>NZ_FNPH01000022.1 GCF_900107255.1 Micromonospora pattaloongensis | reverse complement strand
AAGAACCATAAAGATCCAAGCCGGCCGGGGTATAAATCAATTTGGCACTGGCTTATCAAGCACCCTGTTGAGTTCTCAAAGAACAAACACACACCAACAAGCGAACCACCAAGTGGAACACCCATCGGGGCTTTGTTTATTTCGCCCGGCACCGCCAGGCACTCCGACTACGTTACCCGGCCGCTTCCGCCATGTCAACCCGGTATCCACCGGATTATCACGCTTTACACCACCGAGCCCCCCCGAACACACACAGCAGTCACCCACCACGCGCACTCAAGGGATTTAGCAGGCCGGCCGCTACCGCGTCCGTTCCCCTGCCGACGTCAAACCATACCCGGCCGGTCTCGCGTCTCCAAATCCGCCTGCTGGCAGGCGTTGGAGCGCACCACCCGGTGGTCACGCCCACGTTCAACGCTGTTCGAACCCCGGCCATTCCCGGCGCGATCCGCCGTAGCGGACCGGTCCGCGGCCACCCGGCCCGGCGGATACGTAACGCTCCACCGACCGACCGCATTCCCCGCGCGACGATCCGCGCGGAAGGCGCACCAGCCCGGGAACCGAACCAGCCCGGGAACCACAGCCGCCGGATACAACCTCCGACGGGCTTGCGGCATTCCCCGTCCGCCCGAGCGGAGGCGGGCGCGTGGCCGCGCCCGGCATTCCCTCCGCGTCCGTGACAGCGGGCCCCGAAGGGCTCGCAAGGATGTAACCCCCTCGCCGCGCCGGGCATTCCACGCGGCGCGGCGTACTAGCGCTGCACCTCGACCCCGGCGAACGTCCGCTTGCCCCGCCGGAGCACCAGGAACCGACCGTGCAGCAGCGCGTCGGGCGCGACCGTCGCGTCGACGTCGGTGACACGTTCGTTGTTGACGTACGCGCCGCCCTCGGCAATCGCCCGCCGTGCCTCGTTGAGGCTGGCGACGAGCCCCGCCTCCTTCAGCAGCACGGCGACGGTCGGCAGCTCCGCGAGGCGTACCAGACCGGCCTCGCCCAGCGCGGACCGCAGCGTGGCCGGGGTGAGCTCGCTCAGCGAACCGCGCCCGAACAGCGCCTGGCTGGCCGCGACCACCTGCCGCGTCTCCTCCTCGCCATGCACCAGCGTCGTCAGCTCCTCCGCGAGCGCCCGCTGGGCGAGCCGCGCCGCCGGCCGCTCCGCGGTCGCCGTCTCCAGCTCGGTGAGCTCGTCATGCGAGCGGAAGCTGAAGTACCGCAGGTAGCGGGGGATGTCGCGGTCGTCGGCGTTGACCCAGAACTGGTAGAAGGCGTACGGGCTGGTGAGACCGGGGTCGAGCCAGATGGCGCCGCCCTCCGTCTTACCGAATTTCGTGCCGTCGGCCTTCGTCACCAGCGGGGTCGTGAACGCCTGCACCGGCCCCGCGCCCCGGCGCCGCACGTAGTCGACGCCGGCGGTGATGTTGCCCCACTGGTCGGAGCCGCCGAACTGCAGCGCGCAACCGTGCCGCCGGTGCAGCTCGAAGAAGTCGTTGGCCTGCAGCAGCTGGTAGCTGAACTCGGTGAAGCTGATGCCGCTCTCCAGCCGGGCCTTCACCACCTCGCGGGCGAGCATCCGGTTGATCGGGAAGTGCTTGCCGACGTCGCGCAGGAACTCGACCACGGACATCTCGCCGGTCCAGTCGAGGTTGTTCACCAGGGTCGCGGCGTTGTCGCCGGTGTACGAGACGAACGGGGAGAGCTGGGTGCGGATCTTGTCCACCCAGCCGGCGACCGTCTCGGGGCTGTTGAGGGTCCGCTCGCCGCCCTCCTTCGGGTCGCCGATCTGACCGGTCGCCCCGCCGACGAGCAGCAGCGGACGGTGCCCGGCCAGCTGCAGCCGCCGCGCGGTGAGCACCTGCATCAGGTGACCGACGTGCAGGCTGGGCGCCGTGGGGTCGAAACCGACGTAGAACGTCATCTGCCCGGTGTCGAGGAGCTTCCGCAGCTCGTCCGGGTCGGTGGAGTCCTGGATCAGGCCCCGCCACTGCAGGTCATCGGTCACGTCCGTCACGACGGCGATTCTCCCCCATCGCCGGCGCGCCCTCCCACCCGGTTCTGACCACGGCCAACGACGGGAGCGCATCCGAGCCGGGGCGCGTCGCATCGCCGCCGGGACAACGGCACTACCACGACCGGGTACGCCCGCTCGGGCTACCCGGCCCGGCCCGAACGACGGTCCCGGCGGGGAGGAATACTGCTGACCTGCGCGCTCCCGCGGCAACGCGCCGCCGCTCGGGCAGGCCCCTCGCGATCCCGGTTCACTCCGACCGCGCAACTGTCTTGCAACGGCGGCGGGATGCACTCGATCCTGCGTGGAGAAGACCACCAGTCGATGGCGTGAGGAGTGCCCGATGAAGCAGGGCGTGCGTCCGCGGCCCGCCGGCGTCGGCCGGCGGACCCCGCCGACCCCGCGGTCGTCGGCGTGCTGAGCGCCGTGGCCGACGTGTTCGGCGACACGTCCGTTCGGCAGGTGCTGTGGCTCGTCGTCTGCGCGCTCGGCAGCTCCCCGTTCTTCTTCCGGATCGCGCGCGGGTGGCGCGGGCTCTCCCTGCCCTGGCGGCTCGTCGCGGCGGGTTTCGCTGTCCGGCTGCTCTCCGACACCGTCTGGACGGTCGAGTACGTCAGCGGAGGCAACGACGCCCCCTTCCCCTCCTACAACGATGTCGGCTTCGTGGCCTCGTACGTGCTGCTCATCGCCGGGCTGGTGCTCGCCGGGCGGCAGCGGCGCGGCCAGGGCCGCCGGATGATGCTCGACGCACTGATCGTCAGCGCCGGCTTCGCCGTGCTGGACTGGGTCTTCCTGTTCCACCCGTACCTGCACCAGTCCCCGCTGGCCGGGCTCGGCCCGATCCTCGCGCTGATCTACCCGCTCTGCGACCTGGCGCTCTTCGCTGCCACGGTGAAGCTGCTGTTCAGCGCGAGCGCGCGCAGCCCCGCCAACCGGCTGGTGCTGCTGGCCGTCGGCGCGATGCTCGCCGCCAATACCGTCTACTTCAGCAACGCGACCGCCACCACGCGCACCGTCGACGTGCTCGACAATGGTTTGTGGATGGTGTCGTACCTGCTGCTCGGCCTGGCGGGGCTGCACCCGGCGATGCTCTGGACGGCCCGTCCGGGCACCAACAACCGCACCCCGCTGTCGAGCCGGCGCACCCTCGCGTTCGCGGTCGCCACCCTGATCGGACCCGCCAGCCTGCTCGGCATGGCAGCCACCACCGACGCCGACGCCTGGCACGCCGAGGAGTGGCGGCACCTCGCGGTGCCGGCCCTGCTCTCCGGCGCGCTGTCGGTGCTGCTGGTCGTGCGGCTCAGCCTGGTGGCGCGGGTCGCGCAGCACCGCTCCGTCGAGCTCGACCGGCGGACGGTGGAGCTCGACCAGCAGGCCCGCGATCTCGCCGAGGCGCTGGAGGAGCGCACGGCGCTGGAACAGCAGCTGCGGCACCACGCGCTGCACGACCCGCTCACCGGGCTGGCCAACCGGGGCCTGCTGGCCGAGCGGATGGAGTGGGCGTTCAGCCGTCGCGACGGGGCGGCGCGGCACGCGCTGCTCCTGATCGACCTCGACGGTTTCAAGGACGTCAACGACACGCTCGGCCACGGCAGCGGCGACGAGCTGCTGATGGAGGTGGCGGTACGGCTGCGCGAGCTCGCGGCGCCCGCCGACACCCTGGCGCGCCTGGGCGGCGACGAGTTCGCGCTCTTCATCGAGGACGTCGAACCGGTGCAGGCCGCTTACCTGGCCGAACGGGCGCGCGAGGCGATCAAGGCCCCGCTGCCGGTCGCCGGCCGCACCGTGTACCTGTCGGCGAGCATCGGGCTCGTCCAGATCAGCGACACCCGGGTCACCCCGCAGAACGCTCTGGCCGACGCCGACCTCGCCCTCTACGCCGCGAAGCGGGCCGGGCGGGACCGGGTCACGGCGTACCAGCCGGTGATGCGCACCGCGCGCGAGACGTTCACGTGGGTCGCCGACGGGCTCCGGCACGCGCTGGCGACCGAAGAGTTGGCGGTGCACTACCAACCCGTGATGGATCTCGCGACCGGCCGGGCCGTCGCCGTCGAGGCGCTGCTGCGCTGGACCCTCTCCGCGCGCGGGCCGGTCTCGCCCGCCCAGTTCATCCCGGTCGCCGAGGAGACCGGACTGATCGTTCCCGTCGGGGCCTGGGTGCTGCGCCGCGCCTGCACGGACGCGCGGGCCTGGTACGAGCGGTACGGGATCTCGCTGACCGTCAACGTCTCGGGGCGTCAGCTCGCCGAGCTCGACTTCGCCGACCTGGTGCTGCGTACCCTGACCGACGTGGGACTGCCGCCCGAGGCCCTGATCCTGGAGATCACCGAGACCGTGCTGATCGGCTCCGCGGAGGAGGGCGCCGGGCAGGCGCTGGCGACGCTGAACCGGCTACGCGAGCACGGCGTCCGGATCGCCATCGACGACTTCGGCACCGGCTACTCGTCCCTGTCGTACCTGGCTCAGCTCCCGGTCGACATTCTCAAGATCGACCGATCGTTCGTACCCGCGGCCGAGGCCGCCTCCGGCGACGACCACGCCTTCACCCGCGCGGTCCTGCAGCTCGGGGCGAGTCGCCGGCTGCCGGCGATCGCGGAGGGCGTGGAGACCGCGGAGCAGGCGGACCTGCTGCGTGACATGGGCTGCCCGCTGGCGCAGGGTTTTCTGTTCGCCCGTCCCGGCCCGGTCGAGGTCGTCGCCGCCGAACTGGCCCGCACCAACGGCGACCGGGCGGGCGACGACAGGCCGGGCGGATCGCCGGTCGGGTCGGGTGCGCGGCGGTGACCGGCGCCGAACACTCGAGGCCTCCGTCCGCCGCGCCGGCACGCCAGTCCGGGGCGGCGTTGCTGCGTGATCCCGTACTGCTGCCGCTGCTGATCGGGTGCGCGCTGGTCGGTGGCGGGTTCCTGCTGGATCTCGGCGATCCCGCGACGCAACTGCGGATCTTCTGGTCCGTGGTTCCGATATTCAACCTGGTGCTGTGGCTGATCCCCCGCCGCCTCGCCCGGGTACCCGGCACACCGCCGCCGGCCCGGCGGTTCTGGCGTACGCTCAGCGCCGCCGGCCTGGTCTTCGCCGCCGGCGGCATCAGCCAGGCCCTGGTCGCGTGGCTGCGCCCGGGGCCGCACGCCGCGCTGCCCAACCCGTTCCACGCCGCATGCGTCCTGTTCGGCAACGCGGCCATCATGTGGGTGATCCTGACCTATCCCACGCCGGCCGCCTCACGCCAGGCCCGCGTCCGCTACTGGCTCGACGCCACCGCCGTGATGGTCGGCGTCGCGGTGCTCGTGTGGTTCCTCACGGTTCCTGCGCCGGACGCGCAGGAGCCGCTCGCCGGGCTCCTGGGCGCCCTCATCCTGCTGGTCACCGGCCTGGCGACGGTGAAGCTGCTGCTCACCGGCGCCTCACCGGCCACCGCGGGCGCCGCGCTGCCGATGCTCGCCGCCGCCGCGCTGCAGGGCTTCACCGGCGGCCTCGCGTCCGCGGACAGCGACCACCTGCATCTGGCCCTGGCGGCGCGGCTGCTGCCCGCCGCGCTGCTCTGCGCCGGCCCGCGGATCCACGAGGTCGGCACGCGGAGCGACCCGCAACGGCTCCGCCAGTTGCAGCGCCGCTACAACATGCTTCCCTACGCCGCCCTGGCCGGGACGTTCGCGCTGCTGCCGGTCGTGCTGCCGGCACGGCTCGACTCGCGGGCGTGGGTCACGATGGCCGGTCTGCTGATCATCACCTGTCTGGTCGTCGGCCGCCAACTGCTCGCGTTCCGGGAGAACGCGAGCCTGGTCACCCGGCTGGACGCCAGCCTGCTGGAGCTCGGACGGCAGGGCGACCTGATGCGCTCGCTGCTGGAGCACTCCACCGACATCACGTCGATCGTCAACCGCCGCGGCGCCTTCACGTACCTCACCCCCGCGACCGAACGGGTGCTGGGCCGCGAGCACCGGAAGCTTCTCGGCACCCGTGTCGTCGACTACATCCACCCCGACGACCTGCCGGAGATCATGCCGGGCATGGTGCGGCTGATGACCACTCCGAACGCCACGCTGACGTACCAGGCGCGCTACGCGCACGCGGACGGCTCCTGGCGCTGGCTGGAGGTGGTCAGCCGCAACCTCACCCACGACGCGAGCGTGGGCGGGGTCGTCAGCAACGCGCGCGACGTCACGGAGGCGCGGATGTTGCAGGACCAGCTGCGGTACCAGGCCTCCCACGACTCGCTGACCGGGTTGGCGAATCGGGCGCTCTTCGGTGAGCGGCTGTCGGCGGCGACGCGGGCGGGCCGGGCGGCGGTGCTCCTGATCGACCTCGACGACTTCAAGTCGGTCAACGACACGTACGGCCACCACGTCGGCGACGCGGTCCTGATCGGCGTGGCCGACCGGCTGCGCGCCTGCGTGCCGGACGAGGGCACCGCGGCCCGACTCGGCGGCGACGAGTTCGCGGTGGTGCTGCCCGGCGCGGACACCCCGACCGGTCAGGCGCTGGCGTCGCGGTTCCTCACGCTCCTCGCACAGCCGATGACCATCGAGGGATCGCAGCTGAGCGTGAACGCGAGCGTCGGGCTGGTCACCGGCGACGCCACCGAGGCCGACGAGCTGCTCCGGCTCGCCGACGCCACGATGTACCGCGCGAAGCGGGACAGCGAGACGCAGTTGGCGGTCGCCGACGCCGCGACGCAGGCCGCCGTCGGGCACTGACGGGCCCGGCGGGTCAGCCGTGCAGCAGCCGGGCGACGTCCTTGCGCAGCGCCGGTAGCTGCAGGTAGTAGGCGCCGCCCGGACAGTCGGTCGGGGCGTAGTCGCGGTGGCCGGCGATCGTCGAGACCTTGCGCGTGACGCTCAGCGACGGATCGGCGTACGTCGTGCTGCCCAGTGGGTTCAGATTGGCGACGCCGGCGAGCAGCGCCAACACCTCGGTCAGCGCCTCTCTCGCCGCCGGGGTCGGCAACCGGTCCGCGAAGTCGCCCAGCAGGACGACACCGGCGTTGCCGCGGTTGTGGTCGGTGACGTGCGCGCCCGTGACCATCTGGGGTCGGCCGTTACCGGCGGCCGGCCCGAGCAGCGGAGCGCGGGTGCCGGACCGGCGGCCCTCGTAGACCGTGCCGGCCTCGTCGATCAGCAAGTTGTACCCCATGTCGCCCCAGCCCCGCGTGACCGCGTCGTAGTAGTGGATCGCGCGCACCGTCGCGGCCGGGTCCGGGTCGTCGTTCGCGCCGGCGGTGTAGTGCACGGTGAGGGTCTGCACCGGGGCGTACCGCGGCGGCCACGGCGCCGCGCCCCGCACCGCCTTGTCGGCGCCCCACGCGACGCGGTCGAGGTAGCGGACCGGGGCGCTGCGGCCGGCGATGCGCAGCTCGGTCCCGCCGGGTCGCTGCCGGGCGGCGCCCCGACCGGTCGCCGTGTTCAGCTCGGTGACCGACAGGTCACGGGCCTCACCGCAGCAGTCCACCTCGTAGCCTTCCCCGTCCGGCACGGTCACCAGCGCCGACCGCCGCCCGGCCGCACTGTCGGCCCGTCCGTGATGTCCGACCCGCACCGGGGCCCAGTCCGACCAGCCCGACCCCGATCGGGTCCGGATCGCGGGCCGGCCGGCCCCGTTCCACGCAACGACCAGGTGGCTGAGGGCGAACGGCGTACGCGCCACCTGGGTGCCGCCGGCCACCGGTTCCCGCCGCCGGGCCAACGTGCCGGGGAGCGCCGCGACGCCCGTCACCGGCAACGCGGCCGCGGCCGCGATGCCGGCCGCGGCGGTGAGGAGTACTCGTCTGCTGGTCAAGGCTCTTCCTCCCAATCTGGTCCGACCCCGTGGCCCTGCTCGTGCCGCCCGCGATGGCGGCGCCGATCTCCGGCGAGTCGCGCGACGAGCCGGCGGTCACCCACAAGCTACGAACGGTCCGGGGGCCCGATCGCGGGCTCGGCCCGCGCGTGGCACGCGTGGCGCGCACTCCTGTCCGAACAGCCGCGCGGCAGCGCAGCTCGGCCGACGGCGGCGCCGGCCCGACGCGGCACCGGCCCGACGCGGCAACTCGCCGACCCGGCGCGGCGCCCGGCCGCTCGTCTACATTGAGGACATGCGGGTCGTTGTCGCCGGTGGGCACGGCAAGATCGCGCTGCGGCTGGAGCGGATGCTCGCCGCGCGTGGGGACGTCGCGGTCGGTCTCATTCGCAACCCCGGGCATGTGCGGGAGCTGCGCAACGCCGGCGCCGTGCCCGCAATCTGCGACCTCGAGGCGGCCCGCGTCGACGACGTCACCGCGCATCTCGCCGCCGCCGACGCCGTCGTGTTCGCGGCCGGCGCGGGGCCCGGCAGCGGCATCCCGCGCAAGGACACCGTCGACCGCGCGGCCGCGGCGCTGCTGGCGGACGCGGCGGAACGCGCCGGGGTACGCCGCTACCTGATGATCTCGTCGATGGGGGTGGACGCGCCGCCGTCGGACGGTCGGGACGAGGTGTTCGCCGCCTACCTGCGGGCGAAAAGGGCCGCCGAGGAGGACCTGCGGTCCCGCCCGCTGCGGTGGACGATCCTGCGGCCGGGCCGGCTGACCGACGCGCCGGGACGGCGGCGGGTGCGGCTGGCGCCGCGGGTCGAGCGCGGCGATGTGCCGCGCGACGACGTGGCCCACGTGCTGCTCGCGCTGCTCGACACCGCCACCGGCGGCGAGACGTTGGAGCTGGTCGGCGGCGAGACCCCGATCCCCGACGCGGTGGCGCAGCTCCGCCACCACGCCTGACCCCGCCCCGGCTCCGTTCTGGGCCGCCTTCGTCCGGCCCCGCCTCCCGATCCGCCCCGGGGTCGACGCACTCCCCGGGACGTGGCCTCCACCGTCGGCGTTGCGGGAACGTCAATCGGTCCGGGTGCGAAGGCTCCGCGCCAGGGTGGGGATCATCACCGCCGCAGGGACGAGGTGTAGCCCGAGGAGAGCGACGGTGGTGGCGGTGTTTGCCCCGGAGAGGAGAGCGGGGACCAACGAGATCGCGGTCAGCGACACTGTCGTCCACACGAATCGCTCGGCGGGTCGAGCGCTCCAACGAAGAAGAGCGAGGGCAATGACGATGCCCACGACCGAGAAGAAGCCGGTCACCACGGTGAACCCGGACAACGGGATCGTCTCGCCACCGTCGGGAACCTCGAAGTCGACGCCAACGGCCCGGGCGAGCGCAGCGGCGAGGGTGGTGGCAAGCGTCGCCGCGACCGCGGCGATGAAGCCGGTGCCGGCGAGCTTGCGGAATCGGTGGGCGTGGCCGGCCTGGGCCGATGCCCCCGCGACCACCCCGGTGTCACTCATGCCGTTCATGTCGTTCCTCCAATTCGGTAACCGGCGTACGGCGTGTGCTGACTGACATGTGATGGTGGACTGCACCCGAGCGTCCACACCGGGACTACTCCGTGCCGTCCGTCGGCAGGCGCTCCGGCAGCCCGAGCCGCGGGAACTGGTCGTCGTGGAACGTGACGATCTCGGTGATCGCCCCGCCGGTGACGCGCAGGACGTCGATCGTCAGCGGCAGGTACGCGCCCTCCCGCTTCCGCCAGAGGTAGAAGGCGGCGGCGGGCTGCCGGTTCACGGAGGTGAGGACGGCGCGCAGGTTCATGTCTTGGAAGCCGCCCTCGACCCACGTCTTCACCACCGTGTCGCGGCCGACGTACAGGCCCGGCGTGGGCGGCATGGAGAAGCGGACGTCGTCGCGCAGCAGTGCGGCGAGCCCGTCGATGTCCGTGGCCACGCTGGCGTCGGTATAGCGGCGCACCAGCTCCCGCGTCCCGGCATCCTCCTCGCCGCCGGTCCAGTCCTGCCGCTCGGCGGGCAGGTGCTCCCGCATGCCGGCGCGGGCCCGCTGCAGCGCGCTGTTCACGGAGTTGACGGAGTCCCCGAGGAGCTCCGCAACGTCCTTCGCCGGCCAGCCGAGGACGTCCCGCAGGATCAGCACGGCCCGCGCGCGCGGCGCGAGGTGCTGAACTGCGACCACGTACGCCAGCTCGATCGTCTCCCGCGCGACGGCGAGGGCCTCCGGCTCGTCCGCGTCGCCCGCGGGCAGCTCGTCGAGCAGCCGGTCCGGATAGGGCTGCAGCCACAGCACCTCGCCGCCGGTCGCGGGCTCCGGGCGACGCTTGGCGAGCAGGTCCAGGCAGGCGTTGGTGGCGATCCGGTACAGCCAGGCCCGGAACGTCGACCGCCCCTCGAAGGTCTCCCGCCGCCGCCAGGCACGGAGGAACGTCTCCTGCACGGTGTCCTCGGCGTCCTCGAACGACCCGAGCATCCGGTAGCAGTGCACGTGCAGCTCCCGGCGGTGCCGCTCCGCCAGCCCCGAGAACGCCGGCTCGTCGACCTCGCTCAGCCCGCTCACGCCCAACTCCTCCAGCCGTGTGTCCGCACCCATCACGTCATCCTTCCGTCTCGTGGTGTCCCGTCGTAGGTATGACGGGTGGGGGCGCGACAACTCATCACCCGGGCCGGTCGGCATCGCTGAGGGTCGGGGTAAGCACGGACCCGCCGACGCCCCGTGGTTCCTTGATCGATACGCGGGCACAAAAAAAAGGGGGCCCCTGTCGGACCCCCTAATTCTTTTATTGTGTATGCAGTTGAGGCCCACCCCGTAAGCGGGGTGGGCCTCAACTGGAAAGTATGTCCGGCGGTGTCCTACTCTCCCACACCCTCCCGGGTGCAGTACCATCGGCGCTGGAGGGCTTAGCTTCCGGGTTCGGAATGTTACCGGGCGTT
>NZ_FNPH01000003.1 GCF_900107255.1 Micromonospora pattaloongensis | reverse complement strand
CCGGCCTCGGCCGCGCACGGCGCCACCGAGGCGCCGGCGGTGACCAACGTTGCCGTCGCCCAGCAGGTCGTCGCCCAGGCCGAGAACAAGGAAGCCGCGCCGTCGGTCGAGCAGCTGATGACCAACGGCATGCCGGCTGACCAGTCGACGTATGAGATGACGCCGGAGCGGATGGCGAATGCGAAGGCGATCATCGAGGCGGGTAAGCAGATGAACCTGCCGCCGCGGGCGTGGGTGATCGCGATCGCGACGTCGCTGCAGGAGTCGAAGCTGGACAACCTGGGTCACCTCGGTGACCGTAACGACCATGACTCGCTGGGGCTGTTCCAGCAGCGTCCGAGTTCGGGTTGGGGTAGCCCGGAGCAGATCACCGACCCGAACTACTCGGCGAAGGCCTTCTACGCGGGTCTGAAGAACGTCGAGGGCTACGAGAAGATGCCGCTGACGGTGGCGGCGCAGACGGTGCAGGTCTCGGCGTTCCCGAACCACTACGCGCAGTGGGAGAAGATGGCCGCTGAGATCGTGCAGGGCACCTACGGTGTCGGCCCGTACGCCGGCCTGGCCGCCCAGCACTGACACCGCTGAACAACAGCACAGACACACGCCACGTGGGCGCCTTCCCGACCGGGAAGGCGCCCACCGGCATATCCAGGGTGTTTGTGGGGCCCGAGTGGGTATGGGCGGGAGGTGGGCGAGCCCGTGCGGCAAGACGATGAGCCACCGGGACCGGTGCTGCCGGCCGGCGCGATCGACGCGACCCTTCCCGGCGACGATCGGGACCGGCCGGTGGACGAGCGTCCGCCGCGGCCGGGGCAGACGCGGGCGGAGATGCGGGCGCCCACACCCGGCGGCGAGCCCGGCGAGACCGGGCGCGGGCAGTCCGGCTGATCAGGCGGGCGTCGGCGCGCGCTGACCCCGCCCGGCCGGACCTCCGCCGTCCGCCCCCGTCGGATCAGACGGTGGGTTCCCGACCGGGCGCCGGTCGCCCTCTCCACGGCGGAACCGTAACGGCCCGGTACGACAGAGCAGGGATCCCGGGGAGGGATCCCTGCTGACAGTCGAGTGGCGGCGTCAGGCCGCGTCGCGTACCCGCTTGCCGATGCTGCGGCCGTGCGTCTCGGCGGTGCCGTGCGCGTCGTTGAGCGACTGCTCCGCGAGGCCGCGCAGCTCCGCCATCGCCGGGTTGACCCCGGCGAGGGTCAGCTCGGCCGCCGTCACGTGCAGGTCGAGGCCGAGCACGTCGCCGAAGATGCGCCGCAGGTACGGCGTCGCGTGGTCCCATCCCTCGCGCGGCGTCCCCGGCCCGTAGCCGCCGCCGCGGGCGAGCACGAGGACGGCGGGACGCCCCGCGAGCGGCTGGTCGCCGCCGGGGCCGAGCCGCGGGTCGGTGAGCAGCAGGTCGATCCACGCCTTGACGTGGTGCGGCACGCCGAAGTTGTAGAGCGGGACAGCGAACAGGTACGCGTCGGCCGCGATCAGTTCGTCGGCAAGCGTGGTCGCGAGCCGGGTCGCCTCCAGCTGCGCGCCGCTGCGCTGTTCCGCGGGGGACATTCCCGCGGAGACCGCGGTCAGCCAGGCGTCCGCGGGCAGCGGCTCGGTGCCGAGGTCGCGCCGGTTGACGGCGCCGCCGGGGTGTTCCGCGTGCCAGGCGGCCTCGACGGTGTCGGCGACCTGCCGGGTCACCGAGCCTTCGCGGCGGATGCTGGCGTCGAGTCGGAAGAGGGACATCACGGCTCCTTGGCTCACGGTTTAGGGGGGTGGGCAGAACGTCTGCCGTACAGAACATATACCCGCTTAACCTTCGGTGATGCGGCCGGTCGCCGTACGATGGCGAGGTGACCAGCGCCTCAGGCCCGACCGCCGACGCGGCGGCGGTCTGCCGCGCGCTCGACACCGACCTCGGGTGGGCACTGGGGGTGGTTTTCCGCTCCTACTGCAAGGCCTTCGCGACGGTGGTCGACGATCTTCCTGGCGGGCATCGCGGCTACCAGGTCCTCGCCGCGGCCGTGGGCGACCTGCCCAACACCCAGTTGGCCCTGGCGCAGCAGCTCGGCGTCGACCGGACCGTGATGACGTACCTCCTCGACGACCTGGAGCGGGCGGAGCTGGTCGCGCGCCGGCCGGATCCGAACGACCGGCGCGCGCGCCGGGTGACGGCGACCGATCGGGGGCGTGCCCTGCTGGCCGAGCTCGACGAGCGGCTGCGGCGGGCGGAGGAGCAGGTGCTGTCCGCGCTCTCGGGCGACGACCGGGCGACCTTCCGGACGCTGCTGCAGCGGGTCGCGACGCGCGCCGAGTCGCTGGAGCCGCGCGCCGGCGCGTACGACGCCCCGGCGCGCTGACCGGAACGGGGAGATTCGCCCGTACCGGTGAACCGGGACTCCGGCGGCGAATAGATCTTGGTCGGTGGCCGCGTACGCCGATGGGGAGGGCACAGCCGGCGTTTCGAAGCGCGCCGGCGTGACCACCCCGGAAGGTGTTTCCCCCATGATCGCTGCCCGCCGTCGGGCCACGCTGCTCGCGATGGTCCCCGCCGTCGTGCTCGCCCTCACGCTGACCAGCGCGCCGGCGAGCGCCGCGGTGACCTCCACCGACACGCTGGAGGTCCAGCTGGCGAAGCTGACCAATGCGACCCGCGCCCAGCACGGTTGCAAGCCGGTTCGGGGCGACGCGCGTCTCCGGAAGGCGGCCCGCGCGCACACCGCCGACATGATCCGCAAGAACTTCTTCAGCCACCGCGGCAGCGACGGTAGTCGCTTCACCACCCGGGCCAAGCGTGCCGGCTACACCCCCGCGCTGAGCGAGAACATCGCGTGGGGCTACCGGAGCGCGAACGAGGTCTTCACGGCCCTGATGAAGAGCCCCGGACACCGCCGCAACATCCTGAACTGCTCGGCGAAGGCGGTCGGTGTCGGCGTCGGCCGCAAGGCCGACGGGACGCTGATGTGGACGCAGGACTTCGGTCGGGTCTGACCGGCGGGTCAGATCAGCGGGAGCTGGACCCGCACCCGCGTGCCCTCGCTCGGCTCCGCCGAGGTGGTGACGACGCCCTGATGGCGCATCGCGATGGCGTGCGCGATCAGCAGCCAGAGCGCCACGCTGCGCCGCCGCGCCTCGGCGTCGAGCGTCGGCAGCGTCGCGGCGAGCAGGTACTCGTCGGTCAGCGGCGTGGCGGCCGGCGCCGATGCGGTGACGGTCCAGCCGTTCTGGTCGACATGGGTGGAGACCGAGACGGAGCCCTGGGTGGCCGCGACGATGCCGGCGACCGCGTACAGCAGTTGCCGTAGCAGCCTCTCGTCGCCGTTGAGCAGCGGACCGGCGCCGGGCGCGATCCGGGCGGGAGCCTGGGGGAGCAGCTCACGGAGCCGCGTGCCGGTGTCCTGCACGAGCCGGGCCAGGTCGACCGGCGTGGGTTCCAGTCGCAGGTCCCCGGACTCGATCCGCGACAGCAGCGTCAGATCGTCGACGAGCAGCAGCATCCGCTGCGAGTTGCGCTGGATCGCGTCGACGGTGGTGGCGAGCTCCTGGTGGCTCGGCAGACCGTCGCCGAGCATCTGGGCCAGGGTCGAGATGGTGGTGAGCGGGGTGCGGAGCTCGTGGGAGGCGGTCGCGATGAACCGTGCCTTCAGCTCCGCCAACCGCTGCCGCTCCCGGTCGACCTCGCGGCGCGCGTGCACGTCGGCGGTCACGTCGCGGAACGTCCACAGCTCACCCGGCGCGGCGCCGTCCAGCGGCACGGTGCGATGGCTGCCGTGCACGACGCGCCCGTCGGGCAGGTGCAGCTCCGTGCTGGCGGCCGGCAGCTCCGGCGTGCCCGCCTCGAACATCTCGGCGAAGGCGGCGTTGGCGAGCAGCGGGTTGCGGTCGGCGTCCTCGACGAGGATGCCGATGTCGAGCGAGTGGATCACGTCGGCCATCGCCGCGGCCGGCACGTCGCCGGCCGCGGTCGCGCCGGCCGGGGTGCCCGTTGTTGCTGGTCGCGGGGATTGAGGGCCGGTGACGGCGTCGGTCGGGCGCGGTGGTGTCGCCTTCGCCGGGGGCACCGCCATTTAGTTCCTCCCGGATCGACACGCACGATCAAATCCCACGCTAAAGTATAGCCCTTGCGGCGAAGCGGGATAGAGCACTCAAACCTCCTATTACGAGTGCCCTGCCCGCTGCCGTGGTAAACGGGGGCACCGGAGGGGGGCGGGCTCGTGAGCCGGCTACTGGTAGTGGAAGACGATCCCGACATCACGCTGGCGCTGAAGTTGCTCTTCACGCGGGCCGGCTACGAGGTCGCGCACGCCGGGAGTGGCCGGACGGGTCTGCGGGAGGCGTACGCCGAACGGCCGGATCTCGTGGTGCTCGACGTCGGGCTGCCCGAGATGGACGGTTGGCAGGTGCTGGAGCGGCTGCGCGACATCAGCGACGTGCCGGTGCTGATGCTGACCGCCCACGGACAGGAGACGGAAAAGGTGCGCGGCCTGCGCGCCGGCGCCGACGACTACCTGACCAAGCCCTTCGCCAACGCGGAACTGCTGGCGCGGGTGGAGGCGCTGCTGCGCCGGTCCAGCAACGCCGCGAGCTGGGCGAGTCAGGTGTACGACGACGGCCTGGTGCACCTGGATCCGGTGCAGCGCCGGGTCTACGTGAGCGGCGAGGAGGTGCGGCTGACGCCTACCGAGTTCCGGCTGCTCAACGTGCTGGTGCGGCACGCCGGCGCGGTGCTGAGCCCCAACCAGCTGCTCAGCCAGGCGTGGGACGACCCGACCGGGATCGGCCAGGAGCGGGTGAAGTTCGCGGTCCTGCGGCTGCGGCGCAAGCTCGGGTGGTCGGACCCGGAGGCGTCGCCGGTGCAGTCCGTGCGGGGCTTCGGTTACCGCTACAGCCGGCCGCCCGCCCCGGACCGTCGCGAGGACGCCGCGGCCGGCTAGCACCGCCCTCGGCGTGGCGTCGATCACCCGGCCGGGTGACACCCGTCCGGGGGATCGCCGGCCGCTGCGAGGCGCCCGGCCGGCTCAGGTCGGGCGCAGAGAGTCACCCGCCCGCTGCGCATGGTGACGCAACCATGCCGCACCCGTCCGGCACTGGCCCGGACGCCCCGCAGGACCCATCGTGGGGGCAGGACCATTCGGTGCCCGCGGGGCCGGCCGCCACGGCCGTTCCGGGCATGGCGGTAGGAGCACGCGTGGGGGTGGAGACCGGCATGGAGCGCGGGAACGGCGGAACCGTCGGCGACACCGCGGGCGTGCCCGGGCCGGCGGAGACGTCGGCCATGGCCGAGCCCATGCCGTGGGAGCGGACGCTCGACCTCATGCCGCCGCTCGACCCGGCCGCCGACGCGCACGTGCACTCCGGATTCGCCGCGGGACACGACAGCATCGACCGGATCGTCACCGCCGCCGGCCTGGCCGGACTCCGCCAGGTGACCTTCGCCGACCAGGTCGACTCCGAGACCCCCTGGCTGGCCGCGTACCGCGAGTCGGTGCTGCGCGCCCAGCGGCGCACCGAGCTGGACCTGCGGATCTCGACCGAGGTCGAGGTGATCCGCGCAGACGGCTGGCTCGGATTCCCGCCGGACCTCGCCGGCCTGGACGCCGTCACCGTCGCCGTCTCGCGACTTCCGCTCGGCGAGCGTTTGGTGGGTGCGGCAGAGGCGCGCAAGATGCTCGCGGCCGGGACGCTGCGGGCCACCGACGCGGTGGAGCTCGTCGTCCACGCCACGATCATGGGCGTGGAGCGGGCCAGCCGGTACGCCCCGACGCAGCTGGCCCGGCCGCTGAGCCTGCTGGCCGAGCTCGGCATCGACGACGGCGACATCGACGAGGCGCTGCTGCGCGAGTGCGTCGAGGGCTGCCGCGTCACGAACACCACCGTCGAGGTCAGCGAGGCGTGGCATCGTCCGTCCGTACGCCTGGCCCAGATGTTCGCCGCCTCGGGCGTCGCGCTCGCGGCCGCGAGTGACGCCCGCTACGCCAACCAGGTCGGCCGCTGGCGCTACGTCCGCCAGCTCGCGCCGCAGCTGCGCCTCGCGTCGCACGCCTGACGGCCGGCCGCGCCTTTCATCGCGGCAACTGCGATCCCGCTTTTCTCAGGTCAGGTGCCGGATGGCCGATGAGGGGGGTGGATGAAAGCAGGGAGGTAGCCGGTGGAAGAGCTGGGGGAGATCGTCCACGAGTTCCTGATGGAGAGCCACGAAAATCTCGATCAACTGGATCGCGATCTGGTGGCGCTCGAGCAGGAGCCCGGATCGCGTGAGCTGATCTCACGCATTTTCCGGACGATCCATACGATCAAGGGAACCAGCGGATTTCTCGCTTTCTCCCGGCTGGAGACGCTGACCCACGCGGGTGAGTCGCTGCTCTCCCGGCTGCGCGACGGTGTGCAGCCGGTGACCCCGGAGACCATCACCACGCTGTTGGCGATGCTCGACGGCGTCCGCGCGCTGCTCGCCACGATCGAGGAGAGCGGCGCCGAGGGCGACATCAACGTCGAGGGCGTCATCGCGAGCGTGCACCGGCAGATGTCGGACGCCACGGGGGAGTCCGACGCCGCCGCGCCGCAGCTCGACGCGCCGACCGCCGTGCCGGCACCGGAGTCGTTCGAGTCCGACGACGCCGAGCCGCGGGTGTCGCTCGACGCCCCGCCGGCCCCGACCCGGGAGCTGCCGGACGACAAGTCGGGTCGACGCCCGCTCGGCGAGATGCTCATCGAGAGCGGCGCGATCTCGCAGTCCGATGTGACCTGGGCGGTGCAGCGCCAGGTGGAGGGCGACGAGCGCAAGCTCGGCACCATCCTGCTCGAGGAAGGCAAGGCCGCGCCCGCGGCCGTGGGCGAGGCGCTGCAGGCGCAGAACAAGCGCAGCGTCGCCGACTCCGCCATCCGGGTCGACGTCGATCTGCTCGACACGCTGATGAACCTGGTCGGCGAGCTCGTCCTCGCCCGTAACCAGCTCGTCCGGGGGGTGGCCGAGACCGCCGACCCGGCGCTGATGCGTACCACGCAGCGGCTCAACCTGATCACGAGCGAGCTGCAAGAGGGCATCATGAAGACCCGGATGCAGCCGATCGAGCACCTCTGGTCGAAGCTGCCGCGCGTCGTCCGCGACCTCGCCAACGCCTGCGGCAAGCAGGTGAAGCTGGTCATGGAGGGCAAGGAGACGGAGCTCGACCGCAGCCTGCTGGAGGCGGTCAAGGACCCGCTGACGCACCTGGTGCGCAACGCGGTCGACCACGGCGTGGAGACCGCCGCGGAGCGGCTGGCGGCCGGCAAGGACCCGGAGGGCACGCTCACGCTGCGCGCGTACCACGAGGGCGGGCACGTCACGGTCGAGGTCGCGGACGACGGCTGCGGCATCAACGTCGACCGGGTGGCGCGCACCGCGGTGGAGCGCGGGCTGCTCCGGCCCGAGCAGCTGACCAACATGGACCCGCGCGAGATCATGATGCTGATCTTCCAGCCGGGCTTCTCCACCGCCGCGAAGGTCACCAACGTCTCCGGGCGCGGCGTCGGGATGGACGTCGTCAAGACCAACATCGAGCGGATCGGCGGCGCCGTGGAGGTCGACTCCACGCCGGGCGCCGGGACCACGCTGCGGCTGACCATCCCGCTCACCCTGGCGATCATCCAGGCGTTGACCGTGGAGTGCGCGGGGGAGCGGTACGTGGTGCCGCAGGTCGCGGTCCACGAGCTCGTCTACATCGATGGACAGACCACCAAGATCGAGTACGCCTCCGGCGCCCCGGTCTACCGGCTGCGCGGCAAGCTTCTGCCGCTGGTCCGCCTCGACCGGGCGCTCGACCTGCCCGTCGGCGGCGACCAGAACGCGTACGTCATCGTGCTGCAGGCCGACGGCCGCCGGTTCGGCATGGTCGTCGACCGCGTCCTCAACACCGAAGAGGTCGTGGTCAAGGCGCTGACCGCGCGGTTCAAGGACATCGGCCTCTACGCGGGGGCGACCATCCTCGGCGACGGCAAGGTCGCGCTGATCCTCGACGTGGCGTCGCTCGCCCGCCGGTCGCACCTGGCCGCGGGCCCGGCCGAACGCCACGCCGCGGCGAGCGCCCTGGAGGCGGCGGCCAAGACCGGCCCCGTGGATCGGCTGCTCATCGCCGGCGTCGGCGATCGGCGCGTGGCCATCCCGCTGGACACGGTGACCCGACTCGAGGAGTTCACCGTCGACCGCATCGAGCGGGCCGGCATGCGCGAGGTCGTGCAGTACCGCGACCAGATCCTGCCGCTGGCTCGGCTCTCGCACCTGCTCGGCGTGATGACCGAGCTGGACGAGGAGCGGATCTCGGTGGTGGTCTACACGGAGCGCGGCCGCAGCGTGGCCCTCGTGGTCGACAAGATCGTCGACATCGTCGAGGACACCGTCACCGCCCGCCGCGAGGTGGACGACGACGGCCTGCTCGGTACCGCGGTCGTCCAGCAGCGCGTCACGGAGCTGCTCGACGTGCGCCGGGCGATCCTCGCCGCCGACCCGAACTTCTACACCGAGCTGCCCGACCCGATGTTGGTGGAGGCCTGATATGGCAAGCCGTCAGTACGCCACGTTCGAGGTGGCCGACCAGCTCTTCGGGGTGGAGGTGGAACTCGTCCAGGAGGTGCTCTCCTTCCACGAGTACACGTCCGTGCCGCTCGCGCCCTCGGCGGTCGGCGGGCTGTTCAACCTCCGCGGTCAGGTCATCGCCGCCGTCGACCTGCGGGTCCAGCTCGGGCTGGACCGGCACGTCCTCGACGGTCCGGTGATGAACGTGATCCTGCGCGGCGACGACGAGCCCGTCAGCCTGCTCGTGGACCGGATCGGCGAGGTGATCGACCTCGACGAGTCGGCCTTCGAGCCGCCGCCGGACACGCTCAGCGGCCCGACCCGCGACCTGGTCGTCGGCACCTTCAAGCTCGACGGCCGGCTGATGCTCGCGCTCGACGTGCGCACCGCGGTCGACACCTACCGCGTCCCGGCCTGATCGGCCGCACGCTCATCGCCGTGCTCGTGCGGGGAACCGCCGACCCGGCCCGCCCGGATCACCAGAACTCTGCGCCGGTGTGCCGCCTCTCGGGGCGGCCCACCGGCGCACGGGTGTCAGCGGAGAGAGGATGTCCGGCATGGACGTGATCCCGTGTACAGCCTCGTCAGCGCGCCGGTTCTAGGGTTCGACCTGACCCGGCTGGGCGGCGGGTCGGCGACGGCCGAGGTGCTGCTGCGCGCGCTGTGCCTGAGCCCGCAGGACCTGCCGATCCTCGCCGGCTACCTGCCGGACGAGGGCGTCCGCGGGCCGTTGTGGGTCGCGGTCGAGCAGGCGGCGCTGCGGATGCCGACGCTGCGCGGGGTGGCCGACGCCGCGGACCCGCAGCGGTCGCTCTCGCTGGTCGAACGCGCCCCCATCGGATCCCTGGACGCGTTGCTGCGTTGCGTGCGCTACGACGTGATGTCCTGGACCTGGAGCGGGCAGGGACGCGCCGCGCGGCAGGACCCGGTGGCCGAGCGCGCGACCGCGCTGCTCTGCGACGCGACCGTCGCCAGCTACCTGCGCGACGTGCTCGCCGACACCACCCGGCGGGGGCTGGCCGCCGGCTGGGTCGCGGCGATGCGCAAGCTGCCGGCCGGGCGTCCCGTCGACCTCGGACCGCACCATTACGCGATCTCCCGGCTCCTCGACCGGCTCCGCACGCTGCGCGAGTCCGAGGCGCGCCGGCTGGTGCGCGTCGCCCACGAGGCCCGGGAACAGCGCACCGGGTGGGCGACCGCCGTGCACTCCGCGTCCTGGGGCGCGTACCTCTCCGACCGGGTCCGCACGGCGGCCGCCGCGCAGCTGTTGCTGGTGCAGGCGATGGACACCTCCGCGGTGCCGTTGGCCGACCGGGCGGGCGGGGTGTGGAACCTGCTCAGCGGCGCGGTGCAGGCGCTGGTCGTCCGGGATCTGTTGGACGAGGCGACCGCGCACCGGCTCCTCGCGCCGGTGATCGGGGCGCTCGGGCCCGCGTGGCTCAGCTGACGCCACCGCACCGCGAAACCCGACCCGACCGGTTTGTCCGCACTTCTCAGGTCCGCTCCCATCCGGGCGATAGGGAGTGCGCGACGCCGGCGGCGTCGGGTCCCCGGTTCAGGAAGGCGACGGAAGTGATCTCAGTTCTGGTGGTAGACGACTCCGTCGTCGTCCGTCGCCTGATCGTCGACGCCCTCTCCGGACTACCCGACATCCGGGTCGTCGGAACGGCGGCCAACGGCCGGATCGCGCTGGCCAAGGTCGACCAGCTCACCCCGGACGTGGTGACGATGGACATCGAGATGCCGGACATGGACGGCATCACCGCGGTACGGGCGCTGCGCAAGGTCCACCGCACGTTACCGGTCATCATGTTCAGCACGCTCAGCTCCGCCGGCGCCGCCGCCACCCTGGACGCGCTGGCCGCCGGAGCCACCGACTACGTGACGAAGCCGGCCAACGTCGGCAGCGTCGCGGCCTCGATCCAGGCGGTCCGCGAGCAGCTGGTGCCGAGGATGCGCGCGCTCACCGGCCACGGTCGCACGGCCCCGCCGTCGCGTACCCGACCGGCCGCCGCGCCGCCGCCCACCCGCCCGGCCCCCCACGCCGCGTCCCGGCCGATCGCCCGCACGGCGCCGCCGCGGACCACCATCGACGTCATCGCGATCGGCGCCTCGACCGGTGGACCCGACGCCCTGGCCCGGGTGATCGGCGCGTTCCCGGCGGACCTGCCCGTGCCCGTGGTGGTCGTGCAGCACATGCCGCCGGTCTTCACCCGGATGTTCGCCGAACGGCTGAACCGGATGGCCGCGGTGCGGGTCGTCGAGGCCGAGGACGACATGCCGGTCACCCCCGGCGTGGTCTACATCGCGCCCGGCGACCGCCACCTGGAGGTGCTGCAGCGCGGGACGGCCCGGCTCACCCGGCTGACCGGCGCCCCGCCGGAGAACTCCTGTCGTCCCGCCGTCGACGTGCTGTTCCGGTCGGTGGACCGGGTCTACGGCGCCTCCGCGCTCGCGGTGGTGCTGACCGGGATGGGCCATGACGGGCGCCGCGGCTGCGAGGTGCTGCACGCCGCCGGCGCAGAAGTGATCGCTCAGGACGAGGCGAGCTCGGTGGTGTGGGGAATGCCCGGCGCCGTCGTGGAGGCCGGCCTCGCGCACACCGTGCTGCCGCTCGCGGAGATCGGCACATACCTCAATACCCGAATGACCGCCGGGCGGCAGGCCCGGCCGAAGGTGGTGACCCGATGACTCTTTCCGCTGCGGATTTCGCATTCGTCTCCGCGCTGGTACGCCGCGAGTCCTCCATTGTCCTGGGCCCGGGTAAGGAGTATCTGGTCGAGGCCAGGCTCATCCCGGTCGCCCGCCAGACCGGCGCGGCGAGCGTCGCCGAGTTCCTCGCCGCGATCCAGCGGCATCCGGATCCGGTGGGGCAGAGCCGGATCGTCGACGCGCTCACCACGAACGAGACCTCGTGGTTCCGTGACCAGGATCCGTTCACCGCGCTGACCACTCAGGTGCTGCCCGAACTGATCGCCAATCGGGCGGCCAACCGGCACATCCGGGTCTGGTCGGCCGCCTGCTCCAGCGGCCAGGAGCCGTACAGCCTGGCCATCGCGCTGCGCGAGACGCTGCCGGCGGGGTGGACGTACGAGATTCTCGGCACGGACATCTCCGGCGAGATGATCGAGCGGGCCGAACGGGGTGAGTTCAGCCAGGTCGAGGTGAACCGCGGCCTGCCGGTACAGAAGTTGGTGCACAACTTCGAACGGGTGGGCGCGCACTGGCGAGTGATGCCGGCGCTGCGTCGCACCGTGACGTTCCAGCGGATGAACCTCACCGCGCCGCTGCCGGCGCTGCCGCCGTTCGACGTGATCTTCCTGCGGAACGTTCTCATCTATTTCGACGTCGAGACGAAGCGGTCCGTGCTGCGCAGCATGGGCCGGCTGCTGCGCCCCGACGGGTGGCTGTTCCTGGGCGCGGCCGAGACCACCATCGGCGTGGATGACAACTACGAGCGGGTCGTGGCCGGACGGACGTCGGCGTACCGACTCAGAGCGGCGGTGCCGGTCGGCACCGCGGGAAAGGGGTGATGTCCGGTGCACGCCATCGTGATCGACGACTCCCGGGCCATGCGGCTGATTCTGCGCCGGATCCTCGGGCAGCTCGGCTTCGACGTGGTCGAGGCCGAGGATGGTCAGGCCGCGCTCAACGTCCTTGAGGGGATGGAGCAGAAGCCGGATCTGGCGCTGGTCGACTGGAACATGCCGAACATGAACGGCCTCGAGTTCGTCACGGCGGCCCGTGACAACCCGCAGCTGCGGGAGATGACCCTGGTCATGGTCACCACGGAGAGCGAGCAGAGCCAGATCGTGCGGGCGCTCGCCGCCGGAGCCCACGAATACGTGATCAAGCCGTTCACGTCGGGCGCCATGGTCGAGAAATTGGCCCTACTGGGCCTCGTACCAAGCGGAGCGAGTCTATGAGCGTGCAGTACGTACCCACCGTCGCGGACCTGAACGAGATCGTCGAGCAGGTCTGGGCGTCCTACCTCGACCCGGAGGGCGTCAACCCGCTGATCCCGGTGGAGAGCGCGGCGGACGCGAGCGACATCCACGCGTCGGTGTCGATCACCGGCTCCTGGCACGGTCACGTCGTGGTCGCGTGCTCCAACGCGGCCGGCAAGCTCGCCGCCGCGGCCTTCCTGGCGATGGAGCCCGAGGAGGTCACCGAGGCCGACCTGATCGACGTGCTGGGCGAGCTGGCGAACATCGTGGGCGGCAACGTCAAGAGCATGCTGCCGGCCGGGTGCTTCGTCTCGCTGCCGCACGTGGTGAGCGCGCCCGCGCAGGCCAACCACTGGCCGGCGGCCGTGCAGGTCTGCGAGCTGGCGGGGCTCTGGTCGGGGGAGTCGATCGCGTTCAGCATGTGGCAGAGCCGTGAGCTGACCGGGGAGGCGGCGGCATGAAGATCCTGATCGCCGACGACAGCCGGGTGATGCGTCAGATCGTCACCCGTACGCTGCGTCAGGCCGGCTTCGACGGGCACGACCTCGTCGAGGCGGCCGATGGCCGGCAGGCGTACGACAAGGCCGTGGAGGAGCAGCCCGACCTGGTCATCTCGGACTGGAACATGCCGGAGATGACCGGGATCGAGGTGCTGCGCGCACTGCGCGGCGGCGGCAATGACGTGAAGTTCGGCTTCGTGACGTCGGAATGCACGCAGGAGATGCAGGACCAGGCCGAGGCGGCGGGCGCGCATTTCTTCATCATCAAACCGTTCACGGCCGAGCGTTTCTCCGAGGTATTCACCCCGCTTATCGGATAAAAAGGACCATGCCCCAAAATCTCCCGCCACTGCTGGCAATTCGGAACATGCTGGAAGACCTTCTCGGCCGAGAGGTGACCGTCGCCGACGCCGTTCCCCTGGTTCGTGAGGATCTCCCCACCACCGTCGTCGCGTTGTACGTCGACAACACGTCGCGGATCTCCGGCGTGCTCGGGCTCGATCTGTCGCTGGCCGCGTACGCCGGCGCCGCGCTCGGGCTGCTGCCGCCGGGCGGCGCGCAGGACTGCATCGAGGACAAGGAGCTGTCCCCGGTGCTGGCGGAGAACGTGACCGAGCTGTGCAACATCCTGACCGGCCTGCTCAACCGGGGGGAGGGAACCCCGCGCTCCAAGCTGCACCAGGTCTTCCTCCCCGGTCAGCCGCTCCCGGCCGACGCGCAGGCCCAGCTGCTCGCGCTCGGGCGCCGGGTCGACCTGCGGGTCGACGTGGCCCGGTACGGCGGGGGACGGTTCTCGCTGTCGCTGGCCAACTGAGCGGCCGTAACAACAACATGGGAAAGGGCGTGACGTGGTCGTACTGTTTCAGCGCCGCTTCGCGCCGGGTGACGACGGGGCGGACCTGACGATCGAGGAACTGGTTCGGGGCCGGATGGTCGCGACCCAGTTCCAACCGGTCGTCCGGCTCGACACCCGCGAGGTGGTCGGCTACGAGGCGTTGGTCCGCGGGCCGGCGGGAACCGCGTTCGAGACGCCCGCCCAGATGTTCGCCGCCGCCGAGGCCGCCGGGCTGACCTGGGAGCTCGACCTGGTCGCCGTGGCCTCCGCCTTCACCGCCGCGGTCGAGGCGGGGCTGCCGCCACAGATGTCGCTGTTCATCAACGTCGACCCCACCACGCTGGGCCGGCCGCTCCCCGATGACCTCGCGCGCGCGCTCGTGGGGGCGCACGGCCGGTTCAAGGTGTTCCTGGAGTTCTCCGAACAGGCGCTGCTGGACGACCCGCACGCGACGGTGGCGAGCATCGACAAGGCGCGCGCCTCGGGGTGGGGAGTGTCGCTGGACCACATCGGCGTGGCGCCCCCCGCCCTGGCGCTGATGCCGTTCGCGCGCCCCGACGTGACCAAGATCGACGTATCGCTGGTGCACCGGGACACGCATCCGCACGCGGCGCAGGTGATGAACGCGGTCACGGCGCACGCCGAGCGGACGAAGGCGTCGATCCTGGCGGTCGGCATCGAGAGCGAGGGGCAGCTGCGCACCGCGCGCAGCCTCGGCGCCGTGCTCGGCCAGGGCTACCTCTTCGGGGCGCCCGGCGCGTTGCCGCCCACCTCGTCGCCGCCGGCGAACCCGCTGCCGTTGATCGAGCCGCTGCCGCCCGCCAAGTTCGCCGAGACCCCGTTCCGGCTGGCGACCGCGGCCGAACCGGCGCTGCCGGCCAGCGAGTCGATGCTGGCGGCGCTCGCCGCGCACCTGGAGCGGCGGGTGGCCGCCGACCCGGACCCGATCATGTTCCTGGCCTGTCTGCCCGGCAACAAGCTGCTCTCCGGGGCGCCGCTGACCGAGCTGGAGTCCGTCACCGCCGGCGCCAGCTACGCGGGCGTGCTGCTGCGCCGACCACCCGGTCAGCGGATCCGTGGCGTCCACCTGGCCGCCATGGAGCGCGACGACCCGCTCCAGGACGAACTCTGCGTCATCCTGATCGGTCCGCACTACGCGGCCCTGCTCGCCGCGCAGGAGCGACTCCCGGGGCGCCCGGCCGGCGGGTACGAGTACCGGCTGCTCTACGACCGGATGACGGTGGCGCGTGCCGCGCGCGTCATCCTGCACCGGATCCGCGCCGCCGGCCACTGAGCCCGCCGACCGGCCGCGGGCCGGCATCGCGGCGGCCACCGCCGGGCGCTGCCCGTGCAACCGATCCGCAACCGTCCGACTCCTGGATCGGGACCATGCCCCGCCGATGGTGTTGCTTGACATCGCCATCTGGGGGGCATTTCACCATGCAGCACATCGCACGACGTCGGCTCGTCGCGCCACTCGTGGCATTTCTCGCGATCGGCGTCGGCGTGGTCGTCGCGCCGCCGGCCGCCGAGGCCGCGGTGACCGGGACCATCAAGGTCAGCGGAACCCTGAACGTGCGCGCCGGCGCCACGACCTCCTCGAAGGCGGTCGGGAAACTGCGCAACGGCGCGCGGATCAGCATCGCCTGCCAGGTCATCGGGCAGTCCGTCAAGGGAAACGTGCGCAGGACGACGGCGTGGAACCGGCTGACCAACGGCCGGTACGTCTCGCACGCGTACGTGGTGTCCGCGGCCGTCCCGCCGTGCCCCGTCGCCGGAACGATCAAGGTGAGCGGCAGCGTGAACGTGCGCGTGAGCTCCACGACGGTTGCGAGGACGGTCGGCGCGCTGGGGAACAAGGCGAAGGTCAGCATCGTGTGCCAGATCCCCGGTCAGTACGTCCGGGGCGACGTCCGGGCCACGGCCGCCTGGGACCGGTTGACCAACGGCCGGTACGTCTCGCACGCGTACGTGCTCTCCGGCGCGATCCCGCGGTGCACCACGCCCGCGCCGAAGGTGACGTCCCCGCCGGTGGCGCCGCCGGCGCCGGCCATGACGAACGCCGAGTTCATCGCCGCCTCGGTCGCGGGGGCGCAGCGGGGCTGGCGTGAGCACCAGGTGCCCGCCTCGGTCACGATCGCGCAGGCCATCCTCGAGTCGGGCTGGGGCCGCAGCAAGCTCTCCGCCAACGACCGCAACTACTTCGGGATCAAGTGCTTCAACAACGATCCCGGCCGGTACGCGATCGGCTGCCGCAGCTACCAGACGCAGGAGTGCGACAAGGCCGGCAAGTGCTTCACCACCTCCGCGACGTTCCGGGTCTACGCGTCGATGGCCGACTCGTACCGCGACCACGGCTACTTCCTCCGGAGCAACAGCCGGTACGCGGCGTCGTTCGCGTACAACCGCAACCCGAACAAGTTCATCGACATGGTGTGGAAGGCCGGGTACGCGACCGATCCGGCGTACTACACGAAGATCACCGGCATCATGAAGACCTACAACCTCTATCAATACGACATCTGGCGCTGAAACCGCGTCGATTTCGGCCGCGCCAATTCCCTCATGCGGGGGCCGGAATCGCCGAACGTGACAGTGAGGCCGGCACGGATATACGGGAGTCGGCGGCGCGATTCGGGGCCCGAGCCGCCGTTTGTGCCCGGCCTTCCCGTGTCTGGCGTCGCCGTCCAAGGGGGACGGGCGGCGGCGCCAGGCATCCCCGGCGTGCCCGCCGTCGACGTGCGCTACCTCGACGTGCTCCCGTTGCCCGACGGCGGATACCGGCTGTACTGCGAGGCCCCGCTGCCGGACGGCAGCCACGAGCTGCGTACCGAATTGATCGATCGGTGGACCGTCGCCGGCGTTGTGGATCTTGGTGCCGGGGCCGGCCGGTAGGATCGCACCGTGCTCGCGTTGCTGCCTCTGCTCGGGGTCTGGGTGTTGGCGATCATCAGCCCCGGCCCCGACTTCGTCGTCACGGTGCAGTACGCGTCAGCGCGCTCCCGGCGGCACGGCGTCGCCGTCGGGCTCGGGGTGAGCTGCGCGATCCTCGTCTGGGCGGTCGGCAGCCTGTTGGGGCTGGCGGTGCTCTTCGCTCGGGTCTCCTGGCTGTACGACGTGGTCCGGCTGGCGGGCGCGGCCTACCTGCTCTACCTCGGCGTGCGTACCCTCTGGTCGACCCGCGGCGCCGCGCCGGCGGCCGACCCCGGTCCGGCGCGGGCCGGCGGGCGCCCCGGCGGGCTGGTGCGCGCCTGGCGGGTGGGTTTCCTCACCAACATCGGCAACCCGAAGGCGGCCGTCTTCTTTGGGAGTCTCTTCAGCGCGCTGCTGCCCGTCGACGCCGGCGTGGGCCTACGCGCCGCGGCGGTCGCGCTGATGGTGGCCGTGGCGGTGGTCTGGTTCACCGTCGTGGCCACGGTCTTCGGCCTCGACCCGGTGGCCCGGGCGTACGCGCGGACGCGGCGCTGGATCGACCGGGTGATGGGCGCGGTGCTCGTGGCGCTGGCCGGCCGCCTCGCGTTCGAGCGCTGACGCCGGTTCGCGCAAGATCACCCTGGTGGGCCGGCCGGCGCGCCGGAAACCGTCGATCCCGTGCAGGCCGTCACCCGACCGGAGCGGCGTGAGCCGCGGCCGTCCGGACCTCGATAGTCTGGACCTCCGCCGCCGCAAAACATGATCAAAAAGGGGTGATCGCCGCCATGGGCGACTCGTTCGTGCACCTGCACGTCCACACCGAGTACTCCATGCTTGACGGCGCCGCCCGACTGAAGGACCTGTTCGCGGAGGCGAAGCGGCTCGGGATGCCGGCGGTCGCGATCACCGACCACGGCAACATGCACGGCGCGAACGACTTCTACAAGCAGGCGATGGCGCACGACATCACCCCGCTGCTCGGCGTCGAGGCGTACGTCGCGCCGGAGTCGCGCTTCCACAAGCAGCGGGTGAAGTGGGGCCGACCCGAGCAGAAGAGCGACGACGTCTCCGGTAACGGCGCGATCACCCACATGACCATGTGGGCCCGGAACAAGACCGGCCTGCACAACCTCTTCACGCTCAACTCGCGCGCCTCCATGGAGGGCCACTACGTGAAGTGGCCGCGGATGGACATGGAGCTGATCTCCGAGCACGCCGAGGGGATCATGGCGACCACCGGCTGCCCCTCGGGCGCGGTGCAGACCCGGCTGCGTCTCGGCCAGTTCGACGAGGCGCTCAAGACCGCCGCCGCGTACCAGGACATCTTCGGCAAGGAGCACTACTTCCTGGAGCTGATGGACCACGGCCTCGACATCGAGCGCCGGGTCCGGGAGGACCTCGTCGAGATCGGGCGGCGGCTGGGCATCCCGCCGGTGGTCACCAACGACTCGCACTACACCCACGAGGCGCAGGCCGAGGCGCACGACGTGCTGCTCTGCGTGCAGACCGGCAGCAACGTCTCCGACCCGAACCGCTTCCGCTTCGACGGCGCCGGCTACTTCGTGAAGTCGGCCGACCAGATGCGGGCGGTGGACAGCTCCGACATCTGGCTGGAGGGGTGCCGCAACACGCTGCTGGTGGCCGAGAAGGTCGACACCACCGGGATGTTCGAGTTCCGGAACCTGATGCCGCGCTTCCCCGTGCCGGAGGGGGAGACCGAGGAGTCGTGGTTCCGCAAGGAGACGTTCGCCGGGCTGGCGCGCCGCTTCCCGAACGGCGTGCCGGAGACGCACGTCAAGCAGGCGGAGTACGAGCTCGGCGTCATCATCCAGATGGGCTTCCCGTCGTACTTCCTCGTGGTGGCGGACTTCATCCAGTGGGCCAAGAGCCAGGGCATCGCGGTCGGCCCGGGACGTGGCTCCGCCGCCGGGTCGCTGGTCGCCTACGCGCTGGGGATCACCGACCTCGACCCGCTGCCGCACGGACTGATCTTCGAGCGGTTCCTCAACCCCGAGCGGGTGTCGATGCCCGATGTCGACATCGACTTCGACGAGCGCCGGCGCGGCGACGTGATCCGGTACGTCACGCAGAAGTGGGGCGAGGACAAGGTCGCCCAGATCGCCACGTTCGGGACGATCAAGGCGAAGGCCGCGATCAAGGACTCGGCGCGGGTGCTCGGCTACCCGTACGCGGTGGGGGACCGGATCACCAAGGCGATGCCGCCGGCGGTGATGGGCAAGGACATCCCGCTCTCCGGCATCTTCGACCCGTCGCACCCGCGCCACTCGGAGGCCACCGAGATCCGCGCCCTCTACGAGTCCGACCCGGACGTCAAGAAGGTCATCGACACCGCGCGGGGGATCGAGGGGCTGATCCGGCAGACCGGCGTGCACGCCGCCGGCGTCATCATGTCCGCCGAGCCGATCATCGACCACATCCCGCTGATGCGCCGCGACGCCGACGGGGCGATCATCACGCAGTTCGACTATCCGACCTGCGAGTCGCTCGGGCTGCTGAAGATGGACTTCCTCGGCCTGCGCAACCTGACGATCATCGACGACGCGGTCAAGAACATCGAGATCAACCACGGCAAGAAGGTTGATCTGCTGGCGCTGCCGCTGGACGACAAGCCCACGTACGAGCTGCTGTCCCGCGGTGACACGCTCGGCGTCTTCCAGCTCGACGGCGGCCCGATGCGCTCGCTGCTGCGGCTGATGAAGCCGGACAGCTTCGAGGACATCTCCGCCGTGCTGGCGCTCTACCGGCCGGGTCCGATGGGCGCCAACTCGCACACCAACTACGCGCTGCGCAAGAACGGCCAGCAGGAGATCATCCCGATCCACCCGGAGCTGGAGGAACCGCTCGCTGAGATCCTCGGTCCCACCTACGGCCTGATCGTCTACCAGGAGCAGGTGCAGCGCGCCGCCCAGAAGCTCGCCGGCTACAGCCTCGGCCAGGCCGACCTGCTGCGCCGGGCGATGGGTAAGAAGAAGAAGGAGGTCCTCGACAAGGAGTACATCCCGTTCCGCGACGGCATGCGGAACAACGGCTACTCCGACGAGGCCATCAAGAAGCTCTGGGACATCCTCGTCCCGTTCGCCGACTACGCCTTCAACAAGGCCCACACCGCGGGCTACGGTCTGGTCTCCTACTGGACCGGCTACCTGAAGGCCAACTACCCGGCCGAGTACATGGCGGCGCTGCTGACCAGCGTCGGCGACGACAAGGACAAGATGGCGATGTACCTGGCCGAGTGCCGGCGCATGGGCATCCAGGTCCTGCCGCCGGACGTCAACACCTCCGCCGGCCCGTTCACCCCGGTCGGCTCCGACATCCGGTTCGGCCTGGCCGCGATCCGCAACGTCGGCACCAACGTCGTCGAGGCGATCATGCGGTGCCGCAAGGAGAAGGGCGACTACGCCGACTTCTACGACTTCCTGTCCAAGGTGGACGCGGTGGTCTGCAACAAGAAGACCATCGAATCGCTGATCAAAGCCGGGGCGTTCGACTCGATGGGGCACGCCCGCAAGGGGCTGCTCGCGGTGCACGCGGAGGCCATCGACGCGTACGCGGACGTCAAGCGCAACGAGGCCGCCGGCCAGTACGACCTGTTCGGCGCCGGGTTCGGCGACGACAACGGCGGCGGCACCACGCTGGTGATGCCGCAGATCGGCACCGGCGAGTGGGACAAGCGCGACCGGCTGGCGTTCGAGCGCGAGATGCTGGGTCTCTACGTCTCCGACCACCCGCTCTTCGGCATCGAGCATGTGCTGTCGTCGGCGGCCGACACCACGATCGCCGCCCTCTCCGAGGAGGGCACCGTGCCCGACGGCGCGGTCGTCACGCTCGCCGGCATCCTCTCCGGGGTGCAGCGGCGCGTGACCAAGCAGGGCCGCGCCTGGGCGTCGGCGACCCTGGAGGACCTCGCCGGCGGTGTGGAGACGCTGTTCTTCCCGAACACGTACGAGCTGGTCGGGCAGTACATCGCGGAGGACGCGATCGTCATCGTCAAGGGTCGGGTCGACCGGCGCGACGACACGCCGCGGATCATGGCGATGGACATGTCGGTGCCGGAGATCACGGCACCCGGCACGACCAAGCCGGTGACGCTGACCGTGCCGATCACGCGGTGCACGCCGCCGCTGGTCGACAGCCTCAAGGAGGTGCTCACCCGGCACCCCGGCGACGCCGAGGTGCACGTACGGCTCCTCAACGGCAGCCGCGCCACGCTGCTGCGCCTCAACGCCGTACGGGTCGCGACCAGCACCGCGCTGATGGCCGACCTCAAGACCGTGCTCGGAGCCAGCAACGTCGGCTGACCCCCGTTAACCTCATGTCCAACCCCCACCGACCGATCATGACGTTGCGAACCTATGGGTGACGGCGTGTTCACGGCTGTCCGGCAGCGGCCGGTCCGGTGCCGGGTCGCCGCTGATGGAGGACGGGATGACGGCGAGGTCGGTGGAGGCGCGGCGGCTGCAGGCCGTCGTGGACATCGCCCGCACCATGACGGGTGTGGCGCCGGACCAGCGGCAGGTGTCGGAGGCCGCGGCCCGCGCGGTGACCGAGCTCCTCGGTGACGGCTGCAGCGTCTGGCTGACGGTGCCGGGGGAGCGGACCGGGCTTGCCCGGGCCGGCGCGGCGCACCGCGACCCGCGGGCCGAGCGGCTGCTGCGGCACGGCGGCGACCTGATCGAGGACTCCTGGGGCGCCGACCTGCTCTACGCGGTGCTGGAGGCGGGAATCGACGCGATCCTGGGGCCGGCGGAGGTGGCCGCGCACCTCGACGGTCCGGAACTCGGGGCCGCGCCGTGGAACGCGGTCGACGGCCTCGGCGCCGTGGCGGTCGTCCCGCTCGGCGGTGACGGCTCGGTACGCGGGGTGCTGGTCGCGACGCGCGAGGCGGGGAAACCGACGTACGCCGACGGCGACGTGGCGTTCCTGCACGCGGTCGCCGACACCGCCGCCGCCACGCTGGTGGCGATCGATCGGCTGGCATTCTCCACCGCCGCGGTCGACGACATGCGCCGGCAGGCGGAGCTGGTGGACCAGGTTTCGGACGTGATCATCGCGTGGGACGCCGAGGACCGGGTGGTCAACTGGAACAGCGCCGCGGAACGCGTCTACCTCTACTCGGCGGCCGAGGCGCTCGGCTGCGACGCGCAGGCGCTGCTCGCCACCCAGTTCATCTCAACGGCGACGGGGGAGGCGGTCAGCCGCGCCGACCTGCTCGCGGAGCTCGGCCGGACCGGGGTGTGGAACGGCGAGCTGCGGCAGCGGCGCGCGGACGGCGACGAGGTCCAGCTGCTCTGCTCGATGACCGCGATGACCGACCAGTTCGGTCACGTCTCGGGCGCGATCGCGATCAACCGGGACGTCACGGAGCATCGGCGCGAGGAGAAGCTGGCGTTGCACGATGCGCTCACCGGCCTGCCCAACCGGCGCTTCCTCCTGGATCACCTGGCCCAGGTGCTCAACCGCTGCGCGGCGGGGGCCGGGCTGGTCGCGGTCCTCTTCCTCGATCTCGACGGCTTCAAGCGGATCAACGACGATCTCGGGCACGAGGCCGGCGACGAGGTGCTGCGGGTGACCGCCGAGCGGCTCTGGTCGTCGGTGCGCCGGCACGACGTCGCCGCCCGGCTCGGTGGCGACGAGTTCGTGGTGGTCGCCGAGCAGGTGCGGGATCGCTGGAACGCCGAGGAGCTGGGTCGGCGATTGATCGCCGCGATCGGCGAACCCGTCGTGGTCGCCGGTCGCACCGTGCGGGTCACCCCGAGCATCGGCGTCACGCTGGTCGACGCGGCGTCGGCCCCGCTGCGCGGCCCGGACGAGGTGATCCGGTCCGCCGACGCCGCCATGTACACCGCCAAGCGCGGCCGCTCCGGCGTCTCCTTCGCCGCCTGACCCTCTTTACCCGCCGATCTTGTAGTTGTGGCCCCGTCATATGCCCTTAAAAAGGGGCATAAGCGGGGCCACAACTGCAAGATCGCGAGGATCAGGGGGTGGGTGTGGGGTCGGTGGGGGTGGGGGTGGGCTGGGTTTGGGCTTGTAGTTCGGCGAAGAGGCGCGGGCGTCGACGGTAGCTCTCGGTGATGATGCGCAGCGCGGCGAGCATGATGGCCGCGATCGGCACGGCGATCAGAAAGCGCGTCAGCGCGCTCTGCACGTCCAGGGTCTGGGTGACGAACGCGCGCCACAGGGCCGGACCGGCCATCAGCGTGGCCAGTCCGAGCGCGGCGGGCCTAATGAGTGACATAGCTAACCTCCAACCGGTTCGTGAGCTGTCCCGCGGCGGCGCGCAGGCGTTCGCACAGCAGCGTCGCCCACGCCATAGCCGTGGCAGGGCGGCGCTCCAGCAGCGCCACCGGCACGTTCAGCCCGAGCACCGCGGCCGGGTCCGAGCAGGCGGCCGTGGCGTAGACCGCGGTGGCGTCCACCCGGCCCATGAGCTGCAGGTGCCGCGCCGTATCCGCGAGTTTGCGGGTGGCGTCGACGGCCGCCCAGACCGCGGTCGCGCCGAGCGCGTCGGAGATCGAGCGCACCCAGCCGTCGTCCGAGCTGGTGATCGGGGCGTCGACGACGACGACGTGCGGCACCTCGGCGCGGTGCATGGTCCGGGCACGTCGGTGCGCCTCCGCCGGCCCGGAGATCCGGCGCGATGCGTGCAGACCGGTTCCGCCGGTGGTGGGGGCGACGAGCAGGAGCTTCGCGGGGTCGAGATGCAGCCCCTGGGCGACCTCGCGGGCGATCGGCAAGGCGTGCGCGAGCTCGCCGGCGATCACCAGCACGTCCCCGGCGCGCTTCGGGGCGCGCGGCGGCGCCGGCAGCGCGGCGAGCGCGTCGAGGATCTCCTGGTACGGATCGCCGCCGGTCACGCGTGCGGCGAGCGGCTCGGGCACCCCGAGGTCCACCAGCCGGGCGACGGCCGGAGGGCGCGTGGCCACCGCGGACGAGGCGACCACGGCGGGCGTGGTCACGGCGGATGAGGTGACCACGGCGGGCGTGGTCACGGCGGACGAGGTGACCACGGCGGGCGTCGCCGGGGCGGGCGCGGCCACCGGGGGCGTCGCTACGGCCGGCGCGGCCTGCGGCCGCAGTGCCAGGGAAGCGGCCGTGGTGAGGTTGGCGGAGTTCAGGTCGGCCATCACGTCGGCGAACGCCGGACCGGCCGTGGAGACCAGCGAGGCGCGCGGCACGGGCGGGGTGGACGGGACCGGCCGCGTCAGCGGGATGCCCGCCGTCGCCGGGGTCGCCGCCGGCGGGGCCGGCGTGTCGGCCGCCGGCCTGACCGCCGCGGTTCGGGTGGCGGTGACCGTGGGCGGGACGAACGGGGTGAACCCGCTCGCGCCGGCGCTCGACGGAGCGCCCGGCGTGCGGACGGGTGCCTTCGCCGGCCCCGACGTTCCGGCGGGCGACGTGGCGAGGCCGGGAACGGGCGTGGACTGGCTGGGCGTGATCGTGGACGGCGTCACGGCCGGCTGCTGTTCCTCCTTCGCCTCGGCCAGGTTGAGCAGGTCATCGAGCGACCGCGGAGCGATCGGCCCCGCGCCGGCGGCGTCGGCCGGCGTCGCCGGGGCGGGGGTGGCCACCCCGTCCGGCACCTCGACCGACAGCTCGAAGTGCTCCCGGGCGAAGAAGCCCCCGACGCCACCGACCCGGACCTTCTCGGCGTTGACGATCCGTGCCCCGGCGCCGTACTCCTCGCGGACCTGTGCCAGCAGCGGCTCGATCTCCGGACCCTCAAGCAGCACCCGCGTAGGCACCGTTCACCACTCCCATCGTCTCGATGTGCGACACAGAACCGGAGATCTCCGAGTAGGACAGGACCGGCACCCGCCGGGCCCCGGCGTGCAGCAGACGGCTCAGCGGCGCGCGTAGCTGCGGTGAGCAGGCCACCACCGGGGTGGTGCCGGCCTGTTCGGCCGCCTCGGCGAGGCGGCCGATCTGGCTGACGATCGTCTCGGCGCGGGCGCCGTCGATCGCGAGGAACGCCCCGGTTTCCGCCGGGCGCAGCGCCTCCAACAGCGACTGTTCGAGCTGGGGATCGAGCGTGATCACGGGGAGCGCGCCGCCGATGGCGCGCTGCGCCGCGATCGCCGGGCCGAGGGCGGTCCGGGCGGCCTCGACGAGGCCGTCGGCGTCCGTCGACACCTTGGCGCGCAGCGAGAGCGCCTCGAAGATGCGGACCAGGTCGCGGATCGGCACGCCCTCGTCGAGCAGGGACTGCAGCACCTTCTGGATCTGACCGAGGCTCAGCAGCGCCGGCGTGAGCTCCTCGACGACGACCGGGTGGGTCCGCTTGGTCATCTCCGTCAGCGCCCGTACGTCCTCGCGGCCCAGCAGCCGGCTCGCGTTGCTCCGGACCACCTCGGCCAGGTGCGTGATGATCACGGAGGCGCGGTCCACGACCGTCGCGCCGGTCAACTCGGCCTGGTACTGCAGCTCGGTGGGAACCCATTTGCCGGTGAGTCCGAAGACCGGCTCGGTGCCGGCCCGGCCGGGCAGCGCCTGCAGCCCTTCGCCGATCGCGAGCACCGTGCCCGGCGGTGCCTGACCCCGTCCGACCTCGACCCCGCTGATTCGGATGACGTACGTGGACAGCGGCAGGTCGAGATCGTCGTGGGTGCGCACCGGGGGCATCACCATGCCCAGTTCGAGCGCCATCTTGCGGCGCAGCGCCCGTACCCGGTCGAGCAGGTCCCCGGTCGTGGGGTCGACCAGGTCGACCAGGTCGGGGGAGAGCGCCAACTCGAGCGGGTCGACGCGCATCTCGCCGATCAGCGACTCGGTCGAGTCCGGGGCGGGCCCGGCCACGGTCTCGGTCGGCTCGTCGGCGGTGGCCTCGCGGTTCGGCAGCCGCTGGGCGATCAGCAGCACGGCGCCGCCCACCAGCAGGAACGGCAGCTTGGGCAGGCCGGGGATGACGCAGAGCGCCACGGCCGCGCCGCCGCCGATCTGCAGCGCGCGCTTGTGCTGGCCGAGCTGCTGGCTGACGTTGCTGCCCATGTCGCCGTCGGTGGCGGACCGGGTGACGATCAGACCGGTCGCGACCGACAGCAGCAGCGCGGGGATCTGCGAGACGAGGCCGTCACCGACGCTGAGCAGGCTGTACGTCTGGATGGCCTCGCCGGCCGACATGCCGCGCTGCATCATGCCGATGATGAAGCCGCCGATCAGGTTGACCAGCGTGATGATGATGGCGGCGATCGCGTCGCCCTTGACGAACTTCGAGGCGCCGTCCATCGCGCCGTAGAAGTCGGCCTCGGCCGCGACCTCGGCGCGCCGGCGGCGCGCCTCCGCCTCGTCGATCAGGCCCGCGTTGAGGTCCGCGTCGATCGCCATCTGCTTGCCGGGCATGGCGTCGAGGGTGAACCGCGCGCCCACCTCGGCGACCCGCTCGGAGCCCTTGGTGACCACGACGATCTGCACGATGATCAGGATCAGGAAGATCACCATGCCGACGACGAGCGAGCCGCCGACGACGAAGTGCCCGAACGCCTCGATGACGTTGCCGGCGAAGCCGTCCAGCAGGACGAGCCGGGTGGCGCTGATGTTGAGGGCCAGCCGGAAGAGGGTGGCGACCAGCAGCAGCGCCGGGAGAATCGAGAAGTCGAGTGGGCGCTGCACGAACATGCTCACGAGCAGGATCAGCAGCGCGCCGGTGATGTTCAACGCGATCAGAAGGTCGAGCAGCAGGGTCGGCAACGGCACGACCATCATTACGATGATCATGATTACGCCGACCGGCACCACGAGCTGGCTCAGTCGCCTCGGGTTCACGGCACCTTCCACAGGTGGGAGTTATGCCGGGCCTGTCCATGCCCTCTGCGCTGCCGTCCTGGCGCCCCACCTATCGGACGGCGCGACGGCGAGGTGAGAACTTTTACGACACGGCGGGGGACTCGGCGAATGGCCGGTGCAGGCCGGCCGCGGAACCCCGCGCCTTGAGCCCCATCACGAACGCCAGCACCTTCGCGACCGCGCCGTACAGCTCCGGCGGGACCTCGTCGCCCAGCTCGCAGCTCGCGTGCAGCGCCCGGGCCAGCGGCACGTCCTGCACGAGCGGGATCCGCTGGCCGGCCGCGACCTCGCGGATCTTCGCCGCGACGGCGCCGGCGCCCTTCGCGATCACCCGCGGCGCGCCCTTGGCCGGGTCGTAGCGCAGCGCCACGGCGACGTGGGTGGGGTTGACCACCACGACGTCGGCCTTGGGTAGCTCCGCCATCATCCGGTTGCGGCCCATCGCCAACTGCCGCGCCCGGATCTGCCCCTTGATGAACGGGTCGCCCTCGGACCGCTTGTGCTCGTCCTTGACCTCCTGTTTCGACATCTTGATCTGCTTGTCGGTCCGGCGCCGGACCACGATGTAGTCGACGGCCGCCATGACCAGGCCGGCGACCGCGGCGGTGCGGATCAGCGTGAGCACGGTGCCACCGACGATCCCCATCAGCGTGCTGAGCGGCAGCTGGCCGGCGGTCATGAGCAGCGGGAGCAGGTCCTTGATGGTCCAGTAGAGAACGCCGGCCAGGACGCCGGTCTTGATCGTCGCCTTCGTCGCCTCCCACCAGGCCTGCGGGCCGAGGGTCCGCTTGAACCCCTGCAGCGGGTTGAGCCGGGAGAACTTCGGGATGAACAGTTTGGTGGCGACGTGGATGCCGCCCTGGACGCCCGCCGCGGCGATGCCGATGACCAGCATCGCCCCGGCGAGCGGGGCGACCGCGAGCGCGGCGCCGATCAGGCCGGTCCGGAGCACGGCCATCGCGGCGGCCGGGTCCGGGTTCTCGATCACCGAGGGGACGCGTTCCATCAGCGTCCGCATCGTGCCGGTCGCCATCCGCAGCGTGATCGGCAGCAGGACGGTCGCTGCCAGCATCCCGGCCCACGCCCCCACGTCGGCGGAACGGGCGACCTGCCCTTCCTTCCGGGCCTGCTTCCGCTTCTGCGGGGTGGGCTTCTCGGTCTTCTCCCCGCTCATGCGCTGCTCATCCGCCCGACAGCCCGACGACGGCCTGGACGGCCTTGCGGATCAGGTTGTCCAGCGCGTTCGGCAGCACGGCGATCGCCGTGCCGGCCAGCGCCACGGTCAGGAAGATCTTCAAGGGGAAGCCGAGCGCGAACGCGTTCAGCGCGGGCGCCACCCGGTTGAGCAGGCCCAACGCGATGTCGGTGATGAAGAGTACGGCGATCAGCGGGCCGGCGATCTGCAGGCCCGCCATGAACATGTCGCCCATGCCCTCGGTCAGCAGCCGGCTCAGGTTGGCCAGTGACAGCGTTCCGTCCAGCGGCAGCGTCCGGTAGGACTGCAGGAATCCGCGGAGCACCATCTGGTGTCCGTCGCTGGCGAAGAGCAGGGTGACCGCGACCAGGTTGTAGAAGCGCCCGAAGACGGAGCTGCTCGCGTTGGACATCGGGTCGAACGCGAACGCCACCGAGAAGCCGCCGAACAGGTCGATCAGGTCGCCGGCGAGCTGGATCGCGGCGAAGAAGAGGGCGGTGAGAAAGCCCAGCGCCACGCCGACCACGACCTGTTCGGCCGTGCTGACCAGCAGCGCCGGCGCCGTCGCGGCGGGCGCCTGGTCGACCAGGTCGGGGGTGACCGGCAGCGCCAGCGCCAGCGCGAGCAGCGGCTTGACCTGCGCCGGGATCACCCGCCCCTGGAACGGCGGGCAGACGACCAGCCAGGCCGAGGCGCGTACGGTGGCGAGCAGCAGGGCCAGCAGGCTGGCGGTCGGGACCTGCCAGGTCATGGCTTACGCGGTGCCCAGCAGGCGGGGAATCTGGTCGAACAGGCCGGTGGTGAACGAGACCAGCTCGTGCAGCATCCAGTTGCCGCTGACCAGCAGGGCGATCGCGATCCCGACCGCCTTCGGCACGAAGGAGAGCGTGGCCTCCTGGATCTGCGTCACGGACTGGAACAGCGAGATCGCGAAACCCACGAGCAGCGCGGTCAGCAGGACCGGCGCGCCGAGCTTGGCTGTCATGGTCATCGCCTGCAGGCCGATGTGGAGGACCTGGGTGTCGGTCATCGGGGAACCTTTTCGTGGTTAATTGCCGGAGGTTCGTGGTTAATGGCTTGGATATTCGTGGTCAATAGCTGGCGACGAGGGCGGTGATGATCAGTCCCCAGCCGTTGACCAGCACGAAGAGCAGCAGCTTGAACGGGAGCGAAACGGTGACCGGCGGCAGCATCATCATGCCCAGCGACATCAGCGAGGCGGCGACGACCATGTCGATCACCAGGAACGGCACGAAGATCACGAAGCCGATGATGAACGCCGCGCGCAGCTCGGAGAGGACGAACGCCGGCACGAGCGTGGTGAGCGGCACATCGTCCGGCGTGGCCGGCTGCGGGTCGTTCGCCGCCTTCGTCAGCAGCGCGATCTCGTCCTTGCGGGTGTGCTGCAACATGAACTCGCGCAGCGGCTCGACCCCGTCGTTGAAGGCCTGCGACTGGGTCTTCTCACCCTTGAGATAGGGCTGCACGCCCTGGCTGTTCATGTCGGACAGCACCGGGCCCATGATGAACAGGCTCAGGAAGAGCGCGAGCCCGGCGAGGACCTGGTTCGGCGGCGTGGTGGCGAGGCCCAGGGCGTTCCGGGTGATGCCCAGCACCACGAAGATCTTGGTGAAGCTCGTGCAGAGCAGCAGCAGCGCCGGGGCGACCGAGAGCACGGTCATCCCGAGCAGGATCACGATCGAGCTGCTGGGCTTGCCGTTGCCGCCGCCGACGTTGATCGAGATGTCGTCCGGGTCGGCCGGCGGCACCGGCGCGGCCGGCAGCGCCAGGAAGGAGACCGGGCGGGCGGGCAACGCCGTGACGGGGGCCGGGCCCGGGACTGCGGCGGTCACCGTCGAGGGTCCGACGGTCGTGGTCGTCACGGTCGCGGGGCCGGCGAGCGCCGGCGCCGCGGTCGCGAGGCCGCCGAGGAGCACGGCCAGCATCAGCCCCGCTCCGAGCAGGAGCGTCGTGAGAATCCGGCGCATCAGCGGCGCACCGTCCGCTCGCGCAGGAAGTTCACGGTCCGTGACCAGGTGGCGGGGGAGAGGATCGACCCGTCCAGGCGGCCGGGGGTGACCGGGGCGACCGGGTCGCCCGGCGCGACCTCGACCGCGGAGCGCTGCTCCGCCGGCTCCTGGAGGTGCCGCTCCACGGAGGCCAGGTCGGTCTCGGCGAGCAGGGTCACCTGGTTGTCGGTGATGCCGACGACCAGCGCCCGGTCGACCACGCGCAGCAGCGCCACCGAGGAGCCGCGGGTGAGCTGCTGGCGGGAGATGACGGCGAGCGCCGCCCCGCCCCGGCCGGAGAGCGGGCGACGGGCGAGCCGTGCCAGCCCCCACATCAGGCCGAGGACGATCAGGAGGGAGAGCGTGATCCGGAGGACTAGTTCGATCACACCGATCCCCTAGGCGTGTTCGTTGCCCGGCGCCACGAGCTCGGTGATCCGCAGCCCGAAGTTCTCGTCGATGACGACGACCTCGCCGCGGGCGATGAGCCGCCCGTTGACCAGCAGGTCCGCCGGGGTCCCGGCGCCCCGGTCCAGCTCGATGATCGCGCCGGGGGTGAGGGAGAGCAGCTCCCGGACGCTCATCCGGGTCCGGCCGAGTTCGGCCGAGACCTCCATCTCCACGTCGTGCAGCAGCTCGAGTCCGCCGCGCGGTGCGCTCGCCGCCTTCGGCGGGGTCGGCGCGGGGCTCCAGCCGGCCGGCGCCGGGGCCGACGGCTCGCCGGGCCACGGCTCCAGGCGGAGCGCGACCAGCGCGCGGATCTCGGCACCGTCGGTGAGCGGCACGAGGACGGCGTTGCCCTTGGCGGTCAGCGCGCTCAGCGCCACCGACGGCTCCATCGCCAGGCCGGGGTCGAGCACGACCGGGCCGAACGTGCCGGCGGCGGCCTCCAGCGCCGGACGGACCGCGGTGGTCAGGTCCAGCTCGCCGAGCGGGCTCTCCCGCAGGGCGTCGGCGAGATCCTGGCCGACCACGACCACGACCTCACCCGTGGCGGAGCCGGTGAACCGGGCGGTCACGGCCTGTCCGCGCGGCAGCGGCTGCGGGGTGTCGCCGCGCGGCTCGTCGGCCTGCAGGGCTTCGCTCGTCGGCAGCACGGCCAGCGCCGCGCGGGCGGCGGCCCGGACGAGGTCGAGCTGGGCGTCGGCGAGGGTAGGGGACGTCATGCGTGGTTCTCCTCGGTGGACGAAGGCACGATCAGGCAGGCCAGGCGGGAGCCCTGGTTGCCGGGTACGGCGTGGGCGAAGACGGTGTCGTTGACGGTGACGGCCAGCGGGCGACTGACCGCGTGACCGAGCGGCACGACGTCGCCGGGGCGGAGCCGGACGATGTCGTCGGTCCGCATCCGCACGGGCTGGAAGCGCACCGCCACGTCGAGCGGCGCCGCCGAGAGTCCCTCGGTGAGGTTGCGCCGGGCGGAGCGGCGGGCGGTCTGCTCCTTCTCGGAGAGCACGGCCTCGCCGCCCTCGGCCTCCAGCACGGGCAGGATCGAGGCGAACGGCAGGCAGATGCTCGCCACGCACTCCTCCTGGCCCACCTTCAGCTCGAAAGAGGCGACCACGACGGCGTCGCCGGGGGAGTGGCTGCGGACGAACTGGGGGTTGTACTCGATCGCGCCGATCTTCGGCTGAATCTCGACGAGCTGCTCGAAGGCGTACTGGAGCTCGTCCAGCAGGCGGTCCATCAGGCCACGCAGCAGCGGCAGCTCGATGTCGGTCAGCGGCCGCTCCGGCTGGGGGCCGCCCGGACCGCCGAGCATGTGGTCGATCGCGGCCATCGCCGTGGAGAGCGAGAGCTCGAACAGGATGGAGCCGGGCAGCGGCTCCAGGGTGACGGCGGCGATCACCGTCGGGTTGTTCAGGGACGCGACGTACTCCTCGTACGTCAGCTGCTCGATCGCGAGCAGGTTCATGTTCGAGACGGTCCGCAGCCGGGTGGTCAGCAGCGTGCTGCCGCTCCGGGCGTACGTCTCGAACGCGATCTGCAGCGTCCGGACGTGTTCACGGGAGAGCTTGATGGGCCGGCGGAAGTCGTAGGGCTGCGGGCCGCCGGCCCCGGCGCGGCGCGTCATGGCGCCACGGGTACGGGTGGTCGAGACCGCGGACGGGGACTTGGTCACGGCGTATCCATCGGCGTGGCCGATGGCGGTGTGAGGAAACCAGGCGGGTAAACCGCCATAGTTCATGCTGACGCGGTCACTGCATCACGAACTCCGTGAAGTAGACGTCCATGATCTCGCCGTCGTACGCCTCTTTGATCTTCGCCAGCAGCTCGGCCTTCGCCTTCGCCCGGCCCGCCGCCGAGGAGAGCTCGCCGATCTGCATGTCGGTGTACTTCGTGATCGCCAGGTCCAGCGCCTTGCTCCCGTCGGGCTCGGCGTGCGCGTCCGCGGTGGCCTGCAGCGCGATCCTCATCTTGAGGTAGTGCCCGTCGGCCAGGTTCACCGTCACCGCGTCCATCGCGACCACCGCGCCCGGCTCCGGCGGCGGCGGTGTGTCCGACCCGGAGGCCGGGCCGGCCAGCATGAAGTAGCCGCCGGCAGCGCCGGCGAGCAGCAGCACCACTGCCAGCAGCAGCATCAGCAACTTCTTGGACTTCTTCGGCGTCGCCTCGTCGGCGTCGGACTTGTCGTTCTTGCTCATCGGAACCTCGACTGCTGATCGTGTGGAACGGACGGGGCGCGCCGGGTCAGTTGGCTGCCGACGGCAGCAACGCGCTCTGCTCAGGGGGGAGGGACGACATGATCACGATGTCGACCCGGCGGTTCATGGTCACCGAGCGTGGGTCGTCCGGCGGGATGAGCGGGCGGGTGCCCGCGTAGCCGGCGGCCGCCAGCCGCTTCTGCGGCACGCCCTTCGCGTTCAGGTAGCGGACGACCGTGGAGGCGCGGGCGGTGGAGAGCTCCCACGCGCTCGGGTAGTTGATGGTTGGCGCCGGAAGCTGGTTGGTGTGCCCGTCGACCTGGATGGTGTTGGAGAGCGGCAGCAGCGGCGGCGCGACGGCGTCCATGATCTTCCGGCCGGCCGTCAACAGGTCGGCCCGGTCGCCCGCGAAGACCACCTCGCTGGTCACGACCGTGACGTGCAGGCCCCGCTCGTCGATCGTGAACTGCACGCTCTCCTGCAGCCCGGCGCGCACGAGAGCGTTCCTGATCTCCTTTTCGATCTCCTTGAGGTTTTTCGCCTCCCGGGCGGCGGCCCGCGCGTTCGCCGAGGCCCGCGCGCGTTCCGCGGCGGCCGCCCCGGCCTCCCGGGCGCGCTGCTCCGCGGTGGGCGGCACCCCCCGGCTGACCGCCTGCTCCAGGCCGGGATTGGCGCCCGGGTCGATCGGGAAGACGTTGGAGTCGTTGCCGGAGCCCTCCAGCGGCGCGCTCTGGCCGGAGAAGGCGGCGCTGCGGGAGCCGAAGCCGTCGGCGAGGCTGCTGGCGAGCTTCTCGAACTTCGCCTTGTCGACGTTGCTCATCGAGAACAGCACCACGAAGAGCACGAAGAGCAGCGTCAGCATGTCCGCGTACGACACGAGCCACCGCTCGTGGTTGACGTGTTCCTCTTCCTCGTGGTGCCCGCCGCGCTTCTTGTGCGACATGTCAGGCCGCCTTCTTGGCCTTGTCGCCGTCGGCCTTGGCGGCGTCCGGCGGCAGCAGGCTGCGCAGTTTCTGCGCGACCAGGCGCGGGTTGGAACCCGCCTGGATCGCCAGCACGCCCTCGATGGCGAGCTCCATCTGATCGCACTCCAGCTCGCTGATCCGCTTCAGGCGGGCCGCGATCGGCAGCCAGATGACGTTCGCGCTCATGATGCCCCAGAGCGTCGCGAGGAAGGCGACGGCGATCGAGTGCCCGAGCGTCTCCGGCTTGTCGAGGTTCTCCAGCACGTTCACGAGGCCCATCACCGTGCCGACGATGCCGATGGTCGGCGCGTAGCCGCCCATGGCTTCGAAGATCTTGGCGCTCGTCTTGTCGGCCTTGCGCTTCGCGCTCACCTCCGCGTAGAGGATCTCGCTGAGCTCCTCCGGGTCGGTGCCGTCGATGGCGAGCTGCAGGCCGCGCTTGAGGAACGGGTCGTTGACCTCCTTGACCGTGTCCTCCAGCGCCAGCAGCCCTTCCCGCCGTGCCCGCTCGGCGAGCTTCACCACGCCGTCCACGAGCTCGTTCGGCGGCGTCACCTTGGCGGTGAAGGCCCGCTTGATCTGGCCGAACACGCCGAGGCTGTCCTTCATGACGCCGCCGAGCATGGCGGCGCCGAAGCTGCCCAGGAAGACCAGGACCAGCGGCGGCAGCAGGAAGAGCGAGGCGGGGTTGCCGCCCTCGAGGAGCTGTGCGGTGAAGATCGCGCCGAAGGCGACCACAAGGCCGATGATCGCGGCGAGATCCATCAGCGTTCCTTCCGGTGCAGCCGCAGAACGGTCGCGTCCATGTCCTGCGCGGCGGGGTGCTCCCGCATCGTGGGGGGCTCGGTTTCCATGCGGTGCGCCTGTGCGATCACGGACGCCCGGTACTCGCGCACGAGTTCGATGAAGGTCGGCACCGATTCCGAGATCACGTACTTGGTGCCGTCGACGAGGGTGATGACCGTGTCGGGCGTGCAGTCGGCACGCTCGACCAGGTCCGGGTTCAGAGCGAACGCGGCACCGTTGAGGCGCGTCACGAGTATCACGACTATCCGTCCTTGGGTCGTCACGGCGGCGGGAGCCGTCCGTGGCCCCGTCGCTTTTTCCATCGACCCGGAGTGGGGTTAATTGAGGAGAAAACGCCCGGGGGCGGGTGGCCGAAGCCACCCGCCCCCGCCGGTTCCGCGATCAGCGCTTGAGGTTGACCAGGTCCTGCAGCAGCTCGTCCGAGGTCGTGATGACCCGGGAGTTGGCCTGGAAGCCGCGCTGCGCGATGACCAGGTTGGTGAACTCCTGCGCAAGGTCCACGTTGGACATCTCCAGCGCCATGCCCTGCAGCGCGCCCCGCCCGCCGGTGCCGGCGACGCCGACCTGCGCGACGCCCGAGTTCACCGAGGTGCGGTACATCGAGTCGCCGACCTTCTCCAGGCCGGGCGGGTTGTTGAAGTTGGCCAGGGCGACCTGTCCCAGCGGCTGCTTCTGCCCGTTGGAGAAGACACCGACCAGGGCGCCGTCCGGCGCGATCGTGTACGCCTGCAGCGTGCCGGCCTGCGAGCCGTTCTGGCCGGTGACCGTGAGCGTCTTCTCGCCGGCGTAGCTGCTGACCCCGGCCAGCTCGACGTCGACGGCGAGCCCGTTGACGGTGATGGGGACGGTGCCGCCGGCCGTCGGGGCGCTGCCGTTCGCGGCGAACGTGACGGACTGGGTCACCGGCGCGTCGCCGCCGGTCACCGTCACGTCCCACGTCGGGTTCGGGGCGGTGGCGGTCCGCGTGAACGACGCGGTGAACGTGCGCGTGTTGCCCAGCGCGTCGTACCCGTCGATCGAAACCTGGTACGGGCCGGCGCTCGTCGCGTCCAGCGGCAGGTTGCCGCCGACGGTCACCGTCGACGTGGGGGTGGCCGGCACCGTGGCGCCGAGCGGCAGCCGGATGTCCGCCATCGGACCGCTGGTGTTGATCACACCGTTGACCGCCATCCAGCCCCGCACGACCCGGCCGCCGCTGGCCGTCAGCCGGCCGTCGGTGTCGAAGTTGAACGCGCCGGACCGGGTGTAGAGCTCCTCGTTGCCGGAGCGGACGACGAAGAAACCGTCGCCCTGGATCATCAGGTCGGTGCCGCGGCCGGTGCTCTGCACGCCGCCCTGCGAGAAATTGGTGTTGATGCCGCCGAGCCGCACGCCGAGCCCGACCTGGGCCGGGTTGGTGCCGCCGTTGCCGCCGCCGGGCGCGCCGGCCGCCTGCACGAGCTGGCTGAGCGTGTCCTGGAAGGTCGTCTGGCTGGCCTTGAAGCCGGCGGTGTTGACGTTGGCGATGTTGTTGCCGGTCACGTCCATCATCTGCTGGTGGGCCCGCAGGCCGCTGATGCTGGAGAAGAGGGAGCGGAGCATGCGTTCTTCCTTCTGATCTGTGGGGTCGGTGGTCGGGCGTCGTTACGCCGTACGGCGGATCTCGGTGACGGCGAAGAGCGGGACATCCGTGTCCCCGATCCGCAGGGTCGGTGCGCCGCCGGTGAACGAGGCGGCCGTGACCACCCCGGTGATCGGCTGGCCGTCCGGGCCCGGGTAGCTGACGGTGCGGCCGATGAGGCTGCTGGCGTTGAGCATCAGTTGCCCGTGCAGCAGGTTCTCCTGGTCGGCGGCGATCTGACCCAGCTTCTCGACCTGCGTGAACTGGGCCGTCTGGGCCAGGAACGCCGTGCCGTCGGCCGGGTTGGTCGGGTCCTGGTAGCGCAGCTGCGCGACGAGCAGCTTGAGGAAGGCGTCCTGGCCGAGGCTGTTGCCGCCGCTGCTCTTCGTGGCGCCGGTGGTGGTCGGCATCGTGCCGGTCACCGGTGTGTAGGTCTGCGGCGGAATCGGGCTGGTCATCGTCGTCTCCTGTTACAGGTGCAGGTCGAGTCGGCGGGCGCTGTTCCGGCCGGTGGCGGGCGGCGGCGTGGGCTCCGGCGGCGGGGCGCCGGCTGCGGACCCGCTGCCCCGTTCCGCCTCCGCCGGCGCGGCGGTCGGCGGGCGGAACGCGTGACCGCCGTGCGGCGTGTCCTGCCGCAGGTCCAGCGAGCAGTTCGCGAAGCCCGCCTGCTGCAGTTCCCGGCGCAGGTCCGACAGCGCGCCGCGCAGCGCCTCCCGGCCCGCCTCGGTGGCGCCGGCCAGCTGCAGCTGGATGCCGCCGTCCCGGATCTCCGCGAGCACGGTCACCGGACCGAGGTCGGCCGGGTGCAGGTGGACGGTGAGCCGGTGCACCCCGTCCGCCTCCCGGCGCAGCGGCACGATGTGCATCGCGATCTGGCTCGCCGGCGGCGCGGGCGGGTCCGCCGGTGGCGTGGCCGCGGCGGCGGTCGGCGCGCCGGCGGCCGGGGCGGCCACGGCCGGCGCCGCGTGCACCGTCGTCGGCTCGCCGGCCGGCCCGGCCGGGCGCGTCGCCGCCTCCGGCGCGGTCGTCGGGGACGTCGTCGCGGCGGGGATGCCCTCGCCGGCCGGCTCCCCGTTCGCCGGCGTGCCGGTCGTCGCGGTGGTGGCCGGTGCGGTCTCCTGCGACCCCGCCGTCGCCGGAACCGTGGTCGAAGCGGGAGTGGTCGGCGACATCACGGGCGGCTGCGCCGGGGTCGGGACCGGGGTGAACCCGGCCGGCAGGCCGAACGCGGCGGGCGTGGGGCCCGCGGTCGCGCGCGCGCCGGCGGTGGGCGCCGCCGCCGCGACAGCGCCGGGCAGCGCCGGATCGGCCGGCACGGTGCCGGACGGCGACGCGTTCGGCAGCGCGGCGCCGGCGGGCACGGCTTCGGCGGACACGACACCGGTGGACACGACAACGGTGGACACGGCACCGGTGGACACAACGTCGGCGGGGACGGCGGCCGGCATGGGCAGACCGGCCGGCAACGCGACCGCCGTCGTGCCGGGCGCGGTGACGGCGGCGGGCGCCGCCACCGGAGCGCCGCCGGGCGGGGTCTCGCCGCCCGCGGGCGCGGCGAGCGCGACCGGGACCGTCGGGACGGCGCCGCCGTTGACGAGCATCGCGAGGATCGCGGTGAACTCCTCCGCCGCGCCGCCCTCGCCGCGCTCGCCGTTCTCGGGCGCGCGCCCGGTCACGCCGTCTGCGGCGCCGGCCGTGCCGGGGCCACCGCCGCCGACGCGGACGGTCTCGGGCGCGCCGGCCCGGATCGCCGGGGGCAGCATCGTGGGCATGGTCATGGGGTGCCTTCTCCTAACCGAGGGCGGCCAGCGCCGCCTGCACCTTCGGGACGTAGGCCTGGGTCTCGGCGTACGGCGGGATGCCGCCGTACCGCCGCACCGCGCCACCGCCGGCGTTGTACGCGGCGAGCGCCAGTGGCACGGAGTCGAACTCCTTGAGCAGGCTGGCGAGCATCCGGGCCGCCCCGTCGACCGCCTGCGTCGGGTCGAACGCGTTCGTGACGCCGAGCCCCTTGGCCGTGGCCGGCATCAGCTGCATCAGGCCCTGTGCGCCGGCCGGGCTGACCGCCCGCGGGTTGTAACCCGACTCGACCTTGGCGACCGCGGCGAGCAGCTTCGCGGAGACGCCGTGCTTCGCGCCGGCCCGGCTGAACAGCTCGGCGTACGGGACGCCGGCCAGATCGGTGGCGGTGCGCAGCGCCGCGGGGCGGACGCCCGCCGCGCCGCCCACCGCGGGCACGTCGGGGATGATGCGCCGGATGGTGACCGGCTTCTGGTAGACGTCCTGGATCTTGACGTTCTCGCCCGGCTGCGGCGCCGCGATCATCTTGCCGTCGCCGATGTAGATGGCGATGTGGTCGACCGGGCTGTTGAAGGCCAGCAGGTCGCCCGGTTTCGCCTGCGCCAGGCTCGGCACCTCGGTGCCCACCTTCGCCTGGTCGGCGGCGATCCGCGGCAGCGTGATGCCGAGGTCGCGGTAGGCCCGCTGCACGAGGCCGGAGCAGTCGAGGCCGGTCGCCGGGTCGGTGCCGCCGAAGACGTACGGCACGCCGAGGTACTTGCGGGCGGCCGCGACCACGTCGTTGCCGGTTGCCGCCCCGGTCGCGACGGTCGTGCCGGTCGCGGAGCGGGCCGCGCTGAGCTCGCTGGCGAAGGCGCCGGCGCTGCCGGAAACCGTCCGGCCGGCGACGACACCGAGCTGCTGTTGAATCTGCTGGACCCGGGAGACCAGCTCGACGAGCGCCGTCACGACACCGGCTCCTGCACGACGACCCGCTGCGGGCCCGTCGCGGCCAGCTCGTCGAGGACGCGCTGCTCGGCGGCCTCCGCCAGCCGCCGTTCCTCGGCCGCCTGCCGCTCCACGAGTCGTTCGACAGCCCGGCGGCCCTTCGCCTTCTCGGCCAGCTCGTTGACCCGCTCGGCGGTCTCCCGCTCGGCGTCGGCCACCATCCGCCGCGCCAGCGACAGGTCGGCCGCGAGCGCCTGCCGGGCGGCCAGCGCCGCCGCGACGGCCCGCGCCGTCCCGCCCGGGATCTCGCTGTCGCGCAGCGCCGACTCCCGCTGGTCGGCCAGCTCGGTCGCGTCGCTCGCGGCCCGCCGGACCCGTACGACCTCGGCCTTGGCCGCGTCCTCCTGTGCCTGGCGTGCGCGCAGCACGGCGCCGAGCCGGAACATTCGGCTCATGACAGCCCCTCGTGTGTCGGGTGGACCAGCGCGGTGAGCGCTGCCCAGGAATCGGCGGAGTCCGACCGCTCGTCGAGGCCCTGCCGCAGGAAGGACTCGATGCGCGGCCACAGCGCCTGGGCGCGGTCGGCGTCCGGGTTGGTTCCGGGCACGTACGCGCCGATCTCCACCAGCTCGCGGACGTCGCGGTGCGCGGCGAGCAGCCGGCGCAGCGTGGTGGCGGCGGCCCGCTGGTCCGGCGTGGTGACCGTGTTCGCGAGCCGCGAGATCGATTCGAGCGCGTCGATGCTGGGGAAGTGCCCGGCGGTCGCGAGTCGCCGGTCGAGCGTGATGTGTCCGTCCAGGATGGAGCGGGCGGTGTCGGCGATGGGCTCGTTGTGGTCGTCGCCCTCGACCAGGACCGTGTAGAGCCCGGTGATGCTGCCGTTGGGGCCGGGTCCGGCGCGCTCCATCAGCGCGGCGAGCATCGCGAAGACCGACGGCGGGTAGCCGCGGGTCGCCGGCGGCTCTCCGACGGAGAGGCCGACCTCGCGCTGCGCCATCGCGGCGCGCGTCACGCTGTCCATCATCAGCAGCACGTCGGCGCCGGCGTCGCGGAACGATTCGGCGATCCGGGTGGCGACGAAGCCGGCCCGGAGCCGGACCAGCGGCGGCTGGTCGGCGGTGGCCACGACCACGACCGACCGCGCCAATCCCTCCGGGCCCAGGTCGTTCTCCAGGAACTCGCGCACCTCGCGGCCGCGCTCGCCGATCAGCGCGACGACGTTGACCTCTGCCGCGGTGCCGCGCGTGATCATCGACATCAGCGTCGACTTGCCGACGCCGGATCCGGCGAAGATGCCGATGCGTTGTCCGCGGCCGCACGGCACGAGCGTGTCCAGCGCCCGGACGCCGAGCGACATCGGCGCGACGATCCGCTGCCGGTCCAGCGCCGACGGGGCGGCGGCGTCCACGCCGGCCCATTCGAAGTCGCGCAGCGGGCCCCGGCCGTCCATCGGACGGCCCAGCCCGTCGAGCACCCGGCCGCGCAGGCCCGGGCCGACCGGGATCTGCAGGGGAGCGCCGGTGCTGACCACCGGGCTGCCCGCGGCGATCCCCGCGAGCGGGCCAAGCGGCAGACAGCTCAGCCGGTCACCGTCGATGGCCACGACCTCGGCGAGCACCCGGGACGGTCCGTCCCCGATGTGCACCAGGTCGCCGACGCGCGCGGTGAGGCCCTCGGCAGTCACCCGCAGGCCGACCGCGCTGGTCACCCGGCCGCAGACCCGGGGGCGGGCGGCCTGAATCGCCGCCGTGAGGCGGTTGCGGAGCGTGGTGGTCACTGGCCGAGCACCTCTTTGACCCGCGCCAGCGCCGCGGGGAGCGTGGCGTCGATGGTCGTCGACCCGGCCTCGGCGACGGCGTCGCCGGGCTCGAGCGTCGGGTCGGGGCGCAGCTGTACGGTCCGCCCGTCGATGTGGAACTCCTCGCTCCAGTCGTCGGCGAGCAGGGTCTGGTAGTCGTCGGGGTGGAGCCGGACGGTCACCGGCTCGGCCGGCGGTGTCAGCGACATCGCCCGGGCCAGCGCGTCGCGCGCCCGTGAGTCGACGGCCGCGAGTTCACGACCGAGGAGGGACTGGGTGAGCTCCACGGCGGCGGCGAGGATCAGCTCCTCCATCATGGCGATGGTCGGCGCGCTCCGCTGTTCCAGCTGCGCGGCGGCGCGGCCGAGCGCTTCGAGGGCGCGGGCGAGCTTCATCTCCGCCGCCGCCTCGGCCTCCCTCCGGGCCGCCGCGGCCTGGTCGGCCGCGGCCCGGGCCGCGATCCCGGCCGCCCGCTGGCCCTGGGCCCAACCCTCGGCGTAGCCGGCGGCGCGGGCGCTCTCCCGGGTGCTCGCCGTGGTGTCGGCGGGGGAGTTGGCGGTGCCGCGCAGGTCGGTGTCGAAGCGCGCCGGGGTCACGCCCCGGGCGTGCGTTCCGCGCAGCACCGGGTCGAGCCGGCGCGGATCACGCGACGAACTCATCCTCGTCACCGCCCCGCTGGATCTCGATCTGGCCGGACTGCTCGAGGGAGCGGATCACCTGGACGATCTTGGCCTGCGCCTCCTCGACCATGCGCAGCCGCACGGGCCCGAGCAGCTCGATCTCCTCCATGAGGTTCTCCCGGGCCCGCTCGGAGAGGTTGCGCACGACCTTGTCGCGCACCTCCTCGGCGACACCCTTGAGCGCGGTCGCGAGGTCCGCCATCTCGACCTGCCGCAGCACGAGCTGCACGGCGCGGTCCTCGAGCATCTTGATGTCCTCGAACATGAACATCCGCCGACGCACCTCCTCGGCGAGCTCGGGGCTGCGCCCCTCCAGCCCCTCGAGGATGAGACGTTCGGTGCCGCGGTCCGCGCGGTTGATGATGTCGACCAGCGGCTGCAGGCCACCGACGGTGGAGAGCTCGTTGGGCTGCAACACCGAGGAGAGCTTGCGCTCCAGCGCCGCCTCGACCTGCCGGATGATCTCGGGGGAGGTGCGGTCCATCACCGCGATCCGGTGCGCGACGTCGGACTGCAGGTCCGGCGCGAGGCCGGAGAGGATCGGGGAGGCGAGCGTCGCGGGCATGTGGGCGAGGACGAGCGCGATGATCTGCGGGTGCTCGTGCTGCACGTACGAGAGGACCTGTCGCGGGTCGGCGTGGCCGAGGAACCCGAACGGCATGTCGGTCATGGAGACGGCGAGCCGCTCCAGGATCGCCTTCGCCGCCTCCGGCCCCATCGAGGCCTCCAGCAGGTCGCGCGCGTAGTCCATGCCGCCCTGGCCGACGTAGCGGTGGGTGGTGGCGAGGGTGTGGAACTCCTCCAGGACCTGGTCCGCGAGGCCGACGTCCAACGCGCCCAGCCGGGCGATCTCGGCGGACAGCTCCTCCACCTCGTTCTCCCGGAGGTGGGCCATCAGCCGTACCGAGTCCTCCTTGCCCATCTGCACCATGAGCATCGCGGCCTTGCGCAGGCCGCTGATCGTCGCCGTCGGCGCCGTCATCGGGTCACCTCCCTGGGGTCGGGGTGTCGGTGGGTGATCGGGGTGCGGGGGCGGATCAACGTCGCTCCGCCAGCCAGCCGCGCAGCAGGTTCGCCACGTCCTCCGGCTGCTCCGCCACCATCTCGGTCAGCTCCTTGCGCCGCGCGTCGCGCTGTTCGTCCTCGAAGGTGGGGCCGTTGCGCCCCGGCGCCGGCGGCAGCGCCGCCGTCTCCGCCTCGGCGGCGGCGATCGCCTGGAGCCGCGTCTGCTCCAGCGCGGCCTGCATCTCCTCCAGCTGCGCCAGCTCCTCGGGGGAGAGCCCCGAGCGCTTCGACTTCCGGCTCGCCCGCCAGGCCATGAAGAGCAGGACCAGCACGACCAGGACCAGTGCGGCGGTCTTGGCGTACGAGATCAGCTCCGCCTGCCGGTCCGCCGCCGCCGCGTCCTCCTCGGCCTTGTTCGCCTTGTCCGCGACCGCGGTGTCGAACGGCAGCGCGGTGACCGACATGCCGTCGCCGCGCGCGGTGTTCAGGCCAGCGGCGGCGGTCACCATCTGCTCCACCTGGGCGTTGTCGACGCCGGTCGCCGTCTTGCTGTTGATCAAAACGGAGACGCTGAGCCGCCGGACGTTGCCGGGGGCGGACTTGCGGGTCTCGGTGACCATTCCGACCGCGTTGTTCCGGGTCTCCTTGGTCGAGTTGTAGTTTCCGGTGCCGTTGCCGGCGCCGCCCGGCACCTGGATGTTGTCGGGGCCGAGGACGCCGCCGTTCGCGCCGCCGGTGCCGGTGTAGGTCTCCCGGGAGGTGCTCTGGGACAGCGGCGGGACCGCGGGATCCGCGGTGTAGCGCTGGGTCTTCGTCTCGGTCTGGTCGAAGTCGAGGTCCGCGGTGGTCTGCACCACCGCGTTGCCGGGGCCGACCACGCTGTCCAGCATCCGCTGCAGCGCACCGTTCATGCGCTGCTCGAACTGCGCGGTCTGCTGTGAGCGAAGGTCGCTGTCCGCGGCGAGCGTCTCGCCGCCGCCGGCCGACAGCACCTTGCCGTCCGCGCCCGCGACCGTCACCTCGTCGGGGTTCAGCCCCTCGACGCTGGAGGCGACGAGGTGGACGATCGCCTGAACCTGGCCGTGCGCCAGTGAGCGACCGCTCTCGGAGGCGACCAGCACGGAGGCGGTCGGCTTCTGCTGGTCGTTGGAGAAGATGTCCTTCTGCGGGATGACCAGGTGCACCGTGGCCGCCTTGACGCCCTCGATCGACTTGATCGTCTTGCTCAGCTCGCCCTCCAGCGCCCGCTGGTAGCCGACGTGCTGCATGAACTCCGACGTCGTGATCCCCTGCTTGTCCAGCAGCGAGTAGCCGGTGTCGGCCTGCGCGGGGAGCCCTTCGCCGCTCATCTGCAGGCGAAGGTCGTACACCTGGTCCTGCGGCACCATGATCGTCTGTCCGCCGTCGGCGAGCTCGTACGGGGTGCCGGCGGCGGTGAGCTTCTCGGTGATCGCGGCCGCGTCGCTCGCCGCGAGATTGTTGAACAGCGGGACGTACGCCGGCGTGGCCGCCCAGTTGGCGAAGAGCGTGCCGCCGACGACCAGCGCCAGCACGGCGAAGACCGTGACGGCCTTCTGCCCCGGGGTGAACGAGGCGAAGATGTCGAGGGGACGCCGGAGAACTCGGGGGATCCGGTTTCGCATGTCAGGCCTGCATCCTCATGATTTCCTGGAACGCCTCGACGGCCTTGTTACGGATCGCGGTGGTGAGCTGGACCGCGAGGCCCGCCTCGGTGCTGGCGATCGTGTAGTCGTGCACGTCGGTGAGGGTCCCGGTGGCCGCCTGCACCGCGAGATCGCTGGCCCGGTTCTGCAGGTCCTGGACGTGCTGCAGGCCCTCCGCCAGCTTGGCGGCGAAATCCTCGCCGGAGCCGGCGGCGCCGGTGGCCGGCGTCAGCGACGGCATGGGAAGGGCCGGCAGCGCGGCGCTGATCGGCTCGATCGGTGCGGTCATCAGGCCCTCCCGAGCTGGATCGCGGCCTGGTAGGCGTCCTTGGCGCGGTCGACCACCGCGAGGTTCGCCTGGTAACCGCGCTGCGCCATGATCAGCTGGCTCATCTGGCCGCTGAGGTCGATGTCCGGGTAACGCACGTAGCCCTCGGCGTCGGCCAGCGGGTGCTCCGGCTCGTAGACGAGCCGCCCATCGGGGTTGCCGAGCACGATGCCGCCGACCTGCGCCCCGTTGCCGTCGGCCGCCTCGCGCGCGATGACGTACCGGGCCCGGAACGCCTCCGCGGCGGTCGAGCTGGCGTTGTTGATGTTGGAGATGTTGTCGGAGACCGCGTCCAGCCACTTGCGGTGCACGGTCACGCCGGTGCCCGCGATGCCGATGGCGCCGAAGATCGTCATGATCAGTTCCCCCGGATCACGGTGCGCAGCGTGTCGTACCGGCCGTCGAGGGCGCGCAACGCGAGCTGGTAGCGCAGGCCGGTGTCGATGTTGGAGAGCGTCTCCTGATCGAGGTTCACGTTGTTCCCGTTCAGCCGCGTGGGCTCCAGGGACTGCTCGACCGTGGGCTGCGCCTCGAAGGGGGAACGGCCGGCGGAGATCGCGGTGGAGAGCGCGGCCTCGAACTTCACCTTCCGGGCCCGGTAGCCCGGGGTCTCCACGTTGGCGATGTTGTCCGCGATGGCGCGCTGGCGCATCGCCAACCCGTCCAACGCCACGCGCATGGCCGCCGACGAGACGTCGTCGAACACGGCAGCTCCCTTCAGCTTGTTGCCGGCCGCCGGTCCGTGGCGTGAAGTGAGCGCTCCGTGCTCGTATCCACCGATCGGCGGCCGGAATGGTGTGTTGAGTTTTTTCGGGCCGATTCGGTAGAGCGGGTCAGATCGCGCAGTCGACGTACGCCGGCCCGGTCTGCGACCCGCCGGTCTCGAAGCGCGCCACCATCGCGGTCTGCTGCCGGTTCATGACCATCTGGCGCGCCAACGCCTGCGCGGCGGCGGTCTGCCGGGCGAGGATCGCCTCGGCGCGGGGGCGCAGGTCGAGCGGGAGCGGGCCGATCCCGCCCGGCGGTCGCCACGGGTCGGGCAGCGCGTTGTCGCTGGCGCGGTGCGTCTCCGCGAGCAGCGCCTCGGCGGCCGCGACGTCCAGCTCCAGCGCGTCCAGCGCCGCCGTCCAGGCCTCGTGCCAGTCGACGGACACGGCGATCACGCGACGCGGGCAGGTGCCGCGTTCGCCGCCTCGGCCGCTGCCGCCTCCCGCCACGCGTCACGCAACGGCTCGATCACCTGGCGGACGCCGGCCACCCGCTCGGCGTCGCCGCGGACATTCGCGGCGACCAGCTCGGTGAGGACGAAGCCGTAGAGGCTGGCCAGCCCGGGGGCGCCGTCCCACGCCGACGTGTCCAGCGTGGTGCGCAGCTCCAACACGATCTCCTGGGCGTGGAACAGCTCCGCGGCGGCGGCGGCCCGGTCGCCGCCGGACAACGCCTGCTCGGCGCGGGTGAGGTCGAGCAGGAGCCGGTCGTAGAGCATCAGGAGCAGCTTGGCCGGCGACGCGGTGGCGACCGAGTCGGCGAGGTAGCGCTCGCGCAGGGTGGGGTTCATGGGCGTCATCGGCTCACTCGCTTACTGGGCGGACGGGCTGGGGAGGCTGGCGAGCTGGCCGGAGAGCCACGAGGACTGCTGGCGGAGTTTGCCGAGGGTGACCTCGAAGCCGGAAAACTGCTTCTTCAGGGCCGCCTCGCGCTTGTCCAGCCGCAGGTCCCAGCTCTCGACCTGCTTGTTGAGGTCCTTCACGAAATCGTTACGCCGCTGGATCAGGCCGGTGAGCAGGCCTTCCTTGGGCGTGTTGATCGGATCGGTCGGCAGCGCGATGCCCTCGGTCGCCTTGAGTCCGATGACCTCCAGCTTCCGTGCCAACCCGTGCGCGGTGTCGTGGCCCGGCTCGAAGAGCGTGCTCGCGCGGCCACCGGCGACGTTGTCGTACGAGTCGAAGAACTTCTGCGTCTTGACCGGGTCGGCGGCGTACGAGTCGAGGAACTTCTGCTTGTCGAAGCTGAGGTTGCCCTTCTTGTCGAGCTCGATGCCGACGCTCTTGAAGCTGCCCAGCGCCCCGGCGCCGCGGCCGACCGCGCTGAGGATGTCCTGGGTGAGCTGGCGCACCGCGGGGTCGCCGACCAGCGTCCCCGCCGACGTGGTCTCCGTCTTGGTGGCGCTCTGCATCTTCATCTCGCCGAGCGCGACGTTGATGGACTCGAACAGCGCCTGGACCTTGGCGGCGATGCCGTCCTTGTCGGCCCCGACGCTGACCGTCACGGGTGCGTCCGTGGCGGACTGGACCCGGGTCGCGGTGACGGTGACCCCGGGGATGATGTCGGTGAACGTGTTGCTGGTCGACGTCATCGTGTACGTCGTCGCCGTGCCGACCGTGAGCTTGGCGTCCACGCCCTGCGTGGTGATCGAGGTGCTGCCGAGCTCGTCGAGGCCGGTGAGGACGTACGTGCCGCCGCCATCGGCATCAGCATCGGCGGCGGCGGCCGCGGAGGCGTTGGCGAAGGCCGAGGTGCCGCCGGTCGTGGCGGCGGTCAACTGGAGCGAGTACTGCCCGGGGGCGACCTGCACGGCCGCTGCCTTGTAGGCCGCGTTCGCGGTGCCGTTGATCGCGTTGACCACCGACTGCAGCGACGCGTCCGTGGGGGTGACGGTCGTGGTGGTGCCGTCCGCGCGCAGCACGTCGATGGTGCTGCCCGACATCACGGGCGCCGCCGTCGCGTCGGTGAGCGAGGAGACGCGCCCGCCGTAGGTCATGGTGTGCGCGGCGGCGAGCCGGTCGACCTTGAAGGTCAGGGCGCCGGCCGTGGCTCCCGGTGCGGCGGTGACCGCGGCGGCGTCCGAGGTGGAGGTCGCCTTCATCGCGGTCCAGGTCTTCGGGTCGCTGGCGGCCTTGGCCGCGTTGAGCAGCGACGCCATCTTCGTGTTCACGGCCTGGTACGAGGCGACCGCCTTGTTCTGCACGGCGACCTTGTTCTTCAGCGCCGTCCGCGGCATCGCCTCGATCTGCATGAGCTGCTGAATCAGGCCAGTGGTGTCCATGCCGCTGACGAGGCCGTCGAGACTCAGGGCCATCGGTCGTCCTTCTCTCCGTGGGTGGGGCAAAAAAGCGGTGGGGCGACCGGCCGTTCGCCAGCCGCCCCACCTATTCAGTTGTGGATCCGGTATTCAGTTGTTGTTCTGCTCATGAAGTTGTGTGTGCGGTTATCAGCGGAGGAGCGAGAGCACCGACTGCGGCGCCTGGTTGGCCTGCGCCAGCATCGAGGTGCCGGCCTGGGACAGGATCTGGGCCCGGGTGAACGAGACCATCTCCTGCGCCATGTCGGTGTCACGGATGCGCGACTCCGACGCCGACAGGTTCTCGACCGCCACGTTCAGGTTGTTGATCGTGTGCTCGAACCGGTTCTGGTAGGCACCCAGCGTGGCCCGCTGGGTGGAGACCTGACCGATCGCGGTGTCGAGGAGGTCGATCGCCCCCGACGCGTTGTTCACCAGGTCGACCCCGCCGAGACCGAGCGCGGAAGCGTCGACCTTCGCGATCGAGATCCGGATCTGCTCGGCGGAGTTGTTGTTGGCACCCACCTGGAACGTTCCGCCACCGGTACCGGTGGTGGTCGAGGTGCCACCGTTGGCCATGCCGATCGCGTTAGCGCCCGTGGCGATGATGAACTCCCCGCCGGTGTTGGCGGCGGTCAGCGCCTTGTCCGAGGTGAGCTCGATCTTCCAGACCCCGCCACCGTTGTCGGTGACGTTCGCCTTCATCGTGCCGGCCGAGAACCCGTCGGCGGTGAGCGCCGCGTCCAGTCCGTCCTGCACGGCCTTCTGGTAGGCACCGGCGGAGCTGTAGGTGCCGGCCGCGACGGTGACGGTGAGGTCGCCGCTCGGCGCGGCGAACGTGCCGTCGGACTTCTGGAAGCTGGTGCCGGTCGCCGTGATGGTGAACTCGTCGTCCGTGCCCGCCACGACCGTCACGCCGCTGGTGGCGCCGGTGATCGCGCCGGAGAGGCTCGCCGACGTGTTGCCGTAGGTGCCGTCGAGCAGCTTCGACTTGCCGAACGAGGTGGTCGAACCGATCCGGTCCAGCTCCGAGGAGAGCTGGTTGAACTCGGTCTGAGCCGCCGTGCGGGCCTCGGTGTTCTGCGAACCGGTGTTGTTCGCCTGAACGCCCAGGTCACGCATACGCTGCAGGATCGCGTGCACCTCGGTGAGCGCGCCTTCAGCCGTCTGCACGACGCTGACACCCTCCTGCGCGTTGCGAACGGCGACCTTGAGGCCACCGATCTGGGCGCGCAGGCCCTCGCTGATGGACAGACCCGCCGCGTCGTCGGCCGCCCGGTTGATCCGGAAGCCGCTGGAGAGCTTCTCCAGGGACTTGGACATCTGGCCGTCGGTGACGGACAGGTTCCGGTAGGCGTTCTGAGCGGCGATGTTCTGGTTAATGCGCAGACCCATGGAATTTTCCTCCTTGATTTCGGGTCCCTGCCGGCCCATCCGTGAGCCGTACGCCGAATGAATCGGCGGCAGGTGGTCTGGCTGTAGAAATCTGTGCGGACTTCTTTGCGATCGCGGTCGGCGTCAGGCCGAGACCGCGACCGGGAGCCCGAACTGGTCGGTCATGGCCAGCCGGCTGCGCAGGTCACCGCGGGCGGCGATCTGCGCGTAGTAGGCGGTGCGGCGCCGCGCGACGCAGCCGTCCGGACGCTCCTGCTCGCCGACGAGGTCCGGGTCGAGCTGGGTGTTGAGGCCGTCCCGGAGCAGCTGCAGCGCCTCGGCCCGCAGCTGCGAGACGCGCGAGCCGGTCACCCCGAGCTCCTCGGCGATCTCCGCCATCGGGCGCTCCAGCAGGAAGTACTGCTGGACCACGTACTTCAGCCGCTCCGGCAGCGCCTCGATCGCGTCGTGCAGGTAGCCGACCCGCTCCCGGTGCAGCAGCAGCTCCTCCGGGCCCGAGGTCCGCTCGATCACCATCTCCTCGGCGGCGCCGGCGGTGAAGCCCTGCAGGCTCAGCACCACGGCGCGCTGCACGTCCTCCTCGACCGCCTCGAGCTCGTCCACCCCGATCCCGAGGTACGCGGCCAGCTCGCCCGGCTCCGGCGTGCGGCCCAGCGCCGCGGTCAGCTCCTGGCGGGCGGTCTCGGCGCGGCGGGCGCGGTGCCGTACGGAGCGGCTGGCCCAGTCCAGGCCGCGCAGCTCGTCGAGGAGGCCGCCGCGGATCCGGGTGGTGGCGAAGCGGGCGAAGGGGATGCCGCGCTCCGGGTCGTACGCCCGGGCGGCGGAGACCAGCGCGGCCAGGCCGGCAGAGGTCAGGTCGTCGCGGTTGACGTGTGCCGGCAGCCGGTGGAGCAGCTCGCGGACCAGATGTCCGACAAGAGGCATGTGCGAACGGATCAACTCTTCCCGTTCGCGGTCGATGGGGGTGGCGGCCGAGACAGCGGTCATGGGTTTCCCTCCGTGGCGGGCGACCCGTTTTCGCGGGGCGCACCGAACCTGACTGGGGAAACCCTCGGTGACCGTGGGTTCTAGTCGGTTTCACGTTCCGTTGCCGATGGGTTGCCGTTGTTCACCCGATCCGTGCCCGGACCCGACGAAGTCCTCATAACGGAGGACCGGCTGCCGACCAGAAGCACGACGGAGGGCGCGCGAGTGGGCGCGCCCGTGGCGGCGGAGGCTAAGCGTGAGCCTGACGGAACTGTCCAGCGTTCTGTGGCGTACCCGGGAGCTGTTGGAACTGCTCCTGTTCAAGCTGGAGGAGGAGCAGTTGCTGCTCGCCTCCGGCCGGTCCCGGTGGTTGGCGCACGCCACCCGGGAGGTGGAGCTGGTGCTGGACCAGATCCGGCAGGTGGAGGTGCTGCGTGCCACGCACGCGCAGGCCGCCGCGCTGGAGCTCGGCCTGGACGCGTACGCCAGCCTCGGCCAGCTCGCCGACACCGCGCCGATGCCGTGGTCGGAGATGCTGCACCAGCACCGCAAGGCGTTCCTGACCCTCACCGCGGAGATCTCCGGTCTCGCCGAGACGAACCGCGAGCTGATCACCGTCGGGCAGCGGGCCGTCCGGGAGACGATGCTCGCCGTCGCCGGCTCCGTCGAGACCTACGGCCCGCAGGGCCAGACCGTTCCCGGGGCGCGCCGCGCCCACCTGGTGGATGAGGCGATCTGATGAGCAGCACTTTCTCGGGCATCTCCGGCGCGCTCAGCGCCCTGCACGCCGCGCGGCGCGGACTGGACACCGCCGGGCAGAACATCGCGAACGCCAACACCGCGGGTTACAGCCGGCAGCGCGTCGACCTGCAGGCGGTCGGCGGACAGACCGTCCCGGCCCTCTTCGCCACCGACCCGGGCACGACCGGCGGGGTCGCCGTGCGCGGCGTGGTCCGGCTGCGCAACGACTTCCTGGAGACCCGGGCGCGCGTCGAGCACACCCAGAGCGCCTACCTGGACGCGAAGCGCCAGGTGTACGCCCGGATCGAGGACGTCTTCGCGGAGCCCAGCGACACCGCGCTGCAGTCGCAGCTCGCCGACTTCTGGGCGGGCTGGGACGACGTCGCCAACCACCCCGGTGACCAGGCGGCGCGTACGCAGCTGATCCAGCGCGGCTCGGTCGTCGCGGACGGGCTGCGGTCGGCGCACGAGGGGCTGGAGTCGCAGTGGCGCACGATCCGCACCCAGGGCGACGCCTACGTCCGGGACGTCAACGACAGCGCCGCGACCGTCGCCGGGCTCAACCGGACGATCCAGCGGGCCCAGGCCGCCGGGGTGCCGGTGAACGAGCTCGCCGACGAGCGCGACCTGCACCTGCTCAAGCTCGCCCAGCTGGTCGGCGCCACCGCGACGGCCCGTCCGGACGGCACGGTTGACGTGATCCTGGACGGCTCGGCGCTGGTCAGCGGCGCGAACTCCCGCCGGATCGAGATGGTCGGCGCCGGCCAGCTCGCCGACGCGACCGCCAGCCCGGTGCAGGTGCGCTGGGCCGACACCCAGGGCACCGTCGTTCCGGGCGGCACGATCGCGGCCACCACGGAGATCCTCAACGACATCCTGCCCGGCTACGCCAAGGGGCTGGACGACGTGGCGTTCAAGCTCGCCGACCTGATCAACACGCAGCACCAGGCCGGCTTCGACGTCGACGGCGCCGCCGGCAAGCCGTTCTACACCGGCACCACCGCGGCCACGCTGCGCGTGGGGGTCACCCAGCGCGAGGTGGCGATCGCCAGCTCGTCGGCGGCGGTCCCGGCGGGCGCCCGGCTGGACGGGTCGAACGCCGACAAGCTCAGCGAGATCGGCCGGCGGATCGACGGGGCGGACGCGCTCTACCGCGAGCTCGTGGTCGGCCTCGGGGTCGCCGCCGTCGCCACCGAGCGACGTTCCGAGATCCAGGCCAGCGTGACGGCCAACGTCGACGCCGCCCGCGTGGCCGAGTCCGGGGTGAACCTCGACGAGGAGATGACCAACCTGCTGGGCCACCAGCGGGCGTACGAAGCGGCGTCCCGGGTGCTCACCACCCTCGACGGGATGCTCGACACCCTCATCAACCGCACCGGCCTGGTCGGAAGGTAGTCATGGCCATTAATTTGCGCGTCACCCAGCAGTCCATCGCGACCCGGGTGATGACCGGCCTGCAGGGCAACCTCGGCCGCATCGGCGACCTGCAACAGCAGCTCTCCAGCGGCAAGATCCTGTCGCGCCCCTCCGACTCGCCCACCGGCACCGTCTCGGCGATGCAGTTGCGCGGCGAGATGCGCGCGACCCAGCAGCACGCCCGGAACGCGGAGGACGGCCTGGGCTGGCTGAACACCATCGACTCCACGCTGACCAGCGTTTCGACGCAGGTGAACCGCGTCCGCGACCTGACGCTGCAGGCCAACTCGGCGGGCGCGTCGAGTGCGCCCGAGGCGCGCGAGGCGCTCGCGGTCGAGGTGGAGAACATCCGCGAGGCGCTGATCGCGTTGGCCAACACCCGCTACCTGGACCGTCCCGTGTTCGGCGGTACCACGGCGGGCGGCGCCGCGTACGACGCGAACGGGGCGTACGTGGGCGACGCCGGCCGGGTCTACCGTACGGTCGGGGACGGCACCAAGGTGCGCGTCGACGCCAACGGGCCGGAGGCGTTCGGCACCGGGCCGCAGCAGCTGTTCAACGTGCTCACGTCGATCGCGACGAACATGAGGGAAAACGCGGGATCTCTTGGCGGGGACCTGGACAATCTGGACGGCGTTATTAGTAGCATCAGGACGCAACTCGCCGACGTCGGCGCCCGGGCCAACCGGGTGACCAACATGCGCCAGACCGCGGAGGACAGGCTATTGACGCTCAAGACCCAGCTGTCCGACGTCGAGGACATCGACCTGCCGGAGACCATCATGCAGCTCAAGCTGCAGGAGGTGGCGTACCAGGCGGCGCTGGCCGCGACCGCGAAGGTCGTGCAGCCGTCGCTGATGGATTTCCTACGGTGAGCCGCCCATGGTGATCCCCGCCGCCGCATCCGACCGGTCCGGTGACGTGCCGGTGCAGTCCGGCGCGGCCCCGGCCGCGGACACGCTGCCGACGATCGAGCTGGTCCGTCCGATGCCGGGATTCCCCGGCCACCGCAGGTTCGTCCTCGTCCGCTTGGACGCGGACGGCCTGCTGTACGCGTTCACCTCGGCGGACGATCCGCAGCTGCGCTTCATGGTGGTGCCGCCGCCGGCGTTCTTCCCGGACTACGCGCCGGAGATCGATGATGAGACCATGCACCTGCTCGGGGTCGACGACCCCGAGCAGGTGCTCGTGCTGCTGGTGGTGACGGTCGGGGAGTCGCCCAGCGACGCGACCGCCAACCTGATGGCGCCGATCCTCGTTGACCAGATCAACCGGCGGGCGGTCCAGGCGGTCCTGACCGGGAGCGGGCTGCCGGTCCGCGCGCCGCTCACGACGAGCTGACGGCAAACGGGCCGGGGCGCTCGCGTCCCACGATGCAAGGGGGGGAGCCGTCGTGCTCGTACTGACCCGCCGTACGGGCGAGAGCGTGATGATCGGCGATGACGTCGTCGTCACCGTGCTCGAGGTGCGCGGCGACGTGATCCGGCTCGGGATCCGCGCGCCGCGCGACATCCAGGTGCACCGCGAAGAGGTCTACCGGGAGCTGCAGGCGGCCAATCAGGAGGCGGCGTCGCCGAGCGAGGACGCGGTGCGCAACCTGACCCAGCTGCTGCGCCCACCATCCGCCGGTCGCTGATCCGGCTCTCCAACGACATGGGCCGCACCCGATTTCTCGGGTGCGGCCCATGTCGCGTGGCTCGGATCAGAAGTAGACGCCCCGGGGCGCGAGGAACGTGCGCGGGTTGACCGCGTTCGCCCGCGTCGCCGGCGCGGCGCCGGTGTGCACCTCGAAGTGCAGGTGCGGCCCGGACGAGTTGCCGGAGCTGCCGACGTAGCCGATGACCTGGCCGGCGTTGACCCACTGGCCCACCCGCACCGCGGGCTTACGGACCATGTGGCAGTAGCGGGTCACGACCCGGTTGGCGTGCTGAATCTCCATGTACCACCCGCAGCCGTACACGCTCGGTGAGCCGTCGACGTCGCAGGTCCGACCGGAGGTGTTGCACTCGACCAGGATGACCGTGCCGCTGGCCGCGGCCAGGATCGGCGTGTTGCGCCGGACCGAGAAGTCGACGCCGTCGTGGGTGGGGCGCTCTTTGGTGCGGTACCCGCTGCCGCCCGGCCCCGGCACCGGGTTGACCCAACCTCGCAGGGAGGCGGGCAGCGGTGCGCACTTCGGCGGGGTGTAGTTCCGCTCGACGTACGCGTCCGAGATGTATGTGCCGTTGCTGAGCCGGTCCCAGAGGTCGGTGTTCCGGACGCTGCCGTTGATCTGCTGCCCGACCAGCTGGCACGAGATCGTGACCGAGCTGCCGTCGGGCAGGCTCCCGGTCACCGGCGCGTTGGTGGTGGGTCCGTACCGGACGTTCAGCGTCACGCCGTCGGTGTCGATCTTCGCGGCCGCGGGCGTCCGTGTCGCGGTCGGCGTCGGAGTCGGGGTCGGAGTCGGGGTGGGCGTGGGGGTCGGGGTGGGCTTCGCCACCACGGGCTGGGTGCACGAGGGCGGGGTCACGGAGCGCTTCACGAACGCGTCCGCCACGTAGGCGCCGTTCGGCATCCGGTTCCACATCCTGCTCGTCCGGACGTCGCCCCGGACGTTCTGCCCGGCCTGCTGACAGACCAGCGTGATCCGGCTGCCGTCGCGCAGCGTTCCCTTCTTGAGCGATGTCGTGGTCGCCCCGGCGCGCACGTTGAGCAGGGCCCCCCGCGTGTAGATCTGTCCCACCGTGCTCGCACTCGGGCTGGGGGTGGGGGTGGCAACCTTCTGGTCGCACCGCGGCGGGGTCAGCGAACGGCGGATGAAGGCGTCCGCGACGTATCTGCCGTTCGTCAGCCGGTTCCACATCGTGCTCGTCCGGACGTCGCCGCGGACGTTCTGCCCCGGCTGCTGACAGACGATCGTGACGGTGGCGCCGTGCCGCAGGGTGCCCTTCGCGGCGGTGCCGCTCGACGTCCCGGTTCGAATGTTGAGCAACGCGCCCTTCGTGTTGACCTGGCCGGTGACGTTGCCGGCCGCGACGGCGGCCGGCGCCGCGGCCACGATGCCACCCCCCACGATCGGCCCCGCCATCACGAGCAGGCCGAGGAGGCTCTGATGTCGACGTTTCATGGAGTACGTCCCCTCAATTGCGCGTCCGGTGCGCGCCACAGGGGGACAGGCTGCCGAGCGAGGGCTGACAGTCCGGGTGCCCGACGGTCGCAGGGCGGTTGCAGCGTTGTCCCCGTACGGGTGGTGTGCGGCGAAACGCTCGAAATGCGCTTGACCTGTCCGAATTCATGAGGTGTATCCACTAGCTCCCGTACGGAGGTTTCCCATGAGGCGACTGGCCGATCTCGGTGTCGCGAGGCGGTTGTCACTGATCGTGGCCACCGGTGCGCTCACGGCGGCCACGGTCGCCGCGACGGGCATGTTCTCCCAGCAGTCGCTCACCAACCAGGCGGAGCACGTCCGCAACCTGGAGGCCGCGAAGGGTGCGCTCAACCACCTGGACACGCGGCAGAGCGAGCTCAAGGTCGACGCGTACCGGGCGGTGATCGGCGGGGCGATGGCGACGGTCGTCGGTGAAACCCCGAACGACGTGGCGTCGGCGGCAGCGGCGTTGGCCGCGGTCGAGGCGCTGCCGCTCCCGGCCGCCGTGCGCACGCGGCTCGACGCCGTAAAGCCGGACGTGCAGGACTTCGGCCAGTTCGTCCAGGAGTTCGTCACCGCCGCGCAGACCGACCGGGCGGCGGTGCGGGAGCGGATGGCCGCGATCGCCGAGCGCAACCGCAAGGTCGACGATGAGCTCGGCTCGCTGCGCGAGGCCCTGGACGCGGAGATCGCGCAGGCGCGCGCCGAAATGAGCAGCACGGTCTCGACGGCCCGGATCACCGCGGTCGTTGTCTTCGTCGCCGGAATCGCGCTGCTCCTGCTGCTCTCGGTCCCGCTGACCCGATCGATCATCCGGCCGGTGCGACGGGTCGGCCACGTCGTCGCCGGGCTCGCCGAGGGCGACCTGACCCGGCGGACCGGCGTGTCCAGCCGGGACGAGCTGGGACGGATGGCGGCCGGACTCGATCAGGCGATGGAGCGGCTGAGCTCCTCGTTCCACGAGATGGGCGGCAACGCCGACACGCTGGCCAGCGCGGCGACTCAGCTCTCCGCCGTCAACGCCCAGATCGTCGGCGCGGTGCAGGAGACCAACGCGCAGACCACGTCGGCGTCGGCGCAGGCGGACGAGATCTCGCGGCACGTGCAGACGGTCGCGGCCGGCTCGGAGGAGATGGGGCTGTCGATCCGGGAGATCTCCCGGAGCACCAACGAGGCGGCCGAGATCGCCGGCGTCGCGGTGACCGAGGCGGCACGGGCGACCGGGACGGTGGAGCAGCTCGGCACGTCGTCGGCCGAGATCGGGAACGTGCTGAAGCTGATCACCTCCATCGCCGAGCAGACGAACCTGCTGGCGCTGAACGCGACGATCGAGGCCGCTCGCGCCGGCGACGCCGGTAAGGGCTTCGCCGTGGTCGCGAGCGAGGTGAAGGACCTGGCCCAGGAGACCGCGCGGGCCACCGAGGACATCAGCGCGCGCGTCACCGCGATCCAGAACGACACCGGCGAGGCGGTCGAGGTGATCAAGCGGATCAGCGAGGTCATCGGAAAGATCCACGAGTACCAGACGACGATCGCCAGCGCCGTGGAGGAGCAGACCGCCACCACCCAGGAGATGAGCCGCAGCATCGCCGAGGTGGCATCGGGATCCGCCCGGATCGCCGGCAACATCTCGCAGGTGGCGAGCACGAGTGAGGCCTCGCTGGGTGGGGTCGGTCAGGCCGGCCACGCCAGCGGCGAGGTCGCGCGGACCGCGGAGCAACTGCGGATGCTGGTCAGTCAGTTCCGGGTGGGGTGAGCCGGGGCGGCGGCGTCGGTGCGGCTCGGGTGTTCTGCACCCGAGCCGCACCTTTCCCATACCGCCGGGGAAACGGCCGGGCCGTTGAGTGGTGGGTATCACCAGAGGAGGTCCGATGTCCCGCACGATGCTGTTCACTGCCCGTGCCGAGGCTCTGTGCGCCTCTTCCGCCCCGACCGGCGCCGCCCTCGACCGCACCGCCGCCGACGCCGCGATCGAGGAGGCCGTGCGCGCTCACGGCGTGCGCGGGTGCGCGGCGGAGATGGCGTACGAATACGGCGAGCATCCGGAAATCACCATGCGGCGGATGCGGTGGGCGCTGGAGCTCGTCAACGCGCTCTACGGGCCGGCCGCGGTCGGGGAGCGCCCGCCGGCGTCCTAGCCGAGCGGGCGCGTCCCGGCCGCCGGCTCCAGCCGCAGCACCAGCCGCGCGCCGTGCGGCTCGGCCGCCTCGTACCGGATGGTCCCGCCGTTGGCCTCCACCAGGTGCCGGGCGATGAAGAGCCCGAGCCCGCCGCCGCGACCGAACCGGTCGAACAGCCGGGACTCGGCGTCGGCCGGGACACCCGGGCCGTGGTCCCGCACGCTGAGCGCCACCGTCTCGCCGTGCCGCCGCGCGGTGATCTCGACCGGCGGCTCCCCGTGCCGGAGCGCGTTCGAGACGAGGTGCCGCACGATCTGGTAGAGATGCGATCGGTCGCCGAGCGCGTAGAGCTCCGGGTCGACGGTGACGGAGATCGGGGGAGTGGGCGCGGCGAGCGCCCCGACAACGCTCTCGACGACGTCGGCGACCGGGACGGGGGCGCGCCGGGCGGTGACCGCGCCGGCCTCGAGCTGGAAGAGCAGCGTCAGATCCTGGACCATCGTGGTCAGTCGGCGGGTGTTCTTATCGATCTTCACCGCGAGCTCGAAGCGGGTGTCGTCGGGCAGCTCCGGCCAGTCCGCGGCGAGCAGCTCCGCCAGGCTCGCCATCGAGCTGAGCGGCTGCGAGATCTCGTGCGACACCATCGCCATCAGGTCGGACTTGAAGGCCGTGCCCCGCTCGAGCCGTCGGTTCGCGTGCCGTAGCTCGTCGTTGACCTGCTCCAGCGCGCTCGCGTGCGCGGCGAGGAAGTCCTCGGCGCGCTTCCGATCCGTGATGTCCACATAGGTGGCGACGTAGGCGCGCGGCCGGCCGTCCTCGCCGGGCACCTCGGCGCTCGCCGCGAGCACCGGCAGCGTGGTGCCGTCGGGGCGTACCACCAGCTCGTCCGAGCCGCTCGCGACCTCGGGCTCCCACGGATACGGCGGGCGCTGTCCGATGAGCTCGGTCCGCGACCGCCCGGAGAGCTCGCACCAGCGCCGGTTCACCTCGATGACCGCCCGGTCGGCGTCGAACACCACCACGCCCTCGTTCAGCGACTGCAGCAGCGTCCGGGTGAAGTCCCGCTCGTCGGCGAGGTCGGCGAGGAGCTGCCGGCGGCGGGCGTCGGTTTCGTTCAGCGCCCGCACCGTGCCGGCCACGATGAAGACCAGGATCAGGATGGTCAGCACGGTGCTGATGGTGATCGCGGCGCCCGGGCCGAGCCCGGCCCGGACGGCCGCCATGCTGAGCATGCCGGTACCGAACGGCAGCAGGATCAGCGCGGGGGCGAGCCGGCGCGCGACGACGTTGCCCGGGCCGCCGCCGAAGAACGCCTTCAGCGGGCCCTGCTCGGGGCGGGCGAACATGATGCCCAGCGAAAGCTCGAGCATGGTGAACGAGGTGAGCAGGGGCATCGCGGCCAGCGCCCCCGCGTCGGGCTGGTACGCCTGCTCGAAGACGTACCCCAGCATGGCGACCAGGGCGACACCGGCGGCGGCGGTGAGCAGCGCGCCGGTGAGCAGGACCCGCCACCGCGGTTCGGTGTGGAGGGCGACCAGCGCCGCCCCGTTGAGCAGGAGCGCGACGGAGGCGGCCGCGCCGAGCTGGTCATGCGCGGTCGCGGACGGCCCCAGCAGCCAGCCGGCCGCGGCGTCCGTGGCGGCGTGCGCGACCGGCTGGGCGAGACCGAGCAGGCCGATCGCCGCGGTCAGGGCGCCGCAGACCCGGCCGGCCGATCGTCGCGCGAGGCCGGGGCGCGGCGTGGCCAGCAGCAGCAGGGCGACACCGCCGAGGAGGAGACCGACGGCCACGGACGGGGCCAGCGGAACGACGGTCGGCATGCCGGGGAGCTGTGCCGCGTGGACGGTGCGCCACTCGGCGAGGGCCATCAGACCGATCAGCGCCACGGCGATGCCGGCGCCGATCGACAGCACGGTGCGGAGTCGGGCGTAATCCGCCCAGAAACCGGCCACCGTGGTGCCCTCAGTCCGGGCCACGGGATGTAATTGGGGTCCGATCGCCCGAAACGGCACGAAGTTGATCGTAACAGCGAAAGTCAAAAATAAGCGTTATTGACGTTTTACTTCGACTGTCGCCATTTCCGGCGCCGCGCCTAGCGCGGCGCCGGCTTCGCGCCCGCCCACTCGAAACCGTCCTCCACGCGGACCTGCCGCGCGACGCCCAGGATCCGCACGGCGTGCCGGTTCGCGTGATGCCCACAGAACGCCAGCTCGCCGCCGCTGGTCAGCTGCAGGCTGAGCCGGGCCGCGGCCCCGCACCCGTCGCAGGAGTCCGGTACGGACGCGACCACCTCGACCCGCAGCGACGGCACCAGCACCGGTCTCATGGGCGGCCTCCTTGGCGTACCGATTCAACTCACGGGGCAGATCGGCCGTACCGGCACCGGCGTTAGTGATTGGCGCGGGAACCGACGTGGCGAAGAACTCGTGGACCGGCCCGGCGCCGGGCGGCGGCGTCGGCAACCCCGCGGCAACCGCCAGGCACCCGCGCGGCTCCCGGCGCCCCGCACGATCGGGGCACCGAATCCTCGCCGCGAAGGGAAGCCGATGCTCCACGACCGACGCGTCCGGCCCGCCGCCCGCGCCGTGCTCACCGGCACGGTCACGCTACTGGCCCTGACCGCAGCCCCGGTTCCCGCGCAGGCCCGTCCGGCCGACGGCGTCATCCTGGGCGAGAATGCGCCCGGTGCGGTGAGCGACAGCTACATCGTGGTGTTCCGGGCCGACGCTCCGGAATCGCGCCGCGCGGCCGCCGCGGCGGGGGAGCTGACCCGCCGGTACGGCGGCAGCGTGCGCTCGTCGTTCACCGCGACCGTCCGTGGCTTCTCCGCGCGCATGCCCGCGACCGCCGCCCGGCGGTTGGCCGCCGATCCCGCGGTGGCCTACGTGGAGCAGGACCGGGTGGCCCGGGTCGCGCAGGTGCAGACGGACCCGCCGTGGGGGCTCGACCGGCTCGACCAGACCGGGCTGCCGCTGTCCGGCACGTACGATCCGCCCGGCTCGGACGGTGTGACGGTGTACGTGCTCGACACCGGCGTGCGGATCAGCCACCAGGATTTCGGCGGCCGGGCGCGGCACGGCTGGGACTTCATCGACAACGACGCGGACGCCAGCGACTGCCACGGCCACGGCACGCACGTCGCGGGCACGGTCGGCGGCACGACGTACGGCGTCGCCAAGCAGGCACGGCTGGTCGGGGTCCGGGTGCTCAACTGCAGCGGCTCCGGTCTCTACTCCCAGATCATCGCGGGGGTGGACTGGGTCACCGCGAACGCCGTGAAGCCCGCGGTGGCGAACATGAGCCTGGGCGGTCCGGCCAGCGCCGCCCTCGACGACGCCGTGCGTCGCTCCATCGAGTCCGGCGTCACGTACGCGGTCGCGGCCGGCAACGACAATGTCGACGCCTGCGACCAGTCGCCGGCCCGCGCGCCGCTCGCCATCACCGTCGGCGCGTCGGACCGCACCGACGTACGCGCCTCGTTCTCCAACTACGGGACGTGCCTCGACCTGTTCGCCCCGGGCGTGTCCGTCGTGTCGGCGGGACATGCGGACGACTCCGCGGCCGTGACGAAGAGCGGCACCTCGATGGCGTCACCGCACGTCGCCGGCGTCGCCGCGCTGGTGCTCGCGGCGAATCCCGCCGCGACGCCGGCGCAGGTGCGGCAGGCGTTGGTCGGCGGGGCGACCGCCGGGAAGGTGGGGCAGGCGGGGACGGGGTCGCCGAACCTGTTGCTCCGCGCCGTGACCGAGGTGCCGCCGCCCCCGGTGACGGTCCCCGCCCCGAAGCCGGCCGCGGCGCCGGCGCGCTGCCGGCCGTTCATCGTCGCGCCGAGGAGCAGCATCCGGGACCACCGCACGACCACGAGCGCGCTGCGGGTGTCGAACTGCGCCGGCCGCGCGTCGAAGAGCACAAAGGTCTACGTGCGGATCAAGCACACGCACCGGGGGAGCCTGCAGCTCGACCTGATCGCCCCGGACGGGTCGACGTACCGCCTGAAGAACGTGCGGCGCGGCGACTCCGCCAACAACATCGCCTCCACCTTCACCGTCAACGCGTCGCGGGAGGTCCGCACCGGCGTCTGGCGGCTGCGGGTGCGGGACACCTCGTGGCGGGACCACGGACAGCTGCTCTCCTGGACCTTCACCCCGTAACCAGGGTCGTCCTGCGGCGGCACCGGCGCGGGATAGTGACTTTGCAGCCTGCGGTTCGACTTTCACCGTCCTCGACTGGACTTTCGCGCGGCGCGCCGGGCCGTTCAGTTGATGATCTCAGACCGGAGGTGTGATCCTGATCTGCACCTGAATGCCCAAAATTGACACGCTGACCGTGATTTCCTGTTACCCGGACGTCACGTCCGGCGTTCGCCGACTGATCACTGCGCGCTGCCCCCGGCCGCCGCATCAGTGGCCGTAGGAGGAAGCATGGTTGTCGCGGCATCCGGTCGGCGGGTGCGGGCGGTGACCCGTTGGGCGGTCCCCTCCGGGCCGGTTCGCCGGCTGCTCGCCGTCGAGGCGCTGCTGGGTCTCGTGGCGCTGCTCGTACCGCGGGGGCCGCGGGACCTCCTCGCCCTGACCATGGCCGTGATCGGCATCGTGGCGATGGGTTTCGGTCTCCGGCGGCATCGCCCTACTCCGCTCATCGGCTGGTGGGTGCTGTTCGCCAGCGCGATGACCACCTTCGCCGCGGCGTGCGCCGTGCACGCGCTGCCGCGTGGATCCGCCGTACCCGGCGCACTCTTCATGGTCACGCACGTGCTGGTCATCGCCGGGCTGGCGTTGGTCGGGCGGCCCGCCGGGCGCAACCGCGGTTGCGCCGACCTGCTGGACGCGGCCGTGGTCGCCGCGGCCCTCTTCCCGCTGCTCTGGGTCCTGGTGATCGCGCCGGCGCTCTCCGCCGAGGGTGTCTCGATGACCTGGGCGCTGGTCTTCCCGTTCGCGAACCTCCTGACGATGATCCTGGCCGTCCGACTGGTCTTCGCCGGCGGTCTGCGGCACCGCGCCGCCGTCTGGCTGCTGCTCGGCGCGGGTTCGCTGCTGGCGTTGAACATCAGCCTGCTCGTCGGCCCGCTGCTGCACGGCGCGGCCCAGCCCAACATCGCGGCCGCCCTGTTCTGGGTGGGGCATCCGGTCGCGTTCGGACTCGCCGGGCTGCGCCCGTCGCACGCCACGTCGGCGACCGGTTCGACCGACACGCCGCAGCCGCAGACCGCGATCTCGCTGCCCCGGCTGGTGTTGCTGGGCGCGCTGGCGATGGTGGTGCCGCTGGTCTGCGTGGTCGCGTACTACCGCTCGCCGCGCGGCGGCCTGACCTGGGCCGATTACAACGCGCTGGCGTTCCTCGGCCCGCTGGTGCTGGTGGCGTTCGTGCTGGTGGGCCGGCTGGCCATCATCGCTCGCCTGGCGCAGCGGCGGGCCACCGAGCTCGGCCGGCAGGCGCGCGCGTTGGCCGAGGCCGCCCAGGCCCAGGAGACGCTGCAGCAGCAGCTCACCTACCGGGCGCTGCACGACCCGCTCACCGGCTTGGCCAACCGCGTCGTGCTGGCCGAGCGCGTGGAGTGGGCGCTGTCCCGGCGCACCGGCACCGGCCAGCACGCGCTGCTCCTGCTCGACTTGGACGAGTTCAAGGACGTCAACGACGACCTCGGGCACCCGATCGGCGACGAGGTGCTGATCGCGGCCGCGCACCGGCTGCTCGGCCTGGTGTCGCACGGTGGCACGGTGGCGCGGCTCGGCGGCGACGAGTTCGCGGTGCTGCTGGAGGACGTGGACGGCGCCCAGGCGGCGGCCGCCGCCGAGGAGATTCTCGCGGCCATGCGCCGCCCCTTCGACATCTCGGCCGGACAGCTCTTCCTGACCACCAGCATCGGGTTGTTGCTGGCCGAGACCGCCGACGGCCAGACGACGGCGTCCACCGCGCTGCGCGACGCGGACCTGGCGCTCAACGCGGCGAAGCGCGCCGGCAAGGACCGGATCGTCGCCTTCCAGTCTGCGTTGCGGGAGGCGCGGCTGGGCCACAGCCGGCTCAGCGCCGGGCTGCGACGCGCGATCACCAACGGCGAGTTCACCGTCCATTACCAGCCGCTGGTGGACCTCACGACCCGGCAGACCCACGCGGTCGAGGCCCTGGTGCGGTGGATCCCGCCGGAGGGAACGCCGGTCTCGCCCGCGGACTTCATCCCGGTCGCCGAGGAGACGGGGCTGATCCGCGAGATCGGGGCCTGGGTGCTGCGGCGCGCGTGCCAGGACGCGCGCGCCTGGTACGCCGCGGCCGGCGTCGCGGTCTCCGTGAACGTGTCCGGTCGCCAGCTGGTGGAGCCCGGCTTCGCCGACACCGTCATCGACGCGATCGCGGAGGCCGGTCTGCCGGGGCCGGCGCTGATTCTGGAGATCACGGAGACCAGCCTGATCGCGGCGGCGACGGTCTCGACCGCGGCGGCGCAGCTCAACGAGTTGCGCAAGCGCGGTATCCGGGTCGCGATCGACGACTTCGGCACGGGTTATTCGTCGCTGTCCTACCTCGCACAGCTGCCCGTGGACATCCTCAAGATCGACAGCTCGTTCACCCGGCACGGCGAGCGGCTCGACTTCGGCCCCGACGACTGGCCGTTCGCGCGGGCGATCGTCGCGCTCGGTCACGGTCTCAACCTCACCACGGTGGCCGAGGGGATCGAGACCGTCGAGCAGGCCGAGGCGCTGCGCGGGCTGCGGTGCCAGTTGGCGCAGGGGTACCTGTTCTCCCGGCCGGTCCCCGCCGAGGCGATCGACGCGCTGATCTCGGTGCCGCTGCCGCCGGATCCGGAGACCGCGCCGCAGTTCCGGATCGCGCCGCACGCGCGGCCGGCGCACCGCGTCGGCGACGCAAATGGGAACGATGTTGTGAAAACGCCAGATTCCCTGCTCCGGGGGGCTTAACGTCGTCAGGTATGACCGAAGGAGGGTCGATGCCTGAATCCGCGACTGCCCCGTTCCCGGCGACCGTGCTGGTCGTCGACGACGAGGAGGATCTGCGCGAAGTGATGCGCCGCATGCTGGAGCGGCGGGGCTATCGCACGCTGACCGCCGCGGGACCCGCGGAGGCCGAGGTGCTCTGCGAGCACCATGACGGGGTCATCGACCTCCTGTTGACCGACCTCGGCATGCCGGACGCCTCCGGCGGTGACCTGGCCCGCACCCTGACCCGGATGCGTCCCGACCTGCGCGTGGTCTTCGTGTCCGGGCTGCCGGCGGAGGTGGCGGTCGGCAAGGGGCTGCTCTCCATCGACGATCACCTCGTGCAGAAGCCGTTCACCTCGGAGGCGTTGGTCAGCGCCGTGCGGGACACCCTGCTCGCCGGGGCGCCGCTGACCGAGGGGGTGCTGGAACCGAGCTGACGCGTCCACCACCGGTCCGGCGGGGTGTCGGGTAACGGGTTAGCGCGGATAACGTGGTTATTCTTCGGATGTGCCCCTTCCCGCCAGCCTGAGGCGTATTCGCCCGGAATCGCGTGTCCCGCGTAACTGGGTCGCGTACGGCGTGACCAGCGCGGTCGCCGTGGTGGGACTGGTGGCCTCCGGCGCGCTGGCCGTGGTCCTCCAGCAACAGCAGGACCGGTACGTCGCCCACACGCTGGCCCGGCGCGCCGAGCTCGTCCAGGCGACCGTCGCCGCCCAGACCGAGCGGTACGTGGACATGCTGCAGGACCTCGCCGTCGCCGTGGCCGCGCAGAGCCAGCTGACCGCCACCGACTTCGCGCAGATCACCTCGACGGTCACCCCGCACCGACTCTCGGGGGTGATCGGCGTGTCGCTCGTGGTGCCGGCGGCCGGCGACGAGGTCGCGCAGGTGCAGGCGCGGTGGCGCAGGTGGGGTGCGAAGGGGCTCGTGCTGCGGCCCGCGCTCAACACGGGGCGCCAGCACCGGTTCGTGGTGCTGAGCCGGAACCTGGACGGGGCGTCCACCTCCGCGGGCCAGGACCTGGCCGAGGCGCCGGAGTCCTATGAGGCCATGGACCGGGCGACCCGGACCGGAGAGGTCGCGGTCACCCGCACGTACGTCTTCCTCCGTGACCGCGGGCTCCCGCCCGAGCAGCAGCAGCTCTCCTTCGGCTTCGCCGCCCCGATCTACAACCGCAGCACCGACGAGCTGCGCGGCTGGCTCGTGATGGGCATGCGGGGCCAGGACTTCCTCTCCCAGGCGCTGGAGCGCATCTCGCAGGGTCTGGTCGCCGTGACTCTCTTCGACCGGTCCACCCCGCAGGTGGACGTCCCCGTGGCGCGGTGGCCGAAGGCCCGGATCGAGGACCCGGAGCGCGCGCACACCGTCTCGGTCCAGGTCGCGCAGCGCAACTGGGAACTCGTGACGTACGGGACGGAGCAGCTGACGGACCGGGACTACCGCCCGGTCGCCGCGGGAGCCACCGGTGGTCTGATCACGCTGTTGCTGAGCGGCCTGGTGCTGATCCTGGCGACGTCCCGGCACCGCGCGCTCGCCGGCGTCGAGACCGCGACCGCGGCACTGCGCGCCGACATCGAGCGCCGCCAGGAGACCGAGCAGCAGTTGCGCCAGCGGGACGCGGAACTGCGCGGCTTCATCGCGATGGCCACCCACGACCTCCGCGGGCCGCTGGCCAGCGCGACCGCGCACACCGAACTCCTGACCGACCAGGTGGGCGCCGCGCTCGACGACGACGGCCGCGAGGATCTGCGGCGGATCAAACGGAACCTCGGCCGGATGCGCGAGCTGATCGAGGACCTGCTGATCTACGCGACCGCGGACGTCGCGCCGCTGCGCCGCGCCGAGGTGGACCTCACCGCGCTGGCGCGCGAGGTGGTGCAGGACCGGATCGGCGGCACCGTGCTCCCGGCCGCGCACGTCCGGATCGGCCGGCTGCCCACGGTCGTGGGGGACCCCGGGTTGCTGCGGCAGCTGCTCGACAACCTCGTCGGGAACGCGATCAAGTACTCGCCGGACGGCCACGTGCCGTACATCGAGATCGCGGCTCGGCGCGAACTGGACGGCGGCTACCGGATCGAGATCGCGGACCGCGGCATCGGCATCCCCGAGGCCGAGCGGTCGAGCGTCTTCGACGCCTTCCACCGCGCCCCGGGCAGCGAGCACCGGTCGGGCACCGGGCTGGGGCTCGCGATCTGCCGCCGGGTGGTCACCCGACACGGCGGCGCGATCGGCGTCACCGCCAACGACGGCGGCGGCACGCGGATCTGGTTCACCCTTCCGGCGTGACCCGGCGCGCGGCGGATAGTGTGATCACAGGTGTGCCGGGAAGTCTGGTCGGCGAGAGTCCATGCTGCCCAGTGACGAGGTGCCCCCTGCCGTGAGCGACCCGACCCCGCGCCTGCCCGGACCCGTGCGCCGACTGTTCGCGCGTCCGTCCCTGTCGGAAGCCCGGTACGTCGCCGACATTCTGCGCACCGAGACCGTCGGCGGCGGGCTGCTGCTGCTCGGCGCGGTCGCCGCGCTGATCTGGGCCAACTCGCCGTGGTCCGGGGGCTACGAAGCGCTGGGCCGGTTCGTGCCGTGGCCGGGGGGTGAGCGCTTTCACCTCGACCTCAGCCTGGCGACGTGGGCCGCCGACGGGCTGCTGGCGATCTTCTTCTTCGTCGTCGGGCTGGAGCTCAAGCGCGAGTTCGTCGCCGGTGATCTGCGGGAGCCACGCCGTGCGGTGCTGCCGATCATCGCCGCGGTCGGCGGCATGACCATGCCGGCGGTGATCTACGTGCTGATCAACCTCGGCAGCGGCGGGGACGCGCTGCGGGGCTGGGCGATCCCGACCGCCACGGACATCGCGTTCGCGCTCGCGGTGCTCGCCGTGATCGGCTCGCACCTCCCGCCCGCGCTCCGCGCCTTCCTGCTCACCCTCGCCGTCGTCGACGACCTGCTCGCGATCACCATCATCGCGGTCTTCTACACCACCCATCTCGAGGTGCTGCCGCTGCTCGGCGCGCTCGTGCCGATCGCGCTGTTCGCGCTGCTGGTCCGGCGCGGCCGGACCCGGTGGTGGCTGCTGGTCCCACTGGCGCTGCTCGCCTGGGCCCTGGTGCACGCCTCCGGGGTGCACGCCACCGTCGCCGGGGTGCTGCTCGGGTTCACGGTGCCGGTGCGGCCCCGCCCCGGCGAGTCGACCGGGCGGGCGGAGCACTTCGAACACGTCTGGCGTCCGCTCTCGGCCGGCGTGGCCGTGCCGATCTTCGCGTTCTTCGCGGCCGGGGTCTCACTGCGGGAGGGTGGGCTCGGCGCGGTGCTCACCGATCCGGTGGCGATCGGGGTGGTGGCCGGGCTCGTCGTCGGCAAGCTGGTGGGCGTGCTCGGCTCCACCTATCTGGTGGCCCGGTTCACCCGCGCACAGCTCGCCGAGGATCTCACCTGGACCGACATGCTCGGCCTCGCGCTGCTGGCCGGCATCGGCTTCACCGTCTCCCTGCTGATCGGCGACCTCGCGTTCGGCGCGGGCAGCGGTCGCGACGCGCACGTCAAGGCCGCCGTCCTCATCGGCTCGCTCACCTCGGCGGTGCTGGCCGCGCTCGTCCTCGTCCGACGCAACGCGGTCTACCGCCGCCTGCACGAGGCGGAGACCGCCGACGCCGACGGCGACGGTATCCCCGACGTCTACCAGCGCCCCGGGCACGCGTAAGAAAATCTTGAGCGCGCGCGGTTTGCCGTCCGGCCAGCCCGGTACCCAGCGGCATGAAGTTGGTCAACTGGGGCACCGCGGCGGCCGTCGTCGCGGCGGGCGGGGCCGTGGCGCGTCGATTGCTCGGTGGGGACGGCCAGTGGCCGCCGCGGTCGGTGGCGCCCGCCCGCGCATCCCGCTGGCACGTCGTCACGATCAACCGCCCTATCGACCAGGTGGCGCCGGGCGGTGGCATCCCGGAGCCGCTGGCCCAGCTCGGCGACGCCGTCGAGGTGCAGCTGCGGCCCGCGCCGGGCGGGCGGGGGACGGAGCTCGCCGTGCGGCTGCGACACGGCGAGTCGGCCGGGGTGGCCGGCGGCGCGGCCCGAATCAGCGGCACGGACCCGCGGCGCGCCGTACGCGCGGCGCTGCGGCAGGCCAAGCAGGTCGCCGAGACCGGTGAGGTACTCAGCCCGGATGCGCCCCCGACCGCCCGCGAGACGCTGTTGAACAGCCCGCTGGAGTACGCCACCCGGCACGGACGCGAGGAGGGACGGCTGTGAAGGCGCTCTGCTGGGAAGGGGTGAACGAGGTCGCGGTGGAGCAGGTGCCGGACCCGCAGCTGCTCAACGCGCAGGACGCGATCGTGCGGGTGCGGCGCAGCGTCACCTGCGGATCGGACCTGCACCTGCTCGGCGGCTACATCCCGTTCATGAAGCAGGGCGACGTCCTCGGCCACGAGTTCCTCGGCGAGGTTGTCGAGGTCGGCTCCGAGGTGCGCAAGCACAAGGTGGGGGACCGGGTCGTCGTCTGCTCGTTCGTCTCCTGCGGTCGCTGCTGGTTCTGCGAGCAGGGGCTCTTCTCGTGCTGCGACAACGGCAACACGAACCCCGCGATCACCGAGACGCTCTGGGGCTTCGCCCCGGGCGGCTGCTACGGCTACTCGCACGCGTTGGGCGGCTTGGCCGGCAGCCACGCCGAGTACATCCGGGTGCCCTTCGCCGACCAGGGCGCGTTCGCCGTGCCGGACGGGGTCAGCGATGAGCGTGCCCTGTTCGCCTCGGATGCCGCCCCGACGGGCTGGATGGGGGCGGACATGGCGGGCATCCGCCCGGACGACGTGGTCGCGGTCTGGGGCTGCGGCGGGGTCGGCCAGATGGCGGCGCGCGCGGCGATGCTGCTCGGCGCCGGGCGGGTGATCGTGATCGACCGGTTCGACTACCGGCTGCAGATGGCCGAGCGGGTGCTCGGGGTGGAGACGCTCAACTACGAACGCACCGACGTGGGGGCCGAGCTGCTGGAACGCAGCGGCGGCCGCGGCCCGGACGTCTGCATCGAGGCGGTCGGGATGGAGGCGCACAGCCCGGGCCCGCAGTTCATCTACGACCAGATCAAGCAGCAGTTGCGGATCGAGTCGGATCGCTCGATCGCCGTACGCGACGCGATCTACAACTGCCGCAAGGGCGGGAGCGTGTTCATCCTCGGCGTCTTCGGCGGGTTGGTCGACAAGTTCCCGCTCGGCGCGGTGATGAACAAGGGGCTGACGATCCGCAGCGCCCAGCAGCACGGCCAGCGCTACATCCCGATGCTGCTGGAACGGATGGCGAGAGACGAGCTGATCACCGAGCACCTGGCCACCCACGTGATGCCGCTGAGCGAGGCCCCCCGCGGCTACGACCTGTTCAAGAACAAGAAGGAAGACTGCGTCCGCGCCGTCTTCACCCCCTAACCCTCCCCCCGGATGCTTCTCGTCGATCTTGCAGTTATGGCCGCGACATACTCGCCCACAACCAGACAAAAGCACGGCCAGAACTGCAAGATCGCGGGGGCGAGCGGGTGCTAACGGAGCTGGCCGGCCTTGAGGTGTAGGTGGCGGGTGGTGGGGACGGCGTTGAGCATGCGGCGGTCGTGGGTGACCAGCAGCAGAGTTCCGGGGTACGACGACAGCGCCGACTCCAGCTGCTCGATCGCGGGCAGATCCAGATGGTTCGTCGGTTCGTCGAGGACCAGCAGGTTCACGCCCTTCGCCTGCAACAGCGCGAGCGCCGCGCGGGTGCGTTCGCCGGGGGAGAGGGTCGCGGCCGGGCGCAGCACGTGCGCGGCGCGCAGCCCGAACTTCGCCAGCAGGGTCCGCGCGTCGGCCGGGGCGAGCTCCGGGGTGGCCGCCCGGAACGCGTCGAGCAGCGGCTCGTCCCCGACGAACAGCCCGCGCGCCTGATCCACCTCGCCGACCACCACGCCCGGCCCGAGCGACGCGTGCCCCTCGTCCAGCGGCAGCCGCCCGAGCAGCGCCGCCAGCAGCGTTGATTTCCCGGAGCCGTTCGCCCCGGTGATCGCCACCCGGTCCGCCCAGTCGATCTGCAGGTCGACCGGTCCGAGCGTGAAGCCGCCGCGACGTACCACCGCGCCGCGCAGCGCCGCGACCACCGCGCCGGCCCGCGGCGCGACCGCGATGCTCATCCGCAGCTCCCACTCCTTGCGCGGCTCCTCGACCACCTCCAGCCGCTCGATCATCCGGTCGGTCTGACGCGCCTTCGACGCCTGCTTCTCCGAGGTCTGGCCCCGGAAGTGCTTCACGTGCTTGTCGGGGTCGGTGGCCTTCCGGCGGGCGTTCCGGACGCCCTTCTCCATCCAGGCCCGCTGCGTGCGCGCCCGCTCCTCCAGCGCCGCCTTCGTGTCGGCGTACTCCTCGTACTCCTCGCGGGCGTGCCGGCGCGCGACCTCGCGCTCCTCCAGGTACGCCGCGTAGCCGCCGCCGTAGTGGTTGACCTGCTGCTGCGCCAGGTCCAGCTCGACCACCCGGGTCACCGTCCGGGCCAGGAACTCCCGGTCGTGGCTGACCAGCACCACCCCGGCGCGCAGCCCGGTGACGAAGCGTTCCAGTCGCTCCAGCCCGTCCAGGTCCAGGTCGTTGGTCGGCTCGTCGAGGAGGAAGACGTCGTACCGGCTGAGCAGCAGCGACGCCATCCCGGCCCGGGCGGCCTGCCCGCCGGAGAGCGTGGTCATCGGCGCGTCGAGGTCGACCGCCAACCCGAGCTCCGCGGCGACCTGCTCGGCGCGCTCGTCCAGGTCCGCGCCGCCGAGGTCGAGCCAGCGCTCCAGCGCCGCCGCGTACGCGTCGTCCGCGCCCTCGTGGCCCGCCGTCAGCGCCTCGGTGGCGGCGTCCAGGTCGCGCTGTGCCCGCGCCACCCCGGTCCGCCGGCCCAGGAACGCCCGCACGGACTCGTCCGGCCGCCGCTCCGGCTCCTGCGGCAGGTGGCCGACGGTGGCCGAGGGCGGATTGAGCTGGATCGTGCCCTGCTCGGCCGGATGCAGCCCGGCGAGCATCCGCAGCAGCGTGGACTTGCCGGCACCGTTCGCGCCGACCAGCCCGACCACGTCGCCGGGGGCGACCACGAGGTCGAGCCCGGAGAAGAGGATGCGGTCGCCGTGGGCGGCGGCGAGGTCCTTGGCGATCAACGTGGCGGTCATGAGGAGGCGATGTTATCCGGGACGGCGTTGGGCAGACTCTGATTTATGGTCACAACGCTGGCGATCGACTGCGGGGGCGGGGGAATCAAGGGGTCCGTCCTCGACGAGGCGGGGACGATGCGCGCCCGGCCGTTGCGGGTGCCCACCCCGTACCCGCTGCCGCCCGCGCTCTTCGTCAAGACCCTGCTCGACCTTGCCGCCCGGCTGCCCGCGGCCGACCGGCTCACGGTCGGCATGCCCGGCATGATCCGGCACGGCGTCGTGGTCGCCACCCCGCACTACGTCACCCGCAGCGGGCCGCGCACCCGCGTCGACCCGGAGCTGGTCGCCGAGTGGTCCGGCTTCGACGCGCGGAGCGCCCTCGCCGACGCGTTCGGGCTGCCGACGCTGGTCCTCAACGACGCCGAGGTGCACGGCGCCGGAGTGGTCGCCGGCACCGGGCTCGAACTGGTCCTCACGCTCGGCACCGGGCTGGGCTGCGCACTCTTCGACGGCGGGGTGCTGGCGCCGCACCTGGAGCTGTCGCAGGCGCCGGCGCGGTGGGGGCAGAGCTACGACACCTACATCGGCGAGCACGAACGGCGGCGGCTGGGTGATGCGTTCTGGTCCCGGCGGGTACGTGGGGTCGTGGAGGCGCTGCGCCCCGTCTTCCTCTGGGACCGGCTCTACGTCGGTGGCGGCAACTCGCGACGCGTCCGTCCCGACCAGCTCCTCCGGATGGGTGACGACGTCGTGGTCGTACCGAACACGGCGGGCATCGTGGGGGGCGTGCGCGCCTGGACGCTCAAGCGCTGACACGGGGCGACGGTTGATGAGAGGGTGGGTTGGTGGATCTTCTCGAGGAGTACCGGCGGGCGACGATGTTCTTCGAATCGGGCGACCCGGGCGGGGCCGCCCGGCTGCTCGAACCGATCGTGGCGGCCGAGCCGGAGAACGCCTCCGTGCGTCAGCTGCTCGCCCGGGCGTACTTCGCCTCCGCGCAGCTCGTCCGCGCGGAGGAGCAGCTGCGGGCGCTGCTGGAGATCGATCCGAGCGACCACTACGCCCACCACGTGCTGGGTCGGACGTTGGAGCGGCAGGGGCGGCCGGAGGAGGCGCTGGGGTCGCTGCGCATCGCGGCCGCGATGCGTCCGGACAACGACGACTACCGCGCGGCGCTGCGCCGCGTCGAGGCGCGGACCGGTGGTCGCCCCCGGTGAGCGGCCTACCATTGGCCGTCATGGGACGTGATCACCGGCTGGCCGCGCGATGAAGCTGAAGCTCGACCTGCACGACATCTTCAACAAGGGCCACGACATCGATCGCGCGCTGCGCGGGATCATGGACGAGGCGGTGGCGAAGAAGGCCACGCTCGTGGAGATCATCCCGGGGAAGGGGTCGGGCCAGCTCAAGAAGCGGGTGCTGCGCTTCCTCGACCAGAAGGACGTCAAGCAGCTCTACCACCGCGTCGAGAAGGACTCCAAGAACTTCGGCCGCCTCTTCGTCCACTTCCGCTGGAAGTAACGCCCGGAGCCTTGCTGAGCTGCAAAAACACGTTCCGGCCGGCATCGCAGGCCGTCTCCAGGTCGTCGCCGGTCTGTGGTCCGTAGCCGAGTGCGTTGTGGCAGTCGAATCGGCCCAGCCGACATCGGGAGCAGCCGACGCGATCGGCGCAGCGAGGTCTACAGGGAGGCGCCTCCACGTGGTGAGCAACAAAACAGGGCGAGGAAGGGCGATGCTTTGGCCGGAGCGGGAGCGATTGCAATCATCAGTTCTATGAGGCAGCTCGCTGCCGCACTGCTGGAGACAGGCCACGCGCAGGACCTCGCCTTGCCGGCCGGCTGCCGGCTGTCGTAGTCCCACCACATGCTTGACACTCGCGTCCACCGCATGTTCGACAGCTGACCTAGATGCCTACGGCGTCCACAGGGCGACCAGTGGTATTAGGTCGCGGATCCACACGCTCTTCGCGCCAGCCAAGGTTGGCAGGATCACCCTGATGTCTGGGTGGTAGTCGAACAGCACCTGGCGGTCTCGCCCGCAGGGACTGACGGGACCTCGGCCGACGTTGCCCACCGCCACGATTGTCGTCAGCTCGCGAGCCCCAGAGGCACGGGCGTGACCAAGTGCGACCAGTTCAGCGCAGGGGCCACGGTGAAGTGGTGCAGGTTGATGCCGCCGTACATGCCTCATCGACTCCCCGCACCGCTGCGCCCACGGTGTGGACGCCGTCCACGCCGTCCGTGTTTGCATCCACAATTTGTCGGGCCTACTCGACCAGCTCACGGTCGTCGTCGGTCAGGTCACGCATCGAGGTCTGCATCGGATGAGGCTACCCACGCGGACGGCGAACGACGTATCGATCATGTTAAGCATCTGGTGGGACGCGAGTGTCAAGCATGTCCCGTGACAGGACGCGGCCGGCTGCCGGCATGTCCGGTCTCGGGCCTGCGTGACAAGTCGGTATCAGGACCTGCGTGACACCCGGTGGGCTTGGTGCGGTCTCAGGCCGGGACGACTTCGACCGCGTCCTGCAGCCGGATACGACCAGGGCGTTCGACTGTCGCCCAGACGCCGAACGTCATGTCGTGGTGCTCGGCAACGGTCCGCAAGAGGTGTCCCTGCTGTGGAGCGTCCTCCTGCGCAAGGTCGATCATGACGCATCGGGTAAGCCGCCGGCGTGGTCGCAACACAACCTCGGAACCGATGCGAACGGCTCGCCCGAGCCAGCCATCCTCTGGGAAGTCCCTGCCCGGTACGTCGACGAGCAGATTCGCCCGGAAGCGCACTGGGTCGACCGGCTCCCCTACTAGGTCATGGAGTCGCCGCAGGGCGGCGGTGGTGATGAGACTTACCGGGCCCTCGTCATGGTGCATAACCTCCGCTTCGCGCTCGATCGTCACGCGACGGCCGAGCACCTCGCTGACTGCCCCATGCCCCGCGGGCTTGTCCGCAGCGAAGCGGCTTCCGTCTGGCAGCTCGACGACCGGCACCGGATCGCCAGAATGTCCGCGGAGCGTGAACAGGCCGGGCATCCGCCGGAAGCGACGAGTGTTCTTCCCGCTGCCCAACTTCCCGTCCGTGTCACGCACAGCCCACAAGCGATCACCAACTAGTCCTCGCTGGTCGACCTCGGCTGTTGTGAGCTGCTCACCGAGCAGTGACTTGATCGGATAACAGCGAATCTCGGCTAGCTTCATCGATCTGACCTTAGACGGCCGACCCGAGCAAGATCGTCTAACCGGATGTGTCACCCAGGTGCTCGTCAGTACCGGAAACCGGGCGACCAGCCGCTCCAACTCCGCGCTGAGCTCGGCCAGCTGTCCGGCGGCGTGCTCGGTCTCGGTGACGCCGGCGTTGGTCGACCGGGTCGCGTCGGCCACCTCGGCGATTCCCTTCGTGATGTCGCCGCTGCCATCTGCGGCGGCCACCACGTTGCGGGTCATCTCCGCGGAGGTGGCGGGCGGTCCGCGAGAACCCGCGCGGGAGGCGGTACTGCGCACACCGCACCGATCGGGCCGGACGTCGGGTGGGGGATGAGCCGGGACTCCGACGCTCGACTAGGAGCGGCTCAGTATGTCCGACGTGATCGTCCAGCGCTCGTGGTCGCGCCAGGCGCCGTCGAGGTAGAGGATCCGAGACCTTCGGTCAGGTAGGCGCGACCTCGCTGGGGCGAACGCGTACCCCGAGCGTGCCGTTACCGAGTCGGGAAAGAGCACCTCGACTCCGTCTCGTTGTCCGGGCGGAAGTTGGAAGGGAGCGTTTGGGTCACTGCGTCGTCGTCCGACGTTGCGCGAAGATCGCGTGCAGGATCCAAACCGGAGCCCAGAGTCCGGCCGTGCACACCGTGAGCACCCCGTGTACTGCATGCGCCGACCCGCTGAGCGACGTCTTTGTGACGACATGCTGCGGCGGTGGCGGGGGCAGGTACCCGTACGGCGGGTACGGCTGCTGCACGTAGTGCGGCGGGTACGGCGGCTGCGGCTGCGGGTATGCGCCGGGGTCGGTGTCCACGCTGGGTGATCCTCTCGGGGCGGTCAAGTACGGCTGACGGTAGCTGAACAACTACGGAGGCGAGACCCGCCAGACGGACGACCCGGCATCGACCGGGCGACACGCTACGTACGTATTAGCGCCGTGGTCATTGACGTCAAGTGGCCGTAGTGGGCGCGGCGGCATGACCGAGTAAGCAAGAAGTCAGCGAAGGTAACAGCAGTCGTTGTTAGACGGTGGCGGCGGACGTCTCGCGAGCTGTACCAGGAAGCGCGGCGGGACATCAGGTGACGCCAGACGAGGCCCAATACCCGCGTTGCCACGGAAGAGGTCGAGACAGCAACGCTGACAGCAACGAAGCCGGACGAGAACACCCGTCGCAAGCGGCGTGCGGATGAATGGTCCGAGGTAACTGACCTGTACGGACGCCGCCGGGCGGGGCGCGCAGAACTTGTAAGCGAGACACATCGCAGCACATCCTTAGTTGACGCGAAAGTCCCTCATCCCAGGCCGTGTCGCCTATTCATGGACCACTGCGCCCAGCGGCCGTCTGCCAGCTCGGAAACTCCGTGTCCAGTGATCCCTGCGGCGTCCCGGCCACGTCGGCGACTGCGCGCAAGGCGAGGCGTTCCTCGCTGGAGGTGGGCGAGGGGCGCTGGTATGCCGCATACCCTCCGGGAGCGTTTGTCCATCGGCAGATTCGCTTACTCGGCCGAACGCACCCCAGTTGCGTCCGCGTGTTCTCGATGTGGCCACTTTGCCCGTTGTCGTGAATAGTGCGTCGACAAACCCGCCCCGTAATCGCCGCAGTTCAGCGCGCCTGTTACTCGTCCGGCTCCCGCACGAACACCCCGCGCCTGGGGAAGCCCACCACCAGGCCGCGGATCCGGAGGACACCGATCGCCCGCTGTGCGGTCGCATAGGAAACGCTGTACAGCGTTGCTAGCTGCGGATACGAGGGCAGTTGGGCGCCGGCTGCATACTCGCCGGACTCGATCCGAGCCGCGAGATCATCGGCGATCTGCTCGTAGGTCATTCGTTGGGGCACTGCTTCTCCTGGGTTGGCGCCCCGATGAGATCACGCACCGCGATCGGCGCTCAACAGCCCCGTAGGCCCGGGCATGATACGGGCGTTAGACCCGAATGTCTCCCTGTGGCCGGTTTGCCTGTTGCCGTGGATACTGCACCGACTAGCGCGCTGCGTAGTCAGCTCGTCGCCGTTGACCCCTTACTTTCTGCCTCCGACACGAACACGCCGCGCCCGGACTCGCCGTACACGATGCCCCGCTCGCGCAGGATGCGCACGGCGCGGTGAATGGTCGCGTAGGAGACGTCGTACAGGCGGCCTAGCTCGGTGTATGAGGGCAGCTTCGACTCTGGCGCGTAGTCGCCGACAGAGATCCGTTCGGCGAGATCGTCGGCGATTTCGCGGTAAGTGAGGTGGCGCGGCATCGGGTCGGCTCCTGGGTTGGCTCGCCGATTTGAGCACGCGCAGTGACCCGTTGACCAGTTTCACCAGTTGCACCTACCCTCCAGGTGACGGTTCGGCTCCTGGGTTGGCGCTCGGGGCCGGCCGTCGAGCACCGGGCCGGTGCGGGACGTGAGGGACCGCGACTCGCGCCGGCCTGTCCCACCCCTGCACCGCAGGTCAAGCCACCCCCAGACCGGTGCGGCGGCCCGCGATTCCCCCATGACGGTGCCGCCGCACCTCCCGACGGAGGCCCCTTATGCCACGGTGGAAGTGGTTCATGCGACGCCAGGCGCGTCTCGACGACCCGATCGGTCCGGCGACGGCGTACGTCTCGCGGCGCGGGGCCTACGCCCCCGGCGCCGCCCCGGCTGAGCAGGTTGGCCGGCACCCGGAGCTCCACCTCGCCGAGCAGCCGGACTGGAACGCGCCGACCGTGATGGTGTCGAACGCCCCGCTGATCACGATGGGGATGCGCCAGCTCTACGGCATCCGCCAGCGCCCCGCCGCCCCGTCGTGATCCGCCGGCTGCGGGACACCGGATGGCCCGGCGCGCTTCTCGTCGCGATCGTCGTGGTGGTCGCGGCGAGCCGGTGTTGGAGGTGACGACTGCCGGAATGAGCGACCAGATTCCGGAGAAGCTCATCGCCGACTGGTGGCAGGTGGTCGCGGAGCACCGGACGCGTAACGGGATCTGCCTCGTGTGCGGGGTGCGCAAGTGCCGGCCGCGAGCCGAAGCGTTCGCGCAGCTCGTCGTACACGATCTCTTTCTGCCGGGCGGCGCGGGCCCGTCGTACTCGCCGGCGCCGCCGCCGGCGAGTACGACGTAGCGGAGGCGTCAGTACCGGAACCGGGCGACCAGCCGCTCCAACTCCGCGCTGAGCTCGGCCAGCTGTCCGGCGGCGTGCTCGGTCTCGGTGACGCCGGCGTTGGTCGACCGGGTCGCGTCGGCCACCTCGGCGATTCCCTTCGTGATGTCGCCGCTGCCATCCGCCGCGGCGGCCACGTTGCGGGTCATCTCCGCGGAGGTGGCGGCCTGCTCCTCGACCGCCGACGCGATCGTCGTCTGGAACTCGTTGATCCGGCTGATCACCTGGCTGATCGCGGCGATCGCCCCGACCGCGCCCTCGCTGTCCATCTGGATCTTCTCCACCCGCCGGGAGATGTCCTCGGTGGCCTTGGCGGTCTCCTGGGCGAGGTCCTTCACCTCGCTGGCGACGACCGCGAAGCCCTTGCCGGCATCCCCGGCGCGCGCCGCCTCGATGGTGGCGTTCAGCGCCAGCAGGTTCGTCTGCTCAGCGATCGACGTGATGACCTTGACGACGTTGCCGATCTCGGCGGACGACTCCCCGAGCCGGGCGATCGTCTCGTTCGTGGATTCGGCGGCTGCCGCCGCCTCCGCGCCCACCCGGGCCGCCTCTCCGGCGTTCCGCGCGATCTCCCGGATGGAGGCCGACATCTGGTCGCTGCTGCTCGCCACCGTCTGCACGTTGCCCAGCACGGCGTCCGCGGCCGACGACACCCGCACCGCCCGCTCCGACGTCGACTGCGCCGCACCGCTCATCTCGCGGCTGGCGGCCGACAGGGTGCTGGCCGACGACGACAGCATCGACGCCGAACCGGCGACTGCGGCCACGGTCTCGCGTACGTTGTCCAGCGCTCGCCGCAGCGCGTGTCCCATCCGACCGATCTCGTCGTCGGAGCGCACGTCGACCTCGTGCGTCAGGTCGCCCTCCGCGAGCCGCTCCAGGCTGTCGACCATCGCGGCCACCGGCCGGCGGACGCTGCGGGCGACCAGCACCCCGAGTGCGACGGCCAGCAGTACGCCGACCGCGACGAGCACGATCGTGCGGTTGCGCGACGTCCCGTACAGGTCCTCCATCGCGGCGCGCTGCTGCGTGCTGTCCTGCACCAGCGTGGCGCTCAGCGCGGCGATTTCCTCGTTAACCTTGGTGTAGAGCTTGGTGGTCGTGTCGTTCAGTTCCTTCGCCTTGGCCGGGTCGGTGTTGGCCGCACGCTGCTCGTGGGAGGACAGGAACGTGCGCCACGTCTCGACCAGCCGGTCGACCTGCGGCTTCAGCTCGGCCGGCGCGTCGGCGCGCAGCTTCTGCAGCGCCGGTTCGACGCCGGCGACCAACTGCTGTGCCCGGTCCGTGTAGAACTTCTTCGCCTGCGGGTCCGGCACGACCTCGCGCACCAGGTCCGTCACGGAGAAGTCGTACATCAGTGCCTGCGTCGCACGAAGATCGGCCAGCGGCGTCACGTCCCGCTGCGCCATCGCCGTCGCGCGGTCCTTGAGGTCGCGCTGCTGCAGCGTGTTGAGCAGGCCGACCGCGACCAACAGTGCGGCAACGACGAGAAACGCGGTGATCAGGCGAGCCTGGATGCTCCCACGCAGCGGGTTCTTGTTCATGTACCTGTTCCTGTCCGCGGACAACGCTCGAAAGAACTCGATCGTCTGTCGGCAGGCGCGGGCGGTCCGTGAGAAGAACTGCGGGGACCCCGTACGCTCCGGCCCGCGTTCAACCCGACCCGCACGCGCCGGCTCATCCTCCGGCCGGTTGCGATGGACGAGCTTGACTACGTGCACGCGTATCAGCGCCGGCCGGACGTGTGTCGCTGGATGCTCGGCACCGAGCCGCGCGGCCGGGAGCAGTCGGTGGCGGCGATGGCCCGTGAGGACGAGCTGCGTGCCGAGGGCGACGTCCTGACCTTGGCTGCGGAGATGAACGGACAGGTGACCGGCACCGTTGAGCTGATCTTGTCAGTGAGACGTCGCAGCTACGATCCGAAGTCCGGTTCCCAAGCCCCCCAAACCGGTTGTCACGGCGGCCGGGCCACGGGCCCCTCAGGGAGCAGCCCGGCCCTCGCTCTGAAAACGGCGCCAGCCGTTCGGCACGTGTGGAAGGTAGCGGCATGACGGGAACGGCAAAAGTGATCTACGGAGCGGGTCTGACGGTCACCGTCTTGGCGGTCGGGCTCCTCGATTTGTTTCTCATCGCGCTGCTCCGGTCCGGTTGGGAGCAAGTTGCTAGTGATGGACACCGTGCGTACCTGACTGCGGTGTGCGGCGTGCTTGTCGTCGCGGGATTGGCGTTGTTCGTCCCCTTCGCTTTCGTCAGGACATGGGGCGGGGGAGTCAGGACATGGGTCGGGGTAGTCGTCCCTATCGCCTGCGCGCTGGGGGCCCTGGTCTGGCTCGTCGTGGGCGCAGTGGCGGCTAAGGTCTTCGGTCTGTGAGCAGGGGCGTACCAGCGGGTCCTGCGTGCTGACGCAGTCAGCCGCGGGGGTTGGTGCGGTCGCGCAGCAGGTCGAGGACCGGGCTGTACATGCGGGTCTTGATGGTGGCGAGGGTCGTGCCTGCCTTGCTGACCTGGGCGGCGGCGAGTTGCAGGGCGGTGGAGCGGACGGCGTCCTCGGGAACGGCGTGGTCGACGATGCCGGCGGTCAGTGCGTCGCCGCCGCCGTAGCGGCGCGCGGTGGTCATCGCCTCGTGGGCGGTCTGCGGAGCCAGCCGGGCCTGGATGAGTGCGGACATGCCGCGGGTGAACGGGATGTTGATGTCGGCCTCGGGCAGGCACCAGAAGCCGCGGTCGGCGCGCATCACCCGCATGTCGTGAGCGAGGGACAGCATGGCGCCGGCGGCGAAGGTGTGCCCTTGCAGCGCTGCCACGGTGATCACTGGGAGCGCCAGCACCCGGGCCAGCAGCGCGTGGACGTCGCGGACGTAGCCCTCCTGCTGGTCGGGGTGGGCGCCCAGCCAGTCCAGGTCCAGGCCGTTGGAGAAGAACTTGCCCGTGGCGACGGTGACCAGGGCGCGCGGCCCGTCGGTCTCCTCGACCTCGTCGAGGGCGGCGCCAACCGCGGCCAGCCAGTCGGGGTGGAAGCGGTTCTCGGTGTCGCCGAGGTCGAGGACGAAGACGTCGTCGTGACGTTCCAGCGTGGGCATCGGGGCTCCTCCGGGTGGTGTGGCGGTGCGTGGGTGCTGAGTGCTCAGTGCGGTGGGCCGCAGTCGAGGACGGCGCCGACGGCGGCGGCGAGCTGGGCTCGGGTGTGTGGATGGACGCGCCCGGTGCGGATCTCGCCGAACAGCAGCGCCGCGGGCAGCCGCACCACGCAGACGGTGACGACGTCAACCGTGGCGGCGTCACCGCGGTCCCAGACCGCCCGGGCCAGCCGGCGGAGGGTGGCGACGAGGGTGGTGTCGAGCGCCCGCAGCTTGTCGGCGATCGGTGCGGCCACCGCGTCGGTGAGCACGTCGTCACGCTGCAGGGCGACCAGTAGTTGCGCAGCGCGCAGGTCGTCGTCGGCGAGCCGGGCCGGCGCGTCGGCCGCGGCCTGCACGGCCCGCCGGCCGTCGCCGGCGGCCAGCTCCTGCTCCACGGCGGTGGCCTGCAGGGTGAGGAACTGCCGCGCACGGCGCAGCCAGGCGGCCCCCACGACGGTCTCCAACGAGCCGAAGGCGTGGTAGATGCTGCCGTTGGAGGCGCCGGACCGCTCGGCCAGGACGCGGATGGTCAGCTGCGCGCGACCGCGCTCGACCAGCAGCTCCTCGGCGGCGTCCAGGACGGCGTCGGGCGCGTGGACCCGTGGCCGGGGCATCGGCGTCCTCCTCTGCGGCCCGTGTAGTCGCCCCCATCATAGTGGAGCGGCCGCTCCACTATGATGGGGGATGGCGAGACGAGAACGGCAGCCGTGAGCGTCTATTGACAGCGCGGTAACACGCTGGGAACATGCGGGACAGCTGGGAGCGCTCCCAGTGATCTTTCGATGCACCTCACCCCCGGCCGGCGGCGTCCACCCCCGGGTCGCCGCCCCATCGAAAGGACTCACGTGTTCACACGAACCCGGCGGGCCGTGCCGCTCGCCGTCACGCTGGCGACCACGCTGGCCGTCACGGGCCTGACTGGCACCGCCGCCCAGGCCGACGGGCCGGAGCAGATCGTCAACGGCACCTTCGACAACGGCCACGCCCCGTGGTGGGGCACCGGCAACATCACGCTCGACTCCAGCACCGGGCAACTCTGCGCGGACATCCCCGGTGGCACCGTCAACCCGTGGGACGTGATCATCGGGCACGACAACGTGCCGCTGGTGGCCGGCGAGACGTACCAGTTCCGGTTCTTCGGCCGGGCGACGCCCGCCAAGGTCGGCAAGGCGCTCGTGCAGCTGCCGGTCGACCCGTACACCCAGTACCTCGCGGTCAATCCCGAGCTGAGCGTCTCCGGCAACGACTACACGTACACGTTCACCTCGCCGGTCGATCTGCCGAACGCGCAGGTCGCGTTCCAGCTCGGCGGCAGCGCCACCCCGTGGACCTTCTGCGCGGACAACGTCTCCCTGCAGGGTGGTGCGGAGCCCGAGGAGTACGTCCCGGACACCGGCCCGCGGGTCCGGGTGAACCAGGTGGGCTACCTGCCGAAGGGGCCGAAGAGGGCGACCGTGGTCACCGACGCCGCCGACGCGCTGCCGTGGCAGCTCAGGAACGCGGCCGGCACCGTCGTGGCCACCGGCCGGACCACCCCGCGCGGCCTGGACGCGTCGTCCGGCCAGCGCGTGCACACAATCGACTTCACCGGCTACCGGAGCGAGGGCGCGGGCTACACGCTGGTGGCCGACGGGGAGACGAGCCGGCCGTTCGACATCGGCTCGGCCTTCTACGAGCAGCTCCGCCTGGACGCGCTGAAGTTCTACTACACCCAGCGCAGCGGCATAGAGATCCTCGACCGGCTCCGTCCCGGCTACGGCCGCCCCGCCGGTCACGTGGGCGTGGCGCCGAACCAGGGCGACACGGCGGTGCCCTGCCAGCCGGGGGTCTGCGACTACACGCTGAACGTCGCCGGCGGCTGGTACGACGCCGGCGACCACGGCAAGTACGTGGTCAACGGCGGCATCTCGGTCTACCAGCTGATGAGCGAGTACGAGCGCTCGGCGCTGGCCCGGACGGGCCGGCCGTGGAAGCTGGGCGACGGCACGCTGGCCCTGCCGGAGAGCGGCAACCGGGTGCCGGACATCCTCGACGAGGCGCGGTGGGAGCAGGAGTTCCTGCTCAGCATGCAGGTGCCGGCGGGTAAGCCGCGGGCCGGCATGGCGCACCACAAGATCCATGACGACTCGTGGACCGGGCTGCCGCTGCTGCCGCACCTCGACGCGAAGAAGCGCGAGCTGCACCCGCCGTCGACCGCGGCCACGCTCAACCTGGCGGCCACGGCCGCGCAGGCGGCGCGGGTCTTCGCTCCGTACGACCGGGCGTTCGCCGCCCGGAACCTGGCCGCGGCGAAGGCGGCCTGGGCCGCCGCGAAGGCCAACCCCACGGTGTACGCCGACCCGGCCGACGGCAACGGCGGCGGCGCCTACAGCGACGGCGACGTCAGCGACGAGTTCTACTGGGCCGCCGCCGAGCTCTACATCACCACCGGCGGTACGGAGTTCCGCGACTTCGTGCTCGCCTCCCCGCACCACACCGCCAACATCTGGCGCGACCGCGGCTTCGACTGGGGCAGCACAGCTCAGCTCGGCCGCCTCGACCTGGCCACGCTGCCGAACCGGCTGCCCGACCGGGAGCGGGTCCGTGCCTCGGTGGCGCAGGGGGCCGACACGTACCTGGCGACCCTGCGGGCCCACCCGTACGGCATTCCGTACGCGCCCGCCGACAACACGTACGACTGGGGTTCCAACAACCTGATCCTCAACAACGCGGTGGTCATGGCGACCGCGTTCGACATCACGGGCAACGCCAAGTACCGCGAGGGGGTGCTGGAGACGATGGACTACATCTTCGGCCGCAACGCGCTGAACCACTCCTACGTGACCGGCTACGGCGAGGTGGCCTCCCACAACCAGCACAGCCGGTGGTACGCCCGCCAGCTCGACCCCGCGCTGCCGAACCCGCCGCGCGGGACGCTGGCCGGGGGCCCGAACTCCTCGATTCAGGACCCGCTCGCCCAGCAGAAGCTGCGCAACTGCGCCCCGCAGTTCTGCTACATCGACGACATCGAGTCCTGGTCGACCAACGAGTTGACGATCAACTGGAACTCGCCGCTCGCCTGGGTGGCGGCGTTCGTCGCCGACCAGGGGGCCGGGGACGCGCGCAGCCGCTTCTAGCGGACGGCGTGACGGGCGGGGGAGGCGGCAGCGCGTCCCCCGCCCGTTGCTGTGCGCCGACCCGCCCGGCGGCGACACCGGAGGGCGGGCGCCGAGGGCCGGGCCCGGCCTGGGATCCGGCGGCGATCTCACGTAGGTTAGTTGCCGAACGGCAACCAGAGAGCGCCTAGCAAATTCGGTCGGTCACACTTGTCGTAGGCCGGCCGTTACCACTCGTCGTGTTGTGTGGGAGCGTTGGCTGGTACACGATCGGCCGGACGCCCACGAAGGAGCCCGCAATCACACCACCGCCAGCGCGACGGCTGACGATCGCGCCGCCGACCCGGGTCGCGGCGTGACCGGGGCTTCCGTGGTGCCCCTGCCGGCCCAGCCGCAGCGCGGGCTCGATCGGGGCGTCGTGCTGCCGCAGCCCGAGCGGCTGAAGGTGCTGCTGGTCGAGGACGACGAGGGGGACGCCTTCCTCGTCACCGAACTGCTCGCCGAGGCCGAGGCGGCGGTCGACCTGGTCGTCGCGACGAGCCTCACGCAGGCCCGCCAGCAGATCGCCAGCATGGACTGCGTCCTGCTCGACCTCGGGCTGCCCGACGCACAGGGGCTGGACGGGCTGCGGCTTGTGCTGGCGATGGCCGGCCGGGCGGCGGTCTGCGTGCTCACCGGTCGGCAGGACGAGCACCTGGGCGTGGCGGCGGTCGGCGAGGGCGCCCAGGACTACCTCGTCAAGGGGCAGGTCGACGGGGTGCTGCTGAGCCGGTCGCTGCGGTACGCGGTCGAGCGGAAGCGCGCCGACGAGAACGCCCGCCGGCTGCGCGAGGTCGAGCTGCGGCAGGCCGAGTCCGCGCGGCTGGAGCGGGGCCTGCTGCCGCAGCCGCTGATGCAGAGCGATCAGGTGGCGGTGCACACCTTCTACCGGCCGGGCCGGCACGCGGCGCTGATCGGCGGCGACTTCTTCGACGTGGTGCAGACCGCGCCGGACCGGATCGAGTTGATCATCGGCGACGTGTGCGGGCACGGCGCCGACGAGGCGGCGCTCGGGGTCGAATTGCGGGTGGCCTGGCGGGCCTTGATCCTGGCCGGGGTGCCCGAAGACGAGGTGCTGCCGGCGCTGGAGCAGGTGCTGATGACCGAACGGCGGCTGCGGGAGATCTTCGCGACCGTGGCCGCGGTCCAGCTCGACCTGGCGGAGAACCGGGCGCGGGTGCGGCTGGCCGGGCACCCGCCGCCGCTGTTGCTCTCCGGCGGGACGGTGACCCCGGTGCCGGCGCCGGGCGGTCTGCTGCTCGGCGTGGCGCCGCGCCGGCCGACCGCATTCGATGTGGAGTTTCCGAGCGACGACTGGTCCTTGCTGATGTATACCGACGGACTCATCGAGGGGCGGATCGGCCCCAGCAACGAGCGCCTCGACGTGTCGGGGCTGCAGACCCTGTTCGCGGAGCCGGCCACCCGGCAGGTGCCGCTCGGCGACCTGCCGGCCTGGCTGGTGGGCCGCGCCGAGGAGGTCAACGGCGGTCCGCTCGCCGACGACGTGGCGATGCTGCTGGTCAGCCGGGGTGGCGGCCGGTGATCAAGGCTCAGGAACGCACCCTGCGGCAGCGGGTGAGGCTATTGGCGATCACGGTCGGCACAGTGCTGACGCTGCTCGCCACCGTCGCCGCCGTGTTCGGCGCGGACAACCGCGAGCACCTCAACACGCTGCTGAACAAGACCGGCCCGCTGCGCACCGACGCCCAGGCCATGATGGCGGCGCTCGTCGACCAGGAGACCGGCGTCCGCGGGTACGCCGTCTCCGGCGATCGGGCCGATCTCACGTCGTACAACGAGGGGCTGAGGCGCGAGCGCGAGCTGCTGGCCTCGATGCGGCGGATCTCCGACGGCGACAAGGAGATCGACGGCGGACTGCTGGTGGTCGAAGAGCGGGCGCGGCAGTGGCGGCAGACCGTGGCCGAGCCGGTGATCCAGCGCGTCTCGACGGGCGGCACGGCGGCGGGGCAGGACCTGCTGAACCCCGCCGCACGGGAACGGTTCGACACCATCCGCGTCGCCGTGGAGGGGCTGCAGTCGGAGATCGCGGAGCGCCGCGCCAGCGTCGCCGAGGACGCGCGGCGCGCCAGCGACACGCTCGTGCTGCTGCTGATCCTCGCGGCCGTCGTGGTGGTGCTCGCCGGCGCGGCGCTGCTGATCGCGCTCAACCGGCTGGTTATCGCGCCGGTGACCGCGCTCGCCGGGGAGGTGCGGGAGGTGGCCGGCGGCGACTACCAGCGGGACATCCGGATCGTCGGGCCGCCTGAGCTGGCGGGGCTGGCGACCGACGTCGACGCGATGCGGCGGCGGATCGCGGCGGATCTGGCGGAGGTGCGCGAGGCGCGGAGTCGGATCGAGTGGGTCAACGGCCAGTTGCAGAAGCAGGCGGAGGAGCTGACCCGCTCCAACCGCGACCTGGAGCAGTTCGCGTACGTCGCCTCGCACGACCTGCAGGAGCCGCTGCGCAAGGTGGCCAGCTTCTGTCAGCTGCTGCAGCGGCGGTACGCGGGGCAGCTCGACGAGCGCGCCGACCAGTACATCGCGTTCGCCGTCGACGGGGCGCAGCGGATGCAGCGGCTCATCAACGATCTGCTGGCCTTCTCCCGGATCGGCCGGCTGACGAGCGGCTTCACCGAGGTCGACCTGAACAGGGTGATGTCGGACGTCGCCACCCAGACGGAGGCGGCCCGCCAGTACGCCGGCGGTGAGGTCACCTGGTCGGAGCTGCCGATGGTGCTCGGCGAGGAGCCGCTGCTGGCCAATCTTCTCGCGAACCTGGTGAGCAACTCGCTGAAGTTCCGCCGCCCGGACGTGCCGCCGAAGGTGCACATCTCGGCGCGCCGGGTCGGCGATGAGTGGGAGATCACCTGCCGGGACAATGGCATCGGCATCGAGGCGGAGTTCGCCGATAAGATCTTCGTGATCTTCCAGCGGCTGCACGCCAAGGACGCCTACCCGGGCACCGGCATCGGGCTCGCCATCGCGAAGAAGATCGTGGAGTACCACGGGGGCCGGGTGTGGGTCGATCTGGACGTCGCCGAGGGGGCGTCGATCAGCTTTGCACTCCCGGTGCTCCCCGAGGAGCGTGGCGACGTCACGCGCGACGAGGAGAACGGCCCGGAGCCGCCCGCCGCCGCGGCGGACCAGAACGAACAGATCGTGGCGTGAAGGAGATGCGGGCATGACGGCACCGTCGAACGGACACCAGCCCATCGAGGTGCTGCTCGTCGAGGACGACCCGGGCGACGTCCTGATGACCCAGGAGGCGTTCGAGGAGCACAAGGTCGGCAACCGGCTCAACGTGGTCTCCGACGGCGCCGAGGCGTTGGCCTACCTGCGCCGCGAGGGAAAGTACGCGGACGCGGTCCTGCCCGACCTGATCCTGCTCGATCTCAACCTGCCCAAGCGGGACGGGCGCGAGGTGCTCGCCGAGATAAAGAAGGACGAGGAGCTCGGGAAGATCCCCGTCGTGGTGCTCACCACGTCCCAGGCCGACGAGGACATCCTGCGCAGCTACCAGCTGCACGCCAACGCGTACGTCACCAAGCCGGTGGATTTCGACCGCTTCATCGCGGTGATCCGTCAGATCGACGAGTTCTTCGTCAGCGTGGTGAAGCTGCCGCCGCGCACCGCATGATCGACGAGGTCGCCGCGCTGCTCCGGGACGTCGCCGCGACGGCGGTGCTGCCGCTGTTCGGCGGGCTTTCCGAGACCGACGTCCGGGAGAAGGCCCCCGGAGATCTGGTGACGGTCGCCGACCGGCGCGCCGAGGAGCTGCTGACCGAGGGGCTGACGCGGCTGCTGCCGGGCTCCGTCGTGGTGGGCGAGGAGGCGGTGGCCGACGACCCGTCCCGGCTCGGCCTGCTCCGCGACACCGGCGACGTGTGGATCGTCGACCCGATCGACGGCACCGGCAACTTCGCCGCCGGGCACCCGCCCTTCGTGTTGATGGTGGCGCTGCTGCGCGGCGGGGCGCCGGTGGCGGGCTGGATCTACGACCCGATCGCCGGGACCCTCGCGGTGACCGAGGCCGGTGCCGGCACGTACGTCGACGGCCTCCGGATGGGTCCGCCGCAGCCACCGCCCGGCCCGGCCGCCCTGCGCGGGCCGGCGATGATCCGGTTCCTGTCGCCCGAGTTGCGGGCGCGGGCGGCCGCCGGCACGCGGCGGCTCGGCGCGGTGCTCGCCGGGCAGCACTGCGCGGGGCGCGAATACCTCGACATCCTCGCGGGCCACCAGCACTTCGCGCTCTTCTGGCGCGCGCTGCCGTGGGACCACACGCCCGGCGCACTGCTGCTGCGCGAGGCCGGCGGGGTGGCGGCCCGCTTCGACGGCACCCCGTACGACCCGGCCGACGACCGATCCGGGCTGCTGGTGGCGGCCTCCGACGAGATCTGGCACGCCGTCCACACCGCGCTGCTCTCGGCCGAATCCCCAACGTGACCAACCCCCGGCGTGGATTGAGCAAGGGCCGGGCGGCGGAAAAGGCCGCCCGCGCTGCTGCCGACTCCTTGATCGACGGGGGGCGTGGGTTCGGCGGGTCGGGGCGGGAATTGGGGTCCGGGTGTGCTAATGCGGCGGTGATCCGGGATCGCGGCCGGGTCCGGTAAAGTGACCGACGGTCTTCGCCAGGCGGTGCCCCCCGGGCGCCGGCGGGGACCGCCGCCGGATCGTCCAACGGCGAGCCGGGGAACCGCCACCGTGGGGTGAATCCGCGCCAGCGGTGGCGAGCGTTCCATCGGCGAACCCGTCAGCTGACGTGGTAGGCGGCCAACGGAAGGAACGGCTTTGATCGGCAAGAGGCTCACCCCCCGGCACCGGGCCCTGGCCCCGGTCGTGGCGCTCTTCACCGCCGTGGCGTTCCTCGTCGGGGCGCCCGGCGTCGCCGGTGCCGCCCCCAACACGCCGCCCAACGAGGGCGGCAGCAAGACCCTGCGCGCCAAGCTCGAGGCGGCGGCCAAGGGGCACATCGAGGCGAAGGCGAAGCTGGCCAACTCGAAGAAGCGCCAGCTCGAGCTCGGGGTGGAGCTCAAGCGGCTGGAGCAGCGGCTCGCGGCGCTCAATGTGCAGATGGCCGCGGTCGCGGACAAGTCGTACCGGCTGGGGCGGGTCTCCGCGTTCGCCGTGCTGCTCAACAGCGCGTCGCCGGACGCGTTCATCGAGCGCGCCGCCGGGCTCGAGACGCTCGCCCAGCGCGACGGCCGGCAGCTGCGGGAGCTCACCGAGACGCGCCAGCAGGCGAGGCGGGCCAAGACGGCGATCGACAACGAGGTGCGGGAGCAGCAGAAGCAGGAAAAGGTCATGGCGCGCAAGAAGCGCGACGCCGAGATCGCGCTGGCCTCCGTCGGCGGCGGCGCGGCCGGGGGTTTCATCAACCCCAACTCGCCGCTGGCCAAGCCCGCGCCGCGCAACTCGGACGGCTCGTGGCCGAACGAGTCCTGCACCATCGACGACCCGACCACCTCCGGCTGCCTCACCCCGCGCACCCTGCACGCGCTCAAGCAGGCCCAGGCCAACGGCTTTAACCACCACGTCTCCTGCTTCCGCAGCGGCGGCGGCGGTGAACACCCGAAGGGACGGGCCTGCGACTTCGCCGCCGCGCAGGGCGGGTTCGAGGACGTGGCCGCGTCCGGATCCGACAAGACGTACGGCGACAACCTGGCGTCGTTCTACATCAAGAACGCCGACCGCCTCGGCGTCATGTACGTGATCTGGTACCGCCAGATCTGGATGCCCGGCACCGGGTGGCGCTCCTACAGCGGCGGCGGCAGCCCGGCCGGCGACCACACCAATCACGTCCACCTGTCGATGGTGTAATCCGCCGACCGCGTCCCCGCGCTGCGTACCATCGCAGCGATGGAGACTCCACCGGCCGACGCGGTCGTCGATGTCCGCCCGCTGCCCGACCGGCTCGCGGCGGCGCTGGTCTTCCTGTCCAGCGGGGCCGTGCTGGTGCTCGAGATCGTCGCGCTGCGGCTCGTCGGCCCGTACGTCGGCGTCACGCTGCAGACCAGCAGCTCGGTGATCGGCGTGGCGCTGGCCGCGATCGCGTACGGCGCCTGGACGGGCGGCTGGCTCGCCGACCGGCGCGACCCGCGGCCGCTGCTCGGCCCGGCGCTGGTGCTCGCCGGCATCGCGACCGCGCTCACCCTGCCGATCGTCCGGTACGCCGGCGAGGTGCTGCGCGGCGGCGCCGCCGGCGCCGTCCTGCTGCTCACCGCGCTCGCCGTCTTCGTGCCGGCCGCGCTGCTCTCCGCCGTCACGCCGCTCGTGGTCAAGCTGCAGCTCGGCGACCTGGCCAGCACGGGTCGGGTCGTGGGGCGGCTGTCGAGCATCGGCACGCTGGGCGCGATCACCGCGACCCTCGGCACCGGATTCGTTCTCGTCGCCGCGGTGCCGAGCAGCGTGACCATGGTCGGCCTGGGTGTGCTGCTCGGGGTGTCCGGCATCGCGCTCGGCGCGTACCTGCGGCGGCGCGACCGGCGTCCCGCGGCGGCGGCGCCGCCCCGGACCCGCGTCGTCGCGGCGCTGCTCGGGCTCGTCGCCGCCAGCCTCGCCGCGGTCGTGCCCACCCCGTGCGACGTCGAGACGGAGTACGCCTGCGCCGCCGTCGCCGCCGACCCGCAGCGCCCCGGGGGCCGGGTGCTGCTGCTCAACTCGGCCCAACACTCGTACGTGGACCTCGACGACCCGACGCACCTGGAGTTCGCGTACACGCAGTGGATCGGCGCGGTCGCCGACGTCGTGGCGCCGCCCGGGCAGCGGCTCGACGCGGTGCACCTCGGTGGCGGCGGCTTCACCGTCCCGCGTTACCTGACCGCGACCCGGCCCGGGACCGTCAACACGGTGTACGAGATCGACGGCGAGCTGGTGGCGCTGGGCCGTCGCGAGCTCGGCGTGCGCGACAGCCGGGAACTGCGGGTGGGCGTCGGGGATGCCCGGCTCCTGGTCGCCGGGGCGGCCACCGCCAGTGCCGATCTCGTGGTCGGCGACGCCTTCGGGCACCTCGTCGTGCCGTGGCACCTGGCCACCCGGGAGATGATGGCCGAGGTGCGGCGGGTCACCCGCCCGCAGGGCGTGTACGTGCAGAACGTGATCGACTATCCGCCGCTGCGGTTCATCCGGGCGGAGCTCGCCACCGTGGCCGCCGAATTCCCGCACGTCGCGCTCGTCGCGCCGCCCGCCGCGCTGGCGGAGCGGACCAGCGCCAACTTCCTGATCGTCGCCGGGTCCGCGCCGCTGCCGATGGACGCGCTACGCGCCCGGCTGGACGGGGTCGACGAGCCGGTGACCCTGCTCGCCGGGCCCGAGCTGACCCGTTTCATCGGCGACGCGCGCCCGCTGACCGACGACTTCGCGCCGGTCGACCAGTTGCTCGCGCGCCCCTAACGGTCTTTTCCGAGCGTCACTGACCGATTTCGCCAGCGGAGGTGTAGCTGCGCGAACATCGGGCATTTCCTGGGCATGGGTGGCGTGGACAGCGGCGCCGAGTTGCTCGGCGAGCGGTACCGGCTGGTCGAGCGGCTGGGCACCGGCGGGATGTCGGTGGTGTGGCGCGGGTACGACGAGGTGTTGGGCCGGCAGGTGGCGATCAAGGTGCTCGCCCCGCGGCTCGCCAGCGACCGCGTCTTCCGGCAACGGCTCCGGGTCGAGGCCCAGGCGGCCGCCCGGCTCTGCCACCCGCACATCACGAACGTGTACGACTACGGCGAGACGGTGATCGACGGCGCCCCCGTGCCGTACGTCGTGATGGAGCTGATCGACGGCCTCTCGCTGGCGACGCGGCTGGGTCGGGACGGGGCGCTGCCGTGGCGGGACGCGGCGGTGGCCTGCGCGGAGGTGGCCTCGGCGTTGGCCGCGGCGCACAGTCGCGGCGTCGTGCACCGCGACGTGACGCCGGCCAACGTCATGCTCACCAGCGCCGGCGCGAAGGTCGTCGACTTCGGGATCTCGGCGCTGGTCGGCGAGAGCGACGTCGGGCCGGACGGGAACCTGCTCGGCACGCCCGCCTACCTCGCGCCGGAGCGGCTCAACGCCGGCCAGGTCTCCACCGCCACCGATGTGTACGCCCTGGGGCTCCTGCTCTACCGGGCGCTGACCGGGCGGCTGCCGTGGCAGGCCGCGTCGGTCACGCAGATGCTCCACGCCCACCTGCACGCCGACCCCGGCCCGCTGCCGCCGGTGCCCGGCCTGCCGCTGGAGGTGGCCGAGCTGTGCCGGCGCTGCCTGGCCAAGCACCCGGCGGACCGGCCGACCAGCGCCCAGGTCGCCCGCACCCTGGCCGACGCCGCCGGCGTCGCGGTGCTGCTGCCGGGCTCCCCGCTGCCGGTCGCCGGCCGCCCGCCGGCCGAGGCGGCCGCCGGCACGACGATCCTGCCGTGGACGACCTCGACCGACGCCATTCCGCTGCGCACGCGGCGACGCGCCCGGAACTCGTCGCGCCCGTCGTGGGTGCGGCGGCGCATGCAGGCGGTGACCGTCGGCGTCGGGGTGATGCTGGTGGCCGGGCTGCTCTGGACGGTCAGCGGGCGCACGCCCGCGAACGGCGGGGAGCAGGCGCAGGCGGCGCCGCCCGGGATGGGCGCGGCGGCGCAACCGTCGGTGCCGTGCCGGGTGCGGTACGCGTTGCGGAAGGACTCGGGCAGCGGCTTCGAGGCCGCCGTGACCGTGACGAACACCGGCCGCGCCCCGATGACGGACTGGCAGCTCGACTTCGACTTTCCGGGCACCCAGACGGTGACCGGCAGCGACCAGGCCCAGTGGGAGCAGCGGGAGCGCACGGTGACGTTGCGGCCCACCGCCGGCGACCCGCTCGCCGCGAACGGCTCGGTGACGCTGGCGCTGGCCGGCGCGTACCGGGGCAGCAACCCGCTGCCGGTGGAGTTCGACCTGGACGGTCGGGCCTGTGCGGTCGAGGTGGCCGGGGTGGCGGGTACACCCGCGCCGAAGGGCGGGGTCGCGGCCGGCTCCCGGGCCGCGTCGAAGCCGGCGCCCATCACCCAACAGCCCGCGCCCCAACGGAAGGCCGGCCCGGACGATGACCGCGACAAGAAGCCGAAGAAGCCGGAGGGCAAGCACGGCAAGGGCCGCGGCGACCGCGACTGACCGGCGCCGTCAGGTCGTGGCGGCGAAGCGCTGCACCTGGTCGGTCGTGCCGGCCACGATCAGCAGCCCGTCGGACGGGACGACGGTCTCCGGACGGGCGTACACGAAGTCGTCGCCGGGCCGCTTCACGCCGACCACCGTGACGCCGTAGCGGGCCCGCAGCCCGACGTCCTGCAGCGACCGCCCGACCGCCTCGCGCGGCGCGCGGGTCTTGGCGATCGCGAAGCCATCCTCGAACTCGATGAAGTCCAGCATCCGGGTCGTGATCAGGTGCGCGACCCGGTCGCCCATCGCGGCCTCGGGATAGATGACGTGCTGCGCGCCGACCGCGGCGAGGATCTTGCCGTGCTTGACGGAGACGGCCTTCGCCCAGATCTCCGGGACGCCGATCTCCGCGAGCGTCAGCACCGTCATGACGCTGGCCTCGATGTCCGTGCCGATCCCGACGACCGCGCGAGAGAACTCCTGAACCCCGATCTGCCGCAGCGCGTCGCTGTCGGTCGAGTCGGCCTGCACCACGTGCGTCAGCCGGTCGGCCCATTCCTGCACCAGCCGCGCGTCCTCGTCGATGCCGAGCACCTCGTGCCCGAGCCGCACCAGCGAGTCGGCGATCTGGCTGCCGAACCGGCCCAGCCCGATCACCACGACGTTGTCCGGGTCCCTGCCTCTGTCAGCCAACGATGGGCCGTCCTTCCGCATATCGGTACCGCCGGGTCTGGGTGTTCAACGCCAGCGCCGCGCCCGTCGCGATCGTGCCGACCCGGCCGATGAACATCAGGAGTACGAGGAGCAGCTGCGCGGCCGGCGGCAGCGTCGGGGTGAGCCCCATGCTCAGCCCGACGGTGGCGAACGCCGACGTCACCTCGAACAGGGCCCGTTCCAGCGAGACGCCGTCGGTCAGCGCGATCAGGGCCAGCGTGCCGGTGGCGACCAGCGCGATGCCGAGCAGCGCCACGGTGATCGCCTGCCGCTGTGTCGCCTCGCCCACCCGCCGGTTGCCGACCACCACGTCGGGATCGCCGCGGATCTCGGCCCGGATCACGTACGCCAGCAGGAAGAACGTCGTCACCTTGATGCCGCCGGCGGTGCCACCGCTGCCGCCGCCGATGAACATCAGGGCGGTCGTGACCGCGGTGGTCTCGCTGTTCATCGCCGCGTAGTCGACGGTGTTGAAGCCGCCGGAGCGTGGCATCGCGCTCTGGGTGAGCGCGGCCAGTAGCTTCGTCGGCAGATCGAGCGCCCCGAACGTGCGCGGGTTGCTCCACTCGAAGGCGAGCATCACGACGAAGCCCGCCACGAGCAGCACCACCGAACCCCACACGGTGAGCCGGGTGTGCGTCGACCAGCACGCCGGCTTCCGCAGCTCGCGGGCCAGCTCGAAGAGGACCGGGAAGCCGAGCCCGCCGGCGATCACGCCGACGGTGATCGGGACGCAGATCCACCAGTCACTGACGAATTGCACGAGGCTGTCGCTGTGCAGCGCGAAGCCGGCGTTGTTGAACGCCTGCACCGCGTGGAAGACCCCCTCCCACACGGCCCGCCCGATCGGGTAGTCGTAGCGGGTCGCGAGCCGTACGGCGAGCACCGCCGCGATGGCCGTCTCGAAGACGAGCATGGTCAGCGCGACCCGTCCGAGGATCCGCCGTACGTCGCCGAGCTGCAGGTTGGTCTGCTCGGCCTGCGCCATCAGCCGGCTGCGCAGCCCGAGCCGCTGCGTCACCAGCAGACCGAGCAGGGTGGCCATCGCCATGATCCCGAAGCCGCCGATCTGGGTCAGCACGGTGATCAGGACGTGCCCGAAGGTGGACCAGTAGGTCGGGGTGTCGACGACGTTCAAGCCGGTGACGCAGACCGCGGAGGTCGCGGTGAACAGCGCGGTGACGAACGGCGCGCGGCCGGGCTCGGCCCGCGCCGCCGGCAGCATCATCAGCAGAGTGCTGACCACGACCGCGCCGAGGAACGCCAACGGCACGATCCGCGCGGGGCGTTGCAGCAAGCGGCGCATCAGCACTGTCCTATCACGCGCGACCGCCACCGGATGCTCCCGGGCAGTTCATGATCACGTTAATCCACGGTCGCACCGGCCGTCTTGACTTCCCTGCGACGCGAAACCGACCGTGGATTTCCCGGCGTGAGGAGAAGACCGTGTTGCGACGTACCCTTCCCGCCCTCGGTGTGGCCACCGCGCTGCTGACCGCGGCCGTGGCCGTCCCGCCCGCCCCGGCCGTGGCCCGTAACGACGCCGACCGCGGGCGTCCACAGGCCGCCCCGCTGATCGTCGCGCACCGCGGAGCCAGCGGCTACCGTCCGGAGCACACCCTGGAGGCGTACCGGCTGGCGATCCGGATGGGCGCCGACTACATCGAACCGGACCTGGTGTCGACGAAGGACGGCGCGCTGGTCGCGCGGCACGAGAACGAGATCTCGGGTACGACCGACGTCGCGTCGCGGCCGCAGTTCGCCGACCGGAAGACCACGAAGACCATCGACGGCGTCCGGGTGACCGGCTGGTTCACCGAGGACTTCACGCTCGCCGAGCTCAGGACGCTGCGGGCGGTCGAGCGGCTGCCGCAGGCGCGGCCGACGAACACCGTCTTCGACGGGCGGTACGAGGTACCGACCCTGCAGGAGGTCATCGACCTCGCGAAGAGCGAGAGCCGGAAGCGGGGACGGACGATCGGCATCTACCCCGAGACCAAGCACCCCAGCTACTTCCGGTCGATCGGGCTGCCCCTGGAGGAGCCGCTGGTGCGGGTGCTGCGGGCCAACGGCTGGAGAAGCCGGAAGGACCCGGTGATCATCCAGTCGTTCGAGACCGCGAACCTCCGGGCGCTCGACAAGATGATCGACGTACGGCTGGCGCAGCTGCTCGACGCGACCGGCCGCCCGTACGACTTCACGGTCGCCGGGGACGCGCGTAGCTATGCCGACCTGGCGGCGCCGGCCGGCCTCCGCTGGATCGCGCGGTACGCCGACGGCGTGGGCGCGCAGAAGAACCTGATCGTGCCCCGCGACTCCGCCGGCCGCCTCCGGCCGCCGACCACGCTGGTCCGGGACGCGCACCGCGCCGGCCTGACCGTGCACGCCTGGACGTTCCGGGCCGAGAACCAGTTCCTCCCGGTCGACTTCCGGCTCGGCGCCGGCCCGAACGCCCGCGGCGACATCACCGCCGAGTACGAGCTCTTCTTCTCCCTCGGCATCGACGGCGCCTTCTCCGACCACCCCGACACCGCGGTCTCCGCCCGCGCCGCCCGGTAACCCACGACCGCGCCCGCCCTGCACGGTGCCGCGCGGGGTCTGGGTGCATCTGTTGTTGCTCCGGCGACAACAGATGCACCCACACCCCTGTGGGAAGTCCCACGGGGCGGTTGTTACGCGCGGAGGGACGCCGTCTACTACTCGGGACGGCAACTTGTTGCCAATGTGGCAAGTATATGCCACAGTGGTAGGCGTGAATAACGAACTGACGCCGGAGGCGGCGCGAAACGCGCTTGTCTCCGCGGCCGCCGTGTCGGAGAAGATGCGCGCACGGGCGCGCTGGGCAAGCACGAAGCTCGCAATCTTCGGCATCGGTATCGGCCTGGTCGCGGCCACCGTTGGTCTCGTCGAGTCGAAGGCGGTAGGGGCGGCGGTGTTCGCGGGGTGGATCGCGCTGGTCGTGGGAATGACGATCTGGGAGCGGGGTCGCCTCGCCCACCTGGCCGGCACCCGGCAGCGCATCAACCCGTACTGGATCGGAAGTTTCGCCTGCTACGGCGTGGCACTCGCCGTGGGCACCGGCGAGCTGTCCGGAGTGCCGATGTACTGGATCCCCGCCAGCGTGATCGTCGCATTGCCCATGCTCATCGGCGCGTTGCGGGAGCGACGGGCATGACTGACGAACGGGATGGCGATGGCGGCGAGGGTGCCGGACCGATCCACCCGCGCCGCGATCTGGATGACCTGCTGACACACGCGGTCCGATTCTCGATCGTCGCCGCGCTCGCCGGCGTCGAGAAGGCCGAGTTCGCCGCGGTGCGCGACACCGTGGAGATCAGCGACGCCACGCTCTCCAAACAGGCAGCGCTGCTGGAGAAGGCGGGCTACGTCCGGGTGGAGAAGGGGCGAGTCGGTCGCCGCCCGCGCACCTGGCTTTCGCTCTCCGACGAGGGAACGGCGACTTACGCCCGGCACGTCGCCGCGCTGCGGGCCATCGCCGGCCTTGCCGGCTGACCGGTACGGACCCGCAAGGGGAGGGCAACATGTTCCGATGTGAGTCGACGGCGGTCGACGCGACGGGTCGGGCGGGCCGATGAGCACGGAATCTCCTCGGGTAACTGTCTACACCCGGCCGGGATGCCCGTACTGCTTCGTCCTGCGGCGCGGGTTGCGGCGGTACGGAGTGGCCTTCTCCGAGGTGAACATCTGGCGCGACCCGGCTGCGGCGGCGGCCGTGCGTGCCGTCGCCGACGGCAACGAAACCGTCCCGACTGTCGAGGTGGGCGGGCGGTGGTTGGTCAACCCACGCGCCCGACAGGTCCGGGACCTTGTCGCGGGCCAACACGGTTAGCCACTCCGGGCGAGCCGGCCCGCCGCATATCCCGGCACCTGTCCGTTCAGGCCATCCGATCACCGTCACTTATGGCGTGGGTCCACATAGCCCGTGCCCTCCGTCACTCCTAGCGTGAGCCGACAACGAGTTCCCTCCGAGTTGCTCCAGTGGAGTCGCAATGACGGTTAGGACTTCGCGGCGGGTGTTCGTCACCGCCGCCACGACGATGGCCGCGGCGCTCGCCGTCGCGGCGTGTGGCAGCCCGCAGGAGAGCGCCTCGGGCGGCGGCGACGCCCCCGTCAAGGTCGGCCTGGTGTACTCCCAGTCCGGGCCGCTGGCCACCTACGGCAAGCAGTACATCGAGGGCTTCAAGGCCGGCCTGGACTACGCCACCAAGGGCACCAACAAGATCGGTAACCGTACGGTGGAGGTCACCGAGGTCGACGACGCCGGTGACCCGGCGAAGGCGGTCTCGGCGGCGAAGGACCTGATCGGCAAGGGCTACAAGATCGTCGCCGGCTCGACGGCTTCCGGTGTCGCGCTGCAGGTCGCGCCGCTCGCCGCGCAGAACAAGGTGCTCTTCGTGTCCGGCCCGGCCGCGACCGACGGGGTGACCGGCGTCAACAAGTACACCTTCCGGTCCGGGCGGCAGTCCTATCAGGACGTGGTGACCGCGAGGTCGTTCATCGGCGACGCCAAGGGCAAGAAGATTGTGGTCTTCGCCCAGGACAGCGCGTTCGGCAAGAGCAACGAGGCGGCCGTGAAGGCGGTCATCGGCGGGGCCGGGGCGACCGTCACCAGCGTGCTCGCCCCGGCGAGCGCCACCGACTTCACCCCGTTCGCCAGCCAGCTCTCGGCGGCCAAGCCGGACCTGCTCTTCGTCGCCTGGGCCGGCACCACCGCGCCGGCCATGTGGCAGACCCTCGACCAGCAGGGCGTGCTGACCAGGACCACCGTGGTGACCGGGCTGGACATCCGCGCCTCCTGGCCGACCTTCGGCGCCGCCGGCACGAAGATCTCCTTCCTGTCGCACTTCTTCGACGGGGCCGCCGACAACGACGCCGCCAAGGCCGCGAAGGCCGCGGTCCCCGGTGGCGTGCTCGACCTGTTCCACCCGGACGGCTTCCACGCCGCACAGATGATCGTGCGCGCGGTGCAGGAGGGCGGCGACGACGTCGACAAGATGGTGACCGCGCTGGAGGGCTGGAGCTTCGACGGCGTCAAGGGCAAGCTGACCGTCCGCGCCGAGGACCACGCGCTGCTGCAGCCGATGTTCCAGGCGAAGCTCACCGGCAGCGGCGACCAGCTCACGGCCGAGCTGCAGAAGACGCTGCCGGCCGAGGAGAGCGCCCCGCCCGCCGTACCGATGAAGGGCTGATCGTGACGGCGGTGCTCTCGACCCGCGGCCTGAGCTGGCGGATCGGCGAGGTGGCGATCGTCGACGGTGTCGACCTCGATCTCGCGCCCGGCGAGTTCCTCGGGGTGATCGGGCCGAACGGCGCCGGGAAGACCTCGCTGTTCAACCTGATCACCGGGGTACGCCGGCCGACCGCCGGACAGGTGCTGCTGCACGGGCGGGAGATCACCGACCTGCCGCCGCACCGCCGCGCCCGCCGCGGTCTCGGCCGCACCTTCCAGGCGTCCTCGGTCTTCGGCTCGCTGTCGGTGCGGGAGAACGTGCGGCTCGCGGTACAGGCGCAGCGCGGCGGGTCGCTGCGGCTGTGGCGGCGGGCGGCGGCCGACCGCGAGGTGGTCGCCGCCGCCGACGCGGTGCTGGAGCGGGTCGGCCTCGCGCACCGCGCGGCGGCGCAGGCCGGCACGCTGGCGCACGGCGAGAAACGCAAGCTGGAGATCGCGCTGCTGCTCGCCGGCGAACCGACCGTGATGCTGCTCGACGAGCCGATGGCCGGGGTGAGCGCGGAGGACGTGCCGGAGCTGGTCGCGGTGATCCGGTCGTTGACCGGCGACACCGGGCGCTCGGTGCTCATGGTGGAGCACCACATGGACGTGATCCTGGAGCTGGCCGACCGGATCGCGGTGATGCACCACGGCGCGCTGCTGGCCTGCGACACCCCGCAGACGGTGATGGCGAACGCGGTCGTGCAGGAGGCGTACCTGGGGGAGGAGCTATGACTGCGGTCCTCACCGTGCGGGACCTGTCGGTCCGGATCGCCGGCCTGCACATCCTGCAGGGCGTCTCCTTCGACGTCGCGCCGACCGGCGTCACCGTGCTGCTCGGCCGCAACGGCGTCGGCAAGACCACGACGCTGCGCGCCATTCTCGGGCTCACCCCGCGCGGCGGCGAGGTCCGCGGTGAGATCCGGATGGCAGAGCAGCGCCTCACCGAACGCCCGACGCACCGGCTGGTCCGCGACGGGCTGGGCTACGTGCCGGAGGACCGCTGCGTCTTCGCCGGCCTCACCGTCGCGGAAAACCTGCGGCTCGCCGAGCGCCGGGGGGTCAAGCCGGCGTACGACCGGGTCTACGAGCTCTTCCCCGAGCTGCTGCGGCGTGGGCGGCAGCGGGCCGGGTCGCTCTCCGGGGGGCAGCAGCAGATGCTCGCCATCGGCCGGGTGCTGCTCAGCGACAACAGGCTGCTGCTGATCGACGAACCGACGAAGGGGCTCGCGCCGAAGGTGGTCACCGAGGTCGCCGAGGTGCTGGAACGGGTCGCCGTCACCGTGCCGGTGCTGCTCGTCGAGCAGAACCTCGCCGTCGTACGGCGGCTCGCCAGCGACGCCGTGGTGCTCGCCGCCGGCCGGGTGGCCTGGTCCGGCGACGCCGCGCGGCTGCTCGGCGAGCCCGAGCTGACCCGGTCGCTGCTCGGGGTCGGCTCGCACACCCGGGAGGTATCCGCGTGAGCACGATCGTCCTGCTGACCCTGACCGGGTTGGGGCTGGCCGCCCTCTACTTCCTGGTTGCCTCCGGGCTGTCGCTGGTCTTCGGCCTCGCCGACGTGCTCAACTTCGCGCACGGGCTGTTCCTGTCGGTCGGCGCGTACGGCACCTGGTGGGCGGCGCAGCACCTTCCGGGGGCCGGGGCGACCGGCTTCGGCTTCGTGCTCGCGGTCGCGTTCGGGGTGGTCGCGGGCGCGGTGGTCGCCGCGCTGGTCGAGCTGGTCATGATCCGGCCGCTCTACTCGCGCACCATCGAGCAGGTTCTGGTCACCGTCGGGCTCTCCCTGGCCGGGGTGGCGCTGCTGCAGGCGACCTGGGGCGCCGATCCCCGTCCGTTCCCGCGTCCGGCCTGGACGCAGCGGGTCACCGATGTGCTCGGCGCGAAGGTGCCGAACTCGGGGCTGCTGCTGATCGTCGCGGCCGCGGCCGTGCTCGCGGCGATCCTGCTCTTCCTGCGCTACACCCGGTACGGCCTGGTGATCAGGGCCGGCGTGGAGAACCGCGAGATGGTCACCGCGCTCGGCATCGACGTCCGGAAGGCGTTCACGCTGGTCTTCGCGATCGGCGGGGCCGCCGCGGCGCTGGCCGGCGCGCTCGGCGGCGTCTACTTCGGCTCGGTCTCGCCCGGCCAGGGCGGCTCGTTGCTGATCTTCGCGTTCATCGTGGTGGTGATCGGCGGGATGGGCTCGGTCGTCGGCTCCGCGTACGCGGCGGTCGCCGTCGGGCTGCTGCAGCAGTTCGTGAACTACTACGGCACCTCGGGAGCCGGGGACGTCTGCGTGGTCGCGCTGCTCGCGATCGTGCTGCTGCTCCGACCGCAGGGGATCGCCGGAAAGGCGGCTACGGCATGACGGATCTGGACGTGGCGCCCGCGCCGGCGGCCACCGCCGCCCCGGCCCGGCCGCACCGGTGGGCGGCGCTGCGGCCGTGGACGCCGCTGCTGGCGCTGGCGCTGGCCGCCGTGCTGCCGTACTCGACGCTGCAGCTGCCGGGGGTCTTCGACGGGCCGGTCAACTCGCCCGGCACGCTGCATCTGCTCGCCGTCTGTCTGATCTTCGGCGCGCTGGCGGCCGGCTACGACCTGCTCTTCGGCCGCACCGGGCTGCTGTCGTTCGGGCACGCGCTCTACTTCGCGGCCGGTGTCTACGGCACCGACATCCTGGTGACCAGGGCGGGGCTGCCGCTGTGGCAGGCCGCGCTGCTGGCGCTGACCGGCGGCGCCACGCTCGCCGCGCTGCTCGGCGCGGTGGCGCTGCGCACCGCCGGGATCGCGTTCGCCATGGTCACGCTGGCGTTCGCCCAGGTCGGGGCGATCCTGGTGGCCCGTGACTTCGGCGGGTTGACCGGCGGGGAGGAGGGGCTGCCGCTCGACGTCGCCGGGGTGCCCGCGGTGTTCGTCGGGGTGACGAACACGGTCAACCTCTACTGGCTGGCGCTGGCGTACCTGGCGCTGGTGGTCTTCGTGGTGCACCGGGTCTCCGCCTCGCCGACCGGGCGGGTGCTCGCCGGGATCCGCGACGACGAGCGGCGGATCGGCGTGCTCGGACTGGATCCGTACCGGTTCAAGCTGGTGGCCTTCACCCTCTCCGGGGCGCTCGCCGCCGGCGGGGGAGTGATCTACTGCCTGTTGGTCGGCGGCGCGTCGCCGCACATCACCTCCTCCGAGCTGACCCTGTCGCTGCTGGTGATGGTGGTGCTCGGCGGGCCGGCGACCCGGTGGGGCCCGGTGATCGGCGGGATGCTCTACATGTACCTGGACCACCGGCTGACCGCGTTCGGCTCCTCGTCGACCGTCGACGCCCTGCCCAGCGTGCTGAGCGGACCGCTGTCGCAGCCGCTCTTCGTGCTCGGCACGGTCTTCATCCTGGCGGTCTACTTCTTCCCCGGCGGCCTGGCCGGCCTCACCACCCGGCTGGCCACCCTCCGCCGCGCGCTCTCCCGCCGCTGACCCGCCAGCGCTGTGCAGCGTTGATCAAGGGATCGGCAGCCGGAATCGCCCCTCCGGTCCCGCCGATCCCTTGATCAACCCGCAGTGGGGGGTGCGGCGTGAGCGGGGGGTGGGCGGTGTGTGGCGAGGTAGCATCGCGGGGTGCCTTACCTGCGCGCGGTGGCCGTGCGATGAGCGAGCGTGATCCGGCAACCGACCGGGGCGCGGTGCGCGAGCGGGCCGAGGCGGTGCTGCGGCGGCTGGCCGGCGAGCACGCGCGGCTGCGCGACGACCAGTGGCGGGCGATCGAGGCACTGGTGGTCGACAAGCGTCGGGTGCTCTGCGTGCAGCGCACCGGCTGGGGCAAGTCGGCGGTCTACTTCGTGGCCACCGCGTTGTTGCGGCAGAGCCCCGCGACCGGCCCCACGGTGATCGTGTCGCCGCTGCTCGCGCTGATGCGTAACCAGGTGGAGGCGGCCGCGCGGGCCGGGATCCGCGCCCGCACGATCAACTCCGCCAACCTCGACGAGTGGGACGAGATCACCACCGAGATCCACGGCGGCGAGGTCGACGTCCTGCTGATCAGCCCGGAGCGGCTCAACAACCCCGACTTCCGGGACACCGTGCTGCCGAAGCTCGCCGCCACCACCGGGCTGCTCGTCGTGGACGAGGCGCACTGCGTCTCGGACTGGGGTCACGACTTCCGGCCCGACTACCGGCGACTGCGTACCTTCCTGGCGAACCTGCCCGCCGGCACGCCGGTGCTGGCGACGACGGCGACCGCCAACGAGCGGGTGACCACCGACGTGGCGGAGCAGTTGAGCGGCGGCGAACAGACCGAGACGCTGGTGCTGCGCGGTCCGCTCGACCGCGAGTCGCTGCGGCTGGCCGTACTCGAGCTGCCGACCCCGGCCCACCGGCTGGGCTGGCTCGCCGACCACCTCGACCGGCTCCCCGGCTCGGGCATCGTCTACACCCTCACCGTGGCCGCGGCGACCGAGACGGCCGACTTCCTCCGCTCGCGCGGCTACGCGGTCGCCTCCTACACGGGCCAGGCCGAGGACGCCGACCGGCGCGGCGCCGAGCAGGACCTGCTGGACAACAAGATCAAGGCGCTGATCGCGACCTCGGCGCTGGGCATGGGCTTCGACAAGCCGGACCTCGGCTTCGTCGTGCACCTGGGCGCCCCGCCCTCGCCGATCGCGTACTACCAGCAGGTCGGCCGGGCCGGGCGCGGCGTCGAGCACGCCGAGGTGCTGCTGTTGCCGGGCGCCGAGGACCAGGCGATTTGGCGGTACTTCGCGTCGCTGGCCTTCCCGCCCGAGGAACAGGTCCGGTCCGTGCTGGCCGCGCTGGAGCAGGCCGGCCGCCCGCTGTCGACGCAGGCCCTCGAACCCATCGTCGACCTGCGCCGGGCCCGTCTGGAGCTGATGCTCAAGGTGCTCGACGTGGACGGCGCGGTGAAGCGGGTGCGCGGCGGTTGGATCGCCACCGGCGAGCCGTGGGTCTACGACGTCGCCCGGCTGCGGCGGGTCGCCCAGGCGCGCACCGCCGAGCAGCAGGCGATGCGGGAGTACACCGGCGCCATCGGCTGCCGGATGGAGTACCTCCGGAGCTGCCTCGACGATCCCGGCGCCACCCCGTGCGGGCGTTGCGACCGGTGCGCCGGCCCGCGGTTCGACGCGGAGGTCTCGGCTCCGGCGCTCGCCGCCGCGCAGGCGTTCCTCGGCCGCCCCGGCGTGGAGGTGGCGCCGAAGAAGCTCTGGCCCACCGGGCTGGAGGCGGTGGGCGTACCGCTGCGCGGCAAGATCTCGCCGGCCGAGCAGGCGCTGCCGGGCCGGGCGGTCGGGCGGCTGTCCGACCTCGGCTGGGGCGCCCGGCTGCGCGCGCTCGTCGGCCCGGACGCGGCCGACGGGCCGCTGCCGGACGACGTGGCGAGCGCGGTGGTCGAGGTGCTGAAGGCGTGGGCGCACGGCGACGGCCCGTGGCCGACGCGGCCGGTCGGGGTGGTCGCCGTCGGATCGCGGCAACACCCGCGGCTGGTCGCGAGCCTCGCGGAGCGGATCGGGACGATCGGCCGGTTGCCGCTGCTCGGCACGGTCGCGCCGACCGGCCACGCCCCGTCGCCCGGTGGCGGTGCGCGCGGCAACAGCGCGCAGCGGGTACGCGCGCTGCACGGCGCGTTCGCGCTGCCGGGCGAGCTGGCGGCGGCGATGTCGGGGCTGTCGGGTCCGGTGCTGCTCGTCGACGACCTGGTCGACTCCGGCTGGACGATGGCGATCGTCGCCCGCGAACTCCGCCGGGCCGGCGCACCCGCGGTGCTCCCGCTCGCCCTCGCCGTCGCCGGCTGACCCGGCGTGGTCGACGCGGGTCAGCCGGGGCGGCCGTAGCCGTAGACGGGCTGGAAGTTGACGGCGTTGAGGCGGACCGATTGGCCCTCCTGGGGGGCGTGGATCATCATGCCGGCGCCGACGTACATGCCCACGTGGTGCAGGTCGCCGTAGTAGAAGATCAGGTCGCCGGGTTGCAGCTCCGGGCGGCTGACCCGGGTCACGCTCGTCCACTGCCGCTGGGAGCTGTGCGGCAGCCTGATGCCGGCCGCGGCCCACGCCGCGGACGTCAGCCCCGAGCAGTCGTACGCGCGCGGGCCCGCCGCGCCCCACCCGTACGGCTTGCCGAGTTGCGCGTACGCGAACTTCACCGCGGTGGCCGCGGCGCCCGGCGGCAGGTCGGGCAGGCGGTGGCCCACCGCCCGTGGGTCGGTGGCGACCTGCACGGTACGGCCGTCGCGCAGTCGGACGAGCCGGCTGAGCTCCGCTTCGACCTGCTTCTTCTTGGCGGTCAGCCGTTGCTGCTGCGTCCGCTGCCGGTCGGCGAGCCGCTGCGCGGCGGTGCGGGCGGCGTCGAAGCGGAGTCGGCTGGAGTTGAGTCCGGCGATCGCCTGCCGCTGGTCGCGGCTCAGCCGGTCGAGCACCAGCAGGTAGTCGAGGAAGCCCTGCGCTGACTCGCTGTTCAGCGCGGCGGCCATCGGGCGCAGCCCGCTGGAGCTGCGGTACGTGTTCGCGGCGAGCGCCCCCACCTGGTGCCGCCGCGCCGCCAACTGCTGCTCCAGCGGCGCCATTTTCGCGTCGAGGGCGGTCGCCTGGCGCTGGGTGGCGCGCATGTCCTCGCGCAGGTCGTTGTACTGCTCGACGACGACTTCCAGCTCCCGGCTGGCCTGGTTGATCCGGCGGTCGAGTTCGGCGGCGGAGGGTTCGGCGGCGGCCGGCCCGGACAGCAGGGCGGCGGTGAGGGCGGCGGCGACGAGGGTGGCGGCGCGGCCGGCGTGGGGGAAGATCGGCACGACCGGATAACGACCGATTGGCGACAAAGGCCACGCCCCGCCGTGCCCATGGTCGGGAAATACGGCTGGGGGGTATGCTCGCCGGATGACCGCACAGGAGCAGGCCGCGGACGCCGGCACCGCCGAGCAGCACGGCGCGTACTGGTACGCGGCCGACAAGCAGGCCCTCCTCGGCCGGCTGCGCCGGATCGAGGGGCAGGTCCGCGGGCTGCACCGGATGATCGAGCAGGACACCTACTGCATCGACGTGCTGACGCAGATCTCCGCGGCGACCCGCGCCCTCCAGGCGGTCGCGGTCGGGCTGCTCGAGGGGCACATCGCGCACTGCGTGACGGAGGCGGCCAAAGACGGCGGCGACCCGTCCGCGAAGGTGAAAGAGGCGTCCGAGGCCATCGCCCGCCTCGTCCGCTCCTAGGAGGCCCGCCGATGTCCCTGCCCGACGCCGCCACCGTCCCGCCGCCGGCGCCCGTGCCGCCGCGTCCGCCGGTCGACCGTGCCACGCTGCGGCTCGCGCTCGTCGTCGGCGGGCTCGTGATCGCCCTGATCGCCGGCTTCGGGCTCGGCCGCGTGGTCGACCCCGCACCCGCGTCGGCCCCGCCGGCCGGCGGCGACCAGGCCGCCGACCACACGCACCCGCCCGGCACCGCCCCGCACGAGCACGGCGCCGGCGCGGGGGCCGCCGGCCGGACCGGCGCCGACCCGGTCGGACTCAGCCTCAGCGCCGCCGGGTACACGCTGGCGCCGACCGCCACCCAGCTGGCGGCGGGGGCCCGGCAGGACTTCCGGTTCCGGATCGTCGGCCCGGACGCCAAGCCGGTGACCACGTTCGCGATCGTGCACGACAAGCCGCTGCACCTGATCGTCGCCCGCCGCGACCTCTCCGGCTACCAGCACCTGCACCCCACGATGGCGCCCGACGGGACCTGGAGCGTGCCGCTGACCCTGCCGCAGCCGGGCGTCTGGCGGGCGTACGCGGACTTCACCGTGAACGACGCGACCGGCGGGCAGACCGAGCTGACCCTCGGGGTCGACCTGGCGGCCGCCGGGACGTACGCCCCCCGCCCGCTGCCCGCGCCCGCCCGTGAGGCGGCGGTCGACGGGTTCACCGTCGGGTACGAGGGGACGCCCCGGGTCGGCGCGGTCGCGCCGCTGCTGTTCCGGGTGTTCCGCGACGGCGCCCCGGCAGCGGGGCTGGAGCGCTACCTGGGGGCGTACGGCCACCTGGTGGTGATCCGCGAGGGCGATCTGGGCTACGTGCACGTCCACCCCGAGGCGCAGCTCAGCGACGGGGCGGTGAAGTTCTGGCTCGCCCTGCCCGGCCCCGGCCGCTACCGGATGTTCTTCGACTTCCAGGTGGCCGGCGAGGTGCGGACGGCGGAGTTCACCGCCGTCGTCCCGTAGCGGGGGAGGGTCAGCCGGCCCGGCGGACCGGGCGGCGGGCCAGGTACCGCAGCAGGTCGCGGATCAGCTTCTTCTCCGGCGCCGGCACCGCCGGATCGGCCAGCCGGGCCAGGATCACCCGTACGTCCGCGTCCACCGACGACGGTGGCTCGGCCCGGCGCTGCGCGGGCGGCGACTCCGGCAACCCGAGCGCGCGGACCGCGGCGGACAGGGGCACGTCCAGTGCCCGGCAGAAGTCGCGCACCTTGGCGAGCTCCGGGTAGTCGTGCCAGTCGCCCGCGAGCCACCGGAACACGGTGGACCGCCCGACGCCGGTGTGCGCCGCCAGATCGCTGACCGTCCAGCCCCGTTCGTTCTTGGCGTCGTCGATCGCGCGGCGGACGAATCGCGCGAACGCCGCCTGCGGCGAGTCCGGGGACGCCATCATCCGTCGATGTCCTTCCACGATTCGCGGTCACCTGAGGGTAGTACCGGGAATCAGTGACATACCCTGACCGATCGACCGATGAGTCCCGTTCGCGGGACTGCCTATTGTAAGGCCGTCCGCGCGACCGGCACCCGCCTCCGGGCAACCGGTGCCGGTTCATCGCCAGGGCCGGCCGTCAGCCGCGGCCGCGGGGGTGTCGGTGCGGGATCCCGCTGGCTGGGGGGCAGCGGGAACCCGCATTGACAGAACTCGTCCCGTCACCAACCGGCTACGTCCACTATGCTCGTCGCTTCGACGGGCCGATCGCTTCCGACGCCCCACTGACTCCCACGCCCCACGTGACGAGGACCTGATGGCCGCTCTCGCTTCCCCCGTCCCGCACCGGCCCGGCGCCGTCAGCCTCTTCTTCGTGGCCAAGGCCGCGGTCTTCGCCGCAGGCTTCTGGACCTGGCTGCTGATCCTGGTGGTCAACGGGCGCGAGCCGTCCGGGCTGCACGTGCTGGCCGGCGCCGGGGCCGTCACGACCACGCTCGTCGCCGTCGTGCTCGGGGTCCGGATGGCGCTGCAGCACAGCGCCGCGGAGCGGCACGCGGAGCTCAAGCGGTTGCTGGTGGACATCTCGTGGAACGCCTTCACCGCGGCAGGCAACGCCGCCGGTCCCGGCAACGTCGTGCCGTTCCCGACCGCCGCGGAGCAGCCGGGCCCGACCGCGCGGCGCTCCGGCGACGGCGATTAGCGCGGGGACGACGATCACCGCGGGGACGACCGCGATCACGCCTGGGGACGGCGATCAGGGTGAATCCGCGAGCAGGGTGTGCAGCCGGGGCGTCACGCCCCAGGCGGTGACCAGGGCGTCGTACTCCGTCCGCTGCTGCGCGGTCGGCTCGGCGTCACCGCGCCGGGCACGCAGCAGCAGGTTGCGCGGGGTGTGCTCGGAGCCGACGAACTCCACCACGTCGACGCGGTAACCGCGCAGCCGCAACAGCGCCGCCCGCAGCGAGTCGGTGAGCACGTCGGCGAAACGTTCCCGCAGGATTCCCTGGGCGGTGAGCAGGCTGTACGGCTCCGGGGCGGGGTTGCGCCGCAGCTGGGCGGCGATGTCGTGGTGGCAGCACGGGGCGGCCAGCACCCAGCGGGCCCGCCACCGCACCGCCCGGGCGAGCGCCTCGTCGGTGGCGGTGTCACAGGCGTGCAGCGCGAGCACCAGGTCCGGCGCGGGGTCGACGTGCGCGTCCAGGATCGTGCCGGCGACGAAGCGCACCCGGTCGCCGTACCCGAGCTGCTCGGCGAGCGCGGTGTTGCGCCGCCGCTGGTCCTCACGGACGTCGACCCCGGTCACCTCGACGTCCAGACCGCGTTCGGAGAGATAGCGGTACGCCGCGAACGTCAGGTACGCGTTGCCGCAGCCGAGATCCACCACGCGCAGCGGCTCGGCGCGGGCCTCGGTGAACACCGTCTCCGGCAGGGTCGCGGCCAGTGCCCGCAGGAACGCGTCCACCTGGCGGCGCTTGGCGGCGTTCGCGCCGATAGCGGCGAAGAGCGGGTCGCCGGGGTCCAGCAGGTAGTTCTTCTCCCGGTCGTGCGTCGTCGTCGTCGCGACGCGCCCCGCCGTCGAACGGTGCACCTGGGCGTCGCCCTTCTTCGTCACCCGGACCTGCACCGTCGAGGTGGCGGTCTCGACGTGCCAGTTGCCGAACGGCTCCGCCAGCAGCGCGTCGACCGCTTCCTCCGCCTCCACCCCGGGCGTCACGTTGCGGGTGTGCGGGCGCGCGCCGTCGTTTGTCACGATCTGCAGCCGCGGGCCGGCCTTCAGCGTGACCGGCCGCAGCTCGGCCCGGACGGAGGCGGGCGTGGCGTTGCGTCGGCGTCCGGCGGCGACCGCACGGGTGAGCGCGGGATCGAGGAGCAACGCGCGTACCTCGGCGAGCGCGTCGGTGAGCTGTTCCGGCATACCTACATGATCCGGGTTTCGCCGACCGCCATGTTCCAGAGGTCGTCGCGCGGCCGCCCGGCGGCCTCCCACGCCCTGGTCGCCCGCTCCACCGGTTCCAGCAACGGCTCCGCCGAGAGCACGAACGTGCCCCAGTGCATGCTCGCCATCCGGCGCGCCCCGACGTCGAGGCACGCCTGCACGGCCTCCTCCGGGTTGAGGTGGACGGGCTTCATGAACCAGTTGGGCTCGTACGCGCCGATCGGTAGCAGCGCCAGGTCGATGCCGGGATAGCGGTCGGCGATCTGGCCGAACCAGTGGCCGTACCCGGTGTCGCCGGCGAAGTAGATGCGGGTGCCGTCGTCGGCGGTCAGCACCCAGCCGCCCCAGAGGCTCTTGTTGGTGTCGGTGAGGGTGCGTCGACTCCAGTGGTGCGCCGGCACGAAGTCGAACCGCACCCCGCCCGCGGTCGACCCGGCCGGCGCGATCTCGCGCGACTCCCACCAGTCGAGCTCGGTCACGTCCCGGAAGCCGCGCCGCCGGAACCAGCCGGCCAGCTTCGCCGGGACGAGCACGGGCGTGGCGCGGGGCACCCGGCGGATGGTGGGCGTGTCGAGGTGGTCGTAGTGGTTGTGGCTGATGACGACGGCGTCGATGCGGGGCAGGGACTCCCACGGCACCCCGACGGGGGTGACTCGCGGCCGTACCCCCGGGATCTTGTCCGACCAGACCGGGTCGGTGAGCACGGTCAGGCCGCCGATCTGGATCACGTACGTCGCGTGTCCGACCCAGGTCACCATCGTCTGCCCGGCGTCGGCGCGCGGTAGCGCGGGTGGGCGGGCGACCGGGATCCGGGCCGCCTCGCCCAGGTCGCCGCGCGGCCCGAGCTCGCGGAACATCTGGAACAGCTCGCGGAAGGTGGGCAGCGGCGCGGTCAACCTGTCGTTGAAGTTGTCCGGCCAGTTTCGCCCGTCCCGGGCGGTTCCGGGCTGGTCGGGCGCCTTCGGAAGCTTGAACATCCTCACCTCCTCGCGTTCGCCCTTCTCAGCCTATCCGCGTGGCCGCTCGTCGACGCCACCACGACTCAGCCGCGGAGGGCGCCAGCGAGGGTGTGACCGTCGACTCGTCCTCGTTCGACAGTCGGGTCAGGACGGTGAACCTACGCTCCACTCCAGTTGTGGCCCGGCACGAGCCCCCTTTCGGGGCTCATGTCCGGGCCACAATCGCGCTGTCGCGCAGAGGTCAGCTGTCCGCGGCGGTCGCCCCGCCACGCGAGCCCCGGCCACCGCGCCGCCGGCGGCGGCGCGGCTTGGCGCCGCCCTCGCCGGCCTCCGCCGCGCCGACCTCGGCCGCGGCCGAGACGTCCGGCGTCGCGCCGCCGGCCTCGCCGGCGACGACCTGCCCGGCCCGGCGGCGTCGCCGCTGCCGGGGCGGCCGCTCCGACTCCTCGCCCGCCTCCGCGGCGGACTCGGGACGCGGCGCGCCCTCGTCGTCGGCGCGCTGCCGGGAGCGGGGACGGCGTGCGCCGCCATCGCCGCGGCGTCCGCCGCCCTCGCCGCGCCGGCCACCGCGCGGACGCCCGCCGAGGTCCTCCTCGACCTCCGCCGCCAGCCCGGCGCGGGTGCGCTCGGCGCTCGGCAGCGTGCCCGAGACGTCGGTGGGGATGTCGAGGTCGGTGTAGAGCCAGGCCGAGGTGTGGTACGTCTCCGGCGGCTCCGGCAGCTCCAGCCCGAGCGACTTGTCGATCAGCCGCCAGCGCGGCATGTCCTCCCAGTCGACGAAGGTGACCGCGACGCCGGTGGCGCCGGCCCGGCCGGTGCGGCCGATCCGGTGCGTGTACGTGTCGGGGTCCTCGGGGCAGTCGTAGTTGATGACGTGCGTGACGCCGGAGACGTCGAGGCCGCGGGCCGCCACGTCCGTCGCGACCAGTACGTCGATCTTGCCGGCGCGGAACGCCCGCAGCGCCCGCTCCCGGGCGCCCTGGCCCAGGTCGCCGTGGACCGCCGCGGCCGCGAAACCGCGGAAGTCGAGGTCCTCGGCGACGCGGTCGGCGGCGCGCTTGGTGCGGGTGAAGATCATGGTGAGGCCCCGCTCGTGCGACTGCAGGATGCGCGCCACGATCTCGATCTTGTTCAGCGGGTGCGTCCGGTAGACGACCTGCTTGGTGAGCGGGGACGGGCCGGTCTCGGCGGTGTGCCCGGCGTGGATCGTCACCGGCTGGCGCAGGAAGCGCCGGGCCAGCGCGACGATCGGGTCGGGCATGGTGGCGGAGAAGAGCATGGTCTGCCGGTCCTCCGGCAGCATCGCCAGGATCTTCTCGACGTCGTCGAGGAAGCCGAGGTCCAGCATCCGGTCGGCCTCGTCGAGCACCAGCGCCCGGACCCGGTCCAGCCGCAGGTGCTTCTGCTTGGCGAGGTCCATCAGGCGCCCCGGCGTGCCGACCAGGATCTCCACGCCGTTGCGCAGCGTGTCGATCTGCGGCTCGTACGCCACGCCGCCGTAGATCGGCAGCACCCGCACGCCGCGGGTCTTGCCGGCCGCCGCGAGGTCCTTGGCGACCTGCAGGCCGAGCTCGCGGGTCGGTACCACGACCAGCGCCTGCGGCAGGCCGTCGCCGCCCTCCGCGGGGGCGAGGACCCGGTCGATCAGCGGGATGCCGAAACCGAAGGTCTTGCCGGTGCCGGTCGGCGCCTGGCCGATCAGGTCGGTGCCGCGCAGCGCGATCGGCAGCGCGTACTCCTGGATGGCGAACGCGTGGACGATGCCGATCGCGGCCAGCGCCTCGACGGTCTCCGGACGGGCGCCGAGCTCGGCGAAGGTGGGTGTCTCCGGGCGCACCGGCGCCCGGTCGGCCGGCTGCTCGCCGGCCTGTGTGTCGTTCGTTGTGGTCATAGGGTGTTAGGGGTGCCCTCTCGTGGTGCGCCCCGTGATCCCAAGGGCGCGTCTTCGGTATGGCGCGGGCCACACGCGATCTATGGATCGCGGGCCGCACGCGCGTCGCGGGGAAGCGGTTAAATGATCTCGACGCCCGCGGCAACTCCCACCATCTTACCCGACCCGGCAGAATACGGCCCCACCTCGTCATCGGCCGCGGGACGGCGGGGTGCTGAAATGTGACGCCCGTTACCCCGGCCGCCGTGTTTCCGCCAAACCGGGGTTCTGCGCCCACGTCGGCCCGGACGGTAACCTGCGGGCGTGTCCGAAGCCCCGAATCCGACCGGCCCCGCCCTCGTCGAGTTGCTCGGCATGGTCGCCTACGGCGAGTTGCTCGCCTTCGACCGGATGGCCGCCGACGCCCGGCTCGCCCCGGATCTGCACCGCCGGGCGGTGCTCAGCGAGATGGCCGCCGTCGAGATCGTCAACTACCGCCGGCTCGCGACGCGGTTGACCGAGTTGGGGGTGGAGCCGGCCGAGGCGATGACGCCGTACGTGGCGGCGCTGCACGAGTACCACGACTCGACCGAGCCCAAGGACTGGCTGGAGGCGCTCACCAAGGCGTACGTGGGCGACAGCATCGCCGACGACTTCTTCCGGGAGGTCGCGGCCTGTCTGGCCGAGCCCGACCGCCAACTGGTGCTCGACGTGCTGCACGACTCGCAGTACGCCGACTACGCCTGCCACGAGATCCGGGCGGCGATCGCCGCCGATCCCAAGCTCGCGAACCGGCTGTCGATGTGGGCGCGGCGGCTGGTGGGGGAGGCGCTGTCGCAGGCGCAGCGGGTGGCGGCCGAACGGGTCGCGCTGACCGTGCTGGTCGTCGAGGGAACGGGCGACCAGGCGGGGGTGGCGGCGCTCTTCAAACGGCTCACCGCCGCGCACACCGGGCGGATGACCGCCGTCGGCCTCAACAACTGAGCGGTTCCCCCGCGGGATGTTCCCCGCCGGCCACGGGTGGCCCGTGGCCGGCGCGGCCGCCGCAAGTCAGCGGGCGGTGAAGCCGACCGCCCGGGGTGACGCCTCGGCGATCTCCACGTAGGCGACCTTGCTCACCGGCACGATGATCCGGCGGCCCTTCTCGTCGGTCAGCGAGAGCGTTCCCTCGTTGGCGATGGCGTCGGTGACGATCTGCTCGATCTCGGCCGGCGTCTGCGAGCTTTCCACGACCAGCTCGCGCGGCGCGTACTGCACGCCGATCTTGACCTCCACGGGGCCCTCCTCATCCGGGCGAAAACTGCACCCTTGCGAAGGCTAGCCGATTGTCGGAGGCGACGGTCAGGCTGACTCGCCCTGCAACGGAAAGCTCGCGATACCGCGCCAGATCAGGGCGGCGAGCAACGTCTCCGCCTCGGCCTTCGGCACCTGCCGGCCGTTCGCCAGCCAGAACTGCGCGGCCGTCTCGGCCGCGCCCACCAGACCGGAGGCGAGCAGCTCGGCCCGGGAGCGGCTCACGCCGGTGTCCGAGATGATCGTGTCGGTGATCGCCGCGATGCAGCCCTTCTCCACCCGCGCGACCCGCTCGGCCACGGCCGGCTCGTTGCGCAGGTCGGACTCGAACACCAGCCGGAACGCCTCGTCCTCGTGGTCGACGAAGTCGAAGTACGCCTGGACCGCGCCCTTGACGCGCTCCTTGTTGTCGGAGGTGGCCGCCATCGCGGCGTGGACCCGGGCGACTATCGCGTCGCAGTGGGTCTCCAGCAGTGCGAGGTAGAGCTCGAGCTTGCCCGGGAAGTGCTGGTAGAGCACGGGCTTGGAGACGCCGGCGCGCTCAGCGATGTCGTCCATGGCCGCCGAGTGGTAGCCCTGGGCGACGAACACCTCCTGCGCGGCGGCGAGCAGCTGCTTGCGGCGCGCCGAGCGCGGCAGGCGGGCCGGCCGGCCGGCGGTCTGTGCGCCGGTCATGTGTACCTCCGAGTCTTCGCAATGCGGGCGAATGTCGCCGTAACAGTGGCGATGCTCGCCATATTCCAGGACCGCCGAATTAGCCTGACGTTGCAACTTATCGCCGCTGTCAGCACACGGTAACCTCAGCGGGGGCGACCGAGGAGCGCACGGTGGACGAAACAGGGCAACCCGGGAGCGCCGCGCCGGGAGATAACGGTAACGGACCTGGTCGGGACGATCGGGGCCGGCCGGGCACCGGGTGGGCGGCGTCGGATGCCGCATGGTCCAGCGCCGGTGCCGCTCTCGGTCCGGGACCGGACCCCGTCGTCTCCGCCTGGCGGCAGGCCGAGCCCGGCGCGCCCCGCGGCTGGGCCGATCCGCCCGCGCGCTACACCGAGCTGCTGGGGCCGCCGCCGCTGCCGGAGACGCGGGAGGGCAGCAACGGGGTGGCCCACGCTCCGCGGCGCGCCGACCCCGGTCCACTCGCGCTGCCCGCGCCGGCCAGCGCCCCGCCCTATCCGTACGAGGGGGACCTGGAGGACGCGGCGCGGGATCGCGCCGCGGCCGCCGAACCGTCCGCGCCGCAGCCGCCGTCCGGGGCTCCCGTGCCGGACACCGAGCCGGCGGCGCGGCACGCGCTCGACACCCCCGCTCCGCCCGACGCCGGCGCCGGACTCGCGCGCTGGCGCGAGACCCCGCCCCCGCCGCGTGCGCTCTCCGGTGCTCCCACCCCTGCCGAGCAGCCGACGCCCACTGGACGCCAGGTGCCGCCGGAGTTCCGGGTCCAGCCCGGAACCGAGCGGCCGCGCTTCGACCTGCCCGCCGAGCCGCGGCGGCCGGATCAGCGGCCGGCCGAGGGCGAGGCCGCGCCGCGGTGGCGGACCGGCCTCACCGATCCCGTGCCGGGCCGCGACGTCGACCCCGCGCCGGCCCGCGCCGTCGAACCGGCGCTGCGACGCGACACCGCCGTCCACCCCGAGCAGACGTACCTCGGCGCCGAGACCGGTCAACCCGGCCCGGCGTCGTCCGGCTACGACACCCCGCCGGCCTTCCCCGGCCCCGCCCCTGCGCAATCCGACCGAACGCCGGCCGGGCCGGTCGGTGCCGCCGACGACACGCTGCCGCAGCGGGTTCCCGCCGAACCAGACGTGCCCACCGTGCCGGAGCCGCCAGCCGTGGAGCCCCCTGCCGAAACGCCCGACCTCTCCCGCATCGCCACACACCTGCGGCGCGAGGACGTGCCCCCGCAGCCGCGGGAGCGCTCCGAGGGCTTTGACGTGAACGCGATCCTCGCGGCCGTACGCGGCGTCGCCGGGGTGCGGGACGCGTCGCTGCGCACCACCCCGGCGGGGGCGCACAGCCTCCGCCTCGACCTCGCCGACGGCGCCGATCCGGCGGAGGTGAGCCGGCACGTGGCGCGGCTGTTGCAGGAGCGGATGGGACTCGCCGCGGCGCCGCAGAACCTGCCCGACCAGCCGGTGGCCGGCGGGCCGTACGTGCCCGCGCAACTGAATCCGCAGCGGGGGGCGGGTGCGGTCGGGCACGCCCCGGCCGAGGCGCCGCGCCGTCGGCGCCGCGCGGTGGAGGAGGCCGACGCGACCACGGTGGGCGCCGGCCAGTGGGCGCCCGAGTTCCCCGCCCCGGGCGCCGCGGCGGGGGTGATCGGCAGCGTCGGCGGCGCTCCGGTCAGCGCGGGGGCGTCGTACTCCGGGGCTCAGCTCACCACGACCGAGGTGGCGCCGCCCCGCCCGCTCAACACCAACGGTCGACCGGGTCCGCGCGTCGTCATCGACCACGTCCAGGTCAGCACGTTCGGGATGGACGCCACTGTGGAGGTTCGGCTCGCGGCCGGCCGGCGACGTGCCGCCGGACTCGCCACCGGGCCGGCCGTCGACGGGTACGTCCTGCGGCTCTGTGCGGTCGCGGCCGCCTCGGCGGTCGACGAGTTGCTGCGGGTGGCCGAGAAGAGCGCGGAACGGGGCCGGTGCTTCGTGGAGCAGGCCGCGGTCGTGCCGCTCGGCAGCTGCGAGGTGGCGACGGTGGTGGTCCTGCTGGTCTGCGACGGTTGGGTGGAGCAGCTCGTCGGCTCCGCCCTGGTCGCGGGGGACCCGCGGCAGGCGGCCGTGCGGGCGACGCTGGCCGCCGTCAACCGCCGGCTGGAGGGGCTGCTCGCCTGAGGCGGGGTCGATCGTTCGCGTTCGACCGCGCCGGCGGCCCGCGCATGTGCGCGCCCGCCGTCGGCTCGGCATCGCGATGCTCGTCGGTGCGGATGCGTCGAAGTCTGTGCCCCTGTTTGGACACCGACCGTATCCGTGACCGCTACTGTAAGCACATTTACGGGCTACTTCGGACTACTTGATAGAAGCGCGTAAATTACCTGTTAATCCGGACCGGTTACCGCATCGCGTCGCGCGGGCCGGCCGGGAAACTCGACAGGCTGGGAGGCCATGTCCACACCGGTCACTCACCCCTCCAGCGCCGCGCCCGCCCCCGGCGTGCGCCCTGACCGACCCCGTCGCCCGGTGTCGGACGGTGAGGACCGGACCGGCTCGCCGCGGCGCGACGGGAAACGGCTGGAACTCGCCGCCCGGATCGCGCGGGACCGGATGCGACAACGGCGCCGGCGCGTCGTCGTAATCGTGATCCTGCTGGCCTCGGCCGGCCTGGTCGGACTCGACCTCGTGCGCGGCGCGCCGCCGCAGCCGACGCCGCCGGCGGGCGCGCCGACCGCCGGACCGGCCGACGACCGCAGCGCGCTTCCGGGGTTCGCGCCGGTGATCGCGGCGGTCCGGCCGACGGCAGCCGCCGTGCCCGGCTCCGGCGTCCCGGTGACCGGGCCGGGGACGTTCCGGTACGCCGCCGGGCAGGGGTCGGTGCTCGGCAAGGCGGGGACGCTGCGACGGTTCCGGGTCGCGGTGGAGGACGGGATGGGGCAGAGCGCGGCCGAGTTCGCGGCGGCGGCCGAGCGGATCCTGGGGGACCAGCGGAGCTGGACCGCCTCGCGGCAGTTCCGGCTGCAGCGGGTGCCGAAGTCGGCCAGCGCGGAGTTCACGCTCTTCCTGGCGACGGCCGGCACCTCGGAGCGGATGTGCGCCGCCGGCGGGCTGCGGACCGACAAGTTCACCTCCTGCCGCCTCCCGGGTCAGGTGATCATCAACGTGGCGCGCTGGCTGGGCGCGATCCCCGACTACGGCGCGCCACTTGCGGACTACCAGGCGTACGCGATCAACCACGAGGTCGGGCACCAGCTCGGCCAGGGGCACGAGGCGTGTCCGGGGGCCGGGCAGCGCGCGCCGGTGATGCAACAACAGACGTACGGGCTCAAGGGCTGCCGCGCGAACGCCTGGCCGTACCTGAACGGCCGGCGCTACGCCGGACCGCCCATCCCGTAACTATTCCCGAGTCCCGGATGCCGGGCAGGTGTCGCTCCTCATGGTGACGATCGGGCGGAACGAGCAACAATGGCGCAGCACACCAATGCCGAACCCGGGGAGTCCATCGTGTCGCTGCCCCCGCTCGTCGAACCCGCCGCCGAGCTCACCGTTGACGAGATCCGTCGCTATTCGCGGCACCTGATCATCCCCGACGTGGGGGTGGAGGGCCAGAAGCGGCTGAAGAACGCCCGCGTGCTCTGCGTCGGCGCCGGCGGCCTCGGCTCGCCCGCGCTGCTCTACCTGGCGGCGGCCGGCGTCGGGACGCTCGGCATCGTCGAGTTCGACACCGTCGACGAGTCGAACCTGCAGCGCCAGATCATCCACGGGCAGTCCGACATCGGGCGCTCGAAGGCGGAGTCGGCGGCCAACAGCATCCGGGAGATCAACCCGCTGGTGAACGTGGTGATCCACGACACGGCGCTCGACCGCGACAACGTGCGCGAGATCTTCAGCCAGTACGACCTGATCGTCGACGGCACCGACAACTTCGCGACCCGCTACATGGTCAACGACGCCGCGGTGCTGCTCGGCAAGCCGTACGTCTGGGGTTCGATCTACCGCTTCGACGGCCAGGCCTCGGTCTTCTGGGCCGAGCACGGCCCCTGCTACCGCTGCCTCTACCCGGAGCCCCCGCCGCCCGGCATGGTCCCGTCCTGCGCCGAGGGCGGCGTGCTCGGCGTGCTCTGCGCGTCGATCGGGTCGATCCAGGTCAACGAGGCGATCAAGCTGCTCGCCGGCATCGGTGAGCCGCTGGTCGGCCGGCTGATGGTCTACGACGCCCTGGAGATGTCGTACCGCAAGATCAAGGTGCGGAAGGACCCGAACTGCGTCCTCTGCGGCGAGAACCCGACGCTGACCGACCTGATGGAGGACTACGAGGACTTCTGCGGGGCGGTCTCGCCGGAGGCTGAGGCGGCCGCGGCCGACTCGACGATCACCGCGCGTGAGCTGAAGGAATGGCAGGACGCCGGCAAGGACGTCTTCGTGGTCGACGTGCGCGAGCCCGCCGAGTACGAGATCGTGCGCATCCCCGGCGCGACGCTGATCCCCAAGGGCGAGATCCTCTCCGGCGACGCGCTGTCGAAGTTCCCGCAGGACAAGCAGATCGTGCTGCACTGCAAGTCCGGGGTGCGTTCCGCGGAGGCGCTCGCCGCGCTCAAGGCGGCCGGCTTCAAGGACGCGGTGCACGTCCAGGGCGGCGTGCTCTCCTGGATCAAGCAGATCGACCCGTCGCTGCCGACCTACTGACGTTCGACGTCGAAAGGGCCCGTTCCGGATCGGAACGGGCCCTTCGGCGTACCGGCGTCAGCCGCGGATGTGGCCGTCGCCGGTGACCACGTACTTCGTCGAGGTCAGCTCCGGCAGCCCCATCGGGCCGCGGGCGTGCAGCTTCTGCGTCGAGATGCCGATCTCCGCCCCGAAGCCGAACTCCCCGCCGTCGGTGAACCGCGTCGAGGCGTTCACCATCACCGCGGCCGCGTCGACGCGGGCGACGAAGTCCCGCGCCGCGGCCGCCGAGTCCGTGACGATCGCCTCGGTGTGCCCGGTGCCGTACCGGCGGATGTGCGCGACCGCCGCGTCCAGCGACTCCACCACGGCCGCCGAGATGTCCGCGGAGAGGTACTCGGTCTCGTAGTCCTCATCCGTCGCCGGCACCACCGCGTCGGAGAACGCCGCGACCTCGGGGGAGCCGTGCACGGTCACCCCGGCCTCGGCGAACGCGGCCAGCACCCGCGGCAGGAACGCCGGGGCGACGTCCGCGTGCACCAGCAGCGACTCCGCGGTGTTGCAGGTGGACAGGCGCTGGGTCTTCGCGTTGAGCACCACGGCGAGCGCCTTGTCGAGGTCGGCGGCCGCGTCCACGTACACGTGGCAGTTGCCCACGCCCGTCTCGATCACCGGCACCGTGGACTCCTCGACCACGGTGCGGATCAGCGAGGCCCCACCGCGCGGGATCAGCACGTCGACCAGGCCGCGCGCCCGCATCAGCTCCTTGACCGACTCCCGCGAGGTGGCGTCCAGGAGTTGGACGGCGTCGGCCGGCAGCCCGGCGTCGGTGACCGCGTCGCGCAGCGCGGCGACGATCGCGGTGTTGGAGCGCACCGCCGACGACGAGCCGCGCAGCAGCACCGCGTTGCCGGACTTCAGGCAGATGCCGGCGGCGTCCGCGGTGACGTTGGGGCGCGCCTCGTAGATGATCCCGACCACGCCGAACGGCACCCGGATCTGGCGCAGCTCCAGCCCGTTCGGCAGCGTGCCGCCGCGCACCACCTCACCGACCGGATCGGGCAGCGCGGCCATCTGCCGCAGCCCGTCGGCCATGCCCGCGATCCGCTCCGGGTTCAGCGCGAGCCGGTCCAGCAGCGCCGTCGACAGTCCGGCTTCGCGCCCCGCCGCCAGGTCCGCGTCGTTCGCGGTCACGATCTCCGGGGTACGGGCGACCAGCGCGTCGGCCATCGCCCGCAGCGCGCCGTCCTTGACGGTACGGGTCGCCGTGGCCAGCTCATTCGCCGCCGCACGGGCCCGCCGCGCCTGCTCGGTGACGCTCATTCTCTGCTCCTCACAGCAGCACCAGGTCGTCGCGGTGCACGACCTCACGTTCGTACGCCGGGCCCAGCGCCGCGGCGAGTTCGACGGTGGAGCGGCCGAGCAGCGCCGGCAGCTCCACGGCGTCGTAGTTGACCAGCCCCCGCGCCACCGGCGCGCCCGAGTCGTCGACGAGGTCGACGGGGTCGCCGGCGGTGAACGCCCCGTCCACGGCGGTGATCCCGGCCGGCAGCAGCGACTTGCGGCGCGCCACGACGGCCTGGACGGCGCCGGAGTCCAGGTGCAGCCGGCCGCGCGGTGAGGTGGCGTGTGCCAGCCAGAACAGCCGCGCCGCGGGGCGTTGCGGCACCGGGTGGAACAGCGTGCCGACGGGCTCGCCGGCGAGCGCCGCGGCGGCCAGCGGCGCCCCGGTCAGCACGACCGGGATGGACGCGCCGGTGGCGATCCGGGCCGCCTCGACCTTGGTCACCATGCCGCCGGTGCCCACCCCGGCCTTGCCGGCCCTGCCGATCGCGATGCCGGCCAGGTCCGCCTCGCTGTGCACGTCGGTGATCCGGGTCGTGCCGGGCCTGGTCGGGTCGCCGGTGTAGAGGGCGTCGACGTCGGAGAGCAGGACCAGCAGGTCGGCGTCGACCAGCGCGGCCACCAGGGCGGCGAGCCGGTCGTTGTCGCCGAACCGGATCTCGTCGGTGGCGACCGTGTCGTTCTCGTTGACGATCGGCACCGCCCGCAGGTCGAGCAGCTTCCGCAGGGTGCGGAACGCGTTGCGGTAGTGGGCGCGGCGGGTGACGTCGTCGACGGTGAGCAGCACCTGCCCGACGGTGAGCCCGTGCCGGGCGAAGCTCGCGGCGTAGTGCCCGATCAGTAGTCCCTGCCCGACGCTGGCGGCGGCCTGCTGGGTGGCGAGGTCGCGCGGCCGGCGGGCGAGCCCGAGCGGGGCGAGACCGGCGGCGATCGCGCCGGAGGAGACCAGCACGACCTCGCGGCCGTCGGCGACGAGCCCGGCGAGCACGCCGGTGAGGTTGTCGACCCGCCCGGTGTCGAGGCCGCCGGCAGCGGTGGTCAGGGACGACGATCCGACCTTGACCACGATCCGCCGGGCGGCCGTGACTGCTTCGCGCACCCGCCCATTCTGCGCGGTCGCCCTCGCAAGATCCCTGGCACATCCCATATGGTGGCGCTCCGTGACGCCCGAGGAGTACGTCGAAGAGGTGCTCGCCCTCGTCGAGCGGATCCCGCCGGGCCGGGTGATGTCGTACGGCGCGGTCGCCGACGCGCTCGCCGAACGCTCCGGGCGCTGCTCGGCGCGGCTGGTCGGCACGATCATGGCTCGGCACGGCGGCGGCGTGCCGTGGCACCGGGTGGTGAACAGCGCCGGTCGGCTTCCGCCGGGGCACGAGCGCGAGGCGCGCGCCCGGCTGCTCGCCGAGGGCGTTCCGCTCCGTGGCGACCTGGTCGAGATGCGCGCCGCCGCCTGGTCGCCGGGGCAGTAGCGGCGGTTGTGATTGACTGGTCGGGCCGAAGGCGCGAAACGAGGGGGAGACGTGCAGCTGCCGGGAGTGCTGGGCGAGCCGATCCGGTTCGTGCTCAACTGGGGCCGGCGCTACTCGCTCTGGGTCTTCAACTTCGGCCTCGCCTGCTGCGCGATCGAGTTCATCGCCACCAGCATGGGGCGGCACGACTTCATGCGGCTCGGTGTCATCCCGTTCGCGCACGGGCCGCGCCAGGCGGACCTGATGGTGGTCTCCGGCACCGTGACCGACAAGATGGCGCCGGCCATCAAGCGGCTCTACGACCAGATGCCCGAGCCGAAGTACGTGATCTCGTTCGGCGCCTGCTCCAACTGCGGCGGCCCGTACTGGGACTCGTACTCGGTGACCAAGGGGGTCGACCAGCTGATCCCGGTCGACGTCTACGTGCCGGGCTGCCCGCCCCGCCCCGAGGCGCTGCTGCACGGCATCCTCCGTCTTCAGGAGAAGATCGCCGCCGAGCAGGCCGGCCCCGGCGGGGTGTCGCGCCCCGATCCGCTGCAACCGCCGGTCGACCGGGTCGCGCCGCGCTCCGCCGAGGCGTTGACCGCGCCGCTGGTGCGCCCGCCCGCCGGCCGCTAGCCCCCGGCCGCGAACTCCAGCACGACCTTGATGTCGCCGCCGCCGGTGCCGTCGTACGCCCGGGCGTAGTCCTCCAGCGGATAGCGGCTGGTGATCATCCGCGACAGCCAGCCCGCGTCCGCCCGGCCCAGCGCCTCCGCGGCCTGCGCCCAGTGCCGCCGGTTCGCGTTGACGGAGCCGAAGACGGCGTTGTTGCCGAGGACCAGGTCGCGGGCGAAGACGGTGGTGTCGACGCCGTCGCGCGACCTGCCCGAGCCGACGCCGGTCAGGCAGACCACGCCGTCCGGCGCGACCGTGCGCAGCACGTCCAGCACGACGGTGTCCACGCCCGTGCACTCGACGACCACGTCCGGCTGGAAGTCGAGGTCCAGCACCGACCCGCTGTGATACTGCCCGCCCAGTTCGGCGACGAGCTGCGGCTTCAGCCCCTCGGTACTGCGGGCCAGGACGTGCAGGTCGAGGCCGCGCTGGGTGGCCAGCAGGGCGGCGAGCAGGCCGATCGGCCCGGTCCCGGTGACCAGCGCCGTGCGGGGCTCCCAGCGGGCGCGCCCGCCGATCCGGTCGATGTGCTCCCAGGCCTTCGCCACCACGCTGGTCGGTTCGAGCAGCACGCCGCACCCGCCCAGCCCGGGATCGAGCCGCACCAGGCAGTCCGGGGCCATCCGCCACCGTTCGCGCGCGAAGCCGGGGGCCGCCTTGATCCCGTGCTCCGTGTACCGGCCGTTGCGGCACATGTCCCACTCGCCGACCGCGCAGTTGGGGCAGGGCACCGGGTCGGGCCGCCGGACGATGCCGGCGACCAGGTCGCCGGGGCGCAACGTCCCGGTCGGATCCTCCAGCACGCGGCCGAGGGACTCGTGTCCGAGCACGAGCCCGTCCGAGCCCGGCGGCGCCTCGCCGTACTCGGCGGCGATGATCTCCCGGTCCGTGCCGCAGATGCCGACCGCGAGGGCCTCGACGAGCACGGGACCCTCCGACTCCGGCGGCTCGGGAGCGTCGTCGACGAGGCGCAGCGAATCCTTGACCCCTGGGGTGACCATGACTGCCCGCATCCTGGTCATTGTGGTCCGCCGCCCGCCGGACCGCTCGGCAAACGTCCGCCCGCCGACCGCGCCGGCCCGCGATCCGCCGGGTGCGGTCCGCCGTGACCGGCCGCGCAGGTCCTAGGATCGGGCACATGACCCCCGAGGACGTCGCCGCCCGCCTGGCCGAGGTGCTCGACGTCCCGGAGGTGACGACCGGGGTGTCGGGCGGGCAGGCGTACGCGCGCGGCACGGTCGACGTGCCGCCGCCGAGCTGGCGCGACGCCGTCCGGGTGGCGCGCGACGACGCCGAGCTCGCCTGCGACTTCTTCGACTGGCTCTCCGCGGTCGACGAGCTGGCCGAGGGCTTCACCGTGGTCGCCCACCTGTGGTCGACCCGGCGCCGGCACGGCGTGCTGCTGCGCACCCGGCTGCCCCGCGACGCGGCCACGGTCGCGTCCGTGGTGGACCTGTTCGCCGGGGCCGACTGGCACGAGCGGGAGACGCACGAGATGTTCGGCATCGACTTCGCCGGCCATCCGGGGCTGCGGCCGTTGCTGCTGCCACCGGAGTTCGAGGGGCATCCGCTGCGCAAGGAGTTCGTGCTCGCCTCCCGGGTCGCGAAGCCGTGGCCGGGGGCGAAGGAGCCGGGCGAGGCCGAGGGCGGCGCGGGGCGGCGGCAGCCGATGCGCCCGCCCGGCGTGCCGTTGCCGACGGAGTGGGGCCCGCAGGCCGGGCAGGGCGCCGGGGGCGAGGCCTGATGCCGCTCTGGCTGGAGCTGACGCTCCGGATCGCCGCCGTGGTCGGCGCGTTCCTCACGCTGCCGCTGATCGTCGGGCAGACCGAACACAAGGTGATGGCGCACATGCAGGGCCGGCTCGGCCCGATGTACGCGGGCGGGTTCCACGGCTGGGCGCAGCTGATCGCCGACGGCCTCAAGTTCGTGCAGAAGGAGGACATCACGCCCCGCGCCGCGGACCGGCCGGTCTTCCGGTTGGCGCCCGTGGTCGCGCTCCTGCCGTACCTGCTGGTCCTGCTCGTCATCCCGCTCGGTCCGGGCGACCTGGTGGCGCAGCCGCTCGACATCGGACTGTTCTTCGTGCTCGCCGTGGTCGGCGTCGGCGTGGTCGCCGTGCTCATGTCGGCCTGGGCGTCGGCCAACAAGTACAGCCTGCTCGGCGGGCTGCGCGCCGCCGCCCAGCTGCTCGGCTACGAGCTGCCACTGGTGCTCTCCGCGGCCAGCGTGGCGATGGCGGCCGGGACGCTGTCACTCTCCGGCATCGTCGAGGCGTGGCAGCCGTGGTGGCTGCTCTGGCAGGCCCCGGCGATGGCGGTCTTCTTCGTCGCCGGGCTCGCCGAGATCCGGCGGCCGCCGTTCGACATGCCGGTCGCCGACTCCGAGCTCGTCTTCGGCTACATGACCGAGTACACCGGGCTGCGGTTCGCGTTCTTCCTGCTCGCCGAGTACGTCGGGATCGTCGTGATCGCCGCGCTCACCACGGTGCTGTTTCTCGGCGGTTGGCAGGGGCCCTTCGGCGACGCCCACCTGGGCTGGCTCTGGACCCTGCTCAAGGTCTTCGCCGTCGCGTTCGTGGTGATCTGGCTGCGGGTCTCCTACCCGCGGCTGCGGGAGGACCAGCTGCAGCGGCTCTGCTGGCTGGTGCTGGTGCCCGTGTCTCTCGGCCAGCTGGTGCTCACCGCCGCGGTGCGGGTCGCCCTCTGACATTGGCTGACGGCCGTCACAGCGGGGGGTGGGGTGCTCGCGCCCGCGCGGCGGACGGGGCAGGATGAGGCATATGAGGGAGCGAGCGGCATGAGCGAGGGCGGGCACGGCCAGGGGCTGGTGAAGGGGCTGGCCGTCACGCTCAAGACGATGGTCCGGCCGGCGCAGACCCAGCAGTACCCGGACGTCGCTCCGGAGCTGCCGCCCCGATCGCGGGGCGTGATCGCGCTGCTCGAGGAGAACTGCACCGTCTGCATGCTCTGCGCCCGCGAGTGCCCGGACTGGTGCATCTACATCGACTCCCACAAGGAAGAGGTCGTGGTCCCGGGCGCGGCCCGCCCCCGCCAGCGCAACGTCCTCGACCGTTTCGACATCGACTTCTCGCTCTGCATGTACTGCGGGATCTGCGTCGAGGTCTGCCCGTTCGACGCGCTCTACTGGTCGCCGGAGTTCGAATACTCCGAGTACGACATCCGCGACCTGCTGCACGACAAGCAGCATCTGGGCCAGTGGATGGCGACGGTGCCGCCGCCGCCGGCGCACGACCCCCATGGGGAGGCGTCGAAGGAGGAGACGACCGCGGCCCGCAGGGCCGCCGCCCCGGGCGCCGCCCGCGGCGCTCCGGCCGGCCCGGCGGTACGCCGTGAGCGGCCGGCCCGCCCGGCGCCGGAGCCCGGCGGGGCGGAAGCGTGACGGGGGCGGACCTGCTGCTGCTGGCGCTCGGCGCCGTGGCGGTCGGTGCCGGGCTGCTCGTCGTGACCACCCGCCACCTCGTCCGGGCCGGGCTCTACCTGGTCGTCTGCCTCGCCGCCGTCGCCGGGCTCTACCTGGTGCTCACCGCCGAGCTGGTGGCCTGGGTGCAGGTGTTGATCTATGTCGGCGCCGTGGTCGTGCTGCTGCTCTTCGCGGTGATGCTGACCCGGGCGCCGATCGGGGCCTCCGACGACCTCGACCGGCCGGGGTGGCCGGCCGCGCTGGTCGGTGGGGGCGCCGGGCTCGGCCTCGCGGTGCTGCTCGTCGACGCGTTCCGGTGGTCGACCGTGGAGCTGCCGGAGGCGGGCACCGCCGAGCGGCTCGGCGCCATCGTCTTCGGCTCCTGGGTGCTGCCGTTCGAGCTGCTCTCCGTGCTGCTGCTCGCCGCGCTGATCGGGGCGATCGTGCTGTCCCGGCCGGAGATCGGCGCGTCGCCGGAGGAGGAGCGGCGATGATCCGACCCGTCATCCCGTACGTCACGGCGGCCCTGCTCTTCGGCGTCGGCGTCTACGGCGTGCTGCGGCGCCGCAACGCGGTGCTGCTGCTGATGTCCGTCGAGTTGATGCTCAACGCGGTCAACCTGCTGCTGGTCACCTCCGACACGACGGTGCGGGCGGTGCTGCCGCAGACCGGGCAGGTCTTCACGCTCTTCGTGATCGTGATCGCCGCCGCCGAGGTCGGGGTCGGGCTCGCGATCGTGCTGCACCTCTACCGGCTGCGGGCCAGCGTCGCGCTCGACGGGGTGCCGCTGACCGACGCGCCACCGCTCGACGGCGCCACCGACGCGACGCCGGCCGGCCCGCTCGGGGAGCGGGTGGGCCGGTGACCGTCCAGATGCTCGGGCCGCTGCTGCCGGCCGTACCGTTCGGGCTCGCCCTGGTCGGGCTGCTCCTGCCGCTGCGTGCCCGCCGCGCCGCGGCCGCGCTCGGCATCACCGGCGCGGCCGCCGCGCTGCTCATCGCCGTGCTGCTGGCGCTGCGCCTCGACACCGCGTTCGAGAGCAGCGTCGAATGGATCAGCATCGGCGACCTGCAGGTCACCTTCGGGGTCCGGATCGACCGGCCGGCGGCGCTGGTCGCGCTCGCGGTCGGGGTCGTGGCGCTCGCGGTGCAGGTCTACTCGGTGGCCTACCTCTCCGAGGACGACCGCTACCCGCCGTACGCGGCGCAGGTCGGGCTCTTCACCGCCGCCATGCTGCTGGTCGTGGTCGCCGGCGACCTCATCATGCTGCTGGTCGGCTGGGAGGTCATGGGCATCTGCTCGTACCTGCTGATCGGCCACGACCGCCGGCTGCCCGAGGCGCCGCGCGCGGCGGTGAAGGCGTTCCTGGTGACCCGGGTCGGCGACGTCGGCTTCCTGCTCGGCATCGGTCTGCTCGGCATCGCCGCGGGCAGCTTCCGGATCGCCGACGTGCTGGCCGTCGTGGGCGCAGGCGAGATCGACGGCGCGGCGCTGACCGCCGCCGGGTTGCTGCTGCTGGTCGGGGTGGCCGGCAAGAGCGCGCTCTTCCCGTTGCACACCTGGTTGCCCGACGCGATGGCGGGTCCGACGCCGATCTCCGCGCTGATCCACGCCGCGACGATGGTGGCGGCCGGCGTCTACGTCGTGACCCGGCTGGATCTCGTCTTCCTCGTCGCGGACCCGGCGCGGGCGGTGCTCGCGGTGCTCGCCGCCGTCACGATCCTGCTCGGCGGCCTCGCCGCGATGGCGCAGGACGACATCAAGCGGGTGCTCGCCTGGTCGACGGTGTCGCAGATCGGCTACATGGCGGCGGCGCTCGCGGTCGGCGCCGCCGACGTGGCGCTGTTCCACCTGATCACCCATGCGGCGTTCAAGGCGCTGCTCTTCCTCGCCGCCGGCTCGGTCATCCACGCGGTCGGCACCAACTCGATGGCCGAGATGGGCGGCCTGCGCCGGAGGATGCCGGTCACCTTCTGGTGCATGACGATCGGGCTCGGCGCGCTGATCGGGCTTCCGCCGCTGGCCGGTTTCTGGAGCAAGGAGGCTGTGCTCACCGCTGCGGCCGGCACCCAGGGCTGGACGCAGTGGCTGCTGTACGGCGTCGGTCTGCTCACCGTGGCGGTCACCGCCTGGTACGCGACCCGGCTGTGGCTGCGGACGTTCTTCGGCGCGCCGCGGTCGACGCCCGCGGAGCACGCGCACGAGCCGCCCGCCGCGATGGCCGTGCCCGTGCTGCTGCTCGCCGTGCCCAGCGCGCTGGTCGGTCTCGTGATCGCGCGCGGCTTCGTCGAGTGGGTCACCCCGCACACCGCGCGCGACTGGAGCGCGCCCGTCGCCGAGCCCGGCTTCACCGGGGTCCGGGAGATGGGGCACGTCGACGCGTCGACCCTGGTGCCGATCACCGCGCTCGTGCTCGGCGCCGTCGCCGCGTGGCTGCTCTGGCGGCGGGAGCCGGCCGGTGACCCGGCGCGCGCCCTCGGCCCGCTGCGGCCGGCTTTCGCCCGCGCCTTCTGGCTCGACGAGCTGCAGCACGCCCTCGTGGTACGGCCGGTGCGGGCGCTCGCCCGTCTCGTCCGGCGCGTCGACGAGACGGTGGTGGACGGCGCGGTCGAGCAGACCGGGCGCGGCACCGTCGGGCTGGGCGGGGCGCTCGCCGCGCTGCACCGCGCCGGGCTGCCGCGGGCGGCGACCGCCGTGGCCACCGTTGCTCTGTTGATCGGTCTCGCCGCCGCCCTGGGAGTCCTCACATGACCGCCGGACAGGTCGCGCTCGTCGCGACGCTCGCGCTGCCCGCGCTGGGCGCGGCCGCCGTGGCGCTGGTGCCGGCCCGGGCCGACCGGGCCGGTCGGGTGCTCGGCACGGTCTTCGCCGCGCTGGCCCTCGTCGCGAGCCTGCTCATCTACCGCCCGGACGGCGGCTGGTTCGGGTACGCGCCCGCGAACCGGGCGTCGGCGGTCCGCCCCTGGCACGAGCTGGACCTGACCTGGGTGCCCGGCCTGGAGCTGCGATTCCATCTCGGGGTCGACGGCATCTCGTACCCGCTGGTGGTGCTGACCACCCTGCTGACGCTGCTCTGCTGCGCGTACACCGTCGGGCGCAGCCCCGGCGCGCGGCCGGGGCGCACGCTCGTGGCGCTCCTGCTGGTCATCGAGGTCGGTGTGCTCGGCACGTTCCTCGCCCTGGACCTCGTGCTGTTCTTCCTCTTCTTCGAGGTCGTGCTTTTGCCGATGTACGCCGTGATCGCCGGCTGGGGCGGCGACGACCCGCGTGCCGAGGCGGGGGCCCACCGCGCGGCGGCGCGGAAGTTCGTCCTGTACACGCTCTTCGGTTCCGTTCTGATGCTGGTGGGCGTGTTCACGGTGGTCGCCGCCGCCGGCACCGCCGACATCGTCGCGCTCACCGGCGGCGCCGGACTCTCCCGGCCGGTGCAGCTCGCCGCGTTCGCGCTGCTCGCCATCGCCTTCGCCGTGAAGAGCCCGCTCTGGCCGCTGCACACCTGGCTGCCCGACGCGCACACCCAGGCGCCCACCGTCGGCAGCGTCATGCTCGCCGGCGTGCTGCTCAAGATGGGTACGTACGGGCTGATCCGGGTGGCGGTCGGCGTCGCGCCCGAGGGTGCCCGCTGGGCCGCGCCCGTGCTCGGGGTGCTCGCCGTCGCGGCGATCATCGTCGGTGCGCTCGTCTGCCTGGCGCAGACCGAGCTGAAGCGGCTGATCGCGTACTCCAGCGTCGGGCACATGGGCTTCGTGCTGCTCGGCGTCGCGACGCTGACCGCGACCGGTCTGCAGGCCGCGCTGATCGGCAATATCGCGCACGGCGTCATCACCGGGCTGCTGTTCTTCCTCGCCGGGGCGATCAAGGATCGGTTCCACACCGGCGCGCTGGACGACCTCGGCGGGCTCCGCGAGCGGATGCCGGCGCTGTCCGGTCTGCTCGGCTACGCGGCGATCGCGTCCCTCGGGCTGCCCGGCCTGGCCGGCTTCTGGGGCGAGGCGTTCGCGGTCGTCGCCGCGCTGCGCCGGGGCGGGCCGCTCTGGACCACGCTGGCGGTGATCGCGGCGGTCGGCGGGGCGCTGACCGCGGCGTACTTCCTGCGGCTGCTGCGCCGGGTCACGCACGGTCCCGCCTCTCCGGTGGTGGCCGGCGCCGGTGGCGCCCCGATCGCGGGCGTGGAGTTGGCCGCGTGGGCCCCGCTGGTGGTGCTCGCGCTGGCGGTCGGCCTGGTGCCGACCCTCGTGCTGGGGCTCGCGCAGGGCCCAGTGGGCGCGCTCGTGGAGGCGGTGCGGTGACGGCCCACGGCAACGGAGAGGTGATCGCGTGACGCAGGCCGTCGACAACCTCGCACTGCTCCCGGCGTATCTGGCGGCCGGCACCGCCGTACTCGTGCTCCTCGCCGATCTGCTGGTGGCCCGGCGCGGCGTCACGGTGGCGACCGCGCTGCTCGGGGCGCTCGGCACCGCGACGGCGGCCGGGTTCGCCGCCGCGGGTCCGGTCCGGGCGACCTTCTGCGGCGGGCTGCCGGCGGCGCTCGGCGCCACGCCCCCGGACTGCTCGTACGTGGCGGACCGGCGGGCGGCGTTGATCGCGCTGCTCTTCGCGCTGCTGACCGCCGGGGTCCTCGCGCTGGCGGCGCCCGCGCTGGCGGCCGGGGCGGCGCCGGTCGGGGAGTTCTGCTTCCTGCTCGCGTGCGCGATGACCGGCGGCGTGGTGCTCGGCGCGGCCGGTGACCTGATCACGCTGATCGTGGCGCTGGAGACGCTGACCCTGCCGCTCTACGTGCTGGTCGGGCTGCGTCGGCGGGCGGTCGCTTCGGCCGAGGCCGCGGTCACGTTCTTCGTGGTCAGCGTCGTGGCCACCGCGGTGGCGCTGCTCGGCGCGGCGCTGATCTACGCCGACACCGGCGCCGTCCACCTGGATCTGCTCGCGGCCGGGCCGGCGACGCCGTCGCCCGCGACGGAGCGGCTGGGCCGGGTCGGGGTGGTGCTGCTGTTGGTCGGGTTGGCGTTCAAGGTCGCGGCCGTGCCGCTGCACGCCTGGGCGCCCGCCACCTACGACGGCGCCCCGCTGCCGGTGGCGGCGTACCTGTCGACCGCCTCCAAGCTCGGCGGCGCCGTCGCGATCATCTACGTGGTGGTGGGCGCGCTGCGCCCGTGGGCGCAGGTGTCCGGAGTCGTGCTGGCCGGGCTCGCCGTGCTGACCATGACGGTGGGCAACGTGGTCGCGCTGCGGCAGACCCGGATGGTGCGGCTGCTCGCCTGGTCGTCGGTGGCGCAGGCCGGGTACATCCTGGCGCCGCTGGGCGCGGCCGCGGTCGACGCCGGCCGCACCGGCGACGCGGGTACGACGGCGGTCGCCACCGCCCTGACGTACACCGTCTTCTTCGTGCTGCTGGAGCTGGCCGCCTTCGCGGCGGTGGTGGCGCTGCGCGCGCCCGGCGCCGACGGCGGCCGGATCGCCGACTACCGGGGCGCGGCGCGGCGGCACCCCTGGGTCGGGGCGGCGCTCGTGCTGGCGCTCGTCGGGCTCGCGGGGCTGCCCCCCGGCCTTGCCGGGCTCTTCGCCAAGGTGGCCGTGGTGCGGTCGCTGCTCGGCGGGGGAGCGGGCTGGCTCGCCCTCGCGGTGGCGCTGAACGCGGTGATCGGGCTCGCCTACTACCTGCGCGTCGCCACCACGCTCTACGGGCGGCGGACCGATGATGCGGCGGACGGGCGGGCGCGGGTGCCGTGGCCGGTCGCCGCGACGCTGGGCGCCGCCACGTTGGTCGCGATCGTGGTGGGCTTCGCGCCGCAGCTGGTGCTCGACGCCACGGCCTGGTAGCCGCTGCCCCCGGTGGTTACCAGGCAACTTTCAGCTACATCCGGATCGTTGTGGGTATTCAGGTTGTTGAACCGGTCGTGGGCCCCGGGGTCCGCGTACTGAAGGAGTGACCATGAACCGCCATCACAACGGCCTCAAGACGGCCGCGCTGCTCGGCCTGCTCACCGCCCTCATCCTGGCGGTCGGCTACGGGTTCGGCGGAAGCACCGGTCTGGTGATCGCCGTGTTCATCTCGCTCGCGATGAACGGCGTCAGCTACTTCTGGTCTGACAAGATCGCGCTCCGCTCGATGAACGCGCAGCCGGTGACGGAGGCGCAATATCCCGAGCTCTACCAGATGGTCCGGGAGTTGGCCGCCGAGGCGCGGCAGCCGATGCCGCGGCTCTACATGAGCCCCACCCCGCAGCCCAACGCCTTCGCCACCGGGCGCAACCCGCAGAACGCGGCGGTCTGCGTGACGTACGGCATCACGCAGATCCTGGACTACCGGGAGCTGCGCGGGGTGATCGGGCACGAACTCTCGCACGTCTACAACCGTGACATCCTGATTTCCAGCGTCGCGGCTTCGCTCGCCGGCATCATCACCATGCTCGCCAACCTGGCCTGGTTCATCCCGCTCGGTGGCGGGGACGACGAGGACCGCCCGAACCCGGCCGTCATGCTGGGGATGCTGATCCTCGGCCCGATCGCGGCGACGATCATCCAGCTGGCGATCAGCCGGAACCGCGAGTTCCAGGCCGACGCGTCCGGTGCCGGGCTCACCCGCGACCCGCTCGCGCTGGCCAGCGCGTTGCGGAAGATCCACGCCGGCACGAGCCGGATGCCGCTGCCGGCCGACAGCCCGGCGGCGAGCAGCGCGCACCTGATGATCAGCAATCCGCTGCGCGGCGGCGGCCTGGCCGCGCTCTTCTCCACGCACCCGCCGATGGAGCAGCGGGTGCGCCGCCTGGAGCAGCTCGCCGCCAACGCCGGTCCCGTCCAGTTCCAGCGCTGACCGCGCGCCGCCGCGGGCTGAACCCCGTCGGTCAAGGACACGTTCACGTCCTTGGCCGGCGGGGTTCTCCCTGTATCGACCGCTGCTGTGACGTTCGCTTCCAATGGCCGAGAAAGCGATTGCCGGCGGGCCCCCGCCGTTAGGGTCTGATGGCTGTTCGGTCATTACAAAGGGGGGCGTAGTCGTGGTCGCGTTGCGGCAGTACCTGGGAGTGTGGCGACTTCCCGGCGCCCCCATGCTGCTCATCGCGGGCATCATCGGTCGCCTCGGCATCGGCATGACCCCGCTCGCGCTGCTGCTCGTCGTCGAGAACGTCACCGGCCGGTACGCGCTCGCCGCCGTCGCCGGCGGCCTCTACGCGCTGGCCGGCGCCGCGCTCAGCCCGATCGCCGGACGGATCGCCGACCGGGTCGGCCCGGCCCCCGTACTCCTCGTGACCGGCGTCGCGCACCCGCTCGCGCTCGTCGGGCTACTGCTCGCCAGCCGGGCCGGCGCTGACGCCCTCGCGCTGATCTACCTGACCTCGGCGCTCGCCGGTGCCACGTACCCGCCGCTCACCGCCGCGATCCGCGGCGCCTGGAACGACCTGACCGCCCCCGCGACCGGCCGGTACGGGCTGCGCAACACCGCGCTCGCCGCCGAGACCTCGCTCTTCGAGGTGGTCTTCGTGATCGGCCCGTTGCTCGTCGCGGCGTTCGTGCTGCTCGCCGACGCGGCCACCGCGCTGATCGGGTCCGCGGTGGTGACGCTGTTCGGCACCGCCGCGGTCGCGCTCGGCCGCGCCATGCGCGCGTGGCGGCCACACCCCGGCGACGGGCGGACGAGCGGGCTCGGCCCGCTGCGGATCGAGGGCTTCCCGGCGCTGCTGCTCTGCGTCGCCGGCCTGGGCGTGGCGTTCGGCGCCGCCGGGGTGACCGTCCCGGCGTACGCCGCCGCGCACCGCCCGGGTGACGCCGAGAGCCTGGCCAGCGTGCTGCTCGCCGTGTGGGGGATCGGCAGCGCCGCCGGGGGCATCTGGTTCGGCACCCGGCCCGCCGCCCGGAACGTCCCGCGCCAGTTCGCCGCGCTGCTCGGCGCCGTCGCCGCCACCTTCGCCGTGTTCGCGGCGATGCCGAGCCCGATCGCGCTCGGCATCGCCCTGGTCCTCGGCGGTGCGGTGATCGCGCCGGCGCTGACCGTGGAGAACACGATGGTCGGGCGGATCACGCCGGGCGGCATGCTGAACGAGGCGTACACCTGGATCGTCACGGTCTCGGTCGCGGCCAGCGCGGGCGGTGGCGCCCTCGCCGGCATGATCGTCGACCGGCCCGGCGGCGTGCCGTGGGCGTTCCTACTGGCGGGCGCGGCGGTCGGGGTCGCGGCCGTCGTGGCCGCGCTGCCGACCGGCTCGATCGCCCGCGCCGAGGCGCGCGCCGCCCTGCACGTCGAGCAGGCGCTCGCGCCGGAGCCGGGCTAGCGGCGTCAGGCTGCGCGGTAATGCAGGAAGACGACGCCGGCAACGGGGCGAGGCAGAGGTTCGTCCTCGTACAGCTCGGATCAGCGGTTGTCCGCCCTGGACGAGAACACCACCAACGCATGGTCGACATCGACGTAATACTGCGCGGAGAAGTAGGTTCGCTTACCGACGTAAGCGGCGTCCAGACTCGTGCTCTGCTGCCACTTCGCGTCCTTCGGTATCCACGCTGACAGTTGTTCCAGCGAGGGCCTATCATCTACCGCCAACCCCGCGCCCACTGTAAGCGTGGATACCGGCTTCCAGCCGCTATGGCGATCGATGATGGAGCGCACCGCGTCCGGAGAGAGCTGGACGACGCCGAACTGACGGTCAGGATCGGTGCCCGGAATCGGAAAGAACGAACAGTCGACCACCGGGTCGAGGATCCAGTGGACCTCCACTGCCGTGCCCCCGAGCGGTGCTAGCTCACGCCGGATCAGCGACGTATCGGTCCGCACGGTCTTGCGGGAATCAACGACAGCGCTTTCGCACCGGGCCGTTTCCCACTTGACCCACGCGACGCCACTTACGCAGCACAGAACTGGCAACAAAACCAGTGGTGTGCCGACCAGCCACCAGGTCCGCCGTCGAGGCTTCGCCCACCAGTCAACCAGTTCGTCCGCCATGAAGTCGACATGCTCGTGGTCCAGGTCCAGATCGGGGTAGTGCTGCAGTCCCGTCCACAGGATGTCGCTGATCTCGGTTGGATCAGCGCCGGCGTGCAACCGGGCCAACAGCGGGTCGAGGAGGAACTCGTACGCGTCCGGTCCGAGTTCAGCGACTCCAGCGGGGTCCCATTTTCTGAGAAGGTCGTTCAGGTCGGATCGACGGTTGCGCAGGTCCACGATGGTGATCTTGCCAGCTTGACGGCGTTCGGCTGTACAGCCATTGGTACACCGAGCCGGCCGACGTAGACGCGAGGAGACCCGCACCGGCCGACAGTTCGTGCAGGTCAGGGACACGAACCGACGCCGGCCGACAATCCGCTGCGGAGGTCTGGCCTGCCCGTCCAGGCGTAGGCGAGGGCCCCGGATGTGCAAGATCAGGCCGTCTCCAGGCCGTCGAAGGTCGCAAAATGTCGACCAACGACCACCGATGGAGACGGCCTTTGCCCAGCTCGGCGGCCGTCGGCAGCGACGTGATCAGGTGCCGCTGACAGCGTCTACCGGTAGTTGGTGAACTGCAGAGCGACGCCGAAGTCCTCCTGCTTCAGCAGGGCGATCACGGCCTGCAGGTCGTCCTTCTTCTTGCCGGTCACCCGGAGTTGGTCGCCCTGGATCTGCGCCTGCACGCCCTTCGGGCCCTCGTCGCGGATCTTCTTGCTGATCGCCTTCGCCTTCTCGGCGTCGATACCCTGGATGATCTTGCCGTCGATCTTGTACGTCTTGCCGGACGACCGCGGCTCGCCGGCGTCCAGCGCCTTCAGCGAGATGTTCCGCTTGACCAGCTTCTCCTTGAAGACCTCCAGCGCCGCCTTGACCCGCTCCTCGGTCTCGGCCTGCAGCGTGACGGCCTCTTCGCCCGCCCAGGAGATCTCCGCGCCCGTGCCGCGGAAGTCGAACCGGGTCGAGAGCTCCTTCTCAGTCTGTCGGAGGGCGTTATCGATCTCCTGCCGGTCGACCTTGCTGACGATGTCGAACGACGGGTTGGCTGCCATGCTCATGCTCCTGCTGTCCGGCGATATGAAGCTGTCCCGGCCCGCACGGGGCGGGCCGACAAGCCGACCGTACCCGGTTGCACGTCACCCCGGTGGTACCGCTATCCTTGCTTCCGCTGCCGCGTTCGGTCGTGGCGGTGCCCATGGCGGGTTGCCCGAGCGGCCAATGGGAGCGGACTGTAAATCCGTCGCGAAAGCTACAGAGGTTCGAATCCTCTACCCGCCACCACGTGCACGAAAGAGGCCCCTGACCGGCAAGACGGTCAGGGGCCTCTTTCGTGAGTCTCACGCGGTCCCGCTCCCACCCGTTCGATTCCGCCCGGGTCACACACGTGTCACAGATCAACTCGACGCGGCCGCTGCGGCTGACCCGCGATCATGGTCAGTGACCTTGCTGGCGACACGACCGACCCCGTGTGGGATTCACACACCGGTAGCGTCAGCCGGATGTATGTGGTGATCGGAGAGCAGCGTGGCCTGTCGCCGGATGTCGGCGAGCGGGCGGCCCAGTTCAACCACATGGCGGAGGTGACCCGGCAGAGCCCGGGTTACGTCCGGGGCTGGTGGGGAGCGGACGACACCGATGCGGAGGTCATGCACGTTCTCGTGATGCTGGACTCCCTGGCAAACGCCCAGGCGTTGAAGCAGATGGTGGAGCAGAACGTCACCGGCGTGCGCTTGCGGATCATGGAGGTCGGCCTCGTGGCCCCAGCCGCGGATTGAAGTCGGGGCCGGGAGCGCACGTGAACTGTGGGTTTCCGTCGGGCGGTCGGTGCGGAAAACGGGCGCGTCGGAGGAAGCGGGCGCAGGCGTCTGGGAGCCGTGTCAGAGCGATCCGAGTCGGTGCGAGCACGGCACGAAGGAAATAAACGGACGAACGGGACCTTGCGAAAGAGATTGTTAAGGCGACCCTCATCCGATTGGTTGGATCTCGCTGCGGAGCGCTCAGTGGGCCGCCCGGAGTATGGGCGTCGGGCGGTAGGTGTGGCACCATCATCCGTACCCCCAAGTGTCCGATTCATCTTTCACCCTTTGACGGGAGCATCCTGATGCGCGCACGCATGATCGACCGCTGGGTCGGGCGGGCAATGGTGTTCGCCGCCCTCGGGGTCGGCTTCTTTGCCCTCGCCGGGCTGGCCAACGCCGGTGGCGTCGCCGGGTCTGCGGCGCCCGCGCACACCGCCGTCGACAACGGCTCCGGCTTTTCGGCCCGGGACACCGCCGTCAGCACGATGGACTTCGACTGGAACTAGGCCGGGTCTTCGCGTAAACGCGACGGCTCCCGTCGCTGAGGGGCGAAGGTGGCCACCCAGAGGAATCGCGCGCGCCGGTCTCCCGATCTTGCCTGGTTGATAACCGGGCCATTGGCGCTGGTCGCGTTCGTGTGCACCGTCGTGCTGATGGCGGAGCATCCGAATCCCGCGGGGGACTGGGGCCTGGGATTCCTCTTCTTCGTCCTCTTCGTCTCCGCCAGCCTCGTCGTCCTCATGTTCGAGGTCCGGCGACAGGCGTTCTCCGTCACGCTGGTGGAGATCCCGTTTCTGCTGGGGCTCTTCTTCCTTCCGCCGGTCACGCTGATCCTGGCCCGGGTGCTGGCATCGGTGGTGGCCCAGGCGCGCCGGCGGGTGCCCCCCATCAAGCTCTGCTTCAACACCGCCAGCCATGCGGCGGCCGCCGCGCTCGCCAGCGTGCTGGTGGTCGCGGCCGGTCGACGGGAGGGTGACGACCCGTCGACCTGGCTCGTGCTGTCCAGCGCGGTCGGGGTCAACGTGCTCGTCACGCTGGCCGCGGTCGTCGGCGTGATCACGCTCGTGCAGGGTCGGATCTCCACCGGCGAGCTGGCGCGGACGGCGGTGCCCGGCCTGATCGTGGCCGGCATCAACACCACGCTCGGCCTCGTGGTCCTCGTACTGCTGCAGGCGGGGCCGTGGACCATCTTCATCCTGGCGGCGATGGCGACCTGCTTCGTCGTCGCGTACCGGTCGTACGTGCAGTTCCTGCGCCAGCACCGGACGCTGAGCGAGATCTACGACCTGACGCGGGCGATCGCGGACACCCCGCACGACGGCACGCTGACCGATGTCCTGCTCGCCCGGGTCCGCGAGCTGCTGCAGGCCGAGTACGCGACGTTGTGGATGCCGGTGCTGGGGCGCTACCCGGAGGTGCTGCTCTCGGCGCGGGTCGACGACCGCGGGCTGCTGGATGTCGCCGGCACGCCGGACGTGCTGCGGCGGCGGGTGGTCGCGACCGGCGAGACGATCGCGGTCGGCGCGAAGCTCGGCGACGAGCCGTTCCGGGCGCAGTTGCTCGAAGCCGGGGTGAAGGACGCGATCGCGGTGCCGCTCAAGGCCGGCTCCGCGGTGATCGGTTGCCTGGAGGTCTCGGGGCGGCTCGGCGACCTGACGCACTTCGGTCCGGGCGACGTCCGGCTGCTGGAGGCGGTCGCCGCGCACGCGGCGGTGGCGGTGGAGAATTCCCGGCTGGTGGAGCGGCTGCGCTACGACGCGGCGCACGACGGGCTGACGGGGCTGGCGAACCGGCGCCGGATCACGACGGCGCTGGAGGAGTCGGTGACCGTGCGGGCGCCCGGCGAGGTCGTCGCGGTGCTGCAGTTCGACGTCGACGCGCTGCGGCAGGTCAACGAGTCGCTGGGGCACGCCGCAGGCGACCAGGTGCTGGCGGAGGTGGGGCGGCGGCTGCGGGCCTCCGCGCCGTCCGCGGCGCTGGTCGGGCGGATCGGTGGCGACGAGTTCGTGGTGACGCTGCGCTCGGAGAGCGCCGAGGCGGCGATGGATCTCGCGGCCGCGCTGCGGGAGCAGATCCGGGACCAGATGGTCTTCGGCACGCTCACCCTCGATGTCGACACCGCCGTCGGGGTGGTCGTACACCCGGATCACGGCAGCGACCCCGCGACCCTGCTGCAGCGGGCGGATCTGGCCACGACGGCCGCCAAGAGCATGCCGGGCAGCATTCAGCTCTTCAATCCGGGCCTGGAATCCCGCTCGGTGCGCCGGCTGGGGCTCGCGGGCGACCTGCGGCGGGCGCTGGACAACGACGAGCTGGACGTCTACTTCCAGCCGAAGGTCACCCTCGGCGACCGTCGGCTGGTCGGGGTGGAGTGCCTGGCCCGGTGGGAACACCCGGCGCACGGCGCGGTCTCGCCCGAGGACTTCGTCGCCGTGGCGGAGCACACCGGCCAGCTGAGCCGGCTGACCGAGGCGGTGCTCAAGGAGGGGCTGCGGCGCTGCCGCGACTGGACGATCGGCCAGGAGCCGCTCTCCGTCGCCGTCAACCTCTCCGCCCGAACCCTCAACGATCCGCACTTCCCGAGCCGGGTGGAGGAGCTGCTCAGCGAGTACGGCGTCGCGCCGGAGCGGCTCACGTTGGAGCTCAAGGAGGAGGGCGTGCTGGACGGCACGGACCGTCCGATGCCCTCGCTGCGCCGGCTCCGCGACATCGGGGTACGCCTCTCGGTCGACGATTTCGGCACCGGCTACTCGTCGCTGTCCTACCTGCGGCGGCTGCCGGTGCACGAGGTGAAGGTCGACCGCTCGTTCGTGCAGGGGATGGCGACCGATCCGGGTGATCTGGCGATCGTGAACGCGGTGGTGACGCTGTCTCAGCAGTTCGGTCTGACCGTGGTGGCCGAGGGGGTCGAGAGCGAGCTCACGCTGGAGCTGTTGCAGGACATCGGCTGCCAGATCGGCCAGGGCTTCCTGTTCAGCCGGCCGCTGCCGTACGAGCGGCTCGCGGCCTGGTACGAGGCGCAGACCGAGCCGGAGTCGGCGTTGTCGGTCGAGGTCCGGCGGCTGCGGGCGGTGCCGTAACCGCTGGCCGGCGGGGTGCGGGGGTGCCGATTTCGCCTGAGCGCCGATGCCGTGTACTCTTACCCCTGCGCGTCCTCAGGGAGATCGCGCACGCCCCCTTAGCTCAGTCGGCAGAGCGTCTCCATGGTAAGGAGAAGGTCTACGGTTCGATTCCGTAAGGGGGCTCAGAGGGTCATCTTGGACCCGCCCACGGCGGTGTAGCTCAGTTGGCAGAGCAAGCGGCTCATAATCGCTGTGTCGCCGGTTCAAATCCGGCCACCGCTACTGTCGATCACCGGGTACGTGCCCGGGGATTGAAGCGAGGGCGCCCGACGGCGCCCACTTTGCGTGTCCGCGCAGTTTGCGTCTACGCTGGCACGTCGTAGTTCATCCGTTGACGAGGAAGGCACCCCGCCGTGGCCAAGGCGACCGACGTCCGTCCCAAGATCACTTTGGCGTGTGTGGAGTGCAAGGAGCGCAACTACATCACGCGTAAGAACCGCCGTAACGACCCGGACCGCATCGAGCTGAAGAAGTTCTGCCCCCGGGACGGCAAGCACACGATCCACCGCGAGACCCGCTGACCGTCGCCGGCGACCGCCGGCGTCCCAGCATCCCGATCGCCGTTTCGGCTCCGCGAGGCACGTTCAGCGCCTCCCGCGGCCGAAGCGGCGATCTTTGTTTGTCCGTGTAGTTTCGCGGCATGCCCTTGGACCCGTCATTCGTCGGCCGGAGCTACCCGCCGACCGCCCCGTACCAGGTGGGGCGCGAGAAGATCCGTGAGTTCGCGACCGCGATCGGCGCGACCGATCCCGCCCACCACGATCCGGAGGCGGCCCGTGCGCTCGGGCACCCCGACGTGGTCGCGCCGCCCACCTTCCCGGTCGTGATCACCATGGCCGCCAGCCGGCAGATCGTCGAGGATCCGGAGCTCGGCGTCGACTACAGCCGGGTGGTGCACGGCGACCAGCGCTTCGCGTACACCCGGCCGGTGGTCGCGGGCGACGAGCTGATCTGCGTCAACACCGTGGAGGAGATCACGGCCCGCGGTGGGCACGACTTCCTGACCACGCGCACGGACGTCTCGACGCCGGCCGGCGAGCCGGTGGTCACGGTCTGGTCGAAGATCGTCGTACGGGGGGAGGGCTGACATGGAGCTGCCGGTGAAGACGTTCCGGATCACCCGGGCGGACCTGGTCCGCTACGCCGGGGCGTCGGGTGACTTCAACCAGATCCACTGGAGCGACCGGGTCGCGACGAAGGTCGGGCTGCCGGGGGTGATCGCCCACGGGATGTTCACGATGGCGCTGGTCGGACGGGCGGTCACGGAGTGGGCCGGTGCGCCGGACGCCGTCGTGGAGTACGGGGTGCGGTTCACGCGGCCGGTCGTGGTGCCGGACGACGACGAGGGCACCGAGATCGAGGTGCGGGCGGCCGTGAAGGGCGTCACGGAAGACGGCCTGACGCGGCTGGAGCTGACCGCGACCTGCCAGGGCGAGAAGGTGCTGGCGCAGGCCCGGGCGACCGTGCGGATGGCGTGACCGCGGTGGCCTGCGGGGCGGTCGGCCGGGATGTTTCGACGCGGTGCGGGCGACCGGTTGGGAAAGTCGCGGGTCTACCCGTACACTGGTCCGCCGTGGGGCAGTGACCCCTGCTCGACCGTGCACGGTCGAGCGGGTCGATCCGCCCCCACAGGGGTGTAGCTCAATTGGCAGAGCAGCGGTCTCCAAAACCGCAGGCTGCAGGTTCAAGTCCTGTCACCCCTGCGCCTAAGGCCTGACCGGCCCTGGGGGCCGGTGTCGCTCGTCGCGGCAACCGTCCCGTGGTGGTGGCGTTTGGCGGAGGCCGTCCGGGCGTCACGGCGCCAGGCCCGGCTCTCTCCGTCGGCTGCTCCGGCCGCGGCCCGCCCTCAGGATCGGTGCGGGCGGCCGGCGTGACCAGCGCACGCGCGTCCAGGGACGCGCGGCCCAACCACCCCCCGACGGAGGGCGAAGTGGCCGATCGCAATCGGCGCGGCGAGGACGCCGCGGACGACCGCCTCGAGGACGAGGCGTTCGACGGCGCTGTCGACGATGACGCCGAGGACGAGCCGGTCTCGCGCGGCGGGACCGCTACCCGCGCCCGGCGCAGGGCGGAGTCTGCGGACGACAAGGCGAAGGCGAAGAAGGACACCCAACGGGTAGGGTTCTTCGGCCGGATTGTCCGGTTTATTCGCGAGGTCGTGGCCGAGCTGCGTAAGGTCATCTGGCCGACCCGCAAGGAACTGTTGACCTACACCGCCGTGGTGGTCGTGTTCGTCGCCGTGATGCTGACGATCGTGGCCGGCCTGGACTACGCGTTCGCCAAGGGCGTGCTGTTGGTCTTCGGTAACAAGAGCTGACAGACGGAAGTGAGCAAGCGTGGCTGAGTACGACGAGACCGCCGACAACGCCGAGGAGCAGTCCCCGGTGGCGACGGCGGCCAGTGACGAGTCGGTCGAGGCCGCCCGCGAGCCGGATTTCGCGCCCGTCGCGGAGCCGGAGCCCGAGACCGACTTCGACCCGGTGGCGGAGCTGCGGCAGAAGCTGCGCTACGCGCCCGGCGACTGGTACGTGGTGCACTCGTACGCCGGTTACGAGAACAAGGTCAAGACCAACCTCGAGACCCGGATCACGAGCCTCGACATGGAGGAGTTCATCTTCCAGGTCGAGGTGCCGACCCGCGAAGAGGTCGAGGTCAAGAACGGCAAGCGCCTGCAGGTGCAGAACAAGGTCTTCCCCGGCTACATCCTGGTCCGCATGGACCTGACGCCGGAGTCGTACTCCTGCGTGCGCAACACCCCGGGGGTGACCGGCTTCGTCGGCGCGACCGACCGGGCCGACCGCCCGGCGCCGCTCTCCCTCGACGAGGTGCTGAAGTGGCTCGCGCCCGCGGTGGAGACCGCGGAGCAGAAGAAGGCCAAGCCGGAGATCAAGGTCCTCGACTTCGAGGTCGGCGACTCGGTCACCGTCACGGACGGCGCCTTCGCGTCGCTGCCGGCCACGATCAGCGAGATCAACGCCGATCAGCAGAAGCTCAAGGTGCTGGTGTCGATCTTCGGCCGGGAGACGCCGGTCGAGCTCAACTTCAACCAGGTCGCCAAGATCTGACGCCGTTTGCGCGGCGTAGCGTCGCAGCGACCTCGGGGAATATCCCGATCCGACGCTGCGCTACCCTTGAACGTCGGCCCGTAGGTCTGCGCTGACCGTGCGCGTCCTACGGGCAACGTCAGGTGACATCCACCGGATCAAGTCCCAGGAAGAGACATGCCTCCGAAGAAGAAGCTCGTCAAGACGTTCACGCTTCAGCTGCCGGCGGGCCAGGCCACCCCGGCGCCGCCGGTCGGCCCGGCGCTCGGTCAGCACGGCGTCAACATCATGGAGTTCTGCAAGTCCTACAACGCGCAGACCGAGTCGCAGCGGGGCGACATCGTCCCCGCCGAGATCAGCGTCTACGAGGACCGCTCCTTCACCTTCGTGCTGAAGACCCCGCCCGCCGCGCGCCTGCTGATCAAGGCCGCCGGTGTGCAGAAGGGCTCCGGCGTGCCGCAGGCGACCAAGGTCGGCTCGGTGACCCGCGCGCAGCTGCGCGAGATCGCGGAGAAGAAGATGGCGGACCTCAACGCCAACGACCTGGACCAGGCGGAGAAGATCATCGCCGGCACCGCGCGTTCGATGGGCATCACGGTCAAGGACTGACCGTCGCGGTCGTCGGACCGGACACAAGCAAGATTCACATCGTGGGAGGGTGACGCGCGTCGCGCGCCCCGCCAATGACCACAGGAGTGCACGAAAATGCAGCGCAGCAAGAACTACCGCAAGGCCGTCGACCAGGTCGACCGGTCGAAGCTCTACAGCCCCGCCGAGGCCGTCAAGCTGGCCAAGGAGACCACCAACGTCAAGTTCGACGCCACGGTCGAGGTCGCGATGCGCCTCGGCGTCGACCCGCGGAAGGCGGACCAGATGGTCCGCGGCACGGTCAACCTGCCGCACGGCACCGGTAAGACCGCCCGCGTGATCGTGTTCGCCGCCGGTGCGAAGGCCGACGAGGCCGCCGCCGCCGGCGCCGACGAGGTGGGCACCGACGAGCTGGTCGCCCGGATTCAGGAGGGCTGGCTGGACTTCGACGCGGCGATCGCCACGCCGGACCAGATGGCCAAGATCGGTCGGATCGCGCGGATCCTGGGCCCGCGCGGTCTCATGCCGAACCCGAAGACCGGCACCGTGACCATGGACGTCACCAAGGCCGTCTCGGACATCAAGGGCGGTAAGATCACGTTCCGCGTGGACAAGCACTCGAACCTGCACCTGATCATCGGCAAGGCGTCGTTCGACGAGACCAAGCTGGTCGAGAACTACGCGGCCGTTCTCGACGAGGTGCTCCGCGCCAAGCCGTCCGCGGCGAAGGGCAAGTACCTCAAGAAGGTCACCCTGACCACGACGATGGGCCCGGGTGTTCCGGTCGACCCGAACATCGTGAAGAACCTGAGCGAGACCGAGGCCTGATCCGGCCCCGCACACCGCGCGCGATCGGGGCGTCCCCAACCGGGGGCGCCCCGATCGGCGTCTGGTGTGCAAAGCTCGGCGCCGTGCGACTGGACGAGGTGTGGTTCCGGTACGGCCGGCGGGGTCCGTGGGTGCTCCGGGAGGTCGCCGTGACGGCCGAGCCCGGCCAGATCGTGGTGATCGAGGGGCGCAACGGTGCCGGAAAGTCGACGCTTCTGCAGCTCGCGGCCGGCGTGCTCCGGCCCGGCCGGGGTGCGGTGCGTGACCGTCCTCCGGTCACCGGCTGGGTGCCGGAGCGCTTCCCCGCCGAGCAGCCCTTCACCGTCGCGCAGTACCTGGCGGCGATGGCGCGGCTGCGGGGCCTGCGGGCCGCCGAGGCGACCGCGGCCGTCGACGGCTGGACCGAGCGCCTGGGACTGGCGGCGTACCGGCACGTGAAGCTTCCCGCGCTGTCGAAGGGGACGGCGCAGAAGGTAGGGCTCGCGCAGGCGCTGCTCCGCCCGCCCGGCCTGTTGATCCTCGACGAGCCGTGGGAGGGGCTCGACGGCCCGACCCGCGAGCTGGTGCCCGAGCTGGTGGCGGAGGTCGCCGGGGCGGGCGGGAGCGTACTGGTCAGCGATCACCGGGGCGAGACGGCACGGCTGCCCGACGCGGTGCGCTGGACCGTCGCCGACGGGCGGGTTTCGGTGACCGTCCCGGCGGCGTCTCCGATGTGCGTGGTCGAGCTGGCGGTGCCGGTCGCGGCCGCCGCCGACGCGGTCGCCGCGTTGCGGGCCGCCGGCCACCAGGTGCTCCGGGTACGCCAGCGGGAGGCGTCGTGACCGCGTTGACCCGGATGCGGCTCGCCGCGTTCGTCCGCACCGGCCGCGCGTACGCCCCGCTGATCGCCGGGCTGGTCGTGCTGGGCGTACTGCACGGCGGCGGCGCGGCGCAGGCCGCGGAGGCGTACGGGGTCTCCGCGGTGGTCCTGTTCCCGGTGCTCGCCTGGCAGACGAAGCTGCTGCTGGACGCCGAGCCGGATCTGCAGCGTCGGCTCGCGCTGGTGGCTGCGGGCCCCGGTCGTGAGCTCGCGGCGGGGCTGCTCGCCGGCGCGCTCGCCGGCGCCGCGACCGTGGTGATCGGATTGCTGTCGCCGTGGCTGGTCGGCGGGATCACCGGGCCGCGCGAGCCCGGCGACCTGCCACTGGGGGAGGGGATCGCGCTCGGCGTCTGGGCGCACCTGCTCGCGTTGGCGGCGGCCGTCGCGCTGGGGGCGCTGGCCAGCCGGGCGGTGACCGGCAGCCCCCGCCACGGTCTGGTCGTGCTCGTCGGCGGAGCGGTGGCGGCGCTGGCGTTCGGGATGAAGGCCTCCGTCGCGCCCTGGGCGGTGCCGCCGCTGATGTCCACCGCGCGCGCCCTGACGGGTGCCCCCGGCGCCGGAACGGTCGCGATGCTGACGCTGCACGCGCTGGCGTGGGCCGTGCTGGCGCTCGCCGGGTACGCCCGGCTGCGGCGCGCCCGCAGATGAGGCCCGGTACGTCACGCGGCCGGCGGCCGCGCGGGTGTCCGGGCCCACCTCCGGTGATTTGGCGGTGACGCCCCGGGTCGCGTACTCTTGCCGACGCGTCTGGTCTTCACGGCCGGGCGATGATCGTAACCACCCAGAGACCGCTGGTCACCGTGCTCACGCACGGTTGAAGGTCCCGTCGGAGACGGGCGGCCCGCGCAGGGGGAGACGGTGAAGCGCGTCGGTCGTGTCCGCACGACCGCCTCCGCCCCGTGCGCCCTGCGCCGGGGCGTTTTTCGTTGCCGTGGGTCCTTGCCGACAAGGTAGCCAGCCTGGAGCAACGAGAGAGGAGGGACATGGCGGACAAGCCGATTCGGGCCGACAAGGCCGGCGCGGTCGCCGAGCTGACGGAGAGCTTCCGCAACGCCGGCGCCACCGTGCTGACCGAGTACCGTGGCCTCACGGTCTCGCAGCTGACCCAGCTGCGGCGTGCGCTCGGCCAGACCGCGACCTACGAGGTCGCGAAGAACACCCTGGCGAAGCGTGCCGCGAGCGAGGCCGGCATCGAGGGCCTCGACGAGCTGTTCTCCGGTCCTACCGCGCTCACCTTCGTCTCCGGCGATGTCGTTGAGGCGGCGAAGGGCCTGCGTGATTTCGCGAAGGCCAACCCGCTGCTCGTCATCAAGGGCGGCGTGTTCGAGGGTAAGGCGATCACGGCGGCCGAGGTCACCAAGCTGGCTGACCTCGAGTCCCGTGAGGTGCTGCTGGCCAAGCTGGCCGGCGCGATGAAGGCCAACCTGAGCAAGGCCGCGGCCGTGCTCCAGGCGCCGCTGTCGAAGGCCGCCCGCACGGCGGCTGCCCTGCAGGACAAGAAGCGCGAGCAGGAGGAGCAGGCCGCCTAGTGCGGTCCGCCCCGGCGCAACACCCAGTCATTGAAAGACATTGAGGAAAGGACGCCAGCCATGGCGAAGCTCAGCACCGAAGAGCTGCTCGACGCGTTCAAGGAGATGACGCTGATCGAGCTCTCCGAGTTCGTGAAGCAGTTCGAGGACACCTTCGACGTCACCGCCGCCGCGCCGGTCGCCGTCGCGGCCGCCGCCCCGGGTGCCGCCGCCGGCGCTGCCCCCGCGGAGGAGGAGAAGGACGAGTTCGACGTCATCCTCGAGAGCGACGGCGGCAAGAAGATCCAGGTCATCAAGGTCGTGCGTGAGCTGACCGGCCTGGGCCTGAAGGAGGCCAAGGACCTCGTCGAGGCCGCGCCGAAGCCGGTCCTGGAGAAGGCCAACAAGGAGAACGCCGACAAGGCGAAGGCCAAGCTCGAGGCCGAGGGCGCGAAGGTCACCCTCAAGTGAGCTGACGCACACCGCGTCGAAGCGGGCGGCGATCCGGCACCGGGTCGCCGCCCGCTTCTGCTTTGCGCGCCGCCGACGCGACGCCCGTCAGCAGGCAGTTGCCCGGGCGGCGCGCGGTGACCACCCGGCGCGGGTGGTCCGGTGTCGCCGAAAGACGTGAGGCAACGGCGCGCCGACTCTTGACGCGGCCCGTGCGCCCAGGCACCCTGACATCAGCAAGACCTTCCACGCTTGCAACGGCCCTCGCTCGGGTAAGGGCAGCGGCGACACGAGCCGCCGTCCGGCCCGGCGGAGCCCAGCGGGGAGCGCGCGTTCTGAGCCGCCCGACGGCACCGGTCAGGTGCGTCCGGCGTGTTCCGCAGCGCCCTGCCGGGGTGGGCTGGACAGCGGTTAGCCATGCGGCTACACTGCTAGTTTGCGCTGTCTTCTGACTTGACCCCTGCCCAGAATCTCCGATCCTGGATGTTCAGAGTGGGGTCCATTGGAGTGCACGCGTTACAGCCGTTTGCAGCACCGGTCCTCGGAAGGACGCATCTTGGCAGCTTCCCGCCCTGCGAAGACCAGTCGTACGTCGAGCGCTTTCGCTCCCCGCCGAGTTTCATTCGGCAGGATCACCGAACACCTCGAGGTCCCCAACCTCCTCGCCATCCAGACCGAGTCGTTTGACTGGCTGGTCGGCAACGAGGCTTGGCAGGGCCGGTCGGCTGACGACCCGCACGCACGCTCGGGTCTCGCGGAGATCCTCGACGAGATCAGTCCCATTGAGGACTTCTCCGGCACCATGTCGCTCTCCTTCTCCTCGCCGCGCTTCGACGAGGTCAAGGCCTCGATCGAAGAGTGCAAGGAGAAGGACCTCACCTACTGCGCTCCGCTGTTCGTCACGGCGGAGTTCACCAACAACACCACTGGCGAGATCAAGAGCCAGACGGTGTTCATGGGTGACTTCCCGATGATGACGCCCAAGGGCACGTTCATCATCAACGGCACCGAGCGTGTCGTGGTGAGCCAGCTCGTCCGGTCCCCGGGCGTCTACTTCGACAAGCAGCCGGACAAGACCTCCGACCGCGACCTCTCCAGTGTCAAGGTGATCCCGAGTCGGGGCGCCTGGCTGGAGTTCGACATCGACAAGCGCGACACCGTGGGTGTCCGCATCGACCGCAAGCGCCGCCAGGCCGTCACGGTCCTGCTCAAGGCGATCGGTTGGAGCGCCGAGCAGATCCGCGAGCGGTTCGGCTGGTCCGAGCTGATGATGACCACCCTCGACAAGGACCACATCGCGGGCCAGGACGAGGCGCTGCTCGACATCTACCGCAAGCTGCGGCCGGGTGAGCCGCCGACGCGGGAGAACGCGCAGACCCTGCTCGACAACCTCTTCTTCAACCCGAAGCGGTACGACGTCGCCAAGGTCGGTCGGTACAAGTTCAACAAGAAGCTCGAAGTGGACGTGCCGATCACCACCGGCACGCTCACCGAGGACGACATCGTCGCGACCGTCGAGTACCTCTGCCGGCTGCACGCCGGTGAGGAGGGCTACGAGGCCGACGACATCGACCACTTCGGTAACCGTCGCCTGCGTACCGTCGGCGAGCTGATCCAGAACCAGGTTCGGGTCGGCCTGTCCCGGATGGAGCGGGTCGTCCGCGAGCGGATGACCACGCAGGACGTCGAGGCGATCACGCCGCAGACCCTGATCAACATCCGCCCGGTGGTGGCGGCGATCAAGGAGTTCTTCGGTACGTCGCAGCTGTCGCAGTTCATGGACCAGACCAACCCGCTGGCGGGTCTGACCCACCGGCGTCGGCTGAGCGCGCTCGGCCCGGGTGGTCTGTCGCGTGAGCGGGCGGGCTTCGAGGTCCGTGACGTGCACCCGTCCCACTACGGCCGGATGTGCCCGATCGAGACGCCGGAAGGCCCGAACATCGGTCTGATCGGGGCGCTCTCCACGTTCGCCCGGGTCAACCCGTTCGGCTTCGTCGAGACGCCGTACCGCAAGGTCGTCGAGGGTCGGGTCACCGACCAGATCGACTACCTGACCGCGGACGAGGAGGACCGGTTCGTCAAGGCGCAGGCCAACGCGCCGCTCAAGAGCGACGGTTCGTTCGCCGAGGACCGCGTCCTGGTCCGCCGGAAGGGCGGTGAGGTCGACTTCGTCGCCCCGACGGCGGTCGACTACATGGACGTCTCGCCGCGGCAGATGGTCTCCGTCGCGACCGCGATGATCCCGTTCCTCGAGCACGACGACGCCAACCGCGCGCTCATGGGCGCGAACATGCAGCGCCAGGCGGTGCCGCTGGTCAAGGCCGAGTCGCCGCTGGTCGGCACCGGCATGGAGTACCGTGCCGCGGTCGACGCCGGTGACGTGGTCGTCGCCGAGGTCGGCGGCGTGGTCGAGGACCTGTGCGCCGACTACGTGACGGTGCACCAGGACGACGGCCACCGTCGTACCTACCTGCTGCACAAGTTCCGCCGCTCCAACGCCGGCTCCTGCGTCAACCAGAAGCCGGTCGTCTTCGAGGGCGACCGCGTCGAGGCCGGACAGGTCATCGCCGACGGTCCGTGCACCGACGAGGGCGAGATGGCGCTCGGGCGCAACCTGCTCGTGGCGTTCATGACCTGGGAGGGGCACAACTACGAGGACGCGATCATCCTGTCGCAGCGCCTCGTGCAGCAGGACGTGCTCACCTCGATCCACATCGAGGAGCACGAGGTCGACGCCCGCGACACGAAGCTGGGCCCGGAGGAGATCACCCGCGACATCCCGAACGTCAGCGAGGAGATGCTCGCCGACCTCGACGAGCGCGGCATCATCCGCATCGGCGCCGAGGTCGTGCCCGGTGACATCCTGGTCGGCAAGGTGACCCCCAAGGGGGAGACCGAGCTGACGCCGGAGGAGCGGCTGCTCCGCGCGATCTTCGGTGAGAAGGCGCGCGAGGTGCGGGACACCTCGCTGAAGGTGCCGCACGGCGAGACCGGCACGGTGATCGGCGTGCGCACGTTCTCGCGCGAGGACGGCGACGAGCTGCCGCCGGGCGTCAACGAGCTGGTCCGGGTCTACGTCGCCCAGAAGCGGAAGATCCAGGACGGTGACAAGCTCGCCGGCCGGCACGGCAACAAGGGCGTCATCTCCAAGATCCTGCCCGTCGAGGACATGCCGTTCCTCGAGGACGGCACGCCGGTCGACATCGTGCTCAACCCGCTGGGTGTGCCGAGCCGTATGAACATCGGCCAGGTGCTCGAGACCCACCTCGGCTGGGTCGCCAAGACCGGTTGGAAGGTCGACGGCGACGACGCCGAGTGGAAGACGGCGCTGCGGTCGATCGGGGCGGACGAGTCGGAGCCCGACACCAACGTGGCGACGCCGGTCTTCGACGGCGCCAAGGAGGAGGAGATCTCCGGCCTGCTCAGCAGCACGCTGCCCAACCGGGACGGCAAGCAGCTGATCGGCGCGAGCGGTAAGGCGCAGCTGTTCGACGGTCGTTCCGGTGAGCCGCTGCCGGACCCGATCGCGGTCGGCTACATCTACATCCTCAAGCTGAACCACCTGGTCGACGACAAGATCCACGCTCGGTCGACCGGCCCGTACTCGATGATCACGCAGCAGCCGCTGGGTGGTAAGGCGCAGTTCGGTGGCCAGCGGTTCGGCGAGATGGAGTGTTGGGCGATGCAGGCCTACGGCGCGGCCTACGCGCTGCAGGAGCTGCTCACGATCAAGTCCGACGACGTTCTCGGCCGGGTGAAGGTGTACGAGGCCATCGTCAAGGGCGAGAACATTCCCGAGCCGGGCATCCCGGAGTCGTTCAAGGTGCTGCTCAAGGAGCTGCAGTCACTCTGCCTCAACGTCGAGGTGCTGTCGAGCGACGGCGTGGCCCTGGAGATGCGCGAGACCGACGACGAGGTGTTCCGGGCCGCGGAGGAACTCGGCATCGACCTGTCCCGGCGTGAGCCGAGCAGCGTCGAAGAGGTTTAGGGGTGCGTGAGGTCGGGGGCGGCATGCCCCGCTCCGGGCGGTCAGGTTTGATCCCTCCGCGGGTCATGCCGCCCCCGACCTCCGCCTGAGTGGCAATCAACGGACAACGACACGAGGGACACATAACGTGCTCGACGTCAACTTCTTCGACGAGCTGCGCATTGGCCTGGCCACCGCCGACGACATCCGTCAGTGGTCGCACGGCGAGGTCAAGAAGCCTGAGACGATCAACTACCGCACGCTCAAGCCGGAAAAGGACGGGCTCTTCTGCGAGAAGATCTTCGGTCCGCAGCGGGACTGGGAGTGCTACTGCGGTAAGTACAAGCGCGTCCGCTTCAAGGGCATCATCTGTGAGCGCTGCGGCGTCGAGGTGACCCGCTCCAAGGTGCGGCGCGAGCGTATGGGCCACATCGAGCTGGCCGCCCCGGTCACCCACATCTGGTACTTCAAGGGCGTTCCCAGCCGGCTGGGCTACCTGCTCGACCTGGCGCCGAAGGACCTCGAGAAGATCATCTACTTCGCCTCGTACGTGGTCACGAGCGTGGACGCCGAGGCGCGTCACCGCGACCTGTCCACGATCGAGAACGAGATCCTCGCGGAGAAGCGGCAGGCGGAGAACAGCCGCGACTCGGAGATCGAGAAGCGGGCCGCCAAGCTCGAGGCCGACCTGGCCGAGCTCGAGGCCGAGGGCGCCAAGGCCGACGTCCGCCGCAAGGTCAAAGAGGGCGGCGAGCGCGAGATGCGGCAGATCCGCGACCGCGCGCAGCGGGAGATCGACCGCCTCGACGAGGTGCTCGACACCTTCCGCAAGCTGGAGCCGAAGCAGCTGGTCACCGACGAGCTGCTCTACCGCGAGCTGCGGGACCGGTTCGGTGAGTACTTCACCGGCGGCATGGGCGCCGAGGCGATCAAGGCGCTGCTGCACAACATGGACCTCGACGCCGAGGCCGACAACCTGCGCGAGATCATCCGGAGCGGCAAGGGTCAGCGGAAGATCCGGGCGCTGAAGCGGCTCAAGGTCGTCGCGGCGTTCCTCAACACCCGCAACTCGCCGCTCGGCATGGTGCTCGACTGCGTTCCGGTGATCCCGCCGGACCTGCGGCCGATGGTGCAGCTCGACGGTGGCCGCTTCGCGACCTCCGACCTCAACGACCTGTACCGCCGTGTGATCAACCGGAACAACCGGCTCAAGCGGCTGATCGACCTCGGCGCGCCCGAGATCATCGTCAACAACGAGAAGCGGATGCTTCAGGAGGCCGTTGACGCGCTGTTCGACAACGGTCGTCGTGGGCGTCCGGTGACTGGTCCGGGTAACCGGCCGCTGAAGTCGCTCTCCGACATGCTCAAGGGCAAGCAGGGCCGGTTCCGGCAGAACCTGCTCGGTAAGCGCGTCGACTACTCCGGCCGTTCGGTCATCGTCGTCGGCCCGCAGCTGAAGCTGCACCAGTGCGGTCTGCCGAAGCAGATGGCGTTGGAGCTCTTCAAGCCGTTCGTGATGAAGCGGCTGGTCGACCTCAACCACGCGCAGAACATCAAGTCCGCCAAGCGGATGGTCGAGCGGCAGCGGCCGGTCGTGTGGGACGTGCTGGAAGAGGTCATCGGCGAGCACCCGGTGCTGCTCAACCGGGCGCCGACCCTGCACCGTCTGGGTATCCAGGCCTTCGAGCCGCAGCTGGTCGAGGGCAAGGCCATCCAGATCCACCCGCTCGTCTGCACCGCGTTCAACGCGGACTTCGACGGTGACCAGATGGCGGTGCACGTGCCGCTGTCGGCCGAGGCGCAGGCCGAGGCGCGGATCCTGATGCTGTCGTCGAACAACATCCTCAAGCCGGCCGACGGCAAGCCGGTCACCATGCCCACCCAGGACATGGTCATCGGGCTGTACCACCTGACCCACCTCACGCCCGGCGGCATCGGCGAGGGTCGGGCGTTCAGCTCCGACGCCGAGGCGCGGATGGCGTTCGACAACGGCGATCTGCACCTGCAGACGCCGGTCAAGATCCGCCTGCAGGGCGTGATCGGGGTCGACAACGGGTCCGGCGCGCCGGAGTGGGAGGCGCCCGAGGGGTGGACCCCGGGCGAGCCGCTCACCGTGGAGACCACGCTGGGCCGGGTGCTGTTCAACGAGACGCTGCCGCAGGGCTACCGCTTCGTGAACTACGAGATCCGCAAGAGCCAGCTGTCGGCGATCGTCAACGACCTTGCCGAGCGGTTCCCGAAGGTGGCGCTGGCCGCGACGCTCGACGGGCTCAAGGAGGCCGGTTTCCACTGGGCCACCTGGTCCGGCGTGACGATCGGCATGGAGGACGTCATCGCGCCCCCGCGCAAGCGGGAGATCCTGGAGCGGTACGAGAAGGAAGCCGACCGGATCGACAAGCAGTACCAGCGGGGTCTGATGACCGCCGAGGAGCGCCGCGGCGAACTCATCGAGATCTGGACCAAGGCGACCAACGAGGTCGCCAAGGAGATGGAGACCGCGCTTCCGCAGGAGAACCCGCTGTGGAAGATGATCAACTCGGGTGCCCGCGGTAACCTCCTCCAGCTCCGTCAGATCGCCGCGATCCGTGGTCTGGTGGCCAACCCGAAGGGTGAGATCATCCCGCGGCCGATCAAGGCCAGCTACCGGGAGGGTCTCTCCGTGCTGGAGTACTTCATCTCCACGCACGGTGCCCGGAAGGGTCTCGCGGACACCGCGCTGCGGACCGCCGACTCGGGTTACCTGACCCGTCGTCTGGTGGACGTCTCGCAGGACGTGATCATCCGCGAGGAGGACTGCGGCACCGACCGGGCCATCCCGATGCAGGTCGGCGAGGTTCGCGAAGGCCAGCTCGTCGTGCACGAGCACGCGGAGACCGGTGTGCACGCCCGTACCCTGGCCGACGACATCAAGGGGCCGGACGGCACCGTGGTCGCCGAGCGGGGTGCGGACCTCAACACCGTGCTGGTCGACAGGATCGTGGAGGCCGGCGTCGACACGGTGCGGGTGCGCAGCGTTCTCACCTGCGAGTCGAAGCTGGGCGTCTGTGCGGCCTGCTACGGCCGTTCGCTGCCGACCGGCCTGACGGTGGACGTCGGCGAGGCGGTCGGCATCATCGCCGCCCAGTCGATCGGTGAGCCCGGTACGCAGCTGACGATGCGGACGTTCCACACCGGTGGTGTCGCCGGTGAGGACATCACCCAGGGTCTGCCGCGTGTGCAGGAGATCTTCGAGGCGCGGGTGCCGAAGGGCAAGGCGCCGATCGCTGAGACCCCGGGCCGGATCCGGATCGAGGACGGCGAGCGGTCGCGGAAGATCATCATCGTGCCGGACGACGGCAGCGACGAGATCGTCCACGACAAGATCTCGAAGCGCGTGCGCCTGCGCGCGCAGGACGGGGACCACGTCGAGGTCGGCGAGAAGCTCACCGAGGGCACCATCGACCCGCACGAGCTGCTCCGCATCCTCGGCCCGCGGGCGGTCCAGGTCCACCTGACCCAGGAGGTCCAGGAGGTCTACCGCTCGCAGGGTGTGCTCATCCACGACAAGCACATCGAGATCATCATCCGCCAGATGCTGAAGCGGGTGACGGTCATCGACTCCGGTGCGACCGAGTTCCTGCCGGGCGTGCTCGTCGACCGGGCGGTCTTCGAGTCGGAGAACCGCCGACTCGTGGCCGAGGGCGGCGAGCCCGCGGCGGGTCGTCCGGTGCTGATGGGTATCACCAAGGCCTCGCTGGCGACCGACTCCTGGCTCTCGGCGGCCTCCTTCCAGGAGACCACCCGGGTGCTGACCGACGCGGCGATCAACTCGCGCAGCGACTCGCTCGTCGGCCTCAAGGAGAACGTCATCATCGGAAAGCTCATCCCGGCCGGTACGGGCATCAGCAAGTACCGCAACGTCCGGGTCGAGCCGACCGAGGAGGCCAAGGCCAAGGTCTACTCGATGACCGGTTACCCGGAGACCGACTACGGGTTCGGGCCGGCCAGCGGGCAGGCCGTGCCGCTGGACGACTTCGACTTCGGGTCGTACCGCTAACCAGCTCCATCCAGGGCGCCCGTCGTCTCGCTCGCGCGAGGCGGCGGGCGCCCTGGCCTTTTGTACGCTGGGGGAGTGCCGATGACGTCGCTGCCCGTGTCCGTTCCGAGCGCCGCGCGTCACCCGCTCGATCCGGACCCGGTCCGCTCCACCAAGGCCCGCACCGTGTTCCTGCTCGGGCTCGTCGCGGCGGTGACCGGGCCGTTCCTCGGCGGCGTCGTGCCGGCGACGGTGGCGTTGACGCTGGCCCGGCAGGCGCGCCGGGAGGCGTACGCCTCGGGGGGTTATCTGACCGGCGCGGCCTGGCTGGCGCGCGGTGAGCGACTCGCCTGGGCCGGTCTGGTCCTGGCCGCCACCACCCTGGTCGTCGTCGCCGTGATCGGGCTGTTCGCCCTCGCGACGACCCCGGTCGGGCAGGACTTCGCCCCGACCGTCGACTAGCGCCGCGAAGCGCCCTGGACGTCACCGGTAGCCTGGTTCCTGGCTCGCCGGCACGCGGGTTGCCGTTGAGGTGGAGGGGGAGTCCGTGACGGATGAGGCGCGGCAGCAGCCGGCCGAGGACGAGCCCGTGCGGGAGGCGCCGGCCGGGGCGGCGTCCGACCTCCCGCCGCCGCCCGGCCGGGGCGATCGCGCTGATGACGCCCCGCGGCCGGCCGCGAGCGACCCGAGCCCCCTCGATCACGAGCCGCCGGCGGTCCCGCCGTCCAGTCCGGCGGCGGTCGCCGAGCCGGCGCCCGCGTTCGCCCCGGCGCCGCCGGCTCCGTCCGCGCCGATCCCCGCGACCTCGTACCCGGCCGCCGGGTTCCGGCCCGCGACCCCGGCCCCCTTCCGCACGCCGGGCGCCGGCGCTCCCGGTGCGCCGGTTCCGCCGCCGCCGCGGGACGCGGTCCGGCCGCCGCGCCGGGTGGAGGCCGTCCCCGGCACGCCGTTCGGGCTGGTGCACCTCGACGTCCCGCCGGTCGCCTCGGGGCCGGCGGTCGGGTCGCTCGTCGCCGGGATCGCCTCCATCCTGGTCTCGGTGCTGGTCACCTGCTTCGGGCTGGCCGGTGCCGACGCCGGCTGGGGCGCCTGGGCGGCGGGCGCGTTCGCGCTGCTCAGCGGGCTGGCGGGAATCGCGGCGCTCGCGCTGGCGTTGTTCGGGATGCGACAGATCCGTCGGATCGCTCCGCCACCGGCCATCCGATTCACCGGCCGTGGGCTGGCGATCGCGGGCCTGATCTGCGGCGGGATCGGCCTGACCGTCACCGCCGCGTCGTTCGGGCTCGCGCTGTTCCTGCAAGCCGTCTGACGGGTTCGGCGGGCCGGCGTCCCCCGCGACGGGTTTGTTCCCGGACGTCGCGGTGAAGTCGGCCACGGGGGACCGGACGAGCCGTTCCGGGTGGGTGTGGGTACACTTTCTTACTGGAGTTGCTCTCCATGGGTGGGATGGCGATACGGAAGCGCGGATGAGGCGGGAGCCTCGTCCGGATCTCGTTTTGACCTGCACGCTCACGGTGGGTACTCTTTCCCCTCGTGCCCGGGCCTGCCCGGGCAATGCGTGCGTGCGCCCGATCCGCCCGCAAGGGCGATCGAGCAGTGCCACGACAGAGACGAACACTCCGGTGTGCGTGCGAACGCGTGCCGGGGGCCGCGGGACGGGCGACACGCCCGACCGCGGGTGCCGGGACCTCGACCGAGGGCCCTGGCCGGAGTGTAGGAGAGCAGCCCGCGAGGGCGGCTACGGCAGACGGCGCGGCCGCGAAAGACGGCCGAAGGGAGCGGAGAAACCCGGTGCCCACGATCCAGCAGCTGGTCCGCAAGGGCCGGCAGGCGAAGACGACCAAGACCAAGACCCCGGCGCTGAAGGGGAGTCCTCAGCGGCGAGGCGTGTGCACCCGCGTGTACACCACCACCCCGAAGAAGCCGAACTCGGCGCTGCGCAAGGTTGCTCGCGTCAAGCTCAGCAGCCAGATCGAGGTGACCGCCTACATCCCCGGCGTCGGTCACAACCTGCAGGAGCACTCCATCGTGCTCGTGCGTGGCGGCCGTGTGAAGGACCTGCCCGGCGTGCGCTACAAGATCGTCCGTGGTTCGCTGGACACCCAGGGTGTCCGCAACCGCAAGCAGGCCCGCAGCCGCTACGGCGCGAAGAAGGAGAAGAGCTGACATGCCGCGTAAGGGCCCCGCTCCGCGCCGCCCGTTGGTCGCGGACCCGGTTTACAACTCCCCGCTGGTCACCCAGCTGGTGAACAAGATCCTGCTGCGCGGCAAGCGGCAGCTCGCCGAGACGATCGTGTACGCCGCGCTCGAGGCCTGCCGGGAGAAGTCCGGCACGGACCCGGTCGTGACGCTCAAGCGCGCGATGGACAACGTGAAGCCGACCCTCGAGGTCCGCAGCCGCCGCGTCGGTGGCGCGACCTACCAGGTGCCGGTCGAGGTCCGTCCGTCCCGGGCGACCACCCTCGGGCTGCGCTGGCTGGTGCAGTACTCGCGCGCCCGCCGCGAGAAGACCATGGTCGAGCGTCTGACGAACGAGCTGCTCGACGCGAGCAACGGCCTCGGCGCCGCCGTCAAGCGGCGCGAGGACACGCACAAGATGGCCGAGTCGAACAAGGCCTTCGCGCACTACCGCTGGTAATGACGGTTCCCGGGCGGTCGCGGGGCGCGAGCCCCGCGACCGCACCGGAGCGGTCGTGAAGCGGAACCGCCGCTGGCGACAGCGGACTCCGACGAGACGAAGTAGGGATTGAAGTGGCCGCCGCAGACGCGCTCGCCAAGGTACGCAACATCGGCATCATGGCGCACATCGATGCCGGTAAGACCACGACCACTGAGCGGATCCTGTTCTACACCGGTATCACGTACAAGATCGGTGAGGTCCACGAGGGCGCCGCCGTCATGGACTGGATGGAGCAGGAGCAGGAGCGGGGTATCACGATCACCTCCGCCGCCACGAAGTGCGAGTGGAAGGGTCACACGATCCAGATCATCGACACGCCCGGCCACGTCGACTTCACGGTCGAGGTCGAGCGGTCGCTGCGGGTGCTCGACGGCGCGGTCGCGGTGTACGACGGCGTTGCCGGCGTCGAGCCGCAGACCGAGAACGTGTGGCGTCAGGCGGACAAGTACAACGTCCCCCGGATGTGCTTCGTCAACAAGCTCGACCGGACCGGCGCCGACTTCTTCCGCTGCGTACAGATGATGATCGACCGGCTCAACGCCACCCCGCTGGTGCTGCAGATCCCGATCGGGGCGGAGGCCGACTTCATCGGCGTCGTCGACCTGATCGAGATGCGTGCGCTGACCTGGCGCGGCGAGACCCAGAAGGGTGAGGACTACGCGGTCGAGGAGATCCCGGCCGACCTCGCCGACTCCGCCGCCGAGTGGCGCGAGAAGCTCATGGAGACGCTCGCCGACGTCGACGACGCGGTGATGGAGAAGTACCTCGAGGGCGAGGAGATCTCCGCCGACGAGATCCGGGCCGCGATCCGGCGTGCCACCATCGCCGGCAAGGCCAACCCGGTCCTGACCGGCACCGCGTTCAAGAACAAGGGCATCCAGCCCATGCTCGACGCGGTGGTCGCCTACCTGCCGTCGCCGCTGGACATCCCGGCGATCGAGGGCACCGCGACCGACGGCGAGACGCCGATGCAGCGCAAGCCGTCGAACGCCGAGCCGTTCTCCGGTCTGGCCTTCAAGATCCAGACCGACAAGCACCTCGGCAAGCTGACGTACGTCCGCGTCTACTCCGGCACGCTGGAGTCCGGGTCCCAGGTGATCAACTCCACCAAGGACCGCAAGGAGCGGATCGGCAAGATCTACCAGATGCACGCGAACAAGCGTGAGGAGCGGTCGAGCGCGCAGGCGGGTGACATCATCGCGGTGCAGGGCCTGAAGCAGACCACCACCGGCGACACCCTCTGCGACCCGGCCAACCCGGTCATCCTGGAGTCGATGACGTTCCCGGAGCCGGTCATCCAGGTGGCGATCGAGCCGAAGACCAAGTCGGACCAGGAGAAGCTGGGCACCGCGATCCAGCGTCTCGCCGAGGAGGACCCGACCTTCCGCGTCTTCAACGACGAGGAGACCGGGCAGACGGTCATCGCCGGCATGGGCGAGCTGCACCTCGACATCCTGGTCGACCGGATGCGGCGCGAGTTCAACGTCGAGGCGAACATCGGCCGCCCGCAGGTCGCCTACCGCGAGACGATCCGCCGCGCGGTCGAGAAGGTCGAGTACACGCACAAGAAGCAGACCGGTGGTTCCGGCCAGTACGCGCGCGTGATCATCAGCCTGGAGCCGCTGCCGCTGGGCAACGACGCGCCGACCTACGAGTTCGCCAACGCGGTGACCGGTGGTCGCATCCCCCGGGAGTTCATCCCCTCGGTGGACGCGGGCGCGCAGGACGCCATGCAGTACGGCATCCTCGCCGGCTACCCGCTGGTGGGCGTCAAGCTGACGCTGGTGGACGGCCAGTACCACGAGGTCGACTCGTCGGAAATGGCGTTCAAGATTGCTGGCTCGATGGCGCTCAAGGACGCCGCCCGTCGGGCGGACCCCGCGCTGCTCGAGCCGATGATGTCCGTCGAGGTCACCACCCCTGAGGAAAACATGGGTGACGTCATCGGCGACCTCAACTCCCGCCGTGGCATCATCCAGGCGATGGAGGAGCGCGGCGGTGCCCGCGTCGTCCGCGCCCTGGTGCCGCTGTCGGAGATGTTCGGCTACGTCGGCGACCTGCGGTCGAAGACCCAGGGCCGGGCGAGCTACAGCATGCAGTTCGACTCCTACGCCGAGGTTCCGGCCAACGTGGCGAAGGAGATCATCGCGAAGGCGACCGGGGAGTGATCCCCGGCTCGCCTTCGGGCGAGCTGCGCCGACCGGGCCTGAAGGCTTGACCGCCGTAGGACCCAAGTGTTTCCGGCCGCAACACGCGGGCCGGAAGGCTGTCGACAGAGTCCTGAGCGCCGAACGGCGCGCCGGGCGTACGAACCAAGAAGTCCACAGGAGGACACCAGTGGCGAAGGCGAAGTTCGAGCGGACTAAGCCGCACGTCAACATCGGCACCATTGGTCACATCGACCACGGTAAGACGACGCTGACGGCGGCCATCACCAAGGTCCTGCACGACCAGTTCCCGGACCTGAACCCGTACACGCCGTTCGACGAGATCGACAAGGCGCCGGAGGAGAAGGCCCGCGGCATCACGATCTCGATCGCGCACGTCGAGTACCAGACCGAGGCGCGGCACTACGCGCACGTCGACTGCCCCGGTCACGCCGACTACATCAAGAACATGATCACCGGTGCGGCGCAGATGGACGGCGCCATCCTGGTGGTCGCGGCGACCGACGGCCCGATGCCGCAGACCCGCGAGCACGTGCTGCTGGCCCGCCAGGTCGGCGTTCCCTACATCGTCGTGGCGCTCAACAAGAGCGACATGGTCGATGACGAGGAGCTGCTGGAGCTCGTCGAGCTCGAGGTCCGCGAGCTGCTCTCGTCGCAGGAGTACCCGGGCGACGACCTGCCGGTCGTGCGCGTCTCGGCGCTCAAGGCGCTCGAGGGCGACCCGGAGTGGACCGGCCGGCTCATGGAGCTGATGAACGCGGTCGACACCGCGATCCCGCAGCCGGAGCGCGAGACCGACAAGCCGTTCCTGATGCCGATCGAGGACGTCTTCACGATCACCGGTCGTGGCACCGTCGTCACCGGTCGCGCCGAGCGTGGCGTCCTCAAGCCGAACGAGGAGGTCGAGATCGTCGGTATCCGCGAGAAGTCGATCAAGACCACCTGCACCGGCATCGAGATGTTCCGGAAGCTGCTCGACGAGGCCCGCGCGGGTGAGAACGTCGGTCTGCTGCTCCGCGGCATCAAGCGTGAGGACGTCGAGCGGGGCATGGTTGTCGTCAAGCCCGGCACGACCACGCCGCACACGGAGTTCGAGGCGACCGTCTACATCCTCTCCAAGGAGGAGGGTGGCCGGCACACCCCGTTCTTCCAGAACTACCGTCCGCAGTTCTACTTCCGGACCACGGACGTCACCGGCGTCGTCACGCTGCCTGAGGGCACCGAGATGGTCATGCCGGGCGACAACACCACGATGACCGTCAAGCTCATCCAGCCCATCGCGATGGAGGAGAACCTCAAGTTCGCGATCCGCGAGGGTGGCCGTACGGTTGGCGCGGGGTTCGTCACCAAGATCATTAAGTGATCAGGGTAACCCGATTGGCGTTGCTGCACGGTAGTGCGGCATACTAGTCAGGTTGCGTCCGCGCAGGGTGGCTGACTGTGCTTCAGTCAGCCACCCTCGCTCGGCGTCCGGCCAGTGGTAACACGGCCGGCGCCCGACCCCCGACGGGTCAGCTGTTGTGCACGGGCCGGATCGCCTCGGATTCCTGGGGCGGAGCCTGGTCAGGGAGCGCGACACGCCCGACCGCGGGGGTCGGCCACCGGGGCTCAGCCGGCACGGCGGGGCCAGGTGGAAGGACTGCGAAGGCAGGGCCGAGCGAAAGCGAGGCATTACGCCTTCGGGGGCGGAGCCCCCGTATGAAGCGGCATCGAGAGAAGGAACAGAAGCCATCATGGCGGGACAGAAGATCCGCATCCGGCTCAAGGCCTACGACCACGAGGTCGTCGACTCCTCGGCGCGGAAGATCGTCGAGACGGTGACGCGCACCGGGGCGCAGGTTGCAGGCCCGGTGCCGCTGCCCACGGAGATCAACCGTTTCTGCGTGATCCGTTCGCCGCACAAGTACAAGGACTCGCGCGAGCACTTCGAGATGCGCACGCACAAGCGTCTGATCGACATCATCGACCCGACCCCCAAGACGGTCGACTCGCTCATGCGCCTCGACCTGCCGGCTGGCGTCGACATCGAGATCAAGCTGTAGGGACCGGACTAATGGACAGGCAAGTGAAGGGCATCCTGGGCGCCAAGCTCGGCATGACCCAGGTCTGGGACAACAACCGCGTTGTGCCCGTGACCGTGGTGCAGGCCGGCCCGTGCGTCGTTACGCAGGTACGCACCCCCGACAAGGACGGCTACTCCGCGGTCCAGCTGGCTTTCGGCGCCATCGACCCGCGCAAGGTCAACAAGCCGAAGTCCGGCCACTTCGCGAAGTCCGGCGCGGCCCCGCGGCGGCACATCGTCGAGATCCGGACCTCGGACGCGAGCGAGTACGAGCTCGGCCAGGAGGTCACCGTCGAGGCGTTCGCCGAGGGCGCGCCGATCGACGTGACCGGCAAGACCAAGGGCAAGGGCTTCGCCGGCGTCATGAAGCGGCACGGCTTCCACGGTCTGCGCGCGAGCCACGGTGTCGAGCGCAAGCACCGCTCGCCCGGCTCCATCGGCGGCTGCGCGACCCCCGGTCGCGTCTTCAAGGGCGTGCGGATGGCCGGTCGCATGGGTGGCGTGCGGTTCACCGTGCAGAACGTGACCGTGCAGGCGGTCGACGCGGAGAACAACCTCCTGCTCGTCAAGGGCGCCATCCCCGGCCCCAAGGGCGCGCTGGTGCTGGTTCGCTCCGCTGCTAAGAAGGGCGGTGCGACGAAGTGACGACCGTTGACGTGCTGAACGTCGAGGGCGCGAAGAGCGGCTCGGTCGAGCTGCCCGGCGAGGTCTTCGACACGCAGGCGAACATCGCGCTGATGCACCAGGTCGTGGTTGCGCAGCTCGCCGCCGCGCGGCAGGGCACGCACAAGACCAAGACCCGCGGCGAGGTCGCCGGTGGCGGCAAGAAGCCGTACAAGCAGAAGGGCACCGGCCGGGCCCGTCAGGGCTCGATCCGGGCGCCGCAGTTCGCCGGCGGTGGCGTGGTGCACGGCCCGGTGCCGCGTGACTACAGCCAGCGGACCCCGAAGAAGATGAAGGCCGCCGCCCTGCGCGGCGCCCTCTCGGACCGGGCCCGTGGCGGTCGTCTGCACGTCGTCGAGGGCTTCGTCGCCGGCGACAAGCCGTCGACCAAGGCCGCGCTGGCGACGCTGCGCAAGGTCACCCAGGCCACCCGGGTGCTGGTCGTGCTGAGCAGCGAGGACGAGATCAACTGGCTCGCGCTGCGTAACGAGGCGAGCGTGCACCTGATCGAGGCCGGCCAGCTGAACACGTACGACGTGCTGGTCGCCGACGCCGTGGTCTTCACCACCGAGGCCCTGAACGAGTTCCTCCGGGTTCCGGCGGAGACGGCCGGTGCAGCCGGAAGTGAGGAAGCCAAGTGACCACGATTGCTGACCCGCGCGACATCATCGTGGCGCCGGTCGTCTCGGAGAAGAGCTACGGGGAGCTGAACCGGAACTGGTACACGTTCCTGGTGCACCCGGACGCCAACAAGACCGAGATCAAGATCGCTATCCAGCAGATCTTCAACGTCCGCGTCCTGACGGTTAACACCCTCAACCGCGAGGGCAAGCGCAAGCGGACCCGCACCGGGTTCGGGCAGCGCAAGGCCACCAAGCGCGCGATGGTGAAGCTGGCTGACGGAGACCGGATCGAGGCCTTCGGCGGCCCGGTCAGCTGAGGGGTATAGACAATGGCTATCCGTAAGTACAAGCCGACGACGCCGGGCCGCCGTGGCTCCAGTGTCGCCGACTTCGCCGAGATCACCCGGTCGACGCCGGAGAAGTCGCTGCTGGTCCCGCTGCCGAAGAAGGGCGGGCGCAACGCGCACGGCCGGATCACGACGCGGCACCACGGCGGTGGGCACAAGCGCCAGTACCGTCTGATCGACTTCAAGCGGGTCGACAAGGACGGCGTGCCGGCGAAGGTCGCGCACATCGAGTACGACCCGAACCGCACCGCGCGGATCGCGCTGCTGCACTACGTCGACGGCGAGAAGCGCTACATCGTCGCGCCGAAGGACCTGAAGCAGGGCGACACGGTCGAGTCCGGCCCGGGCGCCGACATCAAGCCCGGCAACAACCTGCCGCTGCGCAACATCCCGGTCGGTACCACGATCCACAATGTGGAGCTGCGTCCGGGCGGTGGCGCGAAGCTGGCCCGCTCGGCGGGCGTCGGCATTCAGCTGCTGGGTCGCGAGGGCGCGTACGCCACGCTGCGGATGCCCTCGGGCGAGATCCGGCGCGTCGACGTGCGGTGCCGGGCGACCGTCGGCGAGATCGGCAACGCCGACCAGTCGAACATCAACTGGGGTAAGGCCGGCCGGATGCGGTGGAAGGGCAAGCGCCCGACCGTCCGTGGTGTGGCCATGAACCCGGTCGACCACCCGCACGGTGGTGGTGAGGGTAAGACCTCTGGTGGCCGGCACCCGGTCAACCCGTGGGGTAAGCCGGAGGGTCGTACCCGCCGGAAGGGCCAGCCGAGCGACCGGCTGATCGTCCGCCGCCGCTACGCGACGCGTAAGCGCGGCTGAGGGAGATAAGAGATGCCTCGCAGCCTGAAGAAGGGCCCGTTCATCGACGACCACCTGCTCAAGAAGGTGGAAGTCCAGAACGAGAAGGGCTCGAAGAACGTCATCAAGACCTGGTCGCGGCGCTCGACGATCATCCCGGAGATGCTCGGGCACACGATCGCCGTGCACGACGGTCGCAAGCACGTCCCGGTGTTCGTCACCGAGGCGATGGTCGGGCACAAGCTCGGCGAGTTCGCGCTGACCCGCACGTTCAAGGGTCACGAGAAGGACGACCGGAAGAGCCGCCGCCGCTAAGGCGAGCCACGGATAGAGGATCAAGGGGTTACAGCGATGCCAGTTAAGGGCGACGCTCCGGTGCTTCCGGGCGCGCGGGCGGTTGCGCGACACGTGCGCATCTCGCCGACCAAGGCGCGCCGGGTGGTCAACCTCGTCCGCGGTCTGCCCGCGAAGGAGGCGCTCACGGTGCTCCAGTTCGCGCCGCAGGCCGCGAGCGAGCAGGTTTACAAGGTGCTCGCCAGCGCGATCGCCAACGCGGAGAACAACGAGCGGCTGGACCCCGATGCGCTGCTCGTCAGCGAGGCGTACGTCGACGAGGGCCCGACGCTGAAGCGGTTCCAGCCGCGGGCGCAGGGCCGTGCCTACCGGATCCGCAAGCGCACCTGCCACATCACGATCGCGGTTGAGGCGGTTGCGCCGAGCGCGCCGGCGAAGAAGGCCAGCAAGAAGGCCGCGCCGGCGAAGAAGGCCGCGCCGGCCGAGGCCGCCGTACAGCAGAGCAGCACGGAGGGTGCCGAGTAATGGGTCAGAAGGTTCACCCGCACGGGTTCCGGCTCGGCATCTCGACCGACTGGAAGTCGCGCTGGTTCGCGGACAAGCTCTACAAGGACTACATCGGCGAGGACGTCAAGATCCGCCGGATGATGTCCAAGGGCCTGGAGCGCGCCGGCATTTCCAAGGTCGATATCGAGCGCACCCGTGACCGGGTCCGGGTCGACATCCACACCGCCCGTCCGGGCATCGTCATCGGCCGCAAGGGCGCCGAGGCGGACCGGATCCGCGGCGAGCTGGAGAAGCTCACCGGCAAGCAGGTGCAGCTCAACATTCTCGAGGTGAAGAACCCCGAGTCGGACGCCCAGCTCGTCGCGCAGGGCGTCGCCGAGCAGCTGTCCAGCCGGGTCAGCTTCCGTCGGGCGATGCGCAAGTCGATGCAGTCGGCGATGAAGAACTCGATCGTCAAGGGCATCCGGGTGCAGGTCTCCGGCCGTCTCGGCGGCGCGGAGATGAGCCGCACGGAGTTCTACCGTGAGGGTCGCGTTCCGCTGCACACGCTGCGGGCCAACATCGAGTACGGCTTCTTCGAGGCCCGTACCACCTTCGGCCGCATCGGCGTGAAGGTCTGGATCTACAAGGGCGACGCCGTGCCCGGTCGGGAAGCTCCGGCCGAGGCGGGCCCGGCGCGTCCGCGCCGTGACCGTGGCGACCGTCCCGAGCGGCCGCGTCGCGGTCGGTCCGGTTCCGCCGGCACCACCGCGGGTGGCACCGAGGCCGGTCGTGCGGCTGCCGCCGAGGTGGCGGCCACGGCCGACGCAAGTAACAGCAGCGCCGCGCCGGCTTCGGCCGCGCCGGCCGAGCAGCAGGAGGGCTGAGCACCATGCTGATGCCGCGTAAGCCCCCGAAGGGCTTCCGCAAGCCGCACCACCCGGACCGCAGTGGCGCGTCCAAGGGTGGCAACCGGGTGGTGTTCGGCGAGTTCGGTATCCAGGCGCTTGAGCCGGCCTACGTCACGAACCGCCAGATCGAGTCGGCGCGTATCGCGATGACCCGCCACATCAAGCGTGGTGGCAAGGTCTGGATCACGGTCTTCCCGGACCAGGCGCTGACCAAGAAGCCGGCCGAGACCCGGATGGGTTCCGGTAAGGGCTCGCCGGAGTGGTGGGTTGCCAATGTCAAGCCGGGGCGGGTTCTCTTCGAGATGTCCTTCCCCAACGAGCAGATTGCGCGGGAAGCGATGCGCCGCGCGATCCACAAGCTCCCGATGAAGTGCCGCATCGTGACGCGCGAAGTGGGTGAATCCTGATGGCAGCGGGCGTTAAGGCCGCCGAGCTGCGTGAGCTCTCCGAGGAGGAGCTGGTCACGAAGCTGCGGGAGGCCAAGGCGGAGCTGTTCAACCTCCGCGTGCAGGCCGCGACCGGGCAGCTGGACAACAACCGCCGGCTGCAGGTCATCCGTCGGGAGATCGCCCGGATCTACACGATCATGCGTGAGCGCGAGCTGGGGCTCTCGGCCGCGCCGACTGAGGTGGCTGCATCATGAGTGAGACGAACGCCGCTCCGCGGGCCCGGCGCAAGACGCGCGAGGGCCTCGTGGTCAGCGACAAGATGGAGAAGACGGTCGTCGTCGAGGTCGAGGACCGGGTCAAGCACCCGCTGTACGGCAAGGTCATGCGCCGTACCAGCAAGCTGAAGGCGCACGACGAGCAGAACGCGTGCGGCATCGGCGACCGGGTGCTGCTGATGGAGACCCGTCCGCTCTCCGCCACCAAGCGGTGGCGGGTCGTGGAGATCCTCGAAAGGGCTAAGTAGCCGCGTTCCGCCAAGCTCCACCGCGGTGGAGAACTGGCAGACATAGGAGATAGACGTGATCCAGCAGGAGTCGCGACTGCGCGTCGCCGACAACACGGGTGCCCGGGAAATCCTGTGCATCCGCGTGCTCGGCGGCTCCGGTCGGCGCTACGCAGGCATCGGCGACGTGATCGTGGCGACCGTGAAGGACGCCATCCCGGGTGCCGGTGTGAAGAAGGGCGACGTGGTCAAGGCCGTCGTCGTCCGTACCGCGAAGGAGAAGCGGCGCCCGGACGGGTCGTACATCCGCTTCGACGAGAACGCCGCCGTCATCATCAAGGAGGGCGGGGACCCGCGGGGTACCCGCATCTTCGGCCCGGTTGGGCGTGAGCTGCGGGACAAGCGGTTCATGAAGATCATCTCGCTGGCCCCGGAGGTGCTGTAGCCCGTGAAGGTGAAGAAGGGCGACACGGTCGTCGTCATCGCCGGCAAGGACAAGGGTGCCAAGGGCAAGGTCATCGCGGCCTACCCGCGGCAGGACAAGGTCCTGGTCGAGGGCGTGAACCGGGTCAAGAAGCACGAACGCATCCGCACCACCCAGCGCGGCGCGAAGACCGGTGGCATCGTCACCCAGGAAGCTCCGATCCACATCTCGAACGTGATGGTCGTGGACTCCGAGGGCAACCCGACGCGGGTCGGGTACCGGTTCGACGAGAACGGCCGCAAGGTTCGCATCGCGCGTAGCACCGGTAAGGACCTCTGATGACCACGGCTACCGAAACCAAGATTCAGCCGCGCCTCAAGCAGCGGTACCGCAACGAGATCGTGGCGAAGCTGCGCGAGCAGTACCAGTACGCCAACGCGATGCAGGTGCCGGGCCTGGTCAAGATCGTCGTCAACATGGGTGTCGGCGAGGCCGCTCGCGACGCGAAGCTGATCGACGGCGCGGTCCGGGACCTGGCCACCATCACCGGTCAGAAGCCGCAGGTGCGGCGGGCGACCAAGTCCATCGCGCAGTTCAAGCTCCGCGAGGGCATGCCGATCGGCGCGAAGGTCACCCTTCGTGGCGACCGGATGTGGGAGTTCCTGGACCGGCTGCTGTCGATCGCGCTGCCGCGTATCCGTGACTTCCGCGGTCTGGACGGGCGCAAGCTCGACGGTCACGGCAACTACACGTTCGGCCTGACCGAGCAGTCGGTGTTCCACGAGATCGACCAGGACCGGATCGATCGCACGCGGGGCATGGACATCACGGTGGTCACGACCGCCAAGACCGACGACGAGGGCCGGGCGCTGCTGAAGCTCCTGGGCTTCCCGTTCAAGGAGAACTGAGATGGCCAAGAAGGCGCTGATCCTGAAGGCGGCCGCGAAGCCGAAGTTCTCGGTGCGCGCGTACACCCGTTGCCAGCGCTGCGGGCGTCCGAAGGCGGTCTACCGCAAGTTCGGCCTCTGCCGCGTGTGCATCCGGGAGATGGCCCACCGCGGTGAGCTGCCCGGCGTGTCCAAGGCTTCCTGGTAACACTCTCTTCGCCGTAGGCCCCGGGCGACCTGGGAACCCCGGCGAGAAAGGCTGACAAACCCATGACGATGACCGACCCGATCGCAGACATGCTCACGCGTCTGCGTAACGCCAACCAGGCGTACCACGACCAGGTGACGATGCCCTACTCGAAGATCAAGGCGAACATCGCCGAGGTCCTCAAGGCCGAGGGTTACATCGCCACCTGGTCGGTCGAGGAGCCCGCTGAGGGCGCCGTCGGCAAGCGACTGGTCGTCGAGCTGAAGTACGGCCAGAACCGCGAGCGGAGCCTGGCCGGCATCAAGCGCGTGTCCAAGCCCGGTCTCCGGGTTTACGCCAAGTCGGACGAGCTCCCGCGCGTGCTCGGTGGGCTGGGCGTGGCGATCATTTCGACGTCCCAGGGGCTGCTCACCGACCGGCAGGCCCGCAAGCGGAGCGTTGGCGGGGAAGTCCTCGCCTTCGTCTGGTAACGGGAGACTGGTAGAAATGTCGCGTATTGGACGTAAGTCGATCCCGGTTCCGGCCGGTGTCGATGTCACGATCGACGGCCAGACCGTCAAGGTGAAGGGCCCGAAGGGCGAGCTGCAGCACGTCCTCTCCGAGCCGATCAAGGTGGAGCGCGCCGAGACCGGCGAGCTGCAGGTGTCGCGCCCGAACGACGAGCGCAAGGCGAAGGAGCTGCACGGGCTGTCCCGTACCCTTCTCGCCAACATGATCGTCGGCGTGACCGAGGGCTACCGCAAGAGCCTGGAGATCGCCGGCACGGGTTACCGGGTCACCGCCAAGGGCAGCGACCTGGAGTTCGCGCTCGGGTTCTCGCACCCGGTTCTCGTGCAGGCCCCGGCCGGCATCACCTTCACGGTCGAGAAGCCGACCCTGTTCCACGTGTCGGGTATCGACAAGCAGCAGGTCGGCGAGGTGGCCGCCAACATCCGGAAGATCCGCCCGCCGGAGCCCTACAAGGGCAAGGGTGTTCGTTACCAGGGCGAGGTCATCCGCCGTAAGGCTGGAAAGGCAGGTAAGAAGTGACCGCCACGCTGCTCAAGCGCCGTCGCGGCGTCGCCGCCAAGCGCGCCATCGGGCGGGCGCGTCGGCACTTCCGCGTTCGCAAGAACGTCAACGGGACGCCGGAGCGTCCCCGCCTGGTCGTCACCCGCTCGCTGCGGCACATCACGGCGCAGGTCGTCGACGACACCAAGGGTCACACCCTGGCGTCGGCGTCGACGCTGGACGCTTCGATCCGCAACGGCGAGGGCGACAAGAGCGCCCTGGCACGCCAGGTCGGCGCGCTCCTCGCCGAGCGGGCGAAGGCCGCTGGCGTTTCCAAGGTCGTCTTCGACCGCGGTGGCAACCGGTACGCGGGGCGGATCGCCGCGCTGGCCGACGCCGCGCGCGAAGCCGGGCTCGAGTTCTAACCCCGTCACGAAAAGGAAGGAAGGCTGCTGATGCCAGGTCAACAGCGCCGTGGCGGCGGGTCCGGTGGCAGCGAAGGTGGTCGCCGCGACAACCGCCGTGAGGGCGGCCGCGGTAACGCGCCCGTCGAGAAGACCCCGCACCTCGAGCGGGTCGTCGCTATCAACCGTGTCGCCAAGGTCGTGAAGGGTGGTCGTCGCTTCAGCTTCACCGCCCTGGTGATCGTGGGCGACGGCGACGGCACCGTCGGCGTGGGCTACGGCAAGGCCAAGGAGGTGCCCGCGGCGATCGCCAAGGGTGTCGAGGAGGCCAAGAAGCACTTCTTCAAGGTGCCCCGGATCGCCTCGTCGATTCCGCACCCGGTGCAGGGCGAGGACGCCGCCGGCGTCGTCCTGCTCAAGCCGGCCAGCGCCGGTACGGGTGTCATCGCGGGTGGTCCGGTGCGTGCCGTGCTGGAGTGCGCCGGTATCCACGATGTGCTCTCGAAGAGCCTCGGCTCCTCGAACCCGATCAACATCGTGCACGCCACCGTGGCCGCGCTGAAGGGCCTCGAGTCGCCGGAGGCGGTCGCGGCTCGCCGTGGCCTGCCGGTCGAGGATGTCGCGCCGGCCGCCATGTTGGCGACCCGCGCGGGTACGGGGGCATGACGATGGCGCGTCTCAAGGTCACCCAGGTCCGGTCCGAGATCGGGGCCAAGCACAACCAGCGCGAGTCGCTGCGGTCGCTCGGGCTCAAGCGGATCAATGACGTGGTGGTCAAGGAGGACCGTCCCGAGATTCGGGGCATGATCTTCGCCGTGAACCACCTCGTGAAGGTCGAGGAGGTCGAGTAATGACGATCAAGGTCCACCACCTCCGTCCGGCTCCGGGCGCCAAGACCGCGAAGACCCGTGTGGGTCGCGGTGAGGGCTCCAAGGGCAAGACCGCCGGTCGGGGCACCAAGGGTTCCAAGGCCCGGAAGAACATCTCGGCGGCGTTCGAGGGTGGGCAGATGCCCCTCCACATGCGCCTGCCGAAGATGAAGGGCTTCAAGAACAAGTTCAAGGTCGTGTTCCAGGTCGTGAACCTGGACCGGCTCGCCGAGCTCTTCCCCAACGGCGGCCAGATCGGCCCGCTGGAGCTGGCCGAGGCCGGCGCGGTCCGCAAGGGCCAGCCGGTCAAGGTGCTCGGCACCGGCGACCTCGGTGGGGTGACGCTCCAGGTGTCGGCGCACGCGTTCAGCGCGTCGGCCAAGGAGAAGATCACCGCTGCCGGCGGCTCCGTCACCGAGCTCTAAGTAGCACTCCGACCGTGGCGCTCGCTCAGTTCACTGCAACTGGCGGGCGCCACGGTCTACAAAGGGACCTTTCCGCCCATTAATATCGGGCACGGTTAATGTGCCAGGGCGCACCTGCCCAGACACCCGCCGGACTGTTAGAGTCCGATCCCAGCATGGACATCGGGCGTTCCCCCGACACCCACCCCGACCCGCCGTGAATCGCGGCGGCCGCCTCGCGCAGGAGGAAGAAGTTGCTCTCCGCCTTTCTCAGTGCGTTTCGCACGCCTGACCTGCGCAAGAAGCTGCTGTTCACCGTAGGCATCGTCGCCATCTACCGGCTCGGCGCTACGCTGCCCAGCCCGGGCGTCTCCTACGGCAACGTGCAGAAGTGCATCGACGTCATGCAGGGCGAGCAGAGCGGCGTCTTCACGCTGCTGAACCTCTTCTCCGGCGGCGCGCTGTTGCAGCTTTCGGTCTTCGCGCTGGGCATCATGCCCTACATCACCGCCTCGATCATCCTGCAGCTGCTCACCGTGGTGATCCCACGGCTGGAGCAGCTCCGCAAGGAGGGCCAGGCCGGTCAGGCGAAGATCACGCAGTACACGCGGTACCTGACCCTGGGTCTGGGGATCCTGCAGGCCTCCGCCTTCGTGGCGCTGGCCCGCTCCGGGCAGCTGTTCAACAACATGTGTGACCAGTTCCCGATCATTCCGCAGACCGACCTGCCCACCTGGCTCACGCTGGTCACGCTCGTGATCACGATGACCGCGGGTACGGGCATGGTGATGTGGCTCGGCGAGCTCATCACCGACCGGGGCGTCGGCAACGGCATGTCGGTGCTGATCTTCACCTCGATCGCGGCGCGGCTGCCCAGCGAGGGCTGGTCCATCAAGACCAGCAAGGGCTGGGGGATGTTCTTCCTGGTGCTCGCCCTGGTGCTGGTGGTCATCACCGCGGTGGTCTTCATCGAGCAGGCGCAGCGCCGGATCCCCGTGCAGTACGCCAAGCGCATGATCGGCCGCAAGATGTACGGCGGCACGTCGACGTACATCCCGCTGAAGGTCAACCAGGCGGGTGTCATCCCGGTCATCTTCGCCTCGTCGCTGCTCTACCTGCCGCAGCTCGCCCTCCAGTTCTTCGACCAGAACAACCCGGGCGACGTGCAGGCATGGGTGCAGAACAACCTCGCGACGCCGAGCAGCCCGACGTACATCGCGGTGTACTTCCTGCTGATCATCTTCTTCACGTACTTCTACGTCTCGATCACGTTCAACCCGACCGAGGTCGCGGACAACATGAAGAAGTACGGCGGTTTCGTGCCCGGTATCCGGCCGGGTAAGCCGACCGCCGAGTATCTCGACTTCATTCTCAGCCGGATCACCCTCCCCGGCGCGCTGTACCTCGGTATCGTCTCGATCCTGCCGAACTTCTTCTTCATCTGGCTCGACAACCAGCAGTACCAGAACTTCCCGTTCGGTGGCACCGCGGTGCTGATCATGGTCGGCGTCGGCCTCGAGACGGTGAAGCAGATCGAGAGCCAACTGATGCAGCGGAACTACGAAGGGTTCCTCCGGTAGATGAGGCTCGTACTGGTAGGCCCCCCAGGAGCGGGGAAGGGGACACAGGCGGAGTTCATCGCCGCCCACCTGGCCGTGCCGAAGATCTCGACCGGGGACATCTTCCGCGCCAACGTCTCCCAGGGCACGCCCCTGGGGGTCGAGGCGAAGCGGTTCATGGACGCCGGCAAGCTCGTGCCGGACGAGGTCACGATCAACATGGTCCGGGACCGGCTCGCCGAGCCGGACGCGGCTGACGGGTTCCTGCTCGACGGCTTCCCGCGTACGACGCCGCAGGCGGCCGCGCTGGACAAGCTGCTGGCCGACCTCGGCACCGCGCTCGACCTCGTGCTGGAACTGGTCGTCGACGACGACGAGGTGATCCGGCGCCTCTCCGGCCGCCGCACCTGCCGCGGCTGCGGGAAGATCTGGCACGTCGAGTTCGACGCGCCGGCGCGTGAGGGGATCTGTGACCGGTGCGGCGCAGAGCTGTTCCAGCGCGACGACGACAAGGCCGAGACGATCGCCAAGCGACTGGTGGAGTACGCGGAGAAGACCGCGCCGCTGGTCGACTACTACGGCGCGCAGGGCAAGCTCGTCGGGATCGACGCCACCGGGCCGGTGGAGGACGTGACCGTCCGGGCTATCGACGCACTGCGGTCGTACGGCGGATAGGCTCGGCTGCGGGCGCGAACGCGCCTCGCGTCAGGGGTCGACAGGGCGAACGCGTGAACGGTCGGCGCGCGCCCCGCAAGTGAAAGGCAAAACGGCATGCGCCGGCAGCAGCTCGACATCCAGCTGAAGACCCCCGAGCAGATCGAGAAGATGCGGGCCGCCGGGCTCGTCGTGGCGGCGGCGCTGTCGCGGATGCGGGAGGCGATCGCCCCGGGTGTCACGACCGCGGACCTCGACGCGATCGCCGAATCGGTGATCCGGGACGCGGGGGGCGTGCCGTCGTTCAAGGGCTACCACGGCTACCCGGCGACGATCTGCTCCTCCGTCAACGAGCAGATCGTGCACGCGATCCCGTCGCCGCGACAGGTCCTCCGGGACGGCGACCTGATCTCGATCGACTGCGGCGCGGTGCTCGACGGCTGGCACGGCGACTCCGCCATCACAGTCGGGGTCGGCGAGGTCCGTCCGGAGCTGCTGAAGATGGCCGCGGTCGCCGACGACGCGATGTGGGCCGGGATCGAGGCGGCGGCGCGGGGCGCGGCGAGCGGGCGCGGCCGGCTGACCGACATCTCGCACGCGGTCGAGACCGCGGTCCGCAAGGCCGGCCGGTACGGCATCGTCGAGGGATACGGCGGGCACGGGATCGGCACCGAGATGCACCAGGACCCGCACGTGCTGAACTACGGGCGGCCGGGCAAGGGCCCGCGGTTGGTGCCGGGCATGGCGCTCGCCATCGAACCGATGATCACGCTGGGCTCGCCGAAGAGCGAGGAGCTCGCCGACGGCTGGACGGTGGTGACCCGCGACGGGTCGATCGCGGCGCACGTCGAGCACTCGATCGCGCTGCTGGACGACGGGGTGTGGGTGCTGACCGCCGCGGACGGCGGCCGGGGGCGTCTCGGCGATCTCGTGACCGCCCGGCAGCCGGCGGGTTCCGCGATCTGAGCCCCTCTTGATCGTCTGCGGTGGTGCCGTGCTGGCATGCTGTGGAGCATGACGGGGCGCGACGAGATGCGGGCGGCGGACGCCGATCGCGAGGCGGTCGCCGAGCGGTTGCGTACGGCGCTGAGCGAGGGTCGGCTCGACCTGCACGAGTTCGACGACCGGCTGCAGCGGGCCTACGCGGCCAGGACGTACGGCGACCTGGAGGGGCTGCTGGCCGACCTGCCCGGCGCCATCCCGGCGCAGCGCGCACCGCTGTCGCCGGCCGGGTTCGAGCCGCACCTGATTCCGGGGCCGGACGGCCGCTATCCGCAGGCGACACGGCGCTGGCTCGGCGAGGTCTGGGGCGCCTACGTCGGGGTGGTCGGGCTCACGACGGGCATCTGGGGCGCGATCTGCGTGATGTCGCAGGAGCTGCTCTATTTCTGGCCGGGCTGGGTCGCCGGGCCGTGGGGCGTCGCCATGGTGTTCGTGACGATCGCCGGCCTGGCGTCGGGGGAGCCGCAGAAGGCGGCGGCGAAGCGGGGCCGGAAGCAGGCGAAGCGGGAACGGTGCCGCGCGGACCGGCCCGGTTCCGACGACGGCGACTGATACATTCCCTTTCGTCCGTTCTGCCGCGCCGCGTCGGATCGCGGTTTGGCGTCCCTGCCTGCGCGCGCGTACACTGGCTGATCGGCGCACAGCGTCCACTCCGGCATGCCCACCCTGCGCTTCGGTGGCGGTCGGAGCCGCGGCTGGCGCGGACGGTCCCCGTCCGTGAAAGACGTTGTGAGCCGATCCCGAGAAACCGACGTCAGGACAGCGGAGGACATGCCGAAAAAGGACGGGGCCATCGAGATCGAAGGCCGGGTCATCGAGCCACTCCCGAACGCCATGTTCCGGGTGGAGCTCGCGAACGGTCACAAGGTGCTGGCTCACATCAGCGGCAAGATGCGGCAGCACTACATCCGCATCCTGCCCGAGGACAGGGTCGTGGTGGAGCTCTCGCCGTACGACCTCACCCGCGGGCGCATCGTCTATCGCTACAAGTAACCGCCTGACGACGGCCGGGCGTCCCGTGTTCGTCTTCACGGTCCGACACCGCGTTCTCGCGTCGCCGGGCCCAGATGGGAAGTAAGGCAAACCGTGAAGGTCAAGCCGAGCGTCAAGAGGATCTGCAACAACTGCCGGGTCATCCGGCGGCACGGCCGGGTCATGGTCATCTGCTCCGACCCGCGCCACAAGCAGCGCCAGGGCTGAGTCCCGGCGGCAGATCCGCACAACAGCACATGCTCGTCCCAGCCACGAGCGGCGAAGCGCATCGCGTTGCGCTCACTCGTGGCCTACCCCCGGTCGGAGGCCGGGGCCCGTCCGGTCTGTTCAGCGACAGGCCAGGGCAGACGGGGTGGGGCGGGTCCACACCTCCGTGACAACACCACGAGGAGTACGCCCGCACATGGCACGTCTAGTCGGCGTGGACCTCCCCCGCGAGAAGCGGATGGAGATCGCGCTCACCTACATCTTCGGGGTCGGTCGGACCCGGGCGCTCGAGACGCTCGCCGCCACCGGCATCGACCCGAACAAGCGCGCCAAGGACCTCACGGACGAGGAGCTCGTGCAGCTCCGCGACCACATCGAGGGCAGCTACAAGGTAGAGGGCGACCTGCGCCGCGAGGTCGCCGCGGACATCCGCCGCAAGGTCGAGATCGGCTGCTACGAGGGGATCCGGCACCGCCGCGGTCTGCCCGTGCGCGGTCAGCGGACGCGCACCAACGCGCGTACCCGTAAGGGCCCGAAGCGGACCGTCGCCGGCAAGAAGAAGCCCGGCCGGAAGTAATAGGAGCGCAGAGACTTATGCCACCGAAGGCTCGCGCCGGGGCCGCCGTCAAGAAGGTCCGGCGCAAGGAACGCAAGAACGTCGCCCACGGGCAGGCGCACATCAAGAGCACCTTCAACAACACCATCGTGTCGATCACCGACCCGACCGGTGCGGTCATCTCCTGGGCCTCGTCCGGCCAGGTGGGCTTCAAGGGCTCCCGCAAGTCGACTCCGTTCGCCGCGCAGCTGGCCGCCGAGGCCGCCGCGCGTCGGGCGATGGAGCACGGCATGCGCAAGGTCGACGTTTTCGTCAAGGGACCGGGCTCGGGCCGGGAGACCGCCATCCGTTCGCTGCAGGCCGCGGGCCTCGAGGTCGGGCAGATTTCCGACGTCACGCCGCAGCCGCACAACGGGTGCCGTCCGCCGAAGCGTCGCCGGGTCTGAGAGGTAGATAGAACACAATGGCTCGTTACACCGGTGCTGACTGCCGCCGTTGCCGGCGGGAGAAGATGAAGCTGTTCCTCAAGGGCAGCAAGTGCGATGGTCCGAAGTGCCCGTTCGAGTCCCGGCCGTTCCCGCCCGGGCAGCACGGCCGCGGCCGGACCAAGGAGACGGAGTACCTGCTCCAGCTCCGCGAGAAGCAGAAGGCCCGCCGCGTCTACGGCGTGCTGGAGAAGCAGTTCCGCGGCTACTACGAGGAAGCCGTGTCGAAGCAGGCGAAGACCGGTGAGGTCCTCCTGCAGATCCTCGAGTCGCGGCTCGACAACGTGGTCTACCGGGCCGGCTACGCCAAGTCCCGGGACATGGCCCGCCAGCTCGTCAAGCACGGCCACTTCACGGTCAACGGCAAGAAGGTGGACATTCCTTCGTACCGCGTGAAGGAGCACGACATCGTCGAGGTCCGCGAGAAGTCCAAGGAACTGACGCCGTTCATCGTGGCGCAGGCCGAGGCCGGCTCGAAGACCGTCCCGGCGTGGCTGGAGGCCATCCCCAGCCAGATGAAGATCCTGGTGCACTCGCTCCCGGCCCGGCAGGTCATCGACACGCAGGTCCAGGAGCAGCTCATCGTCGAGCTCTACTCCAAGTAGTAGGGGGATCGGCCCGCGCGGCCGATCCGGGCGTCGGTTCGCCGGCGCGGGCCGGCGGAGCGTGATGCTCCGCCGGCCCCGCCGGTGACCGCGGCCTCTCAGCTTTTGCTCGGGCGTCATATGGCGGGCGCCCCGACACAAGGAGAAGTAAGTGCTCATCACCCAGCGGCCGACCCTCTCTGAGGAGTCGATCAGCGAAACCCGGTCCCGGTTCACCATCGAGCCGCTCGAGCCGGGCTTCGGCTACACGCTCGGCAACTCGCTCCGGCGTACCCTGCTCAGCTCCATCCCGGGCGCCGCCGTCACCAGCATCAAGATTGACGGCGTGCTGCACGAGTTCACCACGATCCCCGGTGTCAAGGAGGACGTGGTCGAGCTGGTCATGAATGTCAAGGACCTGTGCGTCAGCTCCGAGCACGACGAGCCGGTCAGCATGTACCTGCGCAAGCAGGGCCCGGGCGACGTGACGGCCGGCGACATTCAGCCTCCGGCGGGTGTCTCCGTGCACAACCCGGACCTGAAGCTCGCCACGCTGAACGGCAAGGGCCGGCTCGACATGGAGCTGACCGTCGAGCGGGGCCGGGGCTACGTGAGCGCCTCGCAGAACAAGCAGGCGGGCGCCGAGATCGGCCGTATCCCGGTCGACTCGATCTACTCGCCGGTGCTCAAGGTGACCTACCGGGTCGAGGCGACCCGTGTGGAGCAGCGCACCGACTTCGACCGGCTGATCATCGACGTCGAGACCAAGCCGTCGATCGGCCCCCGTACGGCGCTGGCCTCGGCCGGCTCCACCCTCGTCGAGCTGTTCGGCCTGGCCCGGGAGCTGGACGAGACCGCCGAGGGCATCGACATCGGCCCGTCGCCGCAGGACGCCCAGCTCGCCGCCGATCTGGCGCTGCCGATCGAGGAGCTGGACCTGACGGTGCGGTCCTACAACTGCCTCAAGCGCGAGGGCATCAACACTGTTGGTGAGCTGATCGGGCGCACCGAGGCCGACCTCCTCGATATAAGGAATTTCGGTCAGAAGTCGATCGACGAGGTCAAGATGAAGCTCGCCGGGATGGGCCTGGGGCTGAAGGACTCGGCCCCCAACTTCGACCCGGCACACGTGGTGGACTCCTTCGGCGAGGTGGACTACGACGCCGAGGACTACCGCGAGACCGAACAGCTTTGATATCCGGCTAGCCGAAAGCACCTGGCTACCCGCCACATTTGAGGAGCACCAACAATGCCCACGCCCACGAAGGGTCCCCGCCTCGGCGGCAGCCCGGCGCACGAGCGGCTGATGCTGGCCAACCTGGCCACCGCGCTGTTCCAGCACGGCAGGATCACCACGACCGAGACGAAGGCGCGCCGGCTGCGCCCCCTCGCCGAGCAGCTCATCACCAAGGCCAAGCGCGGTGACCTGCACGCGCGTCGCCGGGTGCTCGGCGTCGTCAAGGACAAGGACGTGGTCTACGCCCTGTTCGACCAGATCGCGCCGCGGTACGCCAACCGCAACGGTGGCTACACCCGGATCGTGAAGACCGGTCCGCGCAAGGGTGACGCCGCGCCGATGGCGATCATCGAGCTGGTCGAGGAGCTCGCGGTCGCGGCTCCGGCGCCGGAGAAGACCGCGAAGAAGGCGGCCGCGAAGAAGGCGGCGCAGCAGGACAAGGTCGAGGCGCTGGCTCCGGAGGAGACCCCGGTGGGCAGCGGCGCCGCTGACCAGGACGCGGAGGCGCCGGTGTCGGCGTCCGGCGAAACCGCCGAGGCGCGTCAGGACAGCGACGAGGCCAACGAGAACAAGGCCTGAGTAGCGGCACCACCGTCGGGCCCGGCATCCCTTCTGGGGTGCCGGGCCCGACGCCGTCAACGGGAGGTACGAGGTGGACGAGCGAACGCGGGTACGGCTGGACATCGCGTACGACGGCACGGACTTCTCCGGCTGGGCCGCGCAGCCCAACCGCCGTACCGTGGCGGGGGTCCTCACCGAGGCGCTGGTCCGGGTCTTCGGCGAGGACAGGGTGTCGGGCCTGACGGTGGCGGGGCGGACCGACGCCGGGGTGCACGCGACCGGGCAGGTCTGCCACGTCGACTTCGCGACCGCCGCCTGGTCGGAGCTGTCCGCCTCACTGGTGCGGCGGCTCGCCGGGCTGCTCCCGCCCGACGTGCGGGTCCGGGCGGCGACCGAGGTCCCCGGTGAGTTCGACGCGCGCTTCTCCGCGACGTTCCGCCGGTACGAGTACCGCGTCACCGACGCGCCGTACGGGGCGGATCCGCTGCGCCGGCACGACACCCTCGGCTGGCCGCGCGGGCTCGACCTCGACGCGTTGAACGCCGCCGCTACCGGGTTGGTGGGAGAGCACGACTACGCGGCGTACTGCAAGCGCAAGGAACACGCCACGACGATCCGGGAGATCACGCGGCTCGACTGGCGGCGCGACCCGGACGGGATCCTGGTGGCGACGGTGCAGGCCGACGCGTTCTGTCAGGCGATGGTGCGCAGCCTGGTGGGCGCGATGCTGGTGGTCGGGGACGGGCGCCGTCCGGCGGAATGGCCGGGCGGACTGCTCAACCTCCGGGAGCGCTCCAGCGAGGTGACGGTCGCGCCCGCGCACGGGCTGACGCTGGTCGCGGTCGGCTATCCCACGGATCCCGCCGAGTACGCCCGGCGCGCCGAGGCCACCCGTCGGCTCCGGCTGCCGGCGACGGCCTGAGGGCCCCGGGTCGCCGAACGCCGGCGCGCCCGTCAGCGGGCCGCGCCCGCACGGCCGGTCAGCGCGCTGCGCCCGCACGGCCGGTCAGCGCGCTGCGCCCGCACGGCCGGTCAGCGCGCTGCCGCCGCCGTCGCCGCGGCCGGGGCGGGCGCCGTGGCCCGCTTCCCCAGCACGTTGCCGCGCAGGTGCACCTCGATCATGTCGAAGAGGATCTGCCGGGCGAACGGGTCGGCGTCGGCGACCGGCTTGCCGTCCGCGCGGGCGACCACGCAGTAGACGAGGTAGTGCCCGCGCACGTGCCAGCCGACCTGGGCGGAGGAGAGCGCCACCGCGTCGGTCCCCGCGCCGGCCACCATGCCCTGGAAGCGGCCCTTCTCGGCGTCGACCAGCGGCTTGATCTTCTCGTGCGCCCACTCGGCGCCGGCTACGTCCTCGAGGTTGAACACGCCGGTCGTGACGAGGTACCCGCCGTTCGGGGAGCGCAGCGTGCCGCGTACGACCTGGCTGCAGCCCAGCTCGGCGAGGAGGTCGCTGATCTCGCCGCTGGTGGCCGCCTTGCAGTTCCGGGTGGCCTGCGTCTTGAGCACCCGGTACGGGGCCTCGTTCGCCTTGATGACGATCTCCCTGGTGGGGAAGACCTCCTGGGCGCTCAACGGCGCGGTGTCCGCGGCGCGGGAGCTGATGTCGCGCGGGACCGCGGTGGGGGCCGCCTTCGCGCCCGCCGCCCGCGCCTCCCGCCCCTTCCGCTCGTCGGCGACGATCAGGAAGGAGCTCAACCCGCAGACCGCGAGCAGCATCAGCGCGCCGAGGCTGCCGATCAACAACTGCCAGCGCCGCTTGTGCTCGTCGAGCGGCACCGGGGCGGGCACCCCGGTGCCGGCGGGCGGGGTGACCGGCGGCCGGGCCGCCGCGACGGCCGGCGCGGGTGTGGATTCCGGGCCCGCGCCGTGCTGCGGGAACGCGATGTCCGGCGAGCGGCCGGCGGGCGGTGACGGCGGGGCCGGGACCGGCGGCTCGGGCAGCGTCGGCAAGCCCGGTGACAATGGTCGCGCCCCCGCCTGTGGGCCCCGAGACAGCTCCGCCGGGTGGGTGGCGGGCTGCGGGCTACGGGGGGCGGGCTGCGGGCTAGCCGGGTGGGTGGCGGGCCGCGGGCTACGGGTGGCGGGCTGCGGGCCGCGGGTGCCGGGCGGGGGCGCCGGGCGCCGGGCAGTCGTCGGTTGCGCGAGCGGCGCGGGGTTCCGTCCACCCAGCGTCGTCCCATGCGGCGGGACGGAGCCCGTCGCGGGCGCCGGCCGTACCGGCGCCGGATGTGCCGGCGGGGGAAGCTGCGGCGACCGCGGCGGCGGCGGCGTCGCGCGCGGCGGCCGGACGTCGCCATCGGGGAACGGGGCCGCGGCACGGTTACGACCCGCTGCCGGCGGGTCGTAGGGGTCGTTGCGCTGCGGGGCGGGGCGGCTACTCGGGGGTGGGGAGTAGTGCTCCTCGGCCGCGGATCGGCGGCGGAGAACGCCCCCGATCGCGCCCGCCGGGGGCGGATAGCTCTCGATCCGGTCCGGCTCCGGCGGTCGGGGACCGGGCGCGGGCCGCAGCTGATCGGCGTCGGCGGCGTGTCGCCCGGTCGTGTGGCCGGTGCGGGGGAGGGGCGTGCCGGGGCGTCGGAGCGACGTCGGGGAGGCGTCGTCGTCCGGCGCGCGGCGTCGTCCGCCGCCGGAGGTCGGCGCCGCGGACGGGACGTCGGCGCGCGGATCGGAACCGCTCGGGGCACGCCGCGCCCGCGGCGGCCAGCCGCCCGAGTCCAAGCCGTGCCCGTGCATCATGTGGCACAGGCTAGTAGAGGCTGGTCAGAAGCCCCGCTAGGCGCGAATCGCGTCAATCGAAAGAGTGGACATATCCCGACCTTTGCTCACGTTCCGCGGTCCGGCCGTCCGGGACGGCCGACCGAACGGGTACGCGACAATGCCAGACGTGACCGACCATTACTTCAGCCCGCAGCCCGGCACGGCCGTTCAGCGCCGCGAGGTGGAGTTCACCGTGGCGGGGCGGGAGTACGAACTGACCACGGCGGGCGGGGTCTTCTCCGCCGCCCGGCTCGATCCGGGCACCGCCGTACTCCTGCGCAAGGCCGACCTGCCCACGGCCGACACCACCGGCCCGCTGCTCGACCTCGGCTGCGGGTACGGGCCGATCGCCTGCGTACTCGCGACCGCGGCGCCCGGTGCGACCGTCTATGCCGTCGACGTCAACGCGCGCGCCCGGGAGCTCGCCGCCGAGAACGCCGACCGGGTCGGCGCCGCCGATCGGGTCCGGGTGCTGGCCCCCGACGACGTACCCGCGGACGTCACGTTCGCGCAGCTCTGGTCCAACCCGCCGATCCGGATCGGGAAGGACGAGCTGCATGCCATGCTCGGCCGCTGGCTGCCGCGGCTCGCCCCGGATGGCGTCGGCTGGCTGGTGGTCGCCCGGCACCTCGGCGGTGACTCGCTGCAGCGCTGGCTCGCCGAGCAGGGGTGGCGCGTCGAGCGGCACGCCAGCCAGAAGGGCTACCGGGTGTTCCGGGTGACCCGCTGAAAAACCCGCTGTCGCAGGTCAGGGCGCGTCGGGCAGGATGCCGGCGTGGGATACGTGGACGTGGCCGGGGTGGGGCACACCCTTGCCGACGGTCGGAAGCTCTTCGCCGACGTGTCGTTCCGGGTCGGCGAGGGTGCCAAGATCGCGCTCGTCGGGCCGAACGGCGCCGGCAAGACGACGCTGCTCCGGATGGTCGCCGGTGACCTGCCGGTGGCCGTCGGCGCGATCAGCCGGGTCGGCGGCCTGGGCGTGATGCGCCAGTTCATCGGGATGATCGGCGACGACCGTACCCTCAGTGACCTGGCGCTCTCCCTCGCGCCGCCGCGGCTGCGCGCGGCCGGCGAACGGCTCGCCGCCGCCGAGACGGCGCTGCACGCCGCCGAGGTACGGGGCAAGTTCAGCAGCGCGGCCGGCAAGGCGCAGCTGGCGTACGCCGACGCGCTCGCCGCCTGGGGCGAGGCCGGCGGCTACGAGGCCGAGGTCGTCTTCGACACCGTCTCCACCATCGTGCTCGACCAGCCGTGGGAGGCGACCCGGGAGCGCCCGGTCCGGACGCTCTCCGGCGGCCAGCAGAAGCGGTTCGCGCTGGAGTTGCTGCTGCGCGGCCCCGACGAGGTGCTGCTCCTCGACGAGCCGGACAACTTCCTCGACGTGCCCGGCAAGCGGTGGCTGGAGAGCCGGCTGAACGAGTCGGGCAAATCGGTGCTGTACGTCTCGCACGACCGGGAGCTGCTCGCCCAGACGGCCGACCGGGTGGTGGCGGTGGAGGGCGGGAGCGCCTGGGTGCATCCGGGCGGCTTCGCCACCTGGCACCAGGCGCGCGTCGCGCGCCACGACCGGCTGGAGGAGCAGCGTCGCCGCTGGGACGAGGAGCACCAGAAGCTGCGCGAGCTGATGCTGATGTACAAGCAGAAGGCGGCGTACAACGACGGGCTGGCCTCGCGTTACCAGGCCGCGCAGACGCGGCTGCGCAAGTTCGAGGAGGCGGGGCCGCCGCCGCTGCCGCCGAAGGACCAGTCGCTGCGGATGCGGCTGACCGGCGGGCGTACCGGCAAGCGGGCGGTGATCTGCGAGCAGTTGGAGCTGGACGGCCTGACGTACCCGTTCGACCTGGAGGTCTGGTACGGCGACCGGATCGCCGTACTCGGCGCGAACGGGACCGGCAAGTCGCACTTCCTCCGGCTGCTGGCCCGCGGCGGCACCGACCCCGACGTCTCGAACGCCCCGGTCGCCGGTGGCGCGTCGCTGCTGCCGGTGGCGCACGACGGCGTCGCCCGACTCGGCGCGCGGGTCCGCCCCGGCCACTTCTCCCAGACGCACGACCGGCCCGAGCTGGTCGACCGGACGCTGGTCGAGGTGCTGTGGCGCGGCGACGACCATCGCGCCGGGCTGGACCGGCACGCCGCGATGGCGGCGCTCGGCCGGTACGAGCTGGCGGCCCAGGGCGACCAGCGCTTCGGGACGCTGTCGGGTGGGCAGCAGGCGCGCTTCCTCGTCCTGCTGCTGGAGCTCTCCGGCGCCACGCTGCTGCTGCTCGACGAGCCCACCGACAACCTCGATCTCGCCTCGGCGGAGGCGCTGGAGGAGGGGCTGCGGGCGTTCGAGGGGACGGTGGTGGCGGTGACCCACGACCGGTGGTTCTCCCGATCCTTCGGTCGTTTTCTGCTGTTCCGCGGCGACGGCGAGGTGGTCGAGGTGCCGGAGCCGGTCTGGGACGTGGGGTGATCCCCACCGGGCGCGCGGCGTGGCCGGCATAGGGTGCGTCATGTGACTGACATGACATATCGCCGGCTGGGCGATTCGGGGCTGGTGGTCTCGGTCGTCGGCATCGGCTGCAACAACTTCGGCCGCAAACTCGACGCCGACGGCACCCGGGCGGTGGTCGACGCCGCCCTCGAGGTCGGGATCAACTTCTTCGACACCGCCGACATCTACGGCGAGCCGCAGGGCGGGTCCGAGGAACAGCTCGGCGCGGCCCTCAAGGGGCGGCGCGACGACGTCGTGATCGCCACGAAGTTCGGCATGGACATGCACGGGCTCAACGGGCGCGACTTCGGCGCGCGCGGCGCACGGCGCTACATCGCGCGCGCGGTGGAGGCGTCGCTGCGGCGGCTCGGCACCGACTACATCGACCTCTACCAGATGCACGAGCCGGATCCGGGCACCCCGATCGAGGAGACGCTCGCCGCGCTGGACGACCTGGTGCGGGCGGGCAAGGTCCGCTACCTCGGCTGCTCCAACTTCGCCGGCTGGCAGATCGCCGACGCCGACTGGATCGCGAACTCCGGCGGCATGAGCCGCTTCATCAGCGCCCAGAACCACTACAGCCTGCTCAACCGGGCGGTCGAGGTCGAGGTGCTGCCGGCGTGCGAGCGCTTCGGGCTGGGCGTGCTGCCGTTCTTCCCGCTGGCCAACGGGTTGCTGACCGGCAAGTACCGGCGCGGGGAGCAGCCGCCGGCGGGCAGTCGGCTGGCCGGGAGCGGCCGGTACGCGGAGCGGCTCGCGGCGGCGCGCTGGGACACGATCGAGGAGATCGAGGCGTACGCGGCCGAGCGGGGACGCTCGATGCTGGACGTGGCGATCGGCGGGCTCGCCGCCAAGCCGGCGGTCACCTCGGTGATCGCGGGCGCCACCACGCCCGAGCAGGTGCGGGCGAACGCCGCGGCCGGCACCTGGCAGCCGACGGCCGAGGACATGGCCGCGCTGAACGCCGTCGAATAGCGGCCGCCGGCGGGCGGGGTCCCATCGTGGACCCCGCCCGGCGCGCCACGGTGGAATACTTGCACCGACGACGGAGGTGGGCATGACAACGGCGGCGGAAGCCGGAGCGGAGATGAGCTGGCCGCGTCCACCGTTCACCGTCGACACCCTCTTCGAGCTGCCCGACACCGGGCTGCGGTACGAGGTCCTGGACGGCGCGCTCGTCGTGGTCCCACCCCCCACTCCTGAGCACAATCTCGCCGCCGACCGACTGCGCGAGCGATTCATCCGGCTGCTATCGCCCGCTGCGGAGGCCATCACCACCGCCGCGGTCCGGCTGCCCGGCGGCAGCGGGCCCGTTCCCGACCTGCTGATCACCACCGCCGACGCGAGCGACCATCCCCGGGGGATCCCCGCCGAGTTCGTGCACACCGTCGTCGAGGTGGTGTCGCCGTCGAACGCCTCGGACGACCGGGTGAAGAAGGCCGCGCTCTACGCCGCCGCCGGCATCCCGTGCTACTGGCGCGTGGAGCTGCGGTCGTGGCGGGAGCACTTCGGGCCGGTGCCGGCGATCGTCGTCCGGCTGCTCGGCGACGACGGCGAGTGGCACACCACGGTGCACGCGGCCGGGGAGACGCGCCGGCTGCCCATTGTGGTCGATCGGAGCCCGGCCGTCGTACCGGTCGAGCTGGATCCCGCGGTGCTGGTCGGGCCGCGACGATAACGGGACAAATCCGCCGGGGGCTTTACGCCACCGTGACCGGCGACGTACCGTCTGCACGGAAGTAACCCACGGGAGCCCGGTGCACCGGGCTGAGAGGGGGGCTGCAGCCCCCGACCGTCGAACCTGATCCGGGTAATGCCGGCGCAGGGAGGAGTGGCTGTGCCGTCCCTGGGACGACTGCATCTCATCACCGACACCCGACCCGGGCGTGACCCGCTCGGCGTGCTCCGCGCCGCCCTGTCGGCGGCCCGCGCGGCGTCCGCCGTGGACCAGCTGGTCGTGCAGGTCCGGGTCGAGGACTCCGCCACCGACCGCGAGGCGTACGACCTCGCGTCGCGGGTCGCGCCGCTCTGCGCCGAGGCCGGGGCGACCTGCCTGGTCAACGACCGGCTGCACGTCGCGCTCGCGGTCGGCGCCGCCGGCGGGCACGTCGGCGCGCTCGACCTGCCGGTCGACGCCGCGCGTCGCGTGCTCGGGTGCGCCGCGCCGGACCGGCCGGCGCTGCTCGGCGCGACCGCGCGTACCCCGGAGGCCGGCCGGGCCGCGGTGGCCGCCAGCGCGGACTACCTCGGCGTCGGGCCCTGCTTCGCCACCGCGACCAAGGACGGGCTGCCCGCGCCGATCGGGGGGGCCGGGGTACGCGCGGTCGCGGACGCGGTCGGGGTCCCGGTCGTCGCCATCGGCGGCGTCACCGTCGAGCGGGTGCCCGAACTGCTCGCCGCGGGCGCGTACGGGGTGGCGGTGGTGGGCGCCGTCTCGAACGCCGCCGACCCGGCGCGGGCCACGACCGAGCTGCTCGCCGCCGTGTCGGAAGCGCCGCCCCGTCATGCTCACCGCCACTCGAAAGGACCCTTCCGCCCGGAAGGAGCGGGGGCGTGAACGCCACCGCCGATGTGGCGGTCGTGGGGGCCGGGCCGATCGGGCTCGCCGTGGCGTGGCGGTGCGCGCAGCGCGGGCTGCGCGTGACCGTCTACGACCCCGCGCCCGGCTCGGGGGCGTCCGCGGTCGCGGCGGGGATGCTGGCGCCGGTCGCCGAGGCGTACTTCGGCGAGGTGGCGCTGACCGGACTGCTGGTCGAGTCCGCCGCCCGGTGGCCGCGCTTCGCCGCGGAGCTGTCGACCGCGACCGGGATGTCGCTGGGCTACCGCACCGAGGGCACGCTCGTGGTCGCGCTGACCGGCGACGACCTCGCCGAGGCGGAGCGGCTCTGGACGTACCAGCAGAGGCTCGGACTCCCGATCACGCCGCTGCGCCCCGCGGCGCTGCGGGAGCGCGAACCGCTGCTCGCCCCCCGCGCGCGCGGCGGCGCCTACGCCCCCGGCGACCACCAGGTCGACCCGCGCCGCCTGGTCGCGGCGTTGCGCGCCGCCCTGGACCGCTGCGGCGTGCCCGTGGTGGCGCGCCACGTCGACGAACTGTCCACAATCGAGGCCGGAACCGTGGTCGTGGCCGCGGGGTGCGGCGCGGGGCCGCTGACCGGCCTGCCGATCCGGCCCGTGAAGGGGCAGGTGCTGCGGCTGCGCACGCCGGGGGGCGGTGCGCCGGGCTTCCGGCACGTGATCCGCGGGTACGCCGACGGCCGGCACGTCTATCTGGTGCCGCGCGCCGACGGTGAGGTCGTGGTCGGCGCGACCGTCGAGGAGCGCGGGGACCGTGCCGTCACGGCCGGGGCGGTGCTGGAGCTGCTGCGGGCGGCGGCCGACCTGATCCCGGAGATCGCCGAGTACGAGCTGGTGGAGGCGAGGGCGGCGTTGCGCCCGGGCACCCCCGACAACGCGCCGGCGCTCGGCCGGCTGCCCGGCCGGCCGGGCGTGGTGGTGGCGACGGGGCATTACCGGCACGGGATCGTGCTGACGCCGGTGACGGCGGAATTGATCGCCGATCTGGTGGCGACGGGCGCGCCGGATCCGGCGCTCGCCCCGTTCGCGCCGGAGCGGTTCGGAGCGCGGGAGGCGGTGGCCCAATGGAGCTGACGGTCAACGGAGTCGGGCGGGCGGTGCCGGCCGGTGCGACGGTGGCGGAGATCGTCGCCGGGGTCACCGCCGAGACCCGCGGCGTCGCGGTCGCGGTCAACGGCGAGGTCGTGCCGCGCGGCGGCTGGCCGGACGCGGTGCTGCGCGACGGCGACCGCGTCGAGGTGCTCACCGCCGCGCAGGGCGGGTGAGCGCGATGTCGTTCCTGCTCGGCGGGGAGAGCTTCGGCTCACGGCTGATTCTCGGCACCGGAGGGGTCGCCAGTCTGCAGGTGCTGGAGGCGGCGATCCGGGAGTCCGGCACCGAGCTGGTGACGCTGGCGTTGCGCCGGGTGGACGCCGCGGCGACCATGCACGGCGGGCTGCTCGACCTGCTCGACCGGTGCGGGGTCCGGCTGCTGCCCAACACGGCCGGCTGCTACACCGCGGGCGAGGCCGTGAAGGTCGCGCACCTGGCGCGGGAGGCGTTCGACACGGCGTGGGTGAAGCTCGAGGTGATCGGCGACGAGCGGACGCTGCTCCCCGACGGCGTGGAGCTGCTGCGCGCGGCCGAGCAGCTCGTGGCGGACGGGTTCACCGTGCTGGCGTACACATCGGACGATCCGATCCTGGCCCGCCGACTGGCCGACGCCGGCTGCGCGGCCGTGATGCCGGCCGGCTCGCCGATCGGATCCGGGCTGGGGATCGGAAACCCGCACCACATCCGGCTGATCCGGCAGAGCGTCGACGTGCCGGTCATCCTGGACGCCGGCATCGGCACCGCCTCGGACGCCGCGCTCGCGATGGAGCTCGGCTGCGACGCGGTGCTGCTCGCCAGCGCGGTGACCCGCGCCGCCCACCCGGCGCGGATGGCCGCCGCGATGCGGCACGCCGTCGAGGCGGGATGGCTGGCCGCGCGTGCCGGGCGCATTCCGAAGCGTTTCCACGCCCTGGCCTCGACGCCCGACGAGGGGCGGCCGGAGCTGTGACCCCCGGCGACCGCGCGATCCCGGCCGGCGTCGTCGTGCTCACCGACCGGCGGCAGACGCGGCGGCCGCTGGTGGACGTGATCGCGGGCGCCGTCGACGGGGGAGCGCGCTGGGTCGTGCTGCGGGAAAAGGACCTGCCGCGCGCCGAGCGCGCCGCGCTCGCGGCGCGGCTGCGGGCGCTGCTGGCCCCGGTCGCCGGCACCCTCGTTGTCGCGGGCCCCGACCCGCTGGACGGGGACGCCGTGCACCTGCCGGCCGCCGGACCCTACCCGCCGCCGTCGCTGCGGCTGGTCGGCCGCTCCTGTCACGACGCGGCGGAACTCCGCCGGCTCTCCACAGAGGACTATGCGATCCTGTCGCCGGTCTTCCCGACCCCCTCGAAGCCCGGGTACGGGCCGCTGCTCGGCCCGCGCGGGCTGGCCCGGCTGGCGCGGCACAGCCCCGTGCCGGTGCTCGCCCTCGGCGGGATCGGCGCGCCGGAGCAGGCCGCGGCGTGCGTCGCGGCCGGCGCCGTCGGGGTGGCCGTCATGGGCGCGGTCATGCGCGCGCCCGATCCAGCTGAACTCGTCCGGGACCTCGCCCGTGCTACCGGGTGTGTCGAGGCCCCCACGGTTCGTGCCGCCGCCGGGGGCAGCCGAGCCAGGGAGGTCCCATGACACCACCGACGGTGCTCACGATCGCCGGATCGGATTCCGGCGCCGGCGCCGGAATCCAGGCCGATCTGAAGGTGTTCGCTTCGCTGCGGCTGTACGGCACCTCGGTCGTCACCGCGACCACCGCGCAGAACACCCGCGGGGTGCAGGACGTCTTCCCGATGCCGGGCAACGTCGTCGCCGCGCAGCTGACATCCGTGCTGGACGACATGCCGCCCCGGGCGGCCAAGGTCGGGATGCTCGCGACGGCGGAGGCCGCCGCGGCCGTCGCCGCGAAGGCCCGCTCCGGGCTGCTGCCGAACCTCGTCATCGACCCCGTGCTGGAGTCCTCCAGCGGGCGCCGGCTCGGCGTGGTCAGCGCGATCGAACGGCTGCTGCCGCACGCGACGGTCATCACGCCGAACCGGGAGGAGGCGTCCGCGCTCGTCGGTTGGCCGGTGGACACCCCGGCCGACATGGCCGGCGCGGCCGCGCAGCTCGCCTCGAACGGCCCGAGGTACGTGGTGGTCACCGGCGGCGACCTGGTCGCCGGGGACGACGCGGTGGACGCGGTCTGGACCGAGGCGGGTGCGCGGTTCCTGCACCACCCCCGGATCGGCACCCGCAACAACCACGGCACCGGCTGCACGTTCTCCGCGGCGATCGCCGCCCGGCTCGCGCTGGGCGACGCGGTGCCGGAGGCGCTGGTGTTCGCCAAGGAGTACGTCGCCCGGGCGCTGCGGGGCGCCCGTGATTGGAACCTCGGCGGCGGTCAGGGGCCGCTCGACCACTTCGGCTGGTCGTCGGCCTAGTTCGGATTCGTCGTTGGCGTGGTCTAGATGAGGGAGGCTGTCATGGAAGCTCGGCGCAAGGTGTACGTGGAAGGACCGCGGCCGGATATCCGGGTGCCGTTCGCGGAGGTGGTGCTGACCGGCGACAACCCGCCGGTGCGGCTCTACGACACGTCCGGTCCGGGCTCCGACCCAGAGGTCGGCCTGCCGCCGCTGCGCGGGCCGTGGATCGCCGCCCGGGGTGACGTCGCGCCGGCGCGCGGGGCCGGCACCCCGCTCGCCGGAGACCGCCCCACCCAGCTCGCGTACGCCCGGGCGGGTGTGGTGACGCCGGAGATGGAGTTCGTCGCGGTCCGCGAGGGCGTCTCGCCGGAGCTCGTCCGCGCCGAGATCGCCGGGGGCCGCGCGGTGCTGCCGGCCAACGTCAACCACCCCGAGTCCGAGCCGATGATCATCGGTAACAGCTTCCTCGTGAAGGTCAACGCGAACATCGGCACCTCCGCCGTCACCTCGTCGGTCGCGGAGGAGGTGGAGAAGCTGACCTGGGCGACCCGGTGGGGCGCGGACACCGTGATGGACCTGTCGACCGGCAAGCGGATCCACGAGACGCGGGAGGCGATCGTCCGCAACTCCCCGGTGCCGATCGGCACGGTGCCGATCTACCAGGCGCTGGAGAAGGTCGGCGGCGACCCGGTGAAGCTCTCCTGGGAGGTCTTCCGGGAGACGGTGATCGAGCAGGCGGAGCAGGGCGTGGACTACATGACCGTGCACGCCGGGGTGCTCATGCGGTACGTGCCGCTGGCGGTCGAACGGGTCACCGGCATCGTCTCGCGGGGCGGCTCGATCATGGCGGCCTGGTGCCTGGCGCACCACGAGGAGAACTTCCTCTACACCCACTTCGCGGAGCTCTGCGAGATCCTGGCCCGTTACGACGTCACCTTCTCGCTGGGGGACGGGCTGCGGCCCGGTTCGATCGCCGACGCGAACGACGAGGCGCAGTTCGCCGAGCTGCGCACGCTGGGCGAGCTGACCAAGGTGGCGTGGGAGCACGACGTCCAGGTGATGATCGAGGGGCCCGGCCACGTGCCGATGCACAAGATCAAGGAGAACGTGGACCTGCAGCAGGAGCTGTGCCACCAGGCGCCGTTCTACACGCTCGGTCCGCTGACCACCGACATCGCGCCCGCGTACGACCACATCACCTCGGCGATCGGCGCCGCGATGATCGGCATGTTCGGCACCGCGATGCTCTGCTACGTCACGCCGAAGGAGCACCTCGGGCTCCCCGACCGGGACGACGTGAAGGCCGGGGTGATCGCGTACAAGATCGCGGCGCACGCGGCGGACCTGGCGAAGGGGCACCCGGGGGCGCAGGCCTGGGACGACGCGCTGTCGAAGGCGCGGTTCGAGTTCCGCTGGGAGGACCAGTTCAACCTCGCGCTCGACCCGGAGACGGCGCGGGCGTACCACGACGCCACCCTGCCGGCCGAGCCCGCGAAGACCGCCCACTTCTGCTCCATGTGCGGCCCGAAGTTCTGCTCCATGAAGATCACTCAGGAGCTGAAGGAGTACGCCGACCGCGGCATGCGGGCGAAGTCCGAGGAGTTCGTGGAGTCCGGCGGCCGGGTGTACCTGCCGCTGGCCTGACGCCGTCGGGCGTGCCGCGTCCGCCGCGCCGCGGACGCGGCACGCCCGTCCCAAAACGCTTCCCAACATGTGGTCGGATGCTCGGGTGAGCCCGCGCACGGGTTCGGCGGAACCGGCCGCATTTGTGCAGTTCATCGAGGCGTAAAAAGTATGTCGCGGTGCCCGTCGTCTCCGATGCCCGTTTCGGGGGCTCACCCCCCGCCCGGTCGAGGCTTCCGCAACCGCTGCGGCGTCTGGTGAAATCGCGGCCGTGCCGCGAGCGGACCGGCGCCGGGAACGGGTCGCAGGCGTAGCGGCCGTCGTCCCGCGGCGAGCGGAACAGCCGCACCTCGACAAGGAGACCACCCCGCATGAACAGGGCACCGTCGGCAATGCAGGACATGGGCTGGCTGCTGAGCAACTTCGCCGACAGCGTGGCGGGCATCGCGCACGTCATCGCCGTCTCCGCGGACGGACTTCTGCTGGCCGCGTCCCGCGACCTGCCGCAGGACCGCGCCGACCAGCTCGCCGCCATCACCTCCGGCGTGGTCAGCCTCACCGATGGCGCGTCCCGGATGTTCAGCGCCGGCGGGGTGCTGCAGACCGTCATCGAGATGGACAGCGGCTACCTGTTCCTGATGTCCATCAGTGACGGCTCGTCGATGGCCGTGCTCGCCGCGCGGAGCTGCGACGTCGGCCAGGTCGGCTACGAGATGGCGCTGCTGGTCGACCGCGTCGGCGCCGCGCTCTCCCCGCTGCCCCGAGAGGCCGTCGGTAGCTGATCGACCGGATCGGCGCGGGTGTCACTCCACCCTGAGCCGGTAGCCGCGTTTGATCACGGTCTGCACGACGCCCGGTGTGCCGAGCCCCGCCCGCAGCCGCGCCACCGCCATCTCCACCGCGTGCTCGTCCGCGCCGCGCGGCAGCGTACGCAGCAGGGCCGAGCGGGACAGCACGCGCCCCGGTGCGCCCGCGAGCGCCCGCAGCACGGCCATCGGGCCGGGCGCGAGCGGCCGGAGCTCCCCGTCGACGACCGCGGCGTGCCCGCGCAGCGTCAACAGGTGTCCGCCGGCCTTCAGCGTGAGCGCGCGCCGGGGAAGCTCCTCGACGAGGGCGCGGACCAGGGTGCCCAGCCCCGCGTGCGTGGGGGTGGCCACCGGCACCCCGTGACCGCGCAACGGCGCGGCCGTCACCGCCCCGACGCCCGCGGCCAGGACGTCGGAGCGGAGCGCGTCGAGCAGCGGCCCGGTACGCGGACCGGCGGCGTCGAGCAGCGCGGTCACCGCGGGCGCGGAGGTGAACGCGACCGCGTCGACGAGCCGGCCGGTGATCAGGTCGACGAGCCGGTGGAGCGGCGCGGGATCGGTCGGCGGCCCCCACCGGTAGACCGGGACCTCGACGACGGTGGCGCCGGCCGCGGTGAGCGCCGCGGTGGACTCCGGCTGCGGGTCGCCGTGCAGCTGTACCGCCACCCGCTGGCCCGCGAGGCCACGCCGCCGGAGGTGCTCCACGATCTCGTCGCAGGTCTCCGACTCCGGCGACCAGCCCTCGTGCAGCCCGAAGGCGCGCAGCGCGCTGCGCGCCTTCGGGCCGCGGGCGACGATGTGGGAGCCGGAGAGCGCGGCCCGCAGCGGCTGGGCCACCCCCCACGCCTGCGCCGCCTCGAACCACCCGCGCATCCCGATCCCCGTGTTCGCGATCAGAATGTGCGGCGGCGTCTCCAGGCAGGCCCGGGTGCCCGCCCGGAGCCCCGTGTCGTCGGGGAGCGGGACGATCCGCAGCGCCGGGGCCAGCACCACGCGGGCGCCGAAGCGCTCCAACGACGTGGCGAGCTCGTCGCGCCGGCAGCCGGCGGTGACACCGACGGTGAAGCCGGAGAGCGGGTGCGTCCTCACCATGGGCGGCCCTGCCTCCGCCGTACGGGCCGTCCGGGTCGGGGTCGCGGCGTCGGGCACCGGGTCGGAGCCGGGTGCTGCGTCGTCGCATCCGCACCGCCTGTCATGTCCGAAGCGTGCCGTGAGTCGGTTTCGGCGCCGGATCCCGACTGTTTCGGGCCTGCTACGAGCGCCTCACACCGCCGGCAGCGCCCTCGTTTTGACCCTCGACCGGGCAAGCGGGTATCGTTGCCTGCTGTTGTGCGACAGCTGAAGGCGTGCTCACCAATCGGGTACGCTTGTCGTTCGTGCGCGTCTGGTGACCGACGCGCGACCCCAGACCGACGACGAGACAAGGTAAACCTGTGCGTACGTACAGCCCGAAGCCGGGTGAGATCGAGCGTCAGTGGCACGTGATCGACGCTTCTGACGTCGTGCTGGGCCGTCTGGCCACCCACGCCGCCACGCTGCTCCGTGGCAAGCACAAGCCCACTTTCGCGCCGCACGTCGACACCGGTGACTTCGTCATCATCGTGAACGCCGGCAAGGTGGCGCTGACCGGCAACAAGCGGCAGACCAAGATTGCCTATCGGCACTCCGGATACCCGGGCGGCCTCAAGCGGGTCGGCTACGAGGAGTTGCTGACCAAGCGGCCGGACCGGGCCATCGAGCTCGCCGTGAAGGGCATGCTCCCGCACAACAAGCTGGGTCGTCAGCTCATCAAGAAGCTGAAGGTCTACGCCGGTGCCGAGCACCCGCACGCCGCGCAGCAGCCGGTGCCGTTCGAGATCAAGCAGATCGCGCAGTGAGCGCGGGCGAAGGAAACAGCATGACCGACACCATCGCGCCCAGCTCGGCCGAGATCGCCGAGTCCGAGGTTCCCGCCGCCGCTCCCGCGCCCGTCGTGCGGGCTCCGCGGGGCGACCGGCCGATCCAGACCGTGGGCCGCCGCAAGGAGGCCATCGTCCGGGTGCGGATCGTGCCCGGCACCGGGAAGATCACCTGCAACGGCCGGGAGCTCGAGGCGTACTTCCCGAGCAAGGTGCACCAGCAGCTCATCAAGGAGCCGCTGCTGACCGCCGAGAAGGCCGAGGCCTTCGACGTCATCGCCAACCTCCGTGGCGGCGGCACCACCGGCCAGGCCGGCGCGCTGCGGCTGGGCATCGCCCGGGCGCTCGTGGCCAACGACGGTGACGACCGTCCGGCGCTGAAGAAGGCGGGCTTCCTGACGCGGGACGCGCGCGTCAAGGAGAGCAAGAAGTACGGCCTCAAGAAGGCCCGTAAGGCGCCGCAGTACTCGAAGCGCTGACCAGCAGCATTTTGTACGTCTGACGAACGGCCGGTCCGCCCCCACGACGTGGTGGCGCTCCGGCCGTTACGTTTCCACGCAACAGCTTCTGCACGATCCTCGCAACAGCGTCTGCACGGAGGTGGCACGGATGGGTCGGCTCTTCGGCACCGACGGGGTACGTGGTCGAGCGAATGTCGACCTCACCCCCGAGTTGGCGTTGGCGGTGGCCGTCGCGGCCGCGCACACCCTCGCCGAGGTCGACCGGAGCCATCCGCCGCTGGCCGTCGTCGGGCGGGACCCCCGGGCCAGCGGCGAGATGCTCGAGGCCGCGGTGGTGGCCGGGCTGGCGAGCGCCGGTGCCAACGTCGTCCGCGTCGGCGTCCTGCCGACCCCGGGGGTGGCGTACCTCGTCGGCGAGACCAAGGCCGACCTGGGTGTGATGCTCTCGGCGTCCCACAACCCGATGCCGGACAACGGCATCAAGCTCTTCGCCGCCGGCGGGCACAAGCTCCCCGACGAGATAGAGCTGAAGATTGAGGCCGCGATCGAGGCGAACGCGGCCGCCGCGTGGAACCGTCCCACCGGCGCCGGCGTGGGGCGCGTGCACGACCTCCTCGACGGCGCCGACCACTACGTGCAGCACCTCGTCGGATCGGTGTCGCACCGGCTCGACGGTCTGAAGGTCGTGGTCGACTGCGCCAACGGCGCGGCGTCCGACATCGCGCCGGTCGCGTACCGCGAGGCCGGCGCCGAGGTGATCGCGATCCACGCGGAGCCCGACGGCCTGAACATCAACGACGAATGCGGCTCCACCCACCTCGACGTCGTCCGGGCCGCGGTCGTCGAGCACGGCGCCCACCTCGGCATCGCCCACGACGGCGACGCCGACCGGTGCCTCGCGGTGACCGCCGACGGCGAGGAAGTCGACGGCGACCAGATCATGGCGATCCTGGCGCTCGCCATGCGCGACGCCGGCACCCTCACCGACGACACCCTCGTCGCCACCGTGATGAGCAACCTCGGGCTGCGGCTGGCCATGTCCAAGGCCGGCATCCGGCTGCTGGAGACGAAGGTCGGCGACCGGTACGTGCTCGAGGAGCTCCGCGCGTCCGGCCTGGCGCTCGGCGGCGAGCAGAGCGGACACGTCGTGATGCCGGCGCACGCCACCACCGGCGACGGGGTGCTGACCGGGCTGCACCTGATGGCCCGGATGGCCGAGACCGGCAAGTCGCTGGCCGAACTCTCCTCCGTGGTGACGAAGCTGCCGCAGGTGCTGATCAACGTGCCGGTCGGCGACCGCTCCGCGGGCGCCGCCGCACCGGCGGTGCTCGCCGCGGCGGAGCAGGCCGAGGCACAGCTGGGCGGGACCGGCCGGGTGCTGCTGCGCCCGTCGGGCACCGAGCCGCTGGTGCGGGTGATGGTCGAGGCGCGGACGGTCGAGACCGCCCGCGAGGTCGCCGAGCGGATCGCGCAGACCGTGCGGGAAGCCAGCCCCGTCCCGGTCTGACCGGGCGTGATCGGCGGAGGGCTCAGCTGGCGCGCAGGCGCCGTACCGCCTCGTCGAGCACCTCGGGGCGCTTGCAGAAGGCGAACCGCACCAGCCGGCGCCCCGCGTCCGCGTCGTCATAGAACACCTGCGTCGGCACCGCCACCACACCGCAGCGCGCCGGCAGCGACCGGCAGAACTCCACGCCGTCGTCGCCGCCGAGCGCCGTGATGTCGGCGGTGACGAAGTAGGTGCCCTCGGAGCGCAGCACCGCGAAGCCGGCGTCGGCGAGCCCCGCGGTCAGCCGGTCGCGGCGCGCCTGCAGTCCGGCCCGGAACTCCTCGAAGTAGCTGTCGGGCAGGGCGAGCGCGACCGCCACCGCCGGCTGCAGCGGGGCGCCGTTGACGAAGGTCAGGAACTGCTTCACCCGCAGCACGGCGGAGACGAGAGCGCGCGGACCGCTCGCCCAGCCGATCTTCCATCCCGTACAGGAGAAGGTCTTGCCGGCGGACGAGACCCGCAGCGTGCGCTCGCGCATCCCGGGCAGCGTCGCCAGCGGGATGTGCGGGCCGGACGCGTCGGTGAACACGAGGTGCTCGTAGACCTCGTCGGTGACGGCGTACACGTCGTGCTCCCGGCACAGCCCGGCGATGAGCGCGAGTTCGCCGGCGGTGAAGACCTTGCCGGTCGGGTTGTGCGGCGAGTTGAGCAGCACCAGCCGGGTACGCGGACCGAACGCGGCCCGCAGCTCGTCGGGGTCGAAGCCGAACCCGCCGTCGTCGGTCGGCCGCAGCGTGACCGGCCGCCGCACCGCGCCGGCGAGGGCGACCGAGGCGGCGTACGAGTCGTAGTAGGGCTCGAAGCAGATCACCTCGTCGCCGGGCTCGCAGAGCGCGAGGATCGCCGCGGCGATCGCCTCGGTGGCGCCGGCGGTGATCAGCACCTCCCCGTCGGGCTCGTAGTCGAGGCCCCAGAACCGGCGCTGGTGATCGGCGACCGCGCTCCGCAGTGCCGGGATGCCCGGACCGGGCGGGTACTGGTTGTGGCCGTCGGCGAGCGCCGCGGCGGCCGCCGCGAGCATCTCGGCCGGCCCGTCCGTGTCCGGGAAGCCCTGCCCGAGGTTCACCGCGCCGGTCCGGGTTGCGAGCGCCGACATCTCCGCGAAGATGGTCGTGCCGAACGGGCGCATCCGGTGGACCAGGGGATCGGCGTCGGTCGTCGTCACGTCCGTCAGCCTAGCCGCGTTCCCGAGCGGCACGTCCGGTCGCCCGTGTCCGCTCGGTCGGGTCCCGTTCTGCCGCGAGCCGGGCGAAATGATGTCCGATTGATTCCCGGCTTCGGCCTATCGATCACCCGGTGTGCTTGATAAGCCGACTTTCGAACACCCGCGTTGCGCGATTTTCGGTTAGGCTGCGGGCCATGTGTGGAATCGTGGGATACGTTGGCGCCCGGCCGGCCCTGGGCATCGTGTTGGACGGACTGCGGCGGCTGGAGTACCGGGGATACGACTCGGCGGGCGTCGCGATCGTCTGCGGCGACGAGCTGCGCACCGAGAAGCGCGCCGGCAAGCTGGCCAACCTGGAGAAGGCGCTCGGCGACGAGCGGTTCTCCGCCGCGGACCGCGGCGCCGGTTCCGCCCCCGGCATCGGTGACGGCACGACCGGCATCGGCCACACCCGGTGGGCCACCCACGGCGGCCCCACCGACCGCAACGCCCACCCGCATGTCTCCGCCGACGGCCGGGTCGCCGTCATCCACAACGGCATCATCGAGAACTTCGCGAAGCTCCGCGCCGAGATCGAGGCCGACGGCGTCGAGTTCGTCAGCGACACCGACACGGAGTGCGTCGCGCACCTGCTCTCCGCCGCCCTCGCCGACCTGCGTGCCAGCGGCGAGCCGGAGGGCCCGCAGCTGCTCGCCGCCGCCATGCGGCGGGTCTGCCAGCGGCTGGAGGGCGCCTTCACGCTGCTCGCCGTCGACGCGGCGCTGCCGGACGCGGTGGTCGGCGCCCGGCGCAACTCCCCGCTCGTGGTCGGCCGCGGCGTGGGTGAGAACTACCTGGCCAGCGACGTGTCGGCGTTCATCGAGCACACCCGCGAGGCCGTCGAGCTCGGCCAGGACCAGGTCGTCCTGATCACCGCGGACGGGATCGAGATCAGCGACTTCGCCGGCCAGCCCGCCACCGGCCGCGACTTCCACATCGACTGGGACGCCTCGGCCGCCGAGAAGGGCGGCTACGACTACTTCATGCTCAAGGAGATCGCGGAGCAGCCGCAGGCGGTCGCCGACACGCTCCTCGGCCGACTGACCGAGGCCGGCGAGATCGTGCTCGACGAGGTGCGCCTCAGCGATCAGGACCTGCGCGACGTGGACAAGATCTTCATCGTCGCCTGCGGCACCGCGTACCACTCCGGTCTGGTCGCCAAGTACGCGATCGAGCACTGGACGCGGATCCCCTGCGAGGTCGAGCTCGCCAGCGAGTTCCGGTACCGCGACCCGGTGCTCGACCGTTCCACCCTGGTCGTGGCCATCTCGCAGTCCGGCGAGACCATGGACACCCTGATGGCGCTCCGGCACGCCAAGGAGCAGAAGGCCCGCGTGCTGGCGATCTGCAACACCAACGGCTCCACGATCCCGCGCGAGTCCGACGCGGTCCTCTACACGCACGGCGGGCCCGAGATCGCGGTCGCGTCGACCAAGGCCTTCCTCACCCAGCTCGTCGCCTGCTACCTGATCGGACTGCACCTCGCCCAGGTCCGCGGCGTCAAGTACGCCGACGAGGTCTCCGCGGTCGTCAACCAGCTCCAGGAGATGCCCGACAAGCTCCGTCAGGTGCTGGCCGCGATCGAGCCGGTCCGCGAGCTCGCCCACGAGCTGCGTACCGCCCCGCAGGTGCTCTTCATCGGCCGGCACGTCGGCTACCCCGTCGCGCTGGAGGGCGCGCTGAAGCTCAAGGAGCTCGCGTACATGCACGCCGAGGGCTTCGCGGCGGGCGAGCTCAAGCACGGTCCGATCGCGCTGATCGACCAGGGGACGCCGGTCGTCTGCGTCGTCCCCTCGCCCGCGGGCCGAGGGGTGCTGCACGACAAGATCGTGTCGAACATCCAGGAGATCCGGGCGCGGGGCGCCCGCACGATCGTGATCGCCGAGGAGGGCGACGAGGCGGTCGTGCCCTACGCCGACGATCTGATCTACGTCCCGCGCACGCCGACGCTGCTCGCGCCCCTGGTCACCACCGTGCCGCTGCAGGTGCTCGCCTGCGAGATCGCGGCCGCCCGTGGGCACGACGTCGACCAGCCGCGCAACCTGGCGAAGTCGGTGACCGTCGAGTGAGCTGAGCCCGATCGACCGGGGCCCTGCCGGCGCGCGCACGCGCCGGCAGGGCCCCGATTGTTTGCGCGCGCCGGCCCGCCGGCTCCGTCATCGTGCGCCGAGCACGACCCGGGCCATGCCGTCCAGCGCGGGATTGCCGGGCTCCCAGTAGCCGACGTGGCCGCGCGGCGCCCCGCCGAAGACCCGCGCACCGAACTCCGCAGCCGTGGGATCACGCCCGAACCACAGCTGATCGTCGGGCTCGGTGAGCGCCAGCAGCGGAGGACCGAGCACCGCCACCCGGAGCAGTTGCCGCGGGCCCGCGAGCCGGATGACGTCGTTGCCCGCCGTGCTCGACCACACCTCACCGGCGGGCATGTGGAGATCGGTCGCGCGGTCCACGCCGACGCCGGGCGAGCCGACGAAGACCAGACTGTCGGCGGCCAGCCCGTGATCGCGGGCGGTCGCGCCGACCACGAGCGAACCGTAGCTGTGCCCGAGCACCGTCTGGTGCGCCGGCGGACCCTCGTGCGTCGCCCGCAGCCCCTCCTGGAAACGGTGCAGCGCCGGGCCGGCGTCGTGCGCCTGGGACGCGCGCGACGCCTCGCCGATGAAGTCCGGCGCGTCATAGTCCAGCCACAGCACCGCCGCCGTCCGCTCGGCCGGCCCGAGCTCCGCGCAGCGCGCCGCCACCCGGTACGCGCGGTCGAGCTCGCCCGCCACGCTGGGCAGGTCGGACGTCATGCCGGGCACATAGGTCAGCACGTTCGCCGCCCGGTCCGGGTCGCCCACCGACACGATCGCCCGCCCGTCCCCGGCGGCGCTCAACCCGAGCAGGTACGCGCGCGGCCCGCCGTCGTGCGTCAGCCGCGCCTCGATCGCGTCGAGCCCGGCCAGTAGCCCGTCCACCCGGGCCAGCCGGCCGTACCGGATCGGCCGCTCGGCGAGCGCCGCCGCGCGTCGCTGGTCCAGCCGCGCCCGCTCCTCGGCGAGCAGCAGCCGGTTCGCCTGGTCGCGGGCGCGGACCGGAACCCCGTCCAGGGACCCGACCAGCGCCGTCTCGTGCCGGATCAGCCAGCGCCGCTCGGCCGGGGTCAGCCCGTCCCACCAGCGACGCACGCCCGCCGGATCGGCCCCGGCCGGCGGACGCGACCCGGTCGGGTGCGCGACCCACCCCTGCGCGGCGGCCGTGGTCAGCGCGCTCAGCTCGCGCGCGGCCGTCCGGTCCGCCGCGGTCGCGACGTCGAGCGCGGCACGGATCTGTCCGGCGACCCGGCGTGCGCCGGCCAGGGTCGGTCCGTCCGGGCGGGCCAGCGCGGGGTCGACGGTGACACCACCGCGCCGATCGACCAGCACCCGCATCCGGTCCGCGGCGGCGACCGCCGCCTCCAGCATCGCCCTGGCCCGCGCCAGCTCCGCGCCGAGCTCCGCGAGCACCTGGTCGACCGCCACGAACGCGAGCCGGCTCCCGTCGACCCGGTCCCGCAGCTCGGTGACGCGCCGCCGCGCGGCGCCGCCCGCCGGACCCGACCACCGCGTGCGCAGCGCGGCCGTCGTCGAGTCGAGCTCCGCGCAGCGGGCGCCGATCACGGCGTCGGCCCCGTGCCAGGCCGCCCCGGCCGCCCGCCACGCGGTCGGATCGGCCGCCCAGAGCTGCTCGTACGTGATCACGACCGGCCCCGCGCTCCGTCGCGCCCCCGCGATCCGGTGTCGCTCACCGCAGCGCCCGCGTCCGCCGGGCAGCCCGGTCGTCGGCCGCCTCGTACTCACCGGCCGCCGCGCGCAGCCGCGCACCGGTGTCGAGCGCCTCGCCACCGAGCCCGCCGAGGTGGGCGTGCATCGCCGCCGCCAGGTCGTGCAGCGCGGTCGCCGCGTGCCATCCGGGGGCCTCGACGGTCAGCCCCGGCCGCGTGCGTAGCCCGTCGGCGAGGCGGTCGCCGGTATCGGCGAGCGCGGCGGCGCCGCGCCGCACGGCGCCCGGGTCGACCTGGATCGGATCATCGCGCATCGGAGAACCTCCACCGGAGATCGATGCGTCGACGCTAGGTGCGCGGCGCCGAGCCGAACCACCCCTGTGGACAGCGGGGAGTCCGGCGTACGCCCGGGTTGTCCACAGCCATTGCCCCGCGCGCCCCGGCGGCCTACCCTGCGCTGCCCCCGCCGACCGCTAGGCTGGGCCGGTGATCGTGGCAGTCGGCATCGACGTCGTTCTGGTCGACCGGTTCACCCGCGCGCTCGAGCGCACCCCGCTGCTGGCGGACCGACTCTTCACCGAGGCGGAGCGTGCCACCGGGTCGGGCAACCCGCGGTCGCCCGAGTCTCTGGCCGCCCGGTTCGCCGCCAAGGAGGCGGTGGCCAAGGCGCTCGGCGCGCCGGCGGGTCTGCGCTGGCACGACTGCGAGATCGTCTCGGACCCGGACGGGCGGCCCTGGCTGACGGTGTCCGGCACGGTCGCCGCGGCCGCCACCGAGCGCGGCATCAACCGGTGGCATCTGTCGCTCTCCCACGACGGTGGGATCGCGTCCGCGATGGTGGTGGCGGAGCGGTGAACGGCGCACGGGGCGAGGTGGCGGCATGAGGCCGGTGTGGCGGGTCGCGGACGTACGGGCGGCCGAAGAGGCGCTCATGGCGACCCTGCCGCCCGGCACGCTGATGCAGCGCGCCGCCGCCGGGCTCGCCCGCCGCTGCGCGCTGCTGCTCGCCGACGACGGCGGGGTGTACGGCGCCCGCGTGCTGCTGCTGGTCGGGGCGGGCAACAACGGCGGCGACGCGCTGTACGCGGGTGCCCGGCTGGCCGGTCGCGGCGCCGCCGTCGCCGCGCTGCTGCTGGCCCCGGAGCGGGTCGATGCGGACGCGCTGGCGATGCTGCGCGCGGCCGGCGGGCGGGTCGTCGGCGAGCCGCCGACCGGGATCGACCTGGTCGTTGACGGGATCGTCGGGATCGGCGGGACGGGTGGGCTGCGACCGGCCGCGGCGGCGATCGTCGCGCGGCTGGCGCAGTTGCGCGGCCGGACCGGCCGGCGGCCGCCGGTGGTCGCCGTGGACGTGCCGAGCGGCGTCGACGTCGACACCGGCAACGTCGACACCGGCGACGTGCCGACGGCGGGGGAGCCGGACGGCGGCCCGGCGCTGCCCACGGCCGTCACCGCGGATGTCACCGTGACGTTCGGCTGCCTGAAACCGGCGCTCGCGGTCGGGGCGGCCGCGGGGCTCGCGGGCCACGTCGAGGTCGTCGACATCGGGCTCGGTCCGTGGTTGCGCGCGGCGCCGGCGCTGCACGTGCCGGAGTGGGACGACGTGGCCGGGTGGTGGCCGCGGCTGGGCCCCGACTCCGAGAAGTACACCCGGGGCGTGGTCGGGATCTCCACCGGCTCCGCGACGTATCCGGGCGCCGCGGTGCTCTCCGTGGGCGGCGCGGTTGCCGGCCCCACCGGCATGATCCGGTACGCCGGCAGCGCCGCGGCGCAGGTGCTGCAGCACTACCCGTCCGTGATCGCGACCGACCGGGTGGCGAACGCGGGCCGGGTGCAGGCCTGGGTCTGCGGATCGGGGCTCGGCGGCGGCGAGGCGGCGGCCACCGAGCTGCGCTCGGTGCTGGCGACTCCGCTGCCGGCGGTGCTGGACGCGGACGCGCTGACTCTGCTGGTCGACGGCGCGATGGCCGATCAGCTCCGGGACCGCGTCGCTCCGATCGTGATCACGCCGCACGACCGGGAGTTCGCCCGGCTCGCCGGCGAGGCGCCCGGCGGCGACCGGGTCGGCGCGGCGCTCAAGCTGGCCGCGTGGATGCGGGCGACGGTGCTGCTCAAGGGGGACCGGACGGTCGTGGCCACGCCGGACGGGCGGGCCTTCGCGAACCCGACCGGCACCCCGGTGCTGGCCACCGGGGGCACCGGCGACGTCCTCGCGGGGCTGTTGGGGTCGTTGCTCGCCGCCGGGCTGCCGCCCGAGCGGGCCGCGCTGGCGGCGGCCTACCTGCACGGCCTGGCGGGGCAGGAGGCCGCGCGGCAGGGGCCGGTGACCGCGTCGGAGGTGGCGGCGGCGCTGCGTGCGGTGGTGCCGGTGTGACCGTCGGTCGCGCCCGTCGCCGGCCCGGTGGGCGGGGCCGGTGGCAAGGTCGATCAGTAGGCTGGCCTCATGTGGCAGGCTGAGGTGCGGGTTGATCTCGACGCGATCCGCGACAACGTCGCCCGGTTGCGTGCCGGTACGAGCGCCGAGTTGATGGCGGTGGTCAAGGGCGACGGCTACGGGCACGGCATGATCCCCTCCGCGCGGGCGGCGCTGGACGCCGGCGCCGACTGGCTGGGGGTCTGCACCCTCGACGAGGCGCTCACGCTGCGCCGGGCCGGTATCACCGTCCCCGTGCTCGCCTGGCTGCTCGCCCCCGGCCTTCCGCTGCACGAGGCGGTCGCGGCCGACGTCGACCTCGGGGCGGGGAGCCTCGGCCTGCTGCACGAGATCATCGCCGCGGCGCAGCGGGCGGCGCGGCCGGCGCGCGTCCACCTCAAGATCGACACCGGGCTGTCCCGCGGCGGGGCGACCCCGCAGGACTGGCCGGCGCTGGTCGAGGCCGCCGCCAAGGCGCAGAGCGACGGCACCGTCGAGATCGTCGGCGGGTGGAGCCACTTCGTCTACGCCGACGCCCTGGGACATCCGACGATCGACCGTCAGCTCTCGGTCTTCCACGACGCCCTCGAACTCGCCGCCCGCGCCGGCGTCCGCCCGCGCTACCGCCACATCGCCAACTCCGCGGCCACGCTCACCCGCCCCGACTCGCATTTCGACCTGGTCCGGCCCGGGCTGGCCGTCTACGGGCTCTCGCCGGTGCCCGGGGAGACCTTCGGGCTGCGGGCCGCGATGACCGCCCGGGCGCGGGTCATGCTGACCAAGCGCGTCCCGGCCGGCGCCGGCGTGTCGTACGGGCACACCTACGTCACCGACCGGGAGACCACCCTGGCGGTCGTGCCGCTCGGCTACGCCGACGGCATTCCCCGGCACGCCTCGAACATCGGCCCGATCCAGTTGGCGGGGCGGGTGCGCCGGATCGCCGGGCGGGTCTGCATGGACCAGGTGGTCGTGGACTGCGGCGACGACCCGGTCACGGAGGGGGAGATCGCGACGCTCTTCGGCAGCGGCGCGCACGGTGAGCCCACCGCCGACGACTGGGCCGCCGCGCTCGACACCATCAACTACGAGGTGGTCACCCGGTTCGGCAGCCCGCGGGTGCCGCGCGTCTACGACGGCGAGCGGACATGACGTCGCCCACCGGCCGGCCCAGGGGCCGGGTGCGGACCCCCCGCCCGGGAGCCGCCCGCAAGGCCGGCATCGTCGGGGCCGTGTTCGGCCTCGCCGCCGCCGGGCTCGCCGCCGGGGTGGCGGTGGAGCGGGCGGTCGTGCGCCGCTCCAAACGCGGGATCGGCGACCGGTACGCGGACGAGAAGTTCGGTGAGCTGCCGTACGACGAGTCCTGCGTGGTGACCACGGCCGACGGCACCGACATCCACGTCGAGATCGTGGAGCCCGCGCGCGGGACGGAGCTGGAGACCGGGGTCGCCGAGCGTGTGACGGAGCCGTCGGGCGCGCAGCCGACCATCGTTTTCGTGCACGGCTTCTGCCTCGACATGGGGACCTTCCATTTCCAGCGCGCCGAACTGGCCCGCCGCGGGGAGTTCCGGATGGTCTTCTACGACCAGCCGGGGCACGGCCGTTCCAGCAAGCTGGAGACCGGGGAGTACGAACTGCCGGCGCTCGGCGAGACGCTGCGCGCGGTGATCGACGAAACCGTGCCGGACGGCCCGGTGATCCTGGTCGGCCACTCCATGGGCGGCATGACGATCATGGCGTTCGCGGAGCTCTACCCGGAGATGTTCGACGACCGGGTCGCCGCCGTGGTGCTGATGGCAACGTCCGGCGGCCTGGTCGAGCAGGCCAAGTTCGGGCTGCCGGCGCTGATCAGTCGGGTCGGGGGGCCGCTGTTGCCGCTGGTCAACAACGCCACCCGGCTCACCGGCCCGATGATCGACCGGGCCCGGGGGGCCGCCTCGGACCTGGCCTGGCTGCTCACCCGGCGGTACGGGTTCGGCGATCCGCGCCCGAGCCCGGCGCTGGTCTCGTACGTCGAGCGCATGAACTCGCACACGTCCGTCGACACGGTCGCCCGTTACCTGCGGACGCTGTTCACCCACGCGCGCTACCCGGCGCTGGTCGCGCTCCGCGACACCCCGACGCTGGTCATCGTCGGCGACAAGGACATGATCACGCCGGTGACGCACTCGGAGGAGATCCTGCGGCGGCTGCCGGACGCCGAGTTCGTGAAGGTGCCCGACAGCGGGCACGTGGTGATGCTCGAACACGCTGACGAGGTCAACGCGGCGCTCGTCGAGTTCCTGGAGAAGATAACGAGATGACTACCGCGGTGGAGCTGCCCGCGCTGGAGGACACCCACGCGTTCGGCGACCGGCTCAGCCGGCTGCTGCGCGCCGGTGACCTGCTCGTGCTGACCGGCCCGTTGGGGGCCGGCAAGACGGCGCTGGTGCAGGGCATCGGCGCCGGCCTGGCCGTACAGGGGGACATCACCTCGCCGACGTTCGTGATCGCGCGGGTGCACAAGCCGGACCCGGCGCGCGGGGGGAGCCTGCCGCTCGTGCACGCCGACGCGTACCGGCTGGGGGCGGCGAGCGACCCGCGGGCCGAGATCGACGACCTCGACCTGGACGCGTCCATGGACGACGCCGTCACGGTCGTGGAGTGGGGCGAGGGGATCGTCGAGCAGCTCGCCGACGCCCACCTGCGGGTGCACATCGACCGGCGCGACGACGACTCCCGGCTGGTGCGGCTCGAGCCCAGCGGCGGCGACTGGGCGGAGCGGCTCGCGGCGCTACGGTAGGAGCCGCGCTGTCGGACCCGCCCCCTAGAGTGCGGCCACCGACCACGATCCGCGAAAGGCCCCCCATGCCGCACGACGCCCCCGCCCTCGACCTGCCGGCGCTGCTGCCGTCGGCCTGGGCCGCCGTACTCCGGCCGCACCTGGACCCGGACCGCACCGCCGAGCTGGGCCGGTTCGTTGCCGCCGAGTACGCCGCGCACACCGTCTACCCGCCGGTCGAGGACCTGCTGTCGGCGTACCGGCTCTGCGCCCCGCAGGACTGCCGCGTGCTGATCCTCGGCCAGGACCCGTACCACCGCGCCGGTCAGGCGCACGGGCTCAGCTTCAGCGTCCGCGACGGCGTCCGGATCCCGCCGTCGCTGCGCAACGTTTTCAAGGAGCTCGCGGAGGATGTCGGCGTGCCGGCGCCACGCAGCGGCGACCTCACCGGCTGGGCCGCGCAGGGGGTGCTGCTGCTCAACGCCGTGCTGACCGTGCGCGAGGGCAACGCCAACTCCCACGCCGGCAAGGGCTGGGAGGCGTTCACGGACGCGACGATCAAGGCGCTCGACGCGCGTGACACGCGCGTCGTGTTCCTGCTCTGGGGCGGTTACGCGCGCAAGAAGCGGGACCTGATCACCAATCCGGCGCACGTGGTGCTGGAGGCCGGGCATCCGAGCCCGCTCAATCCGCGCGGCTTCCTCGGCAGCCGGCCGTTCAGCGCCGCCAACAAGGCGCTCGCCGATGCCGGCCTCCCCACCGTCGACTGGGATCTTTCGGTCGGCTGACGCGGTCACCCGGGTGACCCGCCGCGCTGCCGGCGATACCGGTCGAGCAGCGCGGCGGCCCCGACGTCGGCGATCTCCACCTCGGTCAGCGGCACCACGGGGTAACTCCGGCCGCCGTGCCGCACCTCGATGTGCTCCGGCAGCGCGTCGCCGAATCGCGCCCGAAGCTCGCCCACCATGGTCTGCCAGCGGTGCGCCCCGGGCTCGGCCGGATCCAGCGCCAGGTAGCCGAACTCCTGCCACTTCTCGTTCCACCGGTGCGCGTACTTGGCCGTGAGCCAGTCCGTGAGCCGGTCCGCGTACGGCCAGGTCAGCGCCATCTGCACCGCATCGACGGGGAGCGGCGCGCCCTGCAGCAGCGCCGCGGTGGCGCCGTCCAGCACGAACGGGATGGCGGGAAACGCGTCCAGGAGCTTGTCGATCCCGGCCTCGGCGATCCGGTCCGACACCGACGCCGCGGCCAGCTCGGCGATCGCCGCGTCCAGCTGTGCGTCGAGCGGTTCGAGCCCGACGGTCAGCTGCACGTCCATCGCCATCAAGAGCCGCTCGAGCATCCGCAGACTCGGCTCCCGGTCTCCCCGCTCGATCCGCGCGATGGCTGCCTGACTCGTACCGGCCCGCGCCGCGAGCTGCGCCTGCGTGAGTTCGAGCGCCTCCCGCTGCCGACGCAACGTCGTCGCCACCAACGTGGTCAGTCGACTGGTCGTCACACGCGGATTGTTGGCGTGTCCGTTCGAGCGGTATACCGCACAGTCATAAATATGCCTCTCCGGTATACGGCGCGGAGAACGCATTGCACCCGGAGCGCTCGCGGACCGTCGGCGCGCTCCGGTTAGGGTGCATACGTGCTCGTACTGGTGGTGGATTCCTCGACCCCGGCCGTGACCGCAGCGGTCGCGGAGGTCACGGCGGACGCCGTCGCGCTGCGCGCCGAGCGGCGTTCTGTCGATGCCCGCGCCCACGGGGAGCTGCTCGCCCCCGCCGTGCGCGAGGTGCTCGCGGAGGCCGGGGCGGGGCCGGGGGAGTTGACCGCCATCGTCGCCGGCCTGGGACCCGGGCCGTTCACCGGGCTGCGCGTGGGTCTGGTCACGGCGGCGAGCATGGGCCAGGTCCTCGGCGTGCCCACGTACGGCGTCTGCTCGCTCGACGCTCTCGGTCTGGCGGCGACGCGCGGGCTCGACGCGAGCGCCGCGCCGGACGGCGAGGCCGCCGGCCGTGTGCTGGTCGCCACGGACGCGCGCCGCCGGGAGATCTACTGGGGGGTGTACGCCGCCGGCCGCCGCGTCACCGAGCCCGCCGTGGACGCGCCCGCGGCGGTGGCGGCCCGGGCCGCCGAGTTCGCGGCCGGCGCCGCGGTGGGCGAGGGCGCCCAGCGGTACGCCGACGTGCTCGCGCTGCCGGTGCGGCCGGAGCCGTGCTTTCCGCCGGCCGACGCCCTCGCCGCGCTCGCGGCCGACCGCGTCCGGGCCGGTGCGCCGAGCGAGCCCCTCACCCCCCTCTACCTGCGCCGGCCCGACGCGGTGGCGCCGACCGCCCGCAAGCCGGTCCTGCCGTGACACTGAGCCGGTTCCGGTGGTGGCACATCGATGAGGTGCTGCCGATGGAGGCCGACCTGTTCGGCCCGGAGCAGTGGTCGGCGGCGATGTTCTGGAACGAGCTGGCCGCCGGGCACTTCTACCTGGTCGCCCTCGACGACGCCGGTGCCGTGGCCGGCTACGCCGGGCTCGCTGTACAGCCGCCGGCGGAGGCGTGGGTGCAGAACATCGCCGTGCGGCGCGACGCCCAGCGCGCCGGGGTCGGCCGGGCGCTGCTGGAGGCGCTGCTCGCCGAGGCGGCGCGCCGCGACGTCCGGTCGACGCTGCTGGAGGTGGCGGTGGACAATGCGCCCGCGCAGAAGCTCTACGCCCGGTACGGCTTCGAGCCGGTCGGGATCCGTCGCGGCTACTACCAACCCAGCAACACCGATGCCCTGGTGATGCAGCGCCAGACCGGAGCGATGCCTCATGACTGACGAACCACTGGTCCTCGGAATCGAGACCTCCTGCGACGAGACCGGGATCGGGATCGTGCGCGGGCACACCCTGCTCGCCGACGCGATCGCGTCCAGTGTGGACGAACACGCGCGGTTCGGCGGCGTCGTGCCCGAGGTCGCCAGCCGCGCGCATCTCGAGGCGATCGTCCCGACCATGCAGCGGGCGCTCGACGACGCCGGGGTCAGCCTCGCCGACATCGACGCGATCGCGGTCACCGCCGGCCCCGGCCTGGCCGGCGCGCTGCTCGTCGGCGTCGCGGCCGCGAAGGGGTACGCGCTCGCGGCGGAGAAGCCGATCTACGGGGTGAACCATCTCGCCGCGCACGTCGCCGTGGACACCCTGGAGCACGGCGCGCTGCCGGAGCCCGCGATCGCCCTGCTGGTCTCCGGCGGGCACTCCTCGCTGCTGCTCGTCGACGACCTCGCGCACGGCGTCACGCCGCTGGGCGCGACGATCGACGACGCCGCCGGCGAGGCGTTCGACAAGGTCGCCCGGCTGCTCGGGCTGCCGTTCCCCGGCGGGCCGCCGATCGACCGGGCGGCGCGCGAGGGGGACCCGGAGGCGATCGCCTTCCCGCGCGGGTTGACCGCCCCCAAGGATCTGGCGGCGCACCGCTTCGACTTCTCCTTCTCCGGTCTGAAGACCGCGGTGGCGCGCTGGGTGGAGGCGCGGCAGCGCGCGGGCGAAGCGCTGCCGGTCGCCGACGTCGCCGCGTCGTTCCAGGAGGCCGTCTGCGACGTGCTGACCGCGAAGGCGATCGACGCGTGCCGGGCCCAGGGGATCGGCACGCTGGTCATCGGCGGCGGCGTCGCGGCGAACTCGCGGTTGCGGGCGCTCGCGGAGCAGCGGGCCGAGAAGTACGGCATCCAGGTCCGGGTCCCGCGCCCCAAGCTGTGCACCGACAACGGCGCGATGGTCGCCGCGCTGGGCTCGCATCTCGTCGCCGCGGGCGTCGCGCCCAGCCGGCTGGATCTGCCCGCGGACTCCGCGATGCCGTTGACGATCGTGAGCGTGTAGTGTCCGGCGACGTGATCGTCCGGATGTGGGAGGTGCGCGCGGAGCCGTACGGTTTCGCGGAGCTGATCACGTGGGTCTGCGACACCGCGCTGCCGGAGCTCGAGCACAGCCCGCTGCACATCTCCAGCGAGGTCTTCTCGTCCGCCGACAACCGGCTGGTCGTGATCTCCAAGTGGCGGAGCAGTCCCGTGCCGCTCCCGGACCCGCCCGCGACCCTGGTGGCCCGCCCACCGCACGTCTGGGACTTCACCCAGGTCGACCGCTGACGGCTACGCGCCCCGCCGACCTCAGGGGGCGGCGTCGAGCGGGTCGGACAGGAGCTGTTCGAACGCCAGCTCGGCCGCGCCGAGCAGCGCCGCGTCGTCGCCGAGCTTCGGGGTCCGCAGCCGCACGTGCTCCCGGCAGGCGGCGAGCGCCATCGCGTTCAGCCGGCTGCGTACCTGCGCTGCGGAGGCGATGTAGACGTGCCGCAGCGTGCCGCCGAAGATGACCGTGTCCGGGTTGAAGATGTTGACCAGGTTGGCGACGCCGAAGCCGAGCCAGTCACCGACCTGCCGTACGGCCGCCTGCGCCATGGCGTCCCCGCGCGCGGCCGCGTCCACCACCGTCAACACCGCGTCCGGTCCGGACAACCGCTCCCGCCCGGCCGCGCGCAGCAGCGCGTGCTCGCCGATCTCGCTCTCCCAGCATCCCCGCGATCCGCAGCCGCAGCGCTGTCCGGCGGGGTTGACCGCCATGTGGCCGACCTCGCCGCCGTACCCGCCGTGCCCGCTGAGCGGCCGGCCGCCGGCGATGATGCCCGCCCCGATGCCGACATCGCCGTAGACGTAGATCAGGTTGTCGGAATCGACGGCAACGCCGCGGACGTGTTCGGCGAGCGCGGAGAGGTCGGCGACGTTCCCGACCGCGAACGGACGGTCCCAGCCGAGTTGGGCGCTCAGTACGTCGGCGACCGGCTCGTCGGACCAGCCGGTGTTCGGGCTGAGCCGCACCATGCCGTCCTCGCGCCGCACCATGCCGGCGACCGCGACGCCACCTCCGACGTAGACGGAGTCGAGCGGCACCGACTCGTGCATCTCCTTGACGAATGCGGCGAGCAGGGGGACGGTCTCGACGATGCCGAGGCCGCGCGGACGGGTCATCCCACGCTGGTCGAGCAGCCTGCCGCCGAGCCCGACCCGGGCGGCGCGCAGCTGGTCGACCCCGATGCTCAGCGCGTACGCGTACACCCGGTCGGACTCGGGCCGGACGACCAGCGACGGCCGTCCGGCCCGGCCGGTCTCCCGGGGCGCGCCCTCGCGGACCAGCCCGGCGGCGGCGAGGTCGGCGGTGAGGGCGCCGATGGTGCTGCGGTTGAGCCCGAGCGTGCTGGTCAGCTCCGTCCGGGTGGTGGCCCCGTGGACGTGCACGTAGCGGAGGAGAGCGCCGAGGTTCTGCCGCCGGACCTCTTCCTGGCTCGGCCCTGCCCGCATCGCTCCTCCCTCCGCTACGCGACGTCCACGACCTACCGGTTGCCGGTCGCGGCCGCCCGTCGCCGGGACAGCGCGTCGACGCCGGCCGCCAGCAGCAACACGGAGCCGGTGACGGTGAACTTCACGCCAGAGCTGGCGTCCATCAGGCCCATGCCGTTGTCGATCACGGCGACGACCGCGCCGCCGAGGATCGCATCCAGCACCCGGCCCTTGCCACCGAAGAGGCTGGTGCCGCCGATCACAGCCGCGCCGACCGCGTAGAGCAGGACGTTGCTGCCGCCCGTGTTGGCGTCGACCGAGTTGCCGCGGCTGGCCGCCACGATGCCGCCGACGGCGGCCATCGAAGAGCAGATCACGAAGACGGAGATGCGGATCCGGTCGACGTTGATCCCGGCCCGGCGCGCCGCCTCCTTGTTGCCGCCGACCGCGTAGACGTGTCGGCCGTACGCGGTGCGCTGCAGCACGAAGGTCCACACGACCAGCAGGGCCACGATGATCGGCACCACGATCGGGACGCCCTTGAGCGACGAGATCAGGGTGTTGATGCTGCGCTCAAGGTTGAGGATGTAGACCGCCACGCCGGCGATCACCGCCACCGCGGCGATCCGGAACAGCACCACGCCGGTCGGGTCGGTGGCCAGGCCGCGGCGGCTGCGGTTGCGGTGGCGCAGCAGCTGCACGGCCGCGTACCCGCCGACCCCGACGGCGGCCAGCGCCCAGCCGAGCGCCGTCGGCAGGTTCCGGTTCGCGATCGCGACCAGTGCCTCGTCTCGGACGGAGATGTTGGTGCCGCCCTTGATCAGCAGCAGCACGATGCCCTGGAAGGCGAGGAACGCGGCGAGCGTCACGACGAAGGACGGGATACCGATCTTCGCGACCAGGAAGCCGAGCACGAAACCGATCAAGGTGCCCGTGGCGATCGCCGCGAGCAGCGCGACGTACCAGGGCAGACCCTGCAGCGTGACCAGGACCGCGAGCACCGCGGCGCAGACGCCGCTGGCGAAGCCGGCGGAGAGGTCGATCTCGCCGAGCAGCAGGACGAAGACCAGGCCCATCGCGATCAGCGTGACCGCGGCGCCCTGGGTGAACAGGTTGGCGAAGTTGCCGGCGGAGAAGAACGCCGGACGCACGATCGAGAAGACCGTGCAGAGCACGAGCAGCCCGAGGATGGCCGGCAGCGCGCCGAGGTCGCCGCCGCGGAGCCGGGCGACGTAGTCGCGCACGTGTTCACCGACCGTCCGGGTGGGCGCCGCGATGGTCTGCTGTGGGGCCGGGGAGGTGGTCGGGGCGCTCATTGCGGGGCTCCAGGGGTGACGGTCACGGCCTGCTCGGCGCCGTTCTCCGCGCCGTTCTCGGGCGGGAGGCCGAGGTCGCCGCTGCGCCCGGCCGTGATCAGTTCGACGATCTGGGAGTGGTTGATCTCCGACGCCTTCACCTGGGCGGCCATCCGGCCGAGGTAGAGCGCGGCGATCCGGTCCGAGACGGCGAAGACGTCGTTCATGTTGTGCGAGATGAGCACGACGGCGAGGCCGCGGTCGGCGAGCCGCCGGACCAGCTCGAGCACCTGCGCGGTCTGCGCGACGCCGAGCGCGGCGGTGGGCTCGTCGAGGATGACGAGCTTGCTGTTCCAGAGGACGGCCTTGGCGATCGCGACCGTCTGGCGCTGGCCGCCGGAGAGGCTGGAGACGTGCTGGCGCAGCGACTTCACGGTGCGCACCGAGAGCCCGGCCAGCGTCTCGCCGGCCAGCTGCTCCATCGTCGCCTCGTCGAGGACGATGCCGTTGCGCTTCTCCCGGCCGAGGAACATGTTCTGGACGATGTCGAGGTTGTCGCAGAGCGCGAGGTCCTGGTAGACGACCTCGATACCGAGCCCGGCCGCGTCGCGCGGGCCGTTGACCGTCACGGGCTGGCCCTCGAAGAAGAACTGACCGCCGTCGGTGGGGTAGATGCCGCTGATGCACTTGACGAGGGTGGACTTGCCCGCGCCGTTGTCGCCGACGAGGGCGGTCACCTCGCCGGGATACACGGCGAAGTCGACGTTTCGCAGGACCTGGACGGGGCCGAAGCTCTTGTCGATCCCGCGCAGTTCCAGAAGAGGTGTCGCGGACACGGATGTGTCTCCTTTACGGGTGTCCGGTCGAGTGGTCCGTCGGGCCTGTCCACCGTCGGTGCGCGCCGCCCGGCACGCTGGCGCGTGCCGGGCGGCGCGGTGCGGCGGGGTGCGACCGCCGGGCCGGCGCGACGCCGGCCCCGCGGGTCAGCTGATGCCGCCCGCGGTGCAGGCAGCCGCGAAGGCGCCGGTGCAGAGCTCGGCCTTGGTGACGTAGCCGTCGGCGACGACGTCCTTCACGTTCTCCTTGGTGATGGCGACCGGGGTGAGCAGCACGGCGGGGACGTCGCGGTTGCCCTCCGGGTCCTTGACCGTCTGGCCGGTCTCCTTCTTCTCGCCCTTCGCGACCGAGATCGCCAGCTCGGCGGCCGCCTGGGCCTCTTTCTTGATCGCCTTGTAGACGGTCATGCACTGGTCGCCGGCGAGGATGTTCTGCAGGCCCTGCACGGTGGCGTCCTGGCCGGTCACCGGGACCTTGCCGTTGAGCTTGTTCTTCTTCAGCACGGAGATGGCCGCGTTGCCGAGGCCGTCGTTCGCGGCGAGCACACCGTCGATCTTGCCCCCGCTCTGGGTCAGCATCTGCTCGAAGATCGTCCCGGCCTGGGTGTTGTCCCACTGCGGCACCGACTGGTCCAGACCCTTGGTGTACTCCTTCGAGTCGAACTTCGGCTTCAGCACCGAGTCGTACCCGTTCTTGAACAGGGTCGCGTTGTTGTCGGTGGGGGAGCCGTTGAGGTAGGCCACGACCGGGTTCTTGGCGCCCTTGTCGGTCAGGCACTTGACCAGGCCCTCGCCCTGCAGCTTGCCGACGGCCTCGTTGTCGAAGCTGACGTAGTACTGCGCCGAGCCGCCCAGGGTCAGCCGGTCGTAGTCGATCGTCGCCACGCCCTGCGACTTGGCCTTGTCGAGCACGGCCTTGCCGGTGCCGGAGTCCAGGTTGACGATCATCAGGGCGGTGACGCCGTTCGTGATCATCTGGTCCGCGATCGTCTGGAACTGCGTCTTGTCGCCCTGCGCGTTCTGGATGATGGATTCGACGCCCGCGGCGTCGAACGCCTCCTGCAGGAACTTGCGGTCCGCGGTCTCCCAGCGCGCCGAGGAGGCGCTGTCGGGGAGGATCACGCCGATCTTCGCCTTCTTGCCGCTGCCCGCGTCGTTCGTGCCGGAGTCGTCGCCGCACGCGGCCACGCCACTGACGGTCAGCAGACCGACGGCGGCCAGGGAGAGGATCCCTTTGCGCATTGCACGGGTCCTTTCGGATTGTTCGAGTCTCGTGACTGGATTCGGGTGGTGCGGCCGCGGGGCTGAGGAACGCCGCCGCGGGTAGCGAGGGGCCTCGCTTTTTGTTGTGTCCGGCAACGTATTAGGCGGCGACGGTGTGGCACAAGTCATGCGAGGTCACGGCTTTGTTGTGGGCGATAACAATTCAGCAACGTGGACGACACGTGCCCGACATGCGCCCGGAGCGGACCTGATGGCCCGAACTGTGCGCCGCGAGCTGATCGCGGAGAGTGCCGGATGGTCAGGCGGCGGCGATCGGGGCGACGGTGGCGCCGGTCAACCGGATCAGGTCGGCCGGGGCCAGCTGCACCTGGAGGCCGCGCCGGCCGGCGGAGACGTACACGGTCGGGAACGTCGCGGCCGAGGAGTCGATCACGGTCGGCAGCCGCTTGCGCTGCCCGAGCGGGCTGATCCCGCCCCGGACGTATCCGGTCGTGCGCTCGGCGAGAGCGCGATCGGCGAGCGCGGCGCGCTTGCCGCCGACCGCCGCGGCGAGCGCCTTGAGATCGAGTTCGCCGGTGACCGGCACGACCGCGACGGTCAGCGCGCCGTCGACCTCGGTCACCAGTGACTTGAACAACCGTGCCGCGGGAACCGACAGCGCCGCCGCCACCTCCGCCCCGTAGTTCGGCGAGTCGGGCGCGACGTCGTACGGGTGAAGGGTGTGCGCGACCTTCTGCTTCGCCAGCAGCGCCGTCGCCGGAGTCCCCTGACCTGCCACGGGCGTCGACCCTACCGGCAGAGCAGCACGGTCGGCGTCCCGGCGACCCGGGTCAGCACGACGGTCGCGGCAGCGGTCCCCGTCAGCCGCAGGTCGCGCCGCAGCTGTTCCGGATCGAGTGCGGACCCGCGCTTCATGATCTCAACGCGGCCCACGCCGCGCTCGCGCAGCACCGCCCGCAGCCGTTTGAGCGAGAACGGCAGCGCGTCGGTGATCTCAAGGCGCCGGGCGTACGGCGTGTCGACCGCGGTGTCGGCGTAGACGTACGCGATCGACGGATCGGCGAGCGTGCCGTCGACGCTCGCGGCGAACTCGGCGACCAGGTGGGCCCGGACCACGGCGGCGTCCGGGTCGTACAGGTAGCGGCGGACGGTGGCGACCGGGGCGGTCGCGTCGCCGGTGCCGGTCAGCTGATGGGAGGGGACGCTTTCACGACCGGAGCCGTCAACAGCGGGCCCGTCCTTCTCGCTCAGCAGCGTCGCCCGGCGCGGCGCCTCCGCCAGCGGCCCGCACCAGATCGTGGCCTCGACGAGTTCGCGGTCGACGCTGACCCATTCGCCCTCCGCGCCGGGTGGCAGCAGCCCGTGGTCGATGCCGGGCGCGACCTTCAGCACCGTGCGGGGGACCCGTTCGGCCAGCGCCAGCACGAAATCCCACGGCGGCGAGTAGGCCGCCGGGTCGAAGATCCGCCGGCCGGTGCCGGACCTGCGGCGGGCCGGGTCGCAGAAGACCGCGTCGACGCCGGTCACGTCGACGGTGGTGGCGTCGGCGCACTCCACCGTGAACAGCTCGGCCACCCCGGCCGCCTCCGCGTTCGCGGCGGCCATCGCCGCGGTGACCGGGTCGGCCTCGACGCCGTACACCCGCAGGCCGGCGCGGGCCGCGGCGATCGCGTCCGCGCCGAGGCCGCAACCCAGGTCGGCGAGGCTGCGCGCCCCGGCGGCGCGTAACCGCCGCGCCCGCCGGTCCGCCACCACGGCACGGGTCGCCTGCTCCAACCCCGCGCGGGTGAAGAACATCCGCGCCGCCGCGGCGCCGAACTTCCGGGCCGCCCGGCGGCGCAGCTCGGCCTGGGTGAGGGCGGCGGCGGCGAGCTGCGGGGGAACGCCGGCCGACCGCAACGCGCCGGCCGCGACCAGAGGATCGCCGCCGGCGACCTCGGCGGCCGCGGCGAGCGCGTCCGCCCCCGCCGGGGTACGCAGCGCGGCCAGCCCTTCGAGATCCACGGCGTCATTGTGTCCGGGCGAGGCGGCCACCCCTCCGCCGGTGCCGTAGTTGGCACTCTGGTTGACGGAGTGCTAGCGACGGGCATAATCTTCCGTTAGCACTCTCAGCCTGAGGGTGCCAGCTCCGGCGGTACGGCCGAGGAGCGAAACGCCAGGCGGACCGGCACCCGCGACGACGGACCCGCCCGGTGGCATGAGGCAGATTGACGCCGGCCGACCCGTTCGACCGGCAACGAGACCAAGTACCCCAGGAGGGTATGCCCGTGACTACCGCGACGAAGGTTGCGATCAAGCCGCTTGAGGACCGGATCCTGGTCCAGGCGAACGAGGCTGAGACGACCACGGCGTCGGGCATCGTGATTCCCGACACCGCCAAGGAGAAGCCGCAGGAGGGCACCGTCCTCGCTGTGGGCCCGGGCCGGGTCGACGACAAGGGCAACCGGATCCCGGTTGACGTCAAGGTCGGCGACACGGTCATCTACTCGAAGTACGGCGGCACCGAGGTGAAGTACTCGGGCGAGGAGTACCTGGTGCTCTCCGCCCGTGACGTCCTCGCGGTCATCGAGAAGTGACCTACTGACAAGTGTTGACGGCCCCGGTAACCCCACGCGGGGTGCCGGGGCCTCATCCGTGAAGGGACTTTCATGGCGAAGATCCTGAGCTTCTCGGACGACGCCCGACACCTGCTCGAGCACGGTGTCAACGCGCTCGCTGACACGGTCAAGGTCACCCTCGGCCCGCGTGGGCGCAACGTCGTGCTCGACAAGAAGTTCGGTGCTCCGACGATCACCAACGACGGCGTCACCATCGCCAAGGAGATCGAGCTCACCAACCCGTATGAGAACCTCGGCGCGCAGCTGGTCAAGGAGGTGGCGACCAAGACCAACGACGTCGCCGGCGACGGGACCACGACCGCGACCGTGCTCGCCCAGGCCATGGTCCGCGTGGGCCTGCGCAACGTCGCCGCCGGGGCCAACCCCGCCGGCATCAAGCGCGGCATCGACGCGGCGGTGGAGAAGGTCTCGTCGGCGCTGCTCGACAAGGCCGACGAGGTCGCCAGCCGGGAGTCGGTGGCGCACGTCGCCACGGTCTCCGCGCAGGACCCCACGATCGGCGACATGATCGCCGAGGCGATGGAGCGGGTCGGCCGCGACGGTGTCATCACCGTCGAGGAGGGCTCCGCGCTCGCCACGGAGCTGGACGTCACCGAGGGCATGCAGTTCGACAAGGGCTTCATCTCCCCGCAGTTCGTGACGGACACCGAGGCGCAGGAGGCGGTGCTCGACGAGCCGTACATCCTGATCACCACGCAGAAGATCTCGGCGATCGAGGAGCTGCTGCCGCTGCTGGAGAAGGTCCTCCAGACCGGCAAGTCGCTGCTGATCGTCGCCGAGGACGTCGAGGGCCAGGCGCTCTCCACGCTCGTGGTCAACTCGATCCGCAAGACCATCAAGGTCTGCGCGGTGAAGGCGCCCGGCTTCGGCGACCGCCGCAAGGCGATGCTGCAGGACATGGCGATCCTCACCGGCGGTGAGCTGATCGCGCCGGAGCTCGGCTACAAGCTCGACACGGTCGGGGTGGAGGCGCTCGGCAGCGCGCGGCGCGTCGTGGTCGACAAGGAGACCACCACCATCGTGGACGGCCGGGGCCGTGCCGGCGACGTCACCGACCGGGTCGCGCAGATCCGCAAGGAGATCGAGGCGTCCGACTCGGACTGGGACCGGGAGAAGCTCTCCGAGCGGCTCGCGAAGCTCTCGGGCGGCATCGCGGTCATCAAGGCCGGCGCCGCGACCGAGGTCGAGATGAAGGAGCGCAAGCACCGCATCGAGGACGCGATCGCCGCCACCAAGGCCGCGGTCGAGGAGGGCACCGTCCCGGGCGGCGGGGCCGCCCTGGTGCAGATCGCCTCGGTGCTCGACGGTGACCTCGGGTTCACCGGCGACGAGCAGGTCGGCGTGTCGATCGTCCGCACGGCGCTCGACGAGCCGCTGCGGTGGATCGCCCAGAACGCCGGCGAGGACGGCTACGTGGTCGTGCAGAAGGTGCGCGACAGCGACTGGGGCCACGGCCTCAACGCCGCCACCGGCGAGTACGTCGACCTCGTCGCGTCCGGCATTCTCGACCCGGTCAAGGTGACCCGCAACGCCGTCAGCAACGCGGCCTCGATCGCCGGCCTGCTGCTGACGACGGAGACCCTGATCGTCGAGAAGCCCGAAAAGGCCGAGCCGGCCGCCGCCGGCGGGCACGGCCACTCGCACGGCCACGGCCACCAGCACGGCCCGGGCTTCTGACCGCTCCGCGCCATCCCCCAAAGATCCGCGTGATCAGGGACCAACTTCGTACGCACCGCGCCAGCGGCGCGTACGAAGTCCCTGATCACGCGGATCTTTCGTGTTCGGGCTGACTCAGGCCGAGAGGGGACGTTGGGCGGGGACCGTCGACTTATGCGGGCGGAGGCGGGCCTCCAGGCGGGGGATGTCGACGCGGGTCTGCCGGCGGTCGGCCAGATCCTCCCAGCCCATCGCGAGCAACCGCAGCCGCTCGGACTCGCTGAACCCGCCCCACACGCCGTACGGCTCCCGCACCGACAGCGCGTGCGCCGCGCACTCGGCGCGCACCGGGCAGGTGCCGCAGACCGCCTTGGCCTGGGCCTCGCGACGATTGCGGGAGGAGCCGCGCTCGCCGTCGGGATGGAAGAACTGGGCACTGTCCCGGCCCCGACAGGCACCCAGCCGCTGCCATTCCCACAGGTCGACGATGGGTCCGGGCAGTCTGCGTACGTTCGACATCAGCACCCTCCTTCCGCGCGGCACCGCGGCGGTCAGTCCACGGCAGTCGGACCGGGGCGGCGGGCCGCGCAGGCGCACCGATCTCCCGACCAGACACACCCGTACCCTGCGCACCACCTACTCACACTTGCTTCAGCAAACAGTTAGGGTCAGCTGACAACGAGGGGATGACCGGTCCGGAACTTTCCTCTCCTTTCGCGGGAAAGCGCGTAATGATCAGACCGTTCCGTGGTCTCCTCCTTTGAGGAGAGGAGGATGACTGTGCGTACCGTCCTCGTGTGCGTTCGGACAACATTTGCCGCGCAGAACGTCGCGTCCGCTGCCACGCGGCTCGGGATGGCCGCGGCCATCCGGACCGCCGTGTCCGAGGCCGAGGTGATGCTCCGGCTCTCCGAGCGGCCGGCGGAGATCGTGCTCGCCGACACCGCGCTGACCCGTCCGGACAGCGTGGGCTTCACCCGGCGGGTGCTGGCCAAGGCGCCCGGCGCGGTGATCGTGCTGTTCGGTGCGGAGGACCCGCGGGTCGCGGCGGCGGCGATCGCGGCCGGCGCGCGTGGTCTGATCCACGGTGGCGACCAGGACATGGTCAGCGTCGTCGCGAAGACCCTGCTGCTGCTCTCCACGCCGGGCCGGGCCGCGGCCAACGTGGGCCCGGCGCAGTCCGCCGCCGTCGCGCCCCAGCTCGGCCGCGGCGCGGCGGCTCCCCGGTCCGGCGCGCCGGTGGCGCCGTCCCGGCTGCCCGGCGGTCGACCCGGCGCGGGGATGCCCGGCGCGGGGATGCCCGGCGCGGGGATGCCCGGCGCGGGGCTGGGCGGTGCGCCGCTGCCGGCGCAGCCCGGCGGACCCGCTGTCGTGCCCGTGCAGCGCGGCGACGACCTCGGCCCCTACCAGCCGGGCGCCGTCCGGCCGTCGGGGGAGGGCGAGCACCGGTTGCCGACCGGGCTGGACCGCCGGGGCAACGCCGTGCGCGACGGGCGCTTCGCGGCCGGGCCGCGGCCGGGCGAGTCGCCGGCGGGTTACCAGGGCGCGCCGCTGCGCCGGATCACGCTGACCGAGCGCGAGCTGCAGGTGCTGCGCGGCATGGCCGAGGGCAAGAGCAACGCCGAGATCGGGCGTGACCTGTTCGTCTCGGAGGACACGGTCAAGACGCACGCCCGGCGGTTGTTCCGCAAGCTGGGTGCGCGGGACCGGGCGCACGCGGTCGCCGCCGGCTTCCGGGCCGGGCTGGTCGCCTGAACGAGGGCGGCGGGGGTCGGGCCGGTCTCCGGCCTCAGACCTCCGCCTCGTCCGTCCCCTCGGCCAGCGTGTCGTGCACCCCGTCGGCGTAGCCGCGGGCGTACTCCCACGTCACGTAGTGGTCCGGGTCGGGGTCGAAGGCGGGCTCGTGCACCCGGGGGCGTCCGGAGTTGAGCAGGTGGCGCAGGTTGCCGCGGAGCAGATCCCAGTCGAAGTAGTGCGGCTCGTGGCAGTCCTCGCACTCGATGACGAGGCCGCGTACCCCGATGGGACTGAGGAGGGCCTGGTAGATCTCCAGGTCGGCCAGGTCCTCCAGCACGTCCTGCCGCTCGACCTCGGTCAACGGGTCGAGCTGCGCGTCCCCGGCGGGGTCGTCCAGACCCGCGGACGGGTCGGCGGGGTCGCCGTTGAACGGGTCGATGGGCTCGTCGTGCACCCCTCCACCGTAGTCGCACCACCCGTGGTCCCGCCCGCCCGCCGCACCGGCCGGATCGGGCGGCGCGGACGATACCGGGCAGGGCGACGCGCCTGGTCGGGGGCGACGACCGGATGGGTACGATGGGACATCGCGCCGCGCGCCGGGGTGGGTCGATCACTCCGCCGCGCCTGCCAGGCGGATCCCGTCCGACCAGTTCAGGGGAACAAGTCGTGGATAACTCGCCCGCCCAGGACCGTCCGATGCTGTCGGTCGACACCGACCCGCACGCCGACCGAGTGACTCCGGAGCACGTGGCCGGGTCCGCGCGGCTGGTCCCGCTCGGGCTCACCTTCGACGACGTGCTGCTGCAGCCGGGCGAGTCCGACGTCGTGCCGAGCCGGGTCAACACCGTCACCCGGATGACCCGCAACGTCGAGCTCTCCATCCCGCTGGTCTCCAGCGCCATGGACACCGTGACCGAGGCGCGGATGGCGATCGCGATGGCGCGCCAGGGCGGCATCGGCGTGCTGCACCGCAACCTGTCGATGGAGGACCAGGCGCAACAGGTCGACCTGGTGAAGCGCTCGGAAGCCGGCATGATCACCAATCCGGTGACGGCGCGGCCCGACGACCGGCTGCGTGACGTGGACGCGCTCTGCGCGCGGTACCGCATCTCGGGCGTCCCGGTCGTGGACGCCGCCGGCGCGCTCGTCGGCATCGTCACCAACCGCGACATGCGTTTCGAGTCCGACCCCGACCGCCTGGTCCGCGAGGTCATGACGCGGATGCCGCTGGTGACCGCGCCGGTCGGGGTCTCCAAGGACGAGGCGCTCGCGCTGCTGCGCCAGCACAAGGTGGAGAAGCTGCCGCTGGTCGACGAGGCGGGTCGGCTGCGGGGGCTGATCACGGTGAAGGACTTCACCAAGAGCGAGCAGTTCCCGCTGGCCACCAAGGACGACGCCGGTCGGCTGCGGGTGGCGGCGGCGGTCGGTGTCGGCGACGACGCCTACAAGCGGGCGCGGCTGCTGGTCGACGCCGGGGTGGACGTGCTGATCGTGGACACGGCGCACGGGCACCAGCGCGCGGTGCTGGACATGGTCCGCCGGCTCAAGAAGGAAACGGCGATCGACATCGTCGGCGGCAACGTCGGGACGTACGCCGGCGCGAAGGCGCTGGTCGAGGCCGGCGCCGACGCGGTGAAGGTCGGTGTCGGCCCGGGCGCGATCTGCACGACCCGGGTCGTCGCCGGCGTCGGTGTGCCGCAGATCACCGCGATCATGGAGGCGGCCCGCGCCGCCGCCCCGGCCGGCGTGCCGGTGATCGGCGACGGCGGCATCCAGTACTCGGGGGACATCGCCAAGGCGCTGGTCGCGGGTGCGAGCACGGTCATGCTCGGCAGCCTGTTCGCCGGTTGCGAGGAGAGCCCCGGCGAGCTGGTCTTCATCAACGGCAAGCAGTTCAAGTCGTACCGGGGGATGGGCTCGCTGGGCGCGATGCAGTCCCGGGAGCAGGCGCGCTCCTACTCCAAGGACCGCTACTTCCAGCACGACGTGCTCAGCGACGACAAGCTGGTGCCGGAGGGCGTCGAGGGGCAGGTCCCGTACCGGGGCCCGCTGTCGGCCGTCGCCCACCAGCTGGTCGGCGGGCTGCGCGCGGCGATGGGGTACGTCGGCGCGGAGAGCATCCCGGAGCTGCACCGGCGCGGCCAGCTCATCCGGATCACCGCGGCGGGACTCAAGGAGAGCCACCCGCACGACATCCAGATGACCGTCGAGGCGCCGAACTACCACAGTCGCTGACCGTCGGCCGCGGGCCGACCCGCCGTTCCGCCGTTCCGCCCGGCCGGGGCGGGCCCTTCTACTTTGGAGTGACCATGCGTGACGTGGTGGAGATCGGGCTCGGGAAGACCGCGCAACGCGGCTACCACCTCGACGACATCGCCATCGTGCCCAGCCGCCGCACCCGCGACGTCGACGACGTGTCGACGGCGTGGCAGCTCGACGCGTACCCGTTCCGCATCCCCTGCGTCGGGCACCCGTCGGACGCGACGATGAGCCCGGACTCGGCGATCGCGCTCGGGCGGCTCGGCGGGCTCGGCGTGCTCAACGTCGAGGGGCTCTGGACGCGCTACGAGGACCCGGCGAAGGTCCTCGACGAGCTGTCGGCGCTCGGCGACGACCCGCGCGCGACGCAGCGGCTGCAGGAGGCGTACGCGGAACCGATCCGGCCCGAGCTGATCGCCGAGCGGGTCCGGCAGATGCGCGATGCCGGCATCACCGTCGCGGTTCGGGTCTCGCCGCAGCACACGCTCGCGCTGGCGCCGGTGATCCTCGACGCCGGGGTCGACATCCTGGTCATCCAGGGCACGATCGTCTCCGCGGAGCACGTCTCGACCACCGACGAGCCACTGAACCTCAAGGAATTCATCGCCGATCTGGACCTGCCGGTCGTGGTCGGCGGGTGCACCGACTACAAGACGGCGCTGCACCTGATGCGGACCGGCGCCGCCGGCGTGATCGTCGGCGTCGGCGCCGACGAGTGGTCCACGACCGACACCGTGCTCGGCATCCGGGTGCCGATGGCGACCGCGATCGCCGACGCCGCGGCGGCCCGCCGCGACTACCTCGACGAGACCGGCGGCCGGTACGTCCACCTGATCGCCGACGGCGGCCTGCAGACCTCGGGCGACATTGCCAAGGCGCTCGGCTGCGGCGCGGACGCGGTGATGCTCGGCGAGCCGCTGTCGCTCTGCGACGAGGCGCCGGCGGCCGGGGCGTGGTGGCACTCCGCGGCCAGCCACCCGAAGCTGCCGCGGGGCGCGTACGGCGCCGCGGGGGAGTCGCTGGGCTCGATGGAGAAGCTGCTCTACGGCCCCGCCGACGACCCCGACGGCCAGCTGAACCTCTTCGGTGGCCTGCGCCGGGCGATGGCCAAGTGCGGTTACCGCGATCTGAAGGAGTTCCAGAAGGTCGGCCTCGTTCTGGACCGGTAGGCGTGCGACGGGGGAGGGGACGCGCGGCGCTCGCCGGCGCGTTGACGGTCGCGCTGGCCGCGGGCTGCACCGGGTCGCGGCCCGAGCCGCAGCCGGAGCCGACCCGGGATTTCCGGCCGGGTGCGAGCGGCGTCGGTGACCCGTACTTCCCGAGCTACGGCAACGGCGGCTACGACGTGGCCGGCTACGCGCTCAAGCTCCGGTACGACCCGGCCGACGACCGGCTCAGCGGCACCGCGACGATCACCGCGACGGCGACGCAGGACCTGTCCCGGTTCAATCTCGACCTCGTCGGGATGACCGTCTCCGGGGTCACCGTGAACGGCGCGCCGGCTGACTCCGCCCGCGAGGGCGCCGAGCTGGTGGTCACCCCGCGCAGCGGCCTGCCGCGCGGCGTGCGCTTCACCGTCGAGGTCCGGTACGCCGGCGTGCCGCAGCAGCTCACCAGCTCGGACCTGGGCCGCAACGGCTTCTTCGCCACCGGCGACGGCGCGTTCGCCCTCGGCCAGCCGGAGTCGGCGAGCACCTGGTTCCCGGTGAACGACCACCCGATCGACAAGGCCGGCTACGACATCGAGATCACCGTGCCGGACGGGCTCAGCGCGTTGAGCAACGGCGTGCCGGGCGGCACCACGAAGGCGGACGGCTGGACGACCTGGAAGTGGTCGACGCGGTCGCCGATGGCGAGCTACCTGGCGACCGTCGTGATCGGCAGGTACCGGGTGAAGACCGGGACGCACGACGGGAAACCCCTGGTCACCGCGGTCGCGGCCACGCTGCCCGCCGGCGCTGCCGACGCGGCGATGGCGCGCACCGGCGAGATCGCCGACTTCCTGGCCACGAAGTTCGGGCCCTATCCGTTCGAGGCGTACGGCGGGATCGTCGTCGACGACGACCGCGTCGGGTACGCGCTGGAGACCCAGACCCGTCCCGTCTACGGTGACGTCTTCTTCCGGGGCGGCTCGGGGACCTGGGTGGTGGCGCACGAGCTGGCGCATCAGTGGTTCGGTGACAGCGTCTCGATCCAGCGGTGGAGCGACATCTGGCTCAACGAGGGCTTCGCGACGTACGCCGAGTGGCTGTGGGAGGAGCACGACGGCGGCCGGTCGGCGCAGGCCAGCTTCGCCGCCGAGTACGCCGGCACCGACTGGTCGCGGCCGACGCTGGATCCGGGGCGGTCCGGGATCTTCGGCCGGGCGGTCTACAAGCGTGGAGCGCTGGCCGTGCACGCCCTGCGGCGCACCGTCGGCGACGACGCCTTCTTCCGGATCCTGCGGACCTGGACGGCGCAGAAGCGCGACGGCAACGCCATGACCGCGGAGTTCATCACCGTCGCGGAGCGGGTCTCCGGCCGGTCCCTGCGGTCGTTCTTCGACGCGTGGCTCTCTGGCCGCACCGCGCCGCCGCTGCCCTAGCCGCTCACCTCTGCACGACCAGCGTCGGGTGGGCCGCCAGGAAGGCGTCGGTCCGCCCGGCGCGCAGCGCGGCGAGGAACTGCCGCCCGGCCGGCTGGAGTTCCTCGCCGAGGTACCCGTCGCCGCTGCCCACGCCGCCGCCGGGCAGCCCCACCAGCGTCAGCGTCTGTGGACGCAGCCGCCGCAGCGCGTACGCGTACTCGATCGGGCGTCGCCCCCGGCCGTCGAAGACGAGCGTCTTGCCGAGCGCGCGCAGCACCCGGTCGGCCGCGACCGGGTCGGTGGCGAGCCCCCGGGCCAGCACCTTCTGCAGGATCGCCTCGATGAGCTGCTGCTGGTGCCGCTGCCGCGCGTAGTCGCCGCCCGGGATGTACCGCTGCCGCGCGTAGTCCAGCGCCTGCCAGCCGTTGAGGTGGCGCTGGCCCTTCTGGTAGACCATCTGCGGCCCGTGGTAGCCGTTCTCGCCGCCCGGTGCGCGCATCTTGCCGTCCGGTCGCCGGTGGATGGAGGCGACCCGCTGGTCGATGTAGAGGTCGACGCCGCCGACCGCGTTGACGAGGGTGCTGAAGCCGCGGAAGTTGAGCACGGCGCCGGCGTCGAACGTCTTGATCCCGGTGTACGCGCCGACGGTTCGGGCGAGCAGTTGGAAACCCTGCGCGACGTCCGGGCGGGGCGTGCCGGCCCGGCGGCTGCCGTACGCCATCGCGTGCGTGAGTTTGGTGCGCCCGCCGCCGTAGCCCGCCTTCGGGAACGGCGGGATGTCGACGATGAGGTCGCGGGGAAGTGAGAAGAGGTAGGCCCGGCCGAGCCCGGCGGGCACGTGCAGGATCATCACGGTGTCGGCGTGCGGCTCCCAGCTGGGCACGCTCTCCCGCGGGTCGATGCCGACGAGCAGGATGTTCAGCGGTCCGGTGATGTCGGCGCCCGGCGGCCGGGTCGGGCTGGGCGTCGGTGACGGGGTCGGCGACGGGCTCGGTGAGCCGAGCAGATCGGCGGTGGGCACGTCGTACCGCGCGCGCAGTAGTTGGGTGCCGAGCGCGGCTCCGCCGGCGAGCACGGCGACGACCAGTGCGATCACCGCGCCGCGGATCATGCGGCGGCGTCTGGTCGCCGGCTCCGTGCCCGTGTCGCCCATCCGGGTGCTCCCTTCGTGACCCTGCTATGGAAACGTCCCGGTCACGCTACGGGTTGCGTCGTGGTCGGCGGGGGCGATCGGCGAATTCGGAAACTTGCCCGTAGCGCAGAAGCTACCCGTCGGTAATGATGACGCGTATGCGGTACGACGTGGTCGTGATCGGGTCGGGCTTCGGTGGCAGCGTCACCGCGCTGCGGCTGGCGGAGAAGGGTTATTCGGTCGGGGTGCTCGAGGCGGGCCGGCGGTTCGCGGACGACGAGTTCCCCCAGACCTCGTGGCGGACCCGCCGATTCCTGTGGGCCCCGAAGCTCGGCTGCTACGGCATCCAGCGCATCACGCTGCTGCGCTCGGCGGGGCGCAAGGCGGGCGGCGCGGGGGCCGGGGTGCTGGTGCTCTCCGGCGCGGGGGTCGGCGGCGGCTCCCTGGTCTACGCCAACACCCTCTACGAGCCGCTGCCGGCGTTCTACGACGACCCACAGTGGCGCGAGATCACCGACTGGCGAACCGAGTTGGCTCCCTACTACGACCAGGCCAAGCGGATGCTCGGGGTGACCACGTACCCGATCCACACCGCCGCCGACCGCGCGATGCGCGCCGTCGCCGAACGGATGGGGGTGGCCCACACGTTCCACTCCACCCCGGTCGGCGTGCACATCGGACGCCCGGGCGAGGTGGTCGCCGACCCGTACTTCGGCGGGGTGGGACCGGACCGCACCGGCTGCCTGCACTGCGGCGGCTGCATGACCGGCTGCCGGCACGGCGCCAAGAACACCCTGGTCAAGAACTACCTGTGGCTGGCCGAACGGCTCGGCGCGACGGTGCATCCGCTGACCACCGTGACCGCGGTACGGCCCGCGCCCTCCGGCAACGGCTACGAGATCGAGACGGTCCGGACGGGCGCCTGGCTGGGCAAGCGGCGCCGGGTGTTCGAGGCGGACCAGGTGGTCTTCGCCGCGGGGGCGCTGGGCACGCAGCGGCTGCTGCACGGGATGCGCGCGAGCGGCCGCTTCCCCGGGCTGTCGCCGCGGGTCGGGGCGCTCACCCGCACCAACTCCGAGGCCATCCTCGGCGCCGCGGTGCTGCGTCCCGACGCGCGCCGCCGGGGCATCGACTTCACCGAGGGCGTCGCGATCACCAGTTCGTTCCACCCCGACGCGCAGACCCACATCGAGCCGGTCCGGTACGGCCGCGGCTCGAACGTGATGGGCTTCCTGCAGTCCGCGCTCGTCGACGGGGGCCCGCGCCGGGTGCGGCGCTGGCTCGGCACGATGGCCCGCACCCCGCTGACGTACCTGCGGCTGCTCTCCGTGCGCGAGTGGTCGCAGCGGACCGTCATCGCGCTGGTGATGCAGTCCGCCGACAACTCGCTGACCACCCACTACCGGCGCGGCTGGTCGGGCCGGCGCCGGCTGGCCGCCACCCAGGGGCACGGCGCCCCCAATCCGACCTGGATCCCCGCCGGCAACGAGGCGGTGCGGCTGCTCGCCGAGGAGATCGGCGGGATCCCGGGCGGGGCGATGACGGAACCGTTCAACATCCCGATGACCGCGCACATCCTCGGCGGAGCCGCGATCGGCGCCTCGCCGGAGACCGGGGTCGTCGACGCGTACCACCGGGTCTTCGGACACCCGGGGCTGCACGTGGTGGACGGGGCGGCGGTCTCGGCCAACCTCGGCGTCAACCCCTCGCTGACGATCACGGCGCAGGCGGAACGGGCCATGTCGTTCTGGCCCAACCGCGGCGAGGCCGACCCCCGGCCGCCGCTCGGCGACGCGTACGCCGCCGTCCCGCCGGTGCCCCCGCGCCGGCCCGCGGTGCCGGCGCACGCCCCCGCGGCGCTGCGCTGGTAACCGGGGCGCGTCCCTTCCGCACCGCCGTCCGGCGTGCCGGTCATGGTCGGTAGGCTCGCGGCATGAGCACGCCGCGACCCGTCCTCGTCGTTGACTTCGGCGCCCAGTACGCCCAGCTGATCGCCCGCCGCGTGCGCGAGGCGCGGGTCTACTCGGAGGTCGTGCCGCACTCGATGCCGGTGGCCGAGATGCTGGCGAAGGACCCGGCGGCGATCATCCTCTCCGGCGGCCCGTCCAGCGTCTACGCGCCGGGCGCGCCGCAGGTCGACCCGAAGCTCTTCGACGGTGACGTGCCGGTCTTCGGCATCTGCTACGGCTTCCAGGCGATGGCCCAGGCGCTCGGCGGGACGGTGGCGCGGACCGGCGGCAGCGAGTTCGGCGGCACGCCGCTGACCGCGCGCCCCGAGGCCGGCGTGCTGCTGCGGGAGCTCCCCGCCGAGCTGCCGGTGTGGATGAGCCACGGTGACTCGGTCACGGCGGCGCCGGCCGGCTTCACCGTGACGGCGGAGTCCGCGGGGGCGCCGGTGGCGGCGTTCGAGGACCTCGCCGGCCGCCGCGCGGGCGTGCAGTTCCACCCGGAGGTGGCGCACACCGCGCACGGCCAGGACGTGCTGAAGCGGTTCCTGTACGACATCGCGGGGATCGAGCCGACCTGGACGCCGGCGAACATCATCGACGAGCAGGTGGCGCGGATCCGCGAGCAGGTGGGCGACAAGGAGGTGATCTGCGGGCTCTCCGGCGGGGTGGACTCAGCGGTCGCCGCCGCGCTCGTGCACAAGGCCGTCGGCGACCAGCTCACCTGCGTCTTCGTCGACCACGGCCTGCTGCGTGCCGGCGAGCCGGAGCAGGTGGAGGAGGACTACGTCGCCGCCACCGGCATCAAGCTGAAGGTGGTCGACGCCCAGGAGCGCTTCCTCGGGGCGCTGGCCGGGGTGACCGACCCGGAGCAGAAGCGAAAGATCATCGGCCGGGAGTTCATCCGGGTCTTCGAGTCGGCGGCGCGCGAGGTCGCGGCCGCCGGCGACGTGGAGTTCCTGGTGCAGGGCACGCTCTACCCGGACGTGGTCGAGTCCGGCGGCGGCACCGGCACGGCCAACATCAAGTCCCACCACAACGTGGGCGGGCTCCCGGACGACCTGCAGTTCAAGCTGGTCGAGCCGCTGCGCACGCTCTTCAAGGACGAGGTACGCGCGCTCGGCCTCGCGCTCGGCCTCCCCGAGGCGATGATCTGGCGCCACCCGTTCCCCGGCCCGGGTCTCGCGATCCGGATCATTGGCGCGGTCGACCAGGAGCGGCTGCGGGTGCTGCGCGCCGCCGACCTGATCGCCCGCGAGGAACTGACCGCCGCCGGGCTCGACCGCGACGTCTGGCAGTTCCCGGTGGTGCTCCTCGCGGACGTCCGCAGCGTCGGCGTGCAGGGCGACGGACGCACCTACGGGCACCCCGTCGTGCTGCGCCCGGTCTCCAGCGAGGACGCCATGACCGCCGACTGGTCGCGGCTGCCGTACGACGTCATCGCGCGGATCTCGACGCGCATCACGAACGAGGTGCCCGAGGTGAACCGCGTTGTGCTCGACGTGACCAGCAAGCCGCCGGGCACCATCGAGTGGGAGTGACCGGGCTCAGCTGACCGGCGGGGTCGGGCCGGCCTGGGGCTGCGCCGGCCATGCGGGCGCGGTCGGCGGCTCCTCCGGCATGAGGAACCACATCACCGGGTACGCCAGCAGCGCCAGGCCGCCGGTGAGCACCGCGCTCACCGCGAAGAGCACCCGGACCAGGGTGGGGTCGATGGTGAAGTAGCGGCCCAGTCCGCTCGCGACCCCGGCGATCATCCGGTCGGTCGTCGGGCGGCGGAGCTGCCGGTACGGCGGGGTGGCATCGGTTGTCATGCCTCCACGGTCCGCGCCGGCCGGCCCGCCGACCTCGGTGACCGCCCGGATCCCTACCCTGACCGTCCCCCGATCGGCAAGCCCCGACCCGCCGCTTCCGCCGCCAAGTGTCGCCAATCCGACACTTTTCCGCGCCATCTACGGTGATCCGGGCAGAATTCGGCCCTGTGACCCCCGCGCTGGAGCCGCTTCGCAGGATCGCGGCGTACGCAGTCTGCACCGATCCCGAGGACCGGGTGCTCCTGGTGCGGGCCTCGCCGCGCTCGGGCACCCCCGGCGTCTGGTCGTTACCCGGCGGCGCCGTCGACCACGGCGAGGACCCGCAGCACACCGTCGTGCGGGAGACGGCGGCCGAGACCGGGCTGTCGGTGACGGTGACCGGGCTGGGCGACGTGCTCGCCGACATGCGCTCGCTGCCGCACCGCGGGGTCACGATCCACACCGACCGCGTCATCTACCGCGCCTCCGTCCGGGGCGGCACGCTCGGCGACCGCATCGGTCACCCCACCGACCTGGCCCGCTGGCACACCCGTGAGGAGGCCAAGGGGCTGCCGCTGCGGCCGTTCACCGCGAGCGCGCTGGGACTCACCCCGGACCGACTCGACCTGCGCCCCGACGAGGCCCCCGAGTTCCCGTCGTTCCACGCGGTGCCCGGGCCGGACGGTCTGCACCGCGCCCAACGCTTCGCCGCGTACGCCGTGGCGACCGATCCCGCCCGGCGCGTGCTACTGACCCGGATCGCCGCCGGCTACCCCGGCGCCGGCCGGTGGCACCTGCCCGGCGGCGGCACCGACTACGGCGAGCAGCCGGGCGCCGCGCTGATCCGGGAGCTGCACGAGGAGACCGGGCAGGCGGGGCGGCTGATGGAACTGCTGGGGGTGGCGAGCCATCGCGACGCGGCCTCGCTCGGCCCCGAGGGCTATCCGATCGACTGGCACGGGGTGCGCGCCTTCTACCGGGTCGCCGTGGACGCCCCCGCTCCGATCGCGGTCGGCGACGTGGGGGGCTCGACCTGCGACGCCCGCTGGTTCGCGCCCGAGGAGCTGACCGCGCTCGCCGCCGACGCGCTCACCGAGGTCACCGCCGAGGCGGTGCGAGCCGCCCGCCTCCGCTGATCGTCGCGGCCACCGTCCGGCATGCTGGAGCTGCGGCGCGCCGGGCGCCGCGGGTACGAGGGGGTGGCCGGGTTGGAGCGGCGTCGACGCATCGCGGCGTACGGGATCTGCCGTGACGACGACGGCCGCGTGTTGCTGACCCGCGGCTCCCTCCGGGCGGCCCTGCCCGGTCTGTGGCAGCTCCCGGGCGGCGGGATCGAGCACGGCGAGCACCCCGCGCACGCGGTGGTGCGGGAGTTCGTCGAGGAGACCGGGCTCGCGGTGGAGGTGGCCGGCCTGCGGGACGTGCTCGCGGACGTGCTCGCGCTGCCGGAACGCGGGGTCCAGGAGCACACCGACCGAATCATCTACGACGTGACCGTGACGCGTGCGGGGGTGACCCGGCACGAGACGGACGGTACGACCGACCGCGCCGAATGGATCGCCCCGGACCGGCTGGCCGAGCTGCCGATGATGTCCTTCACGGCCGAGTTGCTGGGCCTGCCGGTGCGGCCCGGGCCGCCGGCCGCGGCGAGCCCGGTGCGGCCGGCGCCGCCGGGCCCGGAGCGGCCCACGCGGGGGCAGCGCTTCGCCGCGTACGGGCTGGCGACCGACCCGGCCGGGCGCGTGCTGCTGACCAGGATCGCGCCGGGGTATCCCGGCGCGGGGCGGTGGCACCTGCCCGGCGGCGGGACGGACCACGGCGAGCAGCCGGCGACCGCGCTGCTGCGCGAGCTGGCGGAGGAGTCCAACCAGGTGGGCCGGATCACCGGGCTGCTCGACATCTCGCACCACCGCAACCCCGCCGCGGTGGGACCGGAGGGCTATCCGATGGACTGGCATGCGGTGCGGGCGACATACCGGCTGATCGTGGACGCCCCCACGGAGCCGCGGGTGACCGAGGCGGCCGGCGGCTCGACGGAGCGGGCCGGGTGGTTCACCGCGATCGAGCTCTCCGGGCTCCGGCTGACCGACGTCGCCGTGCGGGCCCTGGCGCACCTCGGGCGGTGACCCACCCCGCCCGGGGTGATCATCCCTCCCGCCCGGGCCGGTGAACGCCTCCCGCGACGACCGTCCGTCCCCGCGCGTCCCGGTCCGTCCCTGCGCGTCCCGGTCCGTCCCGGCGGTCGTGGTCCGGCCTGCTGTCGTGCTCCGGACGAGAGACCGGCGTGGATGAGGTCGGGTAGAATCGGGGGTTGAGCGAGCGACCGGGTCGGCTCGGGAACCGGGATGGGAATATCTGCGCGGTTCGTACTGTTCTAGGAAGAAAGCTCCGCACGCAGCTATCGCCAAGTCAAATGATCTGTGCGATGGTGTAGGCCGCAAAATCGGGCGGCCGCCGTGGCGGCGGATAAACCGATCCGGTGTTGGAGGGATACGTGCCGAGAGCCCCTTGGCGTCGGCGTCGTACGACGGACAGCCCGCGCCCCGCAGGGCGTCAGTGGGCGGGACGGTTGCGCCGCGGCGGCACGTTCGCCCGCCAGGTGCTGCTGGTCCGAGTCGCTCGACGCCACGACGAAATGGCCCTCCCGGCCACGGTCGTCCGGCAGGCCCGGCGTGACAGCGACGGGATGGATGTGGCGCGATTCGGCGTGGACGCCGTGACCGCGCGGGAGATCGAGTCGATCGCCCCGGTCAGCCCCGCCGTCGGACCCGCCGGTCCGGCCCCCGACGCCGACGCCGGCATCTCGGTCCCGCTGCTGCCGGGTGAGCGCACGCTCGCGCGGCGGGCCAAGTTCGCGCTGGTCAACGCGTGCACGCTGGCGAGTCTCGGGCTCGGTCTGCTGGCCATCTTCCTGGCCATGCAGGGCGACGTCCGACTGGCCGCCGCGTTCCTGATCGCCTGCGTCATCTTCGACGGCCTGGACGGCGCGCTCGCCCGCAAGCTCGGCGTGTCGAGCCCGTTCGGCGCTCAGATGGACTCCCTGGCCGACATGTGCTCGTTCGGGCTGGCCGCCCCGGTGGTGGTGTACGCCTCGCTGGCCGGCACGGTCCCGACCGCGGGCGCGGCGGTGGCGTGCGCTCTGGTGGCCGGCTGCGCGGCGATCCGGCTGGCCCGGTTCAACGTCTCGCCGAAGGACGGCCGCTTCTTCTGCGGCGTCCCGACCACGATGGCGGCCGCGGTGCTGGCGCTGGCGGTGCTCATCGGCCTGCCGCTGCCGGGGCTGGCGAAGCTCGCGGTGGTGGCGCTGCTCGCGTTCGCGATGGTCTCCAGCTTCCCCTATGCCAAGCTCGCCCGGCTGATCAAGCTGCCGCCGTGGCTGTGGCTCCTGCCGCTGGTGGGTGCGCTGATCGACATCCGGCTGACCTTCGTCATGATCGTGGTCGGCTACCTGGTCAGCGGTCCGCTGCTCTGGCTGCGTCAACGCCGCGCGGTCTGACCCGAGCAACGGAAAAGGGCGGTCTCCCTCGGGGAGGCCGCCCTTTTCCGTGAACAGGCGTCCGGTGTCGGCGCTGTGGAAGCGCGCGTCAGAGCCAGCGCGCGATGACCGTCGCTCCGCCGACCACGCGGTCGCCGGGGGCGACCAGCGGCTCGGCGGCGTCCGCGGGGAGGTAGACGTCGGTGCGCGAGCCGAACCGGATCAGCCCGAACCGCTCGCCCTTGGCCAGCAGGGCGCCGACCGGGGCGCGCTGCACGATCCGGCGGGCGATCAGACCGGTGCGCTGCGCGACCACCACCGTCCCGTGCGCCGTGTCCAGCACGGTGTAGGCGGCCACGTTGTGCTCGGCGTCCGGCTTCATCGCCGCGGCGAACCCGCCGTCGACCACGAAGTAGTCCACCACCTTGCCGGCGACCGGGGTGCGGTTGACGTGCACGTCGAGCACCGACAGGAACACCGCGATCCGCAGGAACTCCTGCTCGCCGAAGCGCTCGTCACGCAGCCGCTCCACCGACAGGACCCGGCCGTCGCTGGCGGCCACCACGGCCTCGTCCTCGTGCGGCACGTCCCGCTCCGGGTCCCGGAAGAACGCCGCGACCGGGGCGGCGGCGAGCGCGGGTAGCAGCCAGAGCTTCGACTTCGGTCGGGCCGCGCGGGTCATTGCGGCCAACCCCAGCGCGATGCCGGCCGCGGCCACGCCGTTGGAGTCGATGTGCATGGTCCGGGTGACCGGCACGCTCGACGGCCGGTACGCCGGACCGAGCCGGTCGGCGACCGCGGCGTCGGCCGGGGTGAAGCGCAGCCGGTGGATCCGGACCGGCGGGGTGTTGCGGAGCACCAGGTCCGCGCCGACGCCGAAGAGCGCCCCCTGCCGCTCAAGCTCCGACGTCGCGCCCTGGGTCATGGCCGGCAGCGCCGGCACGGCCACCGCGAGCACACCGCCGTCGGCGAGGTACTTGGTGAGCCCGTCGATGACCGCCCGCGCCTCCTCGCCGGTGCCGGTGAGCGGCTCGGCGAGCATGAGCACGTCGGCGGGGTCCGCCTCGGCGACGGAGTCGACGACGCGGACGCGGTCGGCGACCCAGCTGCCCTGCGCGGTGATGTGGTCGCGGAGCGCGCCGGCGGTGGTTGTGTCCGCGGGGACCGCGGTGAGCGCGTCACCGGGCAGCAGCGCCTCGATCGCCGCGGCCAGCACCGTCGACTCGGCGTCGACCCCGACCAGCAGCGCGGTCTTGGCGCCGTGGCGCCGGGCCAGCTCGGTGGTCAGGGTGCGGGCGGCGCGGTCGCCGAGCCGGACGGGGCCGCGCGGGCCGGCCGTGCGCACGGCGGGGGACTGAGTCATCTCGTACGGGCTCCTCGCGGTGAAGACGGGACGGGCCGGGACGACCGTCGGCTGGATGGCAGCGTCGGGTCGGGCGGAACGCAAACCGGCCGGTGGAGCCGAAACTCCACCGGCCAGCATATGCGGCTCCGCGGCACGGCCGCAGGGGCCGGCGTCGGCTCGTCCCTCCTCACCCGGTCTCGGCCGGCGCTCCGCTGCGCGGTGCGTCCTCCGGCGCCGTGCCGCTGGCCGGCGTCGCCTCCGGTGTCGCGCCCTCCGCGCCGGCGGGGGAGCGGCTGGAGCGGAGCGCTCCCAGCAGACCGAACATGCCGATCACGATCAGTCCGCAGGCGACGAACCAGCCGACCGCGGGCAGCTCGAGGTGGACCAGCTGCGCCGCCGTCCACCAGGCCGCCATAGCGAGGAAAATCACGGCGAAGGCGAGTGAGACTCCGTCCGTACGGTGCCGTTTCATCGGTGGACCTCCACGTTGCCGGCGTTCACCTGGATCACGAGCCGCAGCCTCCCGCCGCCGACCCCGTCCGGTCCGTGGTCCTTGACCGTCCGGGCGGGCTGCTCAAAACCGCTCCAGCTGGAGTCGAAGACGCGGGCGTCGCCCGCCCGTACCTCCACCCAGGCGTCCACATCCACGTTCGGGGGGAGGATCACCTCCAGCTGGCCGAACTGGACCTCCGCGGCCACCTCGGGGTTCCTGCCGGTGAAGTCCACCGACCGCAGGTCGAGCACGGCGTCGCCGAACCGGTTGGCGTAACGGTCCGCGAGGTCGTCGTAGCTCGCCGGCTGCCAGTTGACGTCCGCGGTCTCGCTGCGGACCTGGTTGTACGACTCCGTCATCGTCGAGATGCCCAGGGCGGCGGCCGCGACCAGGCCGAGCGCGATGAGCCAGCGGGCGCGGCCGAACCACGCGCCGACGAGCAGGCCCAGCGCGATCGTGACCAGCGGGGCCGCGAAGTACGCCGACGTGGTCACCGGGAGCGCGTTCGTCAGGTCGACCATGGTGACCAGGCCGAGCGCCACGAAGATCATCGAGAAGGTGGCGGCGCCGAGCGGCGAACGTTCCTTCGGCGGCCTGGGCGGTTTCGGCGACGTCGGCGGCGGGGGCGGGTAGGGACCGCGACCCGCGTACGGACCGTGCGGCGCGAACGGCGGTCGGTAGCCGCCGGAGGTCGGCGGGTGGGGCGCGGCCGGCGGGATCGATCCGGCGTACGGCGGGAACGGGGCCGGCGCGCCGAAGCCTCGCGGGTGCGACGTGGGCGGGACCGGGGGCGGCGCGGAGACCGGGTACGGCGCGGCGGGCGCCGCGTACGTCGCGGCCGCCGGGCCGCCCGTGCCGCTCTGCCAGGTCGGCGGGTACGGCGCCGTCGGGGCGCCGGGCGGCGTGCCCGGGGCGGCGAAGCCGGCGGACGCCGCGGTCCACGGCGGGACCCCGCCGCCCGGAGGCGCGCCCGGCGGCCCGACGGCGGGCTCGAATCGCGCGGGGCGCGGCCCGTTGTTCCGGTTGAGCAGCAGGGCGCAGCCGACCAGGATCGCCGCGCCGAGCACGATGGCCCGGAACTTGTCCGTGACGATGAGTCCGAACATGACGGCGACCAGCACGCTCAGAATGATCACGAGGATCGGCGACATGCTGGACCTGCCCCGTCCGAGCATCGCCTCCACCGGAGAGGCGGTGTCGCCCTCGTTGGGGATGATCAACCACGCGGCCAGGTACACGAGGATGCCGATCCCGCCGGCGAAGCCCAGGACGGCGAGGAGCACCCGCCACAGGATCGGGTCCGTGTTCGTGGCCCGACCGATCCCGGCGCAGACCCCGGCGAGGTAGCGGCCCTGGCGCGGGCGCACGAGGCCGTACCGGGACGTGAAGGCCGACCCGGGCGGCGGGGGCGCGCCCTGGCCCCAGGGCGGCGGCGTGGCGGCGCCGGGCGGCGGCGGCCCACCGCCGGGCCCGCCCGGTCCGCCGGGTCCGCCGGGCCCGCTCGGCCCGCCCGGTCCACCGGGTCCGGCCGCGCCGGACGGGTCCGCCGCGTCACCGGCCTGCCACGGCCCCGCGCCGGGCGGGAATGCGGAGGTCGTTTCGGTCGCGGCGGCCGGGGCGAACGGGCGGGTCGGGTCGGTGTCCCGGGCCGGTGGCAGCGGGGTGGTCGGCTCGTCCAACGTGGCGGTCGGTTCGTCGAACGCGGTGGTCGGCTCGTCGGCGCCGGACGGCGCGGAAGATGCCGGGTCGGGCAGCGGGAGCCGCGTCGTGCCGGCGTCCTCCGGAGTCGCCGGTCTGCGCGACTGGGCAGCTTCGTCGGTCATGGTGTCGATCCTGCTCCGTCACCAGCCCGAGTGGCCTCCGGCGCCGACCCTGAGGCCACCCTGAGATCGTGTTGGCGGCAATGTCCGGGGCGCGCCCCGTGGCCACGGCGGTCGGCGGCATGTGACGATCGAAACCGGCGGTACCTGCCGGTCTCGACCGTCCGACGGCGCCGCCACCGATACGACAGGAGTCAGTGATCAGCACCCCGATGGAGCCGCCCCGGCTGTACCGTGCCCGCGACCAGCGGGCGGTCGCCGGCGTCGCCGCCGGCATCGCGCACCACCTGGGCATCTCGGTGGTGCGGATCCGGATCGCCTTCGTGGTGCTGCTCGGCCTGAGCGGCCTGGGCGTGCTCCTCTACGCGGCCTTCTGGGCCGTGCTGCCGCCGCAGCCGTCGACATCGGAATCGCCGCCCCGGCGCGACCTCGGGCAACTGGCGCCGTTCGTGGCCATCGGGCTCGGCGTGATGCTGCTGCAGATCCTCGTCTTCGGCTCGGCCGGGGTGAGCGCGACGGCCGGCTGGTTGGTCGCGATCGTCGCGGTCGGCGCCGGCATCATCTGGCACCAGTCGGCGCCCGAGCGGCGGCAGGCATGGCACGAGGCGATGCCGCAGGTGCCCTGGCTCGCCGCCGTGGTCGACGAGACCGGCCGCCGTTCCTTTCTGTTGCGCTTCATCGGCGGCGGGGTACTGGTCGCGGTCGGCGTCATCGGGGTGGTCGCGGTCTACTCGCCGCAGGCCAACTTCGACGCCGTGCTCAACGGCGTGATCTTCGCGCTGGTCGGACTCGCCGGCGTGGGCGTGGTCGCGGCGCCGGTGCTGTGGCGCACGTACAACCAGCTGCGGGCCGAACGGGAGGGGCGCATCCGGGAGCAGGAGCGCGCCGAGCTCGCCGCGATGGTGCACGACCAGGTGCTGCACACGCTCGCCCTGATCCAGCGCAACGCGTCCGACGTGAAGACGGTGCAGCGGCTGGCCCGCGGGCAGGAGCGCTCGTTGCGCAATTGGCTCTACAAGCCGACCGCCTCCCCGACGGAGCGGTTCGCGGCCGCGCTGGAACAGGCGGCGGCCGAGGTCGAGGACACCTATGCGATCACGGTCGAGGCGGTCGTGGTCGGCGATCACGAGACCGACGAGCGGGTCGCGGCGCTGGTGGCCGCCGCCCGGGAGGCACTGGTCAACGCGGCCCGCCACGCCAAGGTGCAGACGGTGTCGCTCTACGCCGAGGTGGAGCCGGAGCAGCTCAGCGTCTTCGTCCGGGACCGCGGCGCCGGCTTCGACCTGGCCACGGTGGAGGATCACCGGCACGGCGTACGCGGCTCGATCATCGGGCGCATGAAACGACACGGCGGACGCGCGGAGATCCGCAGCGAGCCGGGGGACGGGACCGAGGTGCGGCTGATCCTGCCGATCACCCGGAGTGCCGCCGCCGCAGGGAAGGACAGGTAGTGATGAACGACCAGCCAATCGGGGCCGGCGCGGAGACCGGCACGACCGGCGAGCGGCGGCTGCGGGTGTTCCTCGTGGACGACCACGCGATGTTCCGGGCCGGCGTCCGGGCCGAACTCGGCGCGCACGTCGACGTGATCGGCGAGGCGAGCACGGTGGCCGAGGCGGTCACGAGGATCGCCGCCACCGACCCGGACGTCGTGCTGCTCGACGTGCACATGCCCGACGGTGGTGGGCGGGCGGTGCTGGACGCGGTGCTGCGCGGCGGGCGCAACCGCGCGGGCGCGCCGGTCGCGGCCGGGCCGGGCGCCGCCGCGCCGTCGACCGTACGCTTCCTCGCCTTGTCCGTGTCCGACGCCGCCGAGGACGTGATCGGACTGATCCGGGCGGGCGCCCGGGGGTACGTCACCAAGACCATCTCGCCGGAGGAGCTGGCGACCGCGATCCGGCGGGTCGCGGACGGGGACGCGGTCTTCAGCCCGCGGCTCGCCGGCTTCGTGCTGGACGCGTTCGCGGCCCGGCCCGACGCGCCGGTCGCCGACCCGGAGCTCGACCAGCTCACCAACCGGGAGCGCGAGGTGCTGCGGCTGCTGGCGCGGGGGTACGCGTACAAGGAGATCGCCAAGGAGCTGTTCATCTCCATCAAGACGGTCGAGACACACGTCTCCAACGTCCTGCGGAAGCTGCAGATGTCGAACCGGTACGAACTGTCCCGCTGGGCGGCGGACCGACGGCTCGTCTGAGCCGGCGCCAGCCCCGAACGGGTGGCCACGCCCCGTGCCGGGCGGGTGTCGTTCCGTGGTGGAGCCGCTGACGGGTGCCGCGTGGGGGCTGGGGTATTGTTGCCAGCCGGCGATCCGAAAGCCCAGGTCAGAGCGGTTTCCTCGCGAGGGGGAAGCGTCCCTGATCCGTCTCGGCATCGTCCCGGCACCGTATCGGCTTGATAACGGCACCTTCACGTAACCAGCGAGTCGGTGTCACAGTGGCACTCACCTCACCAGGCTGTGTGAGCGCTCAGGAGGACCCGCGTACAACGGCATAACGGTTGTGCGGTGAAATGTCTCTTCCTGGCGCGCCATTGCGGTCGTGGTGGCGCGTCTGAGCGGATCATCAAGCGTCAGGGTTCCACCGTTCGCGCGGTGGTCCCGCCGGCGGCGCGCCGGGGCGGCGTCGGACCAATGGCCGACGCTGGCCCGGGGGCTGTCCGGATAGCAGGAACAGTGGTAATCACTCGAGGGAGGCCCCCGAAAATGAGAGTCTCGAAGCGGGCGGGTGCGGTCGCGATGACCGCTGCCGCTGCGCTCGTCGTCGCCGCTTGTGGCGGCGGCGACAGCGGCGAGAAATCCGGCGGTGACACCGCCAACGGCGCCATCACGATCGACGGCACCCAGCCCGAGGTGGGGCTCGTCCCGGCCAACACCACCGAGACCGGTGGCGGCAAGATCATTGACTTCATGTGGACCGGCCTCGTCCAGTACCCGAACGACGGTGGCGCGCCGCAGAACGCGGTCGCCGAGTCGATCGAGACCACGGACTCCAAGGTCTACACGATCAAGATCAAGAAGGGCACCAAGTTCCACGACGGTACCGAGGTGAAGGCGAAGAACTTCGTCGACGCCTGGAACTGGGGCGCCTACTCGCCCAACGGTGCGCAGAACGGCAGCTTCTTCAGCGACATCGAGGGCTTCGCCGACGTCCACACCGAGGACCCGGACGGCGAGGGCCCGAAGAAGGCCCCGCAGCCGAAGGTCGACAAGATGTCCGGCCTGAAGGTCGTCGACGACTACACCTTCACCGTGACCCTGTCGGCGCCGTTCTCGATCTTCCCGGTGAAGCTCGGCTACAGCACCTTCATGCCGCTGCCCGACGCGTTCTTCAAGACCACGCCGGAGGAGTTCGGCAAGAAGCCGATCGGTAACGGCCCGGTCAAGTTCGTGTCCTGGCAGGACAACGTCGAGATCAAGCTGGCCCGCTTCGACGACTACACGCTCGCCGACAAGGTCAAGATCAAGGACGTCACCGTCAAGCTGTACCAGGACGACACCGCGGCCTACAACGATCTGCTGTCGAACAACCTCGACTTCCAGCAGCAGATCCCGGTCTCGGCGCTCGCCGGTGACAAGTGGAAGAGCGACCTGGGTGAGCGCGGGCTGAACGTGCCGATCCCGGTTTCCCAGATCATCGCCTTCCCGCTGTACGACAAGCGCTTCCAGAACGCCGACCTGCGCAAGGCGATCTCGCTCGCGGTCAACCGGCAGGAGATCGCGGACAAGATCTTCTTCGGCTCCCGCAAGCCGGCCAACACCTGGTCGAACCCGCTCACCGCGGGCGGCAAGGAGGGCGACTGCACGGTCTGCACCTTCGACCCGGAGCAGGCCAAGCAGCTGCTCGCCAAGGCCGGTGGCTTCAAGGGCGAGCTGGTCTTCTACTACAACGCCGACGCCAGCCACAAGGAGTGGATGGAGGCCGTCGCGCAGAGCGTGAAGAACACGCTGGGCATCAACGCCCGCGCCGAGGGCATCCCGACCTTCGCGGTGTTCCGTCAGATGATCAACGCTGGTCAGATGAAGGGCCCGTACCGCGCCGGTTGGCAGCAGGACTACCCGGACGTCGAGAACTGGATCGGCCCGCTGTACGTGACCGGCGGTTCGTCGAACGACGGCAAGTACAGCAACCCGCAGGTCGACGCTGCCTACAAGGCGGGCACCCAGGCGGCGGACGCGGACGCGGCGCACGCCAAGTTCGCCGAGGCGACCAAGATCATCGACCAGGACGTCCCGTCGATGCCGATGGTCACGGTGAACCAGCAGTCCGGCACCTCCGAGCGGGTGAAGAACGTTCAGACCACCAACGTCGGCGAGATCGACCTCTCGTCCGTCGAGCTCAAGTAGCTGACTGAACCTCAGGTCCGGTCCACCTACCCGGTGGGCCGGACCTGAGGCGGTCCGGTGGGGGTGCGAACCGCGCCCGCGCCGCTCACCAAACCCGTGTCGGGCGCTCCACCGCCGCGCCTGTGTCTGGAGGACCCATGGGCCGTTACGTGCTGAGACGGCTGCTCCAACTGATCCCCGTCTTCTTCGGGACCACGTTCCTTATCTACTACCTGGTCTGGGCCGTCCCCGGAGACCCCTTCGCCGGCAAATGCGGCGACCGCCGATGCCCCGACTCGTACATCCAGTTCATGACCGAGAAGTACCACCTCGACGATCCGATCTGGATGCAGTACGGCACCTACATGAAGAACCTGCTCCAGGGCGACTTCGGGCAGAACTTCAGCGGCCGCGACATCAGCGACATTCTCATCACCGCCTACCCCAACACGCTGAAGCTGGCGCTGGTGGCGCTCGCGATCGAGGCGCTGATCGGCCTCACCGCCGGCGTGCTCACCGGGTTGCGTCGCAACGGTTTCCTGGACAATCTCGTCCTGGTCTCCACGCTCTTCCTGATCGCGCTGCCGACGTTCGTCACCGGCTTCGTGCTGCAGTACCTCTTCGGCGTGCAGTGGAAGATCATCAACCCGACCGTCTCGAACTCGCCCACTTTCGCAGAGCTCCTCGTGCCGGGGTTCGTCCTTGGCAGCATCTCGATGGCCTACATCGCCCGGCTCGCGCGCACGAGCATCGCCGAGAACCGGCGCGCCGACTACGTGCGGACCGCGATCGCCAAGGGTCTGCCCCAGCGCCGGGTGGTCGGCGTCCATCTGCTGCGCAATTCGCTGATCCCGGTCGTTACCTATCTGGGCACCGATCTCGGCGCGCTCATGGGTGGCGCGATCATCACCGAGGGCATTTTCGGCATCAACGGCATCGGTCGGACGGTCTACCGGTCGATCGTCACGAAGGAGGGCGCGGTCGTGGTCTCGATCGTGGTTGTCCTGGTGCTCGTCTACCTGCTCATGAACCTGTTGGTCGACCTGCTCTACGCCGCCCTGGACCCGAGGATCCGCTATGAGTGACCCCACCATGGGATCGATGGTGACTCCGCCGGCGGAGCAGCCCACCGTCCCCGCCACGACCGTTGCTCCCGACGCCGGTACCCCGCGGCGTAAGGAGAAGCCGCGCGGTCTGCTGGGCGACGCCTGGTACGACCTGCGCCGCAAGCCGCTGTTCTGGATCTCGACGGCGTTCATCCTGCTCTTCGTGCTGATGGCCGCATTCCCCTCGCTGTTCACCTCGGTCGACCCGTCGCACGGCGAGCTCTCGCGCAGCCGCGTCGAGCCCAGCGCCAATGGGTGGTTCGGCTACGACGTGCAGGGCCGGGACGTCTACGCTCGGGTTATCCACGGCGCCGAGGCGTCGATCGTGGTCGCCGTACTCGCCACCATCGGCACCGTGCTGCTCGGCGGCACGATCGGCATGCTCGCCGGTTACCGGGGCGGCTGGGTGGACGCGATTCTGTCCCGGGTCGCCGATGTCTTCTTCGGTATCCCGTTCGTGCTCGGCGCCATCGTCATCCTCTTCGCGCTGAACCCGCCCGGCTCGACCCGGGATAAGTACTCGATCATGGGGATCGTCGTGGCCTCGCTGGTGATCCTCACCTGGCCGGTGTCGATGCGGATCATGCGTTCCGCGGTGCTGTCGACCAAGGAGGCCGACTACATCGTGGCGGCGCGGGCGATGGGCGCGGGACCAGGACGGATCATCCTGAAGCACCTGCTCCCGAACTGCCTCGCCCCGGTGCTCGTCTACTCGACCATCCTCATCGGGTCCTTCATCGGCGCGGAGGCCACGCTGTCGTTCCTCGGCGTCGGGCTGAAGTCGCCGGTGGTCTCCTGGGGCATCATGATTAACGAGGCGCAGCAATTCATCCGTGTCTCGCCGTTCCTGCTGCTGTTCCCCGCCGGTTTCCTTGTCGTCGCTGTGCTGAGCTTCGTCATGCTCGGCGAGACGGTGCGCGAAGCCCTCGACCCGAAACTGCGGTAGGAGATCCAGGTGTCTGACGTAACCGTGTCCGAACCTCAGGTCGACACGTCCGGGCGGCCGACCGGCCGCCTGCTCGAGGTCGACAACCTGCGCGTCGAGTTCCGTACCCGGGACGGCGTCGCGAAGGTCATCAACGGCGTGACGTATCACGTCGACGCCGGGGAGACGCTTGCCGTGCTCGGCGAGTCCGGCTCCGGCAAGAGCGTCACCGCCCAGACCATCATGGGCATCCTCGACACCCCGCCCGGCTTCGTCACTGGTGGCGAGATCCGGTTCCAGGGCCGCGACATGCTGGCGATGTCGGCGGAGGAGCGCCGGCGGATTCGCGGCGAGGGCATCGCGATGGTCTTCCAGGACGCGCTCTCCGCGCTGAACCCGGTCTTCAACGTCGGGTTCCAGATCGGCGAGCAGTTCCGGGTCCGGCGGGGGATGAGCCGCGCCGACGCCAAGAAGCGCGCGATCGAGATGCTCGACCTGGTCAAGATCCCGAACGCCAAGCAGCGGGTCAACGAGTATCCGCACCAGTTCTCCGGCGGCATGCGGCAGCGCGTGATGATCGCGATGTCGCTGGCGCTCGACCCGCAGGTGCTGATCGCCGACGAGCCGACCACCGCGCTCGACGTCACGGTCCAGGCGCAGATCATGGACCTGCTCGCCGAGCTCCAGCGGGAGCGGCAGATGGGCCTGATCCTGATCACGCACGACCTGGGCGTGGTCGCGGACGTCGCCGACCGGATCGCCGTGATGTACGCGGGCCGGATCGTCGAAGAGGCCGACGTCCACGAGCTGTACGCGAAGCCGGCGCACCCGTACACCATCGGGTTGCTCGAATCGATCCCGCGGATCGACGAGAAGGGCCAGCAGCTGCGGACGATCCGCGGACTCCCGCCGAGCCTGCTGAAGATTCCGTCCGGGTGTCCCTTCCACCCGCGTTGCCCCATGGCGCAACCGGTATGCGTGGAGAAGGTGCCGCCGCTGCTGCAGCTCGGCCCCACGCGGGCGAGCGCCTGCCACTTCGCCGAGGAGCTGGTGAGCCGTGACTGAGAAGATTCTCGAGGTCCGGGACCTGGTCAAGCACTACCCCGTGACCCGTGGCGTGGTCTTCAAGAAGACCATCGGCCACGTCAAGGCGGTCGACGGCGTCTCGCTCGACCTGCACCGTGGCGAGACGCTCGGCGTGGTGGGTGAGTCCGGGTGCGGCAAGTCGACGCTCGCCCGGGTGCTGATGAACCTGGAGAAGCCGAGCGCGGGCTGGGTGAACTACCGCGGGCAGGACATCTACGCGCAGCGCGGCGCCGACCTGCGCCGGCTGCGGCGGCAGATCCAGCTCGTGATGCAGGACCCGTACACGTCGCTCAACCCGCGGATGACGGTTGGCGACCTCATCGGGGAGCCGTTCGAGATCCACTCGGACGTCGCCCCGAAGGGGAGCCGGCGGCAGAAGGTGCAGGAGCTGCTGGAGGTGGTCGGGCTCAACCCCGAGCACATCAACCGTTACCCGCACCAGTTCTCGGGTGGTCAGCGTCAGCGCATCGGCATCGCCCGCGCGTTGGCGCTGCGGCCGGAGATCATCGTCTGCGACGAGCCGGTCTCCGCGCTGGACGTGTCGATCCAGGCCCAGGTGATGAACCTGCTGGAGAAGCTGCAGAACGAGTTCGGCCTCGCGTACATCTTCATCGCGCACGACCTGTCGGTGGTGCGGCACCTCTCCGACCGGGTCGCGGTCATGTACCTCGGCAAGATCGTGGAGACGGGCACCGAGGAAGAGATCTACGAGCGCCCGACGCACCCGTACACCCAGGCGCTGCTGTCGGCCGTGCCGGTGCCGGACCCGACCAGCCGGGAGAACAAGACGATCATCCGGCTCACGGGCGATGTGCCCAGCCCGGCGAACCCGCCGTCGGGGTGCCGGTTCCGTACCCGGTGCTGGAAGGCGCAGGAGATCTGCGCCACGGAGCCGCCGGCCCTGGTGACGCGGCCCGGCTCGGACCACCCGAGCGCGTGCCACTTCGCGGAGAAGCGGGAGATCGTCGCCACGCACGAGGCGGCCTAGCCGTCACGCTTGCCGGAGCCGCCCCGCGGCTCCGGCAAGCCGCCGCGCCCGCGAAGATCGCGGTGATCAGGGCGCTATTCGCACGCCTCGCCGGAGACACGCCGGAGTTGGTCCCTGATCACGTGGATCGAGGGGTCAGAGGGGGCCGCGGCCGGCGCGGAGCAGGAGCAGGGCGAGCTGGGTGCCGTCGGCGCCCAGCGCCTCGCGGAAGCGCTCCAGGATCTCCCGCTCGCGGGACAGGACCAGGCGGGTTCCGCCGGATTGCAGACGCGTCCGCCCCACCTGCTGCGACAGCGCCGCGCGTTCCTGCCAGAGCGCGATCAGCGCGTTGTCGATCTCGTCAATGCGCTTCCGCAGGTCGACGATGCGCTCTGCGGCGTCCGGCGCGTCGGTGCCGGTCTGTGCCGAACCGTCGGTCTGCTCCACCACGTTCGCCTTCATTCGGTGTGCTCCTGTGTGTCGGTGCCCGGCTGCCCGGCGCCCGAAAGCCGAAAAGCCCCGGGCTCCTGCGAGCCCGGGGCTTTTCGTAGGTCCTGTGATCAGGCGCGACCTACGGCTGCCGGACTCCCGTAGCCGTAGTAAAAGTAAAAGCGCACCTGGCGGATCACGTCGTCGAGTATGCCGACCTTGACGCAGGGTGCGCAAGCGTCCGCCATCTGGTGGGACGGGGGCGCGGGCGGGCGGTCCGCCCGCCCGCGCCCCCGTGATGCCGCGCGCTCCGCCCGCCGCGGCGACCGCGTGCGGTCAGCCGAGCCGGGTGATCCGGTCGCCCGGGCCGGGCGCCACCGGCGCGCCGGCGCCGAGGTACGCCACCAGCGCGTCCACGTCGAACCCGGGCGCGGTGGTCCGCGCCGTCCCCGCGCTGAGTCGGGTGAAGCCGTCGCCGCCGTTGGCCAGGAAGTCGTTCGTGGTCACCCGGTAGGTCCGGGCCGGGTCGATGGCGGTGCCGTCGAGCGCCATGTCGCTGACCCGCTCACCGGCCGGCCGCGTCGTGTCGTACGTGTACGTGAAGCCGGCCGACACCTGCAGCACGCGCTGGCTGGTCTGCCCCGCGAAGCCCACGAACTGCTGCTCCAGCACCTCCTTGAGCTGGGCGCCGGTGAAGGTCTGCGTCACCACCAGGTTGTTGAACGGCTGCACGGTGAACGCCTCCCCGTACGTGATCTGGCCGGGCGCCTCGCCGCCGCCGGACGCGGCGTAGCTGAGCGAGGCGCGGATGCCGCCGGGGTTCATCAGCGCGATCTGCGCGCCCTCACCACGGGTCCAGCCGAGCTGCGCGTCGGCGATGACGTCGCCGAGCGGGCTCTCCAGGTTGGGTCCGGTGTCCCGCACGATGTCCGCGGTGATCGCGCCGACGACGCGGTTGGCGATCGGCGCGACCGCCGCGCGGTAGTGGTCCGCGAGCGCCTTGGCCTGCGGGTCGAGCAGGTCGGGGTTGCGCACGTAGCTGCCGGGCGCGCTCTGCTGCCAGGTGCCGTCGGGGTTGCGTACGCCGTTCTCGACGATCACGTTGCGGGCGGAGATCTCCGCGAACCGACCGGTGCGCCGGTCGATCGTGTAGTCGATGTCCGTGATCAGTTGACCGTTGCTGCCGGCGCTGGTCACGACCGTCGACGCGCCCGACGAGTTCGGCAGCGCGCAGGAGTAGAACCGGTGGGTGTGGCCGGAGACCACCAGGCCGAACTCCGGCCGCAGCCCGGCGACGATCGGCACGACCGGGCCGGAGAAGTTCGCGCAGTCGGAGACGCCGGGCGTGCTCGGCGGCGGCGACTGCTGACCGCCCTCGTGCAACAGCAGCACCAGCGACTTGACGCCCAGACCCCGCAGCAGGCCACCCCACTTGTTCGCGGTCTCGACCTCGTCGAGGAAGTCGACCGAGCCGATCCCGGCCGGGTTGACGATCCTCGGGGTGCCCTTGAGAGTCAGCCCGACGAAGCCGACCGGCACGCCGTCGACGAAGCGCACGGCGACCGGCGGCAGGATCGGCAGGCCCGTTCGCTTGCTGACCGTGTTGGCGCCCAGGTAGCTGAACCGCGCCCCGGCGAACTCGTGGCCCGCGCGGCAGCCGTCGACCGGGTGGCAGCCGCCCCGGGTCAGCCGCAGCAGCTCGTCGACGCCCTCGTCGAACTCGTGATTGCCGACCGAGCTGATCTCCAGCCCGACCAGGTCCATCAACTCGATCGTCGGCTCGTCGTGGAATGCCGCGCTGACCAGCGGACTGGCTCCGATCAGGTCACCGGCGCCCACCGTGGTCGTCTTCCGCCCCTGGGCCGAGGCCTCGGCGCGCAGCCGCTTCAGCCAGGTGGCGAGGTATTCCACGCCGCCCGCGGGGGTGCCGTTGACGGTCGCGCCGCTGCCGGTCGGCGGGTCGATCGCGCCGTGGAAGTCGTTGTAGCTGAGAAAGTTGCCCTTCACCGTCGCGGCCGGGCGGCCGTGGGACACGGTCACCGTCGCCGGCGCGGAGGCGTCGGGCGCAGTGGTGGGGGTCGGCGCCATCGGTATCGCGGCGATGACGGCCAGGGCGAGGGTGGGCGCGGCGAGGTGACGCAGCGCCCAGCCGCGCGGACGCGGTCGGCTCATCGGTTTCTCCGAATCGACTGGGGGACGGCCGTTCGCCTCGTACGGGCCGGCGGGGCCGTCATGGGGGATCACTGGACATAGTTCTCGACCGGACACGAACGCGCCAGACCTGCCGGGTGACGGGTTGGCGTCCATCGCGGGGGAGCGGGGCCGCCGACGCGCGTGCGGTGACGGGGTGGGGATGTCGGCATGGCGGCATAGACTCGCCGTGCGATGCATGCTCTCTTCGAAACCCCGCCGGTCCAGTCCACGCCGCCGCGCCGATCCCACGGCGCCGGCCTCGATCCCCAGGCGCTGCTGGCCGGCCTCAACGGCCCGCAGCGGGACGCGGTCACCCATTCCGGGTCGCCGCTCCTGATCGTCGCGGGCGCCGGTTCCGGCAAGACCCGGGTGCTGACGAACCGGATCGCCTATCTCCTCGCCGCCCGCGACGTGCACCCCGGCGAGATCATCGCGATCACGTTCACGAACAAGGCCGCCGGCGAGATGAGGGAGCGAGTCGCTGCGCTGGTCGGGCCGCGCGCCCGGCTGATGTGGGTCTCGACCTTCCATTCGGCCTGCGTGCGGATCCTGCGCGCCGAGCACGAGCACGCCGGGTTGAAGTCGACCTTCTCCATCTACGACGCGGACGACTCGCGGCGGCTGATGCAGATGGTCGCGCGCGAGCTGGATCTCGACCCGAAGCGCTATCCGGCCCGTGCGCTGGCGACGCAGGTGTCGAACCTGAAGAACGAGCTGGTCGACCCGGAGGAGTTCGCCGGCCGGGCGACCGGGCCGAACGAGCGCGCGCTCGCCGAGGCGTACGCGCTCTACCAGCGCCGCCTGCGCGAGGCGCACGCGCTCGACTTCGATGACCTGATCATGACGACGGTGCACCTGCTGCAGTCGCACCCGCACGTCGCGGAGAGCTACCGCCGGCGTTTCCGGCACGTGCTCGTGGACGAGTACCAGGACACCAACCACGCGCAGTACGTGCTGGTCAAGGAGCTGGTCGGCGCGGCCGGCGAGGACCAGCCGGTGCCGCCGGCCGAGCTCTGCGTGGTCGGCGACGCGGACCAGTCGATCTACGCGTTCCGCGGCGCCACGATCCGCAACATCCTCGAGTTCGAGCGCGACTTCAGCGACGCGCGGACGATCCTGCTGGAGCAGAACTACCGCTCCACCCAGACGATCCTCAACGCCGCCAACGCGGTGATCAACAACAACACCTCGCGCAAGCCGAAGCGGCTGTGGAGCGAGGAGGGCGCCGGGGAGCAGATCGTCGGCTACGTGGCCGACACCGAGCACGCCGAGGCCGACTGGGTGGCGCGCGAGATCGACCGGCTCTGCGACGAGGGAGCGGCGCGGCCGGGCGACGTGGCGGTCTTCTACCGCACCAACGCCCAGTCCCGCGTCTTCGAAGAGGTGTTCATCCGGGTCGGGCTGCCGTACAAGGTCGTCGGCGGGGTCCGCTTCTACGAGCGCAAGGAGGTGCGCGACGCGCTCGCGTACCTGCGCGCCGTGGTCAACGAGGACGACACCGTCAGCGTCCGCCGGATCCTGAACACGCCCCGGCGGGGGATCGGTGAGCGGGCGGAGGCCTGCCTGGAGGCGCTGGCCGCGCGGGACCGGATCTCGTTCGGCGCCGCGCTGCGCCGCGCGGGCGACGCGCCGGGGATCTCGACCCGCGCCGCCAACGCGATCGCCGAGTTCGTGACGCTGTTGGACGGGGTGCGCGAGCTCGCCGCGACGGGCTCGCCCGAGGAGGTGCTCGAGGCGGTGCTGCTGCGGTCGGGTTACCTCTCCGAGCTGGAGGAGAGCCTCGACCCGCAGGACGCCGGCCGGGTGGAGAACCTCCAGGAGCTGGTCAGCGTCGCGCGGGAGTACACCGAACGGGTCGAGGCGCAGAGCGAGGAGGGCGAGGGCGGCGCGACGCTCGCGGGCTTCCTGGAGCAGGTGGCGCTGGTCGCGGACGCCGACCAGATCCCGTCCGACGACCCCGACCACCAGGGTGTGGTCACGCTGATGACCCTGCACACGGCGAAGGGGCTGGAGTTCCCGGTCGTGTTCCTGACCGGGCTCGAGGACGGCGTCTTCCCGCACCTGCGCTCGCTCGGCGACACGCGCGAGCTGGAGGAGGAGCGCCGGCTGGCGTACGTCGGCATCACCCGCGCCCGGCAGCGCCTCTACCTGTCGCGCGCCGTGACCCGCTCGGCCTGGGGTCAGCCCGCCTACAACCCGCCATCGCGCTTCATGGAGGAGCTTCCGGTCGAGCTGGTCCGCTGGGAGCGCACGGAGGGCTCGTACACGTCGTGGTCCGGCACGGGCGGCGGCGTGGGGGGTCGCGCGGGCGCCGCGGACCGGTCGGCGGGCGCGCGGGGTGGCGGCTTCGCCGGGGGTACGCCGAAGGCCGCGCGGCTGGCCGAGCGGCTCGGGATCGACGGCAGCCGGCTGTCCACCGCGAGCGAGCTGCGCCAGGTCCCGAAGGTGGCGGCGGGGGACCGGGTCAACCACCAGCGGTACGGGCTGGGCCGGGTGCTGGCGGTCGAGGGGCACGGGCCCGGGGCGCGGGCACAGATCGACTTCGGCGACCAGACGATGTGGCTCGTCCTGCGGCACGCGCCGATCGAAAAGATCTGATCCCGTCGCGGCCCCGACCCGCCCGGGTGGGGGCCGCGACGGTGACGGTCAGTCAGCGGCATCCGGGGGTCGGCACGAAAAAGTCGCCCGGGCCTCAGCGGCGCGGGCGACTTTTGGTGTCGCGAAGATCACTGCACGCCGTAGGCGTTGTCCAGCTGCATCTTGATGTCGACGTCCTTGTCCCGCAGCCACGGGATCGGGTCCTTGGCCTCTCCGTTGACGTGCACCTCGAGGTGCAGGTGGGCGCCGTACGAGTGGCCGGTGTTGCCGACCGCACCCAGCACGTCGCCGGCCTTGACCTTCTGGCCGACCTTGACGTTGATCCGGGAGGAGTGGCCGTAGACCGACTCGGTGCCGTCGTCGTGCCGCACGATGACGCAGTAGCCGTAGCCGCCGTTCCAGCCGGCGAGCGTCACGGTGCCGGCGTGGATGGCGCGGTAGGGGGTGCCCTCCGGGGCGGCGAGGTCGATGCCGCCGTGGAGCTTGCCCCAGCGCATGCCGTACGGGGAGGTGAAGGTGTAGCCCTTCAGCGGCAGCAGCCAGACGTCGGGCGCGGCCTGCGTCATCGAGGTCGCGAGCGCAGCGCGCTCCGTGTCACGCGAGGCGCGGCCTGCGTCGTCTCCGCGGGAGGCGACGTCGGCGCTGGTCGCGGCGGCGTTCTCCAGGTCGGCCAGGGCCGACGGGCTCATCGTCTTGGCGTCCGGGAGCGCGGCCCCGGCGCCGAGGGCGACCACACCGGCGCCGACGAAGGCGGTGGTCACGACGGCGGCGTAGCGGCTGCGCGGCGGGGTGGGTACGCGGCGGCGCCCGCGATATCGGTCGGGCTCAGACGACAGGCGCTGGCGCACGCACACCCTCCGTTGTCGGGTCAGTCAGGCGGTATCGCGAGCGTCGGTGAACCGGTGATGAACGCTTGCTGGCCGCGTCGTCAACCAATCGGAGACCGGATGACAACCGTGGGACACGGTAGCCAACCCCTAGGCGCGTTACAAGTTGAACCGCCAAATTAGTGATGGTCAGTGCGACTGTCCGCTGTAGAATGCCGGGATTCATAACCATTTGTGCGTACGCTCGTTAGTGACCCTCAGTTACATAGAGTGGGACGGATCGTCAGCTGGGGTGGCTCGGGCGCGAGACGCTCAGGGCGTACCCCTAGGGGCGCTCTCCCCGCGCCCGCGCCGCCTGGGTTACCGTTCGTTCAGGTGAGCCCACGGTCGTCCTCGGAAGGTGTTGCGCTGATGAGTTCTCGGATTCGGGTCGTCGTCGCGAAGCCCGGGCTGGACGGGCACGACCGAGGCGCCAAGGTCGTCGCGAGGGCGCTGCGCGACGCCGGCATGGAGGTCATCTACACCGGGTTGCACCAGACCCCGGAGAAGATCGTGGAGACCGCGATCCAGGAGGACGCGGACGCGATCGGGCTCTCCGTGCTCTCCGGGGCGCACATGACGCTCTTCCGCCGGGTCATCGAGCTGCTCGCCGAGCGCGACGCCGAGGACATCGTGGTGTTCGGCGGCGGCATCATCCCGGACGCCGACATCCCGGAGCTGACCAAGCTCGGCGTCGCCAAGATCTTCACCCCGGGCGCGACCACCCAGTCGATCGTCGAGTGGGTCCGCGGCAACGTGGCCGCCCCCGTCGCCTGAATCCGACCCGCCCGCAGGGGCCCGGATCCGGCAGAGTGCGTGATCCGCGGCGCGGGAGAGCGGGATCGCGCGGCCGCGCAATAGCGCGGACGCGGAATCGCGGTCAGCGCGGAATAGGTGAGAGGCCGGACGCACCCCTCACACGTCCGGCCTCTCCATGCACGATGCCCCGCCGCCACCCCTCGACCGACAGGGCATCGGCCGTCTTCGTCGTCCCGCCGTAGCGCTCCGACATTTCAATCAACGACGCCCCCGCGCGGGGGTTACGTGGACGCCGGCAAACTTTCCCGGCATTGCCGCCGTCCGGCATTCCGCCCGGCGGGGCCGGAGGGCGGGGCCGCGCGCCGGCGAGCCGGCTGCCCTGGGAAGCGGTCGAGCAGGTGTGTCAGGCGCCGGCGGCCGTAAGAGATCATGGGCGCGCTCGCGCGCTTCCCCGCGGGGACGCTGCCCGGTCCGCTCACCGCGGCGGTGTCGGCGCGAGCGGGCGCCGCCGCGCCGACGAAACCGGGAAACGCGCCGCTGATCGCCGGAAATGGCGCTGTGCATTACCGCACATGCCCCGCCCGGCCGGTTGCCACCGGTGCCCGTGTCGCTAGGCTGCGCCAGATGGCCCCGTCACATTCTGGGACGGATGCCATCCACATTTCTCGCTGGCGGCGGCGCGACGTCGCGCCGCGGAGACGGAACGGGACGCGCAAACGTGGACCTGTACGAGTACCAGGGGCGCGACATGTTCGAGCGACACGGCTTGCCCGTGCTCGCCGGCGGCGTCGCCACGACCCCGGAGGAGGCCCGCGCGATCGCCGAGCGCCTCGGCGGCCGCGTGGTTGTCAAGGCTCAGGTGAAGGTCGGTGGCCGGGGTAAGGCCGGCGGGGTGAAGCTCGCCGAGGGGGCCGACGAGACGGTGGCCCGCGCCACCGACATCCTCGGCATGGACATCAAGGGACACACCGTCCACAAGGTCATGATCACCGTGACCGCGGACATCGCCGAGGAGTACTACCTCTCGTACCTGCTCGACCGCGCGAACCGCACGTTCCTGTGCATCGCCAGCGTGGCCGGCGGCATGGACATCGAGCAGGTCGCCGCGGAGACGCCGGATCGGGTCGCCAAGATCGCGATCGACCCGATCGCGGGCGTCGACGAGGCCAAGGCACGGGAGATCGTGACCGCCGCCAGGTTCCCCGCCGAGGTCGCCGACCAGGTCGCGGACATCGCGATCAAGCTGTGGCAGACCTTCGTCGCCGAGGACGCGACGCTGGTCGAGGTCAACCCCCTGGCCAAGACCGCCAGCGGCCAGGTGCTCTGCCTCGACGCCAAGGTCACGCTGGACGGCAACGCCGCGTTCCGGCACCCGGACCACGAGGCGCTGGTCGACCAGGCGTCGGTGGACCCGCTGGAGCAGCGCGCCAAGGAGAAGGACCTCAACTACGTCAAGCTCGACGGTGAGGTCGGCATCATCGGCAACGGCGCGGGTCTGGTCATGTCGACGCTGGACGTGGTCGCGTACGCGGGCGAGGCGCACAGCGGCGTGAAGCCGGCGAACTTCCTCGACATCGGTGGCGGCGCGAGCGCGGCCGTGATGGCGAACGGGCTGGAGATCGTGCTGTCCGACCCGTCCGTGAAGAGCGTCTTCGTCAACGTCTTCGGCGGGATCACCGCGTGCGACGAGGTCGCCAACGGCATCATCCAGGCGCTCGCCCTGCTCGAGCAGCGCGGCGAGACCGTGACGAAGCCGCTGGTCGTACGGCTGGACGGCAACAACGCCGAGGCCGGACGGGCGATTCTCAACGATGCGGCCAACCCGCTCGTCGAACGCGTTGACACCATGGACGGGGCGGCGGAGCGCGCCGCGGAGCTGGCTGCGGCTGGTCTGAGCCGGCCGGAAGGGCAGTGATCTGACATGGCTATCTGGCTGACCAAGGACTCCAAGGTCATCGTGCAGGGGATGACCGGCTCCGAGGGCTCGAAGCACACCCGGCGCATGCTCGCCGCCGGCACCAACGTCGTCGGCGGCACCAACCCGCGTAAGGCGGGGCAGACCGTCGACTTCGACGGCACCGCGCTGCCGGTCTTCGCGACCGTGGCCGAGGCGATGAAGGAGACCGGTGCCGACGTCACCGTCATCTTCGTGCCGCCGCAGTTCACCAAGGCCGCGGTCATCGAGGCGATCGACGCCGAGATCCCGCTCGCCGTGGTGATCACCGAGGGCGTTCCGGTGCACGACACCGCGGCGTTCTGGGCGTACAACGTGTCGAAGGGCAACAAGACCCGGATCATCGGGCCGAACTGCCCCGGCATCGCGTCGCCCGGCGCCTCCAACGCCGGCATCATCCCGGCCGACATCACGCCCGCCGGCCGGATCGGCCTGGTGAGCAAGAGCGGCACGCTGACCTACCAGCTCATGTACGAGCTGCGGGACTTCGGCTTCTCGACCTGCGTCGGCATCGGCGGCGACCCGGTCATCGGCACCACCCACATCGACGCGCTCGCGGCCTTCCAGAACGACCCGGAGACCGACGCGATCGTCATGATCGGTGAGATCGGTGGCGACGCCGAGGAGCGGGCCGCGGAGTTCATCAAGGCCAACGTGACCAAGCCGGTGGTCGGCTACATCGCCGGCTTCACCGCGCCCCCCGGCAAGACCATGGGGCACGCCGGCGCGATCATCTCCGGCTCGGCCGGCACCGCGGACGCCAAGAAGGCGGCGCTGGAGGCGGCCGGCGTCAAGGTCGGCAAGACGCCGAGCGAGACGGCCCGGCTGATGCGCGAGGTCATGTCCGCCATCTGAGGCGCAGTACGACGCCAAGGGGCCGACCGCGAACGCGGTCGGCCCCTTGGCGTTGCGCTACCTGCCCGGGTAGCGCCCGGTCGCCGCGAGCACGGCGGACGCCACGATGTTGAGCGCGCTCAGCACGACGGCGATCCAACCGAGGGTCGGGGAGCGGCCGCAGCGTTTGGCGTTCTGGATCGACAGCACGCCGAAGATGACCCCGAGGATGCCGCAGCAGAGCATCCCGACCACGATGCCGAGCACTCCCCACAACCGCGTGTGATCATTTCCGGGCGCCGCCGCCGGCGGCGGGAACGGTGCGCTCACCGGGCCTCCCCACCTGCGCGGCTGGCGGACCGTCGGGCCGGGGCGCGCAGCCCAGACGCTAACGCCCGACGCGGATCGAATATCGGAATATCCGCGAAGTGTGATCGCCGATGGTGGTGTCGCGCTCCACGCGTCGCGCCGACGTGCCAAAGTAGGGTCTGATGCCACCCACCACCCCTGACCTGCCGCCGCGGTCCGCCGATCCCCGATCGGACAGCGACCTGCCGCTCGACCTGCTCGGGACCGGCGATCAATGGGTGGAACCGGCGGCCGCGGACCAGCTCGGATCCGTCCGGGACCGCGCGCCGGCGGGGGACCGGCCGGCGGCGCCGCGAATCGAGCCGCGCGCCGACGCGGCGGGCCGCGACCGGTCGGTAGACACGGCATCGGCCCGGGGCCGCGCCGGCGGGGAGCCGCCTCGCCATCCGCGTTCGACCGGCGCTGCGGTGACCCGTCGCCGCGGTCGCGCTCCGCTCGCCGTCGCCGCCGTCGTGGCGGCCTGCTGGGCGGCGCTCGTCACGTACCTGCCCGTCACCCTGGTCCTCTGGTTGACGCAGATCGCCGGGCAGACCGGTGGGCTGACCGGCGCCGCCCGGATCGGGCTCGCGGGCTGGCTCCTCGGTCACGGCGTTCCCCTCGACACCTCCGCCGGCCCGCTGGGCCTGCCGCCGCTGGCGCTCGGCGCGCTCGCCGCCTGGCGGGTCGCGCGGGCCGGCGTGCACGTCACGCGCGCGATCGGCGCGCGGGAGTCGGGCTCCGCGGGCGCCGCGTTCACCGTCGCGGGCGCGGTCGGGCTCGGGTACGGGCTGTTGGGCGCCGTCGTCGCGCTGGTCGCCGGCACCGCCACGACCACGGTCGCGCCGCTGCGCGCCGGGCTCACCCTCGCTGTCTTCGGCGCCGTCGCGGCGTTCGTCGGGGCGGTGCGCACCACCGGAGCGCTCTGGTCGCTGGCCGGTCGCACCGCGGCGCCGCTGCGGCACGGCGTACGTACCGGAGTGGTCGGCGCGCTGCTCGTGCTCGGCGCCGGCGCCGGGGCGGCCGGGCTCGCCGTGGCGACCGGGGGCGGCGACGCCAGCGACATGATCGGCGCCTACCGCACCGGGGTCGCGGGGCAGGCCGGCATCACCGCGATCAGCGTCGGTTACGCGCCGAACGCCGCGATCTGGGCCGCGTCCTATCTGCTCGGTCCGGGGTTCGCCGTGGGCGCCGGGACCGTGGTCAGGACCACCGACGTCACCCTCGGGCCGCTGCCGGCCGTACCGCTGCTGGCCGGCCTGCCGAACGGGCCGACCGGTGGCGTCGGCGCGGTGCTGCTCGCGGTGCCGGTGGTCGCCGGAATAGGGGCGGGCCTGCTGCTCGGCCGGCGCTGGCGGCGGGCGGCCCAGCGCGACGGGACGCCGGTGGAGTGGGGCGGGCTGCTGTCGTCGGCCGTGATCGCCGGTCCGGTCGCCGGTGGCGTGCTCGGGCTCGCCGCGATGGCCTCCGGCGGGCCCCTCGGCGGTGGCCGGATGGCCGAGATCGGTCCCGTTCCGTGGCAGGTGGCCGCGGCCGCGGCCGTGCTCGTCACGGTGGGCGCGCTGGTCGGCGCCGCCGCGAGTCGCGTCTTCGCGGGCTCGTGACACGGCCGGTTCGTCCGACGGCCCGAAACAGCCGGTGGGGCGCTTCCCGGATCGGGAAGCGCCCCACCGTTGTGCCGGTCGATCAGGGGGCGGTGCTGCTGAAGCCCGGCAGGTTGCCGCTGACCGCCAGGATGATGTTGAGCACGAGGAGCAGGGCAGACAGGCCGAACGCGACGTAGGCCAGCGTCGGCTGCTTGCCGGACTTCTTCGCCTCGTTCAGCGACAGCACGGCGAACACCACGCCCAGCGGCAGGCAGCAGAAGGCGAAGACGATGCCGAGGACGCCCCAGAGCGTCGTCTTGTCGTTGCCGGCGGCGGCGGGCGGCGGGGGCGGCGGGTAGGCGGTCACGGATATTCCTCCAGTTTCATACCGTTATCTGACGTGCAGCATGGTTGCCATGCTGATCATGACCCATCGAGGCCGTTCTTAAAACTGGTAAACCCCACCGAGGTTGACCACGATGCCGAGGATGCCGGTGCCGACGCCGATCACCGCGCCGATCACGCCGCAGATCAGACCCGCCTGCGCCTGGCCGCGGTTGCCGGCCAGCCCCTGATCGGCCTTGGTGCGCCCCATCACGCCGAGCACGATGCCGGCGATGCCGAGCGGCAACGCGAAGAAACCGCAGCAGAGCCCCAGCACGATCGAGGTGATGCCGACGATCATGCCGATCAGTCCGAGGTTGTTGTTCTGCTGCGGGACCGGGGCGCCGTACCCCGGCATCGGATAGCCGGGTGCCGGCGGGGCGTACGGGTCGTGCCCCGGGTGGCCGTACATCGGCTGGCCGTGGGCCGGCTGCCCGTACGGCGGCTGCGCCTGGGCGTACGGGTCCTGGTAGGGCGGCGCGGTCGGGTCCGACGGCTGCTGGCCGTAGGGATCCTGTCCGGGATAGCCGGGCTGCATGAAAGTCGCGCTCCTGTGGAGATATCTGCCGAGTTTCGATCGAACGGGCAGTAACGCCCGAGCGCCGGCAGCGTAGCTGCTCCGCGCCAATGCCCGGCTCCATCGAACAGTCGACATGTCCCGGCTGGCCGGTCGTGGGCCGGACGCGGGCGGCGAACGACCGCGTCCGGCCGCCCGGTAGGGTTCTGGCGTGACTGTGCCCCCGCCGGCCGCCCGCATCGTCGTCCTCGTCTCCGGCTCCGGGTCCAACCTCCAGGCGCTGCTCGACGCGGCCGCCGACCCGGCGTACGGGGCCCGCGTGGTCGCCGTCGGCGCCGACCGCGACGGCATCGCGGGGCTGGACCGGGCGCGCGCCGCCGGGGTGCCGACGTTCGTGGACCGGGTGTCCGACTATCCGACGCGTGACGACTGGGACGCGGCGCTCACCGCGCACGTCGCCGAGCACGAACCCGACCTGGTGGTCTCCGCCGGATTCCTGAAGTTGGTGGGCGCGCACTTCCTGGCCGCCTTCGGCGACCGTTACATCAACACCCACAACGCGCTGCTGCCCGCGTTCCCGGGCATCCACGGCCCCCGCGACGCCCTCGCCTACGGGGTGAAGCTCGCCGGGGCCACGCTGTTCTTCGTCGACGCCGGTGTGGACACCGGGCCGATCGTCGCGCAGGTCGCGGTGCCGGTGCTCACCGACGACACCGAGGAAACCCTGACCGAGCGGATCAAGGAAGCCGAGCGCGCGCAGCTCGTCGAGTACGTGGGCCGTCTGGTGCGCGAGGGCTGGACCATTACGGGAAGAAAGGTCTCCATTCCATGAGCTCCCCGCTGTCCGACCGGCGTCCGCTGCGGCGCGCGCTGGTCAGCGTCTACGACAAGACCGGGCTGACCGAGCTGGCGCAGGCGTTGCACGGTGCGGGCGTGGAGATCGTCTCCACGGGGTCCACGGCCGCGACGATCGAGGCGGCCGGGGTGCCGGTGACGCGCGTCGAGGACGTGACCGGCTTCCCGGAGTGTCTGGACGGCCGGGTCAAGACGCTGCACCCGAAGGTGCACGCCGGGTTGCTCGCCGACCTGCGTCAGCCGTCCCACGCCGATCAGCTCGACCAACTCGGCGTCGCCCCCTTCGACCTGCTCGTCTCCAACCTCTACCCGTTCCAGCAGACCGTCGCGTCCGGCGCCGACCTGGACGAGTGCGTGGAGCAGATCGACATCGGTGGGCCGGCGATGGTGCGCGCCGCCGCGAAGAACCACGCCTCGGTCGCGGTGGTGACGTCGGTGTCGGCGTACCCCTTGATCCGGGAGGCGCTCGACGGTGGCGGCTTCACCCTCGCGCAGCGCCGCGCGCTCGCGGCGCGCGCCTTCGCGGACATCGCCGAGTACGACGTGGCGGTGGCGAACTGGTGCGCGACGGTGCTGGACGCGTCCGCGCCCGAGTGGCCCGAGTTCACCGGGATGGCGCTGCGCCGCTTGGCGGTGCTGCGCTACGGCGAGAACCCGCACCAGGACGCCGCGCTCTACGTCGACCCCGCGGCCCCGCCCGGGCTCGCCCAGGCCGAGCAGCTGCACGGCAAGGAGATGTCCTACAACAACTACGTCGACGCGGACGCGGCCTGGCGGGCCGCGAACGACTTCGCCGAGCCGGCGGTGGCGATCATCAAGCACGCCAACCCGTGCGGCATCGCGGTCGGCGCCGACGTGGCCGAGGCGCACCGCAAGGCGCATGCCTGCGACCCGGTCTCCGCGTTCGGCGGCGTGATCGCCCTCAACCGGGAGGTCTCGGTCGAGCTGGCCAAGCAGATCGCCGAGATCTTCACCGAGGTGGTGGTCGCCCCCGGCTACGCCGACGGGGCGGTCGAGGTGCTCGCGGCGAAGAAGAACCTCCGGCTGCTGGTCGCCCCGGCCTGGGGTCCCTGGCCGGCCGAGTTCAAGCAGGTGAGCGGCGGCGTCCTCGTGCAGATGGCGGACCGGGTCGACGCGCCCGGCGACGATCCGGCGAGCTGGCGGCTGGCCGCCGGCGAGCCCGCCTCGGCGGAGACGCTGCGCGACTTGGCCTTCGCGTGGCGCGCGATCCGCTCGGTGAAGAGCAACGCCATCCTGCTCGCGACCGACTCCGCGACCGTCGGGGTGGGGATGGGGCAGGTGAACCGGGTGGACGCCGCGCACCTGGCGGTCTCGCGCGCCGGCGCCGACCGGGCCCGCGGCGCGGTGGCCGCCTCCGACGCGTTCTTCCCGTTCCCGGACGGGCTGCAGGTGCTGATCGACGCCGGCGTCCGCGCCGTGGTCCAGCCCGGCGGCTCGGTCCGCGACGACGAGGTCATCGCCGCCGCCGCAGCGGCCGGCATCACCATGTACCTCACCGCCACCCGCCACTTCTTCCACTGACCCCACCGCTCGCAAGATCCGCGTGATCAGGATGCTCCGCACGCGACGCGCCCGCGACTCGCGGGAGTTGCTCCCTGATCACGCGGATCTTGAGGTGGGGGGCGGGCTACCGGGTGGGGGTGGGGGTGGGGGGCGTGAGACGATCGAGTCCGTGACGGCGACTCTCCTGGACGGTAAGGCCGCCGCGGCGGCGATCAAGGACGACCTGCGCGCGCGGGTGAAGGCGCTCGCCGAGCGGGGCATCGTGCCGGGGCTCGGCACGGTGCTGGTCGGCGAGGATCCGGGCTCGCAGGCGTACGTCAACGGCAAGCACCGGGACTGCGCCGAGGTGGGGATCGCCTCGATCCGGCGGGAGCTGCCCGGCGACGCGACGCAGGAGCAGGTCGAGGCGGTCGTCGCCGAGCTGAACGCCGATCCCGCCTGCCACGGCTACATCGTGCAGCTGCCGCTGCCCCCGCAGATCGACACGCAGCGGATCCTGGAGCTGATCGACCCGGACAAGGACGCGGACGGGCTGCACCCGATCAACCTGGGGCGGCTGGTCCTGGGCTACGACGGCCCGCTGCCCTGCACCCCGCGCGGCATCGTCGACCTGCTGCGCCGCTACGACGTTCCGCTGCGCGGCGCCGAGGTCGCGGTCGTCGGGCGCGGCAACACGGTCGGGCGTCCGCTGGGGCTGCTGCTCACCCGGCGCACCGAGAACGCCACCGTCACCCTCTGCCACACCGGCACGCTCGACCTGGGAACGCACACCCGGGCCGCCGACATCGTGATCGTCGCCGCCGGCGTGCCGGGGCTGCTCACCGCCGACATGGTCAAGCCCGGTGCCGCGGTCGTCGACGTCGGCATCACCCGCGTCGTCGGGGAGGACGGCAAGGGGCGCTACACCGGCGACGTGTCGGCGGAGGTCGCGGAGGTCGCGGGCGCGATCGCGCCGATGCCGGGCGGGGTCGGCCCGATGACGCGGGCGATGCTGCTGACAAATGTCGTGGAGCGCGCGGAACGCGGCTGACGGCGTGGACCGCGCGGAGCGCGGCTGACGGCGTGGACCGCGCGGAGCGCGGCTGACGGCGCGGAGCGCGCGGAACGGTCGACGGAGCGACGGTGATCACCGTCAAACGTGCGGCGGCCCTGACCGGGCCCGCCGTCATCCGGCTGATACCGTCCGGGACGGAACCCCGCCCGGTAACAGGGAGTGAGACGATCATGGGCAAGAAGGTCACTGTCGTAGGCGCCGGCTTCTACGGCTCGACGACCGCGCAGCGCCTGGCCGAATACGACATCTTCGACACGGTCGTGCTTACCGACATTGTCGAGGGCAAGCCCGAGGGCCTCGCGCTGGACATGAACCAGTCGCGGGCGGTCGAGGGCTTCGAGACCAAGGTCGTGGGCGTCACGACCGGCCCGAACGGCGAGGGCTACGAGGCCATCGAGGGCTCGGACATCGTGGTCATCACCGCCGGCCTGCCGCGCAAGCCGGGGATGAGCCGGATGGACCTGCTCGAGGTCAACGCGAAGATCGTGCGTGGGGTCTCCGAGAACGTCGCCAAGTACGCCCCGAACGCCGTCGTGATCGTGGTGTCGAACCCGCTCGACGAGATGACCGCCCTCGCCCAGCTCGCCACGCAGTTCCCGAAGAACCGGGTGCTCGGCCAGGCCGGCATGCTCGACACCGCCCGTTTCACCAACTTCGTCGCCGAGACCCTGGCCGTTCCGGTCGCCTCGGTGAAGACGCTGACCCTGGGCTCGCACGGCGACACCATGGTGCCCGTTCCGTCGCGCTCGAGCGTCGACGGCAAGCCGCTGGCCGAGGTGCTGCCGGCCGACAAGATCGAGGAGCTGGTCGTCCGGACCCGCAACGGTGGCGCCGAGGTCGTGGCGCTGCTGAAGACCGGCTCGGCGTACTACGCCCCGTCCGCGGCCGCCGCCCGGATGGCGAAGGCCGTCGCCGAGGACAGCGGCGCGGTCATGCCGGTCTGCGCGTGGGTCGACGGCGAGTACGGCATCTCCGGCGTCTACCTGGGCGTCGAGGCGGAGATCGGCGCCGAGGGCGTCAAGCGCGTCGTCGAGACCGACCTGACCGAGTCGGAGCTGGCCGCGCTGAAGGAGGCCGCCGAGGCGGTCCGCGCCAAGCAGGCGGACGTCGCCGGCCTCTGACGGCTACCGTTCCACACGCCTGATCGCCGCTCCCCGTCGGGGGAGCGGCGATCACGCTTTCGGCAGGGTGAACGGGTCGCTCAACTGCGGCGTGGGCGTCCAGTTCGGCGCGCCGCAGGGCGATCAGGATGGCGGCACGGACGCGGCGGCGGTGCCGCATCCAGAGATCTTGGCATGCGGGCTGCGTGCCCCCCAGCTGCCTGCAGTACGCTCGTACTGCTTAAGCACCTGTTCCCGAGAGGAGCGCCGGCGGATGGCGAAGATCAAGGTAAACAACCCCGTCGTCGAACTCGACGGCGACGAGATGACGCGGATCATCTGGAAGCAGATCCGCGAGCAGCTGATTCTGCCCTACCTCGACGTCGAGCTCGAGTACTACGACCTGTCGATCCAGTACCGCGACGAGACCGACGACCAGGTCACGGTGGACGCGGCGAACGCCATCAAGCGGCACGGCGTCGGCGTGAAGTGCGCGACCATCACCCCGGACGAGGCCCGGGTGGAGGAGTTCGGCCTCAAGAAGATGTGGCGGTCGCCGAACGGCACGATCCGCAACATCCTCGGCGGCGTCGTCTTCCGCGAGCCGATCATCATGTCCAACGTCCCACGGCTGGTGCCCGGCTGGACCAAGCCGATCATCATTGGCCGGCACGCCCACGGCGACCAGTACAAGGCCACCGACTTCGTGGTCCCCGGCCCCGGCACCGTGACCATCACCTACACCCCGGCCGACGGCGGCGCGCCGATCGAGATGGAGGTCGCCAACTTCCCGGGCGGCGGCGTCTCGATGGGCATGTACAACTTCGACGAGTCGATCCGCGACTTCGCCCGCGCCTCGATGCGCTACGGCCTCGACCGCGGCTACCCGGTCTACCTGTCGACCAAGAACACGATCCTCAAGGCGTACGACGGCCGCTTCAAGGACATCTTCGCCGAGGTCTTCGAGGCGGAGTTCGCCGAGGAGTTCAAGGCCGCCGGCATCACCTACGAGCACCGGCTCATCGACGACATGGTCGCCGCGGCGCTCAAGTGGGAGGGCGGCTTCGTCTGGGCCTGCAAGAACTACGACGGTGACGTGCAGTCCGACACGGTCGCGCAGGGCTTCGGCTCGCTGGGTCTGATGACCTCCGTGCTGATGACGCCGGACGGCCGGACCGTCGAGGCCGAGGCGGCGCACGGCACCGTCACGCGGCACTACCGGCAGTGGCAGAAGGGCGAGAAGACCTCGACCAACCCGATCGCCTCGATCTACGCCTGGACCCGTGGCCTGGCCCACCGCGGCAAGCTCGACGGCACCCCCGCGGTCACCGAGTTCGCCAACACGCTCGAGCAGGTCATCGTCGAGACCGTCGAGGGCGGCCAGATGACCAAGGACCTCGCGCTGCTGATCTCGCGCGACGCTCCGTGGCTGAGCACCGACGAGTTCATGAACGCGCTGGACGAGAACCTGGCCCGCAAGCTCGCGGCCTGACCGTCCACATCCGATGAGGCCCGCCGGCGTGATCGCCGGCGGGCCTCGCCGTTTCCGCAGCCCGGACGGGAGCCGTTTCCGGAGCCGTTTCCGCAGCCCGGACGGGAGCCCGGTGGCGCCGACCTTCGGCGCCCGCGGCGCGGTCGACAACTTCTGACCGTCACCGGTATCCGAGGTCGTCGTTGACCCAGGTGGACGTGGTGTCAATCGCGTTCGCTGGAGACTGACGCCGGTCGCGGTTGCCCCCGAGACCTCGGCGCCGACCGGCCGGTCTTCGGCTGCGGCAGCAGCCTGCCGTCCCTTCCCTGCGGGGGGCCCTGTCCCGGGCCCCCCGCGCCCCGGGCACGTACCCGCCCTAGGCGGGCTGCAGGCGTGGCTCCACCCAACCGCTGTCGATCAGGTGCTGCAGGACGATCTCCACGCCGTCCTCCACGCTGATCTCGCTCGTGTCCAGCACGATGTCCGCGTCGGTCGGCTCCTCGTACGGATCGTCGATGCCGGTCATGCCGCGCAGTTGGCCCGCCCGGGCCTTCGCGTACAGGCCCTTGCGGTCGCGCAGCTCGCAGACCTCCAGGGGCGTCGCCACGTGCACCAGCACGAACCCGCCGCCGGCGGCGTGTGCCATCGCCCGGGCCGCGCCGCGCGCCTTCGCGTACGGCGCGATCGGGCAGGCGATCGCGACCCCGCGGTGCCGGGCGACCTCGGCGGCGACCCAGCCGATCCGGCGTACGTTCAGGTCGCGGTCGGTCTTGCTGAACCCGAGCCCGGCGGTCAGCTCCCGGCGCACCACGTCGCCGTCGAGAAGCGTCACGGTCCGGTCGGTGCTCTCCCGCAGCGCGTCGGCGACCCCGCGCGCGACCGTCGACTTGCCCGAACCGCTGAGCCCGGTGAAGAAGACGACCAGACCGCGGTGCCGCCGCGGCGGTCGCGCCCGCACCAGCTCCTTGGCCACGGCCGGCGGGGTGTGCCACTCCGGCAGCGGGAAGCCGCGGTCGAGTAGATCGTCGATCTCGTCCGCGCGCAGCGCGAGCCGGCGGTTGCGCGGCGGGATGTCGTCGCGCCAGCGCCACTGGCCGTCGCGGTTGTCGTAGGCGAGCTCGCGCGGCACCAGCACCCGGGGCCCGCCGCCGGAGAGCATCTCGCCGGTGGAGAGCAGGTGCGTCACGCCGTACGCCGCGGCGACCCGGGCGCGCAGCAGCGCGTCGCGGATCTCGTCGCCCCGCCGGGTCAGCGGCACCGCGACCAGGGTGGCCGGCGGCATCCGATCGCGCGCCGCGAACACGGCGCGCACCAGCACCTCCGGCGGCAGCCCGTCCGGGCCGAGGTCGGTGACCGGGATCAACACGAGCAGGTGCGCGGCGAGCGTGCGGGCCGCGTGGGCGAGCTGCGCCAACTGCGGGCGGTGCAGCGGCCGGTCGGCGACGATCCCGAGCACCCGGCCGGGCGGCAGCAGCGCGCGGATCTCCTCCGGTGTGCGGCGCAGCCGCTGGAACGGGCCGTGACCGCCGTCGCCGACCCGCCGGACACTGCCGCCCACCCCGGAGAAGCCCTCCCGGGTCGGCCAGACGTCGGCGACGTCCAGCGCCGCGATCGGCGCGCCCTCCGGGTCGGCGAGGATCAGCGCCCGCTGCAGCGGGTTTCCGAGGTCGAAGTCCGCCACCAGTTCGGTCGGGACCTCCAGGGTCACCGGGGCCGGCCAGGGCGTGCCGTCGGCGAGGCGTCCGCGCCGGTTCAGCGCGGCCAGGTCGTCGCGCGTGAGAAAACCGGTGAGCGGCGCGTACGCACCGGTCAGGAGTAACTCCAGGTCGGCCAGCTCGTACGGTCGCGGCGTGTACGCCGGCGCGTCACGCAGCACTTCGTCGGGCAGCACCCACCCGTTGCTCATCACACCCCCAACAGCGGACCGGCACACAGTTTCGCAGCCGAGGAGTCCATCGGTCGAGAGTGGCACGAGGATCGGGTTTTCCGGCGTGAAGTATGACGCGTCTGACCGATCGACTCAGGGTCGGCCATTCGGCGGGATCAGGGGAGGGTCAGGGTCGCGCCTGATCCCGCCGCGAGCCCCGGTTCCCTACGCTGAGGCGCGTGACACTCATCGCGACCCAATCGCTGACAAAGACGTACGGCGGTCGGGTGACCGCGCTGTCGGACCTCACCGTCACCGTCGAGCCGGGCGTCGTCGGGCTGGTCGGCGCGAACGGGGCCGGCAAGTCCACGTTCATCAAGATTCTGCTCGGGCTGCTCGCCCCGACCCGCGGCCGGGCAAGCGTGCTCGGTCTCGACCCGACCACCGACGCCGCCGCGGTGCGGGCCCGGGTCGGCTACATGCCGGAGCACGACTGCCTGCCGCCGGATCTCTCCGCCGCCGAGTTCGTCACCCACCTCGGCCGGATGAGCGGTCTGCCGAAGACCGTGGCCCGGGAGCGCGCCTCCGAGGCGCTGCGGCACGTCGGGCTCTACGAGGAGCGCTACCGGCAGATCGGCGGCTACTCGACCGGCATGAAGCAGCGGGTGAAGCTCGCCCAGGCGCTCGTGCACGACCCCGACCTGCTGCTGCTCGACGAGCCGACCAACGGGCTCGACCCGGCGGGCCGGGACGCCATGCTCGCGCTGATCCAGCGGATCGGCGCCGAGTTCGGCATCTCCGTGGTGGTCTGCTCGCACCTGCTCGGCGAGGTGGAGCGGATCTGTGACGCGCTGGTCGCGATCGATGGCGGCCGGCTGCTCCGCTCCGACCACATCTCCGCGATGACCAGCGCGACCGATGTGCTCGCGGTCGAGGTGAGCGAGGGAATCGACCAGCTCGCCGCCCGGCTGACCGAGCTGGCGCTGCCGGTGCGGCGCGACGGCCGGCTGCTGCTCGTGCCGCTCGCCGACGACCAGACGTACGACTCGATCCTGCGCGCGGTGGCCGAACTGGACCTGCCGCTGCACCGGCTCGACCAGCGGCGGCACCGCGTGGCCGAGCTCTTCGCCCCGAGGGAGACCGCCAGTGTCCACTGAGACGACGACCCCGGCGCCCGCCGGGGTCATCCACGACATCGGGTACCAGCGGTACGCCGGCGCGCGGCTCGGCCGGCGCTACGTCGCCGGCTCCCTCTACGTGCACGGGCTGCGCACCGCGTTCGGGTTCGGGCGCAGCGCCAAGGCGAAGATCTTCCCGTGGCTGATCGTCGCGATCGTCGCCGTGGTCGCCGCCGGGCTCGCCGCGGTCCGGTCCCAGATCGGCCAGGTGGTGCTCACCTACGCGCAGTTCGCCGACGCGATGAGCTGGCTGGTGATCTTCTTTGTTGCCGTGGTCGCCCCCGAGCTGGTCTCGCGCGACCTGCGCAGCGGCGTGCTCCCGCTCTACTTCTCCCGGCCGCTGCGCCGCGCCGACTACGCGCTGGCCAAGCTGGCCGCGTTGGTCACCGCGGCCTGGCTGCTGCTCGGGGCCCCGCAGCTGCTGATGTTCGCGGGTGCGGCGTTCACCACCGACAAGGGGATGGGCGGGGTCTGGGACGAGCTGCTGGACCTGCTGCCCGGCCTGGCGTACGCCGCGATCTGGGCGCTGGTCTTCGCCTCGGTCGCGCTGCTGGTGGCGTCGCTGACCGGCAAGCGGGCGTTCGCGGCCGGCGGGATCGTCGCGGTCTTCCTGATGACCACGCCGATCGTCGGGGTGCTGATGGTGATGCCGTCGACGACCGTCAACCGGCTCGCCGGCCTGGCCTCCCCGTCCAGCCTCGTGCAGGGCGTCGGCGTGTGGCTCTTCGAGGAATGGCTGGTCACCGACACCGCGGCCGGGATCGGCATCGGCCGGTTCGGCCCCGTGTACGGCGCCGCCGCGCTGCTGTTGATCGCCGCCTGCGTCGGGCTGCTGCTGGCCCGCTACCGGAAGGTCGCCTCCGCATGACGACTGTGGACCTGAGCGGGGTCTCCCGCTGGTACGGCAACGTGGTCGCCGTCAACGACATCAGCATGACCCTCGGCCCCGGCGTCACCGGGCTACTCGGCCCCAACGGCGCCGGCAAGACCACGCTGCTGCACATGATGGCCGGCTTTCTCGCCCCGTCCCGGGGCACGGTCACCCTGGACGGCGCGCCCACCTGGCGCAACCCGGACGTCTACCGCCGGCTCGGGCTGGTCAGCGAGCGCGAGGCGGTGCACACCTTCCTCACCGCGTACGAGTTCGTGCTGGCCAGTGCCCGGCTGCACCGGCTGCCCGACCCGGAGGACGCGGCGCGCCGCGCCATCGAGCTGGTCGAGATGGCGCCGGCGCAGGACCGCCGGATCGGCACGTACTCCAAGGGGATGCGGCAGCGCACCCGCGTCGCCGCCGCACTGGTGCACGACCCGCAGGTGCTGCTGCTCGACGAGCCGTTCAACGGCATGGACCCGCGGCAGCGGCTGCACATGATGGAGCTGCTGCACCGGCTCGGCGACGCAGGGCGCACCATCCTGTTCAGCTCCCACATCCTCGAAGAGGTAGAGCAGGTCTCCGGCACCGTCCAGGTGATCGTCGCCGGCCGGCTCGCCGCCTCCGGCGACTTCCGGACCATCCGGCGGCTGATGACCAACCGCCCGCACGTCTTCGCCGTGCATTCGAGCGACGACCGGCGGCTCGCCGTGGCGCTGATGGCGGAGCCGTCCGTGACCGGTGTGGAGATCGACCGGACCGGGCTGACCGTCCGCGCCGGCGACTACGGCAGCTTCACCCGGGCGCTGCCCAAGGTCGCTCTCGCCTCGGGCATCCGGGTCCGCCGGCTGCTGCCCTCGGACGAGTCCCTGGAGAGTGTGTTCTCCTACCTGGTGGAGGCGTGATGTCGACGATTTCCTGGCTGACCGCCCGCGGGCTCTTCGGCCGCCGCCGGTTCCTGTTGCTGCTCCCGCTGCCGCTGCTCGTCGTCGGGCTGGCCGTGCTCGCCCGCTGGGCCGGCGTGTCGCCGACGCACTGGGGCGGGCCGGTGCTCGTCGGCCTCGGCCTCGCCGTCGTGTTGCCGGTGGTCGCCCTGATCGTCGGGACCGGCGTGCTCGGCTCCGAGATCGACGACGGCACGATCGTGCACATCCTCACGAAGCCGCTGCCCCGCTGGCAGATCGTGCTGCCGAAGCTCGCGGTCGCGATCGGGGTCACCGCGGTCACCGTCGCGATCCCGCTCTACGTCGCCGGGGTGCTCGCGCACTCCGTACGGCTCGGGCTGGCGCTCGCCGCGGCCAGCGCGGTGGGCGCGGTCGCGTACTCGGCGCTCTTCCTGGCGCTCAGCCTGGTGACCCGGCGGCCGGTGCTGCTCGGCCTGGTCTACGTGCTGATCTGGGAGGGCCTGCTCGGCAACTACGTGTCGGGGACCAAGGTCCTCTCGGTCCAGCAGTACGTGGTGACGATCGCCGACAGGATCGCCCCGACGTCCATGCTCAGCGCCGAGGTCTCGGTCCCGGTCTCGATCGTGATGACCGTGCTCATCGCGGCAGGCTTCACCGCCCTGGCCATCACCCGCCTCCGCACCTTCAGCATGGCCGGCGAAACCAGCTGACCAAGATCCGCGTGATCAGGGAGTACGTCCGGCGTGTCGCCGGCGTGCCGCGCGAAACCGTCCTGATCACGCGGATCTTGCAATCCGGCTACTCCCTGATCACGCGGATCATGGGGGTCAGCCGGTGTTGCGCATGCCGGCGGCGATGCCGTTGACGGTGGTGAGGAGGGCCCGCTCCAGGGCGGTGCCGTCGCTGGGGGCGCGGCGCCCGCCCGGCGCCGTGGCGACCGCCCGGCCGGCCAGGCCCAGGTCGCGGTACTGGCGCAGCAGGGCGACCTGGAGGTGGTGCAGGGGCTCCAGGTAGGTGTCCCGGACGGCGAGGGTGCGCTGCAGGACCGCGTTGTTCTCCAGCAGGCCGGTCTCACCCGTGATCGCCAGCATCTCCCGCACCGTGCGCACGTACTCCTCCTCGATCGTCGTGAAGATCGGCTGGAGCGGCTCGGGGACCAGCGTCTCGACGTAGCGCCGCGCGATGCTCAGATCGGTCTTGGTCAGCATCATCTCGACGTTCGACAGGAACGTCCGGAAGAAGTGCCAGCGGCCGTGCATCTCGGCCAGCACGTCCGACAGCCCCGCCTCGCGCGCGGCCGCCAGCCCGGAGCCGACCCCGAACCAACCCGGCACGATCTGCCGCGACTGCGTCCAGCCGAACACCCACGGGATCGCCCGCAGCCCGCCCAGCCCCGCGCCGGTGTTCGGGCGCTTCGCGGGCCGGGACCCGATGTTGAGCGCGCCGAGCAGCTCCGTGGGGGTGGAGGCCCAGAAGTACTCGGGCAGATCCGGGTCCTCGACCAGCGAGCGGTAGGACCGGAACGCGGCGTCGGAGACGACGTCCATCGCCGAGTCCCAGCGCTCCAACATCTCCTCGGGCTGGCGCGGGGCGGTGTGCAGCAGCGTCGACTGCAGCACCGCGGCCACGGTCAGCTCCAGGTTCTCCCGGGCCAGGGCGGGGATCGTGTACTTGTCGGAGATGACCTCGCCCTGCTCGGTCACCTTGATCGCGCCGTCCAGGGTGCCGTACGGCTGGGCCAGGATCGCCTCGTGCGTCGGCCCGCCGCCCCGGCCCACCGTGCCGCCGCGGCCGTGGAAGAGCCGCAGCCGTACGCCGTGCCGCGCCGCCACGTCCCGCAGCGAACGCTGCGCCCGGTGGATCGACCACTGCGAGGTCGTGATGCCCGCCTCCTTGTTGGAGTCGGAGTAGCCCAGCATCACCTCCTGCACGTCCCCGCGGGCCGCCACGATCGCCCGGTACGCGGGCAGCGACAGCAGCTCGTCGAGGAGTTCGCCGCCGGCGTTGAGTTCGGCCGGGGTCTCCAGCAGCGGCACGAAGCCGATCCGGGCGCGACCGCTCTGCACGTCGATCAGCCCGGCCTCGCGGGCCAGCACCGCGGCGGCCAGCACGTCGTCGACGCCGAGCGTCATCGAGATGATGTACGACTCGATCACCTCGGGTCCGAAGCGCTCCTGCGCCTCCCGGATCGTGCCGAACACGTCGAACGTCTTACGGGCCGTGTCGGTCAGCGGGGTGTCGAGGCGGGCGAGCGGCCGACGCCCGGACAGCTCCTGGGAGAGCAGCTTGACCCGGTCCGGCCGGGACAGCGACGCGTACTCCTCGACCTCGCCGATCCGCTCGTAGAGCTGCGCCAGCACCGCGTGGTGCGCCTCGGCGTGCTCGCGGACGTCCAGCGTCGCCAGGTGCAGCCCGAACGCGGAGACCGTGCGGATCGCGGAGGCGAGCTTGCCGACCGCGGTGAGCTGCCCGGAGTTGCGGGCCAGCGACGCGCGCATCAGCTCCAGGTCGGCGAGGAGCTCCGCGGAGCCCCGGTAGTCGCGGCCCGGTACGTGCGCGGTGCCGTCGGCCAGCCGCTTGCGGGTGTTGGCGAGCTTCGCCTTCACGCACCGCGCCTTGAGCCGGTACGGCTCCTCCGCGTTGACCCGGCGGAACCGCGGCGCCACCTCGGGCAGCGCGTCGAGGTCCTTGGCCAGGCTGGCGGACAGGTCCAGAGACACCCCGCGCAGCCGGCGCGACACCGAGACCTCCTGGATCAGCGCGTCCATCGCCGCCTCGGTGGCCTGGATGCCGTGCTCGTGCTGGATCAGCAGCACGTCGCGGGTCACCGCCGGGGTGACGAACGGGTTGCCGTCCCGGTCGCCGCCGATCCAGCTGCCGAAGGTCAGCGGCCGGGCGGTCGGGGAGGTCTCCACCCCGAGCGAGCGCAGCGTCTCCGCGAGGTCGTCCATCACCTGCGGCGCCGCGTCGGCGTACAGGTCGCGCAGGTAGTAGACCGCGTTGCGCGCCTCGTCCGTCGGGTCGGGCCGGTCCAGCCGCAGCTCGTCGGTCTGCCAGAGCAGGTCCAGCAGCTCGGCCAGGCGCCGGTCCGTCGGGCCGGTGTCGGTCGCGCCGTACAGCGTCGAGTTCGCCATCTCCAGGTCGAGCTCGTCGGCCACGGCCCGCAGCTTCGACAGGATCGACCGCCGCGCGGCCTCGGTGGGGTGCGCGGTGAAGACCGGGCGTACGGCGAGCCGCCGGGCCGCCGCGGCGATCTCGTCGGCCGGCACCCCCCGCTCGGCGATCAGCTTCGCCGCCTGGTCCAGCCAGCCACCCTGGGTGGCCCGCTGCCGGCGCAGGTCACGGGCGCGGTGCACCTGCTCGGTGATGTTCGCCAGGTGGAAGTAGGTGGAGAAGGCGCGGGCGAGCTTGGTGCCGGTGGTGACGTCCAGCGCGCCGAGTCGGGCGGCGGCGGTCTCGGCGTCCGAGCGGACCAGCGCGCGTACCTCCTCGACCAGGTCGAGCAGCGGGCGGCCCTCCTGGCGGGCGAGGGTCTGCCCGAGCAGAGTGCCGAGCCGGCGGATGTCGGCGCGCAGCGCGGCGTCCGGGCCTTCGTGGTCGGACAGGTCAGTCACCTGACGCTCCTTACCTTGAGTACGGAGGACGGCGCTGTCCGACGGGATTGATGCTATCGGCGGCCCTCGGGCGCAGGTCAGGGTGGTGACCTACGTCTCACGTGGTGGATGTACCGACACCCGCCGGAAACACGTCGCGGGGGCGATCGGCCGGCCGGTAGCGTCCGCACCATGCCCCCGCATGCCTATCCGCCGAAGCCGAGACCGGGGGACCGGGTCGCGGTCCTGTCGCCCTCCGCCGGGCTGCCGGCGATCTTCCCGCACGTGTACGAGCTCGGGCTGCGCCGGCTGCGCGACCTCTTCGAGCTGGAGCCGGTCGAGTACCCCACCACCCGGGTCATGAACGCCGATCCGCGTGATCGCGCCCGCGACCTCAACGCCGCGTTCGCCGACCCGTCGATCACCGCCGTGCTCGCGACCGTCGGCGGCGAGGACCAGGTGAGGGTGGTGCCCCACCTCGACGAGACGGTGCTGCGCGCCAACCCGAAGCCGTTCTTCGGCTACTCCGACAACACCAACCTGCTGACGCGCCTGTTCGATCTCGGCGTGGTCGCGTACCACGGCGGGTCGGTGCTGGTGCACCTCGGCCGGCCCGGCTCGCCGCACCCGTTGTCGATGCAGTCGCTGCGCGCGGCGCTCTTCACCCACGACTGGCACGAGCTGACCGCCGCCACCGAGTACGGCGACGAGCCGAACGACTGGCGGGACCCGGCGTCGCTCGACCGCCCGCCGGTCATGTTCCCGGCGACGCCGTGGAGCTGGCTCGGTCCCGAACGCGTCGTCGAGGGCCCGCTCTGGGGCGGCAGCCTGGAGGTGCTCTCCTGGATCCTGCAGGCCGGCCGGATCGGGCCGAGTTCGGCGTACGCCGGTTGTGTCTTCGTGCTGGAGACGTCGGAGGCGCTGCCGACGGCGGTCGAGGTCTACCGGATCCTGCGCAACATGGGGGAGCGGGGGCTGCTCGCGGGCTTCCCGGCGGTGCTGGTCGGGCGGCCGAAGGCCTGGGAGTTCGACACGCCGCTCGCACCCGAGCAGAAGCGCGAGTACGCGGCCGCGCAGCGCGCCGCCGTCACCCGCGCGCTGGCCGAGTACGCCCCGGACGCGGTGGTCGTTTTCGACCTCGACATCGGCCACACCGACCCGCAGCTGATCCTCCCGATCGGCGGCACCGCCCGCGTCGACGCCATCCAACAGCGGATCACGGTCCGCTACTGACCGCTGAGCCGGCGGTGTGGGTGCAGCTGTTGCTGCCAGGGCGACAACAGCTGCACCCACACCCCTGGGCGGCCGGGCCGGTGGTCCGGTGGGCGGTGGGTCGCCGGCGGACTAGGCTGGGGACAAACCCCCCGTCCGAGCTGGGCGCGGGGTCCTCGTCGCGCGCCTGTGCAAGGAAGTGAACCCGCATGCAGCTCGCCGGCCTGCTCACCGCCGCCCTCGGCGACCCGGGGCTGGCCCGCGCCCGTGATCTGGCGCGCGCCGGTGGCGCCGACGCCGACGGGCTGAACCTGACCGCGCCCGCGGCGCTGCGCCCGTTCACGGTCGCCGCGGTCGCCGCCGCGGCCCAGGCACAGGGAGCGGGCCGACCGGTGCTGGCGGTCACCGCCACCACGCGGGAGGCCGACGACCTGGCCGCCGCGCTCGGTTGCCTGCTGCCGGGCGAGCAGGTGGCGGTCTACCCGTCGTGGGAGACGCTGCCGCACGAGCGCCTCTCGCCCCGCTCCGACACCGTCGGCCGGCGGCTGGCCGTGCTGCGTCGACTGGCGCACCCCGACGCCGAGGCCGGAGACGGCGCGACCGGCCCGCTGCGGGTGGTGGTCGCCCCGGTCCGGTCGGTGCTGCAGCCGCAGCTGAAGGGGCTCGGCGACCTGGAACCGGTGCGGCTCGCACCGCGCGCCGAGGCGGAGCTGGAGGAGGTCGCCCGCCGGCTGACCGACATGGCGTACGCCCGCGTCGACCTGGTCACCAAGCGCGGTGAGTTCGCGGTCCGCGGCGGCATCCTCGATGTCTTCCCGCCCACCGACGAGCACCCGTCGCGGGTGGAGTTCTGGGGCGACGAGGTGGAGGAGATCCGCACCTTCGCCGTCGCCGACCAGCGCACCATCGAGTCGGTCGAGCGGCTGTGGGCGCCGCCCTGCCGCGAGCTGCTGCTCACCGACGAGGTGCGCGAACGGGCACGAACGCTGGCGCACCAGCACCCGGAGCTCGCGGAGATCCTCGACAAGCTCGGCGAGGGCATCCCGGTCGAGGGGATGGAGTCGCTGGCCCCGGCGCTGCTCGGCGGCGGCGACTCGCTGGAGCTGCTGCTGCACTGCATGCCCGAGGGGACGCACGTGCTGCTCTGCGACCCGGAGCGGATCCGCACCCGGGCGCACGACCTGGTCCGTACCTCCGCGGAGTTCCTGGAGGCGAGCTGGGCCGCGGCCGCGGCCGGCGGCCAGGCCCCGATCGACCTCGGCGCGGCGGCGTTCAAGAGCCTGGCGGAGGTCCGTGCGACCGCGCTGGAGCTGGGCCAGCCCTGGTGGTCGCTGTCGCCGTTCGGTCTGACGGAGGCGGGGCCGGCGCGGACCGAGGAGCCGTGGCGGGACGAGCCGGAGCTGCCGACGACCGTGACCGCCGACCGGGGTGAGGCGATCACGCTCGCGGCGCAGGCGACGCCGCTCTACCACGGCGACACCGGCCGCGTGGTCGACGACCTGAAGCGCTGGGTCGGCGACGGCTGGTCGGTGGCGCTGGTCTTCGAGGGCAAGGGCCCGGCGCAGCGCGCCGTGGAGGTGCTGCGCGACGCCGGGCTGGGCGCGACGACCGCCGAGGCGATCACGACGCCGCCCGGGCCGGGCGAGCTGATCGTCACCTGCGGCTCGCTCAACCACGGTTTCGTCGACGAGGGTTCCCGCTTCGCGATCGTCACCGGCAACGACGTGACCGGCGGGCGGGGCTCGTCGACCCGCGACATGCGCAAGATGCCGAGCCGGCGGCGCAACACCATCGACCCGTTGGAGCTGCGGGCCGGCGACTACGTGGTGCACGAGCAGCACGGCATCGGCCGGTACGTGGAGCTGGTGCAGCGCACCGTCAACGGCGCGGACCGCGAATACCTGGTGATCGAGTACGCCGCGTCGAAGCGGGGGCAGCCCGGTGATCGGCTCTTCGTCCCCACGGACCAGTTGGACCAGCTGTCCCGGTACGTGGGTGGGGAGGCCCCCGCGCTGCACAAGATGGGCGGCTCGGACTGGCAGAAGTCCAAGGCGCGGGCCCGCAAGGCGGTGCGCGAGATCGCCGCCCAGCTGATCCAGCTCTACGCGGCGCGCAAGGCGTCGAAGGGACACGCCTTCGGGCCCGACACGCCGTGGCAGCGCGAGCTGGAGGACGCGTTCCCCTACACCGAGACCCCCGATCAGCTCGCCGCGATCGAGGAGGTCAAGCGGGACATGGAGCAGTCGGTGCCGATGGACCGGCTGATCTGCGGCGACGTCGGCTACGGCAAGACCGAGATCGCGGTGCGCGCGGCGTTCAAGGCGGTGCAGGACGGCAAGCAGGTGGCGGTGCTGGTGCCGACGACCCTGCTCGTGCAGCAGCACTACAACACGTTCGCCGAGCGGATGAGCCAGTTCCCGGTGGAGATCCGGCAGCTGTCGCGCTTCCAGACCCCGCGGGAGGCCACCGAGACGGTCGAGATGGCCGCCGAGGGCACCGCCGACATCGTCATCGGCACCCACCGGATCCTGCAGAAGTCGACCCGGTTCAAGAACCTCGGCATGGTGATCGTCGACGAGGAGCAGCGCTTCGGCGTCGAACACAAGGAGCACCTCAAGCAGCTGCGGGCCGCGGTCGACGTGCTGAGCATGTCCGCCACGCCGATCCCGCGGACGCTGGAGATGGCGATCACCGGAATCCGGGAGATGTCGACGATCGCCACGCCGCCGGAGGAGCGGCACCCGGTGCTGACCTTCGTCGGGGCGTACGACGACCGGCAGGTGGCCGCGGCCATCCACCGGGAGCTGCTCCGCGACGGGCAGGTGTTCTACCTGCACAACAAGGTGGACACGATCGAGAAGGCGGCGCGGCGGATCCGGGAGCTGGTGCCGGAGGCGCGGGTCGCGGTCGCGCACGGCCAGATGAGCGAGGAAGCGCTCGAGAAGGTGATGGTCGGCTTCTGGGAGAAGGAGTTCGACGTCCTGGTCTGCACCACGATCGTCGAGTCCGGCATCGACATCCCGAACGCCAACACCCTGATCGTGGAGCGCGCCGACATGCTGGGTCTGTCCCAGCTGCACCAGATCCGCGGCCGGGTCGGCCGCGGCCGGGAGCGCGCGTACGCCTACTTCCTCTACCCACCGGAGAAGCCGCTGACCGAGCACGCCCACGAGCGGCTGGCGACGATCGCCCAGCACACCGAGCTGGGCGCCGGCATGTACGTGGCGATGAAGGACCTGGAGATCCGCGGCGCCGGCAACCTGCTCGGCGGCGAGCAGTCCGGCCACATCGAGGGCGTCGGATTCGACCTGTACGTGCGGATGGTCGGCGAGGCCGTGCAGGCGTTCAAGGGCGAGCGCCCGGAGGAGCAGCCCGAGGTGAAGGTCGATCTGCCGGTCGACGCGCACCTGCCGCACGACTATGTCGGCGTGGAGCGGCTGCGCCTGGAGATGTACCGCAAGCTGGCCGAGGCGCGCGACGAGACGGCGCTCAAGGAGATCGTCGCCGAGATGACCGACCGGTACGGCGAGCCGCCGGAGCCGGTCGCCAACCTGGTCGCGGTCGCCCGGTTCCGTCTGCTCGCCCGCACGTACGGGCTGACCGACGTGTCGGTGCAGGGCAAGCACGTGCGGTTCGGCCCGATGCCGCTGCCGGACTCCAAGCAGATGCGACTCAAGCGCTACCACCCGGACGCGGTCTACAAGTCGGTGACCGACCAGGTGAGCGTGCCGCGGCCGATGACCCGGCGGGTCGGCGGGGAGCCGCTGCGCGACCAGGCGCTGCTCGACTGGTGCGCGCAGCTGCTCCGCGACGTGCTCGGCGACCCGGTGCCGGCGCTCTCCGCGTAGGTTGCCGCCGGGCCGGTTCCGCGTCGCGCATGATGGAGCGCGGGAGGGGGACACCCGACCCGGAACCGGTCAACGGCCCATGAGAGAGTGTCGACCATGCAGCGTGCCCGTCGTCTGGCGTCGATCCCCGTCATCACGGCGGTCGGCGTCCTCGCCCTGACCGGTTGCCGTTCCGAGCCCGGCGTCGCCGCGTACGTCGGCGATACGAAGATCACCGAGGACCGGGTGACCGCGATCGTCGACGACGTGGCCGAGCAGCTCGGCGACAACGCGGAGATCAAGCCGCCCTCGCGCGGCGTGGTCGTGAGCACGCTGGTGCTCGGCGAGGTGTGCAAGCGGCTGAATCCGCAGCCCGCGCAGCCGGGGCAGCCGGCGATCACGCCCGAGCAGATGGCGCAGGCGCTGCAGGTGCCGCCGACCACGACCTTCGCGGAGGAGTCGGCGCGGCTGCAGACCTGCCTGATGCGCGTTCGGGCCGGTGCGCCGGTCACGCCGACGGCCGAGGAGCTGGCCGAGCTGGTGCGCCGGGGCCGGGAGGCCGGGGCGATCCCGGCCGAGGTCACCGACGAGCAGGCGGTGCAGCGCCTCGACGGCGAGACGCTCCGCGGCGAGCTGGCCCGGCGTAACGCGCTCAACGAGGCGGTGGCGGACCACGACGTCACGGTGAACCCGCGGTACCGTCCGCTGGAGTTCCCGTTGCTGCGCTTCCAGGACAACGCCGCGGCGGTCGGTGTGCCGCTGGGTGAGCCCGGCGCCGACTCGGTGATCGACCGCCGCTGAGCGGGCCTCCGCCCATGACCGGACGAGTCGTCCTGCTGGTCACCTCGCCCCGGCTGCCGGCCGGCCTGCTGAGCGCGGCCGCCTGGGACGCCGTACGCCGGCATCCCGTGCTGACCGCCGCGGAGAGCGAGCTGACCGCGGCGCTGCGGACCGCGGGCGCCGCCGTCACCGTGGTCGGGCCCGGGCCCGTCGATGAGCTGCTGGACGCGGTCGCCGCGCACGGCACCGTCGTCTGGCTCGCCGGCCCGGCGGGCGACGAGGAGCTGGCGCGCCGGCTCGGGCTGCGGCTGGCGCGCGAGCCGGGCCTGGCCGAGCTGGAGTTGATGTACGGCTCGTGGGATCCGGCGGGGGCGCGGCTGCTCGACGCGGTCGCCGTGATGGACCGGCTCGTCTCGCCGGGTGGCGACCCGTGGAAGCGGGCGCAGACGCACTCGACGTTGGCGCAGTTCCTGCTCGAGGAGGCGTACGAGGCGTACGACGCGATCGCGGCCGGCGACCTCGCGGCGCTGCGCGAGGAGCTGGGGGACGTGCTGCTGCAGGTGGTGCTGCACGCCCGCCTCGCCGAGGAGCTTCCGGAGGATGAGCGCTGGAGCGTCGACGACGTCGCCGGCGGGCTGGTCGAGAAGATGATCCGGCGCAACCCGCACGTCTTCGCGGGGGCGCCGGCGGGCACGGTCGAGGAGATCACCGAGAACTGGGATCAGATCAAGCGCGCGGAGAAGGCGCGCGGCTCGGCGATGGACGGGATCGCGCTGACCCAGCCGGCGTTGGCGCTGGCGGCGAAGATCCTGCAGCGCGCGTCCCGGGCCGGGGTCGAGCCGCCGCGGCCGGCGCCCCCGCCCGGCCTGCCGGAGGTCCGCCTGGAGACCGAGGAGACCCTCAGCGCCGCCCTGCTGTCCATCGTCGCCCGTGCCCAGGCGGCCGGGATCGACGCGGAGGCGGCGCTGCGTCGCGCCGCCCTCTCCTACGCCGACGCCGTGCGCGCCGCCGAGCGCTCCACCGACTGACCGCCGCCGCGGGTGGTGAGGCCGAGCGCCAGCCCGAGCGCCACCACCAGGACGCCGAGGGTCTGACCGGGGTCCGGCAGCCGGCCCGCCTGCACGGCGGCGGTGGCCAGCGTGGCCAGCGGCATCACCCCGACGATCATGCCGGCCCGCTCCACGCCGAGCCGGCGCAGCCCGGTGAACCAGGCCAGGAACGCGAGCACCGTCATGAACGCGGCGAGGTAGCCGAGCGTCGCCGCCTCCACCGGGGTGGGCAGTCGCCACCGACCCGGCTCACCGGCCGGGACCGCCGCCACCAGCAGCAGGGGTACGGCGAGCGCGCAGCTGTGCGCGGCCACCCGCACCGGACCGAGGCGCGGGAGCACGGCCGCGGCGAGCAGCGAGAACGCGATTTCGCCGCCGAGCGCCCCGAGCGCGGCGAGCAGGCCGACGGCGTCGGTCCGGCCGGCGCCCTGCACGGCGGCGGTGCCGGCGACCACGATGCCGGCCGCGGCGACCAGCCGGAGCGTCGGGCGCTGACCGCGCAGCAGCGGCCCGAGCAGCGCGAGGCCCAGCGGCGCGGCGCCGATGACGGTCCCCACGGCGGCCGCGTCCGCGTGCGGTAGCGCGACCAGAATGCAGGCGTTGAAGGCGGCCAGCCCGGTCGCCGCGAGCAGGGCGAGGATGCCCCGCTCGCGCGGCGTCGGGCGGGTGCCGGACGGGCGCGGCCGCAGCGGCGCCCGGCGGCCGGCGCGCGGCCCCGGCGGCGGGGTCGGGTGGGCGGCCGGCGCGGCCGCGCCCAGCCGGGGGAATACCCGGGCGATGCCGAAGAGCGCCAGCGCGGCCAGCGCGTACCGGGCCGCCTGCCCGGTCAGCGGCGGATAGTCCAGGATCAGTTGGCTGAGCGAGACCGAGCTGCCGACGATCACCATGCCGAAGACGCAGAGCAGGGTGGCGCGAAGATTCTCCGAGGTCACGGGTCGACGCTAGGGTCGACATTGGTCCGCAGGGCAGGGCCATCCGCGGCGCCTTTTGGAGGACCAAATGTCGGTGCTGGAGGCGCTGGTCGCGCTGGACCGTACCCGGCCGCTGGCCGCGCAGCTCACCGCGGAGCTCCGCGAGGCGATCGCCACCGGCCGTCTGGCGCCGGGGACCCGGCTGCCCTCCAGCCGCGATCTCGCCGCCGACCTGCGGGTGTCGCGCGGCGTGGTGGTCGAGGCGTACGAGCAGCTCGTCGCGGAGGGGCGGGTGGTTGCCCGTCGCGGGGCCGGCACGACCGTCGCCGGGGTCCCCGAGATCCCCGTGATCAGGGGCGACAGCACGCGCCACGCCGACGACACGCCGGAGCTGGTCCCTGATCATCGGGATCGGCGGGTGTTGCGGCCGGGGGTGCCGGACCTGTCGCGGTTTCCGCGGGGCTGGTGGGTGCGGGCGTACGAGCGGGCGGTGCGGGGAGTGCGGGACGACGAGCTCGGGTACGGGGATCCGGCGGGGGCGCCGCGGCTGCGCGGGGAGTTGGCGGGCTATCTCGGGCGGGTGCGGGGAGCGCGGATCGCGCCGGATCACCTGGTCGTGACGACCGGGGCGGCGCAGGCGTTCGGGCTGCTCGCCGCGGCGTTGCGCGCGGACGGGCACGACGCGGTCGGCGTGGAGGAACCGGGCAGCGTCGGGGTGCGCGACGAGCTGCACGGGCACGGGTTGCGTACGGTGCCGCTGCCGGTCGACGCCGACGGTCTGGACCCGGCCGCGCTCGACCGTGCCGGCCTGCCCGCGGTGCTGGTCACCCCGGCGCACCAGTTCCCGACCGGGGTGGTGCTCTCCCCGGCGCGCCGCTCGGCGCTGCTGGCCTGGGCGCGGCGCACCGGCGGCCTGATCGTCGAGGACGACTACGACGCCGAGTTCCGGTACGACCGCGACCCGGTCGGCTGCCTGCAGGGGCTCGCGCCCGAGCACGTGGCGTACGTGGGATCGGCCAGCAAGGGGCTCGCCCCCGGGCTGCGGTTGGGGTGGCTGGCCGTGCCGCCCCGACTGCGCGCGGCGGTGCTCGCCGGCAAGGAGATCGCCGACCTGGGCGGTCCGGTCCTGGAGCAGCTCGCCTTCGCGGAACTGCTGGCCGCCGGCGGCTACGACCGGCACCTGCGGCGGGTGCGCCGGGTGTACCGGGCGCGTCGCGACGCGCTGGTCGACCAGCTGCGCCGGCACCTGCCCGCCGCCCGGGTCTCCGGGGTCGCCGCCGGGCTGCACCTCGTCGTCGAGCTGCCGGACGGGGTCGACGACGAGGCGCTCGCCCGGGCGGCGTACGCGGTCGGGCTCGGGCCGCTGCCGCTGCGCCGACTCCGGATCGTGCCCGGCGGCCCGCCCGGTCTGGTCCTCGGGTACGCCGCGCACACCCCGGACGAGCTGTCCCGCGCGGTGCGCGCGCTCGCCGCGCTCGTCCCCTAGATTCTCCTCATGCCGCAGTTCGTGCCGCTCGCCGAGCGGATCGTCGACGCCCTCCTGGACAGCAGCCCGGCGCTCGCCGCCGACGCCGGCGACCACCGCGGCGACGACCGGCTGCCGGACCTGTCCGCCGGCGCGGTCGCCGAGGAGGTGGCGATGCTGCGCGACGCCGCCGGCGCGCTCTCCGGGGTGGACGACGACGCGCTCGACCCGCAGGAGCGCGTCGACCACGCGGTGCTGACCGCCATGGTGGAGCGGCGGCTCTTCGAGCGGACCGAGGTGCGCGAGCACGAGTGGAACCCGCTGGCGCACAACCCGGGGCCGCTGCTGCACGCCCTGATCGCGCGGCCGTTCGCGCCGGTCGACGTCCGTCTGGCCAGCCTCGCCGGTCGGCTCGCCGCGGTGCCCGACGCGCTGGCCACCGCCCGGGCCACGCTGCGCGACGTGCCGCGGATCCACGCCGAGACCGCGCTCGGCCAGTTCGCGGGCACCGCGGCGTTGATCCGGGACGAGCTGCCCGGGCTGCTCGCCGCGGCCCCCGGGCTGCGGGCCACCGTCGAGCCGGTGGCCGCCGACGCGGTCGCCGCGCTGGACGGTTTCGTGGCGTGGCTGCGCGCGGGGTTGGCCGCCGGGAAGCCGGGGCGCGACCCGCGGCTCGGACGGCGGCTCTGGGAGGCGCGGCTCTGGCACACCCTGGACACCGAGCTCTCCGCCGCGCAGGTGCTGTCCCGCGCCGAGATCAACCTGGAGCGGGTGACCGGCGAACTCCGGGAGGCGGCCGCCGAACTGGCCGACGGCCCGGCGAGCGACGAATCGGTCCGCCGCGCGCTCGACCTGCTCGCCGCCGAGCACCCCGACGACGCCTCGATCGTGGAGCTGGCCCGGCACACGATGGAGGAGACGACGGGGTTCGTCGACGAACACCAGCTGGTGTCGCTGGTCGACGATCCGTGCGTGATCCAGGAGATGCCGGAGTTCGCGCGTGGGGTCGTGGTCGCCTACTGCGACCCGCCCGGCCCGTTGGAGACCGCGGCCGTGCCGACCTTCTACTGCATCGCGCCCACCCCGGCCGACTGGCCGGCGCAGCGCGTCGAGTCGTTCTACCGCGAGTACAACGACCACATGATCCGCAACCTGACCGTGCACGAGGCGATGCCGGGACACTTCCTGCAGCTCGCGCACGCCCGGCGGTTCGCGGGCACCACCCGGGTGCGGGCGATCGGCTACTCCGGCCCGTTCGTCGAGGGCTGGGCCGTCTATGCCGAGGAGCTGATGACCCGGCACGGGTTCGGCGGGCTGCCGGTGCGGTTGCAGCAGCTGAAGATGCAGCTGCGGATGAGCATCAACGCGATCCTCGACCAGCTCGTGCACTGCGAGGAGCTGCCGGAGGCGGAGGCGATGGCGTTGATGACCGGGCGCGGCTTCCAGGAGGAGGGGGAGGCGGCCGGCAAGTGGCGCCGGGCGCTGCTCACCTCGACGCAGCTCTCCACGTACTTCGTCGGCTACTCCGAGGTCGCCGAGATCGCCGCCGCCCGCCCCGCGGGCACCACGCAGCGGCAGTGGCACGACGCGATGCTGGCGCACGGCTCGCCGCCGCCGCGCCACCTGTGGACGCTGCTCAACACCTAGGCGCTACCGCGCGGCCCCCGCCCGGCGGTCGACGATCCGCGCGTCGCCGGGCGGCTCGAAGGCCGCGGCGTCGACGGACTCCCGGTAGCGGCTCATCGCGATGTCGACGTGCTTCCCGCCGACCACCCCGGCGAAGCTGCCGAGGACGCCGTCGGTGGTGATGCAGGCGTCGAAGCTCGACGCCGCCGCGTTCTTCACCTGCTGCACCTGCACGCAGGTGGCGTGCCGGCCGGCGATGGTGGTGTCGTGCTGCTTGATGATCGCGTCGGCGTCGAGGGCGGCGGCGGTCAGCAGTCCGATCACCACGGTCGGGGTGACGAGACCCTGCTGCGCCGCGTCGGCGAAGACCGTCGCCGGGGGCCTGGCGCCCGGCGACGGGGGTGGCGTCACCGTGCAGGTGCTGCCCGTCCCGGCGCCGCGGCACTCCGTGGTCCCCTCGTCGGTGACGATCACCCGGCCGCCGGGGTAGATGTAGGCCGAGCGCGGTGGCTGCGGCGTACGGGCGATCGTCGCGGTGGCCGCCCCGGCGAGCTGGTAGTCCGCGGCGTACGTGAGCTCGCCGGAGTGGTCGAGCCGGGCGGCGAGGTCGTTGACCAGATCTGCGCGACCGATCACCTGACCGGCGTCGTCGAGGGTCTGACAGCCCGCGCCGGCGATGAGCGTCCCCGCGGCGGCGCACAGCAGCAGGGTCCGGGTCAGGCGTGACGGAGCAGGCATGCGGATCAGCCTTGTTCATGGCGTCACGTCGGCGCAATCCGGTTGGCAATCTCCGGGTGGTTGGTCTGGAATATCCGTCAGTACGCAGTGCGGCCGCGCCGACGGTGCGGTGTGGAGGCAGTGACCGGCGCCACGGGCCGGCCCGATACGCTGACCACCGGTAACGGTCGCACCGTCGCGACCCGGAGAACGACCACGAGGAGCGACACGACAGTGGCCACCATTGAGGGAATCGTCGCCAGGGAGATCCTCGACTCGCGCGGCAACCCGACCGTTGAGGTCGAGATCGGGCTCGACGACGGCACCATCGCCCGCGCCGCCGTGCCGTCCGGCGCGTCGACCGGCGCGTTCGAGGCGATCGAGCTGCGCGACGGCGACACCGAGCGCTACAACGGCAAGGGCGTCGAGCGCGCCGTCGCCAACATCGAGGACCGGATCGTCGACGAGCTGATCGGGTACGAGGCCAGCGAGCAGCGCCTGATCGACCAGCGGATGCTCGACATCGACGGCACCCCCGACAAGTCCGCCCTCGGCGCGAACGCGATCCTCGGCGTGTCGCTCGCCGTGGCCAAGGCGGCCGCCGCCAGCGCCGAACTGAGCCTCTTCCGTTACCTGGGCGGCCCCAACGCGCATGTGCTGCCGGTGCCGATGATGAACATCCTCAACGGCGGGGCGCACGCCGACTCCAACGTCGACGTGCAGGAGTTCATGATCGCGCCGATCGGCGCGCCGACCTTCCGGGACGCGCTGCGCTCCGGCGCCGAGGTCTACCACAAGCTCAAGTCCGTGCTGAAGAAGAAGGGGCTCGGCACCGGGCTCGGCGACGAGGGCGGCTTCGCCCCCAACCTGCCGACCAACGCCGCCGCCCTGGATCTGATCGCCGAGGCCGTCGAGGCCGCCGGCTACCGGCTCGGCGCCGACATCGTGCTGGCGCTGGACGTCGCCGCCACGGAGTTCCACTCCGACGGCGCGTACGTCTTCGAGGGCGCCAAGAAGTCGTCCGAGGAGATGACGGACTACTACGCGAAGCTGGCCGAGACGTACCCGATCGTGTCCATCGAGGACCCGCTCGCCGAGGACGACTGGGCCGGCTGGGCGACGCTCACCGCGGCGCTCGGCGACAAGATCCAGATCGTCGGCGACGACCTGTTCGTCACCAACCCGCAGCGGATCAGCCGCGGCATCGCCGAGCGCGCCGCCAACGCCGTCCTGGTCAAGGTGAACCAGATCGGTTCGCTGACCGAGACCCTCGACGCGGTCGACCTGGCCCACCGCAACGGCTTCCGCTGCATGATGAGCCACCGTTCCGGCGAGACCGAGGACACCACGATCGCCGACCTGGCGGTGTCGACCGGCTGCGGCCAGATCAAGACCGGCGCGCCGGCCCGCTCCGAGCGGGTGGCGAAGTACAACCAGCTGCTGCGCATCGAGGAGGAGCTGGCGGACGCGGCGCGCTACGCCGGCGCCTCCGCGTTCCCGCGGTACCGTTCCGCGTAAACCTGGCGACGGGGGAGGGGGTGCCACGGCGATGACGCAACGCCGTACGCCGAGCGGGCAGGGTCCGGCCCGCCGGCCGGGACAGCCCGGCCGCGGCGGGACCCGCGGCGCCGTCCGCGGCTCGCGGGTCGAGCCGCGCGCCGCCGCTGGTCGCACCCCCGCGTCCGGCCGCTCCGCCGACGCCGTGCGCTCGGCGAGCCGCCCCGCGGCGGCCCGCCGGGCGGCGGCCGGTGGCGCAGCCAAGCGCACCTCCGCCCCCCAGCCACGCCGCTTCACGGGCCGGGCCACCGTCCTGATCGCCGTCCTCGTCACGCTGGCCCTCGGCTACACCTACCCGGTGCGGCTCTACCTGAGCCAGCAGTCCGAGATCGCCCGGATGGAGGCCGCCCAGGAGGCGCAGCGCCAGAAGATCGGGGAGCTGACCGAGGAGGCGGCGAAGTGGAAGGACGACGAGTACGTCCGCATCCAGGCCCGCAAGCGCTTCTACATGGTCTACCCGGGTGAGATGCCGATGGTGGTCCTCTCCGACCCGGAGGGGGCGGCGCGGGACGCTGGCATCGACCCCGCCGCGGCCAGGACGCAGCCCCCGGAGCCCTGGCGGGACACGCTGTGGTCGAGCATCCAGGCCGCCAACACCGAAAGGCCCAACGGGTGATCGTGAACGCGAGGCGTGCGCGGAGCGGGCCCCGCAGTCGCGAACGGAGATCAACCGTATGACCGTCGTACCGCCGGAGCAGCCGGCCGCTGAGGTCGTACCTCCGCCGGAGCGGCAACCGGCCACGGAGCGGGACCTCGCCGCGGTGGCCGAGCAGCTCGGACGCCCGCCGCGCGGCACCCGGGCCGTCGCGCACCGCTGCCCCTGCGGCAACCCCGACGTCGTCGAGACCACGCCGCGGCTGGCCGACGGCACCCCGTTCCCGACGCTCTACTACCTCACCTGCCCCCGCGCGACCAGCGCGTGCAGCCGACTGGAGTCGGCGGGGGTGATGAAGGAGATGGCCGACCGGCTCGCCGCCGACCCCGAGCTCGCCGCCCGGTACCGCGCCGCGCACGAGGACTACCTGGCGCGGCGCGAGGCGATCGGCGAGGTCCCGGAGATCGCCGGCATCTCGGCGGGCGGGATGCCCGGCCGGGTGAAGTGCCTGCACGTGCACCTCGGGCACGCGCTGGCCGCGGGCCCCGGCGTCAACCCGTTCGGCGACGAGACGCTCGCGCTGATCGAGCCGTGGTGGCTGGCCGGCCCGTGCGTGGAGCCGGGCTAGTGGGGTCCGCAGTGGCGCTGCGGCGGGCCCGCACCGCCGACGTGCGCGGCATCCGCCGGCTGGTCGACACCTACCGCGGTCCCGGACCCAAGCTGCTCGACAAGGCCACCGTCACGCTCTACGAGGACATCCAGGAGTTCTGGGTGGCGGTCCGGGAGTCCGATGGCGCGATCGTCGGCTGCGGGGCGCTGCACGTGATGTGGGAGGACCTGGCCGAGATCCGCACGGTCGCGGTCGACCCGGAGTGCCGGGGCATGAAGATCGGGCACCAGATCGTCGCCGAGCTGCTCGCGGTGGCCCGCGACCTCGGGGTGGCGCGGGTCTTCGTGCTCACCTTCGAGACCGGGTTCTTCGGCTCGTTCGGGTTCGTCGAGATCGACGGCGCCCCGGTGCCGCAGCCGGTTTACGAGCAGCTGCTGCGCTCGTACGACGAGGGGGTCGCGGAGTTCCTGGAGCTGGAGCGGGTCAAGCCCAACACCCTCGGCAACACCCGCATGCTCCTCCACCTGTAGCCGCGATCTCTCGTAGGGTTGGCGGCGTGACGACCAGAGTGGCGGCGATCGACTGCGGAACGAACTCCATCCGGCTCCTCGTGGCCGACCTGCCCCCGGCCGGGGCCGGTCCGGACGCGCCGCTCGTCGACGTCGTCCGGCGCATGACGATCGTGCGGCTCGGCGAGGGGGTGGACCGGACCGGCCGGCTCTCCGCGGCCGCGATCGAGCGCACCCGGGTCGCGCTGGCCGCGTACGCGGCGGAGATCGAGTCGCTCGGGGCACGGCGGGTGCGGATGTGCGCCACCTCCGCCTCGCGCGACGCGGAGAACGCCGAGGAGTTCCGGGCGATGGTGTCGGCGACGCTCGGCGTGCCGCCCGAGGTGGTCACCGGCGACGAGGAGGCGCGGCTCTCCTTCACGGGTGCGGTGCGCGGGCTGGCGGCCGACGCCCGCCCGCCCTACCTGGTGGTCGACATCGGGGGCGGCTCCACCGAGTTCGTCCTCGGCGACACGACCGTGCACGGGGCGATCTCCGTCGACATCGGGTGCGTCCGGATGACCGAGCGGCACCTGCGCAGCGACCCGCCCACCGCCGAGGAGATCGCCGCTGCCGAGGCGGACGTCACCGCGGTCGTCGACCGGGCGCTCGCCGCCGTGCCGGGGCGCGACGCGGCGACCCTGGTCGGCGTCGCCGGGTCGGTCACCACGGTCGCGGCGATCGCGCTCGGGCTGCCGGCGTACGACTCGGAGCGGATCCACCGGGCGCGCGTCTCGTACGACGAGGTGGCGAAGGTGACCGCGGATTTGCTCGGGCGGTCGGTGGCGCAGCGGATGGAGATCCCGGTGATGCATCCGGGGCGGGCCGACGTGATCGGCGCGGGGGCGCTGGTCTTGCGGATCATCATGGAGCGCGCCGGCATGACGTCGATGGTCGCCAGCGAGCACGACATCCTCGACGGCATCGCCTGGAGCCTCGCGGAGACCGCAGGATAGGTAGTTTTCCCAGCGTGTGGCCGGTATGATTTCCATATGGTCACCACGGTCAATCTGCCTGAAGGGCTGCACGAGCGGCTCAAGCAGCTCGCCGAGCGGGAGCACCGGTCGATGAACGCCACCATCGTCGTGGCGCTTGAGGAGTACGTCTCGGCGCACAGCCGTCGCGCGAAGGTGCGGGATCTTGCGCGGGAGGTTGCGCTGCGCGACGCCGAACTGTTGCGGCGGTTGGCGGAGTGATCAGTTACCTCGAGGTCGACGACCTCGTGGAGATCGCCTCGATTGTGTTGGGTGAAGCACCGCAGGTCCGTGACTTCGGTTTGCTCTCCTCGGCGGTGGTCCGCCCGGCCACCGTGGCGTTCGGCCAGGAGGCGTACGCCGACCTCTGGAGCAAGGCCGCCGCGCTGCTCCACTCGGTTTGCATGAACCACGCGCTGATCGACGGAAACAAGCGTCTCGCCTGGGCGGCGGCGCGCGTTTTCCTGGCTCTCAACGAGGTGCCGGTTCAGGACGTTGATGTTGACCAAGCCGAGGCTCTCGTGATGTCGGTGGCCAGCGGAACGCTCACCGAGGTGCCCGACATCGCCCGGGAGCTCCGCAAGCTTTATGTCTGATCCATCCGCACAGATCCTGTCGCAGATGCCGGACGGCATCGCCTGGTCGCTCGCCTGACTGTTCTCTCTCCCGCGCGCCTTTCGATCAAGGGATTCCCCGTCGATCACGGCTCGTTCACGCGATCGAAGATCGACGCTGATCCCCGCGTATCGCAAGTACTGTGCTCTTGACGCTACCTCGCATTGCGAAGTAGCGTGTCCGACGTGGACACCACCCAGTTGCTCAAAGGGGTGCTGGATCTCGCGGTCCTCGCCGTCCTGCGTGCCGAGGACGGCTACGGATACGACATCATGCGCCGCCTGCGCGCCGCCGGTCTCGAAGAGATCGGCGACGCCTCCGTGTACGGGACGCTGCGCCGGCTCTTCAACGCCGGGCTGCTGACGACCTACGTGGTCCCGAGCGAGGAGGGGCCGCACCGCAAGTACTACGCCCTCAACGCCGCCGGCCGGGACCAGCTCGACCGCTCCGGCAAGGTGTGGCGGGCCTTCGCATCCACCATGGACAGTCTGCTCGACGATCGGGGGGTGGCGGCGTGACCGTCACGGAGCAGTCAGAGATCGCGCGCTACGTCGAGGCCGTCCGCGCGGCCCTCGCCGACCTGCCGCCGGCGGCCCGCGACGAGCTGTTGGAGGAGCTGCCCGAACACCTCGCCGAGGTGGCGGCGGAGACCGACGGCCCGCTGGCCGACCGGCTCGGGCCGCCGGAGGCGTACGCCGCGGAGCTGCGCGCCGCCGCCGGCATCGCGCCGCCGGACGCGCCGGCCCGCGACCTGGACGCCCGGATCGCCGCGCTCGTGGCGCGGCTGCGCCGCCGGGCGCGGGCGGTGGACGTCAAGGCCGGCCCCCTCATCGGGTACGCCACGGCCAGCGAGTACCTGCGCCTGCTCCGGCCGGCCTGGTGGGTACTGCGCGGCTACCTCGTGGCGCTGTTCGTGTCGGAGATCAGTGGCGGCCACTCGGGTCTGCTGCCCCGGCTGGGCGACAGCGGGCTCGCGGGGCTGCTGCTGCTCGTCGCGTGTGTGCTCGGCTCGATCTGGTTGGGCCGGCGCACCGGCCGGCTGACCCGCTGGCCGCGGTACGCGCTCACCGTCGGCACCGTGTTCCTGGCCTTCTTCGCCCTCGTCGCGCTGGCGCAGGTGGACGGTCGGGCCCGCTCCGGCGGCTACTACACGCCGTCCTTCAACGACAACCCGTACTCGCACGTCCAGGACGTCTACGTCTACGACGGCGAGGGCCGGTTGGTGGAGAATGCGCGGCTCTTCGACCAGAACGGTGAGCCCATCCGGCTCGGATACCCGTGGTGTCCCGAGGCGGACATGGGGGCCTTCGACAAGATGCGGCATCCGGGTTATCCGTACTGCCCGGCGCAGGCGCCGTTCCGGGTCGGCGGCGCCGCTCCCACCGCCACGGCTCCCGCGGTCCCGCCGGCCGCCCCGGGACCGCCGTCGGTCCCGGTCGCTCCATCCGCGACCCCGGCGCCGTCCGGGAGCCCGACACCGGCCGCCACGCCGACGCCGTCGGCCACTGGCTGAAACCCGACACGGGGTAGCGGGGCGGAAGTCCGATCGCTACGGTGGCCTGCGCTGAAAGTTTCCTGAGAGGATTATTCGTGTCTGAGCAGGTCACCCCGCCCCCGTCCACGCCCGCGGCTCCGGTGCCGCCGCCCGGCGCGCCGGTCCCGCCGCAGGCCGGGGGCCCGGTCCCGCCGCAGCCCGGCGCTTTCCCGCCGCCGGGCGCGCCGGTGCCGCCGGGCGCTCCGGTCCCGCCGTACACCGCGGGGGCGCCGGTCGAGCCGCCGCACAAGTCGGGCGCCGGCAAAAAGCTGGCCGGCATCCTGACCGCGGTCGTGGCCTTCGTGGTCGTCGCCGCGCTGAAGTTCGGGCTCGCCAGCGCGATCGGGGCCGTCTTCTTCGGCGACAAGTTCGAGGACGCGAAGGCGGGCGACTGCCTGGCGGTGAAGTCCGAAGACGACACCGAGCTGGTCGAGTGCGGCGACGCCGCGGCGAACAACAAGCTGCTGGGCAAGGTGGACGGCATGACGCAGGCCCAGTTCGACCTCAGCGACAACCCCTGCACGGCCTACCCGACCGCCGAGTCCGCCGTGTGGAGCGGCAAGGAGGGCAAGAAGGGCTACGTGCTGTGCCTGGAGCCGATCAAGAAGTAACCGGTTCCCCCCTAAAACGGCGGCGTGGCGTATGCCAGATCAGAAGGAGGCGTACGCCACGTCGCCGTCGCCTTCCCCGTCCCGCTCGGCCGTGGCAGGCTACCCGCACACACGAGCGCCACTGTGCGACCAGCCAACGATGACTGACCGACAGGAGGACGGCCGATGGGCGAAATGGTGACCTATCGCAGCAACGGGGGCACCAGCCAGGGATATCTCGCGCTGCCGGCCGTCGACAGTGGCGCGGGGAGCCCGGCGGTCATCGTGATCCAGGAGTGGTGGGGGCTCGTCCCGCACATCACCGCGGTGGCGGACCGCTTCGCCGCCGAGGGCTTCGTCGCGCTCGCCCCCGACCTGTACCGCGGGGCGCGAACCGGCGAGCCCGACGACGCGCGCCGGCTGCTGATGGGACTGGCCATGGATCAGGCCGCGCGGGACATCGCGGGCGCGGCCGACTACCTCGTACAGCGGCCGGAGGTGAGTGGCAACGTCGGCGCGGTCGGGTTCTGCGCCGGGGGCAGCCTCGCGCTCTGGTCGGCGACGCTCTCCGATCGGATCGTCGCCACCGTCGGGTTCTATCCGGCCCTGCCGTGGGAGCGGATGCGGCCGGAGTGGTCCGACTACGCCGGCAAGGCCGCGCTGATCCACTGCTCCGAGGAGGACGGCACGTCCGCCGCCGAGGGCATCCGGACCGCGAAGGAGTGCATCGAGAAGGCCGGCGGCGAGTGCACGCTCTACGACTACCCGGGCACCCGGCACGCGTTCTTCAACGACGATCGGCCGGAGGTCTACGATCGGTCGGCGTCCTCCAGCGCGTGGGCGCGGACGCTGGAGTTGCTGCGGACGCGGCTCGGCTGACCGCGCCGCCGGTCGGATCGGCACACGCGCTACCCGCCCGGGGGCGCGCCGACGCGTGAGCGAGGTGAGAAATCCGGTGAGCCGTACCGCGGCCGACGTCGCCGCCCGGGCGCGGCTCGCGAGCGATCTCACGGAGCTCGACGGTGCCATCTCCGGCTGTTACGCCTGCCCGCGCCTGGTCGCGTGGCGGGAGGAGGTGGCCGCGACGCGGCGGGCGGCGTTCCGCGACCAGGAGTACTGGGGCCGGCCGCTGCCCGGATTCGGCACGGCCGACGCGCGGATCGCGATCCTCGGGCTCGCGCCGGCCGCGCACGGCGGCAACCGCACCGGCCGGATCTTCACCGGCGACCGCTCCGGCGACGTGCTCTTCGCCGCACTGCACCGCGCCGGGCTCGCCAACCAGCCGACCAGCGTCGCGCTCGACGACGGGCTCGCGCTCCGGGACACCCGGATCTTCGCGGCCGTCCGGTGCGCCCCACCGGCCAACAAGCCGACGCCGGTCGAGCGCGACACCTGCGCGCCCTGGTTCCACCGCGAGCTCGAATTGATCCGCCCGACGCTGCGCGTCGTGGTCGCGCTCGGCGCGTTCGCCTGGGCGGCGTGGTGGCCCGCGATGGCCGCCGCGTACGGCGTACGGCCGCCGACGCCACGCCCGGTCTTCGGGCACGGGACGCACTGGTCGGAGCCGGGGCTGCCCGTGCTGCTGGGCAGTTACCACGTGAGCCAGCAGAACACGTTCACCGGCCGGCTGACCCCGGCGATGCTGGACGAGGTGTTCGCCCGGGCGAAGACGCTCGCCGGGGTGCCGTGATGGCGCCGCCTCCCCGTCCGCCGGCGTCCGGGTCGTAGTCCACGATGGATTTCGCCGCTCTCCGTCGCCTCTGGCCGTTGACCGCGGTCGCGCTGCTGCTCGGCCTCGCCGCCGTCGCGGCCGCGCACTCGTCGCTGCGCTTCACCCGCGTCGAGCGGCCGATCGAGGAGGTGCCCGCGCTGCCGGACTACGCGGAGCCGCCCACCGCGCCCACCGCGTCGCCGCAGGCCGTGGCCGCGGCCGAGCAGACGGAGCTGCCGGACTGGATCGCAACCGCCGCGATCGCGCTCTGCGTCGCGGCGGTGATCGTGGTCATGGCGCTGGTGCTCCGCGCGACCCTCCGCGACCTGCTCCGGCGGCGCGACCGGGCACGCTCCGCCCGGAGCTCGGCGACCCGTACCGCCGCGGACGTGGTCGCGGCGCTCGACGCCGGCCTGGTGGACCTGTCGGACTCCGACGCCGATCCGCGCCGGGCGGTGATCGCCTGCTGGGTGCGGCTCGAGCAGGCGGCGGCCGCCGCCGGCACGCCCCGCAAGATCGGGGACACCCCGACCGACCTCGTCACCCGGCTGCTCTCCGGGCACGGACCGGACGGCGGGCCGGCCGTGGTCAGCGCCGAGGTCCTCGCCGCCTTCGCGCACGTCTACCGGGAGGCGCGGTACGCCACCCACGCCGTCGACGAGCGGATGCGGGCGCAGGCCCGTACCGCGCTGCAGCGGCTCCGCACGGAGCTGACCGCGGGAGCCGCGTCGTGACGGGGCGCGGCGGGGCGGTGGCATGAGCGAGATCGCGAGCATCGACGACCTGCTGCACCACGAGGAGGAGCCGCCGCCCGCGCGGCACGCGCCGCGCCGGGGACTGGGCCCGTGGGTGTGGACGGTCCTCATCGCGCTGGGCCTCACCGCGGTCACCGTGGTCGGGCTGCGGATCGTCGGGGTGGGGCTCCCGGTCGTGGTGGTGTTCGCCGGGTTCCTGGCCCTGCTGACGTTGCGGCGGTTCACCGCACAGGTGGCGGCGCCGCCGCCCGGACGCGCGGGCGGCTATCGCCGCTCCGGCGGCGATCCGGCGGGCTACGACTGGGGCCCGGAGGACGGGTTGCGGACGGCGGTGGCCGGCTGGGAGCGGCGGCTCGGCGGCGTCGGTGGGGAGACCAGGGACCTGTCCCGGACCGTGCAGGCGCTGATCGGCGAGCTCGCGGACGAGCGGCTGCGGCAGCGGCACGGGTGCACCCGGTCCAGCGACCCGGTTCGCGCCCGTACGCTGCTCGGTGATCTGTTGTGGAAGTTCCTGACCGCCGCGAGACCGCGCAAACCGACGCCCCGCGACTGCGCGGCGATCGCCGCGCGATTGGAGGAACTATGAACGAGACCGTGTCCGTTCCGACCGTCGAGGTGGGACGGCTGGCGCGCGCGGTGCTCGACGCGGTCGGCACGGTCGTGGTGGGCAAGCGTGAGGCGCTGGAGCTGGTGATCTCCGGCATCCTGGCCGGCGGCCACGTGCTGCTGGAGGACCTGCCGGGCCTGGGCAAGACGCTCACCGCCCGCTCGTTCGCCCAGGCGCTCGGGTTGGACTTCCGGCGGCTGCAGTTCACGCCCGACCTGCTCCCCGCCGATGTCACCGGCTCGTTCCTCTACGACCAGCGTCGCGGCGACTTCACCTTCCGGGCGGGTCCGGTCTTCACCAACCTGCTGCTGGCCGACGAGATCAACCGCACCCCGCCGAAGACCCAGGCCGCGTTGCTGGAGGCGATGCAGGAGAAGCAGGTCTCGGTGGAGGGCGTGACGTACCGGCTTGACGCGCCGTTCCACGTGCTGGCCACCGCCAACCCCATCGAGTACGAGGGCACCTACCCGCTGCCCGAGGCGCAGCTCGACCGGTTCCTGCTGCGGGTCTCGTTCGGCTATCCCGGCCGCGAGGAGGAGTGGGACGTCCTCCGTCGCCGGATGTCGCGGCGGCAGGAGGAGGCCGAGCTGGAGCCGGTGGTGGACGCCGCGACGCTGCGCGCCATGCAGGCCGCGCTGGAGAACGTGGTGGTGGAGGATTCCATCGGCCGGTACATCGTCGAGCTGACCGCGGCGACCCGCGAGCACGGCTCGGTGCTGGTCGGCGCGTCCCCGCGCGGCTCGCTCGCGCTGCTGCTGCTCTCCCGCGCCCGCGCCGCGCTCGCCGGCCGCGACTACGTGATTCCCGAGGACGTCAAGGAGTCCGCGGTGCCGGCCCTGGCGCACCGGATCACGCTGCGCCCGGAGATGTGGCTGCGCCGCGTCGACCCGTCCTTCGTGGTCGCCGAGGTCCTCGAGCAGACGCCCGCCCCGGCCAGCGGCGCGCTGCCCACGTACGCCGGTGGGTTCGGGCCTTCGCCGCGGCCCGGCGGTGACTACCTGACCGATCCCGAGCCGTCGCGGCGCCCGGCGCCATGACCGACGCCGCGACGCGGCTGCGGGCCGCGGTGCCGGGCCCCGACGCGGGCGAGCCGGAGGCGTTGGCGCCGGAGTGGGCGCCGACCCGCGCACTCGGCCGGGCGGTGCTGCTGACCGGGCTGCTCCTGATCGCCGGGGTGCTGCTCGGCCGGGTCGACCTGGTCGTGCTCGCCACCCCGTTCGCGCTCGGCACCGCGTACGCGATGCGGCGCCGCCCGTCGGCCGCGCCGCTGGTGCGGCTCGACGCCGACGACGCGCAGCTGGTCGAAGGGGGAGTCGTCACCGCGACGGTGACGGTGGGCAACCCGGATCGCGTCCACTACGACCTGGTGGTGGTCCGCACCCTGGTCTCCCCGTGGCTGCGGGTCGACGCCGCCGGTCCCGCCGGCCACGCGCGCCCGGCCCGGGGTGTGCCGGACCGGCCGTTCGCGGTGCGGGTGGAGCGGGACGACGAGGTGGGGCTGGAGTTGCGCGGTACCGCGCTGCGCTGGGGGAGACAGCCGATCGGCCCGGCCGCCGCCCGGGTGGCCGCCTGCGACGGCCTGCTCGCCGGCCGGTCGATGCTGACCGGCGCCCGGGGGGTCCGCGTCTACCCGGTGACCGAGCCGTTCGACGCGGACGAGGCGATGCCGCGGGCCGCCGGGCTGGTCGGCGGGCACCGCTCGCGCCGGCCGGGAGAGGGCGGCGAGCTGGCCGGGGTGCGGATCTTCGGCCCCGGCGACCGGCTGCGCCGTGTGGACTGGCGGGTCTCGCTGCGGACCCGGCAGCTGCACGTGGCCGCCACGCTCTCCGACCGGGACGCCGAGGTGGTGCTCCTGCTCGACGTGCTCGCCGAGGCGGGGCGCTCCGGCGGCGTGCACGGCCGCGCGTCCGTGCTGGACACCACCGTGAGGGCGGCCGCGGCGATCGCCGAGCACTACCTGCACCGCGGCGACCGGGTCTCGATGCTCGAGTACGGGCCGGCCGCGCGCCGGCTGCGTCCCGCGACCGGCCGACGGCAGTACCTGACGGTGCTGGAGTGGCTGCTCGACGTGCGGGTCGAGTCGTCGCCGTACGAGCCGTACGACGAGGTGTTCGGGCCGCATCTGCTCTCCTCCAACGCCCTGGTGGTGGTGTTGACGCCGCTGGTCGACCCGCGTTCGGCGGCGATGCTGGCCCGGCTGGCCCGCTCCGGCCGGTTCGTCGTCGCGGTCGACACGCTGCCCGAGCAGAGCGCGCCGCCGCGTCGCGGACAGTGGACGGAGGTCGCCCACCGGATGTGGCGACTGGACCGGGAGAACACGATCGGGCAACTCCGCGAGCACGGGGTGCCGGTCGTCGCCTGGGCCGGCGCGGGGAGCCTCGACCTGGTGCTGCGCGACGTGGCGCGGCTGGCGTCCGCGCCGAAGGCGGTGGGGCGGTGATCGACCGGGTGCGCCTGCTCCGTACCGCGGCGAACCGCGCCACCCTCGCGCCGGTGCTGGTACGGGTCGCGGTCTTCCTCAGCGCGCTGCTGAGCTTCGCGTTCGCGTACCCGGTGCCGCTGCTCACCGGCCGGTCGCTGCTGCTCCTGCTGGCGGTGGCCGCGCTGCCGGCGCTCGCGCCGCGCCGCGCGGCGCCGACGGTGGTCGTGCTGGTCGCGGTCGGCGGGTGGCTGCTCGCGACCACCGGGTACGGCGAGCCGGTGGTGCTGTGGCGCCTGCTCGGCCTGGCCGGGTTCCTCTACCTCACGCACACCCTCGCGGCGCTCGCCGCGGCGCTGCCCTACGACGCGGTCGTCGCCCCCGAGATGGTCGGCCGCTGGGTCGCCCGGGCGCTCGGCGTGCTGCTCGGTTCGGCGGTGCTGGCGGTGCTGCTGCTCTTCGTCGCCGGTCGGGGCGGCGACCGTCCGTTCCTCGCCGCGGCGCTGGCCGGCCTGGCCGTGGCGGTCGCCGTCGCGGCGCTGCTGGCCCGGTTGCTGCGTCGCGGATAGCGGGCCAGTCGCGCAGCTCACACCGGCGTCCTCGGTCACAGAAGCCCCTCTGGATGGGGTAGGCGACGGCCCCCAGGGGAAAGATGCTTCACGTGACTCCTCAGCGGATCCTTGTCGTCGGTGCCGGGCATGTCGGGCTCTACGCCGCCCTGCGTCTGTCCCAGAAGCTGCGGTCACGGGAGGCGCAGGTCATCGTCGTCGACCCGCAGCCGCACATGACCTACCAGCCGTTCCTGCCCGAGGCCTCGGCCGGGAACATCTCCCCCCGGCACTCGGTCGTGCCGCTGCGTCGCGTGCTGCGCAAGTGCCAGATCGTGTCGGGCACGGTCACCCGGATCGAGCACGCGCGCAAGGTCGCGACCGTGCAGCCGATCGTCGGCCCGGCGCGGGAGATCGAGTACGACCACGTGATCGTGGCGCCCGGCTCGGTGTCGCGGACCCTGCCGATCCCCGGCCTGCGCGAGCACGGCATCGGCTTCAAGACCATCGGTGAGGCCATCTATCTGCGCAACCACGTGCTGGACCGGCTCGACGTCGCCGCCGCGACGCGGGACGCGGCCACCCGGCGGCGGGCGCTGACCTTCGTCTTCGTCGGCGGCGGGTACGCCGGCATCGAGGCGCTGGCCGAGATGGAGGACATGGCCCGGGACGCGCTGCGCTACTACCCGGAGCTGGCCCCCGAGGACATGCGCTGGGTGCTGGTCGAGGCGACCCAGCGGGTGCTGCCCGAGGTCGACCGGGACATGGGCGCGTACACGGTGCAGGAGCTGCTCAAGCGGCGCATGGACATCCGGCTCGACACCCGGCTGGAGTCGTGCGTCGACGGAATCGTCACGCTCTCCGACGGCGACTCCTTCCCGGCCGACACGATCGTCTGGACGGCCGGCGTCAAGCCGTCGCCGATGCTCGACGCCACCGATCTGCCCCGCGACGAGCGGCGCCGGGTCACCTGCCTGCCCACGCTGCAGGTCGTCGACGGCGACCGCGTCGTGGATGGGGCGTGGAGCGCCGGTGACTGCGCCGCGGTGCCCGACCTGACGAAGGCGCCGGGCGCCTACTGCTCGCCGAGCGCGCAGCACGCGGTCCGCCAGGCGGCGCAGCTGGCCGACAACATCCGCCGGGTGATCCGCGGCAAGGCGCCGCTGCCGTACAAGCACAAGCACGCCGGCAGCGTGGCCAGCCTCGGCCTGCACAAGGGCGTGGCCCAGGTGTACGGCGTCAAGATGACCGGCCTGCCCGCCTGGTTCATGCACCGGACCTACCACATGAGCCGGATCCCGTCGTTCAACCGCAAGGTCCGGGTGGTCGTCGACTGGTCGCTCGCCTTCCTGCTCAAGCGCGAGGCGGTCTCGCTCGGCCAGCTGCACGATCCGCGCGAGGAGTTCCTCGAGGCGACCCCGGAGCTCAAGCCCAAGGCCGGGGCGGGCCGCTAGCGCACCTTCCAGGTCCAGGCGTCCGCGACGCGGACGCCTGGACCGAAGAGGGAGTCGAGGGTGGCGCGCAGGTTGTCGCCGTACGGGGTGCCGTCGGCGAGCACGAAGCACGACGCGTCCCAGAAGGCGATGTCCTGCTGCGCCTGCTGACGCTCGAAGTCCCCGACCGTCCGGGTGCCGCCGGTGCCGACGTCGTTGAGCAGCAGCGACGTCGGCTGCTTGTACGTCCCCATCGACGCCTTCCCCTGCGGGGCGTACGGGCCGATGAAGAAGCCCTCGGGAAGGCGGAACTCGGCGTCGGCCGCCGCCGCCCAGCGCATCGGCCACGGGTCCTTCGGCGTCGGTAGCGGCACGGGCACCAGCACGCCGCCGGGGCGCACGCAGGAGCGCCAGTGCCCGGCCGAGATGAACTCCGGCAGCGGCGGCCGGTCGGCGGTGGGCAGCGGAGCGGGGACGATCGGCGCCAGCGCCGCGAGCACCGCCGCCGGCACCAGCAGCCGGGCCGGCTGCCAGCTCGCCCGCCGCGCCTCGTCGACGGCGAGCACCAGGATCGTCGCGACGATCGGGATCAACGCGAGCGCGAACCGCATCGGCAGCGCGCCGTCCACCACCGGCAGCCCCACCAGCAGCGCGTACGGGCCGGGGATGTCGGTGCGGTGGCCGTCGATCACCATCCGTGGCCCGGCCGACAGGGCCGCCATCGCCACCGCCGCCAGGGTGCACGCCACCACCAGCGGCCGGCGGCCCAGCCAGGCCACCGCGGCGATCGCGACCAGCAACAGCGGCCAACCGAGGAACGTGTTGTACTCCGCCGGCCCGGTGCTGAGCCGGGCGGATTCCGGTGCGCCGGCCACCGACAGCGGGGAGACGGTTCCCCAGCTCGCGAGGTCGGCGGAGAAGTAGTGCGGGCTGAAGACGCCGTTCGGCACGCTCTGTGGGCCGGCGAACTGGAACCACAGCGGGTACGCGAGCACCGCCACCGCCACCGCCACGGCGATCAGCATGCCGGCCACGAAGCCCGGCAGCACCCGTCGCGCGTACGACGGGCGGGCGACCGCGTACCCGATCGTCATCACGACGAGGGTGAGCGCGGTGAGGAACAGCACCTCCTCGCCGATGAAGACCTGCGCCGAGACGGTCAGGGCCAGCCCGACCCCGGAGGTGACCAGCCGACGCCGGTCCCGGCCGGGGGCGTCGGGCCGCCGGAGCGGGTCGGCGGCGCGCAACATCCGGACGATCAGCCACACCATCACCGGCACCAGCCACAGCGCGGTCATGTGCAGGTGGCTGTTGGACTGCGAGACCATGCCGGGCGCGAAGCCGCAGAAGCCGCCGCCGAGCGCCGCGGCCAGCCGGTGCGCGCCCAGGGTGCGCGAGTAGAGCAGGTACCAGGCGATCGCGCTGAGCGCGAGATTGCCGCCGGCGATCACCGCGAACGTCACCGGCGCTCCGAGCAGGACGCTCACCGGCGAGAAGAGCGCGCCGAGCGCGATGACCGTCGTGTTGGCCATCATGTTCACGCCGTCGGGGGCGTTGAGCCGGTCGGTCAACAGCGCGAAATCGCCGAAGAGGACCCGGCTGTCGGCGGCGAGGAACCACTCGTACAGCGTCTGGTCCTCGGGGTTGAGCGCAAGGACCCGGGTGTTCGGATCCGGCCACAGACCGTGCGTGACCCAACCGGCCAACAACACGAAAAGCAGGCAGATCCCGAGGTCGGGGGCGTAGGGGCGGAGTGCGGCCAGGGCGCGGCCGGCACGGGACGGCACGGCGTCCGGGTCGCTGTTCGTCGTTGCCATATCGGGCTCGGCGTCCTGCGCGGCGGGGGCGGTGCTGCTCACGGCTTACGACCCTAGTGCCGAAGCGCCGCCGGGTGCGCCCCGGTGGGCCCCGACCCGCTACCGTGGCAGTCTGCGGTCGCGTACCCGATGCTCCGTCACGCCCGTTCCCGGCGCGTGGGCGCGCCGGCCGCGGGCCCGGGTGGTGGAACGGCAGACACGGCCGCCTTAAAAGCGGCTGCCGCAAGGCGTGCGGGTTCGAGCCCCGCCCCGGGCACACAGCTGATTCTCAGGTCCATGCGGTTGCGGGGAATCTCCACAATGTCGATGGGGCGGTTTACCCTTGACGGGCACGCCCATCGTGCACTAACCCCCTGAGGGAGGCTAGAGACAGTGAAGACTTCAAACCCGGTGCTGGCCCGGCTCGGCCAGGCGGCCGAGCGCGAGCGGGCCGCCGGGTACGCACCGGCGGGGCCGTACGGCCAGCCCGGATACGCACAGCCCGGCCCGTACGGCCAGCCCGGTTACCCGTCGGCGGACATGTACCCGGCGGCGCCGCCGACCGTACAGCCGATGACCATCGACGACGTCGTCGTCAAGACGGTGATGCTGCTCGGCATCACCGGCCTCTCGGCCGTAGCGGCCTGGAACGTGGTGCCCGACGCGCTGCTCGGCGCGGCCTGGATCGGCGCCGCGATCGTCGGGCTCGTACTCGGCCTGGTGATCTCGTTCTCCCGGATGGCCAACCCGGCGCTCGTGATCGCGTACGCCGTGGTCGAGGGCGTTTTCGTCGGCATGGTGAGCAAGTTCTTCACCAACATCGCCGGCTACCAGGGCATCGTGCTGCAGGCCGTGATCGCGACGTTCGGCGTCTTCTTCCTGATGGCGGCGCTCTACAAGGCGCGGGTCATCCGGGCGACGCCGAAGTTTGTGCGCGGCATGGTCGCGGCGATGGTCGGCGTGTTCGCCGTCATGATGATCAACCTGGTGCTCTCGCTCTTCGGCGTCGAGACCGGCCTGCGCAGCAACGGCGGGCTCGGCATCATCTTCAGCCTGGTCTGCATCGTGATCGCGTCGCTCAGCTTCGTGCTGAGCTTCCACGAGGTGGAAGAGGGCGTCCGGATGGGGCTGCCGCAGCGGTACGCCTGGACCGCGGCGTTCGGCATCCTGGTGAGCCTGATCTGGCTCTACCTGGAGATCCTGCGCCTGCTGAGCTATTTCCAGGGCGACGACTGAGTCTGATCCCAGGGCGACGACCCGTCGTCGCGCCGGCGTTTTCCGACGCCCGTCCCCGCCGCGTGCGGGGGCGGGCGTCGCTCGTTGCGGCCCTACACTGACTGCCCATGACCGCCGAGGAGTTGCAGCGCCAGGTCGAGCTGTTGATCCGCCAGGTCGCCCACTGGGAGGCGCCGCGCTGGGCGGCGCGGGCCGGGACCGGGGACGTGTCCCGGGCGGAGCTGATGCACGCGCTCGTGCAGCGGCTGGCGGACCGGGCGGCCGGTGCCGAGGGCGAACCGCACCGCCGCGTCCCGCGCCTCGACAACGACCTGGTCCTCCCCGACCAACTGCGCGTACTCACCGCCGACCTAGTAGCCGCCCACCCCCCACCCCCCGTCCTGGCAACGTCGGCCGCCGACGTAGTAGAAACCCGCCGCGCCCTCTAACCCCAAGATCCGCGTGATCAGGGACCGGCTCGCGCGTGTCGCCGGCGCGCCGCGGTGTGGGTCCCTGATCACGCGGATCTTGTGAAGGTGGCGTCGGTCAGGAGAGGCGCTCGAGGACCATCGCCATGCCCTGGCCGCCGCCGACGCACATGGTCTCCAGACCGATGGTCTTGTCGTGCCAGTCGAGCGAGTTGATCAGCGTGCCGGTGATCCGGGCGCCGGTCATGCCGAACGGGTGCCCGACGGCGATCGCGCCGCCCATCACGTTGAGCTTCTCCAGCGGGATGCCGAGCTGCTGGTACGACGGGATCACCTGCGCCGCGAACGCCTCGTTGATCTCGACGAGGTCGACGTCGTCGATCGTCATGCCGGCCCGCTTGAGCGCCTGCCGGGACGCCTCGACCGGTCCGAGCCCCATGATCTCGGGGGAGAGGGCGCTCACGCCGGTGGAGATGATCCGGGCCAACGGCGTGATGCCGAGGTCCCGGGCGCGTTCCTCGCTCATGATCACAACGGCGGCGGCGCCGTCGTTGAGCGGGCAGCAGTTGCCCGCGGTGACCCGGCCGTCGGGACGGAACACCGGCTTGAGCCCGGCCACCGCCTCCAGCGTCACGCCCGCCCGCGGACCGTCGTCCGCGCTGACCACCTCGCCGGACGGGAGCGTCACGGGCGTGATCTCACGCGCCCAGAATCCGTCGGCGATCGCCTTCTCCGCCAGGTTCTGGCTGCGTACGCCGAACTCGTCCATCTCCGCGCGGCTGACGTCGTACGCCTGGGCCAGATTTTCCGCGGTCTGCCCCATGGTCAGGTAGATGTCGGGCAGCTCGCCGTCGAGCCGCGGGTCGCGCCACACCTCGGCGCCGCCCTCGGCGCGGGCGGTCGAACGGGCCTGCGCGGCGGCGAAGCGCGGGTTGGTCCACGGGCCGCCGACGTGCTCCTGGGCCTGCGGGGGCAGGGCGTCGGAGTTGCCGCGGGCGTAGCGCGACACGCACTCCACGCCCGCCGAGATGAACACGTCGCCCTCGCCCGCCTTGATCGCGTGGAACGCCATCCGGGTGGTCTGCAGCGATGAGGCGCAGTAGCGGGTCAGCGTCGCTCCGGGCAGGTTGTCGAGCCCCATCAGCGTGGCGACCACGCGGGCCATGTTGAAGCCCTGCTCGCCGCCGGGGAGGCCGCAGCCCAGGTAGAGATCGTCGATCTCGGTCGGGTCGAGCTGCGGGACCTTGTCCAGGGCGGCCCGGACGATGGTGGCGGCCAGATCATCGGGGCGGAGCTCGCGGAGGGATCCCTTGCCGGCGCGGCCGATGGGGGAGCGGGCGGTGGCGACGATGACGGCGTTGCGGGACGACTCAGTCGGCATGAACCAACGTTAACTCGCCAGTAACTTACGGCGGAAGCGGGTGCGCCCGCCGAATTCACCGCCGGGTGGCCACCGCCGCGGCGTTGGCGACGGCGGGCAGCAGCGCGTGCGCCCACACGCGGTAGCCGTCCGCGGAGGGGTGGTAACCGTCGTAGCAGAGCGTGCCCGCGTCGGCCCGGAAGACCGCCCCGGTCCGGGCCGCCAGATCGACCACCGTGCCGCCGGCCGCGACCGCGGCCCGCGCCTGTGCCCGCGCCGTACGACGGCCGAGCCATCCGGCGACCCCCCGCAGCGGCTGGGCGATGGCCCGGACGGCCCCCAGGTCGGGGCACGTTCCCACGACGACCTGCACCTGCGCCTCGCGCAGCCGGCGCACCGCCGCGCCGAGGCACGCCGCCGACTCGGCCGGCCGCCGCAGCGCGGTGGCGTCGTTCGCGCCGATCAGGATCACCGCGACGTCGGGGCGCCCGCCGAGCAGTGCCCGTGCCACCTGGGTGGCGAGATCGGTCGAGCGGGAGCTGGCCACTCCGACGCTGGAGAGGTGCACCTCGAACTCCCCGGCGGTCTCCTCGGACAACAGCTCGGCGAGCTGGCCACCGACCGTGTCGGCGAACCGGTCGACGCCGACGCCGAGTGCGGAGGAGTCGCCGAGCAGCACCAGCCGCAGCGGCGGCGCGCCGGTCCGGCCCACGGTGGCGCGCAGCCCGAGCCCGAGCTGCGGCTGGGCGTACCGCCGGTTGCGGGCCAGCACGGCCTCACCGGCCAGCAGGGCGGTGCCGCCGACGGTGCCGGCGATCAGGGCTATCGCGGCGGCGCGCCCGATCCGCCCGGCGAGGCTGCTCATGCTTTCTCCTCCACGATGGATGGCCGTCCGCCCTCGGGGGCCGACGGGTCGGTGTCGGGCTGCGGCGCCTCGGCGCGCGGCGGACCGAAGAGCCACCCGACCGCGCCCGCCTGCAGCGCGATCCGGTGTCGCCGCAGCTGTGCCCAACGCCCGGCGGGGCCGCGGTCGCGGCCGCCCACCTGGGCACGGCTGACCTCGGTGCCCGCGTTGCGCGCCGCCTCGTGCGCGGCCTGCGGCAGCGACCGCACCTCGCCGACGCGGGGCGGCGCGGCCGGCGCCCGCTCCGCCGCGGCCAACGCGGACAGCGCGGTCGGCAGCAGCGCGGCGGCGGCGACGGCGTAGCCCTCGGCGGAGGGGTGGAACCGGTCCCAGGCGAACATCCGGGCGGGCTCGGCGGCGAACCGGGGCCCCAGCATGTCGCCGAGCGACACCGTCCAGCCGCCCGCCTCGACCACCGCCACCGTCTGCGCGGCCGCGAGCTGTCGGCTCCAACGCCGGGCCAGCCACCGCAGCGGCGGCTTGATCGGCTGGATCGCGCCGAGGTCGGGGCAGGTGCCGACGACCACCTGGGCGCCCGCCGCGCGCAGCTCGCGCACGGCGTCGACCAGGTGGCGCACCGCCGTGCTCATCGGGGTGCGGTGGGTGACGTCGTTGCCGCCGATCAGAATCACCGCCAGGTCCGGTTCGCGTTCGAGCGCCGCCTCGACCTGGAACGGCAGCCCGGCCGAGATCGCGCCCACCACGGCGAGCCGGTGCAGTCGCACCGGACGGTGCAGCCGGCGGGAGATGCCGGTGGCGAGCAGCGCGCCCGGGGTCTCCCGCGGCCGGTGCACGCCGTAGCCGGCCGCCGACGAGTCGCCGAGCACGACCATCGTGATGGGACGGCCGGGGAACTTCGCGCCGTAGACGCCGTCGCCGCGCGGTGGCGGCGCCTCCGCCATCGGGATGATCCGGCGGGCCCGCTGCGCCTGGGCGAAGAGCACGGCGGACCCGGCGACCGCGGCCCCCGCGGCCGCGCCGGCGCCGAACGCGAGGACCTTCGCGGCGCCGAGCGCGATCTGCCAGCGTGTCCGCCGGGTCACCGAAGCGGCCACGAACGAACCGGCGTCACCCACGAACGAACCGGCCTTACCCGTCAAGGAACCGGTCTCACCCATCAAGCGCCCCCCCGGCCTGCCACGCGGTCACCCTGTCGCGAGGTTATCGCGGCCGGGTGACAACCGAGCGCTACGCGCCGCCGGGCGCGCGGGCGCGTGGTCTGAATGTCGTCGCCGATGGGTACGTTGGAGAGGGTGAATGCCACGGCGCCGTTGGCGGCCGACTGCACCATGGCGAGAGGGGACCATGGCGGCGCGCGCCACCATGGCGATCGGGAGGTGCCGGAGATGGCCAGGACATTGAAGCGGACCGCCGCCTTCGCGGCGCTGGGACGGGCGTTGACGGCCGGGGCGCGCGGCGGACCGTCGCTCGGCAAGCGGCTCGGCGCGCTGCCACGGATGATCAGGGCGACCGCGCGCGGAGAGTACGACGGCGGGCTGCGGTTGGCGCTGATGGCGGCCGCGACGGCGTACGTCGTCTCGCCGATCGACGTCGTGCCCGAGGCATTCCTGCTGCTCTTCGGCCTCGCCGACGACGCCCTGATGGTGACCTGGCTGGCCGGCAGCGTGCTGTCGGAGACCGAGCGCTTCCTGGCCTGGGAGGCGGCGCGCCCGACGGTGGTCCCCGGCCACGTGGTGCGGTGACGGCACGTAGGCTTGCCGACGGAGCATGGGACACCACCGCCGGTCCGCCCTGCGCCGGCCGCGGTGTCGCGGACGGCGGTAGCGGCGGCCGGCGCCTTGAGAAGGGCACAACGAGGTGCGCTACTACGACAACGTCGTCGAGTTGATCGGCAACACCCCCCTGGTGCGGCTGCGCAACGTCACCGAGGGCATCTCCGCCACGGTGCTGGCGAAGGTCGAGTACTTCAACCCCGGCGGGTCGGTGAAGGATCGGATCGCGCTGCGGATGGTGGAGGAGGCCGAGAAGGCCGGCCTACTGCAGGCGGGCGGCACGATCGTTGAGCCCACCAGCGGCAACACCGGCGTCGGGCTGGCCCTGGTCGCGCAGCTGAAGGGATACCGCTGCGTCTTCGTCTGCCCGGACAAGGTCAGCGAGGACAAGCAGAACGTGCTGCGGGCGTACGGCGCCGAGGTGGTGGTCTGTCCGACGGCGGTCGCGCCGGAGGACCCGCGCTCGTACTACAACGTCTCCGACCGGCTCGCCCGCGAGATCCCGGGCGCGTGGAAGCCCGACCAGTACTCGAACCCGGCGAACACCCGTTCCCACTACGAGGCCACCGGGCCCGAGCTGTGGGAGCAGACCGGCGGACGGATCACGCACTTCGTGGCCGGCGTCGGCACCGGCGGGACGATCTCCGGCACCGGCCGCTACCTCAAGGAGGTCTCCGGCGGCGCGGTCCGGGTGATCGGCGCGGACCCGGAGGGCTCCGTCTACTCCGGCGGCAGCGGACGCCCCTACCTGGTCGAGGGGGTCGGCGAGGACTTCTGGCCGGAGAACTACGACCGCACGGTCTGCGACGAGATCATCGAGGTCTCGGACAAGACGTCGTTCGAGCTGACCCGCCGGCTGGCCCGCGAGGAAGGGCTGCTCGTCGGCGGATCCTGCGGGATGGCCGTGGCCGCGGCGCTCGAGGTCGCCCGTCGGGCGCAACCCGACGACGTGATCGTGGTGCTGCTGCCGGACGGCGGCCGCGGCTACCTGTCGAAGATCTTCAACGACAACTGGATGGCCCGCTACGGCTTCCTCGACTCCAGCGGCGCGGAGCCGACCGTGGCCGACGCGCTCGCCGGCAAGCCCGGTGGGATGCCCGAGCTCGTGCACGTGCATCCGACGGAGACGGTCCGCGACGCGGTGGACTACATGCGGGAGTACGGCGTCTCGCAGTTGCCGGTGCTGAAGGCCGAGCCGCCGGTGGTGACCGGCGAGGTGGCCGGTTCGATCTCGGAGAAGGCGCTGCTCGACGCGCTCTTCAGCGGTCAGGCCCAGCTGCACGACACCATCGAGCGGCACATGGCCGATCCGCTGCCGGTGATCGGTGGCGGCCAGCCGGTCAGCGAGGCCGTCGCGCTGCTGGAGCGCTCGGACGCGGCGCTGGTGCTGGTGGACGGCAAACCGAAGGGCGTGCTCACCCGCCAGGATCTCCTCGCCCACCTCGGCTCGCGCTGATCGCGGGGCGGATCACCGATTTTTTGTTCCCCGCGGTCGCACAGCCTGTCCGATCGGCGGCCGCCACGCGGCGTTTGACTCTGTGTGCGTAGCGTCCACCCGAATGGCGTCGGGCCGAGGTGGACGCTCCGGCGCACCGGACAACTACAGACGTCGCACAGCGGTGAGCCACCGGTGCCCCGCCAGCGCCACGGCCCGCCGCACCGCACCCATCCGACCCCGGTGACCGGATGGCCTCCACCGGTCCGACGCCTCCGGCCAGGCGTTTCCCCCGGTCTGGATGGGTCGGCGGGCGAGGGTGCGTGGCCAGACGGTTTCCCCCGGCAGATCACGGTCACGCACCCTCGCCGTCGCCGCCGGCAGCGGCGGCGTCACAGCGGCCGGCTGTACCGCACCATCCGGGTCACCGCGGCGCCGATCCGGTCGTCGCGTTCGACGCCGTCGGCCACCCAGCCACCCCGCTCGTAGAAGCGCCGCGCGCGGGTGTTCCCGGCCAGCACCCACAGCGCCGCCCGCGACCAGCCACGTTCGCGCAGCGTCGCCAGCGCGTCGATCATCAGTAGCCGCCCGACCCCGCGTCCCACCTCGTCGGGGTCGAGGTGGATCGCGTAGAGCTCGCCCAACCCCGGCTCGTCCTGCTCGTACGGGCCGACGTAGGTGAAGCCGGCCAGCGCGCCGTCCCGCTCGGCGACCGTCAGCACGTGCGAGTGCCGTTCCCAGCTCCACCGCTCGATCCACCAGGCGCCCATCGCCCCCGGCGGGACGGCGGCAAGCGCGTCCGCGGGCACGATGTCCCGGTAGGCGTCGACCCGGGACCGGTGGTGCAGGGCTCCGACCGCGGCGAGATCGTCCGCCGTCGCGCGACGCAGGAAGACGCTCACGCGGGCGAGCCTAGTGCGGTGCCGGGCTGGAGGCGGTGCGGCGGGCCGGCACCGGGACGCGCGTCAGGTCCTCGGCCACCACGAGATCACCGGTGAAATGTTCCCGCGCCTCCGCCGCGATCCGGGCCGGGTCGTCGTACCGCTGGGAGAAGTGCGTGAGCACGAGCCGGCGTACCCCGGACTCGGCCGCGACCCGCGCGGCCTGGGCCGCGGTCAGGTGCCCGACCTCGGCGGCGAGCGCGGCCTCGGTGTTCAGGAACGTCGCCTCGATCACCAGCAGGTCCGCTCCCTCGGCGAGTGCGAAGACGTTGTCGCAGAGCCCGGTGTCCATGACGAACGCGAAGCGCTGTCCGGGGCGGGGTTCGCTCACCGCGTCCAGCGGCACCCGGCGCCCGTCCACGGTCACCTCGCCGGCGCGCAGCAGCTCGCCGACGGTGGGGCCCCGGACACCGTGCCGGGCCAGCGCCTCGGGCATCATCCGGCGGCCGTCCGGTTCGACGAGCCGATAGCCGTACGTCTCGACGGGGTGGCGCAGCCGGCGCGCCTCCAGCGTGCCGACCGGGAGGTCGAACCGTTGCCCGTCGCGTTCGACGGGCTCCTCGCGCAGCTCGGCGGCCTCGTGGAACAGGCTGGCGTGGCGCAGCCGGGCGAAGAACCGGGCGTCGCCGCCGGGGTAGTGCGCCGTCACCGGATGGCCGACTCGGTCGAGCGACAGGCGCTGGACCACACCGGGCAGGCCGAGGCAGTGGTCGCCGTGGAAGTGGGTGACGCAGATCCGGGTCAGATCGCTGGCGGCGAGCCCGGCGTGCAGCATCTGCCGCTGGGCGCCCTCGCCGGGGTCGAAGAGGATCCCCTCGACGGCCGTGGTGCCCGAGCCCTGACTGTCCCAGCGCAGGAGGTAACCGTTGTGGCTGCGGCGGCGGGTCGGTACCTGGCTGGCCGTGCCGAGCACGACGAGTTCGCGGAGAGACACGGTTGATCGTTCCCCATGGGGATGAAAAAGCGACCCCCGGGGCTTCCGCGCGAACGCGGGCCGGCTGGACTGGGCCGGCACCCCGGGGGTCGGGTGGCTGTCGTGGATTCGCCGCACCGCTGCCACACGGTCTCGACGAACGGAACTGTCAAGGACAGCGGCTAGCGGACAGCCACCTCACGAGTCCGATTGCTATACAAAGCTTGGACCACCTCCCTTCCCGTGTACGGCCAAACTATCCAGCTGCGGGAGGCGGCGGCAACGGTTTTTTCCAGGATCTATGTGACTTTTCACCCCGCCGTATCGGGAAGATCAGTCGCCGGTCCGGGCCACGCCGATGGGGCAGCTCATCCCGTTCGGGCCGTGGTTGCAGTAGCCGCCGGGGTTCTTGTGCAGGTACTGCTGGTGGTAGTCCTCGGCGTAGTAGTAGTCGCCCAGCGGCGCGATCTCGGTCGTGATCTCGCCCCGTCCGGTCGCCGCCACCACCGGGGCGAACGCCTCCCGCGACGCCTGCGCGGTCGCGAGCTGCTCCGGTGTGGTGGTGTAGATCGCCGACCGGTACTGCGTGCCGATGTCGTTGCCCTGGCGCATGCCCTGCGTCGGGTCGTGGTTCTCCCAGAAGACCTTGAGCAGGTCCTCGTAGCTGATCTCGTTCGGGTCGTAGACCACCTGCACCACCTCGGCGTGGCCGGTGAGGCCGGTGCAGGTCTCCTCGTACGTCGGGTTTGGCGTCTGCCCACCGGCGTAGCCGGCCGAGGTGGAGAACACTCCCGGCAGCGTCCAGAACAGCCGTTCCGCGCCCCAGAAGCAGCCCATGCCGAAGACGGCGATCCGCGCCCCGGAGGGCCACGGTCCCTTCAGCGTGGTGCCGAGCACGGCGTGCCGGTCCGTGACCGGGATCGGGGTCTGGCGTCCGGGCAGAATCTGCTCGTGGGAGGGCATGGTTGGCGTGATGCGCCGCAGGAACACGGTGTCTCCTCTCGTACCTTTCCAGGATGCACCTCTGCCGGTGTGCAACGCCGGGCCGGGGGCGATCCTTACCGGGCGGCGAGGGCGGCGGCGATGCGCTCGGCGTAGCAGCGGGCCTCGTCGTCGGACTCGTACCGGTGGCGCGGCCAGAAGAAGCCGCGCAGGCCGTCGCCCTTGGTCCGCGGCACCACGTGGGTGTGCAGGTGCGGCACCGACTGCGACACCTTGTTGTTCATCGCGACGAAGGTGCCGCCCGCCCCGAGACCGGTCTCGACCGCGGCCGCCAACCGCCGGACCAGCCCGAAGTAGCTCCCGACCGACTCGGCCCTCCCGACCGACTCGGCCCTCCCGACCGACTCGGCCCTCCCGACCGACTCCGCCGGCAGGTCGGTCAGGGTCGGCACGTGCGACCGGGGCACAACCAGCACGTGCCCGCGGAACACCGGCCGGATGTCGAGGAACGCCATCCCCGCGGGCTCGTCGGCGACCAGAAACGCCGGGAGCTGCCCGGACACCACGCCACAGAACACGCACGCCTTCACCGGGAAAGCCTATGCGGCGAGCCCCGGCGCTCCCCATCGGCGATGCCCTAGCCTCGGACCCATGACATACGGCTTCGACACGCTCGCCATCCACGCCGGGCAGGCGCCGGAGGCCCGGACCGGCGCGGTGGTGCCGCCGATCTACCAGACGAGCACGTACGCGCAGGACGCCGTCGGCTCGCCGCGGGAGGGCTACGAGTACAGCCGGTCGGGGAACCCGACCCGGGACGCGCTCCAGGAGTGCCTGGCGGCGCTCGAGGGCGGGCGGCGGGCGCTCGCGTTCGCCAGTGGCCTCGCCGCCGAGGACACGCTGCTGCGCACCGTCTGCCGTCCCGGCGACCACGTGGTGATCCCGGACGACGCGTACGGCGGCACCTACCGGCTCTTCGCCCGGGTCGCCGAGCGCTGGGGCGTGAGCTGGACCGCCGCGAAGGTCTCGGACGTCGAGGCGGTGCGGGCCGCGGTCGAGCCCGGTCGTACGAAGATCATCTGGACAGAGACGCCGACGAACCCGCTGCTCGGCATCGCCGACATCGCCGCGCTGTCGTCGCTGGCGCACGACGCCGGCGCCCTGCTGGTGGTCGACAACACCTTCGCCTCGCCGTACCTGCAGCAGCCGATCGCGCACGGCGCCGACGTCGTGGTGCACTCCACCACGAAGTACATCGGCGGGCACTCCGACGTGGTGGGTGGGGCGCTGATCGTGGCGGACGCCGGGCTCGGCGACGAGCTGGCGTACCACCAGAACGCCATGGGCGCGATCAACGGGCCGTTCGACGCGTGGCTGACGCTGCGGGGCGTGAAGACCCTCGGCGTACGGATGGACCGGCACTGCGACAACGCGGAGCGGATCGCGGACTACCTGAGCCGGCACAGCGCGGTGGCGCAGGTGATCTATCCGGGGCTGCCCGACCACCCGGGGCACGAGACCGCGGCCAAGCAGATGCGGCGGTTCGGCGGGATGATCTCGTTCCGCGCGGCCGGCGGCGAGCAGCGGGCCGTGGAGATCTGCAACCGCGCGAAGGTCTTCGTGCTCGCCGAGTCGCTCGGCGGGGTGGAGTCGCTGATCGAGCACCCGGGGCAGATGACGCACGCCAGCGCTGCCGGGTCGCCCCTTGAGGTGCCGGCCGATCTCGTGCGACTGTCGGTCGGCATCGAGACTGTGGACGATCTCCTCGCCGACCTGGAGCAGGCGCTCGGCTGAGCTGATGGATCATTGGTCCGGGCGGGGCGCGAGCCCCGCCCACACGTAGCTACACAGGCATAGGCCCAATGGGGAGGTGGCCGTGCAGGAGATCGTGCCGAGCTGGGTGGGCGCGACCGCGAAGCAGATGGCCCGGGCGGTTCGTCGTGGCGACACGTCGGCGACCCGGGTCGTCGCCGACCACCTCGATCACGTCGCGGTCGCCGACCCCGCGCTCTCGGCGTTCCGCGCGGTCCGTGCCGGCGAGGCGATCGTCGAGGCCGAGAAGGTCGACGAGCAGGAGGACCTGGCCAACCTGCCGCTCGCCGGGGTGCCGGTCGCGGTCAAGGAGAACATCGCGGTCGCCGGGCTGCCCACCTGGAACGGGTCGGCCGCGGCCCGCACGCCGGTCGCCGGATCCGACCACGAGATCGTGCGGCGGCTGCGCGGGGCCGGCGCGGTGGTGCTCGGCGTCACCCGGATGCCCGAGCTCGGGGCCTGGGCGCTCACCGACGACGAGACGGCGGTGACCCGCAACCCGTGGCGCACCGACCGTACCCCCGGCGGTTCCTCCGGCGGCGCGGCCGCCGCGGTGGCCGCCGGCATGGTGCCGATCGCGCACGGCAACGACGGGTTCGGCTCCGTGCGCATCCCGGCGGCCTGCTGCGGCCTCGTCGGGCTCAAGCCGGGGCGCGGCGTGGTGCCGGCGGAGATCGGCGCGGACAGCTGGCTGGGCATGTTCGAGAACGGCATCCTCGCCACCACGGTCGCCGACGCGGCGCTCGGCTTCTCGGTGCTCGCCGGCCGCCGCCCCGACAAGCTGGTCGAACCGCCGCGGCTGCGGGTCGCCGTGTCGCTGCGCAGCGCGGTGCCGGGCGTCCGCCCCGACGGACCCAACCGGGACGCCGTCGCCGCGGCGGCGCGGCTGCTCGCCGCCGCCGGCCACGGCGCGGTCACCGCCGACCCCGCCTACCCGCCCTCGCTCGGTCCGCGCGGCGTCGCCACCTGGCTCGCGGGGGTGGCGCACGACGCGCAGGCCGCCCGGCTGGACCGGCGTGCGCTGCAGTCGCGTACCCGGTGGCACATCGCGCTGGGGGAGTGGGCGGAGCGGCGGGGCTTCGTCCGCGAGGCCGACCGGGCCGCCTGGCGGGACCGGGCCGTGGGGTTCTTCACCGACCACGGCGTCGACCTGCTGCTCACCCCGGCGCTGGCCGCCGCGCCGCCGCCCGCGCTGCACTGGTCCCGCCGCTCCTGGCTGGCGAACATGGTCAGCAACATCCGGTACGCGCCGTACGCCGCGCCGTGGAACATCGCCGGATTGCCCGGGATCGTAGTGCCGATGGGGCTCCGACCGGACGGGCTGCCGCTCGCCGTGCAGCTGATCGGCCCGCCCGGCTCCGAGCTGCTGCTGCTGGCCGTCGCGGGACAGTTCGAGATGGCCGCGCCGTGGCCGCGGCACGCGCCCGGCTGGCCGCGGGTGTCGACGCCGACCGGCTGACCGGCATGACGATCGCCGCACCGGTTGGGGCGTCGACCGGCGGTGATGCGACGATCGGGGCATGACTGACCTGGTGGGTCTCGCTGATGTCCGGGCCGCCCGCGAGCTGCTCGCCGGCGTGGTGCGCAGCACCCCGCTGGAGCCGTCGCGGCCGCTGACCGCCGCGCTCGGCGGTCCCACGTGGCTGAAGTGCGAGAACATGCAGCGGGCCGGGTCGTACAAGGTGCGCGGCGCGTACGTGCGGATCGCCCGGCTCTCCACCCAGGAGCGGGCCCGCGGGGTGGTGGCGGCCAGCGCCGGCAACCACGCGCAGGGCGTGGCGCTCGCCGCCGGGCTGCTCGGCGCGGCCGCGACCGTCTTCATGCCGGTGGGCGCGCCGCTGCCGAAGGTCGCGGCGACGAAGGGGTACGGCGCCCGGATCGAACTCGTCGGCGCGACGGTCGACGAGTCGCTGGTCGCGGCGCAGGAGTTCGCCGAGCGGACCGGCGCGGTCTTCATCCACCCCTTCGACCACGCCGACGTGATCGCCGGCCAGGGCACGGTGGCGTTGGAGCTCCTCGAACAGTGCCCGGACGTGCGGACGATCGTCGCGGGGGTCGGCGGGGGCGGGTTGATCTCCGGCATCGCCGTCGCGGCGAAGGCGTTGCGTCCCGACGTACGGGTGATCGGGGTGCAGGCCGCCGATGCGGCGGCGTATCCGCCCTCGTTGCTCGCGGGGCGGCCGGTGCGGCTGGCGTCGTACGCGACGGTCGCCGACGGCATCGCGGTCGGCTGCCCCGGCGAGCTGACGTTCGCGCACGTGAGCAAGCTGGTCGACGACGTGGTGACGGTCTCCGAGGAGGACATCTCCCGGGCGCTGCTGATGCTGCTGGAGCGCGGCAAGCAGGTGGTCGAGCCGGCCGGCGCGGTCGGCGTCGCGGCGCTGCTCGCCGGCGCGGTGCCGGTGGAGACGCCCGCCGTGGCCGTGCTCTCCGGTGGCAACATCGATCCGCTGCTGCTGCTGAGGGTGATCGAGCACGGCCTCGCGGCCGCCGGCCGCTACCTGCGGTTCACGGTGCGCTGCGTCGACCGGCCGGGGCAACTGGCCTCGCTGCTCGGTCAGATCGCGGAGCACCGGGCGAACGTCGTGGACGTGGAGCACCAGCGGCAGAACCCGCACCTGCGGCTCGGCGAGGTGGAGGTGGCGCTGTCGGTGGAGACGCGCGGCGCGGAGCACTCCGAGCGGCTGATCAGCTCGCTGCGGGGCAGCGGCTACGCGGTGACCTTCGCCGAACAGTCCCGGTGACGCCGCGCGGCCGCGCCGCGCCGCGATGGCACAGCGCGGGCCGCCCGGACCGAGCTGGGCACAGCGCGGGCCGCCCGGACCGAGCTGGGCACAGCGCGGGCCGCCCGGACCGAGCTGGGCACAGCGCGGGCCGCCCGGACCGCGATGCGACGGCTCAGCCGCCGAAGGGCTCGAACTTGACCACGGTCACCTTGATGTCGGCGCCGCTGGGGGCGGTGTAGGTGACGGTCTGGCCGGTGCGCGCGCCGAGGATCGCCTTGCCCAGCGCCGACTCGGGGCTGTAGACGGTGACGTCGGTCGTCGCGGCGATCTCGCGGGACCCGAGCAGGAAGGTCTCGGTGTCGTCGGGGTCGTCGTCGAAGTAGATGGTGACGACGGTGCCGGGGACGACCTTGTCCGCCTTGGGCGCCTCGCCCACGTGCGCGGTGCGCAGGAACTCCTGCAGGTAGCGGATGCGCCCCTCCTGCTTGCCCTGCTCCTCGCGCGCGGCGTGGTAGCCACCGTTTTCCCGCAGGTCGCCCTCCTCGCGGCGGGCGTTGATTTCGGCGGCGATCGCCGGACGGTTGGCGATCAGCTCGTTGAGCTCGGCCTGCAGCCGGTCGTACGCGTCCTGGGACAGCCACGTGGTGGGGGCACCGTTGTCAGTCGTGGACACAGACGATCTCCTCATTGCGGGTTACGCGGTGAACAAAGCGAATTACCAACGTACCAGTGACCTACACCACCCAGCGGCGATGATTTCTCCCGCACTGGCCGTTCGGTTGATCAACGCACCGGTCCGCACCGAACCACCTCGCCGATCAGCGGACGGGCGGTGGTGGCGAGGCGGTGTGAGACCACCGGGTGCTTCTCGCCGGGGGCCGCGGTCACCCGCACCTGTTCCCGCCCGACCTCGGCGCCGTCGCGTGAGCGCGCCCGCAGCACGCAGTCGGCCGCGCCGCCGGAGGGCACGGTGACCCGGAAATCGACCACGATCTGCGAATCGGTGATCTGCGTGTACGTGATCACCTTGGCCTGGTAGGTCGGGTCCCCGTACTGCCGGTAGAGCCGGACGCTGACCGTGGCGGCGACCGCGAACGCGGGCACCAGCAGCAGCGCCAGCAGCCACGGGCGGCGTCGCCGCGGCTCGCGCCGGCGCCCGTACCGTCCCGGCGGGAACACCGGCCCCCGCGGCGGGGTTGTGGCGTGCGTCTCTGTCACCGGCTCCGGCCTCCTGCGTTTCTTGTCGGCTCCATCGGTGAGAATGGCGGGGACCATCTTCGCAGCCGGTCCCGGGGCACGGTTCGGCAGCCACCAGGTTGGTGGGGCACGGGTCCGGCACACGCCGGGACCGGACCCGGCAGGTCAGCCGCCGGTCGTCGATCGGCGGCCGCGGCACGGATGAGGGAGCAACCGTTGGCAGAGCAACTGCGCCTCATGGCCGTTCACGCGCACCCCGACGACGAGTCGAGCAAGGGCGCCGCGACGACCGCGAAGTACGTCGCGGAGGGCGTCCAGGTGCTGGTGGCGACGTGCACCGGGGGCGAGCGCGGCAGCGTGCTCAACCCCAAGCTCGATCGCCCCGACGTCTGGGAGAACATCGCCGAGATCCGGCGGGCGGAGATGGACGCGGCCCGCGCCATCCTCGGGATCGAGCAGGCGTGGCTCGGCTTCGTCGACTCCGGGCTGCCCGAGGGCGACCCGCTGCCGCCGCTGCCGGAGGGCTGCTTCGGTCTGCAGGACCCGAAGGTCGCCGCCGGCCCGCTCGTGCGGCTGATGCGCGAGTTCCGTCCGCACGTCGTCACCACGTACGACGAGGACGGCGGCTACCCCCACCCCGACCACATCATGTGCCACAAGGTCACTGTGGAGGCCTTCGAGGCGGCCGGCGACCCGACGCGCTTCCCGGAGCTGGGCCCGGTGTGGCAGCCGCTGAAGCTCTACTACGACGTCGGCTTCTCCAAGGCCAAGGTGATGGCGCTGCACGCCGAGATTCTCGGCGCCGGTCTCGAGTCGCCGTACGAGGAGTGGCTGAAGCGGTGGGAGGACCGCCCGGACAAGAGCCCCCGGATCACCACCCGGGTGCCCTGCGCCGAGTACTTCCCGGTCCGCGACGACGCGCTGCGCGCCCACGCCACCCAGGTGGACCCCGACGGGTTCTGGTTCCACGTGCCGATGGAGGTGCAGCAGCGGGCGTGGCCGACGGAGGATTTCCAGCTGGCGCGCTCGCTGGTCGAGACCGAGCTGCCGGAGTCGGACCTGTTCGCGGGGGTGCGCGGGACCGCTCGCGCGGTCTGAGCCACCGCGGGACCGCTCGCGCGGTCTGAGCCACCGCGGGACCGCTCGCGCGGTCTGAGCCACCAGGGGCGTACCGTGGAGAGGACGCGCACATCGGAGGATTCCCATGCTGACCGCCGCGCAGGTGCTAGCGGTAAACAATTTCGGTGACACCCGCTCGGGCGGGCTGGCCGGCCCGATGGGGCTCTTCCTCATCCTGCTGCTCGCCGCCGCGACGGTGTTCCTGATCCGCAACATGAACGGACGGCTGCGCCGGCTCCCCGACCGTTTTCCGGGGCAGGCCCCGGAGGAGCAGGCGGACGGCGCACAGCCGCGTGCCGCCGACGACGTGCGGGGCTGATCGGCCGCAACCCGCGTTGACCTGCGGCGCTAGGGGCACGAAGGGCCGTGATCTGGCTAATCGACCCCGGTGGCCACTGTTGCGGCAACCGGGTTTGGCTTAGCCTTCCGCCGGGGGGACCAAAAGTTCCCGCGACCGCGCGCGGAAGGGGGCGACGATGGATCCGGTCGGCGCCGCCCCACCCGTTCCCGCCCGTCCCGGCGCCCCGCCCGATGCCACCGGCCCGGGTCATCCGAAGCTGCTCACCGCGGTCCTGCTGACCGTCGCCGTCTGCGCCGCCGGTCTCGGCGCCGCGGTCACCGCGCTGCCCTCGAACGGCGTGCTGCCGCCCGTCGCTCAGTTCGGCGCGGTCGCGGGCCTGATCGTGCTCGCCCAGTTCGCCGCGCTGCGGCTCAAGATCGCCTCCGGCAGCGTCAGCGTGACGTGGAACGAGGCCGCGTTCATCGTGGGGCTCTATCTCGCCCCGGGCGGCTGGCTGCCGGCGGCCACCCTCGTCGGCGCCGCGCTGGCCTGGACACTGCTGTCGATCTTCGGGGAGCGGCGCGCCGCCGTCGAGGTGGTGCACACCGCCGCGTCGCTCACCGTCGCGGTCGCGCTGGCCACGGCCGTCACCAGCGCTTTCGCCCATCCGTACCGCGTACCGCCGGACCCCGTGCTGGCCGTCGCGCTGATCGCCGGCGCGCTCACATACCTGGTGGTCAGCGCGGTGCTCGCCGCGCTCACCCTGTCATTGCGGCACGCGCTGCCGATCTGGCCGATCCTGCGCCGCGCGGTGCAGAGCAAGCTGTTGATGTTCGTCGGCAACCTGGTCGTCGGCATGGTGGTCGTCGCCATGGTGCACCACGACCCGCGGTGGCTGCTGCTGCTCCCGCCGGTGCTGTGGCTGCTGCAGCAGACGTACGGGCACCGGCTGCGCGCCGACGACGAGCGGCGGGCCTGGCACGAGTTCGCGCGGGCGACCGGGGCGCTCAACCAGCTCGACGAGCGGAGCGTGGCGGCGGCCGGGATCTCCGGGGCGCTGACGCTGTTCGGGGCGGAGCAGGTCGAGGTCGACGTGGTGCGCGCCGACGGGGTGCCGCACCGCTACACCGGCCGACCCGACGGCGTGATCACCGACGCGGCCGCGCCGGCCGGGTCGTCGCGGGAGACCGGTGACAACGTCCTGGTCCGGTCGCTGCTCGTGGGCGGCCTGCCGGTGGGCGAGCTGCGGGTGTGGCTGCCCCGGTCCGCGCTGCCCGGCGCCCGCGAGCAGAACGCCCTGTCGGCGTTCGGCGACGCGCTCGGCGCGGCGCTGCACGACGCCGCCACGCACCGCGAGCTGCGGCTGATCACGGCGCGTTCGTCGTACGAGGCGGTGCACGATTCTCTGACCAACCTGCTCAACCGGGCCGCGATGCTGAGCCGCGGCGACGCCGCGCTGCACCAGTTGCCGCACGATCACCCCGTCGCGCTGGTGCTGCTCGACCTCAACCACTTCAAGGAGGTCAACGACACCCTCGGGCACGTCGCCGGCGACGAGCTGCTCCGGGTGACCGGCGCCCGGCTCGGGGCGCTGACCCGGCCGGACGAGCTGCTCGGCCGTCTCGGCGGCGACGAGTTCGCGCTGCTGGTGACCGCGCTGCCCGTACGCGGGGAGCCGGCCGCGGTGCCACCGGGCGGCGGGCCCGCCGGCCCGGCCGAGGTGGTGGGTTCGCTACCGGCGGCGGTGCGCCGGGCCCGAAAGATCGTCGACGGGCTGGCGGCGCCGACGGAGGTCGCCGGGGTGAAGATGTCCGTCGAGGCCTCGGCGGGCGTGGTGGTGGCCGGCGCGGGGGCCGCCGACATGACCGAGCTGCTGCGGCGGGCCGACATCGCGATGTACCAGGCGAAGACGGGCGGCAGCGGCGTCGCCGCGTACGACAGCGCCACCGACGCGGCCAGCACCGATCAGCTCGCGCTCCTCGCCGAGCTGCGCGAGGCGCTCGACGCCGACGACCAGCTGGTGCTCGCCCTGCAGCCCTCGGTCGACCTGACCACCGGGGCGCCCACCGGGGTGGAGGCGTTGATCCGGTGGCAGCATCCGCGCCGCGGGTGGCTCAACCCGGCGGACTTCATCCGCGCCGTCGAGCACAGCGAGCTGCTCGCGCCGTTCACCCGGTACGTCGTGGACCGGGCGCTCGACATCGCCGCCGAGTGGGCCCGGCACGGCCTCGACGTGCCGATCTCGGTCAACGTCTCCGCGCGGAGCCTGCTCGACGCGCGGCTTCCCGCACAGATCGGCGAGCTGCTCCGCCGCCACCAGGTGCCGGCCGACCGGCTCGTGCTGGAGATCACCGAGACCGTGGTGATGAGCGAGCTCGAGGTCATCGACGAGGTGCTCGGCGCGCTGCGGGAGCTGGGGGTGCGGCTGGCCGTCGATGACTTCGGCACCGGCTTCTCCTCGCTCACGTTCCTGACCCGGATCTCCGTCGACGAGCTCAAGGTCGATCGCTCCTTCGTGGTGCGGATGGCCGACTCGCCGCAGGCCGCGGCGATCGTCCGGACCACGATCGACCTCGGACGGCAGCTCGGGCTGCGGGTCGTCGCGGAGGGGGTCGAGACGGCGGACCAGCGTGCCGCGCTCGCCCAACTGGGCTGCGCGGCCGCCCAGGGCTACCACTTCTTCAAGCCGATGCCCGCCGACAAGATCGTGGCGGTGCTGCGGTCGCTGCTGGACTCCGCCCAGGCCCAGATCCTGCCGCTGCGCGCAGACGGCGCCTCCTGAGCGGTGCCGCCGCGGCGCTCGGCCTCGCCGGCGACCCTCTACCGTGGACGGCCGGTACCGCCGCCCGGGGCGACGACGCCGCCGACGTTGGAGTAGCGGTCGGCCGTGCGGGGCACCGGCGGAGCTGAGAGGCTAGGGGAGTCCCGCACCGAGGAGCGCACGCACATGAACCGGCTCGCCGACGCGACCAGCCCGTACCTGCAGCAGCACGCCGACAACCCCGTCGACTGGTGGCCGTGGTGTGCGGAGGCCTTCTCCGAGGCGCGCCGGCGCGACGTGCCGGTGCTGATCTCGATCGGCTACGCCGCCTGCCACTGGTGCCATGTGATGGCGCACGAATCGTTCGAGAACGAGGCCGTCGGCCAGCTGATGAACGACGACTTCGTGTCAATCAAGGTCGACCGCGAGGAGCGGCCGGACGTCGACGCCGTCTACATGACCGCGACGCAGGCCATGACCGGGCAGGGCGGCTGGCCGATGACCGTCTTCGCCACCCCGGACGGCACCCCGTTCTTCTGCGGCACCTACTTCCCCCGCGCCAACTTCGTCCGCCTGCTGCAGTCCGTGGCCGCCGCCTGGCGCGACCAGCGGGAGGCGGTGCTGCGCCAGGGCGCCGCCGTGGTCGAGGCGATCGGCGGTGCCCAGGCGGTCGGCGGGCCCACGGCGCCGCTCAGCGCGGAGCTGCTCGACGGCGCGGCGGTCCAGCTCGGCAAGGAGTACGACTCGGTCAACGCCGGGTTCGGCGGCGCGCCCAAGTTCCCGCCGCACATGAACCTGCTCTTCCTGCTCCGCCACCACCAGCGCACGGGCGAGCAGCACAGCCTGGAGATGGTCCGGCACACCTGCGAGGCGATGGCCCGCGGCGGCATCTACGACCAGCTCGCCGGCGGGTTCGCGCGGTACTCGGTGGACGCCACCTGGACCGTGCCGCACTTCGAGAAGATGCTCTACGACAACGCGCTGCTGCTGCGCGTCTACACCCAGCTGTGGCGGCTGACCGGCGACGCGCTCGCCGGCCGGGTCGCCCGCGAGACCGTCTTCTTCCTGCGCGACTCGCTCGCCGTCGCGCCCGGCGGCTTCGCCTCGGCGCTCGACGCCGACACCGAGGGGGTGGAGGGGGCGACCTACGCCTGGACGCCGGAGCAGCTCGTCGAGGCGCTCGGCGCCGACGACGGGCGCTGGGCCGCCGACCTGTACGAGGTGACGTCGGGGGGCACGTTCGAGCACGGCACGAGCGTGCTGCGGCTGGCCCGGGACATCGACGACGCGGCCCCCGAGATCGTGGCGCGCTGGGCGAGGGTGCGGGCCGCGCTGCGCGAGGCGCGTTCCCGCCGCGCCCAGCCCGCCCGGGACGACAAGGTGGTCTCCTCCTGGAACGGGCTGGCGATCACCGCGCTGGCGGAGTTCGCCCAGGTGGCCTCGGCGGTCGACGAGCCGGCGGACGCTGAGGGGCGGCAGGCCGCCGGGCTGGCCCGTGAGCTCGCCGTCGGCGCGGGCCGGTACCTGGCCGACGTGCACCTCGTCGACGGACGGCTGCGGCGGGTTTCCCGGGACGGCGTGGTCGGCGAGCCGGCCGGGGTGCTGGAGGACTACGGCTGTGTCGCCGAGGCGTTCTGCGCGCTGCACCAGCTCACCGGCGAGGGGCGGTGGCTCGAGCTGGCCAGGCAGTTGCTCGACGCCGCGCTGGCCCACTTCGGCACCGGCGCCGGCGGCTTCTACGACACCGCCGACGACGCCGAGCAGCTGGTCGCACGCCCGGCCGACCCGACCGACAACGCCACCCCGTCGGGGCTCTCCGCGCTGGCGGCGGCGCTGACCACGTACTCGGCGCTGACCGCCGAGCCGCGCTACCGGGAGGCCGCGGAGGCGGCGCTGGCCACGATCGCCCCGATCGCCGCCCGGCACGCCCGGTTCACCGGCTACTCGGCCACCGCCGGCGAGGCGCTCCTCTCCGGCCCGTACGAGATCGCGGTCGTCGCCGATGGCGCGGCCGCCGATCCGCTGCTGCGCGCCGCGCACCGGCACGCCCCGCCCGGCGCGGTGGTGGTGGCCGGCGCGCCCGATCAGCCCGGCGTGCCGCTGCTGCGGGACCGGCCGTTGCTGGAGGGGCGGCCCACCGCGTACGTCTGCCGCGGCTTTGTCTGCGACCGCCCGGTCACCACGGCGGCCGACCTCGTCGCGCAGCTGGGCTGACCTGCCGTGATCGCGCGTTCGCCGCGCCGCTAGGCTGGCGGCTGCCATGGATACCCGTACCGGTCTGCCCGTTGTCGGCATGGTGGGTGGCGGCCAGTTGGCCCGGATGACCCATCAGGCCGCGATTGCCCTTGGTCAGTCGCTGCGCGTGCTCGCGCTCTCCCCGGACGACGGCGCCGCGCTCGTCGCCCGGGACGTGCAGTACGGCGACCACACCGATCTCGGCGCGCTGCGCGCCTTCGCGAAGGGCTGCGACGTGGTCACCTTCGACCACGAGCACGTGCCGGGGGAGCACATCCGCGCGCTCGCCGCCGAGGGCGTGGCGCTGCACCCCGGCGCCGACGCGCTGCTGTACGCGCAGGACAAGCGCGCGATGCGGGAGCGGCTCGCCGCGCTCGGGGCGCCGGTGCCGCGGTGGACGCCGATCGGCGACGTGGCGGACCTGACGGCGTTCGGCGCCGAGGTGGGGTGGCCGCTGATCGTCAAGGCGGTCCGCGGCGGCTACGACGGCCGTGGCGTGTGGCTCTTCTCCGCGCCCGAGGAGGCGGCGGAGCTGCTGGCGGCCGGCACCGAGCTGATCGCCGAGGAGCGGGTGCCGCTGCGCCGCGAGCTGGCGGTGCAGGTGGCGCGCTCGCCGCTCGGGCAGGTGGCGGTCTATCCGGTGGTCGAGACGGTGCAGCGCGACGGCATCTGCGTGGAGGTGCTGGCGCCCGCGCCGGAACTGCCGGAGGAGCTGGCCGTGGCGGCGCAGCGGCTCGCGATCGACGTCGCCACCGAGCTCGGCGTGGTCGGCCTGCTCGCCGTCGAGCTCTTCGAGACCGATCGCGGTCTCGTCGTCAACGAGCTGGCGATGCGCCCGCACAACTCGGGGCACTGGACGATCGAGGGGGCCCGGACCTCGCAGTTCGAGCAGCACCTGCGGGCGGTGCTCGACTACCCGATGGGGGACACCGGGCTCGCCGCGCCCGCCGTCGTGATGGCGAACGTGCTCGGCGGCGCCGACGGCGGCATGTCGATCGACGAGCGGTTGCACCACCTCTTCGCCGCGGACCCCGGGGTGAAGGTCCACCTCTACGGCAAGCAGACCCGACCGGGCCGGAAGATCGGGCACGTCACCGTGCTCGGCGACGACCTGCCCGAGCTGCGCGTCCGCGCCGCGCGGGCGGCCCGCTGGCTGCGCGACGGCGTGGACGACTGAGAGGCACGCGATGACCAGCGTCGGTGTGATCATGGGTAGCGACTCCGACTGGCCGACCATGAAGGCGGCCGCGGAGGCACTGGACGAGTTCGGCATCCCGTACGAGGTGCGGGTGGTCTCGGCGCACCGCACCCCGGTCGGCATGATCGAGTACGCCCGTGCGGCCGCCGGGCGCGGCCTCCGGGTGATCATCGCGGGCGCGGGCGGCGCCGCGCACCTGCCGGGCATGGTCGCGTCGGCCACGCCGCTGCCGGTGATCGGGGTGCCGGTGCCGTTGAAGTACCTCGACGGGATGGACTCCCTGCTGTCGATCGTGCAGATGCCGGCCGGCGTGCCGGTGGCCACGGTCTCGATCGGCGGCGCCCGCAACGCCGGCCTGCTCGCCGTGCGGATCCTCGCCGCCGCCGACGAGGATCTGCGCACCCGGATGTTGACGTTTCAGGACGACCTTGAGGCGCTCGTCGCCGAGAAGGACGCGGCGCTGCGCGCCTCCCTGCCGGTCCGGGACTGATCCGGTCACCGCAGGCCGCGCAGGGCGCCGCGGAGGCGTTCCTGGGTGCGGCGTCGGCGCTCGTTCGTCGCGCCGAGCGCCAGCAGCACGATGCCGACCGGGATCAGCGCCAGCCACGGCCCGACCAGCGTCAGCACGTGTATCGCGGTGATCGCGGTGACGATCGCGCCGACCACCACGGGTGCCTGCTGTTGCCGCATCGAGCCGGCGATCAGCGTGGCGACCGCGCCCAGCAGAAGCAGCAGTTGCCGCAGGTCGCCGCTGTTCGTGGCGAGCACGATGACCAGGGTGGGCACGAACGCCGCCAGCAGCGCGGGCCCGTACGCGGTCCAGCTGCTCAGGTCGGGGCGGTAGCGCAGCTCGAGCACCCCGACGAGCAGGGCGAGCGCCGCGAATGGCAGCGTGTACGCCTCGGTCAGGGCGACGTCGCTCAGCGCCATCAACAGCCACCACGCGGTGATTTCGCAGGCGACCGCCGCCCAGAAGATCACGCGGCGTTCCACGGGCTGCCGCCCGGGGCGGGTGGCGACCACCCCGAGCACCGCGCCCCACGCGGCGAGCAGCGCGGCCACGTGCCGCGGCGAGTCGAAGGCCAGGGCGAGCGCGAGGAGCGCGGCGGCGTACCCGCTCCACTCCACGACGGCGGATTCCCGGACCGCCTCCGGACGCCGCAGCCGGGGCAGGCGGGTCGCGGTGACCAGCAGCGCCGCCCCGACGGCCAGCACCCCGAACGCCGACGTGGTCGGCGGGAGGCCGGCGACGAGCCCGACGGTCAGCACGAACAGCTGCGCCATCACGGCGGCGAACAGCCAGCCGAGGATGCGGGCGTTCTGGGCGCGGCCGAAGTACGCCGCGACGGCGCCGACGGCCACGGCGCCGCCGAGCGTGAAGAGCGTGAGCGGCCGGGTGGCGAGGCTGCCGACGAGCCCGGCGCCGCCGGCGGCGAGCCCGATGACGAACACCACGACGCGGGCGATCCGGGCCGGGCGCGCCCGGTCGGTGTCCGGTGGCGGCGGCGTCAGCGCCAGGCCGAGCATCGCGATCGTGAAGACCGCGAGCGCCGCCATGGTGCCGTCGGGCCAGCCGCGGCCGAGCGAGATCGGCGCGATCAGGAGGGTGATCGCGACCCCCGGCAGGACAACCGGGACCGCCTCGCTCGCCCGGCTGCCGCTGAACCCGGTCGCCGCGAGCGCGGCGGCGACGGTCAGCAGGAGCGCGGCCAGCACGTTGGTCGGGTCCATCGCGTCCCGTGGCGGGTCGAGCAGCTCCGGCGGCGGACCTTGCCAGATCCGGCCCAGCACCTGGTACGGCCCGACGAGCGCGGCGAGCAGCGCGGGCGCGATCGCCACCGCGGCGAGCGCGGTCGGCAGCGCGGTGGCGACCACGACGCCGCGGCCGGGGCTGACCAGCCAGCGGGCCTGCGGCTGCGCCGGGGGCAGCCGGTCGGCGGCCGGACCGAGCGCGGACCAGTGGTGCGCCGGCTGGGCCGGTCCGCCGGGCGGCGTGGTGTTGGCCCGCAGCAGCTCGGCGAGCACCCCGAGCAGCGTGGCGCCGGCGGCGTACAGGCCGGCCGGCAGCGCGGTGGGCAGTGCCGCGAGCCCCGTCACGGTCGCGCCGCCGACGATTCCCACGGTCGCGTACGGCAGGTAGTGCGGCACCTGCTGGCGGGCCAGGGCCAGCACGGCGATGCCGGTGCAGGAGGCCGCGAGCGCGCTGGTCAACACGATGGCGGCCGGCCAGCCGAGCTGGGCGGCGAACGCGGCGACGGCGCCGGGAAGCGCGAGGAGCGCGCCGCCGGTCGCGGGGCCGCCGATCTGCGCCAGATGCGCCGGCATCAGGTCGGTCGGCGGGGCGGGGCCGTCGCCGGCGCCGCCCCGCGGTCCGGGACCGGCCTGCTCATCGGGAAGGCCGGCGAGCACCCGTGCGAGGGTGGCGACGACGGCGCCGAGCAGCGTCACCACCGCGAGCGCGGCGGCGGTGGTCCAGGGGCGGACCAGACCGCCCCCGGCGGCGAAGAGCGCGACGGTGCCGGCGACGACGGTCCGGCTCAGCCCCGCGCGGGGGTCGGCGGCCGCGACGCCGGCCAGGGCGTAGACGACGGTGACCGCGGAGCCGACCAGGATCGGCGACCACCAGGGCAGACCGAGGGCGACCGGGGTGGCGACGGTGGCCAGCGCGGCGAGCGCCCCGGATACGTCGTACGACCAGGGGCGCGGCAGCAGCACCGCCGCGGCCACGGCGAGCAGCACCAGCGCGCCGGGAACCTGCCAGCCGACCGCTCCGGCCCCGACGGGCCAGGCGCCCAGGTCGCCGTTCCACAGTGGTCCCGGGGTGGCGAGGGCACGCAGCGCGTGGCCGACCGCGGCGTACCCGGCGATCAGCGCGACGACTCCGCCGCTGACCGCCGCGCCGAGCACCGGCCCCCGCCGCCACTGCTCCGGCATGGCCCGTACCGCGACGGCGACGAGCAGGACCAGCGCGGCGGTGGCGGCGAGCTCGATGCCGGGCACGACGATCGCGGCGATCCGGGCGAGGGTGCCGACCAGCGCGGCGGTGGCCGCGGCGGCGGCGAAGTCGGGCCCGTCGAGCAGCCGGTCGGCGCGCCGCCCGGCGTCGATCGTCGGTGCGAGGAAGAGCAGCACCGCGGCGGCCAGCAGCAGCGCCCCGACCCAGGTGTCGGCGACGGTGGCGCCGGGCGCGGCGAAGGCGGCGCCGGCCACCAGCAGGGCGCCGAGGCCGGTGCCGAGGGTCAGCGGCAGGCTGATCTGCCGCTCGGCGACCTGGGTGACGGCGGCGTAGCCGAGGGTCGCGCAGACGGCGAGGAAGCTCGCCGCGAGGACGGAGACGGTCGCGGCCTGCTGCGCGGTCGCGCTGGTCTGCGCGCCGGCCGGGGTGGTGGCGGCGACGAGCGCCGCGACCGCGCCCGGCAGCGCGAACGCCGTGGCGCCGGCGGCCCAGGCCGCCATGGTCTCGGCGGGTGGATCGGCCCGGAACTCGGGCAGCCGGGCGGCGAGCGCGATCAGCACCCCGGCGGTCGCGAGCGCGATCAGCACGCCGGCGGTCAGGCCGGGCCGGACCAGCGCCGCGCCCGCGGCGGCGAACCCGACGATCGCGGCGCCGGCGGCGTGGACGTACGCCGCCCGCTCGGTCCGCGCGAAAAGCCCAGCGGCGCCGATGCCGGCCGCGGCCAGGGCCGGCGGCCAGGGCGCGGCGTACCAGGGCAGCGCGAACGCCGCGGGAACGGCCAGGGCGGTCAGCGCGGCCCCGGCGACGGCGGACTCCCGACGGGCCGCCGGCGGCAGCGCGAGCACGGCGGCGACGGTGAGCAGCAGCGCGGCGACCGCGAGCTGCCAGTCGATCGGACCGGCGGCCGCCGCCACCGTGCCGGGGTAGGCGGCCAGGTCGGCCTCCCACACCGGCTGCGCGGCCCGCACCGACGCCAGCGCCGCCCGCAGCGCGCTGCCGGCGACCAGGGTCCCCAGTACGGCGAGCGCGGCGGCCGAGGCCAGTTGCGGCCCGCGCCGGGCCTGGTCGGGGATCGCGCGTACGGCCAGGCCGGTGACCGTGACCACCGCCGCGACGATCAGCAGGGCGTGCCCCGGCAGCGCGACCGCCGCGACCCGGGCGACGGATCCGATCACGGCGAGCGTGAGCACCCCGGCCGCGATGTCGGGCAGCGGGCGGTGACCCATGCTCAGGGCGCCGGCCAGCGCCACGACCGCGGCCAGCAGCAGGATCAGCGCCGACCGCGCCGCGGCGGGGAGCGTGTCGGCGCCGAGCAGCGCCGCGACGGCGTAGACCAGCGCCGCGCCGATCGCCACGCCGTGCAGCGTCCAGATCAGTTCCCGGAGCCAGATGCCGGGCACGATCGGGGCCGGGGGCGCCGCGGCCGGCGGCGGCTGCCCGCCGCTGCGCGGCCCGTCGGGCTCGGCGGCGACGACCGCGTCGGTCTCCTCCGGCGCGCTCTCCGGCCGATCGACGCCCACCGGCTCCGCGGCGCCGGTCGCGTCCGACCCCGCGTCCCGCCGTGACGGCGCGCCGACGCGACCCGGCGGGCTCAGCCGCCCGTGCTCGGCGAAGAGCCGGCCGAGGTAGAGGTCGATGCCGGCCACCACGGCCAGCGCCAGCGCCCATCCGCCGGCGTCACCGATCCAGTCGTACGCGAACAGCGGCAGCACGGGCTGCACGGCCACGACGGTCGCGTAGCGCGGCACGCTCAGCCGGGTGGCGGTCGCGTAGCTTCCCGCGATCACGGCGGTGATCGCGAAGATCAGGCCGGCGAAGACCCCGCCGGAGAGCGGCGCGCCGCGGAGCGCGTCGACGCTCCAGACCGCGTACCCGATCAGCGGGACCAGGAGCAGACCGATCGCGGCGACGGTCTCGGCGGTGGAGATCAACGATCGGCGGGCCAGCACGGGCGCCGCGGCGAGCATGGCCACGGTCGCGGCGACCAGGATCGCCACCCGACTGGCTGCCTCGAGCGAGCTGACCGCGAGGCCGGCGAAGACGACCGCCGCGACGGCGAGCAGCAGGGCGCTCAGTCCGAGCAGGACGTTCTGGATCTCCCGGGACGAGGCCTCGGGCCGGACGCGGGGCTCGGGCTCGACCGGGGGATCGGCCGGTGGCGTCGGGATGTCGGTCGCGCGCGCGCCCGCGGACGGCGCGGCGGGGTCGGGCTCGGGAGCGGGCCGGCGGGCGCGCGGCGGCCCCGGACGCCCGGCCGTCGGCGGCCGCCGACCGACCCGGCGCCGCAGGGTCATCCGGGGTCGGTTCGCGCGGCGGAGCCGTTCGGCGTTCGCGTGCGCCAGGATGTCGCGTTGAAAGACCGCCGCCTGCAGCTTCGCGGCGAGCGTCTTCTGCTCATTGGCGATCGCGACGTCCCGCGCCTTCATCTCGGCGATGGAACGCTCCACGGCCGCCAGTTCGTCGGCGAACTCGCCCTGCTCCGCGCCGCAGTACGGGCACCGGGCGGCGGGCGGCATGTCGCGGCCGCACACGGTACACGGGTAGGTGTTCACGGCACCTCCGACAGGCCGGCGGCCCAGCATTGTGGACTCTTCCCGGAAGCATGCCCAAAACAGGCATCGCTTGAACAGTCCCCGGAGGAGGCGAGATCACAGAATGGCATCGGCCGCGGACCCGTGGCGGGGTCCGCGGCCGATCGGCCTCACGCGTGCGGCGTCAGGGGCGGCCCATGCCGCGGTACTGCCAGCCGGCCTGGGTCCAGAGTGCGGAGTCGAGGCAGTTCCGGCCGTCGATGACGCGGCGGCCCCTGGCGAGTTCGCCGAGGGCGACGGGGTCGGCGTTGCGGAAGTCGGCCCATTCGGTGAGCACGCAGACGAGGTCGGCGCCGGCCACCGCATCGTTCATCGACTTCTCATACCCGAGGTCGGGCAGGGCGCGCTTGGCGTTCTCCATGCCCTGCGGGTCGTAGATGCGCACGTCGGCGCCGGCCTTGGCGAGCATCGCGGCGACGGCGAGGGAGGGGGCGTCGCGGACGTCGTCGCTGTTGGGTTTGAAGGTGGCGCCGAGCACGGCGATGCGGGTGCCGGACAGGTCGGGTCCGGCGGGGCCGGAGCGGCGGCCCAACAACTCTGCGGCCAAGGTGAGGACGCGGGTGCGGCGGCGCAGGTTGATCAGGTCGACTTCGTGCAGGAAGCGCAGGGCCTCACCGGCGCCCAGCTCCTGCGCGCGGGCCTGGAACGCCCGGATGTCCTTGGGTAGGCAGCCGCCGCCGAAGCCGAGACCGGCCTGCAGGAACCGGTTGCCGATGCGCGGGTCGTAGCCGATCGCGCGGGCCAGCTGGGTGACGTCCCCGCCGGCCGCCTCGCAGACCTCGGCCATCGCGTTGATGAACGAGATCTTGGTGGCCAGGAACGCGTTGGCCGCGACCTTGACCAACTCGGCGGTGGCGAAGTCCGTGATGACCAGGGGAACTTCGCGGTCCTCGGTGGCGGCGAGATCGAAGACGCCCTTGTGCGCGGCGTAGAGCATGCCGTTGGCCCAGTCGCTCTTGACGCCGACCACGATCCGGTTGGGGCGCAGCACGTCGTCGACGGCGAAACCCTCCTGCAGGAACTCCGGGCTCCACGCCACCTCGACCCCGAGATCGGCCGCGGTGTGCTTGCCGACCAACTGCTCCACCCACTCGGCGGTGCCCACCGGCACGGTGGACTTGCCGACGATCAACGCCTTGCGGGTCAGGTGCTGGGCCAGGCTCGTCACCGACGCCTCGACGTAGGAGAGGTCGGCGCCCATGCCGTCGGCGCGCTGCGGCGTGCCCACGCAGATGAAGTGCACGTCACCGAAGTCCGCGGTCTCGGCCATGTCGGTGCTGAACCGGAGCCGCCCGGCGGCGAGATTGCGCCGGAGCAGCTCGTCCAGGCCGGGCTCGTGGATCGGCACCTGCCCGGCGTTGAGCATCGCGATCTTGTCGGCGTCGACGTCGAAACCGAGCACCTCGTAGCCGAGCTCGGCGTAGCAGATGGCGTACGTGGCGCCCAGGTAACCGGTGCCCAGGAACGTCAGCCGCGGCCGCGCCGAACCCGACGGCGGGGTCACCGTCGTGATCGACGGCACGGGCTGGCTACTCGGGTACGGGATCGTCACGCCTGTGGTCTCCGCTCGCGTCGGCGGCGCGCTGTGGGTGCGTCGCGGTCTGGTGCGACGTCGGATCTCGACGCCGTCATCGGACAGTTCACATTTTGGGGCCGCGGGTCGGCTGCGTGACCCGGCTGAAGCCGCCGAGGTGCGCAAGCGACGATAGTGGTTCAGCCTACGTGGGCGGAACGGGCAGTCGCTCGTCGGTCGGTATCCTCACATCCGCGCAGGCTATCGCCAAGGGGAGGCCGTCATGTCGACAGCGACGTCGTTCGACGTTTATCAGGTTCCGGAGGAGCACGAAGCGATCCGGGAGGCCGTGCGGGCGGTGTGCGACGCGAAGGTGGCGCCCAACGCCGCCGAGGCCGACGAGACCGGTGAGTTCCCGAAGGCATCGTACGAGGCGCTGCGGGCGGCGGACTTCCACGCGCCGCACATCCCGGTCGAGTACGGCGGGGCGGGCGCGGACGCGCTGGCCACCGCGATCGTGATCGAGGAGGTGGCGCGCGCCTGCGCGTCGTCCTCGCTGATTCCGGCGGTCAACAAGCTCGGCACGATGCCGCTGCTGCTGGCCGGCTCGGAGGAGCTCAAGCGCCGCTACCTGACCGCGGTCGCGGCCGGCGAGGCGATGTTCTCGTACTGCCTGTCGGAGCCGGAGGCCGGCAGCGACGCGGCCTCGATGAGCACGCGGGCCGAGCGTGACGGCGATCACTACGTGCTCAACGGTGCGAAGCGGTGGATCACCAACGCCGGCGTCTCCGAGTACTACACGGTCTTCGCGGTGACCGACCCGGCCGCCCGATCCCGCGGCATTTCCGCCTTCGTGGTGGAGAAGTCCGACCCGGGGGTGAGCTTCGGCGCCCCGGAGAAGAAGCTCGGGATCAAGGGCTCGCCGACCCGCGAGGTGTACTTCGACAACGTGCGGATCCCCGCGGACCGCATGATCGGCGAGCCGGGGACCGGCTTCGCCACCGCGATGCGCACCCTGGACCACACCCGGGTGACGATCGCCGCGCAGGCGGTCGGCATCGCGCAGGGCGCGCTGGACTTCGCCAAGGGGTACGTCCAGGAGCGGCAGCAGTTCGGCAAGGCGGTCGCCGAGTTCCAGGGCATCCAGTTCCTCCTCGCGGACATGGGGATGAAGCTGGAGGCGGCGCGGCAGCTGACGTACGCGGCGGCGGGCAAGTCCGAGCGCGGCGACGTCGATCTGACCTACTTCGGCGCGGCCGCCAAGTGCTTCGCCTCGGACGCCGCCATGGAGATCACCACCGATGCGGTGCAGCTGCTGGGCGGGTACGGCTACACCAAGGACTTCCCGGTCGAGCGCATGATGCGGGACGCCAAGATCACCCAGATCTACGAGGGCACGAACCAGGTGCAGCGGATCGTGATGGCACGTCAGCTCCTGAAGGGCTGATCATCGGGGCGGGCCGCGCGGCGGTCCGCCCCCGCTTCTCGACGTCAGTCGGTCGTGGTCTCCTGCTTCGTCGCGCCCGGCGGGGTGGACCACGGCGACTGGCTGTCCCGCCGGCGCGGCAGCGCGTTCGCCCGCTCCGTGGCGTCGCCGTCGCGCGGCGACGGCACGACGGCCGGGGGAGCGCCCGCCGCCGGGGGAGCGCCCGGCTCCGGCGTCGCCGCGCCACCGCGCTCCGCGTCGCCCACCCCGGCACCCGGTTCCGCGTCGCCCGCGCCGGCACCCGGCCCGGCACCCGGTTCCGCGTCGCCCGCCCCGTCGACCGGCTCCGTGGCCACCGTCGGCGCCTCGCCGTCGCCGTCCGGCCCCGGCGCGCCCGCCCCGGCCGGACGGGCGGCGATCGTCGCGCCGTCCGCGGCGGCGGACGTGCCCGGCCACCGCCGCCAGCGCTGCGCGCTGAACGTTGCCATCAGCAGCAGCGCGCCGAGCAGGAACAGCGTCCCGTTGTCCAGCGGCAGCTCCAGCGGGAGCGGCCGGCCGAGGAGCTGTTCGTTGTCGGGCAGGCTGTCGTGGATCACGAACGGCGCCGCGAACATCCCGGCGTACGCCCCGACCAGCAGCAGCCCGGCGGCCAGCGGGCCGAGCGGCGAGACCCGCAGCGTGCCGAGCAGGCCGAGCAGGATCCCGGCGGCCACCAGGTAGGCGGCCGGCTCGATCAGCCGGGCCGTGTCGTAGCGACCGTCCTCGACCCAGCCGGCCACCGTGCGGCTCGATCCACCTTGGCCCAGCGCGATGAGCAGCCAGGTGATCGGTGCCACCACGATTCCGGCGAGCAAGCTCCAGAGATGACGCATGGCGGCACCGTACCGTGTCCGGTATGACCGAGCAGTCCGTCGCCGCGCCATCCGGAAAGCCCACCTCGTACTCCCGGGTCACCCTCAGTCGGATCATGACCGCCGTCGATGTGAACCTCTACGGAACGGTGCACGGCGGGGTGCTCATGAAGTTCGTCGACGACGTGGCCGGCGCCGCGGCCGCCCGGCACAGCGGGGGTACGGCGGTCACCGCCGCGATCGACGAGATCATCTTCGTGGAGCCGGTGCGGGTCGGTGATCTGGTGCACGCGCACGCGCAGGTCAACTGGACCGGCCAGACCTCGATGGAGGTCGGGGTGAAGGTGGTCGCGGAGCGGTGGGACACCGCGGACGCCGAACCGGTCCGGGTCGCCACGGCGTACCTCGTGTTCGTCGGGGTGGACGTGGCCGGGGCGCCGCGTGAGGTGCGGCCGGTGCTGCCGGAGACGCCGACGGACGAGCGCCGCTTCCGGGAGGCCGAGATCCGCCGCGAGCACCGCTTGGCACGCCGCCGCGCCATCCAACACGCCCGCGCAAACCCCTGACCCACCCCCCGCCCCGCCCCGCCCCCCGCCCCCCCCGGCCCCCCGCGCCCCCACCGCCCCCCGCCGATCTTGCAGTTGTGGCCGCGACAAATCGCCCCAAAGAGCCATCAACGGGCGGCCACAACTGCAAGATCGCGGGGGCGGGGCGCGTCGCGGGGGCGGGGCGCGTCGCGGGGGCGGGGCGCGTCGCGGGGGTGGGGCGCATCGCGGGGGCGGGGCAGATCGCGGGGGTGGGGCGCGTCGCGGGGGTGGGGCACATAGGGGCGGGGTGGGGGGTGTGGGGTGGGCACGCGGTTTTCGGGACTGCGGGGTCGGGAGAATGCGGGGGCGGAGAAGCGGGGTGGGGTACGGCAAGATGGCGGCCGGGACCACCACAGTGTCGTGGCGGTCCGCCGGGAGGGGTGAACACAGTGGGTGACGTGCTCTGGACGCCGCCGGCCGACGTCCGTGAACGTTCCCGGATCGGGCACTATCTGCGCTGGCTGCGGGCCGAGCGCGGGCTGGACTTCGCCGACTACGACGCGCTGTGGCGCTGGTCGGTGACCGATCTCGAGGCGTTCTGGGGCTCCATCTGGGACTACTTCGACGTCATCGCGCACACGCCGCCGCAGCGGGCGCTGGCGGGCCGCGCCATGCCGGGGGCGCGGTGGTTCCCCGGCGCCACGCTCAACTACGCCGAGCACGTGCTGCGGATGCCCGGCCTGGCCGACGACGACCCGGTGGTGCTCGGCTACAGCCAGACCCGGGCGCCGGTCACGCTGACCGCCCGCGAGCTGCGCGAGCAGGTACGCCGCGTGCGCGCGGGGCTGCGCCGGCTCGGCGTCGGGTCCGGCGACCGGGTGGCCGCGTACGCGCCGAACATCCCCGAGACCTTCGTGCTGATGCTCGCGACGACCAGTCTGGGCGCGATCTTCTCGTCCTGCGCCCCCGAGTTCGGCACCCGCAGCGTGGTTGACCGCTGGCAGCAGATCGAGCCGACCGTGCTGGTCGCGGTCGACGGCTACCGCTACGGCGACAAGCCGGTCGATCGGCGCGCCGAGGTGACGGCGATCCGCGCGGCGCTGCCCTCGGTCGTACACACGGTGATGCTGCCCTATCTGGACGGGCAGGCCGCCGCGGCGGCGAACCCGGCCGACATGGCCGCGCCGACGTCGGCCACGACGACCTGGGCGGAGCTCGCGGCCGAGACCGACGAGCCGCTGGAGTTCGCCCCGGTCGCCTTCGACCATCCGCTCTACGTGCTCTATTCCTCGGGAACGACGGGGCTGCCCAAGCCGATCGTGCACGGGCACGGCGGCATCCTGCTCGAACACCTGAAGATGCTGGCGCTGCACCACGACCTGGGGCCGGGGGACCGGTTCTTCTGGTTCAGCACGACCGGCTGGATGATGTGGAACTTCCTCGTCTCCGGTCCGGCGGTCGGCGCGGCGATCGTGCTCTTCGACGGCAACCCCGGCCACCCCGATCTGGGGGCGCTGTGGCGGCTGGCGCAGGAGTCGAAGACGACGTACTTCGGCACCTCGGCGCCGTTCCTGCTGGCCTGCCGCAAGGCCGGGGTGCTTCCGCGCGCGGAGGCGGACCTGTCGGCGCTGCGCGGACTGGGTTCGACCGGCGCGCCGCTGCCGGCGGAGGGCTTCCGCTGGGTGTACGAGGCGGTCAACCCGACCGTGCAGCTGCAGTCGCTCTCCGGTGGCACCGACGTCTGCACCGGCTTCGTGGGCGGGGTGCCGCTGGTGCCGGTCTACGCCGGCGAGATCGGCTGCCGCTGCCTCGGCGCGAAGGTGGAGGCGCGGTCCGCGGACGGGGCACCGGTGCTGGGCGAGCTCGGCGAGTTGGTGATCACCGAACCGATGCCGAGCATGCCGGTCGGGTTCTGGAACGATCCCGAGGGGAAGCGGTACCGCGAGGCGTACTTCGACCACTATCCGGGGATCTGGCGGCACGGTGACTGGATCACCGTGAGCGAGCGCGGCACCTGTGTGATCACCGGACGGTCGGACGCCACGCTCAACCGCGGCGGCGTCCGGCTGGGCACCGCGGAGTTCTACTCGGTGGTGGAGGCCCTGCCGGAGGTGATCGACTCGGTCGTGGTGCACCTCGAGGACGCCGAGGGGGGCGCGGGGGAGCTGCTGCTCTTCGTCGTGCTCGCCGACGGGCTGGAGCTCGACGACGCGCTGCGCCGGAGGATCGCCACCGAGCTGCGCACCGCGCTGTCGCCGCGGCACGTGCCCGACGAGATCCATCAGGTCCGCGCGGTGCCGCGCACGCTGTCGGCGAAGAAGCTGGAGGTGCCCGTGAAGAAGATCCTCACCGGCACGCCGCTGGACTCCGCGGCCGCGACCGGGGCGCTCGCCAACCCCGAGTCGCTGGTGGCGTTCGAGCGCTACGCGAGGGAGCGGACCGACCGCTGAGCCGAGGCGACGCCGTCCGCGCGGACGGTATGAATCGGCCGCACGTCTGGCAACGGGCGTGGATGGGATCGGCGTTTCAACGGTCGTGGGCGTCTACCTCCGCCTGACCATCACCGACACGCTCGCCGTGCGGGTCGAGGGCGCCACCGCCGTCGACCCGTTCGCGAAGATCACCCGCACGTTCTGGTGCCGGCTGCCCGCCGACTGGGTGACCGACGGCGCGCTCTGCGCCCGGCGTCGCGAGTCGCTCGTGGACCGGCTCTACGGTCCGGGCTGGCGCACCGGCGATCCCGACGGCTCCCGCTACGTCATCCTGGACATGCAGGAGAAGGTGCTCTCCGAGCGGGAGGCGCGGGCCCGACCGTGGCTGGGCGACCGCGCCAACTTCTATGTCTGCGAGCCGGACGGCACGCTGCGCGGGGTGGTCCCGGGCGGGCTATGACAGCGACAGCGTGACCTTCTCGACCGCCGCGCGGTCGGGCAGTCGGGCCGGGTCGGCGTGGCCACACAGGACGATGCTCGCGCCGGCGGCCAGCGGCGCCAGCAGCCAGTCCAGCGGGTTGGCGTGCCGCGCCGCGTCGACCAGCACGCGGGCGCCGCCGGTCAGGCCGAGCTCCGCGCCGCGCCGGGCCGCGCGGGCGATCAGGTCCGCGTCCTGCGGCCCGCCCTGCGTGTACGGCGTGAAGTGGTCGCCGTGGCCGCGCACCTCCACCACGTAGTCGGCGAAGCCCGCGGGCACGTCCCGCAGCGGCGCGGCCATCGGGGCGAGCGAGAGAAGGTAGCGCTCGCCGGCCGGCCACGCCGTCGCCTCCTCGGCCCGGTCGGCGGCGGCGAAGAGCACCTCGACCGGCCGGGCCGGCTCGGTTTCGACCAGCAGTCCGGCCGACCACGCGCCGAGCAGCACGGCGGCGGTCTGCCAGTGCGGCGGCAGCAGCACGCCGACGGCGTCGCCGGCGGTGACCCCGGCGGAGTCGACGAGCAGGTTGGCGGTCTTGGACACCCAGTTCGCGAGCGTCGCGCCGGAGAGTTCGGTGCGTTCCCCGGTGGCGTCGTCGTACCACGTCAGCAGCGGGCGGGTCGGATCCTGCGCGACCGCGGCGGCGAAGATCCGGGCAATGTTGTGGGCCATCCGTGGCGACGATACCGGGTGGGGTACGCACCGTGACGACCCGATACCGGCCCGCTGAATCGGCGGCCACGGGATGGGGAAAGACCCCCCAACGGTCGCGTCGCAGGCATCGGCGGGTGTCCGGCGCGGCGTAGGCTGGGCGGTGCGTGTTGTTCCCCACATCCCCCGCCTCCGAGGAGTTGCCCAGTGACCGCCGGTCGCCCGCCCCGCGTGCTCATCGACGCCACGAGTGTCCCCGCCGACCGGGGTGGCGTCGGTCGATACGTCGACGGTCTGCTCGGCGCGCTGGGCAAGGTCATCGGGTCGGGGGTGGAGCTGGCCGTGGTCGCGTTGCGCACCGACGTCGAGCGCTACACCCGGATGCTGCCCGCCGCCGAGGTGATCGCCGCGCCGGCGGCCGTCGCGCACCGCCCGGCCCGCCTCGCCTGGGAGCAGACCGGCCTGCCGCTGCTGGCCCAGCAGGTCGGCGCCGACGTGCTGCACTCGCCCTTCTACACCTGCCCGCTGCGGGCCGGTTGTCCGGTGACGGTCACCGTGCACGACGCGACCTTCTTCACCGAACCGGAGCACTACGACAAGTCCCGCCGCACGTTCTTCCGCAGCGCGATCAAGACGTCGCTGCGCCGCGCCGACCGGGTGATCGTGCCGAGCAAGGCGACCCGCGACGAGCTGATCCGGCTGCTCGACGCCGACCCGACCCGCATCGACGTCGCCTACCACGGCGTCGACCCGAACGCCTTCCACGCGCCGACCGACGAGGAGAAGGCGCGGGTGCGCGCCCGTCTCGGGCTCGGCAACACCGGTTACGTCGCGTTCCTCGGCGCGAAGGAGCCGCGCAAGAACGTGCCGAACCTGATCCGGGGCTGGGCGCTCGCCGTCAAGGACCGGCCGAACCCGCCCGCGCTGGTGGTCGCCGGCGGCCAGGGCCACGACGACGACATCGACCGGGCGGTCGCGGAGGTTCCGGCGCACCTGCGGCTGCTGCGCCCCGGCTACCTGCGCTACGCCGACCTGCCCGGGTTCCTCGGCGGCGCCCTGGTCGCCGCCTACCCGTCGTACGGCGAGGGATTCGGCCTGCCGATCCTGGAGGCGATGGCCTGCGCCGCCCCGGTGCTGACCACGCCCCGGCTCTCCCTGCCCGAGGTGGGCGGCGACGCGGTGGCGTACACGAGCGAGGATCCCGCCGAGATCGCCACGGACCTGGCGGCGCTGCTGGACGACGAGTCGCGGCGGCTGGCGCTGGCCAAGGCCGGTTTCGACCGGGCCAAGGAGTTCACCTGGGAGTCCAGCGCCGAGGTCCACATCGCGGCGTGGACGCGGGCCGCCGCGTGATATCTCGGTCCCGCACAGCCGTTGCGACCGGACAGGCATGATGGGCTGATGCTCTTCGCCGTCATTCCGGCCGGCGGCAGCGGCACCCGCCTGTGGCCGTTGTCCCGCGCCGGCAACCCGAAGTTTCTCCACCCCCTCACCGGCACCGCCGCCTCGCTGCTGCAGGCGACCGTCGATCGGCTGGCGCCGCTGACCACGCCGGAGCGGACGCTGGTGGTGACGGGCGTCGCGCACGCCGCGTCGGTCGCCCGGCAGCTGGCGGCGGTGCCGCAGGAGAACATCCTGGTGGAGCCCTCGCCGCGCGACTCGTGCGCGGCGATCGGGCTGGCCGCCGCCGTGATCGCGCGGCGCGACCCCGACGCGGTGATGGGCTCGTTCGCCGCCGACCACCTGATCCGGGATCCGGAGCGGTTCGCGGAGACCGTCAGGCAGGCGGTGGTCGGCGCCGAGCAGGGGCTGCTGATGACCGTCGGGATCACGCCGACGCGTCCGGAGACCGGCTACGGCTACCTGCGGTGCGGCGGCCCGATCGGCTCCGGGCCGCTGCGCAGCGTCGAGGAGTTCGCCGAGAAGCCCGCGTACGACGTGGCGGAGGGCTACGTGAACTCCGGCCGTTACCTCTGGAACGCCAGCATGTTCGTGTGGCGGGTGGAGGTGTTCCTCGCGGAGCTCGCCCGGCAGCAGCCGGAGCTGCACGCCGGCCTGATGCGGATCACGGAGGTCTGGGACTCGCCGGAACGCGACGAGGTGCTCGGCGAGGTGTGGCCCACGCTGACCAGGATCTCCGTCGACTACGCGGTGATGGAGGGGGCCGCCGCCGTGGGGCGGGTCGGCACCGTGCCCGGCGATTTCGGCTGGAACGACGTCGGTGACTTCCACACCCTCGGCGAGGTGCTCCCGGCCGACGCGGACGGCAACGTCGTGCTGGGCGCGCCGGCCGCCGAGGAGAAGCCGGGCGTGCTGCTGCACGACAGCGCGGGGCTGGTCGTGGTGCCGTACTCGGGACGGCTGGTCGCGGCGCTGGGCGTCCGGGACCTGATCGTGGTGGACACCCCGGACGTGGTGCTGGTCTGTCCGCGGGAGCGGGCCCAGGACGTCAAGAAGCTGGTTGACGGCCTCAAGGAGCGGGGCGAAGAGATCTACGTGTGACCGCCGCGAGCGCGGGTGCCACCAGCTGCGCGGTGGCATCCGCCAGCGGCTCGGGCAACGCGTCCGGGGCGAACCATCCGAGCGCGGCGGACTCCGCGCTGACCCGCTCGATCGCGCCCGCCGGCGCGACCGCGGCGAAGCGCACGTCGTAGTGGAGCGACCCGCCGCCGCAGCCGACCGGATGGATGTCGAGGTCGATCGGGACCGGATGCAGCTGCAGTCCCGTGATCCCGGACTCCTCGGTCGCCTCGCGCAGCGCCGCGTCGGCCAGCGTCGGGTCGCCCGGCTCGCAGTGCCCGCCGAGCTGCACCCAGCGGTGGAATTTCCCGTGCAGGCAGAGCAGCACGCGCGCGCCGTCGGCGTCGACCACCAGCGTGCTGGCGGTCACGTGGCCGGGCTGATGGTCGCGGGTCAGCGCCACCGGGCCGGCGTCCAGCAGGCGCAGGGTCCGTTCGCGTGCGGCCGTGGCCGTCGCCGTCGGCGGTTGCCAGGCGCTGAGGACGGCGACCACGTCGGCATGCAGCTTCTCGAGCACGCGCCCACTGTACGGACGGTCCGTCGCTCCGCCGCCGGGCACCGGCGCGGCGCGCCCGGGCACCACCCCCGCGGAAGCGAAGGCCGCGAGCCCTCGTGGCGGTCGCCCGGGCGCTGCCGGTCCCCCCGGCTGAGTGACGAGCATGCCGGGCGCCGCCACCGGGCGTCGAGTCATTTCAGCCCTCGATTAAAGACACAGCTCAGAGCGGCCCGATAAGGTGCCGATGGCCCCGCCCGACCTCCGCCCGCAGCCGCCCCGGGAGTGCGCCGTGCTGAGAATCTTCTTCTCCGGCGAGGACATCGCCCGGACCCGGGTCGCCCCCGCCGACCCGGTCTGGGAGCTCGTGCTGAGCCTGCACCTGCTGCAGGGGCGCAGCGGCGACCCGGTCATGGCCGGCTGGCGCCGGGACGTGTCCCGCGCGCTGCGCCGCGACAGCGGCAGCCGCGACCTGCGCCTGCTCTTCGCCCTCAACCCGCCGCGCGGCTACTTCCCGGATTTCCTGACCCCGTACAACAGCCTGCAGGGGTTCGAGGCGGGGTTGGCGGCGGTCCGGGCCACCCCACCGGAGATCCTGCACCGCGATCTCACCCTGCTCGCCGCCGAGAAACCGCTGCCCCCGACCGCGTCCGCGCTGGCGCGCGGCGAGCCCGAGATGCTGCAACAGCTGACCGACTCGATGGAGCACTACCGCGATGTGGCGATCGCGCCGTACTGGGAGCGCATCCAGGCGGCCGTCGAGGCGGACCGGACGCGGCGGGCGCGGGCGCTGCTCGACGGGGGCGCGGAGGCGCTGCTGACCAGCCTGCGCCCGGCGATGCAGTGGGAGTCGGGGGTGCTGCGGGTGCTCGACTACCCGGCGCGGCGCGAGCTGCACCTGGACGGTCGCGGCCTGCTGCTGGTGCCCTCGTTCTTCTGCGCCCGCACCCCGGTCGCGCTCGTCGACCCCACCCTGCCGCCGGTGCTCGTCTACCCGGTCGATCGGCTGCGCGGGCTGGCGCCCTCGCCGGAGGCCGGTGCGGGGCGCGCGTCGGCGCCGGCCGGTGGGCGGGACGCGTTGGCGGCGCTGCTCGGCCGCACCCGCGCCGCCGTCCTCGAGGTGGTCGACGGGGGCTGCTCGACGGGGGAGGTGGCGCGTCGGCTGGGCATCTCCGCGGCGGCGGCCAGCCAGCACGCGACCGTGCTGCGCAACGCCGGTCTGCTGGTCAGCCACCGGGACCGCAACACCGTGCTGCACACCCTCACCCCGCTCGGCCGGGCCATGCTCGACCAGTCCTGACCGCAGGCTCCGGGGGGCCGGCGGGGCCGGCGGGGCCTGCGCAGGGCGGTCAGACGGCGAGGAGGGCGGCGAGGGGGCGGTCGTCGTCGGAAGCCGGGACCGCGAGCGGGGTGCTGGCCACCGCCTCGGCGGCGAGCGCGGCGCGCAACCGGTGCAGGTCGGCGCCGAGGCGGATCAGATCGCCCGGCGTCGCGGGCGCGGGCAGCCGGCACAGGATCAGCCCGGAGGCCCCGCGGGGGGCCTGCGGCGCGAGCCGCTGGCGTACCTCGGGGTCGGTGGTGTGGGTGAACGCCGTGCCGGGCGCGATCACCGCGGCCACGGCGGCGATCGCGCGGGCCACCGCGGCCGGATCGACCGGGGCGTGCGGCGGGGCCGTCCCGTCGGCCAGCGTCGCGGCCGCGAGCAGACCGGCCGCGGTCGCCTCGGCGGTGCCGAGCGAGAACAGGTCCTGGGCGGCGTCGCGGACCAGCGCCACCGCGCCGGGGCCGTCGTCGGGCTCCGCGGCCGCGAGGTAGCCGCGCACCACCGCGACCGGCACCTGGTCGCACTTGCCCTTGACCAGCTCGCCGGCGCCGGCCAGCTCGTCAATCACGGCCATCTGGGTGATGGACAGCTCGTTGCCGTACGGGTCGGTCTCGCCGCGGTGGTCGCGGATCGGCCCGATCCCGGCCGCCCCGAGCGCCACGTCGGTCAGGCCGTTGCGCCACGGCCGGCCCATGGTGTCGGAGACGATCACCGCCACGTCGACGCCGTGCCGTTCCCGCAGCGCCGCCCGCAGGGCGCGGGCCGAGGCGTCCGGGTCCTTCGGGAGCAGCACCAGCCGGGACGCGTCCACGTTGGACGCGTCGATCCCGGCCGCCGCCATGACGAAGCCGTGGTGGGTCTGCACGATCCGGGTCGGACCGCGTCGCGCCACCGGGCGGGCCGTCTCCGCGGCCAGCACCTCCTCGCGCGCGGCCGCCCGCTCCGGCTCCCCGGTCGGCACGTCGACCAGCCGGCCCTCCGCCTTCGACACGATCTTGCTGGTGACCACGAGCACGTCACCGTCGCGCAGCCACGGCGCCGCGCCCCCGATCAGCGCCGCCAGGTCGTCACCGGGGGTCACGTCGCCGATGCCCCGCACCGGCAGGATCTCGAGCACCCGCTCGGCGTTCTGCGGCTCCGGCGCGCTGTGCCGCCCGCTCATCGCGTCAACTCCATCGCGTCCCGCACCATCGCCGTCGTCGCCGCCTCGTCGGACATCCACAGTGGCGCCGACCGCACCGTCACGCCCGGCACCTCGGCGCCGGCGTCGGTGGTGTCGACGAGCCAGCCGTCCAGCAGCCCGCCGTCGCGGCGCGCCCCGTACAGCCGGCCCACGCCGGCCGCGCTGCACTCAGCCCCGATCACCGACAGGCATTTGTCGGCCATGCCGCGCACGGGCGCGCCGCCGATGATGGGGGAGACCCCGACGACCGGTGCCCGGTTGCCGGTCAGCGCCTCCCGTAGCCCCGGCACGGCCAGGATCGGAGCGATGCTCACGACCGGGTTGCTGGGCGCCAGCAGCACCACGTCGGCGCCGGCGAGCGCGTCGAGCACGCCGGGCGCGGGCCGGGCCGCGTCGGCGCCGACGAACACGAACCGGCGGGTCGGGATCTCACCCCGGTACCGCACCCACCACTCCTGGAAGTGGATCGCCCGCTGGCCGTCGTTGGTCTCGACCACCACGTGCGTCTCCAGCCGCTCGTCGGTGGCGGGCAGCAGGCGTACTCCGGGTCGCCAACGCGCGCAGAGCGCCTCGGTGACGGCCGAGAGCGGGTATCCGGCGTTCATCATGGTCGTGCGGACCAGGTGCGTGGCGATGTCCCGGTCGCCCAGCCCGAACCAGGTGGGCTCGGCCCCGTACGCGGCGAGCTCCTCCTTCACCGTCCAGGTCTCGGCGGCGCGGCCCCAGCCGCGTTCCGGATCGGCGGCCCCGCCGAGCGTGTACATCACGCTGTCCAGGTCGGGGCAGATCCGCAGGCCGTGCATGATCGCGTCGTCACCGACGTTGACCACGGCGGTCACCTCGGCACCGATCTGACCCGCGTACGCGCGCACGCCGGTCAGGAAGCGGGCCCCGCCGATGCCCCCGGCAAGTACCACGATGTGCATGCCGCCCATCCTCGCCTACGTCGGGATCCGCGCCGCACGGCGGGTTGCGCGGTTTCGATGGCGCTCACTTCGGGGATTCAACGGACAGCCCGTCCGGCTACGCTCACGGGCGCATCCGTCCGCCATCTGTGCACAGGGGGATCATTGACCACCCAACCCGGGGCCGCGCCCACCGACGGTGCGCCGGCCAGTGAGATCACGAAGCCCCTCCGCGAGCTCGCCGCCCTGGTACTCCTCGGCGCCAACGCCGTCTTCATGTTCGTCGCGCTGCTCCGACTGCTCTTCTCGGACACCGAGTTCACCGCACCGTTCACGTTGCGCGCGGCCGGCAGCTTCGACGGCTTCGTCAGCCTGACCACCATCGCGCTGCCGATCGTGGCGGTGCTGCTCGCCACCCACGTCCGGCCGGCCGTCCGCCGGGCCAAGCTGATCACGCTGATCGCCCTGGTCGAGTACGCCGTCGCCGCGTTCTTCGGGGTGCTCTTCGGGGTGCTGATCGGACTGGTGGCGCTCATGGAGCGCAGCGTGTGGCTCGGCTTCCTGACCCTGCTGGTCCGGCTCGCCTGGCTCGCCGTTCTCGGCGTCGCCGCGTACGCCGTGTTCAAGCTCTGGCGCACCCTCTACTACGTGCCCAAGCCGAAGCCGCAGCCCGGTGTGTACGGCCAGCCGCACCCGTACGGCCAGCCCGGCTACCCGCAGCAGTACGGCGCACCGCAGGGCGGCCACCCGCAGGGCTACCCGTACGGTCAGCCCGGCTACCCCGCGCCGCCGTACGGGCAGTCCGGCGCGCCCGGTCAGCCGCAGTTCGGTGCCCCGTACCCGGGCGCCCCGCAGTCGTTCCCGCCCGCGCCCCAGTCGGCTCCGCCGGCGCCGCACGCCGCGCCCCCGGCGCAGCCGGGCGCGGCGCCTGTCTCGACGCCGCCCGCGGCCGAGCCGACCCAGTCGATCCCGGTGCCGCCGCAGCCGACCGGCGACGGCGAGACGGGGGAGCGCACGCAGGTCATCAAGCCGCTCGGCGCGCAGCCGGGCGGGGAGCAGCCGAGCGGGTCGGAGGACGACGGCCAGCGCACCCAGGTGATCAAGCCGGAGGATCCGCGGTAACGCCGGCGGTGACATTCGTGGCGGGTGCCCCGTGGGGCGCCCGCCACGTCCATGTGGCGTTCACCGCACTGCGTCGACGGTGGCAGGGCCTAGGCTTTCCGGGTGGCTGATCGCACGCAATCGGGATCGAACCAGGCACTCGCGCGGCCGGACGGGTCCGCGCCGACGGAAGCGGCGTTGCGGCGCGCGCTGCGGCGGGCGGCGGACGGCCGCGGGCTCGACGTGCAGGAGGCGGCGGTGCTGCTCGCCGCGCGCGACGGGCACCTGGACGAGTTGCTGGGTGTCGCCGGCGCGGTGCGCGACGCGGGGCTGCGCGAGGCGGGCCGGCCCGGCGTGGTGACGTACTCGAAGAAGGTCTTCATCCCGCTGACCCGGCTCTGCCGGGACCGCTGCCACTACTGCACGTTCGCGACGGTTCCGCACCGGCTGCCCGCGGCGTTCCTCGACCGCGACGAGGTGCTGGCGATCGCCCGCGCGGGCGCGGCGCAGGGGTGCAAGGAGGCGCTGTTCACGCTGGGGGACCGGCCGGAACAGCGGTGGCCGGCGGCCCGGCAGTGGCTGGACGAGCGGGGATACGACTCCACCCTGGACTACGTGCGGGCCAGCGCGATCGCGGTGCTGGAGGAGACCGGGCTGCTGCCGCACCTCAACCCGGGCGTGTTGTCCTGGGCGGAGCTGCAGCGGCTCAAGCCGGTCGCGCCGAGCATGGGCATGATGCTGGAGACGACCGCGACGCGGCTCTGGTCGGAGCCCGGTGGCCCGCACTACGGCTCCCCGGACAAGGAGCCGGCGGTGCGGTTGCGGGTGCTGGAGGACGCCGGCCGGGTCGGGGTGCCGTTCACCACCGGCATCCTGATCGGCATCGGCGAGACGCTCGCCGAGCGGGCCGACGCGCTGTTCGCGATCCGCCGCGCGGCCCGCGAGTACGGGCACATCCAGGAAGTCATCGTGCAGAACTTCCGCGCCAAGCCGGACACCGCGATGCGGGGCATGCCGGACGCGGAGCTGCGTGAGCTGGCGGCGACGATCGCGGTGGCCCGGGTGGTGCTCGGGCCGAAGGCCCGGATCCAGGCCCCGCCGAACCTGATCGACGACGAGTACGCGCTGCTGCTGCGCGCGGGGATCGACGACTGGGGCGGGGTGTCGCCGGTGACGCCCGACCACGTCAACCCGGAGCGGCCGTGGCCGCAGATCGACGAGCTGGCGGCGCGGTCGGCCGCGGCCGGGTTCACGCTGCGGGAGCGGCTGACCATCTACCCCGAGTACGTGCGGCGCGGCGATCCGTGGCTCGACCCGCGGCTGCTGCCGCACGTGTCCGCGCTGGCCGATCCGGCGACGGGTCTGGCGGTCGAGGCGGCGCGCCCGGTGGGGCGGCCGTGGCAGGAGCCGGAGGAGGCGTTCGTTCCGGGGGGTCGCACGGATCTGCACCATACGATCGACACGACCGGCCGCACCGGCGACCGCCGCGGCGACTTCGACTCCGTCTACGGCGACTGGACGGAGGTTGCCGCGCACCTGACCGGCGCGCCGTCCGTCGCCGCGCTCCCGGCGGATCTGCGGGCCGGGCTGCGGCTCGCCGGCGACGACCCGGCCGCGCTGCTGGAGCCGCGGCACGAGGCGGCCGCGCTGGCGCTCTTCGCCGCCGACGGGGCGGCGCTGGACGAGCTGTGCCGGATCGCCGACGACGTGCGGCGCGACGTGGTCGGCGACGACGTGACCTACGTGGTCAACCGGAACATCAACTTCACCAACGTCTGCTACGTGGGCTGCCGGTTCTGCGCGTTCGCGCAGCGGGAGCGGGACGCCGACGCGTTCCGGCTGTCGCTGACGCAGGTCGCCGATCGGGCGGAGGAGGCCTGGCGGGCGGGGGCGACCGAGGTGTGCATGCAGGGCGGCATCGACCCGAAGCTGCCGGTGACCGCGTACGCGGATCTGGTCCGGGCCGTCAAGGAACGGGTCCCCGGTCTGCACGTGCACGCCTTCTCGCCGATGGAGATCGTCACCGCGGCGGGTAAGGCCGGCGTTCCGGTGCGCGAGTGGCTCGGACTGCTGCGGGACGCGGGGCTGGACACGATCCCCGGCACCGCCGCCGAGATCCTCGACGACGACGTGCGCTGGGTGCTGACCAAGGGCAAGCTCCCGGCCGCCACCTGGGTCGAGGTGGTGAGCACGGCGCACGAGCTGGGGATCCGGTCGAGCTCGACGATGATGTACGGCCACGTGGACCACCCGCGACAGTGGCTCGGGCACTTCCGGGTGCTGGCCGACGTCCAGGACCGCACCGGCGGCTTCACCGAGTTCGTCGCGCTGCCGTTCGTGCACACCAACGCCCCGATCTATCTGGCCGGGATCGCCCGCCCCGGTCCGACGTGGCGGGAGAACCGGGTGGTGCACGCGATGGCGCGGCTGCTGCTGCACGGCCGGATCGCCAACATCCAGTGCTCCTGGGTGAAGCTCGGCGACGAGGGCACGGTGGCGATGCTGCGCGGCGGCTGCAACGACCTCGGCGGCACCCTGATGGAGGAGACCATCTCCCGGATGGCGGGCTCGGAGAACGGCTCCGCCCGCACGGTGGCCCAGCTGGAGGCGATCGCGGCGGCCGCCGGGCGTACCGCGCGGCAGCGCACGACGGCGTACGGCCAGCTGCGCTGAACGTCGCGGCGCCCGGGGGTCCGCGTCGGTGGCGCGGTGGCGCGGTCGCCGAGTTCGGCCGGTCGTTGCGGCGGCCGGTGCTCATCGACCAAATGGAGTGATCGGGTTACTGTCCGTGCCGGGTGCGGATCGGCCGATCGGGTGGAAATCGCGGGTTGCGGCGTGTTTTGCGGCGTCCCGGAGGCCGGCCCTTCGTCGTTCCGCTGACACCTCGCGGTGAGGTGTGCCAGCATGATCGCCGAACGTGACCTCATACTTACGGTCCGCCACGGCCGGTTTTTTGCGCGACTCGCCGGGGTAACCGTTACCGGTTTGGGGTTTCGGTCGATAGGGCAGATTGCGGGAGCGGTTTCGGCCCCGTCGCGGCTCCCCCCGGGACGGTGTCAGGAGAAGCCCCCCATTTATCAGGTTCCGCTTGACTACGCACGCATTACACGCGTGTAATTTCGGTGGGGTCGTTCGAACGGGACGGGCGAAACGCGGACCGTACGGACGAATTGGACACGCCTTCCGCGTGGGGGGTTGCGCCGGCGTACGACGCGGGCGCGCGATAAGGAGGCACTGACGATGGACGGCCGACTCGAAGTGGCCGACCTGCTCGGGAACGCGCCGGAGTGGCAGGAGCGGGCGCTCTGCTCGCAGACCGACCCCGAGGCGTTCTTCCCGGAGAAGGGCGGCTCCACCCGTGAGGCGAAGCGCATCTGTTCGCGCTGCGACGTGAAGGCCGAGTGCCTGGAGTACGCGCTGGGCCACGACGAGCGGTTCGGCATCTGGGGTGGACTGTCCGAGCGGGAGCGGCGCAAGCTCAAGCGGCGGGTCGCCTGAGGCGTCCGGCGACGTCGACGGCGGACAATGTCCGCGGGAGCCGCTGGCGGACATGACCGCGGGATACGCGTACCAAGTCGGACGTCGGCCGGGTGGCCTCCACCCGGCCGACCGCCGTTTCCGGCCCCGGTGCGCCGTCGCGGGGCGTCCCGGCGGGCGCGCTAGGCGAGTTCGTCCGGGTCCACCCCGAGCAGGTTCGCCACCTGCTCGATGATCACGTCGTGCACCAGGTCGGCCAGGTCTTCGCGGTCCATCGCGCGGAACTCCAGCGGTCGCCGGTACAGCACGATGCGCGGCGGCACCTCCTGCCGACCCGGCCGGCCGGGCAGCAGCCGCGCCAGCGGCACCTCGCCGTCCTCCAGCACGTCCGAGTCGTAGACGTTCAGGTCCGGCGGCACGTCCTCCACCGCGAACTCGACCCCGGCCAGTTCCTTGGCGAAGCGGCGTTCGAGCGTCTCGACGGTGTCCAGCACCAGGTCGTCGAAGACCTCCGCCTTCGTCCGCGCCAGCGGCACGGTCGCGGGCACCAGGCGGCCCCGCAGGCCGCGCCCGTGCCGGTCCCGCCGGATCCGCCGGGCCGCGTCACGGCGGCGGTGTTCTCCGCCCGTGGTCAATGCCTCGCTCACGAACGCCAGAGTAGTCCGGCGGTGGCGACGGAAATGTGGCGGATCACGGTTGCCGGCGTGTCGCAACGCCAAGCGGACCGCCGGAGGCGGCCGGGGCGATAACGTGCCCGCCGTGAGGTCACCACGGCGTTGCTCCCGAAACGGCTGCCCCCGTCAGGCCGTCGCCACGTTGACCTATGTCTACAACGAGTCGACGGCGGTCGTGGGGCCACTCGCGGCATTTGCCGAGCCACACACGTACGACCTGTGTGAGCCGCACGCCCGCAACCTGACCGCCCCGCGCGGCTGGGAGGTCGTGCGGCACGAGGGCGAGTTCGAGCCCCCGCCGCCGACCACCGACGACCTGGTCGCGCTCGCCGAGGCGGTGCGCGAGGCGGCGCGCCCGGCCCCGCCCCGCGCCGACGAGTTGCCCGAGGACCCGCAGTCCGGGCAGCAGACCGGCCGCCGCGGCCACCTCCGCGTCATCCCCCCCACCCACTAAAGGGTCGGATATTCGGCGTCAGAGCCGCTGCCACGCCTCGGTCAGGACCGCGCGCAGGATCTGCTCGATCTCATCGAACTGGGCCTGCTCGGCGATCAGCGGCGGGGCGAGCTGGACGACCGGGTCGCCGCGGTCGTCGGCGCGGCAGTAGAGCCCGGCCTCGAACAGCGCGCCGGAGAGGAAGCCGCGCAGCAGGCGCTCGGACTCCGCCTCGTCGAACGTCTCCCTGGTCGCCTTGTCCTTGACCAGTTCGATCCCGTAGAAGTAGCCGTCGCCGCGGACGTCGCCGACGATCGGCAGGTCGGTCAGCTTCTCCAGGGTGGACCGGAAGGCCCCCTCGGTGGCGCGCACGTGCCCGACCAGGTCCTCACGGGCGAAGACGTCGAGGTTGGCGAGCGCCACCGCGCACGAGACGGGGTGCCCGCCGAAGGTGATGCCGTGCGCGAACATGCTGCTGTCGTGCAGGAACGGCTCGATCAGCCGGTCTGAGGCGATCATCGCGCCGAGCGGGGCGTAGCCGGAGGTGATGCCCTTCGCGGTGGTGATGATGTCGGGTTGGTAGCCGTAGCGCTGGGCCCCGAAGTACTCGCCGAGCCGGCCCCAGGAGCAGATCACCTCGTCGGAGACGAGCAGTACGTCGTACGCGTCGCAGATCTCGCGGACCCGCTCGAAGTAGCCGGGCGGCGGCGGGAAGCAGCCGCCGGAGTTCTGCACCGGCTCCAGGAAGACCGCGGCCACCGTCTCCGGCCCCTCGCGCTCGATGGCCCGGCCGATTTCGTCGGCCGCCCACCGGCCGAACGCCTCGGGGGAGTCCCCGTGCTCCGGCGCGCGGTAGAAGTTGGTGTTGGGCACCTTGATGCCGCCCGGGACGAGCGGCTCGAAGTCGCTCTTGATGCCCGGCAGTCCGGTGATCGACAGGGCCCCCATCGAGGTGCCGTGGTAGGCGATGTAGCGGCTGACGACCTTGTGTTTGGTGGGCTTGCCGGTCCGCTTGAAGTAGGCGCGGGCGAGTTTCCACGCCGACTCGACCGCCTCGGATCCACCCGTCGTGAAGAAGATCCGGTTGAGGTCGCCGGGGGTCAACGCCGCGATCCGCTCGGCCAGCTCGACGGCGGTCGGGTGGGCGTACGACCAGAGCGGGAAGTACGCGAGCTCGGAGGCCTGCTTCGCGGCGGCCTCGGCCAGCTCGGTGCGGCCGTGGCCGGCGTTGACGACGAACAGCCCGGCCAGTCCGTCGAGGTAGCGGCGTCCCCGGGAGTCCCAGACGTACGCGCCCTCGCCGCGGACGATGGTCGGCACCTCGCCGTCGCGGTAGCTGGACATCCGGGTGAAATGCATCCAGAGGTGGTCGGTGGCGTTGGCCATGTCAGCCCCATCGCGTCGTCGGGCCGGTGCGGGTCAGCGCCGGCCGCTCTGGTCACGGTTATCGCACAGCGGTCCGCCCTGATGCAAGTGTTACCGACAGCCATAACGGCGACAGGCGACGAAATCAGTGGCCCAGCTCGCCTTCAGCCACGAATTACGCAGTGCCCCAGCTGTAGGTCTGCTTACGGAGCTTGAGGTAGACGAACGCCTCCGTCGACACCACGCCCTCCACGGCCCGCAGCCGCTGCAGGATCTCCAGCAGGTGGTCGTCGTTGCGGCAGACAACCTCGGTGAGCAGGTCGAACGACCCCGCGGTGATCACGACGTAGTCCACCTCCTCCAGCTCGGCCAGCCGGTCCGCGACCCGCTCCAGGTCGCCGGAGGTGCGCAGGCCGATCATCGCCTGCCGGGGGAAGCCGAGCTGGAGCGGGTCCGTCACCGCGACGATCTGCATCACGCCGGCGTCGAGCAGTCGCTGCACGCGCTGGCGCACCGCCGCCTCGGAGAGCCCGACCGCCTTGCCGATCGCCGCGTACGGCCGCCGGCCGTCCTCCTGCAGCTGCTCGATGATCTGTTTCGCGACGTCGTCGAGGAGCGCGTTGCTCCCCTCCCGCAGCACCACCCGGCGCCCGCCGCCGCGACGATCGTCGCCATGCCGGTTGATCATGTCGTTTCCCCCGTATGTCCCGGTCGTTTCGAGTGTGCTGCCCGGCGGCCCCGCGATCGCGGACGGCGCGTGCGATTGTGGCGCATTTCGTAGGCGGGAGCGATATTCACGACGGAATCCCTTGTGATGCCGGTTACAGCATGTCAAGATCGGGCCTCGGATCGCACCCTGGCTTACGCCGACCGGCACACCCCGTCACGTCTGTCGACCCCTCTCGGGAGCCCGCACATGCGCAAGCGACCTCGTCTGTCACCCTCACCGGAAACCGCGGCCGTGCTCGGCCTGGCGCGCGCGTCGCGGCGCGCCGTCATGCGGGGCATCCTCGCGTCCGGGGCGCTGCTCGGCGCCGGCGTCACATTGGCCGGCTGCGGCACCGCGGGCGCGCGCAAGGCCGAGGGCAGCTGCGTCAGCGACGACCTCTCCGCCGGTGAGAAGACCATCAACTTCTCCAACTGGCCGCAGTATATCGACGTCGACGAGAAGGACGAGTCGAAGCGACCGACGCTGCTCGCCTTCCAGCAGCAGACCGGCATCCAGGTCACGTACAACGAGGACATCAACGACAACAACGAGTTCTTCGGCAAGGTGCGCAACCAGCTCGCCGGCTGCCAGCCCACCGGACGGGACATCATGGTCCTCACCGACTGGCTCGCCGCGCGGATGATCCGGCTCGGCTGGCTGCAGAAGCTCGACAAGACCAACCTGCCCAACGTCGAGGCCAAGCGGCTGCTGTCGCTGCGGGCCCGCTCCTTCGACACCAACGACGAGTACGGCGTGCCGTGGCAGTCCGGCATCGCCGGCATCGCCTTCAACGGCACCGTCGCCAAGGACGTGCGTACCGTCGACGAGCTGCTCACCCGCCCCGACCTGAAGGGGAAGGTGACCGCGCTGTCGGAGATGCGCGACACGATGGGCCTGCTGCTGCAGTCGAACGGGCACGATCCGACCAAGTTCACCGACGCGCAGTTCGACGACGCGCTGGAGAAGCTGCGCAAGGCCGTGGCCGGCGGCCAGATCCGCCGGTTCACCGGCAACGACTACGCCCCGGAGCTCGCCAAGGGGGACATCGTCGCCTGCATCGGATGGTCCGGCGACGTCGTCCAGCTCGCCGCCGACAACCCGAAGATCCAGTTCGTGGTGCCCGAGTCCGGGGCGATCATGTTCTCGGACAACATGGTCGTGCCGAACAGGTCGAGCCACAAGAGCAACGCCGAGAAGCTCATGAACCACTACTACGACCCGAAGGTGGCGGCCGAGGTCGCGGCGTACGTCAACTACATCTGCCCGGTCGAGGGCGCGCAGGCCGAGGCCGAGAAGATCGACCCCGAGCTCGCGAAGAACCCGCTGATCTTCCCGGACCACACGATCCTCGCCCGCACCAAGGTCTTCATGGCCCTCGACGAGGCGCAGGAACGGTCGTACGAGCAGAAGTTCCAGCAAGTGATCGGGGCGTAGTCGACGATGGCGAACAACGGGCCGGCGGGCGACCTGCGCCTGGCAAACGTCACCAAGCGGTTCGGGATCTTCACGGCGGTGGACGATCTCAGCCTCACCATCCCCCAGGGATCGTTCTTCGCGCTGCTCGGCGCCTCGGGCTGCGGCAAGACGACCACGCTGCGGATGGTCGCCGGCCTGGAGCAGCCCACCTCCGGACAGATCCTGCTCGGCGGGGCGGAGATCAGCCGGCTGCGGCCGTACAAGCGGCCGGTGAACACGGTCTTCCAGAGCTACGCGCTCTTCCCGCACCTCGACATCTTCGAGAACGTGGCGTTCGGACTGCGCCGCCGCCGCGTGAAGGAGATCGCCGGGCAGGTCGAGCGGATGCTGTCGCTGGTGCAGCTGGAGGGGTACGGCAAGCGCCGGCCCAACCAGCTCTCCGGCGGCCAGCAGCAGCGGGTCGCGCTGGCCCGGGCGCTGATCAACCACCCGCAGGTGCTGCTGCTCGACGAGCCGCTCGGCGCGCTCGACCTCAAGCTGCGCCGGCAGATGCAGATCGAACTCAAGCGCATCCAGACCGAGGTCGGGATCACGTTCGTGCACGTCACCCACGACCAGGAGGAGGCCATGACGATGGCCGACACGGTCGCGGTGATGAACGCCGGGCGCATCGAGCAGCTCGGCGCGCCCGCCGAGATCTACGAGTTCCCCGCGACCGCGTTCGTGGCGAACTTCCTCGGCCAGTCCAACCTGCTCGCCGGGACGGTCACCGGGACGTCCGGCGCGGACCTGCTGATCGAGGCGTACGGGTCGCGGTTCTCGGTGCCGGTCGAGCGGGCACGGGTCCGGCAGGGCGACGTCCACCTGGGCGTACGCCCGGAGAAGCTCTTCCTGGCGCCGGCCGGCGACCCGCTCCCCGCCGGACACCAGGGCGTGAACGGCGTGGTGACCGACTCCTCGTACGTCGGGGTGAGCACCCAGTACCTGGTCCGCACCGCCTGGGGCGCGGAGCTCGCCGTCTTCGCCCCCAACACCGGGATCGGCGGCCAGGTGCCGATCGGCACCCCGGTGACCGCGCACTGGCACCCCGCGCACGCGTTCGTGCTGCCGCGCGAGGCCGGGGCCGGCGACCGGACCGCGCCGATCCTGCCGGACGCGGTGGCGGCGGCGTCATGAGCGTGCTGTCGCACGTCGGTGCGCCGGTCGGCGGGCCGAAGGACACCGTCCGGGAGCCGGTCGCCGGGCAGCGACGCCGCCGGCTGCTGCCGTACCTGCTGTTGCTGCCCGGCGCGCTGTGGCTGGCGTTGTTCTTCGCGGTGCCGGCGGTGCAGCTCGCCGCGACCAGCCTCTACGACCCCGCCGGCTCGCTCGACCTGGGTTACGCCATGACCTGGGCGTTCGGCAACTACCCGGACGCGCTGGCGGCGTACTGGCCGCAGTTCGCGCGCTCGTTCGCCTATGCCGGCATCGCCACGGTGCTCGCCGTGCTGCTGGGCTACCCGCTGGCGTACGCGATCGCGCAGAAGGCCGGCCGGTGGAAGAACCTGATGCTGGTCTGCGTCGTCGCGCCGATGTTCACCAGCTTCCTGCTGCGCACGCTCGCCTGGAAGACGATCCTGTCGGACAACGGCTGGCTGGTGGGCCTGCTGCGCGACCTGCACCTGCTCGCCCCCGACGGCCGGCTGCTCGCCACGCCCGCCGCGGTGGTGCTCGGCCTGACCTACAACTTCCTGCCGTTCATGGTGCTTCCGCTCTACGCCAACCTGGAACGGTTGGACTACCGGCTGCTGGAGGCGGCGAGCGACCTGTACGCCAGCCCCGTGCGCGTCTTCCGCCGGGTGACGCTGCCGTTGTCGATGCCGGGGCTGGTCGCCGGGACGCTGCTCTTCTTCATCCCCGCGTCCGGTGACTACATCAACGCCGAGCTGCTCGGCACCCCCAACGAATACATGATCGGCAACGTCATCGACTCGGCGTTCCTGGTGCGGCTGGACTACCCGCAGGCCGCGGCGCTCTCCTTCCTCTTCATGGCGGTGATCCTGGCGATCGTCTTCGTGTACGTGCGCCGGGCCGGTACCGACGAGGTGGTGTGATGAGGTTCGGACGCTGGATCGCGGAGCGCTGGGTGCTCGCGCTCGCGCTGCTCGTGCTCGGCTACCTGTTCCTGCCGATCGCCGTGGTGGCGGCGCTGTCGTTCAACCGCCCCTCGAACCGGCTCTCCTACGACTTCAACGAGTTCACGCTCGACAACTGGCGCAACCCCTGCGGCCCCGGCGACATGTGTTCGTCGCTGCTACTCAGTGTCCAGATCGGACTGCTCGCGACGCTCGTCGCCACGCTGCTCGGCACGCTGATGGCGTTCGCGATGGTCCGGCACCGTTTCCGCGGCCGGGCCGCCACCAACCTGCTGATCTTCCTGCCGATGGCGACGCCCGAGGTCGTGATGGGCTCGTCGCTGCTCGCGCTCTTCGTCGCCGCCGGGATGCCGCTCGGGTTCTGGACCGTGGTGATCGCCCACGTGATGTTCTGCGTCTCCTTCGTGGTGGTCACCGTGAAGGCGCGGCTGGCCGGGCTGGACGCCCGGCTCGAGGAGGCGGCGATGGACCTCTACGCCAGCGAGTGGCAGACCTTCCGCCGGGTCACGTTCCCGCTGGTCTTCCCGGGCATCCTCGCGGCGGCGCTGCTGTCGTTCTCGCTCTCCTTCGACGACTTCATCATCACCAACTTCAACGCCGGCAGCTCGACCGTCACGTTCCCGATGTACGTCTGGGGCGCCGCGCAGCGCGGCATCCCGCCGCAGGTGAACGTGATCGGCACCGCCATGTTCGTGATCGCGCTGCTGCTGGTGTTGGGCGGCTCGGTCCGGCGGCGGCGCGGCGTGGCCGCCTGAGCTCCGTACCCGGAAAGGTTTTTCCATGCGCATCCTGCTCGTCGGCGCCGGCGGCGTCGGCTCCGCCGCCGTCGCCATCGCGGCCCGGCGCTCCTTCTTCGAGACGATGGTCGTGGCCGACTACGACCCCGACCGCGCGCGGCGCGCGGTGGCCGGTCTCGACGACCGGTTCGTGCCGGCCACCGTCGACGCCTCCTCGGCCGACGCGGTGACCGCGCTCTGCCGCGAGCACCGCATCACGCACGTGCTGAACGCCGTCGATCCGCGCTTCGTGATGCCGATCTTCTCCGGCGCGCTGGCCGCGGGCGCCGACTATCTGGACATGGCGATGTCGCTGTCCCGGCCCGACCCGGAGGACCCGCACGGACGATGCGGCGTGAAGCTCGGCGACGAGCAGTTCGCGGCCGAGCCCGCCTGGGCGGACTCCGGCCGGCTGGCGCTGGTCGGGATCGGCGTGGAGCCGGGGCTCTCCGACGTCTTCGCCCGGTACGCCGCCGACGAGCTCTTCGCCTCGATCGACGAGATCGGCGTGCGTGACGGCGCGAACCTGGTGGTCGACGGCTACGAGTTCGCGCCCTCGTTCTCCATCTGGACCACGATCGAGGAGTGCCTGAACCCGCCGGTGATCTGGGAGGCCGACCGCGGCTGGTTCACCACCGCGCCGTTCTCCGAGCCCGAGGTCTTCGACTTCCCGGAGGGGATCGGCCCGGTCGAGTGCGTCAACGTGGAGCACGAGGAGGTGCTGCTGATCCCGCGCTGGGTGCCGGCGAAGCGGGTGACCTTCAAGTACGGCCTGGGCAACGAGTTCATCGAGGTGCTCAAGACGTTGCACAAGCTCGGGCTGGACTCGACCCGACCGGTGTCCGTCGGGGGCGCGTCGGTGTCGCCGCGGGACGTGGTCGCGGCCTGCCTGCCGGACCCGGCGACGCTCGGCGACAGGATGCGCGGCAAGACCTGCGCCGGCACCTGGGTCACCGGCACGGGTAAGGACGGCTCGCCGCGCGAGGTGTACCTCTACCACGTGGTGGACAACGAGTGGTCGATGGCCGAGTACGGCCACCAGGCGGTGGTCTGGCAGACCGCGATCAACCCGGTGGTGGCGCTGGAGCTGCTCGCCTCGGGCCAGTGGTCCGGCACCGGCGTTCTCGGCCCCGAGGCGCTGCCGCCCAAGCCGTTCCTCGACCTGCTCACCGCCTACGGCTCGCCGTGGGGCCTGCGCGACTCCGTCGGCGGCGGGGGCGTGCGCCGATGACGCTGCCGCGCTACGGGCCGATGTTCGGGCCGGACGTGACGTTCCTCGGGGTCGAACGCTGCGCCCTCGGCGAACCCGCGACGTACGCCGACGCGGACGTGGTCATCGTCGGCGCCCCCTTCGACGGCGGCACCTCGCACCGACCCGGCACCCGCTTCGGTCCGTCGGCGATCCGCCAGGCGTGCTACCTGCCGCACGACGGGTCCCGCCCCTCGTTGGCGCTGCGGGTCGACGCGCTGCAGGATCTCACCGTCTACGACGCCGGCGACGTCGAGATGTTCGCCGGCGACATCGAGGGCTCGCTGACGGCGCTGGAGGAGGCGGTGCACGCGGTCACCGCCGCGGGCGCGATCCCGATCGTGCTCGGCGGCGACCACACCATCGCGCTGCCGGACGCCACCGGGGCCGCCCGGCACCTCGGCTTCGGTCGGGTGTCGCTGGTGCACTTCGACGCGCACGCCGACACCGGTGACGTGGAGTTCGGCTCGCTGTACGGGCACGGACAGCCGATGCGGCGGCTGATCGAGTCCGGCGCGGTGCGCGGCGACCGCTTCCTGCAGATCGGGCTGCGCGGCTACTGGCCGGGTCCGGAGACGCTCTCCTGGATGGCCGGGCAGCGGATGCGGTCGTACGAGATGACCGAGATCGTGGCGCGCGGCCTGGACGCCTGCCTGACCGAGGCGTTCGACATCGCGACCGACGAGTGCGACGGGGTCTTCCTCTCGGTCGACGTCGACGTGGTCGACCCCGGCATGGCGCCGGGCACCGGCACTCCGGAGCCGGGCGGGCTGACCGCGCGACAGCTGCTCGACGCGGTGCGGCGCTGCTGCTACGAGCTGCCGGTGGTCGGCGTGGACGTCGTCGAGGTCTCCCCGCCGTACGACCACGCCGAGATCACCGCGTACCTGGGTAACCGCGTGGTGCTGGAGGCCCTCAGCGGCATCGCGCGCCGTCGCCGCGACGCCGCCGAGGGCACCCGCTGGGACCCCGCCCAGCCCCTCCTCGACGGCCGCTGAGACCCCCCGAGACGGGGTCAGTCCAGCGCCGCCAGTTCGGACGGGGTGAGGACGCGGGAGCGGATCAGGAAACGCACCCCCTCTGGCGCTTCCAGCGAGAAGCCGCTGCCGCGGCCGGGCACCACGTCCACGGTCAGGTGGGTGTGGCGCCAGCGTTCGAACTGCGACGCCGACATCCAGAACCCGACCGGCTCCGCGACCCCCTCGACCTCCAGGGAGGCCAGCAGCACGTCCGAGCCTCCGGTCCGGAACTCGCCGGCCGGGTAGCACATCGGCGCGCTGCCGTCGCAGCAGCCGCCCGACTGGTGGAACATCAGCGGGCCGTGACGGCCCCGCAGCGACCGGATCAGCTCGGCCGCCGCGGGGGTCACGTCGACCCGGGAGACGGCCATCAGAAGAAGCCGAGCTTCTTGGGGGAGTAGCTGACCAGCAGGTTCTTGGTCTGCTGGTAGTGCTCCAGCATCATCTTGTGGTTCTCCCGGCCGATGCCGGACTGCTTGTACCCGCCGAACGCGGCGTGTGCCGGGTAGGCGTGGTAGCAGTTCGTCCAGACCCGCCCGGCCTGGATGGCCCGGCCGGCGCGGTATGCGGTGTTCATGTCGCGGGTCCAGACCCCGGCGCCGAGGCCGTACAGGGTGTCGTTGGCGATCTTGACGGCGTCCGCGAAGTCCGCGAACGAGGTGACCGAGACGACGGGGCCGAAGATCTCCTCCTGGAAGATCCGCATCGAGTTGTCGCCCTCGAAGACGGTCGGCTGCACGTAGTAGCCCCCGGAGAGCTCGCCGCCCAGGTCGGCCCGCTCGCCACCGATCCGGACTTTCGCCCCCTCCTGGCGGCCGATCTCCAGATAGGACAGGATCTTCTCCAGTTGGTCGTTCGACGCCTGCGCCCCGACCATCGTGTCGGTGTCCAGCGGATGCCCCTGCCTGATCGCCGCCACCCGCTCGGTCGCCGCCGCCAGGAAGTCGTCGTAGTGGCTCTGCTGGACCAGCGCCCGCGACGGGCACGTGCAGACCTCGCCCTGGTTGAGGGCGAACATCGCGAAGCCCTCGAGCGCCTTGTCGTAGAAGTCGTCACGGTCGGCGCTGACGTCGGCGAAGAAGATGTTCGGGCTCTTGCCGCCCAGCTCCAGCGTCACCGGCTTGATGTTCTCGCTGGCGTACTGCATGATCAGTCGCCCGGTGGTGGTCTCGCCGGTGAACGCCACCTTCGCCACCCGCGGGCTGCTCGCCAGCGGCTTGCCCGCCTCCACGCCGAAGCCGTTGACGATGTTGACCACGCCCGGCGGCAGCAGGTCGGCCATCAGGCTCATCCAGACGTGGATGGAGGCCGGCGTCTGCTCCGCCGGCTTGAGCACCACGGCGTTGCCGGCGGCGAGCGCCGGGGCGAGCTTCCAGGTCGCCATCAGCAGCGGGAAGTTCCACGGGATGATCTGGCCGACCACGCCGAGCGGCTCGTGGAAGTGGTACGCGACCGTGTCGTCGTCGATCTCGCCGAGCGAGCCCTCCTGGGCACGGATCGCGCCGGCGAAGTAGCGGAAGTGGTCGATGGCCAGTGGGATGTCCGCGGCGAGCGTCTCCCGGACCGGCTTGCCGTTCTCCCAGGTCTCCGCGACAGCGAGCAGTTCGAGGTTCTCCTCCATCCGGTCGGCGATCCGGTTGAGGATGGTGGCGCGCTCGGCGACCGAGGTCCGGCCCCAGGCGTCGGCGGCGCCGTGCGCCGCGTCCAGCGCCCGCTCGACGTCCTCCGCGGTGCCCCGGGCGACCTCGGTGAAGGGCTGGCCGGTGACGGGGGTCGGGTTCGCGAAGTACTCGCCGCGGACCGGCTTGACGTATTCGCCGCCGATCCAGTGGTCGTAGCGGGACTCGTACGAGGTGGGCGGGTCGTACCGGGTCATGGGTTGCCTCCCGACGTGGTGCGGTGATGCCGGGAGGCTAGTGACGGCGACGTTGCAACCACGTTGCGTCGGGCGGCATCCCGTACTCGGCGGCCAGCTGGCGGGCCCGGTGCAGCGCGAGCGGCCGGCGCGGCGAGCCCGGCGGCAACGCCCCCGCCAGCGCCTCCCACAGCTGCAGGTCGTCGCGCCCCCACGGCGACCGCGCCGCGGCGTCCAACAGCGCCGGGTCGCGGCTGGCCAGGACCGCCGCGCGCAGCTGGCCGTCGACCAGCCGGCGCAGTCGCGTCACTCCCGGCGCGTCCGAGGCCGGCAGCAGCGGACCGGGGTACGCCGCCAGCGCGGCCGCCACGCGACCCTGTTCCAGCAGCCGGGTCACGGCGTGGAAGTCGGCGTCGAGCGGCACGCGCAGCCGGTACGGCCGGGAGTCCAGCAGCGCGGGTCCGAGCAGCCGCCGCAACCGGGACAGCTCGGCCCGCAGCGTGACCGGGTGCAGCAGCTCGTCGCCGTAGAGGTCGAGGCCGAGCTGCTCGCCGGTGCGTCCCTCGGGGTGGCAGAGCAGCAGCACCAGCAGCTCGCTGTGCCGGCGCCCGAGCCGCAGCCGCCGCCCGCCGACGATCAGCGTCGCCTCGTCGCGACCGAGCGCGGCGACGGTGGGGGTCTCCGGAGTCGCCGTGGCCGACAGATTGGCCAGATAGGACTCCGCGGCCCGGGCGGTCGCCTGCACCAGCGCGAGGCTGTGCGGGTTGGCGAGGTGGTCGCCGCCGGTCACGTCGATCGCGCCGAGCAGTCGCCCGGTCGTCGGGTCGTGGATCGGGGCGGCGGCGCAGGTCCAGCGCTGCACCGGCCGGCTGAAGTGCTCGGTGGCGAAGATCTGGACGGAGTGGTCGACCGCGAGCGCGGTGCCGGGCGCGTTGGTCCCGGCGTGCGGCTCGTCCCAGCGCGCGCCGGGCACGAAGTTCATCCGCTCCGCCCTGCGCAGCACCGCGGCGTGCCCCTCGACCCAGAGCAGCCGGCCGTGCGCGTCACAGACCGCCATCAGGTGTTCGCCGTCGTCGGCGATCCCGCCGAGCAGTTCGCGGAAGAGCGGCAGCGCCCGGGCCAGCGGGTGTCGCGCCCGGTGGTCCGCCAGGGCGTCATCGCTCAGGTCGATCGGCGCGGTCGTGTCGGGGTCGACCAGCGCGCCGGCCGATCGCCGCCAGGAGTCGGCGACCACGTCGCGGACCTGCGCGGGCATCCGACCGGCGGCGACGAACACGTCATGGGCGCGCCCGACCTGGCCGATCCGCTCGACCGGGTCGGCGCCGACCTGCAGCGCGAGCCAGGGGTTGGACATGGGCGATGTCCTCGGCCTCGGAGAAGGGGAGAGGTCCCATCGTGACCCAGATCACTCTCGATCGCCAACGATCGTCAGCCCCGTGCGACCGTGGGATGCGCGCGCGTCTGGGCCCGCGGCGCACCCCACGGTCACGTCCTCACGCGCCCGCGAACGCGGCGTCCAGAATGTCCAGGCCGCGGGTCAGGGTCGACTCGTCGATCACCAGCGGGGGCAGGAAACGCAGCACGTTGCCGTACGTGCCGCAGGTGAGGGTGAGCAGGCCGGCCCGGTGGCAGGCCGCGGAGACGGCCGCGGTGGCCAACGGGTCCGGGGTGAACCCGTCCGGCTGGACCAGCTCCACGGCGAGCATCGCGCCGCGCCCGCGTACCTCCGCGATCCGCGGGTCGCGGGCCGCGACCTGCCGCAGCCGGGCGGTCATCACCGACTCGATCCGCCGGGCCGCCGCGCAGAGCTCCTCCTCGCGCATCGTCTCGATCGCGGCCAGCGCGGCCGCGCACGCCAGCGGATTGCCGCCGTACGTGCCGCCCAGGCCCCCGACGTGTACCGCGTCCATCACGTCGGCGCGGCCGGTCACCGCCGCCAGCGGCAGCCCGCCGGCGATCCCCTTGGCCAGCGTCACCAGGTCCGGCTCGACGTCCTCGTGCTGGCACGCGAACCAGTCGCCGGTCCGGCAGAAGCCGGTCTGGATCTCGTCGGCGATCAGGAGCGCCCCGGCCGCCGTCGCCCACTCGCGCAACGCGGGCAGGAACCCCTCGGCGGGTACGACGAAGCCGCCCTCGCCCTGGATCGGCTCGATCAGCACCGCTGCGACGTTCTCCGCGCCGACCTGCTTCTCGATCACGTCGATCGCGCGCGCGGCCGCGGCCGGCCCGGTCAGCCCGCCGTCCCGCAGCGGATACGACATCGGCACCCGGTAGACCTCGCCCGCGAACGGCCCGAAGCGGTGCTTGTACGGCATGTTCTTCGCGGTCAGCGCCATCGTCAGGTTCGTCCGGCCGTGGTAGGCGTGGTCGAAGACGACCACCGCGGGCCGCCCGGTGGCGTGCCGGGCGATCTTGACCGCGTTCTCCACCGCCTCCGCGCCGGAGTTGAACAGCGCCGAGCGCTTGTCGAAGCCGCCCGGGGTGAGCCCGTTGAGCTCCTCGCAGACGGCGACGTACGACTCGTACGGCGCGACCATGAAGCTGGTGTGGGTGAAGCGCTCCACCTGCTCCTTGACCGCCGCGACCACCCGCGGCGCCGAATTGCCGACGTTGGTGACCGCGATGCCGGCGGCGAAGTCGATCCACTCCCGACCGTCGACGTCGACGAGGGTGCCGCCGCCGCCGCGCTCGACGTAGCACGGGATCACGCTGCCGACCCCGCGCGCGACGGCGGCCTGCCGCCGCTTGTGCAGCTCCTCCGAGATCGACACGGTCACACCTCGATCGCGTGCATGACGTGCTTGACCCGCGTGTAGTCCTCCAGGCTGTACATGGAGAGGTCCTTGCCGTGCCCGGAGTGCTTGAAGCCGCCGTGCGGCATCTCCGACACGAACGGGATGTGGGTGTTGACCCAGACGCAGCCGAAGTCCAGGCGGCGGGTCATCCGCATCGCCCGACCGTGGTCCTTCGTCCAGACCGAGGCGGACAGGCCGTACTGGACGCCGTTGGCCCAGCGCACGGCCGCATCCTCGTCGTCGAAGCGCTGCACCGTGATGACCGGGCCGAAGACCTCGTCCTGGATGATCTCGTCCTGCTGCCGCACGCCCGAGACCACCGTCGGCGCGTAGAAGTAGCCGCGGTCGCCGACCCGCGCCCCACCGGCGTGCACGGCGGCGTGGTCGGGGAGGCGCTCGACGAAGCCGCTGACCCGGGCGAGCTGGTTGGCGTTGTTGAGCGGGCCGTAGAGCACGTCCGCGTCGTCCGGCGCGCCGGTCCTGGTGTTGCGGGCCTGCTCCGCCAGCGCGGCGACGAAGTCGTCGTAGACGCCGGGGCCGGCCAGCACGCGGGTGGCCGCGGTGCAGTCCTGGCCGGCGTTGAAGTAGCCGCCGACCGCGATCGCCTCCGCCGCCGCGGCGATGTCGGCGTCGTCGAAGACCAGGACCGGTGCCTTTCCGCCCAGCTCGAGATGCGTCCGCTTCAGGTCGGGGGCGGCGGCCGCGGCCACCTCCATGCCCGCCCGGGTCGAGCCGGTGATCGACACGAGCTGCGGGGTCGGGTGCGAGACGAGGGTGCGGCCGGTGTCGCGGTCGCCGCAGACGACGTTGAGCACGCCCGGCGGCAGGAACTCGGCCGCGATCTCGGCGAGCAGCAGCGTCGACACCGGCGTGGTGTCCGACGGCTTGAGCACCACGGTGTTGCCCGCCGCGAGGGCCGGCGCGATCTTCCAGACCGCCATCATCAGCGGGTAGTTCCACGGGGTGACCTGGGCGCAGACCCCGATCGGCTCGCGGCGCACGTAGGAGGTGTGCCCGGCCATGTACTCGCCGGCCGACTTGCCCTCCAGCAGCCGCGCCGCGCCAGCGAAGAACCGGAACTGGTCCACGGCCGGCGGCAGCTCCTCCTCGGCGGTGAGCTGCCGCGGCTTACCCGTGTTGCGTACCTCCGCGTCCACCAGCTCCGCGGCGCGCGCCTCGACCGCGTCGGCCAGCTTCAGCAGCGCCTTCTGCCGCTCCGCCGGAGTCGCGTCGCGCCAGCTCTCGAAGGCGGCCGAGGCGGCCGTCATCGCGGCGTCGATGTCGGCGGCGCCGGAGATCGGGGCCTGCGCGAACACCTCGCCGGTGCACGGATCGATCAGGTCGCTGTACGCCCCGTCCACCGGGTCGACGTACGCCCCGTTGATGAAGTTGCGCAGCACGTGCTTGTCGCTCATGTCGGGTCTCCCGCAGGGTGGCCTAGGTCGAGGTTTGCGGAGGTAATCGCAGCCCTCCGGCCATCTTCGCGACTGAATTCGCGGCAGACAAGGGCACAAGCGACTGTTTTCGTGACGCGCGGCGGCCCATTCCGGCCCGGGGTCCATTAGGCTGCCCCCGTGGAGCCTGCCCCGTTCTTCGTCGCCGGCCGCCCGGCCAGCAGCGACGACACCGTGACCGTGCGGCACCCGTACGACGGGCGGGTCGTCGGCCGCACCAGCACCGCCACCGCCGACCAGGTCGAGGCCGCGGTCACCGCCGCCGTCGCGGTCGCCGGCCGGGCTGCCGCGCTGCCCGCGCACGCCCGCGCGGCGGCGCTGGACCATGTGTCGCGGCGCCTCGCCGAGCGCGCCGACGAGGTCGCCCGGCTGATCACCGCGGAGAACGGCAAGCCGATCAAGTGGGCGCGCGCCGAGGTCGGACGGGCCGTCTCCACGTTCCGGTGGGCGGCGGAGGAGGCGCGGCGCTTCTCGGGCGAGCTGCAGCGCCTGGACACGGACCCGGCCGCGACCGGGCGGCTGGCCCTGGTGCGCCGGGCGCCGCGCGGGCCCGTGCTCGGCATCGCGCCCTTCAACTTCCCGCTCAACCTGGTCGCCCACAAGGTCGCCCCCGCGCTCGCGGTCGGCGCGCCGATCGTGGTCAAGCCCGCGCCGGCGACCCCGCTCTCCGCGCTGCTGCTCGGCGAACTCCTCGCCGAGACCGAGCTGCCGGCCGGGATGTTCTCCGTGCTGCCGCTGCCCAACGACCGGACCGCCGCGCTGGTGCGCGACCCCCGGCTACCGGTCGTGTCGTTCACCGGCTCCGGGCCGGTCGGCGCCGACATCCGCCGGGCCGTGCCCGACAAGCACGTCACGCTCGAACTCGGCGGCAACGCCGCCGCCGTGATCTGCGAGGACTGGAACGGCGACGAGGACCTGACCTGGGCCGCGCAGCGCATCGCGACCTTCTCCAACTACCAGGCGGGACAGAGCTGCATCGCGGTGCAGCGGGTCTACGTGCACGAATGGCTCTACGACGCGTTCCTGCCGCGGCTCGTCGCCGCCGTCGGGGCGCTGCGGCAGGGCGATCCGAGTGACGAGGCGACCGACGTCGGTCCGCTGATCAGTGAGGACGCGGCGCGGCGGGTGGAGGTGTGGGTCGACGAGGCGATGGCCGCCGGGGCGACGCAGGTCGTGGGCGGCCGGCGCGAGGGCGCCTGCTACCCGCCGACCGTCCTCACCGGGGTGCCGGCCGGCGCGAAGGTCACCGCCGAGGAGATCTTCGGCCCGGTGCTCGTCGTCGAACAGGTCGCCAGCGACGCCGCCGCGTTCGACGCGGTGAACGACTCGGCGTACGGGCTGCAGGCGGGCGTGTTCACGCACCGGCTGGACACCGCGTTCGCGGCGCACCGCACGCTGCAGGTCGGCGGGGTGATCGTCGGGGACGTCCCGTCGTACCGGGCCGACCAGATGCCGTACGGCGGGGTGAAGGGCAGCGGCGTCGGTCGCGAGGGCGTCCGCAGCGCCATGGACGACTACACCGAACCTCGCGTGATGGTGCTGACCGGTCTGGAGCTGTGACTACCAGGTCCCGTCGTTGCCGACCCGCGGCACGGCGTGGCCGAGGAGCAGGTTCGTCAGGGCCTGGTCGATGGTCGCGCCGAGGAACCATTCGCCGGCCTGGTCGAGGGCGAAGACGCGGCCGTGCTCGTCGACGGCGAGGATGCTGTCGTCCTCCTCGGTGCCGAGGGGGAAGAGTCGGGCGCCGAGCACGGCGGCGAAGTCGGCAAGGGTGTCCGCGGTGTGCGCCGCGGCGCTCGGGCTGACCCGGAACGGCCGGATCCACACCTGCTCACCGGGCCCCTGTCGGTGGCTGACCAGGCCGGGGAAGGCGGTGAGTGTCTGCTCGGCCGCCGGAAAGGGCTCGTGTCGGTGGGCGAGACCCGCGACGCCGGTCACCTCGGCGATCTGGTATCTGGCAACCACCCCGTCCCCGAAATCCGGCCACCAACCCGCTTCCACCAGGGCGTGCGCGACCTGCGGCGGGAAGCGGTGGGGGTCGGGCGGGACCTGCGGCGAAAAGCGGGGGGGACCGGGCGCGGTCTGCGGCGGCGGCCGATGTTCCTCGGTCCAGGCGAGCTCCGGCCAGTCCAGCACCGCGAAGTGGACCAGCGCGATGATGCAGGACTCGCAGGCGTGCTTCGCCGGCCCGCCGACGGGATCGCCGGGCTCACGTACCCGGAAGACCTCCAGCTGCGCTCCGGCGAGCAGCTCGCGGGCGGTGTCGAGGGTGAGCGGTGGTTGGCCTGCCGCCGTCCGGCGCTGGTCGTGTTCGTGCAGCACGTCGGAGAGCACGATCAGCTCCGCGTGCCGTTCGCCCCCGCGGACGAGGTGCCCGGCCGGCAACTGCGCGAGATACTCCCGCACCAGCCGGTGGTGCCGCAGCTCCTGCTCGCCCTTGGCGCCGTGCGCGCGATGCACCCGGCCCTGCAGCGTCAGATGGGCGGCGATGCCGGGGGTGGGCAGCCGGGTGGTGTTGCGGCGCAGTTCGACGGCGGGGTCGGCGGTGAGTGGCACCGGCGGCCGCCGGGCGCGGTGGTCGCGGTACATCTGCTGGACGACCTGGGCGGGCACCGAGGGCCAGAAGCTGAGCTCGCCGGTCTCCCGGTCGATGACGGTGCGGAGCTCCTCTCCGGGGACGGGCGGCACGTTCGGCGGGGGAGTCGACCACACGACGTAACCGAGCTCGAACTCATCGAGGTGGGGCGTGTACTCCTGCCCGGAACGCAGCGAATCCCGATGTGCCCACACGGCGGCGATCCGCTCGGCCTCGTCGCGCAAGATCATGAATGTCGCCTTCCCTGACCGCGGTCGTGCCCCATGCGGTGCCGAAACTACCGGACACCGGAGTGTGATGACGGCCGGTATGGTCTGGCGGTACCGACGGGTCGATAGTCGCCAGTGACCGCACGCACTGGCCACAGCAGACGGGGGAGACGCCGGTGGCCCAGACCGCGGACCGGGACGCCAACCGCGCGCTGCGGGCGCGCTTCGACGAGGTCTTCGGACAGTACGAGCGGCTGCGCTCCGGGTTGGACGACCTGCAGCAGCGGCTGGCGCGGCTGCGCGTGACCGCGGAGTCCGAGGACCGCCACGTCAAGGCGACGGTCGGGCCGCGCGGTCAACTCATCAAGCTGGAGTTGGACCCGCGCATCTACCGGGACCACAACGTCGAGGCGCTGGCTGCGAAGATCACGTCGACGGTGCAGCAGGCGACGGAGCGGGCCACCAGCGACGTCCAGGAGTTGGTCCGGGGTTATCTGCCGCCCGGTTCCGGCGCCGCGGACTACCTGAGGGACGGCAACTTCGGCTCGCTGCTGCGACGCAGCGACGCGGCCCTGCGCGAGGAGGCGGAACGCGATGAGTGACGACCTGCTGTGGCTCGACCCGGCGCAGGCGCACCGCGGCGGCGTCGACCTGGCGTACGCCGGTAGGGCGATCACTGCGGCGCGGGACGGGCTGGGCGCCCGGATCGCGGCGGCCAGCGCGGATCCGCCGTGGGGCAGGGACGACATCGGGGCGGCGTTCGAGAAGACGTACCGCCAGTTCGAGACGCTGATCCTCGGCTCGTGGCGGAGCGTCGGCGGCTACGTGGAGGGACTCGGCGCCAACGTCGTGCAGTCGGTCAGGGCGAACGTGGAGACCGACGCGGCCGCGGCGCAGCGGGTGCGCGACACCGCGATCTGACCCTGCCGTCCAGCCGCGTCGTAACCGGGGAGGCGTTACCGCGTGACCGTCCTGCCGAGTCCGATCCCGCATCCACTCGACTACTCGCCCTGGGACCTTCCCGGGTGGGTCTACGAGGGCCTGGAGTGGGTCATCGGGGTGGAGTGGCCCGAGGGGAACGAGAAAGAGGTCTGGGATCTCGCGGACCAGTGGTTCTCGGTGGCGTCCGTGCTGGCCGGGCCGCGCGACGATGCCTTCGCCGCGGCGGGCGAGGTGTTGAGCGGGTACGGCAACACGGGTGCGGTCGGGGCGGCGTTCGACGCGGCGTGGCGCAAGGTCGCCGAGGGTGACGAGGCCGCGCTGCTCCTGCTGCTGACCGTCAGCCACGACCTCGGCCAGCTCGTCCAGGAGACCGGCTGCGACATCGAGGCCGCCAAGATCGAGGTGTGGATCCAGGTCGGCATCCTCGTCGTGGAGTTGCTCGCGCTGGCCGTCGCGGTCGCGCTCACCGCCGGTGCGGCGTCTCCGGCCGCCGCGCCCGTCCTGGCCGCGACGCGCACCATCATCCAGCAGATCTTCCGCCGGCTGATCGGTCAGCTCGCGAAGAAGACGCTGCGCAAGGGCGTGAAGGAGGCGGCGGAGAAGGCCGCGAAACAGGTCAGCGAGCGCGGGCTGAAGTCGTTCGCCAGGAAGGCCGGCATCGAAGGGCTCAAGGAGGCGGGCGAAGAGGTCAGCATCGACCTCGGTACGCAGATCTACCAGAACACCACGGGCCGGCGGGACGGCATCGACGTCGGTTCGGTGGGCATGTCCGCGCTCGGCGGTTTCGCCGGCGGCGCGGGCGCCTCGTTGGCCGGACTCGGTGGACACGCGACGACCCGTGCGGGGCGCGTCGGCGAGCACCTCGGCCGGGAGATGGGCGCCGAGGTGCTGGGGGAGAGCGCGGCCAGCCTCGCCACCGGAGGCGGGCTGCCGGGCTTCGAGGACCTGGCGCGCGCGGCGACCTCCGGCGCGAGCAGCTCCGGGATCAACCAGTCGACGAACGCGCTCAACGCCCGCGTCAACGCGCAGCTCTCCGGGCTGTCCAACGCCCCGTCGCCGCCGGCGAACTTCTCCGCTCCCGTCGACCTCTCCGGCCCGCCACCGGGCATCGAGGCTTCGCCGGTCGCGACGACCACCTCCGGGCCGTCCATGTCCGGTGCCCCCTACTCGGCGCCGTCGGTTTCCTCTTCCGGCCCGGCCCCGGTGGCGACCCCGACGTACGCCGGGCCGTCCCATTCCGGCGGTTCGGACGTGAGCCTCGCCGGCACCGTGACGGCGGATCCCGTCTCCACCGCCGCCGCACCGGCCCTTGGCGGCGGCTCGGTCGCGGCCCCGAGCGGCGGCGCAGCGGTGCAGACGGGGGCTTCGGCGGGCAGCCCGTCCGTGGCGGTCAGCGCGTCGAACCCGGTCGCGACCCCGGTGAGCACCGCGCCGATGACGGGTTCGGCTCCGCCGGTGACCGCGGCTCCACCAACCACCGGTGTGTCGGCCGGCACGTCTCTCGCCGCCGCCGCGGCGCCCGCGCTCCCGGCGACGACCTCCACGTCCGTGTCGGCCGGCGTTTCACCGTCGACTGTGGCCGCTCCGTCGACGCCGGCGCCGACGCCGGCCGTTCCGTCGACGCCGGCGCCGACGCCGGCCGTTCCGTCGACGCCGCCGCCGACGCCGGCCGTTCCGTCGACGCCGGTCGCGTCGTCGTCCACGCTGTCGCCGTCGACGAATCCGGCACCGTCGACGTCCCCCGCGACGTCGCCGACGCCGGCCGTCTCCACATCGGCCGTCACCGCGACATCCCCGGCCGCGTCGGCCTCCGCAGTGACGTCGACGACGCCCGCAACCAACGGCCGGTCGCCGGCCGTCGACACCCCGCCATCGACCGGGGGCACCGCGACACCGGCTCCGCACGGCGGCGGGCACCCGCCGCGTCAACCCGGCGACGGCTCGGGCGTCACGCCGGCCGACCGCAACAACAATGTGGCGCCCGTCGTCGCTCCGCCGCCCACCCGGCCCCCACAACAGCCGCCCGTCGACGACGGCCTCGAACGGCGTGGTTACCGCGGGTACGCGCAACACGCGCGCGCCACGTACGAGCAGAACCGCCGAGACAAGCTCGCGGCCGAGCTTCGCGCGGAAGCTGTTAAGGCGCGCGCGCAGGCCAGCGCCCACGGGGCCGAAGCCCTCCGGCTGAACCGTGCCGGCGACAAAGCGCAGGCGCAGCAGTTCTACGACGCGGCTATCGCCTGGGACGACTGGGCGCACCAACGGTCCCTCCAGGCGGAGGCCGTGCTGGCGGGCACACAGGCACCGGAACAGGTGCTCATCGACAACGACGCCGACTTCCAGCGCATCAACGACGACGTCGGCACTCTCGCGCCGGGCGCGGTCGGCACCGGCACCGTCTCCGCGCTCACCGGCACCGATCACCCGCCGTCGGTCGACAGCACCCGCCCGTACGGGCAACGCGGCGGACTGCGCCCGCCGCTGGCGCTGCACCAGGCGGACCTGGAGCGCGCGATGCCGCGCGACGCGGACGGCAACGTCATCCGCACCGCCGACCCGCGCCAGGGGAACTGGTTCGGGCTGGCCAACGACGGCGGCCCCGCCATGGACCCGACGCGCGGGATCAACTGCCTGGACTGCTCGCTGTCGCTCTACGAGACCTGGGTGCACGGCCGACCGCGCGTCTCGGCGCCGCGCACGTTCGACGGGTACGCGCTGGGCGATGTGAATCGACCACTCGGTGGCGAAGACGACGGGCCCGGACGCGTCGAGGACGTCACGGGTGGCCGGTTCCAGCAGCTCTCGCCGAACGTCCGCCACCTGGACCCGGCGGTGGCGCAGCAGACCGTCTACCAGGGGTACACCGCGCTGCACAACCAGTTGTTGACGGGCGGACACGGCTCGTACGCGTTCATCGTGAACCAGTGGGAGGGCGGCAGCGCACACGCCTGGGTGGCGATGAACCAGAACGGCACCATCCTCTACGTCGACCCGCAGGTCGGCGTCATCGGTGAGAACGACCCGCCCCACAAGCACTGGGGCGTGGCCTCCGACAGCAACGTGGTGTCGATCGACGCGCTCGTGCTGGATGGCAACGGCAATCCGATGCCGCTGAACGGATACCCGCAGGGGACGTACAGCGCGCGCCCGCCGGTCACGGGGGAGACCGCCGCTCCGCCCGCACCGCCGGTGAACGTCGGCCCCGTCACCGCGGACGCACCGCTGAACCGGATCTCGCCCGGACCCGTCACCACGGCCTCCGATCACGGCCTGCACGTCAACCGGCTGTATCTGCTCGACAGCCCCACGACGGCGACGACACCTGCGGCTCCCGCCGGTGGACCGCCGCCGGGCGACGTGAGCCCTGCCACCGCCGCTGACTCGGCGTCGACACCGAGCGGTCCGATGCAGTCCCCAATGCAAGACGGTGACGCGGCGCAGGCTGGGGAGCTCGACCCGCGGGCCGCAGAGCAGCAGATCCTGGAAGAATTGCGGTCCGATCACCGAGCGGCGCTCGAAGGGGCGGTCGCGGAAGCGCGGATCGTGGCGGACGCGGTGCTGCAGGACCTGTCCGGGGCGGTGGAGACGATCCCGGCGGGCCCGGACGATGAGCGTCCGACGCTGGTAGACACCGAGTACCGCACCAAGGAGTTGTCGTCCCTCGCCCGTAAGTTCGCTGAGCAGCACGAGGCGGTCGGTATTGAGCCGGACCTCTTCCTAGCCCAGGCAAACGACCTGGTGCGCTTCTCGGTCCAGACGCCAGAGGTGGGGTACAGCGCAACGCTTCAGGCAGTCTTGGATGGCCTGTCGGCGCAGGGCTACCGGCTAGAGGACGTGAAGAACTTCTGGCGGGACGGCAACCGATACAACGGCGTCAACGTGACGATGCGAACGCCGGGCGGTCACCTCATGGAGGTTCAGTTCCCAACCGAGGCATCCCGCCTACTCGGCAAACGGACGCACAAGTTGTATGAGGTCGTGCGGCTCGAAACGGCTACGCCGACCGCGAGGGTCGAGGCATTTCTGGACATCCTGCGGTTGAATAAGGAGACGGCCGTCGCGGAACGCATGCCCGACGACTTGGGTGGGCTGCCGGATGCAAAGGACACGTCCTTCGAGAAGTGGACACGGCAGGCGCCACACGTGTGGCATGCGTATCACCAATCACTGGCCGCGGAAGACCGTACGTTCGCTGACATAGTTGACGCCCGCGGACTTACCATTGACGACTTCCCGCGTGGAGAAAGGCTCGGTTTAGGGGATGACGTCGGACGAGTTCGGCTATCACGCGTTGTCGCAGACGGAAGGGGGCCCGCCCTCGGGGCTGATCGCCATGCGAGTGTGGATGGGTCCGTTGCAAGCAGTGATTTGGAGCGTGCCGAAGCGGGCTTGGATGTACAACCCGAAGATCGCGGCTCCCTGGATCTTCGACGACCAGTACGCGGACCGGCAGACGCCGGTGACCCGCGAGGAAGCGGAGCGGATCGCCCAGGAGTGGCTCGGGACCGAGCTGCCGGGCGAGGAGGAACTGTTCCGGATGTGCCTGGAAGGCGCAGGCTCCCAGGCATAGAAGAGGCGCCCCACGACACGTCGCGTGACCAGTTGCCTGCGGACTCGCGTCCAGCAGCGGGTCGGACACCGTCGCTGTCTCGTGAGGCCGTGAGCCCCGACCGCCGTGAGCACGTGGCCCCGTCATCTGCAATCGAGGAAAGCCCTGGGGCTCGTGGGGATGATTCTGCTGCGTTGCCCGGCGGGTCGGGATCAGCGGGCGATGCCACGTCGCTTGCAAGAGTCGCCGAAGCGCAACGCGTGCTCGAGCACCTTGCGCGTACCGAACTGTCGGAGATTCGGCCGCTGCCCGTCCTCGGCACGCCGGATCTACCCGTGCGTCGCGCGGACGACGGCCTGATCGATGACGTGCTGATAGATGGCGACTGGGTTCCGATTAAGGATTACCTCGGACGGGTGCTGGCCGAGCGGGTTGAGTTGTGGCTCGAATACGCAAAGGATGGGAATTTTCCGCAGATCAGACGTCAGACCGTTCAGCCGTGCGTGTCTGTTGCGGTGGACCGTCTCACCGGGCGGATCACTGAGGGACACAATCGTCTCGGCATCGAGGAAACACAGCTGCACCCACTTGTGCGTGCGCGCCTTGACGCTTACCGCGCGGAGTGCGTCGCGCAGGGTGTCACGTACGAGTGGGGAACGCCCTACCGACATCGCTCGACTCCTGGTCGGCATTCGGAGGTTTACTCGGTCAGTGAGCTGCTCTGGGTCCGGGAGGCAGAGGGCCTGCCGGTCGACGCGTCGGCGCTGAAGGAGTTGCGAATCGACAACTATTTTCCATGGATACGTGGTGGACTGGCAGCTCCGTGCTGTGCCAACTGCACGGGTATTATTTTCGATGTCCCCTGTAATGCCGGGAAGTTTCCAGGGGGCCCCGACGGCGACAAGTGGGAAGAGTAATCGATGAGACTAGGCATGGACGATGTCGAGTGGGACGAGAATCTCTGCGCACTCGCGGACGGCAGGCCTTTCACGGGGGAGCTGGTCGAGTACTTCGCAGATGGGACAGTTTCCGGAACGCAGGAATACCGACATGGGTTCCAGGACGGCATCGAGCGGCAGTATCATCCCAACGGCTCACTCAGTCAGGAAGGCCAGTGGGCGCAGGGCAGGGAAACCGGCGTCCATCGTTACTGGTATCCGGGCGGGCAGTTGAAGGAGCAGCGGGAGTTCGCAGACGACGGCCGCGTTCATCGCATCCTTCGCTGGGCAGAGGATGGCTCGCTCATCGAGCGGTAGCTGTTTCGGAACCTCCCAGTGAAACTGGGAGGTGAGGTCGACACCCGCGCTGGGAGTGCTGCGAGCGAGCTGATGATGACCCGCAGGGCCGCTTCACGGACGACTGAGACCAACTCCTTGGAGAGGTAGAGGTTGATGTCGCGGCGCACCGGTCACCCGCGGAGCCCGCATCGTCAGGCGGCACGTCTCTCGCCTCGTCGTCGCTCTCGGCGACGATGTCTATGCCCGTGGCGGCCCGCGTTTCCGCGTGGATCTCTCCCTCGACAAATCCGGCACCGCCGCGAGACCTCAAAGCTCTGGCAAGGGAAGGGAGCGTCACTTGGCGGTGGGTGAACGTGCGATCGGCAACAGAGTTGTAGGCGAGGATCTGGCGAGTGAGCGATGTGACTGGGATTAACCTCCCTGTCTTTTTTGAGTACTACACGTTCCCCGTGAAGATGGTTCGAACGGCGAGTGGCGGCCTAGCTGCATGGCGTTTGTCGGGAAGGACCGGCGGGTGGGAGGCGGTCAATCATTTAGCCGACAAGATCTTGTTTGCGCGCGGGGGTGAGGTCGACGTCATTTCGCGAGAAGAATTCGTACAGCTCGTCGAGAGAAACCGCGCCGAAGTGCTTAAAGGTGAAGGTTCGGTCTACGCGCTGTATGAGACGATGAAGTCGATCATGGACGTGGCGGATGCGGAAGATCGTGCATTGACGGCGGCGGAGCGCGCGCTCATCGAGGGCCTGGCACGCAAAACTTTTGTGATGTTCGAGGAGAAGTTGCGGCAGGACGGTGACCCGGCTGCCGACGCATCGCTTGCGGAGTGACCATGCGTAGCTCGGGTTTCCAGCCCGAGTTCGAGAGTGACGCCGGGCGGGGAGTCGGACGCCGACCGGGATGGCGCCGTGGGGCTCGTGACGATAGCCACGTGAGGATCGAGGCCGACTGGCCGACCACGGTCGCCGAGGCGCGGCAATCCAGGATCGTGCCGCTGGTCGACCTGGCCGGGCCCGGCCCCACGGCGCCCGAGACGATCGCCCGTCTCGATGTCGGCGGGAAAGGTTGGGGTTGGGACGTGGCCCTGGAGGAGTTCAGCTATCACGTGGTGTTCCAACTGCGGGCGACGGAACCGTCGGGCATGATCGCGGTTCGGGGCTGGAGCGGGGCACTTCACGCGGTGATCTGGGACGTGCCGGACCGGGCGTGGGGGTTCAATCCGACGCTCGCGGCCCCGTGGATCTTCGACGACCAGTACGCCGACCGGCAGAGGCTGGTGAGCCGTCAGGACGCGGAGCGGATCGCGCGGGAACGCCTCGGGACGGAGTTGCCGAGCGAGCAGGAGTTGCTCCGGATGTGCCTTGCGGACGGGCAGGGGCTCAACGGAACCTGACTGCCGCGAGTCGCCTCCCAATTCAGCGCCCGCGGGCCCGCCGCCGACTCCAGATCACTCGCCCGGCGACCTGGCCCGTGATCCACGATGAGCTTCATCCCCTAGTGCGGGAGAGGGCCGACGCCTATTGCTGTGGCAGCGGGAAACAGCTCGGCTATCGGTCGGTCCTGGTTCCTTTGCAGAAGGCGTATCGACAATCATTTCCCCTGGTGGAAAAGGGTGTGGGTAAGCCGGCCCCGTGCTGCGCCAATTACACGGGTACCATTCCGGACGTGCCGTGTAACGCCGGGAACTTCCCCACGTTCCCACCGGATCCCGAACGGCGTTTGGACGAGTGACATGCGTATCGAGTTCGACGATCTCGGGTGGGATGACGCTCAGCGCGCAGTGACGGCGGACGGACCGGTGACCGGAGAGGTCGCGGAGCACGACGGCAACGGCAAGACGGTCGCCCTGATCAGCTACCAGGGCGGTTTCAAGCACGGTCGAGAGCAGCGGTACTTCCCGGACGGGACGCTGCGGTACCAGGGCGAATGGACGCACGGCCGCGGTGTGGGGGTGCACCAGGCGTGGTACGCCTCCGGACAGCTGAAAGAGGAGCGGCACTATTCCGAAACGGGCAGGCTGATCCAGGTGCGCCGGTGGGCGGAGGACGGCACCGCGATCGGCCGTCAGCGGCCCAGGCCGTCACCATAAACACGTGAAGATCGAGGCTCACTGGCCGACGACCGTGGCGGAGGCCCTGGCCATCCAGGACCGGCTGCGGCCGCTGGTCGACCTGACCGGGCCCGGCCCGACCGAGCCGGAGACGATCGCCGGTCTCGACGTCGCGTACGCCGACGACGACAGTCGGCTCGCGGCGGCCGTGGTCGTGCTCGACGCCCGGACGCTGACCGTGATCGACTCGGCGGTCACGACCGGGCGACCCGCGTTCGACTACGTGCCGGGGCTGTTCGCCTTCCGGGAGCTGCCGGCGTTGCTCGCCGCGCTCGACCAGCTGCGCGTCGTACCCGAGCTGCTGGTCTGCGACGGGCACGGGCTCGCCCACCCGCGTCGCCTGGGTCTGGCCTGTCATCTCGGGGTGCTCACCGGGCTACCGACGATGGGGGTGGGGAAGACGCCCCTGATCGGGACGTGGGAACCGCCGGCCGGGCACCGCGGCGCGTGGTCGCCGCTGCGCGACGGCGACGAGACCGTCGGCCGGGTGCTGCGGACGCGGGAGGGGGTGAAGCCCGTGTTCGTGTCGGTGGGGCATCGGATGGGTCTCGACAACGCGTGCGCGCGGACGCTGGCGTTGACGCCGCGCTATCGGCTGCCGGAGACGACCCGGCAGGCGGACCGGATGTGTCGTGCCGCACTGGCGAAGTCGTAAGTACACGCCATTTCCGCGAGAAATGGGGACATCACGCCAGAAGGAGCGCAGGGTTCCGGGAGTACCGTGTCCGCCGAATCTGCGGGGACGGGAGGCCGGGTGAGGGTGTCGATGCGACGTGGGGCTGTGTGGCTGGCGACGATGTTCGCCGTGCTGGCCGCCGCGGTGGTGCTCGGCGCGACGCCGGCCCGGGCGGCCGACGACCGTGTGCAGCTGTGGCTGGGGGACGGCTTCACCGCCGGTGACTCGGCCCGTTCGGCGACGGTGACGGTGACCCGGCGCTCGGACGGCTGCGTGCGGGTGCGGACGGGTCTCGGGATCCAGCTGCCCGGCCTGTCGGCAGACCGCCTCACCGTGCAGGCGCGCGAGGGCGGCGACTGGGCCGACGTGGCGTTGACCGACCGGGGCGACGGCCTGGTGGTGACCGAGGGCACCGCGCCGGACCGGGACCGGCTCTGCGAGCGCAAGAGCGCGACGGTCCGCTACCGGATCGCGTTCCTGGACGGCGCGCCGGGCGGTACCGCGCACATCGTCGCGGCGGCGTACGCCGAGGACGGCGAGCTGCTAGGGCAGGCCGCCGCGGACCGTCGGGTGCGGGGCGTGCCGGCCACGCCGAGCCCGTCGCCCTCGGAGACCGCGTCGCCCACGCCGTCGCCGAGCAGCGAGCCCACGGAGGTGGCCGCCGCGCCGGAGCGGACCGGGGCGGCGTCGGCGCCGGTCGGCGCGCAGCAGCGGGACGGCGGATTCAGCTTCGTGATGCTGCTCGGGATCGTCATGGTCGTCGCCGGGATCGGCCTGCTCGTCTTCCTGCTGCGCCGCTGGCGCGCGGACCGCGGCGAGCCCGCGCCCGCGTTCGCCGGCCCCGGCTACGGGGTGCCCGCGTACGGCGGCCCCGGTTACGGGGGGCCCGCGTACGCCGGTCCGACCCCGCCGGTCGCGCAGGGCGTCGACCGGACGATGATCCTGCCGGCGGCGGGTGCGATCGATGACACACCGACGCAGATCCTGCCGCTGCCGGACGGCGTTGACGACGCACCGACGCAGATCCTCCCGAAGCTGCCCGACTGAGCGGTCGCCCGGGCACATCCGGGCGGCTCCGATACGCTCAGGCCGTTGGCTAGCGAACGGCTGAGGAGCGAGACATTGTCTGACCTGTCCCGGATCGTCAAGGCGTACGACGTTCGCGGCACCGTCCCGGATCAGCTCAACGAGACGGTGGCGCGTGCGTTGGGGGCGGCGTTCGTTCGGACGCTGAAGGAGCGCGGCGACAAGGCCGACCGTATCGTGATCGCGCACGACATGCGGGAGTCCTCGCCGGGGCTGGCGACCGCTTTCGCCCGGGGCGCGAACGCTGCCGGCGCGGCCGTGCTGTACGCCGGGCTCGCCTCGACGGACATGCTCTACTACGCCGCCGGCGCCCTCGATCTGCCGGGCGCGATGTTCACGGCCAGCCACAACCCGGCCGAGTACAACGGCATCAAGCTCTGTCGCGCGGGCGCGGCGCCGGTCGGTCAGGAGACCGGCCTGACGCAGATCCGCGACTACGCGCAGGCGCTGATCGACTCGGGTGAGGCGGAGACGCTCTCCGGGCCGGAGCAGATCGAGCAGCACGACCTGCTCCCCGAGTACGCCGCCCACCTGCGCACGCTGGTCGACCTGTCGCAGATCCGGCCGCTGACCGTGGTCGTCGACGCCGGCAACGGCATGGGCGGTTACACGGTGCCCGCGGTGCTCGGTGACGCGGAGCTTCCCGCGCTGCCGTTGAAGATCATTCCGATGTACTTCGAGCTCGACGGCTCGTTCCCCAACCACGAGGCGAACCCGCTGAACCCGGAGAACATCGTCGACCTGCAGAAGGCGGTCCGGGAGCGCGGCGCCGACCTCGGGTTGGCCTTCGACGGTGACGCCGACCGCTGCTTCGTGGTGGACGAGCGCGGCGAGCCGGTCTCCCCGTCGGCGGTCACCGCGCTGGTCGCCGCCCGCGAGCTGGCGAAGTACCCGGGCGCCACGGTCATCCACAACCTGATCACGTCGAGCGCCGTGCCGGAGATCATCCGGGAGAGCGGCGGAGAGCCGGTGCGCAGCCGGGTCGGCCACTCCTTCATCAAGGGCGAGATGGCGCGCACCAACGCCGTCTTCGGCGGCGAGCACTCGGCGCACTACTACTTCCGGGACTTCTGGTTCGCCGACACCGGGATGCTCGCCGCGATGCACGTGCTGGCGGCGCTCGGCGAGCAGGGCCAGCCGCTGTCGCAGCTCGCGCACAAGTTCGAGCGGTACGTCTCGTCCGGCGAGATCAACTCCGAGGTGCACGACCAGCAGGCGAAGCTCGCCGAGGTGAAGAAGGCGTACGCCGGGGCCGACATCGACGAGCTGGACGGCCTCACCGTCAGCTTCGACGACGGCGCCTGGGTGAACCTGCGCGCCTCCAACACGGAGCCGCTGTTGCGACTGAACGTCGAGGCGCCGACGACCGAACGCATGGTTGCGTTGCGTGACGAGGTGCTCGCTCTGGTTCGCCGCTAAGATCCCTCCGCCGGGTGGCCGTGCCGCCTCCCGCCCCCCGCCCGCACCCCGTGGAAGGAGCCGCACGTGGCCCTGGATCCGCAGTTGCTCGAGATCCTCGCGTGCCCCGACACGCACCACGCCCCGCTGGACTACGACGCCGCCGCGGCGACGCTGACCTGCACGCAGTGTGGCCGCATCTTCGAGGTCCGCGACGACATCCCGGTTCTGCTGTTGGATGAGGCGCGGGGTGGCCCGGGTGGCCCGTCCGGACCGGCGGGGGCGGGCGGCGCCGAGCGGCTGCGGGAGAGCGAGTAATGGCGGTCGACGGCACGGCGGGGGTGCGCGGGCGGCGTACCCCGGACGAGGCGCTGCTGGACGACGCGGCGACGCTGGAGGAGAACGACCCCGGCGGGATGCTCCGGTTCACCGCCTCGGCCGGCGCGCAGGTGCGCGAGTCCGCGGCGCTGGCGGCGGAGGCCAACCTCTCGGCGCTGTCCGACGAGGGACGCCCGCGCGCCGTCGTGATCGCCGGCATCGGCACCGCCGGCCGCACCGGTGACGTGCTCGCCACCGTCGCGGGCCCGCGCTGCCCCGTGCCGGTGATCCCGCACCGCAGCGCGGGCGTGCCGGGCTGGGTCGGGGCCGCGGACGTGGTGATCGCGGTCAGCGCGTCGGGCCGCAGCCCGGAGGCGCTCGGCGCCGCGGAGGCCGCCGCGCGCCGCGGTGCCCGACTGGTCGCCGTCGGCGCCCCCGACTCGCAGCTCCAGTCGGTCGCCGAGCGGGCCCGGGCGCCGTTCATCCCGGTGCCGCGGCGCGCGCCGGCGCGGGCGAGCCTGTGGGGCCTGACGGTGCCGGTGCTGCTCGCCGCCCGTACCCTCGGGTTGGTCAAGGTCAACGAGGCGGACCTGGCGGAGACCGCGGCCCGGCTCGACGCGGACGCCGACCGGTGCCGTCCGACCGCCGAGTCGTTCGTCAACCCGGCGAAGTCGCTCGCGCTGGGGCTGGCCGGCTCGGTGCCGATCGTCTGGGGCTCGTCGCCGCTGGCCACTGTCGCCGCGCGGCGCTTCGGGGACGTACTGTCGGCGAACGCGCGCTACCCGGTGGTGTCCGGGGCGCTCGGCGAGGCGGGGCGGGGCCGGGTCGGCCTGCTCGACGGCGTCTTCGGCGGTCTCGTCGAGTCGGCGCGGGACATCTTCGCCGACCCGGAGGACGAGTCTGACGCCACCCGGCTGCGGGTGGTGCTGCTGCGCGACGGTGGCCTCAACGCCGACGACGACACCGACGAGCCGCTGGCGGTGGAGGAGCGGCGCGCGGACGCGCTGCAGACCCTCGCCGAGCGCCGCGGGGTGCGCTGCGACGTGGTCACCGCGGAGGGCGGGTCGACGCTGGAGCGGCTGGCGTCGCTGATCGCCGTACCCGATTTCGCCTCGATCTACCTCGCCCTGGCTCACGGGTTGGACCCGATGGCGGTGCCCGCCGTCACCGAGATGAAGGAGCTGTTGAATCCATGAGCGCGTCCGGGGGCACGAAAGCCATCATCGCGGCGTTGATGGCGAACCTGGGCATCGCCCTGACGAAGTTCGTCGCCTTCTTCCTGACCGGCTCGTCGTCGATGCTCGCCGAGTCGATCCACTCGGTCGCGGACTCGGGCAACCAGGCGCTGCTGCTGCTCGGCGGGCGCCGGGCGCGGCGCCAGGCCACCCCGCAACACCCCTTCGGGTACGGCCGCGAGCGCTACATCTACGCGTTCATCGTCGCGATCGTGCTGTTCAGCGTCGGTGGGCTCTTCGCGCTCTACGAGGCGTACCACAAGTGGTCGCACCCGGAGCCGATCCACAGCTGGCACTGGGTGCCGGTGGTCGTGCTGGTCGTGGCGATCGCTTTGGAGTCCTACTCGTTCCGGACCGCGATCAAGGAGTCCAACCAGATCCGCGGCAACACGTCGTGGAAGGACTTCATCCGCCGGGCGAAGGCCCCGGAGCTGCCCGTGGTGCTGCTCGAGGACCTGGGCGCGCTGATCGGCCTCATCCTGGCCCTGTTCGGCGTCGGCCTGACGCTGATCACCGGGGACGGTCGCTGGGACGCCGCCGGCACCGCGTGCATCGGCCTGCTGCTGGTGACCATCGCGATCATCCTCGCGGTCGAGACCAAGAGCCTGCTGCTCGGCGAGGCCGCGAGCCCCGAGGACGTCCGGGCGATCGAGAAGGCGATCACCGACGGGCCGGAGGTCGAGCGGATCATCCACATGCGGACCCTGCACCTCGGCCCCGAGGAGCTGCTGGTGGCCGCGAAGATCGCCGTGCGGCGCTGCGACACGGGCGAGGAGATAGCCCGCAACATCAACGAGACCGAGGCGCGGATCCGCTCCGCGGTGCCGATCGCCCGGGTGATCTACCTGGAGCCGGACATCTACAGCGCGCGGAGCGCGCTCGGCGGGGTTTCCGTACCGGGCGCCACCGATCTGACCGAGGCGGAGGCGTCGGGGAACGGGTCCCGTCGCACCCAGGGGGGCAATGCCCCGCACGCGGGCTGACCGTGGAGCTGTTGTCCTGCCCGATCCGGAACTACGCGTGGGGGTCCCGGTCCGTCATCGCGCAGCTTCAGGGACGCCCGGTGCCGAGCGACGGCCCGGAGGCCGAGCTGTGGATGGGGGCGCATCCGGGGGCGCCCTCGATGGTGCGGCGCGACGGTGACGAGGTCAGCCTCGCCGAACTGATCGACGCGAACCCGCGGGAGTGGCTCGGCCCGGATGTGGTCGCGCGCTTCGGGCCGCGGCTGCCGTACCTGCTGAAGCTGCTCGCCGCGCAGACGCCGCTGTCGCTGCAGGCGCACCCGGACGCCGACCAGGCCCGCGCCGGGTACGCGGCCGAGGTCGCCGCCGGGGGCGACGGGCCGCGCAGATATGCGGACCCGCACCACAAGCCGGAGCTGCTGGTCGCGGTGACGCCGTTCGAGGCGCTCTGCGGATTCCAGGATCCGCTCGTCTCGGCTGAGGTCTTCGAGGCGTTCGGGGTGCCGGCGCTCGATCCGGTCATCGCGGCGCTGCGTACCGGGGTGAGCGGACTGCCGGTCGCCGTGCAGACGCTGCTGACCTGGCCGGAGGCGGAGCGGGCCGGGCTGATCGGCGCGGTGACCGCGGCCGAGCCCGCGGCCCGGTTCTCCGGTGCGGTGACGTTGGTGCGCCGACTGGCGAAGGAGTACCCGGGTGACCCCGGTGCGCTGGTGGCGTTGCTGCTCAATCACCTCGTGCTGAGGCCCGGGGAGGCGATCTGGATGCCGGCGGGCAACCTGCACGCCTACCTGCACGGGGCCGGCGTGGAGATCATGGCGGCCAGCGACAACGTGTTGCGCGGCGGCCTCACGCCCAAGCGCGTCGACGTACCGGAGCTGCTGCGGGTGCTGCGCTTCGAGGTGCTCGACGACCCGGTCGTGCGCGCCGTGCCGGTGACGCCGGGGGTGCGGACCTGGCCGGTGCCGGTCGACGACTTCGTGCTGCACCAGGTGCGCCTCGACGGCGAGGTGGAGCGGGCGCGGGTGGCGGCGGTCGGGCCGCGGTTGGTGTTCTGCCTCAGCGGCGACATCTCGGTGGACGACGGCCGCGGAGCGGTCTGCGTGCCGGCGGGCTGTGCCGCGGTCGGGGTGGCGGTCGGCGGGGAGTTGACGATCTCGGGACAGGGCGAGGTGTACGTCGCGTCCGTCGGTTCGTGCTGACGGACTCGTCCGGGATGGTCGGGGAGTGATGATTCGGCGCGTCTGGACACGCGTTTCGGAAATTTCTGGAAACGCTTGACATCACCGTCGCGCAGTGTGAGTCTATTGCCACGCAGCGTTATTGCGACGGAGATCGCGATCGACGCGCGGCGAGACCAAACCGGGGGGATGCGCGGGGCGGTGGGAGGCTGAGTATTCAACGCTCGCCACCCGCCGCCTCGTGCGCTATTTCCGGACCGGGCGCCCCCGGCCGCTGCTTCCACGCTGCTGTCCGCCGCCGCGTCAGCCCGACGGCGTATGGTGACTTGTTGCGCAGCATTTCCGTCGACAGGAGCTTTGTTCATGACCAGCACCCTCCCGGCGCCCTCCAGCGGCGTGCCGACCCAGGGCCGTCCCCACACCGTCGCCGAGGGCGACTTCAAGGTGGCGGACCTGTCGCTCGCCGCGTTCGGGCGCAAGGAAATCGAGCTCGCCGAGCACGAGATGCCGGGGTTGATGGCGATCCGGCGCGAGTACGCGGCGACGCAGCCGCTGCGCGGGGCGCGGATCACCGGGTCGCTGCACATGACCATTCAGACCGCCGTGCTGATCGAGACGCTCGTCGCGCTCGGCGCGCAGGTCCGCTGGGCGTCCTGCAACATCTTCTCCACTCAGGACCACGCCGCCGCCGCGATCGTGGTCGGCCAGGGCACCGCGGAGGAGCCGGCCGGCGTCCCGGTCTACGCCTGGAAGGGCGAGACGCTCCAGGAGTACTGGTGGTGCACCGAGCAGGCGTTGGTGTGGCCGGACGGGCAGGGCCCCAACATGATCCTCGACGACGGCGGCGACGCCACGCTGCTGGTGCACAAGGGTGCCGAGTTCGAGGGTGCCGGCGCGGTGCCGCCCGTGGAGAGCGCCGACTCCGAGGAGTACGCGGTCATCCTGGGCGTGCTGCACCGGTCGCTGGCCGAGGACAACCGCCGCTGGACCCGGATCGCCGCGGACATCAAGGGCGTCACCGAGGAGACCACGACCGGCGTGCACCGGCTCTACGAGATGCAGCAGAACGGCGCGCTGCTCTTCCCGGCGATCAACGTCAACGACTCGGTCACCAAGAGCAAGTTCGACAACAAGTACGGCTGCCGTCACTCGCTGATCGACGGCATCAACCGCGCCACCGACGTGCTGATCGGCGGCAAGGTCGCGGTGGTGTGCGGCTACGGCGACGTCGGCAAGGGCTGCGCTGAGTCGCTGCGGGGCCAGGGCGCCCGCGTCATCGTCACCGAGGTCGACCCGATCTGCGCGCTGCAGGCCGCGATGGACGGTTACCAGGTCACCACGATCGAGGACGTCGTCGCCACGGCCGACATCTTCATCACCGCCACCGGCAACAAGGACGTCATCACGGCCGAGCACATGGCCCGGATGAAGCACCAGGCGATCGTGGGTAACATCGGCCACTTCGACAACGAGATCGACATTGCCGGGCTGGCCAAGCGCTCCGACGTGCGCCGGATCAACATCAAGCCGCAGGTCGACGAGTGGAAGTTCGACGACGGCCACGCGGTCATCCTGCTCTCCGAGGGCCGGCTGCTGAACCTCGGCAACGCGACCGGGCACCCCAGCTTCGTGATGTCGAACTCGTTCGCCAACCAGACGATCGCCCAGATCGAGCTGTTCACCAAGACCGAGCAGTACCCCGTGGGCGTCTACACGCTGCCGAAGCACCTCGACGAGAAGGTCGCCCGGCTGCACCTCGACGCCCTCGGCGTCAAGCTCACCGAGCTCTCGAAGGAGCAGGCGTCGTACATCGGCGTGCCGGTCGAGGGCCCGTACAAGCCGGACCACTACCGCTACTGATCGCCCGCGCACGGGCCGGCCGAGTTCCTCGGCCGGCCCGGTCGTGTTTTTGCGCTACTCGCGCCGGCCGCGAGGGCGGACCCAGGTCCAGATGCAGTAACCCAGCCAGGCGACGGCGAGCGCGGTCGCCAGCGGACGCAGCTTGAGCGCGTTCAGCGTGATGATGGCGATCAACACGACCAGCCAGGGGATCCAGTTCCTCATCGCCGACGATCGTGTCACATCCGGTCGACGCCGGCCGCCCGGTCCTGCTCCGCGATCGCCACCGACCCGGTCACCGTTCCCGGAGCAGGTGCGCTCACCCGTCCGTCTGCTGCTCGGACGGCACGGCGCGGCGCAGCGCGCTGGCCACCGGGGGTGGCCGCATCCCCGTCCAGTCCGGGTGCGCGCCGTTGCCGCCCAGCCACGGCGGTGTCGGCCAGGGCTCGCGCGGCCAGTCCGGGTCCGCCCCGGCGCCCCCGGCCGGCCGCGACGATCCGCGCTCCGGGCCCGCCCCGGCGACGCCCGCCGGCCGCGGTGACCCCCAGGCCTCGGGCGGCGCCGGCGCGGCTGCCCGCGCCGGATCGGGCGGTGGCGACACCAGACCCGGCCACAGGGTCGCGGTCGCGGCGCGCACCCGGGCCAGCCGCTGCGCCGCGCGCCGGTGCCGTTCGGCCAGCACCGCCGCGAGGTACGCCCAGCCGGGCACGCCGGGTGGGGGCGGCGGAGTGGTGGCGGCCGCGACCTCGGCGGCGAGCGCGTGGCCGAGCCGGCTGCGCGCCGGCTCGGCGAGCTCGTGCCCGCGGGCCAGAAAATGGCGTACGGCGAGCGCCAGGTCGTCGTCGAGCCCGGTCAGATCCAGCGTCCGGGCCCACTGCACCAACGGCGGTGGCATGCCGGGAATCCAGCCCCACCCGGCCGGGGTGCGCTCGTGGATCACGATCGTGCCGGCGGCCACGTCCCCGAGGCGCTTGCCGCGCGGATGCCCCAGCATCGTTGCCAGACTGGCCACCCAGGTCAGCGGCGGCAGCACCAGCCCCGGCCACTCCACGGCCACGCTGACCAGCGCCCTGGTCAGCGCGTGCCGGAACCCGATCGGACCGCCGTCGTCGCGGACCACCCGCAACCCCAGCGCCAGCTTCCCGAGCGTGCGGCCCCGGCTGAGCGTCTCCGCGCAGACCGGATAGCCGACGAGCACCAGCACCATGCCCACGGTGATCAGCGCGCCCTGCACCGCCGCGTCCGTCCGCGGCCGGACGGGGTCGATGACCAGCGTGGCGGCCGCGAACAGGACCAGCGCGATCGCGGCCTGCACCACGATGTCGATCATCAGCGCGAGCGCGCGGGAACCGACCCGCGCGACGCGGACGTCAAGCTCCACGGCCTCGCCGCTGACCAGCCGCGGCTCCGCGGGCGGCGCGGGCCCGGGACGGGGCGGCGGAGGTTGCGGGGTCACCCGGACAGTGAACACTATGGCGGCGAACCCCGGAGGTGAGTGTGGATCTCGACGCGTACGTCGCCGAGCACGACGGTGAGTGGCGGCGGCTCGAGCAGCTGTCGCGGGTGCGGCGGCCGTCGGCGGCGGAGGCGGACGAACTGGTCGCGCTCTACCAGCGGGCCGCCACCCATCTCTCGGTGGTGCGCAGCCGCTCACCCGACCCGGCGCTGGTGGCCCGGCTGTCCCGGCTGGTGCTCGCCGCCCGCGCCGCGATCACCGGCGGCGCCGGCTTCTCCTGGCGGGAGGTGGGACGCTTCTTTACCGTCGGTTTCCCGCTCGCCGCCTACCGGGCCTGGCCGTGGTGGTCCGCCGTCGCCGTGGGCTTCACCGCGCTGTCGGCGTTTCTGATGTGGTGGGTCGCCGGCCACCCCGAGAGCGCCGAGGCGCTGATCGGACAGCGCGCGGCCGAGCGGCTGGCCGAGTCGGCGTTCGCCGACTACTACACCGAGTACGCGGCACCGAGCTTCGCGTTCCAGCTCTGGACCCACAACGCATGGCTGGCCGCCCGCTGCCTCGCCGCCGGGGTGCTGATCGTGCCGGTGCTCTATCTGCTGTGGAGCAACGCGCTGAACATCGGCGTCAGTGGCGGCGTGATGATCTACTACGACCGGGCCGACGTCTTCTTCGGGCTGATCACGCCGCACGGGCTGCTGGAGCTGACCGGCGTCTTCGTCGCCGCGGGGGTCGGCCTGCGGATCGGGTGGGCGTGGATCGCGCCGCCGCCGCACCTGACCCGCGGACGCGCGGTCGCCGAGGCCGCCCGCTCCGGCATGCTGGTCGCGCTCGGCCTGGTGGGCCTCTTCGGGGTGGCCGGACTGATCGAGGCGTTCGTGACCCCGTCGTCGCTGCCGACGGCGCTGCGGATCGGCGTCGGCGCGCTCGCCTGGCTCGCTTTCCTGGCGTACGTGCTCGTCCTCGGCGCGCGCGCCCACCGCGCCGGCGAATCCGCCGACATCCCCGCATGATCCCGACGATCTTGGGTTTATGGCGAGGTTGTGTCCCTTTCGTGGAGCCATAACTCCAAGATCGTCGGGATCATGTCGGGGAGAGGGTGGTCCGTAGGACCGCCGCTATGTGGTGGGGGCGGCGGTAGAGGTCCCAGTCCGTGAAGTAGCGCATGCGCCAGCCCTGCGCGGAGAGCCAGTTGTGTCGGGCCCGGTCGTGCCGCGCGCGATCCCGGTCCAGATGTGACAGGCCGTCGTATTCGGCGCCCACCTGCTGTTCCTCCCAGCCCAGGTCGATGACGTACCGCAACCGGTCGAAGTCGTCGAGAACACGGACCTGCGTTCGTGGCCGCGGCAGCCCGTCGAGCACCGGCAGCGCGTCCAGGCGCCGGCAGGTGCGCGCGAGGTCGACCGCCGATCGGGCGATCGAGGTGCAACGCACTCCATTCACCAGTACGGGCTCCGCGGGCAGGGCCGTCTCGTGCACGGTGACGCCGCGCAGTTCAGGCCGGGCAAGTCCGGCGGGTAGCAGGATGTGAACGGCGGTCGGGCGAGGCGCGAAGTCGCCGAAGCCGTGCAGTGCTGCCGCGGTGTGGCGGCAGACGATCGCTTCCGCGGGCAACCGCCGCAGCAATGCCCGTAACCGCGTCGCCTCGTCGTTGGCGCGGTCGACGTACACGTCGTGGAATGGGCGCAGCAGGCGTTTCCGGTCCAGATGTCCCCGCAGCTGCCCCCGCGGGAGCCCGCACGCGCGCAGCTCCCGATAACGCATCCCTTCGTCCATGGCCGCCGATGGTGGCGTACCCGCCACTCCGCGCCGCCCCCCAGCAGCCGCCCCCTGTGGACAACCCCCCGCATGTGGATAACTCCCGGCCCCGCGCCTCCCGCCATGATCCCGACGATCTTGGAGTTATGGCTCCACAAAGCGGACAAAACCTCGCCATAACTCCAAGATCGTCGCGATCATCGGGGTCAGAGGCGGCCGAGGGTTTTCAGGCGGAGGTAGGCGTCGGTGACGTCGGAGGCGAAGCGGTCGGCCGGGGCGTCGACCACCTCCACGCCGTGCCGGGTCAGTGCCGCGCGTACCCGGTCCCGCTCGGCGAGCGCGCGCCACGCCGCCGCCGCGGCGTACGCGTCCTCGGCGCGCGCCGGCGCGGTGGCGGTCAGCCGCGTCAGGACCGGGTCGTGCACGGCGGCGACGACGACGCGGTGCCGGGCCGCCAGCCGGGGCAGCACCGGCAACAGCCCCTCACCGAGCGCCCCCGGCTCCAGCGCGGTGAAGAGGACCACCAGCGCGCGCTTGCGTTCCCGGCGCAGCACCTCGCCGACGACCAGCTCGAAATCCGTCTCCACCAGCGTCGGTTGCAGCGGGGCCAGCGCGTTGACCAGCCGGGTGAGCAGCACCTGGCGGCCGGCGCCGGAGACGGCGGCCCGGACCGCGGTGTCCACGGCGAGCAGGTCGACCCGGTCGCCGGCGCGGGAGGCGAGCGCGGCGAGCAGCAGCGCCGCGTCCATCGCCGCGTCCAGCCGCGGCTCGTCGCCGATCCGCACCGCCGAGGTGCGCCCGGTGTCCAGCACGCAGAGCACCCGGCGGTCGCGTTCCGGCCGCCACGTGCGGACCAGCACGTCGCGCCGGCGCGCGCTGGCGCGCCAGTCGATCGAGCGCACGTCGTCGCCGACCACGTACTCGCGCAGCGTGTCGAACTCCGTGCCCTGCCCGCGCCCCCGCGTGACCAGCGCGCCGTCGAGCACCCGCAGCCGGGCCGTCTTCTCCGGCAGCAGCCGTCGCGACTCGAAGCGCGGCAGCACCCGCAGCGTCCACGCGGGGGCCGCCGGGCGACCGGCGCGTTGCCGGAACGCCAACCCGAGCGGTCCGGCGGAGCGCAGGCTCAGGCGTACGGCGGGCCGGTCGCCGCGTCGCGTCGGGGTCAGGGCGGTGACGACCCGTTCGGTCGCGCCGGGGGCGACGTGCAGCTCATGGGCGTACGGCGGGGCCGCGCCGGCCGAGGGCACCCAGGCGTCACGCAGGACGCCGCGCAGCCGACGGGTCGACCCGTTCCGCACGTGTAGCGTCACCGTGGCGGCCGCGCCGAGCCGTACCGTCCGGTCGCCGTCGCGGTGGACGCTGACCGCGTGCAGCGGCGCGGCCAGTGCCCAGTCGAGCGCCGACAGCGCCAGCACGGCGGCGGTGAGGAGCGCGACCGCCGGCCACGGCGACGGCCACAGCGGAAGGGTGAGCGCGCCGAGCCCGAGCAGCGCGGCGGCTCGCCAGGTCAGCATCCGGGGGCGCCGGTCACCGCGGCGTCGGCACGGTGCCCAGCACCGCGTCCAGCACCGCGTCGGTGGTCACGCCCTCCAGTTCGGCCTCCGGCCGCAACCGGATCCGGTGCCGCAGCGTCGCCCGGGCCACCGCCTTTACGTCGTCCGGCGTCACGTACTCCCGGCCGGCCAGCCAGGCCCAGGCCTTCGCCGTGCCGAGCAGCGCGGTCGCGCCCCGCGGCGAGGCGCCGAGCTCCAGGGAGGGGGAGACCCGGGTGGCGCGGCACAGGTCCACGATGTAGGTGAGGACGGGGTCGGCGACGCCGACCCGCTGCACGGCGGCGCGTCCCGCGGCCAGGTCGGCGACGCCGGCGACCGGGCGCACCCCGGCCGCGGCGAGGTCCCGCGGGTCGAAGCCGGCGTGGTGCGCCCGCAGCACGCCCAGCTCCTCGTCGCGGGTGGGCAGCGGCACGGACAGCTTGAGCAGGAACCGGTCGAGCTGCGCCTCCGGCAGCGGGTACGTCCCCTCGTACTCGATGGGGTTCTGGGTGGCGGCCACGATGAACGGGTCCGGCAGGGGCCGACGCCTGCCCTCCACCGAGATCTGCCGTTCCTCCATCACCTCCAGCAGCGCGGACTGGGTCTTCGGCGGGGTCCGGTTGATCTCGTCGGCGAGCAGCAGGTTGGTGAAGACGGGGCCCTCGCGGAAGGTGAAGGCGGCGCTGCGCGGGTCGAAGATCAGTGACCCGGTCACGTCGCCCGGCATCAGGTCGGGGGTGAACTGCAGCCGCTTCGAGTCGAGGTCGAGCGCGGCGGCGAAGGTCCGCACCAGCAGCGTCTTGGCGACGCCGGGCACTCCTTCGAGCAGCACATGACCGCGGCAGAGCAACGCGATCACCAGGCCGGTGACGACGGCGTCCTGCCCGACGACCGCCTTGGCGACCTCGGTGCGCAGCCGGTGCAGGGCGGCGCGGGCGTCGTCGGGCCCGGCGGACGGCGCGCCGGCCGGCGCGGCGGGTTGGGTCACCGGTCTCCTCCTTGTTCGGTGGCGTCGTACGGGGTCGGCGGGGTCCCGCGGGTGGCTCGGGGCGCGCTGACCGCGTGCGGCAGCGCGGCCAGGTCGCGGGCGAGCCGGAGCAGCGCCGCGTCGTCGTCCGGGGTCGCCCCGTAGAGCAGCTCCCGGACCGCCTCCGGCGGCTGGCCGGTCTGCACGGCGACGGCGGTGGCGACGTGTTCCGGCGGGCTGTCGGCCGGGAGGTCGAGCAACGGCAGGACGCGGGCCAGCGCGGCCCCGCGCAGAATGTCGGCGGCGGGGCCGCGGGCCCGGGCGCGCCGGTAGAGCCGACCGCGTCCGAGCACGGTCTCGGCGGAGCGGACGGTCACCGGCAGCGGCTCGGCGACCGGCGGCGCGAGTCGGCGCGCGCGCCACAGCGCGATGATCAACAGCGCGAAGCCGAGCATGGCGAGCAGCGCCCAGAACCACGACGGGAAGGCGTCGCGCAGCGGGTTGTCCGCCTGCGACGCCGACCCCTCGTCCGGACGGTCCGCGGGGCCGCCCGGCCCGCCGGACCCGCCCCGCTCGTCCGGGTACGGCTCCTCGTCGCCGCCCTCCGGCGGCGCGGGCGCCTCCGGCTCGGTCACCGGCTGCTGCGGCGTATCGGGCGGCGGCTCGGGGCCGTCGAGGTCGAGCCAGACCACCCGTGACCGGGTGCCGAGCAGCCCGGTGGCGAGCGTCGTGTTCCCGTGCTCGTCGAGCCGGTCGTTGCGGAACGGGTCGCTGGCGCCGATCACGACGAGCTCGGTGAGGCTCCAGCGCAGCCCGATCAGGCCCGAGTCGTAGCAGCGCCCGACCGTGGGCGACGCACCGGAGCGCACCGCGTAGCGCTGGCGCAGCGCGGCCGCGACCCCGGCCGCGGCGGCCTCGGGCAGCGGGCACGGCTGACCGGCGGTCTCCGGGCCGACCGGCCGGGCCGCCCAGCGCCGGCCGGTCGGCTCCAGCGGCACGCCGCCGCGGTCCAGCACCCGCGCGGGCGGGTCGACCAGGACCACCCGGCTGGTCGCCGGCAGCCGCGACAGCATGGTCAGGTAATCCGGATGCACCAGCGTCGGCGCCGGCACCAGCAGGGTCGACGGGGCCTCGGCCGCGGTCTGCAGCGCGTCCGGAGTGTGCCGTTCCCGGCGCACGTCGACGCCGCGCGCGGTCAGCGCCTGCGCCAGCCGGCTCCCGCCGTCGGAGTCGGCGTTCACGGGGGAGAGGAAGCCGGGCTCGCGCGGGTCCGGGTGCTCCAGCGCGTACGTCACGCCGGTGACGGCGAAGAGCAGCAGGACCAGACCCAACGGGATCGCCGCCCGGTGCCACCGTCGGCGGGTCGGTGACGTCACGGCCGGTCTCCCGTCGCCGCCGCGTGCGGCGCGCGCAGCGCACGGTCGAGCTGGTCGGCGAGCGCCCGCATCCGGGCGTCGTGCTCGGGCCCGGCGGGGCGCTGGCCGTACCACAGCTCGGAGAAGATCCCCGTCGCGGCCTCCAGCGGGGCGGCGACCGCCGGCGCCGCCCGTCCGGCGGCGCCGGCCAGCTCGGTGACGGTCCACCCGGGACGGTGCGCGACCACACGCCGGTCGACGAGCTGACGCGCCATCGCCCGCAACCGTTCCCGCACCGCCTCGGCGTAGCGTCCCTGCGCCGCCAGCCGGTCGGCGAGCGCGGCGAGCGTCGCCGGCGGCAGTTCGGGCAGCTGATCTGCGCCGGGCGCGGATCGAGGCGCCTCGGCGGGGGCGGTGGCGCGCGCCCGCCGTCGGCGCGGCCATCGCCAGCGCGGCCAGTGGATCCGCCACCGCGGTCGGCGCGGGCGCCACCGCAGCGTGGCCGCTCGCCAGCGCGGCAACCGGCGCGGCACCCACGCCGGGAACCAGAACCAGCCGGCCGCCGCGAGCGCGGCCGCGGCCAGCAGGATCAGCGCGACCAGCGGCAGGGGTACGAGGTCACCGAGCGACGCCACCGTCTCCGTCCACCAACGGCTGAAGGTCACGGGCGGGCCGCCAGGAGCGCCGGGGTCAGCGGTCCGTGGTGGCGGGCCCGCGAGAGCAGGATGTCGAGCCCTTCGGTGCGCATCCGGGTCTCCAGGTGCAGCACGGCGTCCAGGCAGGCCAGCGTCGGGTAGGCGATCGCGTTCACCAGCAGCCAGGTGACGGCGGCGGCGAGTGGGGCCCACCGCGGATCGACCAGGCCGACGGCGTCGAGCGCGCTGAAGCCGGCGAAGCCGAGCGCGAGCCGGAGCGCGAGCCAGGCCAGGTAGCCCAGGATCCGTACCCCGGCGGCGCGCAGCCCGGCCCGGCAGGCGAGCGCGGCGCCGCGCCGTACGGCCCGGACGGGTCCGACCCGGTCGAGGACCAGCGCCGGGATCGCGAGTCCGAGCAGCGCGTACCCGGCCATCCAGAGCGGGCCGGCGAGGGAGACCGCGAAGACCGTGACGCCCGCTACCACGGCGATGATCAGCACGGCGCCGAAGCGGCCGCCGCGCGGGTGGCACAGCTGGCCCGGGCGCAGCCGCTGACCGAGCAACTCGGCGCCGGCGGCCCGCGCGGCCAGCCCGCCGAGCAGCGCGATGATCGCGGTCTCGGTGGCGGCCCCGACGCAGAGCAGCAGCCAGAAACCGCCCAGCCGGTGCAGTTCGGGCAGGTACGCGGGAGGGTCGCCGCCGAGGGCGAGTCGCAGTGGGGCGAGCGCCAGCTGCTCGACGGCGGCCAGCAGCGCCCCGATCGGCACCAGCGTCCGGCCGTACGCGCGCAGCAACGACACCGCCGTGTCGAGAAGCTCACCGACGGTGAGCGGACGCAGCGGCAGCGTGGCGGACGGGGCGGGGTGGTCCACGCGGACTCCTGTTAGGAACGTGCGTGCGGATCAGCGATCAATCGTGGCACGAGCGGCCCGCTCGGGCGAACCGCGGCCGGGTCGGGTCGGCGTCCTGGGCGTGCACGGGCGCAGGGAAACGACGATGATCGTCCGAATTGTCGTACGCGCAGGTGGGCGTGGCGGCGGGTCGGGGTGGTCGCGATCGCCGGAATCCGAATCGGGATGGAATATTGGTGCCATGAGAGCACGGGTACTGGTGGTCGATGACGATCCCGCGCTGGCCGAGATGCTCGGCATCGTGCTGCGGAGCGAGGGCTTCCTGCCGTCCTTCGTCGCCGACGGCGAGCGGGCGTTGGCGGCGTTCCGGGAGGGCCGCCCGGACATCGTGCTGCTCGACCTGATGCTGCCCGGCATGAGCGGTATCGACGTGTGTCGGGCGATCCGCGCCGAATCGGGCATCCCGATCGTGATGCTCACCGCGAAGAGCGACACCGTCGACGTGGTGCTCGGCCTGGAGTCGGGCGCCGACGACTACGTGGTGAAGCCGTTCAAGCCGAAGGAGCTGGTGGCCCGGATGCGGGCCCGGCTGCGCCGTGGCGAGGACGCCGCCCCCGAGCTGCTCACTATCGGCCCGCCGGGCAACCAGATCACCATCGACGTGCCGGCGCACACGGTGAGCCGGGACGGCGAGGAGGTCAAGCTGACTCCGCTGGAGTTCGACCTGCTCGTGGCGCTGGCCCGCAAGCCGCGCCAGGTCTTCACCCGTGAGGTGCTGCTGGAGCAGGTCTGGGGCTACCGGCACGCCGCCGACACCCGGCTGGTCAACGTGCACGTCCAGCGACTGCGCGCCAAGATCGAGCCGGACCCCGAGCGTCCGGAGATCATCCTGACCGTGCGGGGCGTGGGTTACAAGGCCGGCACCGGATAGCCTGGGGGACCGTGACCCGCCCCCCGACCGCCGCCTCCGCGCTCGCCGCCCGCGCGCGCGCCGTGACGCGCGCCCGGTGGCTCGCCGCGCTGCACCGGTCCTCGGTGTTGGCCGCCGGGCTGCACCGGACGTGGCGGCGGTCGTTGCAGGTGCGGGTGGTCACGATCACCCTGGTCGCGTCCAGCCTGCTGGTCGGCGGCTTCGCCTACCTGGTGGCCACGCAGAGCAGCAACATCCTGCTCGCCAAGGCGGAGACCGACGCCCGCCGGCGGCTGCAGAGCGGGCGGGACTCCGCCGCCGAACAGATGAGCATCCACTCCCATCCGCGGGACCCGCTGCTGCCGTCGACCTTCCAACGCACGGTGCTCAACCTCGCCGGTGTCGGCGGCGATCCGGGTGAGGTGGGCGGCACGGTGGTCGCGCTGACCGCGGCGAACTTCCCGAACATCAACACGGAGACGTCCCCGCGCGTCGACGCCCGCCGCCTGATCGGTGACGAGCTGGCCCGGAGCGTGGCGGCCGGCAACCAGGCGCACCAGATCCGCACCTTCGACCTGGGCGCGGGGCGGGTGAAGTACCTGGTCTACGGATCTCCGGTGCCGACCAAGTTCGGGCAGGTGGAGCTCTACTACCTCACGCCGCTGACGACGCAGGACGACGCGGCGAACCAGATCCGGTCGATGGTGCTGGTCACCGGGCTGGCGCTGGTGGTCCTGCTCGGCGTGGTCTCGGCGCTGGTGACCCGCATGGTGGTCACCCCGGTACGGGTGGCGGCCCGCACCGCCCAGCGCCTCTCCGCGGGCCTGCTCGACCAGCGGATGGTGGTCGACGGCGAGGACGACCTCGCGCTGCTCGCGGCGTCGTTCAACCAGATGGCGACCAACCTGCAGCGGCAGATCGTCCGCCTGGAGGAGATGTCCCGGCTGCAGCGGCGCTTCACCTCCGACGTCTCGCACGAGCTGCGTACGCCGCTGACCACGGTGCGGATGGCGGCGGATCTGATCTTTTCGGAGCGCGAGGAGTTCAGCCCCGCGGTGGCGCGCAGCGCCGAGCTGCTGCAGGCGGAGCTGGACCGGTTCGAGAGCCTGCTGACCGACCTGCTGGAGATCAGCCGGTTCGACGCCGGCTTCGCGATGCTGGACGCCGAACCGACGGACCTGGTGCCGGTCGTACGGCGGACCGTGGACCGGCTGGACAGCCTGGCCCGCCGGCTCGGTGTCGAGGTGGAGGTGAACGTGCCGGACACGCCGGTGATCGCGGAGGTCGATCCGCGCCGGGTCGAGCGGATCCTGCGCAACCTGCTGGGCAACGCGATCGAGCACGGGGAGCACCGTCCGGTCGAGATCACGCTCGGCATGGACGAGGCGGCCGTGGCGGTCACGGTGCGCGACCACGGGGTGGGGCTGAAGTCGGGTGAGGAGAAGCTGGTCTTCAACCGCTTCTGGCGCTCCGACCCGTCGCGGGCCCGCCAGACCGGAGGCACCGGGCTGGGCCTGTCGATCAGCGTGGAGGACGCCCGGCTGCACGGCGGGTGGCTGGAGGCGTGGGGCGCGCCGGGCGACGGGGCACAGTTCCGGCTGACGCTGCCGGTCCGGGCCGGCGATCGGTTGACCTCCTCGCCGCTGCGGCTCGTGCCGGCCGACACGACGGCCGGGGCCCCATTCGCGGGGGAGCACCGGCCGGATCCGGCGCCGCCGGTCGCCGCCGGGGGGACCCGGTGACCCGGCGGCCGCTGGCGGTGTTCGCGGCGGCCGTGATGGTCGCCGCGGTCGCCGCCTGCGGCATCCCGGACCAGACCGATGTCGCGGTCGACGGGCAGAGGCCCGCGCCGGGGCTCGCCTCCGGGCCGCAGTTCGGGCAGCGGCCGCCGACGCGGATGGCGGCGCAGGACACCGAGACCTTCGTCGAGAACTTCCTCAAGGCGGCGGCGGGGGAGACCGGGCACGCGGCGGTGAACCAGGTCCGGGACTTCGTGGCGCCGAAGGCCCGGGACCGGGTGAAGGAGCAGAAGCCGGAGGTGACGCTGCGCGTGATCCGGCTGCTGGAGCGGCCGCGGATCACGGGCGCGGGCGCCGAGGCCGATGAGGTGCGGCTGCGGGTGCAGCAGCTCGGCGTGCTGAAGCCCAACGGCGCGCTCGAGCCGCCGGACACCCGGGAGACCGAGTACACCTTCACGGTCGGCTCCGTCGAGGGCGAGGCCGGGAAGTTCGTGCTCGTCCCGCCGCCGGTGCTGCTGCTCAGCGAGGACGGGTTGAGCACGCTCTACCTGCAGCAGGCCGTCTACTTCTGGGACCTCGAACAGCGCGTGCTCGTGCCCGACCTGCGGTACCTGCCGCTGGCGGTGCCGCGGGAGCGGCGCCGCAACGAACTGCTCGACGCGCTGCTCAGCGGCCCGTCGAGCGCGATCGAAAAGATCGTGCAGGCGCTGCCCGCCGGCACCAAGAGCGCCCGGAACGTGCCGGACACGAACGACGTACTCAAGATCAGTCTGACCGCCGACGCGGCGCCGGCGGGCGACGCGCGGCAGCTCGAACCGCTGGCCGCGCAGCTGATGTGGTCGCTCTGGCCGGACTTCGGCAAGAGCCTGGAGCTGACCATCGAGGGGCAGGCGCCGAGGACGTTCCGCGGCGTGGAACTGCTCGCGGCCAACCCGGCCCACGAGCTGGCGCAGACACCGGAACGGTTCTGTGTCTACCAGGGGCAGGTACGCCGGCTCACCAGCTCGACCCGCGCCGACGAGCCCGTCCCGCTGCTCACCCCGGCCGTGAACCGCAACGTCGTCTCGGCGGCGCTGCGCCGCGACGGGGACGTGACCTCGGCCGCGCTCGTCGTCCGGCACGGGCAGGCGCGGCGGATCGTGATCGGGTCGGGCCCGGCGCAGGGCGGCACGTTCCAGACGCTCGCGGGCGCGTTCGGGACCGTGGGCCGGCCGGTGTGGCTCAAGGGGCCCGGGAATGTCGGCCTGGTGCCGGCGGATGGACGGCTGCTCCAGTTCCAGGTCGGGAGTCCCGCGCTGACCGAGGTCAACCTGCCCGGACTGCCCGACCGGGTGACCGCGGTCGGGGCGGCGCCGGACGGGCACCGGATCGTGCTCGTCGTCGCCGGGCGGCTCTACGTCGCCGCGCTCAGCCGCGGCGAGGCGGCCGAGGTGCAGTCGGTCCGGGAGCTGCCCACCTCGTTGAACAGGCTGACCAGCGCCGACTGGACCACCGAGAACAGCGTCGTCGCGGCCGGCCTCAACCCGGAGCGGCGCCCCGTCCTCTACGACATCACCGTGGACGGCGCGATCGAGATCCGGCCGACGCGGGACCTCGGCACCGCCGACGTCACCCACCTCGCCGCCTACCCCGCGAGCCCGCTCGGCAGCACCGGCGGCTACCGGATGTACGTGGCCAACGGGATCGCGTACGACCAGTTGGGGCCGGGGGAGGAGATCCGGGCGGACGAGATCGCCGGGGCGACCACGGGGGCGAGCCCGACGGCGTCCCCGCGTTCCAGCGGCGCGACCGCCCCGTTCTTCCTGTCCTGACGGCGGGGAGCGCGCCGGTGGTGGAGGTGTGGGCGGGCCTGGCCGACCTGCTGCTGCCGGCCGGCTGCGCCGGGTGCCGGGCGCGGCACGTCCCGCTGCGGCACGGCGTGTGCGCGGCCTGCGCGGCGCAGTTGTCGACGCTGCGGCCCCGCTCCGTACGTCCCACGCCGGCGCCGATCGGGCTGCCGCCGTGTGTGGCGCTCGGTGAGTACGACGGGGCGCTGCGCGAGATGCTGCTGTCCTACAAGGAGCGCGGGCGTCACGGGCTGGCCCGGCCACTCGGGACGCTCCTCGCGGACGTGGTCGCGGTGGCCACCGGTGGCGCACCGGACGGCGTACTGCTGATCCCGGTGCCGGCCACGGCGCGGGCCGCGCGGACGCGCCACGGTGACCACCTGTGGCGGCTGGCGCGGCACGCCACCGGTTCCCTGCGCCGGGCGGGGTGGCCGGCGCTGCTGGCCCGGCCGCTGCGCGCGCTGCCGCGCCCGGATTCGGCGACTTTGGACAGCGCGGGTCGGGCCGCGGCGGCGGCGGGGGCGTTCCGGATCCGGGCCGGGCGGCTCGGCGCGCTGCGTCGGGCGGCGGTCGGCCGGCGGGTTGTCGTGCTCGACGACATCGTCACCACCGGCGCGACCCTCGCCGCGGTGAGCGCGCTGCTGGCCGGGGCGGGCGTGCCCGTCGACCGGGCTGCGTTGATCGCGGCGACCCGTCGGAGGACCGGTCCGGCATGACCTTTTCGCCTCTCTGCGTTCGATGGGCGAATCTGCTCGAAAAGGTCTTGCTAAGGAGTGATGACTCGTGGCCGAACAGGGGTTAACGTCGTCTTCATGGGGGTATGACCGGCGGTCAACAACCCCGTCCGATGGTCGAAGGAGGTATGCCGTTCGGTAGTGCCGGTCGACGCCGGAAACTTCGATCACCAGCGCGTCGACTGGATTCTGCAGGGGACCATCCGATCATCTGGAGGTCATGCGTGGACATCGTCGTCAAGGGGCGCAACGTTGAGGTGCCCGACCACTACAGGGTTCATGTCGCCGAGAAACTAGCCAAGATCGAGCGTTACGACCACAAGATCATTCGCGTGGATGTGGAGCTCTTCCACGAACGCAACCGACGCCAGTCCGACCACTGCCAGCGAGTCGAGATCACCTGTGTCTCCCGCGGGCCCGTCATCCGGGCCGAGGCGTGCGCCAAGGACTTCTACATCGCGCTCGACACCGCGATCAGCAAACTCGACACCCGGCTGCGCCGCGCCGCCGACCGCCGCCGCGTCCATCGCGGCCGCCACGCGCCGCTCTCGGTCGCGGAAGCGACCGCCGGGCTGCCGGTCGTGGGCCTGGACGAACCCGGCCTGTTCGGCAACGGCGCGCGAGCGCAGACCGCCGACGGCGACCGGGGGTCGGTCGCCGTGCTCGAGGCCGAGGAGCCGGACGACCAGCCGTGGCACATCGTCCGGGAGAAGGAACACCCGGCCGAGCCGATGACGGTCGACGACGCGCTGTTCCAGATGGAGCTCGTCGGCCACGATTTCTACCTGTTCCAGGACAAGGAGTCCGGACGCCCCAGCGTCGTCTACCGGCGTAAGGGCTACGACTACGGGATCATCTCGCTCGCCGCCTGAGGCGGCGGGACGCGGTCGGGCCGGGTCCGCATCACGCCGGGCCCGGCCCGACCGCGCCGCTGGAGCCGGGCGCCGCGGCCGTCACGTCTCGGGCCACCAGCGCGCCGACCCAGGCGTCGACGCGTTCCCCCCGGTGCGGCACCCCGGCGCGCGCCGTGCCCTCCACGACGAAACCCGCCTTCTCCGCCACCCGCCGCGAGGCGGTGTTGCCGACGTTGGCGTGCCACTCGATCCGGGCCAGCCCGAGGCTGGTGAAGCCCCACGCGGTCAGCGCGGCCAGCGCGGCGGGCGCGTACCCGCGGCCGCGCGCGGCCGGCGCCACCATGTACCCGACGTCGGCCACGGCCGGGTCGGCGGCGGAGATCCGCAGCTCCATCGAGCCCACGTAGCGGTCGGCGGCGTCCGCGACGGCGAAGACCGCGCCGTCGCCCCGCGCCCACCGCCCACGGGTGTGCGCGCCGACGAAGAATTCGGCGTGGCGCCGCTCGTACGGCTCCGGCACGGTGGTCCAGCGCAGCGTCTCCGGGTCCCGGCAGGCGGTTACCACCCCGTCGACGTCCCGGTCCTCGGGCGCGCGCAGTCGGATCTCCCCGTGCGGGGTGCCCGCGAAGAGCACCGGCTGCTCGGCGGCGAAGACCGCCGCCCGGCGCGCCACGACCGAACCCGGCCCGGCGGTCTCCGGCGGATCGGCCAGCTCCCCGCGCAGCAGCGACCCGACCCAGGCGTCCGCCCGCCGGCCGTCGCGATGCCGCAACTCGGCCCGGCGTACACCCTCGATCCGCACGCCGAGGCGGAGCGCGACCAGCCGCGACACGTGGTTGCCGATCTGCGCGCGCCACCCGATCCGCGCCAACCCCAGCGTGTCGAAGCCCCAGCCGGCCAGCAGCCGGGACGACCGCTCGGCGATCCGCCGGCCGCGCGCCCACGGCGCGGTCCAGTAGCCGATCCGCGCCTCCCCGCCGGCCGGGTCGACCCCGTTCAGCGCGCAGCTGCCCAGCAGCTCACCGGTCTCGGCGTCGAAAACCCCCAGGTGGTACGCGGTGCCCTCGGCGAGCCGCCGGCGGGCCCGCGCGATGAAGTCGACCGCGTGTCGCGGCAGGTGCGGCGACGGGAGCCCGGACCAGCGGCCGATCTCCGGATCCACGCACGCCCGGTGCATGGCGGGCGCGTCGTCCGGCCGCCACGGACGCAGCAGCAGGCCGTCCGCACGGATCTCCCAGGGCTCCACGCGGTCATATTGCCGGACGGTTCGCGCTCGGCGTAACCGGAATACCGGTGTCGACTGGGTCGATTGTCGTTTTCCACCAGATCGGCGGCAGCCGCGGCTGCCGATCCGGTCCACGGTGCGCCTACGATGGTTCGGCAGACTGTCTAGGGGAGCGCTGATCCGTGTCGATTCTGGAAAAGGTCCTTCGCGCCGGCGAGGGCCGCATGCTGCGCCGGCTCAAGGCGGTTGCGGCGGCCGTCAACTCGATCGAGGACGACTACGTCGACCTCACCGACGCCGAGCTGCGCGCGCTGACGGACCAGTACCGTCAGCGGCTGGCCGACGGCGAGACCCTCGACGACCTGCTGCCGGAGGCCTTCGCGACCGCCCGTGAGGCGGCGTCGCGGGTGCTGGGCCAGCGGCACTACGAGGTGCAGATCATGGGCGGCGCGGCGCTGCACTTCGGCAACATCGCCGAGATGAAGACCGGTGAGGGCAAGACGCTCACCTCTGTGCTGCCGGCCTACCTCAACGCGCTCTCGGGCAACGGCGTGCACGTCGTGACCGTGAACGACTACCTCGCCGAGCGGGACGCCGCGTGGATGGGGCGGGTGCACGAGTTCCTCGGTCTCACCGTCGGCGTGATCCTGCCCAACCGGCCCGCCGCCGAGCACCGCGCCGCGTACGAGTGCGACATCACGTACGGCACGAACAACGAGTTCGGCTTCGACTATCTGCGCGACAACATGGCGTGGTCGCGGGACGAACTGGTGCAGCGGGGCCACAACTTCGCGATCGTCGACGAGGTCGACTCGATCCTCATCGACGAGGCCCGTACCCCGCTGATCATCTCCGGCCCGGCCGAGCACTCGGCGCGGTGGTACGGCGAGTTCGCCGCCGTGGTGGCGCGGCTGCAGCCCGGCAAGGACGGCGAGGGCGACTACGAGGTCGACTACGCCAAGCGGACCATCGCGGTGACCGAGCGCGGTGTCGCCAAGGTCGAGGACCGGCTCGGCATCGACAACCTGTACGAGTCGGTGAACACCCCGCTCGTCGGCTACCTGAACAACGCGATCAAGGCCAAGGAGCTCTACAAGCGCGACAAGGACTACATCGTCAACGAGGGCGAGGTCCTCATCGTCGACGAGTTCACCGGTCGCATCCTGCACGGTCGCCGCTACAACGAGGGCATGCACCAGGCCATCGAGGCCAAGGAGGGCGTGGAGATCAAGCAGGAGAACCAGACTCTTGCCACGATCACCCTGCAGAACTACTTCCGCCTCTACGGCAAGCTCTCCGGCATGACCGGTACCGCCCAGACCGAGGCGGGCGAGTTCAACAAGGTCTACAAGGTCGGGGTCGTGTCGATCCCGACGCACCGGTCGATGATCCGCCTCGACCGGCCGGACGTCATCTACAAGACGGAGAAGGCCAAGTTCAACGCGGTCGTCGAGGACATCGCCGAGCGGCACGCGGTCGGGCAGCCGGTGCTGGTCGGCACCGTCTCGGTCGAGAACTCGGAGATCCTGTCGCAGCTGCTGCGCCGGCGTGGCATTCCGCACTCGGTGCTGAACGCCAAGTTCCACGCCAAGGAAGCCGAGATCGTCGCGCAGGCGGGCCGCAAGGGCGCGGTCACCGTCGCCACCAACATGGCCGGCCGCGGCACGGACATCTTGCTCGGCGGCAACGCCGAGTTCCTCGCCGCCAACGAGCTGCGGCAGCGCGGGCTGGACCCGGACGAGCACGGCGACGACTACGAGAAGGCGCTGGAAGAGATCCTGCCGGGGTGGAAGCAGGCGTGCGACGCCGAGGCCGAGGAGGTCGCCTCGGTCGGCGGGCTGTACGTGCTCGGCACCGAGCGGCACGAGTCGCGCCGGATCGACAACCAGCTGCGCGGTCGTTCCGGGCGGCAGGGCGACCCCGGTGAGTCGCGGTTCTACCTGTCGCTGCAGGACGAGCTGATGAAGCGCTTCCGGGCCGGGGCGGTCGAGGCGGTCATGGACCGCTTCAACATCCCGGAGGACGTGCCGATCGAGTCGAAGATGGTGACCCGGCAGATCAAGAGCGCGCAGGCGCAGATCGAGGGTCAGAACGCCGAGATCCGCAAGAACGTCCTCAAGTACGACGAGGTGCTGAACAAGCAGCGCCAGGTGATCTACGCCGAGCGCAAGCGCGTGCTCGACGGCGAGGACCTGCACGACCAGGTCGAGCACATGATCAATGACGTCGTCACGGCGTACGTGACCGGTGCGACGGCCGAGGGCTACGCCGAGGACTGGGACCTGGAGCAGCTCTGGGCGAGCCTGAAGCAGCTCTACCCGGTCGGCCTCACCATCGACGACCTGGTCGAGGAGGCCGGCGGCGAGCGCAGCGGCCTGGACGGCGAGTTCCTGCTGGCCCGGATCCTGGAGGACGCGCAGGCGGCGTACCAGCGGCGCGAGGAGCAGCTCGGCTCGGAGGCGCTGCGGCAGCTGGAGCGGATGGTCCTGCTGCAGGTGATCGACCGCAAGTGGCGCGAGCACCTCTACGAGATGGACTACCTCCAGGAGGGCGTCGGGCTGCGCGCCTACGCCCAGCGGGACCCGCTGGTCGAATACCAGCGCGAGGGTTTCGCGATGTTCGCCACGATGATGGACGGCATCAAGGAGGAGACGGTCGGCTTCCTGTTCAACCTGGAGGTCCAGGTCGAGGAGGCGCCCGCCGCGGCTCCGGGGCAGGGCGACGGCGGACCGGCGCCGATGCCGCTGCGGGAGGAGGCTCCGGTCGAGATCCGGGCCAAGGGGCTCGGTCGCTCCACGCCGTCGCAGGGTCTGCGCTACACCGCGCCGGCCGTCGACGGCGCGGTCGGCGCCGACGGCGGGGTGCAGGTGGAGCAGGCGCCGGCGCTGGGTGTCGGCCGTCCGGCCCCCTCGCCGTCGAGCTCGGCGCGCCAGCCGGCCCCCGGCCAGGCGGTGAGCGGCGAAGGCCCGTCCCGCAACGCGCCGTGCCCCTGCGGGTCCGGCAAGAAGTACAAGCGCTGCCACGGCGCCCCGACCGCCTGACGCGATTCACCGAAGCGGCTCCCCGCACACCGCGGGGGGCCGCTTCGGCGTTCGTGGATGGCGCGATGGGGCGGCTAGAGCAGGTGGGCGGCGGTGCCGACCCAGCCTCCGCCGCGGCGTTCGAGCCGGAACGCCATCGCCCAGGTCCGGTCCCGGGCGCTGAGCGCCGCCGCGCCCTCGGCGACGCCGCGCCGCGGCTCGCAGACCCGCAGCGACCGCAGCCGCACCGGCTCGGGTCGCCGGCCGGCGCCGCGGTGCCCGTTGATCCGGCGCAGTCCGGTCGCGAGCTGCTCGATGATTTCCTCGGCGTCGTCCCGGCTCGACAGCTGCCGGGCGTGCCCGATCGGCCGGTAGCCGTTGAAGATCTCCAGGCAGGCGACGAGGAACCGCCGGGCCGCCTGACGGGCCTCCGGGGAGGCGGCCGCGAGCGCTCCGGGCGGCAGGCCGGCTGGGTGATCACCCGAGCCGCCGTCGTGCCGCCGGTCCGTTGCGGCGCCGTGCGCCGCCGGTCGGCGATCGGGGCCGGGCGTGAGCGCGAAGTCGAGCGCGAGTTGACCGGGTCCGTCGCCCGCCCAGGTCTGCGGGGCGGCCTCGTCGTCGAAGGGCGGGTCGAGCGGGGGTGCGGCCCGCAGCCGCACGGCGGGACGGGCCGGAGCGCGGACAGCGGGCACGAGGCCTCCTACGAATGATCTTGCGTTTGCTTTCGTTTGCCTTCGACTCCTCCCAGTTCTAATCGACATGATGGCGTCCGTCAATGCCTTCGCGCGTCGCCGGAGGCGACGGACGGGCATCGTACGAGAGATCCTCTACTCCGGGTCGCGCTCGACCAGCGGGTTTCCCTGCACCCATTCGGCGGTCTCCGCGTACTTGCGCTGGATGTACTCCTCCAGCCGGGCCCGCTCCACCCGCCACTGGCCCCGCCCGCCGATCTTGATCGCCGGCAGCTCGCCGCTGCGCACCATGTGGTAGACCTGCGAGTCCGACACGTTCAGCTCGGCGGCGACGTCGGACAGCTGCAGGAACCTGGGCTCCACGGGCACTCCCGGCGACTCGGTTGAGGTTGCCTCAGTTTGCCATCGAACGGTTCCGCTGCGTTCCCCCGCGCGGGCGAGCATTGCGGATCGGACACACCGGACCGAATGCGCTTCCGACCGGCGGGCGCGGGGTGTAGGACAGGGGACGGCGCCGGCGACGGCGCCCGCGCGCGTGCGCCGTCGGAGAAGGCCAACGGCAAAGCGGCGGCCACCGCCGCGCGCCGACGTCGAGAGGGAGAGCGTGCCGTGCCAGAGCAGCTGATCCGGGTGTACGTACCGGCCACCGTGCCGATGCTGACCACGCTGCGGTCGACGGGCGAGTTGACCATCGCCACGGCGCACGCGGTCACCCCGACGCTGCGGGAGTGGTACGCCGAGGGCGACGAGGAAGAGCTGGAGTACGTGGCCTTCACCCGCGCCGCCCAGGACGCGCTGGTACTGCTGCGCGAGGATCCGGCCGCGCCCCACCGCCGCGTGGTGGTCTCCGCCGACCTTCCGGCGGCGGCGGTGCGCCCCGGTGACGGCGAGCTCGGGTCGAGCACGGTGCGCCTCGCCGGGCCGGTCCCGCTGCGCGCGGTCGCGGCGATTCACGTCGACAGCGTCGACGCGGCCGAGGACATCGCCGCGGCGGCGGCGGTGGTGACCGAAGCGGCGGCCGGTGACCCCGACGCGCAGTTCACCGTCGACGGCGCCGAGGACCACGAGCTGGAGTGGTACGACGTCTCGGAGCTCGACACGTTCGCGTAGCGACCGCCGACGGCGACAGGGTGCGCTGTCAGGGCGTCGCCGGCTCCTCGGCGGGCTCGTCGGCGGCGGCCGGCGTCAGGGTCCGGCCGAACGCGATGATCGCCGTGATCCCCCCGACGAAGAGGACGAGCAGCCCGGCGTTGATCCGGGCCGCGTCCGCCATGTCCTGGAACACGCTGTCGTGGTCGCTGACCGACCGCGCCAGCGCCAGCACCTGAGCGCCGCCGATCCGCGTGATCGCCTCGGTGAGCAGCAGCATCAGCCCGGTGCTCGCGCCGGCGAGCAGGTAGACCGGCCAGCGGGGCGGCGCAGCGGCGTGCCGGACCGCCCGGCGCAGGTACGCCACGGCGATCAGCCCGGCGACCAGGCCACTGAGCACCGCGCCGGTCAATCCGAGCCAGTGCTGGGCGTTCAGCATCGAGACCGGGTTGTCGCCGGCGCCGAAGATCCGGAGCAGGTCGGATTTGAACAGCTCGCGCAGGAAGGTCAGCAGGAACACCCCCAGCGAGGCGGCGACGCCGGCCCCCACGACGGCCGTGGCGCGGATGCCGGCCAGGGCGGCCCCGATGGTCGCGCCGGCGGCGATCGTGCCGCCGAGCACCATGACCGCCGAGCCGCCGTCGGGGTGCCCCAGCACGATCGCCGCCGCCGCGCCCATGCCGACGAGCAGGCCGGAGCCGAGCGCGATCACGAACCGCGCGGTCGGGCGCTCGTCCAGACTCCGCCGGACGAAGCCGCGGACCGCGAGGGCCACGCCCGCGCCCCCGACCAGCGCGGCGGAGACCACCGCCGGCAGCCCGATGGCGGCCGCGGTGATCCCGAAGGCGCCGTCGCCCGGGGACGTCAGCGACGCCTGGACCGAGCGCAGCATCACGGTGAGCCACACCAGGGCGAGGATCCCGAGCCACAGCGCGCCGATGGCGGTGGCGGACGGCGCGGTTTCGTCCGCGGCCGGCGTGCCGGGCGCGTCGGTCGGCTCCGCGTCGGCCGTGCGCGGCGGCGTCGAGAGGGCGGAACTGCCGGACTCGTTGGTCATCGTCTCCCCTTCGACGGATCACCGGCCGCGAGCGTGGGGGCGGCTGAGACAGCGGTCGGCTGCCCCGGCGGCACCGGTTCTTCAGGGTACGCGCGCCGCCGACGTGGCCCGCGCGCTGCTGGTCGGACGCCTCCGGCGCCGCTCGGCGGTGGCGGGACGGCTGCGCGGCGGCCCGACCGTGGCGGTGCGGTCCCCGTGCGAGGATGGGGCGCGGACCCGCCGTGGTGGTTCCCACGAAGAACCCCGGCCGGGCCGATTTCGCCAAAGCAGTCGAGATTACCCAGGAGCCTGTGATGGACGCCGTCTTCTCCGTACCCGAGCCGCGCAACGAGCCGGTCCGCGACTACGCGCCGGGCAGTCCGGAGCGTGCCAGCCTGCAACGGCGCCTCGCCGAGCTCGCCGAGGAGCGGCTGGAGCTGACGATGACCATCGACGGTCAGCAGCGGATGGGCGCGGGGCCGGCGATCGACGTGGTGCAGCCGCACCGGCACGGGCACGTGCTGGGGGTCACCCATAACGCGACCAACGCCGACGCCGTCGCGGCGGTGACGGCCGCGAAGAAGGCTGCCCCGATGTGGCGCGCTTTGTCCTTCGAAGACCGGGCGGCGATCTTTCTGCGCGCCGCGGAGCTGCTGGCCGGGCCCTGGCGCGACACGCTCAACGCGGCGACCATGCTCGGCCAGTCGAAGACCGCCTACCAGGCCGAGATCGACTCCGCCTGTGAGCTGATCGACTTCCTCCGGTTCAACGTCGGGTACGCCCACAAGCTCCTCGCCGAGCAGCCGCAGTCGTCGCCCGGCGTGTGGAACCGGTTGGACCACCGCCCCCTCGAGGGCTTCGTGTACGCGATCACGCCGTTCAACTTCACCGCGATCGCCGGCAACCTGCCGTCGGCGCCGGCGCTGATGGGCAACACCGTGGTGTGGAAGCCGGCGCCGACCCAGCAGTTCGCCGCCCACTTCACGATGCGGCTGTTCGAGGCGGCCGGGCTGCCGCCCGGTGTGATCAACATGGTCACCGGGCACGGTGTCGAGGTCTCCGAGGTCGTGCTCGCGGACCCGGACTTCGCCGGCGTCCACTTCACCGGCTCGACGAAGGTCTTCCAGATGCTGTGGCGGACCATCGGCGAGAACGTCGCCCGCTACCGCTCGTACCCGCGCCTGGTGGGGGAGACCGGCGGCAAGGACTTCGTGATCGCGCACGCCAGCGCCGACGTCGACGCGCTGCACACCGCGCTCGTCCGCGGCGCCTTCGACTACCAGGGCCAGAAGTGCTCGGCGGCCTCGCGGGCGTACGTCCCGCGGTCGCTGTGGGAGGGGGGCCTGCGCGACCGGCTCGCCGCGACCGCCGACTCGCTCAGCTACGGCGACGTCACCGACTTCCGGAACTTCGGCGGCGCGGTGATCGACGCCCGGGCGTTCGCCCGGCACACGAAGGCGCTGGAGTTGATCTCCGGCGACGACGCCTGCCGGATCCTGGCCGGCGGCACCGCGGACGACTCGGAGGGATACTTCGTGCGCCCCACGGTCTTCGAGTGCACCGACCCGGCCCACGAGTCGTTCACCACGGAGTACTTCGGCCCGATCCTCGGCGTGCACGTCTTCGACGACGACCGGTTCGAGGAGGCGGTCGCCCAGGCCGAGTCGATCGCGCCGTACGCGCTCACCGGCTCGATCTTCGCCACGGACCGCCGGGTGATCGACTGGGCGGGCGAGACACTGCGCTACGCGGCGGGCAACTTCTACATCAACGACAAGCCGACCGGGGCGGTCGTCGGGCAGCAGCCGTTCGGCGGGGCCCGGGCCAGCGGAACCAACGACAAGGCCGGTTCCTGGCACAACCTCGTCCGCTGGATGTCGCCGCGCACGATCAAGGAGACGTTCGTGCCGCCGACCGACCACCGCTACCCGCACATGGGCTGACCGCCCCGCCGCGTCAGGCGGGGGAGACGCGTTCGATGCGGTCCAACGCGAACGCGCGCTCCTCGTCGCGCAGGTGACACCAGCCCACCAGCAGGTGCCGTTCCACCTCGGTGGGCTCGACGACCCGCACCGAGAAGTCGCCACCGGCGTTGCGGTAGTTGATCCGTACCGCTTCACCGGTGGCGACCGCGGTCACCAGCAGCCGCTGCTCGCCGTCGCTGAGCTGCGTCGCGTGCTCCCGCACCGCCGCCTCGACCGCGTCGGTGACCAGCCGCGGGCGCAGGTCGAGCACGGGGGCCAGCTCCTGCTCCGGCACGGGTTCCGGGAGCGGGGCGGCGAGCAGCCGGCGGGCGAGCTCGGCGACGTCCACGCCGGCGGCGGCCGTCCGCTCCCGGCCCGCGGGAGGCCGCCCGCGGCGGCGCAGCGCCGGCGCGCGCCGCTTCGTCGCCCGCTCCACGAGCAGCTCGCCGTCGGAGTCCTCGGCGGCCGGCGCGTAACCGGCGGCCCGGAGCGCGGCGAGCGTGTCGGCCACCGGTTTCGCGCTGGCCAGCACCGTCGGGGCGAGCAGGGCCAGCCCGAGCGGGCGCAGCGCGCGGGACCGCACGATCTCGGCCAGCAGCGCCGGGTCGTCGGCGCGCAGCACGCAGCCCACCGCCCGTACCCGCATCCGGCCGTGCCGCCGCGCGACGTCGGCGAGCAGGTATTCCAGCGCCTGCGGCAGGGACCGGCCGACCGCGGCGTCGCGCAGCGCGTCGAGCAGCTCCGCCGGGTCGTAGCCGGCGTCGAGGGCGGCGCGCAGCGAGCCGGAGGTGATCCGCCAGATCGTCGCGCCGCCGCGCGACTCCCGCTCGGCGGCGGCGTCGAGCAGCTCGGCCACGGCGGCGGCCGGGATGCCCGGCACCACCACGGTCAGGTCGGTCTGGAAGACGGCCTCCCGGACGGCCGGCGGCAGCAGGGCCGCGGCCGCGTCGTCCAGGGCGGCGGGGTCGTCGGTCAGCGCCCGCCCGAGCGGGGTGAGCGCGCCGTGCGCGACGATCCCGAGCAGTCGCGCCTCCTCCCAGAGCCCGGCCAGCAGCTCCGCCAGCCCGCCGGTCGCCCCGATCAGCATCGGCAGCCGCCAGGCCAGCGCCGCGGCCACCTGAACGCCGTCGACCACGCCCTGCCCGTCGGGCAGCTCCGCGGCGACCCGCAGCAGCACCGGCCGCAGGTCGTACGCCGCCAGCCAGGCGCCGTCGCGCAGCAGCGGGGCGGAGGGCGGCCCGCCGTCCGGGCGGTGCTCGGCGAGCGGCGCGCCGGGCAGCTGCTGCCACGCCCGCAGCAGCGCGGGCAGCCGCGCCGCGGGCTCACCGTCGCACCACTCGTCGTACGCGTCGGTCGGCTGCGCCTGCCCACCCGCGATCCCGAGCAGCCCCGCCGTGTACGCGAGCTCCAGCCACAGCCGCGTCTCGGGCTCGGCGCAGTCGGTGGCCCTGCCCAGCCGGCGGAGCTCCCGGCTGCCGACGCCGCCGGCCTTGAGCAGCGTGACCGGGGTGGTGGAGGCGGCGTCGAGCAGCGCCGAGATCCGCTCGACGGCGGCGGTCGCGGCGGCCGCGGCCTCCCGGGCGACGGCGTCGGGGGTCGCGGGCGCCAGCGCCATCACCGGAGGGTCCGGGTCGAACGGGGCGGCCCGGTCCGGGCCGCGCAGCGCTATCGCGACCTCGCGGGGCATCTGCGCGTGGTGCCAGCCGTCCCAGACCAGCAGGCCGTGCCGCACCGCCCAGGCGATCGCCGGGCCGTCCGGGCTGCGTACCTCGAACTGCGGGGGCGCCGGGACCAGCGGGCCGGAGCCGGCGACCGCGCGCAGCAGCTCCCGCGCGTCCGGCGGCGCGGTCGCGACCAGCGCGGCGATCCGGTCGGGGTCGGCGAGCGCGGTCGCGACGACCGCGAGCAGCTCGTGACGGGTACGGGCGCGTGGCAGCCCGAGCGTGCCGGCGAGCTCGCTCAGCTCGCCGGCGGGCACCGTGCTCAGCAGCCGTGCTGCCGGCGGGCCGAGCCCCAGCGGATGCGCGAAGACCGACCACAGTGGGGCCGCCATCCGCAGGGCGGCGCCGTCCGGCCAGACCAGCGCGGACCCGGCGAGCGTGCCGAGCGCCTCGTCGAGCCGCGCGTCGTCGGGGGCGCGGCCGACCGCGGCGGCGAGCCGCTCCCGGTCGACGGTCGGGCCGCCGATGCTCTGGAGCGCCTCGACGAGCTGAACGGCGGGGCGGGGCAGCGACGCGAGCGCGGCGACGGCGGAGTTGCGCTCCTGGAGCCGGGCGGCGAGCGCCGGCAGGTCGGCCGGCGCGGGGTCCCGCAGCGCGTCGGGTCGCCGGGCGAGCAGCCCGGCGAGCGAGTCCGGGTCGAGCGTCGCGAGCCACCGAGCCAGGGGAGACGACACGTCCGCTCAATCTGCCGTACGCGGCAGCCGCAGGTCAAACGCGGTTGGCGGTACCGTGCGGGCGTGACGGAAGAGACCCTTCATGACAACGGTGGCGTCCCGGACCCGCGCTTCGGCGAGCAGGGTGGCGTCCTGACGTACGGCGCCTACCTGCGCCTGACCGATCTGCTGGGCCAGCAGGTCCCCGAGTCCGCGCCGCCGGCCCACGACGAGCTGCTGTTCATCACGATCCACCAGGTCTACGAGCTGTGGTTCAAGCTGCTGCTGTCCGAGTTGACCGACGCGCGGGACCGGATGCTCGCCGGCGACTCGTATCTGCCGCGGGTGCGGCTGGAGCGGTGTCACACGATCGAACGGGTCCTGGTGAACCAGGTCGACGTGATCGACACGATGACCCCGCAGGACTTCCTCGCGTTCCGGACCAAGCTGGCGCCGGCGTCTGGCTTCCAGTCCGCGCAGTTCCGGGAGATCGAGTTCCTCTCCGGCGCGAAGGACCCGGGCTACCTGCAGCGGTTCCGGGGGCTGACCGATGACGACCGCGCCCGGCTCGAGCGGCGGCTGGCCGAGCCGAGCCTCTGGGACGGCTTCCTGGCGGTGCTGGCGAAGGCCGGTTTCGAGGTGGGGACCGCGGAGCAGCGTTTCGCGGCGTACGCGGCGATCGCCCGGGACCGGGAGCGCTTCGGTCAGCTGTGGGACCTGGCGGAGGCGCTGGTCGCGCACGACCAGGCGTTCTGCCTGTGGCGGGCGCGACATGTGCTGATGGCCGAGCGGCAGATCGGCACGAAACCGGGCACCGGTGGCTCGGCCGGCGGCGCGTACCTCCGGTCCCGGATCGAGCTGCGCTTCTACCCCGAACTGTGGGAGCTGCGCAGCCGCCTGTGATGTCCGCGCGGGCACAACCAACTAAGCGTTGATCATGAGGTTCGCGGCACGGGGCCGCGGCGTTCGTGTCGCGAACCTCATGATCACGGAAGTGGGAGCCGGGATCGGGCCTCGGGTGTCACCCGTTCGGGGCATTCGCGACGCTCGTCACATCGCGTCACGAGGCGTGACGGTGTGCTGCCGTGGCGCGGTCGAGCTCCGCGTCGCCGATCGGCGGCGGCAGCCTACGGAGCGTCCGTGTCGGCTACCGACACCGTCCCGTCGTAAATCGGGTGATATGTCCGTGTCTGTCCTGGTAAAGAGCGTTCTCTCGGCCGCTCTGCGCGCTGAATCTGACCACCGCAGAGTGTCTGATCCGTGACGGAAAATGACCGACCGGGCGAGTGGGTTGGTCGACCGACCGGCCCGTCGCGGCCCGAAAGGCCAGCTCATCATATCGACAGTCCTCACCAGACTGTCTGCCACGGACAGTGCACATTGGAACACGCCACGCTGCCGATCATGCGAAATCCTGGACGCGCGGGACGCAAAGTGGCAGCGTGGAGGGCATGGCGGATGCTGGAATCAACCCTACCGCGGCGGCCCTGCTGGGTCTGCTCCACGAAGGACCCATGACCGGCGGCCAGCTGATGGCCGCCGCCGAGCGTCGTCTGGCCCCCTTCTGGTCCATGACGCGCAGTCAGGTCTACCGCGAGTTGCCGGTCCTGGCCGAGCAGGGCTATGTCCGGCTGGGCAAGCCGGGGCCGCGGTCCAGCCAGCCGTACGCGATCACCGCCGCCGGCAAGCGCACGTTCTCCCGCTGGCTGACCGAGTCGCCCGGCCGTGACGCCATCCGCAACCAGGTGGCCCTCCGGGTCGCGTTCGGCGCCCAGCACTCGGCCACCCAGCTGCGCAGCCTCTACGCCGAGGCGAACGAGTACCACGCGGAGGCCCTGGCCGCCGCCCGTGAGCAGGCCCGCGACGCGAAGAAGGCCGGCGACACGTACGCCGCCGCGTCCCTGGAATTCGCCGTCGCCTACCACAAGGCCGCCCTGTCCTGGCTCAAGAACGCTCCGGTCGAGTAGGGCCCCGGCGGCCCGCCCGCCGTCGGCGTGCGTCGCGTTGCCCACGGGAGGGACCTGCCCGTTCCCGGGCGACGTATTCTTGACTGTTGTGACCGCTGCCGACATCGCCGACCAGCTCAAAGATCTTGACGCCACCCTGCGCAACATCGAGGCCGTCCTCGATGTTGACAGGCTGCGCCGCGACAAGGCGGAGCTGGAGGAACTGGCCTCCGCCCCCGATCTGTGGAACGACCAGGCGCGGGCGCAGGAGGTGACCTCCAAGCTCTCGCACGTCAATTCCGAGATCGCCAAGCTCGAGGGCCTGCGCACGCGGCTCGACGACGCCGGCCTGCTGCTGGAGATGGCCGAGGCGGAGGACGACGCGGGCTCGGTCGCCGAGGTCGGTGGCGAGGTGACCGCGCTGCGCAAGGCCATCGAGGAGATGGAGGTGCGCACGCTGCTCTCCGGCGAGTACGACGCCCGGGAGGCGCTGGTCGCGATCCGGGCCGGCGCCGGTGGCGTCGACGCCGCGGACTTCGCGGAGATGCTGCTCCGGATGTACCTGCGCTGGGCGGAGCGGCACGGCTACTCGACCGAGGTCTACGAGACGTCGTACGCCGAGGAGGCCGGGCTGAAGTCGGCGACCTTCGCCGTGAAGGCCCCGTACGCGTTCGGCACCCTCAGCGTCGAGTCCGGCACCCACCGCCTGGTCCGGATCAGCCCCTTCGACAACCAGGGCCGCCGCCAGACCAGCTTCGCCGGCGTCGAGGTGCTGCCGGTGGTGGAGCAGACCGACCACATCGACATTCCCGACAACGAGATCCGGGTGGACGTCTACCGCTCCTCCGGCCCCGGCGGCCAGAGCGTCAACACCACCGACTCCGCGGTGCGGCTCACGCACATCCCCACCGGCATCGTCGTGACCTGCCAGAACGAGAAGTCGCAGCTGCAGAACAAGGCCTCGGCGCTGCGCGTGTTGCAGGCGCGGCTGTTGGAGCGCAAGCGGCAGGAGGAGCAGGCCAAGATGGAGGGCCTCAAGACCGACGCCGCCGGCTCCTGGGGTGACCAGATGCGCTCCTACGTGCTGCACCCGTACCAGATGGTCAAGGACCTGCGCACCGAGCAGGAGACGGGCAACCCGTCGGCGGTCTTCGACGGCGACCTGGACGGCTTCATCGAGGCCGGCATCCGGTGGCGCAAGCAGCGTCAGCTCGCCGGGGATGCCGCCTGACGGCAACGCTTCCGTTACGGACGGTCACGTCGTCCGGCGCGCCGTGACTCGCCCGCGACCCGGACCCGGCGCGCCGCGACCCCGTCGCGACACGCCGGGATCCGAATACGCCGCGTCACGGTGTGATCGCGCGGGGTTGCCGATTGCGGCCCGATGTTCTTCCTTCGAACGGTCGGCCCCGGTCGGCCGAACGGAGGGCGGGGGCCGTCCGGAGCAAAGACCTGAGGGGCGTTTCGGGCATACCTGGCGAACGCCTCCAGGGTGGACTTGGCGTTTCGGTTACACCGCGTAGACTCACCACCCGTGATTCAGCTTGAGCAAGTGACCAAGACGTATCCCAAGGCGTCCCGGCCATCGCTGGACAACGTATCGGTGTCGATCGAGAAGGGCGAGTTCGTCTTCTTCATCGGGCCGTCCGGCTCCGGTAAGTCCACGATCATCAAGCTGCTGCTGCACGAGGTGACGCCGAGTAACGGCAAGGTCATCGTCAACAGCAGGGACGTCACGGCGATGCGGTCGTGGAAGATCCCCCATTTCCGCCGCTCGATCGGCTGCGTGTTCCAGGACTTCCGTCTGCTGCCCAACCGCACCGCGTACGAGAACGTGGCGTTCGCCCTCGAGGTGATCGGCAAGACCAAGGCGGTCGCCCGCCGGGTCGTTCCCGAGGTGCTGGAGCTGGTCGGCCTCGGCGGCAAGGAGCACCGCTACCCGCACGAGCTCTCCGGTGGTGAGCAGCAGCGCGTCGCGGTCGCCCGGGCCTTCGTCAACCGGCCGCTGATCCTGCTGGCCGACGAGCCCACCGGAAACCTCGACCCGGACACCTCGATCGAGATCATGCGGCTGCTGGACCGGATCAACCGGACCGGGACGACGGTCGTGATGGTCACGCACGACTCGAACATCGTGAACCAGATGCGCCGGCGCGTCGTTGAGATTGAGAGTGGTCGCATCGTCCGCGACCAGGCTCGCGGCGTCTACGGCTAGCCCTTCACGGGGCCGGCCGGCCACGACCTGACGAACCCACTCGAAGCGGAGATCCGGAGGCAACCCCCCGATGCGCGCGAAATACGTCCTGTCCGAGGTGATGGTCGGGCTGTGGCGGAACGTCACGATGAGTATCGCCATGATCATCACCATGGCGGTCTCGCTGACCATGCTGGGCGCCAGTGGCCTGATGTACATGCAGGTCAACAAGATGAAGGACTTCTACTACGACAAGATCGAGGTCTCGATCTGGCTGTCGACCGACGCGACGGCGGAGCAGCGCACCAGCCTGGAGTCGTCGCTGAAGGCGGACCCGCTCGTCGCATCGGTGATCTACGAGAACCGCGAGCAGGCGTACAACAAGTTCAAGAGCATGTTCCAGGACGCGCCGGACTTCATCAGCGCGGTGAAGCCGGACCAGCTGCCCGAGTCCTTCCGGGTCAAGCTGAAGGACCCGGAGCAGTACGACGCGATCTTCAACAAGTACAAGAACACCGAGGGGATCGACGAGATCATCGACCAGCGCCGGCTGCTGGAGAAGATCTTCAACATCCTCGGCTCGGTCCAACAGATGGCGCTGGTGGCGGCCTCGGTCATGGCGGTCGCGGCGCTGTTGCTGGTCGGTAACACGATCCAGGTCGCCGCGTACAGCAAGCGCCGCGAGGTCGCGGTCATGAAGCTGGTCGGCGCCTCGAACTGGTTCATCCAGGCGCCGTTCGTGCTGGAGGCCGTCGCGGCCGGCCTGATGGGCGCGATCCTCGGCTTCGGTGCCCTGGTGCTCGCCAAGGTGCTGCTGCTCGACGGCCCGTTGCGGGATCTCACCGAGCTGCTGACGCCGCTCGAGTGGGGCGACGTGCTGATCATGTTCCCGCTGATGGCGGGCGCCGGTGCCCTGGTGAGCGCGCTGACCGCATGGGTCACGCTCCGGTTCTACCTCCGGGTCTAGCCCCTGCCGCGCCCCGTGTCGCCGCCCATCCGCTTCGTCGGATGGGCGGCGATCTGCGTTCTGTGAGGCATATGGCCGCCGAATATCCCGCTCTGCCCGATCTGACCGGAGTAGCCTGACCTCACGTTCACGTTTTACGGGGGGTGTCCGTGGGCTCGCATCGGAGATCGCTGCTGTCGCTGCTCGCCGCTGTCGTGGTGACGCTGCCGCTCGCGTCGGCGGGCGCGGCGCACGCGGATCCGCGGGGCGACAAGCGGCGCATCGACGCCGAGGTGGCCAAGGCGTCGGCGATCCTGGAGGGCGCAACCGGTCGGGCGCAGGCCGCGGCGCGGCGCCTCGTCGCGGCGACGGCGGCACTGCCGGCCGCGCAGAGCCGGGTTGCCGAGGCGCGCGGTCAGGTCGCGGCGGCGCAGGTCGCGGCGAACACCGCGCGGCGGAAGGTCACCGAGGCCGAGGCGGCGCTCGACGACGCCGAGAAGCGGTACACCGAGTCGGAGCAGCAGGTGGAGGGCGCCCGGGACCGGGTCGCCGCCGTGGTCACCAACACCTACAAGGGCGGCAACATCGTCAGCCTGAACCTGATGATGGGCTCGCGCGACCCGATGGACGCCGCGGACCGGTACGGCTACGTCGAGCGCCTCATGGCCTCGGAGCAGGAGGCGCTGGACACCTTCCTGAGCGCCCGGAGCACCGCCAAGCAGGCGCAGGACGAGGCCGGCGCGGCGCAGCGGCGCGCGGTGGAGGCGCGGACCGAGGCCGACCGGGCGCTGGCCGGCGCCAAGCGCGCGCAGGCGGAGGCCGAGGCGGCCGCCGCGGAGGTCGCGGCGCTGGTCGCGCAGCGGGAGAACGCGCTGCAGGTCGCCCGGCAGGAACGCTCGGCCAGCCTCGCGAAGTACCGGCAGGCCAAGAACGAGGCGGCGCGGATCGCGGCGGAGCTGGCCGCCTGGGAACGCCGGCAGCGGCCCTCCAGCGGCGGTGGCACGCTCCGGCCGGGCGCGAAGCTGCTGATGCCGACGAACGGCTGGAAGTCGAGCGACTTCGGCATGCGCTTCGACCCGTACTACAACGTGTGGCAGTTGCACGCCGGCATGGACATCGCCGCCAGCGGCGGTGCGCCGATCTACGCTGCCGCCGACGGCACGGTGATGCGCGCCGGCTGGAACGGCGGGTACGGCAACTACACCTGCATCAGCCACGGCAGGTCGGGCGGCCGGTGGCTGAGCACCTGCTACGCCCACCAGTCGAGCATCAACGTGTCGTCGGGGCAGCGGGTGCGCCGGGGACAGATCATCGGCCGGGTCGGCACGACCGGGGCGTCGACGGGTGACCATCTGCACTTCGAGGTGCGCCTCAACGGTGAGCCGGTGCAGCCCCTCGGCTGGCTGCCGGCCTGTCTCTGCTGACCGCCGATCGCTGTAGCGCCGATCGCGGTAGCGCCGATCGGTGTAGCATTGCGCGGCTGTCCAGAGCGCGGGGGAGGTGTCCGACATGCCACGGGAGAAGGGCCGCAAGGTCGTCGCCTCCAACCGCAAGGCGCGCCACGACTACGCGATCGTCGACACGTACGAGGCGGGCATGGCGCTGACCGGCACCGAGGTCAAGTCGCTGCGCGCCGGCCGCGCCTCCCTGGTCGACGCGTTCGCCCAGGAGAAGCAGGGCGAGATCTACCTCTACGGGATGCACATCCCGGAGTACGCCCAGGGCACCTGGACCAACCACGAGCCGCGGCGTACCCGCAAGCTGCTGCTCAACCGGATCGAGATCGACCGGCTGCTCGGCAAGCTCCGGGAGAGCGGGCTGACCCTGGTGCCGCTGTCGGTCTACTTCTCCGACGGCTGGGCCAAGGTGGAGCTCGGGCTCGCCAAGGGCAAGAAGTCCTACGACAAGCGGCAGGACCTGGCCAAACGCGACGCCGACCGGGAGATCCAGCGGGTCGTCGGCCGGCGCGGCAAGGGCATGGAGTGACGTCGCTGTAAATTCCCGCTACCCTCTCGTCGGCGTGCTCGGCAGGCGGGAGGGATCGCGGGTGGCCAGACACGCGTCGCAGCGGGGTGTCGAGTCGCCGCAGTCGCGATCGAGTCTCGCCCTGGGCGTGGTGATCGCTCTGATCATCGGGGCCGGCGTCTGGGCCGTCTTCCACGGCCGCGGGATCGCGCCGCCGATGCTGATCGTGCAGCCGGCCGCCGCGCTCTCCGCGCCGCCCGAAAACCTCCCGGCGTCCGACCCGGTCACCCCGGGTCCCACGCCGAGCCGCACGGGCTCGCCGTCACCCTCGGCCTCGCCGTCGCGCCCGCCGTCGCCGGCTCCGTCGGCGTCCCGGTCGGGTCCGGTCGCGCGTCCCGGCACACCGTTGCCGGTCCGGCCGGCCACGAGCGCTGCGCCGCCGCCCGCCCCGACCCGCGGCGCGGCGCCGCAGCCCGACTTCCGGGCGCGCTACTCCGTCACCAGCGACTGGTACGGCGGCTTCGTCGCCGCCGTCGACGTCACCAACCGCGGGGCCGCCGGCGGTCGCTTCGAGTTGCGGCTGACCTACCCCCGAGACGTCCGGATCACCGTCCGGCAGTACTGGGGCGACGTCACCGCCAGCGCGTCGGGGCGCACCCTGGTCTTCACGTCGAAGCAGCCGCTGACCGGCGGTGCCGCCCTGCAGCTGGGCTTCCGGGCCGACAGGAGCACCCGGCGGGCGGTCGCCCCGACCAGCTGCACGGTCAACGGCGTCCCCTGCGAACTGTCCTGATGTGCCCGGCGGGTCGGCGCGTGGGACGTTCGGCCCCTAAGGTCGCGTGATGGCGGAAATCCGGATCGCGCTGGACCTCGCCCATCCGCCCGAACTCGCCTGGCGGGCGCTGACCGAACCCGCCCTGCTGGCCTGCTGGTTCACGTCGCTGGAGCTGGAGCCGCGGATCGGGGCCCCGGTGCGGCTGCGGCCGCGCGGTCTGGCCGGATTCGACGCGCCGGTGGAGGGCGAGGTGACCCGGGTCGAGCCGCTGCACGTGCTGGCGATGCGGTGGCGGGGCCCGCAGCTGCACACCCACGTCACGTGGCAACTGACGCCGGCCGGCGCCGGCTGCCGGCTGGTCGTGACGCAGCGCGGATTTCTCGGGGTACGGGGCTCCGAGCGCCGCGCCGCGCTGACGCGGACGTACCGGACGCTGTTCGGTGGGCGGCTGCCCGCCGTACTCGATCGGGTCGTGGCCGGTGCCCCGCCGGAGCCGCCGCCGATCGTGGCGGCCGCGCCCCGCCCACCGGCGGACGCCGCCCGGGCCGGGGCGCGGCGGCGCGGATCGTTCGCGCTCGTGCTGACCGCGGTGCTGGCCGGCGCGACGGGCGCCGCCGTGGCCGGTCTGTTCCCGCCCCGGATCGACCCCGCGACCGTGCGGCCCGGCCCGGCCCCGGCGCCGTCGACGCCGCCGGTGATCGTGCCGTCCCACGTCGCCGCGCCGGCCCCGCAGCGGCCGGTCCCGCCGGCCCCCCGGCCGTCGCCGGCGGTTCGGCGCACGACGGCCGCCCCGCCCGCCCCGACGCCGCCGCCGACCGCCCGACTGCGGGACCCGGCGCCGTCCCTCACCGCCGAGTACCGACCGGTCGCGGCGCAACTGCTCGGCTACAGCGGAGCCGTCACCGTGCGCAACGACGGCACGGCGCCGGCGCGGAGCTGGACGGCGACCATCACGCTGCCGCCGCTGGCCGTGGTCGCCCGCGCCGACCTCGCATTCCGACAGACGGGCACAACCGTGACGTTCACCGGCACCCCGCTCGCCGCGGACGCCTCGACCAGCTTCGGGTTCACGGTCGCGCTGGACCCGACCGCGCTGCTCGGCCCGAAGGCGCCGCTGACGTGCAGCGTCGAGGGCGTCGCGTGCCGCGGAATGTGACGCCCGGCCGGGGCGTTGACGATCCCGGGTACGCCCCGCCCCGGCTCGCCGGCCGGTATCCGGAATGAAGTCGGTTGCGCGAGGCGTTACGCTTGGAGGGCTGCGGCAGTCGCAGCACCATCTCCGCCGGTCGGCGGAGACGTCGAGGGGGTGACTGGTTTCGACTTCGTACGTTGCGGCAGGGGAAGCGAGCCGAGGAAGCCGACGTCGTCTCGTGAATCGGTCGTCGGAAACCAATAAGCGCCAATTCTAAGCGCGCTGACTTCGCTCTCGCCGCCTGAGGCGAGTAGTGAGTCTGTCGGTCTGGGAGGGCCTTCGGCCCAGTAACCGGCATCAGTGAGAAGGCTGGCCAATCGAACCCGGTCGCGGGGTTCGTGCGGTGAGATTAATCGCGACTGGGCCTGTCACACCGTCTCGCTCGCGTGATCGGTGGGGCCGAGTAGAGGCATAGCGAGCTGCGCTCGGAGAAGCCCTGACAATGCGCCGAAGGACCCGGGTTCGATTCCCGGCACCTCCACGGTGGGGTCTTCGCAGAATATGCGGAGACACTTTGCAGAATGGCGAAGCGCCCCGGACCACATGGTCCGGGGCGCTTCGCGTTGTCCGGACGGGCGTCGCACCGACCGCGACCGTCACTCGTGAATCACGTTGCGAAGCGCAGGCGCGTCCGCGTGGTGAGACCACCATCATGCCGGTTGGCTCCGTGGGCGTGCGTGTCCTACCTGCGGTTCAGGTTCGTGTTCGTACGGTCGTACGCGTGAGGAGACTGGGCCTGCTGGGCGGGATGTCGTGGGAGTCGTCCATCGAGTACGAGCGCACCATCAATGAGCTCGTACGCGACAGGCTCGGCGGTGTCGCCTCGGCTGACCTGCTCATCCGGTCGTTCAACTTCGCCGACATCGAGGCGCTGCAGGAGTCGGGACGCTGGGACGAGGCCGGGCGCGTGCTGGCCGAGGCTGCGGCGAACCTGGCCGCCGGTGGAGCTCACGCCATCGTCATCTGCACGAACACGATGCACCGGCTCGCTGACACGGTGCAGGCGGCGGTGCCTATCCCTGTCATCCACATCGCGGACGCGACCGCCGCGGCGGTGAAGGCTGCCGGCGTGGACGTCGTGGCGCTGCTCGGCACCCGGTACACGATGGAGCAGGACTTCTATGTCGGGCGTCTGCGGGAGCGTCACGGGCTGACGGTGCTCGTGCCGGGTGAGCCGGGCCGCACCCGAGTGCACGAGGTGATCTACGGCGAGTTGGTGAGAGGTGTCATCAACCCGGACTCCAAGCAGGCGTACCTGGACGTCATCGGCGACCTCCTCGACGAGGGCGCGCAGGGCGTCATCGCGGGCTGCACGGAGATAGAGCTGCTCATCGGGGAGGACGACCTGCCGGTGCCGATGTTCCCGACGGCGCGCATCCACGCGGAGGCCGCGGTCAAATTCGCCCTTGACGATGCGTAGCCACCAGCCGCTCCGCGCGCAGTCGCCGCGGGTGACGCTGGAGAGTGCAAGTTGCGCTCGGCGTTCGTAGAAAGTCGCTCCTCACCTGCGGGTCCTTGATTCCGCGAACACCCCACGGTGGGGTCTTCGCAGAATATGCGGAGACTCTTCGTACAACGCGGTACGCCCGGACCACTTGGTCCGGGCGTACCGCGTTGTCTGGAGGCCCGGCAGCATCGGTCGGAGCTGGGCCAGGGGATCGTCGTCTGTAGGCGATCCAGAACCGCCACCCGGACGCCGCGCGTCCGAGTGCTCGAGGCCGAAGGGCTCAGGCGTGCTGCTCGTCGAGGTAGGCCAGGGCGACCGTGGCGAACAGCGGCGAGGCGAACATCGTGTAGTGGGTGATGCCGGGCAGGATCGCCAGCGCGTGCCCGCCCTTGGGCCGGCCCTCGCCCATCCAGCCGCCGTCCCGCAGCCCGCCGTCGAGCAGCTTGAAGACCTCGACGAAGTGGCTCGGCGGGGCCATGTCCGCGTCCCCCGCGACGATCATCGTGGGCACCTGGAGGCCGCGCACCTGCTCGGTCAGGTCGAAGTCCTCCGCCATCGCCGCCCCGATCTTGTCCAGCAGCCGGGGGAAGTCCTCCGGGCGCGGCGCCACCCGCTGGTACAGCTCGTACATCGGCGTGTCCTTCATGAACTCGGCGGCGGCGGCGTTCACCTGACCCTGCTGCCCCAGGATCTCCGGGTACGGCGCGTCCGAACGGATGTACGCCGAAGCCGCGACCAGCCTGCCGACCTTGTTCGGGTACCGCGACGCCAGGCGCACCGCCACCCCGCCGCCGAGCGAGTAGCCGGCGACGTCCGGCCGGTCCAGGCCGAGGTGGTCGACGAGCGCGGCGATGTCGTCGGCCATGAACTCCGGGTCGAGTGGCCGGTCGATGTCGGCGGTCCGGCCGTGCCCCTGCAGGTCGGGGAGAATGACCTGGCGCCGCTCGGCCAGCAGCGGCAGGATCGGGCCGAACATCTCGCCCGAGCCGAGCCCGCCGTGCAGCAGGATCAGCGGCCTTCCGGCCCCGTGCGTCTCGTAGTACAGGTTGAGGCCGTTGACCTCTGCGTACCGGCCGGTGCCCGGCGCCGCGCTCGTCCATTCCGTGCTGGTCATGTGGTACTCCTGCCTCCTCGTCGTGGCTGTCATGCCGGCAGACCCCGCATCCGCCCGAAACTCATCGGCGAGCGGAAAAACGTCGTCACGGATGCTTCCCGGTGGTGCCCGGCACTCCAGCCGGCTCGCGCCGGCCCGGCCGCGCATCCGTGCCGGCTCGGGTACGTTGTGCCGATGGGCGATGTTTCGATCGTCGAGGAGCCGGCTGAGCTTCGTCTGGAAGCGTTCCGGGGCGAGCTGACCGGCTACTGCTACCGCATGCTCGGCTCGGCGTTCGAGGCCGAGGACGCCGTGCAGGACACGATGATCCGGGCCTGGCGCGGCCTCGACCGGTTCGAGGGCCGGGCGGCGCTGCGGTCCTGGCTGTACCGGATCGCGACGAACGTGTGCCTCACCATGCTGGGCAGCGCCCAGCGGCGCGCCCGGCCGATGGACCTCGGCCCGGCCGGTACCGCGCAGTCGGCGCCGGGCGAGCCGCTGCCGGAGGACGTATGGGTCGGCCCGGTCCCCGACGCGCGGGTCGCCGCGGCCGACCCCGCCGAGGTGGCGGTCGCACGGGAGTCCATCCGCCTGGCGTTCGTGGCGGCCCTGCAGCACCTGCCGCCCCGGCAACGGGCGGTGCTGATTCTGCGCGAGGTGCTCGCCTGGTCGGCCGCCGAGGTCGCCGAACTGCTCGACACGTCGGTCGCCTCCGTCAACAGCGCCCTCCAGCGGGCCCGCGCCGCGCTGGCCGGCGCTGACCTCGGCGCGGATACCCTCAACCCGCTGGACCGTGACCAGGCCGACCTGCTGGAGCGCTACGTCAGGGCGTTCGAGGACTACGACATAACCGCGCTCACCGGGCTGCTGCACGAGGACGTGACGCTCAACATGCCGCCGCTGCCGCTGTGGCTGCGCGGGCGCGCCGACATCCGCGACTGGATGCTGGGCACCGGCAGCGGGTGCCGGGGTTCGCGCCTCGTGCCGACGGTGGCGAACGGGATGCCGGCGTTCGGCCAGTACCGGACGACCGGCCCCTGGGGGCTCACCGTGCTGGACATCTCAGCCGAGCGGATCCGCACGATCACCACCTTCCTCGACGTCGAGCGGCTGTTCCCGCTCTTCGGCCTGCCAATGAGGTTGGAGGGCTGAACCGAGCGGGGTGACCGCGCCGAGGCCGGTGAGTGCGAGGAGCTGACACAGGTTTGCGTGCGCCGCGTGCACGCGGATGTCGGCGCCGAGTCGCCGCGCGGTCAGCCGCAACCGGGCGAGGACGTCGAGGATGACCGCGCTCGGCTCGACCACCGCGCTCACATCGCACACGACCACGGCACCCTGCGCCGGCAACGGGACGACCAGCTCGGCGAGGCGGGCGCACAGCGCCGGAATGTCGGCGCGCCCGATGGCGGCGCCGATGACCAGAACGGGCGGGGCCGGATCCCCGTGCCACATTTCCGTTCCCACGGCGACTCCCATCCGGTTGTGGCCCTCATAGCTTGGACCGGACGACCGCGCCGGACTCACCGGAACGCGACCGATGAGTCCGGCTCTCGCGCGGCTTCACCATCACGGCCGCCGCACACCCACCTACTGCAAGACCTTCGCCACCAACTCTTCGACCCAGCCGCACCGGCAGCCGCGGGGCCGCCGAGACACGAGGGGTTCAGCGCACACACTCCCGTAGCGTGGGCAGGGTCTCCAGCAGGGTCCGATGGATGTACTCGAGCTCGGGTGCCGTCTGCGACCAATCGGCGTTCTGACCGCCGGTGTCGGTCTCCCACGCGGTTGAGCCGTCGTCCTCCCACTCGGTCGACCCGGCGTGCTGGTAGACCCACCACAGGTTCTTCCACGGGTCGACGAAGCGGGAGAACGTGGTGCCGTAGAACGGTGTGGGCTCGGTGACGACGTCCGCGCCGAGTCGTCGGGCCGTCGCCAGGGTGGCCTGAACGTCGTCGACATAGACCTGCAGCAGGCTGGGTAGAAACGGCCATCCTGGCTTGCGCTCGCCGAACATGAGGGTCGTGTTCCCGATCTGCAGCTCCGCGTGCAGCAGAAGGCCGTCGACGTCCACCGTGCGGGCCTGCGGATTCTCGGTTCCGCCGAACACCTCGGCCAGGAAGGCGATCAACCCGTCCGCGTTTTCGGTGATGATGAACGGGTTGATGGTGGCGAAGCCCTCGGGGGCCGCAGGCATGGTCATGGGGTCACCTCTCGTCGGCGGTGCCGCCAGTCCACACCTCGCTCGAGTCGGAGTCTTGAACGAATGCGTCTCGCTGCGCGGCACTGCGCAGGTGAGTGGCGATGATGCGGGCCGGTGTTTCGTTTCGGATCCGCCGTAGGGATCGGGTCAGATGCGACTGGTCGGCGAAGCCGGCCGCGACGGCTGCTTCAGCCGCGGGCATCCCGCTCTGCAGGAGCACGTACGCGTGTCGAGCCCGTTGCAGCTGCTGAACCTGCTTGGGGCTGAGCCCGGTGACCGCCCGGAATCTTCGCTGCCAGGTGCGCCGGGCAAGTCCGCTGTAGTCGCCGCGCAGCGCGCGACGGACGTCCTCGTCCGCCACCAGGGCGCCGGCCGCGAGGAGACTGTCCACGAAATCCTCAAGCCCGCCCCACCGGGGCACCGGGGCGTGACAGCCGCCGAGGAGGACGCAGTCGTCCGTCACAGGCAGCCGGTGTGTCGCTTCCAGGAGCGTCATCTTCTCGACACCCTGTACGAAGACGTGCGCCCGGAGCTCAAGCCCCCAGTAATCCTCCCCCCGCACGCTCGTGGTCGTGCGCGCCTGCACCGTGGGGCCGTCCAGCTCGGCCGAGACGGTGCCGTCCGTGTGCCGGATGAACGAGATGCCCCAGAACTCATTGGCCGCGAGCAGATACCTGCCCGGTTCCTCGACGTGCGCGCGCCAGATCGTCCGGATCGCTGGATGACGCGACGCGCCCTCTTCCCACACAGGTCGCGAGCCTAGGCGGGCCGGGAGCAGGAACTCTGCCGCCCGACTGGGGCGGCAAGGCCAGCGACGGCGCTCAGGTCCGGCAGCGTCCTCGTGAATCAGGTTGCGTGTCGCGAGCGCGTCCGGGCACGGTGGGCCGATGACCATGCTCGGCAGCCGCAGTGCCGGCCCGGCGACGCGGGGCCGGCTGGCCACGCCGAGCTCCGCGGTGCACGCGTCGTTCCTGGACGCGCTGGGGGAGCACCATGCGGAGGATCTTCACGCGGAGGTCGATGCCGAGGCGCTGGCCGACCCTGCCGTGTTCCGCCTCTGGATCGAGGAGCTGCGGCTGGCGGGCGTCAACGGTACGGCCGACTGCGCACGGGACCGGGTACCGCACCGGGTGCTGTGGTGGGTCGACGGGGACCGGTACCTGGGGCGGGTCCGAATCAACCTGGTCCTCAACGACGAACTGCGGGAGTTCGGCGGGCACATCGGGTACGACGTGAGGCCGTCGGCGCGGGGACAGGGGCACGCCACCGCGCTGCTCGGCGCCGCCCTCCGCCTGGCCAACGGATGGGGCATCAACCCCGCGTTGCTGACCTGCGCCCCGGAGAACGCCGCCTCGCGGCGGGTGATCGAGCGCAACGGCGGGACGCTTCAGGATGTGAGCAACGCGGGTCGTCTCCGGTACTGGTGCGCCACGGGTTGACGAGATCGGCGGCCGTTAGGCAGCCAGCTGCAAAGTCGCTCTTCACCTCACTTCGGCTCGCGGGTCCCGTGGTCCGTCCGGGGTCGGCGGTCCGCATTGCGCGGGTGGCGAATAGGCGCGATCGTGGGCTTTACACGCGATGTGACGTAGCCCACTATCGGCTCATGGGTTGAGCCGAGGAGGTGCGTCATGGCGCCAGGAGCGTCCCAGCAGACGGCGGCGTACGCGGAATGCGTGCGCCAATCCTCGGCGGCGGACGCGGCGCCCACGCCCACGGTCGCGCTGCGGGTGGTCCGGCCTCATCGCACCACCCTGCTCGGCGCCATCGCCGCCTTCGAAGCGGCGCTTGTCGTGCCGGCGGCCGATCCGCAGTGGCGGGAGTTCGTCGGCACCCGGTTGCACGCGCTGCGGGTGGCGTTCACCGAACACATCCTGCTCACCGAGGGCACGGACGGGCTCTACGCCGATCTGCTCGCGCACGCCCCGCGGCTCGCGCGCGACGTCTGGCGGCTGACCCGCGAGCACACCGCGATCGCGGCCGGCATGTCCGTGTTGCAGCACCGGATCGACTCCCGGGATCTCAGCATCGAGCAGCTGCGGGACTGGGCGGACGAGCTGCTGCGCGCGCTGTCGCGGCACCGCCAGCGGGGCGCGGACCTCATCTACGACGCCTACGGGACCGACATCGGCGGCGAGACCTGACCGTCGGGAACCGTCGGGGTCGGCCACGCGTCAGACCGACATGCGCCGTACTGCCGCCCTGGTGGGCCTTTCGCTGATGCTTCTCGCCGCCGGCTGCGCCCGGCCCGGCACCGCGCCGGCCGCTCCCGCGCCGTCGGCCGACGAGCGGGCCGACGCCTTCGCGCGGCACGCCACCGAGGTTGCCGAGACCTGGCGGACCGCGGTCGGCGCGGACAAATGGCGGCGGGGATACGTGCCGCTGCAGGACCGGACGGTGCTGACCGCGGATCCGGGCTTCACTAACGACACCAAGCAGGCGTTCCTGCAGGGGTGGTACCGCGACGGGATTCCGCTGCCCGCCGGGAAGCCCGCCGACGGGACCGTCCGGTTCCCCGACGGGACGCTGACCGTGCCGCTGGTCAGCGCGCGGGACGCGTACCGGGAGCTCGACCAGGGCGACCCGCCGCCGTGCGCCCGCCCGGCGCGGCCGGCGCCGACCGGCGCCGACCCCAACGGGGCGGTCTCCTCCGGGCCCGACACCGCCTGCATCCCGCTGACCGTGACCGGCGCGAAGCTCGGCACCGCCACCGTGCTGACCAGTCGCGGCACCGCGACCGTCCCCGCCTGGATCTTCACGATCGAGGAGCTGAAGGCGCCGATCGCCCGGCTCGCCGTGGCGCCCACCGCGATCACCGCGATGCCGACGCCGCCGGAGCGGTCCGGGCAGCTGCCGGAGGAGCTGGTGGCTGCGCAGGACCTCACCGCCGCCGAGGGCGCCAAGCTGACCTACCGACTGGGGGTCGGCGCCTGCGACAAGGACATCGAGCGGCTGGTGCAGGAGCACGACGACGTCGTCGTGGTCGGGGGATCGGTGCGCCGGTCGCAGGAGATGTGCACGCAGCAGTTGTTGCTGCACCCCGTCACCGTCACGCTCGACCGTCCGCTCGGCGCCCGCGCGGTGCTCGATGTGGCGACCGGGCGGCCGCTCCTGCTCACCACGGCGCGCTGAGCCATGCCCCAGCCGTACGCCGAACCGCCGGCCGTCTCCACGGTCGCCCCGCTGGCCGGGCGCGTGCTCGTCGTCACCGACGACCCGGCCGTCGGCGACGTGATCCGCGGATACCTGCGACGCGCCGGGCTGGCGGTCTCGGTCGCCCCCGACGGGCCCCGGGCGCTCGCCGCCGTCGACCCCGACGTGGTCGTCCTCGATGTGACCGTGCCGACCGCCTCCGCGCGGTCACGTCCGTCCACCTGTTTCTCGTCGATCAGGGACCTGTTCACCCGATCCGAGACCAATCCGGGCGAAGAACCCCCCGATCGGCGCCGAAACCCTTGATCGCGTCTCGACGCGCCGTCAGGGGAGCGCGAACGGCAGCCTGATCCCGTCCAGCGCGTCGCCGCACGGGCACTCCCGGTCCGTCGGCAGCGCCGCCAGCGCGTCGAGCAGCAGCGCGCGTAGTCGCGCGGTGTTCGCGGCGAAGACCCGCAACACCTCCGTCTGCGTGACGCCGCCGCCCTGCTCCACCCCGGCGTCGAGGTCGGTCACGAGCGCGACGGAGGTGTAGCAGAGCGCCAGCTCGCGCGCGAGCGCGGCCTCCGGTTGGCCGGTCATGTTGACGAGCGTGCCGCCCATCGCGGCGTACGCCCGCGACTCCGCGCGGGTCGAGAAACGCGGCCCATCGACGACCACCAGCGTGCCGCCGTCCACCGCGTCGATGCCGCGCCGGCGCGCCGCGGCCAGCACCGTCCGACGCCCCACCGGGCAGTACGGGTCGGCGAACGGCACGTGCACCGCCCCCCGGTCGTAGTACGTCCGGTCCCGTCCGCTGGTCCGGTCGATGAGCTGGTCGGGCACCGCGAAGGTGCCGGGGCCGAGCTCCGGGCGCAGCCCGCCGACCGCGCACGGCGCGATGATCTGGCGTACGCCCAGCGCGCGCAGCGCCCACAGGTTGGCCCGGTAGGGGATGAGGTGGGGCGGGTGTCGGTGGTCGCGTCCGTGCCGGGGCAGGAACGCCACCCGCCGACCGGCGAGCAACGCGACGGTGACCGGGTCCGACGGCGGGCCGTACGGCGTCGCCACGACGTGTTCGACGGCGTGCTCCAGCAGCGAATACAGCCCCGAGCCGCCGATCACCGCGACTTCCACCGGTCGGTCCACGCGGTCAACCTCCCGCCGCTGCCCGAGCTCGCGGCGTACACACGCCGCTAGACCTTAACCACACGCAGATCGCAGGCTATGGTGCCAGGCATGGCCTTGACTGCGCGCATGGTGACGATCGACTGCACCGATCCGGTGGGGCTCGCCAAGTTCTGGTCGGAGGCCGCGGGCTACCAGATCAAGTGGCGGCACGAGGACGAGTTCCTGATCCTCGCCCCGACCGACGGCGGTGCGACCAACATCGGCCTGCAGCGCGTCGCGGGGCAGCGTTCGGGTAAGAATCGCGTACACATCGACTGGGAGGCCGACGACCGTGCGGCCGAGGTGACCCGGCTGGTCGCGCTGGGGGCGACGCTGGTCGCGGAACACGGCACTCCGGGCTTCGCCTGGAGCGTGCTGGCCGACCCTGAGGGGAACGAGTTCTGCGTCTCGGACGCGCACGGATAGCGGAGGTAGCGGTGCACAGCGAGGGGCAGCGAATCGGGGGGCGGTCGATGGAGTCGATGACCGGGCAGCTGCTCGTCGCGACTCCCTCCCTCAAAGATCCCAACTTCGACCGGACCGTCGTGCTGCTCGTCGCGCACGAATCCGGCGGCGCCCTGGGGGTGGTGCTCAACCGTCCCACCGAGGTGCCGGTTGCCGAGGTGCTCGGCCCGTGGGGCGCGATGGCCCGCGAGCCCGGCGTGCTCTTCGAGGGCGGCCCGGTGCAGCCGGAGTCGGCGATCTGCGTGGCCCGGATGCGCCCCGGGGCGCGGCGCGCCCGCGGCTTCCATCCGGTCTCCGGTCTGGTGGGCACCGTCGACCTGTCGACCGACCCGGAGTCGCTGCGCGACAGCGTCGTCGGCATCCGTGTCTTCGCGGGCTACTCCGGCTGGTCGCCGGGGCAGCTGGAGGAGGAGATCGAGGCCGGCTCCTGGTTCGTGCTCGACGCGCTGCCCGGTGACGCGTTCATGGAGCGACCCGACGACCTGTGGCCGATGGTGCTGCGCCGGCAGGGCGGGATGATGGCGGCGGTCGCCCATTTCCCCTCCGACGTCACCCTCAACTAGGGGTATGACGACGCGGGTGTGACGTGGACCCCGCAAGATGACCTACGCCGTCGGCATGTGTACTATTGCGCGAGTGCCCGGGTGACCGGGAACAAGCAAGGGGCCGTGGCGCAGCTGGTAGCGCACCACACTGGCAGTGTGGGGGTCAGGGGTTCGAGTCCCCTCGGCTCCACCCAAGCACAACGCCCTGGTGAGGGATCACATCCCCCACCAGGGCGTTTGTCATTTCTGACCTCCTCGGCCGCTGTGTGCCAGATCAGGCGCTGATCCTGCCTCTCGCCTCCTTTACGCCATATCCGGTGGAAGTCGCGGCGGCGCGGAATTCCGCCTTGAACCCCGAGGAACAGTCGCCCGTCGGGGCCGCCCTCGGCGAACTGCGCCAGGTGCCATTCGACGTCGCCATGCAGTGCGGCCGGGGAGTCTGATTGGCCGCTTTCCCGCCACGAGCCGGCGCTGCGTGGGGAGGGCATGCCGGCCGCGCCGGCGGACTGGCGGCGGTCGCGGGTGGCGGTTAGTGCGCCTCCGGCGGGGGCGCTCGGCTCCAGGATGGCCGGGCTCCGTCGACGGGTCACTGTTCGTCTTGGTGGCGGTAGGCGATCCCGCCTGCCCTCGACCCGGAACGAGCCGAGCAGCCCGCTGCCCGACCTGCCAGCGTCCGTACGAGCCGTCAAGGTCTGCTTGACATGGCGGGCCGGGCGGCAGCCCGCTCCCCGGGAGGGCGGGTCGATGCGCATGCGCTACGGCCAGCGCACCCGCGACTACGTTCGCCGCCGCGTCACCGAAGGCCTCAGCAAACAAGAGATCCTTCGCTGCCGGAAGCGCTACATCGTCCGCGACGTCTACACCGCCCTGGTCGCCGACTTCGCCGCCCTCGCCTCTTGATGACCTGAAACCCAGAGACATGGCGGCAGCACCGCCCGCGTCAGCCCTTTCCGTGCTTACCGTGCCTCGCGAGTAATCCGAGCACTCCAGCGCCGATGATGAGACCGATGACGGCGAAGGCAAGGGTCTGAACCAGCCAGTGAACGCCGTTCAGTAGCGAGGTGGCCAGCCAAGCGCAGAGAAGACCGGCCGGCAGCGCTGCAACCAACGCCACGACGGTCGCCGTGAGTCGCTGCCCGCCCGTGGCGTCGGGGTACGTGTTCAACCTGCTGCTCGGAGACCGGTCCTGCTGCGGCATGTCGTCCCAACTACCCAAGACGTGGCCTTCGAGAAACTCTTTGCTGACGAACGGAGTGACGACCGGCACCGAAGCCACCGCAGTTTAGGTCGACGTGGGGCGCTGCGCGCCCAGACCACCCGTCGAGGACCCGCAGGTCGAGCTGCCGCCCCCGTTGCCTCACGGACGAGTGCTCGGCTTGACGGTCCATAGGAGCATCGGGATGGCTACGTGGCGGTTGACCCGTCAGGCACTTGGGCAAGCTTCGGTTGGCCGGGCTGGTCAGCGTGCGGCGGGAGGGCCGCCGGATCTTCTATCGGGCCAGGGGCGGGCATGTGCGCCGGCTGGTGACCGAGGTGTTGCAGGCGGCGTCGCATCGGGTGACCGGCGCGCCGGAGCACGACTGAGCGGACGGCTGCTCGGCGGGCTTGGAGCGCGGGGGCCGGCGAACCAGTCGCGGGTGAACTGGCGGACCGCCTCGATGTCGACGGCGTCGCAGACGGCGGTGTTGTAGGCGTGCAACTGGTGTAGCCGAGGTCTATAACACCCGCGTCACTACCTTCGACCGAGCCGCCCCGGATAGGTCGTTTATGGCTTCCGGTGCGCGAGTAGTACTGACAAATCTGATCATTTCCGTTGACGCGTCCATTATGGGCAAGACTGCTACGGTTACCCGTGCTTTCGGGTCTACATTGAGGTCGCGATCCCTAAGTGGCCAGTTCTTCCGCGGCCGACGCTCTGGTGGCGTCCATTACCGCCAGGAGACGGGCCGCGTCGAGCCAGCCGTGATGGGCGGCGATCGCGCCCAGACCCAGCCGGCTCTTCGCGCCGACCCGCGACATGATGCGGGCCACGTGCCGTTCGAGCGTCCGCGTGCTGACGCTCACTCGGCGCGCAATGGCGGTGTCGCTGTAGCCCGCCGCCATCATCGCGAGGATCGATATCTCGTATTCGCTAACGATGTCGTTCAAGTCGCTCCACCCAATTGTGCTCCCGTGCCCGACGCCATGATCACATTCTTTCGATCTTGGTGCGGTGGCGTCAACGGGGGTGGACGGGAGGGCCTACGGGGGGGGGTCCTACCCAGGGATACTTCTTGCCTTAAGTGCGGTTTGTGTCGCGTTGACGGGACACCGACAACCTTGTTTACCCGGACGTCTACACCGGAGTTTTGGCTCTAATCTCCGAGCCGGTCCCCTCCGAGGTTCGAGGTTCGGGAGTCTGAGTTGGACAAGCAGCTCGCACGTCGTCGGCACGCGTCCGCTTTCCTGATGACGACGGTGCTTGCCAGCACCCTGCTCGTGGCAGGTGCACAGGAGCTGGTTGCCGCGGCCCCCGCGGCGCCTGCGCCCTGCGCTGCTCAGGCTGCGGCCGAGCCCGCCGCGCTGAAGATGGCCCAGCGCTGCGGCACGCGGGTCGAGGCGGTCGCCGCACGCACTGAGACCGTGCAGGTCTTCGCCAACCCGGCCGGCTACCTCACCCTCGAGGAGTCGGTGGCTCCACGGTTTGCCAAGGTCGGCGGCAACTGGGTCGACGCGGACGCGACGCTCGTGCGCGCCGCCGACGGCAGCGTCGTGCCGCGTGCGGCGACGTTCCCGATGAGCTTCTCCGGCGGCGGCGCCACCCCGCTCGCGACGCTGCGCCAGAATGGCAAGGCCATGTCGCTGACGTGGCCGGCAGCGCTTCCACAGCCGACGCTCAACGGCTCGAGCGCGACCTACCCCGAGGTGCTGCCCGGAGTCGACCTCCGGGTCGACGCCACGGTAACCGGCTTCACCCACGTGTTCGTCGTGAAGAGCCGCGCCGCCGCGGCCAACCCCACGCTGCGCGAGCTGCGCCTCGGGGTCGCCGGTGACGGTCTGACCTTCGATACCGACGCGGCGACCGGCACGGTCAGCGCGCGGGACGGGTCCGGGGCGGTGCTGTTCAGCTCGGCCAGCCCGATGATGTGGGACAGCAGTGGTGCTACGGCCGGCGTTGCCCGGGCCGCCGCGGAGCCCGCCGCCGAGCCCCGCCAGGCCCGCGTCGGACTGGCGCTCAACCGTGGCTCCCTGCTGCTGCGGCCCGACACGGCGCTTCTGACCGGCGCCGCGACGACGTACCCGCTCTTCATCGATCCGTCCTGGGTCGGTGGCCTCAAGGACAACGCGTTCACGATGGTCTGGTCGCGCTCCGACGTCGCGGGCAGCAGCTTCTGGCAGCGTACCAACGCGATGAGCAGCACCGACACGGTCGGCGACGTGGGCGCCGGCCGCACCTGTGACAGCAGTTCCAACGGCGCGTGCACCAGCACGGAATACATCGTCCGCTCGCTGTTCCGGATGAACATCTCGGGCGCGGTCGGCAAACATATCCTCGGCGCGAAGTTCTACATCGAGCAGCGGCATGCGTGGCGCTGCTTCAGCGGTAACAACGCGACGCTGTGGATGACCGGTTCCATCAGCTCGTCGACAACCTGGAACAACCAGCCGAGCTGGGACAGCGCCTACACCGCGACGACCACCGGCAACCGGCGCTACTCCGCGCTGAGCGGCTGCTCCGGGCCCGGCAACATCGAGTTCGGGGTCAAGCACTTCGTCGACCGCGCGCTCGCCACCGGCTCGTCCGTCCTGACGGTCGGCCTGCGTGCCAGCAGCGAGTCGTCCGAGGATTACTGGAAGCGGTTCAACCACGCGAGCGTGCGGCTCTCGATCGACTACAACTCGTACCCGACCGTTGGCGCGCGCAGCAGCTCGCCCGCGACGAGCTGCGTCGCCGGAACCGACACCGCGCCGGCCGCCAACGCGCCGCTGATCAACGACACGACGCCCAACCTCATGGCGGTGGCCAACGACGCCGACGCCGAGACCGATCTCAAGGGCGTCTTCAACGTCCAGCGCTGGACCGGCACGGCGTGGGTCGCCTACACCTCGCCGGTCGACTCCATCGGCCGCGCCAACGGCGGCACCACCGTGGTCACGCCCGTCCTCGGGAGTAACGAGCACTACCGGTGGCGGGTGACCATCTCCGACCCGTGGTCCTACGGCGGGTCCAGCGGCACCGATTACTCGAGCGGCTCCTCGTGGTGCGAGTTCAAGGTCGACGCCACGCCGCCCCCGCTGCCCACGGTGACGTCGGACGAGTTCCCCGCAGGCTGCGACTCGTGCGGCGGCGTCGGGACCACCGGCCGGTTCAACCTGGGCGCGGGCGCCACCGATGCGACGGGCTACTGGTGGGGCTTCTCCGACCCGCCGGCGACGTGGGTCGCGGCGCCGGCGGGCGCGGCCCGCACGGTGACCTGGACGGCGACCGCTGGCGGCCCGCGCACGCTCTACGTGCGCACCGTTGACGTGGCTGGCAACAGCAGCGCGACCAAGGCGTACCCGTTCACGGTTGCCGGGGCGACGCCACCGGTGGCCCAGTGGCGGATGGCCGAGACCGAGGGCGTCCTGCTCGAGGACGCGACCGGCAACGGCCATACGGCCACGCTGTCGGGCGGCACACCGGGGGCCGAGGGGCGCCAGCCGGGCACCACGGCGGTCGCGTTCGACGAGGGCGAAGACGGGGCCGTCAGTGCCGCGAAGGTCGTCCCGGACACCAGTAACAGCTTCACGGTGTCGGCCTGGGTGCGCCTCGGCGCGAATGGCAACGGCTCACACACCATCGTCAGCCAGGGCGGCTGGAACACCAGTGCGTTCCTCCTCGAATATGTCAAGGGCGACGGCTGGGACGCCTGGAAGATCACCACGACCTCCGCCGACGTGGCGACCCCGACCTACTACGGCGCGCAGTCGACCACCGCGTCCCCGGTCGGGCGGTGGACGCATCTCGTCGGCACCTACGACGCCGCGGCCAAGACTCTGACCCTCTACGTCGACGGCAAGGCGGTCAAGACCACGGCCAACATCACCACCTGGAAGGCCGACGGCTACCTGCGCATCGGCGGTACGCCGGGGTTCGGGGGCGCGATCAGTGACGTGACCGTCTGGTCGCGGGTGCTCTTCCCCAGCGAGATCAACGACATGACCAGGCCGCTCGCGACCGGCAAGGCGGCGGAGTACCACTTCAACGAGGTCGACAGCCCGTTCGCGCTCGACTCGTCCGACTACGGGCGCGCCCTGACCCTGACCGGCGGCGCGTCGATCCCGGCGGCGATGTCCGGCTACGACGGCACCGGCCTGGTGCTCTTCGACGGCACGGGTCAGGCGGTCGGCACCGAGGCGCCGATCTGGACCGACCAGTCGTTCACGGTCTCCACCTGGGTGCGCATCGACGGCTCGGCCATTCCGACCGGTAACCGTACGGCGCTGGCGCAGCTGGGGAGCAAGGTGAGCCCGTTCTACCTCGGCCTCCGGCACGACAGCGGCACGCCCAAGTGGGCCTTCGCGGTGGCCGGGTCCGACACCGATCAGGGCAACAGTTGGACGGTGGCGTATTCGCCGGCGCTCGACCCCGGCGTCGTCGGCAAATGGGTCCACCTGGCTGGCGTCTACGACGCCCCCACCCGCGGCGTGCGGCTCTACGTCAACGGCGCACTGCTCGATTCCCTGTCGATGCCGCAGCCGTTGTGGCGGGCGGCGGGTCCGCTGACGGTCGGCGCGGCGCGCTGGACGCCGCCGGGCGGCAGCCCGGTGATGACCGACAACTGGCTGGGCGCGATCGACGAGGTGCGGGTCTACCAGGGCGTCGTGCCGCAGGCCGTCGGCGAGTGGCGGTTCGACTCGTGCACCGGGTCGCCCGTGGCCTGCGTCGACGCCGCGGCGCCGCCGCACCCGCTCACGCTGGCGGCCGGCGCGACGTGGGACCCCGCCGGGCGCGGCGAGGGTGCCGGCCTGAAGCTGGCCGGTACCGGCTCGGCCGCCACCGCGGGTGCCGTCGTCAACACGGCCCAGTCGTTCACCGTCTCCAGTTGGGTCAAGCTCGGCGCCACCGGCGGTGACCAGTGCGCGGTCTGCTTCGAGGGTGCCAGGGGCGCCGCCTTCCAACTCGGCTACGCCGGCGACGTGGGCGGCTGGCAGTTTCGGGCCACAAGGTCCGACGCGGACAACTCGGCGACGGTCCGGGCCGCCGCGCCTGCCGCAGCGTCCGTCGACACTTGGACCCATCTCACGGGTGTGTACGACGCGACCCGCGCGACCCTCAGCCTCTATGTGAACGGTGAGCTCGCGGAGGTCACGCCGTTCACCGGCGGCTGGCAGGCCAGCGGGCCGCTAGCGGTCGGGCGGGAGAAGCGCAACGGCGCCGCCACCGGCCACTGGCAGGGCTCCGTCGACGACGTCCGCGTTCACGCGGGTGTCATCGACAACCCGCGATTCCTGATGGACTAACCCGCCACCCCGTCACGAGGAGATCGTCAATGCGATACTGGCTCGCCGCGGGAACGGCCGCCGCCGTGTTCGCGGGCCTGCTTCACGGAACGCCCGCCAGCGCCGCCCAGCGCTACGAGGCGCCGCGCCCACAGACCGATTACGTCACCCCGGGCACTGTCGTACGGCCGGTGAAGCAGCCGAAGCCGCCGGCGCCGGCCAAGGCCCAGTTCCCGGCGCCGGCCTGGCCGGCGGCGCGCAGCGTCGACGTGTCCCTGCCAACCGTCGAGGCCCGCCTCCGCACCACCGCGGCCCCGGTCGCGGCCCCCGGTACGCCGGTCAGTGTCGCCGCGTCCGACAGTCGGCTCGCCGGCGCCCGGCTCGGCGTGCGGGTCTATGACCGCACGCGGAGCACCGCGGCCGGTCTCAAGGGCGTCCTGGTCGGCATCGAGCGGAAGCAGGTCGCCACGGCGAAGCAGGTGGAGGCGCCGGCCCAGGTCACCGTCGACTATTCGGCTTTCGCCGGCGCCTTCGGGGCCGACTGGGCGGTACGGCTGCGGCTGGTGCGGGTGCCCGAGTGTGCGCTCACCACGCCGACGGCGGCCGCGTGCCGGCCGACCCCGGTTCCCACGGGCAACGACACGCAGAACCACACTCTCACCACGACCGTCCCGCTGGCGGCCTCCGGCGCAACCCTGCTTGCCGCCGAGGCTGGCACGGGCGGAGGGTCCGGCGACTACGGCAACACCAGCCTGCAGGCGTCGGCGACCTGGACGGCGGGCAGCAGCACCGGCGAGTTCAACTGGAACTACCCGTTGCGCACCCCGCCGTCCCTCGGCGGGCCGGCCCCCTCGCTTTCCCTTTCGTACTCCTCGGCCAATGTCGACGGCCGCACCGTGGCCTCCAACAACCAGCCCTCGTGGGTTGGCGAAGGCTTCGAGTTCTGGCCCGGCTTCATCGAGCGGCGCTACAAGAGCTGCGGCGACGACATGGGTAACGGCGCCAACAACACAACCAAGACCGGCGACCTCTGCTGGGGCCGCGACAACGCGACGTTGTCGATGGCCGGCCACGCCGGCGAGCTCATCCAGGACGGATCCAACGCCAACCGCTGGCACCTGCGCAACGACGATGGCACGTACGTGCGCCACGTGACCGGCGCTGACAACGGTGACGACAACGGCGAGTGGTGGGTCGTGACCACCAGCGACGGCACGCAGTACTGGTTCGGCGGCCGGGCGGGCAGCAACGCCGTGTGGAACGTGGGCGTCGCCGGCAACCACTCGGGGGAGACCTGCCGGAAGGACAAGTTCGCCGACTCGTTCTGCAAGCAGGCATGGCGCTGGAACCTGGACCACGTCGTCGACCAGCACGGCAACACCATGAGCTACCAGTACGAGAGGGAGACCAACAAGTACGCGAAGGCTGGCTCGACCGACACCCTCGCCGAGTACGACCGGGGCGGCTACCTGACCCGGATCTCGTACGGCACGCGGACCGGCTCCACCGCCAAGCCGCCGATGGTCGTCGACTTCGAGCCGGGCGACCGGTGCCTTTCCAACTGCGGCACCGTCAACGCCGACACCTGGCCCGACGTGCCCAAGGACCTCGAGTGCACGGGCACGCCGTGCCTGACGGGCGGCCCAACGTTCTGGAGCAAGAAGCGGCTCAAGAGCGTCACCACCAAGCTCTACTCGGGCAGCGGCGACACCTACAACCCGGTCACCACCTGGACCTTCACGCACTCGTTCCCCAGCCCTGGCGATTCCACGCGGGCGGGCCTGCGGCTCGACAAGATCTCGCAGACCGGCCACACGCGGGTGAGCACGACGGTGCCGGACACCACATTGACGTACACGCAGATGAACAACCGGGTGGACCCGCACTTCGTGCCCGACCATTCGCCGCCGATGAACTGGTTCCGGATCGTCCAGATCCTGTCGGAGTCGGGTGGCCGCACCGAGGTCACCTACTCGCCGGAGGACTGCGTCGCCGGCTCGCGGATGCCCAACCCCGACGCGCTGCAGAACAACACCCTGCGCTGCTACCCGGTGAAGTGGGCACCCGAGGGCTACCAGAAACCGGTCTGGGACTACTTCCACAAATACGTGGTCACGGACGTGCACGAGGTCGACACGGTCACGACCGGCAACCCGACAACCGCCTACCACTACGACTACCTCGGCGACCCGGCCTGGCACTACACCGACGACGATGGCCTGATCAAGTCGGACTTCAAGACCTGGTCGGTCTGGCGCGGTTACGGCGCGGTCAAGACCACCACGGGCGTCGGCGCCGGCGCCACCGCGGTAGAGACCCGGTACTTCCGCGGGATGCACGGTGACAAACTTCCATCGGGTACGCGGCAGGTATCGCTCGCGGCCATCGACATGAACCGAGACGGCGACACGAGCGACGCGGTCGACGTGCCGGCCACGCCGGACGAGGACGCGTTCGCCGGCATGACCCGCGAGGTCGTCACGCTCAACGGGCCCAGCGGCGTCGAGCTCTCCGCCCAGGCGTTCGTTCCGTGGCAGTCGGCGGCGACCGCGACCCGTAACGTCAACGGATCGGTGGTCACCGCGCGGTTCACCGGCGTCAAGGAGACGCGCACGCGGTTGGCGCGAGACCAGGGCCGCGCCGTGCGCACCACGTCGAGCGTCACGACGTTCGACGCGTTCGGCGCCCCGAGCGAACAGGAGGACCGCGGCGACGACGCCGTCACCGGCGACGAGAAGTGCACGCTGATCGATTACGCACGTAACACCGACGCCGCCGACGGCGACGAGTGGATTTTTGCGCCGGAGAAGCGCAAACGGGCGTTCGCGACCACCTGCGCGCGGGCGAAGCAGCCCGGCCTGACCGCCGACCAGGTCATCGCCGACGTCAAGACGTACTACGACGACGGCGGCTTCGACACCCCGCCCACCGTTGGCCGGGTGACGATGACCGAGGTCATGGAGAAGTGGGAGAACGGCGCGCCCGTGCACATGACGGCTTCGAGGGTGCACTACGACGCGAACGGCCGGGTTGACTGGTCGACAGACTCGCGCGGTAACCGCACCGACACGGCGCGTCTGACCAACGCCGGCGGTCAGCTCGTCCAGGAGAAGCAGACCAACCACCTCGGCTGGGTGACGACCTCCAACATCGAGCCCGCTTTCGGCGCGCCGCTGTCCGACGTCGACGCCAACGGCCGGGTCACGTCCTACGAGTACGACGGCCTGGGTCGCACCACCGCGCTCTGGAAGCCGGGTCGCGACAAGGGCGTGCAGAGCCCGCACGAGAAGTACGAGTACAAGGTCTACAACGACCGGCCGACCGTCATCGTCACCAGCAAGCTGCTGCCCAACGGCGCCAGCTACCTGACGACATACGCCTACCACGATGGCCTCCTGCGGCCGCGGCAGACGCAGGCGCCGCGCGCCGACGCGCTCGCGGGCGTACTCGTCACCGACACCTTCTACGACTCGGCCGGGCGGGTCGACAAGGTGTACATGCCGTACGTCATGCCGCAGACACCGGGCCAGGGCCTGCTCACCCCCAACGAGCAGGGCGACGTGTCACGGCGGGTCGAGACGACGTTCGACGGCGGCGGTCGCGAGCTGACCAAGCGCACCTACGTCCGCGACCCCGTCAGCGGCGTGGTGTCCCTGTTCGCCACCGAGTCCCGGAGCTACGGCGGCGACCGGGTTGACGTCACGCCGCCGACGGGCGGATCGGCGACCTCCTCGTTCACCGACGCCGGCGGGAACGTCACCGCGCTGTGGACCTACCACCGCCCGACACCGACCCCGACGGTGCCCGGCAGCTACGACGCGGTGGCCTACGAATACACCAGCAAGGACCAGATGAAGAAGGTCACCGACGCCGGTGGCAACGTCTGGAGCATGGAATACGACGTGCGGGGTCAGAAGACCAAGCAGGTCGATCCCGACGTCGGCGCGGTCACGATGACCTACAACCGCTACGGCGACCTGGAGTCCACGAAGGACGCACGTGGCACGGTGCTGGTCTACACCTACGACTCCATCGGCCGCAAGCGTGAGCTCTACCAGACCTCCGTTGCGCCTGCCAACAAGCGCGCGGAGTGGATGTACGACGGGCTGACCAACTCGCGTGGCCAGCTCACCAAGACGGTTCGCTACGAGGGCGGCGCGGCCTACTCGCGGTCGATCGTCGGCTTCACCGCCGACTACCAGCCATCTGGGGTGACCTACAGCATCCCGGCGACGGAGACCGGGCTGCAGGGCGACTACACCTACTGGTACACGTACGCCAGCAACGGGTCGCCGGAGACGACGACGCTGCCTGACGTCGACGGGTCGGGCGGGCTCACCTCCGAGAAGCTCACCACCGAATACACCGCGCTCGGCCAACCGGTGCGGCTCAAGACGAGCCTCAACGGCGGCACGACGTACGTGTCAGGGACCAGCTACACCGGCTACGGAGAGATGGCGACCACGACGCTGAAGTACGGCGCCGGCAACACCGTGTCGATCGCGCGGACCTACGCCGAGGGCACCCGTCGGCTGAGCCGGCTGTTGACCAGCAAGCAGACCTCGCCCACCGCGGTCTCGGACATCTCCTACACCCACGACCAGGCCGGCAACATCGTGCGGATATCCGAGGCAACCAGCGGCGACCACCAGTGCTTCGCCTACGACTACCTACGCCGGCTGACCGAGGCGTGGACGCCGGGCGACGGCAACTGTGGCGCGGCACGCAGCGTCGCGGCGCTTGGCGGGCCCGCGAAGTACTGGACGTCGTGGGAGTTCGGCACCGACGGCAACCGGGCGAAGCAGACGGAGCAGGTGACGCCGACCGGTGTGAAGACCACCAAGTACGACTACGCCGGGGGCGGGCACCAGCTCGACACCGCGACCGTCAGCGACGGCACGGGCACCAGGACCCTCGACTGGTCGTTCCAGGCCGGCGGGTTCACTGCGTCGCGGCCGCTCGGGTCGGGCGCGGCGCGCCAGTCGATGACCTGGGATCCGGAGGGTCACGTCGCGACCCAGCAGGACGCGTCCGGCACGACGAGCTACGTCTACGACGCCGACGGCAACCGGCTGCTGCGCCGTGACCCGACCGGGAGGACGCTCTACCTGCCAGGGCAGGAGCTGCGCTACACCACCTCGGGCGGGACGAAGAGCTGCACCCGCTACTACAGCCACGGCGACCAGCTGGTCGCGACGCGTACCACGGCCGGCGTGACCTGGTTGTCGAGCGACCACCAGAACACCGTCGCGGTGTCGATCAACGCCAGCACCCAGGCGGTGGCGATCCGGCGCCAGGACCCGTACGGCAACGCGCGGACCGGCTCCGGGACCTGGCCGGCGTCGATGGATAAAGGCTTCGTGGGTGGCACGCAGGACAACACTGGCCTGACCCATCTGGGTGCGCGGGAATACGACCCGGTGATCGGGCGGTTCATCAGTCCCGACCCGGTCATCGACTTTCTCAATCCGCTGCACCTTGACAGCTACGCCTACGGGTTCCACAACCCCATCCGGTACGCGGACCCGGGCGGCAAGGACCCTGGTGTCGACTACATCTGGGTTGGCGCCGAGACCTACACCGGCGTCGACGGCAACTACCGCTACTACCTCCGCGTCGACTACTACGTCGCGTGCCGCAACCGGGGCGCGGAGTGTGTCGGCTACTACCGCGGGGCGATGGTGTGGGCACCGATTGAGGCCTTCTTTGCCGGGTTGCTGCCCTTCAAGCTGTTCGCCAGCTACAGCACCTGGCGCAAGCTGATCAACTTCATCGGCCCGCAGGTGGAGAGGAAAGTGCAGCTGACCGCGAAGCCGCCACCGGCCCCGTACTGCCTGACCCGCCCGATCGATCCGGAGCCGGCGAAGGACCCCACCAAGTGCGACTTCGTTGACATGGGCTGCCTGTTCAGCGGTGACTGGCACAAGTGGTGGAAGGGCAACAAGGACTGGGTGCAGGGTGCGATCATGGTCGGCGGCCTGGTGACCTGCGCGTTCACGGCGGGTGTCGGTTGCGCGGTCGCCGGGTACGTCGGGCTGGGCACGGCGCTCGGCGGCAGGGCGCTCGACTTCGAGACACAGCGGAGAGAGGGTACCAAGAGCTGGACCTCCGGCAACGACCTGATGCAGCTCGGCCTCGCCGTCGGCATCGACGTGGGCGGCTTCTTCGTGCCACCGCTGCGCAACGCGAAGACGGGGGCGTTCACCTGGACCGGCGCCGGCTCGCAGGCGGCCTGGACGATGTACTCGGCGCCAGGTAGCTGGGCGCCGTGGCACGGCGGCCGCCCGGTCAGCGACCCGCTGCAATGGAACTTCCTCGACGCGGTCCCGAGGCCGAACTCCTGACCTGGAACTGTGGAACGGGCTTGGGTCGTGCGATGATGCGACCCGGGCCCCGATGGAGGAGCGTGTCTCTGTGACAGAGTCGAAAACGGACTCCGGCGGGCACCCGTGGCCCTGGCTCGTTCTCTGCGGGCTGCTGGTCGTGCTCGGTCCGGTGCTGGCGATCGGCTCGACGGTCGTCAAGTTCGGTGACGAGTCGAAGAAGGACCGCCTCCGGTCGGTGGGCGTGCCCGTAATCGCCACCGTCATCGATTCCGACAGCTCCACCAACAAAACCCTGGACAAGACGACGATCAGCTACCAGGTCGACGGGGAGACGTTCACCAGCACGATCAAGGGGCTGCCGGCCGGGCCGACGATGTTGATCCTAATCGATCGGGACGATCCCACGTCGTTTCTGGCCGACAACGGCAGCACCGACGACTCCCGCCACCCGCTGAACCACTGGGCCAACATACCGTGGGGGGTCGTACTGGCGGGACTGGGCGTCGCGCGCCTCGTCACCCACCATCGGGCCCGCCGCAAGGCTGCTCCGTTTCCGGCGCCCCCGCGGAAGACCACCACGCTCAACAAGAGAGGCAAGCGCTGATGGCGGCTCGTCAGGAATTCCCATGGCCGCGCGTGCTGGCCGTGCTCGCCGGCCTCTGCCTGCTCATCGGCTGGCTCGCCGACTCCCTGCTGGTGACGGCGCTGGCTCCCGTGTTCGGCACGGTGGCGTTCGTGCTCAACCGCCGCCAGCCCGCGAAGGGTAGACCCGGCCGACGATGATGACCTGATTGCACAGCCGAGCCGCGCCGGCCTCGTTAGTACTCCGGTAGCCGTTGACGGCCCACACTGGCAGTGTGGGGGTCAGGGGTTCGGGTCCCCTCGGCTCCGCCCAAGCACAACGCCCTGGTGAGGGATCACATCCCCCACCAGGGCGTTCGTCATTTCGCGGTAGATCATGGCGGCGCGGGTGCTGGAGCGACCAATGCGCCATCAACTCTTTGGGGCCGCCGTCGTTGATCAGCGCACTCACCCGCATCGATGCGATGAGGCTAGGATTGGTGTCGGGCGCGCCGACGAGGAGGGCCTCCATGAGCGCGGAGAGGACCGTCAAGGAGTACAGACGCGGCCGATGGCTTCGGCCCGAGAACGTCCTGATGAGCGCGTTGGTGCGGGCCGGCCTGGTGCCGAGCTCCTACGTGTTGACGACGAAAGGCCGAAAGACGGGCCGGATGCGGTCGAACCCGGTGACCATCGTGGAGTACGACGGTCGGCGTTGGCTGGTCGCGCCATACGGTCCGGTGCCGTGGGTGCGCAACGCGCGCGCCGCTGGTCGGGTGAGCCTCAGCCGCCGGCTAGAGACGCGTCACTACGCGATTCGGGAGGCCTCGGCGATCGAAGCGGGGCCGGTACTGCGACGCTACGTCGCCGTGGCAACGGCGACTCGGCAGTACTTTCAGGCCGACAAGGATGCCCCCGTCGAGCAGTTTGTCGCCGAGGCCAACCGGCATCCGGTCTTCGAGCTCATTCCGGTCGGCGCGGACGCCGGGCCGCCGGCTCCGAGGGCTGTGTAGCGGGGGATGACGCACCACTACGATTCGATGCATGGCGATCATTTACCCGGCCACCGTGCACCCTACGAAGCTCGAGCTGCTGGCGGCGTGGCTGCCGGGCCGGGCCTGGTTCCGCGAGGACACGACCGCGGGGCTCGTCCGCGTCGGAAGCTACCGCTTCGATGACCCGGCCGGAGAGGTCGGGATCGAGAGCATCCTGGTCAGGGTCGGCGACGGGCCGGTGTACCAGGCGCCGCTGACGTACCGCGGCAAGCCGCTGGCCGACGCGGACGACTTCCTCGTCGGCACGATGGAGCACTCGGTGCTGGGGCAGCGGTGGATCTACGACGCCTGCGGAGATCCGGTGTACGCGTTGGCGATGGCCGCGGCCATCCTCGCCGGCGCCGGACAGGCGGAGGAGACGTGGGAGGTCGACGGCCGGCGCGAACGCCAGAAGCCGACCGTCGCCATCGCCACCACGGTTGTGCGCCACGTCGAGGCCCCGGCGGTGACCGCGGTCCGGCACGTCGTCGACGACGACCCGGCGCTCATCACGGCGGACTCGGTCGAGCTGCGCGTCGTGCGGCGCCTCGGCGGCCTCGACGCGCCGACCGGCAACGCCCTCACCGGCACGTGGGACGGCCAGCCGACTCCGGTGCCGCTGGCGTACGCGTCGCTGCGCTGACCGACGTACGTCCGCCGACGACGCGGTGCGACCAGCGGGTGTCCGCGCCCGCCGGCAGCGGCGGGCGCGGGCCCCGCGCCACATCGGCTCAGCCGAAGTCCGCCGGGGTGAACTGCCGCGGCTCGACGAGCACCATCCAGTTGCCGGAGTTGTCGCGGGCGACCGCTTCCACGCCGTACGGGCGTTCCTCGGGAGCCTGGATGAACTCCACGCCCTTGGCCCGCAGCTCGTCGTAGGTCTTCCGGCAGTCGTCGACGTTCAGGCCCAGCCCGTGCATGCCGCCCTCGTCGAGCGCACGGTTCATCGCCTCCACCATCTCGGGCGAGGAAGGGGGACCGGGGACGGTCAGGTGGACCTGCAGCTCGGGCTGGTTGGGATGCATGACGGTGCACCAACGGTACGAGCCGTCGCCGAGGGTGATGTCGGTGTGCTCGGCGAAGCCGAGAACGTCGATGTAGAACGCCTTGGACGCGTCGACGTCCTTCACGAAGACGCTGGCGATGGAGATGTTGGTAATCATGCGACCAGGCTAGGAGCGCCCGGTTGACCTGCGCTTCTCTTCGCTTGCGGACGCGCGGCGTTCGGCCAGGCCCCACATGAACACGAAGCACCCGGGGATGTGCGGCGCGCCGCGGGCGGCCCAGCGGCGCTGGAACTCGCTCGGCGTCTCGCCGACCAGCTCGCGGAACCGGCTGCTGAACGAGCCCAGGCTCGAGAAGCCGACCGCGTGGCAGATCTCGGTGACGGTGAGGTTGGTGGCGCGCAACAGGTCCTGGGCCCGCTCCACGCGGCGCTGCGACAGGTATGCGGCGGGCGAGAGGCCGTACGTGGCGGTGAAGAGCCGCTGGAAGTGGTACTTGCTGATGCCGGCGACAGCGGCGAGCGTCGCCAGATCCAGCGGCTCGGCGTAGTGGCGGTCCGCGTGATCGCGTGCCCGGCGTAGGTGTACCAGCAGGTCGCCCGGGGCGCGGCGCGGCGCCGCGCTCATGACGCGGCGGGCGCTCGGGTGCGGCCGGGCAGGGCGGTGGTGGCGACGAGGGTGGCCAGCGCGGTGGTGATCGGTACGGAGGCGACCAGCCCGATCGTGCCGACGGCGCTACGCACGATCTCCTGGGCGAGGTATTCGCTGGTGAGCAGCTCGACCACGCCCCGGTTGCCGGCCGCGATCAGCAGCAGCAGCGGCAGCGAGGCGCCGGCGTACGCGAGCACGATCGTGTTGACCGCCGACGCGACGTGCGCGCGGCCGATCCGGGTGGCGGCCCGGTAGAGCTGGATCCGCGGCATCGGCGTACGGGCCAGCTCGGCCACGGTGCTGGCCTGGGTGACGGTGACGTCGTCGAGCACGCCGAGCGAGCCGATGATGATGCCGGCGAGCAGCAGGCCGCGCATGTCGACGTTGCCCTGCGTGACGGCGAGGTAGGCGCTGTCCTCGCTGCCGATGCCGGTCAGCTTGGTGAACGCGGTGAACAGCGCCGCGAGCACGCCGGTCAGCACGAGGCTGGCCAGGGTGCCGAGGATCGCCACCGAGGTGTGCACGGTGACGCCGTGCGTCAGGTACAGCACCGCGAACATGATCGTCGCCGCGCCCACGATGGCGACCAGCAGCGGCGAGGCGCCGGTCAGGATGGCGGGGATCACGAAGAGCAGCAGCACCGCGAAGCTGACGGCGAGGCCGGCGAGGGCGCTCAGCCCGCGCCAGCGACCGAACGCGATGATCACCGCGGCGGCGAGAGCGATCAGCCAGACCATCGGTTGACCGCGCTGATGGTCGATGATGCTGTACCCGGTGCCGGTGAACGCCCCCTCGAGTTCGAGCAGCACCACCCGGTCGCCGACGGCGACGCGCGGCGCTCCCGGCCCGCGCGGCAGCTCGGTCTCGACGGTCTGCCCCGATCCGGGGCCCTCGTCGATCCGTACGGTCGCGGTGCCGCACGGACCCGTTCCGCTGCCGGCCGGTCCGGGCTCCGGCGTCGCCGGGCAGGCCTCTTCGACGACCCGCGACACCTGCCCGTACGACCGCTCCGGGGCGCCCGTCTCGGCGGGCGGCTCGGGGGCGGAGCCCGGCCAGAGCGCGATCAACGCCACGATGGTGGCGAGCATGGCGGGGAGCAGGACGGCCATCACGGCCTTGCGGGTCCGCGCCGACGCGGTCGGCACCGGCCCGCCGTGACTGTGCCCGTGCGGCGAGCCCTCGGATGCGGGCGGGGTCGGCAGCGGCGCCTCGGCGGGCGGCGGTGCCTCGGCGGGCGGTGGCGTGTCGGCGGGCGGCGGCGCCTCGGCGAAGACCGGCGCCCGGCCGGCACCGCGCTGCGTCGGCTCCCACCCGTCGTCGTGTTCCTCCCACGGATCGCCTCGCACTGCGGGTCCCTCCGGTCGGTGAGCCACTGCCGTTCGCGACGCACCACGGTAGCGCAGCCGCGGCGGGCGGCCGGGCATGTGTGATCAGGAGACCGGCGGCAGGGCTGAAGCGGTCACGGAGCCGTCGGCAGCAGGCATCGCCACGCCCGGGGGTGCAGCGTCCAGGTGCGGCGCGTGACCGGGCCGGCGAGTTCGCCGTCGGCGTTGGTGTGGAAGGGCTCGCCCTCGATGGTCAGCGTGCGGCCGGTGCGGTAGAGCACGTCCGGGCGCTCGGGGTGGCGGCCGCGCAGCAGCCGCAGCGCGTACCCGAGGCGGGCCAGCGGCGCGGTGGCGAACGAGACCGTCACGTCGAAGGCACCGTCGGTGGGGGCGGCGTCCGGGCCGAGGGTCGCGGTGCCGCCGGCGATGCTCGGCGCGTTGGCGAGCCCGGCCATCAGCACGGGCCGGGCGCCGCTGGCGAGGACGACCCCGTCGAGGGTGACGCGCAGCCGCCAGCCACGCGCCCGTACGCCGGCGAGCAGCGCGCCGAGCGGGAACGCGGCCTGGCGCAGGCGGCGCTTCAGCGGCCGGGCGGCCGCGGCGGCGTCGGCGCCGACCCCGACGTGGACGGCGTTGACGACCACGTCCCCGACATCGTCGGTGATCAGGTCGAGCGCGCGCGGCGTGCCGTGCAGGACGGCGCGGGCGGCGTCGCGGGGATCCAGTGGGATGCCGGTGCCGCGCGCGAAGTCGTTGCCGGTGCCGAGCGGGATCAGCCCGACGACGCAGTCCCGGCTTTCACCGCGGCGCCACAGGTGCTTCAGCGTGGTGTGCAGCGAGCCGTCCCCGCCGACCACGATCAGCAGCCGGTCCCCGCGCTGGTCGAGCAGCGCCGGCAGGTCGGCGTCCCGGTAGCAGGTTGCCAGCTCGACGTCGTCGCCGCCGCCGCGCAGCTCGGCCAGGACGGTGGCGATCGCGTCGGCCTGGGTGCGGCCTGCCGCGTCGTTGGTGAGGACCAGCATCCCGGCCGCGGCCGCTGACGCTGGATGGGTGTCGCCGGGTGCGGGCTCCGACATGGCACGACCCTTCGGACGGTTGATCGACATACGTCGACCATCGATTCATAACCCGTGGCCCCGGTCGGCAAACCGCCCGCGGTGTGCCAGCAAGGAACGCGGCGTCCACCAGGCTCACCGCCGCCATGGCTGCGGGGTGTGCGGAGCCGGTCCGACATCGCCGCCGTCCCACACTGTGGTCGGAGGGGCCGTGCTGGCCGCTGCTCCGGTTGACGTACCGGGCGAGACGGGGCAACGTGGGCGCGGACGGCCGTTGACCTACCCGATTTGCGGAGAAAACAACCTGCCGAACCGGCGTCGCCCGTACCGGGTGCGCCTCTCGTCCGGCGGCGGTTCGCCGCCTTCCCCCTGGCGCGGGGTTCCCGCGCAGCACGCCAGCTCCCCAGCGCCGGACCGGCGCGGAGTGGCCGGATGGGGGCACAGAACACGGACGACGACAATCACGAGGAGTTCTTCATGCTCACGTTGACCGACAACGCCGTGCTGGTGATCCGGGACCTGACCACGCAGCAGGAGGTGCCGCACGGCGCCGGGCTGCGCATCGCCAGCGACCAGTCGCCCGGTGCGCTGACGATCGGCCTGGTGACCGGGCCCACGCAGGGGGACGTGATCGTCGACGAGTCCGGCGTACGCGTGTTCCTGGATGCGGATGCGGCGCAGTTCCTCGACGACAAGGCGCTCGACGCGGCGGTCGACCCGCAGGGCGCGGTGCAGTCCGGCCTGGCCGAGCAACGCGCCTGACGTACTCGCCGCCGGTGGCCCCGCACCGCGGGCTCCCGCGGGGCGGCGCCACCGGCGGCGCGCATTCAGCCGACGACCTCGACGTCCTTCCAGAACGCGACCCGGTCGCGGATCATCTCCGCTTTCGGCTTCGGGTCGGGGTAGTACCAGACCGCGTCCTCGCTGCGGACGCCGTCGTGTTCCAGCGTGTAGTAGGAGGCGGTGCCCTTCCACGGGCAGACCGTGTGGGTGTCGGAGGGGCGCAGCACGTCCTCCCGCAGCGCCTCGCGCGGGAAGTAGTGGTTCCCTTCCACCATCACCGTGTTGGTGCTCTCGGCGAGCACCAGGTCGCGCCAGATTGCTTTCGCCATGCGTCGACTGTAAGTCGGATCGCACGGGCGGGATCGGGCTCGGCCCGCCGCTGCCGGTGGGAGCGGGGTCAGGCGGTGACCTTGCACTTGAGGACGGCCTTGGCGGCGGTGATGGACGCCTTCACCGCGTCGCGGTCGGCCTTGGTGAGCTTGCCGGTGAGGGCGGCGCGCATTTCCTTGATCTTCTTGATGAGCTCGGCGCGCTCGGCCTTGGTCAGCCGGGCCGTCTTCAGCTCGAGCACGATGGCGCGGATCTCGGCGCGGATCGCGGTGCGCTCCTCGGGGGTGGCCGCGGCCTCGAGCTTGGCCCGCAGCGCCCGCAGTTCGGCGATCTTGGCGGCCCGCACCTCGGGGCTCATCTTGGCGTCGCGGGCGGCCTGGATCAGCTCGGCGACGGCGTTGCGGAACGCCGTGCGCTCCGCCGCGCTGGGCTTGCGCCCGCGCAGCGCGTTGTGCCCGGCCTTCAGCTGGTCGAGGGCGGCGGCACGCTGGTCCGCGGTGACGGTGCAGCTGGTCCGGGGGGCGGCGGCCGCGGGTGCCGCGGGGGCGAGCAGCGCGCCGCTCAGGGCGGTCGCGGCGATCAGGGCGGCGGCGCCGCGGCGGGCGGTACGGGTCATGCGATCACTCCTTGGGCGGTTCCAGGGTTGACCCTGGCAGGATCGGCAGTCCCGGCGCGGACGTGAGGGGTTCACGCGCGTCACCTGGTCATCGCCGCGGCGCGGCTTGTACCGTGCTGGCGTGGCGAATCCGGTCGAAGTGGGCGCGCGTGACTGAACTCGAGCAGCGGCTCGCGCGGCTGCGCGGCCCGGTCCCGCCGCGCCGGCACAACGCCCGCACCATCGCCGCGCTGACCGGCAACCCCGGCTGCACCCGCCGGGCGGTGCTGGACAGCGCCGGCGTCGACAAGCAACGGATCGCGGCGCACGTCGGGTTCCCGGCGCAGTCCGGGCAGTCGCGCTTCGCGATCGCCCGCGGCAACGTCTTCGAGGCGCAGGTCAAGGCCGACGGCGCGGCCGAGCTGCTGCGGCTGCTGCGCGAGCGGCTCGGGCTGCCGATCCCGGAGGTCTCCTACGACGACCTGGACACCCCGGACGCGCCGGACGGCCCGGACGGGCCCGAGGCGCGGCACGCCCGGTCCCGCGAGCTGCTGACCGGAGCCGCCGGCCGGGCCGACGCCGCGGGGCTGCTCTTCGACCACCCGCTGCTGCGGCTCGACGTCGCCGGCCAGCCCGTCTACCTGGAGCCCGACCTGATCGCGCTGCAGGTCGAGGGGCGCTTCCACGTCGTGGAGATCAAGTCGTTCGCCGTCATCGACGACCAGGCCGACCCGGCCAAGGTCTCCGCCGCGGCCACCCAGGCCGCCGTCTACGTGCTCGCGCTGCGCCAGCTGCTGACCGAGGCGGGACACGACCCGGAACTGGTCTCGCACAACGTCGTACTCGTCTGCCCCCGCGACTTCTCCAACCGGCCCACGGCGGCCCTGCTCGACGTGCGCAAGCAGCTCGGCACGCTGCGCCGGCAGCTGTCCCGGATGGCCCGGATCGACGCGCTGCTCGACCAGGTGCCGGAGGCGCTGAGCTTCGACCTGGCCCCGGACACCGCCGGCGCGCCGACCCGCACCCCGGCCGAGCTGGCCGCGGCGCTCGCCGCGGTCGAGGCCCGGTACGCGCCGGAGTGCCTCAGCGCCTGCGAACTCGCGTACTTCTGCCGGCACGAGGCGGCCGGCGCGACCGCCGCGCTCGGCAAGTCGGTGCGCGAGGAGCTCGGCGGAATCGAGTCCGTCGAGGTCGTGCTGGCGCTCGCCGCCGGCGACCGCACCCCGACCGAGGAGCAGGCGGAGGCGGCCGCGCTGCTGCGGACCGCGGCGCGGCTGCGCGCCGAGGCGCTGTCATGAGCACGCTCACCGCGCTCGCCCGGGCTCAGGCACTCGCGACCGGGGCCGCCCAGCCGATCGCCACCGTGCGGCACCTGCACCTGGCCGACCGGCCGCTGGTCTTCGTCCCGCTGACCATGGCCGGCGAGGCCAACGCGCCGCTGGCCGCCCTGGTCGGCGCCGACCCCGAGCACCCGCGGCTGCTGATCGTGCCGCAGCCGCGCAACCGCGACCAGCGTTTCGCCTTCGCCGCCGCGCTCGCCGCCGAGCTACTGCCCTATGTGGATGGTCTCCGCGGCGTCGCCGAGGCCGTCCCGATCGACCGCGGCAGGGACGTCAGGCACCGGTACGTCGACGCCCCGCAGCTGCTGGTGCCGAACGCGGCCGGGATCAGCTTCGTGCGGCTGTTCGGCCGTTCGACGCGGTTCCGCCGCACCGACGGCGACTATCCGGTGCACCCGTCGGTGCCGCTGCTCGGGCGCTGGCTGACCTTCCTCGCCGACCGCGCCGAACACCCCGGATCGTCGACGCTGCTGGCGATGACCGACGCGCTGACCCTGCACTGGGCCACCGGGCAGAGCGCGATGGAGGACCAGAACCTGGCGGCGCTGCTCGGCTGGATCTCGCCGCCGCCCGGGGTCTCCGGCGTCGTCGCCGCGGCCGAGGCCGAGGACCCGGCGATCTGGCCGCCGGCCGGGCCGGTCACCGATCCGGGTTTCGACAACGAGCGGCTCGCCCCGGCGATCGCGGCCTACGAGGCCGCGCTGGACGACGAGGGGGCGCGGCTGCTGGCGTACGCGGAGCTGGAAAGGCTGCTGCGCGGTCAGCTGCAGCCGACCTGGGAGCTGATGTGGCGCGGCGTCGCGTTGCTGCGCGCGCTGCCGCCCGGCGCCCGGGTCGAGCCACGGTGGGCGGCCGACCGGGACGCGTTCACCGACTACGCCAACTACGTCGAATCCGAGGAGAGCTACCCGCAGCCGCGCCGGGACGGGGCGGTCGCCGCGGCCCAGCGCCTGGACCGGCTGGAACGGGCGCAGGCGTCGTACGCGGCGCAGCGCGCCTACGACGATCCGCTGGTGATGGCCGGCCACCGGCTGACCGGGGAGGCGTTCGCCGGGGTGGTGACGATGGCCAAGCCGGACCGGGTCGACGACACCGGCAAGCGGCCCGTGCTCCGTCCCCGGATCATGGTGCTCACCTCGGATCCGGTGCTGATGGCGCCGGGCGCCGCGCTGTACTCGCCGGCGCGGCCGTCGCAGAAGGGGACCGTCGTGTTCGTGACGCCGGCGCCGGACGGCGCGAAGACCGAGGTGGTGCTGGAGCTCTCAGGCGGGATGGGGCGGTCGCTGACGCCGCCGCCGGGCAGTGTGCCCGAGGTGGGGGAGCGGATCACGTACACGACGCTGAGCGAGGCGTACCGGCCGGGCGCGTCGTTCCCGGCGCGCGAGGAGACCCCCTGGACTCACGGCGGCCCGCCCACCGACCACGTCCCGACGGAACGGGACGCCACCGAGGACTGGTCGTAGGGTTCGCTGGCGTCGCGGTTGTGGGCGGGGCCGCGTCCCGTGTCATGACGCCGCCCCGCCCGGACCGCTTTACCGGCGGTGCTGATGCGCCGGATGCGGTGAGCCGTCGGTGGCCGGTCGCCGTCGCAGTCGACGCCGGACCAGACTCGCTCACCCATCAAACGCCTCAACCCCCCATCCGGCTACGCAAAGTGATCTTGCCAACTGGGTTCCGTGATCACGGAGTGCCCGTGAACGCCGGGAGCGAGCGTGCACGGCCACGGCGCCCGTCGTGGGTCCCGGGTGCGGGGACGCCCTCGCACGGCAGACTGGGAACGTCATCACCGGGGGAGAGTCGTTGCGCCATCATCCGGCGGTCGTTCTGGCCGCCATCCTGTTGTCCACGCTGTTGCTGCCGCTCACGCTGACCGGCGCCTCGATCGCGCTGCCGCAGATCGGCGCCGACCTGCACGCCGACCTCGCCTCCGTGCAGTGGGTGGTGAACGGCTACAACGCCACCTTCGCCAGCTTCATGCTGGCCACCGGCTCGCTGGCCGACCTGCTGGGCCGACGCCGGGTGTACGCCGCCGGCGTCGGCATCTTCACCGTGGCCGGCGGGCTGAGCGCGGTCGCCGGCGACATCGTGCTGCTCGACGTCGTGCGCGCCCTGGGCGGGATCGGGGCGGCGGCCGCGGCGACCAGCGCGTCGGCGATCCTGGCCGCCACCTTCCACGGGCGGGCGCGGGCACGCGCGTTCGGGGTCTTCGGCACGGTGCTCGGGGCGGGGCTGGCGTTCGGCCCGTCGCTGGCCGGGCTGCTGATCGAGGCGTTCGGCTGGCGGGCCGTCTTCGCCGTCCCGGCGATCCTCGGGGCGGTGGTGCTGGCGCTGGTGCCGCTGCTGCCCGAGTCGCGCGAGGCGACGACGCGCCGGATCGACTGGGCCGGTACGGCGTCGTTCACCGCCGCGCTGCTGCTGGTGATCTCCGGGTTCGTGGAGGGGCCCGTGCGCGGCTGGAGCGACCCGCTGATCGTCGCGGCGTTCGTCGGGGCGGTCGTGCTGCTCGGGGTGTTCGTGCGCGTCGAGCGCCGCCGCCCCGATCCGATGTTCGACCTCGGCCTGCTGGCCAGCCCGCGCTTCCTCGGCATGTGCGTCGCGGCGGCGACGATCGTCTCCGTCGTGGTGCCGCTGCTGGTCTACCTGCCGTCGTACTTCACCCGCGTGATCGGGTGGAGTCCCGCCGAGGCCGGCGCGGCGATGATCCTGCTGACCGCGCCCACCCTGGTGCTGCCGCTGCTGACCGGCGTGCTCATCCGCCGGATCCCGCCGTCCGCCATCGTGGTCACCTCGGTCGGCGTCATCGCGCTCGGCGCGGCCTGGCTGACCGTGCTCGGGCCGCACGCCGACGTGCTCACCCTGGCCGGGCCGCTGCTGACGATCGGGGTCGGCAACGGCCTGTCGATCGGCATGCTCGACGGCGAGGCGATCGGCAGCGTCGCCCCCGACCGGGCCGGCACCGCCGCCGGCATGCTCAACACCGCGCGGCTGGCCAACGAGACGATCGCGATCGCGGTGGTGGGGTCGGTGCTCGCCACCACCACCGCCGGCCAGCTGGCCGATCCGGGCTTCACGACTGGCCTGCGTACCGTGTTCTGGTCGCTGGCCGGTCTCGCGGCCGCCGCGGTCCTGCTCACCGCGACGCTCCTGCGCCGCCGCGCCCCCGTCCCGGTCCCCGTCTCCTGACCACCTGTTCGCGTCGCGCGTGCAGTTGTGGGTGTGGGCAGCGACGTAGACTGCCGTCTATGGTGCGCGCGGCGGCGGTGCAGGTCGCTCCCGATGTGTGGCGGATTCCGACGGTGGGCCGGGCATTCGTCAACTCGTACGCCCTTGTCGATGACGACGGCAGCGTGACGCTGGTGGACTGCGGGGTGAAGAAGGCGCCCGCGCGGATCGTCGCCGGGCTCGCCGCGATCGGCAAGACTCCGGCCGACGTCACCCGGATCGTGCTCACCCACGCCCACCCCGACCACGCCGGCGGGGCCGCCGAGCTGTCCCGCCGCACCGGGGCGCCGCTGGCGGTGCACGCCGCCGACGTGCCGTACGCCGAGGCGGGCCGGGCGCCGACCCCGGACCAGTCCCTGGCGTCGGGGCGGCTGTTCAGCCGGCTGCCCGGCGGCACGTTCCCGCCGGTGCAGGTCGGGCAGCTGCTCGCCGACGGCGACGTGCTGGACGTCGCCGGCGGGCTGCGCGTGGTGCACACGCCGGGGCACTCGCCCGGGCACGTGTCGCTGCTGCACGAGCCGACCCGGGTGCTGATCACCGGGGACGCGCTGTTCAACGTGGCCGGGATGCGCTGGCCGCCGGCGTTCTTCTGCGCGGACTTCCGGATGACGCAGGAGACCGCGCACGTGCTGGGCGAGCTGGAGTACGACGTCGCGGCGTTCACGCACGGCCCGGAGATCGGTGAGCGGGCGCGCGAGCAGGTGCGGTCGTTTCTGGCCCGGGTCAGCTGACGCGCCAGTGCTGCGTGTCGCTCGGTCAACGCGGCTCTGACCAGCATTTCCGGTGACACCGCGCACGCCGAGGTTTCCGGTGCGAGCACGGACGGTAGTAGTCGGGCCACCGACATACCGGGCGCACGGGGCAGATCGGAGGCGAGACCGTGAGGCAGTCACTGCAGCCGCAGCGCGACAGCGAGGGGACGCTCGCCCACGTGGTGGAGACGCTCCTGGACCGCGGCCTGGTCCTCAACGCGGACATCATGGTCTCGGTGGGCGGCGTGGAGCTGCTCGGCATCCGGATCAGGGCCGCGCTGGCGTCCTTCGAGACCGCCGCGCGGTACGGGCTGGAGTTCCCGTCCGGCACCGACACCGACACCCCCGCGTGGCGGGAGGCGGTCGAGGCCCGGGAGAGCTGCCCGGGGTGCGGCAAGCGCGTCGCGACACAGGAGCTGCTGGACGAGTCGTGCCCGTGGTGCGGCTGGCGCAGCGCGCGGTCGCTGCGCGCGGAGCGGTCGAAACCGCAGCTCGAGGCGGAGCCAGCGGATCGCACGGCGCCGCAGGCGTCGGCGTACGAGCTGCGGGAGCGGCATCCCGATGGCTGAGCCGGCGTCGTTGCAGCCCACCCGCGACCCCCGCGTCACCCTGCCGGACCTCGTCGAGGTGCTGCTGAACAAGGGGGTCTACCTCAACCTGGATCTGATCATCACCGTCGCCGACATCCCGCTGATCGGGGTCAACCTCCGGGCCACCCTCGCCGGGATGGAGACGATGCTCGAGTACGGCATGATGCGGCAGTGGGACGAGAAGACCCGCGCCTCGGTGCGGCGTTCCATCGCCCGGCAGGTGCCGTTGCTGCCGGATGAGGACGTCGTCGCGCGGATGCCCGGCGGCGTGTACGCCGACGACTTCCACCACTCGTGGCGCCCTGGCACCGTGTACCTCACCGATCGGCGGCTGTTCGTCTTCCGGCGGGAGCCGGCGGAGCTGCTCTGGCAGGCCCCGTGGGAGCACATCCGGACCGCCGGGCTGCACAGCGAGCGGGCGGTGGGCGGCGAGCAGCGCCAGCGCCTGCGGGTGGAGCTGGTCGACGGGACGTACCACCTGTTGTCGACCGCGGACCCGGAGCGGCTGCTGAATCTCGTGCGGCGCCACCTGCGCGGGGTCGGCGGGCCGCCGGGTGCGGGGGCGATCGCGGCATCGGCCGCGCCGCTGCGCGAGAGCCACGCCTGGTACCAGGAGCGGCGGGCGGGCTCCGCGGTCTGGCGCGGCGGGACCGCGCGGCTCGACCGGCGTACGGGGCTGACCTGGCGGTCCCCTCTGGACGGTCGACCGGCGGTGAACCTCACGCCCCGCGACATCACCGGGGTGGAGCTCCGGCCGGCCCGGACGCCCGCCGGAGACAGCGTGGTGATGGCGGTGGCGACCCGCGACGACACGGTGCTGCTCGCCCCGGACGACGCCACGGAGTGGGCGGCGCTGATCCGGGAGACGGTGCCGGAAGGCGCCCCGCGGCACGAGCTCACGGAGGTGCAGGTTGGCGCTCACCGTTGACGAGAAGAGCCTGAAACACGGCGTCCTGACGCTCGTCGTCACCCTCGTGGAGATCATCCAGGAGGCGTTGGAGACCCAGGCCGTGCGGCGGCTGGAGGGCGGCGACCTCACCGAGGAGGAGCAGAACCGGCTCGGCGAGGCGCTGATGGAGCTCGACGAGGCGATGGAGGAGATCAAGGCGGAGCACGGGATCACGCAATCGGTGCAGGACCTACGCTCCGGCCTGGACGACGTGGTCGACGACGTGGTGGACAAGCTGATCAACCCGGCCCGGTGGGCCGACGAGGCCGAACGGGGAACGCGGTGACCGCCCCCGACCTGTACGTGTACGCCATCCTGCCGGCCGGGCTCGCCGCCGACGCGCTCGGCACCGGCATCGACGGCGCTCCGCTGCGGCTGGTCGACGTCCCCGAAGGCGTCGCCGCGGTCGTCCACGAAACGACCTCCGGGCCCTACCAGGGGCCCGACGAGGACGCGAAACGCTGGATCCTGGAGCACAGCGCGGTGGTGGAGCGCGCCTGGGACATCACCGGCACCGCCCTCCCGATGACCTTCAACGTGCTCGTCCGGGCCGGCGACGAGGGCACCGCCACGGAGACGCTGCGCGGGTGGCTGCGGGACAGCGCGGTGCAGCTGCGTGGACGACTCGACGCGCTGCGCGACCGGGTCGAGCTGCGCGTGGACATCACCCTGGACCGCGACCGGGCCGCCCAGGATGAGCCGGAGGTACGCGCGCTCGCCGCCGAGCTGGACGGCAAGCCCGCCGGGGTACGCCGGCTGCTGACCAAGCGGCTGGAGAAGCTGCAGCGCGACGCCGTCGACGCGGTGGCGGACCGCGTCTACCCGGAGTACCGGCGGCGGCTGGTGGGCCTGGCCGAGGACATCTCCGAGGGGCGGCGCGGCGGCCGGGCGGAGGGGCAGGTGCCGGTGCTGTCCGCGGCGCTGCTCGTGCACCGCGACCGAGTGCAGGAGCTGGGGGCCGAGCTGGCGCGGATCCAGGACGAGCAGCCGGCGGCGCAGATCCGCTTCCTGGGCCCGTGGCCCCCGTACTCGTTCAGCGAACTGCGCGCGCCGGGGGCCAGCACCGCGTGAGCGTGGGCGCTGGCGTCAACCGCCGCGCCGAACCGCCTTGATGGTCAAGTGCGGGTGATGGCGGATGACCCGAGAAGGATCTGGGGGCACATGCTCTGCCGAACTCGGCGCTAACGAACGGCGGCGGGGAGGAGGTCGGCGGCCGCGAGCCGCTGGAAGGCCATCTTGATGTGGTCCGGCGTGAACAGTCTCGCCTTCCGCCCGCTCCACGTCTGGACTCGTTCGATCAGCTCGTCGATGTCGGCGGTCGGCGGCTGGCGCTCAGCGGCGTAGTGCACGGTGGCGAGTAGTTCGAGACTGTAGGGAGTCTCGAACCCTTTGACGAGTCGAGCGAGCCGCTCAAGCGTCTCTTCAAATTCGGCATCGTGCGAGTCGAACCAGGCGTTCACGGCTTCGCTTGTTTCTGCCGTGACCTTGATGGGCCGTAGCTCTTCGACTCTGGCAGACCGGTCGCCGTGCCCCACGAGGTAGTGGCCTTCAAGCAGTTCCAGGACGTGGTTGAGGTTGTCCGCGTAAGGGCCGTATCGGCCGCGGCTGAATGAAAGTCGAAGTGGCTGGCCCAGAACCTGAAGGAAGTATGCGATCTTTTGGATCTCTAGTTCCGTCACGCCTTCTCTCGGCGCAAGAGTGCGCGCCTGTGCCAGAAAGCGCTCGATTGCCCGGAGCAGCAGAGCTCTTCCCGGAGTGAGAGGAGGTCGAGGTGTCGCGACGGGCATGTCCGCCGGGTCGGGCGCTCCCTCGGGTGGATAGACCAACACTCGGACGTCGGGAAGGTCGCGGAAGGTCTGCTCGATGAGTGGGCGCACCTCTTCCCAATCGAGTCCACCGTTCCCGCAGCCGAGGGCGGGGATCGCGACAGACTTGATATTCCGTTCGCGGATGACGCGAGCGAGATCGTGAAGGCCCGCCCTGATGTCGGTGAGTTTCGACTGTGACCGCCAGTGCCCCTTGGTGGGGAAGTTGATCACGTAGCGGCGAGGGCCTACCAGGGCTGAGTCGAAGACGAACATCTTGCCGAGCTTTATCTGGTCGGCTGCGCAGGCGGCACGGTAGGCCGTGTAGTTCGCGGGAAATGCCCGCTTGAACTGCAGCGCGATACCTTTGCCCATGACGCCGACGGTGTTGACGGTGTTGACGAGGGCTTCGGCCTCGGCGGTGAGCAGGTTGCCGTGACTCGTGATGATCATGTCTCCACCTCCCGTCGTCTGTACCCGTAGTACCAGTCGGGTCTGACATCAACGTAGACGTCGTTCGTGCCCGCCGCCGTCAGGACCTGCTGCAACTCATGTCTCCGCTCCCGCGTGCGGACGACATAGCCTGCCACAATCTCCAGCGGAAACTCCCGGTGAACCAGGAACTCAGCCATGCGGCGACGCTTGCGATCAGGATCTTCGTCCGTGCTCTTCCAAATCTTCTCCTGCATCAGGGGCCAGTCGATGAGCTTTGCGAGCTCCTCAACCGAGGACGAGAAGCGGGTGAGTGCGGAGGCGCAGTTGGCATCGCTGGCAACCCACGGCAGTCCCGCAGCCTCGACCCGATCCACTGAGCTGACCAGGTAGACCAACGGATCGTCCCCGCCTGGGTAGCGTCCCGGGACTCCGTCACGGTGATCGCACGCAATCTTGTACATCATGGGGGAACACGGTGCGAAGTAGAAGGGCACGTAGTCTGCCACTACGCCCCCCGGTCCGCATTCCACCGGTCGCGACCGCCGGTTGGCCTTTATCTCGACATCTCCGACATCGGTGACAAGGCATTCACCTACGAAGTTGTCGGCGACCAGCCTGCCCCTTGCCAGAATCGACGGAATGTTCCGGATATGCGTGAAGTGATAGATGAGAGCGCGTTCTGGTGGTCGAACCGTCTGCGGCATCGCTCAGTCCAGCTCGCTCGGGTCGATGCGCGCATTGACCTCCGCGTGCTCCGCGAGCAGGTAGAGCAGGTTCGACCCGTCGATTAGCTCCAGCGGCTTTCCCGACGCGAACTCGAAGGACGCCGGCCCGTAGCCGCTCGTGGTAACCAGGATGCCCTTGGAGGCGCCCTCGTTCTGGACCGTCCCGAACAGGTCGCGCACCGACGACACGTCGACGGTGTTGCGGTACCGCTTCGCCTGAATCACGACCTTGCCGCCGAAGATCGGCCGTGGGTCGAACGCCACGCAGTCCACGCCGCCGTCGCGCGACGGCCGGGTCTGCTTCGTGTCCAGCCCCATCTTGCTGAACAGGTTCTGGATGAGGCTCTCGAACTCGGTCGGGGTGAGCTTGAGCAGGTTGGGCCGCTGGTCGAGGTCCGCCAGGACGTCCACCTCGTCCACGAACCTCTTGTCGACCATGTCGAACTCCAGTACCGGGCGCACGGGCGCCAGTGCCTCCGGTCGCTTCGAGACGGCGGCGTTGAGGTGCTGGAGGCACGCGGCCGGGTCGACCTTGCTGAGGTTGAGCGCGGTGAAGGTTTCGCGGGTGGTCCGCAGCGTCACCAGACACGGCTGGACGGAGGCTCCGGTGCGAGGATCGGTAGTGTCGACGATGCCGTTGAACACCACCGTCTCGATCAGCCGCTCGCGGTCCGCTTCGAAGAGCTCGTGCACGGTACGCAATGTCACCTGCGTGACGACGTTCGTGTACCGCTCCTTGATTTCCTTGGCGGGGCGGGCCAGCGTCGTCACCTCGTCCCGCGACTTCACGTACCGGTACTCGCGCACACCCGGAATGACGTCGAGCGTCGGCAGGTGATATTCGACGACGAGCTGCCGCGACTCGGGCACGTACGCAAGGCGGTAGTGCTGGGGGAAGTCGTCCGGGTAGACGGAGTTGCCGAGCACCATCCCGAAGTAGTCCACGACCGCCGCGGGTTCGCGAGCCGCGACCGCCCCGGCAAACCGATCGATCTCGGCGTTGTGTGCGGCGACCTCCTCCGCGGCCTTCTCGCACTTCTTCTGATATCGGTGGTGCGCTGCCGTTAGCCGCCGTTGACGATCCGCTTCGGCCGCTTGGTGCTGTGCCTGCGCTTGAGCGAAGGCGTGTTGGGCGGCGGCGAACTGCTGTTGGTACTTCGCCTGCCCGCCAAACATCTTGCTCAGCATGCCCGGCGCGGGCGGCTCGAATTGCCGCCAGTCGGGTGGGGGAAGTGGCGTACCGAGATCGCCCGGGTTGAACGGTGGATGCGTGACGGACTTCTTCAGTCGAGCGAAGTCGATGTGGTCGTCGACCGCGAGGGTGGCGGCGAGCAGCGTTTCCAGCTCCTCCAGATGCGCCTGCAGGTCGGCGTTCTCTGCGGCGACCTCCGCGGCGCGTGCCTCGGCGTACAGCCGCTTCCGTTCTCGCTCGTTTGCCGCACTCGCCCGCTGTGCGGCCCGCATCGCGCGCTCTGCTTCGCGCCGCATCTGCTGGTGGTGACGCACGCTAGCGGCCTGGGCCCGTTGCTGCGCGCGTACCTGCCGCGCGTGTGCCCGCTGCATCTCCCGAATAAAGCCCATGAGGCGTCCTACTGATCGAGGGGTGGGGGAGCCGACACCATATCGACATTTGCCATGGCGGGTAACCCTGTGGCACGGCGATATCCCGCACGGTGACCGTCAGGGCGACTGTTTCGATCCGTTTGGGTAGCGAGCGGCGCCGATGGCCGGGTTGCTCCCGCTGTGATGTTTCGGCACGCTCGTCGGACGCCTGACGCTGTACGGACTGATCCGTCAGTTAAGCGTGCTGCACAGGCGTGATTGTGGCCCTCGCGGCCGGTAATGTGCCGGGAACCGTCGGCAAACAAGGGGAGGGGACCACGTGGCCGTTGGACTCACGTTGCCGCCCGCCGTCGAGGCCGAGCGGGTCGTCACCGCCGTGCTCGACGACCTCCGTTCCGGCGCTCACCGCGGGGTCGTGGTCGACTCCCCGCCGGGGGCCGGCAAGTCCACGCTCGTGGTCCGCGCGGCCGTCGAGCTGGCCGCCGCCGGCGAGTCGCTGATCATCATCGCCCAGACCAACGAGCAGGTCGACGACCTCATCGACCGGCTGGCCCAGAAAGCCCCCGAGCTGGCCATCGGCCGGCTGTCCGCCACGGACTACGTACCCTCGGAGCGGGTCTCCCGGCACGCGACCGTGACGGTCGCGGCGAAGGTCGCGGAGCTCGGTGGTGCGGCCGTCATCATCGGTACGGCGGCCAAGTGGGCGATGGTCTCGGACGGCTCGTGGCCGTGGGCGATCGTCGACGAGGCGTACCAGATGCGCTCCGATGCCCTGCTGCGCGTCGCCGGCCGGTTTGAGCGGGCGCTGTTCGTGGGGGACCCCGGCCAGCTCGACCCGTTCTCGACGGTGGAGACGTCGCGCTGGACCGGACTGACCTGGGATCCGATGCAGAGCGCGGTGGCGGTGCTGCTGCGGCACAACCCCGACCTGCCCGTGCACCGGCTGCCGGTGTCGTGGCGGCTCCCCGCGTCGGCGGCGCCGGTGATCGCGCAGGCGTTCTATCCGTTCACCGGCTTCCGGGCCGGGACGACGGCTGACGAGCGGTTGCTGCACCTGTCGGCTCCGGGTTCGGGAGACGCGGTGGACGCGGCGGTGGAGCTGGCTGCGTCGTCGGGGTGGGCGCTGTACGAGCTGCCCGCGCGGCACACGCTGCGCACCGACACCGAGGCGGCGTCGGCGTGCGCGGCGCTCGCGCTGCGGGTGCTGGAGCGGGGCACCGTGGCGGTGTCGTCGGGGGAGTCTGCGCCGGTGGACGCGTCGCGGATCGCTATCGGGGCGGCGCACCGCGACCAGGTCGCGGCGATCCGGGCGCGGCTCGGCGCGGCCGGCGAGGGCATCACGGTGGACACCGCCAACCGGTTGCAGGGTCGGGAGTACGACGTGACGGTGGTGCTGCACCCGTTGTCGGGGCGGCGCGACGCGACCGCGTTCCACCTGGAGTCGGGGCGGCTGTGCGTGCTGACGTCACGGCACCGGCACGCGTGCATCGTGGTGGCGCGAGAGGGGATCGCGGAGCTGCTGGACGCGCACCCATCGACCGAGCCCGTCCACCTCAACGTGCCCGTCAAGTTCCCCGACGGCTGGGAAGCGAACCAGTCGGTCTTGGCTCATATCGCGGCCATCAAGTCGACTCCCGTCCGGCTAAGTCACACGCTATGAAGCCATTGCCGCGCGTGCTGGCAGACGCGAAATCCCGACCGCAACCGCCGGAGCGACCCCCGCCCGGCTATGCGGCGGCGACCCGAGCGGCGTGAAAGACGTCGGCCGGAAGCGGGTTTTCCAGTCGCCATACGATCCGCATCGGCCGGTCCCCGCTGTGCTTCACGTATGTCATCGGTCCGGCGTACAGGTACGGCGGCGCCCCCAGGTCGCCGTCCGCCATCTTGGTTTCGCGTACGAAGAGGTGCACGGTCGAGCCGCGTGCCGCGTGGTTGATGTAGCGCTGGCCGGTCGGTGACGTCGACGCGGTCGTGCTCTGCGATTCCCACTGGAAGAGCTCCGGTGTGATCGCGCGGTCCTGGTACATCGTCGTCGCCGAATAGTGCGCCTCCGTCTTTACGAGCGTCACGAAGAACAGATCTGCTCGCTCGGACTCCACCCATTTCACGCCTTCGCGCAGCGCCGCCGGGTTCGGCACGCCGAACGCGGCGCACGCCTCGTCGCGGCTGTAGCGGGCGTGCACGCGCAGTGGCACCGTCGGCGACGGAAGGGGCCAGGTCACGCGCGGGATGCGCGCCCGCAGCACGTCGGCTACCTGGCTCAGCTCGCTGCACCGCGCCAGGTGTGCCCACAGCCGCGCCAACGATGACTCGACGTCGATGGGCGTCGAGCCGCCCCACAGCGCGTGGTGCAGCATGGCCAGCAGCCGCGGATCCTCCGGTCGCTCACCGCGCGCCACGTGTTGGAGTTGCTCAAGCCGGTCGGGGTCGTCAACGTGCAGCATCCGCCCGATCGCCGCGCCGATCGCCGCATCGTCCGCGCCGCCATCCGACGCGTCAAACCCGGCGCGCCGGCGCAGCCCCGACCAGCCCCCGACGTTCCTCCGCCGGTAGACGTCCTCGATCTCCAGCCCCGTCTCGGCAAGAAACTCGCCGAGCGTCACGTCGGCGCCGAGCCGTCGCAACTCGGCGACCAGGTCCCGCGTACGCGTGGTCAGCGCGCTTTGCAGGTTGGCCAGCACCACGTCCTTCGCGACCCGGTCGAGTTCGATGTGACAGCCGCTCGGCAGCGTCGGGAAGTCGTCGGCCACGGCGTGGGCCAGCGCGCGCCGGCTCGTGCCGGTGAGCGCGCGGAACCGCAGGTCGAAGCGGAATTCGGCGTGCTGGGCGCCGATGAAGTCGAGGACGGTCAGGCAGGGCTTGTCGTCGGCGAGCCGCAGCCCGCGGCCGAGCTGCTGCAGGAAGATCGTGGCGCTTTCGGTCGGCCGCAGCAGCAGGATGGTGTCTACGGTGGGCAGGTCGACGCCCTCGTTGAAGAGGTCGACGGTGCAGAGCGCCTGCACGCGTCCGGCTGCCAATGCCTCGACTGCGGCCCGCCGGTCGACGCCCCCCGGGCGGGACGTGACCGCCTGCGCCGCGATCCCTTCCCGCCGGAACCGGTCGGCCATGAACTCCGCGTGCGCAATGTCGACGCAGAACACGAGAGCCCGCATCCGGCGTACGTCGACCTTGTCGCGCAGTTGCTGCAGGATGATCCTCGCGCGGGCGTCGTTGCCGGTGTAGAGGTTGCTCAGCTCCGCCTGGTCGTAGCCTCGCCCGCGCGTCCACCGCACCCGCGACACGTCGACGTCGTCGTGTAGCCCGAAGTACTGGAACGGCGCGAGCAGTTGCCGCTCCAGCGCCTCCCACAGGTGCAACTCCACGGCGGTGTGTCCGTCGAACCACTGCCGCACGTCCCGGCCGTCGGCGCGGTCGGGGGTGGCGGTGAGGCCGAGCAGCACGCGCGGTGTCAGGTGCCGCAGAAGCCGCGCGTACGTGGGCGCCTCGGCGTGGTGGAACTCGTCGACGATCACCATGTCGAAGTGGGCCGGGTCGAGGTCGCTCAGGTCGAGCCGGTTCAGCGACTGCACGGACGCGAACACATGGCGCCATTCGCGCGGCTTTTCGCCGGAGACCAGCGTCTCGCCGAAACTGCCGTCGCGGAGTACCTGCCGGAACACGGACCGGCTCTGCCGCAGGATCTGCTCTTGGTGCGCGACGAAGAGCAGCGTGCCGACCTTTCCGTCGCGCCGCAGTCGCCGGTAATCCAGCGCCGCCACCACGGTCTTGCCGGTGCCGGTCGCCATCACCACCAGGTTGCGGTGCCGGCCGTGCACCTTCCGCTCGGCGTCCAGGTCGTCGAGGATCTCTTGCTGGTACGGGTACGGTCGGACGTCCAGCGTCGTCAGCTCGATGGCGGTGTCGTCGAGGCCACCGCCGCCCCGCTCCGCCGACAGTGCCACCCGCAGCCGTTCGCGGCTGACCTCCGGGTCGTAGTCCTCGAACGCCGGATCTTCCCAGTAGTCCTCGAACGTCGCCTCGAACGTGTCGACCACGTCCGGCTGCTCGATGGCCGACAGCCGTACGTTCCACTCGACCCCGTCGAGCAGTGCCGTGCGTGACAGGTTCGACGATCCGACGTACGCGGTGGTGGCGCCCGTCGCTCGTCGGAACAGCCACGCCTTCGCGTGCAGCCGGGTCGTCTTCGTCTCGTACGAGACCTTGATTTTCGCTCCCCACCGTGCGAGCTGGTCGAGTGCCCGCTGGTCGGTGGCGCCGAGGTACGTGGTGGTGATGACCCGCATTCGGCAGCCGCGCGCGAGCAGCTGGGTGATCGGTCGCTCTAGCGTGCGAAGTCCGTGCCATTTGATGAACGCGCAGAGGAGGTCGACCTGGTCGGCGGAGGCCATCTCCTTGGCCACCTCGTGGCCGATCCGCGGCTGATTGCGCCCGTTGACGAGCAGCGCGCCGGTGCTCAGCGGAATCTCCGGCCGGGGCAGGGGAGTGATGGGTGCTGGCGGTGTGGGACGGTGCAGGATGGCCGTGAGGCGCTGCGCGGCCGCGACGTTGTCGTCGGCGTCAAGCACCCTGTCTGAGGCGTCGCGGATCGCGGCAGCGATGCGATTGGCGAGCTCGACTTGACCGGCGAGTCGCTGCGCGTCCGTCCCCGGAACCGCGCGGAGCGCACGCTTGGCGAGGGCCGCGACGTGCCGGGCGAGCAGCTCGTGCGCGTCGGTGGGATCCAGACCGGTCCGTTGGACGAGCTCGCCATCAATGCCCGAGAGCTGCTTCTCCAGCCCCTGCGTAACGAGTGTGTCGTACGCGCCGCGCGCAAGGTCGGTCACTCGCGCAAGCTACCGCCGTCGCGCCCATTAATCGATCACCCAAAGAGTCTGGTAACGCGATCCGTTGACGCACGCACCCGTCCTGGCCTTGAAACCTCGCTTCAATCGCCGGGTACCGAAAGCGTGATCTGGGGTCAGCCGATGAAGGGACCGATTCGGCGCTCAAGGTAGTGGCGGATGCGCAGCCGGACGGTTTCGTGTATCGGCAGCCGTTGTAGCTCCTCTGATGGGATGAAGCGAACGTCTGTCGACTCGTCGCTGACGGCTATGGCACCGCGGATGGGTCGAGCTATGAACGTGACGTTGAACTCTTGGCGTACCTCGCCGTCGGCGTACGCGATGACGTGATTCGGGTCGGTGTAGACGCCGAGAATGCCCGTCGTCTCGACGTCCAGGCCGGTCTCTTCCCTGACCTCCCGGACGACGGCATCAGCGAGCGTTTCCCCGATCTCCATCGTTCCGCCGGGTAGCGACCAGTTGCCGCTGTCGGCGCGTCGCTGCATCAGGATGCGCCCCTCGTCGTCTACCACCAGGGCTGATCCGCCCGGCACGATGGAGTTTGCCGCGGGCGCGTTGGGGTCGTTGTAGTAGTCCACCCGCCGGCTCATGCGTTGGTGCCCTCCATCGGCTGGACGGTAGCCCACACCTGCTCGAACTGCTCCGCGAAGCTCACGAAGATGCCGTAGGGGGAGAGTCCACTCGGTGTAGCGGCGGTGTGCGCCGGGGGCCCGCAGAGTCTCGCCTACGTCGTTGGCGAGCGGTCGGTGACGAAGACGCCCAGGCCTTGGTGGCCGTATAGCTCGCCGGTCTCGATCAAGATCGTGATGGCCTGGCGCACGGTCGACTGGCTGCCGACTTCGTACAGGTCGGCGAGCGCCTTCGTCGACGGCAGCTTGTGTCCGGGCGGCCACTCCCCAGAGGCGATGCGCTGCCTGATGTCGGCGATAATCCGCCGGTAGTGCGGCTCGAATCTCTGTGCGGGCATGCGAGGTTCTCTCAGCTAGGCCCACACATCTGATCACGGATCACCTCCGAACCTCAACGGCAACGTTGGCTTTACCAACAATGTCGGTACATCGCTGCGGATGCATCGCCTTCGCGCAACGGCGGCCGAGGTGGCGCCTGAGCTGTCACGTGCGCGCCGCGAGCATGGCGCGCCCCGGCGCACGGTCGTGATTGGCTCAGCTGGCGCTCGGCGCTGCCGATGCGGTAAAGGACGAGACTCGGAAGGGGGCGCGGATGGTGCGTTACCAACCGTTCGCGCTTCTATTCGGCATCGCCGCGTTCGGCTCGATCATCGCGACCGCGATCATGTGGCCGCGCCGTCGGCTGACGCCGGCCGCCGGGGCGATGACCGTGGCGATGGCCGGGCTGGCCTGGTGGTCGGCGACGAAGTGCCTTTCGGTGCTCGCCACCGACCTTGAGGTGAAGCTCGCGTTCGAGACGGCGATCTATCCCGGCGTCTGCGCGTGCGTCGCCGGCTTCTTCTGCTACGCGAAGGGCATGGCCGATCGGGCGTGGACACTGTCGCGTTCCGCGGCGTTTTTGCTGGCGATCGAGCCTGCGTTCGCGATCGTCACCGCCGCCACCAACACGTGGCACCGTGAGTTCTACGCCGGCGCCGTGCTCTCCGGCTCGCCGCCGCTGCTGGCGCCCCAGCCGGGGCCGGCGTTCTGGGTGCACACCATCTACAGCTACGTGCTGCTGGCCTGGGCGATGTTCGCGCTGGTGCGTGCCTGTCTGCAGGCTCCCCGGTCCTACCGGGGGCACTTCGTCTGGCCGCTGGTGGCCGTCGTGCCGCCGGTGATCGGCAACATCATCACCGTGTCGTACATGCCGCAGGGCAAGACCGTGGGCCTGACCCCGGTCTTCTTCTGTATTTCGGCCGGCGCGTGTTGCTGGGCGCTGCTCCGGGAGGCGTTGCCGGAGCTGGTCCCGGTTGCCGGCCGGCAGATCCTGGAGACGATCAGCGACGCGGTCATCGTGATCGACAGGTCCTCCCGGGTCCTCGACCTCAATCCCGCCGCCGATCGTCTGCTCCGGCGGCTCCAGCCCGACGCGCCCCCCAGCATCCTCGGCATGCAGGCCCGTGACGTGCTCAGCATTGACCGGGTGTTGTCGGCCGGATCGGACGCGGAGTACACCCTCACGGCCGCCGACGGGCAGCGGTTCGACCTCAACGTGCGGCACAGCGCGCTCTCCGACCGCGCCAACAGGGTGATCGGGTGGGTGCTGGTGGTGCATGACGTCACCGAGCGCAACCGTCAACGCCACGAGCTGCGGGCGGCCAACGACGAACTGCGTGAGCAGCTGCTCGCGGTGGAGCGGCTCCGCGCGGAGCTGGCCGAGCAGGCCAGCCGCGATTCGCTCACCGGGCTGCACAACCGGCGGTACCTGATCGGCGCGCTCGACCGCGAGGTGGCGCTGGCCGCCGCCGAACGCCGTCCGCTCAGCGTGGTCATGATCGATATTGACCATTTCAAGGGGATCAACGACCGCTTCGGGCATATTGCCGGTGACGAGGTGATCGCCACGACCGCCCAGCGCATCACCGCCCTCATCCAGGAGGGGGAGAGCGCGGTGCGCTACGGCGGGGAGGAGTTCTTCCTCGTGCTGCCCGGCTGCACCGCCGAGCAGGCGCGGCAGCGTGCGGAGACGATGCGGGAGGTCTGCGTCTCGTCGTCCTTCATCATCGGCGGGCAACCGTTGACCGTGACGATCAGCGGCGGCGTCGCGGAGTATCTGGGGTCGGAGAGCCCGGCGGCGCTGATCGAGGCGGCGGACCAGGCGCTCTATGTGGCGAAGAGCCTCGGACGCAACCGCATCGAGACCGCGCGGGCGACGGCCTCGTCATCGGACGGTCGGAAAACTTCGAGCGCGTGCCCTGGTGGTCTCTGACCGCTCGGCGCGATCTGCGACGAAGACGCCGCGACCCGGTGAGCCGATGACGACGCCGCGGTCCCGCAGCAGCGCCACGGCCCGAGCCGCCGTGGAGAACGACACGGAGTAGAGCTCGGCGAGCTTGGTGTAGGACGGCAGCTTGGTGCCGGGCTTGTACTCGCCGGCGTTGATCCGCGTCGCGATGTCTGCAGCGATGCCGGTATAGCTCAGCGGGATCGCAGGCATGACTGATCCTCCCGGGTTCGCCCGTGGCGGGAGCGCTGGGCAACGGTCGTGGCCACGTGGAGACGACACCGGGGCAGACCGGGTAGAGGGGCGGACGCCTTACGGCTCGGATCGGCCTGCGACGAACGTTCACTTGCCCTGCTGACCTTCCACCAGGCCCCGATCGCGGAGAATCCGCAGCGCTGCCTGGGCGGTCGAGACGCTCACGTTGTACTGCTCGGCGAGCTGGGCGTACGTGGGCAGCTTGTCGCCCGGCGTTAGCTCGCCGCTGTTGATCTGCTCGGTGATCGCGTTGACCACGCGCAGGTAGTCGGCAGTTCGGCTGGTCATGGTGGTGGAACTCCTCGCTCGGCTTATTGATTTGAGCACGAAGAGGAGGGGAGCTACAACAAGCATGTTGACTTAGGTAAGTAAGCCACCTAGCTTTGCCTCGTGGGACTCCTCGCTCGGCGGCTTGGAATCCCGCCCCTCGGGTGGATTCCCGGTCGGTGTCGGGGCTGCTCCTGGCAGGGGCGCCTCCCCAGCGCATCCCGTCCAGCAGGGCTGCCCCGGCATCTCAACCCCTGCACGTGTGACACCGACGAGGCGTGTCGAAGGGGCACGTCGAAACAGCAGACGCCCATCTCTCGCTGCGTCGATGACGGCGGGAGTCGTAAGCCGGCCCGGGGCGGGTGCTGGGCAACGGTCGTACCCACTGCGCAGCTGACCGACCCCGCCCGTCCCGGTGCCCCACTCGACCAGCCATCTCAACGGAGGCGCGTATGCAGCGCATCGTGCACATCAACGCGGCAGAGACGCTCGGCGAGATTCCGATACCCGTGCATGTGACCGCCGAGGATGAGCACTTCGCCGTGCTCGCGGTCGTGGTGCACGCGGCGGAGGAGTGGCCAGCCGGCCCGGTCTGCCGCAACGAGCGGGTGCCGCATCCGTGCCGGCTGCACCGCTGGGGCCGCGAGGTGCTGCGCCGGCGCGGTCTCTCCGACGCCCGCGTCGAGGAACTGGCGGCGCGCACCCGCGCCGACCTGTCGCGCCGCGGAGCCCGGCGATGAGCCGCGCGATCCGCGGCCCGAGGGTCTGCCGACCGGACGCCTTATCGTGCCGGCACAAAACCCGAGGTATTCCAGTTAAGGATCGTCCACACCCGACCGATACGCGAGCGATCGTCGCGATCGGCCGCTGGCTTGTGGCGATTTTTCCGCCTCATCCGGAAGGCCGAAGGATGGTGGAAGTTCCACCATCCGTTGCGCTGTCATCATTTGCGCCGCCGGCCGCCCGCGCGGCCATCGATGCTCGTATGGTGCGCGTAGTGAACGCGACGCCGCCCTCCGTGATTGGCCCGCTCGCCACCACCGCAGCGGGTGTCCCGGGGCACTCGATTGTTTACTCGCCGGTAGTCGGACCGATGCCGCCGCGACGACGCGGGGGTGCGCGGTGACCGAGTACGGCAGGCGGAACGCGACGCGACTGGGGCCGGACCAGGTGCGCCGGGCGCGCTTCGCGCCCGCGTCGCGCCGCCGCCCCGGCCTGGAGGCCGAGCAGGTGTACGCGTTCCTCGCGATGGTCGCCGACGAGCTCGGCTATCTGCACCGCGACTTGGCGGTGGCGCGCGCCGAGAACGAGCGCATCAAGAAGGGCCTGCGCGCCTGGCAGAGCCAGCACGCCGACTGCGCCGTGACGGTGCACGGCACTCCCGTGACCAAGCCCTCCGTCGGGAGAGCGCGACCGCACGGCAGGCAGGGGGACTGGTGATGGACGGGCCGTACGCGGGGGCGTCGAAGCCGATGCCGGATGAGCTGGTCCGGCACTACCGGGACACCCTGACCGCGCACGCCGACGATCCGGCGCTCGGCGCGTGCCCCCGATGCGAGCGCAGCCGCTGCGACGAGTGGCGCTGGGCGTACGAGCAGCTGGTGATGGCCGGGCGGCTGGAAGACCTGTGGGCCGGGACCACCACGACGACGACCGGCCGCGCGCGGCCGGGGACGGTGAGGAGGACATGAGCATTCTGCGCAGCGGCGATGACGACATGCATTACTCGGACGGTTCGCACCGCTGGGTGCCGCCGCCCGGTCGGGCCGACCAGGACGCCTGGGAGGACCGGGTCCGCGAGCACCAGCGCCAGCACCAGCGTCAGCTGCACGCGTCGGCCGCGGTGCCGCCGCAGCCGGACCGCCAGCCGCCGGTCATTCCGCGGCAGCGGGCTGCGATGCCGGCCCGCCAGCCCCTCCGGTAGCCGGCCCGGCCGGCGCGCTGTCGATCCACGGGCGGAAGCGACGCCCGGCACCCGCGCGTTACAGCGACTCGCCGCTTCTGTCCTCTTTCGGTCGTCTGTCCCCTCTCGATCTTGTCTGTCCGGGATGACCGGGGAAGGGTCGGCGCAGACGTTCCCGCTGCACAGGCCGCGGGACGGTGGCCGACGCGCGTGAGGAGCACCCCGTGCCGCAACCGATGCCAGCCGTGGGCGACGACGCCCGCGCCACGACCGACGTACCGTCGATGTTTTCCCGGCGCCGGATCGGCGCCGCTGCCGCCGCCGTCGCGGTGGCCCTGACCGCCTCGGTCCTGACCGCGCCGTCCGCGGTCGCCGCGCCCGAGGGCCCCGGGCAGGGCAGCTGCAAGATCCAGGAAGACCCGTCCTGGTCCGGCTGGTCCAACCACGACCAGGTCGGCAGGACGCTCGCGCAGATCGCGAAGAACAGCGGCGGGCGGGTCACCGTCGACGTGGCCGGCCGCTCGCCGCAGGGCCGCGAGCTGTGGGCCGCCCGGGTCGGCACCGGCGACCGGGTGCTGCTGGTGACCTCGGCGATCCACGGCAACGAGCGCACCGGCACCGAGGCGCTGCTCGGCATCCTCAAGGACCTGAGCAACGGCAACGACGCCCGCACCCGGCAGCTCCTGCAGGAGATCACGCTGGTCGCCATGCCGATGGTCAACCCCGACGGCGGCGAGCTCAACCGGCGGATGAACGTGCTCTCCTGGGACGCGACCGTCGCGCAGTTCCCGCAGCTCGCGGGCGCGCCGCGGGCCTGGTACCACCGGCTGACCGGCGACGGCATCAACCTGCCCGGGTACGACCTCAACCGTGACTTCAACCCGGACCTCAACTACGTGCCGCGCGCCGCGGACCTGCCGGGCCGGGACACCGACGCGGGCTTCTTCCTGTCGCCGGAGTCGCGGGCGATCCGCGACGTCTACGTCAAGCTCCGCGCCGAGAAGGGCGCCGTCGACGCGTACATCGACCTGCACCACATGGGCCCCTGCGACCGGATCACCGGCGGCGGGCAGGACGGCAAGCTGATCACGTTCTCGCTGGACTACCCGCCGCTCGGCGTGCAGGACGGCGCCAAGTACCGGGCGACGTACCCGGCGCTCGACCAGGACAAGTCCCGCCGGTACGCGCTGTCGGTCTACAACGGCCTGGTCGACACGTACGGCAACCAGTCGCCGCTGGCGGCGGTCGGCCGCTACTTCCACCCCGACAACCGGGAGTACGCCGGCCAGGGGCGCTCGGCGTTCGCGCTGAACGGCACCGGCACGGTGCTCTTCGAGGTGCGCGGCCAGCAGGACGACCTGGGCCAGAAGCAGCACGGCATGATGGTCAACTCGGTGCGCACCGGCATCGAGTCGCTGATGGCCGGCCTGGCCACCGGCAGCGTCGACACCCTCGACGGGAACGACTTCTTCGACCTGCCGGACTACGGCTGGGACACCACGGCCGACTGACCGGCCACACGGATTCGCGGCAGCCGCGGGGGAGAGAGGGCCCTTCGCGGCTGCCGCGCTTTTGGTGCGTGATTTGGCCGAACCCGGCCATTTCCTTGACCGCGCCCGGTTTCCGCTGAAAACGTTCCAAGGCCGGCATCGACCGATGTGGCTCCCCGAGGCGGGAGCGTGAACGGGAGGAGCGAGCGTGCCCAGAGGTTCCACCACCAGCCGCATGGTCGCGGCGCTGACCGGGCTGGCGCTCGTCGCCGGACCGGCGAGCCCCCCGGCCGCCGCCGCCCCGTCCGACCGGGCCGCCGCCGGCGCGTCCGTGATCGCCGAGGAAACGATCGGCCCGCGCCTGGTCGACCTGACCATTCAGTCACCCGCGCTCGGCGGCACCGCCACGGTGCGGCTGCTGACCCCCGACGGCTGGGCCGAACGCGACCGGCGCGACCGCTGGCCGGTGCTCTACCTGCTGCACGGCTGCTGCGACTCGTACCTCAGCTGGACCCGCTCCACCGACGTCGCCAGCATCCCCGAGCTGCGCGACGTGCTCGTGGTGATGCCGGAGGCCGGCGCCGCCGGCTGGTACAGCGACTGGTGGAACTTCGGCGCCGGCGGCACGCCGGGCTGGGAGACCTTCCACCTGCGGGAGCTGCGGAAGATCCTGGAACACGGGTACGGCGCCGGCCCGAAGCGGGCGATCGCCGGCCTGTCGATGGGCGGGTTCGGCGCGATGTCGTACGCCGCCCGCAATCCGGGGATGTTCCGGGCCGCCGCCTCGTTCAGCGGCGTCGTGCACCCATCGGCCGACGCGCAGTTCTGGCTGCCGTTCTTCGGCCGCACCGGACAGGACCCGTACGCGCTCTGGGGCGACCCGGTCGCGCAGCGGGCGATCTGGGCCGCGCACGACCCGTACGACCTGGCGAAGCGGCTGCGCCACACGAAGCTCTTCCTCGCCACCGGCGACGGCACCGCGGGCGGCCCGTTCGATCCGCCGGGACGCACCGACGGGCTCGAGGCGCTGATCCACCGGGAGAACGTCGCGTTCGCCGACCGGCTCGAACAGCTGGGCGTGGACGTGACGACGAACTTCTACGGGCCCGGCACGCACAGCTGGCCGTACTGGCAGCGGGAGCTGCACCGGGCGCTACCGATGCTGCTGGACGCGCTGCACGTGCGGGCCGGCGTGGGCCGGGGCTGACGCGCTGCACGTGCGGGCCGGCGTGGGCCGGGGCTGACGCGCTGCGCGCGCGGGCCGGCGTCGGCCGGGGCTGACGAGCGGCAGCCGCGGGAGCCGAGGGGCTCCCGCGGCTGCCGCGTGTCCGGCTACCCGGCGCAGCCGCTGGTCGGCAGGCTCCGCGCCGCCGGTGGCGTACGTCCGTCGTAGACCGCCAGCAGGAAGCGCTGCGGACAGCGCCACGTGCTGCCGGTGCGGATGCTGAAGTGCAGGTGTGGCCCGGTCGAGTTGCCGGTGTTGTCGGTGCGGCCGATCTGCTGACCCGCCCGCACCGTGCTCCCGTTCGCCACCGACCAGCTGAGCAGGTGGCAGTAGATGTAGGAAGCCCCGTCGGCGCCGGTCAGGATGATCCCTCTGCCGCAGCTGCCGTCGTTGACCCGGCTGACCCGGCCGGCCCGCACCGCGTACGCCGGGCTGCCGTTCGGCACCGGCAGGTCGATGGCCGGCGGGGGCGACCAGTGCGGGTCGTCGTACTCGGAGCGCGGCAGCGCGCTGCGCGGCACCGGCAGCGAGACGCCCGGCGTCGCCGACGCCGTCCGGACCCGCACCGCGTCGGCCACGATCTCGCCCGTGCCGGTGGTCCACCGGCTGACCCCGACCGCGTTGTAGTCGCCGCCGGCGAGCGTGAACGTGCCGAGCGACACCCACCGGCCGCCGGTGGCGCGCTGGTCGACGTGCACGGTCTGGGTGCCGCTGGTCGTCGCCACCAGGTACGGCGTCCTGTTGTTGTAGCCGCGGTCGGCGGGGTACCAGACGTCGACCGTGTATCTGCCCGTACCCGGGATATTGATCTTGTACCAGGCCGCGTCGCTGCGCGCGGTGTACGGGGTCGCGAACCGGTAGTCCGCGCCGTAACGCTGGCCGTTCCACGTCGAGGTGCCCCAGTTGGTGCTGGCGCTGAACCGGCCGGCGGTGCTGTTGTCGACGACCACCGTCGCCGCCGCGGCCGGCTCGGCCGGCGCCGCGACCGTCGCCAGCAGCGCCACACCGGCCGCGCAGGCATGTCGGCGTACGTGCAGATGTCCCATAAAAAGCCTTCCAGCATCGAGGAACGTGAGTCGTGTCCTGATCAGGAAAGGCGGGCCCGTCGCCTCTCACCCTGCCGGGGTGACGGGAGATCGTGAGCGCGTCTCGTCCTTGCTCACCCGCGGGGGTGAGTTGCGCGCAAACCCGCCCGCAACGCGGGAGAGCCTGCTCCGACCGGACGGGGTTGACTCATGATCGTCGACGGACGGGCGGCTCGACACGCCGACGAGACTGCAACCCAGCCGCCAACGATCGAGGCTCGCCATCGCAGATGGCGAGCCCGTAACGGGGGGCATGCACAGTGGGGCGAAGTCAGCGGAGGGGGACTTCGACCGCCACGTCGCGCTTCGTGTAGTGCGCCTGGACCTGGTCGGCGCCGTACTTGTCGCGGAACCGTCCGACGATGCCCTCGACCCGGGCGGCGTCGGTGATCGGGATGGCGCTCGCCCGGACCGCGGCGCCGTTCGCCGCGATCCGGATCGTCGGCGTCTTGCGGACGTTCTTGAACCAGTCGCTGTCCGAGCCGGTCACCGGCACCAGATAGAGCCGGTCGTCGTCCTGCACGAACCAGACCGGGCGCGAGGACTCCCGCCCCGACGTCCGCCCGGTCACGGTGATCTCGATTTCCCTGGCGTTCCCCAGCGCGTCCCTGACGTCGTTGGCCACGTCCCCTCCCTCAGCTGCGGGTGCCGACACCTGCCCCGCTGTCCACGCTATGGACCCGTGCGGGGGCGCGGGGGTGCATCTGCCGATCCGTTGTCGTGATGACGACACCTGCTCCCGCGGCCGACGTCGATCACGGTGCGTGTCGGGATGCGCGTACGCGGGTGATGGCGCGGCGCGGGGGGAGTGGGATGTCCGGTTGCTGGCACCAGAGCCGGACATTGTGGTGATCTTCCGGGCGATCATGGGCCGGAACCGACAATTCCTCTCCGTAGTTGATCACCGGTGGCGACGGTGTAAATGCCGAGCGCGACGGGATGAAAGCTGACCAGATAAGAGTCACCCATCCGACAGGAAAGCGGCACCCGAAAGGCGGAGTGCGCGACCCGTACGGCCGATCATCAACCTCCTCCGCCATATCGATTACGACTGTCCAACAGTCACCGTCCACGGTGCACCGGTCCGCTATCGAAGGTCAGCCGAACGTCTCTTAGCTGGACTGATCCCCGGTCCTATCGTTCTGCGTACATAGCGATAAGGGAACGTTAAAGGCACTAGTGGGCCGGTGGACAAAGGAGGCTCTTGTCCGGTTTTGGTGACAACCGAAACCAATCTTCCTAGAGCGTGAGGTCGCGTACCTCAATCATGCCCTTTTCACGGGAATGACGAATCCCGGGTGGAGGGCATGGTGCAACGCGCCCTCATTTCCGTCTGCTTTGCGTGCGGGAACAGAAATCCGGCAAGCGCCACTGAAGGGAAAAGTTGTGGGCAGGCATCGAAAGGTATTGGCCGCGGCGATGGCCGTGACCCTGGGGTTGGGACTACAGTCCGCCCTCCCGGGTTCCGCCAGCGCCGCGCCGGCGGGGCAGGGGTTCACCCTCAATGCCGGCGACATCCGGTTCATCCTCAAGCAGATCAAGATCGCGGAAGCGCACGCCACCCGGGAGGGCCCCAACGGTGAGCCCGTACCGGGTCAGCCGCTGTTCGGCCCCGGGGCAAACCAGGTCGCGAGCGCGCTGCTGCCGTACGGGCTGCGGACCGTGGACGGCACGTACAACAACGGCCAGCCGGGGCAGAGCGGGTTCGGCACCACGTACGAGGTCTTCCCGCGGCACGCGGCGCCGTCCTTCCGGGACGCCGAGAGCGCGATCATCCCCGGCATGGGCTCCGTCAACCCCAACAACCCCGAGCTCACCGCGACGACGTACAAGCAGAAGAAGGGCAACGTCGTCGACTCGCAGCCGCGCGTGATCAGCAACCTGATCGTCGATCAGACGGCGGCCAACCCCGCCGCGGTCGCCGCCGCCGGAAAGCCGCCGCGCACCCACAACAACACCCCGAGCGCCGTGCCCTGCACGACGCAGCCCACCGGCGGCACCCCCGGCTCGCCCGCGGGCTGCACCCCGGCCGGCGAGACGTTGTTCATCCCGAACATCACCACGGACTTCGGGCTCTCCCCGCCGTTCAACTCGTGGTTCACGCTCTTCGGCCAGTTCTTCGACCACGGCATCGACCTGACCGCCAAGGGCGGCGGCACGGTGTTCGTCCCGCTGAAGGCCGACGACCCGCTGATCCCCGGCCGTGACCGCGTCCTCGGCACCGCCGACGACCTGCCGCCGCACCTGCGGTTCATGGTGCTCACCCGGGCGAAGAACCAGCCCGGCCCGGACGGCGTGCTCGGCGACAACCCGGCGACGCCGGCCGACGAGAGCGCCGACGACGTCCAGGACGCGAGCAACCTCGACTCGGCGTGGGTCGACCTGAGCCAGACCTACACCTCGCACTCCTCGCACCAGGTCTTCCTGCGGGAGTACACCCGCAACGCCGACGGTCGCACCGTCGCCACCGGCAAGATGCTGGAGGGCGAGCAGGGCGGCATGCCGACGTGGGCGCGGGTGAAGTGGCAGGCCCGTACGTTCCTGGGCATCCAGCTCGCGGACACCGACATCCTCAACGTCCCGATGGTCGCCGCCGACGAGTACGGCCGGTTCCTGCGCGGGCCGAACGGCAACCCGCAGATCGTGACCGCCTCCGGTCTCGTCGAGGGCAACCCCGCCGCCCCGGTCGCCGTCCCGGCGAACGCGATGCGGGTCAACATCGCCTTCCTCGACGACATCGCGCACCACGCGAAGCCGGCGTCGAACCTGACCCCCGACGCCGACACCGCGATCACGCCGGCGACCGGCCGCCAGCCGGCCGGCACGTACGACGACGAGATGCTCGACGCGCACTTCCTCGCCGGTGACGGCCGGGTCAACGAGAACATCGGCCTGACCGCGATCCACCAGGTGTTCCACGCCGAGCACAACCGGCTGATCGGCGACATCACGCAGCTGATCCTCAGCCAGAACATCGACGTGGACGAGTGGCGGTCGGAGACCGGCGCGGGCGGCTGGAACGGCGAGCGGCTGTTCCAGGCGGCGCGGTTCGTCGCCGAGATGGAATACCAGCACATCGTGTTCGAGGAGTTCGCCCGGAAGGTCCAGCCGGGGATCAACGCGTTCAACCCGTTCACCCAGTCCGACACCGGCATCAACCCGCAGATCCGGGCCGAGTTCGCGCACGCGGTCTACCGGTTCGGCCACTCGATGCTGACCGACACCGTCGCCCGGACGAACAACGACGGGTCGCGCAACGACATCGCGCTGCTGGACGCGTTCCTCAACCCGCCGTCCTACTACGACGACGGTGAGGGTGGCCGGCTCAGCCCCGAGGCCGCGGCCGGCAGCATCGCGATGGGCATGACCGACCAGATCGGCAACGAGCTCGACGAGTTCGTCACCGAGGCGCTGCGCAACAACCTGCTCGGCCTGCCGCTGGACCTGGCGACGCTGAACATCACCCGGGCCCGTGAGACCGGTGTGCCGTCGCTGAACAACTTCCGCAAGCAGGTGCACCGGGCGACGAACGACAGCGGGCTGCAGCCGTACAGCAGCTGGATCGACTTCGGCCTGAGCATCAAGCACCCCGAGTCGATCATCAACTTCATGGCCGCGTACGGCCAGCACCCGACGATCAGGAACGCCGCGACGGCCCAGGCCAAGCGCGAGGCGGCGCGGCTCATCTACGAGAACGACCCGGCGCTCAACCCGGGCACGCCGGAGGACGCGTACGAGTTCGTGCACAGCATCGGCCCCTGGGAGAACACCGGGGCCGGGGCGTCGCGGACGGGGCTCGATGACGTCGACCTCTGGGTCGGCGGCCTCGCCGAGTCGACGGTCTTCTTCGGCGGCCTGCTCGGCTCGACCTTCAACTACGTCTTCGAGCGGCAGCTGACGGACCTGCAGGACGGCGACCGGCTCTACTACCTGTCCCGCACCGCCGGCCTGAACCTGCAGTCACAGCTCGACGGCAACTCCTTCGCCGAGCTGGTCATGCGCAACACCGACGCCGCCGCGCTGAAGGCCGACGTGTTCGCCACCGCGGACTGCGAGTTCGAGCTCGCCAACCTCGGCACCTCGGGCGCCATCCCGAACGACCCGGCCTCGGAGTGCGACGAGACGAAGCTGCTGATCCGGATGCCGGACGGCACGATCCGCTACCGCCAGAACAACAGCGTCGACCCGCCGGGCTTGAACGCCCAGAGCACCTTCAACGGCACCTCCGGCAACGACCGGATGTGGGGCGGCATCGACAACGACACCTTCTGGGGCAACGAGGGCAACGACCGCATCGAGGGCAACGACGGTGCGGACAGCGCGCTCGGCGGCGACGGCGACGACATCATCACCGACATCGCCGGCGACGACTTCCACAAGGGCGGCGACGGCAACGACGCCATCGACGGCGGTCCCGGCCTCGACATCCTCATGGGTGGCAACGGCAAGGACTTCACCAACGGCGGCCTCAACGGCAACGAGACCTTCTCCGGCGAGGGCGACGACTTCGCCATCGCCGGCGACGGCCCGGACACCGTCTGGGGCGGTGGCGGCGACGACTGGCTGGAGGGCGGCAACGCCAACGACCTGCTCCAGGGCGACAGCGGCGCGGTCTTCTTCGACGACCTGAACGACCCCGGCCACGACGTGATGATCGGGGACAGCGGCGAGGACGACTACGACGCCGAGGGCGGTGACGACATCATGGTCGCCGGTCCCGGCATCGAGCGGAACCACGGCGCGTTCGGGTTCGACTGGTCGACCCACGCCCGCGACCCGCAGGCGGCCGACTCCGACCTCACCATCGCGATCGGGGCCGGACCCATCCAGCTCGCCGACCGGTACCTGCTGGTCGAGGGGCTCTCCGGCGGCGCCAAGGACGACATCCTCAAGGGCGACGACGTGATCCCGTCGGACCCGGACACCGAGCTCAACGGTGGCCCCGGCCGCAACGTGCTCAACGCCGCGGGCATCGCCCGGATCGCCGGGCTCGCCGCCCTGCTGCCGCCGGGCACGCAGTCGTGGGGCGAGGGCAACATCATCATCGGTGGCGCCGGCAGCGACGTGATCCACGGTCGCGGCGCCAACGACATCATCGACGGTGACCGCTGGCTCAACGTGCGGCTCAGCGTCCGGACCAACCCGGCCGACCCGGCCACCGAGATCCGCAGCGTCAACAGCCTGACCGAGATCGCGGCGGACGTGTTCGCCGGCCGGATCAACCCGGGCAACATCGTCATCGTCCGGGAGATCCTGTCCAACCCGAACCCGGGCGACGTCGACACCGCGGTCTTCGCGGGCGTGCGTGCCGACTACGACATCACGTTCAACGGCGACTCGGTGACCGTGGCGCACGTCCGCAACGTGCCGGGCGCCGACGCGGGCGCGCCGGGCGGCGACGGCACCGACACCCTGCGGAACATCGAGGCGCTGCGCTTCGCCGACCAGGTGGTCCCGCTGCGGGCGCCCGACGCGCCCACGATTGGCACCGCCACGCCGGGTCCGCGCTCGGCGACGGTGACCTGGACCGCGCCGGCCGAGGCGGGCGCCGCGGCCATCACCGGTTACCGCATCCGGGTCGTCAACGACGCCGACGAGCAGGTCGGCGCGATCCGCACGGCGCCGGCCGACGCCACCAGCGCGGTCGTCACCGGCCTGACCGACACCGTCCGGTACCGGATCCAGGTCGCGGCGGTGAACGCCATCGGCGTCAGCCCGTACTCCGCGTTCTCCAACCCGGTGGTCCCGCAGGCCGACGTCGTGGCCCCGACGGTCACGGCGACGTCCCCCGCGAACAACGGCGTCCGGGTCGCGGTCGGCGCGAACATCACCGCCACCTTCAGCGAGGGTGTGCAGGCGGTGACCGGGACGACGTTCCAGCTGCGGGAGACCGCGACCGGCGCGCTCGTGCCGGCGGCGGTCACCTACAACGCCGGCAGCCGTGTCGCCACCCTGAATCCGACCGCCAACCTCAAGGCCGACACGAACTACACGGTCAGCCTGAGCAACGGCATCACGGATCTGGCGACGCCGGCGCGCAACGCGTTGGCCCCGGTGAGCTGGAGCTTCCTCACCGGTCCGGAGCCGACGCTGACCAGCCGCACCCCGGCGGTCGGGGCGACCAACGTGTCGCGGGTCGTCAACATCACCGCGGTGTTCAGCGAGAACGTCACCGGCGTCACCGGCACCTCGGTGCGCCTGCAGCGGGTCTCGGACGGCGCCTTCATCACGGCGGCGGTCCGGTACGACGCCAGCACCCGCACGGTCACGCTGGACCCGACCGCGACCCTCGGGGCGCGGACGCAGTACCGGGTCGTCATGACCGAGACGATCAGGGACACCGCCGGCAACCCGATCCTGCCGACGAGCTGGACCTTCACCACCGGCGCGTAGCGGCGCCGCACCGGTAGCGGGCGCTCCGGACCCTGTGCGGGTCCGGAGCGCCTCGCGTTGTGCGGCCCCCGCGGCGGCGCGCGGTCCGCGCGCGTGGCGCGAACGCCGCACGGTACGGTGCGTTCGTGGAGGTTGGCTTCGCCGCACCGGTGTCCGGCTCGTGGGCCACGCCCGAGCACATGATCCACGTTGCGCGCCGGGCCGAGCGGCTCGGTTACCGGTCGCTCTGGACGTTCCAGCGCCTGCTCTACCCCGCCGAGGGCGGGTACGGCGAGATGTACCGCAGCGTCCAGGACCCGGTGGTCACGCTGTCGTTCCTCGCCGCCCACACCGAGCGGATCCGGCTCGGCACGGCGGTGCTGAACCTGCCGTTCGTGTCGCCGGTCCTGCTCGCCAAGCAGCTCTCGACCCTCGACATCGTCTCCGGCGGTCGCCTCGACGTCGGCCTCGGGCTGGGCTGGTCGGACGACGAGTTCGCCGCCACCGGGGCGGACAAGCGCGAGCGCGGCAAGCGGGCCGTCGAGTTCGTCCGGGTGCTGCGGACCCTGTGGACGGAGGAGGTCGTCGAGCACGCCGGCGGCTTCTACCGCGTCCCGCGTACCCGGATGGAGCCCAAGCCGGTGCAGCGGCCGCACCCGCCGGTCCTGCTCGGCGGCGGCGTGCCCGAGGCGCTGCGCCGGGTCGGCCGGGTCGCCGACGGCTGGATCAGCGGCAGCCAGGCCGACCTGACCTCGATCGGCGACGCGGTCGCGACGGTGAAGACCGCCGCCGCCGAGGCCGGCCGGGATCCGGACGCGCTGCGCTTCGTCTGCCGCGGCGCCGTCCGGGTGCGCCCCGCCGGCGCCGCCGACCGCAAGCCGCTCACCGGCAGCCTGGACGAGATCCGCGCCGACGTCGCCGAGCTGGCCGGTCGCGGGATCACCGAGCTGTTCCTGGACCTCAACTTCGACCCGGAGATCGGCTCGCCGGACGCGGACCCGGCCGCGTCGCTGCGCCGCGCCGACGAGGTGCTCGAGGCGTTCGCACCCGGCGCCTAGCCCGGCGGCTGCCCGCCACCACCGCTGATCGACCAGCCCGACCAGCGGCTCACCTCGATCGCCACGACCGGGCCGCGGGGCGGGCGCTGCGCGTACTGGGGGTATCTGGCGGTCAGCCCGGCGCGCGCGTCGGCGGCCTCCGCCGTGCCGTCGTCGACCACCCGGCCGCGCCCGTCCAGCCGGACCCACCACAGCCTCGACCAGTCCTCCCGGTACTCGTCGACCAGCAGGCAGGCGCGCCCGGTCGCCTCCAGGTTCGCCAGCCGGCGCGGGTGCGCGTCGCGCTTCGGTTTCTCGTCGATCGCGGTGTAGACGACGTCGCCGCGCAGCGCGAAGCAGACCGGAACCAGGTGCGGGTTGCCGTCCGGATCGACGGTGGCCAGCCGCGCGACCCGGGCCGACTCGACCCGGCGGCGCTGCTCGGATGCGTCCACGGTTACGACCGTAGTTTCCGGGATCCGCGCGTGGGCGACGGTCGGCGGTTATCCCAGCGGGGCGGGGTCGTGGGAGGGCTGCGCGGTGCCGTGCGGGGCCTTCGCGGCCGAGCCGCGCACCCGATCGGCCGGGTAACGCCGGGCCGCGTCGTCGAGCTTGGCGCGCGCGGCGTCGACGAGATCGATGCCGAGGATGTCGGCGAGCCGGGTCAGATAGATCATCACGTCCCCGATCTCCGCCCGGACCCGCGCGCCGGCCTGCTGGTCCGTCATCACCCGCGCCGACTCCTCCGGGGTGAGCCACTGCAGCTCCGCGATCAGCTCGCCGACCTCACCGGCGAGCGCCATCGCGAGGTTCTTCGGGGTGTGGAACTGCCGCCAGTCCCGTTCCTCCGCGAAGGCGCGCAGCCGCTCGGCCAGCTCGTCGACGGTGCGGTCGGGCCGCGGATCGGGGGAGTGGGTGGTGCTCATAGCGGCTGACCATATCCGGGGGGAGCAACGACGATGTGTGTCCTACTTGCGATCTTACGCGCACAAATCACACATGGCTATGTTGATGCTACTGAGAGTGTTGGAAATCGGGCGCGTCAGGCGGCCCGGGAGACCGTGGCGGGGACGCCGGTCTGCGTGGTCGGGTTCAGCCAGTGCAGCAGCGACCGGGCGGCCTGCAGCACGAGCGGCCGGTCGTGCGTGATCGCGTACTCGAAGCGGCGCTCCCGGTCCGGGCCGTCGTCGCCGAGATCGCGCGCCACCAGCGCGGCGGCGTAGTGCGGGCCGACCACGATCACGTTCCACTCGTCGCGCAGCGGGTCGTCGTCGGCGAGTCGGGTGCCGCGGACGCCGGGCGCCGGTTCGGCCGGCAGGTTCACCGCGAGCGCCGCGATGAACGGGGCGTGCGCGGCCATCTCGCTGAAGCGGCGCGCGGTGGCCGGCGTGAAATGCCGCTCGTCCTGGAAGCAGGCGAGCAGCACCGGCGGCTCCGGCCCCTCGTCGGCCTTCGCCTCCAGATACCGGCTAATCGGCATCAGCAGCTCTTTCGTCGTCCGGGTGAGCGGCCGGGCGGCGGACACGATCTCGAACGGGGTGGCGGCGTCCCGGCGGGTGGCCTGCTGCGGCAGGGGGTCGGCGACCTGGACGAGCCGCAGCGGCTCGGCGACGGGGCGGAACCGCGCCGGCAGCGCGACGGGACGCCCGAAGTACCAGCCCTGACCGAACGCGGCGCCCATGCTGCGCGCCACCGCCAGGTGCTCTTCGGTCTCGATGCCCTCGGCGAGGATGGTGGCGCCGGTCCGCTCGGCGTACGCCAGGACGGCGCCGACGACCTGCGCGGTGTAGGGGTCGCTCGGCCGTCGCAGCAGCTGCATGTCGAGCTTGACCACGTCGGGATGGACGAAGGGCATCAGCGCCAGCGACATCGGGTCGGCCCCCACGTCGTCCAGCGCCACGCCCCAGCCCGACGCACGGCAGCTCGCCGTGGCGGCCAGCAGCGCGGACGGGTCCGCGGCGATCGCGCGCTCGGTCATCTCGGTGACCACACGCAGCCGCTGCTGGGCCTCGCCCAGCAGCGGCAGCAGGTCGGCCGGGCAGCCGGCCCGCCAGGCGGCCGGCTCCATGTTGACGAAGAGCGTCAGCGGCGGAGCCAGCCGCGCCTCCAGCGCCGCCCGGTACGCCTGCGCCCGGCACACCCAGTCCAGCTCGGCGTCACGGCCGACCTGCCGCGCCGCGGCGAACAGCGCCGCCGGCGACTCCCACGGCGTGCCGGCCGGGCCGCGGCTGAGCGCCTCGTACCCGATGATGTCCCCGGTCTCGATCCGCACCAGCGGCTGGAACACCGGCGTCACGGCACGCGCGTCGAGGACCGCGTGGATGTCCACGTACGGTCCGGGGCGCAGGATTCCGAGCACGATGTCCCCGATCGGCCCACCTGCGCCCCAGTTGAGCGTTCTTACCTGGAGTGACCGGAAAGAGCCCGTCGGGCCCCCGACCGCGCCTCCGCCGGCGCCGCCGGCGCCGGCACGGACGGCCGCCAGGGGAGCAGGCGGGGCCGCCGGCGGCCGCCGAGATCCTCCACCCAGCCGACCAGCAGCAGCGGCACCACCAGCAGCGCCAGGGCCACGGGCAGGTAGCCGACGTCGCCGAGCCGCCAGACCCCGAACCAGTCGCCGACGACGAAGCAGAGCGCGATCGCCACGTTGTGCCACAGGTACACGGTCACGGCGCGGGCGTTGAGCAGGGTGACCAGCCGGTCGAGCACCCGGATCCGGGACAGCCACGCCATCGACGGCCGCGCGCGCAGCAGCAACATCACGAAGCCGAGGGAGTAGAAGCCCTGCGCCAACGGGAGCCCGTTGAGGTCGTACCCGAACTCGTCGCGGTGGGTGACCGCCCAGGCCGCGCCGACGCCGAGCGCCAGCATGGCGCCGCCGACGAGCAGCGGCAGCGCCATCCGGCGCAGCGCGCCGTCGCGGTGCGCGAAGCCGATCACCCAGCACGCCCCGAACGTGGCGACGTCGGTGACGACCGCCTGCACGGGACCCTCCGCCAGCGGGCTCGCGAGCTCCAGCACGGCCAGCGCGGCGAGCGGCAGCAGCACGGTCGCCACGGGCCGGCGCCGGTAGAGCCAGAGCGCCGCGGGGGAGAGCAGCACCAGCCAGAGGTACGTCACCAGGTACCACAGCACCTCGGTGCCGTCCGCGACCCACTCCGTGCCCGGCGGAGACGTCACCGGCACGACCCAGGTCAGCAGGCGCGGCCAGGCCGGCAGCTGCCCCCAGCCGTCGTGCCAGATCATGGCGGCCAGCAGCACCGCCCCGAAGACCCACAGCGCCGGCAGCAGCCGGCGCACCCGGCCCACGACGACGGCGCCGCCGGAGTTCCGGTCCAGCGATCGGGCCATCAGGGAGCCGGCGAGCGCGAACATGACCCCCATGGCGGGGAAGACGACGCTGAGCCACGCGAAGCCGAACATGTGGTAGACGATCACCCGGCCGAGCGCCACGGCGCGGAGCGTGTCGATATACCGGTCCCGGCCGGAGTCGCGGGTCAGGGCCGCGCGGGCGCGGGCGATCGCTGTGCGCCCCGGGCGTCCGGAGACGGCCGTCTCGCCGGTGCGCTGCAGCTTGTGCCAGCGCAGCCAGACCCCGCTCACCGCCGTCACCACCGACTGGATCAGCACCAGATACATCAGCTGCCGGTACGCGAACTGCTGCAGCGGCAGGCTCCACAGTGATCTCATCGGTCCCCGGTCCAGCCGGAACGCCACCACCGCGGTGACGAACTGCAGCGCCAGCATGGCCAGCCAGGCGCCGAGGGTCTTCGTCCAGTCGGCGAAGAACAGGCCGTAGACGGCCATCAGATCGATGACCGGCCCGAGCAGCGGCAGCAGCACGCCGAAGAGGGAGAGCATCGGCAGGCAGCGGCGGCCGAAGCGCCCCGAGGCGCCGTGCTCCACCAGCGCCCGCCGGTGTTTCCACATCGCCTGCATCGTGCCGTAGCTCCACCGGTAGCGCTGCTTCCACAGCTGTTCGAGGGTGGCCGGCGCCTCGGTCCAGGCGCGCGCCGTCTCCTCGTACACGACCTTCCAGCCGACCCGGGACAACGCCATCGTGAGGTCGGTGTCCTCGGCGAGGGTGTCGCCGCTGACGCCGCCCACGTCGATCAGCGCCCGGCGGCGGAACGCGCCGATCGCCCCGGGGATGGTCGGCATGCACTGCAGCGTCTCGTAGAGCCGCCGGTCGAGGTTGAAGCCGATGACGTACTCGATCTGCTGCCAGCGGCCGATCATCGTGTCCTGGTTGCCGACCTTGACGTTGCCGGCCACCGCCCCGACCGCCGGATCGGCGAAGGGTTGGACGAGCCGGCGGATCGAGTCGGCCTCGAAGATGGTGTCCCCGTCGACCATCACGATCAGCTCGTGCCGGGCCAGCGCGATGCCCGTGTTCAACGCGGTCGCCTTGCCGCCGTTGGGCTTGCGCACCACCCGGACGTTGGGCAGCCCGAGCTCCTCGGCGATGTCGGCGGTGCCGTCGGTCGAGCCGTCGTCGACGACGATCACCTCGATCTCCGGGTAGTCGCCACCGGCCAGCGAGCGGACCGCCGCGGCGATCCCCTCCTTCTCGTTGTAGGCCGGGACCACCACCGACACCGGCTCGGCGACCGGTGGCCCCCACGACCAGCTGCGGGCGCGCCGCCGCCGCGCGTGCCGACCGGCGAGGACGAGCAGCAGCAGGGTACGTCCCAACGCCAGCACGCCGACGAGGACGAAGATCAGCGCGAGCACCCGGAGTGTGCCGTCGGCGAACTCCACCGCCCAGAGCAGCGCCGCCCCGCGCCACCGGTCCAGCCGGGAGGCGGCCGGGTTCTCCCGCATCGGCGGCGTGGTCGCCGCGGCGTCGGCCAGCGTCTGGTTCAACCCCGCGGTCACCGTGGTGAAGCGGTAGCCGCGGGCCTGCATCGCCGGGATGAACCGGTCGAGCGCGGCCACGGTCTGTGAGCGGTCGCCGCCGGAGTCGTGCAGCAGGATGATGGCGCCGGAGTCGCCGGGCGGGGTCATGTTGCGGACGATCGCGTCGACGCCCGGCCGCGCCCAGTCCTGGCTGTCGGTGTCGTTGACGACCACCAGGTAGCCGAGGTCGCCCGCCTCCCTGATCACCGGCCAGTCCCGGTCGTCGAACGCCTCCGCCTTCGACGAGTACGGGAACCGCAGCAGCGCGGTCTGCACGCCGGCCGCCTTCGCGATGGCGAGCTGCGTCTGCGCGTACTCCAGGTGCCGCCGCCACGACGGGACGGCGGTGAGGTCCGGGTGGGTGAAGGTGTGCGCGCCGAGCTCGTGGCCGTTCGCGGCGATGTCACGGGTCAGCACCGGCTGCCGCGCCACCTCCGAGCCGACCACGAAGAACGTCGCCCTGGCCTGGTGTCGGCGCAGTACGTCGAGCACCTTCCGGGTCCACCACGGGTCCGGCCCGTCGTCGAAGGTCAGCGCGATCGTCTTCGGCGGCATCCGGTACGACCGGGGCGTGCCGCCGGCGGCGTTGATGATCGGTCCGCCCTGCAGCACCTCCGCCGGCACGTTGTCCTGGACGTCGGTCTCGTGCACCGAGTCGGGAGTGAGCTCCGAGTTCGCGTACGCGGCGACCATCAGCACGCTGGCGAAGGCGAGCGCGAGCACCGAGATCACGGTCCACCGGCCGCGCTGGGTCCGCCGGGACGGGTGGCCGGGCGGCGCATGGTGGCGTGGCCGGGCCGACCCCGGCAGGGTGGGGACGGCCATCAGCGCACCGGCCCCGCGGACGCCTCACCCGGCGCCTCGCGGGGGGCCGGCTGCTGGGGGCCCGACCCGACGGGTGGCCGCGTCGACTCGGGAATCGCCGTCCGTGTCGGCTCCGGCGTCGGCGTGCCCGGCCGCGGCGGGCGGGTGGGGATCGGGGGCACGGTCACCGGCGGCAGCCCGGGACCGTGTCCGGGCGGGCGTTGCGGGACCACCGGGACCGGCTGCGGGCGTACCGGGCCGGGGACGGCGGCGGGCGGCGACGTCGGCGCCGGGGCCGGCAGCCCGCCCTGGGGCGCGGCGACGAGTCGCGCGCGCCGGGCGGAATCGGGCGTCGGCGTGACCGACGGTGCCGGCTGCGGGCGGGATTCGAGCTGCGGCAGCGACCGCGCCAGCGGGGGAATGACCGGGCTCCCGGCCACGGTGGCCACGAGCAGCGCCGCGTAGCCGAGGCACCCGCCGGTGACGCCGATGGCGAGCCACCGGACGAGACGTTGCCGTCGTCCGGTGACGTCGACGAATACCGGAATTGAGAGTTCTTCGGAAACGGCGATTTGATCGACCTTCGCTGGGTTGGCCAGACGCACGACAGGGCCTGATTCGATATCGTCCGGGGTCACGCGGTGAGCGTAATAAAGGAAGCCTTAAGAGGTGCCGATGTTCGGTGTTTGAAAAGGAGAGAAGATCGGGCGTTAAAAAGGGCCCGTCAGGACCATAACGTGTGCCATTTTCGCGCGTTGTCTCTGGTCACCCCGCACCGCGAATCGGAAAAAAGGTGCGGATGCCGCAGGCTGACGGGACGGCCGGTCGATATTCGGGCATCTTTCGCGGCCGGCGCTATTGACGCGAAGTCGAGCCTGAGAAGAATTCAATTTCACATTGAAGGAGCTCGCGCGATTCGCCGAAATGCGGCGCTATCTCGACAAACGCGGTGCATCGGCCGCGCGTCGGCGTCGGTGACGTAGCCGCCAGAGCCGGATCTCCGGCTGCCGCCCGTGTGGTGAAGATTTCTGCCGTACCCCAACTCCTCAACCCGCGTGCCGACCCACCGATGGGTATCTCACTCCGGTGACATGCCCGCCACCGGACCCTCGTGCTTCCGGTGGAGGACTCCGTGCGTCGTGCTGTCTGGAGCGTGGGCCCGCGCCCGCGCCGCATCCTCCGCGCGGCCGCCGCGATGCTCGGCGCGATCACCGCCGTGCTCGTGCTCGGCGCCACGCCCGCCGCCGCCACCTGGGACAACCTGCCGGGGCGGATCACGATGGACTGCGTTGTGGCGGGGGAGAAGAACACCTACCGGGCCGTGTTCGGCTACGACAACAACACCCGCTACTCCGGGACGATCCCGGTCGGCCGCTACAACTTCATCACCCCCAAGCAGTTCGACGGCATCCAGACCACCAACTTCGCGCCCGGCGCCCACCGCGCGTCGTTCGCCACCCCGCCGATCGCCCGCGGCCAGCGCGTCACCTGGACCGTCGGCTGGTTGTCGGTCACCGCCGACGCCAACTCCCGCAAGTGCGGCCCCGAGGTGCAGCTCCCCGCCGAGGGCAACGGTCTCGCGCCGGTCCTCGTCCTGGCCGGCAGCGTGATCGCGGCGCTGATCGGGATCCGGGCGCGGCGCTGGCGGCTGGAGCGGAGCGTCTGATGCGCAGCGTGCTCGCGGTCGGCGCGCACCCCGACGACATCGAACTCGGCTGCGGCGGCACGCTCGCCGCGCACCGCTGCGCCGGCGACACCGTCACCATGCTGGTGCTGACCGGCGGACAGAACGGCCCCGGCAGCTGCGCCGAGCGCCGCCGCGAGCAGGAGCGGGCCGCGCGGGTGCTCGACGCCGTGCTGATCTGGGGACGGCTCGTCGACTGCGCGCTGGCGCCCGACGCCGCCACCGTCACCGTCGTCGAGAACGCGCTGCGCAGCGTCGCCGCCGACATCGTCTACGTGCACGCGCCGGAGGACTCCCACCAGGACCACCGCGCCGCGGCGACCGCGACGCTCGCCGCCGCGCGGCACCGCAACCGCATCCTGTACTACCGCAGCCCGTCGACGACCGAGTTCAACCCGACGATGTACGTCGACATCTCCGCGCACCTGGACCGCAAGGTCGAGGCGATCGCCTGCCACCGTACGCAGGTCGCGGCGTCGGCGATGGTCGACCCCGAGGTCGTGGCCGCCTCCGCCCGGCACTTCGGCGCGCAGGCGCGCACCCGCTACGCCGAGGCGTTCGTGCCGGCCCGCTTCGTGTGGGATCTCAGCGCCACGCACGCCGACGCGCCGGCCGGCTCCACGGCGCTGGTCGGGACGCTGCCGGCATGGTGACCGTGGCGCCGGCTCCGCGTCACTCGGCCACCGCCGGCCGGGACGCGGAGCACCACCGCTGGGCCCTGCTGACGTACGCCCTGCTGCTGGTCGGGGCGTTCGTCGCGTTCGGCGTCGACAGCACCCTCGGGGTGATCGCCGGGGCGCTCAACGTCATCTTCCTGGCGTACTTCTTCCGGCACCTCGCCTTCGCGATCTCCGCGGCGCGTTGGGCGGAGGAGGACCTGGTCGCCGCCGACGTCGGCGTCGAGGCGTACGCCCCGCCGCTGGCCGTCCTCGTCGCGTGCAAGAACGAGGAGCTGGTGGTCGACGGGATGATCTCGGCGCTGCTGGGCCTGGACTACCCGCGCGACGCGCTGAGCCTGGTCGTCGTCGACGACGGCTCCACCGACGGCACCGCCGCCCGGCTCGACGCCTGGGCCGCCGCCGAGCCGCGGCTGCGGGTGCTGCACCGCGCCCCGGACGCCGGGGGCGGCAAGTCCGGGGCGCTCAACGACGCGTTGGCGCAGATCCAGGCCGAGATCGTGGTGGTCTTCGACGCCGACCACGAACCGGAACGCAACGTGCTGCGCCGCCTGGTGCGGCACTTCCGGGACCCGAACGTCGGGGCGGTGATGGGGCGCTGCGTGGTGCGCAACGGCGTGGAGTCGTCGCTCGCCTCCACCATCTTCATCGACTACCTCTCCGGCTACCTCGTCAACGAGTACGGCCGGCAGGCGCTGTTCGAGCTGCCCGCGTACGGCGGGGCGAACTGCGCGGTCCGCACCGACGTGCTGCGCGCGCTGAACGGCTGGAACCCGCACACCGTCACCGAGGACACCGACCTGACGCTGCGGGTGCTGCTCGGCGGCCGGCGGGTGCGGTACGACCCGGCCGCGGTCGACTTCGAGGAGGCGGTGCTCTCCTCGGGCCGGTTCTGGCGGCAGCGCTACCGCTGGGCGCGCGGGCACCAGAAGTGCCTGCGCGACTACTGGCGGACCGCGCTGCGCAGCCCGCACCTGCGGCTGGCCGAGAAGATCGAGACCCTGATGTTCCTGTGGGTCTACCACATCCCGGTGCTCTGCGGGCTCGGCCTGCTGATCACCGCGCTGCGCGGCTTCGGGATCGGCGGCCCGGCCGCCATCGACATCCTGCCGCTCTCCACCCTGCTCTTCGCCGGACCGTTCGCCGAGCTCTCCGTGGGGCTGCTGCTCGGCCGGGTGGAGCGGCGCGCGGCCTGGCTGCTCGTCGGCTTCATCCCCGCCTTCGGGCTGTCGATCCTCACCGCGACCGCCGCCTATTTCGACGGGATGTGGGGTCGCCGCTACAGCTGGGCCAAGACGGCGCGCTCCGGCGCCACCTCCGTACGCCCGGCCGCGCCGGCCCCGGTCGGTCCGGCGCCCGTGTCGTTCGCCCGCCGCGCGCTGCCCGCCGGCGTTCCGAAGGGGGAGTCGCGGTGACCGCGAACCCGATCGCACCGTCCCCGGCCCCGTCGGTGAGCGACCTGCTGCGGCGGGCGCTGCGCCGCGACCGGTTCCGCGTCCACGGCGCGGCGCGGCGGCGCCGCGCCGTCGTGCTGGAGATCGTCGGCGCCACCCTGTGGTGCCTGGTCGGCTTCGCGGTGCTGATCACCGGGGCCCGGCACCTCGAGGTCTGGCTCTCCAGCCGTGCGCTCGATCTGCTCGGCGAGACCCGGATCTCCGGCGCGCTCGGCGACGCCTTCCTGATCTTCGGTCCGGGGCAGGACCCGCTGATCGCCGAGCTGACCGCCTCCTGCTCGGCGCTGACCAGCCTGCTGGCGCTCTCCGCGCTCGCCGTCTTCGTGCTGCGCCGCCGCCCGCACGTGCTGGGCGGCTTCCTGGTCGCCGCGGCCTGGATCCTGCTCGCCAACCAGCTCCGGCTCATCCTGTCGCTCCTGGCCGGCCTGCACCTCGACGTCAACGCCCTGGTGCTCTTCCACGACTGGGTCGGCGCGCTGCTCAACTTCGGGTACACGCTGATCGGACTGCTCATCATGATCGCTCTCACCATGCACAGCTCGGAACGGGCCGAGCAGGACCGCTCCGGCCGGCACACCGCCGGCCGCCCCGACGCGTGGGCGCGGCCGGGGCTCGGCTACCGGGTCGAGAACGTCGAACGTGGCCGCGGGCCGCGGATCCGGCTCGCCGCCTTCGTGCACCGCCGGCTGCTGCCGCGCGCGGTCTCCCGGCGGCTGGCCGCCCGCCGCGAGCGGGGCCGCATCGACTACCGCCTCGGCCACCTCGACCCGGCCGAGCGCGCCGCCGCCGTCCGCGAGCTGGCCGGGAAGGGCCTCGGCGTGCACACCGCGACGCTGGTCGCGGTCGCCACCCACGAGACCGACGCCACCGTGCTGGACGCGCTCGCCGACGCGGTCGCCGCCCGGCAGTGGGAGCCGGTCTCCGACCGGCAGATCGTCGCGCTGCGGCTCTGGTCCCGCGCCTGGCTGATGCGCGCCCCCGCGGCGCCGCCCGCCGCGCCGGCCGGGGAGAGCGACCACGAGGAGCCGTTTGTTCGCCTCGTCGCGGTCACCGGGGCCGGCGGGCCGGCCGGGGTCGCCGTGATCCGGGCGCTGCGCGCCGCCGGGCACCGCGTGCTCGCCCTCGACGCCGACCCCGACGCGGTCGGGCTCCGCCTCGGCGACGCCGCCGCGGTGCTGCCCCGCGCCGACGCCGACGGCTACGGCGAGACGCTGCTGGACGTGGTCGCCGCGCACCGTCCGGACGCGCTGATCTGCACCGTCGCCGAGGAGTACGCCGCGCTCGGCGCCGTGACCGCGCGTCTGGCCGCGCTCGGCTGCCGTACCTGGCTGCCCGACTCCGACGCCGTCCGGACCTGCCTGGACAAGGCCGCCTTCGCCGCCGCCCTGCACGCCGCCGGGGTCCCGCACCCGGCGACCGCCACCACCGTCGAGCAGGCGGCCGCGCTGCCCGGCCCGTGGATCGTCAAGCCGGCGCACGGCCGAGGCAGCCGCGACGTGCACCTGGCGTGGACCGGAGACGAGCTGGCACGGGCGTTCGTCGCCGTGCCGGGTCCGATCGCCCAGCCCCGGCTGGCCGGCCGGGAGTTCACCGCCGACGTCCTGGTCGCCCGGGACGGGACGCTGCTGACCTGCGTGCCACGCTGGCGCGACGAGACGAAGGCCGGCATCTCCGTGCGGGGCGCGACCTTCGACTCCAGCGCGGTGACCCGCGTCGTGGCGGATGCGGTGCGCGCCGTCGGGCTGACCGGACCGGCCAACGTGCAGGGCTTCGTCGCCGACCCCGCCCCGCTGGTCGCCGACCCGGACGCCGAGGTCGCCGTCACGGTCGTGGAGCTCAACCCGCGGTTCTCCGGTGGGCTGCCGCTCTCCCTGGCGGCCGGCGCCGACCTGGTCGGCACCTACCTCATCGGGATCGTCGAGCCGGACGCCCCGCTGCCGCGGCTGAGCTTCCAACCCGGCGTCCGGATGGCCCGTCACTTCGCCGAGGTCTACTACGGCGCCGACGGCGCGCCGGTCACCGACCCGCTGGCGGCATGATGACGGCGGTGTCCCGCCGGGTTCTCGTCCCGTTCGGCACCCGACCGGAGGTCATCAAGCTCGCCCCGGTGGTCCGCGCCCTGCGCGCCGCCGGGCACGCGGTGACCACCGTGGACACCGGCCAGCACGCGACCCCGGCCATGGCCGCCGACGTGCAGGCCGCGCTCGGGCTCGAACCCGACGTCCGGCTGCGGCTGCCCGAGGGGGTCGGGCGGCTCGGGGCGCTGGTCGCCGACGCCGCCCGGGTGCTCGACGCGCACCCCGTCGACCTGGTGCTCGCGCTCGGCGACACCCACACCGTGCCCGCGTACGCGCTGGCCGCCCGGGCCGCCGGGCTGCCGCTGGCCCACCTGGAGGCCGGGCTGCGCAGCTTCAACCAGCGCAGCGTGGAGGAGAGCAACCGGCGGCTCGCCGCGGCCGTCGCGCAGCTGCACCTCGCGCCCACCGTCCGGGCCGCCGCGTTCCTCGCCGCTGAGGGGATCGCCGCCGAACGCGTCTTCGTGGTCGGCAACCCGGTCATCGACGCCCTGCGGGAACGCGCCGTCGACCCCGCGCCGCTGGGGGAGCGCACCGGGGTGCTCGTCACCGCGCACCGGGCCGGCAACGTCGACGACCCGGCCCGGCTGCGCCGCCTCGTCGACCTGGTGACCGCGCTCGCGGCCCGGGTCGGCCCGGTGCTCTTCCCGGTGCACCCGCGCACCGCGGCCCGGCTGCGCGAGCACGGGCTGTCCGGGCGGCTCGCCGGTGCGCCCGGGGTGACGCTGCGGGAGCCGCTGCCGTACCCGGAGCTGCTGACCGCGCTGGCGCACGCGCGGCTCGCGGTCACCGACTCGGGTGGGCTGCAGGAGGAGGCGGCCTACTTCGGGGTGCCGGTGGTGGTGCTGCGCCGGTCCACGCCGCGCTGGGAGGGGGTGGAGCTCGGCTCGACCGTCCTGACCGGACTGACCACCGACGAGGAGGCAGACCGGGCGCTCGCCGCCGCGCGCCGGCTCGCCCGTCCCGACGAGCAGGCCCGGATCGCCGCGCTGCCCTGCCCGTACGGCGACGGCACCACCGGCGCGCGGGTCGCGGCGCTGCTCGCCGACCCGGCCACCACGCCCCTGCTGACCCTGACCGAGCCCGACTACACCGACGGGCGGCTACCGTGGTGACCTGGCCCGGCCGACTCCCCGCCGGGGTGGTCGTCGATCTCGACGACACCGCCTACCCGCAGGCTTCCTATCTGGCCGGCGCGGCTCGCGCGGTGGGGCGGGCCGCCGCCCGCGCCGGGCTGCACGGGGCCGCGGTGGCCCGCGCGCTCCGCGTCGAGCTGCGCGCCGGCTCCGATCGCGGCGGCACGATCGACCGCGCGCTGGCCGCGTGCGGGGTGCCGCCGGCGCGGATCGTCGAGCTGGTGCCGGAGCTGGTGGCGGCGTTCACGGCGTACCGGCCGCGGCGCCTGCCGACGTATCCCGGGGTGCGGGCGGCGCTCGCCGCGCTGCGGGTGCGGTACCCGCTGGCCTGCCTGACCGACGGCAACCCCGCCATCCAGCGGGCCAAGCTGGCCGCCACCGGGCTGGCCGACGCGTTCGACGCGGTGGTGATCACCGACGAGCTGGGTGGGCGCGCGGCCCGCAAGCCGGACCCGCGGGGGCTGCGGCACGCCGCCGAGCTGCTCGGGGTGCCGGCGGGGGAGCTGGTCGTGCTGGGGGACCGGCCCGGCAAGGACGTGGCGGTGGCGCGCGCGGTGGGGGCCCGCGCCATCCGGGTGACCACCGGCGAGTACGGGCACCTGCCCGACGACCCGCCCGCCACGCTGGTGCTCCCCGACCTGCCCGCCGCCGTCGCCCTGCTCTGCCCCGGCTCCGCCCTCTGACCCCCTCGCCCGCGCCTCAGCGGGCGCGGGAGTGCCGGGGGAGCGCGGGCCGCAGGTGGTGCCGGCCCCGGCGCAGCCGCGCGGTGGTCCAGCGCGCGTCGGCGAGCATCAGGACCAACCGGGCCAGCGTGCCGGGATAGTACGGGGTCGCGTCGAACCCCCACTGCTGGGCGAGCAGCTCCGCCTTGCGCAGCATGTTGTCGAGGTCGTGCAGGGTGAGCCGCAGGTGCGGGACGGTCGTGGCGATCACCGCGACCCGGGCCGCGAGCTCGAGCCGGCCGCCCAGGTCGGCCACCGCCACCTCCTCGCCCAGCTCGTACCGGAGCACCCGGGAGGCCTCATCGGGGGTGACCGAGTAGAACCGGCGGGACGAGGCGGCGGCGCGGTCGGCGAAGCGCTCCAGCTGGTCCGGGCCCAACCGGGTGCGGCCGAGCTGCCCCACGGCCGTGTTGAACGCCGCCTCAACGAGGCCGAAGAACGGCATCGTGTCCCACGCCGCGCCCTCCGACTGGAGGTAGCGACGCACCCGATAGTGATCGAGCACAATGGACCGCAGGTAGTGGCCTTCAAGCGTGGTCAGCAACGATGCCTCTCTGGTCGGCCTGCCGCGGGGTGCTCGGCCGGCTCGCCTCGCACCGGGCCGCGGCCACCTTCAGCCCGGTTGGTGGTGCAGCCAACGCGGCTGACGCTACCAACCGGCCGTACTCCTCGGTAGGTCTCGTGCGGTCATCGCGGAACGGGCGAACGGGGAGGGGTGCTCAGTCGTTGAGGCGGCCGTTGCGCATCATCAGCTGGTGCCGCAGGACGTACCGGCGGATCACCCGGGCGTCGCGTTCGTGCGGCTCGAAGACGATGACGACGAAGGTCTCCGCCTCGTCCTCGCCGTCCTGCCATGTCCGCAGCACCCGGCCCTCGGTGCCCAGCACGTCGTCGCCGAGCTCGACCGTGACGTGCACCTCGTCACCCGCGCCCAGCTCGAGCTGGTCGAAGCGTGCCCGGATGCCGCCCTCGCTGATGTCGATGACCCGGCCGGAGGCCGGCTCGCCGTCCGGCTTGATCCGCTGCACCTTCAGCGGCTCGTTGCCGCCGCCGCGCACGAAGGAGCGGCTCTGTTCGATTTTGGGTGCCCCCTCTGGGCGCATCGCCCAGCGCGGCACGGCCCCGCTCGTGACCTCCACGATCGATCCGGTCACCGCGTACCGGCCGCGCGGGCCGGCGGGCCAACGCACGGTCAGCTTGTCGCCGACGTCCGGCACTTCGGTGACCCGCAGGTTGAGCGGCGCGGCGACGGTGATGACGCCGTTGTCGAGGTCCTCCACCCGCGACTTGTAGGAGTCTCCGCCGAAAACGCTCACCTCGATCAGCGCGTTGATGGCGGGCAACGACACCTCGTCGACCATGAACCGTCCTCCGTGGGGCGCGGACGCCGGTGCGGGTGGGCCCGGCGCAGAACGCTGACACCGTCCGATCGGCCGGACGTGCCGCGAGTTGAGGAAGATGTGACGCTCAACCCGATGCGGCGCCCGGCGGCCGATCCCGGCCCGACATTCCTCAGTTCGTTCTGGTCGTCGCCGAACAGGCGAGGGTGACGACACTGATGGGCGCGGTCCGCGCGGCAGTTCCGCGGGGACGACCGTTGTCGCCCGTCGAGTGGAGGAATCGCCACCGGTTCATCTGGTGGCTGATCGCGCTGCACGCGGCAGGGCTGTTCGGGTACGGGCTGGCGCGTGGCATTCCCCCGTTGCACGCCGCCGAACACGTGACGCCGCTCGTGCTGAGCCTGCTGGGCGCGGGATATCCCCGGCTGGGTCGCCGGCTGCGGTCGGCGGTCGCCACCCTCGGGCTGGTCGGTTCCACGGCGGTCGTGATCCATGTCGCCGACGGGATGCCGGAGGCGCACCTGCACTTCTTCGTCACGCTACTCGTGATCATGTTCTATCAGGACTGGCTGGCGTACCTCGTCGCCGCCGCCGTGGTGGTGGTCGAACACATCGTGATCGACCCGATCGCGCCGCACGCGATCTACACGCACCCGGACGGCACGCAGCCACCGCACGCCTGGGCGGCCCTGCACCTGATGTTCCTGGGCGCGGCCTCGGCCGCCGTGCTGGTGCACTGGCGGGTGACCGAGCGTGCCCAGGACGCGCGCGACCGGGCGGTCGCCGAGCTGGAGTACCGGACAAGCCACGACGCGCTGACCGGGACGCTCAACCGGGCCGAGTTCGAGCGCCGGGTGGCCACCGCGCTGGTGGCGACCGGGCGGGACCGTGAGCCGTACGCGGTCTGCGCCGCGAACCTCGACCGTTTCCGGATCGTCACCGAGACCTGCGGCCAGGCCGCCGGTGACGAGCTGCTGCGTCAGGTCGCGGCGGCGCTGCGCGAGCTGGACCCGCACGCGGACCTCGCGCGGCTCGGCGGGGATCGGTTCGCGGTGTTGTTGCCCGGGCACACCCTCGCCGACGCGGTGGCGTACGCCGAACGGCTCCGCTGCCGCCTCGCGCAGCGCGGCTTCGGCAACGCCGATCGCGCCTTCGAGGTCACCGCGAGCATCGGCGTCGTGCCGGTCACCTCGCTGGCGTTGGCGCCGCAGGAGGTGATCGGGGCGGCCGAGGCGGCCTGCTACGCGGCGAAGGACAAGGGGCGCAACCGCGTCGAGGTCTACGAGCCCGACGACGCGGCGCTGGCCCGGCACCGCAACGCGGTGGAGTGGGCGGCGCGGGTGATGGCGGCGCTGCGCGAGGACCGGCTGGAGCTGTACTTCCAGCCGATCGTCCCGGTGAGCGGGCACGCGCACGGGCGCTTCGGGGAGCTGCTGCTGCGGCTGCGCGACACCGACGGCACGATGGTCGCCCCGGGCGCGTTCCTGCCGGCGGCCGAGCGGTACGACCTGCTGCCGGCGCTCGACCGCTGGGTGGTGGGCGCCACCTTCGCCGCTCTCGCCCGGCACTACGCCGGCCGGCCGGCCGACGGCGACCGCTACTCCATCAACCTCTCCGGACCGTCCGTCGGGGACCCGCGCTTCCTGGAGTACATCCGCGCGCAGCTGGCCGAGACCGGTGTCCGGCCCGATCTCGTCTGCTTCGAGATCACCGAGACCGTGGCGATCACCGATCTGACCGCGGCCGCCGACTTCATCAGCACGCTGCGCGGGCTGGGCTTCCACTTCGCGCTGGACGACTTCGGCGCCGGGCTGTCGTCGTTCGCGTACCTCAAGTGTCTGCCGGTGGACTACCTGAAGATCGACGGCAACTTCGTCCGCGGCATCACCCGCGACCCCGTCGACCGGCTGATGGTGGAGTCCGTCAACGGCATCGGCCACCGGCTGGGGCTGCGCACGATCGCCGAGTTCGTCGAGGACGACGAGATCCTGGGCTGTGTGCGCGCCGCCGGCGTCGACTTCGCGCAGGGGTACGGCATCGCCCGGCCCGGCCCGTTCCAGCGCTGGCTGGAGCGCAGCGTCTGGCCGTGCCCGACCACGGCCAACGCCGCGGGCTGAGCCCGGCGGTGATCGGCGCGGCGTGCCGCGCCGGTCACGGGGGGCGCGGCGCCTCAGGGCACCATCCAGCCGAGCACCGGTGAGGCCTGCAGCGCCACCAGCACGCACATGAACAGCAGCAGCGCCAGGCTCCACCCCAGCACCTTGCGGAAGATCTCGCCCTCCCGGCCGGCCATGCCGACCGCCGCGGCGGCGATCGCCAGGTTCTGCGGGCTGATCATCTTGCCCATCACGCCGCCGGAGGAGTTGGCCGCGGCGAGCAGCAGCGGATCGAGCCCGGCCCGCGCCGCCGTCTGCACCTGCAACGCCCCGAAGAGCGCGTTGGCCGAGGTGTCGGAGCCGGTCACCGCGACGCCGATCCAGCCGAGGATCGCGGAGAGGAAGACGAAGCCGCCGCCGGCCTGGGCTAGGAACGTGCCCAGGGTCTGGGTCTGCCCGGACTGGTTGAGCACGTACGCCAATGCCAGCACCGCCATCACCGTGACGATCGCGTTGCGCAGCTCGACGTAGGTCGCCAGGTAGGCGCGGAGCGCCCGGCCGGCGGAGACGCGCAGCACGACGGCGGTGAGCAGCCCGGCGAAGATCATCAGGGTGCCGGCGGCGGGCAGCCAGTTCAAGGTGAACGTCATCGACGACAGCGGTTCGCCGGCGGCGTTGACGACGTCCAGGCCGGGCCAGGGGAACTTCACCGTCCACGGCTCGCCGGCCAGCGCGTCCTTGACCGGTCCGAGGTTCGCGATCGAGAAGATCGCAATGATGATCAGGTACGGCGCGTACGCGCGCGCCACCTCCGCCGGCCGGTCCCGCCCGACCGTGGCGGGCGGACCGGCGGTGTCGCGTACCCCGGGGCCGGCGCCGGCCGGGACCGCGCCGCCCGGGTCGGCTGCGTCCGGCCCGTCGGTCGCGGTCGCGCCGCCGCCCGCCGCGACCGGGCTGCGCGCCGCGACGTCCCGGTCGCCGCGCCGGGCCGCCGGCACCACCGCCCCGCGGTCCGCCGCCCCCGCCGGGCCGTCCGCCGCCTCCGGTGATGCCTGCAGCTCCGGCGACTCCGCCGGACGCCAGATCCGGACCAGCGCCACGACCGCGCCGGCCGAGACCAGCGCCGCGACGATGTCGGTCAGCGGAACCGAGATGTAGTTCGCGGCGACGAACTGCGCGATCCCGAACGAGAGCCCGGCGACCAGCGCGGCCGGCCAGGTCTGCCGGACCCCGCGCCGGCCGTCGACCACGGCCACGAGCACCAGCGGCACCACGACGGCGAGGATCGGGGTCTGCCGCCCGACCATCGCGCCGAGCGTCTCGACGGTGAGCCGCGCGTCGTCGTTGGCGCCGCTGGTCACGGTGGCGAGCGTGACGATCGGGGTGGCGAGCGCGCCGTACGCGACCGGCGCGGTGTTGGCGATCAGCGACACCGCGGCGGCGTGGATCGGCCGGAAGCCGAGCGCCATCAGCATGACGACCGTGATCGCGACCGGTGTGCCGAAGCCCGCCAGCGCCTCCAGCAGCGCGCCGAAGCAGAACGCGATGATGATCGCCTGGATCCGCATGTCCGGGCTGACCCGCTCGAAGGAGCGCCGCAGCACGTCGAAGTGGCCGCTCGCGACGGTGAGGTTGTAGACCCAGATCGCGTTGATGACGATCCACAGGATCGGGAAGAACCCGAACGCCGCGCCCTCGGTCGCGGAGAGCAGCGCCTGGCCGGCCGGCATCGCGTAGATGGCGACCGCCACCGCGAGCGCGACGGCGAGCGAGATGAGGCCGGCGAGCCAGGCCCGCATCCGCAGCACGCCGAGCAGGACGAAGAGCGTGAGCAGGGGGAGGGCGGCGAAGATCGCGGAGAGCGCGACGGAGCCGCCGACGGGGTCGGTGATGATCGTGTACTGCTCCAGCATGGGGGTCACCTCGAACCGGTGGGGGACGGACGGGAGGCGGTGCGGAGGAGCTGTTCGACATCGAGGCCGCGGATCGACGCGTCGAGGAGCTGGGCGGTGTGCGCCAGCGCGATGGTGGCGCCGATCCGCTGCACGGCGGCGGCGATCTGCATCATGCAGCCGGGGTTGGCGGTGACGAGCAGTTCGGCGCCGGTGGCGAGCACATCGCGGGCCTTGCGCTCGCCGAGTTCGGCCGCCGGTTCGGGGTTGAGCACGTTCCAGACGCCGGCGGAGCCGCAGCACAGCTCCGGGTCGGCGATCTCGCGCAGGGTCAGGCCGGGGATGGCGGCGAGCAGCGCGCGCGGCTGGGCGCGGACGCCCTGGGCGTGCGCCAGGTGGCAGGCGTCCTGGTAGGCGACGGTCACCGGCAGCGGGTGCCGGGGCGCCACCGGACCGAGCTCGACGAGCAGCTCGGACAGGTCCCGCACCCGCGCCGCGAACGCCGCGGCCCGTCCGGCGTACACCGGGTCGTCGGCGAGCAGCTCCCCGTACTCCTTCAGCGCCGAGCCGCAGCCGGCCGCGTTGACCACGAAGTGGTCGAGTCCGGCGCCCTCGAACGTGTCGATCAGCGCCCGCGCGAACCGCCGCGCCTCGGCATCGCGTCCGTTGTGGACGCTCAACGCCCCGCAGCAGCCCTGCCGCTCCGGCAGGATCAGCACCTCGCACCCCTCGGCGGCGAGCACCCGGGCGGTCGCGGCGTTGACGTCGGGGAAGAACGCCCGCTGCACGCAGCCGGTGAGCATCCCGACCAGGGCCCGCCGGGTCCCGACGGCCGGCAGCCGCCGGGGCAGCCGTTCCGGGCGGGTCAGCCGGGGCGCCAGCGACTCCAGCGCCGCGAGGCTCGGCGCGAGCCGGGGGAGCAGCTTGGTGCGGGCCACCAGCCGGCGCAGCCCGCTCGCCCGGTACGCCCGCAGCGGCCCGCGCAGCAGCCGCAGCCGGCGGGGGTACGGGAAGAGGCCGAAGATCGCCGCGCGGAGCAGCCGTTCGCGCCGGGTGCGGGGGTGTCGGCGTTCGACCTGTTGGCGGGTGTCGGTGATGAGACGGTCGTACCGCACCCCGGACGGGCAGGCGGTGACGCAGGCCATGCAGCCGAGGCAGCGGTCGAAGTGCTGCGCCATCGAGTCCGACAGCGGCTCGCCGTCGAGTCCCTGCCGCATCAGGTGGATCCGCCCGCGCGGCGAGTCCATCTCCTCGCCCCACAGCACGTACGTGGGACAGGTGGGCAGGCAGAACCCACAGTGGACGCAGTCGGCGACCAGGTCGGGCCGGGGCGGGTGGTGGTCGTCGAAGGCGTTCACCTCAGATCCCTCCCACGAAGCGTCCGGGCGCGAACCGCGCGTCGGGATCGAACTGCCGCTTCACCCGGCGCATCAGCTCCAGCCCCTCGACCGGGCCCCACAGGTCGACGCGCTCCCGCACCGCCGCCGGCGCGGTCAGCACCACCGCGTGCCCGCCGGCCGCGCCCGCGGCGGCCCGCAGCGCGTCGACCACGACCGCCACCGTCTCCGCCCGCGTCGTGCCGGGCAGGCCCGCGTAGAGCACGCCGGTGCCGGCCGAGCCGCGCAGCGCCAACGGCACGCCGTGCTGCCGGCGCGCCGTCAGCGCCGCGGTGAGCAGCGCCGGAACCCCGGAGAGCGCGGCGGTCAGCTTCATCCCCACGTCGCCCGGCCCCCACGGGTACGCCGACCACCAGCCCGGCGGCGCGTCCGAGATCGCCGCGTCCCCGCCGAGCAGCCGGGTGGTCCGCACCGCGCGCCCCGCCACACCGTTGGCGGTCCCTTCGAGCAGCACCACCACCGCGAGCCCGCCCTCGGCCGGGGCGTCGATCTCCAGCGCGCTCGGCACCACCTGCCCGGCGAGCACGCCGGCGACGAGCCGGGCGGCGTCGGCCGGGTCGGCGGCGCGCCGCGACACGTACGCGCTGGCGGCGGGGCAGGGGTGCAGCCGGAACGCGGCCTCGGTGACCAGGCCGAGCGTGCCGTACGAGCCGGTGATCAGCTTGCCGAGGTCGTAGCCGGCGACGTTCTTCACCACCTTGCCGCCGGCGTGCGCCACCGCCCCGTCGGGCCGGACCACCGTGACGCCGATCAGCAGGTCGCGGACGGTGCCGTAGAGCATCCGGCGCGGCCCGCTGGTGCTCACCGCGACCGTGCCGCCGACGGTCGCGCCGGACAGCGGCGCGTCCAGCGCGAGCTGCTGGCCGGCGGGGGCCAGCAGCTCCGCCAACTCGGTCAGCCGGGTGCCGGCGCGCACCACCGCGATCAGGTCCCCGGCGGCGTGCTCGACCACCCCGGTCAGTCGGCGGGTGCTCAGCAGCAGGTCGCAGCGGCGGGGCGGGGCGGCCCAGTCCTGCTTCGTGAGCCCGCCGCCGACCACCACCGCGAGGTCGTGGGCGGCGGCGGCGCGCAGCACCGCGGCGGCCTCGGCGGTGGAGCCGGGCGCCGCCATGTACCGGGGTCGTACGCCCGGCAGGATCGGCTCGTCGTCGGCCAGCCACACCCCGTCGGTGTGGTTGCTGCGGCCGCTGGCCTCGTGCGACGCCGCACGCAGCGCGGCGAGAACGGCGTCCGGCATGGTCAGAACACCTCCGCCAGCCCCGCCGCCTGCGCGGGGTGCACCCCGGTGCGCCGGCCCGGCACCTCCCCGCAGAGCCGCGGCGTCGGGAAGACCTTGCCGGGGTTGGCGAGCCCGCGCGGGTCGAACGCGCAGCGCAGCAGCTGCATCGTGTCCAGGTCGTCGTCGGTGAACATCCGCGGCATGTAGCGGGCCTTGTCCATCCCGACGCCGTGCTCGCCGGTGATCGAGCCGCCGAGCGCGACGCAGAGCTCCAGGATCGCCCCGGAGACCTCCTCGGCCCGTTCGGCCTGCCCCTCGACCGCGTCGTCGAAGAGCACCAGCGGATGCAGGTTGCCGTCGCCGGCGTGGAAGACGTTGGCGACCCGGATGCCGCGCTCGCGGGAGAGCTGATCGATCCGGCGCAGCACCTCGGGCAGCGCGGTACGGGGGATCACCCCGTCCTGGACGATGTAGTCGGGGCTGATCCGACCGACCGCGGCGAACGCCGACTTGCGGCCCTTCCAGAACAGCAGCCGCTCGGTCTCGTCGGCCGCGATCCGGATCTCGAAGGCGCCGTGCTCCCGGCAGAGCCGTTCGACCTGCGCGAACTGCGCCTCGACCTCGGACGCCGGGCCGTCCAGCTCGACGATCAGCACCGCCCCGGCGCCCGCCGGGTACCCGCAGTGCACCGCCGCCTCGGCCGCCTCGATCGCCAGCGCGTCCATCATCTCGACCGCCGCCGGGATGACCCCGGCGCCGATGATCGCCGAGGTGGCCGCGCCCGCGGCGTCGGTGCCGCGAAACGCCGCCAGCAGGGTGCGCACCGTCTCCGGCAGTCGGACCAGCCGGACGGTGACCTCGGTCGCGATCCCGAGCGTCCCCTCCGAACCGACGAACGCGCCGACCAGGTCGTAGCCGGGCGCGTCCGGGGCGCGCCCGCCGAGCCGGACCAGGTCGCCGTCCGGGGTGACCACCTGCAGGCCGGTCACGTGGTTGGTGGTGAAGCCGTACTTGAGGCAGTGCGCGCCGCCGGAGTTCTCCGCGACGTTGCCGCCGATCGAGCAGATCTGCTGGCTGGACGGGTCGGGGGCGTAGTAGTAGCCGTACGGGGCGGCGGCCCGGGTCACGTGCAGGTTGATCACACCCGGCTCGACCACGGCCCGCTCGTCCTGCGGGGCGATCTCCTTGATCGTGCGCAGCTGCGAGGTCACGATCAGCACCCCGTCGGCGTGCGGCAGCGCCCCGCCGGAGAGCCCGGTTCCCGAGCCGCGCGCCACGAACGGCACGTCGGCCGCGGCGCACGCCCGCACCACCGCCGCGCACTGCTCCGCCGTCCGGGGCAGCGCCACCAGCGCCGGGACGACCCGGTACTGCGCGAGCCCGTCGCACTCGTACGTCCGCAGCTCCTGCCGGTCGCTGATCACCTGCTCGTCGCCGAGCGCCGCCCGCAGCGTCGCGGCCAGGGTCCCGATCTCCCGCGTGGTCATCGCCGGCCTCCGTTTCGTGATCAGGCCATCCGTTCGTAGGCGGGCAGGGTCAGGAAGTCGACGAAGTCGTCCGCGACCGCGACCTCCATGAACAGCGCGCGGGCCTCGGCGTACCGGGCGGGATCGGGGCCGAGCCGCGCGATCTCCTCGTCGGCGATCCGCTCGACCAGCTCGCGGGTGACCTTGTCGCCGGTGTCGTCGAGGACCACGTCGTTGTGCAGCCACTGCCACACCTGCGACCGCGAGATCTCGGCGGTTGCCGCGTCCTCCATCAGGTTGAAGACCGCTACGGCGCCGGAGCCGCGCAGCCAGCTCGCCAGGTACTGGATGCCGACGCTGACCGCGTTGCGCAGCCCTGCCTCAGTCGTCCGGCCGGGGGTGTCGGCGACCGCGAGCAGTTGCGCGGCGGTGACCCGCACCTCGTCGCGGGTGCGGTCGAGCTGGTGCGGGCGCTCGCCGAGCACGGCGTCGAAGACCTCCCGGCAGACCGGCACCAGGTCGGGGTGGGCCACCCAGGAGCCGTCGAAGCCGTCGGTCGCCTCCCGGCGCTTGTCGTCGCGGACCTTCGCGATGGCCGCCTCGTTGACCTCGGGGTCGCGCCGACTGGGGATGAACGCGGCCATGCCGCCGATCGCGTGCGCGCCGCGCTTGTGGCAGGTCCGCACCAGCAGTTCGGTGTACGCGCGCATGAACGGCGCGGTCATCGTCACGGCGTTGCGGTCGGGGAGCAGGAAGTCCCGCCCACGGGTGCGGAACTTCTTGATGACGCTGAACATGAAGTCCCAGCGTCCGGCGTTCAGCCCGGCCGAGTGCGCGCGCAGCTCGTAGAGGATCTCCTCCATCTCGAACGCCGCCGGGAACGTCTCGATCAGCACGGTGGCGCGGATCGTGCCGAGCGGCAGACCGAGCCGCTGCTGGGCCAGCACGAACACGTCGTTCCACAGCCGCGCCTCCAGGTGGCTCTCCAGCTTCGGCAGGTAGAAGTACGGGCCGCTGCCGCGCGCGAGCTGCGCCTTCGCGCAGTGGAAGAAGTAGAGGCCGAAGTCGACGAGGCTGCCGGAGCTGCGCTCGCCGTCGACCAGGATGTGCTTCTCGGTCAGGTGCCAGCCGCGCGGCCGCACCACGATCGTCGGCAGCTCGCCGTCGTTCAGCCGGTAGCGCCTGCCCTCGGGCGAGGTGAACTCCAGCGTGCGCGCGACCGCGTCCCGGAGGTTGAGCTGCCCTTCGATCACGTTCTCCCAGCGTGGGGTGTTCGCGTCCTCGTGGTCGGCGAGCCACACCTTCGCGCCGGAGTTGAGCGCGTTGATCGTCATCTTCGCGTCGGTCGGCCCGGTGATCTCGACCCGGCGGTCGACCAGCCCCGGCGCCGGGTCGGCCACCCGCCACTCGCCGTCGCGGATGTTCCGGGTCCCCGGCAGGAAGTCCAGGAGGCCCCCGCCGGCCAGCGCGGCCCCCCGCTCGGCCCGCCCGACCAGCAGGGCCCGACGCCGCTGCTCGAACGTCCGGTGCAGCTCGGCGAGGAACGCGAGCGCGTCCGGGGTGAGGATCTCGTCGTACCGGTCGTGCAGCGGGCCGATGATCTCGACTCCGGCGGGGTTGCTCATGCGCGGCCATCCTTTCCGCGGCGGGAGGCGGCATCGCGGCCGGACCCTCGGTACGACGGCGGTAAATGCATCGATGTGTGCTGGTTGCGAATCTATCGCCGGCATCGATGAACGCGACGGGTCGGGCCGGGCGGACGCGGCCGGCGGCCGGGGCGCTGAGCCGAGCGGTCGTTCACGGTCGCCGGCCGGTTTCCGGCCGGTCACCGCGGGTAGACCGTCCCCCACGGGGCAGCACCCGCCTCCGGTCACGGGGCGCGCTCGGCGAGGGGTTGACCGCGATGACGCGGGAGACGAAGAAGCAACGGTGGCAACGCAACTTCTACGACCTGCTGCACGAGTTGCGGGTCGCGCAGAACGGCGTGCAGATCCTCTTCGCGTTCCTGCTGAGCCTGCCGTTCACCACCGGCTTCCCCAGGCTGAGCGGGTTCCAGCGCGGCTGCTACTTCGTGGCGCTGCTGGCGTCGGCGGCCGCGGTCGCGCTGCTGATCTCGCCGGTCGCCTTCCACCGGGCGGTGTTCCGCAGCGGGCGCAAGCCCGAGCTCGCCCGGTACGCCCACCGGATGGCGGCCGGCGGGATGGCCGCGCTGCTGATCGCGATGGTGGCGGCGGTGCTGCTCGTCACCGACTTCATCCTCCCCGGGCGCGTCGCGTTCGTGCTCACGGCCGTCACCGCGCTCTGGTTCCTTCTCCTCTGGGTGGTGCTGCCGCTCGCCCGCCGGTACGGCGCCGAGACCGAGGAGGACGCGCAGGACACGGACGACCCGGCGTACTGACGCGCCGGCCGCGTCAGGGGTGTGCCGGCGCCGGTTGGCGCATCCGTTCGACCGTGGTGTCGAGCACCGTCTCGGCGACCTCGTGGGCGCGGCGGGGCGAGGCGATCAACCAGAATTCGTGGTCGGCCGCGCAGCGCGTCGGATCCGTACGGGTCCAGACCTGCAGGCCGCGTGCCTCGAAGGCCCGGCGCAGCCGCTGCCGTGATTCGGCGGACCGGCGGTAGACATTGGCGAGAATGAAGCCGTTCGCGCCGATCAGCCGCACCATGGACTCGATGTGCTCCGGCGGCATCCGGAAATGGAAGACGAAGACGCTCACGATCGCGTCGAACGCCATCCCGGCGAGCATCGTGGGGGCGTCCTGGGCGGGCAGGCAGGCGACGCCGTGCCGGAGGTTGTCCGCGATCACCTCCGGGTCGATGTCCACGCCGACGAAATGGTCGCGGTGTTCCAGCAGCCCGCGCATCGGGTGGTAGCCGCAGCCCCAGTCGAGCACCGAGCGCGCGCCGACCCGGGTCACGGCCGCGGCCATCGCGCTCTTGACGCGGTGGTTCGTCGCGTACTGGGCGGACTGGTCGCCGAGCATCAGTTGCCGGCGGAGCTTGTTGACCTCGCGGATCTGGCGGGTGTTGAGATCCTCGGTGGTCAGGGGGAGCAGGATCACGTCCATGAACCGGACCGGTTCCCGGCCGCCGCGACGAAGTTCGGGGGCGGGCGACGACTCGCACAGGCGTACCCCGTGCAGGCCGAGGGTGGAGGCCGCAACGCGTCGAAGGAGACCGCCGAAACCCAGACCCACCAACCTGTCCTAGTGTCCGTTACCCCTGGTGGTTGCTCAGCCAGTGCTCCTCGATCCGCGCGACGTAGCGCTCCCGGTGCTCCTCGCGACCGAGGGAGCGTAGCAAGAAGTCCATGTGATCACAGATCTCCCGCGCCCGTCGGGTAGACGGGCAAGTCTCGTACAGAATGTCAGCGAACCTGTCGGCCTCCGCGTAGGAGCCGCGCATCAGCAGGTCGGCCCAGCGGATCAGGGCCGCCCACATCGGCTTGATGCTGGCCCGTCCGTGCCCGGTCTCCAGCCGCTTTATCGCCTCGGCCGAGCGGTCCCGCGCGTGCGGCAGCGCCTGCGCCTGGGCGGCGAGCAGCGCCAGGTAGAACGGCGTGACGACCTGTTCCCCGTCGAGCTGGTTCGCCTGCTGGTGCGCCTCGCGCGCGCCCGCGAAGTCCCCGTTGTCGCGCAGGATCAGCCCCAGGCAGTTCCAGGTGCCGGCCTCGGCCGGGTTGTGCTGGATGGCCCGGCGCGCGTGCGCCAGCGCCAGGTCGGGGTCGGAGTAGCGGTGCAGCAGCGCGAGCGCCCGCTCGCCCGCGTGGGTGGGCAGGTGGTATTCCAGCGCCGTCTTCAGCTCCTCGGCGGCCGCGGCGTCCTCGCCGAGGTTGGTCAGGGAGCGGCCGAGTCGGTAGCGCACCCGCGGGTTCTTCGGGTCCAGCTCGATCGCCCGGCGCAGGTACTCCACGGAGGTCGCGTAGTTGCCCTCCCGGTACGCCGCCTCGCCCTGATTGAACAGGTACGAGACCTCGACCTGGGTGGTGAGCCGCTGGTCGAAGTCGCTGAGCCGGGACTGCATGTCGTCGATGAGCAGGTGCACCTGCTCGGACTGCTCGTCCGCGCGGGCGACCGCGGTCTGCACCCGGCCGATCAACGTGTTCGCCTGCTCGGAGAGGATCTCCGCGCCGTGGATCGCGCGGTCGGCCTGGGCCACGATCTCCTGGGCCACGGTCTGCTGCTTGTCGAGTTCGCGCCGGGCGCGCTCGCCGGTCTGCCGGATCGAGCGCAGCTCGCGGATGCCGACGAAGCCCGCGACCACGAACAGCACGGTGAGGATCGCGACCAGCAGCGCGAAGGCCGCGAGAATCACCCCGGACCAGGTGATGACGAGGTTGGCAATCTGGGCGGGATCGTCGCCGGGGGCGGCGGTGGGGATGGGGGAGGGGGGCATGATTCAGTATCGCCTACTCTCCGCACTAATGGTGCTACTAACAGTGTCGATGATCGATGGCAAAAACGGCGTTTTTAACGACCAATCGGGCGGATCGGATGGCGATCCGCGGCGGGCGCGCTAGCGTCGACGGGTGACCGCAACCGCCGAACCGGCGCTCCCCACCCCGCCCGCCGACCTGCCCCGTACCGTCGGCGAGCTGCGGGCGACCGGCCATCGCTATCGAACGGTGAAGCAGGAGCTGCGCGAGAACCTGCTCGCCCGGATGCGGGAGGGCGCCGACCGCTTTCCCGGCATCGTCGGCTACCAGGACACCGTACTGCCGGAGGTGGAGCGCGCGCTGCTCGCCGGCCACGACATGGTGCTGCTCGGCGAGCGCGGGCAGGGCAAGACGCGCCTGATCCGGTCGCTGGTGTCGCTTTTGGACGAATGGACCCCGGTGATCGCCGGCTCCGAGCTCAACGAGCACCCGCTGCACCCGGTCTCGCCGGCGATGCGCGCGCTCGCCGCCGAGTCGGGCGACGGCCTGCCGGTCGCCTGGTTGCACCGCTCCATGCGGTACGGCGAGAAGCTCGCCACCCCGGACACGAGCGTCGGCGACCTGATCGGCGACGTCGACCCGATCCGGGTCGCGCAGGGGCGCACCCTCGGCGACCCCGAGACCATCCACTTCGGACTCGTGCCCCGTACCAACCGCGGCATCTTCGCGGTCAACGAGCTGCCCGACCTCGCCGAGCGGATCCAGGTCGCGCTGCTGAACGTGCTGGAGGAGCGCGACATCCAGGTGCGCGGCTACCAGCTCCGGCTGCCGCTGGACCTGCTGCTGGTCGCCAGCGCCAACCCGGAGGACTACACCAACCGCGGGCGCATCATCACCCCCCTCAAGGACCGCTTCGGCGCGGAGATCCGCACCCACTACCCGGTCGACCTGGAGCTGGAGACCGCGCTGGTCCGCCAGGAGGCCGCGCTGGTCGCCGCGGTCCCCGAGCACGTGCTGGAGGTCGTCGCCCGGTTCGCCCGCGCCGTGCGCGAGTCGCCGTCGGTCGATGCCCGCTCCGGGGTCTCGGCGCGGTTCGCGATCGCCGCCGCCGAGACCGTCGCCGCCGCCGCCCTGCGCCGCGCCGGGCTGCTCGGCGAGGGCGAGCCGGTGGCCCGGGTCGGCGACACGGTCTCGGTGGTGAGCACGCTGCGCGGCAAGGTGGAGTTCGAAAGCGGCGAGGAGGGGCGGGAGATCGAGCTCCTCGCGCACCTGTTGCGGACCGCGACCGCCGAGACGTTCCGCGACCGCCTCGCCGGGCTCGACCTCTCCGGCTTCACCGCGCTCGTCGCCGACGACGCCGTCATCGAGACCGGCGAGCTGGTCGCCGCCGAGGAGCTGCTGCGGCAGGTCGGCACGGTCCCCGGCCTGGCGAAGGTGCTCGACCGGCTCGGCCTGGGCGACGCGCCCACCCCCGGCGAGGCCGCCGCCGCGATCGAGTTCGTCCTCGAAGGGCTGCACCTGACCCGGCGGCTCGGCAAGGACCTCACCGACGGCGGGCGCACCCGCTACGGCGGGCGGGACTGAGCCGTGCCGGGCAACCGCTACCGGTACGGGGCGTGGCGCGGCGGACCCGACCCGCTCGCCCCGCCGTACGATGTGCGCGCCGCCGTCGACGCCGTCGGCGCCGAGGTGCTCGCCGGCGGCAGCCTGCGCGAGGCGCTGCGGGACCTGCTGCGCCGAGGCCCGCAGGGCGGCCGGGGCCTCGACGAGCTGGCCGCCCGGGCCCGGCGGCTGCGCCGGGAGGCGCTGCGCCGCGGCGAGCTCGACGGCGCGGTGACCCGCGCCCGGGCGCTTCTCGACCAGGCGCTCGCCGCCGAGCGCGACGAGCTGGGCCGGCGCGACGACGAGGCCGCCCGCTTCGCCGAGACCGTGCTGGACAACCTGCCCCGCTCCACCGCGCGCGCCGTGGCCGAGCTGGCCGGGTACGACTGGGCCAGCGACGACGCGCGCCGGTCGTACCAGCAGATCGTCGAGGGGCTGCGCCGCGACGTGCTGGAGCAGCGGTTCGCCGGGCTGCGCGACGCGCTGCGCGAGCAGGACCCGGCGGCGCGGCAGCGGACCGCGGAGATGCTGCGCGACCTCAACGACCTGCTCGCCCGGCACGCCCGCGCCGAGGACACCACCGACGCGTTCGCCGAGTTCATGCGCCGGCACGGCGAGTTCTTCCCGGAGAAGCCCGGCTCCGTCGACGAGCTGGTCGACACGCTCGCCCGGCGCGCCGCCGCCGGTGAGCGGCTGCTGCGCTCCCTGTCGCCGCAGCAGCGCGACGAGCTGTCCCGGCTGATGGCGCACTCCCTCGGCGACCTCGCGCCGGAGCTGGCCGCGCTCACCGACAACCTGCGGGCACTCCGCCCCGACCTGCGCTGGGGGCGCGGCGCGCAGGTACGCGGCCGCGACGGGCTCGGGTACGGCGACGCGGCCGCCGCGCTGGAGGAGATCGGCGAGCTCGACGACCTGCTCGACCAGCTCGGCCAGGAGCACCCGGGCGCCACCCTCGACGACGTCGACGTGGAGGCGGTGTCGCGGCAGCTCGGCCGGGACGCCGCCGACGACGTACGACGGCTGCAGGAGCTGGAGCGCGAGCTGCGCCGGCAGGGCTGGGTGAGCCGCGACGCCGAGGGGCTGACGCTGAGCCCGAAGGCGCTGCGGCGGCTGGGCGCGACCGCGCTGCGCGCGGTCTTCGCCGAGCTGGCCGGCAGGCCGCGCGGTCAGCACGACCTGCGCTCGGCCGGCGCCGCCGGCGAGCTGACCGGGGCGTCGCGGCCCTGGGAGTACGGCGATGAGCAGCCGCTCGACGTGGTGCGCACGATCGGCAACGCGGTGCGCCGCGCGGGCCCGGCGACCCCGGTGCGGCTCGCCGTCGAGGACTTCGAGGTGGTGGAGACCGAGCGGCGCGCCTCGGCGGCGGTGGCGCTCTGCGTCGACCTGTCGTACTCGATGATCGCCGACGGGCGGTGGGGGCCGATGAAGCAGACCGCGCTCGCGCTGTCGCATCTGGTCGCGACCCGGTTCCCGCAGGACGCGCTGCAGATCATCGGCTTCGGGCGGCGCGCGCTGCCGCTCTCGCAGACCGAGCTCGCCGCCGTCGGGCCGGAGCTGATCCAGGGCACCAACCTGCAACACGCGCTGCGGCTCGCCGGTCGGCACCTGCGCCGGCATGCGGGGGCCGAGCCGGTCGTCCTGGTCGTCACCGACGGCGAGCCCACCGCGCACCTGGAGGCCGACGGGGAGGCGGTGTTCTGCTGGCCGCCGCTGCCCGAGACGGTGCGCGCGACCGTGCACGAGGTCGATCAACTGACCCGCGCCGGGGCGACGCTGAACGTGTTCATGCTCGGCGAGGACCCCGGCCTGCGCCGCTTCGTCGACGCGGTCGCGCGGCGCAGCGGCGGCCGGGTCTTCACCCCCGACGCCGACGAACTCGGCCGCTACGTCGTCGCCGACTACCTCCACGCGCGCCGCGGCCGCCGGGCCCGCTGATCAGGCTCGGCGCACCGCGCCGGCCGCCTAGAGTGGCGGCATGGAGGCGGCCGAGCTGCGCCGGGCGTACGACGCCCTGCTCGCCGAGATCGAGGCCGGCGGCTTCGCGCCCCCGCCGCCGGGCCAGTGGCGCGCCGAGCAGGTGGCCGCGCACGTGGTGGCCAACGACGAGCTGCTGCTGCGGACCACCGAGGCGGTGCTGGCCGGCTCGCCCTGGGTCTACTACAACCACAACGAGCTGCACAATCCGCAGCTCGACGCGATCATCGCCGAATGCGGCGGACTGCCCGGGCTGGCGGACCGGCTGCGCGAGAGCAGCGAGCGGGTGTCCGGGGTGATCGGGCGGCTCGGCGTGCACGGCGAGACGCTGGTCCACACGCTGATCCGCGACGGCTTCGCGCTCCGCGTCGACGAGCCGCTGCCCTGGGGGCGGGTGCTCGACCTGCACGGACGCCTGCATCTGCCGACCCATACCGACCAGCTCCGCGCGCTGCGGGCCTGAATCTTCCGCCGCTCCCTCCACTGGGAGCGTTCCCAGAATCTGGGCCGGCGGTTGGCGGGACCGTGTGCGGGCACTACCTTCCGTCGAAACGATGGGAGTCGATATGCGGCGAACTTTCGGACGGCTGGGCGTCACCGCTGCGGTGGCGCTCCTCGCCCCACTCGTGCTCTCCGCCGCGCCCGCCGCCCGCGGCGCCGCCCCCGCCGCCCCCGCCGCGGCGGTGCCGCTCGACCAGCTCACCGTCACCACCACCCAGGTCGCCTCCGGGCTGCGCCGTCCCACCGCGATCGTCGCGCCCGACGACGGCAGCCGCCGGTTGCTGATCACCGAGAAGGCCGGCACCGTGCGCACGTACCACCCGGAGAGCGGGCTGGCCGCCGACACGTTGCTGGACCTCACCGACCGGGTCGACACGTCCGGCAACGAGCGCGGCCTGCTCGGCATCGCGACCTCGCCGCGCTTCGCGCAGACCCGCGCCCTGTACGTGGCCTACACCGCGCTGCCCGACGGCCGGGTGACACTGTCCCGCTTCCGGCTGGACCGGGCGGACCAGACGCCGGTGCCGCCGGCGCGCGAGGAGATCCTGCTGACCCAGCCGCACGCCGAGTACCCCAACCACAACGGCGGGCAGCTCGCGTTCGGCCCGGACGGCTACCTCTACTGGAGCCTCGGCGACGGCGGCGGCGCCGACGACGTGCTGAACACCGGCCAGAACCTCGGCACGCTGCTCGGCAAGATCCTGCGGCTGGACGTCGGCTGCGCGGGCCGCCCCTACTGCGTCCCCGCCGACAACCCCTTCGTCGGCACCGCCGGTGCCCGCCCGGAGATCTGGGCGTACGGGCTGCGCAACCCGTGGAAGTTCTCGTTCGACCCGCAGGACGGCTCGCTCTGGATCGCCGACGTCGGCCAGGGGACGTACGAGGAGGTGGACCACCTGGCCCGCGGGCGCGCCGGCGCCAACCTGGGCTGGTCCTGCCGGGAGGGTCCGCAGGTCTTCAACCCCGACCGCTGCGTGCCCGGCGCGCAGTACGTCGAGGCCGTCTTCTCCTACCGGACCTCGACCGACGGGTGCGCGGTGATCGGCGGGCACGTCTACCGCGGCCGGCAGTTCGCCGACCTCGCCGCCGGCACATACCTGGCCACCGACTACTGCTCCGGCACCGCCTTCGCGATCCGGCCGGCCTCCGGCGGCGGCTACGCGACGCGGCCGCTCGGCGAGCTGACCATCCAGCCGACGACGCTCGGGGTCGACGCCGACGGCGAGTTCTATCTCGCCAACGACCTGCCCGGCCAGCTGCACCGGATCTCATTCGGCACGACCGCCCCGGCCGCGACCTGCGCGGTGACGTACAAGGTGGACAGCCAGTGGGGGACCGGTTTCACCGCGACGGTGACCGTGACCAACACCGGCAGCCAGCCGGTCAACGGCTGGACGGTGGGCTGGACGTTCCCGGGCCCCCAGCGCGCATCGAACTGGTGGAACGCGGTCGGTAGCCAGCAGGGCGCGGCGGTGACCGCCCGCAACGCCAACTGGAACGCGACGATCGCGCCGGGCGGGTCGGTCAGTTTCGGCTTCCTGGGTACGCCGGGCGGCGCCCAGCCCGCCCCCACCACGTTCACGCTCAACGGCGCCGCATGCCGCTGAGCCTCTCCGAGGGGACGGCTGGGCGGCGGAACGTGCGGCGGTAGGTGGCCGGGGCGACGCCGAGCGCGGCCTGAAACTGCTGGCGTAGGGCCGCGGCGGTGCCGAAGCCGGCCTGCCGCGCCACCCGGTCGACGCCGAGGTCGGTGGTCTCCAGCAGCAGCCGGGCGTGCTCGGTGCGCTGCCGGAGCAGCCACCGGGCGGGGCTGAGCCCGGTCTCGTCGCGGAACCGGCGGGTGAAGGTGCGCACGCTCATGCTTGCGTGCTGCGCCATCGCGCGCAGCGTCAGCGGCTCGTCGAGCCGGCGCAGCATCCACTGCCGGGTGGCCGCCGTGGACGCCTCCGCGGGTTCCGGCAGCGGCCGTTCGATGTACTGCGCCTGGCCGCCGTCCCGCCACGGCGGCACGACGCAGCGCCGCGCCGCCCGGTTGGCCACCTCGCTGCCGTGATCCCGCCGCACCACGTGCAGGCAGAGGTCGATTCCGGCCGCCACCCCGGCCGAGGTGAGCACCTCGCCGTCGTCGACGAAGAGCACGTCGGGGTCGAGCCGCACCCGCGGGTGGAGCCGGCGGAACCCGTCCGCGTACCACCAGTGGGTGGTCGCGGGTCGGTCGTCGAGCAGGCCGGCGGCGGCCAGCACGAAGGCGCCGGTGCAGATCGACATGACGCGGGCGCCGCGGCGGTGCGCGGCGCGTAGTGCCGCCGTCACCGCGGGGTCGACGGCGCCGTCGCTGAGCGCCGGACCGTGTTGCACGCCGGGGACGATCACCGTGTCGGCGGTGGCGGTCGCCGCCAGTCCGGCGTCGGGCAGCACCCGGAAGCCGGCGGTGCTGCGCACCGGCGTGCCATCCGCTGTGCAGGTGGTGACGGTGTAGAGCGGCCGACCGGCCGCGTCCCGGGCGGCCCCGAAGACCTGCGCGGGGGTGCCGAGGTCGAGCGCCACCACGCTGTCGAGCGCCAGGACGGCGATTGCGTGACCGGACATGGCCCGATTCTTGCGCATCCTGGCCGGCGGGCCACTCCCCGAACGGGCCAACTTTGATCAACACTGGCCGGGTGAGTCGTACCCGTCTGCATCCGGCCTGGATCGTCGCCGCCGTCGCGTTCGTCGCGTTGGTCGGCGCCGCCGGCTTCCGCGCCACTCCCGCCGTGCTGATCCACCCGTTGCACGCCGAGTTCCGCTGGCCGCTCGGCACGATCTCCGCCGCCGTCTCGGTCAACCTCGTGCTGTTCGGACTGACCGCGCCGTTCGCCGCCGCCCTGATGGAGCGGTTCGGGGTGCGCCGGGTGGTGGCCGCGGCGCTGCTGGTGGTCGCCGCCGGCAGCGCGCTGACCGTCTTCATGACCGCCAGCTGGCAGCTGATCCTCTGCTGGGGCGTGCTCGTCGGGCTCGGCACCGGCTCGATGGCGCTCTCCTTCGTCGCCACCGTGACCGGGCGGTGGTTCGTGCGCCGGCGCGGGCTGGTCACCGGGGTGCTCACCGCCGGCAGCGCCGCGGGCCAACTGGTGTTCCTGCCGGTGCTGGCCACGGTCACCGGCGAGCACGGCTGGCGTACCGCCGCGCTGATCGTCGCCGGGGCGGCGCTGGCGGTCGTACCGCTGATCTGGTTCCTGCTGCGCGACCACCCGGCGGAGCTCGGCGTGACCGCGTACGGCGCGACCGAGCCCGCGCCGCCGACGCCGCACGACGGGCGGGGCGCGGCGGCGCGCGCGCTCGGCGGGCTGGCCGCGGCGGCGCGGACCCGACCGTTCTGGCTGCTCGCCGGCGGCTTCGCGATCTGCGGCGCGACCACCAACGGGCTGGTCGGCACGCACTTCATCCCCGCCGCGCACGACCACGGCATGCCGCAGACCACCGCGGCGGGGCTGCTCGCCCTGGTCGGGCTCTTCGACATCGTCGGCACGATCGCGTCCGGGTGGCTCACCGACCGGGTCGACAGTCGGCTGCTCCTGGGTGCCTACTACGCGCTGCGCGGCGCGTCGCTGCTCGTGCTGCCGAGCCTCTTCGCGGCGACCGCCGAGCCCAACATGCTGGTCTTCATCGTCTTCTACGGGCTCGACTGGGTGGCCACCGTGCCGCCGACGGTCGCGCTCTGCCGGGAGTACTTCGGCGACAACGGGCCGGTGGTGTTCGGCTGGGTCTTCGCCTCGCACCAGATCGGCGCGGCGGTCGCGGCGACCGGCGCCGGCGTGATCCGGGACCAGCTCGGCACCTATGCGCTGGCCTGGTACGTGGCCGGCGCGCTGTCGATCGGCGCGGCCGTGCTGTCGCTGCTGCTGCGCCGCGACCGCGGGCCGGTGTCGGCGCCGGTGCCCGAGCCGGCGCTGGCCGGCGGCTGGCGACTGCGCGAGCCCTGAGCTGGGGCGTGATCTCGGCGTCCCTGCCGGCTATCGACGCCGGACGCTAGCGTGGCCCTGGGCCATCCGCCGTCGCGTCGGTGAGGTCGCGCTGAAGCAGCAGCGTGTCGATCCAGCGTCCGTGCTTGAAGCCGACCGCGGTGAGCCGGCCGGCGTCGACGAACCCGAGCCGCCGGTGCAGCGTGAGCGAGCCGGGATCCCCGCTGTCCGTGATCACCGCGATCACCTGCCGGGCGCCGGCCGCCCCGCAGCGGTCCAGCAGCGCGGCCAGCAGGGCGCGCCCCAGCCCCTTGCCGGTGTGGCCGGGGGCCAGGTAGATGCTGTCCTCGACGGTGTGCCGGTACGCGGGCTTCGGTCGCCACGGCGCGGCGTAGGCGTAGCCGGCGACCTCCCCGTCGTCGGCGATGAGCAGGGGCAGGCCGCGCGCGGCGAGGTCGGCCGCCTTGCGTTCCCAGTCCGCGACGGTCGGGGCGACCTCGTCGAACGTGGCGATGCTGGTCTCGACGTAGTGCGCGTAGATGGCGGCGATCGCGGCCAGGTCGCCGGGGGTGGCCGGGCGCACCGGGCCGTCGTCGAGAGCCATCGTGCTACTCCGTCGGGGTGCTGGTGGTCGTGCTCGGGGCCGGGGTCGGCGGCTGCCAACCGGCCGCCACGCAGGCGTCAATCATGTCGAAGAGCAGCTGCTCCCAGCCCGGCGGGGCGATCGGCGTCTCGGTCGGGGCCGCGGCGTGCAGGCGTTCGGCGTGCTCCCGGATCGTGTCGGTCTTGGCGTGCCGCCCCACCGTCCACACCGACTGGGCGACCCCGGCCGGGGGCCACCCCGTTGACGCGCCGAGCCGGTCACAGGCCCGCATCCCGTACGCGTCGCTCGCGGCCGCGGGCACGGTCTGCCAGACCGCCAGGCCGAGCGCCAGCGCGACCGCGGCGCCCAGGTAGGACACCAGGCTCATGTACGGCCACTGCCGCCGCGGCTGCCGCGCCGCGGTGCGGCGGAGCCCGCTCACGCCCGACCCTCGGCGGCGCTCGTCGTCATGCTGCGACCACGGAGAGTGACTGCATCGGGGAGGGGAACATCGATGCGGTTCATGTGATGGGGGTCTCTTTCTGGGTTATCCTGTGTGCTCGCGTCCTACAGGGGTACGCAGAACAACGTTCACCAAGCGTGGGCACACTATGGTGACCGTGGTTCACCGTCAAGGAGGTCCAGTTGTCGGCGAACCGACTGCCTGCCGTGACGATGCCATTACACAAAGCTCCTGCAGTCGGCCGTCCGGCCACTCCTGCCCGGCGATCCGGGCCGACCCGAGTCGCCGGTTTGACCATGGCGCGCATCATCGACGCGGCCGTGGAGCTCATCGACGCCGAGGGCACCGAGGCGCTGCAGATGCGGCGCCTCGCCGCCCGGCTCGGCGTTGCCCAGAGCGCCCTCTACAAGCACGTGCCGAGCAAGGACGCGCTGCTGGACGCCCTGCTCGAACGCGTGCTCGGCGACTTCGACACGAACGTCGACCCGGAGCTGCCCTGGCGCGAGCAGCTCACCGCCCTGGCCCACCGGTTCCGGGCCGCGCTGCACGCGCACTCCGGCCTTGCCGGCCTGCTCAAGACCCGTGACCCGCTCGGTCCGAACTCGACCCGCACGCTGGACGCCTGGGCCCGCGCCCTGCTCCGGGCCGGGCTGCGCGGGGCCGACGCCGGGCACGCCTGGTTCACACTGGTCCACTACGTAATCGGCTTCGAGGCGACGGCGGCGTTCGACGGGCGCAACGTGCGGCGCGCGTTCGACCCGGCGGCGCTGGCCGAGGTGCACGCCCGCTTCGACGCCCTCGATCCGGCGCGCTACCCGGGCGCGACCGCGCTCGGCCGGCACATCTGGAACCCCGCCGTCGAGGAGCGGTTCGCGTACGGGCTCGAGCTGTTGCTCGACGGACTGGCCGCGCGGATCGCGGCGGCCGGCCGGTAACGAGCCTCACTTCCGACCGGGTGAGCCGTGGGTCACCGCGGTTGACGCCGGGAACGCGCGATGGTACGCGAACGGCGGGGTGCGCATCGCCCGTCGGCGTCAGCGGGATTCGGGGGAGCGGTAGCAGTCCGAATGGATAAGCAAGGCGAGGGCGGTCGGGGGACTCGTGCTTTCCGGGCTGATCCGGTAGCCGTCAGTCGCTGCCACCAGGCGTGTACCCCCTCGGTGGAACGCCCGCGCTGGCGTTCCAGCTCTGCACGGTCAGCGGCGGCAGGCCCAGCGAGTTGAACCCGGTGCGGGCGTCCGGCACGTTCACCGTGATCGCGTTCGCGGTTCGGTCGTCGTACGCGCCGCCGCCACGGCCGACCAACCGTCCTCGGCCCGCGGCATCAGGCCCCCGTCGATTCCCGCGCCGTCCTGATTGGCTGATCGTGCGGGTGTCCGCTCGCGGCACGTTACTGCTTCTTTACCGGTCGTCACTGATGCCCGGAAACATTTGGTCCCCGGGCTGCGCAAGGTAGTCGGAATCCCGTGGGCAGTAGTTATTGCTTGGCCTTCAAGGCGGTGGGACCGGAGGCGGTGGCAGGGTTCACCGAGCTGGCTGTACTCGTAGGATGATCGGCCGGGTTGCAGCCGGGGTTCAGGGGCGATTGGAGGTCGAAATGGATGTGATGCTCAAGGTGTATGGGTCTTATGGCGAGGTGGTTAATTACGCATCGCGAAGCGATGGTGAGTACCCACGGCTCGGTGTGCTCGGAGGTCTTCTTTTTGCGGGGTATGGCGCGGCTGAGATACATCGCGCGATTCGCGTCTGGCGTCGTTTCGGGTGGAATCCGCCGGAACCTGAGGACTGGGTGCTGAGAGAAACCGGCTTTGGCCTCGGTCGCAGAAATCCAGCAGCCGGCATAGCTGTGGGCATTATCTTCACGGCGATCGGTTCGGTGGTGGCGCTTGCCTCGCTTCTTCGTGCAGCGACGATCATCTAATCAGTGAGCGTGTCTGACGTCGGGACAGTCCGGGCCGGTGTCGGCGGCGTTGGAACCGTGTGCGGATGCTGCCGCTGGCGCCTTGGTTTGCCTTGGCGGCGTAGGTCATCACGTTGGCGCTGCTCAGAGCGTTGATCAGGCCGTGGGTGCGGGCGGCGGTCGGTCGTGCCCGGCGCCGGGCAGAGTGGGCGAGGCCCAGATGAGGCGTCCCTTGCGGTCGGCGGTGACCTGCACGTTGACCCCGTGCCGCTTGTGCTTTCCGGAGTAGTACGGCTTCTGGTCCGCGACCCGGTCGATCGGGATCAGGGTGCGATCCAGGATCGCGTACGGGGGCCCGGCGACGCGCCGTATCGCTGCGGTCAGGTCGTTGGCACGCGCGGCGAGCAGGTCGACGGCTTGCCGGACGCATCGCCGGGCCGTCGTGACGCTGACCGCGAGGCCCGCAGCGGCCATGATCTTCAAGGAGGCGCTGATCTCGGTTCCCCGGCTCGACGGCCATCGGCTGGTACGGGCGTCCTCGGTTGCCATTACGGCTGGTACAAAACCCGCCGTATCCAACGCGAACTCGGTTACCTCAGCCCCACGAATACGAGACTGCCTGGCAACGCACCCACGCCGATCACCCAGACTCGACCAGCACCGCGCCGATGCCAACCGCCGCCCGGTGACCACCACTGCGTGAAAACGGGGGACCTCACACGGTGGGCCCACAGGCGGCAGCGGCGGGGCAGGGGCCCCGATCGTCGTCCGCGCCACCGGCCGTCCTCGTCTACAGTGCCTGCCATGATCGCCAACCCCGCGCTTGACCGCCACGTCACCTTTCTTCGCTGGCTGGCGGGCGGGTTTGTGATCATCTATCTCCAGCTTGGCCTGGTGGTGGTTCTGGCGATAGGGCCCACGGTGGGATGGGGGACCCCCGTCCTCGTGTTCTACCTGTGCAGCGCCATACCGGCCGCACTCATCTACGGGGCGGCCCGGCCGGTCAGCAGGCAGTTGACCCGATCGGAGGTGGGGCGGTTATATGCTGTGGCCCTGATCCGGCTGGCAGCGGCACTGCTCATCGGACAGTTGGGGATGGTGGCCACGTTCATGCTCGATGCCGGCGTTACTCCGTTCATACTCGGCGCCGCCACGGCTACAGCAGTACTGGCGATCGGGGTATGGCCACGCCGAGCTGATCGCTGACCTACTGAGCGTTTTTCATCGTGGGTTTCGGCTGGTCTGGGCGTGATGTAGCGCGACCCCGGGACGGGTGCCGGCGGACAGCGCCAGACGACACAAGGTGAGGCACCGTCCGAGATCCCGCCCGTCTCGGCACCACTCGACGCTCGGCTGACTTGTGGGACGGCAAGAAACCTGTATCTCAGGTGGTTGTTTCGGGACCGTGAACGCTTTTGGAAGACCGTTGACCGGGTGCAACGCACGCTGTCAGCATGGGCGCATGTCGCAGCGGGACGGGCTTCTCCTTACCGCTCGCGTGTACGTCGACCTGGTCCGGCACGCGAGCGCGCTCTGTTGAGCTGATCTGGCCGCGCCGCCTTACCTGATGGCCCGGCTGCAGGCCGACTGAACCGCCTGCCAGCCCCGGCGTCGAGCCGGCCGGTCCACAGGTCGGTGTCCCTCGCCGCACTTCCACCGCTCGTCCGCTCACTGCGGAGCGGCGTGCCCTCGCGCCCCCGTCGTCGGGGACCTCTTCCACCGCGTCGTGGACAGACCCAGGAGCTTCGCCATGTCTTCATTCCGTCGTGCCGTCCTGCGTACCCTCGCCGCCGCCGCGAGCGCCCTTGCCCTCACCGCCGCCGTGTCCCGGCCGGCGACCACACCGTCGTGATCGCCGAGCCCCTCGCGCTCGGTGCCGGCGTCGACGGGGACCCGCTGGTGTACCACCGGGGCGCGTATACGACGGCCGAGCCGGCGGTGGCCGAGTGAGCGTCGCCGCCGCGGACCTGCTCGCGCTGGACCGGGCCGCCCAGGATCTGCTGTTCCGGGCGGCCCGCACGCCGAACACCTTCACCGCCGACCCGGTCAGCGACGCCGAGGTCGCGGCCATCCACGACCTCGTCCGGTACGGGCCGACGGCGCTCAACGGCCAACCCCTGCGGGTGCTGCTGCTGCGCTCGCCCGAGGCGCGGGCCCGGCTGCTGCCGTACGTGTCCACCGGCAACCGGACCAAGACGCAGCGCGCTCCACTGACCGCGGTGCTCGCCGCCGACGTGGACTTCCACGAGCGGCTGCCCGAGTTGTTCCCGCACCGGCCGCAGGCGAAGGACTGGCTCACTGACCGGCGCCAGCGCGCCGCGCAGGCCCGGTTCAACGCCGCCCTCCAGATCGGCTACCTCATCGTCGGCGTCCGCGCGGCGGGGCTGGCCGCCGGCCCGATGGCCGGGTTCGACGCCGCCGCCGTCGAGCGGGAGTTCTTCCCGGATGGCCGCCACGAGGTGCTGCTCCTGCTCAACATCGGACGCCCGGGCCCGGACGCGTGGTGTGAGCGGCTGCCGCGCCTGCCCGCCAGCGAGGTGGTACGGACCCTCTAGCGCCCTTCGCGGACGCCGTCGTGCAGGGGGAGTGTCCTGTTCGGTCAGTCGGCCGGGCCTTGACGGGGCCGCACTAGTCCAGTATTCCTATATACAAAGTAGGGAATATGAGTAGGCGGGAGTGGGGCCCTGTACGTCTCGGCGCGCACGGACTACGCCATGCGGGCGATGCTCGTGATGGCGTCGCGGCACCCGGAGCTGGTGAAGGGTGCCGCACTGGCTGCGAGCCAGGGCATCCCGCATCCGTTCCTGCGGGACATCCTGCTCGACCTGCGTCGAGCCGACCTGGTGGACAGCCTCCGCGGCGCTGACGGTGGTTACCGCCTGACTCGCCTGCCGGAGGAGATCACCGTGGGCGACGTCCTGCGGGCCACCGTCGGGGGCGATTACCGCGGTGCGCGGACAGCCCATCACCGCCACGTCGTATCAGGGTGTCGCCGGCGGGCTCAGCGAGGTCTGGCGGTCGGTCCACCGGGCCGTCGAGGAGGTCGTCGACGGTGCCAGCCTCGCCGACCTGTTGAGCCCCGACTGGCCGCCGGACGACCGAGATCAGCAGGTGCCGCGTGCAACGTCACCCCGTGCGTACGCGTCGCGAAGAAGGATGGAGACCCCGTGAGGAACAGATATCGATTCACCGCCGTGGTCGCGCTCGTCGCCGGTTTGGCGGTGTCGGCGTGTGGAGGTGGGCACGCGGCGGGACAGGGCACGACGCTGAACGTCGTGGGTTTCGCGGTGCCCGAGGCGGCGAACAAGGCGATCGCCGCGGAGTGGGCCAAGACCGATGCGGGCAAGGGCGTCAGGTTCAAGACCTCGTACGGTGCTTCCGGGGACCAGAGTCGCGCCGTGGTGGCCGGCCTGAAGGCCGACTACGTCCATTTCTCGGTGACCAGCGACGTGACCCGGCTGGTCGACGCCGGGCTGGTCGACCAGAGCTGGGACGACGGCCCGAACAAGGGCATCGTCTCCTCCTCGGTCGTGGTCCTCGCCGTACGCAGGGGCAACCCGAAGAACATCCAGGGCTGGGACGACCTGATCAAGCCGGGCATCGGGATTGTCACGCCGAACCCCGCCTCCTCCGGCTCCGCCCGGTGGAACGCCCTGGCCGCGTGGGGGCACATCGCCGGCAACGGCGGAACCGACGCCCAGGCCGAGGAGTTCCTCACCAAGCTCTTCGCCAATGTGGTGTCGCTGCCCAACAGCGGCCGCGACGCCACCACCACCTTCCTCGGCGGTACCGGTGACGTCCTGCTCGCCTACGAGAACGAGACGATCCTCGCGCGACAGAAGGGTGAGGAACTGGACTGGGTGCTGCCCGCGACCACCCTGGTGATCGAGAACCCGGGCGCGATTCTCAAGAACGCCGACCCGAAGGCGAAGGAATGGCTCGACTTCGTGCTCGGCCCGCAGGGCCAGCGGCAGTTCGCCCTCGCCGGGTTCCGGCCGATCATCGACGGCGTCGACACGACCGGCGTCAAGGGTGCCCTCGACCCGAACAACCCGTTCCCCACCCCGAAGAAGCTGCTGACGGTCGAGAACGACTTCGAGAGTTGGTCGGCGCTGTCCAAGAAGTTCTTCGACGAGAGCGACGGCATCGTCACCAAGGTCATCGCGGCGTCCGGGAAGGCCAAGTGACGTCGACGACGCTGGTCCCGGGCCGGCCGGCGGGCAACCGCCGGCCGGCCCGGACCGGCCTGCCGCTGACCCGGGCCTCCGGCCTGGGTCTCGGCGTGGCGACGCTGTGGTTCAGCCTGCTGGTGCTGATCCCGCTGTCCGCTGTGGCGGTGACCGCCTCCGGGGGCGGGTGGGACGGGTTCTGGCAGGCGGTCACGGACGCGCAGACCTCCGCCACCATCCGGCTGACCGTGGGCACCGCGCTACTCGTCACGCTGGTCAACATCGTCATGGGTACCCTGATCGCCTGGGTGTTGGTGCGCGACCGCTTCTTCGGCAAGCGTGCGCTCGAGGTCCTCATCGACGTCCCGTTCGCGCTGCCCACGATCGTCGCTGGCCTGGTGCTGCTATCGCTGTACGGCCCGAACAGCCCGCTGGGCGTCAACATCGCCAACACCCGGATCGCGGTCTTCCTCGCCTTCCTCTTCGTCACCTTGCCGTTCGTCGTGCGTACGGTGCAGCCGGTGCTGGCCGAACTCGACCCGCAGGCCGAGGAGGCGGCGGCGTCGCTGGGGGCCGGCCGGTACACGACGTTCCGGCGGATCATCCTGCCCAGCGTCACCCCGGCCATCGCCGCCGGTGCGGCGTTGTCGTTCGCCCGGGCGGTCGGTGAGTACGGCTCGCTGGTCCTGCTCTCCGGCAATCTGCCGATGCGTACGGAGGTTGCCTCGGTGCGGATCCTGTCCAGCATCGAGAACGACAACCCCGACAGTGCGGCCGCGGTCGCGGTGGTGCTGCTGGCGATCTCGTTGGCCGTCATCGTCGTGCTCGACGTCATCCAGCGGAGGGTGATGCGCCGTGGCTGACCGATCCACCCTCGCCCGTACGCCCATCGGCCGCCGACCGGGCCGGTACGTCCTGCGGCTCGTGGTGACGGCGTACCTGTTCTTCCTGGTGGCCTGGCCGTTGTACCTGGTGGGGCGCAACACCTTCGCCGACGGGTTCGCCAGTCTCGCCGACGTCCTCACCGACCCCGACGTGGTCCACGCGCTGCGACTCACCGTGGTCATCGCGGTGACCGCCGTGGTCATCAATACGGTGTTCGGTGTCGGGATCTCGCTGCTGCTGGTCCGGTACCATTTCCCCGGCAAACGGGCGCTCAACGTGCTGCTCGACATGCCGCTGTCGGTCTCGCCCATCGTCGTCGGCCTTGCCCTGGTCCTGGTCTACGGTGGCCGGGACGGCTGGTTCGGCCCGACCCTCGAAGCGGCCGGTCTGCAGATCATCTTCGCCGTGCCGGGCATGGTGCTGGCCACCGTTTTCGTGGCGCTGCCGCTCGTCATCCGGGAAGTCGTGCCGGTTCTGCAGGAGCTCGGCGACGAGCAGGAGCAGGCCGCGCGCAGCCTCGGCGCCAACGCGCTGCAGACGTTCCGGCGGATCACGCTGCCGTCCATCAAGTGGGGCGTGATCTACGGAGTCGTGTTGAGCCTCGCCCGTTCGCTCGGTGAGTTCGGTGCGGTCAAGGTCGTGTCCGGCAACGTGCTCGGTGAAACCCGTACGTCCACGCTCGTGGTCGAGGAGAAGTACCTGAACTTCGACAAGGCCGGCGCGTACGCCACCGCCTTTCTCCTCGCCCTCGTCGCCGTGGCCTGCATCATCGTCGTATCCGTTCTCAGGCCGAAGGAAGAGCGTTGAGCATCGAGATTTCCCACGTCGGCAAGCGTTTCGGAGACTTCGTCGCGCTGGACAACGTGTCGGTGAGCATCCCGTCCGGCCGGCTCACGGCCCTGCTCGGCCCCTCGGGTGGTGGCAAGTCCACGCTGCTGCGCATCATCGCCGGGCTGGAACACGCCGACACCGGACGGATCGAGATCGACGGTGTCGACGCGACCCGCCTTCCGCCACAGAAGCGCAACGTCGGCTTCGTGTTCCAGCACTACGCGGCGTTCAAGCACCTGTCGGTGCGCCGCAACGTGGCCTTCGGGCTGGAGATCCGCAAGCGGCCCAAGGACGAGATCGACCGCCGGGTCGACGAGCTGCTCGCGCTGGTGCACCTGCAGCAGTTCGGCGAGCGGCTGCCGGCACAGCTCTCCGGCGGGCAGCGCCAGCGCATGGCGCTGGCCCGGGCGCTGGCCGTCGAGCCGACGGTGCTGCTGCTCGACGAGCCGTTCGGTGCCCTCGACGCCAAGGTTCGCAAGGAGCTGCGGGACTGGCTGCGCCGGCTGCACGACGAGGTGCACGTGACCACCGTTTTCGTCACCCACGACCAGGCGGAGGCCCTGGAGGTCGCCGACGAGATCGTGGTGATCAACGACGGGCGTGTGGAGCAGACCGGTTCGCCGGACGACCTGTACGACCGCCCGGCCAACGAGTTCGTCATGCGCTTCCTCGGCCCGGTCACCCAGCTCGACGACCAACTGGTCCGCCCGCACGACCTGCAGATCCACACCCGGCCGGAACCGTCGACCGTCGCCGGCCGGGCCACCCGGATCACCCGGGTCGGCTTCGAGATCCGCGTCGAGGTCACCACCATCACCGGTCAGGTCGTCACCGTGACCCTCACCCGCAACGAGTTCCTGGCCCTGGGCCTGCGCAACGACGCCGCGGTACACCTGAGGATCGCGCCGAACAGCCCCACCACCGCGGTTGCAACCACCGATCAACCCTCATCGACCTCGCCGAGCCTCGCCGCCTCCCACTGATGTGATGGTGCTGGCTGGGGAAGGGCGCCGTCTCCCGGTCGCGGAAAGCGCGGGCCACGGCAGGACTGCATGTCCTGGCGTGGCCCGCGGGTGCTCAGGCCGCCCTCGAAGGAGCGGAACCGGGGGCGGGCCGCCGGGCCGCGACGGAGACGCTGGCGCCACCGTTCTCGTCGTGCCCGGCGCGCACCACGGCGACGGACGCGTCGGCCGCGAGCCGGTAACCGACACCGTGCACCGTGGTGATTAACGGCGGTTGGGTACCGAGCTTGTGCCGTAGCCGTCGAATGTGGACATCGATCGTACGCGGCCCCGTGAACGGCTGGTTCCACACGGCGTCCAAGAGTTGGGTGCGGGTGAACACGCGGCCGGGGTGCTCGGCGAGGAACAGCAACAGGCCGAACTCCCGCCGGCACAGCTCGACCGGCACGCCACCCCGGGTAACAGTTCGGGCATCAGGATAGATATGGACAGCATCCGGACCGTCGGGGATGTCGGAGCGGGCGGGCCCGAGGTGGCCCGGCCGGCCGGGGGTGCCGATGGCCGAGATCTGCTCGACCACCTGTCGCAACAGGGCCTTCCCGTCAGGGGCGGCACCGTCAACCCGGAGGTGAACCGTGATCGTCAGGCGGAGCTCGCGATCGGGTGGGTACACACCCTGACTGGGCAGGCGCAGGACATCAGGCACAAGTGTCATGGTGGACTCCGGCATGGGGCGTAGGAAGCGGACGGTGATCAACCATTCACGTGTCCTCCGCGGCGCGGGACGCGCCGGGGGAGGGCCTCGCCTAGCGACAGAGCGCGCTCCGGGTGCGCTGGAAGTCGACGTAGCGCCGAACGACGAGCATCCCGGCGGCTGCGGCGCCGGAGGAGCTGGTCATACGTGCAGTCACGCTCATTAGAATAACATACTTATCCGATAGGAAAAGAGGGCAGTCGATCTGGTTGCCGCAGCGCCCAGCCCGCCAGTCACTATCGAGTGGGCAGAACACCGTCGCCAGCGCATACAGGCTGCGCTCGGGCGCTAGCCGCCGCCAACGAACGCGGCGGCGTCGGTGACCACCTCGCTGGTGCAAGACGGTCCACCTCGGCCGCACGCCCGGTCTGTCACCGCCGCGGACGGAAGTAGTTGCTGATCATGTACGCGGTCACCTTGGCGCCGATCTTCGCGCCTTCGACGTCGGCCGTGCGGGTGTGGATGCCGCCCCAGATGCGGGCCTCGATGACCTCGGCGATGGCCTGGGAGAAGCTGCCGAAGGACCGGGTGGTGCCCGAGGCCTCGCTGTAGGCGCTGAACGGGATGTCGTCGCGACCGTAGAAGTACCGCAGCGCCAGCATGCTGGCCGCGGTGAAGCACGCGTGCCCGGAGGCGAAGTCGGGGTGCGGTGGGGTGACGAGGAGCGGCATCCAGTCGGCATCGGCCTCGGTGGCCCGGTTGCCGTCGGTGTCGGCCAGTTGGACGGCGGTGACCGGACGCCAGAACATCCAGGCGGCCTTCTCGTTGTAACAGGCGGTCGTCGCGTCGGCCTCGGCGAGGTCGACCATCGCCAACATCCGCGCCGTCTGCAGGGTGTTCAGGCGCTGGGTCGTCGCGAGCTGGCGCTTGATCTCCCATTCGCCGAGGTGCCGGTCGTGCCACCAGATCGCGGCCTGGGTCTGGTCCGCCGTCCGGACGCTGCTGTTGACGGCGCCGATCGTCTTGACCTCGTTGAAGTCCCGGGCGTACTGCTCGCTGGTGAGCGCGGGCGGGCCGGACGAGCGGAACATCGACGCGCTGGGGATGAGGAACGGCTTGAGGTTGGCCACCCATGCGCCGTCGTTGGCGTTGGTCGGTGGGGTGGGCCGCCACTGGCCGGGTCCGGTGCCGACGGGCCAGGCCGCGTTGCCGAACGCCCCGTCGTTCTGCCGCGCGCTGATCATCGCGGCGGCGGTTCGGCTGCCCACCGAGATTCCGCGCCGCTTCGCGCTGCCGTCGGGTAAGGCGGCCAGCCACTGGTCGTACTGCGTCTGCAGCCGCGCCTGCTGGGCCGGGAACAGGGAGCTGAGCACCTGGAAGGCGGCGGTGCCGACGGCCGCGTTCACCGACTCGCGGCCGTTGGTGGTCGGCGCGGTCAGGTACGGCTGGTAGGGCGTCCCGGCGATGGCGTTGACCGCGTCGTAGATGGCGCCGTGCACCATGGCGAAGCTGCGCGCCTGGACCTGCGGCTGCTGGCCTGCCACGTCCCAGATCGCGGATTGCGCGTTGCGGTCCCAGACGATGACGGCATTCTCGGACGTGCTCGCTTCCGCAGCCTGCGCCGGAGGAGCACCGACGGCGGCCTGCGCCGCGGCGGTGAGGATACCGGCGACCACCGCGCTGAGGACTGTTCGGCGGCTGCGAACCAGACGTGTCATCCCTACCTCCCCCGCTGGCGACGCCAGCTGCATATCCATTGATGCAAGTGACTGCCGAGGGGCACGCTACCGCCTCACCCGCAGGCTCCACACTGACCGAACGGGCGGACCAGTGGCGGCCGAACCTGTGGGGCCCGTAAAGTCGGTTCGGCTATGCTGCCTGCGAATATTCGTTGATCAAGCCACCCAGGATTCAGCGCCGTCGGACCCGGGCAGCGGTCAGGTCAACGACTTCCGACCGCCGTGTCGGTGGCTGCTGACCGAGCGAACGATGTGGACGGTGGCCGTTGTAGTGGCGGGCGTACTGGGCGAGCAGGGTCGCGAGGTGCCGTTCGCCGACGATGAGTATCCGGTCGGTGCACTCTCGGCGTACGGTGCCCACCCAGCGCTCCGCGAACGCGTTCGCTCTCGGTGCCCGCGATGGAGGCGCAGCATGGCCTGCACTGCGGCGCGGGCGGTCGGCTCCTCGCGCAGCGCGCGCCGGGGCGCCTCACCCTCGGTCGCGCCGTAGAGCGCCATCACCTTGCGGAACAGGTCCTCCTTGCTGCGGAAGCAGGCGTAGATGCTGGCCGAGGCCCGCCGAACATCTTCTTCTCGTCACCCCAGCCCGGCCGCGCAGCCGCTCCCGCAGCCGATCGGCCAGCACCTCGTCGGACGCCACGATCATCGCTCTCCGTTCCGAGCCTGACACGCCCGGCAACAGGCTGCCACGATGCTCCGCCGAGAAACATTCCGCCCGGCCGGGACAGCGACAGAATCTCTTGCGGGGGGATGTCGGGATCCGGGTCGTCGGCTTCGACCAGGAGCCGACGCCCGGAACCGGGCGCCGGACGGAGGGAGACAACGGTGAAGTACATGATCATGATGTTCGGAGGGCTCGGCGCGTCACTCGCCGACCGGAGCCCGGAGTGGATCACCCAAATGCAGGCCACAATGATGCGCATGGACCGCGAGCTGCGTGAATCCGGCGAGGTGGTCGACAGCCGTCACCTGACCGACCCCACCCACGCCACCACCGTACGGTTCACCGACGGCACGCCCACCCCGACCGACGGCCCGTTCGCCGAGATCAAGGAGTCCCTCGCCGGATACTGGATCATCGACGGCGACCATGAGCGGGCCGTCGAGATCGCCTCGCAGGTCGTCGCGGTCACCCAGTATCCGATGGAAGTCCGGCGCATCATGGACGAGCCGCCCCAGCAGATGTGAGCCACCGATCATGGTCGAGCCGTTCGAGGACCTGCTGCGCGACCTGGCGCCGCAGGTCCTCGGCGCCCTCGTACGCCGACACGGCCAGTTCGACGCATGCGAGGACGCCGTCCAGGAAGCCCTGCTCGCCGCCACCCGGCAATGGCCCCGCGACGGCATCCCGGATCGCCCCGGTGCCTGGCTGACCACCGTCGCCAGCCGCACCCTGGTCGACCAGTGGCGCAGGGACAATGCCCGCCGCCGCCGCGAAGCCAGCGCCGTCCTGGACCCCACCAACCGGCCGCCGCCCGCCGACGACGACACGCTGATCCTGCTGTTCCTGTGCTGCCATCCTGCCCTGTCGCCGCCGTCCCAGCTCGCCCTGACCCTGCGCGCGGTCGGCGGGCTGAGCACCGCGCAGATCGCCGCGGCGTTCCTGGTACCGCAGACCACCATGGAACGGCGGATCAGCCGCGCCAAACAACGCATCCGCGACGCCGGCGCCCGATTCGAGCTACCCGCACCCGCCGACCGGGAAGGACGGCTCACGGTCGTCCTGCACGTGCTGTACCTGATCTTCACTGAGGGTCACACCGCCACCTCCGGGCCGCAGCTGACCCGGATCGACCTGACCGCCGAGGCGATCCGACTCGCCCGCCTGCTGCACCGGCTGCAGCCCGGCCAAGCCGAGGTCGCCGGCCTGCTCGCGCTGATGCTGCTCACCGACGCCCGCCGCATCGCGCGAACCGGACCCGACGGCTCCCTGATACCCCTCGCCGAGCAACATCGCGACCAATGGAACACCTCGGCGATCGCCGAAGGGCAAGCCCTGCTCACCCGCACACTAGGCACCGGGCCGGTCGGCCCATACCAGATCCAGGCCGCCATCGCCGCCCTGCATGACGAGGCCCCAACCGCCGCCGACACCGACTGGCCGCAAATCCTGGCCCTCTACGACGTCCTCACCCAAGTCGACCCCGGACCCGTCGTCACACTCAGCCGCGCCGTCGCCCTCGCCATGGTCCACGGGCCCGCCGCCGGTCTCACCGTGCTGGGCACCCTCGACGCCGACGACCGGCTCGCCCACAGCCACCGCCTCGAAACCGTCCGCGCCCACCTGCTCGAACAAGCCGGCGACCACGACGCCGCCCGCGACTGCTACCTACGCGCCGCCCAGATGACCGCGAGCCTTCCCGAACAGCGCTACCTCATCCACCGAGCCGCCCAGCTACGCCACCGCGGCTGAGGCGCTGGCACGGCCGGTACCCCACGACCGGTGGTCAACGAGCAGACGGCTGTGGCCCAGGTGGAGTACCTGGGCCACAGCAACACGAGCACTATGTCAACGCGAAGGCCGCGTCAATGCGCAGTCGTCGACCGATCACGCTGCGATTTTGCAGATCTATGGTGTGCCCCCGGCAGGATTCGAACCTGCGCCCCCGCCTCCGGAGGGCGGTGCTCTATCCCCTGAGCTACGGGGGCTCAGCGACCAGTGAAGAGTACCAGGCATGTGGGCGCGGGGCCGAATCGGTACCGGTGGTGTTGCCGCACCGCCGCCGACTCCGGCCCCGCGCCCCGCCCCGGCGCTCGGGGTCTGGGGGCTCAGCCGGCGCGTTCGCAACTGGGCAGCGGGTGGAGCACGATCTGCGCGGAGACGCGCCGTGGCCAGTCCCGCCGCGCCCACGACCCGTCCACCACGACGTGCGTGGTGCGGCCGTTCGGGCCGGGCAGCCGGAGCAGGAAGTCGCGGGGGAGCGGCGGGTCGACCGCCGGCGTGATGATCATGAACCGCATCCGGCCCCGGTTGGAGACCGCCGAGAGTACGTCGGCGGCCGGCGTCACGCCGTGCAGCCGGGTCCGCCCGACCCAGAACACCTCGCCGCCGTGCTGCCGCGCGCTGCGCGCGATTGCCGGATAGTCCGTCTCCATCCACCGCGACACGGCGTCGGCGCAGAGCGCGCAGGCCCGGTCCGTGGGTTCGCGCTCCCAGACGCCCCAGGCCCGCAGGTAGCGGCCGGCGTCGGCGCTGCTCAGCGCGAGCCCGTAGCGGTGCTCCACGAGCGCCGCCAGGCTCCGCCGGGTCCACAGCGGGTCGCCCAGGCCGAACTCCTCGGGCCATCGCCCGCGCAGCACGTCGATGAGGTCCAACTCCTGCTCGCGGCCGAGCGGGACGGGCTCACCGCCGAGGGTCCCGCGGTGGCGCGCCGCCACCGCCCCGTCCCCGCCGATCGTGTTGCGCCGGCACCAACTCGTCACCGACGGCCGTCGCGGCGAACCGCGACCCGTCGTCACACCAAGAACAGCCCCCACGCCGGCACAACGACCGACGTGGGGGCTGTGTGGCGCGCGCGGGTGGCGGCGCTACTCAAACTGCAAACTCGGGCAATTAAGACTTAGTCCGCCCTCAATTGGAGTGGTGGGGCTGCGGCGCCTCCGCCGACGCCGGGGCGCCCTTGAGCCGGGCCAGCAGGTTGTTCATGTTCGTCAGCTCGCCCTGCTGGGTGTTCTTCATCCGCGTGGCGGCCTCGATCACCTCGGACTCGGCCCCGTGCTCCACGATCGCGTCGACCATGTGCACGCCGCCGAGATGATGCTTGATCATCAGCTCCAGGAACAGGACGTCGTGGTCGCGCCCCTGCGTGGTGCGCAACCGCTCCAGCTCCTGCGGCGTCGCCATCCCCGGCATCAGGCCGTCCTTCATCGTGGCCGCGCCGTCGGACATCCACGCCATCGGCGGCCCGGAGCGGTTGGGGCCCAGGCCCCACTCGCGCAGCCAGCTCTGCATCATGCCGATCTCGCCCTGCTGGCCGGTCGCGATGTCGACGGCGAGCTGCCGAACCGCCGGGTCGGAGGAGGAGCGGAACGCGATCAGCCCCATCTCCACCGCCTGCGCGTGGTGCGAGCTCATGTCGCGGGCGAACCCCGCCTCGACCGACGCGTCGCCGGGCCGGGTGAGACGGGGCGTCAGCAGGCCGCCGGCGTACCCGAGCAGCAGGCCGACCACGATCGCCAGCGCCACCGCGAGCGTGCCGTACCGGCGCGCGGGACGGGACGGTCGCGGCGTGTCGGGGTCCGCCTGCGCCGAGGTCGTCATCGGGCTCCCTTACTGCTGCTGGAGGTCTCGCGGGGTGGTCCCGGTGGCGGTGATGCCCTGGGAGCAGAGCGCGGTCGGGCCCTCGACCGAGGCGTTGACGCGCAGCGTCTTGATGAACTCGTCGATCCGGGCGTCGTCGGCGTTGTCGACCTTGAGCTGGTAGCCCCAGGCCTGCAGCGAGATCGGCTTGTCGAGCTTGTCGAACGGGCTCAGCATCGTCTTCTCGTTGCCGCGCACCTTCTCGGCGAGCTTGTCGATCTGGTCCTTGGGCAGGTCGGGACGGTACGTGACCCACACCGCGCCGTGCTCCAGGCTGTGTACCGCGTGCTCGCTGGCGATCGGCGCGTCGTAGACGTCGCCCATGCAGTTCTGCCAGGCGGCGTTGTGCGGGCCGGCGACCGGCGGGAGCACCGTGTACTGGATCGGACCCTGCTGGTGGTTACCGCCCTGCACGAGCTGCGGGTCCTGCTTGCGGTAGTTCACGATGCCGGAGATCTCCGCCGCGCGCTCCTCCCAGCTCCTGGAGCCCTTGAAGGACGCCCACGCGCCGTAGCCGATGATGCCGGCGGCGAGCAGGCCGACCGCGGTGAACAGCGCGATCGGGCCCCAGCTGCGGCCCTGGCTGACCTTGACCGGGGCGATCTTCTTGCGCGCGCCCTTGCCGGCGCCGGGCCTGCCGGCCCCCGCGGACTTGCCGCCCGATGCGGGCTTCGCCCCGGCCGCGGGCTTGGCGCCGGCCGCCGGCTTCTTGCCGGTGCTGACCACGGACGGACGGCGCTGGTCGCCACCCGGGGTGCTGATGCTCATGGTGCCTCGTCAGGTCGGTCGGTCACGGGGTGGCGGGCCACGTGGACGCCCAGGGTCTCCGCCGGGGTGGCCGAGTCTACCCCGGTAACATGGCTCGGTGACTCCCGCCAAGCTCGCCGACGCCGTACTCGCCGCCGCTCACGCCCTCTTCTCCGAGCGTGGGCTCGACCGCGCCGCCCTGCCGGCCACCACGACGGTGGAACGACCGCGCAACCCGGAGCACGGCGACTACGCGTCCACCATCGCGCTGCAGCTGGCCAAGAAGATCGGGCTGCCGCCCCGCGAGCTCGCCGCCGGCCTCGCCGAGCAGCTCGCCCGGACGCCGGGCGTCAAGTCCGTCGAGATCGCCGGTCCGGGCTTCCTCAACGTCCGGCTCGACCCGGCCGCCGCCGGGCAGCTGGCCCGCGTCGTGGTCGAGGCCGGCCGGGAGTACGGCCGCAGCGACGTCCTCGCCGGTCAGAAGGTCAACCTCGAGTTCGTCTCGGCGAACCCGACCGGCCCGGTGCACCTGGGGCACACCCGGTGGGCGGCGGTGGGGGACTCGTTGCGCCGGCTGCTCGCCGCGGCGGGCGCCGACGTGGCCAGCGAGTACTACATCAACGACGCCGGCTCGCAGATCGACCGGTTCGGTCGCTCCGTGCTCGCCGCCGCCAAGGGCGAGCCGACGCCGGAGGACGGCTACGGCGGCGAGTACATCGCCGACATCGCCCGGCAGGTGCTCGCCGAGCACCCGGCCGTGCTCGACCTGCCCGGCGACGAGGCCGAGGCGGTCTTCCGGAACGAGGGCTACCGGCTGATGCTCGCCGAGATCAAGGCCAGCCTCGGCCGGTTCGCCGTCGACTTCGACGTCTGGTTCTCGGAGCGGGGCCTGCACGACAGCGGGGCGATCGAGCACGCCCTCGACACGCTGCGCGCGCAGGGCCACCTCTACGAGTCCGAGGGCGCGCTCTGGTTGCGGACGACCGATTTCGGCGACGACAAGGACCGGGTGCTGATCCGCGGCAACGGCGAGAAGACCTACTTCGCGGCCGACGCGGCGTACTACATCAACAAGCGGGAACGCGGCTTCGAGAAGTGCGTCTACCTGCTGGGCGCCGACCACCATGGCTACATCAACCGGCTGCGCGCCATCGCCGCCTGCGCCGGCGACGACCCGGACGCCAACATCGAGATCCTGATCGGCCAGCTGGTCAACCTCGTCCGCGAGGGGCAGCCGGTGCGGATGAGCAAGCGGGCCGGCAACGTGATCACGCTGGACGAGCTCGTTGACGCGGTCGGGACCGACGCCGCGCGGTACTCCCTGGCCCGCTCCTCGACGGACTCGCCGCTCACCCTCGACATCGAGGTCATCACCCGGCGCTCCAACGACAACCCGGTCTTCTACGTCCAGTACGTCGGCGCCCGGACGGCGAGCGTGGCGCGCAACGCGGCGGAGCTGGGGCTGACCCGCGGTGACGCGGAGTCGTTCCGGCCGGAGCTGCTCGCTCACGCGAAGGAGAACGAGCTGCTCAAGGCGCTGGGCGACTACCCGGCCGTGGTGACCGCCGCGGCCGAGCTGCGGGCCCCGCACCGGCTGGCGCACTACCTGGAGAAGGATCTCGCTCCGGCTTACCACCGTTTCTACGACAATTGCCGCATACTGCCGATGGGTGACGAAGAGATCACCGATCTGCACCGGGCGCGGCTGTGGCTGAACGACGCCACCCGCACGGTGATCGCCAACGGGCTGGAACTGCTGGGCGTCTCGGCGCCGGAGAGGATGTAACCGCCACATGCGAGCCCATGAAGCGGGGGCGCTGCACGGTGACATCACCAGCCCGCAGCCCGGCTGGCTGCGTGCCCCCGAAGACGTCAACGCGCTCGTGCCGCAACTGTGGCCGTGCGGCGTCGAGCGCGCCGCCGACGGCGCCCTCGCCGTCGGCGGCCTCGGCGTGCGCGAGCTCGCCGAACAGTTCGGCACTCCGGCGTACGTCCTCGACGAGGGCGACCTGCGCGCCCGCTGCCGCGACTTCCGTGCCGCCTTCCCCGACCACCACGTCTACTACGCCGGCAAGGCGTTCCTCTGCCGCGCGATCGTGCGCGTCATCGCGGAGGAGGGGCTCTACCTGGACGTCTGCACCGGCGGGGAGCTGGCGGTGGCGCTCAGCGCCGGGATGCCGCCGGAGCGGATCGGCTTCCACGGCAACAACAAGTCGATCAGCGAGCTGACCCGCGCGGTGGAGACCGGGGTCGGGCGGATCATCGTCGACTCGTTCGACGAGATCGAGCGGTTGACCGCGATCGCGCGCGAGCGCGGGGTACGGCAGGCCGTGCTCATCCGGGTCACCGTCGGCGTCGAGGCGCACACCCACGAGTTCATCGCCACCGCCCACGAGGACCAGAAGTTCGGGTTCTCCCTCGCCGGCGGGGCCGCGTTCGAGGCCGCGCTGCGGATCATCGACGAGGACGTGCTCGACCTGCGGGGCCTGCACTCCCACATCGGCTCGCAGATCTTCGACACCAGCGGGTTCGAGGTGTCGGCGCGGCGGGTGCTGGACCTGCAGGCGCAGATCCGCGACGCGCGTGGGGTCGAGCTACCCGAGCTGGACCTCGGCGGCGGCTTCGGCATCGCCTACACGACCCAGGACGACCCGGCGTCCCCGTACGACCTGGCGAAGCGGCTCAACAAGATCGTCGACAGCGAGTGCGCCGCGCACGAGCTGGGCGTGCCGCACCTGTCGATCGAGCCGGGGCGGGCCATCGTCGGCCCGGCCGTGTTCACCCTCTACGAGGTGGGCACGGTCAAGGACGTCGACGGCCTGCGCACCTACGTCAGCGTCGACGGCGGGATGAGCGACAACATCCGCACCGCGCTGTACGGCGCGTCGTACTCCGCGACCGTCGCGTCCCGCGCCTCCACCGCGGCGCCGATCCTTGCCCGCGTGGTGGGAAAGCATTGTGAGTCCGGGGACATCGTGGTGAAGGATGAATTCCTGCCCGCCGACGTGCAGCCCGGAGATCTTCTCGCAGTGCCGGGCACGGGTGCCTACTGCCGCAGCATGGCGAGCAACTACAACCACGTGCCCCGCCCACCGGTCGTCGCGGTCCGCGACGGGCAGGCACGCGTGATCGTCCGGCGGGAGACCGAAGACGATCTACTGGCACTCGATGTGGGGTGAGCATGGTTAAGCCCGTGCGCCTGGCGCTGCTGGGCTGCGGAACGGTCGGCGCCGAGGTGGTCCGGCTGCTGCACGAGCAGGCCGACGACCTCGCGGCCCGGATCGGGGCCCCGATCGAGCTCGCCGGCATCGCCGTACGCCGGCTCGGCCGCGACCGCGGCCCGCTGCCGGTCGACCCCGAGCTGTTCACCACCGACGCGCTCGGCCTGGTCAAGCGGGACGACGTCGACGTGGTCGTCGAGGTCGTCGGCGGGATCGAGCCGGCACGCACCTGGCTGGTGGAGGCACTGCGGGCCGGCAAGAGCGCGGTGACCGCCAACAAGGCGCTGCTGGCCGAGGACGGCGCCGCGCTGCACGACGCGGCCGCCGAGGGCGGCGCCGACCTCTACTACGAGGCCTCGGTGGCCGGCGCGATCCCGCTGTTGCGCCCGCTGCGGGAGTCGCTGCACGGCGACACGATCACCCGGGTCACCGGCATCGTCAACGGCACCACCAACTTCATCCTCTCCGGCATGGACGCCACCGGCGCCGGCTTCACGGAGGCGCTCGACGAGGCCACCGCGCTCGGCTACGCCGAGGCCGACCCGACCGCCGACGTGGAGGGCTTCGACGCGGCGGCCAAGGCCGCCATCCTGGCCTCGCTCGCCTTCCACACCCGGGTCGGCGCCGCGGACGTCTACCGGGAGGGCATCACCGAGGTGACGGCCGCCGACGTGGCCAGCGCCAAGGCGATGGGCTGCACCATCAAGCTGCTCTGCATCGCGGAGCGCGGCCCGGACCGCACCGGCGCCGAGTCGGTCAGCGTCCGGGTGCACCCGGCCATGATCCCGCGCAGCCATCCGCTCGCCAGCGTCGGCGACGCGTTCAACGCCGTCTTCGTCGAGGCGGTCGCCGCCGGCCAGCTCATGTTCTACGGTCGCGGCGCCGGCGGCGCCCCGACCGCCAGCGCGGTCATGGGCGACATCGTGGCGGTGGCCCGCAACCGGCTCGCTGGGGTCCGGGCGGCCAGCGAGTCCGCGTACGCGGACCTGCCGATCCGGTCGATGGGGGAGTCGTTCACCCGCTACCACATCAGCCTGGACGTGGCCGACCGCGCGGGCGTGCTGGCCACCGTGGCCGGGGTCTTCGCCAAGCACGACGTCTCGATCGCCACGGTCCGCCAGTCCGGCCGGGCCGACGACGCCACCCTGGTCATCGTCACGCACGGGGCCCCGGACGCCGCGCTGGCCGCCACGGTCGAGGAGCTGCGCGGGTTGGACATCGTCCGCTCGATCGCCAGCGTGCTGCGGGTCGAGGGCGGCCAGGAGCGCTGAGTCCGGGATCACTGTCCCGAGAAGTGGTTATCAGCGGCAGCGCCCGGCCCGGTCGGTGGATGCTTGGTGACGCTGAGTGCGACACGGTGAGGAGAGCGACATGTGGCGGGGTTTGATCGAGGCATACCGGGACCGGCTGCCCGTCACTGACGCCACGCCGGTCGTCACGCTGCACGAGGGCAACACGCCGCTGCTGCCCGCGCCGGTGCTCTCCTCCCGGCTCGGCTGCGACGTCTACCTCAAGGTCGAGGGCGCCAACCCGACGGGCTCGTTCAAGGACCGCGGCATGACGCTGGCGGTCTCCAAGGCGGTCGAGAGCGGCAACAAGGCGATCATCTGCGCCTCCACCGGCAACACCAGCGCGTCCGCGGCCGCCTACGCCGCCCGGGCCGGGCTCACCTGCGCGGTGCTCGTGCCGCAGGGCAAGATCGCGCTGGGCAAGCTCGCCCAGGCGCTCGTGCACGGGGCGAAGCTGCTCCAGGTCAACGGCAACTTCGACGACTGCCTGGCGCTGGCCTCCAAGCTGTCCCAGGACTACCCGGTCGCGCTGGTCAACTCCGTCAACATCGACCGGCTGCACGGGCAGAAGACCGCGGCGTTCGAGATCGTCGAGGCGCTCGGTGACGCGCCCGACATCCACTGCCTGCCGGTCGGCAACGCCGGCAACATCAGCGCGTACTGGATGGGCTACGGCGAGGACGTCGCGGCCGGCAACGCCACCCGCAAGCCCAGGATGTACGGCTTCCAGGCCGCCGGCGCGGCGCCGATCGTGAACGGCGCGGCGGTCCGCGAGCCCTCGACGATCGCCACCGCGATCCGGATCGGCAACCCGGCGAGCTGGACCAAGGCGCTCGACGCGCGGGAGGAGTCGGGCGGTCTGATCGCCGCGGTCACCGACCGCGAGATCCTCGCCGCGTACCGGCTGCTCGCCCGCGAGGTCGGCGTCTTCGTCGAGTTGGCCAGCGCCGCGAGCGTGGCCGGGCTGCTCCAGCAGGCGGAGGCGGGGATGGTGCCGCGCGGCGCCACGGTCGTCTGCACGGTCACCGGCCACGGCCTCAAGGACCCGGAGTGGGCGATTTCGACCGCCCCGTCGCCGACCACCATCAAGAACGACGTCCTCGCCGCCGCCCGCGCCCTCGACCTGGCCTGACGGCTCCGTCGCCCCCACCGCCGTCCCGAGTTGATCAAGGGGGCGGCGGCACCGGAACCCGCATTCTCTGCTGCCGAGCCCTTGATCAACCGTGCGCTGCGCGGAGTGTGCGGGGGAGAGGCGGGCGTCAGGCGTCGGGGTCTGCGTCGGCGGTGGCGGCGTCGATCATGATGGTCAGGGCGGCCACGACCGTGCGCAGCTGGGCCTCGTTCAGGCGGTCGAGCAGGCGGCGCTGGCGCTCCATGCCGGCCGTGATGATGGTCTCCATCAGGCGGTGCCCCTCGTCGGTCAGCTCGACGCGGCGGACCCGCCGGTCGCGCGGATCCTCCCGTCGGCTCACCAGGCCGTTGCCGACGAGCCGATCGACGATGCCGGTCACGGTCGCGAGGCCCACCCCGAGCAGCCGGCTGAGGTCCTGGCCCGCCGCCGGACCGCGCAGGAAGAGCAGCAGTAGCACCTTGAGCTGCGGCACCGTCACGTTGGCGTTGAACAACGGATCGGAGCGGTCGTAGGCGAAGAGGACCTGGAGGCGCCGCTGCGCCGACATGATCTCCTCGACCAGCCGCTCCCTGCCGGCCATCACATCCCGCTCCACTGGTTACGCCAACCGTCGCCGTTGATCACCGGACGCTATCAGCGCCCCCCGGACTCAGGCTAATTGTTCGCGTTGGGCAAACTATTCGTGTCGAGCTAATCCACCTATCCAGGAGTGAGCCCGCTCATGTCCTTGCTCGCCCGGCTCAGCCTCGCCAACCGGGGTCTCGTCGCGCTCGTCGCGGTGGTGATCACGGCGTTCGGGGCCTTCGCCATTCCGTCGTTGAAACAGCAGCTCCTGCCGTCGCTGGAGTTTCCCGCGGCCTTCGTCTCGGCGGGCTACCCCGGCGCCGCCCCGGAGATCGTCGAGTCGCAGGTCGTGGCGCCGATCGAGAACGCCATCCAGGGCATCCCCGGCCTCAGCACGGTGACGTCGACCTCCAGCGAGGGGTTCGCCACCGTCCAGGTCGAGTTCGAGTTCGGCACCGACCTCGACGACGCGGTCAACAAGCTGGAGACCGCGCTCAACCGGATCGACTCCCAGCTGCCCGAGAGCGTGGATCCGGTGGTCTTCGCCGGCAGCACCGACGACCTGCCGGCGTTGGTGCTGGCCGCGTCGGGTGGCGGGGGTGACGAGCGCGCACTCGCCGACAAGCTCGCGGCGAACGTGATCCCGGAGCTCGAGAGCATCGAGGGGGTCCGGACCGCCGAGGTGACCGGGGCGCGCGACCAGCTCGTCGTGATCACGCCGAACCCGGCGCGGCTCGCGGCCGCCGGCATCGCGCCGACCGCTATCGGCCCCGCCCTGCAGGCCAACGGGGTGGCCATCCCGGCCGGCGCGGTGACCGAGGCCGACCGAAGCCTCACCGTGCAGGTCGGCACCCGGATCGGCACCCTCGACGAGCTGCGCGGCATCTACCTCACGCCCACGCCGGCGGCCGGCAGGCCGCGGCCGCCGGTGAAGCTCGGCGACGTGGCGACGGTGGAGCAACGGCTCGCCCCGCCGACCTCGTTCACCCGGACCAACGGCGCGGACAGCCTCGGCATCGCGGTCACCGCGACGCCGGACGGCAACGCGGTGGGGATCTCGCACGAGGTCCGCGACCGGCTCGCCGAGCTGGGCGCCGCGGCCGGCGCCGAGCTCACCGTGATCTTCGACCAGGCCCCGTTCGTCGAGAAGTCCATCGACAGCCTCACGACGGAGGGGCTGCTCGGTCTCGTCATGGCCGTGGTGGTCATCCTGGTGTTCCTGCTGTCCGTGCGATCCACACTGGTCACCGCCGTCTCCATCCCGCTGTCGGTGCTGGTCGCGCTGATCGCGCTCTGGATCGGCGACTACTCGCTCAACCTGCTCACCCTCGGGGCGCTGACCATCGCGGTCGGCCGGGTGGTGGACGACTCCATCGTGGTGCTGGAGAACATCAAACGGCATCTGGGGTACGGCGAGCGCAAGCGCCGGGCGATCCTGGACGGCGTACGCGAGGTCTCCGGCGCGGTGACCGCCTCCACGTTGACCACGGTCGCGGTCTTCGCGCCGATCGCCTTCGTGGGTGGCTTCGTCGGGCAGCTCTTCGCGCCGTTCGCGATCACCGTCACGGTGGCGTTGCTCGCCTCGCTGCTGGTGTCGCTGACCATCATCCCGGTGCTGGCGTACTGGTTCCTCAGGCCGGCGTCCGGGGGCGAGGACGAGGCGGCGGTGCGCCGGGTGGCCGAGGAGAAGGAGCTGCGCAGCCCGCTGCAGCGGATCTACCTGCCGGTCATCAACTTCGCCACCACGCGCCGCTGGGCCACCGTGGCGATCGGGCTGGTCGTGCTGCTCGGCACGTTCGGGCTCTCCACCCGGCTGGAGACCAACTTCATCGACGACTCCGGCCAGGACACGCTCAGCGTCCGCCAGGAGTTGCCCGCCGGCACCAGCCTGACCGCCACCGACGCCGCGGCGAAGAAGGTGGAGGCGGTGCTCGAGCGCACCCGGGGCGTGAAGTCCTATCAGGTGACGGTGGGCGGCGGCGGCATGTTCGGCTTCGGGGGCGGCTCGGCCACCTCGGCGACGTTCTCCGTCGCGCTGGACGAGGACGCGGACAGCGCGGCGCTGCAGGACACGCTGCGGGAGGAGTTCACGGGGCTCACCGACGCCGGCGAGCTCACCGTCGGCGGCGCCGGGGGCGGCCCCGGTGGGGGGTCCCCGAACGAGCTGCAGGTGATCGTGCAGGCCGCGGACGCCGAGGCGCTCGCGCGCGCGGCGGACCAGGTGCGGCAGGCGATGGCCGACACGCCGGACGTCACCGACGTGACGAGCAGCCTCGCGGAGAGCGCGCCGCGCCTGCACGTGCGGGTCAAGCGCGACGTCGCCGCCCGCTTCGGGCTCTCCGAGGCGGCGGTCGGGCAGCTCGTGGCGCAGACCTTCCGGGGCGCCCCGCTCGGGCAGGTGACGCTCGACGGCGACCAGCAGCAGGTGGTGCTGGGCGGCGGCATCCCGCCGGCCACCGTGGACGCGCTGCGCGCGTTGCCGGTCGGACCGGTCAGGCTCGGTGACGTGGCCGACGTCGTCGAGGTCGAGGGGCCGGTGCAGGTGACCCGGATCGACGGTCAGCGCAGCGTCACGGTCCGCGGTACGGCGACCGGCTCGAACCTGGGGAGCACGACCGCGGAGCTGACGCAGCGGCTGGACCGGCTGACGCTGCCGGCCGGGGCGACGTACACGGTGGGCGGGGTGAGCGCCGACCAGGCCGAGGCGTTCGCGGACCTCGGGCTGGCGGTGCTGGCGGCGATCGCGATCGTCTTCGTGATCATGGTGGCGACGTTCCGGAGCCTGATCCAGCCGCTGGTGCTGCTGGTCTCCATCCCGTTCGCCGCGACCGGCGCGATCGGGCTGCTGCTGGCGACCGGCACCCCGCTCGGCGTGCCGGCGCTGATCGGTGTGCTGATGCTCGTCGGCATCGTCGTGACCAACGCGATCGTGCTGATGGACCTCATCAACCAGTACCGGGCGCAGGGCATGGGCGTGCGCGAGGCGGTCGTGGAGGGCGGCCGGCGCCGGCTGCGGCCGATCCTGATGACCGCGATCGCGACGATCTTCGCGCTGCTGCCGATGGCGTTCGGCCTCACCGGTGAGGGCGGGTTCATCTCGCAGCCGCTCGCCATCGTCGTGATCGGCGGCCTGATCAGTTCCACGCTGCTCACCCTGGTGCTGGTGCCGACGCTCTACACGATGGTCGAGCGCACCAAGGAGCGGATCCGGGACCGGCGTCGCGGCCCCGGCCGGCACGCCGCGCCGTCGGCGGCCGAGCCCGCGCCGTCGGCGGCCGAGCCCGCCGCGGTGGGCGCGGAGCCGGCGCGCGGGACCGACGGGGGCGCGGCGACGACCGCGGCCGCCTCTGGCGCGGACGAGCCGGCACCGGAGCCGGCGGCTCCGCGGCCCGTGCTGGCCGAGGGTACGGACCAGTTCGAGGTGCTGCGACTGCCGAAGAGCACGAAGTCCCCGCTGCGCCCGCAGGAGTAGCGCCCGCGGATTTCCCGGCGCCTCTCATGCCGCCGCGGCGGCATGAGGGGCGCCTTTCGGGAAACAGATATGTGGGATGCCCCGAGTGGCGGGAGCAGACCATGGGGGATGAGAGGGCCAGGGCGACGCGCCGCACGTTTCTGCGGCGGGGCGGCCTGCTGATGGCGGGCGCGGGTCTCGGCGCGGCCGGGTTCGCGGAGGCCGCCGACGTCACCGACCGCAAGCTGCCGATCCGGGCCGGCGCGGCCGGCGCCACGAGGCTGCAACCGAGCCGTCCGGGCCGCGGTGAGCTGCTGGTGACGTGGGCGGTGGAGACCGACCGCAAGCTGGTGGCGTTGACCTTCGACGACGGGCCGCGGCCGGAGTGGACCACGCTGGTGCTCGACACGCTGGAGCGGCACCGCGCCCCGGCCACCTTCTTCATGGTCGGGCAGCGGGCGCAGCGGCACGCCCCGGTCGTGCGCGGCCGGATGAACGGACACGAGGTCGGCAACCACACGTGGGCGCACCGGGATCTCGCCCGGACCGACCCCGCCGAGGCGCGCACCGAGCTGCGGCGGGCGCACGACGCGATCCAGGAGGCGACCGGGCAGGGGCCGTCGCTGCTGCGTCCGCCGTACGGCCATCTGGGCGGGGGAGCCGTGCTCGCCGCCGCCGAACTCGGCTACCACCTGGTGTTCTGGTCGCAACAGATGCTGGAGAAGCACTTCCACGACGACCCGGGGGCCCAGGCGCGCGAGGTCGTGGCGAAGACGCAACCGGGCACGATCCTGCTCGCCCACGACGTGGGCAAGCCGGAGCGGCTGGTGGGGATCCGCGCGTTGCCCGAGCTGATCGAGGGGCTGCGGGGGCGGGGGTACGAGTTCGTCACGGTGTCCGAGCTGATGCGGGCGCGGCGGGGGCCGCCGGGATCGACGGAGTAACCTCCCGGTACGTGGCGTCTCCAGTGTCGGTCCTTACGCACAACCGCGATTTCCGCAATCTGTTCCTCGCCGAACTCGTGGTGTTCGGGGCCGACTGGTTCGTCATGGTGCCGTTGCTGGTGCTGCTGCCCGACCTGACCGGCAGCGGGGTCTGGGGAGCGCTCGTGCTCGCCGCCGACACCGGCATCGTCGCGCTGCTGCTGCCGTACACCGGCACGATCGCGGACCGGGTGGACCGCAAGAAGATCATGATGGTGGCGAACCTCGCCGCGCTGGTCGGGGCGCTGCTCCTGCTCGGCGTGCGTAGCGGCGCCACCGCCTGGTTGGCGCTCGCCGCGATCGGCGCGATCGCCGTGGCCAAGGCGTTCTACTCGCCGGCGGCGCAGGCCGCGCTCCCCAACGTCGTCGACGCGCCGGAGCTCGCCGCCGCCAACGCGGTCGCCGGGTCCGCGTGGGGCACGATGACCGTCGTCGGCGCGTCGCTGGGCGGCGTGTTGACCACCGCGTTCGGGCCGTACGCCTGTTTCTGGATCGCGGCGGGAAGTCTGGCCGCCGCGGCCGTGCTGGCCCGGCGGATCGCCCGCCCGTTGCAGGCGCCCCGCGACCACGCCGTGCCGGCGCAGCGGACCTGGGCCGCGATCCGCGAGGCGCTGTCCTACGTCGGACAGCGGCCCCGGGTGCTCGCCCTGGTCACCGTGAAGACGGCGGTGGGGCTGGGCAACGGCGTGCTGACGGTCTTTCCGTTGCTGCCTGGCCTGTTCGGGGTCGGCGCGGTCGGCACCGGTCTGCTCTTCGCCGCCCGCGGGGCCGGCGCGCTGGTCGGTCCGATGCTGATGCGCAACGTCCTGACCCGGCGTTCCTGGCTGCTGCCGGGGCTGGCGGTGTCGATGTCGACCTACGGGCTGGCGTATCTGGGCGCGTCGTTCGTGCAGTGGTTTCCGCTGGTGTTGGCGCTGGTCTTCGTGGCGCACCTCGGCGGCGGCGGCAACTGGGTGATGTCGAACTACGCGCTGCAGGGCGAGGTGCCGGACCGGCTGCGCGGCCGGGTCTTCGCCACCGACATGATGCTCGCGACGCTGGCCGTCTCGGTGAGCCAGCTCGTGGTCGCCCTCATGGTCGACCACATCGACGCGCGGGTGGTGCTGGCCGGATGCGGCCTGGTCACGCTGACCTACGCGGTCGGCTGGCGGATCGCCACCCGCCGGCTCTCCCTGCACGATCCGGCCGTCGGGCCCGCCGACGACCTGCGCGGCGTCGACGCCCAGCGCCCGTGACCCCGGCGGCCCCCGCCGCGGGTCGTCCCATGGGTCGGACGTGTCCACGTGAGACATCGTGGGGCGCCCCGCAGGCTTTAGCATGTGCCGAATGGGTGTCTCCTTCGTCGCCGAGCCGGTGCACGTCCGGACGCCGGCCACCAGCGCCAACCTCGGGCCCGGCTTCGACGCGCTCGGGCTCGCGTTGGCGCTGTACGACGACGTCACCGCGCGGGTCACCGACGCCGGCTGTCACGTCGAGGTGACGGGCGAGGGCGCGGGGGAGCTCCCGACCGACGAGACCCACCTGCTCGTGCGCGCGATGCACGCGACCTTCGACGTCCTCGGCGCCCGCCCGGCCGGGCTCGCCGTCTCCTGCGTCAACCGGATCCCGCAGGCGCGCGGGCTCGGCTCCTCCTCGGCCGCCATCGTGGCGGGCGTGCTGCTCGCCCGGGCGCTGGTGGTCGACGGCGCGGCCCGGCTCGACGACGCCGGAATGCTGCGGATCGCCGCGCGGTTGGAGGGACATCCGGACAATGTCGCGCCGTGTCTGCTCGGCGGCTTCACCATCGCCTGGACCGAGCCGGACGGGGCGCGCGCCGTGACCCTGCCGGCCGCGGTTGGCGTACGCCCGACGGTTTTCGTGCCCGACGAGCGCGGCCTGACCGCGGTCGCGCGCGCGGCGCTGCCGGCGACCGTGCCGCACCCGGACGCCGCGCTCAACGCGGGACGGGCCGCCCTGCTGACGCACGCGCTCACCGCGGACCCGGCGCTGCTGCTGCCGGCCACCGAGGACCGGCTGCACCAGCAGTACCGGGCGGCGGGGATGCCCGAGACGGCGGCGCTGGTCGCGGCGCTGCGTGAGGCCGGTGTGGCGGCCGTGGTCAGTGGGGCGGGACCGACGGTCCTGGCGCTGACCGAGGTGCCCGAGGACTTCGCCGTGGGAATCGGCTGGGCTGCCCGAACGTTGCCGGTAGACGTAACCGGGGCCAGGATTCAAGGGGCTATACTGGGACACGCCGAGCGGGACCCTGTTGCCGCAGGTCGGAAGAGTTGATTAGGCTCTAGGCCTAGCACAGCCGCGAAGCACGCGATCTCCTGCGGGGCGGCGCACCCCCGAAGCTATCGGCGGTCAGCCCGTCTCACCCCTGCCTAGGCCTAACGCCAAACCGCAGTCTCCACAGATCGCCGCAGACGCCGAGACCTACCCGCCGTTCCGGCGAGTCGGGAAACCGGCGGGCTGCTGTGCGAAAGACTCCCGCGACGCGTCACGCGAGGCGGGTGCACCGAGGCCGCCCGGCCACCAAGCGCTTCGATCCGGGCAGCCCCGGCCTATCGAGGGAAGGAATCCATTGAGCGACACCACCGACGTGACGTCGGATGTCTCGAACGTCGCTGACGACGCCACCACGGCCCCCGTCCGCCGCCGGCGGTCCGGGACCGGTCTGTCGGCGATGCTGCTGCCAGAGCTGCAGAGTCTGGCCGCGTCGCTCGGCATCTCCGGTACGGCCCGCATGCGTAAGGGCGAGTTGATCGCGGCGATCTCCGAGCGCCAGGCCGGCGCCGGCGCCGCGGGTGCACCGCGTCCGCGAGCCGAGGTCGCTGCCGCGGCCGCGCCGGCTCGCGAGGAGGTACGTGCCGAGGTGCGTGCCGGCGAGCGGGTCGAGGCCGAGCGCCGGACCAACGGCGAGCCGGCGGCGGTCGCCGCCGCGCCCGCGACCGAGGAGCGCCAGCGCGCGCCGCGGCGCAGCCGGGCGGCCGAGCGTACGGAGGAAACGGCCGAACGGGCCGAGCGCGACGCCGAACGGACCGACCGGGCGGCCGAGCGGTCCGAGCGGGCCGAGTCCCGCCGCGACCGCGGTGAGCGTGGCGACCGCGGCGACCGTGCCGAGCGCGGCGAGCGCGGTGAGCGTGGCGAGCGCGGTGAGCGTGCCGAGCGCGGTGAGCGTGCCGAGCGCGGTGAGCGTGCCGAGCGCGGTGAGCGTGCCGAGCGCGGTGACCGTGGCGAGCGCGGTGAGCGTGCCGAGCGCGGTGACCGTGGCGAGCGCGGCCAGCGGGTCGAGCGGGACGCGGACGGCGACGACGACGGCGAGGGCGGCGGCCGCCGCAGCCGGCGCAGCCGCTTCCGGGACCGCCGCCGTGGCCGCGGCGAGCGTGGCGAGGGCGCCGAGGGCGGCCGCGAGCCGCAGGTGACCGAGGACGACGTGCTCGTCCCGGTGGCCGGCATCCTCGACGTGCTCGACAACTACGCGTTCGTGCGCACGACCGGCTACCTGTCCGGTCCGAACGACGTCTACGTCTCCATGTCCCAGGTCAAGAAGTACGGCCTGCGCCGCGGCGACGCCGTCACCGGCGCGGTGCGCGCCACCCGCGAGGGTGAGCAGCGCCGCGACAAGTACAACCCGTTGGTTCGGCTCGACACGATCAACGGGATGGACCCGGATGAGGCGAAGCGCCGGCCGGAGTTCTACAAGCTGACGCCGCTCTACCCGCAGGAGCGCCTGCGGTTGGAGACGGAGCCGCACATCCTCACCACCCGGGTCATCGACCTGGTGATGCCGATCGGCAAGGGCCAGCGGGCGCTCATCGTCTCGCCGCCGAAGGCCGGTAAGACCATGGTGCTGCAGGCGCTCGCCAACGCGATCACCCGCAACAACCCCGAGGTCCACCTGATGGTGGTGCTGGTCGACGAGCGGCCCGAAGAGGTCACCGACATGCAGCGGTCGGTCAAGGGCGAGGTCATCGCGGCCACGTTCGACCGTCCGCCGCAGGACCACACCACGGTCGCCGAGCTGGCGATCGAGCGGGCCAAGCGCCTGGTCGAGCTCGGCCACGACGTGGTCGTGCTGCTCGACTCGGTGACCCGGCTCGGCCGGTCGTACAACCTGGCCGCGCCGGCCAGCGGCCGCATCATGTCCGGTGGTATCGACTCCACCGCGCTCTACCCGCCCAAGCGCTTCCTGGGCGCGGCGCGCAACATCGAGAATGGTGGGTCACTGACCATCCTCGCCACCGCGCTGGTGGAGACCGGTTCCATGATGGACACGGTCATCTTCGAGGAGTTCAAGGGCACGGGCAACGCCGAGCTCAAGCTCGACCGGAAGATCGCCGACAAGCGGGTCTTCCCGGCGATCGACATCCATCCGTCGGGCACGCGCAAGGAGGAGATTCTCCTGGCGCCCGAGGAGCTGGCGATCACGCACAAGCTCCGCAAGGTCCTGTCCTCGCTGGACTCGCAGGCGGCGCTGGACCTGCTGCTCGACCGGCTCAAGCAGAGCCGGACGAACATCGAGTTCCTGATGCAGATCGCGAAGTCCGCTCCGGGCGAGTAACGCCGGGGTTTGTCAAGGGGCGCGAGCCGGATCGCACACGCGGTCCGTCTCGCGCCCCTTTCGCATTGAACGCGTTTCGTGTTTGATGCCATTCGCGGCTTACGGTCGGTTGGTGTCGTCGAGCTGTGCGGGCAGCATGGCCTCACGCGGCGGCGCGTCGGGTTGTGGCACACCGTGGCGGCTGCGTCGCGAAACGTTCGCCGAGGAGGAGCGCACATGACGGTACCGGGGTATCGGGACGCGCCGATCGAGACATGGGACCCGGCGGCGCCGATCGATCCGGGCGAGGCCGAGGAATTCCTGCGGCAGTGCTACGCGGAGAATCCCCGGCTCGGCCCGGTCGAGCCACGACTCTCCGAGGTGCGCGCGCAACTCGCCGAAACCGGCGTCTACCGGCACACCGCCGACGAACTGTCGTACGGCGCGAAGCTGGCCTGGCGCAACGCGAGCCGCTGCATCGGCCGGCTCTACTGGCGCAGCCTCGTGGTCCTCGACCGGCGCGACGTCACCGCCGCCGACGGCATCTTCGACGCGCTCGTCCACCATCTCCACCTGGCCGGCGGCACCGACGCGCCTAGCCGCGAGCCCGGCACGATCCGGCCCGTGATCTCCGTCTTCGCGCCCGCGACGCCCGGCCGGCCGTACCCGCGGGTGTGGAACGACCAGCTCATCCGGTACGCCGGTTACCGCAACGCCGACGGCAGCGTGACCGGCGATCCCCGCTCGGTCGGGTTCACCGCGGCGGTGCGCGAGTTCGGCTGGACGAGCAAGGGCGACGCGTTCGACGTGCTGCCGCTGGCCATCGAGACCCCCGACGAGGGCCTGCGGCTCTTCGAGCTTCCCGACCGGGCCGTGCTGGAGGTGCCGCTGGCCCACCCCGAGCTGCCCTGGTTCGCCGACCTCGGGCTGCGCTGGCACGCCGTACCGGCCATCTCCAACATGCGGCTCACCATCGGCGGGTTGCACTATCCACTCGCGCCGTTCAACGGCTGGTACATGGGGACCGAGATCGGGGCGCGGAACCTCGCCGACCCCGACCGCTACGACATGCTGCCGGAGGTCGCGCGCCGGATGGGCCTCGACACGTCGCGCGCGAGCACGCTCTGGCGGGACCGGGCGCTGGTGGAGCTCAACCGGGCGGTGCTGTGGTCGTACGAGCGGGCCGGGGTGAAAATCAGCGACCATCACACCGAGTCCGAGCGCTTCCTCGCCCATGTCCGCAACGAGGAGCGCGCCGGCCGCCAGGTGCCGGCCGACTGGAGTTGGATCGTCCCACCCCTCTCCGGCGGTGCGACCGGCGTGTTCCACCGCTACTACCACGAGGCGGACCTGCGGCCGAACTTCTACCTCGACGACGAGGCGCGGGCGCTGAGCCGGGGAGACGTCCCCGCCCCGGCGGGCCGGCACGCCGCCCAGCGGTCGGTGGCCGCGCCGGAGCCGTCGGCGGGCGCGTCGGAGCCGTTGGTGGCCGCGCCGGAGCCGTTGGCGGGCGCGCCGGAGCTCCCGCCGCCCGCGCTCAAGCCCGACTACGTCGCGCTGCCCTGGTACGCGCCCGGCCCGCGCACCGAGGCGCTGCCGCTGCCGCTGCCGTGGGCCGAGCCGCCGCGGTCCACGCCGTCCGGCGCCGGGCCGGCGCCGCAGCCGCGCTCGGGGTTGGCGCAGCCGCGCTCCGGGTTGGCGCAACCGGGTTCGGGACCGGCGCAGTCGGGTTCGGGGTCGGCGCAGTCGGGTTCGGGGCCGGACCCGGACGACGCGTCGGGCGCGGAGTCGCCGCCGGCGCTGCGGCCGGCGTGCCCGCTGGGGCACTGACCGCCCGGACCGCGCGAGGTCAGGCCCGCGGCCTGACCTCGCGCGGCGCGTGGGGCCCGCGACCGGCCCGCGTCAGAAGTCGCCCTCGGCGACCTGGAAGACGGTCAGACCCAACTCGCGCCACATCCGTACCACCTGCATCCGGTCGTCGAAGACGCCGATCACGTGGTAGCGGTCCCGCACCTCGCGCTCGAAGATCTCCTTCTTCACGATCGAGTCCTTGCGGGAGTCGCCGGCCGCCCGCATGTGCAGCTCCAGGTACGGCACGCCGACGTGCTCGGCGAGCCACCTCTGGGTCGCCGCCCGGGCCGTGTCGTCGCGGCCGCTGCAGAACACCACGCCGTAGCCGGCGCCGTGCATCGCCCGGACGGCCGCGATGACGGCGTGGTTGGGCGCGTCCTCGCCGACCCGCGTCATGTCGTACGGGCTCCGGTTACGCATCAGCGCGACCGTGCCGTCGATGTCGACGAGCACCACCTCCGGAGCCTCCGCCGGCGGCGCGTAGACCGTCGCCGGACCGCCCGTCTCCACCGTCGGCACCAGCAGCGGCAGCTTCTTGCCGGCGAGGTAACGCTGGTGCATCCGGCGGATCGCGTCCTCGCCCACCCGGTCCTCCTCGGAGCGCTCGGCGTCGCGCCGGATGCACTCCTCCAAGGGGATGTCGGTGAAGTCGTGCACCTCGACGGTGGCGCCGAAGCGGGCCGCGAGCTCGGCCCACTCCCTCACCGTGCGGGACCGCAGGTTGGTGTCGTCGACGCACACATCGGCCTTCGCCCGCAGCAGCGCCTCGACCTGGGCCCGCTGCGCCGCCGTCACCTGTCCCTCCGCCCATTGCGTGAACAGCCGGGTGCCGTGCAGCATCCGGCGCAGGTCGTCGCGGTTGACCCGGACGACGGAGGGCTGCAGCTTGCGGGCGAACGTGGTCTTGCCGGAGGCGGGCAGCCCCCGGGTGAGGATCAGACGGGCCATCGGTTACTCCACGAGGTGCGGCGTGCGGTCCGCCGCGGGGCGGACCTGCTGCCAGAGCAGGGGGCGGTAGTCCTTGCCGTCGAGCCGCAGGAAGAGGCAGCCCCGGTCGGGATGGGCGACGGCGTGTCGGGCGAAGTCGCGCCGGGTCCAACCGTCGGGCAGGGCCGCCACGATCTCACGGTACGCGGACTCGATCGCCGCGGTGCGGGCCTCGACTGTCTCGGTCAGCTCGGCCGCGACGCCGTGAACCCAGGGGTGAAACTCGTCCGGAAGTGGCTCGATGAAGGCGGCAAGAGCACTGGGGTCGCCGTGCCCGGCCACCATCAGCTCCCACACGACGCGGGCGTTGAGGCCGGTGACGAGGCGGTGCAGCCGCACGTACTCGGCGTATTTGATTTTCACCCGCTCGTCGGTGTCCGGAAAGTGCACGACCAGCCCTTCGCGGTTGCCGCGGGCGGGCGCGGCGAGCGCGTCGGCCAGGGTGGCGTAGCGGAACCGTTCGACCGCCGGGCCGGGCCAGTCGGGTACGGCGTCCGGGCCGTGCGTGCGGCCGGTGGCGATGTCGACCGCGCCGAGCAGGACGAGGTCGTCGAAATCGCCGTAGTCCAGGACGATCCGGTTGGCGGGGAAGATCACCTCGACCAGGACGGTCAGCCCGGGCGGTGGGGCGAATCCGGCGTACCGGGTGCGCAGCAGCTGGGTGGCGTGCCGGGCCTGGGTCGAGGCGAACGAGCCCCGGGTGGCGACCGCGAAGCCGTCGCCGTCGGGGTAGATGATCCCGAGGGAGCCGTCCGCTTTGTCGGTCACCGTGACTTTCGCGTCGAGTCGGAGGGCTGGTGCGCCGATCTGATCATGGTTGAAGAACTTGGGAAAGGGACGGGCGAGCACAGCTCCGGTGGCGTCGTCGACGATCAGCCCCCGGCAGGTCAGCGTCACGGGGGTCCAGGCGCCCGCGTAGACGCACGCCTCCGTGTAGTTGTAGATCGAGAGCGCACGGTCGGGGTGACGCTGCACCCGTACGTGCCCGGCGGCGACGGCGGCCGCGAGCGCGGCGGGGTCCACGACGTCGGAGACGGGCGTGACCGGGGTGAGGGCGGCGGTGGTCACGGTGGCGGCCTCCACGAGCGGGAATGATCAAGGGGGCCGTCACGTTATCCCCACGGACCAGTAGCCGCAGCCCCATTTCGCCGGCCGCGCGAGCCGCATGGCACACTGGTCAATCGGCCACGGTTCCGGTTCACGCTCGAGTCCGCCCGCGAGGCGCGGCGGACGAAGACGGCGACCCGGCGACCATCAACGAAAGGACCGAGGCGTTATGAAGGCGAACATCCACCCGGAGTACGTGGTGACCGAGGTCACCTGCTCCTGCGGCGCCAAGTTCACGACCCGCAGCACCGCCAAGAGCGGCGAGATCCACGTCGAGACCTGCAGCGACTGCCACCCGTTCTACACGGGCAAGCAGCGCGTGCTCGACACCGCCGGCCGGGTCGCCAAGTTCCAGCAGAAGTACGCCAAGGTTCAGGCGGCCAAGAAGAAGTAGCTGTTCCGACGGCGCCCGCCCATCCCGGCCTCTCCGCCGGGGGCGGGCGCCGTCCGCATGTTCCGGTCCGCGCCTTGGAGATGATTGGAGTACGAGCATGAGCAGTGAACGCCTCGCCGCGCTCCTCGACGAGTACGCGGAGCTGGAGAAGCGCCTTGCCGACCCGTCGATCCACGCCGACCAGGCGACCGCCCGCCGCGTCGGGCGGCGCTTCGCCGAGCTGGTGCCGCTGCACAAGGCCGCCGGCGAGCTGGAGCAGGCGCGGGCCGACCTGAGCGCCGCCCGCGAGCTGGCCGACGAGGACCCGGCGTTCGCCGCCGAGGCGGAGACGATCGCGGCCGGGCTGCCGGCGCTGGAGGAGCGGCTCGCGGAGCTGCTGATCCCGCGTGACCCGCACGACGCCAAGGACGTGATCCTGGAGATCAAGGCGGGGGAGGGCGGCGAGGAGTCCGCGCTCTTCGCCGGGGACCTGCTGCGGATGTACATGCGGTACGCCGAGCGGCACGGCTGGGTCACCGAGGTGCTCGACGCCCAGGACTCGGACCTCGGCGGCGTGAAGGACGTCTCGCTGGCGATCAAGACCAAGGGCGTGCCCGAGGGCGGCAACGGCGTCTGGTCGCGGCTCAAGTGGGAGGGCGGCGTGCACCGCGTGCAGCGGGTGCCGGTCACCGAGTCGCAGGGGCGCATCCACACCAGCGCGGCGGGCGTGCTGGTCCTGCCGGAGGCCGAGGACGTCGACGTGACGATCGACCCCAACGACCTGCGAATCGACGTGTTCCGGTCGTCGGGGCCGGGCGGTCAGTCGGTCAACACCACCGACTCGGCGGTGCGGATCACCCACCTGCCCACCGGCATCGTGGTCTCCTGCCAGAACGAGAAGAGCCAGCTGCAGAACCGCGAGCAGGCGATGCGGATCCTGCGGGCGCGGCTGCTGGCCGTCGCCCAGGAGCAGGCGGACGCGGCCGCCTCCGACGCCCGCAAGGCGCAGGTGCGCACGGTGGACCGCTCGGAGCGGATCCGCACGTACAACTTCCCGCAGAACCGGATCACCGACCACCGGATCGGCTTCACCGCGTACAACCTGGATCTGGTGCTCGCCGGCGAGCTGGACGGGGTGCTGGACGCACTCACCGAGGCCGACCGCGCCGCGCGGCTGGCCGGCGAGACCGAGCTCTCCCGCCGCTGAGCGACATCGTCGGTCGCACCCCGGCCTCGGCGGCGCCGTCCGACGGTCGATGATTATCCCGTGACCGGCTCCCGCGAACACCCCACCGAACCCGGCGCGCTGCCGGAACGGACACCGGCGTCGTCGGCGGTGGCGACCGCGACGGCGGCGCTGTCCCGCGCCGGAGTGCCGTCGGCGCGGGCCGACGCCGAGTTCCTCGCCGCGGCCGTGCTGGCCGTGTCGCGGGGGCGGCTCGCCCTGACCGAGGGGTTCACCCCGAGCGCGCTGCGCCGCTTCGAGGCGCTGGTGGCGCGGCGGGCGACCCGGGAGCCACTGCAGCACCTGATCGGCACGGCGGCGTTCCGGTATCTGGAGCTGGCGGTCGGGCCCGGCGTCTTCGTGCCGCGTCCCGAGACCGAGTTGCTCGCCGGCTGGGGGGTGGAGCAGGCGCGGCGGCTGCCGCCGGGGGCGACCGTGGTCGACCTGTGCGCCGGCAGCGGGGCGATCGCCCTCTCGGTGGCGAACGAGGTACCGGACGCCCGCGTGGTGGCGGTGGAGTTCTCGGCGGAGGCGCTGGGGTGGCTGCGGCGCAACGCGGCGGACCGGGCGGCGGCCGGGGACCGGCCGATCGAGGTGGTGGCGTCGGACGTGACCGCCCCGGACCTGCTGGCGGAGCTCGTCGGCGGGGTGGACGTGCTGCTCTGCAACCCGCCGTACGTGCCGGACGGGACGCCGGTGCCGCCGGAGGTCGCCGAGCACGATCCGGCGCAGGCGGTCTTCGGCGGGCCCGACGGGCTGACCGTGATCCGGCCGGTGATCGCGCGCGCCGCCGCACTGCTGCGTCCCGGCGCGGTGCTCGGCATCGAACACGACGACACCCACGCCGACGCGGTGCCGGCGCTGCTCGCCGCCGACGGGCGGTTCGCGGAGGTCGTCAGCCATCGGGACCTCACCGGGCGACCCCGCTTCGCCACCGCCGAACGCACGTCGTTGAGCGGCTGAACCATCGGCGGCGGGGGCGTGGCACACTAAGTGACCGTGATGCTCTACGACTGCCGGTCCCTGGCCGAACGTGACCGAGGTATCGCCGCGGCGATCGAGGCGGTCAAGAACGGTGAGCTTGTCGTGCTGCCCACCGACACCGTGTACGGGCTGGGCGCGGACGCGTTCACGCCGTACGCCGTGACGGCCCTGCTGGACGCCAAGGGACGCGGCCGGCACATGCCCCCGCCGGTCCTGGTCGGCTCCCGGCACACCCTCGACGGCCTGGTCCTCACGCTGCCGCAGACCGCGCGGGACCTCGTCGAGGCGTTCTGGCCGGGCGCGCTGACCATCGTGGTCGAGCACTCGCCCAGCCTGCAGTGGGACCTGGGCGACAGCGGCGGGACGGTGGCGGTCCGGATGCCGCTGCACCCGGTCGCCCTGGAGGTGCTGCAGGAGACGGGGCCGATGGCCGTCTCCTCGGCCAACAAGACGGGGCAGCCGGCGGCGGTGACCGCGGAGGAGGCCCGCGATCAGCTGGGCTACGCGGTCCGGACGTATCTGGAGGCCGGGCCCTGCCCGGACCCGGTGCCGAGCACGATCGTCGACCTGACCGGCGACGTTCCGCGGGTGCTGCGCGCCGGCGCCATCCCGCTGGAGAAGCTGCGTGACGTCGTGCCCGACATTGTGGGCGCGGTGTCCTGAGTGCCCCCGTTCACCGTCCTGCACGTGTGCATGGGCAACATCTGCCGGTCGCCGATGGCCGAGCGGCTGCTCACGCTGGCCGTACGCCGGCGGGTGGCGCGGCTGCCGGCCGGGCCGTCGCCGTCGCTCGCCGACGAGCTGCTGCACAGCCACAGCGCCGGCACCGGCGGCTGGCACGCCGGTGAGGAGATGAACCCGCCGGCGGCGCGGCAGGTGCGGGCGCGCGGCGGCGACCCCGACGGGTTCGCGGCGCGCAAGCTGCGCTCGGAGCACATCGACGCGGCGGACCTGGTGCTGACCGCCACGGCGGACCAGCAGGAGTACGTGGTCGCGCTCCGCCCGGATGCCGCCGGCCACACCTTCGTGCTCGGCGAGTTCGGCCGGCTGCTGGCCGGCGTCGACGTCGGCGCGCTGCCGCTGGCCGAGCCCGGCCCGGACGCGGTCTTCGCCCGCGGGGTCGCGCTCGTGCAGGCGGTGGACGCCGCCCGGAAGGCGACCGGGCCGCTGCCGGGCGACGACCTGGACGACCCGTGGGGCCGCGGCGACCAGTGCTTCAGCCGGGTGGCCGACGAGATCTGCGAGACCGTGGAGCCGCTCGCCGCGATCCTGCTGCCCTGACCGCCGACCGCCGCTGACCGGGGCCGATGGCGCGTCCGGGCCCGAGTGGGGGCGGCACCTAGACTCGGGCGGTGACCACCCGAGGCAGGAGAGCGCGATGACCACTTTCTGGGGGCCGGACTTCGCCGAGTTGGAGGCGACCGACCCGGAGATCGCGTCGGTGGTCCTCGGGGAGCTCGACCGCCTCCGTGGCGGCCTGCAGTTGATCGCCAGCGAGAACTTCAGCTCACCCGCGGTGCTCGCCGCGCTCGGCTCCACGCTCACGAACAAGTACGCCGAGGGCTATCCCGGGCGGCGTTACTACGGCGGGTGCGCGGAGGTCGACCGGGCGGAGGAGATCGGGATCGCCCGGGCGAAGGAGCTCTTCGGCGCCGAGCACGCGAACCTGCAGCCGCACTCCGGCGCGTCGGCGAACCTGGCGGCGTACGCGGCGCTGCTGCAGCCGGGGGACACGGTGCTCGCGATGGACCTGCCGCACGGCGGGCACCTCACCCACGGCAGCAAGGTCAACTTCTCCGGCAAGTGGTTCGGCACGATCGGCTACACGGTGCGCAGGGACACCGAGCTGATCGACTACGACGAGGTGCGCGATCTCGCGCTGGATCACCGGCCCAAGATGATCATCTGTGGCGCCACGGCGTACCCCCGACTGATCGACTTCGCCCGGTTCCGGGAGATCGCCGACGAGGTGGGCGCCTACCTGATGGTGGACGCGGCGCACTTCATCGGGCTGGTCGCCGGCAAGGCCATCCCGTCGCCGGTGCCGTACGCCGACGTGGTCTGCTTCACCACGCACAAGGTGCTGCGGGGCCCGCGCGGCGGCATGATCCTGTGCCGGGAGGCGCTGGCGCAGCGCATCGACAAGGCGGTCTTCCCGTTCACCCAGGGCGGGCCGCTGATGCACGCCGTGGCGGCGAAGGCGGTCGCGCTGCGCGAGGCGGCGCTGCCGGAGTACCGGTCGTACGCGGCGCAGGTGGTGCGCAACGCCCGGGCGCTGGCGGCCGGGCTGGCCGACGAGGGGATGCGGCCGGTCTCCGGCGGCACCGACACCCATCTGGCGCTGGTCGACCTACGCGAGGTCGGGGTGACCGGCCGGGACGCGGAGGAGCGCTGCGACCTCGCGAAGATCACACTCAACAAGAACGCGATCCCATACGACCCGGAGAAGCCGATGATCGCCTCCGGTGTCCGGGTCGGCACGCCCAGCGTGACGACGCAGGGGATGCGGGAGCTCGAGATGCGGCGGATCGCCGGGCTGATCGCCCGCGCGGTGCGCACCGATCCGTCGGCCGCCGGCGGCGCGGACGCGCTGGCCGAGATCGCCGGTGAGGTCTCCGAGCTGGTCGCCGAGTTCCCGGCGTACCCGCGATGATGCGCGCCCGGCTGCGGCACCTGCCGGTGCCGCTGATGGTCTCCGCCGTCCTGTTGGTGATCGTGGCAGCTGTCGGTTGGGCGCTCGACGGCGGCGCGGGAGCGGCCGGGGGAGCGGCCGGGGTTGCCCTGGTCGCCGTCAGCTACGTGCTCTCCAGCCTCGCGCTGGCCTGGGCCGACTCGGTCTCTCCCAGGCTGGTGCTGACGGTCGGGCTGGTGACCTACATGCTCAAGTTCGGCCTGCTCGGCGCGGCGGTCTTCGCGGTCGCGGCGACGGGCTGGGCGGGGCTGCGCATGACGGCGATCGGCATCATCGTCGGCACCGTGGCCTGGGTCGTCGCACAGGTGTGGTGGACCGCGAAGGCGAAGATCCCATACGTGGAGATCGAACCCAAGTGATCATTGTGTGGGGCGAGCCGGACATTATGTCCGGACGGATTCCGCGCGCCACGCAACAGGAGTAGCGTGTGCTCTCGCCTGTCGCCCGATGCGCCCACACAACCCCGGTTGTGCGGGGGGTGAGCCGCAACCTCATTCCCGCGGCTGATATCGTTCGCCCCGTCATGGCCGATGACCAATCCTCCAAGCCCCCCGAGCGTTCGGGAGCTGATGCGGGTTGGGCTGCCCTCGGTTACCTGCTCGGCGGAATGATCGTGTGGGGAGGTATCGGGTGGCTCGTCGACCGTTGGCTGGGCCTGCCGAACGTCGGGCTGCTGATCGGACTGATCGGCGGCACGGTGGCCGGGGTTTATCTGACCGTGAAGAAGCTGGGCGCGTGATCATGCCCGACCGACGGAGGATGCGAGTTGTCTGAGGTCCCGACCGTTCTCGCCGCGGAGTTCCCGCCCGGGGTGGAGAGCTTCGACTTCCCCAGCCTGATCCCGGCGCTCGAGGGCACGGCATGGGCGGCGGCGTTCACCAAGGTCACCCTGCTGGTCTGGATCGCGGCCGCGATCACGGTGATCTTCTTCCTGGTGACCTACCGCAACCCGCAGCTGGTGCCGACCAAGAAGCAGTGGCTGGCCGAGTCGGTGTACGGCCTGGTGCGCGACAACATCGCCAAGGACATCATCGGCAAGGAGGGTGCGCGTTTCGCCCCCTACCTGACCACGGTCTTCGTCTTCATCCTGGTCAACAACCTCTGGGGCATCTTCCCGTTCGCGCAGATCCCCCCGATGTCGCACATCGCGTTCCCGATGGTCCTGGCCGTCTTCTCCTGGGCGCTCTACATCGGCGTCGGTATCCGCAAGCACGGGTTCCTCGGCTACCTGAAGAGCAGCGTCTGGGTGTCCGGCGCGCCGCTCTGGGTGCAGCCGATCCTGGTGCCGATCGAGTTCTTCTCGAACCTGCTGCTGCGCCCGGTCACGCTGGCGGTCCGGCTCTTCGCCAACATGTTCGCCGGCCACATGATCCTGCTGGTCTTCACCCTCGGCGGCGTCGCGCTCTTCCAGGCGGAGTCGCTGTTCATCAAGCCGGTCGCGTTCCTGAGCTGGGGCATGGCGATCGTGATGACCCTGTTCGAGCTGGGCATCCTGGCGCTGCAGGCCTACGTCTTCACGCTGCTGACCGCGACCTACCTGCAGGGCTCGCTCGCCGAGGAGCACTGAGCGCCCGCCCGGCACCCCGCTACACCCTGATCGACAACTGAAAATCGACCTAAACGTGCGCGTGATGGTCACGCGTTCAACGCAGGAGGAAAACGATCATGGCTCTTGCCGAGATTGCCGGCAACCTCAACGCCATCGGCTACGGCATCGCCGCCCTGGGCCCCGGCATCGGCGTTGGTCTGGTGTTCGCCGCCTACATCCAGGCGACCGCCCGCCAGCCCGAGAGCGCCGGCCTGACCCGCGTCTACATGTTCATGGGCTTCGCCGTCATCGAGGCGCTCGCCCTGCTGGGCCTGGTCCTCGCGTTCGCGCTCAGCTAGTCGGGCCCGCACGAGCTGACTGGGCGACCGGCCGGGAACGGCCGGTCACTGGCGAAGGGAAATGTCCATGTACCTAGCTGCGGAGGGTGGCGCGGGGAGCAGCATCCTGCTCCCGCCCCTTTCTGAGATCATCGTTGGTCTCGTCGCCTTCAGCGTGGTCCTGTTCATCCTGGTCAAGTTCGTCTTCCCCCGCATGGAGGCGATGTACCAGGCGCGGGTCGAGGCGATTGAGGGTGGCATCAAGCGGGCCGAGGCGGCGCAGGCCGAGGCGAACAAGCTGCTCGAGCAGTACAAGACGCAGCTCGCCGAGGCGCGCACCGACGCGGCGAAGATCCGCGACGACGCCCGGGCCGACGCCGAGGGCATCCGCCAGGACATCCTCGCCAAGGCCCGGGAGGAGTCCGACCGCATCATCGCGGCCGGCAAGGAGCAGCTCGCGGCCGAGCGGCAGACCATCGTCCGGGAGCTGCGCGCCGAGGTCGGCACGCTCGCGGTCGACCTGGCGAGCCGGATCGTGGGCGAGTCGCTGGCCGATGAGGCGCGCCGCAAGGGCAGCGTCGACCGGTTCCTGGCCGACCTCGAGAGCTCGGGAGCGCGCTGATGGAGTCCGCCACCAGCCGGGAGTCGTACGCGGCCGCGCGTGAGCGCCTGGCCGCGTACGTCCGGGGTGCCGAGCCGACGGAGATCGCCGAGCGGGCCGAGGAGATCCTGGCGGTCGCCGACCTGCTCCGGCGCGAGCCGCGGCTGCGGCGGGCGCTGTCGGACCCGGCCCGCGCCGGCGCCGAGCGCGCCGGGCTGCTGCGCGGCCTGCTCGCCGGCAAGGTCGCGACCGAGACCGACGACCTGCTGGCCGTCGTGGTCGAGGGCCGTTGGTCGGCCCCGTCCGAGCTGCTGGACGCGACCGAGCGGCTCGGCGTGGACGCGCTGCTGGCCGGCGTGGAGCGCGCCGGCGAGCTCGCGGAGGTCGAGGACGAGCTGTTCCGCTTCGGGCAGATCATCGACGGTGACCCCGAGCTGGCCGCCGCGATCGGCGATGTGACCGCCGACCCGGCGCGCCGCAGCGACCTGGCGCGCGTCCTGCTGGCGGGCAAGGCCCGGCTGGCCACGATCCGGCTGGCCGAGCTGGCGGTGCGGGGCTTCGGCGGCCGCTCCGTGAGCGCGGCGCTGAGCCGGCTGGTCGAGCTGGCCGCCGAGCGGCGCGACCGGCAGGTGGCCCACGTCACCGTGGCCGCCCCCCTCACGGAGGAGGAGGACCGACGGCTGGGCGACAAGCTCGCCGAAATGTACGGTCGAAAGGTCGCCGTGAAGTACACGGTCGACCCGGCGGTCCTCGGTGGGATGAGCGTGCTGGTCGGTTCCGACCTGTACGACGGAACTGTGCGGCGCCGCCTCATCGACACCCGCAAGGCGCTTTCCGGGCGCTGATTCTGACCACGCCGTTCCGGGATCATCCGGGCTCTAAGAAATAGAGGAAGCAGACGATGGCCGAGCTGACCATCTCGTCAGACGAAATCCGTGGCGCGCTTGAGCGCTACGTCTCCTCCTACACGCCGGAGCTGTCTCGCGAAGAGGTCGGCACGGTGAGCGATGCCGGTGACGGCATCGCCCACGTCGAGGGCCTGCCCTCGACGATGGCCAGCGAGCTGCTCGAGTTCGAGGACGGCACGCTGGGCGTGGCGCTCAACCTCGACGTCCGCGAGATCGGTGTCGTCGTCCTCGGCGACTACTCGGGCATCGAGGAAGGCCAGCGCGTCAAGCGCACCGGCCGGGTTCTCTCGGTGCCGGTGGGCGACAAGTTCCTGGGCCGCGTGGTCAACGCGCTCGGCGAGCCGGTCGACGGCCTCGGCGAGATCGAGAGCGAGGGCTTCCGCGAGCTGGAGCTGCGCGCCCCGAACGTGGTCTCGCGGCAGAGCGTCAGCGAGGCGATGTCGACCGGCATCAAGGCGATCGACGCCATGACGGCGATCGGTCGCGGCCAGCGCCAGCTGATCATCGGTGACCGGCAGACCGGCAAGACCACGGTCGCCCTGGACACGATCATCAACCAGCGCGCCAACTGGCAGACCGGCGACCCGAAGAAGCAGGTCCGCTGCATCTACGTGGCGATCGGCCAGAAGGCCTCCACCATCGCCTCGGTCAAGGGCACCCTCGAGGCGCACGGCGCGATGGAGTACACCACCATCGTCGCGTCGCCCGCCTCCGACCCGGCCGGCTTCAAGTACATCGCCCCGTACGCCGGCTCGGCGATCGGCCAGCACTGGATGTACGGCGGCAAGCACGTTCTCATCGTCTTCGACGACCTGAGCAAGCAGGCCGAGGCGTACCGCGCGGTCTCGCTGCTGCTGCGCCGCCCGCCGGGCCGCGAGGCCTACCCGGGCGACGTCTTCTACCTGCACTCCCGCCTCCTGGAGCGCTGCGCCAAGCTCTCCGACGAGCTGGGTGGCGGCTCGATGACCGGCCTGCCGATCATCGAGACGAAGGCCGGCGACATCTCGGCCTTCATCCCGACCAACGTCATCTCGATCACCGACGGGCAGGTCTTCCTCCAGACCGACCTGTTCAACCAGGGCGTCCGGCCGGCGATCAACGTCGGCACCTCGGTCTCCCGGGTCGGTGGCGCCGCGCAGCCCAAGCCGATGAAGAAGGTCGCCGGCCGGCTCCGTCTCGACCTCGCGCAGTACCGCGAGCTGGAGTCGTTCGCCGCCTTCGCCTCGGACCTGGACGCGGCGTCGCGCCGGCAGCTGGAGCGCGGTGCGCGACTGGTGGAGCTGCTGAAGCAGCCGAACTACTCGCCGTACCCGCCGGAGGAGCAGACCATCTCGGTCTGGGCCGGCACCGAGGGCAAGCTCGACGACGTTCCGGTCGAGGAGGTCCGCAAGTTCGAGGGCCAGTTCCTCGAGTACGTCCGGCACAACTACAAGTCGACGCTCGAGGCGATCGCCAACAACACCTGGGACGACGAGATCATCGCCAAGCTCGACGAGGCGATCGGCAAGTTCAAGCAGCAGTTCATGCCGGCCGAGCAGATCGCCCAGCCGGGCCAGGGCTCGGACGTGCCCCCGGTCGAGAACAAGTAGGGGTCTAGATGCCGGCCCAGGTTCGCGCTCTTCGCGGGCGGATCCGCTCCGCGAAGAACATGAAGAAGATCACCAAGGCGATGGAGCTCGTCGCGACGAGCCGCATCGCCAAGGCGCAGGCACGGCTCGAGGCCTCCCGTCCGTACGCCGAGGCCATCACCGGCGTGCTCACGGCGCTGTCGGCGAACGCCACGATCGACCACCCGCTGCTGACCGCGCGTCAGCAGGTGCGGCGGGCCGGCGTGGTGGTCGTGACCAGCGACCGCGGCCTGGCCGGCGGCTACAGCTCCAACGCCATCCGCGAGGCGGAGTCGCTCATGGAGCGGCTCCGCCGGGATGGGAAGGAGCCGGTCCTCTACGTTGTTGGACGTAAGGGTGTGGCGTACTACCGGTTCCGCAACGTGGCGATCGAGGCCAGCTGGACGGGCTTCTCGGAGCAGCCGGCGTTCGACGACGCCCGCACGATCGGGGAGACGCTGATCGAGGCGTTCACCCGGAGCGCGGAAGACGCGGACGCGACCGCCGGGCCGGACCGGGTGCTCGGCCTCGACGAGCTGCACATCGTCTACACGGAGTTCAAGTCGCTCATGACGCAGACTCCGGTGCCCGCGATCATCGGGCCGATGGAGATCGATAAGCAGTCCGACGGCGTGCTGCCGGCGTACGAGTTCGAGCCGGAACCCGAGGCGTTGCTCGACGCGTTGCTGCCGAAGTACATCAACACCCGCATCTACGCGGCGTTGGTCGAGTCGTCGGCGAGCGAGTCGGCGGCCCGTCGGCGCGCCATGAAGAGCGCGACCGACAACGCCGAAGAGGCGATCGAGAAGTACACCCGTGAGATGAACTCGGCACGACAGGCCGGGATCACCCAGGAGATCAGTGAGATCGTCGGCGGCGCGAACGCGCTCGCCGCGGCGGGAAGTGAAGTGTGATGACAGCGACTGTTGAGACCAAGACGGCGACCGGCCGCGTGGTCCGGGTCATCGGCCCGGTCGTCGACGCCGAGTTCCCGCGCGACGCGATGCCCGAGATCTTCAACGCTCTGCACGTGGATGTGGAGCTCTCCGAGGGCCGGCGGACGCTGACCCTCGAGGTCGCCCAGCACCTGGGCGACAACGTGGTCCGGGCGATCTCGATGCAGCCCACCGACGGCCTGGTGCGCGGTGTGGAGGTGCGGGACACCGGCTCCGCGATCACCGTTCCGGTGGGCGACGCGGTCAAGGGCCACGTGTTCAACGCGATCGGCGAGTGCCTCAACCTCAAGGAGGGGGAGCAGCTCGAGGTCAAGGACCGGTGGGAGATCCACCGCAAGGCCCCGGCCTTCGCCGACCTGGAGCCGAAGACCGAGATGCTGGAGACCGGCATCAAGGTGCTCGACCTGCTCGCCCCGTACGTCAAGGGCGGCAAGATCGGCCTGTTCGGTGGCGCCGGTGTGGGCAAGACGGTGCTCATCCAGGAGATGATCATCCGGGTCGCCAACAACTTCGGCGGCACCTCGGTCTTCGCCGGCGTGGGTGAGCGCACCCGCGAGGGCAACGACCTCATTGCCGAAATGACGGAGTCCGGCGTCATCGAGAAGACGGCGCTGGTCTACGGCCAGATGGACGAGCCGCCGGGCACGCGTCTGCGGGTCGCGCTCTCCGCGCTGACCATGGCGGAGTACTTCCGCGACGTGCAGAAGCAGGAAGTGCTGCTCTTCATCGACAACATCTTCCGGTTCACCCAGGCCGGCTCCGAGGTGTCGACCCTGCTGGGCCGGATGCCGTCGGCGGTGGGTTACCAGCCGACGCTGGCGGACGAGATGGGTGAGCTGCAGGAGCGGATCACGTCGGTCCGTGGCCAGGCGATCACCTCGATGCAGGCCATCTACGTGCCGGCGGACGACTACACCGACCCGGCGCCGTCGACCACGTTCGCGCACCTCGACGCCACCACCAACCTGGAGCGTTCGATCTCGGACAAGGGCATCTACCCGGCGGTGGACCCGCTGGCGTCCTCGTCGCGGATCCTCGCGCCGGAGTACGTGGGCGCCGAGCACTACGCGGTGGCCACCGAGGTGAAGCGGATCCTGCAGCGCTACCGCGACCTGCAGGACATCATCGCGATCCTCGGTATGGAGGAGCTCTCGGAGGAAGACAAGATCACCGTGGCCCGGGCCCGGCGGATCGAGCGCTTCCTGTCGCAGAACACCTTCGCCGCGGAGGTCTTCACCGGCATCAAGGGTTCCTACGTGCCGGTCAAGGACACCATCGAGGCGTTCCGGAAGATCAGCGAGGGCGAGTACGACCACTTCCCCGAGCAGGCCTTCTTCATGTGCGGTGGCCTCGATGACCTCGAGCGCAACGCGCGGGAACTGATGAAGAACGCCTGACCCCAGGCAATCTCGATCAAGGCGTCCTCCGTTCGCGGAGGGCGCCTTGATTGTTGTGCCGGTGGCGTTCGCCGCTTCTCCGGTGGCGTTTCCCGATCGCCGCGCTACGGTCGACGCAACGATGGGGGGCCCAGCTTCGTCTCTATTCATGAGGGACGACGGACGGAGGCGGTCGTGGGCAGGATGGGCAGAATCGGTCTGGGAGGAAAGGCGCCGTTGCCGCGCTGGGCGCGGTGGTGCACGGCCCTGGGCGCGCTGCTCATGCTGGTCAGCGGCGGCGTGCTGATCTCGGCGGAGGCGCTGCTGGCGCGCTACGAGGGCGCGGTGGGCAGCGCGGACCTCTTCGGCGACGGCCAGCCCAAGGAGCCCAAGAGCGACATCAAGGGCCCGCTGAACCTGCTGCTGGTCGGCATCGACCCGCGGGCGTCGAACCCCAACACCCCGCCGCTGGCCGACTCCATCCTGATCCTGCACGTGACGGAGTCGCTGGACCAGGCGTACCTCTTCTCGCTGCCGCGCGACTGGATCGTCGACATCCCCGCCTTCAAGACCGCGAACTTCGCCGGCGGCTCCGACCGGATCAACTCCGCCATGGCGTACGGCAGCCAGGTCCCCGGCCAGGAGAAGCCGGACCCGGCCCGCGGCTTCGAGCTGCTGGCCAAGACCGTGTCGCAGGCGACGGGCATCGCCCGCTTCGACGCCGGCGCGATCATCAACTTCACCGGGTTCCAGAAGATCGTGGACGCCATGGGCGGGGTCACGATGTACGTCGACACCGACGTCCGGTCCGAGCACCGGGAGCCGAACGGCCGGCACCGGCAGCTGAACCCGGCCGGCGAGGGCTACATCGGCCCGCAGGCGGAGTACAAGAAGGGCACCCGGCACCTGAAGGGCTGGCAGGCGCTCGACTATGTCCGGCAGCGTAAGACGCTCCCGGACGGCGACTACGGCCGCCAGCGTCACCAGCAGCAGTTCGTCAAGGCCATGGTCAACCAGGCCTTCAGCCGCGACGTGGTGACCAACCCGTTCAAGCTCGACGCCGTGCTGCGCGCCGCCGGCCAGTCGGTCATCTTCAACGGCCGCGGACACACCGTCGCCGAGTACGGGTTCGCGTTGCGCAACATCCGGGCCAGCTCGATCGTCATGATGCGACTGCCCGGGCAGTCGGTCTACGACGGCCGGGACTACCAGGGCGAGCGGCTCGAGCCGGTCGCGCAGGAGTTCTTCGGGGCGATCCGGGGAAACACCGTCGAGGCGTTCGTCGTCGGTCATCCCGAGCTGATCAACCGCGAGAAATAGCCCGTTGACGTGCTGCTCGCCACCCGGCTTGGGCGATTGGGACGGGCCGCATTAGACTCGGGCGATCCGCCGCCCACAAGGAGACAGCGTGGCTAAGCAGGTGCACGTCGAGCTCGTAGCCGTCGAAAAGAAGGTCTGGACCGGTGAGGCCGAGATGGTCGTCGCCCGGACGACCGAGGGCGAGATCGGTGTGCTTCCGGGGCACGCGCCGCTGCTGGGGCAGCTCGCGGAACCCGGCCAGGTGCGCATCAAGCTGAGCGGCGGGGAGCAGGTCGCGTACGACGTGGCCGGCGGCTTCCTCTCCGTCACCGCCGAGGGCGTGACCATCCTCGCCGAAGAGGCCGTGCCGGCCACCGCCGCCACGCACTGACCGCGCGACGTCACGATGCAGGCCCTGGAATGGATCGGAGTAGCGCTCCTGATCCTGCTTGCCGCCGTGACGGCCCTGTTCGTCCGCCGCGCCATCCTGGTCCGCGCGGGCGGCATCATCAGGCTCAACGTCCGGGTGTCGACGATGCTCGACGGGCGTGGGTGGTCGCCGGGCTTCGGGCGCTTCGTCGACGACGAGCTGCGCTGGTACCGGCTGTTCAGCTTCGCGATCCGCCCCAAGCGGGTGCTGTCGCGCCGGGGGCTCGCGGTCGAGCGCCGGCGGCTGCCCGAGGGGCAGGAACGGCTCGCCATGTCCCCGGACTGGATCATCCTGCGCTGTATCAGCCACCAGGCGCCGATCGAGATCGCGATGGCGAAGTCGACGGTGACCGGATTTCTCTCCTGGCTCGAGGCCGCCCCTCCGGGGGCGGCCTCGCCTATGGCCCAGGACTGGCCCGCAGCCTGACCCCGCCGGCGCCGGTCACTCCGTGCGCTTGCCGCCGGGCACCCAGAGCACGTCGCCGTCGGGATTTGCCGTTCTCGCCAGGATGAACAGCAGATCCGACAGCCGGTTGAGATACTTTGCCGGGAGGACACTGGTTCGTTCCGGTTCTTGACTGACCAGCGCCCATGCCGCGCGCTCGGCTCGCCGCGCCACTGTGCGGGCCACGTGCAACAGTGCCGCCCCGGCGGTGCCGCCCGGCAGGACGAAGGAGTCAAGCTTGGACAGCCGCGCGTTGTACTCGTCGCACCAGCCCTCGAGGCGGGTGACGTACTCCTCGGTGACCCGCAGCGGCGGGTACGCGGGGTCCGGCTCGATCGGCGTGGCCAGGTCGGCTCCGACGTCGAAGAGATCGTTCTGGATCGACGTGAGGATCGTCCGGAGCTCTTCGTCGAGCTGCCCCATCGCGATCGCGACCCCGAGCGCCGCGTTGGCCTCGTCGACCTCGGCGTACGCGCCGATCCGCGGGCCGGTCTTCGGGACCTGCTCGTTGTTGCTCAACCTGGTCATGCCGGTGTCGCCGGCCTTGGTGTAGATGCGCGTGAGGTGGACCGCCATGAGCCACAGCGTACGGATGCCCATCCCCGCCGTCGCGCCCGGCGCGGCCGAGCCCGGCACGGATGTCGTGCCGAGCGACGGGGTGGATGCCGCCGGGATCGCCGGGTGGTCCGGGGTGGCCGAGCCGGATGCGACGGACGCTCATACGATGGCCGGCGTGGACATGATCAGAGTCAACGGCGGGGCGCGGCTGGCGGGCGAGGTCCACGTGGTGGGCGCGAAGAACTCGGCGCTCAAGCTGATGGCGGCGGCGCTGCTGGCGCCGGGTCGGAGCGTGATCAGCAACGTCCCGCGGATCACCGACATCGCGATCATGGGTGAGGTGCTGCGGCGGCTCGGCTGCGAGGTGTCGTTCACCGACGACGACCCGGTCGGCCCCGGACCCGCGCGCGCCAGCTCCGTCACCATCGAGGTGCCGGAGGAGCTGGGCAGCGAGGCCGACTACGACCTGGTACGCCGGCTGCGGGCCTCCATCTGCGTGCTCGGGCCGCTGCTGGCCCGCTGCGGCAAGGTGCGGGTGGCCCATCCCGGTGGGGACGCGATCGGCTCGCGCGGCCTGGACATGCACGTGGCCGGCCTGGCGCGGATGGGGGCCGACGTCTCGGGCGAGCACGGCTTCGTCATCGCCGAGGCCCCGGACGGGCTGCACGGGGCCACCATCTGGTTGGACTTCCCGAGCGTGGGCGCCACCGAGAACCTGCTGATGGCCGCGGTGCTCGCGAAGGGCGTCACCGAGATCGACAACGCCGCGCGGGAGCCCGAGATCGTCGACATCTGCGAGATGCTGTCGCAGATGGGGGCCCGCATCGAGGGGGCCGGCACCTCGACGCTGCGCATCGAGGGCGTCGACGCGCTGCGCCCGGTGCGGCACGCTACGGTCGGCGACCGCATCGTCGGCGGCACCTGGGCGTTCGCCGCGGCGATGACCCGTGGCGACGTGACCGTGACCGGGGTGAGCCCGAACTACCTGGAGATCGCGCTGGACAAGGTCGTCTCCGCCGGCGGTCTCGTCGAGACCCGCGACGACGCCTTCCGGGTGCAGATGGACCGCCGTCCGGGCGCGGTCGACGTGGTGACCCTGCCGTATCCGGGCTTCGCCACCGATCTGCTGCCGATGGCGATCGGCCTCGCCGCGGTGAGCGAGGGCGCCTCGTTGATCACCGAGAACATCTTCGACGGGCGGTTCATGTTCGTCAACGAGATGGCACGGCTCGGGGCCGACATCAAGACCGACGGTCACCACGCGGTCGTACGGGGACGGGAGCGCCTCTCCAGTGCGCCGGTGCGGGCGACCGACATCCGGGCCGGCGCGGGGCTGGTGATCGCCGGGCTCTGCGCGGACGGCGTCACCGAGGTCTCGCACGTGCACCACATCGACCGCGGCTATCCGAGCTTCGTCGACGATCTGCGGGCGCTCGGCGTGACCGCGGAGCGGGTGGTGGCGCCCGAGGAGCAGTCCTTCAGCCTGTAGCGCGGGCCGCGCGGCCGCCGCGTGTTGCCGCGGCGGCGATGGCGCGGACGGAGTCCTGGCGGTCGGTGGATCAGTCCTGGCGGTCGGTGGATCGGTCCTGGCGGTCGGTGGATCAGTCCTGGCGGTCGGTGGTGAAGCCCTTCGGCTCGTCCAGCGCGCGTCGCACCAGCTCGCGGGCGCGCTGACGGTCGTTCGGGAACACCAGCACCCGGATCCGGCGGTCGCGACCGGTGGCGAAGGTGGACCGGATGCCGGCGTGCGCGAGGAAGCGCCGCACGGCCAGCGCGACGACCAGTTCGTGGGCGTACGCCGCGACTTCGAGCAGGCCGTAGTCGTCGTCGGCCTGCGGCCCGGGCGGCCTGGCTCCGGGCCAGAACATCCAGCCCAGGGCGCCGATGGCGGCGAAGGTGATCAGCGGCTCGGCCAGGTGCCAGCCGTCCTGCAGCGGCATGGGCACATTGTCGCAGCGGGCGCGGGTCGACGAGGGCAACTCGGTCATAACGCGGCCGGCTGAGCGGTCGTTCAGGGCGGACCGCTAGGGTCTGGGCAGAGTGCACACCCCACGGCTAGGGAGAGACAGATGGCGGGTCGACTGGCGGTCATCGGAGCCGGTCTGATGGGTTCGGGCATCGCGCAGGTGGCGGCCCGGGCGGGCTGGCAGGTCACGATGCGCGATCTGGACGACGCGGCGACGCGGCGCGGACTGGACGGCATCCGTACCTCGCTGGAGAAGTTCGCCGCGAAGGGCACGATCGGCGCCGACGACGTCGAGGCGGCGTTGGGGCGGATCAGCGTCACCACCGAGCTGGAGGCCGCGGCGGACGCCGACATCGTGGTCGAGGCCGTCTTCGAGCGGCTGGACATCAAGCAGGACGTGTTCCGGGCGCTGGACAAGATCTGCAAGGCGGACGCGGTGCTCGCCACCAACACCTCGGCGATCCCGGTCACCCAGATCGCGACGGCGACGCAGCGGCCGGAGTCGGTCGTGGGGACGCACTTCTTCTCGCCGGTGCCGATGATGAAGCTCTGCGAGCTGGTACGCGGCTACAAGACCTCGGATGAGACGCTGGCGACGGCGCGCGCGTTCGCGGAGGAGATCGGCAAGACCTGCGTGGTGGTGAACCGGGACATCGCCGGCTTCGTCACCACCCGCCTGATCGCGGCGCTGGTCGTGGAGGCGGTGAAGCTGGTGGAGTCGGGCGTGGTGTCGCCCGAGGATCTCGACGTCGCGTGCAAGCTCGGCTTCGGGCACGCGATGGGCCCGCTGGCGACCACCGACCTGACGGGCGTCGACGTGCTGCTGCACGCGACGAAGAACATCTACACCGACACGGCCGACGAGAAGTTCTTCCCGCCGGAGCTGCTGCAGCGCATGGTCACCGCCGGCGACCTCGGTCGCAAGACCGGCCGCGGCTTCTACTCCTACTGACGGAGCGAAGATTCGGACGATCTTGGAGTTATGGCTCCACAAGTCGGACAAATCCGCGCCATAACTCCAAGATCGTCGCGATCTTGGGTCAGCCGTCGCGGCGGGTGGTCCAGCGGAAGGTGGTCAGGCAGAGCAGCAGGCCGATGACGCACCAGGCGGTGAGGACCAGGGCTACCCGGCCAAGCTCGAACGAGCCGGCGGGTTCCTGTGCGGCGAAGGAGTCGGGCAGGAAGACGGCGCGCAGGCCCTGGCACATCCACTTCAGCGGGAAGATCGCCGCGACCTGCTGCATCCAGGACGGCAGGTTGCTGAAGACGAAGAAGACGCCGGAGGTGAACTGCAGCACCAGCGCGACCGGGGTGACCACCGCGGGCGCGCCGCGCCCGCTGCGGGCCAGCGACGAGAACGCGACCCCGCACAGCGTGCAGGCGGTGATGCCGAGCACCGACACCCAGCCGAAGGTGAGCCACTTGCCGGCGGTCTCCGGCAGCTTCAGGCCGTAGAAGAGCGTGCCGACCGCGAGCAGCAGCAGCGTCTCCGCCAGGCCGATCACCGCCACCATCACCACCTTGCCGGCGAAGTAGACCCACTTCGGCATCGGGGTGCCGCGCAGCCGCTTGAGCACGCCCCGGTCGCGCTCGATCGGGATCTGGATGGCGAGGCTCTGGAAGCCGACGGTCATCAGCCCGGTCGCGATCATCCCGGTGACGAAGTACTGGGTGAACCGCACCCCGCCCTCGAGCTCCCAGTTGAAGATCGAGGCGAAGATGACGATCATGATGACCGGGAACGCGAGGGTGAAGACCACCGACTCCCGGCTGCGCAGGAACTGCTTGATCTCGAGGCCGCCCTGGCGCAGTCCGAGGGAGAGGGGTGTCGTGCTCATCGCTGCCCAATCATCGTCAGGTAGATGTCCTCAAGGGTCGGCCGGGTCACGGTGAGGCCCGGCACCTCGCCGCCGTAGCGCGCGGCCAGCTCGGCGACCAGCGCCGTCGGCGTCGCGCTCTGCGCGCGCTCCACCGACCCGTCCGGGGTGCGCCAGGCGACCGTGGCCAGCGCGTTCTCCCGCTCGCCGAGCTTCGCGGGGGTGTCCACGGCCACCACCCGGCCGCCGGCGATCACCCCGACCCGGTCGGCCAGCGTTTCGGCCTCGTCGAGGTAGTGCGTCGTCAGCACGATCGTGGTCCCGGCGGCGGCGAGCCCACGGATCAGCTCCCAGAACTCGCGCCGGGCCTCCGGGTCGAAGCCCGTCGTCGGCTCGTCGAGGAAGAGCAGCTCGGGACGGCCGATGATGCCCAGCGCCACGTCGAGGCGGCGCTTCTGGCCGCCGGAGAGGGCATGGGTGCGCGAGCCGGCCTTGCCGGCCAGCCCGACGCGCGAGATGACGTCGTCCGGGTCGTCGGGCTCGGGATAGAAGCCGGCGAAGTGGTGCACCACCTCACGTACGGTCAGCTCGTCGAATTCGCCGGTGCCCTGCAGCACGATGCCGACCCTGCTCCGCCAGGCGGCGTCGGCGCGCGCCGGATCGACGCCGAGGACGCTCACGTCGCCCCCGTCCCGCTGCCGGAAACCCTCCAGGATCTCCACCGTCGTCGTCTTGCCGGCGCCGTTCGGCCCGAGTAGCGCGAACACCTCGCCCCGGTGGACCGCCAGGTCGAGGCCGTCCACGGCGGTGTTGTCGCCGTAGGACTTGCGCAATCCCCGTACGGAGATCGCGAGATTGTTTGTCATGGACCTACTATCGCGCGCCCCTACCAGGAAGCCCCGCAGCGCTGTGCGGTTTTTCACCGGCCCATGTGACTGAACGGTAACTTAGACTCCGGACATGGACGAGAAGGCGCTCCAGATCCGTCTCCCCGAACGCGACCGGCCATGGGTGATGCGGACGTACGCCGGCCACTCGTCGGCGGCCGCGACCAACGCGCTGTTCCGCCGCAACCTGGCCAAGGGGCAGACCGGGCTGTCGGTCGCCTTCGACCTGCCCACCCAGACCGGGTACGACCCCGACCACGCGCTCGCCGCCGGCGAGGTCGGGCGGGTGGGGGTGCCGGTGGCGCACCTCGGCCACGCGCGGGCGCTCTTCGACGGCATCCCGCTCGCCGAGATGAACACCTCGATGACGATCAACGCGCCCGCGATGTGGCTGCTCGCCCTCTACGCCACGGTCGGGGCGGAGCAGGGTGGGGCGCCGGAGACGTTCGCCGGCACCACGCAGAACGACATCGTCAAGGAGTACCTCTCCCGCGGGACGTACATCTTCCCGCCCGCGGCCTCGCTGCGGCTCACCGCCGACGTCATCGCGCACACCGTCGTGCACATGCCGAAGTGGAACCCGGTCAACATCTGCTCGTACCACCTGCAGGAGGCGGGGGCGACCCCGGTGCAGGAGGTCGGGTTCGCCCTGGCGACCGCGGTGGCGGTGCTCGACGCCGTACGCGACTCGGGCCAGGTGCCCGCGGACCGGCTCGGCGACGTGGTGCAGCGGATCTCCTTCTTCGTCAACGCGGGCGTGCGGTTCGTCGAGGAGATGGCGAAGATGCGCGCCTTCGCGGCGCTCTGGGACGAGATCACGCGGGAGCGGTACGGCGTCACGAACGCCAAGCAGCGCCGGTTCCGGTACGGCGTCCAGGTCAACTCCCTCGGGCTGACCGAGGCGCAGCCGGAGAACAACATCCAGCGCATCGTGCTGGAGATGCTCGGCGTCACGCTCTCGCGCAACGCCCGCGCCCGCGCCGTGCAGCTGCCCGCCTGGAACGAGGCGCTCGGCCTGCCGCGCCCATGGGACCAGCAGTGGTCGCTGCGGATGCAGCAGGTGCTCGCGTACGAGTCGGACCTGCTGGAATACCCGGACCTCTTCGACGGCTCGCACGTCGTCGAGGCGCTCGTCGACTCCATCGTGGACGGCGCGCGCACCGAGCTGACGAAGATCCTGGAGCTGGGCGGCGTGGTCGCCGCGGTGGAGACCGGCTACCTCAAGAGCGCGCTGGTCGCCTCGCTCGCCGACCGGCGCCGCCGGATGGAGGACGGCACCGACGTGGTGGTCGGGGTGAACCGGTTCGTCGAGACCGAGCCGTCCCCGCTGACCGCCGCCGGGGCCGAGGCCGTCGAGCAGGTCGACCCGGCGGTGGAGGCGGCCGCCATCGAGTCCGTCCGCGAGTGGCGGGCGACGCGCGACGCGGCCGCGGTCGACGCCGCCCTCGCGCGCCTGCGCGCCGACGCCGCCGACCCGTCGGTCAACCTGATGCCGGCCACACTGGACTGTGTGCGCGCCGGCGTCACCACGGGGGAGTGGGCGGGGGCGCTCCGCGAGGTCTTCGGGGAGTACCGTGCGCCGACCGGGCTGGCCGGCAACGCCGGGGTGAGCGGGGACTCCTCGCTGGCGGCGGTGCGCGAACGAGTCCGTCGGACGGCGGCGGAGCTGGGCAGCGGACGGTTGCGGCTGCTGGTCGGCAAGCCGGGGCTGGACGGGCATTCCAACGGCGCCGAGCAGATCGCGGTCCGCGCCCGCGACGCCGGCTTCGAGGTGATCTACCAGGGGATCCGGCTCACCGCCGGGCAGATCGTCGCCGCCGCCGTGGAGGAGGACGTGGACCTGGTCGGGCTCTCGGTGCTCTCCGGCTCGCATCTGGCGGCCGTGCCAGCCGTACTCGACGGGTTGCGGGCGGCCGGGCGTCCCGACCTGCCGGTGGTGGTCGGGGGCATCATCCCGGCGGGCGACGCCGAAGCGCTGCGCGCGGCCGGCGTCGCCCGGGTGTTCACGCCGAAGGACTTCGCGCTGACCGGCATCGTCGACGATCTGGTGACCGTCGTCCGGGAGGCCAACGGCCTCACCGCCTGACCGGTCACACCCGGAATCCCGCCGCCCGCGCGGCCTGCCGCTCCCGCTTGCGTTCCCGGCGGCGCCGCAGCGTCCACGGCACCACGAGCACGAAGCCGAGCAGGAAGACCAGCACCAGCACCGGCAGCACGATCGCCAGGACCGAGACGAGCACGCTGGTGGCGTCCTCGGCGGTGCTCGCCACCGGCGCGCCGAAGCCCGCGGTCGTCGCATTGATCACAGGTCGGGCGGCGGACTTCACGCCGTGCACGGCGAGCGCGATGACCACGCCGATCGCGATCGGCACCCACTGGTTGGAGGAGAAGAACTGCCCGGGGTCGCTGACCGTCACGGTCTCGGCGCTCGACCCCGCCCCGAAGGCGAGACCGCCCGCGGTCGGCCGGACGAAGGTCTGGACCATGTCGTTGACGTGGTCCACCACCGGCACCTTGTCGGCGACGACCTCGACCGCCAACAGCAGCGCCAGGATCGCGATGACCCAGCCGTCGCCGAGCCACTGCCAGCCGGCGGGCAGCTGCATCAGATCGGTGTAGCGGGCGAGCAGCCCCATGGTGAGCAGCGGAATGTACGCGTTGAGCCCGGCCGATGCGGCCAGGCCGGAGCCGGTGAGCGCTTCAAGCACGTCCACCAGGATCGCAAAGCACGTCAATCAGGATCGGACCGCCGCGCCAACCGCGCCGTTCGAGCCGGTCGCCGGCTCCGTTACCCTCGTCGGATGCGGTTGGTGATTGCCCGATGCTCGGTGGACTACGTGGGACGACTCTCGGCGCACCTGCCGCTGGCCACCCGGCTGCTGATGGTCAAGGCGGACGGCTCCGTCTCCATCCACGCCGATGACCGCGCGTACAAGCCGCTCAACTGGATGAGCCCGCCGTGCCGCATGGAGGAGGCGCCCGGTGTGTGGCGGGTGGTGAACAAGGCCGGCGAGGAGCTACGGATCACCCTGGAGGAGATCTTCCAGGACACGTCGTACGAGCTGGGGGTGGACCCGGGCCTGCGCAAGGACGGCGTCGAGGCGCACCTGCAGGAGCTGCTCGCCGCCAACCCGACCGCGCTCGGCGACGGCTTCACGCTGGTCCGGCGGGAGTACATGACCGCGATCGGGCCGGTCGACCTGCTCTGCCGGGACGGCGCGAACGCCACGGTGGCGGTGGAGGTGAAGCGGCGCGGCGAGATCGACGGCGTCGAGCAGCTGACCCGGTACCTGGAGCTGCTCAACCGCGACCCGCTGCTCGCGCCGGTCGCCGGCGTCTTCGCGGCGCAGGAAATCAAGCCCCAGGCGCGGGTGCTCGCGGAGGACCGCGGCATCCGCTGCGTCGTCGTCGACTACGACAAGCTGCGCGGCATCGAGCGCGACGAGCTCACCCTCTTCTGACGCCGCCCGCGCCGGCTCACCCCCGGCCGTAGAGCATCTTGATGGTCCTGGCGATCAGGCCCACCTGCTTCGGCGTGCGCTCGAAGGTCATCGCGGGCAGCAGCGACGGCCCGCGCCGCTTCGTGATCGCCTTCGCCCGGCCGAACTCGCGCAGCCCGTCGTCGCCGTGGATCCGCCCGAAGCCCGAGTCGCCGACCCCGCCGAACGGCAGCGTCGACATCCCGACGAAGGTGATGGTCGAGTTCACCGCGGCCATGCCGGAGCGCAGCCGCCGGGCGATCGCCATCGCGCGGCGCCGGCCGAAGACGGAGCCCCCCAACCCGTACGGCAGCGCGTTGGCGAGCGTCACCGCCTCGTCGGCGTCGCGCACCTTCTTGACGGTCAGGGTGGGACCGAAGGTCTCCTCGCGGACGGCCGCGGCGTCCTCGGGCACGTCGACCAGGATCGTCGGGTGCACGTACGGCGGGCGTACCGCGTCCGGCCCGCCGAGCACCGCCCGGCCGCCGCGGGCGACCGCGTCGTCGATGTGCCGGCGGATGATCTCGATCTGGCTCGGCATGGTGATCGGGCCGATCTGCGCCTCGGGTCCGTCGCCGACGGTGAGCCGTTGCGCCCGCTCCACAACCTTCGCCAGGAAGGCGTCGTAGACCGGCTCGACGGCGTAGACCCGCTCGATGCCGATGCAGGTCTGCCCGGCGTTCATCAGCCCGCCCCAGACGCACGCCTCGGCGGCGGCGTCCAGATTCGCGTCGGCGTCGACGATCATCGCGTCCTTGCCGCCGGCCTCGATCAGCACCGGGGTCAGCGTCTCGGCGCAGGCCGCCATCACCTTCTTGCCCGTGGCGGTGGAGCCGGTGAACGCGACCTTGGCGACCCCGGAGCGGCAGAGCGCGGCCCCGACGTCGCCCAGGCCGTGCACCACCTGCAGCACGGGGTGCTCGGGCACGACCTCGGCGAAGGTGTCGGCGAGCCACTGGCCGACCGCGGGGGTGTACTCGCTGGGCTTGAAGACCACCGCGTTGCCGGCGGCCAGCGCGTACGCGATCGAGCCGAGCGGCGTCACCACCGGGTAGTTCCACGGCCCGATCACCCCGACCACGCCGTACGGCTGGTATTCGAGGTGGGCGGAGAACTCCGCGAGCACGAGCCGGGACCGCACCCGGCGGGGACCGAGCACGCGCCGCGCGTTCCGGGCCGCCCAGTCGATGTGCTCGATCGCGGCGGTCGTCTCGACGATGCCGTCCGCGACCGGCTTGCCGCCCTCACGGTTGATCAGCTCGGCGATCTCGGTCAGCCGGTTGGCGATCAGCGCCCGCCACCGCAGCAGCCGCTGGCGGCGGCCGGCGTGCCCGAGCCCGGCCCACCACCGCGCCGCCTCCGCGCCGCGCGCGACGCTGCGCCGCACGTCGTCGGCGTCGGCCACCGCGAAGCGCCCCGCCTCGGCGCCCGTCGCCGGATGCGTCGAGACGAGTTCGCCGTCTTCGATCACCGGCACTCCGGGGGCATGGACAGCCGTCATCGGATCGCTCCTCCACGGGCGTGCGGTTTCGGCCGAGTGTAGACCCGAATGCTACTGGTGGGTAAGGTCCCGTTCGCGCGATCTCCCGGGATCTCCCGGCAGGGTCGTCACGATCGGTGTGGGGCGCATTCTCCGGAACTGCTGGGTTGCAGCCGGTAAGCCGCTTTCGCGACACCTCCGCAAGTTGTCCGAAGCAGAGCCAACTGTGATCGTGAGACACCTTCAGTCGTGAACCCGACGCCCCGCGCCGCGGGGCACCCGTACGGTGTGACGATCGTCAATCGACAGCCGCGTTGTGTGGCGCTGTGCCCGCAACCGTTGTTCCGCCCTGCCGCAGGGGAGCCCGGATGTCGCACCGTCGTCACGTTCTCCGATCGCTACTGGCCGGCGCGCTGCTGGCCGCGCTGCTCGTGTCGCCCGACGCGCGACCGGCCGCGGCGGCCACGGTGCCGTCGGGCTTCCAGGAACAGATCGTCTTCCGGGGGCTGACCCAGCCGACGAACATCGAGTTCGCGCCCGACGGCCGCGTCTTCGTGGCAGAGAAGGCGGGTCGGATCAAGGTCTTCGACACCCTCGCGGACAGCACGCCCACCCTCTTCGCCGACCTCTCCGCGAACGTGCACAACCAGTGGGACCGCGGCCTGCTCGGCCTCGCGCTCGCCCCGAACTTCCCGCTCGACCCCTGGGTCTACGTGCTCTACACGTACGACGCGCCACCCGGCCGCACCGCCCCGGTCTGGAACGACGTCTGCGCCAACGCCAACAACGGCAACTGCGTGGTCACCGGCCGCCTCTCCCGGCTGCGCGCCGACGGCAACGTCATGTCCGGCACCGAGCAGACCCTGATCCACGACTGGTGCCAGCAGTTCCCCAGCCACTCCATCGGCGACCTGCGCTTCGGACCCGACGGCGCGCTGTACGTCTCCGCCGGCGACGGCGCGAGCTTCAGCGCCGTCGACTACGGCCAGCTCGGCAGCCCGCACAACCCGTGCGCCGACCCGCCCGGCGGGTCCGCCGGCCCGATGACCCCGCCCGCCGCCGAGGGCGGCGCGCTGCGCTCCCAGGACGTCCGGACGGGCGCCGACCCCACCGGCCTGGACGGCACGGTGCTACGGCTGAACCCGGAAACCGGCGCGGCGATGGCCGGGAACCCGCTGATGGGCTCGGCCGACCCGAACACCCGGCGGATCGTCGGCACCGGCCTGCGCAACCCGTTCCGGTTCACGGTGCGGCCCGGCACCGACGAACTCTGGCTCGGCGACGTCGGCTGGAGCACCTGGGAGGAGGTCAACCGGCTGGTCGCCCCGACCTCGGGCGTGACGAACTTCGGCTGGCCCTGCTACGAGGGCGCGGCCCGGATGGCCAGCTACGACAACGCCAACCTCTCGATCTGCGAGAACCTCTACGCCGCCGGCGGCGTCACCGCCCCCTACCGGGCGTACCAGCACAGCGCCAAGGTGGTCCCCGGCGAGGCGTGCCCGAGCGGCGGCTCGTCCACCGCCGGGCTCGCCTTCTACCCGACCGTCGGCGGGCCGTACCCGGCCGCCTACCACGGCGCGCTGTTCTTCTCCGACTACAGCCGCACCTGCATCTGGGCGATGAAGCCCAGCTCACCCGGCGGGCTGCCGAGCCCGAGCAACGTCGAGACGTTCGTGTCCGGCGCCGCCGGCCCCATCGACCTGGCCGTCGGCCCCGGCGGCGAGCTGTACTACGTGGACATCGGCGGCACGGTGCGGCGGATCCGCTACTTCGCCGGCAACCGCCCGCCGACCGCCGCGATCAGCGCCGACCGCACCGCCGGGCAGGTGCCGCTGACCGTCGAGTTCGACGGCACCGGCTCCGTCGACCCGGACGCCGCCGACCAGGGCCGGCTGAGCTACGCCTGGGACTTCACGAACGACGGCACGGTGGACGCGACGACCGCCACCGCGCAGCACACGTACACCGCGCAGGGTTCGTACACCGCGAAGCTCACCGTCACCGACACGCTGGGCGCCAGCGACACCGCGACGGTGACGATCGCGCCGGGGAACAGCGCGCCCACCGCCGAGATCGCGACGCCCGCGGAGTCGCTCACCTGGGCGGTCGGCGACGAGGTGAGCTTCAGCGGCAGCGCCACAGACCCGCAGCAGGGCCGGCTGCCGGCCTCCGCGCTGAGTTGGCAGCTGCGGATGCAGCACTGCGCCGTTACCGGCGAGTGCCACACCCACTTCGTACGCGAGTGGAGCGGCGTGGCGGACGGCTCGTTCACCGCTCCGGACCACGAATACCCGTCCCACCTGGAGCTGGTGCTGACCGCCACGGACGCGCAGGGGCTGACCGGCACGACCGTGCGCCGGCTCGATCCGAAGACCGTGACGCTCACCTTCGCCAGCCAGCCCGCGGGCCGGCAGCTCAGCGTGGGGCCGACGACCGGGGCCGCCCCGTTCACCACGACGGTCATCCAGGGCTCGACGAACACGATCAGCGCCCCCAGCCCGCAGAGCGCCGGCGGCAACACGTACACCTTCAGCGGCTGGTCCGACGGTGGCGCGCAGACTCACGTGATCACCGCGCCGACCGCGCCGGCCACGTACACGGCGCACTACCGCAACAGCACCGGCGACCAGCCCGGTGACTTCAGCGGCGACGGCCGCCCCGACGTGCTGAGCCGGCAGTCGTCCTCCGGCGCGCTCTACCTGTACACCGGCAACGGGACCGCGGTGACCGGTCCGGTGCAGCTCGGCACCGGCTGGAACAGCATGGACGCGATCGTCCGGCCCGGCGACTTCGACCGGGACGGCCACGGCGACGTGCTCGCCCGGGAGACCGCGACCGGCGCTGCATGGCTGTATCCCGGCACCGGGTCGGGACTGCGCGCCCGCGTACGGGTCGGGACGGGCTGGAACGGCCTGCGGGAGATCACCCCGATCGGGGATCTCGACCGGGACGGCTATCCCGACCTGCTCGCCGCCGACCCCGCCGGAGCCCTCTACCTGTATCCGGGACGCGGCAACGGGTTCGCCGCCCGGGTCCAGGTGGGGACGAGCGGGTGGAACGCGATGGACGAGCTCGTCGGGGCCGGCGACTTCAACCGCGACGGCTTCCCGGATATGCTCGCGCGGGAACGGGCGACGGGGGCGCTGTTCCTGTACCCGGGGCGGCAGCGCGCGCTCGGGCCGCGGACCCGGATCGGCACGGGCTGGGGCGGGCTGCGTGATCTCGTCGGGGTCGGCGACTTCGACGGCGACGGCTACCGCGACGTTGTCGGGATCGCCCAGTCCAGCGCCGACCTGTTGCTCTACCGGGGGCGCGGCAACGGCCTCGTCGGGCCGACCCGGATCGGCACCGGCTGGGGCGCGATGCGGCCGCTGCTCTGACGCGGCGGAGCGAGGTGAAATTTCCCACCGCGTCTCGACATCTTCACGCCACGTGGCAGACTCGCGCATAACCTTAGCGGCCGTTCAATCCGGTCGCCGGCCGGTACGGCGGGGCCGCCGCCGTCGACGAGCGGAGGGGCTGTCGTGACGCGCGAGTTCAACACCGTCGGTGTGGTCGGGCTGGGCACCATGGGTGCCGGCATCGTCGAGGTGTTCGCCCGCAACGGCATCGACGTGGTCGCGGTCGAGATCAGCGACGCCGCCCTGGAGCGCGGCCGGGCCAACCTGACCGGCTCGACCGGGCGGGCGGTGGCCAAGGGGAAGCTGAGCGCCGAGGATCGCGACGCGCTGCTCGGCCGGGTCTCATTCGCCGTCGGGCTGCCCGCGCTGCGCGACGTCGACCTGGTGATCGAGGCGGTCCCCGAGCACCTCGACCTGAAGCAGCGGATCTTCGCCGAGCTGGACGGCATCTGCAAGCCGGAGACCATCCTCGCCACCAACACGTCGTCGCTGAGCGTCACGGAGATCTCGGTCGCCACCCACCGCCCCAACCAGGTGATCGGGATCCACTTCTTCAACCCCGCGCCGGTGATGAAGCTGGTCGAGGTGGTCCGCACCGTCGTCACCGCCCCCGAGGTGGTCGCCGACGTGGAGGCGCTCTGCGCCCGGCTCGGCAAGGTCGACGTGACCATCAACGACCGCGCCGGCTTCATCGCCAACGCCCTGCTCTTCGGATACCTCAACCACGCCGTGGCGATGTACGAGTCGCACTACGCGACCCGCGAGGACATCGACGCGGCGATGAAGCTCGGCTGCGGGCTGCCGATGGGACCGCTGGCGCTGATGGACCTGATCGGGCTCGACACCGCCTACGAGATCCTGGACACGATGTACCGGCGGGGCGGGCGCGACCGCCGGCACGCGCCGGTGCCGCTGCTCAAGCAGATGGTCACCGCGGGGTTGCTCGGCCGGAAGTCCGGCCGCGGCTTCTACACGTACGAGAAGCCGGGGTCGCCGGTGGTCGTACCCGATGAGCAGACGCCGCTCGCCGACGGCGCCGCGCTCGCCGACGGCGCCCGCGCGATCGCCAAGGTCGGCGTCGTCGGCTCCGGCACGATGGCGACCGGCATCGTCGAGGTGTTCGCCAGGGCCGGGTACGAGGTCGTCTCGGTGACCCGCGGCGCGGAGAAGTCCGCCACGATGTGCGAGACGATGAAGACCTCCCTCAACAAGGGTGTCGTGCGCGGCAAGCTGAGCGAGGCCGACCGGGACGCGGCGCTGTCCCGGGTGACCTGGTCGGCGTCGCTGGAGCACCTGGCCGACGTCGACCTGGTCGTGGAGGCGGTGGTCGAGGAGTTGAGCGTGAAGAAGGCGCTCTTCGCCAGCCTCGACGACATCTGCAAGCCCGGCGTGGTGCTGGCCACCACCACCTCGTCGCTGCCGGTGGTGGAGGTCGCGATGGCGACGCAGCGCCCCGCCGACGTCGTCGGCCTGCACTTCTTCAACCCGGCGCCGATCATGCCGCTGGTCGAGGTGGTCCGGACCATTCGCACCTCGCCGGAGACCACCGCGACCGCGCGGTCCGTCTGCGCCGCGCTGGGCAAGACCGGGGTGGTCTGCGCCGACCGGGCCGGCTTCATCGTCAACGCGCTGCTCTTCCCGTACCTGAACGACGCGGTGCGGATGCTGGAGGCGAGCTACTCCACGGCCGACGACATCGACCACGCGATGAAGCTCGGCTGCGGCTACCCGATGGGGCCGTTCGAGCTGCTGGACGTGGTGGGGCTGGACGTGTCGCTGGCCATCCAGCGCGAGCTCTACCTGGAGCTGCGCGAGCCGGGGTTCGCGCCGGCGCCGCTGCTGGAGCACCTGGTGACCGCCGGCTACCTGGGGCGCAAGACCGGCCGCGGCTTCCGGGACCACACGCACCGCTGACTCGCCGCTGACCGGGCACCGCAACCCCAGGGTCGCGCGGCAGGGGACCGTACTCTTGGTAATCATGAGTCCGCGTCGTAATCGTCCTGCCCGGTCGACGTCGTCGTCGGGGCGGAAGGGGCGGCCCGACGACGACGCGCTGGACGTCGACCGGGTGCGTCACGGCGTCCAGGGGGTGCAGGCGTGGACCGACGGTGAGTGGATGGTGCGGGGCATTCCCGGCCCGGCCGCCACCAAGACGTACCGGTGCCCCGGCTGTGACCAGGAGATCCGGCCCGGGGTGCCGCACGTGGTGGCCTGGCCGGCCGACGGCCGCGGCGACCTGACCGACCGGCGGCACTGGCACAGCGGCTGTTGGCGGGCGCGCGACCGGCGGGGACCGGTCGTGCAGCGCTCCCGCAACGCCCCCCGGTACGGGTGACCCCGCCGGCGAGCCCTCCCGACACGTCAAAGAAAGACCCGACACGCCCGAGAAAGACTGGAGCCGTGAGCACTGCGATCCGCGCCGCGTCGATCCTGCCCGCCCGACGGGAGGAGATCGAGCTGCAGACCGCCGACGGGCTGACCCTCGTCGGCGAGCTGGCCCTGCCGGCCGACCGTGACCCGGTCGCCACCCTGATCTGCCTGCATCCGCTGCCGACCCACGGCGGGATGATGGACAGCCACGTGTTCCGCAAGGCCGCGTGGCGGTTGCCCGCGCTCGCCGACGTCGCGGTGCTGCGATTCAACACCCGCGGCACCAGCAGCGTGCGTGGGACCAGCGAGGGCGTGTTCGACAACGCGGTGGGGGAGCGGTTCGACGTCGCGGCGGCGATCGAGTACGCGGAGTTCGCCGAGCTGCCCGCGCTCTGGCTGCTCGGGTGGTCCTTCGGCACCGACCTCGCCCTCAGGTACGGCTGCGACCCGGCGGTCACCGGCGCGATCTTGCTCTCGCCGCCGCTGCGGTTCTCGGCCGAGGCGGACCTGGCCGTCTGGGCGGGTTCCGGCAAGCCGCTGACGGCGCTGGTTCCGGAGTTCGACGACTACCTGCGCCCGGTGGAGGCGCGCGAGCGGTTCGCCGCGGTCCCGCAGGCCGAGGTGGTCGGGGTGCCGGGCGCGAAGCACCTCTGGGTGGGCGACGCCGAGACCGTGCTGGACGAGATCGTCCGGCGGGTGGCGCCGGGCGTGACGGTCCCGCTGCCGTCGGAGTGGGACGGCCCCATGGAGTACGGCGACGCCAGCGCGTACGCCGATCGCACGGTCGCCGCGTTCGCGGACGTGCCGGTGACCGGGCCGGAGCAGCGCGACGCAACCGGCCGTTAGGTCACGATCAACGGGACCCCTCGGATCTACTCAGCAGGTCAACTTCGGGACGTCCGTGCCGATATTCCCCGCGACAGCACGCGCACGCCGTAGGGGGGCTCCCGTTGAGCAGGCACAGGTCGCACCGCGTCCGCGCGCCGCACGCCGGCCGTCGTCGACGACTGATCGTCCTGATCTCCGCCGCACTCGTCGCCGGCACGCTCGGCGCGGCGCCGCCGCTGTCCGCCGCCGACACCCGGGTCTACGCGGCCGCGGACACCACCGCAACCGCGGTGGTCCAGGACGGCGACAACGCCCGCAAGACCACGTTGGCCACCTGCGCGACGCGGTGTGAGAAGAACCCGCGGGGCGGGCGGGACGCGCTGTTGCGCTTCACCGTGACGTCCCTGCCGGCGAACGCGGTCAACGTGCGGGCGAAGCTGCGCGTCTACTCCTGGAGCGCCTACCCGGCGAAGGTGACGGCGCACCGCTCCACCAGCGACGCGCGTGCGGCGCGGCCGGCGCGGGCGAAGCCCGGCGCCCAGCTCGGCTCGGTCCCGCGCGTGTCGAAGGGCTTCAACGAGTGGGACGTGTCGGCGCTGGTGACCCGCAACGGCACGTACACGGTCGCGCTGCTGCAGGAGCGCTACGAGCGGCGCGTCTACTGGGCGTCGGCCGAGTACCGCGACCGGACGCTGAGGCCGCACCTGGCGCTGACGTACACCGTGCGGCCGGCGCCGCCGGCGACCGTGGCCCCCGCGCCGGCTGCCCCGACGCCCGCGCCGACCTCCCCGAGCCCGACGCCGTCGGACGCCTGCGGGACCGTGTCCGCCACGCTCGTCCCGTCCTGCGGCGCGTGGTGGGGGATGTACTCGCCCACCGACGCCACCAGATCGTGGAACCACGGCGCGGCGGTCGCCGAGATCGAGGCCCAGATCGGCCGCCGGTTCGACATCGTGCACCGGTACCACGACTTCTCCAACAGCGGCAGCAACGGGGCGTTCCCGGACGCGTTCGAGAAGGCGCAGATGGCCGAGGGCCGGCTGATGTTCTTCGCCTGGGAGTCGCGCATCTTCTCCTCCGGCACCACGCTGACGTGGCGGGACGTCTCGGGCGGGCGGTACGACGCCGTGATCGACGACGTGGCGCGGCGGATCGCGGCGACCCGGACGCCGGTCTTCATGGGCTTCGACCATGAGCCCGAGGACGAGCCGGCGAAGGGGAGCGACGCCGACTTCGTCGCCGCGTGGCGGCACGTGCACGACCGGTTCGCCCGGGCCGGCGCGGACAACGCGGTGTGGGTGTGGACCGTGATGGGGTCGTCCGGCTATTACGACCGCTATGCCCGGCTCTACCCCGGTGACGCGTACGTGGACTGGGTCGGCTACGACCCGTACAACTTCTACGCCTGCAACGGCGGCAGGACGTGGAAGTCCCCGGCGACGACGATCGGCACGTTCTACCGGTGGCTGGACGGGAACGGGATCGGCGCCGGCAAGCCTCGGATGCTCGCCGAGTTCGGGACGAACTTCGATCCGGCCGACCCGTCGGCGAAGCGGCGGTGGTTCGAGGAGTTCCCGGCGGCGCTGAAGGCCCACCCGAAGATCAAGGCGGCGGTCTACTTCAACTCCGCGGGTTCGACCACCACGAGCGTGACCTGCAACATGACGCTGGGGCACACCGCCGCGGCGCTGAGCGGGTTCATCGCGGCCGGCCACGACCCTTACCTGCGTCAGCCGGTGAGCCCGCAACGGTGAGGGTGAATCAAACAACGCGAATGTACGGCTACGGTCCGTTTCGCCGCGGAATGCGCATAGTCATGAAGGTCGTCTATTGTCGTGTTCGAGATAGTCGCGCGGGCCGATCGGTGGATTACGAGATCATCCCGATAGGGAGCACGCTACGCGGGTTCGATCCCCGACCGGGAGGTAGCCTCGCCATGCCCAGACGTGCTCGGCGTCATCACGGACTCCGTCGTGGACGGGCGGTCCTACTTGCCGTAGCGGGGTCATTTCTGGCCGTGACGATGGCGGCCGGCACCGCGTCCGCGGCCGTGGTCCCCGCGCCCGCCCCCGCCCGGCTGGTCTCCACCAACCCCGCCGACCAGACGCCGCACGCCAAGGACGGCGAGGTGCGCGCGTTCGCCGAGATCGGCAACGTGGTGTACGTCGGTGGCACCTTCACCCAGGTGAAGGAGGCGTCGGCGACGACGTGGACCCCGCGCAGTTTCCTCTTCGGATACGACAGGACCACCGGGGCGCTGGCGACGAGCTTCGCCCCGGTGCTGGACGGCGCGGTCAACACCCTGGTCGTCAGCCCCAACGGCTACCTGATCGTGGGCGGCGCGTTCAAGAACGTCAACGGCGTCGCGCGGCGCAATCTCGTGGCGCTCGACCCCGCCACCGGGCAGACGGTCGCGAGCTGGGTGGGGCGGTCCGACGGCGGCACGGTGCGCGACCTGGCTCTGCACGGCAACTCGCTGTACGTCGCCGGCGCCTTCTCCTGGATCAACGGCACCGCCCACTCGGGTCTGGCCCGGGTGAACGCCTCCACCGGCGCCATCGACCCGACCTTCGTCGTCGACGCCACGGTCGGCCGGCACGACACCGCGTTCTACGTGTGGACGATCGACGTCGCCCCCGACGGCCGGACCCTGGTTGCCGGCGGCAACTTCATGCAGGTCAACGGGGCATCCCGGAACCAGCTCGCGCTGGTCGACCTCTCCGGCACGCCGACGCTGCTCGACTGGAGCACGGAGAAGTACGTTCCGCCGTGCGCTGCGCCGACCACCTTCGTGCACTACGTGCAGGACGTGTCCTTCTCCGCCGACGGCAGCTACTTCATCGTCGGCAGCAACGGCGGCGCCGGCTGGCCCGCGGCCTACTGTGACGCGCTCGTCCGGTTCGAGACCGCCGATCGTGGCAGCAACCTGCTCGCCACGTGGGTCAACTTCACCGGCAACGACACCATCACCTCGATCGAGGTGGCCGACGGCGTCGTCTACCTCGGCGGGCACTTCCGCTGGCTGAACAACCCGAACGCCAGCGACCGGGCCGGCAACGGTGCGATCGACCGCCTCGGCGTCGGCGCGGTCAACCCCGCCACGGGCATGCCGCTCAACTGGAATCCCCGCCGCACCGCGGGAGCCGCGCTGCCGCCCGGCGCCGTGAACTGGGACTCTGCGGTGCCCGTGCTCTGGCGCGGGTCCGACGGCATCTACTTCGGGCAGAACTCCGACGGCATGGGCAACGAGTACCACGGACGCCTCGGGATGTTCCCGCTCGCCGGCGGCCGCAGCGTCGCGCCGCGGAACCCGCCGACCGTCACCGACGGCTTCCTCTACCTCGGCACCGCCAACGGCCAACTCAGCAAGGTGGCGTTCGACGGCAGCGCGGTCGACGCGGCGACGGTGACGGCGACCAGCCAGCCGAACTTCACCCGTGCCGGTGCCAGCTGGCGCGTCGCCGACCGCATCTACTGGGCCCACACCGTCTCCGGCACCCCGAGCGGCAGCCGGATCGACGTCTCGACGTTCGACGGCACCACGGTCGGCGCCCCCTGGGAGGCCTCCGGCTACAACGACTGGTACAACGCCACCGCCATGACCGGCGCCTTCTTCCTCAACGGTCGTCTCTACTACACCAGGTCGGGCAGCAGTGCCCTGTACTACCGCTACTTCGAGATCGACGGCGGCTACCTCGGCGCCACCGAGTTCACCCTCCCCACCCAGGGGCTCAGCTGGTCCGGCGTGCGCGGGATGGCGTGGGTCAATGGAAACATCGTCTACGGCGCGACGGATGGGCGTCTGCGGTCCGTCCCCTTCGACCCCACCACCGCACCGGCCGTCGACGGCGCCGCCGCCGTGGTGCTCGCCCAGCGCAGCTCCGCGTTGAACTGGTCGACCTCCACCATGTTCTTCTCGGCGCAGTGAGGCCGTCCATGAACGTAAATGTCCGGTAGGTTGTCGTGATGTGGGCCGACGGCGGAAGCTTCGTCGTCGGCCCAGGGCGTCCTCGGGGGGAGGAAAAGCCGACGTGCTGCCACACGCGTCCGTGAAAGACCGGCTGCTGCGGGGCGTCTTCGCGGTCAAGCGCGCCTACTACCGGGTGCGCTATCCGCGGCTGCGGCTCGGACGGGACGTGCAGATCCGGGGTCGTATCCGGCTCCGCCGCGGCGTCCGGGTCACGATCGGTGACCGCACCCGACTCAACAAACTGGTGCGCTTCGCCGGGCCCGGCACCGTCCACGTCGGCGCGGACTGCCTGCTCAACGCCACCTGGATCGGCACCTGGACGGCGGTCACCATCGGCGACCGGTGCCTGCTGTCGGACTGCGAGCTGGTGGACAACGACTTCCACAACCTCGACCCGCTGCGCCGGCACGAGCCGCCCGTGCCGGCGACGCGCGCGCCGATCGTCGTCGAGGACAACGTGTGGATCGGCGCGCACGCGCTGGTGATGAAAGGCGTCCGGATCGGACACGACAGCGTGGTCGGCGCGGCCACGGTCGTCCGGACGGACGTGCCCGAGCGGGTGGTCGTGATCGGCAACCCTCAGCAGATAGTAAAGAAGTTCAATGACTGACCGTGCTGCTCCGCCCTGGCCCGTCGAGCGTCGCCGTACGGTCGAACCACAACGCGCCGTCACCCTCACCGACCTGATCCGCATCCCGATCAGCCGGTGGCGCGCCGTGGCGGCGACCGCGCTCGTCGGGCTCGCCGTGGCGCTCGGCTACGTGCTGCTGGCGCCCACGACGGTCACCGCCGCCGCGGTCGTCGCCGTACGCCCGGTCGTCACCGACGCCTTCACCCCGACCGGCGCGAGCGCCGACCGCTCGGTCAACATGAACGTCGAGAGCGGGATCGCGACCAGCACCGAGGTCATCCAGATCATCGCCAGGGATCGCGGGGCCGCCCCGGTCGACGTCCGGGACGCACTGCAGATCGAGGTGCCGACCGGCGGGCAGATCCTGCGCTTCTCCTACACCGCGCCCTCGGTCGACGTGGCCGTCGCGACCGTCAACCTCGCCGCCGACACCTACCTCAAGGTCCGCAAGTCGATGTACGAGAAGCAGCGGACGTCGATGCTGCAGTCGTACGACGCCAGCATCGCGAAGGTGGTGCAGCAGCAGCAGTCGCTGCAGCGCCGGATCGCCGCCGCCAACGGCACCGGCTCGGAGGCGGCCGCCCTGGCCGAGCTGGGTGCGGTCAACACGCAGCTCGCCCAGCTCAACTCGGCACGCACCGAGATCGCCTCGATCGACGTCACGCCGGGTTGGGTCACGCAGTTCGCCGAGCCACTGACCACGTCGACCGACGACCGCGCGCTGTACGTCCTCGCCGGAGCGCTGGGCGGGTTGCTGCTCGGCATCGTGTTCGCGTACGTGCGGGAGTCGACCGAGCGGGTGGTGCGCACGGCCGCGGACGCGCACGACGCCGCCGGGCTGCCGCTGCTCGGCGCGGTGCGCAGCCGCGGCTTCCGGACCCGGAGCAAGGCCGTGGACGCGGACGTGCGCTACGTGGCGATGGCGATCGCGGAGCGCTTCACGCACGCCGTACGGACCCCGGTCGTGGTGATCGCGTCGCGTGCCCGGGAAGACACCACGCTGATGACCGCGAGCCTGGCCGTGGCGCTGGCCGCGGACGGCAAGGATGTGTACGTCGGCGACGACAGCGGGCGCGTCGCGCAGCTGCGCGCGGTGCTCATGGCCGACCAGCGGCCCACCCCGGCGGCGCCGGCCCCGCCCCGCCAGCTCGGCGCGAGCGGGTCGGCGGGGGAGCGACCCGGTCCGGCCGGGCCGGACGCGGGCTCGCCGGACGGGGACGCGGATGCCACGGTCAGGCTTCCCCGGATCACGCCCGCCGTCGCCGAGCAGTTCCTGGCGACGTCCACGGCGGACGGCGTGGTGACCACGACGATGGCCGAGGTTCCGGTGCGGACGGTGTCGCCGGAGGTCCTCAAGGTGGGGACCGGACGGGTGCGGGTGGGGCCCTATCAGGGCGCGCCGGAGACGGAGATCGTGCTGTTCAACGCGCCCCCGGCGGAGTTGGACGAGCGCGGGGTCGGTGAGGCGCGCCGGGGCACGGCGATCGTGGTGGTGGAGCGCAACCGGACGCGGGTGACGGACCTGCGCCGGCTGGTGGAGCGGCTGCGCGCGGCCGGCGCCGAGCCGCTCGGATACGTCTTCACCCGCAGCGGCCGTGGCTGACCCGTCGGCGGTCGGCCCGCCCCGACCGCCGGTGCTGCCGCTCTGGCCGTTGTTCCTGATGTTCGGGCTCACCCCGCTGTGGTGGGCGGCCGGCGTCTTCTACCTCGGCTGGCCGCTGCTGGGGGTGCTGCTCTTCGCGCTGATGGCGACGCGGGGGCGGGTGCCGCTGCCACCGGCCAGCGCGTTCTGGCTGGTGTTCCTGGGGCTCGTGGTGCTCAGCGCGATCCGGTTGCCGTCGCCGGCCGCGATGCTGACCTTCGGACTGCGGCTCGCGTTCTACGTCACCGCGCTCATCGTCTGCGCGTACGTCTACTCCGCGGCCCGGGAACGCGCCGACGCCACCCCGGTGCTGGCGCCCCTCTGCGGCTTCTGGCTGGGCCTCGTGCTGCTGGGCTGGCTCGGTGTGCTGGCGCCCCGGTTGTCGATGGCCACCCCGATGGAGCTGCTGCTGCCCGGCGGGGTCGCCGGCAACCCGTTCATCCGGGACATGGTCCACCTGCATACCGCGGAGTACAACCCGCGGTCGCTGAACCCCATCTACCGGCCGGCCGCGCCGTTCGCGTACACCAACAACTACGGCAGCGCGTACGCCCTGACGCTGCCGTGCGTGGTCGCCTTCGTGATGCTGCGCGGCCGGGGCCTGTTCCGGGCGTTACTGCTGATCTCGTTGCCGCTCTCGCTGCCGCCGGCCTTCCTCACGCTCAACCGCGGGATGTTCCTCAGCCTCGGGGTGGGCCTGGCGTTCCTCGGGGTGCGGGCGACGCTGCGGGGCAATCTCCGGGTCGCCGCCTCGATGCTCGGGGTGACCGTGCTCGGCGGGCTCGTCATGCTGTTCATCCCGATCACCGACATGATCGACCAACGGGTGAGCGCCAGCGACACCAACACCGATCGGATGTCGCTCTACCTGGAGGTGCTGCGCCGGGTCGGCGAGTCGCCGCTGCTCGGCTTCGGCGCGCCCGTCACCGTCGACACGGTCACCGCGCAGGCCCCGATCGGCACGCAGGGACAGCTGTGGATGGTGCTGTTCAGCCACGGGATCCCGGCGCTGGTCTGCTTCCTCGGATGGTTCGTCGCGGCGTTCGTGATCTGTTCCAAGGCGTCCTCGCCGGCGGGGCAGTGGCTGTCGGTCGTGCCGCTCATCGGCCTGGTGCAGACCCCGTTCTACGGCCTGGTCAACCAGAACCTGACCGCCGCGTTCTTCGCCGCCGGGTTCGCGCTGGCGTTGACCGGGCGCGAGCGCGCGCTGACGCGCTGGCGTCTGGCGCGACCCTGGCGGACGGGCCCGACCGTCGTGGCGCGGGCGCGGGTCGTCGCGGCCGGGGGGAAGTCGTGACGGCCGGCGTCGACCGGGCGGCGCGCGACCCGGACCGCGACAGCGCGACGCCGGCCGAGATGGGCCGCAGCGCGCGCAGCGGCTCGATCGGGCTGCTGGGCGCCGCCGCGAGCGGCCTGTTCGGGTTCGTGCTGGCCGTGGTGATCACGCGGTCGTACGGCACGACCGGAGCGGGGGGCTTCTTCGCGGCGATCGGCGTGGTGACGGTGGCGACCGCGATCTGCACGCTCGGCGCCGAGACGGGCCTGTTGTGGGCGCTGCCGCGCCGTGGGCGCGGCAGCGGCGGCGACGCCCCCCGGGTGTTGCCGGTCGCGCTGGCCCCGCCGATCGTCGCCGCGGTGGCCGTCGCGATCGGCGGCGTGCTGGCCGCGGACGCGCTGGCGCCCCGGCTGCTCGACGCCTCCGGCCCGGCCGGCCCGGCCCTGCTGCGGGCCGCCTTCGCCGCGCTGCCCGTCGTCGTGGCCATGACGCTGATGCTGGCCGCGCTGCGCGGTCTGCGCCCGATCGGGCCGTACGTCGCCGTGCAGTTCCTGCTGCTGCCGATCGGTCGCCCGGCGCTGGTCGGCGCCGCCGCGCTGGCCGGCGGCGGGGTGGTGCTCGGCATGATCGGCTGGCTGGTGCCGGCGGCGGTCGCGCTCGTGGTGACCGCGGCGCTCGTCGCCGGTCCGCTGGGCCTTCGCCGCGGCGCGCGACTGCGTCCCGTCCGCTCCGACTGGCCGGCCTTCTGGCGCTTCGCGCTCCCGCGCGCCGCCTCTGCGGCGATCGACGCCGGCAGCATGTGGGTGGGGGTGCTGCTGACGGCGGCCCTGTCCAGCCAGGCCGAGGCGGGGATCTTCGGGGCGGTGGGCCGGTACGTGCTCGCCGGTCAGTTGGCGCTCCAGGGGCTGCGGGTGGCGGTGGCGCCGCAGCTGTCGCGGCTGCTCGGCCGGGGGCAGGGCGCGGCGGCGGCCGCCGTGCACCGCCAGATGACGACCTGGTCGCTGGTGCTGTCGGCGCCGGTCTACCTGCTGCTCGCCGTCTTCGGGCCGGGCTTTTTGGAGCTGTTCGGTCCGGGCTTCACCGGTGGCGCCACGGCGATGACGGTGCTCGCCGTCGCGATGCTCGTCAACATCACCGTCGGTAACGTTCAGTCCCTGCTGCTGATGGGTGGTCGCAGCGGTCTGCACCTGGCCGGCACGCTCGCCAATCTGGCGGTGAACGTGGCGCTCGGGGTCGCGCTGATTCCGCGGCACGGCGCCGTCGGCGCGGCGCTGGCCTGGGGCGCCGGCATCGTCGTGGAGAACCTCGTCGCGGCGGCGGCGGCGCGCCGGGTGGTCGGCCACCCGCTGTTCAACGCCGCGATGGCCCGCGCCGGGCTGGCTGTCGTCGCCGCCGTCGGGGCCGTGAGCGTACTGGCGGTAACCGTTGTGGGACGGGGCGTCGAGGGTCTGACCGTCGCGCTGGCCCTGCTCGCGCTGGGCTGCGTCAGCTATCTGACGATCCCGGGCCCGCGTCGGCGGTTGTGGGCGATCATGAAACAGATTCGGGGTGGCGGAGCCGTTCCCCGCGCCTCCGTCGACATCGCATGAAGGGGTCGACAACTCAGGAAGGGCAGGTGGCGTACGTCGTGTCATCTCTTCGCGACCGGGTGAAGGCGGCGGTCCCGGCCCGGGTCACGGCGCGGGTGAAGGAGTCGCTCGTCTATTACGGCCAGCGCACCAGTGACCGCCGCCCGCTGCCGGACTTCCTCATCATCGGCACGAAGCGCGGCGGGACCACGTCGCTGTGGAACTACCTGATCCAGCATCCGCTCGTACCCCGGCTCTTCCCGGCATGGAACACGAAGTCGCCGCACTACTTCGAGGAGAACTGGGCGCGCGGCGAGGCGTGGTACCGGTCGCACTTCCCGACCGTGCGCCAGCGGGCGGCGCTGGAGAGCCGCCACGGTGGACCGGTGCGGGTGGGGGAGGCGTCGCCGCTCTACATGTTCCATCCGCACGTGCCCCAGCGGGTCCACGACCTGATGCCGACGGTCCGGCTGATCGTGCTGCTGCGCGACCCGGTCGAGCGGGCGTACTCGCACTGGAAGGAGCGGCGCACGGAGGGCAGGGAGCCGCTGGACTTCGCCGAGGCGCTGGCGCGGGAGCAGGAGCGGACCATCGGCGAGTGGGACCGGATGATGGCCGACCCGGACTACTTCAGCGAGCCGTACGACTGGTACACGTACCGGGCCCGCGGCCGTTACCTGGAGCACCTCGAGCCGTGGCTGCGGCTGTTCGACCGGTCGCAGCTGCTGGTGCTGCCGAGCGAGGAGCTCTACCGCGACGCGCGGGCCACGTACCTGCGGGTGCTGGATTTCCTCGGGCTCCCGCCGCACGACCTGCCGGACTTCAAGGTCTACAACGACCGCCGGTCCGCGCCGCTCGACCCCGGACTGCGCGCCGAGCTGACCGACTACTACCGGCCGTACAGCGAGGCGCTCCAGCGCCGGCTGGGCATGAGCTTCGATTGGGCCGGGCTGTCCGCGTGACGCGCGCCGCGGAACCCCGCGTCGGCGACCCGCGGGGGCGTCGCGACGGGTTGGGCTGGGTGACGCGGGCGGTCTTCCCGGATCCGCGGGTGCGGCTGACCGTCGGCTCGGGGGCCGCCGCCGAAGCGGGCCGGCGCGTCGTGGCCCGGTACGCGATCGTCCCGTCGGTCGACCGGGCGCGGTTCCTGCTGCCGTTGGGGACCCGGCGGGTGACCGCCGCGTCGGTGCTCGCCTACAACGCGCTGCGCCCTCCCACGGTGCGCGCCGCGCGCGCGGCGCTCGGGGCGGCGGCGTGGCTGGGCGCGCTCCAGTTGGCCCGGATGCCGGTCCTCACCGTGTCCATCCCGGGCGCGGCGGAGGCGGCGGAGCTCGTGCTCGCCGCGCACGTGTCCGCCGCGCTCGGGCAGGGCCCGCTGGTCGGCGCGTTCGGGGTGCGGCCGCCGGATCCCAACCACAAGCCGACGCTGCAGCTGTTCGACGTGACCGGGCGACCGCGCGGCTACGCGAAGATCGGCTGGAACGACGCGACCCGTGGCCTGGTCCGGGCGGAGGCCGCCGCGCTGGGGCGGCTGCCCCGACCGCCCGCCGCGTCGGGCTATCCGCTCGTGCCGCGGGTGTCGTGGCACGGGGATTGGGCGGGGCAGGCGGTCACGGTGATCGAGCCGTTGCCGCCCGACGTACGCGGGGTGGACGCCGACGCGCCGCCCCGGCTGGCCGAGCTGCTCGCCGTCGCCCGCCGGGGCGGGCCGCCGCGGCCGACCCGGCAGCTCGCGGGTTCGCCGTTCCTCGCGGGCCTGGCCGACCGGGCGTCGGGGTCGGCCGCCGCGGTCGAGGCCGGCGCGCGTGCGGTGGACGCGGTGCGGCGGCTCGGTGAGCGGCACGGAGCGACGCTGGTGGAGTTCGGTGACTGGCACGGGGACTGGGTGCCGTGGAACCTGGGCGCCCGCGCCGGGCGGTTGGTGGCCTGGGACTGGGAGCACAGCGGGTCGGACGCGCCGGTCGGGTTCGACCTGGCGCACCAGGGTTTCCAGTGCGCGCTCGTGCTGCGGGCCCGGCCGTTGTCCGAGGCCGTGCGGGCGGCGGACGACCTGGTCGCCCGGCACGGCGCCCGGCTCGGGCTCGATGAACGGCAGCGGCGGTTGGTGGTGGACGCGTATCTGGTCGAGATGTGGCTGCGCACCTGGCGGCTCGCCGACGGCGGGGCGGGGTGGAACCCGACGCTGCATCCGGGCCTGCTCGACGAGATCGAGCGTCGGCTCTGCGAATAACGAGAGTGTCGTCCCATTGGGCGCGAGGCACGAAATTTCTCACAGTAATGGCGATATCACGCCCGGTAGATTATCTCCGGTAGCGGCGTGTCGGACATTTGACGGTACGCCGGCAGACGTTGGCAGGCATTCACGTTTGGTCAACCATGTGTATGGGGCGTACCTGGTCGGGTCTGGGGGGGATCGGTGGGCGATATCGTGGGCATGGCGGAGGATGACGCTCTCATCCTGCTCGTCGGCTCGAGCGGAGGGCACCTCGCGCAGTTGCTGGCCTTGGAGCCGTGGTACCGCAGGCGGCGGCGGCACTGGGTCACCTTCGACACCCCCGATGCGGCATCGCTGCTGGCCGCCGAGGAGGTGACCTGGGCGCATCACCCGACGACCCGTAACATTCGTAACCTTCTTCGTAACACTTTTGTCGCATTGCGTCTATTCCGCACGAGAAACATCGCCGCGGTTATCACAACGGGTGCAGGTGTGGCTCTACCCTTTGTGATCGCCGCGCGATTGCGCCGGGTGCCTTCGGTCTATATCGAGGTGTACGACCGAATTGACACTCCTACGTTGACTGCACGTTTATGTCGCCCCTTCATCTCGGCGATGCTCGTCCAGTGGGAGGAGCAACGGCGCAGCTATCCGGAGGCCACCGTGGTGGGGCCGCTGCTGTGAGCGTCGACGTACCCGCGCCCCGCACCACCGCCCGCGCCCGGATCCCGCGTCAGCGCACCGGCGGATTCCAGCCCGCCCACACCGTGCTCGTCGCCGTCGGCACCGACAAGCACCGCTTCGACCGGCTGATCGACTGGCTCGACGACTGGTACGCCGGCACCCTGACCCGGCCCACCATGGTCATCCAGTACGGGCACAGCCGGCAGCCGGCGATCCCCGGCTCCGTGCCCTTCCTCAGCCACGCCGAGCTGCAGAACGGCATGGCGGCCGCCACGCTCGTCGTGTGCCACGGCGGGCCGGCCACCATCCTCGAGGCGCGCCGCCACGGCCACCTGCCGATCGTGGTGCCCCGGGATCCGTCCCATCTGGAGCACGTCGACAACCATCAGCAGCTCTTCGCCCGCCGACTCGGTGCCGCCGGGATGATCGAGTTGTGCGAGTCGCGGGCCGCCCTCGCCGCGGCGCTCAACGCCGGCCTGGCGCGGCCCCGCGCGTTCACCGTGACCGCCAACGCCGACGTGCAGACGGCGCGGCTGGCGGCCGTGGCGCGCGTCGGCCGGATCGTCGAGGAGCTCGTCGCCACCGCCAGACCGCGCCGGGCCGCGTTCCGGCGGCAGCGCCGACCCGCCCTGCCGGGCGCAGAGTGAGAAGGACCATGACCGACTACCCCTCCGTCACCGCCGTGGTGCCCACCCGGGACCGGCCGGAGCTGCTCCGTGCCGCGCTGGCCGCGATCCTGACCCAGGACTACCCGGGCACGATCGAGGCGGTGGTGGTCCACGACCAGTCCGAGCCGGACATGTCGCTGGCGACGACCGCGGACCCGCGGCGACAGGTCAGGGTGATCGTCAACTCCCGCACGCCGGGGCTGGCCGGGGCGCGTAACTCCGGCATCCTCGACGCCCGCGGGGAGCTGGTCGCGTTCTGCGACGACGACGACGAGTGGCTGCCGGGCAAGCTGCGGGCCCAGGTCGACGCGCTGCTGGCCGTGCCCGGCGCGGAGTTCGCCAGCTGCGGCATCCGGGTCAGCTACGACGGCCGTACCACTGACCGCAGCCTCCCGTTCGAATCCGTTCCGCTCGCCGCGCTGCTGCGCGACCGGATGACCGAGCTGCACCCGTCGACGTTCCTGATCCGGCGCGCCGCGCTGCACCAGGGTTTCGGCCTGGTCGACGAGGAGATCCCCGGCAGCTACGCCGAGGACTACGAATTCCTGCTGCGGGCCGCCCGCAGCGCCCCACTGGTCAACCTGCGCACCCCCTACGTGCTGGTGCGCTGGCACAAACGCTCCTACTTCGCGCAGCGCTGGGACACCATCGCGAGTGCTCTGCAGTGGCTGCTGCAGCGCTATCCCGAGTTCGCCACGCAACCGCTCGGCGAGGCGCGGGTGGCCGGGCAGATCGCGTTCGCGCAGGCCGCCGCCGGCAACCGCCGGCACGCGGTGCGGTGGGCGCGGCGGACGCTGGCGCGCAATCCACGGGAACCGCGTGCCTACCTCGCGCTCGCGGTCGCCACCCGGGCCGTCCCCGCCGACGCCGTGCTGCGGTCGCTGCACAAGCGCGGCCGCGGAATCTGAGCGGCTCCGGCGGCGGCTCAGCCGCGCTGCCGGAAGTACGGGTCGGCGGCCAGGCCGGCGAAGCCGCGCCAGTTGCTCTCCGAGTTGGTCACCCGGGTGTCACAGCCGCCGGGGTTCGAGTTGAACGACACGATGGCCTTGATCCGGGGCGCCTTCTTGACCACGTCGCCGAGCCCGGCGTACCAGTCGTGCCGGTCGGTGCCGTTGCTGCCGAACTCCGACAGCATCACCGGCTTCCCGCTGCCGATGCCGCTGGCGGTCAACCACGTCAGAAACGGCATCACGCTCTGCTCCGGCGTCTCGTGGCCGCCTCCCTTGCAGCTGTTGAAGTCGTACGGGTCGTAGCTGATCCAGTCGACGTACCGGTCGCCCGGGTAGAGCGCGTGGTACCAGCCGGTGTGGCCCAGGTATCCCATGATCCACCAGACCCAGACCACGTTCCGGGCGCCCGCCCGCGCGAACACCTCACGGACATGCCGGTACGCCGCCGCGAAGTCGGCGGCCGTGCCCGCCACCCGCGTTCCCTTTTCGAGCTCCTGTTCTGGCTCCTGGTTGAACGAGAAGAACACCGGGGCCCCGAAGTCGCGCATGCGCGCGCCGAGGCGGGCGAGGTACTCGTCGTGTTCCCCGTCGGCGATCGACCGCCACGACACGTAGGTGTTGGTGGAGAAGTTCCGGGCGCGCAGGTCGATCAGGAGGATGCGGTTTCCGTCGCGCCATTGCCGGTCCCACGCGTCCGGGAACTCCTGCCCCCACCCGTAGTAGCGGCTCACCAGGTCAATCCGGCGGCCCAGGCGTTCCTCCAGGCTCGCCAGGTTGGCGCCGAGATCCACCGACATCGTGCCGTCGGCCCGGGTGCGCGGCCAGATGCCCAGCCAGGCTCCGCACGCCGGCTCCAGCTTCTCCGACACGTGTCGGCATCCGGGCGGCCGGTCGTCCTTCTCCTGCGCGCAGCCCCCGGTGGAAGCCAGTAGCGCGGTACAGGCGAGCGTGGCGGCCAGGAAACGGCGCCACGGTGATGTCCGCGGCGACCTCGACTCCACGCCTCACCCCTCCCGGTCGATCAGGTTGGACCCGACCAGGTTGGAAGGGTATTGACCGTGCGTCGCGACCGGAGGTGTCTGTCCGGAACGTGACAGGCGGACGCCTCAGCCCTGCTGCTGGCGGGGCAGGACCACCTCGCGCAGGATCAGCTGGATCGCGGCGACCGCCGGGATCGCGATCAGCGCGCCGATGACGCCGAGCAGCGCCACGCCGAGCAGCGCCGCGGCGATCGCCGCCACGTCGCTGACCTGGACCGACCGCCGCATCACCTTCGGATAGATCAGGTAGTTCTCCACCTGTTGGTAGACGACGAAGAACACCAGGCAGGCGATGCCGACCGGCAGCGAGGTCGCGAAGCCGACCAGGCTGACCAGGATCGCCCCCAGCGTCGCGCCGATCTGGGGGATCAGGTCGCAGACCGCCACCACGATGGCGAGGGCGAACGGATACCGCAGGTCGACGACGGTGGCGAAGACGAAGGTCGCGATCCCGGCGAGCAGCGCGACGGCGAGCGCGCCGACCATGTACGCACCGACCTTGGCGAGGATCTCGTCGCCGAGCAGCCGGACGCGCTCGCGCCGCGACGCCGGCACCAGCGCGTACCCGAGCGCCTTGATGCGTTCGAAGGCGGCCAGGAAATAGATCGTCAGCACCACCACGGTCAGCACGTTGAAGACCGTGCCGAACAACAACCGCGCCCCGCCGAACACGCCGCCGGCCGCCTGGCCGACCACGTCCGGGCTGGCCGCGCTCTCCACCCGGTCCATCAGGTGGTAGCGCTCGATCAGGTCGTTGACCGTCTCATTGCGACGGAGATCGTCTACGTAGGTCGGTAGGTGCTCGATGAACTGCGCGGACTGCGTCACCAGCGGTGGCACCAGCGCGAAGAGGCCGCCGCCGAGCAGCAGCAGGGCGGTCAGGGCGACCGCGGCCACGGCGACACCGCGGGGCAGCCCCCACTTCCGCAGCCGGGCGACCGCGGGGTCCAGCCCGATGGCGAGGAAGAGCGCGACGAGGATCAGGATCAGCATCGACGCCGCGTTGCGCACGGCGAGGAACAGCGCGTACGCCAGCAGCACGCCGAGCGCGCCGGTGAAGCCGATGAGGAACGGGCCCCGCCGTAGCGGCGGGCCGGGCCGGCCGAACCGGTGCGGGTCGGGCGGGTCCCCGGTCGCGTCATCCCCGGTCGCGCTGTCCGCGGTGGCGCTGTCCGCGGTGGCGCTGTCCGCGGTGGCGCTGTCCGCGGTGGCGCTGTCGTCCGTCGCCCCCGGCCGCTCTACGTGCTCCGCCGGTCCCGGCCGTTCGTCCGCCACCGCCAGCCTCCCCGCCTCTCGCCCGCGGTGCCGGCGGCCCGGCCGATGGTCGGCACTGCTTGGGCGTTTCGCGCGGGCACCCCTGGTCGGCAGGGTAACGGCCCGGGTCGGCGGGAGCCACCCGGGCGTGGCGGAAGCCGGCGCCCCGGCCCGTACGCGGCGGCGCGACCGGGTCAGTCCGCGTCCGCGCCGACCCGCTCCGGCGTGGCGGCCCGGTCCGCCTGGTCGCCGTTCGTCGACTTCGACGGGCCCGGTCCGCCGTTCGGGACCGCGGCCTCCTCCGACTTGCCGGCGCCGGCACCCACCGGCTCGGCGGTCTTCTCCACGGTCGCCGGCTGGTCGCCCGGCCCGGGCTTCCGGTCGTCGCCCGGCGCTGGCTTCCGGTCGTCCCGGCCCGCGCTCCGCTGCGCGTCGGCGAGCTGCCGCTCGGCGACCTCCGCGCCCCGACGCGCGTCGGCCAACCGGGCGCGCTCGTCGGCGAGCTGCTGCTGCAGCTCCGCGAGCCGCTGCTCGGCCTGGTCGGACTCCTGCCGCGTCGTCACCATCTGATGGCGCACGTCGGCGAGGGCCTGCTGCGCCTCGGCCACCTCCTGCAGCACCTCCATCAGCTGCTGCCGGGCCTCGATGACCTCGCGCTGCGCGGAGGCGAGGTGCTGCTGCGTCGCCGCGAGCTGGCGCTGCGCGGTCGCGGCGTGCTCCTCCGAGTGCCGGCGCACGCCCGCGGCGTGTTCCTCGGCCGCCTTGCGCACCGCGGTCGCCTGCTCCTCGGCCTGGCGCCGCACGTTGACCGCCTGCTCCTCGGCGCGCTGCCGCACGTGCGTGGCGTACTGCTCCGCCTCGGCGCGCTGCGCCGTGCACTCCTGCTGCATGGCGGCGCGCCACTGCGCGCACTCCTGCTCGGCCGCGGCCCGCAGGCCCGCCAGCTCGTGCTCGCAGGCCGTCCGGCGCTGGTTGAGTTCGCGGGTCACCGCGACCAGCTCCTGCTCCGCGGCCGTCCTGCGCTCGTTGATCTCCTCTTCGGTCGTGGCGCGCAGCTGCGTGAGCTCCTGCTCGGTCGCAGCGCGCCACTGGGCGATCTCCTGCTCGGTGGCGGCGCGCCACTGGCCGATCTCCTGCTGCGCGGTCTCGCGTGCGACCGTCACCTCCTGCTCGGTGGCGGCCAGCCGCTGCGCGATCTCCTGCTCGACGCGCTCGCGCCACTGCCCGAGCTCGTGCTGGGTCTGCGCTCGGGTCTGCTCGACCCAGCCCTCGGTCTCGCTGCGCGCCTGCTGCACCCACGCCTCGGTCTCGGACCGGGTGCGGTTGACGTACTGGGTCGTCTGCTCCACGACCTGCGCGGCCTCGCGCTGCGCCTGCTCCCGCGTCGCCTCGCCCTCGGCGACGAGGCGCTCGGCCTCTTCCCGGGCCGACGCGATCGCGTTCTGGCCGTCCACCCGGAGCCGCTCGGCCTCTTCCCAGGCCGCGGCGATGCCCGCCTCGGCGTCGGCGCGCCGCGCGGCGTCGACCTTCTCCTCGTCGGTCCGCCGCGCCGCCAGCGCCAGCTCGAAGTCGCGGATCGCCGCCGCCGACTGCTCGCGGGCGTCCGTCAGCAACCGCTCGGCTTCCTCGCGCCGCGCCCGGATGTCCTGTTCCGCCTCGGAGGTGATCGTGGCGGCCTGCTCCTCGGCGAGGGCCAGGATGTGCTCGACGCGCGGCCCGAGGTGCCGGAACGAGACCTGGTCGATGAAGCTGGTGTGCTTGCGCAGCTCGGTCAGCTCGAGCTGGAGCTGCTCGACCTGGGCGGCCAGGCCGTGCATCTCCACGAACGCCTGCTCGCGCTCGGCGGCGAGCGTCGCCAGCTCGCTCTCGGTCTGGGCGACGTACCGGTTGACCTGCCGTCGGTCGTAGCCTCGCAGCGCCGACTCGAAGCTCGGCTCCGAAGTCACGTCCCCGTCAAGAGTGAACAGTTCCTCGCCGTGCGCCATGGCTCCATCCTCACACGCCTCGTCGGGTCCCGCGGCGATAGTCATGCTCGTGACGGCGACCGCCCGACCCGGCTCGACGCGGGCCGTCAGGGTTCGTCGCGCCGTGTACGACAAGGGCCGCACCGGGAGGTTTCCCGGTGCGGCCCTGCTGCCGCTTCAGTCCTTACGTGGCGTCCCGCGGCGCGGCCGGAATTGGCCACGGGGACGCACATGGTGTCGTTTCGGCCGCTCAGCTCGCGGCGGCGGCGTTCGCCGGACGCTCGCCCGGGCCGTCCTTCTTCTCCGGCTTCGGCGCCTCGGCCTTGTTTCCCTGCTGTGGCACGCCCGGCACGATGCCGGCCAGGCCGGAGAGCATCTGCCCGAGCTGCGAGGTGACGGCGTCCTTCTGCCGCGTGAGGTCCTCGACCTCCCGGCGGGCGGTCTGCGTGGTCAGCTCCGCCTCGGTGCGCGCCTCGTTGAGCACCCGCTGCGCCTCGGAGCGCGCCTCGTTGAGCGTCTTCTCCGCGAGCGCCTTCGCCTTCTCGACGGTCTCGGTGGCGTTGCGCTCGGACTCGACGCGGCGCGCCTCGGCGCGCTGCTCGATCTCCTTGGCGCGGTCCTCGGCCGCCCGCGCGCGCTCCTCGGCCTCGGCGACCAGCTTCTGGGTCTGCGCGACCTGCGCGGCGTGCCGCTGCGACTCCTCGCGCTCGGCCTTCTCCCGCCGCTCGGCCAGCTGCAGCTCCAGCGCCTGCAGGTCCTTGTCGCGCTTGTCGCGGGCGTCGGTGAGCAGCTTCGTCGCCTCGGCGCGCTTCTCCTCGGCCTCGCGGGCCGCCTTCGCCCGCTGCTGCGTGATCTCCCGCTCGGCGGTGGCCCGCAGCGTCGCGACCTCGCGCTCGACGGTCGACTTCAGCTCCGCGACCTCGTGCGCGGTGACCGTGCGCAGCTGCTTGGTCTCGCGGTCGGCGTCGGCCCGCAGCATGTCCGCCTCCCGGCGGGCCTGCACGCGCACCTCGGCGGCCTCGCGCTCCGCGGTGGTGCGCAGCGCGCCCGCCTCGCGCTCGGCGGTCGCCTTCATCGCGGCGGCCTCGGCGCGGGCCTTGTCCGTGATCTCGCGGGCCTCCAGGCGCGCCGCGGACAGGATGCCCTCGGACTCCCGCTTCGCCTCGGCGCGGTGGTCGTTGGCCTGCTCTTCGGCGAGCCGCAGGATCTGCTCGACCCGCGTGCCCAGTCCGGACAGCGTCGGGCGGCTGTTCTCTTCCAGCTGCTTGTTGGTGTCGGTGAGCTTCTGCTCCACCGAGCTGAGACGCTGTTCGGCCTGGCGAAGCCGGCGCTGCGCGTCGTTCATCCGCTGCTCGGCCTCGGCGCGCGCCTGCTCGGACTGGGTGAGAGCCGCGATCAGCCGCTGCAGGTGGTCATCCACCTGGCTGCGGTCGTAGCCACGGAGCACGACCGTGAAATCGTGCGGTGCGGTGGCGTTGTCGAAGAACGCAAGGGAGGACTGCTGCTGGGGCATTGGGACATAGTGGCAGACGTACCAGGGGGGGTCGCAAGAGCGTACGGCCGATGTCGCTCTCCTGCATCAAGGTCATCTCGCCCCGGGCGTGGTGACCCTACAACGACCCCGCGGCGGCGCGCAGTCGGACCCGGATTTCCGCCCCCGTACAGCGGTGTGCCCGGGCCCACCACGGCGTGGGCCCGGGCACGGCTTACCGCGGTGGATCAGTGTCCGCGGAACCGGTTGATCGCCGCCTCGTGGCGGGCGCGCAGCTCGGGGTCGCGCACGCCGAGCCCGTCGGCCGGCGCCAGGCAGCGCACCCCGACCTTGCCCTGGTGCGCGTTGCGGTGCACCTCGTACGCGGCCTGGCCGGTCTGCTCCAGGGGGTAGGTGCGCGAGACCGTCGGGTGGATCTTCCCGAGCGCAATGAGCCGGTTCGCCTCCCACGCCTCCCGGTAGTTCGCGAAGTGGCTGCCGATGATCCGCTTCAGGTGCATCCAGAGGTAGCGGTTGTCGTACTGGTGCAGGTAGCCGCTGGTCGAGGCGCAGGTGACGATCGTGCCGCCCTTCTTGGCGACGAAGACGCTCGCGCCGAACGTCTCCCGACCCGGGTGCTCGAAGACGATGTCCGGGTCCTCCCCGCCGGTGAGCTCGCGGATCCGCTCGCCGAAGCGCCGCCACTCGTCCACGTCCTGGGTGTGCTCGTCCTTCCAGAACCGGAAGCCCTCGGCCGCCCGGTCGATCACGAGTTCCGCGCCCATCTTCCGGCACAGCTCGGCCTTGTCGGGGCTGGAGACCACGCAGACCGGGATGGCGCCGCCGTTCAACGCCATCTGGGTGGCGTAGCTGCCCAGGCCGCCCGACGCGCCCCAGATCAGCACGACGTCGCCCTGCTTCATGTTCGCGCCGTGGTGGGAGACGAGCTGGCGGTACGCGGTGGAGTTGACCAGTCCGGGGCTCGCGGCCTCCTCCCAGCTCAGGTGCCGCGGCTTCGGCATCAGCTGGTTGGCCTTGACCACCGAGAGCTCGGCGAGCCCGCCGAAGTTGGTCTCGAATCCCCAGATCCGCTGCTGCGGGTCGAGCATGGTGTCGTCGTGCCCGGCCGCGTCCTCCAGCTCGACCGACAGGCAGTGCGCCACCACCTCGTCGCCGGGCCGCCACCGCGTGACCCCCGGGCCGACCCGCAGCACCACGCCGGCGGCGTCCGACCCGACGACGTGGTACGGCAGATCGTGGCGCCGGGTCAGCTCGGAGAGCCGGCCGTACCGCTGCAGGAACTTGAAGGTGGGCAGCGGCTCGAAGATGCTGGTCCAGACCGTGTTGTAGTTGATCGCGCTGGCCATCACCGCGATCAGCGCCTCGCCGGGGCCGAGCTGCGGGGTCGGCACCTCCTGCAGGTGCAGCGACTTGCGCGGATCGCGGTCACGCGGGGCGATCCCGTCGAACATGCCGACCTCGTCGGCCCGGACGACCATGCCCTGGTAGCTCTCCGGCACCGGCAGTCCGGCGATCGCGGCGAGTTCCCGGTCGGGGTCCGCCGACCCTTCCGCACTCATGATCGCTTCGAGGATGTCCTGCACGGTGACCTCCACTTCGTCCGCGCCGCGGCCGGGCGCCGCTGCGGCGTATGGCTCTGGGAACGGCTCGTGGCGTCGCCGGCGAGGGGACGAACGACGCATCGGGGCCGGTAACGACGGTGTTGAGGCGACGTTACTGAACGGTAGCTAGGGTCGGGAAGCCGGTTGTGAAAAACTGCATCGGCCCGTGCGCGAAGCTGCTCATTGACGCGTTTCCGCGCTCCGCTTCCCGCGTCGCGGCCCCGCCCCCCCGGATCCCGGGTGACGCGGAGGTCGGTGCGCCACCCGGGATCCGACGTCAGTGCGCGGCCCGGGACGCCGGCTCGACCAGCTCGACGAGCACGCCGCCGGCGTCCTTCGGGTGCACGAAGTTGATCCGCGAGCCGGCCGTGCCCCGGCGCGGCGTCTCGTAGAGCAGCCGCATCCCGCGTTCGCGCAGCGCCGCGCACGCCGCGTCGACATCCGTCACCGTGTACGCGACCTGCTGTACGCCCGGCCCGTTGCGGTCGAGGAATTTCGCGATCGTGGAGGCGGGGGAGAGCGGGGCGAGCAGTTGCACGCAGCCGCCCTCGGTGGACGGTCCGACCGCCATCATCGCCTCGCGTACGCCCTGCTCCTCGTTCGTCTCGACATGCACGCAGCGCATGCCGAAGACCCGGCCGTAGAACTCGATCGCGGCGTCGAGGTCGGCCACGGCGACGCCCACGTGATCGATGCGAAGGATTCCGATGCTGTCTGCCGGCACCGCTGTGAGATAGTCCGCAGCGGACTCGGCGGGGGAGTTGTCAGCCATGGCGTTAGTCTGACCGAACCATCGTTAAGTGGCGCCGGCCCCCCGGCCCGTCCCATTGTGCGGAGGCGGTATCCCATGAGCTCGGTGATCGTCAGCGGCGCGCGTACCCCGATGGGTCGGCTGCTCGGCACCCTGAAGGACCTCCCGGCGACCACGCTCGGCGCGATCGCGATCAAGGCCGCGCTGGAGCGCGCCGGGGTCGCCCCCGAGCAGGTCCAGTACACGATCATGGGCCAGGTGCTGCAGGCCGGCGCCGGCCAGATTCCGGCCCGGCAGGCGGCCGTCGAGGCCGGCATCCCGATGAACGTCCCCGCGCTCACCATCAACAAGGTGTGCCTCTCCGGCCTCGACGCGATCGCCCTGGCCGACCAGCTCATCCGGGCCGGCGAGTTCGACATCGTGGTCGCCGGCGGTATGGAGTCGATGACCAACGCCCCGCACCTGCTGCTCGGCCAGCGCGCCGGCTACAAATACGGCGACGTGGTGATCAAGGACCACATGGCGCTCGACGGCCTGACCGACGCGTGGGACTGCTGCTCGATGGGGGAGTCCACCGAACGCCACGGCGCCAAGCACGGGATCAGCCGCGCGGAGCAGGACGCGTTCGCCGCCGCCAGCCACCAGCGCGCCGCCGCCGCCCAGAAGAACGGCGCGTTCGCCGAGGAAATCGCCCCGGTCAGCATCGCGCAGCGCAAGGGCGACCCGATCGTGGTGAGCGAGGACGAGGGAATCCGCCCGGACACCACCGCCGAGTCGCTCGGCAAGCTGCGTCCGGCCTTCGCCTCCGACGGCACCATCACCGCCGGCAGCTCCTCGCCGATCTCCGACGGCGCCTGCGCGGTCGTGGTGATGAGCCGGGCGAAGGCCGAGGAGCTGGGGCTGACCTGGCTCGCCGAGATCGGCGCGCACGGCAACGTGGCCGGCCCGGACAACTCGCTGCATTCCCAGCCCTCCAACGCGATCAACCACGCGCTGAAGAAGGAAGGGCTGACCGTGGCTGACCTCGACCTGATCGAGATCAACGAGGCGTTCGCGGCGGTCGGCATCCAGTCCACTCGCGACCTCGGCGTCAGCGGTGAGATCGTCAACGTCAACGGCGGCGCGATCGCGCTGGGCCACCCGATCGGCATGTCCGGGGCGCGTCTGGTGCTCACGCTCGCGCTGGAGCTCAAGCGCCGCGGCGGCGGCACCGGCGCGGCCGCGCTCTGCGGTGGCGGCGGTCAGGGCGACGCGCTGATCATCCGGGTGCCCGGGGCGTGACGCGGACGGCGGTTGCGATGATCGTCGAGGCCGCGGGCCGCGGCCTCGACGATCGACGGATCGGGGTGGCATGAGCGCATCGGTGCGACGCAGCCGGGACGTCCCGATGCTCGTCGAGCGGGCCCGTGAGGGCGACGCCCGCGCCGTGGCCCGGCTCATCACGCTCGTGGAGTCCGGCGACGAGGTGCTGCCCGAGCTCGCGGCGGCGCTCGCCCCGCACACCGGCCGGGCCCGGGTCGTCGGGCTGACCGGCTCGCCCGGCGTCGGCAAGTCCACGACGACGAACGAGCTGGTCCGGGCGCTGCGCGCGCAGGGTCACCGGGTCGGCGTGCTGGCGGTCGACCCGTCGAGCCCGTACACCGGGGGCGCCATCCTCGGCGACCGGGTGCGCATGCAGGACCACGCCACCGACCCGGGTGTCTACATCCGATCGATGTCCAGCCGCGGCCACCTCGGCGGGCTGTCGGCGGCGACGCCGCAGGCGGTGCGGGTGCTCGAGGGCGCCGGCTGCGACGTGGTGCTGATCGAGACGGTCGGCGTCGGGCAGGCCGAGGTCGAGGTCGCGTCGCTGGCCGACACCACCCTGGTGCTGCTGGCCCCCGGCATGGGCGACGCCATCCAGGCCGTCAAGGCCGGCATCCTGGAGATCGCAGACGTCTTCGTGGTGAACAAGGCCGACCGGGACGGCGCCGACGCCACGTACCGCGACATCCAGGGCATGATCGGACTCGGCGAGCGCGGGCCGGGCGAGTGGCGGCCTCAGGTGGTGCGCGCGGTCGCGGCGCGTGGTGAGGGCATCGACGACATCGTAACCGCGGTCGACAAGCACGGCGGCTGGCTGGTGGAGCACGGCGAGCTGCGCCGGCGCCGGGAGGCGCGGGCCGCCGCCGAGATCGAGGCGATCGCGCTGGGCGTGCTGCGCGCCCGGATGGGATCGCTGCGCGAGGGTACGGGTCTGGCGGCGCTCGCCGGTCGGGTCGCCGCCGGCCAACTCGACCCGTACGCCGCCGCCCGCCAGCTGCTCGACGACCTGGCCGTGGACTGACCGACGCAGGTGAACGTCCCGGTCGACGACGTCGAGCTGCCGGCCCCGGCCGTCGAGGCGTGAGGCGTTACCGGCCGGTAGCGTAGAACTTAGCGATCGTTCAGGAGGTTCCTCTAGACTCGACGCAGGTCGAGGACTCAAGGAGGAGCCCCCGGATGGACGCCCACGAGATCGCCGCCGGTCGCGAGCGCTGGCAGGCCCGTTACGACGCGGCCCGCAAGCGGGACGCGGACTTCACGACGCTGTCCGGCATGCCCGTCGAGCCGGTGTACGGCCCGCCGCCCGGCCTCGACGTGCCCGGCTTCGCGCGGATCGGCTGGCCCGGCGAGTACCCGTACACCCGGGGCCTCTATCCGACCGGCTACCGCGGCCGGACCTGGACCATCCGGCAGTTCGCCGGCTTCGGCAACGCGCGGCAGACCAACGAGCGCTACAAGATGATCCTCGGCGCGGGCGGCGGCGGGCTGTCGGTGGCCTTCGACATGCCGACCCTGATGGGGCGCGACTCCGACGACCCGCAGTCGTTGGGCGAGGTCGGGCACTGCGGCGTGGCGGTCGACTCGGCGGCCGACATGGACGTGCTCTTCGACGGCATCGACCTGGCCGGCGTCACCACCTCGATGACCATTTCCGGGCCCGCCGTGCCGGTCTTCTGCATGTACCTGGTCGCCGCCGAACGCCAGGGCGCGGACCTCTCCACCCTGGACGGCACGCTGCAGACCGACATCTTCAAGGAGTACATCGCGCAGAAGGAGTGGCTCTTCGACCCGGAGCCGCACCTGCGTCTGATCGGCGACCTGATGGAGTACTGCGCCCGCGAGATCCCGCGCTACAAGCCGCTGTCGGTCTCCGGCTACCACATCCGGGAGGCCGGCGCGACGGCCGCGCAGGAGCTGGCGTACACCCTCGCCGACGGCTTCGGCTACGTCGAGCTGGGACTCTCCCGCGGCCTGGACGTGAACGTCTTCGCCCCCGGCCTGAGCTTCTTCTTCGACTCGCACGTCGACTTCTTCGAGGAGATCGCCAAGTTCCGGGCCGCCCGCCGGATCTGGGCGCGGTGGCTGCGCGACGTGTACGGCGCCACCAGCGAGAAGGCGCTCTGGCTGCGGTTCCACACCCAGACCGCCGGGGTGTCGTTGACGGCGCAGCAGCCGGTCAACAACGTGGTGCGCACCGCCGTCGAGGCGCTCGCGGCGGTGCTCGGCGGCACCAACTCGCTGCACACCAACGCGCTGGACGAGACCCTCGCGCTCCCCACGGACGAGTCCGCCGAGATCGCGCTCCGCACGCAGCAGGTGCTGATGGAGGAGACCGGCGTGACCAACGTGGCCGACCCGCTGGGCGGCTCCTGGTACGTCGAGGCGCTCACCGACGCCATCGAGGCGGAGGCGGAAGCGATCTTCGCGCGTATCCGCGAGCTCGGCGGCGACGGCCCGCACCGCATCGGCCCGATGACCTCCGGCATCCTGCGTGGCATCGAGGACGGCTGGTTCACCGGCCAGATCGCCGAATCGGCCTTCGTCTACCAGCAGGCCCTGGAGAAGGGCGACAAGAAGATCGTCGGCGTCAACTGCCACACCGGCACCGTCGCCAAGGAGCTCGAGATCCTGCGCATCTCGCACGAGGTCGAGATCGAGCAGAAGCGGGTGCTGGCCGAGCGGAAGCGCGGGCGCGACCAGGGCGCGGTGGACGCCGCCCTGAGCCGGATGGTCGCGGTGGCGCGGACCGAGGAGAACATGATCCCGGCGATGTTGGACGCGGTGCGGGTCGAGGCGACGCTCGGCGAGATCTGCGACGCGTTGCGCGCGGAGTGGGGCGTCTACCGGGAGCCCGCGCGATTCTGAACCGCCGGGCCGCCGCGCCACGCCGGGGGCGGCGTCAAGGGTCGGCAAAGAGACGGTGAGGGTTGGCCGTACCGCATGCGAGACTAGGTAACCATGAGCGACCCACGCACGACCCCGTCGATTTTCACCCGCGGCGCGGTGGACCTCAGCGCGTTGCGCAGCACCGCGCAGGCCGCGCCCCGTCCCGCGGCGGACGCCCCGGGCACTCCCTCGGCTCCCGCGGCCGCGCCCACCCCGGGCGGCGGCGTCGCGGTGATCGACGTCACGGAGGCGACGTTCCAGTCCGAGGTGCTGGAGCGGTCGCTGACCACGCCGGTGGTGGTCGACTTCTGGGCCGAGTGGTGCGAGCCCTGCAAGCAGCTGTCGCCGGTGCTGGAGCGGCTGGCGGTCGAGGCCGGGGGCGCGTGGGTCCTCGCGAAGGTGGACGTCGACGCCAACCCGCGGCTGGCCCAGATGTTCCGGGTCCAGGGCATCCCGATGGTGTACGCGGTCGTCGGCGGGCAGCCGATCGACGCGTTCTCCGGGGTGGTACCCGAGGCGCAGCTGCGGCAGTGGGTCGACGCGGTGTGCAAGGCCGCCGGCGTGGCCGTCGAGACCCCCGAGGACCCGCGGCTGGCCGAGGCGGACGAGGCGCTGATCACCGGCGATCTCGACGTCGCCGAGCAGGCGTACAAGAAGATCCTGGCGGAGTCGCCGGCGGACGCCGCGGCCGAGGCGGGGCTCGCGCACGTCTCGCTCGCCCGCCGAGTGACCGGGATCGACCCGCGCCAGGCGATGGCCACCGCGCAGGCGCAGCCGGACGACGTCGCGGCGCAGCTGCTCGCCGCGGACATCGAGGTGCTCAGCGGGCAGGCCGAGCAGGCGTACGCCCGGCTGGTCGCGCTGGTCCGGCGGAGCGCCGGCGACGACCGGGAGACCATCCGCAAACATCTCGTCTCGCTGTTCACGGTGGCCGGTCCCGACGATCCCGCGGTCGCGGCGGCCCGCCGGGCCCTCGCCAGCGCGCTCTTCTGAAGCCCACGCCGATGCGCCGGATCGCCGTCCTCGACGCACCGTCCAACCTCGGTCTGCGCCCGCCGACCGAGACCTCGGTGCCGGGCTGCGCCAAGGCGCCCGGCGCGCTGCGCGACCACGGCCTGGTGGCGCGGCTCGGCGCCCGCGACGCCGGCTGCCTGACCCCGCCCCGGTACGACCCGGCGGACTGGCGCCCCGGCGACGGCGTCAGCCACGCCCGGCAGATCTCGCACTATTCGGTGGCGCTGGCCGACCGGATCGGCGACATCATCGACGCGGGCGAGTTCCCGGTGGTGCTCGGCGGGGACTGCTCGATCCTGCTCGGCTCCGCGCTCGCCATGCACCGGCTCGGCGAGGCGGTCGGCGGGCGGATCGGACTGGTGTTCGTCGACGGGCACTCCGACTTCCGGCACCCCGGCAACGCCTCGTACGTCGGCGCGGCCGCGGGGGAGGACCTGGCCCTGGTGACCGGGCGGGGGCAGGCGGACCTGGCCGCGATCGAGGGCCGCCGGCCGTACGTCCGCGACATCGACGTGGTGGTGCTCGGCATCCGGGCGCAGGACGAGTACCGGCTGGACCTGCAGGCGGCCGGGATCGTCCACCGGCCGGTGCCGGCGCTGCGTGCGGAGGGGCCGGCGCGCAGCGCGCAGTGGGCCCGCGACCAGCTCGCGGACTGCGCGGGCTACTGGGTGCACGTGGACGTGGACGTGCTCGACCCCGCGGTCATGCCGGCCGTCGACGCGCCGGAGCCCGGTGGCATCGCGTTCGGCGAGCTCGAGCTGCTGCTCGCGGGCCTGGTCGACACCCCGCACTGCCTCGGCGTGGAGCTGACGGTCTTCGACCCGGACTACGACCCGGACGGGGCGTACGCGGCGGAGATCGTCTCCACGGTCGTCGCCGGCCTCGGTCCGGTGCGCGGCCCGGCGGCGGAGCCGATGCGGCTGCCGGCCGCCTCGCTGACCCGGGTCCCCGACCCGGTGGGCCCGCCCCCCGATGTCGGCCCCGGTCGCCTCCGCCGCCCCACGACCCCCGGCGACGGCGTCCCGGCCCCGCGCTCCGGCCTCGACACCCCCCGGCGTCCCCCGACGCCCACCGGCGGCGCCGGCGCCTAGCCCGGCGCGCGCCCGGCCTCCCGCCACCGCCGGTCGGGGACGTTCGCGCCGACCGGGGACAGGGAACGGGGTCAGCGGGCGGCGGCGAGGGCGCGGAGGAAGCGGACGGCGATCGGGACGGCGGTGGCGGAGCTTGAGCCGCCCTTTTCGACGAAGACGGCGAACGCGATGTCGCCCTGCCAGCCGACGAACCAGGCGTGCGTGTGCGCGGGATTGTCGTCGTACTCCGCGGTGCCGGTCTTGCCGTACACCGGGCCGCCCGGCGCCGTCGCCAACTGCGTCGCGGTGCCGGCCGTGACCACCTGCCGCATCATCGTGCGCAGCGGCCCGACGGAGCTCTCCTTCAGCTTCGGCCCGTCGGGCGCCTTCGCGCCGGGCGCCGGTTCGCGCAGCAGCGTCGGCGCCTGCCAGTGGCCGCGCGCCACCGCCGCGGTCGCCGCCGCCATCGCGACCGGACTGACCACCGTCGTCCCCTGACCGAACGCCGCCGCGGCGCGTTCGGCCGCGGAGCCGCCGGCGGAGACCTTGCCGGTGAACGCGTCCACGCCGAGCGTCCAGGAGCCCTCCAGGCCGAGGCTGCGGCCGGCCTCGGCGAGCCCCTGGTCGCCGAGCTTCGGGGCGAGCGCGGTGAACGCCGTGTTGCACGACCGGGCGAAGTCGACCCGGAACGGCACGGTGCCGAGCGCGAAGTTGTTGGCGTTCTTGAACGAGCGGCCGTCGACGGTGAAGGTCTTCGGGCAGGCGACCGGGGTGTCGAGGTCGACCGCGCCGAGGTCCAGCAGCCCGAGGGCGCTGACCATCTTGAACGTCGAGCCCGGCGGCACCTGCGCGGTCAGCGCGTGATTCTGCGCGCCGCCGTCCGGTCCGTTCGCGACCGCCACCAGCGCGCCGTCGCTGATCCGCATCGCGACCAGCGCGCTGACGTGCCGGTCACCGCGCAGCGCCGCGTCGGCCGCGGTCTGGGTCGCCACGTCCAGCGTGGTCCTCACCGGCGTGCCGGGCTTCGGCTCGGCCCGGAAGACCTCGGTGTCGGTCGGCGTGACCGCGCCGTCGGGACCCTTGCGGGCGACGATCACCGAGACCCCGGGGGTGCCCCGCAGCTGGTCGTCGTACCTCCCCTGCAGGCCACCGTGCCCCACCAGATCACCGGCCACGAACCTGCCGGGCCTGGCGTCCATGTCGGCCTTCTGCACCGGGTCCACCGAGCCGAGCAGCGCCCGCGCGAACTCGCGGGTCGGCGCCAGGTCGCGCTGCTCGTCCCGGAACTTGGTGCCGGGCAGGTCGTAGATGCGCGGCTTGATCTGCCGGTACGCCTCGTCGCGCAGCGTCACCACCTCGACGAAGGCGTCCGGCTTCGCCTCCCTGAGGCGCTTCGGCAGGTCGGAGACGTCGATCGGCGGGTTGATCGCGGGGCGGATCGCCTTGAACGCGGCGTCCAGTTGCCGGGTCAGCGCCGCCGGGTCGGTGACCTCGCTGGGCTGCACCCCGACCTGGACGACCCGGCGCGCGGTGACGATCGGTTTGCCGGCGCCGTCGAGGATGGCCGCCCGGGTCGACGCCAGCCGCCGCACCGCGAGCTGGTCGCCGTCGGTGAGTTTGTCGTGGACGACCGTCGGCTCCCAGACCACCTGCCAGGCGCCGTCGTCGGCGTGCTTGAGCCGCACCGTCGTCGGGTACTGCCAGTGCACGTCGCCGGGAAGCGTCCAGTCGACCGCCACCGTCGCGGTCGCGATGTCGTTGGTGACCTTCGCGTCGCCGGACCGCCGAAGCTTCGGCGGGGAGTCGGCGAGCTCGCCGGAGAGCTGCTTGAGCTCGGCGGCGACGTCGCCCGCGGCGATCCGCTGCCCGGCGGCGGTCACGAAACCGAGCTTGTCGAGCTGGCCGGTGGGCCACCCGGCGAGGAACGCGTCGAGCGCCGAGTCCGGCCCGTCGTCGCTGGAGCAGCCGGGCAGCACGGCGGCGGCGAGCACGAGGCCGGCGAGCGCCGCGACCGGCCGGCGCGGGCTTCGCCCCAGGCGGGAAGCGAGGTACGGACGGCGCATGTGGTGGTCACCTTCCGGTCGCACGACGGGTCGGGTTTCGACCGTAGTACGCCGGCTGTCCCGCCGATGCCCCGGCGCGCCTTGCCTCAGCTGAGTCAACCGTCGTCCGATGGGGGGTGACGACGGCGATGACTGCGGGTACCGGGAGCAGGGCGGATGTGGCGCGCCCGCGCGGGTGTCCCAGATCACAGTCCCCAGTCCGGCGCGGTACCCCCTCCCGGCGGTTCGGGTTCGGTGATCGGCAGGGCATCATTGGCGCAGACGTGACCCACAACGTGGTGGGCGAGGGGAGTGGCACCAATGGAGCGGCGTCCGGCGACGACCCCACAACCGGAGCTCCGGCCCAGCGGGAACGGCAGGTCCGACCGCTTGGAGCCGGTGGTCAGCGACGAGGAGTCCGGTCCCGGCGGCTCGGCGGAGCCGGGTCCGTTCGACGAGCCGATCGGGGCGCCGGTCGGCGGCGACGCCGGCCTCGACCCGCTCTACGAGAGCGCGGTCGCCAGCGACGCGGGCCCGGACGACGGCGACGACGGCGCGTTCGAGGAGGCCGTGCCGAACGCGGAACGGCTGGTCGCGCAGGCGATCGCGCTTGCCGGCGAGGACCACGACACGGCGTGCCTGGTCGACCGCTACTGGCGGTTCGCTCCCGACGAGGAGCTGATCGACTACACGCCGCAGGAGATGCTCGCCGCGGCGCGGGCGCACCGCGAACTCGCCGAGCAGCGGGTGCCGGGGGAGCTGAAGCTCCGGATCGGCGAGCCGCAGGGCGAGCAGCACCACAGCGTCATCGAGATCGTCACCGACGACATGCCGTTCCTGGTCGACTCGGTGACCGCCCTGCTCACCGGCCACCACCTCGACGTGCACCTGCTGGTCCACCCGCTGGTGGTGGTCCGCCGGCAGCCGCTGGGGCGGCTCACCGAGGTGGCCGCCGAGGTGGAGCCCGACGACGCCATCGACGGCGACATCGTCGAGAGCTGGATGCGCATCGAGATCGACCCGGTGCGCGACCCGGCGGACCGCGAGCGGCTCCGCGCCGACCTGCAACGGGTGCTGACCGACGTGCGGGAGGCGGTGGAGGACTGGCCGAAGATGCGCCAGCGGGCGATGGACCTCGCCGACGAGCTGGCCGCCGCCCGCAAGTCCGACGCCGCGCCGCCGGTGCCGGAGAAGGACATCGCCGACTCCGTCGAGCTGCTGCACTGGCTCGCCCACGAGCACTTCACCTTCCTCGGCTACCGCGAATACCGCCTGATCGACACCGAGGACGGGGGCAAGGCGCTGGAGGCGGTGCTCGGCACCGGGCTGGGCATCCTGCGCCCGGACCAGACCGCGCTGCGCCGGCTGTCGTCGATGACGCCGGAGGCGGCCGACAAGGTGCTGGAGAAGCGGCTCCTGATCATCACGAAGGCCAACTCGCGGGCGACCGTGCACCGCTCGGCCTACCTGGACTACATCGGCTTCAAGGTCTTCGACGAGCACGGCGAGGTGATCGGGGAGCGGCGCTTCCTGGGGCTGTTCTCCACCGCGGCGTACCGGACGAGCGTGCGCGAGCTGCCGGTGGTCAAGCGCAAGGTCGCCGAGGTGCTGGACCGTTCCGGCCTGAGCCCGCGCAGCCACTCCGGCAAGGACCTGCTGCAGATCCTGGAGACCTACCCGCGGGACGAGCTGTTCCAGATCAAGACCGACGACCTCTACCGCGCGGTGGTCGGGGTGCTGCGGATGGCCGGCCGCCGGCAGCTGCGGCTCTTCCTGCGCCGCGACGGCTACGGCCGGTTCATCTCCTGCCTGATCTACCTGCCCCGCGACCGCTTCACCACGCAGAACCGGCTGCGCATGCAGGACATCCTGCTGCGCGAGCTGAACGGCATCGGCGTGGACTACACCACCCGGGTCACCGAGTCGGTGCTGGCCCGGGTGCACTTCATCGTGCGCACCGACCCGAGCGCCCCGCCGGGCGCCGTCGACGTGGACGGTCTCGCCGAGCTGCTCGCCGACGCCACCCGGCTGTGGGACGACGACTTCCGGCTGGTGCTGGAGCGCAAGCTCGGCGACGAGCAGGCCAAGGTGCTGTTCGGCCGGTACGCCGAGGCGTTCCCGGAGGGCTACAAGGACGAGCACACGCCGTACGGGGCGGTGAAGGACCTCGCGAAGCTGGAGCTGCTCGAGGAACCGGGGCAGCTGGAGATGCACCTGTTCCGTACCTGGCAGGCGGCGCAGCGCGCGATGGAGACCGGCGAGGACGACCGCGACGTGCGGTTCAAGGTCTACCGGAACGGGGAGCCGATGGTGCTCTCCGCGGTGCTGCCGGTGCTGCACTCGCTCGGCGTACGCGTGGTCGACGAGCACCCGTACGAGATCAACCGCTCCGACGGCCGGATCTACCTGTACGACTTCGGACTGCAGCTGCCGGCCGGCGCGCGGGAGCTCGCCGAGGTCCGTCCGCACGTGGAGAACGCGTTCTCGGCGACCTGGCGCGGCGAGGCCGAGATCGACGGCTTCAACGAGCTGGTGCTGCGCGCCGGGTTGACGTGGCGCCAGGTGGTGGTGCTCCGGGCGTACGCGAAGTATCTGCGGCAGGCCGGGACCGTCTTCTCCCAGGAGTACATGGAGTCGACGTTCATCGCGTACCCGGCGATCGCGGCGCTGCTGGTGGAGCTCTTCGAGAACCGCTTCTCCCCGGTGCTGCGGCTGACCGACACGCAGCGGCAGCAGCGCGCCAAGGAGCTGATCGGCGAGATCCGCCAGCAGCTCGACGACGTGGCCAGCCTGGACCAGGACCGCATCCTGCGCGCCTACCTGACGCTGATCCAGGCGACGCTGCGCACCAGCTTCTACCAGCGCACCACGGACGGGCGTCCGAAGTCGTACGTGGCGTTCAAGCTGGACCCGCAGGCGGTCCCGGAGCTGCCGGCGCCGCGCCCGAAGTACGAGATCTTCGTCTACTCGCCGCGCTTCGAGGGCGTACACCTGCGCTTCGGCGCGGTCGCCCGCGGCGGCCTGCGCTGGTCGGACCGGCGCGAGGACTTCCGCACCGAGGTGCTGGGCCTGGTCAAGGCGCAGATGGTGAAGAACGCGGTGATCGTGCCGGTGGGCGCGAAGGGCGGGTTCGTCCTGAAGCAGAAGCCGGGGGACCGCGACGAGGCGGTGGCCTGCTACAAGCAGTTCATCTCCGCGCTGCTGGACGTCACCGACAACATCGTCTCGGGCGACATCGTGCCGCCGAAGGACGTGGTGCGGCACGACGGGGACGACCCCTACCTGGTGGTCGCGGCGGACAAGGGGACCGCCACCTTCTCCGACATCGCCAACGCGATCTCGGTGGCGCACGGCTTCTGGCTGGGCGACGCGTTCGCCTCCGGCGGCTCGGCGGGCTACGACCACAAGAAGATGGGGATCACTGCGCGCGGCGCCTGGGAGTCGGTGAAGCGGCACTTCCGGGACATGGGGATCGACACCCAGAGCCAGGACTTCACGGTCGTCGGCGTCGGTGACATGTCCGGCGACGTGTTCGGCAACGGCATGCTGCTGTCGGAGCACATCCGGCTGGTCGCCGCGTTCGACCACCGGCACATCTTCCTGGACCCCGATCCCGATGCGGCCGTGTCGTACCGCGAGCGGCGGCGGCTCTTCGAGCTGCCCCGTTCGAGCTGGGCCGACTACGACGCCTCCCTCATCTCCGAAGGGGGCGGGGTCCATCCGCGTTCCGCGAAGTCGATCCCGATCACGCCGCAGGTCCGCGCGGCGCTCGGCCTCGACGAGTCGGTCACCAGCATGTCGCCGTCGGAGCTCATGCGGGCGATCCTGCAGGCCCCGGTGGACCTGTTCTGGAACGGCGGCATCGGCACCTACGTCAAGGCGTCCAGCGAGTCGAACGCCGAGGTGGGGGACAAGTCCAACGACGCGATCCGGGTCAACGGCCGGCAGCTGCGGGCCCGGGTGGTCGGCGAGGGCGGCAACCTGGGGCTGACCCAGCGGGGCCGGATCGAGTACGCGCTCGGCGGTGGTCGCATCTACACCGACTTCATCGACAACTCCGCGGGCGTGGACTGCTCCGACCACGAGGTGAACATCAAGATCCTGCTCGGCGGGGCGGTGACCGACGGTGAGCTGAGCCAGCCGGACCGCGACGCCCTGCTGGCCGAGATGACCGACGAGGTCGCCGAGCTGGTGCTGCGGGACAACTACGACCAGGCGCGGGCGCTCGGCATCGCGAAGGTGCAGTCGAAGTCGCTGCTGCCGGTGCACCGACGCATGATCGCGGAGCTGGAGCGCGGCGGCCAGCTCGACCGGGAGCTGGAGGCGCTGCCGAGCGAGGCGGAGCTGGACGCGCGGGCCGAGGCCGGTCGCGGCGGGCTGACGGTGCCGGAGTTCGCGGTGCTGATGGCGTACGCCAAGATCGTGCTGGAGCGGGACGTCCTGCACGGGGAGCTGCCCGACGAGGAGTGGACCGATGCGGCGCTGACCGGCTACTTCCCGACGCCGCTGCGGGAGCGCTACGCCGACCGGATGGCCGGTCACCGGCTGCGCCGGGAGATCGTCACGACCGGCCTGGTCAATGAGGTGATCAACCGCGGCGGGATCTCGTTCGTGCACCGTGCGATGGAGGAGACCGGCGCCTCGGCGGCGGACGTGATCCGGGCGTACGTGGTGGTCCGCGACGTCTACGGGCTGGCCGAGCTGTGGACCGCGGTGGAGGCGCTGGACAACAAGATCTCCACCGAGGCGCAGACCTCGGTCTACCTGGAGACCCGGCGGCTCGTCGACCGGGCGGTGCGCTGGCTGGTGGCCAACCGCCGCTCGCCGCTCGACGTGCCCGGCGAGATCGCCAGACTGCGCGAGGGGATCTCCCGGCTGCTGCCGCGGCTGGAGGAGCTCTTCCTGGGCAGCGAGCGGCAGGCGCTGGAGGCGCACGCGGCCGAGATGGTCGAGCGCGGCGTGCCGTCGGAGCTGGCGGTGCAGGCCACCCGGCTGATGTACGGCTTCGGGCTGCTCGACATCGTGGAGACCGCGGCCGCCACCGAACGGGACGTGGACGAGGTGGCGTCGGTCTACTTCGTGCTGTCGGAGCTGTTCCGGGTCGACGCGCTGCTGTCCAAGATCTCGTTGCTGCCGCGCGAGGACCGGTGGCAGACGCTGGCCCGGATGGCGCTGCGCTACGACCTGTACGCGGCGCTGGCGGCGCTCACCGCCGAGGTGCTCGGCTCGACCACCGAGTCGGCGTCCGCCCCGGAGCGGGTGCGGGAGTGGGAGCAGTCCAACGAGACCGCGATCAACCGGGCGCGCGCCGCGATGGCCGCGTTCGACGACTCGCGGGCCGACCTGGCCGCGCTCTCCGTGCTGCTGCGCCAGATCCGCACCCTGGTGCGCACCTCGGGGGCGGCGGCCTGACCGTCGCCTCCCTCCGCTCCGGCGGCCGCCGGAACCGCCACGACCGGCGCCGGCGGGCCGCGCGTCGCGGTTCTTCCGGCGTACGCTGCGCGGACACGGTGTGCCCGCGGCGGTTCCGTTAGGAGTGCCGATGCTCGACAAGCGCCTTTACCACCACCTCGCGTCCTGGTTGGGGCAGTGGCCGGCCGGGCGGGCCCTGTACGTCGTCGGGTCCGAGCGGCGTACCCGGCCGGGCTGGGACGGCCGGGTGAACCCGGTCGTGGGGATCGGTGCGCCCGGCGGCGCGGTGCTGTCGGTGCCGCCGTCGCGGGTCGAGGCGGTGCGGGCGCTCGCCGCGTTCCCCGTCGGGGACCTGCTGGCGAAGCTGCCGGCCGCCGTCGGGTACGACGGCTGGCACGCGTACCGGGCGGTGTTCCGCTACTCGCTCGCGCCGGCGCCGCTGCCGGAGGCCGGGGAGTGGGTGTCGGCCGATGATCCGGTGCTGCCGCCGTGGCTGCGGCCGTTCGGCGGCCAGGTGCTGATCGCGCGCGACGCCGACGGCGGGTACCTGGCGGGGGTGGGGATCAAGCGGCACGACCGGTACGGGCGCGAACTGGCGGTCGGCACCGAGCCGGCGGCGCGCGGTCAGGGGCTGGCGCGCCGGCTGGTCGCGCAGGCGGCGCGGCGGGTGCTCGACGAGGGGCTGGTGCCGACGTACGTGCACGACGTGCAGAACGCGGCGTCCGCGCGGGTCGCCGAGGCGGCCGGCTTCGCCGACCGCGGTTGGAAGGCGTACGGGCTCTTCGAGGAGTGAGGCCGCGCGTCGGGTCACCCGCCGCGGGTGATGCCCGGCCACCCCTTCGTCAGCGACGCTCCCGGTCAGGGCGAAGGGAGAGGTTGATGGCGAGTCCGACCACGGAACTCTTCACCGGGATCGGGCGGCGCGGGCACGAGGCGCTGCTGGAGAAGGTGCAGGGCAGCCTGCGCTTCGATCTGGAGCACGACCAGCAGACCGACCACTGGCACCTGGCGATCAGCAGGGGCGACGTGACGGTGACGCAGGAGGATCGGCCGGCGGACTGCGTGGTCCGCACCGACCAGGGGCTCTTCGACAAGCTGGCCACCGGGGAGTCGAACGCGATCGCGTCGCTGCTGCGCAACCGGATGACCGTGGAGGGGAACCTGCGGCTGCTGGTGCTCTTCGAGCGGCTGCTGCCGGGGCCGCCGACGGCGCGGCATCCGCGGCCGGCGACGCGGGGGCGGTGGCGCCGTGACCGGTGAGACCCTCGTCCGGATCCTGGACGGCAACACGTTCGTGGTCAGCAACGACACCGGTGACATCGATCCGTCGCCGAGCGTGCCGAAGGGCTTCTTCTCGTACGACACCCGGTTCCTGTCGAAGTGGCAGTTGAAGATCAACGGAGAGGGGCTGAACGCGCTCTCCGTCGACGACCTGCAGTACTTCGAGACCCGGTTCTTCCTGGTGCCGGGCGCGCCCACCCACTACGTGGACGCGAAGGTGTCGGTGATCCGGCAGCGGGTGATCGGCAGCAGCTTCGACGAGCAGTTGACCGTGCTCAACCACGACGACAAGCCGATGGACGTGACGGTCCGGATGGAGGTCGGCAACGACTTCGCCGACCTGTTCGAGATCAAGAACGTCGAGAACAAGAAGGGCGATCTGTACATCCGGGTCGAGGACGGCGCGTTGCGGCTGGGCTACCAGCGCGAGACGTTCCGCCGGGAGACGGTGGTGACCGCGAGCGAGCCGGCGACCGTCGACGAGCACGGACTCACGTTCACCGTCCGCATCGATCCGCAGCAGAGCTGGAGCACGAGCCTCCACGTCCAGACGATCATCCTCGGCGCCGGTGGACGGGATCTGCGCGCCAGTCTGCAGGGCCAGCACGGACGCGCCAAGACGCAGATGCAAGAGGAGCTGCACAAGTGGCTGGACCAGGCGCCGCGGCTGGAGACCGACAACGCGGCGCTGGAGACGACGTACAAGCGCAGCCTGGTGGATCTGGCGGCGCTGCGGTACACCCCGCTCACGTACGGCGGGGAGTCGGTGCCCGCCGCCGGCCTGCCGTGGTTCATGACGATCTTCGGCCGGGACAGCCTCTTCACCAGCCTGCAGGCGCTGCCGTTCGTGCCCGACCTCGCGGCCACCACGCTGCGGCTGCTCGCCACGCTGCAGGGGAGCAAGCTGGACGACTTCCGCGACGAGGAGCCCGGGAAGATCCTGCACGAGATGCGGTACGGCGAGACCGCGGCCTTCGAGGAGCAGCCGCACTCGCCCTACTACGGCACCGCCGACGCCACCATGCTCTACGTGATCCTGCTCGACGAGTACGAGCGCTGGACCGGCGACGCGACGCTGGTGCGGCAGCTCGAACCCGAGGCGCGGTGGGCGCTGGAGTGGATCGACGAGTACGGCGACCTGATGGGCAACGGCTACGTCTGGTTCCAGCGCCGCAACGAGAAGGTCGGGCTGGAGAATCAGTGTTGGAAGGACTCCTGGGACTCGATCGCCTACCACGACGGCCGGCTGCCGGGCTTCCCGCGCGCCACCTGCGAGCTGCAGGGGTACGCGTACGACGCGAAGGTGCGCGGCGCGCGGCTGGCGCGCGAGTTCTGGCAGGACCCGGCGCTGGCCGACCGGCTGGAGCGGGACGCCGCCGATCTCAAGGAGCGCTTCAACCGCGACTTCTGGGTCGAGGACCGGCAGTTCTACGCGCTGGCGCTGGACACCGAGGGCAGGCAGGTCGACTCGCTGACGTCGAACATCGGGCACCTGCTGTGGAGCGGCATCGTCACGCAGGAGCGCGCGGGGAGCGTGGCGCGGGCGCTGATGTCGCCGCGGCTCTTCTCCGGCTGGGGCGTGCGGACGATGGCCGACGGGGAGGGGCGCTACAACCCGATCGGCTACCACGTCGGCACGGTGTGGCCGTTCGACAACTCGTTCATCGCCTGGGGGCTGCGCAGGTACGGCTTCCGGGCCGAGGCGGGCTGCATCGCCGAAGGGATGATCGACGCTGGGGAGTTCTTCGGCGGCCGGCTGCCGGAGGCGTTCGGCGGCTACGACCGCTCGGTCACCAAGTACCCGGTGCAGTATCCGACGGCGTGCAGCCCGCAGGCGTGGTCGACCGGGACGCCGCTGCTGCTGCTGCGGACGATGCTCGGGTTGGAGCCGCACGGCGAGCACCTGGTGGTCGAGCCGGCGCTGCCGGTCGGGATGGGGCGGGTCGGGCTGCTCGACATCCCGGGGCGGTGGGGCCGGACCGACGCGTTCGGCCGCGAGCGGGTGGAGATCGCCGGCCGGTCCACGCTGCGTGAGCTGCACGGCGGCGGCCCCCGACCGATCACGTAGCCGCCGCGGTTCCCCGCAGGCTCGCCACCACCATGTCGATCACCTGCTGGTAGCTCGTGTCCAGGTCCTCCGGCAGCCCGAACCCGCCGGCGGCCTCCAGCGCGGCGAAGCCGTGCGCGGTGGCGCGCAGCCGGCGGGCGGCGTGGATCGCGTCCGAGCCGGTCAGCCCGTACCCGCGCAGCACCGCCAGGACGACCTCCATCAGCCCGGCGGCGGCCGCCGCCACCTCGGGGTCGGTCCGCGGCTGCGCCGGAACTGCGGCGTAGCGCGCGGGATGCGCCAACACGTAGGCCCGCCAGGCGTGGAAGAGCGCGGCCACCGCCTCGTCGCGGCCCCGACCCATCACGGCCGCGCCGAGCCGCTCCGCCATCTCGGTGAGCACCCGCTGCGCGACCAGCCGGCGCAACTCGGCCAGGTTGCGCACGTGCACGTAGAGCGAGGGGGTGGCGACGCCGGTCCGGGCCGCCACCGCCGCCAACGTCAGCGCCTCCGGCCCCCGCTCGTCGATGACGGCGAGCGCCGCGTCCACGACCGCGCCCGGCGACAACCCCGCCCTAGGCACTGACCGGCTCCGCGACGAACGCCCGCACCGTCGGGGTGGTGAGCGCCGGCAGTTCGGCGTGCGGGTAGTGCCCGGCGCCCTCAACCAGCTCGGCCGTCGCCCGCGCGAACCGGCGCTCGGCCTCGCGGGCCGCGGCGGTCGGGTCGGCGAAGTCCGGGTCCTTCGTGCCCATCACGATCTGCACCGGGCAGCGCACCTCCGGGATCCGGGCCATGCACTCCGGGCCGGTGCCCATCAGGCCGCGCACCGCGGCCATCCGGCCCGGCTCGCCGAGGGTGGCGCGCAGCGCCCGCAGGTAGTCGGCGAAGTCCGCCGGCTTCGCCGACGGGTAGAGCGAGCGGTAGTACATCGTCCAGAGGCGGGGGCTGCGCAGCACCGCGGCGGTGGCCAGCCGCATCGCCGGGTTCATCGGGGCGTCCTCGACGAACGGGCCGATCAGCGTCAGCCGGGTGATCGCGTCGGGCGCCTCGGCGGCGGCCCAGACCGCGGAGGCGCAGCTGATGGAGTGGGCGATCAGCGTCGCCCGTCCGCCGAGGTGGCGGATCAGCGCCAGCAGGTCCTCGCCGATCAGCCGCGCGCTGTACGCCGGCCAGCCGCTGCTCGACTTGCCGTGCCCCCGCAGGTCCACGGTGACGACCCGGTGACCCGCCGCGACCAGCGCCGGGGTCAGGAAGCGGTACGACGCGCGGGTGTCGCCCATGCCGTGCGCGCACACCACCAGCGGGCCGTCCGCCGGCCCCGTCGCCTCGTACGCCAGCCGGCCGCCCGGCACCTCCAGAAACGCCGTACCCATCTCTGCCCCCCAAGGCTATCGTTGCTAGGACAAAACCTAACGCCATTAGGATCACTTGTCAAGGGGCCCGTGAATACGTGGGCGGCGGCTGCCCACGCGATTAGGCTGCTATTCCATGCGAGTGGGCATCGTGATCCTTCCGGACCGGCGGTGGGCGCAGGCGCGACGGCGCTGGCGGCAGGCCGAGGAGTGGGGCTTCGACCACGCCTGGACGTACGACCATCTCGGCTGGCGTGATCTGGTCGACGGCCCATGGTTCGACTCGGTGGGCACGCTGACCGCCGCGGCCGGCGTCACCTCGCGGATCAAGCTCGGCACCCTGGTCGCGTCGCCGAATTTCCGACACCCGGTGCACTTCGCCCGACAGGTGACGACGCTCGACGACGTGTCGGCCGGGCGTCTGCTGCTCGGCGTCGGAGCCGGCGGCATCGGGTTCGACGCCACGGTGCTCGGCGGGCAGACGCTGCCGCCCCGCGCCCGCGTCGACCGGTTCGCCGAGTTCACCGAGCTGCTCGACCTGTTGCTGCGGCAGGAGCGGGTCACCTGGCAGGGGGAGTACTTCACCGCCGTGGACGCGCGCAGCACGCCGGGGTGCGTGCAGACGCCGCGGGTCCCGTTCGTGATGGCGGCGAACGGGAAGCGGTCGCTGCGGCTGGCCGCCCGGTTCGGCCAGGGATGGGTGACGATCGGCGAGGCCACGGACGATCTCGACGACTGGTGGCGGTCGGTGGCCGCGCTGAGCGAGCGGCTCGACGAGACGCTCGCCGCCGACGGCCGTGATCCGGCGACGCTGGACCGCTACCTCTCGCTGGACTCCGCCCCGGTCTTCTCGCTCTCCAGCGCGGGGTATTTCGCCGAGGCGGTGGGGCGCGCCGCCGAGCTCGGCTTCACCGACGTGATCACCCACTGGCCGCGCGAGTCCAGCTGGTACGCCGGCGACGAAGCCGTGCTGGAGACGGTCGCGACCGAGGTGCTGCCGAAGATCCGCTAGCCCGGAATGCCGGGTTTGAGCGGCGACGTTGCATCTTGTATGACCGAACAGACCGTCGAACAACTCCTCGCCGCGGAGCGCGCCGGCACGATGCAGCAGATCGCGGACCTGAGCCGCGACCTCGGGGGGATCATCGACGCGTCGGCGCTGGTCGCCACGGACGACGAGCACGACCCGGAGGGCTCCACCATCGCGTTCGAACGGGCCCAGGTGACGGCGCTGCTGACCAGGGCGCGTACCCGGCTGGAAGAGTTGGACCGGGCGCTCGAGCGGCTCCGGACCGGCGACTACGGCGTCTGCGAGGGCTGCGGGCAGCCGATCGCCGCCGAGCGGCTCGCGGTCCGCCCGTCGGCCACGATGTGCATCACCTGCGCCTCCGCCGTCCGGCGGTGAGGGTGTACGGAGGGGAGAGCCGGGCCGGTCGGCGACGTCACGTCACGCGGCCTGGCGCAGCTCATCCGTGTAGAGCACCGGGGCGCCCAGACGCTGCCGCTTCGACTCGTACATCGCGGCGTCGGCGCGCGCGACCAGCTCGTCGGCGGTGATGGGCCGGTCGGCGCAGGCGACGCCGACGCTCCCGCCCAGCCGCACGGCCCCGCACGACAGCGCGACCTCCTGATGCAGCGTCTCGGCGACCCGCTGCCCGATCGCGACCGCCTCCGCCCGGGACACCACACCGGGGAAGACCAGCAGGAACTCATCGCCGCCCAGTCGTCCGGCCAGGTCCTCGGGGCCGAGCAGCCCGGTGAGCAGGGTGGCCGCCCGCTGTAGCAGTTCGTCACCGGCGGCGTGGCCGAGCCCGTCGTTGACGGGCTTGAACTTGTCGAGGTCGACGAAGGCCACCGCGGTCAGCCCCGGCTGGTCGTCGGCCAGCGTCTGGTCGAGCAGCGCCATGATCGAGGCACGGTTGTAGCACCCGGTCAGGGCGTCGAAGGTGGCCCGGGCCTTCAGCTCCTCGCGCAGGCGCGCGCTCTCGGTGATGTCGCTGACGCACGCCAGCGCGCCCGGCGCCCCCTCCTGGTCGGTCAGCGCGGTCAGGCTCACCGCGCACCGCCGCAGCTGCTCGGAGCCGGGCAGTCGTACCTCGACTTCGAGCTCCGAGTCCGTACCCTCCCGCAACGCCGCGGTGATCGCGGCGTCCAGGCCCGGGCGGTCCCGGTCCACGACGGACGCCAGTTGTTCGTCGAGGGTCGTCGCGGCGGGGATGCCGAGGATCGCGCCGAGCCGTTCGTTGGCGTAGAACAGGGAGCCGTCGGACTCCAGCTGCAGCAGGCCCGTGGGAAGCGACTCGGCGAGCCGCCGGAACAGCCGTTCCCGCCGGTCGAGCGCCTCGTGCGCGGCCATCTCGTCCGAGATGTCGCTCAGCTGCGTGACCACGACGATCTCCTCGGGATCGTCGGCGTCGTGGAAGGTGTTCTCGGTCTCCACCCAGAGCCAGGTGCCGTCCTCGCACTGGTGCCGGACGCGTACCCGCTGGCCCTCCCGCTTGGAGAGCATCTCCATCCAGTTGGCCACGGCCCGCTCGACGTCGTCGGGGTGGATCAACTCCGTCGACCGCAGCCCCACTATCTGCTCGGCGCTCCAGCCCAGCATCCGGGTGGCGCGATCGTCGATGCCGGTGATCAGGCCCCGCCAGTTCTTGCGCACGGTCGCGGTGCGGGGTCGGAGCGGAACGAGCAGGGAAGCGGTCAGCGCCGTGCCCGTGGCGGGTACGGCATCGTCGCTGCTCAGCTCGGTCAGGGCGCCGAGCCAGACACCGTGACGGTGCCGCATGTCGATGAGCAGCAGGTTGAGGAAGTGGTCGGGGTTATTGCGCGTCCGGACCGTGCCGATCGCCATCCCGCTCTTGCTCGCCTGCTCCCAGGCCGTGACCACACGCAGCGCGTCCTGCGACACGACCAGGTCGAGCATCGTGGCGCGGTCGGTCGGGACCGGGATGATCTGCTCATCCCGCAGGCCGACCGAGGATGGCATCGGCACCCGGAACCCGTCGGTCCCGATCGCGGAGACCAGCGCCTCGGGATGGGTCTTCAGCAGCGAGTTCAGCGCGTTGTCGCGCAACTCGGCGGCGACCATCTTCTCCGGCATATCCCCGCTATCGGCCCGGTTCCGCGAAAGATGAGCGGATCTGGTACCCGGCTGTGCCAGCCTCGTCGCGGCGCCGAACCGTCCGGTTCTGATTCACCTCGTGACTCGTGAGCCGCCATCGATATCCTTGGCGCTCTCCCAAGGGGGCATAGTGGACAGAACTGGCCGATGGCTGCCCGGTACCGCCGGGGTTCTGCGGATCGCCGCGCTCGCCCTGTTGTGGGGCTCCGGCTTCCTCTGGATCAAGCTCAGCCTCCGGGGATTCAACCCCGTGCAGATCGTCTTCGTGCGGCTGCTGCTCGGCGCGCTGACGCTGGCGCCCATCGCGTCGTCGCAGGGGCTGCGGATGCCGCGCGGCTGGCGCGTCTGGGCTCACCTGTTCGTCGCCGCGATGCTGGCGAACGCGCTGCCGTACGTACTCGTCGGGATCGCCGAGCAGACCGTGGGCTCGAACGTCGCCGGAGTCATCAACGCCACCACGCCGCTCTGGTCGCTGCTGCTCGGAGTCGTGGTCGGCGCGGACCGGGCGGTGACCCCGGCCAGGGCGGCCGGCTTCGGGCTGGGCTTCCTCGGCGTGGTGGTGCTTTTCAGTCCGTGGCGGTCGGCCGGCGAGTTCGCCAGCTGGGGCGGGTTCGCGTGTCTCGCCGCCGCGGCCAGCTACGCCGTGAGCTACCTCTACATGGCGAGGCACCTGACGAACCGGGGAATCCCGCCGCTGATGCTCGCCATCGGTCAGCTCGCCGCCGGGACCGTGCTGATGGCGGCCGCCATGCCGGTCTTCGGGCTCGCCGCGGTGTCGTGGCGCTGGGACGCGACGCTGAGCCTGCTCATCCTCGCCATCCCGGGCACCGGACTGGCGTACGTCCTCAACTACCGCATCATTCAGGACGAGGGCCCGACCGCGGCCGCCACCGTCATGTACCTGCTGCCGCTCGTCGCCGTCGTGCTCGGCTGGCTCGTTCTCGACGAACCGGTCACGACGGCGGTCCTCGCCGGCGTCACCCTGGTCCTCGCCGGGGTCGCGCTGACCCGGAGGCCCTGATTCTGCATTCTGCCGCTGGACGCGGCTCCGTCGGCTCGACGGGGGACTCAGAGGGGGTGGGCGTACGGGCTATCGGAGGAGAGCGGCCGTGCTGTGACATGCGCGGCCGTGCAGCTACTTCTCGCCGGCTACGTATACGCCGCGTCCGGGCTGCCCCATCACGAGGTCCCGGTCATGCAGCAACGACACCGCGCGGTACGCCGTGGCTACGCTTACCCCGTACTTGTCCGCGAGTTCGGCCGTGCTGGGTAGCTTCGTTCCCGGCGCGAGCGCGCCGCCCTTGATCTGCGCGGTCAGGTCGTCCGCGATGCGTCGGTACTCGGCAGGTGCAGAGGGCATGGTCGATTCCCTTGGTTCGGCATCTGCCATCTGATCACGCTGCTCCCACCGTCAACAACTGACGTAAAAAATCACCCGTCATCACCAGGAATCCACCCGGACGCCGCGTGTTTCACGCGCAGCGTGGAGGGAATCTCCGTCCTTTAGGGCGGAGAGATCGTCAATCGCTCAGGAGCTGCTCCCGCAGGATGTCTGCGTGCCCGCAATGCTGAGCGAGCTCGCGCAGCATGTGGAGGTACACCCAGCGCAGTGGGAGGGGGCCGCGTCGGTTGCCGTGGACCATGTCGTCCAGCCCGAGGGATGACGTCGCGCGGCGTGATGCCTCACATGCTTCGCGGTGTGCTCGCTGGATGGTGGTGATGGTGTCCTTCTCATCGAGGATGAACGACTCGTCCGGCGTCGCAGGGATGCCGATCTCGGCGCGCGACCGGCATGTGATGGCTTCGTCGAACCAGACCTTCTCAACGAAAGTCGCGTGCTTTACCAGGCCCAGCAGCGTGGTCCGGGACGGCACCAAAGATCGGCGCGCCTGCTCCTCGGTCAGCCCGTCCAGGCAGCGGTTGAGGGCGCCGCGGTGCTCATCGAGAAACGCTTCGAACTGGACCTTGGCTGGCTTGTCGATGACGTCTTCGGCCGTCGTCGGCGGGAGGAAGGACATGTGCTAGGTGTACTGCCCAGGGACGTTGGTCAATCTGGTGACGGGCGGTTTGCCGCCGGTTGCGGTGTGTGGCCGGTGGTGATTGTAGTGATGCAGCCAGGCG
>NZ_FNPH01000017.1 GCF_900107255.1 Micromonospora pattaloongensis | reverse complement strand
AACCAGCAGTTCCGGCTGGCTGACTCGGACGGCGGCCACATCCGGCTGGTCAGCCGGCACAGCGGCAAGGTGGTGGAGGTGCAGGGCGCCTCCACGGCGGACGGTGCGAACATCGTGCAGTACGCCGACTGGAACGGCGCCAACCAGCAGTGGCAGCTGGTCCGGATGGACGGGGGCGGCGGCACCCCGCCGCCGACGGGCGGCAGCGGGTGCGGCAAGGCGCCGACGCTGTCCAGCGGCACGCACACGATCCAGAGCAACGGCAAGAGCCGCCAGTTCATCCTGCGCGTCCCCAACAACTACAACAACAACAATCCCTACCGGCTGATCTTCGCGTTCCACTGGCGCGGCGGCACTATGCAGGACGTCTCCTCCGGCGGCACCAGCGGGGCCGCCTGGTCCTACTACGGGCAGCAGGAACAGTCGAACAACAGCGCCATCCTGGTCGCACCGCAGGGGTTCGGCAACGGCTGGGCCAACGCCGGCGGTGAGGACGTCACCTTCGTCGACGACATGATCCGGCGGATCGAGAGCGACCTCTGCGTCAACCCCCGGCAGCGGTTCGCTCTCGGCTTCAGCTACGGCGGCGGGATGAGCTACGCGCTGGCCTGCGCGCGGGCCGACGTCTTCCGGGCCGTCGCGGTCATCGCCGGCGCGCAGCTCAGCGGGTGCAGCGGCGGCACGCAGCCGATCGCGTACTTCGGGCTGCACGGCATCTCGGACAACGTCCTCAACATCTCCATGGGGCGCTCGCTGCGCGACACCTTCGTCCGGAACAACGGATGCACCCCGCAGAGTCCGCGGGAGCCGGCGGCCGGCAGCCGTACGCACATCACCACCGCCTACTCGGGGTGCCGCTCCGGGTATCCGGTGCAGTGGGCCGCCTTCGACAACGGCCACATGCCCGGTCCGGTGGAGGGGACGTATGCCGAGAGCGGCGTCACCACCTGGACCAAGGGTGAGATCTGGCGGTTCTTCGCGCAGTTCTCCTGATTCGGATCAGCAACGTGGCTGATGCCGAGCAGACGGGGCGGCCGCCATCCCGTACCGCGGGGTGGCGGCCACCCCGCCGCCGGTCACCGTTGCAGCCGGTCGGGTCGGCCGGAACCGCTGCGCCGGACCAGCCAGGCCTCGGTGATGTGAGTGAACATCGCCTCGGCGGCGCCGTCCGGGTCGTGGGCGGCGATGCGCTCGTAGATGCGGCGGTGCCCCTGGTTGGACGCGACGCACAGGGACCGCTCGGTGCGACCCATGTACCGGGCGGTGTTGGCGACCTGGCTCTCCAGCGCCCGCACGACGCCGCGGGCGATCCGGTTGCCGGAGGCCTGCATCACCGTGTCGTGGAACGCCCGGTCGTGTTCGTGGTAAGCGACGTGGTCGTCGACCAGTTCGTCCATCCGGTCCACCAGCCGGCGCAGTTGATCGATGACCGGCTGATCGGCCACCCGGGCGGCGACGTTGGCCATGTCGGACTCCAGTACGCGGCGGGTCGCGACGAGGTCGTCGAGGATGGCCAGACTGTCGTCCTCGGCGATGGTCGCCGCGAGCACCAGCTCGTCGAGCATGTCCCACATGGACGGCGGGGTGACGGTGGTGCCGGCGCCCTGGCGGACGTGCACCAGCCCCTTTTCCTGGAGGATCTTCACCGCTTCCCGGACGACGGTCCGGCTGACCGAGAAGGTCTCGCACAGGATCGGCTCGGGGGGCAGGGGAGTCCCCGGTGGATGCACGCCGCGGACGATCCGCTCGACCAGCTCCGCGGTGACCGCTCTGGCCAGGTTCGCCGGTCGACGCGTCCAGGCCGGGGCCTGCGAGGTGTGCACGGGTGCCTCCCGCGATGCCGTCATGTCCCCTCCGATGGCTCGCCGTGCGCGATGCCGCCACGACCCATGGACAGCTTACGACTGACGCTTGACGTCATACGTGATACGAGTAACGTTGGCCTCGGTCGGTTCCCCCGCCGGCGAGCCCCTCACTCCAAGGTGGACCGCGATGAAAACGCGAGTTGTCTGGTCGGCCGTCCTCGTCGCGGGACTGGCGCTGACCGGTTGCGGCGCCGCCACCGGCCCGAAGTCCTCGCCCGGCGGCGAGGCCGGCAAGCTGGTGGTGTGGGACTGGAAGTCCGGTGAAGCCAGCGCCGCGTCGTACGTCGAAAAGGCAAAGGCCGACTTCGCCCGGAAGCACCCGGGCGTCGAGGTCGAGTTCGTGGCGCAACCGTTCGACCAGTACTACACCCTGCTCGGCGCGGCGATCCAGGCCGGCCGGGGCCCCGACGTCATCCTGTTCAACGGCGGCGGCCAGCTCCGGGACCGGGTGGACGCGCTGACGCCGCTGGACGGGTACGTGGCTGATGACAAGCAGCGGCTGGCCGGCTGGGAGGCGTTCAGCAAGGACGGCAAGGTCTACGCCGCCCCGGTGACGTTGCAGGGTCACCCCATCTACTACAACAAGGCGCTCTACGAGAAGGCCGCGCTCGACCCGGCGCGCCCGGCGACGACGTGGAGCCAGTTCGTCGCCGACTGCGCCGCCCTGGCGAAGGCGGGCGCCACGTGCTTCGCCCTGGGCAACAAGGAGGGCGCCGGCATCCAGTTCTGGCTCTCGGCCCTGGGCTCCGGCGTCCTCACCGCGCAGGAGTACGACGCCTGGATCGCCGGGCGGCGCGACTGGAAGTCACCCAACGTCAGGCGCATCTTCCAGCTCTGGAAGGAGGCCGGCGACGCGGGCCTCAACAACCAGGGGGCCAATTCCACCGCGATGTTCAACGACTCCTTCGCCCTCTTCCAGTCCGGCAAGGCGGCCCACATCATCGGCCTGATGTCGGACGTGGGGCACTGGAAGGACTTCAGCGAGTTCCTGACTGCCGACAAGCTGGGGGTGCTGGACGCCCCGGTCGTCACCCCGGGCAGCACTCCGAGCCTGCCGTACGACGGCGGCATCGGCTACGGGGTGGCAAAGTGGACGAAGGTTCCCAAGGTGGCAGCCGACCTGGTGCGTTCCCTGACCTCCACCGAGGCGTTGCAGGCCTTCTATCAGGCGGCCGGCGCGATCGCCGCGGACACGACGATCGACGTCTCGCAGGGCGGGCCGGCCGTCGCGACGATCGTCTCCCGGCTCAGGACCGGCAAGCCCGCGCTGCACGTGGCGCTCTCCTCCAAGACCCTGGAGCTCATGGGGCGGCTCTCCCAACAACTGCTCAGCGGCTCGGTCACCGTGGACGAGGTGGTGAAGCAGTTGGCCGCTTCCGACCAGGCGGGCTGAGCCCGTGCCGACCGGAAACGCGCCGCCGTCGGTCCGCCCGATGACCACCGGGCGGACCGACGGGGCGAGGGTCGTACGCCCGGGCGGCGCGGGTGCCCGGCGGGGCCGCGCCGGCCCGAGGGCCGAGCGTTTCGCCCCCTACCTCCTGCTCGCCCCCGCTGCCCTGGTCATCGTCGTGCTGCGGCTCTACCCGTTGCTGCTCGGCGTCAACTTCTCCTTCACCGGCGACGGCGAGCGCAACGGGGTGGCCGTCGGCCTCGACAACTACCTGGAGCTGCTCCGGGATCCGCTGTTCCGCACCGCGCTGAGCAACGTCGGGCTGCTGGTGCTGCTGCTGCCGGTGGCGGTGGCGATCCCCGGCCTGCTCGCCACGTTCATCTACCTGCGGGTGCCCGGCCACCGGCTCTACCGCAGCGTCTACTTCTTTCCCGGGGTGCTCTCCCCGGTGATCGTCGGAGCGATCTTCAACCTCCTGCTCGCCTTCGACGGCCCGTTCAACGCTCTCCTCGGTGCGGTCGGCATCGACGCCGTGGACTGGCTCGGCGACCCGGGCGTCGCGATGTTCGTGGTGGTCGGCGTGCACGTCTGGGCGACCTTCGGAATGGCCCTGGTGGTGTTCCTCGCCGGGTTCGCCACCCTCGACGCCGGGCTCCTGGACGCGGCCCGGGTCGACGGGGCGTCACTGCTCCAGGTCATCCGGCACGTGATCGTCCCGGGACTGGCGCGCACCATCCAGTTCGTCGCCGTCACCACCATGATCGGGATGCTGACCTCGATGTTCGGTCTGCTCTACGTGATGACCAGCGGCGGCCCGGAGGGCTCGACCTACCTGCCGGAGTACTACATCTGGATCCAGCAGGGTCAGATGAACCGGCCGGCCCTCGCCTCGGCCGCCTCGACGGTTCTCTTCCTGGTCATGCTCGGCGTCGGGTTGCTCCAGATCAAGCTGCTCAGGCGCGCCGGGAGGGAGGACTGATGTCGCACGCCCGGCTGAGCCGGTGGCTGCTGGCGATCCCGATGTCGCTGCTCGCGCTGGCCACGCTCTATCCGCTGCTGTTCACCGTCAACGTCGCGATGAAGACGCGGCGCGACTACGTCCTCGACCGGTTCTCCCTGACCGACGCGCTGCGCTGGGAGAACATCAGCACGGCGTGGGGCAGCGTCGGCCTGGGGCGCTACTTCGCCAACTCCCTGGTCGCGGTGACGTCGTCGGTGCTCCTGCTGCTCCTGCTCGGATCCATGGCCGGCTTTGCCCTGAGCCAGCTGCGGTTCCGCGGCTCGTCGGCGCTGTTCGTGGCATGCCTGGCGGGGCTCTTCGTGCCGTTCCAGGTGATCATGGTGCCGCTGGCCCGGATCATGGCCGACAGCCGGCTGATCGACACCTACCCCGGCCTGATTCTCGTCTACGTGGCCCAGTTCCTGCCCTTCACGGTGTTCCTGATGACGAGTTACTACAAGACCATTCCCGGGGAGATCGTCGACGCGGCCAGGATCGACGGCAACAGCGTGTACGGCGTCTACCGGCGGATCATGCTGCCCCTGGGCACCCCGGCCCTGCTGTCGGTGGGCATCCTCGACGCCCTGTTCTGCTGGAACGACGTCCTCATGTCGCTGGTGATGATGCCCTCGGCAGACCACCGGACGCTCATGGTCGGCGTGACCGCGCTCAAGGGGCAGTACGCCGACGACATCCCCACGTTCGCGTCCGGGGTGTTGATCGCGGCCGTACCGGTCCTCGTGGCCTACCTCTTCCTCCAGCGCCAGATCGCCGACGGGGTCGCCGCCGGCGCCACGAAGGGCTGACATGCGGGTTATCGGCTATCGAACCCTCGACACCGTCCAGGAATGGGGACGGCCGGTCGGCGACGCCAACGGCGTCTACGCCGACGGCGTCGTCCCGGTGTCGCTCGTCATCGTCGACACCGACGAGGGGATATCCGGGGTCGGCCTCGGGCCGCACGTCGAGATCGAGCGGATCTTCGCGGCCGTCGAGGGCGAGGACCCCCGCGCCGTGACGAGCCTCTACGACCGCATGTTGCGGCACACCTTCAAGGCGGGGCACGCCGGTCCGGTCTTCGGCACGATCGGCGCGCTCGACACCGCGCTGTGGGACATCAAGGCGCAGGCCGCCGGTGAGCCGTTGTGGCGGCTGCTGGGCGGCCGCGATCGGCGGGTGCCCGCCTACGCGTCCGCATTGGACATCGCGCTCACCGACGACGAGCTCGTCGCCGCGTACCAGGTCTATGCCCGGCACGGGCTGCGCGCCGCCAAGCTCAAGGGCGGCCTGGACATCGAGCGTGACCGGCATCGCCTCTGCCTGGTCCGGGAGGTGCTGACCGAGGCCGGGCGGGGACTGCGTCCCGGCCTGATGCTCGACGTGAACGAAGCCTGGACCCGCAAGCAGGCCGTGCGGCACGTCGGTGAACTCGAACGCGTCCTGGATCTGATCTGGATCGAGGAACCGGTGCGGCGCTGGGACGCCGACGGCCTCGCCGCCGTCGGCCGGGGGATCCGGGCGGCGGTCGCCACCGGCGAGAACCTCACCGGGCTCGAGCAGTATCGGCCCCTGCTCACGGCCGGCGCCGTCGACATCGTCCAGACCGCCGCCGTCTGGGGGATCACCCACTTCCTGCGGGTATCCGCGCTGGCACACGCTCACGACCTGCCGGTCAGCCCGATCGGCAACAGCCCGATCGGGCTGCTGCACGCCGCCACCGCGCTGCCCAACCATCTCACCAGCGAGTTGCAGGACCTGTCCGCGCCGGTCGGCGTCTCCCTCGACGTGCACGTCGAGGACGGCGCCTTCGTCCTGGGTGACTCGCCCGGCCTGGGTCTCCGGATCGACGAGGACCGGATCCGGGCGGCCGCCCGGACCCGGGACGACCACCGGGCCCAAGGGCCCGATGTCCGGCCGGAGCGGGCCGGACGACGGCTGCTGGGCGGCACCGACCGCGTCGCTGCCGGCTGGCCGCGTCCCGCCCCGCCGCTGCGCGCCCACAACGACGTGTCGCCGACCGTACGCCCCTGAGCCGGCCCCGCTGTCCGTCCACCGCACCGAGCCTCGACACGGAGTATCCGATGAAGACAGTCGTCTACCGAGGGGCGCGGCGCCTCGCGATCGAGGAACGTGACCCGCGGCCGCCGGGCCCCGGCCAGCTGCGGATCGCCGTGGCCTACGTCGGGATCTGCGGCACCGACCTGCACGTCTACCACGGCGACCTGGACGCCCGGGTCGCCGCCCCGGCGATCATCGGGCACGAGATGTCCGGCCGGGTCACCGCGGTGGCCGCGGACGTCATCGGCTGGTCCGTCGGCCAGCCGGTCACCGTCATGCCGACCCGGTCGTGCGGGTGGTGCCCGGCTTGCCGGAGCGGGCACCCGCACGTCTGCCACGCCATGGACTTCCTCGGCCTCGACTCGCCCGGCGCCATGCAGTCCTCCTGGAACGTGCCGGCGGATCTGGTCGTGCCGCTGCCCGACGAATTGCCACTCGAGCACGCGGCGCTGGTCGAGCCGGTCGCCGTCGCGGTGCATGACGTACGGCGGGCCGAGGTGACCGCCGCCGACCAGGTCGTCGTGGTCGGCGGCGGACCGGTCGGGGTGCTCATCGCCACGCTTGCGCGGGGTCGTGGCGCGCGGGTGCTGCTCGTCGAACCCGACCCGTACCGGCGGGCGGTCGCGGACGGCATCGGGCTGGAGGTCGTCGACCCGCACGCGATCGACGTGGTGGCCCTGGTCGACGAGCGCACGGCCGGCACGGGCGCGGACGTGGCCTTCGAGGTCTCCGGCGCCGCCGCCGGCGTCGCCACGGCGGTCGACGTGCTGGCCGCCCGGGGGCGGTTGGTGATGGTGGCGATTCATCCCCGGCCCCGTCCGGTCGACCTGCACCGGTTCTTCTGGCGGGAGCTGGAGCTGCGCGGCGCCCGCCTGTACCGGCGCGAGGACATGGCCGAGGCGGTCCGGCTGGTCGGCTCGGGCGCGGTCCCGGCGCGTCAGCTCATCTCCCGGATCGAACCGGTCGAGGCGGCGACCGCCGCCTTCGCCGCCATGGAGCAAGGCGGCGTGCTGAAGGTGCTGCTCGACCTGCGGGAGGACGCCCGATGAGCGATCCGTTCGACCTGTCCGGGCGGCTCGCTGTGGTGACCGGCGCCCGGCGCGGCATCGGCCTGGCCATGGCCGAAGCCCTGGCCCGGGCCGGCGCCGACATCGTCGGTGTCTCCGCGCGGCTCGAGGCCGACGGCACCGAGGTGCAGCGCCGGGTGCGGGCGGCCGGCCGCCGGTTCACCGCGCTGCGGGCCGATCTCGCCGACCGGGCGGCCGTGCACCGGCTGGCGCGCACGCTCACCGAGCTCGGGCCGGTCGACATCCTGGTCAACAACGGCGGCACGATAGCGCGCGCGCCGGCCGTCGACCACCCGGACGAGATGTGGGATCACGTCATCGAGGTCAACCTGAGCAGCCAGTTCGTGCTGAGCCGAGCGATTGGCCGGACGATGCTCGAACGCGGCCACGGGAAGATCATTTTCACCGCCTCCCTGCTGAGCTTCCAGGGCGGCATCACCGTCCCCGGCTACGCCGCCGCCAAGTCGGGCCTGGCCGGGCTCACCAGGGCGCTGGCCAACGAGTGGGCGGCCCGCGGCGTGAACGTCAACGCCATCGCCCCCGGCTACGTCGCCACCGACAACACCCGGGCGTTGCGCGACGACCCCGACCGGGACCGGGCGATTCTGGCCCGGATCCCGGCGGGCCGCTGGGGCCGTCCGGACGACCTCGGCGGTGCCACGGTGTTCCTGGCGTCGGCGGCGTCGGACTACGTCAACGGGATCGTGCTTCCCGTCGACGGAGGGTGGCTGGGCCGATGACCGGCATCGTCGACGCGCACCACCACCTCTGGGTCCGGGCGCGGCACCCCCAGCCGTGGATCGACCCGCTCACCATGGCGGCGATCGACGCAGACTTCGACATCGACGACCTCGCTCCGCTGGCCGCGGCCGTCGGGGTCACCGCGACCGTCGTGGTGCAGTCGATCGCCACCGAGGCGGAGACGGCCGACCTGCTCGGCGTCGCGGCCGGCAGCGACCTCGTCCGCGGGGTCGTCGGCTGGGTGGAGCTGACCGCCGAGGATGTCGCCGACCGGATCGACCGGCTGCGGGCGGCGCCCGGCGGAGACCGCCTCGTCGGCATCCGCCACCTCGTGCAGGACGAGCCCGACCCGGCGTACCTGGACCGGCCGGACGTGCGCCGGGGGATCGCGGCGGTGGGAGCCGCCGGCCTGGCCTTCGATCTGCTGGTCCGCCGGCACCAGCTGCCCATGGCCGCGCGGCTGGCGCGCGACCTGCCCGAGGTGCGATTCGTCCTCGACCACCTGGGCAAGCCCGCGCTGGACGGCCCGGGGATCGCCGACTGGGGCCGCGACCTGCGCAAGCTCGCGGCCGCGCCGAACACCACGGCGAAGCTCTCCGGTCTGGCGACCGAGATGCGGCGCTCGCCCTGGGCGCCGGCGCACCTGCGGCCGGCCGTCGAGCACGCCCTGCAGGCGTTCGGCCCGGACCGGTTGATGTTCGGCTCGGACTGGCCGGTGAGCCTGCTCGCCACCGCGTACCCCCGCTGGGTCGAGGCCGTGGCGGAGCTGCTGGCGGAGCTGCGCGATGCCGACCGGGCGGCGATCTGGCGGCACACGGCGGGGCGGGTCTACCGGCTGGAGCTGCCGTGAAGGACCGACCGCTGCCGCGCCGACCGGCGGTACGCCTGAGCGAGCTCGGCTTCGGTGCGGCGCAGGGCGGCAATCTCTACCGGGCGACCACGGAGGAGGAGTTCGCCACGGCGGTCGACACCGCGTGGGAGGCGGGCATCCGGTACTACGACACCGCGCCCCACTACGGCCTCGGGTTGTCCGAACGCCGGCTCGGCGCCGCGCTCCGGCACCGGCCCCGCGACGAGTACGTGGTGTCCACAAAGGTCGGACGGCTGCTCGTGCCGACGCCCGGGAACGCGCATCTGCGCGACCCCGACGGCTTCGACGTCCCGGCGAGTCACCGCCGGGTGTGGGACTTCAGCCGCGACGGGGTGCGCCGCTCGCTCGAGGCGAGCCTGCGGCGCACCGGGCTGGACCGGTTCGACGTCGTCTATCTGCACGACCCCGACGGCCACTGGGAGCAGGCCGTCTCCGAGGCCCTGCCGGCCCTGGTCGAGCTGCGCGAACAGGGCGTCGTGGGCGCGGTCGGCGCCGGGATGAACCAGTCGCCGATGCTGGCCCGGTTCGTGCGCGACACCGACGTCGACGTGGTGATGTGCGCCGGGCGGTACACGCTGCTCGAGCAGGGCGCGGCCGGCGACCTGCTGCCCGCCGCCCAGCGCCGCGGGGTGGGCGTGGTGATCGCCGGTGTCTACAACTCGGGGCTGTTGTCCCGGGACCGGCCGGCGGCCGACGCGCCGTACAACTACCAGCCGGCCCCGACGGAGATGGTTGAGCGGGCACGACGCATCGGCGTCGTCTGCCAGACCTACGGCGTCACGCTGCCCCAGGCCGCGCTCGCCTTCGTGCGCCGGCACCCGGCCGTCGTCTCGACGGTCGTCGGGGTGCGCGACGGTTCTCAGGTGACCGAGACCGTGTGCCGCTGGCAGGCCCCGGTGCCGGACGACCTGTGGGACGCGCTGGCGTCGGCCGGGCTGCTGTCGGAGCCGCCGCGGTAGCCGCTGCCGCGCCGCCGGTCCGCTGTGGAGGGCCGGCGGCGGCGTACGGTCGGGCCCGGCGGGACCGGCTCCGCGGTGCGCGGAGCCGGTCGGCGGGCGTACTGGTCGGCGGGGGCGGCCGTCACGCCGGGCTGAACCGCCACTGCTGGTTGGTGTCCCCGTGGCAGGTCCACTGCACCAGCCGGGCGCCGTCGCTGGTGGCGCCGCCGTTGACGTCCAGGCAGAGCCCGCTCAGCACGCTCTTCACCGTGTATACCCCGGCGGTCCCGGTCGCCGTGGCGGTGAACTTCTGCTGGTTGCTGTTGTTGCAGGTGGCCTGCTGGAGGAAGGCCCCGGCCGCCGTGGAGCCGCCGGTCACCTCGGCGCACTTGCCGCTGTGCACCGCCTTCAGATAGACCGCGCCGCCACCGGCGTCAACCGCCTGCCACTTCTGGTTGGCGCCGCCGGTGGCGGCCCACTGGTGAATCTGCGCGCCGTCGGCGGTGGACACACCGCTGACATCCATCAGCTTCCCGCTGTGCTGGGCGGTGAGCGTCCAGGTCTGGCCGGCCACGCCGCCGGGACCGCCGGTGCCGCCGGTGCCGATGCCGGGCCCGCCGAAGGTGTACGAATCGAGGTCGAACCAGTTGTTGCCGCTGCCCTTGAACACCACGTACAGGGTGTGGGTCCCGGCCAGGGCGGTGACGTTGACCGGAGGCGTGGACTGGTAGTTGTCCCAGCCACCGGTGCTGGGCACCGGCGTGGTGGCCAGCAGCGTGCCGGTCGGCGAGCCGGCGCGCAACTCGATCGAGCCGCCGCCGGACGGCGACGACAGCCGATAGCTCACGGTCGTGATGCCGGTCAGGTTCATCGGGGTGAACGCCAGCCAGTCGTTGTTGGAGATGTCCCCGACTCGCTTGCCGCTTTCGGCGCCGGCCTGGTCGACGATCCGGGTGCCGGACTGGCTGTTGTAGTACTCGGCCTGCTTGTGCTTGGGCTGGAGGATCACCTGCGCGTGCCCGGTCAGGGGGGCCGCGCCACCCGCGCCGCCGTTGTCGGTGTAGCGGGCGTTGAGCACGTAGAACAGGTTGGCGCCGTCGGGGTGCCCACCGAGCAGGTCGGTGGAGACGGTGCCCGAGCAGCCCTGATATTCGGTCGTCTCGTGCGCGTGGTCGTCGTGGCCGAGCGCGGGGTTGAGCACCACCTTGGCGCAGTCGATTGAGCCGCCGTCCGGGTCGGAGACGCTGATCTGGTACGACACCCGGTCGCCGAAGGTGAGCATCCCGCCGTTGGGTGGGGTGGTGATGGTGACCACCGGCGCGGTGTTGCCGACGGTGATCTGCACGTTGGCGAAGCCGGACTTGCCGGTGTTGTCGGTGACCTTCAACTGCGCGTTGTAGTTGCCGTTGACGGTGTAGACGTGCGACGGGTTGGCCGCCGTCGAGGTGGTGCCGTCGCCGAAGGTCCACTGGTAGCTGATCGTGTTGCCGGGGTCGGGGTCCATCGACCCGGCGCTGGAAAACTGGACGGTGAGCGGAGCATTGCCGTTGGTGGGCGTGCCGCTGGCCTTGGCGATCGGCGACCGGCCGCCCTGCACGTAGTCGATCCGGTAGAGCCCGGAGTCGCTGTTGCCGCCGCCGAAGTTGGTGCCCCACTCCAGCAGGTAGAGCGAGCCGTCCCGGCCGAACTCCATGTCCATCGGGCTGTTGAACCGGGCCGTCGGCAGGAACGGGTTGGTGCGGGTCACCGCCGTGGCGGAGTCGAAGTGCACCTCCTTGACGTAGTCGCGCGACCACTCGTAGAAGAAGTGGACGCCGTCGTAGTAGGGCGGGAACTTCGTCGCGGACGGGTTGGCCGGGTCGTACCGGTAGACCGGGCCGCCCATCGGGGCCGAGCCACCGGAGCCGAGCTCCGGGAACGTCGGCGAGGTGCCGTAGCCGTACCAGAGGTTGGGCGCCACGACCGGTCGCAGACTGGTCAGGCCGGTGTTGTTGGGCGAATTGTTGACCGGCGCGGCGCAGTTGAACTTCGCGCCGACCGCGCCGGTGTCCGGGTTGTACGGAGCGTAGGGCTGGTTGTCGCCGTGGCAGAACGGCCAGCCGTAGTTGCCCGGTCCTTTGATCACGTTCAGCTCGACGAGCCCCTCGGGGCCGCGGTTGGTGGTCGGGGGGTTCCGGTCGGGTCCGTAGTCGGCCAGGTAGACCCAGCCGTTGGCCGGGTCGATCGAGAAGCGGAACGGGTTGCGGAAGCCCATTGCGTAGATCTCCGGCCGGGTCTGCGCCGTGCCCTGCGGGTAGAGGTTGCCCGCCGGGATGGTGTAACCGCCGCTGGCCTGCGGCCGGATTCGCAGCAGTTTGCCGCGCAGGTCGTTGGTGTTGCCGGCGGTCCGGGCGGCGTCGAGCATCTGCTTGCCGGGCCGCCAGTCCAGCGGGGCGTAGCCCTGCCAGTTGGGGTCGAGGTTCGGCGGCACGTCGTCACCCGTGCCGATGTAGAGGTTCCCGTCCGGGCCGAAGTCGATGTACCCGCCGGTGTGACCGGGCTCGGAGAAGGTGCGGTCCCGGTACGCCGGGATGTCGATGATGGTGACCTGACTCGACATGTTCAGCGTGTCACCGGTCAGCGTGAAGCGGGAGACCCGGTTGACGTCGGTGGAGCTGTTGGCCGGCGAGTGGTACAGGTACACGTACCCGTTGCTGGCGAAGTTCGGGTCCAGCGCCAACCCGGTGAGGCCGTCCTCACCGCCGGTGTAGACGCTGAGCGTGCCAGCCGTGACCGTGCTGTTCGTGCTCGGCTTGAAGATCTTGACCTGACCGCCGCGCTGGACGTACAGCACCCGCCCGTCCGGCGCCACGGCCAGCGCCATCGGGTCGACACTGTTGCTGTCGAGGGTGCGCTTCTCGAAGTTGCCCCAGACGGTGCCGCCGCAGTCGCCGGGCTTGTTGCCGGCCGCCCACTTCACCCCGCCCAGGACGTGGTCGCGGAAGGGTGTCTCGCTGTACGACGCCGCGGCGTGCCCCATGGCGGTGGCCCAGACCTTGCCCCCGGCGACGGTGCGGCACCAGGAGATCGGGTGGTCGTGCCCCATCCCCCGGGGGCCGGGGTTGTAGGTCCGCTCGTCCGCGGTGACCAGGACGTGCACGGCGCCCCGCGGGTTCTGGTCGAAGTTGTACCACTCCTCGCTGCGGACCCAGCGGTCCGGCAGGCCGGCCGTCGAGGGGTGCTTCTTGTCGGCGACGATGGCGGTGCCCTGCAGCACTCCGGGGGAGTGCTCCGGCATGTGCGCCCCGGCGTTCACGGTCTGGTCCCACCAGGGGTACTCGCCCTCGATGCCCATGTCCATGGCGTTGTGCACGGCGACGATCCCCTTGCCGCTGGCGAGGAAGCCCTCCACCGCCTGGCGTTGGGCCGCCGAGGTCCACACCATGCCCGAGGTCTGGAACATGATGAGGACGTCGAAGGTGGCCAGGTTGGCCGGGGTGAACACGTTCGCGTCCTCGGTGTGCACCAGCTCGAAGTTGTTCGCCGCCGCCTGCTGTTGGAACATCGCGACGCCGGCGGAGATCGAGTCGTGCCGGTAGCCGGTGGTCTTGGTGAAGAGCAGGGCCCGGAAGGCCGGGGCGGCCGATGCCGGCGGGGCGATCGCGAGCGACAGTAACAGGCCCGCGATCACCCCGATGATCCATGTGTTGCGACGCATGGGGTCTCCTAGTTCAGGCGGACAACGGGGGATCACGACCACGGGCCCGACCGCGTGTCAGGGGGCGCCGGGGCGGCAGGGCAGGGGCCGTCGGGCGGTCGTCGTGCCGGGGTCGGCACTGACGGCGACCTTGGCAGGAACGTCACACACAGTGACGTGTGCGCGTTCCCTGGCTCCCGTGGTCGGAGCACCCAGGACGAGATATACATCGGAGGACGCCAATGTTCTCGTTCACACTGCCTGTCCGTCCGAGGTGGAGCTGGCCGCTCCTGGTTACGCCCTGTCGGCGACGCTGTCGATCGGGGCGTTGGCTGGCCGGAGCGTTAATCGAGGATTGCGGAGAGGTATCGAAACATCTATCTTCATACGTGTGATGTTTTGCTCATGTCAAGCTGTTTGGAGCACGCAAACATCGGGTCATCCGTGGGGGCGGAGGCTGGTCGTCGGCCCCGGCTCTGCGGCCACCTCGACGCCGCGCGTACCGATCCTGTTGGTCACTACCGTGAGTGACGGTCGGTGATGGCGGATCCCCGGCCGCGGCCGTTGCTCGCGCTGCGCGGCATCGGCAAGTCGTTCCTCGGGGTGCGCGTCCTGGCGGATGTCGACCTCGACCTCGGGCCGGGCGAGGTGCATGCCGTGGTCGGCGAGAACGGCGCCGGCAAGTCGACCCTGATGAAGATCGTCTCGGGGGGCTACCCGCCGGACGAGGGCAGCGTCGTGTTCAACAATGAACGGCGCGCGTTCCGCGGCCCGCGCGACGCCCAGCGGGCCGGCATCGGCATCATCCACCAGGAGTTCAACCTGCTGCCGGAGCGCACGGTGGCGGAGAACGTCTACCTCGGCCACGAGCCGCTGCGCCGCGGCCTGGTGGACCGCCGGGAGATGCTCGACCGCACGTCCCAACTGCTCGCCTCGGTCGGGGCCGCCGCCCTGCCGGCCGACGCCCGGGTGGGGCGGCTCGGCGTCGCCCAGCAGCAGATCGTCGAGATCGCCAAGGCTCTCGCCCTGGACGCGCGGCTGCTCATCATGGACGAGCCGACCGCGGCGCTGGCCGACCACGAGGTCGCGCTGCTCTACGGGCTGGTGCGCCGGCTCCAGCAGCGCGGCATCGGCCTGCTCTACGTCTCACACCGGCTCACCGAGGTCTTCGACCTCGCCGACCGGATCACCGTCCTGAAGGACGGCCGCCGGGTGACCACCGTGCCGACCGCGGACACCACTCCTGACGAGCTGGTGCGGCACATGGTGGGGCGGGAGCTGTCCAGCTACTACCCCGACCGCGCCGCCCCCGACGACCTCGGCCCGGTGCGGCTCACCGTACGCGACGGCGGGAACCGGAAGCTGCACGGCGTGCGCCTGGAGCTGCGGGCCGGCGAGGTGCTCGGCGTCGGTGGCCTCCAGGGCTCCGGGCGGTCGGCGCTGGCCCGGGCGCTCTTCGGCGTGGCCCCGTTCTCCACCGGCCACGTCACGCTCGACGGCAGGCCGGTCCGACTGCGCTCGCCCCGCGCGGCGCTGCGGGCCGGCATCGCCTACGTCACCGAGGACCGCAAGGGCGAGGGGATCGTCGCCCGGCAGTCGGTGCTCGACAACGCGCTGCTCGCCAGCCGGTCGATGGGCCGGGCGTGGTCCCGCCGCGCCGCGCGGTCCGTACGGATCCGGAATCTGCTCGCCGCCGTGGACGTCCGTGCCGCCGGTTACGACCAGGAGATCCGCTTCCTGTCCGGTGGCAACCAGCAGAAGGTAGTGCTGGCCCGGTGGCTGGCGCTCAACCCGCGGATCGTGCTCTTCGACGAACCGACCCGGGGCATCGACGTGGGCGCGAAGTCGGCCATCCACGCTCTCGTGCGCCGTCTCGCCCGCGCCGGCGCGGCCGTTCTGATGATCTCCTCCGACCTGCCGGAGCTGCTCGGGATGAGCGACCGGATCCTCGTCATGCGGGAGGGCCGGATCGCCGGGGAGCTGCCCGCTGGCGCGACCGAGGAGGATGTGGTCGCCCTGGCGGTGGGTACGGCGCGGGAGACGGTCGCGTGAGCGCCCAGTCGTTGCTGCCGGCGCGCTGGCCGGTGCCGGGCGTGTTCGTGGCCCTGGTGCTCACCGTCGCGATCGGCGGGCTGGTGGTCGCGGTCGACGGCGGTCAGCTTTTCCACCAGGCGACCGTGGTGAGCCTGCTGCATGTCGCCGCCGGGCTGGGCCTGGTGGCCGTCGGCCAGACCCTGGTCATCGTCGGTGGCTCGCTGGACCTGTCGGTGGCCTACCTGATCAGCCTGAGCACCCTCGTGGCCGCCGAGACGATGAACGGCAGCGACGGGGCGGTGCTGCCGGCGGTCGGCCTGGCGCTCACCGTCAGCGCCGGCGTCGGGCTGCTCAACGGGCTGCTGGTCACCCGGTTCCGGATCAACGCGTTCATCGCGACCCTCGGCGTCGGGCTACTGCTCAAGGGCTACCTCGACAACGGCTACGACGGGCCGGCCGGCGTCACCGCGCCCACCCTCGTGCGGACCCTGGGCTACCAGCGGATCGGGCCGGTGCCGCTGTCGTTCCTGCTGCTGGTCGCCGTCACCGCGGCGGCCTGGTTCACGCTCGCCCGGACCCGCTTCGGCCACCACCTGGTCGCGGTCGGCGGCGATCCGGAGGTCGCCCGCCTCTCCGGCGTGCGCAACGACCGGGTGCTGGTCACCGCCCACGTGTTGTGCTCGCTCTGCGCCGGGCTCGCCGGGATCTACCTCGCCAGTCGGCTCGGCGCGGGCGCGCCCCGGGTGGGCACCGAGGGACTCTACGACCTGGAGTCGATCGCCGCGGTGGTGCTCGGCGGCACCGCTCTCGCCGGCGGGCGCGGCGGCGTCGCCGGCACCGTCGGCGGTGTGCTGCTGCTCGCCAGCATCGACGCGATCTTCAACCAGCTCGAGGTCGACGCCTTCTTCAAGCAGGTGATCCGGGGCGCCGTCATCATCGCCGCGGTCGCCGTCTACGCCCGCCGGGCCCTGCGGAGAGGGCGGTCGTGAACATGATGACAGTCCAATCCCGACCGTTGCCGATGCGGCCGCGGGTACGCCCCGGCGGCCTGCTGCCCATCCTCGCGATCCTCGGCGTGCTGCTGGTCCTGGTCGCCGTCCGGCAGCCCGACTTTTTCGCCCCGCCGTCGCTGATGTCGTTCCTCGGCCGGTCGGCGCCGATCATCCTGCTCGCCGCCGGTCAGTACTTCGTGATCGTCTCTGGCGAGTTCGACCTGTCGATCGGGTCGCTGGTCACCGCGCAGGCGGTCATCGCCGCCCGGCTCATCGACGGCGAGCCGGCCCGCACCTGGCCGGTGGTGTTGCTGCTGCTCGGCTGCGGAGCGCTGGTCGGGCTGGTCAACGGTCTGATCACCACCCGGCTGCGGGTGCCGTCGTTCATCACCACCCTCGGCATGTTTCTCATCCTCGTCGGCGCGGTCTACTACTGGTCCGACGGCGCACCCAAGGGCGCCCTCTCTGAGGAGTTCCGCCGGTTCGGCCGGCGGGCCGTCGAGGACGTGCCACTGCTCGGCCGCATCCCGTACGCCCTGCTCGTGCTGCTCGCGCTCGGCGCGCTGGCCGTGCTGGTGGCGCGCTCGGACTTCGGGCGCACGCTGGTCGCCGTCGGCGACAACCCGCGCACCGCCGAGCTGAGTGGGGTACGCGTCTGGCGGCACCGGACGATCGCCTTCGTCCTCAGCGGCGTCGCGGCGGCGGTGGCGGCGATCCTGCTCGGCGGCTACAGCGGGGTGTCGTTCCAGGCCGGCGCCGGCCTGGAGTTCGCCGCGATCACCGCGGTCGTCCTCGGGGGTGTCGCGCTGGGCGGCGGTCGCGGATCGGTCGCCGGCGCCATGCTCGGCGCGCTGACCCTCGAGCTCCTGCTCGCCCTGATGAATTTCTACGGCGTCTCCGGCGCCCTCAGATCGACCGTTCAGGGCGCGATCATCCTGCTCGCCGTGGCGCTCTCGGCATCGCGTTCACCGTCCAGATAGGGGAAACATAGTGCGACGTTGCATGGCGGCGCTGGCCGCCGTCACCCTGCTCTCCCTCGCCGCCTGCGCGACCGACGAGCCGGCCGCGAGCCCGTCCGGCAGCCCGACCGCCAGCGCGGCGGGCACCGGGGAACAGTCGAAGTTCTTCGTGCGGGCCGACTACGAGGCCGAGCTCGCGCTGCTCGACGCCGCGCCGACCGGCCCGGCCGACAAGCCGTGGGAGCAGGCGCTCAACCCGACGATGGTGGAGACCGCGAAGTTCAAGCGGCGCGGCCCGCACAAGCTCTGCTTCTCCAACGCGGCGCTGAACAACCCGTGGCGGCAGGTCGGCTTCAAGACCATGCAGGCCGAGGTCGAGGCGCAGCGGAGCCGGATCAGGGAGTTCGTGCACGTCGACGCCGAAGGCAAGGACCAGAAGCAGATCGCCGACATCAACGACCTGCTCGGCAAGGGCTGCGACGCGCTCGTCGTCTCGCCGAACACCACCGCCACGCTCACCCCGGCCGTCGAGGCGGCATGCAAGGCGGGCCTGCCGGTCGTCGTCTTCGACCGGGGCGTGAACACCAGCTGTCCGGTGACGTTCATCAACCCCATCGGCGGCTACGGCTTCGGCCACGTCGGCGCGGAGTTCGTCAGCCAGCGGATGAAGCGCGGCGGCAAGCTGCTCGCCCTGCGGATCCTGCCCGGCGTCGACGTGCTGGAGACTCGCTGGTCGGCCGCGAAGGTCGCCTTCGACAAGGCGAACGTCGATGTCGTCGGCGTCGAGTTCACCGACGGCGACCCGGCCAAGACCAAGAAGATCGTCAACGACTACCTCCAGCGGTACGGCACGATCGACGGTGTCTGGATGGACGCCGGCGCGGTGGCGGTCGCCGCGGTCGAGGCGTTCCAGGACGCCGGCAGGCCCGTGCCGCCGATCAACGGTGAGGACCAGCTCGACTTCCTCAGGATCTGGAAGCAGGCGGGCCTCACCGCGATCGCGCCGACCTACCCGACCTACCAGTGGCGTACGCCGATCATCGCCGCGCTGCGGATCCTCGACGGCCAGCCGGTGGCCAACCCGTGGAAGCTGCCGCAGCCGACGATCACCCAGGAGAACCTGGACCGCTACCTCGACCCGGACCTGCCGCCGCTGCACTACGCGATGTGCGGCTGCACCGACCTGCCGGGCTACCCGCGGCGCTGGAAGTAGGTGCCGGTGTACGCCATCGGCGTCAACCCCTGGGTGTGGGCCTCGCCGGTCGACGACCGCGCCCTGGCCGAGCTGGTCCCGCGGATCGCCGGGTTCGGCTTCGACGCGATCGAGCTGCCGATCGAGCAGCCCGGCGACTGGGACCCGGCCCGCACCCGGGACCTGCTGGCGGCGTACGGCCTGACCGCGGCCGGCGTCTGCGCGGTCACCCCGCCGGGACGGGAGCTCGTGGCCGCCGCCCCGGCCGTCATCGCCGCCACAGTGGGCTATTTGATGAGCTGCGTGGACAGTGCCGCGGCGATCGGCGCGCCATGTGTCGGGGGCCCGGTCTACGCCTCGGTCGGCCGCACCTGGCGGATGACCCCGGCGGCCCGCGCGGGCTGCTACGCGGACTTCCGCCGGGCGCTGGCACCGGTCGCCGAGCACGCCGGTGAGCGGGGTGTGTCGATCGGGGTGGAGGCGCTCAACCGCTACGAGACGAGCGTCGTCAACACCGTCGAGCAGACCGTCGAGCTGCTCGACGGCCTGCCGTCGCACGTCGGCATCATGCTCGACACCTATCACCTGAACATCGAGGAGGCCGACCCGTACGCGGCCGTCGCCCTCGCCGGGTCGCGCATCAAGCACGTCCAGGTCAGCGGCACCAACCGCGGCGCGCCCGGCGCCGACCACTTCGACTGGCCGCGGTTCTTCGCCGCCCTGCGCGCAACCGGGTACCGCGGCGCGGTCTGCATCGAGTCGTTCACCACGGAGAACGAGTCGATCGCGACGGCCGCGTCGATCTGGCGTCCGCTCGCGCCGTCGCAGGACCGACTCGCCCGCGACGGCCTGGGCCATCTGCGCCGGATCCTCCGATGAGCGGCGTCATCGCGTCGGTGGCGGGCGTCCGGTCAATCCATCCCACCGTTCCCGACCAGAGAAGGAGCATCCGGTGTTCGTACCCTCACCCCCTACCGCGCCCGGGCGGGTGCTGGCCGCAACCGCGGCGGCGACGCTGGCCGCCGCGGCCGCCGTGTTCACGTCCGCCACGCCGGCGCTCGCCGCCACCACGACCCTCTACGTCTCGCCTTCCGGTAGCGGCACCAGTTGCAGCGCGGCCCAACCGTGTTCGCTGACCGCCGCGCAGACCGCGGTGCGAGCGCTGACCGGCTCGATGTCCGGCGACATCGTCGTGCAACTGGCCGACGGGGTGTACCGGCTCTCGTCGCCGCTGCGGCTGACCGCCGCCGACTCCGGCACGAACGGATACCGGGTGGTGTGGCAGGCCGCGCCGTCGGCGCGGCCTGTGCTCACCGGCGCCCGGGCGGTCACCGGCTGGTCCCTCGCGGACGCCGGCCGCAACATCTGGCGGGCGAACGTCGGCGCCGGGGTGGACAGCCGGCAGCTCTACGTCGACGGGGCGATCGCCACCCGGGCGCGCACCCAGGTCAACCGGGGCGACTTCACCGCGGACGCCACCGGCATGAGGTTCACCAACAGCGCCCTGAGCTATCTGAACAACCTGGGCAACCAGAGCCGGATCCAGATGGAGAGCGTCAACTCGTTCACCGACCGGTACGTGTCGGTGCAGAGCATCAGCGGAAACCTGATCCGGATGCAGCAGCCCGGCTGGAGCAACAACAACTTCGGGTACGACACCTTCACCAGCCCGCACCGGGCCGGGCCGCTCTATCTCAGCAACGCCTACGAGTTCCTGGACGCGCCGGGGGAGTGGTATCTCGACCCGGGCAGCGGCGCACTCTCCTACATCCCGCTCGCCGGCCAGAACATGACGACGGCCCGGGTGGAGCTGCCGACGCTGCAGTCCCTGGTGCAGGTCGGCGGCACGTACGACGCGCCGGCACACCACCTGACCTTCAGCGGGATCACCTTCACCGGCACCAGCTGGCTCGGCCCGAGCGGCAACCAGGGCTACGCCGACCAGCAGACCGGCGCCTACATCCAGGGCAACTGGAACTGGCCCGGCTTCAGCACCTGCCACAACGGCTGTTCGCAGTTTGAGGCCACCCGGCCCAACTGGCTCCAGTCACCCGCCGCCGTGCAGGTCTCCGCGGCCAACAACATCACCTTCACCGACGCCCAGTTCGTCAATCTGGGACAGACGGCCATCGGGATCGGCAACGACGCCAACGCCCACGCCAGCGGGGTCGGCCTCGGCGCCAGCAACATCACGATCACCCGGTCCGAGATCGCCCGCAACGTGGCCGGCGGCATCGTCGTGGGCGGGGTGCGCGCCGACGCCCACCACCCGAGCGACCAGCGGATGGTCAACCGGGACATCACCATCAGCAACAACCGGCTGCACGATCTGGGCGTGGAGCACCGGGGCATCGTCTCGGTGCTCACCACCTACGTCACCAACGCCACCGTGTCGTACAACGAGGTCTACAACATGCCGTACACCGGCATGTCCATGGGCTACGGCTGGGGATCCAACGACGCCGGCGGGAGCAACCACTACGCCGACCGTGGCCTGTACAACTATCAGCCGCGCTACAGCACGGCCACCACCGCGTCGAACAACCGGCTGATCGGCAACTACGTGCACGACGTCATGCAGCAGATGAACGACGGCGGGTGCATCTACACCCTGTCGGCCAACCCGGGCGGCCTGATCAGCGACAACTACTGCCTGCGGACCAATGGCCACTTCGGGCTGTATTTCGACGAGGGCTCGCGCTACTACACCGCCCGCAACAACGTCTTCTCCGCCACCGGCACCTGGGCCACCGCCAACTACTGGTTCGCCGAGAACATGGGCAACTTCACGGTGACCAACAACTGGTCGAGCAACGGCAGCACCAACGTGACCAACGGCGACCGGGGCAACGTCGTCTCCGGCAACGTGACGGTAACCAGCGGCAACTGGCCGGCCGGAGCCCAGGCGGTGATGGCGGCCGCCGGACCGCAGGGCGGCGGTGGCGGTGGCCAGCAGACCGGGCAGATCGTCGGCGGGCAGTCCGGCCGCTGCCTCGAGATCGGTGGGTCGAGCACGACCAACGGCACCCAGGCGCAGCTCTGGGACTGCCAGGGCGGGACGAACCAACGGTGGACGTACACCGCCGGCCGGCAGCTGATGGTGTACGGCAACAAGTGCCTCGACGCGTCGGGACAGGGCACCGCCAACGGCACCCTGGCGATCATCTGGGACTGCAACGGTCAGGTCAACCAGCAGTGGAGCGTCAACTCCAACGGCACCATCACCGGCGTCCAGTCCGGGCTCTGCCTCGACGCCAGCGGCCAGGGCACCGCCAACGGCACCAAGGTCCACCTCTGGGCCTGCCACGGCGGCAGCAACCAGCAGTGGACCCTGCGTAGCTAGCTGAAAGCGGGCCGGGTGGTGACGATGGCCGTCACCACCCGGCCCCGGGCCATCGCGTCGCTCAGGACCGCGACCACTGCATGCTGGTCGCGGCGGTGCACGTCCGCTGCTCCAGGGCCGCGCCCGCGGTGGTGGAGGCGCCCACCACGTTCAGGCACTTGCCGCTGTTCGCGTTGACCAGGTTGTGCTGGCCGTCGGCGGTCGCGCTCCAGCTGAACACCTGGTTCAGGCCGTCGTGGCAGGTGTACTGCACGATCCGGGCGCCGTCGGCGGTCGAAAAGTCCATCACGTCGACGCACCTTCCGCTGTGAACGCTCTGCAGCCGCACGTTGCCGTTGCCGGCGTCGAGGAAGCGCCACTGCTGCCACGCGGCGCCGTTGCTGTTCCACTGGCCGACCACGGCGAGGTTGTCGAGGTTCGGCTGCTGGACGTCGATGACCTGCCCGCTGTTGCGGTTGGTGATCCGGTACGTCGTCGCGGCCGCGCCGCCGCCGCTGAACTGCCACCAGTTGACGTTGAACAGGTTGCCGCCGCCGCCGGTGAAACGCAGGTACAGGTCCCGGGTGCCGGTGGCCCCGCTCACCCCGCAGGTGGTGGTCGTCCAGGTCTGCCAACCACCGGTGCCGCCGACGGTGCAGGTGCCGGCGAGCGGGCCGCTGGCGCTGTCCAGCCGTACCTCGATCCGGCCGCCGCTGGTGGCGGAGGCCACCCGCGCCGAGAACAAGGTCGCGCCGGCACCGAAGGCGACGCCCTTGACCTTGATGTAGTCGCCGTTCTCGATCCAGCCGACGTTCATCCCGCCCTCGCTGGACGGCTCGGTCTCGATGCCGGAGCCCCAGGCGATCGTCTCGGCCTCCTGGCGCACGTAGGGGTCGAGGGTGCCGACCTGCGGAGCGCCCGCGGCGGTCATGTTGATGGTGGGGAAGGTGCCGTTGGCGTTGTAGGTGAACTTCTCCACCGCGACCGAGCGGGTGTAGCCGCCGCCGCCGGGCAGGGCGCCGTTGTGGTAGAAGAAGTACGACCCGCCGTTGAAGTCGATGACGCCGGGGTGGTTGGTGAAGCTGCTGCCCTGCCGGGGCATGAGCGTCCCGCGGTAGGTCCACGGTCCGGTCGGGCCGGGCGCGGTCGAGTATCCGATGAACTCGGAGCAGCACTCCGCGGCGAACACGAGGTAATAGAGCCCGTTGCGCTTGAAGACCCACGGCCCTTCCTCGTAGAGGGTCGGGCGGCTGGCGTTGCCGGTGCGGGTGCCGAACCCGGCGGTGGTGAGCGGGATCCGGGTCGGGCTGCCGGAGAACGAGATCATGTCGGGATTGAGCCGCACGTACCACAGGTTGGGATTGCCCCAGTAGAGGTAGGCCTGCCCGTCATCGTCGATGAAGACGTGCGGATCGATCTCGTTGTTGCCGACCAGTGGCCGGCCGAGCGCGTCCCGGAACGGGCCGGTGGGGCTGTCCGCGACGCCGACGCCGATCACCATCTGCCCGGTCGATCGCTGGCGTACCGGCACGTACCAGTAGAATTTTCCGTTGCGCGGCACGACGTGCCCGGCCCACGCGTTGGCATCCGCCCAGGCGAAGGTCGCCAGGCTCATGGGGGTGCCGTGGTCGGTCCAGTTGACCATGTCGGTCGAGGAGAAGACCCGCCAGTCGCGCATGGTGAAGTAGGTCGAGCCGTCCTCGTCGTGTCCGGTGTAGAGGTACACCCGGCCGTTGTGCACCAACGGCGCCGGGTCGGCGGTGTAGATGTGCTGGACGATCGGGTTGTCGGCCTGTGCCGGGCCGGGCAGCAGGGCGACGGCGCAGACCAGGCCGGCGAGTGCGGCGACGCCGCGCCGTAGTGTCGATCGGGCCCGGCGCGGGACTGTCAGTTTCACGGTGACTCCCAGGTCGTCGAAGGGTGTGGCGGCGGGTGGTCAAGCGCGCGGGCAGCCGCTGACGGCTCCGCCCGCGGGACCTGCCGTGCCGACCGGGGTGCGTCCGCCCCGGCCGGCCCGACAGGTCCCGGCTGGCGGTCAGGCCCGGCTCCACCGCTGGTTGGCGTTGCCGTGGCAGGACCAGAGGATCACCGCTGTGCCGTTCGCGGTGCCGGCGTTGTTGACGTCCAGGCACAGCGTGGGGAAGCGGACGTTGCTCACCGTGCCGTTGCCGTTGAACGTCCACTGCTGGTTGGTGCCGCCGGTGCAGTCCCAGATCTGCACCCGGGTGCCGTTGCCGGCGTTCGTCGGCACGTCCAGGCACTTGCCGAGGATCCGCAGCGTCTGGCCGCTCTGGGTGATCTGCTGGTTGGCGTTGCCGTGGCAGTCCCAGATCAGGGTGCCGGTCCCGTTGGCGGTGTTGGAGTTGTCGAGGTCGAGGCAGCGCCCGGCGGACTCGCTGCGCAGCCGGAACGTGCTCGGCGTGGGCGGCTCGGTGGTGCCGCCGCCGCTGACCCGGTACACCACCGTGCCGTGCGCCGGAACGCTCGCGGAGATGGTCCCGCTGGTGGTGGAGGTGCCGTCGGTCCACGCGTCCCGCAGGGTGAACGAGGTGCCGCTCTTGCCGATCGCCGCCGCCGTGGTGGAGATCGTCGTCGTGGAGCCACCCTGGTTGAAAAGGGCGACCGCGACGTCGCCGTTGGCCAACCGCTTGGCCAGGACCCGCCGCGTGCCGTCGTGGGAGACCTGGACCGCCTGCTGGCCGAGGGCATCCTGGTTGATCGCGATCAGGTTCTGGTTACGCAGGATGCTCAGCGTCGCCGCGCTGGGCGAGCGCAGGTCGTTGCCCATCATGAGCGGTGCGGCCATCATCGCCCACAGGGCGAAGTGGCTGCGCATCTCGGTGTCGGTCATGCCGCCGTTGCCGACCTCCAGCATGTCCGGGTCGTTGAACCCGCCCGGCGCGGCGTAGCCGGCGAGCGGCACATTGACGTTGACGATGTTCTGGATGCCCATCGGGTAGCCGTTGGTCTGGCCGGTGTCCCACGCGTTGGTGATGTCCTCGGTGGTCCGCCAGAGGTTCGCCACGTCGCTCCAGTTGCGTTGCGGCCCGGTCTTCTCATGGATGCTGTTCGGGTTGATGCTGTAGACGATCGGCCGGCCGGTGGCCGCCAGCGCGTCGCGCATGATGCCGAACCGCGCCACCTGGTCGTTGATGGTTCCCGTGGGGGAGCACCAGTCGTATTTCAGGTAGTCCACCCCCCAGGCGGCGAACTGCCGGGCGTCCTGGTACTCGTGGTTGAGGCTGCCGGTGGAGCCGGGGAAGCTGTCGAAGTACTGGGCGCAGGTCTGGTCCAGTGGCCCCTGGTAGATGCCGAACAGCAGCCCCCGGGAGTGCAGGTAGTCGCCGAGTGCCTTCATGCCGCTCGGGAACCGCTGCGGGTGCGCCTGGAGGTTGCCCTGCGCGTCCCGTTCCGGGTTGAACCAGCAGTCGTCGACGACGACGTACTTGTACCCGAGGTCGCGCAGGCCGTGATTGACGATCGCGTCGGCCATCTGCCGGATGAGGGTCTCGTTGATGTTGCAGCCGAACGTGTTCCAGGTGTTCCAACCCATCGGCGGGGTGCGGGCGACGCCGTTGTTCAGCGCCTGCGCGGGCCGGGGCGCGACGGCCCCGCCGGCGACCGTCGCCGCGAGGGTCACCGACAGGACGCCCAGGACGGCCATCAGCCATTTCTTGCGTGTGCGCACGTGCTCCTCCTCAACCGAGACGTGACCGGCGGCGGCGGAGGGCTGCCGGCGCCGGAATACGGCGAATGGTTGAGCTGCCCCGGTCGGCGAGACGGATGACGTGATTCGCCCGGACCGGCCGCTGGTCCGCCGGGGGTCCGCCCAGTTACCCGCAGTTGGCCGACGGTGTATCGGATCACGCCGGGTTGTTCACCGGCGCCCACCCGGTCGGTACGCCGTGGTGGTAGCTCAACGTGCCGGGATGACACGACGCATGTTAGCGATTACATCGTTCGATGTAAATGACTGATGACGGTCCTCGTTCCGCAGCCCACAGTTCAAACTCCGGCGGTCAGCTCGTTCGAGATGCGGCCCGCCGCCCGGGAAGCGCCGCGCGTGCCGTCGCTTCCGTTACGGAGCTGTTGCGGGCAGACGTCTTGACGGCACTCGATGTGAGCGCTAACACTGTTCGCACGGAGGTGGTTATGACCAGTGTGGACGGCCGAGACGAGCGGTACGTTGTCGGAGTCGACTTCGGCACGCTGTCCGGGCGGGCCCTGGTGGTCCGGGTGAGCGACGGCGCGGAGGTCGGGACCGCGGTGCACGAGTACCGCCACGGCGTCATCGAGTCCGCGCTCCCCGACGGCGGGCCGGCGCTGCCTCCGGACTGGGCCCTGCAGGACCCGGAGGACTACCGGGACGTGCTGCGCCACGCCGTCCCCGCCGCGCTGGCCGCCGCCCGCGTCGATCCGTCCCGGGTCGTCGGCATCGGCACCGACTTCACCGCCTGCACCGTCCTGCCGACCCTTGCCGACGGCACCCCGCTGTGCGAGATCCCCGACCTGCGCCACCGGCCCCACGCCTGGGTGAAGCTGTGGAAGCACCACGCCGCGCAGCCGCACGCCGACCGGATCAACGCGCTGGCGTACGAGCGCCGCGAGTCGTGGATCGGCCGCTACGGCGGCAAGATCTCCGCCGAGTGGCAGTTCGCCAAGGGTCTGCAGATCCTGGAGGAGGACCCGGAGACATACCGGCGCGCCGAGCGCTTCGTCGAGGCGGCCGACTGGATCGTGTGGCAGCTGTGCGGCACCGAGACCCGCAACGTCTGCACCGCCGGCTACAAGGGTCTCCGGCAGGACGGCCGGTACCCGTCGACGGACTACCTGAGCGCGCTCAACCCGGGCTTCGCGGACTTCCTGACCAAGCTGGACGGCCCGCTGCTGCCCCTGGGCGACCGCGCCGGCAGCCTCAGCGCCCGGGCCGCGGCCTGGACCGGCCTGCCGGAGGGCATCGCGGTCGCGGTCGGCAACGTCGACGCGCACGTCACGGCCGCCTCCGCCCAGGCCCTGAGGCCCGGCCGGCTGGTGGCGATCATGGGCACCTCCACCTGCCACATCCTCAACGGCACCCATCCCGTCGAGGTGCCCGGCATGTGCGGTGTCGTCGACGGCGGCATCAGCCCCGGCGCGTGGGGCTACGAAGCCGGGCAGAGCGGGGTGGGCGACATCTTCGGCTGGTTCGTCCGGCACGCCGCCCCGGCCGGGGTGGACTCGCACGAGCGGCTCACCGAGCTGGCCGCCGCCCAGCCGGTCGGCGCTCATGGCCTGGTGGCGCTCGACTGGTGGAACGGCAACCGTTCGCTGTTGGTCAACCACGACCTCAGCGGTCTGATCGTCGGTTTGACGCTGGCCACCCGGCCGCAGGACATCTACCGTGCGCTGCTGGAGTCCACCGCGTTCGGCACCCGAATGATCATCGAAGCGTTCGTCGCGGCCGGGGTGCCGGTCACCGACCTGGTCGTCGCCGGCGGGCTCACCTCGAACCGGCTGCTGATGCGGATCTACGCCGACGTCACCAACCGACCGTTGAGCATCATCGGCTCCGCCCAGGGGCCGGCGCTCGGGGCGGCCATCCACGCGGCGGTCGCCGCCGGGGCGTACCCGACGATCCACGAGGCCTCGGCGGCGATGGGGCGGGTGGACGAGGGTGTCTACCAGCCGAACCCGGAGAACGTCCGCGCGTACGACGCCCTGTACGCCGAGTACCGGGCGCTGCACGACCACTTCGGCCGGGGCGCCAACGACGTCATGCTCCGCCTGCGGGCGATCCGGAACGCGGTCGACGCGACCGCGGTGCCGGCCGACACGGTTCTGGAGGTGGCCGGATGAACAGCGACGTCGTTCGGCAGGTGACCGGGCTGCGGGAGACCGTGGCCCGCCTGCACCGCGAGCTGACCCGGTACGACCTGGTGGCGTGGACCGCCGGCAATGTCTCGGCGCGGGTGCCCGGCCAGGACCTGATGGTGATCAAGCCCAGCGGCGTCGACTACGACGACCTGACGGCGGACTGCATGGTGGTCTGCGACCTGAACGGGACGGTCGTCGACGGGGCCGGTTCCCCGTCCAGCGACACCGCCGCCCACGCCTACGTCTACCGCGCGATGCCCGAGGTCGGCGGTGTCGTGCACACGCACAGCGGTTACGCCACCGCCTGGGCGGCCCGCGGCGAGGCGATCCCGTGCTGGCTGACCGCGCAGGCCGACGAGTTCGGCGGAGAGATCCCGGTCGGGCCGTTCGCGCTGATCGGCGGGGATGACATCGGCAAGGGGATCGTCAGCACGCTGTCCGGGCACCGATCGCCCGCGGTGCTCATGCGCAACCACGGGGTCTTCACGATCGGCAGGGACGCCCGCGCGGCGGTCAAGGCAGCGGTGATGTGCGAGGACGTCGCACGTACCGCGCACCTCGCCCGCGCACTCGGGCAGCCGCTGCCGATCGCGCAGGCCGACATCGACTCGCTGCACGACCGGTACCAGAACGTCTACGGCCAGCGCGGCGCGACCGGGCGACCGGCAACCTCCTGACCAGCACCGCTCATCCGGCACCACCCCTTCTCGCGCCAACCCCACCGCCACACCCGGATCGCACGCCCGGCGCACCCGAGGTCCGGATGCCCAACCCTGAGGAGCGAACAGATGAGAACCAGGAGAACCGCACGTACCATCATCGCGGCCTTCGCCACCGTGCTGCTCACCGGCGGCGTGGCGGCCTGCGGCAACAGCGACACCGGCGATACCGGCGGCGGCGACGACAACATCGTTCTGGGCTTCTCCCAGGTCGGCGCGGAGAGCGGCTGGCGGACGGCGAACACCAGCTCGATCAAGGCGGCCGCCGCCGAGGCGAGCATCGAGCTGAAGTTCGACGACGCCCAGCAGAAGCAGGAAAACCAGATCCGGGCGATCCGCAACTTCATCCAGCAGAAGGTCGACGTCATCGCCTTCTCGCCCGTGGTCGAGTCCGGATGGGACACCGTCCTCAAGGAGGCCAAGGACGCCGGGATCCCGGTCATTCTGACCGACCGCGCCGTCGACTCGGCCGACAAGACGCTCTACAAGACGTTCCTCGGCTCGGACTTCGTCAAGGAGGGCCGCCTGTCCGGGGAGTGGCTGGTGGAGCACACCAGGTCGGCGACCGGGCCGGTCAACATCGTCGAGCTGCAGGGCACCACCGGCTCCGCGCCGGCCAACGACCGCAAGAAGGGCTTCGCCGAGGCGATCTCCGCCAACCCCAACCTCAAAATCATCGCCTCCCAGTCCGGTGACTTCACCCGCGCCGGCGGTAAGCAGGTCATGGAGCAGTTCCTCAAGGCCAACCCGGACATCGACGTGCTGTTCGCGCACAACGACGACATGGGTCTGGGCGCGGTCGAGGCGATCACCGCCGCCGGCAAGACACCCGGCAAGGACATCGTCATCGTCACCATCGACGCGGTGAAGGACGGCATGCAGGCGCTGGCGGACGGCAAGTTCAACTTCATCGCGGAGTGCAGCCCGCTACTCGGTCCTCAGCTGATGGACCTGGTGAAGAAGATCCACGCCGGCGAGCAGGTGCCTGCCCGGATTGAGACCGAGGAGACCACCTTCACCCAGGAACAGGCCAAGGAGGCGCTACCCAACCGCAAGTACTGACTCCACCTCGTTGCCGCACCGACGCCATCCAGAAGAGGTCCGATGGGATGACGGGTAGCCATCCGGTCCTGACCATGACCGGAATCACCAAGACCTTCCCCGGGGTCCGCGCGCTGCACAACGTCGACTTCCGGCTGTTCCCGGGCGAGGTCCACGCCCTGATGGGCGAGAACGGCGCCGGCAAGTCGACCCTGATCAAGGTGTTGACCGGCGTCTACGACACCGACGAGGGGATCATCACCCTCGCCGGGGAGCAGGTCTTTCTCACCGGGCCGATGCAGGCCGCCGCGGCCGGTGTCAGCACCGTCTACCAGGAGGTCAATCTCTGCACCAACCTCTCGGTCGCCGAGAACATCTTCATCGGACGGGAGCCCCGTCGTCTCGGCCTCATCCGGTGGGGTGAGATGCGCCGGCGAGCGCGCGATCTGCTGGCCCGGCTCGGCCTCGACATCGACGTCACCGCGCAGCTCGGGACGTACTCGCTGGCCGTGCAGCAGATGGTCGCCATCGCCCGGGCGATCGACGTGCGGGCCCGGGTGCTCATCCTGGACGAACCGACCTCCAGCCTGGACGCCGGTGAGGTCGCGCAGCTGTTCCGGATCATGCGTCAACTGCGGGACGAGCGCGTCGCGATCCTGTTCGTCACGCACTTTCTCGACCAGGTCTACGGCATCGCCGACCGGATCACGGTGCTGCGCAACGGCAGCCTGGTGGGGGAGTACCGGACCGCTGAGCTGCCGCAGCTCACCCTCGTCGAGAAGATGATCGGCAAGGAACTCGACGTCCTGGAGCGGCTCGACGAGCAGCAGAAGCGGAACATCGCCGCCCCGTCCGACTCGACCCCGCTGGTGGAAGCCGCGGAACTGGGGCGCAAGGGCGGGGTCACCCCGTTCAGCCTGCGCATCCACGCCGGCGAGGTGGTCGGCCTGGCCGGCCTGCTCGGCTCCGGCCGTACCGAGGTGGCGCGGCTGCTGTTCGGCGCCGACCGCGCCGACCACGGTCAGGTCCGGGTGGACGGCGGCAAGGCGTCGCTGCGAACCCCGATCCAGGCCATCGACCGCGGCATCGGGTTCAGCCCGGAGAACCGCCGCGCGGAGGGCATCGTCCCCGAGCTGTCCGTCCGCGAGAACATGATCCTCGCGATGCAGGCGGCGCGCGGCTGGCTGCGGCCCATCCCTCGCCGCCGGCAGGACGAGCTCGTCGAGAAGTACGTCAAGGCGCTCCGCATCCGCCCGGCGAATCCGGACCTGCCGGTGCGCCACCTCTCCGGCGGCAACCAGCAGAAGGTGCTGCTGGCCCGCTGGCTGATCACCGAGCCGCGCCTGCTCATCCTCGACGAGCCCACCCGCGGCATCGACATCGGCGCCAAGGCCGAGATCCAGAAGCTGGTGGTGGAGCTCTCCGACGGCGGCATGGCCGTGCTGTTCATCTCCGCCGAGCTCGAGGAGGTGCTGCGCCTGAGTCACCGGGTCGCCGTCATGCGCGACCGCACGATGGTCGCCCAGCTCGACAACGACACCACCCTCGACGCCGACCGCGTCATGCAGACCATCGCCAGCGGAACCCACCGGGAGGAGGTGAACCGATCAACACCGTCGCCGAGCGCCTCCGCCCGCTGACCGGCCACCGCCTGTTCTGGCCCGTCCTCGTGCTGGGGCTCATGATCGCCGTGAACACCGTCTACCGGCCGGGCTTCCTCTCCATCGAGGTCAACGACGGCCACCTCTACGGCACCCCGATCGACATCCTCCGGTTGAGCGCCCCGCTGATCCTCGTCGCGCTGGGCATGACCCTCGTCATCGCCACCGGCGGCATCGACCTGTCCGTCGGCTCGCTCTGCGCCATCAGCGGTGCCATCGCCTGTCTCCACATCAGTACGGCGACTGACCGGAACAGCCCGTCCACCGTCCTCACCGCGCTGGCCCTGGCCTTCGGCGCCGCGCTCGTGCTCGGCGCGTGGAACGGGCTGCTGGTCGCCGTCATCGGCATTCAGCCGATCATCGCCACGCTGATCCTGATGGTGGCCGGCCGAGGACTGGCCCAACTGATCACCGAGGGCCAGATCATCACGATCAACTCCGCCCCGTACCGGGCGATCGGGCTCGGCCACTTCCTGACCCTGCCGCTGGCCATCTTCATCGCCCTCGCGGCGGCCCTGCTGGTCGCCGCGTTCACCCGCCGCACCGCCCTCGGGCTGATCGTCGAGTCGGTCGGCGGCAACGCCGAGGCCAGCCGGCTGGCCGGCATCCGCTCGGGTCGCGTCGTCTTTTTGGTGTACGTGCTCAGCGCCGCCTGCGCAGCGGTCGCCGGTTTCATGATCACCGCGAACGTGTCCAGCGCGGACGGCAACGCCGCCGGCCTGTGGATCGAACTCGACGCGATCCTCGCGGTGGTGATCGGCGGCACGTCGCTGGCAGGTGGCCGGTTCTCTCTCGGCGGCACCGTCCTCGGCGCGCTGATCATCCAGACCCTCACCACCACGGTGTACGCCATGAACATCTCGCCGCAGACGTCCCTGCTGTTCAAGGCGGTCGTCGTCATCGCCGTCTGCCTGATCCAGTCGCCGGCCTTCCGGGCGAAGTTCCGCCGGCGCCGCAGCGACCGCACGCCCGGGCCGGCCGCGCCGCAGCGGAAGAAGGAGCAGGTGCCGGCATGAGCAGCACGTCATTGACCACCGGGCGCACCTGGCGGCCGCACCTTCCCCGGCGGCACGTCCCGGTCCTGGCCACCCTCGTCCTGCTGCTGGTCACGTACGGCATCGGCGTGTCCCAGTACCGTGCTTTCTCCAACATCCAGGTCGTCTTCAACGTCTTCATCGACAACGGGTTCCTGCTCGTCGTCGCGGTCGGCATGACCTTCGTGATCCTGACCGGCGGCATCGACCTGTCGGTCGGCTCGGTGGTCGCCATGACGGCCATGGTGTCGGCCGCCCTGCTCCAGGACGGGCTGCCCCCGGCCCTGGTGCTCGTCATCGCGCTGCTGATCGGCCCGGCGCTCGGTTTCCTGATGGGCTGCGCGATCCACGTCTTCGACATCCAACCCTTCATCGTCACCCTCGCCGGCATGTTCTTCGCCCGTGGCATCTGCACGTTCATCAGCGACGCCTCCATCCCCATCACCGACGGCTTCTGGACCACCATGTCGCAGGCGCGGATCGGCAACCCCGCCGGGAACTTCGTCTCGATCAGCGTGCTGGTCGCGTTCGCGGTGGTCCTCGTCGCCGCGTACGTGCTGGCCTACACCCGCTTCGGCCGCAACGTGTACGCCATCGGCGGCAACGCCCAGTCGGCGCTGCTGATGGGCCTGCCGGTCGGCCGGACCCGAATCGCGGTCTACACGGTCAGCGGGCTGTGCTCGGCCGTCGGCGGGATCCTGCTGTCCTTCTACACCCTGTCCGGCGCGCCGTTGATCGCCGTCGGCATGGAGCTGGATGTGATCGCCGCCGTCGTCATCGGCGGCGCCGTGCTCACCGGGGGGTCCGGCTACGTCTTCGGCACCGTCCTCGGTGTGCTGGTGCTGGGTGTCATCCAGACCCTGATCACGTTCGACGGCAGCCTCAACTCCTGGTGGACCAAGATCGTGATCGGCGGGTTGCTCTTCGCCTTCATCCTGCTCCAGCGCCTGATCGGCATCCGGTTCACGTGACCGTCCCTACCGCGGAAGGCAACAACATGGCAACACAGCCCCAGCCCGAGGTCTGGTTCCTCACCGGCAGCCAGGGCCTGTACGGCGAGGACACGCTCCGGCAGGTCGCCGACCAGTCCCGGCACATCGCCGCGCTGCTCGACCAGGCGCCGGACCTTCCCGTACGGGTGGTCTGGAAGCCGGTCCTGACCTCCAGCACCGACATCCTCGCGGCCTGCCGGGACGCGGCCGTGCAGGGAGCGGTCGGGGTGATCGCCTGGATGCACACCTTCTCGCCGGCGAAGATGTGGATCGCCGGGCTCGACGCTCTCCGGACGCCGCTGCTGCACCTGCACACCCAGGCGAACGTCCTGCTGCCGTGGGGCGAGATCGACATGGACTTCATGAACCTGAACCAGGCCGCGCACGGTGACCGGGAGTTCGGGTACGTGCAGACCCGGCTCGGCGTGGCCCGCAAGACCGTCGCCGGCCACGTCACCGACCCTCGGGTCGTCGCGCGGATCGGGGCCTGGGCCAGGGCCGCGATCGGGTGGTCGGCGATGCGATCCCTGCGGCTCGCCCGGTTCGGGGACAACATGCGCGATGTCGCCGTGACCGAGGGCGACAAGGTCGAGGCGGAACTGCGCTTCGGCGTGTCGGTCAACACCTACGGGGTCAACGACCTCGTCGCGGTGGTCGACGAGGTGTCCGAGGCGCAGGTGGACGACCTGATCAAGGAGTACGACGACACCTATCGCGTCGAACCGCACCTGCGTCCCGGCGGTGAGCGGCACGACTCCCTGCGGTACGCCGCACGCCTGGAGATCGGCCTGCGGACGTTCCTCGGCGAGGGCGGCTTCGAAGCGTTCACCACCAACTTCGAGGACCTCGGTGGCCTGCGCCAGCTCCCCGGGATCGCCGTGCAGCGCCTGATGGCCGACGGGTACGGGTTCGGCGGCGAGGGTGACTGGAAGACCTCCGTCCTGGTCCGCACGCTGAAGGCGATGGCGGTCGGTGTCGACGGTGGCACCTCCTTCATGGAGGACTACACCTACGACCTCACCCCCGGTGCGGAGCTCGTCCTCGGCGCGCACATGCTCGAGGTCTGCCCGAGCATCGCCGCGGGTGTGCCGAACGTGGAGGTCCACCCGCTGAGCATCGGGGGCCGGGAGGACCCGGTGCGGCTCGTCTTCGACGCCGCGCCGGGTCCCGCCGTGGTGCTCGGCATGGCGGACATGGGGGAGCGGTTCCGGCTGGTGGCCAACGTCGTCGACGTCGTGCCGCCGCCACACCCGCTGCGCCGGCTGCCGGTGGCCCGGGCGGTCTGGCGGCCCCGTCCCGACCTTCCCCGCTCGGCGGAGGCGTGGATCACCGCCGGTGCCCCCCACCACACCGTGCTCACGCAGGCGGTCGGAGTGGAGGAACTGCGGGACCTGGCCGAGATGAGCCGGACGGAACTGGTGGTCATCGACGCGGACACCGATCCGGGCCGCTTTGCCGACGAACTCCGGTGGAACCAGGCGTACTACCGGCTCGCCCGGGGGTTCTGAGCGGCGGCCTCCCTCCGCGTGAAGGCGGGGGAGCGCGAGTTCCTGTCATCGAAGGAGGATCATGTTTGCCATCGGTGGGTTTTCGCGAGTCGTACCGCTTCACCGTGGGTGGTTGTCGCGGGCCGTCGCGGCGGTCGCTGCGGCGGTGGTGATGGGCGGTGCCCTGGTGGGCGTCGCGCCGTTGCCGGCGTCGGCGGCGTCGGTCGATACGAACGCCTGGTACGTGTTGGTGAACCGGAACAGCGGCAAGGCGTTGGATGTGTACAACCTGGCGACGAACGACGGGGCGCGAATCACGCAGTGGTCACGTAACGACGGCAACGGCCAGCAGTGGCAGTTCGTCGACTCGGGGGACGGCTACTACCGGCTGAGGGCGCGGCATTCGGGCAAGGTGCTCGACGTGTACAACTGGTCGACGGCCAACGGCGCGAGCATCGTGCAGTGGGCGGATCACAACGGGGCGAACCAGCAGTTCCGGCTGGCGGACTCGGCCGATGGGTACGTGCGGTTGATCAACCGGAACTCGAACCGGGCGTTGGAGGTGCAGAACGCCTCGACCGCCGACGGCGGCAACATCGTGCAGTACGACGACTTCAACGGCACCCACCAGCAGTGGCAGCTGGTCCGGGTCGGCGGCAGCGGCAACCCCGGCGGCACCTTCACCAACCCGGTCGTCTGGCAGGACTTTGCCGACGTCGACATCATCCGCGTCGGCGACGTCTACTACATGTCCGCCTCCACCATGCACTACTCGCCCGGTGCGCCCGTGCTCCGCTCCTGGGACCTGGTGAACTGGGAGTTCGCCGGGCACTCGGTGCCCCGGCTGGACTTCGGCTCCAAGTACGACATGTCGGGTGGCAGCCACGCGTACGTCGACGGCATCTGGGCCTCGACGCTCAACTACCGGCCGAGCAACCGGACGTTCTACTGGGCCGGCTGCATCGACTTCGCCCAGACCCACATCTACACCGCGGCAGCCGTCGACGGCACGTGGACCCGGCACACCACCATCCCCACCTGCTACTACGACGCCGGGCTACTGATCGACGACAACGACACCATGTACGTCGCGTACGGCAACGGCACGATCAGTGTCGCCCAGCTCTCCGCCGACGGGCGTACCCAGGTGCGGGCCCAGCAGGTGTACCAGACGCCGTCGAGCATCGGCACCCTGGAGGGCGCCCGCTTCTACAAGCGCAACGGCGCCTACTACATCTGGCTCACCCGACCGGCGAACGGTCAGTACGTACTCAAGTCCACCAACGGCCCGTTCGGCCCGTACGAGCAGCGGCAGGTGCTGCTCAACCTGCCGGGACCGATCTCGGGCGGCGGCGTGCCTCACCAGGGCGGGCTGGTGCAGACCCAGAACGGTGCCTGGTACTACATGGCGTTCACCGACGCGTACCCCGGGGGTCGGATGCCGACCCTGGCGCCGATCACCTGGACCAGTGACGGCTGGCCGCAGGTGCAGACCGTCAACGGGTCCTGGGGCGTCAACTATCCCAACCCGCTGCCGCTGCGTCCGGTCAAGCCGCTCACCGGAACCGACACCTTCCCCGGCACCACCCTCGGCGTCCAGTACGAATGGAACCACAACCCGGACAACAGCCGGTGGTCGGTGAACAACGGCCTGCGCCTGCAGACCGCCTCGGTGACCAACGACCTCTACCGGGCCCGCAACACACTGACCCACCGCATCCAGGGTCCGACCTCCACCGGAACAATCGAGTTGGACTACTCGGAGATGCGCGACGGCGACCGGGCCGGACTGGCGATGCTGCGTGACACGTCGGCGTGGATCGGCGTCAAACGGGACAACGGCGCCACCCGGGTGGTCATGACCAACGGTTTGACCATGGGCACCGACAACTGGAACACCACCGGCACCGGGACCGAGATCGCCAGCGCCCCGGTGTCCGGGGGACGGATCTGGCTGCGGGCCGACGCCGACATCCGACCCGGCTCGGGCCGGCAGGCGAGGTTCTCGTACAGCACCGACGGGGTCACCTTCGTCGCACTGGGCAACTCGCTGACCCTCAACAACGCCTGGCAGTTCTTCATGGGGTACCGGTTCGGCATCTTCAACTACGCGACACAGTCCCTGGGCGGTGCCGCGACGGTGCGACGGTTCTCTCTGACAACACCGTGACGGCGGTCGCGCCGAACGAGTTCGTGTTCCGCGCCGAGGAAGGGAGAACCTCTCCGTCAATTCATCGATATCCCGACACGAAGGCTTGACCGGCGACTCAGCCGCCGTGGCCGGCAGGACAGCTGGCGTAGACTGTCGGCGATCCGGCGTCGGTCGCGCGGAGAACACCACTGTGGCGGCCGCGCCAAGGGTCGGAATCACCGGGCCGGTCCAGCTGACGTCGACCGGGTGCGGTCGCCACGGGCAGGCGGGGAAGGTGAGGTGGCCGTGCGCGGTCCTGCGATGACGGACGTGGCGCGCCTCGCCGGCGTCTCGCACCAGACGGTGTCCCGGGTCCTCAACGGGCACCCCAACGTGCGCGAGCAGACCCGGCTGCGGGTCCAGGCGGCGATCACCGAACTCGGCTACCGACCGAACCGTGCCGCCCGCGCGCTGGTCACCGGCCGATCCCAGGTGATCGGCGTGGTCGCGCAGAACACCACCCTCTACGGCCCGGCGTCGCTGCTGGCCGCCCTCGAACAGACCGCCGCCGATGCGGGCTTCGCCGTCAGCGTCGGCAGCGTGCGGGACCTCGACGACCAGTCCATCTCGGCGGCGGTGGAACGCCACCTGGCGCACCGGGTCGCCGGCATCGTGGTGATCGCACCGGTCGAGTCGGCCGGAGAGGCCCTCGAACGCCTACCCCAGGACGTGCCCCTGGTGACCGTCGACGGCGACCCGCGCCGGCCGATTCCCCTGGTGACCGTCGACCAGGTCGCCGGTGCCCGCGCCGCCACGCAGCATCTTCTCGACGCCGGGCACAGGACGGTCTGGCACGTGTCCGGCCCGTCGGACTGGTTCGACAGCGCCGGGCGGATCGAAGGCTGGCGGGAGGCATTGCAGCTGGCCGGCGCCGAGGTGCCGCCGTTGGTCCCGGCGGACTGGTCCGCGGCGGCCGGGTACCGGTGCGGGCAGATGCTGGCCCGGATGCCGGAAGTCACCGCGGTCTTCACCGCCAACGATCACCTGGCGCTCGGCGTGCTGCGGGCGCTGCACGAGCACGGCCGGCGGGTGCCGGACGACATCAGCGTGGTCGGGTTCGACGACGTGCCGGAGGCGGCGTACTTCATCCCGCCGCTGACCACCGTGCGACCCGACTTCGCCGCGGTCGCCCGGGCGAGCCTGGACCTGCTGCTGGCCCAGATGGAGTCGGACATCGCCGGCCCGCTGCGGCAGACCATCGCACCGACCCTGGTCCCACGGCGCAGCGTCGGTGCTCCGCCCCGCCGCTGAACCGACCTCCCCGTGCCCGTCCCCGGTCCGGAAGTCGGAGTCAGCGACTGAGCGACGCCTCTTGCAGAATCCGCGAGAGCTTCTCGGGGTTGCGGACGGAGTACATGCCGCTGACCTGTCCCTCCACGACCCGCACGGACATCACGCTGTCGATCTCCCCGTCCACCCGGAGTAGCAGCGCCGGCCCGCCGTTGACCTGGACCAGCTCCGCCGACATCCGGTCGACGACCGTCGCCAGACCGGCCGTGATCAGGCGAGCCACCTTGTCGGCGCCCACGACCGGGCGCGGCATGGCCTGCTTCACGCCGCCGCCGTCGCCCAGCGCGACCACGTCCGGCGCCAGCAGGTCGACCAGGCCCTGGAGGTCGCCGGTCTCGATCGCCCGCTGGAATGCCTCCAGCGCTCTCCGGGTGTCGGCCGGGGAGGCCACGCCGCGGGGACGCCGCTCGGCGACGCGGGCCCGGGCCCGGTGCGCGATCTGTCGCACCGCCGCGGGCGTCTTGCCCACCGCCTCCGCCAGCTCGTCGTACCCGAGGTCGAAGACCTCGCGCAGCACGAAGACCGCGCGCTCGGTGGGGGTGAGCGTCTCCAGCACCAGCAACATCGCCATCGACAGGCTGTCGGCCAGTTCGACGTCCTCGGCGACGTCGGGGCTGGTCAGCAGCGGCTCCGGCAGCCACGGACCGACGTACTCCTCGCGCCGCCGGGCCAGCGTCCGCAGCCGGTCGAGCGCCTTCCGGGTGACGACCCGGACCAGGAAGGCCCGCGGGTCGCGCACCTCGGCCTGATCGACGCCGTCCCACTTGAGCCAGGCCTCCTGCACGACGTCCTCGGCGTCCGCGGCCGAACCGAGCATCTCGTAGGCGACAGTGAACAGCAGGCTCCGGTGCCGGACGAACGGGTCCCCGCTCACGTGTGCGCGACCCTGCTGGCCAAGGGCTGCAGGCCGCACGACGCGGCGTACTCCTGCGAGCGGATACCGAGGGCGACGTTGGCGCGGGCGGTGAGGTTCATGACGCCCACCCGGGCCGTCAGCTCCACCACCCCGGCGGCGCCCAGGTCGTCCAGCAGCGCGGCGGTCATGTCGTCGGTGACCGTCACCGGGGTCTGGCACATCGCCGCGGCGTACTCCATCACCCGGCGCTCCACCGGCGTGAACACCGAGGACTCCCGCCACCGTGGGACCTCGCGCGCCTTCGCCTCGTCCAGTCCCTTGTTGTGGGCCATGAAGTAGTGGAGGTCCAGGCAAAAGCTGCAGCCCACCTCGGCGGCCGCAGCCATGGTCGCCAACGACGCCAGGTTGCGCTCCAGCCGGTCCCACTTCTCGGTGCGGCCACCGAACCTCATCATGTCCTTGAAGACGCGCCGGTGGTGCCACATCACCTCGGCGCCCTCCGGCACGCCGCCGAGCATCTTGCGCATCGCCACCTTGAGCAGGCCGCCGTACAGCCCGGTGATCTCCGTGCGGGGAACGCGAGTCGTACTGGTCATCGTCGTCTCCTTGTCGCTCGTGTGACATGGAGACGCCGGCCGGCGGCGTCCTGTGACATCACGCCGCTACGCCACCGTGCTATGCGCCGCTACGGCAGTTCATCGCTGCGGGGCGCACGTACCACGTCCCGGTACCGTCGGTGGCTCGCCCCGTAGATGGCGAAGTTGAGCCGTGCGTCGCTCAGACTGACCTCCCCGTTGGGGCCACCGGCCACCATGCCGGCGTCCGCATCGCTCTGTCCGTCATCGGTCCAGAAACAGACCGGGCAGGTGGTGCACCCGGTCCGGTAGCCACAGCAGGGACACCGGTTGACGGATTGCTGAGTCACGCGGGCAAGCCTCCCATGACAACCCACCAACGGGCACCCCCCGCGGACGTTGCGGATCGCGGTGTGACGGTCAGCCCTCGCGCCGGATGAACGGTGCGGTCTGGTCGACGACGTCGGCGTACTGCGCGGGCAGTTGTGCGACCGCCTGTTCATACGCGCTGGGACCGAGAGCGTCCCGCAGGACGTCGAAGACCGCGGTCACTCCGTCTCTTGCCCGGTCGCCGTCGAGGCCCGCGCGGCCACTGACTCGTGCGAGAAACACGTCGAGTCCGAACCGATCGCTGCTCTCGCTGGCACCGAACGCGTACGCCCGAAGTCCGGCGGGAAGCTGACTGGCCAGATCGCGCGCCTCGCCGCCGTCGATACGTTCGGCCAGGGTGGTGAGCGTGGCCTGTGTGACGGCCGTGGCCTGCTGCGACGAGAGCCCGGACCGCGTCGCCACGAGGGCGAGGAACTCGTTGTCGTCCACGTTCAGGCCTTCCTCTCGCCGACAGGCCCGGCGAGTTCCCACGGCGCGCGTCCGCAAACAGGCCGGTCGTGCGGGATCCGACCACCCCCTGACGCGATCGGGCCATTAGTCGATAGGCGCTGGTCGATGTCGCTGGAACACTTCCGAATGAGGGAGGCGAGATGGCGGCCAGCCGAGCGATGGGATTCGGGCACGATCCGGCGTTGGTGGGCCGGGCCACCGAGCTGGCGTTGCTGGACAAGGCGGTGGCGACGGTGCGCGACGGGCGGTCCGTGGCGGTGGAGGTGTGCGGCGAGGCCGGCCTGGGCAAGACGCGCATCCTCGCCGAGCTGGAACGGCGGGCGGCCGGCGCCGGGCTGCTGGTCTGCTCCGGGCGGGCCACCCAGTACGAGCAGGGCGTGCCGTTCGGGATGTACGCGGAGATGCTGGAGCCGCCCACCATCACCCCGGGCGCCGGGAAGCAGCCCTCGATGCCGACGATGGTGCGGCGGATGCTCGCGGCGGCTCCGGGACCGGGCGTCGCGCTGCTGCTCGACGACGTGCACTGGGCCGACTCGGCCTCGCTGGAGTTGACCGAGCACCTGATCCGCAAGCCGCCTCAGCTGCCGATGCTGCTCGCGGTGGCATTCCGCAGCGCCTGCCCGCCGGCGCGGCTGGTGAACGCCATCGCCCGGCTCGGCGCGGCGGCGGTGCTGATCGACCTGCTGCCGCTGGACGCCGCCGGCGTCGATGCCCTGCTGACCGGGGTGCCGCGCCGCCGCCGGGAGCTGATCCTGCGTGCCAGCCTCGGCAATCCCTTGTATATCCAGGCGCTGGCCCGGCTCCCCGACCGCACGTTGGACGGGCTGGCGACGCTGGCCCGACGGCACAGCCCGGTCGACGCCGACTGGCTTGCCGGGTCGCGACGGTCCATCCTGGCCGGACTCGCCGCGGAGATCACCGCGCAGGAGCAGCCCGTGCAGCGGGTCGCCCACGTCGCCGCGGTCGTCGGCGACCACACCACGATCGACCTCGTCGGGCACGTCGCCGGATTGCCGATGCCCGTGGTGACCGGCGCGGTCGACCACCTCGGGCGGCTCGGGCTGCTCGACGCGGACGGCGGCCGGCTGCGGTTCCGGCACCCGCTGATGCGGGCCGCGGCGTACGCGCTGACCGGACCGGCCTGGCGGTTCGAGGCGCACACGCGCACGGCCGGATACCTCCGTACGCAGCGGGCGTCGCGGCAGGTGGTGGCCCACCACACGGAGCAGTCCGCGCGGTACGGCGACGAGACGGCGGCGACGACGTTGGTCGACGCGGGTATGGCGTTCGCGCACGAGGCTCCCGCCCAGGCCGCCCGATGGCTCGGCACCGCGCTGCGCATCATGCCGGACACCGGCCCGCAGGACGACCGGCGCGCCGAGGTGGCGATGTGGTACGCCCGCGCGCTCGGCCGCAGCGGCGAGCTGGCACGCAGCCGCGAAGTGCTCCAGCAGCTGTGCCGCGCCGGCGGGCCGGTACGCGTGCAGGCCGAGACGTTCAGCGTGGCGGTGGCGCGACAGCTCGGCGACTTCGCCGAGGCGGCCGCGACGCTGGGCGCCCGGCTCGCCCGCGGCGGGCTCGACCCGGTCGAGGAGGCGAAACTGCACGTGGAACTCGCGGCTGTCGACGCGTTCCGGGAGGAGCCGGCCACGGCGGTGCACCACGCGGAGAGGGCGCTGGAGCTGCTGGACGAGCGCCGCTCGGTGCTCGTGGCGGCCGCGCGGACGCTGCGCGCGCTCGCCACGCTGTACCTCGGGTGCGCCGGGTCCGCGCGCGAACACCTCGGCACCGCGGTCGTCGCCGTCGACGCCACCAGCGACGCCGACCTGCGCGCGTACGTCGAGATCGTTTCCCCGCTGGCGCTGGCCGAGATCCAGCTGGGGCACCTGGCCGACGCCGCCCGCCACCTCGCCCGCGCCCGGCGGATCCTGGACGCGCTCGGGCCGAGCAGCGCCTCGCCGTACCTGCTCGTGATGGAGTCCCTGATGCACACCCGCGGTGGCCGGTTGGCCCGGGCGGTGGCGGTCGCGGAGGAGGCGTCGGCGGCCGCCGACCGGGTGGGCAGTGCGGAGATGCGCGCGATGGCGGCGGCGGTCCGGCTGCGCCCGCTGGTGTGGACCGCCGGGCCGGCCGCCGCGCTCGCCACCGCTGGCCCGACCGCCGCGGGGCATGGCGAAGTGGCCGCCGCCGGCCAGCCGCGATCCCGGGCCTGGTGGCGGATCCACCGCGTGGAGCTCGCCCTCGCCCACGCCGCCGCCGGTGACTGGGCCGGCTCGCGCGATCTGCTCGCCGACCCGGTGGCTTTACTGTCGGCCCACCCGCCGGTGCTGGTGGCGCGGGATGTGATCGCCGCCATCGCCGCCGCCGGGATGGGCGACCTCGCCGCAGCGAAGGACGCCGGCGACCGCGCGGAGCGGCTGGCGCGCGCCGCCGGGCTGTCGTACGAGGTCGCGCTGGCCCGCTTCGCCCAGGCGTTCACCGCGTACCGGATGGGCGGTCCCGATCGGGCGACGGCACTGGCCGAGGGGGCGGCGGCCGGCTTCGCCGCCGCCGGCACGCCCATGGAGGAGGCGCTGTCCCGCCACCTCGCCGGTGCCGGCTACCTCGCCGCGGGGCAGCCGCGTCGCGGCGGCGAGGCGTTCGACCGGGCCGAGGCGGGTTACCGCGCCTGCGGCGCCGCGTGGGCCTCGTCGGTGCTCGCCGGCCACCGTGCCGCGGGGCCGATCCGGTCCGGGCGACCGGCCGGCGACGCGGTGCTCACCGCGCGGGAGCACGAGATCGCGAGCCTGGCGACGACCGGCCTGAGCAACAAGGACATCGCCGCCCGGCTCTACCTCAGCCCCCGGACGATCGAGTCCCACCTGAACCGGGTCTTCGCCAAGCTCCAGGTGCACTCCCGTACCGCGATGGCCCGCCGGCTCACCGATCACGCCCGCGACCACCGGCCGCCTGCGTAGTCGGTTGCGTAGTTTTACGGATCCGCACCCCTGCCGCGGCTTGCCATCCTGCCGGTAACCGATCCCACACGAGGGGGGTAGGAGATGGCATCACAGTGCTGGGCAGCGCGGCGACGGCCGCGACTCGTCGTGCCGATTCTGATCGCGGTCGGCGTGCTGGCGGCCGCGCCGCCGGCGGTGGCGGCACCGTCCGCGCCGCCGGGCACGGCGGCCGCGCCGGCGGCCGGGTCGCACAAGCCCTGGAACCCGGAGCCCGAGCTTCCCGGACCGGTGGCGGTTCCGCGCAAGGGCACCAAGCCGGCACCGTTCACGACGAAGACGAAGCCGATCAGCCCGAAGGCGCTGCGGGGCTCGGAGAAGGCCACCGGGAACGGGCTGCGGGCCGGAACCGGAGCGGCCGTCCGTGGCCGGAGCGCGGCCGCAGAGCCGGGAGAGCCCTGGTACTGCACGGAGTACGTGACGCCCCGGACGTCCCTCAACGCCGACTCGGACAACTACTCTGCCACCGTCCAGTATGTGGCGGAGCTCGGCTGCAACTTCTACCTCGACTACGCCTACGGCGTCGCCGGGATCGTCGACCGGAGCGCCGGATACGACGGCACGCTGCTGTACGTGGGGTCTCCGTTCTCGTTCTCCCAGTACTACTACGGAGCCACCTACGGCGGGATCCAGATCCCCGGTGACTTCTACGACGGCGGGCGCCAGGTGGAGGTGATCTTCGAGCTGTACCTGCTGGCGCCGATCGGCACCGCGTGGGGCGCGTGCGGCCCGCTGCCGGGCCTGCGGTACCTGCTGTGCGACGGGCTCGGTACCGACCTGCTGCACATCGTGCTCGGGACGGGGGCGTTCACCAGCGGCCTGTCGGAACCGGTGATCCGCTACACCGCGCTGGGCGACTCCTATTCGTCCGGCACAGGCGCGCCGCCGTACCTCGGTAGCCCGAACCCGGCGAACTGCCGGCGCGGCAACGGCACCTACTCCGTCCAGATCCAGGGTGACCGCTTCCGCGGGTTGTCGATCGACCGAACGAACCTCAAGGCGTGTCACGGCGCGCGGATCAACGAGCTCACCGCGCCGCAGAGCCTGGAGGAATTTCCGCAGGTCGAGTACGTGAAGCAGTACACGCGGCTGGTGACGTTGACGATCGGCGGCAACGATCTCGGCTTCGCCTCGAAGCTGCGCCAATGCGCCCTGTCGGACTGCGGCGGCGCTCCGCTCGTCACACCGACGGAGCTGCAGACCACCCAGGCCAGGCTCGTGTCGCTGTACCAGAACATCACCTCGCGGATGCGGTCGGATGCGGTGCTGGTCGTGCTGAGCTACCCGGCCTTCCTCCCCATCCCGGGCGTGGACCCGCTGCCCACGAGCGGGAGCTGCTTCGGTACGAACGCGACCCTCGACACCGCCGAACTCACCCGGATCGCCGAGGGGACCGCGCAGGCCCGCGACATGATCGCCGCGGCCGTCCGCGCCACCGGCGACGCGCGGGTCGTGTTCGTGGACGCGTTCGACGCGTTCCAGGGGCACCGCGTGTGCAGCGGTGATCCCTGGTCCAACGGGTTCGTGCTCTCGGACCCGGAGGAGTCCTTCCATCCCAACGCCCGCGGGTACCGGGCCATCGCCGACCGGCTGCGACAGGCACTGGGCATCACCCTGTAATCGCCAGTCCCGCTGGGCACCCGGGAGCCGACCCGGGTGCCCAGCTCCCGCCGTGGCGGTTCCACGAACTCGAACGAGTCGGCCCGATGCCTGCCCCCGACCGATCGGCGACACCGCGGAACGCGCTCGGCTGCTCACCGCGGTCCCCATCGCGCGGCGCGGAGCACGATCCGAAAAGTCCTCGAAACTTTCCGATACGCGAGCCCGGATGTCGCTCGTCAACGGAGGTTACCGCTGCCAGATCACCGCGCCTCGTCCGGTAGTAACGGCCGGCAGCCAGGGCATCTGAGCCGCGACGTGGTTCCGCAATCTTTCCGGGAAGCGTTGACAACCCAGCAGCGTCGGGCCAATACTGTCGCCATCGAGAGGCATCAACCATTGTCGATCCGGGTCGTCCCCCGGCCGCCAACAACTCCGCCGGGTCGGAACACGCTGCCTGGCCCGCCGCCAGCCTTCACGAGGAGGAAGCACGCACATGAACGACGTCCCCGCCCGCCGGAGCCGCAGACGCGGCGGCATCAGGGCGCTCTTCTCCGGTGCCTGCGCGGCAGTGCTGGTCGCGGCCACCATGATGCTGCCGACCGCCGCCCACGCGGCGATCACCACAAACCAGACCGGCACCAACAACGGCTACTTCTATTCATTCTGGACTGATAGCCAAGGGTCGGTCTCGATGGAGCTGGGATCCGGCGGTAACTACAGCACCTCATGGCGCAACACCGGGAATTTCGTCGCCGGTAAGGGCTGGAGCACCGGCGGACGCAGGAGCGTCACCTACTCGGGCAGCTTCAACCCGTCCGGTAACGCGTATCTGACGCTCTACGGGTGGACGAGAAATCCGCTCGTCGAGTACTACATCGTTGACAACTGGGGCACGTACCGACCGACCGGAACGTACAAGGGGACGGTCACCAGCGATGGCGGCACGTACGACATCTACCAGACGACGCGATACAACGCCCCGTCCATCGAAGGCACCAGGACGTTCAACCAGTACTGGAGCGTGCGACAGTCGAAGAAGACGGGCGGCACCATCACCTCCGGCAACCACTTTGACGCGTGGGCCCGCAATGGGATGAGTCTGGGCAGTCATGACTACATGATCATGGCGACAGAGGGATATCAGAGCAGTGGAAGCTCGAACATCACGATCGGCGGCTCCGGCGGTGGCGGTGGCGGCGGCGGTGGTGGGGGCGGTGGCGGCGGAGGAGGCGGTAGCTGCTCCGCGACGCTGTCGGCGGGCCAGAGTTGGAGCGACCGCTACAACCTCAACGTCTCCGTCAGCGGCTCCAGCAACTGGACCGTGACGATGAACGTCCCGTCGCCCGCGAAGATCATCGCCACCTGGAACATCAACGCCAGCTACCCCAGCGCCCAGGTCCTGACCGCCACACCCAACGGCAACGGCAACAACTGGGGTGTGACCATCCAGACGAACGGCAACTCAACCTGGCCGACGGTCTCCTGCAGTTCGGGCTGACCCCGAACACCCGAAACACCGCACCGCAGGCGCGGCGGCCCGTGGCCGCCGCGCCACACTGCTACCGCCCGGTCGCGTGCGCGGAGGAGATCGTGCGACGGCGTCAGAGGGTGATGCCGCGCTGGCGGAGCCAGGGGCGCGGGTCGACCGGTCGCCCCTCGACTTCGACCTCGAAATGCAGGTGCGGGCCCGTCGAGTCACCGGTGCTGCCTACGGCCGCGATCTCTTGTCCGGCCTCGACCCGTTGGCCCGGGCGCACGGAGAGGGCCGAGTTGTGCGCGTAGAGGGTCGAGACGCCGCCGCCGTGGTCGATGATCACTGTGTTGCCGTAGTCGCCGTACCAGGAGGCCTTGCGCACGACACCGCCAGCGGCGGCCCGCACCGGTGTTCCGGCGGCCGCCGCGATGTCGATGCCTTCGTGTTGGCGTCCCCAGCGCGGTCCGAACTCGCTGCTCACCTGGCCACGGGTCGGCGCCGTCCACCCGGAAGCCCCGGTGGGCTGGTTCGCCGTGACGGCCGCGTCCAATGCGGCGGCGAAGCGAACCGACGAGCTCTGGGTGACGCCACCGGTCGTACCGGTCCGTGCCAGGACGGGCTGGCCGGCCCCGGTGGTGATGAGCGACTGAATTTGTGAGATCCGGAGTTGGATGTCACTGAGCGCCACTGAGGTAACTCCCAAGCGGTCGGCGTACGGGCGGGCTGCTGGGCCTATCGGGTGATCCGGCAACGAGCTGAGCTCTCTTGCTCGACGTCGTCGAGGCGCGTCGCGCTCATGCCACCCGGGCGATGCGCGTCGTGGTGGCTACGGGGCCGGCGTTGACCGAGGGGCGCAGGGGGCGCCTTCGGCTCACGGGCACGGGAACCACCTGGTGGCCGATGCCGGATTCGTCCCTCGTGCGCCGATCGAGCAAGGCGGGTGCGCGATCGGGGAAGGCGGCGGGTGCCCCCGACGTTGTACATGGTCCCCGCGCCGGGGCTGTTGATCGGCCGGTCGGGTGGCGGAATGAGCGGGTAGCGCCGGTGGTTGTATATGGTCCCGCTGCTGGCGGGTGGAATGACCGGCCGGTGCCGGTGGTTGTATATGGTCCCGCCGCTGATCGGGCGGGGGAATGGCCGACCGGGGCCGGTCGTTGTGTCAGCTCCGTGAGATGGATCCGCGCCGCAGGTCGCGGCCGCGTGAAGACTCTCTGATCTTCTTTTCTTGTCCGG
>NZ_FNPH01000015.1 GCF_900107255.1 Micromonospora pattaloongensis | reverse complement strand
AACCGTGTTGTCGTCACTACGCAAATTCCGCTCCGCGCCGGAGTCAGGCACCTGCTTGACGAGTACGACGATGTTCATCGCCTTCGACGACCCTCTCTCTTGGTGGTCCGCCGCGCCCGACCGTGGCGCGGCGCTGCTGGCGGTACGGGCCGCTCAGTTCGGCACGGAGCGGTAGATGTGTCCTCGATCGAGGACCGGGGTGAGGATGTCGTCCTCGAGGTAGTACTCGGCCTCCCCCTCGGCGGCGGGCATCCTGCGCGGCGCGATGCCCGGGTATCCCAGGGCATTGCGGACCGCCGGATTCATGAAGTAGGCGCCGGACACGGCGAGGGCGAACGCCTCGAACAGGACGTGGTCGCGCCGGCGCACCTCGGCGAGCGCCTCCGCGGGGGCGCCGGCGACCGCCAGCACCTCGCGGACGGCGGGCGCCAGGTCGGTGTTCGCGGCGAGCGCCCGGTTGATCCACTGGCCGGCCACGTCGGCGGCGCTGGCGGACGGAAGGCCGGAGCCGCCCGGGATGAGGACGTCGGCGAGCGCCGCCAGGCGGGCCCGCGACGCGTCGCCGAGTTCGGTCGAGAGGTCGAGGTCGGTCACGAGGCCACCTCCAGTTTCCCCGCGTTGGACGCGATGTGGGTCGCGGTGCGCTTCGCCAGCGCGCAGATCGTGGCGGTCGGGTTCACGCCCGTGGACGTGGTGAAGACGCTCGCGTCGATGATGTAGAGGTTCGGCACGTCATGCGTACGGCCGAAGCGGTCGACGACGGAGGTCGCCGGATCGTTGCCCATCTTGGCCGTGCCGGTGTTGTGCCCGGTCATGAAGTTGCGCCCGGCGATCCAGGACTTCGTCGCGCCGGCGGCGTCGTGCGCCTCCAGCGCCCTCGCCAGGTTGAAGTCGACGATCTTGCGGGTGTTCTCGGAGACCCGGTAGTTCACCTTCGCCGCCGGCAGGCCGTCGGAGTCCGTGAGCGTGGGATGCAGCGAGACGTAGTTCGTCTCCTCCGGGAGGTCCTCCGGGATCACGTGCCACTGCAGCATCCGCACGAACGACTTCATCCGGTCGGCCGACCCGTCGCCCCACATCTGTTCGCCGGCCAGGCTCAGCGGGTGGGTCCACTTCTCGGCCGCCTCCAGCGGCCCGGCGATCGGCAGCAGCGACCACTTCGCGCCGCGGACGAAGCCACGCGACGCGTCGGACTCGTAGAACTGCATCGAGCCGATGTGCTCACCGGCGGGGCCGAGCCAGTTCTCCAGGTCGTCGTCGTAGAGCCCGACCGCGACGCCGTACGGGTGCAGCATCAGCCGCTTGCCGACAAGCCCCGAGGAGTTCGCCAGGCCGTTCGGGAAACGCTCGGACGTCGACATCAGCAGCAGCCGCGGGGTGCCGATCCCGCCGGCCGCCATGATGACCAGCGACGCGGACTGGAAGTGCTCGGCGCCGTCGCGCAGGTAGATCGCGCCGTTGGCGCGGCCGCTGTCGTCGAGCGTCACGCGGGCGACCCGGGCGCGGGTGATCACCTGCACGCCCCGCTCCACCGCGTCCCGCAGGTGCGTGACGTCGGTCGAGGACTTCGCGCCCTCCGGGCAGCCCATCCGGCAGACGCCGTAGCGGACGCACTGGCCCTCCCGGCTGCCCTCGCGGTTCAGGGTGGGAAGGGAGTTGGTGCCGGGCCACCAGTGCCAGCCGAGTTTGTTCATGCCCTCGGCCATGACCTGGCCGGTGCGGTGGATCGGCGCGGGCGGCAGCGGCGGGTCGAACCCCGGCGGGTAGGCCGGGTTGCCGGCGAGGCCGGAGACCCGCATCTCGCGCTCGACCGCCTGGTAGTACGGCAGCAGCTCGTCGTAGCTCAGCGGCCAGTCGTCGGCCACGCCGTCGAGCGTGCGCACCCGGAAGTCCGAGGGCAGCGCGCGGGCCCAGATGCCGCCGTAGAGCACGCTGGAGCCGCCCACGCCGTTGTACATCCACACCGGCAGGTCCGACTCGCTGTGGTCGAGCGGGTAGTCCTCCCGGCGGCGGCGGATGTTCGGGTCCGGGTGCCAGTCCTTACCGCCGACCAGCTCGTATTCGGGCTTGTTTCCCGGCAGGTCCCCGGGGTCGACCCACTCGCCCTGCTCAAGGCAGACGACGCTGAAGCCCGCCTCCGCGAGGTGCCGCGCGGCGACCCCGGCCGCGGTCCCCGCTCCAACGATCAGGACGTCTGCATGATCTTGTTTGGAAGCCACGCCAACCCACTCCCGTGCCGCGTCGGGACCGGCCAGACGCCGGGGCCCGACAAGTCGCCCGCCCGGCGACCGGGCGAGCTTGGATTGTGAATCGTTGGGAACTGTTGCAACTCGTTGGACTTCTGTCAACCCCTGCGGCGGCGGTCCCCGGGCACCTCACAGGGGCGGTGCCGGCGCCCGGGACGCGGTGGCCGCGTTCCGGGCGCCGCGCATCAATGCCCGACCCTCAACTGCCCGGCCAGCGCGCCGTGCATCTGCGCGCTGGGCTCGTTCAGCCCCACGATCTCCACCGTCTTACCGCGCGTGGCGTACTTGGTCGTGACGGCGTCCAGCGCCGCCACCGAGGACGCGTCCCAGACGTGGGCGCGGGACATGTCGATGACGACCCGGTCGGGGTCGCCGGCGTAGTCGAACTGGTGGACGAGGTCGTTGCTCGACGCGAAGAACAGCTCGCCGTGCACGGTGTACGTGCGCGCGCCGCCGTCGGGGTCGCCGGCGCTGGTCACCTCGACGATGTGCGCGACCCGGCGAGCGAAGATCACCATCGCGACCAGGACGCCGGCGATGACACCGATGGCCAGGTTGTGGGTCACCAGCACGACCGCGACCGTCGAGACCATCACGATGGTCTCCCCCGCCGGCATCCGCTTCAGCGTCGCCGGGGCGATGCTGTGCCAGTCGAACGTCGAGACGGACACGATGACCATCACGGCGACCAGGGCGGCCATCGGGATGACGGCCACCACGTCGCCCAGGCTGACGACGAGGATGAGCAGGAAGACGCCGGCCAGGAAGGTCGACAGCCGGGTCCGGGCGCCGGAGACCTTCACGTTGATCATCGTCTGGCCGATCATGGCGCACCCGCCCATGCCGCCGAAGAAGCCGGTCACGATGTTGGCCACGCCCTGTCCCCAGGACTCGCGGGTCTTGTTCGAGGGGGTGTCGGTGATGTCGTCGACGAGCTTCGCCGTCATCAGCGACTCCATCAGCCCGACCAGCGCGACGCCCAGCGCGTACGGGGCGATGGTCTGCAGCGTGGACCAGGTGTACGGGATGTCCGGCAGGCCGAACACCGGCAGGCTGTCGGGCAGCTCGCCCTCGTCGCCGACGGTCGGCACGGCGACGTGGGCGACCACGGTGAACGCGGTCAGCACCACGATGGCGACCAGCGGCGCGGGCACCGCGCGGGTCAGCCGTGGCAGCCCGACGATGATCGCCAGGGCGACGGCGACCAGCGGATAGACCAGCCAGGGGACGCCGATCAGGTGCGGCACCTGCGCGGAGAAGATCAGGATGGCGAGCGCGTTGACGAAGCCGATCATGACGCTGCGCGGGATGAACCGCATCAGCCGGGCGACGCCGAGCAGCGCCAGGACCACCTGGAAGACGCCACCCAGGATGACGGCCGCGATGAGATGGTCCAACCCGTGATCGCGGACCAGCGGCGCCACGACCAGGGCCACGGCGCCGGTCGCGGCGGAGATCATGGCCGGGCGGCCGCCGCAGATGGCGATCGTCACCGCCATCGTGAACGAGGCGAACAGGCCGACCCGCGGGTCCACGCCCGCGAGGATCGAGAACGAGATCGCTTCGGGGATCAGCGCCAGCGCGACCACGAGGCCCGCGAGGACCTCGGTACGCAGCACCCGCGGCGACAGCCAGGACGGGCGCGACCGGGACGGCCCAGCGACGGCGGACAACGATGAAGGCATGTAGTCACTTCCACTCGGGTGTGCGCCGCAGCAGCGCCCACGCATTACCAGCACGCGCGTGCGCACGGGCACGGCGGGCAACCGGGAAGACCGCCCAGGTATTCCCGTTTTGTCCACGGCGTCGTTGCCGGGCCGGAGCCGGCCGGGGGGCGGTCGTCGCGGCCCCGGGTCAGATCAGCCGGGCGACGCCCCGGTCGGCCACCGCCGCGAACGCGTGCGGCGCGGCGTAGCCGGCCGCGGCGAACGCCGCCCGCACCGCCGCCGCCGTGGCGTCGACGGCCGACCGGTCGACCAAACCGAGCACGCAACCGCCGAAGCCGCCGCCGGTCATCCGGGCGCCGTGGGCGCCCGCGGCCAGCATCGCGTCGACGGCGGTGTCGACCTCGGGCACGGTGATCTCGTAATCGTCGCGCATGGAGGCGTGCGAGGCGGTCAGCAGCGGAGCGATCTCGGTCACCCGGCCGTCGCGCAGCAGGCGAACCGCGTCCAGGACGCGCTGGTTCTCGGTGACGACGTGCCGGACCCGTCGGCCGGTGATCTCGTCGAGGCGGTCGAGCGCGCCGGGCAAGGCGTCCACCTCGACGTCCCGCAGTGCGCCCACCCCGAGGGTGCGGGCGGCGGACTCGCAGGCGGCGCGGCGGGCGGCGTACTCGCCGGAGACCAACCGATGCGGCGCGTTGGTGTCCACGACCAGCAGGGCGAGCCCGTGCGCGGCCAGGTCGAAGGGCACGTGCTCGACCGCGCCGTCACGGCAGTCGAGGAAGAGCGCGTGCCCGGCCCGGCACAGCGTCGACGCGGACTGGTCCATGATCCCGCACGGCATGCCGACGTAGCCGTTCTCGGCCCGCTGCGCCAGCCGCGGCCAGCTGTCCTTCGGCACGTCGAGCGAACCCAGCTCGACCAGGGCGGCCAACACCGCGCACTCCAACGCCGCCGACGAGGACAGCCCGGCGCCCAGCGGCACGTCGGAGGTGAGCGCGATCCGGGCCGGCGGTGGCGTCACCCCCGCCTCGCGCAGCGCCCACAGCACCCCGACGACGTAGCCGGCCCAGCCGGTCACCCGGCCGGGCGTCAGGTCGTCGACGCCGATCACGACCGTCTCGTCGGCCTCTCGCGAATGGATCGTCCACCCGGGGCCGGCAGCGGGTGCGGCGGCCACGGCCGTGCGCAGCGGGACCGCGAACGGCAGCACGAAGCCGTCGTTGTAGTCGGTGTGCTCCCCGATCAGGTTCACCCGCCCCGGCGCGCTCCACACCCCGGCGGGCGCGGTCCCGTACCGCTCGGTGAACAGTGCGGCGGCCCGGTCGGCGACGCTCACAGCGCCACCTCGCGCAGCAGCGCCGCGGCCTGCTCGGGGCGCACGTCGTTGATGAACACCCCCATCGCGGCCTCCGAGCCGGCCAGGTACTTCAACTTGCCCGGCGCCCGCCGGGCGCTGAACAGCTGCAGATGCAGATAGGCAAGGTCGCGATCGACGCGCACGGGCGCCTGCTGCCACGCCGACACGTACGGCATCGCCACCCCGAACACCCCGTCGAGGCGGCGTAGCACCTCCAGGTAGACCGGCCCGAAGGCGGCACGCTCGGCGTCGGAGAGCGCCGCGAGATCCGGCACCTGCCGGTGCGGATACACGTGCACCTCGAACGGCCACCGCGCGAACGCCGGCACGAACGCCGTCCAGTGCTCGTTGGCGGCCACCACGCGCTCACCCGACTGCTCGGCGGCCAGCACCGCGGCGAACAGGTTGGCGCCGTCATGGCGCTCCGCGTGGGCGCGCGCCGAGGCCAGCATCCGCCGCGTGCGCGGCGTCACGAACGGGTAGGCGTAGATCTGCCCGTGCGGATGGTGCAGCGTCACACCGATCTCCACACCCCGGTTCTCGAAGCAGAACACCTGCTCCACCCCCGGCAGCGCGGACAGCTCGGCGGTCCGGTCCGCCCACGCCTCCACGACGGTCCGCACCCGCTCCGGGCTCAGCCGCGCGAACGACGAGTCGTGCGCCGACGTGAAGCACACCACCTCGCAGCGGCCGGTGCCGGGCCGCAGCGGGACCAGCTCCGACGGAGCCACCGAGGCCGGCGCCGCCCGATGGCTGAACGAGGGGAAACGGTTCTCGAAGACCACGACGTCGTAATCGGCGGCCGGGATCTCGCCACGGTGGTCGCCGGCGGCCGGGCAGAGCGGGCACTCGGTGGCCGGCGGCAGGTGGGTGCGGCCCTGCCGGTGCGCCGCGACCGCGACCCATTCGTCGAGCAGCGGGTCGTAGCGCAGCTCGGACGCGCCGGGCGGGGGTGGCAGCGCCCGATCGTCGGAGCCGCTGCGGTCGGCGCGGTCGGTCTCGTCGAAGTAGATCAGTTCCCGACCGTCGGCCAACGTGGTGACCGTCCGTGTGATGCGACCCGTCATCCCCACGACTGCTCCGTCATGGAGCGGAAGGCGACCTCGAGCATCCGGTAGCGGCGCGGTCGGGTCAGCGCGAAGAGCACCATCTCCGCGACGTCCTCGGACGTCATCATGTCGGCCAGCTCCGGCATGTCCGGAGTACGCAGCCCGCGGCCCATCCCGAAGTTGGTCGCGACCCCGCCGGGGCAGATGTTGGTGCAGCGGATGCCGAGGCCGCGCAGCTCGTGATCCAGTGACCGGGTGAAACCGACGGAGGCGAACTTGGTCGCCACGTACGCGGCCTCGTCGGGCAGCCCGCGCCGGCCGGCCTCGGACGCCACCGTGATGAGGTCGCCCGCACCGCGGGCCGTCAGGTGCGGCAACGCGGCGCGGACGGTGTGGAACAGGCCCCGGACGTTGACGTCGACCATCTCGTCGAGGTCGGCCAGCGGCGTCTCGGCGAACGGGCCCCACGACCCGACGCCGGCGTTCGCGACGACGATGTCCAGGCCACCGAAGCGCTCGACGGTCGCGGCGACCGCCGCCTCCACCTGCGCGGCGTCCCGTACGTCGCACGGCACGGTGATGCACTCGGGCAACCCTGGGTCCGGGGCGGAGCGCGAGGCGAGGCCGAGCTTGACGCCCGCCCCGGCGAGCGCGTGCGCGACCGCCTGGCCGATGCCGCTGCTGGCCCCGGTGACGAAGGCGACCTTTCCGGCGAGCACGTCCGTCGTCATCGGACGGCCCCCGCCCACGGCTCGACGTCCGTGGTGACCGGCGCCCCCGCCTCGGCGGCGGCGTGGATCGCCAGCGCCAGCAGGTGGTCCTGGCACGCGTCCGCCAACGGGTACGGCGGGGGCACCTCGCCGCGCCGCCACCGGCCGGTGTGCTCCAGGCAGGTGGCGATCGCGATCTCCTCGTCGGACAACCGGCTGCCGGGGTACGGGTTGCGGTAGAGCACCCGACCCGACCAGCTCAGCGTGTCGAGGTCGGCGCCTTCGAGGTTGCCGTCGAAGCCGGTGTGCCGGCGCACGATCGGGGCGCTGACCGGGGCGCCGTCCGCGGTGCTCCAGGTGACGTCGCTGTCCACGATCTCGCCGTGGCTGCCCCGCACGATGACGTGCCGGCGGCGCCACGGGTTGAACCACTGGGTCTCGGTGAAGTCGTACACCCCGGTGCGGCCGGCGATCTCCAGCAGCCCGATGGTGTGGTCGGCCGGGCGGACCTCCTGCGTCGCCGGCCACCCGCCCCGGTCCGGGCCGTCCAGCAGCGGGTTGACGGTCGAGACCGCGCTCACCCGGGCCGCCTGCGCGCCGACGCCGAGCAGGCAGCGCAGCAGCGCGGTGGCGTGGTAGTCGTGCGTCCAGGACACCTGCGCCGAGCTCACCTGCCCGAGCACGCCGTCGGCGATCAGCGTCCGCAGCGCGACGATGACCGGCAGGTAGGGGTGCTGCTCGGCGACCTGGACCAGGTCGCGGTCGCCGACGGCGGCCCAGAGCGCGCGCAGCCCGTCGGCGTCGGGCGCGGGCGGCGTCTCGGAGAGCACCGCCGTGTCGAGGTCGACCAGGGTGCGGACCACATCGGGGTTCGCCTCCCGCGGCACCGAGGTGACGACGACCTCGGGGGCCGCGGCGGCGACGAGCTCCTCGATCCGCCGGTACGTGGGAATGCCCCACTGTTGTTCCAGTCGGGCGCCGACGTCGGCGCGGCGGGTCACCGCGCCGACGCACTGGAAGCGCTCGGGTGCCTGGCGGGCCAGGCGGAGGTAGAAGTCAGCACGCCAACCGTGGCCGACGATGCCGTAGCGGATGGGACCTCCGGCGGACATGCTGACCTCTCCCCTCGCAGTCGATCGGATCCGTCGCAGTCGATCAGATCAGGGAACCAGGACGGCGCGCGCCCGCACCTTCCCGGCCTTCAGCAGCGCGAGCGCCTCGTTCGCCTCGGCGAGCGGGAAGTCGGCGTGGACCGAGCGGAGCTTGCCGGCGGCGGCGAGGTTGAGGACCTCGCGCATCTGCTGGCGGTTGCCGAGCACGGAGCCGACGACGGTGCGCTCGTCGCCGATGTCCAGCAGGCCGACGTTCTGGGCGACGCCCAGGACGATCCGGCCGCCGGGCTTGACGATCCGCATCGCCTCCGCCACCGAGGCGTCGGAGGGCGCGAAGACGATGGCCGCGTCCATGGCGTTGTCGGAGACGTTGCTGCCACCGGAGCCCTGGGGGTTGAAGGACTTGACCGCGCCGAGTTCCTCGGCCACCGCCTGGTGCTCGGCGCTGCGGGTGACGGCGTAGACGTCGGCGCCGGTGAGGGCGGCCATCTGGATGACCATGTGGCCCACGCCGCCGACGCCGAGGACGGCGACCTTCTGGCCGGGCGTCAGGTGAGCCTTGGAGACCGAGCCGTACGCGGTGATGCCGGGGCAGAACAGCGGCGCGGCCTCCTCGAAGGAGAGGTTGTCCGGCAGCGGGTAGGCGTACGCCGACTCGGCCAGCATGTACTCGGCGTAGCCGCCGTCCAGCGTCTCGCCGGTGATCTGCCGCTGGCGGCACAGCTGCTCGCGTCCGGAGAAGCAGTACTCGCAGACGCCGCAGGTCTTCCAGATCGGCTGCACGCCGACCCGGTCGCCGACGGCGAGGTGCGTGACGGCCGAGCCGACCGCCGAGACGGTGCCGACGACCTCGTGGCCCGGGATGATCGGGAACGAGGCGGGCGTGTTGGGCAGCCAGTCGCCCTCGACCATGTGCAGGTTGGAACGGCAGACACCGCAGGCGCCCACCTTGATGACGATCTGGGTCGCCGAGGGGGTGGGGTCGGCCACCTCGCGCAGCTGGAGCGGCTTGGTCTCGATCGGCCCGGCTTGTACGAGTAGCGCTGCCTTCATTACCTGCTTCTTCTTCCTGAACGGATGGTCATCGGGCGGGGCCCGAAGGATTGATCATGGGTGCCGACCCGGCCCTTGAGCGGACGCGCCGCCCAAGGGCCGGGGTTGGAGACAGACGTCAGGCCGACGGCGGGGTGATGATGCCCCGCTCGATGAGCTTGTCGATGTTGCCCCGGCGACGCACGTCCTCGCGGGCGAGCCAGCCCTCCTGCGGCAGCTCCTCGACGTACTGGTGCTTCTCGTAGATCGGCTGCTCGTAGATCGCCGCGTACTGCTCGGTGCGCAGGTCCTTGAACCAGTTCATGACACCGTTCTGCGCACGGGCCCGGCGCAGCGCCTCGATGTCGATGACGTAGCTGACGAACGAGTCACCCGGGAGCAGACCCTCCTGGCGAGCGACGACCTGGCCCTTGCTGTTCACGATCATCGACCGGCCGCCGAACAGGTCGAACATGGTCCCGTCGTCGTAGCACTGCGGGCCCAGGTTCGGCGAGATCACGTAGCACTGGTTGAACATGGCGTGAGCGCGGTTCTGCAGCTCCCACATGCCCTGCGCGACCTGCGGGTCGATCAGGGTGGCGCGGATGATGATCTCCGCGCCGTTCATCGCCAGGCCACGGGAGGTCTCCGGGTAGGCGCCCTCGTGGCAGATGATGTAGCCGATGTTGCCGATCTCGGTCTTGGCGACCGGGAAGATGGCGTCGAGGACGTTGCCGTTCCCCTTCTTGGCCACCCACTCGTCGTAGATGTCGTGCGGGTTGGTGGTGCCCAGCGCGCCACCCTCGTAGGCGTCGCTGGTGGACTTGGCCCGCTTGTAGATGACCTCACCCTCGGGGTTGATGATGAACGCCACGTTGAACAGGTGACCCGGGAAGTCCTCGTCGGTGACGAAGAGCAGCTCGGCCGCGATGTAGGTGTTCAGCTCGCGGGCCTTGGCCGCCAGGACGTCGGTCTCCGGGCCGGGGACGGTCGTGGCGAACGCCGCGTGCGCCTCCCGGTTGCCGGCCTTGAAGTCCTCCGGCATGCCCTGGATGGCCATCTCGGGCAGCACGACCAGCTTGACCGGCGCGCCCTCGGTGGCGGCGGTCCGGACCGCCATGTCCATGAAGTTGCAGATGCGCTTCGCGCTCTCGACCGCGTCCTCACGCTTCTTCATCGTGACTACGCGCGGGGAGATCGCCACCACGCCGTACGGGTCAACCACAGTCAGACTCCTTTTGACTCATGCGCTGGACGGGTGGCCGCCCGGCTGGTCGTTTTGCTGATGACCGGTGCCGCGATCGGAATGCGGTGCACAGGTCGGGGCCTAAGACGAGCTATCGGTGGCTCCCCTGGACGTCGTCGTCGGGTCCATCCGAGAACTAGGTAATCGATGTCACGACCGAGACAACCGTAAGCAGTCCCTTTGTGACTGTCAAGCGCGGAAACGGGGCCAGTTATGGCAATGAGTACGGAAAAAAGAGTATGTGATCCCGGTCGCAAAGCCCCACGCTCATGGGGGCTCCGCGATCGGTCACAAACGGACAGTCGCGCCGTCGTCAACCGTTTCCACAATGTGGTCGGCCGACGGGTGGGACGCTACGTGGTGGCGAATCTTCCTTCCTCTCCCATGCCGATCCGGACATGGCCCGGCTAGCGGCCACCGTCCACGTCCGGTGCGGTCAACGCCGCAAGTTGGGCACGCGCGGGGTCGCCGGCAACGCGAACGGATAGTCGGCGGGCGGAACCGTGTCCACCGGCGCCGGCTTGCCGGGCGCGACGATCTCCCCCGACCCACGGGGCACCAGACGCAGCGGAATCACCGTGTTCACCGGATCGCCGCAGGTCCCATCGAGCCGGTCGAAGAGCCGCTCCACGGCCAGCCGGCCGAGCAGCTCGGGCGAGTGCTCCAGCACGGTGATCGCCGGCGACAGGACGTCGGCCAGCGCGAAGTCCCCGAAGGACACCACCGCGATGTCGGTGCGGCCCCGGTCGTGCAACACCTTCACCACCCCCAGCGACGTCTCGGAACGGGCGCTGAAGATGGCGGTCGGCGGCTCGCGGAGATCGAGGAACTGGCTGGTGCGCGCCCGCGCGGCGGGGGCCTCGGCGCAGTCCGTGGCGACGATCTCGGGCCTCACCGGGAGCCCGACCTCGGTGAGCGCGTCCACGTAACCGGCGTACCGGTTGCGCGAGGTCTCTATCTCCAGATCGTCGCTGACGAACGCGATCCGCTCGTGGCCGTGGCGGATCAGGTGCCGCACCGCGGTGCGCGCGCCGCCGCGGTCGTCGAAGACCACGACGTCCGCCGGGAAGTTCTTCGGGTGCCGGTCGACGAAGACGACCGGCGTGCTGGTGGTCGCCAGGTACGACAGGTCGGCGGTGTGCGGCGTGACTATCAACCCGGCGACGCGTCGCTGCTGGAGGGTGTCGACGATCGTCGCCTCGCGGTTGGGCAGCCGCCGGTTGCTCGCGACGATCACGTTCAGGCCACGGCGGAGCGCGGCGAGCTCGATCTCGCTGATGACGGCGGCGAAGAACGGGTCGGCGATCGACTCGACGATGACGCCGATCGTGTCGTCCACGCCGCGCCGCAGCGACCGGGCGAGCAGGTCGACCCGGTAGCCCAGCCGCTCCACCGCCTCTTCGACGCGCTGGCGGGTCTCCACGGAGACCCGCGGATCCCCGTTGATCACGCGAGAGGCCGTCTTCGCGCTGGTGCCGGCGGCCAGGGCGACGTCGCTGAGCCGCACGACCTTCTTCGTCATGACGGCCCGTCGCATTCACGTCGCCGCGCCCACGTGGCCACGGCCCTCCCGTCGCCGGCAATAGCTCTGATCAACCGGCTCGCCGTCCTCTCATTGCCATGAGGCGGGTATGTGCTCCCTCCGAGCAGCCCCGGCCCGGTGCGGACGGAGATAATGCCCCTCACGAGGCCGCTGTCCAAAATCTTAGGGTGCCGCGGGCAGCCGCGGAACGCCGAACGACATCAGGCACCGACGTCACGCGGCACCGTCGCCCGTCTGCCGCAGGTGCGGGATGAGCTCCGCCCAGTCGTATTCCTGCAGGTAGTAATCCCGCACGCTGTACGTGCCGTCCATGGTGTCCTTCAGCGACGCCGGACCGGGGAATCCGATCACGTCCCAGCCCACCCGACCGCGGTTGCCGCCGTAGACCGGATCGCCGTAGAAACCCTGTCGGGTGTGCGCCACCAGGGCGTCGAAGAACGACAATCCGTCGTCGAAGGCGTACACCTGGATCGTCGGAGCCGCGGCGTCGGCCTCGCGCACCACCGGAACGGGCTTCGGCGCGCCGGAGATCCGCTCCAGGACGAAGTCCTGCTGCTCGTCGGTGAGCGACACGAAGTCGGCGCCGAAGCTCTGTCCGGCGATCGCGTCGAGTTCGCGCACGCCCCGCCGGTAGGTCTCCTGCAGGTCCGCGATCCGGGCCCGCCAGGCGTCGGCGAGCTTCCCGCTCATCCGGAGGAACCCGCTGCCGTCCGCGGCGGCGTACACGTGGTCGGTGCCCGACAGGAACCGGTCGATGAACCGGACGGCACACGCCTCGCGCGCCCCCGGATCGTGGTCCGTCGGGATGATCCGCGCGGTCGCCGCCTCGACCGTGTCCCATTCGTGATCGGTGAAGAAGAGCCGGTCCGTCGCGTCGGGATCCACGGGCGCGAGGACGACCGGCCACTCTGCCATCGATGTCATCGTCTCCTCCTCAGATCGCCGTCGTCGGCCGGTCCTGCGGCAACCGCTCCTCGCGGCCCTTAGCGTGCACCCGGGCGATGTAGTCGGCGCACCGCCACGCGTTCGCCATGATGGTCAGCGTCGGGTTGACCCCGGTGGCCGTCGGGAAGCTCGCGCCGTCGAGGACATAGAGGTTGTCCACGTCGTGCGCCTGGCACCACTCGTTGAGCACGCTCTTGGCCGGATCCGTGCCCATCCGCACCGTGCCGTGCTGGTGACAGGTGTTTCCGCTGGCACGGCCGCGCTCGAGGTACACCGGGATCGTCTTCCAGGCGCCGGCCGCCTCGAGGATCTCGACATTCTTGTCGACCTGCCACTTCGCCAGCGCGATGTCGTTGGGGTGCGCCTTGTGGGTGATCCGGGCCGCCGGCAGCCCCCACGCGTCCTTCACCTCGGGGTCGAGGTCCACCCGGTTCGTCTCGACCGGCATGTCGTGCAGGGTGTGGCCGATCTTCATCGCGTGGTTGTAGAAGTCGCGGTCCGCGTCCTTGGCGGCGCCGCCCCACGCCGGCCTGCCCGGGAAGTTCCAGTTGACCGGCTGGCCGACGTGCGATGCGCCGATCAGCGCGCCGCCGATGTGGCCACGGTCGTAGTCGGTCTCGTAGAACTGGAACGAGCCGCCGCTGATGTAGTTGCCGGGGAAGCCGTACAGCGGCTGCTCGTCGTCGAAGAGGCCGACGGCGAACAGGTACTCGTGGAAGGTGGCGTTGCGCCCGACCTGTCCGCTGGTGTTGGCGAGACCGTCGGGGAACTGCCGGGACTTCGACATGAGCATCAGACGCGCCGACTCGACCGCGCCGAGGCACAGCAGGACCAGCTTCGCCTCCTGCTCCACCTCCCGGCCGTCGGCGTCGATGTACACCACGCCACGGGCGCGACCGTCCGGCCCGACCGTCACCTCGCGCACGTAGCACTCCGACCGCAGGTCGAGGTTGCCGGTCGCGAGCGCCTCGGGCACGAACGTGTCCAGCGTCGACGAGCGCATCCCGCTCGGGTCGCCGTACCCGTTCCAGAAGCTCGTCCAGTTGGACGGGGTCCGTCCCCGGAAGGGCCTGGTGATCAGCGCCTGCGGGATCGGCATCGCGTTGATGCCCAACTTCTCGCAGGCCTCGTAGAAGCGCTTGGCGGCCCGGGTCGGCGGCGCGGGCGGCGTCGGGTACCGCGTGCTGCGGTGCGGCTCGTGCGCGTCCGCGCCGTCCAGGCCCGCGCAGCCGAAGGCCCACTCCACCTTCGACAGGTACGGTTCGAGGTCGTCGTAGGTGATCGGCCAGTCGGCGAGGCTGGCCCCCTCGATGTCGCCGTGCAGGGTGCGCATCCGGAAGTCCGACGGGCGGGGGCGCGGCAGCCAGCCCGCCCAGTGCACCGTCCCGCCGCCCACCATCTGCGGCACCATCGAGAACGGCGTCGGCACCGCGGTCTCGCTGTCGTCCATCCGCACCGTGCGGGGGTTGACGCGCGGATCCGACCACAGGTACGTGCGGTTGAGGAACTTGATCTCGTCGCCCGAGAAGTGCTCGCGCGGCCGCAGCCACGGCCCGCGCTCCAGGCCGACCACCGTCAGGCCCGCCTCGCACAGCACCTTCGCGGCGGTGGCCCCGGACGCGCCCATGCCGACGATGAGAACGTCGACCGGGTCCGGCTTCCTCGCGTACTCCATGCAGCTCACCCCTCAACCGCGGCGGGCCGGGGCTTCCACCCCGGCCCGCTGGCCATCTCACGCGCTCTGCTGAACCAACTTCCGGGAACTACGGGCCTGGTAGGCCTTGTCGAGGACGACCGCCACGACGAGGATCGTGCCCTTGACCAGGTACTGGTAGAACGAATCCACGTTCATCATGTCCAGACCCGTGTCGATCTCGCTGACCAGGATCGCCGCCAGCACGGTGCCGAGGATCGAGCCGCGGCCGCCGGCCAGGCTCGTGCCGCCGATGACGGCGACCATGATGACCTCGAGCTCGTACCCGGTCGCCGCCAGCGGTGACGCGGACGACAGCCGGCCGGTCAGGATCAGACCGCCGAGGCCGGCCAGCAGCCCGCTGAGCGCGAACACGATGATGATCGTCCGGCGGACGTTGATGCCCGCGAGCCGCGCGTTCTCGGCGTTGCCGCCGAGCACGAACAGGCTGCGGCCGAAGGTGGTCGCCTTGAGCACGAACGCGATCAGCGCGGCGAGCACGAGGAACAGCACCGTGATGGTCGGGATCGGCCCGACCATGCCGAGCCCGAACACGTCGAACAGCGGATCGGAGAACGTGACGCCCGCGGTGTTCGAGCTGCCGATGGCCCAGGCGATCACCAGGTAGGTGAGGCCGCGCGCCACGCTCATCATGCCCAGCGTGACCGCGAAGGGCGCGAGCTTGAGAAGCGAGATCAGCAGGCCGCTGAGGGCGCCGAGCGCCGCCGTGACCACCAGGGCGATCAGCATCGAGAGGGCGGCCGGGAGCTGCACCGGGTTGGCCGCGCCGAACGCGGTGCCGAGCAGCCCGGCGCCGATCGCCCCACCGAGCGCCATCATCGACCCGACCGACAGGTCGATGCCGCCGATGGAGCCGGTGCTGATGACGACGATCGTCAGGCCGAGGCCGACGATGCCGAACATCGACGCGCTGCGCAGCAGGTTCTCGATGCTGGCAACGGAGAGGAATTCCGGGGACTGGGTGGTGAACACGGCCGCCAGCAGGGCGATCAACACCACGAGCGCCAGTTGCTGGCCCTGGATGGGCAGGCGGCGGGTCCGGGACGCCTTCGCTTCGCGCTGGCGCCCTGGGTTCTGTGCTAGCAACGTCGACATCTACCTGTTCCTGCTCTCTGCGCGGGGGAACCGAAGCGAGCTGGCCGTGGTCATGTCCGCCTCCGGCGCCGCGCGATCCCGTCGAGGCTGATCGCGAGCAGCAGCACCAGTCCGGTGACGACGTACTGGATCTGCGTCGAGGCCCCGAACAGGTTGAGTGCGTTCTGGATCACGCCGACGATGAAGACACCGATGAGGCTGCCGATGACGGAGCCGCGGCCACCGGTGAGGCTGGTCCCACCGATCACGACCCCGGAGATCGCGATCAGCTCGAACCCCGTGCCGATGACGGTGTCGGCGCTGGCCTGCCGCGAGGTCAGGATGATCCCGGCCAGACCGGCGAGCAGGCCCAGCAGCGTGTAGACGAAGACCTTCGTCCGGTCGACCTTCAGGCCGGACAGCCGGGCCGCCTCCGGGTTGCCGCCGATGGCGTAGATGGCGCGGCCGACCGACATCCGCCGGGACAGCCACCAGAGCACGGCGACCGCGACCGCGAAGAACACGACCGGCGTCGGGACCCCGAACATCGCGCCCTGACCGAGGAATGCGTAGCCGTGCGGCATCGGGTCGAAGGTGATCGGGTACCCGCCGGTGTACAGGTACAGCAGGCCCTTCACGAAGATCATCGTGCCCAGGGTGGCCATGAACGGCTCGATCTTCGTCCTGGTGATGATCAGACCGTTGATGAGGCCGATCAGGGCGCCGACGGCGAGCCCGACGAGCACCGCGAGCGGCACCGGCAGTTTCACGCCGGAGACGAGCGCGTTGTCGCTCACGGACCCGGCGACCAGCGACGCGGTGACCGCCCCGACCAGGCCGACGGTGGAGCCGACCGACAGGTCGATGCCGCCGGTGATGATGACCAGGGTCATGCCCACGGCGATGATGCCCGTGATGGCCACGACCCGGGCGATGTCGAGGAAGTTGGAGAACGACAGGAACGCCGGCGAGACGGCGCCGAGGACGATCACGAGCAGCACCAGCACGATGCCGCTGGCGATGTTCTCGAGCTGAATGTTCAGTCGAGCCAGGCCACGCTTCGGCGCCTCGACGACCTGGCGGTCCAGCTGCGCGGTGGAGCTCACGCGTTCGACCCTTCTCTAGTTGGCTCAAGTCCCGCGACGGCCGGCTCGGGGCCGGAGGTGGTCGGCTCGAGACCGGAGGCGTACATCACGATCGCCTCCTCGCTGAAGTCCTTCCGGGCAAGCTCACCGGCGACCCGCCCCTCGTGCATGACGAGGATCCGGTCGCTCATGCCCATGACCTCGGGCAGATCGGACGAGATCATGATGATCGTGGCGCCCTGGCCGGCCAGGTCGTTGATCAGGCCGTGGATGGCGGCCCGCGCGCCGACGTCGACGCCGCGAGTGGGCTCGTCCACGATGAGGATCTTCGAACCGGCGAAGAGCCACTTCGCCAGCACCACCTTCTGCTGATTGCCGCCGCTCAGCCGCCCGGTCTCCTGCTCGGCGCGCGGCGGGTAGACCTGCAGGTCCTGGATGAGCCGTCGCGCCTCCTGCCGCTCGGCGCCCCGGTTGAGCTGGCCCAACCGGCTCACCTTCGACATGCAGGCGAGGCTGATGTTCTGCGCGTTGCTCATCGACAGGACCGCGCCCTGATGCTTGCGGTCCTCCGGCACCAGGCCGATGCCATGCCGGATGGCGGCGCCCGGCGAGTCGATGGTTACCTTCTCGCCCTCGACGAAGATTTCGCCGGAGGTGATCGGATCGGCGCCGAAGATCGCCCTGGCCAGCTCGGTGCGGCCGGAGCCGACCAGCCCGGCGAGGCCGAGGATCTCGCCGCGGTGGGCGGTGAGGCTGACGTTCTTGAGCTTCGGGGTCGAGAGATCCGACACCCGCAGCGTCTCGGGACCGCGCTCGTGCTCGGTCTTCGGGAAGAGCTCCGACAGCTCCCGACCCACCATCATCGTCGCCAGGGCGTGCGACCCGGTCGTCTTGGCGTCGACGGTGGTCACGATCTTCCCGTCGCGCAGGATCGTCGCCCGGTCGCAGATCTCACCGACCTCGTCGAGCCGGTGCGACACGTACAGCACGGAGACCCCGTCGGCCTTGAGCTGGCGCATCAGCGTGAAGAGGCGTTCGATCTCCGCCTCGGTCAGCGACGCAGTCGGCTCGTCCATGGTGATGATGCGGGCGTTCATCGACAGCGCCTTGGCGATCTCGACGAGCTCCTGTTCGGCGGTGCCGAGCCGGCCGACCATCGTCCGGGGATCGATCCTCACCCCGAGGCGCTCGAGGATCTCCCCCGCGCGCCGGTAACAGCTCGCCCAGTCGACCAGCCAGGGCATCCCTTTGCGCCGGGGCAGCCGGCCGATGAAGATGTTCTCCGCGACACTGAGGTACGGCAGCACGCTCAGTTCCTGGTGGATGAAGGCCAGGCCGGCCTCCTGCGCCTGCTTCGGGCCGGCGAACTCCACCGGCTGCCCGTCGATCAGGACCGAGCCGCCCTCTCTGCCGATGACGCCGTTGAGGACGTTCAGCAGCGTCGACTTACCGGCGCCGTTCTCGCCGAGCAGTCCCAGCACCTCGCCGCGCCCGACCTCGAGGTCGACGCCGTGGAGCACCTGGACGTTCCCGTACGACTTGGTTATGCCCTCCATGCGCAGGAGGGGCTGTGGAGTCGATGAAGCGACCATGGGCACGCTCCCTTTCTCGTGCTCCCGTTGGCGGTCGGTCGGTAAAGGGCCCTTTCCGCTCGCCGCCGACGACGGCGAGCGGAAAGGGCGGCCGCGGATCGCGATCCGCGATGCAGAACGGGTGGCTTACCAGCCGACGAACTGCGGGTCGTTCATGTTGCTGGGGTCGACGCCGAAGAAGTCCGGCTTGACCCAGACCATGCCCTCGTGCTCCTCGAGCGCGGCCTTGCGGCCCTCGTGCTCCTGGTTGGCGAAGTCCGGCTTCTCGCCCTTGAGTAGCTGGGTCATCAGGCGGGTGCCGATGACGCCCTCGTCCTGCGGGAAGAAGATGCCGTCGTAGTCGATCTCGCCCTTGCGCAGCATGTCGAGGGCGTTCTTGTCGCCGTCGCAGCTGACGATCTTCAGGTCGTCGCGGCGGCCGGCGTTCTTGATCGCCTGGATGCCACCGAAGAGCATCTCGTCCGCCATGTAGTAGATGGCGTCGAGCTGGCCCTTGGGGAAGCGCTGCAGGATCGCCTCGGTCACCTGCTGGCCACCGGAGCGGGTGAAGTTGCCGTCCGCCTTGTAGACGACCTCGATGCCCGGGTTCGCGGCGATCACCTTGTAGAACGCGCCACCCCGGTCGACCGTGGAGCCCGCGCCGGCGGTGCCCTCGACGACAGCGATCTTGCCCTTGCCGTTCAGCGCCTTGACGATCTGCTCGCCACCGACGGTGCCCGACTTGACCATGTCCCAGCTGACCAGGAAGTCCCACTTGATGCCGGAGCCCTTGGTCTCCATCCGCCGGTCGACGACCGCGAACGGCACCTTGGCCTGGTTGACCTTCTTGATGGCCGGGATCATCGGGTCCGACACCGCCGGGGTGAGGATGATGCCGTCGAGCTTCTGCGCCAGGAAGTTGTTGAGCTGCTGGGTCTGGACGGCCGGGTCGTTCTTGCCGTCGGCGAAGATGACCTCGACACCCAGCTTGGCGGCCTCTTCCTTGGCCCCCTTCATCATCAGCTGGTAGACGGGGTGGTCGAAGTAAGCCACCGACCAGCCGATCTTGTCACCCGAGCCGCTGCCCGACTTGGACCCGGAGGAGCATGCCCCGACGGCGGCCAGGACGGCCGCCGCGCCCAGGGACAACGACGCGCGCCGCGTCATCTTCGCGTCGAAAACTCGCATCTGGTTCGTCCTTTTCGCTAACAAATATGCGTGATGCAGGGATCGGCCTGTCGGCCGGTGATGCGTGCCGGGCGGGCGCCCCCGGAAACCGGGAGGCCGTCGGCGAAGGCCTGGCGAAGCCGTCACCGGGGTCGGCGTGCGAACACTCCGTCGCCGGTGTCGACGTGCTGTCTGCGGATGACCTACGCGGGACCACGGTCGGGAACCAGCAAGGTAATCGATGTCACGACCGTCAACGAGCTGGTCACGTGCCATTTACCGGCATGTCAACCCTCTTCCAAGATCGGGTCCTACCGTGGCCTCGTACGCCACGACATCCGCGAAGCGACACAGCGTCAGGGTCACCGACCGGGAAGATCATGACCTTCCCGTCCCGGTCACCAAACTGGCGCGCATCGACCGACGCGCGCCGCCCGGGACCGAGCGCAGGCGCGCGAGGTGCGCCCCTGCACCGAGCCCAGACATCGGGACGATTCGGGGGGCGGAGGCGGACCGCGGATCAGCGTGGTGTCCGTCTGTCCGGATCGGCTGGTCCGCCGCGTCCGGAGCCCTCCTGACTCATCGCCGTGAGGCACCAGGTAATCGATGTCACATGGTGGTTAGAAGGTAGACACGCGCCTGAAACATGTCAAGGGCCCGCGCGGACCGATCTCCGCGGGCGCGTCGTGGCTGCCCGACGGCGCCCGCACGGGTCAGGCGTCGGTCTCGGCGAGCGGGCCGTCCACCGTATTGAGCAGGCCCAACATCCGCTGCACCACTGCGGCGATCTCGGTGCGCGCCGGCGCGAGGTACTTGCGCGGGTCGACGAGCTTCGGGTCGGTCAGCGTCGCCCGGACGGCACCGGTGAACGCCACGTTCAGGATCGTGCCGATGTTCACCTTCACGATGCCGGCCGCCACGGCGCCGCGCAGCTCGGCGTCGGCCACCCCGGACGAGCCGTGCAGCACCAGCGGCACCGGGACCGCGTCCCGCAGCCGGGCGATGAGCTCGTGGTCGAGCCGGGCCGTGCGGGTCGTCATCGCGTGCGAGCTGCCGACCGCCACCGCGAGCGAGTCCACGCCGGTGGCGGCGACGAACGCCGCGGCCTCCCCCGGATCGGTCCGGACGCCCGGCGCGTGCGCGCCGTCCTTACCGCCCACCTTGCCCAGCTCGGCTTCCAGGTGCAGGCCGCGCTCGTGCGCCCACTCGGCGGCGGCCCGCGTGGCGGCGACGTTGTCCTCGTAGTCGAGGTGCGACGCGTCGAACATGACCGAGCTCATCCCGGCGTCGGCGGCCTGGTGCAGCAGCGCGGTGTCCTCGACGTGGTCGAGGTGGAGCGAGACCGGCACGGCGGCCTGGGCGGCGACCGCGGCCGCGGCGGCGGCGATCGGCGCGAGCCGGCCGCCGTGGAACTTCACCGCGTTCTCGCTGATCTGCAGGATCACCGGCGCGCCGGCCTGCTCCGCGCCGGCCACGATCCCCTCGGCGTGCTCGAGCGTGATGACGTTGAAGGCGCCCACGCCGATCCGCTGCGCGCGAGCGTCGTCGATGAGGGTCTGGGTGGTGACTAGCGGCATCTGCTGCCTCCGGGGTGACGACCGGACGGGGCCGGGGACGGCGGGGCGGGACGAAGATCCGTGGCCGACAACCCCGGCTCGTCGCGCTCTTGACAGAACTCCAACGAAACGCAACGCTAACCAGCGAAACGCAACGGCGCAATGCTTCACAAGTCGAGGAGTCGTCGATGATCCCGTTGCTCGTCGGCTTGGACGTCGGCACCACCAGCAGCAAGGCCGTGGTCTTCACCGCGGCCGGCCAGCCGGTCGCGCAGGGCCGTTCCGTCACGCCGTGGACCACCACGGCGCAGGGCGCCGAGATGGACCCCAACGCCGTGCTCGACTCCGCCCGCGAGGCGTTGGCGCTGGCACTGGCCGACGCGCCGGAGGGCGCGGTCGCGGCCGTCGGCGTCACCAGCATGGGCGAGTCCGGCGTGTTGCTGGACGGGCGGGGCGCGCCCCTGGGACCGGTCATCGCGTGGCACGACACCCGCGACGGCGCCGAGGTCGACGACCTGAAAGCCGCCATCGGGGACGACCGCTTCGCCCGGCACACCGGCCTGCCGCTGCGCGGACAGTGGTCGCTGACCAAGCACCGGTGGCTGCTCGCCCACCATCCGCAACTGCGCGCCGCCACCCGCCGGCTCAACATCGCCGAGTGGGTGGTCCGCGGCCTCGGCGGCGAGGAGGGAGCGGAGCAGTCGCTCGCCTCGCGCACCGGCTGGCTCGAGTTGAGCAGCCGCGGCTGGTGGCCGGAGGCGCTGGAGTGGTCGGGGGCGAGTGCGTCCCTGATGCCCGAGCTCGTGACCGCGGGCACCCCCTTGGGCCGGGTCACCGCGGAGGCCGGACTCCCCCGGCTGACCGGCGCGGTGCTCACCGTGGCCGGCCACGACCACCAGGCGGCGACCGTGGGTGTGGGTGCGGCGGGGCCCGGGGACGAGCTGGACTCGTGCGGCACCGCGGAGGCGCTGATCCGCACCGTCCCCATCGGACTGGACGGCGACGCCGTCGCGAAGCTGGCCGGCGCCGGGATCACCACCGGCTGGCACGTGCTGGCCGACCGGTGGTGCCTGCTGGGCGGGACCCAGGGCGGGTTGGCGCTGCAGCGGATCCTCGCGCTGCTCGGGCGGACGTCGCGGGAGCTGCCCGACCTCGACCGCGACGCGCTGGCCCGCAACACGCCGCCGCTGCGCGTCGACGGCGTGGACGATGAGGCGTTGACGGTGTCCGGGATCGGCAGCGGGCTCACCCCCGCCGACCTCTGGCGCGCGGCGCTGGAGGCGGTCACCGCCCAGGCCGGGTCCGTGCACTCGGCCATGTCGGCGGTCGTCGGCGACCACCAGTCGCTGGTCGTCACGGGCGGCTGGGCGCGCAGCCACGCGTTGCTCGAGGTGAAGCGTCGGGTCCTCGGCCCGTTGCGGCACTCCTCGGTGGACGAGGGCGGCGCCCGCGGTGCGGCGCTGTTCGCCGCCATGGCCGCCGGCCTGTACGCGACGCCGGCCGAGTTCCCCGTGGTGGACTGACGCCCCGCGGGCCCGGCGCGGCACGGCAGGGGGCGCCGGCGGCGGGGTCGATCCGAGATCATCACCTGTAACAGTGGCGCGGCGATGACGAAGGAGCAGATGGCATGAGTACGACGTGCGACCGCGGCCGCGGCGCGACCCGGCGTACCCGGACCGTTCGCGGCGCCCGTCCGGGCGCCTCCCGCCAGCCCGCGTGGAGCGCGTCGTGACCTCCCCGGTCGACCAGCCCGGCGACCCGGGTCAGGCCCGCCGGGCGCCGTACGCCGCGGAGCGCAAGCAGGCCATCATGACTGAGCTGCGCGCGGCGGGCCGCGTCGACGCGGCCGAGGTGGCGGCCCGGCTCAACGTCACCAAGGAGACCGTCCGCAAGGACCTGATCGGGCTGGAACGGCAGGGGCTGTTGCGGCGGGTCCACGGTGGGGCGGTCCCGGTCGGGCAGCTCTCCTTCGAGCCCGCCGTGGTCACCCGCACGTACTACAGCGAGGAGAAGACCCGGATCGCGACCGCGGCGCTGGCGCACCTGCCCGCCGCCGGCGCGGTCCTGATCGACGCCGGGTCGACCACGGCGCGGCTGGCGGAGCTGTTCCCGGCCGACCGGGAGCTGACCGTCTACACCAACACCCTGCCGATCGCGCTCGCCCTGGTCGACCACCCCATGCTCACCGTCGTGACCCTCGGCGGCCGGGTGCGGCCGCTGACCCTGGCCGAGGTCGACGACTGGGCGGTCCGCGCGCTGGCCGAGATCAACGTCGACGTCGCGTTCCTCGGCGCCAACGCCATCTCCGTGGAGCGCGGGCTGACCACACCGGATCCGGCCGAGGCCGCCGTCAAGCGGCTCATGCTCGGCAGCGCCCGCCGGCGCATCCTGCTCGCCGACCACAGCAAGGTCGGCGGCGTGAGCCTCTGCAAACACGCCGACCTGTCCGACATCGACCTGCTCATCACCGACACGGGCCTGCCCGATGCCGACCTGAAAGCGCTCCGGGCCGCCGGCCTGGAGGTGGAGCTGACATGATCATTACTCTCACGCCCAATCCCAGCGTCGACCGGACCGTCTTCATCGACGAGCTTCCGCGCGGCACCGTCATCCGCAGCAGCCGCAGCCGCAGCGAACCCAGCGGCAAGGGCGTCAACGTCGCGCTCGCGCTGCGCGCCCACCACCACGACGTGGTCGCCGTGCTGCCGGTCGGCGGCTCGGTCGGCACGCAGCTCGTGGAGATGCTGCGGGACGCCGACGTCGCCCACCTCACCGTGCCGATCGCCGGCGACGTGCGCAGCAACATCAGCCTGGTCGAGCCGGACGGCACCGTCACGAAGGTGAACGAGCGCGGGCCGGAACTCGACGGCGCGGAGGTCGAGGCCCTGATCACCGCGGCGCTCAAGGACACCCACGACGTGACGTGGCTGGCCGGCTGCGGCAGTCTCCCGGCCGGCGTGCCCACCGATCTCTATGCCCGGCTCACCGCCGAGGCGCGGCGCCACGGCATCCGGATCGCCATCGACAGCTCCGGACCCGCCCTGCGGGCCGCCCTCGCCGCCGGTCCCGACCTCGTCAAGCCGAACGTGCACGAGCTGGCCGAGGTCGTCGGCCACGACCTGCAGACCGTCGGCGACGTCGTCGACGCCGCGGAACGACTCCGCGAGCAGGGCGCCCGCACGGTGCTGGCCAGCCTTGGCGCGGACGGCGCGGTGCTGGTCGACGACCGGGGCGCACTGCACGCCGAGGCCCCGGTGGCGAACGTGGTCAGTGCCGTCGGCGCGGGCGACGCGCTGCTGGCCGGCTTCCTGTCCGCCGGCGGCACCGGCCACGAGGCGTTGCGGGCCGCGCTGACCTGGGCGGCCGCGGCCGTCCAGCACGAGGGAACCCTCTTCTCCGGCGCCGACCCCGAGTGCACGGTCACGTTCCACGCCGAGATCGCGCGTGAGCGTCGACTCGTCGAGCCGGTGACGCGGGCGTGACGGCGTAACGCGGCGGCACGGGCTCCGTTCGGGCCCGAGCGTCGCCGTTTCGCGCCGTCGCGATCGCTCATCCGGCGCGGCTGTGCGTCACGAAATCAGTCGCCATGCCGGTGACACGGCGCACAGGTCGTTGGTACGGTCGCCCGATGCCGACGGATTCCGTAGCCGAGCGCATCGACCGCGCCCGCCTCGACACCCTGCTGGACCGGGAGCGCTCCGCGTTCGTCGACCGTCATCCCCGGTCGGCAGCCGCCCACGCCCGCGCCGACCACCTGTTCGGCCGGGTGCCGATGACGTGGATGAACAAGAGCGCTGCCGGCTTCCCCGTGTACGTGGACCGGGCACGCGGCGCGCGGCTGACCGACATCGACGGCCACGAGTACCGCGACTTCTGTCTGGGCGACACCGGCGCGATGGCCGGGCACTCCCCCGCCCCGGTGGTCGAAGCGGTCACCCGCCGCCTGGCCGAGCTGGGCGGGGCGAGCACCATGCTGCCCACCGAGGACGCCGCGGTCGTCGGCGCCGAACTGGCGCGGCGCTTCGGGCTGCCGTACTGGAGCCTCTCGCTGACCGCCACCGACGCGAACCGCTGGGCGATCCGGCTGTTGCGCGCCGTCACGGGTCGTCCCCGCATCCTGGTGAACAGCTACTGCTACCACGGCTCCGTGGACGAGTCACTCATCGTCGTCGGGCCCGACGGGCGACCGCACAGCCGGGAGGGCAACGTCGGTGCCCCCTGCGACGTGACCCTGACCAGCCGGGTCGCCGAGTTCAACGACCTCGACGGGCTGTCGCGGGAACTGGCGCACGGCGACGTCGCCGCGGTGCTGATGGAGCCCGCGCTGACGAACATCGGCATCGTCCTGCCCGAGCCGGGCTACCTCGACGGGGTCCGCGCGCTCACCCGGCAGCACGGCGCTTATCTCGTTCACGACGAGACGCACACTTTCTCGGCGGGCCCCGGCGGCGCGACCGAGGCATGGGGCCTGGACCCGGACGTGGTCACGATCGGCAAGGCCATCGGCGGCGGTGTCCCGATCGGCGCGTACGGCCTCTCGGCCGAGCTCGCCGCCGCGTTGACCGGCCGCACCGACCTGGACCTGGTCGACATGGGCGGCGTCGGGGGGACCCTGGCCGGAAATCCCGTGTCGGTCGCCGCCGCCCGGGCCACCCTGCTGCAGGTGCTCACCGACGACGCGTTCGCCGGCATGATCGAGGTGGCGACCGCCTTCGCCGACGGCGTCCGCGCCATCATCGACGGTCACGCGCTGCCCTGGTCGGTGAGCCAACTCGGGGCGCGGGTGGAGTACCGCTTCGCCGCCCCGGCGCCCCGCACCGGCACCGCCTCGGCCGCCTGCGCCGACCCCCAGCTGGAGGACTACCTGCACGTCTACCTGCTCAACCGCGGCATTCTGCTGACCCCGTTCCACAACATGGCGCTGATGTGCCCGCAGACCACCGTCGACGACGTCGTCCGGCACCACGAGGTCTTCGCCGGCGCGCTCGACGAGCTGCTGGGCTGAAGACCGGCTCGCGCGCTGGCAGGATGGGCGCATGGATCTCGATGCCGGCGCCGGACTGCTGCACCGACTGACGTCGTACGTGCCGACGCGGGACTGGGACGTGCCGACGGACGATCCTCGGGTCCGGCACGACCTCGTTCCGAACGATCCCGCGACGCTGCCACCACCGATGAAGGCGTACCCGGACGGGCTCGATCTCCTCGCCCTGCCGCGCGACCTGCCCGACCCGGGCGTCCCCGCGACGGCCGTGCTGGCCGGCGTCGCCTCGCCGACGCAGCCCATGGACGCGGCGCAGCTCGGCCGCGTGCTCTTCCTCGGCGCCGGCGTCGTCCGCACCGCCGAGCGCAACGGGCGCCCGATCCTGTACCGCGCCTCCGGATCCGCCGGCGCCCGCTTCCCGCTGGAGGTCTACGCCAGCACCCGGGGCGTCGCGGGCGTCCCGGACGGGGTGCACTGGTACGACGCGGCCCGGCACGCGCTGGTCCGCGTCGGCCCCGCCGCCACCGGGACGGTCACGACGATCGTGGTGACCGGGGTGCCGTGGCGCACGGGCTGGCGCTATGCCGAGCGCGGGTGGCGGCATCTCTACTGGGACGCCGGGACGCTGCTGTCTCAACTGTCGGCGGCGGCCGCCAGCGCCGGGCTCGCGCCGCGGCTGCGCTCGCGCTTCCCCGACGCCGCGCTTCGGGAGCTGGTCGGCGCGGACGGGGTGCACGAGCACCCGCTGGCCCTGCTCTCGCTCGGCGACGGAGAACCGGCGATCAGACCCACCGGGGCGGCGGTGCCGGGAGAGCTGCCACCGGTCGAGCTACCACTGTGTACGGTCGCGCAGCGCGCGGGCGACCGTGACGCGCTCGGGGGGCCGTGGCCGCACGCGGCTCCGCTGTCGGAGTTCCCGCCGTCGGATCCGCTCGACGAGGTCGTGCGGCGCCGCGGTTCGCAGCGGCGGATGGACCGGTCACGGACGCTGCCGCGCGCCCTGCTGGAGTGGCCTCTGGCCGCGGCGCTGCGCGGGGTGGACGTGCCGCACTGGGTCGCCGTCCACGGCGTCGACGGCGTGCCGCCCGGGCTCTACCGATGGCCGGACCTGTCGACGCCGCTGCGGACGGGAAACCTGCGCGGCGAGCTGCTGTCGGTCTGTCTCAACCAGTCGCTCGCGGGCGACGCGGCGTACGTCGTCATCGCGGCCACGCCGCTGTCCACGCTCGACGACCGCGGCTATCGCGACGCGCAGCTCGCGGCCGGGCTGGTCGAGGGCCGGCTGCACCTGGCGGCGTACGCGCTGGGGGCGAGCGCCTCGGGGATGACGTTCATCGACTCGGCTGTGCCCGGTCTGCTGGGCACCTCCGGTGACCTCGCGACGTTGCTCTTCACCTGCGTCGGCGTCCCGGAATACGCGGCGCGCGCCGGCGGCGGGCCCGGCGCCCCCGTCGCGATCCGTCCGGTCGTGCCCCGCCACGGGGGCGCGTGACGAAGGGTCGCGCCCCGCCACGGGGGCGCGTGACGAAGGGTCGCGCCCCGCCACGGGGGCGCGTGACGAGGGGTCGCGCCCCGCCACGGGGCGCGTGACGAGGGGTCGGTTACGCGCCGGGGCCGAGCAGGGCGATCGAGGCCCGCACCGCGACCTCGGTGACGTCGTCGACCCGGCCGCCGTCCTCGACGGTCGCCGCGATCAGCTCGCGCAGCCCGCCGAGCAGCATGATCGCGAGCTGCCGGGACACCGGCGCGGCGCGGACGGAGCGCCACTGCTCGGTGTCGCAGAGCTTCTGGATCATCACGATGAACGACTCCATCGTGTCGCGCTGCAGCCGGCGCGCGGGCGCGCCGAGCGCCGGCACGTCCCGGATCCAGCTCACCGTGATGGCGGGCGCGGATTCGGCGGAGGCGATCCACGCCTCGATCGCCTGGCGCACCTGGGTCGCCCAGGGCGCGCGCGCATCGACGGCGGCGGAGATCTCACGGATCATCTTCGCGTTCGCGGCGGTGAGCAGCGCGACGAAGCACGCCTCCTTGTCGGAGAAGTGCGCGTAGAAGGTGCGGCGTGAGGTACGCGCGCGGCGCACGATGTCGGCGACCGTGGTGGTCCGGTAGCCGACCTCCGCGATCGACACGGCGAGGCCGTCGAGCAGCCGCTGGCGGAAGGCGGCGGTGTCGTCGGGCCCACCCGCGGTCGGCTCCGCCGGGCGCGGTAGTCGTGCGGTCGTCACCGTGGTCACGGTATACCCCTCGCTGGCAGTGAAGCCCTTGAATGGGGCGGTACACGAGCGTACCGTCCGGGTGGTACGTTCACGTACCACGCCCGGAAGGTGCGTCCCCCCATGACCACTGCGACACTTCCGCCCGGCCCCTCCAGCCCACGCTTCATGCAGGTCGCGTACGCGCTGACCATGCCGCGACGGGGAATGCCCCGGCTCCGCGACCGCTACGGTGACGCGTTCACCGTCGACATGCCGATCTTCGGTCGCACCGTGGTCATCAGCGCGCCGGCCGAGATCAAGCAGCTTTTCCAGGCCCGTTCCGACCTCGCCGACAACCTGGACCAGAACCTCGGGCAGGTCCTCGGCCGAGGCTCGCTGTTCGCGCTCACCGGCGACGAGCACCGCCGCCGGCGCAAGCTGCTCGTCCCGCCGTTCCACGGCCGCCGGCTGGCCGCGTACGAGGCGGTCGTCGAGGAGGAGACGGTGCGTGAGCTGGCCTCCTGGCCGGAAGGGCGGCCGTTCCCGACGCTGCCGTCGATGATGCGCATCACCCTCAACGTCATCCTGCGGGCGGTGTTCGGCGCCGAGGGCGCCGAGTTCGCCCGGCTCCGCGAGCTGCTTCCGGCGATGATCACCCTCGGTTCGCGGCTGGCCGTGGTGCCCGTACCGGCCGTCGACTGGGGACGGTGGAGCCCGTGGGGGCGGTTCTGGGCGATGCGCCGGGAGTACGACGCGGTCGTCGAACGACTGATCACCACGGCGGAGCGCGACGACCGGCTCGACGAGCGCGACGACATCCTGGCGATGCTGATGCAGAGCCGCTACCACGACGGCTCGCCGATGAGCCGGAGCGAGATCGCCGACGAGCTGCTCACCCTGCTCGCCGCCGGGCACGAGACGACGGCCACCACGCTGGCCTGGGCGGTGGAGCGGATCCGCCGTCACCCCACGGTCCTGCGCGACCTGGTGACGGAGGTGGACGCGGGCGGCAGGACGTTGCGCGAGGCGACGATCGTCGAGGTGCAGCGGACGCGCCCCGTCATCGACCTGGTGGGACGGCAGGTGAAGGCCGAGACCTTCCAGCTGGGCCGGTGGACGATCCCGCAGGGGTACGCGGTACTGGTCAGCATCGCCCTGATCCACGACGACGAGGCGTTGTTCCCCGACGCCCGGGCGTTCGACCCGTCCCGCTTCGTCGACGCCAAACCCGACCTGTACCAGTGGATCCCGTTCGGCGGCGGCACCCGGCGCTGCGTCGGGGCCGCCTTCGCCACCATGGAGATGGACGTCGTGCTGCGCACCCTTCTGCGTGAGTTCACGGTGGAGCCGACCACCGAACCCGACGAGCGCTGGCGCTCCCGCGGCATCGCCAACGCCCCGGCCGGGGGTGGCCGGGTGATCGTGCGTCGGCGCACCGACCGCCCCGTCGCCGCCGCGAGCGGCGAGCGCAGCGAGGTGGCCCGATGACCGAGCAGGTGGCCGACGTCGGGCGCGGCATCTCGATCGCGTACGAGCAGTTCGGCGACGCCGGCGCCGAACCGCTCGTCCTGATCGCGGGCCTGGGCCAGCAGCTGCACAGCTGGCCGACCGAGTTCTGCGCGCGGCTCGCGGCCCGGGGCTACCGGGTGACCCGCTTCGACAACCGTGACGCCGGCGCGTCGACGCACCACCGGTACCGTCCGGCCGGTCTGGCGGCGATGATGCGGCGGCGCTGGCCCGCCGAGCAGTACGACCTCGCGGACCTCGCCACCGACACCGTGGGCCTGCTCGACGCGCTGCGACACGATCGTGTCCACCTCGTCGGCGTCTCCATGGGCGGCATGATCGCGCAGACCGTCACGGCGCTGTACCCGGAGCGGGTGCGCACGCTCACCTCCATCATGTCGACGACCGGGGCGCGCCGCATCGGACGGCCCGCGCTCTCGACGTGGCGGTTGATGGCCGCCCGCCCGGCGAGGAGCCGGCAGGAGGCGGTCGACCGGACGGTGCGGATGTTCCGGCACATCGGCTCGCACGGCTTCCCGTTCGACGAGGCGTGGGTGAGCGAGCAGGCCGGCCTGGCGTGGGACCGCGATCCCTCCCCGGCGGGGACCGCACGCCAGCTGGCCGCGATCTTCCGCTCCGGCGACCGTACGCCGCAGGTACGCACGATCACCGCCCCGACGCTGGTGATCCACGGGGACCGCGACCGCATGGTGCATCCGACGGGCGGCGCCGCCACGGCGGCGGCCATCGCGGGCGCCCGCCTGGAGAGCATCCCGGGCATGGGCCATGATCTGCCGAGCGGGGCCTGGCCGGTCCTGCTCGACCTCATCGACGACCACGCCCGGCGGTCCGTACCCACGAGGAGCAGCGATGTCCAGACCGGCTCCTAGGATCACCGGCCGGCCGGTGGTCATCACCGGCGCCGCGTCGGGCATCGGCCGCAGCCTCGCGCAGCGGCTGTCCGGGCTGGGCTCCCCGGTGGCGATCGCCGATGTGGATGCCGACGGGCTGGCCGGGACCGCGGCGTCGCTGCGCGGGCCGGTGCTCAGCCGGGTGCTGGACGTGCGCGACGCGGCCGATCAGCACCGGTTCGCCGACGAGGTGCGCGAGTGGCTGCCCGGTCCGCTGGCGGCGGTGTTCAACAACGCCGGCGTCGCGGTGAGCTCGACCGTCCTGGACGCGGTGCCCGAGGACGACGACTGGCTGCACGACATCAACTTCCACGGCGTGATCAACGGGAACCGGGCGTTCCTGCCGATCCTCGTCGCGCAGGACGACGGCGTCATCGTGAACACCTCCAGCGTGTACGGGCTGCTGGGCGTGCCCTACCAGAGCGCCTACTGCGCGGCGAAGTTCGCCGTGCGCGGCTTCACCGAGGCGCTGCGCCAGGAGTTGCGCGGCACGGGCGTGCGGGCCGTCACCGTGCATCCGGGCGGCATCACCACCAACATCGCCCGCAACGCCCGGATCCGCACCGATCCCGAGGGGCGGGGACGGACCAAGGAGCAGATGGCCGCGCAGTTCGAGGCCGCCACCCTGACCTCGCCGGAGAAGGCCGCGGCGATCATCCACCGCGGCGTGGAGCGCGGCAGGGCGCGGATCCTGGTCGGCCCGGACGCGTACCTGTTCGACGCGCTCGCCCGGATCGCGCCGACCCACTACTACGCCGTGATCTCGCGCCTGATGGCGCGCGCCGGCGCACGGCAGAAGGAGCCGGTCCGATGACCACGACCGGGCACGTCGACGTGCTGATCGTCGGCGCCGGACTGTCCGGCATCGGCGCCGCGCACCACATCCAGTCGGCCTTCCCCGAACGCAGCTACACGATCCTGGAGGCGCGGGACGCCATCGGCGGGACGTGGGACCTGTTCCGGTATCCGGGTGTGCGGTCGGACTCCGACATGCACACCCTCGGGTACCGGTTCCGCCCCTGGACGCAGGCGAAGGCCATCGCCGACGGGCCGTCGATCCTGCGCTACATTCAGGACACCGCGGCCGAGGCCGGCATCGAGCGGCACATCCGGTTCGGGCACCGGGTGGTGCGGGCGGCCTGGTCCAGCGAGGAGGCCCGCTGGACAGTGGACGCCGTCCACGACGGCGCACCGGTCCGGCTGACCGCCCATTTCCTCTACGTCTGCAGCGGCTACTACCGCTACGACGCCGGCCACGCGCCGGACTTCCCCGGCGCCGACCGCTTCCGCGGGACGATCGTCCACCCGCAGCACTGGCCGGCCGAGCTCGACCACACCGACAAGCGGGTCGTGGTGATCGGCAGCGGCGCGACCGCGGTGACGCTCGTGCCGGCGATGGCCGACCGGGCCGCCCACGTGACGATGCTGCAGCGCTCCCCCACCTACATCGCGTCGCTGCCGGCCGAGGACCCGATCGCGAACCGGTTGCGACGGCTGCTCGGACCGCGGCGGGCGTACGCCGTCACGCGGTGGAAGAACGTCGCGTTCGGCACGCTCTTCTACCAGCTCAGCCGGCGCCGCCCGAACGTCGTGAAGTCGATGCTCCGCAAGGCGGCCGCCCGGGCGCTGCCCCCCGGCTACGACATCGACACCCACTTCGCGCCCTCCTACCAGCCGTGGGACCAGCGATTGTGCGTCGCCCCCGACGGCGACCTGTTCCGGGCGATCCGGCACGGCCGGGCGTCGGTGGTGACCGACCGCATCGCCGAGTTCACCGAGACCGGCCTTCGGCTGGAGTCCGGCGTCGAGCTCGACGCCGACATCGTCGTCACCGCCACCGGCCTGCGGTTGCTGGCGTTGGGTGGCATCCAGCTCACCGTCGACGGACGGGACGTCAAGCTGCCGGAGACGATGGCGTACAAGGGGATGATGCTCAGCGGCGTGCCGAACTTCGCCTTCACCATCGGCTACACGAACGCGTCCTGGACGCTCAAGGCCGACCTGGTCGGAGGGTACGTCGTCCGGCTGCTGCGTCACCTGGACGCGCACGGCTACGACCAGTGCGTCCCCACCAACACCGACCCGAACGTGTCGGAGCGGCCGCTGCTGGACTTCCAGGCCGGCTACGTGCTGCGCGCCATCGACGAGTTCCCGAAGGCCGGCTCGCGGGCCCCGTGGCGACTCGGCATGAGCTACGCCCACGACGTGTTGACGCTGCGGTACGGCCGGATCGACGACGGCGTCCTGCGCTGCCGGCGCCGGACCGGGGACCTCGCCCACTCGCCGTGATCGCCGCGAAATCGGCCGGGACCGGTCGGCGGGCCTGCGGATCGGTTTTGCGTCGCGGGGGCCTGGGTAGGGCGAACACCTCGCGCACGCTCCACGGAGGGACACGCCCAGATGGATGCCAGCAAGCCCGCCAAAGCAGTCAAGGACGTCGTCGAAGCCGCCGCTGAGAAGGTCGTCGACGTCCTGACTCCGGACGTTCCCGGCGCGCCGGGCAGCGCTCCTCCGTCGGTCGAGGAGCCGACGACGCCGCACGATCCGTTGCCGCCGAAGAAGGAGCAGGGCACGCCCGAGACCCGTACGCCGACCGGCGCGGAGACCGGCGCCCCGGCCACCGCCAACGGCCAGCAGGGCGCGTACCTCACGACGTCGCAGGGCGCGCGGCTGCGCGACACCGACCACTCGCTGAAGGCCGGCCCGCGCGGGCCGGTCCTGCTGCAGGACCACCACCTGCGCGAGAAGATCACGCACTTCGACCACGAGCGCATCCCCGAGCGCGTCGTGCACGCGCGGGGCACGGGAGCGCACGGCGTGTTCGAGGCGTACGGCACCGCGGAGACCGTGACGAAGGCGGGCTTCCTCAGGAAGGGAACCAAGACCGACGTCTTCGTCCGGTTCTCCACCGTCCTCGGCTCGCGCGGGTCGGCCGACACCGTCCGGGACACCCGCGGTTTCGCGACGAAGTTCTACACCGACGAGGGCACGTTCGACCTGGTCGGTAACAACATCCCGGTCTTCTTCATCCAGGACGCCATCAAGTTCCCCGACGTCATCCACGCCGGCAAGCCACATCCGGACCGCGAGATCCCCCAGGCCCAGAGCGCGCACGACACGTTCTGGGACTTCGTCTCCCTGCACACCGAGGCGCAGCACCACACGATGTGGAACATGTCCGACCGGGGCATCCCGCGCTCGTACCGCACGATGGAAGGCTTCGGCGTCCACACGTTTCGGCTGGTCAACGAGGCCGGGGAGACGGCGCTGGCCAAGTTCCACTGGAAGCCGAAGCTCGGCGTGCACTCCCTGACCTGGGAAGAGGCGCAGATGATCAGCGGCATGGATCCGGACTTCCACCGCCGCGATCTGTACGACGCGATCGAGGCCGGCGCGTTCCCGGAGTGGGAACTGGGCATCCAGGTCTTCCCGGACACCCCGGAGGAGACCTTCGAGGGTATCGACCTGCTCGATCCGACGAAGATCGTCCCGGAGGAGCTCGCGCCGGTGCAGCCGGTCGGGAAGCTGACGCTGAACCGGACCCCCACGAACTTCTTCGCCGAGGTCGAGCAGGTCGCCTTCCACCCCGGCCACCTGCCGCCGGGCATCGACGTCACGAACGACCCGTTGCTGCAGGGCCGGCTCTTCTCCTACGTCGACACCCAGCTCACCCGGCTAGGCGGCCCGAACTTCTCGCAGATCCCGATCAACCGCCCGCACGCCCCGGTCAACGACATGTTCCGGGACGGCTTCCACCAGCAGGCCGTGCACGCCGGGGTCGCGCCGTACAAGCCCAACTCGCTCGACGGCGGCAACCCGTTCGTCGCGGGTGACGACGAGCACGCGTTCGTCGACGTGCCCGTCACCGTGACCGAGTCGGGCAAGGTCCGCGCGAACCCCGTCTCGTTCGACGACCACTTCAGCCAGGCCCGCCTCTTCTGGCTGAGCATGTCGCCGGTGGAGAAGGAGCACATCATCCGCGCGTACACCTTCGAGCTCGGGAAGTGCTACCACCAGGCGATCAAGGAACGACAGCTGCAGTGCCTCGCCAACATCGACCCGGTGCTCTGCGCCGAGGTCGCCACCGGGCTGGGCCTGCCCGCGCCGGAGCCAACCGTGCCGATCGCCGACGCCGCGCCCAGCCCCGCGCTGTCGCAGCTGGGCCGGGAGTGGCCGGGTGACGGCCGGACCGTGGGCATCGTCATCGACGACGACGTCGACGTCGCGGATGTCGGCGCGCTGCGCCAGGCGGTGTTCGCCGCCGGCATGGTGCCGTTGCTGATCGCCCCGCACGGCGGCATGGTCGGAGATCTGCCGGTGCAACGGACCTTCGCCACCGGGCGGTCCGTCGAGTTCGACGTGGTGCTGCTGGCCGCGGCGCCGGCCCCCGCCCCGGACGCCGTGCCCGCGCGCGACGCCAAGGCCGGCGCGTCCGACTCGGCAACGGTGGACCCGCGGGTGCTGCTTCTCGTCGAGGAGGCGTGGCGGCACGCCAAGGCGATCGGGGCGTGGGGCGCCGGCGTCACCGTGCTGGATGGGGCCGGGGTCGCCGGCACGCCGGGCGTTGTCGCGGGCGACTCGGCCACCGACGTCTTCGCCGCCGTGCAGCAGTTGATGGCCGCGCACCGGGTCTGGGAGCGGTTCCCCGCCACCGTCGCCTGACGCGTCCGACCGACCAGGGGCCGCCCTCCGTGCCATCGGAGGGCGGCCCCTGACGCTGTTCCGATGTCGCCCACGGCGACCGTCGGACCAGAGGGCCGGCCGGACGGGTCGACGCGCGCCGGTCCGGTGCCCGTGACGCCGCGAATCATCGCCGTCACCAGCCGCGACTCACCCGCCAGGTGTCGGGGTCTTGTGACGCGGATCGGAGGTCCCTAGTATCGACGAAAGTTCTCTCAATCGCAGCGAAAGTCTCCCGGGGCACGTCGAAAGTTTCAGAAATGGCCGCGGAAGTCCCACGGAGAAGCGCGAAAGGGTGGCGGGACATGGCACTTCCCCCCGGGACGACGTCCACGGTTCAGCCGTTACCGCGCCGCGCCGGAGGTCCACCGCCACCACCGCCCCGAGGAGAAGTGATGCGATCAGAGCCATCTTCCAAGGGCACAAGAGATCTCCAGACTTCGTTGGCCGCGACGCGCCCCTGGCCGGCAACGCGGTCGCCGCAGCCGGCGCCGACGTCGGCGTCGCACTGCGACCGCCCGACGCTGCCGCGGGTGGGCGACCCGGGGCACGGCGCCGGCCCCGTGCCGCCGCCCCGCCGGGAGACCGACGGGATCCGTCTCGACGCCGAGGACCTGCGCCTGCTGGCGCTGCTGGGCGAGGGCATGCCGGTCAGCTCCGTGGCCCGCCGGGTCTCGATGTCGGACCGGACCGTCCGCCGGCGTATCCGCGCCATCTGCGAACAGCTCGGCGTGAAGGCCACCGTGCAGGCGATCGTCTGGGCGGCCCGGCGCGGCCTGGTGTAACCGCTTTCTCGCCCCGCCCGGGGCGTACGAGCACCAGCAACGTGCCGGGCACGGAGGCGAACCTCCGCACCCGGCACCGATCGCTACAGCTCCCGCACCCGGACGTTGCGGAACTCCGTCACGTCGTTGTTGCCGTGGTTCTGCAATCCGACGAAACCGCGGAGGAACTGCCGCAGATCCGTCGACGGGTCGCCGGCGCGCGAGGACTGCTTGCCCGGCGTGTTGTCGAACTCGTTGATCACCACACCGTTGCGGATGATCGTGTAGTGCTGCCCCACGACTCGGACCTCGTAGTCGTTCCACTGGCCCTTCGGGGTCGCGCCGGCCCTCTCCATCGGGTTCGGCGCGAAGTTGTAGATCGAACCGGTCTTCTGCGGCTCACCGGTCTCCCCGTCGTAGAGCTGGATCTCGTGCCCGCAGTAGATCGCCACCCAGGCCGGCGACGTCCGGGCCGATCCCAGCGTGTCGCACCGTCCGGCGGGACGCTGCGCCAGCGGGGTCCGCGGATCGGGGAACCGCACGAACACCCCGCTGTTGGCCCGGAACGGGTCCGGCGAGACATCCCGGAACTGCAGCCGCAGCGAGTAGTCGCCGAACTGCTTCTCCGAGTACCACAGCATGCCCAGACCACCGATGGTGCGCATCGAACCGTCCGGCTGCAGATCGAAGCGTCCGCTCGGGGCCTGGGTCCACTTCACGAACGACTGCGCGCTTCCGTCGAAGAGGGGCTTGTACCCGGCCGTCTTGCCGATCGTGGACTGGTTCGCGGCGCGACGCAGCGTGCCCGCCTCGTCCTGCGTGATCACCTTGTCCTGACGGAGCTGGTAGAGCAGCGCGTTGACGTGGCTCATGAACGCCTCGTGCGTCGACCACGTGCCCTCGTCGTCGATCAGGTCGTTGATCGTGCAGCCCCCACCGACCGGGTGGCTGGCCACGCCCGTGTCCGTGTCGAGCAGGTGCACGGTCGGCCGGGCGTCCGGCGCGGCGCAACCCGCGAGGACCTGGAACTTCCCGGTCGCCGTCTCACCGTCGGCGTAGGTCACCTTGACCGTGGCCTGGTAGGTGCCGTACGCCGCATAGGTGTGCGTCGGGTTGGCCGCCCGCGACTTGTTGCCGTCGCCGAAGTCCCACTCCCACGCCACACCACCGATCCGCGCGTTGGAGAAGCTGACCGTCTTCGGCTGGCTCTGCACCACGGGCCGCGCGCTGGCCGCGCTCGGGTTCGGCGTCGCCGGACCACCGGCGTAGCTGATGCGGATCAGCTTCTGGTTCGCGTGCAGGCTGAAGAAGCCACCCGCGTAGTCGACCATGTACAGCGCGCCGTCCGGGCCGAACTTCGCGTCCATCCAGCTCTGCAGCGCCGTGTCGCCGGTGCCGCCACGGATGATGTGCCGCAGGTCCTCGCCGAAGACCGGCGGGCCCTGCTGCGGCACGGTCTTCGGGTCGACCGTGACCGCCACCCGGTTGTTGGCGTTGGACTGGTCACCGATGAACCACTTGTTGTCCCAGTACGCCGGCCAGGCGACCCCGCTGTTGGTGTCGACCTCCGACCGGTGGTACGTCGGACCGTCCATGATGGCCTGCCCGCCGCCCTTGAGGTACGGCTGGGTGTAGGTCGACTCGCTCTGGACGTAGGTCGGCAGGCCGCTGCCGTCGGTCCGCTCCGGGAAGACCGGGCCACCGCCCTGCGGCGAGTACCAGATCATGTTGTTGCGGGCCGGCGGGATGTTCACCAGACCGGTGTTGCGCGGCGAGGTGTTCTTCAGGTTGTCGCAGTCGTACCAGCCGGTCAGGACGGTGGCGTCCGTGTCGCTCCGGTCGCGGTACGGCTGCTTGTTGCCCATGCAGTACGGCCAGCCCTGGTTACCCGCGGAGGTGATGATCGTGGCGGTCTCGTACTTCGCCGGGCCCAGCTCCGGGCTCGGCGCCCCGGCGTCCGGACCCACCCACGCGGCGGTCAGCCAGTCGTTCTTCTTGTCGTACGCGATCCGGGCGATGTTGCGGACACCCATCACGTAGATCTCGGGGCGGGCCTTGCCGCCGCCCTCCTCGTTGCCCGTGAACAGGTTGCCCTCGGGAATCGTGTACGTCCCGTCCGGCTCCGGGTGGATCCGGAGGATCTTGCCGTTCAGATCGTTGGTGTTGCCGGAGGTCCGACGGGCGTCCTGGAACGACAGGCCCTGGTAGTCCGCGGTCCAGTTGTTACCGGAGTATCCGCTCGAGCCCTGGGACGAGTTGCTGTCTCCGGTGCCGATGTAGAGGTTGCCGTCGTTGTCGAACGCCATGCCACCGCCGGCGTGGCAGCAGCTGTGGATCTGCGTCGTCCAGTGCAGCAGGTCCTTACGGGTGCTCTGGTCGATCGACTGCTGCGCGAAGTCGTACGTGAACCGCGAGATCGTCCGCTGACCGGTCCGCTTCTCCCGGTCGATCGACTCGTGCGGCATCCAGTAGGCGTACATCCACCCGTTCTGCGCGAACTTGGGGTCCAGCGTGAGGCCGACCAGGCCCTCCTCGTTCTTGACCAGCTCGTCACCGCTGCCGCGGTTGCCCATCACCTTGAGGGTGGTCAGCAGCTTGACCTGCTTGGTCTTCGGGTCCCACTGGTGGATCGTGCCGCAGCCGAGACCCACGTTGGGGTCGCTCCAGTCGCGGACCGGGCCGGTCGCGCAGGCGGCCTTGCCGATGTAGAAGACCGTGCCGTTCGGCGCGATCGTCAGGCCGTGCGGCTCACCGATCTGGTCCAGCTGGCCCGCCTGGTTCCGGGCGGTCAGCCGCTCGATCTTGTAGTTCGACCCGATCGTCGCCTGGCAGTCTCCGCGCACCATGCCGGTCGTCCACTGGATGGCGCCGAGCAGGTGGCCGAGGAACCGCGTGTCGCCGGTGTAGCTCTCCTCCGTGCGGCCCATGCCGGTGTAGAAGGACCGGCCGCCGTCGTAGTCGCGACACCACGAGATCGGGTGGAACGCGCCGTTGCCGGCCTGGCCCGCGTTGTACGTGTGCTCCCCGACCTGGGCGACCGTGTGGACCGAGCCGATCGGGTTCGGGTCCCAGTTGAGCCACTTGTCGGTCCGGGTCCACTTCAGCGGCAGGCCCTTGTTGGCCGGGTGCTGCCGGTCCGTGACCTCGACCACCGCCTGCTGCACCGTGTCCTCCACGGGCGGACCGGTGTCGGGGCCGAAGAGCCGCAGCTCGGCCAGCTGGATCAGCGGCTCACCGCTGTTCGCGGTGATGTTCAGCCGGTAGTGCTGGTACGCCGCGCTGTTGGTGATCTGGAACATCCGGGTCTGGAAGCGCTGCGGGAAGGTCTGGCCGCTCTGGCTGTCCAGGTCGACCCAGTTCTGGCCGTCGGAGGAGCCCTGCAGCTTCCAGTCCTTCGGGTCCCGCCCGGTGAAGTCGTTTGCCGAGGTCAACGCATACCGGCTGACCGTGACCGGCTTCTCCAGCTTCGCGGCGACCCAGCCGGTGGGCGTGAACGCCAGCCACTTGGTGTTGTTGTTCCCGTCGAACAACCGCTCCTTGGACTCGTTGGGCGGGTTCTCCCCGCTCGCCGTGATCTCGATGGCCTTCTCGGCCGGGGGCAGGCCGGTGGCCGGGCGGGTACCGATCAGCCCGGTGAACCACGAGGAATCGGCCTGCGCGCGGGCGGCGTCGTGCACGCCGACAAACCCACCGCCGGTCTTGATGTAGGCCTGGAAGGCCTTCTCCTGGTCGGTGTCGAGCGTGACGCCCTTGGCCGACAGCAGCACCACGCCGCGGTATCGCGACAGCTTGTTCACGGTGAACACGGCCGGGTCCTGCGACACCTCGACGGCGAACCCGTTCTGCTGGCCCAGGTTCTCGATCGCCGCCGCGGCCTTGGTGACCGGGTCGTCCTGCTGGGCCGCGGGGCCGTGGAACACCAGCACCTTCACCGGGTTCTTCGACTCTTGCGGCGTCGGCTCCGGCGCCGCGAACGCGGGCATGGCCGCCATGCCGAGCACCAGGGTGGCGCTGGACGCGAACACGAGGCCGCGCCGCGCACCAGCCCTGGACCGGCGCCACGAGGTGGGTCCGGCGGGCGGCGTGGGTGCTGGCGGGGTGATGGAGTCGGAAGGGGGACGTCCGACCCATCGGGATAACCGGAAATGGCGTTGCTGAGCCATCTCGACTCCTCCACAGGTTGAGGTGCGCGCGACAACGCGCCCCCGATTGACTCATCCGGCTCTCGCACCGCCGGGATACGCCGGGTCCCGAAGGTGCGGTGACAGTGGCCGGGTGAAGAAACCGTGACGTCGGTACGTGAGTGGCCGATCGCTGCGGTGCCAGGTGACGCGATTCTGCTGCGGCACCAGGCCTACGGAGACGCCCGCATGCAGCACTCCCGTCTGTTGACCAGGTTTCACACTGATTGCGAACGTTACTTACCGCTCGGGGTGGCACCGATACTTTGCGCCGATCATGGCCGAACCCGGCCAGATGTCCGCATCGCGGCTTGACAGCCGACCTCGCGCGCCCCCACACCCCGGACGGCGACCCAGGCGGCCCCCGCCGGGCCGGGTGACCGGCTGCCAGGTACCGATCCGCATCGCCGCCCGCCCGGCGGGGTTTGCCCGCGGATGAGCCCGGGTACCAAGCGCACGCACCGGGGGACCCACGACGAGACGAGTTAATGATCATTACCGACGCATTCGCCATCACCGGCCGGCCACGCGATCAACTCGCCGTCGAGCTCGCCGAGCTGCACGCCCGCGCGCAACGCGCGGGGACCGAGCTGGACGACATCAGGGCGCGGCTCGCCGAATTGGAGCGGCAGATCCGCCGGCACACCGGGCGCTAGCGGGACTCCCTCCGCTATTGATCATTCCTCTCGGCCAATCCGCACGGACTGCCCGAAACCGCGCCGCGACGGCGTCGTCCGTCGAAATCGCGCCAATGATCATCTCTTTGCGCGTCGACCACGGCCGCAATTTTGGAACCCCGATCCGCCGACCGTCACGTTCGGCCTGACCTGCGCCGTTACGACGCCACCTCACCGGCCTGGGGCGAACGCGAGTGCCATAGATCGCAGCCCGCCGCCAGGGGCTTGGCACAGCCGGAACCCGGCCAGTACGGTCAGCACGTCCGATCCGGTCATTTGCTCATCGTTCGATGACGCCGTATCGGATCCGCTGAGTCGTGTTTTCACGAGCCGGGGACCCATTGCAATTGGGGTGAATCCGCGGGCCACCGCCTGCGGTAGGGCGACCTTTCCCGCCCGAATCCGTCAGCTAACCCGGTAGGCGGTATCGGAAGGAGACATGTGCTCGTGCAGCCCCGTATGCGCCATCGCAGAGCCCCCAATCACCGGCACGTCGCCGTCCGCCACGCGGACCGCTCGGGTGCCGTCACCGGCTGACCCCGGATCGCCCCAGAACGCCAGCAGCTCGGCGCGACGTGCGCGTACCGCTGTCGGTGCCGCCTCTTCCGCGATCACGCGGAGGGCACCGGAGCGCGACGCGCCTGTCAACGATCGCGCCGGTCCCCCCTGCGCGTCCGGCATCGTCGCCTCAACGCAGATCCGGCTGGCATTCGCCGAATTGATTGGGACGCCGACAACAGTCGGCACAACGATGGAGCTCTCAGTGGAAAACCGACGTATCCCCAACCCGTTCCGCCGCCTCACCGGCCGGGCCCGGGCCACCGCCATGGCGGCGGCCGGCGTTCTCGCGGTCACCGCGACCAGTGCCAGCCTGCTGACGTTTGCCCCGGCCCCCGCCGACGTAAACGTCGGGAACAGGGCGGGTATCGCCCAGATGGCGTTCACCATGGACAACCATGACAGGGATGGGGCGTACCCGAAGCCCCCGGCGGACGCGCCGAAGGAGAAGTCGCTGGGGTACGACTTCCAGTACCAGCCGAACTTCTACTACTGCGGTCCGGCCTCCACCCGCATCGCCCTCAGCGCCCAGGGCCACACGCCCTCGCAGGACGACGTGGCCAACCAGCTCGGCACCACGCTCGCCGGCACCAACTCCTCCTTCGAGATCATGCGGGTGCTGAACAAGGTGATCGGCAAGGACGTCTACCAGGTCCGGGAGATCTCCGGCCCGGGCGCGTCGCCGCGGCAGATGGACCAGCTGCAGGCGGACGTAGTCGACTCGATCAGCAACGGCCGGGTGGTCGTGGCCAACATCGTGGGCGGGGCGACGGACAACGCCGGCTTCTGGCGCAGCTTCCCCGGCGGTCACTACGTGACCGTCGTCGGCTACAGCGACGAGGGCCGGCAGGTGCAGGTCGCCGACCCGTCCGGCGTCGGTCCCAACACGTACTGGATGAGCACCATCACCATGGCGAACTGGATGGCCGGGCGCGGCTACTCGCACTGACGGCTCAGCCGGTGGCGCCGCCGGCACCCGACGATCAACGGTCCCGTCACGTCAAGGGCCAGCCCTCGCGGGCTGGCCCTTGACGTGTCATCCCACCCGGCGCGACGGCTCGATCCGGGCCGCACGCACGCCTGCAGCCGATGCGACCGTCAGGACGCCGGCCGCTGCGGGTGACCCTCCGCGTCATCGCCGACCGCCACGACCGCGGCGGCCAGGAAGACCATCCGGTGGATCAGGTAGAGGTAGAGGAGCAGCCCGACGGCCCCCGAGACCACGTTGTACGCCGGGGCGTGCGCGACGTTCAGCACCACCCTGTTGCCGACGATGTTGAGCAGCGTGATGCCCAGCGCCACGACCAGCACGGGCCAGCGCAGCCGCCGGAAGGGAATCCGCACGCGGGGCAGCCCGACGAGCAGCGCCGCCGCCAACACCAGGTTCACCAGCAGGCCCACCGGCCAGGTGAGGATCTGCAGCACCACTCCCCCGCCGAACCCCAGCGACACCAGCCGCAGGAGGCCGGCGGAAATTCCGACGGACACCACGAAGAGAACCATGTATACGACGAGGACGACCAGGTCCAGCAGCAGGCGGGGCAGAGGCCTGCCGGGCTCCTGCGGGAGATCGTGAATCAGCCGTTGTGAGGACCGGAGCGCCCGCACCCAGATGATCCCGGTGAAGACCAACCCGAACAGCGCGACCACCCCGGTGGTCCGGCTGCTGGCGGCGACCTCCTCGATCTCGACGAACGGCACGTAGTACCGGCGGATGATCTTCAGCACGGGGTCGGCGACCGAGGGATCCAACCGAAACGCGACGCGCAGCAGCGAGTAGCCCGCGAGGAGCAGGGTGAACACCGCGAAGAAGCCGTAGTACGTGGTCGCGGCGGCGAGCCGCTCCCCGTGCAGGTCCCGGTACCGCTGGTGGGCGCGCCACAACCGGTCGACCGCCGTCCAGCGCGCCCGGGCGCTGCTCATTGCCCGCTCCAGAGCCTGCCGCACGCGGACGACTGCCGTCATAGGGCCCATCGTTCTCCAGCCGCCCGCCCCGTCATGCCGGAACCGCAGCCACTCGGGACGAACCGCTCAAAGTCCTCGACGACCCGGAGCACGAGGCGGCGCCCGACCTGCTCCGGCGGGCGGTGCTGCAGCGCTAGCCGGACCGGCTGCACGCAGCCGAGGGTCGGCACCGCGTCGCGGCGCTCCACGCCGGGGCGGACGGTGCGTGCCCCGGCATGGACGGCCGCGCCGGTCGTGGCTAGCCGAGTGGGTTGAGCAGCTCGGCTTTGCCTTCGAAGGCGAACAACAGCAGATCCACCATCCGGAAGGTCGTGCGGTCCGGCCCCAGCGTGGGGCGCCAGGCGGGCTCACGCAGGATCGACGTACGGCTGCCCTGCATGGCCCGATGGAACACCTCGGCGACGATGCGCCCACCGACGCCGTCGAGCCGGCCCTGGTTGAACTCCGCCTCGCGCAGGATGTAGAACCACAGCGGCGTGTTCGTCGTCAGCGCGTCCCGCTGTTCCGGCGGCAGGTCGTCGAGCACGGCGCCGCCGCTGCCGGCGAGGATCTCGTCCGGCTTGAGCGGCGGCACCTCCAGCAGCTCTGCCATCTGCTGGCCGCTCGCGAGCCGGACCATGAACGCGCGGGTGAGGTTGCGGAAAGCCAGGTTCCGTTCGATCGCCGGCGGTGTGCCGCTACGGTCACCGAACGAGCCCAGCGGCAGGTTCCGCAGCGGGTCGACCAGCAGCGTGTCGATGCGGGTGGCGATGTTGAGGCCAGGTCCCTCGGCCGGCTTGACGACCAGGTCCTCCCGTCCGGCCTCGCGGAAGTCGTACAGCCGGCGGAAGTCGGCGATCCAGTTGGTGGGCAGCCGTTCGTTGGAGCCGGACTCGGGGTCGTCGAGCTCCCCGTTGATGTCGAGGTTTCCGCTCGTGCCGGAGAAGCGGAACAGCAGGTCGAGCCGGCCGGGCGGGAGCCCGAAGGCGGACTGGGTGTTGAAGATGCGGTTCCACTCGTATTGGGGGCGGACCATGCTGTGTCCGAGCCGGTAGGCGGCCACCGAGAACTCGATGGGCATCGTGGGACGATCGCCCGGCTTAAGCCACCGGTGCCGACGCCGCCGGTCCGAACCCGCCGGCACCTCGAAGAACCGCCGGCCGTTGGTGAACACGTCGTCGATGATCGCCGGGGACACGATGCGGGGCAGGAAATCGGTCCACAGCATCCACTGGTAATGCTTGACCACCACGTCCCGGGCCGCGCGGAACAGCTGGGGCCCGGACAGTCCACCGGACATCAACTCGTCGACGACGCGGTTGTGGAAGCGGATGAACGCCAGGTGGGTCTGCGCCACCGCGAGGTTCTCGTCGTTGCGCGGATCGGGGATGAGCGCGGCCTGCCGGGCCGCCTTGGTCGAGCCGTGCCCCGATCGCGGCAGGTCGAACCCTTCGAGGTCGTGCTGCGTGGGCTCGTCGGGTCCCGACGCCACCGTCGTACCGGTCTGCAGATGCACACCGTCGGCGGCGTAGAAACGGGCGTCGTCACGGTGGAGGGGACCCCGCCCGTACAGCGAATCCAGGTCCAGCGCCGGTGAGCGCCCCTGCAGCAACTCGTCCACGGTCACGTCCGAGCCGAACGCCGCCGCGGTGGCGTCCATCGTCAGGTCGTGGTCGACGAACTGCCCCAGGTACGTGAAGCCGGCCGGGATCACCGGGTCGGCGGAGTCCGGCGAGGTGCCGCTCACCATCGCCTGCGCCAACGCCGCCCGCAGGCTCTCATCGAGCGCGACGCCGCGGGGACCCAGCCGCGAGAACCGGAACTTCCGCAGCTCGGCCGTGGTGGAGGGGCGTTGGGTGGCGGGCTGGTGCTCGTCGTCGAACGAGAGCACCCCCTCCCCCACCACGAAATAGTCCTCCCGCATGTGCCGTTTCATCAGTCGTACCTCCCTCGTGATGACCGGCATCCGGTAATGCGGTCCACAATGGAAGGACGGGCGACGGCGCTCACCGACGCGCTCAGCGACCCCCACGTGTGGCCGCACCACCGTCAACCCGGCCGGGCGATCTCCGGCCGGTGTTGTTCGGGGTGTGCCGGTCGCGGCGACTTCGCCCCAACGATCGCACCGCCCCCGCGCCGCGGACGAGTGAATGTCCTCGATACGACGCAAGTCGGAGCAGTCATCGGCACAGAACGTCGCCCGATCGCGGCGTCGGCGCGCGGGGCCGCGACGCCGCCGGGCTCGGCCGCCAGGGTGATGGCGGCCGAGCCCGGCGCGGGAAACCGCGGGGTCAGGTGACCTTGACGCTGCGCGGCACGCTCGCCGCGCCCACGTGGTCCGCGTCGGCCGGCTTGTACACCCGGTATTGGTACGTGCCGCGCGTGGTCGGCTCGACGGTGAACGAGTAGCTGCTCGTCGAGGAGAGGCTGCGGCTCGTGACGTTCCGCCACGACCCGCCCACCAGACGCTGCAGGTAGACGGTCTGCCGGGCGTGGCTGGGCGACACCTTGCCGGAGAGCACGAGGCTGCCGCCGAGCCGGAACGAACTCTTCGACGCCGCCGCCGTCACCGTGCTGGCCACGTTCACCGCCCGCAGGCTGCTGCCGGCGCCGACGCGGTCGCCCGGACCGGCGTACACCCACTGGTACTCGAAGTTGCGGCTCGGCCTGTGGCTGAACGCGACCGCCCCGGTGCCGCTGCTGGTGACCGTGCCCAGCACCGCGAATGCCGTCGTGCCCCGCGCCCGGCCGTACAGCTGCACCGGCTGTCCGGCCAGCGGCGCGCCGGTGTCCCGCTGGGTGAGCACCCCGGTCAGGGTCACCGCGCCGCCGTACGTCACCATGCTGACGCGGCTGGTGATCGTGACGGCGGTGCCCCCCAGCTGCGTCGTGGCGACCGGGCTGTACGCGCCGGAGCGGTCCCGGACCCACACCGCGAAGCTGTAGGTCCCGCCGCCGACCAGGCCCCTGACGACGGCGGCCGTGCCGACGCCCGCGTACCCGGCGTTGCCCGCGGTGACCGAGGTCGGGGCCGTGGCGCCGGCGCTCCACCGCACGATCACCTGGTCCAGGTCGGTGATGTCCGGCAGCGTCCAGCCCAGCGTCGCCGCCTGGTACGCCCCCGTCGCCGTCAGCGTGTCGACCGCCGCGGGCGCGAGGTCGACCGTTCGGAAGGTGGTGCTGAACGGCGCCGTCTGCGCCGTGCCGGAACTGTCCTTCAGCCCACCGACGACGATCCGGTACGGCGTGTTGTCCTGCAATGCCGTGTCGGGGGTCAGCGTGACGGTCGAGCCGGTCAGCGACGAGGTCGCCGGCACGGCGGCACCGGTGCGGCCGTTGACCAGCCGGACCGTCGAGGGGGTCACCGTGGCGGGGTCGATCTCGCGGGCGAACGTCACCGTCGGTTGCACGTCGAGCGGCGCGCCGACGGCGAAGTCGGCCGGCGCGACGTCCCGGACCCATTGCTGTTCCCCGACCGGGCTCACGCCCGCGCCGTTGTGGAGCACCACCAGGCCGCTGTTGTCGTCGGCGATGACCACGTCGGCCCGCTCGTCACCGTTGATGTCGCCGAGTGCCATACCCTGCGCGTTGTAGTGCGAGGCGTACGGGATCGCGGAGCCGACCGGCGGGCCCAACGAACCGTCCGACAGTTGTGGAAGGACGCTGAGCGTCGCCCAGCCGCCGTGCGCGGTCACCACGTCGGCTCGACCGTCGGCGTTCACGTCCGCCGCCTCGATCGGCCCGGGGGCGTCCGCCACGGGCAGGAGCTGGGCCGGGTCCAATCCGCCGGTCGCGTTCTGCCGCAACACCGCGACGTTCGCACTCGGCCGGGTACCGCCGAGGCTCGCGACCACGTCCACCCTGCCGTCGCCGCTGACGTCTGCGACCTCGATGCCCCTGGTCCCCTCGGTGGATCCTGTGGGGTGCTCGGTGCGGTCCCACCCGGTGTCGGTGCGGTGGTAGACCCGAACGGTCGCGCCGGAAGCGGCGACCACGTCGGTGCGACCGTCGCCGTCGACGTCGCCGACCTCAACCTCGGGCGTACCGTCCGTCGTCACCGACGAGCTCGTGAAGGTCCCGTCCGGCTGCTGGGTCAGCAGGAGGATCCCCGCCTCGCCGCGGACGACCAGGTCCGTGTCGCCGTCGCCGTCCATGTCGGCGGCGACGACGCCCCCGCTGCCGGTAGTGTCGGGCAGCGTCCCCGTGGACTCCAGCGTGCCCTCGCCGGTCTGCCGGAAGAGCTCCACCCCCGCCTTGGTGGCCAGCGCGACGTCCTGCCTGTCGTCGCCGTTCACATCCAGGACGGCGAGGCCGGCGCCCCCGGCGTCGGCGCCCTGCAACCGCGTTGCGTATCGGACCGGCGCACCGAGCGCGCCGTCCGGCCGCTGCGGGAAGACGAAGAGCGTGTAGTCGTTGGCCTCGTCAGAGTCGAAGCCGGTGGCCATGATCGCGTCCGGGCGGCCGTCCCCGGTGACGTCACCGATGGCGACCGTCTCCGGCCACGAGCCGACCCGCGTCGATTGGGGCGGGGCGAACTGTGGGGCGGGAACCGTCTTGACGGAGACGGTGTACGGCCGGGTGTCGGCGGCGCCGTTGTAGTTGCGCACGGAGACGTAATGAACGCCGGCGGCGATCGTGGCCGAGAGCTTCTCGGTCTCGCCCGGCCCGGTCGCGTCGGCCTCGCCGATCAGCCGCAGGTCCGGGTCATAGAGCGCGAGCACCGGGTCGACGTTCTGCGCCCGCGCGCCGTCGTACGCCGCGGGCGTGACCGTCACCTCGACCACCTGGTTCCCGTCCGAGGCGTAGCGGTACCAGTCCACGTCGCCCTCCGCGGCGATCGTGCCGGTGGCGCGGGCGGCCAGCGCGGTGGCGCGGGCCGGCACGTCGTTCGGCTCGTTCGCGCCGAGCGCCGGCGCCGGGAACTCCGCGCCCCACGTGCCGCCGACCGCGGCGAAGGCGTCGAGGACCCCGTGGCCGTAGTACGGGTCGATGCCGCGCGGCCCGGCGTCCCTGGCGGTCGACTGGATCCGGGCGAGGACCTGGGCGGGCGTCAGGCTCGGGTAGGCCGCCCGGACCAGCGCGACCGTGCCGGAGACCAGCGGCGCCGAGAAGGAGGTGCCGTCGGCGACGTAGTACTCCCTCCCCAGCCCGGTCGAGACGATGCCGGCGCCGGGGGCGGCGACGTCGATCCAGTCGCCGTACGAGCTGAAGTCGGTGAGCCGGCCGGCGGCGTCGGTCGCGCCGACCGAGATGACCTCGGGGTACGCGGCGGGGTACTGCGCACTCCCGTCGCCGTCGTTGCCGGCGGCGGCCACCACCACCGCGCCCTTGGCCGTGGCGTAGCGGATCGCGTCCTGCAGCACCGCGTTGTCGTCCGGACCGCCCAGCGACATATTGATGATCTTCGCGCCGTGGTCGGCGGCCCAGGTCACGCCCGCGGCGATGTGCGAGTCGTAACCGGACCCGTCGGCGGCGAGCACCTTGACGGGCATGATCCGGGCGGTCCAGGCGGCGCCGGCCACCCCGATGCCGTTGTTGGTGTTGGCCGCCGCGACACCGGCCGCCATCGTGCCGTGGCCGTTGTCATCGGTCGGCAACCGGCTCGGGTTGATCGCGTTGTACCCGGCCACCGTCCGGCCCGCCAGGTCGGGGTGCGCGGTGTTCACACCGGTGTCGAGCACGGCGATGACCTGGCTCGTGGAGCCCTTGGCCCGGTCCCAGGCCTGCGGCAGCCGGACGGTGTTGAGGTAGGACTGGTCACCCGAGGCGTACGCCGGGTCCTTCGGCGCGACCGTGGCGCTGCGCTTGTGGTCGAGGCTGACGGCGGCCACCGCGGGGTCTTTCTGCAGGCTGCGCAGCAGGTCGATCGCCGAGCCCTCGGCGCGCACCTTGACGAACCGGGTGCCCGCGACGCTCGCGAGGCTGCGGGCGCCGCGCCGGGACAGGGCCCGGTCGTTCGCCGACCGCGCGGCGTCGGACTTGAACCGGACCAGGACGGCGTGCGGGTCGAAGTCGCGTGCCCCGGCGTCGGGCGACCGCTGCGGCCGCGGCAGCCGGGTAGCGGCGAACTCGTGATCGGATGATGGCGTGGCGTGGGCGAGGTACGTCGGGACGAACGCCCCGGTGACCGCCAGCGCGAGCGCAACCACCGCCGGACGGCGACGTGGCACGAAAACCCCCGTGGAGCGCGGAGTTGAGGACCGCGCGGTCAGGATACGGATCTTGTAGGTGAACGCAGTGTGACAGAGCGGTAGACGCAGCGCCAGCACCGAAAGGTCACGCCCACCCGCTCGATGGACCCGCCGGCCCGGACGTTCGGGCCGGCGACGGCGGCGCTCAGTGCGTGCCGGGCCGCGGCCCGTACCGCTCGGCCGCGCGCGCCCGGGCCTTCGCGGCCTCGACCTCGCGATCGCGCGCCGGGCCCCTGGTCACGAGGCCGTCGAGCAACACCCGGGTGGCCGCGGTGACCGCCCGCACCGCCTCGTCGAACACCTCCTGGTTGGCCGCGGACGGACGGGTCGTGCCGCTGACCTTGCGCACGTACTGCAGGGCGGCGGCCTCGATCTCGTCCCCGGTCGCCGGCGGCTCGAAGTTGTGGAGGACGCGGATGTTTCGGCACATGCCTCCACCATGCCAGCTCGGCACCGACGAATGGGAAGCCCGGGCAGCTGTCGATGGTGTCGCCGGAGCTGCGCCCCGTGCGTCGGTCATCGAGGGATGTAGACGTGGCGATGGATTTCGCCTAGTGTTTCGACCCATCAATCCGGTATTCAGGTGGGTCGATCGTCGGCGTCGATGACCCCCTGCGGATCGAGCCCCCGGCTGTCGCCAACCCCGACCATCCCGAGGGGTCAGCCGCCATCATTTCCACGTTCTTCTGGAGGAACGATGGGCATCCGGCTGCTACGCCGATTCCGCAGTCCCGTCCGGGCCGCCGCGGCACTCGTGCTCGCGGGCGGCCTCTGGGCCGTCCCCGCCCCCGCCGGCGCCGGCACCGCCGCCGCCGAACAGGAGCCGGGCGTCACCCTGCGCGTCTTCGACGTGCAGGTGCCGCTCAACGAGCTCTGCACGCTGAAGCCGGGCCAGACTCCCAACGTCGACAAGCTGATGCCGACCATCAACTGGACGTCGGCCGCCGACTTCGGCTTCGAGGACCACTTCGTCGCCCAGGCGCTCGGAAACCTCAACATCTCCCAGTCCGGCTCGTACGCCTTCCGGCTGACCAGCGACGACGGCTCGAGGCTGACGATCGACAACTCCGTGGTGATCAACCACGACGGCCTGCACGGGCCGACCCCGAAGGAGGGCACGGCGACGCTCGCCGCCGGCCTGCACCCGCTGCGCATCGACCACTTCGAGCGCACCGGCGGGCAGCAGATCACGCTGGAGTGGAAGACGCCGGGGTCGAGTTCGTTCACGGTCGTGCCGAACTCGGCGCTGAGCACCGACGCCGGCGTGGTCCGGGTGACGGCGCCGGGCCGCAAGGAGTGCGAGGGGGTCACCGACTCCCCCGGCGACGGCCTGCCGCTGACCGGCGTGCATCCCGGCTTCACGCTGACCAACCTGCGCCCCGCCGGCTTCCAGCCGAAGGTGACCGGCATGGACTGGCTCGCCGACGGACGCCTGGTCATCTCGACCTGGGGCGGGAACGACCAGTCCGGGACGTCGCAGGCCGGCGAGGTGTACATCCTGACCAACACGGGCGGCGCGACCGGGCCCGGCAGCGTGACCACCAAGAAGATCGCCGGCAACCTCAAGGAACCGATGGGCCTGAAGGTGGTCGACGGGGTGGTCCACGTGTCGGAGAAGCAGCGGCTGACGAGGCTGGTCGACACCAACGGCGACGAGGTGGCCGACCGGTACGACACTGTCGCCACCTGGCCGTACGGCGGCAACTTCCACGAGTTCGCGTTCGGCCTGCTCTACCAGGCGCCGTACTTCTACGTGAACCTGTCCGTGTCGATCAACTACGGCGGCGCGACCACCAATCCGCAGCCGGCCCCGAACCGGGGCACCACGATCAGGGTGCACAGGGACACGGGCGCGGTCTCCTACGTGGCCGGCGGGCTGCGCACCCCGCACGGCATCGGTTGGGGTCCCGAGGACGGCATCTTCGTCACCGACAACCAGGGCGGCTGGCTGCCCTCGTCGAAGCTGCTGCACATCAAGCAGGACCGGTTCTTCAACCACTACATGAACCCGGCCGGGCCCTTCGATGCCAAGCCGGTGACCCCGCCGGTGCTCTGGATGCCACAGAACGAGATCGCCAACTCCCCCAGCGCGCCGCTGCTGATGCCCACCGGGGTGTACGCCGGCCAGTTGCTGATCGGCGACGTCACCTACGGCGGACTCCAGCGCGCCTTCCTGGAGAAGGTCAACGGCGAGTACCAGGGGGCGCTGTTCCGGCTCACCCAGGGGCTGGAGGCGGGAGTCTCGGAGGTGCACCTCGGTCCCGACGGCGCCATCTACCTCGGCGGGCTGGGCGCCGACGGCAACTGGGGGCAGGAGGGCAAGCTGCGGTACGGCCTGCAGAAGCTGAGCCCGAACGGGACCGCCGTCTTCGACATCCGCGCGATGCGCGCCACCGCCACCGGCTTCGACCTGGAATACACGCAGCCGTTGTCGAACCAGACCGCGGCGGACCTGGCGGCGCGCTACAAGGTCAGGCAGTGGCGGTACGTCCCCACCGCCGACTACGGCGGACCGAAGGTCGACGAGGAGACGCTCACGGTCACGTCGGCCGTTCTGTCGGCCGACCGCAAGACCGTCAGCCTCGCGGTGGCCGGCCGCAAGGCCGGGCACGTGGTGCACGTCCGCTCGCCGCGGCCGTTCAGCTCCGAGACCGGCCAGTCACTGTGGAGCACGGAGGCCTGGTACACGCTCAACGCCATCCCCGGCACCCCGCCGCCCGGCGCCGGCAACCTGGCGTTGAACAGGCCCGCCGTCGCCGACAGCTCCTGCGACACCAGCGAGGGCCCCGCCAAGGCCGTCAACGGCAGCGTCTCCGGCGGCAACTCCGACAAGTGGTGCTCGAAGGGCGCCACGAAATATCTCCAGATCGACCTCGGTGCGAACCACAACGTGAACAGGTTCGTGGTGAAGCACGCGGGGGCCGGCGGCGAGAGCACCGATTGGAACACCCGGGACTTCACCATCGCGACCAGCGTCGACGGCACGACCTGGAGCACCCGCGCGACGGTCACCGGCAACACCGCGAGCACCACGACGCACACCATCGCCGCCGTCGCCGCCCGGCACGTCCGGCTGAACATCACGGCCCCGACCAGCACCACCGACCCGGCCGCTCGCATCTACGAGTTCGAGGTGTACGGCGCGGGCTGACCCGGCACGCGGGCGTCGGGGGTCGCGGGCGGCGCCCCGGACCCTCGACGCCGGCGGCGACGCTACGGTTCCCGGCGCGGCGGCGGGCGCCTCCGCCCAGTCGGACGAGCGGGCAACGGCGCCGGCTACACGTCGTCGAACCGGAGCGGTTCGGCACGGCGCGGCATCAACAGCAGCGCACCGACACCGAGCACGGCGACCACGACCAACGCGAGGAAGACGTGGTGCGTGGCGTCGTACAGCGCATGGCGCAGGTAGTCGGCGACCGCCGGCTCCGCGCCCCCGGCGTCCCCTCCCACCAGCAGGTTGCTGGTGTCCGCGCTGTCGGGCATCCGCCCGGCGAGCCCGGCCGGTGGGTCGGCGAACCGGGCGGCGAGGGTCGCGTTGGCGATCGCGCCGAAGACCGCGGCCCCGACGGCGCTGCCGAGCGAACGGCTGAACATGTTCGTCCCGGTGACCACGCCCCGGCGTTCCCAGCCGACCACCGACTGCACGGCGACCAGCGTCGGGCTGGCGGTGAGGCCCATCCCGACACCGACGACGAAGGCGGCCGCCGCGACCGCCGGCACCGGCGAGTCCGCCGTCAACAGCGAGATCAGCACGGCGCCGCCGACGACGAACACGCTGCCGATCAGCGCGGTGTCCCGGAAGCCGATCCGCAGGTAGACCCGGCCGGACAGGGTGGCCGCGATCGGCCAGCCGACGGTGAGCGCGGCCAGCGCGAACCCGGCGACCAGCGCGCTCGTGCCGAGCACGCCCTCGGCGTACGTCGGCAGGTAGGAGGTCAGCCCGATGGTCAGGGCGCCGACGACGAATGATGCGAGGTTGCCGCCGGCGAGGATGCGGCGCCTGAACACCCACAGCGGCAGCACCGGTTCGGCGGCGCGGCGTTCCACGAAGACGAACGCGACGAGCAGGGCGGCGCCGACGGCGAAGATCACCAGGCTCCGGGCCGACGCCCATCCCCAGGCCACTCCGCCTTCGAGGAGCCCCAGAATGACCAGCGACAGCCCGCCGGTGAGCAGGGCGGCGCCGGCGTAGTCCACCCGGTGCGACCGGCGGGTCACCCGCTCGGTGAACCGGCGGGCCAGCACCCAGGCCGCGACCGCCCCGAGCGGCAGGTTGATGAAGAAGATCCACCGCCAGGACACGTACTCGGAGAAGACCCCGCCGAGGGCGGGGCCGAGCACGGCGGAGATCCCCCAGACGCTCGCCAGGTAGCCCTGCACCCGGGCCCGTTCCTCGACGGTGTAGAGGTCGCCGACCATCGTCATGCTGATCGGCTGGACCGCGCCGGCGCCGATGCCCTGGATAGCGCGCGCGATGATCAGCACCGGCATGCTCCAGGCAACGCCGCACAGGACGGACCCGAGCAGGAACAACGCGATACCGAAGAACATCACGGGCTTGCGGCCCAGCGAGTCGGCGAACTTACCGTAGAGCGGCACGGTGACCGCCTGGGTGAGCAGGTAGATCGAGAACAGCCACGGGAACTGGGAGAAGCCACCCAGGTCGCGCACGATGGACGGCACCGCGGTGGCGATGATCGTGGCGTCCAGCGCGACCAGTCCGGTGCTGAGCATGATCGCGGCGAGCACGGGCCCACGGTCGGATCGGAAGCCGACCCCCGTACGCGCGTCGCCTTCCCCCGCGGTCGCGCGGGGACGGGCTGCCGGTGTCGTGGCCATGCGGGCCCCTTCCTCCGCTGGGCGGGTGAACCGCCGGGACCAACTAGATCGCACCGCAAGGGATTCCCGGGGCGGGCCGCGACACGATGAGACCCACGTCACGGGCGGAATGTCCGCCTGGCGGGGACGGGCGGTCGAGCCACGCCGGAATCGAGCGCCGGTGATGCCGATCGCGACACGTGACACACAGGAAGTCCCCGTGACCGCGGGCGATGCTGGAGACTCGGAACGTGACGGCTCTCTTCCGGCGGACCGGCCGGGCATCACGGACGATGGTGCTGCCGGCGCTGATCGCGCTGACCGCGGTGGTGGCCTGCACCGTGACGCGCGCGAAGCGTGTCGGCGACGATCCGCTCCCGGAACCGAAGGCGGACGCGGTGCTCCGCGTCGATCAGGTCGGGTACGCCCCGGACGAGACGAAGACGGCAATGCTGCTCGCGCCCCGCGACGCCGCCGGCGCGGTCGCCACCGTGGTGAACGACGTCGGCACGAAGATCTTCACCGCCCGGGTCGGCCCCGGTCGGGGCGCATGGAACGGACGATTTCCGAATGTGCACCCGATCGACCTGAGCGCGCTGACCGCACCGGGCCGTTACCGCATCCGCGTCCAGCAACCCGTCACCGCCGAATCGCCGGCATTCCGGATCGGGCCGGCCCCATCGCTGTTCGGCCCGCTGCTGGCGGACTCCGTCCAGTACTTTCAGGCGCATCGCGACGGTGCCGACCAGGTGCCCGGCCCGTGGCAGCGGGTGCCGGCGCACCTGGAGGATCGGCGGGCCACCGTCTATGACAACCCGCGGTACGACGAGGACAGCCAGATGACCGGGCCGATGCGTCGCATCGCAGGACCGGTCGACGTCGAGGGCGGCTGGTACGACGCGGGCGACTTCCTCAAGTTCACCCACACGACCGCGTACGCGCTGATCGCGATGCTGCTGGTCGCGCGCGACGGCCCCGCACCGGCGGGGCTGGCCGAGGAGGCGCGGCACGGGATCGAATGGTTGGACAAGATGTGGGACGAGCGGACCCGCACGCTCTACATCCAGGTCGGCATCGGCAGCGGCACGGGCGAGCACGGATTCCTCGGCGACCACGACACGTGGCGGCTGCCGCAGGTCGACGACACCCTCGCGGTCGAACCGGGCGACGGCCGCTACTTCCAGCGGTACCGGCCGGTGTTCCGCGCCGCCGACCCGGGTGACCGGCTCAGCCCCAACCTGGCCGGCCGGGTCGCCGCCGCGTTCGCGCTCGCCGCCCAGGTGGCAGCGTCGACGGACCCGGACCGGGCCCGTCGCCACCTGAACGCCGCGGCCGAGGTCTTCGCCCTCGCCGAGACCTCCGACGTCGGCGAGCTGGTCACCACGCAACCCCGCAGCTTCTATCCCGAGAACAGCTGGGCGGACGACCTGGCCGCCGGCGGCGCCGAGCTCGCGCTCGCCGCCCACCTCCTTGGCGACCAGCGGGCCACGACGTGGGCACGGCAGGCGACCCACTGGGCCCGGGTGAACGCCGACGATCGCAGCACGGCGGCGTTGACCGTCTACGACCTCAGCGCCATCGCCGACGCCGAGCTGACCCGCGTGCTCAGCACGATGGCCGTACCCGGAGCCGAGATCGGCACCGACCGGCTACGACGCGATCTGCGTGCCCGACTCGACGCCGGCGTCAAGGCCGCGGGCCGCGACCCGATGGGGGCCGCGGCCGGTATCGCCGGGCCGGATTACGCGGCGCGCCAACTCGGGTACGCCGCCACCGCAGCCCTCTACCGCACCATCTCCGGTGACGACCGCTACGCCGCGTTCGGCACGGCGCAGCGCGCGGTGGCGCTGGGAGCGAACGGCTGGGGCAGCTCATTCATCGTCGGCGCGGGTACCACCTACCCCCGCTGCCTGCACGACCAGATCTCCAGCCTCAGTGCCCCCGGTGCGGGGCGCGAGGCGTCGCCCATGGTCGGGGCGGTGGTCAACGGCCCCCACGCCGCGGCACGGTTCGCCGAGCTACCGATGGATGTCGCCGACAGCCCCTGCTCCAGCGACGCGTTCCGGAATTACGACCGTCCTGACGCCCGGTACACCGACGACGTGGGTAGCTTTGCCAGCAGCGAACCGGCGATCGACTTCACCGCCACCGGCCTGCTGGCGCTGGCCCTCACCGCGCGCGGTGACGATCCATGACGCGACGGCGTCAGCGGTTCGCGCCGGCACGCCGCTTGTTGTACACGTCGAACGCCACGGCGACGAGCAGGACCAGCCCCTTCACCACGGACTGCACCGACTGGTCGACGCCCATGAGCTGCATGCCGTTGCTCATCACCGCCATGATGAGGCCGCCGACCATCGCACCCACCACGGTGCCGACGCCACCGGTGACCGCCGCGCCGCCGATGAACGCCGCCGCGATCGCGTCGAGTTCGAACATGTTGCCGGCCGCTGGCTGCGCGCCGTTCGACCGGGACGAGTAGATGACGCCCGCCACGGCCGCCAGGAAGCCCATGTTGACGAAGACCCAGAAGTTGACGACGCGCACCTTCACCCCGGACAGCATCGCCGCCGGCAGGTTGCCGCCGATCGCGTACACCTGGCGCCCGAAGACGGTGCGCCGGGTGAGCAGGCCGTAGCCGAGCACGAGGACCGCGAGGATGATCAGCACGATCGGCAGGCCGCGGGCGTGCGCCAGTTGCCAGGCGAAGTACATGACGACGGCGCCCACCAGCGCCACCCGCGCGACGAACAGCGGGAACGACTCGACGGGCTGCCGGTAGCGGATGCGCGCCACGCGGATGCGGAAGCCGGTCACCGCGTAGGCCGCCACCGCGACGGCCCCGATGAGCAGGGTGAAGGCGTCGTAGCCCTCGCCGCCGATCAGTCCGTTGAGGAAACCGTTCGCGATCCGCTGGTACTCCGCCGGGAACGGCGACAGCGAGATGTTGTCGAGCACCCGCAGGGTCAGGCCGCGGAACAGCAGCATGCCGGCCAGGGTCACGATGAAGGCCGGTATGCCGGCGTACGCCACCCAGAACCCGTGCCAGGCGCCGACCGCGAGCCCGACGGCCAGCGCGGCCAGCACGCCGATCCACCACGGTTGATCCTGCTGGATGACGAGCACGGCCGAGACCGCGCCGGTGAGCGCGACCACCGATCCCACCGACAGGTCGATGTGACCCCCGATGATCACGATGACCATGCCGATCGCGAGCACGAGGATGTACGAGTACTGCAGGACGATGTTGGTGATGTTGCCCGGGCTCAACGAGACACCGTCGGTCAGCGCCGCGAAGAACGCGACGATGACGACCAGGGCGACGAAGATGCCGCTCTGCCGCAGGTTGTTCATGATCAACGTACGCGGGTCGCTGCTCCCGGCATGCAGGGCGTCGGCCGGCACGCTCCCGGACGGCGTGCGCTCGGGAGCCGAGGGGGGTCTGGTGCTGGTCATCGGGCGGTCTCCCTGTCCTTCGCCATGAGCGCCATGAGCTTCTCCTGGGTGGCCTCCCCCACCGGCAGCTCGCCGGTGATCCGGCCGCCCGACAGCGTGTAGATGCGATCGCACATGCCGAGCAGCTCGGGCAGCTCGGACGAGATGAGGACGATCGCCTTGCCCTCGGCCACGAGCCGGTTGACGATCGTGTAGATCTCGTACTTCGCCCCGACGTCGATGCCGCGGGTCGGCTCGTCCAGGATCAGGACGTCCGGGTCGGTGAACAGCCACTTCGACAGGACGACCTTCTGCTGGTTGCCGCCCGAGAGCTTGCCGACGACGGCCATCACGCTCGGCGCCCTGATGTCCAGGTCCCGGCGGCTCGCCTCCGCGACCTTGATCTCCTCGTTGCCGTGCACCCAGCCGAGCCGGGCGAGCTTGCGCAGCCCGGCCGCCGAGATGTTGCGGCGGACGTCGTCGATGAGGTTGAGGCCGAAGCGCTTGCGGTCCTCCGTCGCGTACGCGATGCCGTGGGAGATCGCCTCCGCGACCGTGCGCGCCCGAATCTCCCGGCCGCGCAGGTACAGCCGACCCGTGATGTCCCGCCCGTACGACCGCCCGAACACGCTCATGGCGAGCTCGGTCCGCCCGGCGCCCATCAGCCCGGCGATCCCGACGACCTCGCCGGCACGCACATGCAGGCTCGCGCGGTCGACCACCGTACGGTCCCGGTTGGGGTGGCGCACCGTCCAATCCTCGATCCGCAACACCTCCTCGCCCGGCGACGGGAGCCGGGAGGGATAGAAGCTGTCCAGATCGCGGCCGACCATGCCGCGGATGATCCGCTCCTGGGTCACCTCACCCGAGCCCGTGTCGAGCCGCTCGACGGTGCGCCCGTCGCGCAGCACGGTGATCGAGTCGGCGATCGCGGTGATCTCGTTGAGCTTGTGCGAGATCAGAATGCAGGTGATCCCCTGCTCCCGGAGCCGTCGCAGCAGCTCGAGCAGGTGCGCCGAGTCGACGTCGTTGAGCGCGGCGGTCGGCTCGTCGAGGATGAGCAGCCGCACCCTCTTGGACAGCGCCTTGGCGATCTCCACCAACTGCTGCTTGCCGACGCCGAGTTGGACGATCGGCGTGACGGGGTTCTCGCGCAGCCCGACGGATTCCAGCAGCGTCGCGGCCTCGGCGTTGGTGCGGTTCCAGTCGATCAGGCCGCCGGCGCCGCGGCGTTCGTTGCCGAGGAAGATGTTCTCGGCGATCGACAGCTGCGGCACCAGCGCGAGTTCCTGGTGGATGATGACGACGCCGCGCGCCTCGCTGTCACGGATGCCGCGGAAGTGCACGGGCTCGCCGTCGAAGACGATCTCACCCCCGTAGGAGCCGGCCGGATACACGCCCGACAGCACCTTCATCAGGGTGGACTTGCCGGCGCCGTTCTCGCCGCAGATGGCGTGGATCTGGCCCCGGGCGACCGCCAGCGAGACGTCGCTGAGCGCCGCCACCCCGGGGAAGGTCTTGGTGATGGAACGCATCTCGAGGATGTTGTCGGCCATGCTCACCGTCCTGGGCGTCTCCGTCGTCGTATCCCGGTACCGGGTGGGTGTGCCGGGGCGCGGGGCCCGGCGGTGCGCCGACCGCCGGGCCATGGCGCGGCGTCAGTCCTTCGCCCGCCCGGCGGCGACTTCCTCGGCGGTCCAGTAGCCCGAGTCGATGAGCGCGGACCTGATGTCGTCCCGATAGACGGTCTGGACCGGCAGGAGGTACGACGGAACGACCTTCACCCCGTTGTTGTACGTGGCGGTGTCGTTGGCCTGCGGCTGCTTGTCCTGCAGGAACGCCTCGGCGGCGATCACCGCCTGCTCGGCCAGCAGGCGGGTGTCCTTGAAGATCGTGGAGTGCTGGACGCCGTCGTTGATCAGCTTTACCGAGGCGATCTCGGCGTCCTGACCCGTCACCACCGGCATCTTGACCGCCGACCGACCGTAGCCGGCGTTCTGCAGCGCCGTGATGATCCCGCGCGACAGGCCGTCGTACGGCGACAGCACGCCGTTCACCCGCGAGCCGTCGTTGTAGCTCGACGTCAGCAGGTCCTCCATCCGCTTCTGCGCGGTCTCCTGCTGCCACCGCAGGATCGCCACCTGCTCGATCTTCGTCTGGCCGGACTTTACCTTCAGCGTGCTGGCGTCGATGAACGGCTTGAGCGTGTCCAGGGCGCCGCGGAAGAAGAAGTGCGCGTTGTTGTCGTCGAGCGAGCCGGCGAAGAGCTCGATGTTGAACGGACCGGTCGCCGTCCCCTTCGACCCGTCCCGGTTCTGCAGGCCGAGACCGACCAGCAGCGCGGTGGCCTGGGCGACGCCGACCTTGTAGTTGTCGAAGCTGACGTAGAAGTCGACGTTCGGGCTGTCGCGGATCAGCCGGTCGTACGCGATGACGGGGATCTTCGCGTCGGCCGCCGCCTGCAGCTGCCCGCTCAGCGCCGTGCCGTCGATCGCCGCGATGATCAGCACGTCCGCGCCCCGCGTGATCATCTGGTCGACCTGCTGCGACTGGGTGGGGATGTCGTCGCCGGCGTACTGCAGGTCAACCTTGTACCCCTTCGCCTCCAACTTCTGCTTGACCGAGTTGCCGTCCGCGATCCACCGCTCCGAGGTCTGCGTCGGCATCGACACGCCGATGGTCAGATCCGCGGGCTTGTCCCCGTCCGCACCACGGCCGCCACCTGCGCCCTCGCCGCTGCAGGCCGCCATGCTCAGCGCCAGCACGGCGCCGCCGAGAGCGACCAGGAATCTTCTGCTGCTCACAGGCTTCCCCCATCTCGAACTCACACGCCGTCGGCCGGCTGCACGGGTCGCACCTGCGGCTCAGTGTTAGCGCTCACATAGGCAGAATCAACACCGCGCGGGCAATCGATCGGTCACGATCTCGTAACAGGAACCGGCTCCGATCAACCTGGTGGCGTGTTCGCGCCGGCGCTGCCGGGACGGCCCGCCCGCCGTCCTCCGTGCCCAATTCGCTTGCCGCGTGCGGCGGTGCTCCGGCAAGGTGACGACCATGACGTTCTGACGGACCGGCCCGATGACTGGTGAAGCCGTGCGGCGTGGAACCGCCGCATTGCCGTCCGCCCGTACCCCCTTTTCATCCACAGAGAGAGCGTCCGTGTCTCGGCACCACTCCCGGCAGCAGCCCCTGCCACAGTCCACATTGGCCACCGTCGCCGTGTTCGCCTCGCCCACGAGCTGGATCGAGTCCGATGCCGTCGCGCAGTGCCACCAGGTGGCGGCCCTCGACGGCATGATCCACGTCGCTGCCATGCCGGATCTCCACCCCGGCAAGGGCGCCCCGATCGGGGCCGCCATGGCCTCGACCGTGTTGTACCCGTTCCTGGTGGGCTCCGACATCGGGTGCGGTATCGCCGTGTTCCCCATCGGACTCAAGCGCGCCGAACCCGCGAAGCTCGCCGCACGCTTCCCCGACCTCGACCGCGCGCTCCATCCCGAGCAGGACAGCGACGACCCGGCCTGGGCGGTCGTGGACGGCGACATTCCGGCCGGTCACGTCGACGGGCTCGGCACGGTCGGTCGGGGCAACCACTTCGTGGAGCTGGCGCGGATCGGGACCGTTTTCGCGCCGGACCACGCCAGCCGTCTCGGGCTCGCCGCCGGCGACCTCGTTCTCATCGTGCACAGCGGCTCACGCGGTCTCGGCGAGCAGATCCTGCGGGCACACACCGAGCTCCACGGCGCGGGCCCGGCTCCCGATCCCGCCGCCTACCTGGCGATGCACGACGACGCCGTACGCTGGGGATCGCTCAACCGGCGGCTGATGGCTGCCCGGGTCGCCCACGCCCTCGGGGCCGAGCCCACCGCGCCGATCGTCGACGAATGCCACAACCTGGTAGAGCTGCGCGACGGCGTCTACCTGCACCGCAAGGGAGCAGCGCCGGGTCACGGCCGCGACGTGCTCATCGCCGGCACCCGAGGCACCCCCTCCTACCTTGTCGCCGCCCACGCCGGCCCGGACGCCAACCATTCCGTGGCGCACGGCGCGGGCCGCAAGATGTCGCGCGCCGACGCCCTGCGCCGCGGGCGGGCCAAGCACACGGTCGAGGAGTTGCGTCGCACAGCGGTCGGATCGCTGGTGGTGTGCGGCGAACGCCAGCTGCTGTTCGAGGAGGCGCCGACCGCCTACAAGCGAATCGAGCAGGTCATCGCGGACCTCGTGGACCACGGCCTGGCCACGCCCGTGGCCACCACGATCCCCCTGGTCACCTACAAGACCCCCGACCGCGGGTCCACGCGCCAACGAACCCGCCGCGACCACCGCCGCAAGCGGCGGTGAGCGGGCATCCGCTCATGACAGCCGGGCCCGGCCACACCCGAATTGTGCGGTAACCGATGCCCGGCCGGCGGATATGCCGGTGGGCGCCTTCCCGGTCGGGAAGGCGCCCACGTGGCGTGTGTCTGTGCTGTTGTTCAGCGGTGTCAGTGCTGGGCGGCCAGGCCGGCATACGGGCCGACACCGTAGGTGCCCTGCACGATCTCAGCGGCCATCTTCTCCCACTGCGCGTAG
>NZ_FNPH01000001.1 GCF_900107255.1 Micromonospora pattaloongensis | reverse complement strand
AAGAACCATAAAGATCCAAGCCGGCCGGGGTATAAATCAATTTGGCACTGGCTTATCAAGCACCCTGTTGAGTTCTCAAAGAACAAACACACACCGAACAACAACCCACCAACCAGGCGGGCCGCCCCTCGGGGCAACTCCTCAACCTTACACGCCCCGCTCCGGAAGTCAAGCCCCACCCTGTGGAACCCGAACCCATCACCAGACGCCCACACACACCAACCACCACACAAAAAGTGATGATCAGAAGGTGGAAGAAACCGCCAGACCGGCCGCACACCACGAACCCGCAGCACACGCGCCCGGCTCCCGCCGGCTCCAAACACTCTACCCGGTCAGCCCCGCAACCTCAAACCGGCCTCAGCCAGCGAAGCGCACCACCCGGGTAACCAAGGTCCGTGGAAACTAACACCCCACCACCCCGGAAGATTCCCGCCCGGGTCCGCCTGAGCGGACCGACCGGAAACCAACCCCGCGGAGATGCAACTCCCCACGGGGCCCGGACATTCCCCGTCCCGTCTGCCGAAGCAGACCGACCGGAGAACCATGGAGCTCTAACCCCATACGAACCTCGGATCTTCCCGCAGCCGGCCTTCGGCGTTTTCCACCGTTTCGTCCGTTCCCTGCGGGCAGAGAGAAAGTTACGCGGCCCGCCAACAGGACGCAAATCAACGTTCGTCGCTGTCGCTCTGACCGTCGCGGTCGCGCTGAGCACAACCGTCCTGGCCGGCCGAACATTCCGCACCCGGCGGCGCTCTTCCGTCCACCCCGTTACGGTCGGGCTGTTCCCGCCCGGGGGACCGCTGCACCACCGCGCCGCGGCCGGGCTCGGTACGTCCCTCGCCGTACACAACCGCGCCCGGACGCCGGAGATTCCCCCGCGACGCGCCCTCAACCCATCGAAAGCGGCGAGCCACCGGAGAGAACGGTCCGGTAGCCTTGCACCGAAGGGCTGCTAGCTCAATGGGCAGAGCAGCGGACTTTTAATCCGCGGGTTCAGGGTTCGAGTCCCTGGCGGCCCACCAGCACCAGAGATCAGGGGCGGTCATCGTCTGACCGCCCCTGATCCTCCGGTTTGACCCCCACCTCGGCCATCCCCGGATAACTCGGCTCGTCGGTGCTCCACCGGTGGCCTGTCACGTTCCACCCGGACGAAGCGTCCGGTCTACATGGACGGCAAGGCTAACGGCCGGCGGCGCGTCGCCGGCCGAATCGTCACGGCAGCTCCGCCTCCAGCATCCCGCTCACCACCCGGGTGCGCAGGACCTGTTGGTCCGTGGCGGCCGGGCCGGCGGCGACCGTGCCGTCGGAGAGCCGGAAGGTGCTGCCGTGCCACGGACAGACGACGCAGGCGTGCCCGTCCGAGCTGGCGATCATGCCGTGGTCGAGCGGACCGTTCTGGTGGGCGCAGCGCGCGAGCATCACGGTGACGTTCTGCCCGTCCCGGTACACCAGTACCGGCACCTCATCGACCTGCTTGGTCACGAGCGTCTCCTCGGGCAGCGAGGCCAGGTCGGCCACCGGGTGCCATCCCGCGGTGATCCGGTGCAGCGAGGGGGCCGACTGGTTGACGCCGGCCGCCTGCCGGTAGGCCAGGTGCCCGCCGAGGTACGCCCCGGTGAACGTCGCGCCGAGCCCGAGAAAGCCGAGCGTCCGACCGGTGTCGTATCGGCCCCGCAGCCGGGCGAACAGCGAGGCGCTGTAGAGCATCAGCGCGATCGTGTTCGACGCGGCGTGGACCAGGCCGACCCGGCGCTGCTCGCGGGAGAGCGAGGCCCAGTCGTTCAGGCCGGTGATCATTGTCGGTACGGCGGCGGCGGTCCCCGTCGCGACGAGCACGGTGGCGCCCCGTCGCTGCCCCGGCGTCAGATCCAGCACGGCCGCGCTGACCCATGCGCCGATCGGAAGCTCCACCAACGCCGGGTGCAGCGGATGCCCCAGCCACACCCCGTGCAGGACGTCCCGCAGGGGCTTCGGGCCCAGCGCCCGGTCGGCGGCCCGCTGCAACCGCGCGCTCACCCGGTCGAGTCCGGTGGCCTGCTCAAGCTTCATCAACAGTCTCCGCACCGAGCGCTCTTTCCCCGCGCCAACCACCCCAAACGGGTCACTTCCGGCCCGTGACATCCGGTATGAGGCATGGGCTGCGGGCTCAGGGGTAGACCTCTCCTCATGCGCATCGCGATCACCGGGGCCACGGGCAACGTCGGGACCGCCCTGCTGCGTCGCCTCGCCGATGAGTCCGACATCGAGGTCGTCGGCATCGTCCGTCGTCCGCCGCTGCCCGGTGCGGGGGCGCTGTACGACGCCGTGGAGTGGCACGCGGCGGACCTCGGCGAGCCGGCGAGCGTACCGAGCGTGACCGGTTGGCTCGGCGGGGTCGACGCGGTGGTACACCTGGCGTGGCAGATCCAGCCCAGCCACGACCGCGAGCGGCTGCGACGGACGAACGTGACCGGGACGCGTCACGTGCTCGACTCGATGCGCCAGGCCGGCGTCACCAGACTGATCTACGCCTCGTCGGTCGGGGCGTACGCGCCCGGCCCGAAGAACCGGCACGTCAACGAGAGCTGGCCGGTCACCGGCGTGCCCCGCTCGGACTACAGCGTGGACAAGGCGTCCGTGGAGGCGCTGCTGGACGGCGCCGAACGCGAGGATCCGCGACTCCGGGTGGCCCGGATGCGCCAGGCGCTGGTCTTCCAACGCGACGCCGGCGCGGAGATCACCCGTTACTTCCTCGGTCCGCTGGCGCCGGTCTCGCTGCTGCGGCGCCGCGTGCCCGTCGTACCCAGCAATCGCCGGCTGCGCGTGCAGGCCGTGCACGCCGACGACCTCGCGGAGGCGTACCTGCAGGCCCTCCGGGGTGACGCGGCCGGACCTTTCAACATCGCCGCGGACCCGGTGCTCGACGGGCCGATGCTCGCCGCGGAGCTGCGCGGCCGGGCGGTCCCGGTGCCGCTGCCCGTGCTCCGTGCGCTCGCTGCCGGCGCGTGGTGGGCGCGGCTGCAACCGACCGCGCCCGGTTGGCTCGACCTGGCCGCGGCGGCCCCGCTGATGGACTGCACGCGCGCGCACGAGGAGCTCGGGTGGCGGCCACGCCGCGATGCGCGACAGGCGTTGCGCGAGCTGATCGCCGGTATGGCATCCGGCGCCGGCACTGCCAGCCCATCGATGCGGGTCGCGCCCGGGACCTCCCGACGCCTCATCGACCGACTGCCGGGACACGGCAATCCGGCCTGAGTTCGCGGTTGGCCCTACTCGGAGTGCCGATGCGCTACGCTGCCGGCTCTAGCTGCTTTCCGGCGGTTAGTCGCCGTCGCCGACCTGGAGGCACTGGCATGGGCCGCACGACTCACGCTCTCCGGTCCCGCCCGCGTCAGTTGACCGTCGCCGACGCGACTCAGATCCCGCCCCCGCGGGTAATACCGGCCCATGGCCAGCGCTGACCCCCCGGCTGCGGCCGGCCCCTTCTCCCCGCCAGCGCCGCGCGCGCACGCGGCACCCCAGCTCGACCAGCGCTTCGGCCGGCACGACGTGCACACGCTCCGAGCCGCCGTCGCGGCGCACGCCGCCCGGCTCGGCGCCGGGGCGATGCTCACCGAGGACGTCGTGCTGATCGCCCACGAGTTGGCGAGTAACGCGATCCGGCACGGCGGCGGCAACGGACGGCTCCGGCTCTGGCAGCGCGACGGCCTGCTCTACTGCCAGGTCAGCGATGGGGGTCCGGGCTTCAGTGACCCGGAGGCGGCGGGGCGGCAGCGGCCGCCGCAGGGAGCCGCGGGCGGGCGCGGCCTCTGGATCGTGCGTCATCTGGCCGACCGCGTGGAGCTGCGGTCGGATCGAACCGGCACGGTCGCCACTGTCGCGGTCGGACTGAACCGGCACGCGTAGCGACGCCCCGTTCACCATCGCATCTTCCAGCCGGGGCGCGGGAGGCGGCATCCTATGGCGATGGGCGTACGGGTGGAAAAGACCGGGGCGGTGACCACGGTCGTGCTGTCCCGACCGGAGACGCGCAACGCCGTGGACGGGCCCACCGCCCGGGCGCTGGCCGACGCGTTCCACGGCTTCGAGGCCGACCGCGACGCGTCGGTCGCCGTGCTCTGGGGTGAAGGGGGCACCTTCTGTTCCGGCGCCGATCTCAAGGCGATCGGCACGCCGCGCGGCAACCGGGTGGAGGCCGAGGGCGACGGTCCGATGGGGCCGACCCGGATGCGGCTGAGCAAGCCCGTGATCGCGGCGATCTCCGGTCATGCCGTCGCCGGCGGCCTGGAGCTGGCCCTCTGGTGCGACCTGCGGGTAGCGGAATCGGACGCGGTGCTCGGTGTCTTCTGCCGCCGCTGGGGGGTGCCCCTGATCGACGGCGGCACCGTGCGGCTGCCCCGGTTGATCGGTGAGAGCCGCGCGATGGACCTGGTTCTCACCGGCCGTGCGGTACCGGCCGTGGAGGCGTACGAGATGGGGCTGGTGAACCGGTTGGTCGCCCCCGGTGAGTCGCGGGCGGCGGCCGAGACGCTCGCCGCGCAGCTCGCGGCGCTGCCGCAGACCTGTCTGCGCAACGACCGGCTCGCCCTGCTGCACGGCGCCGGCCGGCCGGAGACCGAGGCGATGCGCATCGAGTTGGCGTACGGAATGCAGTCGCTGGCCGCGGACGCGGTGACCGGGGCGGCGCGCTTCGCCGCGGGAGCCGGCCGGCACGGGGCGCCCACCATCGACGCGGACCGGTAATAACAGCACCGTGGTTCACCTCGTGCATCACGATGCACGAGGTGAACCACGGCGTGCGGGCCATGTTCAGCCGGCGTAGACCTCGAACTCCGAGAGCTGCCCGGCCGGCCAGCCGGTGTTGCCGGTGAACGTCAACCGCAGATAGCGCCGACTCGTCGCCGCGAAGCTGATCGTCACGCTGTTACCCGACGCCGGGTTGAACGTGTAACCCGCGGAGTTGACCACAGTGGAGTACGACGACCCGTCGGTCGACCCGAGGACCGAGAGCGTCTGCGTCCGGGTCTGCCACGCCGATATCGGCGGCAACTTCAACACCAGCCGCGACACCGACCGCGCCGAACCGAGATCCACTGTCAGCGACTGCGGAAACGCGTGGTTCGCGCTCTCCCAGTACGTGTTCGCGTTGCCGTCCACCGCGTTCGTCGCCACGTACACGTCGGTGTGGCTCGTCTCTGTCACGGGGCGGCCCTGCGCCAGGTTCACGTTCGCCGGCGGCTGGGTCGGCGGCGTGGTGGGCGGGTTGGTCGGCGGATTGCTCGGGCCGCCGCCCCAGACCGGGGCCGGCCACGGCCCGCAGTACGGGGTCGCCGTGTACCAGCCGGAGTTACCGGCCCCCTGGGTGATCTCGAAGCCGCTGCCGACGCAGTTGTGGATCGGGTTGCTCTGGGCGATGTTGCGGGCCCGGACGTTCGTGAAGGACGCGGAGCCCGGCGACTGGATCTGCAGGGCGTACGTCCCGGCGCCGTCGATGTTGACGTTGGTGAAGTTGACGCCCCGGACGGTGCCCTCGATGAAGTGGATGGCGGCGTACGAGCTGTCCAGGATGTCGGTGTCGGTGACGTTGATGGTCGCCTGGGTCATCGGCTCGTTGAGCGCGTTGAACCAGATCGCGCCGACGCCGAAATTCCAGTTGTAGTCCGAGTTGCCGGCACGGATCAGCGTGTTGCGGGCGATCGTGAAGGTCCCGGACACCGCCGTGCCGCTGCCCGAGTTCACGCCGGGATACCGGTTCCCGACGTGGATTCCGCCGCCGTTGGTGACGGTGTCGGCGACCACGTTGTCGCTCACGGTGATGTCCCGGCCACCGTAGATGGCGATGTTGTTGGCCAGCACCGTCACGCCGACCGTGTTGAACGTGAACTTGTTGTTGACGTTGGGGACGTTCTCCGCCCACATCGCCAGCGCGTCGTCGCCGGTGTTGCGGACGAAGGTGTTCGTCACGGTCGAATTGGTGACGCCGTAGTGGAAGTTCACCCCGTCGGCGGTCTGGTCCAGGATGCGGCTGTCGCGGATGGTGAAGTTGGTCATCGGGCCGTCCATCCACGCCCCGACCTTGTTGTGCTGCATCCAGACGTTCGAGACGACCGAGTTGCTCATCGCGCCGCCGATCGCGTTGACCTGGTCGCTGTCGTTGCGCTCCATCACCTCGCCGAGGATCGCGAAGTCCCGCAGCGTGACGTTCTGGCTCGGCCCGCCCTGGTTGACGTACTTGCCGTAGACGCCGACCCGGTTGCCGGCCAGCTCGCTGTACCACGGGCCCGCGCCGCGCAGCGTCACCCGGTCCACGATGATGTGGCCCGTGACCTTGAACCGGCCCTGCGGGATCCACACCTCGCGGCCCTGACTCGCGCCCGCGTTGGCCGCCGCCTGGATCGCCGCCGTCGAGTCGGCCGCGCCGCTCGGGTCGGCGCCGTGACTCACCACCGAGATCGAGTTGGCCGGCTGTGCGATCGGCGCGCCGACCAGCTCGAAGTCGGCCAGGTCGATGGTGAAGGTCGGCGAGATCGCGGTCGACGCCACCTGCACCCGCACCTTGGTGCCGGCCGCCAGCGTCGAGCCGAACATCGTGCGCACCTCGTCGTAGAAGTGGTGCGGGTTGCCGGCGCCCGGGTTGTTGGTGAACGGATAGCCGCCGTAGTACCAGCCGTACCGCGAGGTCAGCGACAGGTCCTTCAGCTTGGTGCCGTTGACCCGCAGATCGATCGGGGCCGTGATCCCGGTGCCGGCCGCGTTGTCCGGAATGCTGTAGCGCAGCACCATCGCGTTCGCCGGGGCGGTCAGCGTGAACTCGACGTACTCGCCGGCCGCGTCGAGGGTGACCGCACGGCGTCCGGACGCCTCCGACGGCAGGGTCGTGTAGAGCCGGTTCGGGCCGATCACCGTGCCGTTGGTGGCGACGTCCTCGGCCTCCTGCTCCCGGAACGGCACGGTCGCGCCGCGCCCCGGAATACCGACCGGGGAGAGCGCGGCCTGCGCCGGCGGCGCCGCCGACCAGGACGCGACGGTGACCGCGGAGGACGCCGCGACCGTGGCGGCGACCGTCGCGAGCAGCGTCAGGCGGAAGCGGCGGGGGTGCGAACGGGTACGTGCTCCAGGGGTGCCGGCCGTGGGGGCGCCGGCGCTCGTGTCGGCCATGAGGGGTCCTTTCGTCGGGTTGGTCAGATCCCCCGTGCGCTGTGGTGCCGGACCGCTACCTCCCTTCGTCCCGTGCGACGCGCAGCCAGGCGGCGGTGTCCGGCGGTAGCAACTCGCCGTCGAGCGGGCCGCTGGTCAGCAGGCAGGATTCGTACGCGGGCAACGGCACGGACCGGTCGGAGAGGTTGACGACACAGGCCACCGCCACCGCTTCGCCGTCGCGCGCGAACGCCAGCACGTCATCGGCCGCCGGCAGCCACCGCAGCGTGCCGTCCCCGAGCGCCGGCTCACTGCGCCGGATCCGCAGCGCGCTCCGATAGAGCTCCAGCATCGAGTGCGGGTCGCCCTCCTGGGCCTGCACCGTCCGGTCCTTCCACTCCGGCGGCTGTGGCAGCCACGGCGCCGCGGTGGCGTACGCCGGGCTGAACCCGAACGGCGGCTCCACACCCGCCCAGGGCAGCGGCACCCGGCAGCCGTCCCGGCCGGGGTCGACATGCCCGGAGCGGTGCCACATCGGGTCCTGCCGCAGCTCGTACGGGATGTCCTCTACCTCCCAGAGCCCCAGCTCCTCGCCCTGGTAGACGTAGGCCGCGCCGGGCAGCGCCAGGCAGAGCAGCGCGGCGGCGCGGGCCCGCGTCTCGCCGCGGTGCAGATCGGTGGGGACGCCCTCGCGCTTGCGGGCGAAGCTGAACGAGGTCTCGGCGCGGCCGTACCGGGTGACCGGGCGGGTGACGTCGTGGTTGGAGAGGACCCAGGTGGCCGGGGCGCCGACCAGGGCGTGCGCGCGCAGGGTCTCGTCGATCACCGCGCGCAGCCGGTCCGGCTCCCACGGGCAGCAGAGGAAGTCGAAGTTGAACGCGGTGTGCAGCTCGTCCGGGCGGAGGTAGTTGGCGAACCGCGCCGGGTCCGGCAGCCACACCTCGCCGATCAGGATCCGCTCGCCCGGATAGCCGTCGGCAATCCGCCGCCAGCTGCGGTAGATGTCGTGCACCCCGTCCAGGTCGGTGTACGGGTTCAACCGCGCCGGGTCGGCGTCGGGCAGCAGCGGATCTTTGACCAGCAGCGCGGCCGAGTCGATCCGGATGCCGTCCACGCCCCGGTCCAGCCAGAACCGCAGGATCTCCTCGAACTCCGCGCGGACCCGGGGGTGGTCCCAGTTGAAGTCGGGCTGCTCGGGGGCGAAGAGATGCAGGTACCAGTCGCCGGGGTTGCCGTCGGGGTCGATGGTGCGGGTCCAGGCCGGCCCGCCGAAGTTGGAGACCCAGTCGTTCGGCGGGAGGTCGCCGCCGGGGCCCCGGCCGGGGCGGAACCAGAACAGTTCGCGCTCCGGGCCGCCGGCGAGCGCCGCCCGGAACCACGGGTGCGCGGCGGAGCAGTGGTTCGGGACCAGGTCGATGATGACGCGCAGCCCGACCGCATGCGCCCGGGAGACGAGGTCCCCGGCCTGTGCGAGCGTCCCGAAGACCGGGTCGATGTCGCGGTAGTCGGCGACGTCGTAGCCGGCGTCGGCCATCGGGGACGGATACCAGGGGCTGAACCAGACGGCGTCGACACCGAGCGCCGCCAGGTGGTCGAGTCTGGCCCGTACGCCGGCGAGGTCGCCGATCCCGTCGCCGTCGCCGTCCGCGAAGCTGCGGGGGTAGACCTGGTAGATCACCGCATCCCGCCACCACGGGCGGCTGTCTGCTGTGGACACGGGCACCTGCTTTCTGGTCGGTTGCGCGGCCGGCGCCGCATGTCGTTACGCGCGTCAGCCCTTCATGCCACCGGCGGAGAGCCCACCGATGATGCTCCGTTGGAAGATCAGGAAGATCACGATCATCGGGACACTCGCGATGACCAGGCCGGCGATCATCTGCGTCGGCGGCACCTGGCTCGTGTTCGACAGCCGGCTCAGCGCCACGCTCAGGGTCTGCGTCTCCGGGTCCTGCAGTACGAGCAGCGGCCAGAGGAAGTCCTTCCACATCCCGATCACGGCGAAGATCGAGACCACCCCGAGCACCGGCCGGGACAGCGGCAGCACGACGCTCCAGAGCATCCGCAGCCGCCCGGCCCCGTCCAGGTTCGCCGCGTCGAGCAGGTCGTCGGGGATCTGGTCGAAGAAGCGCTTCAGCACGTAGATGTTGAACGCGTTCGCCGCCGCCGGCAGCCAGAGCGCCCACGGGGTGTTGAGCAGGTTCACCCCGACGATCGGCACATCGGTGATCGTCAGGTAGGCCGGGACCAGCAGCGCCGCCGCCGGCAGCATCAGGCTGGTGAGCATCATGCCGAGCACCAGCCGGCCGAGGACCGGGCGGAGCTTGGACAGCGCGTACGCCACCGCCACGTCCACCACGAGCTGGATCAGCCAGCCGCCGAGCGCGTACCCGACCGTGTTGGCGAAGTACCGGGCGATGCGCATCTCGGTCCACGCCCGGGCGTACGTCTCCGGCTCGAACGTGCGGGGCACGAACGTCGGCGGGGTGAGCGCGAACTCGGCCGGGCTCTTCACCGCGCTGCTCACCATCCAGTAGACCGGGAAAAGGAAGACCAGCGCGAAGCCGACCGTCACCAGGGTCAGCGCGACGCCGTACCAGACGCGGGTGCGGCCGCGGCTCAGCTCGAGGTCGGAGATGAGGGTGCGGACGCCGCGGGCCGGCAGCGGCCGGCGGGACCGTCGGAGCGGGTACGACGCCGTCGTCGCGGTGGGCCGGGGCGGGGCGGTGATGTCCATGTCCTCTCCCTGCCGGGTCAGGTGGCGCTGCGGGTCAGCCGCAGGTAGAGCGCGGAGAAGGCGCCGAGGACCACGAAGAGCAGCACGCTCATCGCGGCGGCGAGCCCGAAGTCGTAGTTGACCGTGAACGCGTACCGGTAGATGAGCACCATCACGGTGACGGTGTCCGGGTTGGTGGTCCCGGTGAGCTGGTAGGGCTCGATGAACACCTGCATGGTCGAGATGATCTGGAGCAGCAGCAGGACCAGCATGATGAAGCGGAGTTGCGGGAGCGTGACGTGCCGCAGCCGCTGCCACACGCTGGCGCCGTCCAGCTCGGCGGCCTCGTAGAGCTCGCCCGGGATGCCCTGCAGCGCGGCGAGGTACATCAGCGTGGCACCGCCCAGGTTCGCCCAGGTCGACACGAGGACCAGCGAGATCATCGCGGTCGACGACGACTGCGTCCACTGCGACTCGGGCAGGTGCGCGCCGCGCAGCAGTGTGTTGAACAGGCCGTTGCCCGGGTCGTAGAAGTACTTCCAGAGCAGCACCACCACGATCGGCGGCAGCATCACCGGCAGGTAGACCGCGACCCGGAAGAACCCCGCGAAATGCCGCAGCTCGTTGAGCAGGATCGCCAGACCGAGCGGGACCACGTAGCCGAAGACCAGCGCCAACCCGGTGAAGAGCAGGGTGTTGCGCCAGGCGGTCCAGAAGAGCGGGTCGTCGAAGAGCGCCCGGAAGTTGTCGAGCCCGACCCAGTACGGGTCGCTCACGAAGTTGACCTGCTGGAAGCTGAGTAGCACGCCGCGTACCAGCGGGTACCAGGAGAAGAGCGCGAAGCAGACCAGGCCGGCGGAGAGGAAGGCGTACGCCAGGAGGTTGTCGCGCACTCTCCGCCGGAGCCGCGCGGAGAGGCCCGTTGTCATCGATCTGCGCATCGGGCCCCTCCGCACCGGCTACTTGACCGTCGACAGAATCTGGTTGACCTGCGTCTCGGCGTCCGCCAGCAACCGGCCGACGTCGGCGTTGCGGTCGGTGAGCACCTTCTGCATCGCCACGTCCAGCACCGCGTAGATCTGTTGCGCGTTCGGCGGTTCGAGCTTGATCGGGATGTTCGGGGCCGCGGCCACGAACGGGGCGTAGTTCTGCTGCGGCACGTTGGCGTACTGCTTGTCGGCGGCGGCCTGCTTCTGCGCCGCCTCCCCGGTGTAGATCGCCGGCTCCGGGAGCCCCACCACGTTCTTGCTCTCCGCCGCCCACTTGTTCTCGGCCGCGATCCGGTCGGGGCTGGTGAACCAGAAGGTGAGCCACTTCAGCCCGGCGCGGATCTTTTCCGGGGTGGCCTTCGCGTTGAACATGTAGCCCTCGCCGCCGCCGAGCGTGCCCTGCCCGCCGGGGATCGGCCCGAGCCCGTAGTCGGCGAACCGGCCCTTGTACTGGTTGACGATCGTCGGGATGTTGTCGGCGGTCGCCACGTACATGCCGAGCTTGCCGGAGCCCATCAGCTGCAGCAGATCGGCCCACTCCAGCAACTGCCGACTGCCCATGCTGTTGTCGGTCCAGCGCATCTCCCTGAGCTGCTGCAGGACCTGCCGCCCCTTGTCGTTGTTGAACGCCGCCTTCCAGCGGCCCCCCTCGTTGACGGCGACGTCCCCGCCGACCGAGTAGAGCTCGGCGGTGAAGTGCCAGCCCCCGGTGTTGTTCTTGCTGTACTCGCCGTACCCGATGTGCCCGTCGCCGAGCGCGGCGATCTTCTTCGCCGCCGTCCGCACCTCGTCCCAGGTCTTCGGCGGGTTGTCCGGGTCGAGGCCGGCCCTGGCGAACAGGGTGCGGTTGTAGAGCAGCCCCATGGAGTAGTTCTTGTACGGCAGGCCGTAGACCTTGCCATCCGGCCCGGTGAAGACCCTCATCACCTCGGGCTTGACCTGCTTGGTCACCGGGAAGTCCGCCAGGTACTTCGAGATGTCCGCCGCCTGGCGCTTGGCGATCAGGTTGGCCGGGTCGGTGAAGTAGACGTAGAAGACGTCCTCGAGCTGCCCCCCGGCGAGCTTCGCCGCGAAGGTCTGCGGGTCCATCTTCCCCTCGCGGGCGTCGATGGTGATGTCCGGGTTCTGCCGTTGGAACTCCGCGACGTTGTCGAGGAAGCGCCGGTGGTTGGCGGCCTCGGTGGCCGGGGGCAACCCGTTGACCGTGATCGTGACCTTGCCGTCGGCCGCGGGCTTCTCCTCGTCACCGGAACAGGCCGCGGCGGAGACCCCGAGCCCGATGGCGAGCAACAGCGCGACGGGAGCGCGCAGGCGGATTCTCTTCATGGAACGGACACCCTTCGGGAGGTGTGACCTTCATCGATGCCATGTTGCGTGCGGATGACGATACAAACACCGACCGATGAACGCAATAACTCGACGGAAAGGAGAAAGTTTGCGACTGCAGGGGTCGCGGGCACGAAAAGAGGGCGGACCGTCGCGATCCGCCCTCCGCCGGAAGGTATCGATGCGGGTCAGCCGCGGGGCGCCGGCGCCGTCGACCCCCGCACCACCAGCTCCGGCTCGAACAACAGCTCGTCGGGGGTCACCCCGCCCCCCTCGATCTGGGTGACCAGCAGGTCCACCGCCGCCTGACCCATCGTCTCGATCGGCTGCCGCACCGTGGTCAGCGGCGGGTCCGTGCACGTCATGATCGCCGAATCGTCGAACCCGACCACCGAGACGTCCTCCGGCACCCGGCGGCCCAGCCGCCGCGCCGCGCGGATGCTGCCCAGCGCCAGCACGTCGCTCGCGCAGACGATGCCGGTCACCCCGCGGTCGAGCAACTTGGCCGCGGCCACCCGGGCGCCCTCCATCGAGAAGCTCGACCGCTCCACGCAGGCCGCCTCCCCGCCCCGCCCGGACCAGCCCGCCACCTGCGCCATCGCCGCGAGCTTGCGCCGCGACGGCACGTGGTCCCCCGGTCCCAGCACCATGCCGATCCGCTCGTGCCCCAACGACCGCAGGTGCCCGTACGCCTGCTCGACGGCGACCGCGTCGTCGGTGGAGACGCGCGGGAAGCCCAACTCGTCGACGCCCGCGTTGACCAGCACCACCGGCAGCCCGCGGTCGGTCAGCCGCCGGTAGTGGTCGTGCTTGGCGTCGGCGAGCGCGTACGAGCCACCGGCGAAGATCACCCCGGAGACCTGGTGGTCCAGCAGCATCTCCACATAGTCCGTCTCGGAGACCCCGCCGATGGTGCGGGCGCAGAGCGCGGGCGTGAAGCCGCGCTGCGCGAGCGAGCCGGTCACCACCTCGGCCAACGCCGGGAAGATCGGGTTCTGCAGCTCCGGCAGCACCAGCCCGACCAGCCGGGCCCGTTCGCCGCGCAGCTTCGTCGGCCGCTCGTAGCCGAGCACGTCGAGCGCGGTCAGCACCGCGGTCCGGGTCGCCTCGGAGACGCCCTCCCGACCGTTGAGCACCCGGCTCACGGTCGCCTCGCTGACGCCGGCCTTGCGGGCAACCTCGGTAAGTCGTCGCGTCACAACCGCAATCGTAAGTCAAAACCCTGCAAGAATTTTGCAGGGCGATGACGCATCAGGTGAGCGCGCGAAGCGCATCCTCGATTCCCCGGTGGAACGTCGGGTAGGCGTAGATCATGTGCCGCAGCTTCTCGACCGGCACCTCCCCGTGCACGGCCACCACCAGCGCGCCGAGCACCTCGCCGCCAGCCGGCCCGGCCGACGTCGCCCCGACCAGCACCCCCCGATCGGCGTCGACGACCAGCTTCACGAACACCGCGCCGTCCGCCTGGTGGATCCAGCCCCGCGCGCCGAGCTCCGCACAGCCCGTCCGAACCCGCAGTCCGCGATCGCGCGCCTGCCGCTCGGTCAGCCCCACCGCACCGATCTCCGGGTCCGTGAAGGTGACCCGCGGCAGCGCCCGGTAGTCCGCGCCGGGCCCCTCCTGTCCGAGAATGTCCCGCACCGCGATGCCCGCCTGGTACATCGCCACGTGCGTGAACGCGCCCGACCCCGTCACGTCGCCGACCGCCCAGATGCCGTCGCCGGCCCGCATCCGCTCGTCCACCGACACGGTCTGCGCGCCCGGATCCAGCCCCACCGTCTCCAGCCCCAGCTCCCCGAGGCGCGCCCGCCGACCGACGGCCACCAGCAGCCGCTCCCCGATCAGCGACGCCCCGCCGGCGAGCCGCACCGTGAACCGCCCACCGTCGTGGTCGATCCGCTCCGCCGCCGCCCCGGTGCACACCTCGATGCCGTCGGCGCGCAGGGCCGCATCGACCACCGCGGACGACTCGGGCTCCTCGGCCGACAGCAGCCGGTCGGCTGCCTCGATGACGGTCACCCGGGCGCCGAACCGGGCGTACACCTGGGCGAGCTCCAGCCCGATCGCGCCGCCGCCGAGCACGATCAGCGACTCCGGGAGCGTCGTCGCCTCGATCGCCTCGCGGTTGGTCCAGTACGGCGTGCCGGCCAGCCCGTCGATCGGCGGAATCGCGGCCGACGTGCCGGTGGCCAGCACGATCCCGCGACGGGCGTCGAAGCCCTGCCCGTCGACGCGCACGCGTCCGGGACCGACCAGCGTCGCGGCGCCCCGGACGAACCGCGCCCCCTTGCCGGTGAGCCGGTCGACGGCGACCGTGTCGTCCCACGAGTCGGTGGCCTCCTCCCGGATCCGGGCCGCGACCGGCGCCCAGTCGGGTCGTACCCGGGCCTGCCCGGCGAGCCGGTCGACGCGGCGCGCCTCGGCGAGCGTGGCCGCCGCGCGGATCATCATCTTGCTCGGCACGCAGCCCCAGTACGGGCACTCGCCGCCGACGAGGTTCCGCTCGACCGCCACCACGCTCTGGCCCGCCTCGGCGAGCTTGCCGGCGACCTCCTCGCCCCCCACGCCCAGCCCGACCACGACCACGTCCACCGGTTCGAAGCCGTTCATCCCGCCAGCATCGCACCGAACGGCCGGACTCGCCGGGCCCGTCGACCCGCACGAAGATCGCCGTGATCACGCGGGATCCGTCACGGCACGCCGACGACACGCGCGAGCCGGTCCCTGATCACGGGGATCAGGGGGATCAGGGGGCGAGCAGGGAGCGGGCGGCGAGCGCGGCGCGGCGGCGGGCGGGCACGACCGCGCGGCGGGCGAAGACGTCGTAGCCGGCGGCGGCCACCTCGTCGAGGATGCCCTGGTAGAGCGCGTACGCGGTGCGGATGCACGCCTGCGAGCCGGGGGCCAGCATGGCCACCCCGGGGGCGGCGGCCGCGTAGTGCGCCCGCGCCCGCCCGACCTCGTACTCGATCAGGTCCCGGATCGCCGGGGTGGCCGCGCCCGCCCGGGCGGCCGCGCGCAGGTCCTCCCGGCCGACCCCGAACGTCGCCAGGTCCTCGTCCGGCAGGTACGTGCGGCCGCGCCGCAGATCCTCGGCGACGTCCCGGATGAAATTGGTGAGCTGGAACGCGAAGCCCAACTGCCGGGCGGGCTCGCGGGCGGCGACGGGGTCGTCCGCGCCGAGGATCGGCAGCATCATCGTGCCGATCACCGCGGCGGATCCCTCCATGTAGTCGAGCAGATCGTCGTAGCGCGGGTAGGCACCGACGGTCAGATCCATCGCCATGCTGGCCAGAAACGACGCGAAGTCGGCGCGGTCCAGGTCGAAGACCGCGATGGTGTGCAGCACGGCCGGGAGCAGCGGGTCGTCGACCGGCGCGCCGTGCAGGCCCGCCACGAACCGCTCCGACCACGCCCCGAGCTCGGCCGCGCGCTCGGCCGGCGACGACCGCTCCGTGCGATCCACGATCTCGTCGGCGTAGCGGGTGAAGCCGTAGAGCGCGTGCACGTGCCGGCGCTTCCACGCCGGCAGCAGCCGCGTCGCGAGGTAGTACGTGCGCCCGTGCCGTCTGTGCAGCTCACGGCAGCGCTCGTAGGCCGCGGCGAGATCGCCGTCCACCGCCCCTCCTCGTAAATCGACGCAGTAATCGACGCAACTCGACCCCTAGAGTACGCTCATTCCGGATTCAGCGATGTCCGCGGAATCATGACGCTGTCGGGAGGTGATCGCGTGCGAACCGTGACCGGAGCCACGGACCGGGTGGTCGTGGTCGGCGCCGGGCTCGGCGGCCTCGCCTGCGCGCTGCACCTGGCGGGCGCCGGGCGGCAGGTCACCGTCGTCGAACGTGAGACGGTCCCCGGCGGGCGCGCCGGGCGGCTGTCGCTGGACGGCTACGAGTTCGACACCGGACCGACCGTGCTGACCATGCCCGAGCTGATCGCCGAGGCGCTGGGCGCGGTCGGTGAGGAGCTTCCGGACTGGCTGGACCTGAGCCCCGTCGACCCGGCCTACCGCGCGCACTACCCCGACGGCTCGACGTTGGACGTCATCACCGACACCGTCCGGATGGCCGCCGAGGTGTCGCGGGTGTGCGGACCCCGCGAGGCCGACGGCTACCTGCGCTTCGTCGACTACGCGCGCCGGCTGTGGCAGCTGGAGCGCCGCGACTTCATCGAACGCAACCTCGACAGCCCCCGCGACCTGCTCACCGCCAACCTGCTGCGGCTGCTCGCCGGCGGCGCGTTCCGCCGGCTGCAAACCAAGATCGATCAGTTCTTCACCGACCCACGGACCCGGCGGATCTTCTCGTTCCAGGCGATGTACGCCGGGCTCGCCCCGCAGGACGCGCTCGCCATCTACGCGGTCATCGCGTACCTGGACTCGGTCGCCGGGGTCTACTTCCCGCGCGGCGGCGTGCACGCGGTCCCGGCGGCGCTGGCCGGCGCGGCCGAGAAGCACGGCGTACGGATCCGCTACGGCACCACGGTGACCCGGGTGGAGACGTCCGCGGGGCGCGCCACCGCGGTCGTCACCGCCGACGGCGAGCGCATCCCGGCCGACGTCGTCGTGCTCAACCCCGACCTGCCGGTCGCCGAGCGCGAGCTGCTGCCGTCGGCGCGGCGGCGTCCGCTGCGCTACTCGCCGTCCTGCGTCGTGCTGCACGTCGGCTCCCGCCAGAGCTACGGCCGGATCGCGCACCACAACATCCACTTCGGCCGGCAGTGGAAGGGCACCTTCGACGAGATCATCAAGCGCGGTCAGCTGATGTCCGATCCGTCCCTGCTGGTGACCAACCCGAGCCGGGCGGACCCGTCGCTCGCGCCGCCCGGCCGCCAGACGTACTACGTGCTCGCCCCGACCCCCAACCTCGACCGCGGGCGCGACCTCGACTGGCGCGGGGGGCTGACCGCGCGGTACACCGACGAACTGATCGAGACCCTGGAACGGCGCGGCTACCGCGGCTTCCGCGACGGCATCGAGGTCTCCCGCGTGGTCACCCCGGCGGACTGGGCCGACCTCGGCATGGCGGCCGGGACGCCGTTCGCCGCCGCCCACAATTTCATGCAGACGGGGCCGTTCCGTCCGCGCAACCTGCACCCCACACTGGGCAACGTGATCTTCGTCGGTTCGGGCACGCAGCCCGGTGTGGGGGTGCCCATGGTCCTGATCTCCGGCAAGCTCGCCGCCGCCCGCGTCACCGGGGGCCCGCGGTGACGGCCTCGCGCGAGACCCACCTGGTCGAACTCGTCGACACCGCCGGCCGCGCCACCGGCGCGTGCACGGTCAGCGAGGCTCACCAGCCGCCCGGCCGGCTGCACCGGGCCTTCTCGGTCATCCTCACCGACGCGGACGGCCGGATCCTGCTGCAGCGGCGGGCCAGCGTGAAGACGCGCTTCCCGCTGCTCTGGGCCAACGCCTGCTGCGGCCATCCGGCCCCCGGCCAGTCCCCCGCCGAGGCGGCGAACCTGCGGATCGCCGAGGAGCTCGGCGCCGGGCCGGTCGCGCTGACCGAGATCGGGGTCCACACGTACTACGCGGAGGACTCGGTGACCGGGCGGGTGGAGTCCGAGTACGACCACGTGCTGCTCGGCCGGTTCTCGCCGGACGAGCCGCTGCGCCCGGACCCCGCGGAGGTGGCCGAGCTGCGTTGGGTCGACCGCGAGGAGCTGCGCGCCGACCTGATCGCGAACCCCGGGAAGTACGCCCCGTGGCTCGCCGGCGTGGTCGGCAGGCTCGACGCGCCGGAGCGGTCGCTTGGGCGATGACGCCCTGAGCGCGGGGGCGGTCGCCCGGCGTCTGGGCGTCGCCGTGACGACGCTGCGCACCTGGCACCAGCGCTACGGCCTGGGCCCCAGCCGGCACGTCCCCGGACAGCACCGCCGGTACACGGGCGACGACCTCGTCCGGCTGGAGATCATGCGCCGGCTCACCGCCGAGGGGGTGCCGCCCGCCGAGGCCGCCCGGTGGGCGCGGCGCGCGCCGCACGTACCCGAACCGACCCCCGCGTCGGTCGGGCCGCCCGGTGCGTCACCGCCCCAGCCGGCGTCGCGACCCGAGCCGGCGGCGCCCCGCGACGGCGGCGGCTTCGCGATCCCGGTCGGGCGGGCCGGTCCCGCCGCCCGCGGCCTGGCGCGGGCCGCGATGCGGCTCGACTCGGTCGCCATGCGGGAACTCATCGAGCGCTCCGTCGCGACCAACGGCGTCGTCCACACCTGGGACGCCGTGCTGGTGCCCGTCCTGGTCGGCATCGGGGAACGGCACGCCGCCACCGCCGGTCTCGTCGAGGTCGAGCACCTGCTCTCCCGGTGCGTCTCCGAGGTCCTGGGTGCGGTCGCCCGGCCGCACCCGGCCGCGCCGGCCCCGCGGGTGCTGCTCGCCTGCGCCGACGAGGAGCAGCACAGCCTGCCCCTGGAGGCGCTCGCCGCCGCGCTGGCCGAGGTCGGGGTCGCCTGCCGGCTGCTCGGCGCGCGGGTGCCGCCGGCCGCGCTCGCCGAGGCCGTCGCCCGTACCGGTCCCGCCGTCGTGGCGCTCTGGTCGCACGCGCCGTCGACCGCGCGGACGGATCAGCTCGGCGGGCTGCTGACCGGCGCGCACCGCCCGCTGCTGGTGCTGGCCGCCGGCCCCGGATGGCGGCGCGACGCGCTGCCCACCGGCGTCGCGCAGCCACGCCGATTGATCGAGGCGATCGCCCTGATCGTCGCCGCCGAGGCAAGCTGAGGCGATTCAGAGGGTTTTCACGGTTGTCCCGCCTCCGCTAGCGTGTGGAGCCTTACCCGCACCCCGCATCGGGAGTTGACGATGCACAGACGCACCCCGGCCGTGGCCGGCGTGGTCGCGCTCATCCTCCTGCTCGCCGCGCCCTGGGCCCTCGCGGCGGACGCCTCGGGTCGGGCGGAGCACACCCGTCACCGCGCCGTCGCGCGGCCCGTCCCGACCCCGACGACCCCACCGAAGCCCGGACAGGCGGCGGCGGTCCCGCAGCGCGTAACGGGGCCGTTCGGCACGCAGCGCACGACGGGTCGCAAGCAGGTCGCGCTGACCTTCGACGACGGGCCGGACCCGGTCTGGACGCCGAAGCTGCTCGACCAGTTGCGTACGGCCAAGGTCAGCGCGACGTTCTGCGTGATCGGCACGCAGGTCCGGCGCCACCCCGCGCTCGTGGCCCGGATCGTGCGCGAGGGGCACACGCTGTGCAACCACAGCTGGCGCCACGAGTTCAACCTCGGCAAGCTGCCGGCCGCCACGATCCGCGCGGACCTGGTGCGGACGAACCGGGAGATCCAACGGGCGGTGCCCGGCGCGAAGATCCGGTACTTCCGCCAGCCCGGCGGGAAGTGGACCGCCCGCGTCGTCGCCGTCGCGCGGGAGCTGGGAATGATTCCGCTCGGCTGGGACGTTGACCCCCGAGACTGGGCGAAGCCGGGGGCAAAGGCGATCCGCACCCGCGTCGTCCAGCAGGCCCGGCCCGGGTCGATCGTGCTGCTGCACGACGGCGGCGGAAACCGCAAGGGAACCCTTGCCGCGTGCCCGACAGTGATCGCCGCGCTACGCCAGAAGTACGGCATCACCCAGCTCAGGTGAGGTTCGAGCGCTCGCTGGACGCCGAAGTGTGACGCGCGCGGTACCGGTTTGGTCGTAGGGCTCGGCGTCACGTATGCTTTCGAAGCCTCCGGCGGGGCCGGATGGGAGCACAGCCGCTTGAGTTGCCATGTGCAATGATTGCGGGGCCGCCCTCATCGTCTAGCGGCCTAGGACGCCGCCCTTTCAAGGCGGTAGCACGGGTTCGAATCCCGTTGGGGGCACGACCGGCGCGAGCCGGAGCAAGAGCAAGGTCCTGTGGAGCAGTTGGAGTGCTCGCCGCCCTGTCAAGGCGGAGGTCGCGGGTTCAAGTCCCGTCAGGACCGCCAAACGCCGTCCGCCGTGCGTGCAACGCGCGGCGTTCTGCGTTTTCGGGACCGTGACAACCCGCTCCGGCGAGATCGTCGCCGGACGGGTAACATGGCCCGAGTGCCCGGCCAGGTAGCTCAGTTGGTACGAGCGTCCGACTGAAAATCGGAAGGTCGGCGGTTCGACCCCGCCCCTGGCCACATAGCCTTTCGCCGGGCTATTGCAGCGCCCACCAGCGGAAACGCCGGTGGGCGCTTTGCTTTGCACCCCGGGAACCCGCCTGTCCGGCCTGCCCCTCGTTGACCCCGGAATCCCGCTGATGGCCGTCCGTTGTTGTACGTGGACTGCACGGGCGGTGGTCTCTGGTAGCGGACCCTCTGATCCGTAGATTCCCAAGACCACTCCGCGCCGTTCGGCAACGTCCACGTCGCCCTGGTCGCCGCGCTCTCGGCAACTGGATCGGTCCGGGCTCGTCCGGCTCTGTTCGCCTGGGTGGCTTCCGCGTGGTGGCTACGCAGGTGTTAGGCGTCGTCTCCGAGCTGCACGCCCTTCCTCATGCTCGCCCAGCCAGCACCGATCGTCCGCCTCCCCGCGCGACGCGGGTTGGCCATTCAGCGCACGATGTCGTACCCGACACGCACTATGCAGGCCATGTCTCGGAGATCTCCGCACCCACACCATGCCGTCGACTACGTGGAGTTCACGGTCACCGACCTCGAACAGGCCAAGCGCTTCTACGCCGATGCGTTCGACTGGCAGTTCAACGACTACGGTCCGGGGTACGCCGGCATCCGGAGCCCGCAGGGTGACTCCGAAGTGGGCGGTCTCTGCAAGGACCAAGAAGTGCGACCGGGCGGCCCGCTCGTGCTGCTCTATTCGACCGACCTGGACCGGTCTCTAGAGGCGGTGAAGAACGCCGGCGGCCAAGTGGTGAACGGGCCGTACGAGTTCCCCGGTGGACGCCGGTTTCACTTCACCGACCCGAGCGGGAACGAACTGGGCGTCTGGGCCGAGGCGTAGGGAGCGCCGACCAGCGGAAACGCCGGTCGGCGCTCTTGCGTTGCGGCCCGGGACGGCAGCTGTCTGGTCGTTCGGACGTACAGTGCCTAGCCGTGGGCGATCTTTTCGGGACGCTGGCGGCTGCCGTCGGGGTGTTCGCCGGGACGAACGTCGACGACATCATCGTGCTGACCGTCCTGTTCCTGTCCGCTCGGGCGTCCGGCAAGCCCCGGCTGTGGCAGATTTGGGCCGGCCAGTACAGCGGGATTGGCGCCCTGGTGGCGATCTCCGCAGTGGCAGCCCTTGGCCTGACGATCGTGCCCGACCAGTGGGTGGGTCTGCTCGGCTTGATCCCGTTCGGGCTCGGGGTGAGGGGCCTCATCGGGGCCATCCGCCACCGCAATGACGAGGAGCTGCCGACTCCGGCCGTGGCTTCGGGTCTTCTCTCCGTGGCCGGGGTCACGGTCGCCAACGGCGCGGACAATATCTCGGTCTACACGCCGATGTTCCGCACGATCGGTCTCACCGCCACCCTGATCACCGTCGCGGTGTTCGCCCTCGGGGTAGCCGTCTGGTGCCTGACGGCGGCCTGGCTTGGCTCCCACCGCAGCGTGGTCAGCGTCATTGAACGGTTCGGGCACTGGATCGTGCCAGGCGTGTTCATGCTGATCGGCACCGTGATCGTGATTGAGTCCGGCGTCCTTGGTCGGATAGCTGGGTAGCCGCTCCTGGTGGTTCTGGCGGATCTCTGAGGAGGGCCGGGTTCGGGGCAGCGCCCCGAGGTCTTGGTTCTCGTTCTCGCTCTCTCCTGTCACGGCACCTGCTTGACAGCGGCGTCCCACCAGATGCTTGACATGATCTGAGAACCGGGACTGTCGGAGCGACCAGTGTCGGCGGCCAGGTGGAATTCCCCGTGGACGGCCAATTCCGAAACTACGGAAGGTAACGGCGGGTAGCTCATCGCCCGGCGTTCACGAAGGCAACGATCTCGTCGAGTCCGGGACGGTAGCCGTCGCTGGTGTCCACCTCGACCGCGGGCACGTCGAGCCGGACGCGCTGGAAGCCGTGGTGGCCGACGGCATGGGTCTGATGGTCGCCGAGGTACGCGTCGGCGTGGGCACGCCGGGTCGCGATTTCGTCCTGCCGTCGCTGGACGCGGTCGAAGGCCGTCTGCGCGGGGACTTGGCAGTGCACAACCCGAATGTCGGCGATCCCGATCAATGGCTGCAGGCCGGGGCTCCACGCCGCTGCCGGGCACCATCTTGTTTCAGGCGTTCGGCCTGCTACAGCACCACCGCGAGGGGTTCGATCCAGCAGCTCGCGACGTGGGGCTCGACCAGTCGCTTCGCCTCCTCGGCGTCCGTCTCGGTGAGGAAGACGCCCACGTTGTGCCGGCTCCGGCGGCCGTTCTCCTCGGTCACCGCCGTGAGCACGTGGACGTAGCGGTGCCGCTCCCGGCGTACACCCTCCGGCAGGCCGGTGAGGAACGCCTCCGCTACGTCGTGCGGCGAGGCGATGTCGAACTCACCGCCGACTCCGTGGAGCGGCTTGACCGGCCACATCGGGTCGTACGCGCTGAACGTGTTGAAGAACGACGGTTGCAGGTCCGACAGCACGCCTTCGCACCACCCCACGGCAGCGGTGATGACGTAATCGGTCACCCCCTCGCTCTCCAGCATGAGCACGCGGTCCTTCTCCGAGAGGCACCAGCCCGAGGTGTCCCGGTCGATCTGCGCGGCCTCCTCCTCGGTCGCGCACCGGATCACCAGGCCGCGGTACGTCCCCTGCATCTGCACCGCGTCGACCGGTTTGAACAGCACCTCCGTCGTCGTCGAAAGGCGGTGGCCAGCTCCAGGCATTGAGTCCGCCCGCAACAGCAGCTGGCCGTGGGTCGCCGAGTACGACCACCATTCGAAGTGCCGCTCGCTGCGGAAGAGTTCGGCGCCCGGGCGGAAGTCCTCATCCTTGTGAAGCCACACGCTCGACGTCATCTCGTCACCATCAGACACCCGGACGGCAGACGTCAAGATCAGAAGCGCCGGTCGGAACTCTCGCAGATTTCGGAGTGTCGGGGCATCCCGATGGCGAGGCGACGGGGCCCGCCCAACCAACGAGATCGGCTGAGATCGAGACTCAAGTCCCCATGATGCTGCGCGTTCCTCGGCACTCTCTGGTGGCTGCCGTCTGGCGCCCTGGCGACGCCCCGACGCCCCGAGCACGCCTGATCCTCGTGGAGCTTCAGCGGGCCGTCCAGCCGCTGGCTCGTTTCGGCGCGAGTCTTGGCCAATCACAGCCGCAAGTCAGTCTGCGAGGGTGGAACCTTTTCGTCGCGCCGGGAGTGGAGGTGGAGGAGAAGGGAGGTGACGGTGTCCGACGATGATGTGATCGGTGACGTGTACGCCGGGTGTTTCCGGCGCTTGGTTGTTCAGCTTTACGCGGTGACCGGGGACCTGGGTGAGGCGCAAGAGGCGGTGCAGGAGGCGTTTACTCGTGCGCTCGCCGCCCCCCGGCGGTTCGCGGGCCTTGACAATCCAGAGGCGTGGCTGCGTCGGGTGGCGGTCAACGTCGCCCGCAGCCGCCATCGGCGACGGCGGGTGCTCGATGCGCTGCTGCGCCGGATTGGGCCGCCGCCCGTGGTCGCTGACACCGCGCCAGAGCACCTTGCGCTGCTGGCGGCGCTGCGGCGTTTACCCGAGGGGCAAAGGCACGCACTCGCCCTGCACTACCTCGTGGATTTGCCGGTCGAGGAAGTGGCGCAGACATTGGCCGTCTCCGTCGGCACGGTCAAATCCCGGCTGTCCCGGGGACGTCAGGCGCTCGCCCTACTGCTCACCCCCGCTGACAACGCAGATGCCGCAACCCCCTATGGGAGGGTCGATGTCCGATCGTGAGTTCTCCGGCTTCGACGTCGAGACAGTCAAAGACAATGTCAGCCAGCCACCGCTCGATGACCTCCGGGCGGCCGCCCATTTCCGTCGTCGGCGACGCAAGGGCGGAGTCGCTCTGGCCGTTGTAGCGGTCCTCGCGGGTGTCGCCTTCGCTCCGATCGATCGCAGCCCAGACCCGCTCGAATTCGCCGGCCCGGACCCGACGGGTTCGGCAAGCCAACGCCGCGCCAGCGAATTGGTCGTGCTCTCCGACAAGGCCGCTGTGGCTGTCGAGGTGGCAGAAGAGGGCTGCAGGATCAGCTTCGCTGCGACCATCGATGCCGGACGGAGCTGGTCGGATTGGCAGGCCGCCCGCCACAGCGGCACCTGCACCATGAGCACCAACGCCGAAAGCCTCGGAGCAACGGACGTTCGGTACAGCGTGCTCAGCGAGCAGAGCTACCTGGTCAGGTTCGACGACGAGTTGGTGCTATCCACCGACGCCGGGCGGACCTGGCACGACGCCAACTCCACCGGCACTGCCGTCACCGCCTTCCCCAAGAAGGCCCGACCGGTCCCCTGCCAGCAAGGCTGCGGCGCGATCAACCAACCACTGGCCGTCGATCCCACATCCGGCCGCGTCTTTCGGCTCACCGGGCAACCACCGTCGCCCTATCCTCCCTACAACATCTACGAGAGCCCGGACGGGGCTCTCTGGATCACCTACTGGCCGGGAGAGTACGGCCGACCTTCCGTGCTCGCCCGCAGCGTCGACCGGGGTGCGACCTGGCAGACGTCGCAGGCGCCCGAGGGAACGACCTCGATCGGCGTGGCGGCGGTCAGCGGCCAGGAGGCTTACCTCCTGACCGAACCCCTCCCAGCTGATCCAAACGGACCCCGGGCCACCGCTCCGTCCCGACTGCTGCGCACCATCAACGGCGGCCAGTCATGGACAGACGTCGGCACCGATCTGCCCACCACGGATGGGGTCCGTCCGTTCACCATCGGCGCGGACGGCTCCCTGATGGTCCTCCACACCGACGCCACTCCCGCCTTCGTAATGATCAGCCGAGACGGCGGGCGGCATTTCACCAAAGCACGGGAGTACGGCGACGGTAGAGCAGATGCCAACCCGGGCCGGGCATGGCTCTACGGCCGCGACGATCAGTCGGTCGGCGGAGCGGACCACGTGCAGCTCACCACCGACGGGTCGAGCTGGACCCGCTTCCCACTCCCTCATTGACGACCGGCGGCACCGCCCGGTGAGACCGGCCGGTCTCACCGCGCGGTGCCGCCGAGCGGTTTCGTACCCCCCGGCCGCAGGCCGGTGCCGCCGAGGTCCGCGCGGCGGCCGGCGGCCGCGCCGAGCGTCATGCCGGTGCCGGCGAGCCGACGCGGACCGGCCGAGCGCAACCGCGGATACACCTCGGCGATCCGGCGCTCGACGTGCGCCGACCGGTCCGCGAGCACCAGCGCCAGCGACCCGCCCGCGCCGGACTCGGCGGCCGCCGCCGACTCCGCCTCGTGGAGCCGCGCGGCCACGGCGGCGGCGAACCCGGCGAGCCAGGAGCGCCGGAAGGCCGCCGGGTGCTCCCGCGGTGGGACCGGCGTCGCGGTGAGCCCGTGGGCGGCCTGCACCAGCAGCGACGTGAAGAGCAACTCCACCCGCTCCAGGTCGCTGGCGTGCCCGAAGAGGTGCATGGTGAAGCCCTCCGGGCCGCGCCGGCGCACCGCGCGGCAGCGCAGCGCGGTGGCGACTCCGGCGAGCAGCCCGGCCTTGTCCAGCGCGTACGGCGGCAGCAGGTCGATCAGCCGGTCCCCGACCGGGTCGCTGGCCGGATCCCGGGCGGCCAGCAGCGCCCGGTCCACGCCGTACTTCGCGATCAGCTCGGTCGCTTTCGCGGTGAACGCCTCGGCCTCGGCCACGGTGCAGGCCGGGTCTTCGGCCTTGGCGAGCAGCTTGCGCACCTTGGCGAGGATCGCGTCGGACATTCCACCAGAGCTATCACATCCCGGCGCCGGGCCGGGCAGGGCGCGCGAGGTCAGACGGTGCGGCGGCGCAACGTGGCGACCGCGGAGCCGGCCAGGGTGAGCAGGCACTCCGGCAACTGGCCGTCGGCCAGCGCGGCGCCGAAGAGGGCTTCCCCGGTCGGCACGTCGGAGTTGGCGTACGCGCTGATGAACCGCGCCACCCAGCGCGCGTCGTAGCGGGCCTCGTCGATGCCCGGGAAGTCGAGGGTCCAGGTTCCGTGCGGCACGCTGTCGCCGACCATGGCGGCGGCCAGGCACCAGGCCACGTCGTACGCGCCCGCCATTCCGGAGCGGTCGACCACGGCGTCGAAGGTGTCGACCACCGCGTCGCTGTCCCCGGCCAGGGCGCAGTGCAGCACCTGCGCGGCGTCGTCGCGCGCGTCGGGCGGAACGTCGGTCACGTCGTCACCTCGCTACGCTCCGCTTACCTCGGTCATGAGCGGAAGGGTATGCCGATCGGTCAAGGCACGCACGGCGAACGGGACAGAACGACTGCCGCGCCGTCACCGCCCAACTACCCACCGAATCCCCCTCTGACCTGGGATGTTGCTCGATCGATCCGCGCGCTAGGGTGCCGCCACGGACTCTTCCGGGGAAGGACCCACGTCATGCTCATGCGACGCGGCTCGCGCAACGCCGCTCTGGCCGCCTGCGCCTCGTTCCTGTTCACCGTCGCCGTCACCGGCTGCGGGTCGGACGATCCGGGGAACGCGGTGGCGCCGCCCGCGGTGCGGCTCTACGGCACCGACGGGAACATGGGCAATTCGTTCGGCGCGGAGTTCACGGACCAGGCCGGGCTGCTCGCGGGGATGAAGGGCACGACGCCGCTGACCCCGCTCTCCGAGGACTTCAAGACCCGGCTGCGCAGCGTCGCCCCGAAGCTCGGCGACGTCGTCTACGCCGCCGAGACGTACGACGCGGTCGTCATCAGCGCCCTCGCCGCGCAGCTCGCCGGGGAGGTCACGCCCGCGAGGATCGCCGAGCAGATCAACGGCGTGACGACCGCGGGCACCCAGTGCGACACGGTCGGAGATTGTCTGCGGCTGGCCCGGTCGGGCGCTGACATCGAGTACCGGGGCGTGTCGCTCAAGCGTGGGGGCTTCACGGACGCGGGCGAACCCTCGACCGCCACCTTCGCCACCCTGCACTTCGACACGAACAACCAGATCAACGACGGGAAGACCGAGTTCGTCGGCGCGGGCAACGAGGCGGACACCACGCGGAAGCGGCCGCCCGCGGCCGAGCGGCAGCGCCCGAATAACCGCAGCGAGCAGCCATTGACCATCGGCGGGCTGCTGCCGAAGACCGGCGACCTGGCGATCCTCTACCCGCCGCTGGCCGCCGGCGCCGCACTCGCGATCAAAGAGATCAACTCCGAGGGCGGTGTACTGGGCCGGAAGGTGCAGTGGGTCGACGGCGACGACGGCACCCGGCCCGACGTGGCGAAGGCGACGGTACGCGAGCACGTCGCGGCGGGCGTCCACGTGATCATCGGCCCGGGCGCCTCCGGCATCGCCCGTGCCGTGCTGCCCGATGTCGTCGCCGCCGGTGTCGTGCTCTTCTCCCCGTGCAACACCGACGCGGGGCTCAGCACGGTCGAGGACAAGGGACTCTACTTCCGGACCGCCCCGTCGGACCTGCTCCAGGCGCGGGCGCTCGCCGACGTGATCCTCCGGGACGGGTCGCAGCGGGTCGCGATCGTGGCGCGCAAGGACTCGTACGGCGACGGCCTGCAGAGCAGCGTGCGCACGGAGCTGGAGCGGACGGGGATCGCCGCCGACCAGCTCAAACTGCTGAGCTACGAGCCGCCGGCCGGCCCGGCGACGCCGCTGGACTTCTCGGCCGGCGCCGCCGAGCTCAAGAATTTCCGGCCCGACGCGGTAGTGCTGATCGGCTTCGGCGAGTCGGCACAGGTCATCAAGGCGCTCGCCGCCGCGGGCGTCACCCTGCGGCACTGACCGCGGGCCGCCCGCGACGTGACGCCCGCGCCGCGCGGCTGACCGGCGGTGGCGGTCAGCCGCGCCTGCGGTCGAGGAAATCGGTCATCCGCTGCCGCTTCTCCTCGTCCTCGAAGAGCACGGCCTGGCTGACGAGGTCGAGCTGCGGATGGGCCGCGGGCGGGGCGTCGACGGCGAGCTTGGTCAGCCGCAGCGCGAGGCAGGAGCCCTTCGAAATCTCGTCCAGCAGTCCGTGTGCGGCGCCGAGCAGCTCCGCGGGGTCCTCCACGACCCGGTTGACCAGGCCGATCCGCAGCGCTTCGGCGGCGTCGACCCGACGTCCCGTGAAGAGCAGCTCCTTGGCCCGCGCCTCCCCCACCAACGCCGGGAGGCGGTGCGTCGCCCCCGCGCCGGCGATGATGCCCAGCCGCACCTCGGGCTGTCCGAAGATCGCGCGCGCCGTGCAGATCCGCAGATCACATGCGTACGACAGCTCGGCTCCGCCGCCGAGGGCCGGGCCGTCGATCGCGGCCACGGTGGGCAGCGGCAGCGCGCGAATCCGGGCGAAGATCGCCGAGTTGATCGCGGCGAGCGCGTCGAGCCGGCCACGGTCACGCAACTGGGCGATGTCGGCGCCGGCCGCGAAGACGCCCTGCACGCCGCCGGTGAGCAGCAGCAGGCGCGGCTCGCGTTCGAGCCGCGCGCACACGTCGTGCGGCGCGTCGACCATCCCGGCGTCGATCGCGTTGCGCTTGTCGGGCCGGTTGAGGGTCACGACGAGGCGGTCGGCGCGCTCCTCGATCTCCAGGCTCACTGCTTGACGCCCCCTTCCCAGCGGTAGAACCCCTCGCCGGACTTCTTGCCGAGCCGTCCGGCCGCGACCATCTCCTCGAGCAGCGGCGGCGGCGCGAAGCGATCACCGTACGCGGCCTGCAGCGTCCGGGCGATGTCCAGCCGCACGTCGAGCCCGACGAGATCGGTCAGCTCCAGCGGGCCCACCGGATGCCGGTAGCCGAGCACCATCGCCTTGTCGATGTCGGCGGGGCTGGCGACGCCGTCGGCGACCATCCGGATCGCCTCCAGTCCGAGGGTGACGCCGAGCCGTGAGGTGGCGAAGCCGGGCATGTCGCGTACGACGACGGGGTCCTTGCCCAGCCGCGCCGCGAGCGCGACGCCGGCCGCGGTGGTCTCGGCGGCGGTGACGGCCCCGACCACCACCTCGAGCAGCGCCATCGCCCAGACCGGGTTGAAGAAGTGCAGCCCGAGGAAGCGCTCCGGGTGGTGCAGGCCCCGGGCGAGCTCGCCGATCGGGATGCTGGAGGTGTTGGTGGCGAGCAGCGCGGGGCGGCGCTGCTCGGCCGCGGCCAGGACCGCGCGCTTGAGGTCGAGGCGTTCGGGAACGGCCTCCACGATCACATCGGGGGCGTCGGCGACGTCGTCGAGGTCGCTCTTGACGACCAGACGGGCGCGGCTCGCGTCGGCGTCCGTTGTGGAGAGCTTCCCGCGTGCCACGGCACGGTCCCAGAGCCCGTGCAGCGTGTCGAAGGCGGCGGCGGCCCGCCCGCGGTCGATCTCGACCAGCTCGACGGCGTAACCGGCGCCGGCCGCCACGTAGGCGATGCCGAGCCCCATGGTCCCGGCACCTACCACCACGAAACGATCGTTCATGGACCCGACCCTATGCAGTCGGGTCGCGGGCGGAGCGCCGGGGCCCTACTGTCGAGACCCGGATGATCCGCGACGGAAGGGACACCGATGAGCGAGCCGCAGGAGATCGTCGAGACCCGCGGGGACGATCGCGTCGACCTGCTGAAGGTGGACGCCAACAATGACGGCAGGACCGACGTGTGGGTGGTGGACACTGACGGCGACGGCAAGCCGGACGTCTTCCAGTTCGACACGACCGGCGACGGCAGCGTCGACATCACGATGGTGGACCTGGACGAGGACGGCACGCCGGAGCAGGTGGTCGACGGCGACGGCGGACTCCCGCCGGCCTGACGCGCGCCGGGAGCCGGCGCGTCACTCGGCGAGGCGCAGGGTGGCCAGGTAGTACGGCGCGTCCGCGAGATCGACGTCGACCAGCCGCCACGGCGTGCCGTGCACCAGCCCGGCCAGCTCCTCGGGCGAGCACACCAGATAGTCGAACCAGCCGGTGGCCAGGTCGCGGTAGCGCAGCCGCAGCCGCAGCTGGCCGCCGAGCCGGCCACGATCCCGGTTGCGCTGGTGGTAGGAGGTGTGCACGGGATCGCTCGTGCCGTACGGGTCGGTGCCGTGCGCGATCACCTGCGCGCCGGGCCGGGCCATCGCGGCCAGTGCGGCGAGGAACTGCGCGGCCCGGTGCCGCCCCTCGATCAGCCCGAGGTTGTTGCCGAGCAGCAGGAACGTGTCGTAGCGCCGGCCGGACCCGGCGTGCTCGTCGACGGTGGCGCGGACCAGGTCGCGCACGCCGCGACGGCGCGCCACCGCCAGCGCCCCGGGCGAGATGTCCAGCCCGGTCACCGGGACGCTCCGCTCCTGCAGCAGCAGCGCGATCCGCCCCGCCCCGGCGCCGATGTCGAGCACCTCGCCGCGCACCCGGTCGACCGCGCGATGGTCGTACGGCTGCCACGACTCGGGGCCGTCCAGGTAGTGCGCGGCGGGCGCGCCGTTGATCAGACCGTCGTCGCGTTCGATGATCTCGATGACCGGCCGGGGCAGTCGTCCGCCGGCCAGCGGGCGCGGGCCGACGCCGGTCGCCACCGCGAGAGCGTCGCGCAGCAGTTCGCCGAAGACATCGCCGATGCGCGGTTCGGTCACCATTGCACCGACGCTACCGCCGCACACCGGCCTCGGCAGCGCGGCCGTCGCCGTACCCTGACTGGTGTGACGGCGCTGGACCGACTCGGTGAAGAGAAGTACCTGCTGCTCACGACGTTTCGGAAGGACGGTCGGGCGGTGGCCACCCCGGTGTGGGTGGTGCGGGACGGCAACGCGCTCGGGGTCTGGACCGCCGCCGACGCGGGCAAGGTCAAACGGATCCGCAACATCGACGCGGTAACGGTCGCCCCCTGCGACTTCCGTGGCAACCAGAACGCGGATCCGGTGCCGGGCCACGCCTCGATCATCGACGGGGAGGCCACGGCGCATCTCCGGGACCTGCTGAAGCGCAAGTACGGCGTGGCCGGCCGGCTCACGCTCTGGGGCAGCCGGCTGCGCCGCGGCAGCGACGGGACGGTCGGCATCCGCATCGTGCTCGACGAATGACCCGGGCGCGGAAAGGGACAGGGGCGAGGGTCGCGCGGTCGCCCGCACGTCCCCCGCCCCTGTCCGATGCTCGGCCGGCGGAAAGCTCTCTCAGTCGCCCTGGCGCTGCTGAGGAATCTGGCCCTGCAGCAGGGCGCGAACCTCCGACTCGCGGTAACGACGGTGTCCGCCCAGGGTGCGGATTGCGCTGAGCTTGCCAGCCTTCGCCCACCGCGTCACGGTCTTCGGGTCGACTCGGAACATCGACGCGACCTCGGCCGGTGTAAGTAGCGGCTCAGGTTCATGCGTTCGCGATGCCATCGGTCACTCCTCCACAGGTGTAGACATCGGCCGGGGTCCCGCCGACCGACGCGTATCCCATGGTCCGGCTAGTCCCCGATGTCCGACATGGGCCGAACGGCCGAACGTCCCTGGATAGACGGACGAGCAATGACTGATTTATGACGCTTTTTTATGCCAGAAACCGCCTTATTTGGACTCTTGATCACGCTTCGTGACGCGGTAATTACGAGCGATCTTCAGGTTGGGAGCGCTTCCACTCGCCGAGACTCGTCCCGTTTTTGCCCTAATTGCATCGTTCGAGCAACTGGACCGCGCGCCACCGCGCCACGAGCTTCTCGTACGCCTCGCTCGCCGACTCGGCGTCCCCGCGGGACAACGCGGCGAGCCCCGAGGCGACCAGCGCCGGCGAGTCGTCGGCCGCCAGCGTCTCGTCGGGCAGCAGGTCGACGAGCCCGCCGTAGTCGAGCTCGATCACCGACCGCGGATGGAACTCCTCGAGCCACCGCGCGCCCTCCTCCACCGCCTCGGTGATCGGCGCGTCGCCGACGGACTTGCGCAGCACCGCCAGCCCGCGCGAGGCCCGCCGCCGCGCCTTCGAGATCTCCGTGCGGTAGCGCAGCATCCGCTGCCCCGGTCGCGTGCTGAACTCGCGCTCACTCTCCTCGATGAACACGAACCAGCGCAACGGCACGCCCCAGGTCGCGATCTGCTCGTGCACCCGCGGCATCCCGTGCTCCAGGACCCGCGCCCCGCTGCGCCAGTCCTCCACCACCGCCTTCGCCTGGCCGGCGAGGATCGGCGGCACGAACGCGTCCGCCAGCACCGACGGAACACCGTCGCGGGCGCTCAGCGCCGCCTCGGCCACCCGCACCCGCAGATTCCACGGACAGATCAGCAGCGTGTCGTCGTGCTCCAGGACGTACGCCTCGTCGGGCGGATCCGGCAGCCGCGTCCACCCCGCGCCGAGCGCCCCGATCACCGCGGTGCGCTGGCGGCCCGGGCCGTCCGGCGGCGCGACCGCCCGGCCCTCCTGCACATAGCGGCGCCAGAAGACTTGCCGCTCGCGGTCGAAGGCGGTCAACGGCTCGTACACGCGCAGATATGAAGCGAAGAGCGACGGCACGGCGCGATCCTCCCATGAAAACGACCTTCGCTGCCGCCTGGAGCGAGCGGCCGAGCGGCGCCGGAACGCAAAGCGGGCACGCGTACAGGCCGATATTAGGCTCAACATGACCGGCACCACCCCGCCGGCCACCACACGGGCCCGCACCCCACAAGGGCGCCCCACCGACGTCAGGAGCAGCCATGGGCGTATTCGTCAGTACAGACGGCACCGAATCGGCCGGACACGAGCAGGTCGTCTTCTGCCAGGACAAGCAGACCGGCCTGAAGGCGATCATCGGCATCTACTCCACCGCGCTCGGCCCCGCACTCGGCGGCACGCGCTTCTACCCGTACGCCACCGAGGCCGACGCGCTGCACGACGTGCTGGAGCTGTCGCGCGGGATGGCGTACAAGAACGCCCTGGCCGGGCTGGACCTCGGCGGCGGCAAGGCGGTGATCTGGGGCGACCCGGAGCAGATCAAGACCGAGGCGCTGCTGCGCGCGTACGGCCGGTTCGTCCAGTCCCTCGGTGGCCGGTACTACACCGCCTGCGACGTCGGCACCTACGTGCCGGACATGGACATCATCGCGCGGGAGACCCGATTCGTCACCGGCCGCAGCGTCGAGCACGGCGGCGCGGGCGATTCGTCGATCCTCACGGCGTGGGGCGTCTTCCAGGGGATGCGGGCCGCGGCGGAACACGTCTGGGGCTCACCGACACTGGCCGGGCGCCGGGTCGGGGTGGCCGGGCTCGGCAAGGTGGGCAAGTACCTGGTCGGCCACCTGATCGAGGACGGCGCGTCGGTCGTGGCCACGGACGTCAGCGAGCGGGCGCTGGAGTGGGCGCGGCAGACGTACCCGCAGGTCGACCTGGTCGCGGACGCCGCGGCGCTGGTCGCCGCCGACATCGACGTGTACGCGCCGTGCGCGCTCGGCGGCGCGCTCGACGACGACACCGTGCCGGCGCTGCGCGCCAAGGTGGTGGCCGGGGCGGCGAACAACCAGCTCGCCCACCCCGGGATCGAGAAGCTGCTGGCCGACCGCGGGGTGCTCTACGCGCCCGACTACGTGGTCAACGCCGGTGGTGTGATCCAGGTCGCCGACGAGATCGAGGGCTTCAACTTCGAGCGGGCGAAGCTGCGGGCGACGCGGATCTACGACACCACGCGCGAGATCCTGCGGCTGGCCGACGCCGAGGGCGTGCCGCCGGCCGTCGCGGCCGACCGGCTGGCGGAACGCCGGATGGCCGAGGTCGGCCGACTCCGGACCATCCATCTCGGCTGACGCGCGTCACGCCGCTCCCCGCCGGTCACCGAATCCGTGTTGATCACGCACAACGTCACAGGGCGCGAGATCGCATTCTGTCGAACAAGTGCGTGATCACCGGATAGGCGCGTGATCGGCGGGGACGATGGGCCGGAAACGCCACCCGTGGTCGTCATGACCGAATCCGCGTGCAACTCCTTACGATCCACAAATTGCGGCACGTCGCGCGCGAGCGCGACGCGCCGAAGCGACGCGGGTAACCCGAGGTGCCGAACGGGGTCCTCCCCATGTACCGTAAGAGCCACGAGAGATGCCTGACGTCATCGGGGCCCGCCTTCGGGCTGCCCCGAATTCTGTGCGAGGGGGTCGAGCCATGGGGCGCGGCCGTGCTAAGGCCAAGCAGACAAAGGTGGCCCGGGAGTTGAAGTACCACTCCCCGAACACCGACCTCACTGCACTGCAGCGAGAACTGGCCGGCAGTCGGAAGTCGGACCGTGACTTCGACGACGACTACAAAGAGTTCGTCGACGACGATGACGAGGACGACGCGGACGACCCAGGCAACTGGGCGACTCCGACTCGCTGACCGATAGTCAGATCAGAGCACGCGGTGACGCCCGCGTGCTCATGCATGTCCGTCCGGTGCCGGTCTTCGCGGACCAGGACTGCTTGTTGTGATCAAGGGCGTGTCGGGGTCTCGATTCCGACACGCCCTTCCTCGCCGAGAACCCCCGGCCGCGTTCACCGCGGCCGATTGTTCCAGTTGTAGAACGTCGGGATGTTCTCGAAGTGGTTCCAGGCGCAGACGGCGCTGCCCCCATCCTCCGCGGCCACTTCGGCGCGCCGCCGGCGGGCCGCTTCCGCCTCGGAGAGCAGCGCGGTGAGCCCGGCCCGGGCACCGCGCACCCGCTCCGCGACCGGGTCGGGGCAGGGATCCTCGACGTGGTCAGGGCGCCGGCGACTGGTGGTCTCGGGCATGGTCCAACACTCCCTCCAATAGGCGGATCTTGCTGTTCCGGCAGTGGTTGGTCTCCGTACCGTCGAAACGCCCGTGCTCGAAGTAACGGTTGGCGGCGTGGGCGCCGCCACAGAACCCGAAGTACGGACACTGCGTACGGCACGCCTCCACCCCGGTGAGGAACTCCGCCACCCAGGGCGTCCGCTCCGGCGCCGACAGGAGTTCGGGCAACGGCGTCGCCAGGACGTTTCCGCTGCTGAAGTCCGCGTACCGCGGATCGGAGAAGCCCGCCAGCTCCGGTGAGAGCAGCACCACGGACCCGTCGTACGCGATGGTCGGGATCGGGTCGAGCTGGGCCGGCAGAACCTGGTCAGCGGTGCCGTCCAGTACGGCGGCCGCGTAGCGCAACGACCACTCCACCTCGCGGACGTGGATCCGCGGATCCCGCCGCCACGCCCCGACGAGCTCGCTCCAGAAGGCGGTCACCGCCTCCGCGGGGTGGTCGTTGCCGCGCCGGTTCACCCCCTCCATCTCCTCGATGTTGATGCCGAGCACGTCACAGCCGAGCGCGAGAAAGTACTCGTAGAGCTCGGTGGCCAGCCCCGGCTCCGGGCGGCTCACCACGCAGAGCGCGGAGAACCCGATCCCGTGGCGGCGCAGCGCTTCCACTCCCCGCACGATCCGGTCGTACGCCGGTCTGCCGCCCCGGCCGACCCGCTCGCCGTTGCGCTCCGGCGGCCCGTCGACGCTGACGCTGACCCGGATCCGGTGCGCCGCCAGGAACTCGCACCAGGCGTCGTCGAGCAGCGTGGCGTTGGTCTGGACGTGGTGCTCCACCGACGCGTCGAAGGGGGCGAGCAGGGCGGCAAAGTGCTCGCGCCCGGCCGCCAACGGCTCGCCGCCGTGCCAGACCACCGAGAACCGACCGTGCCGTGCCCACTCGTTGACCGCGCCGGCGACCGCGGTCGCCACCGTCACCGGCATCCGCCGGTCCTCGGACCGGAACGGCAGATAGCAGTAGGTGCAGTCGAGATTGCACAACGAGGTGGGCTGCATGACGACGTACGTCGGCACGGAAGCGATGCCGCGCATGCCGGGAACCGCCTGGCGCTGGCGCGTCACCGTCCCTCCTCGGGCTGTCGGATGCCGCTTCAGGCTAGGCGGAGGGATCCGCCCGGGTGAAGCCCCAATGAGGTATGCGCACGATCAGCAGTCAGTGACACGGCCGGGTCGTCAGCCGCGGGTGTGCTGCCCGATCATCTGCACGGCCCCGGATCCCTCGATGATCTCGCCCGCCTGCCACGCCTCGACGCCGCGACCCGCGAGGAAGGCGAGCGCGCGATCCGCGTCCTCCGCGGACACGATCGCGAACATGCCGATCCCCATGTTGAAGGTCGACTCCATCTCCGGGTCCTCAATCCGCCCCTTGGCCTGGACGAGGTCGAAGATCGGCTGAGGCTTCCAGGTCGAGCGGTTGACGACCGCGTCGACGTGCTCCGGCAGCACCCGCACCAGGTTGCCGGGAATGCCGCCCCCGGTCACGTGGGCCAGCGCGCGCACCTCGCACTCCTCGATCAGCTTGAGGCAGTCCTGCGCGTAGATCTTGGTCGGCGTCAGCAACTCCTCGCCCAGCGTGCGCTGCCGGCCGAAGTCCTCGACGACGGTGTCCAGCCGCATGCGCCCCGCGCCGAGCAGCACGTGACGGACGAGCGAGTAGCCGTTGGAGTGCAGGCCGGAGGAGCGCATGGCGATCACCACGTCGCCGACCTCCACCCGCTCCGGGCCGAGGATCTCGCTCTCCTCCACGACGCCCACACCGGTGGCCGACACGTCGTACTCGTCCGGGCGCAGCACGCCCGGGTGCTCGGCCGTCTCGCCGCCCAGCAGCGCGCAGCCGGCGTACCGGCAACCGTCGGCGATGCCCGCGCCGATCTCGGCGATCTTGTCCGGCACCACCTCGCCGGTGGCGATGTAGTCGAGCAGGAAGAGCGGCTCGGCGCCGCACGCGACCAGATCGTCGACGACCATCGCGACCAGGTCGATGCCGATGGTGTCGTGGATGTCGAGCTGCTGGGCGATGACCAGCTTCGTGCCCACACCGTCGGTCGACGAGGCCAGGATCGGGTTGCGGTACTTCTGGATGTCCAGCCGGAACAGCCCGGCGAACCCGCCGATACCGCCCATCACCTCCGGGCGCGTGGTCTGCCGCACCTTCGACTTGAGCAGCTCCACCGCCCGGTCCCCGGCCTCGATCGAGACTCCCGCATCCGCGTACGTCGAAGCCCGCCTGCGGCCCGTACGGGTCGCTCCCGCAACCCACGGCTGACGGGTGCCGGTCTCCGCGCCGGAGGCCGCGCCCCCATCCGGTCCGACTCCCGCGCTGCCGCGCTCGGTCACGTGCGTCACGGTTCTCCCCTTTGTGTTTCTCGCGGCCAGCCGCGTCGGGTAGGGGTCGAGGATCGCTCGACGATGTGCTCACTGCCCCGGACCGGCGTCCGGGGCACTGCTACGGGCGGTGCGACGTCTCAGCGCCGCCGGCGACGGCGACGTACGGCGAGACGGCCGGCGCCGGGCTCACCGGCCCGGCCAGGTTCTCCTGCTCGACGGTGTCCGACCCGTCGCCGGCCCCGCCGGCGACCCGGCGGCCCACACCCTCGAGCACGTGCTTGCCGACCAGGTTGCCGGCCGGCAACTCGATCGGGTATTCGCCATCGAAACACGCCCGACACAGGCGCGTCTTCGGCTGCTCGGTCGCCGCGATCAGACCGGTGAGCGAAACATAGCCCAGCGTGTCGGCGCCGATCGAGCGCCGGATGCCGTCGGTGTCCAGACCGTTGGCGAGCAACTCCGCCCGAGTCGCGAAGTCGATGCCGTAGAAGCACGGCCAGTTCACCGGCGGCGACGAGATCCGGACATGCACCTCCAACGCGCCGGCCTCGCGCAGCATCCGCACGATCGCGCGCTGCGTGTTGCCCCGCACGATCGAGTCGTCGACCACCACGATCCGCTTGCCGCGCACGTTCTCGCGCAGCGGGTTGAGCTTGAGGCGGATGCCGAGCTGCCGCAGCGTCTGCGAGGGCTGGATGAAGGTCCGCCCCACGTACGCGTTCTTCACCAGGCCCGCGCCGTAGGTGATCCCCGACGCCTCCGCGTAGCCGATCGCCGCGGGCGTGCCCGACTCCGGCACCGGGATCACCAGGTCGGCCTCGACCGGGTGCTCCTCGGCGAGCTTGCGGCCGATCTGCACGCGCGCGGCGTGCACGTTCCGTCCGGCGATCGTGGTGTCCGGGCGCGCGATGTAGACGTACTCGAAGAGGCAGCCCTTCGGCTCGGGCGCCGCGAAGCGGGCGGAACGCAGCCCGTGCTCGTCGATCGCGATCAGCTCGCCCGGCTCGACCTCGCGCACCACGCTCGCCCCGACGATGTCGAGGGCGGCGGTCTCGCTCGCGACCACCCAGCCGCGCTCCAGCCGACCGAGCACCAGCGGGCGCACACCGTGCGGGTCACGGGCGGCGTACAGCGTGGTCTCGTCCATGAACACGAAGCTGAACGCGCCGCGCAGCGTCGGCAGCACCTCGAGGGCGGCCGCCTCGACGGAGAGGTCGGGGCGGCTGGCCAGCAGCGCGGTCACCAGCGCGGTGTCCGAGGTTGACCCGTCCACGCCCATGCCCCGCGCGCTCACCTCGCGGGCCAGCTCCGCGGTGTTGACCAGGTTGCCGTTGTGCGCCAGCGCGATCGTGGTGCCGGTCACGGTGGCCCGGATGGTGGGCTGGGCGTTCTCCCAGGTCGATCCACCGGTCGTGGAGTAGCGCGTGTGCCCGATCGCGAGGTGCCCGCGCAGGCTGGCCAGAGTCGGCTCGTCGAAGACCTGGGCGACCAGCCCGAGGTCCTTGTAGACCACGACGCCGGAGCCGTCGCTGACGGCGATGCCCGCCGCCTCCTGGCCGCGGTGCTGCAGCGCGTAGAGGCCGAAGTAGCTGAGTTTGGCAACTTCTTCCCCCGGCGCCCACACAGCGAAGACGCCGCAGGCGTCCTGTGGGCCGGGCCGTTGCGGGTCGAGCTCGTGACTCAACCGGCCGTCGCCTCGGGGCACCTGTCGCTCCCTCGTACTGATCTGCTGCGCTGGTCACCGCGCCGGTGCGCGGTCGCTGCCAGGTCCGTCGCGGAACAGTGTACGCGAGCCTCCGCGGATAACAGAGAGCAGCTTTTTGAGCGCTCTCAGTGATAGTCGCCAATCTTGCTGGGGAACTAGAACGGGATGTAAGCCGATATGTCGGCCCGGTGCCCGCTCGCCCGCACCCGCCCGTCGGCGAGCGCATCGGGCCACGACAGCCGACCCGTCGCCAGCAGCACCCAGGTCACCGGATCGGTCTCGACCACGTTCGGCGGAGTCCCCCGGGTATGCCGCGGACCGGCCCCGCACTGAACTGCGCCATAAGGGGGGACCCGCACCTCCACCGTTCGGCCGGGAGCGCGTCTGACCAGCTCGGACAGGAGCGCGCGGACCGCGTCACGCAGCTCCTCCCGGCCCGGATGCACGCCCGCGTCGAGCGCCGCTTCGACCGCGGCGACCGCGGAGGACTTATTGTGCGCAGAGGACACGACGGGACGATACGACTCACCGTCGCGCTGCTTCATGCCGGGCCTGGGTCGCGCCGATCCGGTCAGACAAGGCATAGTTGCCGACGGTGTACTCGTCACGGGTGGCCCCTGCCCGAAGACATCGGTCGGGGAAGATTTCAGACCGGAAGGCGGTGGACGTGACAACACACCGACGAGCCTGGTTGACGCGGGCCGGTGTGGTCGTGGCGCTGGCATGCAGTGCCCTGGTCGCCGCCCCCGCAAACCCCGCCCTCGCAGAAGCGCCGACGGTGCAGATCACCAGCCTCGCGACGACTCTATCGCCAGGCCAGACCGTCACGCTCAAGTTCCGGGTGAAGAACAACAATGCCGGCGGGATCGCCGGGCCCGAGGATGACCAATTCACGATCAACGTGAGGTCGTCCTTCCCGGAGCTCTCCTGCCAGAGCGGTTGCTCCGCCACTGAAACGATCAGGCGCGGCGAGTCGGCGACCTTCGAAGCGACGCTGCGCGCAGGGAACGTTGCCGCCGGGCAGAGCAAGTCGGGCCAGCTTCAGATTCAGGCGCAGGCGGGGAGCGACACCGGATCGGCGCAGCAAAATGTGACCGTCAAATCGCAGCAGGCCGCGACGGTCAGGTCGGTGTCGGGGAAGGTCACCGACATCGACACCGGGGAGGCGATCCCGGGCGCGACGGTGGCGATGAGCGACTCCAAGGGCCACCGCTACACCACCAACACGAACGACAGCGGCAACTACCGCTTCACGTCGTCCGATTCCAACCCGATCTCCCCCGGCGAGATCATCGTCGCGGCGCAGGCCGACAAGTACAAGCAGAGCGAGCCCAAGACCTTCAACGCGGCCGCCGGGCAGTCGGTGACCGGCCCGACGCTGGCGCTGAAGACCGAGGCCGCTCCGACGCCGTCCGCGACGCCGTCGCCGACCGCCGACGCCGCCAACGAGGAGCCGGCCACCGACGAGAGCGAGGCTCCGGCCGCGGCCGACCCCGCCACCACCGAAGCCTCGGACAGCAGCGGTTTCAGCTCGTGGCTGCTGATCATTGGCGGCGTTCTGCTGCTCGCGCTCGGCGTGGGCGCGATCGTGCTGCTGCTCGTCCGGCGCAAGGAGAACGAGGACGACGCGGAGAACGACGAGGACGCGCCGGCCGGACGTACCGGGGCCGGGGCGGCGGCGGGCGGCTACCGCGGCGGCAACGATGCGACCCGGATCGGTGGCCCGGCCGGCGGCGGCGCGGACGCCACGATGGTCACCGGCGGCTCGCTCGCCGACGCGCCGACCATGCTGCACACCATGCCGCCGATCGACGACGAGTACCCCGACCCGTACGGGGCACCGCTGCCGCCGGCGCAGCCGGGCGGCCCGCAGGGACCGTCGTACGGCGGTGGGTACGGCGGCGGCGCGCCCACCCAGCCCGGCTACGGCGCGGCCGAGGCGACCAGCGTGTACGGCGGTGGGGCCCCGACCCAGGCCGGCTACGGCGCGGGCGACGCGACGAGTGTCTACGGTGGCGGTCCGGGCGGATACGGCAACGCCCCCTCTTCCGGCGGCGGCTACGGCGCCGGGCCGGCCGGCCCGCCCGGCGGCTACGGCGCGCCGCAGGGACCCGGCTACGGCGCCCCCAACGCCCCGTCGTCCGGCGGCGGTTACGGCGCCCCCAACGCCCCGGCGTCCGGCGGCGGCTACGGCGCCCCCGGCGGCCCGGCCGCTCCCGGCTACGGCAACGGCCCCTCGCCCGGCGGCTACGGCGCGCCGGGTCGCGGCCCGGGCGCCGAGGGCTACGGCGGGCACGACTACGCGGGTCCCGCCGGCCAGCCGGCCCCGGGTTACGGGCAACAGGGCGGCTACGGCGAACGCTACGACGAGCCGACGGGCCGCTACGACGGCGGCGCCGACCCGTACGCCCGCCCGGCGGCGCCGTATGAGCGGGACAACGAGCCGGGTCGCGGCGGTTACAGCCCGGAGCCGGGCTACGGCCAGGGTGGCGGCTACGACGCGCCCGCCGGCGGCTACGACCAGCCCGCGGGCGGGTACGACCAGCCCGCGGGCGGGTACGACCAGCGCGGCGGCGGGTACGAGACGCCGAGCGCGGGCAGCGGGTACGACCCGGGCGCCGGCTACGGCGGGGCTCCCGGCGGCTACGACCAGCGCGGCGGCGGGTACGACCAGCGGGGCGGCTACGGCGGTCCGGCCGGGCCGGACCAGCGCGGTGGCTACCCCGGCGCCGACCAGCGCGGCGGTTACGGCGGCCCGGAGCAGCGCGGCGGCCCGGACCAGCGCGGTGGCTACGGCGAGCGCGGCTACGACCAGGGCGGCTACTACGATGACCAGCCGCCGGCCGGCGGTCAGCCCCGACACGGCGGACCGCCGCAGCCGGGCCGGTCGGAGCGGCGGTCGCTGGACTGGCTCGACGACTGACGAGGCCTTCCGTCAGGGGTCTCGGCCGGGGTTCCCACCCCGGCCGGGGCCCCTGATCACTTTGCGGTGAAGACGCCGTTGCGTAGCACCGGGACCACATCGGAGACTCCCGGCTCGGCGGCGATCGCGACGTCCTCGGCGAAGCCGCGTCCGATGAGCTCGCGGCCGGATACGCAGCCGCGGACGGCAGCCGGCACGTCGGGGACGCTGGCCAGGGCCGCGAGCGCGACGGCCGCCTCCACGGACAGCCCACCGGGGACCGTGGCGAGACCGTCCAGGATGGCGGCGGCGCCGAGCAGATCCTCGACACCGGGGCGCAGCCCGCCGTCCGGCCAGCGCTCACCGGCCGCGATCACGCCGATCGGGGCGTCGGCGGTGCCGTACCCGTGGTCGATGAGCCAGCGCGCGACGGCGGGTGCGTTCCGCAGGCACCCGGCGAGCACGGGCAGGCCGGTGGCGCTGGCGGCGGCGCAGATCGCCGAGCCGTTCGGTGAGGGCAGCACCAGGTCGGGCACGACCGGGGCGTCCCGCAGCGCGGCGGGCGACACCGACCACGGTCGGTGCGGCGTGACGGCGCCACGGGCGACCCCGGCGACCGCACCGATCCGGCGCGCGTACTCGGCGGCCTGAACGCCCCAGGGGAACGGGTGCACCCGCGTTCCCCGGCCGACCGCCACGACGACGGCGGTGGTGAAGGAGAGCACGTCGACGACGACCAGGGCGGCGCAGACGCGGCCGAACTCGGCCGCGCCCGCGAGCCCCCAGTCGAACCGCGCGCCCGTGCCCGGCTGCGTGTGGACGGGCTCCGGCACCCGTCAGCCGTTGTCGGCGGCCGGCGCTCCGGGCGTCTCCGCCGCACCCCCGTCGCTCGGCGGCGCCTCCGGCGGCGCGGTCTGCGCGCTCGCCGACGCCGCGACCGGCACGCCGGCCCGCGCCGACGCCCCGGCGTCCTCGGCGGGATCGTTCACCGCGGGCCCGAAGAGCCGCGGCAGGGTCGCCGTGAACGCCGTGCGGAGCTCGTCGAGGCCGATCGTGAACTGGTCACGGACCTCAAGAGCGCCGCTGATGGCGTCGGTGACGCCGATCAGCGTGGCGGGGAGCTCGTGCTGCGCGCAGATCTCGCCGAACGCGTCCTCCCGGTCGCGCGGCACGACCACGATCGCGCGGCCGGCCGACTCGCTGAAGAGGTAGACGAACGGCATCGAGCCGGTCGCGAACTCCTCCGGCACGGTGATCTGCGCGCCGACGCCGCGGCGCAGGCACGACTCGACCAGCGTCTGGGCGAGACCACCGTCGGAGAGGTCGTGGGCGGCGCTGACGTGCCCGGCGCGGGCCGCATCGGCGATCACCCGGGCGAGCACCTGCTCGCGGACCAGGTCGACGCGGGGCGGCACCCCGCCGAGGTGCTCATGCGTCACCCACGCCCACTCGGAGCCCGAGAGCTCAAGCCGGGTCTCCCCGAGCAGGAAGATCAGATCCCCGTCCTGAGTGGTCGGGGTCGGGAAACCGATCGGCACCCGCCGCGCCACGTCGTCGACGATCCCCAGCACGCCGACGACCGGCGTCGGATGGATCGCCGCCGCCCCGGTCTGGTTGTAGAAGCTGACGTTGCCACCGGTGACCGGGATGCCAAGCTCCGCGCAGCCGTCGGCCAGGCCGCGGACGGCCTCCGCGAACTGCCACATCACCGCCGGGTCCTCGGGGGAGCCGAAGTTGAGGCAGTTCGTGACGGCCACCGGCTGCGCGCCAGTCACCGCGACGTTCCGGTACGACTCGGCGAGCGCCAGCCGGGCCCCGTTGTACGGGTCGAGCCGCGCGTACCGGCCGTTGCCGTCGAGCGAGAGCGCGACGCCGAGGCCGCTCTCCTCGTCGATGCGGATGACGCCGGCATCCTCGGGCTGCGCCAGGACGGTGTTGCCGAGCACGTAGCGGTCGTACTGCTCGGTCACCCACGTCTTGTCGCAGAGGTTCGGCGAGGCGACCATCCGCAGCAGCGTCTCCCGCAGCTCCTCCGGGGTCGCCGGACGGGGCAGCGTCTCGGCCCGGTCCGCCTGCAGCAGGATCAGGTCCGCCGGCTCGCGCATCGGGCGCGCGTAGACGGGCCCGTCGTCGGCGAGCGATCCCGGCGGCACGTCCACCACCGTGTGGCCCCGCCACGTGATGACCAGCCGCCCCGGCTCGCCGTCGGCCCCGGCCGGGGTCACCTCGCCGATCGGGGTCGCCAGCACGCCCCATTTCTCCGCGGTCGCCAGCACCGCGTCGAGCTTCTCCGGCTCGACGATCAGCAGCATCCGCTCCTGGGACTCACTGGCGAGGATCTCGTGCGGCTCCATGGAGGGCTCGCGCAGCGGGACGCGTTCCAGCCAGACCTGCATGCCGGTGCCGGCCGCGGCGGCGGTCTCGGTCAGCGCGCAGGTGAGACCGGCACCGCCGAGGTCCTGGATGCCGACGACCAGACCGGCGTCGTACAGCTCCAGAGACGACTCGATCAGCAGCTTCTCGGTGAACGGGTCACCGACCTGCACCGAGGGCCGGCGCTGCTCACTGCCGTCGTCGAAGGTCGCGCTGGCCAGCACCGACACCCCGCCGATGCCGTCGCGGCCGGTCTTCGCGCCCATCAGCACGACGACGTTGCCCGCGCCGGCGGCGGCCTTGTTCTGGAGCCGGTCGACCGGCAGCACGCCGATGGAGAGCGCGTTGACCAGCGGGTTGCCCTGGTAGCAGGGGTCGAAGACGACCTCGCCGCCGATGTTGGGCAGCCCGAGGCAGTTGCCGTACCCGCCGACGCCGGCGACCACGCCGGGCAGCACCCGCGCGGTGTCGGAGTGGTCGGCGGCGCCGAACCGCAGCGCGTCCATCACCGCGACCGGGCGGGCGCCCATCGCGAGGATGTCCCGGACGATGCCGCCGACACCGGTCGCCGCGCCCTGGTACGGCTCGACGAAGCTCGGGTGGTTGTGCGACTCGACCTTGAAGGTCACGGCGAGGGTGTCGGAGACCTGGATCACGCCGGCGTTCTCGCCGATCCCGGCGAGCATCCGGTCGCTGGGCGGTGCCTTCTCACCGAACTGCCGCAGGTGCACCTTGCTCGACTTGTAGGAGCAGTGCTCGCTCCACATGATCGAGTACATCGCCAGCTCGGACTGCGTCGGGCGCCGCCCGAGGACCTGCCGGATCCGCTCGTACTCGTCGTCGCGCAGCCCGAGCTCCGGGTAGGGCTGCAGCTCGGCCGGGGTGGCGGTGGCCCGTTCGACGGTGTCGGGTCCGGCCGGGTACGCGTCGACGGCGAGACCGTCGGCGGGCGCGGGCTCGGCGGCCGCCGCGGCGCCGTCCGGCGCGCCCGCGTCCGGCGCGGCCGGGTTGGTCACGTCGGTCGCCTCGCTCGACGCGATGTCGGGCTGAGTGGTCATGCCGGCGCTCCCGCGAGGTGCTTGAGGATCGAGGTGAAGAAGCCGAGCCCGTCGAGGGACGGGCCGGTGAGGGCCTCCACGGCGTGCTCCGGGTGCGGCATGATGCCCACCACGTTGCCCGCCTCGTTGGTGATCGCGGCGATGTCCCGCTGCGAACCGTTCGGGTTGCCGCCGACGTACCGCGCCACGACCCGGCCGGTCGCCTCCAGCTCGTCGAGCGTGCGCTCGTCGGCCACGTAGCAGCCCTCACCGTTCTTGACCGGGATGAGCACCTCCTGGCCGCTGGTGAAGCTGTTGGTGAAGGCGGTGTCGACCGACTCGATGCGCAGCAGCTGGTCGCGGTTGCGGAAGTGCAGGTGCTGGTTGCGGGTCAGGGCGCCGGGCAGCAGGTGCGCCTCGCAGAGGATCTGGAACCCGTTGCAGATGCCGAGCACCGGCAGGCCGTCCCGGGCCGCGGCGACGATGGACTCCATCGCCGGCGCGAACCGTGCGATCGCGCCGCAGCGCAGGTAGTCGCCGTACGAGAAGCCGCCGGGCAGCACCACCGCGTCGACGCCCCGCAGGTCCGGGTCGTTGTGCCACAGCCGCACGGCCTCGCCGCCGGCCAGGCGTACGGCGCGGGCGGCGTCCCCGTCGTCGAGCGAACCGGGGAACGTGACCACGCCCACCCGGGCGGTCACGACCGGCTGTCCACGGCGTCGGGCTCGGCGTCGACCACGCGGATCGAGAAGTCCTCGATCACGGGGTTGGCGAGCAGCTTGTCGGCGATCTCACGAGCCCGGTCGAGGTCGGGCTCACCAACAAAGTCGATCTCGATACGGCGGCCGATGCGCACCGATGCGACGTCGTCCACTCCGAGCCGCGGCAGCGCGTTGGCGACCGCCTGGCCCTGAGGATCGAGAATCTCCGGCTTGAGCATGACGTCGACGACGACGCGAGCCACGGGGCACTCCTGACTGTGTACGCAGTTGGGTGCCGACCCAAAGGGGCGAGCGCGCCCAGCCTACCCGGTAGATACACGCGTCGACGCGGGGGCCGCCGGCGGTAGCGGCTGGTGGACGCCGTGTGGAAGTGGTGTGGAGCGCCGGCCCGGCCCCGACTTATCGACCCGATCGGTGATCAATCGATCCACGTCGACGGATGATCGGGCGGAAGCATCAGCCCATCGTATGACCTCGATTTGATTCTTGTGGATGACCACCGAACGTCCTAGCGTCTGACGTCAAACAGCCGAAGTTCACATTCGAACGTCGGATGTAACACTCCGCCGGCCGACCCCCCGGCTCGCGGTGGCTCACCGACCCGGCACGCCCGGGCAACCCCTCGGAAGGAGCCCTCCATGCGTCTTCGCCTGACCCTGGCGGTCGCCGCCACGGCACTGGTCGGCGCGCTCACCGCGCCGGGCGCGGCGGTCGCCGCGCCGCAACCCATCATCGGCGGCGGCACGGTCTCGTCGGCGCCCTGGGCGGCGGCCGTTCTCAGCAACGGCTCGTTCACCTGCTCCGGCACGATCATCGCGTCGCGCTGGGTGCTCACCGCCCGGCACTGCCTCGGCGGGACCATGTCGGTGCGGGTCGGCTCCGTCAACCGCACCTCCGGCGGCGTCACCAGCGGCGTGACCGCTACCTACAGCCAGTCCGACCTGGCGCTGCTGCAGCTCAGCACCGCGATCAACACGTCGTACGTGACGCTCTCCAGCAGCTACCCGCCGGTCGGCTCGAACAACAGCATCTACGGCTGGGGCATGACGTGCTACAGCGGCTGCTCGGCGTCGACGGTGCTCAAGACCGCCACGGTCCAGGTGACGAGCACCAACGTCACCGACGCGTACGGCGGCCGGGCGATCCGCAGCACGCGGGTGAACGGCAACGCCTGGCGCGGCGACTCGGGTGGTCCGCAGTTCTACAACGGGGCCCAGGTGGGCGTCGCCTCCACCGCCGACGGCCAGAGCATCCAGAACTACGGCAGCGTCGCGTACAACCGCTCCTGGATCCGTTCGGTCTCGGGCGTCTGACGCCGAACGTCCCGACTCTGCGCTGCTGCGGCGCGGACTCCCGATCCGCCGGGGAGTCCGCGCCGCACTGTTTTGCACATCGCGGCCGGCCGGTTACTCTCCGCAACTGCCGTGATCGCCGCGCACCTAGCATCAGGCCGTGCTGGTTGTGACGACGAATGATCTGCCCGGATTCGAGATACGCGCGGTGCTCGGCGAGGTGGTCGTCTCGGCCGTCCGCTCCATCAACCCCTTCAAGGAAGGCGTGAAGAGCCTACGGGGCGGCAAGTCGGACCCGCAGGGCGCGGACAACCTCACCAAGTACCGGATGGACGCGATCACGAAGCTGGGCCAGGCGGCCCAGAAGAAAGGGGCCAACGCCGTCCTCGGGATGCGGTTCGACTGCCGCGAGGTGGGCCCCACCCACATCGAGCTCTGCGCGTACGGCACCGCCGCGGTTGTCCTCCAGATCCGGCCCGAACCGGACAAGCCGGAGAAGTCGCACCCGCAGCCGCCGCAGGGCAACCAGAAGACCGGCAGTGAGCAGGGTACGAACGCGGCAGCGGGTTCGACCTCCGGGGGGAGCTGACCGGGGCTACAGGATCGGCGCCGGGGCGTACCGGGCGGCCTCCGGGTGCGCGGCGACCACCGCGGCGATCCGGTCCGCGACGGCCCGCACCTGGGCCGGCGCGGCACCGACGAACGCGGCACGGTCCGCGACCAGCTCGTCGATCTCCGCCCGGGCCAGCCCCAGCCGCCCGTCGGCCGCGAGCCGGTCGAACAGGTCGTTGTCGGCCGCGCCCTTCTCCCGCATCGCCAGCGCCACCGCGACCGCGTGCTCCTTGATCACCTCGTGCGCGACCTCCCGGCCGACGCCGCGGCGCACCGCGGCGACCAGGATCTTCGTGGTGGCGAGGAAGGGTAGGTAGCGGTCGAGTTCGCGACCGATCACCGCCGGGTAGGCGCCGAATTCGTCGAGGACGGTCAGGAAGGTCTGGAAGAGCCCGTCGGCGGCGAAGAACGCGTCCGGCAACGCGACCCGGCGCACCACCGAGCAGGAGACGTCGCCCTCGTTCCACTGGTCGCCGGCGAGCTCCCCGACCATCGACAGGTAGCCCCGGATGACCACGGCCAGCCCGTTGACCCGCTCCGACGAGCGGGTGTTCATCTTGTGCGGCATCGCGCTGGAGCCGACCTGACCCGGCTTGAAGCCCTCGGTGGCCAGCTCCTGACCGACCATGAGCCGGATCGTGGTGGCCAGCGACGAGGGCGCCGCCGCGGTCTGGGCGAGCGCCGAGAGCACGTCGAAGTCGAGCGAGCGCGGGTAGACCTGCCCGACGCTGTCGAGCACGCGGCGGAACCCGAGGTGCCCGGCGACCCGCCGCTCCAGCTCCGCGGCGCGCTCCGCGTCGCCGTCGAAGAGGTCGAGCTGGTCGGCGGCGGTGCCGACCGGGCCCTTGATGCCGCGCAGCGGGTAGCGGTCGATCAGATCGTCGAGCCGCTCGTACGCAATCAGCATCTCCTCCGCCGCGGACGCGAACCGCTTGCCCAGCGTCGTCGCCTGCGCCGCCACGTTGTGCGACCGCCCGGTCATCACCAGCTCGGCGTGCTCGACGGCGAGCCGGCCCAGCCGGGCCAGCGTCGCCACGACCCGATCCCGGATGAGTTCCAGCGACGCCCGGATCTGCAGCTGTTCCACGTTTTCCGTCAGGTCGCGCGAGGTCATGCCCTTGTGCACGTGCTCGTGCCCGGCGAGCGCGCTGAACTCCTCGATCCGCGCCTTCACGTCGTGCCGCGTGATCCGCTCACGCGCGGCGATCGAGTCGACGTCGACCCGGTCGAGCACCGCCTCGTACGCCTCGACCACCCCGTCCGGCAGCGGAACGCCCAGGTCGCGCTGCGCGCGCAGCACGGCCAGCCACAGCCGCCGCTCCATCCGGATCTTCTCCTCCGGCGACCAGAGCGCGAGCAGCTCCGTCGAGGCATAGCGGCCGGCGAGCACGTTCGGGACCTGCGGGCGTTCAGTCTGCGTCACCCGGCCATTCTCCCCGACCGCCCTCCAGCGCCCGCCACGGCCTCGTGGGGAGCCCGGCCACGCTCAACGCGGGCGGAACGCGCTGTGTTGGCGCGGCTGACAAAACCGCCTACTACGCTACCAACCCCGATAGGGCCGATTGCGCTGATGAGGCGGCCGCTGCCCGCGCGCGGGAGCAGGGCGCGTCCACGGTCGGGTCTTGAGCACCGACAGCACGTCACAGCGAGACCGGATCCACTCAGCGGTCTCCGGGCAGGTCCACTCCGCGAGCGTCAGCGCTTTCTCATGCAGGTTCTGGAGGGGCCGGTTGTAGATCGGCTCGTGGTGAGCAATCCGGTTGCGTAGGTCTAGAAGCTCACCGAAGGGTTCGTTGACGGCTTGGCGGAGGCTTTGACCTGGCCAGACGTGCCGTAGACACGGCTTCCACAGGGATCGGTCGTAGGCGGAAATGAGGAGGAACCGCCAGAACCCGAACGTCAATTCCGCGACGACACGGCCAGGAGTCTCTCGGCGGTTCTTCATTATTGCCGTCTTCCGAGCGTTCTCGATTGTCTCGCGACCCTTAACCGTGAAAACGTTGCCTGGATCGAGATACCACCTGGGCTCGCTGTACGTTTCCGTCGACCACTCGGTCAGCCGCTGGTGCATGGCATTGCGGACCAGTACCTCGACGTGGCCAAGAGTTGTCCAGAAGGTAGCCGCCATCTTCGCATTCCACTCGTACAACACGAATGCGTCCTGAAGGTCGCCACCGACAGCCTCGCGGTACTTGCTCAGCCGCTCAAGGGAGAACCGCTGTTCCAGTAGCGTGGGTTCCGCGACCACGAACTACCCCACCCCCACCCGCACATCATCATGAAGGACCGAACCTGCGGAAAGCATGCTTCCGACATGAGGTCCCAGGCCCACGCAGACGACAGGTTACGGCTTCGCAGCGCGGGCGAGAAGATTCTGGTTGCAGCAATCTGACGCGCGAGGGCTGAAACAGGAATGACGCCCACCGCAACACGGTGAGCGCCATCCAAGATATCGCCAGAACTCCGGTGGCATCGTTGAGCGGCGCCCAGAGCTTTCGGGTGAAGTGTAGCGCAGGCTGGCCGTCAAGACCAGGTTTCGATGAAGACGTGGTCTGGCCGATGCAGCGTCCCGGCGGGGGCGGCAGCGCGACATCGCAGGCCACGGAGACGCCTAGCACGGCCCGAAGGCGCCTTGTTTGGCACCGTCGATAAATGTGCGCCACCCGGCGGGGTCGAACATCAGGACCGCGCCGTCGGGCTGCTTGGAGTCGCGTACGGCGATCACGTCGTGGACGGCGGCGACCTCGACGCAGTCGCCGTTTCCGCCGCCGCTCGAGCGGGTGCTCTTGCGCCACGTGACGCCTCGCAGGTCCACTGCCGCCGTCCTTACTAGGTCATGTCCCGCGCCCGCGCGATCAGCTCACGGGATTCTTCGACGCCCGCCGCTGCCGCGCGCAGGTAGTCGAACGCAAGGGTATACCTCCGCACGTCCTCCTCCCCTTCCACGTCGAGGTCGCCGGCGAGCGACTCGACGAACACCACTGGCGGATGCGCCGGGAAGGTCATAACGGTGAACGCGCCGTTCAGCCCGGCGTGCCAGACCGTCTGCTGCTTCAACACCTGGATCGTGACGTTCTTCCGCGGGACCAGCAGGTGGTCGAGCTGCGCCCGCAGCACCTCCGGCCCGCCGATCGGCCGGTGCAGCAGCGACTCGTCCAGCACCGCCCACAGCTTGAGCGACCCATCGATCAGGCGCTGCTGGCGCTCCATCCGCGCCTCAACGAGCTTGTCGATCTCCTCGGGCGTCCGGTCCCGGCCGGCCGGCTCGCCCATGAACGTGGCGCGGGCATAGTCGCGGGTCTGCAACAGGCCGTTGATCGTCCCCCAGGACCAGGAGTGCAGCTCGGACGCCTCCGCCTCGAACGCGATGTAGACGCTCAGACCACCGGTGATGATGTCCCGATAGTCCTCCCACCAGCCGCGGCCGCGGGCCTCGCGGGCCAGTCGCCAGAACTGCTCCTGCCGTTCCGCGTCCGTGATGCCGTAGCAGGCGAGCATCAGGAACAGGTCCCCCTTGCTGATGCCGGTCTGCGCCAGCTCGATCCGTGAGACCTTCCCCTGCGAGCAGCCGAGCTCCTCGGCGACCTGATCCGCGGTCAGCTTCGCCTCGATCCGCAGCCGCTTGAGCTCGATCCCCAGTTGCCGTGCGCGCACGGTCGGCGTGCGCCGCTCCCGCTTCTGTGCCATCCGGCAAGTCTCGATGAGGCGGGTCGATAGATCAAGGCCAATCAAACTTCATTGAAGTTCGTGACATGAATGGCCTTGCGGGATACATGTCGCCACCCAACACTGTGAATGATTCACATGCATCGCTTCAGGCGAAGGTGGCGGAGCCGCCGTCGCTCCTCCGGGTCGAACGGGAGGGACCACCAATGCCGCTATATCTCGCGGTCGCGGGAGTGCTGGCCGCCGCCGTCCTCGGATTCGCCGGCGGCATGGTCACGTACCAGAAGTCGCGCAGATGGTGCACCATCTGCGGGTCGTCGCTGCGCTGCCCGCGCTGCGCGAGGTGGAACCAACGATGAGCCCCGCACCGCCCGCCGACCGACCTCTCTCCCCCGAGTTGGTGCAGCACTACCGGGACGTCGTCCGCATTCACGCCGATGACCCCGTGATCGGCGCATGTCCCGTCTGCTTGCGGTCGCGATGCCGCGACTGGCGGTACGCCCGCGAGGCGTTGATCAGCGCCGGCGAGTTCGCAGCCGGGCCGGAAGACGCGGATGCGGAGCCACGGTGAGCGAGCACAACCCGGTGCCAGCCGACTGGACGTGCGCAGGCTGCGGCGGGCAGTGGCCCTGCCGCACCCGCAAGCGCCAACTGCTTGCCGAGTTCGACGGCGCACCCGTGTCGCTGACGATCTACCTCGGCGCGTACTTCGTCGACGCCGCACCCGACCTGCCCGACGTGCCCGCCGGCGACCTGCACGCGAGATTCGTCGGTTGGGCAGTCACCCGCTAGACGCTCGTTGATCGCGAAGGATTGCTGCCGTCACAGCACCAGCAATCCTTCGCGATCGTGCACGTACGCCCGGGGTCAGCGTTCCAGGATCGCGGTCACGCCCTGCCCACCGGCGGCGCAGATCGAGATCAGACCGCGGCCGGAGCCCTTCTCGGCGAGCAGCTTCGCCAGGGTCGCCACGATCCGGCCGCCGGTGGCGGCGAACGGGTGCCCGGCCGCCAGCGACGAACCGTTGACGTTGAGCTTGTCCCGGTCGATCGCGCCGAGCGGCGCGTCGAGCCCCAGCTTCTCCTTGCAGAACTCCGGCGACTCCCACGCGGCGAGGGTGGCGAGCACCTGCGAGGCGAACGCCTCGTGGATCTCGTAGAAGTCGAAGTCCTGCAGGGTCAGGCCGGCGCGGGCGAGCATCCGGGGCACCGCGTAGGCGGGGGCCATCAGCAGCCCCTCCTCGCCGTGCACGAAGTCGACGGCCGCGACCTCCGAGAACGAGAAGTACGCCAGCACCGGCAGCTTGTGCTCCTTCGCCCACTCCTCCGAGGCGAGCAGCACGGTGGACGCGCCGTCGGTGAGCGGCGACGAGTTGCCGGCCGTCATCGTGGCCTTGTCGGCGTCCGGGCCCCGGGTGCCGAAGACGGGGCGCAGCTTGCCGAGCTTCTCCAGCGTGGTGTCCGCACGCAGGTTCTGGTCCCGGTTAAGCCCGAGGTACGGCGTGACCAGGTCGTCGAAGAAGCCCCGGTCGTACGCGGCGCCGAGGCGCTGGTGCGACGCCAGCGCGAGGGCGTCCTGGGACTCCCGGTCGATCCCCCAGCGCGCCGCGGTGATCGCCGCGTGGTCGCCCATCGACAGCCCGGTACGCGGTTCGGCGTTGCGCGGGATCTCCGGCTTGAACGGCTGGAGCGGGCGCAACGCGGTCGCGGCGCGCAGCCGCTCGCCGAGCGTACGGGCTGAGTTGATCTTCAGCAGCGTCCGACGCATCTCCTCGTTGAGCGCCAGCGGCGCGTCCGAGGTGGTGTCGACGCCGCCGGCGATGCCGACGTCGATCTGCCCGAGGGCGATCTTGTTGGCGACCAGGATCGCCGCCTCCAGGCCCGTGCCGCAGGCCTGCTGGATGTCGTACGCCGGGGTGCGGGGGTCGAGTTTCGAGCCGAGCACCACCTCACGGGTCAGGTTGAAGTCCCGGGCGTGCTTGAGCACCGCGCCCGCGACCACCTCGCCGAGCCGCTCGCCGGCCAGCCCGAACCGGGCGACCAGCCCGTCGAGCGCGGCGGTCAGCATGTCCTGGTTGGACGCGGCGGCGTAGCGGCTGTTCGACCGGGCGAACGGGATCCGATTGCCTCCGAGAATCGCGACGCGACGTACCGTCTCCACGACTTCGCCTCCAATGGGTTGCCTCTAACCTACTGGCGAGTAGGCTACGCCCATGAGTGACAGGTACGCGAGCTTCGCGCACTCCGGACCCGGCAAGGCACTCGTCAAGCGGCTCGGCCTGCCCGATCCGCCCCGGCTGCGCCGCCACCGGCCGGGCGACCCGCTGGCACCCGGGCCGGTGCTGCTCGGCGCCGCCCCCGGCGGCCGCCTGCTCGAACCCGTACGCAAGATGCTGGCATCGGCCGGGGTCGAGCTCCGCGACGCGGCGCCGGCCGGCGAGAACGGGCGGCCCGCGCCGCACGCGGCGCTGATCTTCGACGCCACCGGCATCACCGACTCGACCGGGCTGCGCGCGCTCTACGACTTCTTCCACCCGGTCGCCCGCGCGCTGCAGCCCAGCGGTCGGGTGATCGTCCTCGGCACGCCGCCCGAGGCGTGCGACGCCCCGCGCGAGGCCACCGCCCAACGCGCCCTCGAAGGACTCACCCGCAGCATCGGCAAGGAGTTCGGCCGCGGCACCACGGCGCAGCTCGTCTACGTCACGCCCGGCGCGGAGTCCGCCGTGGAGAGCACGCTGCGGTTCCTGCTCTCCGGCCGGTCCGCGTACGTCTCCGGGCAGGTGATCCGGATCGGCCCGGCGGCGGCGGTCAACCCGCCGGCCGACTGGGACCGGCCGCTGGACGGCAAGGTCGCGCTGGTCACCGGCGCGGCGCGCGGCATCGGCGCGGCGATCGCCCGGGTCCTGGCCCGGGACGGCGCGCACGTGATCGCGCTCGACGTGCCCGGCGCCGGTGACGCGCTCGCGGGGGTCGCCAACGAGATCGGCGGTACGGCGCTGCAGCTCGACCTGACCGCCCCCGACGCGCCGGCGCGGCTCGCCGATCACCTCGCCGAGCGGCACGGCCAGGTCGACGTCGTGGTGCACAACGCGGGCATCACGCGGGACAAGACGCTCGGCAGGATGGACGCCGGACGGTGGGACTCGGTGCTCGACGTCAACCTGTCGAGCACCGAGCGCATCAACGACGTGCTGCTGGAGCGCGGGCTCATCCGCGAGGGCGGCCGGGTCGTCGGCGTCGCGTCGATCGCCGGCATCGCCGGCAACCGGGGCCAGACCAACTACGCCACCTCGAAGGCCGGCGTGATCGGGTTGGTGCAGTCGATGGCGCCGGTGCTCGCCGAGCGGGGCGTGACCATCAACGCCGTCGCGCCCGGCTTCATCGAGACGAAGATGACCGCGAAGATCCCGATGTTCATCCGCGAGGCAGGGCGCCGGATGAACAGCATGGCCCAGGGCGGGCTGCCGGTCGACGTCGCCGAGACGATCGCCTGGTTCGCCTCGCCCGCGTCCGGCGGCATCTCCGGCAACGTGGTCCGGGTCTGCGGCCAGAGCCTGCTGGGGGCCTAGATGGGTGTCATCGAGCTGGACCGGCCGCCCGCGACCGGGGCGCTCTACCGGCGGGCGGCGCTGGGTGCGCTGCCCGGCTTCGGCCGCCGGGGCGGCGACGCGCTGCCCGACGTGGAGCTGATGCTGCGCGGGGTCACCGTGGACCGGGCGCACCTGGCGACGTACGACCGGGTGTGCGGGTTCCGGCTGGCGGACACGCTGCCCGCCACGTACCCGCACATCCTGGCGTTCCCGCTGTCGATGCGGCTGATGTCCGGGCCGGGGTTCCCGTTCCCGGTCGTCGGGCTGGTGCACGTCGCCAACCGGATCACCGTGGAGCGCCCGATCGACGCCGGCGAGACGCTCGACCTGTCGGTGCGCGCCGTCGACCTCCGCCCGCACGAACGGGGGCGGCAGCTCGACGTCGTGGCCAGCGCGTGGGCCAGCGGCGAGCTGGTGTGGCGGGGCGTGTCGACGTACCTGCGGAAGGAGCCCACGGGCGGCGGTGAGCGGCGCGAGCCGGGTGAGCGGCCCGCGCCGCCGGCCGCTTCCGGGCAGTGGCGGGTCGCGCCGCGGGTGGGTACGGACTACGCCGCGGTCTCCGGCGACCACAACCCGATCCACACCTCGCGCCTCGGGGCACGGGTGTTCGGGTTCCCGCGTCCGATCGCGCACGGGATGTGGAGCAAGGCGCGTTGCCTGGCGGCGCTGGAGGGGCGGCTGCCGGACGCGTACACGGTGGACGTCGCGTTCAAGCTGCCGATCCTGCTCCCCGCCACGGTGGCCTTCAGCGCCACCCCAACCTGGGACTTCGCCCTACACGACGCCCGCTCCGCCAAACCCCACCTGTCTGGCACGGTCCGCTGAGCCCTTTCCACGTCGATCTTGCAGTTGTGGCCCTGCTTTTGCGGTAATTCGAACCCTTTTGCCCCGGCCATAACTGCAAGATCGACGCGTCTCTGCGGGGGTGGGGGTATCGAAGTTCTTCGAGGGGTGTGTTGACAGGGGGTGGGGGCATCGATAGCCTTCGCTGGTAGAGGAAAGCGCTTTCCGAGTAGGTTCCACTTCCCCGACTCGGAGGTTCCACCATGTCAATCGCGCACTCCGCACTGCGGCGGATGCCCGGCCTTGCCGCCACGGTTGTGGCGGTGCTGGTCGCCACCACCCTCAACGCCCCGAGCGCCGCGGCCGCGACGTTCAACCTCGAGGGCTGGGGCACCCAGGGTGGCGGCACGACCGGCGGCGGCAGCGCCGCCCCGGTGACCGTCACGTCCGCGGCGGACCTGATCAGCAACATGCAGGCCAGCGGCGCCCGGGTGATCCGCTTCTCCGGCACCATCTCGATCAGCGGCATGCAGAAGGTCGCCGCGAACAAGACCATCATCGGCGTCGGCAGCGGCGCCACCATCACCGGCGGCGGGCTCAACGTCGACAAGGTCAGCAACGTCATCATCCGGAACATCAACTTCCGGAACTGGAACGATGACGCGATCAACGTGCAGTACTCGACCCGGGTCTGGATCGACCACAACAGCTTCAGCAACGGGTACGACGGCGCCGTCGACATCAAGCGCGGCTCCGACTACGTCACCGTGTCGTGGAACCGCGTCTTCAGCCACGACAAGTCGATGCTGCTCGGCCACTCCGACAGCAACGCCGGCGAGGACGTCGGGCACCTGCGGGTGAGCTACCACCACAACTGGTTCGACGGCTCGAACCAGCGCCACCCGCGGGTGCGCTTCGGCAACCCGGTGCACGTCTACAACAACTACTACCGGTCGAACGGCGGCTACGGCGTCGCCTCCACCTGCAACGCGGGCGTCCTGGTCGAGGGCAACTACTTCGAGAACGTCGAGGACCCGTACCACCGCGGCGAGGGCAGCTCCCCGGTCGGCGGCCTGGTGGCCCGCAACAACCACTTCGTCAACTCGGGCGCCGGCCAGACCGGCGGCAGCGTGGCGAGCATCCCGTACGGCTACAGCCTCGACCCGGCCGCCAACGTCAAGTCGATCGTCACGGGTGGCGCCGGCACCGGCAGGATCTAGTGCGGGAAACGACTCCTTCCTATCGCGTTCCGCATAGGAAGGAGTCGTTTCTATGGGTCGGTGGGGTGCCAGGTGTCGCCGGCGAGCAGTTGGGCGGCGCCCAGCCAGGCGACGTTCATCATCCGGGTCGCCGTCTTCTCCGGATCGGCCTGCGGGTGGTCGGCCAACCAGTCGGCCAGCGACTCGCTCGCGCCGACCAGGGCGTACGCCATGACCTCCAGGTCGATCTCCCGGACCTCGCGCCGGTCCACGTGCGCCGACCGCGCCTCCACCGCGCGGCCCAGCATCCCCGCGACCACCTCGATGATCCGGCTGCGCATCTCCGCCAGCTCCCCGGCGAAGCGCTGCTCGGCGCGGGCCTGCCGGTAGAGCACCGCCCACCCGTCGCGGTGCGCGCCGACGAAGCCGAAGAACGCGCGCAGTCCGCGCCAGAGCTGCTCGTCCGGCGGGAGGTTGTCCCCCACCACCGCGGCGATCGCCTCCATCATCCGGGTGCCCTCGCGGTGCAGAGCCGCGATGAACAGCTCTTCCTTCGTCCCGAGGTAGGCGTAGACCATGGGCTTGGAGATCCCGGCATCCTCGGCGATCTCGTCCATGCTCGCCGCGTGGAAGCCGCGCCGGGAGAAGACCTTCACGGCCGCGTCGAGCATCTGCTGCTCGCGTACGGCCCTGGGCAGGCGCTTGAAGGTGGGAGCGGTCGACACCCTTGCGAGCATACCTACTCGTGCGTAGGGTTACGCACGAGTAGGTTTACCACCCGTCCGGAAGGTTTTCTGCGATGACCGAGTTCGACCCGGCCACCTTCGCCTCGGTGGACCCGAAGCAGTTCGCCCAGCTCGTCAAGTCCACCCCGGACGCCCAGATCGCCGAGGTGATGAGCGGCGACCTCCGCGGCAAGATCCTCGACGAGGTCTTCGGCCGCATGCCGTCGCTGTTCCGCGCCGACCGGGCCGGCTCCACCAACGCCGTCATCCACTGGAACATCACCGGGCGCCCCGACGGCGGCACCGACACCTACGAGGTCGTCATCGAGAACGGCACCTGCACCACCTCCGCGACCCCCGACCGCGACCCCAAGCTCACGCTCACCATGGGCCCGGTCGAGTTCCTCAAGGTCGTCTCCGGCGGCGCCAACCCGGTCATGATGTTCATGACCGGCAAGCTCAAGGCCAAGGGCGACCTGGGCCTCGCCGCCAACATCGCCAACCTCTTCGACATGCCCAAGGCCTGATCATGGAGTTCTCGCTCGACCTGACCGAGGAACAGCGGGACCTGCGCGACTGGGTGCACGGCTTCGCGAAGGAAGTCGTGCGCCCGGCCGCCGCCGAGTGGGACGCCCGCGAGGAGACCCCCTGGCCGGTGATCCAGGAGGCGGCGAAGGTCGGCCTCTACGGCTTCGAGTTCATCGCCAACTGCTGGGCCGACCCCACCGGCCTGTCGCTGCCGATCGCCAACGAGGAGCTCTTCTGGGGCGACGCCGGCATCGGCCTGGGCATCTTCGGCACCACCCTCGCGGTCGCCGCGATCTACGGCTCCGGCACGCCCGACCAGATGGTCGAATGGGTTCCGCAGTGCTTCGGCACGGTCGACGAGCCGGCGGTGGCGGCGTTCTGCACGACGGAGCCGGAGGCCGGCTCGGACGTCGGCTCGATGCGCACGCGGGCGGTCTACGACGAGGCCTCCGACGAGTGGGTGCTCAACGGCCAGAAGGCGTACGCGACCAACGGCGGCATCGCCGCGGTGCACGTGGTGACCGCCTCGGTCGACCCGTCGCTCGGCTCCCGCGGTCAGGCCGCCTTCGTGGTTCCGCCCGGCACGCCCGGACTGGTCGCCACGAAGAAGCTGAAGAAGCTCGGCCTGCGCGCCTCGCACACCGCCGACATCTTCCTCGACGACGTACGGCTGCCCGGCAGCTGCCTGCTCGGCGGGAAGGAGGCGCTCGACGAGCGACTCGCCCGCGCCCGCTCCGGCCAGCGCGCCTCGTCGCAGGCGGCGATGCGCACCTTCGAGCTGTCCCGGCCGACGGTCGGCGCGCAGGCGCTCGGCATCGCCCGCGCGGCGTACGAGTACGCGCTGGACTACGCCAAGCAGCGCGTCCAGTTCGGACGGCCGATCATCGAGAACCAGGCGATCGCTTTCGCGCTCGCCGACATGAAGATGGAGATCGACGCCGCCCGACTGCTGGTCTGGCGGGCCTCCTGGATGGGCCGGAACAACCGCCCGTTCTCCGCCGGCGAGGGCTCGATGTCGAAGCTGAAGGCTGGCGAGGTCGCGGTCGCGGTCACCGAGAAGGCGGTGCAGGTGCTCGGCGGCGCCGGCTTCCTCCGCGAGCACCCGGTGGAGCGGTGGTACCGGGACGCAAAGATCTACACCATCTTCGAGGGGACCTCGGAAATCCAGCGTCTGGTCATCTCCCGGGCAATCTCGGGAATGCAGATTCGCTGATCCCTGCAATAGGCTCCCCGCTACCCGGTTCGCGCGTCGCTGAGCGGCTCGCACCCGGCGGCGGGGAGCCTTCCTCGCATACCGGCCGCCAGCGGACCGCGCCGCCCACTCCGGCGTCCGCGTTGGCGTGACCCTGCTGAACGGAGGCGCGCGCTGATGGATCTGCCGTTTGTGATCGCCACGCTGGCCCGCCGGGGGCTGCTCACGCCCGGTTCCCCGCTGCGGGTCGCGGCCCAGCTGAACTCGCTGCGGAAGTGGAGCTTCACCATCGCCGGCGAGCTGCGGCAGGCGGCCGCCCGCGACCCCCACCGGGTCGCGCTCATCGACGAGCAGCGCGGCGAGATCACGTACGCGCAGCTGCTGCGCCGCGCCGAACAGCTCGCCCGGTCGCTGCGCTCCGCGGTCGGCATCCGCGCCGGCGACCGGATCGGCGTCCTCTGCCGCAACCACAACGGACTCGTCGAGACGATGGTCGCGGCCACCCTGCTCGGCGCGGACAGCGTCCTCGTCAACACCGGCCTCTCCGCGGCGCAACTCGAACTCGTCGCCCAGGAGCAGGAACTGCGCGCGCTCGTCCACGACGCCGAGTTCACGGAGCGGATCGTCCGGCTGCCGGCGTCGGTCGAGCGGATCGACGAGGGGCGGCTGGAGGAACTCGTCCAGCAGGCGCCCCCTGGCCAGCTGCGCCACCCCGAACGCGACGGGCGCACCATCGTGCTCACCTCCGGCACCACCGGCACCCCGAAGGGGGCGCGCCGGCGCACGCCGAGCGGCTTCAAGCCGCTGGTCTCGATCATCGATCGGATCCCGCTGCACGCGCGGGAGCAGATCATGATCGCCGCGCCGATCTTCCACACCTGGGGGTACGCCGCCCTGCAGGTGTCGTTCGCGCTGCGGGCGACGATCGTGCTCCAGCGCCGGTTCGAGCCGGCCGCCACCCTGCGCGCGCTCGACGAGCACCGGTGCACCGCGCTCTTCGCGGTGCCGGTGATGCTGCAACGACTGCTGGAGGTGCCGCCGCCGGCGCAGCGGCCGCCGCTGAAGGTGGTCGCCGTCAGCGGCTCCGCGCTCCCCGGCGGCCTCGCCCCACGCTTCATGGACGTCTACGGCGACGTCATCTACAACCTCTACGGCTCGACCGAGGTCTCCTGGGCCTCCATCGCGACCCCCGCCGACCTGCGCCGTGCCCCCAACACCGCCGGTACGCCCCCGTTCGGCACCCGGCTGGCCATCCTCGATCCCGCCGGCGAGCCGGTGCCGGCCGGTCAGGTCGGGCGGATCTTCGTGGGCAACGAGATGCTCTTCGAGGGCTACACCTCGGGGCTCGGCAAGGAGAGCCACGACGGCCTGATGGCAACCGGCGACCTCGGCCACCTGGACCCGGACGGGCTGCTCTTCGTGGACGGCCGCGAGGACGACATGATCATCTCCGGGGGCGAGAACGTGTTCCCGTCCGAGGTCGAGAACCTCCTCGCCGAGCTGCCCCAGGTCCGCGAGGTCGCGGTCATCGGCGTCCCCGACCCCGAGTACGGCCAGCGCCTCGCCGCCTACCTCGCGCTGCACCCGAACGAGACGCTCGACCCCGACGCGGTGCGCGAATACGTACGCCACTACCGCGCGCGCTTCTGCGTGCCGCGCGACGTGTTCTTCGTACCGTTCCTGCCGCGCAACGCCACCGGCAAGGTCGTCACCCGCGACCTGCCCCGGCCGCAGCAGCGGTAGGCGCGGCCCGCGAGCGCGCGCGTCGGCGCTCGCGGCCAGCGTCCTCGCGGGCCGGCGGTCCTCGGTGCTCGCGCGGGCCGGCGGGCCTCAAGGGCCGGCGGCGCTCGCGGTCCTCGGTGCGCGCGGACCCGGCGGCGTCAGCGCTCGCGGAGGTGTTGCGCGACCTCCTGGTGCTCGCGGTACCGCGCCCGCTCTGCCCGCTCCGGCGGGCCCACCTCCGGGGCGAGCGCGGTCGCCGCCGACCGCACCACCTCGTTCTTGTTGCGATAGTCCAGCGGTGGCAGCGCCCGCAGCGCCTTGAGGACGTGCTGCGGCGCCCCCTGCTGCTCGACCTGCCGGACGAGCTCCCATTTGTCCATCGGAAAGTCCAGCGTCTTGAGGTACCGCAGCACCTCTTCGTTCGTCACCATCACCATGGCGTCGCGTCCTCGCGTCGTCGGGTCGGCCTCGTCGCTGCCGGATACCCGCACATCGCCGGTCTACCCGCCCCCCTGTCCTTCCGTTTTGCCGAGGTAGCGCGGGGTAGCCACCGTGAGATGCCAGATGGCGAAGGAGGCTGGGACGTGAAGTACGACAAGTTTGTCGACACCGTCGCCCGGCGGACGAAACTGCCGTACGAGCAGGCGGAGGTCCTCTCGTACACGACGCTGCAGACCCTTGCTGAACGGATCCCCGGCGACGAGGCCCGCGACCTCGCGGCCCAACTGCCCAAGCCGTTGCACGAGCCCCTGACGAAGCGGCAGGTGGTGGCCGAACAGTTCGACGTCGACGAGTTCCTCAACCGTGTGTGGCAGCGCAGCGGGCTCGACGCCGAGCAGGTCACCGACGGGGTGCGCGCAGTGCTGACGACGGCGCGCAGCGCGGTCACGGCCGGGGAGTTCGAGGACGTGATGGCGCAGTTGCCGCAGGAGTTCCACGAGCTCGCCCCGGTGCCGGTGCGGTAGCGACGGGTCCCGCTCCCGCGGCCGGCGGACCCCCACGCGTTGCCCCGCGGGGGCCCACGCCGGGGCGGCGTCGCCTAACGCGGGACCCGGACGCGCCCCTCCAGCGCCGCGAGCGCGATGTCGCGCCGGTGGTGCGAACCCTCCAGCCGCACGCCGTCGACCAGGGCGTACGCCGCCGCGCGCGCCGCGCCGAGGTCGGCAGCCACCGCGGTCGCGCACAGCACCCGCCCACCGGCCGAGAGCAGCTCGCCGTCCGGGCCGCGCCGCGTGCCGGCGTGGATGATGCCGGCGGACTCCCCGCCGGTGATCACGTCACCGCTGCGGGGGCTGGCCGGGTAGCCGGCGGACGCCACGACCACGGTCACGCCGGCCCCGGGACGCCAGCGCAACGGCGGGTGCGCGGCGAGCGTGCCGGTCGCGGCCGCGTTCAGCAGCCCGGCGAGCGGCGTCTCCAGGAGCGCCAGCACCACCTGCGTCTCCGGGTCGCCGAACCGGGCGTTGAACTCGATCACCTTCGGGCCGGCGGCGGTGATCGCGAGCCCGACGTAGAGCAGGCCGACGAACGGGATCCCGCGCTGACGCATCTCGGCCAGCGTCGGGTGCACCACCGTCGCCATCACGTCGTCGACAAGCCCGGCCGGCGCCCACGGCAGCGGCGCGTACGCCCCCATCCCGCCGGTGTTCGGGCCGGTGTCCCCGTCGCCGACGCGCTTGAAGTCCTGCGCCGGGAGCAGCGGCACCGCCGCCTCACCGTCGGTCACGACGAAGAGCGACACCTCGGGCCCGTCGAGGAACTCCTCGATCACCACCTGGCCGCACTGCTGCGCGTGCGCGAGCGCGGCGGCGCGGTCCCCGGTCACCACCACGCCCTTACCGGCGGCGAGCCCGTCGTTCTTCACCACGTACGGCGGACCGAAGTCGTCCAGCGCCGTCGCCGCCTCCTCGGGCGTGCGGCAGGTGTACGCGCGCGCGGTGGGCACCTTGGCCGCGGTCATGATCTCCTTGGCGAACGCCTTCGAACCCTCCAGCCGCGCCGCCGCGCCGCTCGGCCCGAAGCAGGCGACCCCGGCCGCGCGTACCGCGTCGGCGACCCCGGCGACCAGCGGCGCCTCCGGTCCGATCACGACCAGGTCGGCTGCGGTCTCGACGGCGAGCGCCGCGACGGCCTCGGGGTCGTTCGGGTCCACCGGACGCAGCTCGGCGACGGCGGCGATGCCCGGGTTGCCGGGCGCGGCGATCAGATGCTCGACGGCGGGGTCGGCGGCGAGGCCGAGGGCGAGCGCGTGCTCGCGCCCGCCACCCCCGATCAGAAGTACGCGCACGATCCCCGATCCTACCGACGCCCCCAGCTCCTCCCGTTGATCAAGGGGCCAGCAGCAGAATTGGGGACTCCCGACGCTGCCATCCCCTTGATCAACGGGAGTGTGCCGCGGCGAGCGCGGCGCGGACGGCGTAGGGGATGTAGTCGGGGCGCAGAGTGTCGGACCAGGTGAAGCGGAGTACCGACCAGCCGGCGTTGACGAGGCGGTTCTGGCGGCGGCGGTCCTGGTAGAGGGCTTCCGGGCCGCTGTGCGGCCCTCTGCCGTCCGCCTCCCCGACGATTCGTGCACGCAGCCACGCGAGGTCGCCGATCCCGAGTAGGTAGCCGTCCTCATCGCGTATCTCATGCTGCAGCGTGTCCGGCGGCACCCTCCCGTCGGCGCAGCGCAACCGCACGCGCGTCTCGAGCGGGGACTGCGCGCGGGGATCCGCCTCGGTCAGAAAGCCACGCGCCGCGACCGCCCCCCTCCGCCCGCCGATCAACCCGGCCACGACCGCAAGATCGTCTACGGCCAGCAGCTGTGAGTTGAGCGCCGAGTCGATCGCCGACACAGCCGTCAGCCGGTCCGCGCGGAGGATGACGTCGGCAACGGTCCTCACCGGCGTGGTCGCCGGAATCCCGGAGGCGACCGCGATCGCGCTCCGCTGCAGGGTCAGCTGATGAACGACGACCGAGGGGTCACGGAAGCGCTGCCCCCGCGGTTCGTCGACGGGAACCGAGACGTGGATCTCCGGGGTGGGCCGCAGGCCCGCGATTCCGTACAGCTCGGCCGCGGTGTCGAGCACCGCGACGGCCCGCGGGCCGAGTGACGTGACGGCGGCACGGATCCGGGCCCGTCTCGGCACGTCCGGAACGAGGTGCGCGTCGACCAGGTACGTGCCCAGCGCGAGCCGTCGCCATCGGCCCGAACGGCAGAGTGAATCCACCTCGTTCTTGCGCAACCCGGCGTCGCGCGCCTGCGCCAGCGTCACCACGCCGTCCTGGCCCGCCGCCACCCCACGAATGAGCGTCTGTGCGTCCACGGCTGCCACCCTGGGCGACCGCGAGAGATCGATGTAACCCCTGGGGATAACTCAGCCCCACACCCTCCCCCACCCCTGTGGATAACCCCCCGGAGCCCTCAGGTGATCAAGGGAACGGCAGCACGGAACGTGGGCATTCCTGCTGCCGTTCCCTTGATCAACGCGCAGACTCGGGGAGGGGGAAGGGGGAGGGGGTTAGGCGAGGAGGTTGTGGCGAATGACGTTTTCGTCGCGACCGGGGCCGACGCCGACGACGCTCACCCGGGCGCCGCACAGCTCCTCGATCCGCGCGATGTAGCGGCGGGCGTTCTCCGGCAGCTCCGCCTCGGAGCGCGCCTTCGAGATGTCCTCCCACCAGCCGTCGTGCTCCTCGTAGATCGGCACGGCGTGGTGGAACCCGGTCTGCGTCATCGGCATGTCGTCGTAGCGCTTGCCGTCGATCTCGTAACCGACGCAGATCGGCACCTTCTCCAGCCCGGTCAGCACGTCGAGCTTGGTGACCACCAGGTCCGTGATGCCGTTGAGCCGGACCGCGTACCGGGCCACCACCGCGTCGAACCACCCGCAGCGACGCTCCCGGCCGGTCGTCGTGCCGTACTCGGCGCCGATCTTGCGCAGGTGCGCCCCGTTCTCGTCGAACAGCTCCGTGGGGAACGGCCCCGAGCCCACCCGCGTGGTGTACGCCTTGCTGACCCCGATCACCCGCGTGATCGCCGTCGGCGGGATCCCCGCGCCGACGCAGGCGCCGCCCGCCGTCGGGTTGGACGAGGTCACGAAGGGGTACGTGCCGTGGTCCATGTCGAGCATCGTGGCCTGGGCGCCCTCCAGCAGCACGATCTCGCCGCGGTCGAGCGCGTCCCACAGGATCGTGCGCGTCTCCGCGATGTACGGCCGCAGCCGCTCCGCGTACGCCAGGTACTCCTCGGTCACCGCGTCGACGTCGAGCGCCTTGCGGTTGTAGACCTTGAACAGGATCTGGTTCTTCTCCCGGAGCGCCAACTCCAGCTTCTTGCGCAGGATGCCCGGGTCGAGCAGGTCCTGCAGCCGGATCCCCATCCGGGCGACCTTGTCGCCGTAGGCCGGGCCGATGCCCCGGCCGGTCGTGCCGATCCGCGACGACCCGAGGTAGCGCTCCACCACCCGGTCGAGGGCCCGGTGGTGCGGCATGATCAGGTGCGCGTCGCCGGAGATCCGCAGCCGGGACACGTCGACGCCGCGCTCGGCGAGACCGTCGATCTCGGCGAGCAGCACCTTCGGATCCACCACGACGCCGTTGCCGATCACGATGACCGCGTTGGGCGACAGCGCGCCCGACGGCATGAGGTGCAGGGCGTACTTCTGACCGTCCGGAGTGATCACGGTGTGGCCGGCGTTGTTGCCGCCGGAGTACCGCACGACGTAGTCGACCCGTTCACCCAACAGGTCGGTAACCTTGCCTTTGCCCTCGTCGCCCCACTGCGCGCCGATGAGCACGATCGCTGGCATCTCTAACCCGCCTCCAGGGGGCTCGGGTGCCAGGTGGCGACCGGTCGGCGAGCCCGAGGTGTCAGGCTAACAAGAGGTGACGGCCTCCAGTCAGGGCCGTGCGGATCGGCGGGAGGCCAAAACGGTGTACGACGTGGTGCTGCTCACGCTCGGCACCGGTGCCGGGCCCGGCGGCGGTGGCGACGCGTGCTGCGGATCCTGCACGGAGGGTGAGAGCGACCGCTGCGGCGACGCTCCCCGGGTGCCGGTGCTGCGCTGCGCGGATGCGCTCACCGCCGCCGGGGCCCGGGTCGAGACCGTCACCGCGCACTCCGACGCCGAGATCGACGCCGTGCTCGCCCGCCTCGACGGGCCGCCCCGCCCCGACGGCCTCACCTGGCCGGATCAGGACGGCAAGACCCGGCTGATCGTGGCCGCGGCCACGGACGGACAGTTGCGCGCCGTGCTGCGCCGGCTGGTCCGGCGGTACGCGCCACCGCCGAGCCGTCGTCCCGCCGACCTCGCCGACAACCGCACCGTGCCCGATCTTCCCCCGATCGGCGTACTCCCGCTCGATCCGGCCCGTGCCGGCGCGCAGCGCGACCTCGCCGCCCAGCTCGGCCTGCCCCGCGAGCCGGCCGCGGTCGCTGCGGCGGCGCTGGACGGCCGGGTACGCCGGCTCGACCTGCTCCGCACCGACGGCGGCTCGGTCACCCTGGACGGCGCGCTGCTCGGCGGCGCCGACGAGGCGGGGCGGCCGCTGACGTGGCGCGGACGCGTCGAGGTGGACGACGCCGTGCTGAGCAACGGCGAGGACCCGGTGCTGGCCTGCGCGATCGGCAACGCGGGCGGGTACGCGACGCTCGACGGGCTGCCGCTGCTGGCCGGCCCGGACCCGGCGGACGCGGTCATCGAGGTGGCGATCGCGGTTCCGGTGGTGGTCAAGTCGCCGTTGCGGAAGCCGCGGACCCGGATCGAGGTCCGGCGCGCCCGCGGCCGGGCGGTCGCGGTCACGCCGCGGGACGGGGAACTGCCGTTCCTCGACGACGGGGTCGCCGGCACGCTGACCCGAAAGCGGTCGTGGTGGGTCGAGCCGGGCGCCTGGGGGGTGTACGCCGGCTGACCGCTCCGGCAGCGGGGCGGGACCGTGGTGCATATCCTCGGGGCGGGAACGACGGGAGGTAGACGTGGTGGACGACTACGGAGATCAGGTCTACGTGCCGGGGCAGGGCCGGCCGCAACCGACGCCGGACGTCGAGCCGTTCTGGCCCCCCGACGAGGTCGTCGCCGACCGCCGCGACGAGACCGGGTACCCACCCGCCGCGCCGCCACGCCCCGCTCCCCCGCAGCCGGTCGCCGGGCCACCGACCGCGCCCACCCCGCGCCCGGACGAGCCGGCGGTGTCCGCGCCGCGCCCCGGTGAGCAGGCGGCCGTCCCGCATCCGACCGGCCCGCGCCCCGGTGAGCCGGCCGTCGCCGATCCGCCGACCCGCGCCTGGCCGGTGGTCACGGGAGCCCCCGGCCCGGTTGCGGCGCCGCGTCCGCCGGAGCGGCCGGTCGGGCTCGACCAGCCGTTCACGTTGGACGTTCCGTTCCAGGTCGGTCCCGGGCCGATGCCGCCGCACGACGCGCCCGTCCACGGTGGGCCCCCGCGGCCGGTGCCCGGCCGCGCCGGGCCGGCCGACCGCCTGTCCGCCGACCCCGTCACGGGGGACACCGCACAACCCCGGACGGCCACCCCCGCCGCCGATACGCCGCCGGCCGCCGCGGCACCGCCGCAGGAGACGCCGCCGACGCCGGGCGTCGCGGCCGACGGCCCGGAGCCGCCGCACGCCCCGACGTCGCCCTGGGCGCAGCCGCCGCAGCGCCCCGCCCCGCCGCAGCCCGCCCCGAACCCCGCGCCCGCGCGCGGCCAGGCCCGCCCCCCGGTGGCCGGCGACCCGATGTCGCCGCCGCAGCACGAGGTCGGAACGCGGGAGCCGGCCCCGCCGCAGGCCGTCGCGCCGCCGCTGGCACAGCCTGCCCCGGAGGAGTGGGGGTCGCCGGCCGCGGCCCCGCCCACCAGGCCCACCCATCCCGCGTCGCCGTACCCGGGGCCGGCCCATCCGGTGTCACCGACACCCGGGCCGACGCACCCGGCGCCGACGCCACCCGGTCCGACCCGCCCCGGTCCGCAGCATCCGGGGCCCACGCATCCCGCCTCGCCGCATCCCGGCCCGAGCCATCCGGGACAGGAGGCCGACCCACTGCCGCCGCAGGCCGCCGCTCCGCAGCCCGGGGCGGAGACCCATCCCGGCGTGACGGAGGTCCGGCCGAACGGCGCCCCCGGCGTCTACTCCGTGCCGCCCGCGGCGTACACCGAGCCGGTCTGGACGCCGGAGTCGTTCGTGCCGACGGCCGAGGACTTCGCGCGGCGTCGCGCGGCACGGCCGGCCGAGCCAGTGGCCACGATGGGCGTCCGCGCCGCGCTCAACAAGAGCACGCTCGGGCTGGTCAAGCTTCCGCCCGGTCGGCACGAGCAGGAGATCAAGCGCGACATCGAGATGGTCCGCCGCAACTTCGGCGGGCTGCGTCAGGTCACCGTGGTGAACCCCAAGGGCGGCGCCGGCAAGACCGTGGCGATCCTGCTGCTGGCGATGACGTTCGGGCAGAAGCGCGGCGGTTACGTGCTGGCCTGGGACAACAACGAGACCCAGGGCACACTGGGGATGCGGGCACAGCAGGACTTCCACTCGCGTACGGTCCGCGACATGCTCCGGGACCTGTACCAGTTCCAGGGCGCGCAGGGGCGGGTGGGCGACCTGTCGCAGTACGTGCGCTCGCAGGGCGAGGGCATGTTCGACGTGCTCGCCTCCGACGAGTCCGCCACCGCCGGCGAGATGCTGACCGCGACCGCGTTCGCCGAGATCCGCGAGGTCGTGAGCCGGTTCTACAAGTTGATCTTCGTGGACACCGGTAACAACGTGCGGGCGCAGAACTGGCAGGCCGCCATCGACGCCACCGACCAACTCGTGGTCACGATGTCGGCCCGGAACGACTCGGCCGAGACGGCGGCGCGGATGCTCGACCACCTCGAGCAGACCGGCCGGCAGCGGCTGGTCCGGCAGGCGGTCACGGTGGTGTCGATGCCGCCGTCGCGGCGGGAGATCGACCTTCCGCCCATCCAACAGCATTTCGCGGCCCGGACCAGGGCGGTGCTGCTCGCGCCGTACGAGCGGCTCATCGACGCCGGTGAGCCGATCCGCTACGCGCAGCTCTCGTCCGGCACGCGGGACGCGTGGCTCAAGATCGCCGCAGCGGTGGCGGAAGGCCTGTGACGCGCCGCCGACGGCGGTGACCCGGGGGATCCGGTACCGCCGTCGGCCGTCACAGCCTCAGGAGCCGGCCAGGGCGTCGCCGGCGGCCGGGTCACAGTCCCGCAGGAACTGGGCGCACCGCGCCGCCTCGTCGGACTCGCCGATCTCGCCCGCCGCGCGGGAGAGCAGGTGCAGGCAGCGCAGGAAACCACGGTTGGGGCGGTGGGCCCACGGGACCGGCCCGTGCCCCTTCCAGCCGGCGCGACGCAGCTGGTCGAGTCCGCGGTGATACCCGGTACGCGCGTAGGCGTACGCGGTGACGGTCCGGTCCTCGGCGAACGCGCGCTCCGCGAGCGTGGCCCAGGCCGCGCTGTAGGTCGGGAACCGGGCCGCCACCTCCGCGTACGCGTCATCGGTGTTCACCTGCGCGGCCGCGGCGAGCGCCGCGTCGGCCTCTTCGTTGCCGGGCAGCAGCGTGGCCGGCGGTTCGGGCAACAGGTTCTGCATTCGGCCCATTCAACCCGGAACGGCCGGTGCACGGTGACTGAACGGCTGAGGGATTCGTCACGCGAGCGGCGGGTGTGCGCTCCACTCGACTGGACTACAAATAGAGGTCCGGAGCCTCCCCAGGACCCGGTGATGGGAGCCCGGTGGCGCAGGCCGCCGGGCTTTCCCGCGTCGGTGGACCTGCGCCGGTGGCGGCGGCGGAGGAGAATGACCTTGTGCCGACGCCACCCCCCGCAGATCTCTTCGAGCCGCACGACACCACCCCGCACGAGGTGGAGTCCCGAGCCGAGTTCGACCGCCACCTGCGCACCGGGACACTCGCCGGGCTGACCGTGCAGGGGCTGCCTCTCGACGTCGACCCGGTGCCGGACCTGTCCGCCGTCGACGTCACCGACACGTTCTTCCTGGGCTGCCGCTTCAGCTCGACCGAGGCGGAGGCGGAGCTGGTCCGCCGCGGCGCGCACGTGGTGCCCGCGTTCACCGCGCTGCCGTACCCGACCCATCCGCCGCGGCTCTACACCGCGGAGGACCTCACGGCCGGCTTCGAGACCGGCGGGTTCGCCACCATGTACGACGCCGTGGTCTACGAGCACTTCCGCGCGCACGGTGGGGCGCTGCCGGAGGTGCGGGAGGCGCTCGCGCAGCGGATGCACGACCACGCGATCGACAACGCGCTCGCCGACGTCACGGACGCGTGGCTGGCGCGGCACGGCGCGGCGTCGGTGGTCGGGGTGATGGGCGGGCACGCGGTGGCGCGCGGCACCGCCGCGTACCGGCTGGCCGCGACGCTCGGCTGGGAGCTGGCCCGCGCCGGTCGGCTGGTGGTCACGGGCGGCGGTCCCGGCGTGATGGAGGCGGCGAACCTCGGGGCGTACCTGGCGACCCGCTCGGCCGACGACCTCACGCTGGCGATCGATCTGCTGGCCACCGCCCCGAACTTCGCCGATCACGATCCGTACACCGCCGCCGCGTTGGAGGTGCGGGCGCGTTTCGGCCCGGCGCCGGAGGCGACGGACGCGCCCGACGGCTGGGCGCGTCGGGGCGGGCTGGCGATCCCGACCTGGCTGTACGGGCACGAGCCGGCCAACCTGTTCGCCGGCCGGATCGCCAAGTACTTCTCCAACGCCATCCGCGAGGACACGATCCTGCGGCTCGCCCGCGGCGGCATCGTCTTCGCGGCCGGCCGCGCGGGGACGGTGCAGGAGGTCTTCCAGGCGGCGACGAAAACCTTCTACGGTACGGACGGCGCGAGCGGGGCGTACGTCTTCCTGGACCGCGCCTTCTGGACGCAGACCCTGCCGATCGAGACGCTGCTGCGCCCGTTGCTGGCGCTCTCGCCGTTCGGTGACCTGTCCCGCTCGATCCACCTCACCGACGACGTGCACGAGGCGGTGCGGCTGCTGATCGGGGAACCGGCCGTCGCGGTCGCGCCCGTGCCCCGGACGTCGGATGAGCCGATCGAGGAGATCGCCGGAGGGTAGGGGTCAGGCGATGGAGACGCGCCGCCAGAAGCCGATCGGGAGATCGACGTCGGGGGCGTCGCTGAGGGCGTTCTCGTCGAGCGCGTTGTAGACGGCCAGCCGGGCGCCCTCGAAGAGGAACTCCACCCCGTACAGCACCCGCGGACGCCACTCGGTGGGCGTGATCCGCTCGATCACGTTGACCGCGCGCAGTCGTCGGCCGCGGACGGTGAGCAGCGCCGGGTGACAGTACGCCCGCCAGTCCAGGGCCAGGCCGGGCCAGGCCAACGGCATCGACATGTCGATCTGGCCCCAGGTGATCGCGCACTCGTCGAACTTGCGGTGCGTGACCTCGATGTTCACGTCACCGAAGCCAAGGATCACCGGGCCGGCGGCGAACCAGTCGCCCCGCCGGGCGTCCCACATCAGCCAGGCACCGTCCAGCGGCCGGCCGACGATCCGCGCGCAGCGCGCCCGGTGCGCGGCGGCCAGCGCCGACGCGCGGTGGCACCACTGCGGCTCGTACCCTTCCGTGCCGAGCACGACGGGACCTCCCGGGGACGGGCCCGCCGCCGGGGGTCGGCGGCGATTCGATTCGGCAGATCTGGACGATCGTAGCGACGCCGTCGCGACCCGCACATGCGGCGCGGCCGGCTCCCCGCCTCTGGGGAACCGGCCGCGGCGACGAAGGTGTTACTTGGCCAGGGTGGTGCCGGTGGAGCGCAGGTGCTCGCAGGCCTCGACGACCCGGTTCGCGAGCCCCTCCTCGGCGAGCTTGCCCCAGGCGCGCGGGTCGTAGGCCTTCTTGTTGCCGACCTCGCCGTCGATCTTCAGCACGCCGTCGTAGTTGGTGAACATGTGCGACACGACCGGGCGGGTGAACGCGTACTGGGTGTCGGTGTCGATGTTCATCTTGACCACGCCGTAGTCGACCGCCTCGCGGATCTCCTCCAGCAGCGAACCGGAGCCGCCGTGGAAGACCAGGCTGAGCGGCTTCTCCTTGCCGTACTTGGCGCCGACCGCGTCCTGGATCTCCTTGAGGATCGACGGGCGGAGCTTGACGTTGCCCGGCTTGTAGACGCCGTGCACGTTGCCGAAGGTCAGCGCCGCCATGTAGCGGCCCTTCTCCCCCAGACCGAGCGCCTCGACCATGGCCAGACCGTCCTCGACGGTGGTGTACAGCTTGTCGTCGATGGCGCCGACGACGCCGTCCTCCTCGCCGCCGACGACGCCGACCTCGATCTCCAGCACGACGTGCGCCGCGGCCGCCTCGGCCAGCAGCTCGGAGGCGATCTCCAGGTTCTCCTTCAGCGGGACCGCCGAGCCGTCCCACATGTGCGACTGGAACAGCGGCGCCTCACCGCGGGCGACCCGCTCCTTCGAGATCGCCAGCAGCGGCCGGACGAAGCCGTCCAGCTTGTTCTTCGGGCAGTGGTCGGTGTGCAGCGCGATGTTGACGTCGTACTTCTTCGCGACCTCCTGCGCGAACGCGGCAAACGCGACGGAGCCGGTGACCATGTCCTTGATCGTCGGGCCGGAGAGATACTCGGCGCCGCCGGTGGAGACCTGGATGATGCCGTCGCTCTCGGCCTCGGCGAAGCCGCGGATCGCGGCGTTCAGGGTCTGCGAGGACGTCACGTTGATCGCGGGGTACGCGAACGCGCCGTTCCTGGCGCGGTCGAGCATCTCGGCGTAGACCTCGGGGGAGGCGATAGGCATATCGAACGCTCCTTCAGTACCGATCTCGGCAACCGGGGACTCCGGTGTGCCCAATGTGTGTGCGCCGGACCGCGCTGTCCTCCGTGGGCAGTATCCCGCAGGTCACTGACGTTGCGGAAATCACCCCTCGGCCCGCTCAGTCGCCGGGATCGGGAACCACGAGGCTGATCACCCAGCCGACGATCGCCACCACGATCGCTCCCCAGAACGCCGCCCAGAAGCCGCTGATCCGGAACGGCAGATCGAACAGGCTGGCGATCCAGTCCGTCAGCAGGAAGAGCAGCGCGTTGACGACGAGCGCGAACAGCCCGAGCGTCAGAACGTAGAACAGGCACCCCACCGACTTGATGATGGGCTTGAGCACGGCGTTGACGAGCCCGAAGATGACCGCGACGATGACCAGCGTCAACGCGTTCCGGGCGGGCGAGCCGCCCGTCACCTCGATGCCGGGCACCACCAGCGTGGTGATCCACAGCGCGACCGCGGTGCTCAGGATTCGGATCAGGAAGCTCACGACGACATGGTGTCATCTCGGCACAATCCGGGGACATGGAAGGGCACAGGGTTTTCCCGGCAACCAGGCACCCGTCGATCTCGGTAACCCGTACCGTGGGGGGACGGAGCATGCCGCGGCTCGGAAGGAGGCGACGACGATGCAACCGGAAGAGGACCTCGCCCCCAGCGAGCACCTCAGCGCCGAGGAGCGTGACCCGGAGGCGCCGGCGGCCGACGCCGTCGAACAGGCGACCATGGCCAACCCGGCCGACCAGGACACCGAGATCCGGCGCGGTTTCGAGGTCGACGAGTGGGACGCGATGGAACAGGCCCGCGTCATCGACCTCGACGACGACTACCGCTGAACCCGTTCCGCCGGGCGCCGCGCAAACGCGGCGCCCGGCGGGACGATCACTATCGGGTGATCTGATCCGGGTGCGCGGTCGCCCAGGCCGCGACCTCGTCCCGCTGCACGGCGTCGACGAGCGCGCGCAGCGACACCCGGTCCAACTCCACCGAGCCGACGCGGTCGAACCCGCGGCTGTGACCGCGACCTTCGACCACGCCGCCGACGCTCCGCAGCGTGATGCCGGCGACGCCGTCGGCCGGGATGGCGCGGGTCGCGAACAACAGGTCGGCGAGGTCGAAGCCCTTCATGTCGAGCGTCAGCCCCGGCCCGGCCGCCCGTAGCACCTCGTGCAGGCGCAGCGGGTTGTCCCGCACCTGGGCGCTCGTCGCCTTCGCCAGTAGCGCCCGGAGGTAGCGCTGGCCCATGCGGTCCCGGCCGAACGCCCCGTCCGGCAGATCGAAGCGCTGCCGCAGCAGATCCATCGCCGCCGCGCCGTCCAGGTCCTGGCAGCCCTTCGGGAAGACCCGCTCGGTGTGTGCGGACCGGACCGGCCGGTCCAGACACATCCGCACCCCGCCGACCGCGTCGGTGACGCCGCGTAACGCGGAGAATTCCACGACCGCCGCCCCGTCCAGCTCGAGCCCGGTGAGCTGCTGGACGGCACGTGCGGTCAGTCGCAGCCCACCGGGGACGTCGAGCCGGTCCCCGCGTTGGCCACCATGGAAGAACGCGCTATTGATCTTGTCTGCGCCGTGCCCCGGGATCGCCACCCGGGCGTCCCGCGGGATGGAGATGACGAAAGCGCTCCTCCGGTCCCGCGGCACATGCAGGATCATCACCGTGTCCGCGCGCACGTCGGCCGACCCCGGCCGACGGTCCAGGCCGACCAGGAGGAAGTTCAGCGGCTTCGCCGGAACGGCGGGACCGGCGTCACCGCCCAACAAGCCGGTCCCGACCGATACGGGCCCACCGAGCACGCTCCGGGCCAGCGCCGGGACCGCGGCCCCGGCGAGCAGCACCAACGCGGCCGCCGTGGCGACGACCGTACGACGCCGGCGACGACGGCGGGCCGCCGTCCGGTCGATGATCGCCCGCAGTGGGGCCGCCGGCGGTGTCAGCTTCTCGTGCCGGGCGAACGTCGCCCGCAGGTCGTCCTCGATCACCGTCATGCCTCCACCAACTCGGCGCGGAGCGTGGCGAGCGCCCGCGAGACCGACGCCCGGACCGTGCCGACCGCACAGCCGAGCACCTCGGCGATCTCAGCGTCGGGCAGGTCCTCGTAGTACCGCAGCACCAGCGCCGCCCGTTGTCGGCGCGGCAGCCGCGCCAGCCAGGACCAGATCTGGTCCCGGTCCGCCGTGGCCTGCGCGTGGTCCGGCAGCCCACGCGGCTCCTCGTGCTCGGCTCGGAGGATCACCCGGCGAAACCACGATCCCCGCCGCCAGTCGACGTACTGGTTGGTGAGCATCCGGCGCACGTAGCGCTCCGGCGAGTCGGCGCGCGCCACCCGGCGCCAGTTGAGCTGGACCCGCACCATCGTCTCCTGCAGCAGGTCCTGCGCAAGGTGGGGGTCACCGGTCAGCATCACGGCATAGCGCAGCATCGCGGTGAGTCGGGAGTCGGCGAACTCCTCGTACGTCACGGGCACCTCCGATGGGCTCTCGACCCTAATGACGGAGGCGGGCATCGAAAACATTGCGGCGGCAACCGGAGCGCATCGAGATGGGAGGGCTCGCGCGGCGGCCACCTGAGACGATCTTCGCCGTGTTGTCGCGCTGGCGCGGCCACGCACCGGTCGCCGGAGCTGACCGCCGCGGGCGGCGCGGGAATGGTGGTGACGCCGTACGCCGGCCCGGCGCGGTGGACGGCCGGCGGGCGCTGCTGCAGCCGGGGATCAAGGGCCGGGACCGCACGTACCTGCGGATCGACCCGGCCGCCTCGCCGAGGTGGCCGGGCTTGGCGCCCCGGCCGGCCGGTCGAGAGCCCCCGAGGGCTCGCGGGACCGCCTGGCGTCACCTCACAGCGGAGGGACGCCAGGCGCTCCCGCGCTGATTCAGCGAGCCTTCTTGGTGGCGCGCTTACGCGGCGGGGTCAGCAGGTCCGCGATCGTGGCGATCGCGGCCGGCACCAGCCGGTAGTAGGCCCACACGCCACGCTTCTCCCGCTCCAGCAGGCCTGCCTCGGTGAGGATGCGCAGGTGGTGGCTCACAGTCGGCTGCGAGAGGCCGAGCGGGGCGGTGAGGTCGCAGACGCAGGCCTCGCCCTCCGGCGCCGACTGGATCAGGCTGAGCAGCCGCAGTCGGGCAGGGTCGGCGAGCGCCTTGAGGACCCCCGCGAGTCGCTCGGCGTCGGCACGTTCGATCGGCTCGCCGGCAAGCGGCGAGATCTGAGGCATAGTCATTTCAGCCAACGCAGTTCCCACGAAATCCATCCTTCCACCAACAGCATCGACCCGCCTGCATATCAGCAGGTCCGAATCGGCAAACTTTTAGGCCACTAGGCCGAGGTCGGCCAACGTGTAGGCCGCCCGATAGGGAAGACCAGCGGCCCGCACCGCGTCGCCCGCCCCTCGATCGACAATAACCGCCACGCCCACGACCTCGGCTCCCGCTTCCCTTAATGCCTCCACGGCGGTGAGCACACTGCCTCCCGTCGTCGAGGTGTCCTCGACCGCCAGCACCCGGCGGCCCGCGACGTCCGGTCCTTCGATCCGTCGCTGCAGCCCGTGCGTCTTCTCCGACTTGCGGACCACGAAGGCGTCCAGTCGACGCTGCGTGGCCGGAGCCGCGTGCAGCATCGACAGGGCGACCGGGTCCGCGCCCAGCGTGAGCCCGCCGACCGCGTCGAACTGCCAGTCCGCGGTGAGGTCCAGCAGCACCCGACCGACGAGCGGTGCCGCCGCATGGTGCAACGTCACGCGCCGCAGGTCGACGTACCAGTCCGCTTCGCGTCCGGAGGACAACACCACCTTGCCATGTACGACAGCGAGCTCAGTGATGAATTTACGCAGGTCGTCGTGGTCGCCCATGGCGGACAAGACTACTTGTCACCCCTGGGAGGGAAACTGTGGGCCCGGCGGGTGCACAGCTGGCGGTTGATCGGCACGAACGGGAGGAAGACGCAGGTCAACGCCGGGTGTGCCGCCGCGTGCGACGTCCAGCCCCGAAACGACATATTCCCACGTACGAAAGGACGAAACATCGATCGACGACACAACGCTCACGCGCTGATTTCCAACGGAATTCCGATGTGTGTGCCCGGCGACGCGCAATCACGGCCGGTCGATAAGACCGCGCGGCGGGGCGTAACACCCGACTCGGGCGCGCGCGGGCGTCGTGCCGACGACCGCGACCACCAGCGGGAACATCAGACCGATCGCTCTCGCGGACGGGTCGCCGCCGCGCGACGGTCCCGGCACGGAACCGTCGGACCCGGCGGCGCAGGTGGGTCGAGCGGGTCGGCACGGGCGACGTCGCCGGGTCGGGGCCAACTGCGCGCCACATCGGGGGCGACGCGGGGCGCGGATGAGCCGCAGGACGCCCGCCGGAGGCGGCCGGCCGGCTCGCGAGCGCGCTCCCACGACGTATTCATCGCCGCGATTTTTCACTCAATCGGGCGTCATCACTTCGATGTCCGTCGTCGGCCGAACCGCCCCGACCGCCGCCCTAAACGGCACGCGCGGTGACCGGACGGATGAACGGGGTGTCTCGCGGCCGGACGATCAGCGCTCTTCCCGGCCGATCCGCCCGCGCGTGTCCCGCGCCACCGCCTGCAGCAGCCCCCGCGGCGCGTGCCGCAGCCCGAGAACCGCGAGCTTGTACTTCCAGTCCGGAACGCTGACCTGCTTGCCACGGCCGAGATCCCGCAACGCGGCCGCAACCACGTCGTCCGCGGCCAGCCACATCCATGCAGGGGTTTTCGACATGTTTATCCCCGCCCGGTCGTGGAACTCCGTGCGCGTGTACCCGGGACAGAGCGCCATCACCCGTACGTTGAACGGCCGGACCGAGAGCGCGACGGACTCGCTGAAGTTGGTCACCCAGGCCTTGCTCGCGGAGTAGGTGGAGCCGGGCATCACCGCACCGAAGCCGGCGACGGAGGAGACGTTGATCACGGCACCGTGGCGGCGTTCCGTCATGCCGGGCAGCACCGCCAGGGTCAGCCGCATCACGGCGTGCACGTTGAGCCGCAACAGCCGCGCCTCGTCGTCGGCGGTCGAGCGTAGGAACGGCTTGTTCAGGCTGATGCCGGCGTTGTTGACCAGCAGCTCGACCGGGTCCGCCGCGTCACGCAGCCGCTCCTCCACCGCCCCGCAACCGTCGTCCGTGGACAGATCGGCCGGCAGCGTCACCGCCCGCACGCCGTACGCCGCCGTGAGCTCGGCGGCCTGCCCGGTCAGCCGCTCAGCGTCCCGGGCCACCAGCACCAGGTCGAAGCCGTCCGCGGCAAGGCGACGGGCGAAGGCGGCGCCGATGCCGGCGGTGGCCCCGGTGACCACGGCGGTACGGCGGGAAGCGGACGGTGCGACCACGACGGTTACCTCAGATCGACGGTGGGACGGGCCCCGACGCCGGCGGTGGCCCGCTCACGGGAGGCTCCCGCCGGAAGAAGGCGGTCGACGCGGGAAGCGCCAGCAACAGGGCCACCACAAGGTAGCCGAGCGCCTGGCTCACGGAAAGACCGCCGCTGAGCCAGATCCACCAGGCCGGGTAGGCGTCGGCGAGCGCGCCCAGCAGCTCCACCCGGCCCGGGCTGCCCGCCACCTCCACCTCGACCGCGCGCTGCCCGAGGGTCGCGATCGCGGTGGCGCAGCCGCAGAGCAGCCCGAACGCGCACACCACCCAGGTGCCCACCCGGGCCGCGCTGCTGCCGCGCGCGATACCGAAGGCGAGCAGGATCAGCAGGAACGCGAAGAGCAACCCGATCAGCGCGGCGGCGATCGCGCCGGCGCGTACGCCCCACACGACGGTGTCGGCGTCCGAACCGGCGACACCGACGGCGTGCGCGGCGTTCCGCACCCGGTCGACGACGCGGGCCATCACGGCGAGCCCGGCCAACGCGTGGACGAGTCCGACGACGCCCATCAGGATCAGGATCGCCACGGCCGCGGTCACCGGCGGCGGGCGGACCGGGCTCGGCTGCCCGACGGCGGGAGCGCCTGGGTACATGGAAATCCCCCCGAGTAGTGGCGAACGCTTCGAACCTACTCGGGGGGATATCCGTTCCGGTCTACTTTTGCCCGATCAGCTGGAGGGCGGAGCGGGCGGCTCCGAGGGACCCGACGGCGGGTTCGCGGCGGGGTTGCTCGGCGGCGCCGGTGGCGTGCTCGTCGACGGCGGCGTACTCGTCGCCGGCGTGCCCTGGCCGGACGGATAGCCCGGGGTCGCCGGGTATCCCGGGTAGGGACCGCCCGGGACCGGCGGGTACCCCGCGCCCGGCACCGGCGGCTCCCAGGCCGCCTGCGGCTTGCGGAAGAACTCGTTGGACGCCGGCAGCGCGAGCAGGATGAGCGCCACGAGCAGAGCGATCACCGAGATCACGCCGAGCACCACGCTGACCGGGGTGTACCAGGGCAGCTCCTGCTCGATCCGGCGCTGGATCTCCGCCTGGTCCGGCATGCCCGCGCCGCCGGACGAACCGCCGCCCAACGCGCTGCCCAGCGCGCTGCTGAGGACCCCGAAGCCCGAGCAGCAGGCGAAGAGACCGCCGAGCACCCAGGTGATGATGCGGGAGACGTTCTTGCCCCGGTTGTTGAGAATCCCGAGCACCACCAGGCCGATCGCGACGATCAACCCCAACACGGCGGCGACGACCATCGCGGCCGTCGCGAAAGCCGCGCCCGGCCCCTCGGTCCCCGCGAAGGCGTCCTCGTAGATCTCCTGCAGCGGGCCGAGCGCGGACAGCGCAACGACCAAGCCGATCACCTGAAGCGCGGCGACCAGATACAGCAGATAACTCGACACGGTGACGCTGGTCGGCCGCGCCCTGCCCGGCGGCGGGGCCGGATTCGTCAGCTCCGACACGGCTCTTCCTCCCTAGATCGTGAAGATCACGCTATCGATACCCGTCCAGTGATACACGTCAAACCGGGGATCAGTAGCCCCGCCACTCCGCGCGCGCGTATTCGAGCACCCGCGGATGCAGCAGCGTCGACGGCTCGACGGGCACCCGGCGACGGTCCGGCGGGAAGTTCGCGGCCGACACCAGGGTCTCGGCGTCGAGCGACCGCAGCGGCGGCGCGTCGGCCGGCAACGCCAGCGACGGCGGGCCGGAAGCATCCGCCCCGAGCACGAATCCCCAGTCCCCGAAGGACGGCACGTCGACGTGGTACGGGCGGGTGGCGAAGCCGGCGCCCCGCAGCGACGCCTCGATGCACCAGTACGAGCGGGGCGCGAAGTACGGCGAGCCGGCCTGCACCACGATCCGGGCGCCGTCGGCCAGCACGTTGCGCACCAGCGCGTAGAACTCCACCGAGTAGAGCTTCGCCGTCGCGGTCTCGTCCGGGTCCGGCAGGTCGACGATCACCGCGTCGAACCGGTCCGCGGCGCTGCGCAGCCAGCCGAACGCGTCGGTGTGCACCAGTCGTATCCGGCGGTCGTCGAACGCGCCCCGGTTCAGCGCCCGCAGCTGCGGTTCGGTCCGGGCCAGCGCCACCACGGCCGGGTCCAGCTCGATCACCGTCACCGACGCGACGTCGGGGTAGCGCAGCAGCTCGCGCACGGCCAGCCCGTCGCCGGCCCCGAGCACCAGCACGTTCCGACGTGGACCGTTCAGCACCGGGTGCACCAACGCCTCGTGGTACCGGTATTCGTCAACGGAGCTGAACTGCAGGTCGCCGTTGAGGTAGAGCCGGAGGTCGGTGGCGCCCCGGCCGGCGGCCGGCACCGACCGGGTCAACACGATCTCCTGGTAACGGCTCCGCTCGGCGTGCACCACCGGGTCGCGGTAGAGCTGCTGCCGGGCCGTCACCTCGAAGTCGCGCGCCACCGCGTAGGCGTACCCGAGGCAGAGCGCGACCACGGCGGACCCGGCGGTGAGCGCGACGACCGACCGCCGGCCCAGGTCGCGCCGGAAGACGGTCAGCACCAGCGCGAGCCCGGCGGCCGCGTTCACGGCCCCGACCACCAACGCCCCGCGGAGCTGGCCGAAGACCGGCATCAGCAGGAACGGGAAGGCCAGCCCGCCCAGCAGCGCGCCGACGTAGTCGGCGGCGAACAGGTCGGCGACCGCGCTGCCCGCGGCCTGCGCGCGGATCCGCTGCAGCAGCACCATCAGCAGCGGGATCTCCGCGCCGATCAGCAGGCCCAGCACGAGCGCCGTGACGACCAGCGCCGGCGCGTAGAGATCCAGCCAGGCGAACGCGGCGTACAGGCCGAGCACCGACAGGCCACCGAGCAGGGCGAGCAGCAGCTCCACCGCGGCGAACGCGACGGCCGCCCGGCCCTGCAGCGGCTTCGCCGCGAGCGCCCCGATGCCCATCGCGAAGACCATCACGCCGAGCACGATCGACGCCTGCCCGACCGTGTCGCCGATCAGGTAGCTGCCGAGCGCGACGAGCGCGAGCTCGTACACCAGGCCGCAGGCCGCGCAGACGAAGACCGCGACCAGCACGGCGGCCCGGGCCGCCCGCCGTCGCGGTCCGGCGTCCACCCCGGGTACGGCGTCGCTCATCGGCGCTGCCCGGCTTTCGGCTTGCGCGTCCGCTCGACGGACGGCGGCCGGACCGCGGCGAGCTCGTGCCGGCGCTGGAACCAGCCGATGGTGACCAGCACCGCCGTGACCACGAAGAGCAGGAACGCCCCGACCAGGTAGGGGCTGCGGTCCCGCGCGAAGTCGCTGCCGGCCTCGGGAAGCGGACTCGGTTGCGCGGTGGGCGTGCCGGTGGCGACCGGCGCCGGCTCGGCGTGGCCCGCCTCGGCCGTCAGCAGCGGCAGCGCGACGGCAGCCCGACAGATCGCCCAGCCCGGCTCGTCGAGGAACGCGTCGTTGTCCAGGCCGAGCCGCTCCAGGCCGGCAGTGAACGCGCCCTGCCACAGCGGGTCCGCGCTCTCCACCTGGACCGAGGCCCAGTCCTCGGACTCGCTGCTCTCGCTGGTGTAGGTCACGGTGGCGACCACCTCGACCCAGCGCGGGCAGCGCGCGGGGTTCGTCGCCACGGCGACGTTGTCGCCGAGGTTGGAGCCCACGCTGACGATGTCGCCCTCGCCGTCCTGCAGCCGCCAGCCGTAGCAGACGTCCTGCGCGTCGGCGCTGCGTTCGAGCACCGCCACGGTGTCGCGGCGCTCGGTCTCCGTCGGGGCGGGCACCACCGTCGAGTCATCGTCGCTGAACGCGCCGAGAAGGCAGAACCCGACCAGCAGCAGGGCGCCGAGCGCAATGCCGACGCCCTTGATCCACCCGACGACCCGCTGGTCGCGGGAGGGCGCCGCGGGGCGCTTCCGCGCCGCCATCAACTGATCGCCGCGGCGACCACGGCGCCGGTGGCGAGGTGGATGACCGCGGAGACCCAGACGGCCGGATGCGGCTCCGGGTCCACCAGGATCTGCCCGAGCTTCCCGGGCGTGGCGAGGTCCAGCAGCAGGAACGCACCGGCCATGACCAGCAGGCCGACGAGACCGTACGCCGCGGAGCCGATCAGCCCGAGCAGGAAGCTCTCGTCGCTCGCGTTGATCGCGGCGACCACGATGATGCCGACGCCGGCGAGGTTGGAGGCGAGCAGCAGCGCCGCGTTGCGGTTGCGGTCGGTCCAGATCAGCTCGTGCAGCCGTCCCGGCGTCGCCACGTCGACCAGGACGTAGCCGATGCCCATCAGCAGGACGCCGACCGCGCCGTAGGCGAGAGACACCAGCAGGTCGGTGATGAGGGTGGTCAACTTGAGCTCCTGTCGGGAAGGTCGTGCTACTTGCCGGCGCCGGGGCCGCCGCCCCGGATGGTCGTGCCGCGGCCCCAGCCCCAGCCGCCGCCCACGATCCCGTGGTAGCGCGGATAGGCGGTCGACATCCGCTCGAGCAGGATCACCGAGCCCGCGGCCAGCGGCAGGATCACCACGGAGTCGTCGTCGTACCGCAGGTAGATCCCGCTGCCGTCGACGTACTGGTCGGCCGGCTCCCAGGCGCCGGTGATGTCGGCGGCGACCTCGCTCGGCGACTTCGCCGACGTGTACGCCTCGGCGTCGTCGCCGATGTCGTGCGCCACGGCGCGGCTGTACCGGTCCTCGACGTAACCGCGCGGGGAGAAGTTGCCGTAGAAGATCCCGAACGCGGCGATGAGCACGCCCGCCAGCGCGAACGCCGCTCCCACCACGAACCACCTGCGGTACGTCATCGCAGCATCACCGCCGTCTCGGTCTCGACCATCTCGCCGCTCTGCGGGTACGCGTGCCAGGTGCGCCACCCGACCTCCGTGCCGTCCGGCCCCGGCGCCCCCACCCGCGCGTGCAGCGCGGTGATCGCGTCGGCGCTGCCGGGAAAGACGCCCACCAGCGCGTACGGGTCGGCGGCGAGGGCCCGGCGCAGCACGGCGGCCCGGGCGGAGATCTCGTCCGGGTGCAGCCGGTGCACCGTCGCGGCGAACCGGTACCCGGTGGCCCGCTCGTGCACGGTGGACGGCAGCTCCGGTGCCCGGCCCGGTAGGCAGGCGACGGTCTCGACGAGCTCGGTGGCCGCGGCGCGCAGCACCACCTGATGGGAGGCGCCGAGCAGCCGCAGCCGCAGCGCGCCGTCGGGAACGCCGGGCACGTCGAGGTCGAGTACGTGCAGCGCCGGCTGCTCGGGCAGGCCCAGCGCGAAGCTGAGGTCCGCGGCCGTGGTGTCGGCGTACGGGGCGTCGATCGTGATGAGCACGGTCACCGGCCCCGTTCCGACTGCGGGTAGATCATGACTTCCCCGCGGTGCAGCCGCTCGCCGCGACCGACCTCCCAGCGCGTGCTGTCGCCGTAGGATTCGAACGAGAGCAGCGCCCCGTCCGGGGCGGCGTAGTCGTGGTAGCGCACCGTGCCGGTCGGGTCGAGCCCGGTGGTGCCGGTGGCGGTGTAACGGGCCCGGCCGGACTCGTCGCGGGTGTAGCGGCGTCCGTCGAAGTCGACCGTGGCCGCGCCGGGCTTCACCGTCGCGCTCGGCACCTCGGTCCAGAGCGCCAGCTCCAGGTCCGGGTCCTCCTCAACCGAGAGCCAGACCTTCCGGCCCTGCGCGTCGTCGAGGAGGTGCTCCGCCCAGCTCCAGGCGCCCTCGGTGAAGCGCAGCGTCCCCCGCACCCCGTACGACGTGCCGCGGATCTCCACGATGTCGCCGGGTCCGATCCGACGCGGGTCGCCGCGCAGCGCGTCGGCGTCGTCGTCCACGCTCCGGAACGGGTCGGCGGTGCCCTTCCGGGCCGGGCCGGCGCCGCGGTCGGCGCGGCGCACGGCGACCACCGCCACCACGACGCCGGCGACCGCGACGAGGCAGCCCAACCCCGTGACCAGGAACGCGACCGTTCCGTTCATCGCCTCAACCCTCCCGAGCAGCGGTTCCGCCGGCCGACGGTAACAACCACCGGCACATGGTGAACCACAAGGTCAACTCGGTGACGGACCGCGCAGGTCTGGCGACGGACCGCTGGGCGAAGATCCGCGTGATCAGGAGAGATCCACGACGGCGCGCCGACGACACGCCCGACGTACTCCCTGATCACGCGGATCTTGCGGTTAGGCGGGCGAGATGGTTAGGGCGTCCTTCGTGTCAGAGAGGTCCACCAGGACGGTGTTGCCGTCGCGGATGTCGCCGGCCAGGAGGGCCTTGGCCAGTTGATCGCCGATGGCGGACTGGACCAGGCGGCGGAGCGGGCGGGCGCCGTAGAGCGGGTCGTAGCCGTGCTCGGCCAGCCAGCCCCGCGCCGTGTCCGTGACGTCGAGGGTCAGGCGCCGGTCGGACAGGCGGCGGCGCATCCGCTCCAGCTGGATGTCGACGATCGCGCGCAGCTCGTCGCCGGTCAGCATCGCGAACACCACGATGTCGTCGAGCCGGTTCAGGAACTCCGGCTTGAAGTGCGTTCGCACCACCGCGAGCACCGCGTCGCGACGCTGCTCCTCGGTCAGCGTCAGATCGGAGATCACCGACGAGCCGAGGTTGGAGGTGAGGATCAGGATCGCGTTCCGGAAGTCCACCGTCCGGCCCTGACCGTCGGTGAGCCGGCCGTCGTCGAGCACCTGCAACAGCACGTCGAAGACGTCCGGGTGCGCCTTCTCCACCTCGTCCAGCAGCACCACCGAGTACGGCCGACGCCGCACCGCCTCGGTGAGCTGCCCGCCCTCCTCGTACCCGACGTAGCCGGGCGGGGCGCCGACCAGCCGCGCCACGGAGTGCTTCTCGCCGTACTCGCTCATGTCGATCCGGACCATCGCCCGCTCGTCGTCGAAGAGGAACTCCGCGAGCGCCTTGGCCAGCTCGGTCTTGCCCACGCCGGTCGGGCCGAGGAAGAGGAAGCTGCCGGTCGGCCGGTCCGGGTCGGCGATGCCGGTCCGGGCCCGCCGGACCGCGTCGGAGACCGCGCCGACCGCGACGGCCTGCCCGATCACCCGGCTGGCCAGCGACGACTCCATCCGCAGCAGCTTGGCGGTCTCGCCCTCCATCAGCCGCCCGGCGGGGATGCCGGTCCAGGAGGCGACGACCGCGGCGATGTCGTCCGCGCCGACCTCCTCCTTGAGCATCGCGCCGTCGGTCTGGAGCTGCGCCAGCTCCTCCTCGGCGCGGGCCAGATCCCCCTTGAGCTGCGGGATCCGGCCGTAGCGCAGCTCGGCGGCGCGCTCCAGCTCGCCGTCGCGCTCCGCGCGCTCCGCCTCGCCGCCGAGGCGTTCCAGCTCCTCCTTGGCCGTGGAGATCTTGGTGATGTGCTCCTTCTCCAGCCGCCACCGGTCGGAGAGCGCGCTGAGCTGCTCGCGCTTGTCCGCCAGCTCCTTGCGCAGCCGTGCCAGCCGCTCGGCCGACGCCGGGTCCGGCTCCTTGGCCAGCGCCATCTCCTCGATCTCGAGCCGCCGCACCGCGCGCTCGATCTCGTCGACCTCGACCGGCCGCGAGTCGATCTCCATGCGGAGCCGCGACGCCGACTCGTCGACGAGGTCGATCGCCTTGTCCGGCAGGAAGCGGTCCGTGATGTAGCGGTCCGAGAGGCTCGCGGCCGCGACCAGCGCCGCGTCCGTGATCCGTACGCCGTGGTGCACCTCGTAGCGCTCCTTGAGGCCGCGGAGGATGCCGATCGTGTCCTCCACGGTCGGCTCGCCGACCAGCACCGGCTGGAAGCGCCGCTCCAGCGCCGGGTCCTTCTCGATGTGCTCGCGGTACTCGTCCAGCGTGGTCGCGCCCACCATCCGCAGCTCGCCGCGGGCGAGCATCGGCTTGAGCATGTTGCCGGCGTCCATGGACCCCTCGCCCTTGCCGGCGCCGACCACGGTGTGCAGCTCGTCCAGGAACGTGATGACCTGGCCGTCCGAGTTCTTGATCTCCTCCAGCACCGACTTGAGGCGCTCCTCGAACTGGCCGCGGTACTGCGCGCCCGCCACCATCGCGCCCAGGTCGAGCGAGACCAGCTTCTTGTCGCGCAGCGACTCCGGGACGTCCCCGGCCACGATCCGCTGGGCGAGCCCCTCCACGATCGCCGTCTTGCCGACGCCGGGCTCGCCGATCAGCACCGGGTTGTTCTTGGTACGCCGGGAGAGCACCTGGATCACGCGACGGATCTCCGAGTCCCGGCCGATCACCGGGTCGATCTTGCCGGCGCGGGCGCGCTCCGTGAGGTCGACGCCGTACTTCTCCAGCGCCTGGTAGGTCTGCTCCGGATCGGCCGTGGTCACGCGCCGGTCGCCGCCGCGCACGGCGGGGAACGCGGCCACCAGGTTCTCCTCGGTCGCGCCGGCCGACCGCAGCGCGGTCGCGACCGCCCCGCCGACCTGGGCGAGACCGGCGAGCAGGTGCTCGGTGGAGGTGTACTCGTCGCCCAACGGACGCGCGATCTGCTCCGCCGCCCCGATCGCGTTCGCGAACTCGCGCGAGACGCTCGGCTCGGCGACGCTCGACCCGCGCGCGCTCGGCAGCGCGTCCACAGCATGCACGGCGGCGCGCCGGAGGTCGGCCGGATTGGCGCCGACCGCGCGCAGCAGGCCGGCGGCGGTCGAGCCGCCGGTGTCCAGCAGCGAGAGCAGCAAATGCCAGGGCTCGACGGTCGCGTGGCCGCGGCGCTTCGCCATCGCGACCGCGCCGGTGATGACTTCACGACTCTTGGTGGTCAGACGTTCGGCGTTCATGGGCTCCCCTGATCGGCGTGTCCACTGGTGACGACACAACCAGACTTGAGCGTATTCCACTCAACCTTACGCCGCGACGTGGATCACGTCCGCTCCAGAACCAGCTTGATCCACCGCCGCTGCCCGAACATCCCGGAGCCCAGCCAGGCGTTCCCGTCGGACGCCCGGGCGAAGAGCGTGCCGTCCGGCAACAGCTGCAGATACTCGTTCCGCACCGGCCAACGCACGTCGCTGTAGCGGGCGGCGTCGTCGCCGGCGCTGATCACGCCGGACCCGTCCGGCCCCGTCACCGCGAGCAGCCCCGCGCCGAGCGGGACCAGTGAGGTGACCGGACCGGGATAGCCGGGCACCTCGACCCGGGGACACCATTGGTCGCACCGCCACAACTGCGGAAACCGCGTGTCACCCGGCCCGGCGCTCCCGATCAACCAGACGTCGCCGTGGTTGCCCACGACCCGAAGCACGGCGGGCGGCCCGTCGGGAGGTGCGACCTTCATCGGCCGCCATTGCCTCGCCGCCTCCGACGAGACCGCCGCCGACAGCTCACCGTCACGCTCTCCCACCGCCACCAGCCGTCCCCCGGCGAACGCCACCACGCGCAGGCCGGGCACCGGAGGCTGCGCCGGAACGGGGCGCAGACGGTCACCGACTAACTCGACCACCCTCGGCGGGTCCTCGCCGTCGCAGCAGAGCTGAAACCGGCCCTCCAGGGTCCGCACCGCCGCGGGTGGCTCGGCGCTCATCGGCTCGCGGCGGAACGTGCCGCCCCGGTCGTTCGAGATGTACCAGCCGTGCGGCTCCGCCAGCAGCAGGAGCTTCTCCCCGGCCGCGTACAGCTGGTGGTTATTCGCCAGCGGCTCCGGGTGTCGCAGCCGCCGCCAGGAGCGTCCGCCGTCCGACGTCGCGAGCAGGATCGCGCCGCAGTCCGACGCCGGCGCCGAGGTGGCCTCCGGGTTCCCGCAGCGGGTGAACAACGCGTAGCCCTGCTCCGCGTCGGCGAACTCGACGAACGGCGTGGCGTACTGCCGTGGCACGGGCACCGGGACCCGCCGTACCTCATCGGGCGGCGACGCGACGGGCGATGACGGTGCGGGCGGCGGCGCGGGGGTCGGCGGCCGCCGCCGGATGTCCCCGATGGAGCAGCCGGCGGTGGCCACGACCACCGCCGCGAGCAGGACGAGCCGGTGCCGTACGTTGCGCCGCCGCATTGACCTAGTCCAACACGGTACCGTGATCACGTGCGAGTACGGGTAGAGCAGACGTCACTGCCGGGAATCGGCGTACGCCACGACCTGATCACGGAGTCGGGTCGGCGCATCGGTGTCGTTTCCCATCGATCGGGCCGCCGTGACCTGGTGCTGTACGACGAGGACGACCCGGACGCCTGCACCTCCGACATCCCGCTCACCGACGACGAGGCGGAGGCGCTCGCCGACCTGCTCGGCGCGTCGCTGATGCTGGGTCAGCTCTCCGGACTCCGGCAGCAGGCCGCCGGGCTCCTCACCGAGCAGGTCCCGATCCCCGCCGGGTCCCGCTTCGTCGGGCGCACCCTCGGCGACACCCGGGCCCGCACCCGGACGAGCGCCTCGATCGTCGCGGTGCTGCGCGACCGCGAGGTCATCGCCTCTCCCGCCCCGTCGTTCCGGTTCGACGCCGGCGACGTGGTGGTCGTGGTCGGCACCCGGCAGGGACTCGACGGCGTCACCGCGATCTTCGCCGACACCGACCCGGCCGACTGACCGCATGCACGACACCACAGAGCTGCTCATCGAGGTCGGCACTCTGCTGCTGCTCCTCGGCCTGCTGGGCCGGATCAGCCGGCGGATCGGCCTCTCCCCCATCCCGCTCTACCTGCTCGCCGGGCTCGCGTTCGGGCACGGCGGGCTGCTGCCGCTGCCGGCCAGCGAGGAGTTCTTCGCGATCGGGGCCGAGATCGGCGTGATCCTGCTGCTGGTCATGCTCGGTCTGGAGTACTCGGCGGGCGAGCTCGTCGGCAACCTCCGCGCGGCCGCGCCGGCCGGCCTGATCGACGGGCTGCTCAACGCGCTGCCCGGCGCGGCCTTCGCGCTGCTGCTCGGCTGGGGCTGGGTGACCGCCGTGGTGCTCGCCGGGGTGACCTGGGTTTCCTCGTCGGGCGTGATCGCCAAGGTCCTCGCCGACCTCGGCCGGCTCGGTAACCGGGAGACCCCGGTGATCCTGTCCGTGCTGGTCATCGAGGACCTGGCGATGGCCTTCTACCTGCCGCTGGTGACGGCCGTGCTGGCCGGCGCCGGCTGGGCCGTCGGCGGCAAGATGCTCGCCATCGCGGTCGTCACGGTCGTGCTGGTGCTGGTCGTCGCGATCCGGTACGGGCGCGTCATCTCCGAGGCGATCTCGGCGAAGGACCCGGAGGCGCTGCTCCTCGGCGTGCTCGGCCTGACCCTGCTGGTCGCCGGCGTCGCCGCACAGCTGAAGGTCTCGGCGGCGGTCGGCGCGTTCCTGGTCGGCATCGCGCTCTCCGGCCCGGTCGCGCACCACGCCACCCAGCTGTTGTCGCCGCTGCGCGACCTCTTCGCGGCCGTGTTCTTCGTCTTCTTCGGGCTCGCCACCGATCCGCGCGACATCCCGCCGGTGCTGCTGCCGGCGCTGGGCCTGGCCGTGGTCACCATGGCGACCAAGGTCGTCACCGGCTACATCGCCGCCCGCCGCGCCGGGATCGCGCTACCCGGACGGTGGCGCGCCGGCCTCGGGCTCATGCCCCGCGGGGAGTTCTCGATCGTCATCGCCGGTCTCGCCGCCGGCACGGCCGGAGTCGCCCCGCAGCTCGCGCCGCTCGCCACCGCGTACGTGCTGATCACGGTGGTGACCGGGCCGGCGCTGGCCCGGCTCCCCGACTTCGCGTGGTTCAAGCGGATGGTCCGGCGCCAGGCGGCGCCGCGGGCGGCGACGGTGTCGGCGCACGAGTGACCAGCGGGCGATACCGACTGTTGGGAGACGAGCGGCGACTGTCGGATTTCCTCTTCCCCACGTCGGTCGGCGCACGCTACCGTGTCGCGGCAGCGACTAGTGGGGTGCCCGGGCCACGGACGGCCCGACAGACGCGAGCGGAAGGTCATTCCGGGTGAGCTTGCAGCAGTCCGTGTTCCGCGGTTTCGCCAATCCGGTCGATCCGGCCCCCGACGAGCTGCGGGCATGGGCGTTCCAACCCGGCTCCGTTCCGCTGGAGTCGATGCCGAAGGACTGGGATCTGCTCGTGTCGGGCGACCGCCTGATCGGCACGCTCTTCGATCTGGCGATGGACCGGTCGTGCCCGGCGCGCCGCTTCGCCCTGCACTGCCTCTACATCTACGCCGCGGACGGCATCCGCACCAACTTCAAGGCCCATCCGCGCCGTCGGCTGCGCAAGCTGGTCGAGCAGGCGCAGGAGCTCGGCGACGAGATGATGCTGACCTGGGCGCACAACACGCTGGTGCTGATGGCCAAGCCGCAGCTGTTCGACTACCACAACTGGTGCGAGGGCGGGCTGGTACGCAGCGGCCAACGGTTGAGCTGACCGGCGACGGTTGGGTTGACCGGCACAAGTCGGTAGCCCGGCGCCGGTCCGTCGGCCCGATCACGCCGAACCGTTCACGGGGCCGGGCGGTTGCGGTCCCTGACCTCGCGCTGCCCGCGCCCCACGTCCATGCCCCGGTCGAGGTGGTCCCAGTACGCCCCGCGATCGGCCTCGTCGGAGCGCTCGTCGACCGACGTCGCGTCGTCGTCGGCACGTCCGGCGTTCATCTCGCCGCTCGCCCGGCCGGCGGTGTTCCTGATCGAATCAGCGTCCCCCATGGGTCTCCCCCTCAGCGCCGCGCGACGTCCGACATGACCTCTGAGCGACGCTAGTCCAGGTTCGTGGGGGTCCGCGGGGAAACGGCGGGCCCGCCGGCGCTACGAGCCGGTCGGACGCCAGATCACGAGCGCGTTCGAGACGCGGGCGGTGGGGACCAGATCACGGCGGGGGAAGGGGGACATCGCCTCGAGCTCCGCCACCCGCTGGTGCGCGGCGGCGAGCTCGGCCTCCATCCGCAGCAGCCGTTGCTGCAGCTCGACCACGAGCTGTTCCAGGTCGATGATGCGCTTGATGCCGGCGAGGTTGACCCCGTCGTCCTGGCTGAGCCGCTGCACCTCGCGGAGCAGCGCCACGTCCCGGACGCTGTAGCGGCGGCCGCCACCGGCGGCCCGGCCCGCCTGGACCAGGCCCATCCGGTCGTACTGCCGCAGCGTCTGCGGGTGCATCCCCGCCATCCGCGCGGCCACCGAGATGATCAGAACCTTGGCGTCGGAGGCCACGTCGATGGAGATGTTCACATCCTCGTCCACCCGGCTCACCTCCTTGTCGCGTCGTCGAAGCGGCGCACCCGCGCGTCGATTCTCTCCCGAGTCGCCACCGGTGCCTCAAGAGCAAATTTCTCCAGCGCCGCCCGAGCCTCGTCGGAGAGGTCCTTCGGGACCGACACCTCCACCGTCACCAGCAGGTCCCCGGCCTGCCCGTTCCGGCGCACCACGCCCTTGCCGCGGGCGCGCAGCGTGCGGCCGCTCGGCGTGCCCGGCGGGACCCGGAGGGTGACGGCGCCGTCCATCGTCGGTACCCGCAGATCGGTGCCGAAGACCGCCTCCGGGAAGGTGATCGGCACGGTCAGCGTGAGGTCGTCACCCGAGCGACCGAAGAGGTCGTCCTCGCGCACCCGCACCAGGACGAAGAGGTCCCCGGTGGGGCCCCCGCGCTCGCCCGGCTCGCCGCGACCGCTCAGCCGGATCCGCTGGCCGTCCGCGACCCCCGCGGGGAACCGGACGTTCAGCGTTCGGGTCTTGGTGACGCCGCCGCTGCCGTGGCACTCGGGGCACTTGTCCTCGACGATCGACCCCACGCCCTGGCACTCCCGACAGGGCTCGGAGAAGCTGAAGGAGCCCTGATTGCGGTTGACCAGCCCCGACCCGCGGCACTGTGGGCAGGTGCGCGGCTGGGTGCCGGGCTTGGCGCCGTTGCCGTGGCAGGTGTCGCAGACGCCCGGCGCCCGCAGCGTCAACGGCAGCGTCGTGCCGCGGACGGCGTCGGCGAAGTCGAGCGTGACCTCCGCCTCGACGTCGCGCCCCTTGGCCGGCCCACGCCCGCGCGGACCGGCGCCACCGCCCGAGAAGATCGAGCTGAACAAGTCGGAGAAGCCGGCTCCGCCGAACCGCCGGTCGCCCGTTCCGCCACCGGCGCCGCCGCCGGAGAAGTTGCCGAACAGGTCCGCCGGGTCGAAACCGGCGCCGCCGCCGCCGCGGGCGCCGCGCCGGAACGCGCCGGACCCGAAGAGCGTGCGCATCTCGTCGTACTCTTTGCGCTTCCGCTCGTCGGAGAGCACGTTGTAGGCCTCGGAGACCGCCTTGAAGCGCTCCTCCGACGCCGTGTTGCCGGGGTTGTGGTCGGGGTGCAGCTCCCGGGCCAGCTTCCGGTACGCCTTCTTGATCTCATCCGCGGAGGCGGACTTCGGCACCCCGAGCACGGCGTAGAAGTCCTTCTCCAGCCAATCCTTGGAACTCACCGGGTCCACCTCCTCGGCTGCGCGTTGTCGATGAGCAGATCGTCCTGCCGGCCGGGGAGTTGACGGGACGGACCCGCCAACTCCCCGATCAGCGTCGTCGTTCGGGTCACTCCGGGTCGGCGACCGCGACCAGCGCGGGCCGGAGCAGCCGGTCCCCCACCTGGTAGCCGCGGCGCATCACGTCGATGCACGTCGGCTCGGTCACCTCCGGCGAGGTGAGGTGGGCGACGGCCTCGTGCCGGGTCGGGTCGAAGGGGTCGCCCTTCTCGCCGAACGCGGTCAGCCCGAACTTGCCGAGCGCCGCGGTGAGCTGCTCGGCCACCGTCCCGAACGGCCCCACCAGGTCGCCGTGCTCGCGCGCCCGGTCCAGGTCGTCCAGGATCGGCAGCAGCGCGCCCAGCACGGTGGCCGTGGTCTGTTCGGCGGCCACGCCCCGGTCCCGGTCGACCCGCTTGCGGTAGTTGGCGTACTCCGCCGACACCCGCTGCACGTCCCGGGTCCGCTCCTCGAGCTCGGCGCGCAGCGCCTCCAGCTCGGCGCCGAGCGCACCGGAGCTGGCGACGGGGCTGCCGCCCCCGGGCGCGACGCCCTCGGTGCTCACCGGGGCGCCGCCGTCCTGCTCGGGCCCCGTCGCCGCGGTCGGCTCCGGGGCCTGCGCGTCCGCGTCCTCGGCGTGCTTGCCCGCCTTGCCGGCGGACACGTCGATCTTCCGCTTGTCGCGGATGACGACGCGCTCGTCGGCCTGGCCGTTCTCCGGCCCGTCCGGCGCGGAGCCACCCCGCGCCGGGCCGGCGGTCTCCGGGCCGGCGGCTCGTGGCTTGTGCGTCATGGGGCTACCTCGCTCCGTTCATCGGTGGGACGACGGGTCACTTCTTGTCGTCCTCGACGATCTCGGCGTCCACCACGTCGTCGGCGCCACCGGCGGCCCCGCCCGGCGCACCCGCGCCCGCGGCGCCCGCACCCGGCGCACCCGCACCCGCACCCGCACCCGCGTCGGCGCCCGGGCCGGCCTGCTCGGCCTGCTGCGCGTAGAGCAGCGAGCCGGCCTGCTGCGAGACCTGCGCCAGCTTCTCGTGCGCCGACTTGATCTTCTCGATGTCGGTGCCGCCCAGCGCGCCGCGCAGCTCACCGAGGGCCTCGTTGATCTGGTCGCGCGACTCGGCCGGCAGCTTGTCGCCGCTCTCGGCGAGGAACTTCTCGGTCTGCCACTGCAGCTGCTCGGCGACGTTGCGGGTCTCCGCCTCCTCACGGCGGCGCTTGTCGTCGTCGGCGTGGTCCTGCGCGTCGCGCATCATCCGCTCGATGTCGTCCTTCGGCAGCGCGGAGCCGCCGGTGATCGTCATCGACTGCTCCTTGCCGGTGCCGAGATCCTTCGCGCCGACGTGCACGATGCCGTTGGCGTCGATGTCGAAGGTGACCTCGATCTGCGGGACGTTGCGCGGCGCCGGCGGCAGGCCGGTCAGCTCGAAGGTGCCGAGCTTCTTGTTGTACGCGGCGATCTCCCGCTCACCCTGGAAGACCTGGATCAGCACCGACGGCTGGTTGTCGTCAGCGGTGGTGAACACCTCGGAGCGCTTCGTCGGGATGGTGGTGTTGCGCTCGATCAGCTTGGTGAAGATGCCGCCCTTGGTCTCGATGCCCAGCGACAGCGGGGTCACGTCGAGCAGCAGGACGTCCTTGACCTCACCCTTGAGCACACCGGCCTGCAGGGCCGCGCCGACCGCCACGACCTCGTCCGGGTTGACGCCCTTGTTCGGCTCCTTGCCGGTGAGCTGCTTGACCAGGTCCGAGACGGCGGGCATCCGGGTGGAGCCACCGACCAGGATGACGTGGTCGACGTCGCCGACCTTGATCCCGGCGTCCTTGATCGCCTGCTCGAACGGGCCCTTGCAGCGGTCCAGCAGGTCCTGCGACATCCGCTGGAACTCGGCGCGGGTCAGCGTCATGTCCAGGTGCAGCGGGCCCGCCTGGCCGGCCGTGATGTAGGGCAGGTTGATGCTGGTGGTGGTGGCGGCCGACAGCTCGATCTTCGCCTTCTCGGCCGCCTCGCGGAGCCGCTGCATCGCCATCTTGTCCTGCGACAGGTCGATGCCGTGCTCACCGCGGAAGGTCTTGACCAGGTGGTCCATGATCCGCTGGTCCCAGTCGTCGCCGCCCAGGTGGTTGTCACCGCTGGTCGACTTCACCTCGATGACGCCCTCACCGAGCTCCAGCAGCGAGACGTCGAAGGTGCCGCCGCCGAGGTCGAAGACGAGGACGGTCTGCTCCTTGGAGCCCTTGTCGAGGCCGTACGCCAGCGCGGCGGCGGTCGGCTCGTTCACGATCCGCAGCACGTTGAAGCCGGCGATCTCACCGGCCTCCTTGGTGGCCTGCCGCTGGGCGTCGTTGAAGTACGCCGGAACGGTGATCACCGCGTCCGTGATCTGCTCGCCGAGGTACGCCTCGGAGTCGCGCTTCAGCTTCATCAGCACCCGCGCGGAGATCTCCTGCGGGGTGTACTTCTTGCCGTCGATGTCGATCGACCAGTTGGTGCCGATCTCGCGCTTGACCGACCGGATGGTCCGGTCCGGGTTCGTCACCGCCTGGCGCTTGGCGACCTCACCGACGAGCACCTCGCCGTTGCGGGCGAACGCGACGATCGAAGGCGTCGTACGCGAGCCCTCCGCGTTGGCGATGACCGTGGGCTCACCGCCTTCGAGAACGCTGACGCAGGAGTTCGTCGTGCCGAGGTCGATGCCGACCGCACGTGCCATGTTCGCTTCCTCGCTTCGTTCCAAGAGCAGGTGCCGGGCACCGCCCGCAGCACACCCACCCGCAACTTGAGTGGACCGGACTCAATAGTGCCACGATGATCCGGGGCGTCAAGTCGGGGTTGAGTGAAGTTGGCGCAACTTCAGCGGCGCGGCGCTCACGCAGAGCGCCGCGACGACCACTGTTCCGGTTGTCTACGGTGCATAGATCGGGCACGCTTTAGCAGTGACCATGCACGGTGAGCCCGCGGCCGAGCCCGGCCGGGCCGTCGTCGTGCCGGACTCTCCGTCCGACGACGGCACGCCCTCCGACGGCGCGCCCTCCGACGGCGCGCCCTCCGACGGCGCGCCCTCCGACGGCGCGCCGGACGCGGCCGCGCGCAGCGGCGCGCCCGCGGCCTCCCCGGAGTCCGTCGCGCCCACCGAGCTGGCCGCACCCACCAAGCCGGACACGCCCACCCAGCCGAACGCGCCCACCGGACCCGGGCTGCCCGCCGCGCTCGCACGACTGCGGGCAGCGGTGGCCGCGGTGACGTACCCGCTGGTGATGCCCTCGGCCGACGAGGCGCGACGGGTCGCCCGCGGCGTCGTCACCCAACTCGACGACTACCTGCTCCCCCGGCTCGCCCGGCTCGACGCCCCGCTGCTGGTGGTGGTCGGCGGGTCCACCGGGGCGGGCAAGTCCACCCTGGTCAACAGCCTGGTCCGTGCCCGGGTGAGCGCCGCCGGCGTGCTCCGCCCCACCACCCGGTCCCCCGTGCTGGTCTGCAACCCCGCCGACTCGGGCTGGTTCCGGCAGGGCGAGCTGCTGCCCGGCCTGACCCGCACCGCCGAGCCGACCGACGAGCCGGACACGCTGCAGTTGGTCGCCGCGCCCGCGCTCGCCCCCGGCCTGGCGCTGCTCGACGCCCCCGACATCGACTCGGTGGTCGACGCCAACCGGGCGCTCGCCACCCAGCTGCTCGCCGCCGCGGACCTGTGGCTCTTCGTCACCACCGCGGCCCGGTACGCCGACGCCGTGCCGTGGGAGCTGCTGCGCACCGCGCGGGCGCGCGGCACCGTCATCGCGCTCGCGCTCGACCGCGTCCCGCCGGAGGCGGCCGACGAGATCTCCGCACACCTGTCGGAGATGCTCGCCGCGAACGATCTGGCAGCGGCGCCGCTGTTCGTGCTGCCGGAGACCGAGGTCGACGGCCAGGGGCTGCTGCCGGAGCCGGTGACGGCCGAACTGCGTGAGTGGTTCGACCGGCTCGCCGGCGACGCCGCCGCCCGGGCCGCGGTGGTGCGGCAGACCCTCGACGGCGCGCTGGCCGCGCTCGTCCCGGCGGTCGCCGGTCTGGCCACAGCCGCCGACGAGCAGGCGGCGGCGGCCGCCACGCTGACCGAACGGGTCCGCGGCGCGTACCGGGGGGCGCGGACCGGGGTCGAGCAGGCGATGCAGGACGGCCGGCTGCTCCGCGGCGAGGTGCTGGCCCGGTGGCAGGAGTTCGTCGGCACCGGTGAGCTCTTCCGGACGCTGGAGGCGCGGATCGGGCGTCTCCGCGATCGCGTGGTCGCCGGGGTGACCGGCCGCCCCGGGCCGGGCCGACAACTGCAGGCGGCGATCGAGTCGCAGCTCGTGACGGTGCTGCGCGAGGCGGCGGCCGAGGCGGCCGAGCTCGCGTACACCGGGTGGCAGGCGCACCCCGCGGGCGCCGCGCTGTCGACCCCGGAGCTCGGCCGCCCGAGCGACGACCTGCCGGACCGGGCCGAACGCCTGGTGCGGGACTGGCAGCGCGACGTGCTGGAGCTGGTGCGCGCCGAGGCCGGCGAGCGGCGGTTCGTGGCGCGCACCGCGGCGTACGCGGTCAACGCGACCGGTCTCGCCGTCATGGTCGCGGTCTTCACGGCGACCGCGTTCATCCCTACCGGCCTGGAGGTCGCCGCGGCCGGCGGCACCACGGTCGCCGCGCAGAAGGTGCTGGAGGCGATCTTCGGAGACCAGGCGGTCCGCAACCTCGCCAACAAGTCGCGCGCCGGCCTGCTCGGCCGGGTCGACGCGCTGTTCGAGGCGGAGGCGGCGCGCTACTCGGCGCGGATCGAGGCGATCGGCGTGACGCCGGCCGCCGACGCCGGGGGCGCCGTGGCGGCGACAACCGACGGGGCGGCGACAACCGAGCACGCGGCGGCAACCGAGCACGCGGCGGCAACCGACGGGGCGGTGATGAGCGTGGCCGACCGGCTCCGCGGGGCGGCGGCCGAGGTCGAGCAGGAGCGGATGCGGGCGCAGCTCACCGAGGGCACACCGCTGACACTGCCGGCAGTGGCGTCGTGACGGGCGTCGTCGGCAAGGTCCGGGACGCGCTGCGCGGCGAGCGGCGGGTCGACCCGGACGCGTTGATCGGGCGGATCGGGGCGATGGAACGCTTCCTGGCGCTGGCCACGGGGCACCTGCCCGAGGAGCGGCTGGTGCCGGCGCACACCCTGGTCGAGCGGGCCGGCGCCCGACTGCGGCTCTCCCGCGACCACACCGTGGTGGCGCTCGCCGGCAGCACCGGCAGCGGCAAGTCGAGCCTGTTCAACGCGCTCGCCCGGCTCGAACTCTCCCCGGTCGGGGTGCGCCGACCGACCACCGGCGTCACGCACGCCTGCGTGTGGGGCCCGCTGGAGGGCGCCAACCAGCTCCTCGACTGGATCGGCGTGATCCCCCGGCGCCGGTTCGTCCGGGAGAGCGCGCTCGACGGCGACGACGAGGCCGCGCTGCACGGGCTCGTCCTGCTCGACCTGCCCGACTTCGACTCCGTGGAGCAGGCGCACCGGCGGGAGGTCGACCGGCTGCTCGGCCTCGTCGACCTGGTCGTGTGGGTGGTGGACCCGCAGAAGTACGCGGACCGCGTCGTCCACGAGAGCTACCTGCGCGAGTTCCACCGGCACCGCGACGTCACCGTCGTCGTGCTCAACCAGGCCGACCGGCTGCCCGCCGCCGAGCTTCCGCACGTCCTCGACGACCTGCGTCGACTGTTGAAGGCCGACGAGCTCGACGGCGTTCCCGTGCTCGCCACCGCGGCGGTCGACCCGGCCGCGACGACGAACCTGCGGGCACTGCTCGAACGCACCGTCGCGGAGCGGCAGGCCGCGCTGCGCCGCCTCGCCGGCGACGTCGACGCGGTCACCGACCGCCTCGGTGACCTCGTCGGGCCCGCCGTGGCCGAGGACGGCGTCGACCGGGCGACCGCGCAGCGGCTCACCGGGGCGCTCGCCGGCGCGGCCGGCGTAGCGGTCGTCGCCGAGGCCGCCGAACGCGCGTACCGGCATCGGGCCGGCGCCTCGACCGGCTGGCCCCTGGTCCGTGGTTGGCGCCGGCTGCGTCCGGACCCGCTGCGCCGGCTGCACCTGCCGCAGCTCGCCGGGCCGGCCGATCCGACCCGTCCGGTGGCCGCCACCTCGATGCCCAACCCGACCGCCGCGCAGCGCTCCGCCGTCGGTCTCGCCGTCCGCGCGGTCGCCGACGGCGCCGGCGCGGGACTGCCCGCGTCCTGGCCGAGCGCCGTCGCCGCCGCCGCGCGGTCACGGCTCGACGACCTGCCCGACGCGCTCGACCGGGCCGTGGCCGGCACGGACCTGGGGCTCGACCGGAAGCCGGTGTGGTGGCGGTTGGTCGGGGCGCTGCAGTGGCTCGTCACCCTCGCCGCGGTGGTTGGTCTCGGCTGGCTGGCCGCCGGGTACGGGCTCCGGGCGCTGGGGCTGCCGCGGCTGGAGTACCCGATGGTCGGCGTGGCGCCGCTGCCCACCGTCCTGCTCATCGGCGGCCTGCTCCTCGGCCTGCTGATCGCGGCGCTGGTGCGGCCGGTGACCGGCTGGGCGGCCCGCCGCGCCGGTCGCCGGGCGCGACAGCGGCTGGAGTCCGCGGTCGCCGAGGTGGGCCGGGACCACGTGGTGGCGCCGGTCCGCGCCGTCCTGCGGTCGTACGCCGAGGCGCGGGACGCGCTGCACGCGGCGAAGTCGCCGGGGTGATCCGGCGCGCGGCGCGGGCCCGGCTGTGCGTGCCCGATCACGGCAACCGGGCGTAGGGTCGATCCATGGCGACGCCCCTGACCCCATACGACGCGGTGCTCGAGGCTGCCCGCGACGTCACCAAGCTCGACTGCGCGCTCGACGCCGAGATGCTCGGCGCGGCGCTGCTGGGCAGCGTCTACGCCGTCGCCGAGCACGACCGCGCCGGCGCGATGCGCGACTTCGTCGGCGGGTTCCTCTCGGCGACCGCCCGCCGGCGCACCGCGGCGGCCATCACGATCCGCAACGTCTTCGCCCACCTGGTGCCGGACGCGCCGGGCGCGGCGGCCGTCAGGGTCGGCGCGTCCGCGCCGCCCTGGTCGCACCAGCTCGGCCGGGTACGGCTCACCGGCAGCTACGCGTACGGCGACGTCTACGGCGACCAGACCTCGTACGTGGCCACGTTCGCGTACGACGACAGCGACGCCGGCGGTCCGGAACACGCCGTCGTGGCGCTGATCGACCACAACATCGGCATCACCAAGGACGTGTACGTCGGCGGGCCGGCCGAGCGGGTCCTCGCGCAGGTGCGCGAGATGTGCGCCTCCGACGAGCTGACCTGGTTCCGTGAGGAGGATCCGGGACGGCTGCGCGGCGAGGTCGACCGGCACCTGGGCATCACGGACGAGCTCCGCGCGCTGCCGGGCCGGGGATCGCTGGCGACCGACCGGGCACTGGTCGGCGCCCGGCTCGCGCTGCTGCCGGCGCCCGCCGGGCCGACCGTCACCGACGAGCCGGAGCCGCTGTCGGCCGACGCGCGCACGCTGCTCGTCCGTGGCTTCCTCGCCTCGCCGGCCGCGGCGCGCTTCGGGCTGCACGAGGTTTCCGAGCCCGACCTGGCCTCGCTGCACTTCTGCCTCAGCCTGGTCCTCGACCACGCGGCGACCCTGCCCGACCCCGACCCGCTGCGGTGGAGCCCGGCCGTCGCCGAGCTCTTCCTGCTCGACTGGGTGCACCGCCGGGCGGTGCTCGACATGGACGACGCCGCGATGCTGCCGCGGGTCGTGCGCGGCTGGGCGGCGTACGCCAGCGAGCGGCGGGGGCTGGCGGAGCCGGCGGCGACGCAGACCGACACCGCGATCGAGGAGATGATCCCGGAGTTCGCCCGCCTCTACGCCACCGGCGAGCGGCGCAGCCCCGCCACCGCCGCGGTCGCGCAGCTCATCGCCGACGGGGTGGACCCCAACGACCCGGCGGCGCTGGATGCCTGGATCGAGGCCAACCGGCACCGCCTGTCGGACGAGCCGGGCTGAGCGGCGCTCGCGCCCGTACGACAGCGGGAGGCGACGCCGTGCGCCGCCTCCCGCCCGTCGGTTCGTCGGGTCAGCTCTCCAGCTCGTGGTCGTGGTCGTGCAGGCCGCCGCCGCCCTGCGCGGGCGCGGTGGTGCCGCGCGCCGTCCCGCTGGTCGGGCCGGTGACGCTCCGGGTGTCGAACGCGTACGTGATGATGGCGTGCGCGACGGCGTCCGACATCTCGTCGATCGCCGCGCGGCTCACGTTGTCGATCGTGTCGCACGCCTGGTGGTAGCAGGGGTCGTACGGCTGCCCGGCGGTGCCGCCGTAGGCCGCCGCCTCCTCGGCGGTCTTCACGCCCTCCGCGCCGGTGAACAGACCGCCGGACGGGATGTCGACGCCGGCCGCGATGAACGGGCCGTAGTCGCTGCGGCCGGAGAACGGCGTCTCGGCGGAGTCGAGCCGCTGGGACTTGAAGTAGTCGTGGAACAGCTTCTCGATCGCGCCGGAGCCGGCCGGTCCGGGCGCGGAGCCGGTGCCGGGCGGGAACGCCGAATTGTCGCCGTCGTAGACGAAGCGCACGTAGTTCGGCGAGCCGATCATGTCGAAGTTCAGGTAAAGCGCGATCTTGTCGCGCTCGGCCTGCGGCAGGTTGGCGATGTAGTGCGTGGAGCCGACCAGGCTCGCCTCCTCGGCGGCCCAGAGCGCGAAGCGCACCTTGTTCTTCGTCGGCACCAGGCGCATCTGCTCGGCGATCTCGAGCAACGCGGCGGTGCCGCTGGCGTTGTCACTGATGCCCGGGCCCTCGGCGACGGAGTCGAGGTGGGCGCCGGCCATCACCACGTTGTTCGGGTTGCCCCAGCGGGACTCGGCGAGGATGTTCTCGGTGGTCGCCATTCCGCGGAAGGTGTCCGCCTGCACCCGCAGGGTCAGCCCGTTCGGGACCTGGGCGACCAGCTCCTGGCCGAGCGCCTGGGTGATGCCGACGGCGGCGATGTCGCGGGTGAAGGTGTTGCCGAGCGTGCCGTTGAGCTCGCCGGTGGTGTTGTTGTAGATGACCACCGCGGCCGCGCCGGCGTCCGCGGCGTTGCTCGCCTTCTGACCGAAGGGGCAGGTGCCCCGGCTGACCAGGACCACGGTGCCGGCGTTGGCCGGCCCGAAGTCGCCGGCGGCGCAGCCGAGCGCGTTACCGGTCGGCACGGTCGCGCGGGCGGTGGCGTCGCCGCTGCCGGAGTAGCTCATGATGCGGTTCTCGAGGTCGCCGGCGGGCGCCGGGGTGACCCGGTGCAGCACCGACGGTGCGTTGGGGATGAAGGTCTGGAACTCGAACGCCTGCCGGGTCACGCGGTAGCCGGCGCGCCGCAGGACCTTCTCCGCGTAGTCGACGGACCGGTCGTACCCGGGGGCGCCGGAGACGCGGTTGCCGCCATTGCGCTCGGCGATCTTCTGCAGTTCCTTCAGGTGTTCCATGACGCCGTTGGCGCTCACCGCCTTGCGCAGCGCCCACGACCTGAGATCGCCGGGGTGCGCCTGCGCCGGCGGCTGCGCCACGACGACTGCCACGCTGACCGCGGTCGCCGTGGCCAACAGGCCTCGACGCCACGTACGACTGGATAGAGCCACACTGCCCTCCGTTCGAGCGTCCGGGGTGGCCGGACTTGATCGACATCGGCGAGCATAGCCACCCGTCACTCCACGATGAACGGGGCGAACGGCGGTCATCGTCGGACCGAACGGGCGGGCGGGCGGCCGACAGGCAGGGCAGTTACCGATCACGATGCCCGTGCCACGCCGCCGGACCGCGCGGTCGGGTCAGCGCGAGCGGTGCGGACGGGAGCGGTGCCCCGTCTTCCCCTTCGCCTTCGGCTGCGACCCGTCCTTTGCACGTGGCTTCACCGTCGGGCGGTGCCGGGCGACGGCGGTCGGCTTGCGTGCGCTCGTCCGGCCGCCCGCCCGGCCGGTCGAGCGCTGCCCGCCGCTGTCGCCGCGCTCAACGGTGACGCGCCGCGTCTGCACCGTGTCGGCCCCGCTCGGCTGCTTGCCGGCGCGCGGGTTGTTGGGGCGCTGGGTCTTCGGGCGCTGGGTCTTCGGCTGCTGCGTCCCGGCACGCTGTTCGGTCGCGTGCCGCGTCCGGTTCCGCTCGGTTCGGGCGCGCTTCTCCGCGCGTTCGTCCTCGTCGCGCACACCGCGCGCCCTGCCGGGCGGGTTCGGCGCGGCGCCCGGGCTGGTCGACCGGCACGACGGCGACGCCGATTCCCGGATCGGCCGCCAGGGCTCGAACGGCGCGGCGGGCAGCACCGGCAGGAGCGGGATGCAGGGGGGCGGGGTCGGGCTGCACGGGCGGCTGCGCCATTCGCACCACTGGCCCGGCTCCTCTGACGCGCCGCCCCGCTCCGGCGCCGACTCCACGGGCCGCTGCGGCGGGGGCGCGTCGTTCCCGCGCGCGGGCTGCGGCGCGGCGACCGGCTGCCGCGCGACGACCGGCGGTCCCGCGGCGACCGGCGGTCCCGCGGCGACCGATTGACTGGCCGCACCGGCGGACGCGACCGGCTGCCGGGGCGCGGCGAGCAGGCCCGCCGGGTCGCCCACGCGTACGACCACGCGCGGGGGCAGCACCGACGGCGGCAGCGGCACGACGACGGGGCCGTCCGACGGCTGCGGGATGAATGGTGTCACGCCGCCGGGCAGGGCGCTGTCGTTGATCGTGGACGATCCCGCGCTGATGGACGCCAGCACGGGCAGCGAGGTCATGACGACGAGCCCCAGGACGATGAGCGCGTAGCGGCGCGTCGGCCCGGCGAGTCCTTCGACGCGGTGGGCCCCCGGGTTCTGACGGTAGGACCCGCGTCCGCCACCGGGCTGCCGGTGGCGCGGTGATGGCGAGGGTAAGGGATCGTCCCCGTGGTCCCGCACGGTTCGACCTCCTCGTCGTCGTGCAACAACGACAGCGGGTGTCCGGCTGTTGCAGGCCAGACCAATAGAGTGGCCTAGTAACCGTCCGTTGGCCAGTCATCTACAGCGTGTCAACGCGACAAGTTTCGTCACCGCGTTGACGCATCTACCCAAATAGGCATACACGTCGCAAAGATCCTCTGGCCCCGATAAATGATCGAGGCCGTACTGTGGGCGGGCTCACCTCCTCTGCGAATATGGACCCGACGGCAACGCCGCCGTGGTTTCCCGCTCCACCAGCGGAAGGCGCGGCACGGGGCCGACGCTCCCGGACCGGATTCGGCCAGAATCCGGTCCACGCCGCGCGGCAACCCCACCGGGCTAGGCGTGGCAGGCGACAGCTCGGACGGCACCAGCCGGCGGGCGCGAACAGCTGCGCGGTCGGGACACCCCCGGGGCCGACGCACACAGGACAGGGAGAGACGGATGGCGAAGGGCGACCGCGGGACGACGACCCGCGGCAGGCAGACAACTGCCCGACCACGGGGGCCGAAAGCGGCGGGCGGGAACGAACCCGAGCTGGTCCAGCTGCTCACCCCCGAAGGTGAGCGCGTGGAGAAGGTGACCGGCCCGGACGGGACCGAGTACACCGTGGACTTCACCGACGAGGAGTACCGCGGGCTCTACCGCGACCTCGTCATCGTGCGCAAGCTGGATGCCGAGGCGACGGCGCTGCAGCGGCAGGGCGAACTGGGCATCTGGGCGAGTCTGCTCGGCCAGGAGGCGGCGCAGGTCGGCTCCGGACGCGCGCTCCGACCCCAGGACATGGCGTTCCCGACGTACCGCGAGCACGGCGTGCTCTACTGCCGCGGCATCGACCCGATCATGCCGCTGGGCCTGTTCCGCGGCGTCGACCAGGGCGGCTGGGACCCGAACGAGTTCAAGTTCAACATGTACACGATCGTCATCGGCGCCCAGACGCTGCACGCCACCGGCTACGCCATGGGCGTCACGATGGACGGCAAGACCGGCGGCGACGACGGTGAGGCCGTCATCGCCTACTTCGGCGACGGCGCCACCTCGCAGGGCGACGTGAACGAGGCGTTCGTCTGGGCCGGCGTCTTCAACGCCCCGATGGTCTTCTTCTGCCAGAACAACCAGTACGCCATCTCCGAGCCGCTCGAGCGGCAGACCCGCATCCCGCTCTACCAGCGGGCCGCCGGGTTCGGCTTCCCCGGCATCCGGGTGGACGGCAACGACGTCCTCGCCACGTACGCGGTGACCCGCGCGGCACTGGACAGCGCCCGGCACGGTCAGGGGCCCACCCTGATCGAGGCCTACACGTACCGGATGGGCGCCCACACCACCTCGGACGACCCCACCCGCTACCGCATCGCGAGCGAGGTGGAGGCCTGGCAGGCCAAGGACCCGATCGCCCGGGTACGCGCCTTCATCGAGAAGCAGCAGATCGCGGACGCCGACTTCTTCGCGGAGATCGACGAACAGGCCCGGCGGGAGGCGGTGGACCTGCGCGAGCGCGTGCTGGCGATGCCCGACCCGCAGCCCGACACGCTCTTCGACCACGTCTACCCCAACGGGTCCCCGCTGCTCGACGCGCAGCGCGACCAGTTCAGCCGGTACCTGGAGTCCTTCGAGGGGAGCGCGCACTGATGGCCACCGAGACCCTCACCCTGGGCAAGGCGCTCAACACCGGACTCCGCCGCGCGCTCGAGAACGACCCCAAGGTCGTCATCATGGGCGAGGACGTCGGCAAGCTCGGCGGCGTCTTCCGGATCACGGACGGGCTGCAGAAGGACTTCGGCGAGAACCGGGTGATCGACACCCCGCTCGCGGAGTCCGGCATCATCGGCACCGCGGTCGGGCTCGCCATCCGCGGCTACCGCCCGGTCTGCGAGATCCAGTTCGACGGCTTCGTCTACCCCGCGTACGACCAGATCGTCTCGCAGGTGGCGAAGATGCACTACCGCTCCCGGGGCAAGGTGAAGCTGCCGATCGTCATCCGGATCCCGTTCGGCGGCGGCATCGGCGCGGTCGAACACCACTCCGAGTCCCCGGAGGCGTACTTCGCGCACACCGCCGGGCTGAAGGTCGTCTCCTGCGCCTCGCCGCAGGACGCGTACTGGATGATCCAGCAGGCGATCGCCTCCGACGACCCGATCGTGTTCATGGAGCCGAAGCGGCGCTACTGGGAGAAGGGGCCGGTCGAGCTGGACGCCCCCTTGACCGGCGCGTACCCGCTGCACTCCGCCCGGGTCGTGCGGCCCGGCTCCGACGCGACCGTGCTCGCGTACGGTCCGATGGTGCGCACCGCGCTCGACGCCGCGACGGCCGCGGCCGAGGACGGTCGCGACCTGGAGGTCATCGACCTGCGCTCGCTCTCCCCGCTCGACCTCGGGGTGGTCTACGAGTCGGTCCGCCGGACCGGCCGCTGCGTGGTCGTGCACGAGGCCCCGTCCAACCTGGGCCTGGGCGCCGAGGTGGCGGCCCGGATCACCGAGGAGTGCTTCTACTCCCTGGAGTCGCCCGTGCTGCGGGTGACCGGCTTCGACACCCCGTACCCGGCCGCCCGGCTGGAGGAGGAGTACCTGCCGGACCTCGACCGGGTGCTCGACGCCGTCGACCGCGCCTTCGGGTGGTGACCGGGATGTCGCGGATCAAGGAATTCCCGCTGCCGGACCTCGGGGAGGGGCTCACCGAGGGTGAGATCCTGAGCTGGCTGGTCAAGGTGGGCGACACGATCGAGCTCAACCAGCCGATCGTGGAGGTCGAGACGGCGAAGGCGGCGGTCGAGATCCCGGCGAAGTGGGCCGGGCAGGTACACGCGATCTTCCACCCGGAGGGCACAACCGTCGAGGTCGGTACCCCGATCATCGCGATCGACACCGACCCGGGCGCCGGTCCGGTCGGCACGGACGGGGCGGCCGCGGCCGGCGACCTGCCGACGCCGTCGGCCGCGTCCCTGGCGGCGGTCGAGCTGGCGCCCGCCGAGGGCGCCGTCGAGCCCGGCCTGATCGGGGGCCCGGCCCCCGGCGGCCGCACCGCGGTTCTGGTGGGCTACGGCCCCCGCACCACGGCGGCCAAGCGCCGCCCGCGCAAGACCCCCGCCGAGCCGGCGCCCGCGCCGCGCGCGGCCGGTCTTGCGGTGACGGCGCCCGACAGGCCCGCCGATCCGCCGACGAGCCCGGCCCCACGGCTGCCGGATCGCCGGACCGGGGCGGGGGTGCTGGCGAAGCCGCCGGTACGGAAGCTCGCCAAGGATCTCGGCGTCGACCTGAGTACGGTGACCGGGACGGGGCCGCTCGGGTCGATCACCCGGGAGGACGTACAGGCGGCGGCCGCCGGCCCGGCGACCGGGCCCGCCCCGAGCCGCGCCGTCTCCGTCGCGCCGTCCTTCGACGGCGGACGCGAGCAGCGGATCCCGGTGAAGGGGGTACGGAAGCTCACCGCGGAGAACATGGTGGCCTCGGCGTTCAGCGCGCCGCACGTCACCGAGTTCCTCACGGTCGACGTGACCCGATCGATGAAGGCGCTCAACCGGCTGCGGGCGCTGCCGGAGTGGCGCGACGTACGGGTCTCGCCGCTGCTGCTGGTCGCCAAGGCGGTCCTGCTGGCGGTCCGCCGCCATCCGATGGTCAACTCGACCTGGGCGGGCGACGAGATCGTCGTCAAGGAGTACGTGAACCTGGGCATCGCGGCCGCCACCGAGCGTGGGCTGATCGTGCCGAACATCAAGGACGCCGGTCGGCTCTCCCTGCGGGAGCTGGCGGACGCGATGACCGGACTGGTGCAGACGGCGAAGGCGGGTCGGACGGCTCCGGCCGACATGTCCGGCGGCACGTTCACGATCACCAACGTCGGGGTGTTCGGCGTCGACACCGGCACCCCGCTCCTGCCGCCCGGAGAGTCGGCGATCCTGGCCTTCGGGGCGGTGCGCGAGATGCCGTGGGTGCACAAGGGCAAGATCCGCGCCCGGCAGGTGACGACGCTCGGCCTGTCGTTCGATCACCGGATCATCGACGGCGAACTGGGCTCGAAGTTCCTGCGGGACGTCGGAGCGTTCCTGGCCGACCCCGAGGCGACGCTGCTCGCCTGGACCTGATCGCCACCGCGACGCGCCCGGCCGGCGTGTCCCCGCAGCCTGCGGGGACACGCCGGCCGTTCTCTTGTCGGCCGCCACCGGCCCGGTGACCCTCCCGGTCGGCAGGTAGAACCTTCAGCGCTACCCGAGGTCTAACTTTAGATTATTCAGCGCGTGGCCCAACTCACCTAATAATCGATGGCGGACGCGGCGTCAATCCGGTCTAATGGACCCAGACGACACGACAGGCCGACAACCGGATCGGCACCAGGGAGCACGCCATGAGCACCATGATCGACCGCCTCCGCACCCGTCGGGACGCCACCCGCCGTGCACGTGCCATCGAGCGCGCGCTGCGTTCCGCTACGTCGCCCGCTGTGCGCGACGAGATCCTCCTGATCGCGCAGCGCTACTACGGCTGAGCGGTCCGCACCGCCGGATCGCAGGCTGCCACAGCGCGCCGCGGTCCGGCGGCCACCAGACCAACCCTCCCTCCAGATCGATGACCCGTCCGGGCTGCCACCCGGGCGGGTCATCGGCATTTCTGGACGGCTGACACCGGGATTCCTCCGACGAACGGGGACCGGTACGGTTGGCGTCGGTCACATCCGGTCTCCCCCGAACCGCGTAGTCGGAGCTTCGCAACGGCTCAGGGGCCGCCCGGTCGGTGACCCGCCCCTCGAACGAACGGTCATCGACAGTTACGTTCGAGGAGCGCGCACGGCCGATTCGCCGGCGTCGCTGGCAACCAGGCCAGAGAGCCGGAGCGAAATCGGCACGGCCAGATATGTCATGGAGGAGGCGCACATGACGTCCGAGGGCCTGCAGCACCCGGGTCAGGAGCCGGACGAGGCGGCGCCGGGCAGCGGCGGGACGCCGTACGGCGGGACCGCCCCACGCACCGCGGAGCAGCCACCCCCGCAGGGCGACGAGGGCTCGGCGAACCGCGGCACCTGGACCCCGACGGCCCCGACCGGCTGGGAGCCCCCGCCGCCGGCCGTCGTGCGGTCCGCCCCGGTCGCACCGTGGCCGGCCCCGCCCGCGGCGGCCGGTCCGGCCGACCGCGAGCCCCCGGCGACCGCACGGACCAGCTCGGGCTTCCCGCCCGACTGGGCCGCCTCGCCGCCCCCGTTCCCACCGCCGACCGGATCGGCGAGCGTGCCATCCGCCACGGCCGCGGCGCCACCCGCGCCGCAGCCCCCGCTCGCCGCCGCCCCCGAGCGCGACCGCGCGTCCTTCGACGAGCCCGCCGGGGAGCGGAACAACACCTGGCCACCGGTGGACAACACGTGGCCGCCCCCGCCGGGCGCGGCCGCCCCGCGACAGAACGCCTGGGCCGCGGTCGCCGCCGATCCGGAGCCCTGGCCCGCCAGCGAGGCCTGGGGCACCGCCCAGCCCGCGGCGCGGCCGCACACCGACGACGACCCGAGCCCGGCCCCCATCGACGAGGCGACGGCTCTGCCGCCGTCCCGCGAGGGCGCCGTGGAGGCTCCCACGCCGGACGCCGCCGCCCAGCTGCCGCAGCGCAAGCCGGCATCGTTCGAGCCGGCCTCCTCCGGGCCGGAAGCCACCTGGTCCGAGACGCCGCGGTCCGAGCCGGAAGCCACCTGGTCCGACACGCCGCGGTCCGAGCCGGAAGCCACCTGGTCCGAGCCGGTGCGGTCGGAGCCGGTGCCGTCGGAGCCGGTGCGGTCGGCACCGGTCCGCCCGGTGCCCGGGCCGGACGCGTCGAACGGCCGCGAAGCGACGCCGTTCGGGTCGCGCCCGGACGCCGCGGGCCCGTCCGCGACGTGGCAGGAGCCGTCCGCGAGCTGGCAGGGGCCGGCCCAGCCGGAGCCGGGACCGGAGCCCGCCCGGGGTGAGGCGCCCGGCTATCAGCCCGCGCCCGCGCCCGTACCCTTCGCGGGGCCGGCTCCGCTGCCGCTGCCCCCGCAGGAGGTCCGCGTCCCCGGTGCCGCGCTCGCGGCGTCTCCTCCCGAGGACTACGCGCCGGCATACCCGCCGCACCCCGCCGACGACGCCCCCTACCGCGCGGCCGTGGCGCCCCAGGCGCCGGAACCCGGCGGGCAGGAGCGCGAGCCGCAGCCGTTCGCCCCCACGGCCCAGGAGCGGCCGCGGCAGGACTTCGAGACCCCCGAGTACGAACGCGCCCCGCAGAGCTTCGAGGCCCGCGAGTACGAACGGACGCCGCAGGGCTACGAGGCCCGCGAATACGAACGCGCCCCGCAGGACGTCGAGGCCCGCGAGTACGAACGGACGCCGCAGGGCTTCGGGGCCGGTGCCCGGGAGCGCGAGCCGCAGCCGTTCGCCCCCACGGCACCGGAGCGGCCGCGGCAGGAGTTCGAGACGCCCGAGTACGAGCGCGCACCGCAGGGCTTCGAGCCGGCGCCGGCGCCGGAGCGGGGGTCGGCGGGACAGGCGGTGCCGCATCCGCGGGAGTCGGCCGAACCGCAACCGGCGGCGTCGGCGGCGGCCCCGGTCTCGCCGGCGCAGCCGGTGCCCGTGGAGGCGGGACACGGCGCGGTGGGCCGGGCGGTCTCCGCCAGCGCGTCCGTCCCGGCGACGAGCCGGGTGACGCCCCCCAGCGACCACGTACCCGCAGCGGCCCCGAACCCCCAGCCGCGGGTCTACGGCCGCCGCGCCGCGCCCGAGGCCGTCCAGGACGAGGACCAGAACGGGTACGGCCCGGCCACCGTGCCGCCCGCCTTCGGCGGCACCACGCCGCGCCCCGCGAGCGCGTCGGCCCGGGTAGCGCCGCCGCCCACGTCGGCGCCGCCGGCGCCGCCGGTGTCAGCGCCGCCGGTGTCAGCGCCGCCGGTGTCAGCGCCGCCGGTGTCAGCGTCACCGGTCTCGCCGTCGCCGGTGTCGCACGTGCCGGTTCCCGCCCCGGCGGCGCCCGCCTACGATCCGGCGGTGCACGGGCAGCGCTCCACCGCACCGGTCTACGGCGACCTGATCGACCACGTCGCCCCGACCAGCCCGGCGAACGCACCATCGCGCCCCGGCGGTTACGGCGATCCCGAGCCGGGTGGCCACCCGGGCTACGGCGCCCCCGGTCCCGGCGGTCACCCCGGCTACGGCGCCCCCGGTTCCGGCGGTCACCCCGGCTACGGCGATCCCGGCGCCGCCACCCGCCCCGGCTACGCGCCGTTCCCGCCCGACCCGGCGGGAGGACACCCCGGCGCCCGGGGGCAGTCCGGAGCGGCAGCGTCCCCGCCGATCACCGCCTGGAGCACGACGAACGAGGACGATCAGGGTCGCTTCGACGCGTTCAGGCCCGAGGAGAGCGCGAAGCCGGCGCAGGAGTCGACCGCCGAGCCGACGCCCCAGGTGCGCAACGGCCGGGTGCTGCTCGCCGTGCTCACCGTGGCGGTGCTGCTGCTGGTCGTGCCGCTGGGCATTGTCTGGCTGGTCACTCGCGGCGGGGACGCGGGGTTCGACCCGAAGGTCGGCGACTGCGTGAAGCAGGCCGGCGCGCAGGCGCAGGCGGCCGACTGCGGCGACCCCGGGGCGTTCTCGATCGTGTCCAAGGTCGACAACAAGGACCAGTGTCCCGACCCCGGTCAGCCGCACGTGATCGTGACCGGTAACAACGGCAAGGACCAGGTGCTCTGCCTGAAGGCCGCGGCGGCCGGATAACCCTGGAACCCGCGTCCGCCCGACGCCCCTCGGCGCCCCCGCGCCGGGGGGCGTCGGCGTGTCAGGCCGTTTCTCGGGTGGGTGACGACCCGGCCCTCTCTGCGCCCATCAGCGTTGGCAGACTGGACCGCATGACGGACATCCGCACCGCCCGCGTTCGGGCACCCGAGCTTCGCGGCCGAGGCTGGCTCAACACGGGCGGCAAGGATCTGACCCTCGCAGACCTGCGCGGCAAGGTGACGATCGTCGATTTCTGGACCTTCTGTTGCATCAATTGTCTGCACGTGCTCGACGAGTTACGGCCGCTGGAGGAGGAGTTCGGGGACGTGCTCGTCGTCGTCGGCGTGCACTCGCCGAAGTTCGAGCACGAGCGTGACCCCGACGCGCTCGCGGCGGCGGTGGAGCGCTACGGCGTCGCGCATCCGGTGCTCGACGACCCGGACCTGCAGATGTGGCAGCAGTACGCGGCGAAGGCGTGGCCGACGCTCTCGGTGATCGACCCGGAGGGCTACGTGGTCGCCTCGATGGCCGGCGAGGGCCACGCCGAAGGGCTGGCGCGGCTGATCACGGAGCTGATCGAGACGCACGAGGCGAAGGGGACGCTGCACCGCGGCAGCGGGCCGTACGTCCCGCCGGCCGAGCCGGAGACGGCGCTGAGGTTCCCGGGCAAGGCCGTGGCGCTCGAGGGGGGCGGGTTCCTCGTCACGGACTCCGCCCGGCACTCGGTGGTCGAGCTCGCCGCCGACGGCGAGACCGTGGTGCGGCGGATCGGCTCGGGGACGCGGGGCCGCGCGGACGGCGCGTCGGCCGAGTCGTCCTTCTCCGAGCCGCAGGGCCTCTGCCTGCTGCCCCGGCAGACGGCCGAGATCGCCGGGTATGACCTGGTCGTCGCCGACACCGTGAACCACCTCCTGCGGGGCGTGCGCCTGGCCACCGGCGAGGTGCTGACGGTGGCCGGCACGGGGCGGCAGTGGCGCTCCACGGTCGACAACCACCCGCACGACGCGGTCTCGATCGACCTCTCCTCCCCCTGGGACGTCGCCTGGTACGACGACCGCGTGATCATCGCGATGGCCGGCATCCACCAGCTGTGGTGGTTCGATCCGGTGAAGCGGACGGCCGGGGTGTACGCCGGGACGACGGTGGAGGCGCTGCGTGACGGTCCGCTGCCGGACGTGTGGATGGCGCAGCCGTCAGGCCTGTCCGCCTCGGCGGACGGCCGGAGACTGTGGGTGGCGGACAGCGAGACGAGCGCGCTGCGCTACGTCGAGGACGGCGCCCTGCACACCGCGGTCGGGCAGGGGCTGTTCGACTTCGGTCACGTGGACGGGCCCGCGGCGGAGGCGTTGTTGCAGCATCCGCTCGGGGTGTGCGCGCTTCCGGACGGCTCGGCGCTGGTGGCGGACACCTACAACGGCGCGGTGCGCCGCTTCGACCCGACCGCCGATGCGGTCTCCACCGTCGCGGACGGGCTGGGCGAGCCGAGCGACGTGGTGCTGGGCCCCGAAGGTGAGGTTCTGGTCGTGGAGTCCTCGGCGCACCGGCTGACCCGGCTCGCGCCGGGCGCGCTCTCGGCGGCAGGGGCGAGGACGGTGACCGGGCAGCGGCACCGCACCGAGCGACCGCCCACGGAGCTGGCCGCCGGCGAGGTGACGTTGGAGATCGTCTTCACGCCGGCGCCGGGTCAGAAGCTGGACGACACGTTCGGGCCGTCCACCCGGCTGGAGGTGTCGGCTTCCCCGCCCGAGCTGCTCGTCGAGGGGGCCGGCTCGACCACGGAGCTGACCCGCCGGCTCGTCATCAACCCGGCGGTGTCCGCGGGGGTGTTGCAGGTGGTCGCGCAGGCCGCCACCTGCGACGCCGACGTCGAGCACGCCGCCTGCCACCTGACGCGGCAGGACTGGGGGGTGCCGGTCCGGGTCACCGACGCCGGCACCGGGCGGCTACCGCTGATCCTGCGGGGGCTCGACGCCTGAGCCGCGGCGGCGCCGGCCGCCGAGACGAAGCCCGGCGCGTCCGGTCTAGGCGAACGGCGCCGGGTCCAGGCCGGCATCGACCAGGGCCGCGCGCACCTGCCGGGCGATCGTCACGGCGTCCGGGGTGTCGCCGTGTACGCAGATCGACTCGACGCGGACGGGCACGATCGGCCCGTCGACCGAGACCACCTCGCCGTCGACCGCCATCCGGAGCGCCCGCCGCGACACCTCGTCGGGGTCGGCGACCAGCGCCCCCGGCGCGGTGCGCGGCACCAGTCGCCCGTCGGGCAGGTACCCGCGGTCGGCGAAGCCCTCCGCGACGGCGCGCAGCCCGGCGCCGGTAGCGAGCTGGGCGAGGACCGAGCCGGGCTGGCAGAGCACCGGCAGCGTCCGGTCGTAGTCGACGACGGCGGCCACGACGGCGGCGGCCTGCAGCTGGTCGACGGCGGCGGTGTTGTATAGGGCGCCGTGCGGCTTCACGTACCGGACGCGGGCGCCGGCTACCCGGCAGAAGCCGTCGAGCGCGGCGATCTGGTAGAGCACGTCATCGCGGAGCGCGTCGTACGCGTACTCGATCCGCCGCCGGCCGAAGCCGGCCAGGTCCCGGTAGCCCACCTGCGCGCCGACCGCGACGCCGCGCGCGGCGGCGTCGGCGCAGATCCGCCGCATGGTGGAAGGGTCGCCGGCGTGGAAGCCGCAGGCGACGTTCGCCGAGGTGACGACGTCGAGCAGGGCGGTGTCGTCGCCGAGCTGCCAGATGCCGAAGCCCTCGCCGAGGTCAGCGTTGAGGTCCATGCCCTCGCACGGTAGTGCCCGCGGCGGCGCGCGACCGGACTGCACGGCGGAGCGGGAAAGGGGGACGCGTGAGCCGCTTCACTACTGACGAGTAACCTACGGTGCCGTAACCTGAGATGGTGACGACCCAAGCCCCCCTTCGCCTGAAGCCGGTCGACATCGGCAAACCCCGAATGCGCGGCTGGCTGCACACGTACGCGTTCTTCGTCGCTCTGGCGAGCGGCATCGTGCTCTGCTCGCTCGCCGCGACTCGGCCCGGCGTCGCGCCGTTGGTCAGCTGCGCCGTCTACAGCCTCACCGTCTGCGGGCTCTTCGGCACCAGCGCCCTCTACCACCGCCGGGTGTGGTCGGAGCGCGGCTACCAGATCATGCGGCGTCTCGACCATTCGATGATCTTTGTGTTCATCGCCGGCACGTACACGCCGTTCTGCGTGCTGCTGCTTCCCCAGCGCGGTGCCACCACCCTGCTCGCCCTGGTCTGGGCCGGCGCGGTCGGCGGGGTCGCGATGAAGCTGGTCTGGCCGCACCTGCCGCGCTGGGCCGGGGCCCCGCTCTACATCGCGCTCGGCTGGGTAGCGATCGCCGTACTCCCGGACATCCTGCACCGCGGCGGCGTCACCGCGCTGGTCCTGCTGATCGTGGGCGGCGCCGTCTACAGCGTCGGAGCGGTCTTCTACGCCCTGCGCCGCCCCAACCCGTGGCCCACCGTCTTCGGCCACCACGAGTTCTTCCACGCCTGCACGCTCGTGGCGGCGCTCTGCCACCACATCGCGATCTACTTCGCGCTCTACGCCTGACGCACCCCGGTCAACGAACGGGGTCGCGGCGCGCCGTCGCGCCGCGACCCCGTCGTGGATCGTGCCGGGATGGATCAGACGGCGTTCCCGGGGCGGCGGACCTCCCGGTACTCCTCCACCACGCGGTCCGTCTGCTGCGGCGCCACCACGCGGCGCTCCTCGACCGGAACCTGCGTGACGACGGCACGGCGCCGGTTCTGCCAGAACCACATGGTGAGGATCAGACCGACCACGCCGGCGAGCATGAGCACCCAGCCGACCACCTGCACGTCGAGGAAGCCCAGGTTCGCATCGACCGCGAAGGCCAGAATCGCGCCCAGGGCGATCAGGAAGATGCTCCCACCGATGCCCATTCGTTCCTCCTTGGCTACCGGCTGGCTCCTTCCGCCAGCCCTGGCCGCTTACGAGGTTGCGGCGGTTCTGGAGTTACCCATGTGCTTCGGCTTTCAATCAGGCAAGCTGGCGCTATGCCGGAACGCACCATCGTGCTGCTGCGCCACGCGAAGGCGGAAAACCCCGACGGGATCGCCGATGCCGATCGTCCGCTGACCGCGCGCGGCCACGCCGACGCCGCCGCGGCCGGCGCGTGGCTCGCGCACAGCGGCCACCTGCCCGACCTGGTGATCTGCTCCCCCGCCAAGCGCACGCGGCAGACCTGGCACGGGGTGGCGCTGGCGCTGGCCGAGGCGGTGACGTCGGCGGAAAACCCGGCCGAGTCCTCCATCGCGTCGGCGACGGACCCCGACATCGCGCGCGCGACGGGGTCGTCGCCGGTCGTGCGGTACGAGGACAAGGTCTACAGCGGCAGCGCCGAGGACCTGCTGACGCTGGTACGCGACGCGGACGAGAGCGTGTCGGCGATCCTGGTCGTCGGGCACAACCCCGCGATCTCGCAGCTCTCCGCGCTGCTCGACGCCGCGCTCACGCCCGACTCGGACGGGCTGCGCACGAGCAGCCTCGCCGTACACCGTTTGAACGGCTCCTGGCGGGAATGCGGTCCCGGTGCGGCGTCCCTGCTCGCCTCCCACACCGCCCGAGCGCCCGGCTGAGGCGCCGGCCGCCCGCAGCGGCCCGTCGTGGCCGGGCAGCGAACGGCCGGCCACGCGTCACGCGGCCGGCCACAAAAGCGCCCCGGCGGGCCCGGAACGGGCAGCCGGGGCGGGACGTGCCCTGCTCAACAGGGCGGTGTCGGCGGCTCGGCCGGAGGTGGGCAGACCTGAGCCGGGTGAGCCAACTTGTTCTCCTCGACAATCACCGTACGTGCCCGGCGACGGCGGTCGTTCCAGAACCAGAGCACGGAAAACAAGATCGTGGCGCCGGCCAGGATCAGGACCCAGCCGACCGTGTGCACGTCGAGCCACCAGACGTCCGCGCGGATCGCGAACGCCAGGATGGCGCCGAGTGCGATGAGGAAAATTCCACTACCGATGCCCATCGCGTAGCACTCCTTGTCGCGGTCGCTCCAAGTTGTGCGTTCCCTACTAGGCCTACCCCCGCCCCCTGGCGCCAAACGATCAGCGGCGGCCCGGGCCCTTGACGGCGGAGCGGCCGGCGAGCAGATGCTCGCCGGCCGCTCGGCCGAACCCACCGCGGCAGTTCGGTGGGATCAGAAGGCGTCTTCGGAGAGGTCCATCAGGTCGAGGTTGCTGGACTCGATGATCCGCCGGTCGGCGCCGATCCGCGGCAGCACCTCGTGGGCGAAGAAGCGGGCCGCCGCGACCTTGCCCTCGTAGAAGGACTTGTCGGCCGGGGACACCTCGCCGCCCAGGGCGCGCAGCGCCACGTCGGCCTGCTTCTGCAGCAGCCAGGCCACCACCAGGTCACCGATGGCGAGCAGCAGGCGCCGGCTGTTCAGGCCCACCTTGTACAGCGAGCGCACCTCGCCGGCCTGGACCTCGCCCAGCCACCCGGTGAGCACGCCGAGGATGTTCTGCACCTCGGCGAGCGCCTTGCCCAGCGCCGCCCGCTCCTCCTTGAGCTGACCGTTCCCGCCCTCGGACTCGATGAACGCCTGGATCTCGCCGGCCACGGTCATCAGGGCCTTGCCGTTGTCCTTCACGATCTTGCGGAAGAACAGGTCGAGGCTCTGGATCGCGGTCGTGCCCTCGTACAGGGTGTCGATCTTCGCGTCCCGGACGTACTGCTCGAGCGGGTAGTCCTGCAGGAAGCCGGAGCCGCCGAACGTCTGCAGCGCCTCGTGGCCGAGCAGCTCGTACGCCCGCTCGGAGCCGACGCCCTTGACCAGCGGGAGCAGCAGGTCGTTGACCCGCTTGGCCAGCTTGGTGCCCTTCTCGTCACCCGCGGCCTCGGCGATGGCGACCTTGTCCTGCCAGGTCGCCGTGTAGCAGACCAGCGCGCGCAGACCCTCGGCGTACGACTTCTGCAGCATCAGCGAGCGGCGCACGTCCGGGTGGTTGGTGATCGTGACCCGCGGCGCGGTCTTGTCGGTCGACCGCAGCAGGTCGGCGCCCTGGACGCGGTTCTTGGCGTACTCCAGCGCGTTCAGGTAGCCGGTGGAGAGGGTTGCGATCGCCTTGGTGCCGACCATCATCCGGGCGTACTCAATGATCATGAACATCTGCCGGATGCCGTCGTGCACGTCGCCCAGCAGCCAGCCCTTGGCCGGCACGCCGTGCTCGCCGAACGTGACCTCGCAGGTGTTCGAGACCTTGATGCCCATCTTGTGCTCGACGTTGGTGACGAACGCGCCGTTGCGCTCGCCCAGCTCGCCGGTCTCCTCGTCGAAGTGGAACTTCGGCACGACGAAGAGCGACAGCCCCTTGGTGCCCGGGCCGCCGGCACCCTCGACGCCGACCGGACGGGCCAGCACGTAGTGGACGATGTTGTCCGAGAGGTCGTGCTCACCGGAGGTGATGAAGCGCTTCACGCCCTCGATGTGGTACGAGCCGTCCGACTGCGGGATCGCGCGGGTGCGACCGGCGCCCACGTCCGAGCCCGCGTCGGGCTCGGTGAGGACCATCGTCGAGCCCCACTGCTTGTCGATGAAGAGCTTCGCCCACTTCTTCTGCCGCTCGGTGCCCTCGACGTGCAGCACGTGGGCGAAGGACGGGCCGGAGGCGTACATCCAGATGGGCGCGTTCGAGCCGAGGACCAGCTCGGCGATGGACCACCACAGCGCGCGCGGGGCGTTGGTCCCGCCGAGCTCCTCCGGCAGGTCCATCCGCCAGAACTCGGCGTCCATGAACGCCTTGTACGACTTCTTGAACGACTCCGGCAGCGGCGCGGTGTGCGTCGCCGGGTCGAAGACCGGCGGGTTGCGGTCGCTGTCGACGTAGCTGGCCGCGAGGTCCTCGCGGGCGAGCCGGTCAACCTCGGCGAGGATGTCCCGGGCGGTGTCGGTGTCGAGTTCCGAGTACGGCTGCTGGCCGAACGTCCGGTCGGCACCGAAGACCTCGAAGAGGTTGAACTCGAGGTCACGGAGATTGCTCTTGTAGTGGCTCATGCTCGCTGGCCCCCGCTTTCGGGCAGGTGTTACCGGTCAGTAACGTCACTATATTACTGGCCGGTAGCCTGCGACAAGTGATCGCCCCGAGTCGCCGGGATCACATCTGTCACCCTGCGGGATGATCTCGGGTTTACCGGCGAACGTGAACGGTTATTCGCGTCCCCACCGAAGCACCGCTGCGGAGAAAACCGCAGGTAAATGGGGAGGACAGCATGGTCGCCAAGATCCTGGACGCGCTCTTTGAGCCGACCCGCCGTTACGTGGGACGCCACCGTGCGCCCGAGGCCTGGCGTTCCGCGGAGACCGCGGACGGTCGCCGCCGGGCGGCCTGACCGGTCAGCTCTCCGCCGCGCCGACCTCCCAGCTGGGCACGGCCGCGGTGGTCACCGGACGGGGTCCGGAGTATTCCATCAGCACGAGCGCGATGTCGTCGTCGAGTCGCCCGTACACCCACTCCACCAGTGCGGTCTCCAGCGAGGCGAGCCCGTCGCCGACCGTGCCGTGCCCGAGCAGCCGCCATGCCCGGTCCGCCGTCGGGAAGAACTCGCCCTCCCGGCGGGCTTCGCCGAGCCCGTCGGTGAAGAGCAGCAGCCGGTCGCCGGGCTCCAGCCGCTCGACCCGGGGGCGCACCACGGGCATGAAGCCGAGCGGGGGCGCCGGAGCCGGCGGTTCGAGCGGGATCACCTGGCCGCGGCGGAGCAGCAGCGGAGCCGGGTGCCCGCAGTTGACGATCGTCAGGGTGCCGCCCCGCTCCTCGACCAGGGCCGCCGTCACGAAGTCCTCGTCGCCGACGCTGCGCGCCACGGCCCGGTCGAGGTCGGCGACGATGGCGCGCAGATCGGCCCGCTCGTACGCGACGTGCCGGTACGAGCCGAGGACGATGCTGGCCAGCCGGACCGCGTCGAGCCCCTTGCCACGCACGTCGCCGATGATCATCCGGACGCCGTACGGGGTGTCCACCGCCTCGTAGAGGTCGCCGCCGATGTCGGCGGTCGCGGTCGCGGAGATGTAGCGGCCGGCGACCGCGAGCGTGCCGACCTGCGGGCCGATCGGACGCAGCACAGCCTGCTGGGCCACCGACGCGAGCTTCGACAGCTCGGCGATCCGTTCGGCCTGCCGCTGCCGGATCGCCGCGACCGCTCCGGCCAGACCGGTCGCCAGGCCGATGCCGACCACGTTGACCGCGGTGGCGATCGTGACCATCTGGCCGGTCAACGCGAACGCGCCACCGACCACGGTGGCCAGCGCGCCGACCCCGAGTACCACCCGCCAGCTGGCGAACGCCGCGGTCAGGAACGGCGCGGCGGCGACCAGCCCGACGTAGTTGGTGCCGGATCCGTCCGCCAGCTCCACGGCGGACACGAGCGCGAGCAGCACAAGGGCCGCGCCGATGCCGGCACGGGATCCTGGGCTCAGCGGGCGTCGGCCCGTCGGAATGATGCGCATGGGTACGCCGAACAGCATGCACGATCCGAACGCTCGACTGAACGAGGTTGACCCCTCGGCCGATGCGGAAATGACCGGCCGGCGTATTGGAAAAGATCAGTATTTGGGACAACCACCAACCGTCCGTCAATGATCGCGGCGCGGTCGTCAGCGTGAGCTGACTCAACAGTCAGTCTCCGGTCCCGTACCCGGGACTCACCTGTGGACGCGGTCGGCGCAGGATGGAGCCGTGCACAGCGAGCTGACGAGACGACTGACCGAGACGTTCCGGTGGACGGATCCGGGCCCGCAGAGCACGCACCTGGTCAGCGACGTCTCCGGCTGGTGGCGCGAGCCGCTGGTCCTGGCCGGGCTCGGACCCGCGCTCGCCGCGCTGCACGCCCCCGCCCGTCCCACGGTGGTGATCGCCCCCGAGGTGACCGGTCTGCTGCTCGGCCCGCTGGTCGCGACCGCGCTCGGCGCCGGGTTCCTCCCCGCGTACAAGGACACCGGGGCACGCCGGATCGCCGAGCCCACGACCTGGGAGCGGACCGGCGGCGACTACCGCGGTCGGCGACTGGCGCTCGGCGTACGCGATCGACACCTGAACCCCGGCGATCGCGTCCTCGTCGTCGACGACTGGGTCGCCACCGGCGCGCAGCTGCGCGCCCTGCACCGGCTGGCCGCCGCCCGCGGCGCCGAGGTGATCGGCACCGCGGCGATCGTCGCCGACTGCGCGCCCGCGCTCAGCGCCGAGCTGCGGCTGCGCAGCCTGCTGCGCGGCTCGGACCTCGCTCCCTGACCGCTACATCAGGGAGGTGGCGCGATCCTCCGGGCCGCGCGCCAGGTCGTCGAGGAACACCTCGATCGCGCTGCACACCTTGCCCAGCGCCTCCGCCGAGCGGGCCATCGGACCCGGCACCAGCAGACCGTGATCGGCGTCCGGGATCTCCAGGACGTACGTGGTGAGCCGGCGCGCGGTCTCGCCGTCCCACGACGCGTCGGCGCCCCCGCCGATCAGCAGGAACTGCGACGGCGACCGTTCGAGCTCGGCCACGACGCCCGGGTAGCGCAACAGCGGCGTCAACCAGACCGCCGGCAGCCGGCGCTCGGCGGCGAGCGGCACGGCGAGCGTGCCGAGCGACTTCCCGACGAGCAGATCGGTCCGATCATCGATCGCGGCGGCCACCTGCCGCTGCACCCACGGGGCGCGGTCGGCCTCGGACAGCTCCGACGGCACCTGCCACTCGATGCCGGACGGCTCCAGGCCGCGCCGGGTCAGCGCCTCGGCGGCGTACGCGAACAGCGGGTCGCGGACGGTGTATCCGCGTCCCGGAATCAGCACGGCACGGCGGCGGTCCGTCACGCTTCGACGCTCCTCATGGCCCTATGTGAGCACACCGCCCGTTCGCTCGCCTGGTAATCGCCGACGGACCGGGTTCGGCCAGCGCCGGTGTTCCCCGTTGGCGTGGGGATCCTGCTACGCCTTCGGCTCCGCGACGAAGACACCGACGCCGTGTGCGCTCTCCACGAGCCCCTCGGTCCTGAGCGCGTGCATCGCGTAGCGGATCACCGAGTCCGATACTCCGTGCTCCTGCTTCAGCTGTGCCGTCGATGGCAGGCGGTCACCCGGCCGAAGCTCACCGGACTCAATCTGTTGACGGATGTGGGCAGCAAGCTTCTCCCACTTGGCTGCGGGTGGCATAGGCACTCCTTGGTCTCCGCTGACCATGAGAGCACGCAGCTAGTTGTCGCAGCAAGAACGCAGTACAGCGCACTAGTACCGTTGACTTGAGTGCACTAGTTCGCTTAAGTTCCTGAGGCGGGCAGCCCTTGGTCTCCAAACTGCGGATCGGCCCGCAACCTTCGGCCGGGGCGGATCTCCAAAGGCAATCAGCCGTCCCGACCCCAGCTCCCCATCGCCGATGCCGTGGTCGCTGCGGCGGTGGGTGCGAGAGGGGAAGGCCGCCGAGCCCTCGCGGCGGCCTTCCCTACCCGGCTGTCAGGAGGTGGCGATGTCCCGCTTCACGCGAGCCCTGGCGCGGCTCCGCACTGCTCACGATCCGCACCGACACTCCGGCGAGGAGATCCCCCACGGCGTCTACGGCGGCCGCCGTTCTCAACGAGTCCTGCCGGGCGAGGTACGACGCAAGCGGTTCCGGCCGACGAGGCTCGGACGGCGGGGCCTGGACCCGGAGGAGGTGCACCATTTCCTCAACCGCGTCGCGGAAGAGATGAACGCGCTGTACCGCGACCTCGCGGTGTCGGAGGAGCAGGCGGCGCGAATTCGCAACGCACTGCGCGAGTGGCAGACGCAGCAGGCGCGGCATCGGTACGACGGTCCTGGGCAGGCGCAGCAACGACCGCCGGGACGGCACGGGGCCCGGCAGCCTTCTCCACCGCACCCGAGCACGAGGTTCGGCATTGGCTGACTACCCACCGATCCATGCACCGCTTCAGCCGAGCTGGCGGTGCAGCGCATGCGGTGCCGAGTGGCCTTGCCTCGCGCGGAAACGACAGTTGAAGGAGTTTCTGCGCTGCGACGTCGAGCGCCTGCGGCGCTACATGCGGCCGTACCTGCGGCTCGCGCTGACCGAACTCCACGACCCACGGATCCGGGACCGTTTTCTCGGCTGGTGCGACAGGCCGCTGCGGTCAGCACGCGAACGGCCGAACCGGCGCGGCATCGGCCGATAGCCCGCGCCACCGGGGTTTTGGGTGCATCTGTTGCTGCTATGGCCGCAACAAGTGCATGCAAACCCTCGGCGCGCCCGCGCCATCACGTTGCGGGCCGCGGCACCGGATGGGCACGCCGTGTCGCGACCACGCGAGTACGTTGCTCGGAATGGAGCAGCGCATCAGCCTGGTCACGCTCGGGGTCGCCGACGTCACCCGGGCGCGGACGTTCTACGAGCAGCTCGGCTGGCAGGGGCAAGAAGTCGAGGAGACGGTTTTCTTCCAGGCCGGCGGCGTGGCCGTCGTGCTGTGGGGACGCGACAAGCTCGACGCCGACGCCGGCGTCGAGGGCCGCAACGGCGTCGGCTTCGGCGGCATGACGCTGGCGCACAACGTTCGGTCGCGGGCCGAGGTCGACGAGGTGTTGGAGGCGGCGGCCACGGCGGGGGCCGTGATCACGCGCCCGGCGCGCGAGACGTTCTACGGCGGCTACGCCGGCTGTTTCACCGATCCGGACGGCCACGTCTGGGAGATCGCCTACAACCCCGGCTTCCCGATCGCCCCGGACGGCGCGATCACGGTTCCCGACTTCGGCGCGTCGTAGCGACCGGGCGGCAGCTCCGGATGCGGGCGGTCGCCGTCAGTCGCAGAACTCGGCCTGCGCTCGGAGCGCGACCGCCGGCGCCTCCCCCTTGCCGTACGTGGTCGCGCACACCACCACACCGGTTTCGGCGTCCGCCCAGGTGGACAGTGTTCCCTTGACCCTGCTCCCGTCCTCGCATTCACCGGTCAAGGGAACAGACACCTTTTCCACGGCTGAATAACCGACGTATGTGCGCGATTCCTTGACGCCGGACAGGAACCGGTCCAGTTCAGCGAGCGTCCCACCAGTACCGGAGGCGGCATATTCGAGCGAGTTCTCGATCGCCGCGACGGCAGCGTCCTTGTCGACGCGAGGGGACTCCCATTCGACGCCGGCGACGAATGCCTTGTCCAGCTCGGCGGGACGTGTTACCTCTCCCCATTCCGGCTCTACCTTGCGGACTGCGGTGAACACCCACTCCCGGGAGCGCGGGCCGGCCTCGGCCGCGGCGACGTCAACATGCCGGCACCCGCTGTCGGCGACCGGAGTTCCGGCGGGTCGGCTCCCACCTTTCGACGCTCCGGCGGGTCGGCTCTCACCTTTCGACGGCTCGCCGCTCGCGGTGCAACCCCCGGTCGACAGCGCAAGAACAGCGGCAGTTGCCAGCACCGGCGCAAGCCTCATGGGACGACCTCGTTCTCGATGATGGGCGGTGCCCATGGGGCCGACCCCGCACTGCGCGGTCGGCCCCGCCGGGGACACAGACGGTCAAATCAGCAGTACTGGCTCTTGGCGAGCGCCGCCATGCTGCCGGAGGGCTGGGTGATGTCGCACTGAGCGGCCCCCACCTCCTGCACGTGGAAGGACTTGCCGGTGCCCTGCCCGGAGGTGACCACCATGCTGCCGCCGCTGGAACAGGTCTGCTTGATCCAGTTACCGGTGACCTGGACCCGGCCCGCATAGGTGACCACGTACTTCTTCGGCTTCACCGTGGCGGTGACGGAGACCGAGGACGAGGTGGTGGCGCTTCCGGAAACGGCGAGGGACATGCTCGTGCTCGCCTCCAGTTCCCCGATGATCGCGCTGGCCGAGATCGACGAACCGCTGGTGATCGTGATGCCGGCGGTGAGCGTCAACTGGTGACCGGTGGTGTAGTTCGATGTCATGTCCGACGAGGTGCCGTTGTAGTGCCGCGTCGCGTGGGTGATCTTCTTCGGCTTCGCCACGTTGGACACGGCGTACCAGGATCCGACGTATCCATCACAGGGAATCCCCATGACGCTGACGTCGCCGTCACCGGAAGGCGGTGCCGGGTTACCTGCGGCAAATGCTGGCGAGCCCGTGCCGGCGGCCAGGGCCAGGCCCAGCAACGCTACGGCTGCCGGACGACGTACCATGCTGAGACGACGGTTCACGTGCATCTCCTCTTTCCGGGTGGTGGATGTGAATTGCCGTTCAGGTGGAGTCGCGGTTGCAGCGCGGCTCCACCTCTCTAATTCGGGGTGTGCACGGTCCGTCTCATGGCCCGACTCGGAAGTCAAAGCCCCGATTTCGGCGCCCCCTACGTCGTTGTCAGTCCCCTCGGGTGCAGGAAACTTACATGATCTACAGAAGACGCGGAAGACTCTTCACTTTTCGGTGATCTCGATCGGGCTAACGTCCCCTGCCTGCCGCCCTTACCGAGCTCGGCGACGCCACCGGGCCCGCCACTGCATCGAAGGCCCTGCACAAGGTCGTCCGAGCCGGACGCACTCTCGGGGCGTCAGGGGCGGCCGCGTCGACCCGCGGCGTCCATCCGATGGCGCTCACCGTTCCGCGAGAGTTATCAGCTTGTTCAGCATTCGACCCAGGTGCGGTTCGACGGTCGCTGGGTCGGCGTCCGTTACCTCTTGCGGCGTCCACCATCGAACGCCGCGAAACTCGCCGGAATCCGGGACGAATTTCTGATTGCGACTCCCGCTCAACACGAACCAAAGACTCACATCGACGTGTCGCTCCTCTGGTGGACCAACCGTCTGAGTGACGGTGACGAAGGTTGGACGCTCGCCGAAGCGCGGATGGAACACCGCCGGCACACCCAATTCCTCCATCACCTCCCGACGTACCGTCTCGGCCGGGTGCTCTCCGGGCTCAACGTGACCGCCGCTGGGCAGCCACATTCCGGCCTTGCGGTGGTCGACCAGCAGCACGCTGCCATCCGTCTCGTCGTGCAACAGGAAGTACGCCACCAGGTGCGGCGACGGAGTGCGTGGCTTCTCCCGACGGAATATGTCATGGGTCCCGCCCAACCAAGCCAGGCACTCTGCCCGGTGCCGCGCCTCTAGCTCGTCGGCCGGCACGACCGCCTCAACCAGCGCCCGGATTTCGTTGTGTACCCGCACTCCGCGGATGCTGCCCACCACCCGCAACACCCGTCAACCCGTTGATGGGCCCTGGATCTGGGTGCTGGACTGACGATTCCCGACCACCGGCCGCAAGCCGTACCGACGTCACACGACGCCCATTGATGGACTGTGGATCAGCGGTGGTCCAGAGCCTCGGCCGTACCGACCCCGTCCAGCCGCGCGAGCACCATTTCCTGGAAATGGGGGCACGACTGGTAGTCCGGGTGTCGGCATCGCAATGCGTGCTCCAGCAGCGTCTGCGACAGCGTGAGCCGGGCGATGCGGGTCCGCACCTGGGCCAATTGGCCGCGCAGCAGATCTCGTCGCCGCTCCCGATCCGGAGCGACGAACAACTCCCGCAACTGCTCCAGACTGAACCCCGCCTCCTTACCCAGCAGGATCTCCGCCACCCGGGTCACATGCGCCGCGCCATACACCCGGCGGCCCGCCACCCGCCGCGCCGGCGACAGCAATCCCATGTCTTCCCAATGCCGCAAAACGTGCGTGGCCAGACCGAAGCGGGCCGCCAGCTCGCCGATCGAGTACTCCATCGACCATCTCACCGACTTCAGGTTCACCGTGGCTGGAGCGGAGTTGACTTCAGGTCAACCTGAAGTCGCACCGTAGGACACATGCCCGATACTCACACCGCCCACGCGGACGCCGAAAGGCTTATCCGAACCCTCGACGCCGCCGAAACCGCGCCCGACGCCGCCACGCTACGCGCACGCAGCTACCAGCTACTTCGGCTGCACCCCGGCGCGACAGTGATCGACGTCGGCTGCGGCACCGGCCGCGCCGTCGCTGAACTCGCCCAGCACGGTGCCCGCGCCATCGGTGTCGACCTCGACCCGGCGATGCTGGCCGCCGCCCGCAGCCGGTTCCCCGACATCGACGTGCGCGCCGCCGACGCCACCGACCTGCCCCTGGCTGACGGGCAGGCCCACGGCTACCGGGCCGACAAGGTCTACCACGTGCTGCCCGAACCCCCCGCCGCCCTGGCCGAAGCCCGCCGGGTCCTCGCCCCGGGCGGCCGCATCGTGCTGGTCGGCCAGGACTGGGACACCATGATCATCGACTCCGACCAACCCGACCTGACCCGCCGCATCGTGCACGCGCGGGCCGACGCCATCCCCCACCCCCGCATCGCCCGCGCCTACCGCAACCTCCTGCTCGACACCGGTTTCCACGACGTCGAGGTCGAGGTCCACACCGCGATATTCACCGACGCCACAATGCAGCCGCTGCTCGCCGGACACGCTGACGCCGCCCGTCAGACCGGCGCCGTCAGCGCCGAGCAGGCCGAGGCATGGGTCAGCGAGCAGAACGGCCGTGCCGCCAGCGGCCGGCTGATGGTCGCCGTCCCCATGTTCGTGGCCGCCGCTACCCGCTGACCCCGGACCCCTCGTGAGATATGCCGTAGCGTCGATGGCATGAGGACTATGGCGGTGTCTCTCGTAGTGTTCGTGGTGTTGCTGATCGCGGCGTTCGTCATCGTTGCCTGGCGGGACCGGAAGCGGCTTTCCTCGCCGGAGGATTCGGCTGCGGCACGCGATGCAACATCTACCCAGGAGCGGTACGCGGCCGAGCGTCATGGCGCGCAGGGTGAGGTGTGGCGGCGCGGCCAAAATCCGGGATCACACATCTAGCGACCCGACCCGGAACGTAACGGATCCCATCGGGCTGATCCTCGGGCCCGGCGCCGCGCAGCGCGACCTAAAGCTGACCGTGATGAGTCGGCAAGGCATGCGGAGATGCTGCGGCCGGGCCCGCCCTGCTGGGGCGGGCCCGGCGCTGTCGGCAGCAGCTACGAGCTCACTCGTTGCCAGCTCTGATTTATGGCGGAGGGACGGTACGACCACACCTGCTGCTGTCCGCTTGTGGTCGTGACGGTCACCTGCACGATGTCCCCGCTGACTTCCGCCTTCTCGATACGGCTGACTCCGTTGGTGCCCGACCGGAGAATCTCCCAGCCGAGCGGGTGGTCCCCACCGCGCTGGAAGGATTGCAAGGTCTGCGACATCTCGCCGCTGGGGGACCGCAATGTGAGGATGGCGAACGTCGCTTCGCCGTCGCTGGTGTTCACGAAGGTCACGGCGCCGATCGTGATCGTGTAGCGGGTCGTGCCCTTGTTCGGGTCGCCGTTGTTGTCCAGGTCGGCCTCGCCGGCCCCGTTCACCATCGGCACGCAGTAAAACTTGCCGGACCCGTCGGGATTGTTGCGGCCCATGAGGAGCCCCGTGTTGCGGAAGTCGACCTCGTGGAAGTTCTTGGATGGCACCCGGAAGGTGGTCGGACCGCTCACCTGACGGAAGGCACCATCCCGGAGCGCGTAGCCCCGCACCTGCCGGTCGCAGGGCCGCCACCCGTTGGTCTGGTACGGGCCATAGACGACCAGCCGGACGACGCCGTCATCGACCGTGATGGCCTCGCGGGAGAACGTCGCGTACACATTGGGGGTGTCCGCCGAGTTGATCACGTATCCCAACGATGTCAGTGCGCCGTCCGAGGCGACCTTCAGCGCCAGCAGTTGGGTAACGTTCATCGAGCCCCTGTGCTGGCAGCGGATGGTGGTGAGTTGCTCGTCGCCGGGCACACCATCGAGGTCGGCCTTGATGGGAGCCAGCTCCCCGATGACCAGTTGCACGCCATCCCGGGGCGTCGCCGTACCGTTGACGAATTTCCTCTTCCCCTTCGCCATGCACCCGGCTTCGTAGTCAGGGAACGCCGGCAGGTTGAGGGTGGCATTGCGCAAATCGGCCGCCGCAGGAGCCGACGACCCAGGAGCCGGTGACGCAGGAGCCGACGACGGGGCGAGCGACGGAGTCGGACTGGCCGTTTCGGCGGGGCTGGCGGATCCGACCACATTGGGTGGCGAGTTGTTTCCCCGTGGGCTGGTCGCGTAGGCCGCGATTGGCACGGCGATCAACAACGCACCGGCCACGCTGAATGCCGTGAGGTGGACTCTCCGCCGGACCGCCACCTTGTGGCGGACTGCGGGGGCGCCCGGCGCCGGCAGGTAGGAGGAACGCTCCGCCGCGTCGAATTCAGCGAAGGCGTCGGCAATGAGGGTGTCAAAGTTGTCAGACATAATACTTTCCTTTCCGGTCATCCCTGGAGTTGCTCAGCGAGAGCTGTTCTCCCGCGGCTGAGCCAACTTTTCACGGTGCCCTCGGGCACGTCTTCCTGCGCAGCGATTTCGGCGACGGACAACTGGCCCAGGTAGTGCAGGACGACGGCCTTGCGAAGCTTCGGCGGAATCTTGGATAAGGCCGCAACCAGCGCCACGCGATCTGGTGACGGGCCGGCGTGGTGTTCTTCACGCTGGCGGCGCAGGAATAGCGCCGACGTCTTCTGTCGCCGGAGCCTACTGGTGGCGAGATTCCATGCGACCCGGCGCACCCAGGCATAGGGGTCTTCGTATTTCCTGATCCTGGCCCATCTGGCGTAGGCGCGGCAGAATGCCTCCTGGACCAGGTCCTGCGCCTCTGCCCGGTCACCGAGGTACGCGTAGAGCTGCGACCTGAGAACGTCGAACTTTGCCGAATAAAACTCGTCGAAATTGCGCTGGTCGTCTTTTGTCGAGGCTTGAGGTGCGGCCGCGGCTGCGGTCATCACTGCGGTCACGTTTCCTTCCTCCCGTGGTGCCACCCTCGTGGGCGGGCAGCACGAACACGTGCAGGCACTCCCGTCGGTTGCAAGTTCTTTCCGCTGTCGCGTGCACTCCGGCGGCGGGTGGGCAGCCACTAGGCCGGCGGCCTGTCGAGGATTCCCCGCCGAGTGGGCGAACCGCGACGGCCCGGGCGATCTTGGCGACCTGCCCCCTCGCCGTCCGGACCGGGCGAGCACGAGCGACCTGATGGCGCGGATGGGACACGACTCGCCGCTGGCGGCAATGATTTGCCAGCAGGCAGCGACGGAGGCGGATCGGGCCATCGTGGACGCGCCGCGGTCGGACCGCAAGAGGGCCACGACGTCGTCCGGCGGTCGCCCACGACCGGGACCATTGCCACGCCGCATGATCCTTGACTCTGGAACGTCGAAGGCCCCGATGTCTACCTGTCCAAGGGCTTGGTGGCCTTGTCTCGCGGGTATCGCGTGGCCTCAGCTGGCCTGCGCTGCCCTGGCCGAGTGGCACGATAACGGCACGCCGGGCTTGCTCTCCTCGAAGCGCGGGCAGGACCGAAACGTCGCTGACTGATGCGGCCACCTGATCGGTATCAACCGCCTGCCCGGCATACCACTCGAAGGGATCGCAGCGTGAACCAGCCGATCACCGGCACGCTCCACCACGTCGAAGTGTGGGTACCCGACCTGCAGCGCGCCGTTACCAGCTGGGAATGGCTACTCCGGCAACTCGGCTACACCGAGTACCAGAACTGGCCTGCCGGGCGCAGCTGGCAGCTTGGCCCGACCTACATCGTCGTCGAGCAGTCACCCGCCCTGAGCGGACCCGACCACGATCGGTGCAGGCCCGGACTGAACCATCTCGCCTTTCACATCGGCAGCACCGAGCTGGTCGACGCCCTCACCGCACAGGCTCCCCAGCACGGCTGGACCCTACTGTTCGCCGACCGTCACCCATACGCTGGCGGCAAAAACCACTACGCCGCCTACCTGGAGAACGCCGATGGGTTCGAAGTCGAACTCGTCGCATAAACCAAGCCCGATTCAGCTGCGGGAACTAGCGACGCGACAGTGGAATGAGGCTACCCCGGTCGACTCCTGATCCACGACTAAGAGCGGGCGGCCGATCTGGCGCGGCAACCTTGGCGGCGCGGCCCGGGGCGAGCACTCGCGACCTGATGGCCCGGATGGGGCACGACAGTTCGCATGCCGCGCTGATCTATCAGCACGCCACGGCCGAGGCTGACCGCGCCATCGCCCAGGCGCTGCACGAGGCGGTGCGGGCAGACCGGAAGTCCAAGAAGTCGCGCGGTGGCTCGGGCAAGAAGTCGAGCGCCAAGAAGGACAAGAAGCGGCCAGCGGAGCGCGACGGCGGCCGAGATGACCGGGTGTCATGGCACCCCGCATGATCCTTGACCTTGGAACGTCGAAGGCCCCGGCTGGGACTTGCGTCCTGACCAGGGCCTTCGATCGTGGAGCGGGTGACGGGAATCGAACCCGCACTGTCAGCTTGGGAAGCTGATGTTCTGCCATTGAACTACACCCGCAAGCGCGACCCACTGTACCTGGTCGCGCAACTACGTGCACCCGCCTCCCCCTGCGGCGTCGCGCGGGTCACGGGCGACGGCGGGCGGTGGTGCCGGTGGGCGCCACAGATGCGCCGGTCGGCGCACATCTGTCACCGAAAGTGTTGATACAGATACATCAGCCTCTTTCGTCATCTCCCGGACGGCTGTAGGGTCCCTCGCACCTTTGCGCAGGCGGCCCGGTCCGATCGGCCGGGTCATGGGGAGGAAGAGGGAAGCCAATGCGACAACATCGATCGCGCTGGTCGTGGCGCGCGGCGGGCGTCACCACGACGTCGCTCGCGCTCCTGGTGAGCACCGGGGGTGCGGCCATGGCGCAGGCCACCGCGCTGGGCGGCGCGCACGCGCACACCGGATGCGCCGAGCCGGCGTCCACGCACGCCGATGCGCACACCGACGCCCGCGTGAAGCCCGGCGTGTCGGGGAAGAAGGATCCGAACGAGCTGTCCGCCGCGGAGGTGACGCAGCGCGAGGCGGATCTGGCGAGCGCGCTGAAGGAGAAGGCGCGCAAGGCCCCCGCCGGACCGTCGGCGCTGGCCACCGTCACGATCCCGGTGGTCGTGCACGTCATCCAGCGGGACAGCACGCGGGCCGGCGGCAACATCCCGGACTCCATGATCAGCTCGCAGATCAACGTGCTCAATCAGGCGTACGCCGGCTCCACCGGGGGCGCCGCGACCGCCTTCGCGTTCCAGCTCACAAAGATCAACCGCGTCGTGAACCCGGCGTGGTACCCGATCGTCAGCGGCTCGTCCGCGGAGCGCTCGATGAAGACGTCGCTCCGGGTGGGCGGCAAGAACACGCTCAACATCTACACCGGCGAGTTGAGCGACAACCTGCTCGGCTGGGCGACCTTCCCGAAGCGCACGCTCGACGCGATGGACGGCGTCGTCGTGCTGGCCGAGTCGCTGCCGGGCGGCACCGCGACCAACTACAACCAGGGCGACACCGGCACGCACGAGGTCGGTCACTGGCTGAACCTCTACCACACCTTCCAGGGCGGCTGCTCCGGCCAGGGCGACCAGGTCTCGGACACGCCGGCCGAAGCGTCGCCGGCGAGCGGCTGTCCGACCGGCCGTGACACCTGCACCGCGCCGGGCACCGACCCGATCACCAACTTCATGGACTACTCGTACGACTCGTGCATGTACCAGTTCACGAGCGGTCAGGCCACTCGCATGATCAATGCGTGGAACGCCTACCGCGTTGCGTAACGCAGGCTGAGCCCGTCGGTGCCGGCCCCCGTGGTGGGGCCGGCACCGTCGCGTCTGTGACCGCGCCGCCCGCGGCGGCGGCCCGCCCCCGGCCCGTCGCCGTGGGCGTTGGCGCTGGTCGGGTCGACCCAGACCTGCACCGCCGGTCGGCGCGCCGCGTCCGCCGCCGGCGACACCGACCCGCTGTGGCCGTGGCGGGCCAGCATCGCCACGTCCACAGTGAACTCGAACAGCCGCCAGTCGACCTGTGCGGCCGCCCGCCACCGCAGCGCGAGCCGGGCCACCCGGGCCGGGTCGGTGACCGCCCGCGCGCGTCCCGCGACGTACGCCTCGTCGTTGCTGTCCTCCGGCGGGAAGGAGTGCAGCGCGTACCGGCCGTCGCGCTCGAGGTCGCGGCGTTTCGGCGAGTCGATGACGAAGCAGAAGAGCCCCTCATCGGTGATCACGGGCGAAACCGGATGCACCCGCGGCCCCCCGTCGGCGCGCACGGTTGCCAGGTAGCCCAGACCCGGCCCGTACTGCTGCAGGAGGGAGCGGATCGCGTCGGCGAGCCGCGGCTCGTCGGCGGCGAAGTCGGACCAGGAAGCCATGGGAGGATTCTATCGAACATATGTTCGAGATCGGTAGTCGAACGCGGCCCTCACCCGATCGGTATCGGCCGGTCGCTTAAGGTGTGACGATGCTGCTCTCCGACCGGGATCTGGTCTCCGCGATCAAGACGGGCGACCTCGCGCTGGAGCCGTTCGAGCCGGGGCTCGTCCAGCCCTCCAGCATCGACGTACGGCTGGACCGGCACTTCCGGGTCTTCAACAACCACCTGTACACCCACATCGACCCGGCGCGGCAGCAGGACGACCTGACGTCGCAGGTCGAGGTCCCGGACGGCGAGCCGTTCGTGCTGCACCCGGGCGAGTTCGTGCTGGCCTCGACGCTCGAAGTGATCTCGCTCGGTGACCAGCTCGCCGGCCGCCTGGAGGGCAAGTCGAGCCTGGGCCGGCTCGGGCTGCTCACCCACTCCACGGCGGGCTTCATCGACCCCGGCTTCTCCGGCCACGTGACGCTGGAGCTGTCCAACGTGGCGAACCTGCCGATCACGCTCTGGCCCGGCATGAAGATCGGCCAGCTCTGCATCTTCCGACTGTCGTCGCCGGCCGAGCACCCGTACGGCTCGGCGGTCTACGGATCGCGCTACCAGGGGCAGCGCGGTCCGACGCCGAGCCGCTCCTGGCAGAACTGGCGGACCTGGCCGACCGCCTGACGCACGAAACGAAGAAGGTGTCCTCCCGGACCGTGCGGGTCCGGGAGGACACCTTCTTCTGGTGCGGCCGATGCGCGGTACGCGCCGGGGGAAACGCGCCCGCAGGGGCCGCCGGGGAAAGTTATCCCGGTCGTCCGTAGCCGCTGATCGGGCTCGCGTCGACCTTCGCCATCTTGATCGGCACGCCGGTCTGCGAGGCGTGCACGATCCAGCCGTTTCCGACGTACATCCCGACGTGGTGCACGTCGGCGTAATAGAAGACCAGGTCACCGGGGCGCAGCTCCGCGCGGCCGACCGGGGTGGTGGCCTCCATCTGGGCCGCGGCGTTGTGCGGCAGCTGCACCCCGGCCTGCCGCCAGGCCGCGAGCGTCAGGCCGGAACAGTCGTAACCGTCGGGTCCCTCGGCGGCCCAGACGTAGGGCTTGCCGATCTGTGCGCAGGCGAACCGGACGGCGGTGCCGGCGGCGCCGCCGGGGTAGGTAGCGGGGCACGGGGCCGGCCGCAGCGAGCCGATGCCGCCGCCGCTGCCGTACGCCTTGAGCCGCAGCGCCTGCAACCGCTTGATCTCGCGGTCGATCCCGGCCTTCTTCCTGGCGAGGTCGGCCTCGGCGCGGGTCAACTGCGTCACCAGCGCGTCCAGCGGCGCCTTCGTGGCGGTGTACCGGTCCTTCAGCTCGACCACCGCCCGCACGTCGCTGGCCTGCCGACGGGCGAACCGGTCGAGCAGCTCCAGCTGATCGGCGAACGTGGTCGGCGAGCCGCTGCTGAGCACCGCGTTGATCGCGGCGGTGTTACCGCTCTTGTAGGAACGCGCGGCCAGCCCGCTCACCTTGGCCATCGCCGAGTCCACCCGGATCTGCAGCGGCCGGATCTTCTTGTCGAGGGCGTCGGCCTGCTTCCGCTTGGCCGCCAGCTGCTGCCGCGTGGCGTTGTGCCGCTCGATCACCGGTTCGAGCTTCTGCCAGGCGGCGTCGATCTGCTTCTCGATCTCCGCCACGGAGGGCTCTGCGTGGGCGGGCGCGCCGGCGAGCAGGACGGCGACCGCGGCCAGCGCGGCGGCGAGGATCAGGTGACGCGGGCGTGACGCGGAACGCCACCGGCCGGAGAACGGCCGACGGGACCGCCGCGGGGCATGGGTAGCCACCGGACTCCTTCTTTCCAGTCCGCCTACCGGGTTAGCTGACGGGTTCGGGCGGGAAAGAGTGGCGCCCTACCGCGATGCGGATTCACCCCAGTGGTACGTGGGTCCCCGGCTCGTGCTGCGTGAACGATTCGGCGGCGTCGGGTCGGGGCCGACCAGGTTGGGCGACCGCGTTCCGGCTCGACAAGGACCCACATTAGAGACGCCGGTTCTCCGGGCGCAAGCGTGACGACCACTCAGTTTCGGACGTATATCCGCCGGTAACGCGCCACGCCTACAATCGACCAACGAAAATGTATCGGGCGCAACGGTCGAGGTGGGTCATTGTCGATGGTCTATCGGATCCCACCCCGGGCCCGATGAAGCTTTTCTTCTCTCTCGATGCACCAACCGCAACCCATTGACGGGCGTGCGCGGTCGGGGCGAGGGTGGGCGGGGAAGCAACACCCTGAATGGAGGTCCGAATGCACCGTTCCAAAGCGCTGAGCAGGCTGGCCCTGCTCAGCACCGCGGTCGTCGGGGCGACCACGCTGCTGTCGCCGGGACCGGCGCCGGCCGTGGGCGCCGCGCCCGACGACCGGCAACAGGAGTACGCGGCCGCCGCCGCGGCGTACGGGGTGCCGGAGAGCGTGCTGCTCGGCGTCTCCTACCTGGAGTCGCGCTGGGACACCAACGCCGGCACGCCGAGCACCAGCGGCGGCTACGGCCCGATGCATCTCACCGACGCCGCGCACGTGGCCTCCCCGGGCGGGCAGCACCACGACGACGACGAGGACCCGCGCGGCGATGACAGCCGACCGGCCAAGGACGTCGACTCGGGCGAGACGGGCACGCCGCCCGCCGCCTCGATGCAGACCCTCGACGCCGCCGCCGCGCTGACCGGCGTCGCGAAGGAGGCGTTGCGCGCGGACCCGACGGCGAACATCCGGGGCGGCGCGGCGCTGCTCGCCTCGTACCAGAAGGCGCTCGGCGCCCCGGTCGGCGCCCGCACCGACCCCGCGGCCTGGTACGGCGCGGTGGCGCGCTACTCGGGCGCGGACAACGCCGACGCCGCGGCGGCCTTCGCCGACGAGGTCTTCGGCACGATCCGGGACGGCGCGAGTCGGGTGACCGACGACGGGCACCGCGTCACGCTGGCCCGGCACGCCGGCCTCGTCCCCGTGCGGGCCTGGCTGGAGCGGCTCGGGTTGCGCAAGCCCGCGCGGACCGACGGCCTGGAGTGCCCGAGCGACGTCGCCTGCGAGTGGATCCCCGCCCCCTACGAGCAGTACGGCCCGACCTCGGGCGACTACGGCAACCACGACCTCGCCAACCGGCCCGCGCAGCAGAAGATCGAATACATCGTCATCCACGACACCGAGGGCTCCTACGCCGGCACCATCAACATGGTGCAGGACCCGACGTACGTGAGCTGGAACTACACGCTCCGCTCCGTCGACGGCCACATCGCGCAGCACGTCAAGGCCAAGGACGTCGCGTGGCACGCCGGCAACTGGTACGTCAACGCCAAGGCGATCGGGCTGGAACACGAGGGCTTCGCGGGCGCGGGCACCTGGTACACCGAGGCGATGTACCGCACCTCGGCGAAGCTGGTGGGCTACCTCGCGCAGCGGTTCGACATCCCGCTCGACCGCAACCACATCATCGGCCACGACAACGTCCCCGGCATCACCCCGGCCGCGGTCGGCGGCATGCACTGGGACCCCGGCCCGTACTGGGACTGGGGGCACTACTTCGATCTGCTCAGGGCCCCGTTCCGGCAGTTCGGCACGGCGCGGACCGGACTGGTCACCATCGACCCGGACTTCACCACCAACCGGCCGGCGTTCCAGGGCTGCAACCGGCAGCCGCCGGAACGGCCGGCCCCGCCGGCCCCCGTCCCGCCGTCCGCGCCGTGCCCGTCGCGCGGATCGTCGGCGGTGATCCTGCACAGCGCGCCCAGCCACGACGCGCCGCTGGTCGTCGACCTCGGCCTGCACGCGGACGGTGCACCGAGCACGATGGAGGTCTGGGACCACGGTGCCCGGGCGTCGGCCGGCCAGACGTACGCGGTCGCGGAGCGGCAGCGCGACTGGACGGCGATCTGGTACCTCGGGCAGAAGGCGTGGTTCCACAACCCCGCCGCCGCTCCCACGGCCAAGTGGTCCACCGGCCTGGTGGCGACGCCGAAGGCGGGCAAGGCGACGATCCCCGTGTACGGCCGGGCCTACCCGGAGGCGGCGGCTTACCCGGACGGCGTGCCGGCGCAGGCGATCGTGCCGCTGCAGTACACGCTCGCGGCCGGCCAGCGCTACGCCGTCGGCAACATCCTGCCGAGCGAGTACTACCGCGCGGTGAGCTTCGACGGCTCGGCGCCGGGTGACCGCACGGTCATCCGCGGCGAGCTGACCTACGTGCAGATCCAGTTCGGCCACCGGATCATGTACGTGAACAAGGACGACCTGCGGCTCCTGCCCTCACCGGTGGGTGCCCCGCGCTGATCCCGCGATCACAGCAAGGGCCCCTGCTCGCGAGGAGCAGGGGCCCTTTGCCGGGTGCCGTCGGCGCGCCGAACGTCAGCCGGGTCGGCGGAAGCCCGCGATCGGCAACTGGTTGATGGGCGCCATCCGCACCACGTCACCGCTCGTCGGCGCGTGCACCATCAGGCCGTTGCCGACGTACATCCCGACGTGGGACAGGTCGCTGCGGAAGAAGACCAGGTCGCCGGGGCGCGCCTCGCTCTGACTCACCGGGGTGCCCTCGTTCCACTGGGCGCCGGTGAAGTGGGTGAGGGACACGCCGGCCGCGGCCCAGGCGTACTGGGTGAGGCCGGAGCAGTCGAACGACCCCGGCCCGGACGCGTTGAAGACGTACGGCTTGCCGATCTGGGCGCAGGCGGTCTTCACCGCGATCCCGGCCTTACCGCCCGGGTAGGTCGCGGGGCATGGCCCAATCCGCAGGGAGCCGCCGGCGCTGCTCGAGCCGTACGCGGTCACGCGGAGCTTCTGCAGCCGGTCGAGATCTTTCTCGATCTTCTTCTTCCGCGCGGCCAGCTCGGCGTCCTGCTTCTGCTGCTGCGCGACGAGCGCGTCGAGCTTGCGCTTCTCGCCGTCGAACTTGTCGCGGGCGGCCGTGACGCCGGCGATCTGCTCCCGCTGCTGCCGGGTGAGCCGGTCGAGCAGGGTGAGCTGTTCGGTGAGGGCGCTGGCGGACCCGGATGCGAGCAGGGCGTTCAGATCCGAGGAGGGGCCGACCCGGTACGACTGGTTCGCCATCTGGCCGACCTGGAACATCGCCATCTCGACCTGCAACGACAGCGGTCGGATCTTCTTCGCCAGCTCGGTCTGCCGCTTCTTGTTGGCCTTGAGCTGGCTGTGCACCTTGTTGTACTGCTCGATGACGGGCTCGAGCTGCTCCCACTGGGCGTCGATCTGCTTCTCGATCTCGCCGACCGAGGGCTCGGCGTGCGCCTGTGCGGGCGAGAGCGCGCCGACGGCGAGCACCGCCGCGAGAGCGAGGAGCACACGGCCTGCGACGCGGAGTGGCGGGCGGGAACGCGTCTGCTGATGTTCTCGGTTCTGTGGCTGGCGCAGATTGTCGCGCGCACGTGCCATCGGGCACCGACTCCTTCATCACCGACCGCCGGGGCCTCCCGCGGGGGAAGTGGAGACCGACATCCACAGCGGCCAGTGGCTCACGTTAGAAGAGGTTCCGAACCAAATCAAGGCGGGAAAGGGCGCATGTTCGCTGCGCGGTCGCGCCAATACCATGTGTTGCGTGAGAACGAGACTCATGAATGCCGCGCGTATATTGTGAATGCACTATTTTCGCTAGTCAGCGCGCATTCCCGGCCCCCGAACGCGAAGGCCCACACCGATCGGGTGACCGATGTGGGCCTTTGGTGACGTGCGTTACGCCCCGCTCGCCGCCGGCTCGCGCTCGGCGGTGGTCTCCGGCTTCACCGACCGGAGCAGCACCGTAGCCACGTCCACGACCTCGACGTTGTCGCCGGCCTCGCCGGTCGACTTCTTCCCGGTCACGCCGTCGCCGAGCATCGTGTAGCAGAACGGGCAGCCGACCGCGATGGTCTGGGCCCCCGTCGAGAGCGCCTCCTCGACCCGCTCGACGTTGATGCGCTTACCGATGCGCTCCTCCATCCACATCCGGGCGCCACCGGCGCCGCAGCAGAAGGAGCGCTCGGAGTTGCGTGGCATCTCCGTGAGGCCCTCGGCCGCCGCCGACCCGAGCACCTCGCGCGGCGGGGTGAAGACGCGGTTGTGCCGGCCCAGGTAGCAGGGGTCGTGGTAGGTGACCGCGCCGTCGACCGGCTGCACCGGGGTGAGCTTGCCGGTGGCGACCAGGTGCGCCAGCAGCTGCGTGTGGTGCACGACCTCGAAGTGGCCGCCGAGCTGCCCGTACTCGTTGCCGAGCGTGTTGAAGCAGTGCGGGCAGGTCGCGACGATCTTGCGCTTGGCCGGCTCGCGGTCGCCGAACGCCTCGTTCAGCGTCTCGACGTTCTGCTGCGCGAGCATCTGGAACACGAACTCGTTGCCGATCCGGCGGGCCGGGTCGCCCGAGCACGTCTCGCCCTCACCGAGGATCGCGAACTTCACACCCGCCTCGTTCAGCAGCGTGGCGACCGCACGGGTGGTCTTCTTCGCCCGGTCCTCGAACGCGCCGGCGCAGCCCACCCAGAAGAGGTACTCGAAGTCATCGACCTCGCCGACCCGCGGCACCTCGAAGTCCAGGCCCTTGGTCCAGTCCTCGCGGGTGTTCTGCGGCGCGCCCCACGGGTTGCCCTTGTTCTCCAGGTTCCGCAGCATGACGCCGGCCTCGGACGGGAAGCTCGACTCGATCAGGACCTGGTAGCGGCGCATGTCGACGATGTGGTCGACATGCTCGATGTCGACGGGGCACTGCTCGACGCAGGCGCCGCAGGTGGTGCAGGACCAGAGGACGTCCGGGTCGATGACGCCGCCGACGTCGGCGCCGCCGATCAGCGGACGGTCGCCCTCGGCGAGCGCCAGCACGTCCATGTGCGCGAGCTGCGCGGCGGTCGCCTTCTCCTCGCCGGTCAGGTCCTTGCCGCCGCCGGCCAGCAGGTAGGGCGCCTTGGCGTACGCGTGGTCGCGCAGCGACAGGATCATCAGCTTCGGCGAGAGCGGCTTACCGGTGTTCCAGGCCGGGCACTGCGACTGGCAGCGGCCGCACTCGGTGCAGGTGCTGAAGTCGAGCAGGCCCTTCCAGGTGAACTGCTCGACGTGCGCGACGCCGAACTGGTCCTTCTCCGGGTCGGCCTCCTCGAAGTCGAGCGGCTTGCCCTGGCTCATCATCGGGCGCAGCGCGCCGAGACCGGAGCCGGCGGGCTTGGCCGGCTCGCGCTTGAAGAAGATGTTGAAGAACGCGAGGAAGCGGTGCCACGCGACGCCCATCGTCACGTTGAGGGCGATCACGATCAGCCAGGTCATCGAGATGGCGATCTTGAGCAGCGCGGTGACCGAGACCGCGTCCGGCCAGTTCGGCAGCAGCGCGCCGACGGCGTGGCTGACCGGGGTGGCCCAGACCGGGTACTCGAAGTGGTCGGTGGCGACCTTGAAGCCGCGGATGAAGAAGCCGACGACCAGGACGGCCAGCACGACGGCCTCGACGAAGTAGCCCTGCCACATCGTCGAGCCGGTGAAACGCGAGCGACCCTTGGCCCGGTTCGGGCGGTTGGCGAGTCGGATCCCGATCAGCACGAGGATGCCGACGAAGCCGAAGATCCCGATGAGCTCGGTGACCAGCCCGTACGGCAGCCACCCGCCGACGATCGGCAGCTCCGCCTTCGGGTCCACGACCTCGAAGTACGCCTCCAGCACCAGCGACGACAGCGCGATGAACGCCACCATCACGAACCAGTGCGCGGCGCCGACCACGCTCCACTTGAGCATCCGGGTGTGCCCGACCGTCTCGGTGAGCATGGTCCTGGTCCGGACGCCCTTGTCGCCGAACCGGTCGGGATCGGGTTGGCCGAGGCGGATCACGGCGACCATCTGCCGCACCGCCCGTACGGCCAACCACACCGCGACGGCCGTGACGGCGGCGGCAAGCACCGTAGTGACGATCTGGACGCTGCCCATTGCCTTGGCCTCCCGGTTTGCTGCTTGGCAAGCGCTGGTGACCGAACCAGCCGGTCACAGTGTGAGCGTACGCGCAATGTTACTCATCAGTAGCGTGAGTAACCTCGCAGCTCGCACGCGGTTCGACGGCGCACCCGTCGCAGGTTTCGGCGACCGCCACGGGTGGCGGTCGCCGAACGGGTCAGACGGGTTTGCGGCCCTGCGCCCGGGCCGGCGGCCGGCGCGGGCCGCGGGCTCAGCGCCAGCGGGAGAGCAGGATCAGCGAGCCGACCATCGCGCCGAACCCGACGGCGAGGTTCCAGTAACCCCACGAAGCGACCGGGTAGGAGGTCTCGGAGAGGTAGTAGACCACCAGCCAGGCGATGCCGAAGACGATCAACGAGACGGCGGTGATCGGCAGCCAGACGGGGCTGGGCTTGCGCGTCGCCGCGGTCGCCGCCGGGCGGACGTCGGTCGGCGGCGTGTACACCTTCTTCTTGCGGACCTGAGACTTTGGCACGACGCTCTCCTGAAGGGTGGCAATCCTCTGTCCGGCCTGACAACCGGACGCAGCGGCGACGGTCCATGGCCAATAATGTTCGACAGCTAGCGTAGTCAAGTCTGCGCGCTCAGGCCACGGACGGGGGCGGGGAGATCGCCGAGACGCGGCACAATGGGTGCCAGCAGGGCGGAAACCCCAACGTGGTGGCGCGGAAGCACGAGTCGAGATCAATGCCGGAGGACGGAGGGGAGCCGATGGAGTACACGTCCGGTGCCTCGTCCTGGGGCAAGGCGTTCCGGCGTGCGATCGTCGGCCTGCTCCCCCGCCGTACCCGGCGCCGCAGCGTCTGGTCCATCGGCGTCCCGCTGATCTCCCTCGCCGCCGGTCTACTCTTCACCACCACCGCCACCACGGCGGGCGGCACCTCGCTACGCGAGGACCGGCGACCGGAGATCACGCAGGTGATCAACGAACGCCGCGAGCGGGTCGCCGCGAGTGAGGAGCGCGCCCGGAGGCTGCGCGACCAGACCGAGCAGCAGGCCGACGCGATCGCGGGCAAGGACGGGCCGATCAACGAGCAGCGGGCCCGGGTCGCCCGGAGCCTCGCCGGAGCCGGCTTCACCGCGCTGCGCGGCCGGGGGCTCACGGTCGAACTGAACGACGCCCCTCGACTGAACGACAGCAGCCGCCCCGGCAACCCCAGCAACGATGATCTCGTTGTTCATCAGGGTGACGTTCAGGCAGTCGTCAACGCGATGTGGGCCGGGGGAGCTGAGGCAATGTCGATCATGGGTGTCCGGGTGCTCTCCACCAGCGCCGTGCGCTGTGTGGGGAACACCCTCCTGCTGGACGGGCGGGTCTATTCGCCGCCGTTCCGGATCACCGCGATCGGTGATCCCGCCGCGCTGAGGCGCGCGCTCGACTCCGACCAGGGCGTCCGCGAGTTCAAGGACGCGGTGCTGCACTACCGGCTCGGCTACCGCGAGACCGTCGAGTCCAACGTGACGGTGCCGGCGTACGCCGGGTCGAGCGGGCTCCGCTCCGCCGGCGTCCCCGGGGAGTGACCGCCATGACCGACGAACCGAACCACGGTCGGCACGGGCGACACCGCGCGCGGGACGAGGACGCGACGGCTGTGATGCCGCGCGTCACCGACGCCCCGCCGGACGCGCCCCCGGCGGCTCCCCGCCGGCCCCGACCCGCCCCGTCGGCGGCCGCGCCCGTGTCGCCGCCGCCGACCGGCATCCCGCCGGCTGCGCCGGCACCGCCACACCCACCGTCGGGATGGCCCTCCCCCGAGGCGCCGCCCCGTCCGGCCGGCTACCGGCCCGGTCCGCGCCCCGGCGCGCCGGCCGAGGGGCCGCTGCCCGGCGACCGGCCGACGCCACCGGCGCGCGACTACGGCCCGGACGCCCGCCCCGGCATGACCGCGCGTGACTACGGGCCCGGCGACCGGGCCCGGACGCCGCGCGAATACGGAGCGGGAAGTCCGGCCGGAGCGCTCCACGACTACCACCCGGTCGATCGGGCGGGGGTGCCGCCGCGCGGCCACGAACCGGGCCGGCCGCCCTCCCCCGCGCCGACCGGCTACGAGCCGCGACGTCCCTCGCCGGCACCACCCGGGCCCCCCTCGCCGGCGGTGCCCGCGCAGCCCGGCACCGGACAGCCGCCGCAGCCGCCCCCGCTGAGCGACGCGCCGACGATGATCCAGCCGGCCGCGCTCGTGCCGCCGACGGTCGACGTCCCGACCACGGTGATCCCGGCGATCACCGACCGGCCGATGCCGGCCTCGAACCCGGTGGACAGCGACGCGACGACCGTGCTGCCGGCCCTGCCCGGCCCAGCGGGCCCGCACGACGGCGTACCCGGCCAGGACGAGCGCCCGCCCACCCCGGACGAGCCGCGGCGGGCGTCGGACGATCCGGCCGAGAAGGCCGCGGAGGAGGCGACCGACGGGCCGCAGCCGCGCCGGGGCGAACAGGTCGTCCAGCTGCGTCCGGAACTGACCGACGAGGGCTACAAGAGCGTCTACTCCGAGTTGACCCGCCCGACGATCGGCTCGCGGCTGCGCTCCGGCGCCCGCGCCACCGGCGAACTGCTGATGACGTTCGGCCTGGTGGTGCTGCTCTTCGCCGCGTACGAGGTGTGGGGCAAGTCGGCGATCGTCAACGCCGAACAGCAGGATCTCGGCGCCCAACTCGCCCAGGAGTGGGAGCAGCCGGGCCCGGACCCGACCGTCGGACCGTCCCCGGCGCCCACTCGCTCGCCGACCGCACCGAAGATCGGCAAGCCGATCGCCTGGCTGCACATCCCCAAGCTCGGCAAGGAATGGGTCGTGGTGGAGGGCGTGAGCCAGGCGGACATCCGGTACGCCCCCGGCCACTACCCGAAGAGCGCCGACCCCGGACAGGTCGGGAACTTCGCGGTCGCGGGCCACCGCAACCCGGCCACCTTCTGGCGGCTGGACGAGATGAAGGCCGGCGACGTGATCGTGGTGGAGACCAGGAACACCTGGTTCGTGTACCAGACCACGCAGAACCACATCGTCAAGCCGACCCGGGTCGAGGTCGTCGCCCCGGTGCCGAACAGGCCGGGCGTCAGACCGACACAAGCCTTCCTCACCCTGACCACCTGCAACCCGAAATACGACAACTACGAGCGGCTGATCGTGCACGCCAAGCTCGTCCGCAGCCAGCCGAAGTCGGCCGGCGATCCCGCAGAGTTGGGGGGCTGACCGTGTACGCGTGGATCTGGCGCCGCCTCCCCTTCGGACTACCCGGCAAGATCATTGGTTCGCTGCTGCTCGCCGCCGGGTTCACCGCGCTGCTCTGGTTCTTCGTCTTCCCGTGGGCGGAGCCGCTGCTGCCCTTCGACGACGTGCAGGTGACGCAGGAGGGCGGGGTGCCGGGGGATCCCGGTTCCGTCGACCCCGGCGCCCCCGGGCTCGACGACCACGACATCCCGTACGACACGAGCGAGAACAACCCCGCTCCCTCCGCGACGTCGAACAGGTGACCCGATGCGCGTACTCGTGATCGACAACTACGACTCGTTCGTCTTCAACATCGTGCAGTACCTCGGTCAGCTCGGGGCGGAGTGCGAGGTGCGGCGCAACGACGAGATCGAGCTGGCCGACGTCGGCCGCGCCGGCGCCGCCGGGGTGCTGCTCTCCCCCGGTCCCGGCACGCCCGAGCGGGCACGGCTCTGCATCGACATCATCCGGGAGTACGGCGAAACGCTGCCGATCTTCGGGGTCTGCCTGGGGCACCAGGCGATCGGCGCCGCGTTCGGCGCGACCGTCACCCGGGCCCCGGAGCTGCTGCACGGCAAGACGTCGCGGGTGCACCACCGGGGCGACGGGGTGCTGGCCGGGCTGCCCGACCCGTTCACCGCGACCCGCTACCACTCGCTCGCCGTGGTGGCCGAGACGTTGCCGGACGAGATCGAGGTGACCGGTCGGACCGAGTCCGGGATCGTGATGGCGATGCGGCACCGCACGCTACCGATCGAGGGCGTGCAGTTCCACCCCGAGTCGGTGCTCACCGAGGGCGGCCACACCATGCTCGCCAACTGGCTCGCCGCGTGCGGCCTGCCGGAGGCGCTGGACCGGGCGCCCGCGCTCGCCGCCGAGGTCGACGAGCGCCGCCGCGGTGCGTTCGCGGCCGCCTGACAGCTCCGGCCGCTGACGCCAAACGGCGCCGGCGATCCCCGTGGTCGCCGGCGCCGTTCGCGTTCCGTGGCGTCAGTTCCGCCCGCTGACCGCCCCCAGGCCGCCCCCGAGTCCACCGAGCGGCGGCGTGACCTCGGGGGTCGGTGACGGGTCCGGGGTCGGCTCCTCCTGCTGCTCCGGAGTGACGACGATCGTCACCTGGGAACCCTTCGTCGCCGTCCGCCCGGCCCTCGGGTTCTGGTCGACGACCGTACCCGGCCTGGGGCCCGGCTGACCCTCCTCCACGTTGACCGTGAAGCCGGCATCCGTCAGGAGGCGTCTCGCGGTGCCCTCACTCTCGCCGACCACGTTCGGCACGACCGCCTGGTTCCCCTTCGAAACCTGGAGCTCGACCGTCGCGTCTTTCTTCACCGCCTTGCCCTGCTGCGGCACCTTCACGACCCGGCCCTGGGGCTCCGTGCTGTTGACGTATTCGACCTTGGCTTGCAGATTCCTCTCGGTCAACTGCTTCCGCGCGTCGTCCTCGGTCAACCCGACGAGGGGCGGGACGACGACGGTGTCCGGCGGGGCGCAGACGACCAGCTCGACCGGGCTCCCCTCGTCCACCTGCTGACCACCCGGCGGGGTCTGCGCCAGCACCGTCGGCGTCTTGCAGTCGTCCTGCTCCTTCGGGGTGCTCGTCACGACGAACCCGGCCGTGCGGAGCTGCGCCTCGGCGGTGTTCGCCGGCTTGCCGACGAACGACTCCAGGGCGACCTGCTTCGGCCCGTCCGGTTCCTGCATGGCGAAGATCAGGCCGGCGATCAGGGCGACCACGGCGAGCACGCCGAGCGCGCTCAGCGTGGCGAGCACCCAGGCCGAGTTCTTCCGCTTCGCCTGCTGCGCCGGAATCGCCCGCGTGGCCCCGGTCGGGGTACGGATCGCGGTCGCCGCCGCGGCCATCGCGACGGTTTCGTCCTCCCGCAGCACCGGCGTGGCCATCACCGGCCGACCGTTGGCGCAGCGCAGCAGGTCGGCCCGCATCTCGCCGGCGCTCTGGTAGCGGTTGAGCGGGTTCTTGGAGAGCGCCTTGAGCACGATCGCGTCGATCGGCGGCGTGACGTCGGGGTTGATGTCGCTCGGCGCCCGCGGGTCCTCCCGGACGTGCTGGTACGCCACGCTCACCGGGCTGTCACCGACGAACGGCGGATGCCCGCAGAGCAGCTCGAAGAGCACGCAGCCGCCGGCGTACACGTCGGAGCGGGCGTCCACGGCCTCGCCGCGCGCCTGTTCCGGCGACAGGTACTGCGCCGTGCCGATCACCGCGCTGGTCTGGGTCATCGTGGTGGCGCCGCTGGCCAGAGCCCGGGCGATACCGAAGTCCATGACCTTGACCTGGCCGTTCTGCGTGAGCATCACGTTGCCGGGCTTGATGTCGCGGTGGATGATCCCGTGCCGGTGGCTGAACTCCAGCGCGGCGCAGATGTCGGCGGTGATCTCCAGCGCGCGGCGCGGCATCAGCCGCCCCTCGGCCGCCAGCACCTCCTTGAGGGTCCGCCCGTTCACGAACTCCATGACGATGAAGGGCAGCGCCTCGCCGGTCGGGGCATACTCCTCACCGGTGTCGTAGACCGCGACGATCGCCGGATGGTTCAGCGACGCCGCGTTCTGGGCCTCCCGGCGGAAACGCTCCTGGAAGGTCTTGTCCCGGGCCAGATCCGTCCGGAGCGACTTGATCGCGACATCCCGGCCGAGCCGGAGGTCGCGCCCCCGGTGCACCTCGGCCATGCCGCCGTAGCCGAGCAGCTCGCCGACCTGATACCTGCCACCGAGCAGGCGGGCCTGCGCCGTCATCTCGTCTGTCGTCCTTCGCTCATGTGGTCGTCACCTTGCCGGAATGCAGAATGCGCGCCCACCTGACGGTACGGCGCGCCCCAGTGACCGGCATCATCGACGCCCGCCTGTCTCACGGCCGCGATCGAATGCTGTCGCGTGCCGAGGCCGCTGACGGCGTCGTCCTGCCGCCAGCGGTAGGAGATCGCCGCGGAGCAGATCAGCACCAGTACGCCGAGCAGGATCGCCAGCACCACGAGAAGCTGCCGGTGTCCCGCGTCTCCGCCCCCTTGTGGTGGTGCCGGCGGTCGGGCATATCCATATGAAGTCGATTGCTGTGGGCGCGCCGGGGGTAAGGGCGCCGCTCCCCGATTGTATCCGGGTGCCGGCGGTGGACCGGCCGACGCGATCATGGGGGCGGCCCGGTGCGGAATGGCGGCCGAACCCGCCACCGGTGGCCGGTACGCCGGCGCCGGCGAGACCGGCGGGCGTACCGGTGAGGTGGCCCGGACCTGCGCGGTCGCCGGGCGGGCCGGCGCGGCGAGCGTGGCGGCCTGGCGCGCCACCGCCGCGAGCGTGGCGGCGCTCGGCCACCGGGCCGCCGGGTCCTTGGCGAGTGCCCGGTCGACGATCGATCGAACCGCGGGCGGGGTGTCCGGCGGCAGCGGCGGCACCGGCTCCCGTACGTGCTTCATGGCGATGTCGAGCGGGTTGTCCCCCTCGAACGGGCGACGTCCGGAGAGGCACTGGTACGCGACCACGCCGAGGGCGTACACGTCGGAGGCCGGCGTGGCGGTCGCGCCGGTGGCCTGCTCGGGCGAGATGTACGAGGCGGTGCCGAGCACCGAGCCGGCCGCGGTGAGCTGCCCCACCAGCTCGGAGCGGGCGATGCCGAAGTCGGTGAGCACGAGCGTGCCGTTGGGGCGGACGAGCAGGTTGCCCGGCTTCACGTCGCGGTGCACGATGCCCTTGTCGTGAGCGGCCTGCAGCGCGTCGGCGGCCTGCGCCACCAGGGCCATCGTGCGGGCCGGCGTGAGGCGGCCGACCCGGCTGAGCGTGCGCGACAGCGCGTCGCCCTCGACGTACTCCATGATCAGGAAGGCGAGGTCGCGGTCGCTGCCGTAGTCGTAGACGTCGACCACGCCGGGGTGGTTGATGGTGGCCATCGTGCGGGCCTCGCCGCGGAAGCGCTCCGCGAAGCCCGGCTCCTCGAGCAGCGCGGGCAGCAGCACCTTCACCGCGACGGTGCGGCCGAGCACGTCGTCGATGCCGCGCCAGACGTCGCCCATCCCGCCGCTGGCGATGCGCTCGTCCAGCCGATATCGGCCGCCGAGCGCCACACCGGGGCTCAGCATGTCACTTGCCTCCCCGGTCGGCGATGACGGCCTTCATGATCTGGCCCGCGATCCGGGTGGCCTCCGCGCTGCCGCCGTCGCCGGCCGACTCCAGCGCGACCGCGACGGCGCTGATCGGCTGGCCGTCCTTCATGACGAAGCCGATGAACCAGCCGTGGTCGTCGCTGACCTCACCGGCCTGGGCCGTGCCGGTCTTGCCACCGACGGTGTAGCCGCTGATCTGGGCGTTGGTGCCGGTGCCGTTCTCGACGACGCTGCGCATCATCTGCTGGAGGCTCTGGGCGACCTGGCTGGAGACCGGCTTGCGCAGCTCGCGCGGCGCGGCGGTGTAGTGGATGGTGGTCCGGTCCGGGCCGAGCAGCTGCTGCACCAGGTAGGGACGCATCTGGCTGCCGCCGTTGGCCACGGCCGCAGCGATCATCGCGCCCTGCAACGGCGTCATCCGCACGTTGTTCTGCCCGATCGCGGACTGGGCCAACGCCCCCTTGTCGTCGCTGCCGTCCGGGTTCTTGATCTCACCTGTACGGCTGGGCGCCACCGGCAGCCCGCCCTCGTTGAGCCGCCCGACGGTGAGCTCGGTGTCCTCGAAGCCGAACGCCCGCGCCTTCTCCTTGATCGTGTCGGCTCCCAGCCGGACGCCGAGCTGCGCGAAACCGGTGTTGCAGGACTCGGTGAGCGCGTCGATCAGGGTGACCTGCGACTCCGGGCAGATCGACGGGTGGGCGTTGCGGATCGGCGTGCCGGAGGTCGGCGCCGTGTAGCTGGGGCCGGCCGGGATGTTGCTGTTCGGGGTGAGCCCGCTCTCCAGCGCGGCCGCCGAGTCGATCACCTTGAAGGTCGAGCCGGGCGGCAGCACCTCACTCAACGCCCGGTTCTTCAGCGGGCCGTCCTTGTCCTTCTCCAGCGCCTCGTACGCCTTTCCGGCGGCGTCGGTGCGATGGCTGACCAGCGGATTCGGGTCGAAGCTCGGCATCGACACGAGGGCCTGGATCGCACCGGTCCGGGGGTCGATCGCGATCGCCGCGCCCTTGTCGACCCCGACCCGGTTGCGGGTCAGTTCCCGGTACGCGGTCTCCTGCGCCCGGCGCGACAGCGTCAGCAGCACGTTCCCGCCGGCGGTGTCGTTGCCGGTGAACAGGTCGCGCACCCGGTCGGCGAAGAGCTGGTCGCTGTTGCCCGCCAGGAACTCGTCCTCGCTCTTCTCGATGCCGGTCGGCACCCCGTTCACCGGCTTGAAGCCGAGCACGTGGGCGTAGATCTCGCCGTTGGGGTAGCTGCGCTGGAACTTGAGCTCGCCGTCGGTCGCCCTGCTGGTGCCGATCGCCCGGCCTGCGACCTCGATGTTGCCGCGCTGGCGGTCGTACTCGGCGACCTGCACGCGACCGTTGTAGTCGCTGGTGCGGTACTCGTCGGCCTTGTAGGCCTGCACCCAGTTGAGGTTCGCGAAGAGCAGGCCGAACAGGATCATGACGACCACGCCGACCCGGCGGAGGGGAGCATTCACGGCCTGATCACCTCCGTGGGGGCACCGTGCAGCTGGGCGGGCGGACCGGCGGGAACCCCGGCGGGACGCCCGGGGCCGTTACCGGTCACCGGCTGCCCGGCCGCGTCGGAGATCCGCAGCAGCATCGCGATCAGCAGCCAGTTGGCCATCAGTGAGGACCCACCGGCGGAGAGGAACGGGGTGGTCTGACCGGTGAGCGGGATGAGACCGGTGACGCCCCCGACGATCACGAACACCTGCAGGCCGAGCGTGAACGCGAGACCGCCGGCCATGAGCTTCCCGAAGGAGTCCCGTACGGCCAGACCGGCCCGCAGACCGCGCTCGACGACCAACAGGTAGAGCACCAGCAGCGCGGAGAGACCGAAGAGTCCGACCTCCTCGCCGATGCCCGCGAAGATGAAGTCGTTGTGCACCTCCGGCACCTTGTCCGGCTGACCGCCGCCCGGTCCCGCGCCGAAGAGCCCGCCCGTGCCGAGGCCGAGCAGGCCCTGCACCAACTGGTAGCCCTTCTCGTACGGATCGGCGAAGGGGTCGAGCCAGATCTCGGCCCGCTGGTAGAAGTTGGCGAACGGCCCGCCGATGGTCCCGCCGAGGAAGTACGCCAGGAAGGCGCCGCCGAAGAAGAGCAGCAGACCGATGATCAGCCAGCTCACCCGCTCGGTCGCGATGTAGAGCGTGACCACGAACATGCCGAAGTAGAGCAGCGAGGTGCCGAGGTCCTTCTCGAAGATCAGGACCAGGAGGCTCAGCATCCAGACCAGCACGACCGGACCGAGATCCCGCCCGCGCGGGAAGTCGATGCCGAGGAACCGGCGGCTCGCGAGCGAGAGCACCTCGCGCTTGCGCACGAGGTAGTACGCGAAGAACGACAGCAGGGCGATCTTGGCGAACTCACCGGGTTGGATCGAGAACCCGCCGACCCTGATCCACAGCTTCGCGCCGTTGATCTCCGAGTAGGCCCGGGGCAGCACCGCCGGGATCATCACCAGCACGATGCCGGCGAGGCCCAGGGTGTACGCGTACCGGGAGACCGAACGGTGGTCGCGGATCATGAACAGCAGCACCGCGGCGAGGATCACCGCCGCGAGCGTCCAGGCGAGCTGCCGACCGCCGGTGCCCGCGAAGACCGGATATCCGAGCCGCTGGGCCGGCGCGACGTCGGCCAGGTCGAGGCGGCGCAGGAAGCCCACCCCGATCCCGTTGAGCAACGCCACCGCCGGCAGCAGCGCGGGATCGGCGTACGGCGCCCGGAGCCGGATCACCACGTGCAGCCCGAGGAAGACCGCCGCGAGCGACGCGGTCGGCAACCAGAAGTCCAGGGTCACCGTCTGGAGCATGTTCGCCTCGATGGTCGCCGAGTAGGCGGCCACCACCAGCATCGAGAGCGCCAGCAGCGCCAGTTCCGCGTTGCGCCGGGTCTTCGGTGCCCGGACGCGCGGCATCTCGCCCGTGATGGTGGGCGTGGCTGCCGGTCGGGCGGGCGCGGTCACTGTGAGAATCCCTCGGTCGTCGAGTGTGCGCTCAGTCTGTCTGTCGACAGCCCGCCGGATCGGTGAGCGGCGGCACCGTGTCGGAGGGTTGAGCGTCGGGCGTGGTCGCCGGGGCACTGGTCGTCGCCCTCGGCGTGGCGCCGGGCGTGGTGCCCGTCACCGTTGCGGCCGTGGGGGTGGGCGTCGGCGGGACGGCGCTCGCCGTCACCTCCGGCTCCGGGCTGGTGGAACAGACCGGCTTCAGGTTGGGGTTCAGCGGATTGTCGTTGGTCAGCTCGGCGAGCCGGCGCTCCGCGTCGGACTCGTTCTTCGCCTGGATGCCCTGCTTAACCCGTTCCTGCGCGACCGACGTCAGGTCGTCCAGGGCGGTGTCGCTGGTCGCATGGACGCTGGAGAGACTGACTCCCGCGATCGCCCCCGGCATCCCCTGGAAGACAGCCAGCTGCCCGTCGTCGGTGGCGCCGACGTAGTACTGCCGCTGCGTGTAGCTCCAGCCCAGCCACAGGCCGCCACCGAGGATACCCAGCAGAACGGCGAGCAGCACCGTGGTTCGCACCGGGTGCCGGCGCGGACGCTCCGGATCCTCATGGCGGCCCGCGGTCGCGGCGGCCTCGGTCGGCTCCGGGGTGGCGGGACGGGGCGCCGGCGCGAGCGCGGCGGACGCCCGTGCCGCCGGGGTCGAGTCGTCGGCCGCGGTCGCCATGCCGCGGTCGCGGGCGGCGGCGCCGCCGACGATCGGCGCGGCCTCGACGATGTCCTGGTCGGTGGCGTCGGCCACGATCACCGTGATGTTGTCGGGGCCGCCGCCGCGGAGCGCCAGCTGGACGAGGCGCTCGACGCACTGCTGCGGGTCGACGTATTCCCGCAGCGTGTCCCCGATGGTCTCGGCGCTGACCACGCCGGAGAGCCCGTCGCTGCAGATCAGGTAACGGTCACCGGGGAGCACCTGCCGCACGGAGTACTCGGGGTCGATGTCACGGCCGTCGAGGGCGCGGGTGAGCAGCGACCGTTGCGGATGGCTGCTGGCCTCCTCGGGGCTGATCCGCCCCTCGTCGACCAGCATCTGCACGTAGGTGTCATCCTTCGTGATCTGCGTGAACTCGCCGTCGCGCAACAGGTACGCGCGGGAGTCGCCGATGTGCACCATGCCGATCTTGCTGCCGGAGAAGAGCGTCGCCGTCAGCGTGGTGCCCATCCCCTCGAGCTGGGGATTGGCGTCGACGGTGTCACGCAGGTGCTGGTTGGCGGTGTCGACGGCCGAGCGCAGGGCGTCGACCAGGGCATCGCCCGGGACGTCCTCGTCGAGCGGAGCCATGGCGCCGATGACGATGTTGCTCGCGACGTCACCGGCCGCCATGCCGCCCATGCCGTCGGCCACCGCGAGCAGCCGCGGTCCGGCGTAGACGGAGTCCTGGTTCCCGTCTCGGATCAGACCGCGGTCGCTGTGAGCCGCGTAGCGCAGGGTGAGAGTCATGGCCGTAACTCGAGAGAAGTGCGGCCGATGCGAATCGGCACGGCGAGGGGTACGGGGGTGGGCCCGGTGACCTTAGCGCGATCGAGGTACGTCCCGTTAGTGGAACCCATGTCCTCGATGAACCATTGGCCGTCACGCGGGACGAGCCTCGCGTGCCGGGCGGAGGCGTAGTCGTCCGTGATCACCAGGGTGGAGTCCTCGGCGCGGCCGATCGTGATCTGGGCCTCGCCGAGGGTGATCCGGGTGCCCGCCAGCTGACCGGCGGTCACGACCAACTGACGGGCGGCACGACCTCGCTTCACCTTCGCCGGCCGGTTCTGCCCCGTCGCCGCGCCGACCCCCCGTGGCGCGGCGACCAGACGGCTCGACTTGGCTCCGGCGAACAGGTCCCGGCGGATCACCCCGACCACGGTGAACACGAAGATCCACAGTAGGACGATGAAACCGATCCGGGCGACGGCGACGACGAAGTCGGGCAAGGTTTCTAGCCGTCCACTCGGAACGTGAGGGTGGTCGTACCCAGCTGGATCATGTCGCCCGGGTTGAGGGCCACCGCCGAAACCCGCTGACCGTTGACCATCGTCCCGTTCGTCGAGCCGAGATCGGTGAGCACCACCTGGGCGCCGTCGAAATCGAGCCGGGCGTGTCGGCGGGAGATGCCGACGTCGGGCAGCCGCAGGTTGGCCTGGTCGCCACGGCCGATCACCGTCGAGCCCATCTGCAGCGGGTAGTTGCGCCCGTCACCGGAGACCAACCGGATGTTCCGCCCGCCCTGTCCCGGCGGCGGCCCGTAGCCGCCACCCTGGTCGTACGGCGAGTACGCCGGCGCCGCGTCGTAGGCCTGCTGGGGCACCGGGGCGACGTCGCCGCCGGTGTAGACCTCGGCCGTGACCCGGAACATCCCCGTGTCCAGGCCGTCGCCGCGCTCGATCTCGACGATCACGTCCCCGTAGACCGTCCAGGCCTGCTCGCCGATGAACTCGGCCTGCGACTGGGCGAGCTCCTGCGCCAGCGCGGCGGCGTACGGCGCGAGGCGGCTATGGTCATAGGGCGAGAGATCGATCACATAGCGGTTCGGCACCAGAGTGCGCCCGCCGGCCAGGATAGCCTTGTGCGCCTCAGCCTCCCGCTGCATGGCGTTGAGGATCTCCACAGGGTGGACGACCCCCTTGAACACCTTCGCGAAGGCCCCTTCGACCAGGCCTTCCAAACGCTTCTCGAAGCGTTGCAGCACGCTCACCGGCTCCTCCTCGGGTTCCGAGGACATGATGGTATCCGGCCGTCGCGCGCGCATCTCACGCGCCGATCGGCCCCTGCTTACGGCCTGTGGTTACGGCCGATGTTGCCGTGCTACTCTTCCCAGGCGCCACGGGCGGCGGATACCGCTCGTGACGACGCCAGGGACAGCGTAATATGTCCCAGCACCTGCCGAAGGGTGGGATTGCAGATACTCCTGGGGGAGCACGAGCAATCCGCACGGGACTGAGTATTATGTCCCGAGCCGGCCCGGGGAAGTGGCGGAATGGCAGACGCGCACGGTTCAGGTCCGTGTGCCCGAAAGGGCGTGGGGGTTCAACTCCCCCCTTCCCCACCAGAGCCGAAGGGGCTCCGCGAAAGCGGGGCCCCTTCGGCGTTTCCGGCATCTTCGGCGCCCGCCGGGAGCGCTCCGCACCGGGCCGCGCGCGCCCGCGCCGCGTTATGCTCCTGAGGTTCTGCTGCCCCCCACGCCCTGGAGTGCCGTGTGAGTGTCGCGTTGGTGACCGGATCAGGTGGCCTGATCGGCTCGGAGGCCGTCCGGCACTTCGCCGGGCTGGGCCTGGACGTGGTGGGCATCGACAACGACATGCGCCGGGAGTTCTTCGGGGCCGAGGCGTCGACGGCGTGGAACGTGCGGCGGCTGAGCGAGGAGCTCGGCGGCGCGTACACGCACCTGACCGTGGACATCCGGGACCGGGACGCGCTCGCGGGCATCTTCCGGCGGTACGGCCGCGACATCGCGGTCGTCATCCACACCGCCGCGCAGCCCTCCCACGACTGGGCCGTCCGCGACCCCTTCACCGACTTCGACGTCAACGCGGGCGGCACGCTCAACGTGCTGCAGAACGTCCGCGACCACTGCATCGAGGCGCCCGTCATCCACTGCTCGACCAACAAGGTCTACGGTGACCGCCCCAACAGCCTGCCGCTGGTCGAGCTCGAGACGCGCTGGGAGATCGAGCCGGGGCACCCGTACGAGAACGGCATCAAGGAAGACATGTCGATCGACGCGTGCCTGCACTCCGTCTTCGGGGCCTCCAAGGTCGCGGCGGACGTGATGGTCCAGGAGTACGGGCGGTACTTCGGCATGCGGACCGCCTGCTTCCGCGGCGGCACGCTGACCGGGCCGGCCCACTCCGCGACCGAGCTGCACGGCTTCCTCGCTTACGTGATGCGGTGCAACATGGAACGCCGCACGTACAAGATCTTCGGCTACAAGGGCAAGATGGTGCGGGACGCCATCCACAGCCACGACGTCGTCTCCGCGTTCGAGGCGTTCTTCCGCGACCCGCGCTCCGCCGCGGTCTACAACCTCGGTGGTGGGCGGCACTCCAACACCTCGCACCTGGAGGCGTTCGCGGTCGCCGAGCGGATCACCGGGCAGCCGATGATCACCGAGTACCACGAGGCCAACCGGATCGGCGACCACCAGTGGTGGATCGGTTCGAACGAGGCGTTCCAGCGGGACTACCCGGACTGGAAGCAGGTCTACGACGTGCCGATGATCCTGCAGGAGATCTACGAGGCGAACGTCGACAAGTGGGTGCCGCAGGCATGATCGCGCAGGGTAAGCGCAACGTACTCGGCGTCCTGGTCGACGCGGTCGACTACGAGGCGGCCACCGCCCAGGTGATCGCGGCAGCGCACGAGCGCCGGCCGCTGGCGCTCACGGCGCTGGCGGTGCACGGCGTGATGACCGGCGTCCTCGACCCGGCGCACAACGCGCGGCTCAACTCCTTCGACCTGGTCACGCCGGACGGCCAGCCGGTGCGCTGGGCGCTCAACCTGCTGCACGGCGCCGGCCTCACGGATCGGGTCTACGGGCCGTCGCTGACGCTGAAGGTGCTTGAGCGGTGCGCCGCGGACGGGCTCCCGGTCTACCTCTACGGGTCCACCGACGAGACGCTGTCCCGGCTGTTGCCGGCGCTGGAGCGGATGTTCCCGGCGCTGAAGATCGCCGGTGTGGAGGCGTCCAAGTTCCGGCAGGTGCAGCCCGGCGAGGACGCGGAGATCGCGGACCGGATCCGCTCGTCCGGCGCGCGGCTGGTGCTGGTCGGTCTGGGCTGCCCCCGCCAGGAGGTCTTCGCGTACGCCATGCGGCCGCTGCTGGACATGCCACTGATGGCGGTCGGCGCGGCCTTCGACTACCACGCGGGGCTGCTGCGCAAGCCGCCGCCGTGGATGCAGCGCGCCGGCCTGGAGTGGCTGTGGCGCCTCGGCCTGGAGCCGAAGCGACTGTGGCACCGCTACATCGTGCTCAACCCCGCCTACCTGGCGCGGCTCGGGGCGCAGAAGACGAAGCTGTGGGCCGCGACGCCGCCCCCGGCCGCGACCGAGCGCCCCGCCTCGTTCAGCGTCTGACCCGGCCGCAGTTCCCGCGTCGCGCACCGACGTCGGACATGGTGAGGTCCCGGCGCGAGCGGCGCCGGGACCTCAGCCGACCCTCCCCAGGTCGGTACGGGGGCTGACTAGACCGTCAGCGTCCAGGTGTCGACAAACCCGGTGTCGCCGGAGTAGACGTCGCGGACCTGGAGCCGCCACGTCCCGTCCGCCGCCTCGCCGGACACGTTGACCGTGTACGTGGCGTTCACGTTGTCCGCGCCGTCGAGGAAGCTGCTGTTCTTGAGCCGGTACGCCGACCCGTCCGGGGCGAGCAGGTCGATGACGAGGTCGCCGCGGAACGTGTGCCGGATGTTCACCGCGACCGTCGCGGACGCCGAGGCGGCCCGGCCACAGCCGGCGATGCTGATCGCGCTGGTCACCGCGGCGCCCGCGTCCGGGATCGGCACGTCGGTGCCGTTGCTGCCCGAGCAGCCGATCGGGGGTGGCGGCGGCGGGGGCTCGGTGCCGCCGTCACCGACGTAGAGCAGGCGGTTCGGGGTGCCGCTGCCCGGGTTGGTCACCACGTTGGGGGTCGCCTTACCGACCAGCTCGTCGCGCACCTGCTGCGGCGTCCAGCTCGGGTTGGCGGCCAACACCAGCGCGGCGGCGCCGGCCACGTGCGGCGACGCCATCGACGTGCCGCTGATCGTGTTCGTCGCCGTGTTGTTCGTGTGCCAGGCGGAGGTGATGTCGACCCCCGGCGCGAGGATGTCCACGCAGGTGCCGTAGTTGGAGAAGCTGGCGGCGGCGTCATTGTTCTGCGTCGCGCCCACCGTCACCGCGGCCGGCACCCGGGCCGGCGACGTGTTGCAGGCGTTCTGCCGGACTCCCAGGATGTTGCCGTTGCCGGCCGCGATCGCGTACGTGATCCCCGAGTTGATCGAGTTGGCCACCGCGTTGTCGATCGCGGTGTCCGCCGAGCCACCGAGGCTCATGTTGGCCACCGCCGGCTTGACCGCGTTCGCCGTCACCCAGTCGATGCCGGCGACGACCTGCGCGGTGGTGCCGCTGCCCTGGCAGTTCAACACCCGGACGCCGACCAGCCGGACGCCCTTCGCCACGCCGTACGACGCGCCGCCCACCGTGCCGGCCACGTGCGTGCCGTGCCCGTTGCAGTCGTCCGCCGACCCGCCGTCGACGGCGTCGAAGCCGCTGGTCGCGCGGCCGCCGAAGTCGTTGTGCGCGAAGTTGATCCCGGTGTCGATGACGTACGCGCGGACGGTGTCCGCCGTACTCGGATAGGTGTACGAGTTGTTCAGCGGCAGGTTGCGCTGGTCGATGCGGTCGAGGCCCCAGGACGGCGGGTTGGGCTGGGTGCCCTGGATCGTCACGGTGTGGTTCTGCTGGACGTACGCGACCGCCGGGTTCGCGGCGATCCGGGCCGCGCGGGTCGCGTCCAACCGCACCTCGAAGCCGCGCAGCGCCGCGCTGTACGTGTGCCCGAGCCGCCCACCGTGCCGCCCGGCGAGATCCCGCGCGGCCGCCGCGACACCGCCACGGCTGACCGAGTTGTCCTTGAAGACGACGATGTAGCTGTCGGCGATCGCCGTGTCACCGCCGACGTTCAGGATCGCGCCCTCCGCCGGCGCTGCGGCGGCCGGCACGGCCGCCGCGGCCAGCATGGCCGACGCGACCGCCCCCACGACCGCCGATCTCCGCGGGATTGTCATGACTTCCTCCCCTCCGACCGGCACGCGCCGCCCGCACGCCGCGCGGCGAGGAATCAGCGGTGCCCGATCTATGGGAAGGCTATTGGGTTGGGCTGGTCGGGTACAGATGCCGGAGTTCCCATACCGCGACGCGATGCACCCGTACGGGGTGCGGATCGGGGAGGCGCCGGGGCCGCGCCCGGATGCGCGGGTGCCGGGCGCGCGGCGACGCTGATGCGGTGAACGCCGACCTCGCCCTGCTGCTCGCGACCGCCGCGGTGTGGCTCGCCGCCGGCGTCATCGTCGAAGGGCTGCCGCGGACCCGCTCGGCACGGGCGCTGCGCCGCCGGGCGGTCGGCATGGTCGTACTGGCCGGGGCGGGACTCGCCGCGATGGCGGGCGGGACGCTGGCCGCGCTCGGCACGGCGGATCGGGGACCCGATCACCTGCTCGCCGCGTTCGCGCTGCCGGCCGGACCGGCGTTCGCGGTGGCGGCGGGGACGCTGCGCCGGCTCCGCCGGTTGTGCCGCACGGCGGCCGCGTTCGCCACCGCGCCCCGGACACCCGCCGCGCCGACGCTGCGGGCCTCGGCCGCGCATCCCATGGTGGCGCTGCCGGTGCAGCTCACAGGCCTGGCGATGCTACCGGGAACGGTCGCGGCGACCGGCGTCGTCGAACTCACCGGCCCCGCCGGAACCGGTCCGGTGATCACCGCCGCCGTGATCGCGGCGGCGGTGATCGGCGCGCGTCACGCGCTCCGACACAGCCGGCTCGTCGAGCGGGTGGTGGCGCCGTCAGCGACCGCGGGTCATGTCCTGCGCGTACAGCAGTTCGAGGATGGACCGGGCGGCCTCGAACCACCGGTCGAGCCACTCCGCGCTCGGCGCGTTGCCCTTCGGCGGCAGCTCCATCAGCAGGCCACGCAGGACCGGGTGATCCGCCAGCGAAGCGCCACCGGACGCGTCGAGCCAGCCGGCCGGCGGGAAGACCGGCTCCTTCAGCCCGCTGTCGAGTGAGGGCAGCGCCGGACGGTCGGACGACGCACGAGCGGCAGCGGAGCCGTTGCGCGGCGCGAGGTCGTCGGCGGTGTCGCCGTTGAGCGCGTCGCGGCGGCTACCGCGGTACTGGCTCCCGAACCGATCCTGCGTCGCCGAGCCGTTGGTCAGATTCTCGGACCCCATGGTCATCACCTGTCGCCTGTCCCTCGCTCGGTCTGCGAACCCGCGCGGCGGGTTGACGCGGCATCCGCCGCGCCGTTGGGTACAACGACGTGTCGCCGCGCCGGCGACGGGCACGGACGGGTGACAACCGCCACGCGGAAGGCGTCAGACCAGGTCGAACTCCCCGTCCCGCGCGCCCCCGACGAAGGCGTCCCACTCGTCCGGCGTGAAGATCAGCGCCGGGCCGGTGGGGTTCTTCGAGTCGCGGATGGCGATGGCGCCCCCGACGAAGGCGACCTCGACGCAGTTGTCGCAGTTGGGTCCGCTGCGCGAGCTCTTGCGCCACTCGGCGGCGGTCAGGTCAACCCGGAACCCCTTGATCTCAACGTCCACAATGGCTCCTTTGCCAGCTTTGCGATAACCGACACGGACTCCTCCGGTCGGAGGGCGGCGGCGCAGACGTGGTCGAAGATGAAGACGTACTTCCGCAGCTCCTCCGCCTTCTCCAGGAACAACCCGCCGGTGGCGTTCTCCGCGTACACCACCGCCGGATCGTTCGGCTCGGGGAAGTCGAGGATGGCGAAGGTCCCGTCCATCCCGGCGTGCGCTCCGGCGTCGAACGGCAGGATCTGCAGCGTCACGTTCGGCAGCTCGGCCGCTTCGAGAAGCCGCTCCAACTGCGCGCGCATCACCGCGTCACCGCCGACCGGTCGGCTCAGCACCGCCTCATCGAGCACCACCCGCAGGTCGATTGGATCGTCCTGGATCAATAACGATTGACGGCCCAATCGGACGCGCACCCGCCGCTCGACCTCGTCGGCCGTGATGTCCGGCCGGGCCGCGCGGATCATCGCCCTGGCGTAGTCGGCCGTCTGCAGCAGCCCGGGCACCACCTGCTGCTCGTACGCCCGGACGGAGGAGGCCGCCGCCTCCAGCCCGACGTACGCGCCGGTCAACACCGTGCTGTACGGGTGCCACCAGCCCTTCTGCCGCGCCTCCCGCGCGATCTGCACGAGCTCGTCGCGCTCCGCCCCGGCAGTGCCGTAGATCGCGAGCATGTCCCGGACGTCCCGCGGCGTCGCGCTGGTGTGCCCCGTCTCAATCCTCGACACCTTGGACGCCGAGCACTCCAGCAGCTCGGCGACACCGTCGATCGTCACCCCGGCCGCCTCCCGGCGTCGGCGCAGCTCGGCGCCGAGCCGGCGGCGACGGATGGTCGGGCTCCGGCGCTCGGTCACCGGTCACCTCCGTAGCAGGCGGTCGGGCGAGCGCACCGTAGCCGTGTCGACGCGGACGGCGGAGCGGGGAACCGTCGCGGCGTCCCGCTCCCCCGGCAGCCCCGCCGGGACATCAAGGATCAATTCCGCCCGAAACAAGGCAGGTACGCAGGCCCACATTGCAACTTGCATTGAGCATACGGTTCGTGCACCCTGTGCGTATGCCGTGGGTCACTCAGCGTGGCGGATCGACCGGAGAAGGCGCTGGCCGCCCTCTCCAACGATCCACCGGGCGCGGGGCGACGGCATCACAAAAGCATGCCGGGGCGGCGCCACCGGAATCCCGGAGGGACGCCGCGCCGCATCGGTGGAGACGCTGACACCGCGGCGACGGCTCCGGGGCGACGGCGGTCAGCCGACCCCGGGCGCGGGCAGGCAACCACGCTGGATGCCCGCGGGTCGCGGCGGGAGTACCGCACGGGTCGACTCGACCGGGTGATCTGTGGGATGCGGACGGGGGTCCGGGGTAAGACGCGAACGATCGCACGGCCAAAATGGCAGATTCGGGACAGGAGTCGATGTGCTACCCCGCTCTGGTGACGTCCTCCATGTAACCCGCGCGGCGAGCGTGCAGTTCGCCGAGCCCCTGCTCTTCCGGGTGATCCGGGTGCACGACTGGCCCACCTACGACGGCTGGATCTGGCTCGACGGGTACGAGCTCAACGCCGCCGGCGACGCCGTGGAACGGCGATCGATCTTCGTGCAGGCCAGTGGCCTCCGCCAGGTGCACCCGGCCGCCGAGCTGCGCTCGCGCGGGATCCGCCGGGCCCCCGCCGTGCCGGCGCGGGTTCCGGCGCGCGCCGGCTGACCCGTCGCGTTCACCCGCGCGCCGCCCGACCCACGACGCCGACCGCGCCGCACCGCGTACTGCCGACGCGTCGGTTCGCCTACCGCCGGCCACACGGCGGCGGCGCGCCGTCCCGGGAGGGAACGACTGACGCTGTGATCATCGGGTGCGGGTCGGCTGCGGCGAGGCCGTCGGGCCGGAGGTGCCGGGCGCGGTCCGTGGCACGGCGATCACCAGTGTCACGGGCTCTCCCGGTGACACCGCCGTCCCCACCGGGGGGTCCGTCTCGATGACGGTGCCCGCCGGCTGGTCCGAGCCGCGATACTCCAGCCGATAGATCAACCCGGCGTCGTCGAGCGCGGCACGCGCGTCGGCCTCCGGCAGTCCGATCACCGACGGCACCTGCGCCGGTGCGGCGGTCGTCGCCGACGGCGTCGGCCGAGCGGTCGTCGGCGCGGCCGTGGTCGGCCGGGGCGCGGGTGCGGTCGTCGCAACGGCGCTGGAGGTCGACGGCGATGGCGACGGCAGCACCGGACCGGTTCCGGCGTCACGCGACTGAAGAATCAGCCATACGCCGAAGCCGATGACGCCCACCAGCAGCAACGCGACCAGACCGAACAGGATCGGGAGCCACCACCGGCGGTTCCCGTCCTCGGCGAGCGGCTCCCAGCCGCCCGGTTCCGGGCCGGGCAACGGCCCGGCCGTGCGCGGCGGCACCTCCGCGCGGCCCGCCCACGCCGCACCGGGCGACAACCGCCGCGTCGCGTCCCCGCCGGGCAGATGACTGGTCTCAGCGCCCCGCGGCATCGGGGCGGTTTCGTCGCCCCGCGGCAGCCGCGCCGTTTCATCGCCCCGCCCGAGCTGCGTGGTTTCATCGCTCCACGGCATGGGGGCGGTCTCGTCGCCGCGGGACAACGACATGGTCTGCTCCGGGTTCTCCGGAGCCACCGCGGGGTCGGACGGCTCCTGCGGCGCGCCACCCGGCTCGGGGCGCGCGTCGCGCTCCGCATCGTCGTCGGTCGTCGGATCGTCGTCCCGGAACGGATCGAACGCCTGCGTACGATCCGGCGCCTCCCCCGGGTTCACCTCCCCCCGGTCCGCCGCCGCATCGCGCTGCGCCGACTCGCGCCGCTCCTGACGGTCGTCGGTCATGTCACGTCCTCTCGCGCGCGGTCGAAGCGATCCGCCGTCACCAAGTTATCCGGCCGGTGTCTCGTTCGCCGCGTGCGGCGCGGCGCCGGGCGCGGCCGCGTATACCGACCGACGCAACGGTCACGCGCCACGCATCGTGATCACGGGGATACGGTCACCGGTCGGGACAGCCGAAGGCTCGCCCCGACACGGGGTGAGCGCTACGCTGCCCGGCATGGCCGTTCGAGGCTGGGGAGCGATCGCGAGCGCGATCGGCATTGCTGCTGGCGCCGGCGCGGCACAGCTCGGGCTGGGCTACGGGCTCGGCATCGTCACCTGGTCCCCATCCGTCGGGTTGGCGGGCGAGGCGACGTGGATCGCCAGCCTCACGTGGGCGACCTGGATCGGCGCGACGTCCACTGTGCTCGGAGCGGTCTGCGCCCAGGCTCTCGGCGCCGGACGCGCGCCGTCGCCGGTCGCCGAGGACGCACCGTCACGGGCTTCCGCGTTCGCCACGGCGCTCTGGCGAACGGCGGTGGCGCTCGCCGCCGGGGTCGGGGCGCTCGTCACGGTGGCGCTCGTCGCCGTTCCGGCCCGCGACGCCACCCGCGCGGACACGTTCTCGCCGCAGACGATCGCGGCGGGGTACGCGGTGGTCGGCGTCGTCGTCGGGCTGGTCATCGCCGTCTGGGCGCTCGTCTCCCGGGCCGGCGCCACCAACGTCGTCGCCACCCTCGCCTGGTTGTGGCTGATCGCCGTGCTGGCGGTCGTGCACGGGGCGCTCTCCGGTCGTGGACTGACCGCCGCGCAGCTCGGGGTCTGGGAGATGACCGCCGACAGCGAGCGGTTCTGGTTCCGCAACTACTTCTACTGGCCCGGTGCGGCGTTGGCGCTCGGCTCCGCGCTGGTGATCGGTGCCCTCGCGGCCTGGCCGTCGGCGCGGCGCTCGGAGAACCGCGTGGGGGCGGCCATCTCCGGGGGTGTCGGACCGCTGCTGGTGGCCGCGGCGTACTTCCTGGCGGCGCCGCGGCTGGCCGGCATCCGCGGCGAGCAGTTGTCGGCGCATCTGATGGCGCCGTACGCGGTGATCGCCGGGCTCGCCGGCTCGGTGCTGGTGACCGCGCTCGTGCAGCGCGCGCAGCCGTCGCCGGCACCTCAGCCGGGCCCGGCAGCCGTCGCACCGGAGCGGGACGAGCCGGCCCCGTCACCGGCGGCCGCACAGGGGGACAGCGCCGCGCGCACCGACCAGCCGGCCCCCGTCTACTCGCCGTCCGGCCCGGCCCAGAGTTCGGGGTCGCCGGCGCGCGGCACCGCGTCCGTCACCACCGCCGTCCGCTCGACCGAAGCGGGCACCGCGGAGGCCGCCAAGGCCGGCCCCCGCCGCCCCGCACGTCGCCCGCACTGACACCGCCCCGCCGCGGGCAGGGGCGTCAATCGGGGATCGGCCAGGTGTGCACGGGGGTGTTGCCCTGCTGCAGTTCGCCGTAGCGCTGCAGCATCTCGTGCAGCGCCGCGGAACGGCTCAATCCGCGCCCACGCTCGGCCGCCCACACCGCCTCCGTCTGCCACACCGCGCCGTTGCGGCGCGTCCGGCAGCGCTCCTCGATGATGCCGAGGAGCCGGTCGCGGTCCGCCGGCCGCACCCCGAACCGGTCCAGCCCGGTGTATGCCTTCGGCAGCAGCACGTCCAGCACGAGATCCGTGATGCGCACCTCGCCCATGCGCGGCCAGTGCACGGTCGCCTCGATCCCGCGCCGCGCGGCCGCGTGGAAGTTCTCCTCGGCGGCGCTGAACGTCAACTGGCTCCAGATCGGCCGGTCCGCCTCCGCCAGCTCCCGCACGAGGCCGAAGTAGAAGGCCGCGTTGGCGAGCATGTCGACCACCGTCGGTCCGGCCGGCAACACCCGGTTCTCCACCCGCAGGTGCGGGCGGCCGTTCATCACGTCGTAGACCGGGCGGTTCCAGCGGTAGACGGTGCCGTTGTGCAGCCGCAGCTCGCCCAGCGTCGGGACGCCGCCGTTGTGCAGCACCTCGACCGGGTCCTCGTCCTCGCAGATCGGCAGCAGCGGCGGGAAGTAGCGCACGTTCTCCTCGAAGAGGTCGAAGATCGACGTGATCCAGCGCTCGCCGAACCACACCCGGGGCCGTACGCCCTGCGCCTTCAGCTCGTCCGACCGCGTGTCGGTGGCCTGCTCGAACAGCGCGATCCGGGTCTCGGCCCAGAGCTGCTTGCCGTAGAGGAACGGCGAGTTGGCGCCGACCGCGACCTGGGCGGCCGCGATCGCCTGGGAGGCGTTCCAGTAGCTCGCGAACGTGTCCGGCGCGACCTGCAGGTGGAACTGGACGCTCGTGCAGGCCGCCTCGGGAGCGATCGAGTCGGTGTGGGTGCGTAACCGGTCGACGCCGTGGATGTCCAGGCCGATGTCCTCGCCGCGTGCCGAGACGATCTGCTCGTTGAGCACGCGGTAACGCGCGTTCGTGGAGAGGTTGTCCACGACGAGGTGGCGCGCGGTGAGGGTGGGCAGGATCCCGATCATCATGATCGTCGCGTCCGCCTTCAACGCCCGCTCCTCGGCGCGCCCGAGGCTGGCGCGCAGATCCTCCTCGTAGTCGGCGAAGCCGGCCCCCTCGATGAGCCGCGGCCGCGCGTTCAGCTCGAGGTTGAACTGTCCGAGCTCGGTCTGGAAGGTCGGGTCGGCGAGGTTGGCGAGGATCTCGGCGTTGCGCATCGCCGGTTCGGCCCGGGGGTCGACGAGGTTGAGTTCGACCTCGAGTCCCGTCGTCGGGCGGTCGGCGTCGAAGCCGAAGTCGTCGAGCATGAGCGCGAACACGTCCAGGCACCGGCGTACCTTCTGGCGGTAGCGGACGCGGTCCTCCCGCGAGAATCCGCCCGGCGGGACGTCCTTGCCCATGTGCCCTCCCCGACGCGAGGTGTTGTCGACGCGGTCGCGGGGCTATATGCCCACCGTGCAGCCCGATGCAACGTCCACGGTAAGAGCGCCGACTCCTCTGGGCCAGAGACAGGGCGGGCTGCAGTCACCCGTACGTGAGCGGGTGAGAACGCTATGTCCACCCTTCCACATCCGGTCGGAGTCCTCCAGACCCCGGATACGGCGGCGTCCCGGCCGCCATCGTGGCGACCGGGACGCGACCGTGGCGACGATCAGGCCTGCCGGATGGCCTCACCCTCGATGTCAATCTTGATCTTCTTGCCCACCAGCACGCCGCCGGTCTCCAGCGCCACGTTCCAGGTCAGGCCGAATTCCTCGCGGTCGATCTCGGCGGTCGCCGTGAAGCCGAAGATGTCCTGCCCGTACGGGCTGCGGCCGACGCCCTCGAACTCGACCTCGAGGTCGACGGGACGCGTCACGCCCTTGATGGTCAGCTCGCCGGAGAGCACGAACTCGTTGCCGTTGATCTCCTTCACACCCGTGCTGCGGTACTCCAGCGTCGGGTGGTTCTCCACGTCCAGGAAGTCGGCGCTCTTGAGGTGGCCGTCGCGGTCGCCCTGGGCGGTGCCGATGCTCGCGGCCTGGATCGTCGCGGACACGGCGGACTGCAGCGGGTCCTCGCCGACGGTGATGGTGGCGGTCGCCTCGGTGAACTCGCCGCGCACCTTGCTCACCATCATGTGCCGCGCGCTGAAGCCGACGCGCTTGTGCGCCGCGTCGAGCTCGTACGTGCCGGCGGTCGGGATGGTGAGGCCGTTCCACTCGCGGGTGTTCAGGTCAGTGGTGGTCATGTTGCTTGCCCCTCCGGGACCAGATAGTTGAGGATGCCAACGGCTGACGCAACAACTATAGAACGAACAACATTCCCCGTGTCAAGTACTGCTACCATGGTCGGGTGACCGAGAACATGTCCGACGATCCGCGGATCACGGCGGTCGGCCTCTTCTTCGAGGCCCACGCCGGCCTCGCGGCCCGGTTCGCCGCCCAGTTCGCTGAGCACGACCTCTCCACCGTTGAGTTCGAGGTCCTGATGCGGCTGTCGCGCTCTCCCGGGATGCAACTGAGGATGACGGACCTCGCGGCCCAGACGTCGCTGTCGACCAGCGGCGTCACCCGCGTCGTCGACCGGATGGAGCGCGACGGACTGCTCTGCCGCCGCGCCTGCCCCTCCGACCGGCGCAGCTCGTACGCCGTCCTCACCGAGGCCGGGGTGACCCGCCTCAACCAGACGCTCCCCGGCCACCTGCGGCTGATCGAGGAGTGGTTCACCGGACAGCTCACGCCGACGGAGCTGCGGAATCTGCTCGACGCGTTGCGCAGCGTGCGGGACGCGGTGCACCCGGGCGCGACGGCCGGCAGCACCGAGACCGACCCCGCCGAACTCGGGGCGTAGCCGGCGGAGCCGGGGTGGACCGCACGGCGGGCCGGGGACCGGAGGCGGACCCGGGTGCGGCACCGCGTCAGCGTACGGCCGACACCGGCAGAAAGACCGGCAGAACTGCCGGCGATATCCGGACTCTCTCCGCCAACCAGACAGCTTTCCGTGCCCCGTGCGGCTACGGTTTCACGGCGAGAAGCACCACGGGGGGTGCCGGCGCGGACGACGAGCGAGGGGACTCTTGTCGGGGAGCGCTCGCCCGCGCCGACCCGGGGGCGTGTCGACAGCCGGCACTGGCCGTCCGTGAGGCGGCTCAGTGCCGGCTGTCCACGCCGCCGCCGGGTGCCGGCCGCCGCGCCTCCGCCGACCCGATCAACGCCCGCTGCCGCGGCAGCAGCGTGACCGCCCCGTTCCGGCAGATTTCGGCGAGGCGTTCGAGCGCGGACTTCCGCGCGGCGTCGTCGTCGGTGGTCGCCACGAGCCCCACCAGCGCCTCGACCACGTACCGCGGGTCGTCACCGCCGGTCAACGCCTCGGCCGCCGCCGCGAACCACTCCGCTGCCACCGCGCGCTCGCCCCGGTGCAGCGCCATCGACGCCTCGATCACCGCCGACAGGCCGTCCTCGCTGCGCTCCGGCGACGGCGCGTCCCACCCCCGCAGCTCCGCCAGCACCGCCGCCGCGTCGGGCAGCCGGCCGTCCTGCGCCAGCGCCAGTCCGATCGTGCCGAGCGCGAGCCCGACCAGGCCCACCACCTCGCCGCCCCGCAACGCCGACTCCGCCGACTCCGCCACGTCACCGTCGTCCCGACCAGCGAGGTCGACCGGGGGCGGCAGCGCGCGGCCGGGCGCCGACGCCGGACCGCGGCCAGCGGTCGGGGTCTGACCGCGCGCGGCAGCGAAGAACTCCGTACGGTCGTCGCCCGCGACCCCGAGCGCCGCGGCGAGCAGTTCGACGGTGGTGCGCTGGGGACGCGAGGAACGCCCCCGCTCCAGGTCCCGCACCGTCCGCACCCCGACCCCGGCCCGCCGGGCGAGCTCCGCCTGGGTCAGGTTGGCGGCGGACCGGCACCGGCGCAGCAGCACCGAAAACGGAATCATGCCCTGCTCAGGAGCATGATCCAGTGTCATGGACTGGAGATTACGCACCCGGTCCGACGGACGGGAGTGGTCCGTCGGCGTCGTGACGCTGGAGCGCTCGGATATCCGACAGCTGGCAGCGCGCTAGAGGCCGAGGTCCCGCGCGATGATCATCCGCTGAACCTCGGAGGTCCCCTCCCCGATCTCCAGGATCTTCGAGTCCCGCCAGAAACGCGCCACCGGGAACTCGTTCATGAAGCCGTAGCCACCGTGGATCTGCGTCGCCTCCCGCGCGTTGTCGACCGCGCTCTCGCTGGCGTACAGCTTCGCCATCGCGGCCTGCCGCTTGAAGTCCTCGCCCGCGAGCATCCGCGCCGCCGCGTCGTAGTACGCCAGCCGCGCGGTGTGCGCCCGCAACTCCATGTCCGCGATCTTGAACTGGATCGCCTGGTAATTGCCGATCGGCTGGCCGAAGGCCTGCCGCTGGGTGGCGTACCGGATGGACTCGTCGACGCAGCCTTGGGCGAGTCCGACCGCGAGCGCGGCGATGGCGATCCGCCCCTCGTCGAGAATCCGGAGGAACTGCGCGAAGCCCCTCCCCCGCTCACCGAGCAGGTTCGCCGCCGGCACCCGGCAGTCGTCGAAGGTGAGCTCGTGGGTGTCGGAGGCGCACCAGCCGACCTTCGAGTAGCCCGGTGCGACCGTGAAGCCCGGGGTGCCGGACGGCACGATGATCGTGGAGAGCTCCTTGGACCCGTCGGGCCGGATCCCCGTCACCGCGGTCACCGTGACCAACGCGGTGATGTCGGTGCCGGAGTTGGTGATGAACGCCTTCGAGCCGTTGATCACCCACTCGTCGCCGTCGAGCACGGCGCGGGTGGCGGTGCCGCCGGCGTCGGAGCCGAAGCCCGGCTCGGTGAGGCCGAAGCCGGCGAGCGCCTCCCCCGAGACCAGCTTCGGCAGCCAGCGCTCCTTCTGCTCCGCGGTGCCGAAGCGGTAGATCGGCATCGCGCCGAGCGAGATCGCCGCCTCGAGCGTGATCGCCACGCTGGAGTCGACGCGGGCCAACTCCTCCAGCGCGAGGCAGAGCGCGAAGTAGTCGCCGCCCATACCGCCGTACTCCTCCGGGAAGGGCAGGCCGAACAGCCCCATCTTCCCCATCTGCCGCACGACGTCGTACGGGAAGGTGTGCCGCTCGTAGTGCTCCGCGATCACCGGCGCGACCACGTCGCGGGCGAACTCGCGGACGCTCTGCCGCAGCGCTTCGTGCTCCTCGTTGAGCCGGAAGTCCATCGTTCCTCCTAGATTCCCACGGCATTCGTCCGGGTTCGGGCCGGACGTGTCCGCGTCAGACCGGCGTGACGCCGTGTCGGCGGCGCGAGAAGTGGCGATCCCGGCCGCGGGCGGCGGCGAAGCGGCGAACGAGTTCGGCCCGGAGCTCGTGCGGCTCGACGATGGCGTCGACCACCAGCTCGCTGGCGAGCCGGACGATGTCGATGTCCCGCTCGTACTCCTCGCGCCGGGCGGCGACGAACGCGGCCCGCTCCTCGGGGTCCGCGATGGCCGCGATCTTGTTGGCGTAGACCGCGTTGACCGCCGCCTCCGCGCCCATCACGGCGATCTTCGCGGTCGGCAGCGCGATGGTGGCGTCGGGCTCGAAGCCGGGACCGGCCATCGCGTAGAGGCCGGCGCCGTACGCCTTGCGCACCACCACGCAGATCTTCGGCACGGTGGCCTCGGAGATCGCCGTGATCATCTTCGCGCCGTGCCGGATGATGCCCTGCTTCTCCACCGCCGTGCCGACCATGAAGCCGGGCACGTCCGACAGGAAGAGCAGCGGTACGTTGAAGGCGTCACACAGCTGGACGAACCGGGCGGCCTTGTCGGCCGAGTCCACGAAGAGCACGCCGCCCTTGAACATCGAGTTGTTGGCGACGACGCCGACCACCTCGCCGTTCAGCCGGCCGAACCCGACGGTCAACTCCTTCGCCCACAGCGCCTGGATCTCCAGGAACGACCCGTCGTCGAGAAGCCCCTTGACGTACCGGCGCATGTCGAACGCCTGCCGCTCGCTCGCCGGCACCAACGCGGCCAGGTCCACCTTGGACGACGGCTCGACCGCAGTGGCGCTGGGTGGCTGCTGGGTCCAGTTGTCCGGCAGGTACGACAGATAGCGCTTCACCACGTCGAGCGCCTCGGCCTCGGTCTTGCACAGGAAGTGCCCCACGCCGGATTCGGCGCAGTGCACCCGCGCCCCGCCCATCTCCTCAAGGGTGGTCTTCTCGCCGGTGACCATCTCGACCATCCGGTCGGAGCCGAGATACATGCTGGCGTTGCCCTCGACCATCGCCACCACGTCGCAGAACGCCGGGATGTAGGCGCCGCCGGCCGCCGAGGGCCCGAACAGCGCGCAGACCTGCGGAATGGCGCCGGAGGCGCGCACCTGGTTCCAGAAGATCTTCCCGGCGCCGCGCCGGCCCGGGAAGAGCTCGACCTGGTCGGTGATCCGGGCGCCGGCCGAATCCACGAGGTAGACCATCGGATGCCCCGCGCCGTACGCGCGCTCGATGATCCGGATGATCTTCTCGACGGTCCGGGCGCCCCAGGAACCCGCCTTCACCGTCGAGTCGTTGGCCATCACGCAGACGGGTCGCCCGCCGATGGTGGCGACGCCGGTGACGACGCCGTCCGCCGGCAGCCCCTCGGCCATGGAGTTGGCGTAGAGCCCGTCCTCCACGAACGAGCCCTCATCGACGAGCAGGGCGATCCGTTCCCGGGCGAAGAGCTTGCCCTTCGCGGCGTTCGCCGCGTGGTACTTCTCCGCCCCGCCGGCCCGGACCCGCTTGCGCAACTGCTCCAGCGCCTCACCGTCGAGCGTCACGTGGACTCCCTCGCCGTCACCAACCTGAACGATCGTTAGGCTAGCGCATCTGGGCGGGCCCGGGCGAGTCGACCTGCGGACCGCAAACACGACGAGCGGGGCCCCCGCCGATGCGAGGGCCCCGCCGTGACTGTCGATCAGGGCGCGACGGGCTCAGCCGAGCGGAAGCCCGGCCAGGAGCCGCTGGGCCGCCCCGGCGACCGGGGTCATTTCCGCGTCCGCGGTGCCGCCGTCGGCGTCGTCGTCGCCGCAGGTCCCCATGGCGCCCGCGTCGTCGAGCACGCCCAGCCCGGTCCCGCACACGTTGATCGGCGCCTGCACCGGCGCGTACACCTGCGTGCCGGTCAGCACCCCGTCGTTACCACCGGTGCTCATCGCCGCGCCACCGGCGGCCGCGCCGGCGTCGTCGGCCGTCTCGCCACTCTCGCACTCGGCGACCGCGCCGGCGTCGCCCAGCAGCCCGAGCGCCGTGCCGCACAGGTTGATCGGCACCTGCACCGGCGCGTACACCTGCGTGCCGGTCAGCACCCCGTCGTTACCACCGGTGCCCATCGACGCGCCGGTCCCGTCTGCCAACGGGACGATCGGGGGCACGGCGCTGACGACGCCACCGGCACCGCAGGAGCCGGTGGCGAAGCCGTCGCCGGCGAGCCCGATGCCGGTGCCACAGACGTCCAGCGACAGGTCGACGGGGGCGACGATCTGCGTGCCGCTGCCGACACCGGAGTTGTCGACCCCGCCGAGGTCGGCGGCGTGCGCGGCGGTCGGCCCGAACAGGAGCGCCCCCGCGGCGAGAACCCCGACGCTCAAGGTCTTGCGAACCCAGGTCTTCATGATCAATCAGTACCTTCCGCTAATCGTCAAAGGATTGGTTCCGTTTTCCGCATGCGGTGCGATTTCGGGCGCGGCGGTGCCCGGGCGATTCACTGCTGCCCCGACCCGCCTGTCGACGTGCGCCCGCGCTCATGGCGTGATGTGTCGGCAGATCCCCGCCGATCCGGCGGATCAGAACGAATCTGCCCTGGACGCGACCCACACGGGTCACCGCGGATCCCCGCCGCCACCACCGGCGGCGACGTCACGGGTGACTAGTCGGGTGAGACGGTCGGGGCCTCGGCGTCGTGCCGCGGGACCCCGATGTCGGTCGCCGCCGGGGGCTGGCGGAACGCCAGCATGCTGCCCGCGACCGAGGAGATGACGACGGTGGCCAGGCCACCGTCGACCGGGGAGCCGCCGCCGTTCGCGGGGGCTCCCGGACCGGTGCCCAGGTACGCCCCGAGCGGGGCGGGATGGGTCCGGTCGGGCAGGTGCCTGCCCAGGCGGGCGGCCGACGCGCCGGCCGCCCGCAGCTCCGTGGCGACCGACCTCCGCCCGGAGGCACCGCTGTCGCTCGCCCCGACCCCCTGCCCCGGTTCGACACCGCCGGTGTGCCCGTCCGGGTCGTCGGGGGTCGGGGAAAGAACCGGGGTCTGCGGTTGGGCACCGTCCGGCCGGCCGGTGCCGCCGGCGATCGACCGCACCACGGGCCGCAGCGTCCCGGCGAACGGTGCGGTCAGGCCGTGCAGCACGTCGGTGGCCGGATCGAGGACCACGTCGACCGACGCGAACAGGCCCGTCGGGGCGGTCGGCGCATCGGTCGTCCCGAGCGGGGTGACCAGCCCTACGACGGCGCCGAGCGGGTCGCCGGTGCCGGCACGTCCGGCCCGGTACGCCGCTCGGACAGGGACCGCGTCCGCTCCGGCGGTCCCGGCGGCGTCCGCCGTCGGGTCGGTCGACGCGTGCGTCGATCCGGCGCGCGACGGATCCGCGGTCGGGGTCCCCCGGTCGACCGTCGCGCACGGCAGCGCGACGGCGGTGGCCCGGCGCACGGGCGCGAGCAGCTCGCCGACCGATGACGGGGTCGCGGGACCGGTGCGCCGCCCCGGGACGTCCGTCCCCGGCGTGACCGGCGCGCACGGTCCGTCACCGGCACGCCCGACCGCCCCGCTACCGGAGCCGTTGACGAGCGTGACCACGGGCAGATCGCCGACGGCGATCGTGACGGGCGTGTCGACGTCCGCGGCCCGGGCCGCACCGGCGGTGAGCAGCCAGGCCACTCCCGCGAACCCGCCGACGACGAGGGCACGTACGGCGATCCGCAGCGCGGACCGGCGCCGCCGGAATCGCGACCGTTCCCGCCCCGGCCGGTTGGCCGGCGGCGCCAGCGCCTCGCCCGTCGACCGGGCATGTTCCGATCGTGAGATCGCGCGCGCGGTGCGCCCGACTCCCGACCGTGTCATGTCCCGCCCCCGTCGACGACTCGTTCCCAGCGGGGATGCGGCAATTGCCCGAAATGCCCCACTGCACTGGGTAACGAGACGCTGACGGACGGGTCACGCGTTTCGCCAGAGAAAGTACTAACTAGACAAGACGGGTACGCGGGCCGGCCCGAAGCACCCCGGACGGCAATCGCCGACCGACGATCTCCTCGGCGAGCGCCGCTGCCTCGATCATCGCCTCCAGGTCGATCCCGGTCGCGATCCCCATGTCGTGCAGCATGTGCACGACCTCCTCGGTCGCGACGTTCCCGCTCGCCCCCGGCGCGTACGGGCAGCCGCCCAGCCCACCGACGCTGGCGTCGAACTCGGTGACGCCCAGTTCGAGCGCCGCGAGGATGTTCGCCAGCCCGGTGCCCCGGGTGTTGTGGAAGTGCAGCAGCAACGGGACGTCGGCGTGCCGGTCCCGTACCGCGCCGAGCAGCTCGCGGACCCGCCGCGGGGTGCCCATACCGGTCGTGTCGCCGAACGCGATCCGGTCCGCGCCGTCGGCCCGGACCCGGTCCACGATGCCCGCCACCCGCGCCGGGTCGATGTCCCCCTCGTACGGGCAGCCGAAGCTGGTCGCGATGATCACCTCGACCCGGGCTCCGGCGTCGTGCAGGAGCGCGATCAACGCGGCGATGTCGTCGAGGGACTCGGCGGTCGAACGGTTGACGTTCCGGCGGTTGTGCGTGTCGCTGGCCGACACCACGACCTCGATCTCGGTGAAGCCGGCGGCGAGGGCGCGCTGCGCGCCCCGGGAGTTGGGCACCAGCGCCGAGTAGCGCACCCGCGGCGGTTTCGCGGCCCGCTGCCACACCTCGTCCGCGTCGGCCATCTGCGGGATCGCCTTCGGATGCACGAACGAGACCGCCTCGATCCGACCGACGCCGGTCGCCGAGAGCGCGTCGATCAGCCGCACCTTCGCATCGGTCGGCACCGGATCCTCGTTCTGCAGCCCGTCGCGCGGCCCGACCTCGCGGATCGACACGGACTCCGGCAGTGGTTCCATCTGTCACCTCGCTGTGACGTCCACCCTGAATATTGTCGCGCGCGACTTCGCTCTGCGTCGGCTGCGGAGGCGGCGCCCGGCGGTAAGGCGCGACCCGGGCGCTTCCTATCGGTAAGCAGAGCAAAGGCGCAAACACGCATGCGTCCCGCGGATCCCCCGCCGGGCGGGGGATCCGCGGGAATGCGTCAGCGCATCCGGCCGACGATGCCGGTGTCGTAGTCGCCGGAGACGAACTCGGCGTTGTCGAACAGCTCCGTGAAGAACGGCAGGTTGCACTTCGGACCGGCGATCTCGAAGCCGGCGACCGCGGTCCGGGCCCGCTCGAGCGCCTCGGCGCGGTCGGTGCCGTACACGATCAACTTGGCCATCAGCGAGTCGTAGAACGGGGTGACCGTAGTCCCCGCCGCGTAGCCGGAGTCGACGCGCACCCCGTCACCCTCCGGCTCGACCCACGTCGTGATCGCCCCCGGGCCGGGCAGGAAGCGCTTCGGGTCCTCCGCGTTGATCCGCACCTCGATCGCGTGCCCGCGCGGGGCGAGCGCGGCCGGGTCGAAGGTCGGCGGCAGCCCGGCGGCGACCCGGAGCTGCTCCTCGACCAGATCGACGCCGTAGACGAACTCCGTCACCGGGTGCTCGACCTGCAGCCGCGTGTTCATCTCCAGGAAGAAGAACTGCCCGGTCGTGGGATCGAGCAGGCACTCCACGGTGCCGGCGTTGCGGTAGCCGACCGCTTCCCCTGCCCGCACGGCCGCGGCCAGCAGCTCGGCGCGCAGCTCCGGCGAGACCGCCGGGGACGGCGACTCCTCGACGAGCTTCTGGTTGCGCCGCTGCACCGAACACTCGCGCTCACCGAGCGCGACCACCCGGCCGTCGGCCAGCCCGAGAATCTGCACCTCGACGTGGCGTACCCGCGGGAAGTACCGCTCGATCAGGACGGAGCCGTCGCCGAACATCCGCTCCGCGAACGCGCGCACCTTGTCGTACTCCGTGCGCAGCGCCGCCTCGTCGGCGGCCACGCCCATGCCCATGCCGCCGCCACCCGCGGCGGCCTTGACCATCACCGGGTAGCCGATCTCCGCCGCGGCCGCGACCGCGGCGTCCACATCGGCGGCCGGGTCGGTCGTGCCGGGCGCGACCGGCACGCCGGCCGCGGCCATCAGGTTACGGGCGTTGATCTTGTCGCCCATCGCGCTGATCGCGTCCGCGCCGGGACCGACCCAGATCAGGCCGTTGGCCTCGACCGTACGGGCGAAGTCGGCGTTCTCGGAGAGGAACCCGTAGCCGGGGTGGATGGCCTGCGCGCCGGTGCTCTTCGCGGCGGCGAGGATCGCCTCGGTGTTGCGGTAGCTCTGCGCGGGGTTGGCGGGCCCGACGCAGACGGCCTCGTCGGCCTCCGCCACGAACGGCAGGCCCGCGTCGGCCTCCGAGTACACGGCGATCGCGCGGATGCCCAACCGGCGGGCCGTCCGGATGACTCGACGGGCGATCTCGCCCCGGTTGGCGACGAGCAGCGACTCGATCATTCTTTCCCTTTCATTGCGGTGGTGCGTGACCAGGCGCGGCTAGCCGAGCAGGGCGGCGAGGGTGGCCGCGCGCAGCAGCGTCGCACGCCGATCCCGGTCGACCTCGCCACCGAGGAACGGGGTGGAGTTCATCAGGCCGAAGGCGGCGTGCGCCAGCACGCGGGCCTCCGCCGGGGCGAGCTCACCGCGCAGCGCGGTGAGGACCGTCACCCACTCCTCGACGTAGAGTCGCTGCAACCGCCGGATCTGGCGACGCGGTTCCTCGGGCAACCGGTCCAGCTCGTGCAGGTGGAGCGCGATGACCGCCGGGTTCGCCAGAGCGAACTCGACGTGGAAGTCGATCAGTGACTCCAGCGCCGCACGCCCGTCCCCGGGGTGCCGTGCCACGCGGGCGCGGCCGCCCCCCAGCAGGCCCTCGCTGACCGGGATCAGCGCCGCGACCAGCATCGCCTCCTTGCCGGCGAAGTGGTGGTAGAGCGCGGGACCGGTCACCCCGGCGGCGGCGCCGACGTCGTCCATCGATACGCCGTGATAGCCGCGTGATGCGAACAGACCCACCGCGATCTCGAGGATCTCGTCCCGACGCGACCGCTTCCGAGGGGCGGTCGCCGACGCCCCGTTTATCTGCTGCTCCACCGTCACCCGGCCAGCCTAACCTCGTGTCAAGCCCGTCCTGAACGAGCGTTCACCTACCGCGGCACGCCGGCGGCTGGGAACCGAGCGACCGCCGGGTGGTCACCGATGACCCCGCGTACGTCCGACCGACACGGTACCGGCGTCCACAATCACGTCAGCCCTGCGGGGTGATCCCGCCCGGCTCTTCGCCGCGGGCGATCGGCGCCCGCACCAGGTTGCCCCACTCGGTCCACGAGCCGTCGTAGTTGCGCACCTGCGGGTAACCGAGCAGGTGCCGGAGGACGAACCAGGTGTGGCTGGAGCGCTCGCCGATCCGGCAGTAGGCGATGATGTCGTCGTCGCGCGACAGGCCCAGCTGGTCGGCGTAGATCGCGCGCAGCTCCTCCACCGGCTTGAACGAGCCGTCCTCGTTCGCCGCCGACTTCCAGGGCTTGTTCACCGCGCCGGGGATGTGCCCGCCGCGCATCGCACCCTCCTGCGGATAGTCCGGCATGGAGAGCAGCTCGCCGCTGTACTCCCCCGGCGACCGCACGTCGACCATCGGCCGACCCGCCGACATGTGCGCCATCACCTGGTCGCGGAACGCGCGGATGTTGGCGTCGTTGCGGACCGGGACCGGGTAGTCGGCACGGGGACGCTGCACCCGCTCCCGGGTCAGCTCCCGGCCCTCGGCGATCCACTTCTGCCGGCCGCCGTCGAGCAACCGCACGTCGGCGTGACCGAACAGCTCGAAGACCCAGAGCGCGTACGCGGCCCACCAGTTGAAGTTGTCGCCGTAGAAGACGACCGTGTCGGCACGGCCGATGCCCTTCTCCGCACAGAGCGCGGCAAACCGCTCGGCGTCGAGGTAGTCGCGGCTGAGTTCGTCGTTCAGCTCCGTGTGCCAGTCGACCTTCACGGCCCCGGGAATGTGGCCGGTGTCGTAGAGCAGCACGTCCTCGTCGGACTCCACGACGACGAGGCCGGGCGTGTCGAGGTTGTCCGCCAACCACTGGGTGGTCACCAGGCGCTGCGGCTCGGCGTACCCCTGGAGGTTCGGCGCGGGATCGCTCGGTACAGGCATGTGCTGACCGTATCCCGACCGGCGGCCCGCGGGGCCGGTAGGGGCGTCAGTCCGTCAGCGGCGCGAGCACCGGGCGCTTCGCCGTCACCGTGTCGCCGGACGATCGCCCGGTCAGCCGCCGCTTGATCCAGGGCGCCAGGTGCTCCCCCGCCCACCGCAGGTCCGCGCCGCGCGCCGCGAGCCACGGCGTGGGCGCCGGCTTCGGCGGCACCAGCAGCCATTCCGGGTCGCACTCCACGCCGAGCGCCGTCAGCACCCGCGCCGCGACCCGCCGGTGGCCGTGCTCCGACATGTGCAGCCGGTCCCGGCTCCACAGCAGCGGGTGCAGGAACGCGTCGTCGGCGAAGAGGTCCACCAGGATCGCGCCGTGCCGCTCCGCCGTCTCCCCCACCGCCTTGTTGAGGATCGCGACCCGCGGCGCGACGATTCGCTGCCCGGGCAGCCGCGCCATCACGTCGGCGAACCGGAACAGCAGGACGTCGGCGCCGGTGGCCCGGAGCTCGCCGACGACCGCGTCGAAGCGCTCCATCAGCGCGTACGCGTCGAAGTTGCGGCGCAGCACGTCGTTCCCGCCGGCGGCGAAGCTGATCAGGTCGGGGCGCATCGCCAGCGCCGCCGGCACCTGCTCGGCGACGACGCTCGGGAAGAGTCTGCCCCGGATGGCGAGGTTCGCGTACCCGAAGTCGGGTCCGGCCTGCGCGGCCAGCGCCGTCGCGACCAGGTCCGCCCAGCCCCGGTAGGTGCCGTCCGGGTAGGCGTCGTCCATGCCCTCGGTGAAGCTGTCCCCGACCGCCACGAAGCTGCCCCAGCGCACGTCCGCCCCCTGCCGTCCCTGTCTGCGTGTCGGTCAGTCTGGCATCCGTCACCGGTGCGGGTCGCCGGGCGGACCGGTGACGTGGCGCACGCCGCACCGCCGAATCTCATCGACACCGGCTCCGCGGCGTGCCACGCTGCCCGCATGCTGCTGCGGATGTCGACGTTGCTGCTGCGTACGCTCCGGGACGATCCGGCGGAGGCCGAGGTGCCCAGCCACCGCCTGCTGCTGCGGGCCGGCTACATCCGGCGGGCCGCGTCCGGGGGCTACACGTGGCTGCCGATGGGCAAGCTGGTGCTCGACCGGGTGACGCAGGTGGTGCGCGAGGAGATGACCGCGATCGGCGGTCAGGAGGTGCACTTCCCTGCCCTGCTCCCGCGGCAGCCGTACGAGACGAGCGGCCGCTGGGCCGAGTACGGCGACGACATCTTCACCCTCGCCGACCGACGCGGCGCCGAGCACCTGCTCGCGCCGACCCACGAGGAGATGGCGGCGCTGCTGGTCCGCGACCTGTTCACCTCGTACCGGGACTTCCCGGTGACGCTCTTCCAGGTGCAGACGAAGTTCCGGGACGAGGCGCGGCCCCGGGCGGGGCTGCTGCGCGGCCGCGAGTTCCTGATGAAGGACGCGTACTCCTTCGACCTGGACGAGACGGGCCTGCAGGCGGCGTACGACCGGCACCGCGCGGCCTATCGGCGGATCTTCGACCGGCTCGGGCTGGACTACACGGTCGTCGCCGCGATGTCGGGCGCGATGGGCGGCTCGGCCTCGGAGGAGTTCCTGGCGGCGACCCCGGTCGGCGAGGACACGTACGTGGGCTGCACGGGCTGCGACTACGCCGCCAACACCGAGGCGGTCACGACGCCCGCGCCGCCCGCCGGTGACCCCGACGCGCATCCGGCGCCGACCGTGCACGACACCCCGGACACCCCGACGATCGCCACGCTGGTCGCGCTCGCCAACGAGCGGCGGCTCGGCGACCGTGCCGACTGGACGGCGGGCGCCACCCTCAAGAACGTCGTCGTCACGGTCACCCGCCCCGGCGCCGAGGAGCCCGAGCTGCTGGTCATCGGGGTGCCCGGCGATCGCGAGGTGGACCTGAAGCGGGTCAACGCCGCCCTGCACCCGGCCACCGTGGCGATGTTCGACGACTTCGCCGCCCGTCCGGAGCTGGTGCGCGGCTACATCGGCCCGCAGCTGCTGGCCAAGCAGGGGCTGCGCTACCTGGTCGACCCGCGGGTGTCGCCCGGCACCGCGTGGTTGACCGGCGCGAACGAGCCCGGCCGGCACGCGGTGAACGTGGTCTGCGGCCGGGACTTCACGCCGGACGGCGTGATCGAGGCCGCGGACGTCCGCGCCGGCGACCCGTGCCCCCGCTGCGGCGCGGCCCTGAGCATGCGCCGCGGCATCGAGATCGGGCACATCTTCCAACTGGGTCGCCGCTTCACCGACGCGTTCGAGGTGGACGCGCTGGGCCCGGAGGGCAAGCCGGTGCGGCTGTTGATGGGCTGCTACGGCATCGGCGTGTCCCGAGCGGTCGCGGCGATCGCCGAGCAGCACCACGACGAGCGGGGCCTGACCTGGCCTGCGGCGGTGGCGCCGTGCGACGTGCACGTGATCCCCGCCGGCAAGGGCCCGCAGATCGACGCGGCGCTGCGGCTCGCGGGCGAGCTCAGCGCGCGGGGCCGGCGGGTGCTGGTCGACGACCGGCCGCACGTCTCCGCCGGGGTGAAGTTCACCGACGCGGAGCTGATCGGTATCCCGCGGGCCGTCGTGGTCGGCCGCCGCCTGACCGACGGGTACGTGGAGCTGCGCGACCGGCGGACCGGGGAGCGGACCGAGGTTGGCGTTGGGGACATCGTGACGCATGTGCTCGACGGGGTGTAGCGCGGACGTCAGCGGGTACGGATCAGGTATCGACGTTGGACGCCGGAGGCTCTCATGACCAATCACAGGGTCGCGGACCTGATGACCAAGCAGGTGATCTACCTGCCCGCGGAGACCACCCTTGAGGAGGCCGCGCGCGCGATGCGCGACGCCGACATCGGCGACGTGGTGGTGACCGACGGCCCGAACCTGGCCGGCATGCTGACCGACCGAGACATCGTGGTGCGGGCGATCGCCGAGCGGCGGGACCCGGCCGCGACGACGATCGGTGAGGTCGCCACGCGGGAGATCGTGCTGATCGAGCAGAACGCCAGCCCGGCCGAGGCCGCGCACGTGATGCGCAGCCGCGCGGTGCGCCGGTTGCTGGTCTGCGACGCGGACCGGCAACTGGTCGGCATCGTTTCCCTCGGGGATCTGGCGATGCTGATGGACCCGGAGTCCGCGCTGAGCGACATCAGCGAGGCGACGGCCAACCGGTGAGGCGTCGGCGACGCCGGGCGGGCCGGGTGCCCGCCCGGCGACGGTAGGCTGACGCCATGCCACCCAGGTTGGCCGAGATTGTCGACGAGTTTGCCTCCGCACCCCGTGACGTGGTGCTGGAGATGCTGCTCGAGTACTCCGACGCGGTCCCACCGCTGCCGCCGGGGATGACGGCCGAGGGCATGGAGCAGGTCGTGGAGTGCCAGACGCCGTTCTTCCTGCACGCCGAGGTGGGGCCGGGCGCGGCCGGCGGCAACATCGCCGACGAGCAGGTCACGGTGTGGTTCGACTGCCCGCCGGAGGCACCGACCACCCGGGCGTTCGCCGGCATCCTCGCCGAGGGGTTGTCGGGGGCGACCGTCCGGGACGTGCTCGCCGTACCTGACGACCTCTACCAGCGGATGGGGCTCGCCCAGGCGATCAGCCCGCTGCGGGTGCGCGGCGGCACGGCGATCCTGGCCCGGCTCAAGCGGCAGGTCCGGGAACAGATCGCCTGACCACGGACGTTGCGCCCGGCGTGGAAATTGACATCTACTCCGACGTGGTCTGCCCGTGGTGCTACATCGGCAAGCGCCGGCTGGAGCAGGCCCTGGAGTCGTACGACGGCGACGTGACGATCCGGTTCCGCCCCTTCCAACTCGACCCGACCCCGGTCGACGAGCCGCGGCCGCTGGTCGACGCGCTCGCCGCCAAGTTCGGTGGCCCGGAGCGCGCTCGGCAGATCTTCGAGCACACCACCGCGACCGCGGCGCAGTCCGGCCTGACGCTGCACTTCGACCGCGCGGTCAACGCGAACACCTTCGACGCGCACCGGCTGGTCTGGTTCGCGGACACCCGCGGACGGGCCGCGGAGATGATCGACGCGCTCTACCAGGCCCACTTCACCGAGGGCGTCGACGTCGGCTCGCGCGCCGCGCTGGCCGCGCTCGCCGGGCGGGCCGGCCTGGACGAGTCCGAGGCGCGGGAGTTCCTGGACTCCTCCGCCGGCGAGGCCGAGGTGCGCGCGGAGATCGACGGTGCCCGGCAGCTCGGCGTCACCAGCGTCCCGACCTTCGTCTTCGCCGGCAAGTACGCCGTCACCGGGGCGCAGGAGCCCGAGACGCTGCGCGCCGTGCTCGACGAGGTGACCCGGCGTGAGGCGGCGGACAAGGCGATCCGGCCGCTCGGCCAGCCGGGCGGCACGCCGGCCGCCGGCGAGTGCACGGACGATGCCTGCGCCGTCTGAGCGCGATGCCTCCCGCGCCGTCTGAGCGCGATGTTTCACGTGCAACGGTATTGATCACCGTCGCGGCGCCGGACCGCTCGTCCGGTCCGGCGCCGCGCCGTCACTTCGCCAGGCCCTCGATGACCTCGGCGTTGGGCAGTACGCCGAGTGCGGGACCCGGAATCACGATCTTGCTGTGCCGCACCCCCGAGCCGACAATCACGTGCGGCACGGCGATCACCCGCGAGTCGACCAGGATCGGCCACTCCGGCGGCAGCCCGATCGGGGTGATGCCGCCGTACTCCATGCCGGTCATGCCGACCGCCTCCGCCATCGGCGCGAAGCTCGCCTTCCGCACGTTCAGGTGCCGGCGCACCACCCCGTTGACGTCGGCACGGGTGGTGGCGAGCACGATGCAGGCCGCGTACCGGGTCTCCCCCTCGCGCTTGCCCGCGATCACCACGCAGTTCGCCGACACGTCCAGCCCCACGTCGTACGCCGCGCAGAACGCGGCCGTGTCCGCCAACTCGGCGTCGATCGGCGCCACCAGGACGTTCTCGACGTCGACCGGCGCGTCCGCCGGCCACAGCTCCAGCGCGCCCGCCACCGGGTCGGCCAGCAGGTCCGGACGGCTGCGCGCCGGCTCCGTCTTCAGATTCCCCATCACGTCCACGATCTTCGCACCGGTCGGCCGGTCGCGCCGCCGGGCCCGCTCCCCGGCTACCGCCGCGGGGCCGGCGGGGTCGGGGTGACCGGCACCCGGCGGTACGCGTCCAGCGCCTCCCGCACCGTGCCGTCGACGCGCAACGTCCCCGCCTCGAAGTAGAGCCCGCGCGAGCAGAACCGGGTCAGGTCCGCCTCGTTGTGCGAGACCAGCACCAGCGTGCGCCCCTCCGCCAGCAGCCGCTCCATCGTGGCGTAGCACTTCGCCCGGAACTCCTCGTCGCCGACCGCCATCACCTCGTCGACGAGAAGGATCGGGTGCGGGAGCTGGGCGATCACGGCGAACCCCAGCCGCACCTTCATCCCGGACGAGTAGTGCCGGACAGGGGTGTCGATCGCCTGCCGCACCTGCTCCCCCGCGAACGCCACGATCTCCTCGAACCGCGACCGCAGAAACGGCAGGCCGAGTCCGTGCAACGAGCCCACCAGGTAGAGGTTCTCGCGCCCGGTCAGGTCGTTGGAGAAGCCGGCGGAGAGCTCGAGCAGCGGCGCCACCCGCCCACGCACGTCGATGACGCCCTCGTCGGGGATCAGCGCGCCCGCGATCAGCCGCAGCAGTGTGCTCTTGCCGGTTCCGTTCCGCCCGATCACCCCGACCGCCTCGCCCGGCGCGACCGCGAACGACACGTGCCGCAGCGGCCAGAACCCCTGCCGTTGCGGCTGCCGGCGCCCACCGTGGATGAACAGCTCACGCAGCTTGGCCCGGCGCAGCTGGTGGCGGGTGAACCGGATGCCGAGATCGCGCGCCTCGATGATCGGCTCGGCCATCATCGCCCCCAGGCGGAGCACCGGCTCGACACGACGAAGCCCCCCAGGGACGTGGTGAACGAAGGTGAGGGGTACGGCGCGTACACGTGACGGCCCGACCGTATCAGCGGTGGCGCGCTGATGTGCGCGTTCGGCCAGCTCATCCTGCGACGGCCCGGGACGTGCGCCCCGCGTCGCGCCGGGTGGCCCGCGGCCCACCCGGCGAACCGGTCGTCCGTGCAGGGGTTTGGGTGCGTCTATTGCTGCTAGAGCGACAACAGATGCACCCAGAGCGCCATCGGGCGAGTTGCTGGATCAGCTTTTCGGGGTGGTGGAGCCGAGGGGACTCGAACCCCTAACCCCTGCCTTGCAAAGGCAGTGCTCTGCCAGTTGAGCTACGGCCCCGGATGCGGGCGGAGCCGCTGGGGGGAATGACAGTCCGGGCGGTCGGACTATCGGAGGTCGGGCGCCGTGGTGGCCTCGTGCCAGAGGGCCCGCTCGTCGTTGGAGGCCTTGACCTTCTTGGCGACGAGGGCGACAGCGCCGATCACACCGGCGACGACCAGGAGCTTCTTCATCATAGAGCGGATCCCCTCACGCTCGAATGCTGCCGGACCGGGGTGTGAGTGGGGCTAGCTGGAATCGAACCAGCGACCTCAGAGTTATCAGCTCTGCGCTCTAACCGACTGAGCTATAGCCCCCCGTGCGACCGAGCAAGGTTACCTCACCGCCGGAGCTTCTCCCAACTCGGGGGTCGTCCGGCGGCGGGGGCGCCTACCGTGTCGGACGCTACCCCAAAACGGAACACCGGGGCGACCGCTTTCGCAGCGCCCCGGTGTTCCGCGTACGGGCTCAGTCGCGCTCGGCGAGGGTGAGCTCGATGCCGCCGACCAGGTCGGCGCAGACGTTGTAGATGAACGCTCCGAGCGTGGCGAGCGCCGTGAAGAGCACGACGTTGACCAGGCCGACCAGCGCGGCGGTCCCGATCACGCCCTTAGCCGTGATCTTGAAGCCGCCGCCGGACGAGCCACCGGCGCTGATCAGGTCGGTCAGGCTGCCGTTGACGCTCTTGAAGACCCCCATGGCGTCGAGCGCCAGGTAGAGCACCGAGGTCGCCACGATCACGACGATGAAGAGCACGAGCGAGACCGCGAACGAGAACTTCATCACGGACCACGGGTCGATCCGCTTGACGTTCAGCCGGGCCCGGCGCGGACCGCGGGCGGCCGCCGAGCTGACGGTGCTGCGCGCCGCGCGGACGGCCTCGGTGACCCGCGCCGCCCCGACCGCCTGGCCGACGGTGCGCACCGCGCTGGCGCCGGCGGCCGCGCGACCCGGGCCGGTTGCCACCGGCCGCGGTCCGTCCGGTGAAGCGCTGCCGCCGTCCGAGCCCGCCTTCGTGCCGCCCTGGGCGCTGCCCGGCAGGTCGGTGACGACGGGTGCGGCGACCGCGACCGGGGACTTCGTCCCGGTCTGCTTCTTCGCGCCCGCGGCCTTGCTCTCCCCTTCCGCGGGCGGCTGGTCGGGCGGTGGGGTCATGCCCGGCGCCCGGGTGAACTTTGGGGACGGCGCGTCGGCGGGGACGGCCGCACGGCCGACGGCCGCGCGGCCGGTTGCTGCTGTGCCAGCATCAGCGGCCTCCTCGTCGACGGGGGTGGTCGAGGTCCCGGAAGCCCCCGACTGCGCCTGTGTCTCCGTCATCAACTAGTCCTGTTCGTCAGGCTCGTCGGCATTGCGAGCAATCGCCACGATGGTTACGCCGTCTGGGAGGTCCATGAGCTTAACCCCCATTGTGTTCCGATCCCGCGTGCGCCGTACAGGCTTCACCGGAGTCCGAATGACACCACCGTTGCTGGTGATGGCGAACAGCTCGTCATCCGGGCTGATCACGACCGCTCCGACCAACCCGCCGCGGCGCTCGGTGATCTTCGCAGTCAGCACGCCCTTGCCGCCCCGGCCCTGCACCGGGTACTCCTCGATGGGCGTCCGCTTTGCGTACCCCCCGTTTGTCGCCACCAAAACATCCATGCCCGCGCGAACGACCTCCATCGCGAGCAGCTCGTCGTCGTCGGTGAACCGCATCCCGATGACGCCCGAGGTGGCGCGGCCCATCGGCCGCAGCGCCTCGTCGGTCGCGTTGAACCGGATGGCCTGCGCCTTCTTCGACACGAGCAGCAGGTCGTCCTCGGCCGCCGCCAGGGCGGCGCCGACGAGCTCGTCCTCCTCGCGCAGGTTGATCGCGATGATCCCCCCGGAGCGGTTGGAGTCGAACTCCTCCAGCCGCGTCTTCTTCACCAGACCGTTCCGCGTGGCGAGCACGAGGTAGGGCGCGACCTGGTAGTGCGGGATCTCGATGATCTGGGCGATGTGCTCGTCGGGCTGGAACGCGAGCAGGTTGGCCACGTGCTGGCCCTTCGCCACCCGGCTGGCCTCGGGGAGCTCGTACGCCTTCGCCCGGTAGACCCTCCCCTTGTTCGTGAAGAACAGGATCCAGTCGTGAGTCGAGCAGACGAAGAAGTGGCTGACGATGTCGTCCTGCCGCAGGGTCGCACCGCTGACGCCCTTGCCGCCGCGCTTCTGCGACCGGTAGAGGTCGGTCTTGGTGCGCTTGGCGTAGCCGGTGCGGGTGATCGTGACGACCACGTCCTCCCGCGCGATGAGGTCCTCCATCGAGACCTCGCCGTCGAACGGGATGATCTGGGTACGCCGCTCGTCGCCCCACTTCGCGACGATCTCGCCGAGCTCCTCGGAGATGATCCTCCGCTGCCGCTCCGGCTTCGCCAGGATGTCCTTGAGGTCCGCGATCTCCAGCTCGATCTTGGCGAGCTCGTCGATGATCTTCTGGCGCTCCAGGGCGGCGAGCCGACGGAGCTGCATGTCGAGGATCGCCGTCGCCTGCACATCGTCGATGTCGAGCAACTGGATCAGGCCCTGACGCGCCTCGTCGACGGTGGGCGAGCGCCGGATCAGCGCGATCACCTCGTCCAGCGCGTCGAGCGCCTTGACCAGACCGCGCAGGATGTGCGCCCGCTCCTCGGCCTTGCGCAGCCGGAACGCCGTACGCCGCCGGATCACGTCGATCTGGTGATCGACGTAGTAGCGGATGAACTGCGCGAGATTGAGCGTGCGCGGCACGCCGTCGACCAGCGCCAGCATGTTGGCGCCGAAGGTCTCCTGTAGCTGCGTGTGCTTGTAGAGGTTGTTGAGGACGACCTTCGCGACAGCGTCGCGCTTGAGGACCAGAACGATCCGCATGCCGGTGCGGCCGGAGGATTCGTCGCGGATGTCGGCGATGCCGGCGAGCTTGCCCTCCTTGATCAGCTCGGCGATCCGCTCGGCCAGGTTGTCCGGGTTGACCTGGTAGGGCAGCTCGGTGACGACCAGGCAGGCCCGCCCCCGCTTGTCCTCCTCGACCTCGACGACCGCGCGCATCCGGATCGAACCGCGCCCGGTCCGGTAGGCGTCCTGGATCGCGGTGGTGCCGACGATCAGACCCGAGGTCGGGAAGTCGGGGCCCTTGACGATCCCGATCAGCGCGTCGAGGGTGGTGGCCTCGTCCTCCTCCGGGTGCTCCAGGCACCACTGGACGGCCGCGGCGACCTCGCGCAGGTTGTGCGGGGGGATCTTGGTCGCCATGCCGACCGCGATGCCCTCGGAGCCGTTGATGAGCAGGTTCGGGATCCGCGACGGCAGGATGGTGGGCTCCTTGGCCCGGCCGTCGTAGTTGTCCTGGAAGTCGACGGTGTCCTCGTCGATGTCCCGCAGCATCTCCATCGCGAGCGGGTCGAGCTTGCACTCGGTGTACCGCATCGCGGCCGCGGGGTCGTTGCCCGGCGAGCCGAAGTTGCCGTTGCCGTCGACCAGCGGGTAGCGCAACGACCAGGTCTGCGCCATCCGGACCAGCGCGTCGTAGATCGCGGAGTCGCCGTGCGGGTGGAACTGACCCATGACGTCACCGACGACACGGGAGCACTTGACGTAGCCGCGGTCCGGGCGGTAGCCGGAGTCGAACATGGCGTAGAGGATCTTGCGGTGTACGGGCTTGAGCCCGTCCCGCACGTCCGGCAGCGCGCGTCCGACGATGACGCTCATCGCGTAGTCGAGGTAGGAGCGCTGCATCTCCACCTCGAGGCCGACCGGCTCGATGCGGTCGTGCTGCACGACCGCGGCGGCCGTGACGTCCGGCTCGCCCTCGAAGGACCCGGGAGTTTCCGTCACTGTTTACCCTTATCAGACTCAAAGCCGTTTTTCCGCTGTGGATAACGGCTGTGGAAACCGGCGAAGCTGTGGATAACTGTGTGGAGCCGTGCGGCCGCCCAGGTCGGCGGCCGCACGGCTCCATCGGCTAGATATCCAGGAACCGCACGTCCTTGGCGTTGCGCTGGATGAACGATCGGCGTGCCTCGACGTCTTCGCCCATCAAGACGCTGAACAACTCGTCCGCGGTTGCCGCGTCGTCGAGAGTGACCCGGCGGAGCGTCCGGGTCGCCGGGTTCATCGTGGTCTCCCACAGCTCCGGGTAGTTCATCTCGCCGAGACCCTTGAAGCGCTGGATGTCGTCCGGCTTGGCGTTCGCCTTCTTCTGCTGGCGCAGCGCGATCAGGCCGTCGCGCTCCCGGTCGGAGTACGCGTACTGCGCGTCGTCGCCCTTCTTGTTCCACTTGATCTTGTAGAGCGGCGGCGCCGCCAGGTAGACGTGCCCGAGCTCCACCAGCGGCCGCATGAACCGGAACAGCAGGGTGAGCAGCAGCGTCTGGATGTGCTGGCCGTCGACGTCCGCGTCGGCCATCAGCACGATCTTGTGGTAGCGCAGCTTCTCGATGTCGAAGTCGTCGTGGATGCCGGTGCCGAGCGCGGTGATCAGCGCCTGGACCTCGTTGTTCTTGAGGACCCGGTCGATCCGCGCCTTCTCGACGTTGAGGATCTTGCCGCGGATCGGCAGGATCGCCTGGGTCCGCGGGTCACGCCCCTGCTTCGCCGAGCCACCGGCCGAGTCGCCCTCGACGATGAAGACCTCCGACTCACGTGGGTCGGTGGACTGGCAGTCCGCCAGCTTGCCCGGCATGGAACCGGACTCCAGCAGCGACTTGCGCCGCGCCAGCTTGCGGGCCTGCGCGGCGGCGATCCGGGCCCGGGCCGCCTGCGACGCCTTCGTGATGATCGTCTTGGCCTCGGCCGGATTCCGGTCGAGCCAGTCGACCAGCCACTCATTGCAGATCCGCAGCACGAAGCTCTTCACCGGGGTGTTGCCGAGCTTGGTCTTGGTCTGGCCCTCGAACTGCGGGTTCGCCAGCTTGACCGAGATGATCGCCGCAAGCCCCTCCCGGATGTCCTCGCCGGAGAGCTTCTCGTCGCCCTTGAGCAGCTTCTTGTCCGCGCCGTACTTGTTGATCACGCTGGTCAGCGCAGCCCGGAAGCCCTCCTCGTGCGTGCCGCCCTCGTGCGTGTTGATCGTGTTCGCGAAGGTGTAGACCGACTCGCCGTAGGACTCGTTCCACTGCATCGCGATCTCGACCGACATCCCCTCCTCCGGGTCCTCGGCGCCGAACTCCACCACGCTCTTGTGGATCGGGTTCTTCGACGCGTTGAGGTGCCGGACGAAGTCCGCGATGCCACCCGCGTAGCAGAAGGTGACCTGGCGGGGCTCGCCGTCCTCCTCCCGGGCGCGCTCGTCACGCAGCCGGATGGTCAGCCCGCGGTTGAGGAAGGCCATCTCCTGCAGCCGCCGGTAGATCGTCTCGAACGAGAACTCGACGGTCTCGAAGATGTCGGGGTCCGGCCAGAACGCGACGGCGGAGCCGGTGCGGTCGGTCGGCTCCCCCTTGTCCAGCGGCGACGGCTTCGAGTTCTGGTACTGCTGCCGCCAGACGAAGCCGGTCTTGTGGATCTCGACGGCCATCCGCGTCGACAGCGCGTTGACCACGGAGACGCCGACGCCGTGCAGACCGCCGGAGACGGCGTACGCCTTGCCGTCGAACTTGCCGCCCGCGTGCAGCACGGTCAGCGCGACCTCGACACCCGGCTTCTTCAGCTTCGGGTGCAGGTCGACCGGGAAACCACGCCCGTTGTCGGTGACCCGCACGCCGCCGTCGGCGAGCAGCTCGACGTCGATCGTGTCGCAGTGGCCGGCGAGCGCCTCGTCCACCGCGTTGTCGACGACCTCCCAGACCAGGTGGTGCAGACCCCGCTCGCCCGTCGACCCGATGTACATACCGGGACGCTTGCGGACCGCCTCGAGCCCTTCGAGCACCGTGAGCGACTCGGCGGTGTACTCCTGCTTGTTCTGCTCTGCCACCCTGGCCACTTTCTCGCACCACCCTGGCCGGAGCGCAGAGGGCGCGGGTTCGGCGGGCGGACCACGACGGCAGGCACGTGGGCCGGCGCCACGATCGGCGATCCGCGTATCGTTGGATCGCCGATGGGCGGCGGACGCGTCGGTCGCCGCGGGTCGCCCGCGGATCACGATCGGCTGGGACGCCGCCGGAATGGCGACCCCCGGGCGCCGCCGTAGCGGGCCCCGCGTCGCCGCGCCGAGCGGCATTCCTCGTCTCGACATCAATCCTACTGCGCGAACCGGAGAGAACCGGGATGCGGCACCCCGCCGGGGCGTCTCAGAGGTTCGTAGCGGGCCGAACCCCGCCGGCCGCGACTCCCCCCACACGCACGGGGTCGGATCGTCGGCGTGCGGTGGGAACCACGACCCGTCCGCGGCGCCGGCCGGCACGGACCGGACAGCCCGGCCGGGGGTCGCGCAAACGCCTCGGCATGCCGTAACTTTTCCCCGCCGTTCTCGCACCGGCACCCCGGTAACCCAGCGCACGCCCCGCCGTCCGCGGCGGGTGTCGCGGTCAGGAAAGGTGACGCCCGATGGGGCTGGACAACGTCGCCGTGCAGTGGCCGCGAACCGGCCAGTTCTACGAGCCGGTGGCGCCGGCGGAGTTCGTCGACTTCGGTGACCTGGCCTACGGGCCGGCGACCGCCGCGCCGACCGCCGCGCTCGCCGAGCACATCGCCAAGACCGGCACGGTCCGGGCCACCGCGTACACCGAGCTGGTCGACCTGCTCCTCGGGCTGCAGGGTGTGCTGTACGCCACAGACGCCGCCGCCGAGGACGAGGACCCGGTGATCGACCCCGACGGGTGCGCCTGGATCGCGGGCGGGCTGGAGCGCTTCGTCGAGGGACACGGCGAGCACGGCGAGGTGGTCACGTTCGACAGCACCGGCGCGGTGCTGCGGGGCGCGCTGGCCGACGGGCGCCTCGCGGAGCAGCAGCTGCGCTGGCTGCAGAGCCGGCTCGACGGGATGCGCGACGAGTCCGGGAACGCCCCGCAGTGGAGCTTCCCGCGGTCGGAGCTGGCGGTGCTCGCCCGCTTCTACCGCCGCTGCGCGGATCGCGGCTTCGCGGTCTACGCCGACTCCTGACCGGTGTACGACCGGCGTGTCGTGGCCGTCCCTCCGGCGGGTCGCGCCACCCGATCGGCTCCGCTGTCTCCGCCTCCCGTTCCGGTCCTCATCCATGCCCGGTGAACTGCCTCACCACATGCGAACAAAACGGCTCAACTGAAGCCAGACTTGCCGATCGTCGCCGAGCTCCGGCGATGCATCGAGGACGTCGTGGCGGCCCCGCCAACCGTCCGGAGGGAGGTCTGGCGGCGGCCATGCGTACGACGTTTGCTGCCCTGCGGCACCGCAACTACCGCATCTGGGCGGGCGCGGGATTCGTGTCGATCATCGGCACCTGGATGCAGGTGCTCGGAGTCAACTGGTACGTACTGCAGGAGACCGGGTCGGCGACCAAGATGGGGCTCGCCGTCCTGCTCCAGGCGATCCCCACCCTGCTGCTCAGCACCTGGGGCGGGGCGCTCGCCGACCGGCTGCCCGCCCGCCCGCTGCTGGTCGCCAGTCAGGTGATCCACGCGGCCCTCGCCGCCGGGCTCGGCGCCGCCGCCTGGTCCGACTCCGCCGGCCTCCCCCTGGTGTACGCCATCTCGCTGTTCAGCGGCGCGGTCTCCGCGATCGAGGGCCCGGTGATGGGCCGTTGGGGCTCGACGCTCGTCGACCGTGACACCCTCGGCAACGCGCTGGCCCTCGGGTCGCTGACCAACTCCGCCGGCCGGATCCTCGGCATGAGCGCCGGCGCCATCCTGGTGGCCGCCGCCGGTCCCGCGCCGCTGTTCGCGGTCAACGCGCTCAGCTTCCTGGCGGTGGTCGTCGCGCTGCTCGCCGTACGCCAGCAGGAGCTGCACGCCCCCACGTCCGCGCCGGTCCCCACCCGCAACGCGGCGGCGATCCGCGCCGGCTTCGCGTACCTGCGCCGGCAGCCGGTGATCCTGATCGCGCTGGCGCTCTCCTTCGTGCTGGGCAGCCTCGGCCGCAACTACCAGGTCACGATGGCGGCGATGAGCGACGGACCGTTGGGCTCGGGCGCCTCCGGCTACGGCACGCTGTCGACGGTCTTCGCCGTCGGCACGGTCGTGGGCGCGCTCTTCGCGGCCCGCCAGCGGGAGCTGACCTACCGCACGCTGATCGGGGTGGGCCTGCTGGCGAGCCTGCTGCAGATCCTCGCCGGGCTCGCCCCCGGCACGTGGAGCTTCGCCGCGCTGATCCTGCCGATCGCGGCCGGCGCGGTGCTGATCGACACCACCGTCGGCACCCGCGCGCAGCTCGACACCGACGGCACGATGCGCGGCCGGGTCCTGGCGGCGCTCGCGGTCACCGGCTCGGTCTCGGCCGCCGTCGGCGCTCCCCTGCTCGGCTGGCTCTCCGACCATGCCGGGCCCCGGCAGACCCTCGTGCTCGCCGGCGCGCTCGCCGCGGCCGCCTCGCTGGCGGCCGGCGCGGCGCTGGCCCGCCAGCGCGGGCTCGCGGTAGAGCCGGTGCAGCTGCGGATCACGCTGCGCGAATCCGTCGGCTGGAACGCCGATCGGCTCCGTTCGCGGGTGCCGCTCAGCCGTACGTGTCCCGGGGGCCACGCCCCCGCACGCGTCGTGGCCCGCGCGACCACGACGGGGCGGCCGGCCCGTGAATGTGCAGTTTGCGCACCACGTTATGGCCGACCTCGGCAGCGATCCGCCGCAGCAGCGACGCCGCCAGCAGCCGAAGCTGCGTCGCCCAGGCCGTAGATTCCGCCTCGACCGTCAGCTCGCCGTTCTCGAGCTTCACGGGTCGGCTGTGCTTCGCGATGTCCGGACCGACCACCCGCTCCCAGGCGCCGAAGACCGTCGCCTCGGCGGCCGGCTGTTGCCAGCCGCGCGCCTTCATCAACCGCGCCAGCACGTCGCCGAAGAGTTGCGGGTCGCGCGGGTCGGGGCCGGGGCCGGAATAACCGCGCAGCCGGCGCCGCGGCTGGCCGCCGTCCGCGCCGGACTCACCGTCGCCGGAGCCGGAGGTACGCCGCCGCGGACGGTTCGCCTCCCGCCGCGCCTTCGCGGCGTCCAGCACCGCCCGCGCCAACTGCGGCCCGGTCGACGGCGGCGGCAGTTCGACGCCCTCGACGTTCGGGCGCACCGGCTTCTCCGGGCGCTCCTGCTTCTCCTCATCCGGCACGGCGCGCCTCCCCTTCCCGCACCTGGTAGCGCGCGCCCCGCAACTCCGCCGGCACGTCCTCGGCGACCGCGCACGTCACCAGCAGCTGGCTCGCGCCGCTGACCAGGTCGGCGAGGCGCTCGCGGCGCCCGGCGTCGAGCTCGGCGAAGACGTCGTCGAGGGCGAGCACCGGCTCGATGCCGTCTGCCCGCAGCAGGTCGTACGCGGCCAGCCGCAGCGCGAGCGCGTACGACCAGGACTCGCCGTGGCTGGCGTACCCCTTGGCCGGCAGCGGCCCGAGACTGAGCGTCAGATCATCGCGGTGCGGTCCGACGAGCGTGACGCCGCGCTCCACTTCGGACTGCCGCGCCTCGGCGAGCGCGGCGTGCAGCGCCGCCTCCAGCGCGTCCCGGTTCGGCGCCGGCTCGGCGAGTTCCAACGACGGCCGGTACGCGATGCCGGCCGCCCCCTTGCCGGCCGCCACCGCGTCGTACGCCTTCGCCACGTGCGGCGTGAGCGCGGCGACCAGCTCCAGCCGGCCGGCGAGCAACTCCGCCCCATGCCGCGCCAGGTGCGCGTCCCAGACGTCCAACGTGGACAGATCGCCGCCCCGCGAACCGCCCGTCTTCCGGGCCAGGTACGCGCTGCGCAGCAACGCGTTGCGCTGCTTGACCACCCGGTCGTAGTCCGCGCGCACCCCGCCGAACCGGGGCAGCCGCGCGACCAGCAGGTCGTCGAGATAGCGCCGGCGCTCGGCGGGGTCACCGCGGACCAGCTCGAGATCCTCGGGGGCGAAGAGCACGAGCCGCAGCGCCCCGAGGACCTCGCGGGCCCGCCGCACCGGTGACCGTCCCAGCCGTGCCCGGTTCGCCTTGCCCGGCACGATCTCCAGCTCCACGAGGAGCTCACGTCCATCGTGGACGATCTCGCACCGGATCACCGCGGATGCCGCACCGGCCCGGACCAGCGGGGCGTCCGTGGCGACGCGGTGGCTACCCAGCGTCGCCACGTAACCCAACGCCTCGACGAGGTTCGTCTTGCCGACCCCGTTCGGGCCGACCAGCACGCTGGCGCCGGGATCGAACTCCAACTCCACGCGCTCGTACGAACGGAAGTTGACCAGTTCGAGCCGACGGACGTACACCGGCGTCAGGGGTTCTTGTGGATGGCGTGGCCGCCGAACTGGTTGCGCAGCGCGGCTACCGCCTTCATCGCCGGGGAGTCCTCCTGGCGCGACGTGAAGCGCGCGAACAGCGATGCGGCGATGACGTTCATCGGCACCGCGAGCCGGATCGCCTCCTCGACCGTCCAGCGCCCCTCGCCGGTGTCGTCGGCGTAGCCGCGCAGGCCGGCGAGCTGTGGGTCGGCCTCCAGCGCCGCGTCGAGCAGGTCGAGCAGCCAGGAACGGACGACGGTCCCCTCGCGCCAGGACTTGATGACGCCGGGGACATCGGTGATCAGCTCCGACGCCGCCATCAGCTCGTAGCCCTCGGCGTAGGCGTGCATCAACGCGTACTCGATGCCGTTGTGGACCATCTTCGAGTAGTGGCCGGCGCCGACCGGGCCGGCGTGCACGAACCCGAACTCCCCCGCCGGCTTCAACGCGTCGAAGATCGGCATGAGCCGCTCGACGTGCTCGGGCGCCCCGCCGACCATCAGCGCGTAGCCGTTCTCGCGGCCCCAGACGCCACCGGAGACGCCGGCGTCCACGTACCCGATGCCCTGCGCGCCCAGCCGCGCCGCCCGCGGGCCGTCGTCGCTGTAGCGGGAGTTCCCGCCGTCGACGATGATGTCGCCGGCGTCGAGCAGCCCGGCCAGCTCGTCGATGGTCGCCTCGGTGACGCCCGCGGGCACCATCACCCAGACGGCGCGCGGCGCGGCCAGCTTCTCCACCAGTTCGGCGACGCTGGCAACGTCGCTCACCTCCGGGTTGCGGTCAAAGCCGACCACCTCGTGCCCGGCGGCGCGCAACCGCTCGCGCATGTTGCCGCCCATCTTGCCGAGCCCTACGAGGCCGAGCTGCATCTGACGTCCCCCTCCAGTTTCGCCGGTCACGCGCGTCAGCGGGTTACCCGGATCGGCATGATCAGGTAACGGTAACCGGGAATGATCTCCCCGTCGGCGTCGGCCGGCGTGATCACGGCCGGCTTGAACGCGTCCACGAAGGAGAGCACCGCGTGGGGCGCGTTGAGGTTCTGCAGCCCGTCGATCAGGTACTGCGGGTTGAAGCCGACGGTCAGCGGCTCGCCGGTGAACGTCGCCTCCATCGCCTCGCTCGCCCGCGCCTCCTCGGTGCCGCCGGCCTCCACGACCAGCCCGTCGGCGCTGAAGCTCAGCAGCACCGGGGTGGTGCGCTCGGCGACCAGCGCCACGCGGCGTACCACCTCGACCAGCGCGGAGACGGAGACCTGGGCCTGGGAGTTGTGGGTCGCCGGGAAGAGCGAGCGCACCGGCGGGTAGTTCGCGCCATCCAGCAGCCGACTGGTCGTCCGGCGGGTGCCGCCGGCGAAACCGATCATCCCCTCGCCCGTGCCGCCCTGGGCCAGCGCCATCGTCACCACGCCGCCGAGCGGGCCCATCGTCTTCGCGGTGTCGGCCAGCGTCCGGGCCGGCACGAGCGCGTTGAGGCTCACGTCCGGATTGTCCGGGTGCCACTCCATCTCGCGCATCGCGAGGCGGTAGCGGTCGGTCGCGAGCATCGCCAGGGTGGAGCCGTTGAGCTCGATACGGACGCCGGTCATCATCGGCAGGGTCTCGTCCCGGCCGGCGGCGATGGCGACCTGCTGGACGGCGGTCGCGAACGCGGCGGCGTCGATCCGCCCGGCGCTGGCCGGCATCTCCGGCAGGCTCGGGTAGTCCTCCACCGGCATCGTCGGCAGCGTGAACCGGGCGCTGCCGCAGACCAGCTCGAGGTGCGCGCCGACGGCGGCGATGTCCACCGGCTTGGCCGGGAGCGCCTTGGTGATCTCGGCGAGGAGCCGCCCGGAGACGAGGGCGGCCCCGTCGGCGTCGCCCTGCACCTCGACGGTCACCTGGCTGGAGACCTCGTAGTCGAAGCCCGAGACGTGCAGGCTCCCGTCGGCGACGCGCAGCATCACGCCGGCGAGCACGGGGACCGACGGCCGGCTGGGCAGGCTCTTCGCCGTCCACGCAACGGCGTCGGCGAGCGCGTCGCGCTCCACTCGGAACTTCATGCCATGCCTCCGCGTCGACTCAGGGGGTGCCTCGTGTGCGTATCGACTGTGCTTGCTCAACTGCTGTGCTTGCCCAACCGCTGGGCGTGCCCGCCCGTCGCGCGCCCGTGGGGCGGCGTCGGAGAGGCGACGGGCCGCACGGGCCCTATTGAACTGTAGGGCGGGGCGTCGCGGGGCGTGCGCCCGCCCCCGGTGATTCCGCCTTTTGGTGCGTGACTCTGACCGACCCGTCCGGCAACCCACAGAATCCCCAAGCCTGGTGATTGGGTTTTCTTCTCTTGAAGAAATATCTCATCGTCTTCTTCGGGGCTGTGTGATCTGTGGAGATCGGGCGTTTTCGCAGGTCAACCACGTTATCCACCGGTGGTTTGGGTGTGGAGAACCACGGTAATAACGTGCCCGGATCTCCACAGGCGTCGCCGTTTCCACGGTTGTCCCCAGTTGTCCACCGGTCATCCACCGGATATCCCCTGGGTTTCTCCCCACCTGTGGGGATGATCGCACCGTGGAAGGTCATGTTCTTCCCCAGAACCTTCAACAGGACATGCACAGCCGAGGGCGGGCCGTGGACAACGTGGCCTCCGGTCCGTCGACATCCCCAGAACCTTCAACAGCGTGCACACAGGTGGATTCGAATCCGTGGACAGCCGGCTGTCGTCCACACTGTCGTCCCCAGAAGTTGTCCACAGGTTGTGGGTTCTGCGAGCAGACGGCACCGCCGGTTGTCCACGGGTGGTGGAAAGACGGGGTGGATAACGTGTGGACGAACGTGGAAAAGCCCACGGCCGGGCGCACAGGACGGCGCTGCGGCGGTGGGCCCGGCGGCTATGAGTTCTGCTTGATCCGGTTGGTGAGCTCGGCGATCTGGTTGTAGAGCGACCGCCGTTCGGCCATCTGCTGGCGGATCTTCCGGTCCGCGTGCATCACCGTGGTGTGGTCGCGGCCACCGAAGGCCTGGCCGATCCGGGGCAGGGAGAGGTCGGTCAGCTCGCGACAGAGGTACATGGCGACCTGGCGGGCGTTGACCAGAACGCGCGAGCGCGAGTGGCCGCGCAGGTCCTCCATGCTCACGCCGAAGTAGTCCGCGGTGGAGACCATGATCTGGTCGGCGGTGATCTCCGGCCCGGCACCGTCGGGGATGAAGTCCCGCAGGACCTCCTCGGCCAGCGACAGCTCGACCGGCGATCGGGTCAACGAGGCGAACGCGGTGACCCGGATCAGCGCGCCCTCGAGCTCGCGGATGGAGGCGGAGATCCGGGAGGCGATGAACTCCAAGACGTCCGGCGGCGCGAACAGCCGCTCCTGCGCCGCCTTCTTCTGCAGGATCGCGATCCGCGTCTCCAGGTCCGGCGGCTGGATGTCGGCGAGCAGTCCCCACTCGAAGCGGGTGCGCAGCCGATCCTCCAGCGTCGCCAGCTGCTTCGGCGAGCGGTCCGAGGTGATCACGATCTGCTTGTTCGCGTTGTGCAGGGTGTTGAAGGTGTGGAAGAACTCCTCCTGGGTCCGCTCCCGGTTCTCCAGGAACTGGATGTCGTCGATCAGGAGGATGTCCACGTCGCGGTAGCGCCGCTGGAAGGCGCTGATCTTGTCGTCCCGCAGGGAGTTGATGAAGTCGTTGGTGAACTCTTCGGTGGAGACGTAGCGCACGGAACGGGCGTGGCCCAGCGTCGTCGCGTAATGCCCGATCGCGTGCAGCAGGTGCGTCTTGCCCAGCCCGGAGTGGCCGTAGATGAAGAGCGGGTTGTACGCCTTCGCCGGCGACTCGGCGACGGCGACGGACGCCGCGTGGGCGAACCGGTTCGACGAGCCGATGACGAACGTCTCGAACATGTACTTCGGGTTGAGCCGGTTCCCGCTGCCTCCGGTCTCCGGGCCCGCGCCGGGGCGGCGGTCGTCACGACCGGGCGCGCGGCGGTCGGCCGACAGCCGACCCGGCCCGTTGTCGGTTCCCTCGCGCCGCAGCGGCTCGTCGCGCGGGCCGAGTTGCGGCTGGTGTGCGCTCTCGTGGTAACGCCGGTCCGGCTGCCGGTGGTCCATCGCGCCGCGCTGCGGGTCTCGCTCGGTCTCGCGCGCGTCCATCCCGCGGTGGTCCGCGTCGCGCGGCAACCCCCGATGGTCCGTCGGCCGGTGCTCCGCCTCGGGGTAGCCGGGGTCCGGGTACTCCAGGCCGCGTTGCGTGCCGCCGCGGCGGTCGGGGCCCGGACCCGCCGGGGCGACCTGGTCGGGATAGGGAGCCGCGAACAGCGCCTCCTGTGCGTTGCGGGCCGCCGGCAGTGGGTCGGCCGGGGGCGCGGCGTGCGGGAACGCGTGCGGTGCGGGCGCGGTGTCACGCGCCTGAATGACCGGCTGCTCCCCCGACTCCGATCCCGCCCGGCGTGGCTCGGGCGCCCGACCGAGGCCGCCCTGGTGGTAGTCCTCCGGATAACCGGAGGGGGCCGGGAACCCGCCGTCCGTGGTGGCACTGCCGTACAGCGTGCCGGTGGGGCGACCCTGTCCGTCCTCGGGCGGCCGGACCGTCACGGCCACCTGGATGGCGCGGCCCAGTCTCCGGGAGAGCGCCTCGGTGATCGCCGGGCGCAGTCGGGATTCGATGACGTCGCGGGTGAAGGCGTCCGGCACCGCGAGCAGCGCGGTGTCCTCGACGATGGCGCGCAGCCGGGTCAGCCGGAGGTAGGCACGCTGCTGGGCCGAGATGATCTCGTCCGCCAGCTCCTCCGTCGCGGCCATCCACACCGCGGCAAGGTCGACCGTCTCGGCCACCGTCGCGCCACCCCCATCGCTTCCGCTTCCCGGCCGCCGTCTGACGCTGCCGAGGTGGCCAATTCGGCGCCCGCGCCGCTCGCTACCAGCCAAAATATCCGGTGGGCAGAGCAGCTCCCGGACCGTCGTCCACAGGTTATCCACATCCTGTGTACCGACCGGTCTCGGTCCCCACTCGACGTGACCTTCCTGACGGCCGGGCAGTGCTGAAGCGGGTTCACCTTTCCGAACGATCGACTGCCTCATCCGGTTCTGCCCCCGATGCCCGCGCCACAGGTGCACGAGGCCGACCGGCAAACGGGCACGCTAACAGCGTTGTCCACAACCCTTCAACCGCTGGCCACCGCGCCCGTTCTCGGCATGAGTGAAAACCACCTTCGCGGGCGTACCGTGGAGGCGGGCCGGCACGGCGTGTCCGGTGACTCACGGTGTTTGACGGTGATTGTCGCGGTGCGTAAGCTGGAGCGGCTGCTCCGTTGCCCTCTGGTAGGGTGACGGGTGTTCGCTGCTCGCGGTCGCACGTCAACCGCCGTCGAGCCGCGCAAAGTATGGCCACGACCGCGGCAACCGTCGGCGGTGCGAGGGCCGAAGACCATCACACGACCCCGGACGGCACCGTGCGGGGCGTACGAAGACGGAGAGCCTGACGTGAGCAAGCGCACGTACCAGCCCAACAACCGCCGGCGCGCAAAGACCCACGGCTTCCGGCTGCGCATGCGCACCCGGGCCGGCCGCGCCATCCTCTCCGCCCGCCGCTCCAAGGGCCGTGACCGCCTGTCGGCCTGAGGCCTGACGGCGACCGCTCCGGGGAACATGTAGGCATGCTGTCCGCCGCGCAGCGACTGCGGCGCAGCACCGAGTTCGCCGCGGCGGTCCGTCGTGGACGGCGGGCCGGCCGGGGTGCGGTGGTGGTTCACCTCACCCTTCCGCCCGCACGTGAAGAAGGAACACCGAAGCCGGCGCCGGCCGGGAGCGATTCGCAACAGCTCCCGGCCCGCGCCGGCTTCGTCGTGTCCAAGGCCGTCGGGAACGCGGTCGTCCGGAACCGGGTACGCCGCCAGCTGCGGCACCTCACCAGGGAGCGGCTCGCCGCCCTGCCGCCCGGTGCCACCGTGGTGGTGCGGGCGCTGCCCGAGGCCGCCGGCCTCCCGTACGCCCGGCTCGGGGCCGATCTGGACGCGGCGCTCGCGGCAGCGTCCCGGCCCGCGCGGCGGCCACGGTGAACGCCGACATGCCGCCGCGGCCGCCGACACTCGGTGGCCGCATGCTGGCCGGACCCATCATCGCGTACCGTCGTTGGATAAGCCCGGCACTGCCGGCCCGCTGTCGGTTCTACCCGTCGTGCAGCGCCTACGCCCTCGAGGCGATCGCGGGGCACGGTCCGTTACGGGGGATCGGCCTCGCGGTCCGGCGACTGCTGCGCTGTCACCCCTTCCACCCCGGTGGATATGACCCGGTGCCCCCGGGCCGCCGCCACCCTCGCGTCGACGTGACTGGAGCCCCGAATTGAGTCTCGACTGGGTCTACTGGGCGATCTCGTGGATCCTGCTGTTCTGGCACTCGGTCTGGGACGCGATCGGCGTGCCGGTCAACGCCGTGATCGGCACGAACTGGGCCTGGATCCTCTCGATCATCTTCCTGGTGGTCACGGTCCGGGTGATCCTGTTCCCGGTCTTCGTCAAGCAGATCAAGTCGCAGCGGGCCATGCAGGCGCTCCAGCCCAAGGTCAAGGAGCTGCAGGAGAAGCACAAGGGTGACCGGGAGACGCTCCAGAAGGAGATGATGGAGCTCTACCGGACGGAGAAGGCGAACCCGCTCATGGGCTGTCTGCCCATGTTCCTCCAGATTCCGGTCTTCCTCGGTCTCTTCCACGTGCTCCGCCGGCTCGACCCGGGCAAGCAGGCCAAGACGCTGTACGGCTGGACCGCGGAGCAGTTCGACAGCGCGGCGACCGCGAAGCTGTTCACCGCGCCGATCGCCGGCAAGTTCGGCTCCACCGCCGATGAGCTGGCGCGGCTCCAGGCGAACGGCACCACCGTCAAGGTCATCGCCGGCATCCTCGTCCTGATCATGATGGCCACGACCTACCTGACCAGCCGTCAGATGATCCTCAAGACGGGCTGGGCCGAGGACCCCCAGCAGCGCATGGTCCAGAAGCTCATGCTCTACGGCATTCCGCTCTCGCTGCTCGTCTCCGGCGCGATCTTCCCGATCGGCGTGATCATCTACTGGGTCACCAACAACCTCTTCACCCTCGGCCAGCAGCAGTGGGTGCTCCGCAAGTTCCCGCCGCCACCGGTCATCGGCAAGGACGGCAAGCCGATCCCGGCGCCGGCGAAGAAGGCGCAGCCGACCAAGGGCGGCCTCTTCGGGCGCGCGAAGCAGACCGACGCGCAGCCGGAGACCAAGCCGACGACGCCGGGTAAGGCGCTCGCTCCCAAGCCGGGCGCCAGGCCGGCGAACCCCAAGAAGGGCCGCCCGGCCAAGCGCCAGGGTTGACGCGACCGGTAGGCCGGGGACCGCGGCTCGCGCCGCACGCGACGCCGCTCCCCGGCCACGGTGGCGCTCCCCTCTCCGTCGCGAACGACGGGCGGACCACCAGACGTGCCCGTGGGCATCGGCGATCTCCCGCCGGCCCCGGGGAACCAGCGGACCGGACAGGTCCGGCCGAGCGAGTACGGAGATGAGACCGTGACGGACACCAGCCTTCCCCGCACCGAGCAGCCCGTTGACGAGGAGGACGCCCCGACCACGGTCGCGGTGCAGGACGTGGAGACCGACGACGAGGAGACCGCGACCGGGGCGCGCAGCAGCACCGAGAGCGACCTCTTCCGGCAGAGCGAGATCGCGGCGGACTACGTCGAGGGCCTGCTCGACATCCTGGACTACGACGGCGACATCGACGAACTGGTCGCGGGTGGCCGCCCGGTCGTCGAGGTCGTCGGTGGTCGCCTGCAGGCGTTGGTCGGCCAGCGGGGTGCGACCTTGGAGGCGCTGCAGGAGTTGACCCGGCTCGCGGTCTTCCGGCAGACCGGCACCCCCAGCCGCCTTCTGCTCGATGTCGGCGGCTACCGGGCCAACCGCCGTAAGGAGCTCGCAGCGGTGGCCAAGAACGCGGTCGAGAAGGTCAAGGAGTACGGCGAGCCCGTCCGGCTGGAGCCGATGTCCGCCTTCGAGCGGAAGTGCGTGCACGACGTGATCAACGCGCTTGACGGCGTGCAGAGTGAGTCCGAGGGCGTCGAGCCGAACCGGCGCATCGTCGTGCGCCCGGTCGACTGACGACGCGATGACCGCACCATACGAACGCGCGACTGGCGCAGAGTCCGGCCCGGGTGGCACCACGGCACCCGGGCCGGTCCCGTTGTCGGGCCCGACCGCGCCACCGGCGCACACCGGACCGCGCGCCGTACCGCTGCCCGCGGAGTTGGCCGACGCGGCCCGTGCCCTGTTCGGCGATCGGCTCGACCTGGCCGAGGCGTACGCGGATCTACTCGCGACCGACGGCGTCGTCCGGGGGCTCATCGGCCCGCGGGAGGCCCCGCGGATCTGGGAACGCCACCTGTTGAACTGCGCCGCGGTCGCCGAACTCATCCCGACCGGCGCGTCCGTCGTCGACGTCGGCTCCGGTGCCGGCCTACCCGGACTCGTGCTGGCGGTGGCGCGGCCCGACCTCGCCGTCACGTTGGTCGAGCCGCTCGCCCGCCGCACCGCGTTTCTCTCCGAGGCCGTCGCGGCGCTCGGGCTCGAGGACACTGTCACGGTGCTCCGGGCGCGGGCCGAAGACGCCATCCCCGACGCTGGCCGCGATGCGCTTCCCTCCCCCGCCGACATCGTCACCGCCCGCGCGGTCGCCCCGCTCGACCGGCTCGCCGGTTGGTGCCTTCCGCTGGCCGCGATCGGCGGCCGGGTCCTCGCTCTGAAGGGCGCGTCGGCGGCCGATGAAGTGGTGCAGCACCGTGACGTAATTGATCGCTTCGGCGGTGGCACCCCGGTCGTTAGGTGCTGCGGGGTCGAGTTGATCGAGCCGCCGACGACCGTCGTGGAGATCGTTCGAGAGCGCGACGTCGTGCCGGCACGTGCAGGGTCGTCTAGAAAGGCGGCCCGCTCGGGTCGCCGCTCCAAATCGGAGGGGAGGCCCGGGCGCGGGAGATCGCGGAGGGACTAGATGGTCGGGTGGGGGTCGCCGAAAGACGGCGCAGACTCTGCCACGCCGAACGGTGACGTCGGACACGCGCACGTCGGGCGGACGGTGGAGGTCGGTTGGCCGGTCGACGCCCCACCACGATTCGGTGGAACTCTGCGGCTTACGTCCGGTTTCCTGGTGTTTGTCGTCCCGTCTTCGGGCATCGATCGGGCTCACGTCGCGGACAGCCGTGGCCACAGCAGACCATCGGCCGTAGGCTGGCCGCGCGTCGGTAGTGTGGACCGGGCGGCGGTGAGCGGAGGGATGCAGCCATCGCCGTTTCTTGCCGGTCCATACGCTACGTCCGATAGCGCGGAGGGAAGCGCTGCCGGTGCCGATCCATCCGAAGCGGGCAGGGATGACACGGTGCATGACAAGGGTAGATACGACGACCCGGAGCTGAGCGTGCGCGGCCGTCGCGCTGGCGCCACCCCGGTTTCACGTGAAACCGAGGACGACGGTCGGCCGGGCGACCGGGAGGGCCGGCGGGCGGGCGGCGATGTCGGGGCGGTGCCACAGCCCCGGGTCGGCAGCGGCTACTCGGGATACGCCACGGTGCCCCAGCCGGAGGCCCCGACCAGCGCTCCCTATCCCCCGGCGCCGCGGCCGCCGGCGGCGACCGCCTCCGCCCGTGTCGAGGTGGCGCAGCCGAACCGCGCCGACGCGAATCACTCCGACACGCCCGGCGCTTCAACCGGACCCTTCCCGGATGAACCGGCGGCCGACGGATACGTTTCACGTGAAACTCCGTCGCGTGAAGAGGATGATCCCCCATTGGCTATGGAGGCGTTGCGCGCCGTGCAGATCCTGAATCCGACTGGCGAGGTCTCGATGCCGCGTCCGGCACACACCCGGATCATGTGCGTCGCGAACCAGAAGGGCGGCGTCGGAAAGACGACGACCACGGTTAATCTCGCGGTGGCGCTGGCGCTGCACGGAAACCGGGTGCTCGTCGTCGATCTGGACCCCCAGGGCAACGCTTCGACCGGCCTGAACGTGCCCCATCACGCCGGTGTGCCCGACGTCTACGACTGTCTCATCGACAACGTGCCGCTCGCCGAGGTCGCCCAGGCCGTCGAGGGCATCCCGAACCTCTGGTGCGTACCCGCCACGATCGACCTGGCCGGTGCCGAGATCGAGCTGGTGTCCGTGGTGGCGCGCGAGTCCCGACTCGCCCGCGCCATCGCCGCGCACCCCGAACGATTCGACTACGTCTTCATCGACTGTCCTCCGTCACTCGGGCTGCTGACCGTCAACGCTCTGGTCGCGGCCCAGGAGGTGCTCATCCCTATTCAGTGCGAGTACTACGCGCTGGAGGGGCTGAACCAGCTGATCAACAACATCAACCTGGTCAAGCAGCACCTCAACCCCAACCTCGACGTCTCGACCATCCTGCTCACGATGTACGACCGGCGGACGCGGCTCGCCGACGCCGTGGAGCAGGACGTGCGCAACCACTTCGGCGACAAGGTGCTCCAGGCGGTCATCCCCCGGAACGTGCGCGTCTCGGAGGCACCGAGCTACGGCCAGTCCGTTATGACCTACGATCCCGGTTCGCGGGGTGCGACGAGCTACTTCGAGGCGGCTCAGGAGATTGCGGAGCGCGGGGTCAAAGCACCCCTCGGCCACAATGCGTAGGCGGGACACGATGGTGGGAGGCGTGGCATGAAGAACCGTCCGCGGGGCGGGCTCGGACGAGGGCTCGGGGCTCTGATCCCCACGGCCCCCGTACAGGCGTCGGGGGTCGCCACCGTCGAGGCGCAGCCCAGCCAGCCGCCGGCGCCCGCGCCGGTACCGGCACCGGCAGCAGCGGCACCGGCGGAGAGCGCCGCGCCATCGGTGGAGAGCGCGCCTCCATCGGCGGAAAACGCCGCGACGGCAGAGAGCCCGGCGACGGCCTCTCCCGACGCGACACCGGCGGTCGAGACCACGACCGCGTCCGGGGACGTGCCGGAGGCGGAATCGGCACCTGAGCTCGCGCCCGTGCCGGGTGCCCGGTTCGCCGAGCTGCCGATCGAGTCGATCGTCCCGAACTCGAAACAGCCACGACAGGTCTTCGACGAAGAAGCGCTCGAGGAGCTGAAGGTCTCGATCCAAGAGGTCGGTTTCCTGCAGCCGATCGTGGTCCGGCAACTCGACGAGCAGCGGTACGAGCTGGTCATGGGTGAGCGTCGGTGGCGGGCAGCTCAGGCGGTCGGGCGGGAGACGATCCCCGCGATCGTCCGCGACACCCGGGACGACGCGATGCTCCGCGACGCCCTCCTGGAGAACATCCACCGGGCGAACTTGAACCCGCTGGAAGAAGCGGCGGCCTATCAGCAGCTCCTCGACGAGTTCGGCGTCACGCACGAGGAACTGGCTCGCCGGATCGGCCGGAGCCGGCCGCAGATCTCGAACACAATTCGTCTGCTCAACCTGCCGGCCGTCGTGCAGCGTCGGGTCGCGGCGGGCGTGCTCTCCGCCGGTCATGCCCGGGCGCTGCTCGGGCTGGAGGACGCGGAGACGCAGGAGTCGCTCGCGCAGCGGATCGTCGCCGAGGGGCTCTCGGTCCGCGCGACCGAGGAGCTGGTCTCGCTCGCGCTCTCGGACGGTCCGGCCAAGAAGGCGGCGCCCAAGCGCCGCGCGAAGCCGCACGCGCCCGCGCTCACCGATCTCGCCGACCGGCTCTCCGACCGGTTCGACACTCGGGTGAAGGTGGACATCGGGCGGAGTAAGGGCAAGATCACGATCGAGTTCGCCACCGTCGACGACCTGGAGCGGATCGTCGGCATCATCGGGGTCGAGGACCGCAAGCCCGCAGACTGATTTCCTGCACAGCGCCGATGGCCGCGGACCCGGACGGGTCCGCGGCCATTTTGTTGCCTACGCCAAACCGCGCACCACGTCTCTGAGCCGTTCGGGGTGTACGTCGGCCCTGCGAGCTGCTCGGTGACGCGACGCCGGCCGCGTGTCCGGCGATACCGGTGCCGGCCGCCGTCGCCGCGGTCGCGATCGGCGTCGCCGCGGTCGCCACCCCTCCCTACGCGAAGCCGATGCGCGGATCGTCGTTTCACGTGAAACGCGAATGGGCGCAATGTGTTTGGCCCGGGGCGGATGCGCGTCCCCGTCGCACTGCTGCACGCCGGCGACTCTCCCTGCTGCGTGGTGGGGTCTCGGCGCCAGGAGGGTGGTGGCGCGCCCGGGCGGCCACCGTGCCGGTGGCGCAGAGCGTTGGCGGCGGCGTCGCGGGCGGCGCTATCGCCGTGGAGGGGTCCGGGTCACAGCCCCGGGTAGCTTCGGCCACTCCCCTGCGCTCCCGTCCCCCATCGGCACAGCGGTCTCGTGCCCCCATCGGCACAGCGGTCTCGTGCCCCCATCGGCACAGCGGTCTCGTGCCCCCATCGGCACAGCAGTCGCGCGCCCCCATTTTGGAACCCGGCGCGTGTTCTACGTGGCGGCGACCTGCCTATTGGTTTCGCCGCGGGCGCTTTCGATCCGGCGATCCGTCGAGCCCTCCGGACGCCTACTACCCTGGCCGGGTTGCCGGCGTCGACTGCGGACGCGGACCGCGGACGTCGACGGCCGGCGCGGACCGCGGACGTCGGCTGCCGGACGTGGGCAGCGGAGAGCGACTGCGGACGGCTGACGCCCGCCGACTGCTGGGGCCGATCGTCCGACGTAGGACGCCGCCGCACCACGTCGGCGGCGGACGGAGACGCCGGACGCGGAACGGTCGGACGTCGGCGGCGGACCGCAGGTCGCCGAGCGGCCGGGGCTGGCGGGGGCACCGTTCCCGCGAGGACGGCCATCCGTGATGATCACCCTGGGCGTCTGACGTCGCTCGGCGTGCAATGACTCTGCCCGGACGTGATGCCCGCATGTGCGGCGGCCCGTCCCGGCATCACGGCCGTGCCGAGCGCCGGATGGGCGACCGGCGTCCCGGCAAACCGGCGTGATCCGTCGGGAGACGAAATCGACCCGCGCGGGGCGGGGATCAGATCGCCTCCCGATCGGCCCAGGCGGCACCACCCGCAGCCGCTTGGCCCTTCACTGATACCGCCCCGCCCGCTGGGCTGTGCGTCGGCACCAGCGGATACCGGTCCCCCGCTTCCTCGGTCGGCCTCCGGTGCCGCGCATCGCCGCAGTCGCCGGCCGGAAGGCTCAGCAGCGGTTGCATTCTTGATCTGCTGGTCGTGGTGGCCGGCCGCCCCTTGGTCACCCACGGATTTCTCGGTAGCCAAGCCGACGCGGCACCACGGGCACCGCGTCGTCTCGTGGCACCGGGAGACGAGGTCGTTTCACGTGAAACAAAGCGGGGCCCGCAGGGGGCTCGACTGGGAGCGACGTCCTCCATTGCTCGTACGCACCGGCGCGATCCCAGATCTCCCCCGGGGCATGCCATGGAGCGTCGACCAGCCGCGACCAGCGCCGAATGCAGCGGATGAAACTCGCGGGTGGCCGAAACCCGTGGCCGGCGAGCCCGACGCCAGCACCCGGTACAAAGCGCGCAGCCCCTCGACCGGGTCCTGCGTCCCTGTCAGCCCGCGCGGCCGGGCGTCCGGCGGCCAGGACTGGCCGGGTGCCTGCGAAGCCGCCACACAGAGCCTGCGTAGCTGCCAATCAGGCCCTGGCCGACCCGCGCTCCAGGACTCCGGCGTCTTGCCCCCGAAAACTTGGATCCGCCGGTCACGTCGCCCAACGGGCCGGAGCTGAACAACCAGCGGAGTTGCGGACGGCGAGATGTCGACGCCGCTCATGCGGCCATGCCGCACCGCGAAAACCCCGCAGCGTCGACGCACGACGGTCCGCATCCCCGGAGCCGCCATACCGCAACCCCCGGCACGCGCGCCGTGAAACGAGGATCCGCGGTGCCCGTCAGGTATCCGCCGTCATCCACAGCGGTTTTCCACAGGGCACCCCGTTTCACGTGAAACCGCGCGTAAAACGCCCTTCCGCCCTGTGGACGACGGACCTTTTGACCGCCGTCCCGCATGCTCGGCCCGCACAGCTGCGCTCCACCCTCTCCGTCCGAAACGGGGACGGACAGGCGTGCCTGGCTCCGTTAGGGTCAGCGTCGTGCCTCACACGCCTGGCTCTGTTCCCGACTTCACGAAGTGGCCCTCGTTCCCGTTCGAAGGTGAGCTGCGCGTCAAGCAACTCGATGATCCGGTGGCGGTCGAACCGCCGCGCAAGGGTGAGGACTCTGCCGACTGCAGCGCCTGCGCCGCGCCGGACGAGGCGTACATCTGGGTGAGTGACCGCTGGCGGGTACGCGCCATGGACCGCCCCACCGGACTGCCCATGGTGCTGATCCTGGAGTCCCGGTCGCACCTCGATCTCGGCGACCTGCCCAACCTGCTCGCGGCCGAACTCGGGGTTATGACCGTGCGGTTGGAGCGGGCGATCCGCTCCCTCGACGGCGTTGCCCGGGTCCACGTCAATCGGTGGGGCGACGGCGCCGCGCACCTGCACGTCTGGTTCCTGGCCCGGCCCCGTGGGCGGCTCCAGCTGCGCGGAACCTTCCTCTCGTTGTGGGACGACATCCTGCCGCCGATCCCCGAGTCACAGTGGCGGGAGAACCTGGCGCTTGTGGCCGCCTGGCTGGCCGAGTTCGGCGGGCGGCCGCTGGCGGCGCCGCCCCGGATCGAGTGGCAGGCCCCGTCGAGCCTGACGGACCAGGTGCTCGGGTCGGTGCTCGGCGACGACGATGCGGACGACGCGCGTCCCGACGAGGACGGCCAGAACGCGCCCACAGCGGCGCGAGGCGACCAGGCGATGGCGTCACCGGGACGTGGGGATGCCGGAGGGCGGGCGACGGCGACGCCGGATGCGCCGGGCGTCCCGAAGCGGAGCGGCGACGGGGGTGCAGGACGGGCGGGTGCCGAACCGGACGCGGCGGAGCTGGGCGGTCCCCCGGCGGCCAACGATCGGGCCGTCAACGATGGGTCGGCCGCAACCGCGGGGTCGGGCAGGAACGAGACGTTGGCCGCGTCGGGTCAGCCGGCGGTTCCGCGGGCGACATGGGCGAGTGCGCCCGAGCCGGCGGGGAGCTAACCGCGGCGGGCAGCCGCGCGCGAGACCAGGGTGGCGAGCAGCTTGCCGAAGTCGAGGCCGGCCGCCTGTACCGCGAGCGGCAACAGCGACGTCTCCGTCATGCCGGGCGACACGTTGACCTCCAGCACGTGTGGCTGGCCGGACGCGTCGACGATCAGGTCGACGCGGGACAGGTCGCGTAGACCGAGGGCCGAATGGGCGGCCAGCGCGGTCTCTGCCACCCGGGTCGCCACCGCGGCGTCGAGCCGGGCGGGGGCGTGCCAGGTCGTGAGCCCCGCGGTGTAGCGGGCGGCGTAGTCGTACACGCCGTTGCGGGGCACGATCTCCACGGCGGGCAGCGCCTGCGGGCCCTCACCGAGGTCGACGACGGAGACCGCGACGTCCATGCCGGGGACGTAGCGCTCGACGAGCGCCGTCGAGTCGTACGAGAAACAGCCGACCATCGCCGCCGGGAGCGCGCCGACGTCCCGGACCACCGCGGCGCCGAGCCCGGATCCACCGTGCGCCGGCTTCACCATCAGCGGCAGGCCGATCCGCTCGGCGATCCGGTCGAGTACGACGACCGCGCCGAGCTCGGAGAAGCGGTCGTGCGGCAGCGCCACCCAGTCCGGGGTGGGGATGCCCGCCTCCCGCAGCACCGTCTTCGCCGACGGCTTGTCCCACGCGAGCCGCGAGGAGCGGGCGTCGCAGCCGACGTACGGGATGTCGTAGAGGTCGAGGACGCCGCGCAGTGAGCCGTCCTCCCCCGTCGCGCCGTGCAGCGCGATGACGACGGCGTCCGGCGGGTCGGCCTCGAGCGCGGGCAGCAGCGTCACGTCCGCGTCCCGCAGCTCGGCCTCGATGCCGCTGGCCCGCAGCGCGTCGAGCACCCGCCGGCCGGACCGCAGCGACACGTCCCGTTCGTACGACAGGCCCCCGGCGAGCACGAGGACGCGGATCTCCGACGTCGGGACGGGGGATGGTGCAGTGGGTCGTGCGCTCATGCCGAGATCATGCCAAGTCCGGACCCGGGGTGTCCGACCCGGCCTGTCCGCGGCGCCGACCGGTGGGACCGCCGATGGCCCCGAAGACCTGGCGCATAGCGATCTCCTGCTCCATCACGCCGGCCAGCCGTCGCACGCCCTCACGGATCCGATCCGGGGGCGGGAAGGAGAAGTTGAGGCGCATGTGGCCGGCCCCGTTGCCGTCGGCGTAGAAGCCGGTGCCCGGCACGTACGCGACGCGGGCGGCGATCGCGCGCGGCATCATCGCCTTCGAGTCGAGGCCGTCCGGCAGCGAGGCCCAGACGAAGAGGCCGCCGCCCGGCCGGGTCCAGGTCGTGCCCGGGGGCATCAGATCCTGCAGGGCGGTCAGCAGCGCGTCGCGGCGTTCCCGGTAGACCTCCCGGTACGTCTTGAGCTGTTCGCGCCACGGCATCGTGCTCAGGTACGTCGTGACGGCGGCCTGCGCGTACGCGCTGGGACAGAGGATCTGGGCCTCGCTGGCGATGACGAGCTTGTCACGCACGGCGTGCGGCGCGAGGATCCAGCCGACGCGCAGCCCGGGGGCGAACGTCTTCGAGAAGGTGCTCAGGTAGAAGACCCCGTCGCGTCGGCGGGCGCGCAGCGGGGCGGGAACGTCCCCGTCGAAGCCGAGCTGCCCGTACGGGTCGTCCTCGATGACGAGCAGCCCCGCGCGCTCGCAGATGTCCAGCACCCGCTCCCGGCGCTCCTCGGTGAGCGTCACTCCGGCGGGGTTCTGGAAGGTGGGGATCGTGTAGAGGAACTTGGCGCGCCGGCCCGACTTCGACACCTCGGCGATCGCCAGTTCCAGCGCCTCGGGCACCAGCCCGTCTTCGTCCATCGGCACGTGCACGACCTGCGCCTGGGCGGCCTGGAAGACGCCGAGCGCGCCGACGTACGTGGGCCCCTCGGCGAGCACCACGTCGCCGGGGTCGAGGAAGAGGCGGGCGACCAGGTCCAGCGCCTGCTGGCCGCCGACCGTGACGACCACGTCCTCCGGGGAGGCGCCGCTGCCGACGTCGATCCCGGAGAGGGACATCACCTCGCAGATCCGCTCGCGCAGCTCCAGCGTGCCCTGGCCGATGCCGTACTGCAGGGTGGTCACCCCGTCCTCGCTGCCGAGCCGGCCGAGCATCTCGCCGACGGCGTCGAGCGGCAGCGCCGCGATGTACGGTGCGCCACCGGCGAGCGACACGACCTCGGGGCGGCTGGCGACCGCGAACAGTGCGCGGATCTCGGAAGCCGTCATTCCCCGTACCCGCCGGGCGTAGCGGTCGGTGTAGTCGTCGAGCGTCGTGCCGGTCATGACATCACCTCGATCGCGCGCTTGCCACGCGGTAGTGCCGGCGCCGGTGGCGGCAGAAAAGGGCTGGTTGGTCGATCGTAGTCCGGCGTGTCGCGGCGCGTGGCCGTATCGCGTGTCGGCTCACATGCCGGACAGTGCTCTGTGCCCACCCCGCCCGACCTCTCCCGGCTCGCGAGGTTCCGGCGTACGATCCGACCTTGGGGGCAACGAGGCGGCGCGTGGCAGGCTCCGCGGTGTTTCGACACTCGACCGGTTTTTGAGGATGCGCCAATGTCGCGACGTTTGGTCAGCTTGACGCTGGACACGCTCGAAGACCTGCCGCAGCCGTGTCGGCGGTGCGTCTTCTGGGAGCTCGACCCCGTGTCGGCCGAGCGGGCCCGCGCCGCCGGTGACCCGGGGCTGGAGAAAGAGGCCTGGGTTTCGCAGACGCTGCTGGAGTGGGGCTCGTGCGGCAAGCTGGCGTACGTCGACGGTATGCCGGCGGGGTTCGTGATGTACGCCCCGCCGTCGTACGTGCCCCGGTCGCTCGCGTTCCCGACCTCCCCGGTCTCGGCCGACGCCGCCCTGCTCACCACCGCGCACATCGTGCCGGCCTTCGCCGGCGGCGGGCTGGGGCGGATGCTGGTGCAGGGGGTGGCGCGCGACCTGACGAAGCGGGGCATCAAGGCGATCGAGGCGTTCGGTGACGCCAAGTTCGGCGACGTCGCCGAGGGCATGCCGGGGTGCGTGGCGCCCGCCGACTTCTTCCTCTCGGTCGGTTTCAAGACCGTCCGGCAGCACCCGCGTTATCCCCGACTGCGGCTGGAGCTGCGGACGGCGCTGTCGTGGAAGTCGGACGTGGAGTACGCGCTGGAGAAGCTGCTCGGCTCGATGAGCCCGGAGACGCTGCTCCGGCCGGTCCGCCCAGCCACCCGCAGCACCACGGTCTGACCGGGGCTGAGCGCACCGGCGCGGCTGGGTCAGTCGGCCGCGGCGGCAGCGACGACGGCGCGCAGCGTGCGCACGTCGATCGAGCCGGTCGGCACGTCCTGCTCGATCGGAAAGTACATCCGCTGCACCGCGGCGACGATCGCCTCGACGACGCGGTCCCGGAAGAGCGGGTCGACCAGCCGTGCGCGGTCGGTGGGAGACGTCAGGTAGCCGACGTCGACCCGGACCGCGGGCATCCGGGTCAGGCGCAGCAGCTCCCACGTCTTGGCGTGGGAGCGGCAGTCCCGCAGGTCGGTGCGGACGACGATCTCGCGTTGGACGAGGTTGGCGAGACGCTCCCCCACCGTCGACGTCACACCGTTGCCGGTGCCGAAGTGGTAGGTGGCGACGCCCTCGGCCTCCGGGTTCGCGTGACCGTCGATGTGCAGCGAGATGAACAGATCGCCACCCAGGTCGTTGGCGAGCTGGGTGCGGACCAGGTCGGGCAGCGGCGCGGTCGGCGCCGGGCCGCGCGTCAGGTGCACCCGCATCCCCGCCGCCGCCAGCCGGCCCTCCAGCCGGGCCGCGAGGTCGTACGCCAGATCGGCCTCGGTCCAGCGCAGCAGGCCGTCGGGGACCACGATGCCCGGGTCGGCGGAGCCGTGGCCGGGGTCGATGATGATGGTCTTGCCGACCAGGTTGGGGCCCGACTCGCGCAGCGCGTCGGCCTCGCGCAGCCACTGGGGTCGCCCGCCGATCACCTTGCGGCCGAGCCGACGCAGCGCGTGCATCGTCTGCGGGCCGCAGGACCCGTCGGGCGACAGCCCGATCTCCCGTTGGAACTGCGCGACGGCGCGCGCGGTCCGGGCGCCGTAGACGCCGTCCGGGCGGCCCACGTTGTACCCCATCTCCAGCAGGCGTTCCTGCAGGATCCGCACGTCCTCACCGTTCAGGGGTTCGGGGATGGCGTGGTAGAGCGCCCGGTCCCCGAGCCGCCACCGGGCCGCGTCCAGGGCCCGCCAGGTCTCCGCGCCGACCTGACCGTCGATCGTCAGGCCCCGGCTCTGCTGGAACGTGCGGACCGCCCACTCCGTCCCGGCGTCGAATTCGTCGGTGCCGGGCGCGAATCCGTCCGTTAGATCCGGATCGGTCGGCCGCAGCAGGTCGAGCCCGACGAGAACGGCTCGGATCTCGGTGACCGCCGGTCCGCGGTCCCCGCGTCGGATCGGACGCACGTACGACCTCCCTCTGCGCGCGTGGCGTGCTTGGCGAACCGCGCCCCGTTCGGCGGCCGCAGGGCTTCCGGCTGCACGCTCGGTGAGAACGCTTCCGGAGCGTACCGTGACGCGCTGCGCGGTGTTGGCGTTGTTGACGCTATGCAGCCGGGCGCCGCGCCGGGCGGCGCGGATGCGGCCCGGGCACGGACCGCGCCCCGCATCGGCGGGCGATGCGAGGCGCGGACGGCTGCGGATGGTCGGTCGCTACAGCGCCGATTCGATCAGCTTGACCAGGTCGCCCTTGGGACGGGCGCCCGCCACGGACTGCACCGGCTGGCCGCCCTTGAAGATGGTCAGGGTCGGCACGGACATCACGCGGTAGGCGCGGGCCGTCTCCGGGTTCTCGTCGATGTTGAGCTTCACGATGGTGACCTTGTCCCCCATCTCGCCGGCGATCTCTTCGAGCAGCGGCGAGACCTTGCGGCACGGCGCGCACCACTCGGCCCAGAAGTCGACGAGCACCGGCTTGTCGGACTGCAGCACGTCAGTGACGAAGTTGGCGTCGGTGACCGCCTTGGTTGCTCCCACTAGAACCCTCCCTCGGGCACCCGCTCGGGGTGTGTTTCAGACTTCTTCCAGCGTTGCGATGAACCGCTCCGCGTCCAGGGCCGCGGCACAGCCGGTACCGGCGGCGGTGATCGCCTGACGGTACGTGTGATCGACCACGTCACCGGCGGCGAACACGCCGGGAATGCTGGTCCGCGTGGTCGGGGCGTCCACCTTGACGTAGCCGCTCTCGTCGAGCTCGACCTGGCCGCGGAACAGCTCGCTGCGCGGGTCGTGACCGATCGCGACGAACACGCCGGTCACGTCGAGGACCTTCGCCTCGCCGGTGTGCGCGTTGCGGACGCGGACGCCGACCACCTTGCCGTCGTCGCCGAGGATCTCCTCGACCACGGTGTTCCACTCCACACGGATCTTGTCGTTCGACAGCGCACGCTCGGCCATGATCTTGCTGGCCCGGAACTCGTCGCGGCGGTGGATGATCGTCACCGTCTCGGCGAAGCGGGTCAGGAAGGTCGCCTCCTCCATCGCCGAGTCACCACCGCCGACCACGACGATGTGCTGGCCGCGGAAGAAGAAGCCGTCGCAGGTGGCGCACGAGGAGACGCCGTGGCCCAGCAGCTCCTGCTCCCCCGGCACGCCGAGCGGCCGCCAGGCCGAGCCGGTGCTGAGGATGACCGCCTTGGCGCGGTACGCGGTCTCGCCCACGTACACCGTGTGGGCGGCGCCGGAGCCCGGTACGCCGGTGTCGACCAGCTCCACGCGCGTCGCGTCGTCGGTGATGAACTCGGCCCCGAAGCGCTCGGCCTGCTTGCGCATCGAGTCCATCAGCTCCGGCCCCATGATGCCGTCCGGGAAGCCGGGGAAGTTCTCGATCTCGGTGGTGGTCATCAGGGCACCACCGGACTGGACGCCCTCGATGACGAGGGGCTTGAGGTTGGCGCGTGCGGCGTACACCGCCGCGGTGTAACCGGCCGGCCCCGAGCCGATGATGATCAGGTTACGGACCTCGTCCACTGCCGACTCCCGATAGTCTCTGGTGCGCCGTGCGGTGATGGGCCGACGGCGGGCTGGTTCCGCCCGCGCGGGGCGCAACGGCAACTGCGATGCAGAACGTCATGTTACGAAGCGGAGATTCCCGAACCGGTCAAGTGGTGGGTCACGTCACGTACCCGCCGACCGTCGTTTCACCCTACCCGCGCGTGGTGACGCGTGTCCGAGCCAGCTCCGGGGTGTCCGCACCTCGGACCGGCGACCCACACCCACCGCTCGGCGGTGCCGTCGGTGAAGGCGACGACGACCGCCGGCGCCCGCTGGAAGGACGCGAAGTCGACCACGTCCACCACGATCGGTCCCCGCCCGTGCGCGGTGGTGACCGCATCGAGGCAGGCGGCGAGCGCCGCATCGTCCGCGAGCGGCCGGAGCGCCCGCGGCACCGCGGGGAATGACCCCTGCGCGGCGTCGGTGGCGGTCAGCGGAGACGCGTACCGGGGGCGCCCGGTGTCGTCGGGGAGCCCCTTCAGCGTGCCGGGACCGTAGTCGGTGCCGCTGCTCACCACCCGCGCCGGTCGCCTCGCGAATTGGGGGCTGCCCGATCGCGCGGAGGTCACCGCCGGCGCGTCCTCCTGCGCGTCGCGCGGCCCCACGGTGTCCCTGGCCGCCGTCGAATTGTCCCGCGCGGGCCGGTCACCACCCGTGAGCTGCGTGAGCCCGAAGCCGGCGAACGCGGCCATGCCGGCGGCGGCAGCGATCGGCGCCGCCCACCGGGGCCAGCCGCGACGCGGGCGTACGACGTTGTCGTCTCCGTCGCGTCCGGGAGCTGGCGGAACGACGGCGAGCCCGACCTTCGGAGGTGTCGCGGCGGCGGACGGGGCGTCGCGCAGGTTCGCGTCGACGAGCGCGCGCGCCAGCCGGTCGGCGACCTCCGACGGCATCGGCTCGGGCGTCGCACCCCAGTCGGCGAGGTCGGAGCCGACGGCGCGGGTCGCCTCGGTGAGCGCCATGTGGGCCGCGGCCCACGCCGGGTCCGCGACGATGAGCCGGGCCACGACCGCCGCCTCGCCGGTGTCGTCCAGCGCCCCGCCGACGTAGTCGGCGAGGAGGTCGTGATCGACCTCTCGGAACTCGCCGGCGCTCACTCTTCCTCCTCGCTGCCGTCGCGCGCTGCGCGGGACCCCGATGTGACGTCGGTGCGGGCTGCGAGGTTCCCCGGCGTGACCGACGGCACGGTCACCGCACGCGATTGCGGGCTCCGGTCGGGGCGCAGATAGCCGAGCAGCACGGCCAGCCGCGCGCGCCCCCGGGCGCATCGGCTCTTCACCGTGCCCTCGGCGATCCCCAGGAGTTGCGCCGCCTCCGCCACCGGATAGCCCTGCACGTCGACGAGGACGAGCGCGGCCCGCTGTTCGGGCGGGAGCTGGGCCAGCGCCTGCCGGACGACGAGCGCCGTGTCGTGGTCGGGTGCCGGAGCGGCCGGCTCCGGCCCGCCCGTCGGTGCCCCGCCGTCGGACCGGGCGTGCCCGTCCGGCAGCGGGACCGTGGGATGGGCCTGCCGGCGGCGCAACCGGTCGAGGCACGCGTTGACCACGATGCGGTGCAGCCAGGTGGTGACCGCCGAGTCGCCGCGGAACCGGTCCGCCGCGCGATGGGCGGAGAGCAGCGCGTCCTGCAGCGCGTCGGCCGCCTCCTCGCGGTCGGCGAGGAGGCGCAGCGCGACGGCCCAGAGCCGGTCGCGGTGACGGTGGAACAACTCGGCGAACGCGTCGGGGTCGCCCTGCGCGTGCGCCCGCAGCAGCTCGTCGTCAGCGAGGTCGCTCGACACGTGCGGCCGTGGGGCGCTCTCGGCGGAGCCGGGACTGCCGTCGTTGCGCGGCGCTGAACCGGTCATGGCTCTCCCCCGAGGCGTCCTCCGGTCGACCGCGTCGGGCCCGGCGCGCGGTCACCGTCCCTCGACCGTGATTTCCTGGACGCCGATCTGGAATTTGCCGGCCTCGGAGGCCGGGGGCAGCTCGGTGATCCACACGAGCAGGTAGCGGTAGGACAGGTCCGGCGAGAAGCCGCTGAACGCCATGGTGGTGCCGCGGTGATTCTCCAGCGGCTCTCCGATGCGGCCGTTCTTGAACGCTTTGAGGAGTTGCTCGTCGCCGCTCTTGCTCGAACCGGGGTCGCTGGCGCCGGAGAGCAGCTGGGCGGAGGCACCGGGGGCGGAGAGGACCACCTGGACCGACGTGACCGAGCGCTCCTGCTTCAGGTCGATGAGGATCCCCATGCCCTGCTTGATGTTGCCGAACTTGGGGCTGGTCACGTACGCGTCGGTCTTCCAGCCGGTGTCGATGTTTCCGTCCACGGCCGCCTCGACCCCGTCGAGCTCGTCCCGCTGCCCGTCCGGGTCGACGACCCGCACCTGGTCCGGCCCCAGCGCGATCTTCTGCGGCTTCTGGACCGGCGCGTTGGTCCCCTCTCCGGCCCCCGCGGACGCGTTCGGCGGGTTGGTCGGGTCAGCGGTGTTGTCTCCGCTGCCGTTGCCGAGGGCGTTGATGCCGAAGAACAGCCCGGCGATCGCGATCACCACCAGGGCGGCGACGCCGGCCAGGAGCTTCCGGTTGGTGGCGCGGGGCGGATCCGCCGGCTCGTCGGTCGAGGCGAAACGCAGCGGGCCGGGATCCTCCAGGTAATGCTCCTCCGCGGCAGCGTCCAACCGTGCGAGCTCCGCGGCGAGGACATCGGAGGACGGGGCCTCGACCCGCGGGTCGAGCAGGTCCATCGTGAGGTCGTCCAGGTACGCCGGGATGCCGGCCCGCACCTGTCGCGGGGCCGCGATCGTGCCGCTCGCGTCGCGTACGGCGTCGGGCAGCGTCGAGGCGCCGGCTTCGGCGTGCGGCCAGTGGCCGGTCAACGCGAAGTACAGGACCCCGCCGATCGCCCGCACGTCGGTGGCGTGCGTCTCGCCGCCGTCGGCCCGGGCGTCCGCGAGCACCACGCGGGCGTCGTGGCCGATCATGACCGTCCCGGGGTGGATGTTGCCGTGCACCATCCCCGTGGCGTGCACGGCGGCGACCGCCCCGGCGACGGCGTGCGCGACGCTCGTGGCGCGGCCCGGGTCCAGTGGTCCGCCCTCGGCGACGACCTCGCGCAGCGCCTCGCCGTCGACCCACTCGCGGACGACGTACGCCCGCTCGCCCTCGTCGATCGCGTCGTAGACGCCGACGAGGTTCGGATGGATGACGCGGCTCGCCGCCACGGCGGCGGTGAGCATCTCCATGGCCGAGTCGCCGCCGGGGTAGCGCAGCACTACGGCGACCGGCCGGCGGAGCACGACGTCGACGCCGCGCCATACCTGCCGGCCCGCGCTGTCGTCGTTGATGTGTTCGGCCAACTCGTACCGGTCGGCCAGGATCTCACCGACGGTAGGTGCACCGAAGGTCACCACGGGCGGCGCGACCTGCTCCGCCTCCTGACCTTCGCCGACCTTGGTCACCAGTCCTCCCTCGGTGATCGTTTACGATCGATGGTCCGGTGCTGTTCGGGCTGTCCGCACGTTGAAGACAGCAACACCCGCCGCCGAGCGTCGCTGCACAGCCTAGGCGCTGCGCGCACGGGCCGAGACCGACCTTACCTGTGTTCGTCGGATACCCAACATGTCATCTTCGCGCCACGCCCGTCCCGATGCCAGTCGACACCGGGTGATCGTCCCTTACATCCCTGTTAATCGTCTGTGGGCGTCCGGCGACCGACGTCGTCGGCCGGCGACGGTAGGGCCGGGCGCGGCCCGGAAAATCGCCCATGAAGCCGTAACCGCCTGATTACTGAGAGCGTTATCCACAGGGATATCCCCTGCCTGGCAGCGCGGAGCGGCGAAGTTGTCCACAGGCCCCCGTCCGTGCACAGCCCCACCGTCGTGGTCAGCGTCCGATCTTGCGCCGGACCATCGCCACCACGTCCGTCACCTCACGCAGCCGCAGCGCCAGCGCCACCGCGCCGTAGACTCCGCAGATCACGATCCCGCCCGCCACGAGCGCGACGAGATTGCGCCCTCCCCCGGCGTCCGCCGCGCCCCCGCCACCGAAGATCAGGCTGACCACCGCGAGCCCGGCCACCCCGGCGACGAGCGCGGCGACGAGCACCTTGCCGAAGGAAGTCATGATCTCCCGGAGGCCGATGCGCCCGATCCGCGGTCGCAGCAGCACGGCGGAGAGCACGGCGGCGGCCACGTACGAGAGCGCGTTTCCGACCATCAACCCCGACGCGGTGAACTCCGCCGCGAACGCCAGGAACACGCCGACCTGCACCGCGACCCGCAGCAGGACCACCGGAATGTTGATCAGCGCCGGCGTCTTCGTGTCGGGCAGGGCGTAGAAGGCGAACGTGAAGAGCTGGCTGATCGCGAACGGCACCAGCGCCAGCGCGGCGACGAGCAGCACCAGGGAGGTCGCCGTCGCGTTCTCCCGGGTGAACGCGCCGCGGTTGAAGAGCGTGGTCGCAATCGGCTGGGCGAGCACGGCGTAACAGACCGCGATCGGGGCGAGCACCGCGGTGGTCATCCGGGTCCCCCGCGACAGGTCCGCCGCCAGATCGTGCATGCGTCCGTCCGCCGCGGCCGCGCTCATCCGCGGCATCAGCGCGGTGATGATGGAGACGGCGACGATGCCGTGGGCCATCATCATCAGCAGATAGACGTTGTTGTAGATCATCGCGCCGGCGACGTTGCCCTCGGCGTTGGCCTGGCTGAGCAGCCGGAGCAGCACGATGACGCCGACCTGGCTGACCGCCACGTAGCAGAACATCCACCCGCCGAGCCGACCCAACTCGCGCAGGCCCAGCGCCCGGAAGTCGAAGCGCCAGCGCCAGCGGAAGCCGACCTTGCGCAGCGCGGGCCACAGCCCGAGCGATTGGACCACGATGCCGAGCAGCGTGCCGCCGCCGATCACCAGGACCCGGGCCGGCGTCATCTGGCTCGGCCGGATCAGCTCGGCGCCGAAGACCAGGATGTAGAGCCCGGCGGTGCCGATGACGACCAGGTTGTTGAGGATCGGCGCCCACATCGGCGCCGCGAAGTGCCCGCGCGTGTTGAGCACGCCGCTGAGCATCGCCGACAACCCGGAGAAGAACATCATCGGCAACATCAGGTACGACAGCGCGGTGAGCAGACCCCGCGTGGACCCGTCCGACGTGTAGATCATCCCCAGCAGCGGCGCGGCGAGCACCGCGAGCAGGGTCGTCGCGCCGAGCGTCAGGACCGCCAGCGTGAGCAGCCGCTGCGTGTACGCCTCACCGCGGTCGGCGTCGGTCTTGCGCCGCCGCACCAGCACCGGGATGACGACGCTGGTCAGGATGCCACCGAGCAGCAGCTCGTAGATCATGCCGGGGAAGAACTGCGCCGTGGTGTACGCGTCGCCGACGAGCCCGCCGCCGAGCGCGGCGGCGATCACCGCGGTGCGCAGGAACCCGGTCCCCCGACTGACCAGGCTGCCGATCGCCATCATGGCGCTGTTGCCCGCGGCGCTGCCCCGCCCCGCTTCCGCGCCGGGGTCGCCCGCCGGCTCCGGCCCGGTGCCGGGGGGTTCGGCGATGGCCTGGTCCGCGGCGCGCACCGAGATCAGCGTGGCGCCGTCGTCCGGCGGAGCATCGCCGCCGGGCCCCGCGTTCGCACTGCGGTACAGCCCGCCGCTCATCCGACCTCCTCCAGCGCCAACGGACGGACCGGGAGCGTCCGCCAGACGAGATCCGACCTTAGCCGCCGCGGTGACAGCGGGGCGCGCCTCATCCAGGGGCGCTCCGGAAATGACGGCGCGCCATCGTGCCCGGCTCCGCCCAGACCAGCGCCTCGACCACCCAGCACGCCTGGGCGGGAACCAGCGGAGCCGTCAGCGCGTCCATCACCGTGGGGTGGTCGCACCCGGCCCGTTCGAGGGCCGCGGCCAGTGCCGGCACCTCGGTGAGATCGCCGGTGTCGCAGATCCGCCGCGCGAGCGGGATCACCGTGTCCGGGTCGCGCCAGGGCGCGTCGAGCAGTCCGGCGAGCCGGCGGCGGGCGTGCTTGAGCAGTTCGGCCAGGCCGTAGAACGGAAAGTTCTCGTTGCCGCGCGCCCGCGTGGTGCGCCACATCGTGTCCGGTTCGTCGTCCCCGGCGGCCACCCAGCCCCAGCCGTGCCGGTGCCGCCACGCGAAGCCCGACGACCGGGCGTCGTTCTCCCGTACCTGCGCCGCGATCCGCTGTTCGTCGAGGACCGTGACCGGCGCCGGCGGCGGCGCGGGCCACCACCGCGGATCCTCGAAGAGGGCCAGCGGTGGCTGTTCCGGACCGGTCCGGGGCAGCGGGAGCGCGGGCTCGGGCCGACGCAGGGAACGCAGCGCCGCGCTGAGGAACTCCGCCGCCACCGTGGCGTCGTCGCCGAGGGCGGTCGGGGCGAACCGGAACAGCAGCGCCGTGGGGAGCCCCGGGTGTGGCAGCGAGGGGTCGTCCAGGGCGATCACCCGCCCGATGAGATCCAGCTCCGTCCAGCGCAGGGCGTACGGGTGGCGGTGCGCCGCGTCGATCCGGGCGAGCTCGACCGGCTCGGTGGCGCCCGGGTGGCGCAGCCCGAGGCGGTGCTCGCGGTACGGCAGGTCCAGGTCGAGGACGAGACCGTAGCCGCCGGCCACCGGGAAGGTGATGCGCAGCTCGTCGGGGAGCGCCGCCGCGGCGGGCGGATCGGGCTCGAGGAGGAACGCGCGCCAGAAGTCGTGGTCCCGGGTCAACGTCCGGATGGTCTCGGGGAACGGCACGGGTGACCATCCTGCCCGCCGGGATCGCCGCCGGCCAAGGCGGATAGGCTGGCGATCCCATGTCCGAATCACCCGCTGCCAGCGCTGCCGACCGGCGTGAACTGACCGCCGTCCAGCGCAACGCCGTCACCGAGCTGCTGCGCGTCTCCCCCGTCGCCGACGAGTTGGGGCGCCGATTCGCGGCCGCCGGGCACGAGCTGCACCTGGTGGGCGGCTCGGTGCGCGACGCGTTGCTGGGGCGACTCGGCAACGACCTCGACTTCTGCACGGACGCGGAGCCGGACGAGACGCTGCGGGTGCTGAAGGGCTGGGCGGAGGCGACCTGGGAGACCGGGCGCGAGTTCGGCACGATCGGGGCGCAGCGGCGCGGCCTGCTGTTGGAGATCACCACCTTCCGCGCCGAGTCGTACGACGGCGTCAGCCGCAACCCGGTCGTCGCGTACGGGACGAACCTGATGGACGACCTCCGGCGGCGCGACTTCACGATCAACGCGATGGCGGTGAGCCTCCCGGACCACCGCTTCACCGACCCGTACGGCGGGGTGGACGATCTCGCGGCGAAGGTGATCCGGACACCGGGGACGCCACAGGAGTCCTTCGGCGACGACCCGCTGCGGATGCTGCGCGCGGCGCGCTTCGCCGCGCAGTTGCGGTTCGCGCTCCACCCGCAGGTGCGGGCCGCCATGGTGCAGATGGCCGCCGATCTCGACCGGATCACCGCGGAACGGATCCGTGACGAGTTCACCAAGCTGCTCTGCGGCGCGGACCCGATCCGTGGGCTGCGGCTGCTGGTGGAGACCGGGCTCGCCGACCGGTTCCTGCCGGAGCTCTCCGGGTTGAAGCTGGAGATCGACGAGCACGCCCAGCACAAGGACGTGTACGAGCACACCCTGACCGTGGTGAGCAACGCCATCTCGCTGGAGTCCGACGGCGCGGACTTCGTGCTGCGGATGGCGGCGCTGATGCACGACGTCGGCAAGCCGGCCACGAAGGCGGTCACGCCGGACGGCCGGGTCAGCTTCCACCATCACGAGGTCGTCGGCGCGCGGCTGACGAAACAGCGGATGAAGGCGCTGCGCTACCCGAAGGACGTGATGACGCAGGTGGTCGGCCTGGTGGGCCTGCATCTGCGCTTCTACGGGTACGGCCGGGGCGAGTGGACCGACTCGGCGGTGCGGCGCTACGTCACCGACGCCGGGGATCTGCTGTCCCGGCTGCACAAGCTGACCCGCTCCGACTGCACCACCCGCAACCGCCGCAAGGCGGCGCAGCTCGCGGCCGACTACGGCGCGTTGGAGGAGCGGATCGCGCGGCTGCAGGCCGAGGAGGACCTGGCACGGGTCCGGCCGGACCTCGACGGCAACGCGATCATGGAGCTGCTCGGGGTGCCGCCGGGGCCGATCGTCGGCCGCGCCTGGCGGCACCTGAAGGAGCTGCGGCTGGAGCACGGCCCGCTCGACCGGGACGCGGCCGAGGCGGCGCTGCTGCGCTGGGCCCGCGCCGAGGGGATCGTCGACTGACGGCCGCCGGCGTCGAGGCCCTGTCGACGCCCGCGGAGGAAGAATGGGCGGATGCGCTGGACGTTGGTCGACTCGCCGATCGGTGAGCTCTCGGTCGCCGCTGACGGGGCCGGGGTCTGCGGGGTGCGCTTCGGCGCGATCGAGTCGGCGGCGGCGCCAGAGCTCCCCGACGAGCCGCTGCGCGCCGCGGTGGCCGAACTGCGGGCGTACTTCGCCGGTGAGCTGACCGCGTTCACCGTGCCGCTGTCGGTGCCGCGCGGCTCCGACTTCGAGCGCGCCGTGTGGCGGGAGATGACGACGGTCCCGTACGGCGAGACGCGGACGTACGGCGACGTGGCGAAGGCGCTCGGCGAGCCCGGCGCGGCGCGGGCGGTCGGCGTCGCCTGCAACCGCAACCCGATCCCCGTGATCGTGCCGTGCCATCGGATCGTCGGCGCCGGCGGCAAGCTGGTCGGGTTCGGCGGCGGCCTGCCGCGCAAGCGGCACCTGCTCGAACTCGAGGCGCGGGTCGTGTTCGCGCGATCCTGGGCCTGACGTGGCGGGTCGCCGCCGGGACGCGGCGGCGACCCGACCGTCGATCAGCAGTTCGTGTAGCTGCCCTTCGACCCCCAGCTGCAGGAGTCGATCGTCTTGCCGGACGCGTTGCGGACGTACGCGGCGTCGCCGGTGTTGTTCCAGATGTAGGCGCGCGAGCCCCAGTAGCGGTGCGCGGCGGAGTTGCTGCCGCGTCCGGTGTGGATGGTGACCGACTTGCCGGCGCCCAGGTAGAAGGTCCCGGTGAACGTGTAGACGTGGTTGGACTTGTCGCGCAACGTCCACCGGTAGAGGTTGAGCGTGCCGCGCGTGGTGTTCTTCAGGGTCACGTACTCGGCGTTGAGGCTGCTGTTGGAGCGGTTGTCGCTGCCGGGCGAGTTGTAATAGACCTTGGTGATCTGCACGGCGGGAGCCGCGGCCTGGGCCGCGGTGGCGGGCGCCAGCACGCTGCCGAGCAGCGCGGCGACCAGCACGAAGAGGCGGAGACGCAAGGTTAACCCCTCAAAACTCGTGAATCGGAGGCACGCACGAGGGCACGTACGAGTGCGGTTATGGGGAGTTAACTCTGGGTTAGTTGCGCGAACAATCATCCGCGCGCGCGAGGGTCCCGGCCGATCGGCCCTCGTCGTTGCGCCGCCTGGATGCCCCGCTCGACCCGCCGGTGGGACGCGCCCTGGTCAGCGGCGCGGCGGAAGCCGCGCCGGCAGGGACGCGACCGCGGCGGGCAACGAGCGAGGGGCCGGTCCGTGATCGGACCGACCCCTCGGCTGCTTCGCGACGGTGAATCTACCGCTCGACCTTGCCGGCGATGAAGTCCTCGACCGCCTGGTGGGCGTCGTGGTCGGCGTACTGCACCGGCGGGGACTTCATGAAGTAGGACGAGGCCGACAGGATCGGACCGCCGATCCCCCGGTCCAGCGCGATCTTCGCCGCCCGCACCGCGTCGATGATGACGCCGGCCGAGTTCGGCGAGTCCCACACCTCGAGCTTCAGCTCCGCGTTGAGCGGCACGTCGCCGAAGGAACGGCCCTCCAGCCGGATGTACGCCCACTTGCGGTCGTCGAGCCACGGCACGTGGTCCGACGGCCCGATGTGCACGTCGCCCTTGGTCATCTCGTGCGGGATCTGGGACGTGACCGACTGGGTCTTCGAGATCTTCTTCGAGACCAGCCGGTTGCGCTCCAGCATGTTCATGAAGTCCATGTTGCCGCCGAAGTTGAGCTGGTACGTGCGCAGCAGCTCGACGCCGCGGTCCTCGAACAGCTTGGCCAGCGCCCGGTGCACGATCGTCGCGCCGACCTGGCTCTTGATGTCGTCACCGACGATCGGCAGCCCGGCGTCTTCGAACTTCTTGGCCCACACCGGGTCGGAGGCGATGAACACGGGCAGCGCGTTGACGAAGGCGCAGCCGGCGTCGATCGCCGCCTGGGCGTAGAACTTGTCGGCCTCCTCGGAGCCCACCGGCAGGTACGAGACGACGACGTCGACCCGGGCGTCGCGCAGCGCCTGCGCCACGTCGACCGGCGCGGCGTCCGACTCCTCGATGATCTCGCGGTAGTACTGGCCCAGGCCGTCGAAGGTCGGGCCGCGCTGGACGAGCACGCCGGTCGGCGGCACGTCGCAGAGCTTGATCGTGTTGTTCTCGCTGGCGACGATCGCCTCCGCGAGGTCCATGCCCACCTTCTTGGCGTCCACGTCGAACGCCGCGACGAATTCCACGTCCGATACGTGGTAGTCGCCGAAGGTGACGTGCATGAGACCCGGGACGCGGTCGTTCGGGTCGGCGTTGCGGTAGTACTCGACGCCCTGGACCAGGGAAGACGCGCAGTTACCAACACCGACGATGGCGACGCGGACGGAGCCCATTGCGTGTGCCTCCTTCTCATTCATCACGGCCGCTCCGGCTCTTTCCTGGACTGCCCAGGCGGAGGCGGGCTGTTGTCTTGTCGTGGGCCCCCGTCGTCGGGAGCCCGGCCGGAGCGCTCGTTGGCGATGAGCTCCTCCAGCCAGCGGACCTCGCGCTCGCAGGCATCGAGACCGTGGCGCTGAAGTTCGAGGGTGTACGCGTCCAGCCGTTCAGCGGCGCGGCTGAGCACGTCCCGCAGACCCTCGCGGCGTTCTTCGACCTTGCGTCGTCGCCCCTCGAGGATCCGCAGCCGGGTGGCGCGGTCGGTGCGGGCGAAGAACGCGAAGTGCACACCGAACCCCGTGTCCTCGTACGTCTCCGGTCCGGTCTGCGCTATCAGTTCGGCGAATCGTTCCTTCCCGTCGGCGGTGATCTTGTAGACCACCCGGCCCCGACGGCTGGTCAGCGGCGGTGCCTCCTCCACGTCAGCGGCCGTCGCGGAGGCCTCGGTGATCCAACCAGAGGCCTGGAGGCGGCGCAGCGTCGGGTACAGCGATCCGTAGCTGATCGCCGCGCGGATGGCACCCAGCTTGGCCGTGAGCTCTTTGCGCAGCTCATAGCCGTGCATCGGAGACTCCTGCAGAAGGCCGAGGATGGCAAGTTCGAGCATTGCCTCCGCCTCCTTGCCCGTTCGTGCGCCTGACTAACCTGCCGATGTATCGGAGCGATACATCGCCACCGTAAACAACGGGATGGTTGAGGGCAAACCCCGGGTCCGTACATGTCGAGTAACGCAGCGTCACCTTGGTCGCCACTCCGCGCGGGACCGCGTACCCTCGTGCGCATGCGCACGCAGCGGCAGGTGGTGGACTACTCGCTTCAGAAGCGGGCGCTGCTGCGCGAGGTCTACTCCGGCCGGGTCGGCACCTACGAGGTCTGCGACGCCTCGCCGTACCTCAAAAGTGCTGCTCGCTTCCACGGTGAGCTCACCGAGGAGCGGTGCCCGATCTGCCGCCGCGAGAACCTCACTCACGTCCATTACATTTACGGCGATGAGCTCAAGCAGTCGGCGGGACAGGCGCGCACCAAGGCGGAGTTGCCCGTGCTGGCGATGACGCTGCGTGAGTTCCAGGTGTACGTGGTGGAGGTCTGCCGCGGGTGCGCCTGGAATCACCTCGTCGAGCAGTTCCTGCTCGGCCGCGACGGGCTCTCGGCCGCCGGCCCGGACCCGCAGCGCGGTGGCGCGGTGGCGGCGGGGCTCCCCGGCACGGCCGGCGCCGATCCGCGCGCGGACAAGCGAAGGCGAGAGGGTCGACGGTGATACTCGCCCGCCTGGCCAGTCTTCCGCCGATCCGGCGTAGTCGAGCCGAGTGGACGATCTTTAATCGGATAAGTCCGGTTATTTTTGGTCAGGCAACCTTCGACCGACGCGTCCGGTTCGAGACGGAGCGTGGCCTAACTCACGGCAACCCGGTGGTGTCGCGTACGCGCATCACCGCGACCGGCAGGGTGTGACGAATGAACTCGTACGGCGACCCCAGTTCCGCGCGCGGGCGGGCCAACATCCCCGGCCCGGGCCCCGATCACGGACAGGCCGACCCCTGGGCATCCGCCCCCGGCGCCTACCGGGCGTCGGCCTCCGCCGGCCCCGACCACGGTTGGTCGGGCGGCGGACAGGGATCCACCGGAGCCGCGCCCGCGGGGCGGGCGTCGGTCGGCTCGGCCTCCGCCGGACGTGCGTCCGTCGGGCGCGCGAACATCCCGGCTCCGGCCGCGCCGGCACCGGATGAGTCACTGAGCGCGGGCGAGCGGCCGTCCGGTCGCGCCGTCGTCGGGGCCGCCCGGGTGGGCGGCGCGTCCGGCAGTGGCCGCGCCGCGGTCGCCCGCGCCAGCGTCCGGCCGGTCTCCGGCGCCGGGCCGCGGGCGGGCGGTGGCGCCGGTGGCGGCCCGAACGGCCCAGGTGGCAGGGGCCCCGGCGGCGGGGGCGGTGGCGGTCGGGGCGGCGGCAAGGGTGACCCCGCCGACGCCAAGAAGGCGAAGAAGCGCAAGCGGATCAACCTGATCATCGCCGCGTTCGCCGTTCTGGTCATGCTGCTCGGCTCCGGCGTCGTCGCCTTCACCTGGTTCGCGGACACGGTCAAGACGCCGACGGACTTCGGCGAGCCGATGGCGACCACGATCATGTACAACAACGGGCAGCAGCTCGCCAAGCTCGGCGAGCAGAACCGCACGATCGTGCCCGCCGACAAGATCAACCCCGACGTCAAGCACGCCGTGATGGCCGCCGAGGACAAGAACTTCGAGCAGCACGGCGGCATCGACATGAAGGGCATCGCCCGGGCCGCCTGGAACAACTTCACCGGTGGTACGACGCAGGGCGCCTCCACCATCACGCAGCAGTACGCCCGGCACGTCGCCGAGCTGAGCGGCATCAACTACGCGCGGAAGCTGCGCGAGGCGGTGCTAGCCTCCAAGCTCGAGGACGAGTTCAGCAAGGACGAGCTGCTCGGCTTCTACCTCAACGCGATCTACTTCGGCCGCGGCGCGCACGGTGTCGAGGCCGCCGCCCGCGCCTACTTCGGCAAGTCCGTGCTCGCGCCGCCGGGGCGGAAGGACGCGATCACCCCTGAAGAGGCGGCGGTGCTGGCCTCGGTGATCAAGCAGCCGGAGCCGGACGCGAATACCGGGCACAAGGGCTACGACCCGCAGATCAACCCGGAGGCCGCCAAGGAGCGCTGGGAGTACACGCTCAACAACATGCAGGAGAAGGGCTGGATCGCGCCCGAGACGCGGGCCGCGGCGAGGTACCCCGCGCCGGCCCCGAAGGGCACGCTCCGGGCCTGGGACCCGAAGAAGGACTGCGCGGTCGGCTGCGGTCTGAACACTCCGTCCGGCAACGTCGTGAACTACGTGCGTGCCGAACTGGAGGCGAACAACATCACGGACTGGAAGGAGGGTGGCTACCGGATCAAGACCACCATCAACCAGCAGGCGCAGAAGGCCGCGGAGAGCGCCGCGCGGCGGGCCAGCAAGAGCTCCCCGATGAACGGCCTGCCGAAGCACTACATGGCGGCCCTGGTCGCGGTTGACGTGAAGACGGGCAAGGTGCTCGCCTACTACGGCGGCGACAACGCCTCCGGCACCGACTACGCCGGCCTCAACACCGACAACGGCAAGGTCTACGGCGGCCACTCCCCCGGCTCGACCTTCAAGGTGTACACCCTCGCGGCGGCGCTGCGCGCCGGGATCTCGGTCGACTCGCACTGGGACGCCACCAAGACCAAGGACCCGGAGACCGGGTTCGAGATCTCGAACGCCGGACGCACGAACCTGAACTGCGACAACGGCGGCAAGTGGTGTGACCTCGACAAGGCCACCGTCGAGTCGTACAACGTGCCGTTCTACTGGATCGCGAAGGCGCTCGGCCCGGACAAGATTGTCGAGGCGGCGCGCGACGCCGGTATCCGGACCATGTGGACGGACAAGACCGAGACGATCGACCTGACCAAGAGGAAGCCGGCCGAGGTCGCGCCGGCGAAGTTCGACAAGCAGGTCAGCTACGGCCAGTACGCGGTGACGGTGCTCGACCACGCGAACGGGATGGCGACGATCGCCAACCGGGGCACGTACAACAAGGCGCACTTCATCGAAGAGGTCCACAAGTACAACCTGAAGACCGGTAAGTGGGATCTGGTCTACGGCCCGAAGGCCGACCCGCAGGAGGTTTTCCCGAAGGCGCAGATGGACGACCTCAACTCGGTGCTGAAGAAGATCCCCGGATCGACCGGCGACGCGCTCGCCGCCAACCGTGTGTCCGTCGGCAAGACCGGTACCTGGGAGCTCAACGACACCCAGAACGGGGACGCCTGGATGATCGGCGCTACCCCGCAGATCGCCGCGGCGGTCTGGGTCGGCACCACCGGCAACCGTCGAGCCATCGAGGAAGCGGATGGTTCCATGATGTTCGGTGGCGGCACACCGGCCGCGATCTGGAAGAAGTTCATGGACGACGCGCACGCCGCCATGAAGGTGCCGCAGGAAGGCTTCCCGGAGAAGAAGGGCACCGGCGACCCGAACCCGCCCCAGGCCAACGGGGTGCCGCCGAAGCAGGAGCAGCCGAAGCCCGACAATGGTGACTGCAACAACCCGCTCCGGCTGTTCTGTCCGCCGGACGGCAACCAGAACCCGGGCGGCGGAAACGGAAACGGCAACGGCAACAACCCCGGGCCCGGCAACCCCGGCAACCCCGGCGGCAACCCGGGTGGCGGCGGGGATCCGAACAATCCCGGCGACACCACCAACCCGTTGAACGGCACCGCTCCACCCCGGCAGAACTGACGCCGCGACGCACGCCGGCGGTCGGGCTCAACGCCCGGCCGCCGGCGTCGTTTGTGCCGCGCCCATCGACACGGCGATCCGGAGCAGACGCGACCGGTCGCCGTGCGGCAGGATGCCTGGGCATGAGCGCGCAACAGTCGACGGAGACCGACGGTTCCGACAAGCTCGACCACCCGTCCCGCTCCGATGCGTTCGTCCGGGGGCTCTCCGAGGTGATCGGGGGCCCGCTGGGCGAGCACGCCGTCGGTTACGGGCGTTCGCCGGGCCACTGGCGGGGCCGGTTCTGGACGGCGAGTCGGATCGTGCTGGCGCTCACCTGCCTGACCCTGGCGCTGCACTGGGTGCAGAAGTCGCCGTGCCAGGAGGGCGCGTGGCAGAACAACATCCAGTACACCCGGTTCTGCTACACCGATGTGCTCGCGCTCTACTACGCGGAGGGCCTGAACGAGGGGAAGGTGCCCTACCGGGACCACCCGGTGGAGTACCCGGTCGTCACCGGGTACTTCATGGGGGCGCTCGGCCTGCCGGTGCACGAGCTCGGCGCGACGCGGCCGGAGCTCAACCAGGGCCAGTGGTTCTACAACCTGAACGCGCTCGTGCTCGGCGTGCTCGCGGTCGCGACCGTCGCCGTCATCCTGTCGCTGCGCCGCCGCCGGCCCTGGGACGCGGCCCTGTTCGCCCTCTCCCCCGCGCTCCTGTTGACCGCCACGGTCAACTGGGACCTGCTCGCGATCGCATTCGCGGCCTTCGGGCTCTACGCCTGGGCCCGCCGCCGGCCGATCGTCGCCGGCATCATGCTCGGGATCGGCTGCGCGGCCAAGTTGTGGCCGCTCTTCCTGTTCGGGCCGATCCTCGTGCTCGCGCTGCGCACCGGCCGCTGGCGGGCGCCGCTCACCACGGCCGGCGCGTTCGTCGCCACCTGGCTGGCGCTGAACCTGCCGATCATGGTGCTCTACTACGACAGCTGGAACCGCTTCCGCGAACTCAACTCGACCCGCCCGATCGACTGGGGCACGCTCTGGTACATCGGCCGCTATCTCGACGGCAATTGGGGTGAGCGGGGCCCGTTCCAGTGGCTCAGCGACAACATCCCGGCGCTCAACGCGCTGTCGTACCTGCTGTTCGGGTTGGCCTGCCTCGGGATCGCCGCGCTGGCCGTGCGCGCGCCGCGCCGGCCGCGGCTGGCGGCGCTCGCCTTCCTGGTCGTGGCGGCGTTCCTGCTGACCAGCAAGGTGTGGTCGCAGCAGTTCGTGCTCTGGCTGTTGCCGCTCGCGGTGCTCGCCCGGCCCCGGTGGGGCGCGTTCCTGGCCTGGCAGTTCGCCGAGGTGTGCTATTTCGTGGCCTTCTACGGCGAGCTGCTCGGCGCCACCGGCAAGCAGGTCTTCCCCGAGGGCGTCTTCGTGCTCGCGGCCACGCTGCGCTGGATCACCGTCGCGCTCCTCTGTGGACTCGTCATCCGGGACATCCTCCGGCCGGAGCGCGACGCCGTGCGCCGCAGCTACGACGACGACCCGGACGGCGGTGACTTCGACGGCGCGCCGGACGCGGGCTGGGTGCGACGACGGGTGGACCCGGAGACAGCCGAGGTCCCGGCACCGGCCACGGTCGCGGCCGTGACCGGCTGATCCGACCGCGCCCGGCGCCCCCGAGGTTCGCTCGCGGGCGCCGGGCGCGGTCGGTCAGAGCCGGAACACGAGGGCGTCGCCCAGTTCCTCGCGCTGGATGCCGAGCGAGGTGACCGGAGCATCGGCGGCGTGTTCCCACGACGTGCCCGCTACCCGGTCCCGCAGCAGCACCACCACCCGTACGCCGCGCTGCCGCAGGTAGTCCACGCTCGTGACATCGGGGAAGGTGCCGGCGGCGGCCCGGATGTCGGCCAGGGCCTGCGGGGTGAACCCGCTTCCCCCGTTGACCACCTGCTGGAAGTCGCTGGTCGACCAGAGCATGACGTTCTGGTCGACGTTCTGGTTGGTCGGCAGCACCAGCATCGGTCCGTCGACGGTGCGCAGCGCGGCCGGCTGCGCCGGCACGATCGGATGCTTCGTGACGTTGAGCCCCTCGACCAGAACGAGGATCAGCGGGAGCAGCGTGGCGAGCCGCAGCCACACGCCGGGACGGGGCGGCACCCAGTTCGCGGCGATCTCCGAGACCCGGACCACGAACGCGGAGACCGCGCCCGCGGCGAGAACGCCGAGCAGCAACGTCGTCCAGAGCATCAGCCGTCCGGGCGTACGGATGCCGTCCCAGCCGGGCAGGTACTCGAAGAGCGGGCGGTAGGTGAACGTGCCGTCGAAGAACCTGGTCCCCATCGCGAGGATCCCGGTGACCAGCACCCCGGCGAGCAGCAGCAGGCGCTGGCGTACGGTCCAGATCGAGAAGAACAGCCCGGCCAGCGCCAGCCCGTAGAGCACGAAGCCGGGCAGCAGGGTCATCTCCGGGTGCCAGGGCAGCGCCGCCCGGGCCGGCTCGTGGAGCCCGCCCCAGATCCGCGACTCCGCGGGGGCGGTGAAGAACCCGCTGACCGGCGGCGAGTAGAGCTCGATCTCCTCGATCGTCCGCTTGGCGTACGGGTGCAGCTCGGCGACCTTGAAGTACGGGATCGCCAGCAACGCCCCGGTCGCCGCGAAGATCGCGCCACCCCAGAGGTCCGCGAGGAGGAGCCGCACGCCGAAGGGCCGCTTCACGCCCCAGCCCCAGTGCCGCCGGATGTACCACATGACGGGCGCGACGATCGCGATCAGCGCCATGACGTACGCGAAGGGCAGGCCGATGCCGAAGCCGAGCGTGATCTGCCAGGCGGCGACCAGCCAGCCGGCGAACGCCCACGCCGCCCGGCGGCGTTCCGGGCGGTAGCCGTGGCGCAGCGACCAGCCGTGGCCGCGGGCGAGCATGGCGAGGGCGAGCGGGATGCCGCCGTTGGAGATGACGTGCAGGTGGCCCGCCTGGGCGAGCAGCCAGGGCGCGGTGGCGTAGCCGGCGGCCGCGACCGCGGCGCCGGTGCGGCCCGCGCCGAGCTGTCGGACCAGGGCGTACGCCCCGAGCAGCGCGAGCGCGTGCGCGAGCACGAACACGATGTTGTAGCGGAGCACCGCGGCGACCGGGCCGGTTCCGATCATGCCTGCGGGCGCGTAGCCGAGCAGGGTGTCGGAGAAGGCGAAGCTCCAGGACTCCGGGTAATGGGTGTTGGAGTGCCACAACTGCGTCGGGTCGGTCAGCAGGATGTGGCCGGACCAGGCCATCTGCCAGGCCTGCAGGGTCGGGTCCCAGATGTCGTGCGGGATCGTGTGCAGCGGATAGCGCAGCGTCGGCCACGTGATCAGCACGGCGAGCGCGAGCGCGGCGACGCCGGCCAGGGTCCACTCGTGGGTGAACACCCGGCCCACGGCCCGGACCACTCGGCGCACGCGGCCGGGGACGGGCTCCGACGCCGGTCCGAAGGACGTCCACGGGTCGGCGGTCCCCGACTCCGCGCCCGTCGCCGCATCGGCCTTCGCCGCCTCGGCCTTCGCCGCCTCGGCCGCGCCGGCGCCGTCCTTCTCGGCGCCGCCATTGTCCGCGTCCGGCTTTTCAGTGCCGCCCTTGCCCGCGTCCGGCTTCTCGGTGCTGCCCGGTGCCGTGTCCGGCTTTTCGGCGCCGCCGTTGTCCGCGTCCGGCTTTTCGGTGCTGCCCGGTGCCGCGTCCGGCTTTTCGGCGGCCTTCTCCGCGCTTCCGGCGGTGATGTCGGGCTGTTCCGTGCTCATCGACCGATCCTGCTCCAGCCGGCCCACCTGAGTTACCCGCCGACCCGGTCACGGAGGAACGTGATGTCCGCCGCCTGGGCGTCCGCGCCGCCCGGCGTCTCGACGATCGCGGGGGCGTCGGCCGCCCGCACCACGGCGACCACGAGTTCGGGATCGATCAGACCGTTCCCCAGGTTGTCGTGCCGGTCCCGGCCCGTGCCGAACCCGTCCTTGGAGTCGTTCGCGTGCACCAGGTCGATCCGGCCGGTGATGGCCTTCACCCGGTCCACGACGTCGAGCAGGTCCTCCCCCGCCGCGTGCGCATGACAGGTGTCCAGGCAGAAGCCGACGCCGTACTCGCCGACCGCGTCCCAGAGCCGGGCGAGCGCGTCGAAGCGTCGGGCGCACGCGTTGTCGCCGCCCGCCGTGTTTTCGATCAACACCGGAACCGCGAAGCCGCCGGATTCGGCCGCGTACGCGAAGGTCTTGCGCCAGTTGTCGAAACCGGCCTGGATGTCGTCGCCCTTGTTGACGTGTCCACCGTGCACGATCAGCGCCTTCGCGCCGATCTCCGCGGCCGCGGTGGCGTGGCTGATGAGCAGCTTGCGACTCGGGATCCGGATCCGGTTGTTGAGGGTCGCGACGTTGATGACGTACGGAGCGTGGACGTAGACGTCCACATCCGCCGCCCGCAGCGCCTCGGCGTCCGGCCGCGGCTCCGGCGCCTTCCAGCCCTGCGGATCACTGAGAAAGAACTGCACGGCCTCGGTCTTGCGGGCCGCCGCCTCCTCGAGCGGGGCGGCGGGATCGACGTGGGCTCCGATACGCATGGTGGCGAGCCTACGTCGCGCGGCCCGGCGGGCCGTGACGGCGTCGATGAACGCCGTTTCATGCTCGTACGCCGGAAATCGCCCATCTTCCGTGCGTCACCGCCAGGGCCGCCAGGTCGTTACCCAGATAGATCCCCGTTACATCCCACAGATCCACGGTCCTGCCTCCGGCCGACCGGCCCCGTCGAGCCTTATCGATCTCGGGAGATGGTGAATGTCGCAGCAGCTACGGCAGCGCTCCGCGGCCGCCGCCGTCGCCGTGTTCCTCGCCGGGACGCCCCTGCTCGACCCGAGCGTCGCGTGGGCCGACCCGGTGCCGGCGCCGACCGGGGCCGGCGACGCCAGCGGGGTCGAGGTCGTGTTCACCGGCCGGAATCTGCTCGGCGTCTCGTGCGCGTCGTCGCCGAGCGCCACGGCGGTGACGGTGCCGGCCGAGAGCACGCTGCGGGTGGTCAACGACACCGGTCGACGCGCCCGGCTCCTGATCGACGGCGACACCCGGGGGGAGATCGCGGACGGTGCGGCCGCGGAGGTGCTCTTCCATCGCGGGCCGGTCTCGCTCGCGCTGCGGCCCAACTGCGTCGTGGCCGACGAGTCCGAGGTCCGGGTCGAGGTCGCTCCCCCGCCGCGTCGCTCCGTCGAGCGGCCGGGACCGGAGCGGGTGGCGCCGGTCCCGACGGCGACGCCGGGTACGGGCGATCGACCGGACGGTGCCGAGGCACGGGCGGGTGGGGCCGACGCGTTCCCGGACGTCCCGGACGACGGTGGTGACGATGACGGGTCGTCGCCGCTGACCGCCGCCGCCGGCAGGTCGGTGGGAGAGTCCGACGCCCGGTCGGCCCTCCCCGCGCCGATGCCGCCGCGGGGCGTCGCGGCCGAGCCGACGGCCTCCGTGGAGCCGGTCCGCCAGACCGGGACGGTGGCACTGCTGGCACTGGTGGCCACAATTTCCGTCATTGGCGTGTCAGCGGGTGCGATTCGGGCTATTCTCGCTCAACGTACAAGCCGGACTGTTCCGGCGTAGAATAACTACACACAGGCTCCGCGGGGCGCTTCTTATCCAACCTCGTCGGTGTGGTCGTTCCTCCCCAGGTCCCACCCAAGGAAAGCGGATAGGTCGCGCCCCGCGGCTGGATGTCAGACGGGGGCTCCGTCCGGTCGCGATGCGCGCGCCGGCCGGGGCCCCCGTCGCCGCGGCGGGGCCCCCGAAGGCGTCCGCCGCGACCGGGTATTCTGGTCAGGTTGTGCGTGTCGCCGGGGACCATCCCCGGTCGTCACGCGCCACGACGCATGACCTCCTGCCACGGAAGGACCGTGGCCGCTAGCCCAGAGGAGGTGAGAACGTCTTGCGTCATTACGAGATCATGGTGATCCTCGACCCAAGCCTCGAGGAGCGCACCGTCGCCCCGTCGCTCGACACGTACCTCAACAACGTGATCCGCAGCTCGGGTGGCTCGGTGGAGAAGCTCGACGTGTGGGGCCGCCGGCGCCTCTCGTTCGAGATCAACAAGAAGGCCGAGGGCATCTACGCCGTCATCGACCTGCAGGCCACGCCTGCGGCGGTGGCCGAGCTGGACCGTCAGCTCCGACTCAACGAGTCGGTGCTGCGCACCAAGGTCATCCGGCCGGAGATGCGCTGACGCGCGTTTCCCGGCACGCCCGGATCAGCCTCATCGCTGCTGTCGTACGACTCTGGCAGCCTTACGGCAGACAACGATGAGTGCGCGAGGAGAGGGTCATGGCAGGAGATACCACCATCACGGTCATCGGCAATCTGACCGATGATCCCGAGTTGCGCTTCACCCCCTCGGGTGCCGCGGTCGCCAAGTTCCGGGTCGCCTCGACGCCCCGGTTCATGGACAAGGCGTCCGGCGAGTGGAAGGACGGCGAGCCGCTCTTCCTGGCCTGCACCGTGTGGCGGCAGGCGGCGGAGCACGTCGCCGAGTCGTTGCAGCGGGGCGCACGCGTGATCGTGTCCGGTCGGCTGCGCCAGCGGTCGTACGAGACGCGTGAGGGCGAGAAGCGCACCGTCATCGAGCTCGAGGTCGACGAGATCGGCCCGTCGCTGCGCTACGCCACGGCGAAGGTGCAGAAGATGTCGCGCTCCGGTGGCGGCGGTGGCGGTTTCGGTGGCGGCGGCGGCCAGGGCGGCGGAGGCAACTTCGACGACCCGTGGGCGACGGCGGCGCCGGCTTCCTCGTCCTCCGGTTCGGGCGGCGGCAACTTCGACGACGAGCCCCCGTTCTGATGCCGGCCCCCAGCGGCCGAGATCGCAAACCAGGAGCAAGAGCAATGGCTAAGGCTGCGGCACTGCGCAAGCCGAAGAAGAAGGTGAACCCGCTCGACAAGGACGGGATCACCTATATCGACTACAAGGACACCGCGCTGCTGCGCAAGTTCATCTCCGACCGCGGCAAGATCCGCGCTCGGCGGGTGACCGGGGTCACCTCCCAGCAGCAGCGGCAGATCGCCCGTGCGGTCAAGAACGCCCGTGAGATGGCGCTCCTGCCGTACACCACCACGGCCCGCTGAGAGGAGGCACCGACATGAAGATCATCCTGACTCAGGAGGTGTCCGGCCTCGGTGCCCCGGGCGACATCGTCGAGGTCAAGGACGGCTACGGCCGTAACTACCTGCTGCCGCAGGGCCTCGCGATCGGCTGGACGAAGGGCGCGGAACGCCAGGTAGCGGTCATCCAGCGGGCCCGTGCGGCGCGCGAGATCCGCGACCTCGACCACGCGAACGAGGTCAAGGGCCAGCTCGAGGCGGTCAAGGTCAGCCTCAGCGTGCGGGCCGGCGACGGCGGTCGGCTGTTCGGGTCGGTCACCCCGGCGGAGATCGTCGACGCGGTGAAGGCCGCCGGCGGTCCGCTCCTCGACCGGCGTCGTCTGGAGCTGCCCGGCACCATCAAGGCCCTCGGCTCCTACCCGGTGCGCGTGAAGCTGCACCCGGAGGTCACCGCCAAGTTCGACCTGAACGTGGTCAAGGCCTGACAGCACCGTAGCGAGAAGGGGCGGCACACCGACCGGTGTGCCGCCCCTTCCGTCGTTGTCGCGGTGCCGGGCACCGACGGCGAGGGCTAGCCGGTGACCGCGCTGAACAGCACCGTCGAGAGGCCGCCGCCGACGACCGCGGAGGCGAGCCCCACGCTCGCCGCCCGCCACGTCCCGCTGGCCCAGCGCAGCACGACCGCCACCACCAGGCTGGCCGCGAAGGCGGCGCCGAACGGCGGCGCGCCGCCGATGAGCGAGGCGATCGCCTCCGCGCGCTCCGACTGGCACCCGCCGCCGAGCACGTCCGTGACGCAGCCCGGGGGCGGCGGGGTGTTGTCGAGAGTGAGCAGCCACAGGGCGAAGAACAGCACCGGCACGGCGTACCAGAGGGCGGTGTAGAGCAGGGTCGCGACGTGGCCGCCCGGATCGAAGTCCAGCAGCTCCTCGTCGAGCCGGTTGCCCCGGCCGCGCCGCACCGGTGGGCGATAGGCCGGGCGGGCGGTCGCCGGGGTCGGCCGCACCGTACGGGTACGCGGCGGGGCCGGGCGCACGCTCCGCTGCGGCGGGTAGGCGACGGCCGGCGAGCGGGGCGCGGACGGCGGGGTCTCGACCCACCGCGGGTCGTCACCGGCCAGGCGCGTGCCGGACCAGAACGTGTCGCCGGAGGTCTGCCACGAATCGGCCGGCTCGGCAACGGCGGGGCGTCCCCGGCGCGTCCGCTCCGACCGGTCCCACTCCCCGGTGTTGCCCTCGACGCCCCAACCGGCGTCGTCGGTGACCCGGTCGAACTGTCCGGTGTGCGCGTCGCGGCGCCACTCCCCGGCGCTCGTGTCGTCGCGCCAGTCCCGCGGGTGGGCGTCGCGCTGCCAGTCGTCGCTCACGGCGGGCTCGGACCAGCTGTGGGCGTGCGGATTGCGCCAGGTGCCGGTGTGGGCGGACCGGACCCACTCGCCGGTGTCGTCCGAGCGCTCCCACCGGTCGGACTCGGGCGTCCGCTGCCAATCAGCGGGCTCCGCCGGCCGATCCCAGCTGCGGCCCGGCGACGCCGGTCGCCAACCGCCGCCGGAGACCGGCCCACTGCTGGCCGGCCCGGCGCTCACGGAGCCGCCGCTGATCGGCCGGGTGCCGTACGAGCCACTGCTAACCGGGCTGCTGCTGGTGAAGGAGCCACTGCTCACCGGGCTGCTGGTGGGCCGGCTGCTGACCGGGCTGCTGCTGATCGGGTCGCTGACCGGGTAGCCCTCATCGCTGTCGTCGCGGTGCCGGCCGGTGCCGCGTTGCCCCGGAATCGCGGAGCTCGGCGTCGGCGCCGCGGAGGTGGGCGCCGCCGGGCTCGACGCGGCGGAGCTCGGCGGAGTCCAGTAGGCGTCGTCGAAGTCGGTGTCCGTCAGATCCGCCGCCCCGAGCCCGGGCCGGGGCCGGAGGTCCCATGACGTGCCGCTCGGGTCGTCGGCCGAGCGTCCAGCGCCGTCACCCGCCCAGGAGCTACCCGGGCGGCGCTCATACGGGGCGCGGTCGCCGTATCCCCAGTCCCGGTAGTCCACCGCCGGAGCGTGACCTTTCTGATATCAAGTCGCAATCGGCCATCCGGACAGATCCGTCGCGGCCGATGATAGCGGGTCGCCGGGGTTCCGGCACGGCCGCATTTCTTTCGTCCACACGATGGGGACGCGACATCCGCAGGTCAGCGCGGGTGTGGACAACGATCCTCCACGGTTATACACAGCCTGTGCACAACGTTGCGCACACCCGTCCGGGTTGCTGTCCACAGCTTGTCCCGAACTTCGTCCACGCCGATGTTTGGGCCGTTGACCTCGGGTTTCGTATCGTGGCGGCGGACAAGAATGTCGTACCCCGGCGGTTCGCTACGGGCACAGTCAAACGAGCGGAGGCTCCGGGTGTCGATCACGGACGATGTGCGTGCCGAGGCCGGCCGTGGCGGCGGCCCGCCCAAGGACGCGGCCCCGGCCGGCGGACACTTCGAGAAGACCCCACCGCAGGACATCGCGGCCGAGCAGTGCGTGCTCGGCGGCATGCTGCTCTCCAAGGACGCGATCGCGGACGTCGTCGAGATCCTCAAGGTCAACGACTTCTATCGTCCGATCCACGCGACGATCTTCGACACCATCCTCGACCTGTACGGCCGCGGCGAGCCGGCGGACGCGATCACGGTGGGGGCGGCGCTCGCCGACTCCGGTGACCTGGGCCGCATCGGCGGCGCGCCCTATCTGCACACGCTGATCGCCAGCGTCCCCACGGCGGCCAACGCCGCGTACTACGCACGGATCGTCGGCGAGCGGGCCGTGCTGCGGCGCCTCGTCGAGGCGGGCACCCGGATCGTGCAGCTCGGTTACGGGTCGGCCGCGGGCGGTGGGCGGGACGTCGACGACGTCGTCGACCTCGCTCAGCAGGCGGTCTACGAGATCACGGAGAAGCGGGTCAGCGAGGACTTCGCGGTCCTCGCCGACATGCTGCAGCCCACCCTCGACGAGATCGAGGCGGTCGGCGCGCAGGGCGGCGTGATGACCGGTGTGCCCACCGGGTTCTCCGACCTCGACCGGCTGCTGAACGGGCTGCACCCCGGCCAGCTGATCATCGTCGCGGGACGTCCCGGTCTCGGGAAGAGCACGGCCTCGATGGACTTCGCCCGGAACGCGGCGATCCGGGCCAACTGCGCCAGCGCGATCTTCTCGCTCGAAATGAGCAAGGTCGAGATCGTCATGCGGCTGCTCTCCGCCGAGGCGCGGGTGCCGCTGCACGTGCTCCGTTCCGGGCAGCTCTCCGACGACGACTGGTCGAAGCTCGCCCGGCGGATGGGCGAGATCAGCGAGGCGCCGATCTTCGTCGACGACACCCCCAACATGAACCTGATGGAGATCCGGGCCAAGGCGCGGCGGCTGAAGCAGAAGCACGATCTCAAGCTGATCGTGGTCGACTACCTCCAGCTGATGAGCTCGCCGAAGCGGACCGAGAGCCGGCAGCAGGAGGTCGCGGAACTGTCGCGTGGTCTGAAGCTGCTCGCGAAGGAGGTCGAGTGCCCGGTGATCGCGGTGAGCCAGCTCAACCGTGGTCCCGAGCAGCGCACCGACAAGCGTCCGCAGCTGTCCGACCTGCGTGAGTCCGGCTCGATCGAGCAGGACGCGGACGTGGTCATCCTGCTGCACCGCGACGACTACTACGACAAGGAGTCGCCCCGCGCCGGCGAGGCGGACTTCATCGTCGCGAAGCACCGTAACGGTCCGACCGACAGCATCACCGTCGCGGCGCAGCTGCACCTGTCGCGCTTCGTCGACATGGCGGTCTGACCGGCGCATCCGGTGCTGTGCCGGTCAGCATCTCGGGCCAACGGGTGCCGCCGGTCGGGGTGCGCGCCCGGCCGGCGGCGACGTCCGCAGGTCAGTCGAAGAGCTCGCCCAGGAAACCGCGGTGGCGCTTGTTGCGGTAGTGGCCGTGGTAGCCGTAGTGGCCGCCGTACGCGGGCGCCGGCGGGTACCCGTGGCTCACCGGCTGCGGCGGGACATGCGCCGGCGGGTATCCGGGCTGGTGGTGGCCGGGCGCGGGCGGCGGGGGCGGCGGCGGGACATATCCACCGCCGGCGGCCGGCGCGCCGTGGGCCGGCTGGGGCGCTCCCGGCGGGGCCTGGGGCGTGTGCTGCCGGTTCCAGCTCGCCTCGGCCTCGAAGAGCTTCTCCAGCTCGCCACGGTCGAGGAAGATTCCGCGGCACTCGCCGCACTGGTCGACGACGACGCCGCTGCGCTCGTACTGACGCATCTCGCCATGACACTTCGGACAGGTCATCTGCATCATTCGACGGTACCGGCTGTTGTCACGTGCGCTCCGTCAACATCGCGGTCACCTGCTCGTCGGAGACCTGCTCGAAGTTCTCGTAGAACTGCCCCACGGCGTGAAAGTCGGCCGGCCGCAGCAGACAGAGCAGCTCGTCGGCGTCGGCAGAGACCACCGCGCAGGCCTCGACGGACCCGACCGGCACGGCCACCATGATCCGGTGCGCGTGGAGTTGCCGACAGAGCACCACCGCGGCCCGGATCGTCGCGCCGGTCGCGAGCCCGTCGTCCACGATGACCACCGTGCGGTCGCGCAGGTCCAGCGGCGACCGGCCCGGCCGGTAGACCTCCTCGCGCCGCCGCAGCTCGGCGGTCTCCGCCCGCACCACCTCGGCGATCCGCTCCGGTTCGATCCGCTCCGAGATCTCCGGGTTGAGCACCTGGACGCCGTCCGGACCGATCGCCCCGAATGCCAGCTCCGGCGCCGAGGGAACGCCCAGCTTGCGCACGACCAGCACGTCGAGCTGCACGCGCAGCTCGGTCGCGACGACCGCCGCGACCGGCACCCCGCCCCGGACCAGACCGAGCACCACGACGTCGGGCCGGTCGGCGAGGTGCTTCAGCCGGGCGGCGAGGGCGCGCCCGGCTGCGACCCGGTCGAGGTACGGCTTCTCCATGCATCTGGTCTACGCCTCATCACCGGCGTGCGCTGCGCACTCCGGCAAGCTACCCGGTGGGCCGCGTGCTTACGGCCCGACCCGGCGGGCCGCGTGCTTCCGGCCGGACGCGGCGTCAGCCGGGCGAGCCCGGTGCGACGAGCCACCCGAGCGTGGCCGCCGCCAGCCCGACGGAGAGGGTGAGCACGACGTTCAGCAGGGCCCGGCGTCGACCGTTACCGCCGCCGACGGCAAGGTGGACGGTCTCGTAACCGAAGGTGGAGTAGGTGGTCAGGGCGCCGCAGAATCCGGTCCCGAGCAGCGCGCCGAGCCAACCGGGTAGCGCGGCGCCGGCGCCGGCCAGCAGACCGAGCAGGAACGAGCCTGCCAGATTGACGGTGAGCGTCCCCCACGGCAGGGCGCGGCCGAACCGGGCGGTGACGGCCCGGTCGGTGAGGAACCGGGCCGCCGCGCCGACCGCTCCCCCGGCCATGACCAGCAGCAGCGTCACGCTCCGCCCCCGGCGGGCTCCAGCCGCAGCCGTCGTACGACCAGCATCCCGAGCCGCACCGCGACGAGCGCGCCGGCGAGGGTGCCGAGCACGTACCCGGCCGCGAGGGCGGGCCGACCGGCCGCGAGCAGGGCCCGGGTCTCCACGGCGTACGTGGAGAACGTGGTGAAGCCACCGAGCACTCCGGTGCCGAGGAAGGGCCGGAGCAGCCGGTGCGGGGCGGTGCGGACCGCGATGGCCTGCATGAGCGCCCCGATCAGGACGCACCCGGTCAGATTCGTGAGCAGGGTGGCCCAGGGAAAACTCGCCGGCGGCGCGGGCCAGGCCAGCGCGAGGCCGTACCGGGCGGCGGAGCCGAGGGCGCCACCGGCGGCGACCACGACCAGGACGCAGCGTTCCAACCGGGTCATGCGGCCGGTGCCGTCGCGCGCCGTGACCCGCGGCCGGTGGGGCGTCCGACAGCGCGGACCAGCCGCAGCGCCGGGGCCCAGGCCAGGAACGCGACCGGGTAGAGCAGGTAGCCGAAGCGCGTGGCCGGCATCAGCAGCATCGCGGCGAGCAGTCCGTACCCGCACACCACCGCCGCGTCCGCGGCCGTGCGCGGCGGACGCCGCGCGAGCCGGACGGCGATCGCCAACCCGGCCGCGACCAGCAGTGCCGCGGCGATGGCGCGCCCGGCCGGCAGCGTCGCCGCGATGAGGTGGCCGGGCAGCGGCGATTGGGCGGGACTGGTCACCAGTCCCCGGCCGAGCGGAAAGAGCACGACGTTCTCGACCAGCGCGTCGGCGTCGACGAGCTGCGCCGGGACCAACGCGACGAGCGGCAGCCCGAGCCCGCCGACGGCGAACCGGAGCGCGGTGCGCCGGCCGCGGGTGGCGGCGTACGCGAGGAGCACCAGCGTGACCGGCCAGGCGAAGAGCTTGAGGGCGCCGGCGAATCCGACCGTGAGCCCGGCGGCGCCGTGCCGCCCGGCGGCGCAGAGCGCGAGCGCGAGCAGGCAGAACGCCAGCACGGGGAGGTCGTCCCCGCCGGTGGCCAGGGTGAGCGCGCAGACCGGCAGCACGGTGGCGAGCTGCGCGGCGCGCAGGAGCGACGGCGCCGCTTCGGGGTCCGGCCGCCGGCGGGCCAGGATCGTCAGCGCCGCGGCCAGCGCGATCGTCGTGGCGACCGCGAACCAGACGCGCGCGTCGGTCCACCAGGCGACGCCGGCGACCGCTCGCGGCAGGCCGAAGAGCGCCATCCCGGGCTGGTACGGCAGGTAGCCGAGCAGCTGCTCCGCGGGCGGCAGCGCCGCGATCACCTCGCGACCGAGGTAGGGAGTGCCGTCGTGGAGCAGCCGCAGCCCGCCGTCCTCGACGACCACGACCTCTTCCTGCGCGCGGTCCGGGCGTCCGCCGGCCCGCTGCACGCACTGCAGCAGCATGGGCAGCAGCGCGACGGCCGCCCAGGCCACGGCCGTGACGGTGGCGCGGGCCGCCGCGCCGGTGAGCCGGGGCACGACGCCCCGGCGGCGGGCGACCAGCTGGACCGCGGCGGCGAGCGCCGCCGCGGCGTACCCGATCATGGCCACCGCGCCCCAGGCGCGATGGGGGGCCAGCGTGGAGGTGACCGCGGTGACGGCGGCGAAGAGCGCGGAGAGCCCGTAGAGCAGGAGGTCGCCGCCGAGGCCGCCGATCCGCCGCGCCACCGACCGGAGACGGGCAGGACCGGTCGACGGGTTGGGGGAGATCACGCGGGCAAGTGTGGCAGACGGTCGGGACGGCCACGTCCGCTCGCCCGCCGTCCCGGCGTCAGCCGGATCACCGCCCCGTCGTCGTGCAGCGGTGGCGCGAGCGATCCGGACCGACCGCCGGAGCCCCGCCGCAGGGCGCTCAGCAACCGGGGCGCCGGCATCGGCCGGGCGAACAGGTGTCCCTGCCCGGCCGTGCACCCCAGCTCCCACAGGGCGCGGCGCTGCGGCTCGCTCTCCACCCCCTCGGCGACCACGACGAGCTCGAGGCTGCGGCCGAGCTCCACCGTCGACCGGACGACCGCAGCGGCCTCGGGCGAGTTCTCCATGGCCATGACGAACGCGCGGTCGATCTTCAGTTCGTGCACCGGGATCCGGGACAGGACCGACAGCGACGAGTACCCGGTGCCGAAGTCGTCGAGCGCCAGCCGGATCCCGGCGTCCCGCAGCTGACCGAGGACCCGGTCCACCACTTCGAGCTGACTGATGGTCAGGGTCTCGGTCAGCTCCAGGAAGAGGCGGTCCGGTGGCAGGTCGTGCGCCTGCAACCGGGCCACGACCGAGCTGGGGAAGCGGGGGTCCAGCAGGCTGCGCGGCGAGACGTTGACCGCGACCGGCAGGTCGAATCCGGCATCGCGCCAGGCGCACGCCGCGGCGAGGGACTGATCGAGTACGGCGTCCGCGAAGGCCGGTAGCAGCCCCGACCGTTCGACGGTCTCCAGGAATCGCAGCGGGTCAATGCTGCCCCGGTCCGGGTGGTGCCAGCGCGCCAGCGCCTCGGCGCCGAGCACCTCCCCGGTGCCCAGGTCGACGATCGGCTGGAAGGTGACGGTGAACTCGTGTTCGGCGACCGCGCGGGGCAGGTCGCCGCCGAGCGCCAGTCGCGCGACGTCGGCGGTGTCGCGGTCGCGCGCGTACGTGGCGATCCGCTGGCCGGACCGCTTCGCCTGGTACATCGCCACGTCCGCGCGGCGGAGCAGCTCCGGCATCCCGCCGGTCCCCGGCGCGACCGCGATCCCCCCGCTGGCCTCGACGTTGATCCGCATGCCCTCCAGCTCCATCGGCTCGCGCAGGGCGGTCAGCAGCCCCTCGGCGCGGTGGGCGGCCATCGCCGGCGCCGGCAGGCCGCTGAAGAGCACGGCGAACTCGTCGCCGCCGAGCCGCGCCACGACCTCGGCCGGGCGGGCCGCCTCGCGTAACCGGTGCGCGACCTCGGTGAGCACCCGGTCGCCGGCCGGGTGGCCGAGGGTGTCGTTGATCTCCTTGAAGTGGTTGAGGTCTATCAGGAGCAGCGCGGCGACGCCGTCGGCGTGCCGGCGGGCCAGCAGTTCGGTGCCGCGCTCGAGCAGCTCCCGCCGGTTGGCGAGGCCGGTGAGCGGGTCGTGCGACGCCGCGTGGGCGTGCGCCCGCGCGGCCCGGGCGAGCTCCGCGTACGCGGAGGCGTTGCGGATCGCGGTGCACAGCGCCGACGCGAAGGTGCGCAGCGTGTACTCCTCGCGTTCCGAGAGCGTCACCGGTTGCCGGAAGCGCAGCCGCAGCGCGCCGACGTCCCCGCCGCCCGCGTGGTCCTCCAGCGGCGTACGGATCACCGCGTCCGCCGTGCCGGGCGGCTCGGCGGGGGGCCCGTCGTACGCGATCGCGTCGGCGGTCCCCCGCACCATCCGCGGCTGCGGACCGAGGTGCACCTCGACGTCGACCTGATCGGCGGAGAACAGCTGGGCGGCGCGGGTGACGGCGGTGCGGAGCACGGCGTCCAGGTCGACGACGTTGAGCTCGTCGGTGGTCTGCGCGAGCCGCTGCCACGCCCGGCGTTCCTGCTGTGCCCGCAGTCGGCCGACGTGGGACAGGTGCAGGGCGACCACGACGGGCGGCATCGCCAGCAGCAGTCCGGGACCGTAGCTGAGGATCGCGACGGTGGCGACCGCGATGACCAGGTTCGCGAGCCGGAACGTGATCCGGCTGTCGCTGTCCTGGAAGGCGACCTTGCGCCAGGAGCGGCCGGTGGCCAGCGCCATCACGCGGGTGCCGAGGAGCTCGTCGACCACCGTGTAGAGGGCTGCGGCGGCGAGCAGCCCGACCAGCTGCGGGCCCCAGGCGACGCCCCCGGTCTCCTCCAGCGTCGGCAGCAGCCCGGCCCGGTGCGCCGCGAGGCTCGCCAGCGCGGCGGCGGTGGTGTCCTTTCCGACGTTGAAGGCCAGTTTGATCGGCTGGTTGCGGGTCAGGCCGTTCGCCAGCGCGACGCCGGCGGCGGTGCAGAGCACCACCCAGGGCGGTGGCAGCAGGGCGATGGCGACCAGGATCGCCGCGGAGGTCGAGGAGAAGGCCTTGATCTGGGCGCGGACCCGGATCTTCGCCTGCAGGGCGTTGGTGACGGCGACCAGCCCGGCGAGCGCGATCGGATAGAGGAGGGACCGCGGCGGCGCGGTCAGGTGCGCGACGGCGACGGCCAGGCAGATCGTCGCCGTAACGACGACTAGACCGACGAGCAGCCGGAGCCGCTCTTCGGTCTGGTCGTCAGTGCTCGTAGGTGACCCGTCGTGTCGCATCCCTGCTGCATCGTGACCGATGGGTGGGACCCGCTGTCAACCACGCCGGGTCGGGAATCTGCAGATCGGGCCAAGATAGCCATTCACCGCCAGTCGTAGTCGCGCATGTCACACCTCTCATCAATCGCCAAGCTGAACTTTGGATTAATTCGCCGACTCGGGGTGCCGGATGTCGGGTATCCCGTGGCGAACTGATCAAAGAGTAAATGCGAGGACGGCCATTTGTGAATGATGATATGTCGGTCTTTTCATGAATTGCGAATCGTAAACGCCTTCATCTAATCTCGGTGACCAAATGGCGACGCAGAGCGAAAGTCGGAATGCCGCGAGGGCGGCCGGTGGCGGCCATCCGGCCTGATCCGGCGGCACACCACTCCGTTACCAATCGGGCGCTTCGTGTTCATTTTGTCATCGTTTAAAGCGGTCCAAAGGTTGGCGCGAACGCGTCCATTACCGCACGCGACCGGCGACCGTCCAAGTCGCACGCTCAATATCACGTATCCGGCGACGCGCCGCCCCGCCGGGTGTCTTCCGACGCAATAGTCCACCCCTGTCGGGCCCGCCGATACGGGCGCGACGACCGGCTCCTGGTTACGCTCCCCCGGTGACCGATCCCGCACACCTGACGCACGTCGACGAGACCGGAGCCGCCCGCATGGTGGACGTGACCGCCAAGGGGGTGACCGCGCGGCGGGCGGTCGCCGCCGGGCGGGTGCAGACCACCGCGCACGTGGTCGAGCTGCTGCGCCGCGACGGCCTGCCGAAGGGGGACGCGCTGGCCGTCGCCCGGATCGCCGGCATCATGGGCGCCAAGCGCACCCCGGACCTGATCCCGCTGTGTCATCCGATCCCCCTGCACGGCGTCGCCGTCGACCTGCGTCTCGACGTCGACGCGGTCGAGATCACCGCCACGACCCGGACGGCCGACCGCACCGGCGTGGAGATGGAGGCGTTGACGGCCGTCGCCAGCGCCGCGCTGGCGCTGATCGACATGGTCAAGGCCGTCGACCCGGCCGCGTCGATCGAGCGGGTACGGGTGCTGAGCAAGGAGGGCGGCAAGACCGGCCACTGGACGCGACCCGGGGAGCGCGGATGATCCGGGCCCGGGTGATCGTCGCCTCCAACCGCGCCGCCGCCGGCGTGTACGCCGACACCAGCGGCCCGCTTCTCGTGGCCGGACTCCGCGACCTCGGCTGCCGGGTCGATGACCCCATCGTCGTCCCCGACGGTGACCCGGTCACCGCGGCGCTGCGCAGTGCGGTGGCCGACGGCGTGGACGTGGTGGTCACCAGCGGCGGCACCGGTGTCACCCCCACCGACCGCACCCCGGAGGCGACGCGGACGGTGCTGGACTACGAGATACCGGGCATCGCGGAGGCGATCCGGGCCCACGGCCGGGCGAAGGTGCCGACCGCCGCCCTGTCCCGGGGGATCGCCGGGGTGGCGGGCCGCACGCTCGTGGTCAACCTGCCCGGCTCGACCGGGGGCGCGCGGGACGGGCTCGCGGTGCTGGGGCCGATCCTGGCGCACACGGTGGACCAGTTGCGCGGCGGCGACCACCCCGCGCCGTGACACGGCACCACTGACCCGCTGCTGACACCGCCGGGGCTCCCGTCGATCGCGCGTGACCGGATCGTTCGGCGGCGGGACCGCCGACGATAGGCTCGGCGGGTGACCGCACACAGCGCCGTCGCGGCAGAACACACGCCCGCGCCGGCCCCGATCGCCTGGGACGAGGCCCGCTCCCGGGTCCACGCCGCCGGGCTGGCCGCCGCGCCGGACGCCGTCGAGTTGGCCCTGCCGTTGACCGACGGGCACACGCTCGCCGCGCCGCTGACCACCCGGACCGCGCTGCCGGCCTTCCCCACCTCCAGCGTGGACGGCTGGGCCGTCCGGGGCGCCGGACCGTGGCGGCCGGTCGGGCGGGTGCTCGCCGGCGGCACGCCCGCGCCGTTGACCGAGGACGGCACCGCGGTCGAGATCGCGACCGGGGCGATGGTGCCGGACGGCGCGGCGGCGGTGCTGCGGGTGGAGGAGAGCTCCCGTACGCCGGACGGGCGGATCAGCGGCACGCCCCGCTTACAGCCGGAATGGCGTACGCCCGGGGAGGAGGCCGCCGCCGGTGAGGAGCTGCTCCCGGCGGGCACCCCGGTCGACCCCGGAGTGATCGGACTCGCCGCTTCGTGCGGTCACGACCTGCTGCGGGTCCGTCCGGCGCCGCGCGCGGCGCTGCTCGTCTTCGGGGACGAGTTGCTGACCTCCGGGCCGCCCGGCGCCGGCCGTGTCCGGGACGCGCTCGGGCCCGCCGTCCCGGCGTGGCTGCGCCGCTACGGCGTCCGCGTCGATCCGCAGAACGTGATCGGCCCGGTCGAGGACACGCTCGACGCGCACGTGGGGGCGCTGCGCCGCGCGCTCGCCGAGGTCGACCTCGTCTGCACCACCGGCGGTACGATGCACGGCCCGGTCGACCACCTGCATCCGGCGCTGCGGCAGCTGGACGCGGAGTACGTCGTGAACACGGTGGCCGTACGGCCAGGGTTTCCGATGCTGCTGGCCCGGGTGCGCGGCGCGGACGGCCGGCCCCGGTTCGTCGCCGGCCTGCCCGGCAATCCGCAGTCCGCCATCGTGGCCCTGGTGTCGCTCGTCGCGCCGCTCGTCGCCGGCCTGCAGGGGCGGCCCGAGCCCACGCTGCCGCGGGTGACGCTCGCCGAACCCGTGCCGGGCCGGGGCGACTACACGCACCTGGCGCTGGTGCGGGTCGATCCCCGCGACGGGACCGCGCGCCCGTTGCGGCACGTCGGCTCGGCCATGCTCCGCGGTCTCGCCCGGGCCGACGGCTTCGCCGTCATCCCGCCGGGGACGAACGGCGACGCGGGGTCGCGCGTTCTGCTCGCGCCGCTGCCGCTGGCCGCCGGGGAACGCCCGTGAACCGGCTGCGGCGATCCGTACGGGACGAAAGGGCCCCGCGATGACCTCCTCGACGACCGTACGCGTCCCGCTCTGCGCGGTGACCACGCAGCCGCTCGACCTCGCGGCCCACGAGGCGGCCGTCGCCGACCGCCGGGCCGGCGCGGTGGTCTCCTTCCAGGGTGTGGTGCGGGACCACGACCACGGTCGGACGGTGACGCTGCTGGAGTACGAGGCGCACCCGAGCGCCGCCGGCGTGCTGGGCGAGGTGGCGGCGGAGATCGCGGCCGACCCCGACGTCTACGCCGTGGCGGTCTCGCACCGCGCCGGGACGCTGGCGATCGGCGACGTCGCGCTGGTCGCGGCGGTGAGCACCGCGCACCGGGCGGCGGCCTTCGCGGCCTGCGCCCGGCTCGTGGACGAGGTCAAATCGCGGCTTCCGGTGTGGAAGCGGCAGGTGTTCGCCGACGGCGCCGAAGAGTGGGTCAACTGTCCCTGAGGGTCACGCCGCGACGCGGCCCACCGGCCGCCGGTCGAGGCGCACGCCGTACTCGCCGTAGAAAGCGGGCTCGGCGCCGGGCCGCCATGGCAGCGCCGCCACCAGGACGATCAGCGCCAGCGCCAGCGAGTTCTCCATGAGCAGGCCGAACAGCCCGTCCTGGTAGTGCGAGACCCCCTGTGACAGCTGGTGCTCGTACGGCCAGATCGGCGAGACCAGGAACAGCACGTAGAGCCCGACCGCCGCTGTCGCGTGCCGGAACCCGGTCAGGATCGGGAACCAGATCGGGCTGCGCAGCCCGGTCACGCCGACGATGCCCGGGTTGCCCGACAGCGCGCCGCGGTACGCGAGCCCACGGCTGGCGCCGCGCCGCCGCAGCGCCGCGTCCGCGAGCACCACGATCGCCGGGATCACGAAGACCAGATGGTGCGACCAGGAGATCGGGCTGATCACGTTCGCGGTGAGACCGATCAGCGTGAACGCGGTCAACTCGTCACCGTCGGCGTGCGCGTGCGAGGCCCGGGACAGCCCGAGCGCCAGCATCAGCAGCGCGAACGACAGCCACAGCAGCCCCGGCGTCTCGATCGAGTCGTACAGCCGGGCGAGTACGCCGGCGAGGGACTGGTTGGGGGTCATGTCGGCGGCGCCGACCCGCTCGGTCTGCCAGAGCACGCTGGTGAAGTACGTGGCTGACTCGCGGCCCGCGACCAGGAACGTCCCGACGGTGACCCCGAACGCCGTGCCCACGGCGGTCAGCGCGGCCCGCCACTGCTTCGTCACGACGAAGTAGACGATGAACAGCGCCGGGGTGAGCTTGATCGAGGTGGCCAGCCCGACACCCGCGCCGGCCCACGCCCCGCTCAGCCAGAACCGGCGCAGCAGGCCGGCCGTCTCCTCCCGACGCGCGCCGCCGCGGGCGCGCCACCGGAGCGCGACGAGATCGGCCATGATCAGGGCGAACAGCAGGAGGTTGACCTGCCCGTAGCCGAGGGTTTCCCGGACCGGCTCGATGGCGGTCGCGAGCGGCACCGCCAGCGCGACCGCGAACCAACGCGACCAGCCCAGCCGGTCGGCGATCGGCCGCAGCAGCGCGGCCAGCACGACCGCGAGCGCGGCCAGACTGGCGGCGACGTTGACCCAGCCCGCCGCCTCGGTGGGCAGGGCCGCCATCGGCAGCATCACGAGGCCGGCGAACGGCGGGTACGTGAAACCGAGGGTCGTCAGCGGCGCGATGAACTCGTAGAGATCGTTACCGCCTGCCCACCAGACCACCGCCCCGTGGTAGATCTTCATGTCGAAGAAGTTGTACGGACGCCCGAACGTCTGGATGGCGAGCCATGCAGCGTAGAAGGCGCCGGCGACGATGCCGAGCCGTACCACCGTCCGAAGGTCGATCCCACGGGTCATGCGACGGACTGGGGCAAGGCGGCTCGTCCGCGTCCCGACGGTCGCCGGCATGGCGTGGCCACCCCCGTACCAATGTTGTGCTTCCCGCCCAGGTCCATCCATGAGCCTAGAACGGTGCGCCTGGTGATTGCTGGGCGCGTTACCCGACCGTGTCCGATCCCACACTGGTTCGCGACTTTTACCACCGGATAACGCAGCGAGTGCCGTTCAGGTGGTTGCCACCACCCGATGCCTACAAATTATCAAACGTCCGTATCGACGGTGGTCACCCCGGTAGGTGCCGCGCGGCCGCCGCCGACCGGACCGCGATCCGCGCGTCCCGCTTGGCGGAGCGGACGGTGCGCCGCAGCGCGCGCCGCCCGTCGTCCACGGCGTGTGTCGTGCGCCACCGCAGGCCCGGTCGCCCTTCAGTGTCCGCCGCCGCGAGCAGCAGCCCGCCCAGAAGGCCCAAATTTTTCAGGAAATGTATCTGCTGGGTCTGCCGCTCGACACGGTCGTCCACCGTCCAGAAGGGATGTCCGGCCATTGTGGTGGGAACCAGTGAGCCGGCCAGCACGGCCGCGGCCGGTCGGGTGGCATGGCCGGTCGCGAGCAGCACGCCCCCGACGAGCTGCGCCGCGCCGTTGATCTGCACCAGCGTCCGGCCATCGCTCGGCAGCCGCGCGTCGAGCTTCTGCAGCAACGGCGACACCCGGTCGGTCACCCGTTTCGCGCGTGGCAGGAGCTGCTCGGGGTTCGCCAGCGCCCGCGCCCCGCTGACCACGAAGATGCCGCTCAGCAGCGCGCGGGCGGCGGTGCGTACCGGTGTCATGGACCAGTCATACCCGCTGCGTCCACTCTCCACGCGCGGAATGCCCGACGTGGTGCAGCCGGCGCCGACGTCCGCAGGGGACGGACGGGGCCGCTCGTCGGCGTAGGCGGGACCCGGCCGCCGCGGCTCAGGCCGGTTGGGTACGCAGGTAGCGGCCGAAGTGGGGCACGGTGAACGCCACCGTGCCGCGCTCGCCGGAGTAGATCAGACCCTTTTTGATCAGGGCGTCCCGGGCGGGGGACAGACTCGCCGGCTTGCGCCCCAACGACCTGGCGATCACTGCCGTCGGGACCGCGGCGTCCATATCGTCCCGACCGGCGCCGTCGGACTCGCCGGTCACCGGAGACAGCGCCGCCATCGCCCTCATGTACTCGCGTTCGGCCGGCGTGGCCCGCTCGAAACGCGACCCGAAGAAGCCCACCGCCAGCTCGGCCTCCGCCTCCGGCGCGGCCACCTGGACGTCCGCGGCGGTGATCGGGGAGCTGGGGGCGTGGTCCCAGGTCGCCTTGCCGTACGCCTGGACGAAGTACGGGTAGCCGCCGGATTTCTCGTAGAGCAGCTCCAGCGCCTTCGGCTCGTACTCGACGTCCTCGCGCGCCGCGGGGGCACAGAGCGCCTGCTCCGCGGCGCCGCGGTCGAGCCGGTCGATGCGCTGGTAGCGGAAGAGCCGTTCGGAGTACGACTTGGCCGCCGACAGCACGGCGGGCAGGTGCGGCAGGCCGGCCCCGACCACGATCAGCGCCCCGCCGAGCTGGGAGAGCTCGTGGCAGGCGGCGCAGAGCGCCGAGACGTCCTGGGGGCCAAGGTCCTGCATCTCGTCGATGAACAGGGCGATGCCGGTGCCGACGTCGGTGGCGATGTCGGCCGCGTCGCTGAACAGCTCGACCAGGTCGATCTCGATGTCGCCGGAGTCGGCCCGGCCGGTGGTCGCGGGCACGTCGATCCCCGGCTGCCAGCGGTCGCGCAGCCGGGGCGCGGCACGACCGGTGGTGGTCGCCGGGGTCGCGCGCAGCGCGAAGGCCTTGAGGACGCCGAGGAACGCGTCGATCCGGTCGGGGGCGCGATGGTGCGGGGCCAGCTCGCGGACCGCCATGTGCAGCGCCCCGGCCACCGGCCGGCGCAGCGACTGCTCGGGACGGGCTTCGATCTTTCCCGTACCCCAGAGGCGTCCGATCGCCTGCGAGCGCAGGGTGTTGAGCAGCACGGTCTTGCCGACGCCGCGCAGCCCGGTGAGCATCAGACTCCGCTCCGGGCGACCCCGGGCCACCCGTTCCAGCACGACGTCGAAGACCTCCAGCTCGCGGGCGCGACCGGCGAGCTCGGGTGGGCGCTGCCCGGCGCCGGGTGCGTACGGGTTGCGGACCGGATCCACGCCCAGCACGCTATCGGCCCGTCTACCTCGACGGCTAGACAAACGTAGATGCGGGTAGCGCGTGTCGACTGTGGCCGGCGCGGATCGAGGAATAACTAGGGCTGTCTAGCATTTTCGCTAGACAGCCCTAGTTATTCCTATCGGCCTCTGGTGCTGACGCCGCGGCTCAGCGCTCCTTCATGCAGAGCACGAAGTCGTTGAGGCTCCCCGGCCCGTCGCTGGTGAAGGTCGTGTCCGTCTCCGGCGACCCCATGAACTGGTTCTCGCAGCGCTTCGAATCCGTGGTGAAGGGGATCTTCGCAAGGATCTCGAAGGTGTCCGGCCCGCACGGCACCTTGCGCAGCTCCGCGTCGGAGTCGGTCCCCTCGTTGACCACGCAGTCGCCCTTGACCAGATCGTCGTCGGCGGTGTCGTCCTCGCTGGGGCTCGGGCTGACGCTCGGGCTCTCCGACGGCGACGCGCTGGCCGTCGGCGCCGCCACCGAGTCGGCGGCGTCGTCCTCGTAGTTCGCCACCGCGTACACGAACAGGCCGCCGCAGAGGCAGAGCAGCAGCAGGACGACCGCCCCGATGATCAGGCCGATCTTGAGCCCGCGCTTCGATGACGCGGGGGGCGGCACGGGCATGCCGGGCGCCGGCGGCTGACCCCACGCCGGGGCGCCGGAGGACGGCGCCGGATAGTCGGGGGCCGGGAAGCCGCCCTGCGGGGGCGGCGGAAAGCCACCGGGCGGGGGCGGGGGGAAGGCACCGGGCGGGGGCGGGGGGAAGGCGCCGGCCGGCGGAGGGCTGCCGGCCGGGGCACCCGGCGCCGGCGGCGGGGTATAGGCGGGCGGTGGCGGATATTCGCCGGGTGGCGGCGGCGCCGGCGGCTGGGGCGGCTGCCCGTACGGCTCGTCGGGCTGGCCCTGGCCGGGCGCGCCCGGCGGTCCGTAGCTGGACATGATCTTCCTAGCGTCGAAGGGTGTACAGGGGAGATCGGCGTCGGTGATCGCCCCGTGCTCCCCGCACGGTAGCGTGACCGCGCCAGCCGCCCTGCTCGCGGGCAATCCGGACCACGTCGCGGGATCTTGAAACCGGCGATCACCGCAGCTTGAGACAGAGGACGTAGTCGAGGGCGTTGAACTCCGTCTTGAAGTAGAACCAGTCGGTGTAGCCCGGCACGGCACGGCACTTCTGCTTCGCGTCCGCCTCCCCGGCCGTCGCGCCGTCGAAGCGCGCCAACACCTCGTACGTGGCGGGGCCGCAGGTCGCGATCACCAGCTTCGGCCGGCGCGGCTCCCCCTCGTTGCGCAGGCATTCGCCCGCCTTGACGAACCGCGCGTCCGACGAGCCGGCCTGCGGCGCGGGAGCGCGCCCGGACGCGCCCTCCCCCGGTCCGGCCGCCGTGTCCCCGTCGCCGCCGAGCAGGCGGATCACCGTTCCGGCCCCGACGATCACGAGGAGCGGCACGACCACGGCGAGCACCATCCACCACCGGGGCCGGGATCGGGCCGGCGGCCGGGTGTCCGGGGAGGGGACCGCCGCCGCGTAGTACCGGCCGTCGCCGGCCGCGGGGTCAGGCCGCCCGGCGCGGCCGTCCGGCCCCGCCGCCCGCGGCTCTGCCGCCCGGGGCTCTGCCGCCCGGGGCTCCGCCGGTCGCCCGTACGCCTCCGGTGGCCGCCGGCCGGGATGCGGATCACCGCCGGACGGTCCTCGGTGCGGCATGGGGCTGTCCTCCTGCGCGACGAACCCGGCAACGAAGAGGTGAGACGCCCACCCCGTTCGGGACGGCGACCTCTGGCCACCGTAGCGTGATCTTCCGATGACCTCATCCACCGGAAGCATGCGAACGTCGCCGGGACACCCGCCGGCGCCCGTCCCGGCCGCCACGTCACCGGGACTGATCTGGCTGGCGCTGGCGATCGTCTACGTCGTCTGGGGCTCCACCTACCTGGGCATCCGCATCGCCGTCGAGACGATGCCGCCGTTCCTGTCGGCCGCGGCGCGGTTCGCGACCGCGGCCCTGGTGCTCGCCGTGATCCTGCGGCTCCGGCGCGGCCGTTCCGCCCTGCGGGTGACGCCCCGACAACTCGGCTCCGCCGCGCTGGTCGGCGTGCTGCTGCTCGCCGGCGGCAACGGACTGGTCGTGCTGGCCGAGTCGGGCCCGCCCGGGGTGGCCGTCCCGTCGGGGATCGCGGCGCTGCTCGTCGCGACCGTGCCGCTGCTGGTCGTGCTCTTGCGCCTGGCCACCGCCGACCGGCCCCGGATCGCGACGGTGGCCGGTGTCGCCGTCGGCTTCGCCGGGCTGATCGTGCTGATCCTGCCCGGTGGCGAGGCCGGCGTCGTCCCGATCGCCGGCGCCCTGACGGTGGTCGCCGCGGCCGCGTCCTGGTCGATCGGCTCGTTCGCCTCCGGCCGGCTCCCGATGCCCGACGACCCGTTCGTGGCGACCGTGTACGAGATGCTCGCCGGCGCCGCCGCGATCGCGCTGCTCGCCGTGGCACGGGGCGAGCAGCGCGGGTTCGACCTCGGCGCGGTCTCCACCCGGTCCTGGCTCGCCCTGCTCTACCTGATGGTCGCCGGCTCGCTCGTCGCCTTCACGGCGTACGTGTGGCTGCTGCACCACGCGCCGATCTCGCTGGTCTCGACGTACGCGTACGTCAACCCGGCGGTCGCGGTGGCGCTCGGCGCGCTGCTGCTCGCCGAGCCGGTCAGCGTTCCGGTCCTCGTCGGCGGCGGGATCATCGTGGTCGGCGTCGCGCTGGTGGTCTCGACCGAACGGCGGTGACACCGGGCCGGGTTCACAGCAGCCGCAGCTGGCGGTCCTTCGGTCGGCGCGGTTCGGTCTCGCCGAGGCGTTCGAAGAGCCCGGCGTCGATCGCGTCGAGGAACGGGGTCGGCGCGCAGTCGCGTTCGCTGCCGTGCCGGAGCCGGCGTCGGACGTGGCTGACGTAGAGCCGGTCCTGCGCCCGGGTCAGCCCGACGAAGAACAGTCGCCGCTCCTCGGCCACCTCGCCGTCGTCCGGCGTCGCGCCCGGCAGTCGCAGCGGGAGCAGGCCATCCTCGGCGCCGACCAGGAAGACCACCGGGAACTCCAGGCCCTTGGCGGCGTGCAGGGTCAGCAGCGTGACCGCCTCGGCGCGCGGGTCGAGCGCGTCGACCTCCGCGCCGGTGGCGATCTGCGACAGGAAGAGCGGCAGGTCGTCGCCGCAGCGCTGGGCGAGCGGGGTGAGCACCTCCACCGCGGCCCAGATGTCGGCCGGGGCGACGGCCGGGGTCGCGTCGAGCGTGGGCATCGCGAAGCGGTCGGCGAGAACCTGCCCGGCGAGGCGGACCCGGGCGGCGAGCGACCCGCCCAGCCCGCTCGCGTGCCGCAGCTCGCGCGCGATCGCGGCCACGCCGGGCCGGTCGCGCAGCCGGTCGTGTGACCGCTTCTGCACCGGGATTCCGGCGCGGGTGAGCGCGTCGACGATCGGCGCGGCCTGCGCGTCGGTGCGGTAGAGCACCGCGATGTCGGAGAAGGAGACGCTCGAGGAGCGCCCGTCGATGCGGCCGGTGTCGAGGGAGCGGTGCGAGACGCCACCGACGAGCTCGTCGACCGTACGGGCGACGAAGCCCGCCTCGTCGGCGACGGAGGCGGCCGGGTAGCGGCCGACCAGCGGCGCCTCCGGGTCGAGCCGGGCCGGGTCGAGTCGTCGGCCGCGCACCAGGGTGGTCGGCCCGATCGCCTGCACGGCGGCGGCGAGGATCGGCGGCGACGAGCGGTAGTTGCGGGTGAGGCGCACCAGGCGGGCGTCGACGAAGTCCTCCGAGAACCGCAGGAAGTACGAGACGTCCGCGCCGCGGAACGAGTAGATCGCCTGGTCGGGATCGCCGATCGCGCACAGGTTGCCGTCGGCGGGGCTGAGCAGCCGCAGCAGCTCGTACTGGACGGCGTCGACGTCCTGGTACTCGTCGACGAAGACCCACCGCCACCGGTCCCGGTAGCGCTCGACCAGCTCCGGGTCGTCGCGCAGCAGCCGTACCGGCAGGGTGACCAGTTCGTCGAGGTCGACGAGGCCCTCTCCGCGCAGCAGCTTCAGGTACGCGGCCTCGTTGTCGCCGGCCTCCGCACGGGCCTGCGCCCGTTCGGTGTCGTCCGCGATGCGGAAGTCGGCGGGCAGCCCCGCGGCGCCGGCGTTCTCGCGCAGGATCGTCAGACCCAGCGAGTGGAAGGTGCCGACGGTGACGTCCTCGGCGACCGGGCCGAGCAGCGTGTCGAGCCGGGCGCGCAGCTCCTCGGCGGCGCGCCGGGTGAAGGTGATCGCCAGGCAGTGCTCGGGGTAGACGTTGAGCTCGGCGCAGAGGTACGCGATCCGGTGGGTGAGGGTGCGGGTCTTGCCCGTCCCCGGTCCGGCGACGATGAGCAGCGGCCCGCCCGGCGCGGACGCCGCCACCCGCTGCATCGCGTCGAGCCGGTCCAGCAGCCCGGTCCCGACCTCCTCCATCCCGGCGAGCATCGGTTCGAACGGCTCGTGCGGGGAGGGCGGGGGCGCGATCGGCGGCGCCACCGGCGCGACCGGGGCGTTCTTCACCCGCTGGGGGGCGGAAGAAGGCGCCTTCGCCGTCCGCTTCCGCTTCGGCGCCGGCGCCGCGGTCGGCCGCGGGTCCGGCGCGGGTACGTCGAAGAGCGCGTCGGGCTGGCTGGCGCGGCCCGTCCGGGGCAGCTCGGTCGGGTCGAAGAGCTTGATCACTCCGTACTCCCCGTCGTAGCCGGGCGTGCGGCGCACCTCGCCGCGGCGCAGCCGCCCGATCGCCTCGGCCAGCAGTTCCCCGCCGGCCTGTCCGATGTCGTCGAGCGGGGTGGTCGTCAGGATGTCCAGCTCGGCGCCGAGCGCGGCGACGACCGTGTTGAGCTGGCCTTCCACGGTCTTCGACTTCGGGCCGACGCCGTTGATCTCCCCGAGGATCTCGGGGAGCGGGACCAGGTGCGTGACGTCCCGGGCGTGCGGCGGCCGCTCGCCGTCGGCGCGGTCGGCGAGCTCCTCGACCCGGCTCAGCACCCCGACGGTCAGCGCCTTCCCGCACTGCGGGCACCGCCCCTGTGCCGCGCGGGTCTGCTCGGGCTGCCAGTTGACGCCGCAGAGCCGGTGACCGTCGGCGTGGTACTTCCCCTCCTCGGGGAAGAACTCGATCGTGCCCCGCAGCCCGTCGCCGGTGCGCAGCGCGTCCCGGATCGCGAAGTAGTCCAACGGGGTTTCGAAGACGGTCGCCTCCCGCGCGAGGGCGCCGGGGGAGTGGGCGTCGGAGTTGGAGACGAGGCGGTAGCGGTCGAGGCTGGAGACGCGCCAGTTCATCGCAGGGTCGGAGGAGAGGCCGGTCTCGACCGCGAAGATGTGGTCGGCCAGGTCGGCGTAGCAGTCGGCGATGGCGTCGAAGCCCGACTTCGAACCCAGGGCGGAGAACCACGGGGTCCAGATGTGCGCGGGCACCAGGTACCCGTCGGGACTGGCCTCGAGGGTGATCTCCAGCAGGTCGCGGGAGTCGAGCCCGAGGATCGGGCGGCCGTCCGAGCCGAGGTTGCCGATCCGGCCCAGGGCCGTGTTGAAGCGGGCGACTGCGTCGAGGTCCGGCAGATAGATCAGGTGGTGCACCTTGCGCGTGCGGTCGTCCCGCTTGTAGATCGTGGAGATCTCGACGCTGAGCAGGTAACGCACGGGGTTGGCCTCGGCGACGCTGGCCAGCCGCGGCGGCAGCCGGCGCGCGATCTCGCGCTCGGCGTCGGGGTCGAGACGGTAAAGGCCGGGCTCGGCCGGGCGCAGCGTCTCCCGCAGGTGCTCGAACCAGGCGGGGTGCGTGAAGTCGCCGGTGCCGAGGAGGCTGACTCCCTTGCGTCGGGCCCACCACGCGAGGTTCGGCAGGTTGAGGTCACGGCTGCAGGCACGCGAATACTTCGAGTGGATGTGCAGGTCCGCCACGAACGAGCCGGTGCGCACGGTCGAGCCCCCGGCGGGTACGGCGCTGAACGGAGGCACGCCGCATCCTGTCATGCCCGTCCGGCGGCCGGCGTGTCGCCACGCGCGACCGTGATCTGCGCAATGCCGACCGCGTCGGTGCCGGCGTCAGGCGCTGCGCAGCTCGACGAGGCTGACCTGCGGCGGCGCGCCGACCCGGACGGGCGGTCCCCAGAATCCCGCGCCGTTGGTCACATAGACCTGCGTGCCGTCGACCGTCCCCAGCCCGGAGACGACCGGCTGCTGCAGCCGGACCAGGTAATTGAACGGGACGATCTGGCCGCCGTGGGTGTGGCCGGACAGCTGCAGGTCCACCCCGTGCCGCGCCGCCTCGTGCGCCTGCACCGGCTGGTGCGCCATCAACACGACGGGCCGGCCCGGATCCCGTCCGCCGAGCGCCCTGGCGTAGTCCGGCCCGGACCCCGGGCCCGCGCTGGCGCCCGTCACGTCGTTGACCCCCGCGAGGTCGAGCACCCCGCCGCGCGCCGCGATCTCCAGCCGCTCGTTCTGCAGCACGCGCAGACCGAGCCGCCCCAGCTCGTCGATCCACTCCTCGGCGCCGGAGTAGTACTCATGGTTGCCGGTGACGAAGAAGGCGCCGTGGCGCGACCGGAGGTCCCGCAGCGGGGCCGCGGCGGGCCCCAGCTCGCCGACCGTTCCGTCCACCAGGTCGCCGACCACCGCCACGACGTCCGCGTCCAGCTGGTTGATCATCGCCACGATGCGTTCCGTACGGGCGCGCCCGTTCAGCGGGCCGAGGTGGATGTCGGAGACCGTCGCGATCCGGAACCCGTCCATGCTCCGCGGGAGTTTCGCCAGGGGGATCTGCACCCGGTCCAGCCGGGGCGGTGCCAGGGCGGTCCGCACGCCGTACCCGGTGAGCCCGGCGGCGGTCAGGCCGGCGAAGATCGCGGCGCCGCGGGCGAGCAGCAGCCGCCGCTGCGGGTCGTGGTCCGGCGCCGGCCCGGCCGGCGGCGTGGCGGGCGGCGGGACGGACGGGTCGATGGCCGCGGTGCGCTCCGCCGGGTCGGTCACGCCCGGCCGCGCCGGCTCCGGGTCCGCCGGGGAGCTTGCCACCGGTTCGGTCGCGCCGACCAGCGCCGGCTCCGGCCGCGGCTCGGGTCGCGGGGCGGGGCGGCGGGAGCGCCGGCGCAGCGCGATCCGCACCGGCAGCAGCGGCAGCTCGAGCACGGCCAGGATCACCAACAGGTAGAACATGACGGCCAGCCAGATGTAACCCGGCCAGGCCAGCCAGGTGACGCCCGACCGGGTCCCGACCAGCGTGGCCGGCACGAGCACCGCCAGGGCGAGCATCACGAGACCGCCGACGCGACGCCCACGCCCGGGTCGGGTGGTGTCGCGGATCAGCCGTTTCCACAGGTACAGGTGAATCAGGCCGGTGACGACCGCCATCGTGGTCGCGAAACCCAGGACCGCCACTACGCCAGCTCCCCTCAGCCGCCCGCGAACGGCGGTAACACGTCGACGGTGGCACCTGCGGGCAGCGTCGCCCCATGATCATGCCAGGCCATCCCGTCGACCAGAAAACTCGCCACCGCGAGCACCGCGCCGAGTCGTGCGCCGTGCCGGGAGCTCAACTCGGCGACCAGGGCGGCACGGTCCAGCCCGCACGGCAGCCGTTCCTCGGTCACCCCGGCCGCGGCCCGCGCCCCGGCGAAGTAGCGCACGGTGACCGTGCTGTTCCCGTCGATTCCGCTCACCCCCCGATCGCCGACATCGGGCGAGCCGGCTGCAGGAACGACGGGTCGTCGATGCCGTGCCCCGCCCGCTTGCCCCACATCGCCGCGCGCCAGCGCCGGGCCAGCTCCGCATCGTCGGCGCCCGCGCGCAGCGTTCCGCGCAGATCCGACTCCTCGGTGGCGAACAGGCAGGCCCGGACCTGTCCGTCGGCGGTGAGCCGGGTGCGGTCGCAGTCGCCGCAGAAGGGACGGGTCACGCTGCCGATCACACCGACCCGGGCGGGGCCGCCGTCCGGCGCGGTGAAGCCGTCGACGAGCCAGGTCTCGGCCGGCGCCCCACCCCGGGCCACCGGGTCGGGCAGCAGGATGAACTCGGCCGCCAGCCGGTCGAGGATCTCCGCCGCGGTGATCATCGCCGCGCGGTCCCATGAGTGCTGCGCGTCCAGCGGCATCTGCTCGATGAAGCGCAGCTCGTAGCCGTGTGCCAGCGCGAACCGGAGCAGCTCGGGGGCCTCGGTGTCGTTGACGCCGCGCATCAGCACAGCGTTGATCTTGACGGGGCCGAGCCCCGCGTCGGCCGCGCCGGCCAGCCCGGCGAGCACGTCGGGCAGCCGTCGCCGCCGGGTCAGCTGGGCGAACCGGTCCGAATCGAGCGTGTCCAGCGAGACGTTCACCCGGTCAAGTCCGGCGGCGCGCAGCGGCCCGGCGAGCCGGGCGAGGCCGATGCCGTTCGTCGTGAGCGACAGGGTGGGGCGCGGCGTCAGCGCGGCGGCCGCGGCGACGATGCGCGGCAGACCGGGACGGAGCAGCGGTTCCCCGCCGGTGAACCGGACCTCGGTCACGCCGAGCCGCTCGACGGCCACCCGGATCAACCGTCCGACCTCGTCGTCGGTCAACACGTCCGGGCCGGGCAGCCACGCCAGGCCCTCCGCGGGCATGCAGTACGTGCACCGCAGGTTGCACCGGTCAGTCAGCGACACCCGCAGGTCGGTCGCGACCCGGCCGTAGCGGTCGACGAGCCCGCCCCCCGGCTCCCCCGCGATCGTCATCGCTCGACGGTAGCGCGTCATGACCGCAGCACGGCACGGGCGGCCCGGGCGACCGCATCCCGGTATGCCGCGCCGAAGAGCGTGGTGTGCACCAGGAGGAGATGGAGCTGGTGCAGGGGACGGCGCTCGCGCCAGCCGTCCGCGAGCGGCCACGTCTCGCGGTACGCGTCGACGATCCGGTCGAGGTGCGGCGCCCCGCCGAAGAGGGCGAGCTGGGCGAGGTCGGTCTCCCGGTGCCCGCCGTGCGCGGCGGGGTCGACGAGCCACGGTCGCCCGTCCGCGCCCCACAGCACGTTGCCGGGCCACAGATCGCCGTGGATCCGCGCCGGCGGCTCGGCGCCGCCGTACCCGTCGATCCGGGAGATCACCCGCTCGACCAGCGCGACCTCGGCGGCGGACAACGCGCCGTTCGCCACGGACCGCCGCAGATACGGCTCCAGCCGGCGCTGCGCGAACCACTGCGGCCACGGGCCGGCCGAGGGGGTGTTGTCCTGCGGCAGCGCGCCGACGAAGCCCACCCACTCCGCGCCGAAGGCCGGGGCGCCGGCGCGGTGCAGCGCGGCCAGGTCCCGCCCGAGCCGCTCCGCCGCGGCCGGTGTCGGCGGTCCCGGGTCGATCCATTCGAGCGCGAGCAGCGTCGGCAGGGCCACGATCACCTCGGGGACCGCGACCGCGTCCGCGGCGCGCAGCCAGCGCAGCCCCGCCGCCTCCGCCGCGAAGAACCCGTCCGGCGCGGGTGCGGCCGCGCGCTCGGGCCAGGTCTTGGCGAAGATCGAGGCGCCGTCGTCCAGGGTGAGACGCGTCGTGGTGCAGATGTCACCGCCGGGGACGGGGGTCTCGCGGATCCGCTGGTGCGTCAGGAATGTCGGAAGGTGCTGCGGGTGCGAGCGCAGGTACGACAGATCCATGGGCGCAACGTAACCGTTTCCCACCAACCGGGTGTCGCGGCCCGGCTATGCGGAGTAAGCATGAACCATGACCGATGTGTCGATCCGCCCCTACCGGCCGCACGACCACCGCGCGGGACGTCGGCTCTGGGTTGAACTGGCCGAGCAGCACCGCGAACTCTACGACGACCCGGGCTTCGGCGGGGCGGACCCCGGCGCGGCATTCGACGAATACCTGACCCGGCTGGACCTGTCCGGGTTGTGGGTCGCCGAGGATCCGGCCGACGGGGTGATCGGTCTGGTCGGGCTTCTCATGAAGGGCCGGACGGGGGTCGTGGAGCCGGTGGTCGTGACGGCCGGGCGGCGCGGGCGGGGCGTGGGGCGGGCACTGCTCGATCACGTGGCGGAACAGGCCCGGCGGCGGGGACTGACCCGGCTGACGATCTCGCCGGAGTCCCGCAACCTCGAGGCGCTGCGCTGCCTGCACGGCGCCGGCTACGACGTGCTGTCCGCGCTCGAGTTGACCCTCGATCTCGGGCGGCAGGCGCAGCGCTGGCGGGACGGAATGGCGCTGCACGATCTGCAATTCCGCTCCTGACCAGCGCGGATACTCTCCGTGCCTGTGGATAACCCGCGTGTCGTCCACAGGTGCGACCGGGGCTCCTGGCGATCACGGTGCGTGGCGGCCAGGCTCCCGCCATGACCTCGACCGAGCCGACCAGGCTGTCCGTGCGTTCCATCGCCGATCTGATCGCGGCCGTCCCCTATCTGCTGGGGTTCCACCCGGCCGACAGCGTCGTGGTGGTCGCGATGCGCGGCAAGAAGATCACGTTCGTCGCCCGTGGCGACGTGCCCGACCCCGCGGGCGGCGGGCCCACGCCCGACGCCGCCGCGGCGCACGTCGCCGCCGTCGTCGCACGGCAGGAGGCGCAGAGCGCGACCGTCCTCGGGTACGGGCCGCCGCAGCGGGTGACCGCGGTGGTCGCGGCGGTCGGCGCGGCGCTGCGGGAGCGGGGCGTACGCGTGCTCGACTCGCTGCGCGTCACGGACGGACGCTACTGGTCCTACACCTGCGACAACCCCGACTGCTGCCCGCCCGAGGGCACCCCCTTCGACCCGGCCGCCAGCCAAGTGGCCGCGGCCGCGACCGTCGCCGGCCACGTCGCGCTGCCGGGGCGCGACGCGCTCACCCGACAGGTCGCGCCCGTCGACGGGCTGGCCGCGGAGTCGATGCGGCAGGCCACGACGCGGGCGGACGAGCGGCTCGGCATGCTGTTGGAGCGGGCGCCGTCGGCGGACCTGCTCGGCGGGCGCGCGCTGCGCGAGGCGGGTGCGGCGGCGGTGCGCGAGGCGATGGAGCGGCATCGCGAACGGGGCCGGCTGACCGATGACGAGACGGCCTGGTTGACCGTGCTGCTGCTGCATCTGCCGGTCCGCGACCACGCGTGGGAGCGCATCGGCGACGACGACTGGCACGTCGAGCTCTGGACCGAGGTGGCGCGCCGGGCGCAGCCGGACCTGGTGGCCGCGCCGGCGAGTCTGCTCGCGTTCGCGGCGTGGCGCGCCGGGCAGGGGGCGCTGGCCGGCGTCGCGGTGGAGCGGGCGCTGGGCTGCGACCCCGGCTACTCGATGGCGTTGCTGATGGCCGACGTGCTGCGGCAGGGCGTTCCGCCCGCCACCCTGGACGGCTGGCCCGAGGTGAGCCCGGCGCCTCCCGACCGGCGCCGGGCGCCGGGGTCACGGGGCCGTCGCCGGCGCGCGCGGGCGTGAGCGGTCCTCAGGTCAGCACCCGATGCCCGCCGGCGTAGACGTTCATGGTGGGGCCGCGCAGGAAGCCGACCAGCGTCATGCCGGCCTCGGCGGCCAGGTCCGCCGCCAGGGTGCTCGGGGCCGACACCGCGGCGAGCAGCGGGACCCCGGCCATCCAGGCCTTCTGGGTGAGCTCGAAGCTGGCCCGGCCCGACACGAGCAGCACGTGTCCGCGCAGCGGCAGCCGCCGCTCGCGCACCGCCCAGCCGATCACCTTGTCGACCGCGTTGTGCCGTCCGACGTCCTCGCGAAGCACGACCAGTTCGCCGTCGGGCGTGAACAGCCCGGCCGCGTGCAGGCCGCCGGTGCGCTCGAAGGCACGCTGGGCGGCGCGGAGCCGGTCCGGCAGTCCGGCGAGCGTGGCCGCCGTGACCGTCACCGGGTCGTCGGCGACGGTGAACCGGGACCGCGTCCGCACCGCGTCGATGCTCGCCTTGCCGCAGACGCCGCAGGAGCTCGTGGTGTAGAAGTTCCGGGTGGGGTCGGTCTGCGGCGCCGGGACGTGCGCGGCGAGCACCACGTCCACCACGTTGTAGGTGTTCGGGGTGTCGGTTCCGGCGCAGAGCTGGGCGGTCAGCACGTCGTCGGCGTCCCGGATCAACCCCTCGGTGAGCAGGAAGCCGACCGCCAGATCCAGGTCGTCGCCGGGGGTGCGCATGGTGACGGCGAGCGGCGGTCGCCGCTCCGGCCCCCGCGTCCCGACCCGGATCTCCAGCGGCTCCTCCGCGGCGAGTGTGTCCGGCCGTCGCACCGCTCCCCCGTCGGTCGAGAGATCGATTCGCAGCACCGAACGCCGATCAGTAGCCCGTCCCATGCCGTCATTCTCCGCCAGGACGGTCAATTCGCCCGCGCGCCCCGACGTTGGGCCGGCCGGGCCGGCCGGTGACGGCGCTACGGTGGGGCGATGGCGGCGTTCGCGGCGGCGGTGCTGGCGGGTGGCGCGGCCCGCCGGATGAACGGTGTCCACAAGCCTGCGCTGCCCGTCGCCGGCCGGGCCATGCTGCACCGGGTGCTCGCGGCCGTCGCGCCGGCCGACCCGTGCGTCGTCGTCGGACCCCGGACCGACGTCGCCGTGCCCGGCGCGGTGCGGTGGATCCGCGAGGACCCGCCGGGCGGCGGACCGGTCGCCGCGATCGCCGCCGGTATCGAGCTGCTCGACCCCGGCGCCCAGCTGGTCGCGGTGCTCGCGGCCGATCTGCCGCTGCTGACCACGCCGGCCGTGCTGCGGCTCTACGACGCCGTTCACGCGTCCACGTCGGACGGCGCCGTCTACGTCGACGACGACGGGCGGCGGCAGTCGCTCTGCGGGATGTGGCGCGTGGGTCCCCTGCGGGCGGCGCTCGCCCGGCTCGCCGCCGCGCGACCGGAGGGGTTGGCGGGGGCCTCGATGCGGGGGCTGCTCGGCGGCCTGACCGTCGCCGAGATCGCGTGGCCCGGGTCGGGGCCGCCGCCGTGGTTCGACTGCGACACTGACGCCGACCTGCGACGTGCGGAGGAGTGGGCGCGATGAACGTGCTGGACGAGTGGACCGCGACGGCCTGCCGGGAGCTGGGCCTGGCGCCGGACGACGCCCGGACGAGGCTCGTGCTGGACCTGGCACGGGACGTGGCGCACAACGTGGTGCGTCCGGGTGCGCCGGTCACGGCGTACCTGCTGGGCCTCGCCGTGGGTCGCGGCGCCGATCCCGCGACGGCGGCGGCGCGGCTCACCGCGCTTGCGGCCACCTGGCCCTCCGCGACCCCCGGGGCGGCGTCGGCCGCCCCCTGATCCACGAGCCCGCGGCGCCGGCCGCCCGCGTGACCCACGATCCCGCGGCGCCTGCGGTTCCCTGACCGCCGATCCCGCGGGGCCGGCCGTTCCCCGGTCCGCGATCCGGTGCTGCCAGGCCGACGCCCGGCACCTGCGGCCCGGGTCGCGCTCCGATCACGCGCGACGGGCGCGTACCGGGTGCCCTCGCCCGCCAGAGCCGGGCGCGCCGGCCCGCCGGTCCGGTCGATAGGGTTGTGGCCGACGGACGGGGAGGGTGATCATCATGGCGGACGACGGCGCGGGCGCGGCGAGCGACCAGGCCCGTGAGCAGCCCGGGGACGCGGCCCAATACCTGGACCCGGTGCTGCTCGACGAACCGACGACGGCGGATCTGCGCGCCAAGGTGCGCGAGGCGTGGCAGGAGTTCGCGCGCGCGCTCGGCGACGCGCTGCCGCGGCTGCCGGCCGGGGCGCGCGTCGAGCTGACCCTGGACCCGACAGCCTCCGGCACCGGCGACGCGATCTACTCGGTCAGCGTTCAGATCGGCGACGACGGCCGGATCACCGCGCTGGCGGTCGGCAACGCCGCCCTGCCGCCGGGATTCCGGATGGACCGGGCCGCGGTCGCGGACCTCGTCGCGCTCGGCTGGTCCCCGCCGGGTGTGGTGGAGGGCTCGGGTGAGGACTTCGGGCTGAGCACCACGACCGCGCAGGCCGGCCGCCTCGCCGCGACGATCGCCCGCACGCTCCGCGACGTCTACGGCGCGCCGCACCCGGCGTTCCTGGTCTACCTCGTGCACGACGCCGACGATGAACCGATCGAGGCGGAGCCGATCGGCGCCGCGCGTCCCGAGGCGGTGCGGAACGGCGATCTCGACGCGGCGCTGGAGGCGGCCCGTTCGGCGCAGCGCGACGCGGAGGCAATCCCGCTCGACGAGCGGGTACGCACGGTCGTCGCCACGATGATGAAGAGCAATCCGGAGCAGCTGCAGGTCGACTCCGACGGGGACGTGAGCATCCGCGCCGGTTCGGCGATGGTCTTCGTCCGGGTGCGGGACAATCCGCCGCTGGTCGACGTCTTCTCCCCGGTGCTCACCGAGGTCGAGCCGACCGAGCGGCTCTACGTCCGGCTCTCCGAGCTGACCAACCGGATGCCGATCGGTCGGCTGTACTGCACCGAGGACACGGTGTGGGCGTCGGTGCCCGTGTTCGGCCGGAACTTCCAGGCCAGCCATCTCATGCTCGCGATCCAGGTGATGACCGGCTTGGCGGACGAGTTGGACGATCGGCTGCACGGCGAGTTCGGCGGTAAGCGTTTCTTCGGCGAGGGGGACAAGCCGGCCCAGCGGGATCCGGGTGAGCACCGGACCGGGATGTACCTGTAGGAGCGACCTCACCGAGCGGCGTGTGGGGCCCGGCACGCCGAAACCGGGCCCCACACCACCTGGGGAGGAGAGTCAGGTCAAGGGCGTCCAGCCGAGCCTCTCCATCGTGGACAGATCGGTGGCCAGCAGTCCGTCGTCGGACAACGTCCAGAGCGTGTCGCCCACGACCAGCGACCGGCGTACCGGCACGGCGCCCTGTGCGGCCTTCGGATGGGTGAGCACGCCGAGTCGGGTGAGCCCGTCGTCGGTGACACGCAGGGCGAGGGCGCCGGGGCCGTTGGCGGTGTCGAGGGGCATGACCAGCAGCCGCTGCGGCGGCCAGTAGAGGAACGCGTGCGGGTCGTGCTCGGCCTCCGACGATGCCTCCGGCACGTGGTGCTGGGCGATCCGGGTGGGCTTGGCCGGGTCGGCCACGTCGAAGAGCGACACCTGGGTGCCGGTGACCCGGCCGCGATCCGTCGCCTCCTGGCCGACGCCGATCAGCCGTCCACTGTCGACCGGATGCAGGTACGCCGAATATCCGGTGATTTTGAGCTCGCCGACGAGCCGGGGCGCCCCCGGCTCCCGAAGATCCACTGTGTAGAGCGGGTCGATCTGCCGGAACGTCACCACGTACGCCTTGTCGCCCGTGAAGCGCACCGCGTAGATCCGCTCCCGCTTCCCGAGCCCGCCGAGGCGCCCTGTCTCGCGCAGGGTCCGGCCGTCGGCCCGGAGCACGTAGACAGTGGAGCTCTGCTGGGCGGGATCGCCGCCAAATCCCGATGTGGTGGCGACCCGAAGGTGTCCGTCCCATTCGGACATCGCGTACTGGTTGATCAGCCAGCCCGGCACCTTGGTCGACGTCACGAAGCGCGGCCGTCCCGACGGCCCGAGGGCGAACTGGTAGATCTCGCTGCTCTGTTCGGGCGCGGCCGAGTCCGCCCGCCCCGGCACGACCCGCCAGCGCTGGTCGTTCACGACGTAGAGGTTCGCGCCGTTGCTGTAGACCGTGTCGCCGTCGGCGAGCACCGTCAGGGGGTCGCCGTCGCCGAACTCGGGCCGGGTCAGGTCGAAGCTGAGCACCGTCACCATCGAGGTCCCGGAGTACGTGTCCGGATGGCGGAGGCGGTCGCACCCGATCCGGCCGCTGGTGGTGCGGCCCCCGGAGTCGATCTCGTACCGTGGGAGCCACGCCTCGATCGGGGCCGCGTCGATCGCCTCGCGGTTGGCGGCGAGGCGCTGGGCGTCGGTGCCGCCGCGCGGCGCCGGGAAGGTCAGCCGGGGCGAGGACCGGACGACGACGCGGGCGGCGCCGCCGACCTGGCGGGCGTCGACGAGGGCGCCGTCGATGCGGTACCGACCGAGCAGCTTGGGTGCCCCGGCCAGGTCGACCAGGAGCAGCACGGGTCGCTCGGGGCCGGCGACGATCATCGAGTCGCCCGCGATGTCCGGTCGCGCTCCGCCCCGGCCGTGGCCGGAGATGAGCACGAGCGCGCGGTCGCCGTGCAGCAGCAGGCTGCTCTGCGCCCACCGGTACCCCTCGGCCTCATCGCCGGTGGCCAGCGCCAGCTCGCCGGTGACGCGGCGGGTGTGCGGGTCGACGCTGCGCAGCACCCCCGCGCTGACCGTGACGATCCGCCGGCCGTCCGTCTTGACGATGTCCGGCTCGTCGACGCCGGCCTCGTGCGTGTTGGTGCCGGAGTGGTCGGGCCCGGCAGGGGCGCCGCCACCCGCGGCGGACTCGGCCGCCGCGGCGGGGTTGCCGCCGCGGTCGAGGCCGGTCCGGAAGCTGTAATCGATGGAGCCCGGCAGGCCCCACGGCCCCACGCTCTTTTTCGCCGCGGCCCTCAGCCCGGCGAGCACGTCGGTGCAGGAGTCGAACGCGACGAGCCGCAGCGGCGGCGCCGGTTGGGCCGGCTCGCGGCGCGGCGCGGCGTCGCAGCCGGCCAACAGGAGGACCGCGACGCCTGCGGCGAGACGGCGGCGGGGTGTCATGCCGGGTTGGACGCGGCGCCGCGCCGTCCGGTTCCCGGTCAGTTCGGCGTGATCGCCGTGGCGCCGTCGACCAGTCGGGAGAGGACGATCATGCTGCGGGTCGAGGTGACGAACGGCTCGGCCCGGAGCCGTTCGAGCGCCTGCTCGAGGTGGGAGATGTCGGCGGCGCGCAGGTGGACGAGGGCGTCGGCCTCGCCCGACACGGTGTACGCGCCGACGACCTCGGTGTGCCGCCGGGTCGCCGTCGCGATCTGGGCCGGCGTGGTGCGACCGGTGCAGAAGAGCTCGACGAAGGCCTCGGTGTTCCAGCCGACCGCGGCGGGGTCGACCACGGCCGTGAAGCCCCGGATGACCCCGGCGGAACGCAGCCGGTCGACCCGGCGCTTCACGGCGGGAGCGGAGAGCGAGACGCGCGCGCCGATGTCGGCGTACGAGGCCCGGGCGTCGGCGACCAAAGACGCAATGATCCGCTGATCTACCTCGTCGATCTGCAACGTTCCGCCTCTCGCAAGCAACAGTTGCGGCTGTTATCGCCGCTGCAGCGTACCTACTCTTTGTCCGTGACCCAGCAGCGGAACCCGCGAAAGCGGACATACCTGATGTGCCCGCCGGAGCACTTCACGGTCGAGTACGTGATCAACCCGTGGATGGACACGTCCACGCCGGTCGACGTCGAGCTGGCGCTGAAGCAGTGGGAACGGCTGCGCGAGACGCTCGTCGACCTCGGGCACACCGTGCACGTGCTGCCGCCGCGGGCCGGACTGCCGGACATGGTCTTCGCCGCCAACGGCGGATTCGTCGTCGACGGGACGGTCTACGGCGCCCGGTTCAAGTACCCGCAGCGCGCCGCCGAGGCCGCGGCGCACCGGGAGTTCTACGAGGCGCAGGGCTGGACGTACGTGGCGCCGAGCGAGGTGAACGAGGGCGAGGGGGACTTCGCCTACCTGCCGGACGCGTACGGCGGGACGATCCTCGCCGGCTACGGCTTCCGCACGGAGCCGGCCGCGCACGCACAGGCGCAGGACGTCCTCGGCCGGCCCGCGGTCTCGCTGCGGCTGGTCGACCCGCGCTTCTACCACCTCGACACTGCGCTCGCGGCGCTCGACGACCGGACGGTCACCTACTTCCCGGGCGCGTTCTCGCCGGCCTCGCAGCGGGTCCTGCGGCAGCTGTTCCCGGACGCGGTGCTGGCCGACGAGGCGGACGCCCTGGCGTTCGGGTTGAACCTGGTCGGCGACGGCCGGCACGTCGTGCTCAACGACGAGGCGAGCGGCATGGCGGCCAGGGTGGCGGCGGCCGGCTACGTGCCGGTGCCGGTCGAGCTGTCGGAGCTGAAGAAGGGCGGCGGCAGCGTGAAGTGCTGCGTGGCGGAGCTGCGCCACTGAGCCGTACGGACACTGCGAAAGGGCCCCGCCGACGGCGGGGCCCTTTCCGTCAGCCGAGCGTGGTGAGCTCGTCGATCAGGACGTTGCCGTAGACCGGCCCGTCGCGGCGCACCTCGCGCAGGTACCACTTCTGCTGCGGCGTGCGCCCCTGGTTGAACTGCCACGGGCCGCGCGGGCTGTCCACCTGGCCGACCGTGCCGAGCGCCAGGTTGACCTGCTGCGATGTCGGGCGCGCGCCGGCGTTGCGGATCGCCTTGTCCAGCACGTGCGCGGCGTCGTAGGACGCGACCGCGTACGTGGTGGGGGAGGTCCCGTGCTTCTTGCGGTAGGCCGCCGCGAACCGCGTGTTCGCCGCGTTGCTCAGGTCGGAGGAGTAGTTGAGGGCGGTGCGCGTCCCCACGGCGTCGGCGCCGAGCTCGTCGAGGACGTTGCCCTCGGTGAGGAAGCCGGGGGCGTAGATCCGCCCGTCGTAGCCGGTCGCGCGGAGCTGCCGGATGAACTCGACGGCCGCGGCGCCCGCGAAGAAGCAGTAGACCGCCGCCGGGTCGTCGGCCAGCAGTTCCGCGATGTCCCGCTGGTAGGCGCGCTTGCCGGGGCTGGTCTGGAACGTCGACCAGACCGGCTTGCCGAGCCGCCCGTCCCGGCCGAACGCCTCCTGGAAGCCCTGGACGGCGTCCCGCCCGGCGGAGTAGTCCGCCGCGATGATCCCCACCTTCCCCCGGGGGACCTCCTTCTTCACGTACGCCGCCAGCGCCGTTCCGGGCTCATCGGTGATGTACGAGGTGCGCCAGATGTAGACGACGCCCTGGAGACTGCGCGGCGACGCGTTGGAGCCGATCAACGGGATCCTCGCCTGCTCCACCGTCTCGCGCAGCCCGAGCATGGCCGCGGAGTTGGCGACGCCGGTCAGCGCGAGGACGCCGTCCCTGATGAGCCGCTCCGCCGCCGCCTTGCCGCTCTGTTCGCTCTCGCCCTCGTCGGCGATCAGCAGCTCGACGGGGTGGTCGCCGAGTCGCTTGTTGTTCAGGTCGAGGAAGAGTTGGAACCCGTTGACCAGTTCCTGCCCGATCGGCTTGTAGCCGCCGGTCTGCGGCGCGATCAGACCGATCCGTACCGGCTCACCGGCGTCGGAGTCGGAATCCCCGTCCGTGCACGCGGCGACGAGCCCGGTCGCGCCGAGCGCGGCCAGGAGCTTCAGTGCCTGCCGGCGGTCCATCTGCGACACGGGCTGTCCTTCCACGCGGTCGTCGGGCCGATCCGACCCCCTCGGCGTTCTACCCGGTTCGCGACGCTGCGTCAATGCCGCGTGATCTTCGGTGGCGCTGGTCCGATCGCGCCGGCGTACGCCGACGTCGCCGCCCTGCCACCGAAAGATCCCGTTATGCCGGTCTTGACCAGCCGGAAGGCCGGCCTGCCTGCCGTAGCGCGCGCTCCCGCCGGGCCGCGCTCCGGACCAGCGGAGGCCGAGGATGCCGACGGGCGGCCACTACGATCGGTAACTGAAAGGGTACGCGATCGCGGGGATCCTGGATCCCGGCGCACGGCCGGGGCGGTCGCTGAGCGAAGATGGATCGCATGACCGAAGCGCCGCGAAACCCGGAAGAGAACGAGCCGAAGCCCTCGGTCCCGAGCGCCCCCGGCGCGGTCGTCGTGGTCGGGCCCGACGGCCGCCCGGTGGGCACCGTCGAGAGCGACGCCGACGGCGAGACCGACGCCGAGGACCCGTCGCGGCTGATCGAGCAGCCGGCGAAGGTGATGCGCATCGGCAGCATGATCAAGCAGCTGCTCGAGGAGGTGCGGGCGGCGCCACTCGACGAGGCGAGCCGGCACCGGCTCCGCGAGATCCACCAGCGGTCGATCACCGAGCTGGAGGACGGGCTCGCGCCGGAACTGCGCGAGGAGCTGGCGCGGCTCTCGCTGCCGTTCGAGGAGGGCGCCACCCCGAGCGAGGCCGAGCTACGGGTCGCCCAGGCACAGCTCGTCGGCTGGCTGGAGGGGCTCTTCCACGGCATCCAGGCGGCGCTGGTCGCGCAGCAGATGGCCGCGCGGATGCAGCTGGAGCAGATGCGCACCGGCGGGCGCCGGGCGCTGCCGGTGGGGCCGGGGATGGTGCCGGGGATGCCCGGGCAGCCGGGCCAGCCCGGCGAGGACCCCAGCCGCACCGGCCAGTACCTCTAGGTCCGGTCCGGCGACCCGAGCGCGAACAGCTCTTCCAGGTAGGCGGCGACGCCGTCCTCGGAGTTCGACGCCGTCACCGCGTCGGCGATCTCCCGCACGGTCGGGTGGGCGTTGGCGACCGCCACCGCCCGCCCGGCCCAGGTCAGCATCGGCACGTCGTTCGGCATGTCCCCGAAGGCGATCACGTCGGCCGCGGTCAGCCCGAACCGGGAGCAGAGCCAGGCGAGCCCCGCGGCCTTCGTCACCCCGGCCGCCGAGATCTCCACGAGCCCCGAGTACGACGAGTGGGTGGCCTCGGCGAGCCCGGCGATGGCGCCCGCCACCGTCTTCACGAACACCTCCGGGTCCTGCGTGCTGCGCGCCAGCAGCTTCACCGCGGGCGCGGAGAGCAGTTCCTCCGGGGTGGCGACCAGCCGGGCGGTCGGATGGTCGCTGTTCCAGTGCGTCGGCCAGTCCTCGCCGTGCCGCATCAGGCGCCCGTCCTGCACCTCCACCGCGAAGACCACGCCGGGTACCTCGGCACGCAGCCGGCGGACCACCTCGGCCATCAGGTCGGGGGCGAGCGGGTCGGCACGGAGCACCTCGTCGGTGACCGGGTCGTAGACGACCGCCCCGTTGGCGCAGACCGCGGGCACGGGCGCGTGCAACTGCTGGTAGACCAGGTCCAGCCAGCGCACGGGGCGACCGGTGACCAGCACGACCCGCACGCCCTGCGCGGAGACCCGCTCCAGCGCGGCGGCGGTCCGCGCGCTGACCGACTTGTCGGGGCGGAGCAGCGTCCCGTCGAGGTCCGTGGCGATGAGTCGTGGCGGCTGTCCCATCACCGGGACAGTAGCCGATCCAGGTACACCGCCACTCCGTCGTCATCGTTGCTTAACGTGACCTCGTCGGCGACCGCCCGCAACGCCGGGTGCGCGTTGGCGACCGCCACCCGGCTCCACCCCGCCCACTCGAACATCGGCAGGTCGTTCGGCATGTCCCCGAAAACCAGCACCTCCGACGGATCGACGCCGAGCGCCTGCGCCACCACGGAGAGCCCGGTGGCCTTGTCCACCCGCGGCGGACAGATCTCGATGAAGCCCAGCCCGGACTGCGTGACGGTGGCGAGCTCGGGCGGCATCACCTCGCGCGCCCGAGCCAGCAGGACGTCGACGTCGTGGTCTGCGGCCCGGGCGAACGCCTTGATCACATCGCCGCGCAGGCACTCCGCCCGGGTCCGTGCCTCGAACCGGTCGGGGTAGCGCCAGGACGGATCCGGGTCCCCCCACAGCGGGGCGTCGACCGCGTCCAGCGCCTCGACCATCACGGTCAGCGGCCCGATCGCCGCCTCCAGCTCCGCGATCAGCTCGGCCAGCATCGCGCCCGAGATCCGCTCGTCCCGCAGCACCACGGGGCCGCTCGGGTCGGTCTGGTCGACCACCCGGCCGCCGTTCGCCATGACCAGGAAATCGGCGGCGCGGATGTCGTTGCGGGTGAGCTCGGCCAGCCGGGGGCCGCGTCCGGTCGCGCCGACCACCGGTATCCCGGCCGCCCTGACCCGGTCGAGAACCCCGTGGGTGTACGCGGAGACGGTCTCGTCCGTGCGGACCAGGGTGCCGTCGAGATCGGTCGCGATCAGCTTCGGGAGACCGGGGCGCGGCATCGTTCCTCCTTCACCCCGGAACGGCGGGGCAGCAAACGTACCTCGCTGAATGCGACCGCACCATTACTTCCGGGGGAAGTGAGGCCTACTTCCGGCAGACGCGATTACCACCTTCTCCGAAGAAGCGACCGCCACCTTCCGGCAGCAGCGGTCAGCGCCGCGGCTCCAGCACGTCCCGCCCGCCGACGTACGGCTGCAGCGCCTTGGGCACCCGCACCGAGCCGTCCGGCTGCTGGTGGTTCTCCAGGATCGGCACCAGCCAGCGCGTCGTGGCGAGCGTCCCGTTCAGCGTCGCGGCGGTCTGCGGCTTGCCGTTCTCGTCGCGGTAGCGGACGTTGAGGCGACGGCCCTGGAACGTCGTGCAGTTGGAGGTGGAGGTGACCTCGCGGTACCGCCCCTGCGACGGCACCCACGCCTCGCAGTCGTACTTACGGGCCGCGCTGGAGCCCAGGTCGCCGGCGGCGACGTCGATCACCCGGTACGGAACCTCGACCTTGGCGAGCATCTCCTCCTCCCAGGCCAGCAGCCGCAGGTGCTCGGCGTGCGCCTCCTCGGGCCGGCAGTAGGAGAACATCTCGACCTTGTCGAACTGGTGCACCCGGATGATGCCGCGGGTGTCCTTGCCGTACGAGCCGGCCTCGCGCCGGAAGCAGGACGACCAGCCGGCGTAGCGCATCGGGGAGTCGAGCTGCAGGATCTCGTCGGAGTGGTACGCCGCCAGCGGCACCTCCGAGGTGCCGACCAGGAACAGGTCGTCGGCTTCGAGCCGGTAGACCTCGCTGGCGTGGGCGCCGAGGAACCCGGTCCCCTCCATCGACTCCGGCTTGACCAGCGCCGGGGTGATGGCCGGGGTGAAGCCGTACTCGACGGCCTGCGCGAGCGCCAGCTGGAAGAGCCCGAGCTGCAGCAGCGCGCCGACTCCGGTGAGGAAGTAGAAGCGGCTGCCGGAGACCTTGGCGCCGCGTTCCATGTCGATCGCCCGCAGCGCCTCGCCCAGCTCCAGGTGGTCACGCGGGTTGTCGATCGCCGGCTTGGCGCCGACCTCCCGCAGCACCACGTAGTCGTCCTCGCCGCCGGCGGGCGCGCCCTGCTCGACCACGTTCGGGATCGCCATCTGCGCCCGGCGCAGCCGCTGCTCGGCCTCGCCCGCGGCGGCCTCGGCCGCCTTCACCTCGGCCGAGAGCTCCTTCGTACGCTGCAGCAGCGCCGTCTTCTCGTCGCCGCTCGCCCTGGGCATCTGCTTGCCGAGCTGCTTCTGCTCCGCGCGCAGCGTCTCGAACCGCTGCACGGCGGCGCGTCGGTCCTCGTCCGCGCGGAGCAGGTCGTCGACGACCGACTCGGACTCGCCACGGGCTCGCTGGCTGGCGCGGACGGTGTCGGGATCTTCGCGGAGCAGGCGCAGGTCAATCACGGGGTCTGAGCCTACCGGGGGCCGCTACGAGATTCGCGTCGATATGGGTCCGTCCCGTCCGGCGGCGGCCCCGATCGCCGTTGCGACCGCTGGGCGCTGCGCTCGTACCCGTGTCCCGGCGGCGCCGCCCGGGGGAGCGACTGCGCCTCCGGGTCGAGGAACGGCGGCGCGGGCGTGACCGACAGATCCGCAGGTTGCCGGGCGGAGTCGGACCCCGGCCCGTCGGAGCGGCGCCGCGACGGCCGGCCGGGCTCGTCACCGGACCCGCCGCCACCGCCGGGAAGCGTCGGCGCCCGGCGCGCGAGCAGCAGCGCCGCGCCGAGCATGGCGACCCCGACGAAGGCCAGGACGAGTCCCCGTCCGTGCCGGACGGCCAGCGCCTCGACGCCGAAGTACCGACTCATGATCTGATGCAGGGCGGCGAGCAGCGCGCCGAGCATCACCAGCAGGCCGCCGGCGAGCGCCAGCCCGGCGACCCGCAGCTCCCGCCGGACCGCAGGGGCACCGAACAGCGCCAGCGCGACGCAGCCGGTCAGCGCGAGGACCCCCACCAGGTACGTGGTGCCGAACGATCCGATGTCGTTGACAGTCTGCGGCACGGTGGGCGGCCCGTCGCCGGCCGGCGCGGTGTCCCCGGGCGCGGTGACGGCCCACTCCCCGAACAGCGACCCGGCGACCGCGGCCGTCCCGAGGGCGGCCACGCCGGTGACCACCCGCGGGTCGCGCGCGAAGGCGGTCAGCGGGCTGCGGAGCGGCTCCAGCAGCGGGCCGCGCCGCGGCCCCCATGCCACGATCGTCGGCCCGGGTGCCGGGCCGTCGACGGGGTGTTGCTGGGACATCGGGTACGCCCTCCGTGCGCCGCTTCCGCCGCATCATGGCACGCGCGCAGGGCCACCCAGGCGTTCATCGACGCAGCTGAGCGGGGGTCCGCACGGACAGCAGGGCCGCGCCGAGGGCGAGCAGTGCCGGCGCGGCAACGCCGTACGTGCTGCCCGGCGCGCTTTCGGGCCGGAAGTCCACCTCCGCCAGCCCGGTGGGCAGCGGGGCCACGGCGGATCCGGTGAGCTGGTCGCCGAGCGCGGACGCCACCAGCATCGCCCCGACCCCGACCCCGATGCCGGCGACCGCGGCGATCCGCGCCGCCCGCCCCGACGCCGCCGCCGCGCCGGCGAGGCAGCCGATCAGCACGAACAGCAGGGTGACGTACCACCAGCCGCGGTCGACCTGGAACACCGCGACCGCGGCCGCGACGGAGTCGTCACCGGCGTGCACCTCGTAGCGCGCCCACGGTACGGCGAGCGCCATCAGCGCGAGGACGAACCCGATCGTGCCGAGCAGCGAACCGAGCGTGAGTGCCGCCTTGCGGCCCATGGACCAACCCTCCGTCGGTGAGCATCTCGCCGCATCGTCGCATCACGGTCCGGTTTGGGCTAGCGTCGTGTTCATGCCTATCCGCACCGCATCAGCCCAATGGCAGGGCAATTTGACCGACGGCTCCGGCACCGTCCGCACCGGGAAGGGCGGACTCCAGGGCAACTACTCCTTCCGGTCCCGCTTCGAGGAGGGTGAGGGCACCAATCCCGAGGAGCTGATCGCGGCCGCCCACTCCGGCTGCTTCTCGATGGCGTTCTCCAAGGCGCTCGCGGACGCCGGGTTCAACCCGGTCTCGGTCAACACCACCGCGTCGCTGCACTTCGACAAGACGGACGCCGGCATGACGGTGACCCGGATCGACCTCGACACCGTGGGTGACGTCCCCGGCATCGACGCCGCGCAGTTCCAGAAGCTCGCGGAGGCGGCCAAGGACAACTGCCCGATCTCCCGGCTGCTGTCGCCGGCCGCCCAGATCACCCTCGCCGCGCGCCTCGCGGGCTGACCACCATCGGCGTGATCGGGGACCGGCCCGCGCGGGTCCCCGATCACGCCGATCTTCGTATCGCGCTCGTGCGGCACAATGGACCGGTGCCCGTCGAGATGAGCCGCGAACGCTTCGAGGAGCTGGTCGGCGAGGCCCTGGACGAGGTGCCCGAGGAGTTGCTCGGGCTGATGAGCAACGTGGTCATCCTCGTCGAGGACGAGTCCCCGCCCGACGATCCCGAGCTGCTCGGCCTGTACGAGGGCCACGCCCTGACCACCCGCGGCTGGGACTACGCCGGGGTGTTGCCGGACCGCATCACCATCTACCGCAATCCAATCCTGCGCATCTGCGACAGCGAGGAGGATGTGGTGGACGAGGTGGCGGTCACCGTGGTGCACGAGATCGCCCATCACTTCGGCATCGACGACGAGCGGCTGCACGCGCTCGGGTGGGGGTGAGCGTGCCGATTGGGGGGGATTGTCATGCGCAGTGAACTGTTTGCCGCGGAGAACCTGGAGAAGGAGTCCGCCCAGCCCGGTCTGCGGCTGCAGAACTCCAAGATGCTGAAGATCGAGCTCAACGGCGAGTGCATGGCGCGGGCCGGCTCGATGGTCGCGTACCAGGGTGACGTGCGGTTCCAGGCGCTGGGTGCGGGTGGGTTCGGCAAGTTCCTGAAGCAGAAGCTGACCGGCGAGGGCGTCCCGCTGATGAAGATCTCCGGTCGCGGTGACGTGTTCCTGGCGAACTTCGCCGCCGACGTGCACCTGATCGACCTGGAGCCCGGGGACGCACTGTCGATCAACGGTTCGAGCGTGCTCGCGTTCGACTCGACCCTGCAGTACGACATCAAGATGGTGCAGGGGATGGGGATGGCGTCCTCGGCCGGCCTCTTCAACTGCGTCTTCACCGGGCAGGGGCGGATCGCGATCACCACGAGGGGCGCCCCCGTCGTGCTCACCGTGGACCAGCCCACCTACGTCGACCCGCAGGCCGCGGTCTGTTGGTCGGCGGGGCTGCAGACCGGCTACCACCGCGCCGAGCAGCTCGGCCTCGGCACGCTGCTGGGCCGCAGCACCGGCGAGGCGTTCACGATGAGCTTCGCCGGCCAGGGCTTCGTGGTCGTGCAGCCGTCCGAGGAGCCGCCGGTGGCCGGCGCGGGCCAGCAGCAGGGCGGCGGGGTGCTGGGCGGTCTCTTCGACTGACGGCGCCCGAGAGCCGGCCGCTAGTCCAGCCGCCCGGTCCGCAGGCGGGCCAGCCACGCGGCCGCGTCCGCGTAGTCCACGTCCGACAGTCCGGCGGGCGCCGGCACGGGGCGGTCGCCGGTGGCGGTCCAGCGATGCCTCGGGTAGGACCCGAGGAAGCGCACGTCGGCGCAGATGCGCCGCAGCCCCTGCAGCGCCTCGCCGAGCCGGTCTTCCGCGACGTGCCCGGAGCAGTCGAGGAAGAACAGGTAGCGGCCGAGCGCCTCGCCGGTGGGCCGGGACTCGATGCGGGTGAGGTTCACCCCGCGGACGGCCAGTTCCATCAGCACGGCGAGCAGGGCGCCGACCCGGTCGTGGGCGATGAAGACGGCCAGCGAGGTGACGTCGTCGCCGGTCGGCGGGGGCGGCGGGGCGGGGCGTGCGACCAGCACGAACCGGGTCACGGCGTCGGCGTGGTCGGCGATCTTGTCGGCCAGCACGGTGAGCCGGTGCGCGGTGGCGCCGACGGGCGCGCAGATCGCGGCGTCGTGCTCGCCCGTCGCCGCGCCGGCCGCGGCCGCGCCGTTCGACAGGACGTCGACGACGACCGCGTCCGGCAGGTGGTCGGCGAGCCAGCCGCGGCACTGCGTCGAGGCCTGCGGATGAGCCGCGACGGTCCGTACGTCGGAGAGCGCGACGCCGGGGCGGGCCGCCAGCACGAAGTCGACGGGCAGCACCACCTCGCGGGTGATCACCAGCGGGGCGCCCTCGGCGATCTCGTCGAGCGTCACCCCGACGGCGCCGCCGATCGAGTTCTCCAGCGGCACCAGTGCCGCGTCGGCCTCGCCGGCGCGGACGGCGTCGAGCGCCTCGGGGATGCTCCGGGCCGGCGTGCGGGTGCCGTGCTGGGCGGCGGAGATGGTCCGCAGCGCCTGCTCGGCGAAGGTGCCCTCGGGGCCCAGATAGACGAAGCGCGTCGGCGGTGTTCCCGGCATGGCCCCTAGCCTACGTACCCGGGCCCGGAAGCCGACGTCGCGTCGCAGGCCAGGGCGCGGATTCCGGGCGGGGCGGTGACCCGGACCGGGATGCCGCAGACGTCGGTCCCGGCGGCCACCAGCGTGAGTGCCGTGGGGGTGCCGCTGGTCACCACCTGGAGCGGCTCGCGGCCCGGCACGACGAGCACCGTGTACTGCCAGTCGCGGGCGCAGAGCGGGCCCTGGCGCACGGTCACCCGGGCGTTCGTCGGCAGGAGGCCCGGGGTACGTCGCAGCAGCGCGACGATCTGCGCCCCGTCGGGCCGGCGCCGGCAGTCGACCGCCGTGGTGTCGTTGAATCCCGGGGCCGCGGTGGTCGCGGTCGGCGTGGGGATGACGATGGGTGGCGCGGACGGGGTGGGGGACGGTGTCGCCGTTGCGCCGCCGGTCGGTGACGGCGCGGCGCCGCCGGGCCCGTCGCGCAGCTCGGGCGGCGTGCCGCAACCGACCAGCAGAGCGGCCCAGGCCAACAGGGCGGCCAGGGCGGCGGGGGCAGGGGTGCGGGACACCGGCCGGTTCCTTGCGCAGAGGTGGTCTCGTCGGTCGCGGGGGACCGACCGCCATCGTAGGTGCTCAGACCGTGACTCGGTGCCCGGTCTGGGTCAGCGTCGCCACCGCCTCGTCGGCCCGTACGGCGGGGACGAGCAGGTAGTCGGTGTCGTACGTGGAGAAGGCGACGATGTTGACGCGGGCCTCCGCGAGGGGGACCACCAGCGAGGCGAGGATGCCGGTCAGCGCCAGGTCGAGCGGGCCCGCCACCCGCAGGCAGCGCCACGGGGTCTCGACGACCGCGCCGTCGGGCACCCGGTCGGCCGGGCAGATGATCGAGACCTCGTCGGCCGTCCAGGTCACCGAGACCAGGCCGCCGGCGTCGGGACCGCGCAGGAGCTCGGCGGGGATCGACGTGCCGGCCGGCAGCCGGCACACCGCGTATTCCTCCGGAAGCAGATCGAGGTCCAACATGAGGAGAGACTACGGTTCGTCGCTGGCCGGCCCAACTCCCCGCGGGTGCGTCGATCGCCACATCGGTGAGCGCGAGTGGGTGGTCAGACCTCGGAGAAGAACGTGAGGGACCCGGCGACCACGCCGTCCTCCCACAGGGGTGTGGCGATGGCGTCGACCGTGGCGTCGCCCTCGCCCGCCGGCCCCGACTGGACGCGGAGCAGGCCGCGCGCGAGTCGGCCGGAGGTCAGCGCCAGCAGCGGCGGGATCTTGTCGATCTCGCCCTCGGTGAGCTCGCCACGGGCCGCGGTGAAGTCGAGCAGGCGCAGGACGCCGAGCAGCGGCCGCCCCACCGACTCGGGCCGGGCGCCGATCCCGAGCAGCGAGCAGCAGGAGGCGGAGGCCGCGCAGATCCGCATCTCGACGTCGATCACGAGGCACGGCTCGACCGCGGTCGCGACCGTCGTGCACCACTGGTCGATGCCGGTGGCCGACGGCGGTGACTCGGCCGCGCGCGGCACGAACGCTTCGGAGAGCGAGAGTTCGACGTGCGCCAAGGCGCCTCCCATGCAATTCGCCGGATCACCCGCCACGCTAACCGGCCGGTGGCGATGGCGCAGCGATAGCGCTGTCGGGCCGACAGCCCCGTCGGGACGACAGCGACTGTCGCCAACCGCCGCGCGCGAGCCGGCACCGGATGGGTCAGCGCTCCCGGGTGACGTTACCGGCGCGTTGCGCTCTTGTCAGCCACCGTTCGCCCGTCGCGGTACCAGCGATAGTCGTCACCGCCGCGGTACGGCGCGTTGAGCCAGGTGTTCGGGTTCCCCGCCACCCGGGACAGTTTCTCCGCGGTCGCCGCGCTGATCCGGTTACCGCCGGCGACGAGCAGCCGGTCGAGCTCACGGTGGGTGGCGACCAGGCAGTCGTTGGGCAGCCCGTACACGCTGATCACGCCCGATCCGACGAACGTCAGCACCGGGGTGACCGGCACGGTCAGCCCGACGGCGCGCGAGATCGCCTTGCTCGCCCGGCGCGCGTCCCGCTGCGCCTCGGCCACATAGGGCGGACGCTTCCCGTTGATCTGCACCACGTCGCCGGCGATGAGCACGCGGGCCCGGCCGTGGTCGGCGACGGTGACGGCGAAGAGGCCGCTCGGTCCGATCGCGAGGAAACCGGCGCGCTCCTGCTGCCCCCGCTCGTCGACGTCGAGCCATGTCGCTGCCGGGTCGGTACGCGGCCAGTCCACGACGTGCCACGCCGGGCCGAGGTGGTCGAGCCGGTTGAGCGCCCGCGCGCCGGCGGCCTCGACGCGCCGTGCCTCGCGTTCCGCGCGGCGGCGCCGCGCCCACTCCACCGGGCCGGGTCGAACCGCTTCGAGGGCGCCTGGCGGAGGTGCGGGGGACGGCGGTGTGCTGGTGGCCGCCGGTAGTGCCCGTCGTGGGGGAAGGGCTCGGCGCGCGGGGAAGACTGTCATTCCGACCTCCGGCAAAAGGTCTCCTACAGTTGTCTTGCCACTACCGTAAGTCGCTGTACCCGCGTGGAAGCAAGCCGTGACACCGGAATGAATGAGGATGAATGGCTCATTCACCCGAGCCTGATTCTCCGGATAGTGTGAATCCGCTGCCCTAGGCTGCGGGTGTGACGCATTACGTCGACAGCGAGGTCGGCCGGCTCGGCACGGTGTTGCTGCACCGCCCCGGCCCCGAACTCGCCCGGTTGACCCCGCGCAACAACAACACCCTGCTCTTCGACGCGATCCCCTGGGTCGCGCGCGCACAGGACGAGCACGACGCGTTCGCCGCCCAGCTGACCGCGCACGGGGTCGAGGTGCTCTATCTCGGACAGTTGCTCGCCGAGACGCTGGAGGTCCCGGACGGCCGGCAGGAGCTCACCCGCCTCGTCCTCGCCGACCGCCGGCTCGGCGACAGCCTGCGGCAGCGCGTCGCCGACCACCTCGCCCAGCTCGACCCGGTGGCCCTGGCCGGCGTCCTCATCGCCGGCCTGGCGCACGAGGAGCTGCGGCCGACGGCGGGGCGTTCGGCGGGCCTGGTCTACATGCTGATGGACCGCCACGACTTCGTCATCGACCCGCTGCCCAATCTGCTGTTCACCCGCGACTCGGCGGTCTGGATCCGGGACCGGGTCGCCGTGACCAGCCTCGCCATGCCGGCCCGTCGACGCGAGACCACCCTCACCGACGCGATCTACCGGCACCACCCCCGATTCGCTGGTACGGAGCTGGTCTACCAGCCCTCGCTGGAGCATCTGGAGGGGGGCGACATCCTGTCCCTGGCGCCCGGCGTGCTCGCCGTGGGCGTGGGCGAGCGGACCACCCCCGCCGGCGCGGAACGGCTGGCCCGGCGGGTGCTCGCGGCCGAGCTGCCGGGCGGACCGCTCGCGCACACGGTGCTGGCCGTGCCGATCGCCCAGCAGCGGGCCACGATGCACCTGGACACGGTCTGCACGATGGTCGACGTCGACGCCGTGCTGATGTACCCGAACCTGGCCGACTCGCTGCTGGCGTACACGATCGTCGCCGGGGCGGACGGGGAGCCGCGGGTCACCGGTCCGACCCCGTTCCTGCGGGCGGCCGCCGACGCGATGGGGATCGACGAGCTGCGGGTCATCGACACCGGGCTCGACCCGGTGACCGCCGAACGCGAGCAGTGGGACGACGGCAACAACACGCTCGCGATCGCGCCCCGGCTCTGCGTGGCGTACGAGCGCAACACCGAGACGAACGAGCAGTTGGAGTCGGCGGGAATCGAGCTCATCCGGATCGCCGGGTCGGAGCTGGGCTCCGGCCGCGGCGGCCCGCGCTGCATGTCCTGCCCGATCTCGCGCGCCCCGCTGCGCCCCTGATCCGCGCGACCGCCCGTGGCGCCGGCGGGCACGCGGACCAGGGGAGAAGATCAGCGGATGGTGAGCTGGCGACCCAGCAGCCCCTGCTTCGCCCGGCGGGCGGCGCTGTCCAGCGGCCCCTCCTGCGCCAGCGCGTCGGCGTACCGCTTGGCGAAGTCGGCCAGCGGCGCCTCCCACTCGGCGGCCTCCGGCTCTCCCGGCACGTCCCACACCGGCACCAGCAGGCCGTGCGCCCGGAACATGCCGGCGAACTTCGTCCCCTCCCCGAGCGGTAGCTCGCCGCCGGCGGACAGCCGGGACAGCGCGTCCAGCGCGGTGTCCTCGTCGTCCGGGAGCACCCACCGCACGTGCGCCTTCTCCGGGACACGGCACCAGTACGCGGCGCGGGCCGCCGCCAGCCGGACCGTCGGGTAGATCGACGCGTTGGCGCGTTCCAACGACGCCTTCACGTTCGGGTCGTCCGAGGCCCCCTCGTCGAGCCAGAAATCGAAGCCGTCGTGCATGGTGATGTCGAGCGCCCCGTCGACCAGGATGTCCTGCAGCCGCGGTCCCTGTCCCGGCAGCGCCGGCACCGCCACCGTCCCGCCGGGTTCGGTCTGCAGCGCGCACAGCACCGCGACCGCCAGGTCCCGGGAGATGTCGCCGGACTGCACGTGGCGCTGCAACCCGACGAACACCCGTCCGTCCGGCTTCGTCATCGCGGGCCAGGCCATCGGCAGCACGGTGGCCAGGGTGACAGGGCGGTCGCCGTACTGTTCGACCAGCTCCGGGGCGAGCCGCAGCGGGGCGGACGCCGCCGGGACCAGCTCGCGCAGCGCGATCCACTCCGCCTCGTCGGCGAGCCCCGCGAACGGGCGGGGTACGAACGTGTCGCGCAGCTTCTGCCGCTTGGGGGCCGCTTCGGCGGCGGACCGGGGATTCTTTCGACGCTTACTCACGGCGACACAGCCTAGGCCCCCGGTGGACCGCCCGCGGTGGATAACCCTCCCGGTCGCGCACTTCCCCCGGTCGATCGACGCGCGCGGCGGCGGGTCGACGCCTCAGGAGAGCTGCGCCCAGACGCTCTGCCCGAGACCGTCGCGGTTGACGCCCCACCGGTCGGCGAGCGCCGCGACGATGCTCAACCCGCGCCCGTCCAGCGAGTCGGGGCCGACGGTACGGGGCCGGGGGTCGCCGTTCGCGCCGCCGTCGGTCACCCGCACCTCGACCGTGTCGTTGTCGACGCCCGGGCAGAGCCGCCAGGCGACCCGGATCACGCCCCCGGGCAGCGGGTCGGCGTGGCGCACGGCGTTGCCGACCAGCTCGGCGAGGACCGCCACGGCGTCGGCGAGCAGCGGCGCCGGGACCGCGGCCGAGAGCTCGGCGGCGAGGCGATGCCGGGCCGCGCGGGCCCCCTGCGGGTGGTGCGGGACGACGACGCACCAGGACCGCTCGGACAACGCCATGGACACGCTCGTGCCTCCTCGCACAACGCCCCGGGGGGTTCGCCCCGACGGGAGAACGCCGGCAACCGCCGCGCCGGCCTGTCTCACCCGCGAGGCAGTCGGACCTCTGCGACCGTACCGCCCCCTTCGCGCGGGCGCAGGGAGACCCATCCCTTTTGTCGCTCGACGATCCGCCGCACGAGATAGAGCCCGAGACCGGCCCCCGGATACTGCCGCCGGTCACCCTGCTCCCCCTGCCAAAAGCGGTCGAACGCCCGCTCAACATGCTCCGGGCGTACCCCTATACCCCGGTCGCTCACCCGGAAAACCACCGTCCGCTCGTCCGACTCCGCGGTCAGCTCGATCGGCGTCCCCGGCGGCGAGTACTTCACCGCGTTGGTGGCGAGCTCGGTCAGAACGGTGGCGAGGCTCGCCCGGTCGCCGAGCGCCTTGGGCAGGTCCACGGGGAGGTCAAGGGCCAGCCGGTGGCGCAGGTCGGCGGGGAGCCCCCGGGCGGCGACCCGCAGCGCTTCGAGGAGATCGAACGGTACGGGGGCCGAGCCGCCGACCGGACCGACGTCGTTGGCCGCCGACAGCAGCCGGTCGACCAGCCGCGCCAACTCGCCGGCGCGCTGGCCGATCGTGCGGGCCGCCTGCAGCCGCTCCGATTCCGGCAGCGAATCCCAGTGGTTGTTGAGCGTGTCGGCGTAGCCCTTGATGACGGTGACCGGGGTGCGCAGCTCGTGGCTGGTGACCGCGAAGAAGAGATCCCGGTCGTGGTCGCGTTGCCGCTGGTCGGTCGTGTCGCGGAAGGTGATCACCCGCGACTCCGCCTGCCCGGGCAGCTCCCCGGACGTGATCCGCAGCCATCGGCCGTCCGGCAGCTGGTGGTCGATCACCTGGCCCGGCGGCGGGACCGGGAAGGGCAGCGGCCGGTCGCGCATCTGCGCCGCCGGCCGGCCGGTGACCGTCTCGGCGGCCGGGTTCCAGAGCAGCACGCGGTCGTGCTGGTCGACGATGGCCAATCCGTCGGCGAGCGCCGCCACCACCGGGCCGTCGCCGTGGACGGGCAGCCCGTAGTGGTCGCCGTACATGTGGGCGATGCAGGCGGCGAGGTAGGCGATGAGCACGTGCTGATCGGGGTGCGCCCGCTCGGCGGCGTCGGAGTAGTAGGCGTGCAGCGTGCCGATGACCAGACCGCCGATCTCGGCGCGCGCCGTGAGGACGCGGCGCAGTCCGCGCCCGGAGAGCTGGTTGGCCTGCTCGCCGGAGAGCACGTCGTCGACGCCGAACTCCTGGGTACGCGCGCCGGTCAGCAGCCGGGCGATCCCCGGATCGGTGCGCTCGACCGGCCGGCCCAGCTCCCATTCGGCGGCGCCGACGGCGCCGATGATCCGTCCGGTGCGACGGCCGTACTCGACGAAGGACACCCCGGTGGCGCCCAGGGCGCGCTGGGCGAGCTGCAGCATCCGGTCGAGGACGGGAAGTCCCCCCTCGCCGGAGTTGATCATCTCGATGACCGCGGTGTGGCCGGCGATCAGAGCGGCGTAGTCAGGGCTCTCCGGCATGTCCTGAGTCTGCACTCTCCGCGCGTGCTTTGGGCAGTCCTGCCCGGATCGGAGTCGCTAACGTCCCAGCCGTTGCAGCACCAGGGCCGGCCGGTCGGTGATGATGCCGTCCACGCCGGCCTCCAGCGTGAGATCGAGGTCGTCGGGCTCGTTGACCGTCCAGACGTACACCTGGTTGCCGGCGGCGCGCAGCGCGGGCACCAGCTGCGGCCGGGCGCGGAGCAGGTTGACGCCCGGTCCGGCGATCCGCGCGCCGAAGGGCAGCCGGGTCAGCCGCAGTCCCCGCGGGATGACCTCGAACAGCAGCACGGTCGGCACCCGCGGCGCGAGCTCACGCATCCGGCGTACCGCCAGCGGCGAGAAGGACATGACCGTGACCTGTACGGGGTCGGACTCCCGTGGGTCGGCCAGCCCGTGCTGCCGCAGCAGCGCGACCAGCCGGCGCTCCACGTCCCCGCCGTACCGCGTGGGGTGCTTGGTCTCGATGAGCAGCCGGACGGTGCGGCCGGAGTCGCGAACGGCGGCCAGCAGCCGTTCGAGGGTGAGCAGCCGGGTCCGGTCCGGGTCGGCGGGGACGTCGGTGGTGAGGTCGTCGCTGGTGCCGCCCGGATGCCAGGAGCCGAAGTCGAGCTGGTCCAGCTGGGCGAGGGTGTGCGCGCTGACCCGCCCCCGACCGTTGCTGGTGCGGTCGAGCCGTCGGTCGTGCACGCAGACGAGGTGACCGTCGCGGGTCAGGCGTACGTCGCACTCCAGCCCGTCGGCGCCCTCGTCGAGCGCCTGGAGGTACGCCGCGAGGGTGTGCTCGGGCAGCGCCGCGGACGAGCCGCGATGGGCGAACACCAGCGGTTCGGGCATGCCTACCTACTGATCGTGGAAAGCGGCGGCGGAAGCTACAGCACGCGGGCGGGGGAGCCGTCCTCGCTCACCAGCGGGCGCCCGGCGGCCGACCAGCTCTTCATCCCGCCGTCGAGGTTGCGGACGTTGTCCCAGCCGTTGCCCATCAGGTAGGAGACGACCTGGGCGGAGCGGCCACCCGACCGGCAGACCACCACCACGTCGGCGTCGGTGGGCACCTCGGCGAGCCGGGCGGGGATCTCCATCATCGGCACGTGGTGGGCGCCGGGCGCGTGCCCCGCGGTCCACTCGTCGTGCTCGCGCACGTCGAGGAGGTACGCCTCGCCGGAGATCTCGGGCGCGGTCACGGAAGGAACCTGAGGTCCGAACACGGCTACCAAGCCTAGAGGGCTAGATGCGGTTCACCCACCGCGGGTTGGCCGTGACCCAGCTCTCCGTGTCCGTGCCGCGCAGCGCCGCGAACAGGCTGTCCGCGGCCGGGTCGAGCTGTTCGGAGTAGATCTCGTCGACGACGCTGCCCGTGGTCGGCACCTGCAGCCCGACCAGCGCGTCGGCACGGAGGCTCCAGAGCGCGGAGGCCACGTTCGCCGGCGGCACCCGGTTGGTGTCGACGATCATCGCCGAGCCGAGCGCCCGGATCAGCTGGTCGGCCCGGACGGGATTGGCCAACAGTCCGCCGGTGCCGGCCTTCTGCATGATCGCTTTCAGGATCTGCTGCTGGTGTCGTTCCCGGTCGTGGTCCCCGCCCGGTAGCCCGTAGCGTTGGCGCGCGTAGTCCAGCGCCTGCGCCCCGCCCATCTGGTGACATCCGACGGGGAACACGGCTCCGGTGTGGATCGACCGGACCTCGGTGTCCACGCAGATCGTGACGCCGCCGAGCAGGTCGATCACCTTGCGGAAGCCGCCGAAGTTGATGATCGCCGCGCCGTCGAAGCGCAGCCCGGTGAGCCCGGTCAGCGTCGCCGAGAGCAGTCGCGCCCCGGCCGCGCCGCCGCCGCCGTACAGGAACGCAGAGTTGATCTTGTCGGTGCCGCCGGGGTAGCCGGCCGGGCCGTCCGGGGGGATCTCGGCGAGCAGGTCGCGGGGCACCGAGACCAGGTACGCCCGCTTGAGTCCGGCCGGGACGTGCGCGATGAGGATCGTGTCGGCGAGACCGCCGCCGGGGTCCTTCGGTCGCCGGTCGGTGCCGACGAGCAGATAGTTGAGGGAGCCGGAGACGTGCTGCCGCAGCCAACTGCCCGACTCGTCGCGGCGCGCCGCCGGATCGAGCAGTTCCTGCTTGGTGAGCGCGCGGTCGTACCGTTCGGTCAGACGGTGCAGGGCGAAGCCGGCGGCGCCGGCGGCGATGAACAGCACGAGCCCCAGCGCGATGAGGATGCGGGCCCAACGGGGCGCGTGGGCGTGTCGCGGCCGGCGGCCACGTCGGACGAGAGCGACAGCGGTCGCCGGAGTGCGGTCAGGGTAGCCCGGCCGAGCCGGCGCTCCCCGCTCGGATCGGGACGTCATGCCTCCCAGGCCGTGCCAGGTGAAACCCTCTCACGACCCAGGCTACGGACCTATTTGCCCGCCTTACGGCTATTGCCGTTCTGCCACATTCTTTCCGGGAACCCCGGACCCGCGGCCTATTTTTGCGGGACGAGCACGCTCGGGTTGTTCATGATGAACTCGTCGAGGTTGTCGTTCTTGACCGCCCGGAACATCTCCTGGCTGATCGGCTGCAGCGCCTCCTGCCCGGCGCCGTTGGTGCTGAACGTGCCGTTGTTGGTACGCAGCAGCACCAGGTCGTTGGTGGTGACCCCGCGCATCGTGAAGATGAAGTCCGCGATCGGGGTGCCCCCGGTGTCCAGCACCAACGCCGTGCCGGCGGCCTTGGTGAGCTGCTGGAGCTTCGCGGGGTTGGTCAGGACGCCGCTGGCCATCGCCTTGCTGGCCATCGCCTTGATCAGCTTCTGCTGGTTCTGCTGGCGGTCGTAGTCGCCGTTGTCCAGGCCGTACCGCTGGCGCGAGTAGTCCAGCGCCTCCCAGCCCTTCATCTCCCGGCAGCCGACCTTGTGCACCACCGGCTTCTTCTCGCCGGAGGCGTTCCGGGCCTCGGCGAGCCACATCGGCTTGCCGTCGACCAACATCATGTGCGCGGACGTGACCTCTTTGGTGACGCACATCCGGATCGAGCCCAGCGCGTCGATGATGTTCTTGAAGCCGCCGAAGTTGACGATCGCGGCGCCGTCGAAGCTGATGCCGGTCATGTTCTTGATCGTCTGAGCCATCAGCTGCGCCCCGCCGCCCCAGCCGCCGCCGTTCTGCGCGCCGTGGAAGAACGCTGCATTGATCTTGTCGGTCGTGCCGCCGAAGCCGTTCTTCTTGAATGCCGGGATCTGTGCCTCGGTGTCCCGCGGGATGGAGATCAGGTACGCCTGGTCGTGACTGGCCGGGATGTGCAGCACGATGATCGTGTCCGCCCGGACGTCGTCGGCCTCGAGCCGGGCGCGGGCGTCGACGCCGAGCAGCAGCAGGTCGATGGGGCCGTCCAGGTCCGCGCCGCCCTCGGCGTCGGTCTTGCCCGCGCCGCCGATCAGGTTCTCCGTTTCGATGCTGCCCGTGGCCTGGCCGATCAGGACCTTGGCGCCGACGATCGATCCGCCGGCCAGCACCATCAGCACGGCACCCATGATCACGATGAGGCGGGCCCACGTCGGGTCCTTCCGCCGCCGCGTGGTGCTCTTGCCCGTCTTCGGCCTACCGCCCGGCCCGGCCGGTCCGGCGAGCCGCGTCACGGCGGGCGCGGCGGTCGGCTCGAGCGATGGCGGACGTCGACGGGTTTGCACCGGCATGCGTGCTCCAGGGGACGCGACAAGGGAGAGGGGATCACTCTACGGATTCGACATGCAATCCGCGAGCATCGTTCGGTTTCACCTTCGTATCAAGAAAGTGCAATCCCCATCGGCCGTCCGGCTGACCCCCGCAGGGTCAATGGCCTGCGAATAGAGATGGGAGTCACTTCGGCGGACGGCAATCGAGCAGGTCGGACGCGGTGGCCGGAGCCCGGTCACCCACCGTTCGACCGAACGGGCGGCTTGTTGGCCCGCACCCAGTCGGCCATCTTGTCGTTCCGCATCGCCTTGTACATCGCGAGCGCCTTCTCCCGGTCCGACACGACCACCGATTCGCCGTTGATCATCTGGCTGCCCAGGTGCGGGCTCGTGAGGAACTGCAGGTTCTCGCCACGGAGCTTGCGGAACTGGAGCACCGTGTCGGGCAGGGAGAACCCGTCGTCGACCGTGACCGCGTCGGTCGTCGCCTTGAGGAACGACGTCAGCTTCGCCGGGTTGGTCAGCGTGCCGGTGCTGGCGGCCTTGTCCATCAGCGCCCGCAGGAACTCCTGCTGGTGGCGCATCCGGGCGAAGTCCCCCTCGGGGAACTGCTTGCGCTGCCGCACCCAGTCCAGCGCCTCGGCGCCGGTCATGTGGTTCGTGCCCTTCCGGAACTTGCGGTAGGGCTTGTGGATCGAGGTGATGTTCTGCTCGACGTACAGATCGACGCCGCCGAGCGCGTCCGTCACCTGCTTGAAGCCGGCAAAGTCGATCGCCGCCACGTGATCGATCCGGACGTCGGTGAAGCACTCGACCGTCCGCACGGCGAGCGGGACGCCGCCCCACGCGAACGCGGCGTTGATCTTCGCGCGCTGGCCGGAATCGCACGCGTCGCCCGCGCTCTCCGGGATCGGCACGTAGAGGTCGCGCGGGATGGAGACCAGGTAGGCGCGGTCGTGGCTGGCCGGCACGTGCATGATCATCACGGTGTCGGCACGCCACGCGCCGGGCTTGTCGAGCACGGCGTCGGGGTCCCGCGAGTCGCTGCCGACCATCAGGATGTTGACCGCGCCGCTGGCGCCGGCCGCCGGCCGGCCGCTGGCGATCGGGGAGAACGCGTCGGTGCGCCCGAGCGATCCGTCGAGCCGGTGCACGTACATCCACAGGCCGCCGCCGGTGAGCAGCGCCAGCACGAGCAGGGCGACGACCGCGACCAGCGCGATGCGGCCCCACCGCGGGCGCGGGCGGGGCCGCGGCCCCGGAAGCGGGCCGCCGGGTCCCGGAGGCCCGCCGGCGCGCCCGCCGCCACCGCCGAGGCGCCCACCGCCGCCGCCGGGCCGGCCGGCGTCACCGCCGAGTCGGGCGGCGCTACCGCCGACGCCCACCCGCGCGCCGTAGGCGTCGCGCTCCCGGTCGTCGCGGGAGCCGGTCGGAACGTGCGCGCGGCCGGAGACGCGGCCGGACGTGTCTGGCGTGGTGGGGGGTGTGTGCCCGGACGAGCTGCGGCGGGGGGACCTGCTCACTGACATGCCACCAGCGTACGTACCGGGCGCTGCACGCCCGCTGTGCGCACGCTGTGGGGCGACGGGTGTTACGTCAGGCGCTGCCGGAAGTACTCGATTGTGCGCCGCAGGCCATCCTCCGGAGTGACCGACGGCTCGTAGCCCAGCCGCGTCCGGGCCAGCGTGAGGTCCGGCCGCCGCATCTCCGGGTCGTCCGCGGTGCGCGTCAGGTACGCCACCTCCGACGTGCTCCCGGCCAGCGCGACGATCCGCTCCGCCAGCTCGCGCATCGACATCTCGTGCTCGGTCCCGCAGTTGATCGGCCCGGTCTCGGTGGAATCGAGCAGCAGCAGAATGCCCCGGACGAGGTCGTCGACGTAGCAGATCGACCGGGTCTGCGCCCCGGTGCCGTGCACCGTGATCGGCTCCCCGCGCAGCGCCTGGCTGATGAAGGTCGGGATCGCGCGGCCGTCGTCCGGCCGCATGCGCGGGCCGTACGTGTTGAAGATCCGGACGATCGCGACGTCGACGCCCCGGTAGCGGTGGTACGCCATCGTGGCGGCCTCGGAGAAGCGCTTGCCCTCGTCGTAGACGCTGCGCACCCCGATCGGGTTGACGTTGCCCCAGTACGTCTCGGTCTGCGGGTGCACCAGCGGGTCGCCGTACGCCTCCGAGGTGGAGGCCATCAGGAACCGCGCGCCGTCGGCGGCGGCCCGGTCGAGCAGGTGCAGGGTCGCCAGCGAGCCGACCCGGAGGATCTCGACCGGCAGTGTGGCGAAGTCCTTCGGGCTGGCCGGGGACGCCATGTGCAGGATCGCGTCGAACCGCGGCGCGATCGCCGGGTGGTGCGCGGGGAGCCCGTCGGAGGCGTCGGCCTCGACGAGCGTGAACCGCGGGTGGTCCGCCAGGTGCGCGACGTTCTCCTTCGATCCGGTCACGAAGTTGTCGAGCGCCACCACCGTGCAACCACGGTCGATGAGGGCGTCGACCACGTGGGACGGCACGAAACCGGCCCCACCGGTGACGAGAATCCGATGACCTTCTCCGAAACGCGGACTAACCACCATGACGGTCAGCCTACCGAGACGGACGGACGGGGCCCATTCGCGATGGACCCCGGGTGGCTGTCGCCACCCGGGGTCCGGTGAGAGGTGCTGCGCCGGTCAGTGGGCGCCGGCGCCGGTCAGGGCGCGGACCTCCAGCTCCGCGTACTTCTCGTCGTCACTCTCCTTCGAGATCACCGTGCCGATCCAGCCGCAGAGGAAGCCGAACGGGATCGAGATGATGCCCGGGTTCGACAGCGGGAACCACTGCCAGTCGGAGTTCGGGAACATCGCCGTCGGCGCGCCCGAGACCACCGGAGAGAAGAACACCAGCAGTACGGCGCTGAGCAGACCGCCGTAGATCGCCCACACCGCGCCGGAGGTGTTGAACCGCTTCCAGAACAGGCTGTAGAGGATCGCCGGCAGGTTGCCGGAGGCGGCGACCGCGAACGCGAGCGCCACCAGGAACGCCACGTTCAGGTTCTGCGCGAAGATCGACAGCACGATCGAGATCGCGCCGATCACGAAGGCCGAGATCCGTGCGACGCTCACCTCCTGCCGTTCGGACGCCTGGCCCCGCTTCACGACGTTCGCGTAGAAGTCGTGGGCGAGGCTGGACGACGACGCCAGGGTGAGTCCGGCGACCACGGCGAGAATGGTGGCGAAGGCGACCGCCGCGATGATCGCCAGGAGCGTGGCCCCGCCGATGTCACCGCCGAGGAAGTCGACGCCGAGCGCCTGCGCCAGCTGCGGAGCCGCGGTGTTGCCGGCCTTGTCCTGCGCGGTGATCGCATCCTTGCCCACCAGGGCCGCCGCGCCGAAGCCCAGCGCCAGCGTGAACAGGTAGAACACGCCGATGATGCCGATCGCCCAGAGCACGCTCTTGCGGGCCGCCTTCGCGGTCGGGACCGTGTAGAAGCGGATCAGGATGTGCGGCAGGCCGGCGGTGCCGAGCACCAGCGCGATGCCGAGCGACAGCAGGTCGACCTTGCTGTAGAAGGTCTTCAGCGCGTCGCCGCTCTCCACGCCGTACCGCAGACCGGGTTCGAGGAACGCGTTCCCCTTGCCGGAGGCGGCGGCCGCGTCGCCGAGGAGCGCCGAGAGATTGAACTTGTAGTGCGCGAGCACCAGCAGCGTCATGATCAGCGCGCCGCTCATCAGCAGGAACGCCTTGACGATCTGGACGTACGTGGTGCCCTTCATCCCGCCGACCGTGACGTAGATGATCATTAGGGCGCCGACCAGGATGATCGTGGCGATCTTCGCGGCGTCGGCGTCCATGCCGAGGAACGTGGTCCCGGGACGGATGCCGAGCAACAGCGCCACGAGCGCGCCCGCGCCGACCATCTGCGCCAGCAGATAGAAGATCGACACCGTGATGGTCGAGACGGCGGCGGCGGTGCGCACCGGCCGCTGCCGCATCCGGAACGCGAGCACGTCCGCCATCGTGTACTTGCCGGAGTTACGCAGCAGCTCGGCGACGAGCAGCAGCGCGACCAGCCACGCGACCAGGAACCCGATCGAGTAGAGGAAGCCGTCGTAGCCGTACAGGGCGATGATGCCGGCGATGCCGAGGAACGACGCGGCCGACATGTAGTCGCCGCCGATCGCCATGCCGTTCTGGAAGCCGGAGAACGAGCGGCCGCCGGCGTAGAAGTCCGCCGCGCTCTTGGTCTGCCGGCTCGCCCAGAGGGTGATGCCGAGCGTCACCGCGACGAAGAGCAGGAAGAGCGTGATGGTCAGCGTGCGGGCGGTGCCGTTGGTGGCCTCCGCGGCGAGCAGGATTTTCATCGCGCGGCACCTTCGCTTTCGAGCTCCGCCCGGATCCGGTCGGCCACCGGGTCCAGCTTGCGTTCGGCGTACCGGGAGTAGAGCCAGGCGATCAGGAACGTGGAGACGAACTGGAGCAGGCCGAATACGAGCGCCACGTTGATGTTTCCGACCAGCTTCACGCTCATGAAGCCGCGCGCGTACGCCGAGAGGATCACGTACAGCGCGTACCAGAGGAAGAACGCCACGGTCATCGGGAAGACGAAGCCGCGCAGCGCCTTGCGGAGCCCCGCGAACTCGTCCGATGCCTGCACGGCGAGGTGCCGTTCCGGGCTGATCGGCGTCGTGCCGGCGTCGGCCGCGGCGGTCTCGGTCGCGCCGCCGTCGGGCGCGGCGGTTGTGCCGGCGTCGGCCGCGCCCTCGGGCGCGGTCGCGTCGGGGGCGTCGGTGCTCATGCCGTCACCTCACAGGGGGCCTCGGCGGCGAGAGGGATTATCGGGATGCGCGTGCCTGTTCGCTGGTGCGCACTCACGCGGTTCACCACCTTCATCGGACTACGGTTTTGGCGCACCGTAGGAAGGCGGGAGACGGCGGGGGTAGCAGCGATGGCGGTGCGGCGGCCGGATGCGCCGAACGGCCCCCTGGCTGCGCCGAGTGACCCAGCTCACGCCGCTCACCGGCGCGCCGGCGCCGCCCCTGCATAAACGATCCGTGCGCGATCTCCGCGTCGGCACTGACACCGTGGGCGCCACTGCCGCCATCCTGGAAGCTCGGACCGCCGCCAAGAAAATCTATGACGAACGTACTAGACATCCTTGCCGCGACTAGCTAGTGTTCCTGGCGTTGACAGAAGAGATCCGAGAAAGACGCAGACGAGTCAGACCGAGCGTCAAGCAGGGCCCGGAACCATTTCGTGGCTCGCTCGGCACGGCGGTGGAAGTACGCATCACCGCACGCAGCAAGGCAAGGCACGTGGAAGGTAAGCCCTGATGTAGGTCCAGGTCAGGGCAAAGCAGGCGGGGCGATGCTGATTGAGCGCCCGGCCTGGCAGGACAGTTCGCCGCACGTGTGCGGGGCCATGAAGTTGCGTGGGGCTTCGACACCGGCGGACAGCACCACAGCACCACAGATATCGGAAGCAGAGGAAAGGGAGGGCTGAACACCGTTGGATCGCCCGCCGCCAGGACGCAGTTCCAACTCTGGCGCGGACACCGCAGTTTCCATCGAACGAGAGGTGGTCTCCGGTCACGCTTACGCGATCCTCGCACCCCACGCCGCCGACGGCGGCAGGTGCGGATACGACAACCCGACGAACCTGTCGGTAGATGGTGTTTTCGACCCGTAACCCTGGGCCCCGGCGCTCTCGCGCCGGGGCCCTCGTCATGGAGAGATGTATATGGCCCAACCCGATGACATGTTCGGCGACGACGACTACCCCGCCTACACGATGGGCCGCGCTGCGGAGATCACCGGCGCCTCGCCGGATTTCCTGCGCCGGCTGGACGAGGCGAAGCTGATCACCCCGTCCCGGTCATCCGGCGGGCACCGCCGCTACTCCCGCTACCAGTTGCGCCTCGCCGCCCGGGCTCGCGAGATGGTCGACCAAGGCACCCCTCTGGAAGCCGCCTGCCGGATCATCATTCTCGAGGACCAGCTCGAAGAAGCCCTTCGGCAGAACGAGAATTACCAGCGGCAACAAGAAGCCGGCGCCTGACCCAGTTCGCCTCACGGTCCTTCTCCGCCACGAGAGGGACCGTTTGTCGCACTCTCTCCGCTGATCTGAGCGCAGAGCGCACCGCCCAGACAGGTGACCTCCTGCCGGCTCGCCCCGCTCGCCAGGCCACTACCCGCGCCGTAGCACTACCGGCACCGCCCCGACCTGCACCGATCGCAGCACCGCCGACGTCACGCACTCGTGGCGTCGGCTACCGCCGTTTGGCGAACTCCACGAACGCCCGCCACGCGTCCGGACCGAACGTCAGCATCGGCCCCTGCCGGTCCTTGGCATCCCGCACGAGGACGACCTCGTGGAGGTTGTCCGCGACCTCCACACAGGACCCGCCGTTGGTGCCGGAACGAGTCGACTTCCGCCACCGCGCCGGGTTCAGGTCCACTTCTCCACAGCTCCCTTGATCAGGTCGGCGGACTGTTGGCGTCGGCTACCGCCGTTTGGCGAACTCCACGAACGCCCGCCACGCGTCCGGACCGAACGTCAGCATCGGCCCCTGCCGGTCCTTGGTGTCCCGCACGAGGACGACCTCGTGGAGGTTGTCCGCGACCTCCACACAGGACCCGCCGTTGCCGCTGGAACGGCTCGATTTCCGCCACCGGGCGCGGTTCAGGTCCATGTCCTCGCCACTTCCTTCACCAGCTCTAGTGATTGGCGCCGTGACAGTCGCCGTCGATATCAGCCATCGCCGAGGGTAGTGGTGCGCTGACCGGCCTGTCAGCCCGCGAGCTCCCGGTACCGGCCGCGGTAGTGCAGCAACGGCGGCTCGTCGGCGCCGATCTCGACGGTCTCGATGGTCGCCTCCACGAGCAGTGCCCAGCCGTACTCCCGCGCGCTGTCCAGGCGGCATCCGGCCCAGGTCGTCACCCCGCCGGGCACCGGCCCGTACGGCGTGCGCGTCCAGTCGCCGCCCGCGAACAGCCCGCCGGGGGCCGGGAACAGCCCGGCGAACTGGTCCGCGAGCTGGCGGTGCGGCGGCCCGAGCGGCGCGATCGCGAAGCGCCCCGACTCGGACACCGCCTCCCACACCTCCGACTCGTCGTCGATCAGGCCGAGTAGCCGCCCCGGGTCGCCGTCCACCACCAGGGTGGAGGAGACGGTGAGACCGGCCGGCGCGGCGGAGTTGTCGTACGCGGTCCAGAGCGTGACCGGCGCGGCGAGCCGGCCCCGCAGCCGGCGCAGCGGCGACCGGGCCTGTTCCGGGGTGGCGAACGGATCGGTGCCGTGGATCTGCGCACCGGGTTCGGGCTGATTCACGTGAAACATTCCCCCGTCTCAGCGTCGCGGCGTGACCGTCTGCAGCAGTTCCGGCATGCGCCGGTCGAGCACGTCACCGGCGAGGTACGTGCCGAGCGCGGCCGCGCCGACGCCGTACGCCAGGCCGACGGGCAGGGCCAGCCAGAACCACACCTCGCCGAGCAACGCGGTGGCGATCACCATCGGCATGGCGGCGGCCCCGGCCCCCACCATGGCCAGCAGGCTGAGCAGGCTGCGGGCCATGCCGGCGCCGCTGTTCATGGCGAACGGGTTGGAGGTCTCGGGCAGGGCGTAGGCGCCGAACACGGAGACGAAGAGCGTGATCGCGAGCCCGGCGCCGTACGCGGCGAAGAGCGTGCCGGCGGCGACGCCGATCCAGGCCGGCTCGCGCAGGAAGAGCCCGAGGACGATCGAGATGGCGACGAGCAGCGGCACGATGTAGATCGAGTACGCGACCAGCCGCGCGCGCAGTTCCACCTTGCCCGGCACCCCGGCGATCACGTTGGCCGCGTACGCGCTGCCGTCGAAGCCGAACTGGTTGGCGAGGCTGAGAGCCGCGAGCATGCCGACGAAGAGCATCGAGAGGCCGACCAGCGTCGGCGAGGCGTCGAAGTCGTTCTGCCCGTCCATCAGGCCCTTGCCGCCGACGTTCGCCATCACGGGCACGAAGATTCCGACGACCGCGAAGGTGATCAGACTGGCCCGGCGCCGCGTGTCCCGCCACCAGTACCGCAGCTCGCGCGCCACCAGCGCGCCGTACCGGTCGCGGGACAGCCACCGCGTGCCACGCGGGAAGAGCCGCGCCACCGGCTGCCCGGGCAGCCCGGCCTCCGGTCGCACCCGCCCGGTCGCCGCGGTGCCGACCATCGCCGACTCCAGCGACCGCGACCACCACGCGAGCAGGGCGGCGATCGTCACCGCGGTGATCGCCAACTTCAGCGGCACCGCCCAGGCCCGCCCCTCGACCACGTCCATCCCGACCGTGTACGGGGCGGCGAGCGGCGTCCAGCCGATCACCCGTGCCACCCCGCTCAGCCGCTGCCAGTCGGCGTTGTTCACGGCGCTCATCACGGCGATCTGCAGCGGGCCGAGGAGGGCGGCGAGCACGGCGAGCAGGACCGCGGCCAGGTCACGCACCCGGCGGGAACGCAGCAGCGTGGCGAAGGCGCTGGTCACCGCGCGGCTGACGGCGACGCAGAGGAGCAGCCCGGCGACGATCCCGACGGCCTGCGCCGCGGCGGCGCCCGCGCCGCCGAGCAGGGCGGCCGAGACCACGATCCCGCCGGTGCCGAGGAAGGTGGCGATCGCGGGAACGCCGATCAGCGCCGCGAGGAACATGCCGCTCACGAGGGTGCGCCGACGCAGCGGCAGAAGCGCGAAGCGCGCCGGGTCGAGCGTCTCGTCGACGCCGAAGAAGACCAGCGGCAGGAACAGCCAGCCCAGCACGATCAGCCCACCCGCGAACGCGGCCGTCAACCCGGCGAACTCGGTGTTGTCGGCCAGGCCGGGCGCGGCGAGCAGCAGAAACGCGGTCCCGGCGAACCAGAGCCCGACCAGGACCCCGACCACGAAGAGCGCGATCCGCCAGCCCTGCCCGCGGAAGTTGTTGCCCATCACCCGCAGCTTCAGCCGGACGAAGTGGCGGGGGGAGACCCGCCGCACCGGCGCGCCCGACGAGGCGGCGGCGTTCACCGGGACAGCCACGCCAGCTCCTCGCCGGTCGCGGTCCGACCGCCGACCACCTCGACGAAGACCTCCTCCAGCGCACGGTCCCCGCGTACCTCGTCGAGGGTGCCGACCCGCTTGATGGTGCCGGCGGCGAGGATCGCCACGTGCGAGCAGAGCCGCTCGACCACCTCCATGACATGGCTGGAGAAGACCACCGTGCCGCCCCCGGCGACGTACCGCTGGAGGATGTCCCGGATCAGCGCGGCCGACACCGGATCGACCGCCTCGAACGGCTCGTCCAGCACGAGCAGCCGGGGACCGTGCAGCAGCGCGCAGGCCAGGCCGATCTTCTTCTTCATGCCGGCCGAGTAGTCCACCACCAGGGTCCGCCCGGCGTCGCCGAGCGCGAGCACGTCGAGCAGTTCGGCCGCCCGCTGGTCCACCACCGTCGGGTCCATGCCGCGCAGCAGCCCGTGGTACGCCAGCAGCTCCGCCCCGGTGAGGCGGTCGAAGAGGCGTACGCCGTCGGGCATGACGCCGAGCAGCTGCTTCGCGTGGACCGGGTCGGCCCACACGTCGTGCCCGAGCACCCGGGCGCTCCCGGCGTCCGGCCGGAGCAGCCCGACCGCCATCGACAGGGTGGTGGTCTTGCCGGCGCCGTTCGGGCCGAGCAGGCCGTAGAAGGAACCGGTCGGGACGTCCAGGTCGACACCCGCCACCGCCACCTTGCTGTCAAAGCGCTTCGCCAGGCCGCGCAGGGCGAGAGCCGGGTGCTCACCAGTCATGGGTCCGACCGTATCCGGCGCAGGCCACGTGACACTCCGGCAGGGGGATGGTCTCCCGTCATACCCCAGATGTACGAGGGCCGCGTGCGCCTGGCGGACGGGACAGCACGTTCGCGGATCGCGTGCAACCGCACGCCACGGTCACGGGTGACAGAGGCAGGATCTCGACCGGGGAGGCGCGTTGGACAGAGACGAGGGGTTCGAGGAGTTCTATCGGACCACCAGACATCGGGTCGTCACGGTGCTGTACGCACTCGGCGGTGACCTGAGCGAGGCCCAGGACGCGGCGCAGGAGGCCTACGTGCGGGCGTGGCAGCGCTGGTCACAGATCCCCGCCGGCCGGAGGACCCGCTTGTCATCATCGACTCGGGTTTCGCCGGCGACGAGTCGCTTCTGATCGGTTCGAACGTCGAGGGCACGCAGAGCCGCTGGCTCTTCGTCCGGCAGGGCGACCTGGTGGCGGAGGTCTGGCTGAAAGGCCCGGACGCCCCGGCCGAGGCGCGGCGGACCGGGCAACGCGCGGCCGAGCGGCTCTGTGCCGGCACCGACGCTGCTGACGTCCCGGCCGTTGCCAGCGCCCCCTCCTTACAGCCGCAGGGCCTCGGGCGCGTGGAGGCGGAGCATGGTGGCGCCGACGTCGGCCGGGGCGCGCCGGCGGGTCGCCATCGAGACCGCCACCATCACGGTGAAGGCCAGCGGCACCGTCCAGGCGGCCGGCTGCGCGATGAGCGTGGCCGGCCAGCCGGACAGCGGCGGGCCGAGCACCGTCACCAGCACGGCCCCGACAGCGGCCCCGCCGCCGACCAGCACCCCGGCGGCGGCGCCGAGGTCGGTCAGCCCGCGCCACCAGATGCCGAGCACCAGCAGCGGGCAGAAGCTGGACGCGGCGACCGCGAACGCGAGCCCGACCACCTGCGAGACGTTCAGCCCGGAGACGTTGAGCGCGAGCACCGCGGGCACCGCGCCGGCGATGACCGTGGCCAGCCGGAAGCCGCGTACCGAACCCCGGCCGAGCACGTCCGTCGAGATCACCCCGGCGACGCTGGTGAGCAGCCCGGAGGAGGTGGAGAGGAAGGCCGCGAACGCGCCGGCCGCGACCAGCGCCGCGAGCAGCCGGCCGGTGGTGCCGTCGCCGAGCGCGGCGCCGGGCAGCAGCACCACCACCGCGTCGGTCTGCCCGGTGACCAGCAGTTGCGGGGTGTAGATGCGGCCGAGCACCCCGTAGATGGTGGGCAGCAGGTAGAAGGCGCCGACCATCGCGAGCACCACCAGCGTGGTGCGGCGGGCGGCGGCGCCGTCCGGGTTGGTGTAGAAGCGCACCAGCACGTGCGGCAGCCCCATGGTGCCGAGGAAGGTCGCCAGGATCAGCGAGTACGTGGCGAACAGGCCGCGGTCGTCGGCCCCGGCGGTGCTGGGCAGCAGCCAATCGGACGCGTCGGTAGCCACTCCGGAGACCGCCGGCACCGGGTCGCCGGCGGCGAACGTCAGCTCGTCGCCGGGGCGTACCTCCCGGGTCTGGCCGTCGGACAGGGCGAGCGTCGCCGGGTGCTCGACCACCACGGTGGTCGCGGTCCGGAACGCCGGCCCGTCGGGCGGGGTCACCGCCGGGCGGGCGTCGGCCTGCCACTGCAGCGCCAGGAAGATCGCGGGTACGGCGAGCGCGGTCAGCTTGAGCCAGTACTGGAAGGCCTGCACGAAGGTGATCGCCCGCATGCCGCCGAGCGCCACGTTCGCGGTGACCACGGCGGCCACGACCAGAGCGCCCACCGGGTACGGCGAGCCGGCCACCGTGGCCAGGGTGAGCCCCGCCCCCTGCAACTGCGGCACCAGATAGAGCCAGCCGATGAAGATCACGAACGCGGTGGCCAGGGTGCGCAGCCGCCGCGAGCCGAGCCGCACCTCGCAGAAGTCGGGCAGGGTGAACGCGCCGGAGCGGCGCAGCGGTGCGGCCACGAAGAGCAGCAGGGCGAGGTAGCCGGCGGCGAAGCCGACCGGGTACCAGAGCACGTCGACGCCGTACTTGAGGATGAGGCCGGCGATGCCGAGGAAGCTCGCTGCGGAGAGGTACTCGCCGCCGATCGCGGCGGCGTTCCAGGTCGGACTGACCGCGCGGGAGGCGACCAGGAAGTCCGAGGTGGTGCGGGCCAGTCGCAGGCCGTAGAAGCCGATGGCGACGGTGACCAGGGTGACCGCCACGATCGCCGGCACGAGGTAGGGGTTCGGCACGGTCAGCGCTCCGGCCGCCGCACCAGCGCGGTGAAGTCCTGTTCGTTGCGTTCGGCGAGCCGCACGAAGATCCATCCCACTGCGACGAGCAACGGGAAGGCGGCGACGCCGAGCAGCAGCCACGGCAGGTTGATCCCGAAGAGCGTGGCGGTGCCGACCGCCGGGGCGACCGCGAACAGCAGCGGCAGCCCGCCCAGCCCGATGGCGACGACGAGCGACAACCGCAGCGCCAGGGCGAGCTGCGCGCGGACCAGACCGCGGACGAGCGCCTCCCCGACCCGGGTCTGCTCGGCGAGCTCCGTGCGGGTCCGGTCGGAGTCTCCGCGGTCGCGCGTCACCTCGGCCAGCACCAGTCGGGTCCGCCGGGGCGGGGTGACCGCGCCGGCGGACCCGCTCCGATCAGGGGGTCCGGCCATGCCGGCAGTCTCACCTACTCCCGGCCGATGTCAAGCTCCGCGCGGTTGTGCACAACCTGTGGATAACGGTGGACCCCTGTGGATAACCCTGTGAACCGCCGAAGGGTCCCTCCCGGAACGGGACGTTGTAGCTGAAGTGATGCGCTACTTGCTCCAGTCCTGTTTGGCCGCGCGCACCAGCTTGTCCTTCAGCTCACGCGTGTGCCGGCGGGAGACCGGCAACTGGGCGCCGTCCACCACGACCACGTAACCGGAGTTGGCCAGCCGCAGCTCCGCGATGAGCCGCAGCTGCACCAGGTACGACCGGTGGATCCGGACGAACCCGGCGTCGGCCCACCGCTCCGCGAGCGTCGCGAGCGGCACTCGGACCAGGTGCGACCCCTCCGAGGTGTGCAACCGGGCGTAGTCGCCCTGGGCCTCCACCCACCGCACCGCGGAGCGGGGCAGCATCCGCGTGCTGCCGGCCAGCTCGATCGGGATCGTCGGATCCTCCTCGGCCCGCGCGAGCGCGGCGGGGTGCGTCGGGACCACCCGCGAGCTGACCACCCGGCGCAGCGACTCGGCGAGCCGTTCGGCCCGCACCGGCTTGCGTACGTAATCGGTCACGCCCAGGTCGAAGGCGTCGACGGCGCCGTCGTCGTACGCGGTGACGAAGACGATCGCGGGCGGGCGTGCGAAGCGCCGCAGCAACCGCGCCAGTTCCATGCCGTCCAGACCGGGCATCCGGATGTCGAGGAAGACGGCGTCGACGTCGTTGTCGCGCAGCACCCGCAGCGCGTCGGTGGCGTCCGACGCGGTGTGCAGCCGGGCCACCCGAGGGTCGGCGCGGAGCAGGTAGGCCAGCTCGTCGAGGGCGGGCGGCTCGTCGTCGACGGCCAGCACCCGGAGGAAGGCGGTCACCACGGCACTCTCCGTTCGCGTCGTCACCGGCCGGTCCGTACGCCCGCGTGGAATTTCGGCACCCGCATGCTCACCCGTGTCCCCGCCCCCAGACCGGTCTCCACGACGAGACCGAACTGATCGCCGAAGACCGAGCGCAACCGCTCGTCTACGTTGGACAGACCGACGTGCTGGCCGGAGTCCTCACCGGCGTCGGCCGCCAGATCCGAGATCCCCGCCGCCAGCACCGCCGGGTCCATGCCGACCCCGTCGTCCTCGACGGTGATGTGGCACTCGGCCCCGGCGTCACGCGCCTCGATGCTCACCATACCGACGCCGGGCTTTCGCGACAGCCCGTGCCGCACCGCGTTCTCCACCAGCGGCTGCAGGCAGAGGAACGGCACGCTCACCGGCAGCACCTCCGGAGCGATCTGCAACCGGACCTGCAGGCGGTCGCCGAAGCGCGCGCGTTCGATCGTCAGGTAGCGGTCGATGGAGCGCAGCTCCTCGGCGAGCGTGGTGAACTCGCCGTGCGCCCGGAACGAGTAGCGGGTGAACTCCGCGAACTCGAGGATCAGATCGCGGGCGCGCTCGGGGTCGGTGCGGACGAAGGACGCGATCGCGGTGAGCGCGTTGTAGATGAAGTGCGGGCTGATCTGGGCGCGCAGCGCCCGCACCTCGGCGCGGGCCAGCCGTTCGCGGGACGAGTCCAGCTCCGCCAGCGCGAGTTGGGTACCCGCCCAGCGCGCCGTCTCCAGGGTCGCCTGCACCAGCCCGGGGGCCGGCTGGTCGTCGGCGATCGCGACCAGCGCGGCGACCGGCTTGCCGTCCGGGCCGGTCACGGGCGCGACCACCGCGCCACGTACGGCGCAGTCGATCCGGTCGCAGTCGAGCTCCGACTGCCGCAGCACCGTCGACCGGTGCGCGGCCAGCGCCCGCCGGGCGGCGGCCACCACCTGCCCGGCGTGGTGCGCGCCGTCACCGTCGACCGCCAGCACCTCGACGCGGTCCACCAACGCCAGGCCGGGCGCCCCGACCAGGGTGCGCAGGTGGCGTACCGCCTTCGCGGCCCCCGCCCGGGTCAGCCCGGCGCGCAGCGGCTCGGCGGCCAGCCCGGCGGTGTGCAGCACGTCATACGTCGCCCGCTGGGTGGCGGTGGCGATGCCGCGCCGCCCCCGCAACCGGACGACCGCGAAGACCGCCGCGGCCAACGCGCTGACCAGCGCCAGCACGGCGACCGACGCCGACAGATTCCCACCCACGCACAGATCTTGACGGGTGCGTGGGCAATAGCCAAGGGGTCGTCAGTACGCGCCCTTGCGGGCCAGCACGACGCCGATCGTGCGCCACAGGATGCTCAGGTCGTACGCGAGCGACCAGTTGTCGACGTAGTAGAGGTCGAGCCGGACCGCCTCGTCCCAGGAGAGATCGGAGCGGCCGGAGACCTGCCACAGCCCGGTCATGCCCGGCCGGACCAGCAGCCGCCGCCGCACGTCGCCGAGGAAGTCGCCGTCGTCGGCCGGCAGCGGTCGCGGCCCGACCAGCGACATCTCGCCCTTCAGCACGTTGATCAGCTGGGGCAGCTCGTCGAGGGAGCTGGCACGCAGGAAGCGGCCGACCGGGAAGACCCGCGGGTCCTGCCTGATCTTGAACAGCATCCCGTCGGTCTCGTTCTGGTCGACGAGCGCGGCGAGCCGGTCCTCGGCGTCCACGTACATGGTCCGGAACTTCCAGACCCGGAACGTGCGCCCCTCGTGCCCCACCCGCGGCTGCCGGAAGAAGACCGGGCCCGGGTCGGAGATGCGGATCGCGATCGCGATCGCGGCGAAGACCGGCAGGAGCACCAGCAGCCCGAGGCCGGCGGCGACCCGGTCCATCAGGTTCTTGGCCAGCAGCGCCGGCCCGGACAGGGTCGGCTCCTCGACGTGCAGCAGCGGCAGGCCCTCGATGGGCCGGATGTGCACCCGCGGGCCCGCGATGTCGGTCAGCTGCGGCGCGACCACGAGGTCGACGCCGCTGCCCTCCAGCTGCCAGGCCAGCCGGCGCAGCTCCCCGGGCTCCGCGCTCGCCGACCCGCAGACCGCGATCGTGTCGGCGCCGACCTCGCGGACCAGCGCCAGGACGTCGCGGCCGGAGTACACCGGGACCGGCGTCTCGATCCCGCGGGCCGCCGCGTAGCCGTCGGTGAGATGGATGGCGACCGGGATCAGCCCGGCCGCCGGGCTGCGGGTGACCGCGGTGTGCACCTCGAGCGCCTCGGGGAGCGTGCCGACCAGCACCATCCGGTGGGCGGCGTAGCCGGCGCGCCGGCGGATGATGTGCAGCAGCAGCCGGGCGACGGCGCGCCCGTACAGGATGAACATCATCGCGCCGACCAACGCGGTGGCGACGGAGAGCCGGGACAGGTTGGTCTTGGTGGAGAAGGCGAGGAACGACACGCTCGCCGCCACCGTCACGGCGGCGCGGATCACCCGCTTGAACTCGTCGGTCCCGAGCCCCAGGTAGCGCCGGTCGTAGGCGCGGTTGCCCCAGAGCACGACCAGCCAACCGAGCGGCAGCAGCAGGTAGGTGACGGTGTGGAACCAGGTGGCGTCCTTGTCCGCGTCCGTGAAGCCCGCGGTGGCCTTCTCGAACAACGAGATGGAGAGCCAGCTCGCGAGCACGGCCGCGGCGAAGTCGAGGACGAGCAGGATCGCGATGTAGGGGCGGTGCCAGCGGGAGACGCGTCGTCGCGTACGGGACCACGCGGAGCGGGGCACACCGTTATGCGCCGGCGGCGGCGGGGCCTGGATCTCGAAGCTGTCGACGTGGCGCACGGTGTTGTTGCTCCGGCCTGTGGTGGTTCCCGGGCGATGGAGGCTCGTCGTCACCTCACCCATGTCCTCCCGCGTGACACGTGCCGCCCAGTTGCCGTGAAGGCTCGGGTCGCCCACGGGCCAAGTCTCGCACGGGCCCCGCGTGGGGGCGAAAACCGAAGAGACCTCAAGCCCCACCGACGATTGGTGGGATCCGCCGGCTTCTGCGGCTGAAGCACTGGGACCGGGCAACTATACCGATGGCAGAGCGGGAAAAAAGCCTCCGTTGTGCACCGGTTCATCGCCGTGCGCGCGGTTCTCCACATGTCGTACCGGTGTGGTCACCTAGCGCACGAGCCGGGACAGTCGGCGGTCGGCGAGCGGTTTGCCGCCGGTCTGACAGCCGGGGCAGTACTGCAGGCTGGAGTCGGCGAACGAGACCTCGCGCACCACGTCGCCACAGACCGGACACGGCAGCCCGGTCCGGGCATGCACCTTCAGGCCGGAACGTTTCTCGCCCTTCAGCTCCGCCGCCCGCTGTCCCACCGACCGCGTCACCGCGTCGGTCAGCACCGACCGTGTCGCCTCGTGCAACGCCGCCATCTGGCCGTCGGTGAGCCGGCTGGTGATCGCGAACGGCGAGAGCCTCGCGGCGTGCAGGATCTCGTCCGAGTACGCGTTGCCGACGCCCGCCAGCACCTCCTGATCGGTGAGCACCCCCTTGACCTGACCCTTGCGCCCGCGCAACCGTTCCGCGAAGGCCGGCAGGTCGACGGCGAGCGCGTCCGGGCCGAGCCGGGACACCCCCGGCACCTGCGCGGGGTCGGTCACCAGGTAGCCCGCCAGCTTCTTCTGGGTGCCGGCCTCGGTCAGGTCGAAGCCGGAGCCGTCGTCGAGCCGGACCCGGAGCGCGACCGGGCCCTTGCCGGGCTTCAGCGGTGACGCCGACGGGAACGACTCGCGGTAGTGCAGCCAGCCGGCGCGGGCGAGATGCACCACCAGATGCAGCTCGTCGACCTCGGCGGTGTGGTCGGCGGCGGGAGAGAGCACGAGATCCAGGAACTTCCCGTGTCGCCGGGCGTCGACGACCGGGCAGCCGGCGGCGGCCGTCGGCGGTGGGTCATAGGTCTTCAGGGCGCTGATCGCGGCCACCTCGAGCCGCTGGACCGTACGGCCGACCGCGCGTTCACGCAGGTAGGCCGCGAGCGCTTCCACCTCGGGCAACTCGGGCATGAATTCAAAGGTAGCGTTTATCGGCGTGAGTGAAGGGTCAGCACGGTGAAGGTCGTCGTCGCGCACAACCGGTACCGCGAGGCGCAGCCCTCCGGCGAGAACACGATCGTCGACCTGGAGATCGAGCAACTCGGCGCAGCCGGGGTGCAGGTGCTGCCGTTCCTGCGCAGCTCCGACGAGATCCCCGCGATGTCCGGCGGGCAGAAGGCGCTGCTGCCGATCTCGCCGATCTACGCGCCGCGGGCGCAGCAGGAGCTCGGCCGGCTGCTCGACGAGCACCGGCCCGACGTGCTGCACCTGCACAATCCGTACCCGTTGATCTCGCCCTGGGTGGTGCGGACCGCGCACCGGCACGGCGTGCCGGTGGTGCAGACGGTGCACAACTACCGGCAGGTGTGCGCGTCGGGGCTCTACTTCCGGGACGGGCGGATCTGCCAGGACTGCCGGGGCAAGCTCGTCGGGGTGCCCGCCGTCGTGCACCGGTGCTACCGCGGCTCCCGGGTGCAGAGCGCGCTGATGGCGACGACGCTCGCCGTGCACCGGCCGACGTGGCGTTCGGTCGACCGCTACATCGCGCTGACCTCGGCGATCGCCGATCACCTGCGCGACTACGGGGTGCCCGACGACCGGATCGTGGTCAAGCCGAACGCGATCCCCGACCCGGGCCCGCCGGCGCCGATCGGCGAGGGCTTCCTCTTCCTCGGCCGGCTGTCACCGGAGAAGGGGATCGGGCTGCTGCTCGACGCGTGGACGCGGCACCCGGAGGGCGCGCTGGGGACGCTGCGGATCGCGGGCGACGGCGAGCTGCGGCCGATGGTGGAGGAGGCCGCCGGGACCCGGTCGGACGTCGTCTACCTCGGGTCGCTCGACCGCGACGGCGTCCGGGCCGCGCTGCGGGCGACCGCCGTCGTGCTGGCGACCTCGACCTGGCACGACGTCCTGCCGACCGTGGTGATCGAGGCGCTCGCCAACGCCCGTCCGGTGCTCGGCACGGCGCTGGGCGGCATCCCGTACCTGATCGGGGCGAACGACCCGGCCGGCGCGGCCGGCTGGGCGGTTCCCCCGGAGCCCGCCGCCCTGGCCACCGCGCTGCCGGTCGCCCGCGACCGCGCCGCCGCCCTGGCCGATCTCGCCCGCTCCCGCTACGAGCAGACCTTCCACCCCGACGTGGTCACCAAGCACCTGCTGGACATCTACGCCTCCCTGTCCCGCCCCGCATGATCCGCGGCCCAAGATTCGCGTGATCAGGGAGCCGAATCGCGGCGCGCCGGCGACACGCCGGAGCTACTCCCTGATCACGGGCGAGAGGCGTGGCGGGCGGTGAAGGCGATGCTCGCGAGGAGGAAGCCGCCGTTCACCAGCGTGAACGCGGCGACCAGCCAGGTCGTCCAGTCCGGCGCGAGCGTCAGCACGACGCCGGCGAGCGTGATCACCGCGCCGTAGTCGCGGATCAGCTTCACGAGCCGCACCGGCAGCGAGGTCGACGGCACCATGCTGGCCGCGTTCGGGCCGGACTGCATCACCGAGGTCACCAGGTTGACCATCCAGGTGCCGGCGAACGCGGCGACCAGCCACACCGGCGTCGACGGGCGCTGCGCCACCGCCACCGTCGACAGCGCGGTCACCAGCGTGATCTGCGCCGCCACGTCGCAGAGCACGTCCACCCGCGCCCCGGACGGGCTCGTGCGCCCGGTCACCCGCGCCAGCTGACCGTCGGCGCAGTCCAGGGCGTACGCCAGCTGCCACCCGACGAGCGCGACCAACCCGATAGCCCAGCCGGGCACCGTGCCGGCCGCGACCCGCTCGGCGAGCGCGACGACGGTGACCGAGGTGGCGAGGCCGAGCACCAGGTTGGCCAGGGTCAGCGCGGTCGGCGACAGCCCGAGCCGGTGCCCCAGCAGGGCGAACGCGGCGCCCAGCCGCTGGCTCACCGCCTCGCTGAACAGGCCGCCGCCCCGGTTGACCCGGTAGAAGTCGCCGGCGGTGGGTCGGGAGAGCTCAGCCGAGGTGATCGCGGAGTGCATCGACGTAGTCTGCCAGCCGGCGGTGGATCTCGCCCGGGCCCATCTCGAGGTGTTCGAGGATCGTGTAGCGGTCCGGCCGGGTGCGCGGCGCGAACGCCACCGCCTCGACGAACTGGTCGTCGCTCAGCCCCACGTCGGCCGGGGTACGCGGCAGATTGTGCCGCTCCAGGCAGGCCGCCATCTGCGCGAGTCGCTTCTCGTCGCCGCGCAGGAAGGTGCAGAACAGCGCTCCGAGCCCGGCCAGCTCCCCGTGTGATCCGGTGCCCGGGAAGAGCGCGTCGATGGCGTGCATGATCTCGTGGCACCCGCCGCTGGCCGGGCGGCTGGTGCCGCAAACCGCCATCGCCAGTCCGCTGGAGATCAGCGACTCGGCCAGCACGGTGACGAACCCTTCGTCGCTCATGTCGCCGGGGTGGTTGATGATCGCCTCGGCGCCCGCCCGGGCGAGCGAGGCGGCCAGCCCGTCGACCGGCTCGCCGCGGACCTGCCGGGCGAGCTCCCAGTCGGCCAGCGCGCTGATGTTGCTGACCACGTCGCCGATGCCGGCCCGGTTGTGCCGCTCCGGACCGCTCTCCACGAAGTCGAGGTCGACGATGACCGCGATCGGGATGTGCACGCCGTACGAGCCCTTGAGCCCGTCAGTGACCAGGCTGGCCACTGGAGAGGCGATGCCGTCGTTCGCGAGGGCGGTCGCCACCGACACCATCGGGAGCCCGCGACGCGTCGCCGCGTACTTGGCGACGTCCACGGTCTTGCCGCCGCCGATGCCCACCACGGCGTCGTAGGAGCGGGCGCGCAGCTTGGCGGCGAGATCGTTGGCGGCGTCGAGGGTGCCTCCGGCTGCGGTGAAGACGTCGGCGGAGCGCAGCGTCGGACGGATCAGCTCGGCGATCTTCTCGCCCTGACCGGGGCCGACCACGACGGCGACCTCACCGCCGGCCGAGATCCGGCCGTCGGAGAGGATCGCGCCCAGGTCGACCACCGCGCCCCGCCGCACCTCGATGGCGAGCGGCGCCATCACCGTACGGGCTAGTAGCGGCACGCGATCTCCCGCGCCCGCGCCAGGTCCTCGTGGTTGTCCACCTCGACCCAGGGCACGTCCCCGATCGTGGCGGCGCGCACCTCGCCGCCGCGCTCCGCGTACTCCTGGTAGCCGTCCTCGTAGTAGAGGTGCGGGTCGCGCCGCCAGGTCGCCTCCAGCGCGTCGGCCAGCCCCTCGGCGGCGTGCGCCTCGATCAGCGTCGCCCCGATGTACTCCCCGAACGCCTCGTCGGGGTCCATCAGCTTGGTGATCCGGGTGAGCCGGCCGTCGGCGTCGAAGGTGGTCTTCATCTCCTCCTCGGCCAGCTTCTTCACGTTGTCGACCGCGAGCAGGATGCCGGGGCCGCGCTGGGCGAGCAGGGTGTGCTCGACGCTGACCGGGTGCACGGTGTCGCCGTTGACCAGCAGCGCGCCCCGGGCGAAGTGCCGGCGGGCCAGCCACAGCGAGTACGCGTTGTTCCACTCCTCGGCCTTGTCGTTGTGCACGAGGGTGAGCCGGACGCCGTAGCGCCGCTCCAGGTCGGCCTGGCGCGCCTCGACCGCCGAAGCCGCGTAGCCGACGACCACGACGACGTCGGTGAGCCCGGCCGCCGCGAGGTTGCGCAGCGAGATGTCCAGGATCGTGGTCTCGCCGTCGACCGAGACCAGGGCCTTCGGCAGGGTGTCCGTGTACGGGCGCAGTCGACGCCCGGCGCCTGCCGCGAGCACGAGTCCGATCATTCGGCGATCCTTGTCCGGAGTTGGTGGCGGGTACCGGTGGAGGATAGCGCCGCACGTCGCGGCGTCGACCGAAAGACCTCGTCCGCGGGCGAGACGGGCCGCGCGCGGCGGGGACGGCCACCGTCGGCTCCGCTGACCGGCGACGATGTCGGACATTGATCGGGGTCTTGTGGTTTCGTCGCCCGGAGGGCCAGTATGTCCGTACCGTGCCTTCCGGGGGTGATCAGCGATGCAGGTCCGCGATGCGATGTCCACCGAAGTGCTGATGGTGGGTCCCGAGCACACGCTCCGGCAGGCCGCCCAGATGATGGCCGAGCGCCGGATCGGCTCGGCGGTGGTGGTCGATCCGGATTCCGCCGGCGTCGGCATCATCACGGAGCGCGACGTGCTGTACGCGATCGGCGCGGGTCTCGACTGCGACGCGGAGCGGACGGCGGGCCACATCACCTGGGAGGTGGTCTACGCCGGTCCCGACTGGACGCTGGAGGACGCGGCGTTCGCGATGGCGCGCGGCGGGTTCCGCCACCTGGTCGTGATGGACGGCAGCGAGGTGCTCGGCGTGATCTCCGTCCGCGACATCATGCGGGTCTGGGCGACCAACCGCGCCGGGGCGACCGCCGTCTGATCCGCCCGCCGCGGGCGGAGCGGCCGCTCAGGATGCGGACATCGTCGTGCTGCCGCCGGGTCGCCGGCCCCCGCCCGTACGCTGGAGAACCATGACCGTCGCGCAGCTGATCTCGTTCGCCCGTGGGGCGCCATCGCTGGACATTGTCGATATCGAGGGGTTGAAGGCGGCCGCGGTGCGCGCCTTCGACGCCGACCCGGCCGGTGTCACGGCCTACGGCACTTCGGTGGGGTACCCGCCCCTGCGGAAGTGGATCGCCGACAAGCACGGCGTGGGCGTCGACCAGGTCCTGGTGACCAACGGCTCGCTGCAGGCCGACGCATTCCTCTTCGACTACCTGGTCAAGCCCGGCGACGCGGTCGTCGTGGAGCGCCCGACCTACGACCGGACCCTGCTCAACCTGCGGCAGCAGGGGGCCGAGGTGCACGCGGTGACCATCCAGCCGGATGGGGTCGACACCGACGAGCTGCGCAAGCTGCTGGAGTCCGGGGTGCGCCCGAAGCTCGCGCACATCATCCCGAACTACCAGAACCCGGCGGGTGTGACGCTGTCGCTGGAGAAGCGCCGCGCGCTGCTCGCGCTCGCCGCCGAGTACGGTTTCACGATCTTCGAGGATGACCCGTACGCGGACATCCGGTTCCGGGGCGAGCCGCTCCCCTCGATGCTCTCGATGGACGAGCACGGGGTCGTGGTGCACGCGTCCAGCTTCACGAAGACGGTGTGCCCGGGCGTGCGGGTCGGCTACCTGGTGGGTCCCGCGGCGCTGATCGCGGACATCGCCAAGCGTGCCACCAACCTCTACATCTCGCCCGGCATGGTCGCGCAGGCGATCGTCCACCAGTTCTGCGTCTCGGGCGACATCGACCGGTCGATCGAGACGGTCCGCACCGCGCTGGGGGAACGGGCCCGAGTGCTGGCGGCGTCGCTGCGGGAGCACATCCCGGGGGTGCGCTTCACGGAGCCGGACGGCGGGTACTTCCTCTGGGTGGAGCTGCCGACCGACGTCGACGTCGACAAGCTGGTCCCGGCCGCGGCCGAGCGGGGCGTGGCGGTGGTGAAGGGGAGCGACTTCCTGATCGAGGGCGGCCGGCACGCGCTGCGGCTGGCGTACTCGGCGGTGACGGTCGACCAGATCGACGAAGGGGTGCGGCGGTTGGCGGCCGCGGTGGCGGACGTCCGGGGCTGACCGAATCCTGTCAGATTCTTGACAATCGGCCTTCCTGGCTGGTCCGGGGTTTCCCTCGGGCCAGCCAGCGCCGCACAATGCTGCGAGCGTCAATCGCCATGCGGTTGACCAGATAGGCACAACCCCCCGCCCCCTCGGCGCCGGGTGGGCCGATCGCACCCCCCATCCCCCCGACGCGATCGGTCCACCCGGCGCCACCCCGGCACCGGGGACCCGCCACCGAGGTCGGCGTAAGGTGCAACCGCGGAGCCATCGGTCGGAGCGGGGGAGGCGAGACATGGCGGACGTCGACCGTGACCGGGCCTGGCCGGAAGGCAACCGGCCGCCCCTGTCCCGCGCGTGGTCCGCGCCGGTCCGCGCGGTCAGCCGCATCCTCAGCCCGAACGACGGCACCCAGCGCTTCACCGCTGACGACGCCGGCTCCGACCGCAGCGCCGTCATCGACTGCGCGCTCTACATCGACGGCGTGCGGCAGCCCGGGAAGTGGCAGCACGCCGAGGCGATGGCCGCCGCCCAGCGCGCAGAGAACTCGTTCGTCTGGCTGGGGCTGCACGAGCCGTCCGAGGCCGAGATGGCGGAGATCGCGGAGACGTACGGCCTGCACGAGCTGGCCGTGGAGGACGCGGTCAAGGCGGAGCAGCGTCCCAAGCTGGAACAGTTCGGCGAGGTCGACTTCCTGGTGCTGCGCACCGCGCGGTACGTCGAGCACGACGAGCTGACCGAGAACTCCGAGGTGGTCGAGACCGGCCAGGTGATGCTCTTCATCGGCCGATGCTTCGTGATCACCGTGCGGCACGGCGACGCGTGCCGGCTGGCCCCGGTCCGCGCGGACCTGGAGCGCAAGCAGGACCTGATGGTGCAGGGTCCGTGGGCGGTCGCGTACGCGGTGCTCGACCGCGTGGTGGACCTCTACCTGGAGGTCGCGGACAAGATCGAGATCGATCTCGACACGGTGGAGGCGGAGGTCTTCGCGCGCGACGGTCGCGGCAGCATCCAGGGGATCTATCAGCTCAAGCGCGAGCTGGTCGAGTTCAAGCGGACGGTCGCGCCGCTGCAGCGGCCGCTGATGACGCTGACCGCCGAGATCAACGACCAGGTCCCGCCGGAGATCCGCAGCTACTTCCGCGACGTGCAGGACCACCTCACCCGCACCGTCGAGCAGGTGAACTCCTTCGACGACCTGCTCAATTCGATCCTGCAGGCGCGGCTGGCGCAGGTGACCGTCGACCAGAACAACGACATGCGCAAGATCGCGGCGTGGGCCGCCATCGCGGCCGTCTGGACCGCGGTGGCCGGGATCTACGGGATGAACTTCACGGTCATGCCGGAACTCCAGTGGGCGTACGGCTATCCCACGGTGCTCGCGGTGATCCTGGGTGTCTCGTTCGGCCTCTACCGCTGGTTCCGCCGCAACGGTTGGCTCTGACGCATCCGCCCCCGGACGCGCCGGTGCCCCGACCCGGGCCGGATCGCGCGGGTCGGGGCACCGGGTGCGTGGTCAGGGCCGGTTCGTGGCGGAGTTCCGCTGCCGGGCGACGAAGAGCAGCGCCAGACCGGCCAGCAGGAGTCCGGCCGCCAGGCCGATCATCCCGAACGGCAGCCGGTCGCCGGTCTTCGGCAGGCCGTCGCCACCGCCGGAACCCGAGGCGGTGATGGTGACCGCGATGTCCTGGCTGAGCGGCAGCCCGTTGAGCCCGGTGCCGATCGCCCGGGCGGTGTGCCCGCCGGTCACCCCCTGCGGCAGGTCCGCGGTCAGCGTGGCGACGCCGCTGGCGTTGGCGACGGCGCTGCCCAGGAAGACCGGGTCGGAGTGCAGGTAGAAGTCGACACGGGTGCCGGCGCGGTAGCCCTCGGCGACCAGCGTGACCGTGCCGCCTGGCTCGACGGTGGGCCGGTCGATCGAGAGATCCTTGTTCGTGGTCGGGGCCGGCGTGCGCGGGTCGCTGGCCGGGCTGGCGGCCGAGTCGCCCGCCGCGGACCGCGCGAGCACCTTGAAGGTGTACGGCGTGCCGTTGCTCAGCCCGGCGATGACGCACGACGTCTCGTTGCCCTTGGCGGTGCAGGTCGCTCCGCCGGGGCTCGCGGTGACCACGTAGCCGGTGATCGCCGCGCCGTTCGTCGCCGGTGCGACCCAGGTGATCTTCGCTGCGCTGTCGCCGGCCACCACGGTGGGCTTGGCCGGCGCGGCCGGTGGCTCCGGGTCGCCGCCGAGCGCCCGACCGGTCCGGCTGGCCGACGCGGTGCCGGTGTACCCGGACCCCTCGTTGGCCGTGGCCGTCACGGTGACCGTCGCGCTGCCCCCGGCCGCCAGCCCGGTGACCGTCACCAGCCCGTCCTCGTCGACCGTGGCCTGGGCGTCGTTGGTCGCGGTGATCGCGTAGCTGTACCGCGTCGCGTTGAAGTTGGTGATGGCGAACGTGAAGCCGTCGGCGGTGCGGGTCGCCGCGCCGAGGGCCGGGGCCGCCGCGGCGGCCTCGAGCGCGGAGCCGCTGTACGTGGTGCAGGCCGTGCCGGACGGCAGCAGGTTCGCGTTCACCGTCAGGATCGAGGCCTGGCCCGGCGTCAGGCCCGTCACGGTGGCGATCAGCGGAGGCTGACCCGTCTCCCAGCTCGTGCCGCTGATCGTCACGGTGCCGGGGTTCGCGCTGACGGTGATGCCGTTGGCCCCCGCGAAGATGGTCGTGACCTCGACGGTGTAACCGGCGGCGCCCTTCACCTCGTTGGCGAACGCCATGCCGTGGCACGCGAACGCCGGCGCGGCGGTGGTGGCGACGACCGCGACCGATCCGAACAGGCTGAGCGCGGCGGCGAGGAGCGTGCTCCTCAACCGTCCGGCGGCGCGCCGCCGTGGCCGGGCTGTGTGCACGACTGTGCTCCGTTCTCATGGGGGGCATGTGCGCTGCGCGCATGAGTGATCACACTCAGCAAGACACGATCACATAAGTAACGGGCAACCAGCCGATATGACACGGCAAAGCCGAAAATTGGACGTTTAGGGGAGATGGGGTCGCACGAGCGGCTTCCGCTACACACGCGCGCCCGCGCGGCGCCCCGACGGGGTCGGGACGCCGCGCGGACGGGCGCGATTCCTCCGGCGTGCTCAGCCGCGACCGTCGCGGGACCCCGCCGCCGCGTTGCCGGCGACGTCGCCGGCGAGCTTGTCGCCCTGCTTCTTGGTGCCGCCCGTCATCGGGGCGGCCGGCTGCTCCGACATCGTGAGGTCGGCGGTGCCGTCGGTCGAGCCGCTCGCCGTCGCGCCGTTGCGGGCCATCGACGCCATCGAGGCGCGTACGGGATCATCACCCGACGCCCCGGATGACGGGCCGGCCATCGCCGTGGAGCCGGCGTGCACCGGGTCGAGACCCTGTGTCGGGTCGTACTCCTCCCATTGCTGCGAGCTCCGCCGCCGCCGCATCATGACGCCGGCGGCGCCCACGGCGGCGCCGGCCGCGACCAGCCCGGCCAGCATCGGCCACCGTTTACGCGACATCTGGGACCCCTTCTTCTTCATCATGCGCGGCTTCTTCGGCTTCGCCTTCCGCGCGGCCCCACCGGCCTGGCGGGCGCCCTCGGCGGCGGCGACCGCCAGTGGCGCCAGCACGGTCACGGCTGATTCCCAGCCGTGCGACGCGGTGTTGCGGACCCGGTCCGCCGTCGGTCCGACGAACTCGCGGGCCGCGTTGACCCGCGGGCCGACCGTCGCCCCGACCCCGTTCGCCGCGTGTGTGGCCGCCTGCATGAAGTGATCCAGGCTCTCGCCCAGCTCACCCTTCAGAAGCTCCCTGTGCGTCCTGCGACGCCCGATTGCAAACATCGGTCCCCCACCTCCCAGGGTGCTGTTCCTCTTCATCCTCCACCTTCGGATGCCTCCGCAGTGCGGGAACGGGCACATGGGAGGATCCGCATGGAAGCTGACCAACGACCGAGGAGTACCCGTGGCTGAAGCTACCTACGCCACCCTGCACACCAACGTCGGACCGATCCGGCTGGAGCTCTTTCCGAACCACGCGCCGAAGACCGTCCGAAACTTCGTCGAACTCGCCGAGGGGACGCGCGAGTACATCGACCCGCGGACCGGCCAGCCGGGCAGCGGCCCGTACTACGACGGCACGATCTCGCACCGCGTCATCAGCGGTTTCATGATCCAGATGGGCGACCCGACCGGCACCGGCCGGGGCGGCCCCGGTTACACGTTCGCCGACGAGTTCCACCCGGAGCTCCGCTTCGACCGGCCGTACCTGCTGGCGATGGCGAACGCCGGACCCGGCACCAACGGGTCGCAGTTCTTCATCACGGTGGGCCCGACGCCGCACCTCAACAACCGGCACACGATCTTCGGTCAGGTGGCGGACGAGGCGTCGGCGAAGGTCGTCGACGCGATCGCCAACACGCCGACCGACCCGGCCGACCGGCCGCGCAACGACGTGGTCATCGAGCGCGTCGAGATCGAACGGCCGCAGGGCTGATCGGAATACCGAGATAATCTGGCGTCCATGAGTGGCGACCGTGGGCGGAGCGGAGTGACGGCATGAGCGAGTCCCCTCCGACGGCCCCGGTCTGCTACCGGCACACGTCCCGGGAGACCTGGGTGCGGTGCACCCGGTGTGAGCGCCCCATCTGCCCCGACTGCATGCGCGAGGCGTCGGTCGGGCACCAGTGCCCGGAGTGCGTGGCCGAGGGACGGCGCACCCAGCGGTCGGCCCGCACCGCCTTCGGTGGCGGTGTGGCCGGCCGCGAGGGCTACGTCACGAAGGCGCTGATCGGGCTCAACATCCTGGTCGCGCTGATCGGCGTCGCCCTCTCCGGCGCCCAGGCGCTCATCGGCAACGGGCTCTTCACCTCCGCCGGCCAGCTCCAGGCCATCGGCGGGGTCGTCGGGCCGTCCGTGCAGATCTCCGAGTTCGGCCCCGTCTATCCCGGCATCGACAACGGCGGGGTCTACCGCCTGGTCACCGCGATGTTCATCCACTACGGGCTGCTGCACCTGCTGCTCAACATGTGGGCGATCTGGGTGCTCGGGCGCAATCTCGAAGCGGTGCTCGGTCCGGTGCGGTTCCTGGCGCTCTACCTGCTCGCCGGCCTCGGCGGCAACGTCGCGGCCTACCTGCTGAGTCCCGGCAGCCTGTCCGCGGGGGCGTCGACGGCGGTCTTCGGACTCTTCGCCGCGTACTTCATCGTCCTGCGCCGACTTCGGATGGACACCTCGTCCGTCGTCGGCGTGCTCGTGGTCAACCTGGTCCTCACGTTCGCGGTCCCGCGGATCTCGTGGGAGGGGCACGTCGGCGGGCTGATCGCCGGTGGCCTCGTCGGGCTCGTGCTGGCGTACGCGCCGCGTCCGCACCGCACGCTGATCCAGGCGGCCGGCTGCGGCGCGCTGCTGCTCGTGCTCCTCGCGCTGACCGTGTTGCGGATGCTCACGCACTGAGCGCCGCCGGCCGCTACCCGCCGATCGCGCGGGCCCGCGTCTCGCGCAGCCGCGCCGCCACCTCGTCCGGTGGGGCGCCGAGGTCGTTCGCGCTGAACAGGTGCAGCGAGTCGCCGGCGTCGATCTCCAGCAGCTGGGTGCGCAGACCGCGGTGCGCGCGGGCCTCCGCCGTGATCCGTTCGATCCGCGCCCAGGGGAGCCGCCGGCGGCCGGCGAGGCCGGCGACCACCGTCACCCCGCCGGAGTCGGCCGCGAGCCGTACCGGCACGAGCAGGTCGCGCAGCCCCCAGCCGAGCAGCGCGGCGGCGCTCAGCATCGCGAGCCCGAGCCGGACCGGGTCGTCGGCGCCGAGCATCAGGCCGGCGAGGAGCATCAGCGCGGCCCCGGTGAGCTTGAGCGCGGGCAGCGCCGGGCGGACCCGCCAGCTGTCTCCGTCCGAGTCGGTCTCCACGCGCCCAGCATGCCAGCCGCCGCACGAAACCGGTCTACGACGTATCATCGGGACAGCCCAAGTTACCGGGGAGTAGCCATGAGAGACGCGGTCATTGTCGGTGCCGTCCGCACCCCGGTGGGGCGACGCAAGGGCGGCCTCGCCGGCGTCCACCCGGTCGATCTCTCGGCGCACGTGCTGCGCTCGCTCGCCGAGCGCAGCGGCCTCGACCCGGCGGACGTCGACGACGTCGTCTGGGGCTGCGTCTCGCAGAGCGGCGACCAGGCGTGGAACGTGGCCCGCAACGCGGTGCTCGCGGCCGGCTGGCCGGAATCGGTCCCCGGCACCACACTGGACCGCCAGTGCGGCTCCAGTCAGCAGGCGCTGCACTTCGCGGCCGCCGCCGTCGTCTCCGGCCAGGCCGACCTCGTCGTCGCCGGCGGGGTCGAGTCGATGACGCGGGTGCCGATGGGCGCGAGCGCGCACGGCGGGCTCCCGTACGGCGACCAGGTGCGCGACCGCTACCGCGGCGCGGAGGGCTTCGCCGCCGACGAGCCGGTCCCGTTCAACCAGGGCGTCGGCGCCGAGATGATCGCGCAGCGCTGGGGCTTCTCGCGCCGCCAGCTCGACGAGTTCTCCCTGGCCAGCCACGCCAAGGCCGCCGCCGCGCAGGACGCGGGCGCCTTCGACGCCGAGATCGCCCCGGTGGCGGTCGCCGACGGCGCGAAGGTGACCGCCGACGAGGGCGTCCGACGGGACACGTCGCTCGAGAAGCTCGGTCAGTTGGCGACGCCGTTCCGCCCCGACGGCGTGGTGACCGCCGGATCCGCGTCCCAGATCTCCGACGGGGCCGCCGCGCTCGCCGTCACGACCTCCGAGTGGGCCCGCGAGCGCGGGCTGCGCCCGCTCGCCCGGATCCACACCGCGGTCGTGGCCGCGGACGACCCGGTCATCATGCTCACCGCCCCCATCCCGGCCACCGCGAAGGCGCTGCGCCGCGCGGGGCTCGGCATCGAGGAGATCGGGGTGTACGAGGTGAACGAGGCGTTCGCCCCGGTGCCGCTCGCGTGGCTCGCGGAGACCGAGGCGGACCCGGAGCGGCTGAACCCGCGCGGCGGAGCCATCGCGCTCGGCCACCCGCTGGGCGGCTCCGGCGCCCGGATCATGACGACGATGCTGCATCACATGCGCGACAACGGCATCCGGTACGGCCTGCAGACCATGTGCGAGGGCGGCGGCATGGCCAACGCCACCATCGTGGAACTTTTGTAACCCCTACTGCCGAACTCCTGTTCAGTTGGTTGACCATGCTAGCGACCTGCTGCTTCTCCTTGCGTGTTAGTCGAGTTGGCTGTCGTTCGTTGACACCTGACGGCCCCGTAACGGCCCGGACGGCTCAGCGACTGCCCGGCGCTCTCTTGCTGCCTGCGTCTGCAAGCGGCGTCGATCGCCGTGGGTGTGGATGATGGGTCGAGCGGAGAGGTGATTTACCAGCACTGGGAGTAGGAGCGCAGTGCAAATTCGTCGCGAAAGCTTCGGAGGTTTGAATCCTTCACCTGCCACCAGTTGCGCGAACGGCCCTCGACCAGCAGAGATGTGGTCGAGGGCCCGTCCTCGTCTAGTCCCACCCGGTCCCGCCAACGTCCCCCGTCGCTTACTACGTGGGGGCGTAATGGGGGAACGCGTCTGTCTGGTGGTGACCGGTCAGAGTCGTCCTCGACCCCATTTCCCCGACCGAGGACGGAGTACCGGCAAATCTGGTAGGTGCTGCCCCGAGCGGCAGAGACCCGACCTGCCGGCGGGCCACTTCCCGACCTTCTTGGTCTTGCCCGACGCCTGTGCGAGCGCGCTCGCAGCGAGCATCCGGGTGCGGGCCGACGAGCGGCCGTGGCGCAGGGCAGCAGAAGCCTTTCGGGCTACTTTCGCGCTGGTGACCTTGCCTCGTCCCGTGCTCGTGCTCTGTTACCTGGGCAAACGTGGTCACCATGGTCGTCGTCGATCGGCCATGATCGGCCTACGGCGGCCTGGCGACGGCCTGGCCGAGTCAAATCGTGCCCTCCGCCCGTTGGTCGAGCAAGGCATGGGCAACTGCCGCATGCGTCGGCTGGTCGACAAGAAAGATCGTCTGAACGTCTTTCAATCCGTACGCATGTTCGACAGTATTGACATAACCAACCCAGGGAGTGGCCATGGCAGATAAGAGCGCCATCGAGTGGACCGAGGCGACCTGGAACCCCACGACAGGTTGCGACCGAATCTCCGCAGGCTGCGACAACTGCTACGCCCTCAGCCTGGCGAAGCGCCTGAAGGCAATGGGGTCTGCGAAGTATCAAAACGACGGCGACCCACGCACCTCCGGACCTGGCTTCGGCGTCACGCTCCACCAGGACGCGCTGAGCATCCCTATGCGCTGGCGGGAACCGCGAACAGTGTTCGTCAACTCCATGAGCGACCTGTTTCACGCTCGCGTGCCGATCGACTACGTGCGTCGGGTGTTTCAGGTCATGGCTGACACCCCGCGCCACACTTACCAAGTCCTCACGAAGCGGGCATCACGGCTGGCGCGAGTTGGTGACCAGCTTGACTGGCCGCCGAACGTGTGGATGGGCGTCAGCGTGGAGACGAAGCAGGAACTCGCAAGAGTGGATCACCTCCGGGTCGTGCCGGCAGCGGTCCGATTCATCTCCGCGGAACCATTGCTTGGCCCCCTGGACGGCATCGATCTCACCGACATCCATTGGCTGATTGCCGGCGGCGAGTCTGGACAGGGCGCCCGCCCTGTAGACCCCGCGTGGATCCGAGGCCTACGGGACGAGTGCGTCGGGGCAGGGACAGCCTTTTTCTTCAAGCAGTGGGGTGGGAGGACACCGAAGGCAGGTGGCCGGCTGTTGGATGGTCAGACGTGGAACGAGATGCCGTCGAGGGAACTTACGCCGGCTCGATGAGTGTCTGGAGGAGCTTGCTCTTGCCCTTAGGGCTGGTCTTAGTCACATGAGGGTAGAGGCGCGTCCACGCGTTGCGTAGGTGGGTCTGGCGGGCCTGGCCGGCGGCCTCCCCATAGACCTCGCTGTACCGCTTGCTGATCACGAAGGGTTTGCCCTCGCCTAGCAGTCGACGTAGGTTCGCCTCGATTTCGTTGATCCAGCCATCCTCTAGCGCCTGTTCACTCGCCAGGAACGTCGCCTCGTCCGCAAACAGCGTGTCGGCGTTCTCGATGTCGTACACAGCCTTGCGCCACTGGCCGAGACCGAGGGACAGGGCTTCGGCGAACTCGCTGAATCCGTCGCGATGGCGAGTGAGAAAGACCAGGTAGTAGACGGGCTTGTGGCGAGCACGGTTACGAACCGGCGTCACCCACCAGCTGCATCGTTGATTGGCAGCCAGCCGGCGCGTGTACTCGACGACCACCGCCATCTCCGCGTGCTCCTTGTCGTCTCCGTGATCGAGCCAGACCTTCTGCCACCAGTCCCCGCCGCAGGCGGCATCCATCCGGGCGAGGGTTGCTGGCTTTCCGGGGTTCTCTTTGGTGCTCGTGAGAAGCCCGGCCACCCGCCGTAGGCCAACGGCGCTGAAGTTGATCAGCAGCTCGGTAGCCGGGGGGTGCCCTGGCCGCTGCGCGAACACTCGCGCCGTCGTCGCGAACGGAATCATGACCCCGAATGGATCGAGGTAGACCAGTGCGGGAATGCCCTTCACCAGAGTCAACAGGTCGTCAAGGTGGTCCTCGATGCTGCCGGAGAAGACCTGCATTGGCAGACCTGCTCCCTCAGTCCGGACCAACTGCTGAAGTTTTGCCAGGGACTCCGGGTCACTCTCGACGAAGTAGCCCTCCAACTTCCGGTTGATCGGCTGGAGTTCTCGCGCCTTCCGCAGCAAAAGGGCAGGAGAAGCCTCGTCGCCGTTGTCGTACCGCCCCTCCCCCGCGTACCCGTCGATGACGGCCACCCTGTGGTCAGGGGAGTACAGGCCGGTCTTTCCCACGAAGGGACTGACGTACTTGTCGATGATTGAGTGCTTCAAGATCGCTGCTGGCTTCTTGCCCTCAAAAAATCCCACCTGTCCCTACACCTGACCTTCTTGGCTGGCGATCTGACTTATAGTGAACGATCGATGCCTTTCTGTCATTATGATCTATCGCCCCGGTTCCGAGACACCCTCTCGTTAGTCGATTTGTGTCAGGTGGACGACAGCCGTGCCCCGTAGCAATACCGTCTGCATCTCAATCCGATCTTGACGCGAAACGGGCAGCAGCGCGCCCGGCAGGCGACCGACGAGGCCGTGGTGGGGATGCGGCGCGAGCATCACGGGCGGCCTGGCCTGCCGGCAACGCCGGCCCGAGGGGTCGCAGAGGCTCCAGGTCAAGGACGGCCCGCAGGGCCGTCGCGTAGCGACGCGAAGCGCCCTTGAGGTCGGAGGGGCAGCCCGGCATCCTTCGCGTCGCATCCCCGCCTCGGCCGGCGGTGAGTCGCCCTACGGCGCGGCGGTGCGACGGCCGGCGCGCGCGGGCGGCTACGGCCCACGAACCTGGCTGAGGCGGGTGTCGCGAGAGGTATCCGCAGCGTAGGAGAGGTCCAATCGCCGGAAGTGGAAATTCTGTAATCCGATATTCACAGCCGCTTCGCCGAGTCATCTGCCGATGACGCGTCGTTACATGGGCATGGACGTGTTTTCACGAACGTTCCTGCCCGCCGCCGCTGAAGCCGGCGTGGCAATTCCGATCGTCAGCCGACACATGCCCGTCTTCCGGCGCTGCGTGGCGCCCGACGACGTCACCGTGCTCGTCACCCGCTGCCTCCGGCCGGACCGCGCGCTGCAGGGCGAATTCCTGCTGCTGCTGACCTACCGCCGGTTGGTCGTGACCCAGCAGACCCGGGTGCTGCACCGGCTCCGCCTGCACCTCAACACCGACCTGCGGGACCTCGGCAACGTCACCTGGAACGCCGATCCCCGGGCCGGTTCCGTCGAGCTCGCGGCCACCGCCGTCGACGGCGTCCGCGAGCGCTTCCACATGAAGGTCGGCCAGCCGAAGCAGGTGTGGCACCTGGACGCGCTGCTCACCCACGCGTTCCGGCGCCGACTCCCGACCGCGCCGGCAGGCCCGATGCCGCAGCCGCCCGCGGCCACGACCCCGCAGACGACACGCCGACTCAGCCCCGCCGCCGCCTACTGACCCCAGGATCGTCGTGACCTCGGCTTGCCGGGTCCGTACAGAACTTGCCGGGGTCCGTACAGAACTCGAACACGGCGGTGACGTCGGCGTGGTCGCCCATCCGTCACGATGGGCGGCGTGACGACCGAGCAGCAGCAGCGCGGCCTGGTCCTGGTGGTGGAGGACGAGCGCGCCATCGCCGACCTGGTCCGGATGTACCTGACGCGCGACGGGTTCGGGGTGCACGTCGAGCACGACGGAACGGCCGGGCTCGCCGCCGCCCAGCGGCTGCGCCCGGTCGCCTGCGTGGTGGACATCGCGCTGCCCGGCATCGCCGGAACCGAGTTGTGCCGACGGCTGCGTGGGGCCGGTGACTGGACCCCGGTCATCTTCCTGACCGCCCGCGACGACGAGGTCGACCGCATCGTCGGGCTCGAACTCGGCGCCGACGACTACGTCACCAAGCCCTTCAGCCCCCGCGAACTCGTCGCCCGGGTCCGCGCCGTGCTGCGGCGCGCCGGCGGGGACCCCGGCGCCCCTCCGCCGCGTACGGTCGGCGCGGTCACGCTCGACCCGCTCCGCCGGCTGGTCAGCGTGGACGGCGCGCCGATCCATCTCACCTCGACCGAGTTCGACCTGCTCGCGCACCTGATGAGCCGGCCCGGGCGGGTCTTCACCCGCGAGGAGCTGCTCGCCAGCGTCTGGGGCTACGCCTCGCACAGCGGCACCCGCACCGTGGACGTGCACGTCGCCCAGGTACGCGGCAAGCTCGGCGGCGCCGCGACGCTGATCCGTACCGTCCGCGGCGTCGGGTACGCCTGCGATGACTGAGCCGCACCGCGGGCGATCCGAGCCGACCGTGCCGTTGCCGGTGCTGCGGAGACGCGGGCCCGAACCCGGGCCGGGATCACGCGTCGGCCGTACCCTGACGGCCCGCGCGGTGCTGGTGTCCTGCGCGGTGGCGCTGGTGTCGATGGTCGTCACCGCGCTCGTCGCGGTGCCGCTCGCGGTCCGCGCCGTGGAGCGGGAGGCCCGCGAGTCGCTGGCCGCCCAGGCCCGGCTCGCCGCGGACCTGATCCGTCCCCGTCTGGACCGGGGCCGGGCCGCCGACGAGGAACGGGTGCTCCGGCGGCTGCGCGATCAGGGGATCGACGCGTACCTGATCCGCGCGGGCACGCCGGACCGTCCGGGGCTGCCGCCCCAGCTCGTCGAGCGGGTGGCCGCCGGTCGGCCGGTCTCCGGCGTACGGGTCGTCGCGGGCGTGCCGTCGATCGTGGAAGCGCGCCCGCTGCCCGGCGGCAGCGGTGTCGTGCTCACCCGGCAGCGGGCCACCGGACTGTGGCGGCAGGTGGGACGCAACCTCTGGCTGCCGCTGCTCGCGGGCCTCGGCGCGGGCGTCGTCGCCGGTGCGCTGCTCGCCCGCCGGCTCGCCCGGCCGATCCGCAACGCCGCGACCGCCGCCGCCCGGCTGCGCGCCGGCGACCGGAGCGTCCGGCTACCGGTCGAGCCGCCGGCAGAGGCGGCCGATCTCGCCCACGCGCTCAACGCGCTCGCCGCGGCGCTGGCGACCAGCGAGGGGCGGCAGCGGGAGTTTCTCCTGTCGGTCTCGCACGAGCTGCGGACCCCGCTGACCGCGATCCGCGGCTACGCCGAGGCGCTGGCCGACGGGGTGATCGCCCCGGACCAGGCGGCCCGGGCGGCCGAAACCGTGCTCACCGAGGCCGAACATCTGGACCGGCTCGTGAGCGATCTGCTCGCGCTCGCCCGGCTGGACGCGGCGGACTTTCCGCTGGACCCGGTCCCGATGGAGCTGACCCGATTGGCGGCGGAGGCCAGCCGCGCCTGGGCCGACCGGTGTGCCGCGGTCGGAGTGGTGCTGCGTACGGAGATCCCGCCGGAGCCGGTGCCCGCGTACACCGATCCGGGGCGGATCCGGCAGGTGATCGACGGACTGCTGGAGAACGCGCTCCGGGTCGTACCGCCCGGCGCGCCGGTGGTGCTCGCGGTGCGCGACGCCGGGCCGGACGGGGCGGTGATCGAGATCCGGGACGGCGGCCCCGGCTTCACCGACGACGACCTCGCCGTGGCGTTCGAGCGGGGCGCTCTGCACCAGCGCTACCAGGGGATCCGCAAGGTTGGCAGCGGCCTGGGACTCGCGCTCGCGGCGGGTCTGGTGCGGCGGCTCGGGGGCGCGATCGTGGCCGGGCACGCCCCGGAGGGCGGCGCGCGGTTCACCGTCTCGCTGCCGCGCGACCCGGCCCGGCGCCCTCTTACCTGATCCGTACAGAGCGTTGACGGCGCGCTCGTGCGCGTCGGGGACGCTGACCGCACACCCGACGAGAGGAAAGCGATGAGACGTTTCGGAGTCGTCGTGACGACCGGCTTGATGGCGGCGGCGGGCGCCCTGGGGCTCACCGGCTGTGCTGCGGGCGGCGGCGCCGTCGACGGGGCCCGGGAGTCCGCGGTGGAGGTGATGGCCGCGATGGGTGCCGAGGGCCAGGCGCTGGTGGCGTTGGGGTTCGACGCGGATGACGTCGCGCCCGACGCCGAGCCGGTGGCCGCGCCCGCGGGCTCGCCGAGCGCCGAGCCCCGGAAGGGCGAACGCGGCGAGGCGGCGCGCAAGCGGCACCCGGCCCGGGTGCTGTTGCGGCGCAACACGCTGCACGGCGAGGCCGTGGTGCAGACCAAGGACGGCACGAAGACCGTCGCGGTCCAGCGCGGCACGGTGACCGCGATCGACGGCACCACGATCACCGTCAGGTCGACGGACGGGTTCACGTTGACGTGGACGTTCGGCGACAAGCTCCGGGTGGTGGAGCGTCGTGCCGAGGTGCAGCCGGACCGGGTCGCGGTCGGCACGGTGGTCGGGGTCGCCGGTACGAAGGACGGTGACCGGGGGGTCGCCCGTCTGATCGTCATTCCGAAGAAGAAGTAGCCATGCCCGGCGGTCCGGCCGTGCGCCCCCGGGGCGGTCGGACCGCCGGGTCGGCTGGTGACCCCCGGCGGGGACGAGCCCATGGTCCCTACGGCCGAAAATCGTCGGAAAGCGCCCGATCGTCGGCCGCGGCTAATGTGCGCCGGCCCACCAGGCTAGGCTAGGGCGGATTCGTCGTCAGCACCGTGGAGATTCCCGTGAAGCTCTCGATCCTCATGCCGGTCTACAACGAGGAAGAACGCATCGCGGACGCCCTGAAGCAGGCGCTGGCGGTCGACTATCCGTGCGACATCGAGCTGGTCATCGTCGATGACGGCAGTCGCGACGGCACCGCCGAGGTGCTCGGCCGCACCGACGACGCGAGAGTCCGGGTCATCACCCATCCCCGCAACGCCGGCAAGGGCGCCGCGATCAAGACCGCGGTGGACAGCGCCGAGGGCGAATACATGGTGATCCTCGACGCCGACCTCGAATACGACCCGCAGGACATCCCGAAGCTGCTCGACCCGGTCCTCGACGGCCGGGCGACCGTCGTCTACGGCAACCGGACCTTCGGCAGCCACAGCGCCTACAGCTTCTGGTACGTGATGGGCAACAAGGGCGTCACGATGGCCGCCAATGTCCTCTTCAACTCCTACATCGGCGATCTTGAGACCTGCTTCAAGCTGATGCCGGTCGCCCTCTACCGCTCCCTCGACATCCGCTCCCGCGGCTTCGGGATGGAGGCCGAGGTCACCGGCAAGCTGCTGCGCCGGAAGATCCGCCCCTACGAGGTCCCGATCAGCTACCGGGCCCGTAACCGCGAAGAGGGCAAGAAGATCACCTGGAAGGACGGCGTCGAGGCGCTCTGGATCCTGGGCCGCGAGCGCACCCGACGCCGTGTGGTCACCGCAGGAAACCGCTGATCGACCGCCGCAGTCCGGCGGCGTCCAACCCGTGCCACCGGTCGTGGTCGGCCGGGGTGCCGTACCGGTGCAGATCGGCGTGGCCGACGCCGAGGCTCAGCAGCCGGTGCGGCCGGTCGGTCAACGCCGCCGCGACGACGGCGCTCGACGTGCCCGCCAGGTACGGCTCGACGAGCACCACGTCCCCGGCCGCGAGCGCGCGTAGCCCGGCGACGTCGAACGGCCGCGGCGTGTGCGTGTAGGCGACCGTCACGTCCAGTCCCTCGACCGCGCCGAGCGTCGCGTCGAGCAGCGGCCCCACCGCGATCACCAGTGGCGCGTCGCTCCGGCCCTGCCGCAGCACCCGCAGCCCCCCGTCACCGGCGTGCGGATGCGCGTTCTGCGCGGTGGTCAACCGCACGTAGACCGGGTCGTCATGGGTCGCCGCGGCCCGCAGCAGCGCCGGCACCTCGTCGGGGTGCCCCGGCACGTGCACGGTCCAGCCGCCGAGCGTGTCGAAGAGCGCCACGTCGCCGGGGGACATGTGCGTCCGTCCCATCTGGGACCCGTCGTACGAGGCCCCGACGCTGACCAGCACCGCGCCGACGCCCTGGTGGCCGAGGTCCAGCTTGATCTGCTCGTACGCCCGGTCCACCACGAACGGCGCGTAGGAGTGCACGAAGGGGCGCAGTCCGGTCAGCGCCAGCCCGCCGGCGACCCCGAGCATGAGCTGCTCGCGGATGCCGACGTTGAGCACCCGGTCCGGATGGCGCACGGCGGCGGGCGCGAAGGCGCTGGCCGAGATGTCGGCGAGCACGAGCGCGGTGCGCGGGTCGGCGTCGAGCAGGGCGGTGGTGGTGTCGACGAAGGTCTGCCGCATGGTCATGCTCCTACCTGGTCCGCGTCGCCGGCGCCGTCGGCGCTCCGCGCCCCGCTGACGTAATCGTCCTTGGGGGCGACGACCGCGACGACGACGTGCGGTCGGTGACTGTCGTGCCCGGTCAGCGCGGCTTCCAGGGCGTCGTGGTCGCGTCCGTCGACGGTGGTGGCGCTCCATCCGTTGACGGTGAAGCGGCTGGCGATCCCGCCCGGCCAGCCGTGGCTGGCCGAGTGGTTGTCGACGACGATCGCGGTGAGGCTGCGCAGGCCGGTCGCGCCGGCGTACGCGATCGCCTCGTGGTTGGAGCCCTCGTCGAGTTCCGCGTCACCGAGCAGGACGTAGACCCGCTGGTCGGTGAGGCCCTGGGCGCGCAGTCCGAGGGCGGTGCCGACGCCGAGACCGAGGCCATGGCCGAGTGAGCCGGAGCCGATCTCGACGCCGGGCACCAGCAGCCGGTCGGGGTGGTGGCCGAGCCGGCTGGCCGGGCCGGCGAGGTCGTCGAGCCAGTCCGCCGGGATGAAGCCCTTGGCGGCCAGCACGGCGTAGTACGCGGCCGGCCCGTGCCCCTTGGAGAGCAGGAACCGGTCCCGTTCCGGATCGTCGACCCGGTCGGGCGTGACCCGCAGCACCCGGTCGTAGAGCACCCAGAGGACGTCCAGGGTCGAGTGCGCGCTGGGGCCGTGTTTCTCGTCGCCGGTGAGCCGGCGCAGCAGCGGGCCGAGCGTGGGCGCGCTGTCGGTGGCTGTCATAACGCTCATGCGGATAGCCTGCAAGTTGAAGGGCACTTCAACTCAAGGCGGCGCGATGCACGAATCCCTCACCATCGGCGAGCTGGCGGCCCGTTCCGGCGTGGCCCCGTCCGCGCTGCGCTACTACGAGCGGCTCGGGCTCATCCGCGCGGTGCGCACGACCGGCAACCAGCGCCGGTACGAGCGGTCGGAGCTGCGGCGGGTGTCGTTCATCCGGATCGCGCAGCAGGTGGGGGTGTCGCTGGAGGAGATTCGCGAGGCGCTGGACTCGCTGCCGGATTCGCGTACGCCGAACAAGAGCGACTGGGCGCGGCTCTCCGAACGGTGGCGCGCCCGGTTGGACGAGAAGATCGGGCTGCTCACCCGGCTCCGCGACGACCTCACCGGCTGCATCGGCTGCGGCTGCCTGTCGCTGCAGCGCTGCGGCCTCTACAACCCGGGCGACGCGCTCGCCGCCGACGGCCCCGGCCCCCGCATCCTCATGCGTTCCGCCCCGGTTCCCGCTCGACGGTGAGCAGGACCTTGCCGAGGTGGTCGCTGGATTCGACGATCCGGTGCGCCTGCGCCGCCTCGGCCAGCGGGAGGCGGCGGTCGACGATGGGGCGGACGGTGCCCGCGGAGATCAGCGGCCACACCTCCTGGTGCACGCCGCGGACGATCTCCGCCTTCTCCGGCACCGGCCGCGCCCGCAGCGTCGTCGCGTGCACCGAGGCGCGCTTGGCCAGAAGCGCGCCGAGGTTCAACTCGGCCTTGCGGCCGCCCTGCAGACCGATGATCGACAGCCGGCCGCCGATGGCGAGCGCATCGACGTTCCGGTCGAGGTACGGCCCGCCGATGATGTCGAGAATGACGTCGGCACCTCCGGCGATGCGCTTCGTCTCGGCGACGAAGTCCGCGTCCGTGTAGTCGATCGTGTGGTGCGCGCCCAGCTCCCGGAGCCGGTCGTGCTTGCCCGCGCGGGCGGTGGTGATCACGGTGGCGCCGAGCGCCGCGCCCAGCTGGATCGCGAACGTGCCGATCCCGCTGCCGCCGCCGTGCACCAGCAGCGTCTCGCCGCTGCGCAGCCCGGCGAGCCGCACGACGTTGGACCACACCGTGCAGGCCACCTCGGGCAGCGCGGCCGCGTCGGCCAGGCTGACGCCGGTGGGGATCGGAAGCAGCTGCCCGGCCGGCACCACGACCCGCTCCGCGTACCCGCCGCCGGCCAGCAGCGCGCAGACCCGGTCGCCGACGCGGTGGTCCGGCACGTCGGGCCCCACCGCGGTGATCACACCCGAGCACTCCAGACCGGGGTACGGCGGGGCGCCGGCCGGCGGCGGGTAGAGGCCCTGCCGCTGCAGCAGGTCCGCCCGGTTGACCGCGGAGGCGGTGACGTCGACGACCACCTCGCCGGGTCCGGGCTCGGGGTCCGGGACCTCGGCCCAGACCAGCGCGTCGGGTCCACCTGGCTGCGGGATGGTGATGGCGTGCATGGGTGCCTCTATACCCTTCTCGGTCACGGCCAGTCGGTGACGCGCCACCCGCGAGGGTCCGGCGCCATGGCAGACTATGCACGGCGGCGGATGTCCCGGTCTGCGGGTCCGCGGCTGCCGGGAGGGCTCGCCTAGTGGCCGATGGCGCTGGTCTTGAAAACCGGTAGGGCGGGTAACCGTCCTCGTGGGTTCGAATCCCACGCCCTCCGCTCATGCTCCGGGCTCTAGTGACCATGGCCGTCGATCCGTACCGTGTGGGTACACGATGTACCCCACCGGGTGAGGTGTGCCATGACGGATCAGACGCAACCCACCCCCGGCAGCCGTGTCGAGCGTCTGCGCCGCGCCGCCGGTCACTCCCGCGAGCGCCTTGCCGGGCTCGCAGGTCTCAGTCCCACCACCATCAAGTTCATCGAGACCGGCCGCCGCTCGCTGACGCTCCGCGCCGCACAACAGCTCGCACCGCACCTCGGGGTGCGCGACCTCGGCGACCTGTTCGGCCCGGCTGTCACCCTGTCCCTCGATGTCCGCCCTCTGCATCCCGCTGTGGACGATGTCCGCAAGGCGCTTACCGCCTGGCATGTTCGTGTCGACGGCGAGCCGAACTCGCCGGAGTACCTGCGCGGTGCGGTCGATTCGGCATGGCAGACGTGGCACACGTCCCGGCAGCAGCGTACGGAGGCCGGAATGATCCTGCCCGGCCTCCTCGACGCCACCCAACGCGCGGCGCGGCTGCATGAGGGCGCTGACCGCCGTCGCTCGCTGGCGATGCTGGCGCAGGCGTACCACCTCGCGCAGGCATACCTGGCCTGGCACGGAGATCGTGAGCTGTGCTGGCTGACGGTCGATCGCGGCATGACCGCGGCACTTGACGCGGACGACCCGCTGGCTGTCGCGCAGGCGATTTGGTACGCGGCGCACCTGTTGCGCGCCGTCGGTCGCGGAGAGGAAGCGCTCGAACGGCTGCGCGAGGCGCGGGAGCTGATAGAGCCCCGCGTTGCCGATGGCCCGATCGAGTACGCCGAGATGCTCGCCGACCTGCATTTGTGCATGGCGCTGACCCGTGCTCGCATCGGCGACCAGGGAGCCTGGTCGGACTGGGGGACGGCACGCGACGTGGTGCACCGGGCGCTCCCTGCTGACTACGTGGGTCTGCGTACGCGGGTCTCGCGGCCGCTGGTCGACGTGTACGCGGTGATGTGCGCGGTCGACCTCGGAGATCCGGACGAGGCGCAGCGGCGGGCCCACTCGCTCGATCCGGCCTCGATTCCGTCAACGGAGCGACGCGGCCGGCACTACGTGGAACTCGCACGTGGCGCCGACCTGGAAGGGGCGCCGGAGGCGACTCTTCACCTGCTCGCGAAGGCGGATGCCACGTCACCGGAAACCGTGCGGTATTCGCCGGCGGCGCGGGACATGCTGACCCGGCTGGCCGCCGACGCTCCGGCGGCAATTCGTTGGGAAGCGGTCGACCTCGCGAGCCGGGCTGGCGTAACGCTGTAGGGGTACGGGCCGTAACCGGGTACAGCACGTACCCATCGACCACCATTCACCTACGTAGTGTCACCTCACGGTCGTCTGATCGCGCGTCGCACCGAGGCCGAGCCCCGTAGCCGCTCGCCCGTCGACGGCCGCCCCAAGGCGAGGTGCCTGCGGTCCCTCATCCCGTAGGCGCCCGCCTCATCCGGGCGCGGTGGTCCGCATGTCCCCCGTGGCGGACCACCGCGCCTCCGCGCTGGAGGTGACGACATGCGCAGATGGAAATGGTTCCAGCGACGCGACGAACCGGTCGACATGGTCGGTCCCGCGACGAGTTATGCCCGGAGACGCGGCGCGAGCGCCCCGGGCTGCGCGCCGACAGAACGCCCGGCCTGGGACGCCGTGACGTTGATGATCTCGGACACTCCTCTGATCACGATGGGGATGCGTCAGCTCTACGGCATCCGGCAGCGCCCCATGGATCCGTCATGATCCGGATGTTGCTGCGGACCGGGTGGCCGGGTGCGTTACTCCTCGTGATCTTCCTGGTTGTCGTCACGAGCCCGCTGTGGAAGCGCCTTTGATGCACGATGGGCCGCCGACAGCCAGCGACATCGCCTGGGCGGCTCGTCTGGTCGTCCGTCAACACGAATCGAGCGAGTGCCCGCACTGTCGGCCCGACGGGTGCTGGATGTTGCAGTGGGCAATGGCTGAGCTTGTACCGAAACCGCGGGGCGTGCATGGGCGCGATCGCTTGTGGGGAGATAACGCGCCGGTAGTCCCATTACGGAAGGATTGGCGCATGACTCTTGAACGCCCGATGGCCCCCGATCCGTACGACCTGTTGCCCGCCGTGCCGTCGTTCGAGCTGACCAGCGAGGACGTGCGGGACGGGCAGCCGATGGAGAGCGTGTTCGCCCACGACAGTGTCGGCGGCGACAACGTCTCGCCGCAGCTCACCTGGTCGGGCTTCCCGGCCGAGACGCGCAGCTTCGTGGTGACCTGCTTCGACCCGGACGCCCCGACCGGCAGTGGCTTCTGGCACTGGGTGCTGGCCAACGTCCCGGTGCAGGTGACGCAGTTGCCGCGCAACGCCGGCAGCGAGGCGAGCGCGGGCGCGGTCTCGGTCCGCAACGACTACGGCGCACTCGGGTACGGCGGCGCCGCCCCGCCACCGGGCGACCGCCCGCACCGGTACGTCTTCGCGGTGCACGCCGTCGACGTGGACGAGCTGCCGGTAACGGCCGAGTCGAGCCCCGCCTACGTCGGCTTCAACCTCGCCTTCCACACGCTCGCCCGCGCTACGCTGCGGCCGACGTACCAGATCACGGACTGACGACCGGGCCCCGCGGTCCCCGGCGCGCGCCGAAGCCGCGCCGGGGACCGACCGCCGCCCGCGCCCGCGGGGGCACGTGAGAAGTTCTCGTAACGGTACCCGGTCACCTCACCCGATTTGGCCATTCCCACGGAATTCCGCGGTTTTATCCCTGCGCCCCTGATAAGTCGGCCAACCGGCAATTCGATCAAGAATGGCTGGGCCATCATGTGGGCGGACCTACCGATTCGCCGGGCCAGCGCGGGTTAATGCGGCATCGCGCGTGATCCCGTGCGCACTCATCTCGCGGAGGGATACCGACATGGGCACCAGGTGCTCGGCGAGGCTGCGCCCGTTATGACCACCCCGAACCTGGGCGGGCCGCCCGCCACCGACACACAGGATCAGGCGCTTGAGACGGTGACGACATCAGGGGATGGCCCGAAGCCGCTGAAAATCATCATCAAGGCCCTCGGTGGTCGCCCGCAGCAGACCCGGCGGGAGCTCCCGTCCGTGACCGAACCCCCGCCCGACCCCGAACCCCACCCCCGCCGCTGGCTGCCTGACCTCGCCGCGGTGGCGAGCTTCGTCCTGCTCTCGTTCTGGGTCACCGCCCGGCTGTGGCGGCATCCCCGGCACGGCGTCGCGGACAACCCGATGGATCAGGCGTTCTTCGAATGGATGCTGGCGCACGGCGCCCGCGTCGTGACCGCATTCACGTATCCATTCGTCTCCACACAGATGAACGTGCCCGACGGCGTGAACATGATGGCGAACACTTCGGTACTCGGCATTTCCATTCCGATGTCGCCGATAACACTGGCGTTCGGTCCGCACGTGGCTTTCAACGTATTTCTCACCGGAGCCCTGATCGCCACCGCGACCTCCTGGTATTTCGTGCTCTCCCGATTCATTGTGCGCTCCCGGGCCGCCGCGTGGATCGGGGCGCTGTTCTGCGGGTTCGCGCCGAGCATGGTGTCGCACTCGAACGCGCACCCCAACATCGTCGCGCAGTTCCTGGTGCCGGTGATCATCTGGCGTACGCTCCGGCTGCGCGAGCCCGGACGCTGGCTGCGCAACGGCCTGCTGCTCGCGCTGGCGATCGTCTGGCAGGCGTTCATCAACCTCGAGATCCTGCTGCTGACGGCGGTCGGACTCGGGCTCTTCGTCGGGATGCTCGCGCTGCTGCGGCGGGATCTGCGCCGCGACGCCCGGACGTTCGCCGCCGGGCTCGCGGTCGCCGCCGTGGTCGCCGGCGCGCTGCTGGCGTACCCGATCTACGTGCAGTTCTTCGGCCCGCAGGCCTACCACGGCCTGCCGCCGGATATCCGCCGGTACGGTGCCGACGCCGCGTCGTTCGTGGCCTTCGCCCGCGAGTCGCTCGCCGGGAGCCCGGCCACAGCGGCCGGACTGGCGCAGAACCCGACCGAGGAGAACGCGTTCTTCGGCTGGCCGCTCATCATTCTCGTCGGCGCGATCGTGCTGTGGCTGCGGCGTACCCCGACCGTGCTGGCCCTGGCGGTGGTCGGGGCCGTCTTCGCGGCGCTCTCGCTGGGCCCCTACGTCCGGTTCGCCGGGCACCGGACGGACATCCCGTCGGTGTGGCGGCTGATGACGAACGTGCCGGTGCTCAACTCGGTGGTGCCGACCCGATGGGCCCTGGCCATCGCGCCGGTCGTGGGGCTGCTGCTCGCGATCGCCTGGGAGCACAGCCGCACCCTGGCGCAGCGCAACCCGAACGTTTCCGGGCAGATCCGGTTCGCGACCGGGGCCGGGCTCGCGATGGCGCTGGTGCCGATCGCGCCGACGCCGCTGCCGAGCGTGAAGCTGCCGGAGACACCGCAGTTCATCGCCGCCGGGACCTGGCGGGAGTACGTCGGCGCGGGCCAGAGCGTGGCCACCCTGCCGCTGCCGTCGCTGGCCTACTCCGATCCGCTTCGCTGGTCCGCGCAGACCCGGCTGGAGATGCCGATCCCCCGCGGCTACTTCCTCGGCCCGCGCAACGACCCGAAGCGGCCGAAGGACCGGACCGCCATCTTCACGGCGCCGGCCCGCCCCACGGCGAGCCTCTTCGCCTCGATCCAGCGCACCGGCCGACTGCCCACGATCACGCCGAGACTGCGGGACCAGGCGCGGGAGGATCTGCGCTACTGGCGGTCGCCGGTGGTCATCCTGGCGCCGCAGAAGCGTGAGGCGCTGCACCTGCGGGCGATGACGGAGCTGGTCGGCGTTGCGCCGCGGTGGATCGGCGGGGTGTGGGTCTGGGACGTGCGGCCGCTGTTGCGGTGACGGACACGACGCGCCCCGCCGTCCGCCGACCGCGGGCGGTGGGGCCGCGGCGTGCGGGTCAGGACGGCCGGATGCAGCAGCCGGAGCAGACCTTGGGCGTCGGCAGGGTGAAGGCGAGGCAGCAGGTCTTGCGCTGCACGGTCAACTCGCCCGCCGGGCCGGGCACGAGCTCGACCAGGTCGTCCACGTCGAGCGCGGTGAGCAGCGCGCCGACGTTCTGCAGGGTGGAGCCGGGCAGCGCGTCCGCGGCGCGCAGCACGCCGTAGGCCACCCCGGAGGCCAGCGAGCCGAGCAGCGTGCGGCCGCCGAGCCGGACCCGGTCCTGGATCGCCTCCAGCAGCGGCGCCAGGTGCCGGTCGAGCAGGGAGACGCGCAGCATCCGCAGCAGGTCGGCCTCGTCGGCGGCGACGCGGACGTTCGGCAGGCCGGAGAGCGCCAGCGGATCCGAGGGGAGCACCGCGACCGTGACGGAACGCCGCAGGCCGATGGTGAGCAGCGGGCGGTGGTCCTCGAAGTGCACCAGCACGTCGTCGGCGTCCAGCAGCGGCACCCGGCGGGCCGACGCCCAGCCGAGCACGGCGGGCAGCGCGAGCCAGTAGGTGTACGACTTCCAGGCGAGCGCGGCGGCGGCGTGCGGGGACGCCTGCCAGCGGTTCTTCGCGGCGTCCAGCAGCTCGGGCAGCCGGCTGCCGTCGACGAGGTGGCGGGCGGACAGCCAGCGGTACTCGTCGTCGACCAGCAGACCCGGCGCCAGACCGGGCAGATCGTCGGTGCCGAACATCGCGCGGAGCGTCGCGGTGACCGGCGCGAGAGGCGCGACGGTCTGCGTCGACTGGTTGATCAGAGCGGTCACGCGGCGACGCCGGCCTCACCGGTGACGCCGGCCGAGGCGACCCGCGCGACCCGGCCCGGAACGGACCCGGTCTGCTCCCGCTTCATCGCTGTCACCTCGAAACATCCTCCTGATGTCGTCGCACCGAAGGGCAACCTTAGCGTGCTAAGGCTAACCTAACCAGAGGTTCCACGGAAATCGTCGCCTCCGCCACGCGCGGGTGGATGGGGGTGGGTGTTGAACATGACCTACCCGGCGGGATGATCGGCTAACCCGGGGCGGGGGAAGGCGGCGGCGAGGTGACCTGCCGTATCGAGCGCGTTGCTCACCGTGGAGCAGGTCTGCGGCGCTTGTCAAGGAAAATGTCGGTAAAACGCCACTTCTGTCTGGCCATCCATCGGCGCCGAGCACACTGAGGTTCCCGGCCTGAGGGGACGTGCCATGACCACCTCGCCCATCGAGCGGGCTGCCGACACGTTCGCCGCCGAACTCGCGCAGCGGCGCGTCGAGCGGGGCATGACCAAGAAGCAGCTGGCTGCCCGGATGGGTTTCGACCCCTCCTACATCTGCCACGTGGAGAGCCGCCGGCACCGCCCCACCGAGGACTTCGCGCGGCGCGCGGAGGCCGTGCTCGGCGCGGGGGGCGCGATCTGGCAACGCTTCCAGCAGTACGACGAGCTGCGGCGGATCCGGGTGGGCCCGCCCCCGCACCGCGACCCGCCCGTCCCCGAGCACTGGCTGCCCCCGGGCACCGGCCTGATCGTCGAACAGGAGGAGGCCTCGCTCGACTACGTCGACGGCGCCTACCGGTGCGTCGTCCGGCGCGCCCTCTACAACGCCGGCACCGAGCCGGTCACCCGCTACCTGATCAGGGTGGCCGTCGACCGCTACCCGCACGACCCCGAGCGCTCCAACCGGCACCACCGTCGCCACCCGCTCAGCTTCAGCGAGCTCGACCTGCGGGCGTACTGCGACGACGGGGACACCCGGGAGCCGATGGACTGGCGCAAGAAGCACGACCGGGACGCCTTCAAGGAGGTGTGGCTGCTCTTCGAGAACGCGCACGGGCGGTTCCCGCTCTACCCCGGCGACCGCGTGACGATCGAGTACTCGTACACGGTCGGGCAGGAGAAGTGGGGACAGTGGTTCCAGCGCGCGATCCGGCTGCCCACCCGGCAGATGACCGTGCGGCTCGACTTCCCGCTCAGCCTCAACCCCCAGGTCTGGGGGGTCGAGACGTCGCTGTCGTCGGAGGAGGCGCCACTGCGCACGCCGCTGGCGCGGCGGGACGCCGACGGGCGGGCGGTCTTCGAATGGTTCACCGAGGCGCCGCCGCTCAACGCCCGCTACCGATTCGAGTGGCGGTTCCGCGGACAGCCCGACCGGGGGCAGTCAGACCGGGGGGCGTCATCGGCGTCGACGCCCGCCGGCGGGGCGCGGGCCAGTGAGCGGATGCGCGCCGCGGGGATCGTCCAGCGCGGCGACGACCTGCTGCGGCAGCCGGCCCGCCCCTTCGACCTGCCCCGGGACGAGGGCGCCGCGCTCGACACCGTGGCCCGGCTGCGGGACACGCTGGCGCGCCTGGAGGAGCTGCACCTGTTCAGCAAGGGCGTCGGGCTCGCCGCGCCCCAGATCGGGCTGCCCCTGGCCGCGGCCCTGATCCGCCCCCCGGACCGTACGGTCGAGCCGCTCGTGCTGCTCAACCCCCGAATCGTGGACGCGTCCGGGGAGACCGACGAGAAGTACGAGGGCTGCCTGTCCTTCTTCGACGTGCGCGGGCTGGTGGCGCGGCCACTGCGGATCGACGTCGAGCACGCCCGCTGGGACGGGGGGCGCGTGATCACCTCGTTCGAGCAGGCGATGGCGCGCCTCGTGGCGCACGAGGTCGACCACCTCGAGGGGCGGATCTACGCCGACCGGATGGCACCGGGAGAACCGCTGATCCCGGTCGAGGAGTACCGGGACACCGGCCACCCCTGGCGCTACTGACGCCCGCGATCAGCTGTCGCCGAACGCGTCGTACTTGATGCGCATCGACGGCACCTGCAGCTCCGCCAGGGTACGCAGCGTCGCCTTGACCATCTGCGACGAGCCGGAGACGAAGAAGTCGTGGTCGTTCCAGGGGCCGTACCGGCCGACGACCTCGGAGACGTTGCCGTGCTCGCCGGGGAAGCCCGGATCGTCGCTGCACGCCGGCACGATGGTCAACCACGGGTAGTGCGCGGCGAGTTGGTTCAGCGCCTCGAGGTCGTACAGGTCGTCCCGGTCCCGCGCGCCGTAGAAGACGTGCACCCACCGCGTCCGGTTGTACCGGGTCAGCTCGTCGATGATCGCCTTGATCGGGGCGAGCCCGGTGCCGCCGGCGACGCAGACGATGTCGCGGGTGGACTTGCGATCCAGCGTCATCGACCCCATCGGGGCCGCGAGCCGCAGCAGATCGCCCGGCTGGATCCGGCGGACGAGCGCGCTGGAGACCCACCCGGCGCCGAGTGCCCGGACGTGGAACTCCATCAGGTTGTCCTCGTTCGGCGCGTTCGCCATCGAGTACGTGCGCCACAGCCGCGGCTGGTAGCGCGGCACCTCGACGCTGACGTACTGCCCCGCCCGGTAGTCCAGCGGATACTGCAGCGGTCGGCAGGTGAAGACGGCGATGTCGCGGCTACGCCGCTCGTGCGTGATCACCTGGGCGTGCCAGAACGGCGGGTTCGGGTCGTCGGCCGCGCCCGACAGCATCTTGCGGGCGATCAGGTCGTACGCGTCGATCCACGCCTGGTCGTACTCGATGCTCCACTGCTCGCCCGCGAACGTGCGGAACGCCTCCAGCAGCGCGTCCCGGACCACGTTGTAGTGCTCGGGCTCCACGCGGAACTTGCGGTGGTCGCGGCCGAGCGACCGCAGGTACTCGTCGAACCGCTCCGGGTCGTCGATCGTCTGCACGGCGGTCACGATCGCGCCGAGCAGCCGGGCCCGCTGCACGTCCATGTGGACGGGGAAGAGTTCACGCAGGTGCGGGTTCGACAGGAACATCCGAGCGTAGAAGTAGCCGGCGACCTTGTCCTGCTGTTCCTCGACGAGAGTCCAGCTCTCTTTCAGCAGCCGTGAGAGGTTACCCATTGACGCCCTCTTCGTGACGGCACGCGGCGTCATGCCTGCGTGACTGAGCGGTGATCGGTTACCGATCCGTGGGTGTGTGGCCATGCCCCTGTGCACGCGAGTTCAAGACTGCCGCATCGCCGGTCTGCCGCTATCGCACAGGGTGTGCGACATTGTTTCACGTCGCCTGGCGGGTGCCTACGTCCTGTGTCAACGTGGGCGACGTGTGGTTATGCCTCAGGCACCTTTAGTAACGAATGTCACGTCCCAGCGGAGGGGTGAATGGAGCGCAGTCAGCTTGTCCACCTGCCGGGCTCGGCGGGTGAGCATGTGCTGCAACAGCAGTACGGCACGACCGAGCGGGCTGAGCGCTTCTACGAGCAGCAGGTCCTCGACCACCTCAACCAGCGGATGCGGGAGTTCATCGGCCGCCAGGAGATGATGTTCGTCGCCACGGCCGACGCGCGCGGCGAGTGCGACAACACCTTCCGCGCCGGTCCCCCCGGCTTCGTCTACGTCATCAACGAGCGGTGGCTCGCCTGGCCCGAGTACCGCGGCAACGGCGTGATGGCCAGCCTCGGCAACATCAGCGAGAACCCGCACGTCGGCCTCATCTTCGTGGACTTCTTCCGCGACGTCATCGGACTGCACGTCAACGGGGCCGCGAAGATCGTCGAGGACGACGAGATGCGGCTGGACGTCCCGCAGCTCCCCGTCGACCCCGTGCCCGGCCGCCGCGCCGAGCGGTGGGTCGCGGTACGCGTGGAAGAGGCGTACATCCACTGCGCCAAGCACATTCCCCGGCTCCACAGGAACCCGCAGGGCCGCGCCTGGGGGACCGACGATGCCAAGCGCAAGGGCGGGGACTTCTTCGGCGCCCGCGCCACCCCGCAGTCCCGCGTCCCGCTGGATTGATCGTTCGGGCACAGTGGTCGGGTGACGGTTGATCTGGAGACCCGGCGCGCCCGCACCGCGCTCCGCTCCGAGGTGCTGCTCGTCCTCGGGGTGTCCCTCGGGCAGTCCGCGATCTACGCAGCGGTGACGCTGATCGCACGGCTGACCGCCGCGCGACCGCTGTCGCAGCAGACCGCGACGCTCAACGCCTCCCAGTCGTCCCGACCCCTGCTCGACCTCACCTACCAACTTCTCGGCATCGTCTTCGCGCTGGTGCCGGCGCTGCTCGCCGTACACCTGCTGAACCGGGACCGCGGCGACGCGCGGGCGACGCTCGGCCTCGACGCCCGCCACCCCGCCGCCGACCTCGCCCGGGGCGCCGCGCTGGCGGCCGGCATCGGACTGCCGGGGCTGGTGCTGTTCTGGCTCGCCGCGCGGCTCGGCGTCAACGCCACCGTCGTGCCGGCCGCGCTCCCGGAGCTCTGGTGGGCCGTGCCCGTCCTGATCCTCGCGGCCGCCCAGAACGCCATCCTGGAGGAGGTCGTGGTCGTCGGCTACCTGATGACCCGGCTCCGCGAACTCGGCTGGCGGACCGGCGCCGTCATCGCCACCAGCGCGGTGCTGCGCGGCTCCTACCACCTCTACCAGGGCTTCGGGGCATTCATCGGCAACGTGATCATGGGCGTCGTCTTCGCGCTCTTCTTCCTCCGGACCCGGCGGGTGCTGCCCTTGGTCGTCGCGCACACCCTGCTGGACGTGGTGGCGTTCGTCGGCTACGCCCTGCTGCCGCGAGAGTGGTTCAGCTGGCTGTGACCCGGTAGCGCGCGACCGCCCGCGCCGCCAGCCGCTCCGCCGCCGCCGAGTCGCCGGCCGCCGCCGCGAGCGCCGCCGCACCCGGCAGCAGCCGGCCCGCCAGGCGCAGCGCCAGCCACCCGCCCGTCTGCGCGGCAAGCGGAACGGCCAGCCGCCAGACCGCCTCGGCGGCCCGGTGCAGTGGCGCGTCACCGGAGCGCGGCGCCTCTGCCGCGGCCGCCAGCGCCGCCCGTGCCACCTCCTCGTCCGGGTGCACCCGGGTGAGCACCAACAGGTCGGCCGCGCGGTCCGGATGCGCCGGGTCGCGCCCGTACGCGGCGGCCAGATGCAGCACCAGCGCCGCCTGCGTCCACGCCACGGCGGTGATCTCGGCCACCGGCGCGAGCAGCCCCGCGGTCGCCGACAGCGCCCCACCGGCCCGGGACAGCCCGACGAACCGCCGGGTGGCGAGCCGCGCCAGTCCGTCGGCGGTGGCCGCGGGATAGGTGGCGCGAAGCTCGTCGGCCCAGGCGCGGGCGTGTGGTCCGAGGACCCGCACGGCCGCGAGCGCGAGCAGCTCCGGCGCGAAGCCGGGATGCGTCAGCAGCCGCCGGGCCGTGGGCGCGTCCGGCACCTCCCGGGGTACGTCGGGACGTGGCTGCGCCGGCACCACCGCCTTCTTCGCGGGCGCCGGCGTCGCCGCCGCCTGCTTCTCTACGACGGCCTGCTTCTCTGCGGCGGCCTGCTTCTCTGCGGCGGCCTGCTTCTCTGCGGCAGCCTTCTTCGCCGGGCTGGCCTTCTTGACCGGGGTGGCCTTCTCGGGCGTGGCCTTCTTCGCGGGCGTGGCCTTCGCGGGCGTCGCCTTCTTCGTCGTCGGGGTGGCCTTCCCGCCGGCCTTCTTCGCCGGGGTGACCTTCTCCGCCGGGGTGGCCTTGTTCGCGGGGGTGGCCCTCTTTGCCGGGGTGGCCTTCTTTGCGGGGGTGGCCCTCTTTGCGGGGGTGACGTTCGGCGCCGTGCTTGCCGCCGCGCCCGTCGCGGGCGGCGTCTCCGGGCCCGGCCCGGTCGTGGTCGCCGGCGCTGTCTCCGCCGCGGGCGGCTGGAACAGCACGGCCGGAGCGGACTGCGCGCGTGAGGCGGGCCGGGCGGGCGCGCCCTCGTCGAGGACGCCCTCGGGCGGGGTGAACGCGGCCCTCGGGGTACGCGGCCGTGGTGTCGGCTTAGTTGGGCCGGACGTCGCCTCGGGGGTCGGCTGCTCCTCCATGCACGCAGCCTAGTGCGATCGCTCACTTTTGCCAGGTGGAAGGAGGGCGAGCACCGCGGCAGGTGTTGTCGCAGGTGGCTCGGAGAGCAGGCGACCGAGGGCGGGCGGTCTGCCCAGGTTTGTGGGCCGCTGTCCCGTCGCCGCGACGCCTGGCAGGCCTCTTTGGCGTCTGGCGTCACCGACCTGTATTCTCGACCGGCGGTGGTCTGCTGGGCCACCCTGGAGACTTCGCCTAGTCTGGTCTATGGCGCCGCACTGCTAATGCGGTTGGGGTCTTAAAGCCCCTCCCGGGTTCGAATCCCGGAGTCTCCGCGCGAAGGTTGGTTGTGTAGACTGACCGAGCACCTGCGCCCGTAGCTCAACGGATAGAGCATCTGACTACGGATCAGAAGGTTAGGGGTTCGAGTCCCTTCGGGCGCGCAACACAGGGGAAAGCCCCCGGCCAGCCAAAACGGCGAGGTCGGGGGCTTTTTCGTATGCGCTGCGAAGACGCCCGGGCGGTTCATGGGAACCACGTTGGGAGCCACTGCTCCTCAGCCCCCGAACAAGGCTTTGCTCATGGCTTCGGCCGCCGCGCGCCGGTCGCCCTCCATTCAACTCGCTGACCACCAGCCGGGTACGCCGGCCGCTCGTAGCCGAGTCTCGTTCCCACCTACCCATATGCCAGCGTCCCCGCGGACCAGACATGGTCCGCGGGGACAGTGGCGTTGGCGGTGGTGGCGAAGCCGTCAGAACGTGGCGGTGACTCCGACCGCCTTGCAGGCGGCGCTGAGGTCCGCGCCGACCTTGAGGAAGGCGGGGTTGTCGGCGGCGGTCCCCGGGTCCGCGGCAGCTGCCGCCTTCGCGGCCTCCGCAGCGAACTGCTTCATGATGCGGGCTACCTTGCCGTCGCCCCCGGCGGCGGCAGCCGTGGTGAACTTCTGCTCCAGATCCGTCAGGATCTCCTTGAAATCGGCCGGCGTCGGCGCCTTGCCGGACCGCGCGGCCTTGACGAGCAGCGCCCGTCCGTCGTCGCTCGCCTTCTTGGCGGACTCGCAGAGCTCCTTGTCGCTCGCGGCGGCCGTGGTGCTCGCCGACGTCGACGGCGCGGCCGTCGAGGAAGAAGCCGTGGAGGCGGACGGCGTGGAGGCGGACGGCGTGGAGACGGCCGTGGTGGCGCTGTCCTCCCCGCCGCAGGCGGCGAGAGTCATCAGGGAGGCACAGAGCAACACAGTGGAGGTAACCCGAAAGCGCTTCACGGCCGGTACGCTAACCGACACCCCGCCGATTGATCAACAAAGCCGGCGGTCGAATCCGCAGGCCGGGTCCGCGCGGGCGGACCGGGCTCGGGCCGGACCACTCGGCGTGCCGCAGGGACGCGTGCAAGCCGGTGGCCGTGACGGGCCGTCCACGGGCCAGTAACCGTGGCGCGCAGCGGTCATGAGCGGGCACGAGCGGCATTCGGCTCTGCTGCCGGCCGCAGGCGTTTCGGCCATCACGGCCGGTTGAGCACGCTCTCCCAAACTGAAGACCCGCTGCTCGCACTTGAATGACTACTCGCTGCCCCCACCTGCATCGCCGCCCCCGTCCACTGGCGGGTGAAGCGGGTAACCAGTGGATTCGTCATCGGGCCGGGACCGCTTTGGCTTTAACAGGCGCATCGCTATGACCACCACGACGGTCAGTAGGAGAGCGACGACGAAAACAAGTCCCACCATGTCGATCACCGACGCCATGCGGCGAGCCTACGATCGCCGGGGAAGTGAGGCTACGCAGGGTCAGGGCCAGGTGACCCCAGCTCGACCCAGCGAAGCGCAACCAACCGCCACCAAGTGAACATCGGCGGAGAGCTGCCGACGAGGTGAGCGGGGGAGGAGCCATGCGGCCTTCTTCTTTCCCGCCTTTTCGGCCGCTTCTCTCATCTTTGGGACAAGGCTCCGTTGGTGCCCCTCCGCTTCAGCGGCGGCCGGTGCTGGCCTGAGCCGCAACTGTCAGGGGCGATGGCGTCGGCGTACCCGGGGGAGCACGCCGCAGGACTACCGGGCCGTGACGCGGCCGCGCCGCGCGGGCGCCCGCTTTACGGGTGCGGCGAGTTGGCCGGTGGCGTGGGGAGGCATTGCCCATCGGTGTCGCGAACCGGGATAATTGCTGATGTACGTCGATGCCTGGAGGTCACGTGCTCGGTGCGATCGTTCGGACGCATCGGGAGCGGCTGGGGATCAGCCAGGAGGAGTTGGCCGCGCGCGTCGGCGTCAGCGTGCGAGGTATCCGTGACATCGAGGCCGGCAGGGTTGCGCGCCCCCGGCCGAGCACCGTGCGGCTGCTCGCCGACGCCTTCGCCCTCTCGGGGGCCGAGCGAGACCGGTTCTGCTCTGATCTGCTTTCAACGCGACGGCGGCGACCCGCTGATCCGAGCTCCCTGGCGGACTGGCCGGTGCCCGGACAGTTGCCCGCCGACGCCGAGTACTTCGTCGGCAGGTGTGCAGAGCTGCACCGGCTCACCGCCCTGCTCGATTCGGCCGCGCCGCGGACGACCGTGGTGGCCATCTCCGGCATGGCCGGTGTCGGGAAGACCACCCTGGCCGTCCACTGGGCGCATCAGGTGGCTGATCGGTTCCCGGACGGGAAGCTCTACGTCAACCTGCGCGGATGGGAGGGGGACGGCGCGTCGATGGCCGGAGAGGAGGCGTTGCGGACGCTGCTCGGTGCTCTCGGCGTGTCGCCGGCCCGGATGCCGGTCGAGGTGCCGGCGCAGGACGCGCTGCTGCGCAGCCTGTTGGTCCAGCGCCGGATGCTGCTCGTGCTGGACAACGCCCGCGACGCCGAACAGGTCCGACCGCTGTTGCCCGGCACCTCCGGCTGCCTGGTCCTGGTCACCAGCCGGAGCCGGCTGGCCGGCCTGGTGGTCGGACACGGCGCCTGGTCGATGCCGCTGGACATGCTCACCGCCGCCGAGTCGTACGCGTTGCTCACCAGGCGTCTGGGGCCGGCCCGATTGGCGACCGAGCCGGCCGCCACCGCGGAAATCATCGAGCGGTGTGCCCGGCTGCCGCTGGCGCTGGCGGTGGTCGCGGCCCGGATCACCACCGAGCCGGAGCTGCGGTTGCGCGACCTCGCCGCCGAGCTACGGTCGTCCGACGGCGAGTTGCACCCGTTCGCCGGAGTTGACCCGGCGACCGACCTGCGGACGCTTTTCTCGCTGTCCCACGGGGTGCTGACGGGGTCGGCCGCCCGGCTGTTCCGGCTGCTGGGACTGCACCCGGGGGCCGAATTCACGGTGGCCCTGGCAGCGAGTCTCGCCGGCATCCCCGCCGCCCGGGTGCGCCCGGTACTGGCTGAGTTGGTGCAGGCGAGCCTGGTCACGCGAGTCGGGGGCGACCGGTTCGCGCTGCACGATCTGATCCGCGCCTACGCCCGAGAGCTGGTCCGGTCAACCGAACCGGACGCGGTGCGCGCCTGCGCCGAGCACCGGATGTTCGACCACTACCTGGGTACCGCGCTGGCTTCGGCCCGCCGGTTGGAGCCGAGCCGCGAAGGCCTGCCGGCCTGGCCGCTCGGGGCCGGGGTGGTGACCTCGCCGGTGGGCGGGGCAGCCAGCGCCGCAACGTGGTTCGCCCGGGAACTCCCGACCCTGCTGCGGGTCGTCGAATGGGCCGGCGTGACCGGCCGTGGTGCCCACGCCTGGCGGCTGGCCTGGGCGGTCACCACCTACCTACAACGCAGTGGCCGGTGGAGGGAGCAGGTTTCCATGCAGCGTGCCGCGCTGACCGCCGCGCGGGCGGCAGCCGATCAGGTCGGGCAGTCCTACGCCCACCGCGGGCTCGCCCGTGCCCAACTGCGGCTGGCCCGGTACGACCTGGCGGAGGCCGAGGCCCGATCCGCGTTGGAGCTGTCCCGCGCTCTCGACGACCCCTTTGGGCAGGCGCGGGCGCAGCAAACCCTCGCCGCGGTGTTCACTGGCTCGAGTCGGCACCAGGTGGCAATGTGGCACTCACGCCAGGCGTTCGTGCTGTTCCGGGCCGAAGGTCGACGTGGACCGGCGGCGGAGTCGTTGAACTCGATCGCCTGGAGTAACGCCCAGCTCGGCCGGTACCATCCGGCGCGCGGTTGCGCCCGCCGCGCCATCCGCCAACTCCGGGCGGTGGGTGACCGGCACGGTGAGGCCAGCGCCTGGGACACCCTCGGCTACGCGCACGCCCACCTCGGTGACCAGGTCGCCGCGACGCGATGTTACCGCCGGGCGCTGCGGCTCTTCACCATGCTCGGCGACGAGTTCTTGCAGGCCGAGGTGCTGCTCCACCTCGGTGACGCCCGAGTCGTGGTTGGTGATCTGTCGGGTGCGCGGGCGGCCTGGCGCCGTGCGCTGAGCCTGCTCGACCGGCTCGGTCACCCAGGCGCCGAAGCACTGCGGGGGCGACTGTCAGGCTGAGGTCCGGCCCGACCGCGTGGGTCGGGCCGGACCCCCGTTCTCAGCAGACCAGGATGTCGTCCATTCGTGAGCACTTTTCAAGCTGATGTTGCAGCTCAGGACGGGTGCGGCAGGCCCGGTGATGGATAAGTGTGAGGCTCCAGGTTGGACAGCTGCCGACCAATAGTCGAAGCCCGGCCTCTACATCCGCAGGCGCATCGCCCGAACGGGCCGTTCCGGTCCGGTCGTCCCTCCGGCATTCTCTACCTCCGTGATCATCAGCGAGGCGGCCGCCGACCGTTGTGCGCGGTGTTCCTCGGCAACCGTGACAATCCGTGAGGCCGTGCCGTGGTGCCCGCGCTGCGAGTGGAACCTGGACCGGTACGAGCCGAAGCGGCACCGCCCGGAGTTCGGCTGGCAGTGGATCGACCGGCGGACGCATGGTCTCGCCTACCGCCTGACGCGGCAGCAGTTCACCGCGCTGGCGCAGCGCCCCCTTGAGCAGGGTGGCCTCGGACCGGCGCGGATCGTGACGGTGACGGCCTCGGTGCTGTTGCTCGCCGCCGTCGCCCTGCTCGCGGCGGCCGGCGGGTGGCTGTTGGTGGCTTACCGGTTCCCGGGGCTGAACATGCTGGTCGGCATCGTCGCGCTCGCGGTGGCGTTCACGCTGCGCCCGCGGTTCGGTCGGCTCGATCCCGAGCTTGAGGTGCTGACGCGCGAGCGCGCGCCAGCGCTGTTCCGGCTGATCGACGAGGTGGCGACCGTCATCGGCGCCCCCACGCCGGACATCGTGGCGCTCGATGAGGGGCGCCTCAACGCGTACGCGACGTGCGTGGGGGTGCGGCGGCGCCGGGTGCTCTGCCTCGGGCTGCCGCTCTGGGGCTCGCTGCCGCCGCAGGAACGGGTCGCGCTGCTCGGCCACGAGCTGGGGCACTTCGTCAACGGCGACTCACGGCGCCTGCTGTTGACCCAGCCGGCCTTCACCATGCTCGCGAACGCGGCCGACCTGGTCCGGCCGGTCGACACGGTCCGTGGCGCGGGTCTGCTGGAGATGGTGGGCGCACTGCTGGCCCACGTGGTGCAGGCGACGATGGCCCGCCTGTTGTTCGGTGCGCACCTGCTGCTGCTCTGGGTTGCCCTGCGCGACACCCAGCGCGCCGAGTACCTCGCGGACGAGATGGCGGCCCGGGTGGCCGGTTCCGCGGCGGCGGCGAGCCTCTCCGATTCGTTTCTGCTGGCCGACGTCATCGACATGCTGGTGCGCCGGGACGCGCGCGCCGGTCACGGGCCGGCGCGCTGGCGTCGGACGGCGGACGAGGCACGGGCCGCGAACGCCGGGCAGCTGCCGCTGCTGCGCCAGCTGTCGATCCGCGACGACGTGTCCCTCTTCGCGACGCACCCGCCGAACGGGCTGCGGGCGCGAATGATCACCGAGCGCACCTGGCGGGAGCCGGCGGTGGCGCTCACCGAACCGCGGGCCGCGCAGATCGACGCCGAGTTGTCCCGGGAGTACGAGCGGACCCGGCGGGCTCTCGCCTGGAACGCCTGACGTAGCAGATCCACAGGCCGTTCAGTTATCCACAGGGGGCGTCCGCCGGCGATCTTCACCGACGTCAAGCCGCAGACGCGCCGCCCCGGCCGGCCGGTACCGCCGAGGCCGGGGCGGTTGTGCACCTGCTCCTATCGTCTGCTCCCTGTCTGACGCCCCCGCCTCACTTCAGGTGCCGGGCGAAGAACCGGTTCCCGTCGTCCCCCTCGAACTGCGGGACGCCGGTGTGCCCGCCCATATTGGCGTGCAGCGTCTTCTCCTTGGAGCCGAAGGCGTCGAACAGGTCCAGGGCCAGCTGCCGGTCGTTCCCTTCGTCGTCCCACTGCAGCAGGACCTGCAGCGGAATGGTGACCTGCCGGGCCTCCTCGAACATGGTGCGGGGCACGAAACTCCCGGCGAACAGAAGGGCGGCCGAGATGCGCGGCTCGACCACCGCCAGCCGGAGGCCGATGGCTATCAGGCCTCCCGCGTACCCGACCGGGCCGCCGATCTCGGGCAGCGAAAGGAGGGCGTCCAAGGCGGCCCGCCATTCCGGGACCGCCTTTTCGACCAGCGGGAGGACGAGCCGGTCGACGATCTCGTCGTCGACCGGCTCGCCGGCTTCCAGCGCCCGACGCAGGTCGGCGCGGGCCTCCTCGGCGGCGGCGGAACGGGGCCGGTCACCGCTCCCGGGGAGCTCGATGGTGGCCGCGGCGAAGCCCTCCGCCGCGGAGTGCCGGGCCCGGGCCACCAGGCGGGGGTACATCATGTGCAGTCCGCCGGGGTGGCCAACCAGGATCAGCGGCGCCGGTGCGGATGCGGATCCGGGCGTCCACAGGATGCCAGGGATCTCGCCGAGGGTGAATTCGCGCTCGAGGACACCGTCGTCGAGGCGCCGTTCGGAAGTGAATCGCAAGGTCGTGCCTTTCGGGAGTGCTCTTGAACGGCGCTCCCGGACGACCTATCGCCCGACCGTGACCCCAGAGGGGAGCACCCACGTCGAAACGTTCACGGGTACCACCTCCTCGGTCTCTGACACGGCCTCCGGAAAGGTAGCAGTGGTCGCCGTGGCCTGCCAACGGGTTTTGCGGAGAAGGAATCGCGCTCAGCGTTTCGTCTCGTACCTGGTCAGGATCACGCCGCCGGGAAACGTCCGCGTCTCCACCAGGTTCAGGTTCACCCAGCCGTCCAGCGCACTGAAGAACGGTGTGCCGCCGCCCACGAGAACCGGATGGGTGACGATCTCGTACTCGTCGATCAGCCCGGCCCGCATGGCCGCGCCGGCGAGCGTTGCGCCAGCGACCCGCATCCGGCCGCCGTCCCCGGCCTTGAGCCGGGTGATCTCGGCGATCGCGTCGCCGGTGACCAGGCGAGTGTTCCAGTCGACCCTGTCGATCGTTGAGGAGAACACCACCTTCGGCGTGTCCCGCCAGTTCCGCGCGAACTCGATCTGCGCCGGGGTGGCGCCCGGCTGCAGGTCACCGGTCGGCCAGTAGGCGCTCATGGTCTCCCACAGTCGGCGCCCATACATAAACAGGCTGATCTCCCGCTCCTGATCGAGCCACCACTGGAACAGCTCATCGCTCGGCTCGCTCCAGCCGAGGTCGTCGCCGGGCGCGGAAATGTAGCCGTCCAGGGTCAGGTTCATGCCGTAGATCAGTTTCCGCATAGTGCCATGCCTTCCGTCAGGAGGTCCGCCGTTCGCAGTTAGCGAGCCGACTGTTGCATGATCCAGATAGGCAGCGGTTGCGTTACGACACCGTGAACCTCCCAGCCGGCGCGGCGGTACACCTCAACGTTGGCGGGATTGCTGGTCTCCAGGAACGCCGGCAGGCCGTCCGCCGCGGCACGACGCAATCCAGCCGCCATGACGGCATGACCCCAGCGGCGGCCGGCGTAGTCGGGGTGGGTGCCCAAGACGCCGAGGTACCAGAACGGCGCGGCCGGCAGCGCGGCGTGGACGGCCTGGTCGTAGGCACGAACGCGCGCGAATGTGTCGGCGGGGAGTTGGGCGGCGAGGCACTCGTCTGGCGCCCCGTCCTCGGTTGAAGGTGGCTCCCAGATCGCGACCGAGGCCCCGTTTCCGACCGTCCAGATCGCTTCCTTGTGCACCCGCTTGTCGAAGAGGTGTCCGAAGAAGGCGGCGGCGTGCTGCGGATAGGTGGCCTCGTCAGGGAATAGATATCGCAGAACGGGATCGGTGGCGAATGCGGCGACCAACGAGTCGATGACCCGTCCACGATCTGCCACGGTGGCAACGGTGATCTCAGGTGAAGTCACATTGGACGACGGTATCTGCCTTACGGGTCATCGTGCCAGCAGGTGCCTTGTCGGATCTGATCGCGTCCTTCCACGCTGGCGGTGCCGCCGTCGGCGGCGCCGGCCGCACTCCGGCAGCGGCTCCGGCGCCCTTCCGGCCGAACCCTCAGGTGCCCACGGCGCCGGCGGAATCCCGATAGCATCACGGCGCCGAAAGCCGTAGCCGGTCGTCTATGCACCGGGGTCGTGGAGGTAAGACGTTGAGATTGACGGGGATCCGCTGGAGTAGGCGCGCGACCGGGATCGGTGCGGGCGTCGCCGCCACGACCATGGCGGCCGGCGCGGCCGTGGTGGCGTTGGCGTTCGGCGCCGACGGCGTCGACGAGGCGTCCGCAGCCGAAGAGGCGCCCACCGCGACGCTGCGTACCGTCGAGTTCCCGGCGGTCGCCGCGGCGGCGCGGCCGGAAGCCACGATCCCGTCGCGCGACACCGAGCGGTTCAGCCTGGTCGGTGTCTCGTGGCGTGACCCCGCCGCTCACCTCGACGGCACGATCAAGATCCGTACTCGCGCGGCCGGCAGCGGGGTTTGGCGTGGCTGGCAGGAGCTGGACAGCCACGGCCACGGGGGCCCGGAGGGGACGGCGGCACGGGCCGGCGGGCGGTTGCGGGGCAGCACGGACCCGCTCTGGGTCGGGCCGTCGGACGGCGTCGAGGTGCGGGTTACGTCGGCGGCCGGGGGTACGTCGGAGAAGCTTCCGGACGGCCTGCGGCTGGAGCTGGTGGACCCGGGTGAGTCATCGGGCCGCAAGGCCGGCGCGGCCGGCACCGGCCAGCGCGCGGGGACGGGCCTGCGGCCGGTCGCCAACGTGCGTCAGGTCGCCGCGGAGCCGACTCCCGCCGATCCGGCGCCGGCCGGTGAGCCGACCGGCGAGCCGACCGGCGAGCCGGCGACCTCCGACCCGACGCCGGGCACGCCGCCCGCGGCGACCCCGACCTCCCAGCCGACCCCGTCGACGCCCGCGCCGGCCACCACGGCGACCCGGGCGTCCGCGGCCGCCGAGTCCGTTCCGCGGCCGAACATGGTCACGCGGGCGGGGTGGGGCGCCAACGAGGCGATCACCAGACCGGCCGAGTACCGCAAGGAGGTCAAGGCGGTCTTCGTCCATCACACCGCCGGTAGCAACACCTACAACTGCAGCGAATCCGCCTCGATCATCCGGGCGATCCAGACGTACCACGTGCAGACCAACGGCTGGGAGGACATCGGTTACAACTTCCTGGTCGACAAGTGCGGCACGCTCTTCGAGGGCCACGCCGGCGGGATCGACAAGCCGGTGCTCGGGGCACACACCCTCGGCTTCAACACCGACACGACCGGCATCGCGGTCCTCGGCACCTACATCGACGCCGGGGTGAACACCGCGGTCCAGGACGCGATCGCGAGTCTCGCGGCGTACAAGCTCGGCCTGTACGGGTACGACCCGGCGGGGAAGGTGATGATGACCGCCGGGCTGAGCAACGGCAAGTTCAACCAGGGCGACCGGGTGGAGATGTTCCGGATCTCCGGCCACCGCGACGGCTACGCCACGGAGTGCCCCGGCGAAGCGTTGTACCGGCAGCTTCCGACGATCCGCACCAGGGCCGCCGGCGTGTCCGGACTGACGCTGACCGGGCTCACCCCCACCACCAGGTCCGGCAAGGTCCACTACACCACGGGCAACGTCACCGCCTCCTGGTCCGTGAACACCCCGAGCAGCCTGATGTCCCGCTTCGAGCTCCTGATCGACGGCAAGGTCGCCGCTACCACCCGCGCGACCGACCGTACGGCGGCCGTGACCGTCCCCGACGGTCAGCACACCGTGCAGGTCCGCGGCGTCCACCTCCGGGGCGCCACCGCCACCACGGCCGCGCAGACCGTCGTGGTCGAGACGGCCGCGCCGAGGTTTGTCCGCCGGCCGCAGCTGCGGATGCGCACCGGCACGGTCACCGCCACGGCCGTTCCCGCCACCCTGACCTGGTACGCCACCGACAACATCGCGCTGGATTCGGTCGCTCTCACCGCGCCGTCGGCCCGCACGTTCTCGCCGAAGGCCCTGAGTGTGTCGACGACGGTCAAGCCGGGCGCGGCGAGCACCTGGAGCATGACCGCCAAGGACCTGGCCGGCAACACGGCGTCCGCGTCGACGGCGTGGACCCCCGTCCTGGTCAGCGAGGCCGCGGCCACCCGCACCGGTACGTGGAGCACCGCCACCGGCAGCGGCTACCTCGATGGGTCCGCGCTGACCAGCACGGCGGCGAACGCGTCGCTGACCTGGAGCTTCACCGGCCGGTCGGCGTCGTTCATCGCGTCGAACGTCTCCGGCTCCGGCCGGGTGCACCTCTACGTCGACGGCGAGCAGGTGGACACGCTCGACCTGGGGTCGAGCACGGCCGGGCACCGACAGGCCGTCTGGACCATCGACTGGGCCACCAGCGCGGCCCATACGATCAAGATCGTGGTGGCCGGCACCTCCGGCCGCCCCCGCGTCACCACGGACGGCATCGCGTACATCCGGTAGCCCGGAGCACGAGCCGACATCGCGCCGGCGCCCGCGTCATCCCGACGCGGGCGCCGGCGTCTTTCGTGGTCCGTAGCCGACCGCCGCAGCCGCGACGTCCACTCTCGACGGCGAGGGGCCTGGGACGCGCCCGGCGGCAACACCGGGGACACCGGGTCGGCGCGGTCGGGTCGCGTCTCCACCCGGGGGAGTGCACCGCCCGTCGCGGTGCCGGCGCCCGCCCGCTCAATCGCTCGACGGACTGCCGGGTCACCGATAGTGCCGCGCCTCGTGTCCTGGATTGGCGCGAGCGACGCGCCGATGGCGCGCGACTCCCGGTAGTAGGGGGCTTCCGGTGGGACGGCTGTTTACGCGACGTTCCCTACGAGTCGCCACTGTGGACGGACGCCTCCGAGAGGCACGGTACGGTGGCTCAGGCAAAAACGAAGGGGCCCAGCCGTACCGGCTGGGCCCCTTCGGGTGGCGAGGTTACTTACCGCGCGAACCGCTCCCGGAGCTGGTCGGCGGCGGCCGCCGCCTGCTCGGGCGTGCGGACCCGGTTGACGTCCTGCGCTGCCGAACCCGCCGTCGCGGCGGACCGGCTGCTCAGGGCGCGGGCCCCGTTCGGGCTGGCGCCGCCGCTGCCGAACTCCAGACCGATGTCGGTCGGGTTGACCGGCCGGCTGTACCCGGCCGGCCCGCTGATCCAGCTGCCGATCTGGTTCCGCTGGGTGTCGTTCACGACCGGCGCGCCACCGAAGACGATGCCGGTGTGCAGCGAGCCGGCGCCCTCGTCGGCGACGAGCTCCGCGTGGAAGCCGAGGCTGCTCGCGGTGCCCGGGGTGAGCATCAGCGGCCCGTTGAGCAGACCCATCAGCGCGCCACCGGCCAGCGCGTCCGGCCAGTTGGCGCCGGTGGCGAAGCCGGCGTAGTTGCTGCCGGCGAAGAACGTGAACGCCGTGAAGAGTGCCGTCTCGTACCGGTTCTCGCCCCACACCTCGACGGTGGACGGGTCGTAGCTGAGGCCGGCCTGGGCCGCGAACCGACCGATGCCGAACAGCACCGGCCCCTCGCTGTTGTCGTTGTAGAGTCCGTCGAGGTACGTCTTGACCGGCGCGGGCATCGCCGCGTCGTTGGTGAGCATCACGACGGCGGACAGCCCGCTGCCCGGCGTGTTGTAGGAGCCGGCCGCGGCGCCGGCCGCGAGGGCGTCGGGGAAGTTGTTCCCGGTCGCCGCCAGCACCAGGTCGGGCGTCGGGTCGATCGCGTTCGCGATGGCGACCGCCGTCGTGTACCGGTTGGCGCCCTGGAGCCGCGTCGTGTTGTAGCCCAGCGCCTTGATCGCGTTCTCGACCGAGGCGGAGATCGCGCCGGGACCGCCGAGCAGGTAGACGGTCTTGCCCGGGGCGAGCACCCGCTGGATCTCGGCCGTGGTGGCGGTGTGCAGCGTGGTCGGCGCGGTCATCAGCAGCGGACCGGTCTTGGCGACCGCGAGCGCCGAGCCGCCGAGCGCGTCGGCGAAGGTGTCGGAGCGCGACAGGATGACCGACTCTGCCTTCTGGCGCCGGTCGGTCGAGTCGCTGATCGTGGCCCAGTGCGACTGGGAGACCGCCGTGGCCGTGGTGTAGCGGTTCGAGCCGGCGAGCCGGGCCACCCGGTCGGCGCGGCGCGGCTGGTAGGCGGGAACGCCGGACAGCCCGGACACCACGGTCGGGCTGGCCGCCTGGGTGCCGTTGGCCGCGGCGGTCGCCACGCCGCTGCCCTGGGTGAAGGCGATCGTCGTGCCGTCCGGCGACCAGGTCGGGTTGTCGTGGGACGCGGCGTTGCTGGTCACCACGACCTCGTTGTCGCCGGCGAGGTCCGACACGATGATCTGACCGTCGCGGACGAACGCGACCTTGGTGCCATCGGGCGAGATGGCGGGGTTCGCCCCGTTCTCGTCGACGACCGAGATCTGCGAACCCTCCGGCTGCAACGGGTCGTAGAGAACGACGGCCGGGGTGCCGGTCGGCGTGCCGTTGGAGTCCGCCTGGCGCTGGAAGACGATGCGGAGGTCGGCCCCGCCGTCGGGGTTGAGGTAGTGGTTACCGTCGGCCGGCGAGATCTGCCGGGTCGTCCAGCCGGACGTGTTGGCACCCACCCGGATGGTCCACGGCACGGACGCCGAGGCCCGCTCGGCCCAGACGATGCCGCTGCCGTCGCCGCGCCAGCTGGGGCCGCGCCGCAGGGCGGGGCTGTCGACAATCGACCAGATGTTCTGGGCGTCGTTGTGGCGAAGCTTGGCAATGTTGCCGTCGTTGTCGACGTAGAGCGCCTGGCTGCCGTCCGGGGCCCAGGCGACGTCGGTGAGGTTGTCCGACGAGGCCAGGGAGCCGCCGCCGGCAAACCGGATCGTGGTGCTGCCGTTGCTGCTGGTGAGGGGGCTGTTGGCAGCCCCGGGCAGGCTGGCGTTGGCCGCGCCCGTGCCCGCCACGAGGGTGGTGGCGCCGACCGCGAGGGCCGACGCGAGCACAAGGGGTCTACGGAAAACTGAAGAAAGCAATGAGGTCTCCCCGTCGGAGAATGCGCCGCATCGTCCTACGCGTACGCCGTGTTTCGGGCGCTGGGCGGCGCATCGCAGACTTTAATGCCCATTTACGGTTCGCCGCTGCCCGGGACGTCCCGATGGCGGGGCAAGTCCGGCCGAAAAGCCGAGTCGACCAGGCAAAATCGACACTCGCCGTAGTCATCGATTTCCATTGGGTCACCGACCTTTCGGTCGCTGTCGGATAGGCGTCACCTCCCGTATGCGCGGTTCCGGTTCCGCAAAGACGGAATCCGCCTCGGCTCGCCACCCGGCGTGCGAAGCTGTCGAGCGGGGGTTGCCGCACGCGCGCTGACGGGGAGGCCCGATGCGGGTCCGATTGGCGTCCGAGGCCGCGCCGGGCCACGCCGAGAACGAGGACCACGCGTTCCAGGCGGGGTCGCTGGTCGCCGTGCTGGACGGGGTGACGACGCCGCCCGGCATCGACACCGGGTGCGTCCACGGACCGGCCTGGTACGTCCGGCGCCTCACCGCGCGGCTCACCGAGGTCGCCGCCGCCTCCCCCGACGGTTCGCTGGCCGAGCAGCTGGCTGAGGCGATCCGCCGGGTACGTGGTGACCACGACGGCCGGTGCGACCTGGACAATCCGGCGACCCCGGCGGCGACCGTCTGCCTGGCCCGCGACGCCGGGGATACGCTCGACTACCTGGTCCTCTCGGACGGCACCCTCGTCGTCGAACTCGGCGCCGACGTCCGGGTCGTCACCGACAGTCGCTTCCGGCGCGCGGTCGCCGAGCTGCGCCAGATCGCCGTGGCGGGGGACTATGACATCGGCCGCGCCGAGCAGGGCGCGCGGATGCGGCAGACCGCGGCGCGCAAGCACGAGCTCACCAACACACCCGACGGATACTGGATCGCCGCCGCCAATCCCGAGGCCGCGCATCGGGCCGTCACCGGCAGTCTGCCGCTGGCCGGGCGGCGGCGGGTCCGGCGCGCCGCGTTGCTGACCGACGGCGCCTCCTGCGCGGTCGACGACTACGCGTTCCTGACCTGGCCCCAGCTGCTCGACCTGCTCACGGACGCGGGCCCGGAGGAGCTGATCCGGCGGGTACGGCTGGCGGAGAACGCGGATCGCGACGCGCGCGCCCACCCCCGGTACAAGCTGCACGACGACGCCTCCGCCGCGCTCTGCGTCTTCGACGAGTGACGTCCCGCTTGCCGCAGAGGGCAAGACATTGATATATCTCAATGGTGAGCCGGGGTGTCGCTGTCACGGTCTCCTCCCGGGCGGGAGTCCGATCATTCGATCGCAAGGAGTCACCCGTGAGCCCCGTCAACCTCTCCACAGTCGTCACCACGCTCTTCCGGATGGTGCTCGGCCTGCTGTTCGCGCTGCACGGCGCGTCCTCGCTGTTCGGCATCTTCGGGGGCGCCCGCGGCACCGGCCAGGCCGTCGAGATCGGCGCCTGGCCCAGCTGGTGGGCCGCGCTCATCCAGTTCGTGGGCGGGCTACTGGTCCTGATCGGCCTCGGCACCCGGGTCGCCGCCGTCATCTGCTCCGGCTCCATGGCGTACGCCTATTTCGTGGTGCACCAGCCGGCCGCGCTGCTGCCGCTGAACAACGGCGGCGAGTTGGCCGCCCTCTTCTGCTGGTCGTTCCTGCTGATCGCGGCGCTCGGAGCGGGCGCGTGGTCGCTCGACGGACTGCTGACGCGGCGACACGGCCGTGCCACGCGGCCGGAGCCCGCGCCGGAGACCGCCCGGGTCTGACCCCGCGCCCGGTCGCCACGCCGAAAGCCCATGCCGTCGGTGCCCGAGACCGGCGGCATGGGCGGTGGCAGAACGGGTAGCCGCCGCACTGACACGGTGGTCCAGCTGATCGGGGGTAGGCATGGCGCTCAACAGTCCGAGCGAGTTGTTCATGTACGAGCTGTCCGCGACGCGGGATGCGGAGCAGAAGAGCGGTCAGTTGTTCGCCCAGGCGGCCGGAAAGGTCAAGGACGGTAACCTCTCGCAGCTGCTGCGGATGGAGGAGCAGTCGAGTCAACAGAAGCTGAGAAACCTCGACGCGTGTTTCCAGGCCATGGGCACGCGGCCGAAGAACATCACCTGCGCCACCCTCGACGGCGCGGGCACGGAGTTCCAGGCGTTCATGAGTCAGAACCCCTCGCAGCATGTCATGGAGCTCTATGCGCTGGGCACGGCGATGAAGCTCTCGCACTACGGCGTCGGCACCTACCGGGGGCTGGTGGACAAGGCGGTGCTGATGGGCGACAGCCAGTGCGCGCAGTTTCTGCAGACGAACCTGGTGCAGAAGGAGGAGAGCGCCGGCACGTTCGAGCGGATCAGCCACGAGATGAGCCAGCGGGCGATGGCGACCGTCTAGCGCCGTGCGCGTCCGGCGATGACGGCGGCGCGTCCCGCGGGAGGCGCCGCCGTGGAAACGACTCGGGGGAGCCCGCCGTCGATCGTGACGGCGGGCTCCCCCGACAACCGGGCTCCGGTCAGGAAACCGTGTAGCGGAACGTGCTACCGCTGCTGGCGGCGGTGACGCCGCCCGGCGTCGTGACCACCACCGGGTAGGTGCCGGCCGCGCGCGGCGGCATCGTCACCCGCACCTGGGTGTCCGAGAGCCGGACCAGCGTGACCGCCGTCCCGCCGACGGTCACCCGCGACGCCGCGGTCAGCCCGGTCCCCGTGATCACCACCGTGGTGCTCTTGGTGGTCAGCCCGCTGGCGGGGCTGAGCGAGGAGAGCGTCGGCACGGGCGGCGCCACGAACGTGAACTCCGACGCCGGGCTCGCCGTCGTCGTACCGCCCGGCGTCGTGACCTGGACGTCGACCGTGCCGGCCGCGCTCGCCGCCCGCGGCGGCAGGACCACCCGCAGCTGCCCGTCGTTGACGACGGTGAACGGGGTGGCGACGCCGCCGGCCGTCACGCGGGAGGCGGCGGTGAAGTTGCTGCCGTTGACCAGCACGACCGTCGAGACGTACGTCATCGCGCTGGTGACGGTCAGCGACGAGATCGCCGGTGGCGGCGGCGTTTCGTACGTGAACGTGCCCGCCTCACTGGTCCCGCCCGGCGTGGTCACCCGCACGCCCAGCGCGCCGGCCGGCCGCGGCGGCAGCGTGACCCGCAGCTGCGTGTCGGAGATCCGGACGAACGACACCTTTACGCCGCCGAGCGTGACCGCCGACGCCGCCGTGAAGTTGCTGCCGGTCAGCCCGACCGTCGTCGTCTTGTACGTGTACGCCTTCTCCGGGCTGATCGCGTCGATCACCGGCGGCGGCGGCGCCTCGTACGTGAACGGCACCGCCTCACTGGTCCCGCCCGGCGTGGTCACCAGCACGTCGACGCTCCCGGCGGCGCGCGGCGGCAGGGTCGCCCTGATCTGCGTGTCCGAGACCCGGGTGAACGACACCCGCGTCCCGCCCGCCGTCACCGCGGACGCCGCGGTCAGGTCGGTGCCGGTCAACGTCACCGGCGTCGACACGTACGTCAGGCCCTTGCCGACGCTGAGGCCCGTCACCTTCGGCGGCGGCGGCGCGACGTACGTGAATGTGCCCGTGCTGGTGCCACCCGGCGTGGTGACCGTGAGCTGCACGTCACCGGCCGCCCGCGGCGGCAGCGTCACCCGCAGCTGGGTCGAGGAGATCCGGCTGAACGTGACCTTGACGCCGCCGGCCGTCACGCCCGACGCGGCGGTCAGGTCGGTCCCGGTCACCAGCGCGGTGGTGGTCAGGTAGGTGAGCCCGCTGGCCGGCGACACCGTGTCGACCACCGGCGCCGGTGGCGCCGTGTAGCTGAACTGCGCGTCCGACCCGGTCGCGGTCACCCCGCCCGGCGTGGTCACCTGCACGTCGACGTCGCCGGCCGCGTGCGGCCGCATCGACACCTTGATCTGCGTGTCGGAGACGCGGGTGAACGAGACCGCGACGCCGTCGACGGTCACCTTCGAGGCGGCGGTGAGGTTGACGCCGGTGATGACCACCGGCGTGGTCACGTACGTCAGGGCGCTCTTCGGACTGATCGAGGTGATCGCCGGCGCCGGCGGCGTCCGGTACGTGAACTGCGCCGAGGTGCCCACCTCGCTGGTCCCGCCGGGCGTGGTGACCTGCAGGTCGACGGTGCCGGCGGTGCCCGGCGGCACCGTGAGCCTCAGCTGGGTGTCGGAGACCCGGGTGAAGGTCAGCGCCTTACCGCCCAGCGTGACGCGCGACGCGCCGGTGAGGTTCGTGCCGGTCACCACGACGGGCGTGGAGAGGTAGGTCAGCGCGCTGCTCGGCGTGACGGACTCGACCGCCGGCGGCGGCGGGTTGACGTAGGTCAACCTGGCCGCGGGCCCGGTGGGGCTGGTGCCCTGCGCGGTGGTGACGGTGACGTCGTACGTGCCGACCGGCATCGGAGGCGCCACGAAGGTCAGGCTGGTCGCCGAGAGCACCTTCGGGGTCGCGATCTTCGTGCCGATCTTGACCGACTTGGCGCCGGTGAGGTTGGTGCCGTTCACCGTGATGGTCGTGCCGCCGAAGATGAGCAGGCTGCTCGCGCTCATTCCGGAGACCGCGGGCGGCGGCGGCACGTACGTGAACTTGCTGGCCGTGCCGACCGGGCTGGTGCCGGCGGTGTTGGTGACCGTGACGTCGACCGTGCCGAGCGCGTTCGCCGGGGCGGTGGCGACCAGCTTGGTGACCCCGTTGGCCTGGACGGGGCTGAACGTGGCGGAGGCGGAGCCGAAGCGCACCGCCGACGCGCTGGCCAGGCCGGCGCCGGTGATCGTCACCTGGGTGCCGCCGTCGGAGCTGCCCTTGTTGACCGAGAGCGACGCCACCGTCGGCGGCATCGGGATCGGCGCCGACGGCGTCTGGATGCCGCTGACCGTGTACGCGCCGTTGACGACGCTGTTCACGAACGACCAGGAGACCTTCGCGTCGCCGCCGTTGCCCCAGCCCGTGCCCCACGAGTTGCGGATGAAGACGCCCTGGGCGTCGTACCCGAACGCGGCCACCATGTGGCCGCCGAGGTTGGTGCCGGAGGTCGTGCTGTAGACGCTGTGCGTCCGCAGGTTCATGAAGTCGTTGAAGACCGGGAAGCCGATCGCGACGGGCGAACCCGAGGCGAGCGCCTGCTGGACCGCGGTCTGCGCGGCCGAGCCCTGGTTGCCGCCGAGCCACAGCCGGCTCCAGCCGGTCACCTTGAAGTTCTTCGCGTTCTCGATCTGTTGCGCGGTCGGCGGGGTCTGCCAGCCGGTCGTGCCCTGGAAGTAGTTGTCCTGGGTGTCGACGCCGCCGGACTGTGCGTTCGCCAGCGCCTGGTCGGGGTTGAGGCCGGCGCTCGGGGCGCCGCCCGGCGCGACCGTGCGCATGTAGAGGAAGAGGGGGGCGTACGGCGCGCCGACGCCGCCCGTGCGGGTCGCGTAGTAGCCCATGATCCCGTGGGCGATCGTCCACGCGACGCAGGAGCCGACCTGGCCCTGGTCGCCGACGGGCGGGGCGTACTGCCGCAGGTCCACGCTGGCGGGCAGCGTGGTGGAGGCGTAGACGCCGGCCTGGTCGGCGCCGGCGAGAATGCGTCCGCCGCTGGGGATGTAGCCCCCGACGACGTGGGGCAACGGTGCGGGCGCGGCGACCGCCGCGGTCGCGGGGACCGTGACGGCTATCACGGCGAGCAGGGCGACCAATGGACTGGTCAGCCTGCGCAAGAGGACGGACATCCGTGCTCCTTCGGACATAGGCCATCCCCAGTGTCCGCAAGCACCCTGTGGATGCCTCGCCGGCGCCGACACCGAGAACCGTCCGATCGGCACAGATGATCTTTAGTTGAGCGCTTTACCCATAGTGATCCCGGCTACACGACCCGGGCGCCGAGCGGCGGTACGGAGACGCCGATTACCGGCTCGCCGGCCTGCGCATCGAGAAGCTCACCGGGCGCCGCTGTCGGCGGGGCCCGGGGTGAGGAGTGCCATCGCGGCAGTCACGGTGGTGCCCTCGGCGGTGCTGTCGACGGTGAGGGCGTCGCAGAACTCGGCGACCAGCCAGAGGCCACGGCCGCCGACCGCGCCCGGCTCGGGGCGGCGCGGCCGGACGGGGGCGTCGCCGGCGAATCCCGGTCCGTCGTCGGTGACCTGGCAGTGCAGCATCCCGTCGGCCGTCCACAGCCGCAGCCGCCCCCGGCCGTCCCCGTGCCGGATCGCGTTCGTGACGAGCTCCGACGCGACCACCACCAGCTCGGCGACCCGGGCGGTGGGCAGGCCGGCGCGATCGGCGTGCGCGGCCACCGCCTGGCGCAGCGCCACCAGGTCGCGCTGCTCGAACGGCGCGTCGAGCAGCAGCCGGGACCGTTCGCGCGGTGCCCGGGACGGCTGCAGCGGCTGGGCGTCCGGGCTACTCGTCATCGCTGATCACCAGGTCCAGCTGCGGGATCTCGTCCGCGCCGAGCGTGCGGAGCACCTTGTGGATCAGCGGCCGGCAGCGCAGGACCATGCGCTGGCCGGTCGCCAGGCTCAACGCCGCCTGGAGCAGCGCCCCGGCGGCCTGGACGTCGATGAAGGCGAGTTGCGTCAGGTTGACGTGGACGTGTTCGTCCAGGCTGAGCGACTCGGTGAGCGCGCGCGTCAGGGGCGCCACCGCCCGGTAGTCGAGCTCGCCGGCGACCCGCAGCCCACCCGGCACGTACTGCCGGCAGATCCGCAGCAGCGCGTCATCGTGATAGGTCACGGCCGCGACGGCGAGCTCGTGCGCGGCGGTCACCCCGGCGAGCGTCACCGGGTCGAAGCAGCGCCGGTCGTACTGGCAGATCGCGATGCCGCCGCCGTCGGCGAGCAACGACCGCAGCTGCGACTCGTACGTCATCAACTCGTCGACTCCCGCGACCGGCCGGAGCGCCCAGGACATGTCGCCGGCGATCCGCAGTGCCCGGTACCCCTCCGACCGCGCCTGCTCGATCCGATCGGAGAGCAGGTCGAGCATCCGGTTCGCCGCGAACGAGCCCTCCGCGAGGTAGGTCTCCGCGCTCGTCGCCAGGTGCAGCCGGCCCGCCTGCGTCGCCTCGTCGATCGGCAGGCCCCGCCCGGCCAGCTCGGCGTGCAGCGCGGAACACGGAACGGAGTCGGTGATGCAGAGCACCCGATCGCCGAGGCGCAGCCCGTCCCGGATGAACGCGGCGACCAGGTCCAGGCGTTCGTCGACGTCCGAGAACGTCAGGCAGGCGTGATCGCCCGGCTGCAGTTCGTCCACCCGTGACGGGTCGGTCAACGACGTCTCCTCTGTGATCTACAGGTGATGCTGCGCACCACATTAAATCGGCTGACCCGCGAATGCGTGGTATGCGGTGCCGCGCCTCACCGGTGGGCGCGGCGACCGTCGGAACGCACCGCGACCGCCTCCTCCGGGTACGCGCCGAGCGGCACCCCGCGCACCGCCGCGTTGATCACCTCCGCGAGGTGCACCGGTCGGCGTCCCGGCCCGGCGTCCTCGATCTGGGTACGGCAGGAGAAGCCGTCGGCCAGCAGCAGCGTGTGTTCGTCGGCGGCGCGGACGGCCGGCAGCAGCGCCTGCTCCGCGCAGCCGAGCGAGACGTCGCGGTGTGCCGGCACCATCCCGAAGTTCCCCGCCAGCCCACAGCAGGCCGAGTCGATCCGCTCCGGCGCGAGCCCGATGTCGCGCATCAGCGCGAGGTCCGGGTCGAAGCCGAGCACCGCGTGCTGGTGGCAGTGGGCCTGCACGATCGCCCGCACCGGCTGCGGGTCGCGGCCGGACAGCCGGGGGCGGAAGTCGGGGGCGCGTTCGGTGAGCAGCTCCGCGAGCGTCTTCGTCCGGGCGGCCAGCCGGCGCGTGTCCGGGTCGTCGCCGAGCAGCTCGTGGGCGTCGGCGCGGAGCACGGCCGCGCAGCTCGGCTCCAGCGCGACCACCGGCACGTCGTCGTGCAGCTGCGGGGCGACCGCGGCGACGCTGCGGCGCAGCACCCGTTCGGCGACCCCGAGCTGCCCGGTCGAGATCCAGGTGAGCGCGCAGCAGACGGCGCGGTCGGGCAGCGTCACCCGGAACCCGGCGGCCTCGAGGACGCCGACCGCGGCGGCCAGCACCCCCGGTGAAAGGTAGGTGTTGAAGCTGTCCGGCCACAGCAGGACCCGCCCGCGGTGCCCGCTGCCGCGCGGGGTGCGGCGGCGGAACCACCGGATGAAGCTGGCCCGGGCGAACCGGGGCAGCTCCCGGCGCGGGTCGATGCCGCCGAGCCGCTTGACGATGCCGGAGACGCCGGGCAGGTGGGCGGCGGCGTTGACGGTGTTCGGGGCCAGCAGCGCCAGCCGCGCCCAGAGCGGCAGCCAACCCAGGCTGTAGTGGTCGAGGGGACGGATCCGGCGGGCGTAGTGGTGGGACAGGAACTCCGCCTTGTAGGTGCCCATGTCGACGAAGACCGGGCAGTCGTGCTTGCAGCCCTTGCAGGCCAGGCAGAGGTCGAGCGCCTCCGCGACCGCGGGACTCCGCCACCCCTCGGTGATCGTCTCCCCGCGCAGCATCTCGAAGAGCAGTCGCGCCCGGCCGCGCGTCGAATGTTGCTCCTCGCGGGTCACCAGGTAGCTGGGGCACATCACCCCACCCTCGGGCTCCAGCCGCCGGCACTGCCCCACGCCGGCGCACCGCACCGCCGCGCGGGAGAACCGTCCGCTGTCCTCCGGGTACTCGAAGACCGTGGGCGGCTCCATCGGCGCGTAGTCGCCGCCCAGCCGGAGCTGGGTGTCCAGCCGGTTCGGGTGCACCACCTTGCCGGGGTTCATCCGGTTCTCCGGATCGAAGATCGCCTTGAACTCCTCGAACGCCCGCACCATCGTCTCGCCGTACATCTTGGTCAGCAGCTCGCCGCGCGACTGCCCGTCGCCGTGCTCCCCGGACAGCGAGCCGCCGAGCCCCAGGCACAGGTCCGACGCCCGCTCGACGAACCGCCGGTACCGCCGCACCCCCTCGGCGGTGACCAGGTCGAACGGGATCGAGACGTGCAGGCAGCCGTGGCCGAAGTGCCCGTAGAGGCTGGCCGCGGAGTAGCCGAACTCGTCGAACAGCGCGGTCAGGCCGCGCAGGTACTCGCCGAGCCGCTCCGGCGGCACCGCGGAGTCCTCCCAGCCCGGCCAGGTGTCCGGCCCGCCGCCCGGCGTGCGGGCGGTCGCCCCCAGCCCCGACTCGCGGACGTCCCAGACCTGGTCGCGCAGTGACTTCTCGGTCAGCACCGTGGCGTCGTCGTGGCCGATGCGCGCCGCGACCTCCTCGGCGCGCTGCCGCGCCTCGTCGAGGGTGTCAGCGCCGAACTCGGCGAGCAGCCACGCTTCCCGGCCCGGGAAGAGCGGAAACGCCTCCGGGTGCAGGCGCTCCAACTCCTCGTACGCCAGCAGCTTGGCGTCCATCCCCTCCAGGATGAACGGGGTGTACCCGTTGACCTCGGGCACGTGATCGCCGGCCGCACCCAGCTCCCGATAGCCGAGCATCAGCATCGCCCGCGCCCTGGGCTCCGCGCGGAGCCGCAGCTCGGCGCGGAGCACGGTCACGCAGGTCGATTCGGTGCCGACCAGGGCCCGCGCGACGTTGAATCCCCGCTCCTCCAGCAGGTCCACGAGGTTGTAGCCGGAGACCCGGCGCGGGACGTCCGGGGTGCGGCGACGGATCTCGTCGCCGTACCGGTCGCGCAGCTCCCGCAGCCGGCGGTAGATCTCCGCCCGCCGGCCCCCCTCGGCCTGGATCCGCGCGTACTCGTCCTCCGAGGTCGGCCCGACCCACATCCGCACCCCGTCGTAGGTCAGGACCTCGAGCCGTTCGACGTTGCCGGCGGTGGTGCCGCACCACTGGGTGGTGGTGCCGCACGAGTCGTTGCCGATCATCCCGCCGATCGTGCAGTGGCTGTGCGTGGCCGGCAGTGGCCCGAAGACCAGCCCGCTGTGCCGCGTGGTGATCCGGCTCAACTCGTCGCGGACGCAGCCCGGCTGCACGATCACGGTCTGCGAATCCGGGTCGATCGCCTCCACCCGGTTGGCGTACTTCGACCAGTCCAGCACCACGGCGACGTTGCAGCACTGTCCCGCCAGGCTGGTGCCGCCGCCGCGGGAGAGCACCGGCGCGCCGTGCTCGCGGGCGACCTCGACCGCCGCGACCGCGTCGTCCGGGTCGTGCGGCAGCACCACGCCGATCGGCACCTGCCGGTAGTTGGAGGCGTCGGTGGCGTACATCGCCCGGGTACCCGCGTCGAAGCGGACCTCGCCGCGCACCCGCGCCCGCATCGCCCGCGCCAGCTCCCCGTGGTCGGCCTCCCGGCGGCGCAGCACCGGGGTCGGAAGCTTGACCGGGGCCATTCAGTCGGCCCGCAGCTGCTGGATCCGGTCCTTGAAGAGCGTCGTCGCGATCGCCGTCTTGCTCGGTTGGCCGCGGAGGAACGACTGACTGAACTTCTTCGCCTGCTCGTAGCTGACCTTGCCCGGCATCGGCGGCTCGTTCGGATCGACCGCCACGTCCACCAGCGCCGGGCCCGGATGGTTCAGCGCGTCCCGCAGCGCATCCCTTAGATCGCCGGGGCGGTCGATCCGCGCGCCGTAACCGCCGCAGCCGTGCGCCCACTCCGCGAACGCGGGCTGCGGGTTCGCGTAGCGCACCCCGTGCTCCGGATAGCCGAGGACCATCTGCTCCCAGAGGATCTGGCCCAGGCTGTTGTTGTTATTGATCACGACCTTGATGGGGAGCTCGTACTGCGCCGCCGTGTGGAACTCGGCCATCAGCATCGCGAAGCCGCCGTCGCCCTGGTAGCAGATCACCTGCCGGCCGGGGTACGCGTGCTGGATCGCGATCGCGTACGGCAGGCCGGGCGCCATCGTCGCCAGGTTGCCGGAGAGGTAGAACTCGCGGTCGCCACGGATCTGCCAGTGCCGTGCGGCCCAGGTGGCGATCGTGCCGGAGTCGCAGGTCAGCACCGCGTCGTCGGTGGCGAGATCGTCGAGGAGCCGGGCGAGGTACTGGGGCGCGATCGGCTCGCGCTCCGCCGACTCCAGCGCGGCGAGCTTCTCCCGCCAGTCGCGCATCTTCGCCGCGTACGTGCCGAGCCGACCGTGCCCCACCCGGCCGTTCAGCATCGGCAGCAGCGCCTCCAGTGTCGTCGCGACGTCGCCGATCAGCGGCACGTCCGTGGGCAGCCGTACCCCGGCCCGGACCGGGTCGATCTCGATCTGGACCACCTTCGTCTTCCCCGCCGGCGGCAGATGCTTCGTGTACGGGAAGTTCGTCCCGAGCATCACCAACGTGTCGGTGTCCTGGACCAGGTCCTCGCTCGGTCCGGTCCCGAGCAACCCCAGCCCGCCCGTCGTGTACGGCGAGTCGTCCGGGATCACCATCTTGCCGTTCAGGGTCTTGATGACCGGCGCGTCGAGGGTCTCCGCCAGCTGCTCCACCAGCCGGCCCGCGCCGCGCGCCCCGACGCCGGCCAGGATCGTGATCGCCTTACCCGCGTTGATCACGTCCGCCGCGGCCCGCAGATCCTCGTCGCGCGGCCGCGCCGCCGGCTGCAGATAGACCGCCGCGGTCTTCGGCGCCCGCACCGGCGCCACGTGCTGGTACGGCGTCGCGCTCGCCGACGCGACCTGGATGTCGTTCGGGATGCTCAGATGCGCCACGCCCCGCCGCGCGTACGCCGTGCGGATCGCCAGGTCGACCAGGGTGGGCAGCTGCTCCGGGTTGACCACCACCTGGTTGTAGACCGAGACGTCCGCGTAGAGGCGGTCCAGGTGGACCTCCTGCTGGTAGCCGGTGCCGAGCACCGCCGTCTCCTGCATACCGGTGATCGCCAGCACCGGCGCGTGGTCCATCGCCGCGTCGTACAGGCCGTTGGCCAGGTGGATGCCGCCCGGCCCGGAGGTCGCCAGGCAGACGCCGAGCTTGCCGGTGGCCTTGGCGTACGCGGTCGCCATGAAGGCCGCGGCCTCCTCGTGGTGCACGAGGAAGAACCGAACGCGGTCGGAGTGGCGGCGCAGGCCCTCCATGATCCCGTTGATGCCGTCGCCGGGAATCCCGAAGACGGTGTCGACCCCCCAGTCCGCGAGCCGGGTGACCAGGTGTTCCGAGGCGATCTGCTCCACGGGGCGGCCTACCCCGTACACCGACGGACAAACCAGCGCGAAGCGCCGATATTCGTCGGTCCGCCAGCGCCCTAGATCACAGTCCCGGGGGCAGGTGCTCGGTGAGCCGACCGGCCTTGACGCTGGTGATGAAGGCCGCCCAACTCTTTCCGTCAAAGACGAGGGCAGCCTTCGAGGTGTCCTTGCTGTCGCGCACACCGATACCCTCGGCCGCAAGGTCTGCGACCTCGACGCACTGGCCGTTCCCACTTGAACGGCTGCTCTTGATCCAGGTCATCCGTCTACCTCCACCTGTCACAGGCTCCCCGCTGTCACCTGCCGGATTTCATCGCCGCGACGAACGACGTCCACGCGTCAGTGTTGAACGCCAGCACGGGACCGGTCTTGTCCTTACTGTCCCGGACCATGACCGTCGTGTCGCCCGGCGCTGCGACCTCGACGCAGTTCCCGTCGCTGTTCGACTTACTGGACTTCCGCCATTCCATGGGACTTCTCCTTGATGAACTTGACTGACTCCGCCGGCGACATCGCCAGCGTCTTCAGGTGGTCGTAGACGGCGTTGAGTTTGCGCAACTCGTCGGGCGACTCCAGGAACAGCGCTCCGAATCCCTTCGAGTTCAGCCATAGACCAACGTTATAGTCGTCGCGTGCAGCTGCGGTACAACTACCGCGTCTACCCGACGCCGTGTCAGCGGGAAGCGCTGGCGCGGGCGTTCGGGTGCGCGCGGGTGGTGTTCAACGACGGGCTGCGGGCGCGGCAGGAGGCGCGAGCCGAGGGTCGGCGGTACTTGTCGGACGCCGAGTTGTCGAGGCGGGTCATTACCGAGGCGAAGAAGACCCCCGACCGGGCGTGGTTGGGTGAGGTGTCGGCGGTCGTGTTGCAGCAGGCGTTGGCGGATCTGAATGTGGCGTACCGCAATTTCTTCGCCTCGCTGTCCGGTAAGCGCAAGGGCCGCAAGGTCGCGCCGCCGCGGTTGCGGTCGCGTAAGGACAACCGTCAGGCGATCCGGTTTACCAAAAACGCCCGGTTCGCGGTGTTGGGCAACGGCCGGCTGCGTTTGCCGAAGATCGGCGACGTGGAGGTGCGCTGGTCGCGGGATCTGCCGGCAGAGCCCAGCTCGGTCAGGTGATCAAGGATGCGCCCGGCCGGTACTTCGTCTCGTTCGTCGTGCAGACCACCGACGAGCCGCTGCCCGAGACGGACTCGGAAGTAGGCATCGATCTTGGCCTGACCCACTTCGCGGTCCTGTCGGATGGCACGAAGGTGGCGGCGCCGAAGTTCCTGCGCCGAGCGGCCCGGAAACTGCGCCGGTTGCAACAAGACCTGTCCCGCAAGGCCAAGGGATCGAACAACCGCAAGAAAGCCGTGGTGAAGGTCGCTCGCGCCCATGCGCGGGTGGCCGACACCCGGCGAGACTGGAATCTCCGTCCTTCAAAGCGGAGAGATCGTCAATGGGCTGCCTGCCGTGGAGGCAGCTCGTTGTAGATCAGCGCGGCGGCAACGATAGCGGGGAAGAAGGAGACGGTTAGCGCGACCGTGGCGAGATCGACCCACTCGGGGTACACCTGACCGAACGCGGCGGGCAGCGCTTCGTCGAGCCCATCCACCGGTTCGTCGGCTGCGTACAGCCGGAACCCGGAGCAGAAACAGCACAGAACGCTGAACAGGGTCGTTACGAGCGCGGCAATTCGTGCAATTCGTCGGCCGGTCCTGGCCCAGATTCCCGTGCCTACAAGAAGAGGCGTGAAGAGGCACGCGTGCCAGAGGGTCAGGCGGACCTGGAAGTGAAAGTACTCCGCCTTCCAGGTGATTTGGTAGCTCTCGACCGGGACGTCGGACTCTAGCGCTGCGGCGTTTACCGCCGCATCTATGTGGAAGTGGGCGTATCCGGCACCGATCGCCGCAAACAGGAGCGCTGACGCCTGAAGAACCATCAATCCGCTTGCGATGTTGAGCTGCGCAGAAACGTGGCGACGGGTGTTCCCGCCAGGCGTCTTGAGGCTCTCAGGGGTCACGCTGCGATGGTAGACGCCATGATCATCGACCGGCCACAGTGGTAGCCGTGGCCGCGCGACCGCGTTCTGTACACCGCGCCTGTTTTGAGGGCCTCGGAGCAGAATGCGGTGACTGTTGCGCGGCAGAACGTGCGCTATGTCGCGCTCGCGTGTGCACCAATTACAGTGGACGGCCGGTGACCCGGTGCCGATCAGACATCTAGTCCGAACGGTCTATACGACGGCCATTGGATGTCTGGCAGTCTGCCAAGATCCCCTTTCCTTCGCCACGGGAGACTCATGCCTCTTCGCCGTACGGTGGCGGCTGCGTTCGCACTGGCTGTTCTGGGGCCGATCGCCCCGGCCCATGCCGCGCCGCCGCCCTCCGCTCCGAAGCTCGACATCGAAGAACTGCCCCGGCCGGCGCGCCCGGATGAACGCAAGGAGACCGCGTACGACCCGAACTCCGTTCTGGTCCGGTTCAAGCGCGGCGCCTCGGCTGCGGCGAAGGACAAGGCGTTGACAGGCCGCGGCGCGCGCAGCGCCAGCGCCGTAGCTGGGACCGGGTACGTCAAGGTCCGCACGCAGGGCGCGGCGACGGACATGCTCCGGGAACTGCGTCGGGACCCCGCCGTGGAGAGCGTCTCGCTCGACTACCGGCGGCATCTGACCGCCGTGCCCAATGACCCCGGATACGCCTACGGCGATCAGAACTACCTCAACACCATCCGGCTGCCCCAGGCGTGGGACCGGACGAAGGGCTCGGCCACCCAGGTGATCGCGGTGGTCGACACCGGCGTCGACGTCAACCATCCCGACCTCAAGGGCCGGACCGTTCCCGGCTACAACGCGGTCACCCCCGGCGCCGCGCCGACCGACAGCGAAGGCCACGGCACGATGGTCGCCGGCATCGCCGCGGCGAACACCCACAACGGTGTCGGCGTGGCCGGTGCCGCCTGGACGGGCCGGATCATGCCCATCAAGGTGTTCGGACCGGGCGGCACCGCCTTCGACTCGGACATCGCCGAGGGCATCATCTGGGCCGCGGATCGCGGCGCGAAGATCATCAACCTGTCGTTGGGTGGCCCGGGCACCAGCTCGACCCTGCATGACGCCGTCAAGTACGCCACGAGCAAGGGTGCCGTGGTTGTGGTGGCGGCCGGCAATGAAGGGGACGACACGCCGCAGTACCCGGCCGCCTACCCCGAGGTGCTCGCGGTCGGCGCCACCGACACCGCCGGCGCGCTGACCGACTTCAGCTCCTGGGGCGATTGGATCGACGTGGCCGCCCCCGGCTTCGGGATCGTCTCCACCGGTCCGGGCAACCAGTACTACATCGGCAGCGGAACGTCGTTCGCCGCGCCGCTCGTGTCGGGCGTCGCCGCCCTGGTCCGCACGGCGTACCCGAGCCTCACGCCCGCTCAGGTCATCGCCCGGCTGAAGGACACGGCCCGGGACGCCGGGCCGCGGGGCATCGACCCGTACTACGGCAACGGGGTGATCGATGCGTTCCACGCCGTGGGTGGCGCGTGGGCGGCGGAGTTCCCGCAGCGTGCCGCAGGCGCCGCCGAGCCCAACGACGTTCCGGCCCGGGCCATCGCGTTCACCACGTCGATCACCGGCACCTCGGCGATGGAGGGTGACGTCGACTGGTACCGCTACGAGTCGGACAGGGAGAAGACCGTCACGTTCCGCGTGACGCCTCCGGCGTACAACGACACGTGGGCGCAGAACTCCGACCCCATCCTCGAGGTCTACGACAAGGAGCTGCGACTCATCGGTCGGGCCGACAGCCCCAACGTGACGGCGCAGGAGACGGTCACCGCAATGCTGGCGGCGGGCCGGTACTACGTCGCCGTCCGCAACTACAACGGGGCACCCGACACGCGGCCGTACACCCTGGCCGTCTTCGGCGACTTCAGCGCGGGGCCGTCGCCCGCGGGCGAGCAGACGTGGGTGTGGGATGTCTCGCCGGCCGACTTCGCCTCCGGGGTTGCGCGAGGCGCGGCGCCCGCGGTGAGGTTCCAGCGCATCGTCGATCCGGCGTCGGTCACGGCGGATACCGTCCGGCTCGTGCACGGACGTACCGGCGCGACCGTGGCGGCCACGCCGGCCTTTGACGCGGCCACCCGGACGGTGGTGCTGACGCCGGAGGCCGCGTTGCAGGACAACACGCCGTACCGGATCGTCGTGGACGGGGTGCGCGACACGGACGGAGCCGCGCAGGCCGAGCGGTTCCGCACGACGTTCCGCACCGTGGACGAGGCGCCGTCGCCGGTGGGGAACCCGCGCGCGACCGGCGGCGTGGGCACGGCGACGCTGTCCTGGACGACGCCGGCGATCAGCGACCTGGATCAGGTGATCGTGCGGATGGCGGTCGGCCTCACCCCGCCGTCGTCGCCGACCAGCGGCACCGCCGTGTACGCGGGCACCGGCAGCAGCGTCACCGTGTCGGGCCTGAACGCGCGCAACGCGTACGCGTTCGGGGTCTGGGTCCGGGACCGCAGCGGCAACCTCTCGGCGGCGGCGAGCGCGCGGCTGATCGGCAGCAAGGTTCTGATCAACGGCGGTGCGACGACCATCACCCGCGGCCAGGCCGCGGTGGTCACCGCGAAGGTGGTGCGCGGCGACAAGCTTGTCGCGATCACCAACGTGCCCGTGCAGCTTTACGTCAGGACCAAGGGCAGCACCACGTGGACGCTGGTCACCACCGTGACCACCAACCGGTACGGCAACGTGGCCCACACCCACAAGCCGTCATCGAGCGTGGACTACAAGTGGGTCTTCCGGGACTCGACCGCGTACATCGGCGCGGAGAGCGCCGTGCGGGCGGTGACCGTCTCATAGGGAACGTGCCGGCGTATCCGTTGCCGTTCCATCGGCAACGGATACGCCGGAAAAACCGTCGCAGGGGGCTGGCAGGCTGCGCGGCATGCCGACATGGACATTGATGGAGTTGGAGATTGTGCTGCGCGCGGCCTGGAGCGCGGCGACCTGCGATCCCGTCGACCTGCCGGACTGGCATCCCGGCAACCCGGCGCGGGGGCAGTGCGGCGTGACCGCACTGGTGCTGCAGGACCTGTTGGGCGGCGACCTCATGCTCGGCCAGGTACACGTCGACGGCGAGCAGATCATGTGGCACTGGTGGAACCGGCTGCCCGGCGGGCTCGAAGTCGACCTCACGCGCGAGCAGTTCGCTCCGCACGAGGTGGTCGTCGGCGGCGAAATGTTGGAGCGGCCGGCGGGCCCGCCGAAGCGGTGCCGCGAGCAGTACGAGCTGCTGCGGGCGCGGGTGCTCGACGCGCTCGGAACGGAGACCCCGGCGGCGGAATAACCGCAATGCGCGACGGGCGCGTGCCGGAACTGGCACGCGCCCGTCGGAAAAAGACGTACGTCAGCGGCTCTGCAGCGCGTCCAGCGCGACGGCCATGGCGATCACCAGGCGGCGGTCGAGCTGCGGGTTGTGCACGTCCACAATGTACTTGTCGCGCAGGCCCCACTTCTTGACCACCGAGAAGGCCGGCTGGCCGCCGATGGTGAAGTCGAAGTGGTACGGCAGCCAGGAGAGCGAGTCGACGAAGCGGCGCAGGATCGCCACGGCCATGTTCCGCTCCTGGCCGACCGCCTCGCCGAGCCCCGGCTGCTCCACGATCCAGGTGGAGCGCAGCAGCGACGCGGCGAAGTTCTTCCGGAACAGCCCGATCGCGTTGCCGGCGGCGTCCGTCACGTCGTACGTCGCGCCGAGGTCGATCACCTGGCGGGCCTTGAAGCCCAGCACCGGCTGCTGCTTGGTGTCGTCCGTGTAGAGCGTCACCTGCTCCTTGAAGGCCAGCCGCTTCTGCTGCGCGAAGGCGAGCAGCTCCCCCTCGGAGCCGTCCGGCGCGACCGCGCGCACCTCGTACTGGTTGACCATGAGCCGCACCCGCTGCCGCACGTGGAACTGCCGTTGGGTCTGCAGCGCCTGAAGATCCATATCTGCTCCCGCGTGTTGAGATTCATTCACGAAGATTTGCCCGCGGCGGAGTGTCGCACAGCGTCGTCGGCCGCGCGGTCCCCGCCATGGCGTGACCAGCTCCTTGATCGACGGGAAAGGCGGGAACGGCGCGGTGGTGGCGTGGTTATGGTCGGGGTCGTGTGGCGGCTGACGGGGTTTCCGCGACCGACGCCGGGGGAGCGACTGGACCGGCTCGTCGGGGCACGCGTCGCGCGGCTGCCGCCCGGCTCCGGCAGCGTCGTCGTGGTCGCCGGATCGGTGGCACGGCTGCGCGACCTGACGAGCGACCCGGCGACCCTGGGGCCCGCGCGGCGGCTCCTGGTCCTGGTGGCCCGGTGGCGCGCCCCGCACCGGGACTGGTCGGGCCGGATCGGCGTGCTCGACCACCTTCTCCGTTACCGGGTCCGGCTCCCGGCCGGTGGGCGCGGCACGGCCCGGGTCGGCCTCCGGGTCGGCGCGCCGGCCCCGCTGCGCGATCTCATCGCCGCGGCGCTGCCCGCGCTGGCCCCGACCGCGCCGCTGCCCGCGCCGGGCAGCGCCGACGTGACCGCCCACGGCCTGCTGCCCGCGTACCTGCCCGCCCACCCCGGTAACCGGGTCGTCGCCGGTGACCTCGCGCCGAACCCGGAGATCCGCCCGCACGACCTGCTGCTGCGCCCCGGCGGGACGGGGACGCCGCCGCCCGACCCGCGGCAGCTGCCGACCACCGCGGCCCGGGCCGCCGAGCCGGCCGAGCCGCGCTACGCCGTCGCGTACACCTCGACGCGGCACGTGGCCCACGCCCCGACCGGGCCGCTGATCCTGGTGGACGCGGAGCGGGTCAACCCGGTCGGCCGCCGCGGCTCCTGCTACCAGCCCGGCGCCCCGCGCGTGGTGCTGGAGTCCGGGCCGGCGGGCGGGCCCCGCCCGGTCGGCGAATCGATCGTGCTGCGCGGCCCGACGCTGGACGTCGGGACGGTCGCCCGGCTGCGCCGGGTCGGTCGGGTGCGCTGTCCGCGGCTGCCGGAGCGGGACGCCGTCGGCGCCGCCACCCTGCTGGTGCAGTTGGCGATGACCGGCGTCGTCCTAGACGTACCCGCGTTGCCGCCGGCGGTGGCCGAGCTGCTCGACCCGGCCCTGCGTGCCCTGCTGGCCGCCCGCCCGGCGCCGACCGACGCCCTCGGCGCGGAGGCGCAGAGCGTCCGGCAGCGCCGTGCGGCGCTGCGCGGCCACGCCACCGGGCTCGCGCTGCCCCGCGCGGCCGGCGCGACCTTTCCCGCCCTCGCCCGGCCGCCGTCGGTCAGCGCCGTCCTGCTGACCCGCCGGTCCACGGCGCTCCCGGCCGTGCTGGACGCGATCGCCGCGCAGACCTACCCGGAGCTGGAGATCATCGTCGGGCTGTACGGGGTGGCCCCGCCGGCACAGCTCCCCGTCCACGACCGGCGGATCGAGCTCGTGCCGCTGCCCGCCGGTCTCGGCCTCGGCGCGGCGCTGGGCGCGCTGACCGCACGGGCCGCCGGCAGCCTGATCAGCACGTTCGCCGACGGCGACAGCTACGGGCCGGAACACGTCTGGGACCTCGTGCTCGCCCGGCACTACTCGGGCGCGACGCTGGTCGGCAAGGCCGCCGAGTTCGTGCACCTGCCGCCGCTCGACACGACGGTTCGGCGGCCCGGCGTGGCGGAGTCGGAGACCGAGGTCGTCGCGGGCGGCGCGATGCTGATCTCGCGGGGCGACCTGGAGGCGGTGGGCGGATGGCGCCCGGCGCCGCGGTCGCCGGAGCGGGCGCTGTTCGAACGGGTCATCCGGCACGGCGGGCGGATCTACCGGACGCATCCGCTCGGCTACGTCCACCGCCGCCGTGGCCAGGGACAACCCGGCCGGGGCGGCGACGGCTATCTGCTGGACACCGGGGCCGCGCGGTGGCGGGGGCTGCCGCCGCACGAGGAGTTCGGCGTCGACCCCGCGCCGCAGCGCCAGCCGATCTGACGCCGGAAGCGGAGCAGAGCCCGCGTCGCATGGGCCGGACCTGGCGGGGTACTCGGGTGGGCAGAAGAGCCGCACACGACGGGAGGCCGCCAGATGCCAGCACGGCCCGGCAGCAACGCGTACGACATCAAGCGTGCGCGGCTGCGTCATTCGCTCGAGAACGCCGGACAGGCCGTCGACGACGACGCGAACGACGTCGCGAACGAGATCCTCCAGGAGGACCGCGGCGCGCAGGGATTCGTCCGGGGTCCCCGTGGGCTCGGCCCGAAGGGGGAGCGGGGGCGGGGTGAGCCGAGATGACCCGAGGCCAGACGACGGGAGGCCGGACTCACGTGGTCGACGGGATCGTCGCCGGCGCGGTCGGCACCCTCGCCATCGACGCCGCCACCTACCTGGACATGACGGTGCGGGCCCGACCGCCGAGCAGCACCAGTCAACAGAGCGTGGCGAAGCTCGCCGAGGTCACCGAGCTCGACCTCGGCCCCGAGCAGCAGGCGTCGAACCGGCGCTCCGGGCTGGGGCCGCTGCTCGGGTACGGGATCGGCCTGACCACCTCGGTGGCGTTCGCGCTGCTCACCAAGGGGCGGCGTGTGCCCCTGCCCGTGGCGGCGGTCCTGCTCGGGGCCGCCGCGATGGTCGCCGCCAACACCCCGCTGACCGCGCTCGGCGTCACGAACCCGCGTCGGTGGAGCCGCAACGACTGGCTCTCCGACATCGGCCCGCACCTCGCGTACGGGCTGGCGAGCGCGGCCACCTGGAACCGGTTGAGCAGCCGCCGCTGACGGCGCTCACCGGGTCAGCTCGTCGGCGAGCTTCGCGTCGAGCGACACCCGCACCAGCGCGGAGGCCAGCCGCGGAAAGTCCCCGTCGTCGGTGAGCGCGGCGAGTCGGTCTGCCGAATCCGGCAGCCGCACCCGCTGCGCCCCGGCGACCACCCGCCGGTCCGCGTACGGCCGGACGTCCGGCCACACCACCTGCACCTCGCGCAGGAAGATGTCCGTCCCCGTGGCACCGATGCCGGGAAACTCGTCGAGCAGCCCGCGCAGCCTGCCGAGGTCGCCGTCCGCCGCGGCGTGCAGGCGGCGCAGGTCGCCCCTCCACCGGTCGAGGCAGAGCTGCGCGCTCTCGCCCAGCATCGTCGCGGTCCGTTCGTCGTACCGCCGGTAGTGCCCGCGCCCGAGCGCGTCCACCCGCTCCTGCCAGCCCGCCTGCGCCATCCGCCCGGCGGAGCGGTATCCCGCGGCGAAGAGCTCCCGCGCCGCGGCGATGCCCATGCCGGCCCGGATGCGGGTGCTCAGCACCGTCGTCAGCACCAGCAGCTGGTAGAGCGGCTCCGGACGGTCGGCCAGCCGGATGCCGGCCTCCTCGGCGTACGTGCGTCCGTGCCGGTCGAGCAGCGCCGTCACCAGTTCGTGATCCTTGCTCACCCGTCCCGGTTACCCGCGTTCGGCCGGGGTACCCGATACAGAACAGTTCCGACTCCGCCAGCGAGAGGAAGCGGACATGACCAACGTGCAACAGCCGGAGATGCGCCGCACCGGGACGAATCCCCTGGTGCAGGAGAGCAAGACGCCGCGTCCGGGGGACCGGCGTGCGCCGGGGGCGCAGGGCGGCGGGGCGCGGCCGGTGCCGCCGGAGCAGGTGTCGCCGTACGGGCCGGCCGCTCGGCCGGTCGCGGAGAGCAGTTCGGAGGACGAGGACGAGGCGGGGGTCTAGCCGGCGTCATCCGTCGGGGTCCGGGTCGGCGAGGGCCGGGGCCCCGGCGGCGGCACCGCCTCTACTGTCGCACCGATGGAGCGCGGGCGGATCACCGACGACGGGCCGCGGGAGGCGGACGCCTACGGGCACGGGGGCAAACGGAACGTGCTCGGCGTGCTGGTCGACGTCGTCGACTACGACGCGGTGGTCCGCCGGGTCCTGGAGGCGGCCCGCGCGCGCCGGCCGCTGGCCGTGACGGCGCTCGCGGTGCACGGCGTGATGACCGGGGTACGGGAGCCGGCGCACAACGCGCGGCTGAACGGCCTGGACGTCGTCGCCCCGGACGGGCAGCCGGTGCGGTGGGCGTTGAATCTGCTGCACGGGGCGGGGTTGCGCGAGTGGGTCAGCGGTCCGGAGCTGACGCTCCGCGTGCTCCGCGGGATGGCCGGCGAGCACCTTCCCGTCTATCTGTACGGCTCCACGCCGGAGATCCTCGGGGCGCTGTCCCGCTCACTGCGCCACGTTGTCCCCGGGCTCCGGATCGCCGGGGCGGAACCGTCGAAGTTCCGGACCGCACGGCCCGGCGAGGAGATCGCCGTCGCGGAGCGGATCCGCGCCTCGAGCGCCCGGCTGGTGCTCGTCGGACTGGGCTGCCCACGCCAGGAGGTTTTCGTCGCCGCGATGCGGCCGCTGCTGGACGTGCCGCTGCTGGCCGTCGGGGCGGCGTTCGACTACCACGCCGGACGGCTGCGACCCGCTCCACTGTGGATGCAGCGGTCGGGGCTGGCCTGGTGCTGGCGGCTCGCAATGGAGCCGGGGCGACTCTGGCGGCGCTACCTCGGGCTCAATCTCGGCTATCTCGTGCGGCTGGCGGCGCAGGCGACGCGGCTGTGGCAACCGTGTCCCCCGCCACCGCGAGGCGACCGGGCGGACATCGTTCCGCTGTGAGCCGTGACCGTTTCGCCGCCGGTCGTGTCGGACGTCCCGGTACGCACCCGCGGTCCGTCCCGACGCCGAAGGCCCGGCGGCGCTGCCCGACAGGGCGGTATCGCGCGGACCGCCGGTCAACCACCCCCCGCCCGTGTCAGGCTGAATGCGATTCGCACGGCACATTCGCCGCACAGCGCACGGGGCGACCGGACAGTTAGCGAGGGGGCATGTGCGGTATCTCTGGCATGGTTTATGACCCGAATACCCGACTGGTGGATCCGGATCGTCTACTCGCGATGTGCCGCACTCTTTCCCATCGCGGCCCCGACGACGAGGGAATGTACGTCACCGGTAATGCCGGCCTGGCGATGCGGCGGTTGGCGGTGGTGGACGTCAGGTCCGGCCGGCAGCCGGTCCGCAACGAGGGAAAGAACATCCACGCCGTGTTCAACGGCGAAATCTACAATCACGTCGCGCTCCGCCGGGAGCTGATGCGTCGCGGGCACCGCTTCGAATCCGCGGCGGATTCAGAGGTGATCCCGCACCTGTACGAGGAGCACGGACCGGACTTCCCGGGCCGACTCGAAGGAATGTTCGCGATCGCCGTCTTCGATGAGGCCGCGCAGCGGCTCGTGCTGTGCCGCGACCGGATCGGGATCAAGCCGCTCTACTACGCCTCGTCCCCGACCGGCCTGGTGTTCGGGTCCGAGATCCGGGCGATCCTCGCCGCCGGCGTGTCGGTCACGCTCGATCCGCAGGCGCTGAGCAACTACCTGTCGCTGATGTACGTCCCGGGCCCGCGCAGCATTTACCACGAGATCCGTAAACTGCCGCCCGCCACCACGCTGATCTGGGAGAACGGCGTCTGCCGCACGCGGCGGTACTGGGACCTGGCGCGGCACGAGCAGCGCGCGGACCTGTCGCGGGACGCGGCGGAGCGGACGCTGCGCCAGTTGGTCACCGACAGCGTCGAGCGGCACCTGATGGCGGACGTGCCGCTCGGGTTCTTCATGAGCGGCGGGATCGACTCCACGTCCGTGGTCGCGGCCGCCCGGCGGGCGCGCCCCGACGGGATGCTCCGCACGTTCACCGTGGGCTTCCCGGACCGGTCGTACGACGAGCGGCCCGAGGCGGCGCTGGTGGCTCGGCACCTGCGCACGAACCACACCGACCTGGCGGTGGAGCCGCGCGCCGAGGACGTGGTGAACCGGATAGCGCCGAGCTTCGACGAGCCGTTCGCCGACCCGTCGATGGTGCCGACGTACTACCTGTGTCAGCTGGCGCGCGAACACGTGACGGTGGCGTTGAGCGGCGACGGCGGGGACGAGTTGTTCGCCGGCTACCACTCGTACAAGGCCGACAAGCTCGCCCGCTACTACCGCTATCTGCCGCGCGCGCTGACCGGCCGGCTCGCACCGGAGCTGCTGCGCTTCATGCCGACCTCGCACGCGCGGGCGAGCCTGGACTTCCGAGCCCGCCGTTTCGTCGAGAACGCGCTGGAGGACCCGGCCCGCAGCCACTACCTGTGGCGGGTCGTCTTCCGCGAGGCGCGCAAGGCGCGGCTGCTCCGACCCGACCTGTACGCCGAGGTCGTCGACGCGTACGAGACGCACGAGCCGCACTATCTGGCCGGGGACCGCTTCGACGCGTTGACCCGTTTCCAGTACACCGACGCCAACGTCTACCTCGTCGAGGACGTGCTCGCGAAGATGGACCGGCTGAGCATGGCGCATTCGCTGGAGGTGCGGGTGCCGCTGCTCGCCACCCCGGTCGCCGAGTTCGCGTTCTCCCTGCCCGGCCGGCTCAAGATGCCCGGCTACCGACCGAAGCGCCTGCTCCGGGACGCGATGGCGGACGCGCTGCCACCGAAGATCGCCACGATGCGCAAGAAGGGCTTCAACGCCCCCCTGCCGCGCTGGCTGACCGGGGTGTTCCGCCCGCTCGTCGCGGAGTACCTGAGCCGCGCGGTGGTCGAACGGCAGGGGTACCTGCGCTTCGAGGAGGTGGACCGGCTCGTCACCCAGCACATGGAGCGCACCGCCGAACACAGCCGGGAGCTCTGGACGCTGCTGATGTTCAGCCTCTGGGTGGAAGAGCACAAGGCGTACCGATAGCCGAGCAGTCCGACGATGGGGGCGTCATGGACGTGTGGCTGTTCCTGGCCTCGCTCCTGCTGACCGTGGCCACGACCCGCGCCCACCGGCGGCGGTCCCGCTGGACCGTGCCGCCGTGGACGTACCGCAGATCCGTCCTGGCCAGCGTCGGCCTCGCCGTGCCCGTCTGGTGCTGGTCCCACTGGAGCGGCGGTGTTCCGTCGCGCGCCTCGCTGGCGACGGTGGCCGGGGCCTTCCTCGGCGGGCTCGTGACCACGACCTCCACCGTCGGGCTGGCGGAGGAGAACGCCCCGCCCTCGCCGGGCGTCCGGCAGAAGGTCCTCGCCTACCACGCCGGCCTGCGGTATCCGGCCGAGCCGCGCCTCAAGCGCGTCCTCGACGTCACGCTCGCGCTACTCGGGCTGGCCGTCACCGCGCCACTGTGGATAGTCGTCGCGCTGCTGATCTGGTTCGAGGAGCCCGGGCCGATCCTGTTCATCAAGAACTCGGTGGGTCGGGGCGGCGTGACGTTCCGGCAGCTGAAGTTCCGGAGCATGCGCTACGACGCGGAGCGGCTGACCGGACCGATCGCGTCGCCGGCGTGCGATCCGCGGACGCTGCGGTGCGGCCGGTGGCTGCGGCGCTGGCACGTCGACGAGCTGCCGGAGCTGGTCAACGTGCTGAACGGGTCGATGAGCATCGTCGGGCCGCGGCCGCTGCGCACGGTGCTGGTGCAGCGGTATCTGGAGGAGATCCCGGGCTTCGCGGAGCGGCACGTCGTCCGGCCCGGCATCGCCTGCATCGCCCAGATCGAGAAGTACCACATCGCGCCGGCGGAGCGGCTGCGCAAGGACAAGGTCTACATCCGGCGGATGAGCGTCGGGATGGACGTCCGGATGTTGGGTCGGGCGGTGGTCACGACGGTGCGGGGCGAGCGGGAGAGCTAGCGCGTGCCGCGGTGGGGGCGAAGACCTCGCGTACGGCGGCGGCGAACCGGCGGTGCGGCACGGCCGCGGCGGCGACGAGCGCGTCCGCCATCGTGTCCACATCAGACAGCACAGGTAGTGCGCGCGGCCTCAGCCCCCGGTCCCGCAACGCCCGCGCGGTGCGCGCCCCGGTGTCCGGCCGCGACATCGGAACCGTCCGCAGCGCCACGGCGTCGTCCGGCCGCCGCAGCCCCAACGCCCACCAGCCGCCGTCGGTGGCCGCCCCCAGCAGGGCCTCCGCCCCGTCGGCGAGCTGCCGCAGCGCGCTGTCCAGGACGACGGCGGGCACGTGCGGGGTGTCCATGCCGAGCTGCAGGACGGGGCGTCCCGGAAACCGGGCCGCCACCTCGGCGTGCGCCGCGGCGAGCCGATCGGCGAAGGTCGCGCCGCGCTGCCCGAAGACCGTCCAGCCGCGCAGGGCCCGCGCGATCCCGGCCGACCGGTTGGCGTGGCGCAGCTCCCCGGTCAGCGCCAGCGCGGCGGTGGCGCCGGTCGCGGCGACCACGTCGAGCGTGTCCAGCAGCGCCGCGGCCGCGATCCCGGCCGCCTGCGCCGGTGTGGCCGGCGGGCACAGCCGCGTCTTGACGGCGCCGGCCACCGGGGCCTTCGCCACGACCAGCAGGACCGGTCTCACGCCAGCACCCGCGCCATGTCCCGGGTCGCCCGCAGTGTCCCCCGCACCGACCCGGAGACCTTCGACCGCGTCCCGGCGATCCGCGGCCGGTACGGCACCGGCCGCTCCGCGATCCGCCACCCCGCCGCGGCGGCCCGGACCAGCAGCTCCAGCGGGTAGCCGAACGCCCGGTCCCGGACGTCCAGTCGCAGCAGGTCGGCGCGGCGGAAGGCGCGGACGGGGGCGATGTCGTGCACCGGCGCCCCCCGACGCCGCAGCAACGCGGCGAGCGCGGCGTTGCCGGCGCGGGCGTGCCACGGCCAGACGCCCGGCGCGACCGGGACGCGCCGGCCGACGGCGAGCTCCGCGGCGCCCCGCTCGACGAGCGCGACCAGCGCGATCAGGTCGGCCGGGTCGAGCGACCCGTCGGCGTCGATCACGCAGACGATGTCGGCGGTGGTGGCGTTCAGCCCGGTGTGCACCGCGGCCCCGTACCCCCGGCGCGGCTCCACCACGACCCGCGCGCCGCACGCCGCGGCGACCCGGGGCGACCCGTCCCGGGAGCCGTTGTCCACCACGACGGCCCGGTAGTGGCGGGGCAGGCGTGCGAGGACGTGCGGCAGCGCCGCGGCCTCGTCAAGGCAGGGAAGTACGACGTCCACCGGGCACGGGTCGGTCATGCCGCGACGTTTCCGGTGGTCGCCCGCCTAAACCCGACCGGGCATTCGGCCCCCGCCGCGGTGTCGCGCCGATAGCGTGACCGCGTGCAGGACGCGGGGCCGGCGGTCCGCGCCGGCCGGCGGATCGACCCGGACCTCGCGGTCGCCGGGGCCGCGCTGGCGCTCGTCGCGCTCGCCGTGACGGTCGGCGCGGCGCTGAACCACGCCGGCGTCCCCGTCTACGCCAGCACCGCGCCGATCTTCGCGCGCTGGGGGCCACGGGTCGGGCCCGGCACCCCGCTCGCGCTGCTGGTGGCCGCGGCCGTGATCCGGTACGGGCCGACGCTCGCGACCCGACTGCGGTGGCGGCGGCTGCTCGCCGCGGCGTACGGCGGCGCCCTCGCGTGGACCGTCTCGCTCGCCCTGGTCGACGGGTGGCACGACGGGCTGGCCACCAAGCTCGACCAGGAGCAGGAGTACCTGCCCGAGGTGGCCGGGGTGCACGACGTCCCGGCGATGCTGCGCGGCTTCGCCGGCCGGATCGCCGACTTCCAGCCCGACTCGTGGAACACGCACGTCGCCGGGCATCCGCCGGGCGCGCTGCTGGTCTTCGTCGGACTGGATCGGGTTGGTCTCGGCGGCCCCGACTGGGCGGCCGCGGCGTGCGTCGCGGTGGGGGCGCTCACCGCGGTCGCGGTGCCGGTCGCGCTGCGGGCGCTCGGCGGCGACGCGGCGGCGCGGGCCGCCGTACCGTTCGTGGTGCTCTTTCCCGGCGCGGTCTGGCTGGGGGTCTCCGCGGACGCGGTGTTCGCCGGGGTCACCGCCGCCGGTGTCGCGCTGCTCGCGGTCGGCGGGGCGCGGTCCGGCGGTCGCGGGCTCCCCGCCGCGCTGGCCGGTGGGATCCTGCTCGGTGCCGGGCTGTTCCTCTCCTACGGCCTGACGTTGATGGCGCCGCTCGCGCTCGCCACCGCGCTGGTGCTGCGGCGGGTGGCCCCGCTGCTGACCGGCGCGGCCGGCGTGCTCGCCGTGGTCGCCGCCTTCGACGCCGCCGGCTTCCGGTGGTCCGAGGGCTACCGGCTCGTCGTGCACCGCTACTACCAGGGGATCGCCCACGAGCGCCCCTACGCCTACTGGGCCTGGGCGAATCTGGCCTGCCTCGTGCTGGCCGCCGGCCCGGTCGTAGCGCCGGTGCTGCGGCGGGTGCTGCGCACGCTGCGGCCGCCGGCGCGGTCGATCGCCGCCCGACTCCGAACCCCGGCGGTGGCGCTCCCGCTCGCCGCCGCGGTCGCGATCGCCGCCGCCGACCTGTCGGGGCTGAGCAAGGCCGAGGTCGAACGCATCTGGCTGCCGTTCGCGGTGTGGCTGCTCGCCGGCGCGGCGCTGCTCCCGCCGGACCGGCGGCGTGGGTGGCTCGCCCTCCAGGCGGTGACCGCGCTCATCGTCAACCACCTGCTGCTGACCGTCTGGTGACCGCCGCCGCCTGGCGCGCGGGCGCCGGCGGAAACAGCCTGGCCCGCCCGGCTCAGGGGCGGCCCGCCGAGGGACGCATCGGCTCGGTCGCGAACGCCGCCATCCCGGTCGCGAAGTCCCGCTCCGCCCGGAACCCGAGCACCGCCGCCGCCTTCGCCGGGTCCGCCACCACGTGCCGCACGTCCGCCGGGCGGCAGCCGCCGATCACGACCGGAGCCGGCCCGTCGGTCGCGGCGGCCAGCGCCTGCGCCAGGTCGCCGATCGTGTGCGGCTGGCCCGAGCACACGTTGACGGGCTCGAAATGCCCGTCGGGCAGTTCCGTCTCGACGGCGAGCCGGTTGGCCACCGCCACGTCGTCGACGTGCACGAAGTCGCGGCGCTGCAGTCCGTCCTCCAGCACCCGCGGCGCCTCGCCGCGGGCGAGCGCGGAGCGGAACAGCGAGGCCACGCCGGCGTACGGGGTGTCGCGTGGCATGCCCGGGCCGTAGACGTTGTGGTAGCGCAACGCCCACACCCGGCCGCCGGTCTGGGCGGTCCACGCGGCCGCCAGATGCTCCTGTGCCACCTTGGTCGCCGCGTACGTGCTGCGCGGCGCGAGCGGCGCGCTCTCGGTGACCAGGCCGGGACGCAGCTGTGTGCCGCACTCGGGGCACAGGTGCTCGTAGCGGCCGGCGAGCAGGTCCTGCGGCCGCCGCCGCTCCACCCGTACCTCGTCGTGCGCGTCGCACGCGTAGATCCCCTCGCCGTAGACCACCATGGAACTGGCCAGGACCAGTCGCCGCACCCCGGTGCGGTACATCGCGGCGAGCAGCACGGCGGTGCCGTAGTCGTTGTGGCTGGCGTACGCGGGGGCGTCGTTGGGGTTCAGCCCGTGCCCGACCATCGCCGCCTGGTGGCAGACGATGTCCACGTCGTTCAGGAGCCGATCGAGCAGCTCGGTGTCGCGGACGTCCCCGATGATCACTCCGGGCGCGTCGGGCCGGCCGTCGCCGTGCGCCTCCGGCAGCAGCGCGTCCAGACCGACGACCTCGTGACCCCCGCTCCGCAGGGCCCGGGTCACACTCCCGCCGATGAACCCCGCCGCACCGGTGACCAGCACCCGCATCCCGCGAGAATAGCGACCGGAGCGTCGCGTCGGACCCGATTCGCGGCCGAGCGGCACATGGCGCCCGGAGTGCTTACTTCGGCTTCATCGCTGCCGATGTGCCATTGGCTGAGGCGGACGGGCGGGGAGGTGACGGTGGCCGGTCGAGGCGAGGGCACGGTGCGCCCGTTCCGGCTGACCCCGGACCTGTCGTTGGTCGCGGTGCTGACCGTCGGGGTGTTCGCATGGCTGGCCGGGGCGCTGCTGGGCTGGTGGCGGGCGCCGCTGGTCGCGTGGATCGCCGTCCAGGTCATCGCGCTGGTCACGGTCTGGCCCGCCTGGCGCACCGCCCGGATGCCGCAGCTCGCCGAGCCGGCCCGCCGCTTCTGGCGGTCGCTCGCGTTCGGCGTGACCCTGTTGGCGGTGGGCTCGGTCAGTGGCGCGTTCGATGCGCTCGCCGGCCCCGACGCCCCCAGCCAGCGGGTGAGCCCGCGCACCATCGTGTTCTACATCGGCACCGTGCTGTCGGTGTTCTGGGCCCTGCTCCGGCTGCCGGGCGCCCGCCGCTCCCGGTCGAACCGCCTGCAGTACATCCTGGACACCGGCGCGGTCATGGTCACCGCCGCGATCTTCGCCTGGCATTTCTCGTTCCGGGAGTACGAGCAGTGGCGGCTGGCCTTCGGCACCGTGCTGGCGCTGGGCGTGGTGATCGTGCTGTCGTGCGTCGCGATGCTCGCGTTCGTCAAGATCACGGCGGTCGGTACCGAGCTTCTCGACCGGACCGCGCTGCGGATCCTCGGCCTGGCCACCGCGGCCAGCGCCGCCACCGGGGCGCTCGCCCCGGCACTCAGCGGGCTGCCGTACGTGCACGGCACCCAACTCTCGGTGCCGACCGCGTGCCTGCTGCTCGCCCTCGCCGCGGACCGGCAGCGACGCGCGGCCGGCGTCGCCGTTCCGCCGTCCCCGCCGCGGCGCGGCTGGAGCGTTCTGCCCTACGCCGCCGTCGCCGCGACGAACGCGCTGTTGCTGATCGAGTGGACCGGCTCCCCACCGCTGTACCTGGTGGGCGGGGCGGTCGCGCTCACCGCCATCGTGGTGATCCGGCAGATCGTCGCGTTCGCCGAGAACAGTCGGCTGCTCGCCCGGGTCGACCACAGCCTCCGCGAGTTGCGCGAGGCCCGCGATCAGCTCGCCCAGCAGGCCACCCGGGACGACCTGACCCAGCTCGCCAACCGGCGGCTGCTCCAGCAGCACCTCGACGACGCGCTGGCGCGGTTCGCGCCGGAGACGGTGCACCTGGCGTTGATCGACCTCGACGACTTCAAGACTGTCAACGACCGGCTCGGGCACCACGTCGGCGACGACCTCCTGGTCGCCGTGGCGCAGCGGCTGACCGGGGTGACCGGTCCGCCGACGCTGGTCGGCCGGCTCGGCGGCGACGAGTTCGCACTGGTGATCGCGCCGGCGTCGAGCTGGCAGGCGGACGCCGCCGTGCAGCTCGTCGCCGAGGCGCTGCACCGCCCGGTGCACGCCGGCGGCCACGAGCTGCTCGTGCAGGCGAGCGTCGGGCTGACCGACGCGGTTGACACCCGCGAGCCGCGGGAGCTGCTGCGCCGCGCCGACGTGGCGATGTACGCGGCCAAGGAGCGGGGCAAGCACCGGCTGGCCCGGTACGAGCCGTCGCTCGACCACGACGCCCACGAGTACGCGCGGCTCGGTGCGCAGCTGCGGCGGGCCATCGACGAGGGGGAGCTGTACCTCGTCTACCAGCCGATCGTCGAGCTGCCGGCCGGCCGTACCGTCGCGGCCGAGGCGCTGGTCCGGTGGCAGGACCCGGAGCGCGGCTTCGTGCCGCCCGACGTGTTCATCCCGGTCGCGGAGCGCAACGGCCTGATCGTGCCGCTGGGCGAGTGGATCCTGCGGGAGGCATGCCGGCAGGCCACCCAGTGGCAGCCCCGGGACGGGCACGCCGTGCACCGGATCTCGGTGAATGTCTCCGCCCGGCAGCTGCGCGAGCCGGCGTTCCCGGCGACCGTGGCCGCGATCCTCGCCGAGACCGGTCTCGACGCGGGTCGGCTGGTCGTGGAGATCACCGAGACCGCGGTCTTCGACGGCGGCGTGGCGCTGGACTCCGTACGCGCCCTGCACGGGCTCGGCGTGACGGTGGCGCTGGACGACTTCGGCACCGGGCACTCGTCGCTCGGGCTGCTCCGCACCTGCCCGGTGGACGTCCTCAAGGTCGACAAGAGCTTCGTCGACGAGGTGACGACGCAGAGCGACCAGGCGGTCATCGCGACGGCGTTGATCCAGATCGCCGGCGGGCTGCGGCTGCAGGCCGTCGCCGAAGGGGTGGAGACCGCCGACCAGGCCACCCGCTTGCACCAGCTCGGGTACCGCTACGCCCAGGGCTACCACTTCGCGCGTCCGATGCCGGCCGCCGATCTCACCCGGCTGCTGCAGGCCGATACCCCGGACAGCGTCCCGGCCTAGCTTCTCGGGCCCGCGGTCGGTGCGCCGCGCCGGCTCCGTAGCGTCGTGCCCGTCTCCGCCACGGACGACCAGGCTTTTCGGTCTCCACCGAACGGTCCATTCAGGTTGTTGGCAGGGTTCCGTTATGCAATCGTGACGTATCCATGCCCGGACTACTGCGGGTGAGACGAACCTTCCCGTTCGGGTGATTTAGCGCGGTTTTGCGGTCCCCGCCCTCACACGGCTTGTTAACCACCGGTGACGGGAAGTGACCTTCGACCGTGACATCGGTTACTGGTCAGTAGCACGGGGGTTGTGAGCCACCTCTCTTCGCGAGAGCATCGGGCCCAGCCCTGCAGACCGGCCGAATCCCCCGCCGGAAGGGGCAGCTCATACCACCCATGCTCCCAGTCGTCCGGCGTGCCGACGCGCCGACGACAGCCACGGAGGAGGACCCGTGAAGGTTTCACAAGGCAGTGCGGTGCAGGGACGCACCCGGTGGCGGCGCTTCGCCGTCGCGATGGTCCCCGCGGCCGCCGTCGCCGGCGCGATCGTTTTCGGCATGGCCAACGGCGCGATCGCCGCGTCGTTCGCCGTCTCCGGCCAGACCTTCAAGGTCTCGGCCTCGAAGCTCGAGGGTGACGGCTTCGCCCAGTACGGCGGGCTCGTGCACGACCGGACCGGCGCCGAGTCCCCGGTCGCCGTCTCCGGCATCCGCAGCGCCAAGCTCTACGACCTCTGCCAGTCGGTGAAGGTCCCCGGCGCGCCGATCGTGCTCACCATCAACGCGGGCGGCGACGGCGACCCGGCGACGGCGAGTAACCTGATGATCGACATGAACTCGCTCGAGGGCGACGCGACCTTCACGAACATCGAGATCGGCCGCGACGCGAGCACCCTCGACGCCGGCCCGGCCAGTGCCAAGGGTCAGGCAGGCGCGTTCGGCCAGCAGGCCGACAGCGTTGTGATCACCGACCTCAAGCAGGTGGCCCGCTCCACCAGCGCCGGCACCTTCGCGCTGACCGGCCTCAAGCTCAACCTGAACGTCGGCCCCAACGCCAAGGAATGTTTCTGAGCTAGCCACGAGGCCCGCGGATGGCGCCGTCCGCGGGCCTCGCTCGCATCACACCCGCCAGATCGCAGGAGGAGTACGTGACAAGCGCGGACCCGCAGCACGTGCGTGTGAGCGCGCCTGCTGGTGGCTGGCCGTCCTTCCGTCGGTGGCAGCGCGCCCGACCGTTCTGGGGCGGACTGTTCACCATCCTCTCCGGTGGGGAGATCTTCGCGACCACTCAGATGACGCTGGGCGGGCTCAGCTTCCAGATGGGGCCCACCGGCTTCCTCTCCTGGCTGATCCCGACGATCCTGGTCGCCTGCGGCCTGTTGATGTGGTTGACCCCGCAGCACCGGATGTTCTACGCGATCATCGCGTCGATGACCGCCGTCTACTCGCTGATCGCGGTCAACCTCGGCGGGTTCTTCATCGGGATGCTGCTCGGCATGGTCGGTGGCGCCCTCGGGTTCGCGTGGACGCGGGTTCCGGTGGCCACCGGCCAGCCGGACACGGCGGTTGGCGACGGCGGCCAGCCGGCCGACCCGGAGTTCGACGAGCACGAGGCCGCGGGCTATGACGACGGCGACGGGCGGCTGGCCGACGTGCTGCCCAGGCCGCGGGACCCGCTCGCAGACCCGGTGGAACCGACCGGGGAGCAGCCGGCCTACGGTCGTCACGGCTACGACCGGGCCGGTCATCACCAGCCGGGCTGCGACCAGGCCGGGCACGACGAGCCCGGCTACGAGCACCCCGGTCACGAGCAGCCGGACTACGAGCAGCCGGACTACGAGCAGCCCGACTACGAGCAGCCCGGTTACGACCAGCCGGGCTACGACCCCCGGCGTCACGAGCAGCCCGGCGCGGCGGGGCACATTCCGACGCACCGGCCGGGCGAGCCCCCCGTGGTGCCGGGCAACGGCCAGGAGTTGCCGCGTCGCAGCCCGCGACTGCTGGCGATCACCCTGGTGCTGCTCAGCGTCTCGGCCATCGGGCTGACGGCCCTCTCCCGGAACACCCCCGCGCTGGCCGCCCCCGCGTGCCTCCCGGCCGTGCCGCCCGCCACGCCGACGCCGACCGCGACGCCGTCCGCGCCGCCGAACGGTGACGGCGGGCAGGAGGGCGCGAACGACGGCAACCTGGTCACCGACATCATCGACGGGATCACCGGCATCCTCGGCATCGGCGACGAGGAGAAAACCGAGCAGCCCGCCGCGTCGGTGACGCCGGCCCCGACGGTCGCCCCGACCGCGAAGCCCGCCGCCACGCCGGACCCGACCGCCACACCGGCCCCCACGACGTCACCCGACGTGCCCGGGGCCTGCCCGGAGAAGCCGGCCGATCCGACGCCCGGTCCGGACGGGGTGAAGCGGCTCCCCGCCGATCCCGACCAGCCGCCGGTGGCGAAGAAGCCCTCGCTGCTGACCGGCTCGAAGGTCACCATGCGGGGCCTGCGGATGGACGGCATCGTGCAACTGCCGACCGTCGGTGGCGGCACCATCGAGGCGCTGCAGTTCTCGATGACGCAGGCGGTCACCGACGACTTCCTGCTGCAGGCGCCGGGCCCGGCCGGCAAGACCATGCGGTTCCAGACCCCCGAGCTGGCGGTGCGCGGCGACGTCAAGTTCTACGCCAGTCGGTTCGTGGGGTGGATCGGGCCGATCAAGCTCACGCTCACGCCGGAGTCGCCGATCCCGCCGGACGGGATCCCGCTCTCGGTGCCGCTGATCAGCTTCACCGACCCCCAGATGGACCTCGTGTTCGTCAGCTCGAACGTGCTGACCGGTCAGCCGACCCTCAAGGTCACGCTCGCCTGACCCGTTCCCCCCGGCTGCGGGCCGGCGCCGTTCCCCCCGGTGGCGCCGGCCCGTACGTCAGCTTCCGGCCCTCGCCAACGCGTGCCGGTAGACGTCGAGCATCGCGGCGCCGTACCGCTGCGGGGTGTGCCGCACCGCCCGGGCCCGCGCCGCGGCGCCCTGCCGCCGCGCCGCCGCCGGATCGCGGAGCAGCCGGGTGACGGCGGCGGCGAAACCGGCCGGGGACCCGTCGGCCAGCACCGCGGTCTCGCCGATCGCCCCGGAACGGTGCAGCACCGGATCGGCGAGCACGCTCGGCACCCCGGCCAGCGCTGCCTCCTGCAGCACCAGCCCCTGCGTGTCGGTGCGGGACGGGAAGGCCAGCACGTCGGCCGCGGCGTAGGCGTCCGCCACGGACCCGCCCGGCAATTGCCCGGTGACCACCACCCGGTCGCCGACGACGCCGGAACACTCGATCAGCCGGCGCAGCCAGCGGCGCTCGTAGACCGCGCCGACGAGCACCAGCCGGGCCTGCGGCTCGGCGGCCAGGATCCGCGCGAACGCCGGCAGCAGCAGGTCGACACCCTTTTCCCGGTTCACCCGGCCGACGAAGAGCACCACCCGGTCGGTCGGCGCGATGCCGTACCGGTCGCGGAACGCGGCGGGCCCCGCCGTCCCCGCGCGCTCCGGCACGGCCGCCGGAACCAGGAAGATTCGCTGCTGCGGTACCGGCAGGCCGGCGCGGGCCAGCACCGCCGGCGTGGGAACGACGACGGCATCCGCGTCGGTCAGCAGCAGGCCGTTGACGGCGTCGACCACCCCGTGCCGGGTGCGGCCGTCGGCGCGCGGCGGGTCCGTGACGCCGAGGCGACGGGCGTACAGCCGGACGAGCAGCCGGAGCGCCGCGATCGGAATGCGGTACGCGTCGACGTACGCGTGCAGATCGGTGTGGTACGTGTGCACGATGGGCAACCCGAGGCGGCGCGCGACGAGCGTGCCGAGCAGCCCGACCGGGCCCGGCGTGTGCACGTGGATCAGGTCCGGCCCCCAGGCGGCGACCCGCTCGACCTGCGCGTTCGTCGGCCACGGCAGCAGCCGCAGGTCGGCGACCCCGCAGGCCAGCGCGCGCAGGCCGAGCAGCTCGGGCGCCGCCGGCTGCTGCCGGTGCCGCGGCACCACCGTGAGGCAGCCGTGACCGGCCGCGGTCAGCGCCTCGGTCAGCGTGTGCAGCGACGAGATCACGCCGTCCCGACGGGGCAGGTAGGTGTCCGAGAAGTGCGCGATCTGCAGGGCGCGGGACGGGGCTCGGCCACCCGGTCGTGTCGCCGCTGGGGTGAGCAGGGTGGGTGCGGTCATGACGCCTCCCGGCAGAGGTCGGGGTACGGCTCCGCGCGTCGGTCAGCTACTGGCTGCCCGGCGCGTCGGTCTGCAAACGCAGTGGACCTTCTCGACCGGATTGCCGGCGGGCCGCAGGGTGGATTTCGGGCGACCGCTCGGTGACATGTGCGTGGCGGTGCCGCCGCGGGTGCGCGGGACGGGTCCGCGGCGGTCGCGGGTGGGCGCTGACCGCCCGTCGCTCAGATCCGCGTTAGCGCCGACTTCAGCGGGTCCAGACCGAGCGCGCCGAGGTTGAGCGCGTCGCGGTGGAACTCCTTGAGGTCGAACGCCGACCCCTTGCGGGCGCGGGCGTCCTCGCGGGCCTGCAGCCAGATCCGCTCGCCGACCTTGTACGACGGGGCCTGCCCCGGCCAGCCGAGATAGCGGTTGAGCTCGAACCGCAGGTTCTCGTCGGGCACCCGGCAGTGCGCCCGCATGAACTCCCAGCCGAGCTCGGGCGTCCAGCGCTCACCGGGGTGGAAACCGAACGGGTTGTCGCGCGGGATCTCCAGCTCCAGGTGCATCCCGATGTCGACGATCACCCGGGCCGCCCGGAACGCCTGCCCGTCGAGCATGCCGAGCTTGTCGCCCGGGTCCTCCAGGTAGCCCAGCTCGTCCATCAGCCGCTCCGAATAGAGCGCCCAGCCCTCGCCGTGCCCCGAGCACCAGCAGAGCAGCCGCTGCCAGCGGTTGAGCAGCTCCGCCCGGACCTGCGTCTGCGCGACCTGCAGGTGGTGCCCCGGCACGCCCTCGTGGTAGACCGTCGTGACCTCGCGCCAGGTGGAGAACTCGGTGATCCCCTGCGGGACGGCCCACCACATCCGCCCCGGACGCGAGAAGTCCTCGCTCGGGCCGGTGTAGTAGATGCCGCCGTCGCTGGTCGGCGCGAGGCAGCACTCGATGCGCCGCACCTGCTCCGGGATGTCGAAGTGCGTGCCATGCAGCTCGGCGATCGCCTTGTCGGCGAGCGCCTGCATCCAGTCGCGGAACGCCTCCTTGCCCTGGATGTTGCGGGCCGGGTCCGCGTCCAGCGCCGCGACCGCGTCGTCGATGCTCGCCCCCGACCCCACGATCCGGGCGGCCACCGCCCGCATCTCCGACTCCAGCCGGGCCAGCTCGGCGAACCCCCAGGCGTACGTCTCGTCGAGGTCGACCTTCGCCCCCAGGAAGTACTGCGAGGCGAGCTGGTAGCGCTCGCGCCCGGCGGCCTGCTTCTCCCGGCCGCGCGGCGCCAGCTCGTCCCGGAGGAACTGGCCGAACTGTGCGGTCGCGGCGGTCGCCGCCGCGGCCCCGCGCCGCAGGTCGGAGGCGAGCGCGCCGTCGGCGTCGAGCCGGTCGACGAGCCCGTGGAAGAAGTTGTCCCCGTCGGTGTCGGTCCAGATGTCGCACTGCTTGGCGACCTCGAGCATCTGGGCCCGGGGGCTCACGTGACCGGCGTCCGCCGCCGCCCGCAGCGTCGTCTTGTACTGCTCGACGGCGCGGGAGAACTGGTTGAGACGGGCCGAGATGTTCCGGACCGCCTCCTCGCCCCGGGTCGGCATCAGGTCGAAGACCTGGCGCAGCCCGTGCAGGGCGCTGGCGATGACGTTGATCTCGCTGGTCGCCTCGCCGGCGTCGTAGCGCGCCAGCTCCAGCCCCAGGCGCTCGGCCATCGCGTCCTTCGCGACCCGCTCCGCCTCGGTCTCCGGCTCCGCCACGTCGAGTTCGCGCAGCGTGCGACGCGTCAACTCGGCCTGGGCGGCGAAACCGTCGGGCGACAGGTCGTCGAGCTGATCGTCGTAGCCGGGAATGCCGACGTAGGTTGCGCCGGCCGGGTTGAGCGGTGCCCACTCGTCGACATACCGGTTCGCGAGGTCATCGATTCGTCCCACGGAATGACCCTACGTGACTCATCCGCTGATTCGTCCACCCATTCCGCGGACGCGTCGCCGAGCGCGCACTGTGCGAAGCCGAGTGGTCTCCGTCAGCGCCTCGGGGCGGGGGCCGTACGACAAGATCCTCCGGCAGTCGTCGACACGATGTCCGAAAGTCGCGGGACATTTGTCGGACCCCTGGGGCAAAGTGTCAGGAGTGACCACCGCAACCGCTCCTGACAAGGCCGAACTCCGCAGTTGGCTGCCGGGCTTTCTCGCCCTCGGCGCGATCTGGGGGAGCAGCTTTCTGTTCATCAAGATCGGAGTGCGCGAGCTGCACCCGGTCTACGTCACCCTCGGCCGGGTCGCGGCCGGTGCGCTCACCCTGCTCGTCGTGCTCGCCGTGCTGCGCGACCGGCTGCCCCGCGACCCCCGGCTCTGGCTGCACCTCGCGGTGGTCGCGGCCATCGGCGTCGCCCTGCCCTTCACCCTCTTCGGATACGGCGAGCAGCTCGGCGTGGCCTCGATGCTCGCCGGCATCTGGAACGCGACCACGCCGCTGGTGGTGCTGCCGATGGCGGTGCTGGTCTTCGGGACCGAACGGATGACGGCGCGCAGCGCGACCGGGATGGTGCTCGGGTTCGTCGGCGTCCTCGTGGTGCTCGGCGTCTGGCAGGGTGTCGGCGGTGCCCAGTTCACCGGGCAACTGCTGTGCTTCGGCGCGGCGGCCTGCTACGGCGTGGCGATCCCGTACCAGAAGCGGTTCATCGCGGCCGGGCGCGAGTCCGGCGTCGCGCTCTCCGCCGCGCAGCTGCTGCTGGCGACGGCCCAGCTCGCGATCGTGGCGCCGCTGGTCGCCGGCGCGCCACCCGCGCCGACGCGGCTCTCCGCCGACGTCGTCGCCAGCGTTCTCGCCCTGGGCGCGCTCGGCACCGGTCTGGCGTTCGTGATCAATCTGCGCAACATCCGGCTGGCCGGAGCCAGCACCGCGTCCACGGTGACGTACCTGATCCCGGTCTTCGCCGTGCTCATCGGCGTCACCGCCCTCGACGAGCGCCTCACCTGGCACCAGCCGGTCGGGGCAGTGATCGTGCTCGCCGGCGTGGCGGTGTCGCAGGGGTTGCTGGGTCGCCGCCGCCGCGCGCTCGCGCCACCGGAGCCCGCCGCCGCGCCCACCGTCGGGCACGTCGCCCGCCGCTGACCCGGCGCGCCGCGCGTCAGTCCCGCGATGTGCGCGGTGGCGCTAGCGATCGTGCGTGGCCGTCCACTTCAGCAGCTCGTCGGCGCCCCACGTGTTCACGACCCGGTCGGCGGGCACCCCGCACAGCGCCGCGCGCTCGCAGCCGTACCGCTGCCAGTCGAGCTGGCCCGGCGCGTGCCCGTCAGTGTTGATCGCGAAGAGGCAGCCCGCCTCCAGCGCGAGCCGGATCAGCCGCTTCGGCGGATCCTGACGCTCCGGCCGTGAGTTGATCTCGACGGCCTTGCCGTGCTCCGCGCAGGCCGCGAACACGGCGGCCGCGTCGAAGCTGCTCTCCGGCCGGCTGCGGGTCCGGTGCCCGCGGTCGCCCGGGCCCGTGACGCCGGGCGGCCGCTTCGCGACCATGCGCCCGGTGCAGTGCCCGAGGATGTCGAGGTGCGGGTTCTCGACCGCCCGCAGCATCCGCCGCGTCATCTTGGCGCTGTCATCCTTGAGCCCGCTGTGCACCGAGCCGACCACCACGTCGAGCCGCGCCAGCAGCTCGTCCGACTGGTCGAGCGAGCCGTCGGCGAGAATGTCGACCTCGATGCCGGTGAGGATGCGGAACCCCTCCGGCAGCGCGGCGTTGAGCGCCGCGACGTGGTCGAGCTGGCGGCCCAGCCGCTCGGGGCTGAGCCCGTTGGCCACGGTCAGCCGGGGGGAGTGGTCCGTGAGCACGAGGTACTCGTGGCCGAGACCCACCGCGGCCAGCGCCATCTCCTCGATCGGCGAGCCCCCGTCGGACCAGTCGGAGTGGGTGTGGCAGTCGCCGCGTAGCGCCGCGCGCAGCGCCGCGGCCGCCTCGTCGAGATCGGTGCCCTCGGTGGCGAGCAGCCGCCGCAGATAGACCGGTTCCTCGCCGCGCAGCGACTCGGCCACGCAGCGCGCGGTCACCTCGCCCACGCCGGCGAACTCGGTCAGCGTCCCCGCCTCCGCGCGCGCCGCGAGCTCGGCGCCGGGCAACGCACCGAGAGCGTTCGCCGCGGAGCGGAAGGCCCGGACCCGGAAGGTCGCCTCGTTCGCCCGTTCCAGCAGGAACGCGATCTGTCGCAGGTCGGCGATCGCGTCCCGGGCAGCCATGGCCGCTACGTTAGCCCGTGGGTGCCGATCGTGCGCGCGATCAATCCCCCACGTCGGACTGGTCGAGGGTGTCGCCGGGCCGGGGCCGGACGGCCGTCACCGTGCGCCGGTCCTCCGCGACCCCGGTGATCCACCCGCCGGCGCGGCCCAGCCGCAGCAGCGCGTCCGCGCGGGCGGGCAGCTCCAACGGTTTCCCGGGCTGCGGTGGCCACGCCGTGCGGGCGGCGCAGCCCGGCGCGAGCCACGGCCGGAGCGCGGCGATCGGGTCGTCGGCGTCGAGCGCGGCGCGCGCGTCGCCCAACGCGTCGAGGATCGCGTCGAGCGCGGGCCGTACCGCGGGGGCGTTCCCGCCGCACATCGCCGCCACCAGATCCGGGTGGCTCGCCGCGACCCGGGTGCCGTCCCGGAACGAGCCCGCGGCCAGGGTGCCGGCGAGCGGGTCGGCCGTCGTGGCCGCGGCGAGCGCCGCGGCGAGCAGATGGGGTACGTGGCTGACCGTCGCGACCGCCCGGTCGTGCTCGGCGGCGGTGGCCGGCACGACCCGGGCGCCGAGCGAGGTGGCGAGGACCGCCAGCTCCAACCAGTCGGTCAGCGTGGTGGCCCCGGGCTCGAGGCAGAGCACCCAGGCCGCCCCGGCGAACAGGCCGGGATCGGCCGCGGTGAAGCCCGACGTCTCCCGCCCCGCCATCGGATGACCGCCGACGAAGCTGGCGAGCCGGTTGTGGCGGTGCAGGCGCTGCTCAGCGAGGAGCTGCACGGGTGACTTCACAGACGTGACATCGGTGACGAGCCCGGCGTACCCGACGTCGGCCAGCTCGTCGAAGACGGCCGCGACCGCGGGCAGCGGCACGGCGACCACGACCAGCTCCGCCCGCGCCACCGCGTCCCGTACGGTCGGCACGACCTGCCAGCGGGCGGCCGGGGGCGCCTGGGCGGCCGCGGTGCGCGCGGTCGCGCGGGCGGCCGGGTCGGCGTCGTGCCCGTACCCGGCGTGTCCGGCGAGGGCGAGCGCCCGCAGCACGGAACCGCCGATGAGACCGAGCCCGATCACCGCGACATTCACGCCGAGGACTCTCGCACATCGCCGCGCCGGGACCGCGCGTGGTGTCGACCGGACGCGACATTCCGCCGCGCGGGTCGCGGGAATACCGCTACCTCGCAGTTACCCTGCCTCAGTGACTTTCCGGGACAAGACGGGCCGGCGTCTCCGGCGCGCCCTGCTGCGGGCCACCGTCACCCTGGCGGCCACCGTCGGCATCATCCTGGCCGGGTCGGCCGCCAAGGTGGACGTCGGCCCGGCGCCCGACGACACCGCCGCCGTCGGCGGAGGGCTGCGCTGAGGCGATCAGGGCGCCTTGGGACAGCCGCGGTCGCGGTGCCAGGCGGTGACCTTCGCGACCGGTGACCGCGCGCTCTTCTTCCGCCACGAGTCCAGGAACGGCGCCGGCCACACCACGCCGCGCCGGATCCACCAGTCCCCGGTCCGGGCACACGGCGGCGAGATCGCGAAGTGCAGGTGGCAGACGTTGTTGGCGTTGCCGGTCCGACCGACCGTGCCGAGCCGCTGCCCCGCGCGCACCCGCACCCCGGCCTCGATGCCGAGCGCGACCTCGGTCAGGTGCGAGCCGTAGTAGCGGACCCCGTCGTCGCCGAGGATCGAGACGAACCGGCCGCCGTTGAGCGGTCCGTCCGGGCCGGTCTTGCGGTACCGGTCCACCCGGCTGATCTCCAACACGCGGCCGTCGGTCACCGCCACCACGGGGACGCCGCAGTCGGCGAAGATGTCCGTCGCCGGATAGGCGGCGTGGGTCGGGTGGTACGACACGTTCCCGCCCGGGACCGGGAAGACGTAGCGCCAGTCGGGGGCAGCGCGGGTGGGGGCCGCCGTCGAGCCGGCGGTCGCGCGGGGCGTCGCGGCGGCCGTCGCCGTCGGGGCGCGGGTCGCGGTGGCGCTCGGGCCCGGCTCCCCCGCCGGAGACGTCCACGCGCTGCGCGGCGAGGGCGCACCCTGACCGCACGCCGCGACCGCCGACAACGACAGCAGGGCCGTCAGCGACAACACCCGGTGGACGCGTCGCGGGACCGGCGGTTCGTGCGTGGACATGCGCGCCATCCTGGCAGAGCGCATCGACCGCCGCAGACCCGGCGAACCCGCGCGGGCCGGGCCGCGCTGTGGGTACGCTGCGCCCGAACCGGTGCAGTCGTGAGCGAAGGAGCGCGCCGATGGCCGATCGGTCCGCGAGCTGGTCGCCGTCCGGCGTGCCGGCGCCGCCCCGTTGGTCGCCGCCGTCACGTGTCCCGTCCGGACTGTTCCCCGCCCCGCCGCCCGCGTACCCGGCGGCGCCGTCGCGCCCGACCTACCGCGAACCCCACCCGGTACGGCCGGGCGCGATCGCGGCCGGCGCCGGCGGGGCTGCCGCCTGGCTGCTGCTGTTCGGCCTGCTCGGCACGAGTCTGCCCGGGTACGCCTGGTGGACGCTGTTCGCCGGGGCGCTCGCCTGGCTGGTGGCGTTGGCGCTCGTCCGGTTCGGTGACCGCGGGGTGGCCGTCGGGGTCGCCATGGTCACCGCCGTCGGATGGGGCATCGCCGCCACCGCCGTGGCGCTCCGGTGGGCGGGGGCCGGCGACTGGCCGCTGTGGTGACGCTGCGCGGCGCGTTCGACATGCTCGGTGACGGGGTGGTCGGCGGTGCGTGCCCGCGTCGCTGCGCACCGCGACCGGCCTTGACGAATGTTGTCCCGGTCGGCACGCTCGGCGGCATGGTCTGGACAGCGCAGCGGCTCGACCCCGTCCGGAGCCGCCGCCGGATGGAGCTTCTCGCCGAGATCGCCGGCGCGAGGGCCGCGCGGGAGACCCAGCAGCCCCGCCGGAAGCGCGGCGTCCGGCTCCGCGGGTTGATCGCCACCCGCCGCCGGCTGGCAAACTGACCGTCACCCGTTCGCTGCGATCCATTGCCGTCCTTCGGGGCGTTGCACCGTCAGTCACCCAGGTGACCGGCTACCGTCACGCGTGACAACACGGTTGACGTAGTGGCGCTTGCGACAGCGCCGCAGACATCAATGGGGGAGACGTGCCCTATTTCGCGGCTGGCGTGGCGCGCGGCGCGGACGGTTGGACGGCGGCGGAGGTCGACCTCGGCGGGGTGGCGGACCTCGACGAGGTCGCCGACCGGCTCCGCGACGTGGAGCCGGACGCGGAGCTCTCGCTGCTGTTCGTCGAGGCCGACGACACCTACCTCGCGATCCTGCGGCTCGACGACGGCGAGGATCTGCGGATCTTCGGCTCGGACTCGGCGTTCGCCGAGGAGTCCCGGCTGGGCGCGCTGCTGATCGGCGACGTGAAGGCCGCGCCGTCGGAGGCCGAGACCGCCGAGACGGCGGACACCCGGTCCGGCGACGATGACGACGAGCGGCCCGTCGCGGACCCCGACGCCGACCCCGTCGGGGACGCCGATCTGCTCGCCGACCTCGGCGTCCCCGCCCAGCGACTGCTGGCGCTCTGCGCCCGCGAGGGGATGCTCCCCGCCGACGTCACCGCCGAGGTGTGCCAGGCGATCGGCTGCGGCGACGAGGTGGAAGAACTGCGCGAGGCGTGACGGGTGCTGTGCCGCGGCAGGACTCCGGCGACCGGCGGGAACGCCACGAGTCCTGGATGCGCCGCGCCCTGCAGGTGGCCCGAGGGGTCGACGTGGCGGGCCTGGCGTCCGGGGACGTCCCGGTGGGCGCGGTGGTCTACGACGCGAACGGCGTCGAGCTCGCCATCGGACGCAACGAACGTGAACTGACCGGCGATCCCACCGCGCACGCCGAGATTTTGGCGCTACGCCGGGCCGCCGCCGAGCTCGGCGCGTGGCGACTCGACGGCTGCTCGCTCGTGGTCACCCTGGAGCCGTGCACGATGTGCGCCGGGGCGCTGGTCCTGGCCCGTATCTCCACAGTGGTCTTCGGTGCCTGGGAGCCGAAGACCGGGGCCGCCGGCTCCCTCTGGGACGTCCTCCGCGACCGCCGCCAGAACCACCGCCCCGACGTCTACGCAGGCGTCCTGGAACCCGACTGCGCCACCCTCCTCCGCACCTTCTTCAGATCCTGATCCCCCCGCCCCCCGCCAAGATCCGCGTGATCAGGGAGTAGCTCGGGCGTGTCCCCGGCATGGCGTGAGCAGAACCCCCTGATCACCGGGATCTTGCGCCCGCCGCCAGCGCCCGCTGAACCGTCTGCACGATGTACGCCGGTCGTCGGGTGTCCGCCCAGGTGAACCGGACGACGATGAACCCGAGCGCGAGCAACGCGTTCTGCCGCCGTCGGTCGTGCAGCAGCGCGTGCGGCGTGCTGTGCGGCGCGCGCCCGTCCGCCTCGCCCAACACGTTCCGGCTCGGCCAACCGAAGTCCGCCACCGCGAGCAGCGACCCGACGTCGTCGTGCACCGGGAACTGCAGCTCTTCGGGCGCCACCCCGCCGTCCCGACAGATCAGCCGGATCCGCGTCTCCAGCGGTGACTGCGCGCGCCCGTCGGCCTCGTCCATCGCCGCCCTCGCCCGGACCGCGCCGCGGTTGCCGTACACCAGGGCCCGCGCCGCGTCGAGGTGCTCGTCCGTGAGGAGGCCGGCCCCGAGCACCGCGTCCAGCATCGCGACCGCGTCTGTCCGGGGCAGCCGCGGCAGCAAATCGGCGGCGGTGCGGGCGGGCGTGGTCACGGCGATGCCGTCGAGGCGCATGACGTCGTCGTCGGCGAGGACGAGCTGCCGGGCGGCGAGTCCCGGCTGATCCAGTCGTCGGCGCCGCGCCGGCAGCGAAACCTGTACGGTCGGGTCGTCCGGCAGCACCGGCCAGCCGTGCAGTCGCGCGGCGCTGGTGAGTACCGCGACGGCCGGTTCGCCGCACGCGAGCACGCCCGCGCGTACGCGTTGGCGTTCGGAGATCACCTCGGGCCGGGTCAGGTACACGCCCCGGAAGATCCCGCGCCACTCGCGCCCCCGGACCAGCCGGGCGACCTCGGCCGGGGTGATGCCGAGCTGCCGGCACTGGGCGGACGTGAGCAGTCCCTCCTGGCCGTCCGCGACGGAGCGGGCGAGGTCGAGTCGAGAGGTCATGGCAGCGGAGCTTGCCGCCTTTCCCGGCTCCGCCACCGACCCACGCCGCCCGGCTGTGGACAACGCGGACCCCTGTGGAGAACCCCGTACGCCTATCGGCGACCTGCTATGGGCCCCAAGGAGATGATCCGCGTGATCAGCGAGGTGCACGCGCGGCACACCGGGACACGCCAGAGTTACGCCCTGATCACCGGTGTTTTGAGAAGGTTGGCGGCCACGGCGCGGGCGGCGTCGGTCCAGGGGGCGGGACGCAGCGTGGCGGGGTCCAGGCGGACGATGGTGCGGTGGCCATCGGCGTGCACGGTGGCCGCGTCGGGGGAGAGGAAGCGGAAGCGGTAGACGGCGCTGGTGGAGCCCCAGCGCTCCAGCCAGAAATGCACCAGCACGTCGCCGGTACCTCGGATCGGCGCGTGGTACGTGATCGCGAACTCGCGTACGGCGTGGAAGACGTCCGGCGAGGTCGGGCGGCCGTTCTCGAACGAATGGCCGCGCGCGGCCCAGTACTGGCTCACCGCCCGCTCGAACAGCACCGCGTACCGCGCGTTGTGCACGATGCCCATCGCGTCGAGGTCGTCGAAGTGCACCGGGATCGGCTGGATGTGGCCGTGGTCCACGACCGGGGTGGTGAGAACGGTCATCGAGAGTCCTCCGGAAGCAGGGTCGGGTCGGTGCACAGCGCCCGGAGCCGGTCGAGCACCGCGCGGCGGGCGAAGACGTATGCGGATTCGGGCGCGAGCAGCCGGGACCGGAGGGCGGCGTTCAGCCCGAACGCCTCGAACTCGTACGCCAGTTGCCGCACGTCGACATCGGGTTCCAACTCGCCGGCCGCGATCGCCTCGGCGCCGAGCCGTTCGACGAAGGCGATCCACTCGGTGAGCGCCTCCGCCAGCCGGTCACGGACGGGGCCGGAGCGGGCGTTGTACTCGAACTCCGCGTTGCCGAAGAAGCAGCCGCCGGGCAGGACGGCGGCGGCGTAGAAGTCGAGACGTGCCTCGTGCAGCGCCCACAGCCGGCGGATCCCGCGCGGCACCCGCAGCGCGGGAGCGATCACCTGCTCGGACCACTGTTCACGAGCACGCTCGATCGTCGCGAGCTGCAACTCCTCTTTGGACCGCCAGTGGGCGAAGAGCCCCGACTTGCTGACCCCGAGCGTCTCGGCGAGCTGGCCGAGGGAGAGACCGTCCAGCCCGGCCTCGGTGGCCAGCGCGACGGCGGCGTCCAGGATCGCCGTCCGGGTGCGGGCGCCGCGGGCGAGCCGACCGTCGGTTGTCATGGCGATGAGCGTACACAAACAAACCGACCGATCGTGCTCTTTGTTACCGCGACCACAGTGCTGTACGTGGCAGTTGATCGCGGTGGCGCCGCACCGTGAAGATCCGCGTGATCAGGGGGCGGCGACGGCGACACGCCGTCGACACGCCCGAGTCAGTCCCTGATCACGCGGATCTTTGGGTTAGGCGATGGCCGTGTCCAGGGCGATTTCGACCATTTGGCCGAAGGTTTGTTCGCGTTCCTGAGCGGTGGTCTTTTCGCCGGTCTTGATGTGGTCGCTGACCGTCAGGAGGGTCAGGGCGCGGCAGCGGAAGCGGGCCGCGATCGTGTAGAGCGCCGCGGACTCCATCTCCACGGCCAGCACGCCGTAATCGGCGAGCGTGTCGTAGAGGTCCGGCCGGTCGGTGTAGAAGGCGTCGGCGGCGAGGATCGGGCCGACCCGCACCGGGATGCCGCGCCGCTCGGCCACGTCGACCGAGGTGCGCAGCAGTCCGAAGTCCGCGACCGGGGCGTAGTCGATCAGGCCGTCAAAGCGCATCCGGTTCATGTTCGAGTCCGTCGACGACCCGCTGGCGGCGATCACGTCGCGCAGCTTCAGCTCCTCGGTCAGCGCGCCGCACGAGCCGACCCGGATCAGCGTCTTCACGCCGTACTCGTTGATTAGTTCATGCGCGTAGATGGAGGCCGACGGCATGCCCATGCCGGATCCCTGGACCGACACCTCCACGCCCTGGTAGCGGCCCGTGAAGCCCAACATCCCCCGGACCGTCGAGTAGCACTTGGCGTCCTCGAGGTAGGTCTCCGCGATCCACTTCGCCCGCAGCGGGTCGCCGGGCATCAGGACCCGCTCCGCGATCTCTCCGGGCTTCGCTCCGATGTGCGTGCTCATGGCTCCTGATCCTGCCAGGTCGACGCGCGGGGAACCCCTTCGACGGCTGCCTCGATCGTCGGGTACCCTTCTCGGCGGTGGTGTGTCCGAGTGGCCTAAGGAGCACGCCTCGAAAGCGTGTGAGGGGGCAACCCCTCCGCGGGTTCAAATCCCGCCGCCACCGCTCTTGTAATGCAGAAGCGCCCGGTCGATCCGCAGGGATCGGCCGGGCGTTCCGCATTGTGTGAGCTCCTACGCCGTGCGCGTATCGACGTGCAGCAGGGGGAGCACCCGCCCCGGCACCGATCCCGATGGCGTCTCGCCGACCCGCACGGCGCCCATCGCGAGATAGAAGCCCTCGGCGTACGGCTCCGCCTCGATCATCAGGCGGGTGAACCCCGCGGCCCGGGCCGTGCCCATCGCGTGTTCCCAGAGCCGTCGACCCATGCCCGTCCCGATCGACGCGGGATCGATCCACAGGTGTCCCAGCTCACCGTGCGGCGGCGCGCCCTCCACGCCGTAGAACCCGAGCACCCGCCCCGCGAGCTCGGCGACGACGATCCTCCGCGCGGCCAGCTCCTCCGGGCGCAGCGTCAGCTCCGCGCGGCAGGCTTCCAGGAAGACCTCGTCGTATCCCCAGTGCGACTTCGAACGCAGCGCCAGCTCGGTGAGCTGCTCCGCCTCGTCCGTCCGTGCCGCCCGAAACAAGATCACTGCCACCCGGGCAGTGTCGCGCTACGACCGTCGGCAGATGCAGAAGGGGTGGCCCGCCGGGTCGGTCAGGACCCGCCACGTCTCGCCCGGCTGGAAGTCGGGCTTGCCGGCGCCCCACTCGCGGCACTGCGTCTCCGCCTTGTCGAGGTCGTCGACGTACAGGTCGAGGTGGTAACGCTTCGGGGTGGCCGGGTCGGGCCAGGCCGGCGGCGTGTAGTTGTCCACGCGGCCGAATCCGATGGAGGTCTGCCCGTCGCTGATCATCGCGTACTCGTCCTGGCTGTGGGTGATCTCCCAGCCGAGCACGCGGTGGTAGAACCGCGCGAGCCCGGCGGGGTCCGCGCAGTCCAGGCTGACCATGGCGAGAGAGGCGATTCCGGTCATCACGCTCCTTTCCTGTCGGCGCGGGTCGTTCCCGCACCGACAGGAATCCTGGTCGCCGTACCTGCCGTCTCCTGTCAGGTACGGCGAAGTGCTGCCGTTCAGCAGGAGCCGAAGCCGTCGTCGAAGAGGCGGCGGACGTACTCGGCGTACCCGATGATGGCTTTTCGGACCTTGTTCCCGTCGTGCAGGAAGAGGTACGCGCGGTCGCCCTCGGCCACGAGCATCCCGTCGTAGCGGTACGTCTTCGGCGGGGCCTGCAGCTCCTCGATCTTCGAGTAGAGCGTGCGGACCTTCGTGACCGGCGTGCCGACGGTGACGCCCTCGGGCGTCTGCTGCGGCGGGTCCATCCAGACCAGGACCAGCCGGTCGTCGGCGAAGACCGGGCTGACCGCCGGCAGATTCGCGAACGCCGGCCCGCACCCGTGCGCCTCGGCGTCGAGCGCGCCGCGCTCGGTCAACTGCCCGGTCGTCTCGCCGAACCGAATGTCCCGGACGCCCCCGAAGTGCACGACGTTCGGGCCGAGCGTCGGGGTCTGCGGGGCCTCGCGCTCTTCCGCCGCCGCCCGCCCGCATCCGGAGATCAGGATTCCGGAGAGAACTACCGCCGCAAACGCGAGGGGTCGTCGCGTCATGTGATCCTCCAGTTACCAGTGGTGCCTAACGCTACTGATAACGCCGCAAGTCGCAAAAGGGTCTGCCCTGTCCACAACCTGTGGATAGAACATGTGTACGACGGTGTGTGGGGGCGGGACATTCGTTGCCGCTATCACCCGATTGGCCCCTTATGCCCCACCGTTGCCGGTGCGCGCGCTCGTATCGATCAAGGACTTCACCCTGATGGAGGAACTGACGGATCGGAGCGGTGGCCGCCGCTACGGGGTGGCGCCGTGCTCGGAGACGACTCGGGCCGTCCGCAGTGGCGTTGACGCCGGCCGGCGGGCGATCGACCAAGTGATGTGTGAAATGTCCTTACAGGACGATGGCCGATCGGGAGCCATGAGATCATCTCCCGCGCCCACCTGGTTCGCGTGGGTCCTACGCGGGAGTTGATGTGAAAGAAAACAATCTCGTCTACTCGAATCTTCGTGCTCGGCGTGGCTCCTTAATCCTGGTCTTCATCGTCGCGGTCGCCACGATGCTCTCCGCGATCCTCGTGGGCCCGGGCGCGGCAATGGCGTCGGCGCGCCCGGCTCCGGAGCAGTCGAGCGCGCCGAAGGCGGTGACGGCCAGCCCGTCCGAATCGCCGACCACCAGCCAGTCGCCCGCCCCGCTGAAGTCACCGGCTCCGAGCGGATCCGCTGGCGCGGCAGAGTCCCCGAGCCGGGCCGAATCCGCGAGTCCCGTCAAGCCGGCCGATCGCGGCCGGCGACGGAGCGCCGACACCGGCGAGTGTCGCGGGAAGTTGACCTTCGGGAAGATCGTTGTCTGCCCGTCGATCACCGATGAGCAGGAGAACGTCTGGACGGTCACGTCGACCGTGGACTCGGACATCCTGCTCGCCAAGCTGACCCAGGCGTCGGGTGACGGGGTCGGCGGTCGGGTGACCGACCGGAACGGCGAGTACGTCTGCTACCTCGGGCCCTACCCGGAAGAGTGTCAGCTCGGGGCCGCCGGCATCTACACGATCACCGTGTCGCTTTACTACGGCACGGGGACGGGCAGCTACAAGCTGTCGGTCGAGTCGACGCGGACGCCGTCGGAGTGCGAGAAGCTCCCGGAGAAGTTCTTCTCCTTCGCCTCGGCGGGCCGCACGGGCACGCTGCCGGCCGGTGCCGCGGGCCACTGCTACAAGTTCAACCAGCCCACCGGCGCGGTGCTGCACCTGGCCGGCCCGGGGGGCGCCGGGGATGTGCAGGGGAGCATCCTGGACGCCCAGTACAAGCCGCTCTGCCAGGTGCGCTATACCACTGAGTGCACGCTGAGCCGGCCCGGACCGTATCGGCTGTTCCTCAGGGAGCTCTACGGCAACGAGACCGCCTACACGCTCAAGATGCCCCGGATCTCACACGCCGCCGGGTGCCCCGTCGTGCCGCTTGCCTCCTTCGGAGACCCCGGCACCAACGTCGGCACCGGCACCGTGGCGCAGCAGGATGAGGTGGCCTGCCACGCGCTGACCACCACAACGGCCGGCGCTGTCGTCGTCCGCTTCGCCCAGCACCACGATCAGTACCTCTGGTGGTACATGTACGGCCCCGATGGCCAGCGGATCTGCGAGGAGTACTCGTCCGCCCGCTACTGCGCCCTGCCGGCGGCCGGCACGTACACCCTGCTCGTGCAGCACCAGAACATCATGGGCACCGAGATCAACTACCAGGTGGCGGTGACCGCACTCAACCGGAACGACGGCTGCGCGCAGGCCACCGGCACGTCCTGGGACCAGCCGGCTCTCCTGGTGCACCAGACCTCGGCCGTGCAGACCAACTGCCAGCCGTTCCAGGGCCAGGCGGGTGACCAGATCATCACGTACGCCGCCCCGACCGTGTACAACGAGGTGTCGACGTGGCTCGTCGACGACGCCGGTGTCACCCTGTGCACCGAATGGTCGGAGCGGGACGGCTGCGTGCTGCCCGCCACCGGGACGTACCGGGTCATCTCCTACCTCAGGAGCTGGAATGACCCGACCGAAGACCACACGTACAAGATGCAGGTCCGCCGGCTCTCCGACGCGGCCGGCTGCCCGACCGTCACGCCGGGAACCTACGGTGCGGCTCCCGCGAGTGCCCTCGGTGGCATCCGCTGCCGGATTCTGGACATCCCGGCGTCGGGCGTCTATCGCGTGAAGGCGGTCGACGCGCAGAACTACCGGTCGTACGCCCGGGTGTACGACAGCGCCGGGGCGCGGGTCTGCGACGACATGTGGTGCAACTTCCCGGCGCCCGGCAGGTACACGATGGTGCTCGCGGGAGCCGCGACCACCACCGTGATCGACAACGACTTTCGGTACGCCGTCGCTCTGCTGCCGTACGTGCCGTCGGGCTGCGACCCGGTTTCGGAGACCGGTTATCAGGAGGCCCCGTACCGCGGCGAGTTCGTGGCCGCCGGACAGCACGACTGCCTGCAACTGCCCAGCCCGGCCGGGGCGCGGATCGTCGCACTGCTGCCCGGCGACGCGACCGGTGCGGGGATGCCAGAGATCGCTGTGCTGGACTCGACCGGTGCCTACCTGTGTGACTCGTCGTGGTCGCTGCGGCAGTATTCCTGCGAGCTGACCGGCACGGCACCGTTCTTCGCGGTGCTCAACGCGGACGACGGTGACGCGACCGGTTCCTACGCCGTGGCCTTCGCCCGGGTGGACGGCGCCCCCAGCTGCCCGGTCCTGCCCCGGGACGCGACGGGCGTCACGGTCACCACCGGGGCCGACCGCTTCGCCGCCTGCTTCTCCATCCCCGCCGACCAGCACGCGGCCCGTGAGGTCTTCACCTATCGCCGCACGTCCGGCGAGGGTGACGCCCGGCTGTCGGTCTTCGACGGAGGGGGCGTGCGGTACTGCGGCCCGACCGGCCCGTCGGTCGACCGCACGGTCACCTGCTCGCTGCCGGCTGGCCCGGTGATGGTCATCCTCGAAACGGATGCCGTTGACGCCACCTACCAGCTCACCCACCGCGACGCGACCACGCCGGCACCGTAGGCGTAGAAACGGAAGGGCCGGCCCCGTGCGGGGCCGGCCCTTCCGTTTGTGCTGCTCAGAGCGGAGGATACGAGATTCGAACTCGTGAGGGTGTTAACCCAACACGCTTTCCAAGCGTGCGCCCTAGGCCTCTAGGCGAATCCTCCGCCGGCAAGGATACAGGTATCCCCGCCGTGACCCACGCCACCACCCTCCGGGATGTCCCGGGGCCCGCGCTAGAGTGGAGACACCCCCCGTGCGGCGTTCATCTCGTGAACCTCCCCAGGGCCGGAAGGCAGCAAGGATAAGCGAGCTCTGACGGGTGCACGGGGGGCCTTTTTATGCCCCGCTGACCTGTGCGACGACCTGTCGTACCCGGGTGGGAGGCTGGGGTGGCCGAGCCCATCCGCCGGCGGGAAGAATGGCGCGGTCGAGAGGAGGCGGGACGAGTGGCACTGGCGCTCTACCGCAAGTACCGGCCCAGGACGTTCGCCGAGGTCATCGGGCAGGAGCACGTCACCGAGCCGCTGTCGCAGGCGCTGCGCACGGGCCGGCTCAACCATGCCTACCTGTTCTCCGGTCCGCGGGGCTGCGGCAAGACCTCCAGCGCCCGCATTCTGGCCCGCTCGCTCAACTGCGAGCAGGGGCCGACCCCCGAGCCGTGCGGGTCGTGTGACTCGTGTCGCTCGCTGGCGGCGGACGGCGCGGGCTCGATCGACGTGATCGAGATCGACGCGGCCAGCCACGGTGGCGTCGACGATGCGCGGGAGCTGCGTGAGCGCGCGTTCTTCGCGCCCGCGAGCAGCCGCTTCAAGATCTATGTGATCGACGAGGCGCACATGGTCTCGCCCGCCGGCTTTAACGCGCTGCTCAAGCTCGTCGAGGAGCCGCCGGAGTACGTCAAGTTCATCTTCGCGACGACCGAGCCGGAGAAGGTGCTCGGCACGATCAAGTCGCGTACCCACCACTACCCGTTCCGATTGATCCCGCCGGGCGTGCTCCGCCCCTACCTCGAGCAGCTGTGCGAGGCCGAGGGCGTGACGGTGGACCCGGCGGTCTTTCCGCTGGTGGTCCGCGCCGGCGGCGGCAGCGCGCGGGACAGCCTGTCGGTGCTGGACCAGCTGATCGCGGGCGCGGGGCCGGAGGGGGTCGGCTACGCGCGGGCGGTGGCGCTGCTCGGGGTGACCGACGGCGCACTGCTCGACGAGATGTGCGATGCGCTGGCGGCCGGTGACGGCGCGGCCGCGTACGCGACGATCGACCGGGTCGCCGAGGCGGGGCATGATTCGCGGCGGTTCGCCTCCGACCTGCTGGAGCGACTGCGTGACCTGATCGTGCTCCAGCAGGTGCCGGACGCGGTGCAGAAGGGCCTGATCGACGGGCCGGCGGACCAGATCGAGCGGATGACGGCGCAGGCCGAACGCCTCGGACCGGCCACGCTGTCGCGCTGCGCCGACATCGTCCACAACGGGCTCGTCGAGATGCGCGGCACGACCGCGCCGCGCCTGCTGCTCGAGCTGGTCACGGCGCGCATGCTGCTGCCGGGGGCCGAGGACTCCACCGGGGCGCTGCTGCAGCGGCTGGAACGCATGGAGCGCCGGCTCACGCTCACCGGCGGCGAGGTGCCGCCGGTGGCCGCCGGCCCCGCGGCGACCCCGGCGGTACGTCCGTCGGGCGCCCCCGCGCCGGCCCAGGCTCCGGCCCCGCCGGCCCCGCCGGCCGAGCCGCCGGCCCCGCCGGCCGAGCCGCCGGCCCCGCCGGCGCCGTCCGCGGCGGACCGTGCGGCCCCGGCCGTGCAGTCGCCGTCGGTCCAGTCCCCGTCGGCCCCACCCGCGTCAACCCCCGCCGCGACGCCGCGGCCCGCGACGCCCCGCGCGGTGCCGCCCGAGGCGGTCATGCCCGATCCGGCCACCCCGGAGCCGGCCCGACCGGATGCGGTCGTGCCCGGCCAGCTCGACGCGGCCGCCGTACGGCGCGTGTGGGACGAGGTCCTCGGGATGGTGGCCCGGAAGAGCAAGCGCGCCGCCGCGGTGGTGCGGGAGGCGACGGTGCGGGACGTCGACGGCCAGACGCTGGTCCTGACGTTCCGGCACAGCGTGCACGCCAACATGCTCACCAGCTCCCCGGACCTGCTCGTCGAGGCCGTCTACGAGGTCCTCGGCGTCCGCTGGCAGATCCGGTGCGAGGTGGCGGGCGACCAGCGGGCGGCGGCCACGGCCGCGCCGGCCCGTCCGGCGTCGCCCCCGGCCCAGCCGCCCCGACCCCCGGTGGCCCCCGCCGAGCGGGTGGAGCGCGGCGCGACGACCGCGCGCGTCGCGCCCGCGAGCGGTCCGGCCGGCGACTCCGACTGGCCCGAGCCGGCGCGTCCGGGGGGTGTCGCGGCGGCGGCCCCGGCCGCCGACAACGGAGGCTGGCCGACCCCGGCCACGCCCGGTGGCGGGTCGCCGGCACCGGCTGGCGCCGACCCGGCCGGCGGTGGTGGCGCGACCGCCAAGAGCGGCAGCGGCGCGACCGCGACCCCCGGTAACGGCGCGACCGCCAAGACCGGTAACGGCGTGACCGCCCCGGAGGGCAACGCCAACGGCGGCGACCGGGCGCAGGGCAACGGGGTCCCGGGTCCCGGCCTGGCGGCCGCGCGTGCGGCGGCCGCGGGGCGCGGCGCGCGGCCCGGAGCGCCGGCGCCCGCGCAGGGCCAGGCGCAGGGCGCCTGGCGGGACGGGACGATGCCGGAGGAGCCGCCGTACGACCCCGAGTACGACGGCCCGCCGAAGGCGGCGGTCGCCGCCTACGAGGGGTTCGACCCGGGTGACGAGCCGCTCGATGAGGTCATCGACGAGCGGACCGCGCGGCAGACCAGCGAACAGCAGGCGCTGCAGTTGCTGCAGCAGACGCTCGGCGCCGAGAAGATCGGTGAGGAGGAGACGGCGCGGTAGCGTGCCCGATCTCACCGATCCGCCCGGTCCCGGCGCGCGCCGGTCGGGGTGGCGGCGCGGCCGTGACGGCGTGCCGGCGGCTAGGCTTGGCGGCGGCCCGAGCCCAGACATGAAGGAGCCCCCTGTGCGTCCCGGTGGACAGCCCAACCTGCAGCAGCTCATGAAGCAGGCGCAGAAGATGCAGCAGCAGATGGCGACCGCTCAGGCGGAGCTCGCCGAGGCCGAGCTGACCGGCACGGCCGGCGGCGGCCTCGTGACGGTGACCGTCTCGGGCACGGGTGACATCAAGGCTGTCAAGATCGACCCGAAGGCCGTCGACCCGGAGGACGTGGAGACGCTGGAGGACCTGGTGTTGGCGGCGGTGCGCAACGCCAGCGAGGCGGCGCGGCAGCTGACCGAGGAGAAGATGGGCCCGGTCACGGGTGGCATGGGCGGCCTCGGCCTGCCCGGTTTCTGAGCCGCCAGATGTACGAAGGCACCATTCAGGACCTGATCGACGAGCTGGGCCGGCTGCCGGGCGTGGGCCCGAAGAGCGCGCAGCGGATCGCGTTCCACATCCTGTCGGCGGACCCGGCCGACGTCACCCGACTGGCCAACGCGCTGCGCAAGGTCAAGGACCTGGTGCGGTTCTGCACGGTCTGCTTCAACGTGGCCGAGTCCGAGCAGTGCCGGATCTGCCGCGACGCGCGTCGCACCGACGAGGTGCTCTGCGTCGTGGAGGAGCCGAAGGACGTGGTGGCGATCGAGCGGACCGGTGAGTTCCGCGGTCGCTACCACGTGCTCGGCGGGGCCATCAATCCGCTGGAGGGCATCGGCCCGGACAATCTGCGGATCCGGGAGCTGATGCAGCGGCTCGGGTCCGGCGCGGTGCGGGAGCTGATCCTCGCCACCGACCCGAACACCGAGGGCGAGGCGACGGCGACGTACCTCGCGCTGATGGTCAAGCCGATGGGGATCGCGGTGACGCGGTTGGCGAGCGGGTTGCCGGTCGGCGGTGACCTGGAGTACGCGGACGAGATCACGCTCGGCCGGGCGTTCGAGGGGCGGCGCGCGGTCTGAGGCGCCCGCTCGGGGCGGTCGTCGACCGCCGCTGTATCGGCACGATCGATGACGCTTGATCTGCCGCTCGACCGAATTTCCCTCTGACAGGGGCTTGTCGAAACACCCGATCGATGTAACAAATTTGCATCGAGTTTATCCGGACAAAACGCCCATTTCTCCGCCCCGTCACGTGGGTTCGCGTACGGGCCGACACGGTAAGGACACGATCCGGTACCAACCGCTCACCGGTGAGTTTCCGGCCGCTCCGAACGCCCGCTAAGGTCTCGCCAACGGTGACCCCTGTCACCGCGTTGTTCGTACCGACAGGACGAGGTGAAGCACCATGCGTGCAGCAAGGCCGAAGGCCGCGCTGGCGGCCGTCGCGGTCGCGGCCCTCGCGGTAGCTGGCTGTGCCGAGAGCGACCGCGGTGATAGCTCGGGCTCGACGAAGGACACGTTGATCTTCGGCGTCGCCGGAGATCCGAAGGTCCTCGACCCCGGCCTCGCCAGCGACGGCGAGTCGCTGCGCGTCGCCCGGCAGGTCTTCGAGACGCTGGTCCGGCCGGAGGAGGGCGGCACCAAGGTCACGCCCGGCCTCGCCGAGAGCTGGACGCCGGACGCCGCCGGCACGACCTGGACGTTCAAGCTGCGTTCCGGCGTGAAGTTCCACGACGGCACCGACTTCAACGCCGAGGCGGTCTGCGCGAACTTCAACCGCTGGTACAACGCCAAGGGCCTGATGCAGAGCCCGGACGTGACGGCGTACTGGCAGGACGTGATGGGCGGCTTCGCGGCCAACGAGAACAAGGAGCTGCCGCCGAGCCTGTTCAAGTCGTGCACGGCGAAGGACGCCACCACGGTGGACCTCTCCTTCACCCGCGTCTCCAGCAAGATCCCGGCTGCGCTGATGCTGCCGTCGTTCTCCATCCACTCGCCGAAGGCGCTGGAGCAGTACCAGGCCAGCAACATCACCGGCAGCGCGGACGACATCAAGTACCCGTCGTACGCGATGGAGCACCCGACCGGCACCGGGCCGTTCAAGTTCAAGTCCTGGGACGTGGCGAACAAGACGCTGACCCTGGAGCGCAACGAGGACTACTACGGCAACAAGGCCAAGCTGAAGACGCTGATCTTCAAGACGATCTCGGACGAGAACGCCCGCAAGCAGGCGCTCCGCTCGGGTGACATCCAGGGCTACGACCTGGTGGGCCCGGCCGATGTCGAGCCGCTGAAGAAGGACGGGTTCAACGTCCTCACCCGGCCCGCGTTCAACATCCTCTACCTGGCGATCAACCAGAAGGGCAACCCGAAGCTGGCGGACGTGCGGGTGCGGCAGGCGATCGCGCACGCGCTCAACCGGCAGGCGCTGGTCGACTCGAAGCTGCCCCCGGGCGCCAAGGTGGCCGAGAACTTCATGCCGGACACCGTCGAGGGCTGGAACGGCGACGTCACCAAGTACGACTACAACCCGGAGAAGGCCAAGCAGCTGCTGGCCGCGGCGGGCGCGTCGAACCTGACGCTGCGGTTCCACTACCCGACCGAGGTCACCCGGCCGTACATGCCGAACCCGAAGGACATCTTCGAGCTGCTCTCGGCTGACCTGAAGGCGGTCGGCATCAACGTCCAGGCCATCCCGCTGAAGTGGAGCCCGGACTACCTCAACGCCACCACCTCCGGGACCAAGCACGACCTGCACTTCCTCGGCTGGACCGGTGACTACGGCGACGCCTACAACTTCATCGGCACCTTCTTCGACCGGCCGAAGGACGAGTGGGGCTTCACGAACAAGGCGCTGTTCGACCAGTTCAAGGACGCGGACACCACCGCCGACGCGGCGGCCCGGACGGAGAAGTACAAGGCCCTCAACAAGGCGGTCATGGACTTCCTGCCGGGTGTCCCGGTCTCGCACTCGCCGCCCGCGATCGTGTTCGGCAAGGACGTGACCGGCGTGAAGGCGAGCCCGCTCACCGACGAGCGGTTCGCGACCGCCGAGTTCAAGTCCTGACATAGCGAAATGGCCCCGTGGGCGGACGCGCGCTGCGCGTCCGCCCACGGGCTCCTCCTCCCCCCATCGAGGCGGCCGTGTTCCGTTTCATCGTCAGACGCCTGCTGCAGGTGATTCCCACCCTGTTCGGGCTCTCCATCCTGCTGTTCATCTGGCTCCACCGGCTGCCCGGCGGTCCGGAGACGGCGATCCTGGGTGAGCGCGGCACGCCCGAGATGCGGGCCGCGATCCGTCGCAATCTCGGCCTCGACGAGCCGATCCTGGTGCAGTACGGCCGCTTCATGAAGCGCCTGATCCAGTTCGACCTCGGCACCTCGACCTCCACCAAACGCGAGGTCACCACCGAGTTCCTGCAGCGGTTCCCCGGCACCGTCGAACTCACCGTCATGGCCATGCTGATCGCGATCGGGCTGGGCATCCCGCTCGGGTACCTCGCCGCGCGGCGCCGGGGCACCATCGTGGACCACGCCTCGGTCGCCGGCTCCCTCATCGGCATCTGCATCCCGGTGTTCTTCCTGGCGTACGTGCTGAAGGCCGTCTTCGCCGAGAACCTGGGCTGGCTGCCGTCGGCCGGGCGGCAGGACCCGACGATCGGGGCGACCCGGATCACCAACTTCTTCGTGCTCGACGGCCTGATGACCCGGGAGTGGGACGCCGCCGCCGACGCGCTGATACACCTGATCCTGCCGGGGCTCGCGCTGGCCAGCATCCCGCTGGCGGTCATCGTCCGGATCACCCGCGCGAGCGTGCTGGAGGTGCTCGGTGAGGACTTCGTGCGCACGGCGGAGGCGAAAGGGCTGACCGAGTCGGTGGTCCGCCGGCGCCACGTGCTGCGGAACGCGATGCTGCCGGTGGCGACCTCGATCGGTCTGCTCACCGGGCAGCTGCTCTCCGGGGCGGTGCTCACCGAGACCGTCTTCGCCTTCAGCGGGATCGGCGCCTTCCTCGCCGACGCGATCAGCCAGCGCGACTACCCCGTCCTGCAGGGCTTCATCTTGATCATCGCGTTGGTCTACGTCCTCGTGAACCTGGTGGTCGACGTGTCGTACACCCTGATCGACCCTCGGGTGCGTGTCCGATGAGCGGCGTCGCCACCCCGGGCCGGAAGAAGGCCGAGAAGATCGACCGGCTCGCCGAGCTGTCAGCGGCGCACGACGACGAACGCGGGGTCAGCCTCTGGCAGGAGGCGTTCCGACGGCTGCGGCGCAACCCCGCCGCGATCACCGGCGCCGCGATCCTGATGCTGTTCGTGCTGGTCGCCGTGTTCGGCCCGTTCCTGGTGCCGTACGCCACGACCGACACGATCGGCGTGCGCGAAGGGCTGGTGAAGTCCGGCCAGGGCATCATCCCTGGCAGCTCCGCGGACCACTGGCTGGGCTTCGACCACCAGGGCCGGGACGAGTTCAGCCGGCTGGTCGTCGGGGCGCGCCAGACGCTGCTCGTCGGTGTCGTGTCGACGCTGGTCGGTCTCGCCGTCGGTGCGCTGATCGGCGGAATCGCCGGCGCGGCCGCCGGCATCGGCGGGCGTTGGGGTCGGTGGATCGACACGACCCTGATGCGCATCGTCGACATGCTGCTGGCGCTGCCGAGCCTGCTGCTCGCGGTGAGCATCGCCGCGCTGCTCGGCGCGAGCCTCGTCACGGTGATGATCGCCGTCGGCATGATCTCGGTGCCGGTCTTCGCGCGGCTGCTGCGCGGCTCGATGATCGCCCAGGCCGGCTCGGACTACGTGCTCGCGGCCACCGCGCTCGGCGTACGCAAGTCGAAGATCGCGTTGACCCACATCGTGCCGAACTCGCTCGCCCCGGTGATCGTCCAGGCGACGTTGACGCTGGCCACCGCGATCATCGAGGCGGCCGCGCTCTCCTTCCTCGGGCTCGGCAACCCCGACTCGGCCGTGCCGGAGTGGGGCGTGATGCTCGCCGACGCGCAGCCGTACCTCGGTACCCGGCCGGCGCTGGCGATCTACCCGGCCGTCGCCATCATCATCACGGCGCTGGGCTTCACGCTGCTCGGTGAGGCGATGCGCGAGGCTCTCGACCCGAAACTGCGGAAGTGATCCGTCATGGCGTTGCTTGATGTTGAGGATCTGTCCGTGACCTTTGCCCGCCGCGGTCAGCGCACCGTGCGCGCGGTGGACGGGGTGTCGTTCTCGGTCGACGCCGGAGAGGTGGTCGGGCTCGTCGGCGAGTCCGGCTGCGGCAAGAGCGTCACGTCGCTGGCGATCATGGGACTGCTGCCGCGCCAGAAGGGCGTGCACATCGGCGGCAAGGCCAGCTTCGACGGCACGGACCTCCTGCAACTGGACGCCCGGTCGATGCGGGACGTCCGCGGCCGCGACGTGGCGATGATCTTCCAGGACCCGCTCTCGTCGCTCAACCCGGTCGTCCCGCTCGGGATCCAGGTGACCGAGGTGCTGCAGCGCCACCGCGGCATGAAGGGCGAGGCCGCGGCCAAGGAGGCGGCGGCCCTGCTCGACCGGGTCGGCATCCCGGACCCGCGGCGGCGGCTGAAGGAGTTCCCGCACCAGCTCTCGGGCGGGATGCGGCAGCGGGCGCTGATCGCGATGGCGGTGGCCTGCCGTCCCCGGCTGCTGATCGCCGACGAGCCCACCACCGCCCTCGACGTCACCATCCAGGCGCAGATCCTGGAACTGCTCAAGGAGCTGGTGCGCGAGTCCGGCACCGCGCTCGTCATGATCACGCACGACCTGGGCGTCGTCGCCGGGATGTGCGACACGATCAACGTCCTGTACGCCGGCCGGGTGATCGAGACCGCCCGCCGTCGCCCGCTCTTCGCGGAGCCGCACCACCCGTACACCGTGGGGTTGCTCGGTTCGGTTCCGCGGCTGGACGCGGGCCGGGGCGAGCGCCTGACGCCGATCCCCGGCTCGGTCCGGGACGTGCTGCCCTGGCCCGACGGCTGCGCGTTCGCGCCCCGCTGCCACCGGCGGGTCGACGCGTGCGTCGGCGAGCCCCCCGAGTTGGTGCTCACCCATACCGGGCACAGCTACCGATGCGTCAACCCGGTCACCGGACCGGTGGCGCCGGCCCGCGCGCAGGAGGAACAGGCGTGACCGAGACGCTCGTGGAGGTCCGCGACCTCAAGGTGCACTTCCCGATCAAAAAAGGCGTGCTCTTCGACCGGGTCGTCGGGCACGTCAAGGCCGTCGACGGGGTCGATCTGCGCATCGAGCGGGGGAAGACGTACGGGCTGGTCGGGGAGTCCGGCTGCGGCAAGTCCACCCTCGGCCGCGCCATCCTGCAGCTGACGCCGCCGACGGGCGGCGAGGTGAGCTTCGACGGCGTGCGGCTGACGTCGCTGCGCCCTGCCGAGCTGCGCGGCATGCGCCGCCGGATGCAGATGATCTTCCAGGATCCGATGTCCAGCCTGGACCCGCGGCAGAACGTCGAGTCGATCCTTGTCGAGGGGCTGCAGGCGCACGGCATCGGTGCCAACCGCGACGAGCGCCGGCAGATCATCGCCAAGACGCTCGACGCCGTCGGACTGCCGCGCTGGGCGCTGTCCCGGTACCCGCACGAGTTCTCCGGCGGGCAGCGCCAGCGGATCGGCATCGCCCGGGCGCTCGTGCTGGGCCCCGATCTGATCGTGGCGGACGAGCCGGTCTCCGCGCTCGACGTCTCGATTCAGGCGCAGGTGGTGAACCTGCTGGACGAACTCCAGGACGAGCTGGGTCTGACGTACCTGGTGATCGCGCACGACCTCGCCGTGGTCCGGCACATCTCCGACGTGGTCGGCGTGATGTATCTCGGAACCCTGGTCGAGGAGGCGCCGAGCGACCGTCTCTACCGCGAGCCGCTGCACCCGTACACCCGCGCGCTGATGTCGGCCGTGCCGGTGCCCGACCCGGAGGTGGAGGACCGCCGCGAGCGGATCCTGCTCGCCGGTGACCTGCCCTCGCCGGCCAACCCGCCGGCCGGGTGCCGCTTCCATACCCGCTGCCCGTGGGCCCAGCCGACGCGGTGCGCGGACGAGCGGCCGGCGCTGCGGCAGGTGGGCGAGAGCCGGGTGGCCTGCCACTGGGCGGAGCAGATCGCCAGCGGCGAGCTGCGGCCGCACCGGGTCGCCCCCCAGATGGTCCGCCCCGCGGACGAGGGGGCGGAGCCGGGGACGGTGTCAGCGCCGAGCGAGCCCGGCTCGTACGTCTGACGGCCGGCGGCGTCAGCCCTCGGGGCGGTGGAGCAGGCCGACCGCGATCGTGTGCACGGCGTCCAGGCCGGCGGGGTCGGCCAGCGGCGCCCGTGCCCCGGTCACCGCGTACCACTCGTCGGCGTCCTTGTACTGCACGCGGAGCGTGACCTGGCCGTCGGAGAGTTCGGTGCGCAGGGTCAGTTCGCCGGTCACGACCCCGACCTCGTCCGTCATCACGCCGCCCGGCCCCGGCACGATGTCGGCCGTGCGACTGTCGGCCCCGGCTACGGTCGCTTCGCCCATGAGCATGTCTCCAACATGTCGGTGAGCGTGGCCTTCTCCGCGCTCGTCACGGACAACCGCCAGTGGTGCTTCACCGCGATCCAGTGCTCGGCGTACGTGCACCAGTAGTCGCGGTTCGGCGGCTTCCACTGGGATGGATCCTGATCACCTTTTGCCCGGTTGGACGTCGCGGAAACCGCGATCAGCTGCGGTCGGGTCAGATCGTTGGCGAACTCGCCGCGCCGTTGGTCGTCCCAGTCCGCCGCCCCGGACCGCCACGCGTTGGCCAGCGGCACCACGTGGTCGATGTCCACCTGCGACGGGTCCGACAGCGTGCGGTCGTCGTACACGCTCACCCAGCGCCCGCCGACCACGTTGCAGCCGCGGAGCCGGACGTCGCGCCCGTCCCGCTTGAGCACCGTGTCCCGGACATCGCAGTTCTCCCCGGTCTCGCGCCAGTGCGGGAATCGGGACCGGCTGTACCCGCGCATCGAGCCGGCGGTGGCCACGGTGAGCCGCCCGAGCAGTTGGACGGAGTCGGCCGCCGATGAGGGCGCGGTCGTCGGGCCGGGGGACGGGGCGCAGGCCGCGGCGCCGGCGACGGCCGCGGCCGCGAGGAGCGCGGCCGCCGTGCGGCGCCAGGTCGCGGATCGGGTACGGAAGGAAGGCACGGGACAAGCTTGCGGGGTACGGGCGGCGCGCGCGAGCGGAGGCGACGGTTTCGGCGATTCGCGGCTAACCCGATATTTTGCCGGCACATTGGAAACCATGACCGAGCCCCCGGCCACGCTGCGGCTGGCCTCGCCGGCCGGCCGCGGCGTGATGCTCGCCACGACGCTCGCCTCCGGCATGGCCTTCCTGGACGCCACCGTCGTCAACGTCGCGCTGCCGCATCTCGGCCGCGAGCTGCACGCGTCCACCGCCGGTCTCCAGTGGACGGTGGACGGCTACCTGCTGACGCTCGCCGCGTTCGTGCTGCTCGGCGGCGCGCTCGGCGACCGGTACGGCAGGCGCCGCGTGTTCGTCATCGGCGTCGTGTGGTTCACCGTCGCATCGGTGCTCTCCGGGCTGGCCGGCGGCGTCGAGCTGCTGATCGCCGCGCGGGTGCTGCAGGGCGTCGGCGCGGCGCTGCTCACGCCCGGCTCGCTGTCGGTGCTGCGGGCCAGCTTCCACCCCGACGACCGGGGACGCGCGATCGGCGTCTGGTCCGGGCTCTCCGGGGTGTCGACGGCGGTCGGCCCGTTCCTCGGCGGCTGGCTGATCGACGCCCTCTCCTGGCGGTGGATCTTCTTCCTGAACCTGCCGCTCGGGGCGCTCGTCCTGCTCGCCGCGCTGCGCTGGGTGCCGGAGAGCCGCGACCCCGCCACCGAGCGTCCGCCCTTCGACCTGGCCGGGGCACTGCTCGGCGCGCTCGGCCTCGGCGGCGTCGCGTACGCCCTGATCGAGGCCCCGGCCCGCGGCCCCGGCTCCGCATCGGTGCTCGCGGCCGTCGCGTTCGGGGTCGCCGCCACCGCGCTCTTCGTCGCGGTCGAACGGCGTCGCGGCTCCGCCGCGATGCTGCCCCCGGAGCTCTTCGCGGTCCGGCTTTTCGGCGTCCTCAACCTCTACACGGTCGCGATCTACGCCGCGCTCGGCGGGCAGCTCTTCTTCCTTTCCGTGCAGCTCCAGACGGTCGCGCACTACTCGGCGCTGCAGACCGGGTTGGCCACGCTGCCGATCACGATCCTGCTCGCCGCGGGCTCGCCCGCGGCGGGCGCGCTCGCCGCGCGGATCGGACCCCGCCTGCTACTGGTCGCGGGGCCGCTGGTCGGCGGGCTCGGTGTGCTGCTGCTGCGCGGCGTCGGACCGAACGCGCCGTACTGGACCGACGTGCTGCCGGGTGTGTCGCTCTTCGGACTCGGCATGATGATGGTCGTCGCGCCGCTGACCACCGCCGTGCTCGGCGCGGTCGACGACCGGTTCTCCGGGGTGGCGAGCGGCTTCAACAATGCCGCGGCCCGGGCCGGCGGGCTGCTGGCGGTGGCGGCGCTGCCGCTGCTGGTCGGCCTCTCCGGCTCCGCGTACCAGATGCCCGGCGCGTTCACCGCGGCGTTCCGGGCCGCGATGCTCTGGTGCGCCGGGCTCATGCTCGCCGGCGCCGCCCTGGCCGCCCTCTTCGTACGGAAGGGCCCCTCGTCAGCGCAGCCCGGCTGACAAGGGGCCCCTTCCTGACGCCCGGTTCAGGCGTGCGCGCGGTTCACGGCGCTCGTGACGGCCTTCACCGAGGCGGTCACGATGTTCGGGTCGAGCCCGACGCCCCAGACCGTGCGGCCGTCGACCTCACACTCCACGTACGCGGCGGCCTGCGCGTCGCCACCCGAGGACATCGCGTGCTCCGCGTAGTCGAGCACCCGGACCCGGACGTTCAGCGCCTGCAGCGCGTTCACGTACGCGTCGATCGGGCCGTTGCCCACCGCGACCAGCGACCGGCGTTCGCCGCCCGTGCGGACCGTCGCGTCGATCTCGACCTTGCCGTCGACGGTGGCCGTGGCGTAGCCGTCCAGCGCCACCTTCGGCGATTCCTGGTGGTCGACCAGGTACTGGCCCGCGAAGATCTCCCACATCCGCTGCGGTTCGACCTCGCCGCCGGAATCGTCGGTGAACTGCTGCACCACGCCCGAGAACTCGATCTGCAGCCGGCGCGGCAGGTCCAGGTGGTGCTCGGTCTTCATGATGTACGCGACGCCGCCCTTGCCGGACTGCGAGTTCACCCGGATCACGGCCTCGTACGTGCGACCGACGTCCTTCGGGTCGATCGGCAGGTACGGCACGCCCCACACGTGGTCGTCGACTCCGACGCCCGCGGCCCGGGCGTCGGCGCCGAGCGCGTCCAGCCCCTTCTTGATCGCGTCCTGGTGGGAGCCGGAGAAGGCCGTGTAGACCAGGTCGCCGGCGTACGGGTGCCGCTCGTGGACCGGCAGCTGGTTGCAGTACTCGACGGTCCGCTTGATCTCGTCGATCCGGGAGAAGTCGATCTGCGGGTCGATGCCCTGGGAGAAGAGGTTGAGCCCCAGCGTCACCAGGTCCACGTTGCCCGTGCGCTCGCCGTTGCCGAACAGGCAGCCCTCGATCCGGTCCGCGCCGGCCAGCAGGCCGAGCTCGGCGGCCGCCACACCGGTGCCGCGGTCGTTGTGCGGGTGCAGCGACAGGATCAGGCTGTCGCGCCGCGGCAGCCGGCGGTGCATCCACTCGATCGAGTCGGCGTAGACGTTCGGCGTCGCCATCTCGACGGTGGCGGGCAGGTTGATGATCAGCGGCCGCTCGGGGGTCGGATCGATCACGTCGATGACCGCGCTGCAGACCTCCAGCGCGTAGTCCAGCTCCGTGCCCGTGTAGGACTCGGGGGAGTACTCGTAGTAGATCTCGGTGTCGGGCGTGTGGATCTCGGCGTACTTCTGGCACAGCCGTGCGCCCTGCGTGGCGATGTCCTTGATGCCGTCGCGGTCGAGGCCGAAGACCACTCGGCGCTGCAGTGTCGAGGTCGAGTTGTAGAAGTGCACGATCGCGCGCTTGGCGCCGCGCAGCGACTCGAAGGTGCGGTCGATCAGGTGCTCACGGCACTGGGTCAGCACCTGGATCGTCACGTCGTCGGGGATCAGGTCCTGCTCGATCAGCTGCCGCACGAAGTCGTAGTCGGTCTGGCTGGCGGACGGGAAACCGACCTCGATCTCCTTGTAGCCCAGCTGGACCAGCAGGTTGAACATCCGGCGCTTGCGCTCCGGCGACATCGGGTCGATCAGCGCCTGGTTGCCGTCGCGCAGGTCCACCGCGCACCACCGCGGCGCGGCCTCGACCCGCCGCCCCGGCCACTGCCGGTCCGGCAGCTCGATCGGGAACTGCTGGTGGTACGGCTGGTAGCGCTGGTACGGCATGCGGCTCGGGCGCTGCCGGGCGATCGGATCGACGTCGGTATCGGCTACATCAGACATGTCGGAACTCCTGGGTCATGTGACGGGGGCCGCCGTCGGCGGGGCAGGTCTGTCGGTGCGAGAGCCTTCGATCCGCCGGGTGAGGAACGGGGATCGACCGGAAGAGACGAGGCGGCGCGCGTCAACTCCGCGACGAGGTGCCGGCCTGGTGGGCCTCGCCGCGGCAACGAAGAAGGATCGCCTGCCACATGACTTCCGTCACCCTACGTGATCAACAGGGCTCCTCCAAGCCGAGCCCGGACTCTGAGACGAAGCTCCCTTTCGGCGCGCCACTTTCACCCGGCGTGTTCGGGTGATATCCGTGTGTAGAACCTATTCCGAGAGTAACGTGCTTATGGGCGATTTATGCCCTACGGGGGAGGCGGGGATGGGCGAGGCCACAGCTGGCGGCGTGCGGACCGAACACCGCGACGCGGACCAGGTGACGGAGGTATTCCGGCGGCCGGACCTACCCGCCGGGGCGACGCCGCAACCGCCGACGGCCGGCGCTGAGCCGGCCGCGGCGGACGCGGCGCGACACCGCCCCGAACCGCTCCCCGACCCGGAGCCCGGCGGGCGGCCCGAGCCCGTACGCCTGACGTGGATGACCGCGCCCGCCGCCGACCCGCGTGCCGCGGCGCCGGTCGATCCCGTCTTCGACATCGATCTTCCGCTCGACGTCGAGCCCGAGCCCGAGCCCGAGCCCGCGCCCCCGGTCGCCGCGCGGCCGCCCGCGTCGCCGCACGACGTCGGGCTGTCGCACGACGCCGCGGCGATCAGCGCCGAGCCGGCCCCCCGCGACGTCACGGACGCCGACGACGCCTCGGCGCCGTCCTGGAACCGTCCCAGCGGCGTCTCCCCCATCACCCGCGCGGAGCGCCGGGCCGCGGAGGCCGCGGCCACGGCGCGGGCGACCGGAGTGGAACAGTCGGGCACGGTGCTGGGGCAGGCCGTCTGGGCGCTCACCCGCGTCGCGTTCGGCGTCGCCTTCCTGTGGACGTTCCTCGACCGACTCCTCGGGTTCGGCGCCCCCACGCCCGCGGCCGCGTCCTGGCGCGCCGGAGCGCCGCCGATCAGCGGCGTCCTCGGCGCGGTGGACGGGCCGTTCGGCGAGGCGTTCGGCCGGCTGGCGGGGCACGCCTGGGTGGACTGGGCGTTCATGGTCGCGCTTGCCGCGGTCGGGCTCGGGCTGCTGCTCGGCGTCGGGATGACCGTCGCCGCGACGGCCGGCACCGCGCTGCTGGTGCTGAGCTGGCTGGCGGCGCTGCCGATCGAGGGCAACCCGTTCCTGGACGGGCGGCTTCTCGGGGCGCTGGTGATCATCTGCCTCGCCGTGAGCGGCGCCGGACTGCGCTTCAGCCTCGCCCCGTGGTGGCGGCGCACCGCCGCGGTCCGGAAGCTGCCCGTCCTGCGGTAGCGGCCCGGCCGTGCCCGGGTCTGTAGGCGGATCAGCCCGGTGCCGGGCATAACGGCGGATCAGCCGACCGTCCGGGTGCTCGGGGCGTCCGACGGCGCGGCGGGCCCGCCCACCTCGAGCGGCTCGCGGTCGACGACCGGGGCGGGCAACGAGATCGTGGGTGGCCCGGCGGCCGGCGGACCCGAGAGCGCCAGCGTCCCGAAGTCCAGCTTCGCGCCGGTCGGGGTGCCGGAGCCGTCGTAGCAGTAGATGCCGGGCTCCAACGCGGGCGCGATCGACGCGGACGTGGATTCGACGGAGAAGCAGGAGCCTTCGAGGCCGAGCGGGGCCTCGGCCGTCGAGACCGACAGCGGCGCCTGGCGGTCGGTCAGCACCTCCTGCCAGTCGGCGAAGGCGTGCTGCACCCGCGGGTCGATGCGGGTCGGCAGCGTCGAGCCGGGCTCACCGACCCGTACGCAGACGGGATCCACGTGGTTCATGTCGGACGGCAGGGCGCACTGGTAGATGCCGTCGGCGTTCTGCGCGATCGAGATGTCGATGGTGCCGCCGAGCGCCCCGCCCGGGATGTCGACGCGCCAGCTGCGGTCGGTCGCCCGGGTCACGCCCACCGTCCGGTCGGGCTGGCCGGGCACGGTCAGCGTGTAGAACGCGGTGAGGCCGCGGTCCTGGGCCAGCGCGGCGAACCCCGCGATCTGCGACCGCGGGTCGGCGGCGTCGGCCCCGGCGGTGCTGCCGCTCGGTGTCGGCCCGCTGGGCGTCGACTCCGACCCGCACCCCGTGAGCAGCAGGGGAACGGCGAGCAGCACCATCGGCAGCAGAGCACGACGGCCGGCAGCGGGCGGGACCGCAGGAACGCGCATCCGACTATTCTGTCCACGGAGAAGCGTTTCGATCGGCCAGGTCGGTCCCGCAACGCCCGGCGTGTCGCGTACCGGCCGGATCGTGGGATCGGTTGTCTGTGCCGGTAGTGGCCGCCGGTACCCTGATGGGGACTTACCTGGGCGCCGCCGGCAGCAGACCGGCGGCGTCGGCACGCTCAGCCCGACCGGAGGGAGTGGACCGCCGTGGCACTGGTGGTGCAGAAGTACGGCGGCTCCTCGGTCGCCGACGCCGAGCGGATCAAGCGCGTCGCGGAACGCATCGTCGGCGCGCGCAAGGGCGGCGACGACGTCGTGGTCGTCGTCTCCGCGATGGGCGACAGCACCGACGAGCTGCTCGACCTGGCTCACCAGGTCAGCCCGCTGCCGCCGGGCCGGGAGCTCGACATGTTGCTCACCGCCGGCGAGCGCATCTCGATGGCGCTGCTCGCCATGGCGATCAACAACCTGGGGTACGAGGCCCGGTCCTTCACCGGATCGCAGGCCGGCGTGCTCACCACCTCCGTGCACGGCCGCGCCCGGATCATCGACGTCACGCCCGGCCGTCTGCAGGGCGCGCTCGACGAGGGCGCGATCGCGATCGTCGCCGGCTTCCAGGGCGTCGCCCAGGACACGAAGGACATCACGACCCTGGGCCGGGGTGGCTCCGACACCACCGCAGTCGCGCTGGCCGCGGCGCTGGGCGCGGACGTGTGCGAGATCTACACCGACGTCGACGGCGTGTTCACCGCGGATCCGCGTATCGTCCCCAACGCACGTCACATCAAGCAGATCACGTACGAAGAGATGCTGGAGTTGGCCGCCTGCGGCGCGAAGGTGCTCCACTTGCGAAGCGTGGAGTACGCGCGCCGGGCCGGGCTGCCGATCCACGTCCGCTCGTCGTACTCGACCAACGTCGGCACCATGGTCACCGGATCGATGGAGGAGCTTCCCGTGGAGCAAGCGCTGATCACCGGGGTCGCTCACGACCGCAGCGAGGCGAAGATCACGATCGTCGGGGTTCCGGACGAGCCGGGGGCGGCCGCGCGGATCTTCGAGACCGTCTCGAACGCCGAGATCAACATCGACATGATCGTGCAGAACGTGTCGACCGAGGGCACCGGGCGGACCGATATCTCGTTCACGCTGCCCAAGGCCGACGGGCCGACCGCGATGGCCGCGCTCAGCAAGATCCAGGAGCCGGTCAAGTTCAAGGGCCTGCTCTACGACGACCACGTCGGCAAGGTGTCCCTGATCGGCGCCGGCATGCGGTCGCACCCCGGCGTGGCCGCCGGCTTCTTCGCGGCGCTCGGCTCGGCCGGGGTCAACATCGAGATGATCTCCACGTCGGAGATCCGGGTGTCCGTCGTCTGCCGGGACACCGACCTGGACACCGCCGTGCGAGCCGTGCACGAGGCCTTCGACCTCGGCGGCAGCGAGGAGGCGGTCGTCTACGCCGGCACCGGGAGGTGAGCCGGCATGGCTGAGCCCGACCGGTCCCACCTGCCCACCCTCGCGGTCGTCGGCGCCACCGGTGCCGTCGGCACGGTGATGTGCGACCTGCTCTCGTCCCGCAAGAACGTCTGGGGCGAGATCCGCCTGATCGCGTCCGCCCGGTCCGTGGGCAAGACGCGGATGTGCCGTGGCGAGGAGCTGACCGTCCAGGCGCTCACCCCGGAGGCGTTCGACGGCGTCGACGTGGCGATGTTCGACGTGCCGGACGACGTGGCGGTGGAGTGGGCACCGGTCGCCGCGTCCCGGGGCGCGGTGGTGGTGGACAACTCCGGCGCGTTCCGGATGGATCGCGACGTTCCGCTGGTCGTCCCGGAGATCAATCCGGAGCAGCTCCGCAACCGGCCCAGGAACATCATCGCGAACGCCAACTGCACGACGCTGGCGATGATCGTCGCGATCGCGCCGCTGCACCGCGAGTACGGCCTGCGCGAGCTGGTGCTCGCCTCCTACCAGGCGGTCTCCGGGGCCGGGCAGCTCGGCGTCGACACGCTGCACGACCAGCTCACGAAGGTCGCCGGCGACCGCCTGCTCGGCTCGCGCTCCGGCAACGTGCGGCAGGCCGTCGGCGACGACCTCGGCCCGTTCCCGGCGCCGCTCGCCCTCAACGTCGTGCCCTGGGCCGGATCGCTGGGCGACGCCGGGTGGTCCTCCGAAGAGCTCAAGATGCGCAACGAGTCCCGGAAGATCCTCGGGCTGCCCGACCTCAAGGTGTCGGCGACCTGCGTGCGCGTCCCCGTCGTTACCGGCCACTCGGTGGCCGTACACGCCGTCTTCGGCACCGAAGTCGATGCCGAGGGCGCCCGCGAGGTGGTGCGGAACGCTCCCGGCGTGATCCTGGTCGATGACCCGGCCGCCGGCGAGTTCCCGATGCCGATCGACGCGGTCGGCACCGACCCGTCCTGGGTGGGACGCATCCGGCGCTCGATCGACGATCCGCGCGCCCTCGACTTCTTCATTACCGGCGACAACCTGCGCAAGGGCGCGGCGCTCAACACCGCGCAGATCGCCGAGCTGCTCGCCGCCGAGTTCACCGCAGGACGCTGAGCGCGGGCGGTTCGGCCGGGCGGACCGCGGCCAGGCGTACGCCGTCCCGGCCGTCCCGCTTCACGTCGTAGAGCGCGACGTCCGCGCGGCGCAGCGTCTGCTCCGACGCCTCACCCGGACGCTGCACGGCGACGCCGACACTGACCGTGCGTCCGACGGCGCGTGCGGCCCTGACGAGGCGTTCGCCGATCTCCAGGGCCTCGGCCGGGCGCCGAACCTCGACCACCGCGACGAACTCGTCGCCGCCGATCCGGTAGAGCTCGTCGCCGTGCCGCAGGGCGGCCTGCAGCGCCCGCGCGAGTTCCACCAGCACGCGGTCGCCGACCTGGTGCCCGTACGTGTCGTTGATGCTCTTGAACTCGTCCACGTCGACCGCGACCAGCGCCGTGCGGCCGGGCGTCGCCGTCGTCATGCGTTCCGCGAACGGGCCGTGATGGCGCAGCCCCGTCAGGGGGTCCGACATCGCACGCTCGTGCAGCTGCTCCAGCGTGCGCAACCGGTCGAGGCAGGTCCAGGTCTGCGCCGCGAGCAGCTCGATCAAATTGACGGTCTCGGCATCGGGACGCACCGCCTGGGTGTCCGCCACCAGCATCACCCCGCCGGCGCCGAGCCGGCCGACCGGCACCGCGATCAGGGTCCGTACCCCGGCGTCGGCGAGGATGGCGTAATCGTCGGGCGCGTCCTGTCCGGGCTCGCCGAGGGTGTAGAGCGCGCCGTGCCGTTGCGCGCGCGAGACCAGCCGATGCAGCTGGGAGCGTCCCGCCGTGCACAGCCGGCCCCGGATCCGCAGCTCCAGGCCGTTCGGCGGCGTGACCGGGATATTGAGTCGCGGGCCGTCGGGCGTGGTCAGCACGAGGACCGCCGCGGTGAGGCCGGCGACGTCCCGGGCTGCCTCCACGGCGGCCGCCGCGAGCTGCGGCTCGGACGCCGCGCTGGTGAGCGCCATCGCGTGTCGCAGCAGCTTCTCGCTGTGCGTCTCCGTCGGCGCCCCGCCGAGCTGCTCGAGGCGGGCGCTGAGCCGCTCCGCGATCCGCTCTACCGTCTCGCGCCACCGCTCGCTGTCGACGTGCTCCGTCCACTCCAGGTTGATCGCGCCCACCGGCCGGCCCCGCCTGTCGACGATGGGTGCGCAGATCTCCAGCGTCACGTTCGGGGCGGTCGGAATGTAGTCGGGATCGCCCTCGACCGCGGTGATCGTTTCGGTCTTGCCGCTGAGGTACACGCGCCCGGAAACCCCGGCGCCGGGCGGCACCGAGGCGAAGACCTGCCACGAGCCGGTTGCCGCGACGCAGCGCAGCTGATCGCGACCGTGCAGCAGCACGGCGATGATCGCGTCCGTGTGGCGGCTGAGTTCCACCACGGCCGCGTCGCACGCCGCTACCGCGGTCCCGGCCTCGGTGAGGCGGGCCGACACGGCATCGACGATGCCCTCATGGTCCAGTCGCACGTCGTCGTCTCGGGTGGGGAAGCGGACGGAAAAATTACGTCTCCCGGGCGGAGGGGCCGGACGACGTGCGGGATAGCTTACTCAGCGTGGCTGGAGCGTCGCTCGCGCCCCGTGCCTGATCGAGCGCGGAGCGCAGCGTCGCCGGCGAACAGGCTGCGCCGCGTCGTTAGGAGACCGGGGCCGCCGCGGCCCCGGTCTCCTATTGATCAGGAGGCGACCAGGCCGTCAACCTGGTTGATCGACAATGTGGCGCCCTCCACGATGCCCATGTCCAGCACCTGCTTCAGCGCCTCGGCGGAGGCGTACGTGCTCACGTAGGTCGCGCGTGTGCCGCCGTTGTGCTCGGTGAAGGTGTAGGCGTTCTTGGAGACCGGCAGCTCCGGCCTCGGGTTGAAGTCCAGGTCGGCGAAGCCGTCGTCGAAGGAGAAGCCTCTTGGCTCGTCCACGGTGGTGACCAGCCAGTATCCGGCGTGCCTGTCGCCCTCCGGACCGGTCATGTAGTAGGTCACGCGACCGCCGGGCGTGAGGTCGTGGTCGACCACCGTCGCCGGGTAGGTCGGCGGTCCCCACACCTTCTCCAATTGGCGCGGGTCGGCGTAGACCTGCCAGATGCGCTCTACCGGCGCGGCGAAGTCTGCGGTGATGGTCAGAGTCAGGTTGTCGAGGTCCTGCTGAACGTCGGTTACGGGCATTTTCACTCCTCCTGGTCGGGGTCGGATGCGATGAGCACATCGATGCGTGCGATGCGGCCACGCCAGACCTGTTCGAGCTCGGTGAGCATGGACGCCACCGACCGCACCGCCTCCACGTCGCCGCTGGCCAACTGCTCGCGACCGCTGCGTCGCTTGGTCAGCAGGCCGGCCTTCTCCAGCACGGCGACGTGCTTCTGCACCGCGGCGAAGCTCATGTCGTATTTCGCCGCGAGCGCGGAGACGGAGTGCTCCCCGGCCAGCACGCGGCGCAGGATGTCGCGTCGGGTGCGGTCGGCGAGCGCGTGGAACAGGGCGTCCGCCCGGTCAGCGCTCTCCTCCGTCACGGGTCAAATATACAACCGACTGGTTGTACGTTGTCAAGGTGGTCTTCCGTCGCCATCGTGCCGATCGGAGCGACTCGTCGTACCAACCGGGACGGCAATGAGGTGATCGAGGAGTTTCCGAATCGAGAACGGAAGCGCCGGCTGCTCGGCGGTCCGAGTCGATGGAGGAAAGCGCCGAGGGAATGACAAAAGGCCAGGTGAGAGAAGCTCTCACCTGGCCTTTTGGCCTCTGGTCGGGGTGGCCGGATTTGAACCGACGACCTCTTCGTCCCGAACGAAGCGCGCTACCAAGCTGCGCCACACCCCGAGGCGTGCTGGGCAATAGTAGCCCACTGCGGCCGATGCACAAATTCGGTACCCCCGCCGGAGGACGGGGGTGGTCCGGGACCCCGGTCACGACGGCTCGGGCGACCGGGCCGGCGGCGGGGAGGGCTCAGCGGGGGATCAGGGTCAGCAGGGTCGCCTCGGGCGGGCAGGCGAACCGGACCGGGGCGGTGGGGTGGGTGCCGACGCCGGCGGAGACGTGCAGCCAGCTGTCCGTGCCGGGCCAGCGGTGCAGCCCGCGCGCCATCTGCCGCGGCAGGTCGCAGTTGGTCACCAACGCGCCCACGAACGGCACGCACACCTGACCCCCGTGCGTGTGGCCGGCGAGCAACAGGTCCAGCCCGTCCGCGGCCATCTCGTTCAGCACCCGCGGCTCCGGGGAGTGGGTGAGGCCGATCGACAGCTCGGCGTCGGCCGGGACGGGACCGGCGACGGACGCATAGTCGTCCCGCTCGATGTGCGGATCGTCGACCCCGACCAGCTCGATCCGCCGCCCGCCCGCCTTCATCGAGACGCGGGCGTTGTTGAGGTCCGCCCACCCCGCCCCGACGAACACCTCGCGCAGGTCCTCCACGGGCAGCTCGACGCCCTGCCGGTACTCGCGGTTCGGGTTGAAGTAGGTGAACGGGTTCTTCCAGACCGGGCCCCGGTAGTCGTTGGAGCCGAAGACGAAGGCGCCGGGGAAGTCCAGCAGCGGCTGGAGCGCGCGCAGCGCGCCCGGCACGGCCGCCGGGTCGGCGAGGTTGTCGCCGGTCACCAGCACGAGGTCCGGGTCGGTACCGGCGAGCGACGCGACCCACCGCTGTTTCCGCCGCTGGTCCGGCATCATGTGCAGGTCGGACAGGTGCAGGATGCGCAGCGGCTCGGCGTCCGGCGCCAGCACCGGTACGTCGTACCGGCGCAGGGTGAAGCGATTGCGCTCGATGAGCGACCCGTACGCGAAGGTGGCGGCACCCAGTGCGGCGGTCCCGGCGGCCAGCCGGAATACAGTGCGCTTCTGCATGCCGCCCAGGGTAGTTTGACCGTCCATGAGCACCCTGAAGGACTCCCTGACCGCCGACATGCGTGCCGCGCTGAAGGCGCGCGACGACCTGACCACCTCCACGCTCCGGATGGCGCTCGCCGCGATCGGCACCGCCGAGGTCGCCGGCAAGACCAAGCGAGAGCTCTCCGATGACGAGGTGCTCGCGGTGCTGACCAAGGAGGCCAAGAAGCGTCGGGAGGCGGCGACCGCGTTCGCGGACGCCGGCCGCACGGACCAGGCGGCCAAGGAGACCGCGGAGGGCGAGGTGCTGGAGCGCTACCTGCCGAAGCAGCTCGGCGACGCCGAGCTGGCCGAGCTGGTGTCGGGGGCGCTCGCGGCCGGCGGCTTCACGGGCAAGGCGCAGATGGGACCGGCGATGAAGGCGGCGCAGGCCGCGGTGGCCGGCCGGGCCGAGGGCGGCCGGGTGGCCGCGGAGGTACGCCGCCAGCTCGGCGTCTGAGATCGGTCGCACACGAAGCGGGCGGGCACCCTCGGTGCCCGCCCGCTTCGCCGTTATGCGGTTATCCGTTGTTCCCCCGGCCGGGCCGGCCGGGCGGGCTGGGTCGATCCTGGCCGCCGTTGTTGCCGCCCTTGCCCTCGCTGACCTGGATGGTCACGGTGCCGCCCTTGATGGTGCGGCCCGATGGGCTGGTGCCGGCCGCCGTGCCCTTCGGGCAGCTGGAGGTGACCGGGTTGTTGTCCACCACGGCCTGGAAGCCGGCGCCCTCGATCCGGGACCGCGCCGTCTCGATCGACACGCACGTGACGTCCGGGATGGAGCGCTGGTCCCCTTCCACGATCTTGCCGTTCGGCGGCGTGAAGTCCACCTTCGGCTTGCCCTTCATCCCGTCCCGCAGCGTCCGGTAGACCGCCGGGTTGACCTTGTTGTGGTCCATCACCGAGGTGGTCTGCGCCCAGTCCGGGTCGGCGAGGATGCCGGCGACGGCGAGCTGCTTGGTCGTGACCACGAGCGATGCGGTCTTCTCGCCGTCGGTGGTGCCGGTCTTGCCGGCGACCGGGTACTTCACCACGCTCCGGACCTCGGGGGCGGTGCCGCCGTCGCACCGGTCGGTCGGGGAGTTGTCGCCGACGGGGCAGCGGGCGGCGTCGATGGCGGAGCGGGCGACCTCCGGCTTGACCGCCTGGTTGCAGCGCGGGTTGGCCACGTCGAGCTTCTTCCCGTCCTGGTCGCGGATCTCCTGCACCGGAATCGGCTCACAGTACTTGCCGTCCGCGGCGAGGGTGGCGTACGCGTTGGCCAGGTCCAGCGGCGTGGTGCCGGAGACGCCGAGCGTGAACGCGCCCCACTGGTGCGCGGCGTCCTTGTTGTTGGCGAACTGCGCGTCGCTGCCGGCCCGGAACTTGATGCCCAGCTTCTTCGCCACCGCGACCGCGTTCTCCGCCCCCACCTCTTCCTGGAGCTTCACGAAGTAGGTGTTGACCGAACGGCCGAAGCCGCTCCACATGGTGCGGGACCCGTTCATCCAGCTGGGGTTGGCGTTGGTCGGGCAGTAGAAGTGGGTGCCGCCACACGCGGCCGGCGCCCCCTGTTCGACGATGTAGTTGGTCCGCATCGGCGACCGGGCGTTGATCGTGTACGCCAGCGGATAGCCGCGCTCCAGCGCGGCCACCATCGTGAAGATCTTGAACGTCGAGCCGGCCTGGTAGCCGGTGATGTCGCCGCCACCGGTCATCAGCGGGTTGGTCGTGTTCGGGTAAGTGCCCCGGAGGCCCAGCTTGGCCTTCGCCGGGTTGCTGGAGATCTTGTTCTGCGGCTTGTTCGAGTCGTCCAGCTTGTAGTAGCGGTTGACGGCCAGCGCGCGTACCCGGCCGGTGCCGGGCTCGACCGCTGCCACCATCAGCGCGTGCTTGCTGCCGGTCTTCAGCTGGGCCTCGACGTTCTTCTTCGCGGCGTTCTGCGTCTTCGCATCGAGTGAGCTGATGATGCTGTAGCCGCCGCTCTTGAGCCGCCGCTCCCGGTCGTACGACGTGGCGCCGAAGGTCTCCTGCTCCATCCACCACCGGTAGACGTAGTCGCAGAAGAAGCCCCAGCCGTACTTGAGGTTGTTGTTGGCTTGGACGCAGCCGTTCGGGGCGCGCTTGCCGGTGACCTTCAGCGGGGTCGCCTTGGCGGTGTCCGCCTCCTTCTGGGTGATCGCGCCGATCTTGGCCATGTTGTCGATCACGTAGTCGCGGCGGATCTTCGCCTCGTCCTTTCCACCGGGGGTGGTCGGGTTGAAGGCCGACGGGGCCTTCACCATGCCGGCGAGCATGGCGGCTTCCTCGATTTTCAGGTTCTTCGGCGCCTTGCCGAAGTAGACCTGGCTGGCCGCGTAGACGCCGTACGCGCCGTTGCCGAAGGGGGCGATGTTGAGGTACCGCTCCAGGATCTCGTCCTTGGAGAACTCCTTGTCGAGCTGCAGGGCGTAGCGCATCTCGCGCAGCTTCCGCGCGCTGGTGTCCTCGGTCGCGGCGACCACGTCCTCGGGGTGGGTCGCCGAGTACGCGATCGCGAGGCGCACGTACTGCATGGTCAGCGTCGAGGCGCCCTGGGTCGTCTCGCCGGCACTGTTGTTGGCGACGAACGCCCGGGCGATGCCCTTGGCGTCGACGCCGTTGTGCTGGTAGAACCCGTGATCCTCGGCGGCGATGATCGCCTTTTGCATGATCGGCGGAATTTCCTTAAGCGGGATATCCTTCCGATTCTCGTCGTAAAAGGTCGCCAGCAGCGTCTTGCCGTCGTTCGCGTACACGTACGTCATCTGCGGCGGCCGCTTGACGGTCAGCTCGCTCGGCAGCTTGTCGAACGTTTCCGCGCCGGCCTTGGCCGCGAGTCCCGACATCGCGACTGCGGGAAAGGCTGCCGCGGCGACCACCACGCCGGCCAGGAGTCCGCAGATCAACAGCGATGCGGCGTTGGTCAGGAGGCTGTGGTCTCGCTTCCGCATCCAGGTCACGTACGTCAGGGTACGTGAATACCCCAGGAGGGCACGGGACGGCCGCCCGCCCCATTTCCCGCGCCGGGTGGCCTCGTTGTGTTAAGCGCACGGCTTCGCGCGTGCGACCGCTCCGCGGTACCGCCCAGTTTCCTCCGCTCGACCGGCCACGGCGGCGTTTTCACGGAACGAGACCGGGTATGCGGGCCCCAGCGGCCGCAGAACAGCAGAGTGTCCGGATTAATGGATTTGGCAGACAACGTTGCGTAGTCGGTTGACTACAGAGCATGATAGTCCGGCGAGTATCGCACGTCACCCGTGCGCGGCTTGGGGGAGAACAGGGCCGATACGGGTGGCCGGGGGTTTTGCCGGCTGGTGTCCAGAGTCGGTAGCGGGACTGCAAGGGGGGACGTGGACAGATGGGCATGATCGCAGACTGGCCCACGCTGGCGGCATGTCAGAGTGGTGATCCGGACGCGCTGTTCGTGCAGGGCGCGGAGCAGAACGTGGCGAAGAGGGTTTGCCGCAGCTGCCCGGTCCGGTACGAATGCCTGGCCGACGCGCTCGACAACCGCATCGAGTTCGGTGTGTGGGGTGGCATGACCGAACGGGAACGGCGCGCGCTGCTGCGCCGTCACCCGAACGTGGCCAGTTGGCGGAAGATGTTCGAGGCCGCGATGCGCGACCGGGAGAAGGTGCTCGTCACGGCAGGCTGATCGCAGCGCCGATCGTGCGCAGCCCGTCGACGTCATGGACGTCGGCGGGCTGCGCCGTGACCGCCACCGTCGGCACGCCGGGGAAGGCGTTCGTGAACGTCGCCGCCATCCCCCGCTCGCGTACGGCCCGCTCGGCCAGCGCGGCATGCACCCGCAGCGCGTCCGCGGCGCCGTCGTGGCCGCCGGCCGCGGTGAGTTCCGCCGCCGCGGCGAGACTCTGCTCGGCGGAGAGTTCCGGCACGGCGGTGCGGTGCACGCGGTTGAGGACCAGGCCGCCCAGCGGCATCCGCTCCTCGCCCAGTCGCCGCGCGAAGTAGGCCGCCTCGCGGATCGCGTCCGGTTCCGGTGTCGCGACCAGCAGAAACGCGGTCTCCCGCGCCTGCAGGATCTGGTACGTCTGCTCCGCCCGCTGCCGGAAGCCCCCGAACATGGAGTCCAGCGCGGCGACGAAGCCGGACAGGTCCGTCAGCAGCTGGGCGCCGAGGATCTTCTGTACCGCCCGGGAGAAGAGCCCGAACGAGGCGGTGACCAGGCTGAACATGCTCCGCCCGCCGGCCCGGGCCGGCGCGAGCAGCATCCGCAGCATCTTGCCGTCGAGGAACCGCGACAACCGGGCGGGGGCGTCGAGGAAGTCCAGGGCCGACCGCGACGGCGGGGTGTCCACGACGATCAGATCCCACTCGCCCCGCGCGTGCAGCTGGCCGAGCTTCTCCATCGCCATGTACTCCTGCGTGCCGGCGAAGGTCGAGCTCACGGCCTGGTAGAACGGGTTGGCGAAGATCTCCGCCGCCTTCGCCGGGTCGGTGTGCGCCAGCACGACCTCGTCGAAGGTGCGCTTCATGTCGAGCATCATCGCGTGCAGCTCGCCGCCGCTCGCCTCGATGTCGATGCCCTTCACCGGCCGGGGCGTGTTGTCGAGCTCCGTCAGCCCGAGCGACTGGGCCAGCCGGCGGGCCGGGTCGATGGTGAGCACGACCGTGCGCCGGCCGTGCCGCTCGGCGGCGCGCAGCGCGAGCGCCGCGGCTGTGGTCGTCTTACCGACCCCGCCCGCGCCGCAACAGACCACGATCCGGACGCCGGGGTCGGCGAGGATCCGGTCGACGTCCAGGCGCGGAGCGGCGTGATCGGAAGGCACTGATCGAGCGTATAGGGGCCGACCCCTCGAATGCCGGGACAGCGGCCGGGGTGTGAGTCAGTTGGCTGTCCGCAACACGGTCGCCAGCTCCTCCAGGCTCGCGCGGTCCACCCCGCCGGGCAGCAGCGGCAGCTCGACCAGGGGCCGCCCGAGCTCCGCGAGTTCGGCGCGCAGCGACTCCTCCAGCGCGAGCCGCGTCCGGTGCGCCTTCGTCTCGGTGAGCAGGCCGGCCACGGTGGCCCGGTCGGTCGGCAGTCCCGCGGCGGCCAGCCCCTGGCGCAGCTCGGCCTGCGTGACCCGGCCGCTGGTCAGCAGGGGCGCGCCGGTGGCGTTGACGATCACCTTGCCGATCGGGATCTCGAGCTGGTTCAGCTCCGCGATCGCGTCGACCGTCTCCTGAACCGGCATCTCCTCGAGCAGCGTGACGACGTGCACGGCGGTCATCGGCGAGCGGAGCAGCGCCGCGACCCCTTCGCTCTGCGACTTGATCGGCCCGACCTTGGCCAGCCGGGCGGTCTCGGCGGTGACGTTGAGGAAACGTCCGATACGCCCGGTCGGCGGCGCGTCGAGGACGACGGCCTGGTAGACGCGGTTGCCGTCCGTCGTCCGCGTCGTCGCCTCCTTGACCTTGCCGGTCAGCAGCACGTCGCGCAGACCGGGGGCGATCGTGGTCGCGAAGTCGATCGCGCCGAACTTGCGCAGCGCGCGGCCGGCGGCCCCCAGCTTGTAGAACATGTCCAGGTACTCGAGGAGCGCCTCCTCGGGATCGACCGCGAGCGCGCGCAGCTCCGCGCTGCCTTCCGCGGTCGGCAGCGGGCGCTCCTCGTAGGGCAACGGGGGCGTCCCGAAGAGCTGAGAAATCCCCTGGCGTCCCTCCACCTCGACCAGCAGCGTCCGCCGCCCCTCGGCGGCGAGCGCCAGCGCGAGCGCTGCGGCGACGCTGGTCTTGCCGGCGCCGCCCTTGCCCGTCACGACATGCAGCCGGGCCGGCCAACCGTGGTTGACCGGCCCGTTGGACTGTTCAGCGACCCTCACCCTCCGAGGGTAGCCAGCCCGGCGACGCGTCGCGGAATCAGCTGACCTCGCAGATCCACCAACCGGTCTTCTCCACGACGGTGAAGCGCAGCGCCTGCTCGGAGGTCTTCTCGTCGCCGGTGATCATGGTCAGCTTCGCGGAGACGATCGCCCGCTCGGCGTTCTGCTCGTCGACCTTCGGCGGGTCCCACCGAAAGCGCGGGCTCTTGTACGTCTTCGCGTACCCCTCGACCTCATCGACCTTCTTGGCGATCGCCGCCTGGTCGCGCGCCTCGGAGCAGACCATGCCGGCCGCCTTGTCCGCGTCCCGGTCCTGGTAGACCGCGCGGAGGAAGTTGTCGACCGCCGCTACCGGCTCGGCAGCCCCCTCGCCGCTCTCGGCCTGACGCAGCAGCAGGAACGCCCCGATGCCGCCGCCGGCGCAGAGCAGCAGCACCACGGCGAGCACGATCGACGTGATCAGCAGGCCCCGCCGGTTCTTCGGGGCGGGCGGCGGCGGGAAGCCGGGATGTCCGGGCGGGAAGCCGGGCTGGGGGAAACCCCCGGCGCCCATCGGGTACGGCTGTCCGGGGACCGGCTGCCCGGGGTACGGCTGGGCGGAGACGGGCTGTCCGGGGTAGGGCTGCCCGGAGACCGGCTGTCCGGGGTAGGGCTGCGCGGAGACGGGCTCTCCGGGGTACGGCTGCGCCGACACGGGCTGGCCGGGGTTGGGACCGGCGGGGACGGGCTCGGCGGACTGCGACGCGACCAGGGTCGGCTGGTCGGACGCGCCGAGGACCGGGACATGCGCCGTGGGCGCGTCGGCGGGCGGCGCCGGCGGGCGCTCGGCCGCGGTGTCGACCGTCCGGAGCTGCGCGGTGATCGGCTCGTCCGGTACCGACGCCGACGCCGGCGCGGCCCCGGAGGGCGCGGGCGCCGGCCCGGAGGGCGCGGGCTCGGAGGGCGGCATGGGCGCGGGCGTGGACTGCGCCGCGGGTGGCTCCGCCCGGGGCGGCTGCGCGGGCTGGCCGTCCGGCGGTTGCGTCCCGCCGTCGGACGGTTGGGTCATCGTTCCCCCCGGGGTCGTGGTGCCGGCCGGCCGCTGCGGCCGTCCGCCGGTCAGGGTAACCGTCGATGCCGGACGTCCACCGACCCGGCGGCCGGGAGCGTGTCGCGGGACGGGCCGGCGACACCGCGGCGGCGCTCGTCCGCGGCGCCGCCGCGAGCCCGTAGGCTGTCGCCGTAGCCGAGCCAAGGGAGCCTTCGAGCAATGCAGAAGTGGGAGTACTCGACCGTGCCCCTGCTGGTCCACGCGACCAAGCAGATTCTCGACAACTGGGGCGAGGACGGTTGGGAGCTGGTGGCCGTGGTGCCGGGTCCCAACCCGGACCAGCTCGTCGCCTACCTCAAGCGGCCGAAGTCGTGACCGCCGCGCAGCCGGCGGCGGGCGCCGTGGACCCGCACGCCAAGCTCGCCGAGCTCGGTCTCACGCTGCCCGAGGTGGTCCCGCCGGTCGCGGCGTACGTGCCGGCCGTGCAGTCGGGCACGCACGTCTACGTTTCCGGTCAGGTGCCGATCGCCGACGGGCAGCTGCTCGCCACCGGCAAGGTCGGCGCGGGCGTCTCCCCGGAGCAGGCCAAGCAGCTCGCCCAGCAGTGCGCGCTCAACGCGCTCGCCGCGGTCGACGCGCTGGTCGGCCTGGAGAACGTGGTCAAGGTCGTCAAGGTGACCGGCTTCGTCGCCTCGGCGGAGGGGTTCACCGGGCAGCCCGCCGTGATCAACGGCGCCTCGGAGTTCTTCGTCGCGGTCTTCGGCGAGGCGGGCCGGCACGCGCGCAGCGCGGTGGGCGTCGCCGAGCTTCCGCTGGGCGCGCCGGTCGAGGTCGAGGTCATCGTCGAGGTCGCCTGACGCGTAAGTCGACGCGGCCCCGTCAGGTCCGCGCCGTACCATCGCAGCCATGACGGGGCACGTGACCGCGCCGGCCGCGGCGCTGGCGGATCAGCTGCCGGGTTGGGTGACGCTGTTGCGCGCGCCCAACCCGGGGCCGATGACGCTCGACGGCACCAACACCTGGGTGCTGCGCGCGCCGCGTGCCGCCGAGGCCGTGGTCGTCGACCCCGGCCCGCTGGACGAGGGTCACCTTGACGCGATCATGGCCCATGCGCCGATCTCGCTGATCCTGCTCACCCACGGGCACCCCGATCACGTCGAAGCGGTCGACGAGCTCGCGCGGCGCGCCGGGGCGCCCGTGTGGGGGCTGGCCGATGGCTACCAGCGCCCCGACGACCCGCTGACGGACGGTGCGTTGTTCCGGGCGGCCGGCCTGACGATCACCGCCGTGCCCACGCCGGGCCACACCGCCGACTCCGTCTGCTTCCTGGTGGAGGGCGGCAGCGACCGGGCGGTGTTCACCGGCGACACCATTCTCGGTCGGGGCACGACCGTGGTCGCGCACCCGGACGGCGACCTCGGGGACTATCTGGCCAGCCTGGAGACGCTCGCGGCGTACGAGGACCTGCCGGCGCTGCCCGGTCACGGCCCGGCGCTGGCCGACTGCGCCGCCGCGGCCCGGTTCTATCTGGCGCACCGCCGGGCCCGCCTCGATCAGGTGCGGCAGGCCGTCGCGCAGGGCGCCCGGACGCCGTCGGAGGTTGTCGCCGCTGTCTACGCGGACGTGGACCGGTCGCTGTGGCCGGCGGCCGAGTGGTCGGTCCGGGCGCAGCTGGCCCACCTCGACCGGGAAACCCGGGAATCCGACCCCGGGGTCGTGGGGTTGGACACACCGTGACCTGCGCAGTGTGCGGAACCGTAGCCGTGCCGGGCGGGCGGTTCTGCCACAACTGTGGCGCCGCGCTGCCCGCTGCGGCGTCCCTTCCGGCGGCCGAACGCCGCGTCGTTACCGTGCTTTTCGGCGATTTGTCGGACTTCACCTCGTGGTCCGAGGATCTCGACCCCGAGCGCGTCGGCGCGGTGACCGACCGTGTCCTCGCCGCCCTCGCCGGCGCCGTCAAGACTTTCGGCGGCCACGTCGACAAGCTGACCGGTGACGGGATCATGGCCGTCTTCGGCGCCCCGGTGGCGCACGAGGACGACGCGGAGCGGGCCGTCCGGGCCGCGCTCTCGATGCAGCGCGCCGTCCGGCGGGTGCTCGACGACGAGCGGGGCGGGGGCGCGCCGCTCGGGCTGCGGGTCGGGCTCAACACCGGTCAGGTCGTGGCCGGCATCCAGGCCGCGATCGAGTACACCGTCATCGGCGACACCGTCAACACCGCCGCGCGGCTCGCCGACGCGGCGGCGATCGGCGCGGTCTACGCCGGCGCCACCACCGCCGCCGCGACCCGGCACGTGGCCTCCTGGCGACACCTGCGGCCGCTGCGACTCAAGGGCAAGCGGGAGCCGGTCGAGGCGTACGAGCTGCTCGGTCTGCACGACGCGCCGGGCACCCGCTCCGGGCTCGGTGACGAGGCGCCGTTCGTCGGCCGAGAGGCCGAGATCGGCCGGGTCGCCGGCCGGCTCGCCGAGGTCGTCGACCGGGGCGAGCCGCGGGTGCTGGTCGTGACCGCGGAGGCGGGGATCGGCAAGTCGCGGTTCGCGGCCGAGGCCGAGCGCTTCGCCGCCGGCCACGACGTCGGCGCGGGCCGCCGCGCCACCCACACCGGAGCGCGCGTGCTCTCCGTACGCTGCGCCGCGTTCGGTGAGCGTCGCCGGCTCGGGCCGCTCGCCGACCTGGTCCGGATCGCCGTCGGTCTGCCGACCGACGCCGCCACCGCCGTCACGCGGGCGGTCGTCGAGGAGCGGCTGCGGCGACTCGGACAGCGCCTGTCCCGGCTGCGTTCCGACGCGCCGCCGATCGCCACCGATCTGTTGCTGGCCCTGCTCGGGTACGGCGACCTCGGCGCGCCCACCGGCGTGCCGGCGAGCGCGGACTGGGACGCCGAGGGTCCGGCCGTGGACGGCGAGGCCGTTCCGATCGCCGTGGCGGAGCTGCTGAGCGGGCTCGCCCTGCAGACGCCGCTGCTGCTCGTGGTCGACGACCTGCACGACGCCACCCCCGACACCGTGGACGCGCTCGGCGCGATGCTGTCCCGGCTGACCGGTCCGGTGCTCGTCCTGCTGCTCGGCCGTCCCGAGCTGGTCCGCACCGCCGGGACGTTGACCCGGGTCGCCGACGCCGAGGTCTACCCGTTGCCGCCGTTGCGCGGCGCCGACGCCGGCCGGCTGCTCACCTCGTACCTCAATGGCGGGCGGCTGCCGCAGTCGGACGCCGACCGGCTGCTCGCCACCGCCCAGGGCAACCCGTTCTACCTCGCCGAGCTCGTCACCCTGCTGATGAAGCGGGGCGCGCTGACCGAGACGACCGAGCGCGCCACGGTGGGACGCGAGGCCCCCGGCCAGGGCGCCGGGTTGTGGCGGCTCGCGCCGGGTTCGCTGGGCAGCCGGCTGCTCTCCCGCGACCTGGCGGCGGTGCTCGCCGCCCGTATCGACGCGCTGCCCCCCGACGCCCGCTCGGTGCTCCGCGACGCCGCCGTCATCGGCGACACGGTCCCGGCCGGCACGCTGCAGGCGCTGCGGGAACGCCGGGGTGGCCGGGACGGCCGTCCGGCCGCGGTGGCCGCCGTGGAGCTGGAGCGCGCGATCGACGAGCTGCTGCAACGCCGCATGCTGCACCGCACGCGCGGTGGCTTCACCTTCGCCACCCCCTTGATGCGGGAGGCCGCGTACGCGGGGATCGGCAAGGCCGACCTCGCCGAGCGGCACGCCTATCTCGCGCGCTGGGCCGCGCCGCCCACCCCCGATGAGATCAACCCGGTGATCCGGCCCGGGGACGGGGTCATCGCGGCGCCGTCCGGGATGACCGCCGCGGCGCGGGACGACTTCATCGCCGACCACGTCGAGCGGGCCGTCGCGCTCGCCGACGCCGTCGGGCTGCGCTCGGACGCCACGGCGCGCACGGTCATGCCGCTCGGCGTCACGGCGCTCGGGCGGGCGGCGCGACGGGCGGTGGCGGCCGGGGAGCCGGCGCTCGCCGTCGAGTACGCGGAACGCGCGGTCGCGCTCGGCGGGGAGGCGGTGCCGAGCGGGGACCGGCTCGTGCACACCCGGGCGCTGCTGCAGAGCGGCCGCCCCGCGGACGCGCTCGCCGACGCCGAGAAGATCCTCGCGAACGCCGGGGACGACACCGGCGCGCGCGCCGGGGCGCTGCTGGTCAGCGGCCGGGCGCACCGGGCCCTCGGCGACCTGGAGCGCGCCTCCACCGCGTGGCGGGAGGCGCTGCAGGTCGCGACCGACGCCGGGTTGCCGGCCGAGCGGGCGGAGTCGATGCGCCGGCTCGGGATGGCGGACTTCCTCACCGGCCGGCTCGCGCAGGCGAGCAGCCGGTTCGCGGCCGCGTACCAGGTCAACGTCGCGGCGGGGGACCGGCGCGGCCAGGCGTGGTCGCTGCAGAACCTCGCGTGGGTGACCACCACCCGGGGCGACTTCGCCGGCACGGACGCCGTGCTCGGGCGGGCCGCCCGGCTCTTCGCCGAGCTCGGCGACCCGGTCGGGCGCGCCTGGCTGCGCGGCACGACCGCCTTCGCCCGGCTGCTCGCCGGGCGTCTCGCCGAGGCCCGCCGGCTGGCCCGGATCTTCCTGCCCTTCGGGGAGCGGGTCGGTGAGGCGTGGGCGGTCGGCACGCTGCAGGCGACCGAGGCGTTCGCCGCCGCCGAGCTGGGCGAGTTGGCCGAGGCCGATCGCGAGGCGCGTCGCGCGTACCGCGATTTCGACGCGGCCTCCGACGACTGGGGGCGTGGCTTCGCGCTCGTGGTCCGTGGCGCGGTGGCGCGCGGGCTCGGCCAGGCCGACCACGCCATCGACCTGTTCAGCGACGCGCTGAGTCACGGGGAGCGGATCGGCCACCCGCTGTTGACCGGGATGGCGGGGACGCTGCGTGGGTTCGTCTCGCTGGACCGCGGCGACGTCGAGTCGGCCGAACGTGACGCGCGTCGGGTGCTCACCTCGGTCGAGCCGCACAATCCGCTGGCGGCCGCCCAGGTCGCGCCGCGGGTGCTGCTCGCCGCGGCGCGGTTGGCCGCCGGGGATCCGCCCATGGCGATCGGGCTGCTCGCGCCGATCGCCGCCAACGCCAACGTGCCGTCGCTGTTGTTCCCGCGCCGGCTGGCGCTGGCCCGGTACGCGTCGGCGCTGCTCGCCGAGGGCCAGCAGGTCCAGGCGCTGGACTGGGCGCAGCGGGCGGTGGCGATGCCCGCCGAGGACGTCCGCAGCGGGGTGGTCGCGTCCGCCGTGCTCGCCGAGGCGCTGGCCGCGGCCGGGCAGGCCGAGGCGGCGCGGGCGGCCGCCGATGAGGCGGTGCGGCTGGCGTACGCCACCGAGCAGGCCAGCGAGCGGGCCGCGGCCGACGCGGTGTGGGCGCGGATCGTCGGGAACGAGCCGTCGGGACGGGGTGGCCCTGGCCAACCTGGCGATGATCTGACGGCTTCCGGACGGGTAGCCTAGGCCGCCGTCGGGTCCACTGCGGACACCCCGTCGCCGGAAGGACCGCGCGTGAAGCTGCCCCGCTCTGCTCCAGGATGGACGGTCGCCGTCTTCGGCGCGATGGCGCTGCTGCTCGGGGCCGTCGGGCTGGTCGCTCCCGACGTGCTGCTTGGCCTGCTCGGTTTCGAGCAGCTCTCCCCGGCCGAACGCGCTCCCGGCGACCACACCCGTACGTTCATGGCGGCGTCCTCGATGGCGTCCCTGAACATGGGCGTCTACTACCTGCTCGCCGCCGCGACGGACTGGCAGCCGTTCTTCTCGTTCAGCGCGGTGTTCCGGCTGCTGACCTTCACGGTCTTCACCCTGCTGGTGGTCTTCGACGTCGCGCCGCTCCGGTTCCTGGGGGTGGCGTTCTGGGAAGGGCTCGGCGGGCTGGTCACCGGGGCGGCGATCTGGTGGGACCGGAGACGGCCCGCGGGCGCGGTCACGGACGGGGTGCGGTGACGTGCCCACCGGCTTCGGTACCGTTTAAGCCGTGACCGAGACGCCGCCCGCCGCGCTGCCCGCGCCGGTAGTGCCCGGTCTGTCGGATTTATCGGTCTTTGCCCGCGGCGGCTACGCCACCGTGTACCGCGCCACGCAGGGATCGGTGGGGCGCGAGGTCGCCGTGAAGATCGAAAATCGTACGCTCGACAGCGCGCGGGACCAGCAGCGCTTCCTGCGTGAGGCGCGCGCGGCCGGGAAGCTCTCCTCGCACCCGCACGTCGTCGACCTCTTCGACGCGGGCGTCACCGCCGACCGCCACCCATACCTGATCATGGAGCTCTGCGACGGCTCCTACGCCGACCGGATGCGCACCTCCCCGCTCGGGGCGTACGAGGCGCGCGACGTCGGCGTGAAGATCGCGGATGCGCTCGCCGACGCGCACCGCCTCGGCATCCTGCACCGCGACGTGAAGCCCGCCAACATCCTCTACTCCGGCCTCAACCGGGCGTCGCTGGCGGACTTCGGCCTGGCGGTCCTGGCCGAGTTCCGGGACCCGTCCGTCACCATGGACGCGCTCACCCCCGCCTACGCCGCGCCGGAGGTGTTCCGGCACTGTGAGCCCGCACCGGCGGTCGACGTGTACGCGCTCTGCGCGAGCCTCTACGCCGTCATGTGCGGCCGGCCGCCACGCTGGCGGGACGGCAACCCCAGCCTGGTCATGCTGCTGGAGTTGTTCGACGAGCCGGTCCCGGACCTGCCCGGCATCCCGCCCGAGCTGACCGAGGTGCTGCGCTGGGGCATGGACAACAGCCCCGCCGCCCGTCCCTCCGCCGAGCAGCTGCGGGACGTGCTGGCCGCGATCCCGCTGGCGCCACCGCCCCGCACGACCACGTCGAGCACGGCGCCGATCCCGAACGCTCCGGTCTCCGGAGCGGCGTTCTCCGGTTCCGGCGGCTACGGCACCTCGCCGACCCGGGTCCCCGCCGTCGTGCCGCTCGGCGACGAGACGCCGACCGAGCGGGTCGCCGTGCGCCGCCGCCGTCGGCTGCCCTGGTTCTTCGGCCGTCCGGACTGAACCGCGACCGCCCCGGCCGGTAGGACCGGGGCCTGTCCGCCTCGGCCCACAGCTCGGTGGTGTGCTCGCCTGGCCCGGGGACTACTCGGGGGTGAGCACCGCCAGCACCGCGCCGGTGTCGACCTGGGCGCCGGCACTGACCGGCAGCGCCGAGACCACGCCCGAGGACGGCGCGTGGACGGGATGTTCCAGCTTCATGGCCTCCAGGGTCATGAGCAGCTCGCCGGCGTTGACGCGCTGGCCGGGCACGACCAGGACCCGACCCACCGCGCCCGGCAGCGGGGCGACCAGGGACCCCTCGGCAACCTCGGTCGCCGGCTCGGGGAAGCGCGGCAGCTCGGTCAGCCGGACCGAGCCCTCCGGGCTGTCCACGTAGGAGGTCTCCTCGACCCGGTGCACGTCGAAGTCGAGCCGGGTGCCGTCCACGTTGAGCACGACCCGCTCGCCGGTCGCGGAGACGACAGTGACCGGCGGGTGGTCGTCGGTCACGGTCGGTTGGCCCAGCCCCGCGATGTCCAGCTCGTCGGGGTCGATCGACCGGACCCACCAGCGCGCCAGCTCCCCGGCCCGGTCCAGCCGGTAGCCGACCTCCACCGGGCCGGACGGTCCGTCGTACAGCGAGATCTGTGGAGTGGCGGGGACGTTGCGCCAACCGGACGGGATTCCGGCGAGCACCGGCGCGGCCGCCCGGCGGGCCGCGGCGCCGGCGAGCGCCGCCGCCAGACAGGAGACCCGCACGGCGTCGATCGACGACAGCAGCGGGGCGAAGACCTCGGGATGGTCGTCCAGGAACGCGGTGTCGATCGCGCCGGACCGGAACGACGGGTGACGCAGGATCCGGACGAGCAGATCGCGGTTGGTGACCACGCCGTGGATCCGGGCGCGGGTCAGCGCGGCGGCGAGCAGCCGGGCCGCCTCGTAGCGGGTCGGCGCCCACGCGACCAGCTTGGCGAACATCGAGTCGTAATGGACGCCGACCACCGCGCCGTCCCGTACCCCGGCGTCGAGTCGCAGCCCCGGCCGGGTGAGCGGGCGGAACCGTCCCGCCACGTCGGGCACGTCGAAGCGGTGCAGCGTGCCGGTCGAGGGCAGCCAGGCGTACGCGGGGTCCTCCGCGCAGAGCCGCGCCTCGATCGCGTGGCCGCGCATCGGCGGCGGCGTGGTGATCGGCAGCGGGTTGCCCTCGGCGACCAGCAGTTGCAGCCGGACCAGGTCGAAGCCGGTGACGCACTCGGTGACCGCGTGCTCGACCTGCAGCCGGGTGTTCATCTCCAGGAAGTAGAACTCGCCGTCCGGCGCGAGCAGGAACTCCACGGTGCCGGCGCCGACGTACCCGACGGCGCGACTCGCGGCGACCGCCGCGGCGCAGAGCCGCTCGCGCAGCTCCGGTGTCACGGCCGCGGACGGCGTCTCCTCCACGATCTTCTGGTGCCGCCGCTGGATCGAGCACTCGCGCTCGCCGAACGGCACCACCGTCCCCCGAGCGTCGGCGACGATCTGCACCTCGACGTGCCGGGCCCGCTCGACGTACCGCTCCAGAAAGACCGTGCCGTCCCCGAACGCCGCGGCCGCCTCGCGGCGCGCCGACGCGATCGCGCCGGGCAGCGTCTCCGGGTCGTGCACGATGCGCAACCCGCGGCCGCCGCCGCCGGCCGACGCCTTCACCAGCACCGGAAACTCGGCGACCTCGGTCGCGTCGGTCCAGGTCGGCAGCATCGGCACGCCCGCCTCGGCGAGCCGGGCCTTCGCCCCGATTTTCGAGCCCATCGCCGCGACCACCTCCGGTGGCGGACCGACCCAGGTCAGCCCGGCGTCGACGACGGCGGCGGCGAACTCGGCGTTCTCGGCCAGGAAGCCGTAGCCCGGGTGGATCGCGTCGGCCGCGGTGCGCCGGGCGGCGGCGACGATCAGATCACCCCGCAGGTACGTCTCCGCGGCGGTCTCGCCGGGCAGGCGTACGGCGTAGTCGGCCTCGGCGACGTGCGGGGCGTCGACGTCGGCGTCGGAGTAGACCGCGACGGTCTCGATGCCGATCAGCCTGCAGGTGGCGAAGACCCGACGGGCGATCTCGCCCCGGTCCGCGACGAGGAGCCTGCGAATCATCTGTCACCTCACATCCGGAAGACGCCGAAGCCGTCGGCGCCCCGGACCGGTCCGCTGTGCACCGCCGAGAGGCCGATCCCCAGCACGGTGCGGGTGTCCCGGGGATCGATCACGCCGTCGTCGTAGAGCCGGCCGGAGAGGAAGAGCGCCGCGGACTCCGACTCGATCTGCTGCTCCACCGTCTGCCGCATGGCCCGGTCGGCATCGGCGTCGTACGGCTGGCCCTTCGCCTCCGCCGCCTGCCGCGCCACGAGCGACAGCACCCCCGCGAGCTGCGCCGGCCCCATCACCGCGGACTTCGCGTTCGGCCAGGTGAACAGGAAACGCGGCCCGTACGCCCGCCCGCACATGCCGTAGTTTCCGGCCCCGTAGGACGCCCCGAGGTTCACCGTCAGGTGCGGCACCGTCGAGTTCGACACCGCGTTGATCATCAGGGCGCCGTGTTTGATGATCCCGCGCTGCTCGTACTCCGCGCCGACCATGTATCCCGTGGTGTTCTGCAGGAACAGCAGCGGGGTGTCCGCGGTGTTGGCGAGCTGGATGAACTGGGCGGCCTTCTGCGCCTCCTCGGAGAACAGCACCCCGCGGGCGTTGGCCAGCACGCCGACCGGGTAGCCGTGCAGCTCACCCCAGCCGGTCACCAGGGCAGGCCCGTAGGCGGGCTTGAACTCGTCGAACTCGCTGCCGTCGAGGATCCGGGCGAGGACCTCGCGCGGATCGAACGGCACCCGCAGGTCGGCGCTGGCGACGGCGAGCAGCTCCTCCGGGTCGTACTTCGGCGGGGCCGGCAGCGTGGTGCGCGGCGGCGGTCCCTGTTTGCGCCAGTTGAGCCGGCGGACGCAGCGCCGGGCCAGCCGCAGGCCGTCCCGTTCGTCCTCGGCGAGGAAGTCGGCGAGGCCCGAGGTGGCCGCGTGCATCGCGGCGCCGCCGAGCGACTCGTCGTCGGTGATCTCACCGGTCGCCATCCGGACCAGCGGCGGCCCGGCGAGGAAGACCTTGGCCTGGTTGCGGACCATGATCGTGTAGTCCGACATGCCGGGCACGTAGGCGCCGGCGGCGGTGGCGTTGCCGAAGACCACCGAGATGGTCGGGATGCGCGCCGCCGAGAGCCGGGTCAGGTCCCGGAACACCGCGCCGCCGGGGATGAAGATCTCGGCCGGGCTGGGCAGGTCGGCGCCGCCGGATTCGACGAGGTTCACCAGCGGCAGCCGGTTGGCCAACGCGATCTCGCCGGCCCGCCGGGTCTTCTTCAGGGAGTACGGGTTGACCGCGCCACCGCGTACGGTCGGATCGTTGGCGATGATCACGCACTCCACGCCCTCGATCACGCCGATTCCGGTCACGACGCCCGCGCCGACCGGGAACTCCGTGCTCCAGCCGGCCACCGGCGACAGCTCCAGGAACGGGGAGTCCCGGTCGACCAGGAGGTCGATCCGCTCCCGGGGGAGCAGCTTGCCGCGTGCGTGGTGCCGGGTCACGTGCTTCTCGCCGCCGCCCTCGCGCGCGCCGCGCAGCGCCGCGTCCAGTTCGGCGAGCCGCGCGAGCATCGCGCCCCGGTTCTCCAGGTACGCCTGGTCGCGCGGGTCGATGGCCGTGGATAGCACCGTCACGTCACATCCCCATGCCCTTCGCGCCGATCCCGTTCCTCCGTAAACGAATGGATCGGGGCAATCGTCACGGATACGTCGTAACGGACATATCAGTGAGATGGGACGGTGCGGTCGCCGGCGGTGCAGACGTGCCCGGCCTGACCCGGCGGGCAAGGAACCGTCAAGGACGGCGGAAAGGCATCAGCCCGCCCCGCGCGGCGGGACGGGCTGATGGCGACGACGGGTCAGACGCGGGCGCGGCGGGCCAGGCGCTCCGGGTCCAGGATGATGATGCTCTTGCCGTCGAGCCGGAGCCAGCCGCGGGAGGCGAAGTCGGCGAGCGCCTTGTTGACGGTCTCCCGGGAGGCGCCGACCAGCTGCGCGATCTCCTCCTGGGTGAGGTCGTGCGTCACGCGCAGCACGCCGCCGTCGCGGGTGCCGAACCGGCCCGCCATCTGCAGCAGGTTCTTCGCGACCCGGCCGGGCACGTCGGTGAAGATCAGGTCCGCGAGCGCGTCGTTGGTCCGGCGCAGCCTCCGGGCCAGCACGCGGAGCAGCTGCTCGGCGATCTCCGGCCGGTTGTTGAGCCAGGGACGCAGCGCCTGCTTGCGCAGCCGGGCCAGCCGGGTGTCGGTGACCGCCGTGGCGGTCGCGGTGCGCGGGCCGGGGTCGAAGAGCGACAGCTCGCCGACCATGTCGGAGGGGCCCATCACCGCAATCAGGTTCTGCCGCCCGTCCGCGGCGCGGCGACCCACCTTGATCTTGCCTGAGAGCACGATATACAGGCTGTCGCCGGGCTCGCCCTCGTTGAAAACGATCTCGCCCTTGCGGGCCTCGATCGTCTCCATCTCCTTGGCGAGCGCATCGGCCGCCTCCGGGTCGACGCCCTGGAAGATCCCGCTGCGAGCAAGTACCTCGTCCATCGCGCACCTCCGCCGCGCGCGCCGCTTCCGGCCGGCTCTCCAGCCGGCACCCTGTTGCGCGCAGTCAGTCTAGGTGCACGTCGGCCGGAAACGGACGTGCACCCCTGGAATGTTGATCCAGTAGCGTAGCTCATCAACGGCCGAATGGCTGTTGACGTGCGCGGCAACCGCCGGCGCGCCGCGCCGCGCGGTCGGCGCCGACGCCTCGTCGCGGGGCGCCGGGCCGTAGGGTCGGCGCGTGCTCACCGACCCGCTGCTCACCGCCCGCCACGAGGACGGACGCGAGATCCCGCTGCTGCTGTGGCGTACCGCCGAACCGATGCTGGCGGTGAGCTCCGGACCGCTCGGCGGCGGGATCGGACCGCGACACTGGGTGATCAACGCGACCGTGCCGATGTCGTACCGGCGCGACGACCCGGACGCACACCTCGCCGAGGTGGCCGCCCGGCTCGGCCTCGCCGGGCCCGGCGTCGGGCTGCTCACCGGGGTCGACGTGGCGCGGGTGGAGAGCGCGGCCGACGCCGGCGTGCGCGTCTGGGCGACGGTCGGGCTCGGCGCGCCGATCTGGGCCGCGGCGCCCGAACCGCGCGACCACGATGTCGACGACCCCGCCGTGCCGGTCGGGACCGTCAACATCGTGGTCAGCACGCCCGTGCGGCTGAGCGACGCCGCCCTGGTCAACGCGGTCGCCACCGCCACGGAGGCGAAGGCGCAGGCGCTCTGGGAGCTGGGCCTGCCGGCGACCGGGACCGCCACAGACGCCGTCACGATCCTCTGCCCCGTCGACGGGCCGTCCGCCGCGTACGGGGGACCCCGGTCGGCGTGGGGCGCGCGGATCGCCCGCGCCACCCACCGGGCCGTGCTCACCGGCGGCGCGGCCGAGCGACAGCCCGACATGCCGTGGTCGGTACGGCACGATCGCTGACCCGAACCGGCCGGATGGCCGTGGTCCGCCGTGCCGGGTGGCCGGTATGTTCCCGTCGATGTCCGCCACCCCGCACCCGCCGCGCCCCGGGCGATCCCGCGCCGTCCGCGCCGACCGACGACCGGTCCGTGCGCTGGGCACGTTCCTGATGATCATGCTTGCCGTGCTCGCCGGCACGACCGCGTGCGCCCGGACCGGCGGGGTGCCGCTGTGGCAGGACGCCGCGGCCGACGCGGCCCCCGCGTCACCCGCGCCCGCCACGCCCGCCGCGCCCACCAGCACGCCGGGTGACGCCAAGGTGATCACGCTGTCGGCGACCGGCGACATCGTGATGGGCAACGTGCCCGGCCGGCTCCCCGCCGACGACGGCCGGGGCTTCTTCGACTCGGTCACCGACGCGCTCGCCGCGGACCTGGTCATGGGCAACCTCGAGGAGCCGCTGACCGACGACACCGGCACCTCCAAGTGCGGTAAGAACGCCGACGACTGCCACCAGTTCCGCGCCCCGCCCGGCTACGCGGCGCACCTGCGCGACGCCGGCTTCATGCTGCTCAACCAGGCCAACAACCACGGGTACGACTTCGGCGCCGCCGGCTACCGCAACACCCAGAAGGCGCTGGAGAAGCACGGCCTGCAGCACACCGGGGCGGTCGATCAGATCACGGTGGTGACCGTCGAGGGCGTGACGGTCGCGGTCGTCGGCTTCTCCCCGTACTCGTGGAACAACAGCGTGACCGACATCGACGCGGCCCAGGCCATCGTCGAGCGGGCCGCCGCCGACGCCGACCTGGTCGTCGTGCAGGTGCACATGGGTGCCGAGGGATCCGAAAAGACGCGCGTGAAGCCGGGCACCGAGATGTTCCTCGGCGAGAACCGCGGTGACCCGATCACGTTCTCGCGCGCGGTGATCGACGCGGGCGCCGACGTGGTGATCGGGCACGGGCCGCACGTGCTGCGCGGGATGGAGTTCTACCAGGGGCGGCTGATCGCGTACAGCCTCGGCAACTTCGCCGGGGGTGGCGGGACGCTCAGCAACCGGGCGGCGCTCGGCCTCGGCGGGGTGCTGAAGGTGTCGCTCACCCCGGACGGGGAGTGGGCCGGCGGCGAGTTCGTCTCGACGTACATGAACGGCGCCGGGAAGCCCACCCTGGACGCCGACGCGCGCGGACTCGACCTCATCCGCACCGTGACCCGCTCGGACTTCCCGAACACGGGCCCGCGCTTCCGCGACGACGGCAAGATCTCACCGCCGGCCGCGTGAGCGTTCGCGGCCGGCTGTCGGCCCCGGAAGTAGGCTGGCGGATGTGACCCCTTCCCCTGTCCGCACCGAGACCGACCTCGGCCGTAAGCGTCGGGCCCGGCGGATGGCCCGGCTGCTCGCCGAGACCCACCCCGACGCCCACTGTGAGCTGGACCACGACACCCCGCTGCAGCTCGCCGTCGCCACGATCCTCTCCGCGCAGTGCACCGACAAGCGGGTCAACGAGGTCACGCCCAAACTGTTCGCGCGCTACCCCACCGCGGCCGACTACGCCGGCGCCGACCGGGGCGAGCTGGAGGAGCTGATCCGCCCCACCGGGTTCTTCCGGAACAAGGCCGACTCGCTGATCCGGCTCGGTCAGGGGCTCGTCGAGCGGCACGACGGGGAGGTGCCCGGGCGTCTCGTCGAGCTGGTGAAGCTGCCCGGCATCGGTCGCAAGACCGCGAACGTCATCCTCGGCAACGCCTTCGACGTCCCCGGCATCACCGTCGACACCCACTTCCAGCGGCTCGTCCGGCGCTGGGCGTGGACGGACGAGAGCGACCCGGTCAAGATCGAACATGCGATCGGCGCGCTGATCGAGCGGCGGGACTGGACGATGCTCTCGCACCGCGTGATCTTCCACGGCCGCCGCGTCTGCCACGCCCGCAAGCCCGCCTGCGGCGCGTGCACGCTCGCGCCGCTCTGCCCGTCGTACGGCACGGGCCCGACCGAGGCGGCGGCCGCCGCGAAGCTGCTCAAGGGACCGCGCGCCCGGGAGCTGGCGGTGCAGGCCGGGGTGGATCCCGAGCTCGTGCCGGCGCAGGCCGTCGTCGCGGAGGTGCCGTGACCCGACGCGTTGCCTGGCTGCTGGCGCCCCTGCTGCTGCTCGCCGCCTGCACGCCGTCCGACGGCGGCGACGCGGCGGGCGCGAGCCGCGCCCCCTCGCCGTTCGCCGACTGCGCCGCGCTGACGACACCCCCGGGATCCACGCCCCCGGGATTTACGCCCCCGGGATCCACGCCCCCGGGATCCGGTGGCCCGAGCGCCGCGCCCCCGTCGCGGTCCCCCGGCTCAAGCGCCGCGTCGACCGACCCGGGCGTTGCCGCATCGCCGGGCCCGACCAACGCCGCGTCGTCGGCCACCGGCGGCGCGGGCGAGACGCTGCCCCGGATCGAGCTGCCCTGCTTCACCGGCGGCCAACCGGTGCGGATCGGGGCGATCCGCGGTCCCGCCGTGATCAACGTCTGGGCGTCCTGGTGCGGGCCGTGCCGCAAGGAGCTCCCCGCCTTCCAGCGTCTCGCCCGGCGGGCGCCGGAGACGCTGCACGTCATCGGGGTGAACAACCGGGACAGCCGCGAGGCCGCGCAGTCGATCGGTGACGTGACGTTCCCGAATCTGTTCGACCCCGACGAGAGGCTGCGGACCGAGCTGGGACTGGCCTGGCTCCCGCTCACCCTCTTCGTCGACGACCAGGGGCGGATCCGCCACGTCGACGCGTCCGGGGCGCTCGACGACGCGGAACTCGCCGCGCTGGTCCAGCGGCACCTCGGCGTGGCGGTGCCGGCGTGACGTCGCCGCTGCCCGACTGGTGGGAGCCGTTGCTCGGCCGGGTCCGGGCGGCGCGCACCGAGGACTTCACCCGGCTGCGCACCCCCGCCCGCGGTGGGCGGCCGAGCGCCGTTCTCGTGCTCCTCGGCGAGGAGCGGCCGGGCAGCCCGGACGTGCTGATGCTGCAGCGCGCGGCCACGCTGCGCAACCACGCCGGCCAGCCGGCGTTCCCCGGCGGCGCGGCCGACCCCGGCGACGTCGACGCGGCCGGCACCGCGCTGCGCGAGGCAGAGGAGGAGGTCGGTCTCGACCCGAGCACCGTCACCGTGCTCGCCCAACTGCCCCTGCTGTGGATCCCGGTCAGCGACTTCGTGGTCACGCCGGTGCTCGGCTGGTGGCACCGCCCGCATCCGGTCCACCCGCGGGAGCCCGCCGAGGTGGCGCACGTGGCCCGACTCCCCGTGCACGAGCTGGTCGATCCGGCCAACCGGCTGCAGGTGCGTCACCCGAGCGGATGGGTCGGCCCGGCCTTCCAGGTCCGCGGCATGCTGGTCTGGGGGTTCACCGCGGGCGTGCTGTCGGCGCTGCTCGAGATGGCAGGCTGGGCGCGGCCCTGGCCGCGGGACCGGGTCACCGAGCTGCCGCCCACCCGGGCCGCCGATCCGGCGCCGAGCGCCGGCACCGACGAGGCCGACGAGCTGAGCCGGCCGGCGTCGGCGACCGACCGGCACGGGTGAACCGCCCCCCGGTCGTCCGCGTGCCGGGACGCGCGCTGCGGGAGCACCCGTAGGCTTGTCGCGTGTCCGCCGTCGATGCCGTCCTGATTCTGCTCATGTTGGTGTTCGCGTTCAGTGGTTACCGCCAGGGCTTCGTCATCGGGGTGCTGTCGTTCGCCGGGTTCTTCGGTGGGGCGCTGATCGGGCTGCAGCTCGGCCCGCTACTCGCGCAACGGTTCGCCGACGGCGCGGTCCGGGTGGTCGTCTCGCTCGTGACCATCTTCGGGGTCGCGGTGCTCGGTCAGGCCCTCGCGGGCTGGGCCGGCTCACATGTGCGCCACGCGATCACGAGCCGGGCCGGACGCCGGATCGACGACGCCGGCGGCGCCGTCGTCTCGCTGCTCGCCGTCCTGCTGGTCGCCTGGCTCGTGGCCGTCCCGCTCGGCTCCTCGTCGCTGCCCTGGCTCGCCGGCGCCGTCCGCAACAGCGCGCTGCTGAACACCGTCGACGGGGTGCTGCCGTCGCAGGCGAAGGCGCTGTCGCAGGCGCTGCGGGACACCGTGGACACCAACGGGTTCCCGGACGTCTTCGGCGACCTGGCGCCGACCCGGGCCCGTCAGGTGGCGCCGCCGGACCCGGCGCTGGCCGGTTCGCAGGTGGTCGTCAACGCCGAGCGTTCCGTGGTCAAGGTGCTCGGATCCGCCCCGAGCTGCTCCCGCCGAATCGAGGGCTCGGGCTTCGTCTACGCCAAGGACCGGGTGATGACCAACGCGCACGTCGTGGCCGGCACCCGGAGCGTCGTCGTGGAGGTGCGGGGCGACCGGCATGAAGGTCGGGTGGTCATCTACGACCCGGCGCGCGATCTCGCCGTCGTCTACGTGCCCGGGCTCGACGCGCCGGTGATGCCGTTCGTGTCGCGTCCGGCGCCGACCGGCTCGGACGCGATCGTGCTCGGCTTCCCGCTCGACGGCCCCTACAACGCCCAGTCCGCGCGGGTCCGCGACGTCGGCCCGATCACCGGGCCTGACATCTACCGCTCCGGCGACGTGACCCGCGAGGTCTACACGATCCGCGCCCTCGTGCAGAGCGGTAACTCGGGCGGTCCGCTGATCGCCCCCAACGGGCAGGTGCTCGGCGTGATCTTCGCCGCCGCGGCCGACGACCGCAACACGGGCTTCGCGGTCACGGCGGACGAGGCCGCACCGGTCGCGAGCGCCGGGGCGGAGCGGACCAGGGGCACCGGCACCGGCGAGTGCGCGTAGCGCTCCGGCGCCTTCCGGACGCCTAGCGGAGGCGGCGCCACCGACGGGTCGTGTCCGGCTGCTGCCGCCGCATCACCCGGCGCAACGTCAACTCGCGCCGGCGTACCGTCTCCTGCCGCCGGCTCAGCACCCGTTGCAGCGTGAGCTCCCGGCGCCGGTCCGCCAGCTGCTCCCGCCTGAGCAGGCGGTGCCGGGTGAAGAGCGTGCCGGTGACCAGCATGGCGACGAAGACGGCGGCGACGAGCAGCCCCGGCGGCCGGGGGATATCCCCGGAGCCGGCAGCCCGCGCCACCCAACTCGCGTGCTCCCCGGTCGCGCGGTTGCCGAGCTGGCCGAGCGGGGCGGTTGTCGTACCCGGCTGCTCCAGCCCGGGAGCCCGGCCGAACCCGACGACGCCGGGCGAGGTCTGGTCGTCGAGCGGGTTGTGCTCGACCGTCGGCACCGGGCGGGTGAGCGCGGCGACGGGGTCGACCACGCCGAAGCCGAACCGGTCGTCGCGGCCCGGCGGTCCGACGTCGCTCGCGGTCCTGATCAGCCGGTTGACCACGTCGGCCGCGGACATCTCCGGCCAGCGGGAGCGGATCAGCGCCGCCGTGGCGGCGACCAGGGGTGCCGCGAAGCTCGTGCCCTGCACCCGCCAGTGGCCGCCCGGACGGGCGCCGACCAGTCCGTTCCCCGGCGCCGTGATCACGGTCTCCCGGCCCGTGATCGAGCCCGACCACAGCTCGGGCGCCTCCTTCTCCATCCCGGCGACCGCGACGACCCCGGGCTCGCGTGCCGGGTACCAGACGTCCGTCGGCGCCGACGGCGTGACGTTGCCGGTGCAGGCGATCACGACGACGTCGCGGGCGAACGCGTAGTCGAGCGCCGCGGCCAGCGCGGGGCTGCGCCCGTGGCCACCAAGCGACATGTTGATCACTCGCGCGCCGTTGTCGACGGCCCAGCGCACCGCCTTGGCGATGACCAGCGAGTCGTCGTACCGGTTCTCCTCGTCGAGCACCCGCACCGGCAGGATCTTCGCGTGCGGCGCGAGCCCGACCGCGCCCCGGTCGTCGTCGTCGCGCCCGGCGATCAGCCCGGCCACCGTCGTGCCGTGCCCCACCGGATCGAACTGGCCGTTGCCGGGCTTCACGAAATCCATCCCCGGCAGCACCTGGCCGACCAGGTCGGCATGCGTCGCATCGACCCCGGAGTCGAGCACCGCGACCGTGACCCCGTCGCCCTTGGCGTGCCGCCACGCCGCGGTCGCGTGCAGCTCCCGCAGCTGCCACTGATCATCGCGGACCGGGTCGGCCCGCAGCGGGACGGTGACGTCGGGCGGCGGCGTCGCGGTCGCGGGGACCGCCGGAACCAGCGTGGCGGCGATCCCGGCCACGCTGAGCAGCGCCGTGCCCACGATCCTCGCGACGGCGCTCCGGTCACGGTGCGGCAGCCTGGTCACACTATGGCCTTTTCACCCCGGCAGACACTCGATGCACGGAGGTTACCGTGATTCGCCGTATTCCGGTGCCGCACAAGGGGTCCGACGCCGTGTCACGTCGCGGGCAGGTACGCCAACTGGACCAGCCGTACGCCTTCCTTCCGGGTGACCAACCGGCCGCGTCCCGGCGGCATCGGCGCCGGTCGCAGGTTCCCGATCAACGGCCCCTCATCGGAGTCCCCGGCCATCACCAGGCCCGGCGAGGAGAGTTCCCGGAGCTTCTGGATGATCGGGTCGTACATCGACCGTGAGGCGCCGCCGGAGCGACGCGTCAACACCAGGTGCAGCCCGATGTCGCGGGCCTGCGGTAGGTAGTCCTCCAGCGCCCGCAACGGGTTCGCCGGCCCCGTGGCCACCAGGTCGTAGTCGTCGACCAGCACGAACAGCTCCGGCCCCGTCCACCATGACCGGTCGCGCAGTTGCTGCGGCGTGACGTCCGGCCCCGGCAGCCGCCGCTGCATGTAACCGGCCACCGATTCGATCAGCTCCGCCGTGCCGGTCGCCGCGGTGCCGTACCCGATGAGATGTTCGGACTGGATCACTCCGAGCAGGCTGCGCCGATAGTCCACCAGGATCACGCGGGCCTGCTCCGGCGTGAACCGAGCCGTGATCGAGGTGGCCAGCGCCCGCAGGAACGACGACTTGCCGCACTCGGCGTCGCCGAAGAGCAGGAAATGCGGCTCGGTCGCGAAGTCGACCGAGACCGGCTGCAGGTCCGCCTCGGCGATGCCGATCGGCAGCCGCAGCCCGGACGTGCGAGACAGGTCCACATCGGAGTACGGCAGCACCGGCGGCAGCAGCCGGACCCGCGGCGCCGGCGCGCCGGCCCACGACGCGGCCACCGTCTTGACCAGCGCGGCGGTCTCGCCGCCGAGGCTGGCGAGCTCGGGGAGCACGGTCAGGAAGTGCAGACTGTCCGCCGTGATGCCGCGCCCGGCCGCCTTGTCCGGCACGTTCGCCGCCGAGCGGCGGGAGACCATCGAGTCGCTCGGGTCGCCGAGCCGCAGCTCCAGCCGCGACCCGAACAGGTCGCGGACGGCCGGCCGGAAGTCCATCCACCGTGGAGCGGATGCCACCACGTGGATGCCGTAGGACAGGCCGCGGGTCGCGATGTCGGTGACCAGCGGCTCCAGGTCGTCGTACTCGCCGCGGAGCGTCGTCCAGCCGTCGACCACCAGGAACACGTCGCCGAACGGGTCGCCCGGATCGTGGCCGGTCCGCGCGGCACCGGCCCGCCGCTTGCGGTAGGTGGCCATCGAGTCGATCCCCAGCTCCGCGAAGCGGCGCTCCCGGTCGGCCAGCAGCGTCGCGACCTCGCCGACCGTACGCCGCACCGCGGCCGTGTCCAGCCGGCCCGCGACGCCGCCGACGTGCGGCAGTTCGCGCAGCGCCGCCAGCGACCCGCCGCCGAAGTCCAGGCAGTAGACCTGCACCTCCGCCGGGGTGTGCGTCAGCGCCAGGCCGCAGATCAGCGTGCGCAGCGCGGTCGACTTCCCGCTCTGCGGTGCGCCGACGACGGCCACGTGTCCCGCCGAGCCCTCCAGTGACAGCCACAGCACGTCGCGACGCTGCTCGAACGGCTTGTCCACCAGCGCCACCGGCACCTGCAGCGCCCCGTGCAGCTCGGGATTGGCGAAGGTCAGGCCGCGCACCGGGTCCGTGGAGACCGGGCCGAGCAGCTCGTCGAGGGCGGGCGCCTGCGACAGCGGCGGCAGCCACACCTGGTGCGCCGGCGGGCCCTGCCCCACCATTCGGGAGACCATGAGGTCGAGGAGGCTCTGCCCGCCGGCCGCCTCGTCCGCAGTGGGCTGCGGCGGCCGCTGCGCGGGCTCCAGCGCGGGCACGTAGTGCGTGCTGTAGTTGAGCACCCGGGCCGTTCCCGGGCGCCCGTCCGTCCCCGCGCCCCCGCCCGGCTTGCGGAACGCGCCGGAGACGTAGGCGGCCTTGAACCGCACCAGCGGCTCGGTGCCGAACTTCAGGTAGCCGTGACCGGGCGAGCGCGGCAGCTCGTACGCGTCGGGAACGCCGAGCACGGCCCGGGACTCCAGCGCCGAGAAGGTCCGCAGGCCGATCCGGTACGACAGGTGGGTGTCCAGGCCGCGCAGCCGGCCCTCCTCGAGACGCTGCGACGCGAGCAGCAGGTGCACGCCGAGCGACCGACCCACTCGTCCGATCTGGACGAACAGGTCGATGAAGTCGGGCTTGGCCGAGAGCAGCTCGGAGAACTCGTCGCAGACGATCAGCAGCGAGGGGAGTGGGGCGAGCGCCGCGCCACCGGCCCGCGCCTTCTCGTAGTCGCGCAGGCTGGCGAAGTTTCCGGTCCGGCGCAGCAGCTCCTGTCGGCGGATCAGCTCGCCGTTGATGGCGTCCACCATGCGGTCGACGAGCGGCAGCTCGTCGGCGAGGTTGGTGATCACGGCGGCGGTGTGCGGCAGCCGGTCGAGCGAGGCGAACGTCGCGCCGCCCTTGAAGTCGACGAGCACGAAGTTGAGCGATTCGGAGGAGTGCGTCGCCGCCAGCGCCAACACCAGGGTGCGCAGCAGCTCGGACTTGCCGGAGCCGGTGGCGCCGATGAGCAGCCCGTGCGGCCCCATCCCGTCCTGCGCCGACTCCTTCAGGTCGAGCTCGATCGCGCCGCCGTCGGCGCCGATCCCGATCGGCACCCGCAGCCGGTCGCGATTCGCCCGCGGCGCCCACCCGTGGGCGACGCTGAAGTTGTCGGGGTCGGTGACGCCGAGCAGCTCGGCGAGCCCCATCTCGGCGGCGAGCGGCGCGTCCGACCCCTTCGACGCGGCGGCCAGTCGCAGCGGGGCGAGCCGACGGGCCACCGCCTCCGCCTCGCCGACCTCCAGCCGGTCCGGCGTGCCGACCTCGGCCTCGCCGTCCGACGAGTACGTGTGCAGCCGCCGGCCGGGCCGTACCTCCAGGGCCAGCATCGAGCGGTCCAGCAGCCGGGGCGGCGGGCCGTCCAGGTCGAAGACGGTCACGCCGTCGATCCCGCTGTCGCTGACCAGGTGCGTGGCCCCGGTCAGGTCGCCGCCGTCGAGAACGATCACGACGTGCGGCCCGTCGGTCGCCGGGCCCGCCGCGCTGAACCGCGGCCGGTTGCCCAGCACGTCGTCGATCAACTTCTCCAGGTCGGCGGCCGCGCTCGTCACCAGCCGCACCGGCCCGAGCGCGTCGGTGCGGGTCGGGTGCTGCGCGTGCGGTAGCCACTTCACCCATTCCCACGCCGCGCGGCGTTCCGGCCCCGCGCAGACCGCGATCAGCAGGTCGTCGGGGGCGTGGAAGACCGAGAGCTGGGTGAGCATCGCGCGCGTGAGCGCCTGCGCCTCGCTGCCCGTCACCGCGGCATCGCCGGGGGTGCCCGCGTCGCGCAGGAACACCCGCGCGAAGCCGCGCAGCGACAGCGCCACCGGCAGGTCCGGCACCACGGAGTACGCGTCGAGGAAGCGGCGCAGCGCCCCCGCGGTCATCGGCTCCAGGTCCTCCAGCGGCCGGGTGACCGGCGGGACGAGCGGGGTGGCGAGCGTCTGCGGGCCCACCGCGACCCGCACGACCCCGAAGTCCGGGTCCGTGCCGCGGCGCTCCCAGAGCCGGTGGCTGCCCACGGTGGACCAGAGCTGCGCGGGGTCGGGGTGCCGGTAGAAGAGGCCGGCGCGCTGCTTGGCCGCCGTCTCCCGTACCCGCCGGCGCAGCGTGGCGAGATGCCGCAGGTACTCCCGGCGCGCCGTCATCATCTCGGCCTTCTTCGGCGAGCCCGACGCGCTGCCCCAGGACGTCGCCAGCATCGCCAGCGACGAGATGCCGAACATGGCGCCGACGACGTAGGAGTAGGTGCCGCCACCACGCCCGAACATCATCGCCATCGCGACGGAGCCGCCCAGCATCGGCAGCATCATCATGAGCTGCTGCCAGCGGGCCCCGGTCGCCTGTGGAATCTCCGGCGGCGGCTCCACCCCGAGCTCGCCGGTCGGAATCTCCGGCGCCGGACGTCGCGGCGGCCGCTTGATGACAACCGTGCTCATGCGACCGTCCCGTCACCCAGCGTGGTGCGGCTGCTGCCCGCGCTCACGTGACCTCCCCAATCGCTCGGTGGTCCGAGCCGGGCCCATGGTAGGTAAAGTGCGGTCGTCCCCGCAGCCATGGCTGCCCCCTCAATGGAGGACTCTCGATGAGCATCGGGCTCGCCCGGGTCACCATCAACGCGCCGCAGCGCCGGGTCGACGTCGCGCTCCCCGAGCACGTTCCGCTCGCGGAGCTGCTGCCCGAGGTGCTGCGGCACGCCGGCGAGGGTCTCGCCGACGACGGGGAGCGGCACGGCGGATGGCTGCTGCGCCGCACCGACGGTGCCCCGTTGGCCACCGGGCAGGGGCTGCTGCCGCAGGGCGTACGCGACGGCGAGGTGCTGCACCTCGTGCCGGCGCGGGCGCAGTGGCCGGAGCTCGAGTACGACGACGTGGTCGAGGCGATCGCCGACGGCGCGCGGCGGCGCGGCTCCGCCTGGTCGGGCGCCGCGACCCGCGCGGCTACCCTCGCCGGCGCCGGCGTGCTGCTCGCCGTGGGGCTCTTCGCGCTGCTGCACGCCGGAACGTCGTGGGGGCTGGGAGCCTCCGTCGGGCTCGGCGTCGCGCTCCTGCTCGCCCTCGCCGGCGTGGTCGCCTCGCGGGCGTACGGGGACGCGACCGCGGGCGGGGCGCTCGGCGGCTACGCGCTGCCGTACGCCTTTGTCGGCGGGGCGCTGCTGGTCGCCTCCGGCGATCCGGTCGGGGTGATCCGGCCGCTAGCCTGGATGGGCGCGCCCGAGCTGCTGGTCGGGTCGGTGGCGCTGCTCCTCGTCGCCCTGCTGGGCCTGGTCGGGGTGGCCGCGGCGCTGCGGGTCTTCGCCGCCGGGGTGACCGCGGGGTTGGTCGGCGCGCTGGCCGCGCTGGCCGGGTTCGGCCTGCCTGCCGCCGGGTCCGCCGCGCTGCTGATGTCCGTGCTGGTCTGCGGGATCGGCGTGCTGCCGCTGCTGGCGATCCGCCTCGGCAAGCTGCCGATGCCGCCGATCACGCTCCCCACCGGGGCCGCGGCCGAGGGATTCGGGGCGGGTGACGCGGGCTCGGCCGACGGCGCGCGGGAGCGGCCGGAGCGCGGGCGGGTGTACGCCGCGGTGGCCCGCACCGAGGAGCTGCTGACCGGCATGCTGACCGGGCACGCCGTGCTCGCGACCGCCGCGGCGTTGGTGCTCGTGACGGCGGGCGGGCTCGCCGGCCCGCTGCTGGCCGCGGTCTCGTCGGTCGCCCTGCTGCTGCGCTCCCGGCTCTTCGTCACGCTGCGGCAGCGGGTGCCGATGGTCGCCGCCGGTCTGGCCGGCCTGGCGGTGCTCGGCGTGACCGTGGCCGCCCGGGGCGGCGACGCGGTACTGCTCGGGTTCACCGTGGGCGGCGTCCTGCTCGCCCTGCTGACCGTCGCGACCGGCGCGACCTATTCGCGGCGCCCGCCCTCGCCGTACCTGGGCCGGGCGGCGGATGTGGTCGACACCCTGATGGTGGTGTCCGTGGTGCCGGTCGCCTGCGCCGTGCTCGGGCTGTACGCCCGGGCCCGCGGCCTGCTCGGCTGAGCACGCCGGACACCGATCCGCGCCGACGGCCGTGGGGGCCGGCGGCGCGGATGGACGAACCCGCGGTGCGACCCCGGGTCAGTGGGCGGCGTCGCCGCGCGCCTCGGCCTCCTGGTGGCGCCGGTACGACGCCTGGATCTCGGCCTCGGCCTCCATGCGGCCGACCCAGGTCGCGCCCTCGACGGACTTCCCCGGCTCGAGGTCCTTGTACACCTCGAAGAAGTGCTGGATCTCCAGCCGGTCGAACTCGCCGAGGTGGTGGATGTCGCGCAGGTGCTCCTGGCGCGGGTCCTCGAACGGCACGCAGAGGACCTTGTCGTCGCCACCCTTTTCGTCCGTCATCCGGAACATGCCGATCGTCCGGCAGCGGATGAGGCAACCTGGAAACGTGGGTTCCGGAACCAGCACGAGCGCGTCGAGCGGGTCGCCGTCCTCGCCGAGAGTCCCCTCGATGAAGCCGTAGTCGGCCGGGTACTGGGTGGACGTGAAGAGCGTGCGATCCAGCCGGATCCGGCCGGTCGCGTGGTCCACCTCGTATTTGTTGCGGTGACCCTTAGGGATCTCAACCGTCACGTCGAAATCCATCTCACGCTCCCTCGTTGCCGCACCGGCTGGCCAGAACCCGGGGCAGGGCCGGAGTGAGTGATCCGCACTCGTATCGTTCCGGGCGCCCCAGGATGTTCGAACGCAAGTAGTGTCGCCTAGGCGCGTTGCTGAATGGGAGGAGGGGCCGATGGGGAGGGAAGATTCACATTCCGGCCCGGGCGCGGCGGATCAGCCGCCCGCCGAGCGGATGCCCTTCCGGCCGGATGGCCAGTCGCCGGAACGGCCGCGCGGGCGGGCCTCGGTGCCGCCGCCAGCGCCTTCGTCCGCCGCGCCGTCGCCGACCGCGCCGCCGTCGGCGTGGCCCCCGCCGCCCGCCGCGCCTCCCTCCGGATGGCCCGGGCCGTCGCCGTCGCGCCCGGCGGTGCCGCCGCCCGGGACGCCGACGCCTCCGCCGCTGTCGCCGCCCGGGACGCCGACGCCTTCGCCGCTGCCGGCCGGGCCGGCGGGACCGATGACGCCGGCGTCCGGCGCGCACACGCCCCCGCCGACATCGCCCCCGCTGACATCGCCCCCGCTGACATCGCCCCCGTCGACGCCGACCCCGCCGGGCCACCCGCCCGCGGCCGGCTCGTCCGCGGAGCCGTCGTCCGCGTCGGCGCGGCGTTCCCGTACCGGCCTGGTCATGGCGTTGGTCACAGTGCTCGTGCTCGCGGTAGCGATCTCCGGGTTGGTGATCGTCCGGCCCGGTCCGGTCGCCGGATGGCTCGGTGACCGTCCGGCCGGCCGCACCGCGGTCGTCGTTCCGCCGGAGCCGACGCCGGGACCGGTGTTGGCCGGCGCCGCGGTCGACGCGCCCACCCCCGCCGCCGCCCGGGTCCAGGCCGCGCTCGACAAGGTCATCGCGGGATCGCCGGTGAGCGGTGCGCGCGTCGCGGTCGTCGACATCGTGACCGGGCAGTCCGTCTACTCGCGCGAGGCCGAGACCCCGACCGTGCCGGCGTCCACCACCAAGCTGCTCACCGCGGCGGCGGTGCTGGCCGCCCGGGGCGACGCCCACCGGATCCCCACCCGCGTCGTGGCCGGGGCGGCGCCGGGTGAGGTGGTGATCGTGGGCGGCGGTGATCCCACGCTCGCCGCGGACGCCAACGGCTACTACGCGGGCGCCGGCCGGCTGGACCAGTTGGCCGAGCAGGTGAAGAGCGCGCTCGGCGGAACGGTTCCGACCAAGGTCACCGTGGACTCGTCGCTCTACTCCGGCCCCGTGCACGAACCGGGCTGGGACCCCGACATTCCGGGCAGCACCTTCGCGGCCTCGACCACGGCGTTGATGACCGACGGCGCCCGGATCGATCCCGCCGACGAGAAGAGCCCGCGCTACACCAGCCCGGACATCGCCGCGGGGCGCGCGTTCGCCAAGGAGCTCGGCCTGCCGACGGACGCGGTCAAGGCCGTGTCCCGGGGCGCCGCGCCGCCCGCAGTCGGGGGGCAGAGCGGCGCGCCCACGTCGGGCGGCAGCGCCGCCGCCCCGGTCGCCGGCGCGGCTGTCACGCCCGGCACCGAGCTGGGGCGGGTGCTCTCGCCCCCGATGGTCCGGCTGGTCGAGTTCATGTTGAACGAGAGCGACAACGTCGTCGCGGAGGCGCTGGCCCGGCAGGTCGCGCTCGCCCGCAACCAGCCGGCCTCGTTCACCGGCGGCGCGGCCGCGACCCGGGCGGTGCTCGGTGAGCTCGGGCTCCCCGTGGACCGGATCGAACTGGCCGACGGCAGCGGACTCTCCCGCAAGAACAAGATCCCGCCCTCGGTCCTGGTCCAGGTCCTCACGCTGGCCGCCAACGGTTCGCGCCCCGAGCTCGCCGCGCTCTTCAACGGGTTGCCCGTGGCGGCGTGGTCCGGCACGTTGCAGGAGCGGTTCCGCAGCCCGGCGGTCCAGAACGAGCCGGGCGCCGGGGTGGTACGCGCCAAGACCGGGACGCTCTCCGGCGTGAACGCGCTGTCGGGTGTGGTCACCACGGCCGACGGCCGACTGCTGGCCTTCGCGGCCCTCGCCGACGGGGTCTCCGCCGCTGCCGAGGTCGCCCAGCCCGCGCTCGATCGGATCCCCGCCACGTTGGCGGCCTGCGGCTGCCGCTGAGTTCCCGCCGCCCGCCGTGCTCGCATCCGAGCCGGCGTCGCGGTGTTGTGCCGCGGGTACGGTGGACGCATGGCGCAGTTCGTGGACTGGGATCTGGCCGCTGCCACCGCCGGCGCGCTCGGCAAGTCGGGTCCGAAGGTCTCGTACGACGAGGCCACCGAGGTCGTGACCGACCTGCGGCGGCTGACCGACGAGGCCGCGGGCCACGTGAGCGCCTACACGGGCCTGCGCTCGCAGGTGGCGCACCCGCCGGTGCGCGTCGTCGACCGGCGCGACTGGGCCGCGGTCAACATCGCGGGCCTGCGGGAGGTCATCACTCCACTGGTCGCGCGGCTCTCCGGGGACAAGCAGCCGGGGGCGCTGACCGAGGCGATCGGGTCGCGCCTGACCGGGGTGCAGGCCGGCACCGTGCTCGCGTACCTCTCCGGCCGCGTGCTCGGCCAGTACGAGGTCTTCTCCGCCGAGCCCGGCCAACTGCTGCTCGTCGCGCCGAACATCGTCGAGGTGGAGCGCAAACTGCAGGCCGATCCGCGCGACTTCCGACTCTGGGTGTGCCTGCACGAGGTCACCCACCGCACCCAGTTCACCGCGGTGCCTTGGATGCGCGGCCATTTTCTCGGCGAGGTGCAGGCGTTCGTCGACGCGTCGCAGGCCGGCGGTGAGCACCTGCTGGACCGGCTGCGCCGCGGCGTCGCCGCCCTGGCGGACGCGGTGCGTGATCCGGACAGCCGGGCGAGCGTCCTCGACATCGTGCAGACCCCGGCGCAGCGGGCGGTCCTCGACCGGCTGACCGCGCTGATGACGCTCCTCGAGGGGCACGCCGAGTTCGTGATGGACGGCGTCGGGCCGGCGGTGATCCCGACCGTCGAGCAGATCCGCGCGCGGTTCAACCGGCGGCGGGAGGCCGGCAACCCGCTGGAGAAGGCGATCCGCAAGCTGCTCGGCATCGACGTGAAGATGCGCCAGTACGCCGAGGGGCGCAAGTTCGTGCACGGCGTGGTCGAGCGGGTCGGGATGGACGGTTTCAACAAGATCTTCAGTTCGCCGCTGACCCTGCCGCGCCTGGACGAGCTGGGCGACCCGGACGCCTGGGTGGCGCGCGTTCACGGTCCCGTGCCCGGCGGCGCGCCGAGCGTCTGAGCGACCGCTGTGGCCCCGCTCCCGCCGCCGGTCGCCGCGGTCCGGCTCGCCGTCCGGCGGGCCCTGGCGCGGTTACCACGCCCCGCCGGTCCGGTTCTGGTGGCCTGCTCCGGTGGCGCCGACTCGCTCGCTCTGGCCGCCGCCACCGCGTTCGTGGCGCCCCGGCTGGGCCTGCGCGCCGGGTTGGTGACCGTCGACCATGGCCTGCAGGCGGGCTCGGCGGAACGCGCGACCGAGGTGGTCGAGTGGGCGGCGAAGCTCGGGTTGACGCCGGCCGAGGTCGCCACGGTGGTCGTGGCCGGCCGGGCGGGCGGCCCGGAGGCGGCGGCCCGCGCGGCGCGTTACGAGGCGCTGCTGGCGGCGGCGCGCCGCCATGAGGCGGCCGCGGTGCTGCTCGGGCACACCCGCGACGACCAGGCCGAGACGGTGCTGCTGGCGCTCGCCCGCGGCGGCGGTCCCCGCGGCCTGGCCGGGATGCCCTCGCTCCGGGAACTGGACGGGGTACGCCTGCTGCGCCCGCTGCTCGATGTCTCCCGGGACGAGACGCGCCAGGCCTGTGCCGCGATCGGTCTCACGCCCTGGGAGGACCCGCACAACGCGGACCCGTCGTACGCGCGGGCTCGGGTCCGGTCGACCGGCCTGCCCGCGCTCGTCGAGGCGCTCGGTCCGGACGTCGTCGACAACCTTGCCCGCACCGCCCGGCTGGTTGCCGCGGACACCGCCGCGCTGGACTCGCTGGCGCGGGCGGCGTTGGACGCGGCGCGCGCGCCCGCCGGCGGGCTGCGGGTGGAGGCGCTCGCCGCGCTGTTGCCCGCGGTTCGTACCCGGGTGCTGCACGCCTGGGCCGGGGAACTCGGCGCGCCGGCCGCGGCGTTCTCCTCCCGGCACGTGGCGGCGCTCGACGCGCTGATCACCGACTGGCACGGCCAGGGGGCGGTGCACCTGCCGGCCGGGATCCTTGTGGCGCGCCGGGACGGGCGGCTCACCCGCTCGCCATGACGCGCGGCCGCGGCGTCAGACGCGGGCCCGGAAGGTCGTCCGGTACGCGTGTGGGCTGGCTCCGACGCGGCGGCCGAAGTGGTGCCGCAGGGTGGCCGCGTCGCCGAAGCCGGAGCGCGTGGCCACCGCCTCCACGCCGAGCTCCGTCTCCTCCAACAGACGGCGGGCGAGCAGCACGCGCTGGTTGGTGAGCCAATCGTGCGGGGTCGTGCCGGTCTCGGCGCGGAACCGCCGCGCGAACGTGCGGGGCGCCATGTGCGCGCGGGCGGCGAGATCGTCGACGGTGACGCTCCGGTCCAGGTTGGCGACGAGCCACTCCAGCACGGGTTCCAGGGTCGGCGCGTCCGGGGTGCGCGCGATGGGCGCCTCCACGTACTGCGCCTGCCCACCGTCCCGGTGCGGTGGCACCACCATCCGCCGCGCCAGCTTCACCGCGACCGCCGACCCGTGCTCCTGCCGGACCAGGTGCAGGCAGGCGTCGATGCCGGCGGCGGTGCCGGCGCTGGTCAGCACCGTGCCGTCCTGCACGTACAGCGAGTTGCACTGGACCCGCGCCTTCGGGTGGCGGCGGGCCAGCTCGTCCGCGTAGCGCCAGTGGGTCGTGCATTCCCGGCCGTCGAGCAGCCCGGCCGCGCCGAGCACGAACGCGCCGGAGCAGACCGACAGGACGTATGCGCCGCGCGCGTGGGCGCGGCGCAGCGCCGCGAGGACCGGCTCCGGGAATTCGCCCCCCTGTTTGTGCGCCGGCACGGCGACCAGGTCTGCCTCGTCGACGGGCGCCAGGCCGGACTGCGGTAAGAGCTGTAGCCCGGAGCCGGTGCGGACGGGACCGTTCGTCGGGCTGCACACGGTGAACCGGTACCCCGGAAAGCCGTCGTCCGTGCGGTCGGTGCCGAAGACCTCGCACAGAACGCCCAGCTCGAAGGGGGCGACCCCGTCCATCACGATCACGGCGACGTTGCGCAGCATGACCCCACGGTACGGGTTATGTGGCAGGAAATCTACGTTCAATGGCATTACTGCCACTGTCCCCCGGTCGGGTGAGGCGGGAAGCTGAACTCGACGTCCGGTGCGCACCGGCGGCGAAGACCACAGACCCTCACGAAAGGCTCCGCCGCCATGGAACTCCTCGTACTTCTGCTGTTTCTGCTCGTTCTGGTGGTCGCCGCCGCGGCCGGCCTGACGGTCGACTCCCGCGACTCCGCCGACTGGAAGCCCACCTGCGGCGGCTTCCGCTGACGTCCGTGCGCCACGGGGCCTCGCCCGTCGCCGTCCGGGCCCTGACCCGGTGCTTCGCCGGAGCGGTCCACCCCACGAAGTGGCCGCCCCGGCGACAGCCCGCCAGCGGCGTACGGCAGGCTTAGGTCATGGCTGAGGGCTCCTGGTACGACGCCGACATCGACCACGTGATCATTTCCGAGGCGCAGATCCGCGAGAAGACCGCGGAACTCGCCAAGCAGGTCTCCGCCGACTACGCCCACGTGGACGACGGCCTCCTGCTCGTCTGCGTGCTCAAGGGCGCGGTCATGTTCATGGCCGACTTCGCCCGGGCCCTCGGCCGCAACGGCCCGTGGGCCGAGCTGGAGTTCATGGCCGTCTCCTCGTACGGGCAGGGCACGACCTCCTCTGGCGTGGTGCGCATCCTCAAGGACCTGGACCGGGACATCGCCGGGCGGCACGTGATCGTGGTCGAGGACATCGTCGACTCCGGGCTGACGCTCAACTGGCTGATGAAGTACCTGGAGTCGCGGGCGGCCGCGAGCGTCGAGGTGGTCGCGCTGTTCCGCAAGCCCGACGCCGTCAAGGTGCCGGTCGAGGTGAAGTACGTCGGCTTCGACATCCCGAGCGAGTTCGTCGTCGGGTACGGCCTGGACTTCGGGGAGCGCTACCGTGAGATGCCGTACGTGGGGGTGCTGAAGCCGGAGGTGTACTCGCGGGTGTGACCCGTCCGGGGGGCCGCCCGACCTTCACCGGCGACGTACAGCCGACTTTCAGGAAACCGGGCTACCGTAACCGGTAGTGCGGTAAAGCTTCCCTGATCTTGCTGCTCGTCCCGTTTGTCCAGCTTGCGGGCCGATCGTCGGATCGGCCGATGCCTCGCCGCACGAACCGAGGCGTCGTCAGGGCGAGTGCGCAAAAGGGCTCGCAACCGCACACCTCGCGCCCACGGTGTACCGTCGAATGACCGTGGCGCGGTGTGTCAGCGCCCGGGGTCGCGGTCGGCCGACACGGCGGCTGCGACCGGTGGCCCGACAGCCACAGCCAACCAGACGGTCAGAACGGCGATCAGGAGGGTCCGGGCGCAGCCGCGCTCGACAACAGTATGGAACGTACGCGTTTCTTCCGCCGCCCGGTGGTCTGGATCATCCTGGTGATCATCGGTGCGATTGCGCTCAGTTCGTTCTTCACCAGCGGCCCGAGCTACCACAAGGTCGATACCTCGGTGGCGCTCGACCAGCTGAACCAGGGCGACATCAAAAAGGTGGTCGTCCAGGACAAGGAGCAGACGCTCCGCATCGACCTCAACAACCCGAAGAAGTTCGGCGAGACCGAGGCGACGCGGATCGAGGCTCAGTATCCCTACCAGGTCGGGGACCAGGTCTGGAACAAGGTGCTCGAGGCGAAGGCCGCGGGCAAGATCAGCGGTGACGCCAACACGGAGGTCTCCTCCGACAGCGTGTTCCTCACGCTGCTGGTCAACCTGCTGCCGATCGCGGTTCTCGTCATCCTCCTGCTGCTGTTCATGTCGCAGATGCAGGGTGGCGGCTCTCGCGTGCTCAACTTCGGCAAGTCCAAGGCGAAGGTCATCACCAAGGACACCCCGAAGACCACGTTCGCCGACGTGGCCGGCTCGGAAGAGGCGGTCGAGGAGCTGCAGGAGATCAAGGACTTCCTGCAGAACCCGGCGAAGTACCAGGCGCTCGGCGCCAAGATCCCCAAGGGCGTGCTGCTCTTCGGCCCGCCCGGAACGGGTAAGACGCTGCTGGCCCGCGCCGTCGCCGGCGAGGCCGGGGTGCCGTTCTACTCCATCTCCGGTTCCGACTTCGTGGAGATGTTCGTCGGCGTCGGCGCGAGCCGGGTCCGTGACCTGTTCGAGCAGGCCAAGTCGAACGCGCCGGCGATCGTCTTCGTCGACGAGATCGACGCGGTCGGCCGCCACCGCGGCGCCGGCATGGGCGGCGGTCACGACGAGCGCGAGCAGACGCTCAACCAGCTGCTCGTCGAGATGGACGGCTTCGACACCAAGGGCGGCGTGATCCTGATCGCCGCCACCAACCGGCCCGACATCCTCGACCCGGCGCTGCTGCGTCCGGGCCGCTTCGACCGCCAGATCGCGGTCGACACCCCCGACATGGAGGGCCGCAAGGCCATCCTGCGGGTGCACGCCAAGGGCAAGCCGTTCGCCCCGGACGTCGACCTCGACTCCGTGGCCCGGCGGACCCCCGGCTTCACCGGTGCCGACCTGGCCAACGTGATCAACGAGTCGGCGCTGCTCACCGCCCGGCACGACAAGCGGGCGATCTCCAACGACTACCTGGAAGAGTCGATCGACCGGGTTATCGCGGGTCCGCAGCGGCGTACCCGGGTGATGAGCGACCACGAGAAGAAGATCACGGCCTACCACGAGGGCGGCCACGCGCTGGTCGCCTGGGCGCTGCCGCACTCCGCTCCGGTGCACAAGGTGACGATCCTGTCCCGCGGCCGGTCCCTGGGTCACACCCTGGTGCTGCCGACCGAGGACAAGTACACCCAGACCCGGGCGGAGATGATCGACACCCTGGCGTACGCGCTGGGTGGTCGGGCGGCCGAGGAGCTCGTGTTCCACGAGCCGACCACGGGTGCCGGCAACGACATCGAGAAGGCCAGCGCGCTGGCCCGCGCGATGATCACGCAGTACGGCATGAGCTCCAAGCTCGGTGCGGTCAAGTACGGCACGAGCGGCGACGAGCCGTTCCTGGGCCGGACGATGGGCCACGAGCGCGACTACTCGGACGCGGTCGCGGCCGAGATCGACGCCGAGGTGCGGGCCCTGATCGAGCTCGCCCACGACGAGGCGTGGGAGATCCTGGTCGAGTACCGGGACGTGCTCGACAGCATCGTCCTGGAGCTGATGGAGAAGGAGACCATCTCCCAGGCCGACATGGCACGGATCTGCGCGCGGGTGGTGAAGCGCCCGCCGATGGCGCCGTACAACGGCTTCGGCAAGCGCCAGCCCTCGACCGAGCCGCCGGTGCTCACGCCGGCCGAGAAGGAGAGCCTCACGGTGCAGGCCGCGGCCGACGGTGCCGAGGCCACCGTCGGGGGCAGCTCGACCAACTCGGACGGCCCGCGCTGAACGGGGAACTCGAGTCCAGCGCGTCGTCCACCGAACCCGGTGACGACGCGCTGGACTACCTCGCCGCCCGGCTGATCGACGGCAAACTGACCGGCACCCCGGTCGAGAACGCCGTCGACCTGGGCCGGATCGAGAACGCCGTACGGGAGATCCTGATCGCCGTCGGCGAAGACCCCGACCGGGACGGGCTCCGCAAGACGCCGGCCCGGGTCGCCCGGGCGTACGCCGAGCTCTTCGCCGGGCTGCGGGTCGACCCCGCCCAGGTGCTCACCACGACCTTCGAGGCCAACCACGAGGAGTTGGTGCTCGTCCGGGACATCGAGGTGATGTCCCTCTGCGAGCACCACCTCCTGCCGTTCCGGGGCGTCGCGCACATCGGCTACATCCCCGGCACCCACGGCCGGATCACCGGCCTCTCCAAGCTCGCGAGGCTCGTCGAGGTCTACGCCCGGCGACCGCAGGTGCAGGAGCGGCTCACCTCGCAGATCGCCGACCTGCTCATGGAGCGGCTCGACCCCCGCGGCGTGATCGCCGTGCTGGAGTGCGAGCACATGTGCATGGCGATGCGCGGCATCCAGAAGGCCGGGTCGAAGACGATTACGTCCGCGGTGCGTGGCCTCTTCCAGCGCGACGCGAAGTCGCGCGCCGAAGCGATGACGCTGATCATCCACTCCTGACCACGGCCCGCGGTTGCAGGCCGTCCGCGCTACGTCGTGCGGGAGGCCAACGCGGCCGCCGTGACCAGCAGTGGCGCGGCACAGACGGCCGCGCCGAGCAACGCGGTCCGGTCCACCCGCCCGGCGGGGGCGGATCGGAACACCAACCCGACGGTGAGCCAACCCAACGCGAACGCGGCCACCGGCATCGCCAGCCCGCACAGCAGCGCGCCGGCCTGCGCCCGACCGCCCGCGGCGATCACGAGCCCGAGCTGGACGACGAGCACGACCAGCGCGAACGGGCCGTACACCAGCAGGTTGCGCCGCCACGGCGGAACCTCCCGCGGCGGCAGCGGCGCGGTGCCGATCAGCACCGCGTCCGCGGCGTCGGCGGTGATCCGCGCCTGCCGCAGCGCCGCGAGCACCGCCGGCGGGCCGGCCGTCATGGTCTGCGCGGCGGCGGCGATCTCCGAGGGCGTCGGCGTCAGCATCGGCTCCGGTACGCCCGCCTCGCGTAGCCGGGACCGCTGCGGCGCCAGCCGTGCGTCGACCCGGACCAGCTCTTCCCGAGCCCCCTGTGCCGGCTCGCCCGGGACGTCCGCCGCGCCCTGCTGCGCCGCCGTGTCCTGCTGCGCCGCCGCGCTCTGCTGCGCCGCTCCGAGCTGCTGCGCCGCCTCCAGGTAGTCGCGCCAGGCCGCGTCGAGCTCCTGCCCCGCGGTCACGACGCCCGCTCCGGACGGACGAACGGGACGATCACCGTGGTGCGGTCGGCGTGCCGGTCGTGCAGCAGGGCGCGGTTCGGTCGCGGCGTCCAGTCGACCGCCGCTCCGAGCAGCAGCGACACGTCCGCGCCGGGCACGTTGAGGAACACCATCCCCGCGACCTCCTCGCGGGCGTCGCCGTCGAGCTCCTCGGCGAACCGCCGCACCCCCCGCCACCACGAGAGCAGGTGCAATCCCCGCCCCGGACCGTCCCGCAACAGGCTGCGCAGCGTGTCCGGCGGCAGCCGTCCCGGACCGGCCGCGTCCATCCCGAAGACCACGAGGTAGCCCGGCTCGGTGCCGCCGAGTGCCGCGAGCAGGCCGCCCACGTCGACGGTCTCCACCTCCTGCCGCTGCGTCAACTCCGCGGCCAGCGCCGCCGCCGGCTCGTCGCCGGCGGCCACCAGCGAGGCGATCACGAACCGGGTCGTCCGCGGCGCATGGTGGGCCGCGACGCTGCGCGCCGCCGCCTCCAGGACGTCGGCGCCGATCGGACTCGGGCCGAGGATCGCGAGGTGCCGCCCGGGTGAGGTGTCGAGCGGGAACGTGGCGGTGGAGAGCGGCACGTCGATCGTCCGCCCGATCAGCGCGGCCGGCCGGGTGCTGCGCCCGGCCAGCGCGGCCCGGTACGTCGGGTCGTCGTTGAGGAACTGCTGGGCGTACCCCGCGAAGACGCGCGGTGGCGAGGCCTCGGGTGACCGGGCCGACCACACCCGGTGTCGCAGCGCGGTCAGCGCGGCGCGGTCGGCGTCCGGGTCGGGGAAACGCACGGTCCGTTCGTGGCCGCGGGTCGCCCCGCGCGGACCGCCGAGACCGCCCGCGGTGTTGACCACCGCCGTGCCGACCGGTAGCCCCGCCGCCGCATCGTTGGCCGGTTCGAGCACATCCCCGCCACCGGGCAGCGCGACCCGGACGGGGATGTGCCCGAACATCGATTCACGCCCGCCGTGCAGCGCCGGCACGTCGCGCAGCCGCCGGCTGGCGAGCAGCAGATGGATGCCGTACGAGCGTCCCCTGCGCGCCAGCGACTCCAGCAACGAGACCGCCTCGTCGGCGAGCGCGTCGCGGCCGTCGAGCAACGCCGGGAACTCGTCGATCACGCACAGCATGCGGGGCAGCCGGTGCTCCTCGCGGAGCTCGGCGAAGCGGCTCACCCCCGCCTTCTTGCACGTCACCGACCGGCGGGTCAGCTCGGCGTCGAGCTCGCGCAGCACGGCGACACCGTACTCCCGGTCGCATTCGACGCCGACCGCCAGTGCCTGCGGCAGCCAGCTGCGGTCCCGGTCGCTCGGCACGAACTCCGCGAACGCTCCGCCCCCACTGAAGTCGAGGAGATAGACCGTCAGCTCTGCCGGCGCATATCGGGCCGACAGTCCGTACAGGACGTTGATGAGGAAGGCGCTGACCCCGGCTCCGGAGCGGCCGCCGACCATCCAGTGTGGCGTCAGATCGTTGAACTGAAGCGTCACGCTGGTGTCCGAGTCGTGGCCGACGGGGGTGGACAATCCGTCCGCGGACTCCTCCGACCACAGCTCGTCCGCCTCGGCCGGCAGCAGATCCGTCAACCGCAGCCGCGGCTCGGCCGAAAGGGCCGCGCGCAGCCCATCGCACACCCGCCGCACGAGCTCTCCCGGCGGGTCCGCGTCGAGCAGGACCGGGGCGTTGAGCCCGGTCGCGGTGGGCTCCGGGGCCGGCGCGCTGAAGAAGCCGCCGGGCGGATCTCCGACCAGCGCGTACGACTCGCGCACCGCGACCGTGGTGCTGCGCGGCAGTGGCGGACGCGGCGACCCGTCCGCCGGCCGGGGCGGCCAGCCGGCCACGGCGAGGTGGAGCCCGCGCTCCGGGCCCTGCTGCGCGAGTGCCTCGATCCGGGCGAGGTCGGCGCCGTCGGTCTGCGCCGGCAGCGACGCGATCACCAACAGCAGCGTCCGGGAATGGTCGTCCCGCCGCGCGTTCGCGACCCGCCCCGTCCACTGTTCGGCCTCGGCGAGCACAGCACGCAGGCCGCCGACGTCGGTGACCGGGGGCGGTAGCACGCCGGCGTCCGCCAGCGGCGCGAACGGCGCGAAGACGACACCCGAGCCGGCGCCATCGACCGCCCGTACCAGCAGGGACCCCACCGGTGCGGCCGCGAGCAACCGCAGCAGCAGCGCGCGGAGCAGCCCCGCCACCCGGGAGTCGCCGGCATCGGCGTCCAGGGCCAGGTGCCCGACCCCGAGCAGCGGCACCAGCGCCGGAAAGCGCGCGTCGTCGAGCGGCTGCGCGGTGCCGATCCGAACGAACCGTGCCGGGAACGACGCGCCCAGCGGTGTCTCGGGCGGCGCCGCGTCGAGCTGCGCACCGAGCCAGCCCGGCGTGAGGGTGGCGGCGGCAGCCCGCAGCCGCCCGGCCAGGTCACGCTGCCGGGGGAGGCCGGCAGCCGGCGGGCCGGCCCGGTCGAGCACCGGGCGGGCGGCGGCGATGACGGCCGCGGCCTGACGGTGCAGCGCGGCAGCGTGGCTCCTGCGCGTCGTCAAGCTGGCCACACTGTCCGCCTTCCCCTCGGCCGGCGCCCCTGCGACAGAGACGGTATCCCAGCGCGCCGACTTCGTCGGGGACGCGCAGCGGTTGTCCGCCCAGCGCGTATAGCAGCATCTGAGCTGCCGTTACTGATAGTCATCAAATAATCACCCATTGAAGTCTGGCGGGGTGTTGGCCGCGCCCCGACCGGCCGATAGGCTCGATTTGTGGACATGGCGCAGCCCCCCATGCGCTCCGAGCACACCCCCGGACCGCCGCCCGCGATACCGATGCCGGTCGGTGCTCCGATGCCGCCCGGCCGGCGGTTGCGCCTCACGCTGGCGATCGTGGGCGGCATGGTCCTGCTGCTCTGCATGGGCGGGGTCGGGATCTCCTACGCCCTGTACGACAACGCCACCGCCCCGGACCGCAGCGCCCCGGACGTCGTCGTCGACAACTACCTCCGCGCTCTGCTCGTCGAGCGCAACGACACGAACGCTGCACTGTACGCGTGTGATGAGCCGGCGCTGGAAGACATAAAAGCGTTCCGCGAAGACGTGATACGCCAAGAGGCGCGCCTGAACACGTCGATCACTTTTTCGTGGGGCCAGCTGACCGTCCAGAGCGGGACCGGCGGTGAGGCTGAGGTGACTACGACGGTTCGCCGCTCGGGCACGATCGATGGCGCGGGCCAGAGCGTTGTGGACGTCTGGACCTTCAGGGCGGTTGATCAGAACGGCTGGCGGGTCTGCGGCGCGCAGCGCAGGGAATGACTTTTACTCCACCCATAGCTCGTGCACGGGGATCTCGAGCGTTTTGGGCGGCTGGCCGGACCAGGCCCACCGGTACCAATCGAGTTCGGCGGCGACCCGGACGCAGATGTCGCCGTCGGCGCTGGTGTGTACCTCCGTGACGGCCCGCAGGTCGCGCCGCTCCGCCCCCTCCACCACCTGCACGACGCGCCGCCCCGTCACCGAATCGGCGTCCACGACGGGCACCGGAACCCGCAGCGGTGGGGCGTCGAGGGACACCAGCCGGGACACCACGTCGCCGCGGTGCGGCGGTGTGGGGTTCGCCGAGCCCAGTTGTTCCACCCAGATCCGCTCCGCCGGCACCAGCGGCGCGAACACCTCGATCTGCTCGGCCTCCGCCCGGTACCACTCGTGTTCGGGAATGACGGGGACGTAGCTGCGGCTGCCCTGCACCACCTTCTCGTCGGCCCGCAGATCGGCGCGCCAACCGTGCCCCGGAAGCCCGGCGATGACCCGGCGACCGCGCAGCTCAGCGGCGCTGCCGGCCGGCGCGGGCGCGACCGGGCGCGGCGGCCGGGGGGCCCACTGCGGCTGCCCGGCGAACGGATCCGGCAACGGCTCGCGGCTCATCGGTCTTCCTGTTCAGGTTGCTTTTCCGAACGCCGCACCCCGCTGCCGCATGAACGGCACGGGGTCGACCGCGCCGGCGGCGCTGCGGTCACCGCGGCGGTGCACCTCGAAATGCAGGTGCGGCCCGGAGGAGTTACCACTCGATCCGACCTTACCGATCTGCTGGCCGGCCGCCACCCTGTCGCCCTCGTTGACCAGCGGCTTCTCGACCATGTGGCAGTATCGCGTCACCACGTTTCCCGCGTGCAGGATGTCGACGAACCAGCCGCACCCCTGCTTCGCGGGCGAACCATCGACGTTACAGCTCAGCCTGCCGTACTGGTCGGGATCGCACTGCGACACGAGCACCCGGCCGGCGGCGGCCGCCCGGATCACCGTCCCCTTCGGCGCGGCGATGTCCACGCCGTGGTGGTCGGGGCGACCGCCGGTGCGGAATCCCGAGCCGACAGAGCCGGGGACCGGGTGGGTCCAACCCGAGGCGGCGACCTCACCGGCGCCGGCGCACCGCAGCTCCTCTCCGGCGCGCACGGAGCGGGCCGCGCCGCTCGCCAGCAGGTTGACGATCTCCGTGGCGACCGGCTCGTGCTTCGCGTAGGCGTCCGGGTAAGCGCTGACCTGCACACGCTGAGCGGCCTCGGTCAGCGGCATTGTCTGCCACCCCTTCACCGTGAGCAGCTTCTGGTAGAACTTGCGCGCGGAGTACGCCGGGTCCCGCAGCTGAGCCGGCCGACCCCACCCCTGGCTCGGCCGTTGCTGGAACAGCCCCACCGAATCGTGGTCGTTCTCGGTGCCGAGGTGCGGCAGGTTGTTCAACGTGGATTCCTGCATCGCCGTCGCGACCGCGATGACCCACCCCCGCGGCGGCACCTTCAGGTCCGCCCCGACCCGGATGATGACCGCGGCGTTGCGCAACTGGGAACTGCTGTAGGACGCGACGGACGGCATGGGCCCGTTGACATCGACCGGTCCGCCCTCGCCGCAGTCGGACGCGCTGAGCGCGAAGATCTCCCCCTGGTCGGCGGCGTCGAAGAACATGCCGGCGGCACCCCCGGTGCAGCAGAGCAGGGCGAATGCGGCCGTGAGCGCCACCGCGAGTGCCAGCCGGCGGGCCGGCCGGGGTCGACGCCCAGCCTCACCCGGCATCCCGTCCACGGTCATCCGCGCTCCCAGTCCACGCCGTCCACCAGCCACCGCCCGTCGGGCCCGATCAGACGGAGCCGCAGCGTTCCCGAGTCGAGGTCGATCGCCACCTCCACCAGGCCGGCGGCGAGTGGCGTCAGGGCGGGCTCCCCGCTCACCTCGTCCGCCGGGACCGATACCGGATCCACCTCCGCGAGCTTGCCGGCCAGTTCCGCCGTCGACAGCGGTCGCAGCCGGTCGCGCCACCGCGCCGCGGGGACGTCGCGGTGGTCGACCCAGGCCGCCGCGAACGATCGCGCCACGGTCTCGGGCGGCGGCGTGCCCGGTCGGGCCGTCGGTGACGGCGGTGGTGGCACCGAGACCAGGCCGTCGTCCCCGGTGGTCGGGGTGACCGTCACCAGGGGGTCGTTCGGCGTCCCGGTCAACAGACCGGACGACTCGTTCGGGCCGGCGAGAACGCGGGCCAGCCCGACCACCCCGAGCACGATCACCGCGAGGGCGAGCGCGATCCCGACCCGGGATCGGAGGATCCCTTTGACGAGAAACCCGACGGCGCCGCGCATCGCGTCACCTGGCCTCGGTGCGGATCCGGGGCGGCGGGCTGACGCTGGTCTCGCCGGTGTCGGGGCGGTAGATGGCGTACGACGGCGAATCGGCCGGCACGTCCGGCTCGGTCCACTGGGGCACCCGCCGCGACCGGGAAGCGCCGGTGCGCACCGGCGCCGACGGGCGGTCCGCCGGTGTCGGCGCTTCGTCGGCGCGTTCCCGTCCGTCCGGGCGGGTGGCGGCCGTGTGCGCCGGATCCTCCAGCCGCGCCTCCGGCCGCAGGTTCGTCTGCTCGACCACGACCTGTCGCCGCCTGCCGACCTGCGGTTCCGAGGGGCCGCCCGGCTCCGCCACGTTGAGCTTCGCCGCCTCGCGCATGTCCCGGAAGAACCGTCGGTGCCACGACCCGGCGGAGCTGACCGCGGCGGTGCTGTCCTTGCCGCCGAGCTGGGTGATCCGGCGGTAGGGGCGGAGCAGCAGCCACCCGACGACCCCACAGAGCCAGACGAGCACCACCTGCAGCCACCCGGGCAGCGTCGGGGTGTTCATCACCAGATCGACGGCGAAGAGGTAGATGGCGGCGCCGGTGCCGAAGATGGCGATGTTGAACAGCGCCGCCACCACCGCGTTGGCCAGCCGCCGGATGCCGGCGCTCGCGGGACGCATCAGGCCGATCGTCCCGAGGATCGGCGCGGCGATGACCGCCCAGCGGAAGATGAGGAAGCCCAGCAGGACCAGCAGCGACGCGGTGAGGTCGAACATCGCGAAGAGCACCGCGGCCAGCACCGCGATGAAGCCGGCACCGATCCGCTCCATGTCGCGCGTGCCCTGGAGGTACTCGTACGCCTCCGGATCCTCTTCCTTGATCTGGGCCGCGACCGTCCCCCACTGCCCCTGCTTGGCCTTGATCGTCGCCTCCCGCGTGCCCGGATTCTGGCGCAGCTTCTGCGCCTCGTCCCAGGAGAGCGACTTGGCGTCGTAGAGCGCTCGGCCATACTTCTTCGCGGTCTCGCTGTCGGCCGAACCCAGCACACCGCGCAACCAGTTGCGGTACAGCATGCTCTCGGTCGCGGTGTCACTCGCCCGCACGGCTGGAGGGCGCAGATCTTTGCACCTGTTCGGGTCGGGGTCGATACACCGTCCCGGCGCAGGCTGAACCGGCCGCGGTCCCACCGCGTCGTGGACGACGCCGAGCGTGCTCACCAGCGCCCCGTCCGCGATGTTCGCCGACTTCACCGGCCAGGCGGCCAGCGCGGTGACCGCGACCATCACCAGGAGCGCCCAGCCGGCGGTCGTCATCGCGTTGCTCATGTCGGACTGGCGTGAGCGCCAGATCAGATAGAGCCCCACCACGCCGAGCGTGACGATGCCGAAGACGCTGAAGACCTTCTGGTACACGGCCTTCGTCGCCTGCTCGACCAGCGGGTCGGCCCAACCCCACATCGACTGCGGCATCCAGGCGCGCTCCCGCACGGCGTTGGACGCGCCGATCACCGCGGTGGCGATCATGAATTCGCCGTTCGCCACCGTCGTCGTGAACTTGTATTCGGGACTGGTGAGGGTGGAGGCGCAGCCGTCCTCCAGGTCATAGGTCGAGTAGCTGTATCCGGCGTATCCGTAGATGCTGTAGTAGCCAGCTCCAGCACCCCTCGGATCGGTCGTTGGCCGGCTCGCGAACCAGCCTGCCAAACCCGAATCGGGGGTGCTCGGGGTGGGAGCGTCCTTGCACTTCGCCTCGTCGGCCGCGACCTGCTTCAGTTTCGCCACGCAGGCGCGGAAGTCCGTCTGCCACTGCTCGGTGGAGCACAGGTCGCCGGGCGCCTGCGTCGGCACCGGCGCGGCCGACGCCGGCCCGGCCAGCGCCGGCCAGCCGACGGTCGCCAGCGCGGCCACGAGAACGGCGAGAATCAGGGCGGCCATTCGGGGGGCGACGGCCCGCGGCGCTCTCGCCATGTCACGACTCCAGGTCCGGAAGGTTGACGGGGAGGTTCGAGGCGGTCGGCGCGGCGACGGTCGGGGTGGTGTCGAGGTGTTCGAGCAGCCCTTCCACGTACGACACGTCGACGCGCACCTTCTGGACCCGCCCGTCGACGTCGCGCATCACGAACTCCCGGAATCCCAGCCGGGACGCGGACGACGCGTCCACGCTGGACAGTGACGCCAGCGTCGCCTCGTAGCCGTCGTTGACGGGCACGCGCAACAGTCGCAGCGCCTCCGAGGCGATCTCCTCGTCCTCGGCGATGCGTCCCACGAACACCGTGGAGACGAGGTTCTGCACGTCGAGTCCGAGAATGTCGCGTGGGTTCTGGGACGCGACCAGGGCGGCGAGGTTCCACTTCCGGGAGTCGCGGGCGAGCCGGACGAGGAACGAGCGCCCGGAGCGCCAGCCCTCCATGAAGTGCGCCTCGTCGAGGGCGACCAGCTTGCGCGAGGACATCGACCCGCCGTAGCAGCGGCGCACGGCGAGCCGGTGCGCGGTGTGCAGCATGGGCAGCGCGAGCGCTTCCTCGGCGGACCAGTACTCCCGTTCGATCTTCAGGTCCGGCAGCCGCAGCCCGGCCATGGTGATGACGGTGAGCGCCGCGTCCGCGCCGAGCAGCCCTTCCGGCTGGCGGCCGAAGAAGAGCAGCGCGAGCGGCATCTCGGCGGTGTCGAGGAGCAGGTTCGCCAGTTCCCGCCCCTCGTCGTCGTCCAACCCGGACAGGCAGGCCACCACGTCGTCCAGGGTGGACGTCTCCTCGGCGGGTACCTGCCGGACGGCGTGCCGCAGCAGCGTCGCGGTCGCGGACTCCCGGGCGACCTGGGGCGGCAGGAGCATCATGCAGATGTCCTGGACGAGCATCCGTCGCTCGGCGCGGGCGTTGGAGACGGCGATCTGGAACTCCCGGTCGCCGGCCGCGCCCGCCGGGAACTCGGTGCGCACGGGCGTCGGGATCAGCGAGTACGGCGCCAGCGTCCCCTGCTCGGAGCCGGTCAGGTTGAGCACCCGCGAGTACGGCCGCAGCTCCGGCATCGCGCAGAGCCGGGCGAGCGGGCCGGAGGGATCCAGCAGGGTGACCTGGACGCCGCGTCGGGCGGCCAGGTAGCCGAGCGCGCCGAGCAGCGTGGACTTTCCACCGCCGGGCTCGGCGACGAAGACGGCCAGCCCGGAGCGCTCGCGGACCTCCATCGGGAAGTGCAGGTCGAGGAAGACGGGACGCCGGCAGGTGCCGGCGGTCCGCCCGATCAGGTCACCGCGGCGGTCGCCGACCGTCGAGGCCGCCTGCGGAAGCGCGGCGGCGAGCAGCTTGACCGGCATCCGACGGATGTAGCCGGTGTTGGCGATGGGCTCGCCGGGGATGAACTCGCGGGCCAGCCAGTCCTGGTTCTTGGGGTGTTGCAGCGAGATGCGCAGCTCGCGGGAGTAGAGCTGGATGAGCCGTCGCGCCCGTTCGAGGCACTCCTCCCGGGTGCGTCCGCCGACCGCGATGCGGTGCCACCCGTGTGCCCGGGCGGATTCGACCGGCAGTCCGGTGGTCATCTCGTCGCCGATGACCAGCGCCCGCTTGGCCAGCCGCTCGAGCTCGGGTGGGGCGTCGATGCCGTGTTCGGCGTAGTCGAGCTGCTGGGAGCGGATCATCCGCAGTCGGTGCTCGAGGTTGCGGAAGGAGTCGCCCGGGCCGAGCAGGTCGATCCGTGAGGAGAGTTCCATGGGCCAGGGGAGCCGCTCGTGGAAGTGCAGCCACGGCTCGTGCCGTTCGGGGATCTCGAGCGGTTCCATCCGGCCGACCGCGAGCACGGCGACGTGCCGTTCCTCGCCGGTCATCCGGTTGACCAGCTTCACCGTCGACCCGTACGGGGTCCGGTAGCGCTCGATCTGCTCGGTCAGGGCCAGCAGGTCGCCCTGGTCCCACTGTCCGTCGGTGACGGGGGAGAGCGCGCCGGGCGGCGACATGCACAGCGCGACGGAGCGGTAGAGCAGCCACTCCAGCTCCTGCGCCGTGACCCGGCGCCCGCGCATGCCGAACGCCCCGAGCACCTCGTCGAACTGCTCCACCGTCCGGCCCAGCTTGCGCCGCTCGCTGTCGGCGACGCCGCGGCCGAACGCGCGCAGCACGCGCTCGGTGAGCGTGTCGCCGAGCGACCGGCGTGCGAACGTCACGCCGAGGTAGGTCTGTCCCTCGGCGTGGTTGACGGAGAGCAGGTGCCGTTGGGCGGCGACGAGATGGTCGGACCAGGAGGTCGCGCCGGGCACCGGGGGGAGCGGCCGGGCGGTGTGGGCGTCGATGGTGCGCGCCCACTCGTCGGCCGGGAACGGGCGGGTGGTGCGGCGCAGGTGCACCCGGAATCCGGCGAGGCCGGCGTACTGCTCGGAGATGGCGGCGAGCAGCGCCTCCCGCTCGGCGTCGGGGCGGAACGCCCAGCGGACCTCGGGTAGCCAGTACCACGCGGTCACCGTGTTGGGGGTGAAGGTGAGGTGTCCCGCGATCTCGGTGATCGCGAGCTCGATCGAGGGGTCGCGGTCGCCGAACCGGACCTTCGGCGCGCGCACCTGGATCGGCTTGGGGGCTCGGGCCGGGCGTTGCTGCCGGGGACGCTCGGCCGGCCGGGTCGCGATCTCGTCGGGTTCGCGCACGGCGGGGAGATTGGGTGGCTCGGTCCGTCGCGCCGGCCGCCGGGGCAGCGCGGTGCGGTCGGGTCGTGCCGTGGAGGCCGGCTGCGTCCCCGGCGCGGTCTCCGGATCGGGTACGGCGGGCAGCGGCGCGAGGTCGGCGGGTCGTTCCGGTTCGGGGGGTCGGACGTCCTCATCGGGTCGCCGCCCGGCCGTCTCCCGGTCACCGGCCCGCCGTGCCGGGGCGAGCGCGGGCGCCGCGCTCTCGGACTGCCGCGCTGGGGCGGGCGCGGGCGCGACCGTCTCCGACTGCCGTGGCCGTGCGTCCCCCGCCGGCGGGCGGGAGACCTGGGACGGCAGCGCGGGGCGGGCGTCGGACCGGAGCGCGGGGCGGGCGTCGGACGGCAGCGCGGGCGGGGCGTCGGGCTCCCAGGCCGGTAGCCCGGTCGGCGTCTGCGTTTCGTCCGGGAGCCGACCGTTGCCGGGGCCCGCCGGGTTGGCGGGGACGGAGGCCGGGGTGGGCCGGACGCCGGGGGTGGAGCGCGCCGGTGCCGCGGCGAAGAGGTCGAGGAAGGGGGAGTCGATGTCGGGATGCTCCCGGGGCGGTTCGCCCGGGGCCGGGACGGCGGCTGGCGGCTCGCTCCGGGTGGCGGCGGGGAGTGGGCCCGGCCGGCGGGGCGGCTGTGGCGCCTGGAAGACGGCGACCGCCCCGTGCCCCGGGCTGGTCACCAGCTGGTCTTCCAGCTCTGCTTCGTCGTAGTCGGGTGACCGCAGACCGTTACCGCGGGTGTCGTGGGGCGAGCCGGCCGGGCGGGGGGAGCCCGGCGGAGGGGATCCGGTCATGCCATCGCCCCGCCGGAGACGGAGATCCGCCGACTACGTTGCGTCATACCAGTTCCTCCCGGACCCGGATGCGGGTGGCGACAAGCCGCGGATCCCGTTGCTCCGCGGCGGGCTCGCGGGTGCGACGCCAGTCGGTGAGGGCCGTGCGGATGACCATGCGCGCCGGGAGATCCGGGTCGACGTACCGGAAGATGAACGACGTCGTGACGATGGCCAGCGCGATCTCCCAGGCCGGGAAGAGTTCGACGGTGAACGTGAACAGCCAGTGGATGAACATGAAGAGCGGCACGAGGAGCATGAACATGCCGTACTGCGCGTACGGCAGGTGCACGGGAAGCGTGTAGCCGGGCGGCCCGAGGTAGACCAGGCGGGCCCGGTAGATGTCGTCATCGGTGCGCAGCCGCATCTCCTGCTCCGCGCCCTATTTGAACATCAAGTTGATCAGGTAGTCGCCGACGAAGAAGAGCGTGGCGGCGCCGGCGATGAAGGCCAGTCCGACGATCGCGATCGCGGAGCTGGTCAGGACCTTCGAGATCTCGCCCCGGCTGGCCCGCCCGATGAAGATGACGCCGAGGACCGCGAGCAGGATCGGCGCGATCTTGCTGGCGAGGAACGAGACGACGCCCTCGGTGTTGAAGCCGGTGGGGGCCGGAGCTGCCAGGACGATATCGAGCGCGTTCGCGGTCTGCGTGGCGCTGGTCCACGCTCCCTCGACGAGCGCTATGGCGATCATTGGAAACCTCCCCGGTGCGCGGCCGGCGGAGCCGCGACACTGCAGTTGTCAAGCTGCGCGGTACGCCGAGTCGGACACGATGCCCGATGACTCTGCGCTTCGCATTCACCGCAACGGGTGATGCTTTCTGGGCGTCATGTCCTGGTTTGGCCCATCTCCTCAAGCTTCGACGTCTGAATGATTCGCAATTGCAAAGCGTACGGGGAGGCCCTGTCCGGAACAAGCTGGGAGGAACGTCACTCGGCGTCCCGCCCCGGATCCGTCTGTCGGCTTCATCGTACATCTGTTCTAATCCGTGCTGCCATCCTGGGCGTCCGTGCCGGTGGGTACGGTCTAGCCGTGAGTGATCTGCTGCGGCCGGCCCACCCCGTGGTGATGGGCGTCCTCAACGTCACGCCCGACTCCTTCTCGGACGGTGGGCGCTACGCGGGCGTCGACGCCGCGATCGCGCACGGGATCGAGCTGCACCGCCAGGGCGCCGACCTGGTGGACGTCGGGGGCGAGTCGACGCGGCCCGGCGCGGGCCGGGTGGACGCGGAGACGGAAATCCGCCGGGTCCTGCCGGTCATCCGCGAGCTCGCCGCGGCCGGCGTACCGATGAGCATCGACACCACCCGGGCGAGCGTCGCCGCCGCCGCGCTCGCGGCGGGCGTGACCGTCGTCAACGACGTCTCGGGCGGCCTCGCCGACCGCGACATGGCCAGGGTGGTGGCGGAGGCGGGCTGCCCGTGGGTGCTGATGCACTGGCGTGGGCACTCCGCGCGGATGCAGGACCTGGCCAGCTATACCGACGTGGTCGCGGAGGTCGCCGCGGAGCTGCGGCAGCGCGTCGACGAGGCGCTGGCGGCGGGAGTCCCCGCCGACCGCATCGTGGTGGACCCCGGCCTCGGGTTCGCCAAGCGCGCCGAACACAACTGGCAGCTCACCGCGCGCCTGGCGGAGCTGCTCGCGCTCGGCTACCCGCTGCTCTTCGCCGCCAGCCGCAAGTCCTATCTCGGATCGCTGCTGGCCGCTCCGGACGGCACCCCCCGGCCGCCGGTCGAGCGGGACGCCGCCACGAGCGCGACCAGCGTCCTGGCGGTGGCCGCCGGCGCCTGGGGCGTCCGGGTGCACGATGTCCGGGGCACGGTCGACGCGCTCGCGGTCTGGGCGGCGAGCGGTCGGCCGCGGCTGGCCCTGGAGGAGGCGGCGTGACGGATCGGATCGAGCTCCGGGGCCTGCGCGCGCACGGCCGACACGGGGTCTACGACTTCGAACGCGCGCAGGGCCAGGACTTCCTGGTCGACGTGGCGCTCGAGCTGGACCTCGGGCCGGCGGCGCGCTCGGACGACGTGGCGGACACCGTGCACTACGGCGAGCTGGCGGAGCGGCTGGTCGCGATCGTGACCGGCGAGCCCGTCAACCTGATCGAGACGCTGGCCGAGCGTCTCGCGGAGGCATGCCTCACCGACCCGCGGGTCGACGGGGTCACCGTGACGGTCCACAAGCCGCAGGCGCCGATTCCGCACGAGTTCGCCGACGTCGCCGTCACCGTCACCCGGCGGCGGCCATGACCAGGGCGGTGCTGTCGGTGGGCAGCAACCTCGGCGACCGGATCGGCCATCTCCGGTCGGCCGTGCGCGCCCTCGACGGCGCGCTGGTGGCCGCGTCCGAGGTGTACGAGACGCCCCCGTGGGGCGACCCGGACCAGCCGCCGTACCTGAACGCGGTGCTGCTGGTCCGTGATCCGGCCGCGTCGGCGAGGGACTGGCTCGGCCGGGCGCGCGCGATCGAGGAGGCCGCGGGCCGGGTTCGCGATCCGGAGCGGCGGTTCGGCCCGCGCAGTCTGGACGTCGACGTGATCGGGGTCTGGGCGGACGACGGGGCACCGGTCCGCAGCGACGCGCCCGAGTTGACGCTGCCGCACCCGCGGGCGCACCTGCGGGCGTTCGTGCTGCGGCCCTGGCTCGACGTCGAGCCCGACGCCGCGCTGCCGGGGCACGGTCCGGTCACGGCGCTGCTGGCCGCCGAGCCCCTCGCGACCGAGCTTGTCGCGCTGCGTCCGCGTGGCGATCTGCCGCTAGAGTCGACGTGGTGAGCGTGCGAATCATCGGGCGCGTCTGCTGCGCCCCCGACGGCGGGGTCCCCGACGGCGGGGCGCGCGTCTGCGGCGGCGTCGACGGGACGGCGGCGTGAGCGCACCGAAGACGCCGCCGCGGCGGTCGCCGACCCCGCCGCCGACCCTGGGGCCGACCCGTCCGGCCACCCTCGTCGTCGCCGGCCTCGCCGCGGCCGGGCTGGCGTGGCTGCTCATCACCAGCTCCTACAACGCGCTACCCCCGCTTCCATGGCTACCGACCGTGACGCTGGTGGGGCTCGCAGTGTTGGAGGGGTACGCCGCGGTCAACACGCGGGCCCGCGTCGAGCGGCGGCCGGGCCGTGACCCCGTGGACCCGCTCGCGGTGGCCCGGTTCGTCGTGCTGGCCAAGGCGTCCTCGCTGGCCGGCGCGATCTTCGCGGGGTTCTACGCCGGCCTGCTGGCCTGGCTGGCGTTGGAGCGGACCAACGCCGCGTACAACGACATCCCCGCGACGGCGAGCGGCTTGATCGCGTCGTTGGCCCTGGTGGCCGCGGCACTGTGGCTGGAACGGTCGTGTCGGGTGCCGAACCGGCCCGACGACGAGAGCCGCGGGCCGGACGAACCGGTCCAATAGCCGCGGCACGCGCGTCGGCGCGATAAATACAGGGGGTGACGGCCGGACCCGGACGCGGGTACCGTGCGTCGGACGGTTCGGACCCCCGCCATCCGCGGGGCCGGGCCTGGTCGGGTCGACGACCACAGGAGGCGCGCGAGATGGCGTACGACGACTCCGCCTACCGGCGAGGTGACGGCGGTACGGAGCAGGTCGGCACCGGTTCCCGCTACGACGACCCGAGCTACCGCGCCGACACGGATTTCCGCTCCGCCGCCTCCGGCTACCAGTCGACCGGCTTCGGTGCCGGCGACTTCGTCGATCCAGAGCCGGTCGCGGCGCCTCAGCGGCGCACCCTCTCCCCGGTCGCGCTCGACGAGGTCTTCGACGACCCGGCGCACGGCGAGCGCGGGCGCGACCGGATGGCCGTGCACTTCCTGTGGGAGGTCGTGCTGATCGCGGCGGCGGCCGGCGTGGCCTCGCTGCTGTACCGGGACTATCCCGCAGCCGTGCAGCGGCCGGCGTTGGACTCGTTGCTGGTCTACGCCACCGGGCTCGGGCTCCTCGCCCTCGCCGCCGGCCTGACGCTGCGCACCGGGGCGCCGAACCTCGCCATCGGGCCGGTGGCCGTCGCCGCCGCGCTGCACTTCGCGGAGAACGGCGACGGCGGGGTGGTCGTCGCGGTCCTCGTCGCGGCCGGCGGGGCGGCCGCGCTCGGCTTGGTCGTGGCCGCGCTCGCGGTCGGCTTCCACGTGCCGGGCTGGGCGGCCAGCCTGGCGGCCGCGCTGGCCGCGATCGTCTTCATTCAGCAGCGGTCCGGCCCGGTTGAGCTGCAGGGGGAGTACGACCCCACCCGGCACGCGATCTACCTCTTCGCCGGCTTCGTGACCCTGGCGCTGGTGGGCGCGGCGTTCGGTTCGATCAAGGCGATCCGGCGGGCCGTCGGCCGGTTCCGGCCGGTCGCCGATCCCGCCGAGCGGCGCGGCCCGCTCGCTGCGACGCTGACCGGCGGCTCGATCGTCGTGTCGATGGTCGTCGCGGCGGTCGCGGGCGTGCTGCTCGCGTCGAGCACCAGCGCGCCGGTGACGCCGTCGCCGGGGATCGAGTGGAGCGGTCTCGGCCTGGGGATCGCGCTGCTCGCGGGCACCAGCGCCTTCGGCCGTCGCGGCGGGGTCACCGGCACCGTGTTCGCGGTCGCCCTGCTCGCGCTCTTCATCACGTACGCGGAGCTGCGGGGTTGGAACATCTCGCTGCACGCCATCGCGGGCGTCGTGCTGGCGGTCGGGCTGATGGTGACCCGGCTGGTCGAGTCGTTCGGCCGGCCCCGGTCGGCGCGGGACACGGACGAGCCGGACTGGGAACGTGACGCGCCGCGCCCGGCGTGGACCTCGGCGGGGCCGGAGCCCCCGGAGTCGTGGTCGTCGGCGCTGCCGGCGCAGCCGACGGAGGGACGCGGCGACGCCTGGAACGACGACCGCTGGGGCGGCGGTCGCTGAGCGGCCACCGGGGGGCCACGGCAACGCCGTGGCGCGTGCGGCGTACCGCCGCTTGCCGTGCCGCCGCCGGCGCCGACGGTTAGGCTCGGCGCCATGACCGAATCGTCACCGTCGAACGGATCCGGCCTCTCCTTCGCCGAGCTGGACACGCTGTCCACAGAGGAGCTGCGCGAGCGTGCCTTCGACCTCGCGCGGGAACGGCGCGACGTCCGCTTCTTCTGGTCGGTCGTGCAGCACCTGCCGAACGCCGACGAGGCGGCGGTGCTGGACGGGTCGCCGAACAGCGTCGGCCCGACGGTCGACGAGGCGTCGGCGCTGTGGCGGGAGTTCACCGGCCACGAGGGCTATGCCGAGACCGAGCCGCTGCTCCGCGCCGCCTTCATCGATTATCTGCTCAACCGCTGATCGTCGGGCTCATTCCTCGGGGCCCGGCCGGGCCTCGTCGCCGCCGCGCCGCGGCACCGGGTCTGCCGGATAGTCGATGCTGAGGATGCGGTGCCGGCTGATCAGGCCGACGTGGTCGTGCCCGTCGGTCACCCGCGCGTAATCGGCGTTGGCGGTGAGCATCCGGGCGAGCGCGTCGTAGAGCGACGAGCCCAACGGCACGTCCGGGAAGCCGTCGGTCTCCGGCGCGGCGTCCGGCCGCAGCAGCATCTCGCGCGTGATCGCGATGACCGCCAGCCGCCGGATGGCGCGGTCGGCGCCGACGAAGTCCCGCACGAACTCCGAGGCCGGCTGCCCGAGCAGGGTCGCGGGGTCCGCGTACTGCTCGAGCCTGCCGCCCTGGGAGAGCAACGCGATCCGGTCGCCCAACCGCACCGCCTCGTCGAGGTCGTGGGTGACCAGCACGACGGTCTTGCGCACCTCGGCCTGCAGCCGCAGGAACTCTTCCTGCAGCCGCGCGCGGGCGATCGGATCCACCGCGGAGAACGGCTCGTCCATCAGCAGCAGCACCGGGTCCGCGGCCAGCGCTCGGGCCACGCCGACCCGTTGCCGCTGACCGCCGGAGAGCTCGTGCGGATAGCGGCGCGCGAACCGGCCCGGATCGAGCCCGACCAGCTCGAGCAGCTCGTCGGCGCGGGCCCGGATCCGCGCCCGTGGCCAGCCGAGCAGACGGGGCACCGTGCCGATGTTGGCGCGGATCGTCTCGTGCGGAAAGAGCCCGACGTTCTGGATCACGTACCCGATCCGCCGGCGTAGCTGTACCGGGTCGGCGCCGGTGACGTCCTCGCCGTCGAGCAGGATGCGGCCGGCGGTCGGCTCGACCAACCGGTTGATCATCCGCAGCACGGTCGACTTGCCACATCCCGACGGCCCGATGAGGACGACCACCTCGCCGGCGGCGACGGTGAGGCTGAGGTCGCCGACCGCGACCGTGCCGTCGGGATACTCCTTGCGGACTCCGTCGAGCTCGATCGACGCCGCGCTGGTCGGCACTGCTGTCCGCGCCGCGCCCGAGCCGCCCCCCGGGGTACCGTCCACGTATGTCCTTCCGCCTGGCCTACCGGGACGACCCGGGGAATCCCTGGTTCTCCTGGCAGTACGTGCGGGACAACTCTGACACGATCGTCGCCGCGCTGCGCGAGCACGCGACGCTGACCGTGCAGGCGGTGCTGATCGCCACGCTGCTGGCCGTCCCGCTCGCGGTGCTCGCGTACTGGTTCCGCCCCCTCACCGGGCCGATTCTCGCATTGTCGGGCGTGCTCTACACGATCCCGTCCCTCGGACTGTTCGCGTTCATCGCCCCGTACCTGGGACTGGGCACGACAACCGTGCTGGTCGGTCTGGTGCTGTACGCGCTGCTGCTGATCATCCGTAACGTGCTCGTCGGCCTGGACCAGGTGCCCGCCGAGGTCCACGACGCGGCCGCCGGGATGGGGTACGGCAGATGGGGGCGCCTGCTGCGGATCGAGCTGCCGCTGGCACTGCCCGGCATCGTGACCGGGCTGCGGCTGGCCACCGTCTCCACCGTCGCGCTCGTGACCGTGGGGGTCCTGGTGGGCCACGGCGGGCTGGGGCAGCTCATCATCGGCGGCTTCCGGAACAACACGTACAAGGCGGAGATCGTCACCGGCGCCGTGCTGACCGTCGTGCTCGCCCTCCTGCTCGACCTGGTGCTCGCCGCCGCCGGTCGGCTGCTCACGCCGTGGCACCGGCGGGGCGCGTCCCGATGACCGCGACCGGAAGGGCCGAGGCGTGAACCCCGTCGAGCAGGCGGTCGTGTGGCTCAACGACCCACTCAACTGGACCAACCCGGGTGGCGTCCTGGACCGGCTCGGTGAGCACCTGTTCATCTCCGCGGTCGCCGTCGCGCTCGGCTGTCTGGTGGCGTGGCCGGTCGGGCTCTACCTCGGGCACACCGGTCGCGGCGGCGCCGCCGTCGTGCTGATCTCCAACGTGACGCTCGCCATCCCGACGATCGCGTTGCTGACCATCCTGCCGCTCACCTTCCTCGGCTTCGGCCAGCGGCCAGTGATCATCGCGTTGGCGGTCTTCGCCGTGCCGCCGCTGCTCGCCAACGCGTACACCGGGTTGCGCGAGGTCCACCCCGAGGTCCGGGACGCCGCCCGCGGCATGGGGCTGTCCGGCCCCCAGCTGCTGCGCCGGGTCGAGCTGCCGCTGGCCGTGCCCTACCTCGCGGCGGGGTTCCGCACCGCGGCCGTGCAGGTGGTCGCGACCGCGGCGCTGGCCTCCTTCGTCAACGGCGGCGGGCTCGGGCAGATCATCAGCGCCGGCTTCGGTCTCGGCATCGCCACCGGCGGCGGCCAGATTCTGGCCGGTGGCCTGCTGGTGGCGCTGCTGGCGCTCGCGGTCGAGGGCGTGTTGGCGCTCCTGGAGCGGCTGGTCACGCCGCGGCCGCTGCGCCGCACCGGCGGACGGGCGCGCCGACGCGCCGCCGCGGCCGGGCAGGCGTGACCCCGACCACTCCCCGAGGTCCGCGAAAGGCGTCATAGATGACGATCCGGTGACAACTGCCACCCGAGGTTGTCGGTCGAACCGGTGAGGATGTTGGGTGAAAGTCACGGGCGAACGGGAAAGAACCGCCCGTCGGACACGCGGCCGGCCATCGTGGTCGCGCCGGGACACGGAAGGCGGGCAGTCATGCGCGCAGGTTCACGTCTTGCTCTGGCCGCCGTCGGCACGGTGGCCGCGGCGGGGTTGCTCACTGGATGTGGCGGTGCCGGCTCCTCCGGCACGAAGGCGCCGGAAGGCGCGGCGTCGGGCGCCGGTTGCGCCCCGGTCGCCGGGAACACATTGGTCGTCCTCGCCGACGACAAGAAGCTGCAGAACAGCGACAACGTCGTGCCGGCGATCAACGCGAAGGTCGCCAAGCCCGACCTGGTCGCCGCGTTGGACAAGGTCTCCGACGCGCTCGACACCCCGAAGCTGATCGCGCTGAACAAGGCGGTCGGCGTCGACCGCAAGACGCCGAAGGTGGCCGCGGAGGAGTTCGCCGGCAACGCCAAGCTCACCGAGGGGCTCAGCCGGGGCGCGGGCGGCAAGATCACGGTGGGCGCCGCGAACTTCAGCGAGAACCAGATCCTCGGCGAGCTCTACCGGATCGTGTTGACCGCGGCGGGCTACGAGGTCACGGTGCAGCAGATCGGCAACCGGGAGCTCTACGAGCCGGCGCTGGAGAAGGGTGAGATCCAGGTGGTGCCGGAGTACGCCGCGAGCATCGCCGATTTCCTGGCCCCGAAGCTCAAGTCCCCGGAGGTCTCGGCTCCCGAGATCGACAAGACGATGGCCGGGCTGAAGCCGCTCGGCGAGAAGGTCGGCATCACCTTCGGCAAGGCGTCGGCGGCGCAGGACCAGAACGCGTTCGCGGTGACGAAGGAGTTCGCCGACAAGTACGCGGTGCGTACCCTCTCGGAGCTCGCGGCCAAGTGCTCCGGCTCCGCGACCGTGCTCGCCGGCCCGCCGGAGTGCCCGCAGCGCCCGAAGTGCCAGCCGGGGCTGGTCCAGACGTACAACTTCAACGCGGGCTCGTTCAGCTCGCTGGACGCGGGCGGGCCGCAGACCAAGTCGGCGCTGCGGACGGGCGCGGCCAGCGTCGGGCTGGTCCTCTCCTCGGACGGTGAGCTCGCCGCGGGCTGACCCGCCAGCTTTCCCGCCGGCCGGCGTCGCGTCCGCGACGCCGGCCGGCCTCGTTCCGGGGCGCTCCGGGACCGGGGCGTCCGCCGGTCGCGTCCGGAGCGGAGGAGATTCCGGCGAACCCGGGCCGCCGATCGACGTCCGGCCATTCCGTTGACCCGCAACTCTCGGTAGGCTCCACAGGCATGCCAGCCCCGGAGGCCTCAGCGGACAGTCGCCGCCGAACGCTACTCATGGCGCTCTTCTGGGTGGGGGTCGGACTGGCCCCGCTAGCTGCGTTATTGCTGCTCCTGGCGCAGGGAAGCGGCTCGTTGCGAATGGCCGCCGTGCTCTCCGTGCTGGCGGTCGTCCTCATCGGACTGTCGATAACGCTGCGTGGTGATTCCGAGACCGTTCGTCTCCACCTCGAGGAGACGCTCCTGGATGAGGTCGAGGCGCTGCGGGAGGATCTGCGCCACGACATCGCGACCGCCGCGCGCGCCACGCACCGGGCCTTCGGCGAGAAGCTCCAGGTGGTGCAGGACAACGTGGAGGCGTTGCGGGCGCAGGTCGCGACGGGACGCGTCGAACCGCCGCGCCCGGGCTACGACGGATACGACCACACCGACCCGCCGATGCCCGTCGCGGCGCAGCACCCCGGCCCCGTTCGCCCGCCCGCGGCCGGCCAGTACGGCGCGCCGGCCGGAGCGCAGGGCGCGGCGGGGCACCAGCAGCCGGCGCGGAGCCCCAGCGGCGGCCGGGCGAGCGTCCCTGTCGCCGCGATCCCCATGCCGCGCCCGCCGGTCTCCGGCGCGCTGGTGCGGCACACCGAGACCGTTCAGGTCACCACCCGGCACACCGTCGTCGACCCGCACCACGACCCGCACCACGAGGAGCCGAACGCCGGCAACGTCTACGGCGGGGGCGGGTACGACGGCGGCGGGTACGGCGGCCACGAGGCGGAGCCGGTGGCCGAGCGGAGCCGGCCGCCGCAGCGGGGGCGGCGCGCCGAGGCGGACGAGGATCCCTGGGGCGACCAGTTGCGACCGCAGCCGCGCGGCGGGGACCGCCGCCCGTACGACGAGGGCCCGGCCGACGACGACTGGTCCGGGGTCCGGGCCGGCGACCGGTGGGCGAGCGTGCGCAGCGACGAGCACGGGCGCGAGCTGCGGATGGGAGAGCGGCGCGCAAGCATGTACGCCGACGAGTCCGGGGCGGAGCTGCGCGTCGAGGACCGGTGGGCGGCGGTGCGGCACGAGGATCCCCGGCGCGACGGGCCCTGGCGGGACGGCAGCCACGACGCCCGGTGGGACGAGGAGCCGCGGTGGCGGGACGCCGACCGGGGAGCGCGCGAGGAAACGGGCTGGGACCGCCGGGGCGGGCCGGCGGCGCTGCCGGCCGGCGGCACCGCGATGCCGGCGTCCTGGACGCAGGTCGGGGCGGAGCCGGAGCGTGAACCGGTGCGGCGCGGGCGGCGCCACCGGGACGACGAGGGGTACGGCTACCCGCCGGTCGACGACGCGCCGCGCGCCGGCCGTGGCCGCCGGATGGAGTACGAGTACTCCGACGACGGCTGGCGCTGACGGGGCGCCCGTCAGGGCGCGCGCGGTGGACGGCCGCGGTGCGGTTACTTGTCGATGTCGCCGACGACGAAGAACATCGAGCCGAGGATCGCGATCAGGTCCGGCACCAGGCAGCCGGGGATCAACGTCGACAGCGCCTGCACGTTCGCGTACGACGCCGTGCGCAGCTTCAACCGCCACGGCGTCTTCTCGCCCCGCGACACCAGGTAGTAGCCGTTGATCCCGAGCGGGTTCTCGGTCCACGCGTACGTGTGCCCCTCCGGGGCCTTCACCACCTTCGGCAGCCGGACGTTGACCGGCCCGGTGATCTGATCGACCCGGTCGAGGCACTGCTGCGCCAGGTCGAGGGAGACGTACACCTGGTCGAGGAGGACCTCGAACCGGGCGTGGCAGTCGCCGGTGGTCCGCGTGACGACGGGGACGTCGAGCTCGCCGTAGGCCAGGTAGGGGTCGTCGCGGCGCAGGTCCAGGTCGAGGCCGGAGGCGCGGCCGACCGGACCGGAGGCACCGAACGCGGCGGCCTGCTCGGCGGTGAGCACCCCAACCCCGACGGTGCGGGCCAGGAAGATCTCGTTGCGCCGGATCAGGTTGTCCAGGTCGGGCAGGCGGCGCCGGACCTCGTCGATCGCCTCGCGGGCGCGACGGGTCCACCCCGCCGGGACCTCCTCCTTGAGCCCGCCGACGCGGTTGAACATGTAGTGCACGCGCCCGCCGGAGACCTCTTCCATCACGGTCTGCAGCGCCTCGCGCTCGCGAAACGCGTAGAACATCGGCGTGATCGCGCCGATCTCCAGCGGGTAGGAGCCGAGGAACATCAGGTGGTTGAGGACCCGGTTGAGCTCGGCGAGCGCGGTCCGCAGCCAGATGGCCCGCTCGGGCACCTCGATGCCCATCATCCGCTCGACGGCGAGCACCACGCCGAGTTCGCTGGAGAAGGCGGAGAGCCAGTCGTGCCGGTTGGCGAGCACGATGATCTGGCGGTAGTCGCGTACCTCGAAAAGCTTTTCCGCCCCCCGGTGCATGTAGCCGACGATCGGCTCGCAGGCGACCACCCGTTCGCCGTCCAGGACCAGCTTGAGTCGGAGCACGCCGTGGGTGGACGGGTGCTGCGGGCCGATGTTGAGCACCATGTCCGCGGTGTCCAGGCCCGATCCGGTGCCGACGGTCAGCTCGCGCAGCGCCCCGGTGTCGGTGGTCATGCCCAGCATCGTGCCACGGCCGCCGTCGTTCTCACCCGAGCAGCCCGTCGAGCTGGGCGCGGACCGGCTGCAGCAGCCATCGGTGGGCGCCGAGCCCGGCGGGGTCGGTGAGCTCGGCGGCGGCGGTCGCGGCGGCCAGCGCGCGCAGGTAGCCGGCCGGGTCCGTGCCGGCGAGCGCCAACGGCGGTCGGCGCCCGTCGATCCCGAGCGCGTGCAGCGCCGCCCGCTGGGAGAGCAGGGTGTACGGCGCTCCGTCGGCGGCCGCCGCGCCGGCCGCCGCGACGGAGTCCAGCGCGACGTGAGCGGTGACGTCGCAGCTGCCGTCGGGCACCGGGGGCACCTGGCGGCCGTGCCGGTACCCGGTCAGCGTCCCGCCGGCCGGCCGCTCGGCACGAACGTGCCCGTAGTCCACGGTGAGCGCGAGCCCGCGCCGCAGCGCCGCGACCGCGCCCGCCCAGGCGTCGTCGCGGGCCCGCCCGATCTCCACCCGGTCCTGCGGGGGCGCCGGCCACCATTCCCGCGCCCAGGCGGCGTCCGCCGCGTCTAGCCGGGGTCCCGGCCCCTCGTCGCCGGTCTCGGGATCGACCAGCAGGTACCGGCCGTCGGTCGCGACGTCCAGCGGCACGTTGTCCAGCCACTCGGTCGCGAGCAGCAGGCCGGTGAGCTCGGTGGGCGTGTCGGATCGCCACGCGATCGCGGGCGGCAGGTCGTCCGGGCGGGGGGCCAGCTCGACCGCGGTCAGCCGGAGCCGTCCGGCCAGCGGGGCCGGTGCCTGTCCGGCGAGCCGGGCGAGCAGTTCGCCCCGGCCGGCGCCCACGTCGACCACGTCGAGCCGTTCGGGGTGACCCAGCGCCGCGTCGACGCGGTCGAGCAGGCGCAGCAGCGCCTCGGTGAAGAGCGGCGACGCGTGCACGCTCGTCCGGAAATGCCCCGCCGGCTCGGACCCCGCCGCGACGAAGAACCCGCCGGCCCCGTACAGCGCGCGAGCCATCGCGTCCCGCCACCGCACCCGCACCGCGCTCCCTCCGCCAAGATTCCGACGATCTTGGACTTGTGGCTCCACATTTCGGCCATTTCCGCGCCATAACTCCAAGATCGTGGGGATCTCGGAGGGCGGGTGAAGGTTTTCACACATGGTTGTGTCGGCTCCGCGATCCCGGCGCATACTTGCGGGCGACCGGTACCACACTTCGAGGACTGGATCACATCATGAGCGCATCGCCGCGCCAGCGCCCGGGCCATGCCCCGGCGATCCCGGCTCAGGCCCCCGCCGGCTCCGGCGGGCGGGCCGATTCTTCCTCCCTCACCGTCGGCGTGATCGGCGCCGGCCGGGTCGGCGCCGTGCTCGGCGCCGCTCTCGCCCGGGCCGGCCACCACGTGGCCGCCGCCTCGGGGGTCTCCGCCGCCGCGAAGGCGCGGATCGCGCGCCTGCTGCCCGGCGCCGCCAACCTGCCCGCCGACGAGGTGGCCCGGGCCGCAGCCGACCTGCTGATCGTCGCGGTGCCGGACGACGCGCTCGCTGCCGTGATCGCCGGACTGGCCGAGACCGGGGCGCTGCGCGCGGGTCAGGTCGTGGCGCACACCTCCGGCGCGCACGGTCTCGCCGTGCTGGCGCCGGCCGTCGCCGCCGGGGCCCGCCCGCTGGCGCTGCACCCCGCGATGACCTTCACCGGCGAGCCGGCCGACCTCGACCGTCTCGCCGGCATCTCGTACGGCCTGACCGCGCCGCCGCCGCTGCGGCCGCTCGCCGAGCGGCTCGTGGCCGAGCTGGGCGGCAGCCCCGAGTGGGTCGCCGAGGCCGACCGTCCGCTCTACCACGCCGCGCTCGCGCACGGCGCCAACCACCTGGTGACGCTCGTGAACGAGGCGCTGGACCGGCTCGGCGACGCCGGCGTGCGGCACCCGGAGAAGGTGTTGGGCCCGCTGGTGCGCGCGGCGCTGGAGAACACGCTGCGGCTCGGGGACGCGGCGCTCACCGGCCCGGTGTCGCGCGGCGACGCCGGCACCGTCGCCCGGCACCTCGACCGGCTCGCCGGGACCGCCCCGGAGTCGGTTCCGACCTACGTGGCGCTGGCCCGGCGCACCGCGGACCGCGCCATCGCGGCGGGACGGCTGCGCCCGGCGGACGCCGAGTCGCTGCTCGACGTGCTGGCGACCGACGCCGCGCCGGCCGAGCGGGAGGCGGCGGCATGACGCGTGATCAGCAGGGGGTGGCGGTGGCGCCGGAGGTGGCCCGGACCCGCGGCGAGCTCGCCGCGGCGCGGAGCCGGATGACCGGCACCGTCGCGGTGGTGATGACGATGGGCGCGCTGCACGAGGGGCACGCGGCGCTGCTGCGTGCGGCCCGCGACCGCGCCGACCACGTGATCGTGACGATCTTCGTGAACCCCCTCCAGTTCGGGCCCACCGAGGACTTCGACCGGTACCCCCGCACTCTCGACGCGGACCTGGAGCTCTGCCAGCGGGAGGGCGCGGCGCTGGTGTTCGCGCCGAGCGCGCAGGAGATGTACCCGGCGGGCGAGCCCGCGGTGCGGGTGAACCCGGGGCCGCTGGGGGAGCGGCTGGAGGGGGCGAGCCGACCGGGCTTCTTCCACGGCGTTCTCACCGTGGTGCTCAAGCTCCTCCAGCTCACCCGCCCCGATCTCGCGTTCTTCGGTGAGAAGGACTACCAGCAGCTCGCGCTGATCCGGCTGATGGTGCGGGACCTGGAAGTGCCGGTCGAGATCGTGGGGGTGCCGACCGTACGCGAACCGGACGGCCTGGCGCTGTCCAGCCGGAACCGGTACCTGTCGGCGCCGGAGCGGCAGGCCGCGCTGAGCCTGTCGGCGGCGCTGCGGGCCGGCGCGGCGGCGGCCGGGCGCGGCGCGGGCGCGGAGGCGGCAATAGCGGCGGCCCGCGAAGCGTTCGACGGTGTGGAGGGCGTGGAGGTGGACTACCTGGTGCTGACGGACCCGGACCTGGGTCCGGCACCCGGGTCCGGTCCGGCGCGCCTGCTGGTCGCCGCGCGGGTAGGTACGACCCGCCTGATCGACAACGCCCCGGCGGACCTCGCTCCCGCTCAGTAACCGAAGGCCCAGTCGACACGGACCGTCCCGCGGTCCGGATAGCCCCTGACCGGCGGACGCCGAAAGGATCTCCGATGTTCCGCACCATGCTCAAGTCCAAGATCCACCGCGCCACGGTGACGCAGGCCAACCTGCACTACGTCGGCTCGGTCACCATCGACCAGGACCTCCTCGACGCCGCGGACCTGCTCCCCGGCGAGCAGGTCGCCATCGTCGACGTCACCAACGGCGCGCGGCTGGAGACGTACGTGATCCCGGGTCAGCGGGGCAGTGGCGTGATCGGGATCAACGGCGCGGCGGCGCACCTCGTGCAGCCGGGCGACCTGGTCATCCTCATCTCGTACGGGCAGATGGACGACGCCGAGGCGCGGTCGTACGAGCCGCGGGTGGTGCACGTCGACGCGGCGAACCGCGTGATCCAGCTCGACAGCGACGCGGCGGGCGTGGCGCCGGGGATGGCCGGCGACCTGGTCCGGGGGGACCAGACCCTCGCTGCGTGACGCTGCGTGACGCCGAGTGTCGACGCCGCAGGGCCGTCAGGCGGGTGCCGTATGCTCGGCCGCCGGAGAGTGCTGCCGGCCGGGAGGGACGCGATGCGTCGTTGGTTGACCGCTGTGGCATTGGGCGGTGCCGCCGCGCTGCTGCTGACGGCCTGCGGGAAACCGGCCGGCGTTGACGGCGCGCTGACCGACGACTGGGCGGCGGTCCCGAGCCCGAAATCGTTCACGCCGCCCGCCGGCACCTGCTACGCCGCCGACTTCGCCGACACCGCGTACCTGTCCGCGTTCGACCCCGTCGACTGCGCGACGAGCCACCGCGTGGAGACCGTGCACGTCGGCACACTCGGCGGCAGCGCCGGCAAGCGCAGCACGCCGCCGCCCGTGGGCTCCGCCGAGCTGCGCGCCGCGTACGCCGAGTGCGACGCCAAGACCGCGCAGTACGTCGGCGGCGCCTGGCGGACCGGCCGGCTCTGGATGGGCATGGCGCTCCCGTCCGCCGCGGCCTGGGCCGGCGGCTCGCGCTGGTTCCGGTGCGACGTCACCGAGGTGACCACCATCGAGGACAACGGCGACACCGCGACCCGCACGGCCAGTCTGCGCAACGCCCTGAAGGCGCCGTCGTCGCCGCTGCGCCTCGGCTGTTACGCGATCAAGCTCGCCAAGGACGACTCCATCGACACCATGCCCGCCACGAGCTGCGCGAAGCCGCACAACGGCGAGTTCGCGGGCGTCTGGAAGGCTCCGGACATCGCGTATCCGACGAAGGACGCGGACTGGAGCCGGTTCCACAACGAGTGCCGCAGCGTCATCGCGCGGTACGCGGGGCTGCCCGACGACGGGAACCTCAAGTACCGGGTCGGCGTGATCTCGCTGCCCGGCGGCAGCGGCGACTGGAAGGCCGGCAACCGGGGCGTCCGGTGCTACCTGTGGCTCAGCGACCGCACGGTGACGAAGCCGCTGAAGGGCGCCGGCGCCGGCGCGCTTCCCATCCAGTACGAGTAACGGCCCGCTCAATCCCCGCCCCCGGCGCTCGGCTCGGTGAGCGCGCGCGGTTGACTGTCCGGATGCACGTTCGCAGACCTGACCTGCCGGCGCTGCCCCGCCGGCTGGCCGCGCCGGCGCCCGGCTGGGCGGAGACCACCGACGTCGTGGTCGTGGGGTCCGGGATCGCCGGGCTCACCGCCGCGCTGCACCTGCGCGAGGCGGGACTGCACGTCACCGTGGTCACGAAGGTCAACATCGACGACGGCTCGACCCGGTGGGCGCAGGGCGGGATCGCGGCGGTCCTGGACCCGCTGGACTCCGCGGACGCGCACGCCACGGACACCGAGATCGCCGGGGTCGGGCTCTGCGATCCGCGCGCGGTCCGGACGCTCGTCGAGGAGGGCCCGACCCGGCTTCGCGAGCTGATCCGCCTCGGGGCGGAGTTCGACCGGAACTCCGACGGCTCGCTGATGCTGACCCGGGAGGGCGGGCACCGCGCCAACCGGATCGTGCACGCGGGCGGCGACGCCACCGGCGCGGAGGTGCAGCGGGCGCTGCACGCCGCCGTGCGCCGGGACCCGTGGATCCGCCTCGTCGAGCACGCGCTGGTGCTGGACCTGCTGCGTGACCGCGACGGACGGGCGTGCGGGGTGACGCTGCACGTGCTCGGCGAGGGCAGCGAGGACGGCGTGGGGGCCGTGCTGGCCCGCGCGGTCGTGTTGGCCACCGGTGGGATGGGGCAGATCTTCGCCGCGACCACCAACCCGGCGGTCTCGACCGGCGACGGCGTCGCGTTGGCGATGCGTGCCGGGGCCGCCGTGACCGATCTCGAGTTCGTCCAGTTCCACCCCACCGCCCTGGTCGTGCCGGCCGGCGGGGCGCAGCAGCCGCTGGTCTCCGAGGCGCTGCGCGGCGAGGGCGCGCACCTGGTCGACGGCGACGGCAAGCGGTTCATGGTCGGCCAGCACCCGCTGGCCGAGCTGGCGCCCCGCGACGTGGTCGCCAAGGGCATCCACCGGGTGCTGATCGCCGACGGCGTCGACCGCGTCCACCTGGACGCCCGGCACCTCGGCGGGGCGTTCCTGGAACAGCGCTTCCCCACCATCGTCGCGTCCTGCCGGGCCGCCGGGATCGACCCCGTGACGGAGCTGATCCCGGTGACGCCCGCCGCGCACTACGCGTCCGGCGGCGTCCGCACGGACCTGTCCGGCCGCACCTCCATCCCCGGCCTGTACGCCTGCGGCGAGGTCGCCTGCACCGGCGTGCACGGCGCGAACCGGCTCGCCAGCAACTCGTTGCTGGAGGGGCTGGTCTTCTCCCGGCGCATCGCCGACGACATCGCCCGCGACCTGCCGGCGCAGTCCGACCCGGCGCCCGGCGACGACGACCGGGTCGGCTGGGCGGCCGACCCGGCGACCCGGCCGGCGCTGCAGCGGGCGATGACGCGGGGCGCGGGCGTGCTGCGGTCGGCGGAGTCGCTGGCGGCGAGCGCCGCGGAGCTGGTGCGGCTGGGGACCGAGACGGCCGCGGCCCGGACGGCGAGCTGGGAGGCGGCAAATCTGCTCACCGTCGCCTCGGCGCTGGTCGCGGCGGCGTATGCCCGGCAGGAGACCCGGGGGTGCCACTGGCGGGAGGATTTCCCGACGGCGGGCGACGACTGGCTGGGGCATCTGGTGAGCGGGATCGCGCCGACGGGATCGGTGCAGCTGACTTGGGACGGGGGCGCGCCGTCCGGCGCGGCGGGGATGGACGGGGGCGCGCCGTCCGGCGCGGCGGGGATGGACGGGGGCGCGCCGTCCGGCGCGGCGGGGATGGAGGGTTCGTGCTGACACCAACGACGGCGCAGGCGCTGCGGGAGGCCGGGCTGCCGGCGGCGGCCGTGGAGCGGATCGTGCGCGAGGCGCTGACCGAGGATCTGGGTCCCGAGCTGCGGGACGTGACGAGTCTGGCGACGATTCCCGAGGCGCAGACCGACACCGCGGACGTGGTCGCGCGGGCCGACGGGGTGGTCGCCGGGCTCGCCGTGCTGGCGGCCGTCTTCGAGCTGGTCGGCGCGGTCGGCGCGGGTGGCCGTACGGTCGAGGTGGTGCTGCGCGCCGGCGACGGCGCGGTGGTGGCGCGCGGCGACGTGCTGGCGACGGTGACCGGACCGACCCGACTGCTGCTCACGGCCGAGCGCACCGCGCTGAACCTGCTGAGCCGGATGTCGGGGGTGGCCACGCACACCCGGGCCTGGGCCGACGCGCTGGCCGGCACGAAGGCGATGGTGCTGGACACGCGCAAGACCACGCCGGGGCTTCGGCTGCTGGAGAAGTACGCGGTCCGGGCCGGTGGCGGCACCAACAAGCGCATGGGCCTCTACGACGTCGCGATGATCAAGGACAATCACAAGCTCGCGGCCGGCGGCATCGCGGCGGCGTACCGCCGGGTCCGGACCGCGTTCCCCGAGGTTCCGGTCCAGGTCGAGGTCACCACGGTGGCGGAGGCCGTGGAGGCGGTGGAGGCCGGAGCGGACTTCCTGCTCTGCGACAACATGTCGCCGGAGACGTTGCGCGAGGTGGTCGAGGTTGTCGGCGACCGCGCCGAGCTGGAGGCGACGGGCGGCCTGACGCTGGAGGTGGCGGCGCGGTACGCGGCCACGGGGGTGGACTACCTCTCGGTGGGGGCGTTGACCCACTCCTCGCCTATCTTGGACATCGCACTGGACCTGCGGCCGACCGGCGCCGGCGGGGCGGTGCCCGATCCGCTGCCGAGGGGATGAGACGCGGTGCTGCTCTGCATCGACATCGGTAACACCAACACGGTCCTGGCGACGTTCGACGGCGACAAGCTGGTCCACTCCTGGCGGATCAAGACCGACGCCCGCTCCACCGCCGACGAGCTCGGCCTGATGTTCCGCGGCATGTTGGCGGGCGACGCCGTGGAGATCACCGGGGTGGCCGCGTGTTCCACCGTTCCCGCCGCGTTGCGGTCGCTGCGCACCATGCTGGCCCGCTACTACGGCGACATCCCGAGCGTGATCGTCGAGCCGGGCGTGAAGACCGGCGTGCAGCTGGCGATCGACAACCCGAAGGAGGTCGGCGCGGACCGCGTGGTGAACACGCTCGCGGCGCATGCGCTCTTCGGGGGGCCGTCCATCGTCGTGGACTTCGGCACCACCACCAACTTCGACGTGATCAGCGCGCGCGGGGAGTTCCTCGGCGGCGCGTTCGCGCCGGGGATCGAGATCTCGTTCGACGCGCTCGCCGCCCGCGCCGCGCAGCTGCGCAAGGTGGAGCCGACGAAGCCGCGGTCGGTGATCGGCAAGAACACCGTGGAGTGCCTGCAGTCCGGCATGTATTTCGGCTTCGCGGGCCAGGTCGACCGGATCGTGGAGCGGATGGTGGAGGAGCTGGGCGAGCTGAAGGCGGTGATCGCCACCGGTGGCCTGGCGCCCGTGGTGATCGGGGAGTGCCGGACGATCACGCATCACGAGCCGATGATCACGCTGATCGGGCTGCGGATGGTGTACGAGCGCAACACCTGACGCAAGCGGGGACGAAACGGGCGGCAGGGTGTGGCCCGCGACCCGTGCGCCGGTTATCCCGTAACTCGCCAGTTGTCGCTTGAGTAGGCTGGCCGCAACCGCCGGAACCTATTCTTGGGAAGACTCAGTGACCGAGCAGACGCCCGTCCCCGTTGACGTGACCGACGACCTTCCGGAGCAGATGCGGGTCCGCCGGGAAAAGCGGGAACGCATGCTCGCCGAGGGGACCGAACCGTATCCGGTCGGTTATCCGCGGACCACCAGCCTCGCCGCGTTGCGCGAGCGCTTCGCCGAACTGCCGACCGATACGGCCACCGGGGAAACGGTGTCCGTGACGGGACGCGTCATCTTCCTCCGCAACACCGGGAAGCTCTGCTTCGCGACGCTGCGCGAGGGCGACGGGACCGAGCTGCAGGCCATGCTCTCGCTGGACCGGGTCGGCGCGGAGCGGCTGGACGAGTGGAAGCGTCTGGTCGATCTCGGCGACCATGTCGGCGTCACCGGCGAGGTGATCACCAGCCGCCGCGGCGAGCTGTCGGTGCTGGCCGAGTCGTGGGAGCTGACCGCGAAGGCGCTGCGGCCGTTGCCGGTGGCGCACAAGCCGCTGAGCGAGGAGGCGCGGGTCCGGCAGCGGTACGTGGACCTGATCGTGCGGCCGCAGGCCCGCCAGACGGTCCGCACCCGCGCCACCGTGCTGCGCAGCCTGCGTGATTCGCTGCATGGCCGCGATTTCCTCGAAGTCGAGACGCCGATGTTGCAGTTGCTCCACGGCGGCGCCGCGGCGCGGCCATTCGTGACGCACAGCAATGCGCTCGACACGGACCTGTACCTCCGAATCGCTCCCGAACTTTTTCTCAAGCGCTGTGTCGTCGGCGGCATCGATCGCGTCTTCGAGATCAACCGCAACTTCCGTAATGAGGGCATCGACTCTTCGCACTCGCCCGAGTTCGCGATGCTGGAGTGCTACGAGGCGTACGGCGACTACAACACGATGGCCACGCTGACGCGGGAACTCGTCCAGGACGCCGCCCGGGCGATCAGTGGATCGCACGTGGTGGCCCACGCCGATGGCACCGAGCTTGATCTGGGTGGCGAGTGGCGGTCGGTGACCCTCTACGGCGTGCTTTCCGAGGCGCTGGGTGAGGAGGTCACGGTCGACACCGACATGGCGCGGCTGGTGCAGTACGCCGAGAAGCACAATCTCGCCGTCGACCCGAAGTGGGGCCCGGGCAAGCTCGCCGAGGAGCTTTTCGAAGAACTCGTCGTGCCGCGCCTGCACGAACCCACGTTCGTGCGCGACTATCCGATCGAGACCAGCCCGCTCACGCGGGCGCACCGGGAGCGGCCCGGCCTCGCGGAGAAGTGGGACCTTTACGTCATGGGCTTCGAGCTGGGGACCGCGTACAGCGAGCTGGTGGACCCGGTGGTGCAGCGTGAGCGCCTCGTGGCGCAGGCGCAGTTGGCGGCAAAGGGCGACGACGAGGCCATGCAGCTGGACGAGGACTTCCTCCGGGCGATGGAGTACGGAATGCCCCCGGCGGGCGGCATGGGAATGGGAATCGATCGGCTGCTGATGGCGCTGACCGGCCTCGGTATTCGGGAAACCATCCTGTTCCCGTTGGTCCGTCCCGAGTAGTTGCCGTGTCCTATTGACGTACCGCGCATCTTTCAAGCTATTGTTCTCTTGTTTGCGGAACACCTGCTCGAAAGGATTGCGGCCCGTGGCCAAGCAGATCATTCACAAGCTGGTCGACGACCTGGACGGCGGCGACGCGGACGAGACCGTCAAGTTCTCGCTCGACGGCGTTCAGTACGAGATCGACCTCTCCACCAAGAACGCCGAGAAATTGCGGAACGTATTCGCTCCGTACGTGGCGGCCGGATCGAAGATGGGCCGCGGTGGCGTCGTGGTCGGTGGGCGTGCCGCCCGTGGTCGCGGTGGTGCGGCCGCCGACCGCGAGCAGAACAAGGCGATCCGCGCCTGGGCGAAGAAGGAAGGCAAGGACATCTCCGACCGCGGTCGCATCCCGCAGGAGATCGTCGACGAATACCACGCCAAGGCCGGGCGCTGAGACTGTCGTTTTCGCGGTCAGTGCTGGTCCCGCCGCGGCGGGCCGTCCATGCGGCATCGGGTACGGGGTTCTCGCCCCGCACCCGGTGCCGTTTGGCGTTTATGCCCCGGTCTGGTGTTGTCTGCCGCCCTCTGCGGCGTTGTCCACACCCCGTGGAGACGTTGTCCACAGGTTGTGGACAACGTCCGCTCCGGGCTGTGGACGATCTCCGGTGCGACGCGCGCGGCGGGATTTCGCTCAGCGCGTAGACCGCCGGGCTCTGGGAACAGCCGTGGAGCCTGCACAGTTGGATAAAACGTCGCGGACAGGGTCCAGCCCGGCAACGCACGGCAGGAGCAGAGTCGGTCCGCGGCGATAGAGTGATGCCACGGGCGTCCACCTGGACGTCCGGGCGCTGGCCCCGCCAGATCAATGGCGCACGGCACGTGAGGAGCACGAGGGCATGTTCGAGCGGTTCACCGACCGAGCGCGACGGGTTGTCGTCCTGGCCCAGGAAGAGGCCCGGATGCTCAACCACAACTACATCGGCACGGAGCACATCCTGCTCGGCCTCATCCACGAGGGTGAGGGCGTGGCGGCCAAGGCCCTGGAGAGTCTCGGTATCTCCCTGGAGGGCGTCCGCCAGCAGGTGGAAGAGATCATCGGCCAGGGTCAGCAGGCGCCGAGCGGGCACATCCCGTTCACGCCGCGGGCCAAGAAGGTGCTGGAGCTCTCCCTGCGTGAGGCGCTGCAGCTCGGCCACAACTACATCGGCACGGAGCACATCCTGCTCGGGCTGATCCGTGAGGGCGAGGGCGTCGCCGCCCAGGTGCTGGTCAAGCTCGGTGCCGACCTCAACCGGGTCCGCCAGCAGGTCATCCAGCTGCTCTCCGGCTACCAGGGCAAGGAGCCGGCCGCGGCCGGTGCCGCGCCGGGCGAGGCCGCGCCGTCGACCAGCCTGGTGCTGGACCAGTTCGGCCGCAATCTCACCCAGGCGGCCCGTGAGGGCAAGCTCGACCCGGTCATCGGGCGCGAGAAGGAGATCGAGCGGGTGATGCAGGTGCTCTCCCGCCGTACCAAGAACAACCCGGTCCTGATCGGCGAGCCCGGTGTCGGTAAGACCGCGGTCGTCGAGGGGCTGTCGCAGAAGATCATCAAGGGTGAGGTCCCGGAGACGCTGAAGGACAAGCAGCTCTACACGCTTGACCTCGGTGCCCTGGTGGCCGGTTCCCGCTACCGCGGTGACTTCGAGGAGCGCCTGAAGAAGGTGCTGAAGGAGATCCGCACCCGCGGCGACATCATCCTGTTCATTGACGAGATCCACACCCTGGTCGGCGCCGGCGCCGCCGAGGGCGCGATCGACGCGGCGAGCATCCTGAAGCCGATGCTGGCCCGTGGTGAGCTGCAGACCATCGGCGCGACGACGCTCGACGAGTACCGCAAGCACCTGGAGAAGGACGCGGCGCTGGAGCGCCGGTTCCAGCCGATCCAGGTGGGTGAGCCGTCGCTGGCCCACACGATCGAGATCCTCAAGGGTCTGCGTGACCGTTACGAGGCGCACCACCGCGTCAGCATCACCGACGCCGCGCTGGTGGCGGCCGCGACGCTGGCCGACCGTTACATCTCCGACCGGTTCCTGCCGGACAAGGCGATCGACCTGATCGACGAGGCCGGCGCACGGATGCGCATCCGCCGGATGACCGCGCCGCCAGACCTGCGTGACTTCGACGAGCGCATCGCCCAGGTGCGTCGCGACAAGGAGTCCGCGATCGACGCGCAGGACTTCGAGCGGGCCGCGCAGCTGCGCGACAAGGAGAAGCAGCTCCTCGGGCAGAAGGCCCAGCGGGAGAAGGAGTGGAAGGCCGGCGACCTCGACGTCGTCAGCGAGGTCGACGACGAGCAGATCGCCGAGGTGCTGGGCAACTGGACCGGCATCCCGGTCTACAAGCTCACCGAGGAGGAGACCTCCCGGCTGCTGCGCATGGAAGATGAGCTGCACAAGCGGGTCATCGGCCAGGAGGACGCCGTCAAGGCGGTCTCCAAGGCCATCCGTCGTACCCGGGCCGGCCTCAAGGACCCGAAGCGTCCGTCGGGCTCGTTCATCTTCGCCGGTCCGTCCGGTGTCGGTAAGACCGAGCTGTCCAAGGCGCTGGCGGAGTTCCTCTTCGGCAGCGAGGACGCGCTGATCCAGCTCGACATGAGCGAGTTCCACGACCGCTACACCGTGTCGCGGCTGGTCGGGGCGCCCCCCGGCTACGTCGGCTACGACGAGGGTGGCCAGCTCACCGAGAAGGTGCGCCGTCGGCCGTTCTCGGTGGTCCTGTTCGACGAGATCGAGAAGGCCCACCCCGACGTGTTCAACACGCTGCTGCAGATCCTCGAGGACGGTCGGCTCACCGACGGTCAGGGCCGCATCGTGGACTTCAAGAACACGGTGATCATCCTGACCACCAACCTGGGCACCCGCGACGTCGCCAAGGCGGTGTCGCTCGGCTTCCAGGCGTCGGAGGACTCCGAGTCCAACTACGACCGGATGAAGCAGAAGGTCAACGACGAGCTGAAGCAGCACTTCCGCCCGGAGTTCCTGAACCGGATCGACGACACGATCGTCTTCCACCAGCTCCAGCAGACCGAGATCCTCTCGATCGTGGACATCATGATCGCGCGGATCGAGAGCCAGCTCCGCAACAAGGACATGTCCATGGAGCTGACCGACAACGCCAAGAAGTACCTGGCGAAGAAGGGCTTCGACCCCGTGCTGGGCGCCCGGCCGCTGCGCCGGACCATCCAGCGCGACATCGAGGACAACCTGTCGGAGCGGATCCTGTTCAACGAGCTCAAGCCGGGTCAGATCGTGGTCATCGACTGCGAGGGTGACCCGGAGGACACCGACAAGTCGCGCCTGGTGTTCCGCGGCGCGGACAAGCCGGTGGTCGTGCCGGACGCCGTGCCGGCCGATCTCGGCGGCACCGCCGCCGCCGGCGCCGACGAGTAATCGGTAGTCAGCTCAGCGACCGGCCCCGGTCGAGCGGTTCCCCCGCTCGACCGGGGCCGTTCCGTATCTCCACCCATCGACCGCGACGATCCGCACCACCTCCAGGCGCGAATCCGCGCCACGGCTGCAAGCCCGTGGCGGTCATCCGGGGCGGTCGCCGGCGAGGACGCAGGCGTCGCCGACCAGCTCCACCAGGCCGTCGGCGACCAGGCCCGCCAGCGCGCGCGAGCGCTGCGCGGCGTCCGCCCAGACCAGGTCCAACCGCTCATGCGGCACCGGGCCGGTCGCCTCCCGCAGCACCGCCAGCAGCAGCCCGCGAACCTGGCGGTCGGTGCCGGCGTACTGCTGCGGACGGCGGGTCGGGCCGGTCGGCGCCGGCCGCCCGGACGCCCGCCACGCGCAGACCTCCGTCACCGGGCAGTCCGCGCAGCGCGGCGTGCGGGCCGTGCAGATCAACGCGCCCAGCTCCATGAAGGCGGCGCTCGCCCGCGCGGCCCGGACCGGCTCGGCGGGGAGCAGTGCCTCGGTCGCCACCAGATCGGCCGGCCGGGTCGCCGGGCCGGCGTCCGGTTCCCCGGCCACCGCCCGCGCCACGAACCGGCGCACGTTCGTGTCCACCACCGGATGCCGCTGCCCGTACGCGAACGTCGCGACCGCCCGCGCCGTGTAGGTGCCGACGCCGGGGAGCGCCAGCAGAGCGTCCAGGTCGGTCGGCACCACGCCGCTGTGCCGTTCGACGATCGCCACCGCGCACTCGCGCAGCCGCAGCGCGCGTCGCGGATAGCCCAACCGACCCCACATCCGGATCGCCTCGGCCGGGGTGTCCGCCGCCAGGGCCGCGGGGGTGGGCCAGCGGCTGAGCCAGGCACGCCACGCCGGCAGCACCCGTACGACCGGGGTCTGCTGCAGCATGATCTCGCTGACCAGGATCGCCCAGGCCCCCACGTCGGGCTCCCGCCACGGCAGGTCACGGGCGTTCTCGTCGTACCACCGGATGGCCGCGGCGGCGAGCGTGGTTTCGGGCATGGCGGGGTCGATCCTGTCACGCCCGTCCCGATCGCTGCCGCCCGCCCACCGCCGGAACGGGGGGATGACGACGATCACGTCCCGTACCGTGGACGCGCCGGGCCGGCCGGCCGCGCGCGCGTCCGGCGATCGGGCAGACTGCCCGGATGAACGAGCTTGCGATCACCGTGATCGGACGGGACCGGCCCGGCATCGTGGCGGACGTCGCCGAGGTGCTCGCCGGACTCGGCGCCAACCTCACCGATTCCACCATGACCCGGCTGCGCGGACACTTCGCGATGACGTTGGTCTGCTCGGGGCCGGCCGCGCCGCAGGTCGAGGCCGCGCTCGAGCCGCTCACCGCCGACGGGCAACTGCTGGCGACGGTGCGGATCGTCCGCGGCGACGGGGCCGCCCTCTCCGGCGGCGAGCCGTACGTCATGAGCGTGCACGGCGCCGACCGGCTCGGCATCGTCGCGGCGGTGACCCGCGTGCTGGCCGAGGCGGGCGGCAACATCACGGACCTCACCACCCGGCTCAGCGGATCGCTCTACGTGCTCGTCGCCGAGGTGGAGCTGGCCCCGGAGGTCGTGGAGCGGGTCACGGCGCGGCTCGCGGAGGTGGGGCGCGGCCTCGATGTCGAGGTGACGCTGCGCCGCTCCGAGTCGGACGTGCTGTGAGCGGCGAGGGCACGGGCCTCGGCGACTGGACGGTCGACGCGCTCGGGGTGGCCGGTCAGGTGCAGCCGGTGGTGACCGCGCCGGACGCGGTGCTGAGCCGGGCGGGCGAGGAGGTGGACCCGACCGCCCCGGAGACCGTGCAGCTCGCCGCGGACCTGGTGGCCACCATGCGGGTCTCGCCGGGCTGTGTGGGGCTGGCCGCGCCGCAGATCGGGGTCGGCGCCCGCGTGTTCGCCGTCGATGTCACCGGGCATCCCAAGGCGCTGACGGTGCACGGCACCTTCGTGCTCTGCAACGCCTCGCTGGTCGAGGCGACGCGGTGGAAGGCCGGGCGCGAGGGATGCATGTCCGTGCCGGACCTGACCGGCGACGTCAAGCGCGCCGGCCGGGTCGTGGTGGAGGGGGTGCTGCCCGGCACGGGGGAGCCGGTGCGCCTGACGACCGACGGGTTCGAGGCGCGCGCCCTGCAACACGAGATCGACCACTGTGCCGGCCTGCTCTTCCTCGACCGGGTGGCCGGGGCGCATGCGGTGTACCAACGCAAGGTATACCTGTGATGCACAACGATCTCTGAAAGCGGTGACGCGTCGGTGCGCGTCGCCCCGGCGCGTCGTCGGGATCAACGCGATCCGCCCCGATACGGTGAGGCATCATGCGACTGACGGTTGGGCCACTGCCGACCGCCGTCTACTGGCGGCGGCGAGCCGCGGTGCTCGGCGCGCTGCTGGTTTTCCTAATGATCATCGTCTACTCGTGCAGTGGATCCGGTGGCGACGACCGGAAGACCGGCGCGAACGGCTCGCCGAGCCCGGATGCCTCCGCGCCGGCCAGCCCCGGCGTGCTCACGCCGGAGACCGGCGCGCCGCCCACGGAGGACGACGACGTGGTGGATGCGCCGGGCAGCGCCGATCCGCCGACCGACACGGCGCCGACGCAGGAGCAGCCGGCCGTCGGGGCGGTGGACGGCGACGCGTGCACGGACGCGGAGATCTCGGTGACGCCGGTGCCGGCGCAGAGCGCCGTGCGGCAGGGCGGGACGATCGAGTTGCGCCTGAAGGTCAAGAACGTCTCTGCGCGGACCTGCAGCCGCGACGTCGGGGCGGACCTTCAGGAGATCTACATCAAGCAGGGCGCCCGGACCGTGTGGTCCTCGGACCGCTGCGGCATCGCGAAGGGGTCGCGGGTGGAGGCGTTCTCGCCCGCCTTCGAGCGCGAGTACCAGGTCTCCTGGAACGGCCGCCTCTCCACCGCCTGCGCGAACGGGATGGCGACCGGAAACCCCGCGCCGGCCGGCGACTACCAGGTCTTCGGCCGGGTGGGCAGCAAGGTGAGCGACCCGGTGCGGCTGCAGGTCGTCGCCTGACGCGCCGTCAGACGTAACGCTCCAAGATGGATGCCTCGGCGAGCCGGGACAGTCCCTCCCGTACGCCGCGGGCGCGCGCGTCGCCCACCCCGTCGACGGCCTGCAGGTCTTCGACGGTCGCGCCGAGCAGCCGCTGCAGGCTTCCGAAGTGATCGACGAGACGGTCGACGACCATGCCGGGCAGCCGCGGCACCTTGGCCAGCAGCCGGAAGCCGCGCGGGCTGACCGCCGCGTCGAGCGCGTCGGACGCGCCCGGGTAGCCGATCGCCTTGGCGACCGCGACCAGATCGATCATCTCGGTCGCGGTTAGCAGGTCGAGCTCCACCAGCGCCTCGTCCAGGGTGCGCGCCTTCCGGCCCACCGGCAGGTAGTCGCGGATCACCAGCGTCCGGTCCGCGTCGACGCCGGCCATCAGCTCGTCGAGTTGCAGCGCGAGGAGCCGGCCGTCGGTGCCGAGCTCGACGACGTACCCGGAGATCTCGTCAGCGATCCGGCGGACCATCTCGAGGCGCTGTACGACGGCGACCGCGTCCCGGACCGTGACGAGGTCCTCGATCTCCAGCGCGGACAGCGTCCCCGAGACCTCGTCCAACCGCAGCTTGTAACGCTCCAGCGTGGCCAGCGCCTGATTGGCGCGGGACAGGATCGCGGCGGAGTCGTCGAGGACGTGCCGCTGGCCGTTGACGTAGAGGCTGATGATGCGCATCGACTGGCTGACCGAGATGACCGGGTAGCCGGTCTGCCGGGCGACACGTTCGGCGGTGCGGTGGCGGGTGCCGGACTCCTCGGTCGGAATCGACGGATCGGGCATCAGGTGCACGGCGGCCCGGACGATGCGGGTGCCGTCGCTGGAGAGCACGACGGCGCCGTCCATCTTGCACAGCTCACGGACCCGCGTGGACGAGAACTCGACGTCGAGCGGGAACCCGCCCGTGCAGAGCGACTCGACGACCTTGTCGTACCCGAGCACGATCAGCGCGCCGGTCCGCCCGCGCAGGATCCGCTCCAGGCCGTCACGGAGCGCGGTGCCCGGTGCCATCAGCGCGAGGTTGGCCCGGAGCGGGTCGCCGGTGGGCCCTGAACCGGCCAGGGTGTTCCCGCTGGCGCTCATGGCGCGCCCAGGCGAGCCGACGACGCCGGCGCGGCCGGGTGGGCTGGCGCTGGCGGCTCTGTTCGCATCGCGGTCGATCGGCACGGGCACAGTCTACGGACCGCCATGCGCTCGGTGCTGTCGTGGTTACTGCGCAGCGCCGTGGGGCGCCCGCCGGCCCGCGCCGCCCGGCGATGGTCCTCCCGCACGGCGGCGCGGCATCGGTGCCCGGCTTGCGGTGACTTGACGCCCCTTGTCCGGGGCAGCCGCGCGCCCGCCGTCGTTGTCGCACCCCCGGCGGTGACCGGCGACATCATTCCGCCGAGAACTTCGCCGCCCATTGCAGCGCGGCGCGCACGTCAGTGACCTCTGTCACCTGCATGTTGTCGGCCTTCACGCCGGTGGACTCGGGGCCGCAGCCGGGCGGCACGAGCGCGAACCGGAAGCCGAGCCGGGCCGCCTCGGCCAGTCGGCGCGGCACGGCGCCGACCCGGCGGACCTCGCCGGTGAGCCCCACCTCGCCGATCGCCACCAGGTGCGGGGCGATCGCCAGGTTGAGGCCGCCGGAGGCGACCGCGAGGGCGACGGCGAGGTCTGCGGCCGGCTCCACGACTCGGATGCCGCCGACGGTGGCCGCGAACACCTCCCGGTCGTGCAGGGTCAGCCGCTCGGTGCGGCGCTGCAGCACGGCGAGGACCATCGCGAGCCGGGCGCTGTCCAGACCCGACACGGTCCGCCGCGGCGAGCCGGCGACGGTGGCGCCGATCAGCGCCTGCACCTCGGTGACGAGCGCGCGGCGCCCCTCCATCGCGACCGTCACGCAGGTGCCGGGAACCGGCTCGGCGTAGCGGGTCAGGAAGAGCCCGGACGGATCCGCGAGGCTGGTGATGCCCCCCTCGTGCATCTCGAAGCAGCCGACCTCGTCGGCGGCGCCGAAGCGGTTCTTCACCCCGCGCACCATCCGCAGCGAGGAGTGCTTGTCGCCCTCGAAGTGCAGGACCACGTCGACGAGGTGTTCGAGCACGCGGGGACCGGCGACCTGCCCGTCCTTGGTGACGTGGCCGACCAGCACGGTCGCGATGTTGCGCTCCTTGGCGATCGCGACGAGCGCCGCCGTGACCGCGCGGACCTGGGTGACCCCGCCCGGCACGCCCTCGGTGCCCGGGGTCGAGATGGTCTGCACCGAATCCAGCACGAGCAGCCCGGGCTTGACCGCGTCGAGGTGGCCGAGGACGGCCCCCAGGTCACTCTCCGCCGCGAGGTAGAGCTGGTCGTGCAGCGTGCCCATCCGCTCCGCGCGCAGCCGTACCTGGCTGACCGACTCCTCGCCGCTCACGACCAGCGACGGAGAGCCGCCGGCGGCCCACTGCTGGGCCACGTCCAGCAGGAGCGTGGACTTGCCGACCCCCGGCTCGCCGGCGAGCAGAACCACCGCGCCCGGCACGAGGCCGCCGCCGAGCACCCGGTCGAGCTCGGCGACCCCGGTCGGACGGGCCTTCGCCGGCGCGGCGCTGATCGTGGCGATCGGGCGGGCCGGCTCGGCGGGCATCCGCGAGCTGACCACGCGGCCGGAGACGACCGGGCCGGTGAGGGTGGACTCGACCACCGACCCCCACTCGCCGCACTCCGGACACCGCCCCACCCACTTCGGAGGCTGGTGGCCGCAGGCATCGCACTCGAACGCGGGCCGTGGCTCGCGGGAACGGGCGGCGGCGCGGGGGGCGGATCGGGAGGTCACGTCAGGACGTTAACCAACGGGTACGACGAAACGGGCCGGGCATGGCCTCGCCACGCCCGGCCCGCGCCGTAGCTCACGTTCGGCTCAGTGGCCGCCGCTGATCTCGTCGTGGCCCGCGCTGCCGCGCGGCGCCGGGCTGAGCGGCAGGCCCACCGGCGCCGCGGCGTGGAGTTCCTGCCGCTCGCCGTTGTGCTCGAACTCGAAGACCAGGTTCACCGACTTGCCCGGCACCAGGTCGCGGTCGAGCCCGTTCACCTGGATGCCTTCGCGGTTGCTACCCGCCAGGAAGATCGCGGAGCCGCCGGCCGGGATGGTGATCTCGGCGGGGCGCTCGGGCTCGCCGCTCGGCGACGCGCTCTCCGCCGGGGCGCCGCTCGGGCTCGCGGAGTCGCTCGGGCTCGCCGACGCGCTCGGGCTCACGGTGTTGGCGCCGCTCGGGATCGCGGTGACCGAGGCGCTCGGGCCCGGCGACGCGCCCGGGCTGGCCGCGCCGGCCGCGACCAGCGAGACCGACCGGCCGGACAACACGGAGTCCTTGCTCTCCGGGTCCTGCGGCGGGGCGGTCGTGATCCGTACGGTGATCGGGGAGCCGGTCATGTTGTAGAGCGCCACCGAGATCGGGGCGCTGCTCCCGGCCGGGTAGCCCTTCGGGTCCTTGTAGGGGACCAGGAGGTTGCGGAGCTGGATCGCGCCGTCGCGGGAGTCGGCGTTCACTCCCGGCACTGCGGAATCCTTCAGCGCGGTCTCCGCGAGCTGGCCAGTTCCGCAGCCGGCCAGCAGCAGGGCGCTGGCGGCGGCGCCGGCCAGCAGCACCGCAGCCCGGCGGGTTCCCCGGATCGAGCGCGTCACGTGGGTCCTCCTCGTTGCGATCGGCGCCGATTGGGGCGCCCGGCGCGGCGGTCACGGCCGCGCAGACCGGTTCCAGCGTAGTTGCCCGTGATCCGCCGCCCCGCGCCGACCCGCCATTTCGCCCCCGACGCCCGCGTCACACGACCCGGCCGCCGAGCACGAGCAGGAGCACATCCACGACGGCCACGAGCATCACCGCCCGGAACGCCCCCACCGACCGGCTCCCCCGGCGCTGCGCGGCGCGGCTGACGTACCACCCGGCCGGCAGGACCACGGCCGCGGTCGCGAGCGCGGCCCACCCCACCCACCCCGGCGGTCCGGGCGGTCCGAGGACCAGGACGAGGGTCGCGGTGAGCAGCAGCGCCATCGCGGCGAGCCGCGATCCGGCGGCGCCGAGCCGGTGCGGCAGCCCGCGTACGCCGGTGCGGGCGTCGTCGTCGAGGTCGGGCAGCACGTTGGCGAAGTGCGCGCCGCCGCCGAGCAGCGCCCCGGCGACGACCAGCCAGGCCGGCGGGGCGGGCGCGCCGGGCAACGCCAGCACGATGAACGCGGGCAGGGCGGCGAACGAGATCATGTAGGGCAGCACCGACAGCGGCGTGCGTTTGAGCGGCCAGTTGTAGAGCAGCGCCGACACCAGCGCCGCGGTCAGGCAGGCCGCCGCGGTCGCGTTGCTGATCAGCGCCAGCACCGGTGTGGCCAGCGCGGCCAGCACCCCGGCCACGCCCACGGGATCCCGGCGTACGGCTCCGGTCGCCACCGGTTTGTCGGCCCGGCCCGCGACCGCGTCCCGGCCGGCGTCGAGCCAGTCGTTCGTCCAGCCGACCGCGAGTTGGCTGGCCAGCACGGCGGCCCCGACGGCGAGCGCGCCGGCGGGCCGGTGCCCGACACCCACGGCGAGCAGCACCGTGACGGTCGTGACCGCGACTGCCGGCTCGGGGTGGCTCGCCCGGAGCAGCCCCAGACCGTGGCGTAACACCAGGCGAGTCATACCGGAAGTCTGGTTGTTACCAGCGAGTCGTGCCACGCTCAGCACCATGCGCACCCTGCCGCGCAACGATCCCCGCCAGTACGACGAACTGGCGGACCAGTGGTGGCGGCCGGACGGCGCCTTCGAAATGCTGCACTGGCTCGCCGAGGCGCGGGCCCGGCTCATTCCGCCGGCGCGCCACCCGCGCGCCGTGCTGCTCGACGTCGGCTGCGGGGCGGGTCTGCTCGCCCCGCACGTGGCCGCGAAGGGCTACCGGCACGTCGGCGTGGATCTGGTGCGCTCGGCGCTGCGGCAGGCGGGGGAGCGCGGGTTGACGCCGGTGCTGGCCGACGCCGGCGCCCTGCCGCTCGCCGCCGGCGCGGCGGACGTGGTCGCCGCGGGGGAGCTCTTCGAGCACGTGCCCGACCTGCCGGGGACCGTCGCCGAGGTGTGCCGGGTGCTGCGTCCCGGCGGGCTGCTGGTGCTGGACACGCTCAACGCCACGGCGTTGAGCCGGCTGCTGGCGGTGTCGGTCGCCGAGCGGGTGCCCGGGGTGCCGCGCGGCATCCACGACCCGCGGCTCTTCGTCGACCCCCGGGTGCTCACCGCCGAGTGCGCGAGGCACGGCGTACGCCTGGCGGTCCGCGGGATCCGCCCGACCCTGCCCGGCCTGCTGCGATGGCTGGTCCGGTGCAGCCGGCCGGGGCGGGCCCGGATCGTGCCGACGTGGTCGACCGCGGTGCTCTACCAGGGGCGCGGGACGAAGGACGGGCAGGGTCGGCGATCGGCGGGACCCGGGGTCAACCGCGAAGGGGGATGACGATGGTGGTGGATGCGTCGGAAGTGGCGCGGCGACTGGCGCCGCGGCTGGCCGCGCGTGCCGGGGAGTACGACCGGGCGGGGGCGTTCCCGGTCGAGGACTTCGCGGAGCTGCGTGACGCGGGGCTGTTCGGGTTGATGGTGCCGGGCCGGCTCGGTGGTGTCGGCGCGGGCTTCGCCGAGTACGTGGCCGTCGCGTACGAGTTGGCGCGGGGGAATGGGGCGACCGCGCTGGTGTTCAACATGCACGCCTCGGTGACCGGGGCGCTGAGCGCGGTCACGGAGGAGTTGGCGGAGGCGCTGGGGGTGCCGGACGCGGCGCTCGCGGCGCGCGACAAGCTGCTCGCCGACGCGGCGGCGGGCTCCTGGTACGCGGTGGCGATGAGCGAGCGGGGCGCCGGCTCGCGGCTGTCGCAGCTCAGCACGGTGTACGAGGCGGTCGACGGCGGATACCACCTCAAGGGCGCGAAGAGCTTCTGCTCGGGCGCGGGGCACGCGGACGCGTACCTGGTCGCGGCCCGCAGCGCCGCCGACCCGGCCGTGGTGTCGCAGTTCCTCGTGCCGGCGACGCTCGAGGGACTGCACGTCGAGCCGACCTGGGACTCGCTCGGCATGCGTGCCACCTCCTCCCACGACCTGCACCTGGACGTCACTGTCGGGCGCGACACGCTGCTCGGCGGGGTCGAGGGGCTGGCGCTGGTGGTCGCGCAGCTGATGCCGCACTGGATGGTCGCCAGCTACGCGGCGGTGTACGTGGGGGTGGCGCGGGCGGCGGTCGACGCCGCGGTGGAGCACGTCACCGCGCGCGGGCTGGCCGGGCTGCCGGCGATCCGGTCCCGGATCGGACGGGCCGAGGCGAGCGTGGCCGCCGCGAGGCTGGTGGTGGCGGAGGCGGCACGCCGGGTCGACGAGGCGCCGGGGGATCCGGAGACGAACCGCTGGGTGTGGCGGGCGAAGCTGCTCGCCGGCACGACCGCGGCCGAGGTGGCGGCCTCGATGCTGGAGGCGGCCGGCACCTCGGCGACGCGGCGGGGGCATCCGCTGGAGCGGCTCTACCGGGACGCGCGGTGCGGTTCGCTGCACCCGCCGACCTCCGACGTCTGCGCCGACTGGCTCGGGGTCGCCGCGCTCGGCGGGGACCCGGACCGCGAGGGATCGGCGCCGCGATGGTGAGCGCGCCGGTGATGGCCGGCATCGGGCTCGCGCTGCCCCCGTCGACGACACAGGAGGAGCTGTGGGAGCGCTTCTTCGCCGGCCGCTACGCGGGCACGACGCGTGCGCTGGCGGAGCGGATCTTCGCGAACTCGGGGGTACGGCGTCGGCAGGCGGCGGTCAGCCCGCTGCTGGAGGACGTCGCGGAGTGGCCGACGGAGCGGCGGATGCGCCGCTATCTGGTTGAGGCGCTGCCGCTGGGCAAGGAGGCGGTGGACCGCGCGCTGACCGCGAGCGGGCTGACCGCCGGTGACGTCGGGCTCTTCGCGGTCTGTTCCTGCACCGGCTACGTCACGCCCGGGCTGGACATCCTGCTCGCCCGGGACATGGGCATGGCGCCCGACACGCAGCGGCTCTTCGTGGGGCACATGGGCTGTTACGCCGCGCTGCCCGGGCTGGGGGCGGTGACGGATTTCGTCGTCGCCCGCCGGCGGCCGGCCCTGCTGCTCTGCGCGGAGCTGACCAGTCTGCATCTGCAGCCGTCGGCCGTCCGGGTGGACACGCAGCAGATCGTGGCGCACGCGCTCTTCTCGGACGCCGCGGCGGCCGTCGTGGTGGTGCCGGGAGCCGGTCCGGGGTACGCCGTGCGCGAGGTCACCGCGCTGACCGACACCTCCACCGCCGACCACATGACGTGGGACGTGACGGATCTCGGCTTCCGGATGGGGCTGTCGCCGCGGGTGCCGCAGGTGCTGGCGCTGCACGTACGGGATCTGGTCGGGCAGTTGCTCGGCCGGCACGGTCTGCGCCTCGTCGACGTCGACGGGTGGGCGGTGCATCCCGGCGGTCCGCGGATTCTGACCGTCGTGGAGCGCGAGCTCGGGTTGGATCCCGAGGCGTTGGCCGAGTCCCGGTCCACGCTCGCCGAGCACGGAAACTGCTCGTCCCCGACGGTGCTGCTGATCCTGGACCGGCTGCGCCGCGCGCCGCGGCCGCCGCGCTGGATCGTCATGCTCGCGTTCGGCCCGGGGCTGACGCTCTACGCGGCGCTGCTGTCCCGGACGTCCGACTGACGGCCGACGTGCTCAGCGCGCGAGCGACGGCAGGTGCCCGGCGTACTCCGTCATCGAGGTGGTCGCCGGCAGCAGCAGCACGATGTCGCCGGCCGCCCCGACCAGCAGCACGGTTGCCGTGGCGGGTGTCGGGGTCAACCGCAGGTGGCCGCGGAGCCCGCTCGCCGGGTCGGCGAGCGCGCGGATCGGCGTGGCGAGGGCGGGCGCGCGCGGCGCCGGGCTGGGCTGCGCGGCGCCGCTGGTCAGCACCACGACGTTCACCTCCGCCGGTACGGCGGCCGCGGTCGCGAGGATCTGATCGGCGCACTCGCACCGTTCGGGCAGCATGATCACGGCGGGCAGGAGCGCGCGCAGCGGCACGGTCGTCCCGTTCGCGTCGATGACGTCGAGCGCCGGCAGGGGCTGTCCGGCCCGGCTCCCGCCGGTGGCGGGCCCATGCGCGGGCGGTGGCGGCGAGCTCCAGCCGATCCCGAAGAGGCTGGTGAGGGTCGTGAGCATCGCGATCGCCACGATGAGCAGCGGCATCCGCAGCCGGGTGGGCGCGGTGGCGCCCGCGTCGGGGCGCCGGCTCGGACCGCCGGTCCGTGTCGCGTTCTCGCGCAGCTCGCGGCGGAGGGCAAGGGCCTCGGCCGCCAGCTCGGCGGGGTCGTCCGGGATGACGATCGGACCCCAGTGGGGTGGCAGCTCCGGCAGGCCGTCGGGCGGTCCGTCGGGAGAGCCCGGCCCGGCCATCGTCGCCCCCCTGTCGCTGCGCACCATCGATCGGGGTCACCGCCCAGCGTCCTGGATCGGGCCGGGTACCGCCAGTGGTGGTCGCTGGCCCGTACGGAGAGATATGCTTGAAGCGCCGAAACGCCCTACGTCCGATATTTACGACTCTCGCTACACGCGCGTGATCAAAAAGTCACGGAGAGTGTTGAAAACGTCGGACAGTCCGGTTGTCAAGCCGGAGAAAGACCTCTCACAACGCCTCTGAGCTGGGCTAACGGTCAGGCCCGGGGTGGGACATCGGTGCCTGAGCGTGTTACCCTAGACACAGCGAAAGGGGTTTCGAACCTATGGTTTTCAGTGTCGGCGAGACCGTTGTTTACCCCCACCACGGGGCCGCACTCATCGAGGCAATCGAGACTCGGGTCGTCAAGGGCGAGGAGAAGCAGTACCTCGTTCTCAGGGTCGCTCAGGGTGATCTGACGGTGCGGGTGCCCGCCGAGAATGCCGAGATCGTCGGCGTGCGAGAGGTCGTTGGCGAGGAGGGCCTGGGCAAGGTCTTCGACGTTCTGCGCGCCCCGCACACTGAGGAGCCGACGAACTGGTCGCGGCGTTACAAGGCGAATCTCGAGAAGCTTGCCTCCGGCAACCCGCTGAAGGTCGCCGAGGTGGTGCGTGACCTGTGGCGTCGTGAGCGCGAGCGGGGCCTCTCCGCGGGTGAGAAGCGGATGCTCGCGAAGGCGCGTGACATTCTGGTCGGCGAGGTCGCCCTCGCCGAGAAGAGCACCAAAGACGAGGCCGAGATCCTGCTCGACAAGGTGCTGACCGAGGCGTAAGACGCCGAGTCACTCGTTCGTTGCCGATCCAGCGCATCAACCAGCCGAGGACCGCGACGTGACCGCGCATCAAAATCCGCGCGGTGACGTCGCGGTCCTCGTTCCGGCTGCCGGCGCGGGCGTCCGGCTCGGTCCGGGCGCGCCCAAGGCGCTGCGACTGCTCGGCGGCGAGCCGCTGCTGGTGCACGCCGTGCGTCGGGTCGCCGCCGCGCCGTCCGTGGCCGCGGTCGTCGTCGCCGCCCCGGCGGCCGAGGTCGAATCCGTCCGCGCGTTGCTCGCCGACGTCGCTCCGGTGGTCGTCGTGCCCGGCGGCGACACCCGGCAGGAGTCCGTTGCGGCGGCGCTGCGCGCCGTACCCGCCGGCCCGCAGATCATCCTGGTGCACGACGCCGCCCGCGCGCTCGCCCCGCCCGCGCTCGTCGAGTCCGTGGCCGCCGCCGTGCGGGCCGGGGCCGACGCGGTCATCCCCGTGCTCCCGGTCGTCGACACCGTCAAGGAGGTCTCGGCCGACGGCGTCGTGCTCGGCACCGTCGAGCGATCGGCGCTGCGCGCCGTCCAGACCCCGCAGGGCTTTCGGCGGGACGTGTTGGCCGCCGCCCACGCCGCCGCGGTGGACGCGTTGACCGATGACGCCGGCCTGGTGGAGAAGCAGGGCGGCGTCGTCACCTGCGTCCCCGGTTCCGAATACGCCCTGAAGATCACCCGACCGTTCGACCTGGCGCTCGCCGAGCACCTGCTGGCGACCGCCCCGCCGGTGTCGGCCGGCTGAGCCGCGTACCCTTTCGGGGTGATCATTCCGCGGGTCGGCGTCGGCACCGACGTACACGCCTTCGAAGCCGGCCGCGCGTGCTGGGTGGCGGGCCTGCTCTGGCCGGACGTCGACGGCCTGGCCGGGCACTCCGACGGCGACGTCGCCGCGCATGCCGCCTGTGACGCGCTCTTCTCGGCGGCCGGCCTGGGCGACCTCGGCTCCAACTACGGCGTGGCCGAGCCGGAGTGGGCCGGAGCCGCCGGCGTCGCGTTGCTCGCCGAGACCGCCCGCCGGGTTCGCGCCGCGGGCTTCGAGATCGGCAACGTCTCGATCCAGGTGATCGGGGTCCGGCCGAAGATCGGACCGCGCCGGGACGAGGCGCAGCGGGTGCTCTCCGACGCGGTGGGCGCCCCGGTCAGCGTCTCCGGCACCACCACCGACGGTCTCGGGCTGACCGGCCGCGGCGAGGGCCTCGCCGGGCTCGCCGTCGCGATGATCCACCCCCGCTGACCCCGCGCGGCGCTTCTGTCGCGACAACTCCTTGATCGACGGGGTGCGGCGGCCGGCTAGGCTCGGCCGCGTGTCCAGCGACGCCGCCTCTTCCCCGGACGCCTCCACCGAGGGCTACCTCCAGCGCGCCCAGCTCCTCGCCGATCTCGGCCGCTACGACGAGGCGGCGGCCGAGCTGGGCTATGCCGTCGCGCTCGAGCCCGGCAACCCGATCGTCCTGACCGTTCTCGCCCGGGTGCACCTCGCGGCCGAGCGGCCCGACGACGCGTTGGCCGCCGCGGACTCGGCGGTTGCTGCGGCCCCCGACTTCATTCCGGCGGTTGTGGCGCGCGGGCTCGCCCTCGCCGACCTGCGCCGGTTCCGCGAAGCGGCGGCGATGGCGGATCGGGTGCTGGTGCTGGGCCCGGACGACGCGTACGCCCAGCGCAGCGGCGCGGCGATCCTGGCCGAGGCACGCAACGGGCAGCAGTCGCTGAACGCGGCGTGGCGGGGCGTCGAGCTCGCGCCGGAGGAGCCCGAGGCGCATCTGGTGCTCGGGCTGGTCGCCGCGCGACTGGAGCTCTTCGACCTGGCCGAGCGGGCCTACCGGGAGGCGCTGCGGCTCGACCCGGAGCTCGCGGAGGCGCGCCACGACCTGGGCGTGATCCGCCTCGAACAGCGGCGGTACGCCGAAGCGTTGGAGCACATCGCGGAGGCGGCGGCGCTGCAGCCCACGCGGATGGACGGCGGCCGGACGATCGGGATGGCGCTGCGGCAGCTCGTGCTCATCGGCGCCGGTTACGGGATGGTGGCGGCGGTGCTGGTCGCGTTCGTCGCGGCCGGCAGCGGGACCGCCTCGCGGATCTGGGCAGGGCTGCTGGCGATCGGCGGGTTCATCACGGTCTGGGTGCTCGCCGCCCGGCTGCCCGGCTCGATCAAGACGCTGCTGCCGAACCTGGTGCGCGCCGACCGTCCCCTCGCGCTGGCCGTGTACGCCGTCGCGGCGGCCCCCTGCCTGATCCTGCTCTACACCCTGATCGGCACCCCGTGGCCGCTCGCGCTGGCGATCGCGGTCAGCGCCCTCGCGCAGTTCGCGGCGTGGCGCGAACTGCTGCCCCGCGCGTGAACGCAGCGACGCCGGGCGGCCGGGGGGTGCCGCTCGTCCGTTACCGCTCCGTGGCCGGGCCGCGCCGGGCCCAGGTCCAGGCGTACGCCGTGTCCTCGCAGGCGAGCGCCGGGTCGCAGAGGTCGAGCGGCCGGAAGGTGTCGACCATGACGGCCAACTCGTCGAAGTAGTCCACCCCGATCGCCCGCTCGGCGGCGCCGGGCTGCGGTCCGTGCGTGAACCCGGCGGGGTGCAGCGAGATCGACCCCTGCTCGATCCCGGAGCCGCGCCGGGCCTCGTAGTTGCCGCCGGTGTAGAAGAGCAGCTCGTCGGAGTCGACGTTGTGGTGGTTGTACGGCACCGGGATGGCCAGCGGATGGTAGTCGACCTTCCGCGGCACGAACGAGCAGATCACGAAGTTCGGGCCCTGGAAGGTCTGGTGCACCGGCGGCGGCTGGTGGATGCGCCCGGTGATCGGCTCGAAGTCGTGGATCGAGAACGCCCACGGGTAGAGGTGGCCGTCCCAGCCGACCACGTCGAACGGGTGGTGGGCGTAAACATGACGGGTCCATCCGCGACGGTGTTGCACATACACCTCGACGTCCTCGTCGTCGACCAGCAGCGGTTCCGCCGGTCCCCGCACGTCGCGCTCGCAGTAGGGGGCGTGCTCCAGGAACTGCCCGCGCACCGACAGGTACCGCTTCGGGGGCCCGATGTGCCCGGTCGCCTCGATCGTCAGCACCCGGAGCGGCTCGGGACCGGTGGGGACGATCCGGTGGATGACCGAGGTCGGGATGATCACGTAGTCGCCGGCGGAGACGTCCAGCGCCCCGAACGGCGACTCCACCCGCGCCGTGCCGGACTCGACGTACAGGCACTCGTCGCCGATGGCGTTGCGGTAGAGCGGCGACGGGCGGTCCGCCACCACGTACGAGATCCGGACGTCGTCGTTGGCCAGCAGGTGCTGCCGGCCGAGCACGGCGTCGGCTCCGCCGCTGTCGAGCTTGTGGGTGCGCAGGTGACGGGGCTTGAGCGGCCGGTTCGGCACCCGTGTCCAGGCCGGCGGGTCGTACTCCTCGGCCGCGACGATCGCGGTGGGCAGGTGCCGGTGGTAGAGCAGCGACGAGTCGGAGGAGAAGCCCTCCTGCCCCATCAGTTCCTCGGCGTACAGCGTGCCGTCGGGCTGCCGGAACTGGGTGTGCCGCTTACGGGGCACCTCGCCGACGCTGCGGTAGTACGGCATGACAACCCTCCGTAATGTCGCGTTCACCGGCCGATACCGTCCGATTATCGGACGCTGTTGTCCGTTTCTCGTAGCGTCCACTAAGTTCTGTGTTCGTGTCAACGCAGGTGCCCCGGCTCTTCGCCGGACTCGTCGACGACGCCGCGGTGTTCCCGCCCGGCAGCGCCACGCTCCCCGCCGCCGTGACCGCGCACCGGAAGCACCGCGCCGCCCGGTACGCCGACCTGGTCGGCCCGCTGCTCGTGCCGGTCGCGGCCCTGGCCGAGCTGCCGCCGCTGCTGGGGGCCGACGAGCGAATCGACGTCGGCGTCATCGGCGACGTGCCCGCGATCGCCCGGCTGCACGCGACCCGGGGCGGACTCGACCCGCGGATCCGGATCCGGCAGGTCGAGGCCGCGGTCGCCAAGCGGGGCGAGGACCCGCACCCCGGGCTCGCCGAACTCCTCGGCCTGCCGTGGCAGGCCGACGGCGTCGACGTGTACGCGGAGATCCCGCTGACCTGGGGCCTGCTCGGTGCCCTCGACACGGTCGCCGCCGCGCGGGCGCGGGTCGGCCGGGTCGCGGCGAAGTTCCGCACCGGCGGGCTCGCCGCCGAGCTCTTTCCGACCCCGGTCGAGCTGGCCGCCGTGATCTGCGCCTGCCGCGACCGCGATCTCCCCTTCAAGCTCACCGCGGGGCTGCACCACGCCGTGCGCGACACCGACCCGGAGACGGGCTTCGCGCACCACGGCTTCCTCAACGTGCTGGTCGCCGCGGCGGCGGCCGCCGACGGCGCCGAGGTCGCGGAGATTGCCGAGCAGCTCGCGGTCACCGACGCATTGCAGCTGGTCGAGGCAGCGCGGGCGCGCCGGCTCGAGCGACGTCCACTGTGGATAGGGTTCGGCTCGTGCAGCATCGCCGAGCCGTTGACCGACCTGATCCGGCTCGGTCTGATCGATGGGGGCTACGAGGAATGACGTGGGTTGACGGCGCCGCCGGCTCGCCGTACGGGGTGCAGAACCTGCCGTACGGGGCATTCCGGCACGACGGACGCGAGCCGCGGCTGGGCGTACGCGTCGGGGATTTCGTGCTGGACCTCGACGGCGCGGAGGCGGCCGAGCTGGTCCTCGCGGGCGGCGCGCTGCGCCGGCCGGTCCTCAACGACTTCCTCGCGCTGGGTCGCCCACAGTGGACGGCGGTACGCCGCCGCATCATCGAGCTGCTCACCCTGCCGGAGCACCGCGCGGCGGTGGAGCCGTTGCTGATCCCGCTCGCCGAGGTCGAGCTGACCCTGCCCTTCGCGGTCGGGGATTACGTGGACTTCTACTCCTCCGAGCACCACGCCTCCAACGTCGGGCAGATCTTCCGACCGGGCCAGCCGATGCTGCTGCCCAACTGGCGGCACCTGCCGATCGGCTACCACGGCCGGGCCGGCACGGTCGTTGTCTCCGGCACCCCGGTGGTGCGCCCGTGCGGCCAGCGTCCCACCTCCGACGGCCCGGTCTACGGGCCCTCGGCGCGGCTGGACATCGAGGCCGAGGTGGGCTTCGTGGTCGGGGTGCCGACGGAGCTGGGCGACCGGGTGCCGATCGAGAAGTTCGCGGACCACGTCTTCGGGGTGGTGCTGGTCAACGACTGGTCGGCGCGGGACATCCAGGCGTGGGAGTACCAGCCGCTCGGGCCGTTCCTCGGCAAGTCCTTCGCCACCTCGGTCTCGGCGTGGGTCGTGCCGCTCGACGCCCTCGCCCACGCCCGGGTGTCGGCGCCGCCGCAGGACCCGCCGGTCCTCGACTACCTGCGCGACGAGCCGCACCACGGCCTCGACCTGCGACTGGAGGTCGAATGGAACGGCGGCGTCGTGAGCCGGCCGCCGTTTTCGACCATGTACTGGACCCCCGCGCAGCAGCTCGCGCACCTGACCGTGAACGGCGCGTCGCTGCGGTCCGGTGATCTCTTCGCCTCCGGCACCGTGTCCGGTCCCGAGCGGGACCAGACCGGGTCGTTCCTCGAGCTCAGCTGGGGTGGGCGGGAGCCGGTGACGCTCGCCGACGGCAGCGCCCGGACGTTCCTGGAGGACGGCGACACGGTGACGATCCGGGCGACCGCCCCCGGACCGGACGGCACCACCATCGGGCTGGGTGAGGTGACCGGCACGATCCTGCCGGCCCGCCACGGTTAGGACCCGGCCTTCGGCGCACCCCTGCCCGCGCCCGGTCGATGAACCCACGGTCGCGAAACGGCTACAGGTTCCCGGCGTCTGGCCTTACTGTTGACCCAGGGAGGCGCCATGTCGACGGTGACGGTGACACGCTTACTCGACGCGCCCGCCGAACACATCTGGCGGGTCATGACCGACCTGACCGAACGGATCACGTGGCTCTCCACCGTGGACGAGGTGCGGGTGTTGACCCCCGGCCGGTTCGGCCTCGGCACCATCTGGTGCGAGTCACGGACGATGCCGGACGGCACCTGCGTCACCGAGGAGTTCCACGTCGACGACTGCGCCGCGCCGCACCGCTTCGTGGCCAGCTCGCGTGGGGACGGCGCGGACTACCGGATGACGTACACGCTCACGCCCGTCGACGCCGGCCGCCGTCGGGGCAGGACGGCGGTCACGGTCGTGCACGACGGGGCCCCGAACGGCCCGGGTGGACGATTCCTGGCGTTCGTGCTCGGCGGGCTCGCCGCCCGTACCGTCGAGGGCGCCCTCCGGCAGGACCTGGCCGACCTCGCGCTCGCCGTCGCGACGCCGGTGCCGGCCAACGGCGATCCGGCCGCGGCCGCCTGATCGGGCGCCGCGCGGGATCGATAGGGTGCCCGCGGAGGTGCGGGCATGGCGGACGCCGAGGTCACGGCGGGTGGGCGCGGCCGGCGACGCCGCATCGCGGTGATCGCCGCCGCGGCGGTCGTGTTGCTCGTGGCGACCGCGGTGATCGGCTACCGCGTTCTCGCCCCGACCGAGGTGGTCACGGCCGCCCGCGGCGGGTATCCGCCGCCCCCGACCGCGCAGCCCGGGGTCGTCGCCCGGTTCCCGGTCGCGCCGCTGCTCGTCGACGGCCGGCTCCGGGTGTACGCGGCGAAGCGCCAGGTCCGCGCGGACGGCCCGATCGACGCGAAGGCGCAGGTCACGCCGTACTGGTCGTACCGGCGGTGGCCGGAACAGCTGGTCGGGGTCGTCGCGGACGGCGCAACGGTCCTCAGCCGGTGGTCCGACGGGGAGCTGGTCGCGCTGGACGCCCGGAGCGGACGTCCCGTCTGGCGGGCCGCCGGCCCGCGACCGGAAACCCCCGGGTACGCCGGCCGACGCACCGGCGCCCTCACCGTCTACGCGCCGGCCGGGCTGCACACCGCCACCGCTCGCGACGGACGCCCCGTCGCGGTGGTGACGGGCGAGGATGGGCCGCGCGGGTTCGACCTGCGCAGCGGCGCGGAGCTGTGGCGCGGCGACGCGGCCTGCGACCGGGACGGCTTCACCACCCGCTCGGGCGAGTACGTGACGACGGACAGTTGCGCGTCACCGCAGACTCTTCGCCGACGGGACGTGGCCACCGGGCAGCCGGCGCCGGCGTGGCGGCCGGACGGCGGCGGACCGCTCGTCGTGGAGCCGCTCGGCTGCGGCGTCGCGCGCTCGGGCTGCGCGGCGATGCGCAGCACGAGCGGCGACCGGGCGCGCGGCTGGCTGCTCGACGGCGGCGCGCCGGTGGCGGCGGGCGTGCTCGATCAGCCGGACGCGTGGCTGGTCGGAGAGGCCGCGGTGCGGCGCGACGGCGCCGAGCTGACCGCGCGGTCCGTCCGCACCGGGGCCGAGCTGTGGCGGCGGCCGGTGGAGGCCGGGACGCGGGTGGTCGCCGTGCAGCCGGGCCGGGTGCACCTGCTGACCCCCGGCCGCGACCTGGTCACCATCGACGTGGCCAGCGGGGCCGAGCGGTCCCGGTTCGTGCTCCGCACCGGGCGGGAGAAGACCAACTGGGCGCCCGGGTACGGCTACGCCGCCGACGGCTTCGTGGCGGTGGAACGCCTCGCCCAGCCGGTGGACCCGACCGAAAAGGACGCCCGGTACTACCGCAGCGCCGACCCGATCATCTTCGCCGCCAGCTGATCTCGACGGGCGGTCAGCCGAGGGCGGTCTCGGCGACCGCGAGGAAGGCGTCGTTCTCCTCGGGGGTGCCGATGGTGACCCGGACGCCGTCGCCCTGGAACGGCCGGACGATCACGCCGCGCGCCTCGCACGCCGCGCTGAACGCCGCCGCGCGGTCGCCCAGCGGAAGCCACACGAAGTTCGCCTGGCTTTCCGGCACGTCCGGCAGCAGCTTGCGCAGCGCCTCGGTCACCCGCTCCCGCTCGGCGACGACCAGCGCGCAGCGCCGGCGTACCTCGTCCTCCTGCGCCAGCGCGGCCAGCGCCCCGGCCTGGGCGGCCATGCTGGTCGAGAACGGGGTCACCACCTTGCGGACCGCGGCGGCGACCTCGGGGTGGGCGACGAGGAAGCCGATCCGCAGACCGGCCAGCCCCCACGCCTTCGACAGCGTGCGCAGCACGACGACGTTCGGGCGGTCGGCGTAGGTCGCCAGCCCGTCGGGCACGTCGGGGTCGGTGACGAACTCCCGGTACGCCTCGTCGAGGATCACCAGCACGTCGTCGGGGACGTCGGCGAGGAACCGGTCGAGCTCCGCGCGGCGCAGGGCCGTGCCGGTCGGGTTGTTGGGGTTGCAGACCAGGATCATGCGGGTCCGGTCGGTGACCGCCGCGGCCATCGCCGGCAGGTCGTGGCCGTGGTCGGGGGTGTTCGGCACCCGGATGCTGGTCGCGCCGGTGGTCGCGGCGATGATCGGGTACGCCTCGAACGAGCGCCACGAGTAGAGGATCTCGTCGCCGGGCAGGCAGGTGGCGCGCGCCAGGTGCTCGGCGAGCGCGACCGACCCGCAGCCGGTGGCGATCCGGTCGGCGTTCACCCCGTACCGCTCGGCGAGGGTTTCGCGCAGGGCCACCACGCCCATGTCCGGGTAGCGGTGCACGCCCGCGACGGCCTCCGTGACCGCCTCCACGACGCCGGGCAGCGGCCCGTACGGCACCTCGTTGCTCGCCAGCTTGATCGCCTCGGGCAGCCCCAGCTCGCGGGCGAGGTCGGCCGGGCTGCGGCCGGGCACGTAGTTGGGCAGCGCGTCCAGGTCGGCGCGGGTCAGCCCGAGCCGCCGGGGCCGCTGCTGGGGGTCGGAAGACCGGGTCATGCTGAGCCTCCAGGAGTGTCGGAGCGGTCCTCGGGTTCGGCGCCGGGGCGGTGCGACGGGGTGGCGTCGCGGGGGAGCTGCACCACCACGGTCTGCGCCGACTTGTCGTGCAGCGCCTGGTGGAGCGGCCGATCGAACAGTACATACGCGGAGTCGACGATCTGCAGCACGAAGCCGACGCAGCAGACCCAGAGCAGGGTGGGCAGCCCCATCGTGTTCCAGCGCCGGAACGCCCGGCCGAAGCCGAGCGGGCCGTCGGCCTCCAACCGGGCCACCCTCAGCCGCATGATCCGCTTACCCAGCGTCTGTCCGGTGTTCGCGGTCGACGGCACCTCGTAGGCGAACCACAGCGCCGCCGCGATCAGCACGATGACCATCTGCAGGCTGGTGGCGCGTTCGCTCGCCGTCGGCAGCCCGTCCATCGACTGCTCGCCGGCGCGGGCGCGCCGCCACGCCTCCGCGAAGACGGGGGAGACCTCCTGCGCGTACTGCCAGACGAACCAGCCGTTGACCACGACGTTGAGCAGCAGCACCATGCCGATGTCGATCAGGCGGGCGGCCAGCCGGGCGCCGAGCGGCGCCAGCGCGAGCCCGTGCGGGCGCGGGGGCGGGGGCGGAAGGTGGCCGTACGGGTGGGGCCAGCCGGGCGGCGGCGCGCCCGGTCCCGGCGGGAAGCCGGCGGGCGGCCCGGCGGGCGGCCCGTACGGCGGGTACGGCGGGTGGCCGGCCTGCGGCGGCGGTCCCGGCGCCCACGACCCACCGGGCTGCGGCGCACCGGGCAGCGGCGCGCCGGGCAGCGGTGCGGCGGGCTGGGACGCACCCGGTTGCGGCACACCGGGCAGCGGTGCGGCGGCGGGCGGGGCGGGGGCCGGCTCGGCGGGCGGTGGGCCCGGCGGTGGCGTCGCGCCCGCGGGCAACGGCGCGCCGACCCACCCCTCGCCGTCCCAGTAACGCTGCGTCGTCGGCTCGGCGGGGTCCTTGTACCACCCCGGGGCCACAGAACTCACGGTGCCACCTTCTGCTCGCGACCGCGCGGGGCGCTCCCCGTCGCGGAGTTCACGCTGGCACCTTAACGACAACGGTCCGGCCGAACTCGTGGTGCAGGCACTGCTGGTGCGGCTCGTCCCACAGCTGGCGGAGCCCGTCGAGGTAGACGAGGCCCGGCAGGAACGCCGCGGCGCCACCGGGGCCGGGCGGTGGCCCGTACCCCGGTGGCGTGGCCGGCGCGGACGGCCGCGCCACCGGCGTTCCGGTTGCGGTCCTGGCGTCGGAAGGCTCGTCGATCACCAGGACAGTGTTACAGGTTGCCGCGACGTTCCTGCTCGCGCTCGATGGCCTCGAAGAGCGCCTTGAAGTTGCCCTTGCCGAAGCCGAGCGAGCCGTGCCGCTCGATCAGTTCGAAGAAGACGGTGGGGCGGTCCTGGACCGGCTTCGTGAAGATCTGCAGCAGGTAGCCGTCCTCGTCCCGGTCGACCAGGATCTTGCGCTTCTTCAGCTCCTCGATCGGCGCGCGCACCTCGCCGATCCGCGCCCGCAGCTCCGGGTCGTCGTAGTACGAGTCGGGGGTGTCGAGGAACTCGACGCCGGCCGCCCGCATGGCGTCCACGCTGGCCAGGATGTCGTTGGTGGCCACCGCGATGTGCTGGGCGCCGGGGCCGCCGTAGAACTCCAGGTACTCGTCGATCTGCGACTTCTTCCGGGCGACCGCCGGCTCGTTGAGCGGGAACTTCACCTTCCGCGTGCCGCTGGCGACGACCTTGCTCATCAGCGCCGAGTAGTCGGTGGCGATGTCGTCGCCGATGAACTCCGCCATGTTGGTGAAGCCCATGACGCGGCGGTAGAACTCCACCCACTCGTCCATCTTGCCGAGCTCGACGTTACCGACGATGTGGTCGACGGCCTGGAAGAAGCGCTTGGGCTGCACCCCGGCGTCGATCATCGGCTGGCGGTCCACGATCGGCTTGCGGGCCACGAAGCCGGGCAGGAACGGCCCGCTGTAGCGGGAGCGGTCGACCAGCGAGTGCACGGTGTCGCCGTACGCCGCGATCGCGGCCATCCGGACCGTGCCGTGCTCGTCGGTGAGGTCGTGCGGGGCGGTCACGCCGGTGGCGCCCTGGGCGAGCGCGTGGGCGTACGCGTTGTCGACGTCCGGGACCTGCAGCGCGATGTCGGAGACGCCGTCGCTGTGCGCGGCGACGTGCGCCGACGCCGGCGCCCCGGCGTGCACGGCCCCGGCGAGCACGAAGCGGGCCGATCCGCTGGTCAGCACGTACTCGGCGTGGTCGCGGTAGCCCTGCTCCGGCCCGCGGTACGCCACGCAGGTCATGCCGAACGCGGTCGAGTAGTAGTGCGCCGCCTGCTTCGCGTTGCCGACCAGGAACCGGACGTGGTCGAGCCCCTTGACCGGGAACGGGTCGGCGGTGATGTCGTGGGCGACCGCGCCGATCAACTCGTCGACGTCGACGTCCTCAGCGGTCTGCGGGCGGTCGATGGCGTGGGTCATCGCGGTCACTCCCTCTCTGGCCGTGGCGCGGGCGGCCGGCGCCGTGGAACCGTGTTGTGCGGGAAGGATCGCGGGACGACGGTGACCTGGGCAACTGTCCACTGAAATGCTGGTCAGGTTGTGCACTTGGTAGGGTCGGTCGCCGTGACTACTGCGCAAGATGTCCAGCTCGATTCGCTCGATGCCGAGCTGATCGCGCTGCTCGCGGCCGAGCCCCGGATCGGCGTGCTGGAGTGTTCGCGGCGGCTGCGGGTCGCGCGCGGGACCGTGCAGGCCCGGCTGGACAAGTTGCTCGCCCGCGGCGTGATCCGCGGGTTCGGGCCGGAGATCGAGCCCGCCGCGATCGGCTTCGGGGTGACCTCGTTCGTGACGCTGGAGATCAGCCAGCGCTACGGGCACGACGCGGTGGCGGCGCACCTGTCGGACATCCCGGAGGTGCTGGAGGCGCACACGATCACGGGCTCCGGCGACCTGCTCTGCCGGATCGTCGCCCGCTCCAACACCGACCTGCAGCGGGTGATCGACCAGATCGTGTCGTACGAGGGCATCGTCCGGGCCTCGACGATCATCGCGCTGGCCGAGCAGATCCCGTACCGGGTGCTGCCGCTCGTCCGGTCGGCGACTGTGAACCCCCGCCAAGCCGGGCATACCTCATCGACACGGGAAAATAACGCCGATTAGGCAAGGTCGATTTCCCCGTCCCGGCGTCGCTACCGTGACCGGGTGCCGAAGGGGACCGGCGGCCCGTGCGTGAAGTGTTACGTCGCCTTCGCGGCGACGGTCCTCATCGTGCTCGTCGCCACCAACGTCTGGAACCCCTTCCCGGACATGTGGGGCTGGGTCGGCCGGACCCAGCCGATGTCGGAGCCCGACGTCGCCTGGCAGCAGCGCATCGGTGGCACCCCGAAGACGGTGACGATCACCGACACGGCCGTCGTGGTGGAGGAGCGCCTCGCCGTCGAGGCGCGCAGCCTCGCCTCCGGCGTCCAGATCTGGCGGCGCAAGGCCGACTGGGCGGCGGTCGCCGGCGACGGTCCCGGCGCGGTGGTCGCGATCGGGCAGTTGCTCGTCAAGGGGTACGAGGTGCTGGACCCGGCCACCGGAGCGGTGCGCCGCCGCGACAGCCAGGCGGTCGCCGTCTGGAGCTACCGGGACGCGCTGCTCGACGTGCGCTGTTCCGGCCCGACGGACTGCCTGCTGACCGCCTGGGCGCCGCGCGGCAGCACCCCGCTCTGGACCGCGCCGGTGCCCGGGATCGGCTTCGTGCTCTTCGCCGACAACCCGGAGCTGCGCGGCACCCGGCCGCTGACCACTCGTCAGGTGGCGACCCAGGCCGGGGGGCCGGAGCCGATGCCGCCGATGCTGGGTTTCCCGGTGGACGGCCGGGTCCACGTGCTCGACACCGCGCTCGGGCGGTTCGTGCAGCAGCTCGAGCCCGGCCAGCACGAGCGGATCAGCGTGGTCGGCGGGCGGGTGCTGCACACCGTTGCCACCAGCGACGACGGCACCTGCTACTTCACCGTCGAGGCGTACGACCCGGCGAACGGTCAGCGGGTGTGGCGCCGGGTCGGGATCAACCTGCGGACCGCGAACGGCGCCGGCTGCCCGCACCGCGACAACCCGACCGGCACCGACAACGTGCTCGTGGGGGTGACGCCGGAGCGGCTGGAGGTCGTGCTCGACGCGTACGACGGGCGGACGCTCTGGACCGGCGCGGAGCGGGAGACGCTGCTCGCGGTCGACGACCGGCGGGCGCTGGTGCGCTCGGCGGACAACAAGACGATCAAGGGGTACGAGCTGGGCGTGCCGGGGCCACGGTGGACGCGTCCCGCGGAGCCGGAGACCTCCGCCGGGCTCGCCCGCTACGCCGCGGTGCTCGTCGAGCGCAAGGCCAACCGGATCATCGCGCTGGATCCGCGTACCGGACGGGAGCTGATCAACCTGCACTCGTCGGCGAAGGTGCTGGCCCTCGGGCCCGGCGGCATGGTGATCGGCGAGGGTCGGGAGATCGGGTACGTCCGCTTCGGCACCGTGGCCGTGCCGCCCGGTCGCCCGCGTCCGGGCGGCACCGGACCGCCGCCCGGCGGTGGGGTGCCGGACCCCGGTGACGGCGTTCCGGGGCCGGGGCCGGGCGACGGGGAGCCGGGACCGTGCGGCGGCCCGAAGGAGCCACGCTGCCCGAGCGCCGTCCCGGGCCGCGGCTGAGCTGGCCGGGCACGCCGCTGCGCGGCTGAGCTGGCCGCGCGACACGCCGGTGCAGTGGTACGTCCCACGACCGGCCCCGCCGCTACGCCAACCGCCCCCGGCTGGCCTAGGCTTGCCGCTCATGAGCAGTGCCGCCGCGTTCTCGTACTCCCCCCTGCTTCCCCTCGGCGATGACCTGACGGACTATCGCCTGGTCACCGACGAGGGCGTCGATGTGGTGCACGGCCCGGGCGGGCGGCGATTCCTCACCGTCGAGCCGTCGGCGCTGACCGCGCTGACCGCGGAGGCGATGCACGACATCTCGCACTATCTGCGCCCGGCGCACCTGGCCCAGCTCCGCTCGATCATCGACGACCCGGCGGCGTCGCCGAACGACCGGTTCGTCGCGCTCGACCTGCTGCGCAACGCGAACATCGCGGCCGGAGGCGTGCTGCCGATGTGCCAGGACACCGGCACCGCCATCGTGATGGGCAAGCGCGGCCGGCACGTGCTGACCGACGGCTCGGACGAGGCGGCGATCGCGCGCGGCGTGTACGAGGCGTACACCCGGCTCAACCTGCGCTACTCCCAGCTCGCCCCGCTCACCATGTGGGACGAGCGGAACACCGGGACGAACCTGCCCGCCCAGATCGAGCTCTACGCCGAGGACCCGGGCGGCCAGCCGGACGCGTACAAGTTCCTCTTCATGGCCAAGGGCGGCGGCTCGGCCAACAAGTCCTTCCTCTACCAGGAGACGAAGGCGCTGCTGAACCCGACGCGGATGATGCAGTTCCTGGAGGAGAAGCTGCGGCTGATCGGCACCTCCGCCTGCCCGCCGTACCACCTTGCGGTGGTCATCGGTGGCACCTCCGCCGAGCACGCGCTGAAGACCGCGAAGCTGGCCTCGGCGAAGTACCTGGACACGCTCCCCACGTCGGGGTCGATGCTCGCGCACGGCTTCCGGGACGTGGAGCTGGAGGCCGAGGTGCTGGAGCTGACCCGCAACTTCGGCATCGGCGCGCAGTTCGGCGGTCGCTACTTCTGCCATGACGTACGGGTGATCCGGCTGCCCCGGCACGGCGCCTCCTGCCCGGTCGCGATCGCGGTCTCCTGCTCCGCCGACCGCCAGGCGGTCGCCAAGATCACGCCGTCGGGCGTCTGGCTGGAGCGCCTGGAGACCGACCCGGCCCGCTTCCTGCCGGACGTCACCGACGCGCAGCTCGACTCCGCCGAGGTGGTCCGCGTCGACCTGAACCGGCCGATGGACGAGATCCGCGCCGAGCTGTCGAAGTACCCGGTGAAGACCCGGCTGTCGCTCACCGGCCCGCTGGTGGTGGCGCGCGACATCGCGCACGCCAAGATCGCCGAGCGGCTGGACGCGGGCGAGCCGATGCCGCAGTACCTGCGCGACCACGCCGTCTACTACGCGGGCCCGGCCAAGACGCCCGAGGGCTTCGCCTCCGGCTCCTTCGGACCGACCACGGCGGGCCGGATGGACGCGTACGTCGAGAAGTTCCAGGCGGCCGGCGGCTCTCAGGTGATGCTGGCCAAGGGGAACCGGTCGGCGCAGGTGACGCGGTCGTGCCAGCAGCACGGCGGCTTCTACCTCGGCTCGATCGGCGGCCCGGCCGCGCGGCTGGCGCAGGACTGCATCAAGCACGTCGAGGTCCTCGAATACCCGGAGCTGGGTATGGAGGCGGTCTGGAAGATCGAGGTGGAGGACTTCCCGGCCTTCATCGTCGTCGACGACAAGGGCAACGACTTCTTCGCCGAGGTCACCAAGCCGGTCCTCACCATCGGCCGCGCCTGACGGTTCCGCCGCGTTGATCATGAGGTTTGCGGCCCGTTCGCGCGCGTCCCGGGCGCGGTAAACATCATGATCAACGGAAGCCAGGCGTAGCCGCGCCCGGTTCCGGGCAGGATGGGCGTGTGACGACGAACGAGGTGCCCGGGTTCCGGATCGAACGCGACACGATGGGCGAGGTGGAGGTGCCCGCCGAGGCGCTGTGGGGGGCGCAGACCCAGCGCGCCGTACAGAACTTCCCGGTCTCGGGGCGCGGGCTGGAGCCGGCGCACATCCGCGCGCTCGCCCAGATCAAGGGGGCGGCCGCCCAGGTCAACGCGGAGCTCGGGGTCATCCCGCTCGCCGTCGCGGAGGCGATCGCGACGGCGGCGGCGCACGTCGCGGACGGCACCTACGACGACCATTTCCCGATCGACGTCTTCCAGACCGGCTCGGGCACGTCGTCCAACATGAACGCCAACGAGGTGATCGCCACCCTTGCCGCCCGCGTGCTGGGCCGGCCGGTGCACCCGAACGACCACGTCAACGCGTCGCAGTCCAGCAACGACGTCTTTCCCTCGTCGATCCACCTCGCCGCCACGTACGCCGTGCTGCACGACCTGGTGCCGGCGCTGCGGCACCTCGACGGCGCGCTGAGCGCCAAGGCCGAGGAGTTCGCCTCGGTGGTGAAGTCGGGGCGTACGCACCTGATGGATGCCACCCCTGTCACGCTGGGCCAGGAGTTCTCCGGCTACGCCGCGCAGGTCCGGTACGGCATCGAGCGCCTGGAGGCGTCCCTGCCCCGGCTGGCGGAACTGCCGCTCGGCGGCACCGCGGTCGGCACCGGCATCAACACCCCGCCCGGCTTCGCCGCCGCCGTCATCGGCCGGCTGCGCGAGATGACCGGGCTGCCGCTGACCGAGGCGCGCAACCACTTCGAGGCGCAGGGGGCGCGGGACGCGCTCGTCGAGGCGTCCGGGCAGCTCCGCACGATCGCGGTGGGGCTCTACAAGATCGCCAACGACATCCGGTGGATGGGCTCGGGCCCGCGAGCCGGGCTGCGCGAGCTGCGCCTGCCCGACCTGCAGCCCGGTTCGTCGATCATGCCCGGCAAGGTGAACCCGGTGGTCTGCGAGTCGGTCCGCCAGGTCTGCGCCCAGGTGATCGGCAACGACGCGGCGGTCGGGTTCGCCGGCTCGCAGGGCGACTTCGAGCTCAACGTGATGCTCCCGGTGATGGGCCGCAACCTGCTCGAATCGATCCGGTTGCTGGCCGCCGTCAGCCGGTTGCTCGCCGACCGCTGCGTGGTCGGCCTGGTCGCGGACGAAGACATGTGCCGGGAGTACGCCGAGGGCTCCCCGTCGATCGCGACCCCGCTCAACCGCTTCCTCGGGTACGACGAGGTCGCCTCGATCGCGAAGCAGGCGCTGGCCGAGGGGAAGAGCATCCGGTCGGTGGTGATCGAGCGCGGCCACGTCGAGGCCGGGCGCCTCACCGAGCAGCAGCTCGACGAGGCGCTCGACGTGCTCCGGATGACGCGTCCCGCGCCGGAGCCGCCCGCCGGCACCGAGTGATCACGTCGGTCGGCGCGGCACCCAGCCGAGAAACCGTTCGAAGACCGCGCGCGGGTCGGGGCCGTCGTCGGGGTTGAGCCGGTACAGGTCGGCGACCGCCTCGTGGAGCGTGGCGCAGAGGTAGACGCAGAGCCCGACCGGATCGTCGGCGTACTCGGCGGTGAGCGCGAGCCGGGCGGACCCGCACGGCCACGGCGCGGCGCAGGCACGGCAGAGCCAGATCGGGCGCAGCGGCGTGTGCGGGGTGTGGCTCACCAGCGGCCGCCGTTGGCCCGCCAGGTCTGCGCGGGCGTCAGCCGGCCGGCCCGTCCGACCTGCGGGTTCGCCACGGTCGCGTCCGCCCACGCGGGGCGGTTGCGGCGGCGCGGGTCGGGCGCCGCCACAACGGGCACGGTGGCGTGGCGGTCCGGGCACGACCTCCAGCGCTGACCGCAGGAGCAGCGCGGTCGCAGCCCGCGCCAGACGCGGCGGTGCCGCGGCGCGAGTGGGATCGGTTGCGGCCCACGATTCAGCCATCGCATGTACGACCTCCTGTCGAGCTGCTGGCGTCGGTGCTCGCGCCCGCGTCTGGGGCGCGTTGGTGCTCGCACCCTCGTCGCGCTGGCGCGGGCTGGATCGGGACCGCGCCGGGGGAGTCGGCGCGGTCCCGGCGGTTCCGCCCGTCCTCGTCTGTCTGCTATGGATCCGAGCGGTTCCGGCCTTCACAGTCTGGTGAGGACGGCACTACGGTCGGAAGGGTCCGCGGCCGTCCCGGCAGTCGCGTTGGAAGCGGCGTTTCCGCAGGTGGACAGCGGGTGGAATCGAGGGCTTCGGCGGTGGAGGCATCCTGGATATGACTGAGCAGAAGACCGCGGCGACGTTCCTGATCGGCGAGCTGCGCCGGGCGCGCACCGGCCGGGGGATGAGCCAGGAGGACCTGGGCAGGGCGATCAACTACTCGGGGTCGCTGGTGAGCGCCGTCGAGCTGGGCCAGCAGCGGCCAAGCGCCGACTTCCTGAGTCGCGTGGACAAAGCGCTAGAAACTGGCGGCCTCTTCGGCCGGATGCTGGAGGACCTGGTTAGCCACGATCCGACTCAGCCGTGGCTGCGCCCTTGGCTGGCGGTCGAGCGTGAGGCGACCGCATTGCGGCAGTACGAGCCGCTACACGTACCGGGCCTGTTCCAGACCGAGGCTTACGCCCGAGCGGTGTTCGCCAGCGGTGAGCTGCTCGAAGCGCAGGAGGTCGAGCGGCGGGTGGCGGCCCGGATGGAGCGACAGGCCATTTTTGCGCGCAAGAATCCGCCGCGCCTCGTGGCTGTTGTGGACGAGGGAGTGCTTCGACGAGTGGTCGGTGCGCCAGCGGTCATGCGGGAGCAACTGCTCCACCTGGCCCGCGTGGGGAGCGAATACCCTCGGGTGCGGCTGCACGTCGTGCCGCCGTCCGCCGGTGAGTACCCTGGCCTGAACGGTCCGTTCGTCCTCGCCATGCTGCCTGACGGTAACGAAGTCATGTATCTCGACGGCCAGGTCCCAGGTGAGGTAAGCGAGCGCGCGGCGGACCTGGCGTGGGTACGGCGGGTCTGGGAGGCCACACTCGGTGAGACGTTAACTCCACGCCAGTCGATCGAGTTGTTCAGGGAAGTGGCGGAGACATGGAGTTGACCGGCGCCGTCTGGCACAAGAGCAGCCGCAGCAACCAGCAGAACAACTGTGTCGAGGTGGCCACGAACCTGCGCGGGGTCGTCGCCGTGCGGGACAGCAAGGACCGCGTTGGTCCGGTCCTTGCGTTCACGCCGGCCGCCTGGAGGGCCTTTCTCACCGGCGTCAGCCGTTACTGATCCCCGAGGCCGGGGTTTGGGTGCGACGGGTATGGGAGGCGACGCTCGGCGAGACGCTGACGCCGCGCCAGTCGATAGAGCTGATGAGGGAAGTGGCGGGGACATGGAGCTGACCGGCGCCCGTTGGCGCAAGAGCCGTCGCAGCGCTCAGGACGGTAACTGCGTCGAGGTGGCGACGAATCTGCGCGGGGCCGTGGCGGTGCGGGACAGCAAGGACCGCGTTGGCCCGGTCCTCGCGTTCACGCCGGCCGCCTGGCGCGCCTTCCTCGCCGGCGTCACCCGTTACAGACTTCGGCAGCAGGATGAGTTGGTGGGTACAAATCGACGGGCGATGCGTGACCCGAGTCTCGCTCGTAGCGTGCCCACCGAGAGACACGTTCAGTCCAGCGGCCTGCCGATTGCTTCGACGCCATTGGGTCACGCCGACACGTCTGCGGTAGTGCCATCAGGTGAAGGTGACGCCATCGCGTGGTGCCACGACTGTCGCGCAGTCACGATCGGCCCATGACCCCGATCTCACCCCACCGGGTCGGCCGCTCTCTGTCCCTCGGCGTGGTTCTGGGTGCGCTCACCTGGGCCGCCTGGCTGGGCTGGGACCGGTCGCCGTCCTATGACGTGATCACCGACAGCGTCCAGACCCCGTACGTGACCCTGCAGGTGTTGGGGTGCGCGCTGACCGTCGCGGTGGCGACCGTGGTGCTCGCGGTGCGCGCTCATCCTGTGGCCGGGCCCGGGGGTGTGGCGGTCGGCTTCTGGGTGGTCTGGACGGTGGACGCTGCCTCCCATGACGACACCGGACTCTTCGCCGTCGGAGCCGTGCTGCTCGCCTTCGGGTTGGCGGCCGGTATCAGCTTGACCGCGGCCACCGCAGTGGGTGTGCGTACAGCGATCGAGGCGAGGACACGACGCCGGACGGACGGTCGCTAGGTGACGAGTCGCGCGCCGAGGACTGGGAGCGTGGCAGCGGAACGCATCCACAGCTGACGGTCTCATCGGTAGGCGGATTTGTACCCACCCACCTCATCTTGCTGCCGAACTCACCCGTTACTGACCCCGCGGCTGATCCCCGAGGCTGGGGCACGAGGCCGGCCCCTCCGTGGCCCGCTCCCCTCGGCCGAGTGAACCTGCGATGGGAATCGGTCGATCTGCCGAAGCTTCCGGTCGCCCCCGCCGATGGGTCCGAGCGGTGAGGCCCTGCTGGCGGAGCTGAAACGCCGGCCGGCGCTCACCGCGTGATCAATGGCGAGGGGATCGAGCGGCGGTCCCACGAAGCCGAAGGAGTGCCGGCGTGGGTGGCAGGTCACGGCGGATGGCGGCGACCGGGTTGGCGCTGGCGGTCGCGCTGGCCGCGAACGCGGGGTGTGCGGGCCAATCCGCGGCCGGCGCCCCGAGCGGCCGGACCAGCACGGTGACGGCCGCCCCGTCGACCACGCCGGGGCCGGACCGGGCGACGCCGGGCGAGATCAGGTCGGGGCCGGACCGGACGACGCCGGGCGAGATCAGGCCCGGCCCCGTCATCGTGGACCCGCCACCGAAGCCCCCGACCCGCCCGCCGGTGATCAGCTATCCGCAGGCCGGCAAGGGCACCTGGTCGATCGCCGCGGGCCGGAGCCGGATCGCCGGCAAGGCCGGGCAGTTGCTGCGCTACCGCGTCGCGGTGGAACGGGGCATCAACAACGTGAACGTCGCGCAGTTCGCCGACGCGACGTACTCGATCCTCGCCGACCCGCGGGGCTGGACCGGCGGCCGGAGCTGGCGGTTCCAGCGCGTCGGGCCGGGCGACCCGTACGACTTCACGCTCTACCTGGCCACTCCCGTGACCCGCGACCAGCTGTGCGGCGGCGGGCGTGACCGCTACACGTCCTGCCGCAACGGCGACCGCGTCGTGATCAACGTGGCGCGCTGGGCGCACGGCGTGCCGAAGTACGGCGCCCCGCTGGAGGTCTACCGGCAGTACGTGGTGAACCACGAGGTCGGGCACCGGCTGGGCCACGGGCACGAGACCTGCCCGGCGCGCGGGCGACCGGCGCCGCTGATGCAGCAGCAGACCCTCGGCCTGCACGGCTGCCGTGCCAACCCGTGGCGCATCGTCGGCGGTCGGGCGTACTCCGGGCCTCCCGGCGTCTACAACGACCCGGTGCCGCGGGCCTGAAACGCAGCGCACCTCCCGTCGCGTGTAACAAGCAGCAGCCGCCGCGACGGGAGGACCGACTGTGCAGATCTCCTTTGAGGAGTTCGTCACCGCACGAGGGCCGGCGCTGCTGCGCTTCGCCTATCTCCTCTGCGGCGACCGCTACCTCGCGGAGGATGTGCTGCAGGAGGTGCTCGCCCGGGCGTACCGCCGGTGGTCGCGGATCGGTGGGGCGCCGGAGCCGTATCTGCGCAAGGCGGTCCTGAACCAGTACCTGTCGTGGTGGCGGCGGAAATCCAGCAGCGAAGCGCTGGTCGCCACCGTTCCGGACCGCGTCCAGGCGTACCGGACGGCGGACGAGCTGGCCGCGCGGGACGAGATCTGGACGCTGCTCGCCACCCTGCCGCGGCCGCAGCGTGCGGTGCTGGTGCTGCGGTACTACCTCGACCTTTCGGACTCGGAGATCGCCGAGCTGCTGGGATATGCGGTGCCGACGGTCCGCGTGTACGCCTTCCGGGCGCTCGGCCGGCTGCGCGCCGCTCTCTCTGGCCGGGCACCTACCACGGAGGCACGCAGTGGATGACACCGAGGACCTGCTCCGCGCGACATTGCACGACCGGTCCGCACAGATCGTCGCCGCGCCGCTGCTCGACCCGGTCCGGCGGCGCGCCGACCGGCAGCGGCGTCGCGGGCACGTGGTCGCCACTGGGCTGGCGGCCGCCGCCGTCCTGCTCGGCGGGCCCGCCCTGCTGACCGTCGTGACCCCGGACGCGGTGCCGGACATCGCCGCGGTCCCGGCCGACCCGCCCGATCCGCGTACGCCGGTCCGGCTCGGCCCGGCGGCGTCCCCGCTGCCGACGTTCCCGTTCGCTCCGCGGGTCCGGCCCGACGGGTACGGCCGCCCGGTCGCGCAGATCGCGGCCGGGGAGGTGATCCTGCGCTACTCCGGCGCCGCGGGCCGCTGGCTGACCGTGACCGCCGGCACCGTCGAGCCGCCGGTGCTCGACCCGGGGCCGGTCGCGTCCGTCCGGGTGCATGGCCGGCAGGCGGCGCTGCGGGCGGCCTCCGGGGCCAGCCCGGCGTCCTCGGTGCGGTGGCGGGAGAGCAGCGGGCTCTGGGTCGAGGTCCGTGCCGACGCCGGGCTGAAGACCAAGGAGCTGATCAGGTACGCCGAGGGCCTGCGTCCGGGCGCCGTCGCGGTCGCCGTGCCGTGCAGCTTCGCCCGCGTCCCGCTCGACATGCCGCTCGACGTGGTGACCCCGACCGCCATGTCGTTCCGGCCCGCGGCGCTACCGCCGAGTGACGACTTCGTGGGCAAGCTGACCGTCCTGCTCAGCGCCCCCGGCGAGCAGCCGCCCGCCGACGCCCGCCCGGTCACCGTCGGCGGGCGCCCCGGCTGGATCACCACCGGCCCCGACGCGACGTCGCTCGCGGTCGACCTCGACGATCGTGTCCTGGTGGTGCAGGTCGGCGCCGGCCTCCGACTCAGCGACGGGGAGTTGGTGTCGTTCGCGGCGGGGATATCCCTCACGCGGCACGCCGAGGTGGGGGTCGGCTAGCGGAGGCAGGAGTCAGCCGGCTCCTACCCTTGGCGCGTGATCACGACCGTGGTGTTCGACGCCGATGAGACCCTGATCGACCTGCGCCCGGCGGTGACGGGCGCGCTGGTCGCCGTACTCGATGAGATGCGGGCCCTGACCCCGGCGGCGGCCGGGGTCACGGTCGCGGACCTGGAGTCGGATTGGGACGCGGTCTTCGGCGACCTGGCGGCGGCGCCGGTGGCGGAGATCCGGCGGGCGGCGCTGGCCCGGTCGGTGGCGCGGGTCGGCCTGGACGGCGAGCTCGACCGGATCGCCGAGTTGTTCTTCGCGCGGCGGTACGCGCTGAGCCGGCCGTTCGCGGACGCGTTGCCGGCACTGGCGCGGCTGCGCGAGCGGTACGCGGTGGGCTTCGCGACCAACGGCAACAGCCGGGCGGAGCGGTGTGGCCTGGCGGGCGAGTTCGCGTTCGAGCTGTACGCGCACGTCAACGGGGTGCCGAAGAAGCCGGCGCCGGGTTTCTACGCGGCGGTGGTCGCGGCGGCCGGTGTCGCGCCGTCCTCGATCGTCTATGTCGGTGACAACTGGGAGCACGACGTGGTGGGGCCGCGCGCGGCCGGCCTGCGGGCGGTGTGGCTGAACCGGCACGGCGCGCCCCGGCCGGGCGGTCCGGTGCCCGACGCCGAGATCTCGTCGTTGGCCGAGCTGCCAACGGTGCTGACAGAAATGCTCGCGGCGACCGGGTGACGAATACGGGACAATCCGGACGGGAGTCTGGCATTGGCCGGCCTGATCGGGTGAGATGCTCTCACGTCCCGTAACGAGAGGATCATCTGGTGAGCAGACGCTTCACCGCCGGCGCCGTCGCTACCGCGGCGGCCCTGGCCCTGGTGGTGACGATGCCGTCCGGCGGGGCTACCGCCGCCCCGGCCCGCGCCGCCGAGTACACCGTGGTCGCCGCCGACGGGGTCTCCGCCGACGCGGCGCTGGCCGCGATCACCGCGGCCGGCGGCACCGTGGTCTCCCGCACCGACGGCGTCGGTGTCTTCCAGGTCGTCAGCGACCGCACCGACTTCGCCGCCCGCGCCGCCGCCTCGACCGCGCTGGTCGGCGCCGCCGAGCGCAAGGCCATCGGCTACGCCCCCAAGGCCCGCCTCGACAAGGTCGAGCGGGAGAACCTGAAGACCGCCGCGAAGAACAAGGGCTCGGAGAGCCGGCGCGCCGCCAAGGCCGACCCGCTGGACGACAAGCTCTGGGGCCTGGACATGATGCGGGCGAAGGCGGCCCGCAAGATCGAGTCCGGTGACCGGCGGGTGACCGTCGGCGTCATGGACACCGGCGTGGACGCCAGCAACCCCGACATCGCCGCGAACTTCGACTGGAGACTGTCGAAGAACTTCGCCAAGGACCTGCCGGACGTCGACGGTCCGTGCGAGGTCGAGGCCTGCCTCGACCCGGTCGGCACCGACGACAACGGCCACGGCACCCACGTCGCCGGCACGATCGGCGCGGCCGCCAACGGCTTCGGCCTCTCCGGCGTCGCGCCGAACGTCTCGCTGGTCGAGCTGAAGACCGGCCAGGACTCCGGCTACTTCTTCCTCGACTCCGTGGTCAACGCGCTGGTCTACGCCGCCGACAAGGGCATCGACGTGGTCAACATGTCGTTCTACGTCGACCCGTGGGCGTTCAACTGCCTCAACAACCCCGCCGACTCCGCCGAGGAGCAGGCCGCGCAGCAGGCCACGATCAAGGGCATGCGCCGGGCGCTGGAGTACGCGCACGCCCGCGGCGTGACGCTGGTCGGCGCGCTCGGCAACAACCACGAGGACCTGGGCGCGCCGCGCACCGACACGTCGAGCCCGAACTACGGTGGCACGCCGCGCCCGCGGCCGATCGACAACAACACCTGCTGGGACCTCCCGGTTGAGGGTCCGCACGTCATCGGCGTCTCCGCGATCGGGCCGTCGGGCAAGAAGTCCGACTTCTCGAACTACGGCGTCGAGCAGATCTCGGTCGCCGCGCCGGGCGGCTGGTACCGCGACGGGTTCGGCACGGCGTCGTACATGACGGACGCCAACATGATCCTGTCGGCCTACCCCGTGAAGGTCCTCAAGGAGGAGGGGCTGGTCGACGCGGACGGCAACATCACGCCGGACGGTGAGGGCGCGGTCTTCAAGGAGTGCACCAAGGCCGGTAAGTGTGGCTACTACACCTACCTGCAGGGCACCTCGATGGCGTCCCCGCACGCCGCCGGCGTCGCCGCGCTGATCGTGAGCAGGTTCGGCGGGCCGGACTTCCGCCGCGGCGGCCTGACCATGTCGCCGGACCTGGTCGAGCACCAGCTGCTGCGTACGGCCGCCGAGCGCGCCTGCCCGGAGCCGCGCCTGCAGACCTACACCAACGAGGGCCGGAGCGCCGAGTTCAACGCCTACTGCGAGGGCGACGAGAACTTCAACGGCTTCTACGGCTACGGCATCGTCGACGCGTACGCCGCCGTGACGAGCCCGCTGCAGCCCTGGAAGCGCCCGTAACGCATCGCGCAGGTGGCGGGGTCCGGTCGGTCGACCGGGCCCCGCCCGCTTTTCTACGACAGCGCGTCGGCGACGGCGGCGGCCGCCGCCAGCACCTGCGGACCGACGACCGTGACGTCCAGCGGGGCCAGCGCGACCACCCCGACGCTCGCCTCCAGCCCCTCGACCCCGAGCACCGGCGCCGCCACCCCGTACGCCCCGGGTTGCAGCTCACCGCTGGTGGCGACGGGGCCCGCGCCGCCGGCCCGGCCGGCGAGGATCGCCTGGCCCGCAGCCCCGCGGTCCACGGGGTGCCGGGAGCCGGTCCGGTAGGCGACGTGGAACGTCGTCCAGCTCGGCTCGACGGCGGCCACCGCCACCGCCTCGCCGCCGTCGGCCATGGTCAGGTGCGCGGTCGCCCCGACCTGCTCGGCGAGGCGGCGCAACGCCGGCAGCGCGGCGTCGGCCAGCAACGGCTGGGTGCGGCGGGCCAGCTGCAGCAGGCCCACCCCGAGGCGGAGTCGTCCGTTGCCGTCGCGCCGCAGCATCCCGTGCTCGACGAGGGTGCCGACCAGCCGGTAGACGACGGCCCGCCCGACGCCGAGCCCCGCGGCCGCCTCGGTCACGGTCAGCCCGCCGGGCGCGTCGGCGACGAGCCGCAGCAGCCGCAGCCCGCGGTCGAGGGTCTGCGCGGTCTCGGTCGGCCTGGGCGGGGCATCCACGCCGACGAGGGTACGGCCCGGCCGGGCGGCTCCGTCCGGATGCCCGTGCAGCTGGGCCGACGGCTACCCTTGTACGGTGACGCTACGGCTGTATGACACCGCGACCCGGTCGATGCGGGACTTCGTCCCGCGCGAGCCCGGCAAGGTCGCGATCTACCTGTGTGGCCTCACCGTGCAGTCCGCGCCGCACATCGGGCACCTCCGCTCCGGGGTCAACTACGACGTGCTGCGCCGCTGGTTCCTGCACACCGGCTACGACGTCACGTTCATCCGCAACGTCACCGACATCGACGACAAGATCCTGGTGAAGTCGGTCGAGCAGGGTCGCCCGTTCTGGTCGATCGCGTACGCCAACGAGGTGATCCTGGCCGAGGCGTACCGGGCCCTCAACGTGCTGCCGCCGACCTACGAGCCCCGCGCCACCGGGCACATCCCCGAGATGCACCAGCTGATCCAGAAGCTGATCGACGACGGGCACGCGTACGCCGCCGGCGACGGCTCGGGCGACGTCTACTTCGACGTGGGCTCGTACCCGGAGTACGGCGCGCTCTCCGGGCAGCGGCCCGACGCCATGCAGGCCGGGGGCGAGGAGGCCGAGCGCGCCAAGCGCGACCCGCGCGACTTCGCGCTTTGGAAGGGCGCCAAGCCGGACGAGCCCGCCGACGCGTACTGGCCGTCGCCGTGGGGGCGGGGGCGCCCGGGCTGGCACATCGAGTGCTCGGCGATGACCTGGCGCTACCTCGGCGCGGAGTTCGACATCCACGGCGGCGGCCTGGACCTGACGTTCCCGCACCACGAGAACGAGTTGGCGCAGTCGAGGGCGGCCGGCCTGCCGTTCGCCCGCTACTGGGTGCACCACGCGCTGCTCAATCTCGGCGAGGCCAAGATGAGCAAGTCGCTGGGGAACGTGATCGATCTCGACCACGTGGCGGAGCTCGGCATCCGCCCGGTCGAGCTGCGCTACTACCTGCTCGCTCCGCACTACCGGTCCCGCATCGACTATTCGGATGAGGCCCTGCGCGAGGCGGCGGTCGCCTACCGTCGGGTCGAGGGCTTCGTGCAGCGCGCGGCGGAGCGGGTCGGCGCCGGCGCGGTGGGCGAGGTGCCGGCCGGGTTCGTCGCGGCGATGAACGATGACCTCAACACCTCCGGCGCGCTCGCCTTCGTGCACGAGGAGACCCGCGACGGCAACACGGGGCTCGCGGGCGGCGACGACGAGACGGTCCGGACGGCGCTGGGTCGGGTCCGGGCGATGCTCGGCATCCTCGGTGTCGACCCGCTGGACCCGCAGTGGAGCGGAGCGGAGCGGACCGGTGACCTGCGCGACGTGATCGACTCGCTGGTGGCGCTGGCGCTGGAGCAGCGCGCCCAGGCACGCGCCCGGAAGGACTGGGCCGCGGCCGACGCGGTCCGCGACCAGCTCAAGCACGCCGGCGTGGTCGTTGAGGACACCCCGCAAGGCCCCCGTTGGACCATTGGAGAGCAGGACTGATGCCCGGAAACTCGCAGCGCCGCGGAAAGCGGGTGGCGTCGAAGAAGGGCGCCACCGTCGGCTCGGGCGGTAAGAACAAGGCGGGTCTCGCCGGCAAGGGTCGGACCCTCCCGGCCGACGAGCGCCCGTGGCACAAGGCGTACTCGGGCACCGAGAAGCTGCCGCAGCGCACCGCCTGGAAGCAGGAGAAGGAGCGCCGCGCCGCGGCCGAGGAGGGACGCGCGCCGAAGATCGGCACCCCTGGCGCCAAGGACACCACGTGGGGCGGCGGCTGGGGCACCGGCAAGGGCTCCCGGGGAGTCGCCGCCGGCCGCGGCGGGCGTGCCGGCGTGGGCCGCACGGGGGGCAAGGCTCCGGCCCGGTCCGGGCCGCGGGTCGCGCCGGGACGCAAGTCGACGCCACCGAAGGACGCCCCCGAGCTGCTCGTCGGGCGCAATCCGGTGGTGGAGGCGCTGCGCGCGCAGGTGCCGGCGACCGCGCTGTACGTGGCGCAGGGCATCGACATCGACGACCGGGTCAACGAGCTGGTGCGCACCGCCGCCGACCGGGGCATCGCGATCATGGAGATCAGCCGGGCGGAGCTGGACCGGATGACCGGCGGCGTGCTGCACCAGGGCGTCGGGCTCCAGGTGCCGCCGTACGCGTACGAGCCCTTCGACGACCTGGTGGCCGCCGCCGCCGAGCAGGCCGCGCCGCTGCTCGTCGCGCTCGACGGGGTGACCGATCCGCGCAATCTCGGCGCGATCGTCCGCTCCGCGGCGGCGTTCGGCGCGCACGGGGTGTTCGTGCCCGAGCGTCGCGCCGCGGGGATCACCGCGACCGCCTGGCGGACCAGCGCGGGCGCGGCCGCCCGGGTGCCGGTCAGCCAGGTGATCAACATGACGCGGGCGCTCAAGGCGTGCCAGGACGCCGGGTTCACGGTGGTCGGGCTGGACGCCGACGGCGAGACCGACCTCTACTCGCTGGAGGCCGCGGTCGGCCCGCTGGTGGTGGTGGTCGGCTCGGAGGGGCGCGGCCTGTCCCGGCTGGTCGGGGAGACCTGTGACCTGCGGGTCAGCATCCCGATGATGTCCGAGGTCGAGTCGCTGAACGCCAGCGTCGCGGCCGCGGTCACCCTCGCCGAGGTCACCCGCCGCCGCCTGGCCGCCTGACCCGCCCGCCCCGCCCGCCCCGCCCCTGATCACGACGATCTTGGACTTATGGCGACCATTCGTCCGGTTTGCTGAACCATAAGTCCAAGATCGTCGCGATCATGCCGGCGCTACCCGGCGCGTCACGGCGTGCAGGGCGAAGAGGGCGTGGCCGGCGAGGATCGGGGTGAGCGGCGGGAGCACCAGCGCGCCGAGCGTGGCGGCCAGGGCCAGCACGCCGGCGACGGAGATCAGCGCGAGTGGTCGCGACTCGGCCGTCCGGAGCGCGGCGCGGCCGGCCCCCCGCCAGCCGTGGCCGCCGCGTCGGCCGAGCTCGACGACGGTGAGCCCGGCGAAGCCGACCGCGGCGGCGAGCACCGCGGCGGTGACCGCGAGCAGCACGGCACCGCCCGGCACCGCGCCGCGGGCGAGCGCGACCAGGTTGAGAACGAGCAGCCCGGCCGTCCCGCCGGCGACGGCGGTGGCGCCAGCGCCGGGCAGCAGCGCGCGGACGAAGGTACGCAACGTCGGGCGCAGCCCGGGCCAGGTGTCCCGCTCGATCCAGTGGTGTACGGCGGCGCTGGCGGTGGCGACCGCGGCTCCGGCGGTCAGCACGCCGAGCGCCGCCACGGTGGTGAGGATCCCGAGCAGCGCGAGGTCGCTCGCGGCGCGCACCGTGTCCCGCCAGTCCTGCCCACGACGAGGCACCTCAGCCAACGACGCGGCTCGACCGGCCGCCTGCCCACGACGAGGCACCTCAGCCAACGACGCAGCTCGACCGGCCGCCTGCCCACGACGAGGCACCTCAGCCAACGACGCGGCTCGACCCGTCTGCGCACCCACCGACCACCCCGCCGTGACCCTCCGATTCATCCTTTGAGCCCGCTGGTGTTGATGCCCTCGACGAGCATCCGCTGGAACGCGACGAAGAACAGGAACACCGGGAGCAGCGACAGCAGCGACATCGCGAACATCGGTCCCACCGCGCTCTGGCTGGTGGAGTCGATGAACAGGGTCAGCGCCACCGGGACGGTGTAGTCGGACAGGTCGGAGAGGAACACGAGCTGTCGGAAGAAGTCGTTCCAGGTCCAGATGAACGAGAAGATCGCGGTGGTGACCAGCGCCGGCCGGCTGAGCGGCAGGATGACGTGCCGGAAGATGCCGTACGCGCTGGCGCCGTCGATCTTGGCTGCCTCGTCCAGCTCGCGGGGGATTCCCCGCATGAACTGGACCATCAGGAAGACGAAGAACGCCTCGGTGGCGAGGAACTGCGGCACCAGCAGCGGCAGGTACGGCCAGTCGCTGCCGACCCAGCCGAACGTGCGGAACAGGATGTACTGCGGCACGATCAGCACGTGGCCGGGGAGCAGCAGCGTTCCGATCATGATGGCGAACCAGAACCCGCGCAGCCGGAACCGCAGCCGGGCGAAGGCGTACGCCGCCAGCAGGCAGGAGACGGCGTTGCCCACCACGGTCAGCAGGCTGATCATCGCGCTGTTGAGGAAGAACCGGCCGAAGCTGACGTCGAAGTTGTTCCAGCCGTCGCTGAAGTTGCCCGGGGTGAACGTCTCCGGCAGCAGCCCGATGTTGTTGACGATCTCCTCTTGGGACTTGAACGACGTCCCGATCATCCAGAACAGCGGGTAGAGCACGGCGGCGAGGATGGCGGTCAGGATCGTCAGTCGGACGACCTGCCGGCCGAGCCCGGAGCGGCGGCGGGGCACCGTCGGTGTCTGCGCGACCATCACCGGTCCTCCCCGTCAGAGTAGTGCACCCAGAAGCGGCCGGTGCTGAAGAGCGCGATCGTGATCAGCGCGATGGCGAGCAGGAAGACCCAGGCCATCGCGGAGGCGTAGCCCATCTCCAGCTCGGTGAAGCCCGTGATGTAGAGGTTCAGCGTGTACATCAGGGTGGAGTCGACCGGGCCGCCGGTGCCGTTGCTGAGCACGAACGCCGCGGTGAAGCCCTGAAAGCCGTTGATGGTCTCCAGCACCAGGTTGAAGAAGATGACCGGCGAGAGCATCGGCAGCGTGACGTTGACGAACTGCCGCCACGTGCCGGCGCCGTCGACGGACGCGGCTTCGTACAGCTCGGTCGGCACCTGCTTGAGCCCGGCCAGGAAGATGACCATCGGCGCGCCGAACTGCCAGATGGCGAGCACCATCAGCGTCTCCAGCGCCCAGTCGGGGTCGTTCACCCAGGGCTTGCCCTCGATCCCGAACAGGCTCAGGAACGAGTTGAAGGCGCCGTCGCGGTTGAACATGTTGACCCAGACGATGGCGAGCGCGACGCTGCCGCCGAGCAGCGACGGCAGGTAGAACAGGCCGCGGAACAGGCCGACGCCGCGCCAGGCGCGGTTGAGTAGCAGGGCGACGCCGAGCGCCGCGGCCAGCTTCAGCGGTACGGCGATCAGCGCGAACGACAGCGTGACGGAGACCGCGTGCCAGTAGGACGGGTCGCTGGTGAACATCCGCTCGTAGTGGGCGAGCCCGACCCACTCGACCTCCGACCAGGGGGTGAGGACGTCGTAGTTGGTGAAGCTCAGGTAGAGCGACAGGAGCATGGGGATCGCCGTGATGGCCATCAGGCCGATGAGCCAGGGCGACAGGAAGACGTACCCCGCCAGACCCTCGCGTTGGCGGACCCGGCTCGACCCGCGTGGCGTGGCGGGGGCCGCGGCGGTGCCGTCAGCGCTCGGTGTCGGGTTGGGCGTCGTGGTCAGCGCCACGAGCGGACTCCTCTCCGGACTGTCGTGCGCGACGGGGGCGCAGCCCGCGCGTGCGGCGGACCGGCGCCCCCGCCGTCGGCTAGGCGATGGCGGCCCTACAGGCCTCGACGAAGGCGGCGGCCGCCTGCGCGGGCGACTGCCGGCCGAACTGCGCGTTCTCGGCGGCCTTGATCAGCTCGGAGCGCACCTTGCTGTGCCCCTTCAGCGGCACCTGCGGCGACTTGCCGAACTTTGCGGTCAGCTCGTTCTCCACGGCGATCGACGCCTTCATCGCCGGGTCGGTCACCGCTTCGGCGACCGCCTTGCGGACGTCCAGGTTGGACGGCAGGCCGCGGTCGGTGCCGAGGATCCTGCCGGCCTCCGGGTCGTTGGCGAGGAAGTTGATGACGTCGACGGCGACGTCCTTGTGCTTGCTGCCGCGGAACACCGAGAAGTACATCGAGGCGCGCGCCCACTGGGCGCCCGGGTCACCGGGGTACGCGACCACGCCGAGCTCGTCCTTGGTGTTTTTCTTCAGCTCGGGCATCTGATTGGCCCAGACGAACGACGTCGCCGCCTTGCCGGTGACGACCAGCTGTTTGGTGATGTCGGTGGCATTGCCCTCGTGGATCACGTCCGGGGTGGGGGTCGCGCCGCGGTCGCGGGCGCCCTTCCACAGCTCGAACCACCGGGTGACGTCCTCGGCGGTGAAGCCGAGCTCCTTGCCCTGGTAGAGGTCCTTGCCCTGCTGGCGCAGCCAGACCCAGAACGCCTTGTAGTCGGCGCTCGGGTCCATGGTGCCGGGGACCTTCGTCTTCTTCGAGACGCTCTCCGCCCAGGTGATGAGCTCGTCCCAGCTCATCCCGGTCCTCGGCTCGGGCAGCCCGTTCCTGGCCAGCAGGGTCTTGTTGTAGACCATGCCCTGGGTGTTCTCGCCGAACGCGACGCCGGCGAGCTTGCCGTCCACGACGCCGTACTGCCAGAGGCTCTCCGGGAACTTCGAGACGTCGAGCTTGCCGGAGTCCTTGTACGGCATCAGGTCGAGCGTGGTGTTCCGGGAGGCGTACTCGGTGAGGTAGTTGTCGTCGATCTGGAAGAGGTCCGGCGGCTCGCCGCCGGCGGTCAGCGTGGCGAGCTTGTCGAAGTACCCCTGGTTGGCCTGCCACGTCTTCTTGAACGTGACGTTGGGGTGTTTCTTCGTGTAGAGCGCGAGCGCCTCCTCGGTCAGCTTCGCGCGGGCCTCACCTCCCCACCAGAAGATGGAGAGCTCGACGGGGGCGTTCGGGTCCGTCGGCTCGTCGTTGCCGCCGCAGGCGGCGGCGCCGAAGGCCAGTGGAAGCGCGACCGCCACGGCGGCGAGGCCGCGCAGCAGGCGGTGACGGCGGAAAGGGGTACGGCGACCACGCGTGGTGGGCGTGTTCGCCGCCGGGGTTGAAGCGGGGTGCATTTCGCTCACTCCTTGGCGTTAGGAGGCGACACCGTCGGGGGCGGCCGCGGCCGCGTCGCCCGGGTCCGCGGGGCGGTGCGGGCCCGGGCCCGTCGAGTCGCGGATGACCAACTCGGTCTGGAGCGTTACCTGGGCGGTGGTGCGACGGCCGTCGCCGGCGATCGACCTTCCTCTGGGGGAGGAGGGGTCGTGCGCCAGCAGCATGTCGACGGCCGCCCGGCCGGCGGCCGCCGTGGGGGTGGCGACCGTCGTCAGCTTGGGTCGGGTGAGCCGGCTCAGCGCGATGTCGTCGATGCCGACGACGCTGATGTCGGAGGGCACCCGGACCCCCAGCGAGTCGAGCCTTTCGATCAGGCCGATCGCCATCAGATCGTTGTAGGCGAGCACGGCGGTGACGCCGGACCGCTGGACCTGTTCGGCCATGGCCAGCCCGCCGTCCTCGGTGGGCGGGTTCGGGCCGAGCACGGTCAGCGTCGCGCCGACGGCACGTGCGGCGTTGCCCGCCGCCCGCCGGATCTCGCGGTTGGTCCAGGAGCCGCGGGGCCCGCCGAGCAGCGCGATGTCGCGGTGACCCAGCCCGCTGAGGTGTTCGATCGCGAGCCGCGCGCCCTGTCCCACGTCCATCACGACCGAGGGCAGGCCGGTCACGTGTCGGTTGACCACCACCAGCGGGACCTCGCGGCTGAGCTGCTGGATGAGGTCGTTGCTCATCCGCGGGCTGCACAGCAGCAGGCCGTCGACCTGTTTGGCGAGGGCGTGGACGAGCTCCTCCTCGACCGCCGGGTCCTCGTTCGTGTCGGTCACGAAGATGTGGTAGTCGCGGTGCCGCGCCTGGCTCTCGGCCGCCTTGATGAGCGGCGGGAAGAAGGGGTTCGCGATGTCCGCGACCATCAGCCCGATGTTGTGGGTGCGTCCGGTGATGAGCGCGCGGGCGGCGCGGTTGGGCCGGTAGCCGAGGTGCTCGGCGCAGGCCAGGACGCGGCTGCGGGTCTCCGGGTTGACCAGGTGCGGCGCGGAGAACGTGCGGGAGACGGTGGAGATGTGTACGCCGGAGGCGCGGGCGACGTCTCGGATGGTGGCTGGCACGCCGCTCCTCTCCATCGTTCGGGGGTGTTCGGGCCGGCCGCGGTGTGGCGCCGGCCACTCAAGTTGGCCAATTAATGCAAACGGTTGCTCAGGTGTCAACGGGCTTCGATTACGGATGTGTTGCGGGGCCTCACCTCTGACCTGTGCATGTCCCGACGAATCGCCATATTGGACGCGAGTTTCCTCCGTCCCATTGACGGTCATGGTCGCCCCGTGGTTACTTCTGCTGCAAACCTTTGCAGTTGCGATCGGGGTGAGTGGATGCCACGCGACTCCCACCAGCGACGCCGGTACGCGCTCGTCGGCGCGGGCGCCCGGGCCGAGATGTTCGTCCGGTCCCTCGTCCTGGACCACCGGGCCACGGCCGAGCTCGTCGCGTTCGCCGACGTGAATCAGGCGCGGATGGACGCGCACAACGCCTGGCTGGAAGAGCTCGGCGTCGACGCCGTCGCGACGTACCCGGCGCGCGAGTTCGGCACGATGCTGGAGAAGGAGCGCGTCGACGTCGTGCTCGTGACCACAATGGATCGGGTACACGACGAGTACATCGTCGCGGCGCTGAAGGCCGGCTGCGACGTGGTGACCGAAAAGCCGATGACCGTCGACGTGCCGCGCTGCGAGCGCATCCTCGACGCGGTCGCCGGGACCGGCCGCCAGGTCTCGGTCGCCTTCAACTACCGCTACAACCCGTTGCACGAGAAGGTGCGCCAGGTGCTGGGCGAGGGCGCGATCGGCGAGGTCGGCTCCGTGCACTTCGAGTGGCTGCTCGACGTGCGGCACGGCGCCGACTACTTCCGGCGCTGGCACCGCGACAAGGCCAACTCCGGCGGGCTGATGGTGCACAAGGCAAGCCACCACTTCGACCTGGTGAACTGGTGGCTGGACGCCGCACCGGTCGAGGTCTTCGCGTCCGGTCGGCTCTTCTTCTACGGCGAGCAGGGCCGCCGGCACGGCTACGCGCGCGACTACGACCGGGCGCACGGGTCGAGCGCCGCCGCCGGTGACCCGTTCGCCCTGCAGATGGCGTCGCACCCCCGGCTGCGCGCGCTCTACCTCGAGGCCGAGGCGGAGGACGGCTACCACCGCGACCGGAACGTCTTCGCGCCCGGCGTGACGATCGAGGACGACATGGCGGTGCTGGCCCGCTACTCGACCGGCGCGACCATGACCTACCACCTGACCGCGTACGCCCCCTGGGAGGGCTACCGGGTGATGTTCAACGGCAGCAGGGGCCGGCTCGAGCTCGAGGTGGTGGAGAGCGACTTCGTCAGCCCGTACGCCGCCGGCGAGCTCAAGGGCGCGGCGCTGCACGGCGTGCAGGCCGCGGTCGAGGAGGGCTGGACCAAGCTCACGCTGCGGCCGTTCTGGGAGCAGCCCCGGTCCGTGCCGGTCTCCGGCTACACCCGGGGCGGTCACGGCGGCGCCGACGCCCGGATGACCGCGGTGCTCTTCGGGGACGAGCCGGACCCGATGGGCCGCGGCGCGACCGCCCGCGACGGCGCGCTCGCCCTGCTCACCGGCCTGGCCGCCAACCGGTCCTTCGAAACCGGGCTGCCGGTGAGGGTGGCCGACCTGCTGACGATCCCCTGACCCCGACCGCCCGCACCGCGAGGAGCCCGCTTCCGTGTCCCCGACCGCCCGGACCGATCTGCTCCTCCCGGCCGACCCCACCCAACGCGGGATCGCCCGGGAGCTGTACGCGCTCGCCAAGGACCAGCCGCTGATCTCGCCGCACGGCCACGTCGACCCGGCGATCCTCGCCGACGATGTGCCCTTCCCGGACCCGGCCCGACTGCTCATCGTCCCCGACCACTACGTGACGCGGATGCTGCTCAGCCAGGGCATCCCGCCGGCCTCCCTCGGCGTGCCGAGCGTCGACGGCTCGGCGGTGGAGACCGACGGGCGCACGATCTGGCGCCGCTTCGCCGCAAACTGGCACCTTTTTCGCGGCACGCCGTCGCGGTTGTGGCTGGAACGGACCTTTGCCGAGGTCTTCGGCGTGCGGACGTCGCTGCGTCCGGAGACCGCCGACGCGGTGTACGACGAGATCGCGGCGCGGCTGGCCGAGCCCGGGTTCCGGCCGCGCGCCCTCTTCGAGCGTTTCCACATCGAGGTCCTCGCCACCACCGAGTCGCCGCTGGACGACCTCGGGCGGCACGCCAAGCTGGCCGCCGACGGCTGGGGTGGCCCCGGCGGGCGGGTGATCACCACGTTCCGCCCGGACAACGTGGTGGACATGGAGTTCGACAACTGGGCGGCGAACGTGGCGCGGCTCGGCGAGGTCGCGGGCGAGGACACCGGGACGTACCGCGGCTATCTGGCGGCGCTGCGGCAGCGGCGGGCGGCGTTCATCGCAGCCGGGGCAACCTCTTCCGACCACGGCCATCCGACCGCGCTGACGCTCCGGCTGGACGAGGCCGAGGCGGCGGCGCTGTACGAGCGCGGCCTGCGCGGCGCGGCGACGCCGGCCGACGCGGAGGCGTTCCGGGCGCACATGCTGGTGGAGTTCGCTCGCATGTCCATCGAGGACGGTCTGGTGATGCAGCTGCATCCGGGCGCGGTGCGCAACCACAACCGGCCGCTGCACGCGCGGCACGGGCGCGACGTCGGCGGCGACATTCCCGCCGCCACCGAGTACGTGCACGCGCTCGCCCCGCTGCTCGACGCGTACGGCAACGACCCGCGGCTGCGGGTGGTGCTCTACACGCTCGACGAGTACACGTTCACCCGCGAGCTGGCCCCGCTCGCCGGCGGCTACCCCGCCCTCTACCTCGGCGCCCCGTGGTGGTTCCTCGACTCGCCGGAGGGGCTGCGCCGGTTCCGCGAGGCGGTCACCGAGACGGCCGGCTTCTACAACACCGCCGGCTTCGTCGACGACACCCGCGCGTTCTGCTCGATCCCGGTGCGGCACGACGTGGCCCGCCGGGTCGACGCCGGCTTCCTCGCCCGCCTCGTCGCGGAACACCGCCTCCCGCTGGACGAGGCGGCGGAGACGATCGTCGACCTGGCGTACCGGCTGCCAAAGCGGATCTTCAAGATCGGAGAGCCTCTATGACCGTCACCATCACCGCGGTCGACGTGCACGACGTGCGGTTCCCGACCGCGGCGGCCGGGGACGGGTCCGACGCGATCAACCGCGGCGACTACTCCGCCACCTACGTCGAGCTGCGCACCGACGCCCCCGACGGCACCTTCGGCGCCGGTTTCACCTTCACCAACGGGCGCGGCAACGAGATCACCTGCGCCGCGGCCCGCGCGCTGGCCCACCACCTGCTCGGGAAGACGCTCGCGGAGATCTCCGCGGAGCCGGTGGCGTTCTGGCGCTCGCTCACCGCCGACGTGCAGCTGCGCTGGCTCGGCCCGGAGAAGGGCGTCATCCACATGGCGACCGGGGCGCTGGTCAACGCGGTCTGGGACCTGCGCGCCAAGGTGGAGGACAGGCCGCTGTGGCGGCTGCTCGCCGAGCTGCCCACCGACGAACTGGTGCGCAGCGTCGACTTCCACCACATCACCGACGCGATCACCCCCGACGAGGCGGCGGCGATCCTCGACAAGGGGCTCGTCGGGTACGAGGAGCGGCTCGCCACGCTGGAGCGGGAGGGCTTCCCGTCGTACACCACCTCCGTGGGGTGGCTCGGCTACCCGGACGACAAGGTCCGGGCGCTGACGCGCGAGGCGTACGCGCAGGGGTGGCGGGCGATGAAGATGAAGGTCGGCGGCCCGATCGACGACGACGTCCGGCGGGCGCGGATCATCCGCGAGGAGATCGGGCCGGACGCGCTGCTGATGATGGACGCCAACCAGGTGTGGGACGTCGACGAGGCGATCGCCAACATGGGGCGGCTGGCCGAGGTCGACCCGTACTGGATCGAGGAACCGACCCACGCCGACGACGTGCTCGGGCACGCGCGGATCGCGAGGGCGGTGAGCCCGATCAGGGTGGCCACCGGCGAGGTGGCGGCGAACCGGGTCATCTTCAAGCAGCTGCTCCAGGCCGAGGCGATCGGCGTCATGCAGATCGACGCCTGCCGGGTCGGCGGGGTCAACGAGGTGCTCTCCGAGCTGCTGATGGCGGCCAAGTTCGGCGTGCCGGTCTGCCCGCACGCCGGTGGCGTCGGGCTCTGCGAGTACGTCCAGCACCTGGCGATCTTCGACTACCTGCGGGTGGGCGCCTCCCTCGACGGCCGGATGGTCGAGTACGTCGACCACCTGCACGAGCACTTCGTCGACCCGGTCCGCACCCGCGAGGGCCGCTACCTGCTGCCCGAGCAGCCCGGCTACAGCGCGACGATGAAGCCCGAGTCGATCGCCGCGTACTCGTTCCCGGACGGCCCGGTATGGCGTTGACCGCCAGCTCCCCGCCCGGTCCCTCCCGGCCGGCGGCGGCACCCGCGCTGCTCGGCCTCGGCGCGCTGCGCCGGCTGCCGACGCCGTCCCGGCCGCTGGTGCGGCCCGGCACGGTCCCGGCGGGCATCGTGCACCTCGGGCTCGGCGCGTTCCACCGCGCGCACCAGGCGGTCTACACCGAGCGCGCGGTCGCCGAGGCCGGCGGTGACTGGGGGATCGTCGGGGTGGCCCCGCGCAACCCCGACACGGTGGCCAGGCTCGCGGCCCAGGACTGCCTGTTCAGCGTGACCTCGCTCTCCGGCGAGGGCGCGCGGACCAAGGTGATCGGGGCGCTCGCCGGGGTGCGGCACGCGGCCGCCGACCCGGCCGCGATCGTCGCGCTGCTCGCCGATCCGGCGATCCGGGTGGTCACGCTCACCGTCACCGAGAAGGCGTACCAGCTCGATCCGGCCACCGGCCGGCTCCGCCCGGACGGGGCGGTCGCCGCCGACCTGACCACCGGCCGGCCGCCGCTGACCGTGCCCGGACTGCTGGTCCGCGGGCTGCTCGCCCGCGCGGCGGCCGGCGCCGGACCGGTCGCGCTGGTCAGCTGCGACAACCTGCCGTCGAACGGCAGGCGGCTGCGGGGCCTGGTGGAGCAGTCGCTGGCGTACGCGGCCGCACCGGCCGCCGGAGCCGAGTGGATCCGGGAGCACGTGTCGTTTCCCGGCACGATGGTCGACCGGATCGTGCCGGCCAGCACCGCCGGCACGCTCGCCACCGCGCAGCGGGCGCTCGGCGTCGCGGATCTCGCCGCGGTCGCCGGTGAGCCGTACCTGCAGTGGGTGATCGAGGACGAGTTCCCGGGCGGACGGCCGGCGTGGGAACGGGCCGGGGCGGTGCTGACCGACGACGCGGGCCCCTGGGAGCGGTTGAAGCTGCGGGCGCTGAACGGGGTGCACTCGGCCACCGCGTATCTCGGCGCGCTCGCCGGGCGGGAGACGATCGCCGAGGCGCTGACGATCCCGCGGCTGCCGGAGGTGCTGCGCCGGCTGATCGCCGACGACGTGGCGCCGAGCTTCACGCCCCCGGACGGAGCCTCCACGGTGGAGTACGGCGAGTCGGTGCTGGAACGCTTCGCCAACCCGGCGATCGGGCACCGGACCGTCCAGGTGGCGATGGACGGCTCGCAGAAGCTGCCGCAGCGGGTGCTGCACACGATTCTCGACCGTCGGGCGGGCGGCGCGGAGCCGCGCTGGGCGGCGCTGGTCGTGGCCGCCTGGATGCGGTTCGTGCAGGGGCGCGCCGACGACGGCGCGGAGCTTCCGCTGGACGATCCGCTCGCGCCGCAGATCCGGGCCGCGCTGGCCGGCGCCCCCGACTCCGCGCCCGGCGTCGTCGACGCGCTGCTGGGCCTGGGCGCGGTCTTCCCGCCCGAGCTCGCCGAGGACGCGGTGACCCGCCGGCTCATCGTCGAGTGGCTGACCGCGTTGCAGCGGCACGGGGTCGAGGACGCCCTGCGGACGGCCGCCCGATGAGCGGGCAGCGGCCACGGGTCGCGCTGGTCGGGGCGACCGGACACGGCCTGTGGCACCGGCGGCGGATCGCGCCGCTGCACGAGGCGGGACGGCTGCGGCTGGTCGCGCTCGTCGACGTACGCCCGGTCGAGCCGGCCCCGGACGCGCCCGTACCCGACGGGGTGGAGGTCTTCACCGACCACCGCGAGATGCTGCGCGCGGCCCGGCCGGACGTGGTGGTGGTCTGCACGCCGCCGCACACCCACCTGCCGATCGCGCTGGACGTGCTGGCCGCCGGCGCGGACCTGCTGCTGGAGAAGCCACCGGTGCTGTCGGTGGCCGAGCACCGGACGCTGTCGGCGGCGGTCGCCGAGACCGGCCGGGCGTGTCAGGTCGGGTTCCAGGCGCTCGGCTCGGCCGCGCTCGCCGAGCTGCTCGCCGCGGTCCGCGACGGCCGGCTCGGAACCGTGACCGGCATCGCCACCGTCGCGTCGTGGCAGCGCGACGACGCCTACTACGGGCGGGCGCCGTGGGCGGGGCGGCGCAGCGCGGACGGGCGTCCCGTGCTGGACGGCGCGCTGGTCAACCCGCTGGCGCACGCCGTGATGCAGTGCCTGGCGGTGGCGGCCGCGGCCGGCGGGGGCGCGCCGGTGGCGATCGAGCTGGAGCGCTACCGCACCCGGCCCATCGAGGTCGACGACACCGCGTCGCTGCGGGTGACGCTCGACGAGGGGCCCGTCGTGGTCGCCGCGGTGACGCTCGCCGGCGAGGAGTTCATCCCGGGTGAGGTGATCGTGCACGGCACGCGGGGTCGGGCGGTGCTCGAATATCCGACGGACCGGCTGATGCTCCCCGGCGAGCCGGGGCTGCGCGAGGTGCCGGGGCGGGTGTCGCTGCTGGAGAACCTGCTCGACCACCGCGCGGATCCGGCCCGGGTGCCGTTGATCGCGCCGCTGTCCCGGACCGGCGGGTTCACCGCGGTCGCCGGGGCCGTGCACGCGGCCCCCGAGCCGCTGCTGCTCGGCGGCGACCTCGTGGCGGCGACCGGCGAAGGGCCGGCGCGGGTCACGACGATCCGGGGGATCAACGGGGCGCTGCGGCGCGCGGCCGAGGAGCTCGCGCTGTTGTCGGAGTTGCCGGTGGGGTGGGCGGCGCGGCCGTACCGGGTCGCGCTCCCGGTGGCGGACAGGCCGGTGGCGGACAGGACAGGAACGTGGACGCGGAGGATGCGATGCGACGGAAAATGATGAGCGCCCTGCTGGTCGGCGTCTCGCTCGCCGTCCTGCCGTCGGCGGCGGCGACCGCGGGCGGGCGCGACGACGGGCTGTCCCGGGCGGCGCGGTTGCTGGGCCGGCAGGCGCTGCCGGCGAACGACGGCTGGGGCGCGGCGGGACCGGGCACGACCGGCGGTGCCGCCGCGGCCGCCGACCGGGTGCGCGTCGTGGCCACCCGCGCCGAGCTGGTCGCCGCGCTCGGCGGCGACAACGCCACGAACATGACCGACGCCACCCCGAAGATCATCTACGTGAAGGGGGTCGTCGACGGCTTCGAGGACGCCGACGGTGCGCTGTTGAGCTGCGACGACCTGGCCGACCCGGGGTACTCGCTCGACGCCTACCTCGCCGCCTACGACCCCGCGGTCTGGGGCCGCGTCGCCCCGAGCGGGCCGCTCGAGCAGGCGCGCCTGCGGTCGGTCGCCAACCAGACCCGGCAGACGCAGATCAACGTCGGCCCGAACACCACCATCATCGGACTGCGCGGCGCGACCCTGACCGGGCTGACGCTCATGATCGACGGCGCGGACAACGTCATCGTCCGCAACCTCACCTTCGTCGACGCCCGCGACTGCTTCCCGGCGTGGACGCCCACCGACGGCGACGCCGGGGCGTGGAACTCGCAGTACGACCAGATCTCCGTGCGGCGCAGCGAGAACGTGTGGCTGGACCACAACACCTTCACCGACGGCGACAATCCCGACAGGGCCCAGCCGCGCTATTTCGGCCGCCCCTACCAGGTGCACGACGGTTCCGCCGACATCACGCACACCGCCAGCTACGTCACCGTCTCGTACAACACATTCGGGGCGCGCGACAAGACGATGCTGATCGGGTCGTCGAACACCGTCGGCCCGGACGTCGACCGGCTGAAGGTGACGCTGCACCACAACCTCTTCGACGGCAGCTTCCAGCGCCTGCCGCGGGTGCGTTTCGGCCAGGTCGACATCTACAACAACTACTACAAGCTGTACGGCGAGAGCTTCTCGTACGCCTGGGGCGTCGGCGTGCAGTCCGCGATCCACGCGGAGAACAACGCGTTCGCGCTGGGCGCCGGGATCACGCCCGCGGACCTCATCTACGACTGGGGCGGCACGGCGATCACCGAGAAGGGCAGCTGGGTCGGGCAGAGCGGACAGCGGCCCGGCCCGGTCGACGTGCTCGCCGCCTACAACGCCGCGCACGACCCCGACCTGGGCGCCGACTCGGGCTGGACCCCGACCCTGCGCAGTGGCCCCCTGCTGCCCGCCGCCGTGGTGCCGCTCGCGGTCACCGCGCTCGCCGGTGCCGGTCGCCTGCCGATCTGACGATCGGCCGGACCCGGCCACGGGCGCGGCCGCCCTGCGCCGCGCGCTGCGGACGGGGCGGCCACCCCGGTGTAAACGAAAGTGGCCCCTTCCCGCGGGAAGAGGCCACTTCCCTGACGTCAGATGCGGTTGCCGGTCACCGCGTGGAAGACGTGGTGCCGGTCGGGGCGCGGCTTCACGAAGATGGTGTCGCCCATGTTCGGCATGTGCCGCCGGTCGGTGCGCACCACGAACCGCTCGTTCGTGCCGTTGAGCGCCGCGTGGCCGTAGACGTTGGCGTCCGAGCCGAGGTCCTCGACCAGCTCCACCACCACCGGCATGCCGCCCTCGGTCGGGCTGACCATGTCGCAGTCCTCGGGCCGGAAGCCCACCGTCACCTTGCCGTCGCCGCCGTCGGCCTGCGCCGCCGCGACCTGCTCGCGGGAGAGCGGCACGGTCATGTCGGCGAAGAGCGCACCGCCCTCGGTCACCGGCACCGTCTTGATGTTCATCGCCGGGGAACCCATGAAGCCGGCGACGAAGACGTTGGACGGCTGGTCGTAGAGGGCGCGCGGCGTGTCGACCTGCTGGAGCACGCCGTCGAGCATCACGGCGACCCGGTGGCCCATCGTCATGGCCTCGACCTGGTCGTGGGTCACGTACACGGTGGTGATCCCGAGGTTCGCCTGCAGCGCCGCGATCTGGGTACGGGTCTGGACGCGGAGCTTGGCGTCCAGGTTGGACAGCGGCTCGTCCATCAGGAAGACCTGCGGCTTACGGACGATCGCGCGGCCCATCGCGACCCGCTGGCGCTGACCACCGGAGAGCGCCTTCGGCTTGCGGTTGAGGTAATCCTCGAGCTGCAGCAGCGCCGCCGCTTCCTTGACCCGCTTGTCGATGTCGGCCTTGGAGGTCTTACGCAGCTTCAGCGCGAACGCCATGTTCTCGTAGACCGTCATGTGCGGGTAGAGCGCGTAGTTCTGGAAGACCATCGCGATGTCGCGCGACTTCGGCGGCAGGTGGGTGACGTCGCGGTCGTCGATGTGGATCGATCCGTCGTCGACATCCTCCAGCCCCGCCAGCATCCGCAGGCTCGTGGACTTGCCGCAGCCGGAGGGGCCGACCAGGACGAGGAACTCGCCGTCGCCGATCTCGAGGTCGAGGTGGTCGACCGCGGGGCGTTCGGTGCCCGGGTAGATCCGGGTGGCCTTGGAGTACGTGACCGTAGCCATGGTGAAGCGCTTCCTTTCACCGGCAGGAACGTGCCGGACGATCCGAGTGAAGGAGCTGCCGGGACACCGCGTGCCCCGGTGCGCGGGAAGCAGCCGGAGTGAGCCCCGGGTGTAGCCCGCGTCACGTCACGGTAAACGCGATTCCCGTCACTGCCAAGGTCGCTCTCACAGCCATTCCAAGGGATCATTGGGACATCTGCGTATCGTGCGCCATCAACCGGTCGAGCCGGCGGGAACACCCCGGCCGTCACGCGGGGACTCGCGCTGCTCCGACGCGTACGCTGCACTGTCATCGTCGCCGCAGTGGCTATGCTGGCGGCGGACGCACGCCCCTGTAGCTCAGTTGGCCAGAGCGCTCGCCTTGTAAGCGAGGGGTCGCCGGTTCGAGCCCGGCCGGGGGCTCCATTCACCACCAGGCAAATCCGCCCGCACCCGACAGACTGGCCGGGCCGGGCAGCTGTAGTTGGTGAACTGCTGACCCGTCTGAGACTGCTGAACCGCAGTTGAAGGCTGGGGAAGGCCCTTTGCGGCGCCGCATGGCGGGCCTATTCCGGGTGGTTGGCGGTGCCGCGCCCGGTCTGGAAGGGCGTGGTGATGCCTGTGTAGCCCAGGTGCAGAATCATGCCGTTGGCAGCGTGTTCGAGGTTGTGGCAGTGGTCCATCCAAATCCCCGGGTTGTCCGCCCGGAACGCTACCCGGTAGGTCTCGCCTGGGCCGACGTCGAGGGTGTCGACCCACCACGGGCTTCCGCTTGTGGGTCGGCCGTTGCGGTTCAGCACCAGCATGTGGTGGCCGTGCAGGTGCATCGGGTGGTGTTGGCCGCTGCGGTTGACGTAGGTGACGTCGACGAGGTCACCGGGGGCGACCATGAGCATCGGCACGTCGGGGAACGACTCGTTGTTGAGGGTGTACCGCACTGCCGGGCGGCCGTCGTAGAAGCCGAGTCTCTCGTCGACGCGTAGCGTGAAGCGCCGGTCGAAGTGGCTGTCCGCCCCGAACGGCGTGGCGGCGGGCGTGCCATATCGCGCGGGGTCCAGCAACGCCGGAGCGGCACTCACGCGGCCCGGACCTGCATTCCCGTCGGGGCTGTAGACGATCGTTGGACCGTCTGCGTGGAGGACCACCGGCTGGTCGGGCATTGTGAAAGCGAGGTCGTAGCGGGCGCCACCGCCGACCAGGATCCGCACGCCGCTGAGAACGTTCGGTTCGTGCACGTCGGCGCCGTCGATCGCGACGACCCGCACCGCGGCGCCGGTCAGGGTGAATGCGGCGGGATTTCCGTCAGTGTTGACCAGCCGTAGCCGTACCTGTCGACCGGCCGGAACCTGTCGCCGCTGCTCACCGGCGGTCACGCCGAGGGTTGCCACGCCGTCCTCGTCGAGCCAGGTGTGCCGCAGCACCGTCTCATCCACAGCGTCGCCCTGCTCCGGCGTGTCGACGGGCAAGACCACGAACGCCCCGAAGAGTCCCCGACGCACCTGGAGGGAGGACATCTCGTGGGAGTGGTACCAGTAGGTGCCGACCTGCGTGGCCCGGAACCGATATACGAAACTGCCCCCCGGCGCGACCGCGTCCTGGGTCACCCCGGCCACGCCGTCCATCGCGTTCGGCACGTCCACGCCGTGCCAGTGCAGGGTCACCCCGACGCCGGGTAGCCGGTTGACCAGCGTCACTTCCACCAGGTCCCCTTGCCGGACCAGCAACTGTGGGCCTGGAGCGACGCCGTTGAACGTCCATGCCTCCACCCGCTGGCCCGAGTCCAGCTGCACCGTGGCGGGCTGCGCGGTCAAGGTGAACCGACGTGTCGGTACGCCTGCGGTGTCGGTGCCGGTCAACCTGACCACACTGACACCATCGTGGTGGCTGTGGCCGGTCATGCTGCCGCCGCCGATGTCGGCGGGGCCGCCGGTCATGCTGCTGCTCGCCGGCAGCCGGCTGGCCGTGGACATCGCCGCGAGCACCGCAGCGGCCACCACGACGCCGAGAACCCCTTCCGCCGCCGAACGCCACCATCGGCCGGCCAACCGCCGGCTCCACCGGGTCGGCCGCGACACCGATCCCATCGCGGCAATGCCGAGGACGCCAACCCCGGCCAGCGCAGCGGAGCCCATGCCGGCCAACTGTGCCGCGCTGGCCACCAGCATCACGCCAGCCGCGACCATCACCGCCCAGTAGTCGCCGGGCCACGTGGCTGCCCGCCGCTCACCACCTGGCGACCCCAGGGCCCGCCGCACCCACACCACATGCACCGCCGCGACCACCGCCAGCGCCGGCGCGACGAACACCAACCTCGGCCCCGCGAAGTCCCACCCGTTCGGAAGCAGGAGCAGAGCTGCGACAACCCGCAGCGCAGCCCCGCCGAGCAACAGCCCAAACAGCAGACGCCACATCCGCGAAGGCCCTGAGCCTGGCGAGGCAGGGAGACGCAGCGCAGCCCACACCGCCACCACCGCGGCGGGCGCAGCCAGCATCGCGGTCACCATGTCGGTGTAATGCACCCAGAGGAACACGTGTCCACCCCTGCTCAACGTCGATGATCAACCCGCCGCCACCGGACCATACCGGCGGCGGCACCATCACTGCGGGCGCCCATGGCGATGCCGACGTCGGCGGCGGCGAGGGCTGGGGCGTCGTTGCCGCCGTCCCCGGTTACCGCAACCACCTCGCCTCGCCGTTGCAGAACGTCGACGATGCGGCGCTTGGCGGTGGGGGTGGCGCGGGCGATCACCGTGCCGTGCACGAGAAAACGCGCTGACTCAGGCCGATCCGTACGACCACCGGACGGCTCACGGCCCCTGCACACCGAGGCAGCACGACACCGGGCGGCACGGGACGACAACGGGTGTCCGGCTCCCCCCGACGGGGGTCGTCGCCTGACACCCGCCAGTGTCGGGTAGCGCTATGCCCGGACCCAGTGGTTTACCAAGGACACCACAGCTGCCATCTGGGACTGGATGGTTTCGAGGTCTGGGAAGGTCACGACGCCCCGGTCGGGTGCCAGCCATGTCATCAGCCCGGTGGAATCGCGAAAGGCGAACTCGGCAAGGTCCGATCGGACCTTCGCTCCGCGGTGGAAGATGAGTTGCAGACGATCAGCGGGTCGAAGCCGGAAGGTCACCCGGTCCTCTCCGTTGTACCGGAAGCTCGGGGCGTTCCATTTCACATGCTCTGAGATGTCAGCGTTCGACGCCAATATTGCCGATCTTAACTCCTCGACACCGGCTTTCAGCGGGTGATCGAGAGTAGCCATGAAGTCATCAACCTCGCCAGACTTGCTTGGCACCTGCCACGTCCTTCCGTGGTGTCCTCGAAGGATGAGGACCATCAGTCTGACATTTGCGGCTGACATCAACTGTTTCCACACGGCGGTGGACAGAAGCGGACTCGCGGCGGGGCCGGCCAGAATGTCGCAGCCGTCGGTGAACGGCGCCGCACATGCTGGAGGCGCCTTGTAAGCGAGGGGTCGCCGGTTTGAGCCCGGCGGGGCCCTCCATCACCACCAGCCACGTGTGATGCCGTGGCTGGCGTCCGGGCGCTGCCAGCCGCACCCCTACAGTTGGCGCGTGCCGTCACTCGTCACACCCGCTGTGCCGCCCGGTTCGATGGCGGCGCTGTCGCAGCCCGAGATCCGCGCGAACGGCGTGGTGCTTCGACCGTGGCAGTCGTCGGATCGTCCGGCTGTCGTGGCCGCGTACGCCGACCCTGCCATTCAGCGCTGGCACTGCCGATCGATGGGTGACGACGAGGCCCGCGACTGGATAGCTGGCTGGCCGGGCCGGTGGCGCGATGAAACCGGCGCCGGGTGGGCCGTGCTCGACGCGGGGGAGATCGCCGGTCAGATCAGCCTGCGTCGGATCGTCCTGGCCGAAGGTCTGGCCGAGGTGTCGTACTGGGTGCGGCCGGGCGCGCGCGGTCGTCGTATTGCGCCGCGAGCGCTGTCCGCGGTCACTGGGTGGTCCTTCACGACACTCCGGCTCCACCGCGTTGAGCTGTGCCACTCAACGGCGAACGTCGCGTCCTGTCGGGTCGCGCACTACGCCGGCTTCGCCGCAGAGGGTACGAAACGCGGCGGGGCGCGGCACGCCGACGGCTGGCATGACATGCACCTTCACGCCCGTCTTCGTAGCGACCGCTGACGGAGGACGATCCGCGGGTAGAACGGCCCACCGTGTCGGCGCCTCGCACAGATGATGTCAGGGTGGGCTCAGCACCTCGAGCCCGGCGTCGACCGCCGCGCCCTGTTGTTGAAGCTGAGCTTCGCGCTGACGTTGGCGGCGTCATCGTCGGTCGAAGCGTCGACGCCGCCCGCCGAGGCATTGCCGGCCGGTCACATGCCGGACCTTCGCGGAATCTGGCGCAGCGAGTACACCTACATGAGTTCCGGGCGTGAAGAGGAATTCCGCGACGTTCACTTCGTCGTGGTCGACCAGAAGGGCAGGAACCTCAACGTGACGAGCCTGCCGCATAGCACCGGATCCAACGTCCGCATCGCGTTGACGCTCGACGGCCTCGCAGCTACCGGAACGTGGGAAGAGCGTACGTCGCCCACGGGGTACTACAAGGGCACCATTTACCGAGGCGCGATCCAGCTCCTGCTGACACCGTCGATGACTCACATGACCGGGAAGTGGCTCGGCTTCGGCAAGGAATTCTCTATCGACACGGGCGCGTGGGACTTGACGTTGGAGGACCGGTCGATGTCCGCGAGGACGCGCGCGGGTTATGACCTACGGGTGTAACTGGCTCAGCCGGTGATGACGACGACGACCACGGTGCCGGGCGCGAACCGGCCGAGGGCCACGAGTGAGAACAGGCCGAACATCATCTTGCCGACGTAGACCCGGTCGAGCTGGATCTTGTGTCGCCGGCTGAAATCGTTGATGAAGTTGTCCAGGTCGTTCGTGCGTCGCGCGAATCCGCCGAAGTGAAATCCCGTCTCTACCGACCAGTTCGACGTCTCCCGGCCGTAGTCATGCTGAAGACGACGCACGTCATCGGCCAGAAAGTCCCCACCCTTGAGTGCCGAGAAGCCGACAGCTTGCTTGCCCGGTGGGAGTCCGACCGCGATGCCCGCCAACGTTCCACCAGTCCCCGCGGCGCAGCAGATGACGTCGAAGTCCGTATTGATCTCGCCTACCAACTCCGCGCAGCCGCGCAGCGCGAGGGCGTTACTGCCGCCCTCGGGTACCAGGTAGAAGTCGCCGAACTGGTCCCGCAGCGCGTCAGTCACGGCCTGGTCGTGTTTCATCCGGTACGTGGTGCGATCCACATACGTGAGCCGCATCCCGCGCTGCTCGGCGTACGCGAGGGAGGGATTCAGCGGTAGATGTTCTTCTCCGCGGATGACCCCGATGGTCGAGAAGCCAAAGTAGTAGCCGGCGGCGGCGACAGCGCGGATGTGATTGGAGTAAGCGCCGCCGAAGGTGAGCAGGACACGATGCCCCTGCTCGCGCGCCGCCTGCAGGTTGTATTTCAACTTGCGCCATTTGTTACCAGGGACATCAGGATGGATCAGATCATCGCGCTTCAGGAGCACCCGGACGCCATGCGAGGCGAGCCGATCGTCGGCCAACTCCTCCAGCGGCGATGGCAACGACAAGGTCAGCTCGTGCACGGGAACAGGTCCACCTGGCACGGCACCACGGTACTCGGGCTCAAACGGCGGGTCGGGGAGGCCGACCGTCGATGTCGACGGCCGGGATGCTGTGCAAACTCTCTGTACATCTATTTAAGGCAGCCGCAACGGGCCGCACGCGCCGCTGCCTGGGCGCGCGCCGGCCGCTGCCGCTCGCGGTCCTGCGGCCGTCACGCCTGATGCCCGGCGGCTGGCGCGGATCGCGGGGATCCCGGAGGGCCGCCGCAGAACGACAGGCAGTTGAGTGGGCAGAGCGCGTGCGTAGGGTAGGCGGAATGATCAATGCGGTAGGCGACGCGCGACCCGTCACCGTGGGGCCCGGCGTGGCACGCTGCCGATGTGGGTTTTTGGGGGAGTGCACCGTGGGCGTCATCATCGACAAGGTCGCCTGGATGCGATTGGAGAACGGCGCCATCCTGAGCTCCCGCTCGCGAGGCAAGGACGTGTACTACCTCCCCGGCGGGAAGCGGGAGGCCGGCGAGAGCGATATCCAGACGCTCACCCGTGAGATCCGGGAAGAGCTCGGCGTGATGATCGCCGCCGACACGGTGGAGCATGCCGGCACGTTCGAGGCGCAGGCCCACGGCCACCCGGACGGCACGCTCGTGCGGATGACCTGCTACACCGCCGACTACCGGGGCACGCTGCGGCCGGACAACGAGATCGAGGAGATCGTCTGGCTGACGTACGCCGACCGGCACCGGGTCTCGCCGGTCGACCAGGTCATCTTCGACCACCTGCACCGGACCGCTCGTCTCCGCTGACCGGCCGCAGCCTCGCAGCGGGTCCGCGATGCCCGGCTCTCTCCACAAAGTACGCAGCGTTGCGGCTGACCGACGGGATCCGTGACATTCGCCGTCTCCTCCGGGGCATCGTCGGCGATTAATGTGATCGGGTGCGGAACGCGTTTTGACGTACCGGTGACCTCACCGCGGGAAGTGCGGGCCGGTGGGGCCGGGCGGAGGCCGCCGCCACACGCCGGAGGGGGGTCGTATGCGCTGGTGGAAGTGGTGTCGATGCAGGTTTCGTCGGAAGGCCGGCCGGCGGGATCGTGACCCCGGCGCCGGTCCGGCCCCGCGCCCGGCGTGGGACGTCCCGACCGGCGAGTTCGAGCAGCCGGTGGTCAGGCGACGCGCGCAGGCCCGGCGCCGGCAGGGCGGGCACTGGTAGGTGTCGCGGGGACGTTCCAACGCCCCGTCCGTGATGAGCCGATTCCTCGTTTCTCATACCGGTTTGTCGCAACGAAGCCGTGGAAATGAAGCTGTTGACCGGGGCCGGCTCGACATGCGCCCGTGAAGATCACTAACGCTGCCGCCCGTCGCGCCGATGGGTATCGCACACACCGCACCTCCGCATCGTGAGGAGGCAGAGCTATGCGTGGACCGCAATGGTCATGGTTGCCCTGGGTCCGCCGGCGCGCGAAACAGGCGGTGCGTCGGGCGGTCCTCGCCGCGGCGCAACGGCAGCAGCGCGCCGAGTACGAGCGGGCCGTCCGCCGAATCGGCGGCACTCCGCGCTGACCGCGCGTCCCCGCGGCGCGCCCGATGCCCTTCGGCGCCGGGTCGCGACGCTGAAGGGCGTGTGCACCCCACCGTCAGCTCTCAGTGCGTCTGGAAGAGCTGGGGGTGCTGTGCGGTCAGCGCGTCACCGATCAGCGCCGGCAGCTGGTCGGTCGGCAGGGGCGCGAGTCGGTCCAGCGCGGTGCCGGAGATCGCCGCGGCGCCCGCGACCCGGGCCGACTCGGCCAGTGGAAGCGGCACGGCGTCGATGGGCGCGCCGTCGGGTGCCTCGGTGATCTCGGCGGCGGGGAGCGTGGGCGGGTCTCCGGCCGGCGCGTCGGCCGCCGGGTCGGGGCCGGGCAACTCGAGCGCGCTGGGGAGTTCCTGCGGGTCGGGCGTCGGGAGCGGTTGCGCGTCCTGGGCCTGGGCGGGGCCGCCCGCGAGCATCAGAAACCCGCCCGCGACGCCGAGAGTGCCCACCGTGCGGTGGAGCCACGTGCTCATAACAGGTCCAATCAGGTGTGAGGGGGTACACCGGTCATTGGGTGTGTTGCTCGCCAAACGTCTAACGAGTGATCCTCCGAACCGTTGCGCCGGTCAACCGAAAGAATGATTCGGGGGCAGCGACGGGTGATCCGGCTGACTACCATCCGGGCATGGCCGCGGACCCCTGGCGCAACCGCGCCCGGCGTGTGGTCGAGTCGCGGCTACGCCCCAACGGCGACGTCCGCCCGCACCACGTGGTCTGTGGCCAGGACGCGCTCGCGTTCTACGTGGTCAACGAGCTGCTCGCCGCGGGCGCCCGGGTCACCGTGATCGTCGGGCTGCGGCCGCGCGCCGACGGGCCCGACATCCGTGCCGTCCGCGGCATCCGGGTCGTCCGGGCCGCCCGCGTCGACGAGGCGACGCTGCGGGCCGCCGGCCTGGCGGGCGCGCAGGGGCTGGCGTTGATGGAGCAGAACGACGTCGGCAACATCCACGCCGCGCTCTGCGCGCAGGAGGTCGAGCCGCACGTCCGGCTGGTCATGCGGATGTTCAACCCGGGGCTCGGCGCCGGCGTGAAGCGACTGTTCGCGGACTGCCAGGTCCTCTCCGACGCGTCGATGGCCGCGCCCGCGTTCGTGGCCGCCGCGCTCGGCGAGGTGACGCCCACGCACTTCCGGCACGGCGGGCGGACGCTGCACGTGGCGCGCCGTGCCGACGTACGCCCGGAGCATGTGGTCTGCGGCCTGGCCGACACCCGCGACCGCAACCACCCGCGGGTCCTGCCGGCGCAGCAGGACCAGGCGGACCTGGTGCTGGCGGAGGCGACCGGCCAGCCGGCCGGCACGGTGGTGGCCGCCCGGCGGCTCATCCGCGCGCGCCGGCGGCGACGCCCGGCCTTCGCGGTGCTGCGCGCGCTGCGGCTCTTCGTCAGCCGCAAGATCGGCATCGCGACGATGGTCGTGTTCGGGATCGTCGCGGTCTCCGGCGTGCTGCTCGCGCGGGCGACCGAACACCTCAACCTGTGGCAGGCGCTCTACCTGACGCTGCTCACCGCGGTCACCGGCGCCGAGGTCGACCTCGGCGAGCGCCCCGGCGCGCAGGTCATGCAGGTCGTGCTCACCCTCGCCGGGCTGGCGCTGGTGCCGCTGATCACCGCCGTCGTGGTCGAGGGGATCGTCAACGCGCGGCTCGCGATCAACGCCGGCCGGCTGCGTACGCCGCGCACCGACCACGTCGTCGTTCTCGGGCTGGGCAACGTCGGCACGCGCGTGATGTGGCAGCTCCACGACCTCGGCGTCGAGGTGGTGGCGATCGACAAGGATCCCGACGCGCGCGGCGCCGAGGTGGCGCGCCGGCTCGGCGTCCCGCTGATCATCGGTGACGGCGCGCAGGAGGAGACGCTGCGGGAGGCGTCCGTCGCCACCTGCCAGGCGCTCGTGGTCGTCTCCACCGACGACGTGACCAACCTGCAGGCGGCGCTCAACGGCCGCGCGATCACCGGCGATCTGCGGGTCGTGCTGCGGCTCTTCGACGGCGACTTCGCGGAGCGGATCCAGAAGGCGTTCAACATGACGATCTCCCGCAGCGTCTCCTACCTCGCCGCGCCCGCCTTCGCGGCGGCGCTGATGCGGCGCGACGTGATCGCGACGATCCCGGTGAGCCGGCACGTCCTGCTGGTGGCGGAGGTCACGGTCGCGGCCGGGTCGGCGCTCGACGGCGAGCGGCTCGCCGCCCTCACCGACAACCCGGGCGTACGGGTGATCGCGTTCGCCCGCGCCGGTCAGGCCCGGCTCCGGTGGGGCCCGCCGGCCGGGGAGCGGCTCGCGGCGCGCGACCGGGTGACGGTGGTGGCGCGCCGGGCGGGGCTGAGCTGGCTGCTCAAACAGACGAGCGCGGAGCCGCCACCGGACGGCCGGGTCGAGATCCCGGCGCCCCGCGACCCCACCCCGCCGGCCTGACGCCGCCGCGCGACCTCAGGCGGTGTGGACGTCGATGCCGAGGACGGCCTGTTCGTCGGGGCGGTGGACCAGGACGTCCGCCAGGAACGACTGCACCGCGGGGGCCAGGCCGACGTCCCGACCGGCGTCCTCGGACAGACGCCAGCGGTGCTCGATGACCTGCGCGAACAGCTCCGCCGCCTCCAGCTTGCGCCGCAGGTGCGCCGGCACCGCCCGGATCACCGGCTCGAAGACCTCGGTCAGCCAGCGGTGCGCGGCCTGCTGTTCGTCGGTCAGGTCGCTCTCGGCGCGGTAGGTGTCCAGGTCGTTGAGGAGCCGCCGCGCCTGGTTCTCCTCGGCGTCGAGGCCGGTCAGCCGCAGCAGCCGCCGCGTGTGGTAGCCGGCGTCCACGACCTTCGGCCGGACGAGGTAGCCCCGGTCGACGACGGACATCGCCACCTCGGCCACGTCGAAGCCGAGCTCGTTGAGGCGCCGGATCCGCCCCTCGATGTCGTGCCGTGCGTCCCGCTCGACCTGCTGCTCGTACGTCACCTCGTGCCACAGCCGCTCGTAGCGCTGCACGACCTCCTCCGAGACGGCCTCCGGGTCGATCGACTCGTGCAGCACTCCGGCGGCCTGCAGGTCCAGCGCCTCGCCGAAGATGTTGACCCGGGCGATCTCCAGATCCTCGCCGCGCTGGCCGGTGGAGAGCCGCGGGCGCAGCGCGCCGGTCTCGGCGTCGACGAGGTAGGCGGCGAACGCGCCGGCGTCGCGCCGGAAGAGCGTGTTCGACAGCGAGCAGTCGCCCCAGAAGAAGCCGGTGAGGTGCATCCGGACGAGCAGGGCGGCGAGCGCGTCGAGCAGCCGACTCATCGTCTCCGGGCGCAGCGTGTGCGAGAACAGCGCCCGGTAGGGGAGCGAGAACTGCAGATGCCGGGTGATGAGCACCGGATCGAGGGGTTTGCCGTCGTCGTCGACGCGATCGGCGACGATCGCGACCGCCTCGACGGCGGGGAAGTCGATCCGTTCGAGCGCGCGCAGCAGGTCGTACTCCCGCTCGGCGACGCGCTCGCCGGTCTCCTTCACCGCGTAGACGGTGCCGGCGAGGCGCACGAAGCGGACGACGTGCCGCGAGATGCCCTGGGGGAGCGCCACCAGGTGATCGGCGGGCCACTGCGTCAGCGGCGTCGACCAGGGCAGGTCGAGCAGCGCGGGGTCCACAAGCGCCGATGTGATGCGCACGGGTCAAGGATGACGGACGCGCCCCCGAATCGCTCCTCCACGTGGCTCGTTACACAGTGGCGAGATGACCTAAATGCGACATCTGGCGGATTTGCCCTCCCGATGCCGCGTCGATCACGTACGGGAGACAGGTATGCGGCGAGCGATCGCGGTGGTCGTCGGAGCGTGCGCGGTCGTGGCGCTCGTCGATGTGGCCGGAGCGGCGATCCGGCCGACGGAGGCGGAGAACCTCGCCCCGGTCTTCAGCCGGCATCAGGTGGCGGCGCCGGAACGCACGACCGAGGCCATGGTACGACCGGCGGCGCTCCCGTCGTCGCGCGCCGAGGCGGATCCGGCGCCCTCCGCCCCGACCGACCCGCCCCGCCGGATCCGGGTCGGCGCCGTCGAGTCCGTCGAGCGGGCGATCGGCTATGCGGGCGGGGAGCGCTCCACCGTCTTCCGCTACCCCGGCGCGCGCTACGTCAAGGTCCACTTCAACCGCCTCCTGCTACTCCCCGGCGACCACGTGACGGTGGCCGATCCGACCGGCGCCGAGGTGCACCGCATCGACGGCGACCCGGTGCGCGGCGTGGCCGAACTGGCCGACACGGCGGTGCGGGGCGCACCGCTCGCCCGGTGGGCGATGTCCGTCTCCGGCGACACCGCCGTCGTCACGCTGCACCGGGCCCGGCCCGAGCTGCCCGTCCTCGGCGCCGCGCTCGCCCGGCTCGGCGTCGGCATCGACAAGGTGGCGCGCGGCCTCACCGACGCCGAGCGCGACCGCGCGTCGGAACCGGCCGGCCCGGGACGCGAGGAGAGCGTCTGCGGCGGCGACGACGCCGTCGACGCGGTCTGCTACCGCTCCGCGCACCCGGTCGCCTACCAGCGCTCCCGCGCGGTGGCGCGCATTCTGATCAACGGCACCGAGTTCTGCACGGCGTGGCGGATCGGCGACCAGAACCGGATGTTGACCAACAACCACTGCCTGAGCAGCGCCGCGGACGCCGCGGACACCGAGGTGTGGTTCGACCACCGCTGCGTGGTCTGCGGCGGCGACGACGTCACGCGCGCGACGAAGGTCTGGGGGCACCGGGTGCTGAGCACCGACCGGGACCTGGACTACACGCTCTTCACCGTCGGCGACTTCGCCGCCGTGCGGCCGTACGGGTATCTCGAACTGGATCCGCGCCGCCCGGCCCGGGGTGAGGAGCTCTACATCCCACAGCACCCCGGTGGCGACCCGATGGTCATCGCGATGGGCAGCGACCGGGACCGCAGCGGCATCTGCGCGGTCCGCGACCCCGCCTACGACGGCTACCGGCGCGGCTCGGACGTGTCGTACCTCTGCGACACCGCGGGCGGCTCGTCCGGCTCCCCGGTCATCTCGCGCGTCACGAACCGCGTCATCGCGCTGCACCACTTCGGCGGCTGCCCCAACTCCGGCGTGCGCGTGGACCTCATTTACCCCCGCATCCGCCACCTCCTCTGACGATGGTCCGTTGATCAAGGGACGGGCAGCGCCCAAGCCCGCCGGATCCGCTGCCGAGCCCTTGATCAACGGGCCCGAATGGGGCGGGGGTGCGAGCCGGTAGCGTGTGCGGGGTGCAGGAGACGACGCGGCGGGTGCGGGCAGTCCCGTTCGGCGGGTGGTGGGTCGACGGGGTGTTGGTCGCCGCGTTCGTCGCGCTGACCGCGGCCCTCGCCAATGGACACGTCCTCGGGGTGGACGTCGCCGTCGCCACGTGGGTCGACGCACACCGGCCGCCGGTCGCCGCGCTGATCGGACGGGGGCTCAACTTCCTCGGCAGCGGCGGCACGCTCACCGTGATCTGCGCGCTGCTCGCGATCGTGCTGGTCGTCCGGCGACGCTCGGTACGGCCGATCGTGCCGGTGGTCGCCGCGTTCCTGGCGACGGGCTTCGCGATCCTGCCGCTGAAGCTGTGGACCGACCGGGCCGCGCCGCGGTCGACCGTGCCCGACAAGGTGCAGATCTTCAATCACCTGCCGGCCGTGGAGTACGCGGAGTCCTACCCGTCGGGTCACCTGGTGAACACCCTCGTCTGGTACGGCGTGCTCGCGCTGCTGCTCGCCCCGTGGCTCGCGCCGCGGGCGCGGCGCTGGCTGCGGATCGCCCCGCCGGTGATCGTCTTCGGCTCCACCGTCTACCTCAACTACCACTGGCTCACCGACTCGATCGCCGGTCTGCTGCTCGGCGTCGTCCTGGACCGGCTGCTCGCCCGCGTGCCCTGGGACGACGTGCCGCTGCCGCCGCTGCCGCGCGGCGTCCACCGGCCGGGGGTGTTCGTGGACGGCGCCGGGGCGGGGACGGCGGACTGATGGCCCGGCTGGCGCGCCGGCTCGGGGTCGCGGACGCCGTCGTGATCGGCCTCGGCTCGATGCTCGGCGCCGGGGTCTTCGTGGCGTTCGCGCCCGCGGCGGCCGCCGCCGGCGGGCCCGGCCTGCTGCTCGCGATCGCGGTCGCCGGCTTCGTCGCCTACTGCAACGCGACCAGCTCCGCCCGGCTCGCGGCCCGCTATCCCGAGTCCGGCGGCACGTACGTCTACGGCCGCGAGCGCCTCGGCGACCTCGCCGGCTTCGCCGCCGGCTGGGGGTTCGTGGTCGGCAAGACGGCGAGCTGCGCCGCGATGGCGCTGACCATCGGCGCGTACGTCTGGCCCGCGCACGCCCGACCGGTCGCCGTCGCGGCGGTCGTCGCGCTCACCGCCGTCAACCTGCTCGGCGTCCACCGCACCGCGCGCGCGACCCGCTGGCTCGTCGCGATCACCCTCGCGGTGCTCGCAGGGGTCGCCGCCGTCGGGCTCGCCGGCCCGTTCGAGCCGGCCCGGCTGGGCGGGCTCGCCGACACCGCGCCGCACGGCGTGTTGACCGCGGCCGGGCTGCTCTTCTTCGCCTTCGCCGGGTACGCCCGGATCGCCACGCTGGGCGAGGAGGTGCGCGATCCGGAGCGGACGATCCCGCGCGCCGTGCCGCTCGCGCTCGGCCTGGTGATCGCGGTGTACGCCGTCCTGGCCGTGGTCGCCCTCGGCGCGCTCGGCCCCGACCGGCTGGCCGGCTCGACCGCGCCGCTGGCGGACGTGGTGAGCGCGGCCGGTCACCCCGCGTTCGCCGGGGTGGTGCGGGCCGGAGCGGCGGTCGCGGTCACCGGCGTGCTGCTGTCGCTGATCGCCGGCGTCGGGCGGACCACGCTCGCGATGGCGCGCCGCCGCGACCTGCCCGGGGTGCTGGACGCGGTGCACCCGCACCGCAAGGTGCCGCACCGCGCCGAACTGGCGGTCGCCGCCGTCGTGGTCGTGCTGGTCGCGCTGGGCGACCTCCGCGACGCGATCGGCTTCTCCAGCTGCACGGTGCTGGTCTACTACGCGATCGCGAACGCCTCCGCGCTGACGCTCGGCCCGGACCCGTCCCGCCGGCTGCCGGTGCGGCTGCTGGCCGTGCTCGGGCTGCTCGGCTGCGTGGTGCTCGCGGTGACGCTGCCGCTGACGAGCGTGCTGGCCGGCTTCGCGGTGCTGGCGGTGGGCGTCGCCGGCCACGCGCTGCGCCGCCGGGTGCGCGGTTGACCGGCGGGTGCGCGGCCGACCGGCGGGTCAGCGCAGCTCGGTGACGGTGACCGCGGCGCGCTGCCGCTCGTACTCCTCGAGGGACAGCTCGCCGGCGACCGGGGCGGCGACCGCCGCGGCGGAGAGCGCCACCGCGTCGCGGAGCCGTTCCGGCCAGGGCTGCCCGGTCCGCGCCCCGCGCGCGAGCCCCGCGACGGCGGCGTCGCCCGCGCCGGTCGGGTTGCCGGCGACGTGTTCCGCCGGCACGGCGCGGTAGACGCGCTCCCCGGCGGCGGCCAGCAGCCCGTCCGGGCCGAGCGAGGCCACCACCGACCGCGCGCCGAGCGCCCGGATCGCGGCCGCCGCGTCGACGGCCCCGTCCACGGTGCCGACCGTCACGGACCGCCCGAGGATGATGCCGTGCAGCGCCGACAGCTCCCGGGCGTTCGGCTTGACCACGTCCGGGCCGGCGCGGACGCCGAGGTAGGCGGGGTCGCCGTCGGCGTCCAGGATCGTCGCGACGCCGGCGTCGGCGGCGAGCCCGACCAGCACGGCGTACGCGTCGCGCGGCACGCCGGGCGGCAGCGAACCGGAGAGCACGGCGACCCCGGCGTCGGCGAGCAGCTCCCGGTAGCGGCCCAGGAAGGCGTCCCACTCGTCGGCCGTGACCCGCGGTCCCGGCTCCCAGAAGCCGGTCGGCTCGTCGTCGCCCGCCGCCACCACGAGGGTCCGGCGGGACTCGCCACCGATCGGCACGAACGCCTCTCGCACGCCGCCCCCGGCGAGCAGCCGCCGGATCCGGGCGCCGGTCGCGCCGCCGGCGAGCCCGGTGGCCAGCACCGGCTCACCGAGCGCGTGCAGGACGCGGGCGACGTTCACGCCCTTGCCGCCCGGCCGCTCCGCGACCCCGGCGACCCGATGCGTGGTCTGCGGTCGCAGCGCGTCGACCCGGTACGTGATGTCGAGCGCCGCGTTGAGCGTGACGGTGAGGATCACGTCCACCGTCCGGCGCGCATGATCCGGACGACGCGCAGCCGCTCGTCGAGGTGGACGACGTCGGCGCGGAGCCCGGCCACCAGCGCCCCGACCCGGTGGCCGAGCCCGGTCGCCCGCGCCGGGGTGGTCGCCGCCATCCGGGCCGCGTCCACCAGCGACACCCCCGCGGCGACCGCCTGCCGCAGCGCCGCGTCCATGGTCAGCGTGCTGCCGGCGATCGCGCCGTCCCGGGCCAGCCGCGCCACCCCGTCGGCGACCACCACCGCCTGGCCGCCGAGCTCATACTCCCCGTCGGCCATCCCGGCCGCGGCCATCGCGTCGGTGATCAGCGCGGCCCGGTCCGGCCCGGTGACCGAGGCGGCGAACGCGATCGTGCCGGGGTGCAGGTGGATCCCGTCGGCGACCAGCTCGCAGACCACGCCGGCCGCGCCGAGCAGCGCGAAGACCGGCCCCGGTTCGCGGTGGTGCGGCGGGCGCATGCCGTTGAAGACGTGGGTGCCGACGCTCGCCCCGGCGGCGACCGCGGCGAGCGTCTGGTCGTACGTGGCGTCGGTGTGCCCGACCGCGGCGACCACCCCGCGGGCGACGAGGAACTCGATGGCGGGCAGCGCGCCGGTCCGCTCCGGGGCGATCGTCACCATCCGCACCGCGCCGCCGCCGAGCTCGATCAGCTCGGTCAGCTCGTCGAGCGAGGCGTCGCGCAGGTGCTCGGGGTTCTGCGCCCCGCACCGCAGCTCCGACAGGTAGGGCCCCTCGTAGTGCAGCCCGGCGAGCACGCCCTCGGCGACCAGCGGCGCGAAGGCGGCGGTGGCCCGGCGCATCAGCGCGAACGGGGAGCTGACCAGGCTCGCCAGCAGCGTGGTGGTGCCGTGTGCCAGGTGGAACGCGGCTGCGCCGCGCGCCGAGTCGGCGTCTCCGGTGGTGAAGGTGTGCCCACCCCCGCCGTGGGTGTGGATGTCGACGAAGCCGGGGAGCAGCCAGTGCCCGTCCGGCACCCGGTCGGCCGGGCCGCCCTCGCCGACGGCGGCGATCGTCTCGCCGTCCACCTCGACGTACCCGTCCTCGATGACGCCCCGCGGGGTGACCACCCGGCCGCCGATCCTCACCGTTCCTCCAGGGTGTCGAGGGCGAGTAGCGCGGCGCCGAGCCGGCCCGCCTCGTCGCCGAGCGCCGCGCGGACCAGCCGCGGCTCGCGATGGAAGGTGATCCGTTGCCGCAGCGCGGCGCGCAGCGGCGTGAGCAGCGCGTCGCCGGCCTCGGCGAGCCCGCCGCCGAGCACCATCACCTCGGCGTCGTAGAGCGCCTGGGCGATCAGCAGCCCGTCGGCGAGCGCCTCGACGGTCTCCTGCCAGATGCGCGCCGCGAGCGGTTCGCCGGCGGCGGCCCCGGCCGCGACCCGGGCGGCGTTCGCCGGGGTGCCGGCGGCCGCGGCGTAGCGCGCGCCGACCGCCGCCGCCGAGGCCAGCGCCTCCAGGCAGCCGCGCTGGCCGCAGCTGCAGGTCGGCCCGCCGGGGCGGACGACGATGTGGCCGAGTTCCCCGGCCGCGCCGTGCGCGCCGGGGAAGGCGACGCCGTCGACGACGTGCGCGGCGGCGATGCCGGTGCCGATGGCGACGAAGAGGACGTGCCGGCTGTCCCGGCCGGCCCCGACCCGCGCCTCCGCGATGCCGCCGACGCGCACGTCGTGGCCGAGCGCCGCGGGCAGCCCCAGGCGCGTCGCCACAAGATCACGCAGGGGTACGTCCCGGAAGCCGACGTTCGCCGACCAGATCGCGACCCCGGCCGCCTCGTCGATCACGCCGGGCACGGCGATGCCGGCGGCCAGCGGGGTGAGCCCGTCGGCGCGGGCCCGGCCGGCCAGGCGCTCGGCCAGTTCGAGGATCGTCTCGGTGACCGCCTCGGGTCCGCGCTCGGCGCGGGTGGGGTGCCGCTCGGCGTGCTGCACCCGGCCGTCGGGCCGGACGAGACCGCACTTGATGCCGGTGCCGCCGACATCCAGGGCGACGACGACTGAACCGCTCATGCCGCCACTCTGCCGTGTGCTCTCACGCGAGCACGACCGACCGGGTCAGGTGACGGGGCGCGTCGGGGTCGAGACCCCGGGTGGTGGCGAGGGCGACGGCGAAGCGCTGCGCGAGGATCAGGTCGGCCATCGGGTCGAGCGGCTTGCGGCCGGCCGCCCAGCGGTCGAGGGTGGCGTAGACGCAGCTGGACCGGTTGTGCACGAAGGCGGCGCCGGTCGCCGCGACGTCGTCGGCGAGCCCCTCCGGGATCTCGCCGAACGCCCACACCAGACGGCGCGGCGCGGCGATCGAGATCGGGCCGTGCCGGTAGTCCATCGCCGGGTACGCCTCGGCCCAGAAGGTGGCGGCCTCCCGGCACTTCAGCGCGGCCTCGTGCGCCAGCCCGACCGTCCAACCCCGACCGAGGAAGGTGGCCTGCTCGATCCGGTCGGGTACGACCGGCAGCGGCGCCCGCACCGCCACCTCGGCGTCGGCGGCGACGGCGGAGAGGTCCTCGCCGATCCCGGCGCGCAGCAGGGCGAGCGCGGAGGTCGCGAACCGGGTCTGCACCACGGAGCGCTCGTCGGCGAAGGGCATCGCCACCGGGTCGGTGGCGAGCGCGACGGCGGGGGAGGCGGGGTCGCCCACGATCAGCGTGGTCGGCTGGCCGCGGAGCGCGCCGAGGAGGTCGAGCACCTCTGTGGTGGTGCCGGAGCGGGTGATCGCCACGACCCGGTCGTAGCGGCGGCCGGCGGGAAACTCGGACGCCTGGAACGCGTCGGTTTCGCCGTGGCCGGCCCGCTCGCGCAGCGCCGCGTACGCCATGGCCATGAACCACGAGGTGCCGCAACCCACGACCGCGACCCGCTCGCCGTGGCGCGGTAGCGCCGGGGCCGACTCGGCGGCGAGACGCGCCGCCCGCCGCCAGCAATCCGGCTGGCTCGCGATCTCCGTGTCGACGTACGCCATGACACTCTCCAGCGGCGGGAAGCTGCGCAATACGGCGCGCTTCAACGGCTTTTCGAGCGTCATTGTGCGCGAATCCGGACGGGCGTGGCAAGGACGTGATGGAATGCGCAGCGGAGAGTTTTGCGTGTCGGAGTTTCGCGCACTACTGTGCACGCAATCATGCACCGTCTGCGCATGGAGGCCGCGGTGGACCGGTACGCCCGCTGGAACGCGCTGCTGGAGCTGCTGACGGAGAGCGGCCGGGTCAGCGTGGAGGACGCCGCTGCCCGGCTCGACGTGTCGCAGGCGACGATCCGGCGCGACTTCGACCAGCTCGCGCAGCAGCAGATGATCACGCGCACCCGCGGTGGCGCGGTAGCCAACGGTGTCTCGTACGACCTGCCGTTGCGCTACAAGACGGCCAAGCACTCGGCCGAGAAGCAGCGGATCGGCACCGCCGCCGCCGCACTCGTTTCGCCCGGCATGGTGGTCGGGCTCAACGGTGGCACGACCACCACCGAGGTCGCGCGGGCGCTCGCGGTGCGCCCCGACCTGAACACCAGCGCCGAGGGGGCGCAGCTGACCGTGGTCACCAACGCCCTCAACATCGCCAACGAGCTGCTGGTCCGCTCCCGGATGAAGATCGTCGTCGCCGGCGGTGTGGTACGGCCGCAGTCGTTCGAGCTGGTCGGGCCGCTCGGCGGCGCGCTGCTGCGCGAGGTCACCCTCGACGTCGCGTTGCTCGGCGTCGACGCGATCGACGCTCATCTGGGGGCGGCCGCGCACCACGAGGGCGAGGCGTCGATGAACGCGCTGATGGTGGCGCGCGCGAAGCGGGTCGTGATCATCGCTGACTCGTCGAAGCTGGGCGGGCACGCGTTCGCCCGGATCTGCCCGATCGACCGGGTGGAGATGCTGGTGACCGACTCCGGCGCCGACCCCGCCGTCGTCGAATCGTTCCGTTCCGCGGGGCTGACGGTCATCACTGCCTGACCCTCCCCGCGTGCCGGCCCGGCATCGCGCTGATCTTGCCTCCGCGTGTCATGCATACCGAGTATTGACCCGTCGTGCATACCGAGTATGGTGTCGCTGTCATTCGATCGATGGGTCCCGGACGGGGGAGGCAGGGCTTGACAGCCGTACTGGAGATAGCCGGACTACGGAAGACGTACAAGAGTCGGCGACGAGGCGCGCGACAGGCGCTCGACGGCTTCGACATGACCGTCGAGGCCGGACAGGTGCACGGGTTCCTCGGGCCGAACGGCTCGGGCAAGACCACCACGCTGCGTACGCTGCTCGGGCTGATCAAGCCCAACGGCGGCCGGATGGCGATCCTCGGTCAGGAGGTGCCGGCCGCGCTGCCCGTCGTCGCCGGGCAGGTCGGGGCGATCGTCGAGAGCCCGCAGTTCTTCCCGCACTTCACCGCCCGGGACACGCTCTCGCTGCTCGCCGACGCCGGCCGCGTCCCGCAGACGCGGGTCATGGAGGTGCTCGAACTCGTCGGCCTGCAGGAGCGGGCCAAGGAGCGGGTGAAGACGTACTCGCTCGGCATGAAGCAGCGCCTCGCGGTGGCGTCCGCGCTGCTGAAGAACCCCAAGCTGCTCATCCTCGACGAGCCGGCCAACGGCCTCGACCCCGGCGGCATCCGCGAGATGCGCACCCTGATGCGCGACCTCGCCGCCTCCGGCATGACCGTGGTGCTCTCCAGCCACATCCTCGGCGAGATCCAGCTGATCTGCGACTCCGTCACGATCATCTCGCGGGGCCGGCGGGTCGCGGCCGGACCGGTCGCCGAGGTCCTCGCCCAGCACTCCGGCGGCGGGCTCCGGGTACGCCTGGAGGCCGTCACCGACCTCCCGGTCGCCGCCGAGCTGCTCACCCGGGCCGGCGCGCAGGTCAGCACGCACGCCGACCACCTGATGGTCGACGGCGTCGACAAGCCCGCCGCGGTGACCCGCGTGCTCGCCGAGCGCGACCTGTACGTCAGTGAGCTCGCCCCGGTCACCGTCGACCTGGAGAGCGTCTTCCTGGAGCTGACCGGCACCGCGCCGATGCCCGGACAGCACCGGCAGGTCGACGAGTCAGTCGTGGTCGGCGCCGACGCGCCGGCGCAGGGAGGGTGGGGAGTATGAGCCTGTTCAAGGCCGAGTTCCGGCGGCTGCTCAAGCGGCGCTTCGTGCGGTACATGACGCTGGGCGGGCTCCTCGTGCTCATCGCGGTCGCGGTCGGCACCTTCGCGACGAACCACAAGATCGGGCCGGCGGAGTTCGCGGCCGCCGAGCAGCAGGCGGAGCAGCAGTACCGGGAGAACGTCCGATGGGCGACAGAGGAGAAGAAGCAGTGCGAACAGGCCAAGGCTTCCGGAAACTTTGACGCGAACCGCTTCCCGGCGGACTGCTCCCAGATCTCGCCCGCGCCCCGGGACGCGTTCGAGGCCCGGTGGTTCCTGCCGTCGACCTTCGACTTCCGCCGCCAGTTCGAGGACATGATCACGGCCTGGGCGGCGATCCTCGCGCTGGTGGCGTTCGTGGCCGGGGCGTCGTTCATCGGGGCCGAGTGGAGCACCGGCGGAATGATGAACCTTTTGCTCTGGCGGCCGCAGCGGCTCCGGGTGCTGCTGACCAAGCTCGGCGCGCTGCTCACCGGCCTGCTCGGGGTCGCGCTGGTCACCGCCGCCGCCTGGGTCGGGGCCTTCTGGGCGATCGCCAGCCTCCGCGGCACCACGGAAAAGACCACCTCCGGGGTCTGGCAGTCGTTCGGGCTGACCGGCCTGCGCGGCCTGGCGGTGGTGCTGGTCGCCGGCGCCGTCGGCTTCGCGCTGGCCTCGCTCGGCCGGCACACCGCGATGGCGCTCGGCGGCGCGCTCGGCGTCATGGTCGTCGGCCAGTTCGGCCTCGGCATCGTGCTGAACATGGCGGGAGTCACGTTCGCCGAGGCGTGGCTGCTCCCGACCTACCTGCTCGCCTGGATGCAGAAAAAGGTCGTCCTGCAGGACTGGGATGCCTGCAACGCCACGTACACCGGGGAGTGCAAGCCGGCGACGATGGAGATCGTCTGGCAGGACGGCGGCACTCTCCTCGCGGTCGGCCTGGCGTTGACCCTCGGCGCGGCGCTCTGGATGATGCGCCGTCGCGACGTCGCCTGACGGTAGTTTGGGCAGCTGGGACGGGGCCCTCGGGCCCCGCCCCAGCTGTCTGATGCGGATGTCGTCGAGGGCCGATAGCCTGGTGTCCATTCGCACGTCCGTGCTATTCGACGTCCGAGGTGCGCCATGAAGCCCCCCGCCGCTGACGCTCCCGCAGCCGACAACGGGTTCGACGACGAGCCGCCGACCGAGGGCATCGATCCCGAGCTCAGCTCCACGCTCGACGAGGTCGGGGCGCTGCACGACGCCCCGCCGTGGGAGCAGTCGACGACACCGACCGACACTGCTCTCACCGATCGTGAACAGCAGATCCTGGCGTTCGAGCGGAAGTGGTGGAAGCACGCCGGCGCCAAGGAGCAGGCGATCCGGGACGCCTTCGACCTCTCCGCGACCCGCTACTACCAACTCCTCAACGGGTTGCTCGACAACCCCGCGGCGCTCGCCGCCGACCCCGTGCTGATCGGCCGGCTCCGCCGGCTGCGCTCCGCCCGGGCGCGCGGCCGCCGCCGCTGACGCTCACTTCTCGTACGTGCGCAGCCCGTTGCCGAGGCCGATGAACGTCGGCGCCCACTCGCCGATGAAGATGCCCCACCGGTCGGCGCGCGCGATCCCGTTCTCCTCCAGCCGCTTGGACAGTAGCCAGCTCGCGAATGCGGCCCCGATGCTGGCCATCCCCAGCATGTAGCAGTGCTCCGACCGCAGGCCCTTCTCGTGCAGCATCTGCAGCATCGCCGATCCCCCGCTCTTCCGACGCCTTCCTCAAGTTACCGCTGGTCACGGCGCTGGACCCCCGGCTTCGCGCAGACGGCCGACGCCGCGGGCGGCGCGCCGTAGAGTCGGGCCATGGCCGAGCCGAGCTATTCGGTGAGCGTCGCCGCGGTCGTGGTGGACGACGTCGAGGGCGAAGGCCGGGTCCTGGTGATCCAACGCCGCGACACCGGCGCCTGGCAACCGCCCGGCGGTGTGCTCGGCGCCGACGAGTTCGTGGCCGACGGGGTGCGGCGCGAGGTCCGCGAGGAGACCGGCGTCGAGATCGAGGTCGAGCGGCTCACCGGCGTCTACCAGAACGTAACGCTGGGCGTACTGGCCCTGGTCTTCCGGGCGCGGCTCGTCGGCGGCGCACCGACGCCGACCGAGGAGGCGACCGCGGTCGAGTGGTGGACGGTCGGCCAGGTCGAGGCGGGAATGGACCCGACCTTCGCCGTCCGGATCGTCGACGCCCTCACCGGGGCCGCCGCCCCACCCGTTCGCGCCCACGACGGCGTCCGCGTGCTGCATCACGCCTGACCCGCGGACTGCCGCGTCGCACGGGCACCGGGAATCGCTGATCGGGGGGAAAGGCGAGGCGGGCGGGAGAAGAATCGGCTCATGGGTGAACGCGGGGAGTGGGGGCAATTGCGGGAGCGTCGGCGGGGAACGCCCGGGGTCGCCGACGCGTACGACGCGGCGCGGCTGGCGACGGAGCTGGGCAGTGCGGTGCGGGAACTGCGCGAGAACCGGGCCTGGAGCCAGGCGCAGCTCGCGCAGACCGCCGGGATGACGCCGGCGGAGGTGGCCCGGGTGGAGACCGGCAGCACGATGCCCACGCTTCTGATGTTGAAGCACCTCGCCCGCGCGCTCGACGCCGATCTCGCCGTACAGCTCCGGCCGCACGGCGCGGCGCCCGCGCCGCGTTGATCAAGGGGCGGGCAGCGGGAAAGCGTGCGATCCCGCCGCCGATCCCTTGATCAACCAGATCTAGAGGGCGGCGCGTTGCTCGGCATAGGCGGCCAACCGGGCGACCTGGGCGGGGTCGAGGGAGGGGCGGACGCGGTCCCGGGCCGCCGCGACGTGGGCGCCCGTCACCGTGGTGGCCTCCAGGGATTCGCGCATGGCGGCGAGCGCCGCCTCGCGGATCAGCGCGGCGCAGTCGGCGGCCGAGAAGCCGTCGAGCGTCTCGGCGAGCGACGCCAGCTCGACGTCCGGGGCGAGCGGCACCGACCTCGACGCCGCCCGCAGGATCTCCACCCGGGCGGTGGCGTCCGGCGGTGGCACGTAGACCAGTCGTTCCAGCCGGCCGGGGCGGAGCAGCGCCGGGTCGATCAGGTCCGGACGGTTCGTCGCCCCGATCACGACCACGTCGCGCAGCGCCTCGACGCCGTCGAGCTCGGTCAGCAGGGCCGCGACCACGCGGTCCGTCGTACCCCCGTCGCTGGCCTGGCCGCGCACCGGCGCGAGCGCGTCGACCTCGTCGAGGAAGACCAGCGTGGGCGCGGCCTCGCGGGCCCGGCGGAACAGCTCGCGGACGGCGCGTTCGCTCTCGCCGACCCACTTGGACAGCAGCTCCGCGCCCTTGACCGAGAGCACGTTCGCCCGCCCGGTGCCGGCGAGCGCGGTCACCAGGAATGTCTTGCCGCAGCCGGGCGGGCCGTAGAGCAGCACCCCGCGCGGCGGTTTCACGCCCAGCCGGGCGAAAGTGTCCGGATAGTTGAGCGGCCAGAGCACCGCCTCCGTCAGCACCTCCTTGACCTCGACCAGGTCGCCGACGTCGTCGAGGGACACCTCGGCGATCTCCAGGGTCGACGACGCCATCGAGGTCGGGCGGACCACCTCGAGCGCCGCGGTGAAGTCGGCCATCGTCACGGTCGGCGTCGGCGCGGACTTCTGGCGCAGCGCCGCCCGGACCCCGGCCTCGCGGGCCAGCGCGGCCAGGTCGGCGAAGACGAAGCCGGGGGTACGCCCGGCGACCTCGTCGAGCCGGACGTCCTCGGCGAGCGGCATGGCGCGGGTCAGCACGGCCAGCTGTTCGCGCCGGAGCGCGGCATCCGGCAGCGGGACCGTCACCTCCAGCGCCAGCAGGTCCGGGGCGCGCAGCCCGGGGTCGACGGCCTCCGGGCGGCTGGTCGCGCAGACCACGGCCGCGCCGGCGGCGACCGCCTCGGCGAGCACCTGCCGGAAGACCGTGGCGACCGGGTCGGGCTGGTCGCGCGGGGCGAGCGCCTCGACGTCCGAGATCAGGAGTACGGCCGGGCCGTCGCCGCGCACCACCGAGGCGGTCGCCGCGCGCAGCCGGGCCGCCGCGGCGTCGTTGGTCAGCGCCGCCACCTCCGGCCCCCACACGGAGACCAGCCGCGCCCCGACGGTGGCCGCGACCGCCCGGACCAGCGCCGACTTCCCGGAGCCGGCGGGGCCGGAGAGCAGCACGCCGAGCGAGATGGTGGTGCCGAGTCGGCTCAGCACCTCCCGGTGGTGGAAGCCGAGGTCGAACAGCTCGGTGAGCTGCTGCGCCGGGGCGCGCAGCCCGGGCAGCTCGTCGAGGCTGGGGGCGCCCTCGGGCACGGTGCCGGTGCCGGAGGCGACGGCCGCGGGCGTGACGTCGGCGGGGCTCGGGCCGTGCGTGGCCGGCCCGTCGCGCCAGCCGACGACGGTGTCCATCGTGACCAGCACGGACCCGGCCGGCTCGGTGGTCGAGACGGTGAGCAGCGCGCTCGTCCAGGCGTACCCGACGGTGGTGGCGAGGCTGCGGCGCGCGGCCTCGATCAGCGGTCGGGTGGCCGCGTCGGGGAGCACGTCCTGGGGGAGCAGCGAGACGTCGTCGGCGGGCGTGACCACCTTGCCGAGCAGCGCGAGCCGGAGCATCTCCGCCGGCACCGCGGCGGCGATCTCGGGCGGTCCGGTGAGGACGACCCGCCGCGCCGCGGCGACCGGGGACGGGGAGACCGTGACCTGGTCGCCGTCGCGGACGCCGAGATTGCCGAGGGTCAGGTCGTCGGCGTAGAGCAGTGCACGGCTCGCGCCCGTCCGGGCCCGCGCGACGATGCCGGCGGTGACGCGCCGGCCGGCGAGCCGGACCGGATCGCCGGTGCTGAGCCCGAGCGCGGCGAGGACCTCGGGGTGCAGCCGGACGATGCCGCGCCGGGCGTCCAACGCCGCCGGCCGCAGGCTCGCCGTCAGGGTGAGATCGCGATCCGCCACGCGCCGAGACTAGCCGGGGGGTGCCCGCCAGCACGCAGGTCGACACCGACGAGGGGCGCTGAGAGACTTCTCAGGCACCGGTCGGCCCGGTGGCCGTAACGTGTCGGCATGCCTACCCCGCTGTCGGCACGGCTTCGCCGTGCCCTGCCGCGGATGACCCGTCGCCGGGTCGTCACCGGCTCGGTGCTGCTTGCCCTGCTCGTCGGCGCGGTCGTCTGGGCGGTGTGGCCGGAGTCGAAGGCGTACACCGCCGAGGAACGCATGATCACCGTGCGCTCCGGGCCGGGCGGTGACGAGCCGGTCGACCTGGACACCACGTTCTACCTGCCGAAGGAGGCCGGGCCCGGCCGGAAGGTGCCGGCGGTGCTGCTCGCGCACGGCTTCGGGGGCACGAAGCGCACCGTCAGGACCGACGCCGAGGACCTGGCCGGGATCGGGTACGCGGTGCTGACCTTCACGGCGCGGGGCTTCGGCCGCAGCGGCGGGCAGATCCACCTGGACCACCCGGACTACGAGGTACGCGACGCGCAGCGGCTGCTGGACTGGCTCGCCGCCCGCCCGGAGATCCGCACCGACGCCGCGGGGGACCCGCGGGTGGGCGTGGTCGGCGGCTCGTACGGCGGCGGGCTGGCGCTGCTGCTCGCGGCGCAGGACAAGCGGGTCGACGCGATCGTCCCGATGATCACCTGGAACGACCTGGCGCGCGCCTTCCTGCCCGAGTCCACGGGGGGCCAGCCGGTGAACGGGGTACTCAAGAAGGGCTGGGCGGGACTCTTCTTCGGCAGCGGATCGGCCGGGCCGGGCGGCATCGGCGGCTTCGGCAACCTCGGCACACCGGAGCCGCCCGGCGTGGACCCGGGCGCCGCCGGCGGCGGGGCGGGCGCCCCGCCGTCACCCGCGCCGACCGGGAGCCCGGCGCCGGGGGTGCGCCCGCCGTCGCCGGCCCCCCCGGCCAGCCCGGGCGCGACCGCGCCGCCGGGTCGGGTCGTCCCGCCCGGCAACCGCGGCGTCGACCCGCAGTGCGGCCGCTTCGCCCGCGAGGTCTGCGAGGCGTACCTGCAGATCGGCGCGACGGGGCGCGGCACCGAGGAGGCGGTCGCGCTGCTGCGTCGCTCCAGCCCGGCCGGGGTGCTCGACCGGATCAAGGCCCCGACGCTGCTGATCCAGGGCGCGGCCGACACCCTCTTCCCGCTGGCGGAGGCGGATGCCAACGCCCGCGGCATCGCCGCGAACGGCACGCCGGTGCGGGTCGCCTGGTTCACCGGGGGGCACGACGGCGGCTCCGGGCCGGACTCGGACCGGGATCGGCTGAAGTACCTCACCGCGCAGTGGCTCGGCCACTACGTCAAGGGGGAGGGGCCGGAGCCGGACCGGAGCTTCACCTGGTCGCGGATCGCCGGCTTCAACGCGCTCGACCGCGGGCTGGTGGCCACCGGCTACTCCACCGCCGACTATCCCGGCCTGGCCGGTCGGGCCACCCAGGGCGTGATCGTCGGCGGACAGCCGCAGTCGATCGCGAACCCGCCCGCCGGCAACCCGGCGGCGATCTCGTCACTGCCGATGGCCCAGGGACTCTCGTCGCTGCTCGACGGGATCGCCGGCGACCTGGCGGGGCAGCACGCGCGCTTCGACTCGCAGCCGCTGGACCGCCCGGTCGACGTGGTCGGCGCGCCCACCGTGACGATCCGGGCCGCGTCGCCGACCGGCGAGGCGGTGCTCTTCGTCAAGCTCTACGACGTCGATCCCCAGGGCGGGTCGACGCTGTCCAGCGGGCTGATCGCGCCGGTCCGGCTGACCGGCCTGCCGACCGACATCGCGCAGGCGCGGCCGATCACCGTGACGCTGCCGGCGATCGTGCAGCGCGTCGAGGCCGGCAACCGGCTGCGCGTCGTGGTCGCCACCGCCGATCAGGGGTTCGCGACCCCGTCGGAGCCGGCGGTCTACACGGTCGGGCTCGGGGACGGCAACACCGCGACGGTCGCGCTGCCGACCGTGCCGGGCGACCCGATCGCCACCCCGGGCGTGCTCTGGCGCTGGGTGCTCTTCGGTCTGCTGGTGGCGATCGCGGTGGGGCTCGCCCTGGTCCTGCTGGTCGTGCGGCGGCGGCACCGCCGCACCGACACCTCGGTGACCCCGGAGTACGCCGACACCCCGCTGGTCGTCCGGAACCTCCGCAAGGAGTACGCCGACGGCTTCGTCGCGGTGTCGCACGTCGACTTCACGGTCGACCGGGGCCAGGTCGTCGGGCTGCTGGGGCCGAACGGCGCCGGCAAGACGACGACGCTGCGGGTGCTGATGGGGCTGACCCAGCCGAGCGCCGGGGAGATCTACGTCTTCGGGCGCCGGCTGGTCCCCGGCTCGCCGGTGCTGTCCCGGATCGGGGCGCTGGTCGAGGGGCCCGGCTTCCTGCCGCACCTGAGCGGGCTGGAGAACCTGCGCTCGTACTGGCGGGCGACCGGGCGGTCGCTGGAGGACGCGCACTTCGAGGAGGCGCTGGAGATCGCCGGGCTCGGCGAGTCGGTGCACCGGAAGATCAAGACGTACAGCCACGGTATGAAGCAGCGGCTGGCAATCGCCCAGGCGATGCTCGGCCTGCCCGAGCTGCTGGTGCTCGACGAACCGACCGACGGACTCGACCCGCCGCAGATCGCCGAGATGCGCCGGGTGCTCAAGCGGTACGCCACCGGTGGCCGGGCGGTGCTGGTCTCCAGTCACCTGCTCGCCGAGGTGGAGCAGACCTGCACGCACGCGGTGGTGGTGAACAAGGGCGCCATCGTGGCGTCCGGGCCGGTCGCCGAGCTGGTCGGCGAGTCGCCCAGCGTCCACCTCGACGTGTCGGACGTCGAGGCCGCGCAGCGGGTGCTGGAGCGGCTGGCCGGGGTCCGCACGACGGCCACCGAGGGCGGCACCGGGCTGGTCGTCGACATCGACGGCCGGCAGCGCAGCGAGGTGGTGGCCGAGCTGGTGCACGCCGGGATCGCGGTGGACCGGGTGATGCCGCGGCGCCGGCTGGAGGACGCGTTTCTCGCCCTGGTCGGCGAGAGCTCTCGGGGAAGCGGGGACCGCTGATGTCCGTACTGCACGATGAGGCGTCGGCGGGGGCGGCGGCCGGCTATCGGCCGCACGCGACGCTGTCGGTCTGGACGGAGTTGCGGCGGCAGGCGTCGCGGCGCCGCACCCAGCTGGCGCTGGGGTTCATGGTCGTGCTGCCGTTGATCGTGCTCGCCGCGTTCCAGTTCGGTGGCAACGGCGACGAGGACAACGGGCGCGGCGAGTTCGGCAGCCTGGTCGAGATGGCCACCTCCGGCGGCCTCAACTTCACGCTCTTCTCGATCTTCGTGTCGGCGTCGTTCCTGCTGGTGGTGATCGTCGCGCTGTTCTGCGGCGACACGGTGGCGAGCGAGGCGAGCTGGGGCAGCTTGCGGTACCTGCTGGCCATCCCGGTGCCGCGGGCCCGGCTGCTCGCGGTCAAGCTGGTCGTCGCGCTCGCGTACTCGGTGCTCGCCCTGCTGCTGCTCGCCGGCACCGCGCTGCTGGTCGGCACCCTGCGCTACGGCTGGAGTCCTCTGCGCAGCACCATCGCGGCGGAGATCCCGGCCGGCGAGGGGGTGCTGCGGCTGCTCGGCATCCTCGGCTACCTCGCGGTGATGCTGATGATCGTGGCTGGGCTGGCGTTCCTGCTGTCGGTCTCGACCGACGCGGCGCTCGGCGCGGTCGGCGGCGCCGTGCTGCTCTGGATCCTCTCCAGCATCCTCGACCAGATCACCGCGCTCGGGGCGCTGCGGGACTTCCTGCCCACCCACTACAGCACCGCGTGGCTGGGGCTGCTGTCGACGCCGATCCAGACCGACGACATCGTCCGCGGCTGCATCTCGGCCATCTGCTACGCCACCCTCTTCTGGTCGCTCGCGTTCTGGCGCTTCACCCGCAAGGACGTCGTCTCGTAAATCACACCTCGAGAATCCCTCTCGGGATCGCAACCCGCAGGTCGTAGACTCTGCGGCACAACTGAATACCTCATCCAGAGGGGCTGAGGGATACGGCCCGATGACGCCCCGGCAACCACTTCACGCGACTCGACGGCGAGGCCACGTGAGGCAGGTGCCAAATCCGTCCCCCGTCGCGCAATGCGGCGTGTGGGGAAAGATGAGAGGAAGGCCTCTGATGACGTCGATTCTCGACGGACGCGACACCGACGCCCCGGTCTCCGCCAGCCCCGCCCGTGCCCTGGTCTGTCGCGGCTGCGGCGCCGAATACCCGCTCGCCGCGCAGCACGCCTGTTACGAGTGTTTCGGCCCGCTCGAGGTCGGCTACGACCCCGCGGCGCTCGCCCGGGTGACCCGCGCGCAGATCGAGGCCGGCCCGCAGAACCTCTGGCGCTACGCCGGGCTGCTCCCCGCCGGCCAGGACCCGGCCAGCCGGGTGACCCTCGACCCCGGCCTGACGCCGCTGGTCGCCGCGCCCGCGCTCGCCGCCGAGCTGGGCCTGCGGGCGCCGCTGTGGGTCAAGGACGACAGCGCCAACCCGACCCACTCGTTCAAGGACCGCGTCGTCTCGGTCGCGCTGACCGCCGCCCGCGGTCTCGGCTTCACCCGCTTCGCCTGCGCCTCCACCGGCAACCTGGCCAATTCGGTCGCCGCGCACGCGGCCCGCGCCGGGGTGCCGTCGATCGTGTTCATCCCCGGCGACCTGGAGCCGGGCAAGGTGGTCACCACCGCGGTCTACGGCGGCGACCTGGTCGCGATCGACGGCTCGTACGACGACGTCAACCGGCTCTGCAGCGAACTGGTCGAGACCGACGAGTTCGAGGACACCGCGTTCGTCAACGTGAACGTCCGGCCGTACTACGCCGAGGGCTCGAAGACGCTCGGCTACGAGGTGGCCGAGCAGCTCGGCTGGCGGATCCCCGAGCAGGTGGTGATCCCGATGGCGAGCGGCGAGCTGTTGACCAAGGTCGACAAGGCGTTCAGCGAGCTGGTGGAGATCGGCCTGGTGGAGGCGCCGGCCAACGGCTGGCGGGTCTTCGGCGCCCAGTCCGCCGGCTGCAACCCCATCGCGACCGCGCTGCACGACGGCAGTGACGCGATCACCCCGGTGAAGCCGACCGGCATCGCGAAGTCGCTGAACATCGGCGATCCGGCGGCCGGCCTGTACGCCCTGGAGGCGGTGCGCCGGACCGGCGGCTGGATGGACTACGCCACCGACGAGGAGATCCGCGAGGGCATCCGGCTGCTGGCCCGCACCACCGGGGTCTTCGCCGAGACCGCCGGCGGGGTGACGGTGGCCGTGTTGAAGAAGCTGGTGGAGAGCGGCCGGCTGGACCCGGACGCCGAGACCGTCGTCTACAACACCGGCGAGGGGCTGAAGACCATCGACGCGGTGGCGTCGCAGGTCGGCCCGACGCACCGGGTGAAGCCGTCGCTGCGGTCGGTGCGCGAGGCGGGGCTGCTCGGATAGCGCTACCGGCGTCTCATCAGCTGACGGCCGACGTACCGGCGCCTGTTCGGCCCGGCGGCCTGTGCAGGGCGTAGTCGTCCATTTGCCATAGGTTGAGAAAACTCGCACACCCGGACTTGACGTCGGCTTCAGGGAGACGCAGGATGCTGCGTGCGGGAGGACGCATCGCCGTAAGGACCCGACCAGAGCTTGGCAACAATCTCACCCGGGCTTCCAACGACCCAGCGCCGGAGGCGCTGTGCGAGCGTCCTCCCGACCAACGTTTCGCGGCCGAGTAAATCGGTGGCGACCGCGTCGCCGCACCGGCACGCTCGACGCATGGACATCGCCGTCGCCGCCATCGATCCCGCCGATCCCGTCGCCGCCGAGCAGGCGTACGGCATCGTCGCGGCCGGCACCGCCGCCGACCTTCCCGATTTCCCGCCGGTCTGCCGCCAGCACTTCTTCGGGCGGCTGCGGCATGACCGGCCGAGCACTCGCTTCGAGCGCGCGTTGGCGTACGCCGGGGGTGTGGCGGCCGGATTCCTGGTGCTGCAGCTGCCGCAGCGGGACAACCTCGACAACGTCGTGGTGGATTTGACCGTGCACCCCGGGAGCCGGCGGCGCGGCGTCGGGCGGGCGTTGCACCGGTACGCCGTCCGTCGGGCCCGCGAGCTGGGGCGCAAACGGCTCGTCGGAGCCGCCGTGGAGGGGCCCTCCGGTGGCAGCGCCTTCGCGGCCGCGGTCGGCGCGGTGCCGGCGCTCGCGGAGGTGCGCCGGCGGTTGGACGTCTCCCGGGTGGACTCGCCGGCGCTGTCGGAGCTGCTCGCCGCGAACGCGCCGCGCGCCGCCGGCTACCGCGTGGTGCGGTGGCACGGCGCGGTGCCCGAGGAGTACGTCGAGGACGTCGCTTATCTCGACGCGCGGCTCTCCACGGATGCGCCGAGGGGCGAGCTGGCCTGGGAGCCCGAGCAGGTGGACGCCGTCCGGGTGCGCGAGACCGAGGAGGCGATCGCCGCGTGGGGCCTGCGGATGTACCACTCGGGGCTGCGGCACGAGGCGTCGGGCCGGCTCGTCGCGTGGACCACTCTGGAGCTCGCCGCCTCGACCGACTGGCACGCGTTCCAGGGGATCACCATCGTGGATCCGGGCCACCGCGGGCACCGGCTCGGGCTGATCGCGAAGGTCGAGAACCTGCGGTACGTGCTGGCGCACGAGCCGGCGCTGACCGTGGTGGACACCTGGAACGCGGCCTCCAACGAGCACATGATCGCGATCAACGAGGCGCTGGGGTTCCGCCCGGTGGACCGGTGGGTCCACTGGCAGCAGCCGATCTAGCCGCGCGTCACCGCGGCGCGCAGTCGCGTTGCCCAGGGGCGCAGCGGGCGCTCGCCGTAACCGCCGGCGTCCAGGCCGGCGTGCCGCTCCAGGACGTTGCGGCTGAAGAAGTCGCCGGTCAGCGCCGCGGAGTAGGCGCTCGCCGCCCAGTAGACCGGCCAGTAGAGCGGGCCGAGCAGCGCGTAGTGGGTGACGTGCCGGCTCTCGTGCGCCACCAGCGCGGGGTGCTCCGAGAGCCAGCCGGCGGTGGTGCGGGTGAAGATCACCGACCCGATCGTGAAGAGTGGCTGCTTCGGCGCCGGGAAGCGGTAGCCGCCGGCCAGCAGCACCCCGTCCGGGCCGCGCCGCAGCGCGGTCCGCGCCGCGAGCGCCAGCGCCAGCCCGACGACGCTGGTGCCGTTCGCCCAGGTGAGCGCGGTGCGTAACACCTGCGGTCCCGCCATGCCCCGAGCATGGCACGCGACCCCGTGCCGGCGCTGATGATCACCGGTCCTCGCGCGTGTGACGGCGGGGATGCATGATGACTGGCATGACGGAGACCCCGCACCCCCTGTACGCCAAGCATGCCGACACCCTCGGTCGGGCGCTGACCGCGATCGCCGAGCGCGGCTACTGGTCGGCCTACCCCGAGTCGCCCAGCCCCCGCGTCTACGGCGAGAACGCCGCCGCCGAGGGCGAGGTCGCCTTCCGGGCCTACCTGGGACGGGACTTCCCGCTCGACCAGCCCGGCGCGCGGGACCGGGTGGCCACCGAGTCGAGCCCGTTCGGCGTGGACCTGGACGTGCGCTACCCGCACGGCGACCCGGACGCGCTGATCGCCGCGGCCACCGCCGCCCTGCCCGCCTGGCGCGACGCCGGCCCGGCCACCCGGCTCGGCGTCTGCCTGGAGATCCTCGCCCGGCTGCACGCCAACATCTTCGAGCTGGCCAACGCGGTGCAGTTCACCAGCGGACAGGCCTTCGTGATGGCGTTCCAGGCCGGCGGCGCGCACGCGCTGGACCGGGCGCTGGAGGCACTGGCCTACGCGTACGCGGAGATGACCTGGCACCGCGGCACCGCCGACTGGGAGAAGCCGGCCGGCAAGGGCGACCCGCTGCGGATGACCAAGACCTTCCATGTGGTGCCGCGGGGCGTCGCGCTGGTGATCGGCTGCAACACGTTCCCCACCTGGAATTCGTATCCCGGCCTCTTCGCCTCGCTGGCCACCGGGAACCCGGTGATCGTCAAGCCGCACCCGCGTGCGGTGCTGCCGCTCGCGATCACCGTGAGGTACGCCCGAGAGGTGCTCGCCGAGGCCGGCTTCGACCCGAACCTGGTGCTGCTGGCGCCCGAGGCGCCGGGCGAGGGGCTGGCGTCGACGCTCGCCACCCGCCCCGAGGTGAGGATCGTCGACTTCACCGGCTCGACCGAGTACGGCGACTGGCTGGAGGCGAACGCGCGGCAGGCGTCGGTCTACACCGAGAAGGCCGGCCTGAACACGGTGGTCATCGACTCCACCGACGACTTCGCCGGGCTGTGCCGCAATCTCGGCTTCACGTTGACCCTCTACAGCGGCCAGATGTGCACCACCTCGCAGAACCTGTTGATCCCGCGGGACGGCATCGAGACCGACCAGGGGCACAAGAGCTTCGTCGAGGTGGCGGCGGGCATCGCGGCGGCGGTCGGCAAGCTCACCGCTGACCCGGCGCGCGGCGTCGAGCTGACCGGCGCGATCGTCAACGACGGCGTGCTGGAGCGGCTGGAGGAGGTGACCAAGGTCGGTGAGCCGGTGCTGGAGTCCCGGCCGGTCGAGCACCCGTCCTTCCCGGGCGCGGTGGTGCGTACCCCGACGATCGTGCAGCTGGACGCCGCCGACACCGGCACCTACTCCCGCGAGTGGTTCGGCCCGATCTCGTTCGCGATCGCGACCGACTCCACTGCGCACAGCCTGGAGATCCTCCGCTCCACGGTCGGGGAGAAGGGCGCGCTCACCGCGGCGGTCTACTCCACCGACGAGGCGGTGCTGGACGCCGCGGAGTCGGTCGCTCTGGAGGTCGGGGTGCACCTGTCGTGCAACCTCACCGGCGGCGTCTTCGTCAACCAGTCCGCCGCCTTCTCCGACTTCCACGGCAGCGGCGCGAACCCGGCGGCCAACGCCGCGCTCACCGACGGCGCGTACGTTGCGAACCGGTTCCGGATCGTCCAGTCCCGCCGGCACCGCTGACGTCGCGACGAGGGCCCTTCCGGCGTCGCGGAGGGGCCCTCACGCCATCCGGCGCATCTGCAGCTCGGTCAGCGTCGGGACGGTGGGGTGCGGCACCCGCACGCCGGTGTCGACGAACCCGATCCGACGGTACGCCCGGTAGGCCCGGTCGTTGCCGACCACCACCTCCAGCAGCAGCTCCGGCCGGCCGACCGATTTCGACCACGTCGCCACCGCCTCGACGAGCGGGCCGAGCAGGCCGCGTCCCCGCCAGGCCGGCGTGATGTAGACCGCGAAGATCACGGTGATCGTCGGATCGTCCGGCGCCACCAGCCCGCCGGCGTGCGCCACCAACCGCCCGTCCGCCTCCGCGACGAACTGCGCGGCCTCGTCGCCGACCGATAGCCGGGCCACCCGGGACGCGAACTCCCGGTGCGGGCGGGCCGCCGCCTCGGCCAGCGTCTCGATGAAGGCGAGCGGCGCGTCGGCGAGCATCTCGAGGCGCAGCGCGCGCATCCGTCCGGCATCCGCCGCACGGATGCGGCGTACGGTCACCCCCGCTCCGGTCACGCAGATCATGGTGGCATGCCGCCGAGGTCGCGGGTCGGGGGCAGGCCGGTTACCCGTCGGTCAGCCGCGGCGGTCGAGCACCGACCACGCCGTGAGACCGCCGCCCCCGGCCGGGCGGCCGGGGGCCCCGGCGTGAACGCGCGTCGATCTCCGGGCCCGTGTCGGCGTGCGGCTCGACCCCGTTCCGGACGGCGTTTCAAACAGACCATGACCGATCAATGACAGTGTCACCGGTCCGGCTTCGACGAACAGGACAGGCAGGCCCAGACTGTCCTTTTTGGGGTAGTGCGCCGCTGGGAGACCTCGTGTAGCGTGCGGTTTCGGCCGCTGTTTTCGCCGGACCATCACGGGCCGCGGACCGGCGGCTCCGGCAAGCGAACGCTCCTGCCGGGGGTTGTCGCGACCCAGCACCATCGAAGTGAGGAAGTGCACCGTGGCACAGGGCACCGTGAAGTGGTTCAACAGCGAAAAGGGCTACGGTTTCATCGCGGTCGACGGGGGGGAGGACGTCTTCGTCCACTTCTCGGCCATCGAGATGGACGGTTACAAGGCGCTCGATGACGGCCAGCGCGTGGAGTTCGAGATCGCGCAGGGTCAGAAGGGTCCACAGGCCGAGAAGGTCCGCGTTATCGCCTGAGCCTCACGGCTCCATGATCGGCGCAGGGTGTCGGTCCTCACGACGTGAGACCGGCGCCCTCGTTCGTACTCGGCCCCGTCCGGCGCGTCCGGCTCGGCGCCGCGCTCCGGTACGGCCTGCGGCGCTGCCTGGCGACGGTGGGGCTGGAGCCCGCGGCGCGTTCTGATCGTCACCGTCGGAATCTGCGGTTGTGCCTGCCCGGCATCTGTCTCGCGTTCGCGCTGAGTCTGGTCGGCCCCGCTGTGCTTCTTCGACCGAGCGGTCCGATGTCATCGGCCGATCGTTCCGCCTGTTTCATGACCGGATCCGCATCGTGCGCGACCGGGCCGGCGTCGTTACCGCGGACAGCTCCTCGGTCCCGTCGTCATGTACGCCGAGCGGCGCGGCCGGGAGCTCCGGTGACCGCGGCCCGCCCCGCGGACGAACTCGGATGAGCCGGGGGTTGCGGGCGCTCCAAGCGGCTTGCACTCGGCAGGGGAGAGTGCTAAACAAGTCATTGGCACTCGCACTCGGTGAGTGCCAATGGTCGGGGCGGTGGGGCCACGGTCGCGGACTTCCAGAAGGAGCGAGCGACGCGGGCCGGTCGTCGCGGGCTATCCGGCCCGGCCGGCGGACGTCACTGTCGCCAGGTAGTGACGTCCGAAGGTGCGTAAAGCAGGCGGCATCGGCGGGCCCGACAGGGGCCCGGGTGCCGCGAGCGTCCAGGAGGACAACGCCGTATGGCCAAGATGATCGCGTTCGAAGAGGAGGCGCGCCGCGGCCTCGAGCGGGGTATGAACACCCTCGCCGACGCCGTTAAGGTGACGCTGGGCCCCAAGGGCCGCAACGTGGTGCTCGAGAAGAAGTGGGGCGCCCCCACCATCACCAACGATGGTGTGAGCATCGCCAAGGAGATCGAGCTCGAGGACCCCTACGAGAAGATCGGCGCTGAGCTGGTCAAGGAGGTCGCGAAGAAGACCGACGACGTGGCCGGTGACGGCACGACGACGGCGACCGTCCTCGCCCAGGCGCTGGTCCGGGAGGGCCTGCGCAACGTCGCGGCCGGCGCGAACCCGATGGCCCTGAAGCGGGGCATCGAGGCCGCCGTCGGCGCCGTGGCGGAGGAGCTCGCCAAGCTCGCCAAGGACGTCGAGACCAAGGAGCAGATCGCCTCGACGGCGTCGATCTCCGCCGGTGACAGCACCGTCGGTGAGATCATCGCCGAGGCGATGGACAAGGTCGGCAAGGAAGGCGTCATCACCGTCGAGGAGAGCAACACCTTCGGCCTGGAGCTTGAGCTCACCGAGGGTATGCGCTTCGACAAGGGCTACATCTCGGCCTACTTCATGACCGACCCCGAGCGGATGGAGGCCGTCTTCGACGAGCCCTACATCCTGATCGCGAACAGCAAGATCTCCTCGGTCAAGGACCTGCTGCCGATCCTCGAGAAGGTCATGCAGTCGGGCAAGCCGCTGGTGATCATCGCCGAGGACGTCGAGGGCGAGGCCCTGGCCACCCTGGTCGTCAACAAGGTGCGCGGCACGTTCAAGTCCGTCGCCGTCAAGGCCCCGGGCTTCGGCGACCGCCGCAAGGCCATGCTGAACGACATCGCCATCCTCGCCGGTGGCCAGGTCATCAGCGAGGAGCTCGGCCTCAAGCTCGAGGCCGCCGGCCTCGACATGCTGGGCCGCGCCCGCAAGGTCGTCATCACCAAGGACGAGACCACCATCGTCGACGGTGCCGGTGACGCCGAGCAGATCCAGGGCCGGGTGAACCAGATCCGCGCCGAGATCGAGAAGAGCGACTCCGACTACGACCGCGAGAAGCTGCAGGAGCGCCTGGCCAAGCTGGCCGGCGGTGTTGCGGTGATCAAGGTCGGCGCGGCCACCGAGGTCGAGCTGAAGGAGCGCAAGCACCGCATCGAGGACGCCGTGCGCAACGCGAAGGCGGCCGTCGAGGAGGGCATCGTCCCCGGTGGTGGCGTCGCGCTGGTGCAGGCCGGCAAGACCGCCTTCGACAAGCTGGACCTCGTCGGCGACGAGGCGACCGGTGCGCAGATTGTCCGGCTCGCGCTGGACGCCCCGCTGCGTCAGATCGCCGTCAACGCCGGCCTTGAGGGTGGCGTCGTCGTGGAGAAGGTCCGCAACCTCGAAGCGGGTCACGGCCTCAACGCCGCGTCCGGCGAGTACGTGGACCTGCTCAGCGCGGGCATCATCGACCCGGCCAAGGTGACCCGTTCGGCGCTGCAGAACGCGTCGTCGATCGCGGCCCTGTTCCTCACCACGGAGGCCGTGGTGGCGGACAAGCCGGAGAAGACCCCGGCCCCGGCCGGTGCGCCGGGCGGCGGGGAGATGGACTTCTGATTCCACCAGGAATCAGGTGACCACCTGTTCCACGTCGAAGGGGCGGGCCGCGTCAGCGGTCCGCCCCTTCTTCATGTCGCCGCACCGCCGGGCCGTGCCCTAGTGCCGTGGCTGGTTATGTCTCTTCTCCGCCCGGGACACGCTCTCCGGCACCTGCCGCACCGGCGCGTCCACCAACTCGATCGATTCGTCGAACCCGACCTCGTCCAGATCGTCCGGCTCGACCGTGCCCGCGTAGTCGAGCCGGCCGCCGGCCGCCTCCGTGGACGGCGTCCCCACGAGGTGGGCCCGGGTCGCGGTGTGGAGATCGTCCGGCGGTTCCTTGTCGTTGGCCATGACCGCCTCCTTCCCTCGTCACCGTAGGTGACCGTCCAGAGCCGCTACGGCCGAACGGGGCTATCGGCGGCAACGCGCGCCGCGTCCGGTTACATCTCCTCCAGTTCGCGCCCCTTCGTTTCGCGTACCGCGCGGAGCACGAAGATCAGAGCAAGCGCGGCGAAGAGCGTGTAAAGGCCGTACGCGAAGGTCAGGCCGAGGTCCGCGAGCACCGGAAAGCTGGTGGAGACCAGCCAGTTGGCGACCCACTGGGCGGCCGCGGCGACCGCCAGCGCGGTGGCCCGGATCCGGTTGTTGAACATCTCGCCGAGCAGCACCCAGACGACCGGACCCCAGCTCATGCCGAAGGCGACGACGTAGAGATTGGCGGCGACGAGCGCGATCTTCCCGACCGTCGGGTCCAGCGTGAGGCTCGCGCCCGACCCGGTGGCGGTGCTGAAGCACCAGGCGAGGACACCGAGCGTGACGACCATGCCGCTCGCGCCGATCACCAGCAGCGGCTTGCGCCCGATCCGGTCGATCAGCGCGATCGCCACCAGCGTGGTGACGATGTTGGTGATGCTGGTGATGACGCTGGTCAGCAGCGCGTCCGATTCGGAGAAGCCGACGGCGCGCCAGAGCGTGGTCGAGTAGTAGAAGATGACGTTGATGCCGACGAACTGCTGGAACACCGAGAGCAGGATGCCGACCCAGACGATCGGGAGCAGGCCGAAGCGCGGGCCGCGCAGCTCCGACAGGTGCACCTTCTGTTCGCCGCCCGCCAGCGACCGACTGATCTCGCGCAGCCGCGCGTCCACATTGCCCCCGACGAACCGGGCCAGCACCCGACGCGCCTGGTCGAGGTGGCGCTGCTTCACGAGGAAGCGCGGCGACTCGGGGATCTGCAACGCCAACACGCCGTAGACGACGGCCGGGATCGCCGCGGAGACGAACATCCAGCGCCAGGCCGCGCCGCCCCACGGCACCGGCTCGGCGGCGCCGCCCGCGACCCGCGCGAGGGCGTAGTCGACGAGCAGCGAGATGAAGATGCCGAGCACGATGGCGAGCTGCTGCAGCGATCCGAGCCGGCCGCGCAGCCCGGCCGGCGACATCTCGGCGATGTACGCGGGCGCGATGACGCTCGCCGTGCCGATCGCGAGCCCGCCGACGATCCGCCATACCGCCAGGCTGACCGGGCCTACCGCCAGCCCGGATCCGATCGCGCTCACCGCGAACAGGGCGGCGGCGATGAGCATGACCCGGACCCGGCCGACGCGGTCGGCCAACGGGCCGGCGAACCAGGCGCCCACCGCGCAGCCGAGCAGCGCCGACGAGACAACGAAGCCGAGCAGCCCGGCGGACATGTGGAACTCGGCCTCGATGGCGTCCACGGTGCCGTTGATGATCGCCGTGTCGTAGCCGAACAGGAAGCCGCCGAGGGCGGCCGCGCCGGAGACCAGAACGACGGCGCCGTGGTGGGTCGGCTCGGCCCCGCTGTCGCGGGGTGCGGCGGAAGAGGACGTGTTGGAGAGGTCGCCGGTGGCGTCGCGTCGGTCCGGATCCACACCTTCATCCTGTCGTACAAATCGGATGTGTCTGACTAACTACAACTCTTTGCGATACAGGAAAAACACCCGGCGGATCCATGCCCCGGCGTTGTCCGCGTAAAACTCCACCGGCCCCACCCAGCCGATCTCCGCGCGCGCCTGACCGGCCGCGTGCTGGTCGCGCAGACACCGCCGCAGCAACACCCCGCCGATCCCGAGTCCCCGCGCCGCCGGCGCCGTCCCCATCGGCCCGAACCAACTCGGCCGGCACGACCCGTACGCGGCGAACCCGAGCAGCTCGCCGTCGCGTTCCGCGAGGTGACACCCCGCGCCCGGCCGCGCCACCGAACCGGCCAGCTCCCCGGCCCACGAGCCGCCGAAGGCGGTGTCCGCGAACGCCGTGAGCGCCGGCAGGTCGTCAACGGTCGCCGCCCGGACCGTCACCCCCGCGGCGGCGAGCCGCCGCTCGGCGGGGGCGGTCGGCCGCCGCGCGGGCGATTCCGGCGCCGACAGCTCGGCGGTCATGTTCCACGCCGTACGCTCGTGCCCGTAGCCCAGCGCCAGCGCGGCGCAGACCGCCGGGGTGTAGCGCACGTCGATCCCGGGCCACGCGTAGTGCGGCGGGTTCCCGGCCAGCCACACGTCGGTGACGCCGCGGGCCGCGAGCGCCGACTCGGCGCGGCGCAGCAGCGCCCGGGCGATGCCGCGCCGGCGCGCCGCCGGATGCACGGCGACGAGATCGATGTGGCCCGCCGACGCGTCGCGCCGCCCCACCGAGGCGAGCACGACGCCGCGCAGCGCGCCGCCGACCAGCGCGGCGAACCCGAACGCCCGGGCCGACCCGGCCCCGCCCCACAGACACGACACGATCTGCGCGGCCTCGGTCGCGTCCTCCGGCAGGTCCAACGCCGCGCCGCACAGCGCCACCACGGCGGGCAGGTCGGCGTCGGTCAACTCTTCGATCGAGAATTCGGGATCCATGGCCGCCGACCATAGGGAGTCGGCGTGGGCTTGGCGAGGGGGCGTCAGCCGCGGGCGGCCCGCACCGCCGCGTACGCGTCGACCAGACCCGCGCCGTCGACGTTGCCGGTCGGGCCGCACCCCTGCCCGCTCGTCACCGGCGTCACGGTGCCGGTGAGGAGCTGACGGGTGCGCGGCAGGTCGCCGATGAGCCGGGGGTTCGCCGACCACATCAGCGCGACCACCCCGGCGACGTGCGGCGTCGCCATCGACGTCCCGTCGAGCCGGGCGTACCCGCCGCCGGGCATCGCCGACAGCACGTCAGCGCCCGGCGCGACCAGGTCCGGCTTCACCGACCCGTCCGGGGTGGGCCCGCGGCTGGAGAAGTCGGTGACCCGGCGCCGCGCGTCGACCGCGCCGACCGTCAGCACGTCCTCGTAGATCGCCGGTGGATCCTCGACCGACCCGCAGGACGGCCCCGTGTTGCCGGCGGCGGCCACCACGAAGATCCCGGCGGCGGCGAACGCGGCCGTGGCCGGGGCCAGCGCGCGCGGGTCGCAGCCCTCCATCGGTGGGCAGCCCCACGAGTTGGTCAGCACGTGCGGGGCGCGCTCCGGCCGACCGTCGGCGAACGCCTCGCCGCCGGGCGGGAACGGCGCCAGCATGAACTGTAGACAGTCCAGGTAGCGGGCGGGATTGCCGAGATTGCGGTCAAGGTTGACGCAGCCGACCCAGCGCGCGCCCGGCGCGACGCCGACGTGCGCGGCGCCGACCGCGGAGCCGAGCGTGTGGGTGCCGTGGCCGGCATGGTCGGTCGGGGTACGGGTGCCGTTCCACGGGTCGTACCAGGAGTCGTCGCCGCCGCGGAAGCCGGCCGCGAGCGCGGGGTGGGCGCCGTCCACGCCGGAATCCGACGAGCCCACGACGATCCCCGAGCCGTCCACGCCGAGCTCGGACCGGACCCGGTCGGCGCGGATCATCGTGACGTTCCAGGGCGGGGCGGAGGGCCCGGCCTCCCCGCCGCGTTCGGTCGGGGGCGCGGCCGGCAGCGGCCGGAGCTGCTGGCTGAGCAGCACCCGGTCCACGTCGGCGCGGCGGGACAGCCAGGCGCGCACCGCCGGGCCGCCGTCCACCTCGATCGCGTTGACCAGGTAGTAGGGCCGGTAGTCCAGGCGCCACCGGTCCAGATCGCGCCGCAGCCCCGCCTGGGAGCGCTGCGCGTGCGCGACCAGCCGCCGGTAGACCTCGGCGACCCGCGCGTCCCGGCCGACCTGCCCCGGTGGGCCGCCCACTCCCAGATCCGCGATACCGCTCAGGTCGGCTTGCGCCTTCAGCACCACGAAGAGCTTCTCGCCGTGCAGCCCCGGCTGGCCCGCGCCGACGTACACCCCGGCCGCCCCGGCGAGCACGGCCGCGACGGTCAGCGCCCCGACCGCCCGGCGGGGTGCGGCCGGGCGGCGTCGACCGAACACGCCCGCGTACCCGAGGGCGAGCCCGAGCGCGACGGCGAGGGAGCCGGCGGCGGCGACCGCCACCCAGAACGGCACGTCGCGCCCGATCGCGAGGACCAGGGAGATCTCCTCGGGATCGGCGAAGGCCAGCGGACCGAGCGCGGCGGGCCCGACCAGCCAGCCGACCGGGGCGGGGCCGCCGCCCCGGGACAGCGCGGCCGCCGCGAACGCCGTGGCCGGCAGGACGAGCAGCGCGGGCAACTGCGCGCCGCTCTGCCCGGCGCCGGCGGCGACGAGCGACAGCGCGACCCCGGCGACCAGACCGCCGAGCAGGACCAGCCGGACCGCCGGCCGTCCGGACCCCCCGTCGTACGCCGCCCAGAAGGGCCGGTCCAGGATCGCCGCGGCGAGCCAGCCGAGCGCCGCGGCCGCCGCGACCGCGAGCGCGGTCTCGGTCAGGCCGCCGAGCGCCCCCAGCGCCAGCCAGGGCAGCAGCAGCGCCAGCCCGGCGGCGAACGCGAACAGGGCTGGCGTCGCCGGCTCCGCCGCCCGGTGTTCGTCGCCCTCGGGACTGCTCTGCGGGCCCCGGCCGGCGGGCCCGCCGCGCAGCCGGCGTACCGCCAGGGCGCCGCCGGCGGCGACCACCGCCAGCGCGGCCAGATAGAGCTCGTGCCGGGCCGGCGGGATGGCCCGCAGCAGGCCGAGCGCGCCCAGCGCGGCGGCACCGAGCGTCCAGGCGCGACCGGCGGCGCGTACCCCGGCCGCGCGCGGCAGCACGGCGAGCAGCCCGGCCGGCAGCCCCACCACCAGCGCGTCGAGCAGACCGGTCAGCGGCCGGGTCCAGGCTGGCTGATCGACCCCCATCGTCAGCAGCAACTGCTCGACGAGCCAGCCGCCGGCCTGGGTGGTGACCGTGAACACGACCGCGCCGAGTCCGATCAACGCTGCCGCGACCACCGGCCACGGGTTGCTCCGGGGCGCGGGCGGCGGCATCACCGGTGGTGGCGGCAGGTACGGAGGGCCGGGGTGCATGCCGGACACAGTACGACGGGGTCGACAACCGATGAGATCTGCCGATGCGGGGGATACCGTGGAGGCGTGCGTGATCCTGCCGTTTCCCGGTACACCGCCGGCCAGCTCTCGGCCCAGCGCCGCGCCGACGACCTGCGTCGCCTGCGCGGCGAGCGCTTCGACGTGCTCATCATCGGCGGCGGGGTGACCGGCGCGGGCGCCGCCGTCGACGCCGCCGCCCGCGGCCTCAAGGTCGCGCTGGTCGAGGCGCGCGACTACGCCGCCGGCACGTCCAGCCGGTCCAGCAAGCTCATCCACGGCGGCCTGCGCTACCTGGAGCAGCTGGAGTTCCATCTCGTGCACGAGGCGCTCACCGAGCGCGGGCTGCTCGCCACCCGGCTCGCGCCGCACCTGGTGCGACCGGTGCCGATCCTGGTCCCGCTGCCGGCGGGCGAGGGGGTCGCCGGACTCCCCGGCCGGGCCTGGCGGCGGTCGTACTACGGCACCGGGGTCGCGGCGTACGACGCGTTCGCGGGTCTCTTCGGCGGCGGTCGGGGGATGCCGCTGCACCGGCACCTGACCCGCGAGGGGGCGCGGCGGATCTTCCCGAGCCTGCGCCCGGAGGCGCTCGCGGGGGCGATCCGCTACTACGACGGGCAGGTCGACGACGCGCGCCTGGTGGTCACGCTGGCCCGCACCGCGGCGAGCCTCGGGGCGGCCGTGGTGACCAGCGCCCGCGCGGTCGGCCTGAAGCGTCAGGCGCGCGAGGTGACCGGTGTCCGGGTGCGGGACATGGAGGCGGCCCCCGGCTCGCCGGACGCCGAGTTCGAGGTGAGCGCGCGGACGGTCATCGCCGCCACCGGGGTGTGGAGCGACGACCTGTCGCGGATGCTCGGCGACGTCGGGGTCCGGCCGGGGCTGCGGGTACGGGCCTCGAAGGGCGTCCACCTCGTCGTGCCACGTTCGGCGATCACCGGGGAGGCGGGGCTGATCCTGCGTACCCCGACGTCGGTGCTCTTCGTCATCCCCTGGGGCGGGCACTGGATCATCGGGACCACCGACACCGACTGGCAGCTGGACCGGGCGCACCCGGCGGCCTCGGCGCGCGACATCGACTACCTGCTGGAGCAGGTCAACACGGTGCTCGACCGGCCGCTGTCCACCTCGGACATCGAGGGCGTCTACGCCGGACTGCGGCCGCTGCTCTCCGGCGAGGCCGAGTCGACGTCGAAGCTCTCCCGCGAGCACGCGGTGGTCGAGCCGATGCTCGGGCTGCTGCTGGTCGCGGGCGGCAAGTACACCACCTACCGGGTGATGGCCAGCGACGTCGTCGACCGGGCGGTGCGCCGGCTCGGGATCGACCGCCCGTCCCGCACCGCGGATCTGCCGCTGCTCGGCGCCGACGGGTTCGCGGCGATGTGGCGAGACCGGGCGGACCTGGCGCGGCGGCACGGCGTACCGGCCGGCGTGGTCGAACACCTGCTGGAGCGGTACGGCTCGCTCACCGTCGAGCTGCTCCGGATGATGGCGGCGGACCCGCTGCTGGCCACTCCGGTCGCCGGCGCCCCCGAGTACGTGGCCGCCGAGATCGCGTACGCCGCCCGGGCGGAGGGGGCGCTGCACGTCGACGACGTGCTGACCCGGCGCACGCGGATCTCGATCGAGACCGTGCACCGCGGGTCGGAGTCCGCCGAGCACGTCGCGGAGATCATGGGTTCCGTGCTGGGCTGGGACGCGGCGGTGCGCGCCCGCGAGGTGGAGCACTACCGGGCGCGGGTGGCGGCCGAGCGGGAGTCGCAGCAGATGCCCGACGACGCCACCGCCGACGCGGCCCGGATGGGCGCCCACGACGTGCGCGGCTTCGCCGCCGACCGCGCCGCCGACAGCGGGCCCGTCGAGCTCCCCTCGCCGCAGTAGGTCCGCCGATAGGGAGACCGTTCCTCAGAACACCTTGCCGGGGTTGAGCAGGCCGGCCGGGTCCAGCGCCGCCTTGATCGCCTGGTGCACCCGTACGCCCACCGGGCCGATCTCGCGCGCCAGCCAGTCGCGCTTGAGCAGCCCCACGCCGTGCTCGCCGGTGCAGGTGCCGCCCATCGAGAGCGCGATCTGCATGATCGCGTCGAAGGCGAGCCGCCCCCGCTCCACACTGGCCGGGTCGGCCCGGTCGACCACGATGTTGGGGTGCAGGTTGCCGTCGCCGGCGTGGCCGACGACGCCGATCGGCACGCCGTACTCGGCGGAGACCTTCTCGATGCCGTCGAGCAGCGCGGCCAGCGCGGTGCGCGGCACGGCGACGTCGTCGATGATCAGCCCGCCGTTGCCGCCCGGGAACGCGTCCAGGGCGAACTTCTCCATCGCCGGGTGCGCCAGCCGGCGGGCCTGCAGCAGCGCCGCGGCCTCCACCGCGTCGGTGGCCGCGTAGACCTCGTCGGCGCCGGCCGCCGTGCAGAGCTCGGCGATCCGTTCCAGCTCCGCCGCCGCCCGCGCGCCCGTGTCGGCCGCGGCGAGCAGCAGCGCCTTGGCGTCCGTGCGCAGCCCCATCGGCTGGTACGCCTCGATCGCGCCGAGGTGCGTCCGGTCCAGCAGCTCCAGCAGGCTCGGGGTCAGCCCGGCCGACGAGATGGCCGCGACCGCCGCCCCGGCCGCCGCGGTGGACGGGAAGACCGCGACCAGGGTGAGCGAGTCCTCGGGAGCCGGGCGCAGCGCCACCGTGATCTCGGTGATGATCCCGAGCGTCCCCTCGGAGCCGACGAAGAGCCGCGTCAGGTCGTAGCCGGCGACGCCCTTGGCGGTGCGCCGCCCGGTGCGCAGCACCTCGCCGGAGGCGAGCACGACCTCCAGGCCGAGGACGTACTCCGTGGTGACCCCGTACTTGACGCAGCACATCCCGCCGGCGTTGGTCGAGACGTTCCCGCCGATCGTGGACGACTCCCACGAGCCGGGGTCGGGCGGGTAGCGCAGGCCCTGTTCGGCGACCGCGCGGGCGAGCGCCGCGTTGACCACGCCGGGCTGGACCACGGCGATCCGGTTGACCGGGTCGATCTCGACGATCCGGTCCATCGCGGTCATCGCGATCACGACCGCGCCGTCGACCGCGTTGGCCGCGCCGGCCAGGCCGGTGCGGGCGCCCTGCGGGACCACCGGGACCCCGCGCGCGGCGGCGGCCCGGACCACCGCGACCACCTCGTCCGTGCTGCGCGGCCGCACCACCACCGCCGGCATCCCGTATGCGCAGAGGTCGGCCTCGTCGCGCCGGTAGCCGCGGAGCAGATCGGGGTCGGTCAGCACCGCGCCGTCGGGGAGGGCCGCGCGTAGTTCGGCGAGAAGGTCTGACATGCGTCGCAGGCTAGCCGGCCGGATACGGTGACGGCCATGCTCTACGTCGACCCGCCCGTCTGGCCGGCCCGCGGCCGGCTCTGGTCCCACCTGGTCAGCGACGTGTCGTACGCCGAGCTGCACGCCTTCGCCGAGATGCTCGGCGCGCCCCGGCGGGCCTTCGACCGCGACCACTACGACCTGCCGGCGGAGCGGTTCCGGATGGCGGTGTGGCTGGGGGCGCGGGTGGTCCCGGGTCGGGAGATCGTCCGGGTGCTCCGGGCGTCCGGGCTGCGCCGGCCGAAGCACACCGTGCGGTAGCGGGGCTCAGGGCGCCTCGCCGAGCGCCGCCAGCTCGCGGGCCAGGTTCGCCCGGGCCGGCCGCTCCCAGCGCCCGGCGAGCGGCGGCACCCGGTAGAGCGCGGGCAGCGCGAGCAGCTGCCGGAGAACCGCGGCCCGCCCCGCCCGGAACGCCGGGTCGGGCACGTGCGCGTACTCCCGGCGGATCGCGGCCGCGTAGGCGTCGTAGGCCGCCGGGGGGCCGGCGAGCACCGCCAGGTCCGCGTCGCAGAGCAGCGCGCCGTCGCGGTCGCCCGGTGGCACGGCGTGGCCGGCGGTGAGCAGTACGAGCCGTTGCACCTCCGCCACGTCCGTCGGGGCGATCCCGAGCCGCCGCAGGACCCGGCCGGCCAGCTCCGCGCTGTCCCGCTCGTTCGCGCCGTCACCGGCGGCCGGGTCGTACACGGCGTCATGCCAGAACGCGGCGAGCCGCACCAGCGCGGGCCGGGTGGCGAATTCCGCGTGCTCCCGCACCACCGCCAGCACGGCGGCGAGGTGCGCGACGTCGTGGTACCGCCGGTGCGGCTCCCGCCACCGGTCGATCAGCTCCGCGCCGGCCGCGGCCACCGTGTCGCCGTCCGCGGTCGCGCCGCTGTCGCGTACCGCGTCCCGCCAGTCGTCGATGAGCGCTGTCACGCCGGTCAGTCTGCCGTGCGCCTCGCCCGGGGCGTCCCGCCGGTGACCTGGGCGGGCCGGGGCGGGGTTTTCCACCGGAGATCCACGAACGGGATGACGGTGGCTAGGCTGGCCGCATGGCTGACATTCCTCCGGGTGCGGAGCCCGCTGCGCCGACGCCCGCGTCCGGTGGGGGTGCAGCGCCGCCGCCCGCGGCCGCTGGGGGTCCCACGCCGCCGCCCGTGCCGGCCACGCTGCCCGGCCGGCGCAGCGCGTGGCGCCGTGGCCTGGTGATGGCCGGCGTCATCCTGCTGATCGCGGGCTGCGCCGTCTTCATGCTCTTCACCCTCGGCGAGAGCCTCGGCCTCCAGGCGCTGATCATCGGTCTGATCGCCGCGATCCTGCCGGTGCCCGTACTGGTGGCGTGCTTCCTCTGGCTCGACCGGTACGAGCCGGAACCGATGCGCTACCTCATCTTCTGCTTCGGCTGGGGGGCGTTCGTCTCCACCGCCGCGTCGCTCAACGTCAACACCTGGGCGGCGGACCTGTTCCAGGGGTGGGGGCTGCCGGACGCGCTGGTGGCGGTCCTGGTCGCGCCCTTCATCGAGGAGCTGACCAAGGCGCTCGGGCCGATCCTGCTCTTCGTCGCGCGCCGGCGGGAATGGTCCGGCATCACCGACGGCATCGTCTACTGTGGGCTGTCGGCGGTCGGCTTCGCGATGGTGGAGAACATCCTCTACCTCGGCGGGCACGGCTACGCCGCCGGCGCACACGAGTACGGGCCGGCGACCGGGGCGCAGAACGTCTTCGCGATCTTCATCGTGCGGATCCTGCTCACCGGCTTCGCGCATCCGCTCTTCACCTCGATGACCGGCGTCGGCCTCGGCATCGCGGCCCGGGCCGCGGACCGCCGGGTGCGCTGGCTGGCGCCGCTCGCCGGGCTGCTGTTGTCGATGATGCTGCACGGCACCTGGAACCTGATGCCGTCACTCGCGGTGGCCACCGGGCAGAACCTGATCCTGCTCTACGGCTACATCGGCGTGATGGTGCCGATCTTCTTCGGCATGGTGGGGCTCGCCGTCTGGCTGCGCGGCTGGGAGGGGCGGCTCACCGAGCGCGTCCTGCCCGACTACGTCCGGGCCGGCTGGCTCACTCCGCCGGAGGTCGCCGCGTTGGGCAGCCTGGGACGGCGGCACTCGGCCCGTCGGTGGGCGCGCCGGGTCGGGGGGGACGCCGGACTCAAGGCGATGCGGGGCTACCAGGTCGCCGCGACACGGCTGGCGCTGCTGCGCGACGGGATGCTGCGCGGGCTGGACACCCGGCCGGCCGACCTGGCCCGGACGGCCGCCGAGGAGTGGCGGCTGCTGCAGGCCATCGCCGCCTACCGGCAGGCCTTCGTCGGACGGGATCCGCAGACCCCGGACGCGTTCTGGGACGGCAGCCGCTACCAAGTGAGCTTCCCGGACGGGGTGCGGCGCACGCTGGAGCCGCCGGACGAGCCCGTGGTGCCGATCCCGGTGGTGCTGGTGCCGCCGCCCGCTCCGGTCGCGCCCGCCGCGCCGTACCATCCCGGCGGGTTCGGCCAGCCCGGTGTCCCCGGCCAGCCCGGTGTCCCCGGCCAGCCCGGTGTCCCCGGATACGGCCCGCCGCCGCCCGGCTATGGTCCGCCCGGCTATGGTCCCCCGCCTCCGGGGTACGGTCCGCCCGGCTACGGCGCCCCGCCGCCCGGCTACGGCCCGCCGCCGGGCTATCGCTGACCGCGGCGCCGGCAGCTCACCGGCCGCGCGGCGTCAGCTCACCGCCCGCGCGGCGTCACAGGTAGAGCCCCGTCGCGTCCGGCTGGACCCGCTCCGCGGCCACCGCGTGCACGTCGCGCTCCCGCAGCAGCACGTACTCCCGGCCGTGCAGCTCCACCTCGGACCGATCGTCGGGATCGAAGAGCACCCGGTCGCCGACCACGATGGAGCGGACGTTGGGGCCGACGCCGACGGCGCTGGCCCAGGAGAGCCGTTTGCCCACGGACGCGGTCGCCGGGATGACGATGCCGGCGGTCGAGCGCCGCTCGCCCTCGATCCCCTCGAGGCGGACGAGGACGCGGTCGTGCAGCAGGCGGATCGGAAGGCCCTGCTCGGTGTGCTGATCGGCGGTCACGTCCGGAACCGTACCGCGCCCGGCGGCCGGGCCGCCGAGATGGTTACGCAGGGCCGGCGGTGGAAAAGTGGGGGACGACTCAGGGCTCGATAGCCACGGATGGGACGTTACCGACCGCTACCGTAGGAAGACCGATTCGCGATCAGGGGGGTGCGCTTGAGCCGGTTCGAGCAGATCCGTGGGAGTCTGCGCCGCGCGTACGAGACCGGGCGCGCCTCCGTCCGGTCGGCGCGGGTCAAGTCGCACGACTCGCGGCAGGTCCCGGACGGGACGCTGCGGTACTCGGCCCCGTCGGAGCCGCCGACCGCCGCGGGCGGGGGCGAGCCGCCCCACGAGGTCCATCCGTCGACCTCCAGCCGTGACGACGCGGACGTGCCGCACGGCCTGCGGATCGCCGCGGCCTGGTGCTGGCGCCTGATCGTCATCGGCATCGTCGGCTGGGCCATGCTGAAGGTGATCGGGACCGTCCGGATCGTCGTGATCCCGCTGCTGATCGCGATGCTGCTCTCCGCGCTGCTCGCGCCCGCGGTCGGATGGCTGCTGCGGGCCCGGTTCCCGCGCTCGCTGGCCACCGCCGTGGTGCTGATCGGCGGCCTGGCCGCGGTCGTCGGCACCCTCACGCTGGTGGTGAACGAGTTCATCGCCGGGGTGCCGCAGCTGTCCGAGAAGTCCACGGCGGGCATCCGGCAGATCCAGGACTGGCTCAAGACCGGCCCGCTGCATCTCTCCGACGGGCAGCTCAACCAGTACATCGACGCCGGTGAGCAGTGGATCCAAACCCACACGTCGTCGGTGACCAGCGGGGCGTTCTCGACCGCGGCGACCGTCTTCGAGGTGCTCACCGGCACCGTGCTGGTGCTCTTCGCCACCTTCTTCTTCCTGCGTGACGGGCAGAAGATCTGGCGCTTCCTGGTCGGCCTGCTGCCGCTCAAGGCACGCTGGCGGGTGGACGATGCCGGCCGGGCGTCCTGGCGCACGCTGGTGGCCTACGTCCGGGCGACCGTGCTGGTCGCCTTCATCGACGCGGTCGGCATCGGCCTGGTCCTGGTGGTGTTCGACGTCCCGTTCGCGTTCCCGCTCGCCGCGCTCGTCTTCCTCGGCGCGTTCATCCCGATCGTCGGCGCCACCCTCTCCGGCGCGGTCGCGGTGCTGGTCGCGCTCGTGGACAGCGGCTGGGTCACCGCACTGATCATCCTCGGCGCGGTGGTCGCCGTGCAGCAGGTCGAGGGACACATCCTGCAGCCGCTGATCATGGGGCGGGCGGTCGCCATCCATCCGCTCGCGGTGATCGTGGCGATCGCCTCCGGCGTGGTGCTCGCCGGCATCACCGGCGCGCTGATCTCGGTGCCGCTGGTGGCGGTGGTCAACACGGCGGTCCGGCGGCTGGCCCGACGCCGGTCTCCCGAGCCGCCGCCGGACGCCGTGGTCGTCGGCACCGAACCGCCGCAGCTGCCGATCTGACCGCAGATCGGCGGTTGGGGCCGGCGGCTAGGACGCTGCGAGGCGTTGCAGGGCGCCGTGCACCACGTCGGGCCGGGTGGTGTACCAGAACGGCGGCAACGACCGGCGCAGGAACGCCCCGTACCCGCGGGCGGTCTCCAGCCGGGAGTCCAGCACCGCGACCACGCCCTTGTCGCCGGTCGCGCGGATCAGCCGGCCGACGCCCTGGGCGAGCCGGACCGCCGCGATCGGGACGCTCACCGCGGCGAACCCGGAACCGCCGCCGGCGTCCACCGCGGCGGCGCGCGCCGCGGCGAGCGGCTCGTCGGGGCGGGGGAAGGGCAGCCGGTCGATGACGACGAGCTGGCACGCGTCGCCCGGAACGTCGACGCCCTGCCAGAGCGACATCACCCCGAACAGGCAACTCGACCGGTCCTCGCGGAACCGCCGGACCAGCAGCGGCAGCGACTCCTCGCCCTGCAGCAGCACCGGCAGGTCGGTCTTCGCGCGCAGCAGCTCCGCCGCCTGCTGCGCGGCGCGCCGGGACGAGAACAGCCCGAGGGTACGGCCGCCGAGCGTGCCGACCAGTTTGAGCAGCTCCTCGCCGGCCGCGTCCGGCAGGCCCGAGGCGGCGGGCCGGGGCAGGTGGGCGGCGACGTAGAGGATGCCCTGGCGCGGGTAGTCGAACGGCGACCCGACGTCCAGGCTGCGCCACCCGGGCCCCTCGGTCGCCCCGTGCCCGTCCCGCTCGGCCCGTGTCGCGGCGCGCCGGTCGTCCCGGTCTGAGGCGGCGGGCACGCGTCGGCCGCCCGCCGCGGTCGCCAGCGCCGCGGCCGCCGGTGACGGATCGGGGGCCGGGGCCGGGCCGAGGCCGAGGGCGCGGGCGACGGTGTCGAACCGCCCGCCCAGCGCCAGCGTGGCGGAGGTGGCGACGACGGTGCGTTCGTCGTACAGGTGGGTGGCGAGCGTGCCGGCGACCGAGAGGGGCGCGACCACCAGCGCGCGGCGCCCCGCGCCGGCCCCCTCCGGCTTCTCCACCCACGCCACGTCGTGGTCGGCCTCTTCGAGCAGGCGCTGCGTCGTCGTCGACAATTCGTCGAGCACCGCCTTCGCCTGCTGTTTGCGCACCGGGTCGGGGTCGTCGGCCTTGATGTCGCCGATCGCCTCGAGCCCGGCCCGGGTGGCCGCGTCGAGCAGCGTGCACGCCTCGCGCAGCGCCGGCGGCAACCCGGCCGTGAGCCGCCCGCCCGGGGTCTCGGCCAACCCGACCGCCAGCGCGTCGCCCGCCTCGACCAGCAGCTCGGCCGAGTCCGCGGGCAGCAGCGGACGGGCCCGGCGCGCGGCCCGGTCGATCAGCTCGGGGACGAGCTCCGCCTGCGCCGCTGAGGAGACCCGGTCGGCCAGCTCGTGGGCCTCGTCGACGATCAGCAGCTTGTGCGGCGGCACGATGTGCCGCCCGGCGAGCATGTCGACGGCGAGCAGGCTGTGGTTGGTCACCACCACGTCCGCCTCACGCGCCCGGGCGCGCGACGCCTCCGCGAAGCACTCGTCCCCGTACGGGCAGCGGGCCGCGCCGACGCACTCCCGGGCCGGCATCGAGACCAGCCGCCACGCCTGGTCGTCGACGCCCGGGTCGAGCTCGTCGCGGTCGCCGGTGTCGGTCTCCAGCGCCCAGTCGCGCAGCCGTTGGATCTGCTTGCCGAGCCGACCCGCCTCGCCGAGCCACTTCGTCCCGGCCGGCGCCGGGGCGTCGAAGAGCGTGTCCTCCGGCTCGTCTTCGTTCGAGTTGTCCAGGCGGGCCAGGCAGAGGTAGTGGTGGCGGCCCTTGAGCACCGCGAAGGTCGGCCGCCGGCCGAGCACCGGCTCGACCGCCTCGGCCAGCCGGGGCAGGTCGTGGTCGACGAGTTGGGACTGGAGCGCGAGCGTCGCGGTGGAGACCACCACCGGGCCGTCGACGGTGAGCGCCGGCGCCAGGTAGGCCAGCGACTTGCCGGTGCCGGTGCCGGCCTGGACGAGCAGGTGCTCGCGGGACGAGACGGCGTGCTCGATCGCGGCGGCCATCTGCTGCTGACCGGGGCGCGCGGCACCGCCCGGGACCGCGCCGACCGCGGCGGCGAGCAGCTCCTCGGCGCTCGCCCGGGCGGAACGCCGGCGGCGGGGGGACGGCGTGGTGTCGGTGGCGGGGGTGGCGGTCACCGTGCGACGGTACCGTCCGGCGTGTCGCGGACCGTGGTTATCCACAGCGGGGGCGACGGATGGCACACCTGGGCGTCGGCGCCGGTGACCTGCCGGGTCCCGGCCCGGTGGCCGGGGGTCGTGCCGCCGCGCGCCGCACCACCGGCTTGCCGTCCGTTGTAGACATCCGCGGATGTCGCTGCGTGGGCGACGTGCCGCGGCGGCGGGGAGGGCGTGCGATCCGCGGTCGCGGGGCCATGGCGTACGGGACGCGCGGTGGCGTGCTGACGCGGTTAGCTCGCCGCGGGGGTCGGGTGCGATCGGTTAGGGTTCGGAGCATGTCGAGCGATGTTGTCCGCGTCGTCTACCGCAAGTACGACGGCGCGGCGCACCGGGACTACCCCGCACGACGGCTGACCGAGGACGACCTGGGGACGTGGCTCGGCGTGGCCAGGGGGACCCGCTCGGTCTACCACGGGCGTCCCTCCGTGGAGCAGATCCCGTTCGTGCTGCTCGTCCCGCACGGCGCCTGGTGGACCGGGATGTTCAACCCGCCGCCGCGGACCAGCGAGGTCTACTGCGACATCGCCACCCCGGCGCGCTGGGAGGGCGACACGGTGCACCTGGTCGATCTCGATCTGGACGTCGTGCGTCGCCGGGGCACGGGCGCGGTGGAGCTGCGCGACGAGGACGAGTTCGCGGAGCACCGCCGGAGGTTCGGCTATCCCGACGAGCTCGTCGCGCACGCCGAGGCCGCGGCGCGGTGGCTCTTCGACGCGCTCGGCGACGGCACCGAGCCGTTCGCCACGGCGTACCGGAAGTGGCTGGCCCTGGTGGTCTGAGCCGCGCCCGCCCGTGGCGCCCATGATCACCGGGCGGGGCCGCGAAGGTTGGGCGATCATCGGCTGATGACCGAGGAGACATTCCGGCTCATCCGTCCCCGCGCCGCCGACATCTCGCTGCGCCGGCTGCTGCGCGTCGACGGCGAGGCGGGTCCGGTCCGGCTGGACGCGATCGACCCGCGGTCGACGCCGGGGCTGCCGCCGGCGGAGGTCGTGGGGGACCGGCCGAAGCTCTGGGCGCGGGCGCAGCTGGCCGGCCTCGGCGCGGAGCTGGCGCGGCAGCAGGAGATGCTCGTCGCGACCGCGAAGCGCGCCGGCTCGGGCGGCCCGCGGGTGCTGGTGGTGCTGCAGGCGATGGACGCCGGCGGCAAGGACGGCGTGGTCAAGCGCGTGGCGGGCGCGATGAACCCGCTCGGGCTGCACATCCGGGCGTTCGGCCCGCCGACGGATGAACAGCGGCGGCACCACTTTCTCTGGCGGGTGCGCCGCGCGCTGCCCGCGCCGGGGCAGGTCGGCATCTTCAACCGCTCGCACTACGAGGACGTGCTGATCGCCCGGGTGGAGTCGCTGGTCCCGGAGGAGGTCTGGCGGGCGCGGTACGACGAGATCAACGACTTCGAGGCCGAGTTGCGGGGGTCGGGGGTCTCGTTGGTCAAGGTGATGTTGCACATCTCGTACGAGGAGCAGCGCGACCGGCTGCTGGCCCGGCTGGACGATCCGACGAAGCACTGGAAGTACGACCCGGCGGACGTGGACGCGCGGGCGCGGTGGGGCGACTACCGGGCGGCGTACGCCGAGGCCCTGTCCCGGACGAGCACGCCAGCGGCCCCGTGGCACGTCGTGCCGGCCGACCGGAAGTGGTACCGCGACTGGGCGGTGGCCCAGTTGCTGCGGGAGACGTTCGCGGAGCTGGGGCTGAGGTATCCGGCGGCGGACTTCGACGTCGCCGCGGAACGAACGCGCCTGCTTCGGGACGCAGAAAGTGAACACCAGGTGAACGCGGACTGAATGTGGTGTGACTGGAGGTAGCCGCCCAGAAGTCCCAAATCCGGGTTGCCTAGCATTCCCCGAGGATTCAGGGGAAACACCTTCCCGCGGACCCGACATCCGCCAACCAGACGCAGCGAGGTCGTCGTGAAGTTTTCCTTCCGCCCCGTCGAGGGCGCCTTCTACGAGCTCTTCACCAGGGCCGCGCAGAATCTGGTGCGCGGCACGGAACTGTTGAACGAACTGGCGCTGCCCGGCGCCGAAGTGCAGTCGGTGAGCGAGCGGCTCACCGAGGTCGAGCACGACAGCGACCAGATCACCCACGAGCTCTACAAGAAAATCAACTCCACCTTCATCACGCCGTTCGACCGGGAGGACATCTACCGGCTCGGCTCGCAGCTCGACGACGTGATGGACCACCTGGAGGCGGTCGGCAACCTGCTCTACCTCTACGGGCTGACCAAGCTGCCGTCGCTGCCCCGCGAGATGCACGAGCTCGTCGACATCCTCGACCAGCAGGCCAAGGTCACCGCCGACGCGATGCCCCGGCTGCGGGCGATGAAGAACATCGAGGACTACTGGATCGAGTGCAACCGGCTCGAGAACGACGGCGACCGGGTGTACCGGATGCTGCTGGTCCGGCTCTTCTCCGGCGAGTACGACGCGCTGACCGTGCTGAAGATGAAGGAGGTCGCCGACGAGCTGGAAGCCGCGTGCGACGCCTTCGAGCACGTGGCGAACACCGTCGAGACGATCGCGGTCAAGGAGTCCTGAACCAGTGAGTCCGGAACTCATCGCCGTACTGGCGGTGATCGCGGTAGCGCTGGTGTTCGACTACACCAACGGCTTCCACGACGCCGCCAACGCGATCGCGACCAGCATCTCCACCCGCGCGCTGACCCCACGGGTCGCGCTGGCCATGGCCGCGGTCGGCAACTTCATCGGCGCGCACTTCGGCGCCGAGGTGGCCAAGACCGTCGGCAGCGGCCTGGTGAAACTGCCGACCGGCTCGGCCAGCCTCGGCATCGTCTTCGCCGGGGTGATCGGCGCCATCGCGTGGAACCTCATCACCTGGTACTTCGGTCTGCCCTCGTCGTCGTCGCACGCGCTGATCGGCGGCCTGGTCGGCGCGACGATCGCGGCCTCCGGCACCGTGCTGTGGAGCGGCCTCGCCGAGAGCGTCGTCATCCCGATGATCCTGTCGCCGATGGTCGGCTTCGTGCTCGGCTACGTCGTCATGATCGCCGTACAGTGGGTCTTCCGGAGGGGCAACCCGGGCAGGCTCAACCGGGGCTTCCGCTGGGCGCAGACCGCCTCCGCGGCGCTCATGTCGGTCGGTCACGGCATGCAGGACGCCGCCAAGACCATCGGCATCGTGGTGCTGGCCCTGTACGTCGGCGGCTACCAGAGCAGCGCGACGCACATCCCGGAGTGGGCGTTCTGGACCTCCGCGGCCGTGTTGGCCGCCGGCACGTACGCCGGTGGCTGGCGGATCATCCGTACCCTCGGTCGCAAGATCATCGACCTGCGGCCGCCGGAGGGCTTCGCCGCCGAGACCGTCGCCAGCGGCGTGCTCTACTTCAACGCCCTGGTGCTGGGTGCGCCGATCTCCACCACGCACACGATCACCTCGGCGATCATGGGCGTCGGCGCGACCAAGCGGCTCTCGGCCGTGCGGTGGGGAGTCGCCGGCAACATCGTCGGCGCGTGGATCCTGACCTTCCCGGCCGCCGGGTCGATCGGGGCGCTCATGTACTTCCTGGCGCGGCCGCTGTTCAGCTGACGCCCGTCCGGCCGAAGGGCCTCCGCGCACCACCGGTGTGCGGAGGCCCTTCGGCCGTCAGGCGTACGTGACGCCGATCTGCTCGCGCACGGTGTCCAGCAGCCCCATCACCTCGAGCGTCACGGCGTGCGGCACCAGCGGGCTCTCCCGCAGCCCCGCCGCCAGGCAGCGCTGCACCTCGGCCGCCTCGTACTGGTAGCCCCAGCCCTGCTGCTCGGTGGTCACCACCTCCGGCTCCGCGCCGTCGCGGCGGAGCGTGAACCGGTTCGGGCAGTGGAAGTCCGGCGGCAGCTCGATACGCCCCTTCGTCCCGGTGATCGCCGCCACCGTCGGAGTGCCGCCGATGATCCCGCAGGTCAGCGCGGCGACCGCCCCGGAGTCGTAGCCGAGGACGATTCCCGTGTTCTCGTCGACCCCCTCGGGGCTCAGCTTGGCCCACGACCGCACGTGGTGCGGCGCCCCGAGCAGCAGGTGCGCCAGGCTGACCGGATAGATGCCCAGGTCGAGCAGCGCGCCGCCGCCGAGGGTGCGGGCGCGCAGCCGGTGCTCCGGCGGGAACGGCCCGGCCAGGCTGAAGTCCGCATGCACGGTCGTCACCTCGCCGATCGCGCCGTCGCGGATCAGCCCCACGGCCTTGCGGACCGTGGGGTTGCACCGCATCCACATCGCCTCCATCAGGAAGACGTCCCGCGCACGGGCCGTGTCGATGAGCTCGGCGCTGGTCGCCCGCTCCAGCGTGAGCGGCTTCTCGCACAGCACCGCCCGGCCCGCCTGCAGGCAGGTCATCGCCGCGGCGTGGTGCGCGGCGTGCGGGGTGGCGACGTAGACGACGTCGATGTCGTCGTCCGCGGCGAACTCGGCCCAGGAGCCGTACGCGCGGGGGATGCCGTGCCGGTCGGCAAACGCCCGGGCGCCCGCGGGCGTACGGGAACCGACCGCGACGACCTCCGCGTCCGGCACCAGCCGGAGGTCTTCGACGAACTTCGTGGCGATGCCACCGGTGGCCAGAATGCCCCAACGTGTCATGCGGGCACGCTAACCGATGAATCGACGCGGCACATCCGTCAAGATCCGTGCGTCGACGTGGCACCGCGGGCGCGCGGCACCTAGGCTCGCGGCGTGGTCCTGGAAGACACTCCGCGGCCGGGCGACGCCCGGGAGTTCGACGTCCCCGACGCGCTGGTGGAGCACGCCAGCAAGTTCTACGCCACCGGCGGCACCCCGGCCGTGCCGCGGGTCGCCGCCACCGTGCTGCTGCTGCGGCCCGCGCCCGACGGTTTCGAGGTGTACGTGATCCGCCGCGCCGCGACCATGACGTTCGGCGGCGTGTACGCGTTCCCCGGCGGCGGCGTCGACCCCTCCGACTCGCAGGTCCACCTCGCGTGGTCCGGGCCGGAGCCCGACGAGTGGGGCGTGCGCCTGGCGCTGCCCGCCGAGTCGGCGCAGGCCGTGGTCTGCGCGGCGGCGCGCGAGGTGTTCGAGGAGGCGGGCGTGCTGCTGGCCGGGCCGCACCCCGGCACGGTGGTGGGGGACGTGAGCGGCGACGACTGGGAGACGGCGCGGCGGGCGCTGGTGGGCCGGGAGACGGGCTTCGCCGGGCTGCTCCGGGACCGCGGGCTTGCGCTCCGGTCGGACCTGCTGGCGCCCTGGGGGCGGTGGATCACGCCCGAGTTCGAGCCGCGGCGCTTCGACACGTACTTCTTCGTGGCCGTGCTGCCGGAGGGGCAGCGCACCCGCGACGTCTCCGGCGAGGCCGACCACACCATGTGGATCCGGCCGGCGGACGCGCTGGCCCGTGCCGAGGCGGGGGAGTTGGCGATGCTGCCGCCGACCATGGTGACGCTGCGGGAGATCGCCGCCTGCCCCGACCTGCCGGCGGTGCTCGCCGCCGCGGCCGGGCGGGACGCCTGCACGGCGGTCACCCCGACCCTGCAGGTCTACGCCGACGGCAGCGTCCGCTTCGTGCTCGGCTGACCGCTGTGCTGCGGCGAAGCCCCCGCCGAGGGAACGGGTCCTGATCGGCGGGGGCGTGGCGTGGCCGTGGGGCGGTGCCGGTCAGCCGAAGCGGCCGGTGATGTAGTCCTCGGTCTTCTTCACGCCCGGGTTGCTGAAGATCTTCTGCGTGGCGTCGTACTCGATGAGGCGGCCCGGGTCACCGGTGCGATCGATCGAGAAGAAGGCGGTGCGGTCCGAGACCCGCGCGGCCTGCTGCATGTTGTGGGTCACGATGATGATCGTGTAGCGGTCCTTCAGCTTGAACATCAGGTCCTCGATCGCCAGCGTGGAGATCGGGTCCAGCGCCGAGCAGGGCTCGTCCATCAGCACCACCTGCGGCTCGACCGCGATCGTGCGGGCGATGCAGAGCCGCTGCTGCTGGCCGCCGGAGAGCCCCGCGCCGGGCTTGCCGAGCCGGTCCTTGACCTCGTCCCAGAGGTTCGCCGACCGCAGCGCCCGCTCGGCCGCCTCCGCCAGGATCGACTTCTTCTTCACGCCGTTGAGCCGCAGCCCGGCCACCACGTTGTCGAAGATCGACATCGTGGGGAACGGGTTGGGGCGCTGGAAGACCATGCCGATCGTGCGGCGTACCGCCGTCACGTCGACGTCGGGGTCGTAGATGTCCTGGTCGTCGATGGTCAGCTTGCCGTCGACGCGGGCGCCCGGCAGCACCTCGTGCATTCGGTTGATCGACCGCAGGAAGGTGGACTTGCCGCAGCCGGAGGGGCCGATCAACGCCGTGACCGTCTTCGGCTCGACGGCCAGGTTGATGTCCTCGATGGCCTTGAAGGACCCGTAGTACGCGGTGACACCCACCGCCTCGATGCGCTTTGCCATGGTGGTTGTTCCTCCGGGATTCATCGGCCGAGCCGGTTGCGCCGGGCGAGCAGTTTCGCCGCGATGGTCAGGACCAGCACGAGCGCGACCAGCGTGAGCGCCGCCGTCCACGCCCGCGCCGGCGCGTACTTCGAGGAGTCGGTGGCCTGGCTGTAGACGAACAGGGCGAGCGAGGACTGGTTGTGCTCGAACGGGTTGAAGTTGATGGCCGCGGTGCCGCCGGCGACCAGCAGGACGGGCGCGGTCTCGCCCGCGGCCCGCGCGATGGAGAGCATGACGCCGGTGACGATGCCGGGCAGCGCCGTGGGCAGCACGATCCGCAGGATCGTCTTCCATTTCGGCACGCCCAGCGCGTACGCCCCCTCGCGCAGCGGCGCGGGGACCAGCCGCAGCATCTCCTCCGTCGAGCGCACCACGGTCGGCAGCATCAGCACGCTCAACGCCAGCGCCGCCGCGAAGCCCGAGTAGCCGGGGCGGCCGTCGTTGACGTACGGCGAGACGATCAGCACCCAGAACGCCAGGACGAACAGGCCCGCCACGATCGACGGGATGCCGGTCATCACGTCCACGAAGAACCGGATGGTGTTGGCGAAGCGCCCGCGACCGTACTCGACGATGTAGATCGCGGCGAGGATGCCGAGCGGCACGCTGATCAGGGCGGCGATCCCGACCTGCTGCAGCGTCCCGACGATCGCGTGGTACGCGCCGCCGGTGGCGTCCCGCGGCCCGATGTTGTTCATCGAGGTGCCGAAGAAGGTGCCGTCCAGCCGCTCGGCGCCCTTCGACACCAGTGTCCAGATCACCGAGCTGAGCGGGAGCACGGCGAGAACGAACGCCGAGTGGATCAGGGCGCTCCAGGTGCGGTTCCGCGCCGCCCGGCGCCCCTCCACCGCGGTGGCGACGGCGTACAGGCCGGTGAGGTAGAGCAGCGCGCCCACCGTGAGGGTGAGCACCCAGCCGCCGAGTCCGGCGCCGTGGACGAGGGCGGCGGCCAGCGCCAGCGCGAGCGCGGCGATGGCGATCGGCGCCCACTTCGGCAGCCGCCGGCCGCGCAGCGCGGTGGCGGTGGGGGCGAGGGTCGTGGTCGTCATGCGGCCACCTCCGTGAACTCGCGGCGGCGGTAGATGATCGCCCGCGCCGTCATGTTGACCACGAGGGTGATCGCGAAGAGCACCAGGCCGGACGCGATCAGGGCACCGCGGCCGAGGTCGCTGGCCTCGCCGAACCCGTTGGCGATGTTCGCCGCGATCGAGTTGCCGCCGCTGCCGATGAGGTTGAAGGAGATCCCGAAGGTGGCGCCGAGCGTCATGGCGAGCGCGATGGTCTCGCCGAGCGCGCGGCCCAGGCCGAGCATGACGGCGGCCACGACGCCGGGCCGGCCGTACGGGAGCACGGCGGTCCGGATCGTCTCCCACTTGGTCGCGCCGAGCGCGAGCGCGGCCTCCTCGTTGGCCTTCGGTGTCTGCGCGAACACCTCGCGGGAGAGCGAGGTGATGATCGGCAGCACCATGATCGCCAACACCAGTGAGCCGAGCATGATCGACCGGCCGTACGGGCCCTCGCTGTCGAAGAACGGGATCCAGCCGAAGTACCGGTTGAGCCAGGCCGCGAAGTCGTTGACCGGGTCGATGAAGACTTCCCGGCCCCAGAGGCCGAAGACCACGCTCGGCACGGCGGCGAGCAGGTCGATCAGGAAGCCCAGCGTCGTGGCGATCCGACGCGGCGCGTAGTGGGACAGGTAGAGCGCGATCCCCAGCGCGACCGGCACGGCGACCAGCAGCGCGATGACCGCGGTGAGCACGGTGCCGAAGGCCAGCGCGGCGATGCCGAACCGGCCCTCGTTCGCGAACCACTCCTTCGCGGTGAAGAAGTTGACCTGGTTGGCCCGCAGCGCGGGCACCGCCTTCGCGATCAGGAAGATCGCGATGGCGATGATGATGACGAGAACCATGGTGCCGGCCGCGACGGAGAGGCCCCGGAAGGCACGTTCGGCGCCGAAGGTGCGGCGCCGGGGCAGTGCGCCGCCGCCGCCCATGCCGGGGCCCGGCTCGAATTCCGGCCCCGTCGGCAACGGTGTTCCGGTCAGGATGCCGGCGGACGCCACGGCACCGGCGGGCCGGGCGTGACTGGTGGTCACGCCCGACCCGCCGGTGCGGGCGTCCGCCGAGCGGGAAGGCGATTCGCCCATCAGCTCGCTGCCTGTCGTCTCGAGGGGTGGAGGGATCTCGCTCAGGAGAGGTTGTTGACCGCGGCCTCGACCTTGGTGCGGACCGAGTCCGGCAGCGGCGCGTAGCCCAGGTCGGTCAGTGTGGACTGGCCGGCGCTGCTGGCCGCGTAGCCGAGGAAGCCCTTGACGAGCGGGAGCTTGTCCGCGGCAAGGCCCTTGCCGCAGACGATCTCGTACGTCACCAGGACGATCGGGTACGCCCCGGCCTCCTTGGTGTTGTAGTCGATCGACATCTTCAGGTCGTCGCCCTGCCCGGTCACCTCGGCGCCGGCGATGGTCTTACCGGCGGACTCCGGGGTCAGCTCGACGAACTCGCCCGCCCCGTTGCCGACCTTGGCCATGTCCAGGCCGGAGTTCTCGGCGAAGGACATCTCGACGTACCCGATCGCGCCGTCGGCCTGCTTGACCGCGCTGGCCACGCCGTCCGAGCCCTTGGCGCCGGTGCCGCCCGGGGCCTTCCACGCCTTGGCCTTGCCGAAGGTCCAGTCCTTCTCGGCGGTCTTGCTCAGGAAGTTGGTGAAGTTGTCGGTGGTGCCGGACTCGTCCGAGCGGTGCACCGCCTGGATCGGGGTGGACGGCAGCTTCACGTCGGGGTTGTCCGCCTTGATCGCGGCGTCGTCCCACTTCTTCACCTTGCCGGCGAAGATCTGCGCGATCGTCGCGGGCTTGAGCTGCAGGTTGTCGACGCCCTGGACGTTGTGGACGACCGCGATCGGGCCGATCACCATCGGCAGGTGGATCGCCTTGCCGCCGGCGCACTTGGCGTCGGCCTTCGGCTGCTCGTCCTCCTTGAGGGCGGAGTCCGAGCCCGCGAAGTCGGCGGTGCCGGCGATGAAGGCCTGGATGCCGGCGCCCGAGCCGCTGGGCTCGTAGTTGATCGTGACGCCGGAGCACTGCTGCTGGTACGCCTTGATCCACTCAGCCATGGCGTTCTTCTGCGCGGACGAACCCTGCGCGTTGAGGGTGCCGGTGGCGCAGTTGGCGGCGGCGGACCCGGAAGCGGAGCCGGAGGTCCCGCTGGGCGCGTTGTTGTCCGAGCCGCACGCACTGAGCGCGACGACCGCGGTCAGGGCGATGCCGGCAAGGATGCCGTGCCGCTGGAGCTTCACCTGAGGATGTCCCTTCCCACATTGCGTTACGCCGGGGCGCCGCCCCGGGAGCTGGTCAGTGACCAGCCATTACGCAAGTTAGGAGGGGTAGGTGGCCGGTTCGCCGGACGCAAGTGAACAGCGGGTGAACAGGTGCGACCGCGTAGGTGGCGCGGGGCCGAGGGCGAGTTGTCCGTTCCGTGAACCGCGGGGCGGGAGACGGATTTGTCGGCTTCAGCCGCGCCGGTAGTTCACGTCGGCGGTCCAGCGCGCGAATCCGAGGCGGCCGTAGAGCGCCACCGCCGGGGTGTTCGACTCGTCGACGTACAGCATCGCCTGGCTCAGGCCGCGATCGTGCAGGTGGCGCAGCCCCGCGACGGTCAGCGCCGTCCCGAGCCCCCGCCCGTGCGCGTCCGGGTCGACGCCCAACACGTAGACCTCGCCGATCGACTCCGCGGCCCCGGCGTGCACCTTCGTCCAGTGGAAGCCGAGCAGCCGGCCGGTCGCGTCATCGGTGGCGAGCAGGAAGCCGGCCGGGTCGAACCACGGCTCCGACATCCGCACCCGCAGGTCGTCGATGGTCCACCGACCCTGCTCGGGGTGGGTCGCGAACGCGCGGGAGTTCACCGCGAGCCAGGCCGCGTCGTCGGCGCCGGGTCGGAACGGTCGCAGCGAGATCCCGGTCGGCAACGGCCGGTCGGGCAGCGGGAGCCGCAGCGGGCGGCGCAGTTGCAACAGCACCCGGGCCCGCGCGAAGCCGAGGTGAAGCGCGAGCGCGCCGGCCGACGGGTGGTCGCCGTGCGCCCACACCCGGAGCCGCCCCGCGGGGTCGAGCCGGGTGGCGGCGGCGACCGCCGCGGTGACCAACCGGCGGCCCAGGCCGTGCCGTCGGCGCAGCGGGTGCACCACGAGTTCGGCCCACGGCCCCTCGCTCGGGTCGCCCGCGTCGATGTGGCCGTATCCGGCGAGCGCGCCGTCGGGGTCGCGCAGCATCAGGTGTACGACGTCGGCCGCGGCGTCGTGCCGCAGGTGCAGCAGGACGGCCTCGGAGAGCGGATCGGCGCCGTCGGTGTCGCCGGCGGCGCGGGCCAGCGCCAGCACGTCCCGGACCTCGGTCGCGTCCAGCCGCGCGGTGCGTTCGACGGGGGGCTCTTCCGGGGTGTGCGCGCTGCTCATCCGATCACGGTATCCCGTGATCATCGGGTGGGCGCGACGTCTCGTCCCGATATGTTGATCATGAGGTTGCCGCACGGCATGCCGTACCCGTGCGGCAACCTCATGATCAACCCGGGCGCGTCAGTTCGGCGGGTTCGCCGGAGCGCTGCCGGGTGGTAGGGCATCGAGTCGGAAGCGCTGCGTGAGATGGGGGAGGATCTCCTGGAGCGCGGCGATCGTCTCCGTCCGGGTTCCGCCGCCGTCGTGCATCAGCACGATCGATCCCGGAGCCGTGTTGGTGTTCACCATCGCCGCGATCGCCGCCCCGTCCGGCCGCTCCCAGTCCCGTGGGTCGACGGCCCAGTCCAGCGAGGTCATCCCGAGGTTGCGCGCCTCGGCGACCACGGAGGGAGTCCAGTTGCCCCCGGGCTGGCGGTAGTACGAGACCGGGTGGCCGGGAGCGGCGGCGCGGATCGTCGCGGACGCGCGCGTCAGGTCGGCCTGAATGTCGGCGGTCGACCGGGAGCCGAGGGACAGGTCGTGATCCCACGAGTGGTTGCAGAGGGTGTGCCCCTCCGTGGCGATCTGCCGCACCAGCGTCGGGTAGGCCTGCGCGTTCGCCCCGATCAGGCAGAACGTGGCCTTGACCTGGTAGCGGCGCAGCAGCGCGAGTATCTGCGGGGTGTAGCGGGGGTCCGGGCCGTCGTCGAAGGTCAGTGCCACGCTCTGGCCGCCGGTGGTCTGCCGCGACCCGTACGGCCCGTCGGTGCCCGCCCCCAGTGCCGGGGGTGCCGGCGCGGCTGCGGGCCGGCTGTCCGGCGCGCGCGGTACGTCGGCCGGTCCGCCGGACGGATACGCCCAGGCGGCGGGGCGCGGATGGTGCGAATCCGGCAGGCGGGCGGAGCCCCAGGTGTATCCCGCCGCCATGATGGTGACCGCGGCCAGAGCGGCGACCATCAGCATGCGGGTACGACGCGCGATGGTCATCTCACACGCCCCGGCCCGGGGTGCGGTGCGGGTGGTTCGTGGCGGTGGTGGTTCGTGGCGGTGGTGGATCGTGGTGCCAGCGGCTCGGTCAGGTGCACGGCGACCACGTTAAGAACGATTTACCGCGCGAAACGGGCGTTTCATATTATTAGCCAAAAAGCGACACGCTTGGCGTTGCCGATACGCCGAAGCGCCGTCCGGGTGCTTCCGGACGGCGCTCCGCGACGAGGTCGTCAGATCCGCAAACGCGCCGGTCAGACCGGGACCGGCGCGGTTTCGGCCTCCGGCAGCGGCCGGGTCGGTGGCACGACGAACTTGTAGCCGACCTGTCGCACCGTGCCGATCATCGACTCGTACTCCGAGCCGAGCTTGGCCCGCAGCCGCCGCACGTGCACGTCGACGGTCCGGGTGCCGCCGAAGTAGTCGTAACCCCACACCTCGCGCAACAGCTGGTCGCGGGTGAAGACCCGACCGGGGTGCTGCGCCAGGAACTTGAGCAGCTCGAACTCCTTGTACGTCAGGTCGAGCGGCCGTCCTTTGAGTTTCGCGGCGTACGTGTCCGGATCGATGCTGAGCTCGCCGGCCCGGATCAGCCCGCCGGTGCCGGCGCCGGCGCTGTTCAGTCGTCCCACCGCGAGCCGCAGCCGCGCCTCGACCTCGGCCGGGCCGGCGCTCGCCAGAATCACGTCGTCCACGCCCCAGTCGGCGTTCAGTGCGATCAGCCCGGCCTCGGTCACGACCGCGACGAGCGGGACGCCGAGCCCGGTGGCGTGCAGCATCCGACAGGTCGCGCGCGCCTCGGAGAGCTCGGCGCGGGCGTCGACCAGGACCACGTCGGGGGTCGGCCCGGAGACGAGGGTGCGCACGTCGCGCGGTGCGGTGCGGACGGAGTGCGGGAGCAGATCCAGGGTGGGCAGGATCGCGGCCGGCTCCGCCGTACGCGCCGTCACGAGCAGCAGGATTTCCATGAGACCTCCGTCCTCGCGGCGCGCGGGGTGCCGCACGGCGACCGGCGGTGGCGCGGCGCAGGGCCGCTCACCGCAGAGAAATCGTCGGTCCCGGCGTCGCTGACGGGCGGGTAAGTCCTGATCGTAACCGACCCGGCCCGCCTGAGGCGCCTGCGCTGTCCGTTCAGTTTGACTATCCGGTCACAACGGTCACCCCCGGCGCTGGCGCCCCCGCCGCGCCGGACGCGCCGCCGCGCCGGATCTGGCACGATCGGGGCGTGTTCCCCTCCACACCTCCCGACACGGGTCGCGACCCGTGGTCCGACGGCGGCCGTCCGGCGCCCCCGGGGCCGCCGCGCGGCGTCGCGCCGCACGGCCGCGGCGTCGTGCCCAGCCAGTCCGCCGCGCCGCACCCGGAGCCGGAAGGCGGGTCGGAGCCGGGGCGCCGGCGCGAGCGGGCCGGCGGTCGGGCTTCGCGGCGCGGGCCCGACCGGGGGGCCGAGCCGACCGGCGGCGAGGACGCGGAGACGCCGCAGGACGAGGTGGAGCCGGTGCCCATCCGCCGGCCGCTCTCCGTGGCGATCGCCGGCTTCGCCGCGTTGCTCGGCATCGGTCTGGTCTTCGGGGCGCAGACCGCGGGCCCGGGCAGCGCGCGGATCCCGTTCGCCGTGGTCGTGTTCGGGGTGCAGGTGCTCTTCGTCCTGGCCTGGACGATGGCGATCCGACCGCCGGCGCTTCCGGTGGTGGCGGTGATCAGCCTGGTGGTCGCCGGCGCCGCCGACATCGCGGCGGTGGCGCCGCAGGTCGCCTCGCTCGCGCCGTTGGGCTACGTGGCCGCGGCCGGCTTCATGGCGGGGGTGCTCGGCCAGCTCGTCCGGCCGCACGACCGGGCCCGGGCCACCGACTCGCTCGGCTCGACCCTATTGATCATGGTCGGCGTCGTCTCCTTCGGCACCCTCGTCGTGCTCAGCCGGATCCCGGTCGGCACGCAGGCGATCTTCGTGTCGCTCGCCGCCGCCGGTGTGGCGCTGATGGTGGCCCGGCTGACCGACGCCGTGCTGCCCTGGCCGCGGCTCGCGCCGCAGGTGCCGCGGGGCGCGGCCGGCGTGGTGCTCGGGGCCATGCTGGGCACGTTGACCAGCGCCGTGATCGGGATCTACCTGGTGGGCTTCACTCCGACCAGCGCCGCCGTGGTCGGGCTCGTCTCGGCCGGCACGGCCGTGCTGGCCGACCTCGCCGTCGGGTACGCGGAGGCGGGCCGCCAGATGGCCGGCCAGCCTCCCACGATGTGGGTGGCGCGGCACATGCAGGGACCGCTCGGCGGCTTCGCCCTGGCCGCACCGGTCGCGTACGCGATCAGTGTGTTGTTTCTCGGCACCTGAGTGACGGCCGGCGAAACGGGGTAGATCCCCGGACAGACAATGGTCGATCATCCGACGGCGGCGCGGCAGGGGAGGCGGGCGTGGCAGAGAGCTACCCGGTGTACGGACAGGACCGGCCGCGCCGGCGGTGGGGCCGCCGGCTGCTGATCACGGCGATCGTCCTGCTGCTGGTCCTCGCCGGCCTGCTCGTCGTCGCCGACCGGGTGGCGGCCAACTACGCCGAGGACCGGATCGCCGACGAGGTGCGGCAGCAGGTGGCCCAGCAGCAGCTGCACTCGTCGCCGCCGAGCGTGACCGTCGGCGGGTTCCCCTTCCTGACCCAGGTGCTCGACGGCCGGTACCGGTCGATCGGCATCGTGCTGCGCGACGTGCGGGGCGAGGTGTCGGGCGCGAGCGTGCGGCTGCCGCAGCTGGACGTGGAGGCGCGGGACGTGATCGCGTCGCTGGACACGCTGCGTAGCGGGCAGGGCGACGTCATCGCGCGGACCGTGGACGGGAAGGCGACGATCTCGTACGAGAGTGTGGCCGAGTTCATCAAGCAGCCGGGCGTGCAGCTCTCCGAGCAGAACGGCAAGCTCGCGGTGACCGCTCCGTTGCAGGTGCTGAACTCGCAGGTGACCGTGCGCGGCACTGCCGACCTGACGGTGGCCGATGGCCAGGTGCGGCTGCGCTTCGCCGAGCTCGCCGCCGACGGGCTGCCGAGGATTCCCGCGGCGCAGGCGCTGGTCAACGCGTACGCCCAGCAGATCTCCGTCGCGGTGCCGCTGCCGAAGCTGCCGTTCCGGCTCGACGTGCGCGAGGTGCGGCCCACCCCGGACGGGCTCGCGGTCACGGCCACGGCGACGGACGTGCCCATCAACGGGGTCGCCTGAGGCGACGTGCCATCAACGGGGTCGCCTGAGGCGACGTGCCATCAACGGGGTCGCCTGAGGCGGGTCACGTCCCGGATCGTGGTCAGCCCTGGGAGGGCCGCTGGCCTGGCTGGTAAGCTGCCCCCCATGGGGACGTTCCTCACCAAACGGCGCGCGGTCGACCTGTGCCGCGTGGCCACCTGCCTGTGTCGCCCCGCCATCTGACGGCGGGGTCACCTCTGCAGGTCTTCTGCCGGCCTCGGCTTTCCGGCCGGCGACGGACCCTCTGAACCCTTTACCGCCCGGCAGCGGCGCCGTCGCACGTACCCGTGATCCGTCCTAACTGGGTCCCGCGCGTGGTGCGACAACTGATCATCCGCGCGCAGGCTCACCGTCTTCCAATCTCCCCGACGATTCGTGGGGAGGCATCAACCAGGGAGTGATCTGATGAGTCGCGACACCGCACTCGTTTCGGCCGACTGGGCCGAGAAGAACATCGACGCCCCGGGCGTCGTCTTCGTCGAGGTCGACGAGGACACCAGCGCCTACGACACCGGCCACATCCAGGGCGCGATCAAGCTCAGCTGGAGCGTCGACCTGCGCGACCCGGTGCGCCGGGACATCGTCAACAAGTCTCAGTTCGAGGCGCTGCTCTCCGAGCGGGGCATCAGCAACGACGACACCGTGATCCTCTACGGCGGCAACAACAACTGGTTCGCCGCCTACGCGTACTGGTACTTCAAGCTCTACGGCCACCGCGAGGTGAAGCTGATCGACGGCGGCCGCAAGAAGTGGGAGCTCGACGGCCGTCCGCTGGTCACCGAGGTGCCGTCCCGCGCCGCCACCCAGTACGTCGCCCAGGAGCCCGACCTGTCGATCCGGGCGTTCCGCGACGAGGTCGTTGACTCGATCGGCAAGAAGGGCCTGCTGGACGTCCGCTCGCCCGACGAGTTCGCCGGCCGGCTGCTCGCCCCGGCGCACCTGCCCCAGGAGGCGGCGCAGCGCGCCGGCCACGTCCCGACCGCGGTGAACGTGCCCTGGTCGAAGGCGGCCAACGAGGACGGCACCTTCAAGTCCGACGACGAGCTGCGCGCCCTCTACACCGAGGCCGGCCTCGACTTCGACAAGGACCTCATCGCCTACTGCCGGATCGGCGAGCGCTCCTCGCACTCGTGGTTCGTGCTGAAGGAGCTGCTCGGCCACCAGAACGTGAAGAACTACGACGGTTCGTGGGCCGAGTACGGGTCGCTGGTCGGTGTGCCGGTGGCCCTCGGCGACGAGCCCGGGCAGGCGTGACGATGGCCGCCGTCATCGACTCCGGCTGCGCTGCGCCGGACCAGGCCGCGCCGCTGTCGACGAGCGTCGACCTGGAGCGCGAGACCGTGATCACCGGCACCGTCCTGGCCTCCTCCGGTGAGGTCGTCGCCGGGGCGTACGTCCGGCTCCTCGACGCCACCGGCGAGTTCACGGCGGAGGTCGTGACCTCCCCGGCCGGCCAGTTCCGGTTCTTCGCCGCGCCCGGCACCTGGACGCTGCGGGCGCTGTCCCGGCACGGCAACGGCGACGCCTCGGTGACCGCCGGTCGCGGGATCAACGAGGTCGCCGTCACCGTCGCGTGAGGCGCATAGGACGCATGTGGTGAGGGGCCCGCCGGTTCAACCGGCGGGCCCCTCACCGTCTCCCCCTTGTTCCGGCCCCGTGCGGGCCGTCGACTCCCATCCCGCGAACCCGGGCAAAACGGCGCCGCCGTGCAGCCCCTGGGCGGCGTTGATGTACGCACCGTGCCCCCACGGCGGCTCGGAGTCATGGTTTAGTGGCAGCGGTAGTCATCAATAGGTGCTGCCGAGCCGGCTTCGGGCAGTGCCCGGGCGGTCCGTCAGGGATGCCGGATGCCCGACGTATCGGTGCTTGTCGCTGTTGACTCGCCGCCGGAAACGGCGTTGTCTGGGAAGACGCGGCGACCGGGAGGTTTGCGGTGGTCAATGGGGAAGTTCCACTGGTCGTGTGCGTTTCCGCGGACGTCGCGGTCCGGGAGCGCGTCGTCCGGCGGCTCGACGACTGCGGCACGGTGGTGGTCTGCACCGACCTCGCCGAGCTGCGGGCGATGCTCTTTCCGGCGCCCCCGACCGAGCAGGCCGGTCAACCCGGACCGGTCGTCCTCGGCGACCTGGTCGTCGACACCCGCGGTCACCTCGTGACGTGGCGGGAACAGCCGCTGTCGTTGACGCGGCTGGAGCGGGAGCTGCTGGCCCGGCTCGCGAGCCCGCCGATCGCCGTCTGGACGTACGAGCGGCTCTTCGGCTCCGTCTGGGGCGGCGCGTACCTCGGCGACACCGCGATCCTGCACTCCGCGGTGAAGCGGTTGCGCCGCAAGCTGCGCTCGGCCGAGGGCGGCCCGGAGGTGCAGACCGTACGCGGCGTCGGCTACCGCCTCGCCCTCCCCACCTGACCCGCCCGCGCGCATCCCGCCGTGCGGAGCGCTTTCCCCGACCTGGCACCATGGCCCGGTGACCAGCGACCCCGCGGCCCCACCCCCGACGCCGAGGCAGCCCGCGCCGCGGCCGTCCCGACGGCGCGGCCGTTGGCCGCTCGCGGTGGTGGTCGTCTGGGCGCTGCTGCTCGTCGGGCTCGGCTACCTGTCGGCGCGCCGCGACCCGCCGAGCGTCCGCGAGCAGCGGAGCATCGGGCAGGCCACGCCGGTGGTCGACCGCGCGACCGCCCAGCTGCTCGTCGCGGCCGGGCGTGACGTGGTGGCGGACATCGCGGGCCGCACCCTCGACGAGGGGTGCCGGATCACCCCGTTGCGCTCCGGGGGTGTCCTGTACAGCGAACTCACCCTCTATACGTCCGAGGCGGGCGGACCGGCGCTGCTCGACCGGATCGCGGGCGCTCTGCCGGGCTCCTACGGCGCGCGGGTGCGGCACGACGCCGATCAGGGGACGCACGCGCTGCGGGCCGACGCGGGCGAGTTCGTGACGATCCGCGGGCGGGTGGATCCGCCGGGGGCGGTCATCCTGACGGTGTCGACCGGCTGTCGCCCGGTCGACGTCCAGGTCGCGGATCTGGCGGTCGGCAGGCCCATCGACGAGGAGCCGATGCGGGTGCTGGCCGCGCTCGGCGCCGCCGGGGTTCAGTCGGGACGGACCGTCGGGGTCAGCTGCCCGGTCGGGAGCGCGATGTTCACCGCGCACGCCACGGGGCGCGTCGACGGCGATCGACCGTTCGCCGACGCGCTGCGGCCGCTTCGGGCCGGCGCCACCGTCGTGCTCGACACGCCCGAACGCTTCGCCTATCGCACCGAAACGCGGGGGGTCGTCGTGCAGCGCGGCGACGACCAGGTGCGGGTCAGCGTCACGGCCGCCTGCGCGGCCGGCTGATCACGCGGTACGTCCGCGCAGGCGTCAGTAGACGAGCGCCTGCGCGCCCTCGGCGAGCGTCTCCTCGACGAAGACGGCCGCACCGGCGATCCGTACGCCGGGGATCACGTCGTCCTCGCCGATCTCGCGGCGCGCCGCGCACTGCGTGCAGACCGTTACCCGGCCGCTGGTCAGGATCACGTGCAGCAGTTCGGCGAGCGGCGCCGAGTGCGGCAACTCGAACTCCTGCGCCCGTCCGGGCAGCGCGAACCACGACGACTCGCCGGTCAGCCAGAGCGAGACCTCGACGCCGGACGCCGCCGCGGTGGCCGCCACCGTGAACGCCTGCGAGCAGCGCTCCGGAGCATCCGATCCCGCGGTGGCCTTGACGACGAGAGTGCGAGCCATGGGGCCAGCATAGGATGACCTTGTCATGGTTACCGAGATTGGGTTCGTCAGCCTGCTGGTCGCCGCCCTGGGCGCGCTGGCCGGCGGTTTGGTGTATCTCGCGGTGCGCATTTCGAGAGGACGCTGGTGAGTGAGAATCCGCTGCAGCCGCCCTGGCTGAACGCGCCGCCGGTGGACCCGTACCCGTACGAGGAGAGCCACGACCTGCGCGTCGGTCCGAAGCTGCACCCGGCGGTGGACCGGCTGTTGCCGTACATCGGGGTGTGGCGCGGGCGGGGGCGCGGCGGCTACCCGACGATCGAGGACTTCGACTACGCGCAGGAGATCCGGATCAGCCACGACGGCCGGCCGTTCCTGCAGTACGAGTCGCGGGCCTGGCTGCTCGACGAGGAGTCCCGGCCGGTCCGCCCGGCGGGCCGGGAGCTCGGCTGGTGGCGGCCGGTGATGGACGGCGACCGGGCGACCGACGAGCTCGAGGTCATGATGATCAACCCGACCGGGGTGATGGAGCTCTACCTCGGGAAGGTGACCGGGACGCGGGTGGAGATGGCGACCGACGCGGTCGTGCGTACCGCCACGGCGAAGGAGGTCACGGGGGGCCACCGCCTCTTCGGCATCGTCGAGGGCGCGCTGCTCTACGCCCAGGAGATGGCCGCCGTCGGCCACGGCCTCTCCCCGCACCTCTCCGCCCGCCTGATCCGCGTCGGCGGCTGACCCGCAGGCCCACGCGGGTTAGGGGAAGCCGAGCAGGGTGCGCAGCGCGGGGGTGTGCGGGCTGGGTGCAAGTGGCGCTCCGTCCAGGGTGCGGAGCTCCGCCAGGCCGCGTAGCGATGAGGTGAGCCAGACGCCGCCCGCGTCGGTGCGCAGCTGATCGGGGGTCACCATCCGGTGCTCGGCCGACCAGCCGAGGGTTCGCGCCTGCTCCAGCAGCCAGCCGGCGGTGACGCCGGGCAGGATGCCGGTGTCGGCGGGGGGCACGGTGCAGAGCACGTCGCCGTGGAGCCAGACCAGGTTCGCGGTCGGCGCCTCCAGCGCGTACCCCTCGGTGGAGGTCCAGAGCACGTCGTCGACGCCGTTGGCGGCGGCCCAGCGGCGGGCGGCGAGATTCGGCGCGTACGACGTGGACTTGATGCCGGCGGGCAGCCAGCCCAGTCCGGCGCGCGCTCCCGCGGGGACGCCGAGCGGCAGTGTGGCGACGGCGATGCCGGCGTGCCGGGCCCGGATCGCGCCCGGATCCACCTCGGACAGCGTCGCGAACACCACCGGCGGCCCGCCGCCCTCGGCGCCGCGCGTGCAGACCAGCCGCAGCGCCCCTTCCGTGCCGGCCGGCCAGCCGGCGCAGACCTCGTCGAGCAGGGCGGTCAGTTCGGCCGACGGCGGCAACGGCAGCGCGATCGCCGCCGCGGCGGCGCGGAGCCGGGCGAGGTGCCGCTCGGGCAGCCACGGCCGGGCGTCCCGGACGTGCATCGTCTCGAAGAGCCCGTCGCCGTGCAGCACGGCGCGGTCGGTGACGGGCAGCACCGGCGTGTCGGCGGGCACCACGCCGCGGCCGAGCACCGCGACGACCTGACGGCGGGACATGGCTCCCACACTATGATCGGACGGTGTCGGAATCATCCCTGGCGGAGATGCTGCGGTCGCGCGGTCTGCGGTTGACCGCGCAGCGGCAGCTGATCCTGGAGGCCGTCTACGAGCTGGGGCACGCGACACCCGAGCAGGTGCACTCGGCGGTACGCGAGGTCGCGGCCGGGGTCAACATCACCACCATCTACCGGACCCTCGAACTGCTCGAAGAGCTCGGGTTGGTCACCCACACGCACCTGTCGCACGGGTCGCCGACCTATCACCGGGCCGGCGCCGACCAGCACGTGCACCTGGTGTGCCGGTCGTGCGGCACGGTGACGGAGCTGGACCCGGCGCTGCTGGAGCCGTTGGCGCGGCAGCTGGAGGAGCGGCAGGGCTTCTCGGTCGACATCGGGCACGTGGCGCTGTTCGGGGTCTGTCGGCAATGCGGGGAGCGAGAATGATCAACATAGCGGGCGCGGTGGCCGTCGAGGCCATCGACGAGGAGTCGCGCGACGCCGGTGTGGCGGCGCATTACGGCGACCCGATGCGCGAGCAGCGGATCCTGGCCACGGAGGTGGGGCTGGTCGACCGGTCGCACCGCGGGGTGGTCGCGGTGCCGGGTGCGGAGCGGATCGGCTGGCTGCACACGCTCACCACCCAGCACTTGGCGAACCTGGGAAGCGGCGAGGGGACGGAGCTGCTGGTGCTCTCGCCGCACGGGCACGTCGAGCACCACGCGCTGGTCGCCGAGGACGGCGGCACGACCTGGCTGGACACCGAGCCGGGCGCGGCGGCGGAGCTGCTGGGCTTCCTGGAGAAGATGCGGTTCTTCACCCGGGTCGAGCCGCGCGACGCGACCGCCGAATGGGCCGTGCTCTCGCTGGTCGGCCCGCGCGCGGCCGAGGCGGCCGCCGCCCTGGGCGTCGACGGGCTGGCCGAGCCCGACGCGCTGCCGGTGCCGGGTCCGAAGTTCGCCGCCGGCGAGCTGCCACCCCGCCCCACCACGAGGTACGCCGTGCGGCCGTTGCCCGGCGACGGCGCGGGCTGGGCGCGCCGGGTGCGCCTCGGCGTGGACCTGCTGGTGCCGCGGACGGCGATCGAGGAGGTCGCCGGTCGGCTCGTGGCCGCGGGGGTGCCGGCGGCCGGGCTCTGGGCGTACGAGGCGCTCCGGGTGGCGGCCCGGATCCCGCGGGTGGGTTTCGAGACCGACCACCGCACCATCCCCGCCGAGATCGATCTGGTGGCGCCCGCCGTGCATCTCGACAAGGGGTGCTACCGCGGGCAGGAGACGGTGGCCCGGGTGCACAACCTCGGCCGCCCGCCGCGCCGGCTCGTGCTGCTGCACCTCGACGGCATCGCCACCGATCAGCCGCCGGCGGTCGGCACGCCGGTGACCAGCGAGGGGCGGACCGTGGGCTTCGTCGGCACCGCCGTACGCCACTTCGAGCTCGGCATGGTGGCGCTCGCGGTGGTCAAGCGCAACGTCGCCGACGACGCGCCGCTGCTCGTCGGCGAGTCGGCGGCCGCGATCGACCCAGCCTGACCCGCGCCGGTGGGGCGAGTGGATCATCGGGTGTGCGAGTATCACTGACATGACAACAATGACGTTGATCACGGTTGCGCCGACCGGTGCGGAGTCGACCAAGGCGGCGGTGCCGGCGTTGCCGGTGACCCTCGACGAGCTGGTCACGACGGCCAAGGAGTGCGAGGCGCTCGGCGCGTCCGTGATCCACGTCCACATCCGCGACGACGACGCGCGCCCCACCCTCGATCCGGGCCGCCTGCGTGACACCGTCGCCGCGTTGCGCGACAGCACCGATCTGATCGTGCAGCTCTCCACCGGTGGCGCCGTCACCGACCCCGAGGCCGACCGGATCCGCGTGCTCGGCGCCGCGCCGGACATGGCCTCCTGCACGATGGGCACGGTCAACTTCGGCGACGACGTGTTCCTCAACCGGTGGGACTTCATCGTCGCGCTGCACGCCTCGATGCAGGAGCTCGGCATCGTGCCGGAGTACGAGATCTTCGACCTCGGGCACCTGACCGCGCTGCAGCGGCTGCTCGACAAGCACGGGCTGCCGGCCGGGGGGCACGTACACGTCGACCTGGTGATGGGGGTGCCCGGCGGGATGCCGGGGACGACGGAGGCGCTGGTCGCGTGCCGGCAGGCGATGCGCGATCTGCCGGAGGGCACCACGTTCTCCGCCACCGGCATCGGCCGCGCCACGATCCCGGTCATGCTGGCGTCGCTGTCGGCCGGCGGACACCTCCGGGTCGGGATGGAGGACACGATCACGTACGCGAAGGGGCAGCCGGTCGAGTCGAACATGCAGCTCGTCGCCCGCGCCGTCGGCTTCGCGCAGCTCGCCCAGCGTCCGCCGGCGACCACCGCCGAGGCGCGGCGGCTGCTCGGCGTTCCCGCGCGGTCCTGACGTTGCCGGCGGCGGAGAGCGGCGTGATGGGTACGGTCGGAAAAATGGGTAAGACGTACGAGGGCGGGGTTCCGCTCGCCGAGGTGGTCCGCTCCGGTTTCGTGGAGGGGTTCCACCGCGGTTCGGTGGTGGTGCTCGACGCCGACGGAGCGGTGCTGAGCTCGGCGGGGGATATCGCATCGCCGATCTTTCCGCGCTCGTCCAACAAGCCGATGCAGGCGGTCGGGATGCTCCGCGCCGGGCTGCGGCTCGCCGACCCGGCCGACCTCGCTCTCGTCTGTGCCAGCCACTACGGCGAGGAATTCCACCTGGCCCGGGTGCGCGCGCTGCTGCGCACCGCCGGCCTCAACGAGTCCGCGCTGGGCTGCCCGCCGGACATGCCGATCGGGTCGGAGGCCGCGGCCGCGGTGCTGCGCGCCGGCGGTGGCCCGGCGCGGATCCAGATGAACTGCTCGGGCAAGCACACCGGAATGCTGTTGACCTGCCTGGCGGCGGGCTGGCCGACCGAGGAGTACTGGACGCCGGAGCACCCGCTGCAGCAGCACCTCAGCGCGGCGGTGGAGGAGTTCGCGCGGGAGCCGGTCGGCGCGCGGGGGATCGACGGGTGCGGGGCGCCCGTGCTCGCCATCTCGTTGACCGGTCTGGCCGGCGCGTACCTGCGGCTGGTCTCCGGCGCGCCGGGCTCGGTCGAGCAGACGGTCGCGTCCGCGATGCGGGCGCACCCGGCGATCGTCGCCGGCACGACCGCCGAGGACACCCGGCTGATGACCGGCGTGCCCGGGCTGCTCGCGAAGGGCGGCGCCGAGGGCGTCCTCGCGGTCGCGATTCCCGGGGTGGGCGCCGTCGCGATGAAGATCGACGATGGTCAGATGCGTCCGCGGATGCCGGTGCTGGCCTCCGCGCTGCGGCGACTCGGCGCCGAGCCGCCGGTGCTCGCGGAGTTGGCCGAGGTGCCGTTGTTCGGCGGCGGTCAGCGCGTCGGCGAGGTGCGCGCCATCTGGTGACGCGGGTGACCGGCGTCGCTAACTCCCGCTAGCACATCGCTTGCAGTTGCAAGCAGCGCCGGCTACCGTCGTATTCATGGCCAGCCCGAAGGATCTGCCCCGCGACGTCGGCGGCTTCATCCGCGACCTGCGGCGCAACGCGAAGATTTCGCTGCGGCAACTCGCCGAGCAGGCCGGGGTGAGCAACCCGTACCTCAGCCAGATCGAGCGCGGCCTGCGCAAGCCGAGCGCGGAGGTGCTGCAGCAGCTCGCCAGCGCGCTGCGGGTCTCCACCCCGGTCATGTACCTGCGCGCCGGACTGCTCGACGACAACAACGGTCAGGGCGTGCTCGCCGCGATCGCGGCGGACAACGAGCTGACGATGTCGCAGAAGCAGTCGCTGAGTCAGATCTACGAGACGTTCCGCCGGGAGAACGCCCGGCTCGCGGAGGCCGAGGCGGCGCCCGCGCCCGACGCGACCACCGCCGCCGGGGCCGCTCCGGCAGCCGAGCGACCGGCGACCCCGACCGACGGCGCGCTGGAGTCCGTCGCCGTCACCGAGGCCGGCGCCACCCCCACCCCGAAGCGCAAACCCGGAAGGCGGGCCGCCACCGAGGCGAGCCGGCCCCGCCGGGAAGGAACCGGACCGAACCGCGCGGCCGCATCCGTGGCCGAGGAGGAGAAATGATGACCGAGCCCAGGACTACCCGTATCCCCGCCCCGCTCTACGCCGTCGCCGGCGCCGGCGACCTCGCCTACCAGCAGCTGCGCAAGCTGCCGGACGTCGTCACCGAGCTCGGCGGCAAGGCCGTGACGACCACGGTGGAGCTGCGCGAGAAGGCCGCCGCGACGCTGCGCGCCGCCAACACCACCGAGCTGCGCGAGAAGGCAGCCGCGACGCTGCGCGCCGCCAACACCACCGCGGTCACGCTGCGGGACAAGGCCGCCGGCCGGGAGTTCGACGTGGAGCGCCTCCGCGAGGCCGCCACCCGGAACACCGCCGCGCTGGTCTCCAACGCGCAGGCCGCGCAGCAGCGGGCGGTCGCCGCGTACGACGCCCTCGTCGCGCACGGTGAGCGCGTCGTCGGCGCCGGCGTCGTGCAGGCCGCCGACACCGTCAACGCCGACATCGAGGCCACCGAAGCGCCGGCGGAGACCACCGAGGCGCCGGCGGAGGTGGCCGCCACCCCGGCCGACGTCGCCGAGGTCGTCGCGGAGAACGCGGTACCCGCGAAGGCCACGAAGGCCGCCAAGCGCACCCGCGCCGCCGCCAAGTAACGACCGCCGTGGAAGCCCCGGGTGCGGCAGATGCCGCCCACCCGGGGCTTCCGGCATAAACTTCACCGCATGGTCTCTGCCGCGCCGCTCTTCTACCAGGACGTCAGACTCGTCATCGACCTGGCGCTTCTCGTCTTCGCCGTGGTCGTGGAGGGCGTCGCGTTCGTGCACTGCCTCACCCAGCGCTCCGACGCGTTCCCGGCGATCGGCACCCTCCCCAAGGGAGGCTGGCTGCTCATCCTCGGGCTCTGCCTGCTCCTCACGCTGGTGGGAGGCTTCGGCGCGACGAGCATCTTCGGCCTGATCGGGATCGCCGCGGCTCTCATCTACCTGCTCGACGTCCGGATCGGGCTGCGTGACCTCACCGATGGCAAAGGCTTCTGGTGAGAGGTTTCCGCTGGCCGCCACCGCCTGACGGGGGCCCGCGGACGTACGGACCGGGGCCCACCGCGCCGCGCACCGGCCGGCCGGCGCTGCCGGAGCCCGAGACGGAACTCGTCGCGACGCCGCACGGCGTGCGGCTCGAGCAGCTGATCACCGGCGTCGGCGACCCGGTGACGGTGTTCGCGCACGGCTTCGCCAGCGGCATCGCCGTCACCCGGCCGCTCGGCAGCGGGGTGGCCGGCCGCAAGGTCTTCTTCCAGTTCCGTGGCCACGGCCGCTCGGACGCCCCGGCCGGGCCGTGGAGTTACGGTGAGCTCGCCCGCGACCTGCGCGCCGTCGCCGACCTCTCCGGCGCGAGCAGGGCCGTCGGCGTGAGCCTCGGCGCCGGGGCGCTCTGCCAGGTGCTGGCGGAGAGCCCGGAGCGCTTCGAGCGGGCGGTGTTCTTCCTGCCCGCCGTGCTCGACAGGTCGCGGGCGACCGCGGCCCGGCAGCGGCTGACGGACCTCATCGCGACGGTCGAGGCCGGCGACCTGTCGGCGGTGGCCGACGTGGTCTCCACCGAGCTGCCCGCTGCCGTGCGCAACACCCCCGCCGGCTGGGCCTACCTGCGACAGCGGATCGACCAGCTGATGCGCGACGGCCTGGCCCCGGCGCTCGCCGGCCTGCTCGACGACGTCCCGGTCCGCGACCCCGCCGCGCTCGCCCCCGTGACCGCCCGGTCGCTCGTGATCGGCTGCGTCGGCGACGAGCTGCACCCGGTCGAGGTGGCCGAGCGACTCGCGGCCGCGCTGCCCGGGGCGGAGCTGCACGTGTACGACAAGCCGGGCGTGCTCTGGACGAACCGCGCCGACCTGCGGGAGCGGGTCGCGGGCTTCCTGAACGGATAGCGGAGTCCGTCCGCGACACGCTCGGGTTCACCCGCGCGCCGACGCGTAACCAATGGCCCCGAATAGCGGTGTTCCTGTGTGCAGATGTCACCCCAGAAGGTCTTCGCGCTGATCGTGGTGCTCGGGATGCCGTTCGCAGTCTCGGCCGGCTGGGCCTGGGCGGACCGGGCCGCGCCGGCGCGGTCGGCGCCGGCCGGGATCGCGGCGATGGGTGCGGCGGCGACCGGCGTCGTCCCGCCGGCGACGCCCCGGCCGAGCGAGACCGGCGCCGCGCGCGTGGTGCCCGGATGGACGCCCAGGACGGTGCGGCCGTCGATCGCCCGGAGCCGGACCGTGCCGTCCACGCCGGCCGCGCCGCCGACCCTGGCGCCGTCGGCCCCCGTGCCGTCGCCGACGCCCGAGCTGACCGCGCAGCCCACCGTGGAACCCTCAAGCCCGCCGACCCCGACCCCGACCGTGACGGCCTTTCCCCGCTGAGCCCCGACCGGCGGGGCGCTCGCCGCGCCACCGTGGACGGGGGGCACTACGCTTCCCCGTCGTGAAGGGACCTCAGAGCGCGTTCAACCAGTTCTTCGGGGGCGTCGTGCTGCTCGGCCGCGGCCTCGGGATGTACGTGAGCAGTCCTCGTCTGCTGCTGCTCGGCACGATCCCGGCGCTGATCTCCGGCGCGCTCTTCGTCGCCGCGTACGCCACGCTGATCTATTTCGTCTCCGACCTGGCGGACATGCTCACCCCGTTCGCCGACGGCTGGTCGGAGGGCGCCCGTGACCTGGTCCGGTTCGTGGTCGCGGGAGCGTTGCTCGCCATCGGCGCGCTGGTCGGCGTGCTCACCTTCACCGCGATCACGCTGCTGATCGGGGATCCGTTCTACGAGAAGATCTCGGAGCGGGTGGAGGAGCGCTACGGCGGCGTGCCCGACCAGGTCGAGGTGCCGTGGCGGGTGTCGCTGCGGCACAGCCTGCTCGACTCGCTCCGGCTGGTGTTGATGTCGCTGCTCATCGGCATCCCGCTCTTCCTCGGCGGGTTCATCCCGGTCGTCGGGCAGACCGTCGTGCCGGTGCTCGGGGCCGTCATCGGTGGCTGGTTCCTGGCGGTGGAGCTGGTGGCCGCCCCGTTCTACCGGCGCGGGCTCCGGCTCCCCGACCGCCGGGCCCTGCTGAAGGCCAACCGGCCGCTGGCGTTGGGCTTCGGGGTGGCCGTGTTCTGCTGCTTCCTGATTCCGCTCGGCGCGGTGCTGGTGATGCCCGCCGCGGTGGCCGGCGGCACGCTGCTCGCCCGCCGGGTCTTCGGCCTGCCGACCGAGGCCGCGTGACGGAGGTCCGTCAGGAGCTTTCCCGGACGATCAGCTCGGTGGGGAGGATCAGCGCCAGCTCGATCTCCTCGCCCGCGGCGAGCCGCAACAGCTGGCGCGTCATCTCGCGCCCCATCTCGTGGATCGGCTGCCGGACCGTGCTCAGCGGCGGATCCGTGTAGCGCGCGATCTCGATGTCGTCGAAGCCGATCACGGCCACGTCGTCCGGCACCCGCCGCCCCGCCTCGCGCAGCGTGCGCAGCGCGCCGTGCGCCATCAGGTCGGAGGCGACGAAGACCGCGTCCAGGTGCGGGTCGTCGTTGAGCAGCTGCCGCATGGCCTGCGCGCCGGACTCCCGGGTGAAGTCGCCGACCGCGACGATCGAGCGGCAGCCCGAGTCCTGCAGCGCGTTGCGGTAGCCGGTGAGTCGGTCTATCCCGCCGACCATGTCCTGCGGCCCGGCGATGGTGGCGATCCGTCGCCGACCGGAGTCGAGCAGGTGCCGCACCGCCGTGGTCACGCCGCCGACGTGGTCGACGTCGACGTACGGCACCGACGCGGCGGCGCGACCGAGCGGGCGGCCGTTGCAGATCACCGGGATGCCCATCCGGGCCAGGGCGCCGGGCAGCGGGTCCACGCCGTGCATGGAGGCGAACATGACGCCGTCGACGTGGCGGCCGGTCGCGTACCGCTCGATCCGCTCCTGGCTGGCGGTCGAGCTGGCCATCATCAGCACGAGCTGCTTGTCCGCGGCCTCCAGCTCCTGGCTGACGCCGCGGATGATGCCGGGGAAGAACTGGTCGTCGGAGAAGACCCGGGTGGCCGACTCGGGCAGCACCAGCGCGATCGAGTCGGTCCGCTGGGTCACCAGGCTGCGGGCCGCGAGGTTGGGCACGTAGCCCAGCTCGCGCACAGCCTGCCGGACCGCCTCCTGGATGGGTTCGGCGACGGTGGTCGAGCCGTTGACGACGCGGGAGACGGTGGCCCGGGAGACGCCGGCGCGCCGGGCCACCGCCTCCAGCGTGGGTCGCTCCCGGGCCGTCGTCATGCCGCGTCCTCCACAGTTCGATCACAGCCCATTACGGTGGATAACCTCCTGATACCACCGTGCGCTGTCCTTCGGCACCCGTCGCTGGGTCAGATAGTCGACGTAGATGATCCCGAACCGCTTGCGGTAGCCCTCGGCCCACTCGAAGTTGTCCAGCAACGACCATACGAGATAGCCGCGCAGGTCGACGCCACGGGCGATCGCCTCGTGCGCCGCCCGCAGGTGCCCGTCGAGGTAGCTGACCCGGTCGGCGTCGTGTACCCGGCCGTCGGTGCCGGGGGCGTCCCGGTGGAACTTGTCGTCGAACGCGGCGCCGTTCTCCGTCACGATCATCGGGACGCCGGGGTAGTCGTTCGAGATCCGCTCCAGCAGCGCGGTCAGGCCGCCGGGCTCGATCATCCAGCCCATGTCGGTCAGCGGCCCGACCGGCGGCAGGAACTCGATCCCCTCGGTGCCGGGGTACGCGCCGCCGCCCCCGGCCGCGCCGGGACGCGCCGCGACGTAGGTGGGGGCGTAGTAGTTGACCCCGAGCAGGTCGATCGGCGCCCCGATCAGCTTCTCGTCGCCCGCCCGGAGATAGCCGAGATCGGTGAACCGGGCGACGTGCTCCAGGACGTCGGCGGGGTACTGGCCGCGGAGCAGCGGGTCGAAGAAGATCCGGTTGTGCAGCCCGTCGACGAGGCGGACCGCCTGGGCGTCGGTGGGGCTCTCCGGGTCGGCGGGGAAGACCGCGGCCGGGTTCAGGGTGATCCCGACGGTGGTCGCGCCGGCGGCGCGCAGCGCCGCCGCCCCCAGGCCGTGCGCGAGCAGCAGATGGTGCACGGCGGCGAAGGTGGCCGCCGGGTCCTGCCGCCCGGGCGCGTGCACGCCGTTGCCGTAGCCGAGGTACGCCGAGCACCACGGCTCGTTGAGCGTGGTCCAGGTGGTGACCCGGTCGCCGAGGCGGCCGTAGACGGCGGCGGCGTAGTCGGCGAAGCGCTCGGCGGTCTCCCGGTTCGTCCAGCCGCCCCGGTCCTCCAGCGTCTGCGGCAGGTCCCAGTGGTAGAGCGTGATGATCGGGTCGATGTCGCGACCGCGCAGCTCGTCGACGAGCCGGTCGTAGAAGTCCAGCCCGCGCGGGTTGACCGGGCCGGAGCCGTCGGGCTGGATCCGCGGCCACGCCACCGAGAACCGGTACGCGTGCAGCCCGAGCTCCGCCATCAGCGCGACGTCGTCGGGGTACCGGTGGTAGTGGTCGCACGCCACGTCGCCGGTGTGTCCGGCGTGCACCTTGCCGGGCGTACGGCAGAAGGTGTCCCAGATGGACGGGCCGCGCCCGTCGTCGTGCGCCGCGCCCTCGATCTGGTACGCGGCGGTGGCCGCGCCCCAGACGAAGCCCTCGGGAAACCGGACCGGGGTCGCCGCCGGCTCCAGCAACGCGCTGCCGGTCACCGCCGGCCGATCGAAGCTGTTCACGCCTTGACCGCACCTTCCATGATTCCGCCGATGATCTGACGGCCGAACACGATGAATACGAACAGTAGTGGAAGCGTAGCGATCGCGGTTCCGGTGAAGATCTGTGACATGTCCTGGTAGTAACCGTTCGACAGGGCGCGCAGCGAGAGCTGCACGGTGGGGTTCTCCGGATCGTTGAGGACCGCGTACGGCCAGAGGAAGTCGTTCCAGGTGGTCATGAACGTCAACAGCCCCAGTACGGCGGCGGCCGGACGCAGCGCCGGCAGCACCACGTTCCAGTAGATCCGCACGGTGCTGCAGCCGTCGACCCGGGCCGCCTCGATGAGCTCGTTGCTGACCGCCTGGCTGGCGTACTGGCGCATCATGAACACGCCGAAGCCGGTGACCAGACCGGGCACGATCACCGCCTGCAGCCGGTCGTTCCAGTTCAGCTCCGACATCAGCATGTAGAGCGGGATGACGCCGAGCTGGGTGGGGACCATCATCGTCGCGATGATCACCAGGAGCAGCCCGTTGCGGCCGCGGAACCGCAGCTTGGCGAAGGCGAAGCCGGCCAGTGACGAGAAGAAGACCACCGAGACCGTCACCGCGCCGGCCACGATCGCCGAGTTGAGCATGCCGGTCAGGAAGTGCGCGTCCGGGTTGCCGAGCAACCGTTCCACGTTGCCCGGCAGGTTGCCGCCGGGCGTCACCGGCGGCGGCAGCTGCCCCATCGCGTCGTTGGAGCGGGTGGCCACCACGAACATCCAGTAGATCGGGAAGACGGAGAGCAGACCGGTGAGGATGAGCGCGCCGTACGTGAGCCGGCTGGCGCTCCAGAGCTGTCCGCCGGCGCCGCCGCGGGGCGGTCGGGCGGCGAGGTTGCCGAGACTGACCATGGTCACTCCCCTCCGGTCTGGTTCTTGCCGAGCCCGCGGATGACCAGCACGTTGATGATCGCCACGATCGCGATCAGCGCGAAGAGCATCCAGGCGATCGCGGAGCCGTACCCGAAGTTGAAGTGCGGGGCGAACGCGTTCTCGAACATGTACATGGTCATCGTCTGGGACTCGCGCATCGGCCCGCCCCGGATCGGGTTGGTGCCGGAGTTGAAGAGCAGCGGCTCGGTGAAGAGCTGCAGCCCGCCGATGGTCGAGACGATGACGCAGAAGATGATGGTCGGTCGCAGCATCGGCACGGTGATGGACCAGAACTGGCGGGCCTGCCGGGCGCCGTCGAGCGCCGCCGCCTCGTACAGGTCGCGGGGGATGGCCTGCATGGCGGCGAGGAAGATCAGCGCGTTGTAGCCGGTCCACCGCCAGTCGACCATCGTGGAGACCGCGATCCAGGCGGTGAGCTTGCTGCCCTTCCAGTCGATGCCGTCGACGCCGACGAGATCGAGCAGCCAGTTGATCATCCCGAACTCGCGGCTGAAGAGCTGCCCGAAGACGATCGCGACCGCCGCGGTGGAGGTGATGTTGGGGATCAGCACCCCCATCCGGAACAGCGTGCGGGCGCGCAGCCCGCGGTTGAGCAGGTGGGCCAGCCAGAGCGCGAGCAGCAGCTGCGGCACGGTGGAGATGACGAAGATGCCGAGCGTGTTGACCACCGAGTTCCAGAAGTCGGGGTCGCCCAGCAGCCGCTGGTAGTTCTCCAGGCCGACGAAGGGGTGGTCCTCGGCGAGCAGGTCCCAGTCGTGCAGCGAGACCCAGAGGGTGTAGCCGAGGGGGTAGGCGCCGAAGATCGCGAAGAGGATGAAGAACGGCGCGATGTAGAGGTAGGGGGAGACCTTCAGGTCGAATCGGTTCAGCCGGGCGCGTACGGGCCGGTCGGCGTGGCGGTGCCGGGGCGGCGGCCCGGAGCCGGCCGTCGCGCCCGGGTGGGGCGCGTCGACCTCCAGACGCAGACTCATCGGATTTCCTTAGCGGTCGAGGGGACGGGCGGAAACGGGCCGGTGCGACTGGCGGCGGGGCCGACGGCGTTGTCCGCCGTCAGCCCCGCGCGTCGCGTCCGCGGGCTACCTGTCCGCGGGCTACTTGTCCGCGGCCTTCTTCGCGTTGGCCGTCGCGTCCTGCCAGCCCTTATCCGGGGTGCGCTGCCCCAGCTCCACCGTCCGGACCGCGTTCTCGACCTCGGTGCGCACCGCCTGGTTGCGCGGTCCCATGTAGACCGGCTTCAGGCTCTTCGCGCCCGCGCCGAAGATCTGCCCGACCGGGGCGTCGCTGAAGTACGGGTTGGTCGCGTCCTTGATCGCCGGGTCGTCGAGGGCCTGCGGGGACGAGGGGAGCGGGCCCTTGGCCTTGAACGCGCCGATCTGCCCCTGCGGGTTGGTCAGGAACTTGGCCAGCTCGATAGCCTCGGCCTGGTGCTTGCTCTGCCGCGGCACGGCGAGGAACGAACCACCCCAGTTGCCGCCGTTGCCCGGCACCGACGCGATGTCCCACTTGCCCTTCGCGGCGGGGCCGGCGTTCTGCTCGATCACGCCGGTGAGCCAGGCGGGGCAGGCGATGGTGGCGAACTTGGCCTGCTTGAACGCGGCCACCCACTCCTCCGACCAGGCGCCGTACTTGCCGGAGAGGCCCGAGTCGATCACGTCCATCGTGATGTCCCAGGCCTGCCGCACCGCCGGGTTGCTGTCCACGACGAGCTTGTCGCTGGTGTCGTAGTAGTGGTAGCCGGTGCTGTTGCCCGCGGTCTGCAACACGATGGTGTTGAAGGTGTTGGTCGCGGCGTCGAGGAACGCGGCGCCGGTGTTCGCCGCCTTGAAGCGCTCGCCGACCTTGATGTACTCCTGCCACGTCGGCCAGAGCTTGGAGACCTCCGCGCGGTCGGTGGGCAGGCCGGCCTTGGCGAAGAGGTCCTTGCGGTAGCACATCGCCATGCCGCCGACGTCGGTGCCGAGGCCGATCAGCTGCTTACCGTCCGCGGTGAGGGCCTGGTTCCACTTCCACTCCATGAAGTTGCCCTTGAGGTCCGCGGCCCCGTGGTCGAGCAGGTTGACGAAGTTCTTCGGGTTCGCCTTGTACTCGACGAGCAGCCCCTCCTCGATCGCGACGATGTCGCCGGCGCCCTTGCCGGAGGCGAGCCACTGCGTCAGCTTGGGCGAGTACTCGTCCAGGTTGCCACCGGTGCCGCGCTCGACGATCTTCACGTTGGGGTGGCTGTCCATGTACTGCTTGTAGAGCTCGTCGTATCCGAACTGACCGAAGACGTCCACGGTCAGGGTGATCTTGCCGTCGGCGCTCGTCTCTTCGGCGCCGCCGCAGGCGGCGACCGCGGTGAGCGCGGCCAAGGCGGCGGCGGCCGCGACGACGCGGCGGCGCGGGGTGACGCCCATTGTGACCCCTCTCAGGTCGTGACGGGGTGGGGGTTGACGTGCAGGTGAGAGCGCTCTCACGGAAGAGTGGACCGGGGTCACCGGCGTGTCAAGAGAGCGCTCTCAGAAAGTTGCGAGCGTGTTACCCGGGCGGTCCCCGGTCGGGTCGATCGCGGGTGGGCCGGGCGGGCTCAGCGGTCGGTGCGCAGCGCTTCCAGCAGCATCGGGTCCCCGGCGACCGCGAAGACGTCGAAACCGACCCGGCCCCAGAGCGCGAGCAGCAGGTCACTGGCGGTGCCGGAGGCCGTCGTCCGGGTGTTGTGGTCGTCGCTGTCCAGGATCGTGTCCGTGTCGAGCAGCGCGACGCCGTCGCCGCGCAGCCGCAGGTACCACTCCTGCGCCGCGTCCACCGCGATCAACTGCACCACGCCGTACGGCGCGAGGTCCGCCCGTCGCCGCCCCGCCGGCAGCCAGGTGTCGAGCACCTCGCTCACCCCGTCCGCCGCGAGCTTCGCCTCGATCGGCTCGGTCCCGCCGATCGACATCTGCGCGTCCCAGCGGTGCACCGCGGTCTCGTGCGCCATCCGCCGGGGCCAGAAGCCGGCCCGCTTCGCCTGCGGCGCCCAGTTGTACGCCGGCAGCTCGGGGTCGAGCGCGTCGAACTGCAGCATCAGCTGGTCGAACTCGTGCTGCCACCAGTCGACCGCGGCCGCCCCGCCGGGCACCCCGTCGGCGCTCGGCCCGCCGGCGGGCGGCTCCGTGACGCCGCGCGCCACATGTCCGCGCACCCAGGCGTAGAGCGCGCCGAGGTGCTGAACGAGATCGGTCACCGTCCATCCGGGGCACGACGGCACGGGGGTGTCCGGCTCCGCCTCACGGACCGCGGCGAGGAACGCCGGTCCCTCCGCGCGCAGTGCTCCGATCCAGAAATCCTTGGTCCCGTGCAGTCTGCTCATCGCGTCCTCCGGATTGACCGGACCGCCCGTGGCTCGGCCCGGCTCCCTCCAGCCTAGGGTGAATAGCGTGCCTGACGTTAGCGCCGACGCGCCAACCGCCGCGGACCCGACCGCCCCGCGATCGCTGGGAAGTTTCACCACCCTGCAGTTGGGCGGACCGCCCCAGCGACTCGTCGTGGCGGCGGATGTGGACGGATTGGTGGAAAGAGTACGCGAAGCCGCGCTGCTCCAGAGCCCGACGCTGATCCTGGCCGGCGGCAGCAACGTCGTGATCGACGACGCCGGCTTCCCCGGGACCGTCGTGCTGGTCCGCTCCCGCGGCGTGCGCGTGGTCGCCGAGGGGGCCGGGACGGTCACGGTGCGGGTCGAGGCCGGCGAACCGTGGGACGAGCTGGTGGCCGCCACCGTCGAGGCGGGCTGGCCGGGGCTGGAGTGCCTCTCCGGCATCCCGGGCAGCACCGGCGCCACCCCGATCCAGAACGTCGGAGCGTACGGCCAGGAGGTGGCCGAGACGATCACCTCGGTGCGGGTCTACGACCGGGTCGCCGACGAGGTGCGGACGATGCCGGCGGAGGAATGCCGGTTCGGCTACCGCGGCAGCGTCTTCAAGCACAACGACCGCTGGGTGGTGCTCTCCGTCGACTTCCGGCTGGCCCGCTCGCCGCTGTCGACCCCGATCCGGTACGCGGAGCTGGCCCGGACGCTCGGCGTCGAGGTCGGCGACCGCGTCCCGCTCGCGGCCGCCCGCGCCGCCGTGCTCGCGCTGCGGGCCGGGAAGGGCATGGTGCTGAACCCCGCCGACCCGGACACCCGCTCGGTCGGCTCGTTCTTCACCAACCCCGTGCTGGACCCGGCGGCGTACGCGCTGTTCCGCGAGCGCGCCCGGGACGCCGGCGAGCCGCCCTGCTGGCCGGGGCCGGACGGGGTGGTGAAGGTGAGCGCGGCGTGGCTGATCGACCGGGCCGGCTTCCCGAAGGGGTATTCCGGGCCCGGTGGGGTGGCCATCTCCACCAAGCACACGCTCGCGCTGACGAACCGGGGCGGGGGCTCGACCCGGGCGCTGTTGGCGCTCGCGGCCGAGATCCGCGACGGGGTGCGCGAGCGCTTCGGCGTGACCCTGCACCCCGAGCCGGTCCTGGTCAACTGCGCGCTGTGACCGGCCCGCCCGGCGCGACCGCGGACCAGGCCACCGTCAGCTCGCCGAGCCGCCACCGCGACGGCCGGTCCAGCAGCGGCCACCCGGCCTCGCCGAGCGCGGTGATCGCGCGCACCCAGCGCTGCCGCGGGCCGAAGGTGGCGTACGGCGCGGCGGCCCGCCAGCCGTCGTCGAGGGCGCGGATGAGCGCGTGGACCGGCTCGCCGGGGACGTTCCGGTGGATCAGGGCCTTCGGCAGCCGTTCGGCGAGCTCGGCGGGGGACTCCAGGGTGGCGAGCCGCGCGGCCAGCGTGAGCGTCCGCGGGCCGGACGCGTCGAGCAGCACCCAGGAGGCGAGCCGCCCCAGCTCGTCGCAGGTCCCCTCGACGATCACCCCGTCCGGGGCGAGCCCGGCGGTCATCGTCCGCCACGCCCCGGCGACCTCCGCCTCGTCGTACTGCCGAAGCACGTTAAACGCCCGGACCAGCACCGGGCGCAGCCCGGCCAGCTCGAAGCCGCCCCGCGCGAAGGTCAACCGGGGCGGGTCGGCGGCGGGCGCCGCGGCCGCGACCCGGGCCGGGTCGATCTCCAGTCCGACCACGCGGACGTCCGGGCGGACGGCGGCGGCCAGCCGCGCCCGCAGCTCGATCGCGGTGATCGGTGTGGCGCCGTAGCCGAGGTCGACCACGAGCGGGTCGGACGCGTCGGCGAGCAGGTCACGGCAGGTGACCGCGATCCAGTTGTCGACCCGGCGCAGCCGGTTGGGGTTGGTCGTGCCGCGGGTCACGACCCCCTGGGGGCGCGGCGCGGAACGCGACACGCGATCACCCCGCCGTGACCCGGTGCACCTTGTGCTGCGCGGCCTGGGCGAGCGGCCGGACGACCAGCCGATCCACGTTGACGTGGTGCGGCCGCGTCGCGCACCACGCGATGCAGTCCGCGACGTCGTCGGCGACCAGCGGCTCCGGCACTCCCTCGTAGACGGCCGCCGCCCGGTCCGCGTCCCCGCCGAAGCGCACCAGGGAGAACTCGTCGGTCCGGACCATGCCGGGATCGATCTCGATCACCCGGACCGGTCGCCCGCACAGCTCCAGCCGCAGCGTGCCGGTGAGCGCGGTCTGCGCGTGCTTCGCGGCCGTGTAGCCGCCGCCGCCCTCGTACACCGTGAACCCGGCGGTCGAGCCGACCACCACCACCGTGCCGGCGCCGGACGCCTCCAGCGCCGGCAGCAGCGCCTGGGTCACCCGCAGGGTGCCGAGCACGTTCACCTCGTACATCCACTGCCAGTCCGCGACCGACCCGGTCGCGACCGGGTCGAGCCCGTGCGCCCCGCCGGCGTTGTTGACCAGCAGCGTGACCGGTCCGGGCAGGTCGGCGACGGCGGCCGCCAGACCGGCCACCGACTCGTCGGAGGTGATGTCGCAGCAGATCGCGGTGGCGGTGCCCCCGGCCGTGTCGATCTCGGCGACCAGGTCCGCGAGCCGGTCCGCGCGGCGGGCCGCCGCGACCACGTGGAAGCCCTCCGTGGCCAGCCGGCGGGCCGTGGCCGCGCCGATCCCGCTGGAGGCGCCGGTGACGATCGCGATTGGGGTCATCCCGTCATTCTTTCCCACCGTCGCCGTCGTGGCCGGAGAGAGGTGGATCACGTCCGCAGGCGTGCCGGGATCGTCGCGGGGAAGATGTATCGCGGTCTGACGGTTTTTGCCGGAGGCCGAGTGTCGCCGGCGTCGCGTGCCGCCGGCGGCGTGCGGGCCGTCGGAGCGTCAGCCGGAAGGAGTAGACGTGGCGGATGTGCAGAGCGGGCGGGCGCGGCTCCGGCCGGCGCAGTCCTGGCCCACCCCGCGACGCGTCGCGACCGTTTCGGTGCACACCTCGCCACTGGACCAGCCGGGCACCGGCGACGCCGGCGGGATGAACGTGTACGTCGTCGAGGTGGCCAAGCAGCTGGCCCGGGTGGGCGTCGAGGTGGAGATCTTCACCCGCGCCACCGCCAGCGGACTGCCCCCGGTCGTGGAGATGACCCCCGGGGTGCGGGTCCGGCACATCATGTCGGGCCCGCTGGAGCCGCTGCCCAAGGAGGACCTCCCCGCCCAGCTCTGCGCCTTCACCACCGGGGTACTGCGCGCCGAGGCCGCCCGCGCCCCCGGCTTCTACGACCTGATCCACTCGCACTACTGGCTGTCCGGGCAGGTGGGCTGGCTCGCCAAGGACCGCTGGGGGGTGCCGCTGGTTCACACCGCACACACCCTGGCCAAGGTGAAGAACGCGCAGCTGGCCGTCGGTGACCGGCCGGAGCCCAACGCGCGGGTGATCGGCGAGGAGCAGGTGGTCGCCGAGGCCGACCGGCTGGTGGCCAACACGCAGGTCGAGGCGCGCGACCTGATCGCGCGCTACGACGCCGATCCCGAGCGGGTCGCGGTCGTCGCGCCCGGCGTCGACCTGGAGCGCTTCCGGCCGGCCGCCGCCGGCCGGGAGACGGCCGCCCGGCGCGACGCGCGGCGCCGGCTCGGCCTGCCGGAGCAGGGGTACGTGGTCGTCTTCGTCGGCCGGATCCAGCCCCTCAAGGCCCCGGACGTGCTGCTGCACGCCGTCGCGGCGCTGCGCCGGCGCGATCCCCGGCTCGCGGAGCAGTTGACGCTGCTGGTGGTGGGCGGGCCGAGCGGCACCGGACTCGACCGCCCGAGCGCCTTGATCGAGCTCGGCGCGACGCTGGGGGTCTCGGACGCCGTCCGGTTCCTGCCCCCGCAGGCCGGCGACGACCTCGCCGCCCTCTACCGGGCCGCCGACCTGGTCGCGGTCCCCTCGCACAACGAGTCGTTCGGACTGGTCGCCCTGGAGGCGCAGGCCTGCGGCACCCCGGTGGTCGCGGCCGCGGTCGGCGGGCTGGTCACCGCCGTACGCGACGCCACGAGCGGGATCCTCATCGACGGGCACGACCCGGTCGACTGGGCACGGGTCCTCGGCGGTCTGCTGGCCGCGCCCGGTCGGCGGGCGGAGCTGGCCCGGGGCGCGGTCGCGCACGCGCGGCAGTTCTCCTGGGCGCGCACTGCGGAGCGGCTGCTCGAGGTCTACCGTGGGGCCGTGACAGATCACCGGGGCAGGATCACGTCCGAGTTGGCCGGTGACGCCGCCGCGCTGGGGGCCGGCGCGTGGTGAGCCCGCGCGAGGCGGTGGCCGAGCTGATCGAGTCGGTCTGCGCGGAGCGCGAGCTGGCCTGGGAGAAGACCGGCGAGTTCTCGTACGCGGTCACGCTGCCGGGCACCCACAAGCTCAAGACGGTGTGCAACCTCATCGTCGGCGAGCACGCGCTGCGGGTCGAGGCGTTCGTGATGCGGCAGCCGGACGAGCGCCGTGAGGAGCTCTGGTCGTGGCTGCTGCAACGCAACGCGCGGATGTACGGGGTGGCGTTCTCGATCGACGCCAACGGCGACGTCTACCTGACCGGGCGGACGGGGCTGGGCGGCATCAGCGAGGACGAGCTGGACCGGCTGCTCGGGTCCGTGCTCACGTACGCCGACGACTCGTTCGACTCGATGCTCGAGATCGGCTTCGGCACCGCCATCCGCCGGGAGTGGGAATGGCGGGTCAAGCGCGGGGAGTCGCTGGCCAACCTGCAGGCCTTCGCGCACCTGTTCGAGCCGTCGACCGCCGCCGACGCTCCGGGTTTGGACCGACCCTGACGGGTACTGCTTCCGCTGGCGGCGGGTGAGGCCGCCGCCGGCCGAGGACGCGACTGTCGAGGGAGCGTGAGCAGGACCATGGCTCAGCGGAACGACTCAGGTCGCGGCAGCAGCGCCGCGTCGTCGACGACGAACCAGCCGGGCAATCAGACGCCGGACACGCCCCCGATCCAGGAGAGCGACGTGGCGCGGTTGAAGGTCGATGAATTGCGTTCGCAGCTACGGGCCCGGGGCGTGAACGGCACGTCGGGACTGCGCAAGGAACAACTGGTGAAAGCGTTGGTCAAAACCCTCCAGGAGGGGACGGGCTTTTCGCCGGACGGCGGGGAGCCGCGAAAGGACGGCGACGGTGTGCGCCGGGGCCCGAAGTCGGCGCGGTCGCTGAAGTATTCGCAGGAGATCCGGTCTCCCGACGAGCACCAGGAGCGACCCGGACGGAGCCTGGTGACGACGAACCACGACGTGATCCGGCAATGGGCGGAGGAACGGGGCGCGTCGCCGGCGGCGGCGGGCGCGGACCGGGGTCGGCCCAGCGTGTTGCGGTTCGACTTTCCCGGCTACAACGGCGGCGGACTGCATCCGGTGTCCTGGGAGGACTGGTTCCGCGCGTTCGACGAACGGGGCCTGAACTTCATCTATCAGGAGCAGAAGACGGACGGCCGGCAGAGCAACTTCTTCCGGGTTGAATCGCCCGAGCGAGAGGACGCTTGAGGATTATTCGGTGTGACGGGCGGTACATGATTTCCGGCTTGTGCGGTCATTCCCCGGAGAACTACCGTATTCCCACACGCGCCGCGCTCGAAAAGGTTCGGGGGAACGGCGAATCGGTCAGATTCGCGTAACGAGCGCGGTGTCGGGGTACCGGTGGCATTTGTAGCCGTTGGGGGACGGCGCCACCTGAACCGGCGGCGAGCGCGGGCGACGCTTACGGGGGTGAGCGTCGCCCCTCGCCGCCGGGCCGACCCCTTACAGTGACTGCCATGACCGGACCGTTGGCTGGCCTCACCGTCGTCGAGCTCGCCGGCATCGGGCCGGCACCGTTCGCCGGAATGCTCCTGGCGGACCTCGGCGCGGAGGTGATCCGGGTGGACCGCCCGGGCGGCCCCGGTCTGCCGGTCGAGCCGCGACACGACCTGCAGGGCCGCGGGAAGCGCTCCATCGCCGTCGACCTCAAGCATCCCCGGGCCGCCGGGGTCGTCCTCGCCCTGGCCGCCCGCGTCGACGTGCTGATCGAGGGCTTCCGCCCCGGGGTGGCCGAGCGGCTCGGCGTCGGTCCGGCGGACTGCCAGGCCGTCAACCCGCGGCTGGTGTACGGGCGGATGACCGGCTGGGGCCAGGACGGCCCGTTGGCGCAGACCGCGGGCCACGACCTGACGTACCTCGCGCTGACCGGGGTGCTGCACGCGATCGGCCCGGCCGACGGCGCGCCGGTGGCGCCGCTCAACCTGCTCGGTGACTACGGTGGCGGCGGCATGCTGCTCGCCGCCGGCGTGCTGGCCGCGCTCTGGCGCGCGGAGCGCACCGGCGTCGGTCAGGTGGTCGACGCGGCCATCGTGGACGGTGCCGCGCTGCTCGCCACGCAGCTCTACGGTCTGCTCCACGGTGGACAGTGGCGGGACCGACGCGGCGCCAACCTGCTCGACGGCGCCGCCCCCTTCTACGGCGTCTACGAGACCGCGGACGGCGGACACCTCGCGGTCGGCCCGCTGGAACCCCGGTTCTACGCCGAGTTCGTGGCGCGGCTCGGCGGCCTCGGCCCGGACGCGCCGGCCCAACTGGACGTCGCGCAGTGGCCGCGGCTGCGCGAGTTGATCGCGGCGCGTATCGCGACCCGCAGCCGCGCCGAGTGGACGGAGGTCTTCGCCGGGAGCGACGCGTGCGTGGCGCCGGTCCTCTCGCTGCGCGAGGCGCCCGACCACCCGCACCTGGCGGCGCGGGAGGTCTTCGTCGACGCGCACGGCGTGCGGCAGCCCGCGCCCGCGCCCCGGTTCTCCGGCACCCCGACCGCGCCGCCGGTGCTGCCCCCGCCGCGCCCCGGCGAGCACACCCGCGCCGTGCTGGCGCGCTTCGAGGTGCCCGACGTCGACGCGCTGCTCGCCGACGGCGTCGTCCTCGACGCCCCCTGACGCCACCGCGCCGCGCGTTCGGGGAGCGGACCGCCCGCCCGCTCAGGCCGCGCCGGTCAGGGTCCGCTCTCCGGTCACGGCATCCGGCGCCGTCCGCTCCGCCGCGCGCAGCGCCGCGACCCGGCGTTCCCGGCGCGGCCCGGCGACCAGGTGACCGATCACCGCCGCCAGCCCCACGCCGGCGCTGACGATCCAGTGCCGGTCGCCGAGGTGCTGCAGGCTCACCCCGCCGAGCGCGGGCGCGAGGAACGCGGCCGCCGGAAAGGTCAGGTAGAAGACCGCCTGGTAGCGGCCGCGCAGCGCGGTGGGGGACAGCTCCGCGTTGATCTCGGCGTTCGGCGGCGCGGCGAGCATCGACCCGACGGTCCAGATCAGCGCCGCCGCCAGGTACGCGGGGAGCGCGTCGGCGAAGGCCAGCGCGCCGAAGCCGACCGCGAGCAGTCCGGTGGAGACCGCCAGCACGACGTGCTTGCGGTGCCGGTCGATCAGACGCGGCACGAAGAGCTGCCCGACGACGATGAGCGCGCCGCCGAACGCGACCACCGTGCCGTACGCCGCGGAGCTCAGGCCGTCGGCGCGCATCGCCAGCGGCATGATCGTCGAGGTCTGCGCGGTCAGCACGGCGAGCACGAAGGTCAGCCCGACGAAGGCCAGGAACGTGCGGTCGGTCAGCGCCGCCCGCAGTCCCGAGGGGGGCCGCGTGTCCGGCGTCCGGGAACGGCGTACCAGCGTCTCCGGCACCCGGGCCGCGATGATCAGCGCGGTGGCCAGCGTGGCGCCGGCGTCGACCAGGAACAGCGCCAGGTAGCTCGCCTGGGCGAGCAGCCCGGCGAGGAACGACGCCCCGGCCATGCCCAGGTTGAACGCCCAGAACTGCAGATTGAACGCGCGGGAGCGTTTCTCGGGCGGCACGACGTCGACGATCGCGGCGACGAATGCGGGGCCGGGCATGGAGTGCACGACGCCGATCAGCGCGGCCAGCACCGCGATCGCCGCCAGGTGGCCGGCGAACGCCATCAGCACCATGAGCGCGGCCGCCGTCAGGTGCGACCAGAGCAGCGTCGCGCGCCGGCCCCAGTTGTCGGCCAGGACGCCGCCGAGCAGCACCCCGGCCGCGCCGCCGATCCCGTACGCGCCGACGACCACTCCGGCCAGCGCCTTGCTCGCGCCGCGTACCTCGGTCAGGTAGAGCGACAGGAACAGCATCGCGAAGGCGCCGACGCGGTTGACCAGCAGGCCGGACCAGAGGTACCAGTAGGTGGCGGGGAGCCCGCCGACCGTGTCGTGCAGCCACCTGCGGACGCCGCCCACGCACCCTCCACGAAGGATCGTCTTCGCTCATTTCCCGACGGGTCACCGGTCAGTTCCCGACGGTAGGAAGCTACCTGTGGCGGTGGCGCGGGCGCGACGCGATTACCCGACGGCGGTCAGGTCGGCGGCGGTCTCCGCCGGGCTCCGCGTCGCGGCGGGGACGGCGGCGTCCGCCGTCGGGCCGGTGATCGGCGGCGCCGCCGCGTCGGAGCGCGGTGTGGCGGGCGTGGCGTCGCAGGTAGCCGGCGCGCCGCGCAGCTCGGCGGCGCGTCGCTCCCGGGCCGGGCCCGACACCAGGTGTCCGATCGCGACCACCGCGCCGATCGCGGCGCAGCCCAGCCAGAGTGCCGCATCGCCCACGTGGTCCCGGACGAACCCGCCGGCGATCGGGGCCACGAACCCGGCCACGGACCAGGAGAGCGAGAAGACGCCCTGGTAGCGACCGCGCAGCGCGGACGGGGAGAGCTCCGCGATCAGCGTCGAGTTGGAGGGGGAGTTCAGCATCTCGCCGAGCGTCCAGATCAGCACGGTGAGCGCGTAGAGCCAGGCGTGGTCGGCGACGGCGGTCAGACCGAAGCCGGCGCCGAAGATCACCGCGGCGAGCGCGAGCACGTGCGAGCGGCGGCGGCCCCGGATCAGGCGGGGAATGAAGAGCTGACCGACCACGATCAGAACGCCGTTGAGCGCGATCACGGTCCCATAGGTGGCGGCGGGGAGCCCGTCCGCGCCCATCGCGATCGGCAGCATCGAGATGTGCTGCAGGAAGACCAGCGCGGTCAGCAGGTTCAGCGCGACGAAGCCGAGAAAGACACGGTCGCTGAAGGCCGTGCGCAGCCCGCCGCGGGCGGGCGCGGTCGGGGCGCTCCCGGTGGCCTGCGGCACGCGGACCGGGCGGGTCTCGCGGACCTTGAAGAAAATGATCGCGGCGGTGAGGAGCGTGGTGGTCGCGTCGACGACGAAGAGCAGCAGGTAGTCGAGTTCGGCGGCGAGCCCGGCGAGCACGGCCGCGCAGGCGAAGCCGAGGTTGATCGCCCAGTAGTTGAGGGTGAACGCGCGGAGGCGGTCCCGCTCCGGGACCACGTCGATCATCATCGCGGAGAACGCCGGCCGGGCCGCCTCGGCGAACGCGCCGAGCAGCAGCGCACCCGTGGCGACCAGCCAGAGCTGCTCGGCGAGGCCGAGCGCGAGCATCATCGCGGCGGCGCCGATGTGCGCGGCGGTCAGGGTCGGGCGGCGTCCCCACCGGTCGGCCAGGACGCCGCCGACCATGGTGCCGACCGCGCCGCCCGCGCCCCAGAGCCCGATCACGAGCCCGGCCTGTACGGCCGTGAAGCCGCGCGCGGTCGTCAGGTAGATGGCGAGGAAGACCAGGATGAACGAACCGAGCCGGTTGATCAGGGTCCCGGTCCAGAGATACCAGAAGGTCGATGGCAAACCGCCGGTGGTGTCCCGGAACCATCCCCGTACGGTCCGCACGTCCGCCCCCCGATTAGTAATGACCGACGCCCCAGCAACGCCTTACAACCTAATCGGCCGGCCTGTGTCGGGTCATTCGATTTTCCACGTGGTGGTCGTCACTGCGGCCCCCTCCGGCCCTGATGGGGCGATCGGGCAGTATGTGCCACATGACTGTGGGGACGTTGGTGCTGCTGCGGCACGGCGAGAGCGAGTGGAACGCCAAGAACCTCTTCACCGGCTGGGTCGACGTGGACCTGACCGCCAAGGGCGAGGCCGAGGCGCGGCGCGGCGGCGAGCTGCTGCGCGAGCACGGCCTCCTGCCCGATGTGGTGCACACGAGCGTGCTGCGGCGGGCGATCCGCACCAGCGAGCTCGCGCTGCACGCCGCGGACCGGCACTGGATCGCGGTGCGCCGGTCGTGGCGGCTCAACGAGCGGCACTACGGGGCGCTGCAGGGCAAGAACAAGAAGCAGACCCTGGAGACGTACGGCGAGGAGCAGTTCATGCTCTGGCGCCGGTCGTACGACACCCCGCCGCCCCCGATCGACGACAACGACGAGTGGTCGCAGGTGGGCGACCCGCGCTACGCCACCCTGCCGCCGGAGCTGATGCCCCGCACGGAGTGCCTCAAGGACGTGGTCGCGCGGATGCTGCCGTACTGGTACGACGAGATCGTGCCGGACCTGCTCGCCGGCCGCACCGTGCTGGTCGCCGCGCACGGCAACTCGCTGCGGGCGCTGGTCAAGCACCTCGACGGCGTCTCCGACGAGGCGATCGCCAAGCTCAACATCCCGACCGGGATCCCGCTGCGCTACGACCTCGACGCCGAGCTGCGTCCGGTCACCGCCGGGGGCACCTACCTCGACCCCGCCGCGGCCGCCGAGGCGGCCGCCGCAGTCGCCAACCAGGGCCGCTGACCCGACGGGAAGGGCCGGTTCTCATCGGGAGACGATAAGAACCGGCCCTTCCCGTCACGCGTCAGCTGTTCAGCGTCTCACCGGTGATCAGGTAGACGACGTGCTCGCCGGTGTTGACGGCGTGGTCGGCGTAGCGCTCGTAGAAGCGGCCGAGCAGCGCGCCGTCGATCGCGGTCTCCGCGCCGTACGGCCAGTCGTCGCTCAGCAGCACCCCGAACAGCTCGCGGTGCAGGTCGTCCATGGCGTCGTCGTCGCGGTCGAGCTCCGCGGCCAGGTCCGCGTCGGGCTTCGACAGCACCGCGCCGATCTTCTCCGACATCCGGTCGGCGACCGTGGCCATCTGCGTGAACACCGTGCGGAGCTCGGCGGGCACGGCCGGCAGCGGGTGCCGGCGCAGCGCGGTCTTCGCGACGTGGTCGGCGAGGTCGCCCATCCGCTCGATGTCCGCCGCGACGTGCAGCGCGGTGATCACGGCGCGCAGGTCGGACGCGACCGGGGCCTGCCGGGCCAGCAGGTCGCACACCCGCTCCTCCACCTGCCGGTAGAGGTTGTCCACCTCGGCGTCCCCGGCGAGGACCGCCTCGGCCGCCGGCCGGTCGGCGGTGAGCAGCGCCTTGGTGGCCTGGCGCATCGCCGCACGGACCGCTTCGGCCATGTCCACCAGCAGTTGGCTGACCGTGTGGAGCTCGGCCCGGAACTCGTCGCGCATGTTCTGTCCTGTGGTCGGGGGCGGCGGCACGCGTCGGCGTACGGCGACCGCGGGTGAGCAGGTGCGCTGCCTACCGTAGGGTCGCCGGACTGCGTGAAGGTGAACTGCGGTGAACGGCATCGGACCGAGCGGTGAACTTTCCTGGATCCCGGTCTCTTTCGTCCTGTTATGAGCGATCGTCGGGTTAACAACGACCCTACGATCACCACGTGGATTGGGCGGTCGTGACCGGCGTTGCCGGAGGTGCATTCGGGGGTGTGCTCGCCACCGTCGCCGCGACGCGGCTGCTCCTGCGGGGCGCCGACCCGGCGGCGGACGCGAGCGACCGACCGGCGGTACGTCATCGGGGCGACGGGAGAGGCGCGATCACGCGAGAGCAGCAGGGCCCGCTCGCCGGGCTGGGACGCAGGAGTCTCGACTCGCTGCGGGTGGGTGTCGTGGTGCTCGACAAGGACGACGAACCCGTGCTGGTCAACCCGGCCGCCCGGGCGATGGGACTGCTGCGCTCCGCCGGCCGGCCCGGGACGCTCGTGGCGCACCCGATCGTCCGTACCCTCGCGGGCCAGGTGCGTCGGACGGGCGTGCGGCGCGAGGTCGAGCTCGACCTGCCGCGCGGCCGCGAGGGCGGCCCGCAGGACCCGCTCGGGGTGCACCTGCGGGCGGTCGGACTCGGCGCCGACTACGTCGCGGTCGAAGCCGCGGACGTGACCGAGGCGCACCGGGTGGCGCGGGTCCGCCGCGACTTCGTGGCCAACGTCAGCCACGAGCTCAAGACGCCGATCGGCGCGCTGCAGCTGCTCGCGGAGGCGCTGCTGGACGCGACGCGTCCGGAGACCGAGGTGACGGAGCTCTCCGAGGACGTGGCGGCCGCCCGGCGCTTCGCCGAGCGGATCCACCACGAGTCCAACCGGCTCGGGCGGCTCGTCACCGAGCTGCTGGAGCTGAGCCGGTTGCAGGGCGCGGAGCCGCTGCCCGCCCCGGAGCCGGTCTCCGTCGACTGGGTGGTGGCCGAGGTCATCGACCGCACCCGCACGGCGGCGACCGCGGGCGAGATCGAGATCGCGGTCGAGGGGCCGCGCGGGCTGACCGTCTACGGCAACGACAACCAGATCGCGACGGCGGTGGCGAATCTGGTGGCGAACGCGATCACCTACTCGGCGGTCGGGACGCGGGTCACCCTGGCGACCGGGCGCGACGAGCGGTACGTCACCATCGCGGTCACCGACCAGGGCATCGGGATCGCCCCCGACGACGTGGAGCGGATCTTCGAGCGGTTCTACCGGGCGGACCAGGCGCGCTCGCGGACGACCGGCGGGACCGGGCTGGGGTTGGCGATCGTCAAACACATCGCCACCAACCATGGCGGTCGGGTGGATGTGGCGAGCACCCTGGGTGGGGGCTCGACGTTCACCCTGCGGTTGCCTGCCGTCCCGGTGGACGCCGCCCTGCCGCCATCGACGTCGGATGAGATCGAAGCCGGTCCGGCCGAACTCCGGCAACCCTGACCGGGGTCGGACAGAGGGAAGGAAATATCAGTTGGCCCGTGTGCTCGTGGTCGAGGATGAGGAGTCGTTCTCCGATGCCCTCTCCTACATGCTCCGGAAAGAGGGCTTCGAGGTGTCGGTCGCGGCGACCGGCACGCAGGCGCTCACCGAGTTCGACCGGACCGGGGCGGACATCGTGCTGCTCGACCTGATGCTGCCGGAGATGTCCGGCACCGAGGTCTGCCGCGAGCTGCGGCAGCGGTCCCGGGTGCCCATCATCATGGTCACCGCCCGGGACAGTGAGATCGACAAGGTCGTGGGCCTGGAGATCGGGGCCGACGACTACGTGACGAAGCCGTACTCGCCGCGGGAGCTGGTCGCCCGGATCCGCGCGGTGCTGCGCCGGCAGACCGCCGAACCGCCGGAGGACAGCGCGGCGACGCTCGCGGCCGGCCCGGTGCGGATGGACGTGGAGCGGCACGTGGTGACCGTGGCCGGCGACGCGGTGCAGCTGCCGCTGAAGGAGTTCGAGCTGTTGGAGCTCCTGCTGCGCAACGCGGGTCGGGTGCTCACCCGCGGCCAGTTGATCGACCGGGTCTGGGGCGCCGACTACGTGGGCGACACGAAGACGCTGGACGTGCACGTCAAGCGGCTGCGGTCAAAGGTCGAGCCCGAGCCGTCGGCGCCGCGGCACATCGTCACCGTGCGCGGCCTGGGCTACAAGTTCGAGCCGTAGCCGCTCACGGCTGCCGGGGGCTGGCCGGCTCGCGCCCGCCCCGCGCGGTCGGCGGGTTACGGCGCGGCGTCGCCGGATGCGGAGCCACCAGCCCGCGCCGGGCCCGCGCCGCGCACAGCTCGGCGAGCTTCGCGTACGCCGCCTTGCCGACCAGGGCGGTCAGCTCCGGCTCGTACGACAGGTACATCGCCTCGCGCCCCACGTGCGCCTCCGGCGACGAGGTGCACCACCAGTGCAGGTCGTGTCCGCCGGCGCCCCAACCGCGCCGGTCGAACTCGGTCAGCGTCGAGATCAGCACCTTGGTCCCGTCCGGCCGCTTGCTCCACTCCTGGTCGCGGCGGACCGGCAGCTGCCAGCAGACGTCCGGCTTGTACTCCAGCGGGTGCACGCCGTCGCGCAGCGCCTGGGCGTGCAGGGCGCACCCGCCGCCGCCCGGGAAGTCGGCGTCGTTCAGGAAGACGCAGGGCCCGCCGTCGGCCTGGGTGGCGGTGCGCCGGGCCGGGGTCTTCCCGTCGATGGTGTCCATCTCCGTGTAGTTCTTGAACCCACGCCGGTAGTGCTGCCAGGTCTGCGGGGTCAACCGCTTGGCGGCCGACTTCACCCGCTGCTCGTCGTCGGAGTCGGTGAAGAAGGCGCCGTGCGAGCAGCAGCCGTCGCCGGCGCGGCCGGCGATGATCCCGTGGCAGGCCTTGCCGAAGACGCAGGTCCAGCGGGAGAGCAACCAGGTCAGGTCGGCCCGGATCAGGTGTTTGGTGTCCGCCGGGTCGGTGAACTCGATCCACTCGCGGGGGAAATCGAGAGGAACTTCCCGACTGCGGGGTTCATCGGGGTCTTCGACCAGTACGCGTAGCTCGTCACGGCTCACCACTGGGCCAGCGTACGCCGCATCCCACCGGCCGGCCCGTCAACGCGCAGCTCGGCCCGGTTGGCCCTAGGGTCTTGCCCATGCGACTGGGTGTGCTCGACGTCGGCTCCAACACCGTGCACCTGCTCGTGGTGGACGCGCATCACGGCGCGCACCCGTGGCCGGCGCACTCCGAGAAGGCGGTGCTGCGGCTGGCGGAGCGGATCGGTCCGAACGGCGAGCTGAGCGACGCCGGCGCCGACGCGCTGGTGGAGGCGGTGGCCGCCGTCCGCGCCGCGGCGGAGCGGCTGGAGACGGCGGACGTGATCGCGTTCGCCACCTCGGCCGTCCGCGACGCCACCAACTCGGCCGAGGTGCTCGCGCGGGTCCGCGCCGAGACCGGCGTGGAGCTGCAGGTGCTCTCCGGCGCGGACGAGGCGCGGCTGACGTTCCTCGCCGTGCGGCGGTGGTTCGGCTGGTCGGCGGGGCGGTTGCTCACGCTGGACATCGGCGGCGGCTCGCTGGAGATCGCGGCCGGCCTCGACGAGGAGCCGGATGTCGCGCTCTCGCTGCCGCTCGGCGCCGGCCGGTTGACCCGCCGGCTGCGGGACGCGGCGCCCGGGAACCCCGACGGGCCGCCGCCGGCGGCGGCGGTGGAGGAGCTGCGGGAGTACGTCGACGCGCTGCTCGACCCGGTGGTGGAGAAGGCCGTCGGGGTGGGCTGGGACCGGCCGGTCGCCACCTCGAAGACGTTCCGCACGCTCGCCCGCCTCGCCGGGGCGGCGCCGTCGCGCGCCGGGCTGTGGGTGCGACGCACGCTGTCGGCCACCGGGCTGCGGCAGGTGCTCGGGTTCATCCGGCACATCCCGCCGGCTCAGCTCGCCGAGCTGGAGGGGGTGAGCCCGCGGCGGGCGGACCAGTTGCTCGCGGGCGCGGTGGTGGCCGAGGCCGCCATGCGGCGGCTCGACGTCGAGGAGCTGGAGATCTGCCCGTGGGCGCTGCGCGAAGGGGTGATTCTGCGGCGACTCGACCATCTCGATCCGGTGTGAGCCGACCCGCAGTTATGGTTCGTTTGAGATGTTCTATCCCTGTGCCGTTTCGGCGGCCGGGCTACCCTGGCACACGTGACTGCCCGAGCCCCGGTCCTGCTTTCCAGTTCGTCGGTCTTCCCCGAGCCGACGGCGGCGACCTTCGAGATGGCGGCGACGCTCGGTTACGACGGCGTCGAGGTGATGGTCTGGACTGACCCGGTGAGCCAGGACGCGGGGGCGCTGCGCGGCCTCGCCGAGCACTACGGGGTGCCGGTCCTGTCGGTTCACGCGCCGTGCCTGCTGGTCACCCAGCGGGTGTGGAGCCCCGACCCGTGGGAGCGGCTGCGCCGCTCCGCCGTCCTCGCGGAGACGCTCGGCGCGCCCACGGTCGTCGTCCACCCACCCTTCACCTGGCAGCGCGACTACGCGCGCTCGTTCGCCACCGGGCTGGGCCGGCTCGCCGGCCACCACCCCGACGTGCGGTTCGCTGTGGAGAACATGTACCCGGTGCGGATGGCGGGCCGCCAGTTCGTGCCGTACGTGCCGGGCTGGAACCCCACCGACACCGGCTACGACGCGTACACCCTCGACCTGTCGCACTGCGCGGCGTCCCGCAGCGACGCGCTGGAGATGGCCGACGCGATGGGCGCGCAGTTGGCGCACGTGCATCTCGGCGACGGCACCGGCGAGGGGCGCGACGAGCACCTGGTGCCCGGGCGGGGCACGCAGCCCTGCGCCGAGCTGCTCGCCTCGCTCGCGGCCCGCGGCTTCACCGGCGCGGTCGCGGTCGAGGTCGCGACCAGGGGCGCGAAGAGCCGCGCCGTCCGGGAGGCGGACCTGCGGGCCTCGCTGGAGTTCGCCCGCGAGCACCTGGCCGCCCCCGCCCCGGTCCGCTAGCTGCCGGTGCGCGCCCGCGTGCCGTCGCATCCCGGCGTTCCGGCCCGCCCCGGCGTTGGCGGCCCGGCCGTTCAGGAGACCGGGGTGAGCTGCTCCTCCGCCGCGCGCTTGCGGGCGCGGTGCGCGGCCACGTGGGAACGCGTCGCGCAGCGCTCCGAGCAGAAGCGGCGGCAGCAGTTGGACGACGTGTCCAGGTAGACGTTGCCGCAGCGGTCGTCGGCGCAGACGCCGAATCGGGCGCTGCCGTACTCGCAGAGCCACACCGACAGGCCCCAGACCGCGCCGGCCAGGTACTCGGCGGCCACCGAGGCGCCGCGGCTGGTCACATGCATGTGCCAGTCGCTGGCGTCGTGCCCCGAGATGCGCGGCTGCACCGGGAAGCTCTCCAGCAGGGCGTTCAGCTCGTTCACCGCGTCGCCGTCGCGTCCGGACGTGCCGTACTCGAACACGTCCCTCAGTCGTTTCTGCGCGCGCCGGAAGATGGCCACGTCGCGGTCGGTGATCTCCTCGCGCATCCAGCTGTTGTCGTCGCTGAACAGCGCCTTCAGGTCCTCGATCTCCTCCAGCGGAGCGTTGACGAGTTCGACCGCGGTCCGCGCGTACGCATCGAAGTTCACCCGACAACGGTAGACGATTCGCGGGGGAGGTTGGGGATTCGTGTAGTGCGGTAGGAACAGGGCGTAGGGCGGCAGCCGGTGCCCGCAGCCCGCGGGGTCGGTGGGCGCTACGCTCGGCACATGCTCCGATCGGTCATTCTCGCCGCCTCCCGCTCGTCCCGGGTCGAGCGGGTCGTCGCGACGGCCCCGTTCAGCCGGGACGTGGTACGCCGGTTCGTCCCCGGCACCACCACCGACGACGCGCTGCGCGCCACCCGTGAGCTCGCCGCCGGCGGCCTGGCCGTCACCCTCGACTACCTCGGCGAGGACACCGTCATCCCCGAGCAGGCCGTCGAGATCCGGGACGCCTACCTGGAACTGCTCACCGCGCTCTCCGCCGCCAACCTGGCGGCCGGCGCCGACGTGAGCGTCAAGCTCTCGGCGCTGGGGCAGAAATTCGACGAGCAGCTCGCCTACGAGCACGCGCGGTCGATCTGCGTGGCCGCGAGCGAGGCCGGCACGACTTTGACCCTCGACATGGAGGACCACACCACCACCGACTCCACCCTGGACATCCTCACCAAGCTGCGGACCGACTTCCCGAACACCGGGGCGGTGCTGCAGGCGTACCTGCGGCGCACCGAGGCGGACTGCCGGGAGCTGGCCACCGCGGGTTCGCGGGTGCGGCTGTGCAAGGGGGCGTACTCGGAGCCGGAGTCGGTGGCGTACCAGTCGGCGCTGGAGGTCGACAAGTCGTACGTCCGGTGCATGAACATCCTGATGTCCGGCGAGGGATACCCGATGCTCGCCACCCACGACCCGCGACTGATCACGATCGGGGCGGACCGCGCGCGGTGGTTCGACCGGGCGCCGGAGGAGTTCGAGTTCCAGATGCTGTACGGCGTCCGGCCCGACGAGCACGCCCGGTTGGCCGGCGAGGGCTACACGGTGCGCGTCTACGTCCCGTACGGCGGCCAGTGGTACGGCTACCTCATGCGCCGGTTGGCGGAACGTCCGGCGAACGTGGCGTTCTTCGCCCGCGCATTGACCTCCAGATCGTAACCGCGTCCGGCTGAACGGCGGATTCCGCCGCCGTTCGGTTCGCCATAACCTCCGGCGGTGACCGACCCGGGAAGCGACCGTCCGAGCGGCCGACGGTGGCCGCTCTGGCTCGGCCTCGGCCTGGCGTTGACGCTGCTCGCCTGTGTGTTGCCGGTGGGGTTGGCGGCGAAGTACGTCGATCGGTTGCCCGACGCCGCGGGCGCGGCGGCCCGGTCCACCCCGCCCCCCGCGCGCAGCCCGCGGCCCGGCGACCCGACTCCGGTGGCGCAGGCGTGGCTGCGGGAGCGGATCGCCGAGCTCCTCCAGCAGCAGGCCGCCGCCCTGCTCCGCGGTGATGAGCGTGGCTTCGTCGCGGTCGCGGACCCGGCCTCGCCCGCGGCGGGCGCGCTGAAGCGGCAGTTCCGGGCGCTGCGCGCCCTGCGGGTGACCGCCTGGCAGCCGCGCGTGGACACGGTCCCGATCCGGGTGGCCGGCGGCGTCGAGTGGCGGGTCCGGGTCAGCTACCAGCACTGTTTCGTGGTCGCCTCCTGCCGTACCGGCCCCGTGGTGATGGAGAGCCGCTGGCGCGACGCGGCGGGGCGGCTGCGCATGGTCGCGGTCGAGTCGTCGCTGTCGGCGCGCGAGGGGCCGCGCCCGTGGGCGGTCAGCGACCTGGTCGTGGCGGTCGGCAGGCGGGCGCTGGTGGCGACGACGCCCGCGCACCGGAAGCTGCTGCCCGGGCTGCTGGCCGAGGCGGAGGCGGCGGCGGTGGTCGCGGACCGGTACGCGGTGGGCGAGGCGCGCCCGGATCGTTACCGCGTCTTCTACGCGGGGGCCGCGGAGTGGCGCCGGTGGTACGGCGGCGGGCGGCCGTCGTGGACGGCCGGCTACGCGGTGGCGGTCGGGGGCGGCCACTACGAGGTGGTGCTCAACGGCGGCCGGCTGCACAGCACGGTGCTGGGCGATCTGCTGCGGCACGAGCTGACGCACGCGGCCTCGCTGCCCGATCAGGGCTACCGCGACGGCGGCAACTGGTGGCTGGTCGAGGGGATGGCCGAGCTGGCCGGCGCGGGTGGCCGGCCGGTGCGCCAGTACGACGGCCTGCCCGAGCTGCGCCGGCTGCTGCAGTCGGACGCGTGGAACGGCCGGCTGGAGACGGCCGAGGCGGCTGCGGCGGCCGACGACTGGGACGTCACGGCCCGGTACGCGATCGGCTATCTCGCGGTGCGCCACCTGGTCGACCGGTTCGGCGAGCGGCAGCTGCTCGCCTTCTTCGCGGCGGTGGTGCACGACGGTGCGACCCCGGAGGCGGCCGCTCGGCAGGTGTTCGGCGAGGAGTGGCCGACGCTGCAGGACGACTGCGTCGCGTACCTGCGGGCAGCGGCGGGGTAGCCGGCGGGGACCGCCGTGGCCGGCGCTCGGTGTGCGCCTGACATAGTGGGCGTGCTCCCAGCGCGGAGTCCCGGTCCGCGTCCGTAAGCGGCTCGGGGCACCCGTCCGGTGGGCCCGGTGGTGCCGCCGGGCCGCCGGGCGCCGCGATCCGCGTCGCCGCCCCGCTTCACTGATCATGATCAAGTAGCCGAAGCCGTCGCGGCGGTCACAGCGGCACCGCTACCGTTCCAGTTACACGCGCGTTGCCCGCCCCGGCGCGGAGCATCCCCGCCGGGCGGCACGCGCCGGGGATGGGATGGATCGGTGAGCCATGACCGGATCACCACAGTCCGATGGCCGGCTGTCGGAGGTCAAGTTCCTCACCGTCGCCGAGGTGGCGACGGTGATGCGGGTGTCGAAGATGACCGTCTACCGCCTCGTGCACTCCGGTGAGCTCACCGCCGTGCGGGTGGGGCGGTCCTTCCGGGTGCCGGAGCACGCGGTGCACGAATACCTACGGGGGGCGTTCCAGGAGTCCGCGTGACGATCGCCACGCCGACGGCGCCGCCGTCGCGGGTCGCGGGCAGGCGTGGTGACTCATGTCCATGGGGCCGCGTTGGTGCTGATGAGGCCGTCGGGCTACCCTGGAGCCCGACCGTGACCACGCCCCGGGTCGTCCCACGCCCCCCATGCGGGTCCGGTCCGCTGTCCAGATCGGTTGCCGGCGTCGCCTCACCGCGACTTCCGGCCCGACCCGCACGTTCGTTGAAAGGGCTGTCGTATGGGCTCTGTGGTCAAGAAGCGCCGCAAGCGTATGGCCAAGAAGAAGCACCGCAAGCTGCTGCGCAAGACCCGCGTCCAGCGTCGCCGTCTCGGCAAGTGACCGCGGCCGGGTCCTGACCCGGCCCGGGTAACGCCGGCTCCCCGTCGACCTCCGGAGGCCCAGATGAGATCGCGGCTCCACCGCCCCGGTCCAGGCCGGTCCGTCCGGAGGACACGTTGACCGTCGACCGGTCCCCGGAAGTTCCGGGGACCGTCGTCGTCACCGGCATCAGCCGCCCGCTCGGCGCGCGGGTCGCCGCCCGGCTGGCCGACGACCCGCGAATCGCGCGGGTCGTCGGCGTCGACGCGGTCGACCCGTCGCCCGAGCTGGCGGCCCTGCTCGACCGCGTCGAGCGCGTCCGCGCCGAGGCTGGCGCGGCGGGCACGATCATCGCCGACCTGCACGCCGAGGCCGTCGTGCACCTGGCGGTCCTCACCGCGCCCGACCCGCAGCACGGCGGCCGGGCGGCGATGAAGGAGCAGAACGTCATCGGCACGATGCAGCTGCTCGCGGCCTGTCAGCAGGCGCCGCGGGTGCGCAAGCTGGTGGTCCGCTCCTCGACCGCCGCGTACGGCGCCTCCTTCCGCGATCCCGCGGTCTTCACCGAGGAGACCGAGCCGCGCGAGGTGCCGCGGGGCGGTTTCGCCCGGGACATCCTCGACATCGAGGGCTACGTCCGCGGGTTCCGTCGCCGTCGCCCCGACGTGACCGCGACCGTGCTGCGCTTCGCGCCGTTCATCGGCTCGACGATCGACACCACGTTGACCCGGTACTTCGCGCAACCCGCCGTCCCGACCGTGCTCGGGCGCGACCCGCGGTTGCAGTTCGTACACGTGGACGACGCGTTGGAGGTGCTGCACCGCTCGGTGACCGGGGAGCACCCCGGCACCTTCAACGTCGCCGGCGCCGGCGTGCTCACGCTGTCCCAGGCCATCCGGCGGGCCGGCCGGGTCGGTGTGCCGGTCGTCGAGCCCGGGCTGTCGGCCGCGGCCGGGTTCGCCCGGAGCCTCGGCTTCGGACGCTACGGCCTCGATCAGGTCGACCTGTTCGTGCACGGCCGGGTGGTCGACACCACCCGGCTGATCGAGGAGTACGACTTCACCCCGCGCTCCACCGCCGCCGCCTTCGACGACTTCATCCGCGGACACGCCGGCGGCCGGGTCGTGCGCGCCGAGCAGCTCGCGGCCGCCGAGGCGGCGATCCTGGACGGCATTCGTCGGGTGCGGGCCGCTGTCGAGGAGCGATCATGAGCGATCGGCGCGCACCGCGGCGTGGCCGCGACAGTAGGGTCTCGCCCGGCGGCCCGGCCGGCATCAACGGCAAGCGGGTCGTGCTGCCCCCACCCGTGCCCGGTGCCCCGGACGCCGACGCCGCGCCGCGCAACGGGCAGCGGCCCACCGGGTCGCCGCCACCCGCCGTGGCCGATCAGCCCGCTGACGTCTGGGACCGTCGGGTCGCCTCGGGTCTGGCGTTCCTGCGCCGTCGCCTCAGCGGCGACTACGAGGTCGACGAGTTCGGCTTCGACCCCGACCTGAACGACCACGTGTTCCATCCGGTGCTCCGGCTGCTCTACCGCGAGTGGTTCCGCACCGAGGTCTTCGGGATCGACAACGTGCCGACCACCGGGGCGGGCCTGGTCGTCGGCAACCACTCCGGCACCGTCGCGCTGGACGCGCTCATGCTCTCCGCGGCGCTGCACGACCGGCACCCCGAGGGCCGTCACCTGCGGCTGCTCGGCGCGGACCTGGTGTTCCGGATGCCGTTCGTCTCCGAGCTGGCGCGCAAGTCCGGGGGCACGGTCGCCTGCAACCCGGACGCGGAGCGGCTGCTGCGCGGCGGCGATCTGGTCGGCGTCTTCCCCGAGGGCTTCAAGGGCGTCGGCAAGCACTACTCGCAGCGCTACAAGCTGCAGCGCTTCGGCCGCGGCGGTTTCGTCTCGGCGGCGCTGCGCACGGGCACCCCGATCATCCCGGCGGCGATCGTCGGCGCCGAGGAGATCTATCCGATGCTCGCGGACATCAAGCCGCTGGCGCGGCTGCTCGGGCTGCCGTACTTCCCGGTCACGCCCACATTCCCGTGGCTCGGGCCGCTGGGGATGGTGCCGCTGCCGAGCAAGTGGATGATCGAGTTCTGCCCGCCCATCCCGACCGCCGACATGATGGAGCACGCGGACGACCCGATGGTCGTGTTCAACCTCTCCGACCAGGTCCGGGAAACGATCCAGCAGGCGCTCCACCGGCTCCTGGAGCGTCGCCCCGACCCGTTCGCCCCCTGAGGCGCGGCCCGGGCGCTCAGTCGAGCGTGCGCAGGTCCAGCGCGTGCCAGCTGGTCGTCTCGTTGTCGCCCGTCGACCACCACAGCAGCCCGGCCCGGGTGAGCACGCTGCCCACGCCGTCGGCCACCACCACCGTCCGCTTCCGCTGGATGTCGTAGAGCACCAGCTGCTGCTTGGACGTCACCGCCGTCTGCGAGTTGACCAACGACAGCACCTCGAAACGGTCGAGCAGCGCGACGTCCATCACCGACGCGGTCGCGGTGCCGCCCGCCACGCGTTGCCGCTCGGACCCGTCCGGACGCATCAGGTCGAGCCGTGCGGGCCCGTCCTCACCGGAGAGGACGAGCACGCGGCACCAGACCGGGCTGCAGGTCAGCAGCTCGGTCGGCGCCGCCTTCACCCTGACCACCTGCTCGCCGTCGACGTCGCGCAACTGCACCGGCCCGGTCTGGCCGCTGCCCGCGCTGACCAGCCACGGCCACGCCGACAGCGCCCACTGGCCGGGCTCCGTGCGGGCCGTCACCGGACCCCCGCTCAGCGCCACGGACCGGATCTCCGTCTCGCCCTGCGTGTCGCGCGGCACGGACATCCAGTGCAGGCGGCCGTCGGCAGCGACGATGTCGTACTGGGAGTTGAAGAAGACGACGTCACCGGTGTCGGCGGTGACGCGGCGCGGCGGGGCCCCGGTCCGGAGGTCGGCCGCCCAGATCTCGGTCCGGCCCAGCCCGGCCCCGTCCGCGACGGATTCCGCCCACGCCACGTCATCGCCCGCCAGCACGAAGCCCACGTACTGTGGGGAGGCGGCGGCGGGCAGCCGGCGCAGCTCGCGCACCTGACCGTCGGCGGCCCGCAGCACGAGCCGGAGCTGTCGCCCGTCCGCGCTGGGTGCGGTGCCCAGCGAGGCGTGCGCGTCGAGGAAGAACAGCGGGGCGTAGCCGGGACCGTCCGGCAGCACACCGGGAATCTCGGTCGGCTTCGCGTCCGGCCAGGTGCCGGCGAGGGTGACCAGCCCCGGCGCGGCGGGCCGCTGCGGGGTCTCCGTCGGGAGGCCGAGCAGCGCGGCGGCGGCGGCCAGCGCGGCGACGAGGCCGACGGTCGTCCACCCTCGGCCACGGCGCGGGCCGGCCTCCGCGCGGGTTCCGCCCGGACCCGGGCCGCCCGCCGGCGCCGTCACCGAACCAGCCGCCGTCTGCGACGCAGCGCCAGCCCGGCGGTGACCGCGCCGACCACGAGGCCGGCGGCGGCCGTCGACGGCACCGCGATCCTCGCCGCCTTGCGCCCGGTGCGGAAGTCGCGGACGCCCCAGCCGCGCTCGCGTGCCTCGCGGCGCAGGGCGCTGTCCGGGTTCACCGCGACCGCGTGCCCGACCGCCGAGAGCATCGGGATGTCGTTGGAGGAGTCGCTGTACGCGGTGCAGCGGCTCAGCTCCAGCCCTTCGACGTCGGCGAGCTGGGTGATCGCATCGGCCTTGGCGGGCCCGTGCATGAGTTCGCCGACGAGCCGACCGGTGTAGGCGCCGTCGGCGACCTCCGCGACCGTGCCGATCGCCCCGGTCAGCCCGAGCCGTTGCGCGATGACCCGGCCGATCTCGACCGGCGCGGCGCTGACCAGCCAGACGCGCTGCCCGGCATCGAGATGCAGCTGTGCGAGCGCCCGCGTGCCGGACCAGATCCGGGGCGCCATCAGCTCATCGAAGATCTCTTCGCTGAGGCGCTCGACGTCGTCGACCCGCCAGCCCTCCACAAAGGCCAGCGCGGCCTCCTTTGCCTGCGACATGTCGCCGGCGTGCTCGGTGGCGAGCAACCGGAACCGCATCTGCTGCCAGGCAAAGCGCGCCAGGTCGCCGGTGGTGAAGTACTTGCGGGCGGCGAGGCCGCGGGCGAACCAGTAGATGGAGGCGCCCTGCATCATCGTGTTGTCCACGTCGAAGAACGCGGCGGCCCCGAGATCCGGCGGGACGGCCAGCGCCTCCTCCAGCTCGGTCGCGGCCCAGCCGGCGGTGTGACCGTGCGCGTCCGTGCTGACGGTCACCTTACGGGTACGGGCCACGCCCCGACCTCCCTCCGCTCGAACAGCGCCATTCCGCCTCCCGCGAGGGTATCCGGCGCACCCCCCGATCACCCGTGTTGTGCCACGCGGATGCGTGTCGGGGGCCTCCGACGCGATGTCGGAAGCCCCCGGGCGGCGCGTTGCTCAGTCGAGGATCCCCTCCAGCAGCCGGCCGAGTCCGCCGAAGAGGCCCTCATCGGTGCCGGCCGGCGCCGGGGTCGCGCTGGGGGTGGGGCTCGGCGTGCCGGCGTCGCTGTCCGGCGTCGGGCTGCCCGGAGTCGCCGGCGCCGTCGTCCGTTCCACGGACGGCGGCGATGCCGGGGTCTGCCAGTGCGGCGGCTCCGCGTACGACGGCGCGGACGCGGTGACGCAACTGTGCGGCAGCGGTCCGAGGGCGTCGGCGCCGGGCGAGCCGTCCGGACCGCACGGGAGCGCGCGGCGCAGCGAGTCGGCGCGCTGGTCGACCGCGTCGAGCAGCGCGAGCGATTGCTGTGCGCGGTGCCGGTTGCCGCCGGTCGTCGTGGCGACCAGGGTCGCGACGGCCGGGCGCTGCTCGACGACGAACGCGCGGATCGCGTCCAGGGCGGCCGCGTCCTTGCGCTGCGCCGCGGAGGTGGTCATCAGCTTCACACCCTGCCGGGTGTCGGCGTCCATGTCGTCGAGTACGGTGCTGAAGCCGCTGCCGCCACGCACCGTGCCGGCCTCGCCGAGCCGGGTGCGGGCGAAGTCCAGCGAGAGCTGCCCGCGGGACAGATCCGAGCCGGCGAGCGCCAGCTGGGCCCGTTCGGTTGAGCGCTTCACGCCGTACAGCGCGTCGCCGGGCACGGCGTTCTCGCTGGCGGCGGACATGCCGGAGACCGCGACGGCGCCCGCCACGACGCCGACGACGATCGCACCCCGGGCACGCGCCCGCTGCGCGGCGAGCGCGGGACGGATCCGTCGCGGCTCACGGCCGGCGTCGCCGTCCGCCGCGGCGTCGGGACCCGCGGTGACCCCGATGCCGTCGCGTTCGGCCGTGGCGATCAGCATCGCCCGCAACCCGGCGCGGAAGTCGGGCTCGGGTCGGGCGTCGATCGACGGCTGGAGTGCGGTGATGCGGTGCCCGACGGCCACAAGCTCGGCAAGATCCTCGTCGACGCGGTCGCGCACGTGGTGCCGTCGGCCCCCGTCGGCTTCGTCGAGAAGCTGCGCGAGGCGCTCGGCGCGTCGGCGGTAGAAGATGAGCGTGTTCACTGCGGACACCTCCCTTCGCTGGTCACGACTATGCGGCCGGCGTGCTCGCCGGCCGATGCGACCGTGACCCGGTCCGACCCGGCGTGGTCGGACCCGAGGCAGCTGCCCGGTCCGCCCTGGGCTGCGGAAATCCCGGGGCCGCCGGCGGTCGCATCCCAACAAACGGGTGATGCGCGGGACCGGTTACGGGTGGATCGGCAAAATAACTACGAAGAGTGAGCGGCGCCCCGGCGATACCCGGTCCACTCACGATTGAAACCCATCGGGTAGAAGGCGCGCCAGCGCGCGCACCGCCCGGTACTGCAGGGCCTTGATCGCCCCCTCGTTCTTCCCCATCGCCTGCGCGGTCTCGGCGACCGAGAACCCTTGCAGGAAGCGGAGCACGATGCACTCCTGCTGCTCCGGGTTGAGCTGCTTCACCGCGGAGAGCAGGGCCACGTTGGTGATGTGGTCGAGCACCGCCGCCTCCGGGCTGCCCTCGGGCCCCCGGTCCTCGCGGTCCGCATCTAGAACATCACCCGTAGTAACCTCCAGTCGGTACCGACCCGACTTGAAGTGGTCCGCCACCAGGTTCCGCGCGATCGTCACCAGCCAGGCGCCGAGGTCGCGTCCCTGCCACGTGAAGCTGCCGATCCGCTTCAGTGCGCGCAGGAAGGTGTCGGACGTGAGGTCCTCGGCCAGTTGCCGGTTCCCGACCCGGAAGTAGACGAACCGGAAGACGGTGTCCACATAGCGGTCGTAGATCAGGCCGAACGCCTCGGCCTCGCCGGCCTGCGCGCGTTCCACCAGCGTCCAGACCTCGGTCGCCGGGTCCGACGGGTGTGGACGGCTCGGGTAGCCGCCGGGGGAGCCGCCGGAGCCGCTCGACTCCTCGGTCGCGGGGACGGCCGGCAGCACCGCCGTGTCCGTCTCCGCGGGTGCGTGCCCGCTGCCGCCGTTCGGGGCCTGCTTCGGTCCGGGCTGGACCGGCATCGTCGGCCGGGTCGGCGCCGCGACGCGTCCCGACTTCGCATTGCTCCCCGGCGGCACGTGCCGGGTGGGCGCCTCGTTCAGGTGCGGCCGGTTCCGGATGCGCTTGCTGCTCCCGTCGCCCCGGACGGCCAGGCTCAGCATCTCGTTCATCGACCCGCGCAGGACCTGCAGGCCGTCGTTGAGCGCGGTGCGTGCTGACTGCACCTCGCGGCTGGCGAGTTCGCCGCCGTATGCGTACGCGGTCACTGACCCTCCTCCGCTCGCCCGCCGGCGAGCGCGGCCGGGCCCCGCGACCCGGCACCGTCGCTGTGGGAGTGGGCCCTCGCCCGGTCGCGCCCCACCGCCACCGCGGCGGGGAGCGCCACAAGGCGACACCCACCCTTGAGGTGCTGGTGCAGTGTCTGGACGGGCACAGCGGCCTCCTCGGGCTGAGGGGTGTCGACTCACAGCAAAACGGGCGCGCCGACCCTCGTGATGATAGGGCCAACGTCACCCACGCGTGTGGAGTCCGTTACACAGAGCTGAATCATTTCCTTAAAGCAACCTTTGATGTCGCACACCCTGTCCGGCGTCGGCTACTAAACGGCGCGATCGACGCATCCCGGCAGCTCGCGGCGGCGGAACGGGCGTGGTGCTCAACCGTTCGGCGCGTCGGGGCCGCGCGATGACCGCCTCCCGAGCGCCGGGAGGCCGTCGTGGCCCGCCGCGAGGGCTGAGTCGGGGCGCCGACTGTGCCAGACTCATCGATCGTGCAGGAACCCCCCACCGCTGCCGATTTCGACGCCTTCGCCGGCAACCTCGCCGAGCGGGTACGCCGTGCCGCCGCGACCGGCGCCCATCGGCCGGCCCTGATCTGGCGCGACCGGACCGTCACCTGGGGGGAGCTCGACGCCCGGGTCGACGAGGTCGCGCACGCGCTCGGCCAGCTGGCCCCGCCCGGCGCCGCCCCCGCGCCGCGGATCGCGATCGCGCTGCCCAACTCGCCCGACCTCGCGGTCGCGTTCTTCGCCACGCTGCGGGCCGGCCTCGTGGCGGTGCCGGTCAACCCCGAACTCACCGCGCGGGAGCTGCGCCATGTGCTGGCCGACTCCGGCGCGGCGCAGCTGATCTGCACCGAACAGGTCCGTGATGCCGTCGCCGGGCTCCGGGCCGAGCTGCCCGGGCTGCACGCCGTACACACCGAGCTGCCCACGCTGCCCGGCGGCCCGCCGCGGCCCGCGGCCGTGACCGACGTCGCGGATCTCGCCGTCCTGCTCTACACCTCGGGCACCGAGGGCTGGCCGAAGGGCGCGATGCTGTCGCACCGCGCCCTGCTGGCCAACCACGCGCAGCTGGCCGGCCTCCGGCCGCCCGTGGTCGGGCGCGACGACCGGCTGCTGCTCGCGCTCCCGCTCTTCCACGCGTACGGCCTCAACACCGGGCTCGGCGCGGTCGCGTACCACGGCGCCTGCGGGGTGCTGATCGACCGGTTCGACCCGGTTGAGACCATGGCCGCCGTCGTTCGGCACCAGGTCACCGTCGTGATCGGAGTGCCGTCGATGTTCACCGCGTGGTCGACGCTGCCGTCGTCCCCGCCGGGCCCGCTGCGGTTCGCGGTCTCCGGCGCCGCCCCGCTCGAGCCCGCCAGCGCGCTGCGCTTCGCCGAGCTCACCGGGGCGCCGGTCCACGTCGGGTACGGCCTGACCGAGACGGCGCCGGTGCTCACCTCCACGCTGGCCGCTCCCCGGGTCAAGCCCGGCTCCATCGGCCGGCCGATCCCCGGGGTCGAGCTCCGGCTCGTCGCGGCCGACGGCGAGCTGCTGTGGCGCGACGGAGCGGCGGGCGCCCAGCCGGAGGAGGAGGGCTGGGACCTCGACGTGGCCTCCGACGGCACGGACCCCGGCGAGATCGTGGTCCGGGGGCCGAACCTGTTCTCCGGCTACTGGCCGGACGGTCGGGGCGGGCCCGACGCCGAGGGCTGGTGGGCCACCGGGGACGTCGGATACGCCGACGCGGACGGGGACCTGTTCCTCGTCGACCGGCTGGGGGAGCTGATCCTCGTCAACGGGTTCAACGTCTACCCACGCGAGATCGAGCAGGTGCTCCGGTCACACCCCGGCGTCGCGGAGGCCGCGGCGATCGGGGTGCCCGACCCGCGGACCGGTCAGGCGGTCAAGGTCTACGTGGTGCGGACTCCGGGCAGCGAGGTCGACGCCGCCGAACTGTCCCGGCACTGCGCGCACAATCTGGCACGCTTCAAGTGCCCGTCTTCCGTCGAGTTCGTCGACACGCTGCCCCACTCGGCGATCGGCAAGGTACGGAAGAAACTGTTGGGGTCGGCGCCCTCCGCGGGAACCGGCGCGGCACGAGCGGAGGAGGGCGGTGCCGGTGAGTGAGGCGCGGCTGACCCTGATCACGCGGCCGGGATGCCACCTGTGCGACGACGCCAAGGAGGCGATGGACCGGGTGACGGCCGCCACCGGCGAGCGCTGGGTCGAGCGGGACGTGACGGGTGACCTGGAGCTGGAGCGCGAGTACGGCGACCGGCTGCCGGTGGTGATCCTCGACGGCAGGGAACACGGCTACTGGCGGGTCGAGGAGGAGCGGCTCCTGCGCGACCTGCGGCGCGGGCCGCGCTGACGGGGTCGTATGGTGCTCCGGTGGCATCGGCACCTACGCACCTCGTCTGGGACTGGAACGGCACGCTCCTCAACGACCTGCACCTGGTCGTCTCCGCGACGAACGCGGCGTTCGCCAGCGTCGCCGGCCCGACCGTGACCGCCGAGGAGCATCGGGTCCAGTTCCGCCGCCCGATCTCCGCCTACTACGCCGAGGTGCTGGGGCGGGCGGTCGACGCCGAGGAGTTCGGCCGGCTGGACACGATCTTCCACGACGCGTACCGCAGCGGGCTCACCACGTGCGAGCTGGCCGACGACGCGAAGAGCGCGATCGAGTCGTGGCAGGGCACCCAGTCGCTGCTGTCGATGTGGTTCCACGAGGAGCTGCTGCCGGCCGTCGAGACGTACGGGCTGACCACGTCGTTCCGGCGCGTCGACGGGCTGCGCGCCGCGGTCGGCGGCGGCCCGAAAGCGGACCACCTCGCGCGGCACCTCGCCGAACTCGGCATCGACGGCCGGTCCGCGGTGCTGATCGGCGACTCCATCGATGACGCGGACGCGGCCGAGTCCGTCGGGGCGACCTGCGTGCTCTACACCGGCGGCTTCACCGACGCCGAGCGCCTGCGCGCCTCCGGCCGCCCGGTGGCCGACACCCTGACCGAGGCGGTCGCACTGGCGGGTCAGCTGCGCAGGTAGGCCAGCACAGCCGGCACCCGGCGGTGCTGCTCGTCGTCCGCGGTCGGCGTGCCCGTCGCGGTTGCGGTGGTCATGTCGTCGACGCTATTCATGCGCACCGCTCACCCCCATCCTGCCGACCGGCCTCTTCACGGTAGGGCTCTCCCTGCCACGTGCCGTCGACCACGTCGTCGCCGCGCCGTCGGGTGTCCGACGCGGGCGGTCGGAGAAGTCGGAATGGGGCGATAATCGCGAAACCGTGCCCGTTCCGCCGCGTGCGGGGATCATGCGAACGGAGGGTCCGGTGAACGATTGCCGCGATCGATCAAGATCGCGATTTGTGCACGCCTTCACAAGCGAATACTCTGATACCCCGAAGAACCCCGCTAGCACAGCCGATCACGGCGATCGCGACAGGGGCACCCGCAGTGGCCGGCCGGTTCGGCAGGTCGAGGATCGCACCGCACGGAGTCACATGAGTCAGAACCGCCCAGGCGCGCCCGGCCGAGCCGGTGCCGTTCCGGCGCTTCCGGATCTCCCTGAGGCGACCGTGGCGCGGCTGCCCGAATACCTCCGCGCTCTGCACAATCTCGCCGACTCCGGCGACGACACGGTCTCCAGTGAAGGGCTCGCCGCAGCCGCGGGCGTCAATTCAGCGAAATTGCGCAAGGATCTCTCGCATCTCGGCTCGTACGGCACGCGTGGCGTCGGTTATGACGTGGCTCTCCTCATCGAACAGATCGAATACGTGCTCGGGCTCACTCAATGCCGGGCGGTCGCCCTGGTGGGAATCGGTAATCTCGGTCACGCTCTGGCCGGGTACGCCGGCTTCGCCAGCCGCGGCTTCCGGATCGCCGCGCTCTTCGACGCCGACCCCGCGCGCGTCGGCGAAGAGATCAGCGGCCTGACCGTGCGGCACATCGACGAGCTGCCGACGATCGCCGCCGAGGAGTCCATCGCGATCGGAGTGATCGCGACCCCGGCGGCCGCCGCGCAGACCGTCGCCGATCAGTTGGTCGCCGTCGGCGTCACCAGCATCCTCAACTTCGCGCCCTGCGTGCTCACCGTTCCCGAGGGGGTGGACATGCGCAAGGTCGATCTCGCGATCGAACTGCAGATCCTGTCCTTCCACGAGCACCGCAAGGCGGCGCTGACCGCGCTGCCGGGCGGGCTCGTCGGCGGGGCCGAGGAGACGGACGGGCGGGCGGGGCGGGCCGGAGTGGAGGCGGTCGGCTCGTGAACCTGCTCGTCGTCGGCGCGTCCTACCGCACCGCCCCGGTCGCCACGCTGGAACAACTCGCCGTGGCACCCGGGCAGCTCACCGACATCCTCCGCCGCCTGGCCGCCCAGCCCTACGTCCGCGAGGCCGTCGTCCTCTCCACCTGCAACCGGGTCGAGGTCTACGCCGCGGTCACCGGCTTCCACGGCGGCCTCGGCGACGTCTGCGCCGTGCTCGCCGCCCAGGCCGGCTGCGCGCCGGCCGAGCTCGCCAACAACCTGTACGTCCACTACGAGGCCGCCGCCGTGGAGCACGCCTTCCGGGTCGCCGCCGGGCTCGACTCGATGGTGGTCGGCGAGGCGCAGATCCTCGGCCAGCTCCGTGACGCGTACCACGCCGCGACCGAGGCCGACACCGCCGGCCGGCTGCTGCACGAGCTGATGCAGCAGGCGCTGCGGGTCGGCAAGCGGGCGCACGCGGAGACCGGCATCGACCGCGCGGGGCAGAGTGTGGTGACCGCGGCGCTCGACGTGGCCGCCGGCCAGTTCGACGGGGGCCTCGCCGGCCGGCCGACGCTGGTCGTCGGCGCGGGCGCGATGGGGGCGCTGTCGGTGGCGACGCTCTCCCGGCTCGGCGTCGGGTCGCTGGCCGTCACCAACCGGGGCGCCGCCCGCGCCGTCCGGCTCGCCGAGGCGTACGGGGCCAGCGCGCTGCCGTTCGAGGAGTTGCCCGCGGCGCTGTCGGAGGTGGACGTGGTGGTCGCCGCGACCGCCTCGACCGAGCCCGTGCTCACCCGTGAGGTGGTCGTCGGCGCGCTCGAGCGGCGCCGGGCCGCCGGGCGGTCGGCCACGCCGCTGGTCCTGCTCGACCTCGCCGTGCCGCGCGACGTCGAGGCCGCCGTGGCCGAGCTGCCCGGCGTCGTGGTCGTCGACATCGACCGGCTCGCCACCTCGGTGACCGAGGCGCCGGCCGCGGCCGACACGGCGGCCGTGACCCGGATCGTCACCGGCGAGGTTGAGGCGTTCCTCACCTGGCTGCGCGGGGCCGACGTCGCGCCGACCGTCGCCGCGCTGCGCGGCCGCGCCGACGACGTGGTCAGCGCCGAGCTGCGCCGGCTCGCGCAGCGCCGCCCGGACTTCACCGACGAGCAGCGGGCGGAGGTCGCGCACACCGTCCACCGGGTGGTGCAGCGGCTGCTCCACTCGCCGACCGTACGGGTCCGCCAGCTCGCGGCGGAGCCCGGCGGCGACCAGTACGCGGCGCTGCTGCGGGAGCTGTTCGACCTGGAGGTGCCGCAGAGTTCGGGCGCCGACGCCGTGCCCGATCTGGGAGGTGAGTGATGACCGCGCTACGTCTCGGCACCCGGGGTAGCGCCCTGGCCGTGGCCCAGTCCGGACGCGTGGCCGACGCGCTGCGTGCCGCGACCGGGCGCGAGGTCGAGCTGGTGGAGATCGTCACCGCCGGCGACCGCTCCACCGCCCCCGTCGCCTCGCTGGGCGTCGGGGTGTTCGTCTCGGCGTTGCGCGACGCGCTCGGCGCGAAGGAGATCGACTTCGCCGTCCACTCGTACAAGGACCTGCCCACCGCCGGTCACGACGGCCTGCACATCGCCGCCGTGCCGCAGCGGGAGGACCCGCGGGACGCGCTGATCACGCGCGATGGCCGAATGCTGACCGAGCTGCCGCCCGGCGCCACGGTCGGCACGGGGGCGCTGCGGCGGATCGCCCAGCTGCACGCGCTCGGCCTGCAGTTGCAGGTCACGCCAATTCGAGGCAACGTTGACACCCGGATCCGTCGGGTCACCGGTCCGGACGCCGATCTCGACGCGGTCGTGCTCGCCCGCGCGGGGTTGGCCCGGCTCGGGCGCTCCGACGAGATCACCGAGACTCTCGACCCGATGCTCATGCTGCCCGCCCCCGCTCAGGGGGCGCTGGCGGTGGAGTGCCGGGCGGACGACACGGACCTGGTCGAGCTGCTCGCCGCACTCGACCATGCACCGACCCGCGCCGCGGTCACCGCGGAGCGGGCGTTGCTGGCGACGCTGGAGGCAGGTTGCAGCGCGCCGGTCGCGGCGTTCGCGGAACTCGCCGAGGGCGACCACGGTGACGAGATCTACCTGCGCGGGGCGGTGATCAGCCCGGATGGAGCTCGCGACATCCGGCTGTCCCGCACCGGAACGCCCGCCGACGCCGCGGAGATTGGTAAAGCGCTCGCCGCCGATCTCCTCGACGCCGGCGCCGACACGATCCTTGTCGCGCCCATGCCGTCCGGCGCACAAGCCCAGCAACTGGGGAGCACAGAATGACCCGCACCCGTAAGCCCGTAGGCCGTATCGCGTTCGTCGGGGCCGGCCCCGGCGACCCGGGCCTGCTGACTCGCCGGGCGCACGACGCCCTGGTCGAGGCCGACCAGGTGATCTACGACCGTGGCGTACCGGAGCCGCTGCTGGACGCGATCCGCGCCGAGGCGAAGGCCGACGCGCAGTTCAGCCCCGCCGAAGGGGTCCCGGGCGACGTCGCCAAGATGCTGATCTCGGCGGCCCGTTCCGGGCTCTCCGCCGTGCACCTGGTCGCCGGTGATCCGTTCGGGCACGACGCGGTCGTCAAGGAGGTGCAGGCGGTGGCGCGTACCGCCGTGCACTTCGAGGTGGTCCCGGGCGTCGGCCAGGCCGAGGGGGTCGCGACCTACGCGGGCGTGCCGCTGCCCGGCGTACGCACCGCCGCCGACGTCGACGACGTCGCCACGCTGGACTTCGACGCGCTCGCCGCGGCGATCGGGCGCGGCTCGCTCGCGTTGGCGGTGGATGCCGGTGACCTCGCGGCGATCCGCGACGGCCTGCTGGCGGCGGGCGTCGACGGCACGACCGCCGTCGGGGTGACCGGAGACGGCACCGGCGAGACGCAGTACACGACGACCTCCACGGTGGACAGCTTCGTGGCGGCGGCGCTCGGCTTCACCGGCCGTGTCGTGCTCACTGTCGGCGGCGGTGTCCCGCAGCGGGACAAGCTGAGCTGGTGGGAGAACCGGCCGCTCTACGGCTGGAAGGTGCTCGTCCCGCGGACGAAGGAGCAGGCCGGCGCGATGAGCGCCCGGCTGCGCGCGTACGGGGCGATCCCCTGCGAGGTGCCGACGATCGCCGTCGAGCCGCCGCGCACCCCGGCCCAGATGGAGCGGGCGGTCAAGGGCCTGGTCGACGGGCGCTACGCCTGGGTCATCTTCACCTCGGTGAACGCGGTGCGGGCGGTCTGGGAGAAGTTCGCCGAGCACGGCCTGGACGCCCGGCACTTCGGTGGCGTAAAGATCGCCTGTATCGGCGAGGCGACCGCGGACGCGGTCCGCGCCTTCGGCATCCAGCCCGAGCTGGTGCCGGCCGACGAGCAGTCGTCCGAGGGCCTGCTGGCCGAGTTCTCGCCGCACGACGAGATCCTGGACCCGGTCGGCCGGGTGCTGCTGCCCCGCGCGGACATCGCGACCGAAACGCTCGCCGCCGGTCTGATCGAGCTGGGCTGGGAGGTCGACGACGTGACCGCGTACCGGACGGTCCGGGCGGCGCCGCCGCCCGCCGAGATCCGGGACGCGATCAAGTCCGGTGGCTTCGACGCCGTGCTCTTCACCTCGTCCTCGACCGTGCGCAACCTGGTCGGCATCGCCGGCAAGCCGCACGCCCGCACCGTGGTCGCGGTGATCGGCCCGAAGACGGCGGAGACGGCGACGGAGTTCGGCCTCCGGGTCGACGTGCAACCGGCGCACGCATCGGTGCCGGACCTGGTGGAGGCGCTCGCGTCCTACGCCGTGGAGCTGCGGGAGAAACTGGCGGCCATGCCGGCGAAGCAGCGCCGTGGTTCCAAGGTGCAGGGCCCGACCGCCCTGAGATTCAGGTGAACTAGGAGTCGTCATGGGTTTCCCGGAGGTACGCCCGCGCCGCCTGCGACGGACCGCGCCGTTGCGCCGGCTCGTCGAGGAGACGCGGGTCGCCCCGGCCGAGCTGGTCCTGCCGCTCTTCGTGAAGGAGGGGCTGACCGAGGCGCGGCCGATCCCGTCGCTCCCCGGCGTGCTGCAGCACTCGCGTGACTCGCTGCGCAAGGCCGCGGTCGACGCGGTGCAGGCCGGCGTCGGCGGGCTGATGCTCTTCGGGGTGCCGACCGCCCGCGACGAGACCGGCTCGGCCGGCCTCGATCCCGACGGCATCCTCAACGTCGCGATCCGCGACGTCGTCGCCGAGGTCGGCGACGCGACGGTGGTGATGAGCGACCTCTGCCTGGACGAGTTCACCTCGCACGGGCACTGCGGGCTGCTGGCGCCGGACGGCACCGTGGACAACGACGCGACGCTGACCGCGTACGGCGAGATGGCGGTCGCGCAGGCCGCCGCCGGCGCCGGCGTGGTGGGACCCTCAGGGATGATGGACGGACAGGTCGGGGTGATCCGGCGCGCGCTGGACGCCGCCGGCTACCGGGACACGGCGATCCTGGCGTACGCGGTGAAGTACGCCTCCGCCTTCTTCGGCCCGTTCCGCGACGCGGTGGAGTCCACGCTGCAGGGCGACCGGCGCACGTACCAGCAGGACCCGGCGAACCTGCGCGAGTCGCTGCGCGAGGTGGAGCTGGACATCGCCGAGGGCGCCGACATGGTGATGGTGAAGCCGGCGCTGCCGTACCTGGACGTGCTGGCCGCGGTGCGGGCGGCGGTGGACGTGCCGGTGGCGGCCTACCAGGTCTCCGGCGAGTACGCGATGGTCGAGGCCGCGGCGGCGAACGGCTGGATCGACCGGGAGCAGGCCATGATGGAGTCGCTCACGTCGATCCGGCGCGCCGGCGCGCAGATCATCCTCACCTACTGGGCCGCGGAGGCCGCACAGCTACTGCGCGATCGCTACTGATCCCGCGAGCTGTCGCGGCCCGCGAGCTGTCGTGGCCCGCGAACTGTCGTAGCCCGCGAGCTGTCGCGGCCGGGAGGCGCGGTAGTGCGCTGGCTCTCTCCTTTGCTCTGCTTACCCATAGGGAACGGACAGCGTCCGGATACCGGACACGACCTGTTGCCTCCGGGTAAGCAGAGCAAAGGTGGCCGTTGCGAGATGGTCGCCGCCGCTGTTCAGTGGTGTTATCCACAGCCCCGTCCACAGGAATCTCGGCCTGGTTGCCGCCCCGCCGTGCGGCTGCCAGGGTGCGGGCATGAGCGACGCCGTCGAGCCGCCGGACGGAACAGCGCGAGTGGGGGAGTACCCCGTCGCGGGGCTGGTCCGGCGTGCGCGCCGGATCGCCGACCTCAGCCAGCGGCAGCTGGCCCGGTTCGCGAAGGTGTCGCCGGCGACGGTCGGCAGGATCGAGGCCGGGTCGATGACGCCGAGCCTGGCGGTGCTGGAACGGTTGCTCGGCGCCGCGGGGCTCTACCTGGCGGTGGTGGACCAGAACGGGCGTGTCGTGCTGCCGATGCAGGACCGCGACGACCTGCGCGACGGTGCCGAGCGGCGCTACCCGTCGCACCTGGACACGATCTGCGACCCGGAGCCGGGCGAGTGGTGGGGGGACGTCTACGGGTTGGCCCGGCCGCCGGAGACATACCACCGCGACCGTGGGTACCGCGACGCGCAGCGGCGGCGCAGCCAGTGGGAGGTCCGGGTCGCACAGAACCGGGGCGTCCCGCCGCCGCCCCCCGACCCGGCCTTTTACGGCTACTGAACGAGTCGGCGTGACGCGTACGCCTGCTGAAACGGCCGGCCCGCCACCCATGGGGGCGGCGGGCCGGTTCGTGTCGAGCGGATGCGGACTAGTCGTCGTTGAGGATCGTGCCGATCGCGATCGGGTCCGCCAGGCGCAGCCCGGGGACGCCGGCGACGACGAACGCGAGCTTCTCGTCGGCCTCCCGCTTGCGGTCCCCACGCGCCGCGACCGTGAAGGTCAGCGACGTCTCTCCGGCGGCCAGCGTGCGGCACCCGGCGTACGGGTCGTAGTCCGAACCGGACGAGGCCGTGATCCCCAGCGTGGTGGCGCAGATCAGCGCCGGCTGGGAGAGCGGCCGCGACACCCGGACGGTGAACGCGATCGGGGTCGTGCCCCGCGCCCCCTCGACCACCGACACGTCGTCGACGGTGAGCGAGGCCCGCGACCGGAAGCGCGCCACCTGCGGGTCGTGGTCACTCGACCCGCGCGAGCCGTCGCCGTCGTACCCCGGCGTCCAGTCCGCGTTGATGTGCGCCGCGCGCATCTGCACCAGGTCGCCGTGGAGTGGCCCGTTGACGAAGAGATGGTCCAGCGTCTGCACCTGCCCGCCGAAGACGTACGAGTACGCCGCCGACGGCGCGTCCGCGGCCAGGTCGTCCCAGAGGTTGCGCAGCCCCGCCTCGTACAGCGGCGCCAGCTGGTCCGACGGCGTGGGCGAGGCGCCCGTCGCGATCGGGTCGTCCGGCCGGGGGAAGACGTTCAGGTCCCCGCCGAACACGACCCGCGCGTGCGGGTCCGCCGCCTCGATCGCCGTGACGATCGCCGCGCCGTACCCGGCCTGTTCCCGCCGTTGCCCGACGCGGGCGTCCGGGGTCGACGAGAAGTGGTTGCTCAACGCCCACAGCGTGAGGTGCTCGGTCACGCCCGGGGCCGCGAGCACCTCGAACTTCGCCACCTGCGGTGCCCGCGTGAAGACCTTCGTCCCGTCCACGCCGGTCGAGCGGTCCAGGTCGGCCGGGAGCTCGGCGTTGAGGGTCTTGGGGTTCTGCACGTCGGCGTTGGTCGGCACGCCGGCGGCCCGGTACTGCACGGTCGGCGCCGATCCGAGGACCGGGTCGGTGGCGGTCGCCTCGGCGAGCGACAGCCGGTCGGTCCGGTACAGGAACGCCGAGGTGATGCCCCGGGCGTCCGCACCGGTCCGGTCGTAGGCGGCGGCGTACGCCGGGCCGCCCGCGGCCGCCACGGCCAGCGCCAGCTCCTGCAGCGTGTCCGGCGCGCCGTCGGCGTTGTTGGTGTCGCCGCAGACCAGCGCCCGGTCGGAGACGGCGCAGATGTCCTGGTCCTCCGCCTCCTGCACGAGGATCAGGTCGGGGGAGTGCAGGTCTTTCCTGATCTGGTCGGCGAGCGCCGCGAGCGACGCCTCGTACTCCTCGGCGCTGGCCGGAACGTAGTCGAACGGCGGGCTGACGCCGGGGCAGCCGGAGTTGCCGACGAAGTCGCAGCCGTCGAAGGGGTCGTCGCGGAAGTCGTACAGGTTGTGCACGTTGTACGTGGCGACCGCGAACTCCTCGGAACGCTTCGCCGGCTGCGGCGGGTGGTTCGCCGACGGGTCGGTGCCGGCGGCGAAGGCGGCCTGCTCGACCTGGATCCCGTACTTGCTGAAGGAGTACGAGAGACCGCCGACCGCGTCCGCGGTCAGGGTGTCGAAGGTGTGCACCGGCGGCAGCAGCGCGGCGCTGTCCTGCGCCGTCCACTTGACGCCCGAGGTGCCGATCAGGATCCGTTGGCCGTTGCCGTCGTCGAAGAGCCGGTCCGGGTTGTTGTCCAGCGGATGGGCGTCCCGGAAGGTCCGCCGGGCGTACGGGTCGGCGCGCTCCATCAGCGGATCCTCGCGGTCCACCAGCCAGATTTCCGAGTCGGCGGTGGAGGCGAAGGTGCTGCGCGGGCCGACCGAGCCGCTGCCGGCGCGCACCCGCATCCGCATCCCCTCGTGCCGCTCCCAGAACCGGTCGGCGGCGACGAGGTCGGCGGGCGGTGTGGCGTCGACGGTCGCGACGGCGGTGTCGACGTCGAGACCGGAGGCCAGCTTCTGGACCAGCGACGCGCCGGTGAGCTGCGTCATGAAGCTGAACTCCGCGACCCGGGCCCGCAGCACCACCTCGTCACCGACCGTCGGCTCGTAGCCGCCGATCAGGGACGTGTTGCTGCCCATGAACACGAAGATCCCGTCGGAGCTGGTGGCGTCGTCGTCCTCGACGCCGGCCCGGCTCTGCAGGAAGAAGCCGTGCTGTGCGGCCCCGGCCGACGTGCGGGAGAGGGTCCGCTGCGTGATCACACCGCGGACGTCGTGCAGCACGCTGCTGCTGCCGTTCCCCGACGCCGGTGCGAGCGGCGAGCGGTCCGTCCGCCCGGACTCCGCGTCGGTGGTCGGCCCCTGCACCTCACCGACGGTGAGGACGGTGGTCACCTGGATCGTCAGGGCGCACGACGTGGCCGCGCCATCGGCGTCGGTCGCGGTCAGCGTCACCGCGTACGAGCCGGCGGGGACGTCGGCCGTCGCCGTCACGGTGGCCCGCGCGGTGCCGCCGACGCCCGCCGCGGGGGAGAATGCCGTACGCGAGATCAAGCCGCGGGTCGGCGTCGGCGTGACGGCGGTGACGGCCAGGTCGACGACGGTGTCGTCCGCGTCGGTCGCGGTGACCTCCCGGCTCGCGGTCGTTCCCATGGGGGTGACCAGCGCGGTGCCGCAGGTCAGCACGGCCGGCTGATCGATGGGGCCGCCGCCGTCGACGGCGTGGGTGCCGAGCCCGTCGAACGTGTCGACCGGGAACCCGGCCCACTGCGTCGCCGGGTCGAAGGCGTCCGTCGGGTCCGTGTCGCCGGCGGTGACCGAGGGGAGCCGGCGCAGGGTGTTGTCGGCGGTGCTGGTCAGCCCGGCGCCCCACTCGGTGCCCGGATCGACGCCGACCTGCCCGATCGAGTCGATGACGGCGCCCGTGGCGCCACCCTTGCGCAGCACGATCGCGTCGTCGCCGTTGAACAGGGCCGCGCCGGTGGTCTGGTCGGCCTCGGCCAGAATCGCGGCCGCGGCCGACGAGTGCGCGAAGACGAAGGTGTCCGCGGCCGCGACGGTGCCGGCGAGCGCGATGTTCGTCGGGGTGGGCGATCCGTTGAAGTAGAGCTGGAGCAGATATTGGCCGGCGCCGAGGTCGACCGGGGCGCCGGTGCCGTTGTAGAGCTCGACCGCCTTGTTGTTCGACGAGCCCTCGACGTACTCGGAAATCAACAGCTCGGTCGGCGCGGCGGTGGCCGCGGCCGGCGCGAAACCGACGGCGGCGACGGTCGCCGCCGCGCCGGTCGTGACCGCCAGAAGCGATCGGAGCGAACGCCGCGACCGGATCCGGTCGGCGGGCGGGGGACAGTGGGCGCGCAGACGGCGCATGAAGCCTCCACAGGGGCGGGCCAGGGTTCAACGCACGTTAAGGGGCGTTTCTGGCCTGCGTCTATCCCCCGGTGGTCTCTGTGATGAACCTTCCGATTTGAGCCCGACGACCGATCAGCCGACGGGTCAGTGCTCGGCTTCCAGGCGGTGCGCGATGTCGGCCACGTCGGCCCCGAACTCCCACCAGTCGCGGTCCGGCTCGAAGCCGAGCTCGGCGTTCACCTTGAGCATCGACTCGTTGGCCTGCGCGTTCCAGGTCTGCACCTCGGCGAGCTTCGGCTCGGCGGCGCGCAGTTCGAAGAGCATGCGCGCCTTGATCGCCCGGTCGATGCCGTAGCTCCGGTGCCCCTGCGCGACGATCGTGTCGTACTGGTCCGCCCGGGTGGGGTGCTGCGCCGGCACGACGACCTCGGTCAACCCGGCCACCTCGCCGGTCTGCTCGTGAATGGCGAGCACGATGTACGGCTTCATGCCGCGCCGGTGCAGGCAGGCGAGACTCTCCCGGAGCCGCTCCGGATCGTACGAGCTCGGGCGCAGGTCGAGGTCGCCGTCCTCGACGTCCCGCAGCTCCGCCTTGGCCCGCGCGTACGCCTCGATCATCTGGGGGTCGGTCGGGCCGCCGGGGTGAAACTCGATCCGGTAGCCGGCCGCGACCCCGCGGGCCATCTCGCCGAGCGCCAACCAGTCCACTGCGGACAACCGCAGCACGCTGCGGATCTCCACGTACTCCCGGTTGAACCCGTTGGCGTCGTAGAACGCGACGGCCGGCGTCCCGCCGATCACCTCGACGCCGAGCGCCGTGAACCCTTCGTGATAGACCCGGCGCGCGGCGATCCCCAGCAGGCGCCGCCCCAGCCCCCGGCGGCGCACGGCGGGATGGACCAGCAACTCCACGACGCCGATCTCACCGAGCAGCAGGACGTTGACGTAGCCGACGATGCGCGTCGGCGAACCGTCGGCGTCGGGCTTCTCCTCGGCGATCCACGAGATGCGCCGCTCGCCCGGCATCGTTTCGCTCAGGTACTCCCGAAGGGAACTGTCCTGCCACAGTGGATCATCCGGCAGGTCGGCCGCGACCGCCGCATTGAGCGTGTCCAGCAACGACTGGAGCTCGCCGGACGACGCCGTCCTGGGATCCCACTCGCGCACCATCACGCGTCTAGCTTGCCGCGATCGCAAGCGTGGGGGAAGTGCCCGTCGCGGAAAAGTATCGGGTAATGACGCTACGTGCGACTGCGGCGCCCGTATTCGTTCGCGGTGTCGAAGACGTCTTGGGCGTATGGTCGCACGTCATTGTAGGAAAGAATGGCGTTCCACCAGTCCGGCGCGGCCGTGAGGTCGCGGCCGTTCTTGCACAGATAGTTACCGGCGGCGAGGGCGGCGTCATAGATGTTGTTGGGATTCTTCACGCCGTCGTTGTCGCCATCGGCGCCGATCTCCCGCCACGTGCTCGGAATGAACTGCATCGGGCCGATCGCCCGGTCGTACATCAGGTCGCCGTCGATCTCGCCGCGGTCGGTGTCGCGGATCAGTTGCGTCCCGCCCTGGCCGGTCAGCGGCGGACCCACGATCTGCGGGCTCGCGAGGCCGTCGGGCTGCAGGGTGGCGTTGTACGTGCCGTGTTGCGACTCGACCTTGCCGATGGCGGCGAGCGTGGTCCAGGTGAGCCGGCATCCGGGCGTGGTCCGCGCCAGGACGAGCTCCGCATAGCCGTACGCCTGCAGCGCCACCGCGGAGATCCCCAGCCGGGCGGAGAGCGGCTGCGCCCACCCCGCCAGCGCCTCGGCGGGGCGGCCGACGGTGACGCCGCCGGGGGCCGGGGTGCCGGTGGGCGTGCCGAGCGGCGGCGCGGCGGTGGGGTCGACCGGCAGCACCGGCAGGTCGGGAACGTCCTGCGTCGGCCCGGCCTCCGCCTCGGCCGCCGCTGGGCGCGGCGCGGGGGCGGTCGCCGGCACGACGAACGCGCCGGCGGCGCCGGCGGTGACGACGAGGGCGAGCAGGAGCAGCGCGGGCAGGGTCAGTCGGCCGCTCGGCCGGCGCGACCACGCGGCCACCGTCCGGCGGGTGGCGTTACCCGCCCGCCCGACGGGCGCCAACCCGCCGACGGCGTGGGTGAACGCCGCCCGCAGCCGCCGGGTCCGGCCCGGCACGGCGGCAGCGCCGGCCGGTGGGGGAGCGACGTCGGCGCTGGCCGGCGTCGCGCTCGCGCCGGCGGGCGCGGTCTGTGCGGGCGCGGTCTGTGCGGGCGCGGGTGGGGTGTCGGTAGCCGTCGTGTCGGTGGCCGTCGTGTCGGCCGCGCCGGTCGCGCCGGCGTCGCCTGTCGTCGACGGCGCGGCGTTCGACCGCGCGGCGGTGACCGCGGTCGGTCCGCCCGCGGCCGGCGCCGTGGTGCTCTCGCCGGTGCGCGCCGTGGCGGTCGCCGGAACGGGCCGCGTCTCGGTGGGGGTCGCGGACCGGGCGGGCGGCAGCGGCTCGGATTCGGGTCGGGGCGCCGGGACCGTGGCCGGGGCCGGGGCCGGGGGCGCGACTGCCGGAGGCGCGACTGCCGGAGGCGTCGCGGGCCGTAGTCGCCGGACGCGCGCGGTCTCCTCCCCATTCACCACCCGTCGAGTATTACCCATGAATGCGCCGACGTCAGGGGCCGCCGTACCCTGATGCCATGCCGCGCTACGAGTTCCGCTGCCGCGCCTGCGGCGACACTTTCGAGGTAAACCGTCCGATGGCCGAGGCGTCCGCGCCGGCGCCCTGCCCGCAGGGGCACGGCGACACGGTCAAGCTCCTGTCCACCGTCGCGGTGACGGGACGCGGGGCGGCCGGCGGCCGGGAGTCGGTGCCCACCGGCGGCGGCGGGTGCTGCGGCGGCGGATGTGGCTGCTGAGGCACGGACGGTCTGTCGCGTTCGTGTAGATTATGGAGAGTTACGAGGGATGTTTCCTTCCAAGATCATCCGGAAGGCGCCCAAGTCTGTCCTCTCGTGCCACAACCGCACCCGCCCGTCGTCGTTGCGTCAGCCGTAGCAACCCTGTTGGTCATGCGCAGGTCGATGGAGGCTACTGACATAGTCCCTGGTTGAGACCTTGAGTCGGGTCTTTGTGAACCGTTTCTACGATGCGCCCCTGGCCGGGCGTACGGGAGCATGGATCTCGACTTCCAGGGGGGCGGAGGTTCAACGGGTGTCGGCACGCACGCATCTGCCGAGTGGTCTGGTGACCTTTCTGTTCACCGACATCGAGGGCTCGACGCGGTTGGCCCGGATGCTCGGTGCCGGATACCTGCCGGTCCTGAGCGAGCATCGCCGACTGTTGCGTCGCACCCTGGCCACGAGCGACGGCGCCGAGCTCTTCACCGAAGGTGACTCGTTCTTCGTCGCTTTCGCCGACGCGGGCGCGGCCATGGCGGCCTGCGCATCGGCGCAACGGGCGCTGACCGAGCACGAGTGGCCGACGCCCGACTCGACGCCGCGGGTCCGGATGGGGCTGCACACCGGGCACGCCGAGCCGGTCGGCGGTGAGTACGCCAGCCCCGAGGTGCACCGCGCGGCCCGGATCGCCGCCGCGGCCCACGGTGGACAGGTGCTCTGCTCGGCCGCCACCGCGCGGCACGCCGCGCCGCTGCCCGCCGACGCGTCGCTGCTGGATCTCGGGCTGCACCGGCTCCGTGGCTTCGACGACCGCGAGCGGCTGTTCCAGCTCGTGGCGCCCGGCCTGGAGCGGCAGTTCCCGCGTCCGCGCACCGTCGACGCCGCGACCCACAACCTGCCCAACCAGGCGACCGCGTTCGTCGGCCGGGAGGCCGAACGCGCCGAGCTGGACGCGCTGGTCCGCGGGCACCGCCTCGTCACGGTGGTCGGCGCCGGCGGCGCCGGGAAGACCCGCCTCGCGGTCGAGCTCGCGGCCCGCACGGTCGGGGTGTACCCGGACGGCGTCTGGTTCGTCGACATCGCGACCGTCACCGACCCCGGCCTGGTCGCGTTCGCGATCGCCGCCGTGCTCGGGTTGCGTCCCGAGCCGGGCCGTCCCATCGTCGACACGTTGGTCGAACACGCCACGTCGCGCCGGATGCTGCTGCTGCTGGACACCTGCGACGCGCACCTGCCGGCCGTCGCCGACGTGACCGCGCGGCTGCTCACCGGCGGCAGCGGGGTCCACGTCCTCGCGACCAGCCGCGAGCCGTTCGGGCTGCCCGGCGAGGTCGTGTGGCGCATCCCGCCGCTCTCGGTCGAGCCGCCGCCCGGCGGTGGCCCCAGCGACGCGGTGGCGCTGCTGCTGGAGCGGACCTCGGCGGCGCGCGGTGGCCGGTTTCCCTCGCCGGCCGAGTCCGTCGACCTGCAACGGGTGGTCGCGCGCCTCGACGGCCTGCCGCTGGCGATCGAACTGGCGGCGGCGCGGCTGCGGGTGCTCTCCGCCGGCCAGTTGGCCGAGCGCCTGGACGACGTGCTCGGCACGCTCGACGCGGGCCGGAGCGAAGACGCGGGCCGGACCGAAGACGCGGGCCGGAGCGAAGACGCGGGCCGGGGGGACGATGCCGCCAGGGGGGACGACGCCGGCCGGCCGGGTCCTGCCCGCGACGACCGCGCCCGCGTTCGTCCCCCGGGGTGGGTTTCGGCCGCGCGGGGCGGCGACGGCCGTACGGCGATGCGGGAGACCTCGGCCGACGCGCGCCGGCGCGCACTCGCCGCCGGGGTGCTCGTGCCGCAGCAGCGCACGCCGCGCTCGGTGACCCAGCGGCACATCACCATGCAGGCCACCGTCTCCTGGTCCTACCGCACGCTCGGCCCCCGAGCGGCGCGGCTGCTGCGCTGGCTCTCCGTCTTCTCCGGTCCGGTCGACCTGCCGACCGTGGAGTGGCTGCTCGAAGAGGACGCGCTGGACCCGCTGGCGGTGCTGGTCGACAAGTCGATGATCCAGGCGGAGCCGCACGCCTCGGGCAGCACGTACCGGATGCTCGACCCGATCCGTGGCTATGCCGCGCGGCGACTGGTCGAGGCGGGCGAGGAGCGGGCCGCGCGCGACCGGCACGTGGCGTGGGCGCTGCACGCGCTGCGCCAGGCGCATCTCGGGCGCGACGGGCAGCCGGTGACGCTGTCGCTCTACGCGCTCGATCCGCTCGCCGACGAGGTGCGCGCGGGCCTGCGCTGGAGCGCGACCGGCGGCAGCGCGCGGCGGGGACTGCAGCTCTCCAGCGGCCTGGACCAGTGGTGGCGGGAACGCGGTATCGGCCGCGAGGGGCGGCTGTGGCTCTTCCGGCTCTACGGGCGGATCGCGGAGACCGGGGAGCCGATCCCCGAGGCGGAGCTGGCCGCGGCGTACCACATGCATTCGCTGCACGCCGGTGCGGACGGGGAGTTCGCCGAGGAGCTTCGCTTCTCGCAGCGCGCCGAGGCGGCGGCGCGGCAGGCCGGCGACGCCGCGCTGCTCGCCCGGGTGCTCGGCGGCCGCGGCGCGACGTTGATCGACATGGGACAGCTGGTCGAGGCGGAGCGGGTCTGCCGTGAGGTGATCGACGGCGCGAACGCCGACGGCGTGGCCGGCGACGGGTTGTTCGCCGTCTACAGCCTCGCCGAGCTGCTGTGGCGGCGCGGCGCGCTGGACGAGGCCGCCGAGCTGCTCGGCGCCGCCCGGCCGGTCGAGGCCACCCGGCCGGTGGAGCGCGGTCGACGCACCGTGGACATGCTGCTGGGCATGGTCGCGCTGGCCCGTCGCGACCTGGTGGCGGCGCACGACCACCTGGTCGTGGCGCTGCGCTCCCGGATGACGTACGGCTTCCACCGTCGCGCCTGCGAGACGCTGAACGCCATGGCGGTGCGGTGCGCGCTGGGCGGCGACCCCGTCACCGCGGCGCGGCTGTTCGGGGCGGCCCAGGCGACCCGGACGGTGCTGCGCGGCACGCCCGGAATGTTCGGGGCGTACTGGGCGGACGAGCAGGCGGCGGTGCGGTCCGCCATCGGTGACCCGGCGTTCGACGCGGCGTACGCCGAGGGGGCCGAGCTGAGCCTCGAGGAGGCGGCGGTCGTGGCGCTCGCGGTGGAGCACCCGGACCTGACGATCGGCTCGCGCCGCTTCGCGGGCGGGGAGATGGGGGCGCGGGAGGCGACGCCGCGGCACCCGGCGGGCAAGCGGGAGGCGTCGGCGGTGCGCGACGTGGCCCCCCGTCGCGACCCGTCCCGACGCGACTCCGCGGCCACCACCGCGCCGCGCTCCGCCCGTCCGCGCCCCTGACCCGGGTCGCGGCCGCCCGCGGGCGATCCGCCGCGACGCGGGCGGCGACGGCCGCCCCGGGGCGATCCGGGGCGGCCGTCGCCGGTGCGGCGGTCAGCGTACGAAGCGGGGCGCGCTCGCGGCGCTCTCGTTCCCGATCCGGTCGACCGCGCTCACCACGTACGTGTACTGCCGACCCGCCTGAGCGGTGGGGTCCAGGAAGGTCTGCGAGCGGCGTTCCGTGCCGCGGACGGTCGCCAGGATGGCGCCGGCGTCGGCGAGCTCGCACCGGCCGGGCACGGTTCTGCCGTCGAACCGGTACACCACGTAGGAGGTGGCGCGGTCGAACGGGCCCACGCCGTTGGCCGGGTGTCGCCAGGTCAGCCGCACCCCGCCGGCCTGCCGCTCGGCGCTGATGACGACCGGCGTCATCAGCGGCCGGCTCGGCAGGTGCGGCATGGTCGGCACCAGGGCCGGTTTCGCGTAGTGCTCGCGGGCGTAGATGTCGGTGGCGCCGAGCTTGTTCGCCCGCACCTGCACGGCGCTGAAGTGGATGTTGCCCGTGACCTGGGGGTGGTCGCGGTTGAAGGTGAGGTGGCGGGACATCTCCGCCGGGTCGTGCCAGGCGGCGGGCTGGCCGGGTTCGCCGATCTTGTAGTCCGCCTGTCCGACGTAGAGCTGCACGTGCGTGCCCTCGACCACCTGCGCCCACCACGGCACCAGCTTGGCGTAGTCCGCGACGGCGAACCCGAGATGCCAGTAGACCTGCGGCACGATGTAGTCGATCCACTGCTGCTTCACCCACTTGCGGGTGTCGGCGTAGTTGGCGTCGTACGACTGGGTGCCGTTGGTGTCGGAGCCCAGCGGGTCCGCGGCCCTGTTGCGCCAGATCCCGAACGGGCTGACCCCGAACTTCACCCACGGCTTGGCCGCCTTGATCTGCTGGCCCATCTCCTGGATCAGCAGGTCGATGTTGTGTCGCCGCCAGTCCGCCCGGCTCGCGAAGCCGGCGCCGTGGCGCGCGAAGGTCTCGGCGTCCGGGAAGTCCTGCCCGGCCGCGGGGTACGGGTAGAAGTAGTCGTCGAAGTGCACTCCGTCGACGTCGTACCGGGTGACGGCGTCCATCATCGCGGTCTGCACGAACCGCCGTACCTCGGGGATGCCGGGGTTGTAGTAGAGCCGGGAGCCGGCGGCGTTCACCGGGTAGGCGACGGTCCAGTCGGGATGCCGGCGCGCCGGGTGGCCGGGCGCGAGCTTGTCGAGGTCGGGTCCCGCGCCGTCCGGCATGGAGACGCGGTACGGGTTGAACCAGGCGTGGAATTCCAGGTTCCGCTTGTGCGACTCCTCGACGAGGTAGCCGAGCGGGTCCCAGCCGGGGTCCTGGCCGCGCACCCCGGTCAGGAACTCGGACCACGGCTCGTGCGGCGACGACCAGAACGCGTCGGCCGTCGGCCGCACCTGGACGACGACGGCGTTGTGGTTGAGCCGCTGTGCCAGGTCGAGCCAGCGTTGGTATTCGGCCTTCTGGGTGGCGACCCGGTCGGGGGCGGTGTAGGACGCCTTCGTCGGCCAGTCGATGTTGACGACCGACGCGATCCACATTGCCCGGAACTGTCGCTTCGGGGTGGCGGGGTCGGGCGCGCAGGCGGCGGAGGTGGGGGTCGGGGAGGCGCTGGCGCCCGCCGCCGGCGTCGTCGTGGTTGTGGTGGCGAGGCCGCCGAGCAGCGCCGCCGTGATCAGTGCGGCCCGGAGCCGGGCTGGTCGTGCGGTCATGCTGGGTCCCTTCGGGAGGGGAGCGACGTCGCGGACCATTGCCGGCAAGATCCATCGTCGGCCCGGTTCCGCTGGAAGGAAATTTTCATAATCCGGGTGCCGCGCGCAAGACTCCTCCGGGTCTGCCGCACCCCTTGGCTGCGTGGTTGCCGCGATTATTGCTCGCGTTTCGTCCGGCTTGAGATGGTTCATGACTGATTCGGGCCGCTCGGCGCGAGAATGGCACACCGGGGAGGCGTCCGGGGCTGATTGGATCACTCCGGCTATCTTGTGGTCGTGCATGCGGACGAAGCGGCGGCGCGGGGCGCGCTGTGATCCACTTTCCCGCCGTACGTCAGGGTCCGCTCCGTGCCCTGAGCGTGCGGCTGCTGGCGGCCCTCGGGCTCGTGTTGTGCGTCGTCAGCGTGGTCTACCTGGACCGTGACGGCTACCGCGACCTCAACGAGGACGGCGTCAGCCTCCTCGACAGCTTCTACTACGCGGTCGTGAGCCTCTCGACGACCGGATACGGCGACATCACCCCGGTCACCAACTCGGCGCGACTGGTCAACGTCCTGGTCATCACCCCGGCGCGGGTGCTCTTCCTGATCATCCTGGTCGGCACCACGCTGGAAGTCCTGACCGAGCAGTTCCGCACGACGCGCCGGGTGGTGCGGTGGAGGAGAGACGTGAAGGACCACGTGATCATCTGCGGCTACGGCACCAAGGGCCGCAGTGCGATCTCCGCGCTGCTGGAGACCGGCTTCGACAAGCAACGGGTCGTGGTGGTCGAGCGCAACGCCGTGGCGCTCCGGCAGGCGACGGCGGAGGGATTCGTCACGGTCGAGGGCTCGGCCACCCGGTCCAACGTCCTCAACGAGGCGAGCGTCAAGAGCGCCCAGGCGGTGATCATCGCGACGGACAGCGACGACGCCGCCGTCCTGGTGACGCTGACCGTACGGCAGCTCACCGGCGGCAAGGTCCGGATCATCGCGGCGGTACGGGAGGCCGAGAACGCCCCGCTGCTCAAGCAGAGCGGCGCCCACCAGGTGATCGTGTCGTCGTCCACGGCCGGCCGGCTGCTCGGGCTCTCGACCTCGGCGCCGCCCCTCATCGATGTGGTGGAGGACCTGCTCACCCCCGGCCAGGGGATGGCGCTGGCGATGCGCTCCGCCGAGCGACACGAGGTCGGGCTCGCCCCGCGGGATCTGGAGGCGCTCGTGATCGCGCTGATCCGGCGCGGCCGGGTGGTGTCGCTGGCCGAACCGGCGGGAATCGCCGTGGAGACCGGCGACATGCTGGTCTACGTCCGCAACGACCGTCCGTCGAACAACGGCGTCACGGTCTGATCCCCGACCCGATCCGGAAAAACCCCCGACCCCGATCACGGAAAAACCCCGCCGGTCAAGGACTTGTTCACACGATCGGAGATCGAAATCCTTGACCGACGGGGCCTTCGGCGTGGTCGGCGGGGTGTTAGAGGATCGTCCAGGTGTCGCCGGAGGAGAGCAGAGACGCGAACTCCTCTTCCGGGGTCCCCGTCGTCTTCGCCTTCGCGACCTCCACCTGCGACTGCACGAGGCTGTCGTAGGACGGGCGGGAGACGTCGCGGAACACGCCGATCGGGGTGTTCCGCAGGTCGAAGCCGGGCAGCCGGGAGAGGGCGAACGCGTACGCCGGCTCCTGCACCGTCGCGTCGTGCACCACGATCTCCTCCGGGCGCACCGAGGACGTCGGCCGGACCTCCAGCCCGAAGCCGCCCGGCGGGTGCACCACGCAGAACTGGCCGTCGGCGCCGAACGTGATCGGCTGACCGTGCTCCAGCCGGATCAGGAAGTCGTCCCGGGTCTCCGGGTCCTTGAGCTGGTCGAACGCGCCGTCGTTGAAGATGTTGCAGTTCTGGTAGATCTCCACGAACGCCGAGCCCTCGTGCTCGGCCGCGGCCCGCAACACCGACTGCAGGTGCTTGCGGTCCGAGTCGATCGTCCGCGCCACGAAGGTGGCCTCGGCGCCCAGCGCGAGCGAGAGCGGGTTGAACGGCGAGTCCGCCGAGCCGACCGGGGTCGACTTGGTGACCTTGCCGATCTCGGAGGTCGGGGAGTACTGCCCCTTGGTCAGGCCGTAGATCCGGTTGTTGAAGAGCAGGATCTTCAGGTTGACGTTGCGGCGCAGCGCGTGGATCAGGTGGTTGCCGCCGATCGACAGCGCGTCGCCGTCGCCGGTCACCACCCAGACCGACAGGTCGGGACGGGACACCGACAGCCCGGTCGCGATCGCCGGGGCGCGGCCGTGGATCGAGTGCATCCCGTAGGTGTTCATGTAGTACGGGAAGCGCGACGAGCAGCCGATCCCCGAGACGAAGACCGTGTTCTCACGCGCGATGTTGAGCTCCGGCATGAACGACTGCACCGCGGCGAGAATCGCGTAGTCGCCGCAGCCGGGGCACCAGCGCACCTCCTGGTCGGACTTGAAGTCCTTGGCGGTGAGCTTGAGGGCGACCGGGGTGCCGCCGGCGCGCCCGTTGGGCACGGACTCAGGCATTCTTCACGACCTCTTCCAGCATGGTCTCCAGCTCGGCGGCGGTGAACGGCAGGCCGCGGACCTGGTTGTAGGGGATCGCGTCGACCAGGTAGCGGGCCCGGATCACGTGGGCGAGCTGGCCGAGGTTCATCTCGGGGATGACGACGCGGTCGTAGGAGCGGAGCACCTCGCCGAGGTTGGCCGGCATCGGCGACAGGTGCCGCAGGTGCGCCTGCGCCACCGGGAGGCCGCGCTGCCGCAGCCCGCGGCAGGCCGCGCCGATCGGCCCGTACGTGGAGCCCCAGCCGAGCACCAGCACCCGGGCGTCGCCGTCCGGGTCCTCGACCTCGACGTCCGGCACCGGGATCGCGTCGATGCGCGCCTGCCGGGTACGGACCATGAAGTCGTGGTTCGCCGGGTCGTACGAGATGTCGCCGGTCTTGTCGGCCTTCTCCAGGCCGCCGATGCGGTGCTCCAGCCCCGGCGTGCCCGGGATGGCCCACGGCCGGGCCAGCGTCTCCGGGTCGCGCAGGTACGGCAGGAAGCTCTTGCCGTCCTCGCTGTTCGGCGCCGTGGCGAACTCGACCTGCAGGTCGGGCAGCGAGTCGACCTCGGGCAGCAGCCACGGCTCGGAGCCGTTGGCGACGTAGTTGTCCGACAGCAGGATCACCGGCGTGCGGTACGTCAGCGCGATCCGCGCCGCCTCGATGGCGGCGTGGAAGCAGTCGGAGGGGGAGCGCGGCGCGATCACCGCGACCGGCGCCTCGCCGTGCCGGCCGAAGAGCGCCATGTTCAGGTCGGCCTGCTCGGTCTTGGTCGGCATGCCGGTCGAGGGCCCGGCCCGCTGCACGTCGACGATGACCAGCGGCAGCTCCAGCGCCACGGCCAGCGAGATGGTCTCGCCCTTGAGCGCCACGCCGGGGCCGGAGGTGGTGGTCACGCCGAGCGCGCCGCCGTACGAGGCGCCGAGCGCCGCGCCGATCGCCGCGATCTCGTCCTCGGCCTGCATCGTCGTCACGCCGAACCGCTTGTGCTTGCTCAGCTCGTGCAGGATGTCCGAGGCCGGGGTGATCGGGTACGCGCCGAGGAAGACCGGCAGCTTCGACCGCACGCCGGCGGCGACGAGCCCGAGCGAGAGGGCCTGGTTGCCGGTGATGTTGCGGTAGGTGCCCGGCCGCATCTTCGCCGGCTTCACCTCGTAGCGCACCGAGAAGTTCTCGGTGGTCTCGCCGAAGTTCCAGCCGGCCCTGAACGCCGCGATGTTCGCCGCGACCAGCTCCGGCCGGGCGGCGAACTTGCGCTCCAGGAAGCGGATGGTCGACTCGTAGGGGCGCGAGTACATCCAGGAGAGCAGGCCGAGGGCGAACATGTTCTTCGCCCGCTCCGCGTCCTTCTTCGAGATGTCGTGCTCGGCGAGCGCCCCGACCGTCATCGAGGTCAGCGCGACCGGGTGCAGCGCGTAACCGTCGAGCGTGCCGTCGTCGAGCGGGCTCACCGTGTAGCCCACCTTCGCCAGGCTGCGCTTCGTGAACTCGTCGGTGTTGACGATGATGTCGGCGCCGCGCGGCAGGTCGCCGAGGTTGGCCTTCAGTGCCGCCGGGTTCATCGCGACGAGCACGTTGGGCGCGTCGCCCGGGGTCAGGATGTCGTAGTCGGCGAAGTGCACCTGGAAGCTCGAAACCCCGGGCAGGGTGCCGGCAGGGGCCCGGATCTCGGCCGGGAAGTTCGGCAGCGTGGAGATGTCGTTGCCGAGCTGAGCGGTTTCCGAGGTGAACCGGTCACCGGTGAGCTGCATGCCGTCGCCGGAGTCGCCAGCGAAACGGATGACCACCCGATCCAGTTGACGGACCTGCTTGGTCACGTGAGCTGACCTCCTTGCGAGCCGGCGGCGGCGGGTTCGCACGTCGATGGGCCGGCCCGCTCCGTTCTTCACCCCAGAGCCTACGTCGGGCTGAGCGGTCTGCCATGGCCCGGGTCCGCGGTGTGGGAGGACGAACTGGCAGGGTTGGCGGTGTTTCGCGCCCACCCACGCGGCCCCGGCCTACATCGACGTTACCCACATCACGCCCGGACCCACGTGTCAGATTCCCGCGTCCGCGGGGGTCAAGCGGGGAACGGCGCCCGATCCTCGGGCCGCGGGTCGTCGGTCATCCGCCGCCGCAGCGAGACGGTGGCGATCGTCAGGGCGGCGACCACCGTCAGGACCGACACGATGATCACTACCCGGCTCACCCACGGGTTCGCCGGCGCGGCGCCCTGCGCGGCCACCGGCGCGTACGTGGGGAGCAGCCCCTGCGAGGCGGTCGTGATCGGCTCGGGGGCGGCGGGCTGCGGGGCGTCCGTGGCGGCGCCCGCCGGATCCGGGCTGCGCCGGTGCCCGCCGGTGGCCACGAGGTCGCCGGTGTGCGTCTCCCCGGCCGTGCCCGCCGGCCCGGGGCGGGCGGGCGTGGGGGGCGCGGGTGGGGCCGGCGGCGAGGTCCGGGCCGGCCGCGGCCGGGTCGGCGGTGGTGCGGTCGCGACCGGAGGCGTCGGCTCCGGCGCGGGCGGCGTGGTCGCGGTCGGCGTGGGCTCCGGGTCGGTCGCCGGCTCGGTGGGGTCCGACTGCCCGTCCGTTCCGGCGGCGGGCTCGGTCGCGGACGCGGCGCTCAGCGTGGGCGCCGGCGGGACCCACAGCGCCGGCAGGGCGGCCAGGCCGAGCGCGGCGAGCGCGGTGACCGCGCAGACGCGGGCGATCGCGTACGCGGGTCGCCGCTGCCGGGACTGCGTGGACGCCATTGACCCTCCGGGCTGAGCTACGGGCCCCCATCCTTAACGACCGTTGTCATCCGGCACTAGTCCGCGAGTGAAACAAATGGGTAACACGAGCGGGATCGCGCCGACCGTGGCGCGGCGGGGCACGCGGTAGGCTCCGGCGCATGAGCGGTTACCTGGGCTCCTACGCCACGCTCGGGCTGCTGCTGCTCGTCGGCGTGATCTTCTTCGTCGTCGCGTTCGGCGCCAACCGCCTGCTCCGCCCGGCCCGCCCCGCCGACCCGCCCGGCAAGCGCGAGACGTACGAGTGCGGCCTCGACCCGGTCGGCGCCGACTGGGCGCAGGCCCAGATCCGGTACTACGTCTACGCCTTCCTCTACGTGCTCTTCGCGGTCGAGGCGGTGTTTCTCTTCCCCTGGGCGGTCGTCTTCGACCGGCCCGGCTTCGGCCTGATCACCGTCGCCGAGATGGGTATCTTCGTCGCGGTCCTCGCGCTCGGCATCCTGTACGCCTGGCGCAAGAACGTCCTGCGCTGGAGTTAGCCCCCCGCTGCCGTCGTCCGGGCGCGCATTCCGGCCCGTCCCGGCCGATCAGGCGAGCGCCCGGCGGGAGACCGCCGGCGGCCGGTCCCCCCGGATCGAGGCGACCACGTCCAGCACCCGTCGTGTCTCGCGCACCTGGTGCGCCCGGAACACCCGCGCCCCCAGCCACGCCGACACCGCGGTCGCCGCGAGCGTCCCCTCCAGCCGCTGGTCGACCGGCAGGTCGAGCGTCTCGCCGATGAAGTCCTTGTTCGACAGGGCCACCAGTACCGGCCATCCGGTGCCGGTCAGCTCGCCCAGCCGCCGCGTGATCTCCAGCGAGTGCCGGGTGTTCTTGCCGAAGTCGTGGGCCGGGTCGATCAGGATGCCGTCCGGGCGTACCCCCAGCGCGACCGCGCGCTCCGCGAGCCGGGTGACCGTCCCCACCACGTCGGCCACGACGTCGTCGAAGGCGGCCCGGTGCGGACGGGTCCGCGGCGTCAGGCCGCCGGCGTGCGAGCAGACGAGCCCGGCGCCGGTGTGCGCGGCGACCCGGGCCAGTTCCGGGTCCGCGCCCGCCCAGGTGTCGTTGAGCAGGTCGGCCCCCGCGGCGACGGCCTCCGTCGCGACCTCGGCCCGCCAGGTGTCGATGGAGATCACCACGTCCGGGAACGCCTCCCGCACCGCGGCGATCGTCGCGACCGTGCGCCGGATCTCCTCCGCGACGTCGACCTCGGCGCCGGGGCCGGCCTTCACGCCCCCGATGTCGATGATCTCCGCGCCCTCGGTCACCGCCCGTTCGACCGCGCGCAGCGCGGCGTCGGCGGCGAAGGTCGCGCCCCGGTCGAAGAACGAGTCGGGCGTACGGTTCACGATCGCCATCACCGCGAGCTCGCCATCGGCGAACGTGCGCGGGCCCAGTCGTAGTGGTCCCATCCTCGAAGCCTCCTCGCCGGGCGCCGCGGGGCCGCGGTCTCCTGCGAACATGATCGCGCGTCGGGGGCGGCCGGAGCGTGCCACCCGGCGCGGGCGGCGTGGTCGCGCCGACCCGGTCGGGGTGGCGGGGTCGCTGTGTCCCGTCCCCCGTGCCACGATCGGTCCATGGGTCAGCTTCTGCTCCTCTTGGTCGTCGCGTTGACCGTCGCCGCGGTGGTCTTCGGGGTCACCGTGCTGGTCACCGGCGGCGATCCCGGTCTGGTCCCGGCCGAGCCGGACGGGAAGGCCGTTCCGCTGCCCGCCACCCGGCCGCTGGTCGAGAACGACGTCGCCCGGGTGCGGTTCGACACGGCGGTGCGGGGTTACCGGATGGCCCAGGTCGACCAGGCGATGCGGCGGGCGGCCTACGACATCGGCTACAAGGACGAACTGATCGGGGTGTTGGAGGCGGAGGTCGCGGCGCTGCGCGAGGGACGCGTCGCGGAGGCGGACGTGCTCCGGCGCGCCCGCGAGGCGGCGCTCGCCCCGGTGGCACAGAAGCCGGACCCGGCGACCGACGGGGCCGCGGGCGCCGAGGAGGAGCAGGCGTCCGCGACGGAGGCCGCCGCCGCGCCGATCGGCCCCGCGGAAGCGGCGACGGAGCGGGCGAACGCCGACGTGCCCGACCCGACCGGCGACCCGACACCGGCCGCAACGGAGACGGCTTCCACCGACGCGCCGCCGACCGCCGCAGAAGCGGGTGGGCCCGCGCCCGCCGTGACCGTGCCCGCGGATGCCCCGGTCGGCGGCGACCGGAGCGCTGCCGCGGCCAACGGCTCGACGGTGCCGTCGCTGCGGGGGGATCTTCCGGCGGAGCCGGCGGTCGACGAGGGCGGCATCGACTCGGTGACCCGCGCGGAGACGCCGGAGGACGGGCGGGTGGGCCGTCCCGGACCGGACCGGACGGAGGGCGACGCGGCCGCTCCGGCCGTGACGCCCTCCGGCGATGCCCCCGCGGAGCGGCGGTGAACGGAGCGGACGCCGGCATGAACGGGCAGGGCGACGCCGAGGGGCTGCGCGAGGCCGCCCAGCCGGGGGCGGGCGAGGTGACGGCGACGGTGATCGTGAACGCCCCCGCGCCCCGGGTCTTCGCGGCGCTCACCGCCTGGGAGCGGCAGTCCGACTGGATCCCGTTCACCACGGTGCGGGTCCTGGTCGGCGACGGCGGCGAGGGGAGCCGGATCGAGGCGGTCACCGCGGTCGGCCCGGCCGTGATCCGCGACGAGATGCGGGTGGTGCACGTGGACGCGCCGTACGAGGTGCGGGTCGTGCACGACGGCCGGCTGCTGCGTGGGCCGGGGGTGATGCGGTGCACCCCGATGGGGCCGGAGCGCACCCAGGTGGTGTGGCACGAGTGGTTCCAACTGCCGGGCGGCGTCGCCGGGCGGGTCGCGTGGCCGGTGCTCTGGCCCGGCTCGAAGGTCGGTCTCACCCGTGCGCTGCAGAAGTTCGCCCGGCTCGTCGAGGTGGGCCAGCTTCCGTAGCCCGGAACCGTCCGACCGGTGGCCTACCGTTGCCGCGTGACTGATCTGCTCATCGGGGCCGACGGCCTGGCGCGCTGCGGGTGGGGCGCGAGCACGCCGGACTATGCGATCTACCACGACGAGGAGTGGGGGCGGCCGCTGCGCGGCGACGACGCGCTCTACGAGCGGCTGACGCTGGAGGCGTTCCAGTCCGGGCTCTCCTGGCTGACCATCCTGCGCAAGCGGGAGGCGTTCCGGGCGGCCTTCGACGGGTTCCGCATCGGGGCGGTGGCCGGCTACGGGGAGGCCGACGTCGCGCGGCTGCTCGCCGACGCCGGCATCGTCCGCAACCGGGCCAAGATCGAGGCGGCGGTCGCCAACGCCCGGGCGGCGCTGGAGCTGCCCGACGGCCTGGCCACACTGCTGTGGTCGTACGCACCGGCGCCCCGCGCGCGGCGCCCGGCCTCGTTCGCGGAGGTCCCGGCGCTCACCCCCGAGTCGACCGCGCTGGCCAAGGAGCTGAAGAAGCGCGGCTTCCGGTTCGTGGGCCCCACCACGGCGTACGCGCTGATGCAGGCGACCGGCATGGTCGACGACCATCTGGCCGGCTGCCACGTGCAGCGGCCGGCGGAGGCCGTGATGGGATGACACCATGAGCGACATCAGCCAGCTCGGTGCGCCGGCGCCCCGCACCGGCGACCAGCAACAGCGAGCGGCCGTGGGCGCCTGGGCGGTCGTCATCCCGGGGCGCCGTTACGAGGCCGAACGTCTCTTCCACCACGACACCCTGGAGCTGACCGGCCTGGCGGACGGGCCGCGGCCCGCCCCCGGCGACGAGGTGCTGGTGGTGACCGACGGCGAGGCCCCGGTCGTGGTCGCGTTGGCGCGGGTGGCGGTGGACTACGACGGGCGCGAGGGGCCCGACGGCGGCGAGCCGCGCCCCGACGACGGCACGCTCGTGCTCACGTACACCCGGCGCGCGTTCGACGAGCCGCTGCCGGCCGACGGCCTCACCGTCGACGGGCTGCTGACCCGCCTCGACCCGGTCACCTTCCGGGACTTCGCCGGCCGGCTCGCGCCGCTGCCCGAGAAGACGACCTGGCTGGTCAGCATCGACCTGCCGATCGAGGCGCCGTCGCCGGCCGAGGCCGTCCGGCTGTTCTGGTCGTACGTGATGGAGCTGGGCCCCCGCGAGCTGCCCGCGTTCGTCTCGCCGTCGGGCGACGAGCTCGCGATGCAGGCGTTCGTGCTCGGCGACGAGGCCAACCTCGACCCCGAGGAGGACGAGGACTGACCGCTGGCGCGTCGGGGCGAGGGCGCCCGTCACCGCCCCTGGTAGACCGGCTTCTCCTTGTTGACGAAGGCCGCGGTGGCGTTGCGGTGGTCGGCGGTGACGCCGCAGATCGCCTGCGCCTGCGCCTCCGCGGCCAGCGCCTCCGACAGCGTTCCGGCGTCGCCGATCGAGAGCTGTCGCTTGATCGCGCCGTACGCCACCGTGGGCCCGGCGGCGAGCCGTGCCGCCAGCTCCTGCGCGGCCGGCAGCACCAGCGCGTCGTCGTCGACCAGCCGGGTCAGCAGGCCCAACCGGTACGCCTCGTCGGCGCCGACCGGCTCGGCGAGCATCAGCAGCTCGATGGCCTTGGCGTGGCCGACCAGCCGGGGCAGCGACCAGGACGCCCCGGTGTCGGCGGCGAGGCCGACGTTCGCGAACGCCATCAGGAACTTCGTGCCCGGTCCGCCGATCCGGAAGTCGGAGAGGAACGCCAGCGAGGCGCCCGCCCCGGCCGCCATGCCGCGGACGGCGGCGACGACCGGCTTCGGCAGGTCCGCCAGGCCCGCCGCGATCGGGTTGTAGTGCCGCTGCACGGTGCCGAGCGGATCGACGCTCGGTGCCTCCAGCGTGGCCACGTGCTCCCGCAGGTCCTGTCCGACGCAGAATCCGCGACCGGCGCCGGCGAGCACCACGGCGCGGCAGGACCGATCCGTCGCCAGCGCCGCGATCGTGTCGCGCAGCGCCTCCTTCAACGCCACGTCCAGCGAGTTCATCGACTCCGGCCGGTTGAGGGTGAGGGTGACGACCGCGTCGGTGCGGTCGATGAGCAGCGGTTCGGTCACTGGTGGGACCCTCTCTGTTTGACGGCTCGACTGCAGGCGTCGAGGCACTGGTCGACGAAACGGTCGGCGGCCGGCCGGAGCCGCGCGGCGTGCCGGTCGAAGAACGCCGCGGCGCTGGTGCCGGGCCAGCGCTCCGGGAGCAGCGCCGGCGGAAGCTGGGGGTCGCGGAAGAGGAAGCTGCGCCAATCGTGCACGAGGCGGAACCGCGCCGCGTACGCGTCCTCGTCGCTGCTGCGGGTGGTGATCTGCGACAGCAGCGGGCGTTGCGACTCCACGAAGCGTTCGTACGCCGCGGCGATCTCGGCGAGGTCCCAGGCCCGCCGCACCACCCCCATCGCGCCCGGCGTGCCGGCGGCGTGCGTGGCGGTGAACCGTTCGTAGCGCACCCCGGCCTCGGTGAGCAGCCCGTCGACGTCCTCGCCCGGTCGGGTCGCCACCCAGGTGCGCTCGTCGAGCATGCCGTATCCGAGGTACGCCAGGTTGGCGCCGAGACGCTGCCGTTCCCGCCGGGACGGGGGCGCGTCGAGGACGAGTAGATCGAACCGGTTGTCCCAGCCGATCTTGCCGGTGCGGTAGATCCGGGCGGCCGCCTCGTCGAGCCGACGGGCGGCTTTCGGGGTGAGCAGGTAGCCCGGTCCGGCGGCGAGTCGGAGTGGGTGCAGCCAGCCCTGGCGGACCATGCGCGATACTGCGGTGCGGACCGCCGGGGGCGCGATGCCGAGCGGCGCGAGCAGTCTGACCAGGGCGGCAACGGGTGCGCGACCACCGCGGGGCCGGAGGTGGTCGCCGTACAGGTCGAAGAGCGCCGACCGTGCCTGCATGACGGGTCATTGTGACAGCCCGCCGCAAGATAAGCTAGATCTTGTCACATCAATCCAGGCTCGGTTTGGGTCAAGCGGTGTTCATCAGGGAAAATCGTTGCTCGGCACCGCGGGCCGTGAGCGCGGTGAGGCTGACGAAGCGGCTGCGGGGCTGCCCGCGGCCCTGATGTAAGTCTGAGGGGAGACAACATGGCGGCGATGAAGCCGCGGACGGGCGACGGTCCGCTGGAGGTCACCAAGGAGGGCCGGGGCATCGTCATGCGGGTTCCGCTGGAGGGTGGTGGCCGGCTCGTCGTCGAAATGACTCCCGACGAGGCCAACGCGCTCGGTGACGCGCTGAAGGCCGCCGCCGGCTGAGAGCTGGTGCGGTCCGTCGCTGCGCTGCGCGGGCGGGGCCGTACGAGGGTGTGACCGGCCCGCCGGTACGGCAGATGCCGTGCCGGCGGGCCGGCTATGGTGCCGGAAACGCCGAAGATCTCCGGGAGGTGCGTCGGTGCTCGCCATCCGTCTCGTGGTGGATCCGGCCATGCCCGGCACCCTGGTGCTGCCGGTCGGCACCGACGCCGACCCGCCGGTCCCGGCGGTCACCGCGCTGCGGGCGCCCGACGACGCGTTCGCCGAGGCGGGCGCGCTGGCCCGCGCGACCGAGCGCCCCGGCGCGCCCGGCGCCGTGCAGGCGCTGCCCCGCCCTCTGCGCACCCCGTCCCGGCTGCTGCTGGTCGGGATCGGCGCGGGCGACGAGGCCGGGTGGCGGGCCGCCGGCGCCGCCCTCGCGGGGTGTCGCGGTGGTGAGACTTCGATCACGATAGCGATGCCCGCCGATGCCCCCGCCGAGGCCGTGCGCGGGCTCGCCGAGGGGCTGTGGCTGGCGTCGTACCGGTACCGGATGCCGGGCGTCGAGCCGGACCCGATCGACGGGGGCGAGGTGCTGGTGGCGGTCTCCGACACCGCCCCGTACGAGGTGGCGCTGGCGGACGCGCGGGCCACCGCCCGGGCCACCCGGCTCGCCCGCGACCTCACCAACACCCCCTCCTCGCTGAAGAGCCCCGCGTGGTTCGCCGACCGGGTCTCCGCGGCCGCCGCCGAGCATCCCGGGCTCACCGTCGGCGTCCGCGAGCCGGCCCAACTCGCCGCGGAGGGCTTCGGGGGGATCCTCGCCGTCGGCGGCGGATCGGCACACGGGCCCCGGTTGGTCGAGCTGGCCTGGCGGCCGGAGGGCGCCACCGACGCCACCCCGCACGTGGTGCTGGTCGGCAAGGGCATCACCTTCGACACCGGCGGCATCTCGATCAAGCCGCGCGACGCGATGAAGCTGATGCGCAAGGACATGGGCGGCGCCGCCGCCGTCGTCGCGGCCACCATCGGCGCCGCCGCGCTGCGGCTGCCCGTACGGGTGACCGCGCTCGCGCCGCTCGCCGAGAACATGGTGAGCGGCTCCGCGTTCCGTCCCGGCGACGTGATCCGGCACTACACCGGGGTCACCAGCGAAACCACCAACTCCGACGCCGAGGGGCGACTCGTGCTCGCCGACGCGCTCGGCTACGCGGTGCAGCGGCTCGCGCCCGACCTCCTGATCGACCTCGCGACGCTCACCGGCGCGAACGCGGTCGCGCTCGGCAAGCGCACCGCGGCGCTGTACAGCGACAACGACGAGTTGGCGCGGGCGGTGCTCGCGGCCGGCGCGGCGGCGGGCGAGTCGGCCTGGCGGATGCCGCTGCCCGCCGACTACGTGGAGTACCTCGGCAGCGAACTCGCCGACCTGTACAGCGCGCCGGACCGGGGCGCGGGCTCGGTGACCGCGGCGCTGTACCTGCGGGAGTTCACGGGCGAGCTGCGCGACCGGTGGGTGCACGTGGACATGTCCGCGCCGTCCTGGGCGGACGGCAACGACGGGGAACTCACCCGCGGCGCCACCGGCTGGGGCGTGCGCACGCTGCTGCGCTGGCTGCCGACGCTCGTGCCGCCGGCTACTTCCTGACCGCGACGAGCAGCCCGTCGCCGGAGGGCAGCAGCGCCGGCACCCACTCGTCCGACTCCCGCACCGCCTTGATCACCTCGCGGACGGTCACCGTGTCGACGTCGCGCGCGGCCGGATCCGCGATCCGCCCGCCGGCCAGCGCGCCGCTGAGCGCGAGCACCCCGCCGGGACGCAGCAGCCGCCGCGCGGCGTCCACGCAGGCGCCGTATTCGGCGTTGTCGGCGTCGACGAAGACCATGTCGTACGCGCCGTCGGCGAGCCGGGGCAGCACGTCGAGGGCGCGGCCGGTGATGATCCGGGTGCGCGACGGCGCGAATCCGGCCTCGACGAAGATGCGCCGGGCGATACGTTGGTGCTCGTTCTCCACGTCGATCGTCGTCAGAACCCCGTCCTCGCGCATGCCGCGCAGCAGCCACACCCCGCTCACGCCGGTGCCCGTGCCGATCTCCACGACCGCCCGTGCGCTGCCGGCGGCGGCGAGCAGCCGCAGCGTCGAACCCGCGCCCGGCGTGACGGCCTCCAGGCCGAACTCCCGGGCGAGCCCGCGCGCGGTCTGCAGGACGATGTCCTCGGCGACGTACGTCTCCGCGAAGTGGAGTGTCTGCGCGGTCGTCGGGCTGACGGCGGATCTGGCGACGGTGCCGATGGTGCACCTCCAGCGGGGTCGGGGCGGCGGTTTCCGGTATGAGCGTAGAGGTGAGGCGGGCGTACCGGCAGCCGTGACATCGGCCGCAAACGCCCATTGTTGATCGATTTCCGGAGCCGGTCATCCGAACCGGTCCCGCCTCGCCTTCTCCCGGCGGCGGATCCACGAAACGTCACCCGCGACCACGCCTTGGACAACCGCTGAATGCTCTTCGATTATCCGTGCGATCCTGGAAGCGCCAGCGCCGTCGTCGGACCCGCTCCGCACGGCGCTGCAGGGGACGGACTGGGAGGCAGCAGACGTGACCGACGGCTGGAATTGGCGCCAGCCCGACGGGACCGTGCCGGCGTACCCGCCGCCGTCGGGCGGCCCGCCGGCCCCGGCGGGTGGTGGCGCGAGCGCCGGCTCCTCGCCCTGGTGGTCCGACGCCCGCAACGATCCGTGGCGCGACCCGCGCACGCCGGCCGCGATCGTGGTGTCGACCCCGCCGCCCGACGCGGGCGCCGTTCCGGAGCCGGTCGTCGACCCGGACGCGCCGTCGCCGCGCCGCCTCGGCCCGGTCTTCGTCGTCGCGCTCGTGACCGCGCTGCTCGCCGGCGCCCTCGGCGGCGGTCTCGGGTACGCGCTCGCGCTGCGCGGCGGGCTCGGGCCCGGCGGCGCGCTCGGCGCGGTCGCCGCCGAGCCTCCGGCGCTGGCCAAGCGCCCGGCCGACTCATTGGCCGGGGTCGCCGAGCGGGTACGGCCCAGCGTCGTCACCGTCCGAGTCAACGGCGGCGTCGGCGCCAGCGTCGGCTCCGGGTTCGTGGCCACCGCCGACGGTTACGTCATCACGAACGACCACGTTGTCGAGGCGGCCGGCAGCTCGGGTGCCGCGACCGTGGTCTTCAGTGACGGCTCGACGGCGTCGGCGAAGGTGGTCGGCAAGGATCCGGAGTCCGACCTCGCGGTGATCAAGGTCAGCCGTGGTGGGCTCGTCCCGGTCGAGTTCGGCGATTCGGACGCGATCGCCGTCGGTGATCCGGTGCTGGCCTTCGGTTCGCCGCTGGCGCTGGCCAACACGGTCACGGCCGGGATCGTCAGCGCCCTCGACCGGACCATCCAGGCCGGCGAGCCCGGCGGTCAGGTCCGCTACTACGCCGCGATCCAGACCGATGCCGCGGTCAACCAGGGCAACTCCGGCGGGCCGCTGGTGGACGCGGCCGGACGGGTCGTCGGGGTCAACTCGGTGATCAAGTCGCTCGCCGTCGACGAGCAGCAGGCCGGCAACATCGGGCTGGCGTTCGCGATCCCGATCAACCAGGCCAAGCGCGTCACCCGGGACATCATCGACACCGGCAAGGCCCGGCGCACGGTGATCGGGGCCCAGGTGACCGACGCCGGTCGCGCCTCCGGATCCGGCGTACGGCTCTCCGCCGTCACGGCGGGCGGTCCTGCGGCCGGCGGGGGTCTGCGGGCCGGGGACGTGGTGCTCAAGATCGACGGACGTCCGCTGGCCGAGGCGACCGATCTCATCGCGCTGGTTCGGAAATATCCGCCCGGTGCGGTGGTGACGGTGGAGTACCGGCGGGGGAGCGCGGTGCAGCGGAGCTCGGTGACCCTGGCGGCGGACGCCAAGTAACCACCCGGACGGCCCCTTGCCGACAAGGCCCGTGACGTGCGTACTCTTGCGCGGACGGCACAGGGAGGCGGGCCATGTTCGAGAACCTCAACTGGTGGGAGATCGGAGGTCTCCTGCTCGTCGCGTTGCTGATCTTCGGGGACCGGCTCCCCGCGGTGATCTCCGACGGCCTGCGCATGGTGCGCAACCTGCGCAACATGGCGAACAACGCGACGACGGACCTGAGCCGGGAGCTCGGGACGGACATCCGGATTGAGGACCTGCACCCGAAGGCGTTCATCCGCAAGCACCTGATCAGCGAGGAAGACGAAGAGGCGCTCCGCAAGCCGCTGCAGGGGCTGTACGACAACGTCCGGTCGGATCTGACCGGGGTGCACGACGAGCTGAAGGACGTCGCCTCGGCGGCGGACCTCCGCTCCGCCCCCCGCTCCGGCGGCGCGCCGGTGGGCGGCGCCCACGACGGTGGCTCCGCGATCACCACCCGCCCGCAGACCTTCGACCACGACGCCACCTGACGTCCGGCCCGCAGCGCCGTAGTCGCTGAACAACGCGTCGGCGAAAGCGACGATCCGCCACCGGCCGGGGCCGGTGGCGGATCGCCGACGTGTCGGGGTGTCGGTCGTCAGCGGCCGGCGGGACGCAGGCCGAGCGACTTGCCGAGCAGCGACTCGCGGCGGACCGCCAGCCGCTCGGCGACACCGTTGAGCGCCACCGCCGCCGGCGCGGTCGGTTCGGCCAGCACGATCGGGGTCCCGCTGTCGCCCGCCTCGCGGACCCGGGTGTCGAGCGGGATCTGCCCGAGCAGCGGCACCTGGGCGCCGATGAGCCGGGTCAGCGACTCGGAGACCGCGGCCCCGCCGCCGGCGCCGAAGATCTCCATCCGCTCGCCGTTCGGCAGCTCCAGCCAGGACATGTTCTCGACCACGCCGACGAGGCGCTGGTGGGTCTGCAACGCGATCGCGCCGGCCCGCTCCGCGACCTCGGCGGCCGCGGTCTGCGGGGTGGTGACCACGAGGATCTCGGCGTTGGGCAGCAGCTGCGCCAGCGAGATGGCGACATCGCCGGTGCCCGGCGGCAGGTCGAGCAGCAGGACGTCGAGGTCGCCCCAGTAGACGTCGGCGAGGAACTGCTGCAGAGCGCGGTGCAGCATCGGGCCACGCCACACGACCGCGGCGTTGTCGGCGGTGAACATGCCGATGGAGATCACCTTCACGCCGTGCGCCTGCGGCGGCATGATCATGTCTTCCACCCGGGTCGGGCGGCCCTCCGCGCCGAGCATCCGGGGCACCGAGTGGCCGTAGATGTCGGCGTCGATCACGCCGACGGCCAGACCGCGCGCGGCCAGCGCGGCCGCGAGGTTCACCGTGACGCTCGACTTGCCGACGCCCCCCTTGCCGCTCGCCACCGCGTAGACGCGGGTCCGCGAGCCGGGCTGCGCGAACGGGATCACCGGCTCCTCGGTGGCGCCGCCGCCGCGCAGCTTGCTCTGGAGCGACTGGCGCTGCTCGGGGCTCATCACGCCGAACTCGATCTCGACGCCCGTGACCCCGGCCACGCCGCCCACCGCACGGGTGATGTCGGCGCGCAGCTTGTCCTTCAGCGGACAGCCGGCAACGGTGAGCAACAGCTCGACGCGTACGACGCCGTCGGCGCCGATCTCGGCGGAGCGCACCATGCCCAGCTCGGTGATGGGGCGGCGGATCTCCGGGTCGTCGACGGTGGCGAGGGCGGCCTGGAGCGCGTCCTCCATGGTGCTCACGGGTGCTGACATGACCGCTATGCTACGTCGCCCGCCGGGGGCGACCGCCGCTCACCAGGACCCGTGTGAGCCAATCGATGCGGGATTATGAGGGACGCGCTCCGGTCACGCGGTGTGTTCAGGAAAGTTTATTTGGGGCTGGACGCCGTACCGCCCCGGGTGCAACGATCGTTGTAGAACGCCGCGCGCCTAGCCCCTTGAGGCGCGCGGCGATAATTTTTCCGCTAGTCGGTCTCCGGGCCCTCGTACGGCTCGTCGAACCGGCTGCTCTCCGCCCGCTGGCCGGCGTGCCGCCGCTCCCGCTGCCGCGCCTCCAGTCGCTGCCGCCGCTGGGCCACCTCGTCCAGCTCCTCCGCCAGCCGGCTCAGCTCGGACCGGAGGAAGTCGCGGGTGGCGACCTCGCCCAGCGCGATCCGCAGCGCCGCGATCTCCCGCGCGAGATACTCGGTGTCCGCCTTCTGCGCGGTGGCCCGCCGCCGGTCCTCCTCCACGGCGAACCGGTCGCGGTCGGCCTGGCGGTTCTGCGCGAGCAGGATCAGCGGCGCGGCGTAGGACGCCTGGGTGCTGAAGAACAGGTTGAGCAGGATGAACGGGTACGGGTCCCAATGCAGCCCGAAGATGCCGGCGAGGTTCAGCACGATCCAGACGATCACGAAGATCGTCATGTACGCGATGAACTGCGGCGTCCCCATGAACCGGGCGAACGCCTCGGCGAAGTGCCCGAACGACTCCCCGCTGATCCGGGGCAGCCGTACCCCGCGGGGTTCCCTGGGCTGGTCGAGCCGGGCTTCGCGGGCCTGGTCGGCCATTACGCTCTCCCGGCCGTCGTGCCGGGGACGGCCCGCAGGGGCGCATCCCGGTCCCGCCAGTCGCGCGGCAGCGAGTGGTCGAGGACGTCGTCGACGGTGACCGCCCCGACCAGCCGGTTGGTGGCGTCGACGACGGGCATCGCGACCATGTCGTACGTCGCCATCCTCCGGGTGATCTCGGGCAGTGGCGTGGTGGGCTGGAGCGGATCGATGTCGTTGTCGACCACGCCGCCGAGGATCTCGGCCGGGGGCTCGCGCAGGAGCCGCTGGAAGTGCACCATGCCGAGGTACGTGCCGGTGGGTGTCGCCATCGGCGGGCGGGCGACGAAGACCTGCGCGGCGACCGCGGGGGAGAGCTGCGGCTCGCGGATCCGGGCGAGCGCCTCGGCGACCGTGGTGTCCGGGGTGAGGATGACCGGCTCCGACGTCATGACGCTGCCGGCCGTGCCGGGGCTGTACTTCAGCAGCTGCCGCACCGGGTCCGCCTCGTCGGGCTCCATCAGGTCCAGCAGCACCTGCTGCTCGGGGTGGGGCAGCTCGGCGAGCAGGTCGGCGGCGTCGTCGGGGTCCATCTGCTCCAGCACGTCGGCGGCGCGCTCCCGTCCCACCGCGGCCAGGATCTCCACCTGGTCATGCTCGGGGAGCTCCTGCAGCACGTCGGCGAGGCGCTCGTCGTCGAGCGCCGCGGCCACCTCGTCGCGGCGCCGGTCGGGCAGGTCCTGCAGCGCGTTCGCGAGGTCGGCCGGGCGCATCGTGTCCAGCACCGCCAGCAGGTTCGCCGTCCCCTGCGTCTCGGACGGCCCGAGCAGCCCGCGTACCCGGTCCCAGTCCAGCTGGTGCAGGTGGCCGCGCCGGCTCAGCCGCCCGGTCTGCTCGCGGACCGCGAGGCGGATCAGCGACCACTCGCCGCGGCGGCTGCGCTCCATCGCCACGTCCACCACGGTGCCGGGCCGGTCGAGCTGGTCGATCGTGACCCGCCGGTCCAGCAGGTCCTCCAGGACCAGCAGCTCGCTGGTGCGCTTCTCGAAGCGCCGCAGGTTGAGCGTTCCGGTGCCGAGGACGACCGCGCCGGAGTCGATCGAGGTGACCCGGGTGATGGGCAGGAAGATCCGTCGACGCATCGGCATCTCGGCGACCAGGCCGACGACCTGGGGCGGTCGGTTGGTGGCGCGCAGGCGCGCGACGGCGTCCCGGACCCGTCCGATGTGGTCGCCATTGGGGTCGAAAACGGCGACTCCCGCTAGTCTCGCGATGTACACCCTGTTCGCCGTGGTCACCGGTCAAGCGTAAGGGCCTAGGGTTAGGGACCATGTCGACCTTGGCCTACGAGATCGTGGACGTGTTCACCGACCGGCCGTTCGCGGGCAATCCCCTCGCCGTCGTCTTCGGCGCCGAGGCGCTGGCCGCGGAGCAGCTGCAGGCGATCGCCCGCGAGTTCAACCTCTCCGAGACGGTGTTCGTGCTGCCCGCGACGCAGGGTGCGGCGAGCTACCGGGCGCGGATTTTCACTCCGGGGCGTGAACTGCCGTTCGCGGGGCACCCCAGCGTCGGCGCCGCGGCGACGGTGGTGCGCCGCGGCCAGTGCGCGCCGGGCGAGGTCGTGCAGGAGTGCGGGGCGGGCCTGCTGCCGATCGAGGTGACGGCCGACGGCAGGGCCGCGCTGACGGGTGGCACCCCGACCGTCGGGCCGGAGCTGGACCCGGCGGTGCTGCTGGGGATCGTCGGGCTCAGCGCGGAGGACTACGCGGGCCCGCCGCCGCGGCAGGCCGGCTGCGGCCTGGAGTGTCCGTACCTGTCCGTGCGTCCCGACGCAGTCGCCCGGGCCGTGGTGGATCCGGCGGCGGCCGCGCGGGCCGGCGTGCCCAAGGTCAGCGTCTTCGCCTGGAACGCGGCGGATCACACGGTCCACGCCCGGGTCTTCTGTCCGGGGGTCGGCGTGCCCGAGGACCCGGCGACCGGGTCGGCCGCGCTCGGCCTGGGGGTGTGGGCGGTGGCCAGCGGACTGCTCCCGGCCGAGGGCCGCTCGTCGTACGTGGTGCACCAGGGCACCGAGATCCACCGTCCGTCCGTGCTGAGCTGCACCGTGACCGCGGCGGGCGGGGTGGCGGTCGGCGCCACCGTGGCCGGCCACGTGGTGCCGATCGCCCGGGGCGAGATCGTCGTGCCGCCCTTTGTCGGCTAGGTGCCCCTGTCAGCGGATTCCGCGCCGGCAGGGGTCCTTCCCGGCCGGTCAGCGGCGGCGGACCCGGTGCAGCCGGAACGGCTTCTTCGGACGGCGTACCGCGGGGGTGTCGCGGGGCGGCGCGGCGAGCGGGTCGTCCGGCAGGGAGCCGGGCGCGGCCAGCGGCGCGCCGGCGGGGGCGAGCCGGTTCAGCGCGCAGCCGGTGGACACCCAGCGCTCGACCAGCTCGGCCGCGGACCCCGGCGCGTTGAGCCGCTTCGTCGCGAGCTGCGGGGCGAGCGTCGACCACTCCTCGGTGCCGGGCAGGATCCGGGTGACGGTCGCCGGCCAGGTCACGATCCGCCCGCCGTGATCGCCGCGCAGCGTCACGGTCGCCGCGGCGGCCCCGGCCAGCCCCGGCGCCGACTGCTCGCCCGGCCCGCTCACCACGTGCAGCGCACCCTCCAGGGGGAGGCACCAGAGCCCGAGCGCCGGAGCGTCACCGACCGCGATCCACGCGACGGCGGCCTTCTTGATCGCCTCGTCGGTCAGCGCCGAGGCAGCCTCGTCAGTCACGTCCTGCATCCTGCCGCACCGTGGCGCGCGCCGCCGGGCGCCCGGCGTGCGGCGTGCGTCAGACCAGCGCGGGGAAGCGGTCGACCAGCTCCACGGTCTCGCTGAGCGTGGCGACGGCCGCGCCGCGCCACTCGGCGTCCGGGTCGAACACCAGGTGGTCGGCGAGGTCCGGCGCGGTCAGGCGTACGGGGGTCATGCCGACCGCGGCCGCGCCGGTCAACTCGCGGCTGCCGCCGTCGCCGACGTACAGGCAGCGCTCCGGGGGCACGCCGAGTCGCGCGCACGCCTCCAGATAGATCGCCGGATCCGGCTTGCAGTGTCCGACCTCGATCGAATAGACCTGCGCGTCGAGCAGCGGCGCGACCGGCAGCGCGGGCAGCAGCACCGGCAGTTCGTGGGTGCAGTCGCTGACCACGGCGGTGCGCAGACCGCGCCGGCGCAGCCCGCGCAGCGTCGCTACGGCGTCCGGGCGCAACGCCGTGTCCGCGCGCAGCGCCTCGACCCGCGCCGCGGCCGCCGCCGCCAACGCCTCCGCGGACGGGCTCGCCCCCGCCTGCCGCGCGATCCAGCCGAGCGTCTGCTCCGCCGACCCGTACCGGCCGCGCGCGCGGGCGTGGAAGGACCGGTCCAGCACCTCGACGACCGCGCCGGGATCGCATCCCAGCATCCGGGCGATCTCGACGTGGGTGGGCCCCCGGGTCACCGCGCGGGTCAGAGTGCCGAAGAAGTCGAAGAGCACCGCTCGGTATGAGGGCAAGGCGGATCAGCCTCCGGGGATGGGCGAGGATCGGGCGAGCGTATCGAGCTGATCACGGTGCGTACATCACCCGGTGGATGATCGTGCGTGAGATGTATGCAACAAGCGACCAGGCAGGATGATTACGTGCCGAAGGCCCACCCACCGTCACCCCACCGGGTGTCACTCGATCCGCTGACAACCGGCGCGCTCGCGCTCGCCGTCGCGGCGGTCTCGTCCTCCGGCCCCCTGATCGCGTACGCCGCCGCGCCGGCGCTGGCGATCGCGTTCTGGCGCAACGCCGTCGCGGCGGGCGGGCTCGCCCCGGTCACGCTGCTGCGTCGCCGCGCCGAACTCCGGGCGCTGTTCACGGGCGCCCACCGGCGGCAGGGCCGCTACTGCGTGCTCGCCGGCCTCGCGCTCGCCGCGCACTTCGCCACCTGGACGCCGAGTGCCAAGCTCACCTCGGTGGCGACCGCGACCGCGCTGGTCGCGACCCAGCCCGTGTGGCAGGGCTTCATCGCACTCTGGCAGGGCAAGCGGCTGCGCCCGGTGACCTGGGTCGGCATCGGGGTGGCGGTCGTCGGCGCGGTGGTCGCCACCGGGGCGGACTTCGCCGTCTCCGGACAGGCCTTCACGGGTGACCTCCTCGCGCTGGCCGGAGCGGTGACGGCGGCGATCTACACCGCGTTCGGCGAGCGCGCCCGGACCGCGGTCAGCACGACGACGTACACCACGATCTGCTACGGCGTCTGCGCCGCGGTCCTGCTGGTCGGCTGCCTGATCGGCGGGGTGCGGCTGGTCGGCTTCGACGACGCGACCTGGCTGGCGATCCTCGGTCTGGTGGTCGGCGCGCAGCTGCTCGGGCACTCGATGTTCAACTACGCGCTGCACCGGGTCTCGGCCACCACCGTCAGCGTGCTGATCCTGCTCGAGGTGCCCGGCGCGGCCGTGCTCGGCTGGCTCTGGCTCGGGCAGACGCCCCGGCCGGCGGCGCTGCCGGGGTTGGCGCTGCTGCTCGTCGGCGTCGCGATCGTCGTGATCGGCGGCGCCCGGATCGGCCGGCGCACGGTGCCGCCGCCGCTGCCCCCGCAGCCGGAGCGGGTCGCGGCCTGAGGCGTCGGGCAGGAGCCGTTACGACGCCAGCCCGACCGCGCGCTCGCTGGCCTCCCAGAGGCGGGCGGCCAGCGCCGGGTCGGCGGCGTGCCGCAGCGGCGCCCGCTGCCGGCGGTCGACGTAGTAGCCCCCGCTGGTCAGCCGTGCGGTGTCGGTGTGCGCGAGCCACACCAGGGTCTCCGCCCCCTTCGCGGGGGTCCGCAGGAAGGGGGCCAGCCGCATGCCCAGGGCGACCAGCCGGCTGTCGGCGGCGAACCGGGTGCGCACCACGCCGGGATGGAACGACGCGGTGAACAGCCGCGGCCAGCGCCGCGCCGCCTCGGCGGCGAAGAGGATGTTCGCCTGCTTGCTCGTGCCGTACGCCCGCATCGCGCGGTAACCCCCGAGCTGTCGGGACAGGTCGGCCGGGTCGAGCGCGCCGCTGCGGTGCGCCGCGGAGGCGGTCACCACGATCCGGCCCACCCGGTCGTGGAGCAGGCAGCTGAGCAGGAACGGCGCGAGATGGTTGGCCTGCATCGACAACTCGAAACCGTCGACCGTCGTGGTCGGCCGGAGCACGATTGCCCCCGCGTTGTTGGCGAGCACGTCGATCCGGTCGTAGGCCGTGCGCAGCTCGTCGGCGAGCGTCCGCACCGTGTCCAGCACCGCGAAGTCCGCCCGGTACGTCGCCGGTCGCGCGCCGCTGGCGTCGCGTACCTCGTCGGCGGCCGCGCCCAGGCGGGCCGGGTCGCGCCCGACCAGCACCACCTCGTCGCCCCGGCGCGCCAGCTCGATCGCGGCCGCGAGCCCGATCCCCGAGCTGGCGCCGGTCACCACGGTCACCCGCCGGCGCTCCGAAGGTCCCCCGACGCCACGCTCAGTGAGATCTTCCACAGGTTGGTTCTCGCCGGTCATGCGCCGAGGCTACCGTGGCGTAACAACGCCTTATCGATCCCTAAGCCGGGCTGACGTCCAGCCCGGCGACACCTCAGATGGGAGCCCCCGATGGCCGCAGTTGGTCGCCCCCGCCGGTCGTGCCTCGCGGTGCCCGGCTCAAGCGTCAAGATGCTCGACAAGGCCCAGGGACTCCCCGCGGACCAGGTCTTCCTCGACCTTGAGGACGCCGTCGCGCCGTTGGCCAAGCCGGAGGCGCGCAAGAACATCGTGGCCGCGCTGAACGAGGGCGACTGGGGCGGCAAGACGCGGGTCGTCCGGGTCAACGACATGACCACCGCCTGGACGTACCGGGACGTGGTCGAGGTGGTCGAGGGTGCCGGCGAGAACCTGGACTGCATCATGCTGCCGAAGGTGCAGACCGCCGGGCACGTCGAGTGGCTGGATCTCACGCTCACCCAGATCGAGAAGACGCTCGGCCTGCCGGTGGGGCGGATCGGCATCGAGGCGCAGATCGAGAACGCGGCCGGACTGGTCAACGTGGACGCGATCGCGGCGGCCTCGCCCCGGGTCGAGACCATCATCTTCGGGCCGGCCGACTTCATGGCCTCGATCAACATGAAGTCGCTCGCGGTCGGCGCGCTGCACCCCGACTACCCCGGCGACCCCTACCACTACATCCTGATGCGGATCCTGATGGCCGCGCGGATGCACGACAAGCAGGCCATCGACGGGCCGTTCCTGCAGATCCGCGACGTCGACGGTTTCCGCGAGGTGGCGAAGCTTTCCGCCGCGCTCGGCTTCGACGGCAAGTGGGTGCTGCACCCGGGCCAGATCGACGCGGCGAACGAGGTCTACTCCCCGGCGCAGGAGGACTACGACCACGCGGAGCTGATCCTGGACGCGTACGAGCACTACACCTCGGAGGCGGGGGGCCGGCTCGGCGCCGTCATGCTCGGCGACGAGATGATCGACGAGGCGTCCCGCAAGATGGCGTTGGTGATCGCGGCCAAGGGCCGCGCCGCCGGCATGAGCCGGACCTCCCGCTTCACCCCGCCGCAGGGCTGATCGGCGGTACGCGCAACCGGCCCTGGCGGCATGCCGGGGCCGGTTCACGTCGGCGCGCTCGGCCGGGCGCGATCAGTACTCCTCGCTGAACCCGGACGGCTCCTGGTTGGCCAACCAGACGAAGAAGATCACGAGGGCTGCGGTGGCCAGTACGGCCACGACGGTGGCGATCCAGCCCATGATGATGCCGGCGAGCGCCATGCCGTCGCCGCTCTCGGGCTGCCCGAGCTGTGCGCGGGTGCGGATCTGCCGGCGCGAGACATGCCCCAGGACCGCGCCCGCGATCCCCAGATATCCGCCGAGGCCGTACCCGCAGAGCCCGACGATGCCGACGATCGACACCACCAGCGACGCGATCGAAAGGCCGTTGCTCGGTGGCGCGGCCATGACCGGGTAGCCGTAGGGCGGGTATCCGGGCGCGGGCGGGGCGTAGCCCGCCGGCGGGAACTGGCCGTGTCCCGGCTGTCCGACCGGCGGCGGTCCCGGCAGCGGCTGCTCCGTGGTCGGCTGCGCGGCCATCTGGTAGGTCGGATCCTGGGAACCCGTCGGCTGCTGGGCCGGCCCGGAGGGCGCGCTCCAGGGGCCGGGCTGCTCGGGCTGCGTCATGAGGTCTCTTTCGGGTTGGCGGCGATGCCACGACAGGGTAGTGGTCGCTGGCCCGCACCGGTCCACGCCGGACCCGCTGCCGCACGTCGTTGCCCGGAACGCCCCGGCGGGGCAGGATTTCGGTCATGGAATTCGACGCCCCCGCCGATGCGGTCTCCGGCAGTCCACTTCGCGGTGACGCCCGCCCGGCCCCGAACGGCGATCGCGACGACATCGCCGCGGACGACCCGGTGACGCTCCGCCTCGACGGCCGGGTCGCGCTCGTGACCGGGGCGGGCAGCCCCGACGGCATCGGCTACGCGACCGCCCGGCGCCTGCGTGCCCTGGGCGCGCGGGTCGCGATCGTGTCCACCACCCGGCGGATCCACGAGCGGGCCGCGGAGTTGGGCGCGGTGGGGTTCGTCGCGGATCTGACCGATGAGGCGGAGGTCGGCGCGCTCGCCGACGCGATCGTCGAGCAGCTGGGCGACGTGGAGGTGCTGGTCAACAACGCGGGGCTGGCGAGCCGGGCCAGTCCCGAGGTGCTGCGCCCGGTCGCGCAGCTGACCTTCGACGAGTGGCAGGCGGAGATCAACCGGAACCTGACCACCGCGTTCCTGTGTAGCCGGGCGTTCATCGGCGGGATGGCCGAGCGGGGCTGGGGTCGGATCGTGAACCTGGCGGCCACGGCCGGTCCGGTCAACGCCCTGCCGACCGAGGCGGCCTACGCCGCGGCGAAGGCAGGGGTGGTCGGCCTGACGCGGGCGCTCGCCATGGAGATGGTGGCCGACGGCGTCACCGTCAACGCCGTCGCGCCCGGGACCATCTACACCGCCGCGTCCACGGTCGCGGAACTCAAGCAGGGCCTCGGCACGCCCATCGGCCGCCCCGGCACCCCGGACGAGGTGGCGGCGGCCATCGCCTTCCTCTGCTCACCCGCCGCCTCGTACATCACCGGACAGATGCTGGTGGTGGACGGTGGCAACAGCGTGCGCGAGGCCCAGTTCCGTTGAGCGCGGCGGGGTTCAGACGTTCTGGTCGGCAGCGCCGATCATGGCCAGCCCGAAGAAGCCGCAGCAGGCCAGCACGGAGAATCCGGTGAAGATGTAGCTCAGCACGAGGCCCCAGGTGGCCAGCTGGTCGCCCTGCTCACCGGTCTGCCGGATCTGCTTCTTGGCCAGGTGGCCGAGGACGATGCCGGCCGGCGAGAAGACGAACGCGAAGACCAGCGACAGGATCGCCATCGTGTTGGTGCCGGTCGGCTGCGCGCCGGGCACCGGGTAGCCGGGGGCGCCGTAGGGGTTTTGCGGGTAGCCCTGCTGCGGCCCGGGCTGCCCGTACGGGGACTGGGCCTGGTAGGGGTCGTTGCCCGGCTGGTACGGGTCGGGGCTGCCGCCCGGCTGGTACGGGTCGGGGCTGCCGCCCGGCTGGTACGGGTCGGGGCTGCCGCCCGGCTGGTACGGGTCGGGGCTGCCGCCCGGCGAGGGGTAGGTCATCTTTCTTTCCTCCTACGTTGCGGACCGCGAGCGGCCCTCGGTGAACCTTTTCACACCGGATGTATCGACCGGCTCCCTTGGCGTCGCTCGGCCGGCGGGTCGATACTGACCGAGCGTTCAGTTACTCGTCAGTACGTCGCCGATCTCCGGAGGCTGAACATGGCCCGCCTAGCCCAGACACCCGGATTGACCGAGGTCCAGCGCTCGATCCTCGACACCGTACGGGAGTTTGCCGACAAGGAGATCATTCCGCACGCACAGCGGCTCGAACACGCCGACGAATATCCCGCGGACATCATCGACGGAATGCGGGAGATGGGCCTGTTCGGGCTGACCATCGCCGAGGAGTACGGCGGGCTGGGCGAGTCGCTGCTGACGTACGCCCTGGTGGTCGAGGAGCTCTCGCGGGGCTGGATGTCGATCTCCGGCATCGTCAACACCCACTTCATCGTCGCGTACCTCATCTCCCAGCATGGCTCGCCCGAGCAAAAGCAGTCGCTGCTGCCGCGGATGGCCACCGGGGAGGTCCGGGGCGCGTTCTCGATGTCCGAGCCGGGCTGCGGCTCCGACGTCTCGGCGATCCGGACCAAGGCGGTCCGCTCCGGCGACAACTTCGTCCTCAACGGACAGAAGATGTGGCTGACGAACGGGGCGTACTCGTCCGTGGTGGCGACTCTCGTGAAGACCGATCTCGGGGCTGACTCCGTCTACGGCAACATGACCACGTTCCTGCTGGAGAAGGAGCCGGGCTTCGGGGAGACCGCGCCCGGGCTGACCATCCCCGGCAAGATCGACAAGATGGGCTACAAGGGCGTCGAGACCACCGAGATGGTCCTCGACGGGGTGACCGTGCCGGAGAGCGCGGTGCTCGGCGGGGTGGACGCGGGACTGGGCCGCGGCTTCTACCAGATGATGGACGGCATCGAGGTCGGCCGCGTCAACGTCGCCGCCCGCGCCTGCGGGATCTCGATCCGCGCCTTCGAGCTCGCCGTCGCGTACGCCCAGCAGCGCCAGACCTTCGGGGCGCCGCTCGCCCGGCACCAGGCCATCGCGTTCAAGCTCGCCGAGATGGGTACGAAGATCGAAGCGGCGCACGCCCTGATGGTCAACGCGGCGCGGCTGAAGGACTCCGGCCAGCGCAACGACGTCGAGGCCGGGATGGCGAAGCTGCTCGCCTCGGAGTACTGCGCCGAGGTGGTGCAGGAGGCGTTCCGGATCCACGGCGGATACGGCTACTCCAAGGAGTACGAGATCGAGCGCCTGATGCGGGAGGCGCCGTTCCTGCTCATCGGCGAGGGCACCTCGGAGATCCAGAAGACGATCATTTCGCGGGGTCTGCTCAAGCAGTACAAGCTCTGACCAACTAGGGGTAGATCTCCTGCCTCGGCAGGAGTCGCCGCCCGGGCGAAGCAGGCATGCTGGCGCATGTCAATTCTTCGATCCCGGGAGGTCTGATGACTACTCGTCGACTACTGCTCCGGACCGGCGTCACGGCGACGGTGGCGCTGACCGCGGGCGCGGTGACCGGCACGTCCGCGGCCGCCGCGCCGGCGGCGCATCCCCGTCGTGATGCCCTGCAACAGGCGCTCGACGACGTGGTGGCGCTCGGCGCGTCGGGCGCGTTGGCCGAGTTGAGGGACGGCGACGGCGTGTGGCGGGGCGGCAGCGGAGTCGCCGAGCTCGGTCACTCCCGACCGGTGCCGACCGACGGGCGCTTCCGGGTCGGCAGCGTCACCAAGACCTTCGTCGCCACGGTGGTGCTCCAGCTGGTGGGGGAGGGCCGCCTCGGTCTCGACGATCCGGTCGAGCGGTGGCTGCCGAAGACGCTCCCGGCCGGCGACCGGATCACCGTTCGGCACCTCCTGCAGCACCGAAGCGGCCTCTACAACTACACCGACGAGGTGTTGTCGAGGATCGAGGACTTCATCCGCGACCGCTACCGCACCTACCGCCCGCGTGACCTGGTGGCGCTCGCCGCGGACAAGCCGCTGCTCTTCGAGCCGGGCACGTCCTGGTCCTACTGCAACACCAACTACATCCTGCTCGGCCTCGTGATCGAACGAGTCACCCGGCGCGCCTACGGCGACGAGATCGCCCGGCGGATCCTGCGTCCGCTGCGCGCGTGGCGCACCGAACTTCCGGGCACCGATCCGTTCATCGCGGGCCCGCACGCCCACGGCTATCTGCCGGTGGAGCGGGACGGCGGGATCCAGCCGGTGGACATCACGGCGATGAACCCGTCGGTGGCCGGCGCCGCCGGCGAGATGATCTCTACTGCCGCGGATCTCAACCGGTTCTACCGCGCGCTGTTGACCGGACGACTGCTGCGCCCGGCCCAACTGCGGGCGATGACGACGCAGTTGGCCGGCCCGCTCGAGTACGGCCTCGGCATCTTCCGGGTCCCGCTGCCCTCCGGCACGATGTTATGGGGCCACACCGGGGGCATTCCCGGCTATGTGACCTATGCGCTGACCACCGAGGACGGTGGAGCGCAGCTCGCGATCTCGCTCAACCCGTGGGGCGGAGACCCGTCGCCGGCGCTGGAGCAGCTGGTGCTGACCGCCTTCAGCGGGACGGCGCCGACCACCCGATCGGCGACGGCGGCGGTGCGGATCCCCCTGCTCGACCGGGGGTGGTGAGCGGGGACGGTGAGGCCTATGCCTGGCGGGTCAGCCCGCCGACGGCGCGTTCGACCGCCAGGCACAGGTCTTCCACGTAGTCGATGCCGGCCTCCATCGCGATCCGACGCGCCTCGGCGGAGACGATGCCGAGCTGCAGCCAGATCGCCGGAGCGCCGATCGCCACCGCCTCTCGGACGACGGGCAGGGCGTCCTGCGCGGGGCGGAACACGTTGACCAGGTCGACGGGGTGCGGGATCTCGGCCAGCGACCGGTAGACCTGCTCGCCGAAGATCTCGTCCGCGTACGGGTTGATCGGGATCACCCGCCAGCCGTGCCGCTGCATCTGCAGCGGCACGCTGTGTGCCGCCTTGCCCGGGTCACGGGAGGCACCGACGACCGCGATGACGGCCGAGTCGGCCAGGATCTGCTGTGGAGTCCGCACGTCGCGACTGTAACCCCGCAGCCGCGGCTACAGCAGCGTCAGTTGCTCGCCGGCGGGCTCGACGGGCCGGTGCGGGCGGGTGCGCAGGGTCCGCGACTCCTCCGGCGAGGTCGGCACCTGGCGCGCCTCGCCGGGCTCCGCGCGGTGCACCCCGTGCCGCCGGCTGGCCATCCGGACCCGCGCGACGAGCTCGCGCTGGTAGGTCTGCGGCAGGTAGGACCCGCTCCGGTAGAGCTCCCGGTAGTGCGGCACGAGGTGCGGGAACTCCCGGCCGAGCCAGGCCGCGTACCACTCGCGGGCGCCGGGGCGCAGGTGCAGCGGCAGTGGGGTGATGCTGACCGCCCCGGCGGCGGCGATCGACGCGACCGTCTCCTCGATGGACTCGTCGGTGTCGGTGAGCCCGGGCAGGATCGGCGCCATCAGCACGCCGACCCGGAAGCCGGCGTCGGTGAGCGCGCGCACGGCATCGAGCCGCCGACGCGGGCTCGGGGTGCCCGCCTCCACCGATCGCCACATCCGCTCGTCGAGGAAGCCGATCGAGAACGAGATGCCGACCCGGGTCACCTCGGCGGCCTGCCGGAGCAGCTCCAGATCGCGCAGGATCAGGGTGCCCTTGGTCAGGATCGAGAACGGGTTGGCGAAGTCGCGCAGCGCGGAGATGATCTGCGGCATCAGCCGGTAACGCCCCTCGGCGCGCTGGTAACAGTCGACGTTGGTGCCCATCGCGATGTGCGCGCCCCGCCATTTCGGCGCGGCCAACTCCCGCCGCACCAGCTCACCCGCGTTGACCTTGACGACGATCTTGCTGTCAAAGTCGAGCCCGGCATCGAGATCGAGGTAGGTGTGCGTATTGCGCGCAAAGCAGTAACTGCACGAATGAGAACACCCGCGATAAGGGTTGATAGTCCACTCGAAAGGGACGCGGGACGCGCCGGGAACGCGGTTGATGATGGACTTTGCCTGCACCTCGTAGAACGTCATGCCCGCGAAGCCGGGGGTGTCGAAGGTGCGGACGGTCGCGCCGGGCAGCGCCAGCGGCAGGGGTGGAGCCGCTGGCGCCGCCCTCGGGGGGAGGTCCGTGCCGGGCCGAGCCGACGGATCGGGTCGGGCCGACAGGTTGTCCCAGCGCATGGCCACTATTCGAACACGCGTACGAGCAGATTGCAACCAACCTGGCCGGTCAGTCGCGGGCGGGACCGGTGCTCTCCCGGCGGACGAGCTCTGCGCCCACCTCCTCGATCCGCGGCGGCCGCCCGTCGGCCGGCGGTTGCAGCGCGAGCGTCATCGCGCGGGCCCCCATGTCGGCCAGGGGTAGTCGGACGGTGGTGAGGGCGGGGGTGACGTCGCGGGCGACCGGCATGTCGTCGAAGCCGGTGACGCTGATCCGGCCCGGCACGCTGATGCCGCGGGCCCGCAGCAGTGCCAGCACGCCGATCGCCATCGGATCGTTGAGCGCGGCGATAGCGGTGATGTCGGGCTCGGCGTCGAGCAGCGCGGCCGCCGCCGACGCGCCGCCGTCCCGGTCGAAGTCGCCGTAGACGATGCGGCGGGCCGGGAGCCGGTGTCCGTGCTCGCGCGCCGCGCGGCGCAGCCCGGCGATCCGGTCGGTGGTGGTGGTGAGCAGCTTGGGCCCGGCCACCACGCCGATCTCCGTGTGCCCCAGCGCGTACAGCTCGGCGCCGAGCAGGTAACCGCCCATCTCGTTGTCGGGCACCACGGCGTCGCCGGCGTGCTCGTGGCGCCCGATCACGACCGCCCGCCCGCCGGTGCTCTCGTACACCCGTAGCTTGCTGTTCATCGTCTCGGTGAACGCGTCGTCGTGGTAGCCCGAACCGGCCAGCACGATCGCGGCGACCTGGTGGGCCCGGAGCAGCTCGACGTACTGCAGCTCCTTGTCCGGGTCGCGGTAGCTGTTGCAGATCATCACCAGGCGCCCGTGCTCGGTCGCGACGCGCTGGAGCCCCCGGGTGATCTCCGCGAAGTACGGGTCGGAGACGTCGTGGACGACGACTCCCACCGTGCTGCGGTGCGAGCGGGCCAGGAGCTGGGCGTGCGCGTTCGGCACGTACTGCAGCTCCTCGACGGCGGCGAGCACGCGCTGTCGAAGCGCCTCGGTCACCGGCTTGCTGCTGCCGTTGATGATGCGTGAGGCGGTCGCGGGCGACACCCCTGCCCGCCGCGCGACGTCAGCCAAGGTGGCCATGCGATCCGCCCTTCCCCGGCACGAACCGGACGCTCGTGAGGATAGCGCGGCGTCCATTGTTGATGAGGAAAGCCCTTGCCGAAGATGCCCTCCGGCCAGTAGCGTCCCGTGGAAAGCGCTTGCCTGACGAGGCCTGAGGAGGCTGCGGTATGGCCCGAACGACCATCGGGATCGTGCTCAACGGGGTGACCGGGCGGATGGGCTACCGGCAGCACCTGGTCCGGTCCCTGCTCGCGATCCGGGACCAGGGCGGGCTGCCGCTGCGCGACGGCACCCGACTCTGGCCAGAGCTGATCCTGGTCGGACGCAACGAGGCGAAGCTGCGGGAGATCGCCGAGCGGCACGGCCTGACCGAGTGGACCACGGACCTCGCCGCCGCGCTCGCTCGGCCGGACGTGCAAATCTACTTCGACGCCCAGGTCACGGCGCAGCGCGAGAAGGCGATCCGGCTGGCCATCGAGGCCGGCAAGCACATCTACACCGAGAAGCCCACCGCCGAGGATCTCGCCGGCGCGGTCGAGCTCGCCCGGCTCGCCGACGCCGCGGGCATCAAGCACGGCGTCGTCCAGGACAAGCTCTTCCTGCCCGGGCTGCGCAAACTGGACCGCCTGGTCAAGGGCGGCTTCTTCGGACGGATCCTGTCGATCCGCGGCGAGTTCGGCTACTGGGTCTTCGAGGGCGACTGGCAGCCGGCGCAGCGTCCCTCCTGGAACTACCGCAGCGCCGACGGCGGCGGGATCGTCGTGGACATGTTCCCGCACTGGCACTACGTGCTGGAGCAGATCTTCGGCAGGGTGACCGCCGTGACCGCGCACGTATCGACGCACATTCCGCAGCGGTGGGACGAGAACGGCGAGCCCTACGAGGCGACGGCCGACGACGCCGCGTACGGCATCTTCGAGCTCTCCGGCGGCGTCATCGCCCAGATCAACTCGTCCTGGACCGTCCGCGTCTACCGCGACGAGCTGGTCGAGTTCCAGGTGGACGGCACCGAGGGCAGCGCGGTGGCCGGCCTGCGCAACTGCCGCGTCCAGCACCGGTCGACCACGCCGAAGCCGGTCTGGAACCCGGACCTGCCGGCGACCGAGGACTTCCGGTCGCAGTGGCAGGTGGTGCCGGACAACGACGAGTTCGACAACGGTTTCAAGGCGCAGTGGGAGCTGTTCCTGCGGCACGTGGTCGAGGACGAGCCGTACACCTGGGACCTCTGGGCCGGCGCCCGCGGCGTGCAGCTGGCCGAGCTCGGCCTGCGGTCGGCGCGCGAGGGCCGGCGCATCGAGATCCCGGAGCTGGACGCGTGAGCGCGGTCAACCTGCCGGACGGGCGGTTCCGCTTCAGCGGCGCCGGCCGGGAGTTCACCGTGCCGGGCGCCGCGTTCCGGTGCCGCACCGCGTACGCGGCGGCGCACGTGGTCGCCGATCCGACCGCCGAGAACGCCCCCGGCGCGCCGGCCGCGCTCGACTGGGACACCACGCTGGCCTTCCGGCACCACCTGTGGCGGCACGGCTTCGGCGTGGCGGAGGCGATGGACACCGCGCAGCGGGGGATGGGGCTGGACTACCCGACCACCCGTGAGCTGATCCGGCGCAGCGCGCGGGAGGCCCGGGCCGTCGGCGGTGAGATCGTCGCCGGGGTCGCCACCGACCAGCTCCCGGCGGGACCGGCGTCGCTGGAGGAGGTGCGCCACGCGTACGCCGAGCAGCTCGGCGACGTGCAGGAGGCGGGCGCGCGGCCCGTACTGATGTGCAGCCGGCACCTGGCCGCCGCGGCCCGGTCGGCCGACGACTACCTGGCGGTCTACGGCGAGCTGCTGCGCCGGGCGGACGGGCCGGTGGTGCTGCACTGGCTCGGACCGATGTTCGATCCGGCGCTCGTCGGCTACTGGGGCAGCTCCGACCTCGACGTCGCGACCGACACGGTGCTCGCCCTGATCGGCGAGCACGCCGACAAGGTCGACGGCATCAAGGTGTCGCTGCTGGATGAGGCGTTCGAGGTGGCGCTGCGGCGGCGCCTGCCGGCGGGGGTGCGGCTCTACACCGGTGACGACTTCAACTACCCGACGTTGATCCGGGGCGACGAGGTGGGGCACTCGGAGGCGCTGCTCGGCATCTTCGCGGCGATCGCGCCGGCGGCCGCCGCGGCGCTGCGCGCGCTGGACGCCGGGGACGCGGCGTCGTACGACCGGATCCTCGCCCCGACCGTTCCGCTGTCCCGCCACATCTTCGGCACGCCCACCTACTACTACAAGACCGGCATCGTCTTCCTCGCCTGGCTCGCCGGCCACCAGGACCACTTCACGATGGTCGGCGGCCTGCACGGCGGCCGGTCGCCGCGGCATCTGATCACGCTCTTCCGGCTCGCCGACGCCGCCGGGCTGCTGCCGGACGCGGAGTTGGCCGCACACCGGGCGCGCGCCTGGCTGACGACCGTGGGGGTGGCGCAGTGACGGTGGACCCGATGCGGCGGTTCTCGCTGAACCAGGCGACGACGAAGTACTGGCCGATGCCGGAGCTGGTCGCCGGTTGTCTCGACGCCGGGGTGACCGGGGTGGGGCTGTGGCGGGAGGAGACCGCCGCGTACGGCCTGGACAAGACCGCGGCGCTGATGCGCGACGCGGGTCTGACGGTCACCTCGCTGTGCCGCGGCGGCTTCTTCAACGCACCGGGGTGGTACGACGAGAACCGACGGGCGATCGACGAGGCGGCGACGCTGGGCGCCCCGGTGCTCGTGCTGGTCTCCGGCGGGCTGCCGGAGGGCGGCCGGGACGTCGACGGGGCGCGGGCCCGGGTCGGCGCGGCGATCGGGGAGCTGGTGCCGTACGCGCTGAGCGCCGGGGTGCGGTTGGCGATCGAGCCGCTGCATCCGATGTTCTGTTCCGATCGCTGCGTGGTGTCGAGCCTCGGGCAGGCGCTCGACCTCGCCGCGCCGTACCCGGCGGAGGCGGTCGGCGTGGTGGTCGACACCTACCACGTGTGGTGGGACGACCAGGTGTGGGCGCAGATCGGGCGGGCCGGACGCGAGGGTCGGATCGCCTGTTTCCAGGTCGCCGACTGGATCACGCCGCTGCCGGAGGGCGTCCTGCTCGGGCGGGGTCTACCCGGTGACGGCGTGGTGGAGCTGCGCCGGTTCCGCGAGGCCGTCGACGCGACCGGGTTCGACGGCCCGGTCGAGGTGGAGGTCTTCCACGCGGAGGTGTGGGCGCGGCCCGGCCGCGAGGTCCTCGACGCCGCTCTCGCCGGCTACCGCGCGCACGTGGCCTGACGGCATGGACGGCCGCGTCCGGGCACCTCACGCGTGAGGTGTCCGGCCGCGGCCGTATCCCGTTTTCGAGGCGGCGATCAGTGGTTGTGCGCGGCGAGCTGCTTGCGGACGTCGTCCATGTCCAGCGCGCGCACCTGCTCGATCAGCGACTCGAGCGCGGACTCCGGCAGTGCCCCGGGCTGTGCGAAGACGATGACGCCGTCGCGGACCGCCATGATCGTGGGGATCGACCGGATGTCGAACTTCGCGGCGAGCTCCTGCTGGGCCTCGGTGTCGACCTTCCCGAAGACGATGTCCTGGTGCTTCTCCGAGGAGCGCTCGTAGACCGGGGCGAACCGCAGGCACGGCCCACACCAGCTCGCCCAGAAGTCGACCAGGACGATGCCGTCCCCGCTGGTGATCGAGTCGAAGTTTGCCGTGGTCAGCTCAACGGTCGCCATTGATCTCTCCGATCGCAAGATTGGCTTACTCCAGGAAGAACCGCGGCACTCGTGCTGGGCATTCCCGACCGCCGGCAGCTGAAACGCGCCCTCGCCCGCGTCGCTGCCGCATACATCGACCGAGATGGTTCCCGCGGCCCGCCGTGGGGATGTCGGATTGCGGCAGGTGTCGTCACTCTCCGTACTGGGAACGCTCCCAGATGTGAGGGATGGTCCTGGCGGAGCGTAGCGACGGGTGCGATTCTGACGTGCGCAAATATTGGCCCTCATGATCGCCTGGCGTCGCTCGTCGGTTCACTCCACGTGATGTAACAAAAACATAACTGTGACGCCGATCTCTGGTCGGGGCCTTCCGGAGTGCCCGTGCCCTCGGGCAGAATCTCTGTCATCAAAGCGTGGGCGGCGGGTGCCGGGGAGGGCCCCGCCGCTCATTGCGTCCGGCCCCGGTTTCGGCGGGCCGATGTGGCGAATCCCGGCCGGCGGCGGCCCCATCCACATCCTTAACCCTCGGTAAGGCATGCTGTGCGGCGACTTCGTCGCCGCCTTTCGAGGAGTTTCCGATGCAGTTCGGCCGGTACTACGAAGAGTTCGAGGTGGGCGCGGTCTACCGGCACTGGCCGGGCAAGACCGTCACCGAGTACGACGACCACCTGTTCTGTCTGCTCACGATGAACCACCACCCGCTGCACATGGACGCGCACTACGCCGAGTCCGCGACCCATTTCAAGCGCAACGTGGTGGTTGGCAACTACATCTACTCGCTGCTGCTCGGCATGTCCGTGCCCGACGTCAGCGGCAAGGCGATCGCCAACCTCGAGGTCGAGTCGCTGCGGCACGTCGCGCCGACCTTCCACGGCGACACGATCTACGGCGAGACCACGGTGCTCGACAAGCGCGAGTCGGGCTCCAAGCCCGATCGCGGCGTCGTCTCGGTCGAGACCCGGGGGTACAACCAGGACGGCACGCTGGTGTGCGTCTTCCGACGCCGGGTAATGGTCCCGAAGCGGGAGTACGCCGTCGCGGCGGCGCCGGAGGGTGTCGACCCGGAGCGGCCGAGTTTCCCGGAACCGCAGGCCTGACGTCGACGTCCGGGTTGGCCGTCGGAGATGTCGCCCGCCCCGGTTCCGCGCGGGGGCCGGGGCGGCGGGATCCCCGCGGACCAACGCGGCGAAGGGGGATGCGAGGTTCGCATACGGCGTAGTGGTAAGAATGGGGCATATGCCGACTTCGGGAGGTGCTATGCCGAGTCGTTCTCCCTTCGGGGAGCCCAGCGCCGCCCTCGGCCCGGCGTCCGTCGCCGGATTCTCCGCACCGGAGTGGGAGTTGCTCGTCCGGCTGCCCGGGCGGGTGATCGTCTCAGCCACCTCTCTGGAGCTCGACCGTCCCGGCCGCACCGTCGCCGAGGGCATCGCCGGGGTGGCCGCGATCGCCGCCGGGCGCGCCTTCGACAGCGACCTCGTCCGGGCCGTCGTCGCCGCGATCTACGCCGAGTCCGATGGGGACGGGCCGACGGGCGCGGCCGGCGTCCCGACGGACGGGCGCGCCGACCTGCTCGCGAGCTGCCGCGAGGCGGCACGGGTGCTCGCCCGCCGGGCCGACCCGGCCGATTCGGCGGCGTACCGGCAGTGGGTGCAGTCGATCGCGGCGCGGGGGTTCGCCGCCGGCCGTTCCGGACCGCTGTCGTCGGTCGGTGGCGCCCGGGCCGGCGCCGCGCAGCGGCAGTTCCTCAACGAACTCGGCGCCGCGCTGGAGCTGACATGACCCGGTCCCGCCCGGGTGGCCGAACGGGCCGTACCCTCTGCAGACCGTGCAGGGTGAACAGGCCGAGGCCGAAATCGAGATCGGCGTCGGGCCGTGGCCCGGCCCCTGGCCGCGCGACCCCCACTACGACCCGGAGCTGCTCGCCGGGGGCGACCGTCGCAACGTCGTGGACCGGTACCGCTACTGGCGCCGGGAGGCGATCGTCGCCGACCTGGACCGGCGGCGGCACGAGTTCCATGTGGCGATCGAGAACTGGCAGCACGACCTCAACATCGGGACCGTGGTGCGGAACGCGAACGCGTTTCTCGCGGCCGAGGTGCACATCGTCGGCCGGCGCCGGTGGAACCGCCGCGGGGCGATGGTGACCGACCGTTACCAGCACGTCCGCCATCACGAGACGATCGAGGGCTTCCTGGCCTGGGCGCACGGGCGCGACCTGCCGGTGGTCGGCATCGACAACCTGCCTGGATCGCGCCCGATGGAGACCGTCACCCTGCCGCGCCGCTGCGTGCTGCTCTTCGGCCAGGAGGGGCCGGGGTTGTCGGACGCGGCCCGCGCCGCCTGCGACGCCCTGTTCTCCATCGCCCAGTACGGCTCCACCCGCTCCATCAACGCCGGCGTGGCGAGCGGGATCGCGATGCACGCGTGGATCCGCGCGCACGCCGCGCCCCCGCCCGCGCCGGGGACGTCGGGCGATGGCTGACCGACTCCACTGTGGGCTGTGGATTCTCCGGTCGATCGCAGCGCCGGCGTCGCCAGAGGCGAGAGGAATGTGGCTCTATGCGATAGCCTGTCCAGTGAGCGCGGGCAATCTCCTCGCGGAAGAGGTCATGCACGACCTCGCCGAGTGGACGCGGTCCGCGCTCATGTACGGGGCGCCCTGCCCCTACCTGCGCGGGAAAGCGTGAACGCGCTTTCCCGCGATCGAGTGACCACCGCGAGACGCATAACTGTTATTCTGGTTCTGCCGTGACGAGGGTCCCGGCGCGCCACACGGAGGGGGTTGGCCCGCAATGGTCAAGAAGATCCTCACCTGGGGCGGCATCGCCTTCCTGATATTCTTCATCGCCTTCCGGCCGGACTCCGCGGCAGACGTGTTCAAGTCGCTCGGCGCCGGCATCATGGACATCGCGCAAGGTTTCGGCGACTTCTTCACGAGCCTGGTCGCCTAGCCGCCGATGGGCAACCCCGAGCCGCCCGATCCCGACGAGGAATCCGCCCGGCGCCGGAGGCAGCGGGACACGGAGCCGATCCCGCGGCTACAGCCTGAGCAAGACCCTGGCTACGGGACTGATCCCTCCTATTCGGACGAAACGTCCTACCGCACCGTTTACGGTGCCGATCCCGGCGGCACCCGCCAGGTCCACGAAGAGCCGGTCATCACGTACGCGCCGCCGGACATCTCGGCGGACGAGCTCGCCGGCCTGCAGATCGACTCCTCCGGCAACATCGTCCGGCCTCGGCGGGTGCTGCCGCTGGAGGACGAACCCACGGCGTTGGTGGCGCGTTACCTCTTCCCGACCGAACGGTTCCGGGGGGAGTGGAAGCGACACTGGATCCACCTCGCCATCCCGTTGCTGATCGGCGTCTTCGCCACCTTCGTCCTCGGCTACCTCTCCGGTTACCTCGCCAGCCAGGAGGTGGCCGGGCTGACCACCGCGGTCGTGCTGATCTGGCTCGTGGTGCTCGGCTGGGTCGCCTGGCGTATCACCGACTGGTATTTCGACCGCTTCATCCTGACGAACAAGCGGGTGATGGTCGTCAACGGCATTGTCACCCGCAAGGTCGGCATGATGCCGCTGCAGCGAGTCACCGACATGAAATACGAGCAGAGCCCTCTCGCCCGGTTCCTCAACTACGGGACGTTTGTTCTCGAATCCGCCGGCCAGGACCAGGCATTGCGCGAGATCAAGCACCTGCCCAATCCGAACGAGCTCTACCTGCGGGTCGTCGAAGAGATGTACGAGCCGCACGCGGTGGAGGCCCGGCTGGGCAAGGAACAAGCGCAGCAAAAGAAGGAAGAACAGGAAGACGGGGCGTAATCCCCGGGTGTCCGATCATCGGACGCCAAGTGAACCCGATCCACGATGTAGCTCGCCCGCCGACCGTGGAAACGTGGCGATCGGCAGGCAGTTCCGGGGAGGCGCGCGGTGGCCGGCAGGGACGGCATGGAGGACGAGTTCCGCGACTTCGTCGCGGCCCGTTCCGGCGCCCTGCTGCGTACCGCCTATCTGCTCGCCGGTGACTGGGCGACCGCCGAAGACCTGTTGCAGACCGCGCTCACCAAGACCTACCTGGCGTGGAAACGGTTGGGCGCGATCGAGGCCGTCGAGCCGTACGCGCGCCGCGTGCTGGTGAACACCGCGACGAGCTGGTGGCGACGGCGCTGGCACGGCGAGCGCCCGACCGAGGTGTTGCCGGAGCGGGCCGCCCCCGACCGGATCGAGGAGCAGCTCGAGCGGGACGCGCTGTGGCGGCACGTGCAGGCGTTGCCGGCCCGGCAGCGCGCCGTGCTGGTACTGCGCTTCTACGAGGACATGTCCGAGGCGCAGACCGCGGCGCTGCTCGACATCTCGCCCGGCACCGTCAAGAGCCAGACCTCGCGCGCCCTCGCCACGCTGCGGCAGCGGCTCGACGCGGAGGGCGCGGAGGCGCCCCGCCGGCGCGCGGCCCCCGCGCGGATCCCCACCCCTCGCCGGGGTTCCGCGGCCGTCCGGCCCGCGGCGCCGGTCGACGGGGCGGCGCCGCGGCCCGTGTCCGGGCTCGCCGAGCCGCTGGCCGGCGCCGGGATGTCCGTGCCGGGCCCGGTCGGGCCCTCGGCCGACGCGGACGCGGCCGGGCCGCCCCTCGCCACCGTGGTCGCGTCGACGGTGCCCGCCTACACGACCACGGTGGACGAGCGGTGACGGCGGTGGAGGACTCGCTCCGGGCGATGTTCTCCGCCCGGGTGGCGGCGGCTCCACCCCCCGACGACGTGGCCGCGTACGCCATCCGGCGCGCCCGCGCGCTGCGCCGACGGCAGGGCGCCGCGTCGTCCGTCGCCGCGGCCGCGGCGCTCGCGTTGATCCTCGGCGGGGCGGTGTGGTTGCGCGACCGGGCGGAGCGGCAGAGCGGACCGATGCCCGGATTCGCCGCCGGCTACGACGCGCCGGCCGGCACGCCGGCCGCGACCCCCGGCCTGGTCCACAGCACCCGGATCGGCCTCGACCTGCGGGTCCGTGACCGGCTCTGGACCGCGGACGGTCGGAACCTCGCGCTCGACGGCGTGGGCGAGGTGCGCGGCGCCTACCGGGTGCCCGCCGGCTGGATCTACGGCGGCGCGTCGCAGGTGCGGCTGTTGCGGGAGGACGGGGTCTCCACCCTCCTGACCGGCTCGGCCCCGCACTGGGTCGTCAGCCAGGACGGCCGGCGGCTCGCCGCGTTGAGCGGCACCGCGCTGCGGGTCGCGACGATCGGCCCCGCCGGCCTGACGACGATCGACAAGCTCGCTGTGCCCGCCGGGGCCACGCCGGTCGCGTTCCTCGGCGAACGCGTCGTGCTCGCCGCGCCGCCCGGGCGGTCGGGCCACGGCTTCGTCGACCCGCGGTCGCCGCTGGAGGTCAGCTGGCGGCCGGAGGTGGTGGCCGTCTACGGACCCCGCGCAGCGGGGATGGTCGCGCTCGTCACCCGTCCCGGGGAACCGGGCCGATGCCTGGCCGAGCTGCGGGCCGGGCCGGGGGTGCTGCAGACCGGCCGGGTCGGGGCGTGCGCGACGCCGGCCCGCGCCGACGGGCGCGGGAGCGCGCTGTCGCCGCGCGGTGACCGGCTCGCCGAGCCCGGCGATCGCGAGCTCACGCTGCTCGACGTCGAACGGGCGCTACAGGGGCGGGACGCGCGCGTCGGCTGCCCGGTCCGCACCACCGTGCCACCGGCCTGGGCCGACGGCGGGACCGTGGTCGGTGGGGACGACCGCGGCGTGGTGCGGTGCGGCACCGACGGCACGCACGAGCGGCTGCCGCTCCCGCCCGGCGTCGGCCCGGGATGGCGCTTCGTGCCGCGACTGGTGACCGCCGGATAGCACCCGGCGATCCTTGCGGTGACAAGCAACCTTCCGCCGCGCGACCGGCGTCCATTCGTCGTGACGACGCCCGAACTGGAAATGGCGCTCCGGCAATGCCTGGCCCATCAGGCCGCGCCGTCACCCACGCTTCCCGACCTTGCCGCGTCGGCGATCCGGCGGGGACAGCGGATCCGCCGCCGCCGTTCGGCCACCGCCGTGGCCGTCGTCGTGCTGACCGCCGCGGCCGGCGGCGCGGGCGGATGGCAGCTCGCCGGCCCGGCGCACGACCGGGGCCCCCGCGTTCCGGTGGCCCGGGCGACGAGCGGGGTCCCCGTCGCCGAGACCACCACGGCCGCGGCCGTCGCGGCGCCGGCCGAGCCGCTGCCGGCCCCCGCCCGACTCGAAACCCGGGCGATGGCCGCCGCGGCGGCGCCGGTCGACCTGGTGGTCGGCGATCTCCTGCGGACCACCGGGGGAGAGCGGATCGACCTTTCCGGAGTCGGCCGCGTGACGCAGGCGCAACGGGGCGGCGGTGGCTGGCTCATCGTCGCGGCGACCCGGGCCGGCCGAAGTGCACTGTGGATGGTCACGAGGACCGCACCCCCGAAGCAGCTGCTGTCCGCCGTCGACGAGATCGTGCTCGCGCCGGACGGTCGGCGTGTGGTGTGGCTGCACTCCGGCCGGGCATCAGTCGCGACCGCCGCGGCCGGCCGGCTGACCGGCCTCCGCGAGACCCCGGTGCCGCCCCGCGGCCGCCCGGTCGGCTTCGTCGGCGACGGCGTCCTGCTCACCCGGCAACTGAGCGGCGGGGAGATCGAGGGTTACGACGTGTGGTGGCCGGACCGCGGCCCCTACCAGCCCGCCTGGAACCCGTCGCTGATCGGCGTCTACGGGCCGATGCCGGACGGCCGCACCCTCGTCGCCCAGGTGGCCGGAGAGGCGGGGCGACCCTGTCTGGCGCTGCTCGCGTCGGGCCCGGGCCTGCCGGTGGTCAAGCGCGCGTGCGCGCTGCCGCTCACCGGTGGCGGCGCGGGCACGGTCTCGCCGGACGGGCGGTGGCTGGTCGCCAACGGCACGACCCCGTCCACGCCCGCCGCCACGCCCGCGGCGGAGAGCGCCCTGCTCGTCGAGCTGCCCACCGCGTTCCGTCCCCGGGCCGCCGCCCACGCGGCGGGCCCCCGGCTGACCGGCGGCCCGGCCTGGACGGACGCCGCCACCCTGATCCATCCCGGCGGCCCCGCCGAGCTGGTCCGGCTGAGCGTCACCGCGCTCGCTAAGGGCGATCCCGAGGCGGTCGAGCGGCTGCCGGTCGCGGGGGCGCGCGCGGACGAACACCTGGTCGTGGCGCCGGGTCCGCTGGCCTGATCCCCGCACCGCCGGGCCCCGGGTGGGGGACGGGTAACGTGCAGGCGATGTCCAACCCGCCGTACGCTGCGGCGTCGTCGCCCACGCGCATCGACCTGCACGCCCACTCCACCGCCAGCGACGGCACGCTGACCCCGCCCGAGCTGATGGTCGCCGCGGTCGAGGCCGGGCTGGACGTCGTCGCGATCACCGACCACGACACCACCGCCGGCTGGGTGCCCGCGGCCGAGGCCCGCCCGGCCGGGATCACCCTGGTGCGCGGGGCCGAACTCTCCTGCCGGTGGTACGGGGCACGCCCGTCGATCCCACTGCACCTGCTCGCGTACCTCTTCGATCCGACCGAGCCGAGCCTGGTGGCCGAGCTCGCCCGACTGCGGGCCGCGCGACACCTGCGCGCCGAGCGCATCGTGGACCTGCTGCGCGCCGACGGCGTCGACGTGACCTGGGACGAGGTGCTGCGGTACGCCGCCGGGGGCAGCGTGGGGCGCCCGCACATCGCCCAGGCGTTGATCCGCGCGGGCCTGGTGACGAGCACTGCGGAGGCGTTCGCGCCGCACTGGCTCGGCGAGCGCTACCGGCTGCCGAAGGAGGACATGGACGTGTTCACCGCCGTGCGGCTGGTCCGGGCCGCGGGCGGCGTGCCGGTGTTCGCGCATCCGCGCGCGACCCGACGCGGACGGATCGTGCCGGACTCGGTGATCGTCGAGCTGGCCGCCGCGGGGCTCTTCGGGCTGGAAGCGGATCATGAGGACCATTCGGCCGAGGAGCGGGCGCACGTGCGTCGGCTCGCCGCCGAGCTCGGGCTGGTGGTGACCGGCTCCTCCGATTTCCACGGCACCCACAAGACGGTGCGGCTGGGCGCGCACACCACCGCCCCGGAGATGTACGAACGGATCGTCGCCGCCGCGGCCGGTGTGCCGCCCGTCTGACGGGCCCGATCGGGTCGCTTCCGGGACTTCCGGATTAGTGTCGGGACGTCCCGGTTAGGTTGATTGTGTGGATCTGAAGCTGTTCGGCGAGGTCTTCGTCACGCTGCTCGTCATCATGGATCCCCCCGGCATGGTGCCGATCTTCGTGGCGCTCACCGGCCCGCTGGCGCGCGAGGACCGGCACCGCGCCGCCTGGCAGGCGGTGACGCTCGCGCTCGGGGTGATCGTGGTGTTCGCGGTGGCCGGGCGGACGCTCCTGGCGTACCTGCACATCAGCCTGCCGGCGCTGCAGGCCGCCGGCGGCCTGCTCCTCGTCCTCATCGCGCTGGAGCTGCTGACCGGCAGGGCCGACAACCCCGAGCAGCAGGCGACCTCGAACATCGCGCTCGTCCCGCTCGGCACGCCGCTGCTCGCCGGACCCGGCGCGATCGTCGCGACGATGCTCTTCGTCCAGCGCGCCGACGGGCCCTCCTCCCAGCTGGCGATCGCGGTCGGCATCCTGGCCGTGATGATCGTGGTCTGGCTGACGCTGCGCTTCTCCGGCTTCATCGTCAAGGTGCTGCGCCCCGGCGGCATCGAGGTCCTCACCCGGATCGCCGGCCTGCTCCTGGCGGCCATCGCCGTCCAGCTCATCGCCGACGCGGTGAGCGCCTTCGTGACCGCGTACCTCAACCGGACGTGACCGCGCCGGAGCGCGGCGTTGGGCGGTGTCGGAGGCGGATGGCAGGATCGTCGCCGTGCGACGGCAATCCTCCTCAGCCAGCCGCGCCGCTGCGCCCGAACAGTTGGGCTTCGCGGGCATGCCGGAACGGCTCTTCGTGTGCACCCCCAGCAAGCTGGGGGCGTACGCCGACTGCCCCCGGCGCTACCGCTACTCCTACGTCGACCGGCCGGCGCCGCCCAAGGGGCCCCCGTGGGCGCACAACTCGCTCGGCGCCAGCGTGCACACCGCACTGCGCAACTGGTACGCGCTGCCACCGGAGCGGCGGCGCCCGGACGCCGTACCGATGCTGCTGAAGGCGACCTGGGTGCGCGAGGGCTACCGCGACGTCGAGCAGGAACGCGAGGTCTTCCGGCGGGCGCTGGCGTGGCTGGAGTCCTATGTCGAGACGCTGGAACCGGGCGCGGACCCGCTCGGCGTCGAGCGGGTGGTGGCAGTCAAGACCGCGGTGCTGGCGTTCAACGGCCGGGCCGACCGGATCGATTCCCGGCCCGGCCCCGACGGCCCGGAGCTGGTGATCGTCGACTACAAGACCGGCCGCACCGGTCTCGACGCCGACGACGCCCGCGGCTCGCAGGCGCTGGCGCTCTACGCGTACGCCGCCGAGCGCGTCTTCCACCGCCCCTGCCGCCGCGTCGAACTTCACCACCTGCCCACCGGCACGGTGGCCGCGCACGAGCACACGCCCGAGTCGCTCGCCCGGCAGGTCGACCGCGCCGAGGCGACCGCCCGCGACATCATGGCCGCCGAGCGGGCCGTCGCCGACGGCGCCGACCCCGACGCCGCCTTCCCCGCGACGCCCGGAACGCTCTGCGCCTGGTGCGACTACCGCCGGCACTGCCCGGCCGGCGCCGGCGCGCCGAGCAAGGACCCCTGGACCGCCGTCGACCGCCCCGCGGCTCCGACCGAATAGCCCCGCCCGGCGCGGGCGGTCAGCCGCGGGAGGCGCCGGAGGGCACCGCGCGGGCCGCGCGGGCCATCGCCGCCCGGTAGATCGGTCCCTCGACGAACCGGCGCGGGATCGCGTTCAACGCCAGCCGCAGGGTGCGCGCGCTCAGCGCCGCGGACAGCTCGGTGCCGGGCAGCGCGGGGGCCCCGTACATCCGCCGGGCCCAGGACGGCAGCAGGCCGAACGCGGTGCCGGCGAGCCCGAGGTACGCCATCCGGGGCGGACCCAGGCTCAGCGTGAGCCGCCACGGCAGGCTCAGCTGCGCGGGGGCCGGCGGCGCGGTGAGGAACAGCCCCGTCTCGGCCGCTTCCCGGGTCATCCGCAGCGTCGGTCGGATCTCCCGGTAGTACGCCGCCACCTGGGCCGCGGTGCCCGGCACGGTCGCCGGGTCCAGACCGACGAGCTCGGCCGTCCGCCGCTGTTCCGTGTAGTACGCGTCGACCTCGTCGTCGGTCAGCGCGACACCGGCGCGCCGCGCCGTCGTCAGGAACGACTCGACCTCCGCCACGTGCACCCACCGCAGCAGCTCCGGCTCGTCGATCCGGAACTCCTCACCGGTGCGCGGATCGACCGCCCGCATCCGGGCGTGGCGCCGCCGGATGCGCTCACCCGCCGCGCGCGCCTCGGCGGTCGTGCCGTAGATCGTGGTCGCCACGTAGTTCGAGGTGCGCTCGAGGCGACCCCACGCGTCGGAGCGGTAGCTGGAGTTCTGGGTGACGCCGGCGACCGCGCGGGGGTGCAGCGCCTGCAGGTAGAGGGAACGGAGGCCGGCGACCAGCAGAATCGGCTCGTTGTGCACCTTCCAGGTGACCGAGCCGGGTCCGAAAAGCCCGAGGTCGTCGTCGGCGTCCATGACGCCAAGAGTGCCACGGGCCGCGCAGAGGATCAGCCGTCGCTGCGGCGGCCCGCCTGGCAACTGGGACAGAGGCCCCAGAACGTCACCTCGGCTTCGTCGATCTCGAAGCCGGACGTGTTGTCCGCCTCGAGGCAGGGCGCCGCGCCGACCGCGCAGTCGACGTCGGCCACCTCGCCGCAGCTCCGGCAGACCACGTGGTGGTGGTTGTCGCCGGTGCGGGCCTCGTACCGGGCGGGGCTGCCGGCGGGCTCGATGCGCCGCGCCAGCCCGGCCCGGGACAACGCGCCGAGCACGTCGTACACCGCCTGCGTCGAGACCGAGTCCAGCTTCAGGCGCACCCGACGGGCGATCTCGTCGACGTCGAGGTGACCTCCGCCGGCGAGGACATCGAGGACGGCGAGGCGGGGTCGGGTGACCCGAAGTCCCCGCGAGCGCAGCAGCTCCTCGTCCGACACCCACCCATGACAACACGGGTGACGGGCGTCCTCCAAGCGCCGGTCGCGCCGACCTCCGCCGCGGCCGGCGCCGAATCGGTACCCGTCCCGGGCGAACCCGAACGGTTTTCGCTGCGTGTAACCCGGTGCGGGGGTCCGTCCGTGCGGGCCGCGGACCCTACCCTGGCGTGGCGGATCACCGCTGGCGGATGAGGAGGATTCGATGTTCGACGAGTTCATGGGCATGCCGATGCATCCACTGCTGGTGCACGCGGCGGTGGTGTTCGTGCCGTTGCTGGTGCTGGCGGCGGTGGTCTACGCGCTGGTGCCGCGGCTGCGGCCCCGGGTCGGCTGGGTGGCCGGGCTGCTCGCCGTCGCCGCCCCCGTCTCGGTCTTCGTCGCGACCGAGTCCGGCGAGGCGCTGCAGGAGCGGCTGGCCGCGAAGGGCTACCCGCCGGAGGGCCTGCAGAAGATCAGCGAACACGCGGAACTCGGCGAGCAGACGCTGTGGTTCTCCCTGGCCCTGGCGGTCGTCACCGGGCTGCTCCTGTTCGTCACGGGCGGCAGCAGCCGCGCGTCCCGGCTGCCCTCCTGGATCAGCCCGGTGCTCAGCGGGGTGATCGTCGTGTTGGCGGTCGTCGCCGTCGGCTACGTCTACGCCGCCGGGGACTCGGGCGCCAAGATGCTGTGGGGCAACGTCTGACCGGAAGGAAAGCCTGGTCGCGGCGTCCCTAGAAAAGAACCCGCGAGCAGAGCAGGCAGACCACCACCAGCAGCACGGCGCCGGCGACCATGCCGACGCCGTAGGTCAGCGTCCGCGCCCGCTGCTCGGCGATCGTCACGGCCGCCTCGTCCTGTGCGGGCAGTTGCCCGGGCGGGGGCGGTTGCACGACCACCGGCGGGCGCCACCCCGGCGGGGGCGGGGCGCTCGACGGCGGGCCCGGATAGTGATGATCGCCACGCGGCGGGGGGACCGGCCCGGCCGGCGGGAACGGCCCGACGGGCGGCACCGGCCCGGGCGGATTCACCGGCCCGACGGGCGGCACCGCGGCGGCTGGGTTCACCGGCCCGGCCGGCGGGAACGGCCCGACGGGCGGGAACGGTCCGGGCGGCGGGGCCGGGGCGGCTGGCTGGGTCGCGCCGGCTGGGGAGACGGGGCCGGCGGCAGCGGCCGGTTCGGCGGGCGCGTCGGTGGGCTCCGGCCGTCGCCAGAACCGGTCGTCGGCCGGTTCGTCGGTGGGCGTCGTCACGCCGACCGACGCTACCAATTCCGCCGCGTCGAACCGGCCCGACCATCCACCACGGTCGGGCGGGTAGGCTCACGGAACGTGAACGGGGTGGATGGCGACCGGGTGCCGGCGCGGGACGACGACCGGCCGGTGGACCTGACCGACGAGCGATTCGGGCTGCTGCCCGAGCAGACCGTCGACGACACCGATCTCGGCTGGGGTGACGGTCCGTCCTCCAACGACGACCGCCTGATCGCCGACCGTCCGCCGCACTGGGACTGACCGCCGCGACGCGCTGGGACTGAGCGGCGCAGCGCGCCTGGGACGCAGTGGCGCAGCACGCCTGGGACGCAGCGGCGCAGCACGCCTGGGACGCAGCGGCGCGACGCGCTACCCGCGCAGGACGATGACCCCGAATCGGGTGTCGTGCGGCAGCGCGGTCGTCCGGCGCGCGGCCTCGGGACGTACCGCCAGGTAGAGCGTGCCGGCCGCCGAGTCCGGATCCGGAACCGCGAGGACCAGCGCACCGGCGGCCACCACGCGGGGACCGGCGGCGGCGCCGCGCGGGAGCGCGAGCAGATCCACCCGGTCGCCCGGCCGGAGCACCGCGAGCGCGGCCGGCTCCGCGAGCCGGACGGGCAGCCCGACCGCGCCGGCCGGCAACGCCCGCCGGGGATCGTCCGCGCCGGCCGACTCCGTCGCCGTGGGCTTCGCCGACCCCGTCGCCGCGGGCTTTTGCGGCGGCGTGGCCGTCGGCGGGCAGGAGCCGGGGTCACCGGCGTAGAGCACGCCCGCTGCGGTCGCCAGCAGGACCGCCACCAGGGCGGTGCGCAACGCCGTCGTAGGGCGGGGCAGCCGCGGTCGCCACAGCGGACCGAGCGCGCCCTCCCGGGCGGGTGTCACCATCGCGCCTCCCGTCGCCACGCGGTGGCGCCGGAATCGGCGCCACCACTGGGACGGGACGCTAGGAGTCAGCGGGGCGCGCGGCGAGGCGCCGACGGACCGGCTGTGGATAACGCGGGTGCCTGTGGACAACGGGCCCGACGCGCCGCGGGCGTGCTATGCGAAGCGGCCGGGTGACGGTGCTGCGGGCTATGCGGCGCTGGACGAGGTGGTCGAGGACGCGGCGGGCTTGGCCTTGGCGGCGGAGTCGCCGCTGGAGCTGCTGGAGCCGTTCGACGCGGCCGGCTTGGCGGCCGGCTTGCTCTCCACCGAGCTGGTCGACGACGAGCCGGACGACCCGTTGCGCGAGTCGGTGCGGTAGAAGCCCGAGCCCTTGAAGACGATGCCGACCGAGTTGAAGAGCTTACGCAGCTTCCCCTGGCACGCCGGGCACTCGGTCAGCGGCTCATCGGCGAAGGACTGCACCGCCTCGAGGTTGTTGCCGCAGGCGGTGCAGGCGTACTGGTACGTGGGCACGGTCTCCTCCGAATCCTGCCAAGCGCTTGGCACTCCACCCATTCGAGTGCCAATGGTGCGTCATGACACCCGCCGCCGTCCAGCGCTGCCGCGATCGGTCACACTCCGGCGACGGGGAGCCACCGCAGGCCAGCCGGCGTGATCACCGCCCGGACCCGGCCATCGTGCGGCTCCGTTGGCACCGTGTCCAGCAGCTCGCCGTCGTGCAGCAACGCCACGGTCAGCGCGGCCGGGTCCACCCGCGCCAACGCGCGGTCGTACGAGCCGCCGCCGCGGCCCAGCCGTACGCCGCTGCCGTCCACCGCCAGCGCGGGGAGCACGACGAGGGAGGCGACGGTGACGCTCCTCACCCCGAGCCGCGGCCCGGTCGGCTCCCGCAGCCCCCGGCCGGCGGCGTGCAGTTCGGCGCCGCGACGGTGCTCCGCCCATTCCAGGTCCAGGTCGGGTCGGAGCACCGGCAGCAGCACCCGGCCGCCCGGCCCGACGGCGTCGGCGAGCACGTCCGGCAGGTCGGGCCCGCCCGGTTCGGAGCCGACCGGGACGTAACCGGCGACACAGCGCGGCGCGAGCCGGCGTACCAGCTGCCGCAGCTCGGCCTGGACGCGGCCGGCGGCGGCCGCGCGCGCCTCGGGCGGCAATCCCCGGCGGTGTGCGAGCAACCGCCGCCGGAGCTCCAGCTTCGCCGCCCGGACGATCTCGGGCTGATGGGAAGAATCCGACACGCACAACTCCCTGCGGCAACGCTCGGCGAAGCATCCGAGGTGTGTCAGCATCGCAGTAAGGGGTGCGGATCCGCCGGGGGGAACAGTGACGCTGCGTGGACGTCTGACCGCGGCGTTCCTCGCGGTCGTGCTCGGCCCGGTGCTGCTCGGCGCGTTCTTCGTCGCGTCCACGGTCGCCGCGGTCAGCCACAACCGCTCCATCGAACGGCTCGATCTCGCGGCGACGAGCGTCCGTACCTCGGTCAGCGCGCTCTGCCAGCAGTTGCACGCCGCCGCCGACGCGGTCGCCGTGCTCGCCAACCCGTCCCAGGTCGCCGGGGCCGCCAACCAGGTCGTCGCGCGGGGGCTCGCCTCGGCGGTCGTGGTGATCCGGCCCGACGGCCGGCAGCTCTTCGCGACGCCGTCGCAGCCGCCGCGGCCGTGGGCGGAGTGCGGCGGCGCCGGCGGGGACGCCGGGCCGGCGGCGATCGCGGCCCGCGTCGAGATGCGCGACGCCGGCGGCACCCCGCTCGGCACCGTCGTCGTGGCGCGGCACCTGGACAGCGCCTTCGTGGCCCGGCTCGCCGCCGCGACCGGGGTCGCCGTCACGCTGCTGCCCGGGGCCGACACCCCGGCCGACGCCACGCTCAGCACCGAATCGCCCGCCACCCGCCGCGCGGTGGTGGCGGCCGGGGAGCGCCTCAGCGGCGACGGGACCGCCGAGACCGACGTCGGCCGGTACGTGCGGCGGGTCGGGCCGTCGCCCGGCCAGCCGCTGCCGCTCGTGCTCTCCGTGCCGCGCACCGTCCCCGAGGGGCTGTACGCCGTGCTCGTCGCCACCGTGCTGCTCGCCGGCTTCTGCGCGGTGCTGGCCGCCTGGTGGCTGGCCCGCTCCACCACCCGGCCGTTGGCCGAGTTGGCGCACGCCGCGGACCGGGTCGCGGACGGGGACCTGGCCGCGCGGGTGCCGGTGCGCACCGCCGACGAGGTGGGGCGGCTCGCCAGCACGTTCAACCGGATGACCCGGGAGACCCAGGCGTACGTGCAGGCGCTGACCGCCAGCCGCGACCAGCTGCGCGGCCACCTCGCGATCCTCGGCGACACCCTGTCCAGCACGCACGACCTGCAGCGGATCCTGCAGGTGATCCTGCAGACCGCGCTGGCCGCCACTGGCGCGCGGGCCGGCGCGGTGCTGCTGCTCGATCCCGCCACCGGGCTGCTCGACGGCCAGTACGCCGAGGACGGGCCGGGTAACACCAGGCTGGCGGCGCTGCCGGACGCGGCGGGCGGCGCCGACGCCGTGGCGCCGCCCGTGCTGCCGGCCGGCATCGGTGACCACCAGCCGTCGACGCTGACGCTGCCGCTCGGGACCGGGCTGCTCGGCTCGGTCGTCGCCACCGGGGAACCGGTGCGGGGACGGGTCGACCGCGACGGCCCGGAGCTGTCGCCGGACGAGCCGGCCTGCCGCACCTACGTGGCCGTACCGTTCTCCGTCGCGGCGCCGGCGGTCGACCCGCCGCGGTCGGCTCCCGGGCGCCCGCCGGCGGAGCCGCCGACGCCCGCGCCGCCGACGTCGATCGGCGTGCTCGCGGTCTACGACCGGCTCGGCTTCGACGAGTTCGACGGCGCGGATCTGGCCACGCTCCGCACCTTCGCCGCGCAGGCCGCGGTGGCCGTCGACAACGTGCGGGTGCACCGGGAGGCGGAGCGGCTGTCGATGACCGACGGGTTGACCGGGCTGTGGAACTACCGCCGGCTGCAGGAGCAGCTGCACCGTGAGATCGAGCGGTCGAACCGGTTCGGTCGGACGCTGACCGTGCTCGCCCTCGACCTCGACCGCTTCAAGGAGGTCAACGACACGCACGGGCACCCGGCCGGCGACACCGTGCTGCGGGAGTTCGCGCGGCGGATCAGCGCCGAGATCCGCGAGGTCGACGTGGCCTTCCGCAACGGCGGCGAGGAGTTCGTGGTGCTGCTGCCCGAGACCGACGCGCACGGCGGGGCGGTGGTGGCCGAGCGGCTCGGAGCGGCCATTCGCGACACGCCGATCACGATCCAGGCGAACGGCGGAACCGACACGGTGGAGCTGCCCGTGACCGTCTCCATCGGAGTGGCGGTCTACCCGGAGCACGGAGCGACGGGGGAGCAGGTGCTCGACGCGGCCGACGACGCGCTCTACGCGGCGAAGGCCGGCGGCCGGGACACGTACCGGGTCGCGACCGTCCGACCGCGGCCGGACGGCGACGAGGTGCCGGTGGCGTCCGGGCCGGGTAGCCCGGAAGGTGACCTTCCGCAGGCCGGCGGCGCGTCTTTCGGGCCACAGCCGCCGAGACAGAGTCGTGGCCGATAGTCTCGCGACATGTCGGAGCATGCAGCCACCCCAGCAACGACGACCCCCAGTCCGAGCAGCGGCCGGCGGGCGGTGAAAGCCGTCATTCCCGCCGCCGGCCTGGCGACCCGCTTCCTCCCCGCGACCAAGGCCGTGCCGAAGGAGTTGCTGCCGCTGGTCGACCGGCCGGTGTTGCAGTACATCGTCGAGGAGGCGACGCAGGCCGGCCTCGGTGACGTGCTGCTCATCACCGGACGCGGCAAGACCTCGATGGTCGACCACTTCGACCGCCAGCCCTATCTGGAGTCGCGGCTGGAGGAGAAGGGCGACCTGAAGCGGCTGGAAGCGGTGCGCCGCCCCAGCGAGCTCGCCGAGATCTACACGTGCCGGCAGGGCGAGCCGCTCGGCCTCGGCCACGCGGTGTCCTACGCCGAGTCGCACGTCGGCAACGAGCCGTTCGCGGTGCTGCTCGGTGACGAGTTCGTCGCCAAGGACGACCCGTTGCTGCCCGCCATGATCGAGCTGCAGGCCCGTACCGGCGGCATCGTGCTGGCCTTCATGGAGGTCGCGCCCGAGGACGTCAAGCGGTACGGCATCGCCTCGGTCGCCCCCGCCGACCAGGAGTTGGGCGGCACGACCGAGGTGGTCCGGGTCACCGGGCTGGTCGAGAAGCCGTCGCCGGAGGACGCGCCGAGCCGGCTGGCGGTCCTCGGCCGGTACGTGCTGCCCGCCCACATCTTCGACGCGATCCGCCGCACCAAGCCCGGCAGCGGCGGCGAGATCCAGTTGACCGACGCCATGGCGATGCTGCTGGCGGAGGGGACCCCGGTCCACGGCATCGTCTACCGCGGCACCCGCTACGACACCGGGGCGCCGCTCGGTTACCTCCAGGCCGTGGTGCAGCTGGCCTGCGAGCACGAGGGCCTGGGCGAAGAATTCCGCGGCTGGCTGCGCCAGTTCGTCGCCGACATGCCCGAGGTGCGCGCTACATGACAGCAACGGCCGACGCCGAGCAGGCCGGTCTCACCGAGTTGACACCGCTCGCCGACTACCTGGGCAGCGTGCTGCGCAGGCTCCGGCCGCTGCCCCCGCTCGAGATCGACATCACCCAGGCGTACGGGAACCTGCTCGCCGAGGATGTCATCGCGCCGCACGCGTTCCCGGCCTTCGACCAGGCGGCGATCGACGGCTACGCCGCCCGCTGGGAGGACATCGCGAGCGCGGGCCGCGGCGGGCAGTTCGGCCCGACCGGTGGGCCCTCGGACGGGCCGGGCCGGCCGGTGCGGCTCAACGTGGTCGGTGATCTCGGCGCGGCCAGCTGGCGGCCGGTGCGGCTGACGCCCGGCACCTGCTTCTCGGTGGCGGCGGGGTCGCCGCTGCCGAACGCGGCCGACGTGGTGGTGCCGATCGACTGGACCGATCAGGGCATGGCGGCCGTCGAGGTTTTCCAGGCCCCCAAGCGCGGCTACGGCCTGCGCCGCGCCGGCGAGGAGCTTCCCGCCGGCGCGGTGCTGGCCCGGGCCGGCACCTACGTCACCCCGGCGATGGTGGCGGTCTTCGCGGCGACCGGGATCGGTCACGTCGTGGTCCGGCCCAGTCCGCGCGTGGTGATCGTGGCGACGGGCGACGAGCTGGTCGACGTCGGCCGGGGGAGCCAGCCGGGTCAGGTGGTGGACGCGAACTCGCACGCCCTCACCGCCGCGGCCGCCGAGGTGGGGGCGCTCGCCTATCGGGTCGGGATCTGCGACGACGACCCCGAGGGGCTGCGGGGGCTCCTCGAGGATCAGACGCTGCGGGCCGATCTGATCATCACCACCGGCGGCACCGGCACCGGGCCGGGCGACATGGTGCGCCGCATCCTGTCGCGCCGCGAGGCCGGCCGCGCCGGACCCGTCGCCTTCACCGAGGTGGCGCTCTATCCCGGCACGTCGCTGGGCTTCGGCACGGTCGGCGCCGAGGAGGTGCCGGTGGTCTGCCTGCCCGGCGAGCCCGGGGCGGCGCTGATCGGCTTCGAGGTGCTGGCCCGGCCGGCGATCCAGCTCCTCGCCGGCGCCGAGCCGGTGTTCCGGCCGAGCGTGCGGGCGCACCTGCTGGAGACCGTCTCGTCGCCGACGGGGCTGCGCGAGTTCCGGCCCGCGCACGTCGCGGAGCGGCGCGGCGGCGGCTACACGGTGCAGCCGCTGCGCGGTGGGCCGTACACCCTGTCGGGGTTGGCCGAGGCGAACGGCCTGCTCGTGCTCGGCGAGCGGGTGACCACCGCGGCGGCCGGCTCCACGGTGGACGTGCTTTTGCTGGACCGCCGACGATGATCCGTTCGACCCCGGGATGGCCGGTGGAGCTCGCCGACGGACCGGTGCTGCTCCGCCCCTACCGGCGGTCGGACGCGGCGGCCTGGTCGGAGGTGCGGCGACGGAACCGGGCCTGGCTGGCCCCGTGGGAGTCCGTCCCGCCGGGGCCCTGGGACGAGCTCAACTCGGCCCGGGCGTTCCGCTACGTGCACCGCGACCAGCGGTCGTCGTCGCGGCGCGGCGACAGCATGCCGTTCGCGATCGTGCTGCGCGAGGCCGGCGGGGAGCGCTTCGTCGGCCACCTCAACCTCGGCAACATCGTGCGCCGGGCGTTCTGCTCGACGTACGCCGGCTACTGGATCGACGCCGCCGTCGCGGGGCGGGGCATCATGCCGACCGCGCTGGCGCTCGCCGTCGACCACGCCTTCACCGTCGGCGGGCTGCACCGGATCGAGGTCAACATCCGCCCCGAGAACGGGCCGTCGCGACGGGTCGTCGAGAAGCTCGGCTTCCGCGAGGAGGCGTATCACCCGCGCTACATGCACATCGACGGGGCGTGGCGTGACCACATCGGCTACGCGCTGACCAGCGAGGAGGTCACCCCCGAGGGTGGTCTGCTGGCCCGCTGGAAGCGTGGGCGCGCCGCCGCTCGTTGATCTTTTTCTGTGCATCCCGGTCGGCGCGGCGCGCCGGTTTCCCGCACGGCCGCCCGTAACCTCAGGTAACTGGGACGTACGGCAACCAACAGCCCATTGTTCCTCCGGGAACCCGACACTGGTCCGGGCGGGCCAGCCGGTTGCCGCTTGCAGGTGACGGGAGGGGTGAGGGTGCCGACCTCGGTGCTCCTCGCCGTCCTCGCCGCCGCCGGGTTGCTCGCCCTTGCGCCCGCACTGGTTCGCCGGTACGACGCGACCGAGCGCCTGGTCGCGGAGCGGGCGCAGTCGACGGCGCGGGTATTGCAGCGCCGCCGGCGGCGTCGTACTGTCCCGGGCCGGCGTCCCGTCAACCCACCGCGCCTGGTCGTGACGCTGCGCGCCGGGGTGCCCTCCGACGACCCGGTCTCCGGCCCGCCGGCCGCCGCGCCCACCTCCGGGCCGCCCGGCTCCGGCCGCCGCGGAAGGTTGCGCGCGGTGCCGCGCAGCGCCGGCCGGCCGCGCCGGCGCCCGCCCACCCGCCGGCACACGCCCGCCGTCTACCGGCGCCGCCGGGTCTTCGCCGCGCTGGTCCTGCTGAACTTCGTCGAGCTGGTCGGGGTCGTCGTGGTCAGCCCCGGCTTCTGGATCGGCTTCTCCGTCACCGCCACGCTGCTCGCCGCGTACATGGTGCACATGCGCAACCGCGCCCTCATCGACCGGCGGCGGCGTCGCGCCGAGGCGCGCGAGGCCGCCTGGCTCGCCGCCCGGCAGGCCGAGGTCCGGCGGGAACAGGCCCGGCGCGCCGCGGCCCGCCGGGAGGCGCAGCGCCGGCTGGCGGCGCAGCGCGAGGCGGTACGCCGGGCCGCGATGGGCCTGGACCGGCCCAGCGACGTCCCGGCCGCCGCCTCCGGCGGCGGCGTCGCCGGCTCGGTCTCCTACCGGCGCGCCGGCGGCCTGCGCGGCCGCGCCTACGAGGCCGGCGGCCACGGCGCCGCCCACTCGGCGTAACCGCCCGTCGGGGTTCATCTCCGACCGGGTGCGTGCGTCCTCGATCGGCGCGAAAGTCCCTGATGGGTCCGTACGGCGGGGGTGATCGGCGGCACGCCGGGGCGGATTCGCCGTACCGCCTCCGGACCTGTTAACCTAGGCGCCGGTCCGCTGCTGGGAAACCGGCGGCGGCGACCGACTGGACCAAGGTTCAGCCGGGGGGCTGTGGCGCAGACCGGTAGCGCACCTCGTTCGCATCGAGGGGGTCAGGGGTTCAAATCCCCTCAGCTCCACATATTTTCGCAGGTAAAAGGGCTGATCACCGAGTTCTGGTGACCAGCCCTTGATCATTTGACCGTCGTTTGACCGTGGCGCAAATCACCGCCCCACGATCCCATCGAGGCGGATCGGACTATCCGGTGGCGACGCCGAGCGCTTCGAGAATCGCCGGCACCGGTACGACGTAGCTGCGTCCGACCCGCAACACCCGTACTGGAAACGCTCCCGCCTTGGCTATGGCGTACGCCTTGCTTCGGCCGATGCCGAGGATGGCCCCGGCTGTCTCGACGTCGGTGGTGAGGCCAAGAGCCCGGACCCTTTCGAGGGTCCATGGCCGGTCGGTGCTCATCGGGACACCTCCGAGCCGTCCGTGTCGGCGAGCGCCGCCCGAGCTGCCTCGCGGGCAACGCGGAGGTCGTCAGCGATCGTCTCGGCGAACATGGCTTGACCGAGGCCGTGTCCCGCGTGGGTGTAGCGCCATTCCTTCTCGGTGATGACCTCGTCGGCGGGTGCCGGCTCCTGGTTGATCGCGCGGAGATGATCGGCGCGAGCGGCGCGTAGGGCGGTGTAGGTGGTGGAGTATCGGCGGCTTTTGGTGGCCGTGTGGCCTCGGTAGCCGAGTTGATGTGCCCAACGGCGCAGGCTGACCTCCTTGTGTTGGGGCCGGGTGGCGAGGGTGCAGCACGTTCGGATGAGGGTGCGGGCGTGTTCGGTGATCGGTAGGACGGCGATCGTGGCCAGGGCACTGATAGGGCGGTCCACGGTTACACCCGCGACTTCCGGTGTAGAAGCTGGCGAGTTCGATATCTAGTCTATTGTTGCGCATATGCTCGCTCAAGCAGTGAAATTAGAATGCTTAAGCTGTTCGGTCAGCGCCTCGATTCGGCGTTCGCAGACAGTTGGCGCTTCTGGAAATATATGTTCCACTCTAGGACTATCCCAATAGCGCGATACTGATACCCAACAGTAAAGAGGCGAATACGATTGCCCATCCGATTATGGTCAAAGGCGCTCGGCGTCCTTTTCCGGAACGCCACCAGCTTGCGAATGTAATCGCAACTAGGAGCGTGAACGCCGCAACGCCGAGTCGGAGAAGAATGACATCTGTGTTCGCATCCGCAGTGATCGTTCCAGTGTGCACGCATGGATCGTAGTGGCGTCCGGTTCGAACTGTGCTAGCCGGGGACCGCCGAGCCGTGCCCGGGGAACCGTGTTTTGAGGCTACGGCGAGCAGATCGTGCGAATAAGGACAAATCCGCAATGGATGGTATAAGTCAGCTCGGCTAACTCGTCGACGACACCTTGATCGGCTAGCAGGCCAGAGCTCACGCTGTCGTCTTTGCGATTGATCCAGGCTCCTAGACGCCCTATGTGGCTACGATCACGGTCTCTGGAGGGCTGATGATGGCGAGAGGCGACGCATGTCAATACCAGTAGAGGTCTTGACCGCCGCTAGTGCGGCGGTCGCGGGAACCATGGGTACCGACGTTTATCAGTACGCACGTGCCCGTCTCAAAGAGATGATCGCACCCCGGAACACGGCCACGGGGCAGGAGCCTGCAGAGTTGGTACGGCTTGACACGCTGGCTCAGGCGGTCGCAGCGTTGCAGCCTGAGCAACGTCCGATTATGGCGGAAGGCGTTCGGGTGCCAGTCGAAGAGATTCTTGCGGATTGTGCGGACACCCTCCCAGCGAGTTCGCTTGAGGAATTCGTCCGTAGCGTTAACGAGAAGCTCGCTGAAAGTTCCCCTGGGGCGTCCCAGCAAATCGTCGCACAAAATATTGTAGGCGGCAGCATCTATACGGCGGGGAACGACAACAACATCGGAGTAACACGCTGATGGTTGAACCGCAGGTTGGAGTTGTCCGTCCAATACCGCAACAGGTCACTGGAAATCAAGTGGAGGGCGGTCTTGCCGTCGCCGGCCGCGACAACAACATTACGACCTATCTAACGGGGTTGCGTCGTCTGCGACCCCGTCCGGTAGACCCGGAAGCGGTGATGCCAGAGAATCAGTTTGTAGAGCCGGGCTTCTTCGCTTCGCCTCTCCGAGAAATTCGTTCGCCTATTGCGCCGAATCCGCCTGTGAGGATCGTGGTACTGCGGGCACCGGAAGGCTACGGTCGCCGGTCTGCCGGGTTGCGACTGCTTGCTTCGACGACAACTCCACGCGAGCGTCTTTTTGAACTTCTTCCAGACTGGGATATTCCGGACGCCGAAAGCCTTCCCCAAGAGTCCAATTCTGGATATCTGCTCAATCTCAGGGGAGTCTCCCAGCCGCTCCCCAACCAGTTCTATGAGGATCTGATTGGGTATGCGCGAAAGCTGCAGGCGCGTGGTAGCTACCTCGTAGTGACGGCAACGTCCTCGGTGTGGACGAGGGCTTGGGTGGACGGTGTACGTCACGGAATTCTTGTACAGGACATTGGCTGCCCTAACTCCGTCGATGTTGTCAAGAAGTATCTTCGTGCTCGCCCAGCTGTCGCCGAGCGGGCATCTTGGGTCGATGACCCAAGTAGCGTTTTCTACGGCGTTCTTCCAGAAAACTCATCACCAAGCGAATCCGTTCGGTTGGCGCACATTATCGCGGTAGCCGACAATTCAAAAGATGAAGAAAAGCTCGACGAGTACCGAGGTTGGCGCGACAAACTGAGCCAATGGTTTAGTGGCGGTACGGAAGAAGTCGAAGTGCGGGCTATCCGGATTACTGGTTCGCTTCTGAACGGTGCACCTGCTGCCGTCCTTCTTGACTGTGCTGATCAGCTGTTACTGGCACCGGAGATCAATCTTCCCCCGCGCGAAGGCGGACTTCTTGCACGTCCAGATGCGCGCAGCAGGTTGAAGCCGGCGGGCATATCGTTCGACGCGAAAACCGGTGCTGCTTCTCTGATTCATGACTCGCAAGGACCGGCGATCCTCGAATATGTGTGGAAGGAACACACTCAGCTTAGTCAAGTCTTGACTCGTTGGTTGCAGGAAATTAGCCGGGGTTCAGCGCAAGGGCATCTGGAGGTTCTGGCCAGTTCATTATCGAAGCTTGCGGAGGCGGTGGGATTAACTCCCCTTCTCACCTTGGCAGAGGGCTGGCTTGTTGAAGGAGAAGAGAAGAGCATCGATCTTGTGGGTGACCTTCTCTCCGATCTAGCGGTCCATCCGATTTTTGGTAGCCAAGTGCGTGCTGAATTAACGAAATGGGCGAGTGGCAAGAGGGAACCCTCGCGGCAGCGCGCAGTTGCTCGTGCGATCTCTGGAGAATTCGGCCGCACGTATCCCAGCCAAGCGTTGACCAGGGCGAAGTATCTGCTAGTTTCGGCCGGGACGCCGCAGGTAAGTGCGGATGCTGTCAAGGCTGTTAGGGGGCTAGTAGGCGCTCCTGACATAGCCGTGCTAGCTGTTGACACCATTGTGAAGTGGATTACTCCGACAGATGGTAAGCCTGCGGCAGTTGAGACGGGTGTTTTCCTCGATGTCTTTGCTCCCCCCGCAGAAAATCAGTCAGATTTTTCACCGCTCCAGGTCGCTTTAACTCGCAGCGGTCAAGCGGAGCAAGCGGTTCGAGCTCGCCTCGTTGACGGTTGGCTCCAGGTTATTCGGCAAGGCCCGCAGAGGGACTCTGCGGTACCGGGTTTGCTGAGCTGGCGGCGAGCTGCCGAGGACGATCAGTTGCCGCAAGAAGCAGTGGTAGACGTACTAATTCAGCTCGGTCGTGTTGTTGGTCATATCGATCCGCCGGTCCGTGATGTTATTGCGCCGGAAGGAAAGCTGAGGGGCGTTCTGATTAGCCGGCTCTTCGCGCAGATTAACTCTGCTTATGGTCTCGCTGGCGGGGAAATTGATGTCGTGCCACCCCGATCCGAGGATAGGTTATCTCCGTCGACCTCGACCGAAATCGGCATTCGTACGTAAATGGGAATCGTCCTCTGGTTCAAGGAGCTGCGACCCGGGCGTCGCGGCTCCTTTTCCGCTTCCTTGGAGAACCGTGACTTTGATCTGCGATATCATGCACGGTTTCGTTATAGGTGGCGCCTCAATCCTGCGTCGGAAATGTTGCCCCCGATTTCCCCCGATGCTCTTGCTCGGTATGTTCTGCGAGAATTGGCCAGCGCGCAGGCTATTAAATACAGGGCGTTCGACTATGGTCGAGCTGAAGATGCTATAAACGCTGCCCTGTGTGATGAGGTGTCCGATGACGAAAATCGCATCCTGGTTATGGGGTACGTTAACTTACGCATTCCGAGGAGGGGCCGTGCCATCCTAAAAAGCAGGATGGGCGCGGAGGTGGCTATCCAGTCAGCCTTTGCCAAGGAGAACGTGCAGCTCGAGCTTTTACTCCGCAGATTGACTGATCCGGCTATCGGTCCGATGTGGTGGATGCAGCGGTACGCGGATATTCAGTTCGCCGTGGGAGATCCAAAGCCGAAGGTAAAGTCGATGCTGGAAGCGTTCGCCGAGCTCAGAAGAGCGCTGGAGGTGGCTAAGGTCGATAAGATCGATGATCTCCGTCTGCAAGCGCGGCACAAGCTCGATGAAGTTTTCGCTGCGATTGAGGATCCGCAGTCGTTCACGCTGGTGATAGAACTTATGAACCGATTTCTCGATGAAATGGGTGTGCAAAAATCAAAATAGTCTTCAAATGCTGCGTCGGCGCGTTCTAGTAAAGGCGTTTACTGCGGCGTCTTCGGCTTCGGGCAAGGTGTGTAGGTATTTTTGGGTTGTGGCGATGTTGGCGTGACCGAGCCGCTCCTTCACCACTTGGAGATCCGCGCCGCCGGCCAGTAGCCATGAGGCGTGCGCGTGCCGGAGATCGTGGACGCGTACCTTCCTGATCTGCGCTCGGTTGAGAGCGGGGTACCAGACCGTCGTGCGGAACCACGACCGGGGAATATGGCCATCGGTGGTCACGCCTCGCTTGCCTCGCGGAGAGTCCTTGCCGCCGGCCCGGCGCTGCGCGCGCTAGATCGCGAACGCGTCCTTGCAGCTTTGACACTTGCACTTCCCGGCGGTGTACGCGCTCAGCGTCCCGTGGCGGTACTGCCGACCCTTGTCATTCGGCTCGGTCAGCCCCAGGGTTTCCGGGTCTGGGACCGCGCGCAGTCGGGGAGTCGACGTGTTCTCCGAGTCGCGGATCGCGAACAGGAGGTCATCCGGCCCGAGGTCCTTGTCGTCGACATGAGCCTTCAGCTTGGCGGAGATCTGCGGACTGAGCTTCAGGCGCCGGTGTTCCTCGTCCTTCGGGTACTCCTTGACCAGAAAGCGTCCGCCCTCGGGGTGGAACCGCTTGGTCAGCTCGACCGCGACCCGAGTCACCAACAGCATTCGGGTGGCGAAGTTGATGTCTTGGGGGCGTAGCCCCGTCAGCTCACCCCAGCGAAGGCCGGTCTCGATGTCCGTCTCGACCAGTAGACGAAACTCGTTCTCCGGGAGCTGGGCATAGGGCGCGCAGAGCTTACAAGCGAGGGATAGACATGAGCCGTCTCCGGGCCGTCCGGGCCGGCCGGGCCGTCAAGCGCCGACCAATGGCGGCCGAGGACGACCAGCAGCACCGGAAGGAACAGCAGTTCAGCCGCCCTGTAACGGCGGCTGAACTGGTGAGCGACGCACGACCTGTACGCCGGATACAGCTAGTGTCTGCTGCCGTGGAGTTCGCTGCGGGAATCCCTAGTCGGTGGATCGTGACCCTGCGGTCTGGCGGGGTCATGGAGCTGGCGGCTGACGTGTACAGCGAAGAGGACGGCCAACTGCTCTTCAACGTGTTGGTCGACGCAGACGCTGATGAGCAGGATCAGATGGTGATTGACTGGCGGACGCCGAATAACCCACGACGCGTCGGCATCGTGGTGGCCAAGGTGCCGGCAGCCGAGGTCGCCGATCTCTACACCGCTCCGTCATGGTTCGACGACGGCAGCCGTGCCGACACGACCACCTGACCGACGGGTCAGGGTGCAGCTGCCGACAGCAACGATGCCAGCAACCGCGCGGACAGAGCCGCCCGCTCCCGACCGGTGCAGGACGGTTGCCCGAGGCCGGACGCGTGGACGGACCCGGCCGGACGGACCGAACTTACAAGCGACGGGCCATCGATGCGCGAGGTGTCGGGGTACCGTCGACGGTGGTGGCTCGCTGGGTCGCGGCCGGGTGAGTTCGCCGGGACTCTTTAGCTTGGAGCGGCGCTATGGCCTCGTCCGTCGACCCGCGCTTCGGTATAGCTCTGCGTGACCTTCGGGAGCAGTGCGGTCTGTCGCTTCGATCTCTCGGGCAGCTCGCCCATCGGAGTAAGAGCCATCTGCACGAGCTGGAGACAGGGCTCAAGGCTCCAACAGTCGACACGGCGCGCCATTTGGATCAAATTCTCAAGGCACGAGGTGAACTTGCTCGCTTGGTCGATGCGCCGATTGACCATGCGGCCGAGGCCGCGGAGTTGCGGGCAAGAGTTGCCGCCAGCGATGTCAGTAGGGACGTGCTCGACCGCATCGAGCAGGGTGTTGACGACCTTGCCAGTTGCTATCCGACGATGGCCCCGGCTGATCTTTTGCCGCTGGTGCGGCGGCACCTCGCCTATGTCGGGCGGTTGCTGAATGGACGGGTCACGCTTGCCCAGCGACGACGGTTGTTGGTTGCTGGCGGCTGGTTGGCGGTGCTGCGGGCGACCGTCCATGTCGATCTTCGGCAGCGGAATGCGGCGGCTGCGCATTTGCGGGCGGCTCGTGATCTTGCGGAACACGCTGATCACGCCGAGATCCAGGCATGGTGTCTGGAAACCCGGGCCTGGGACGTTCTGACTCAAGGTGACTATCGGACGGCACTCGATCTTTCGCACCAAGCTCAGCGAGTCGCCCCCAAGGGCAGCTCTGCCTACATTCAGGCGACTGCTCAGGAGGCTCGTGCGTGGGCGCGGATGGGGGACGTCGGTGCGACCCGGCGAGCGTTGGACCGGGTGGAGCGGCTTACGGCGAATCTGCCCGTTCCTGAGCGAGCCGAGCACCACTATCGCTACGACCCGGCCAAGGCCGCCGCGTACGCCGCCACGACTTTGGCATGGGCGGGTGACCCCTGTGCCGAGCAGGTAGCGCGGGCGGTGCTGGCCGACCTGGACCCGGACGGCGATGGGGGAGCGCGGCCACGCCGGTCCGCGTCGGCCCGTCTCGACCTCGGTCTTGCCCTTGTCGCCGCCGGGCAGCCGGACGAGGCGGTCGCTCTCGGGGCGCAGGCTGTGGCATCCGGGCGCGTAGTGCCGTCGAACTGGTGGCGAGCTGCCGAGTTGCTGGCGAAGGTGGAGCAGGCAGGGGTGCCAGAGGCGGCGACATTGCGCGACCTGTGCACCGAGTACGCCCCTGGACGCCGACCAGCAGCGGACAGCACAGCCGGTTAGCGGACAATCACCTTCTGGATCGATGACGTCCGCGGCGTGACGCTGGTCCTCAGTGCACTCGGGCGCGGACCAGTGCATCACCAGATGGTCCTCCGCGCCCTCGACGAGGAGGGGCGGACACGTGACGTTGATTGTCGGACTCCTGCGACGGATCGTCAGCCGGTACTTCCCGTCGCTGCCGGCTGCCCCCGACATCGGACAGCGCATCCAGGCAGGGGAGCAGGAGGCAGCCCGGCGGCGGCTGCTGGACCAGGCGCGAGGCAGACAGCAGCGCTCGTCAGCGGACGGGGAACCGCTCACCCCTGACTCGGGGGCGCGCTTCAGCGAGCACGGCGAATGACCGCCCACAGGCAGTTGCCGCCTCTCTGGAATTGCGGCGGCTGTGGCGCATCCTGGCCATGCCCCACGCGGCACCGGGAGCTGCGCGCGGATATCGACGATGTTCCGGTGCCCCGGACGCAACGCGTCTCGTACGCGGAGTACCTGCTCGCTGTCGCCCTCACCCTGGCTCGCAGGCACCGGCCCGTGTGGTCCTGGCGGAAGTGGCGACAAGTTTGCCGCTGTGGAGCTGACCTGCCCTGCCGTGCCCGGCACCGCATCCCTATCAACCGTGGCCACTGGCCGGGCGAGGAGACGCAGTGAAAGACGACCAGGAGCAGGTGATCCTGTCGATGCACGTGCGAGGGCTCGACGGCCTGTGCGTTGGATGCCGCGCATGGTGGTCCATGCTGACGCCGTACCCGTGCTGGCAGGTGGAATGGGCAACCAGCCAGCAGGCTCGGACGATCACCGCCCGGTTCCTGGCGGGTGTGCGGTGACCACCCACGGCCCGGTCATGCCGATCTGGAGCTGCGGAGGCTGCGGCCTGCCGTGGCCTTGTCCGACGCGGAGGCGGGAGCTTCGCGCGGAGTATGCAGATGCTCCGGTGTCGCTCGCCCTCTACCTCGGCTCCTACCTCGTCCAGGCCGCCGAGGACATGCCCTGGACGCCGGCCGGCGTGCTGCATCGCCGCTTCCTCGGCTGGGTCAGAGCGGCGGACCGGTCGACGCCAGCAGTACAGCAGCGAAGTACAGCAACCGTGCCCGAACTTGACCGGGACAAGCGCCAGCAGGCCGGATGACCTCACACGACGGCCGATTCGACCGGCTTGCCGACAGTTCGCATCGAGGGGGTCAGGCGTTCGGCCTAACCGTTGAGGCTCAGCCCATCCTCCGCGGCACGGGTTGCCGGCTTGGGGTGCAGGATTTCTCCGACGCGAACGTTGAAATTGCCTGAGTAGCTACGTTCGGCGAATGGCTCCGGCACTTCCTCGCCCTGCTGCTCCATGTCCGCGATCACCTCATGCAGTAGATCCTGGAGCCCCTGCAGAGCCTCGATTTGGAAGGAAGCCAGCCACGAAAGAGACGGAAACTCGGCGCAGGTGGCGACGAACTCGTTGTCCTGGGCTGACCACGTAACGCGGTAGGTGTAGTGGGTTAGCTTGGGATCGGCAACGGTCTGCATGAGATGGCCTCCTTTTCGGCCGCCTTTAACGCTTGCCGTTCGATGACTAGCCGAGCGACGACCGCGACTCATCTTCAGAGGTCCCGGACACCGACGGTCTGGCCGTCACTGTGCTCGCCTGTCGGCCTGAAACCCAGCTTCAGGTAGAACTGCTCCGGCCCTCCGGCGCGGGGCTCCCAGGTGACGTATGCCCGGGTGCCGCCGCGCGCCCGGATCTCCCCGCAAACGGCTTCGACGGCGAACCGGCCGTATCCGTTTCCCTGAGCATCGGCCGCGATGTTCAGCCGCCAGAGGCCCGAGCGTATGTCGTCGGGGTCACGGTCGGGATCCCACGGGATGTCGAGGAAAGCCATCAGAAAGCCGACCAGCCGGTAGCCGTCATAGATCAGCCTCGGCCACGCGTTGTCGGGAAAGACGTACGCCTCGGCCAGCGACTTGACCACCGGCGCGACCAGATCCTCCTGATCGGGGCGCACGGACAGCGCCAGGGCAGCGTCGTAGTTCTTCGAGGTGATCCTCTCCAGCCGCATGCGGCGAACCCTAGTGGGGCCGACGCGGGCGCAGCGAGCGGATAACGCGTGCCAGCCCGGGCGAGCCGACGGCCAAGGGCGCATGACCTTCGGGGTTACCAGGGCGCGATCGTCATGCGTACCGTTGGCCAGAGTGTCGCCGCGATGCATCCCGCGCTACGAGGAGGTTCGGGATGGACCCCATGCCGGAGCTGACCTTCGGCCAGCGTCTGAAGCTCTACCGTGAGCGCTCGGGTAAGACGCGCGCCGTGCTCGGCGGGCTGGTGGGCCGGAGCGCGGAGTGGGTCAAGGCCGTGGAGACCGATCGGATCCTGCCGCCCCGCATACACATGCTGGATCGGATCGCCCGCGCCCTCAAGGTCGACGTGGCCGCCCTGATCGGGGAGATGTCCACCCGGTCCGCGGTGGTCAACGGGCCGGAGCACCCCGCACTCGCCTCGGTCCGTGCCGCCGTGAACCGCTTTCCGATGACCGACGACGTCCCTCCTCAGCCGTTGCCGCAGATCAGGGAGCGGGTCGCCGCAGCCTGGCGGGCACGCCATCAGGCGTCGGACCACCGAACCGTGCTCGGCGCTCTGCTTCCCGACCTGATGTGGGACGCCCAGCGTGCCGCATTGATGTACGAGGGCGATCAGCGTCGCCAGGCCCACGCTCTGGTGGCCGAAGTCCTCGGGCTGACCCAGATGTTCCTCGCGTACCAGCCCGCGGCCGAGCTGCTGTGGCGGGTCGCCGACCGGGCGATGGTGGCGGCGCAGGAGTCGGGCGATCCCGAGGCGCTGGCACGGGCCGGGTGGTTCCTCTGCCAGGCACATCGCGACGCGGGGGACTGGGATACGGCAATGTCGGTGACGCTCGACCTGGTCTCAGGTCTGGAGGCGCGAGCGGCCGACGGGAACCCCAATCTCCTCGCCCTCTGGGGTGCGCTCAATTTCGAGGCTGCATACATTGCGGCTCGCGCCGGCGAGGAGGGCCGCGCCTGGCGCTTCTGGGACCGCGCGGACGGAGTGGCGCAGCGATTGCCGCAGAGCTTCTACCAACCGCAGACGTCGTTCTCGCGCATCATCATGGGCGCCCACGCGGTGACGGTGGCCGTCGAGCTGCAGAAGTCCGGGGAGGCGGTCCGGCAGGCCAACCGCGTTGACCCGGCTGGCATCCCATCGCGGCCGCGACGCGCGCGCCACCTGATCGAGGTCGCCCGCGGCCATTACGGCAAGGGCGACAGCGAGTCCACTGTGGCGAGTCTGCGGCAGGCGTACGAGTCGGCACCCGAAACAATCCGCTTCAACGGGTACGCACGCCAGATCACGCTGGATCTGCTCGACGGGCCGCGCGCGGTGCGCAGCGACGTGCACGATCTCGCGCTGAAGGTCGGCCTGGTCTCCTGACGTAGGGGTACGAACCCTACCCGTTCCGCGCTGCGACGCTGCGTACGTTCCCCCTCACGGGATGCGGCGGGCGGTGCGGATTCGCCTGGTCGCCGTGTCCCCCTCAACTCGGGGGCGGGGGAGCCCACCCTCATCACTGAGGGAGGTCCGGTGCGGCGTGTTTCGTACGAGGAATACGTCTCGGCCGTCGCCCTCACCCTCGCCCGTCGGCACCGGCCGGTCTGGTCATGGCGCAAGTGGCGACGGATCTGCCGTTGCGGCGCTGACCTGCCCTGCCACGCCCGACACCGCGTCCCGATCAACCGTGGCCATTGGCCGCGAGAGGAGGACCAGTGACAGGAAACGCGGAAGAGGCGATCCTGGCGTCGCACGCCCGAGGGCCGGACGGACTCTGCACCGGCTGCCGCGCATGGTGGTCGCGGCTGACCCCGTACCCGTGCTGGCAGATCGACTGGGCGACCAGCCGGCAGGCGCGGTCGCTGACGGCGGCGCTGCTCGGAGGCCGCGAATGACCACGCACGCCCCGGTGCTGCCGGTCTGGAGATGCGGCGGCTGCGACGCGCCCTGGCCGTGCCGGACCCGACAGCGAGAGCTGCGCGCGGAGTTCGACGAGGCTCCGACGTGCCTGGCTCTCTACATGGGTGCCCAACTGGTGCGCGCCTCCGAAGACCTGACCTCGGTGCCGGCGGGCGTGCTGCACCAACGTTTCCTCGGCTGGCTCCGGTGAGCAGCCTGCGGCCCAGCGACGAGAAGTTCCACTACAGCGACGGCTCCCACAAGTGGATTCCGCCGGAGCCCGACTGCGACCAAAAGGTCTGGGACGAGCAGGTCCGCCAGCACAAGCAAGGCCACCTCACAAACGAGCAGCCCAAGGTGCGCATCCAGCGCCTCGTCTGACGCCAGCAGTACAGCAGCGAAGCAGACGGGATGGCGTCAGGCGCTGTGCGCCGCCGCCGGCGTTCGAGGAGGCCTGCAACAGGTTCGGCCCAGCCGGCGATAGTGAGGCGTGACGAGCCAGATACAACCGTCTGACCAAGATTTGTGGACGGCTATCGCAGCCGGCGACGAGATCGCCTTCGGCCGACTCTTCGACCGATATGCCCGGGCGGTGTACAACCACGCGTTCCGGCTCACTGGCTCTTGGACGCTCGCGCAAGACGTTACGCAATCGACCTTTCTCGTCGCGTGGCGTCGGCGGGGCGAGGTGGACCTGGTTGACGGGTTGGCGTTGCCTTGGCTGCTGGTGGTCGCTACCAATGCGACACGTACTGAGTGGCGTTCGGCCCGGCGGTGGTTGGCAGCCCTGCGTAGGTTGCCGCCGGAGCGGGAGGCTGACGTAGACCCGGCCAGCGACGTAGCCGCGCGGCTCGATGACGAACGGCAGATGGCCAAGATTCTGGCGGTGGTCCGCCGACTCCCTCGCGCAGAACGCGAAGCGGTTGCCCTGTGTCTGTGGTCCGGAGTGCCGTACGGCGAGGCGGCGACAGTCCTCGGTATCAGCGAAGGCGCGGTCCGTTCGCGCGTGAGTCGCGCACGAGCCCGGCTGGCACGGATGGTCACTGACGACAACAAGCAGGAGGAGGAGCGATGAGAGACATTCTCGACGCGCCTATTGAGCGGGATCTACCGCCCGGCGAGGCGGCGCGAATGCGGGCGGACCTGATGAGGTCGATCCACCGTTCGCGGCCCCGCGCGGCAGTGCGACTGGGGATTGTCGCGATGGCGGCGGCCGCAGCGGTGGTCGTCGGCGTGGCGGTGGCGCCAAACGGCGACGATGTGCAGCACTTGGCGATGGGTCCCGACGAGCTGTCACCGACGCTGCGCCAGGCGATGGAGCAGTGCCTGTCGTGGAACGCGCAGCACGAGCAGATTCCGGTGTCCATGGACCAGCTAGCCGTGGCCGCCGAACAGGACCATCGTGCCGTGGCACTGTTCATGACGGAGACCGGGTACCTCACCTGTGATGTCTCAATGTCACCACGTGAGGGGGTCAGTGGGGGTATCACCGCGGAACGCGACTGGCCACAACGGGGCTGGTTGCCCGGCCCGGTCCAGCGACTCCTGCTTACGTCGACCGAAATCGACGGCGGTGACGTCGCCGTGACTGGCCGGGTCAGCGCTCGCGTGCACCGGCTGGTGCTCGAACACGGCGACGGGCACACGACCGCGGCACGGCTGGCTGACGGCGTGTTCGGCCTGCTCACGGAAGGCAGCAGTGTTAGGGAGAACGCTGAGTTGGTCAGCTATGACGCCAGAGGCACCGAAATCGACCGGCGTCTGCTGTTTCGTCCGTCCGACGAGTTCGATCACTGCTACGCCGACTCATCCGGCAACGTTGTCTACGGCAAGCCTGGCACTGACTGCCAACCGGCCGAGCGCTGGAGTCGATAAGCAAACCCATAGGTGAGGAGAACCCGTGATCGTTCGTTCGGGCCGAAGCGGTCGCCTGCCCGATCCGTGCCCGATGCAGCGGCCACCGGCGGTCCACCCGACACACATGCACGGGCTGCGTCAACGCTGAGTGCCCGCCCGCCGGCCCGATCGGTCACCGAAGGCATGGATCAACGCGGTTCCCAAGCTGACAGTGTCATGCGCGCTGCTAGGCTGACGCGGCTCGCGCGAGAGGTGGGGTCCGCCCGGTGCTCTGGATGGTGCTGCGTAGGTCGGTCGCGGTGGTGGCCGTCGGCATGGTGACCGCGTGCGGTTCTTCAACAGCTCATACAGCGGATCGATCGGCGGGCGGAACAATCCCCTCCACGGGTCAGGCGACGAGCTCGGCCGCAGCCGCGAAGCCGGCTCCCCCCACAGTTCCGCCGACCGGCGGAGCCGGCTACTCCGCGACGCTGTCCGCACGCTTGCTGGACACGGACTCACTGCCGCCGGGATTCACTGCGGAGATCGCGACAGTGATGCCGGCGGATGCTGGAGAGCAACGCCAGGGCGGCGAAGTGTCCTGCTCGGACAACATGATCCCGCTACTGTCGGCCGCGCGGCTGACCGGTACTCCGTCAGCGATGGCCGCAGCCACCCTCAGCTATGACGCCGGTCCCGATGACTTCTGGGTGGGAACCGAAATCCTCAGGACCTACGCCGATGACGGTGCACGACGAGCAATGACCGACCTGCGCACCTTCATCGGCCGTTGCCCCACCCTCGTCGTGTCGTCCGGCCTTGGCATCGGCGACAGGTACCGCTTCGCAGTCGCGCCGGGGCCGCGGCTGGGCGATGACAGTATCCACGTCAGCTGCAGCACGACGTCCGGTTCCGGCACGTTGGAATGGGACAGCGTACTCGTCCGGATCGGAACCGCTCTGGTGGTCGTCAAGGAGCAGGGCAACAAGCCGGGTGGCAACAGATACCTCACCCAGCTCGCCGAAGCTGCGCTCCGCAGGTTCCAGGCGACCGGATCCTGAACGGCCTTGCGGGCCCTGAGGCCAAGGCCGTTTGCGACCCCGAGTGGCGGGACTCCGGACGGGGGTGGTGCCGGCCGGACGATTCCTGAAACCATTGAGCAATGCCGCTATCTCCCCCCTTCCGGGTGTGGCGTCCGATTCTGTTCTGGCCGCTGCTGCTCGCGGCGGTCCTGGCGACCGTCCTGGTGCCGTTGCTGCTCGCGGGCATGGCGAGCGGGGGAAGCCCGCACCTCCGGCCCGAGCCGCGCACGATGGTGTACTGGGCCGCCGGGTTCCTGACCGTCTTCGCGTTTACCGTGGGCGCGCGCCACGCCGTCCGGAGTCCCGCAGCGACGGGCCGCGCGTATCTGGCCGGCCTGGCGAGAGCGCTCGCGGTCGCGGGTCTGGTCGGCGCGCCCTATGTCGCGGCGTACGGGGCGGTCTGTCGCTGGGTGTTCCCGATCAATGACCCGGGTGAGGGCGGGCCGGGCGCCGGTCGGGAGATCATCTGGATGTCGGTGCGGTCGGTCGGTTTCGGCCTGGTCGCGGCGGCGTTCGGCTACGCCCTCGGCACGGTGGCCCGCCGCATCTGCCAGCTTTCCGGGCGCCCGCTCGGGCCGGTCCCGCTGCTCGTCGCCCCGCTGTCCGGGGTGTCGGCTTCCGAAGCTGGGACGGTGCCGCCGCAGGACGGCGCCGACGCGGGAGCCGCCGCGCGGAAGCCGCTCAGTCGCAGCTCGTACTGGGTGGCTGCCGCGATCACCGTCGCCGGTGTGATGATGTGCCCGCCTTTCGTCTCGCACACCGCCTGGTTCGCGATGGAGTCCAATCCGGAACCGGCCGCCTACCTGGACGCCGGGCAGACCGTCGAGGTACGGCTCGACCACGCGGGGGAGTACGGCATCTACGCGGTGTGGCCGGCCGCCGGCGGTGCGGACGCGTGCCGGGTAGCCGGGGATGACGGGGCTCCGGTCGACACGAGGAGGCCCAGCATCCGCTTGCCCCTCGACGTCAGCGACAGCGTGACGTGGATCTGGGTCTCCCGCTTTACCGCCGAGCCGGGCACGTACGCGGTGAGCTGCGTCGGAGAGCGGGCGGAGTACTTCGTCGGCGAGGCACCGCGGATCGGTGGGCTGCCGGGTCACCTGGCGACGGTTCCGGGTGGGCGCGTCCCACTCCTCGTGGCCGGCCTCGTGCCCGGTGCCGTCGCCGTGGCGGTGATCGCGCTGGACCGCGCCCGGGCACGGCGACGATCTCCGGCCTCCGCCGGATAGCCGTACCGCGGCCCCGGTGTCGTGGTGGGCGGTGCGTGGTAGGCGGTGCACGGACGGACGTGGGCCGGAGCTTCGGCGAAGCTCCGGCCCACGTCGAGAAAGGTGCGCGTTACGGGATCGGGTACTCCGCCACGTAGACGGGCTGGCCCACCCGCGTCATGTCGGCCGCCTCGCCGACCCCGTTGACCACGTGGTCGATCGTGCCGGCGCTGAGGTTGACCGTCATGATGTGGTGCAGCTTCACGCCCGGGGTCACCGGCACCTCGAAACCGTTCTCGGTGTGTATGGACGGGTTGTTCTGGTTGAAGACGTACACCCCGCCGCCGTGCAGGGTGTGGTGTCTGACCCGGTCGCCCACCTTGTAGCCCGCGTACCCCTCGACGTCGCCGTTCATCCAGTCGGCCTGCGTCGGCGGGTCGTACGGCAGTTCGTTCTGGTAGAGGATCGTCGTGCCGTGCTCGCCGTTCCAGACCGTGTTGTAGCGCTGGAAGTGCTCGACGAACAGCCCGGTCGCGGTCACGTGGTCGCCGTTGATGACCGCGCCGTAGCGACCGGTGTTGGTCTTCCAGCGTTGGGTGTCGCCGTTGACGCCGCCGGTGAAGCCCTCGACGCCGTGGTCGCCGCGCCACACCCAGGTGTGGTCGATCAGGACGTGGTCGCTGTTCACCTCGAGCGCGGTGTCCGCCTTGCCGACGTGCGGTCCGCCGACCCGGAAGTAGACATCCGACAGGGTGATGGGGTTGCGCGGGTTGCTGTCGTTCCGGCCGTACTTCTGGCCGACCCGCAGCAGCACCGGCGACTCCTTCAGGCCGGCGTCGACCGTCACGCCGGCCACGATCACGCCGGGCACCCCGGCGACGTCCAGCGGGATGGCGCCGCGCACGGCGGTGAGGGTGGCGTGCCCGATGCCGAGCACGACGGTGTCGGGGCGCTTGACCTCGATGCTGCGGGCGATGTCGTACACGCCGGGGGTGAGCAGCAGGTGCTTGCCGCGCGCGAGCTGGTTGTTGATCACCTGGACCGGGTCGGACGGCTTCGCGACGAAGAACTCCGAGATCGGGACCGTCCGGCCCGGCGTCATGCCGTTGGCCCAGGAGACGCCGCGGGTGTCGCGGCGCGCGGCCGGGACCCGCACCTGGTACGCGCCCTTGGCGTCGACGAAGAGGTACGGCTTCTCCCGGCTCAGCGGGGTCGTCTCCAGCGTGGTGTACGGCGGGCTCGGGAAGCCGGCGTCGGCCGGGGCGCCGACCACGCCGGCGAAGACCTGGTTCCAGACGCCGTTGGACCAGCCCGCGAGCTCGCTGTTGCGGGTCAGCCACTGCTGCTGCGAGCCGTTCGTGGTCGACGGCAGCCGCGAGTCGGCGATGAAGCCGCCGCTGGCGTACTGCGGGCCGGCGGTGCAGTAGTCCATCAACGACAGCCCGCCGCCGCTGACGTTGAGCCGGCGCATCGACACCGCCTGCGAGACCGCCCAGAAGTTCGCGGTCGACCGGCAGTCGTCCTGGCCCTTGGCGTTGATGTTGATGGACAGGTTGGACAGGGTGCGCCAGAAGTTGACCAGCGCGAGGCAGTTGCCGGTGCCGCCGTCGGCGAGGCAGCGGTTGTAGACCTCGACCTTGCCGTTGATGGTCACGTCGGTGGGGGAGGCGCCGAGTCCGGAGATCTCGGTGTAGTAGCCGACCTTGAACTGCAGCGGCCGCTCGGCGCTGCCGTAGGTGCCGGGCTTGAAGAGGTAGGCGTACCGGTTGGTGCCCATCTCGTTGTTGACCTGCTTGGCGTGGGCCGCGTCGAGCGCCGCCTGGATCTCGCTGACCGGCATGCTCGGGTCGAAGATCGTGACGTTGGGCCCGAAGTCCGGGGTACGGGGCGGGGCCGTGCCGGCGCTGGCCGCCGTGCTGGTCGCGGTGACGGCGGTCGTCAGCACGAGACCGAGCGCGAGCGCCCGGCCGAGCCGCCGCCCCGGGCCGGGGGACTGTGTCGTCATACGGTTCGTCCTCTCCGCTGGTCGGAGCGGCGGGGGGGCACGCTCCGGGGGCAGCGAGGTGGGTATCGGCGTGGAGGTGTGAGAGAGCGCTCTCCCGCTTCGTCGCACTTGTATCACGCTCTGAACGAAGTGGTTGAGATGTTTCTACCGGGTAAACCAGTCGCGCGCTACGGCGACTTTTCGGGCCTCGACCACATATCGGTGCCTACGGCTTGCGGGCCATCAGGAACGCCTGCGGGGTTTTCTCGCTCTCGTCCGCTTCCCGCACCAGCCTCGCCACCTCCACCAGCCCGACCCGGCGCACCAGCTCCGCGACCAGGTTCGGCGGGAAGCGGTACACGTCCAGCGACACCGGGAGGCCGTACGCCTGATCGAGATGCACCCGCTCGTCACCCACCTTGAAGGCGAGCAGCAGGTGCCCGCCGGGCGCGAGCACCCGATGAAACTCGGCGAAGGCCAACGGCAGCTGCTCGGGCGGGGTGTGGACGAGCGAATACCAGGCGACGACCCCACCGAGACAGTTGTCGGGCAGCTCCAGCGCCAGCATCGACCCCTCGGTGAACCGCAGCTCCGGGTACGACCGGCGCGCCACGGCGACCATCTGCGGCGACAGGTCGATCCCGGACACGGTCAGGCCGAGATCGGCCAGATGCGCGGCGACGCGGCCCGGGCCGCAGCCGATGTCGACCACCGGCCCCCGCACCAGCTCGGCGAAGACCGCGAGCATCGCCCGATCCCACGGCTTGGTCGTGAGCTCGTCCCGCAGTCGTCTCGCGTAGTCGACCGCCACCGTGTCGTACGACGCCCGCGTGGCGTGGAGGTATCCAGAGTCCACCATGGTGGACGAAAGTAGCTCATCCACATCGGACCGCGCGGCGGGCCGCCTCGCGTGTGCAGCCTACGGCGGGGAAGGTGCGACGCTGCTCGGCCCGACGGTGCCCGCCGGCCTCGGAGTGGCGCTTTCGGTGAGGCCGCTGACGGACCAGGCGATGAGCACCGCGGCGGCGACACCGACGATCAAGATCCACCCGGCCGCCGAGCCGAGGAGGCCGAGGAAGGCACGGAACAGGAGCGGCACCGACTCCTTGGTGTTCTTCCAGTCCCGGTGCGCGCGGTGCGCCGCCTGGTAGGCGCGCCCGGTGACGAACCCGACCGCCATCCCGAGAAGCGCCATGGCGATCGCTATCCCTCTATCCATGCCGGCATCATGGTCGAGACATGGCAGACAGCCAGTTCACAATCTGACAGTTGGCAGGAAGGTGTGAGTCACGGGCGGCCAACTGTTGATAGGCGTACGGTCCGCGGGACGCCAGCACGCCGACGAGCGCGGCTGGATCGCCGGACCCCGGCGGTCGTTAGCGGCTCTCCCCGCCGGGTACCGAAACAGGTGATGCCCTGAAAGCGGAAACCGGAGGAGGAGACATGACGACGGCAAATCCGGCCGCCCGGGCGCCGGCGCAGATGGCCGACGCGAACGTCGGGCGGCGCGCCGCTGTCGCGCAGGCCGACGAGACGAAGCCCGCGCTCAAGACCACCGAGTTCTACATCTTCCTGATCGGCGTGGGCGCGGTGCTGATCGCGTCGCAGCTGGTCGGGACGGCCGCGAACGGGGTCGACCCGTTCCGGGCGGACAAGGCCTGGTGGTACATCACGCTGCTCACGATCGGATATCTCGGCAGCCGGGGCCTCGCGAAGGCCGGCAGCTACTGGCGTAACAACGAGGGCCGCGAATAACGCGGCCCGGGGCGTCCCGCTCCCACGCCCCGGGAGCGGGCCTGCCCCGCTCGGTCTCGCGCGACCGGTCGTCACCGGCGGATGCGCGGGACGCCGGGCCCCGCGACGGTCATTGGCCGCCGCGGGGCGCCGGGCGCCGGCTGTGCCGTACGCGGGTCAGTAGGCGTGGGTCACGGTGATGGTGGTGCTGGGGCAGGAGTTGGCGTAGCTGGTGAGCACGTTCTTCTCGGCCGTGTCGACGCTGAGCCGCCACCGCGTCTTCACCGCCACCCATTCCCCGACGTAGCGGCACTTGTCGTACGTCGGCAGCCAGCTCGCCGGGTCCTGGTCACCCTTGGCCTGGTTGACGTTGTCGGTCACCGCGATGAGCGCGCGGCCGTCGCCGAGGTCGTTGGCGTACGACTGCCGCCGCGACGTGGTCCAGTTCCGCGCGCCGGAGTCCCAGGCCTCCGCCAGCGGCACCATGTGGTCGATGTCCAGGTCGCTGGTGGCGGTCCAGTAGGCGCGGTCGTAGTACGAGTACCAGCGGCCGCCGCTGAGCGAGCAGCCCGAGCCGACCGACGGGGCGGTCACGGCCTCGGCGATGAGGACCTCGTAGCGGGTGTTGCAGCCATCGCCGTCGGCATCGATCCAGTGCGGGAACAGATCCCGGTTGTAGCCGGTGCGCACCTCCGTGGCGACCGGCAGGTTCGACACGGCGGTGGGCAGGGACATCGTGACGGTGGCGGCCCGGGCGGGGGCGGCGAGTCCGGCGACGGCGAGGGCGCTGCCGGCCAGCAGGGTGGCGGCCCAACGGAGGGTACGGGTCATGGGGGCTCCATCTACATCGGAGGCGGGATTGCCTCGCCTAGATATAGAGAGCGCCCGGAGACATCGGTAGATAGCAGATTGTTAATAACAGGCGGCGGCGCTAGAAACGGACTATGACAACGGAAAGCCCTTCCCTGGTTGCGGTGCGTGACGCTCCCTGATGGCACATCCCGGGCGATACGGAGATTTGCCTGATCGAGTGACCCCCATCCGTGCTATTGGTAGTCATTTGCCCGATCTGTTAAGCCATGCTCGCAGCGCCGAAATCTCGTGCACCGTGACCCGTTGTGCCGGTCATGCCGGGTCGTTAAGCTCATCTGTGCGCGCCCCTATCGCCCGCTTCCCCCGTGGCAGGCGATCGGGGCGCGCTTTTTCGTCCCACCGCTGGGCGCCCGCCCGGCAACCGTCCGCAGGCCGCCTCAGATCCAGCGGTTGCCGAGCCACATCCGCGCCGACCAGTCGTCGTACGGGATGACGTCGCCGACGTAGATCGGGTGGAAGTAGGCGAAGCAGATCGCGACCAGCAGGACGTACGCCCCGGCGACGATCGCGCCCACCATGCGTCGATTCGGGGCGGGCGCGCCGGAGTGGTCGGCCGGCGCCGGGGCGCGGACCGGCGAGATGATCGCCCCCAGCACGTAGACCACGCCGAGAATCAGGAACGGCTCGGCCGGCGCGGCGTAGAAGGCGAACATCGTGCGCCCCTGCAGCGCGAAGAAGAACCAGGGGAGCAGCCCGACCGCGACGCAGAGCAGGATCGTGTACGCCCGCCAGTCGCGGCGCGCGATGCCCAGCCAGAGCAGCGCGGCCAGCGCCGGCAGGAACGACCACCAGAGCACCGGCGTGCCGAGCAGCAGCACCTCGGACGCGCAGCTGGACGCGCCGCAGGCGCCCTCGTTCGACCAGTGGAAGGCGACGGGGCGGGCGAGCAGCAGCCACTGCCACGGCCACGACTGGTACGCGTGCTTCGTGTCGAGTCCCTGGTGGAACTTGAGCGCCTCCAGGTGGTAGTGCGAGAGGTTCAGCAGCGCGCCGATCACCGGCGGCTCCGACAGCCCGTTCTGCTCCCGCCAGTGCCGGTAGAAGCCGTCGTCGCCGAGCAGCCACCCCGACCAGCTCGCCACGTACGTGACGACGATCAGCGCGCCGAAGAGCAGGAGCCAGCCGATCTGGTCGAGCAGGGCCCAGAGCCACGGCCAGCGCATCCCGACCGAGCGCCGGGCCCCCGCCTCCCAGACCACGATCAGCAGCACGAAAGCCGGCACGAACCAGAGGGCGCTCCACTTGACGGCCAGCGCGCAGCCGAGCAGTACCGCGGCGAACAGCCGCCACCACGGCACACCGCGGGTGACCCGGCGGGTCGCCCGCCGATCGTTCGGGTCCAGGCCGGCCTCGGCCACGCGCAGCCACCGCCGCCGGGTGGCGTCCCGGTCGATGACCAGCGCGGCGAACGCGGCGAGCACGAAGAAGAGCAGGAAGATGTCGAGCAGCGCCGCGCGGGAGAGCACCAGGTGGAATCCGTCGAGCGCCAGCAGCAGCCCGGCGGCGCAGCCGAGCACGGTGGACTGGAACATCCGCCGGGCGATCCGGATGAGGATCAGCACGGAGAGCGTGCCGACGACCGCCGCGGAGAAGCGCCAGCCGAACTCGGGCGAGACGGTCGCGATGTGCCCGGCCGCCGAGATGTTGCCGTCCGCGTCCTGGTATCCGAACGCCCACTCGCCGAGCGCGATGAGCCACTTGCCGAGCGGCGGGTGCACGACGTACGCCGCGGTGTTGTCCTTGTAGTTCCACTCGACGCCGTGGTTGAGCAACCCCCACGCGTCCTTGGCGTAGTAGGTTTCGTCGAAGATCTTGCCCTTCGGGTGACTCAGGTCGACGAACCGCAGCACCGCCGCGATCAGGACGACCACCCCGGTGGCCAGCCAGGACACCGGATCGAGCCGGGCGTCGAACGGCGCGAGCCGCCGGCGGATGATGGCCGGGATGCGGGCGCGCGCCGCCGCGCGCGGCGCCGCGGCGCCGTCGCCGGAGCGCTCGCCGGTCGTCTCCGTGGTCGTCACGCTCGATGTCTCCGCTGTCGCCGCCGGGATCACCCCGCGATCGTAGGCTGCGGGGACGCCGAACGGGGGCTACGCGCGCCGGTGGCGCTCATGGGTGTCGATGGGAGAGGGCGAACTGTGGGTGAAAAGTCGGATACTGGGCGTTTGATCCTGGTTGGCGCCCCTCTCGGTAATCCCGGGGACGCGTCGACCCGGCTGCGGGAGACCCTCGCCGCCGCGGACGTGATCGCCGCCGAGGACACCCGCCGGCTCGCCCGGCTCGCCCGCGACCTCGACATCACGCTCACCGCGCGGATCGTCTCCTACTTCGAGGGCAACGAGGAGCGGCGTACCCCCGACCTGGTCGACGCGATCGCCGGCGGCGCCGTCGTCGCGCTGGTCACCGACGGTGGCATGCCCAGCGTCTCCGACCCGGGATACCGGCTGGTGCGGGCCACCCTCGACGCCGGGGCACCGGTCACCGCCGCGCCGGGTCCGAGCGCCGTCACCACGGCGCTCGCCCTCTCCGGACTGCCCTGCGACCGGTTCTGTTTCGAGGGCTTCCTACCCCGGTCGGGCGGCGCCCGCCGCTCCCGGCTGCGCGAGCTCGCGGCCGAGCAGCGGACCCTGGTCTTCTTCGAGTCGCCGCACCGGGTGGCCGGGGCGCTCGCGGATCTCGCGGAGGCGTTCGGCGCGGACCGGCCGGCGGCGCTGTGCCGGGAGCTCACCAAGACGTACGAGGAGGTGCTGCGGAGGCCCCTCGCCGAGCTCGCGGCCTGGGCGGCGGGCGGTGACCCGCGCGGTGAGATCACGCTCGTCGTCGGGGGCGCGCCGGCGACGCCGGCCGTGCGGCCGGCGGACGACCAGCTGCGCGCCGAGGTGGCGGAGCGGGAGGCCGCCGGCGCGTCGCGGCGGGACGCGATCGCCGCGGTGGCCAGCGGGTACGGCCTGCGCCGACGCGAGGTGTACGAGGTGGTCCACGCCGAGCCGCGCTGACGAACCCGACCGGGGGTCAGGTCGACGCGGCCGGCGCGGTCAGAAGGCCGCCGCGAAGAAGGCCGCCGCCATCAGCAGCGGGCCGGTCAGGGCGACGGCCGTCGCCCGCCGTCGCGACCGGGGCTCCAGCAGCCGCAGCGCTCCCGTGCCCCACACGATGCCCGCGCCGCAGAGCAGCACGAGCGCCAGCCCGAGCGCCCACCGCAGGTGCAGCGTCACCCCCGACCCCACGTAGGCGCCGCGGCCACCGGCGTCGACCATCCGCGCCGCGACCTGCGTCCCTTCGGCGCGCTGCCGCTCGTGAATCCCGAGCAGCGGCACGCGCTCGGTGGTGAAGCCGCCGCCGTTCGCGGTGAACGTGCCGACGCAGCGCTGCTGCACCCCGTCGCCCGTGCAGCGGCTGACCGTGGCGTTGCCGGACCTGCCGTGCCCGACCGCGAGCCAGAGCGGCTCGGCGCTGACCCAGGCGAAGAAGGCCGCGAGCAGCGAGAGCAGCACCAGCGAGACCAGCCCGACGGCCGGGCTGCGGGGCGGCTTGGGTGGCTTGCGGGGCCGGGTCGGTGGCGCCTCGCCGTGCGGCCGGCGCCCCGGCCCGCGTCCGCCCCGCATGCGCTGCGCCGGCCAGCCGCTGCCGTCCCGGCTGACCTCCTCCACGGGCAGCCAGAACGCCGCGGCCTCGCCCGGGGCCGTCGCCGGCTCCGCCTCGGCCGTCGCTTCGGCGGGGGTCGGGGTGTCGGTGGTGACCGCGGGAGGGTTCTTCGCCTTCACCGCCGCCTCGGGCGCGACCGGCGGGTTCTCCGCGGCGGCGTGCCGCGCGCGGGTGCGGTCGCGCCCCGCGGCCACGCGCGGCAGTTCATCGGTGTTCGCGGGTACGCGCGGCAGTTCGTCCGTGCTCGCGGATACGCGCGGCAGTTCGTCGGTGTTCGCGGGTACCCGCGGCAGTTCGTCGGTGTTCGCGGGCACCCGCGGGAACTCGTCGGTGCTCCGCGACAACCGCGGCAGCTCGTCCGGGGTGGCGGCGACGGCCGGCAGTTCGTCGGTCGCGGCGTCGGTCGGGCGCGGCGCGGGTCCCGTCGCGGCGGGGCTCGCCCCCGGCCCGCCGACGCGGGCGTCGGCCCGCCACCGCGGGGTCGAGGTGCTCGCCGGCGTCGCCGAATCCTCGGCCCACCACGCCGGGTCCCGCCCGGCCGTCCACGGGCTGGCGGCGCCGATCGGGCGGTCGCGGCGCGGGCCGCCCGCGGCCCCGGCCGGAAGGCGGTCGCCGCCGCCGTGGGGTCGCTGCAGATCACCTGATTCGCCGCTCACGCCCTCATTGGACAACGCTTGTCCCGGATCGCCGCGCAGGTGAGCTGCGTGTCGAGCGACAAATCGGGTGAACCGCCTGTCCATGCCGTCAGCCGGGACGCGGTGACTATCCGTTCGCAGCCGGCCGGCGACGGTCACTAGGCTTGGGCCCCATGAGTCACGTTCTCGCGGCGGTCGCCTGGCCGTACGCCAATGGCCCACGCCACATCGGCCACGTCTCCGGCTTCGGCGTCCCCTCCGACGTGTTCAGCCGGTACATGCGGATGGCGGGCCACGACGTGCTCATGGTCTCCGGCACCGACGAGCACGGGACGCCGATCCAGGTGCAGGCGGACAACGAGGGGGTCACCCCGCGCGAGCTGGCGGACCGCTACAACCGGGTGATCGTCGAGGACCTGGCCGGGCTCGGGCTCTCGTACGACCTGTTCACCCGCACCACGACCCGCAACCACTACGCGGTGGTGCAGGACGTCTTCGAGGGGCTGCACCGCAACGGCTACATCGTCGCCAAGACCACGCTCGGCGCGATCTCCCCGTCGACCGGCCGCACCCTGCCGGACCGCTACATCGAGGGCACCTGCCCGATCTGCGGCTACGACGGCGCGCGCGGCGACCAGTGCGACAACTGCGGCAACCAGCTCGACCCCGTCGACCTGGTCAACCCGCGGTCGAAGATCAACGGGGAGACGCCGCAGTTCGTCGAGACCGAGCACTTCTTCCTCGACCTGCCGGCGCTCGCCGAGGCGCTGGGCCGGTGGCTCGACACCCGCGAGGGGTGGCGGCCGAACGTGCTGCGCTTCTCCAAGAACCTCCTGGACGACCTGCAGCCGCGGGCCATCACCCGCGACCTGGAGTGGGGCGTGCCGATCCCGCTGGAGGGCTGGCGCGACCGCGCCGACAAGCGGATCTACGTCTGGTTCGACGCGGTCATCGGCTACCTTTCCGCCTCGATCGAGTGGGCGCGCCGCTCCGGCGACCCGGACGCCTGGCGGCGCTGGTGGGCCGCCGACGCGGAGGGCAAGGACGCGCGCGGCTACTACTTCATGGGCAAGGACAACATCGTCTTCCACTCGGTGATCTGGCCGGCGCTGCTGCTCGGCTACTCCGGCGAGGGCGACCGCGACGGCGACCCGGGCGACCTCGGGCGGCTCAACCTCCCCACCGAGGTGGTCTCCAGCGAGTACCTGACGATGGAGGGGCGGAAGTTCTCTTCCTCCCGCCGCGTCGTGATCTACGTACGCGACTTCCTCGCCCGGTACGACGCCGACGCCCTGCGGTACTTCATCGCGGCCGCCGGCCCGGAGAGCAACGACACCGACTTCACCTGGGCCGAGTTCCTGCGCCGCAACAACGACGAGCTCGTCGCCGGCTGGGGCAACCTCGTCAACCGGTCGATCTCGATGGCGGCCAAGAACTTCGGCGCGATCCCGCCGGTCGACCCGGCCGGGCTGACCGACGCCGACCGGGCGCTGCTGGACACCGTCCGCGCCGCCTTCGCCACCGTCGGCGACCTGATCTCCAAGCACCGCCAGAAGGCGGCGATCGCGGAGGCGATGCGGGCGGTCGCGGAGGCGAACAAGTACCTCTCCGACCAGACGCCGTGGAAGCTCAAGGGCGAGGACGAGAAGCCCCGGATGGGCACCATCCTGCACGTCGCGCTCCAGGCGGTCAGCGACCTCAACACGCTGCTCACCCCGTTCCTGCCGCACTCGGCCCAGAAGGTGCACGAGCAGCTCGGCGGTACCGGGGTGCACGCCCCGATGCCGCAGATCGTCGAGGTCGAGGATCTCGACGGCGGCCCGGCGTACCCGGTGCTCACCGGCGACTACTCCGTCGGGGCGCGGTGGGAGTCCGTGCCGGTCGAGGTGGGCCGACCGCTCGCCCCGCCGAAGCCGGTCTTCCGCAAACTCGACCCGTCGATCGTCGACGAGGAGCTGGAACGGCTCGGCGCCTGACCCCGCGTTCGTAGCGGCGCCCCGGCAGTCGCGACTTTGGCGGAGCGTGACGAAGCCGGCACGCGGACCGGTCCGCCGGGGAAAAATACGAGCAGTGGACGCAGGAGCGCGTGAAGACCCGTGGCGGCACCTCGGGCCCGCCGCCGGCGGGGCCGGCGACATCGCCGAGCTGATCCGACAGGTGGGTTCGGCGGGCGAGACCGAGGCCCGGGAGGCGCTCGACCAGCTCGGCTACGAGCTCGGCGGCGGGGAAGGGGTGCTGCGCTCGGCGGTGCACCCCACCCTGCCGCTGTTGATCGAGATGGTGGAGGGCGACCTGACGCCCTGGCCGGTCCCGGTGTTGCGGATGCTCGCCCGGCTCGTCCCGCCGCCCGGCGAGCGGGACCTGCGGGCCGAGACGGACCGGGGGTACGCCGGGCCCCCCACCGAGGTCGACCCACTGCTGCCGGTCGTGCGTGAGCTGCTCGGGGAGCACCTGCAGGGCCTGCACCGCCTGCTGATCGGCGAGGACCCGACGACCCGGGCGGTCGTGGCCCGGCTGCTGGCCGGGCTGCCCGAACACGCGGCCGCGAGCGTTGCCGCGCTGGTGCGCGCGGCCGACCGGGAGACGGACCCGGTGCCGCACGCCAGCATGGTGCTGGCGGTGGCGGCGCTGCACCGGGACGCCCCGACCACCGCGGCCGGTGACGGGGTCGGGCTGGCCGCCTGGCTGGACGGCCGGCTCACCGAACCGGAGGACGCGCTCGTGCAGACCGCCGCCGCGGTCGCCGCCGGCTGGCTGGCGCCGGACACCCGCCGGACCCGCCCGGTGCTGGAGGCGGCCGCCCGGCAGCTGCCGCCCGGTCTGACCGACGCGTTCCCGTGGGCGGAGTGCGGGCCGGAGCAGCTGCTGCGCTCGGCCCACCCCGACGACCGGGCCTTCGCCGTCGACCTGGTCAGCGCCGGCATCCGCGCCGCCGACGCCGGCCGGCGCGACGACGCGATCTGCGCGGGCGAGGAGGTCATGCGCCGGTGGCGGGCCGCGCCCGGGCCGGTCGTCGCCGTTCTCGCCGACCTCGTCGCCGACCCGTCCGCACGGGTGCGGCAGCACGCCGTCCACACCATCGCGCTCGCCGGCCAGGCCACCGCGCTGGTCAGCGACCTGCTGGTCACACTGCTCGACGAGCCGGCCGACCCCGACCGGGTGGACGCCTGGCCCACGGTCTCGGCCAGTGCCCGGTACGGCCTGGCCCGGCGCGGCGACCCCCGCAGCGTGCCCGCCGTGGCGCGGGCGCTCACCGGCCCCGACGAGAGCGCCTGGCTGGCGGAGTCGCTCGCCGGGCTGGCCGGGTACGCCGACGAACTCGTTGGCGAGGTGGCCCGCGCGCTGGCCACGACCCGCGACCACGGCCGTCTGATCGCCGTGGTCTCCGGCCTGCAGGCGTGGGGCGAGCCCGTCGCCGCGCTGGCCGAGCCGCTGCTCGCGCTGACCGGCGACGTGGGGTGGGCGGCGTGGCCCGGTGGCCTGCCCGGCGTGCTCGGCCGCCTCGGCCCGCGCGCCGAGCCGGCCGTGCCGTACCTGCGCGGGCTGCTCCTGCACGAGTTCCCCGCCGTGCGGGCCGCGGCCGCCGTGGCGCTGTGGCGGATCACCGGCGACGCCGACGCCACGCTCGCCGCGCTGCGGGGGCTGATGTCCCGGCCGGACCCCGGCGCGTACCTGGCCGCCGACGCCGCGGAGCAGCTCGGCCGGGCCGCCGCGCCGCTCGCCGCGGAGCTCGCGCCGCTGCTCGACGCCGACACCGTCGACTGCCGCACCCGGGTCGCCGCGGCCCGCGCGCTGCTGGCGGCCGGCGCCGCCGGTGGCGCGGTGCGCGCCACGCTCACCGCCGCGGCCGGCCCCGACGAGACCGGGGTACGGGCGATCGAGGCGCTGGCGTGGACCGGGGCGCCCGTCGCGGAGCTCGTGCCGGTGCTGCGGCCGATGGCCTTCAGCGAGCGGCGGATCCCGCAGTGCGGCGGCGACCTCGGGGTGATCCGGGACGAGAGCTGTCAGCGGCTGGCCCGGATCGCGCTGGCCCGGATCGCCCCCGGCGAGCTCGCCTGAGCGGATATGTGATCCTGGCGGCGATGACTGAAAACGCCGAGACCCGCCGCGAGCGGGCCGCCCGCCGCGCCGGGGAGTTCCCGCCCGCGCCCGAGCCGCTCCCGCTCCCGGTGATCGACAGCCACACCCACCTCGACATCACCGTCTCCGAGGCGGGCGCGCCCGGGCCGGCGACCATCGACGACCCGGTCGCCCGGGTGATCGCGATCGCCGCCGAGGTCGGCGTCAACCGGCTGGTGCAGGTCGGCGTCGACCTGCCCTCCTCGCAGTGGGGTGCGGAACTGGCCACCCGCCACCCCGCGGTGGTCGCCACCGTCGCGCTGCATCCCAATGACGCGCCGCGGCTACCGGACCTGGACGAGGCGCTGCGCGGCATCGAGGCGCTCGCCGCGCAGGAGCGGGTCCGCGGCATCGGCGAGACCGGCATGGACTTCTTCCGCACCGGCGAGGACGGCCGGGCGGCGCAGGAGGCCAGCTTCCGCGCCCACATCGCGATCGCGAAGCGGTACGGCAAGCCGCTGGTGATCCACGACCGCGACGCCCACGCCGAGGTGCTGCGCATCCTCGACGACGAGGGCGCGCCGGAGACCGTGGTGCTGCACTGCTTCTCCGGCGACGCCGAGTTTGCCACCGAGTGCGTCGACCGCGGCTACCTGCTCAGCTTCGCCGGCACGGTGACGTTCGCCAGCGCCGCCGGGCTGCGCGAGGCCGCGAAGGTGACCCCGCCGGAGCTGATGCTGGTCGAGACCGACGCGCCCTACCTGACGCCGACGCCGCACCGGGGACGGCCGAACGCGTCGTACCTGATCCCGCTGACCGTCCGGGCGCTGGCCGAGACGACCGGGCGCGGAGTGGACGAGCTCTGCGCGGCGATCTCGGACAACGGCGAGCGGGTCTTCGGCCCGTGGTAGGCGCCGACACGTACGCTCTGTCTCCGTGACCGATCTCCTCGGCCCGGCGGAGATCCGGGAACTCGCCGCCCGGCTCGGCGTCGCCCCGACGAAACGGCTCGGCCAGAACTTCGTGCACGACCCCAACACCGTGCGCCGGATCGTGACCGCCGCCAACCTCGACCCGGACGACGTGGTGGTCGAGGTCGGTCCGGGACTCGGCTCGCTCACGCTCGGCCTGCTGCCCGCCGCGCGGCACGTGCACGCCGTCGAGATCGACGCGGCGCTGGCGACCGCGCTGCCGCAGACCGCCGCCGGGCGCCCCGGCGCGGAGCGGCTCACCGTGCACCACGCCGACGCGCTGCGGGTCACCGCGGCCGAGCTGGGTGACCCACCCCCCACCGCGCTGGTGGCGAACCTGCCGTACAACGTCGCCGTGCCGGTGGTGCTGCACCTGCTCGCCGAGCTGCCGGGGCTGCGACACGGTCTGGTGATGGTGCAGAAGGAGGTCGCCGACCGGCTCACCGCCGGCCCCGGCACCAAGATCTACGGGGTGCCGTCGGTGAAGCTGGCCTGGTACGCCGCCGCCCGTCCCGCCGGCCGGGTGCCGCCGAACGTCTTCTGGCCGGTGCCGAACGTCGACTCGGGCCTGGTCGCCTTCACCCGACGCGAACCGCCCCGCCCGGAGGTGCCGCGGGAGCGGGTTTTCGCGGTCGTGGACGCCGCCTTCGCGCAGCGCCGCAAGACGCTGCGCGCCGCGCTGGCCGGCTGGGCCGGCGGCGCCGACCGCGCGGCCGCCGCGCTCGTCGCCGCGGGCGTCGACCCCGGCGCCCGCGGTGAGGCGCTCACCGTCGCGCAGTTCGCCGCGATCGCCGCGGCGGCTCCGAGCGGCACGGACGGCGCCGAGTAGGCTGGCGCGTAATCCGCGGGCCCAGCCCGTGAGAGGTGGGGAACGAGGCCAGGGAGGTGAACACGATGAGCGCAGAGGCGGTCCCGCCCCAGCGCCAGCCGTGGCCCGGCCCGGACCTTCGGCGGCAGCGCCTCGCCAACCACACCGTCGAGGACGTGCTGTCGTTGCCGGACGACGCCCCCCGCGTCGAGCTACGGGATGGAGTCATGATCGTGGTCCCGTCCCCGACCATCGGGCACCAGGAGATCAGCTCCCTGCTCTGGCACTGGTTCCGGCGCCACGCCCCGCTCGAGTTCCGGCCGAGCGTGGCGACCGGCGTGCTCATCGACGCGGTGCAGACCTTCGAGCCCGACGTCCTGCTGCTCCATCGGGAGACGATCAACGTCGAAAGCCACTACTCGACGCCGGATCAGGTGGCGCTCGTGGTGGAGGTCGTCTCGCCCAGCACGCGGCGGCGCGACCGGTTGGAGAAGCCGGTGGGATACGCCGCCGCCGGCATCCGGCACTTCTGGCGGGTGGAACAGGATCCGGTGCACATCTACGCGTACGAACTGGTCGACGGCGGCTACCAACTCGTCGCCGACTCGGCCGACGAGCTCGTGCTGGCCAAGCCGTTCGAGCTGCGGCTGCCGATCCGGGACGTCACCCCGTGACCGAGGCATGGCGGCCGGACGGCGATGACGACCGCACCCGTCGTACCGGATCCGCGGTGAAGGTCCGCGTCCCGGCCAAGATCAACTTGCATCTCGGGGTCGGACCGCTGCGTCCCGACGGGTACCACGAGCTCAACACCGTGTACCACGCGATCTCCATCTACGACGAGCTGACCGCCCGCCGCGGCGACACCCTGACCCTGACGATGGAGGGGGAGGGGGCCGGCGAGCTCGCGCTCGACGAGACCAACCTCGTGATCCGCGCCGCGCGGGCGCTGGCCGCGCACGCCCGGGTCCCCGCGCACGCCCGGCTGCACCTGCGCAAGCAGATCCCGCTCGCCGGCGGGCTGGCCGGCGGCAGCGCCGACGCCGCGGCCGCGCTGGTGGCCTGCGACGCGCTCTGGGGCACCGGGCTCAGCCGCGACGAACTCGCCGAGATCGCGGCCGGACTCGGCTCCGACGTGCCCTTCCTGCTGCACGGCGGCACCGCGCTCGGCACCGGCCACGGCGAGTCCGTCAGCCCGGTGCTGGCCCGCCCCACCACCTGGCACTGGGTCGTCGCGGTCGCCGAGCGCGGCCTGTCGACCCCGGCCGTCTACCACGAACTCGACCGGCTGCGTGCCGAGTCCGCCGCCCCGGCGCCGCTCGGCCCCGCCGACGACCTGCTCGCCGCGCTGCGGCAACGCGACCCGGCGGTGCTCGGCGCGGCGCTCGGCAACGACCTGCAGGCCGCCGCGCTGGCGCTGCGCCCGGCGCTGGCCGACGTGCTCAAGGTGGCCCAGGCCGCCGGCGCGCTCGCCGGCATCGTCTCCGGCTCCGGCCCGACCTGCGTGTTCCTGGCCGCCGACGCGGCGCACGGCGGCCGGATCGCGGCCGAGCTCGCCGCGGCCGGAGTGTGCCGCGAGGCGCGCACGGCGCACGGCCCCGTCCCCGGCGCGCGGGTGATCTGAACCGGTGGCGAACATTCTCAACCTGGACCGGGTGTCCAAGGGGTACGGCGCGGCCGGGCAGCTGCTCACCGACGTCTCGCTGGGCCTGGAGGACAGCGACCGGATCGGCGTCGTCGGGCTCAACGGCGCCGGCAAGTCGACGCTGCTCCGCCTGCTCATCAGGGCCGAGCAGCCCGACAACGGCCGGGTCACACACCGCCGCGACCTGCGGGTGGCATGGCTGCCGCAGACGCTCGACCTGGCCCCCGAGGCGACCGTACGGGACGTCGTGCTCGGCACCGCCTGGCTCGACGAGGGCTTCGGCGCGGAGCACGAGTGGGCGGGCGACGCCGGCGTACGCGGCATCCTCGACGGGCTCGGCATGCCGTACCTCGGTCTCGACCAGCCGGTCGGGCCGATGTCCGGCGGCGAACGGCGGCGTGTCGCGCTCGCCGCGCTGCTGGTCCGCGCGGCCGACCTGCTCATCCTCGACGAGCCCACCAACCACCTCGACGTGGCCGGCGTGGCCTGGCTCGCCCGCCACCTGGTCACCCGGCGCGGCGCGCTGGTCGTGGTAACGCACGACCGCTGGTTCCTCGACGCGGTCTGCACGACGACCTGGGAGGTCGCCGACCAGACCGTCCGGGTCTACGAGGGCGGCTACGCAGCCTGGACGCTGGCGCGCGCCGAGCGCGAACGCGTCGCGGCCGCCACCGAGGCGCGCCGGCAGAACCTGTTGCGCAAGGAGATCGCCTGGCTGCGCCGCGGCCCGCCGGCGCGGACCTCCAAGCCGCGCTTCCGGATCGACGCCGCCAACGCGCTGATCGCCGACGTCCCGCCGCCGCGCGACACGGTGTCGCTGCAGCGGCTGGCCACCGCGCGGCTCGGCAAGCAGGTGTACGACCTCGAGGAGGTCACCCTGCACGCCGGCGACAAGCTCGTCCTCGACGACCTGACCTGGCAGGTCGGGCCGGGGGACCGGATCGCCATCGTCGGCGCGAACGGCGCCGGCAAGACGACGCTGCTGCGGTTGCTCGCCGGCATCACCGAGCCGGAGAAGGGGCGGCGCGCCGTCGGCGCGACCGTCCGGCCCGCCTTCCTGTCGCAGGAGCTCGCCGAGCTCCCCAACCAGCTGCGGGTGCTCGAAGCCGTCGAGGAGGTGGCCCGCCGGGTCACGCTCGGCGACCGCGAGCTGGGGGCGGCGCAGCTCGCCGAGCTGTTCGGTTTCGACGACCGGCGGCTCTGGACCCCGGTCGGTGACCTCTCCGGCGGGGAACGGCGGCGGCTGCAGCTGCTCCGGCTGCTCGCCACCGAACCCAACGTGCTGCTGTTCGACGAGCCGACCAACGACCTCGACACCGACACCCTCGCCGCGCTGGAGGACCTGCTGGACTCCTGGCCCGGCACGGTGATCGTCTCCAGCCACGACCGCTACCTGATCGAGCGGGTCACCGACGTCGTGTACGGCATGTTCGGTGACGGCCGCCTCGTGCACCTGCCCGGCGGGATCGACGAATACCTGGCGCGGGCCGCGGACGCCCCCGTCGACGCCGGCGAACGCGGGCGGATCGGCGGCGTCACCACGCCCGCGCTGCCGTCCCCGCCGGAGGGCGAGCCGACGCTCTCCGCCGGCGAGGTCCGGGCCGCCCGCAAGGAGCTGGCCCGGCTGGAACGGCAGATCGGCAAGCTCGAGCAGAAGGAGGCCGGGCTGCACGAGCAGCTCGCCGCGCACGCCACCGACTACGGCAAGGTGGCAGAGCTCGACGCGCAGCTGCGGGCCCTGCAGGCCGAGCGCGCCCGGGCCGAAGAGGAGTGGCTGCTGCTCGCCGAACAAGTGACGGAGAGCTGATCGCGCGGGGTCACTGGTCAGCGCCGTTGCCCCATACGCCACAATCGTCGGCGACCATCACTGGCACGGCGTTGGAGACAGACAGCCATGGCGCACAACCCCGTCAACCACCCCGCGCGCCCGATCTACCGAGCGATCGGCGGACTGACCGGCATCTACCTGGTGATCTTCGGGGTGCTGGGCTTCATCCAGAACAGCGGCGAAGAGTTCTTCGCCCAGGACGCCGCTCTCGTCCTCGGGCAGGGCACCAACCGCGGCTACGCGCTGGTCTCCGTGGCCGTCGGCGCGCTGATCCTGATCGGCACCGGCATCGGCCGCAACCTCGACGCCGCCATCAACAAGCTCTTCGGGTACCTCTTCATGCTGCTCGGCCTCGCCGAGCTGGCCCTGCTGCGCACCGACGCCAACTTCTTCGGCTTCAGCATCGTCACCGTCATCGTCGTCATGATCATCGGACTGGTGCTGCTGACCGCCGGCATGTACGGCAAGGTCGGCACCGAGGAGCAGCACCGCGCCTGGCAGGACGCGCGACTCAACCTCTGAGCGCCGCCACCCGTGCCCGCCGAACCGACCGGTTCGGCGGGCACAACCCGGCTCCCCGCGCGACAATCCATCCAGAGCGTCGACGCGACGGAGGTGGAGCAATGGCTCATATCCCGGTCAACCACCCGCTGCGGCCCGTCTACCGGACCATCGCCGGTCTCGGTGGGCTCTACCTGTTCCTCTACGGCGTCGTCGGGATGGCCGTCACCTGGGGCGACCCGCTCTTCGGGCGTGAGGACGTCTGGGCGCTCGGCCTGCGCGCCAATCTCGCCTCCGCGATCGCGTCGCTGCTGTTCGGCGCGACCGTCGTCGCCGCCGCGGTCTTCGGTGGCCGCGCCGAACACCTGGTCAATCTCGCCGCCGGCGTCGTCGCGCTGGCGACCGGCCTCGTGATGCTGACCCTGCTACGGCACGCCAACTTCCTGAACTTCTCGGTCGCGAACGTCATCGTGTCGTTCGTGCTCGGCATGGTGTTCCTCACCGCCGGGCTGTACGACAAGGTCGGCTCAGCCGCGGACGCCGACACCGAGGACGGCTTGCGGCACGGCCGGCTGCGGATGCCGCACGGCGTCAGCCACGGCCGCGCCGGCTGATCAGCGCCGGCTTCGCCTCCAGGTGCGACAGCCCGTTCCACGCCAGGTTGACCAGGTGCGCCGCCACGGTCTCCTTGCGCGGCTTGCGCACCTCCAACCACCAGCGGCCGGTCAACGCGACCATGCCGACCAGCGCCTGCGAGTAGAGCTCGGCCAGCTTCGGGTCGTAGCCGCGGCTCTTGAACTCCGCGCCCAGGATGTGCTCCACCTGGTGCGCCACGTCGTTCATCACGCTGCTGAAGTTTCCGGTCCCGGAGACCAACGGCGACTCCCGGACCAGCACCCGGAAGCCGTTGGTCTCCTCCTCGATGTAGTCCAGCAGCGCCAGCGCCGCCTGCTCCAGCAGCTCTCGCGGATGCCCCGCGGTCAGCGCCGTCGTGATCCGGTCCAGCAGCGCCCGCACCTCGCGGTCCACCACGACCGCGTACAGGCCCTCCTTGCCGCCGAAGTGCTCGTACACGACGGGCTTGGAGACCTTCGCCCGGGCCGCCACCTCCTCGATCGAGGTCGCGTCGAAGCCGCGTTCGGCGAAGAGCTGGCGGCCGATGGCGATCAACTGCTCGCGCCGCTGCGCCGCGGACATCCGCACCCGAGAGCTGGGTTTGGCGGGCGCGGGGGGTGGGGCCGGAACGCGCCCCCGCCCCCCGCCGTTCGTGCTCGGGGTCTCTGTCACTGCGCCATCCTGCCAGCCCGCCGTGACCGACACGGGCCCGCGGCGCGCGCGCCGACCGTCACGCGGTCGGCTTGACCAGCTTCGCGGCCACCCGCTCCGGCTTCGGCCAGCGCACGTTCGTGGCCGCGCCGATCTTCTCGAAGAGCCAGATCGTCCGCGCCGAGATGTCGATCTGACCGCGCAGCACGCCGTGCCGGGCGCAGGTGGGGTCGGCGTGGTGCAGGTTGTGCCAGCTCTCGCCGAACGACAGGATCGCCAGCGGCCAGAAGTTCGCCGCCTTGTCGCCCTGGCGCACCTCGAACGGGCGCTCGCCGTACACGTGGCAGACCGAGTTGATCGACCAGGTCACGTGGTGCAGCAGCGCGATCCGGACCAGGCCCGCCCAGAAGAACGCCGACAGCGCGCCGTGCCAGGACCAGGTGATCAGCCCGCCCATCGCCGCCGGGCCGAGCAGGGTGATCGCGACGATCGCGGGGAAGAGTCGGTCGATCCGGCTGATGTCCTTGTCGGCGAGCAGGTCGGGCGCGAAGCGCTCGCGGTTGGAGAGCTCGCGGTGGAACATCCAACCCACGTGGGCGTAGAGCAGGCCCTTGGTCAGGCCCCAGACGCTGTTGCCGAAGCGCCACGGCGAGTGCGGGTCGCCCTCCACGTCGGAGAAGGCGTGGTGGCGGCGGTGGTCCGCGACCCACTGCGTGATGTTGCCCTCGACGGCGAGCGAGCCGGCGATGGCGAGCGCGATCCGCAGCCAGCGCTTCGCCTTGAACGAGCCGTGCGTGAAGTAGCGGTGGAACCCGACGGTGATGCCGAGCCCGGCCACCACGTACCACACCAGGGCGATCGCCACGTCGGTCCAGGAGAGCCAGCCGCCCCAGGCGACCGGGACCGCGGCGATCAGCGCGAGGAACGGGATCACCACGAAGGACCAGAGCGCGATCAGGATGCCCGGGGACTGGGTCCCCTCGGTGAGCGGCTTGGGACCGGACGCCGGTGCGGCCGAGGGCGGTTCGAGGAGGGTGGTGGACATGGCACCTCACTGAGGGTTCAGAACGACAACTTACGCCTACGTCACCGTAACCTACGGAACCGTAGTTTTCTACGGACCGGAACCTGGCAGTTGGATGGGGACGGCCGGGCCGAGCTGTCGTGCCCGAGCCCGAACGTGTTCGGCGCCAGCGGCTCGACCGCAGGCCGGACACGCTGTACGAGCGGGTCCACCGGGTACCCCCGCCCGGGTGGACGAAACGGTCGAACGCGAAGGACACCCTGCGGATCGGGGCGCCGATGATCGCCGGCGGCGCAGGGGGCCGGATCTCGGTCGCGAAGGAGGACGTTCGGGCGGTTAAGCTATCCACCGGCACGATCGGCCGTGGTGTAATTGGCAACACCCAAGATTTTGGCTCTTGTATTCCAGGTTCGAGTCCTGGCGGCCGAGCTCCCTCTTCTGCCCTGTTTGCGTCGGCCCGGCAGCCACCGCGGGTGCCCCCGTCGCTAGCATGGGGCCGCTGACTGACCGCCGTTTCTGACGGGAGCTCCCTCGTGACCCAGGCTCCGCCGCGCACCGTCGTCGTTCTCGCTGCCGGCGAGGGCAAGCGGATGAAGTCGGCCCTGCCCAAGGTGCTGCACCCGCTGCTCGGCCGTACCCTCGTCGGCCATGTGCTGGCCGCGGCCGCGCCGGTCGGCGCGGCGCGCACGCTGGTCGTGGTCGGGCACGGCGCCGACCAGGTCACCGCGCACCTCGCCGAGATCGCGCCCGCCGCCACCCCGGTGCTGCAGGCCCAGCAGCACGGCACCGGGCACGCCGTGCGGATCGCGCTGGAGGCGGCGCCGGAGAGCGAGGGCACCGTCATCGTGCTCAACGGCGACGTGCCGCTGCTGCGCGCCGAGACCGTCACCGCGCTGGTCGAGGCCCACGAACGCGCCGGCGCGGCCGCGACCGTGCTCGCCGCCGAGGTCGCCGATCCGACCGGGCTGGGGCGGATCGTGCGCGATCCGGCCGGTGGCCTGGAGCGGATCGTCGAGGAGCGGGACGCGAGCGCCGACGAGCGGCGGATCCGGGAGATCAACGCCGGCATCTACGCCTTCGACGCGGCGCGGCTGCGCGGGGCGCTGGGAAAGCTGTCGACGGACAACGACCAGGGCGAGGAGTACCTGACCGACGTCTTCGGGCTGCTCGCCGCCGATGGCCAGGCGGTCGCGGTGCACGTCGCGGCGGACGCGAACGAGACGCTCGGGTGCAACGACCGGGTCGAGCTGGCGGGCCTGCGCCGGCTGCTGCGTGACCGGATCAACGAGGGCTGGATGCGGACCGGTGTGACGATCGCCGATCCGATGACCACCTGGATCGACGTGACCGTCACGCTGGGCCGCGACGCGGTGATCGACCAGAACACGCAGCTGCGCGGCGCGACGGCGGTCGCCGAGGGCGCGACGGTCGGGCCGGACGTGACGTTGGTGGACACGACGGTCGGGGTCGGCGCGACGGTGCTGCGGTCGCACGCGACCGGCGCGGAGGTCGGCGACGGCGCCAGCGTCGGGCCGTACGCCTATCTGCGGCCGGGCTCGCGACTGGCGCGCAAGGCGAAGGTCGGCACGTTCGTGGAGACCAAGAACGCCGAGATCGGCGAGGGCACCAAGGTGCCGCACCTGTCGTACGTCGGGGACGCGACGATCGGCGAGCAGAGCAACATCGGGGCGGCGACGGTCTTCGTCAACTACGACGGGATCAACAAGCACCGCACGGTGATCGGCAGCCACGCCCGGACCGGGGCGGACAACATGTTCGTCGCTCCCGTGCAGGTGGGGGACGGCGCGTACACGGCCGCCGGTTCGGTGATCGTCTCTGACGTGCCGCCGGGCGCGCTCGGGGTGGCCCGGGGGCAGCAGCGCAACATCGAGGGGTGGGTGGCGCGGCGTCGGCCCGGCTCGGCCGCGGCGGAGGCCGCCGAGCGGGCGCTCCAGGCGGGCACGGCGCTGCCGGCCGACCAGCCGCCGGCGGACGCGAGCACAAGCGAAAGTGAGACAGTCCACGACCGGGGTCGGGCTGGTGGTGTGGGCGAGGGCGCGAGGGATACTCGGAACGCATAGTTCCTGCGGTCCGCTGGCCGCAGCCACCGACTGACGGGAGCAGACGTCCTCGATGGGCAGCATCGTCGCTGAAAACCGTAAGAGCTTGATGCTCTTCTCCGGACGAGGTTTTCCCGAGCTGGCGCAGGAGATCGGTGAGGTGCTCGGCGTCGCGCCGACGCCCTCCGACTCGTACGAGTTCGCCAATGGCGAGATTTTCGTCCGGTTCAAGGAGTCGGTTCGCGGCTCCGACGCTTTCGTCGTGCAGTCGGTGACGCACGGTGTGAACAAGTGGGTCATGGAGACCCTGATCATGATCGACGCGCTGAAGCGGGGTTCGGCGAAGCGGATCACCGTGGTGCTGCCGTTCTACCCGTACGCGCGCCAGGACAAGAAGCACCGCGGCCGGGAGCCGATCTCGGCCCGGCTGGTGGCCGACCTGCTGCGCACCGCGGGCGCGAACCGGATCCTCACCGTCGACCTGCACACCGCCCAGATCCAGGGCTTCTTCGACGGTCCGGTGGACCACCTCTTCGCGATGGACATCCTCGCCGGCTACGTGGAGCGCAAGTACGCGGGCCGCCCGATGACGGTGGTGGCGCCGGACTCCGGCCGGGTGCGGGTGGCAGAGCGCTGGACGGACCGGCTGGGCGGTTGCCCGCTGGCGTTCATCCACAAGACGCGGGACCCGCTCAAGCCCAACCAGGTGGTCGCGAACCGCGTGGTCGGCGACGTGGAGGGGCGGGTCTGCCTCGTCGTCGACGACATGATCGACACGGGCGGGACGATCGTGGGGGCGTCGGAGATCCTGCACGAGGCGGGCGCGGCCGACATCATCGTGGCGTCGACGCACGCGCTGCTCTCCGACCCCGCGACGGAGCGCCTGAAGAACAGCCGGATCAGCGAGGTCGTGGTGACGAACACACTCCCGCTGCCGCCGGAGAAGCAACTCGACAAGATCACTGTGTTGTCGATCGCGCCGCTACTCGCCCGGGCCATCCGGGAGGTCTTCGACGACGGTTCGGTGACCACCCTGTTCGGTGGCTTGAGCTGACGTTCGTCCCGGTTCGTCCGTCCCGTAGGCGGGCGGACCGGGCCGGACGGTGGGACTGCCTGAAGGGGTTGCCGGCGGCTCGGGTAGACTGGCGCGGTTGCCACGGCGAGGGTGCCCTGCGGGCCGCTTCTGACGAAGAGCGTTGCCGCGTGGACGCACCGTGATCGACGCGGTGCTCCGGGCACTGCTCTGACGAGCGTCCCAGCGCCTCCTCGCCCGGCACCGCCCGACATCGCTCCGGTTCACCGACCGGATATTTGCATCGCAGCCGCCGAAACTCCAGGAGTACCCACCGTGTCCGAGGTAAAGATCAGCGCCGAGCCCCGCACCGAGTTCGGCAAGGGTGGTGCCCGTCGTACCCGCCGGGCCGGTAAGGTGCCCGCCGTCCTGTACGGCCACGGCGAGAAGCCGAAGCACATCGCGCTGCCGGCGCGTGAGTTCGCCGCCGCCATCCGGCACGGGGGCGCCAACCAGCTCTTCACGATCGAGATCACCGACGGCACCCAGGCGCTGGCCCTGCCGAAGGCGATCCAGCGTGACCCGATCAAGGACACCTTCGAGCACGTCGACCTGCTGCTGGTGCGCCGCGGTGAGATGGTCACCGTGGACGTGCCGGTGAACCTGGTCGGCGAGGCCGCCCGGGACACCCTGGTCGTGCACGAGAGCGACACGCTGTCGGTCAACGCCGACGCCACCAAGCTGCCCGAGTCGCTCGAGGCCTCGATTGAGGGCCTGGAGGCCGGCTCGCAGGTCACCGCGGCCGACGTCACGCTGCCGGCCGGCGTGGAGCTCGCCGCCGACCCCGGGACCATCATCGCGCTGATCTCCGCGGCCACCGTCGTCGAGGAGGCGACCGAGGCTCCGGAGGAGGAGGCCACCGAGGGCGAGGCCGCCGAGGCCGCCGAGGCGGCCGCCGAGACCGCGCAGGCCTGACCGATTCGCTGATCCGGGCGTCCCCCGTGCCGCTTCGCCGGCGCGGGGGACGCCCGGGTTGTTTCTGGAGGTGTCGTGGAGACCGCGCCGTGGCTGGTGGTCGGGCTGGGCAACCCGGGCAGGGAGTACGCCCGTAACCGGCACAACGTCGGCTTCATGGTGGTCGAGCTGCTCGCCGGGCGGATGGGCGCGAAGTTCAGCCGGCACCGGCGGGCGGTGGCCGAGGTCGCCGAGGGGCGGCTCGGGATGGGCGGGCCGAAGCTGGTGCTCGTCAAGCCGCTGACCTACATGAACCTCTCGGGCGGGCCGGCGGTGGCGCTGAGCCAGTTCTACAAGGTGCCCGTCGATCAGGTCATCGCCGTCCACGACGAGCTCGACATCGACTACGGCCAGCTGCGGGCCAAGCGAGGTGGCGGCGAGGGCGGCCACAACGGGTTGCGCTCGATGTCGAAGTCGCTGGGGAGCAAAGAGTACGCGCGCGTCCGGTTCGGCATCGGGCGGCCGCCGGGCCGGCAGGACCCGGCCGACTACGTGCTGTCGGACTTCTCCGCCACGGAGCGCAAGGAGCTGGAGTTCCTGGTCGACCGGGCGGCCGACGTCGTGGAGGCGATCGTGAACCACGGCGTGGAGTGGACGCAGAACGCGTACCACGGCGTCTGACATCGCGGGACCCGGTCGGGGGTGGCACCGCCGCCCGCGCGGCGGGTGGCAGAGTGTCCCGGTGACATGCGTGGTCGCCGGCGGTCGGGCCGCCGGGCGGCCGGGTTGGGGCAGGGGTCGCCGGCGTCGGACCTGCCGTGGGAGGAGGCGGTCTGAGTTGGGCCTGCGACACCTGGAGAGGTCGGCGACGGGGGCGTGCCGATGAACCCGCCGGTGGGTGACGGTGCCTTCGCGCGCTGGCTGGCCGAGCGGGCCGGGCGGCTGCTGCTGGAGGTCCGCGCGGAGCTCGGCCACGCCGATCCGGCGGCGCTGAAGGCGGCCGGCGACAAGCGCGCGCACGACCTGCTCCGTACGGAGCTGGGGCGGTGGCGGCCGGCGGACGCGGTGCTGTCGGAGGAGGACGACGAGGCGCGGCGTGCGTGGGCGGAGGCGTCCGGGTTGCCGGCGCCGTCGCGGCTGACCGCGGACCGGGTCTGGATCGTGGATCCGCTCGACGGTACGCGCGAGTACTCCGAACAGGGGCGCGCGGACTGGGCGGTGCACGTCGCGCTCTGGGCGCGGAACGGGTCGACCCCGCACCGCCTGGTCGCCGGCGCGGTGGCGCTGCCGGCGCAGCACCGGGTGCTGGCCACGGACAACCCGCCCGGCTATCCGCCGATGTCGTCGGGGGCGGCCGGGGTGATCCGGCTCGCCGCGAGCCGCAGCCGTCCGCCGGCGTTCCTCACCGGTCTCGCGGAGGACGTCGGCGCGGAGCTGGTCCCGATGGGGTCGGCGGGCGCGAAGATCGCCGCGGTGATCAGCGGCGAGGTGGACGCGTACGTGCACGCGGGCGGCCAGTACGAGTGGGATTCGGCGGCGCCGGTCGCTGTGGCGACGGCCACCGGACTGCACGCTTCCCGAATCGACGGATCTACGCTGCAATACAACGAGGCCGATCCGCGCCTGCCAGACCTGGTGGTGTGCCGGAAGGATCTGGCTTCCCGGCTGCTTGCAGCGCTGCAACGCCACATCCGGGTAACCTGACCCGCTACTGCAGTTAACCTACCGGGAAGGTCTGGAATCCTCATGAGCGACCGTAGCGAGGCGGAGGCATGAGCCAGGCGGCGTACCGCGTTTCCCACCTCGACGCCCTGGAGGCGGAGAGCATCTTCGTGATGCGTGAGGTGGTGGCCGAGCTGGAGCGTCCGGTGCTGCTCTTCTCGGGCGGCAAGGACTCCATCGTCATGCTGCGGCTGGCCGAGAAGGCCTTCGCGCCGGCGCGGATCCCGTTCCCGGTGATGCACGTGGACACCGGCCACAACTTCCCGGAGGTGCTGGAGTACCGGGACGCGCGGGTCGCCGAGCTGGGGCTCAACCTGGTCGTCGCCAGCGTGCCCGAGGCGCTGGAGGCCGGCCTGGTGCGCGAGCCGGCCGACGGCACCCGCAACCGGATCCAGACCCCGGTGCTGCTGGCCGCGGTGGAGAAGCACCGCTTCGACGCGCTGTTCGGCGGGGCGCGGCGCGACGAGGAGAAGGCGCGCGCCAAGGAGCGGGTCTTCAGCTTCCGCGACGAGTTCGGCCAGTGGGACCCGAAGAACCAGCGGCCGGAGCTGTGGTCGCTGTACAACGGTCGGCACCACCCGGGTGAGTCGATCCGGGTGTTCCCGCTGTCGAACTGGACCGAGCTGGACGTCTGGCACTACATCGCGAGCGAGCGGCTCGCGCTGCCGTCGATCTACTACGCGCACCAGCGCGAGGTGGTCGAGCGCGACGGGATGCTGTACGCGGTGAACGAGTTCTTCCGGGCGCGCGACGGCGAGGTGCCGTTCAAGACCACCGTCCGGTACCGCACCGTCGGTGACGCGTCGCAGACCGCCGCGGTCCGCTCGGAGGCGGACACCGTCGAGAAGGTGATCGAGGAGGTCGCGGCGACCCGGATCACCGAGCGTGGCGCGACCCGCGGTGACGACCGGGTCAGCGAAGCCGCGATGGAGGACCGCAAGCGGGAGGGCTACTTCTGATGACCGCCACCATGCCCACCGAGAGCCGTGCGATGGATCTCCTGCGCTTCGCGACCGCGGGCAGCGTCGACGACGGCAAGTCGACGCTGATCGGCCGTCTGCTGTACGACACCAAGTCGCTCTTCACCGACCAGCTCGCCGCCGTCGAGGCCGTGTCGGCGGCGCGCGGCGACGAGTACACGAACCTCGCGCTGCTCACCGACGGGCTGCGGGCCGAGCGGGAGCAGGGCATCACCATCGATGTCGCGTACCGCTACTTCGCCACCCCGCGCCGCAAGTTCATCATCGCCGACACCCCCGGCCACCTGCAGTACACCCGGAACATGGTCACCGGCGCCTCCACCGCCGACCTGGCGCTGATCCTGGTCGACGCCCGCAAGGGGCTGGTGGAGCAGTCGCGGCGGCACGCGTTCCTCTGCTCGCTGCTGCGGGTGCCGCACCTGGTGCTCTGCGTCAACAAGATGGACCTCGTCGACTGGTCGCAGGAGGTCTTCGAGTCGATCGCCGACGAGTTCACCGCGTTCGCCGCCAAGCTGGAGGCGCCGGACCTGTCGGTGATTCCGATCTCCGCGCTGAACGGCGACAACATCGTCGCCCGCTCCGAGAACATGCCCTGGTACGAGGGGCCGTCGCTGCTGCACCACCTGGAGCGCGTGCACATCGCGTCCGACCGCAACCTGGTCGACGTGCGGTTCCCCGTGCAGTACGTGATCCGCCCGCAGTCCACGACCGTCACCGACTACCGGGGCTACGCCGGCCAGGTCGCCTCCGGCGTGCTCAAGCCGGGTGACGAGGTCATGGTGCTGCCGTCCGGGTTCACCAGCCGCATTGCCGCGATCGAGACCGCCGACGGGCCGGTCGAGCGGGCGTTCCCGCCCATGTCGGTGACGGTCCGGCTCGAAGACGAGATCGACATCTCGCGCGGTGACCTGATCTGCCGTCCGCACAACGCGCCCGCGGTCGCGCAGGACATCGAGGCGATGGTCTGCTGGATGGACGAGACGCGGCCGCTGCGGGTGGGCGGAAAGTACGCGATCAAGCACACCACGCGGTCGGCGCGGGCGGTCGTGCGCGATCTGCACTACCGGCTCGACGTGAACACCCTGCACCGCGACGAGGCCGTGACCGAGCTGCGGCTCAACGAGATCGGCCGGATCCGGATGCGCACCACCGTGCCGCTGCTCGCCGACGAGTACCGCCGCAACCGCACGACCGGCGGTTTCATCATCATCGACGAGACCACCAACCGCACGGTCGGCAGCGGCATGATCGTCGACGCGAGCTGACGCGGCGGGGCCGATCAGGGAGTCTCCCGCGGACAAGGGCTTGTTCACACGGTCAGAGATCGCGTGAACAAGCCCTTGATCACGTCGCGGGCCGCCGGTCAGGCGTGCAGCTGTCGGTAGAAGCTCCAGGCGTCGCCGACGATGTCCCGCAGGCCCGGCTTCGCGGGCACCCAGCCCAGCTCGGTGCGGGCCCGCTCCGCCGAGGCGACCAGCGTGGCCGGGTCCCCCTCGCGGCGCGGCGCCATCTCGACCGGCACGGGGTGGCCGGTGACCTCGCGGACCACCTCCACCACCTGCCGGTTCGAGAACCCGTTGCCGTTGCCGAGGTTGAAGACCCGGTGCTCGCCGGGGCGGGCCGCGGCGAGCGCCAGCAGGTGGGCGCGGGCGAGATCCTCGACGTGGATGTAGTCGCGCACGCAGGTGCCGTCGGCGGTGGGGTAGTCGTCGCCGAAGAGCTGCAGCTTGTCGCGCCTGCCGGCGGCGACCTGCAGGGCGATCGGGATGAGGTGCGACTCCGGGTCGTGCCGCTCGCCGATCCCCGCGCCCTGCGGCGGCAGGTAGGCGCCGGCCACGTTGAAGTAGCGCATCGAGACCGCAGCCAGATCGTGGGCGAACGCCTCCGAGGTGAGCGCCATGTCCACGGCCAGCTTGGTCGCGCCGTACGTGCTGGTCGGCGCGGGCGATGCGGTCTCGGCGATGGGGACCGTGGCGGGGTTGCCGTAGACGGCGGCGGTGGAGGAGAAGACGAACCTCGGCACCCGGGCGGCGCGCACCGCGTCGATGAGCGCGAGCGACCCCACCGTGTTGGTCCGCCAGTAGAGTTCCGGCTTCACCATCGACTCGCCGGCCGCGATCAGGGCGGCGAAGTGCAGCACGCCGTCGAAGCCGGCCTGCGGGGTCAGCACCTGCGCCGCGTCGTGGATCGACGCCCGGACGAACGTCGCGTCCGGAGCGATCGCCTCGGCGTGTCCGGTGCACAGGTCGTCCAGGACCACGACCTCGTGCCCCGCGTCGAGCAGCATCCGGGTGACCACGCTGCCGACGTAGCCGGCGCCCCCCGTGACCAGCAGCTTCACCGCGCGCTCCTCCTTGGGTGTGTGCGCACCGCCGACGCCGTGGTCGGCGTGCCCGTCCCCGCCAGGGTAGGCGGTCGCCCCCGGCGGCCGCTCCCGGGTGAACCGATCCCGGACGCCGCCGACCCTGTCTACCATTGGCGGACATGCAGGGTGCCGGCAGTGCCGGGTCCCGGGCACGCCGTGCGCCGGGCGCTGTCCGCCGTCAACCCGGTCCGCTGGCCCGCGGTCTCGCCAACGTGGTGGTGCGCGGCGCCGACGCGTCCACCCGGCTGGTCACCGCGCTGCTGCGGGCGAGTCCGACGGCCGGGCGGGAGCGGATCAGCGAGGCCGAGCTGCGCGACCTGGTGGCCGCCAACACGCTGCTCGATCCGGTCGAGCGCCGGATCATCGACGAGGTGCTGGTCGCCGGCGCCAGCCTGGTGCGCGAGGTGATGGTGCCCCGTACCGAGGTGGTCTTCCTCGCCGCCGGTCTTCCGCTCGACGACGCGGCGCAGCTGGTGCGGGCGGAGACCCACACCCGTTATCCGGTGGTGGACGGCACGCACGACGACGTGATCGGTTTCGTGCACCTGCGCGACGTGCTGATCCGGCCGGAGGGGGACCGGCGCGCGACGATCGGCGAGCTGACCCGCGAGGTCAAGCGGCTGCCGGGCAGTAAACGGGTGCTGGCCGCGCTCTCGGAGATGCGGCGGGAGCGCCAGCATCTGGCGGTGGTGGTCGACGAGTACGGGGGCACGGCCGGGATCGTCACGCTGGAAGACCTGATCGAGGAGCTGATCGGCGAAATCCACGACGAGTACGACGCGGCGCCCGACCCGGCGCCGGTGGGGATGCCGGAGGAGCTCGACGGGCGGTTGAACCTCGCCGACTTCGCCGAGCGGACCGGGCTGGCGCTGCCGCCGGGGCCGTACGAGACGGTGGGTGGCTTCGTGATGGCCGCGCTCGGGCGGCTCGCGGTCGTCGGCGACGAGGTGCCGCTGCCCGGCCCGCACGCGGCGGGGCCCGAGCGCGAGCCGGCCCGCCGTGACGCGCCGGTTGGCGGCGCGGCGGGCGGGGCCGGCCGGGTGTTGCGGGTGCTGGCGCTGGACGGCCGGCGGGTCGCGCGGGTGGCGCTCGGGTCGGTCGCCGCGCCGTCGCCGTCGCCGGCCCGGACGGTGGCCGACGGCGGGGTCGTCGCGGTGGATCCGGGCTGAGTCGCCGCCGGCCGCGGGGCGGTCGTGGCGGGGGTGTGGGGGCGGCACCGCGCGCCGCGGCGGTGCTGACAGAATTGGCGCATGTCCGAGCCCGTCTCCCGCCCCCGGGTGCTCTCCGGTATCCAGCCGACCGCCGACTCGTTCCACCTCGGCAACTACCTCGGCGCGGTGCGCAACTGGGTGACGATGCAGGAGACGCACGACGCGTTCTACTGCGTGGTCGACCTGCACGCGATCACGGCCGGGCACGAGCCGGAGGTGCTGCGCCGGCGCGTCCGCGTCTCCGCGGCCCAGTTGCTCGCGGTCGGGCTCGACCCGGAGCGCTGCACCCTGTTCGTGCAGTCGCACGTGCCCGAGCACCCGCAGCTGGCCTGGGTGCTCAACTGCATCACCGGGTTCGGCGAGGCGAGCCGGATGACGCAGTTCAAGGACAAGTCCGCCCGGCAGGGGACGGAGCGGGCCAGCGTGGGGCTGTTCACGTACCCGGTCCTGCAGGCGGCCGACATCCTGCTCTACCAGGCGGACGCGGTGCCGGTCGGGGAGGACCAGCGCCAGCACCTGGAGCTGACGCGGGACCTGGCCCAGCGCTTCAACTCGCTGTACGGGCCGACCTTCACCGTGCCGGCGCCGCACATCGTGCGGGACACCGCCAAGATCACGGATCTGCAGGACCCGACCGCGAAGATGTCGAAGTCGGCGTCGTCGCCGGCCGGCATTATCGAGCTGCTGGAGGAGCCGGCGAAGTCGGCGAAGAAGATCCGCTCCGCGGTGACCGACACCGGTCGCGAGATCATCTTCGACCCGGAGAACAAGCCCGGGATCGCGAACCTGCTGACCATCTACGCGGCCCTGACCGGCCGTGGCATCGACAACCTCGTCGAGTCGTACGCCGGCGCCGGCTACGGCGACCTGAAGAAGGACCTCGCGGAGGTGGTGGTCGAGTTCGTCCGCCCGATCCAGGAGCGGACCCGCACTTTCCTCGACGATCCCGCGCAGCTGGACAAGCTGCTCGCGATCGGCGCCGAGAAGGCGCGCGGCGTGTCGTCGGCGACGCTGCGCACCGCGTACGACCGGATCGGCTTCCTCGCGCCGGCCCGCAACGGATGAGGGTGGTCACACGCGGGCGCGGCGGAGTTGCCGCCCGCCCCTCGTAGCCGGGCACTATGGGACACCCGCCGGAAATCGGTCCGGTGGCGAACCCGGCGACTGGCGGTCGGCGGTATGAGCGGAAAGAGCGGAGCGTGATTCGCATCGGCGGGTTGCCGGATCCCGGCGTCGAGTCGACGCGGATCGGGGTCGCCATCGACATCCCGGAGCCCTGGGGGCAGGTGCTGACGCGTCGGCGCGCCGAGGCGGGCGACCCCGCGGCGGAGTTCGTACCCGCGCACCTGACGCTGCTGGGGCCGACCGAGATTCCGGCGGCGAGCCTGCCCGCGATCGAGGCGCATCTGGCCGCGGTCGCCGCGGCCCATCCGCCGTACACGTTGCACCTGCGCGGCACCGGCACGTTCCGCCCGATCACCGACGTCGTCTTCGTTGCGGTGGCGGCCGGGATCAGCGAGTGCGAGGTGCTGGCCGAGGCGATCGGCGCGGCGGAGGACCTGCGGCGGGAGAGCCGTTTCCCGTACCACCCGCACGTCACCGTCGCCCAGGACGTCTCCCCGGAGGCGCTGGACAAGGTCTTCGAGGACCTGGCGGACTTCTCGGCGCGGTTCGAGGTGGACGGGTTCACGCTCTTCTCGCACAGCGGCGAGGGGCGTTGGCGGCCGCACCGGGACTTCCCGCTGCGCGGCTGACCCCGGCGCTTCGGTGACGGCGCCGGTCGCCCGCGGCGCGGGCGCGCGGCGCGCGCGGTGATCGGCGAGGATGGCCGCGTGAATGTCATCGCCCGGGCGACCGCCGCGTGGGGGCGTGCCGTGGCGGCCCGCCGCCGCCGTTCGCCGGGGTTCGACCATTTCTGCCGGGCGCTCGGCCGGTACAACGAGGTGATGGGCGGGCGGCTGGCGGCCGCCATCGCCTACTACGGGTTCTTCGCGATCTTCGCGCTCGTGCTGGTGGCGTACTCCGTCTTCGGGTTCGTGCTGAAGCGCAACGTCGCGCTGCAGATCGTGGTGCAGGACTTCGTCCGCCGGTACCTGCCGTTCGTCGAGCTCCGCGAGATCGGCGAGACCAGCGGCACGGTCGGGGTGATCGGCGTGATCGGGCTGATCCTCACCGGCATCGGGTGGGTGGAGGCGATCCGCTCGTCGCAGCGGCTGATCCACCGTCTCGAGCAGCAGCCGGGCAACGTGCTGATCCGGCGGGTGATCGACCTCGCGGCGCTGGTCGCGGTCCTCGTCCTGATCGGCACGTCGGTGGCGGCGGTCGACCTGCTGACCTCGTTGCTGCGCGGGGCGGTGGGCGAGCGTGGGCCCCTCCTGGCCGTGATCGGCTGGCTCATGAGCCTGTTGGTGAACCTGATCCTGGCGACCGCGTTGATGGTGGTCGTGCCGCGGCTGCGGATGCCGCCGCGCCGGCTGCGCTGGCCGGTGTGGTGGGTGGGCTTCGGCATCACGCTGCTGAACACGCTGGGCCGCGGAGTGGTCGGACAGGTGGAGCGGAATCCCGCGTACACCGTGGTGGCGGGCGCCGTCGGGGTGCTCGTCTACCTGTATCTGCTCAACCAGTTGCTGCTGTTCGGCGCGGCCCTGCTGGCGACCAGCGCGCACGGCCGGGTCGGCGACCTGGCGCGGGGCCGGAGAGCAAATTCGGGGGATTTAGGGCAAACCGCACGCACATGATCACGGAAGCCCGCATGATGATTCGAATGGGGGCACTAGTCACGTTGGAGCTGCCGGAAGACTCGCCGGTGCTCAGCATGCCGTGGATCATCACGTTCGGACCGCTCAATGACGACGAGGAGTGGGAGCCGGTCGTCTGCGGACCGTACGAGCGGCCGCACGCGCTGGCGCTGGCCGAGTCCGTCGTCGCCGACGAGGAGCTGATGGCGGTCGTCGAGCCGCTGCTGCCGCACGTCTCGGTCGAGGAGATCCGCGGCGAGATCGCGGCGGCGCAGCGGGCCGCGGAGGAAGCGGGCGCGGAGATCGACGAGGGGGACGCCTACCCCGACTTCGACGAGACCGAACCCGAGGCGGAGATCCTGGACCACCACCTCGAGCCGTCGGCGCCGCCGAGCCCGGACGAGGTGCGGGCCGGACAGGCGCGGATCGCGGAGAAGCTGAGCAAGGCGCGCTGAGGTGTGGGTGGTGCCGGCGCCCCCGGGTGACGGGGGCGCCGGCACACCTGTTCCCCCCACCACAAGGGGTTCGGCGAACTCCCCCCACCACAAAGGGGTCCGGCGAAACACCGCCCAGTCGCCCGTCGGCGCGAAGCACAACGGGCGACCAGGGTCTACCGCCTACTACCCAGCCGTCCGGGCTTCGAACCACGCGGCCGCGTCGGCGGGCAGAAAAATGTCCCCGTCCCGCTCGATCAGCGCTTCGCTGGCCAGCAGCGGGGTGCCGTACCTGCCGACGGGGGCCGGAGCGTCGCCGAAGTTGACGGCGCAGACGAAGCCCCCGGCGCGGGCGAAGGCGAGCACACCCGGCTCCGAGTCCAGCCAGGCGAGTTCCGACTCGCCCCCGAGCGCCGGGTGGGCGGCCCGCAGCCGCAGCGCGGCGCGGTAGAGCTCCAGGGTGGAGGCGGGATCACCGGTCTGCGCGGCGACCGACAGCGCCGCCCAGGTCGCGGGCGCGGGCAGCCAGGACGACGCGCACCCGTCCGGCCCGAAGCCGTACGGCGGCTGGTCCCCGCTCCACGGCAACGGCACCCGGCAGCCGTCGCGGCTCTCGCCGGTGCGCAGGAACGCCGGGTCCTGCCGCAGCTCGTCCGGGAGGTCCAGCACCTCCGGCAGACCGAGCTCCTCGCCCTGGTAGACGTAGGCGCAGCCGGGCAGCGCGAGCATCAGCAGCGCCGCCGCCCGCGCCCGGCGCAGCCCCGCCGGACCGTCGCCGTACCGGGTGACGTGCCGCTGCTTGTCGTGGTTGGAGAGCACCCACGTGGTGGGCGCGCCGACGATCGTCGCCTCGCCGAGCGCGGTGTCGATCACCTTGCGGAACGAGTCCGCCGACCAGGTGGCGTCGAGGAAGTCGAAGTTGAACGCCTGGTGCAGTTCGTCCGGTCCGATGTAGCGGGCCAGGCGCTGCGGGGTCTCCGCCCACGCCTCGGCGACCGCCATCCGGCCGCCGGGGTAGCTGTCCAGGATGGGCCGCCAGGCGCGGTAGATGTCGTGCACCTCGTCCTGGTCGAAGTAGGGGAGCCGGCCCTTGCCGAGCAGCTCGACCTGGCGCTGCCCGGTCGCGGAGCTGTGGCCGACGTCCGGCAGCCCCTCCTCCTTGATCATCCCGTGCGCCACGTCGATCCGGAAGCCGTCGACGCCGCGGTCCAGCCAGAAGCGCAGGATGTCCTCGAACTCCGCGCGCACCTCGGGGTGCCGCCAGTTGAGGTCCGGCTGCGCCGGGTCGAACAGGTGCAGGTACCACTCGCCGTCCGGCACCCGGGTCCACGCCGAACCGCCGAAGATGGACTCCCAGTCGTTGGGCGGCAGTTGCCCGTCCGAGCCGCGACCGGGCCGGAACAGGTACCGGTCGCGTTCGGCCGAGCCGGGGCCGGCGGCCAGCGCGGCGGCGAACCACGGGTGCGCGCTGGACGTGTGGTTGGGCACGATGTCCACGATGATCCGCAGCCCGAGCGCGTGCGCATCGGTGATCATGGCGTCGAAGTCGGCGAGCGTGCCGAACATCGGATCCACGTCGCGGTAGTCGGAGACGTCGTAGCCGCCGTCGACCATGGGGGAGCGGTAGAACGGCGTCAGCCACAGCGCGTCCACCCCCAGGTCGCGCAGGTACGGCAGGCGCTGCCGGATGCCCCGCAGGTCACCGGTCCCGTCGCCGTCCCCGTCGGCGAAGCTGCGTACGTAGACCTGGTAGACGACCGCGGCGCGCCACCAGTCTTCGTCGGTCGTCGGCGTCGCTGCGGCGGCAAAGGTCGTCACGGTCTCCCCGTTCGTGATCGGACGCGGTCGTACCCCAGCAGGATGCGGGGGACCGTTGAAAGAGTCAAGCAACCCTTGCGCAAGAAATGGGCTACCGGCCGGTGGGCGACGCGGACGCCGCGAGGTCCCGCGCCGCCGGTGCCGTCCCGGTCGAGCCCCGCACCACCAGCTCGGGGCGGAACACGTACTCGGAGTGCGGGGCCGCGTGCCCGTTGATCTCGTCGACCAGCGCCCGCACCGCGGCGACCGCCATCGCGCGGACCGGCTGGCGCACGGTGGTCAGCGGCGGATCGGTGAAGGCGATCAGCGGTGAGTCGTCGTAGCCGACCACCGACAGCTCGCCGGGGACCGACAGGCCGCGCTGGCGGGCGGCGCGGATCGCACCCAGCGCCATCAGGTCGGAGCCGCAGACCAGCCCGGTGACGCCGCGCTCGATGAGCCGACCGGCGGCCGCCTCGCCCCCCTCGACGCCGAAGAGCGACAGCGAGACGAGCTCGTCGAGCTCGGCCTCGGTCGATCCGAGCAGGCGGGTCATCGCGGCCCGGTAGCCGGCCAGCTTGCGCTGCACCGGGATGAACCGGTCCGGCCCGGTGATCAGCCCGATCCGTCGGTGCCCGAGCGCCACCAGGTGGGAGACGGCGAGCTCGCCCGCCACGCGGTCGTCGCAGGAGACGAACGGCGCCCCGACGTCCCGGGCGAAGCCGTTGACCAGCACGATCGGCAGGGGGCGGCCGATCAGCTTGCGGTAGCGGTCATGATCGGCGCTGGTGTCGGCGTGCAGCCCGGAGACGAACACGATGCCGGAGACCTGGCGGTCGAGGAGCATCTCCACGTACTCGTCCTCGGTGACCCCGCCGGGCGTCTGCGTGCAGAGCACCGGCGTGTAGCCCGACTGCGCCAGCGCCGACTCGATGATCTGCGCGAAGGCCGGGAAGATCGGATTGTCCAGCTCCGGGACGACGAGGCCCACCAGCCCCGCGCTGCGCTTGCGCAGCCGCGCCGGGCGTTCGTATCCGAGCACGTCCAGCGCGGTCAGCACCGCCTGCCGGGTCTCGGGCGAGACCCCGGGCCGGTCGTTGAGGACGCGCGACACGGTCGCCTCGCTCACCTGGGCCTGCTGGGCGATGTCGGACAGTCGTGCGCGCATGGCGGCACTGTAGCTCACGAGCAAGATCTTGCCGGACTCATTGCAAGCCCTTCCATTGCTTGCAACCTCTTGCTAACGTCCCGGCAACACGCGACAGGAGCGGCGCCACCAGGGCGCCGGTTGACACCCCCTCACGAACATCCCCACCTGGTCGGGGCGGTCCCGGCGACCGTCCGGCCGTGAAAACGACAGGAGTTCCGATGCGCATCCGTACCGCGGGTGTGGTCGCCGTCTTCGCCCTCGCCCTCACCGCCTCCGGCTGCGGCGGCGACGAGCCGGCCGTGAAGGATTCCCCCAAGGCGGCCGGCGGCAAGCTGGTGATCTGGTCCGACGACAAGCGGGCGGCGGCCCTCAAGCCGTTCGCGGAGAAGTTCGGCCAGGAGAACGGCGTGACCGTCGACGTCCAGGCCATCTCCAAGGACCAGCAGACCACCTTCGTCACCGCTTCCCAGCAGGGCAGCGGACCGGACGTGATGGTCGGCGCGCACGACTGGATCGGCAACCTCGTGCAGAACGGGGCGATCGACCCGGTGCAGCTCTCGGCGGCGCAGAAGAGCGCGTTCGCCGAGGTGGCGCTGAAGGCCGTGACCTTCAACGGCCAGGTGTACGGCGTGCCGTACGCGACCGAGAACGTCGCGCTGATCCGCAACACCGCGCTCGCCCCGCAGGCTCCGGCGACGATCGAGGAGCTCGTCGCGACGGGTAAGAAGCTGAAGGCCGAGAAGAAGGTCAGCGAACTGCTCTGCCTGCAGGTCGGGCAGAACGGCGACGCCTACCACCTCTACCCGCTCTACACCTCCGCGGGCGGCTCCCTGTTCGGCACCACCGCCGGCGGCGACTACGACCCGAAGAACCTCGGCGTCGGCACCCCCGCCTCGATCGCGGCATTCGAGAAGATCAAAAAGCTCGGCGAGAAGGGCGACGGCGCCCTGAAGCGCTCGATCACCCCGGAAAACTCCATCGCCACCTTCACCAGCAAGAAGTGCGCCTTCCTGGTCTCCGGACCGTGGGCGATCACCGACGCGAAGAAGGCGAACATCACGTACGACATCTCGCCCGTTCCCGGCTTCGCCGGGGGCAAGCCGGCGCAGCCGTTCGTCGGCGTGCAGGCGTTCTACGTCGCGGCGAAGGGAAAGAACAAGCCGCTCGCCCAGGAGTTCGTGGCGAACTACCTGACCACGCCGGATTTGGCCGTCGCGCTCTACCGGGCCGAGCCGCGCCCGCCGGCGCTGACCGCCGCCTTCGACCAGGTCAAGGGGACCGATCCCGACCTCGTGAAGTTCCAGGAGGCCGGCAGGGACGGGCACGTGCTGCCGGCGGTCCCGGAGATGGCCGCGATCTGGGACCCGTTCGGCAAGGCGGAGGCCGCCATCATCGGCGGCGCCGACGTGACCGGCACGGTCACCGCCGCCGCGAAGACCATCTCCAACCAGATCAAGTAATGCCGACGCAACTCCCCGGCGCGGGGCCCGGCCTCCGGGCCCCGCGGCCGGGCCGGCCCACCCCGGCCCGGCCGCGCGCCGACCGGCCGGTCACGCTCACCGGGCTCGTCGTGAAGATCGTGCTGCTCGGACTCACCGTGGGCATCGCGATCTGGGCGGCCTTCCCGCTGATCCAGACGAGGGCGTGGACCGGGCTCGCGATCCTCGCGCTGACCACGGCGGGCCTGTGCTACCTCTACCTGACCCGCCGCCACGTGCCCGCCAAGTACCTGGTGCCCGGCACGCTCTTCCTCATCGCGTTCCAGGTCCTCCCGGTGCTCTATACCGTCAGCACCTCGCTGACGAACTTCGGCGACGGGCACCGGGGGAGCAAGCAGGAGGCGATCGTCGCGATCCAGACCGCGTCGGTGGTCCAGGTGCCGGGCTCCGCCGAGTACGCGCTGGCGGTCGCCACCACCGGCGACCCCGCGACCGGCCCGTTGGTCTTCCTGGTGACCGATCCGGCGACCGGAGCGGTCTCGGCCGGCGATGCCGAGGGGCTGCGCCCCCTGCAGGACGGCGCCGCGACGGTCAACTCCGCCGGCAGGGTCACCGCCGCGTCCGGGTACACCGTCCTCAACGCCGGGCAGGTCAGCGCGCGGGGACCGGAGGTCGCGGAGTTCGCGGTGCCGACGGCCGGCGGCGCGATCCGGGCCACCGGCCTGTCCCGCGCCTATGAGGGCAAGGCGATGCGGTCGTACGACCCGGGCTGCGACTGCGTCCGGGACGCGACGAGCGGCCGGACCTGGACCGCGGACCCGGCGAACGGGTCGTTCGTCGCCGCCGACGGTGAGCGGCTCGCGCAGGGCTGGCGGGTCACCGTGGGGTTCCGCAACTTCGCCCGCATCATCACCGACGACAGCATCTCCGGCCCGTTCGTGCGCACGCTGGGCTGGAACTTCCTGTTCGCGATCGGCTCCACGGGTGGCACGTTCGCGCTCGGCCTGCTCTGCGCGTTGGCGCTGCACTCGCCGCGGGTGCGGGCGACGAACGTGTACCGGGTCCTGCTGATCCTGCCGTACGCCATGCCGTCGTTCGCGATGCTGCTGGTCTGGCGGGACATGTTCAACACCGACTTCGGACTGGTCAACCAGCTCCTCGGGCTACAGGTGGACTGGTTCGGCCAGTCCTGGTCGGCGCGGGCGGCGGTGATCCTGGTGCAGTTGTGGCTCGGGTACCCGTACATGTTCCTGGTGGCGACCGGGGCGTTGCAGGCGATCCCGCGGGAGCTGACCGAGGCCACCTCCGTGGACGGCGCGACGCCCTGGCAGTCGTTCCGGAAGATCACGCTGCCGCTGCTGCTGGTCGCGCTCTCGCCGCTGCTGATCTCCTCGTTCGCCTACAACTTCAACAACTTCAACGCGATCTACCTGACCACCGAGGGCGGCCCATTCCCGTCGGACAACCCGTCAGTCGGCGCGACCGACCTGCTCATCACGTACACCTATCGGCTGGCCTTCGGCGCGGCCGGCGCGCAGTTCGGCTTCGCCGCGGCGATCTCGATCTTCATCTTCGCGCTCGTCGCGGTGATCTCGGCGGTGAGCTTCCGGCGGACGCGGCAGCAGGAGGAGGTCTACTCATGACCTGGTTCTCCCGGGTGGGGTGGCGGCATCTCGTCGCGCTCCTGGCGGTGGCGTTCTCGCTCTTCCCGATCCTGTTCGTGGTCTCCGCGGCGCTGAACCCGGTCGGCACGCTGTCGTCGACCGAACTCGTGCCGACCGGCGCCTCGCTGACCAACTTCGGCGAGCTGTTCTCCCGGACCGCGTTCGGCCGATGGTTCGTGAACTCGCTGCTGATCGCCGGGGTCTCGGCGGCGGCCGCGGTGTTCCTGTCCGCGCTGGCCGCGTACGCCTTCAGCCGGATGCGTTTCACGGGCCGGCGCGTCGGACTGCTGGCCCTGCTGTTGGTCCAGATGTTCCCGCAGTTCCTGGCGATCGTCGCGATCTTCCTGATCTTCACGACGGTCACCGACCTGTGGCCGGGGATCGGGTTCAACACGCCCTGGGGCCTGCTGCTGCTGTATCTGGGCACGGCGCTCGGGGTGAACACGTGGTTGATGAAGGGCTTCTTCGACACGGTGCCGCGCGAGCTGGACGAATCGGCCACGATGGACGGCGCGACGCACGCGCAGATCTTCTTCCGGATCATGTTGCCGTTGGTGTCGCCGATCCTCGCGGTGACCGGGCTGCTCGCCTTCATCGGGACGATCAACGAGTTCCTGATCGCCAACGTGTTCCTCACCGACACCGGCTCGAAGACGTTGTCGGTCGGGATGTGGGGACTGGTCGCGGGCGAGCGGAACAACAACTTCGGCATCTTCTGCGCGGGAACGCTGCTCACCGCGGTGCCGACCGTGCTGGTCTTCCAGTATCTGCAGCGCTACATCGTCTCCGGCCTCACGTCCGGCGCGGTCAAGGGATGAGTCACATGCAGGCCCACCACGACGGCTCGCCGCTCTACGTCCCGCAGCAGGCACCGCGGCTCGGCGAGGTGGTCCCGGTCTTCCTCCGGGCCCCCGCCGGCGTGCGGCGGATACACGTACGGTCCACACCGGACGGTGAGCCGCGCTTCACGGCGGCGGTCGTCGACCGGCGCACAGAGAACGGCGACGTCTGGTGGCGCGCCGACGTGCTGGTCCGCAACCCGGTCACCACGTACCGCTTCCTCCTGGACGCCGACGGCGGTCCGCGCTGGCTCACCGCGCTCGGCGAGTGCGGTCACGACGTGCCGGACGCGACGGACTTCCGGCTGCTGGCGTACGACCCGCCGCCGGCCTGGGCGCGGGACGCCGTCGTCTACCAGATCTTCCCCGACCGCTTCGCCCGCTCGGCGGCCGCGGCCGACCGCCCGGCGCCGCCCTGGGCCATGCCGTGCGACTGGGACACGCCCGTCGTGGGGCGGGGCCCGGAGACGCCGCACCAGTTCTACGGCGGTGATCTGGACGGGATCGCGGCGCGCCTCGACCACCTGGAGCGGCTCGGCGTCAACACCGTCTACCTGACGCCGATCTTCCCGGCGCGCTCCAACCACCGCTACGACGCGGCCGCGTTCGACCGGGTCGACCCGCTGCTCGGCGGGGACGCCGCGCTCGCCCGGCTGGCCGCCGCCGTACACGCCCGCGGCTGGCGGCTGATCGGCGACATCACCAGCAACCACACCGGCGACGGCCACGAGTGGTTCACCGCCGCGGTCGCCGACGTGGCCGCGCCGGAGCGGGAGCTGTACTACTTCGATGCGGAGGCCGGCGACTACGAGTCGTGGAACGGCGTGAAGTCGCTGCCGAAGCTGAACTGGGGGAGCGCCGAGCTGCGCCGCCGCTTCCTCGACGGGCCGGACTCGGTGATGGGGCGGTGGCTGCGTCCGCCGTACGGGCTGGACGGCTGGCGGGTGGACGTGGCGAACATGACCGGCCGGCGCGGTGCCGACGCGTACACCCACGAGGTGGCGGCGCTGCTGCGCCGCGCGGTGGTGGCGGCCCGGCCGGACGGGCTGGTGCTCGCGGAGCACGGCCACGACTACACCCGCGACCTGGACGCCGACGGCTGGCACGGCACGATGAACTACCCCGGCTTCACCGACCCGATCTGGAGCTGGCTGGTCGCCGACGGCGTACGGCTGCCCAACTTCCTCGGCGTTCCCGGCGGGGTGCGCCGGCGCGACGGGAGCGCCGCGCTGGCCACCATCCGCGGGTTCGCTTCGCTGGTCTCCTGGCGGTCGTACACCCACTCGTGGCAGCTGCTCGGCTCGCACGACTCCGCCCGGATCCGGTCGGTGGTCGGCGACGCGGCGCGGCAGGAGGTCGCCGCCGGGCTGCTCTGCACGCTTCCCGGCACCCCGATGATCTTCGCCGGTGACGAGCTCGGGCTGCGCGGCGAGAACGGCGAGGCGTCCCGGACGCCGATGCCGTGGGACCGGTCGGAGAGCTGGGACGCCGATACCTTCGCGCGCTACCGCGCGCTCGTCGCGCTGCGTCGTGCCCAGCCGGCGCTGCGGCACGGCGGCCTGCGCTGGCTGCATGCCGACGCCGATGCGCTGGTCTTCGTCCGCGAGGCGGTGGAGGGCGGTGTGCTGGTGCTCGCCCGGCGGGCCCCGGGCGTGCCGGTGCGGCTGGCCGGACTCGGCAGCGCCGACAACGTGTACGGCGGGGCGCCCGGGTTGGCCCCGGCCGCGGACGGCGCGGTCACGCTCCCGGCCGACGGCCCGACCTTCCAGGTCTGGCGCCTCGTCTGATCGCGCCTCCCGCCCGTCCCGCCACGGCCTCGCCGTCCGCGCCGCCGGCCGCCGTGGCGTCCGCGGTCTGAACCCCGGGACGTCCCGGCCGTCCCTGCTGCGGACGGCCGGGACGCCCTTGATCCACAAGGAGGGGTGGGGCCTGAGTTGCGTGCCGGTGCCACTCAGGGAAGATGTGGCGCGTGGAACCTCTGCGGCTTGTGCTCCTCTTCGTGCATCTGATCGGCTTCGCCCTGCTGCTCGGCGGCGCGATCACGCAGTACCTGACCGGACGCTTGAAGATCAACAGCGCCATGCTCTGGGGCGCCGCCATCCAGGTGCTCACCGGGGTGGGCCTGTCCGCGCCGCTGCGCGACGGCCACGAGCCGTCGCCGGCGAAGCTCGCGACCAAGTTGGTGCTCGGTCTGATGATCTTCGCGATGGTGTTCTTCTCGCGGAAGCGGGAAGCCGTCAACCGCGGGCACTTCCTCGCGATCATCGGATTGACGCTGCTCAACGCGGGGGTCGCGGTCTTCTGGCGGTGACCCGCAGCGGCGGGTGGAGTGCGGCAAATGCCGGGTTTGCCGGAGTGGTTCAGCCGTTAGGGTGGCGATCGCCGGCCGCGCGAGTGATCTCGGGCACTGGCGAGTTACGTGAGGGTAACGGGGGCCCAACAGTCGTGCACGATTGTCGGCCGTTGGACGGTCACCGGCGTACGCTCCCGTCCGAACACGTCCGGTCCGATCGGCTGGGCGAGGAATCGCAATACCGCAACCTCGCGGTGTGCTATGGAAGGAGACCGTCTTGCGCGCTACGCGTGGGATGCGGATCGTCTCGGTATTCGCGGTAGGCGGGCTCGCGCTGAGCGCCGCCGCGTGCGGTGAGGCGCCGAAGAACAACGAAGGTGGCAGCAACGCCGCCAACAAGTACACCGCCTGCATGGTGACCGACACCGGTGGCATCGACGACAAGTCGTTCAACGCGGGCGCGTGGGCGGGTCTGCAGGCCGCGCAGAAGACGCAGAGCAACGTCGACCCCAAGTACGTCGCCTCGGCGGCGGAGGCCGACTACGAGCCGAACCTGACCCAGTACGTCAACCAGAAGTGCAACTTCATCCTCGCGGTCGGCGGACTGATGCGCGACGCCACGCTGAAGATCGCGCAGGCGAACGCGAACCAGGAGTTCGGCATCGTCGACTCCAAGATCGCTGAAGTGAAGAACGTCTACCCGATGCAGTTCGACACCGCCCAGGCCGCGTTCCTCGCCGGCTACCTCGCGGCTGGTTACTCGAAGACGGGCACGGTCGCCACCTACGGCGGCATGAAGATCCCGCCGGTGACGATCTTCATGGACGGCTTCGTCGACGGCGTCGCGCACTACAACAAGGTCAAGAACAAGGACGTCAAGGTCCTCGGCTGGAACAAGGCCACCCAGAACGGCACGTTCGCCGAGGCCTTCACCGACCAGGCCAAGGGCAAGGCGATCAGCGACACGTTCGTCGCGCAGCGCGCCGACGTGATCATGCCGGTCGCCGGCGGCACCGGCCTGGGCACCGCGTCGGCCGCCAAGGAGTCCGGCAAGTTCTCGGTCATCTGGGTCGACTCGGACGGCTGCGAGAGCGCCGCCCAGTACTGCTCGGCCTTCCTCAGCACCGTCGAGAAGAACATCTCCGGCGCGGTGGAGCAGGCCGTCGTCGCGGGCGCCAAGGGCGACAAGCTCGACAACGCCACCGGCTACGTCGGCACGCTGGCCAACGACGGCGTCTCGCTCGCGCCGTACCACGAGTTCGACGGCAAGGTCCCGGCCGAGCTCAAGGCGGAGGTCGAGAAGCTGAAGGCGGACGTCGTCTCCGGCGCCATCAAGGTCGAGTCCCCCAACTCGCCGACCAAGTGATCCGTGGCCGCGGAACGGGGTTGACCCGTTCCGCGGCGCACGAATCGGGAACGCATCCGGCCGTGGTGCGGTCCGCGGGCCACCCGCGGACCGCACCACGGCCGAACCCCTGACAGCGCTCGTGCGAGGAGACTCCGCTGAGACTCGAACTGCGCGGCATCACCAAGCGCTTCGGTGACCTGGTCGCCAACGACCACATCGACCTGACGGTGGAGCCCGGCGAGATCCACGCCCTGCTCGGTGAGAACGGCGCGGGCAAGTCCACCCTGATGAACGTCCTGTACGGGCTGCTGCAGCCGGACGAGGGGGAGATCCTCGTCGACGGCGCCCCCGTGCAGATCCACACCTCCCGCGACGCGATCGCCGCCGGCATCGGCATGGTGCACCAGCACTTCATGCTGGTGCCGGTCTTCACGGTGGCGGAGAACGTGATCCTCGGCGCGGAGAAGGTCCGCGGCGGCCTGCTCGGCTGGCTCGACCGTGGCCGCGCCCGGCGCGAGGTGCTCGACGTGTCGACCCGGTACGGCCTGCGGGTCGACCCGGACGCGATCGTCGAGGACCTGCCCGTCGGCATCCAGCAGCGCGTCGAGATCATCAAGGCGCTGACCCGCGACGTCGACCTGCTGATCCTGGACGAGCCGACCGCGGTGCTGACCCCGCAGGAGACCGACGAGCTGCTCGCCGTCATGCGCACCCTCAAGGCCGACGGCAAGTCGATCGTCTTCATCACGCACAAGCTGCGGGAGGTGAAGGCGATCGCCGACCGGATCACGGTCATCCGGCGCGGTCGTACGGTCGGCACCGCCAGCCCCGACGCGAGCGAGGACGAGCTCGCCGCCCTGATGGTCGGGCGCCAGGTGAGCCTGGTGGTCGAGAAGCCCCCGGCCGCGCCGCGCGGACCGATCCTCGAGATCGGCGGCCTCGTCGTCAATGACGAACGCGGCCACCGCGCCGTGGACGGGGTCGACCTGACCGTCCGGGCCGGCGAGGTCCTCGGGATCGCCGGCGTGCAGGGCAACGGGCAGACGGAGCTGGTCGAGGCGATCATGGGTCTGCGGCCGGTCGTGGCCGGCTCGATCACGCTGGACGGCGCGCCGATGGTGGGGCGCAGCCCGAAGGACGTGCTCCGGGCGGGCGTCGGCTACGTGCCCGAGGACCGCAGCGTCGACGGTCTGGTCAAGGAGTTCAGCGTCGCCGAGAACCTGGTCCTCGACCTGTACGACCAGGCGCCGTTCGGCAACGGGCTGGTGCTGCGTCCGGAGAAGATCGCGGCGTCGGCGAAGGAGCGGATCGCGCAGTTCGACGTGCGGACGTCGTCGCACGAATCACCCGTCGGCACGCTCTCCGGCGGCAACCAGCAGAAGGTGATCGTGGCCCGGGAGCTGTCCCGGCCGCTGAAGCTCTTCATCGCGTCGCAGCCGACCCGGGGCGTGGACGTCGGCTCGATCGAGTTCATCCACAAGCAGATCATCCACGAGCGGGACATCGGCACCGCGGTGCTGGTGGTCTCCAGCGAGCTCGACGAGGTGATCGGGCTGGCCGACCGGATCGCGGTGATGTACCGCGGCCGGGTCATCGCCATCGTGTCGCCCGACACCCCGCGCGAGGAGATCGGCCTGCTCATGGCGGGCATCACCGGCGAGGGCCCCGCATCCGACGAAGAGGTCGAGGCATGAGCACTCCGGACGACAGAGAGCCGGCGGTCGGCCCGGCGGACAGGACCCCCGCCGGCCCCGAGGGGGTGGCGGTGGACCCCGCGGTCGCCGCGACGGAGCAGCCGGGCGGCGAGCGGCAGCCGTCGCTGCCGCAGAACTTCCTGCAGAACCTGTGGGCGGCCAACACCGTCACCGTCACGGTGCTGTCGATGGTGCTGGCGCTGCTCATCGGCGCGGTGCTGATCATCGTGTCCGACCCGGACGTGCTGGCGACGTACTCGTACATCACCGCCCGGCCCAGCGACGCCATCAACGGCAGCTGGACGCTGGTGAGCGAGGCGTACGCGAACCTCTTCAAGGGCGCGATCGTCGACCCGGCGGCGGTGAGCGGCTGGCTCGCCGGGGAGAACACCTGGCAGGTGGTCTTCGCGCCGATCTCGGAGACGCTGACCTACGCTGCCCCGCTGGTGCTGACCGGTCTCGCGGTCGCGCTCGCGTTCCGCGGCGGCCTGTTCAACATCGGCGCCCAGGGCCAGGCGGTCATCGGCACGATCACCGCCGCGGTCGCCGGCTTCGTCCTCCCGCTGCCGGTCGGGGTGCACCTGATCGTCGCGCTGCTCGCCGGCGCGCTCGGCGGCGCGCTCTGGGGCTTCATCCCCGGCATCCTCAAGGCGCGCACCGGCGCCCACGAGGTCATCACCACGATCATGCTCAACTACACCGCGGGGCTCTTCCTGGGCTGGATCATCCTGCAGGGCGGCATCCACGACCCCAACCGGTCCGACGCGATCAGCAAGCGGGTCGACGGGTCCGCACAGCTGCCGGGCCTGCTCGGCGGCGGCCTCCGGGTCAACCTGGGCATCGTGCTCGCGGTCGCGGCCACCGTCGCCGTGGCGTGGCTGCTCAACCGGTCGGCCTTCGGCTTCGAGCTGCGCGCGGTCGGCGCCAACCCGGACGCCGCGCGCACCGCCGGGATCAGCGTCACCCGGACGTACGTGCTGCTGATGGTGTCCGCGGGCGCGCTCTCCGGGCTGGGCGGCGCGACCCAGGTGCTGGGCACCGCGCACACCCTGACCCCGCAGGTCGCCGGCAACATCGGCTTCGACGGCCTGCTCGTGGCCCTGCTCGGCCGGACACGGCCGTGGGGCGTCTTCCTCGCCGCGCTGCTGTTCGGCGCGTTGCGGGCCGGCGGCAACCGGATGCAGTCGTTCTCCGGTATCTCGCTGGAGCTGGTCACGGTCGTCCAGGCGCTCATCGTCATCTTCATCGCCGCACCCGCCCTCGTGAAGGCGATGTTCCGGCTCCGCGCGGCCCGCGCCGCCCGGCTGCAGACCTCCGTTGCGAAGGGCTGGTGACCATGTCCACCGTGACCGTGGAAGACCTGGCGGGCGTGACGGTGCCGCGGCGGTTCTGGACGCGTGAGCGCAAGACCGGGGCGGTGTTCGTGGCGCTCGGCGTGCTCGCGGCCGGGCTCTTCGGCGCGCTCGCGCCGGCCGAGACCGCCCGGTTCACGCTGAGCGAGGACGCCAGCGGCGCCGCACTGAAGATCAACGGCCAGTTCGGCGCGATCCTGTTCGGCATCGTCACCATCGGCGCGGGCGCGACCCTGCTGGCCGGCGTCGCCCGACGCTGGACGAGCACCCTGCTCGGGCTCGGCATCCTCGCCTTCGTGCTGTCGTTCCTGTGCTGGCAGGTGGCGGGGAAGTTCATGCCGCTGGTCGACACCGCCAAGGGCTCGCTGGAGCTGGCGCTGCCGCTGATCCTCGGGGCGCTCGCCGGGGTGCTCTGCGAGCGCAGCGGCGTGGTCAACGTGGCGATCGAGGGACAGTTCCTGATGGGGGCGTTCGGGGCCGCCCTGGTCGGCACGATGGCCGCCAGCGTCTGGATCGGTCTGCTCAGCGCGGCCGTCGGCGGTCTGGTCATCGCCGTGCTGCTGGCCGTGCTCGCCATGCGCTACCTGGTCGACCAGGTGGTCCTCGGCATCGTGCTCAACCTGCTGGCGCTCGGCCTGACCGGCTTCCTCTACGAGCGGTTGATGCAGCCGCACGCCGACGTCTACAACCAGCCGCCCCGGATGCCGACCTGGCGCATCCCCGGTCTCGCCGACATCCCGGTGGTCGGGCCGGTGCTGTTCAACACCAACCCGCTGGTCTACCTCGCGCTGATCCTGGTCGCCGTGATCAGCGTCGGGCTCGCGCGCACCCGGTGGGGGCTGCGCACCCGGGCCGTCGGCGAGCACCCCGCCGCCGCCGACACCGTCGGCATCCGGGTCAAGGGCACGCGTTACCGCAACGTCCTGCTCGGCGGGTTGATCGCCGGCGCCGGCGGGGCGTTCTTCACGCTCGTCTCCACCGGCAGCTTCAACAAGAACATGACCTCCGGCGCCGGGTTCATCGCGCTCGCCGCGCTGATCTTCGGCCGGTGGACGCCGGTCGGGGCGTTCTTCGCGGCGCTCTTCTTCGGCTTCGCGAACAAGCTCGCCACCTACCTGAGCGCGATCGGCAGCCCGGTGCCGAGCCAGTTCCTCAACATGCTCCCGTACCTGGCGACGCTGATCGCCGTGGCGGGGCTGGTCGGACGGGTGCGGGCGCCCGCCGCGGACGGCAAGCCGTTCATCAAGGGCTGAGCGACGACGGACACCAACGACGGGGGCATCGTGGAGATTGACTGGGCGCGGCTGCGGGCCGCCGCCACCGAGGTGATGCGGCACGCGTACGTGCCGTACTCGCAGTTCCCCGTCGGCGCGGCCGCCCTGGTCGACGACGGCCGGGTCGTGGTCGGCTGCAACGTCGAGAACGCGGCCTACGGTGTCGTGCTCTGCGCGGAGTGCGGCGTGGTCTCCTCGCTGCACGCCACCGGCGGTGGGCGGCTGGTCGCGCTCTCCTGCGTCGACGCCAACGGGGAGCCGCTGATGCCGTGCGGCCGGTGCCGGCAGCTGCTCTGGGAGCAGGGCGGCCCGGACTGCCTGATCGAGGCGAAGGACGGGCCGCTGCGGATGGCCGAACTGCTGCCGCACGCCTTCGACGTGACGGACCTGGCGGCGGTGACCGGCGAGACGTCGGTGCCGGCCGTGCCGCAGCGGCTGGCCGCCTTCCGCGGTCGCGGCACCGTCTTCGTGCACCCTGACATCTCCGCCGGCCAGCAGGTCTGGACGGCGTACTGGGAGCGGTCGGCCGGTGACGACGCGGCCGCCGAGACCGGTGTGCTGGAGGAGGGCCCGAGCTGGGACGACCCGGCCGACGCGATCGCCTGGGGCCTCGCCCGCAGTCCCCGGGTGGTGGTGGTCGACGCGGCCGGCAGCATCTTCTGGGCGGGCGAGGGTGAGCCGCCGATGGAGATCCCGGTTCGCTGGGGTTGAGCTTGGGGGATTCGGCCCGCCGTGCCCGGCTCCGGGCGGTCAGGCTTGATCCCTCCGCCGGGCACGGCGGGCCGAATCCCTCCGGTGCGCACGGCGCGCGGGTCGGTATCGCCATACGACTAAGAGAGATCTTGATGAGTGCTTTTACGGCGGTTGATGTCATTCGGGTGAAGCGCGACGGCGGGGTGTTGTCGGACGCGCAGATCGACTGGGTGGTGGAGGCGTACACCCGGGGCGAGGTTGCGGACGAGCAGATGTCGGCGCTGGCCATGGCCATCCTGCTGCGCGGCATGACGCCGGGCGAGATCGCCCGCTGGACCGCCGCCATGATCGCGAGCGGGGAGCGGCTCGACCTGTCCGGCGTGTCGCGTCCGACCGTGGACAAGCACTCGACCGGCGGGGTGGGCGACAAGATCACCTTGCCGCTCACCCCGCTGGTGGCGGCGTGTGGGGCGGCCGTGCCGCAGCTCTCCGGCCGCGGCCTCGGCCACACCGGCGGCACGCTCGACAAGCTGGAGTCCATCCCCGGCTGGCGGGCGGTGCTGAGCAACGACGAGTTCACCGCGCAGCTGGGCGACGTCGGTGCGGTGATCTGCGCCGCCGGCGCCGGGCTGGCCCCCGCCGACCGCAAGCTCTACGCCCTGCGCGACGTCACCGGCACCGTCGAGGCGATCCCGCTGATCGCGAGCTCGATCATGAGCAAGAAGATCGCCGAGGGGACCGGCGCGCTCGTGCTCGACGTGAAGGTGGGCTCCGGCGCGTTCATGAAGTCCCTCCCGGACGCCCGTGAGCTGGCCCGCACCATGGTCGACCTCGGCGGCGCGCACGGCGTGCGGACCGTGGCGCTGCTGACCGACATGTCGACCCCGCTCGGGTACGCCATCGGCAACGCGATCGAGGTCGACGAGACGCTCCAGGTGCTCGACGGCGCCGGCCCCGCCGACGTCGTCGAACTGACGCTCGCGCTGGCGCGCGAGATGCTCACCGCCGCCGGCCTGCCCGACGTGGACCCCGCCGAGGCGTTGCGCGACGGCCGGGCGATGGACTCCTGGCGCGCCATGATCCGCGCGCAGGGCGGCGACCCGGACGCGCCGCTGCCGATCGCCGCCGAGACCGAGACGGTGCGCGCCGAGCGGGACGGCGTGGTCGCGGCCGTCGACGCGTACACCATGGGGTTGACGGCGTGGCGGCTCGGCGCGGGACGGGCCCGCAAGGAGGACCCGGTGAGCGCCGCGGCCGGCGTCGTGCTGCACAAGAAGCCCGGCGATCCCGTCCGGGTCGGCGACCCCCTCTACGAGCTGCGGGCCGACAGCGCGGCACGGATCGCCGACGGGCTCGCCGCGGCGGCCGACGCCGTCGTCGTCGCCGACCGGGCGCCCGCCCCGACACCGCTGGTCATCGAGCGGATCGCCTGACCCGGCGCGGACGGGCTATCCTCCCGGACCGGGCTGTAACCACCCCGACTAGCAGGGACCGACGCGTGACCGTATCCGCTCCCGACCCCCGGGCGATCCGCGACGCCAGCATCGACGAGCTGCGCCGGCTGGGGCTGCCGCTGCCGCCGCCGCAGTATCCGCTCGTGTGGGAGCCCGGCGACTCCGTCGAACTGCGCCCGACCGGCGAGCTCGAGGCGCGGGTCGCGATCCTGCACGTCGTACTGGCGCGCTGCTTCGGTATGCCGCCCGAGGCGGCGATGAGCTGGATCCTCGGCTCACACCTCGTGGAACTGGTGACGCCGCCGGAGTGGCAGTTCATCATCGGCGGCCGTGGCGACCACCGGTCGTTCGTCCTGCACCACGACGCGATCTTCGCGCTGGGCTGGGTGCTCGGGCTCACCAAGCACCTCGACCCGCTCCAGCCGGTCGACAACACGATGATGGACCTGCTGCCCAACCTGCCGGCCGACGAGACGTTCGCGCAGTGGCGCTCGCGGATCCTGGCCGCGCCCCGGGACGCCGCCGAGGTCGCTGCCCTGCTCGACCTCTACTACTGCCTCGACTGGGCGTACCTGGAGGCGGAGCGGTCCGGCGCGCCCGCGCCGGGCGTGCTCGACGCCAACGCCATCGGACAGCGCCGCTGGGGGCTGGAATGGGCCGTGGTGCTGCGCGGGCCCTACCACGAGCCCCCGGCGGGCTGGGAGGAGATCGACCTCTCCACCTAGCCCGGCCGGTAGTCCAGCTAGCTCAGCCGGTAGACCCCGAGCCGGATCGCGGCGGTGACCGGGACCGGCTCGGCGAGCGCCGCGATCCCCGCGGCGAGCCGGTCGCCGTCGGCGTGCCACGCGCTCGGCCCCATCCCCACCAGAGTCCGCACCTCGGCGTGCGACAGCCGAAGCGTCCGCCGGTGCGTCTGCTCGCCCTCCAACGTGAAGCGGCCGGCGAGGCTGGCGGCGACCCGCTCGGCCTTCTCCGGGTCCACCCGCAGCAGGCCCAGCGTCTCGACCAGCTCGGCCAGGTGGTCGGCCGCGGGCGTCACCACCAGCAGCGCTCCGTCGCGGCGGAGCAGCCGGGCGAACTCGGCGCCGTTGCGCGGCGCGAACACGTTGAGCAGCAGACCCGCGGCATGATCGCCGACCGGCAGCCGGCCCCAGGTGTCGCAGAGCGCCGCCCCGGCCCGCGGGTGGGCGCGGGCGGCCCGGCGCAGCGCCGGCTTCGACACGTCGAGCGCCAGCCCGACCGCGCCGGGCAGCGCGTCGAGCACCACGCCGAGATGCCCGCCGGTGCCCGCGCCGGCATCCACGACCAGCCCCGGATCCGGGGCCGCTTCCCGCGCCGCGGCCGCGAGCGCCGCCGAGATGAAGCCGTACCGTCCGGCCCGCAGGAACTCGTCCCGCGCCGCGACCATCTCGGCGGTGTCCCCGGCGTGCGGGGCGCGGCCGGCGCTCAGGTTCACGTACCCCTGCTTCGCGATGTCGAAGCTGTGCCCCCGCTCGCAGCGCAGCGCCCGGTCGCCCGCCGCGACCGGCAGGCCGCAGACCGGACACCGCAGGTACGGCACCACGTCGCCGATCATGTCGCGTTCTTCTCCCGTGTTCCGCCCGCCGAAGCTTCCCACCCGACCGGGAGCACTAGTGTTTGACCATGGTCGCAATCACGCTCGACGAGATCGTCAAGGCCCCGAAGGCGCTGCTCCACGACCACCTCGACGGCGGGCTGCGGCCGGCGACGATCGTCGAGCTGGCCGACGCGGTCGGGCACCGGCTGCCCGCCACGGACCCGGAGGAGCTCGGCCGCTGGTTCGTCGCGGCCGCCAACTCCGGCTCCCTGGAGCGCTACCTGGAGACGTTCGACCACACCGTCGCGGTGATGCAGACCGAGGAGGCGCTGTACCGGGTCGCCGCCGAGTGCGCGCTCGACCTCGCCGCCGACGGCGTGGTGTACGCGGAGGTGCGCTACGCCCCGGAGCAGCACCTCGAACGCGGCCTCAGCCTCGAGCAGGTCGTCGAGGCGGTGCTCGCCGGGTTCGCGGCCGGGTCGGTCGAGGCGACCCGGGAGGGACGCCCGATCCGGGTCGGCACGCTGCTCACCGCGATGCGGCACGCGGCCCGGTCGCAGGAGATCGCCGAGCTGGCGGTCCGCTACCGCGACAACGGAGTGGTCGGTTTCGACATCGCCGGCGCCGAGGCGGGCTTTCCGCCCACCCGGCACCTGGACGCCTTCGAGTACCTGCAGCGGGAGAACTTCCACTTCACCATCCACGCCGGGGAGGCCTTCGGGCTGCCGTCGATCTGGCAGGCGATCCAGTGGTGCGGCGCCGACCGGCTCGGGCACGGCGTGCGGATCGTGGACGACATCACGCCGGGGCAACTTCCGGCGCTCGGCCGGCTCGCCGCGTACGTCCGGGACAAGCGGATTCCGCTGGAGCTCTGCCCCTCGTCGAACGTGCAGACCGGCGCCGCGCCGTCCATCGCCGAGCATCCCATCGGGCTGCTGCGGGATCTGCGTTTCCGGGTGACCGTCAACACCGACAACCGGCTGATGAGCGGCACGTCCATGTCGCGCGAGATGGCGCTGCTCGTCGAGGCGTTCGGGTACGGGTGGGCGGAACTGCAGTGGTTCACGATCAACGCGATGAAGAGCGCGTTCATCCCGTTCGACGAGCGCCTGACCATCATCAACGAGGTGATCAAGCCGGCGTACGCGAAGCTGCTGGGGTGAGGTCACCGGGGCGTGACCTTCGCTACGACGCGCACACCCGCGGGGCGGCTAGCGCGGAGGCCCGGCGTACGACCTCGCCGCCGCGGGCCGGGCGGCAGCCCAGGGCCGTCTGCCGGCGGAGCACCACCGGCTCCGCGCGCAGCAGCGTGAGGCCCCGGCGGATGAGCACGCCCGGCGGCTTGCGGCGCTCGACGAGGTCCCGGATCAGCCGGCGGAGGAAGGTCGCGCCGCGCGGTCGGCGCAGCGCGTAGGCGTCGATCAACAAGCCGCGGCGCCGGCATTCGGCCACGATCTCCGCGGCAAAAATGCCTTCGGCGACGAAAACTGGCGATCCGGCCAGAGAAAAGGTCCGAGTGGCCACCCGCCGGTCGGCGCCGATCGCGTAGACCGGTACCTCCGCCTCGCCGTCCCGGACGAGACGCTCGATCGTGTCGACGGCCGCCCCGGCGTCCCAGGCCAGTGGGGAGTCCCAGTCCACCAGTCCGGCCGAGCGCGGGATTGAGGGGTCGTCGCCATCCTTGTAAAAGTCGTCGAGCGACAAGACCGGCAGTCCGGTACGGCGGGCGATGTACGACTTGCCCGATCCGGAAGGGCCGGCAAGCAGGATAACTCCGGCGAAACCTGTGCTCACTGCGAGTGACTCCGAATTTGACGCGGTGCAATCAAGGGCGATGAACATCCCATCACACCCAGAGCGACAGCCAACCTGGGCTTTCTTCTTGAGGGGCGGCGTGATGGAATCTCGGAGGTCCGATCCGCCCGGGTCGGTCGATGGGCGGTGCCCGGCACTGACGGGCGCCGATACGGGAGGGCGGTGACGTGAGCAAGCGGCCGAAGACGGCGAACTCCTTCATGTCGCGTCTCCGCCGGCCAGTTGGCCGGCTTGGCGACCTGCCGATCTGGTCCAAGCTCGGTCTCATCATGGTCGTGCCGACGATCGCGACCGTCGTCGTCGGCACGAACGGGCTCGTCAACCACTTGGACACGCTCGGTAACGCCGGGCGGGCGAGCAGCCTGGCCGACCTCTCCGCCGCCTCCGGCAACCTCGTGCACGACCTGCAGAACGAGCGGGCCGCGGCCGTCATGGTGCTCAGCGCGGACGACGCCGCGACCAAGAAGCGCTACCTCGACGCGTACAACAAGCTGAACGCGGTGGTCGACACCGCGAAGGTGCCGTACTCGGAGCGGCGCACGCAGCTGCCCGAGGTCCCCGCGACGTTCGGCGGCCTGCTCATCCGGATCGACCAGGGACTGCAGGAGCTGCCCGGGCTGCGCAGCCAGGTCGTCAACAGCGCGAACCAGAAGACGGACGACGGCAAGCTCAAACTCAGCGAGGCCGCCCGCACCTACGAGATCCTGCTCAGCGACCTGCTCGACATGCGCGACTCGGCCGCACAGCTGGCCGGCGACACCGCGATCAGCGAGCACATGCGCTCGGCCGCCGCGCTCGCCCAGGCCAAGGAGTTCCTCTCCCGTGAGCGCGTCGTCGTGCTCCGGGCCTTCGACCAGGGCTCCATGACCCCCGCGCTGTTCAACGACTACATCGGCACCCGCGCCGGCCAGTCGCAGGCGCGGCAGAGCTTCGAGGCGGCCGCGCTGCGGCCGGACTCCGAGTTCTACAACCGCACCGTGGCCGGGCCGGCGCTGCGGGAGGCCGACTCCTACGGCGGTGCCATCCGCGGCAACAGCGAACGGACCATGAGCGGCCTGCCGTTCGACGCCGCGGGCTGGGACGCCGCGATGCTCGGCAACGCCAACCTGATCCGTACGGTCGAGCAGAAGATCGACCGCGACGTGGTCGCCGAGGCGGACGCCCTCCGCAGCGACGTGCAGCAGCAGGTGTTCGTCGAGACCGGCCTCCTGCTGAGCATGCTTCTGCTGGCGATCCTCTTCGCGTACCTGATCGCGCGGTCCATGGCGCGCTCGCTGCGCGAGCTGCGGCACGGCGCGCTCTCCGTCGCCCAGTACGGCCTTCCCCAGGCCGTGGCCCGGCTGCGCGACCCGCAGGTGACCAGCCAGCTCTCGCCGGTCCAGGTCGCCAACCAGATCGCCGAGCCACTGCCGGTGCGGACCAAGGACGAGTTCGGTCAGGTGACCGAGGCGTTCAACGCCGTCCACCTCGAAGCCGTACGCACCGCGGCCGAGCAGGCGCAGCTGCGCTCCTCCGTCTCCACGATGTTCGTCAACCTCGCGCGCCGATCGCAGATCCTGGTCGACCGGCTGATCGGTCACCTCGACCGGCTCGAGCGCGGCGAGGAGGACCCGGACCGGCTGGCCGAGCTCTTCCAGCTCGACCACCTCGCGACCCGGATGCGCCGCAACGACGAGAACCTCCTGGTCCTCGCCGGTGCGGACTCCACCCGGGTGCAGCGGGAGCCGGCGGCGCTCATCGACGTGCTGCGCGCGGCGCAGTCCGAGGTCGAGCACTACACCCGGATCGAGTTCGGCGTCATCGACCGCGACATCGAGGTGGCCGCGCACGCCGTCAACGACCTGGTGCACCTCGTCGCGGAGCTGTTCGACAACGCCACCGCCTTCTCCCCGCCGGACTCGCACGTGATGGTCGAGGCCCGCCGGGTGGGGGAGCGGGCGGTGCTCTACGTGGAGGACCGCGGCATCGGCATCACCGCCGACCAGCTGCACGACCTCAACGAGCGTCTCGCCACGCCGCCCCAGGTCGACGTCACCGTGTCCCGGATGATGGGTCTGGTCGTGGTCGCGCGGCTCGGCACCCGACACGGGGTCAAGGTCGAGCTGCGGCCCGCCGCGGAGCGGGGCACCATCGCCGACGTCACGCTCCCGGCGGCGGTGCTGGTGCCGCGGGCGCTCGCCGGCCGGAACCAGCCGGCCTTCATGGCGACGGTCCCGGATTCCCCGGCCGCGCTGGAGGAGGCCCCGCCGGCGGTCACGCCGACGGCGCTGCCGAGCGCGCCGGTCGTCGCGCCGCGGCCGGTCGGGTCGCAGCCCCCGGCAACCAGCCCGCTGGGCCGCCCGTTCGACCCGGCCCCGCTCAACGGCGGTGGCCTCCAGCAGCCGCCCGTCTCGCCGCGGTCGATGCCGGCCTGGTCCGACCTCACCGGGGCGGCCAACGGCGCCGGCAACTTCACGCCTCGGCCCACGAACGGCCAGCGCACCGAGCCGTTGCCGCACCGGCGCGGAGACGACCAATGGGCCGGCGACGGTGACGGCACCGGGCCGGGTCCCACGATCCCGCGTCAGCTCCCCACCACCCCGGAGACGCAGTCGCTGCCGCCGGTGTCGGGGGTGCCGGTCGCGTCCGCCCCGCCGGTTTCCGGGGTGCCGGTCGCGTCCGCCCCGCCGGTTTCCGGGGTACCGGTGGCGTCCGCGCCGCCGGTCTCCGTGCCCCCGGTCTCCGTGCCCCCGGTGTCCGTGCCGCCGGTCTCGGTGCCGCCGGTTTCGGCGGCGCCCCTGCCGCCCGTCTCCGCGCCGCCGCTGCGGCCGGTCTCCACCCCGCCGGCCGCGTCCGCGCCGCCGGTGTGGCCGCCGGTCTCCGCGTCCGACCGCGAGGGCGCCACCCCGCCGGTGCCGGAAAAGCTCGCCGCGGCCCTGGACATGACGGCCGAGTTGCCGCGGGTGACCCGTTCGAGCGAGCCGGCCCCCACCGCCGCGCAGCCGGTCGTGCCGGCGCCGCAGCAGCGGGTGCCGTTCGCGGACGAGACGATGGAGCTGCCGATCTTCCGGGAGCTGGAGTCGGCCTGGTTCCGCACCCGCAAGCCGACCGCGGAGGAGTCGCGGAGCGCGGCGAGCCCGGCCGCGAAGTCGGCGGTGGCCGCCGCGACCGAGCAACTGGGTACGATCGATCCGGCGCGGTCCGCCGGCGCGACCAAGCCGGCGGCCGGAGCGAGCGCTCCGGCCCGGGATGGCGCCGGGTCGGAGGGTTCGCCGGCCGAGGCGGCGACCATCACCGCCGAGCCGACGCCGACGCCCGTGCCGGTGCGCCGCGACGCGCCGCCCCGGGCCGGGTGGCAGACCGCGGCCGACGACGGTTGGCGGGCGGCGACCGCGGCGGCCCAGACGGAGGTGGAGGAGAAGACCCAGGCGGGTCTTCCCAAGCGCGTCCCGATGGCGCAGCTCGTCCCGGGTGGCGTCGAGAAGGCCACCACCTCGGTGCAGCGCCGTACGCCGGAATCGGTGCGCGGCCTGCTCTCCGCGTACCACCGCGGGGTGAAGCGGGGCCGCACTCAGCCCAAGGACGACAACTCGACCATGCCGGAGGCGACTCCGGATGGGCAGCAATCCTCGCAGGCTGGCAAGGAGCATGAAGGATGACAACTACGCAGGATCTCGGTTGGCTGCTCGCCAACTTCGCGGACCGCGTTCCCGGAGTCGCCCACGCGATCGCGGTGTCTGCGGACGGACTGCTCCTCGCCGCGTCCCGCGACCTACCGCGTGACCGCGCCGACCAGCTTGCCGCGATCGCGTCCGGGCTGGTGAGCCTGACCCAGGGCGCGGCCCGCTGCTTCGAGGGTGGCGCGGTGCTGCAGACGGTGGTCGAGATGGACAATGGATTCCTGTTCCTCATGTCCATCTCGGACGGTTCGTCGTTTGCGGTGCTGGCGGCCCGGAGCTGCGACGTGGGACAGGTGGGCTACGAGATGGCGCTTCTCGTGGACCGCGTCGGCGATGCGCTCACGCCGGCACCCCGCACGGCGGCGGGGATGCTCAGCTGAGCACGCCCTGGCTGGCGGAGGCCAGCTCGGGCGAGGTGAACCAGGTGGAATCGATAGGCTCCGACGGATTGAGCTTTCGGCACGGTGCAGAGGGGGTGAGCGGCGAAAATGACCGAACGTGATGAACCGACCGGCGCACTCGTCAGGCCGTACGCCGTCACCCGTGGCCGGACCCGGCCCAGGTTGGAGATCGCTCTCGAAGCGCTCGTCGAGACGACGGTGCGGGGCCGGTCCGCCGGCGCGGGCAAGGGCGGTGGCGGTCGGGAGCACCAATACATTGCCGCGCTGTGTGACGGCCGGCTGCAGTCGCTCGCGGAGATCGCGGCGCGGATGCAGCTGCCACTCGGAGTGGCCCGGGTCCTCATCGCCGACATGGCCACGGAAGGCCTTGTCGCGGTGTACGAGCCGACTTCTTTGGACGACACGAACGACGCGGTGGGCACTGAACTGCTGGAGAGGGTGCTGAGTGGACTTCGCAGGCTCTGACATGTCGCACCGCCCGATGGCCGGGCGCGTGACATCGGCGAAGATCGTCATCGCCGGTGGGTTCGGCGTCGGCAAGACGACGCTGGTCGGTTCGGTCTCGGAGATCACGCCGCTGACGACCGAGGCGATCATGACGTCGGCTGGTGTGGGCGTCGATGACACGCGACAGGTGCCGGGAAAGACGACCACCACGGTCGCCATGGACTTCGGTCGTATCTCGATCGACCGGGACCTGATTCTCTACCTGTTCGGCACACCCGGCCAGACGCGGTTCTGGTTCATGTGGGACGAACTCGTGCGCGGCGCGATCGGCGCCGTCGTGCTGGTCGACACCCGCCGGCTGGCCGACTGCTTCGCCGCGATCGACTTCTTCGAACACCGGCGACTGCCGTACCTCGTCGCGATCAACTGCTTCGACGGCATGCAGTACCACGACCCGCAGGACGTCCGGGACGCGTTGGCGATCTCCAACGACGTGCCGGTGGTGGCCTGCGACGCGCGGAACCGCGAGTCGACGAAGCACGTTCTGATCTCGCTGGTGGAGTACGTGCTGACGATGCGGCGCACCCGCGCCGTCGCGCCGGCCTGACCCCACCCGACGAGCCGGCGGTGCCCACCCAGTGAGCGCCGCCGGCTAAGTGTGTCCGCCGGACCCGCCGGGCCCCTACCCGTGCCCGTGTCCCGTGGGTGGGCGCCCGCCTGCCCGGCAGCAAGGACCGGCCGCGACAACGCGCGCGAAACGGCCCGGTCGGCATACCGCCGACCGGGCCGTTCGTGTCGTTCAGGAGCGATATCCCGCGGAACGGTATTCGAACTCGCGGCTCTCGTCGCGCCCCGTCTGGTCCCGGCTGAAGTCCCAGCCACCGCCGGACTCCCGCCCCGGACGGCCACCGACGGCGTACCCGCCGATCTCCTGGCCCCGCCGCCAGCCCTGGAAGTAGCCGGTGGTGTGGGCGGCGATGCTCGCCGGGTCGCGCACGATGCGTAGGGGCCGTTCCTCGCGGAGCGGCGAGCCGGGCACCAGGTTGGCCTGGGGCACCCGCCGGGGCAGACCGGCCTTGGTGTCGGAGCCGATCGAGGGTTTCGCCGCCTGCTCGGCCGCGCGCCATCCGGTGTCCGCCGAGGTCGACCAGTCGACGCCGGACTCCTCGTCCTCCTCCGAATGGCCGACGAACCACGCGGAGCGCGCCGCCGCGAAGATCAAAAGGTCCCCGTCACCCTCGTCCGGGATCGGCGCCGCGGGCTGCTCCTCGTCGCGCGACGCCCGCGACAGTCCACTGTCGAGCGCGTCGGAGTCGACCAGCCGGAGCGGCGGGGCGTCGAGGTGTCCGTTCTCCCGTGGTGGCGACAGGTCGTCCCGCAGCGCGCGCTCGGCCAGCGGCGCCTCGACGAGTCGCAGCACCGGGGGCTCCGGCGGCAGGTCGTCGGCGAGCCAGGGCGGACGCACCCGGTCGCTCACCGACGGCTCGGCGACCATGTCCACATCGGAACCCGGCCGATCCCGCCGCGGGTAGGCGTCCTCCTCCTGTCCGGGGCCGCCGTTGACGCGGTCGTCGCCGGAGGTCACCAGCGGCCACCGGGCCCGCGAGCCCGGCGGGGCGGTGTCGGCGGCGGAGGGTCGTGAGACCGGCACCGGCACCGTGAGGTCGGTGGCCCCGAATCCCTGGGACGGGGACGGCGGGGGCGTCTCCGCCTTGGCCGGACGGGGCGGGATCGGGGTAAGCCGCTGCCGCTCGCGCTCCGCGCGGGCGCTGTTGATGGCGGCGGTGGTGAGCGTCGGGCGGAACGGCTCGCCGGCGTCCGCGGGGGAGCCGCTGGGACGCTGCCCCGGCACGATCGGCGTCATCCCCGGTGGCGGCGGGGGCGGCGCGGAGACCGGCCGGTTGACGGGCGGCTGCTGCCGGTGTGCCGCCGGCGCCTCGGTCGAGGGCGGCGCGGAGAGCGGGCCCAGCGGCGACGACAGTGCCGCGGCGGGGGCCACCGGGCGGGGAGCGGCCGGCGGCGGCGCGACCGGCGCCGGCGCGACGGGCGGCGCGGTCATCGGCTGCGGGGCGACAGGCTCGGTGGTGACGGGCTCCGGCCGCGCCCGCCGACCGCCGGTCGGGACCCGCGCGGGCGCCGACTCGGTCCGGGTCGGTCGCGTCGAATGCAGACCGCCGCCGGGGGGCGCCGACACCGGGGCGACCGCGGCGGCCCGCCGGGCGGCGCGCCGCCCGCTGACCGGCGCCGGGGCGGCGACCCGGGACGCCACCGTCGCGATGAGCGCCTCACAGCCCGAGTCGCAGGCGCGTACGGCGGCGACCGCGTGCCGCACCGTCTCGGCGGTGCTCGCGGTCAGTGCCTTGGTGGTCGCGGCCCGGCGGGGTGTCTCGCCGATGGCGACCCGCAGCGCGGTGACCGCGTCGGCGACGGCGTCGGCGTCGGCGATGCCGTCCGCGGCGAGTTGGGCGGCGACCGCGTCCGCGGCGACCGCCGCGTCCCGGCCCCGACCGGCCGTGGCGAGTATGCCCGGCTCGGGCAACGCGTCGAGCACGGCCAGGGCCAACGGCTCGGCCGGGTCCGGGTAGGCCCGCAGCGCGGCCGGGTAGAGCTCGCGGAGCACCTCGCGCAGCGCGACCGCGGCCGCGTGGCGGCCGTTCGCGAGCGCCGCGTGGGCGGCCAGGACGGGCTTGAAGGACGCGAGGTCGCGCGGCGCCGGCAGCGTCACCGCGGAGAGCGCGCCGGCCTGCAGCGCACGGGCGAGCCCGACCGCGCGCCGCTCGGCCGCCGGGGACTCGATCTCGTCCGCCGACTCGTCGTCGGCGAAGCGCTCGGCGTAGTCGTCGACGGCGTCGTCGTCGGCGATCGCGAGGGGACGGCCGGCCGCGGTCAGCAGTGACGTCACCACGTGGTCGTCGCTGTCCGCGGCGATTGCCGCACCGCTCGGTCCGCTCGATCGTTCTACAAGTAGTGCACCGAGCCGGGCGTAGCCAGCCGGGTCGTCACTGATCTCGCAGACGTCGAGCAGCCGGCCTGCGTCGTCGACCACGGCGGCCGTCAGCAGGGATCCGGCCGAGGCCGGTCCTGCCGCCGAATCCGCCGACGCCAGACCGCAGTACACCCGCACGAGCGCCACGGCGTCGTCCTCCCTCCGGGACACGAGTCGTGTGCCAAGGACTGATGCTCCCTGGTAAGGGGTCAGTCGCGCCAGTCCACAGCAGCAGAGATCTTCCCGATAATCGTCCGCCAGCCGAGACTTGCGGTTTGTGCCCCGATTTTTTTCAGCCGGCGGCGTCCCATGAAACCGCCGATGCCGCCGTCGACCGTCGACCGCAGGGCCTCGTCGAGGTCGTCCAGGCTCGACCCGGCGGAGAGCATGTCGAGCACCGAGGGCAGCCGGAGGGCGTACGCCAGGTCCCGCGCCACCTCACCCGCCTCGATCAGCAGCGTCGCGTCCCAGGTGTCGTGGCCGCCCCGCAGATTCTCCACCACGAGGTCCAGCTCGTACGAGTCCTCGTCGGTGGGGGCCACGTCGTCGGGCTGGATCCGCTCGACCAGGTCGTTCCAGGTGTCGAGCTGGGTCATGTCGTGGGGTGCGCCGGAGCGGACGAAGCTCGCCAGCGACTCGGGGCTCTTGAACAGCAGCAGCCGCCCCTTGTGGGTGAGGAAGACCGGCACCTCCTCGGTGGCGGCGTCCGCCTGCTCCGCCGCCTCGGTGTCCGCGTCGTCGTCCCCGGCCGGGCGCCCGCGCTGGGCGTCCCGCTCGGCGTCGTCCTCGGCGGCCGCGGCGAGGAACTCCTCGTCGAGGATGACGACGTTCTCCTCGTCCTCGTCCTCGTCCGGCAGCGCCTGCCGCGACTTGGCCGCGAAGGGGTCATCCTCCTCGCGTTCGCCGATGTCGGTGGGGGTCACCTCGTTGGCCGGCCGGTAGGCCCGGAGAGTGACGCCGACGCCGGAGGGCAGGGCGATCTCGACCGGGTCGATTCGCACGTCCTCCCACAGCGACCGGTCGGCGTTGCCGGCCGGGGCGGCGTCGCCGCTATCGTCGTGCTGGGCTCCGGGCTCGTCGGCGTCGGGCCGTTGGGGCGACTGGCGGGCCACGCTGACCTCCGTGTGGGCTCCTGGGATGGGCGCCGGCCCCGCGCTGCGCGGGCCGGTGACTCTGCGCACACCCTAGTCGGCGGGGGCCGGGCGCGAACGCCCGCACCCCCGTGCGGATTCCCGCGCGTCGCCGGCCCGACTCGGCGCGTGGCGCGACCCGGCACGGCGGGGGCGTGATCGACGCCTAGGGAGCGAGTGCGGTGTAGCCGCGCTCGGCGGCCTGCTGCATCTGCCATTGCTCCCGGTACCAGCCGGGTGCCGCGGCCAGCTCCGCGGCCGTCCCGCGTTGCACGATCCGCCCCGCGTCCAGCACCACCACCTCGTCGGAGGCGTCCAGCCCGCGCAGCCGATGGGTCACCAGCACGAGCGAGCGCTCCGGGGCAAGGCTGGCCAGCACGGCGTCGAGCACCCGGTCGGCGGCGGCCGGGTCGAGCCCCTCGGTGGGCTCGTCCAGGACGAGCACCGCGGGGGCGGCGAGCAGGGCGCGGGCCAGCGCCAACCGCTGCCGCTGCCCGCCCGACAGCTGCGCGCCGTCCTCGCCGACGACCGTGTCCCAGCGCGCCGGTTGGTCGTCCACCCAGTCGCCGAGCCCCGCGACCGCGGCCGCCGCCGCGAGCTCCCCGTCGGTCGCGCCGGGCCGACCCAGCAGCAGGTTCTCCCGGACCGTGGCGTGGAAGACGTACGCCTCGGCGAGCAGGCCACCGACGAGTCGGGCGCGCCGCTCCGGCCCGTACGCGGTGATCGGGGTTCCGTCGAGCGTCGCGGCGCCGGCGGTCGGCGCGACCGCCCCGGTGAGCACCCCGAGCAGTGTGCTCTTGCCCGCGCCGCTGGGCCCGACGATCGCGACGCGCCGCCCGGCCGGTAGCGCCAGGCCGACCCCGTCGAGCGCGGGTGCCGCGCCGGCGCGGTAGCGCACGGTCACCCCGTCGATCGTGCAGTCGTGACCCGGACCTTCCGGGGCGCGCTCGGGCGATTCGGCGGCCACAACCGTCCGGCCGACGGGCCCGGGGTCGGGCGCCGGGGCGTCGAGGAAGGGGGCGACGCGGCTCAGGGCGGTGCGCAGTTGCCTCCATTGGCGGGCGGACGCGACCAGCGCCAGCGTCGCCTCGACGGCGGCCAGCGTGCCGACCGCGAGCACCCCGACGAGCACCCCGTCCGCGCCGGCGTTCAACGCGGCGAACACGACGGCGGCGGCCGTCGCGCCCGCGGTGAGCGTCCCGGCGCCGTCGATCGCCGCGCCGCCGACCGCCGTCCGGCGCTCCAGCCGGGCGAGTTCGCGGGCGTGCCCGGTGGCGCGCTGCAGGGCCGATCCGGTCGCGCCGAACGCGGCGAGGTCCGCGGCGCCGTGCGTCAGGTCGACGGCGTCGACCGCGAGCGCGCCGCGCAGCGGGGCGATCCGGTCCGCGCTGCGCCGGGTCAGGGCGGTCGCGGCGGCCGGCAGCAGCACCCCGGCCACGAACAGCCCGACCGCGAGCGCGACGGCGGCCGCCGGGGAGACGGCGGCGGCGCCGGCGACGGCGAGCACCGCGACCACGGTCGCGGCCGCTCCCGGCACCAGCACCCGCAGCAGCAGGTCCTGCACGGCCTCCACATCGGAGACGAGCCGGCTCAGGGCGTCGCCGCTGCGCTGGTCGGCGGTCGCGGGTCGCCCGGCGAGCGTGGCGAAGACCCGGGCCCGTACGTCGGTGATGATCCGCAACACCGCGTCGTGCCCGGCGAGCCGCTCGGTGTAGCGCAGCACGCCCCGGCTGATGGCCAGGGCCCGGACCCCGACGATGGCCACCGTCAGCGCGTCCAGCGGCGGCCGCCCGGCGGCCGTGACGAGCAGCCAGGTCGCCGTCGCCATCAGCGCGAGCCCGGCGAGTTCGGTGCCGGCGGCGAGCAGGCCGGCACCGACCAGTCGCCGCAGATAGGGGCGGGCCAGCCGGAGCGCGGCGCGTTCGGCCGCGAGCCTCATCCGAGCGCCCCGGTGAGTCCGACCGGGCCGGCGAGACCGGTCGCGCCGGTGCCGTCGGTCGCGCCGGCGCTCGTCGTCAGCTCGGTCACCCGGCCGTCGTCGACCCGCAGCACCCGGTCCGCGTCGCGCAGCAGCGCCGGGCGGTGCGCGACCAGCAGCGCCGTCCGGCCGGCGACGAGCCGACGGGTGGCGTCGAGGACGGCTGCCTCGGCGGCGCCGTCGAGCCGCGCGGTGGGCTCGTCGAGCAGCACGATCGGCGCGTCCCGCAGGAAGGCGCGGGCGAGCGCGACCCGCTGCCGCTGGCCGCTCGAGAGCCCGTGGCCGCGTTCGCCGAGCAGCGTGTCGAGGCCGTCGGGAAGGTGCCGGACCACGTCGTCGAGGGCGGCGGCGCGGACCGCGCCCCGGACCCGCTCCGGGGCGGCGTCGGGTTCTCCGAGGCAGATGTTGTCGGCCAGCGAGGCCGCGAAGAGGTGCGCCCGCTGCGGCACCCAGGCGAGCTGCCGCCGCCAGACGTCCGGATCGAGGGTGGCGAGGTCGACGCCGTCGACGAGGATCCGGCCGCGGGTGGGGGTGACGAAGCCCAGCAGGAGCCCGAGCAGCGTGCTCTTGCCGGCGCCGCTGGGGCCGACGACGGCGATCCGCTCGCCGGCGTGGATGGTCAGCGAGACGTCGCGCAGCGCGACGGTGCGGTCGTACTCGACGGTGACGTTCTCGAACCGGAGCTCGGTCGGCGCGGGCGGAGGGAGGCGACGGCCGGTCGGGGCGCCGGCCGCCGGCGCGGTGACCGTGAACGCCTCGTTCAGCGCGGTGAGCCCCTCCATGCTGGCGTGGAAGCGGCTCCCCGCCGCCCGCAGCGGCAGGTACGCCTCCGGCGCGAGCAGGAGCACCAGCAGCGCGGTCTGCAGGGTGAGCCCGCCGCCGAGCAGCCGCAGTCCCACCGGCACCGCGACCAGCGCCACGGAGAGCGTGGCGACGAGTTCGAGGACGAGCGCGGAGAGGAACGCGATCCGCAGCGTGCGCATGGTGGCGATCCGGTGCCCGTCGGCCATCCGGCGTACGACCTCGACCTGGGCGCGGGCCCGGCCGAACGCGCGCAGTGTCGGCAGCCCGGCGACCATGTCCAGGAAGTGGCCGCCGAGCCGGGAGAGTCGCCGCCACTGGCGCTCGGTGGCGGCCTGCGCCTGCCAGCCGAGGAGCGCACCGAAGATCGGGATGAGCGGCAGCGTCACGGCGATGACCACCGCGGTGCTCCAGTCGGCGAAGGTGAGCCGGGCCAGCACGGCGATCGGCACGGTGACGCTGAGCACGAGCTGCGGCAGGTAGCCGGTGAAGTACGCGTCGAGCGCGTCCAGACCCCGGCCGGCCAGGGTCGCGAGCTGTCCGGCGCGCTGTCCGGCCAGCCAGCCCGGCCCGCGCGTGCCGACCGCGCCGAGCAGCTCGGCGCGGAGCGTCGCCTTCACGGTCGCGGCGGTGGCGGCGGCGATGACGCCCTGCGCCCAGAGCAGGACCGCGCGCGCGGCGACGGTCGCGAGGAAGGCGGCCAGCGCCGCCCGGTCGAGGCGGCCGTCGGCGGCGGCCGCGAGCAGCGCCGCCAGCGCGGTGGCCTGGGTGATGATCAGCGCGGCGGCGACCACGCCGAGTGCTCCGAGCGCGGCGAGCTGGCGTCGGGCCGCGGGGACCCGGCGCAGCAGGCGCGGGTCGAAGGGGCGGCGGCTCACGGGTACCCCGGTGCTGTGTCGCCGACCCGCCCGCGGAACATCCACCGGCACATCGCCCGGAAGCCTAGTGGGGCCGGCGGCAGCGGCACCACGAGCCGGGTCGGCAACCGCGGCGTCGCGGGGGCGGCGGGCACTGTTGATCAGCCCAGGAAGAGCGAGATCGGCAGGCTGACCAGGAGTGCGGCCATCCCGAGCGCCGCCGCGACCCGCAGCCGGGGTGGCCGGCCGGGCGCCAGCAACCGTTGGACCCGCGCGTCGAGGTGGGTGTCGGCGATGCCGAGAGCGCCGTCCGATGCCGCGGCGCGGCAACGCGGCGGCGTGGCGATGCCGAGCGCGCCGGCCGGGGTGACCCGGGCCGGTGCGGTGGCGAACCGCAGCAGCGCGGCCGCCAGGGGACCGTCGGCGTGCAGCCGCCGCGCGCGGTCGTCGGCGCGCATCTCCACCAGCAGCGCGACCCGCTCGTACGCGGTGTGCACCCAGCGCGCCCACGGCAGTGCCCGGCACAGCGCGGTGAACGGCAGCAGCACGAGGTCGTGCCGCTCGTCGGCGTGGGCCCGCTCGTGGCTGAGCACGGCGGCGAGCTCCGCGCCGTCGAGCAGCCGCAGCGTGCCGGCGCTCACCACCACCTGTGGACGCACGCCGGGCAGGCAGTACGCGGCCGCGCTCGGGTGGTCGAGCACCAGCGCCCCGGGCGCGGCCGGATCGTCGCGGGCGACCAGGGCGAGCAGGTCCCGATGGCGGCGCTGGGCACGTACGGTGCTCAGCACGCTGCGGGTGGTCGCGCCGAGCAGCAGCGCGGCGATCGTCGCGCCGAGCGCGATCAACACCAGCTGCCCCGGCCCGACGGTCGCCGGCAGCGCGCCGCCGAACAGGTCGGTGACGAACCGGCGCAGCGCGGTGCCGGTGGGCACGTCGTAGCTCGCGAGCCCGAGCGACAGCGGCAGCCCGATCGCGGAGAGCCCGATCGCCAGCCCGACCGCCTGCCAGCACACGATCGCCGCCCGCGGGCTCTGCCAGGCCCACGCCTGCCCCGGCCAGCCGGGATGGGTCAGGATCCGGGCGGTGAGGTAGCACGCCAGGATCGTCGCGATGAAGTGCGCGGCGTAGACCATCGTCAACCCTGCCGGTCGCGGGCCTCGTCGGCGAGGGCGGCCCGGAGCACCTCCGCCTCGGTGCCGGTCACCGACCGGGCGAAGCGCACGAGCGCGGCGTCGCGGCGCAGGCTGCGCCGGCTCCGTCCGTCCGGTTCGACCTCGCCGGCCAGGTCGAGCGCGTCGAGCATCAGCTGCGCCACGTACGCCTCGCGGGTCGCGGCCGGCCGGTAGCGCCAGGCGCGTCCCTCGCGCTCCCGTTCGACCATGTCCTTGCCAGCGAGCCGGTCGAGCACGGTCATCACGGTGGTGTACGCCAGGTCGCGCTCCTCGAGCGCCTCCGCGACCTCGCGCACGGTGAGCCCGCCCGCCGGGGACCGGTCCCACAGCACGTCCATCACCGCACGTTCGAGATCACCCAGCCGAGTCACGGCCCAATCCTACTCCGCGTAGTAGTAACCCTTCCGAGGGCAGCACCACTGAGCTCACCATCCCCGCGGACCTGGCTCCCCCGGAAAACCCCAGAGCAGGCCCCGTCACACCCCCTTCGGATGCCACACCGTCTTCGTCTCCAGGAACGCCGTCATCCGCCGGGTGCCGGGATCGGCGGTCCAGTCGGGGCTCGACGGCCGCAGCACCCGCTTGAGGTTCGCCGCGGCGGCCTCCTCCAGCGTCCGGGCCAGCTCCCCGTCCGCGACGCCGGTCAGGTCCAGCGCGTTGACGTCCATGTGCGCGGCGAGGTGCGGCGCCGTCTCGGCGATCCGGCCGGTGAGCAGGTTGACCACGCCGCCGGGCAGGTCGGAGGTGGCCAGGACCTCGGCCAGCGTCACCGGGGCCAGCGGGCGCTCCTCGGAGGCGAGCACCACGGCGGTGTTGCCGGTGACGATCGCCGGGGCGACGACGCTGACCAGGCCGAGCAGCGACGGCTGCGCCGGCGCGACGATCCCGACCACGCCGGTCGGCTCCGGCGCGGAGAGGTTGAAGTACGGGCCGGCGACCGGGTTGGCCCCGCCGTACACCTGGGGCAGCTTGTCGGACCAGCCGGCGTACCAGACCCAGCGGTCGATCGCCGCGTCCACCTCGTCGGCCGGCTCGCCGAGCGCGACGAACTGCTCGCGCCGCCCCTCCAGCATCTCCGCGACCCGGTACAGCACCTGGCCGCGGTTGTACGCGGTCGTCCCCGACCAGGCCTTCACCGCGGCCCGCGCGGCCACGACCGCGTCCCGGAGGTCCTTGCGGGAGGCGAGCGCCACATTGGAGTTCTGCACCGGATACGACCGCCCCGACTCGCTGCGCGGGAACTTCCCGCCGATGAAGAGCTTGTAGGTCTTGCGCACCGCCACGCGCTCAGACATCGAGGTACGCCTCCAACCCGTGCCGGCCACCCTCGCGGCCGTAGCCCGACTCCTTGTAGCCGCCGAACGGCGAGGTCGGGTCGAACTTGTTGAACGTGTTGGCCCAGACCACGCCGGCGCGCAGTCGGTCGGCCATCCACAGGATCCGCGAGCCCTTGTCGGTCCAGACCCCGGCCGACAGCCCGTACGGCGTGTTGTTGGCCTTCTCGACCGCCTCGGCGGGGGTGCGGAAGGTCAGCACCGACAGCACCGGCCCGAAGATCTCCTCGCGGGCGATGCGGTGCGCCTGGCTGACCCCGGTGAAGATGGTCGGAGCGAACCAGAAGCCGCGGTCGGGCAGCTCGCACGGCGGCGACCAGCGCTCGGCGCCCTCCTGCGCGCCGATCTCGGACAGCGTCCGGATCCGCTCCAGCTGCGCGGCCGAGTTGATCGCGCCGATGTCGATGTTCTTGTCCAGCGGGTCGCCGACCCGCAGCCGCGCCATCCGCCGCTTCAGCGACTCCAGCACCGCGTCGTAGACCGACTCCTGCACGAGCAGCCGGGAGCCGGCGCAGCAGACGTGGCCCTGGTTGAAGAAGATGCCGTTGACGATCCCCTCGACCGCCTGGTCGATCGGGGCGTCGTCGAAGACGATGTTGGCGGCCTTGCCGCCCAGCTCCAGGGTGAGCTTCTTGCGCGTGCCGGCGATCGCCTTCGCGATGCCCCGGCCCACCTCGGTCGACCCGGTGAAGGCCACCTTGTCCACGCCGGGGTGCGTGACCACGGCCCGGCCGGTGTCGCCCGCGCCGGTGACGATGTTGACCACGCCGGCCGGCAGTTCGGCCTGCTGGCAGATCTCGGCGAAGAGCAGCGCGGTCAGCGGGGTGGTCTCGGCCGGCTTGAGCACGACGGTGTTGCCGGCGGCCAGCGCGGGGGCGATCTTCCACGCCAGCATCAGCAGCGGGAAGTTCCACGGGATCACCTGCCCCGCGACCCCGAGCGGCCGCGGGTCCGAGCCGAACCCCGCGTAGGGCAGCTTGTCGGCCCACCCGGCGTAGTAGAAGAAGTACGCGGCGACCAGCGGGATGTCCACGTCGCGCGACTCGCGGATCGGCTTGCCGTTGTCGAGCGACTCCAGCACCGCCAGCTCGCGGCCGCGCTCCTGGATGAGCCGGGCGATCCGGAACAGGTACTTGGCCCGATCGCGGCCCGGCATCGGCCCCCAGACCTTCTCGTACGCCGCCCGGGCGGCGCGCACCGCGCGGTCGACGTCGCCCGCGCCGGCCTCGGCGACCTCGGCGAGCACCTCCTCGGAGGCGGGGTTGATCGACTTGAGGGCGCCGCCGTCGGTCGGGTCGACGAACTCGCCGTTGATGAACAGGCCGTACGACGGCTTGATGTCCACCACCGAGCGGGACTCGGGGGCGGGGGCGTACTCGAACAGGGCCATCGATCAGTCCACCGTGAAGTAGTCGGGACCGGAGTAGACGCCGGTGGTGAGCTTGGTGCGTTGCATCAGCAGGTCGTTGAGGAGCGTGGAGGCGCCGAACCGGAACCAGTCGGGGTGCAGCCAGTCCTCGCCGGCGGTCTCGTTCACCGTGACCAGGAACTTGATCGCGTCCTTGGTGTTGCGGATGCCGCCGGCGGGCTTGACGCCGATCTGGCGGCCGGTGGCCGCCCGGAAGTCGCGCACCGCCTCCAGCATGATCAGCGTCACCGGCAGCGTGGCGGCGATCGGCACCTTGCCGGTGGAGGTCTTGATGAAGTCGGCGCCGGCGATCATCGCCAGCCAGGAGGCGCGGCGCACGTTGTCGTACGTGACGAGCTCGCCGGTCTCCAGGATCACCTTGAGGTGCGCGTTCCCGCACGCCTGCTTCACGGCGACGATCTCGTCGTACACCTCGGAGTAGCGGCCGGCGAGAAACATGCCGCGGTTGATCACCATGTCGATCTCGTCCGCGCCGGCGGCGACCGCGGCCGCGGTGTCGGCGAGCTTGACCTCCAGCGGCGCCTGCCCGGACGGGAAGGCGGTCGCCACGCTGGCGAGGTGGATGCCGGAGCCGGCCAGCGCGGCGGCGGCGGTGGGCACCATCGACGGGTAGACGCAGACCGCGGCGACGGTCGGGCAGCCGGGGTCGGCCGGGTCGGGGCGCCGGGCCTTCGCGCAGAGCGCCCGGACCTTGCCGGGGGTGTCCGCGCCCTCCAGCGTGGTCAGGTCGACCATCCGGATCGCGAGGTCGATGGCCCATGCCTTGGCGCTGGTCTTGATCGAGCGCGTGCCGAGCATGGCGGCGCGCTGCTCCGCGCCGATCTGGTCCACGCCGGGCAGCCCGTGCAGGAAGGTCCGCAGCGTGGCCTCGGAGCGTGCCACCTCGGACAGCCCGGACCCCGCCGACGTCGTTGTCGCCGTCATGGCTGCGAGTCTACGCACGCCGCCTTCGGGTGATCTTGGCCACGGCGGTGCGCCGCTGACCACGCCACCGGCTGGTGGCCGCGGCCCCGCACGACTTGCGGTACGGGTAGGTTGAGCGCTCGTGGACGTACTCGTCGTTGATCACCCGCTCGCGCAGTCGCGGCTGACCGCCATGCGCGACGCCCGAACCGACTCGTCGTCGTTCCGGGCCGCCCTGCACGAGCTCACCACGATGCTGGCGTACGAGGCGGCGCGCTCATTCCCGGTCGAGCGCTACCCGGTCGAGACGCCGGTCGTGGCGACCCAGGGCACCCGGCTGGCCAACCCGCCGCTGCTGGTGCCGGTGCTCCGCGCCGGGCTGGGCATGGCGAACGCGGCGCTGGGGCTGCTGCCCGAGTCGTCGATGGGCTTCGTCGGCCTGGCCCGCGACGAGCGCACCTTCGAGCCGCGCGCCTACATGGAGTCGCTGCCGGCGGACCTGTCCGGCATCCCGGTCCTGGTGCTCGACCCGATGCTGGCCACCGGCGGCTCCCTCGAACACTGCTGCCGGCTGCTCGCCGACCGTGGCTGCACCGACATCACCGTGCTCTGCGTGCTCGCCGCGCCGGCCGGCATCGAGCGCCTGCGGCGCTCCAACCTCCCCGTACGCCTGGTCACGGCCTCGATCGACGAGGGCCTCAACGACCAGATGTTCATCGTCCCCGGCCTGGGCGACGCCGGCGACCGTCAGTTCGGCGGCATGCCCCGCTTCTGACGATCCGCGTGATCAGGGACCAGCTCGGGCGCGTCGTCGGCGCGTCCCGTGACGGGTCCCTGATCACGCGGATCTTGGCCCGGAACGCCGAGGTCACGCCAGGGTGTACGTCCAGGAAATTGCTCGGCCGTTGGAGAACGGCATCGAGCCGTGGAAGACCCGCGGCTGCGCCGCGAAGACCAGCGGCAGGAAGTGCCGGTCGCTCTCCCACATCGGCACCCGGCCGGCGAGGATGTCGGCCAGCTCCGTCCAGACCAGCGTCCCCTCCGGGCAGTCCTGCCGCGGCTGCCCGGTCCAGCTCGGGATCCGGAACAGGAATCCGAACCAGTTCTCGCCGTTGCGCCCGAAGCCCGGCCACGACACCGTCCCGGCGAGCTCCACGTCGGCGCACTCCAGGCCGGCCTCCTCGCGGATCTCGCGCCGCATCCCGGCCACCACGTCCTCGCCGGGCTCCAGCTTGCCGCCGAGGCCGTTGTAGTAGCCGAAGTGGAGGTCGTCCGGCCGCCGGTCGCGGCGGATCATCAGCACCCGGGTGCCGTCGGGGGAGAGGACGTAGCCGAGCGTCGCGAGAATGGCCTGCACGACTGGCCACCCTAGCGGCGGGTGATCACCAGATCCCGAGCGCGGCGGCGGTCTCGGTCCGCAGCGCCTGCAGCGAGGCCGCCGCCCGCTCGCGCGCCGCCGCGATCTCGTCGTCCGCGACCGGTTCCCGCACTTCCAGGTACGCCTTGAGCTTCGGCTCGGTGCCCGACGGGCGCACCACGACCCGGGCGGCCTCGGTCCGCAGGATCACCACGTCGGCGTCGGGGAGCAGGTCCTCCACGGAGGTGACCGGCTCGTCCAGCAGCGCGGCGGGGGTCTTGGCGCGCAGGTGCGCCATCGCGTCCGCGATCTCGCGCAGGTCGTCGACCCGGACCGAGAGCTGGTCGGTGGCGTACACGCCGAACTCGGCGGCCAGCTCGTCGAGCCGGTCGACCAGGGTGCGCCGCTGCGCCCTGAGGCCGGCGGCCAGCTCGGCCAGGACCAGCGCCGCGGAGATCCCGTCCTTGTCCCGCACCAGCTCCGGTGCGACGCAGTAGCCGAGCGCCTCCTCGTAGCCGAAGACCAGCGGCTCGCGCCCGCCGCCCGCCCGCACGATCCACTTGAACCCGGTCAGCGTCTCGTCGTACGGCAGCCCGCGCGCCGCGCACATCGCGCGCAGCAGCGACGACGACACGATCGTGGTGGCGTACAGGCCGCGCACGCCGCGCCGCATGAGGTGATCGGCGAGGAGCACCCCGAGCTCGTCGCCGCGCAGCATCCGCCAGCCGCGCACCGGGTCGGCGACCGCCACCGCGCAGCGGTCCGCGTCCGGGTCGTTGGCGATCGCCAGATCCGCGCCGGTCGACTCCGCCAGCGCGATCACCCGGTCGATCGCGCCGGGCTCCTCCGGGTTGGGGAACGCGACGGTCGGGAAGTCGGGATCCGGCTCCGCCTGTTCGGCGACGACCGCCGGGGTGGGGAAGCCGGCGCGGGCGAACGCCGCGGTCAGCACGTCCCCACCGACCCCGTGCAGCGGCGTGTACGCGGTCACCAGCTCCCGCGGGCCGTCCGGGTCGACCACCCGCGCCGCCTCGTTCACGTACCCCGTGACGATTCCCTCGTCGAGGACCCGGCCGGGCGCGCCGAGCGGCACGGCGGCGAGGGGGCCGACGGCCCGGATCGCCGCCTCGATCTCGGCGTCGGCCGGCGGCACGATCTGCGCGCCGGAGCCGAGCGGGCCGCCCAGCTCCGCGCCGAGATAGACCTTGTAGCCGTTGTCCTGTGGCGGGTTGTGGCTGGCGGTGACCATCACGCCCGCGGCGGCGTCGAGTGCCCGGACGGCGTGCGCCAGCACGGGGGTGGGCAGCGGGCGCGGCAGCAGCAGCGCCTCCAGGCCCGCCCCGGTCGCGACCCGCGCGGTCTGCTCGGCGAACGCCCGGGAGCCGTGCCGGGCGTCGTACCCGATCACCAGCGGCCCGGTGGCGCCACGGCCCGCGAGCCAACCGACGAGCCCGGCCGCGGCCTGCGTGACGACGGCGAGGTTCATGCCGTTCGGTCCGGCGCGCAGCGGTCCGCGCAGCCCCGCGGTGCCGAAGGTCAGCGGCCCGGCGAACCGGTCGGCGAGCTCCGTCGCGCTGTCGGGCAGCCGGTCGAGGACCGCGCGCAGCTCGTCGCGGGTCGTCGGGTCCGGGTCGTCGTCGATCCAGCTCCGGGCGCGCGCCTGCAGATCCTTGATCTCCGTCTCGGCCACCATGCCGTTGTTGATAGCACGGCGACGCCGCCGGCACCGCGCCGACCCGAACTCAGCCCGCGGTCAGCTGGAACGACCGCACCATCTCCTGGAAGATCGGCTTGCTCTCCGCGAACGCGCTCTCCGGGGTGGTCAGGTAGAACGAGTACGCCTTGCCGCCCTGCACCACCGCGCACCAGATGCCGTGCCGCTTCTCAGCGCCGTCGCCGCAGGTGTACTCCAGCTCGGCCGCCGGCTTGCCGCCCGCCTCCACGTCCCGGAGTCCGAGCTGCTCGTACGGCTTCGCGCAGGACTTCGAGTCCTTCTTCTTGAGCTGCCCCTCGGCGATCTGCAGGAACCGCTTCGGCTCGGCGCTGGCCGGCTCCACCAGCACCCGCACCCGGCGCCCGTTGTCGGCGGGGTCCACGTAGTCGACGTAGAGCACTCCGGGGGCGGTCCGCTTCTCCCAGCCCTGCGGCACGTGGAGCGCGACGCCCTTGCCGGTGTGCTTCTGCACGCCGAAGGCCGGCGCGGCCGGCGCGGCGGCGGACGGCTGCGCGATCGTCGGGCCGGATTCGGAATCGGAGCCGCTGAAGATCAGCACCGTGCCGAGCAGCAGCACCACGGCGACGCCGGCGGCGGCGCCGAGCTGGACGTTGCGCGGCCAGCCCTTGACGGTCTCGACGAACCGGGTCGTGCCGCGGCGGGCGCCGGCGAGCGCCTGGTCGAGCCGGGCGCCCGGGGTGCTGCCGCCGGCCGGCGGGGTGGCGGGTCGCCCGTAGACGATCGGCGTGGTGCGCTCGCCCCAGCCCCGGTCGGGGAGCGCACCGGTCGGCGCGTCGAATGCCGCCGGGCGGCCGGCGGCCGGCAGGGGAGCGGGCACGGGGGCGGCCGGCAGGGAGGCGGCCGGGCGGCCGGGGGCCGGCATCGCCCCGGTGGGGGCGCCCAGCGCGCCGGTCGACGTGCCCAGTGCCGCGGTCGTGTCCGGGTCGTCCGGGTTCGACGCCGCCGACGCGTCCTCCGCCTGCCGCTTGCGCAGCTCCGAGGTGAGCGACTCGCCGGGCGCGAGCATCGCCCGGCCGCCGATCTGGCCGGAGGGCTGGGGCGGCGCGACCGGTGGCTGCCAGGGGGCGCGCTGCGCCGGCACCACCGCGTAGGGGTCGGTCATCAGCGCGGCCGGTGCCTTGCTGGCCAGCGGGCCGGCGAGCAGCTCCCGCAGCATCGTGCGGGCGGTGAGCACGTCGTAGCGGCGGGCGGGGTCCTTCTCCAGCAGCCCCATCAGGACCTGGGTGAGCGGGCCGGACCGGGTCGGCGGGGCGGGCGGGTCCTCGACCACCGCGTGCATGGTTTCGATCGGGTCGCCCTTGTCGAACGGGGGCCGCCCCTCCACCGCCGTGTAGAGCGTCACGCCGAGCGAGAAGAGGTCGCTCGGCGGGCCGAAGTCCTGGCCCATCGCCCGTTCGGGGGAGATGAAGTGCGGCGACCCCAGCACCATGCCCGGGGTGGTGAGCTGCACCTCGGTGGGCATCCGGGCGACGCCGAAGTCGGTGAGCACGCACCGGCCGTCGGAGCAGATCAGCACGTTGGCCGGCTTGACGTCGCGGTGCAGCACGCCGTTGGCGTGCGCGACCTCCAGCGCGCCGAGCAGGGCGATGCCGATCTTGGCGACCGCGCGCGGCGCCACCGGCCCGTCCTCGATCACCATGTCGGCGAGGCTGCGGGCGTCGAGCAGCTCCATCACGATCCACGGGCGGCCGCCGTCGGTGACCACGTCGTAGACCTGGACCACGGCGGGGTGCTGCAGCGCGGCCGCGGCGCGGGCCTCGCGCAGCGTGCGCTCGTAGAGCGCGTCCCGGTCGCTGGGGGCGAGCCCCGCCGGCAGGATGACCTCCTTGACGGCCACGTCGCGCCGCAGCAGCGTGTCGCTCGCGCGCCAGACGGTGCCCATGCCGCCGTGGCCGACGGCCGCGCGGAGCGCGTATCGCCCGCCGATGGTGGCGCCGGGTGCTGCACGTCCACTGGTGGGGCCGAGTTGTCCGCCACTCCACGTCGGGATCTGAGTCACAGGAAATGCCACCGATAGATCGAGGGGCCGGAAACCGAACCCCCCTATCTTGCGGTGTATGCCCTCCTGAGCAAAAGTCGCCGGGCCAGGGTTATCCGGAACTCAACGGTAAGTAGTTGATAGACAACGCTTTGTGCCTGTTTTTCCACCTGTTGTGCGGAATCCCTCACCCGGTCCGCGCCGCGCGCGGCCTACCATCCGCGTATGAGTGAACGGCGGTTAAGCGAGTCCGGTTTCCCGATCAAGGCCGTGTACGACGCGGCCGATCTCCCCGCGGATCTGGACTCGCGGCTCGGCCGGCCCGGCGAGTTCCCGTACACCCGCGGGGTCTACTCCTCGATGTACACCTCCCGGCCCTGGACGATGCGCCAGTACGCCGGCTTCGGCACCGCCGCCGAGTCCAACGCCCGCTACAAGCAGCTGCTCGCCGCCGGCACCATGGGGCTGTCCGTCGCGTTCGACCTGCCCACCCAGATGGGGTACGACTCGGACGACCCGATCGCGCACGGCGAGGTCGGCAAGGTGGGCGTCGCCATCGACTCCATCGAGGACATGAAGGTCCTCTTCGGCGGCATCCCGCTCGACCGGGTCTCCACCTCGATGACGATCAACGCGCCCGGCTCGGTGCTGCTGCTGCTCTACCAGCTCGTCGCCGAGGACGCCGGGATCGGCGGTTCCGCCCTCAACGGCACGATCCAGAACGACATCCTCAAGGAGTACATCGCGCGCGGGACGTACATCTTCCCGCCCAAGCCCTCGCTGCGGCTGGTCGCGGACACCTTCGGCTACTGCCGCAAGGAGGTGCCGAAGTGGAACACGATCTCCATCTCCGGCTACCACATGGCCGAGGCCGGCGCCTCGCCCGTGCAGGAGATCGCGTTCACCCTCGCCAACGGCGTCGAGTACGTGCGCGCCGCGCTCGCGGCCGGCCTCGCCGTCGACGACTTCGCGCCCCGGCTGTCGTTCTTCTTCGTCGCCCGGACCACGCTGCTCGAGGAGGTCGCGAAGTTCCGGGCGGCCCGGCGGATCTGGTCGCGGATCATGCGCGAGGAGTTCGGCGCGCAGAACCCGAAGTCGATGATGCTGCGCTTCCACACCCAGACGGCCGGCGTGCAGCTCACCGCCCAGCAGCCCGAGGTCAACCTGATCCGGGTGGCCGTGCAGGGGCTCGGCGCGGTCCTCGGTGGCACGCAGTCGCTGCACACCAACAGCTTCGACGAGGCGATCGCGCTGCCGACCGAGAAGGCGGCGCGGCTGGCGCTGCGCACCCAGCAGGTGCTGGCGTACGAGACCGACCTGACCTCCACAGTGGACCCGTTCGCCGGGTCGTACGTGGTCGAGGCGATGACCGCCGAGATCGAGGCGGCCGCCGAGGCGTTGATCGAGCGCGTCTTCGAGCACGGCTCGGCGGTGGACGCGATCGAGGCGGGCTTCCAGAAGCGCGAGATCGAGGCGTCGGCGTACCAGGTCGCGCAGGAGATCGACAACGGCGAGCGGATCGTGGTCGGGGTCAACCGGTTCACCCTCGACGAGGAGGAGCCGTACGAGCCGCTGCGGGTCGACCCGGCGATCGAGGCCGCCCAGGCCGACCGGCTCGCCCGGCTGCGCCGGGAGCGGGACGCGGGCGCGGTGGAGCGGGCGCTGGCGGGGCTGCGGACCGCGGCCGCCGGCACGGAGAACGTGCTCTACCCGATGAAGGAGGCGCTGCGGGCCCGCGCCACCGTGGGGGAGGTGTGCGGGACGCTGCGCGAGGTGTGGGGCACCTACCGCCCTGTCGAGCGGTTCTGAGCCGGCGGAGGTGTGTGGCGGTCGGTGATCCGGGTACGGGAAGACCGTGCCCGGAGAAGATCCGTGAATTGCCGAACCCGGCACTGACGGGGAACCGACGTCCGGGTGGCCGGCGTCAGAGCGTTCTGTCACGCTGGTCGCCCCGCGCCGTCCCGAGAGCCTGGGGATAAGTGCAACTCCTCATGGATGGTCCGGGTGTGCCGACAGGGATACGTGACTCGCGCGACCGTTACGCGTTGTAGGAGGTGTGGGACTCATGCCAGCGTCCGACGATGTCGGCGAGTCCGTCCTGCCGGTTCCCGGACGCTCCTACCAGGGATTTCGTGACAGTGCGCGATCCGACCGCTACCAGAACGAGGTTGCGCAGCGTCACCACTCCGGGTCTAGGCTGTCCGAGTCCCGTTCCATTCACAGTGATCGAGAAATTGACGTGACGAGTGCGTTGACGCTGTCCACCGACAGCCAGCTGGCGTCGTCCTGGCCCGAAACACCGCCCGGGGCCGACCCGCTTCCCGGTCAGCTCGACCGGTGGCTCGCCTCCCGCGGCGCCGAGCTTGTGGCCGTACGCCGTCACATCCACGCGCACCCGGAGCTGTCGAACCAGGAGTTCGAGACCGCCGCCCTGATCGCCCGGGAGCTCGCCGTGGCGGGGCTGGCGCCCCGCTTCCTGCCCAAGGGCAACGGCGTGATCTGCGACATCGGCGAGGGCGACCGGGTCATCGCGCTCCGGGCCGACCTCGACGCGCTGCCGCTGCCCGACCTGAAGGACGTGCCCTACCGGTCGACCGTCGAGAACGTCGCGCACGCCTGCGGCCACGACGTGCACACCACCGTGCTGCTCGGCGTCGGGCTGGCGCTCGCCCAGCTCGCCGAGCAGGGCGAGCTGCCCGGCCGGGTCCGACTGCTCTTCCAGCCGGCCGAGGAGGCGGTGCCCTCCGGTGCGCCCCAGGTGATCGCGGCCGGTGGGCTCAAGGACGTCTCCGCGATCTACGCGCTGCACTGCTACCCGCAGCTCCCGGCCGGTCTGGTCGGGGTCCGCTCCGGCCCGTTCACCGCAGCCGCCGACACCGTCGAGGTGACGCTCACCGGTCGCGGCGGGCACACCGCCCGCCCGCACCTGACCGCCGACCTGGTGCACGCCCTCGGCCGGGTGATCGTCGACGTGCCGTCGTTGCTCGACCGCCGGGTCGACCCGCGCGCCGGGGTGTCGCTGGTCTGGGGCCGGGTGCACGCCGGCGAGGCGTACAACGCGATCCCGGGCGAGGGAAGCGTCAAGGGCACGCTGCGGGTGTTGAACCGGGACGCCTGGCGCGAGGCCCCCGACCTGATCACTCAGCTGGTCAAGGACGTCGTCGCCGGCACCGGCGCGACCGCCGAGGTTCGCTACTCCCGCGGCGTGCCGCCGGTGATCAACGACCGGATGGCCTCCGCGATCATCGCGGGGGCGGCCGGCGCGGCGCTCGGCCCGGACCGCGTGGTCGAGGCCGAGATCAGCATGGGCGGCGAGGACTTCGCGTTCTACCTCGATCAGGTCCCCGGCGCGATGATCCGGCTCGGCACCGGCGTCCCCGGCTCCGACACCCGCGTCGACATCCACCAGGGCGCCTTCGACGTCGACGAACGCTCGATCGGCTACGGCGTCCGCGTCATGGTCCACACCGCCCTGGCGGCCCTCTCCGCCGGCGCGTTCTGACCAGACCCTTGATCAAGGGGGCGGCAGCCGCCGATTCCTTGATCACCGCGCGGAACGGGGTAGGCGGCGGCGAGCGCGTCCCATTTCCGGCAGACTGACCGGGTAGCGTCACGAACTGGCAGCCGGACGGAACGCTGCCGGACCGAGGGGGTCACGATGCGGCTCACCAAGTACGGCCACTCCTGCGTCCGCGCCGAATCGGACGGCGGGGTGCTCGTCATCGACCCGGGCGTCTACACCGAGGCGGCCGCCCTGGACGGGGTCGACGCCGTCCTGATCACCCACGAGCACGCCGACCACCTGGACGTGGACGCGCTCGCCGAGGCCCTGGGCAAGCGGCTGACCGTGACCGTCCACACGCACCCGTCGGTGGCCGCCAAGCTCGACGCGCTCGCCGGCGTGGTCACCTCCGTCGAATCTGGACAGACCTTCGAGGCGGCCGGCATGACGGTGCGCGCGTACGGCGGCTGGCACGCCGAGATCCACCCGGACGTGCCGCGCGTGCCGAACCTCGGGTTCCTGGTCAACGACAGCCTCTACCACCCCGGCGACTCCTTCGATCTGCCGACCGACGCGCAGGTCGACACGCTCTTCGTCCCGGTCTCCGCGCCGTGGCTCAAGCTCGCCGAGTCCGTGGAGTTCGTCCGGGCCGTCGCGCCCCGGCGGGCGTACGCGCTGCACGACGCCGTGCTCAGCGACGCCGGCCACACGATCACGGACGGCATGATGGCGAAGCTCGCCGGCTGCGACTACGCCCGCCTCGTTCCCGGCACCACCATCGACTGACGCCGGGACACGATGGCAGACATCCCGCGGGACGTCGTCGAGCGGCTCTACGCCGCGCCGCCGGGCGGATTCGTCGCGGCCCGGGACGAGGCGGTGGCCGCCGCCCGGAAGGACGGCGACGCCCGGAGGGCGCGGGAGATCGCGAAGCTGCGCAAGCCGACCGTCTCGGCCTGGCTGGTCAACCTGCTCGCGCTGCGCCGCCCCGAACTCGTGGCCGAGCTGGTCGAACTTTCCGCGGCACTGCGGGCGGCGCAGCGCGAGCTGCGCGGCGAGCAGCTGCGGGAGCTCTCCGCGCAGCGGCGCGCCGCCGTGACCGGGCTGGTCAACGAGGCACGGACCCTCGCCCGCGAGGCCGGCCCCCGCATCGCCGGGGCGAAGCTCCCGCTCGCGGAGGTCGAGGCGACGTTGACGGCGGCGCTCTCCGACGAGGAGATCGCCGCGCAGGTGCAGTCCGGTCGGCTGGTGCGCGCGGTGACGTACGCCGGGTTCGGTGAGGTGCCGCGGCCACGCCTGCGGTTGGTGACCGGCGGCCGCGAGGAGCAGGCCCCCGGGCCGCCGCCGACGACACCGGCCGAGCGGGAGCGTGCCGCGAAGGCCGAACGGGACGCCAAGGCCGCCGAGGCGGCGCGCGCGGCGCAGCGGCGGGCGCTCGACAGGGAGCTGGCGGCCGCGCGTACCGAGGCCAAGCGGGCCGAGACGGAGCTGGAGCGCGCCGCGGCGGCCGAACAGGACGGCGCCGCCGCGCTGGCCGAGCTCGACGAGCAGCTCGCCGAGCTACGGCGCCGGCGGTCGGCCGCCGAGGAGGAGCTCGGCCGGCGGAAGCTCGCCCGCAAGACGGCCGAGCGGGACGCCGCGGCGGCGCGCCGTCGCGCCGGCGAGGTGCAGGCGGCGCTGGAATCGCTCGACGCCGATGGCGGCGCTGTGCGAAATCGCGGCCGGAAGGCAGAATCACAGGGATGACGCCAGAGCAGGGCGCCAGCGCCGCCAAGCCCGGGCTGCTGGAGCTGGGCGGCGCGTTCAGCGAGGCCCCGCAGACGCTGCGCCGCGCGCGCCGGATGGGGCTCTCCGGCTGGGCGTTCTACGTGGCGGGTCGGGGCGGGGCGCTCGGCGACGTGCCCGCGGAGACCGTGGCGGCCGCGCTCGGCTTCATCGCGCCGGAGGCGGTCGCCGACGGCTGGGACGCGGCCCGACAGGTCACCCCGCCCATCGAGGTCGCCACCACCACCCTCGACGAGTGCTGCCGCTGGGGCGCCGAACACCTCGACGGATTTCCCCGCGTCGCCCGGCTGGTCGAGCTGCTGCGCCGGGTCGTCCGGGCCGCCGACCCGGCCGGGATGCCGCTGTTCGCGGCGTGGCGGGCGCTGGGGGAGCCGGACGACGCGCCCGGCGCGCAGGCGGCGGCGTTGCTGCACCAGCTCCGCGAGTACCGCGGGGCCGCGCACCTGCTGGCCGTCCGGGCCAGCGGCCTCACCCCGCTGGAGGCGATCCTGGCCGGGCCCGAGGGCGAGGCCGGCGCCGTCGCCTTCGGCTGGCAGCCGCCCTATCCGCCGGCCGGGCCGCTGATCCGGCGGCGGCTCTGGGCCGAAGCGGTCACCGACCGGATCACCGGGAGCGCATTCGCTGCGCTGGAGCCCACCGAGCGCGCCGAGCTGGTCGGGCTGCTGAACTGCGCGGTGGCGGGCCTGCGGTCGGCACCGACCCCGGCGTGCGCGCGCACCTGACCGGCGGCGTCCGCAGGCGTAATTGAGCGGCGGCGCGGCACCGCCCAGTCGCGGGGTAGCCGCGCCGCGCTACGGCGCGGACGTGCGGGTGGGACGCGCGCGCAGCCGCGCGACGTAGTCGTCCGGCGCGCCCGCCTTCTCCGCCGCGTTGGCGATCTCCGAGAGGTACCACGCCGTCGGCAGGCCCCCCTCGTAGCCGGTGAAGACGTAGACCCACGCCGTCACCTCGCCGTCCAGGGTGGCGACCCGCAGGTGCAGCTTCTGGTACGTGCCGGCCGTCACCCCCTCGACCTCGTCGAGCTGGGCGGCGTCCCACGGGTGCACGTCGTAGAGCGCCACGAAGACGCGATCGCCGGGGGACTCGACGATCGTGGTGACCGAGCCCTCCCAACCGAGCGCCTCCTCCCCGGCGAACGTGAGCCGCCAGCCTTCCAGCCAGCCGGTGCCCACCATCGGCGAATGCGGACAGTAGGCACGCATCCGGGCGGGATCGAGATTTGAGCCGTACGCGGCGTAATGACGCACGGCGATGACGATAGCCCGGCCGGCCGGTAGTGGAGAATACGACGGTGCGTGTCGCGCAACGGAGCCTTCGCACGCCGCCGCTCCGCCGCCCGTCCGCACGAGCCGAAACGCCCAGGTGGGGGAGAAATTCGCAGTGAGCCGTATCGTGATCATCGGTGGTGGACCGGCCGGGTATGAGGCCGCGCTCGTCGCCGCCCAGCTGGACGCCGACGTCACCGTCGTCGAGGCCGAGGGCGCCGGGGGCGCCTGCGTGCTCTCCGACTGTGTGCCGTCGAAGACCTTCATCGCCAGCTCCGACGTCGTCACCGGCTACCGGGACACCGAGGAGTTCGGGGTGCACTCGGGCGGCCTGGAGGCGGTCACCGTGGACGCGCCGGCCGTGCACGGCCGGGTCAAGCGGCTGGCGTTGGCCCAGTCCAGCGACATTCACGCAAAGTTGGTCAAGGCCGGCGTCAACTACGTGCACGGCACGGCGCGGCTGGGGGACGACACGCTCGGTCACACCCACCGGGTGATCGTCACCCCGTCCCACGGTGACGCCGAGTACGCGGTGGACGCCACCATGGTGCTGCTCGCCACCGGTGCGACGCCCCGGGTGCTGCCGAGCGCGGTGCCGGACGGCGAGCGGATCCTGACCTGGCGGCAGGTCTACGACCTGGCCGAGCTGCCCGAGCACCTGATCGTCATCGGCTCCGGCGTGACCGGCGCGGAGTTCGCCAGCGCGTACCTGGCGATGGGGGTCGCGGTGACGCTGGTCTCCAGCCGTGACCGCGTCATGCCGCACGAGGACGCAGACGCGGCCATGGCGATCGAGCAGGTCTTCCGGGCCCGCGGCATGACCATCCTCAACAACTCCCGGGCCAACGCGGTCCGGCGCACGGGCGACGGCGTCGAGGTCGAGCTCGCCGGCGGGCGTACGGTGACCGGCTCGCACGCGTTGATGGCGGTCGGCGCGGTGCCGAACACCGCGAACCTGGGGCTCACCGAGTACGGCGTCGGGGTCGCGCCCGGCGGGTACATCACCGTCGACCGGGTCTCCCGCACCAACGTGCCGGGCATCTACGCCGCCGGTGACTGCACCGGGGTGCTGCCGCTGGCCAGCGTGGCGGCGATGCAGGGCCGGATCGCCGTGTGGCACGCGCTCGGCGAGGCGGTCGCGCCGCTGCGGCTGAGTACCGTCGCCGCGAACGTCTTCACCGACCCCGAGCTGGCCACCGTCGGCGTCTCGCAGAACGAGGTCGACGCCCAGCCGACGCTCGCCCGGCAGGTCATGCTCCCGCTGGCCGGCAACGCCCGCGCCAAGATGGCGGGACTGGAGGACGGCTTCGTCAAGCTCTTCTGCCGTCCGCTGAGCGGCCAGGTGATCGGCGGCGTCGTCGTGGCGCCGAACGCCAGCGAGCTGATCCTGCCGATCACCATGGCGGTCGAGAACCACCTCACGGTGGACCAACTCGCCCACACGATCACGATCTACCCGTCGCTCTCCGGGTCGATCACCGAGGCGGCGCGCCAGCTGATGCTCCACGATCAGGACTGACCTCGACCGTCGCCCCCCGGTTGGGCGACAACACACCGCCAATGCCGCCGTTTCCGCTCAAACCAGCGTACGGTTGACGCGGCGCGCCCCCGGGCCGGCCTTCGTGCCATCCGGGCGCGGCACGCCAGCGGGCCGTCGGCAGGTCCCGTGCCGACGGCCCGCACCCTTCATGATCCCCGTGATCAGGGACCAGTTCCCGCGTGTCGCCGGCGTGCCGTACGCGCGCACCCCTGATCACGCGGATCATGCGCGGCGCGCGAGGCGTCAGCTGAGGGCGCGGCGGCGGAAGCCGAGGATCGCGGTGAGCGTGAAGATCGCGGCGAAACCGGCGAGCGCGGCGACCGAGATCCACGGCCGTACGTGCGGGATGTGCGGCACCAGCGCGGCCCGCACCCCCTCCGAGCAGTACGTCAACGGGTTCATCGCGCTGACCACCTGGAACCACCGCAGGTCGTGCAGCTGGGTCAGCGGGTACTGCGTGGCCCCCGTGAACATCAGCGGAGTGAAGATCAACCCGAACATGATGCTGATCTTCGCGGGTGGCACGGCGGTGCCGACCGTCATGCCGATGCCGGCCCCGACCCACGCGCCGAGCACCAGCACGGCGACCAGCAGCGGGAAGCCGGCGCCCCGCCACGGCGCGGCGCCGAGCACCAGCGCGCCGATCGGGAACATGACGACGGCGGCGAGCAGCCCGCGCAGGGTCGCTATCAGCATCTTCTCCACCGCCACCAGGTCGGTCGCGATCGGCGCGAGCAGCCGGTCCTCGATCTCCTTGGTCCAGCCGAACTCCATCACCAGCGGAAACGCCACGCTCTGCAGCGCGGTCAGGAACGCGGCGAGCGCGACGATGCCGGGCAGCAGCAAATCGCCGAAGTCCGCGCTGACATAGTTCAGGCTGCCGAGCACCTTGGCGAAGATGAACAGCGTGAACACCGGCGTCAGCGCCACCTGCACGAGCAGGACCCAGAACTCCTTGCCGGTGACGAAGATGTCGCGCCACAGGATCGCCAGAAACGCGCGCCGGGCGGAGGCCCGCAGCGGCGGCCCGGCGACCGCCGCCGTGGTGGTCGCATCGGTCACGGTGGTCATCGCAGCGCCCTTCCGGTCAGATCGATGAACACGTCCTCCAGGCTCGGCTCGCCGAAGTGCACGTCGGTGAGGCTGGCCGAGCGCCCGGCCAGCACGCCGGCGACCGGGGCGAGCAGGGCCGCCGGCTCGCCGGTGACGTAGAGCCGGAGCAGGGTCGCACCGTCGGCCGGCCCGGCCCCGCCGGCTGCCGCGGACACCTGCTCGCCGCGTTCGACCCCCGGAAGCTCGGTCAGCGCGGCGAGCAGCTTCTCCGTGTCGTCCCCGGCGCCGGCGACGACGGTGAGGTCGAGGACGGTCTGCCCGGTGAGCCGGCGGACGAGCGCGGGCGGCGTGTCCAGCGCCAGCAGCCGCCCGTGGTCGACGATCCCCACCCGGTCGGCCAACTGGGCCGCCTCGTCCATGTCGTGCGTGGTCAGCATGATCGTGACGCCGCGGCCGCGCAGCTCGCGCAGGCGTTCCCAGACGAAGAGCCGGGCCTGCGGGTCGAGCCCGGTGGTCGGCTCGTCGAGGAAGAGCACCTGCGGCTCGTGCATCAGCGAGCGCGCGATCATCAGCCGCTGCGCCATCCCGCCGGAGTAGAAGTCCACCTTGGTGTCCGCCTGCCCGATCAGCCCGAACTCGTCGAGCAGCGTCGCCGCCCGGGCGTTGCGCTCCGCGCGGGAGTAACCGTGGTACGCGGCGTGGAAGGTCAGGTTCTGGCGCGGCGTGAGCGACCGGTCGAGGTTGCTGCGCTGCGGTACGACGGCGAAGCGCGCCCGCGCGCGTACCGGATCGCGCAGCACGTCGACGCCGCCGACGTACGCCCCTCCGCTGGTGGCCCGCACCATCGTGGTCAGGATCCCCACCGTGGTGGTCTTGCCGGCGCCGTTCGGGCCGAGCAGCCCGAAGACCTCCCCGGTCTCGACGGCGAAGCTCAGCCCGTCGACCGCGTTGACGTCGCGCTTCGGATACCGCTTGACCAGCTCATGAACCTCGACCGCCGGTCCCATCGACGTCTCCCCCCGGGCATTCGACCTCGATCGATCGTCACGTTACTCTCCCGCGTCGATCAAGGGGGGCGCCGCCCGCTTCTCGACCAACACGCCGCGGGCGGGTCACCAGCTGGTCGGCAGTGGCATCCCCTCGGCGTAGCCGGCGGAGCTCTGCACCCCGACGACCGCGCGTTCGTGGAACTCCGACAGCGTCGCCGCGCCCGCGTACGTGCAGGCGCTGCGCACCCCGGCGATGATCTCGTCGATCAGGTCCTCCACGCCCGGGCGCGCCGGGTCGAGGTACATCCGCGCCGACGAGATCCCCTCCTCGAAGACCGCCTTGCGGGCCCGATCGAAGGCGCTGTCCTCGGCGGTGCGCGCGCTGACCGCCCGCGCCGACGCCATCCCGAAGCTCTCCTTGTAGCGTCGCCCGTCGGCGTCCGTGTAGAGATCGCCCGGCGACTCGTACGTCCCGGCGAACCAGGAGCCGATCATCACGTTCGACGCCCCGGCGGCGAGCGCCAACGCCACGTCCCGGGGATGCCGCACCCCGCCGTCCGCCCAGACGTGGGCGCCGAGGCGCCGCGCGGCGGCCGCGCAGTCGAGCACCGCGGAGAACTGCGGTCGACCGACGCCGGTCATCATCCGCGTCGTGCACATCGCGCCCGGTCCGACCCCGACCTTCACGATGTCGGCGCCGGCCTCCACGAGATCCCGTACCCCCTCGGCGGTGACCACGTTGCCGGCCGCCACCGGAACCGCCGGTCCCAGTGCGCGCACCGCGCGCAGCGCCGAGATCATCCGTTCCTGGTGGCCGTGGGCGGTGTCCACGACCAGCGTGTCCACGCCGGCGTCCAGCAGCGCGGCGGCCTTGCCGGCCACGTCGCCGTTGATGCCGATCGCGGCCGCGATCCGCAGCCGTCCGCGGTCGTCCGTGGCGGGCCGGTAGAGCGTGGCCCGCAGCGCGCCCTGCCGGGTGAGCACCCCGACCAGCCGGCCGTCCGCGTCGACCACCGGCGCGAGCCGGTGCCGCCCCTCGGCGAGCCGCTCGAAACCGCTGCGCGGGTCGGCGTCGGCCGGCACGGTGAGCAGTTCGCTGGACATCACGTGCCGCAGTTGGGCGAAGCGGTCGACGCCGACGCAGTCCGCCTCGGTCACCACGCCGAGCGGGCGGCCGGCGTCGTCGACGACCACGACCGCGCCGTGCGCGCGCTTGGGCAGCAGGTTGATCGCCTCGCCGACGGTGTCGGTCGGGCCCAGGGTGATCGGGGTGTCGTGCACGAGGTGACGTCGCTTCACCCAGGCGACGACGTCGGCGACGACCTCGAACGGGATGTCCTGAGGGATGACGGCGATCGCGCCGCGCCGCGCGACCGTCTCGGCCATCCGGCGGCCGGCGACCGCGGTCATGTTCGACACGACCAGCGGGATCGTCGTGCCGGTCCCGTCGGAGGTGGCGAGCTCCACGTCGAGCCGGGAGCCCAGCTCGGAGCGGGCCGGGGCCATGAAGACGTCGCTGTAGGTCAGGTCGTGCGCGGGTGCCGCGCCGGAAAGAAAACGCACCGGGCCATCATGCCGCCGCGGCGGGAAGGGCCCGCGTCAGGTGCCCGCTGATCACCGGTGATCAGGGGGTACGGCACGCGGCGCGCCGACGACACGCGGGAGCTGTCCCCTGATCACCGCGATCAGGCGATGGTGCAGATGGCGGCGCCGGCGGTGACGACGGCGCCCACCTCGGCCGAGAGGGCGGTGACCACGCCGGCCTTGTGCGCGTTGAGGGGCTGCTCCATCTTCATCGCCTCCAGGACGACCACGAGGTCGCCCTCCTGGACCTGGTCACCCTCGGCGACGGCGATCTTGACGATGGTGCCCTGCATGGGGGAGGTGAGCGCGTCGCTGCTGGCGGCGCCGCCCGCCTTGGACGCGGAGCCGCGGCGGGCCGGCTTGCGGGCGCCGGTGCCGGCCGCGGCGGTCGCCGTACCCGCGCCGAAGCCGGCGGGGAGGCTCACCTCCAGGCGCTTGCCGCCCACCTCGACCACGACGGTCTCGCGCTCCTGCGCGGTCTCCGTGCTGCCGGCGGCGGCGGTGAACGGCGGGACCGTGTTGTCGAACTCGGTCTCGATCCACCGGGTGTGCACGCTGAACGGCTCGGTGGTGAACGCCGGGTCGCGCACGATCAGCCGGTGGAAGGGCAGCGCGGTGGCCATCCCGTCCACGATCATCTCGTCCAGCGCCCGCCGTGCCCGTTCGATCGCCTCAGCCCGCGTCTCGCCGGTGATGATCACCTTGGCGAGCAGCGAGTCGAAGTTGCCGCCGATGACGTCGCCGGCCGAGATGCCGGTGTCGACCCGGACGCCCGGTCCGGTGGGCAGCCGCAGCGCCGTGACGGTGCCGGGGGCGGGAAGGAAGTTGCGCCCCGGGTCCTCGCCGTTGATCCGGAACTCGATGGAGTGGCCGCGTGGCGTCGGGTCGGCGGAGAAGCGCAGCTTGTCGCCCGCGGCGATCCGGAACTGCTCGCGGACCAGGTCGATGCCGGCCGTCTCCTCGGTCACCGGGTGCTCGACCTGCAGCCGCGTGTTGACCTCCAGGAACGAGATCGTCCCGTCCCGACCCACCAGGTACTCCACGGTGCCCGCGCCGTGGTAGCCGGCCTCCCGGCAGATCGCCTTCGCGGACTCGTGGATCTCCGCCCGCTGCTCCGGCGTGAGGAACGGGGCCGGCGCCTCCTCGACGAGCTTCTGGTGCCGACGCTGCAGCGAGCAGTCGCGGGTGCCGACCACGATCACGTTGCCGTGGTGGTCGGCGAGGACCTGCGCCTCGACGTGCCGCGGCTGGTCCAGGTACCGCTCGACGAAGCACTCGCCGCGTCCGAACGCCGCCACCGCCTCGCGGGTCGCCGACTCGAACAGCTCCGGGATCTCGTCCAGGGTGCGTGCGACCTTGAGGCCGCGCCCGCCGCCGCCGAAGGCCGCCTTGATCGCGACGGGCAGGCCGTGCGCCTCCGCGAACGCGATCACCTCGTCCGGGCCGGCGACCGGGTCCGGCGTGCCGGGCACCAGCGGGGCGCCGGCGCGCTGCGCGATGTGCCGGGCGGTGACCTTGTCGCCCAGGTCCCGGATCGCCTGCGGGGTCGGGCCGACCCAGGTCAGCCCGGCGTCGATCACGGCGGCCGCGAAGTCGGCGTTCTCGGAGAGGAAGCCGTAGCCGGGGTGCACCGCGTCCGCCCCGGACCTGGCGGCGACGTCGAGCAGCTTGTCGATCCGCAGGTACGTCTCGGCCGCGGTCTCGCCGCCCAGCGCGTACGCCTCGTCGGCCAGCGTCGCGTGCAGCGCGTCGCGGTCGGAGTCGGCGTAGACGGCCACGCTCGCCAGGCCGGCGTCCCGGCAGGCCCGGATGACGCGTACGGCGATCTCGCCCCGGTTGGCGATGAGAACCTTGCGCACGGCCATGTTCTCCTTTTGCTCGCGAGTGGTCCTGCTCCCGCAGCCTTTGGCTTTGCTCGGTGTACCTCACGGGGAGTCTATCGGCCGACTTGATCGCCTTAACCGGCGCTAAGTGTGGGATGTTCCACTGCCGGCGTGCCGGCCGCGGAATCTGCCGGTTGTTAGTCAATTTTGCCTATTACGCTTGGCTCGTGTCAGCCACTCGGATGATGATTCTCGGTCTGGTGCGGTGGATGCAGCCGGTGCACGGCTACGACGTGCGCCGCGAGCTGCTGAGCTGGAGCGCCGACAAGTGGGCGAACGTCGCGCCCGGCTCGATCTACCACGCGCTGCGCAAGCTGACCGAGGAGGGGCTGCTGCGCGAGGTCGCCACGGAGCAGGTGGGGGCGCGTCCGGCCCGGACGACGTACGAGATCACTCCAAAGGGGAGCGAGGAGTTCGAGACGCTGCTGCGCGAGCAGTGGTGGGAGTACCGGCCGCCGCCGGATCCGTTCTTCGCCGCCTTCTCCTTCCTGCCGGCGATGCCCCGCGAGGAGGCGGCGGCCGCGCTGCGCAACCGCGCCAACATCCTGCGTGCGTCCAACGAGAGCAGCCGCGCGGCGCTGAACTCGGACTGGCTGCACCGCACCAAGCCCGTCCACGTGGCCTGGTTCTTCGATCTCGCCATCGCCCGCACCGAGGGAGAGATCGCCTGGTGTGAGCGGACCGCGGACCTCATCGAGTCCGGGGTGCCGTACCTGCCGCCGGAGTTCGACGCGAACCAGGGCTGGGCGCAGTGGCAGCGTGACTCCGATCGATTCGGGGTTCGCGACGAGTAATAATCAAGGTTGACTACTTGCGTTATATCGCGTTACCGTGACGCCCGAGCGTTGGGGTGACGCCTCTTGGCGTGCACCGGGGGAATGCGGCCGGCGTCCGCGCCGGCCCCTGCCGACCAGGAGCTTTCGATGATCGAGACGAAGGGGCTGCGGAAGTCGTTCCGCTCCCGACAAGGCCGCGAGACGAAGACGGTGGATGCGGTGCGCGGCGTGGACCTGGTGGTCGAGCCGGGGGAGATCTTCGGTTTCCTCGGCCCGAACGGCGCCGGCAAGACGACGACGTTGCGGATGCTCGCCACCCTCATCGCGCCGGACGGCGGCGAGGCGACCGTCGCGGGCGCCGACCTGCGCAAGGACCCGGCCGAGGTGCGCCGGCGGATCGGCTACGTCGCCCAGGGCGGCAGCACGTGGGACGAGGTCACCGCCCGCGAGGAGCTGGTGCTGCACGCCCGGATGTACGGCATCGGCAAGGCCGAGGCGCACGCGCGCGCCGCCCGGGCGCTCGCGGCGTTCCAGCTGACCGAGTACGCCGACCGCAAGTGCAAGACGTACTCCGGTGGCCAGCGCCGCCGGGTCGACATCGCGCTCGGCATCATCCACGAGCCGAAGATCGTCTTCCTGGACGAGCCGACGACGGGGCTGGACCCGCAGAGCCGCGCCCACATGTGGGACGAGATCCGCCGGTTGCGGGCCGAGGGGATGACGGTCTTCATCACCACGCACTACCTCGACGAGGCCGACGCGCTCTGCGACCGAATCTCGATCATGGATCACGGCCGGATCGTCGCGGAGGGCACGCCGGCCGAGCTCAAGCGCGAGATCTCCGGCGACGTCGTCACCGTGGGCCTGTCCCGCGCCGCCACGCCCACCGCCGCGCAGCTGCTCGACACCCAGCCGTACGTCGCGAAGCTGGAGACGCTCGACGAGGGCGGCCTGCGGCTCTTCGTCGACGAGGGCGCCACCGCGATCCCGCAGATCCTCCGCACGCTCGACGGCTCCTCGATCGACCTGACCTCGATCGAGCTGCACCGGCCGAGCCTCGACGACGTCTTCCTCACCAAGACCGGCCGCTCGCTGCGCGAGTCCTGAAAGGAACCACTCGAGATGAAACTCGCCCGTGACACCTGGCTGATCTTCCAGCGGCAGACCCTGCTGCTGCTCCGGAACCCCGTCTGGATCTTCGTCGGCGTCTTCCAGCCGGTGATGTACCTGCTGCTCTTCGCCCCGCTGCTCAAGCCCGCGCTCGCGCCGATGGGCGCTACCAGCGACGCCGAGGTCTACCGCGTCTTCGTGCCCGGCCTGCTGGTCCTGATCGCCATCTTCGGCGGTCTGTTCCAGGGCTTCGGCCTGATCGCCGAGCTTCGGGCCGGGGTCATCGAGCGGTCCCGGGTCACCCCGGTCAGCCGGCTCGCCCTGCTGCTCGGACGCTCGATGCGGGACGTCGTCTCGCTGCTCGTCCAAGCGGTGATCATCACGGTGCTGGCGCTGCCGTTCGGGCTCCGGGTGCACGTCGCCGACCTGCTGCTCGCGTACCTGCTGCTCGCCCTGATCGCCCTGATGACCTCGGCCGTCTCGTACGGCGTCGCGCTGCTGGTCAAGAGCGAGGACGCGCTGGCGCCGCTGATGAACACCGTGGCCCAGCCGGTGCTGCTGCTCTCCGGCATCCTGCTGCCGCTGGCGTTCGCGCCGGCGTGGCTGCGGCGCGTCGCCGACTGGAACCCCTTCTCGTGGGCGGTCGACGGCACCCGCGCCCTCTTCGCCGGCGACGTCGGCAACGACGCCGTCTGGCAGGGCCTACTCATCACGGTGATGCTCGCCGCCCTGGCCGTGGTCTGGGCCGCCCGCGCCTTCGCCCGCAGCGTCCGCTAGTTACGGGTTCAGCGGCGGTGGGTGGGGACGGCCGCGGGTTGGGGGAGCGTCTCCTCGGCGGGGGTGCCGTCGACGATCTCGGTCATCCGCTTGACCCGCGGGTCGCCCTCGTCGGCCACGTAGTCGCGTTCGTCGGTGATGTCCCGACCGTCCGGCACCCCGGCGCGGCGTAGCACCGGCGTGAGCGCCGCAGTGACGATCAGGTTGACCGACAGGGCGACGATCCCCACGTAGATCGAGCTCTTGGTGTCCAGCCCGAGGTTGCTGAGCGGCCACGCCGAACCGCCGAAGTGCGGGCGCAGCACGGCGCCGTCGGCGCCGTAGCGGGGGATCTGGTAGAGCATCAGGATACCGACGACCAGCCCGGTGAGCAGTCCGGACATCAGCGCGGTCCGGTGGAACCAGTTGGTGTAGAGGCCCAGCGCCACCGCCGGCAGCGTCTGCATGATCAGCACACCGCCGATGAGCTGCAGGTCGATGGCGAACTGCGTGTTCAGCGCGACGATGACCAGCACCGCCCCGAACTTGACGGCCAGCGACGCCGTCTTGCTCACCATCGTCTCCTCCCGCTCGGACGCGTGCGGTCGGATGAACTCGCGGTAGATGTTGCGGGTGAACAGGTTCGCGGCGGCGATCGACATGATGGCCGCGGGCACCATGGCGCCCACCCCGATCGCCGCGAACGCCAGCCCGGCGGTCCAGTCCGGCAGCGAGGTGTTGAACCAGTTCGGAACGACGGTGTTCGGGTCACCGCCCACCGGCTCCACGCGGTCGAAGATCGCGGCGAACCCGGTCAGCATCAGCGCGCCGAGGCACAGCGTGTAGAGCGGCATGGCGGCGAGGTTGCGGCGCAGCGTCGCGCGGTTCCGCGCCGCCAACGCGGCGGTCAGCGTGTGCGGGTAGAGGAACAGCGCCACCGCCGAGCCCAGCGCCAGCGTGACGTAGTTGAGCTGGCTGTCGAGGCCCAGCAACAGGCCGTCGGTGGTGCTCCCGCTGGACGCGTACTTCTGGCTGGCCGCCTCGAAGACGTTCTCCCAGCCACCCGACCTGCCGGCCACCGCGAGCAGCGCCGCGAGCACCGCCCACAGCACCAGGACGTCCTTGACGATCGAGATCAGCGCCGGGCCGCGCAGGCCCGAGTTGAACGTGTAGAGCGCCAGCACGAGGAATGCCGCGGTGAGCGGCCAGCCGCCGGGCAGGCCCATCACCCTGAAGACCGCCTGCACGCCGATGAGCTGCAACGCGATGTACGGCATCGTCGCCACGACGCAGGTGACCGCGACGCCGACGGCCAGCGCCCGCGAACCGAAGCGGGCGCGCACGAACTCGGCGGGCGTGACGAAGCCGTGCACGTGCGAGACCGACCAGAAGCGGCTCAGCACGACGAAGAGCATGGGGTACACGATCACCAGGAACGGCACGGGGAAGAACCCCGCGGCGCCGACCCCGTACACCAGCGTCGGCACCGCGACAAACGTGTAGGCGGTGTATACATCGCCGCTGAGCAGGAAGAACGTGACCCAGCTGCCGAACGCGCGGCCGCCGAGCCCCCACTCCTCAAGGGTGTGGATGTTGTCCGGCCGGCGCCATCGGGCGGCCGCGAAGCCCATGATGGCGACCAGCCCGAAGAAGAAGATGAAGATCCAGAGCTGCACCTGGTTGTCCGCGAGGTCGCCCATCGGTCACCGGTCCTTCGTCGCCAGGTGGACGACGCTGATCACGGCCGACGCCAGCAGCGCGAAGGACAACTGCCCCCAGTAGTAGAAGGGAATGCCGCCCAGGGTCGGCTCGATCCGGTTGTAGAGCGGCACCATCAGCGGCACGATCACCGGGACGAACAGCAGCCAGTGCCACGGGCTGGCGTCGAGGCGGCGCCGTCCCCAGGCGGGCCGGGCGCCGGGCGGCGGGGCGGGCTGGTCGCCGTAGCGGCTCGGCCGGCCGTCGTAGCCTGCGCCGATCGGCCGGTACGGGTCCGGACCGGCCCCGGGGCCGTCCGGCCGGTAACCGCCGTCCCGCGACTCCTCCGGCCGGTACGCGTCGCTCCGCGGCGGCCACTCCGGCGTCGCCTGGCGCGGCGGTCCGACGTCCCAGCCGCGGCTCCCGTAGCGCGCCGACTCCGGACCGTCCCAATGCCGCTGATCCCGATCCACCATCCGCAACCCTTCGGTGTGATCTGAGTTACAGGCACACATGCTGCCGATCGGCGCTGCGCCCAGGATCCGCTCAGCGGATGGGAACAACGTCCTGTACGTACGCCCCGGTGTGGGCCGAATCGACACGTGCTAGTGACCGAACGTACTACGAGTTCACACCACTATGGACACGCAAGATCGTCTATATCGCGTCCTCCGCCCCGCTCGTCGCGCCGGGGGCCTCGCCGAACGGACCGGGCTACCGCCGGGCGCACGACGACCCCTGTTCGGCGCAGACAACCCGAGCGCCCACGCTGCGCGCCGTTAGTTCCGTCTCAGCGGGGCGGGGTCGGGACCGAACGCTTGTAGCGTCAGGACAGTGCCCCGCCTCGTACATGACCGGCTGACCTGGTTGATCTACGCGCAGCTGGGGGTGTGGGGCTTCTTCCTCTACGGCTTCGGGCCGGTCGTGCCGCTGCTGCGCGACGAGCAGCAGACCACCGCCGCCGTGGCCAGCCTGCACAGCACCGCGCTCGCCGTCGGCGCGCTGATCGGCGGATTCAGCTTCGCCCGGCTGACCGCCCGGATCGGCCGCGCCCGTACCCTCTGGCTCGCCCTCGCCGGCGTCGCCGGCGGCGTCCTGGCCCTCTGCCTGCTCCGACCGATCGCCGCCACCCTCACGGCCGTGGTCGTGCTGTCGACGTTCGGCATCATCCTGGTCAGCAGCGTCAACGTCGCGCTCGCCGAGCACCACGGCGCCGCGTCGTCCGCCGCGATCAGCGAGGCCAACGCCGCCTGCGCGGGCATGGGCGTGCTCGCCCCGATCGTCATCGGGCTCTCCGTCGACGCCGGGACCGGGTGGCGGCCGGCGCTGGCCGTCCAGGCCGGCCTGATCGCGCTCGTCGCGCTGGCCGCGGTCGCGTTCCGGATCCGCGTGCCGCAGGGCGCGCCCGCCGTGCCCGCCGCCGCCGAGACCCGGCCCGGGCGGCTGCCCCGGTCGTACTGGATCGCCTGGGCGCTGATGGGCGTGACCGGCTCCATCGAGGTCTGCCTGTCGCTCTGGACCGCCGACGTGCTCCGCTCGCACGCCGGGATGACCCCCGGCGCGGCGTCCGCGACGGTCGCCTCGATCGTCGCCGGGATGTTCCTCGGCCGGGTCGTCGGCGGCCGGATCGCGCTCCGGGTCGCGCCGATCCCGCTGCTGCTCGGCGCGCTCGCGGTGAGCACCGTCGGGTTCGCGGTCTTCTGGGCCGCCACCGCGGGCTGGCTCGCCGTCACCGGCCTGGTGATCGTCGGGTTCGGCAACGCGATGCACTACCCGCTGGCGATCTCGATCGCGCTCGCCGTCGCCGGTGACCAGGCGGACCGCGCCGCCGGCTACTCGTCGTACTCGATGGCGGTCGGCTTCGGGATCGCGCCCGTGCTGCTCGGCGCCGTCGCCGACGGCGTGGGCCCGCACCGCGCGTTCCTGCTGCTGCCGGTCTTCATCGCCGTCGCGGCCGTGCTCGCCGCCCGTCTCGGCCGCTCCATCCGACTACGCCCCGCCCCCGCCCCCGCCCCCGCATAACCCCCTGCCCCCCCGGGGGGCGGGTTAGGCGCCGCCCCCGCCCCTCGGCGGCGATCTTGCAGTTGTGGCCCTGAGTTTGCCCGCTTTTAGCACTTTTTGCCCCGGCCAGAACTGCAAGATCGCGGCGCGGCGGTCAGCGCCGGCGCGCCAGGGTGAGGCCGTCGGCGAGCGGCAGCATCACCACGTCGACCCGGTCGTCGTTGACGACCGCCTCGTTGAACGCCGCGATCGCGCGATCGCCCTCGTCCTGCGGCGCCAGCACCCGCCCACCGCGCAGCACGTTGTCCACCGCGATCAGCCCACCGGGACGCATCCGCGGCACCAGTTCCGCCCAGTAGACCGGGTAGCCCGTCTTGTCCGCGTCGATGAAGGCGAGATCGAGGTGCGGGTCCGCCGGCAGGGCACGCAGCCCGTCCGCGGCCGGCCCGATCCGCAGCTCGATGCGCTCCGCCACCCCGGCCCGCGCCCAGTAGCGGCGCGCCATCGCCGTGAAGTCCTCCGAGATGTCGAAGCAGGTCAACCGCCCGCCGGGAACGAGACCACGGGCGATCGCCAGCGCCGACAGTCCGGTGAAGGTGCCGACCTCGACCGCCTGCCGCGCGCCCACCATCTGCGCCAGCAGGGTGAGGAAGGCCGCCTGGTCGAGCGCCACCTGCATCTCCGCGAACTCCGGCAGGACGGTGTACGTCTCCGCCGCCAAATCCCGCATCACGTCGTCCGGGGGCGTCCCGTGCGCCACGACGTACGCCTGAAGCTCCTCGGTGATGCGAATCGACCTCGTCGTCATGCCGCGACGTTAGTCCTCATCGACGTCCGTGTCCCACAGGTCGGTGATGTCTCGGTCGAGTCGACCGAGCAGCCGGCGCAGCAGCGGCAGCGACAACCCGACCACCGTCCCCGGGTCGCCCTCGACGCGCTCCACGAACGGCCCACCCAGCCCGTCGATCGTGAACGCGCCGGCCACATGCAGCGGCTCGCCGGTGTTGACGTACGCCTCAATCTCCGCGTCGGTGATGTCCGCGAAATGCACCGTCGTCGACGCGACCGCCTCGGCGCGGCCGTCGCCCGACACGTCGATCAGGCAGTGCCCGGTGTGCAGCACCCCGGAACGGCCCCGCATGTCCCGCCAGCGCGTCCGCGCCTCGTCCGCATCCGCCGGCTTGCCGAGAATCTCCCCACCGAACGCCAGCACCGAGTCGCAGCCCAACACCACCAGGTCGCGCCCGCTGGTCGCCTCCGGCCGCAGCCGGTGCGCCACCGCCTCCGCCTTCAGCTGTGCCAGCGTCAGGCAGAGAGTCTCCGCGTCCGGGGCCTCCACGACCGACTCGTCCACGCCGCTGACCAGCACCTCCGGATTGATGCCGGCCGCCTGCAGGCTCTTGCGCCGCGCCGGGCTCGCCGACGCGAGCACCAGCCGGAACGGATTAGACATACGCACGATCGATCACGCTACCGGTCGCGCCGGCGTCATGTGCCCTGGCGACGGCGAGAGCGTACGACCAGCAAGGTGATCACAACGCCGATGACAATCAGCGCACCGAGGGTGATCAGCAGGGTGGTCGTCTTGCTACCGGATACGTGGGGCATCGGAACGGCCGTCCCGCCAGCCGACGGGGTCGGGGCGGCACTTGCGTTGGCCTCGTCGTCGAGCGGCGGCACGTCGGCGGTCAGCGCCGCGACGAGATCGAGTACGCCGTAGCCGTATTCCGGGTCCCGGCCGGGCGCACCCTTGTCCGTGGCCGTAGCGGTCAGTCGGTGAATCACTTCCTTGGCCGACAGGTCCGGGTACTTGCTCCGAATCAGCGCAACCGCCCCCGACACAATCGCGGTGGCATCCGACGTGCCAGTGCCCTTCCGGTAACGGCCCGCCAACCCCGTGCTGAAAATGTCCTCACCTGGCGCGGTGATAACCATGGCTTTCCCAGTTACGGAGGCCTTGCCCAGTTTCCCGCTGCGATCCGTCGCGCCAACTGCGACAACACCTTCGTACATTGCTGGAAAGCCCACTGCATATGAATCGGGCCGGTTGCCGGCGCCCGCGACGACGACGATGTCTGCCGCGATGGCCGCTGTCACGGCGCGACCCAGCCTTGCAGACGAGCCGCCGGACCACGAGATGCTTATTACCTTTGCGCCATGGCTAACCGCCCATTCAATGCCCGCAGCCAGGCTGTCGCCATAGTTTTCGTTGATCCTCCCGGTTCTCGCATACCGAACCGGGAGGATCTTGGCCTTTGGTGCGATGCCTAGAGCCCCATCGCTAGCGTTGCGGCCGTGCGCGGCGATTAATCCCGCCATTCCCGTGCCGTGTCCGTCCTGATCTTCTCGTCCATCACTGGAGCCACCCGTTGTTAGGTCAACTCCAGGTAGAACGTTATTTCGAAGGTCAAGATGGGCTGTCACGCCAGTGTCGATAACTGCAACGGTGACCCCCTCGCCCTGACTTATTTGATGAGCGTCGGCGACTTTCAACGATTCAAGATGCCATTGATTGTTCCGGATCTGGTCCGCCTGGGCTGGCGCGGCCGGTGCAAGCGTGACGGCGGCGACGCAGAAAAGCGCCGCAGTCGTCGTCAATGAGCGAAACTTCACCGATCGAAGCCGATTGCAGGACCTGGGTCGATCCGGGTCGTTTCTCGGGACGGCCGTACTACAGCGGTCACGCCTTCGTCGGTCTCCCACGGATTGTCCGGGTCCCATCGTTGACTCTGCTTAGCGTCGTCGCTCTGTCTTGCGCTGTTGCGGCGGTGTGTCGAAGGGGTGCCGTGTGTAGGGAAAGCCTGTCCTGATCGACTCTCGTGCGCGGAGAAGGGTCGGCCGGTGCCCGGTTGCATGGGCGCGCCGAAGCCGTGGCCGCCGATGACTCCGCCCACTGGATTTACCCGGCGGGCGGCCTGCGGCGGCACCCCGTGCTGTCCTAGACCAGCGACCGGAGTGCCACCGATGAGTCCGCCGGGAGGCATTGCTCGGGGCATCCCGTTGGCGACGCCGCCGCCCGGTTTCGTGTTATGGCCGACTCCGGGAATTGTCGTTCCGCGATTCTGGGGAGGCGTCAGCGGTGACGTTGATCCGATCTTGCCCCCTGGAGCGCCGGGGCCGATCGGCGCAGTGGGCGGGAGCATGACGCCGGGGGCCGGCGCGGGAGTCGGTGTGATCACCGGAGGCGCGATGGGCGGCGTCGCCGGCGGGGGCGGCGTCGTGACGGGGCTCGCGCCGCCGAGGACCGGGCCGACCGAGGAGGGCGGCTGCGTAACAACCACTTGGGCCGGCGTAGGCGCGGGGGCGTGCGATAACGGAGCCGACGGTCCCGGACCCGGGATCGGCACGACTGGCGGAATCGGGGGCGGAGGAAGTGCTCCGCCTCCCGCATATGCATCACCGCCGTGCGTATCTACAGCGCGACCTCCTGAGATCGGGACCGGTTGCCTGAGCTGCATCTTTGCTTCGACGAGGGAACTGCTCAGCGAGTACATGATCGACCGAGCTCGGTTGTTCAGCCGCTCCAGGTCCGCGTCCGTTACCGGCGGATCTCCCAGTGCCACACCGGGCAGCTGAGACGATCTCTCGAACTCGACCCGCTCCTCGTACTCCTGCTTCTGCTGCTGCTTCTGGACGTACTCGTCGTAGATCTTCTTCAGGTCGTACCGCGACGTGTAGATCGCACTGCTGGCCGTGCTCAACGCACGGTGGTTGGTGACCGCGATCTCGTACGTCTCCTTGACGTGGATGATCAGGTTGTTCAGCCGGTCGATGAAGGCCCTGGAGGCCTCACTCTTCTCCGGGGGCCACGCCGCCGCGAGATTGTCGCGGTACTCCTCCAACCGCCAGAGGTGCTGCGAGGTCAGTTCGCAGGCCTTCTTCCAGCCGGCGACGTTCCGGTAGTAGTTGGTCGTCTCCTGGTTTTCCAACAGCGCCCACATACCGGGCACCTGCTTCTCGAACCAGTTGGTCGTGCCCGCGTAGCCGCCGCCACCGTCCGCGATGTGCATCAGGACGCCTCCGGACCGGTCGTGATTTCCGGTGCCGGCATCGTGGTCGATGGCGGTGCGGGCACCGAGCCGTCGGGGCTGGGGGCGAGAGCGCTTTCGACATCGCGTACGCGCGCGGCAGAGAAGGCGTCGCTTCCGCGGTACCGCTCGCTGATCTCTGTCGCTGCGGTTGCGAAGCGGCCCGTCGCGTTCTGGTAGTCCCAGACCGTGTTGCTGAGATTGCTCTGCGCGCTGTTGTGCGTCACGACGAAGGCCGACAACTCCTGGAACGCGGCGTACGGACTGGGGATCTCGGCCTGCATGTCCTCGTACAAGGACTGCGCGTGGGGGCCGTAGTTCTCGCGGACCTCGGCGTCCAGCCTCGCCGCGAACTCTTCCATCTTCGTGATGTCGGCTTCGATGTCCCCGTAGTCGCGCAGCCAGGCTGGCGGACGGTCTTCCTCCGGCAGCATCGCCCCTCCCCAGGCAGCCCACAACCCCGTACGACGGTGAGGCTAGCGAATCAGTGCGACATGTTGCAGCCCCCGTAGGGCGTCAACGGGGCAGGCCGGAGGCGCGCCAGGCGCCGGGGCCGGGGTGGTTGGCGGCGCTGGCGGGGCGGGCGCTGCGCGCCCATGCGGACGGCGTGGGCCGGGGTGGCGCGGCGACCGGCGCGGAGCGCGCCACGAGCACGCCGACGAGGGCGGCCAACTCCTCGGCGGTCGGGGTGCCGCGGACAACCCGGAACGACGGGTCTGCGTCAGACATACGAAGAGAGTACGACGCGCCGGGCCGACGGAAGGTTGCACCGACTCGCCGGCACCGACGGCAATGACGCACGCCTCACAGTGGCACATGCCCGCGAGTGTGACGCTGGGCGCAGACGGGTAGGTTTTGCGAGATGTCCACAGCGCACACGCAACTCGTCGCCGACCGTTACCGGCTCGTGCAGCCGCTCGGTCAGGGCGGCATGGGTCGTGTGTGGAAGGCGCGCGACGAGGTGCTGCACCGCGACGTGGCCATCAAGGAACTGGTGCCGCCGCCGGGGCTGACCGCGGACGAGCGGCGTGAGATGCGGGAGCGGTCGCTGCGGGAGGCGCGCGCGATCGCCCGGCTCAACAACATCAACGTGGTCCGCGTCTTCGACGTGCTGCGCACCGACGCGGATCCGTGGATCGTCATGGAGTACGTGCCGTCGCGTTCGCTGCAGGACGTGCTGGCGAAGGATGGTCCGGTGTCGTCGGCGCGGGCGGTCGAGATCGGCCTGGGTGTGTTGGGCGCGTTGCGCGCGGCGCACCGCTCGGGTGTGATGCACCGCGACGTCAAGCCGGGCAACGTGTTGCTCGGCGACGATGGCCGCGTCGTACTCACCGACTTCGGCCTGGCCACCGTGCCCGGCGATCCCAACGTGACCCGCACCGGCCTGGTGCTCGGGTCGCCGGCCTACATCGCGCCGGAGCGCGCCCGGACCGGCAGTGCCGGTCCCGAGGCGGACATGTGGTCGCTCGGCGCGACGCTGTACGCGGCCGTCGAGGGGCAGTCGCCGTACGCGCGGCCGTCGGCGATCGGGACGCTCGCCGCGCTCGCGACCGAGCCCCCGCCGCCGGCGAAGCACGCAGGTCCGCTCAAGCCGGTCCTCAGTGGACTCTTGCGCAAGGATCCGGCTCTTCGGATGAAGGCGGACGAGGCGGAGCGGTTGTTGCGGCGCGCGTCCGGCAAACGGCCGCGCGTGACGAGGTCACTGCTTGACGGGGTACGCCGACCGAGTCCGCTGGGCAAGCCGCGCGAGCCGCGCACTCCGCTGCTCCCGGTGCAGCGCCCGCCCGCCGAGGTCTCCGAGGTAGCGCCGGTGTCGCCGCCGCCGATGGCGGCGCTGGTGACGCCGCCACCGCCGTTGGCTCCGCCGGAATTGCCCTCGCCGGAGTTGCCCTCGCCGGAGTTGCCCTCGCCGGAGTTGCCCCCCACGTTGACGGATGCGCCGCCCGTCGCGTCGGACGCGGCCGCCGCGACGGCGCCGGCGCCCGAGTCGGCGCCGGACACCCCGGAGCCGGAGCGCGCGGCAGAGCGCGCCACGGAGCCGACGCGCGCGGCGGACGCGGAGCCCCCGACCGCCGTCGTGCCCCCGACCGACGCGCCCGCGGCTGAGGCGTCGTCGGTGCCCACGATCATTACCCCGGACGGTGGATCGGAATCATCGGAGAAGCCGGCTGCCGACGAGGACGCGGCGTCCGGTACCGGCCCGGTCGACGCGGCGTCGAAGACCCCGACCACCGCTGACGACGCGCGCTCCGCTGACGAGGCGCCCGCCGCCGAAGGCTCGGCCGGAGACGCACGCGACGGTTCGGCCGCGGATTCGTCCGAAGAGGCACGCGACGATGCCGCCGCGAGTTCGGCTGATGAGTCGCGCGACCGTGCCGCCGGGAGCTCGGTTGACGAGTCGCGCGACGATGCCGCCACCGGTGGGGCTGGCGCCGCCGCCATCGGGGAGGCCGCACCGGCACGCAGCGCTGTCGACGCGTCCGGGTCGGGTGCCCAGCAGTCGCCGCCCAAGGCTGTTGCCGTCGCGGCGGTTCCCCGTACCTCCGGGTCGGTCGCGGTCCGGACGGGCCTCCGGCGCGACAAGCGGATCCTCGGCGCCGCCGCCGCGGTCGTCGCGCTGCTGGTCCTGGCCGTAGTGGTGGTCCTGTCGTCGCGGAGCGACGACGAGGGCGGGCAACGGGCCGGGGGAACGTCCGCTGCCACGCCGACCGGCGCGGCCAGCGCTCCGGCGCCGCAGGCTTCCGCGACGTCCCGGCCGAGCCCGACCGCGGCGGCCCCGAGCGCCGCGCAGCCGACCGCGCAGCCGACCGGCGCGCCGGAGTTCGTGCTGCCGGCCGGCTGGCGGATGCACCGGGACCCCACCGGCTTCGCCGTGCCGATCCGGGACGGGTGGCAGGTGAGCCGGGACGCCGACGGGCGGGTCATCTTCGTCGACCCCAGCGGTGGCCGGATGTTGATGATCGACCAGACGGACTCGCCGCAGCCCGATCCGGTGGCGGACTGGAAGTCGAAGGAAGACTACCGGCGCTCGACGGAACGCGATTACCAGCGCGTCGGACAGATCCGCGCCGTGGACTACGGCGTGAAGGCAGCCGACTGGGAGTGGCTGCACACCGGCGACAACGGCACGCGGATGCACGTCCGCAACCGTGGCTTCATCGCCGCGAAGGACAAGGCGTACGCGCTCTACTGGGAGACCCCCGAGTCGACGTGGCGGCAGAGCCTCGCCGACTACGACGTGATCGCCCGCGGGTTCAAACCCGTTCGGGGGAAGGCGGCATGACCTTCTCGTAGCAGGGGTAGTAAACCCCGTACGACGGAAGGAGGTGCGACTTGAGTCCTCGACTGCAAACGGCGAAACCGAAGCTGGCGCTCTGGATGCTGGTGGCGGTGGCCGACGTGGTCCTGCTCGTGGCGAGTGTGGGCCTCGCGACGCTGCTGCTGGCGATCGCTGGAGTCGCCACCGTGGCCGTCGCCGCGGCTGGTGCCTTCCTGTTGCTGCGCCGTGGCGTACCCGAACGTCGGGTGCCTGCTCGGGTCGTGGTCCCGGCCTCGACCCGGCGCAGGATGTGACCCCGGTGTAGAAACGCGAATGCGAGGGCGGCAGCCGGACCAGTTATCGACGTCGGACGTGATAACCGATCCCGCTGCCGCCGCCGCGCGTCAGGCCACCCGCGCCGCCACCCGGGCGGCGAAGGCCGCGATGAGTTCGGCGAGCCGCCGTGCGGCGTCGGCGTCGTGGGCGGTGACGTGGTCGGAGGCGAGCACCAGACACAGTTCGGTGCCACCGGCCTCGATGGCCAGGATGGGGGGCGCGTCCCGCTCGGTCTCCACCCAGCCGTCGAGTCCGGGCGTGAGCGTGACGGTGACCTGCACGGTGGGCGGCATTCAGCACGACCCCGGCTCGCGGTTGTTTCGGCGTACGAGGTCGGCCACGTCCTGCCGGTCGTGATTCAACACCGCGGTACGGGCCTCCAGGTAGGGCGGGCATGGCCAGCGCCCGCGGCAGTGCACGCAGCGGACGATGTGTAGTAGCCGCCAGAGGGGCGACGGCTGGTGTCGCTCGATGATGAGCATCGCGCGGTCGCGCTCCACATCTCACCTCCGGACCAGAGGGGTGGCGCGACGGCCCGCGGGCACACGGGGAGAGCGAGCCGCCGCGCGGAGAGCCGATCCTCGGCTGCGGACCAGGGAATCGACGTAGTTGAACCTAGCGCAGCATTATGCATAAGGCAACACATGGTGTAGCCAGGTGTTTCCTGAAGCTTGTAGTTCGAGGTCGCCCCGTGATCAGATGGGTCCGCGGACCAGGGAGATGCGGTGGCGACCTCAAAGACTCAGAAGATCATCGACGACATCAAGGCGCAGATCGAGTCAGGTGAACTGCGTCCCGGCGATCAGTTGCCGAGCACGACCGAGCTGCGGCAGCAGTATTCGGTGTCGATCACAGTCGTCCGTGGAGCGATCAACTGGCTGAAGGCGACTGGGCTGATCGAGGGTGTGCCGGGCGTTGGCGTGTTCGTCGCCGAGCGGAACAGCTGACTCGGCGGGTCACTCGCAGGGTGTGGGTGCATCTGTTGCTGCTATAGCGACAACAGATGCACCCAAACCCCGCGGGGCTGCGTGAACCAACGCGTCGGCGTCGACCTTTGCTCTGCTTACCTCAGGAATCACCCGCCGTCCGAACAGCGGACGGCGGGTGTTTCCCATACGTAAGCAGAGCAAAGGGAGCCGAACACGAATACGAACACGAACACGAACACGAACACGGGAGAGAACGACGACCGCCGCTACCTGGACTGCAGCGACGACAGGTCAATCTCCATCGGGAAGGGAGCTGCCATCCGCAGTGTTTCCCCGGACTTGGCCACCGCGTGCTCGACGTAATGCCCCCCGTCAAGGCGGAGCAGCCGCAGGCTGAGGGTGGCGTCGTCGGGCTCGACCAGGAGGTACCACGGGATGCGGGCGATCGCGTAGAGCTGCATCTTCACGACGCGGTCGGCGGCGGCGTTGCTGGGCGACACGATCTCCGCGACGAGACGAACTTCGCCTGCCTCGACCACTGCTCCCTCGTCATCCGTATCCGCGACGACGAGGTCGGGAATCGCGATGCGGTCGGTGCGTAGCCGGACGTTGACGGCCTCGAACACCGACAGGCCCAGGGGCGAGGCCGAACTCTCGATCGCGTTCGCGAGGCGACGTGACAGATGCTGATGGCGCTTGCTCGGCGCAGGGCTCACGATCAGGCTCCCGTCGAGGAGTTCGATCCGGTTGGGAGTCTCCCCGAGGGCGAAATATTCGGCTTCCGTCCAAGGGCCGATATGCGGCTCAAGCGGCAGAACGGTCACGCTGTTCACCTCCTGCCGTCGACGCCACGGTCCGAGTCTTCCACACCAAACGGCGAGATCAGCAGAGATGCGGACCCGGGCACGTGGGCTAGGCTCGCTCGCTGTGTCGATCGATGGGCTGACTGAACTGTGGGACCGGCTCTTCGGGGTGCAGCCGGACCCGCCCCCGCTGCTCGTGCTGTTCACCGCGGCGCTGGCTCTGCTCGTCGTCGCGGCCCGGGTGCCGTGGCGGATCGCCCGTAACGCCATCACGATCGCGCACGAGGGCGGACACGCGCTGGTCGCGCTGCTCACCGGGCGCAAGCTGCGCGGCATCCGGCTGCACTCGGACACCTCCGGGCTGACGCTCTCGGCGGGCCGGCCGACCGGGCCGGGCATGGTCTTCACGCTGCTCGCCGGCTACATCGCGCCGTCCCTGATCGGGCTCGCCGGTGCGTGGCTGCTCAGCGGCAACCGGATCACCCTGCTGCTGTGGATCGCCGTGGCGCTGCTGCTCGCCATGCTGGTGATGATCCGCAACTTCTTCGGCATCGTGTCGATCGTGGTCACCACGGCGATCGTTTTCGGGGTGTCGTGGTTCGCGCCGCCGGAGGTGCAGGCGGCGTTCGCGTACACCGGGGTGTGGTTCCTGCTGCTGGGCGGGGTGCGGCCCGTGGGTGAGCTGCAGACCCTGCGCTGGCGGGGGCAGCAGCCGGAGTCGGACGCGGACCAGTTGGCGCGGCTCACCCGGGTGCCCGGCCTGTTCTGGGTCGGCCTCTTCGGGCTGATCACCGTGGCGGCGCTCGGCGCCGGCGCGGGGCTGCTCGCCGTTCCGCTCGTCGACGGCCTAACGCGGTAGCGCCAGGATCCGGGGGAGTTCGAGCGGCTGATCCCCGTGGCTAGAGCGGAATGTTGCCGTGCTTCTTCGGCGGCAGTGTCTCCCGCTTCGTCCGCAGCATCCGCAGGCCGCGCACGACCTGACTGCGCGTCTCGGCCGGGGCGATCACCGAGTCGACGTAGCCGCGCTCGGCCGCGACGTACGGGTTCGCGAGCGTGTCCTCGTACTCCTGGATCTTCTGCGCGCGCACCACGGCCGGGTCATCGGCGGCGGCGAGCTCGGCGCGGTAGAGGATGTTGACCGCGCCCTGGGCGCCCATCACCGCGATCTGCGCGGTCGGCCAGGCGAAGTTCAGGTCGGCGCCGAGGTGCTTGGAGCCCATCACGTCGTACGCCCCGCCGTAGGCCTTCCGCGTGATCACCGTGACCTTCGGGACGGTCGCCTCGGCGTACGCGTAGATCAGCTTCGCGCCGCGCCGGATGATGCCGTCCCACTCCTGGCCGGTGCCGGGCAGGAAGCCGGGGACGTCGACGAAGGTGAGCACCGGCAGGTTGAAGGCGTCGCAGGTGCGCACGAAGCGGGCCGCCTTCTCCGAGGCGGCAATGTCGAGGGTGCCGGCGAAGTGCATCGGCTGGTTGGCGACCACGCCCACCGGGCGGCCCTCGACCCGGCCGAAGCCGACGATGATGTTCTGCGCGTAGAGCGGCTGGACCTCCAGGAACTCCCCGTCGTCCAGGACGTGCTCGATCACCCGGTGCATGTCGTACGGCTGGTTCGCCGAGTCCGGGATCAGCGTGTCCAGCTCCCGGTCCTCATCGGTCACGTCCAGCACCGCGTCCGCCTCGTAGACCGGCGGCTCGTCGAGGTTGTTGCTCGGCAGGTACGACAACAGCGCCTTGACGTACTCGATCGCGTCTTCCTCGTCGCTGGCGAGGTAGTGCGCGTTGCCGCTCTTCGTGTTGTGGGTGCGCGCCCCGCCCAGCTCCTCGAAGCCGACGTCCTCGCCGGTCACCGTCTTGATCACGTCGGGGCCGGTGATGAACATGTGCGAGGTCTGGTCGACCATCACGGTGAAGTCGGTGACCGCGGGGGAGTAGACCGCGCCACCCGCGCAGGGGCCCATGACCAGCGAGATCTGCGGGATCACGCCGGAGGCGCGGACATTGCGAAAGAAGATCTCGCCGTAGAGGCCGAGGCTGACCACGCCCTCCTGGATGCGGGCGCCGCCGGAGTCGTTGATGCCGACGACCGGGCAGCCGGTCTTCATCGCCAGGTCCATCAGCTTGACGATCTTCTCGCCGAAGACCTCGCCGAGCGATCCGCCGAAGACCGTGAAGTCCTGCGCGAAGACGCAGACCTGGCGCCCGTCGACGGTGCCGTAGCCGGTCACCACGCCGTCGCCGTACGGGCGGTTCTTCTCCAGCCCGAAATTGGTCGACCGGTGCCGGGCCAGCTCGTCGAGCTCGACGAACGAGCCCTCGTCGAGCAGCAGCTCGATCCGCTCACGGGCGGTCTTCTTGCCCCGGGCGTGCTGCTTCTCGACCGCGCGCGCCGAACCGGCGTGCACCGCCTCGTCGACCCGCCGCTCCAGGTCCGCCAGCTTGCCGGCGGTGGTGTGGATGTTGATCTCGGCCGCGCTCCGCTGTGCAGTCACGCCAGGATCGTAACGATGGTTCAGTCGGGTGCGGATGCCGCCGGGTGTGGATTTCCCCTCAATTCCGGGCCGTAGGCTGACCGGATGCCGGGGTCGCCGTACACCGATCTGGACCGTCCACCGCTCAACCCGCGCAACCTGCAGCGCGCGCTGATCACACCGGACGGTCTGTGGACGCGCCTGGACGTGCGGCGCGAAACCGCATCGACCAATGCGGACGCCGCCGAGGCGGCGCGGGCGGGCGAGCCCGAGGGGCTGATCGTGGTGGCCGAGCGGCAGTCGGCCGGCCGGGGACGGCTGGGCCGGACCTGGACGTCGCCGCCGCGGGCCGGAATCGCGACCAGCGTCCTGCTTCGGCCCGGAGCGGCCGCGCCGGACCGCGGCTGGCGGCCGGTGTCCCCCACCGGGTACGGCTGGCTGCCGCTGCTGGCGGGCGTCGCGCTCGTCGAGGCGGTGTCCCGGCTGGCCGAGCTGCCCGCCGAGCTGAAGTGGCCGAACGATCTGCTGGTGAACGGGGCGAAGTGCGCCGGGATCCTCGCCGAGGCGGTGCCGAACGGCGACGTGCCCGCGGTCGTGCTGGGCATCGGGCTCAACGTCACGCTCCGCGCCGACGAGCTGCCGCGCAACCCCACCGGGCTGCCCGCCACCTCGCTGCAGCTCGCCGGGGCGGTGGCCACGGATCGGGATCCGCTGCTGCGGGCGCTGCTGCGCGGGATCGAGCGCTGGTACGGGCGGTGGCGTGCGGCCGGTGGCGACGCCCGGGCGTCCGGGCTGCGCGAGGCGTACATGGAGCACTGCGGCACCCTCGGCCGCGACGTGCGCGCCATCCTCCCCTCCGGCGAGGAACTGACGGGGCTGGCGACGGCGGTGGACCCGGACGGCCGCCTGGTGATCGAGGCCGGCGGCGCCGGCCACCCCATCGCCGCCGCCGACATCCTCCACCTCCGCTGACCTCCTTTCCGCGCATAACGGGAGGACGCGACGTGTGGGTGCCGGCGTGGGGGGCGGGGAGCCAGTACGGTCAGCGCTGATCGAATCGATCCGCCGGCCGGACGCCACCGGCCGGACCGGGCCAAGAGGAGGCTGGCGTGGCTTTCCCCGAGGACGTGCTCACCGCCGACGAGCACGTCGAGTTGCACCTGCACCCGCACTGGAAGGCGATGGTCCGGCCGGTCGCCGTGGTGATCCTCGCCCTGGCCGCGGTGGTGGCCGGCTTCGTGCTGCTGCCCCAGACCAACGCCGGCACCATCGGGCTGTACGCGATCGCGGCGGTCGCGCTGCTCGTCATGCTCTGGCTGAGCCTCTGGCCGTTCCTGGTCTGGCGCACCACGCACTACGTCTTCACGAACGAGCGCGTGCTGCTGCAGCACGGGGTGCTCTCGCGGGACCGCCGGGACATTCCGCTCGGCCGGGTCAACGACCACTCGATGAGCCAGCGGTTCATCGAGCGACTGCTCGGCTGCGGCACCCTGACGATCGAGTCCGCCGGCGAACGCGGACAGTCGGTGCTGACCGACATCCCGCGTGTGGAACGGGTGCAGACCATGCTCTACGAGCTGATCGAGGCGAACCACGACAAGCACACCCTCGGCGACGACGAGATGCGCGAGATCATGCAGGAGGTGCGGGACGGCGCGCCGCGCGCCGAGCGCGCGTAGCGGCACAGCGCTACTCGCGCAGCGCGAACCACCCGCGGAACCTCGTCCGCAGGACCTCCCGCTCGGGGCGGTCCTGCGCGTCGAGGCGGGTCATCGTCCCGCCGAGCGTCACCGCGCCGAACCCCTGCCGCACCGTCGAGCCCGTCGCGCCGAGCACCGTCAGCCGCGCCGCGAGCCGGTCCCCGGCGTGCACCGGCGCGAGCCACCGGACCTCGTCCATGCCGGGAGAGGCGTCCGTGGCCGCCCGCGCCAGCACGTGGTCGACGTACGCCCGCATGAACAGGCCGAGGATGAACAGGCCGCTCGCGACCGGGGGTTCGGGGCGGCCCCGCCGCCCCGGCGCGGCGGGCAGGTGCGGTGGTTGCGGGTCGAAACGTCGGGCGAACGCCAGCATCTCCGCCTCGTCCACCGCCGTGACGCCCAGATCGAAGGCGTGACCGGGCGTCAGGTCCTCGAAGAACAGCTCGGGTTGGGAGCCCGTTCCGGACCGCACCGGCGTGGCGTCAGCGCGCGGCCGGGCGGCGGCTGGCGATCTCGACCTCCAGCTCGACGTCGATCGGGTCCGCGAGGTCGGCCGTCAGCCGGTCGAAGTCGCGCTGCGACGGCGGCCGCGCGGGCTCCTCCGACGCCTCCTCGAACTCGGTGACGGCCTCGGCGAGCTCGGCCACCGGGTCCAGCTCCGCGAGGACGTCGCCGTCGTCGGTCTTCGCAGCGGCGGGCGGCGCCAGCCGGAAGACGAAGGTCCGGTACGCCCAGAACCGGAACGCCGTGCCGAAGACGAGCCCGATGGTCTTGACGATGTTCAGCGCGAGCAGGCTCTCCACGCCGAAGCCGTACTTCGCGATCGCCAGCACGCCCAGCTCGATGAGCAGACCGGTCGCGTTGAAGAGGAAGAACAGGGTGTACTCGCGGCGCACCGCCGACTTCGGCCGGTCCCGGTACGTCCAGTGCCGGTTCATGAAGTACGACGAGACGGTCGCGACCAACGTGGCGATCACGGTCGCCTTCAGCTGGCCGTCGGCGAAGACCGTCAGCGCGAGCGCGTTGAACACTGCGTAGTTGACGACGGTGTTGATGCCGCCCACAGCGCCGAACTTGAGCGCCTCGTGCAACAGCTTCTGCCAACGTTCCGGTAGCAGGTGGACAAGACGCATTCGGACACCATACGGCAGTCGGACGATCGATACGTGACAACCTGAACCGGGTGGGGGCGACGTCACGCCCCTAGTGACTCTTCGTGATGGAGGAGGACGCCGCGCGTGTGGGGGCCCCGACGAAGACGAACCGTCGGTAGGCCCAGAACCGGAACAGGGTGCCGAGCGCGACGCCGACGACGTTCGCGGAGATGTTGTCGGCGAGCGCCGTGCGGAACGCGCCGGGCCAGATGCCGCCCAGTCCGTAGTGGCTGACCGCCACGCAGGCCAGCCCGATGCCGAGCCCGACCGCGTTGAAGAAGAAATAGAGGCCGTACTCGCGGGCCAGCCCGGAGCGCTCCCGCTGCCGCCACGTCCAGAACCGGTTGCCGACGAACGCGATCGTCGCGGCGACCGTGGTCGACAGCGTCTTCGCGGCCAGCACCTCCATGCCGAGTGCGAGCCGGAAGACGTTGAAGAGCGCGATATCGACGATGAACGACACCCCGCCGACCGCGCCGAACTTGCCCACCTCGTGGACGAGGTGGCCGAACCGGTCGCGGAGGGCGTGCAGCAGCCGGTGCCTCGAACCAGAGGACACGGGTGGCTCGCCGGTGGCGGTCGCAGGCACGACGTCGAGCGTACCGGCTATGTCGGACCGGGATCGGCCGCTCGGACGACTGTGAAGAACCTGTCGGTCTGCGGGGATCAGCCGTCCAGTTGGCCCCGCCGCAGCGGACGCCGGCACGTCGCGGCGTGTCGGCGTACGTCGCCGGCGTCGCGGGCGCGCTCCTGCAGGTACATCTGGCGCAGCCCGGCGCGGGCCCGGAACGCGAGCGCGGCCACGGCGTTGGGGGTGAGCCCCAGCCGGGGCGCGAGCAGGGTGAGGGGCTCGCCCTCGACGGCGGTGTGCCAGAGCACCTCCCGCCAGCGCTCCGGCAGCTGCGCGAACGCCCGCGCGGCGTAGGCGCGCTCCATCTGGTCGATCACCGTGTCGTCGAAGGGCACGCCGGACTCGTACCGGGTGAGGTCGTCGGTGAGTTCCAGCCGGCGCTCGTGTCGCAGCCGGTCGTACCGGATGTGTCGCAGGGTCGTGCAGAGGTACGCCCGGAAGGCCAACTGCGGGCCGCGGCCGGCGCGAAGCGTCGCGAACACCTTCGCGAAGGTCTCCGCCACGAGATCCTCCGCGTCGGCCGTGTCGCTCACGAGCGCGTACGCGAGCCCGCGCGCCGCCCCGGCATGCCGCAGATACAGCTCCTCGTAGGCGCCGGTGTCCCCGGCGCGAACCGCGTCGAGCAGATCCGTGTCGCTCAGGTCGATCTGGGTGGGCACGGGCCGCCTCCAGGGCGTGGGGGAGGATGTGGCTTTTAGGCCGTAAAGCCCCTTTCGCGCTACCTTATGGCACCTGGCGGGGAGACGGAAGGGGTGCGTCCGACGAATAGATCAACGCCCGGAAACCGTGATCGGCAACGGCCCCGAGTGATCTATCTGAAACATTTGCGCGAAAGTGCGCGCCGCGGCGGGGAAAAACTCGCGTTACTGCAGGCAGGCCGGACCTTGTGCAGTTCTTCACAACCGCTCCCGATGTCCTGAACGGTGCATCGGTTTACGCTGAGCCAAACCCCCAGGATTTCGTACAGGCGCGGCGTCAATCGCCCGCCGATGCTGCGTATCCGTTGAACCGGGTCAACGTCGACCACAAGGAGAAAGTCATGACTGCTCCGGCCACCGTCCGCGGCCCCGCGGACGCACCGACGTCCCATCCGAAGCTGCTGTCCTGGGTCAACGAGGTCGCCGAGCTGACGACGCCGGACCGGATCGTCTGGGTCGACGGCTCCGAGGCCGAGTGGCACCGGCTCACCGACGAACTCGTCGACGCCGGCACCCTGGTCCGGCTGGACCCGGAGCGCAAGCCCAACTCCTTCTGGGCCCGCACCGACCCCACGGACGTCGCCCGCGTCGAGGAGCGCACCTTCATCTGCTCGGTCGACCCCGCCGACGCCGGCCCCACCAACAACTGGATGGCGCCGGCCGAGATGAAGCGCACCATGACCGAGCTCTACCGGGGATGCATGCGCGGCCGCACCATGTACGTGATCCCGTTCTGCATGGGACCGCTCGAGGCCGAGGACCCGATGTTCGGCGTCGAGATCACCGACAGCGCGTACGTGGTCGCCTCGATGCGCGTCATGACCCGGATGGGCGCGACGGTGCTGGCGGCGATGGGGAACGACGCGGACTTCGTCCCCGCCCTGCACTCGATCGGCGCGCCGCTCGAGCCCGGCCAGGCGGACGTGCCGTGGCCGTGCAGCCGGACCAAGTACATCTCGCACTTCCCCGAGACCCGCGAGATCTGGTCGTACGGCTCCGGCTACGGCGGCAACTCCCTGCTCGGCAAGAAGTGCTACTCGCTGCGGATCGCGAGCGTGATGGCCCGCGACGAGGGCTGGCTCGCCGAGCACATGCTGATCATGAAGCTGACCTCGCCCGAGGGGCAGGTGCGCTACATCGCCGGCGCCTTCCCGTCCGCGTGCGGCAAGACCAACCTCGCGATGCTCGAGCCCACCATCCCGGGCTGGAAGGTCGAGACGATCGGCGACGACATCGCGTGGATGCGGTTCGGCGAGGACGGCCGGCTCTACGCGGTCAACCCCGAGTACGGCCTCTTCGGCGTCGCGCCGGGCACCGACTGGAAGACCAACCCCAACGCGATGCGCACCCTCGACCGCGGCAACTCGGTCTTCACGAACGTCGCGCTCACCGACGACGGGGACATCTGGTGGGAGGGGATGGGTGAACCGCCGGCCCACCTGACCGACTGGAAGGGCAACGACTGGACGCCCGACAGCGACCAGCCCTCGTCGCACCCGAACAGCCGCTTCTGCACCCCGATCACCCAGTGCCCGATCCTCGCCGACGAGTACCACGACCCGAAGGGCGTGCCGATCGACGCGATCCTGTTCGGCGGGCGGCGCAAGACGACGATCCCGCTGGTCACCGAGGCACGCGACTGGGTGCACGGCGTGTACATGGGGGCCACGCTGTCGTCCGAGACGACCGCCGCGGCCGCGGGCCAGGTCGGTGTGGTGCGCCGCGACCCGATGGCGATGCTGCCGTTCATCGGCTACCACGCCGGCGACTACTTCCGGCACTGGATCGAGATGGGCAAGGGCGTCGACGGTGACGCCGCGAAGCTGCCGAAGGTCTTCTACGTCAACTGGTTCCGCCGGGACGCCGACGGCGGCTTCCTGTGGCCGGGCTTCGGCGAGAACTCGCGTGTCCTGAAGTGGATCGTCGAGCGGCTCGACGGGCGCGGCGCGGCGGTCGAGACCCCGGTCGGGTTCGTACCCACCGCCGACGCGCTCGACCTGACCGGCCTGGACGTCACGCGCGAGCAGATCGAGGCCGCGCTGCGGGTCGACGCCGACGAATGGAAGGCCGAGATTCCGCAGATCACCGAGTGGTTCGAGAAGTTCGGTGACAAGCTGCCGGGCGTGCTCTGGGCCGAGCTGGACGCGCTGAAGGCGCGGCTCGACGCCGAGCGCTGACCCGACCCGCGACGGCGGTCCTGCGTTCCGCGCTGGGCCGCCGTCGTGTTCTACGGGTAACGTTGGGGCGGTATCCGCCGCGCGCCGTCGGTGGGGGTGAGCCGCTCGCCCACGGGCCGGTTCGTGCTTCGTCGGTAGCCGATAGCGGTCGCGTCGGCCCGGTCGCTAGTCTGCTGGGGATGACTCTGCGGGACCTGCTCTACTCGGTATATGAGCGGCGCTTGACGGCGAAGCTGGCCGGCAAGCCGGTGCCGCGGCACGTCGGCGTCATGTGCGACGGCAACCGCCGGTGGGCGCGGGAAATGGGGTACGTCGATCCCAACGACGGCCACCGCGTCGGCGCAGCCAAGATCAAGCACGTGCTGAACTGGTGCGACCAGGCCGGCATCGGACACGTCACCCTCTACCTGCTCGCCACCGACAACCTGCGCCGGCCGGCGAGCGAGCTCGACCCGCTGCTGCAGATCATCGAGGACCTCGTCACCGAGCTCGCCGAGGACGGCAACCCGTGGCGGCTGCGCATGGTGGGCGCGCTCGACCTGCTCCCGGCGCAGACCGCGGTCGCGCTCAAGGCCGCCGAGGAGCGCACCCAGGGACGGGCCGGCGGCGCGCAGGTCAACATCGCGGTCGGGTACGGCGGGCGGCGCGAGATCGCCGACGCGGTGCGGTCGTTGCTGCAGGAGCATGCCGCGGCCGGCGGCACCATCGAGGAGCTGGCCGAGGTCCTTGACGTGGACCACATCGCGGAGCACCTCTACACCCGCGGTCAGCCGGACCCGGACCTCGTCATCCGGACCAGCGGCGAGCAGCGGCTCTCCGGTTTCCTGCTGTGGCAGTCGGCGCACTCCGAGTTCTACTTCTGCGACGTCAACTGGCCGGACTTCCGGCACGTCGACTTCCTGCGCGCCCTGCGCTCGTATGCCAACCGCCAACGCCGCTACGGCGCCTGACCGCCGTTGCGCGGCGGACGGGCGGGGTGTGGCGGGGAGAGAGTCAGGTGAGGGCGCGGACGGCGGAGGTCAGGAAGTCGCCGAGCGCCTCAGGGGACTCGATCGTGATGTCGGCGGCGGAGGAGACCTCCTGGCCGGTCTCCGGGTTGGCGACCGCCACGCACACCCCGAAGAACTCGGGATCGGCCTGTTCCCGGGCGCGCAGCGCGGTGAACGCCTTGATGTCCGAGACGTCGTCGCCGAAGTACCACGCGCAGCCGGCGGACTTGACGGCCTCGCCGATCACCATGCCCTTGTCGCGGTCCACCGGCGGCTTCAGCTCGACCACCATCCGGCCGGCCTGCACGCGGAGCCCGAGCCGTTCGGCCTGGGCGGCGCCCCACGCCTCGATGACGGCGGACGTCTCGGGGGCGGTCCGGTAGTGCAGGGCGACCGAGAGCCGCTTGTACTCGACCAGCGTCCCGGGCGGTAGCTCGGCGCGTGCCCGGTCGGCGAGCTCGGCCATCGGACGCACCCACGGCAGCGCCATCGGCTCGGTGACGGTCGGCCCGGCGTCGTGGCTGTGCTCGAGGCCGTAGAGGCCGTAGAGGTCGACGTGCGGCACGGACGAGAACTGTTCGCGGAGGAATTCGACCGGTCGGGCGGAGACGATCGCGATCCGTTGGACCACCCCGGCAAGGGCGTCGATCGCGGTGAGCACGTGGGGGGCCGGCTGCACGGCGGTGGGGTCATCCATCACCGGGGCCAGCGTGCCGTCGAAGTCGAAGAACAGCAGACAGCGGGCTGCTCGCTCACTGGTCACCCGCCAGGCCTGCTCGGCGGTGAGGGGACGGGTCAGGCTGAGGTTGCCCGCGTTAGACGGCCGCACGGCCGCCAGCGTACCCGCATGTCACCTCCACTATTCCGAGGATGAACCGGTCAGTATTCCTGGGGATCAACCGGTCAGTATTCCGAGGATCGACCGGTCAGTCGTCCCCTCCGGTCATCGCCCGCCGCCCGTGCATCCGGGGCGCCATCTGGACCACCGCGGCGTCCTGGCCGTGGCTGAGCAGATAGCCCTCGACGAAGCCGGCGTTGCGGTCGCCGGTGTGGTTGTCGAGCTCGTTGAGGCGGGCGACGAGGAACTCGGTGAGCGCCGTCATCCGGCCGTTGAGCCGGTCGTGCAGGTCGGCGATGACAGCCACCAGCGCGCCCACCGAGGCGCACGCGATGGCGAACATGTTCACGACGATCGGCACGTCGCCGGCCCGGAGCACCGCGACCAGAACGTTGGCCGTGGTGCAGAGCGTCACCGCGACCGATGACACCACAATCGCTGTCCACTTGAGGGCCATGGACGAGACCCCTCCTTCTGTCCCGCAGGGCTTGTGTGCGGCTTTGTCCCGTCCCCCCGCCGTCGACGAGCCCAAGCAGTACGGAGAGGCACGCTAGCGTGACGGGGCGTGTATGCGGGGCCGAACGCGGGGTCTCGGGCAGGGTTCTTTCGCCATCTGCGCAACTACCCGGCGCGTTTGGGGCCTCTGCGGGGTTCGGCCGGAAGCGGGGGCCGGTAGGCGAGGTACCGAACGGTCTCTCGAATGTGGAACTTCTCCGCGTCGGAGACGTTCGGGTCGACCAGCCGGCGCAGCAGCGCCTCCACGTCAGGGTCCATCGGGGGCGCCGCGGGGACCGGTCGGGCCGGCGCCGTGCGGTCCCACCCCAGTACGCCGAACGCCACGAGCGGGTCGATGCCGAGCCCCTCGCAGAAGGCGACCACGCGTTCCGCCTCCGGGTCGCTGGCCCACTCGCCCCGTACCCACCGATTGACGGTCTGGCGGGAGACGCCGGTGCGGCGGGAGACCTCGGACCCGGTCCAGGCGCGGGTCTCCCGGGCGTCCTTGAGCGCTTTGCGTACGAAGGCGGCAAACGCGATCTTCCGCCCCGCAGAGCTGTCGGGCATCGGGTGACGGTACGACCCGTTCTCGGGGCCACCCGCGCCATGATCCGGTTTGTATTGCGTACGTGACAGTTGTTCACGCCGCTCCGATAACCATGTCTTCCTTGAAATGAGGGGTGGCACACGGACAGACTAGTTCGACGTAGGGCCGGCGCTAATCGTCCGAAAAGCTGATGCTGTCACGCATACGTGACGTCTTAGGCTGTGTCACGTGCTTGAGACGATCTGTGGTCAGAATCGTCACTCCTACGGGACAGGAGTGAAGCGGTGACGGAACTCGCTACCCGTGCCCAGGCATTCGGGTTGATCGCTGAAGGGGTGGCCGCCGGACTGAGTGCCCCCTGGCGGATGTACCTCGCCCGGGGCTGCCGGTACCTCTCCCTCAACGTCGGAGACCGGGCGGAATGGAACTCGTGGCGCGCGCACCTGGGTTGTCCGGAGCTGAGCGTCCGAGTCTACGACGCGGGCGGCGAGATCCGGCGGGCATCGATCGCCGAGGTGGTGCTCGACGGCTGTCGAATCAGCGTCGAGCTGGTGGAGGAGGTGAGCACCCAGGACGTGGACCGGCTGCTCACCGACGACCCCATGTCGTTCGAGTCGGAGGAGACATGAGCCGGGCGCGAGCGGGGGAGCGCGCATGAGCCCGTTCTTCGCGATCTTCCTGGTGTTGCTGCTCGGCTCCTCCAGCTACGCGGCGGGACGGCTGCACGGACAGCTCAGCTACCGGATCGGGTACCGCTTCGGGTACCGGCAGGGTTATTTCGACGGCGACCGGGGGGCCTGGAACCGCCGGCGTCGGGAGGCGCAGGCGGCTATCGCCTCGGTGTTGGCGGTGCCATCACCCACGACACCCAACAACGCCCACACCGCCGTGCGTCGAGGAACGACGTACACGGGCGCCTCTTTCGCGGGGGCCGCGACCAACGGCGGACGGCACTCCACCGAAGCGCTCGCCGGGCGGCAGTTGTAGCCGGCGACGTGGTGGGGTGAGCGGTCACCCGCGATCGCGGTGCGTTGTCCGCGGCGGACACGCACCGTGCGGGATCACCGTCAGACCGGTGATGGTGATCCCATCGGCCGGGATGCGCGCAGGGGGCACGCATCCCGGCCGTCCCTCCCGGCCGGCCGGGGACCCCGCGGGGTCCCCGGCCGGCCTCTCCTCGTGCGTGCGGTGAACTGTTGATGTTGAGGGCTGTTTGCTCTAGCCCGAATCGGTCTCCGGCCGCTAGCGTCTACGCATGGCGCGGGGTTCTCCCGGGCCAGCCGGCCGGCCCGGACCTGCGACGTTGCGCCACGGGGCCCGCATCCGACCCCGTGCGCCGGGCACCGGACGTGGCGGAATGCGGGCGGAGGCGGATGCACGCCCGCCGGAGCAGGCCTGTGACGACTCGCCGTACCAACTCCCGGGCCAACTCGGACCCGACCGCCCCTTCGGCCACCGGCCGCGCCCGCAACGGTCGCCGCCGCCCCGCCGGTACCGCCGACGACCGTCCGGAGCCCGCACCAGCGGCGCGGGCCTACGTCCTCGATACCTCTGTCCTGCTCTCCGATCCGGCGGCGTTCCACCGGTTCGCCGAGCACGAGGTCGTGCTGCCGCTCGTGGTGATCTCAGAGCTGGAGGGGAAACGGCACCATCCCGAGCTCGGCTGGTTCGCGCGACAGGCGTTGCGCGTCCTCGATGAGCTCCGCGTCAAGCACGGGCGGCTCGACCAGCCGGTGCCGGCCAACGACCTCGGCGGGACGCTGCGGGTGGAGCTCAACCACGCCGACGACGGCGCGCTGCCGCCGGGATTCCGCAACGACTCCAACGACACCCGGATCCTCTCCGTCGCGCTCAACCTCGCCGCCGAGGGCCGCGACGTGACGCTGGTCAGCAAGGACATGCCGCTGCGGGTCAAGGCCGCCTCGGTGGGCCTGACCGCCGACGAGTACCGGCACGGCCAGGCGAGCGACGCGACCTGGACCGGGATGGCCGAGCTGGCGCTCGGCGAGGAGCAGATGACCCAGCTGTACGGCGGCGACGCGCTCGACCTCGACGAGGCCGCGGCGATGCCCTGCCACACCGGGCTGGTGCTGCACTCGCCGCGCGGCTCCGCGCTCGGCCGGGTGCTGCCGGACAAGACGGTCCGGCTGGTACGCGGCGACCGGGAGGCGTTCGGGCTGCGGGGCCGCTCGGCCGAGCAGCGGGTCGCGCTCGACCTGCTGCTCGACGAGTCGATCGGGATCGTCTCGCTCGGCGGCCGGGCGGGGACCGGCAAGTCGGCCCTGGCGCTCTGCGCCGGGCTGGAGGCGGTGATGGAGCGGCGGCGGCACAAGAAGGTGATCGTGTTCCGGCCGCTCTACGCGGTGGGCGGTCAGGAGCTCGGCTACCTGCCGGGCTCGGAGGCCGAGAAGATGTCGCCGTGGGCGCAGGCCGTCTTCGACACGCTCGGCGCGGTGGTGCACGAGAACGTGATGGACGAGGTGATCGCGCGCGGGATGCTGGAGGTGCTGCCGCTGACCCACATCCGCGGGCGCAGCCTGCACGACGCGTTCGTCATCGTGGACGAGGCTCAGTCGCTCGAGCGCAACGTGCTGCTCACCGTGCTCTCCCGGATCGGTCAGGGCTCGCGGGTGGTGCTGACGCACGACGTGGCGCAGCGGGACAACCTGCGGGTGGGGCGGCACGACGGTGTGACCGCGGTGATCGAGGCGCTGAAGGGGCACGCGCTCTTCGCGCACGTCACGTTGACCCGGTCGGAGCGGTCGCCGATCGCGGAGGTCGTCACGGATCTGTTGGAGGATCTCCCCCGATAGGGGAGTGCTCGGCTTTCGTGTTGTCCTGATTCGCCCCGATAAGCGGCGTGTCCAACGTCACATTAGGCGTGTGCGGTTTTCCATCCGCCCCACGGTGCGCGATGGTGTCTTGCGAGCGTCCACCCGCCAGAGACATCGACCCCGGTCGAACGTCGACGGCGGTGGTCCGGCCGACTCGACAGAGCCGGCGGGTCGCGATCTGCGAGGATCGCACGCTCGCGACGTAGCCGATGCGCTGCCGGCCGTCCCCTCCCGGGGCCGGCCCGCCCGCGCCGGTCCCGATCGGACCGTGGTCGCGTCGTGTCCTTGCCCCCGACGAAGGGACCACTTCGTGAGTCGGCTGTTGAGCCGGTTCGGTGTCCGGGCGCTCGCCGTCACCCTGCTTGGTGTGGGTGTCGTCGGCGGCTACTACCTCGGCGACAACCGGAAAGTGCAGCAGCAAGCGGTCCACGCCGAGTTGGCCTCCCGGGCCGACCGGGCAGAGCAGCAACTGATGAAGGACCAGCACCGCGCGCAGATGGTGACCACCGCCGAGCGCCGGGCGGCCGAATACGAGGCGGCGCGCAAGGCCGCCGCGGTCGCCAAGGCGGAGGCCGAGCGGGCCCGGCGCGCGGAGGAGGCGGCCAGCCGCAAGAAGCGCGCCGCGGCCGCGAACGCCAGCACCGCGACGAAGCCGTACGCCGGGCCGATCCCGGCCTCCTGCAAGGAGTACAGCGGCAACCGCGCGATCGGGTGCGCCCTGCTGCTCGACAGCGGGTTCAAGCTGGACCAGATGCCGTGCCTGGACAAGCTCTGGACCAAGGAGAGCGGCTGGAACCACCGCGCGAGCAACCCCTCCACCGGCGCGTACGGGATCCCCCAGGCGCTGCCGGGCAGCAAGATGGGGTCCGCCGGCGCCGACTGGCAGAGCAGCCCGGCCACCCAGATCGAGTGGGGCCTCGGCTACATCAAGGACCGGTTCGACACCCCGTGCGGGGCGTGGTCGCACTTCCAGAACACCGGCTGGTACTAAACCACCGGCTGGTACCAGACCACCGGCTGGCACCAGCCGTTCGGCGACAAAGCGGGGCACGAACCGTCGGTTCGTGCCCCGCTTTCCGATTGCCCGGGCGGTGTCCGACGGGCACTCGGGTGGCAGCGGCCGAACGGACCTGATAGCTACTTGAGGATGGTCTTCGACGCGGCGTCCGGTGGTGGCGATCCCAACCGGTTCGGCACCGAGGCGTTCTACGCCTCCCTCGGCCGGGCCTTCGTGGCGATGTGCGCGGTGGTACCGGTGCTCTTCGCCATCGAGGCCCTGGACGTCTGGCTGGCCGGAAACTTCGACGTCGCGGTCGGCATCGTCCCCTGGAACCTCGAGGGGCTCGACGGCGTCTTCTTCGCGCCGTTCCTGCACCACGGCTTCGACCACCTCTACGGCAACAGCGTGCCGCTCATCCTGCTCGGCACGTTCGTGCTGGCCCCGGGCCCGCGCCGGTTCCTCTTCTCCACCCTGGTCATCATGTTCGTCAGCGGGCTCGGTGTCTGGTTCACCGGTTCGCCGAACACGGTGGTGGTCGGCGCCAGCGGGGTGGTCTTCGGTTACCTCGGGCTGCTGCTGATGCGGGGCATCGTCGAGCGCACCTGGTGGAATTTCGCCGTCGTGCTGCTGGTCGGCCTGCTCTACGGCTGGCAGTTGATCGGCATTCTTCCGACCGACACACGGGTGTCGTGGCAGGGGCATCTGTTCGGCTTCCTGGGCGGCCTGCTGGCGGCGATCCTGTTCCGCCGTAAGCGGCCGAGGAACGACGATCCGTACGCCCCGGAATCCACCCTTTCGCTGTCGTAGTCGGTGCGACCGGTTGCCGGACGCGTCTTGTCCGTCGCCGACGGACCCCCTAGCGTCTGCATCAGCGAGCGCTGATCCACGTCCGGAAGGCGGCGGTGAGCAGATGCGCGAGGTCGATGTCGCGATAGTGGGCGCCGGCCCGGCCGGCCTGTTCGCGGCCTACTACGCCGGATTCCGCGGCCTGTCGGTCACCGTTATCGACGCGCTGCCCGAGCCGGGCGGCCAGATCACCGCCATGTACCCCGAGAAGGTCATCTACGACGTCGCGGGGTTCCCCTCGATCAAGGGGCGCGACCTGGTGGCCAATCTGGTCGCCCAGGCCGCCCCGTTCGGGCCGCGGTACCTGCTCGGGGCCCGGGCCGAGAAGCTCTCCTACGTGGACGGCAGGCCCCTGCTCGGCCTCGCCGACGGCGAGGACGTGCACTGCGGCGCCATCATCGTCACCGGCGGGCTCGGCAGCTTCACCCCGCGGCCGCTGCCGGCGGCCGCGGCGTTCGCCGGTGAGGGGATCGTCTTCTTCGTGCCCCGCCTGGCCGACCTCGCCGGGCAGGACGTGCTGATCGTCGGCGGCGGCGACTCCGCCTTCGACTGGGCCCTGGCCCTGCAGCCGCTGGCCCGTTCCGTCACGCTCGTGCACCGCCGCGAGAAGTTCCGGGCGCACGCCTCGACCGTGGCCCGGGTCCGCGAGCTGCCCGTGCGCCTCGTGGTCAACGCCGAGGTGACCACGATCCACGGCGACGGCCGGGTGGCCGGGGCCGACATCACCGTCAGGGGCGGCGGCACGGAGACGGTGCGCGCGGACACGGTCGTCGCCGCGCTCGGCTTCACCGCCGACCTGGGCCCGCTCGCCGAGTGGGGACTGGAGCTCGACCGTCGGCACATCAGGGTCGACAGCGCGATGGCCACCAACCGGCCGCGCATCTTCGCGGCGGGCGACATCACCGAATATCCCGGCAAGGTACGGCTCATCGCGACCGGCTTCGGCGAGGCGGCGACCGCGGTCAACAACGCGGCCGTCGTCATCGACCCCGCCGCGCACCTCTTTCCCGGGCACTCCTCCGACGCGGGCTGACCCCGCGCCGACGACGGTCAGGCGCGGATCTTCGGGCGGCCGGTGCGGGCCGCGGCGATGGTCACCGCCAGCAGCGCCAGCGCGGCGCCGACCAGCGTGGTCGGGCCCGGCCGTCCCGCCGCCGGCGGCGCGATCAGGTCCAGTCCCACCGCCCCCACGATCTGACCGGCGATCGTGGCCAGACCGAGCAGCAGCACGCCGGTCAGCGGGACCACAGCGGCGGCGATCGCGATGAACACGATGCCGATCGGACCGCCCAGGTAGAGCCACGGCTCACGCGGCCACGAACCGGTCGGCCAGCCTCGCGCGGCCACGTCCACGGCGTACGCGGTCAGCAGCCCGCCGGTGCCGACCGCGAAATTGATCAGTGTGGCCGCCAGGGTGCTCCGGGCCGCGACCCGGACCCGCCCGTTGACCGCCTGCTGCCACGCGATCCCGACGCCGGCGAGCGCGGGCAGCACCGCCAGCGCCAGCGTCGCCGGGTTACCCAGGCGTTCGCCGACCGCCAGGAGCACGGCCAGCACGGTCAGCACCGCGCCCGCCAGCCGGGGCCCGGTGACCGGCTGCCGCCCGGTCGGGCCGATGCCGGCCCGGTCCACCGCGAGGCTGCTGGCCGACTGCCCGGCGACCACCGCGACCGTGAAGACCGCGACCCCCAGCGCGTGCACGGTCAGCCCCTGGGTTGCGACGAGGAACGCCCCGCACAACCCGCCGAGGCACTGCCACGGCCGCAGCGACCGGTCCCGCAGCGCGTCGCGCACCGCGCGCAGTCCCCGGCGACCCGTCGGAGTCGCCGGGACCAGGACGAGCAGTACCAGCAGGCCGACGCCGAACGACACGGTCGCGGCGGCGACCCCGTCGCCGAGGCGTACCCCGAGCTCGCCGTTGATGCGCGACTGCACGGCCACGCCCACCCCGGAGAGCAGGGCGAGCGCGACCCCCACCGTCCGCCGCGAAGCGGCGGTCCGCGGCCCGGACGTCCGGACGTCGCCCGCCGTCATTCCTCGGTGGCCAGGGGACGGCCGTCGAAGTCCACCGCCGAGTAGCGGGCCAGCTTCTCCAGACGGTGGTACGAGTCGATCACGCGGATCGTGCCGCTCTTGGAGCGCATCACGATCGACTGGGTGTAGGCGCCGCCCGAGCGGTAGCGGACGCCGCGCAGCAGGTCGCCGGAGGTGATGCCGGTCGCGACGAAGAAGCAGTTGTCGCCCTTGACCAGGTCGTCGGTGGTGAGCACCCGGTCCAGGTCGTGCCCGCCGGCCAGCGCCTTCTCCCGCTCGGCGTCGTCGCGCGGCCAGAGCTTCGCCTGCATCGCCCCGCCCATGCACTTGAGCGCGCAGGCCGCGGTGATCCCCTCGGGGGTGCCGCCGATGCCCATCAGCACGTCGACGTCCGACTCCATCCGCGCGGCGGAGATCGCGCCGGCGATGTCACCGTCGGAGATGAAGCGGATGCCCGCGCCCGCCGCCCGTACCTCGCGGACCAGGGACTCGTGCCGCGGCCGGTCCAGGATGCAGACCGTGACGTCGGAGATGCCGGAGTTCTTCACCTTCGCGATGCGCCGCAGGTTCTCCTTGACGCCCGCGTTGATGTCGATGACGTCGGCGCAGTCCGGCCCGACCGCCAGCTTCTCCATGTAGAAGACCGCGCTGGGGTCGAACATCGCGCCCCGCTCGGCGACGGCGAGCACGGCCAGCGCGTTCGGCATGCCCTTGCTCATCAGCGTGGTGCCGTCGATCGGGTCCACGGCCACGTCGACCTCGGGGCCGGTCCCGTCGCCGACCTGCTCGCCGTTGAACAGCATGGGCGCGTTGTCCTTCTCGCCCTCGCCGATCACGACGACGCCCCGCATCTGGATCGAGTTGATCAGTTTCCGCATGGCGTCGACGGCGGCGCCGTCGCCGCCCTCCTTGTCGCCGCGGCCGACCCAGCGGCCGGCGGCCATGGCGGCGGCCTCGGTCACCCGGACCAGGTCGAGGGCGAGGTTACGGTCGAGGTTCTGCGGCGTACGGGTCGTCGGTGCGGTCATGGCGGGGCCTCCTCGCGACGGTGCGGGGCGGTCTGCGACGGCGGGGTCCGCCGCCGGCAGCTATGGGAGGAATCCTGACATGACAGTCGTCGGGTAGCCCGTTCGGGTCGAGGGCGGTCCACAAAACGGCACGGAGTCGGCCTGCGAAAATGGCGGGGTGAACCCCGCCAAGCCTGCCGTTCGGTCCTCCGTCGATCCCGGCGCTCCCGTCGGCCCCGGCACGTCCGCGCCGGCCGCCCCGGAACGGTCCGGGCGGTCGCCGAAGGACATGGCGATCTCGCTGCTCGTGATCCTGTTGCCGATCGCGGTGCTGTTCGCCGCCCACCGGTTCCTCCTGAACGGAGACCAGCCGGTGGTGGTCGACCCCGCGCCGGCGGTGGCCCAGGCCCGCTCCGCGAACGCGTTCCCGGTGAGCGAGCCGCGCGGTCTGGGCGAGGACTGGCGCTCTATCGCCGCGAGCTTCCGACAGGTCGAGGGCGGACGGACGCTGCGGATCGGGTACGTGACCCCGAAGGGCGCGGGGGTGCAGCTCGTGCAGAGCACCGTGCCGGTCGAGAAGTTGCTGCCCGCGGAGCTGTCGGACTCCGCGCGGCCGGAGGGGCCGATCGAGCTGGGCGGGCGGAACTGGCTGTGGTACGCGGCGCGCCCCGGGGAGCGGGCGTTGGTGCTGCTCGAACCCGCACGGACGCTGGTGATCGTCGGTGACGCCCCCGAGACCGAGCTGACCACCCTGGCCGCCACCGTGACCTAGCCCGCGGGTAGCCGGGCATCGGGAGTCCCGGCGCCGGCATCGACAGGGGCGGCCAGGCCGCCCCCGTCCGCGTCTTAGGACGCGGTCTCGCGCGACTGGCGGACCGCGTCGAGCCGCTCCCGCGCCCCGTCCAGCCAGCGCTGGCAGATGTCGGCGAGCCGTTCGCCGCGCTCCCAGAGCGCGAGCGATTCCTCCAGCGAGCTGCCGCCCGCCTCCAGCCGCTCCACCACCGAGGCCAGCTCGGCGCGGGCCTGCTCGTAGCTGAGCTTCTCGTCGGGGGCGGTCACCTGGTTCTCCTTCGTAGCCGGTCGGGCAATTGCAGCACAGTTCCTAGCCGTCCACCGTCGCGGCCAACTCGCCGTCGGCGAGGCGGACCCGCAGCGGATCGCCGGCGGCCACCTCGGCGGGGGCGCGCAGCACGTGCCCGTCCGCGCGTTGCACGATCGCGTACCCCCGTTGCAGGGTCGCGGCCGGCGACAGCGCGCGCAGCCGGGCCAGCGTGTGCCGCAGCTCCTCGTTGGCCGCGCCGAGTTGGTGCCGCAGGCAGCGGGCGGCGCGGTCGCGCAGCGCCGCCACGTCCGTGGCGCGCTGATCGAGCATGACGTGCGGGCGCGCGAGCACCGGCCGGGACCGCAGCGCCTCGATCCGGTGCTCCTCCCGGTCGAGCAGGCCGGTGACCGCGCGGTCGAGCCGCTGCCGGGCCAGCCGGATCAGCCGCACCTCCTCGGCCAGGTCGGGCACGATCCGCTTGGCCGCGTCGGTCGGCGTGGAGGCGCGTACGTCGGCCACGTAGTCGACGAGCGGCGCGTCGGTCTCGTGGCCGATCGCGCTGACCACCGGCGTACGGCAGCCGAAGACCGCCCGGCACAGCGCCTCGTCGGAGAAGGGCAGCAGGTCCTCCACGCTGCCGCCGCCCCGGGCCAGGATGATCACATCGACGGTCTCGTCGTTGTCGAGCACCTTGAGCGCGTCGACGATCTGCGGCACCGCGCCCGGCCCCTGCACCGCGACGTTGATGACCCGGAACTCCACGGCCGGCCAGCGCCGGCGGGCGTTGGTCAGCACGTCACGCTCGGCCGCCGACGCCCGCCCCGTGATCAGACCGATCCGGGTGGGCAGGAACGGGGGACGCCGCTTGCGGGCCCGGTCGAAGAGCCCCTCGGCGGCGAGCAGCTTCTTCAGCTTCTCCAGTCGCGCCAGCAGCTCGCCGAGCCCCACCTGCCGGATCTCGTCGGCGCGCAGGCTCAGCGTGCCCCGCGCCGCGTAGAACTCGGGCTTGGCGTGCAGCACCACCCGCGCGCCCTCGGCGAGTTCCGGGGCGCCGGCGTCGAGCACGTCCCGATTCGTGGTCACGGTCAGGCTCAGGTCGGCCGAGGGGTCGCGAAGGGTGAGAAACACGGTGGCCGCGCCGGGGCGGCGACTGATCTGGGCCACCTGGCCGTCGATCCAGACCCAGCCCAGCTTGGCGATCCACGCGCTCAGCTTCTGGCTGACCACGCGGACCGGCCACGGCTCCTCCGACGTGCTGCGGGCTGCCTCCGGTTGCGTCACCCGGCCAGCCTACGGCGACCGCCCGCCAGCCCCCCGCACCCGCCACCGCACCCCGCGCCCCGCGCGTTTCCCGGGTTGATCAAGGGGCCGGCAGCGGGAACGGGCGGCCAGGGCGCTGTCGGCCCCTTGATCAACCCGGCGCGGTGGGGGTGTGGTGGGGGGCGCGGGTGGTGGGGGTGGGTCCGCGGGGCACGTACGATGGCCGGGTGACCGAGGCTCAGGCGACTTCCGAGACCCGCAAGCGCGTGCTGCTGGCCAAGCCCCGCGGCTACTGTGCCGGCGTTGACCGCGCCGTGCAGACGGTGGAGGAGGCGCTGAAGCTCTACGGCGCGCCGATCTACGTGCGGAAGCAGATCGTGCACAACAAGCACGTGGTCTCGACGCTCGAGCGGCAGGGCGCGATCTTCGTGGAGGAGAACGAAGAGGTGCCCGAGGGCTCGATCGTGATCTTCTCGGCGCACGGCGTCGCACCCGAGGTCTACGAGCAGGCGCGGGAGCGCTCGCTGAAGGCGATCGACGCGACCTGCCCGCTGGTGACGAAGGTGCACCACGAGGCGCGCCGGTTCGCCGCCGAGGACTACGACATCCTGCTGATCGGCCACGAGGGGCACGAAGAGGTCATCGGCACCGCCGGTGAGGCGCCCGCGCACATCCAGCTGGTCGACGGACCCGAGGGCGCCGACAAGGTGACGGTGCGCGACCCCGCCAAGGTGGTGTGGCTCTCCCAGACGACGCTCTCGGTCGACGAGACCATGGAGACCGTCGCGCGGCTCAAGCAGCGCCTGCCGCTGCTGCAGTCGCCGCCGAGCGACGACATCTGCTACGCGACGCAGAACCGGCAGCACGTCGTGAAGGAGATCGCCGCGGAGTGCGACGTGGTCATCGTCGTCGGCTCGCGTAACTCGTCGAACTCCGTGCGCCTCGTCGAGGTCGCGCTGGACGCCGGGGCCCGCGCCGGTCACCTGGTCGACTACGCGCACGAGATCGACGACGCGTGGCTGGCCGGGGCGACGACGGTCGGCGTGACGTCCGGCGCGAGCGTCCCGGACGAGCTGGTCATGCAGGTGCTGGACCACCTCGCGGCCCGCGGGTTCACGGACGTCGCGGAGGTGACCACCGCGGACGAGCGGCTGACCTTCTCGCTGCCGCAGGAGCTCAAGCGCGACATGAAGGCGGCCGCCGCGGAGCGCGCCAAGTCGGCCGCCGCGCTGGCCGCGACCGTCGCCGACGCCTGACGGCCGCGGCATGGCGGACTTCCACGAGCGCGACCGGCGGGGGAACGCACCTCGTGGTTCTCGCGTCATACCGGCCATGAGAAACATCCGCATCGCCGTGCCCGTGTTGCTGGCGTGCCTCGCGCTGACCGCGTGTGGCCAGGCCGGCACGGGCACCTCCGACCCTGCGACCGAGCCCGGAGGAGCCACGGTGACGACCTCGCCGAGCCAGCCGACGCCCAGCGACGCCGCACCCCCGACGAAGGGCAGCCCCTCCGGTGCGACCACGACGCTGACCGGCACGATCACGCCCGGCGTCGAGCCCGGTTGTCTCCTGCTCGACGGCTACCTGCTCGTCGGCGGTCCGACCGACGTGCTGCGCGACGGCGCCCGGGTGACGGTGACCGGTCGGGTGCAGCCCGACGTGATGACGACCTGCCAGCAGGGGACCCCGTTCATGGTGGAGAGCGCGAAGACCGCCTGACAGCCGTACGAACACAGCGCCCGCCCCCGGGATCGGGGGCGGGCGCTGTGCCGTTCAGGTACGCCGCGTCAGTTGACCGCGCCGATCAAGACGCCGCCGCGACCCACGACCGCGCCCTCCTCGGTGACGACCGTCATCTCACCGAAGAGCTTGCGGCCCGCGGGCGGCACCGACGCCGCCGTCACGGTCCCGCTGATCGTGGCCGTGCTGCCGTTGCCCAGCGTCGCCGTCGTGCCCGACACCTCCACCGCGCCGAGCGCGGCCGAGAAGAAGGCGTCGCGGTAGTCGTACTGGGTGGCGCCGGCCGGCACCTCGTACGCGATGACCTCCACCTGGTAGACGCCCGGAGCCGGATTGGTCAGCGACACCGCTTCCTCGGAGTCGCCGTCCGCGGCGCGGCCGACCTCCCGGCCGCCCAGGTACACGTAGAGGTCGAGGTCGGCGCCGAGGTCACTCGGGTTGCCGATCGCGACGTCCAGCCGGGTGGCCCCATCGGGGACCGTCACCTGGTACGTCTGGGTGGCCTTGTTGTCGATGTTGGGCCGGCTGGTCAGCGAGCTGCCGAGCGGGCCGCCCCGACCCGTGACCTTGACGGGGCCGAAGGTGTTCGTGACGCCCCAGCTGACCGGGCTCGCCTGACCGGCGGTGACGGCGGGCAGCTCGATCGTCGCGGGCTCCACGGTCACGCCCTGCACCCGCGCCTGCAGCTGGAACGGGTTGTCCAGCGCCGGCGAGGTACGCCGCGACTCCACCTGGATCTCCCACACGCCGGGCAGCGGGTTCTGGTAGTCCCGCTCCTGCGGCTTGCAGACGTTGGCGTCGGAGAAGTTGGTGAAGCAGGCGAGGCTCGAGGTGCTCTCCACCGGCAGGCCGTAGGGGTTGTACGCGATGAACCGCGTCTGCGACCCGGTGGCGGTGCCGGAGAGGTTGACCTGCAGTGCCGACGCGCCCTGCGGCACGGTCACGAAGTACGACGTGAAGCCGTTGCGCTGCACGGTGCCCTCGGTGGCGAAGGAGTACGCCGGCTTCGCCAGCGACTCGGCCGCCACGACCGTGTTGAGCACCTCGAAGTCGACGGTGGACGTCGACCGGTCGTCGATCCGCATGATGGCGCTGTGCACGCCCGCGCGCGGCTTCGCCGTAACGGTGATCTCGACGGTCTTGTTGAGCGGCAGCGACACCGCGCCCGGCGTCCTGAACGTGCCGTCGTTGCCGACCCAGCTGACCGTGTGCACGACCGGGCGGTTCGGGCCGCTGGTCCGGGTCACCTTCACCACGTACGACTTGGTCTCGCCGACCTTGTGGCCGCCGGCGTCCGCGGCGCACCGGTTGTAGACGCCGGTGCCGCGGTGCGGGGTGGCCAGGTACTGCGAGATCGGGGTGCAGACCGGCGCGTCCACGGTGTAGCTGCGGGTCTCGACGCCGCCCTTGAGCAGCTTCCACGCGCCGTTCACGTTGAACATGCCGTAGCCCTGACCGTGGGCCGGAACGCCGTCGATCCAGGACGCCGAGTTGTAGATCGCCCGGCGCAGCGCGGCGGGGGTGACCCCCTTGTCCGTCGCCTTGGCGGCCGACAGCAGCAGCGCGGCGGCGCCGGTGGCCTGCGGGGACGCCATCGAGGTGCCGTTGAGCATCTGGTAGCCCGGCGGCAGCCCGTACCCGGCCTCCGCGGCCGGAGCGCCCGGCTGCCACAACGGGGCGGTGGAGATGGCCGAGCCCGGAGCGGTGATGTTCGGCTTGAAGCCGCCGTCCTCGCGGGGGCCGCGCGACGAGAAGTTGAACAGCGCGTTCTTGGCCTTGACGACCGAGCCGTAGTTGGCGAGCCACGTGTCCTTGCTGATGCTGGCCGCGACGCTGACCACGTCGGCGGCGACCGACGGGTCGCCGACGCTGTTGATGCCCGGACCGGAGTTGCCGGCCGAGATGAACAGCTGGACGCCGTGGTCGTTGATCAGCCGCTGGTAGAGAACCGCGCGGTCGTTGTTGCCGTCGTTGAGCGCCGGCAGGCCGCCGATCGAGACGTTGATGACGTCCACCTTGCGGTTGACGACCAGGTCGACCATGCCGTCGGTGAGGGCCGCGTAGGTGCAGCCGCCGCCCCAGGAGCAGGCGCGGGCGGAGACGAGCTTGGCGCCCGGCGCCGCGCCGTCGAAGGCGCCGTTGCCCAGCATGTCGTTGGCGGCGGTGATGCCGGCGACGTGGGTGCCGTGCGCGCTCTCCAGGATGCCGATGTTGACGAAGTCGTAGTACGGCCCCGGCTTGTTGTCGTCCGGCGCGACGTCGACGTTCTTCCGGTGCTCCACGACGAACGGCATCTGGTCGCGCACCGGGGTGTCCGGGTTGTCGGTGCCGAAGTGCCCGACCTGGAACTTCTCCCGGTAGGGGCGCATCACCTCGTCGTCGGTGAAGTCGTTGTTCTGGTTCACGTCGACCCGGACGTCACCGTTGGCGGGGTTGTAGAGGACACCCCAGGTGTCGGTGCGGTCCCCGTCGCGGTTGACGTCGCCGGCCGGGGCGCTCGCCGCGGTGATCGACTCGGAGAAGCGGTTGATCCGCCAGGTGCCGGCCGGGGCGGTCCAGGTCGCGCCGGCGTAGCTGAACGACGGGCCGGTGACCTCGGTCGCCATGGCGCGCCAGGACGCGTCCTCCAGCGGGTCGGTGGCGGTGACCCAGTCGACGATCTTGCGCTCGCCGGTCGTGGTCTTCTGCAGCGCCGGGTGGTCGAGGTCCACACCGGAGTCCATGATGCCGATCGTCACGCCGCGGCCGTCCCAGTTCGGGTGGCTCTTCACGAACGAGACCGCGCCGGTCTCGTTGGTCGGCATGTACGGGTTGGCGGCCGGGGTGTCCGCGCCCGGTCCGGGCAGCGTCTGCTGCGTGGCGGCGCGCACGCCGGGCCGCGCCTGGGGCATCGGGTCGGGCAGCGGGATCGCCTCGTTGAGGTCCAGCGCGGCGACGCCGGGGAGTTGTGCGGCCTTGCGCACGGCGGCGGTGGGAACGCGGGCCCGGATGTAGCCGACCGAGTCGACCTGGTTGGCGACGGTCGCGCCGAGCTTCGTGAGCTCACCGGCGACGTCCTTCGTCTCGCCCTTCTCGGTCACGACGAGGACCGTGACGCCGCGCTCGCCCTTGGCCTCGGCCTCGGCGAGCAGTTCGAGGTCGCGGGGGCCGAGCGGGTCGCTGGGGGCGCCCTTGAGGACGTCGGCCTCGGTCGCCGGCGGGTCGGCGCTGGCGGGGGTGCCCGACAGCGTCACGGCGCCGGCCGCGACGACCGACGCCAGCAGCGCCGCCGAGGTCCGGCGGCGCCAGATGGGGGATCTAGTCACGTTCTCTCTTCCTCCGGAGAACTCCGCCCCTGAATGCAGGGCAACTGGGACCGCATCTTTCGCGCCCCGGCAATCGCTGTCACTAGCAGGACAAGCGTTGTGACGAGGCCGTGACATAGATGTATTCGCATCACCCGTGGGGCGATGTGTCCGATTCGTCGCGCTGCGTGATCGCCGGTGCGGCGCCCGCTCGGCGGGCGTCCCTGAGTGGTTACTCAGCGCTGCGGATCGGGGCCGAGCTCGCCCGCGCCGAACGGCTCCGAGAGGGCGACCAGCATCGGCTGCTCGACCAGCTCGGGCGCCTGCGGCTGTCGCGGCGCCACCTCGACCTGGGCGGGCGCCCGCAGCTCGTCGGCGGAGACGCCGAGATCGGCGAGCTTGCGCGCGCTGACCAGCACCCGCGCCTCCAGTGAGCCCACCGCCCGGTTGTACGCGGTCACCGCCCCGCCGAGCGCGCCGCCGAGCTTGCTCACGTGCTCGCCGAGCGTGGCCAGCCGGCCGTACAGCTCGCGGGCCAGGGTGTGCACCGCCGCGGCGTTGTGCGCCAGCGCCTCCTGCCGCCAGGCGTACGCCACCGTGCGCAGCAGCGCGACCAGGGTGGCCGGCGTCGCGAGCACCACGTTGCGGGTGAAGGCGTGCTCCAGCAGCGTCGGATCGCGTTGCAGCGCGGCGTCGAGGAACGGGTCCGCCGGCACGAAGAGCACTACGAACTCGGGGGTCTGGGCGAACGCCGACCAGTAGGACTTGGCGGCCAGCGCGTCGACGTGGCCGCGCAGCGCCCGTGCGTGCGCGTCGAGCTGCGTGTCGCGGGAGCGCTCGTCGCGCGCCTCCATCGCCGTCAGGTACGCGTCGAACGGCGCCTTCGCGTCGACCACCACCGAGCGTCCACCGTGGAGGCTCACGACCAGGTCGGGCCGGACGCCCTGGTGGTCGGTGCTCGCCGTCACCTGCTCGGCGAAGTCGCAGTGCTCCAGCATCCCGGCGGCCTCCACGATGCGCCGCAGCTGGTGCTCGCCCCACCGGCCGCGCACCTGCGGCGCGCGCAGCGCCGCCACCAGCTGCTTGGTCTCCGTGCGCAGCTCGCCGGAGACCGCGCTCATCGACCGCACCTGTTCGCGCAGCTCCGAGTAGGCGTCCACCCGGTCCCGCTCCAGTTCGGTCACCCGGACCTCGTACCGGCGCAGCGTCTCGTGCAGCGGCGCCACCGCCCGCGCCACCGCCTCCTGCGACTGCGCGGTCGCCTCGTAGGAGAGCGCGCGCAGCGACTGCTCGAGCCGCCCCTCACCCTCGCGGGCCGCCTGCAGTGTCGCGTCGAGGCGCGCGATCTGCGCCGCGGAGCGGGCACGGGCCGCCACCCACCCCAGCGCGCCGCCCGCGCCGAGGCACACCACGACCACGGCCACCGTTGAGAGATCCACGTCGGAAAGCATGCCAAACGGGTACGACGCGCGCCCGTTCCCACACGCCGGGCAGCGGCCGCCGTTTCGCGGCGGAGCTACTGTCGTACGCATGGAGCCTGTCTTGCTGATCGTGCTCGTCGCGCTGTTCCTCGGTGGTGTGCTGTGGTGGCGGGCGGGTGCGGCGCGGCAGGCGCGGGCCCTCGCCGACGCCCGGGCCGACGCGCAGCGGTGGTACGAGCGGCTCGGCGGCCAGGTGATGAACCTGCACGGCGACGCCCCGGCGGTCCGCCAGGCGCTGGTCGACGCGGGGGAGCGGTACACCGCGGCGGGCAGCCAGCTGGAGCAGGCGCGCACGCTGCGGCAGTACGAGCTGGCGCGGGAGACCGCGCTGGAGGGGCTGGCGTACGTGCGGGCGGCGCGGACCGCGCTGGGCATCGACCCCGGTCCCGAGCTGCCGCCGCTGGCCGCGGCGCGCGGCGTGGGACAGCTGACGCGGGAACGCGAGGTCACCGTGCAGGGGCAGAGCTTCCGCGCCGGTCCCCACCCGGGCGCGGGCACGCCCCACTACTACCCGGGTGGGTACTACCAGGGCCGCCCGGTGCCGGCCGGGTGGTATTCGCAGCCGTGGTGGAAGCCGGCGCTGGCGGGCGCGGCCGGGGCTATCGGCGGGCTGCTGATCGCGGACGCGCTCTTCTCGCCGGCCTTCGGCGATGCGTTCGGCTTCGAGGCCGGCTACGACCAGGGCTTCGCCGAGGGCGCCGACTTCGGCGGCGGTGATTTCGGCGGCGGGGACTTCGGCTTCGGCGGCGGTGATTTCGGCGGCGGTGATTTCGGCGGGGAGTGACCGCCGGGACGCCTGCGGGTCAGGCCACCGTCGGCACGCCGGCGGCGAGCATCGACCGCAGGCGGTCGTCGAAGTCGATCGGGAACGCGTGTCCGAGTCCGGGCACCAGTTCCAGCTGCGGTGCCACCCCGGCCGACCGCAACTCGTCGACCGCGGCGAGCGCCTCCTCGCGGACGTCGTCGTCCGTCGCGCCGAGCAGCACGTGGCCGGTCAGCCCCCGTTGCGCGGCGGCGGCGGCGATCCGGTGGTCAACGTGGTCCGGGCCGATGGCCGGGCCGACCGCGATGAACCGCCCCGGTTCGCCCGGCCATCCGGCGAGCGCCCACCGCATCGCCTGTCGCGCCCCCGCGGAGAAGCCGGCGACCACCAGGGGCAGGCGTTGGACGTCGGACGGGAGCGTGGCGAACGCCGCCGTGATGTCGCGGGTGCCGACCGCCGGGTCGGGCCAGGACCGGTACGTCGGGGTGTGGCGCTGGGACGACTCGATGGCGACGAGCACGTACCCGGCGTCCACCGCGGCCTGCCACTGCTGCATCGCGTCGTCCGCGTCCTGACCGGCTCCGTGCAGCGCGACCAGCACGCCGATCGGGGGACCGGCGGGCCGGCGCAGCACCGGCGGTCGCGGCTCCGTGCTCGCGCGCACGGCCCGGGCGTGCGACTCCTCGACGAGCTCCGCGAACCCGTCCAGCTCCTGCACGCTGGCCAGGTCCTCGTCGTCGACGAGGATGCGCCGGTGCCACCAGCCGCCGACGTCGAACGCGGTACGCAGCTCCGCGAGCGCCTCGTCGGGACGTCCGGAGACGGCGAGCAGGCAGGCGGCCAGGTGGGCCAGGTCGGCGCGCCAGGCCGGGAGCTGCGGCATGGCGGCCCGCACCAGCGCCACTCCTTCCGGGTGGCGCCCGTGCAGGTAGAGCTCGACCACCTCGTCGGTCAGCGCCCGGTAGCGATCACGATCGGTCACCGCGCCATCACACCACACGGGTGATCACTTCGCACCGGTGGCGCAGTGGGGTCGGCCCCTGCTTGTGCCCAAGACGACACCGCAGGGGCCCACCCGTCAGAAGGCACAGGCGATGACCAGTTCGGGGGTGCGGTCCGGGAGGTAGTCGAGCTTGCCGATCCGGCCGGCCGTGCGCACGTCGTCGTCGACCACGGCCAACTGTTCCAGCGTCGCGGCCGGCCCGAGCGCCTCCGCCAGCGGCACGTCGGTCCGCATCGACAGCTTCCGTTCCGACTTCGCCCGGCGGACCTGGGCCAGCGCCTCGCCCGCCAGCCGAAGCAGCGTCGGGTCGCCGTCCCGGCCCGCCCGCTCGATCTCGTACGTGGTGGGCCACGGCGCGCGGTGCACCGAGCCGTACCGCCACCACGACCACACCTCCTCGGTCACGAACGGCAGGAACGGCGCGAAGAGCCGTAACTGCGCCGACAGCGCGGTGGCCAGCGCGGCCCGGGCCGACTCCGCCCCGGGCCCGCCGCCGTACGCCCGATCCTTCACCAGCTCGATGTAGTCGTCGCAGAACGTCCAGAAGAACGTCTCGGCGGCCTGCAGCGCCGCGGTGTGGTCGTACCCGTCGAACGCGGACGTGGCGGTGGCGACCACCTGGCAGAGCCCGGCGAGCATCGACCGGTCCAGTGGCGCGGTGACCGGGGCCCGCAGCGCGTCGCCGGCGCCCAGCCCCAGCGCGAACTTCGACGCGTTGAGCAGCTTCGTCGCCAGCCGCCGCCCGATCCTGATCTGGTCCGGGTTGAACGCCAGGTCGGTGCCGGGCCGCCCGCTGGCCGCCCAGTAGCGCACCGCGTCCGAGCCGTGCTGCTCCAGCAGCGCCATCGGGGTGACCACGTTCCCCTTGGACTTCGACATCTTCTTGCGATCGGGGTCGAGGATCCAGCCGGAGAGCACCGCGTCCCGCCAGGGCAGCACCCCGTGCTCCAGGTGCGCGCGCACCACGGTCGCGAACAACCAGGTACGGATGATCTCCTGCCCCTGCGGTCGCAGATCCATCGGGAAAACCCGGTCGAACAGGTCGGCGTCGCTCTCCCACCCGCCGACGATCTGCGGGGTGAGCGACGAGGTCGCCCAGGTGTCCATCACGTCGGGGTCGGCGACGAAGCCGCCGGGGCGGCCGCGTTGGGACTCGACATAACCGGGCGGACACTCCGAAGACGGGTCAACCGGTAGCAACGACTCGTCGGGCGTGAGAGGCTGGGAGTGGTCCGGCTCGCCAACGTCGTCGAGCCGGTACCAGACAGGGATCGGCACGCCGAAGAAGCGCTGCCGGCTGACCAGCCAGTCACCGGTCAGGCCCTTCACCCAGTGCTCGTAGCGGTGCCGCATGTGTTCCGGCACCCAGTGAAGCTGCCGCCCCCGTTCCAGCAGCGCCTCCCGCAGTTCGGCGTCGCGACCGCCGTTGCGCAGGTACCACTGCCGCGTCGAGACGATCTCCAACGGCAGCTCGCCGCGCTCGTAGAACTTCACCGGGTGGCTGATCGGGCGCGGCGCGCCGATCAGGTCGCCCGACTCGGCGAGCAGCGCGACGATCTGCCGCCGCGCCGCGGCCACGGTCCGGCCGGCCAGCGCCGCGTACGGCTCGGCCGGCACCCCGGACGGCGGGTCGGGCAGCAGGCGACCATCGCGGCCGATCACCACCCGGGTGTCCAGCCGCAGCTCCCGCCACCAGGTCACGTCCGTCAGGTCCCCGAACGTGCAGACCATCGCGATGCCGGTGCCCTTGGCCGGGTCCGCCAGCGGGTGCGCGCGGATCGGCACCTCGACCCCGAACAGCGGGGCGCGGGCGGTGCCGCCCACGAGGTCCGCGTAGCGCTCGTCGTCGGGGTGGCAGACCAGCGCCACGCAGGCCGGCAGCAGCTCGGGCCGGGTGGTGTCGATCAGGATCTCCGGCTCGGGCAGGCCGTGACTGCCGGGCGCGGTGCCGGCGGCCCGGAACCGCAGCGTGTGGTAGGCGCCGGGCCGCTCCCGGTCCTCCAGCTCCGCCTGCGCCACCGCGGTGCCGAAGCCGACGTCCCACAGTGTCGGCGCCTCCGCCGTGTACGCCTCGCCGCGCGCGAGGTTGCGCAGGAACGCCCGCTGCGAGGCGGCCCGTGCTGCGCGCCCGATCGTGCTGTACGTCAGCGACCAGTCGACGGAGAGCCCCAGCCGCCGCCACAACGCCTCGAACGCCTGCTCGTCGTCGGCGGTCAGTCGCTCGCAGAGTTCCACGAAGTTGCGGCGGGAGATCGACGTCGGGTTGTTGCGGGCCTCGGCGCTGATCGGCGTTGCGGGCGGCGCCCACGCCGGGTCGTACGGCAGCGACGGGTCGCAGCGCACCCCGTAGACGTTCTGCACCCGGCGCTCGGTCGGCAGCCCGTTGTCGTCCCAGCCCATCGGGTAGAAGACCGTGCGGCCGCGCATCCGCTGGAAGCGCGCCACGGTGTCGGTGTGGGTGTACGAGAAGACGTGCCCCATGTGCAGCTCGCCGGATACGGTCGGCGGCGGGGTGTCGATCGCGTATACGTCCGAGCGGCTCTTCGAGCGGTCGAACGCGTACGTGCCCTCCTCCTGCCACCGGCGCGACCAGGTCTCCTCCAGCCCGTCCAGCGTCGGGCGCTCGGGGAGTCCGGCGCGCGTGGTCCTCGCCGTATCCGTCATGCGTCGATGCTACGGACGGGTCGCCGCCCCGGCCCGGCATATTTCAGTCGGGCGCGTCCGCCTCGGCGAGGCCGTCGGTGGGCGCGGGCGCGACGTGGTCGTAGACCGCGCGGGCCAGTTCCCGGACGAGTTCGGTGCCGGGGGCCTCCGGGCCGGCGGTCAGGAACGCGACCGCCACCTCGCTGCCGGGGATCAGGTAGTACCCGACGTCGTGCGCGGCGTCCTCGAGCTCGCCCGTCTTGTGCGCGACCGGCGCGTCGGGCGGCAGCGCGGCGGGGATCTTCGTATCGATTGTCTGCCCGCGCATCAGATCGATCATGAAGTCGCGGGACGCGGGGGAGAGCAGCCGCCCCTCCCAGACCGCTGCCAGCAGCGAGACCACGTCGACCGCGCTGGTGTAGTTCCCCCGTGCCCTGGGCGACGGGTCGTAGAGCTTGCTGCCCAGCTGCGTCTGCTGCTGGCCGAGCGCGCGGATCAGCGCGTTGACCGGCGCGACTCCGCCCAGGGTGTCGATGAGGACGTTGGTGGCGGTGTTGTCGCTGACGGTGATCATGAGCTCCGCCAGTCGGCGCACCGGAACGCGTTGGGGGAGCTTCTCGTCCCGCAGATCCCCGGCCCCGGCCACGACGTCCCGCCGCTCCACCAGCACCTTCTTCTCCAGCGACAGCCGTCCACAGTCCACCTGGCGGAGCAGTTCGGCGAGGATCCACAGCTTGATCACGCTGGCCGCGGGCGGTCGGAAGCTGCCGTTCACCGCGATATCCCGGAAGCCGTACCGGCCGGAGAGGTCGCGTACGGCCACGCCCGCGCGGTTGTCGGCGGCGTCGACGATCTCGCGTAGCCGCTTCGTCAGCGCGCCGAGATCCCGCGGGACCGGAAGCGCATCCGGCGGTGCGCCCCGCGCATCCGGCGGCGCTCCGACCGCCCCGGCAGCCGCGTCGGCCCGCGGCATCCGGGCGGCGCGTCCGGCCGCGACCCGCCCGCTGGCCACGGCACGCACGCATGTGCGAGCGGGCGTGGTGCGGGTCGGGGTCTCGGCGGCTGCCGGGGTGTCGGAACGGACGCCCGGGGCGGCAGCGGCCGGGCCGACCTCGGCGGCGGGATCGGGCGCGGCCGTGACGAGTGAGAGCGACAGCACGGCGGCGACGATCGTGGCGCGGCGATGAGTCAACATGGGTCGCCTTCCGAGGAATCCGCCCGGGCGTGGGCAGTTCGGACGGTAGCTCACCGCGGCGCGACGGGCGGACCCGGCGACGGGGCGGTCATCGGTCCGGCAGCCGGGACGGGCCGACGGGGTGGCGCGCCGGGCCGCCGAAGGCGGAGCACCGTCGTCCGTTGGGGGCGGCCGGGCGGAAACCGGTTGCGCCCACAGCGATCAGTGTTACGTGAATAAATCTCCGCTCTGCGGAGCCGACCGTGATGATCAGTGCGGTGCGCTCCAGGGAGGTGACTGCCGTTCATGACCCAGAAGCCACGTCTTCACGTCCAGGCCCCACCGGTAGCCCCCGAGCGTGCCGTCGGTGCGCAGCACGCGGTGGCACGGGACGAAGAGCGCGACCGCGTTGCGGGCACATGCGGCGGCCGCGGCCCGCACCGCGCGCGGTCGGCCGGCCAGGGCCGCGAAACCGGTGTACGTGACGGGATCGCCGGCCTTCACCCGACGCAGCGTCCGCCACGCGTGGCCCATGAACTCCCCGCCCGAGTGCTGCTCGACCGGCACCTCGTCGATCGCCGCCAGCTCGCCGTCCAGATAGGACCGTACGGCGTCGGTGACCGCGCCGAGCTCCGGCCGCGACCGGACGGGCCCGCGCAGGCCCGGATGCACCAGAGCGGTCAGCTCATCGACGTGCGCGGTGAAGCCGGCGGCGCGGACCGCCCCGGCCGGGCTGACCAGAATCGTGAGCGGTCCGGCAGGGGTGTCGACGGTCGCGCTGTTCATGCCTGCTCCTTGGGTTTTCCACTGGCCGGGTCTGCTTTCCGCTCGTGACCGCGGGGCTCGCTTCGCTCACTCCTCGCGCTCGCGGACCACAGGCGGACAACGGCGTACGAGCGCCAGGGGCGCCAGCGCGCCGCGTGCGCCTCGAGGGATGTCGCGTCATGGGGCAGGCCGAGTGCCCGGGCGCCGCGGCGTACCGCCAGATCGGTGCCGAGGAGGACGTCCGGGTCGCCGAGCGCGCGCATCACCACGTACGCGGCGGTCCACGGTCCGATCCCCGGCAGCGCCGTCAGGGCCCGGGTGACCTCGTCGGGGTCGGCGCCCGGATCGAGGTCGAGGCCGCCGTCGGCGACGGCCCGCGCCAGCGCCCGCAACGTCTCCCGCCGCGCCCCCGGCATCCCGAACGCCTCGCCCGGCAACGCCAGCAGCTCCGCCGCCCCCGGAAACGCCCCCAATCCGCCCTCCCCGCCGGGTTGATCAAGGGGCGGGCGGCGCGGATGCACGGGCGAACCGCTGCCGATCCCTTGATCAACCGAGAGGGGCGCGGAGACGGTGGGCGCGGCTGCGGTGGCCAGGCGGGAGAGGGTGGTGCGGGCGGCGGTCACCGAGATCTGCTGGCCGACGATCGCCCGGACCGCCATCTCGAAGCCGTCGACCGCGCGCGGCACGCGTACGCCGGGATCGCGGGCGACCGCGGCGGCGAGCGCGGGGTCCGCGCCGAGCGTCGCGTCGACGGCCTCCGGGTCCGCGTCCAGGTCGAACAGCCGGCGGCAGCGCGCCACGGCCGGCGCCAGGTCGCGGACGTCGGCCAGTCGCAGGGTCGCGGCGACGTGGCCCGCCAGCGGCGTCAGCGCGACTGTTGCGGGGCCGTGCGGGAGCAGGAGGCCGCGCCGGTACGTGCCGTCGGAGACCTCCTCGACGCCGGGCACGGCGCGCAGCGCGAGAAACTCCAGCAGCGCCGCGGCGTGCAGCGGCGGCCGGTACGCCAGCCGGAGGCTGATGGTGCCGCCGCCGGTGGGATCGGGGCCGCGGCGCCGGCGTACCGAGTCGCGCAGCTGCGACGGGGCGACGCCGTACACCTCGCGGATCGTGTCGTTGAACTGCCGGACGCTGCCGAAGCCGGCCGCGAACGCGAGCTCGGCGAGCCCGAGCCCGGTCGTCTCGATCAGGGTGCGGGCGGTCTGGGCCCGCTGCGCGCGGGCCAGCGCGAGCGGCCCGGCGCCGAGTTGCGCAGTGAGGATGCGGTGCAGGTGCCGTTCCGTGTAGCCGAGGCGGCCGGCCAGACCGGGCACGCCCTCGCGGTCGACGACGCCGTCGGCGATCAGTCGCATCGCCCGGCCGGCGAGGTCGCCGCGCTCGTCCCACTGCGGCGAGCCGGGGGAGGCGTCCGGTCGACAGCGGCGGCAGGCGCGGAAGCCGGCGCGCTGCGCGGCCGCGGCGGACGGGTAGAACCGCACGTTGCCGGGCTTCGGCGTGGTGGCCGGGCAGGACGGCCGGCAGTAGATGCCGGTCGAGGTGACACCCGTGTAGAACCAGCCGTCGAAGCGCTGGTCACGGCTGTCGACGGCGCGGTAGCACCGCTCGAAGTCGAGTTCCACGCCGTCGATCCTGCCCCGCCGCCCGCCGGATTGACTGGCGGGAATCGGACGCGGCCCTAACGAGGTCATTCGCCGGGCATCAGGATGGTGGAGAGCAGCCGGCGGGTCCGTCCCTCGGCGGGCTCGTGCGCGAGCCGCGGCGCGAAGACGGCGGCCAGGTCGCCGATCAGGTCCCGCAGCTCGTCGTCGGTCAGGTACATCGCGGCCTGCCGGTAGCCCACCAGGTCGCGCTCCAGATCCACGTCCTGTCGGGCGAGGTAGCGGTCGTAGTCGCCCAGCAGCGCGGCGACGAACGTCATGAACGCCCGGCGGTGCTCCTCGACGCTCATCGCGGCCGCGTCGGCCCCCCTGACGACCGTGTTTCCGGAGCGCAGCCGGTACGTGCGCTCGACCGCGCCGCGCACCCGGCGCTCGGCGACCACCTCCAGCACCTCACCGTCGGCCAGCGTCCCCACGTGCCGGTAGAGCGTCGCCGGTGGCACGTCGGGCAACTCGTCCCGGAGCTCGGCGGTGGTCAGCGCCCGGTCGCCGAGGAACACCTGGACGATCCGCAACCGCACCGGGTGCAGCAGAAGATCCGCGCTCGCCATGCCGCCAATGTTCTCATATTTGACATCGTTATCAAAGGCGATAACAATAGTCCCGAACAACGAGACAGGGGGAACCAGTCATGAGCACGGTGACGATCACGGCCGACGCGATCGAGGTCCGACTGCACGCTGCGGAGAAGGCCGCCACCCTCCGGGGAAACCTGCGCGTTCCGCGTACCGCCGTGTCGTCGGTGGAGGTCGTCGAGGACGCGCTCGCCGCCACCGCGGGGTTGCGAATCGGGCTCGGCGTGCCCGGCCACCGCAAGCTCGGCACCTGGCACAGCCTGCACGGCAAGGAGTTCGTGGACGTCCGCAAGGGGCAGTCGGCCGTGCGCATCCGCCTCGCCGGCCACCAGTACGACTCCCTGCTGCTCGGCGTCGACGACCCGCAGGCCATCGTCCGGACGCTCGACGCCTGACCGGCACGCTCCAACTCCGCGCCACACGACCGGGAGACGCCGTGCGCGACATCGCCCTCCGCTTCACCGCCGCCGACCAGACCCTGGCCGGCACCCTCACGCTGCCGGCCGGCTCCGGGCCGTACCCGGCGGTCCTGCTGATCTCCGGCTCCGGCCCGCTCAACCGGGACTCCGACCACCGCAAGGGCGCGTTCGGGGTCTCCCGCGAGCTCGCGGCGGCGCTGGCCGAGGTGGGCGTGGCGTCGTTGCGGTACGACAAGCGGGGCGTGGGGGAGAGCACCGGCTCGTTCCTGGCCGCCGGGTTCACCGACAACATCGCCGACGCGCGGGCGGCGCTCGCCGCGCTCGCCGCCCGGCCCGAGATCGACGCCGCCCGGGTTTTCCTCGCCGGACACAGCGAGGGAGCGCTGATCGCGACCGCGGTCGCCGGTTCGGGCGCGCCGCCGGTCGCCGGCGTGGTGCTGCTCTGCGGGGCCGCTCGCACCGGGGCGGAGACGCTGCGCTGGCAGGCCATGCGGCTGCTGCCCGGCCTGCCGGCGCCGGTCCGGGCCCTGCTGCGGCTCACCCGTACCGACTTCGTGGCGAAGGTGGCGAAGAACCACGACAAGCTGCGGGCCACCACCACGGACGTCGCGCGCCTCGGCGGCGTACGCGTCAACGCCCGCTGGTTCCGTGAGTTCCTGGACTACGACCCGGCGGCCGACCTCGCCGCGATCCGCGTGCCGGTGCTCGCGGTCACCGGCGGCAAGGACCTGCAGGTCGATCCCGACGACCTGGACGCGATCGCCGCGCTGGTGCCGGGGCCGGTCGAGATCGACCGCCCCGCCGACCTGACCCACACGCTGCGCCGGCAGCCCGGCGAGCCGCTGCTGCGCAAGTACCGCACCGAGCTGCGCGGTCCCGTCGACCCGCAGCTGCTGTCCCGGGTCACCGGATGGGTCGCGGCGCGCGCCGCCGTGCGCGGGGCGGCGGCGTGAGCCGCGCGCGTGGACAGGGGCCGGTCGGGGTCAATCCGCGATCAACACGGGGCGCGGGTCCGGCCTGTGGGCCGACGGTCGGGGGCGTTCGCCGCGGGCCGGGAGCTGCCCGGCCGCGGTCGCGGCCAGCGCGACGGCGAAGCCGACGGCCTGCGACGCCGTCAGGGTCTGGTCGAGCGCGACCCAGCCCAGGATCGCGGCGGTCAGCGGGCTGAGCACGCCGAGCAGCGACACCTGCATGGCGGGCAAACGCTGCGCCCCCCGGAACCACAGCGCGTACGCCACCGCCGTGCCGGCCAGGGTCAACCAGGCGTACCCGACCGCCGCCGACCCGTCGAGCGCCGGCGGCGCGCCCTCGACGGCGAGCGTCAGCGGCGCGAGCAGCAGTCCACCGGCGGTCAACTGCCAGCCGGTGAGGGTCAGCACGCCGACGCCGTCGGGCCGCCCCCAGCGCCGGGTCAGGACCAGGCCGGCGGCCATCACCGCGGCCCCGCCGAGTCCGGCCGCGACGCCGAGCGTGTCGAGCGCGGCGCCGGGGCGGATCACCACCAGCGCCACGCCGCCGGCCGCGGCCAGCGCGGCGAGGAGCCGGGCCGGTTGCAGGCGTTCGGCGAGCGCCACGGCGGCGAGCCCGGCGACCAGCAGCGGCTGGGTCGCGCCGAGCACGGCGGCGACCCCGCCGGGGAGCCGGTAGGCCGCGAGGAAGAGCAGCGGGAAGAACGCGCCGATGTTGAGCACGCCGAGCACGGCGGCGCGGGCCCACCAGCGCCCGGTCGGCAGTCGCCGGGTCACCGCGAGCAGCAGCAGGCCGGCGGGGAGCGCGCGGGCAGTGGCCGCGAGCAGCGGCCGTTCGGGGGGAAGCAGCTCCGTGGTCACGAGGTACGTGGTGCCCCAGGCCAGTGGGGCCGCGGCGGTCAACGCCACGTCGGCGGCGGTGCGGTGCGACATCATCAAACCTCCTTAGTGATAAGTAGCTTAGCACTAAGGTAATTAGCTGGAAGATGCTCTCGGGTAAGGCAGGATGTGGGGCATGACCAGCGACGCGGTGGACCGGATCGTCGAGCAGTGGCGGCGCGAACGCCCCGACCTGCGGCCGGAGCCGATGGCGGTGTTCGGCCGGATCTACCGGCTGGCGCGGATCGTCGGAGACGCCCAGGAGAAGGTGTACGCACGCTGGGGGATCACGCGTGGCGAGTTCGACGTGCTCGCCGCGCTGCGCCGCGCCGGCATCCCGTACACGCTGTCGCCGAAGGCGATGACCGCCACGCTGATGCTCACCTCCGGTGGAATGACCGGACGGCTCGACAAGCTGGAGCGCGCCGGGCTGGTCACGCGCTCGCCCGACCCGGCCGACCGGCGTGCCCTGCAGATCACACTGACCGAGTCCGGCAAGCGGGTGATCGAGGAGGCCGTCGGGGCCGGTCTGGAGGTGCAGCGCCGGGCGCTGGACCGGCTGCCCGAAGCGGACCGGGCCCGCCTCGGTGACCTGCTGCGGGACCTGCTGGCAGCCGTGGAGACCGCACCCGACGAGCGCGACGCCGGGCCGGCGGCCGACGCCGCGTAGACTGGCCGCCCGTGAGTCTCACCATCGGCATCGTCGGCCTGCCCAACGTCGGCAAGAGCACGCTCTTCAACGCCCTGACCAAGAACAACGTGCTCGCGGCGAACTATCCGTTCGCCACCATCGAGCCCAACGTCGGGGTCGTCGGCCTGCCGGACCCGCGGCTCGACAAGCTCGCCGAGATCTTCGAATCGCAGAAGATCATCCCGGCGCCGGTGTCGTTCGTCGACATCGCCGGCCTCGTGAGGGGCGCCTCCAAGGGGCAGGGGCGGGGCAACGCGTTCCTCGCCAACATCCGCGACGCCTCGGCGATCTGCCAGGTCGTCCGCGTCTTCTCCGACCCCAACGTCGTGCACGTCGAGGGCAAGGTCTCGCCCTCCGACGACATCGAGACGATCAACACTGAGCTGATCCTCGCCGATCTGCAGACCATCGAGAAGGCGCTGCCGCGGCTGGAGAAGGAAGCCAAGCTCAAAAAGGACCGCGCGCCCGTACTGGCCGCGGCGAAGAACGCCGCCGAGCTGCTCAACGGCGGCACCACGCTGTACGCGGGTGCGGCGGGCGCCGGCATCGACCTCGCCGACCTGCGCGAGCTGCACCTGCTCACCACGAAGCCCTTCCTGTACGTCTTCAACGTCGACGAGGGCGAGCTGGGCAACTCTGAGCTGCTCGACGAGCTGCGCGCGCTGGTCGCGCCCGCCGAGGCGGTTTTCATGGACGCCAAGGTCGAGTCCGAGCTGATCGACCTGCCCGCCGACGAGGCCCGCGAGCTGCTGGAGTCGATCGGCCAGTCCGAGCCGGGGCTCAACCAGCTCATCCGGGTCGGGTTCCGCACGCTGGGGCTGCAGACGTATCTGACGGCCGGGCCGAAGGAGACGCGGGCCTGGACCGTCCCGATCGGCGCCACCGCGCCCGAGGCCGCCGGGGTCATCCACTCCGACTTCCAGCGCGGCTTCATCAAGGCCGAGGTGGTCTCCTTCGACGACCTGGTCGCGGCCGGATCGATGGCCGCCGCGAAGGCGGCGGGCAAGGTGCGGATCGAGGGCAAGGAGTACGTCATGCAGGACGGCGACGTGGTGGAGTTCCGCTTCAACGTCTGAAAGACGCCCGTCATCCCAGGTCAGACGGCCGCGGCTGGCAACAGAGTGGACGCCGTCGATGCGGCTGCAGCACAGTGATCCGATGGATCCTGCCTTTGTTCTCGTGCACAGTCCATCGGTCGGACCCCTGACGTGGGCACCGATAAAGAGCCGGCTCGATGACGCCGGCGCGGTAACGATCGTGCCGACGCTCCTGGCCGTCGCGGACGCCGGACCACCGTACTGGGAGAAGGTATCCGAGATCACCCGGGACGCGATCGACGAGCTACCCGCTGATCGGCCGGTCGTGATCGTCGCGCACAGCAACGCCGGCCTGTTTGTTCCGGTCATTGTCGTGTCGGCACCGCGTCGGGTCGCCGGGTGCATCTTCGTCGATGCGGCGTTGCCGTCACCGTCGGGTTCCACGCCGGTGGCAACGCCCGAGTTCCTGGAGTTTCTGCGCCCGAAGGTGACCGGCGGACGGCTACCGCAGTGGACGGCGTGGTGGGACGACGCGGACATCGCGCCCATGTTCCCGAACGCCGAGGTGCGCACGGTGGTGTCAGCTGAGCAGCCTCGCCTGCCGCTGAGCTACTACGAGGAACTGGTGCCGGTGCCGGCCGGCTGGGACAGCCGGCCATGCGGTTATCTGCTGTTTGGTCCGCCGTACGATGCGATGGCAAGGGACGCGGCGCAACGCGGGTGGACCGTGGCGGAGAACGCTGGCCTGCACCTGCATCAACTGGTGGACCCCGACGCCGTGACCCGAAGCATCCTCGCCATGTCCGTTACGTGGCGGTAATGAGTGCCGGCCGCCCTGGTCGAGGTTGCCTGCGCCGCCCGCTCTGCTTCACTTACCGGGCGGGCGGCACAGGCGGACCGATGGCCATGTTGTCAGTGCAGGGACAACGCCGGATCAAGAGCGATCGCGGTCATCTGCTCCGTGGTCAGCAGGAAGTCGTCCGTGGCGCTCGCTGCCTTCAACCACACCTGGCTGCCGTCCGGCCGGACGATCTGCACCAGTCGATCGGCTCGCGGCTGGTCGGGTCCGGGGGTTACGGCCTTCCAGGCGTCGAGATCAACGGAAATGACCTGCTCGCCGTTCGGTCCCTTCGAAGTCGCGCAGTCTCGGCTATGAACGCTGCACGTCAATGGTACGGCCGGCTGATCCAGTGTGCCGATGTTGATGGAGAAATAAGCCCGGACGCCATCGCGGGCGGCCACGCCCCAGCCAATCCAGCCGGAACCCGACTGGTCCGCAAATTGGCTCAGGTGCCATTCCGGCTTCGTGGTGATCGTGCCATTCCAGGTGCCTGGATCCGTGCTCGCACCTGGTACCCAGCCCAATCCCGGAGCGTTCCGATCAATGGCGGCGAGCATCGCGTTCCTGATCCGCTGCGGATCGGCCTCGACGTCGGAGGACTGGCTCGCCGAAGCGGCCGGAGTCGTCGGCGACGCAGTCGTGGGAGGGGTGCGATCCCTTAGTGCGTCCATGCTGAACGCGGCCGCGAGGACGACTACGGCTGCGGTTCCGGCTGCACCGGTGCGTCGCATACGGGCCCGTCGGCCTTCGCGTGCCACCACATGATTAATCTCGATGGAGGTCGGCGGAGGTTCACCAATGGCGTCGTCAAAGATCTGCCGGTATGTCACGCCTTTTCCCTTCCTGCAGTCAACGCAATCTCGTCGGCGACAATTAGGCGCAGCGCTTCCAGTGCCCGCGCAGCCTGGCTCTTTACCGCCCCGGTGGTGATGCCCAAAATGTCGGCGGTCTGCTCCACTGACAGGTCGCAGTAGTAGCGGAGCACAACGACCGCTTTCCGCCGAGGCGGAAGCTGCCCGAGCAGGTGTAACAGCAGATCCCGGTCGACCGCCGAGGCCTCGGCGACCTGCGGTTCCACATGGTCGGGCAGTTGATCCACGCTGCGCTCCCGTCGCCACGGGCGGCGTAGCTCGTCCAGCCATGCGTGTGTCAGCACCCCGCGGACGTAGGCCTCGACGTTCTCCGCATCGCGTACCCGTCGCCAATTTCTGTAGAGTTTGCCAAGCGTGATGGAGACCAAATCGTCAGCCGTATGCCAATCCCGGCACAGCAGGTACGCCGTGCGACGCAGCGAATCCATCCGAGCAGCGACAAACTGTCGATATTCGTCCTCAGCAGCCCGCTTCATCGACCGGGACCCCCTAACCGCGTCACGTCCAAGGGACGGACGGCACTGCCAACGGGGTTGCTCGGGGCCCTAAAGATTTCGGTCAACCCCTGCAGGTCGCCGACCGTCACCTACGCCCAGACGCCGCGAGTCGCCCGATGGGCGTATTGCCGGTAGAGCGTCCAGCCACGGCTACACACGTGGGGAGCGGGTGCCGGTCACGGTTGACGTGCGCCTGCTGGCCCAGAGCGGGTGATCCTCCTCGTGGCACGTATCGCGCAACGGGAGCTGAATTCGCTGAGCGTGTCGGGCTCACGCCGGCGAACGTCGCAGTGTTGAAGAACGGTCGCGCCAAGGCCGTCCGCTTCAGCACGCTGGAAGCCATGTGCCGGGTGCTCGAGTGTCGGCCCGGCGACCTGCTCGAGTGGCTCGAGGAGGTGCCGGGCCCGGGGCGTCACGAGATGTAGTGCAGGATCACGTTGTGCACGTGGTGGCTCTTCTGGTCGCCCCGGAACTCGATCTCGTAGCTGTGCGTCCCGACGTGGATGGCGATCGCGCCGGTGGAGAAGAACGAACCGCCCCAGGACTTGTTGCTCACCACGCTGACGCTGGTGATCTTCGAGTACGGGATGCTCGTGATCGCGACCTTCTTGCCGACGAACGACTTGTCCTGGATGATCACGCGCCGGTTGGTCAATCCGATGAAGCCGGTGCCGGCGCCGATCGCGTCGTAGACCGCGATCACCTGTTCCCCGTCGAGCAGGCCGCTCTGGATCTGCTGGAGCTGCTCCCGGCGGTCGAAGATCACGTTTGCCATGGCTGCGAGGGTAGCCACGGCGGGCAAGGGCTAGTCGTCGCTGGTTACCGTCCGGTACGCGTCCTCGATCCGCGCCGCCAGGGTAACGTCACTTTCGGTAATGGCGTCGTTGTCCGACGAGCCGAGCCGGATCTGGGTGTTGCCGTCCAGACGCCGGATCTCCGGCCGCAGGTGCAGGGCGTCCGCGACCACCTTGATCCGTTCGGTGAGCGCGGCGTGCTGCGCTTCGTCGAGAATCAGGGTGCGCTTGAGCTGACGCCCGTCGCGCGTCCAGCCCGTCAACACCGTCAGGGCGTCGCTGAGGTAATCCCGACTGCTCCGCCCAGCCCATAGAGCACGCATAGCCACACCTCTCAGGCGTCGTTGCCGGCTTGTGGCCAAATCGTCGCCATCCCGTGTCCTCGTCGGTGACCTTAGTCTCCCCGCTGAGCGGTTGGTGTGTCGACGTCCACCCTTCCGGGTTCTGCTGCCCTACAGGTCGGTGGCTGCACCCGATTTCCTGATTGATCTGGCACGCTGGAGCGCCGTGCAGACCGAACGGCCGTACCCAAGGATCATCGTCGGTGCCGCGATCCTCGCAACCGATCGCGTCCTCGGCTGCGCGCGGGCGAATCCGCCGGAGGTGGCCGGAATGTGGGAGTTCCCCGGCGGCAAGGTCGAGCCGGGGGAGACCGAGGTGGCGGCGCTGGTCCGGGAGTGCGCCGAAGAGTTGGGCGTGCAGGTGGACGTGGGTGCGCGGGTCGGTCCCGAGGTGCCGCTGCCGTACGGGCGCGGGCTGCTGCGGGTCTACCGGGCGCGCCTCGTGGGGCCGGACGAGCCGCGCCCACTGGAACACGCCGAGCTGCGCTGGCTCGCCGCAGATGAACTCGATCGGGTGACGTGGCTGCCCGCGGACCGGCCGATCGTCGAGGCGGTGCGCCCGCTGCTGGCCGCCGGCGCGGCGTCGGGGTGACGGCAGCGCCCGACGCGCCGCCGGCCGGGGCCGCGATGGAACGCCGATGGGGCCGTCGGCGTCCGCCGACGGCCCCTGGCACGTCCGGCCGTCAGAGCGGCTGGTCGGGGTGGCTGTAGTTGAGCTGGTTGGGCGGCATCGGGAAGCGCACGTCGTCGCCGAACGGCGACGGCGCGGCCGGACGGTCGAAGGCGAACTCGCTGACCGCGAGCATGCCGTTGTCGCCGACCGGCGGCGCGACCGGCGCCGGGACGGCCCGGTGCCAGTTGACCGCGCGCTCCGCGTCCGCCTCCGGGCTGCGCTCCCCGGCCGGCGGGACCGGAGTCACCGTCGGCAGTTGGGGGCCCGCACCCGTGTTCGTGGCGGTGATCGCCGCGCTGCCGCGGGGCGCCTCGCCCTTTTCCCGTCGGAAGATCTTGCTACCAAGCCACACGAGAGGATCGTAGCGCCGGTCCACGACGCGTTCCTTCATGGGGATGATCGCGTTGTCAGTGATTTTGATGTGCTCGGGGCAGACCTCGGTGCAGCACTTGGTGATGTTGCAGTAGCCGAGCCCCTGCGCCTCCTGCGCGTACTCCCGGCGGTCGGTCCGGGCGTCCAGGGGGTGCATGTCCAGCTCGGCGGCCCGGATGAAGTACCGCGGGCCGGCGAACGCCTTCTTGTTGTCCTCGTGATCACGGATCACGTGGCAGGTGTTCTGGCACAGGAAGCACTCGATGCACTTGCGGAACTCCTGCGACCGCTCGACGTCCACCTGCTGCATCCGGTACTCGCCGGGCGCCACGCCGGCCGGCGGCGCGAACGCCGGGGTCTCCCGGGCCTTGGTGTAGTTAAAGGAGACGTCGGTGACGAGGTCCCGGATGACGGGGAAGGTCCGTAGCGGCGTGACCGTGACCGTCTCGGTCTCCTCGAACGTCGACATCCGGGTCATGCAGGCCAGCCGGGGCAGACCGTTGATCTCCATCGAGCAGGAGCCGCACTTGCCGGCCTTGCAGTTCCACCGGCAGGCGAGGTCCGGGGCGTCGGTGGCCTGCATCCGGTGGATCACGTCGAGGACGACTTCGCCCTCGTTCACCTCCACCTGGTAGTCCTGCAGTTCCCCGCCGTTCTCGTCGCCGCGCCACACCTTGAACTGTCGCTTCGTTCCCATTACTTCGCCTCCTCAGCGAGCGCGTCGAACTCCGCGAGCTCCTCGTCGGTCAGGTACTTGGCGAGCTCGGCCCGCTCGAAGAGCCGGAACAGCTCGGGGGGCAGCTTCGGCAGCGGCTTGCGCTCCAGCCGCACCTGGTCGCCGTCGAGCGAGCAGACCAGGTTCACCCGGCGCCACGTGGGCTCCATCGTCGGGAAGTCCTCCCGGGTGTGGCCGCCGCGCGACTCCTCGCGCTCCAGCGCGGCCTTCGCCGTGCACTCCGACACGACCAGCATGTTGCGCAGGTCCAGCGCCAGGTGCCAGCCGGGGTTGTAGCGCCGCCCGCCGGCCGCGCTCACCTTCGCCACGCGCTCGCGCAGCGCGCCGAGGCGCACCAGCGCGTCCTCCAGCTCGCCCCGGCGACGGATGATCCCGACCAGGTCGCCCATCACCGCCTGCAGGTCCTGCTGCAGGGCGTACGGGCTCTCGCCGGTATCCCGCTGCAACGGGGCGAGCGCGGCGTCCACCGCGGCCTCGACGTCCGGCGTCGCCACCTGCGGGCGCCTGCCCAGCCCGTCGACGTACGACGCGGCGTGCTCGCCGGCCCGCTTGCCGAAGACGAGCAGGTCGGACAGGGAGTTGCCGCCGAGCCGGTTGGAGCCGTGCATGCCGCCCGAGACCTCGCCGGCGGCGAAGAGCCCCTGCACGCGCCCGGCCGCCGCCGCGGTGTCCGGGTCGACCTCCACGCCGCCCATCACGTAGTGGCAGGTCGGCCCGACCTCCATCGGCTCCTTCGTGATGTCGACGTCGGCCAGCTCCTTGAACTGGTGGTACATCGACGGCAGGCGCCGGCGGATCTCCTCGGCGGGCAGCCGGCTCGCGATGTCCAGCAGGACGCCGCCGGCGGGGGTGCCCCGGCCGGCCTTGACCTCGCTGTTGATCGCGCGGGCCACCTCGTCGCGGGGGAGCAGCTCCGGCGGGCGGCGGTTGTTGTCGGGGTCGGTGTACCAGCGGTCCGCCTCCTCCTCCGTCTCCGCGTACTGCCTGCGGAAGAGGTCGGGGACGTAGTCGAACATGAAGCGCTTGCCCTCGGAGTTCTTCAACACTCCGCCGTCGCCGCGCACCGACTCCGTGACCAGGATGCCCTTCACCGACGGCGGCCAGACCATGCCGGTCGGGTGGAACTGCAGGAACTCCATGTTGATCAGCGTCGCGCCGGCCCGCAGCGCCAGCGCGTGCCCGTCGCCGGTGTACTCCCAGGAGTTGGAGGTGACCTTGTAGGAGCGGCCGACACCGCCGGTCGCCAGCACCACGGCGGGGGCGGAGAAGAGCACGAACTCCCCGGATTCCCGGTAGTAGCCGAACGCCCCGGCCACCCGGTCGCCGTCGAGCAGCAGCTCGGTGATGGTGGTCTCGGAGAAGACCTTGATCCGCGCCTCGTAGTCGCCGTGTTCCCGCTTGTCCTCCTGCTGCAGCGACACGATCTTCTGCTGCAGCGTCCGGATCAGCTCCAGGCCGGTGCGGTCACCGACGTGCGCCAGCCGCGGGTACTCGTGGCCGCCGAAGTTGCGCTGCGAGATCTTGCCGGACTTCGTCCGGTCGAAGAGCGCGCCGTACGTCTCCAGCTCCCAGATCCGGCTCGGCGACTCCTTCGCGTGCAGCTCCGCCATCCGGAAGTTGTTGAGGAACTTCCCGCCCCGCATGGTGTCGCGGAAGTGGACCATCCAGTTGTCGCGGGAGTTGACGTTGCCCATCGCGGCGGCGGCGCCGCCCTCGGCCATCACCGTGTGCGCCTTGCCGAACAGCGACTTCGAGATGATCGCCGTCTTCTTGCCGGCGAGCCGGGCCTCGATCGCCGCGCGCAGCCCCGCGCCCCCGGCGCCGATCACGACCACGTCGTAGTGGTGTCGTTCGATTCGGGTAGTCATGTCAGTCTTCCGGCCCTCTAGTTGATGAAGCGCAGGTCGCCGAACCAGCCGGCGGAGAGCGCCATGACGTAGAAGTCGGTCACGGCGAGCGTGCCGAGCGTGATCCAGGCCAGCTGCATGTGCCGGGTGTTGAGCGCCGATACGAAGGTCCAGAAGCGGTAGCGGACCGGGTGCTCCGAGAAGTGCTTGAGGCGGCCGCCGACGATGTGCCGGCAGGAGTGGCAGGAGAGGGTGTACGCCCACAGCATGACCACGTTGCCGAGCAGGATCAGATTGCCCAGCCCGAACCCGAAGCCCTTCGGGCTGTGGAAGGCGAGGATCGCGTCGTACGTGTTGATGAGCGAGATGATCGCGGCGGCGTAGAAGGCGTAGCGGTGCGCGTTCTGGAAGATCAGCGGGAACCGGGTCTCGCCCGAGTAGTCCTTGTGCGCGTCCGGCACCGCGCAGGCCGGCGGCGACAGCCAGAACGAGCGGTAGTAGGCCTTGCGGTAGTAGTAGCAGGTCAATCGGAACAGCAGCAGGAACGGCAGGGTCAGCGCGGCGTCCGGGATGATCCACCAGCCGGGCAGGAACCGTCCGATGTGCGCGGCCTCCGGCACGCACCGCTCGGTGACGCACGGGGAGTAGAACGGCGTCAGGTAGTGGAACTCCTCGACCCAGTACCACTTGTGCATGAAGACCCGGACCGTGGCGTAGATGACCCACGCGGTGAGCCCGGCGAAGGTGAGCAGCGGTGGTAGCCACCACCGGTCGTTGCGCAACGTTTTCGCGCCGATGGCGGCGCGTCCTGGACCCCGCCCCGGCCTCGTTGCCGTAGTCGTCATCGCTGTCTCCCTGACAGGGCCCGATCGCTGTGACGGACCCGGACGTGTTCGGCCTAGAAGCACACTCGATCACTGCGCCCCGCACCGGGGGCGCAGTTTGTTGCACACGTTACGCCGAGTGGCGTTCGACACATGCGCAAGGGAGTGTCGCGTGTGTCCGGCCGATTACGAAAGAGGCGTCCGCGAATCGATATGTCGATCCGCGGACGCCGGACAGGGAGTCGGCGGGCGCCTCAGAGGTCCGGAGCGGTCAGCCTCCGGAGCACGCCGGCGCAGGAGTCGGGGCCGTCCTGCAGGACCTCCAGCGCCGGCGTCCCGTCGCCGGTCTGCGGCGCCAGGAAGAACGCCCGCTGACCGCCGACCTCCTGGCGCTCCAGCGCCTCGGCGTACGCCGTGCGGGCGTTGAGCAGCAGGCCCCAACTCTCCTGCCAGGCTCCCCGGTGGCCGTCGCGCTCGGCATCCTCGTCGTGGCCGGGGACCCGACGCACCTGCTCGACCCGGGCCAGGAACGGGCGGACCGCGGCGTTCTCGGCGCGGATCGCGGCCGCCCGCTCGGTGGCGTCCGTGGCGGCGCCGGGCGGCGCGAGCCGGTTCAGCCGCTTCTCCAGGTCCAGACAGGCCGCCGAGGCGCGCTCCCGGCCGTGCCGGGTCTCGTCCGCGTCCCGGCCCATCTGCTGCACCCCGGAGGCGAGCGCGGCGATGCCGCCGCAGACCAGCAGCGCCAGCACCACCGGTACGGCGATCGCGAGCGCGATCAGCCAGCCGCGTCCCCCTCGGCGGGGCGGTGGCGCGTCGGCGGCGTCCGGTTCGGCGGCGGCGTTCTCGGTGTCCGGCGTCGTGCTGGTGGCGCCCGCCCAGATCGGCGGCGTGTCGCGGGGGGTGGTGGGGGAGTCCGTCACGCCGACAGTGAAACACCGCGCACCCGCGCCGGCACGCTGGGCGACACGGTGTTTCGCGAGGTCGCGATAACCGCGAGGTCGACGAAACGCCCGTTCTCATCCGGACCGCAACAACGCGGACTCAGCCGGACGCGCCGCCGGTGAAGTTCCAGGCCGCCAGCCGCAGCGCCGGGGCGCTCCACCAGGCGCCGCCCCAGTTGTCCGGCACGGTGGTGGCATGCCGGCCGACCCCCCGCACCGCGCCCGGCGCGAGCGCCTGCGGATAGGACTGCGTGAAGCGCAGGTTCTGCACCGGCGACACGATCCGACCGTCCTCGACCAGCCACACTCCGTTGCGGGTCAGCCCCGTGACCACCAGGCTCTTCGGATCGAGCACCCGGGTGTACCACAGGTCGGTCACCAGCAGGCCCCGCTCCACGTCCGCGACCAGCGCGGCGGCGTCGGCGTCCGCCGCCGGGCCGGTGACGTCCGTGGCCGCGCCGGCCGGTCCCGGCTCCGCCGCCAACCGCAGGTTCAGCGGCACCGCGCCGCCGGCGGACCCGCCCGGCAGGGCGTGCCCGGTCGACGCGGTCCCCGCGTCCGCCGCGGTCCGCCGGTCGTGCGCCACCGCGGCGGTCAGTCCGGCGTCCACCAGGGTCAACCGCCGCTTCGGGGTCCCCTCGGCGTCGAAGGGCAGGCCCAGATCCGTCGGGCCGAGCGGGTCGTCGATGAGCGTGATGGCCGGGTCGAACTGCTGCGCCCCCGGCTCGGCGAACGACCGCCGCTCGTTGTATGCCTTGCCGTTGAAGCCGTACATCGCCAGGTTGGACAGCAGGTCCGCGACGGCCGTCGGTTCCAGCACCACCTCGTACCGGCCGGGCGGCAGCTCGACCGGAGCGCCGCCGGCCCGCGCCTTGCTGACGGCGCGCGTCCCGAGGAGCGCTCCGTCGAGTTCCGCGAGCCGTCCGGCGGAGAGCCGGGCGACGCCGTCCGCGCCGCCGCCGCGGGCGATCGCGTCCATCGCGGCCTCCGTCGCACGGCCGCTCGCCGACTGCCCGGCCGTGTTGGCGAAACCGCCCGCCCGGGCCAGGGTCCGGCAGTAACCGGCCGACTCCAGCCCACGCGCCGCGTCGACGAAAGCCCGGACCCGCGCCGCCCGCTCGTCCGGGCTGGCCTGCGCGGTGGCCTCGTCCCAGTTGCCCGGCCCGGCCAGCGGCGCCGGCGGGGCGAGCCCCGGCCATGCGGGGTCGGGCGGGCAGAGCCGGGCCGCGGTCAGCGCGCGCTCGGCGAGCCCGCGCAGCCCGTCGTCGGTGAGCACGGTGGTCGAACCGGTCGCGGTGCGCCCGTCGACGTGCAGCCGCAGCCGTACGGTCGTGGTCGCCTCCGCGACGTTCTGGTGGATGAACGAGTTGGCGAAGCGGGTCAGCGCCAGCTCGTTCCGCTCGACGAAAACCTCCGCCTCCGCGTCCGCCCCGCCGAGCCGCCGGGCGAGCTCCACGACCCGCCCGGCCAGGTCCAGTTCGGCACTCATCCGCGTACCCCCACCCGCACGTTGCGGAACCGGGCCGGCGCCGCCGGGTGCCCGGTGTGCCCGACCTGGCCCGGCTGGCCCTTGCCGCAGTTCGGCGTCCCCCACGCGACCGTCTCCGAGGAGAGCATGTCCATGGAGCGCCAGAAGATCGGCCCGATCCCGGTGTACGTCGGGTTGCGCAGCATCCGGCCGCGCCGCCCGTTCTTGATCTCCCAGCCGATCTCGCAGCCGAACTGGAAGTTCAGCCGCTTGTCGTCGATGGACCAGGAGCGGTTGATGTCCATCAGCACGCCGTCATCGGTCTCGGCGATGATCTCGTCGAGCGTGTGCGGTCCGGGCTCCAGGCCGACGTTCGTCATCCGTACCATCGGCAGTCGCGCCCAGCCGTCGGCCCGGACGCTACCCGCGTAGTCCAGTCCCGCGACCGCCGCCGACTCCCGCCCGGCCAGCACCCCCACCCAGCGTCCCTCGCGCACCGCGTCGCGCTTGGCCGCCGGCGTGCCCTCGTCGTCGAAGCCGAAGCTGCCGAGCGCGCCGGGGATGGTCGGGTCGATGGTGACGTTCATCAGGTCAGATCCATAGTGGAGGCTGCCGAGCTGGTTCAGGTCGAGCCAGGAGGTGCCGGCGAACGCCGCCTCCCAGCCCAGGATCCGGTCCAGCTCGATCGCGTGCCCCACCGACTCGTGGATCTGCAGCGCCAGCTGCTCGCCGCCGAGGATCAGCGTGTTCTCGCCGGCGGGGCAGAGCGGCGCGGTCAGCAGCTCCCGCGCCTCCTCGGCGATCCGCGCCGCGTGCGCCGCCAGGTCCAGCTCCGTGACCAGCTCCCACCCGCGCGTGCCGTACTGGCCACGGTAGCTGGGGTAGGAGCGGCGCTGGGTCTCGCCGTCGCCGACCACGGTCGCCGAGATCCCGCCGCCGCACTCGCGGACGTGCTGGTCGATCCGGTGCCCCTCGCTGGAGACGAACCACTTGGCGGTGTCCCAGATCTGGTAGATCCCCTCGGCCACGTCGGCGCCGTGCTCGCGCATGGTCCTGGTGGCGTGCGCCAGCAGGTCGCCCTTGTCCGACAGCGGGACGGCCAGGGGATCGTTCTCGCACGGGCTCGCCCAACTGGCGGTGACCGCCTCGACCGGGACCATGTCCGCGGTCGGGCCCGCCACCCGCGCGCTCGCCGCCGCGATCTGCGCGGCCCGGCCGCCGGCCGCGCGGGCCGCCGCGTCGCTCAGCTCGGGTACGGCGTAGAAGCCCCAGCTGGAGCCGACCAGCGCCCGTACGCCGATCCCGGCGTCCTCGTTCTGCGACAGCTCCTCGATCTCGCCGTTGCGCGCGTTCATCGACTCGTAGCGCCGGTGCATGACGCGCGCGTCGGCGTACCGCGCCCCCGCGTCGAGCGCCGCCTGCACCGCGGCGGTGGCCACGTCGAAGTGGGTCATCAACCGACCCTATGCGAGGAGAGGTGATCAGCGGCGCGGCAGCAACGCTTCCGGACTGATCTCCGCGAGCACCGGCGCGGTGAGCCGCAGCGTCCCGCCGGGTTTGGTGACCGAGTGCTCGACGTAGTGCCTGCCCTCCAGCCGGTGCAGGTGCAGCGCGCCCGTGTCCTGCTCGACGAGCAGATACCAGCCGATCCCCGCCTCGGCGTAGTAGTGCATCTTCAACACCCGGTCGGCGGCCGCGTTGCCGGGAGAGATGATCTCGCAGACCAGCTTCACCGAGGCGGCGTCAACGACCGGCTCGTCGAAGTCGATTTCCCCGGTGACCACCACATCCGGGATCGGCATGCGCCCGGGTTTGAGGCGCACGTTGACCGCCTCATGAACATGCAATCCGGCTGCGTCGGCGCCCGGCTCAAGAGCGTTGGCGAGCAGTCGGGCAACGCGCTGGTGCCGTGGGGTGGGGGCGGGGGTCACGAACAGGCTCCCATCGAAGAGTTCGACCCGTTCCGGAGTGTCGCCGAGGGCGAGGTACTCCTCCTCGGTCCACGGCCCCCCGTGCCCGAACACCGGCGCAGTCATCGTCACCTCCCGGAGCAACCTCTGCGCCAGTTTCCCATACGAACGCCCGCGGGTAGGCCATCGATCGTCGCGGCGCGCACTATAGTCACTGGTCTATCCGCATGTCGGGGCGCGGTGACCTGGGCGTGGACCCGATACAGAGTCGTTACGCGGCTGCCGCTGACCGTAGCCGCGTATGTAGATTATTTTCGGCCTCTAGCAACCGCCGTAGCTTTACTTCGCGATCGGTCGCGCCTGGCGCGGATCGCGGCGGCGGTCTTCAGAGGGGAGGGCGGGCGTGGGCGTGCCCCCATACCTGCAGGTCCGCGACCTGCGGGTGCGCTTCGAGACCGAGGACGGCGTGGTCCGCGCGGTGGACGGGGTCTCCTTCGCCGTCGAGCGGGGCCGGACCCTGGGAATCGTCGGGGAGTCCGGCTCGGGCAAGAGTGTCACGAGCCTCGCGATCCTCGGCCTGCACAACGCCCGCCGCACCACCATCAGCGGCGAGATCCTGGTCGCGGGGCGCGACGTCGTCGGCCTGCCCGAGGAGGAGGTACGCCGGCTGCGCGGCCGGGACATGGCGATGGTCTTCCAGGACCCGCTCTCCGCCCTGCACCCCTACTACACCGTGGGGCGGCAGATCGCCGAGGCGTACCGAATCCACCATCCGAAGGCCGGCCGCCGCGAGGCGCGGCAGCGCGCGGTCGACATGCTCGGGCGGGTCGGGATCCCGCAGCCCGCCAAGCGGGCTGACCAGTACCCGCACGAGTTCTCCGGCGGCATGCGGCAACGGGCGATGATCGCGATGGCGCTGGTGAACGACCCGGAGCTGCTGATCGCCGACGAACCCACCACCGCGCTCGATGTGACCGTGCAGGCGCAGATCCTCGACCTGCTCGAGGATCTGCAGGCGGAGTTCAACTCGGCGATCATCCTGATCACCCACGACCTCGGCGTGGTCAGCCAGGTCGCCGACGAGGTGCTGGTGATGTACGGCGGACGGGCGGTGGAGCACGGCAGCGCGGCGCAGGTACTGCGCCGGCCACAGCACCCGTACACCTGGGGGTTGCTCTCCAGCGTGCCCTCGCTGCACGGCGACGCCGACGCGGACCTGATCCCGATCACGGGCAGCCCGCCGAGCCTGATCAACCTGCCGTCGGGGTGCGCGTTCCACCCCCGCTGCCGCTACGCCGACCGCAACGGCGACCGCTCGCGCACCGAGGTGCCGGAGCTGCGGCCGGCGAGCGAGCCCGGCCACCTGGTCGCGTGCCACCTTCCCGCGCAGGAGCGCGCCCGCATCTACACCGAGGAGATCGCACACGTGGGGGTCGCGCGATGACCACGCACGATCCGTTGCTGCGGGTGGACGGGTTGACCAAGCACTTCGGGGCGCGGCGGGGCGAGATTGTGCGCGCCGTCGACGGTCTGGACTTCGAGGTGGGGGCGGGGGAGACGCTCGGGCTGGTCGGCGAGTCGGGGTGCGGGAAGACGACGACCGGGCGGATGCTGGTGCGGCTGCTCGAACCGACCGGTGGGCGGATCACGTTCGCGGGGCGGGACATCACGCACCTGGGGCGGCGCGAGCTGCGGCCGTTCCGCCAGGACCTGCAGATCATCTTCCAGGACCCGTACGCCTCGCTGAACCCGCGGCACACCGTCGGGCGGATCGTGGCGATGCCGTTGCAGGTCAACGGCGTCAAGCCGCCGGGCGGGGTGAAGCGGCGGGTGCAGGAGCTCTTGGAGCTCGTCGGTCTCAACCCGGAGCACTACAACCGCTATCCGCACGAGTTCTCCGGCGGGCAGCGGCAGCGGATCGGGATCGCCCGGGCGCTCGCGCTGCGCCCCAAGCTGATCGTCGCCGACGAGCCGGTCTCGGCGCTCGACGTGTCGATCCAGGCGCAGGTCATCAACCTGCTCCGCGGCCTGCAGCGCGAGCTCGACCTGGCGTTCGTCTTCATCGCGCACGACCTGGCGGTGGTGCGGCACTTCAGCCAGCGGGTCGCGGTGATGTACCTCGGGAAGATCGTGGAGATCGGCGACCGCGCCGACATCTACGAACGCCCGCGGCATCCGTACACCCGGGCGCTGCTCTCGGCGATCCCGGACGTGACCCAGCTCGGCCCGGCCGGCCGGATCCGGCTCGCCGGCGACGTGCCCACGCCGCTCAACCCGCCCTCGGGCTGCCGGTTCCGCACCCGATGCTGGAAGGCCCGGGACATCTGCGCCACCGAGGAGCCGGCGCTCGTGCCCCGCGACGGCGGCAGCCAGGCCACCGCCTGCCACTTCCCGGAGAGCGGGCCGGTCGGGGCGGGCGTGGGGGCCGGGGACACCATCGAGGAGGTGACCGGATGAGCCTGTCGCCGGTGGAGGGCGTCGCGCTCGCCGAGATCGAGTCCGGTGGGGACGCGGGCGCGCCGCGGGAGAAGGGTGTCGTCGGCCGCTCACCCGGACAGCTCGCCTGGCTCCGGCTGCGCCGGGACCGGACCGCGATGATCAGCGGTGGGATGCTGGTCTTCTTCGTGCTGGTGGCGCTCGCCGCGCCGCTGATCGAGGCGCTGTACGGGATCGGCCCGCGCGACCAGTTCCAGAGCAAGCTGGACGGCTTCGGCATGCCGTTGGGCTACGCCGGGGGCGTCTCCGGGGACCACTTCTTCGGGCTGGAGCCCGGCCTGGGCCGGGACATCTTCATCCGGCTGGTCTACGGCCTGCGTACGTCGCTGTTGATCGCCTTCGCGGCGGCCGTGATCAGCGCGGCGCTGGGCATCGTGCTCGGCGCGCTCGCCGGTTACCTGGGCGGCTGGCTCGACGCGGTGATCAACTGGATCACCGACCTGACCCTGGCGATGCCGTTCCTGATCATCGCGCTGGCCCTGACCCCCACCCTGACGCTGCGCTTCTACGGCGAGCGGGACGCGGTGTCGCCGGCGTTCGGGGTGGCGGTGCTGATCGGCGTCTTCGCGATCTTCGGCTGGACCAGCACCGCCCGGCTGGTGCGGGGGCAGGTGATCGCGTTGCGCGAGCGGGAGTTCGTGGAGGCGGCCAGGGCCAGCGGCGCGGGGCTCGGGCACATGCTCTTCCGGCAGCTGCTGCCGAACATCTGGGCGCCCATCCTCGTGTCGTTCTCGCTGGCGGTGCCGCAGTTCATCACCAGCGAGGCGGCGCTGTCGTTCATCGGTGTCGGCCTCACCGAGGAGACACCGAGCTTCGGCCGGATGATCTACCAGAGCCTGGACTACCTCCAGACCGACCCGGCGTTCGTCTTCTTCCCCGGCATCACGATCTTCGCGCTCGTGTTCGCCTTCAACCTCTTCGGCGACGCGCTGCGCGACGCGCTCGACCCGAAGTCGTCGCGGTAGGGGTGTGCTCATGGCGCGATTCCTGATCAAGCGGATCTTCTCCGCGGTGCTCACCCTCTTAGCGGTGAGCGTGCTGACCTTTCTGATGTTCTTCGCGCTGCCCCGCGACCCGGTCACCGGCATGTGTCCGAAGAACTGCAACCCGGAGCGGCTGGAGCGGGTACGCCAGGAGCTGGGCCTGAGCGACCCGCTGATCACGCAGTACGCCGGCTACATGAAGGGCATCTTCACGGGGCGTGACCTGGGCAGCGCGCAGGGCGGTCAGTGCGATGCGCCCTGCCTCGGCTGGTCGTACGTGAACAACGAGGCGGTGCTGGACACCATCGCCCGGGTGCTGCCGGTGACGCTGAGCATCGTGATCCCGGCGGCGATCCTCTGGCTGCTGCTCGGCGTCGGCCTCGGCATGGTCTCCGCGCTGCGCCGCGGCACCTGGCTGGACCGGGCGGCGATCGGCTTCTCGCTGACCGGCGCGTCGCTGCAGCTCTACTTCGTCGGCGCGGTCCTGCTGCTGGTCCTGGTCTACAACCTGCGGCTGCTGCCGGTGCCGAGTTACACGTCCATCTTCGACGACCCGGTGAAGTGGGCCAGCGGGCTGGTTCTCGCCTGGCTCGCGTTGGCCTTCCTCTTCTCGGCGATCTATGCCCGGCTCTCGCGGGCCCAGATGTTGGAGACGCTGTCGGAGGACTTCGTCCGCACCGCGCGCGCCAAGGGCCTGCCCAAACCCCAGGTGTACGGGCGGCACGCGCTGCGCGCGGCGATCACCCCGGTGGTGACGATCGCCGGCCTGGACGTCGGCGCCGCCCTCGGCGGCACGGTGATCACCGAGACGACCTTCGGCATCCAGGGGCTGGGGCGGACCGCCGTCGAGGCCGTCCGCGCCGGGGACCTGCCCACCATCATGGCCACCGTGCTGATCGCGGCGGTCTTCGTGGTGGTGGCCAACGTGCTGGTGGACCTGCTCTACGCCGCCATCGACCCCCGCGTCCGGCTCGGCTGACGCGCCGTCAAATTTATCCGTAACTGTTACTGAACTCGTAGGATTTCTTCTTTACGATCCTCGGGACGTCGGCGATCGACGCCGGTCACCCGGGCGGAGGAGGTAGGAGATGCGACCACGCGTGGCGGCCGCCGCAGGCGGCGCGATCGCACTGGTTGTGGCGTTGGGTGCGTGCTCGAAGAACACGGGCGAGGGCACCACGGTGGACACCGACCGGCAGCAGACCGGGGTGATCGCCACCGACCCGAAGGACTCGATGGGCCCGGCGGCCGAGGTGGCCGGCGCCCGGAAGGGCGGCACCTTCACCATCATCCGGGAGACCCCCATCTCCCACCTGGACCCGCAGCGGACGTACTCGTTCGCGGGTCTGATGACGTCGCCGCTCTTCGCCCGCTACCTGACCACCTGGAAGGACGACGGCAAGGGCCGCCTGGTGCTCGTTGGCGACCTCGCCGAGACGCCCGGCACCAACGTGAACAACGACTGCAAGGTCTGGGAATTCAAGATCAAGGACGGGGTGAAGTTCGAGGACGGCCGGCCGATCACCTCCAAGGAGATCGCGTACGGCATCGCCCGCTCCTTCGATCCCGACCTCTCCGGTGGCCCGACCTATCTGCAGGAGTGGCTGGCCGACAGCCCGCAGTTCGACACCGCGTGGGACTTCAAGAAGAACAGGACGTCGCTGCCGCCCGGGCTGACCACGCCGGACCCGAAGACCCTGCGCTTCGAGTTCGCCAAGCCCCGCTGTGACCTGCCGTTCGCGGTCTCGCTGCCGACCACCGCGCCGCTGCCGGCCGACAAGGACACCGGCGTCAACCTGGACACCCAGCCGTTCTCGTCCGGACCCTACAAGGTCGCGAAGAACCAGGTCGGCGTGCAGCTGACCCTGGACCGCAACCCGCACTGGGACCCGAACACCGACCCCGTGCGACACCAGTACCCGGACCAGTTCGTCTGGAGCTTCGGCCCGACCGCCGACGCCGCGAACAACCGGGTGATCGCCGACAACGGCGCCGACCAGAGCGCTATCGCCTTCAACTTCGTGCCGGCCTCGCTGGTCGCCAGGGTCGCCAACGACCCGGCGCTCAAGTCCCGGACCATCCTGTCGCCGACCCCGAGCGCCAACCAGCTGGTCATCAACAACCAGCGGGTCAAGGACCTGAAGATCCGCCAGGCGCTGAACTACGCGATCGACCGGGAAGGCATGGTCAAGGCGCTCGGCGGGCAGACCGTGGCCGCCCCGATGACCACGCTGATGCCGCCGTCGACGATCGGTTACCGGGCGTACGACGCGTACCCGGCCGGCCCCAACGGCAACGTCGACAAGGCCAAGGAGCTGCTCGGCGGGCAGGCGCCGGAGCTGGTGCTCGGCGTCGCCGACAACTCGACCGAGCAGCGGCAGGCCACCCAGATCAAGGCCAACCTGGAGCGGGCCGGCTTCAAAATCACGATTCGGAACATCCCGGACGACTCGAAGCTCGACGAGGTGAAGAAGAAGGGCAACCCCTGGGACCTGTACATCGGCAACTGGGCCGCGGACTGGCCGAGCGGCGCCTCGATCCTGCCGGTGCTCTACGACGGCCGCACCATCAAGGCCGAAGGGAACAGCAACCAGTCCTACTTCAACGACCCGGGCATCAACGCCGAGATCGACCGGATCCTCGCACTCTCCCCGGCCGACCAGGGTCCCGAGTGGGCGAAGCTCGATGAGCGGATCATGAAGGAGCACGCGCCGGTGGTCCCGTTCTACGTGGACGTCGCCCACGTGGTGCACGGGTCCAAGGCCGGCGGGGTCTTCATCTCCAGCGTCTTCGGCTACCCGTCCTTCGTGAACGCGCACGTCAAGCAGTGAGGCTCGGAAGGGCCCCCTCCTGTCACTTTCCGCACAGGAGGGGGCCCTTCCCGACGCGTCAGCTACAGGTTGCGGCGGAGGAAGTCCAGCTCTACCGGGAGCAGACGTTCGGCGAGGCCGCCCGCCGCCATGTGGGTCGCCCCGGTCAGCGGGATCATCGCGTGCGGCCGGCCGCTGCCCAGCAGCGCCGCCGACAGCCGCAGCGTGTGCGCCGCGACCACGTTGTCGTCGACCAGCCCGTGCACCAGCAGCAGCGGACGCGCCTCGTCCGGCCCCGGCGGCTCGGCCGCCAACTCGATCAGTGAGTGGTGCGCGTAGATCTCGCCGCCGTCGCCCGGCAGCCCCAGATACCGCTCCGTGTACGCCGTGTCGTACAGCGCCCAGTCCGTCACCGGCGCGCCCGCGATCCCGCACCGGAACACGTCCGGCCGGCGCAGCACCGCGAGCCCCGCCAGCCAGCCGCCGAACGACCAGCCCCGGATCGCCACCCGGCCCAGGTCGAGATCCGGATGCTTCGCCGCGAGCGCGGTCAGCGCGTCGATCTGGTCGGTGAGCGCCACGTCCGCGACGCGCCGGTGGATCACCTTCTCGAACGACGGCGCGATGCCCGGCGTACCCCGGTTGTCGACCGTGACCACCGCGAACCCGGCGTCGGCCCACCACTGCCGCTCCAGCCACATCGACCGGACCGCCACCACCTCCTGGTGCCCGGGACCGCCGTACACGTCGAGCAGCACGGGCAGCCGCCGACCCGCGACATGCGTGCGGGGATAGAGCACCGCCGTCGGCACCCGCCGGTCGGTGACCCGCTCCAGCGCGGGACGCGGCGCGTACGGCGGGGTGGCCGCCAGGGACCGCAGGGTGGTGACCTCACGCTCGCCGCGGCGCACCGTCCACCGCGTCCCGGTCGCGTCGAGGGAGCGGGACGCCACGACGACCACGTCGCCGCCGACCACCCCGGCGTGCCAGCCCGCCTCCGGGCTGACCCGCTGCGCGTCCGTCCCGCCCAGACCGGTGCTGATCCGGAACAGGTGCTGCTCGCTCGGCTCCCCGTCGCTGCCCTCCACGAGAAGATCACCGCCGGGCAGCTGCCCGACGACCCGCCGCACGTAGAGCCACGGCGGGGTCAGCAGCGTGCCGTCGGCGAAGAGACACCGCGCGTCGTAGCCGTCGTGCGCCAGCTCGCCGCCGACCAGCACCCGCCCGTCCGGCAGGTGCCGCGGCGTGCCGGGAATCGGCTCCACCCAGCGCGGGTCCGCCAGCTCGGCGTGCACCTGCGTCTCGCCCGTACGCGGGTCGACGGAGAGGACCAGCCCGTGCTGCTGGAGCCGGCGCAGCACGGTGATCAGCGGAGCCCGGTCGTCCCAGTCGACCGCCACCAGGTAGGGATAGGTCTCCCGGTCCCAGTGCACGTCCACCCAGCCGCCGTCGAGGTCGAGCAGGTGCAGGGTGACCTCGGCGTTCGCGCTGCCGGCGCGCGGATAGGCGACCTCGGTCGGCGCGGCCTCCGGCGTCGCCGGATCGTGCAGGTGCCAGCGGGGGACCCGGGCGTCGTTGACCCGGGCGGCGAGCACACAGCGGCCGTCCGGCGCCCACCAGTAGCCACGGAACCGGCCGAACTCCTCGGCCGCGATGAAGTCCGGCAGCCCCCAGGTGACACCGCCCTCCTCGCCGGCCAGCAGGATGTCGGCGCCGTCCGGGTGCACGACCCGCAGCTCGCCCGCGGACCGCCCGGCCGTCGCGACGTAGGCGATGCGCTCGCCGAGCGGGTCCGGACGGGGGTCGACGACTCCGCCCCCGGTCGGCACCTCGACGACCCCGCCGTCGATCAGGTCGGCCCGGAAGAGCCGGCCGCCGAGCGCGAAGACCGCGACGGTGGCGGCGGGGTCCGTCGCGTACGAGCCGATCCCGCCAGCGACCAGACGCAGCCGTTCCCGCAGCGCGCGCTCCCGGTCGGGCAGGTCGGCGCCGTCCGCGTCACCGAGCAGCGCCGCGGGGTCGGCGACCTGGCGTTCGGTCGCCGAGTCGACGTCGAGCAGCCACAGCGCGTCCGCGGGATCCTCCGGCCCACCCGACCGCAGGAAGACGACACGACTGCCGTCGCTCGCGACGGTCACCGCCCGCGGCGCGCCGTGGGTGAACCGCCGGGTACGGGCAGCCAGCTCCGGATACTCCACCCCCGGATCGTAGAGCCGGGGGTGTCCCCCGGAGGCGAAGTGGCACCCGACGACGCCACGGCCCACCCGTCGGGCGTACCGCCGCCCCGGCCGTGCCCGGGGCTCCGGCGCGTACAGTGGATCGGCGTGAGCAATCTTGCCCCCCGCCGCCTGCTGCTCGTCCACGCCCATCCCGACGACGAGACGATCGGCACCGGCGCCACGATGGCGCGGTACGCCGCCGCCGGCGCGCACGTCACCCTGGTGACCTGCACCCTCGGCGAGGAGGGCGAGATCCACGTGCCGGAGCTGTCGGGGCTGCTCGCGGGGCGCGCCGACCAGCTCGGCGGTTACCGGATCGCGGAGCTGGACGCGGCCTGCGCGGCGCTCGGCGTGACCGACCACCGGTTCCTGGGCGGGGCCGGGCGCTACCGCGACTCCGGGATGATGGGCCTGTCCACCAACGATCATCCCCGCGCGTTCTGGCGGGCCGACCTCGACGAGGCGGCCGGGCACCTGCTGGAGATCATGCGGGAGGTGCGCCCGCAGGTGCTGGTCACCTACGACGACAACGGCTTCTACGGGCACCCCGACCACATCCAGGCGCACCGGGTCGCGATGCGCGCGGCGGAGCTGGCCGCCGCGGAGGGCTTCGGGCCGGACAAGATCTACTGGACGGCGATGCCGCGCAGCGTCCTCGAGGCGGGCATGGCCGCGTTCCAGGAGTCGGAGGGCAACCCGTTCGCCGGCCTCAACGAGCTCGACGACCTGCCGTTCGGCACGCCGGACGAGGCGATCGCGGCGCGGATCGACGGGACCGACCACCACGGGGCCAAGCTGGCCGCGATGCGCGCGCACGCGACGCAGATCCCGGAGAACTCCTGGCTGTACTCCATCGCCGGTAACTTCGGCGACGAGTTCATGGGCGTGGAGTACTACACGCTGGCGTACGGACAGCGCGGTCCGGGCGAGGGCCCGCACAACTGGGAGAGCGACCTGTTCGCCGGCCTGCCGGTGCGCGGGACGGGCGACGGCGTGCGCACCGGGGCCGTCGTAGCGTGAGCCTCACGTCTGCCGTGGTGCCCCCCGTCGAGGCCGCCCGGCCGTCCCGGGTCGGTGAGGTCGCCGAACTCGCGCTGCGGGTGCTGGGCGGGGTGATCTCGGTCGTCGCGGCGGTGCTGACCGCCGCGCTGGAGGTGCTCTTCGCGACGGTGCGGATCGGCGGCGCGCTGATCGGCGTCTCCGTGCTGATGGCGGTCGTCGGCAACCTCGCGTTGAGCTGGTTCGCCCAGCGGGCGGTCGGGGCGCGGTGGGCGCTCGCGCTGCCGTCCATCGCCTGGTTCGCCGCGATGGTGGTGGCGGCCGGCGGCACGACCGAGGGGGATGTGCTGCTGTCGAGCCGGAACTGGGTGGGGATTACCACGATCTTCGTCGGCGTCACGGTCTTCACCGTGATCGCCTTCCGGATGGTGCTCCGGCCGCGCCGCTGAGCGTCGGGGACGGCATTGCCACGCGGCGTGTCCGGAGGTTTACTCGGGATGCCTGGCGCATCGTCGGTCGACGCGGTAAATGAGTTCCAGCGAGAAATCGGCTCGGCGGTGAACGCGCTTCGCGTGCGCGGCCGCCGGCAACCGCGTATTCGGGAGGATGCGATGAGGGAACGTTGGCTGCCGGTCGGCGTGCTTGCCGGCGTGCTGTTCGCGGTCAACGTGGTGGCCCGGCTGGTCACCCGGTTCGGTTTCGACAGCGACCCGGAGATCCAGGACCGCGCGTCGCTGGCGATGTTCGTGGTGATCGGGCTGGTCCTGGCCGTCGTGGCGTTCGTCCGGGGCCGGCGGCAGCCGCTGGCGCGGTGGTCCGGCGACGTCGCGGTCGCCGTGCTCGCCGCGATGGTGCTGACGATCTTCGTCGGGCCGTTCCTCAGCGGCAGCGCCCCGTTCGCCGGCGGCGCCGGGGAGTTCTTCTCACAGATCTGGCTCTACGCGGCGTTCGCCGGCGGCGGCGCGCTGGTCGGCTATCTCGTGCTGACCGCGTTCGGTCTCGACCACCGCTCGCAGTCGCTCAAGCGGTACGCCGAGACCACGCTCGCCAAGCCCCGCCGCGTCGTCCGCCGCTGACGCCGCGGCGTGGGTCACGTGCCGGCGGGCGCGGTCCGGGTCAGGTACGTGTGGTGGGTGCGGAACCCCAGCCGTCCGTAGAGCGCCACCGCGGCCGCGTTGCGCTCCTCCACCTGCAGGAAGGCGTCGCGCGCCCCGCACTCCAGGCCCCACCGGGCCAGCTCGCCGATCAGGTGCTGGGCCAGACCGCGCCGGCGCGCGTGCGGCACGACCTCGACGAGGACCAGGCCCAGCCAGCGGCCCGCCCCGGTGACGGTGCCGCGGGCGATCGCCAGCAGCTCGCCATCGTGGTCGTACACGTGCGCGAAGCGGATCCGGTCCACCGCGGTGAGCAGGTGGTGGGCGGCGCCCGGCAACCCGCCCTTGCGCCCGGAGGCGATCGCGAGCCAGGCGTCGGACGGCGCCGACGCCAGCACCACCGGCCGCAGGTCGGGGCGGCGCGGCGCGGCGTCGAGGATCGTCGGCAGCGGCGCGGTCTGCACGAGTGTGAGCGGCCGGGCGCCCCAGCCGCGTTGGTCGAGCGCGACGCCGACCGGCGCGGCGAGCGGCAGCGGAACGTTGATCATCGCCGGTTGGTCGAGCTCGCCGTACCAGCGGCACACCGCGTCGATGGCCGCCTCCAGCGGCCGGTCCGGGTCGCCGATCGGCAGCGCCGAGTTGGCGCGTCCGGTCCATCCGTCGGCGGAGCGCAGCAGCCACGACCCGAGCCGCTCCTGCACCGGCGCGGGCCACGCCTCGTTCGCGGCCTGTTCGAGGGCGGCGACGGCCGCGGCGGTCGGCCGGAGCGCGGCGGGGACCCGCTTGGCCCGGTGGATCTCGCGGAGCGGGACGCGGAGCGTGCCGCGGGCGGTCGCCAGCGTGAGATCCGTCTCGGTGAGATCAACAAGCTCGCCCAGGGCGTCGGAGAAGATCGGCCGTTCGCCGCGAATGCCTATAATTCGCCGGACTACGACCCGATGTCCCACGTCCTGCCGTCGGAGCACGATCCACCTCCTCTGCGGCGAGATACTAGGCTCTTATCCGCCGCGGGCGATCGCGGCGTGGCTTGCCGAGAGGAAGACCCGTGACCTACATCATCGCCGAGCCGTGCGTCGATGTGCTCGACAAGGCGTGCATCGAGGAGTGCCCGGTCGACTGCATCTACGAGGGCAACCGGATGCTCTACATCCACCCCGATGAGTGCGTGGACTGCGGGGCCTGCGAGCCGGTCTGCCCCGTCGAGGCGATCTTCTACGAGGACGACGTGCCGGAGCAGTGGAAGGACTACACCTCGGCGAACTACGAGTTCTTCGAGGACCTCGGCTCGCCCGGCGGCGCTTCGAAGATCGGCAAGGTCGAGAAGGACGCGACGTTCGTGGCGGCCCAGCCGCCGCGCGGAGACGCACACTGAGCAGCGGTGAAGCCCGGTCGCTCGCGGCCGGGCTGCCCGATTTCCCGTGGGACCTGCTGGAGCCGGCCAAGGCGGCCGCCGCCCGGCACCCCGACGGGATCGTCGACCTGTCCGTCGGCACCCCGGTCGACCCGGTCCCGGCGGTCATCCGGGAGGCCCTCGCGGCCGCGGCCGACGCCCCCGGCTACCCGCTGACCGCGGGCTCGCCGGCGCTGCGCGCGGCGCTGACCGACTGGCTGGTCCGGGAGTGCGGGGCGCAGCCGGACGGGCTCGGCGTGCTGCCGACGATCGGCTCGAAGGAGCTGGTCGCGTGGCTGCCGACCCTGCTCGGCGTCCGCCCCGGCGACGTCGTGGTGATCCCCTCCGTCTGCTACCCGACCTATGAGGTCGGCGCGCGGCTGGCCGGCGCCACGGTGGTGCGCGCCGACTCGCTGACGGCGGTCGGGCCGAGCTCGCGGGTCCGGTTGGTCTGGGTCAACTCGCCCTCCAACCCGACCGGCCAGGTGCTGCCCGCGGCGCACCTGCGCAAGGTGGTGGCCTGGGCGCGCGAACGGGGCGCGGTCGTGGCGAGCGACGAGTGCTACCTGTCGCTCGGCTGGGAGGACTCGCCGTTGTCGGTGCTGTCGCCCGAGGTGTGCGGCGGGTCGTACGAGGGCGTGCTGGCCGTGCACTCGCTCTCCAAGCGCTCCAACCTGGCCGGCTACCGCGCGGGCCTCATCGCCGGCGACCCCGCGATCGTCGGGGACCTGCTCGCGGTGCGCAAGCACGCCGGCATGATCGTGCCGGCGCCGGTGCAGGCCGCGATGATCGCCGCGCTGACCGACGAGGCGCACGTCGACGCGCAGCGGTCGCGCTACGCGGCGCGGCGTGACGTGCTGCGGACCGCGCTCACCAGGGCCGGCTTCGCGCTGTCGCACTCGGCGGCCGGGCTCTACCTGTGGGCGACCCGGGACGAGGACTGCTGGTCCACGGTGGACTGGCTGGCGCAGCGGGGCATCCTCGTCGCGCCGGGCTCCTTTTACGGCCCCGCCGGCAACCGCCACGTCCGGGTCGCGCTGACCGCGACCGACGAGCGGGTCGCGGCGGCGGCCGAGCGCCTGGCCTGACCGGAGCGTCGCGCGCCGTCGGCCATCGACGCCATTAGGGTGGGTGGCATGGTCGATGGTCCGGTCGTCGCCGTGCGCGGCGAGGCGATCCGTGAGGTGCCGCCGGAGATCGCGCGCTTCGGCGTGACGGTCGGGGCGCGCGACAGGGACCGGCAGGCGGTGCTCGCCCGGCTGGCGGAGCGCAGCGACGCGGTCCGAACGCTGCTCGACGGGTACGGCGATGCCGTCGAGCGCCGCGAGACCGGCGGCCTGCAGGTGCGGCCGGAGCTGAAGCGCTCGGGTGAGCGGATCGCCGCCTATCACGGCAGCGTGACCACCACCGTGACGGTGCGCGACTTCACGGTCCTCGGCGAGCTGATGCTGCGCCTGGCCGACCAGGAGCAGACCAGTGTGGCCGGCCCGTGGTGGGAGCTGCGCCCGGACAGTCCGACCGGCCGCGAGGCGCGGCACGCGGCGATCGCCGACGCCGTGGTGCGGGCCCGCGAGTACGCGGCGGCGCTCGGCGCGCGGGTGACCGGGCTGCTGGAGCTGGCCGACGCCGGGGCGGGGCCGCAGCCGATGCTGCGCACGATGGCGTACGCGATGCCGGCGGGGACGCCGGGCGGCGGCGTGCCGGAGCTGGAGCTCGATCCGCAGCCGCAGACCGTGCAGGCGAGCGTGACGGCGCGGTTCGCGATCAGCGAGCCGACCGTGGTGACCGGGGCGGCGGACTGACCCGGGTGGCGCAGTTCGCCGCGCTGGTGGCGCGTGCCCGTGCCCTCGCGGACGGCCCGCGCCGGCTGCTCGGCATCGTGGGGCCGCCCGGCGCCGGGAAGTCCACGCTCGCGGCGCGGATCGTCGCGGAGCTGGGCCCGCAGGCGGTGCTGGTGCCGATGGACGGGTTCCATCTCGCGGAGGCGGAGCTGCGCCGGCTGGGGCGGCACGCGCGCAAGGGCGCGATCGACACCTTCGACGCCGACGGGTACGTGGCGCTGCTGCGGCGGCTGCGCGGCCCCGGCGCGGAGACGGTCTACGCGCCGGAGTTCCGGCGGGAGATCGAGGAGCCGGTCGCGGGCGCGATCCCGGTGCCGGCCTCGGTGCCGCTCGTGGTGACCGAGGGCAACTACCTGCTGGTGCCGGAGCATCCGTGGGGGCGGGTCCGCGAGCTGCTCGACGAGGCGTGGTATCTCGACGTGGACGAGGGGCTGCGGCTGCGGCGGTTGACCGCGCGGCACATCGCGTACGGCCGGGAGCCGGCGGCCGCGGCGGCGCGGGCACGCGGCGTCGATCAGGTCAACGCCGAGCTGATCGCCGCGACGGCGCCCCGCTGCGATCTGGTGGTCCGGTTGGACGCGCCGCTCACCGCATGACCGGCAGGGAGCGCCGGAGCAGCGCGCCGTACCCGTCGGTCTGCTTGTGCACGGTCACCGGCGCGGGCGCCTCGGGCCACATCGCGATCAGGTAGTCCTCCACCGGCTGCGGCTGCACCTCGTCCACCGCGGTGTCGCGGCCGCGCGCGTGCACCCGCACCCGGTAGGGGCCGGGGCCGGCCGGGGTGAGCACCGGCAGCCCGTCGGGGTCGTCGGAGTCGACCGCGCGCACCCGGACCGCGCCGGTGGGCGCGTCCAGCGTCACGTCGACCACCTCGTCCCACTCCGCGGTGTCGACCGCCGGCGCCGCCGGACGTGCCTGTACGGCGAGCCGGACGTTCCCGCCGAGGATGCCCGTGAAGATCACGGCCAGCCCCGGCTGCGTGTCGATCAGGCCGTTGCTGCGGTCGAGCGGAATCCGCGGGCCGCAGACGGCCTCGTCCGCCAGGAGGAACGTGTGGCGCTGTACCGGCATCGTGGCCTGGGCGTTCGCGTACGGGTCGCTCATGTGGATCAGGGTATTGCGGACATCTCGCCCCCGCGGCCGCATCACGGAACCGCGCTCATCGGCCCGCGGCGGCGTCGCCGCGGGCCAGTGATGAACTTCTTTTCAATCCCGTTTTCGGGCCACCTGATGCATACCCCGTATGCAATGCTGACTGTCGTTCATCGATGACCTGACGTCTTTGGAAACGTCGATCGGGGAGGTTGCGTTGCACGTACCGCGAAGATTGACCGCCATAGCGCTGCTGTCCGGGCTGCTGCTCGCCGCCGGACATCCCGCCGGGGCCGCGCCGTCCGACCCGGCGCCCCGGCCCCGACCGGCGAAGACGACCACGCCGGTCACCGTCACCCTGCTGACCGGCGACCGCGTCACGGTCTCCGGCGCCGACGCCGGCCGCGCCGCCGTACGCCCGGGTCCCGGACGCGACGGGCTGCGGTTCGTCGTCGAACGCGAGCGAGGCGAGCTGTACGTCGTCCCGCAGGACGCCCAGCCGCTGCTGCGCGGCGGCACGCTCGACCGCCGCCTGTTCAACGTGACCGCGCTGGTCCGGTCGGGCTATCACGACGCCGCCCGGGACAGCCTGCCGCTGATCGTCACGTACCGGCCCGCCGCGGCCCGATCCGGCGCCGCCGCGCTCGGCGCCGCCGGAGCCCGGATCGGCCGGGAGCTGCCGGCCATCAACGGCGCCGCGGTCGCGGCCGACAAGGCCACGGCGGCGCGACTGTGGTCCGCGGTCACCGCCGGCGGCGCCCGGAGCGCGACCGCCGCCGGGATCGACCGGATCTGGCTCGACGGCAAGCGGCGCCTCTCGCTGGACGTCAGCGTCCCCCAGATCGGCGCGCCGGCGGCCCACCGCGCCGGCTTCACCGGCCGCGGCGTGACCGTGGCCGTGCTGGACAGCGGCGTCGACGCCGGCCACCCGGACCTCGCGGACAAGGTCGCGGAATCGCGGAACTTCAGCGAGGCGCCCGAGGCCGGCGACACCGTCGGGCACGGCACCCACGTCGCCTCCACGATCGCCGGCAGCGGCGCCGCCTCCGGCGGGAAGTACCGCGGCGTCGCCCCGGACGCCACCCTGCTCTCCGGCAAGGTCTGCGAATCCGCGTTCTGCACCGACTCCGCCATCCTCGCCGGCATGCAGTGGGCCGCGGCGGAGAAGCGGGCCGACGTGGTCAACCTCAGCCTCGGCGGGGCGGACAGCCCGGAGATCGACCCGCTGGAGGAGGCGGTCAACACCCTCACCGCGCAGACCGGCACGCTCTTCGTGATCGCCGCCGGCAACGACGGCGCCGAGGAGTCGATCGGCTCGCCCGGTAGCGCCGACGCCGCGCTGACCGTCGGCGCCGTCGACAAGTCCGACGAGCTGGCGGACTTCTCCAGCCGCGGCCCGCGCGTCGGCGACGACGCGGTCAAGCCGGACATCACCGCGCCGGGCGTCGACATCGTCGCCGCGAAGGCCGCCGGCACCCAGCTGGGGGAGCCGGTCGGCGAGGCGTACGTGGCCGCCTCCGGCACCTCGATGGCGACCCCGCACGTCGCCGGCGCGGTGGCGCTGCTCGCACAGCAGCACCCGCAGTGGGCGGCGACGGAACTGAAGGCGACGCTGATGGCCTCCGCCAAGCCGCACCCGGAGCTGGGCGCGTACGCGCAGGGCGCCGGTCGGGTCGACGTGGCCCGCGCGATCACCCAGCCCGTGACCGCCGACCCGGTGAGCCTGTCGTACGGGCGGGCGATCTGGCCGCACGCCGACGACGCGCCGATCACCCGGACCGTCACCTACCGCAACTCGGGCCCCGACGAGCTGACCTTGACGCTCGCGGCGCGGGTGACCGGGCCGCGGGGCGCGACCCCGCCCGCGGGCATGTTCCGGCCCAGCGTCGAACGGGTCACCGTGCCGGCCGGCGGGCAGGCGCAGGTCTCGGTCACCGTCGACACCCGGCTCGGCGGCCCCGACGGGCTCTACTCCGGGCAGCTGGTCGCCACGGCCGGTCAGACGACGGTGTCGACGCCGATCGCCGTGCATCAGGAGGTGGAGAGCTACAACCTCACCCTCAACCACGTCGACCGCTCCGGCGCCCCCACGCCGGACTACTTCTCGCTCCTCATCGGGCTCGACGGCGACCGGGTCGCCCGCCCGTACTCCGAGGAGGGCACCGCGACGGTCCGGCTGCCCGCGGGACGGTACGGGCTCTCCAGCTACCTGTTCGCCGAGCGCGCCCCGGACCAGTACGACATGACGCTGCTCGTCCAGCCGGAGCTGACGGTGACCCGGGACACGGCGGTGACGCTGGACGCCCGGGCCGGCAGGCCGGTGCGGATGAGCGTGCCGGACCGGCGCGTCGCGCCCGTGCTGGTCGACGTCAGCGCCGTCTTCGTCACCGCGAGCGGCAACCACGGCATCGGCATGACCGCGACCGACTTCGAGGGGGTCACCGCGGCGCAGCTCGGCCGGGCGGGCTCGCCGGAACGCTTCCTGTCGTCCGTCGCGAGCCAGTGGGCGGAGCCCGGACCGCAGGGGCGGTTCGACGACTCGCGCCGGCTGTACGCGCTCGCCGAGGTGTTCCCCGGGCGGATGGTGAACGGCTTCGAGCGGAACTACCGGCGGGCCGACCTGGCCACCGTCCGGCACGAGTTCCGGGGCGAAGCGCCGGGCGGGGCGGCGGAACGCGCCGTCTTCGCGGTCTATCCGCTCGACGGCGGCTCGCTCGCGCCCGTGCTGCCGACCGCGGTGCCCGGCGGCCGGGTGGAGCACTACAACACGGCCCGCGGCGTGCGGTGGGACTCTGAGCTGGACTTCGGGACCCCGGCCGAGGACGGCTGGCTGGACCTGAAGGCGATTCTGTTCTCGCCGCAGCCGGTGGCGTACCGGGCGGGACGGGACTATCGCGAGCAGTGGAACGTGGCGCCGTTCGGTCCGGCCATGCCGGCGTCGCGGTTCCCGGACGAGTGGGTGAGCCGCCAGGGCGACCTGCTGTACGCCTCCGTGCCGCTGTTCAGCGACCGGTACGGGCACATCGGCGTGTCGCTGACCGACACCGCCCGCACCGCCCTCTACCGCGACGGCAAGCTGCTCGGCGAGACGACCGACCCGGGGTGGGGGGTGTTCACGGTTCCGCCGGAGCCCGCCGACTACCGGCTGGAGACCCGCGCGACCCGGAGCGTGAGTGACCTGGCGACCGAGGTCAGCGCGGCCTGGACGTTCCCGTCCGCGCACTCCGACGGCGACGGTTTCGCGAAGCTGCCGGTGATGGCGGTGCGGTTCGCGCCGGCGCTCGACGCCGCCAACGCCGCCCCGTCCGGGCGCGCGTTCCGGATCCCGGTCACCGTGCAGCGGCAGCCGGGGGCGCCGGCCGCCCAGGTGCGGCAGCTGACCGTGGAGGTGTCGTACGACGACGGGCGGACCTGGGGCGCGGCGGAGTTGTGGCCGGGTCGGAGCGGCTGGACGGCGACGGTGCGGCACCCGGCGGGCGCCGGGTACGTCTCGCTGCGCGCCACCGCGGCGGACTCCGCCGGCAACACGGTGACCCAGTCGGTCATCCACGCGTACCGGCTGCGCTGAGCGTCGTCGGCCGCCCGGACCGCGCCGGCGGTCCGGGCGGCCGCGACCTCAGTCGTTGGCGTGCAGCGCCGCGTTGAGCTCGATGCCGCTGCCGGTGCGGGGCCGCGCCTCCAGCGCGCCGGTCACCGAGTTCCGCCAGAAGAGCAGGCCGTTGACCCCGGACAGCTCGCGCGCCTTCACCACGCGCCCGTCCGGCAGCGTGATCTTCGAGGCGGCGGTGATGTAGCAGCCGGCCTCGACGACGCAGTCGTCGCCGATCGAGATGCCGACGCCGGCGTTGGCGCCGAGCAGGCTCCGCTCGCCGATGCTGATCTTCTCCGTGCCGCCACCGGAGAGGGTGCCCATGATCGACGCGCCGCCGCCGATGTCGGAGCCGTCGCCGACCACCACGCCGGCCACGATCCGGCCCTCGACCATCGAGGCGCCCAGCGTGCCGGCGTTGAAGTTGCAGAAGCCCTCGTGCATCACGGTGGTGCCGGACGCGAGGTGCGCGCCGAGCCGCACCCGGTCGGCGTCCGCGATCCGCACCCCGGACGGCACCACGTAGTCGGTCATCCGCGGGAACTTGTCCACGCCGTACACGGCCAGGTGGCGGCCGGCGGCGCGTTCGATGATCCGCAGCTCGTCGACCCGGTCCGGCGGGCACGGGCCGGCGGAGGTCCAGGCCACGTTCGGCAGCAGCCCGAAGATGCCGTCGAGGTTGAGCTCGTTCGGCCGGACCAGGCGGTGGGAGAGCAGGTGCAGCCGGAGGTACGCGTCCGGGGTGTCCTTGATCGGGTCGGCGAGCGAGCCGATCTCGGTCACCACGACCACCGTGCTCAGCCCCGGCAGCGACCGGTCGCCGAGCGCGCCCGCCGGCAGCCCCAGCGGGTTCGCGCTGTCCGTCTCCGGCAGCGGCGGCGCGGTGCCGAGTCCCAGCTTGCCGGCCGGGTACCAGGTGTCGAGCACCTGCCCCTCGGCGGTCGTCGTGGCCAGGCCGATGCCCCAGGCGGGCTGCGCCGAAACCGTCACAGAGCTGCCTTCCGTTCGCGTCGAGCGTGCGCGCCGGGCGGCGGCAGCGGGGTCGCGCGGGCCGCGCGACCGCGACTGCGGCCACCCGCGACGCGCCGATTCCCGGAAAAGGTACCGTGCGAACCATGCTGAACCCGTTGACCCCCGAGGTGTTGGCCGATCCGGTGGCCCTCACCCGCGCGCTGGTGGACATCGAGTCCGTCTCCCGGAACGAGAAGGAGATCGCGGACTGCGTCGAGGAGGTGCTGCGCGGGGCCGCGCACCTGTCGGTGGAGCGGTTCGGCAACACGGTGATGGCCCGTACCGACCTGGGTCGGGCGCAGCGGGTGGTGCTGGCCGGGCACCTGGACACGGTGCCGCTGGCCGGCAACTTCCCGTCGACCGTGGACGGCGACAAGATCTACGGCTGCGGCACCTCGGACATGAAGTCCGGCGACGCGCTCGCGCTGCACCTGGCCGTCACCGTGCCGGACCCGCGATACGACGTGACGTACTTCTTCTACGAGGCCGAGGAGATCGACTCCCAGTACAACGGGCTGAACCTGGTGGCCCGGGCGCACCCGGAGTGGCTGGCGGCGGACTTCGCGCTGCTGCTGGAGCCGACGTACGGGGCGGTCGAGGCGGGTTGCCAGGGGACCATGCGGGCGATCGTGCGCACGAGCGGGCGGCGGGCGCACTCGGCGCGCTCGTGGCGAGGGGTGAACGCGATCCACGCGGCGGGCGAGGTGTTGCGCCGACTGGAGGCGTACACGGCCCGCACGGTCACGATCGACGGCTGCGAGTACCGCGAGGGCCTGAACGCGGTACGCGTCGCGGGTGGGATCGCCGGCAACGTGATCCCGGACCGCTGCGAGGTCGAGGTGAACTACCGGTTCGCGCCGGACCGCTCGGCGGCGCAGGCCGAGGCGCACGTGCGGGAGGTGCTCGACGGTTTCGAGGTCGAGGTGACGGACTCGGCCGGCGGGGCGTTGCCGGGGCTGACCGCGCCGCTGGCGCAGGAGTTCCTCGCGGCGGTCGGGGCGGCGCCGGTGGCGAAGCTGGGCTGGACGGATGTGGCGCGGTTCGCGGAGCTGGGGGTGCCGGCGCTCAACTTCGGGCCGGGGGATCCGATGCTGGCGCACGCGTCCGACGAGCACGTGGAGGTTGGCAAGATCAACGACGGTGCGGCGGTGCTGCGTCGCTGGATCACCGCCGCCTGACCGTCACGGACAGCGTCGATGCGGCGCTCACCCGGTCGGCAGCGTCCCCGGATCGATGGTCAGCTCCTGCGTCGTCTCCGCCTCGCCGGCCGGCTGCGCCACCGCCGTCCGGCGCTCGGCCACCACCTCGCGTATCCGTCGATGCATCCGCCGTCGTGCCCGGATCAGCTCGCTCGGGATCATCACGGTTGCTCCCTCCCCCGAAGGTGCCCGGCGGGGGTGCCGGGCTCCGTGCATACCCAGTATGTGAAAGTAAAGACGCGCAAGCACCCGATTTGGTTGCGACGGAGGTGGAGTTTTTCTTCCCGCCGCCGCGGTTTCGGGGCGGATCGGCACGGCGGGTCCGGCATCGGACCGGGCCCGCGGGACTACGGTGGAGCGGATGAAGCACGCGAACGGCCGGATGGGCGGCCGCCACCCCGGCCCCGAACGACACCGTGGCGCGGTCACGCTGCGGCGGGACGCGATCCCGGGCAGCACCGCCGATCAGCGGCTGCTCGACTCCCGCACCCGCGCCGACTGGAAGACCAGGGACGCGTGGCGTGCGCTGCGCATCCTCTCCGAGTTCGTCGAGGGCTTCGACACCCTCGCCGACCTGCCGCCCGCGGTCAGCGTCTTCGGATCGGCGCGCAGCAAGCCGGAGAGCCCGGAGTGCGTGCTCGGGGAGGAGCTCGGGGCGGCGTTGGCCCGGGCCGGCTACGCGGTGATCACCGGGGGCGGCCCGGGTGTGATGGAGGCGGTCAACCGGGGCGCGATCGAGGCCGGTGGTCTCTCCGTCGGCCTCGGCATCGAGCTCCCGTTCGAGCAGGGGCTCAACGACTCGGTCGACGTCGGCATCAACTTCCGCTACTTCTTCGCCCGCAAGACCATGTTCGTCAAGTACGCGCAGGCGTTCGTGGTGCTCCCCGGCGGCTTCGGCACCCTGGACGAACTCTTCGAGGCGCTGACGCTGGTGCAGACCGGCAAGGTGACCCGCTTCCCCGTGGTGCTGATGGGGGTGAGCTACTGGGCGGGGCTCATCGACTGGCTGCGCGACACCATGCTCGAGCAGGGCAAGATCGGGCCGGCGGACCTCGAGCTGATGTGCCTCACCGACGACGTCGCCGCCGCGGTCCGGCACATCGTCGACGCCGACCTGGCGCTCGCCGCCGAGCAGGAGGCGCTGCAGGCCGCGGCGGTGGCCAGGAACGAGGCCGACCAGCAGGCGGCGGCCGACCAGCAGGCGGCGGCCGACCAGAGGCAGGAGGGCTGATCGATGGCGCGGATCTGTGTCTTCTGCGCGTCCTCGCGCACGGTGGAACAGCGCTGGCTGGACCTGGCGACCGAGACCGGGCGGGAGATCGCCCGCCGCGGACACGCGCTGGTCTCCGGCGGTGGATGCGTCGGCATGATGGGGGCGCTCGCCGACGGCGCGCGGGCGGGCGGCGGGCAGACCCTGGGGGTCATCCCGCAGGCGCTGGTCGACCTGGAGGTCGCGGACACCCACTCCGACGAGCTGGTGGTGACCGACGGCATGGGCAGCCGGAAGGCGCTCATGATCGAGAAGGCGGACGCGTTCATCACGCTCCCCGGCGGGCTCGGCACCCTCGACGAGCTCTTCGAGGTCTGGACCACGGCGAACCTGGCCCTGCACGCGAAGCCGGTCGTGCTCGTCGACACCGACGGGTTCTACCGCGGCCTGCTCGACTGGCTGGCCGGCCTCGCGGCCACCGCGTTCGTCCGTCCGGCCGCGATGGACCTGCTGGTCGTCGTCGACTCGGTGCCGGCCGCGCTCGACGCCGTCGACGCCCGCCTCCGGTAGCGGCCACCGGCGGACCGGGCGCGCCAGGTCATAGCGGCGCGCCGCGGTCGGGCCGGTGTCGCACCGGCATGGTGAGATGGCCGGATGCAGGCGTACCGGCTGGTCCGCCGGCCGGCCGAGGCCGCGCCGGCGCGCCTCGACGACCCCGCGCAGGCCGAGGTCGTCGCGCACACCGACGGTCCGCTGCTGGTCATCGGCGGTCCGGGCACCGGCAAGACCGACACGCTCGTCGAGGCGGTCGCCGCGCGGGTCGCGGAGGGGACCGATCCCGAGCGCATCCTCGTGCTGACCTTCGGTCGCCGCGGCGCCACCGCGCTGCGGCACCGGATCGAGGCCCGGATCGCCGGCGGTGACCACCGGGTGGTGCACGAGCCGCTGGTGCGCACCTTCCCCGCGTACGCCTTCGGGCTGCTGCGGCGCGCCGCCGCCGAGCGCGGCGAACCCTCGCCGCGGCTGCTGACCGGTCCCGAGCAGGATCTGATCATCCGCGAGCTGCTCGACGCGGTCGGCGAGGACGAGGCGGACGACCCGATCGGTTGGCCGGAGGAGCTGCGCCCGGCGCTGCGCACCCGGGCCTTCGCCGCTCAGCTCCGCGACCTGCTGCAGCGCGCCGCCGAGCGGGGCGTCGGCCCCGTCGAGCTGGCCCGGCTGGGCGAGCGGCTCGGCCGCGCCGACTGGCCCGCCGCCGCGCGCTTCCTGCGCCAGTACGTCGCGGTGCTCGCCCTGCGCGACGCCACCGCCCGCGGCTCGGTCGCGTACGACAACGCCGAACTGGTCCGGGCGGCGGCGGGGCTGCTCGGCGACGACCCCGCGCTGCTCGACGCCGAGCGACGCCGCCTGGCCTACGTGTACGTCGACGAGCTCGCCGACACCGACCCGGCCCAGATCGAGCTGCTCACGCTGATCACCGGCGGCGGCAAGCCACTCGTCGCCTTCGCCGATCCCGACTCCTCGACGTACGCCTTCCGCGGCGCCGACCCCGCGATCGTCGGCACGTTCGGCCACCACTTCCGCACCGCGTCCGGCGCGGTCGCCCGCAGCGTCACGCTCACCACCTCCTACCGCTGCGGCCCCGGTCTACTCGACGCCACCCGGCGGCTGGCCCGCCGGCTGCGCGGCCCGGTCGGGCACCGCGATCTGCGTCCGCTGCCGGACGCCGCGCCGGGCGCGGTCGAGGTCCGCACCTTCCGCTCGGCGACCAGCGAGTCGGCGTACCTCGCGCACGCGCTGCGCTCGGCCCACCTGCTCGACGGCGTTCCCTGGTCGCGGATGGCCGTGATCGTCCGCTCCACGTCGCTGCAGCTGCCGTCGCTGCAGCGGGCGCTGCACGCCGCCGGCGTGCCGACCGTGGTGCACGCCGAGGACCTGCCGCTGCATCTGCAGCCCGCGGTCGCCCCGCTGCTCCTGCTGCTGCGCTGTGCGCTGGAGCCCGAGCGGCTCGACGAGGAGGCCGCCGTCGCGTTGCTGCACTCGCCGCTGGGCGGCGCGGACCCGCTCGCCGAGCGGCGGCTGCGGCAGGGGCTGCGCGCGCTCGCGTTCGCCGCCGGTGACCGGCGACCGTCCGGGGAGCTGCTGGTCGAGGCGCTGCAGGACCCGGCCGAGCTGGCGGCGGTGGAGCGGCGCTGGGCCGCCCCGGCCAAGGCGGTCGCCGGCCTGCTCGGCACCGCCCGGGAGGCGGCCGGCGTGCCGGGCGCGACCGCCGAGGACGTGCTCTGGGCGGTGTGGCGGGCCAGCGGCCTCGCCGAGCGCTGGTTCGGGGCGATCTCCCGGGCCCGGCCGGACGCCGGCGAGGGGGAGAGCGGGGCGCGGTGGCGGGCGGTCGCCGCCGACCGCAACCTGGACGCGGTCGTGGTGCTCTTCGACGCGGCGGCGCGCTTCGTCGACCGGCTCCCCGGCGCCCGCACCGAGGTGTTCCTCGACCACGTGCTCGGCCAGCAACTGCCGGCCGACACGCTCGCGCCCACCGCCGACCGGGGCGAGGCGGTCCGGCTGCTCACCGCGCACGCCGCCAAGGGCCTGGAGTGGGACCTGGTCGCGATCGCGGGGGTCCAGGAGGGGATCTGGCCCGACCTGCGGCTGCGCGGCAGCCTGCTCGGCTCCGAACGCCTCGTCGATGTGCTCGCCGGGCGCGCCGACGCCGCCGGCGTCGCCGCCTCGCTGGTCGGGCAGACCTCCGCGCTGCTCGACGAGGAGCGCCGGCTGTTCTATGTGGCGGCGACCCGCGCCCGGCGGCGGCTGCTGGTCAGCGCGGTCGCCGCGACCGCCGGGGGGACCGACCAGGATGAGCAGCCCAGCCGGTTCCTGTACGAACTCGGCAGCGGCGCGCCGCCCGATCCCGGGACGACCACCGACGGCGGGACGGCTGCCGACGGTGCAGCGGCCGCCGAGGACACAGCGCCGGCCGACGGCACGGCGCCGGCCGATGACGGCGTGCCGGACGCGGAGGCCGGCGAGCTGCCGGTGGCACGTCCGCCCCGCGCGCTCACCCTCGCCGGGCTCGTCGCCGAGCTGCGTACCGTCGTGACCGACCCGGCGGCGGGACAGACCCGGCGGCGCGCCGCGGCGGCCGAGCTGGCCCGCCTCGCCGTCGCGGGCGTGCCCGGCGCGCATCCGGACGACTGGTGGGGGCTGCGGGCGCTCTCCGACGACCGGCCGCTGGTCGACGAGGGCGAGCCCGTGAAGGTGACGCCGTCGGCGATGGAGAGCGCGCTGCGCTGCAGCCTGCGGTGGCTGCTGGAGCGGCACGGCGGGAGCGGGCCGGCCAGCGCGGCGCAGGGCGTCGGCAACCTGGTGCACGCGGCGGCGATGCTCGCCGAGGACGCCAGCGTCGACCGCGGCAAGCTGCTGGAGTACGTGGCCGGCCGGTTCGACGCGATCGAGCTCGCGGCCCGCTGGATGTCGGGCCGGGAGCAGGGCCGGGCCGAGGTGATGGTCGACAAGCTGCTGCGGTGGCTCGCCGCGAACCCCCGCCGGCTGCTCGCCATCGAACATGAGTTCGCGGTGCGGCTTGACGACCCGCGCCGGCCGGTCGAGCTCACCGGCCGGGTCGACCGGCTCGAGGTCGACGCGGACGGCCGGCTGGTCGTCATCGACCTCAAGACCGGCAAGTCCACCGCGGTGACCGCCGCCGAGGTCGCGGAGCACCCCCAGCTCGCCGCCTACCAGGCGGCCGTGGAGGAGGGTGCGTTCGCGGACTACGGCGACACCTCCGGCGGGGCGGCGCTGGTGCAGCTCGGCACCGACGCCAAGCAGGCCAAGGAGCAGACCCAGGCGGCGCTCGGCGAGGCGGAGGACCCGGGCTGGGCCGGCGCGCTGGTGCGGCGCACCGCCGACACCATGGCCGCGGCGACCTTCGTCGCGGTCGCCAACTCCAAGTGCCACGTCTGCCCGGTCCGGACCAGCTGCCCGGTCTCCGGGAAGGGACGCCAGGTGGTCGAGCCGCCGGCCGGAGGCGAGAAGACATGACCCAGCCGTCGCTGTTCACCGCGGCGCCCCCGGCGCCGCGCGCCGCCGACTCCGGTCCCCGCTACACGCCGCTGGAGCTGGCCCGGCTGCTGCGGTTGCACGCGCCCACCCCCGAGCAGGCGGCGATCATCGCCGCCCCGGTGGAGCCGCTGCTCGTCGTCGCCGGCGCCGGCTCCGGCAAGACCGAGACCATGGCGGCCCGGGTCGTCTGGCTGGTCGCCAACGGCTACGCCCGGCCGGAGCAGATCCTCGGCCTCACCTTCACCCGCAAGGCCGCCGGCGAGCTCGCGCACCGCATCCGGATGCGGCTGGGGCAACTCGTCCGCCGGTTGGGGCGCGAGGCGCGCGATCCCGGCGAGGACCTGCTGGCCGGTGAGCCGACCGTCGCCACCTACCACTCGTACGCGGCCCGGGTCGTCACCGAGCACGGGCTGCGGGCCGGCTTCGAGCCGACCACCCGGCTGCTCACCGAGGCGACCCGCTGGCAGATCGTCGACCTGCTCGTCCGCAACTACCAGGGCGACATGTCCGAGGTGGACCGGATGCCGAGCACGGTGACCGACGCCGTGCTGGCGCTGGCCGGCGAGCTCGCCGAGCACCTGGTCACCCCGGACGAGCTGGCCGCCTGGACCGGCCGATTCTTCGCCGAGACCCAGGGCCGGCCCGGCCGGCTCTACGCCGACGTGCGCCGGGCCCTGAGCACCCAGCAGCTCCGGCTGCGGCTGCTGCCGCTGGTCCGCGCGTACGACGAGCGCAAGCGCGACTTCGAGGCGATGGACTTCGGCGATCAGATGGCGCGGGCGGCGCTGGTGGCGCGCGACCACCCGGAGGTCGCCGAGATCGAGCGGGAGCGGTACCGGGTGGTGCTGCTCGACGAGTACCAGGACACCAGCCACGCCCAGGTGGTGCTGCTCGGCTCGCTCTACGGCGGCGGCCACCCGGTCACCGCCGTCGGCGACCCCTGCCAGTCCATCTACGGCTGGCGGGGGGCGAGCGCCGGCACCCTCGACCGGTTCCCGGGCGAGTTCGCCCAGTCCGACGGGCGCCCCGCCCGGACACTCACCCTGACCACCAGCTGGCGGAACCGCCCCGAGATCCTCACCGTCGCCAACGCCCTCTCCACGCCGCTGCGCGAGGCCGGCGCGCGGGTCGCCGAGCTCGCCGCCGCCGGCCGGGTCGACGAGCCCATCCCGGGCCGCACCGCCCGGGGCGCGGCGGGCGGCACGGTGCACTGCGCGCTGCTCGAGACGTACGAGGACGAGGCGGAGTGGATCGCCGACGGGATGCTCGCCGCGTGGCGCGGGGCGGCCCGGATGCGCGACGCCGCCCCCGACGCGATCCCGCTCGACGCCCGCCCCACCAGCGCGGTCCTGGTCCGGGTGCGCAGCCAGATCCCGGCGATCGAGGCGGCCCTGCGCGCCCGTGGGCTCCCCGTGGAGGTCGTCGGGCTCGGCGGGCTGCTCGACACCCCGGAGGTGCGGGACGTCGTCTGCACGCTGCGCGTGCTCGCCGACCCGACCGACGGCGCCTCGCTGCTGCGGCTGCTCACCGGCGCGCGCTGGCGGATCGGCCCGCGGGACCTGGTCGCGCTGCACCGCCGGGCGAAGGCGATCGCCGCCGCGCGGCGCGAACTCGGGCGCGACGGTGACGACGAGCCGGAGATCGTCACCGACCGGCTCGACGAGGCGACCCTGGTGGAGGCGCTGGCCGACCCGGGTCCGGCGCAGACCTACTCGGCGGAGGGCTACGCCCGGCTGCGGGCGTACGGCCGGGAGCTCGCGCTGCTGCGCTACCGGCTCGACCAGCCGCTGCCGGACCTGATCGCCGACGTCGAGCGCACCATCGGGCTCGACGTGGAGGTCGCGGTGCGCGCCGGCAGCAACGGCCGGGGCAGTAACGGCGGGGGAGGGGACGCCGGGCTGGCGCGCGGGCACCTCGACACGCTCGGCGACGTGGCGGCGCGCTTCGCCAGCGAGTCGGAGGGCGGCGCGCTCGCCGGGTTCCTGGCCTACCTGGCCGCCGCCGAGGACGAGGAGCGGGGGCTGGCGCCCGGCGAGGTCGAGGTCGTCGAGGGGGCCGTCCAGATCCTCACCGCGCACGCGGCGAAGGGGCTGGAGTGGGACGTGGTGGCGGTCGCCGGCCTGACGCGTGGCGTGTGGCCCGGGGCGGTGCGCAACTCCGACCACTACCTGTTCGGGCTCGGCGTGCTGCCGTTCCCGCTGCGCGGCGACGCCGACGGGCTGCCGCGGCTGGCGCTCGACGAGGCGACCGACCAGCGGGAGGTCGCCCGGGCGCTGGAGGAGTTCACGCAGCGCTGGCACGAGCACGATGAGCGCGAGGAGCGGCGGCTGGCGTACGTGGCGGTGACGCGGCCGCGCCGGTTGCTGCTCTGCTCCGGCTACTGGTGGGGGCCGGCCGTGAAGCGGCCGCGCGGGCCGTCGGTGTTCCTGGAGGAGGTGGCCGAGCGCTGCCGCGCGGGCGCCGGCGTGGTGGACGGGTGGGCCCCCGAGCCGACTCCCGACACCGTCAACCCGACCACCCAGGTCACCCTGCGGGCCGAGTGGCCGGCGGACCCGTTGGGATCGCGCCGTCCGGTCATCGCCGAGGCGGCCGGGCTGGTGCGGCGGATGATGGCCGCGCTGCCGGACGCGACCGGGCCCGACGACGCGCCGGACCCGGACGGCGCCGGGCCGCGGCAGGACGAGCCCGTGGATCCGGACGTGGCGCGGTGGCGGCGGGAGGCGGACCTGCTGCTCGCCGAACGGGAGCGGCTGAGCCGGCCGGTCGGGCCGGTCGACGTGGCGTTGCCCGGGCACCTGTCGGTGTCGCAGCTCGTCGCCCTGCGGCGCGATCCGCAGGCGCTGGCCCGCGCGTTGCGCCGCCCGCTGCCCAACCGCCCCGACCCGTACGCCCGGCGCGGCACCGCGTTCCACGCCTGGCTGGAGCAGCGTTTCGGGGCGGTGCGGCTGCTCGATGTGGACGAGTTGCCGGGCGCGGCCGACGAGGACGCGGCACCCGACGAGACGCTGGCTGAGCTTCAGGAACGATTCCTGGCGAGTGAATGGGCGGACCGGACACCGGTCGAGGTGGAGGTGCCGTTCGCGACGGTGATCGCCGGCGTGGTGGTGCGGGGACGGATGGACGCCGTCTTCGCCGATCTCGGCGGCCGCTTCGACGTGGTCGACTGGAAGACGGGTCGCCGTCCGTCGGGGGTCGAGGCCCGCGCCGCCGCCGTCCAGCTCGCGGCGTACCGGCTGGCCTGGGCGGAGCTGGCGGGGGTGCCGGTGGAGCGGGTACGCGCGGCGTTCCACTACGTGCGCGAGGGGGTGACCGTGCGCCCGGCCGACCTGCTCGACGCGGAGGGCCTGACCGCGTTGGTCGCGGCGTTGCCCGAGGCCGCCGAGCCCGCCTGAGCGGCCCGCGGAAAACCGACCCCGGCGCGGGCCGCGGTTTCGTGTTACGGTTTGCCCCGTTGCAGTTTTGGTTCCCAGTGACACAGTGGTTTCCAGTGACACAGTTCAGGTGCGCCTGCGGGAAACTCGCCGGAGGCGCTCTTTGTTGTATCCGGAGGAGGCTCCGGTCCGGGTGATCACGACGGCGACGTCAGGCCCGCGCGAACGGCGCGGCTTCTCTCATCGGCCCGGAGACAGTGCCGGGCTCGATCGTTCCGTCAAGGAGACGAACACAATGGCAGTTGGCACCGTGAAGTGGTTCAACGCGGACAAGGGCTACGGCTTCATCACCCCCGACGACGGCGGCGCCGACGTCTTCGCCCACTTCTCCGCGATCCAGTCCTCCGGCTACCGGAGCCTGGACGAGAACCAGCGGGTGGAGTTCGAGATCACCCAGGGCCAGAAGGGCCCGCAGGCGGAGAACATCCGTCCGCTCTGACGCACGACGCCGGCCCGCGCCCGTGATGGGCGCGGGCCGGCCCGCGTACCCCCTGTTCCGGTCCGTGCCCGCGACCGCGCCGCCGGGCGCCTTCCTCGACACGTGCCGCCGCCGAGGAAGGCCCCCACGTGACGACCCGTACCCCGATGCCCACCTTCGGTGACGTCCCGTTGCCGCCCGCCCTGCATGCCGCCCTGGTCGCCAACGGCATCACCGCGCCGTTCCCGATCCAGGCCGCGACGCTGCCGGATTCGTTGGCCGGCCGTGACGTGCTCGGCCGGGGCCGCACCGGTTCCGGCAAGACCCTCGCCTTCGGACTTCCGCTGCTGTGCCGCACCGCCGGCCGGCGGGCCCGCCCCGGCCGCCCGCTGGCGCTCGTGCTGGTGCCCACCCGTGAGCTGGCGCAGCAGGTGACGGAGGCGCTCGCCCCGTACGCCGCGGCGGTCGGGCTGCGCACCGCGACCGTGGTCGGCGGGCTGTCGCTGAAGCGTCAGGCCGACGCGCTGCGCGCCGGCGCGGAGGTGCTGGTGGCCACGCCGGGGCGGCTCAACGACCTGATCAACCGCGGCGACTGCCGGCTCGACCAGGTGGCGATCACCGTGCTGGACGAGGCGGACCGGATGGCCGACATGGGCTTCCTGCCGCAGGTCACCGCGCTGTTGACGCAGGTGGCGCCGGACGGGCAGCGGATGCTCTTCTCGGCCACCCTCGACGGCGGCGTCGACCGGCTGGTGCGCCGGTTCCTCACCGACCCCGTGTCGCACGAGGTGGACCCCGGCACCGCGACGGTCACCGCGATGACCCACCATCTGCTGCTCGTCGAGACCGCGGACAAGTCGGCCACGACCGCGGAGATCGCCGCCCGCGAGGGCCGCACGATCATGTTCATCGGTACGAAGCACCGCGCCGACCGGCTGGCCCGGCAGTTGCTCGCGAAGGGCGTACGGGCGGCGGCGCTGCACGGCGGCAAGTCCCAGCCGCAGCGGACCCGGATCCTCGAGCAGTTCCGGACCGGGCAGGTCACCGCGCTGGTCGCCACCGACGTGGCGGCGCGTGGCATCCACATCGACGGCCTGGACCTGGTGGTGAACGTCGACCCGCCGGCGGAGGCCAAGGACTACCTGCACCGGGGCGGCCGGACGGCGCGGGCGGGGGAGTCGGGCACGGTCGTGACGCTGGTGCTGCCGGAGCAGCGGCGCGACGTGGACCGGCTGATGGCGACCGCGGGGATCCGGCCGAAGGCGGTGCCGGTCCGCCCCGGCGCCCCGGAGCTGGCCCGGTTGACCGGCGCGCGTACCCCGTCCGGGGAGCCCGTCACGATCGCGGCGCCCACGCCCACCCCGGCGGCCCGGTCCGCGCACCCCGCGACCGGCCGTTCCCGTCGCACGCCCCGGCGCCGCCCCCGCGGGTAGTTATCGTGGTCGCAGTCCGGGAATGACGGAGATGCGGCGTGGATCTGAACTACTACCAGACGTTGATCGCGGTCGCGGACGACTGTCCGGTCGCGGCGAGCGAGGTCCCGCGCCCGCGCGGCGGCCGGCCGACCGTGGCGGTGGTGCAGTACGAGCTGCTCGTCGCCGACCCGTACCGGTACACGCAGGAGGATGTGCTCTTCGAGTCGTGGCTCGCCCGTCGGGACGGACAGTGGTCGCCGGCCGAGGTGGCGCGGCTGCGGGAGGAGTTCTTCGCCCGGCCGCAGGCGTGCCTGCGCTCGTCGCCGCTGCCCAAGAGGCACGGCTGGGGGCTTCTCTTCGACGACCGGGGGCGGATCGCGCTCTGCGCGATGGAGTCCGACGAGTACGCGCGGCTCATCTCCGCTGTCCCGCCCCCGCTGAAGGTCCTGAAGGCCCTCCGCACCCGCCGCCCCCGCCCCTGATCGCGACGATCTTGGGCTTATGGCGAGGTTATGCCCGAATCGTGCAGCTATAACTCCGAGATCGTCGCGATCTTCCGCGCGTGCCGGCGCGGTGCGTCCGATGGACGACTGCGTGCGGGCCGTCCGGGCGGGATGCTCGGGCGGCATGGACCGGGCGCGGGAGGTGGGTCATGGATGTTGTCGTCGGCACGACCGGCCGCCGCGAGATGCTCGTCGTGCTGGTGCTCGCCGCGGTCGGCGTGCTGCTCGCGCTGCTCGCCGCCTTCACGCCGTGGTACGCCGCGCCGGTCGACCGGTCCGCCGTGGTCGACGTGACCGTGCCGGCCCCGCCCGGAAACGACGCCGGCTGACGTCGCGCCGGCGGGCGGTGTTTCACTTGGACGGTGCCCGACGCGTCGACCCCCTCTCCGTGGTCCCGGCCCGTGGCGGGTCCGGGATCGGTGGCGGGCGCCGGCCCGGCCGGATCATGGGGCGGCGGGGCCGGGGTGCCACCCGCGTCGGGCGGTCGGGACCCGCGGCTGTGGTGGTTCGCCGGGGCGGCGGGCTCCGTACTGGTGATCGGCGTCGTGCTGGTGCTCGCGCTGGCGTTCTCCGGGTCGGGGCCGTTCCGGGAGATGCCGGCCGCGCCGACCGACGTCCGGCCGCCGCTGGCCCGACTCTGCCCGCCGTCGACCGAGCCGCCGTCGGTCGAGCCGCCGTCGGTCGAGCCGCCATCGGCCGGGGCGCCGCGGACCGTCGAGCCCGTGCCGGCGGGACGCCGGACGGTGGACCGCGACGCGGGGATCAGCTACCGCGCGTACGGCGAGCCGTGGCTGCCGTGGAACACGGTCTGGAGCGCCGGCACCCTCAACGTGCCGTACCGGGTGGGCCAGCACTTCGTCACCGAGTCCGCGTACGACGGCTTCAGCGACTACCACGCGTCGATCCTGTCCGCGGCGGTGCCGGCAGCGGAGAACGACGCGTTGACGTTCAACCTGGAGTGCGTCGGTCGCCAGGTCGCCGCCGACGTGCGCGCGGAGTACTACCCGCAGCCCACCCGGATGGAGCTGCGTCGCGACGAGCGCGCGACGCTCGGCGGCCGGCCGGCATGGGTGACGGTGTTCCGGCTGCACTTCAGCCGCCCGGGCCTGCGGGCGACTGACGAGTTGGCCGCGGTCGCCTGCATCGACGTGGGGAAGCCGACCGCGGCCGTCCTGTACGTCTCGATCCCGGGCACCCATCGGCGGCTCGACTGGATCGTCGACGACGTACTGGCCTCGGTGCGCCCGGCCTGACGCCGGTGACTGCCGGTCCCGGCGGGGAGCGGGCGCGATGTTCCCCGCCGGCCCGGCGCACCCGTCCCGGTGACCATCGCCCGACGCCGGGGTCGCGGCCGCGGGGGACGCGCTAGTGTCGCCGTGTGGCCCGCACGATAAAGATCCCCGCGACGAAATATCCGGTCGAGCGGTTCACGCTCGACAACGGGCTGCGGGTGGTGCTGGCGCCGGACCGCACCGCCCCGGTCGTCGGGGTGGCGGTCGTCTACGACGTCGGGATCCGGTCGGAGCCGCAGGGACGCACCGGCTTCGCGCACCTCTTCGAGCATCTGATGTTCCAGGGCTCGGAGAACCTGGAGAAGCTGGCCCACTTCCGGCACGTCCAGGGCTCCGGCGGCACGTTCAACGGCTCCACCCACCTGGACTACACCGACTACTTCGAGACGTTGCCGAGCAACGCGCTGGAGCGGGCGCTCTTCCTGGAGGCGGACCGGATGCGCGGGCCGCGGCTGACCGAGGAGAACCTGCGCAACCAGGTCGACGTGGTCAAGGAGGAGATCCGGGTCAACGTGCTGAACCGGCCATACGGCGGCTTCCCGTGGTTGAAGCTGCCGCCGGTCATGTTCGACACCTTCCCGAACGCGCACGACGGCTACGGGTCCTTCGACGATCTGGAGAGCGCCACGGTCGCCGACGCCGCCGAGTTCTTCGAGCGCTACTACGCCGGCGGCAACGCGGTGCTCGCGGTCGCCGGTGATCTCGACGTGGTGGCCGCGACCGAGCTGATCGAACGGCACTTCGGTGACGTGCCGGCCCGTCCCGCGCCGGCGCGCCCCGACTTCGCCGAGCCGGACCTGAGCGCGGAACGCCGGGAGTCCTACCCGGACCGGCTGGCCCCGCTGCCGGCGTTCGCCGCGGCCTGGCGGGTGCCCGACCCGATCAACGCCTTCGACGACTACCTGCCGTACGTGGTGCTCGCCGAGGTGCTGACCGACGGCGACGCCTCCCGCCTGGTGGAGCGGCTGGTGCTGCGCGACCGCACGGTCACCAGCATCGGCGCCTACCTCGGCTTCATGGGGGAGCCGTTCGCGGTGCGGGACCCCACCGCGCTGGTGATGCAGGCCCACCTGCCGCCGGGCGGCGACGTGGACAAGGTGCTGCGCGCGATCGACGAGGAGCTGGACCGGCTCGCGTCGGGCGGACTGACCGCCGGCGAGCTGGCGCGCACCCAGGCCCGGATGGCCACGCACCTGCTGCGCGAGACGGACGCGGTGCTCGGCCGGGCGTTGCAGATGGCGGTGCTGGAACAGCAGCGCGGCGAGCCGGGCCTGCTCAACGAGTTGCCGCGCCTGGTCGGCGCGGTGACCGAGGAGCAGGTCCGGGCGGCGGCGGCCGCGCTGCGCCCCGGGCGGCGCGCGACGGTCGAGGTCATCGCAGGGGGAGCGGGACGATGACGGCACTCAGCAGCGAGCGTCCCGCGGCGCCGTACACCCTGCCGCCGCTCGGCCCGAACAAGAAGCTGAAGCTGCCCAAGGAGGCGGAGCGGCGGCTGCCCAACGGGCTGACCGTGATCGCGATCCGGCGGCCGGCCGTACCCCTGGTCGAGCTGCGGCTCTGGGTGCCCTTCGGCCGGGCCCACCTGGCGCGGGCCGTGCTGCTGTCCCAGACGCTCTTCTCCGGCACCGACACCATGTCCATGGTGGAGATCGCGGCGGCTCTGCAGTCCGTCGGCGGCGGGCTCTCCGCCGGAGTCGACCCGGACCGCTTGCTGGTCTCCGGCAACGGCCTGGTCACGGGGCTCGACCGGATCCTGGAGCTGCTGGCCGGGGTGCTCACCGGGGCGGCGTACCCGAACGACGAGGTCGCGACGGAGCGCGAGCGGCTGGCCGACCGGATCCAGGTCGCGCAGAGTCAACCCGCGCACCTGGCGCGCGAGGCGCTGCTGCGCCGGATGTACGGCAGCCACCCGTACGCGACGCAGACCCCCGAGGTGGAGCAGGTGCGCGCGGTCCGGCCGGCGCAGCTGCGGGCACTGCACGCCGAGCGGGTGCGGCCGGACGAGGCGATCCTGGTGCTGGTCGGCGACGTGCAACCGGGCAAGGCGCTGGACGCCGCGGAGCGGGCGCTGGGCGGCTGGGAGGCCGGCGGCCGGCGGTTGGCGCTCCCGGCGGCGCCGCCGCTGTCGCCCGGGCCGTTGCTGGTCGTGGATCGGCCGGACGCGGTGCAGTCCTCGCTGCGAATCGCGCTGCCGGCGGTCGGGCGCACCCATCCCGACCATGCCGCGCTGCAGCTGGCGAACCTCGTCTTCGGCGGCTACTTCTCCTCCCGCTGGGTGGAGAACATCCGGGAGGACAAGGGCTACACGTACGGGCCGCACTCGGCGGTGGAGCACGGGGTGGCCGGGTCGGCGCTGACCGTCGCCGCGGAGGTGGCGACCGAGGTGACCGGACCGGCGCTGTTGGAGACGGTCTACGAGCTGGGGCGGCTGGCCTCGCTGCCGCCGAAGGAGGACGAGCTCGAGCAGGCCCGGCAGTACGCGCTCGGCACGTTGCAGCTCGGCATGTCCACCCAGGCCGGGCTCGCCACGGTGGCCAGCACGTACGCCGGGTTCGGTCTGCGTCTGGACTACCTCGCGGAGCATTCGGCGCGGCTCGCCGCGGCGACCCGCGACGACGTGGCCGCCGCGGCCGCGACCTATCTCGCGCCGTCCCGCGCGGTCGCCGTGGTCCTCGGCGACGCGGGGCGGATCGAGGCGCCGGTGGCCGCGCTGACGCCGGTCGAACGCCAGGTCAGCTCCGCGTGACCGCCCCCGACGAGCTGCCGGTTCCGCCGCTGGCCCGCTCGGCCGTAAATCGGGCGGCGCACCACCGCACGGACGAGCGGTGGCTCGCCGAGGCATGGTCGCGGGCGCGGGTGCTGGTGGTGGAGATGGCCTCCGGCGGCCGCGCGCTGGCGCGTACCGGGGACGACTCGGTGACGCTGGTGCTGCTCGACGCCGACGCGGCGCCCCGGGTCGATCCGGCGGCGCGGCTCTTCCTCGGCGTCGAGCCGGACGGCACCCCGGTCTTCGCGGTCGACGCCCCGTTGCCGGAGCTGCCCGACGCCAGCCCGGTCTCGCTGCGCGAGGTCGGTCATCTGCTCAGCGACCGCGACGCCGGGCTCTTCACCACGACGGCGGCGCTGGCCAACTGGCACGCCGGTCACCGGTACGCCCCGGCGACGGGCCTGCCGACGACGGCGGAGGAGGGCGGCTGGAGCCGGGCCGACGGCAACGGCAACCGGATGTGGCCCCGGACGGACCCGGCGATGATCGTGCTGGTGCACGACGGCGTCGCCGGGCCGGAGGGACGCTGCCTGCTGGGGCACAACGCGGCGTGGGGCAGCAACGGGGTGATCCGGCGCTTCTCCTGCCTCGCCGGCTACGTGGAACCGGGCGAGTCCGCGGAGGCGGCCGTGGTGCGGGAGGTCGAGGAGGAGGTGGGGGTCGCGGTCGAGCGGATCGACTACGTCGGCAGCCAGTCATGGCCGTTCCCCGGCTCCCTGATGCTCGGCTTCCACGCGTACGCGGATCCGGGCCAGCCGGTCCGGGTGGATCCTGCGGAGATCGCGCAGGCGCGCTGGTTCAGCCGGAGCGAGATCGCTACCGTGCTGTCGGGCGGGGTGGTGGACGCCGGCAACGGCGAGCGGGTGGCGCTGCCGCCGCCGGTGTCGATCGCGTTTTTCCTGATCACGCAGTGGCTCCGCGCCGCGGAACCCGGTCCACACAACCTTGGCCCGTGATCACCGTTGCCGCGGTGGTCCACGGGCCAAGATCTGGCCGTCCTGGCGGTCTCGGCGATTGCACGGCGGGGGGCCGGACCGACCAGTAACGGTCGTCTACATCGTCCCGGTATCCGAGTTGACGCCGTGGTGGCGCCCGAAGCGTGCGGGCGGCTCGGTGCGCTGGCGCGGAACGGGGTTGGCGGTGCGTTCCGGGCGGGGGGCGGGGCCGGCGTTGACGGTACGGTCGAGGCTCAACGCGCGGTCGAGGCTGGAGGGCCGGTTCCCGCTGACGCGACGGTCGGGCCGGAACGGCCGGTCGGAGGGCTCGCTCAGCCGCACCACCTTGACCCGTTGGCGTCCCGCGCGTACGGCGCCGACCGCGGAGAACGCCCGGGCGAGCACCATGGCCGCGTCCCGGTCCTCGGCGCAGACGGTCTGCCGGCGCGGTTCGGGGGCGACCTGCTCGTCGCGGACCGGCTCGCCGTCGGCCCAGGCGGCGGCCAGTTGATCGGTGGGGACGGCCCGGATGTCGGTCCGGACGATCAGAAACCTCATGACAGTCTCCGGGGGGTCCGTGGCGGGTGGCCGCTGGATTGTTGCGAGTGAAGATCCAGAGTGGAACTTCCACGCACGGCGGCCATGCTCACGGAGAACCCAGAAGGGCGGCACGCTAAACGCGACTATCGGCCAGAAGCATCTAACTCTTTGGATGAGCGGTCTGTGACATGAGTCACTGTTATATGCCGTCGTCGTCGGGTCGGGGGCGCCGCCGGCGCTGGGCGGGCGCCGGCGGGCGGCCGCCCCGACCGTCCGCCGCGGGCCGGCGGCCGCTGCTCCACACCGCCTCGGTGATCCATTCCAGCGACTCCTCCGGCGACCGGGCCGCTGCGCAGAGCCACTCGAAGACCTGCGTGTAACGGTCGAGCACGGCCTCGTCGGTGATCACCACGTCCGCGTCCAACGCCTCGATCGCCACCGCGCTCGGGTCCTCCGGCTCGGCGAACCGGTAGATGGAGAAGCCGGTCTCCGGCAGGTACCAGTCGGCCACGACCGCGGACGGCGGCAACAACCGCAGCGTCACGTTCGGCAGGGCGGCCACCCGACGGAGGTGCTGCAACTGGGCCCGGAGCACGTCCGGCGGACCGCTGCGGCCGGTCAGCGCCGGCTCCTCCAGCACCGCCACGTAGCGCGGCGGATCGTCGCCGCGGCTCAGCAGCGACTGCCGGGCCATCCGCGCGGCCACCTCGGTCTCGGCGTCGTCGGGGTTGACCGGATCATCGGGGTGGTCGCCGGCCAGCGGCCGGGCCGACACGATGCGCACCCGCGCGTACTCCGGGGTCTGCAGCAGTCCCGGCACGATCACCGGGGCGTATTCGCTGATGTCCGCGCAGCCCGCCTCGAGCTCGGCGTACGCGCGTTGCCGTTGCGTCATGACCGGGTACGAGCGCAGCCACGCGCGGGTGTCGCCGGCCTCCCGGGCGATGGCGATCAGCTCGTCGCGCTCCGGCCCGTCGACCGCGTAGACCTCGAGCAGGTCCTGCACGTCGCTCAGCGCGGGACGGCTCCGGCCGTTCTCCAGGCGCGAGAGCTTGGACGCCGACGCCCAGCCCACCCGCTCGATGACCTGATCGCCGGTCAGTCCCGCCGTCTCGCGCAGGCGTCGGAGCTCGGTGCCGAGGCGGCGCCGGCGCACGATCGGGCTGGGCGCGGGCGACACAGATACCTCCCCCGATTACGTCATGTCTCGCATCTTTGACGGACTGTGAGCATTGACGGCCGCCTCAGTATGCCCCGTCGGTGTGACCGCGGCTGCGCGCGGAGCGCACTTCTCCGCGTCGGAGTCCTTTCCACGGGACTCGTCGGCGACGGCGCCGCGCCGACAACGCCGGCGGGGGCCGGCGGCAGGAGCCGCCGGCCCCCGCCGGTGCCGGACCATCGGTCGTCGAGCGCCGTCAGCTGCCCGCGAGCGCGGCCAGCTGCTGCTTGACCTGCACGATCGACGGGTTGGTCAGCGCGCTGCCGTCGGCGAAGCGCAGGGTCGGCACGGTCTGGTTGCCGCCGTTGACGCCCATCACGTATTCGGCGGCCTGCGGATCCTGCTCGATGTCGACCACCTCGTAGGCGATGCCCTCCCGGTCGAGCTGGGACTTCAGCCGGTGGCAGTAGCCGCACCAGGGGGTGGAGTACATGGTCAACATCGTCAGGTCCTCCCGAGGACGAGAAGTTTGTCTCCGCGATCCGGACAACACTATGCGGTGCAACGCCGGGACCAGCTGCCATGATTCCTACCTGTGGCGGTTGACTCAGCAGCGGAACGGGTGCTCGCCGGGCTGGATCCGGAGCAGCGCACGGCGGTGACGGCGCCGGCCGGGCCGGTCTGCATCCTCGCCGGCGCCGGCACCGGCAAGACCCGCGCCGTCACGCACCGGATCGCGTACCGGTCGCTCACCGGCGAGGTGGTGCCGCGACACGTGCTCGCGGTCACCTTCACCGCGCGGGCCGCGGCCGAGATGCGCGCCCGGCTCACCGCGCTCGGCGTCGGTGGGGTGCAGGCGCGCACGTTCCACGCCGCCGCGCTGCGCCAGGTCCGCTACTTCGCGCCCCGGCTGCTGCACGGTCGGGAGATGCCGGAGCTGCTGGACAGCAAGGTGCGGCTCGTGACGCTGGCGGCGGCCAAGATCGGCATGCGCACGGACCGGGCGGCCGCGCGGGACCTGGCCGGCGAGATCGAGTGGGCGAAGTCGTCGCTGGTCGAGCCGGCGGAGTACGTGGTGGCGGCCGCGAAGGCGCTGCGCGAGACGCCGCACGAGCCGGCCAGGGTCGCGGAGGTCTTCGCCGCGTACGAGACGCTCAAGCGCGCCAGCGGCGTGATCGACTTCGAGGACATGCTCCGGGCCGCGGTCTGGGGAATCGAGGAGCACAACGACGTCGCCGAGCAGGTGCGCGCCCAGTACCGGCACTTCGTGGTCGACGAGTATCAGGACGTCAACCCGCTGCAGCAGCGCCTGCTCGACGCCTGGCTCGGCGGGCGGGACGACCTGACGGTCGTCGGGGACGCCAGCCAGACGATCTACTCGTTCACCGGCGCCACCTCGTCGTACCTCATCGACTTTCCCCGGCACCACCGCGACGCGGTGGTGGTGCGGCTCGTCCGCGACTACCGGTCCACGCCGCAGGTGGTCGGGCTCGCCAACGCGGTGATCAAGCAGGCGCGCGGCGCGGAGGCGCGGCTGCGACTGGAGCTGGTCGGGCAGCGCGCGCCCGGCCCCGAGCCCGACCTGCGGATCTTCGCCGACGAGCCCGCCGAGGCCGCGGCCGTGGCCGCGCGCTGCCGGCAACTGATCGCCGGCGGTACGCCCGCACGGGAGATCGCCGTGCTGTTCCGGACCAACGCGCAGTCGGAGGCGTACGAGAAGGCGCTCACCGAGGCCGAGGTCCCGTACGTGGTGCAGGGGGCCGAGCGGTTCTTCGAGCGCGCCGAGGTGCGCCAGGCGATGGTCGCGCTGCGCTCGGCCGTCCGCGCGACGCCGGGCGAGACCCCGCTGGTTCCCGCGGTCGTCGACGGACTCGCGGCGGTCGGCTGGGCACCGGACCAGCCCCCGCCGGGCGGCGCGGCGCGGGAGCGCTGGGAGGCGCTGGCCGCGCTGGTCCAGCTCGCCGAGGAGTACGCGGCGTCGCCGGTGCTGTTGCCGTTGGGCGAGGCCGCGGTCTCGGAGCGGCCGGTCTCGCTGAGCAACTTCTGCGACGAGTTGCAGCGGCGGGCCGCGCAGCAGCACGCGCCGACGGTCGAAGGGGTGACGCTCGCGTCGCTGCACTCGGCGAAGGGGCTCGAGTGGGACGCGGTGTTCCTGGTCGGCCTCTCCGACGGCACGTTGCCGACCACCTACGCGAAGACGGCGGAGCAGCTGGAGGAGGAGCGCCGGCTGCTCTACGTCGGAGTGACGCGGGCTCGGGAGTGGCTGTGGCTGTCGTACGGCGCGGCGCGTTCGCCCGGTGGCCGCGCCCGCCGTCCCAGCCGCTTCCTGCCGCAGCTCGACCGCTCCGGCGGCGGCCCCGAGCGGGCCGGCGCGGGAAACAGTCGCAAACCCGACCGTCGCCGTCAGGTCGTCTCCTGCCGGGTGTGCGGCGCGACGCTGCTCGCCGGCGCCGACCGCAAGCTGGGGCGGTGTCCGACGTGTCCGTCCGACTTGGACGACGAGCTGCTCGAGCGGCTGCGGGAGTGGCGGCTGCGGGTCGCCGGCGCGCAGAAAGTGCCTGCGTACGTGGTGTTCACCGACGCGACGCTGGTCGCGCTCGCCGAGCGCAGGCCGGGCCGCTCGGAGGAGCTGATCGCGATCGCGGGCATCGGCCCGCGCAAGCTGGGGCTCTACGGCGACGCGGTGCTGGCCCTGGTGGACGGTGCGGACGTCGATGACGTGGCGCCCGAAAAAACTTCTGGGGAATCACCGTAAATTCGTTTGCCCCCGCCCCGTGGTCGGGCTTAGCCTCAGTTCGCACCGCACGAGTAGTGGAGTTATCGCTGCTGGTGGGGGATCTGCAGTGATCAGTGACGAGTTCAGACAGGAGGTGTTGACGGTGGAGACGTACACGATGAACCGACCGTCGGCGCTGCCTGCTGTCTGGGCTCCGGTGTCGGTGTCGGCCGGCTACGCCGTCGACGCCCGTCCGCTCACGCAGGCGCACCAGGTCCAGGTCCAGGCCGAGCTGGTCCGGGCCCTGCCGCGCGTCGAGCAGCGTCACGAGATCAGCGAGTTCATCGGGACCAGTGGGTTCCTGGGCAGCGAGGCCATCGTCACGACCGTCAAGAAGCGGCTGATGGATGGTGCCCGCGGTGTTCCACCTCGAGGAAGGCCGGTCTGACAAAGACCACCGGCTCACCTCGAGGCCGCGGAACCCGCTACCGGGATCCGCGGCCTCAGTTTTTTCCTACCGCGGAAGCAAGTGGAAGCGATCTACGAGATCGAAGCGAGAGAGAGGTGACCGGGCGATGAGTCTGGCGTTGGCCCCGCTCGACCTGAGCGTCGAGCTGGAGGCGAACCTGCCGTGTCGGAAGTTCGACCCCGACCTGTGGTTCTCCGACTCCCCGACCGAGCTGGAGCTGGCCAAGGCGCTCTGCGGCGACTGCCCGCTGCGCGTCGAGTGCCTGACCGGCGCGGTGGAGCGGGCCGAGCCGTGGGGCGTCTGGGGCGGCGAGATCTTCGAGCGTGGCGCGGTCGTTCCGCGCAAGCGGCCGCGGGGCCGCCCGCGCAAGGAGGACGTCGCCCGGGACGCGGCCCTGCGGGTCGAGGTCGAGGCGCGCATGGCGGCCAATGGGCTCGCCGAGTCGCGCGACGCGGTCCGACTGGCGGCCTGACATGACCCCGAACTTCGTAACCGCCGGCGTGTGGCCGGCGCTGACGACCGAGATGAACACCGTCGTACCCACTCCGATCGGAGCCAGCGAGATGCATCTACTCCACGAAGCGTTGTCCAGGGCTCGAATGCGACTGCCTCAGGCCGGTCGCAGCACCACGAGCACTGAGGCACCCCGATCCGCCCGCGCCGTCGCGATGCACGCCCGTCACCGGGCCGCCCGCGAGCTGGGCACTCCCTGACCAGTCAACCGACTGAGCAGTAAACCGATTCCGGGGCGGACCGTCGACGTGACGGTCCGCCCCGCGCCGTTCCGGGCACGTGAGCCGGCGGGGTGCAGCCGACCGGGGTTCAGCCAACCGGTGCGAAGCCCGGCAGCCACCGCTCGACGATCGACCGGTACGGCCCCTTCGCCTCCAGCTGGCACAGCACGCCCGCCGAGCCGAGCGTGACGCGGTGGATCAGCAGGTACGCCGGGGGCAGGTTGAGCCGGCGCCCCAGCTGATAGGCGGCCGACTTCGGATTGGCCAGCCGCGCCGCCTCGGCGCGCAGCCACTTCCGGGTGAAGCGGAACTCGTCGACCGCCAGCGGCTCCAACATCGGCAACACGAAGTCGAGCACGGCCTTCGCGTCGATCGCCTCGTCCGGCTTGACGAACCCCTCCGCGCGCAGACCGGCCACGACCGCTTCGGCGTCGCCTTCCAGCGCGAGCCGGACCAGCCGCCCGATCGGCTCCGGGTGGCCGCCGGGAAGCCGGGCCACCGCGCCGAAGTCGATCACTCCGAGGCGGCCGTCGGGGAGCAACCGGAAGTTGCCGGGGTGCGGGTCGGCGTGGAGCAGTCCGGCACGCTGCGGGGCCGAGAAGTGCAGGACGGCCATGAGCCGTCCCGATTCGTCGCGTTCGCTCTCGGTGCCCTCGTGGATGATCCGCGACAGCGGCTGCCCCTCCACCCAGTCGGTCACCAGCACCCGGGGCGCGGCCGCGACCACCCGAGGCACGAAGATCTCCTCGTCCCGGGCGTACGCGGCGGCGAACTCGCGCTGCGAGCGCGCCTCCAGCTCGTAGTCGAGCTCCTCCTCCAGGCGGTCGCGCAGCTCGGTCAGGAGCGGTTTGATGTCCAGCCCCGGCTGGATGGCCCGGAACATCCCGCTCAGCCGGGAGAGCTGCCGCAGGTCGGAGAGGAGCGCCTCACCCGCGCCCGGATACTGCACCTTCACCGCGACCGGCCGTCCGGCCTTCGCCCGGCTCTTCCAAACCGCCCGGTGCACCTGTCCGATGCTGGCGGCCGCGGCGGGCGCGTCGTCGAAGTCGACGAACTTGCTCCGCCAGTCGACGCCGAGCTGCTCGGCCAGCACCTTGTGCACGCTCGCGGCGGGCAGCGGCGGGGCCGCCTCCTGCAGCTTCGTCAACGCCTGCCGGTACGGCGCGGCCAGCTCCTCCGGCATCGCCGCCTCGAAGACCGACAGCGCCTGCCCGGCCTTCATCGCCCCGCCCTTGAGCTGCCCCAGCACGCTGAACAGCTGCTCCGCGGTGCGCTCCTGGATCTCCGCCGAGATCACCTCGGAGGCCAGCCCGGTGACCCGCTTGCCCAGCCCGAGGACGGTCCGCCCGGCGAAGCCGAGCGGCAGTGCGGCGAGCTTGGCGGTCCGGGACACGGCCCGGCGCGGGATGTCGGTCACCCGATCATTGTTACCGACTATCGGGGTCCCCGACCCCTCTGCGCCCGTGGCTCCCGCCACGTGTGTCCGGGCCGGCCGACCGGCGCCGGCGGCGGGCGCAGCCGCAGCCGGGGTGGGGCGGCCAGCTGCGCCGGCGGAGCCGGCCGGGCGCACTGATCTCGACGGCCGCGCCGAGCGTCTCGGGGGCGGCGCCGTCGACGTACGCGAGGATCTCGGCGGCGGCGTACCCGGCCGCGGCGATCAGGGTGGGTGCCGCGCACGGTTCGGCGGCGGGATCGCCGGCGAGCTGCGCGGCCAGCGTGGGCCAGGCCGGATCGCGGTCCCGCCGGTGCAGGTCCAGGCAGTTCAGGCAGGGGGATCCCGCGGGACGGACCAGCGGACCCACCACCGGGGTGCCGTCGCGCACCTCCACGAGCAGATGCGCCTGCCGGGCGTAGGCCGCGGCGAGCAGGGCGGCGGGGCGGTCCGCGCCGAGCTGCACGGTGAGGCTGCCCCGGCCGCGCCGTACCGGTCGGGTCTCGGTGCCGGGGGCGGCGCGGACGATCGCCTCCGCCACCGCCTCTCGGCGGGGCCGGTGCACGTCGGTCGCGGTCAGCCAGGTCCCGACGGTGTCCGCTGCCGTGACCCGTCCGGTGAGCTCGGGGCTGACATGTCCGATCCCGGCCTGGGCGAGCGTGACGGCGACCGGCGCGGCGAGCCGACCGTGGCCGGCGAGAACGACCCGGGCGGCCGCCCGCCGCCGCAGGATCTGCGCCGGTGTGACCGGCGCGTCGCCCCGGCGCAGCGCGATCGCCGCCGCCTCGGCGGCGAGGCGCCGTCGGATCGGCTCGGGCAGGTTGCCGGGGAGCAGGGTGTGCGCGCCCACGACCAGCCCCGCGGCGTGCAGGGTGTCGAGGAGGGTACGGGCGTCGTCGCGGCTGAGCTGCAGCGTCGTCGCGTGTTCCAGGATCGCCCGCTCGGTGTGCGCCCCGTCGAGCAGGTCGAGCAGGCGGACCAGGCGCGGGTCGGCGACCTCGAGCAGGACCGCGCGGGCGGGGTCGTGGCCGAGTTGCAGGGTGTGCCGGTCTCGCCAGAGGCGGGCCAGACCGGGGAGCAGGGCCGGGCGGGGCAGCGGAGATCGGGTCATGGATCACACGCTGTCACCGTTTCCCAACGGGGATTCGGTCGTTATCCACAGGTGCGCGGCGGCATGCACTGCTTTATCCACAGGATCATGCGGGTTATCCACACCCTCCCGTCGATCGCTGTCGCCGCATGGACATGACGGCGCGTGTCGAGAGGGCGACAGACACAGCGGGAAGGGGCGGCCATGCGGCCGCCCCTTCCCGCTGTCGTCTACGAGTCCGTGCTGGTCCGGCCCGTGTCGCCGGACCGGAGGCGGATCAGGCCTTCGCCTTGCCCAGGATCCGGTTGACGGTCGTGCCGCAGACCGGGCACTTGCCCTTGGCCATGTTCATGCCCGTCTTCGACACCTCGACGTTGCCCTCGAAGTCCCGCTTCTCCTTGCACTTCACGCAGTACCCGTTGTAGGTCTGGGCCTGTTCGGCCACGATGCCCCTCCTCGTCTCCTTGTCGGGCGGTTTCTCACCCGACGTCACCGGGCGGCGGAAGCCCTGGTAGGCGCCCTCGCCGGAGCTCGTCCGCGGTCAGTGGTTGACCGCCGGTTGGCGGACCCTACCCAGCTGTGGGCGGCTCCATGTCAGCAATGCGTCGACACTGTGAGGAAGTCGACGACGAGAGTGTGCATGTCGTAATGGGTCGGATTAGTCAGATTCGCAAGGACACGCCGGGTGAAGCAGTGCACACTTCCCGTTCGGGGGGCTGCCGTAACGCGCCGAGGCATGGTCGCTTACCGTGGGGACCGCGGAGTCCGTCCGCGACGCGGAGAAATTTTCCGGACGACACGCCGCCAACCAGCACTTTTCTGGCATCCCTCGGCGCGTCAACTCTTGCCTTCCCCTGGTCGGTACGGATTAGCGTGCCATCGTGAACCAAAGCCCACGGCGCGCGGGCCGGTAATGGCGGGCGCGCGGAAGCCCGTCGTCGAGGTACGGCGCAGTCAGCGCCGGCGAAGGACGGTGTCCGCGTACCGGGACGGCGAGCGGGTGGTCGTCCTCATCCCGGACCAGTTCTCGCGCGCCGAGGAGACGGAGTGGGTGGACCGGATGCTCGCCCGGCTCGCCGCGCGCGAGGAGCGCGTCTGCCGGTCGGATGCCGAGCTGCTCGGCCGGGCCCGCCGGCTGATCGACCGCTACCTGAGTGAGCACGCGGCGCTGGCGATGCCGGCGAGCGTGCGCTGGGTGACCAATCAGAACGGGCGGTGGGGCTCCTGCACCCCGGCCGACCGGAGCATCCGGATCTCCCACCGCATCCAGGAGATGCCGGACTGGGTGGTCGACTACGTCCTCCTGCACGAGCTGGCGCACCTCGTCGTGCCCAGCCACAACGCGCGGTTCTGGGAGCTGGTGGGGCGCTACCCGAAGACCGAACGGGCGCGCGGCTACCTGGAGGGCGTCGCCGCCAGCACCGGTCTCGTCCTCACCGACTGAGCGAAAGTCCTTGATCGACTGCGTGGGTGGTCGGGGGCGCGGAGCGACGCGGGCCGTTAGGGTTTGCGGGTGGCTCGACGTGTCGTGGTGGTGCTGCTCGGTCCGGTCGCGTGGGCGCCGCCCGGCACCGATCCGGCGACCTGGCAGGCCGCGCTCGCCGAAGACGTGGTGGACCTGGTCGCCACGTTGAACCACGTGGCGCCGGCGATCGCGGCGACCGCCGCCGACCGGTCGCTCGCCGACGCCGTGGCGTGGCCGGGAATGCCGGTCTACGAACTGCCGCCCCCCACGGCCGGCGCCGCCGGCCGTGTCGTCCCCACCGTGGGCGCCGCCTTCGCCGCGGCGGCCGCGGACGGGTACGACCAGGCCGCCGTCGTCGCCGCCGACGCGCCGGACGTGCCGGGGCTGATCCTCGGCAAGCTGCTCCGGCCGCTGACCAGCCGCCCCGTGGCGGTGGCTCCGGCCGAGCCGGACGCCGCCCGCGGGCTGCTCGGCGTGGCCGCGCGCCTGCCCGCCGCCGAGTGGCTGCCCGACCTGGACCTGGACGCGGATGCCGCGCTGATCCGGGCGGCCGCGCCGCGCCCGGGCGACGTCGCGGTGACGCCGGGGTGGCGGCGGCTGCGCGGACCCGCCGACCTGGCGACGCTGGACCCACGCGTCGAGGGCTGGGACACCACCCGAGCCCTGCTCGGCGGCTGACCCGAACGCCCGAGATCACAACGATCGTGGGCTTGTGGCGAGACAGAACAGACGAAAGCCCGCCACAAGCCCACGATCGTGCGGATCACGGGGTGGGATTGGTCGGCTTCTCCGGGGCGTCTGGGCCGTCGCCGAAGTCGATGTCGCCGAGGTCGAAGTCGAGCTGCGCGCGCGCGAACGCGGCCGGGTCGGCGAAGTCGTCCTCGGAGGGGAGTAGATCCGGGTGCCCCCAGAGCGCGTCGCGCCCGGCGATGCCCCGGTGCTCGGTCAGCGCCGCCCAGAGGGCCGCCGCCTCCCGCAGCCGCCGCGGTCGCAGCTCCAGTCCGACCAGCGCCGCGAACGTCTGCTCGGCCGGGCCGCCGGCCGCCCGGCGCCGCCGGAACGCCTCGGCCAGCCGCGCCACGTTCGGCAGCCGCTCGCCCGCGGCGCTGTCCACCACGTGGCAGACCCAGCCCTCGACCAGCGCCAGCGCGATCTCCAGCCGGGCCAGCGACGCCTTCTGCGCCGGGGTGTCCTCCGGCGTGAAGATCCCTTCAAGCGCCATCGCCTGCATCGACTCCGGGTTCATCGGATCGAAGCGGCCCATGGCCTCCTCGATCGCCTCCCGGTTGACGGTGATGCCGGAGGCGTATATCTCCACCGCCGACAGCACGTGGCCGCGCAGCCAGGGCACGTGCTGGAAGAGCCGCTGGTGTGCCGCCTCGCGGAGCGCGACGTAGAGCCGTACCTCGTCCTCGGGCAGCTCCAGGCCGCGGCCGTACGCGGTGATGTTGGCCGGGATGAGCGCGGCCGTGCCGGGCGGTGCGAGCGGCAGGCCGATCTCGCCGGCCGACAGGACCTCGGCGGCGAGCGACCCGAGCGCCTGGCCGAGCTGCCCGCCGAAGAGCGCGCCGCCGAGCGTGGCGACCATCGACTGCATCGGGCCGAGCTGTGCCCGCGCCTCCGGCGGCACCAGGTCCGTCATCGCTCCGACCATCCGGCCCGCCACGGGGTCGCAGAGCTTCTTCCAGACGTCGAGCGTCTTGTAGATCCACTCGTTGCGGTTCCACGCGGCGGCGCTCTGGATGCCGGAGGGGAGCGCCGAGGCGGGCTCCAGCCACAGGTCGGCGAGGCGCAGCGCCTCCTCCACGGCGTTGCGCTCGTACGGCGTCACCGCCGGGTCGCCGGCCGTGCCGAGCTGGCTTGCCGCGACCTGACGGGCCAGGTCCCAGTTGACCGGGCCGCTGGCCGGGCCCGCCGCGAACATCTGCTGCAGCTGCGCCATGAACTGCTGCAGCTGCTGCGGGTCGTTGGGGTCGGGCGGCTGACCGCCCGGGAGCGCGAAGCCGAAGGGAATATCAGGCACGACATCCACGGTACGCGGGCCGGACACATCGGCACGTGCGCGCCTTTCAGCCCAGGGCGAAGTCCGGGTCGGCAATCCAGGGGTCGAGGAGGCGATCGGTACGCTCTGCCGCATGAGACGTCGCGGTGTCACTGTCCTCCTCGGCGCGATGATCACCACGCTGTTGGCCTACGGCGTGTTCGCCGCGCCCGTGCCGTACGTGGTGCTCGGCCCCGGGCCGACGGTCGACACGCTCGGCAAGGAGAACGGCAAGGAGGTCATCCAGATCTCCGGCACGTCCACCTCCACCTCGGCGGGTCAGCTCCGGCTCACCACCGTCGGGGTGCAACCCGACGTGCGGCTCCGCGACGTGATCATCGGCTGGTTCAGCGACGACGAGGCCGTGGTGCCGCGCGAGCTGATCTATCCGCCGGACCAGACGGAGAAGCAGGTCGAGCAGCGCAACGCGGAGGACTTCGCGGCGTCGCAGACCAGCGCGGAGACGGCCGCGCTGCGGGCGCTCGGCTACCCGGTCCAGGTCGTGGTCCGGAAGGTGGCGCCGGGCGGTCCGTCGGAGGGGGTGCTGCGCCCCGACGACGTGGTCACGTCGGTGGACGGGCAGCCGGTCGGCGCGCCGCAGAACCTCACCGACCTGGTCCGGTCGAAGCCGGCGGGGACCGCGCTGACGATCGGCTTCGTCCGCGGCGGCCGCACCGGGACCGCGAAGATCACCACGAAGGCGGAGAACGGGCAGCCGCCCCGGATCGGCGTCGAGGTGGAGGCGAAGCAACCGCACCCGTTCGACCTGAAGATCGAGCTGGGCGACATCGGTGGTCCGAGCGCCGGGCTGATGTTCGCGCTCGGGATCATCGACAAGGTGAAGCCGGAGGACCTGACGGGCGGCAAGGTCATCGCGGGTACCGGGACGATCGACGAGGCCGGCAACGTCGGCGCGATCGGTGGCATCCCGCAGAAGCTGGTCGGCGCGAAGAAGGCGGGCGCGTCGGTGTTCCTGGTGCCGGCGGAGAACTGCGCCGAGGCGGTGCGGAACGCGGTGCCCGGGTTGCCGCTGCTCAAGGTGGGCACCCTCGACGACGCGCTCACCGCGCTGTCGACCCTGCGCGACGGCGGCCAGCCGACGCGCTGCGCGGCCGGCTGAACACGGCGAACTCACCTTGACAGGGAACGCGTAGACACACCCCGTACTCTGGGTGCCTGATCCGAGCAGATCACACTCAAGCGTGCGGAGCCAACGGTGGTCATGCGTAGCAGTCCCCTGCCGAGAATGAGTCGACGTGGCCGCGCCACGATCGGCGTGCTCATAGGAGTCTTCCTGCTCTTCACCCTGCTCGGGTGGGGCGTGCAGGCGTGGACGGACTGGCTGTGGTTCGACGAGGTCGACTACACCGAGGTCTTCACCAACGTCCTGACGACCCGGGCGCTGCTCTTCCTCGCGGTCGGGCTGGCGATGGGCGTCGTGGTCGGTGGGAACCTCTGGCTCGCCTACCGGCTCCGGCCGCTGCTGCGGCCGCACTCGCCGGAGCAGGTCACGCTGGAGCGCTACCGCATGGTGCTCACCCCGCGGATCGGCACCTGGATCGCCGTCCTCGCGGGCGTGGTCGGCCTCTTCGCCGGTCTGTCGGCGCAGGGCCGGTGGGGCCAGTGGCTGCTGTTCCGCAACGCGCAGTCGTTCGACGCCACCGATCCGGAGTTCGGCACCAACGTCGGCTTCTACGTCTTCGAATATCCGTTCTGGCGCTACCTGCTCGGCGTGGGCTTCACCGCCGTCGTGCTGTCGGTGCTCGGGGCGCTCGCCATGCACTACGTCTTCGGCGGCGTCCGGCTGCAGGGCGTCGGCGACCGGATGACCAACGCGGCGCGCGCCCACCTGACCACGCTGGTCGCGGTCTTCGTGATGCTCAAGGCCGTGGCGTACGTGCTGGACCGGCGGGGGATGCTGCTGCAGTACAACGACGGCGCCAAGCTCTACGGCGCCGGGTACGCCGACATCAACGCGCTGCTGCCGGCGAAGGAGATTCTCGCGTACATCTCGATCGTCGTGGCGATCGCGATCATCATCTTCTCCAACGCCTTCATGCGGAACCTGGTCTGGCCCGGTGTCTCCCTCGCGCTGCTCGGCATCTCCGCGGTGGCGATCGGCGGCATCTACCCGTGGGCGGTGCAGACCTTCGAGGTCAAGCCGAGCGCCCGCGACAAGGAAGCGCCGTACATCGAGCGCAGCATCAAGGCGACCCGCGACGCGTTCGGGCTCAGCGACGCGCAGGTGCGCCCGTACGGGGCGAACACACTGACGCCGCCGGGGAGCCTCGCCACCGACACCGCCGTGGTGCCGAACGTCCGGCTGCTCGACCCGCAGCTGGTCTCCGAGACGTTCACCCTGCAGCAGCAGGTCCGCAGCTTCTACAGCTTCGGCTCCAAGCTCGACGTCGACCGCTACACGGTCAACGGCAAGCAGCAGGACTACGTCGTCGGACTACGCGAGATCAACTATGCGGAGCTGACGGAGCAGCAGCGCAACTGGATCAACCGCCACACCGTCTACACGCACGGGTACGGGTTGGTCGCGGCGCCGGGCAACCAGGTGGTCTGCGGCGGGCAGCCGTACTTCGTCTCCGGCTTCCTCGGCGACCAGGCGCAGGAGAACTGCTCGTCCAAGATGGAGCAGATCCCGGTCACGCAGCCGCGCATCTACTACGGCGAGCAGATGGGCAGCGGCGACTACGCGATCGTCGGCGCGCCGGGCAAGGGCAACCCCGTCGAGTTCGACCGGCCGACCAGCGGCGAGGGCGAGGGCAACTACACCTACACCGGCCAGGGCGGGGTGCCGATCGGCTCGTTCGCCCGCAAGCTGCTCTACGCGGTCAAGGAGCAGGAGAGCAACTTCCTGCTCTCGGCGGCGGTGAACGAGAACTCGAAGCTCATGTACGTGCGTAACCCGCGCGACCGGGTGGAGAAGGTGGCGCCGTTCCTCACGCTGGACGGCGACCCGTACCCGACCGTGGTGAACGGCCGGATCCTCTGGGTCATCGACGGCTACACCACGGCCGCCACCTACCCGTACGCCGACCGGGTCAACCTGCAGGCCGAGACGGCCGACGAGCTCACCGGGCGGGGCACGTTCCAGCTCGCCCGCGAGAACGTCAACTACATCCGCAACTCGGTCAAGGCCACCGTCGACGCGTACGACGGCACCGTCACGCTCTACGAGTTCGACGAGACCGACCCGGTGCTGAAGGCGTGGAACAAGGCGTTCGGCGGCAAGCTGCTGACGCCGAAGTCGCAGATCCCGGCGGAGCTCGCCGAGCACTTCCGCTACCCGGCCGACCTGTTCAAGGTGCAGCGCAACCTGTTGGCGCGATTCCACGTCAGCAACCCGACCGAGTTCTTCTCGGGGCAGGACTTCTGGGCCGTCCCGAGCGTGCCGGACACGCCGGACAGCGGGGTGAAGCAGCCGCCGTACTACCTGCTGACCCAGTTCCCCGGCCAGGAGTCGCCGACGTTCCAGCTGACCTCCGCGGTGACGCCGGCCGGCCGGCAGAACCTGGCGGCGCTGATCTCCGGCGCGTACGTGGACGGCAAGCCGCGGCTGGAGGTGCTGGAGCTGCCGGATCAGACCGCCGTCTCCGGCCCGGTGCAGGTGCACCAGCGGATGACCAACACCAACGCGGCTATCCGCCAGCAGCTCAACCTGCTCTCCTCCAACCAGGCCCAGGTGCAGTACGGCAACCTGCTCTCGCTGCCGTTCGGCGACGGCATGCTCTACGTCGAGCCGGTGTACGTGAAGAGCAACCAGCAGAACGCGTACCCCGTACTGCAGAAGGTGCTGCTTTCCTACGGCGACGGCGGCTCCTATCTCGTGCTGGCCGACACCCTGCAGGAGGGGATCAAGCAGCTCGTGGAGCAGGGCAAGCGGGCCGGCGGGGCGCAACCGCCGCAGCAGCAGCCGGAGACGCCGCCGCAGAACAACCCGCCGGCGCTCACGGGCGAGCTGGCCGACGCGGCCGAGCGCGTGCAGACGGCGATCGCCGAGGTGAAGGCCGCGCAGACCTCGGGTGACTTCGAGCGGTACGGCCGGGCGCTGAAGGCGCTGGACGACGCGATGAGCGCCTTCCAGGCCGCCCAGCGGGGCGCCGGCGCCGCCCCGAACCCGTCGGCGAGCCCGTCCGCGCCCAACCCCTCCCCGAGCGGCTGACGCGGCCGCCCGGCGCGTCCGGGCCCGCACCGTGATCAAGGACCTGTTCCCGCGGTTGGATCTCCAACCGGTGAACAGGTCCTTGATCCGTTTTTGGGCCCGATTTCGGCAGCGACGCCGGTGCCGAGGGCGGGTGGGACCCGGGCCCGAAGGGGGAGGGTCCACGCGAGCGGGAGGCGGCGGCCCAGGTCAGAGGGGGTTTTCGCGCGCGGGTCGGGGTCGTTTTGCGGGCGGGCCCCCCGGTGCGCTAGTGTTAACGAGCCGACGCGGGGTGGAGCAGCTCGGTAGCTCGCTGGGCTCATAACCCAGAGGTCGCAGGTTCAAATCCTGTCCCCGCTACTCAGGGAAAAACGGCCCCTCAGAGATAATCTGAGGGGCCGTTTTCGTGTCCGTGCCGTTTCACGGACGCGCGCTGCCCGGGCAGCCCGCCACTACGCGAACCGTCCCGGCCCGTGACGCGCTACTTGCCGGACTTCTTCCAGTTCTTGGGCTGCCGCTTCATCATGCCGTTCATCAGCAGGCTCAGGCCGATCCCGAGCAGCCAGGAGTCCTTGGCGAGCCCGATGCCCTGCTCGGTCGGCCAGATGGTGCCGGGCTGGCGCATCCCGGGCAACCGCGCGTAGAGCCCGAGCAACGAGGCCGCGAACGCGGTGAGCTTCAGCCCGGCCAGCTTGCTGGGGATCACCGGCGTCAGCAGCGCCGCGCCGACGACCAGTTCGGCCGTGGAGACCAGCCGGACGAACTGCTTCGGGGGGATGTCCCCGAGGAACGGGTACGCCGTGACGGCCATCCCGTGGATCCCGGCGGCCTGCTCCTCGCTGACGTTCCGCTTCGTCAGCCCGGAGTGCAGGATGTACGCCCCGGAGAAGATCCGCTCCGGGAGATGTGACGCCTTCACGAACATCCGTCCGCCTCCTCGTCTCCGTGCACCGCGCCGACCCGTGAACGGTGCTCGCGTACCCCCGCGGCGGGGGTGGAAACGGAGCCGGGTGCGTTTGCCGAGCGGCGGTTGCGACCACCGCGCAGGATGGAGCCATGGGTTCTCGTGGAACGTGGTGGGCGCGGTTGGGTGGGCTGCTCGGCGGGGTCGCGCTGGCGGTTGTCGTGCCGGTCGCCGCCTGGGCCTCGTCCGGGCCGGGCCAACTTGTGCTGGAGGTCGCACGGCCGCGGCCCCGCCGCGGCGTCGGCGGCTTCTTCGCCGCGCTCTGCTGCCTCTTCGTGGTCGGCATCGTGGTGCTGCTGGTGTTGCTGGTGGTCCGCCGCCGCGGCCGCCCCCCGCGCCGCTGACACCGCCTCTGGCGGGTCGGGTCAGCCGGCGAGCGCGGCGTTGGCCTGGGCGATGAACTCGGCGGCGGCCTGCCTCGGGGTGGCGCGGCCGGCCTGCACGTTCTCGGCCGCGGTGATCAGCAGGGCGCGCACCCGGGGGTGGCCCCGGGGCGGCGGAACCGGTGCCGGCCCGAAGCGTTCGACCATCGCGGTCTCGAACGCGGCCGTCGCCTTCATCCTCTCGTCCGTCAGGCCGGCCTGGACCAGTTGCCGGATCTCCGTGTTGGAACTCAGGCCGCGTTCCGTGCCGAGGATCCGGCCGGCCTCCGGGTCGTTCACCAGGAAATTGATCACGTCGACGACGACGTCGGGGTGGCGGGTGCCGCGGAAGGCCGCCCAGTACATGGAGGCGCGCGCCCACTGGGCCTGGGGATCGCCGGGGTAGGAGACGACCCCCAGCTCGTCGGTGGTGTACTTCTGCAGTTCGGTGAGCTGGTTCGACCACATGAACGACGTCGCGGCCTTGCGGGTGGCGACCAGCTGACGGCTCACGTCGCCGTTGTTGGCGACCCGCAGCGTCGCGGCGTCGGGGGTGGCCCCCGCGGCGTGCGCCCGCCGCCACAGCTCGAACCACCGCGTCAGGTCGTCCTCCGTGAAGCCGATCTGCCGGCCGCGGTAGAGGTCCTTGTCCTGCGAGCGCAGCCACAACCAGAGCGCCTTGTAGTCCGCTGACGGGTCCATCGTGCCGGCGACCCGGCCGCGACTGCGGTCGGTGACCCGGCTGCCCCAGGCGATCAGCTCGTCGTACGTCATGCCGATCCGCGGCTCGGGCAGGCCGAGGTTTTTCAGCAGCGTCCTGTTGTAGACCATCGCCGGCGTGTTCGCGGCACCGGCGACCGCCATGGTCCGGCCGCCGACCTGGCCGTACTGGGCGAGGCTGCTCGGGAACTTGCTGAGGTCGATCCGGTTGTCCGCGACGTACGGCGTCAGGTCGAGGATGACCTTGCGGTCGGTGTACTCGCTCAGGTAGTTGTCGTCGATCTGGAACAGGTCCGGCGCGTTGCCACCGGCCGCCTGGGTGGCGAGCTTGTCGTAGTAGCCGGTGTTGCCCTGCCAGGTGACCTTGAACGTCACCTCGGGGTGGCGCGACGAGTAGAGCCTCAGCGCCTGCTCGGTCAGCTCGGCGCGCTTCTCGCCGCCCCACCAGAACACCGACAGCTGGACGCGCTTGTCGCCGGCGCCGGCGTCGTCGCCCCCGCCGCAGGCCGCGGCCGCGCCGACGAGCACGAGCGCGGCGGCGAGCGCCGGTGCGAGCAGGAGCCGGCGCCGGGTCGGCGAGACGGCGGTAGGCGGCACGGACATCTCCTGACGTACCCCCGGGTCGGCAACAGCGATCGCGACCATTTACACCAGCCGGCGCGGCGGGTGTCAACGGCCGACCGGCCGGGTTGTCGCGCGGGGTGGGCACCGTGGACGGCACGGCGAGGGGCCCGTGGGCTGCGTGATGTACTAGCGGCCGTGGAGCTGCTGCATTCGGGCAAGGTCAGGGACGTGTACGCGGACGGTGACGATCTGATCCTCGTCGCCTCCGACCGGCTGTCCGTCTACGACGTGGTGTTGCCGACGCCGATCCCCGACAAGGGCAAGCTGCTCACGCAGCTCTCCCTGTGGTGGTTCGAGCAGCTCGCGGACGTGCTGCCCAACCACGTCATCTCGGCCACCGACGTGCCGCCGCAGTTCGCCGGCCGGGCGATCCGCTGCCGCCGACTCGAGATGGTGCCGGTCGAGTGCATCGCCCGCGGCTACCTGACCGGGCTGGGGCTCAAGGAGTACAACCGGACCGGCGCGGTCAGCGGCCTCGCGATGCCCGCCGGGCTGGTCGAGGCGTCGAAGCTGCCGGCGCCGATCTTCACCCCGACGACGAAGGCGCCGCCGGGACAGCACGACGAGTTCATGACCTTCGACGAGGTGGTGGCGGTGGTCGGCGCGGAGACGGCCGAGGCGCTGCGCGACATCACCGTACGGGTCTACCAGCGCGGCGCGGAGATCGCGGCCGACCGCGGCATCATCGTCGCGGACACGAAGATCGAGCTGGGCTGGGCGCCCGACGGGTCGCTGATCCTGGCCGACGAGGTCCTCACCTCGGACTCGTCGCGCTTCTGGCCCGCCGACTCGTACGAGCCGGGGCGGGTGCAGTTCTCCTTCGACAAGCAGTACGTCCGGGACTGGGCCGTGAGCACGGGCTGGAACAAGCAGGCGCCGGCGCCGGAGGTGCCGCCGGAGGTGGTCGAGGCGACCCGGGCGCGCTACGTCGAGGTGTACGAGCGGATCACGGGCAAGACCTGGTAGGAACCGCGGGCCGCCGCTGATAGCGTTCCCGCCATGACGCTCTTCGATCTCTCCCTCGACGAGCTGTGGCGGCACCGGCCGCGGGTGACGCCCCCGGCCGACCTCGACGGCTTCTGGGCGGAGACGCTCGCCGAGGCGCGCGCCGCGGCCGCGCCCGCCGTGGCGGCCCGGGTGCGGACACCGTTGACCCAGGTCACGACGTACGACGTGAGCTTCACCGGCTACGCCGGACAGCAGATCAAGGCCTGGCTCAACCTGCCGGCCGGCGCCGTCGGGCCGCTGCCGGTCGTCGTCGAGTTCATCGGGTACGGCGGGGGCCGCGGCCGGCCGCACGAGTGGCTGCTCTGGGCGGCGGCCGGCTACGCCCACCTCGTCATGGACACCCGCGGTCAGGGCGCGTCGTGGCGCGGCGGTGACACCCCGGATCCCGGCCCGGACGGCACGGGCCCCTCCGTGCCGGGGTACCTGACCCGCGGCGTGCTGGATCCGCGGGGCTACTACTACCGCCGCCTGGTCACGGACGCGGTGCGGGCCGTCGAGATCGCGGGGGAGTTGCCGGGCGTGGACGCCGACCGGCTGGCGGTGGTCGGGTGCAGCCAGGGCGGCGGACTGGCGTTGGCGGCCGCGTCGCTGGCCTCGGTTCCGATCCGCGCGGTCGTCTCCCAGGTGCCGTTCCTGTGCCACATCCGGCGGGCGGTCACCATCACCGACGCGGACCCGTACGCCGAGCTGGTGCGCTTCTGCCGGATCCACCCGGACCGGGCGGCGGCCGCGCTGACGACCACGGACTACGTCGACATGGTGCACCTGACGCCGCGGGCGACCGCTCCGGCGCTGTTCAGCGCCGCGCTGATGGACGAGATCTGCCCGCCGTCGACGGTCTTCGCCGCCTACCACGCGTACGGCGGCCCGAAGGAGATGGAGGTCTACGAGTGGGACGGCCACGAGGGCGGCCGCGCCCACTTCGCCCACCGCAGCCTCGAATTCGTCGCCGCCCTCGTGCATTGATCAAGGGATCGGCGGCCCGGAATCCCGCTCCGGACGCTGCCGATCCCTTGATCACCTAGCGGTGGGGGGTGGGGTCAGCGGGACCATTTCTGGTTGGCGCCGCCGTTGCAGTCCCAGATCTGCAGGCGGGTGCCGTTGGCGGAACTGACGCCGGTGGCATCCAGGCACTTGTTGGACTGCGGGTTGACGATGTCGCCGGCGGCGGAGAAGGTCCATTTCTGCGCGCCGCTGCCGTTGCAGTCGTAGAGCTGCACCTGGGCGCCGTTGGCCGTCGAGCCGGCGGTGACGTCCATGCACTTGCCGAGCGCCCGCACCGAGCCATCGGAGGCCCAGTTCCAGTTCTGCGCGGCGCTGCCGTTGCAGTCCCAGAGCTGCACCGCGGTGCCGTTGGCCGTGTTCGCGCCGGCCACGTCGACGCACTTGCCGCCGTACCCGGTGATCCGGCCGGTGGTGCCGCCACCGCCACCGCCGCCGTCGTACGACGAGACGCGGACGTAGTCGAGCACCATCTGCTGCGGGAAGGTGGTGCTGCCGTCGGGGGAGCCGGGCCAGTTACCGCCGACCGCGACGTTGAGAATCATGAAGAACGGGTGGTCGAAGACCCAGCGGTTGCCGCGCAGGTCCGCCGGGGTCTTGCGGGAGTACTGGACGCCGTCGATCCACCAGGTGATCGAGTCCGGGGCCCAGTCGACGGCGTAGACGTGGAAGTCGTCGGCCAGGGCGCGGCCGCCGGGGAGCGTGTAGCTGGCGGTCACCGGGTTGCCGCCCGAGTAGCCGGGCCCGTGCAGGGTGCCGTGCACGGTGGACGGCTCGCGGCCGATGTTCTCCATGATGTCGATCTCGCCGCTGTTGGGCCAGCCGGCCGAGCCGATGTCGTTGCCGAGCATCCAGAAGGCCGGCCAGATGCCGTTGCCGCGCGGGATCTTGATCCGCGCCTCGAACCGGCCGTACGTCTGGGTGAAGGTGCCGGAGGTGAGCAGCCGGGCGGACGTGTACTGGCAGGAGCCGTACCAGCAGCTGTAGCCGGCGGGGTTCTCGCGGCGGGCCGTGATCACCAGGTTGCCGTTGCCGTCGTGGGCGGCGTTGCTGGTGCTGTTGGTGTAGTACTGCAGCTCGTTGTTGCCCCAGCCGCTGCCGCCGATGTCGCGGCGCCATTTGGCGGGGTCGGGCGGGGTGCCGGCGGCTCCGTTGAACTCGTCGGCCCAGGTGATGGCGGGGGCGGCGCTGGCCGGGGCGCTGGCGGGCGCGGTCAGCGCGGTCGCGAGACCGGCCGCGACGACGGCGAGCGCGACCAGGGTCCGGGGTCTGGACATGGGGACCACCTTGATGCGGAAATATGGGGGTTAAGAACCGATAACAAAGCTGTCATATTGATGGACGTGACGTCAAGAGAGCGCTCTCTTGCTTTTCTGCGCGTCGCCTCGCCCGCCCGTCGCCTACGATGCGACCGTGCCGGACATCGCGGTATTCAGCGGCAGCGCACATCCCGAGCTCGCTGCCGAGATCTGTGCCCACCTCGGCGTGCCGCTGCATCCGGTGCGGGTGTCCCGGTTCGCCAACGACTGCCTTGAGGTGCAGTTGCAGGCCAACTGCCGGGAACGCGACGTGTTCCTGATCCAGCCGCTCGTCCCGCCGGTTCAGGAGCACCTCGTCGAGTTGCTGCTGATGATCGACGCCGCGCGCGGCGCGTCGGCCGGCCGGATCACCGTGGTGCTGCCGCACTACGCGTACGCCCGGTCGGACAAGAAGGACGCACCCCGGATCTCGATCGGCGCGCGGCTCGTCGCCGACCTGCTCGTCTCGGCCGGCGCGCACCGCGTGCTCGCGATGACCCTGCACTCGCCGCAGGTGCACGGGTTCTTCAGCGTCCCCGTCGACCATCTGCACGCTCTGCGCGAGCTCGCCGCCCACTTCAAGGGGTACGACCTGCGCGAAGGCGTCGTCGTCTCGCCCGACCTCGGCAACGCGAAGGCCGCCGCCGCGTTCGCCCGGATGCTCGGCACGCCGGTCGCGGCCGGCGCGAAGCAGCGCTACAGCGACGACCGGGTGCAGATCAGCGCGGTCATCGGCGACGTGGTGGACCGGGACGTGATCGTGCTGGACGACGAGATCGCCAAGGGCAGCACGGTGCTGGAGTTGATCAACCACCTGCGCGAGCTGAAGGTGCGCTCGATCCGGGTCGCCTGCACCCATGGGCTCTTCTCCAGCGGCGCACTGGACCGGCTCGGCGCCCAGGAGGGGGTGCTGGAGATCGTCTGTACCAACACGGTGCCGATCCCGGCGGAGAAACGGGTGCCGAAGCTGGAGGTGCTCTCGGTGGCGCCCGCGCTCGCCGAGGCGATGCGCCGCATCCACAACGGCGAGTCCGTCAGCGCCCTCTTCGGCTGACCGGTGCCCGCCCCGCAGCGTTGATCATGAGGGGTGCCGCGCGGTGCGTCCAACCGCGCGTGGATCGTCGGGGTCTCGTGGCACCGCGGTCAGTGGGCCGGCGGGGGCTCGGTCTCATGCATCGCCAGCTCCTCGGCGGTCGGGCCGCCGCCCGCGGCCCCGAGGTCGCGTGCGATGGAGTCGCGCTCGTCATCCGTGCGGATCCCCTGATCCGGCTCGACCAACCGGCCGACCCCGCCCTCGCCGACGCCGCCGAGGCGGCCGTGGTCGTAGAGGCTGACCGGCGACTTCGGGTCGGAGGTGGGGCTCTCGCCCATCACGTCGGCGTCGAGCTGCGCCTGGCGGGCCGCCTCCTCGCTGTCGGCCTCGTTGCCGAGCGTGCCGTCCGTCGGGGCCGCCAGCGCCTCGTTGACCAGCGTGTCGCCCTGTTCGCGGGCGAGCTTGTAGTCGAGTGACTCGCCGTGCCGTTGCTCGTCGGCGGTGTTGCCGTACCGGTCGACCGCCTGCGGCTGCTCGGTGGGCAGGCTCTGCGGATCGATGCCGTCCGCCCAGCGCCCCGTCATGACGTCGTCGTTGGCCGACGAGTCGTCGTCCGCGGTGCGGGGGAGGCCTTCGGCCTCGGGGTCGGAAACGGGTCTTGGGAACTCGGAGTCGGGTCGGCGCATGACGCTCCCCTTACCCGGTACGCCGGGATTCACACGCCTGCGACGGGTCAGTGGCCGGGCCGGCGGCGCAGCGGCTGCGTGGGGTAGCCGGCCTCCCGGCCGGCGGGAATGACCGGCTCGTCGACCGGGCTGGCGGGCACCGCGGTGGTCTGACCCGGCGGCACCTCGTAGGACGTGGACGCGGTGGTCGCCGATCGTCCGGGCACCGCCCGGCCGGTGGACTCGGCTCCGGTTCGCCGCCGCCCGCCCAACCCGCCCAACCCGCCCGGTCCCGGCCGGCCGTCCGACGGGCCGGCCCGGCCGAGCCCCGCGGGACCCGGCGGTCGGCCGGTCCGGGTGGGCTGCCCGGCGCGCGGCCCGGCCGAGCCGAAGCGCCCGGGTTCGCCCGACCCGCGTCCGGGACCGGTGCGGGTCATCCGGCCGATGTCGCCGGAGGTCGGTGTGGCCGCGCCGAGCCGGCGCAGCAGCAGCCCGGCGGCGACGGCGAGCAGGCCGCCGGCCGCCGCGACCAGCACCCCCGGTGGCCATCGGCGGGAGGCCCGCGGGATCCGGCCGAGCGCGCCGCGCAGCGGAACCGCGGCCGCCCGGATGTGCCCGCCCAGCCTGCCGGCGAATTCGCGCGCCGGGCGCCAGGCCTCGGCGCCGGCCCCTCGGATGTCGGCCACGGCCCGCTCGGCGCGGTCGCGCCCGGTGCCGTCCCCGTCGTGCTCGTACACGTGGCCCCCTCCGCTCGTCAACGCGTACCGGTGGCTACCCGCGCCCGGGCCGTCCACGCATTCCGGCCGCGTCCGGCGGTCAGCGCGCCGCCTCGTCCTCGGGGTGGATCACCGCCCAGACGACCTTCCCGTCGCGCAGCGGTGTGCTGCCCCAGCGGCGGGCCACCGTGTCGATCAGGAGCAGACCGCGCCCCCCGCAGGTCCGCGGCGAGACCAAACCGGCGTACGTGGGCTGTTCGGGGGAGAAGTCGCGGACCGCCAGGTGAAGGGCCCCGTCGCGCAGCGCCAGCCGCACCGCCATCGGGGTGCGCGCGTGCTCGACGACGTTGTTGACCATCTCGGTGATCGCGATACAGCCCGGTCCGGCCAGGTCCGGCAGGCTCCACCGCGTACACCCCTCGGTCACCAGCTCGCGCGCCCGCCGCGCCGAGCCCGGTACGGGGGTGAGGTCGACGCTCAGCGGACCGGCCGCGCCGGGGTCGGCGAGCCGGGCCAGCGCCGCCTGCGGGGTCGGGGTCACGGCGATGTCGGTCTGCGCCCAGACGGTGTCGGCGTCGCGGGGCGCGCAGAGCAGCAGTTCGCCGACGGGCCAGTGCGCGGTCTCCCGGGCGACCGCAGCGAAGATCGACAGGGCGGCGGCCTCCTGCACCATCAGCTGGGAGACGTCGACGACGACCGCGCCGGCCCGGTCGGCCAGGCAGGTGAGCAGCGCCGAGCGGACCGCCTCGGCGGCGGGCAGGTCCAACACCCCGATGAGCCGCACCAGGGCGTACCGGTCGTCGTTCTCAACGAGGCAGCGCACGTCGGTGGGCATGTCGCCTCCAAGCTGCCCGTGCGCGGCCGCAGGGGCGGCCGTCGCGGTGTCGGGTGAGGTCGGGGAAGCGTCGTGGCGTCGCCCGGGGTCCGGGTCGTGTCGACGTCTGCCGCACTGTCATCCCCCAGGCGCTGCCGGCCGCTGATTCGTGGATGCTGCCGTTGCGTGCCATGTCGTGCCCGTACCCCGTCCGGCCCGGGTCATGCCGCTTCGGTCCCGGTTACCGCCCCGGTGCCCGCCGCCGCCTCGCCAACCCGGCCGGAATCGCGGGCGGAGCGGGATGGGGTTGCCGGTTTCGGCCCGTCAGCCGGAACGAAAGGGGCATCCTCTGTGCTTGGCCCATCTCGGGCTTATCACCCTGATCTGACCTCGACCTCGACGGAGGTGAGCCCTATGCGCGTCGGCCTGGTCTACGCCCATGCCGGCCCGCCCGGTCGTCGGCATCGCCCGGGCATCGGCACCCACCACGTGGCGCGGATCGCGGCGGAGCTCTCCCGGCTCGGCCATGACGTCCGCGTCTACGAGCGGCACGACGACCCCGACCTGCCGGCGACGACCGAGGCCGGCGGATACCGGGTGGTGCGGGTCCCGGTCGGGCCGTCGGGTCGGACCGCGACGCGGGGACTCATCCCGCACGTCCCCGCCTTCAGCCGGTGGCTGGCCGAGCGGTGGTTGCGGGAGTGGCGACCCGACGTGGTGCACAGCCACTTCTGGATCGGCGGGCTGGCCGCGGCCAGCGCCGCCGGGCGCACCACGATCCCGGTGGTGCAGACCTTCCACTCGCTCGGCGTCGAGCAGCTGCGCCACCTCGGCCCGGGCTACTCGGGGCCGGGGGAGCGGATCCCACTGGAACGCGCGCTGAGCCGCGCGGTCGACGTGGCGGTGGCGCAGTCCAGCGAGGAGGTCGACGACCTGACGCGGATGGGACTGGACCGGACCGCGGTGGCGGTCGTGCCGGCGGGCGTCGACACCGAGCGGTTCACGCCCGACGGCGAGTCGGCGCCGCGCGAGCCGCGGCGGCGGCGGATCCTCTCCGTCGGTGGCCTGGCCCCCGGCCACGGCCAGGAGGACCTGATCCGGGCGATGCGGCTGGTCGGGGACGCGGAGCTGGTGATCGCGGGTGGGCCCCCCCGCACCGAGCTGGACGGGCACGCCGAGGCGCGCCGGCTGCGTGAGCTGGCCCGGCAGGTCGGGGTCGGCGAGCAGGTCCGGCTCGTCGGTGCGCAGCCGCACGAGCAGATGGCGAGCTGGTACCGCTCCGCCGACGTGGTCGCCTGCACACCGCGCTACGTGTCCGCCGGGATGGTGCCGCTGGAGGCGATGGCCTGCGGGGTGCCGGTGGTCGGCTACTCGCGCGGCGGGGTGGCGGACACCGTGGTGGACACGGTCACCGGCCGGCTCGTCCCCGCCGGCGACGTGCGCGGGCTGGGAATGACGCTGCGCCGGCTGCTCGCCGACGAGGCGGAGCGGTTCGCGTACGGGCACGCGGCGGTCGACCGGGTCCGCTGCCGCTACACCTGGGACCGCACCGCCACCGCCCTGGAACGGATCTACGAGCGGGTACGCCGGCGGGGTGCCCGGCGGGACTGAGCCGCGCCGGTCAGTGGCGCTCGGTGGCGGTGACGGCCGGACGGCCGGGGGTGCGCTCGCGGCCCACCGCGTGGTGATGCTGTGGTTCGGCGTACCGGGTCAGCCCGATCACCGCGGCCAGTGTGATCAGGAAGCCCGCGCCGGCCAGCCACTCCCGGCCGGGCCAGATCTTGTCGTTCAGCAGCAGCAGGCCCACGATCGCGGCCGGCACCGCGCCGGCGGCGTCCATCGCCGCCACCGCGGCCGTCGTCGACCCGCGCTGCATCGCCAGACCGAGCAGCAGCTGCCCGACCACGGAGTGGACGATCAGCAGGTAGAGCAGCGGATCCCGGACGAACTCGCCGGCCGACTGCGCCGATGCCAGCGGCCGGGCCGCCACGGCGGCCGCGGAGAACGCCATGCCCGCGAGCGAGCCCAATGCGACCGAGCCGGGCGCGCCGTGCAGCCGTACCGCGAAGAAGCCCAGCGCGGCGATCACGGCCAACGCGCCGACCAGCACGGCCAGCCCGGCCGGACCGAGCGGCCGGGACGGCGCCGGTTGCGCGGAGAGCACCAGCCCGGTGATGCCGGCGAAGAGCAGCACCAGCAGCGCCAGCTCGGCCCGCGGGAGCCGCCACTTGAGCAACAGCACCCCGAAGACCGCCGTGACGCCGAGCCCGGCCGCCACGCTCGCCTGCACCAGAAAGAGCGGCAGGTCACGCCGCGCCAGGAAGGCGAGGACGAAACCGAGCACCTGGAAGCCGAGCCCCACCAGATAGGTGCGGTGTCCGGCGAGCCGCAGCAGCAGTCCCGGATCGAAGGTGTGATGCACGGTCGTGCGGGCCGCGGCGACGGATTGCAGCAGGTTGGCGATGCCGTAGGCGACGATCATCGCCGCCAGGAAGAACCAACCCGTGGACGTCACTCGGCGAGGATAGAGCGTCGCGGTGGCGGTCGCTCGCGCGCCCGACCGGCGCGTCCCGCTACCCGAGCCGGTCCAGCAGATCCGCGTGCAGCCGGCCGTTCGTGGCGACCGCGCTGCCACCGGCCGGGCCCGGCCGGCCGGACACGTCGGTGAAGGTGCCGCCCGCCTCGGTCACGATCGGGATCAGCGCGGCGAGATCCCACAGCGACAGCTCCGGCTCGACCATCGCGTCGACCGCGCCCTCGGCGACCAGCATGTAGCCGTAGAAGTCGCCGTAGGCGCGGCTGCGCCAGCTGTGCCGGATGATGTCCAGCATCCCGTCGAGCCGCCCCGTCTCCTCCCAGCCGTGCAGCGACGAGTAGCAGAAGCTCGCGTCGGCGAGCCGGCGTACGCCCGAGACCCGGATCGGCGTCGCCGCGGCGGTGTGCCGGCCCGCGTACGCCCCGTGGCCCGCCGCCGCCCACCACCGACGCCCGAGCGCGGGCGCGGAGACCAGACCGACCACGGGCTGGTCGCCCTCCATCAGCGCGATCAGGGTGGCCCAGATCGGCACGCCGCGGATGAAGTTCTTCGTCCCGTCGATCGGGTCGATCACCCACTGCCGGGTGCCCGGACCGGCCGCCGCCGCCGAGGCCCCGTACTCCTCGCCGAGAACCCCGTCGCGCGGCCGGGTCCGCGCCAGCGTCGCCCGCAGCGCCTTCTCCACCGCGGTGTCGGCGTCGGAGACCGGGGTCAGGTCCGGCTTCGACTCCACATGCAGGTCGAGCGCGCGGAACCGTGCCATGGAGATCGAGTCGGCGGTGTCCGCGAGCATGTGCGCGAGCGAGAGATCATCGGCGTACCGGGCCATGGCGGGAAACGTAGCCGATCGCGACCGGCGGCCGGCGGGCGCATCCGGTGATCAGCCCGGTTCGTCGCCCGCCCGGGAGGCCAGCAGCCGCCGGTACGACGCCAGCCGCCGCTCGTCGGCGTTCCCGGCGGCCACCCAGGCGTCCAGCCCGCACTCGGGCTCCGCCGTGGTGTGCTCGCAGTTCGGCGGGCAGACCAGGGTGCCCTCGACCAGGTCGGGGAAGCCGTGCAGCAGGCTGGCGGCGGAGACGTGGGCGAGCCCGAAGCTGCGCACGCCGGGTGTGTCCACGATCCAACCCGGATCCTCGCGGGCCCCCTCGATCTCCGGCAGCCGCAGCACGACCGCGCTGGTCGAGGTGTGCCGGCCCCGGCCGACGGCGCTCACCTCGCCGACCGCGCGCAGCGCCGCCGGGACCAGCCGGTTCACCAGCGTCGACTTGCCCACGCCGGAGTGCCCCACCAGCACGGAGACCCGTCCGGCGAGCTTCGCGCGCAGCTCGGTCAGGTCGCTGTCCGGCCGGCACAGCACGTGCGGCAGGTCCAGCTCGCGGTAGTAGTCCAGCACCTCGTCCGGCCCCGCGAGGTCGGCCTTGGTGAGACAGAGCAGCGGCTCGATGTCGGCGTCGTACGCGGCGACGAGGCAGCGGTCGATGAAGCCGGTCCGCGGCGGGGGATCGGCGAGCGCGCTGACGATCACCAACTGCTCCGCGTTGGCCACGACCACCCGTTCGAGCCGCCCCTCGGCGGTGGTCTCGTCGTCGTCGGCGGTGCGCCGCAGCACGGAGCCGCGCTCGGCGATGCGCACGATCCGGGCCAGCGCCCCCGGCGCGCCGGAGACGTCACCGACGAGCGAGACCCGGTCGCCGACCACCACCGACTTGCGGCCCAGCTCGCGGGCGCGCATCGCGACGACCGTGGGCAGCGGGGCCTGCGTGGACGTGGCGTCGAGCACGCAGGTGTAACGGCCGCGGTCCACCGCGATCACGAACCCCTCTACCGCGTCCTCGTGCCGCGGACGGGTGCGGGTGCGCGGACGCGATCCCCGGCCCGGGCGGACGCGGACGTCCTCCTCGTCGTACTCGCGTCGCTTCCCGTGCAGGACCGCTCCCTCAGCTCGTGCCGTTCACCATCGCTGACCATAGCGCCGGAAACTCGGGGAGCGTCTTGGAGGTGCATGCCACGTCGGTGAGCGCAACGCCGGGCACGGCGAGGCCGATCACCGCGGCGGCGTGCGCCATCCGGTGGTCGTCGTAGGTCTCGAAGACCGTGCCGCGCAGCGGCCGCGGCCGGATCTCCAGGCCGTCGTGACTCTCGATCACCTCCGCGCCGAGCGCCGACAACTCGCGCGCCAACGCCGCCAGTCGGTCGGTCTCGTGGCCGCGGATGTGGGCCACCCCAGTGAGCCGGGACGGCGAATCGGCCAGCGCCGCGAGCGCGGCCAGCGCGGGGGTCAGCTCGCTGACGTCGGAGAGATCGGCGTCGAGGCCGTGCACGGCGCCGGTGCCGCGCACGGTGAGCCCGTCGGTGGTGAACGTGACCTCGCCGCCCATCTGCTGCAGCAGCGCACGCAGCCGCTCGACGGGCTGCACGCTGCGGTGCGGCCAGCCGGCCAGGGTCACCTGGCCGCCGGTGACCAGCGCGGCGGCGAAGAACGGCACCGCGCCGGAGAGGTCGGGCTCGATCTCCCAGGCCCGGCCGGAGAGCCGGCCCGGCTCCACCCGCCACACGTCCGGCGTGGTGTCGTCGACGGCGCCGCCCGCGGCCCGCAGCATCTGCACGGTCATTCGCACGTGCGGCGCGGAGGGAACCGGCGGTCCCACGTGCCGGACCACGACGCCGCGCTCGAACTCGGGGGCGGCGAGCAGCAGCCCGGAGACGAGCTGGCTGGAGGCGGAGGCGTCGATCACGACCTCGCCGCCGGCGACCTTGCCGATGCCGTGCACGGTCAGCGGCAGGCCCCCGCTGGGCGAGTCGATGCGCACGCCGAGCGCGCGCAGCGCGTCGAGCAGCGGGCCGAGCGGCCGCTTCCGGGCGTACGGGTCGCCGTCGAACGAGACCGGGCCGTCGGCGAGACCGGCGACCGGTGGGACGAAGCGCATCACGGTCCCGGCGAGCCCGACGTCGATGTCGGCCGGGCCGGCCAGCGGCCGGGGCCGGACGACCCACCGCTCCGGGTCGACCGTCGACACCTGCGGACCCATGCTGCGCAGCGCGGCCGCCATGAGCTCGGTGTCGCGGGCACGCAACGGCCGCAGCAGCGTCGACGGCCCGGCGGCGAGCGCGCTGAGCACCAGGGCGCGCGCGCTCATCGACTTCGAACCGGGCAGCTGGACGGTCCATCGGACCGGATCGGTGGCGGTCGGCGCCGTCCACGGCAGGGGCGCGCGGGTCACGGTCAGGTTGGCCACCCGTACAGTCTGCCCGCCCGCCGACCCGCGCCGTCCCGCCCGTCCGCACCTCCCGCTTGGCGGGATGGTGGAGATAGCGTGGAACGGATGTGTGGCCGGTATGCGACGACGCGGAGCTCGGGTGAGCTGTCCGCGCTGTTCGAGTCGCTGGACGAGACGGGGGCGCCGCTGCGCCCCGACTACAACGTGGCGCCGACCGACCCGGTGCCGATCGTCCGGATGTCGCAGCGCGCGGGCGGCCGGGTTCTCTCCGTGGCGCGGTGGGGGTTCGTGCCGCCGTGGGCGGACGACCCGCGCGTCGGGGGCCGCATGATCAACGCGCGGGCCGAGACGGTGGCGACGAGCCGCGCGTACGGTCCGTCGTTCGCCCGCCGGCGCTGCCTCGTCCCCGCCGACGGCTGGTACGAGTGGGTGCGCGGGCCCGGCGGCGGGCGCAGGGGCGCGCAGCCGTACTTCATGACCCCGCGGGACGGCGGCGTGTTGGCGTTCGCCGGGCTCTGGTCGACCTGGGGTGGTGGCGCCCAGCCGTTGCTGACCTGCACCGTGCTGACCACCGACGCCGTGGGTGAGCTGGCCCGGGTGCACGACCGGATGCCGGTGCTGCTGCCGCGCGAGCGGTGGGGCGACTGGCTGGCCGGCCGCGGTGACGCGGCGGCCGAGCTGCTGGCGGGACCGCCGGCGCGGCTGCTCGCGGGACTCGACCTGCGGCCGGTGGGACCGGCCGTCGGCGACGTGCGCAACAACGGGCCGCAGCTGGTGGCCGCGGTGCAGAGCGGGACGCCGGAGGAGCCGGCCGAATTGACGCTCTTCTGACTCTGTCAGCCGTGCGGGTTTGGTCAGAGTTGGCCCGAATCGTCTCGTCGTCTTTCGGGCAGAATCGATGAAGGCCCTTGTCTCGATCGGTGCGAATGCGATAGAACACAGCGCCGGCAGTGGGAATCGGTCGCACCGGGCGAACGGCATCCATCGATCTTGTCGGTCCCACGGGGGAGGTGGGTAGATGACACGGGCGCGAATGCCACGCCCGCATGAGGTAGCCGCGGCACGTCGCGATCCGAGACTGCTCCGGGCGCTCACCGAACGGCGCCTCGACGAAGCCTGGCGGATCCGGGGCGCATGCCAGAGCGTCGATCCGGAGACGTTCTTCCCGGCGCCGAGCGAGCCGGCCGACGCCGCGGTGGCGCTGTGCCGCACCTGCGATGTCCAGGGCTCCTGCCTGGCATGGGCGCTCGACGTCGGCGATTGTCACGGCGTGTGGGGTGGCACGACGCCGCGGGAACGCCGGGCCATGCTCGTGGCCTGGCGCAGCCAGGTGGAGCGGGACCCCGATGCGGTCGACGACGGCGGCCCCCCGGTGCGCGACCGGCTCCTGACGTTGGTGCCGCTGAGCTGATCGGCCGGCCCGCTGGGGCGGGCTGAGCTGATCGGCCGGCCCGCTGGCGCGGCCTGAGCTGATCGGCCGGCCCGCTGGCGCGGGCTGAGCACCGTGCCTGTCCGGTTCCCGCAGAATGGCGGGATGCCCGAGCAGTACGAGATCGAGACGCCGCGTGGCCCGGCCCGCGTGGATCTGGACGCCCCCGATGAGCCGCCGGCGAGCCTGCTCGTGCTCGGACATGGCGCGGGCGGTGGCGTGGACGCCCCGGACCTGGTGGCGCTGCGGGACGCGGCGTCGCCGGCCGGGGTCGTGGTCGCGCGGGTGACGCAGCCGTACCGGGTGGCGGGCCGGCGCGCGCCGGCGCCGGCGGGGCAGTTGGACGAGGCGTGGACCGCGGTCGTCGCCGGGCTGCGGGAACGCTGGCCGACGCCGCCGCTGGTCGTCGGCGGGCGCTCCAGCGGCGCGCGCGTCGCCTGCCGTACCGCGGCGGCGCTCGGCGCCGACGGCGTGGTGGCGCTGGCCTTTCCGCTGCATCCGCCGGGCCGACCCGAGCGGTCCCGGGCCGGCGAGCTTCCCGTCGGGGTGCCGACGCTGGTCGTCAACGGCGACCGCGACCCGTTCGGCGTCCCGGACGCCGCGCCCGGCGTGCGGGTGGAGGTGCGGCCGGGGGAGCGGCATGATCTTTCCCGTCACCCGTCCGGGCTCGCCCAACTGGTGCTCGAATGGCTCCGTGTGAACGAATGGGCACGCTAAGTGGTCAAACGGCGTTTCCTCCCGCCACTGCCCTCGTTGCAACCCGTGGACGAGAAGCGCGAGCCAGCTCTCGGCCGTTGAACGGACCCCCGGTCCGTGATCGCCCTCCCAGGCCCTTCCGGTCCCGGCGGTGGTGTACGCCACCGTCGGGACCGACACGGCCGGCCTGTGTGCCGGAATGCCCCGCTGGTCCGACGGTGTTGCAACCCGCGGAAGCTACCTATGGCGAGGGGGTTGACCGGTGCCAACCGAGACACGGTGCCGGGAGCAGGACGGCGCCCGCGAGGCGCGGGTCCGGGAGCTCCTGGCGGCGCCCGAGTGGCCGGCCGCGCAGCCGCCGGCCGCCCGCGTGGACGCGGGCGCAGCGACGAGATCCGAATCAACCTCACCCGGTTTCCGCGTATCCTCGGCGGGAAAGTCGAGGGGGGACGAGCCGTTGACGCAAGCGGAGAGTACTGAGGAGCGGCGTGCGCGGTTCGAGCGCGACGCGATGCCCTTCATCGATCAGCTGTTCGCGGCCGGGATGCGGATGACGCGCAACCCGGCGGACGCGGAGGACCTGGTCCAGGAGACGTATCTCAAGGCGTATTCCGCGTTCCACCAGTTCGAACAGGGCACGAACCTCAAGGCGTGGCTCTACCGCATCCTCACCAACACCTACATCAACTCCTACCGACGCCGGCAGCGTCAGCCGGTGCAGGCGCCGACGGAGGAAATCACGGACTGGCAGCTGGCCGAGGCCGAGTCGCACACGTCGACGGGCCTGCGTTCGGCTGAGACCGAGGCGTTGGACCGGCTGCCGGACAGCGACGTGAAGGAGGCGCTGCAGCAGCTTCCGGAGGAGTTCCGGCTCGCCGTCTACCTCGCCGACGTCGAGGGCTTCGCCTACAAGGAAATCGCCGAGATCATGGGTACGCCCATCGGCACCGTCATGTCCCGGCTGCACCGTGGCCGGCGGAACCTGCGCGGCATGCTGGAGCGTTACGCGTCGGAACGAGGCTTCAACCGGGTCCCGTCCACGAGCGACGCCGCCGCCCGTGCCACGAAGGAGGCGTGAGCGTGAGTTGCGGTAATCCCCACGAGACGGACTGTCGCGATGTCCTCGCCGAGGTCTACCTCTACCTCGATCTCGAGTGCGCGGAGGGGCGCCGGGAGGTGATCAAGCATCACCTCGAGGAGTGCCGTCCGTGCTTCCAGGAGTACGGCATCGAGCAGGAGGTGAAGGCGCTGGTCGCCCGGTGCTGTGGCGGCGAGCGCGCGCCCGAGGAGCTGCGGGAGCGGCTGCGGGTGAAGATCAGGGATCTGGTCCTGGAGACCGATCCCCGGGAGTTCCAGACCGACCGGACCGCGGACTGATCCGCTCCGGCCGCCCATAACTGACCGGCGCGGGCCGCCGGGACCACCGCTCTCGCACGCGACGAGCGACGGTCCCGGCGACCCGCGCCGGGGCGTATCAGGAGTTGGGGCGCTTGCCGTGGTTGGCGGCGCTCTTCTTGCGGGCCTTCTTCTTGCGGGCCTTCTTGGCCATGCTGACCTCCCGTGGAACGGATCTCCCGGAGACCGGGAGGGGACGGCGACGATGCTAGTGCCTGCGCCCGATCGGGTCGCCGAGGGCGACACCTTTGCCGCCGTCCGGGCTCGACCATGATTGGATACCGTTCGCAGGCACTGCGCTGACGAGGGAGGGCCGGACGATGGCCGAGGAGATCCGCGCCGAGATGGTGGCGAACGTCTGGAAGGTCGTCGCCGCCGCCGGCGACACCGTCGCGGAGGGGGACACGCTGGTGATCCTGGAGTCCATGAAGATGGAGATCCCCGTGGTCGCCGAGTCCGACGGTGTCCTGCGGCAGCTCGCCGTCAACGAGGGCGACGTCGTGCAGGAGGGCGACCTGATCGCCGTCATCGAATGACCGGCGTCGTCGTCCGGGCGGCCCGCCCGGCCGACTTCCCGGCGGTCGCCCGGCTGAGCGTGGCGGCGTACGAGGCGGACGGGCAGCTCAAGGAGGCGCCGCACTACGCCGAGACGCTGGCCGACGTGGCGTCGCGGGCCGCGGACGGCGAGCTGCTGGTCGCGGTCGACGGGCCGGCCGGGGACGTCCTCGGCGCCGTCACCTTCGTGCTCCCCGGCACCCCGCTGGCCGAGTTGTCCCGGCCCGGCGAGGCCGAATTCCGGATGCTGGCGGTCGACCCGGCCGCCCAGGGGCGCGGCGTCGGCGAGGCGCTCGTCCGCGCCTGCGTGGGCCGCGCCGAGCAGCTCGGCTGCGGCGCCATCGTGATCTGCGCCCGCGACATCTCCGCGCCCGCGCACCGGCTCTACACCCGGCTCGGTTTCCGGCGGCTCCCCGAACGCGACTGGCGGCCCCTGCCCCACGTCGAGTTGATCGCTTTCCGGATCGAGCTTCCCGCTCCGACGCCGGCCTGACCCGGCGTCAGCGCCGGAGGCTGTTCCGGTTCGCGCGCCGGGCGAGCCAGCGGCGGAACGGCCCCGGCCGCCGCGCGCGTCGTGGCGGGAACGGGTCGTGCGTGGCGATGAGCCGGTGCGCCGCCGCGGCCGCCTCGGCGCTCAACGCCGGCGTGCCGAGGGCCAGGTGTCCGAGGGACCAGGCGATCGAGATCGGCCGTTCCCGACCCACCCGGACCGCGTCGGCCAGCCGCTCCCCGATGATCTCCGCGACGTCCGCCCGGACCGCCGGGTCCACCCAGCCGGCGGTCATCAGCGCGAAGACCGCGGCCTCGGTGGTCCAGTCCTCCACGCCCCAGACCACGTCGAGCAGCACCCGCCGCCGCGTCGAGCCGATCCACGGCTCGTCCGTGCGGTGGTGCAGCAGCCCCAGGCAGGCCCAGACCTGCACGCAGCGAACCCAGAGCGCCGGATCGTGCTCCGTCAGCGCCCGCCCCAGCTCGTTCGCCGGCGGCGCGGGCGGGTGCACCAGCAGACCGAGCAGGTCGTCCAGTTCCAGCGTGGCCAGCGCGACCGCGGCGTCGTACGCGGCGGGCGGGTGCGGCCAGACCGGGTGGGCGAGCCGGCGCACCTTCTCCGCCGCCGCGGGCGACGGCTCGCCGACCGCGGGCTCGGCGACGGTGCCGTCGTACCGCCAGAGTGGCTGTCCGCCGGGGCGGCGGGGTGTGCGCGGGTCGGGTTCGGGAACGCTCTCCACCGTGATCGGGGTGTTCGGGAACGCGGCGGTCACCAGCCGCATCGCGCTGGGCGGCTCGAGCGCGCTGACCCAGACGTCGCGCGGGGCGGGGCGGTCGGCGGCGGCCCCCCGGACGAGGTGGACCACCGATTCGCCGGCCGGCGGGAGCAGCCCGAGCCAGGCTAGTCCGTGGCAGCATTCGGCCAGGTCGTTGTGCTCGTGCGAGGCGTCGGGGTGATCGCGTTGGAAGTCCGCGAGGGCGACCAGGTGCCGCAGCTCCCCGTCGCGGCGGTAGTGCAGGCGGTGCGCGGTGTGGACGGCGCAGTCGAAGGACGGGTCCTTCGCCAGCGCCCGGTCGATCCACTCCAGCGCGTCGTCCAGCCGGCCGTGGTCGGCGAGGGTGCCGGCGATGTCGGCGTAGACCGACAGGTCTTCCGGGTCGTGGTCGATGGCGCGACGCAGCGCCGTGACGGCGTCGGAGACGCGGCCGGCGCTGCGGTAGGCGTAGCCGAGCCACACCTCGGTCAGCTTGGACGGCTCCTCCCGGGCGCCGCGGGCCGCCCACGCCACGGCGAGGTCCGGCTGGCCGAGCCGGCGGGCGAGCGCCGACGCCGCACCGAGGAGCAGGCCGTGCCGCGGGTGCGCGGCGACGCCGTGCCGGGCCAGCGCCAGGTACGGCAGCAGCGGCGCCCGCTCGGGCTCGGGGACCGGGTCGGGGATGCCCGCGCAGATCTGCATCAGGACCACGGCCAGCTGTTCCGGGCCGACCCGGCCGGGCAGTTCGGGCTCGCCGACCCAGGGGACGCCGGCCCAGTCCGCGGTCGGCGCGTGACCGGTCGCGGCCGCGAGCAGCTCGAGTCCCTCACCGGGACGTCCGGCCGCGGCGAGCAGATGGGCGCGGGCGACCACCACGCCGATGTAGACGTGCTCGTCGAGGGGGAAGAAGTCGAGGCCGCCGGAGGTGCGGGCGGCGAGCTGCGCGAGGACCTCGTGCACCTCGGGCATGGTCGGGGCGTGCGCGATGGCGGCGGCGACGTGGTCGGCGGCGTGCGGGTAGTCACCCGCGTCGAGCGCCAGCCGCGCCAGCGCGAGCTCGCCCTCGGCGGACAGCCGCGGATCGTCGATCTCCTCTGGCACGTCCAGGTCCTCGTTCCGTGATCGTTTCCCCTGGGTCCGCGAGCCTAAGGCACGTCGCGGGGCTAGGTGATCCACTGCGTGTTTGTGATCGCACACTTGGCTTGAGGCGCTATAACGTGCAAGACTGCGCATGAAACGCGCGAATATCGCGCATGACGGGGAGGTTCTGCCGTGACCCAACCGGGAGCCGGGATGGCGGCGGACATCGCCGAGCAGCCCGCGGGCTATGCGCGACTGCTCGAGCCGACGCACGCCGCCGCGATCGCCCGGGTGGCGGCGGTCATCGCGGAGCGCCGCCCCCGGCACGTCGTCTTCACCGCGCGTGGCACCTCCGACCACGCGGCCCTGTACGCCGCGTACCTCACCGAGATCCGACTCGGCCTGCCGGCCGGCCTCGCCTCGCCCAGCGCGGTCACCGTCTTCGGGGCCCGTCCCGACCTGTCCCGGGCGCTGGTCGTCGCGGTGAGCCAGAGCGGCGGCTCACCGGACCTGGCCGAGGTGGTGCGGGTGGCGAGGGAGTCGGGTGCGCTGACGGTGTCGGTCACCAACAACCCGGCGTCGCCGCTCGCCGAGGCGGCCGAGCTCTCCGTCGACGTCGCCGCCGGGCACGAGCGGGCGGTCGCCGCCACCAAGACCTACACCGCCGAGCTGCTCGCCCTGCTCATGCTCATCGAGGGCGTCCGGGCCGGCGACGGGGCGCTCCCCGCCGACGAGCTCGCCGCGCTCCGCGCGCTGCCGGAGCTCGCCGGTCGTACCCTCGACGACCCGACCGCCCGCGACCTGGCTCCGCGCTACCGCTTCGCGGCCCGGACGGTCACCACCGGGCGCGGTTACGCCTACCCGACGGCGCGCGAGGCCGCGTTGAAGCTGATGGAGACGTCGTACCTGCCGGCGCTGGCGTTCTCCGGCGCGGACCTGCTGCACGGGCCGCTGGCGATGGCGGACCCCGACGTGCCGGTGCTCGCCGTGGTCGGCGGCGGCCCGGGCGGCAGGGCGATGCGCGAGGTGCTCACCCGGCTGGGAGAGCGGCGGGCCGACGTGCTCGCGGTCGGGGCCGCCGCCGGCACCGTGCCGGCCGCGGCGCGGATCGTCGTCCCGGACGTCGACGAGCGACACGCGCCGCTGCTCGACATCCTGCCGCTGCAGCAGCTCGCGCTGGCGCTGGCGCTCGCCCGCGGCGAGGACCCGGACGCGCCACGCGGGCTGAGCAAGGTCACGAGCACTCTCTGAGCGGCGCGTGGCAGGCTTGCCCCTGTGTCCACCCTGCGCGATCTCGTCGAGGAGCACACCGGCCTCGGGCCGGCCGACATCGACCACCTGCACCGGCTCGCCGGTGACTGGCAGCTGCTCTCTGACCTTTCCTTCGCCGACCTGCTGCTCTGGGTGCCGGTCGACGGCGCGGAGTCGTTCCTGTGTGTGGCGCAGGTGCGGCCGACCACGGCGCCGACCGCCTACCAGGACGACCAGGTGGGGCGGATCGTCGGCGGGCCGGAGGTCGCGCACCTGACGATCGCGTACAGCCAGGCGCGGATCTGGCGGGAGGGCGACCCGGTCTGGTACGGCGACACCCCGGCGCGGCACGAGGCGATCCCGGTGCGGCTGCGGAGCGCCGACGGGGAGTCCGGGAGCGTGATCGCCGTCGTCGGCCGGGACACCAACCTCTCCACCGCGCGCACCCCCAGCCAGCTCGAACTCAACTACCTGACCACCGCGGACGACCTGGCGCAGATGGTCGCCGACGGCACCTTCCCGCCGCCCCGGCACCCCGGCGAGACCACCTCGGCGCCCCGGGTCGGCGACGGTCTGGTGCGGCTCGACGCCGGCGGCAAGGTCACGTACGCCAGCCCCAACGCGCAGTCGGCGTTCCGCCGGCTCGGCTTCTCCTCCCATCTGGTCGGTGAGGATCTGCCCGAGTTGCTCCGCCGGCTCGCCGACGACCCGCTGGAGGGCACCGACGCCGCCAACCGGGTGCTCGCCGCGCTGCGTGGCGAGGCGCCGGCGCGCAAGGAGGTCGAGGCCCGCGGGGCGATCATGCTCACCCGGGCGCTGCCGCTGATGCCCGCCGGGGTGCCGATCGGCGCGCTGGCCCTGGTCCGCGACATCACCGAGGTGCGCCGGCGGGACCGCGCGCTGATCACGAAAGACGCGACGATCCGGGAGATCCATCACCGGGTCAAGAACAACTTGCAGACGGTGGCGGCGCTGCTGCGGTTGCAGGCGCGTCGGGTCGGCCAGCCCGCGGCGAAGGCGGCGCTGGAGGAGTCGGTGCGCCGGGTCGCCTCGATCGCGCTGGTCCACGAGACGCTCTCAATGTCCAGCGACGAGGCGGTGGAGTTCGACGGGATCGTCGACCGGGTCGCGACCGCGGCGATGGAGGTCGCCACCACCGAGTCGACCGTGACGGTCCGCCGCGACGGCACGTTCGGGGTGCTGCCGGCGGAGATCGCGACCTCGCTGGTGATGGTCCTGAACGAGCTGCTGCTCAACGCCGTCGAACACGGCTTCCCGTCCGCCGGCGAGGCCATCGCCCCGGCGACCGCGTCGCCGTCGCCCGGCCTGGCGGTCGGCGAGGTCGCCGAGGTCGTCGTCACCGCGCACCGCTTCCGCAAGCAGCTGCACGTCACGGTCGCGGACAACGGCCAGGGGCTGCCGCCGGACTTCGACGCGGAGAGCAGCGGACGGCTCGGCCTGCAGATCGTGCGGGCGCTGGCCACCGGCGAGCTGCGCGGCACGATCGAGCTGCGCAACCGCGCCGAGGGCGGCACGGAGGCCGTCCTGGTGGTGCCGCTCGGCAAACGGTGATCAGCGGCGGCCGAGCAGCGCGACGGTGAGACCGCGGACGCGCCACACCTGTCGCACCGCGAACTCCTCGCGCAGCGCCGCGGCCTTCCGCGGCGGCATCGGCTGTAGCGGATCCCCCGGCTGCCCCACGGTCAGCACCCACACCCGGTCCACGCCGGCCAGACACTGCGCCGGCTGTGTGCACTCCGTCGCCCACAGGCTGCCCCGCTCGGTCGCCGAGCGCGCCAGCAGCACGTCGCGCGGCCGGTCGCCCCGCAGGTGGTACGCGACGGCGATGTCGAGGAACGCCCAGTCGCGGCGGGAGCCGTAGACGATGCCGTCGCCGGGGCGCTGCTGCGCGCCGATGATCTCCGCCGCGCTGCGGTACTCGCGCGGCGCGGACCGCGGCCACTCGTGGGTGCGCCGCAGCCCCGCCTGGGCGGGCGTGCCGAGCAGGCCGACGGTGAGCACGACCGCCAGCGCGGCGCGGAGCCGGACGGTGGCGAGCGCGGCCGCCGCGAGGAGACAGATCAGCGGCACGGTGAAGATCAGGTAGCGCGGTACGAAGATCCGCAACGCCAGGCCGGCGACGAAGAGCAGCGCGGCCGGGACCAGCGCGGACAGCGCCAGCAGGTGCGCCCGGCGGCCCTGCAGCGCCCAGCCCAGCGCGGCCAGCGCCAACACCGCCCCGCCGACGGCGGGGGCCCCGAGCAGGCCGCCGGGTAGGTCGGGCAGCGCCCGAGGGGTCGCCAGCGCGACCCAGCTCAGCTGCGTTCCCCGCTGCCGGAGGCCGAGCACGAACAGCGGCGCCAGGGCCACGATCGCCGCGAGCGCGGCGACGGCCCAGCCCGGCGCGTGTCGCCGTAGTCCGGGGCGGCCGCCGATCAGCAGGCCGCCGGCGTGACCCGCGAGCAGGCTGAGCGCCAGCAGGTTGGTCAGGCCCAGGGCGGTGACGGCGAGCGCGTACGCCAGCCAGCGCCGCCACGACGGCCGCTCCAGCGCCCGCACCAGCAGCAGGGTGGCGGCCACGCCGAGCAGCGTCGCGATGGCGTACGGCCGGGCCTCCTGGGCGTACCGGGAGGTGCTCGGGAGCGCGGCGAAGAGCAGGCCGGCGAGCAGGCCGGCGCGGCCGCCGAACAGCCGCGCGCCGAGCACGGCGGTGAGCGCCGACGCGCCGGTCATCGCCAGCACACTCGGGGCGCGCAGCGCGCCGACCGCGTCGCCGACCAGTGCGATCCAGCCGTGCATGAACAGGTAGTACGGCGCCGAGACGCCGTCGATGGTGACGGCGAGGCGCAGCAGCTCGGGGGCCGAACGGGTGGCCGCGCTCCAGGTCGCCAGCTCGTCCCGCCACAGCTCGGCCCGATCGGCCCCGAAGCCGGTGACCGCCAGGGTCGCCAGCGCCGGCCAGAGCCAGACCAGGTCGCCGAGGCGGTGGATCGTCCGCCTCCGCACCGCCGGCCCGGTCCCGGCGGCGCCGTCGGCCGGCGTGCCGACCGCCGATGTCGTCCCCGTCACGCCGGAGCCAACGAGCCACGCCGGCCGGCAGCGCTACCGACACCCCCGGCTCACCGGCAGCCCTGCCTTCCGCGGGCGTTGCGTGAAGCCCGCCACACCCCGCCCGCGATACGGGATGTGGCGCACACATCGCTGGCTGGCCCCCGGTCGGTATGGCAGCATGACACCCATGACCGCTGCCGTTGACCGCCGCTTCGTGGCCCGCCGCCACGTCGATTACGGTCGCGTCCGCAGCGCCATCTGTCCGGCCGGTTGACGCCGCCCACCAGCATTTCCGGGGCGCGCGTTCCGCGCCGGCCTTCCAGACACCGTCGTCGCAGGCCCCGTCCAGGGGTGGCCGTCGCGCTCGCGTCGCTCTCCGCCGCACCAGCACACAACGGAGGACGCCGAGATGGCGGTCAACAGCAGCCCGGCCAAGTCCGTACGGCGTCGGGGTGAGGGGCAGTGGGCGCTCGGCCACCGCGAGCCGCTCAACCCGAACGAGCGCACGAAGAAGGACGACGACCCGCTCAACGTGCGGGCGCGGATCGAGAACATCTACGCCAAGGCGGGATTCGCCTCGATCGACCCGTCGGACCTGCGCGGCCGGTTCCGCTGGTGGGGCCTCTACACGCAGCGCAAGGCGGGCATCGACGGTGGCCGCACGGCGGTGCTGGAGCCGCACGAGCTCGAAGACGAGTACTTCATGCTCCGGGTGCGGATCGACGGCGGCCAGCTGACCCTCGCCCAGCTCCGGGTCATCGCGGAGATCTCGCGGGAGTTCGCCCGCGACACCGCCGACATCACCGACCGGCAGAACATCCAGCTGCACTGGATCCGCGTGGAGGACATGCCGGAGATCTGGCGGCGGCTGGAGGCGGTCGGGCTGCAGACCACCGAGGCGTGCGGCGACTGCCCGCGCGTCGTGCTGGGCAGCCCGGTCGCGGGGATCGCCGCGGACGAGAAGATCGACCCGACGCCGGCGATCGACGAGATCATCAACCGCTTCGTGGGCAGCAAGGAATTCTCCAACCTGCCGCGCAAGTTCAAGTCCTCGATCTCCTGGCTGGCCGACACCCCGTACGAGATCAACGACATCTCGTTCCTCGGCGTCGAGCACCCGGACCACGGCCCCGGTTTCGACCTCTGGGTCGGCGGCGGCCTCTCCACCAACCCGATGCTCGCCAAGCGGCTCGGCGTGTGGGTGCCGCTGGCGGAGGTTCCGGACGTCTGGGCCGGCGTGGTCGGCATCTTCCGCGACTACGGCTACCGGCGGCTGCGGCACCGCGCGCGGCTCAAGTTCCTGGTCAACGACTGGGGCGTGGAGAAGTTCCGCGAGGTGCTGGAGAAGGAGTACCTGGGGCGCGCCCTGCTCGACGGGCCGGCCCCGGAGCTGCCCGAGAAGCCGATCGACCACATCGGCGTGCACGCCCAGCGGGACGGGCGCTTCTACGTCGGCGCGGCCCCGGTGGTCGGCCGGGTCTCCGGCACCGGGCTCGCCGAGCTCGCCGATGTCGCCGCCGCGCACGGCAGTGACCGGGTGGCCCTCACGCCGTACCAGAAGCTGCTCGTGCTCGACGTGCCCGGCGACCGGGTCGACTCGCTGGTGACCGGGCTGCGCGGCATCGGCCTGGAGGCGCAGCCCTCGACCTGGCGGCGCTCGACCATGGCGTGCACCGGCATCGAGTACTGCAAGCTCGCGATCGTCGAGACGAAGAGGCGCGGCGAGGAGCTGGTGGCGCGGCTCGAGGAGCGGCTGCGCGACTTCGACGCGGACCTCTCGATCCACATCAACGGCTGCCCCAACGCCTGCGCCCGCACCCAGGTCGCGGACATCGGGCTCAAGGGGCAGCTGGTGGTTGGGCCGGACGGTCGGCAGGTGGAGGGCTTCCAGGTCCACCTCGGCGGCGGACTCGGCATGGCGCAGGGGCAGAGCGCGGGGTTCGGGCGCAAGCTGCGTGGCCTGAAGACCACCGCCGAGGAGCTGCCGGAGTACGTGGAACGCGTCGCGCGGCGCTACCTGGCCGGGCGCAACGAGGGCGAGGCCTTCGCCCAGTGGGTGATCAGAGTCGACGAGGAGGAACTGCGATGAGCAGCGAGAACCGAGCGGCACCTCTGTACTGCCCGTACTGCGGAGAAGAAGACCTGCGGCCGAACGAGGAGTCGCACGGCGCCTGGGAGTGCCACGCGTGCGCCCGGGTCTTCACGGTGAAGTTCAGCGGGCTCCTCGCCTCGCGGGTGGTGTCCCGATGAGCCCGGTCTCCGCCGTGAACCTCGGCCTGGTGACGCTCGGCGGGCCCCGGCCGGCCGAGCCGGGACGTCGCGCTCCCGACGAGCTTCGGGCGCTGGCCGAGCAGGCCGGCCGCGAGCTGGAGGGCGCCCCGGCCGAGGAGATCGCCCGGTGGGCCGCCGAGACCTTCGGCGACCGGTTCTGCGTCACCAGCTCGATGGCGGACGCGGTGCTGGCGCACGTCGTGTCGCGGGTCGCGCCCGGCGTCGACGTGGTCTTCCTCGACACCGGCCTGCATTTCCCGGAGACGTTGAGGGTCCGGGACACCGTGGCGCGCACGCTGCCGGTCAACGTCCGGTCGATCCGCCCGCGACTGACCGTCGGGCAGCAGGACGGCGAGTACGGCCCCCGGCTGTTCAACAAGGCGCCCGACGAGTGCTGCGCGCTGCGCAAGGTGGAGCCGCTGGAGCGGGCCCTGGTGGACTACGACGCGTGGGCCGCGGGTCTGCGGCGCGACGAGTCGCCGACCCGGGCCAACACGCCGGTGGTGCAGTTCGACGCCAAGCGCGGCAAGGTGAAGGTCAACCCGATCGCCGCCTGGACCCAGGCCGACGTGGACGCCTACATTTCCCGCTGGAACGTGCCCGTCAACGAGCTGTTCCGGCAGGGCTACACGTCGATCGGCTGCTGGCCGTGCACGCGGCGCACCAGGGCCGGCGAGGACGCGCGGGCGGGCCGGTGGGCGATGTTCGAGAAGACCGAGTGCGGTCTGCACGTATGACCGCTCCCGCCGCGTCGCACCGCCCCGCCGACCCGGGGTTCCCCACCCCGATCGTGCTGGTGGCGCACGGCAGCCGTGACCCGCGGGCCGCGGCCGCCACGCGTGCGCTGGTCCGCGCGGTCGAGGCGGCGGTCGGGCCCGGCGCGGTGGTCCGGGCGTCCTACCTGGACCACACGCTGCCCCGCCCCGCTCAGGTGCTGACCGCGCTGGAGGCGGCGGGGGAGCGGCGGGCGGTGCTGGTGCCGCTGCTGCTGACCGAGGCGTTCCACGGCCGGGTCGACATCCCGGGCGCGGTCGCCGCGGCCCGCGCCGACGGCCTGCGGATGCCGGTGGCGGTCAGCGACGTGCTCGGGCCACGGATCGGTGGCACGGTCGACGGGCTGCTGCTCGCCGCGCTGCGTCGGCGGCTGGCCGCGACGGGGGAGAAGTTCGACGCGGTGGTGCTGGCGGCGGCCGGCACCCGGGACGCGGCGGCCCGTCGTACGGTGGCGCAGGCGGCCGGGGAGCTGGGGGCCACCCTCGGGGTGCCCTGCCGGGCGGCGTACGCCTCAGCGGCCCCTCCGACCGCCGGCGAGGCCGTTGCCGCGCTGCGGGCCGGCGGCGCCCGCCGGGTGGCGGTGGCGGCGTACTTCCTGGCGCCCGGCCTGCTGTACGAGGCCGCGATGGCGTCCGCGCGGGACGCCGGCGCGGTGGCGACGGCGGCTCCGCTCGAGGGCGCGGCCGAGCTGGCCCGGCTGGTGCTGTCCCGGGTGGCGACGATCGACCCGCTGGCGGCGTCGCCCCGCGCCGCGTGACGTCACGCCGCGTGTCGGTGCATTGACCTCACGCCGCGTCACGCGCTCCTCGCGCGCCGGGGGTCACGCGGCGTGACGACGCGTCGGGTGCCCGATGTGACGCCGCGTGACATCGAGTGCCGCAAAAAGCCCCGGGGCGCGGCCCCGGGGCTTTTTGCTGTGGATCGGGTCAGGCAGTGTGAGCGCGCAGGACCCGCAGGCCACCGCGGCGCTTGACCGCGCGCCGCTCCTCTTCGCTCATCCCGCCCCAGACGCCGGCGTCCTGACCGGACTCCAGCGCCCACTGCAGGCACTGGTCGGTCACGGAGCAGCGCCGGCAGACGGCCTTGGCCTGCTCGACCTGCAGAAGCGCGGGGCCCGACGTCCCGATCGGGAAGAACAGCTCGGGGTCCTCGTCGCGGCAGGCAGCATGGTGGCGCCAGTCCATGGCGGCAACACTCCTCATTCTGGATCGTTGGCAGTAAATGCTTACGTCTTCTATGTGCGCCCGCGACGCCAGTCGCGACGGTGTGCATCTGTCGCGTAGGCAGCGCGTGAGCAGGCGGTTCAATCGGTAGGACGCGTTCGGGGCCCTTTTTTCAAAGAACTCCCCAGGAGGCATCCCGGTTACTCGGTTCGCTTGTGAATACTTTCACGAACTCACGCGATGTCAAGGGTGGTGCTGGGAAAAAATCGCTACGGTGAGCAAGCTCACGACCTATTTGTCCGATTTATGACGCCTGTTGGCACCCTGTGTACGACAGTCAAGAATCAATGTAGTACCGTCCCGGCCGCATTGCAGGCATTTCCGGCACGTATCCCTCAGTCGGCTGACTACTCCGCGCAGCCGTCCGGTTTAGCAGATGACGCGCAGCGCGTGCGGGACCGAGGCGAATCGCACCTTCTGTCGCTCTCCAAGGTAGTCGCCATCGAGCTGGAACGCCTGCGGGCGGGACGCAACCACCGTGAATTCCGTCTGATCGTGGAGGCGCAGCACCTGCCGTCCGCGCGGGTTCGGGCTGCCGGACAGGAGCTGGGTCACCGTGCGAGTGGTGCTCGGCACGTGCAGCTGGCGCAGCCCCATCACGTCCAGCCCGAGATCGAAGGAGGCCTCCGGGTTGGGATTGACGGCCCGTTTGCCGAGGTAGGTCCACGGGGCGGTGTTCTGGATGATCACTGTCGCCAGCTCCGCCTCGGCCGGCTCGCCCGGCCGTTCCAGCCGGATCGCCGGGTGCCGCCGGTCCGCCCCCACGAAGTAGTGGCTCACCGCCGAGCGCAGATAGAGGCCCGGAGTGGAGACCCGACCGCGGAGCCGGGCGCGCTCCACCTCGCGGATCACGGCGGCGTCCAGCCCGAGGCCGGCGCAGAAGGTGAAGTAGCGGTCGTCGGCGCGGCCCAGCCCGATCGTGCGGAAGCGGCCGAGCCGCAATCCCTCCAGGATCATGCTGGTCCCGTCCGGCCACTCGCGGGGCAGGCCGAGCGCGCGAGCGAACACGTTGGTCGAGCCGCCGGGCACCACCGCGAGCGCCGGCAGCCGCTCCGCCGGCCCCCGGGGAAGGTCGACCGTGGGCGGCGTCGCGGTCATCAGGCCGTTGACGGCCTCGTTGACGGTGCCGTCCCCGCCGAGCGTGACGACGAGCTCGACGCCCGCCTCGGCCGCCTGCCGGGCCAGCGAGACGGCGTGGCCGCGCCGGCGCGTGTACTCCACGGTCAGGTCGACCTCGCTGCGTAGCGCGCGGACCAGGACGTCCCGGCTGCGTTCACTGGTGGTGGTGGCTTTCGGGTTGACCACCAGGAGGGCGCGCATGGCCGGGACTGTACTCCGCCCCACCCCCGGTATCGTGTCGCCCGTGACCACGGACCGCGACATTCCCCCCGCCCCGCTGCGCTGGGCGGTCTGGCTGCTCACCGCCGAGGCGGCGGCGTTGGGGGTGGTGGCTGCCTTCCTGGTGTACGAGGACATCGTCGGCCGGGCGCACGACCTGGTGTCCGCGCTGTTCGTCACCGGGTTCGCCGTCGGCGGCGTCGTGGTGCTCGCGCTGCTCGCCCGCGCCCTCGGGCAGCGCCGGCCCGGCGCCCGCGCCCCGGCGATCGTGCTGCAGCTGATGCTGCTGCCGATCGGCTACTACATGATCCTCGGCGGCCTGGCGTGGCTCGGCGCGCCGTTGATGGTGCTCGGACTGGTCGTGTGCGGCATGCTCGTCAATCGGCGGACCACCGCCGCGCTCGGGCTCGACTGAAGCCCGTCCCGCCCGCGAGCCGGATTCCCGACAGCCGATGCGGTCGTCGGGTCGTGCGCCCGCGCCACGCCGGAGCCTAGGCTGACGCGCGTGACTGTCCAGCAGGCGCTGCGCCCCCCGGCCTATCAGGTTCTCGCTGACGAGATCCGTGCTCAGATCACCTCGGGTCAGCTCCGTCCCGGCGAGCGCCTGCCGACCGAGCCCCAGCTCTGCGCGCGGTCCGGGCTCAGCCGCAGCACCGTACGGGAGGCGCTGCGGTTGCTGGCCAGCCAGCACCTCATCGTCACGACCCGGGGCGTGACCGGCGGCAGCTTCGTGGCGCAGCCGAGCACGGAGAAGCTCTCGGACTCCCTGACGACGGGGATGGGTCTGTTGCTCTCCACCGCGACCGTGACCATGGCGGAGATCGTCGAGGTGCGCGCGATGATCGAGGGGCCCGCCGTCGCGTTGGCCGCGGCACGCCGTACCGACCGGGACCTCGCCGCCCTGTCGGCCGCCCTCTTCGACCCCGCGACCGATCCCGTGGAGACGATGCTGGAGGCGCAGCGGGCGTTCCACCGGGCGCTGTCGGCCGCCACGGGTAATCCGCTCTACGAGCTGCTCACCCGTCCGCTCTACCAGCTGTCGAACGAGTGGGAGATCGGCGCGGTGGCGCCGCTGTCGTTCTGGCAGCGGGTCGACGCCGAACACCGGGAGATCCTGCGCTGCGTGAACGTCCGGGACAGCGCCGGGGCGGCGCGGGCGGCGCGGGCGCACGTCGCGTTCATCGACGAGACGCAGGCGTTGCTCGAGGAGGCCCCGGCCGGGCGGTGACCGCATCCGCGGGGTGGTGTTCCACCCGCGCGCGGGGGCCGCGCGGGGCGCCCGGCCCGACGTCCGGTTCAGTCCGTCGTGGCGCGGCGCGTCAGCAGCCGGATGGTGGCGCGGTCACCGGTCGCCGTCGCGGAGGCGGCGGTGGTCAGCGCGGTCAGCACCTTCCAGGCGAACGAGGACTCGGCCGGCAGGCGGGCGCCGGACACGGTCGGCGCCGTGACCTCGACGGTGAGATCGGTGTCCGTCACCGAGAAGCGGCACTCGAGCTCCGCGTCGCGTCGCGTGATGGCCAGCAGCATCGCGCACGCCTCGTCGACGGCGATCCGTAGATCCTCGATCTCGTCGAGGGCGAAGTGCAGGCGGGCGGCGAGGCCCGCGGTGGCGGTGCGCAGCACGCCGAGGTAGCCGCCGTCCGCGGGCACGGTGAGGAGAACGATGTCGTCCTCGGCCGTCGACTGCGTACTGAGCTGACTCATGGTGCCATCCCCCCGATCCGCGACTCTACCGCTCCGCGGCCGGCTGGACGGAGCCGCGCAGCGCGAGATCCCGCAACGCCGGCCCGGTCAGCCGGTACGGCACCCACTCGTCCATCGCCGCCGCGCCGATCGCGTGGTAGAACTCGCGGGCGGGATTCCAGTTCAAAACCCACCATTCCAGACGGGGATAGCCCCGCTCCACGCAGATCTCCGCCAGGGTGGCGAGCAGTCGCAGCCCCAGCCCCGTGCCGCGCGCCTCCGGACGCACGTAGAGGTCCTCGAGATAGATCCCGTGGACGCCCTCCCACGTCGAGAAGTTCAGGAACCACAGGGCGAAGCCCACCGGCTCTCCGTCGGCGTCCACCCCGACGTGTCCGAACAGCGCCGGCTGCGGGCCGAAGAGCGCGGTCTGCAGCTGCTCCGCGGTGAGGTGGCACTGCTCCGGTGCCCGTTCGTACTCGGCAAGCTCGTGCACCATCGCGACGATGGCCGGCACGTCCTCGGGACGTGCCGGCCGGATCGTCGGTGCGCTGTGCGGAAGGCTCACGCCTGCTTGGTCTCCCAGAAGATCTTCGCGATCTCGTCGATCTTCTGCAGCAGCTCGTCGGCCTTGGCCGGGTCGACGGAGCCCTTGGCGCCGCTGGCGCCGGCGAGCTTGGTCGCCTCGTTGAAGAGCTGGTGCAGCTGCGGGTACTTCTCGAAGTGCGCCGGCTTGAAGTAGTCGGTCCAGAGCACCCAGAGGTGATGCTTCACCAGCTCCGCGCGCTGCTCCTTGATCAGGATGGCGCGGGTGCGGAACTCGGGGTCGCTGTTCGCCTGGTACTTCTCGGAGATCGCCTTGATCGACTCGGCTTCGATCCGCGCCTGCGCCGGGTCGTAGACCCCACAGGGCAGGTCGCAGTGGGCGCTGACGACGGTGCGGGGAGTAAGCATGCGGGGAAGTCGCATCAGGACCCTCCATGGGTTGCGATCCTTGCCGGCGGACGCCGCCGGCGTTCAAGGGTGGAATGATCCTCCCTGGTGACCTTATCGCGCATTGGTGTGTCTGGCCGGGGGAGGTGGGAAAGTGCCGCGTCCCGTCTTTGCCGTACTGGTGCGCGGTCCGTCCATGGCGCCCACCCTCCGGCACGGTGACGCGCTGCTGGTGCGGCGCGGCGGCCGGCCGGTCCGGCCGGGCGATGTGGTGGTCGCCACGTTCCGGTCCCGCCCCGATCTGCTGGTCGTCAAGCGCGCGGTCCGCGCGCAGGACGGTGGCTGGTGGGTACGCGGAGACAATGACCTGGTCACCGACGACTCCCGCGCGTACGGCGTCGCGGATGTGCGGGGACGGGTTCTGGCGCGTTACTGGCCCCGTCCGCGACGCATCGGTTACCGTCCGGTATGACCCTGCAGATGGGTCCCGTTCCGCGCTGACACTATGCTCGGCCTCCTAACCCGGGTGACCCCCGCGCCGCACCGCCGACCGTTGCTCACCATGCGACCCACCGGCGGGCCATGACCGCTCGATGTCCCTGGAGTCACCATGTCACCGTCTACCGTGGATCCGTCCGATCCGGTCTTCCAGCTGCACCGCGGCGGCAAGATGGCGGTCGCCTCGACCGTCCCGCTGACCAGCCGGGAGGATCTCTCGCTCGCGTACACCCCCGGGGTCGCCAGGGTCTGTGAGGCGATCGCCGCGGATCCGGCGTTGGTGGACGACTACACCTGGGTGTCGCACACCGTCGCCGTCGTGACCGACGGCTCGGCCGTGCTCGGGCTGGGCAACATCGGGCCGCGCGGCGCGATGCCGGTCATGGAGGGCAAGGCCGTGCTCTTCAAGCAGTTCGGCGGCGTCGACGCGGTCCCGATCTGCCTGGACACCCAGGACGTCGACGAGATCGTCTCCGTGGTGACCGCGCTGGCCCCGTCGTTCGGCGGGATCAACCTGGAGGACATCAGCGCCCCGCGCTGCTTCGAGATCGAGCGCCGGCTCGACGAGGCGCTGCCGATCCCGGTCTTCCACGACGACCAGCACGGCACCGCGATCGTGGTGCTCGCCGCGCTGCGAAACGCCGCGACCCTGCTCGACCGCAAGCTCGGCGACCTCCGGGTCGTGGTGAGCGGGGCCGGCGCGGCCGGCATCGCGGTCACCAAGATGCTGATCGCGGGCGGCGTCAACCCGGCCGAGACCCTGGTCTGCGACTCGCGCGGCATCCTGCACCGGGATCGCGCCGACCTGACCTCGGCCAAGGCGGAGCTGGCGGTGGTCACCAACGCGGCCGGCCGGACGGGCGGGATCGCCGAGGCGCTGGCCGGCGCCGACGTGCTCGTCGGGGTCTCCGGCGGGCAGATCCCCGAGGCGGCGGTCGCCGGGATGGCGCCGCGCGGCATCGTCTTCGCGCTGGCCAACCCGACGCCGGAGGTGCACCCGGACGTGGCCGCCCGGCACGTCGCCGTGGTCGCGACCGGACGCAGCGACTTCCCCAACCAGATCAACAACGTGCTCGCCTTCCCCGGGGTGTTCCGGGGCGCGCTCGACGCGCGGGCGACCCGGATTACCGACGGGATGAAGGTGGCGGCCGCTGACGCGATCGCCGGCGTCGTCGCCGACGCGCTGTCCGCCGACGCCATCGTGCCGTCGCCGCTCGACCCGCGGGTGGCGCCCGCGGTGTCGGCGGCGGTCGCCGAGGCCGCCCGCCGCGACGGCGTCGCCCGCGCCTAGTGGGTGCATCCCCGGCGGCGTGACTTTTTGCACCGGGCCCGAGGCGCGCGCGGCTGCTAGCGTGCGGATCATGCGTGCCGCTTTCGCTTCCGCATTCAACGATGACGATCCGCTCGCCGCGCTCACCGTCGGCGACCGACCGGAGCCGGAGCAGCCCGACGACTGGGTCACCGTCGAGGTCCGGGCCAGCTCCCTCAACCACCATGACCTGTGGTCGCTGCGCGGCGTCGGGCTCTCCGCGGAGCGGCTCCCCATGATCCTGGGCTGCGACGCCGCCGGCGTCGACCCGGCCGGCAACGACGTGGTCGTCTATCCGCTGGTGGCCGATCCCGGCGACCCGCGCGGCGCGTCCATCCTCTCCGAGCACTACCAGGGGACGTTCGCCGAACGGGTGGCCGTGCCGCGGGGCAACCTGCTGCCCAAGCCCGCCGGTCTGTCCTTCACCGACGCCGCCTGCCTGCCCACCGCCTGGCTGACCGCGTACCGGATGCTCACCACGAAGGGCCGCGTCGATTCCGCCGACGCGGTGCTGGTCCAGGGCGCCGGCGGCGGGGTCGCGACCGCGGCCGTCGTGCTCGCCGTCGCGCTCGGCAAGCGGGTGTACGCCACCAGCCGGGACGCGGCCAAGCGGGAGCGCATCGCGCAGCTCGGCGCGACCGCGCTGGAGCCCGGCGCGCGGCTGCCGGAGCGCGTGGACGTGGTCATCGAGACGGTCGGGGCGGCCACCTTCGACCACTCGTTGAAGTCGGCGGCGCCCGGCGCGCGGATCGTCGTCTCCGGCGCCACCGCCGGGCACGAGCCGAAGGTCAACCTGCGCCGGGTCTTCGCCATGCAGCTGGAGATCGTCGGGACCTCGATGGGGACGCCGGACGAGCTCGCCGCGCTGCTGCGGCTCTGCGCCGAGCGGGACATCCGGCCGGTGGTGGACGACGTCTACGGCTTCTCCGAGGTCACCGCGGCGTTCGCCCGGCTGCACTCCGGTGACGTCTTCGGCAAGGTCGTGCTCGACCACACCCGCTAGTCAGAGCCGGTTCTCCAGGACGCCCAGCCCGCCCCGCGTCGCGGCGGCCGGTAGTCGCCGCTTCGCGGCCCGGTCCCCGTAGAGCGTCCAGCGCAGGAACTCCACGGTGGTATCGGCGACGACCGTGAACAGCGGGTTGTCGGAGCGCAGCAGGGAGCCGCCGTGGTCGGCGCCGGGCAGGCTCAGCATCGCCTTCGGCCACGGCACGGCGTCGTACGCGGCCCTGCCGGCGGCGTGGGAGACGACGTCGTCGCGCTCGCCGTGCACGAACAGCTGCGGGGCGGCGGCGCCGCTGAAGGCCGTCCCGACGCCGAGGGCGCTGCCGGCGAGCACGATCCCGGCGTCCAGCCGCGGATCGCGTGCGGCGGTGAAGAGCCCGACCGTGGTGATCCCGCCGGCGGAGTGCCCGGCGGCGGCGACCCGCTCGGTGTCGAGGTGGCCGCGGAGCGGGTCGCGGGCGGCCTTGTCGAGGCCGAGCACGGCGGTGAGCACGTGGGCGGCGTCGGCGGGCTGGTTGACCACGTCGAAAACCTCGAAGCGCGCGACGTCGCGCGCGGTGTGCGGGTAGGCGGGCGCGGCGACAACGAACCCGGCGGCCGCCCACCGCGCCAGCAGCGGCGCGTAGTCCTCGGGCCGGCCGTGCAGGCCGTGGCTGAAGAGCGCCACGGGGAAGCGGCCGGCGGCGACCGGGGCGCCCGCGCGGGGCTCGTCACCCGCGGCGCCGCGCGCCGGGTACCAGATCGTGACCGGCAGCGGGCGGTCCGCGCCCCGGGTGAGGGCGAGCCGCCGGGTGCCGACGGCGAGCGCGGTCGCCGGCGCCGTCCGGTCCGCGGGAGGCGGGGTACGCGCCGACGACGGCCGCGTCGTCGGTGCCGGCGTGGCCGTGGGGCCGGCCTGCCCGGCGTCGCGCGCGGAGCAGCCCGTGAGTACGCCACCGGCGAGCACGGCGGCGAGGACGGCGGCGAGCGGCGCGCGACACATCAGTCGATTGTGCCGCGCGAACCGGCGGGGACGCGGCGCTGCGCGAGCGGCGGCGGAAGCCCCTCCAGCGGCGGTCAGATCCGACCCGTCCATTGCGTGACGCCGCCGCGGCGCGCATCGGCCGGGATGCGCCGCCGCGCCTGCGGGTCGCCGTAGAGCGCCCAGCGCAGGAAGTCCGTCGCGGTCCCCATGAACTGGTCGAACCCGGGGTGCCCCGGACCCATGTACTCGCCGTGACGCTGCCCGGTCACCGTGAGGAACGCCTTCGGCCACGGCACCCGGTCGTACGCCGACCGCCCGGTCGACGGGAGCACGGTGGGGTCCGCGCCGCCGTGCACGAACAGCATGGCGGCCGGCGGTCCGCCGAACGTGTCCCGCATGCCGCCGGCGATCACGATGCCGCCGCGGAGCCGGGCGTCGTGCCCGGGGGTGAACAGGCCGGCGGTGGTGAAGCCGCCCGCGGAGTGACCGGCCGCGCCGAGGCGGGTGGTGTCGAGGTGTCCCGCGAACGGGTCACCGGCGACGCGGTCGAGGCGGCTGACCTGTGTCAGCACGTGCCAGCCGTCGGCGGGCTGGTTGCGTACGTCGGCGCGGTCGAAGCGGGCGGTCCGGAGATTCGTGTACGGGTAGGCCGGGGCGACCACGACGAACCCGGCGGCCGCCCACCGCGTGGTGATCGCGGCGTGGTGGGCGGGCATGCTGTGCAGGCCGTGGCTGTAGAGCACGATCGGGAAGCGGCCGTCGGCCAGTGCCGCGTCTCGGCGCGGCGCGGCGCCGACGGCGCCGGACGCGGCCGGGTACCAGGCGATCGTGGGGAGTGGGCGCGCGATGCCGCGACCGAAGGTGAGCGTCCGGACGCCGACCGGGTACGGCTGGTGCGGCGCGGCCGCGGGTCCGGGCGTCGGTGCGGCGATCGCCTGCCCGCAGGCGGCGAGCGCGACCGGCATGAGCAGCGCGAGGAACGCCGTGACCAGCCGATTCACCTGCACACGATCGACAGTAGACGGATTGCGTCCGTCGTAGACCCGCCTTCCGGTCCGGGTATGACGCCCGGCCGGTTCGTGTTATCGCCGCTCGGACCGCCGCGCCGCGACAAAGGAGGCGACGTGCAGCGAAATGGATGATTTACCGGAAATGCCCCTGATTGAGCGGTGTCGCGTGCGCGGGGCGGTGCCGGGGAGCCGTCGTTCGCTAGGGTCTCCGGCATGTCTGACGAGTATGTGGACCCGAGCGGCAGCACCGAGGCGTTCCGTGCGTTCCAGGCGGCGGAGCCGGCGGCCACCCAAGCGCCGCCCCGACTGCCGTTGATCATCGGCGCCGCGGTCGTCGCGGTCGCCGTGATCGCGCTGGCCGGCTGGCTCGCGCTGGCCTGACCGCCTCCATGATCCCAACGATCTTGGGCCTATGGCGAAGAATTGTCCGAACTGCGGCGCCATAAGTCCAAGATCGTCGGGACGAATCCGGTTACTCGTCCTCGTCGTCGAGCCGCGCCAACCAGGTGGCGAAGCGCTCGATCGGCGTCTCGAACTCGGGGTTGAGGTCGAGGAAGTCGCGGAGCCGCTCCGCGAGCCATTCGACGGAGACCGTCTCCTCGCCCCGCCGCTCGACCAGCTCCTCGATCCCGCGGTCGGTGAAGTACATCAGATCGCTCCAGTGTGCGCGCCGATCAAGACTTACCCGCCGAACAACCGGCCCGGCACACCGAACCGCGTGCAGAAATCCGTGCTCGACGGGGCGCGGGGCCCGAGGGTCGGCGACGCACGGGCCGGACCCGCGGGCCGGACCCTCGGGGTCCGCGCCGCGGACCCCGAGGGCTGGGGATGGGTCAGGGCCGGGGCAGGGCCGCCTCGATCAGCGCGGCCTGCTCGGCGTCGTGCAGCTTCGTCGACCCGACCGCCGGGGCGGCCGCCGCGGGGCGCGAGATGCGGCGCAGCCGCACGCCCTCCAGGTGCTCCAGCAGGTTGAGCGCGACGAACGACCACGCACCCTGGTTGGCCGGCTCCTCCTGCACCCAGGCGAAGTCCTCCGCGTTCGGGTACTCGGCCAGCGCCGCGCGCAGCTCCTCGACGGGCAGCGGGTAGAGCTGCTCCATCCGCACGATGGCGGTGTCGGTGATCTCCCGCTCGGCCCGCGCCTGCACCAGGTCGTAGTAGACCTTGCCGGTGCAGAGCAGCACCCGCTTCACCGACTCCGGTCGCGGCCCGGAGGTGTCCCGCAGCACCGGCTGGAACGTGCCGGTCGTGAACTCCTGCACGTCCGAGACGCAGAGCTTGTGCCGCAGCAGCGACTTGGGCGTGAAGACCACCAGCGGCTTGCGCTTGGGCGACAGCGCCTGGCGACGCAGCAAATGGAAGTAGCTCGCCGGGGTGCTCGGGATGGCCACCCGCATGTTGTCCTCGGCGCAGAGCTGCAGGTAGCGCTCGGGCCGACCCGACGTGTGGTCGGGGCCCTGGCCCTCGTGGCCGTGCGGCAGCAGCAGCGTCAGCGCCGACCGCTGGCCCCACTTGACCTCACCCGAGGAGATGAACTCGTCCACCACCGACTGCGCGCCGTTGGCGAAGTCACCGAACTGCGCCTCCCACAGCACCAGCGCCTCGGGGTTCTCCACCGAGTAGCCGTACTCGAAGCCCATCGCGGCGTACTCGCTGAGCAGCGAGTCGTGCACGAAGAACCGCGCGGGGTGCTGGGCCACCGACGACGCCGGCAGATAGTCCTGGCCGGTCTGCGCGTCGACGACCGAGGCGTGCCGCTGCACGAACGTGCCCCGGCGCGAGTCCTGACCGGCGAGGCGGACGGTGACGCCGTCGGCGAGCAGCGTGCCGAAGGCGAGGATCTCCCCGAAGCCCCAGTCGATGTTGCCCTCGGTCGCCATCTTCGCGCGCCGGTCCAGCAGCTGCTGGATCCGCTTGTGCGGGGTGAAGCCCTCGGGCAGCGTCACGTGGGCCTCGCCGATCGCCCGGACCACGGCCGGGTCCACCGCCGTCTCGACGGCCGGCTCCGGCTCGGGCTGCCGGTTGCGCGTCGGCCGTGCGCCGGTCGACACCGCGTCGCGGGTCGCCTTGAAGACCTGCTCCAGCTTCGCCTGGTAGTCCCGCAGCAGCTCCTCGGCGTCTTCGACCGTGATGTCGCCGCGGCCGATCAGCTCCTCGGTGTAGAGCTTCCGCACGCTGCGCTTCTGGTCGATGATCGCGTACATCAGCGGGTTGGTCATCGACGGGTCGTCGCCCTCGTTGTGCCCGCGACGGCGGTAGCAGACCAGGTCGATCACGACGTCCTTGTTGAACGTCTGGCGGTATTCGAACGCCAGCCGCGCGACCCGGACGACGGCCTCGGGGTCGTCGCCGTTGACGTGGAAGATCGGCGCCTGGATCATCCGCGCGACGTCGGTGGAGTAGAGCGACGAGCGGCTGTACTCCGGCGCGGTGGTGAAGCCGACCTGGTTGTTGACCACCACGTGCACGGAACCGCCGGTGCGGTACCCGCGCAGCTGGGAGAGGTTGAGCGTCTCGGCGACCACGCCCTGGCCGGCGAACGCGGCGTCGCCGTGGACCAGCAGCGGCAGGACCGTGTAGCCCTCCAGCTTGAGGTCGATCCGGTCCTGCTTGGCCCGGACGATGCCCTCCAGCACCGGGTCGACCGCCTCCAGGTGCGAGGGGTTGGCGGTGACCGACACGGTGATCGCGTGCTCGCCGTCCGGCGTGGCGAACTTGCCGGTCTGGCCGAGGTGGTACTTCACGTCGCCCGAGCCCTGGGTGGACTTCGGGTCGAGGTGCCCCTCGAACTCCGAGAAGATCTTCTCGTACGGCTTGCCGACGATGTTGGCGAGCACGTTCAGCCGGCCGCGGTGCGCCATGCCGATGACGACCTCGTCGAGGTTGGCCTCGGCGGACGCCTGGAGCACCTCGTCGAGCAGCGGAATCAGCGACTCGCCGCCCTCGAGCGAGAAGCGCTTCTGGCCGACGTACTTGGTCTGCAGGAAGGTCTCGAACGCCTCCGCCGCGTTCAGCCGGTTGAGGATGTGCTTCTGCTCATCGGCCGACGGCTTGGTGTACTTCTTCTCGACCCGCTCCTGGATCCAGCGGCGCTCCTCCGGGTCCTGGATGTGCATGTACTCCACGCCGACGCGGCGGCAGTAGGAGTCGCGCAGCACGCCCAGCACCTGGCGCAGTTTCATCTTCTGCTGCCCGGCGAAGCCGCCCACCGGGAAGACCCGGTCGAGGTCCCACAGGGTCAGCCCGTGCTGGAGCACGTCGAGGTCGGGGTGCTTGCGGATCGTGAACTCGAGCGGGTCGGTGTCGGCCATCAGGTGGCCGCGCACCCGGTAGGCGTGGATCAGCTCGTGCACCCGGGCGGTCTTGTTGATCTGGCCCTCGGAGGTGACGGCCACGTCCCGCATCCAGCGCACCGGCTCGTACGGGATCCGCAGCGCGGTGAAGATCTCGTCGTAGAAGCCGTGCTCGCCGAGGACCAGCTCGTGCATCACCTTGAGGAACTCGCCGGACTGCGCGCCCTGGATGATGCGGTGGTCGTACGTGCTGGTCAGCGTGATGACCTTGCTGACCGCGAGTTCCGCGAGGGTCTCCTCGGACATGCCCTGGTACGGCGCCGGGTACTCCATCGCGCCCACACCGATGATCGTGCCCTGGCCGACCATCAGGCGCGGCTGCGAGTGCACGGTGCCGATGCCGCCGGGATTGGTCAGCGAGATCGTGGTGCCGGCGTAGTCCTCCATGGTCAGCTCGCCGCGGCGGGCCCGCCGGACCACGTCCTCGTACGCCTGCCAGAACTGCCGGAAGTCCATCTCCTCGCACGCCTTGATCGACGGCACCACGAGGTTGCGCGAGCCGTCCGGCTTGGCCAGGTCGATGGCGATGCCGAGGTTGACGTGCTCCGGGCGGACCATGGTCGGCTTGCCGTCCACCTCGGCGAACGAGTTGTTCATCTCCGGGTGCGCGGCGAGCGCCTTGACCATCGCGTAGCCGAGCAGGTGGGTGAAGCTGACCTTGCCGCCGCGGCCGCGGGCCAGGTGGTTGTTGATCACGATGCGGTTGTCGACGAGCAGCTTCGCCGGCACCGCGCGCACGCTGGTCGCGGTCGGCACCGACAGCGAGGCGTCCATGTTCTGGACGATCTTCGCCGCGACGCCGCGGAGGGGGGTGGTCTGGGCGCCGGTCGGGGCCTTCGCCGCGGGGGCGGCCTTCGCGGCGGGCTTCGCCGGGGCGGCCTTGCTCACCGGCGGGGTGGGTGCGGCCGGGGTGGCGGGCGCCGGAGCCGGGGCGGGCTGGGCCTTCCCGGTGCGCTCGGCCGCCCGCGGCTCGGCCGACGACGGCGCCGCGGGCGCGCTCGTGCCGGCCCGCGCGGCGCCGGCCGCGCCGGCCGACGCGGCGGCCTCGGTCGGCGTCGCGCCCTGGCCCGACTCACGCCGGTAGTCGGCGAAGAAGTCGTGCCACGCCGGGTCGACGCTCGACGGATCGGCGAGGTAACGCTGATACATCTCCTCGACGATCCACTCGTTGGGACCGAAACCCGCCAGCGGGTTGTCCTGCGAAGTCTGCTGGGTCGACACGGCCGGTAATCGCCTCTTTCACGCGGGATGGTTCACGCTGGTGCCGCCACACGGGCGTCAAGTGTGAGGACCCATCAAGGCTACGCCGTACGCGATCGGTGAGCGTTGTCGCCTGCGCCTCGTGTCGCGTCTCACAACCGTAACTGTGTTCCGATCGGTCCGCGCGGCACCACGGACCACCTATGTCACGCGGGGCCGGCCGCGGCGGGCGTGCGGAGCGTGACGCGCCGCACGCCCGCGGCGTTCAGCCGATGTCTCGGCGGCGCACGATGAGCGTCCCGATCGTGCCGGTGACGACGGCGTAGCCGATCAGCACGGCCGCGCCGACCCACTGTGGCGGACTGCCGGGGAGCTCGGTCCCGGTGATCATGAGTTGCGACGCGATCGACGGGACGATCACCTGCAGCTCGGAGATCCACTCTGCGTCCAGCCATACCCGCAGGAGCGTGAAGATGATGCTCGCGGCGGTCGTGCCGAGCAGGTACAGCACCACGGCGGTGATGGTCGCGCCGATCTGGCTGCGGATGAGCACGCCGAACCCGACGCCGAAGATGCCCCAGAGCACATAGGCGAGCAGGTTGAGCAGCAGCGCGCGGGTGATCTCCCAGTCGCCGAAGTGGTTGTCGAAGTCCTTCACCGCGAAGAAGATCATCGTCGACGGGATGGTGAGCGCCGTGGTGACCAGCCAGAAGACGGCCCCGAACAGCGCCGCCGTCACCAGCTTGGCCAGCACGACCGCGGTGCGGCGGGGCGTCGCGAGGAAGGTCGTCGTCGCGGTCTGGTGATAGAACTCGTTGGTCACGACGACGATGCCGAGCAGCATGACGAAGAGCAGCCCGAAGAACTGGCCCGACGTGTAGAGGTTGGCCGCCTGGAAGACGACGTCCGCCTGCGCCCGGACCTGCTCGGCCTGCTCCGGCGACATCGCCGGGACGTCCTCCGGGTTGTTCAGCAGCTGGATCGCGTTCACCGCGTTGACCAGGAACGCGAGCGCCAGCATGACCAGCGCGCCGAGACCGAACAGCCACCAGGCGTTCGTCGTACGAATCTTGAGCAGTTCTGCGCGTACCAGCCTCATCGGATGCCCGCCTTCCCCGCGGTCAGGTCCAGGAACACCCGCTCCAGGTCGGGCCGCTCGGTGGTGAGCTCGTGCAGCTCGACGCCGGCGGTGAGCGCCGCCCGGCCGACGGTCGGGGCGTCCACCCCGGTGACCAGCAGCGCTCCGTCCCCGCCCGGCGTGACGGTGGCCTGCTGCGCGGCGAGCACCCCGGTGAGCGCCTCCGCCTGCGGGGTGCGCACGCGCACCTGGGTGTTGCCGGACATCGACCCCATCACCTCGTCGACCGGCCCCTGCGTGATCAGCTGGCCGGCGGCGATGATCACCAGATCGTCGGCGAGGAGCTGCATCTCCGAGAGCAGGTGGCTGGAGACGAGCACGGTGCGGCCCTGCGCCGCGAGCGACTTGAGGAAGTCACGCATCCACCGGATGCCCTCCGGGTCCAGCCCGTTGGCCGGCTCGTCCAGGATCAGCACCTTCGGGTCGCCGAGCATCGCGGTCGCGATGCCGAGCCGCTGCCGCATCCCGAGCGAGTACCCCTTGAATTTCCGCTTCGCGGCCGGCGTCAGCCCCACCATCGCCAGCACCTCGTCCGCGCGCTGCCGCGGCAGCCCGGCGCCGGCGGCGACCACCCGCAGGTGGTTCAGGCCGGTACGCCCCTTGTGCGCGCTCGACGCCTCCAGCACCGCCCCCACGTGGCGCAGCGGCTCGGCGAGGTCGGCGTAGCGCTGCCCCCCGATGGTGGCGGCGCCCGCCGTCGGAGTGACCAGGTTGAGGATCATGCGAAGCGTCGTCGTCTTGCCGGCGCCGTTCGGGCCGAGGAAGCCGGTCACCCGACCGGGCTCCACGGTGAACGACAGGTTGTCGACCGCTCTGACGTTGCGGTAATGCTTCGTCAGCCCGGAGACGACGATCTGTCCGTCGGACATCTCTCTCCTCCCGTGACGGTGCCCACCGGGCACCGCGGGTCAGCGTCCCGGCTCGGCGCGTCGAGGTCAATCCACAGCCAGAGCTAGGCGTGTCTCCTCCGTGGGCACGACCGGGTCATCCCCGAGGCGGAGGCGGCAGCGCGACCCAGGTCGCGCGGGCGTGCCCGAGCAACTCGCCGTCGGGTCCGTACAGCGTGGAGTGGACGAGCGCCCTGCGCCCCTGCGTCGCCACGGCCGCGCCCAGCACCACGCAGCGGCTACCGGCGGCCGGCACCGCGCGGACCACCGCGGCCATCCGGCCCAGCACGTAGGGCCGGCCCGGCCCGATGACCGCCCACCCGCCCGGGCAGTCCAGCGCCGCCCAGACCGTCTCGGCGCCCGCCCCGGTCGGCGTCACGAACGGCGCCGCGGTGCGCCCGTCCGGCAGCGCACCGGGGAAGATCCGCAGGCCGTCGTCACGCGCCGGCCCGCAGACGTAGCAGGTCGGGAAGGGGTGGTCGGTGAAGCCCGGGTACGCCGCGGAGGCCTCGGCCGCCACCTCGTACGCCACCGGCGGGACGACCGCGTCGAAGGGCTCCACGTGCGCGGCCTCGGCGACCAGCCCGCCATCGCGATCGTGGACCGCGATCCCGTCCCCGTCCCGGACGACGACGAGCTCCCGGTCGAGCGGCGGCGGCGTCCGCAGCGTCACCTGGACCGGAGCGTCGCCGTCGAGCTGGGCGGCGATGCGGCCGGCGGAGTAGCCGCCGTTGCCCGAGCCGGGCGGTCCGTTGAAACGTCCGGGAATGATCACTGTCCGCCTTTCCGCTCGGAGGGGTCGGCACACGATCCCACATCGGCCGGCGACCACTTGTTATGTCGCGATGTATCGCGTTACCTTTCTTGCGGCAGGCACCGCACCGTCCGGCCGCGCTGGCGCATACGCTCACCGCGGCTTTCGATCAAGGAGGCGCCATGGGCACGTGGACGGTCGACGGTCCGCAGCGGCTCACCTTTGATGGGTTCGCCGGCCGGCCGGTTGCCGACGATCTCGACGAGGAGTCGCGGTGACCGCCGTTTTCAGCCACGGCCGCCTGCGGCTGTACCTGCTCAACCTGCTCGAGGGCGGCCCGAAGCACGGCTACGAGCTGATCCGGTTGCTGGAGGACCGCTTCCTGGGTCTCTACGCGCCCAGCGCCGGCACCATCTATCCGCGGCTGCAGCGGATGGAGGCCGAGGGGCTGGTGACGCACACCGCCGCGGGCGGCCGGAAGGTCTACGAGATCACCGACGCCGGCCGGGCGGAGCTGCGGCAGCGGGCGGGGGAGTTGGCCGCCCTGGAGTCGGACATCCGGGCCTCGGTGGAGGATCTGGCCGCGCTCGCGGGGGAGATCCAGAACGAGGTACGTGGCTCGGTGCGGGACCTCAAGCGTGAGCTGCGCGAGGCCGCCCGCGAGACGCGGCGCGGACGCCCGGCGTCGCCGCGGACGCGACCCGGGGAGCTTTACGCGGAGCCGGGGCGGCCGGGCCCGGACCCGACGGACCCGGCCGAGGAGCTGGACCGCGAGATCACGGCGTTCGTCGGGGAACTGCGCGCGCTGATCCGGCACGCGCACCTCACCGAGACCCACGTACGGGTGATCACGAGCGCGCTGCGGAGCACGATCGCCGGCCTCCGGCGGCTGGTCCGCTGACGACGAACGGCCCGCCTCTCAGCCAGTCTTCAGCTTTCCCACAGTCAGAGCCCAGTCGATCGGTTGAAAATGGGCGGTATGGCCGCACCGCAGACCGAAGCACGACTGCTCGTCGTCGAGGACGATCCCAACATCCTCGAGCTGCTCTCCGCCAGCCTGCGGTTCGCCGGCTTCGACGTGACGACCGCGACCAGCGGCAGCGCCGCGGTCAGCGCCGCCAAGGAACGCCGCCCGGACCTCGTCGTCCTCGACGTCATGCTGCCCGACCTCGACGGCTTCGAGGTGCTCCGGATGATGCGCGAGGGGGGCGCCCGTACCCCGGTGGTGTTCCTGACCGCACGGGACGCGACCGATGACAAGATCCGCGGCCTGACGCTCGGCGGCGACGACTACGTCACCAAGCCGTTCAGCCTGGAGGAGCTCACCGCCCGGATCCGCGCCGTGCTGCGGCGGACCACCGCCGGCGAGCCGGCCACCTCCCGGCTCACCTTCGCGGACCTGGAGCTCGACGAGGAGACCCACGAGGTCTACCGGGGCGGCCAGCGGGTGCAGTTGTCGCCGACGGAGTTCAAGCTGCTGCGCTACCTGATGCTCAACGCCAACCGGGTTCTCTCCAAGGCGCAGATCCTGGACCACGTCTGGAACTACGACTTCCGCGGTGACGACAACATCGTCGAGTCGTACATCTCGTACCTGCGTCGCAAGATCGATAAGAGCGATCCGCGGCTGATCCACACCCTGCGCGGCGTCGGATACGTCCTGCGCAAACCCGCGGCGTGAACGGCCCCGCCCTGGTCAAGGAGCGGCTGCGGAGCGTTCCGCTGCGCGTCAAGCTCGTCGCCTCGGTGCTCGTGCTGATGGCGGCCGGCCTGGTCGTGATCAGCGCCGGCAGCGCGCTGGCGTTGCGCAGCTATCTCATCGGCCAGATCGACGCCGACCTCAAGGCCTCGGCCAACACCCTGCGGGACGAGCTGTTGAGGCTGAGGCCGGGTGTGACGGAATTCGGGCTCCCCTCCAACTACGTGGTCGTCTTCATCTCCGACGAGGGCACCCAACTGGGGCCGTACTACGACGACAACCGGGTCGCCGTCACCGATCTGCCGCTCCTGCCGACGGATCCGGGCGAGTTCGATCGGCACCAGGGAGAGTTCGTCACCCAGCGGGCGCGCGACGGCGCGCTGCGCTGGCGGATGTACTACACGAGACTGCCCGGCGGACACATCGGCGTGGGGCAGAGCCTGCGGGACGTCGACCGGGCGGTCGGTCAGTTGGTCTGGATCGACGTGCTCGTCGGCGGAATCGTGCTGGTCGTGGTGGCGTCGCTCGGCGCCGCGATCGTCCGGACCAGCCTCAAACCGCTGGTCGAGATCGAACAGACCGCGGGGGCGATCGCGGCCGGCGACCTGAGCCGCCGGGTGCCCGATCCCGAGCCCGGTCAGGTGTATCCACAGACCGAGCTGGGCCGGCTGTCCCGCGCGCTCAACGCGATGCTCGCGCAGATCGAGGCCGCGTTCACCGCCCGGGCCGCATCCGAGAGCGCGTCCCGCACCGCCGAGGCCGCGGCGCGGGACGCGGCGATCGCCGCGCAGTCCTCCGAGGCGCGGGCGCGCCGGTCGGAGGAGCGGATGCGGCAGTTCGTGGCCGACGCGTCGCACGAGCTGCGTACCCCGCTGACCACGATCCGGGGCTTCGCCGAGCTGTACCGGCAGGGAGCCGCCGGGTCGCCGGAGGACGTCGCCCGGTTGATGCGGCGGATCGAGGACGAGGCGGCCCGGATGGGGCTGCTCGTCGAGGACCTGCTGCTGCTGGCGCGGCTGGACCGGGAACGACCGCTCGCGCTCGCCCCGGTCGAGTTGCCGGTGCTGGCCAGCGACGCCGTCCACGCCGCGCGCGCGGTCGCGCCGGACCGGACGATCCGGCTGGAGGTGGCCCCGGAAGCCGGGCCGCTCGTGGTCCTCGCCGACGACGGCCGGCTGCGGCAGGTGATCGGCAACCTGATGACCAACGCGATCACGCACACCCCGCCCGAGGCCTCCGTCACCATGCGCCTGCGCACCGGACCGGGCGACATCGCGGTGATCGAGGTGAGCGACACGGGGCAGGGGCTCACGCCGGAGCAGGCGGAGCGGGTGTTCCAGCGCTTCTACCGGGCGGATGCGGCCCGTACCCGCCGCGGCGGCGCGACCAGCACCGGGCTCGGGCTCGCGATCGTCGCCGCGATCGTCGCCGCGCACCGCGGCACCGTCGAGGTCGAGAGCGAGCCGGGGCACGGTACGACGTTCCGGGTGAAGCTGCCGCTGGCGCCGGGTAGCGTCGACATCGACCAGTCCTGATTCTCAGAAAACTTCCAGCCGAATCCAAGGTGCGTCTTAGCGCCACGGGGCAAGGTGGACACCATGACCGAGCACGAGACGAACCCGCAGCCGCGGCCGGCGAACCCCGGTGACGCCGAGCCGTCGCAGCCCACCGCCGAATTTCCCCGCGTCGAGCGGGAGCAGTCCGGCTCGCACGCCGAGACGACCGCGCAGTTCGGTGCGGTTCCCGGCCAGCCGTCCGGGGCCGCCACGCCGGGCCAGCCGCCCGCCGCGCCGCTCGGACCGGACGCGCCGGTCGGGTCGACCGACCCGCAGCCGCCGGTGGCGCACACCGCCCCGCAGCCGCCGGTCGGGTCGACCGCCCCGCAGCCGCCCGTCGGACCCGCGCCGCAGCCGGGCGCCCCCGTCTCGGCCAGCCCGTGGCAGAGCCACCAGCCGCCCAGCCACCAGCCGCCCAGCCACCAGCCGTACCCGGGCCAGCCGTACCCCGGCCAGCCCTACCGTCCCGCCGGCTGGGGCGGCTACCCGGCCGGCGCGCCGCACGGCACGCCCGGACAGCCGCAGCCGCCGTACCCCGGTGGCGACGCATCGCAGCTGCCGCCGTGGGCGCAGCAGGTCAGCCCGGGTGCGCCCCGTTCCGGCTCCGGCCGGGTGGCCAAGTTCGTCGCGGCCGGCGCGGCCGCCCTGGCCCTGATGGTCGGCTCCGGCATCGCCGGTGGTGCGTTGGCGCTCGCCCTCAACGACGAGATGACCGCTCCGGCCAGCGACACCCGCTCCGCGGCCTCCGCCCCGGTGATCAACCGCTCGTCGCTCGCCGAGATCGCTTCGAAGGTCCAGAACAGCGTGGTCTCGATCTCGACCGGCAGCGGCGAAGGCTCCGGCGTGATCCTCTCTACCGACGGCTACGTCCTGACCAACAACCACGTGGTCGAAAGCGCGTCGGGCAACACCGTCAGCGTGGTCTTCGCCAACGGCAAGACCGCGTCGGCGCGGATCATCGGCACGGATCCCAAGACCGACCTCGCCGTGATCAGGGTGCAGGGGGTGTCGGACCTGGTGCCGGCGACGTTCGGTGACAGCAGCGCGATGCGGGTCGGCGACACGGTCCTGGCGCTCGGCAGCCCGCTGGGGCTGCAGGGATCGGTGACCGCGGGCATCATCAGCGCGGAGAACCGCACCATCCAGGCCGGCGGCCAGCAGGAGAGCCCGTTCTCGCCCGGCTCCGCGCGTACCTCGATGTCGGGCCTGCTCCAGACCGACGCCCCGATCAACCCGGGCAACTCCGGTGGCGCGCTGGTCAACACGAAGGGCGAGGTGATCGGCATCAACACCGCGATCGCCACCTCCGGACAGGGCCAGGGGAACATCGGCGTCGGCTTCGCGATCCCGAGCAACAAGGCCAAGGCCGTCGCGGACGCGCTGCGCAAGGGCGAGAAGGTCAGCCACCCGTTCCTCGGGGTGAGCGTCACCCGCGGCCCCAACGGCGGCGCGGTGGTCAGCTCGGTCACCCCGGACAGCCCGGCCGACAAGGCGGGCCTGCAGAAGGGCGACGTGATCACGCGCTTCGGCGACAAGCCGGTCAACGACTCCGACGGTCTCGTCTCGGCGGTGCAGTCCGGCAAGGTGGGCGACCGCGTGCCGGTGACGTACACCCGCAACGGTGCCGAGCGGACGGCAACCGTGACGCTCGCCGAAGCGTCCTAATAGAGGTACGGCTGCGGCGGGATAGCGGTACGGACGCGGCAGCGGCGGGATAGCGGTAACGAAAGACCTCGTCTCCCTCCCCACAGCGGCGGGCGGCGTGACCAAGGGGGTTGGTCGCGCCGCCCGCCGCTCCTTTTCGGACTACCGTGCGCGCCATGCGCATCGAGACTTTCACCGACAGCTTCCCGGTTGCCGCGCCGCCCGAATCGGTCCACGCGCACCTCGCCGAGCCGACCAACCACATCGGACTCTCGCCGCTGATCGTCGCTGTCCGCGACATACGCCGGGAGAGCCGGGAGGTGCTGCGGTACGTCGCGGTGGAGCGGTTCCGCCTCCTCGGCCCGTTGCGGTACGACAACCGGCTGCGCGTGACGCAGACCGACACCGTGCCCGGTCGTCAGCTCGTGATGGAGGTGCGCAGCTCCGCCCGGGTCCGGGTCCGGTTCGTCTTCGACGTCGCGCCCGCGCCGGCCGGCTCGGTCGTCACCGTCACCGCCACCCTGCGGATGCCGACCCTGCTGCGCGGGTACGTGCTCCGTACCGCGCGCCGTGTGCAGGCGTTCCGGGCGCGGGCGCTGGCGGAGCGGATGGCCGGTGCCGTCGACTGACCGCCGGCCCCGCCGCCCCGCCCCGCCGGCCCCGCCGCCCCGCCGCGGCGTCGCCGTCCGGCGCGGCGTCGCCGCCATCCGGCGCTCCCGACTGGCGCCACCGCCGCCGCGCGCCGACGATGGCGGCAGGAGGTGGTCGCCGTGGTCGCCATCGCCACCGACCGGCTGACGAAGGTCTTCGACGACGGAACCATCGCGGTCGACGACGTGAGCCTCGAGGCGCGCTCGGGGGAGTTCCTGGTGCTGCTCGGGCCGACGGGGTGCGGAAAGTCGACGATCCTGCGGCTGGTGGCCGGGCTGGAGGAGGCGACCAGCGGGCACGTCCTGCTGGACGGTGAGGTCGTGGACGGGCTTGACACGCGTGACCGGCGGATCGCGATGGTGTTCCAGGACTACGCGCTCTACCCGCACCTCACGGTGGCGCAGAACATCGGCTTCCCGCTGCGCGCCGAGCACGAGACGCCCGACGAGATCACGGCCCGGGTCGCCGAGGTCGCCGAGGAACTCGGCATCGCCGACCTGCTGCGCCGGCTGCCCCGGCACCTCTCCGGCGGCCAGCGGCAGCGCGTCGCGATGGCGCGCGCGATCGCCCGGCGGCCGCGCGCCTTCCTACTCGACGAGCCACTCTCCAACGTGGACGCCGGCCTCCGTGCGGAGCTGCGCGCCGACGTCGCGACACTGGCCCGGCGGCTGCGCGTCACCACGCTCTACGTGACCCACGACCAGTCCGAGGCGCTGGCGATGGCCGACCGGGTCGCCGTGCTCCGGCGGGGGCGGCTCGAACAGATCGGCCCACCGGGTCAGGTGTACGACGATCCCGCGTCGCTCTTCGTCGCGGCGTTCCTCGGCACGCCCCGGACGAACCTGCTGCAGGGCGCCGTCTATGCCGACGGCGGGCGGGTCGTGCTCGACCTGGGGTCGCAGGTGATCGAGCTGCCCAGCGACGACCCGCGGCTGGCGGCGCTGGCCGCCCGACACACCGAGCGGGTGACGGTGGCGCTGCGGGCCGACGCGCTCGCACCGGTCGCGGCGGACGCCGCCGCGGGGCCCGTGCTGCGCGGCGCCGTCCGCGCCATCGAGAACCTCGGCCACGAGGCGCTGGTGCGGCTGACGACCGGGATGCTGCCGACGTCGGTGCCCGAGTCGCGGCTGGAGCTGCCGGACACCGGCCAGCACCTCTCCGACGTGCTCGCCGACGAGCCGCCGCGGGGACACCCGGTGCGGCACACGCTGTCGCGGATGATCCCGCATCAGCGCCAGGACGAACCGCCGGCGACGGCGCGCACCGAGTACGGGTTCTACCCCGTGTACGAGGCCGAGCGGTCGGCCGAACCGTCCCCCGGAGAGCTGGTGGTCCGGGTCCCGTCGCCGCGGCTGCCGCGTCGGGGCGAGCCGATGACCGTCGCGGTGGACCTCGACCGGCTGCTGCTCTTCGACCGGGGCGGGGCCCGCATCCGGCTCGACCGGCCGTAGCGGATCGCTACGGCACCCGACCCGACGGCGCGACCTGCGGCAGCCGGGCGAGCGCGGCGTCGAGCCGGTCCGCGTACCCGATCGTGATCGCGCCCTCGGTGACCCGGACCGCGACCTTCGCGCGCAGTTGCGCCACCGGCCCCGTCAGGTCGGCCGGCCCGGCGGCGGGCCCGGCCGGCAGCGCGCGCAGCAGGTTGTGCAGATCGGTGCCGGCGTCGGGGCGGATCTCGCCCGCGGACACCCCGGCGTCGACGAGCCGGGCGAGCTCGGCCAGCGCCGCGCGCGGGTCGACGGCCGCCGTGGCGTCCTCGGTGACGGTGGGCGCGGGCGGGCCCGACGTCGCGGGGTCGGGCAGCGACTCGGCGGACCTCCGCCGCTGGTCCAGCGTGGAGCCCGCCAACAGCACGGCGGCGAGCGCCAGCACCGTGGCCGCGACGAGCCCGGCGGCCCGGCGGCCGCGGTGCGTGCGCTGCTCGGAGGGGGCGACGGCGCGGAGCTGCTCCCGCAGGGCGACGCCGACCCGGTGCGCGGTGGGGCGCCCCGCCGGGTCGGGCCGGAGGCAGCGGTGGCAGACCTCGGCGACCGCGGGCGGCAGCCCCGGCACCCCGGTCAGCGCCGGGGCCGGTTCGCGCAGCGCGCCGGTCAACTCCTCCCAGGTGTCGGCCGGGTACGGTGGCCGGCCGGTCAGCGTCTCGTAGAGCAGCACCCCGAGCGAGTACGTGTCGGTGGCCGGCTGTGCGGGCTTGCCGTCCAGCCGTTCCGGCGCCACGTACGCGGGCGTGCCGAACGTGTCGCCCTCCTCGTCCGTGTCCGGCGCGCCGATCCGGGTGGCGATGCCGAAGTCGAGCACCTTGACGCCGGTCGCGGTCAGCATGATGTTCGCCGGCGTGATGTCGCGGTGCACGATGCCGAGCCGGTGGGCCGCGGCGAGCGCCTCCGCCACCTGCGCGCAGATCTCGACCGCCTCGGCCCAGGGCAGCGGACCCGCGGTCAGTCGCCGCTCCAGTTCCTCCCCGGCGAGCAGCTCCATCACCACGAACGCCGTCACCTCGCCGTCGACGGCGAACGCCTCCCCGTAGTCGTGCACCGCCGTCACGTGCGGGTGCACGAGCTGGGCGGCGGCGCGGGCCTCGTCGCGGACCATCGCCCGGAACCGGGGGTCGGCGGCCAGCTCGGTGGCGAGCACCTTGACCGCGACCATTCGCCCGAGGACCTCGTCGCGGGCGCGCCAGATGACCGACATCCCGCCCGCGCCGATCCGGTCGATGAGGCGGTAGCGGCGGGCGAGCAGCTCGCCCGCGTGCAGCGATGGCATCGTTCGTCGCACCTGCCGAGGGAGTCGAGGTCGTATCAGGCTCCGTGAATCGGTGCGGCATGTCAACGGCGCGTCCCGGGTCGGGCCGCGCGGAGCGCCCCGGCCGTCGGTTGACACCCTCGTGACAGGATGAACGCCATGGTCAACGGCCCGGTGGCGTTCGTACTCGGTGGCGGCGGCGTGCTCGGCGCCGTGGAGGTCGGGATGCTGCGCGCGCTCTTCCGGGCCGGGATCCGACCGGACCTCGTGCTGGGCACGTCGATCGGCGCGGTCAACGGCGCGCTGGTCGCCGCGGACCCCACTGAGGGCGTCACCGACCGCCTCGTCCGGCTCTGGGCATCACCCGAGGCGAGCGAGGTGTACGGCGACTCGGTGGCCCGGCAGCTCCGCCGGTTCGCCGCGCGTACCCATCTGCACTCGCCGCGGCCGCTGCGCCGGTTGCTGGAGCGGGAGCTGGGGGAGACAACGACCTTCGCCGACCTGACGGTGCCGTTCCGGTGCTGCGCGGCGAGCATCGAGCGCGCCGCCGAGCACTGGTTCGACAGCGGGCCGGTGGTGGAGGCGGTGCTCGCCTCGGCCGCGGTGCCGGGTCTGCTGCCGCCCGCCGAGATCGACGGCGAGCACTTCGTCGACGGCGGGATCGTCAACTCCATCCCGATCGGCGAGGCGGTGCAGGCGGGCGCGAAGCGCATCTTCGTGCTGCAGGTCGGGCGGATCGAGCGCCCGCTGAGCCCGGCACGCCGGCCCTGGGAGGTGGCGCAGGTGGCGTTCGAGATCGCCCGCCGTCACCGGTTCGCGCGGGAGATGGCGGCCATGCCCGACGATGTGGAGGTGCACGTCCTACCGACCGGCGGCGGGGAGCCGCGCGACGACACCCCGTGGGCCTATCGCGACATGGCCGCGGTGGGGCGGCGGATCAGCCGCGCGTACACCGCCTCCCGTCGCTATCTGGCGTCCGAACTGGATGGTCGCTGATGCCGTTACCGCCGCGGTGGATCCGGCGGGTCGTCTTCGGGCCCGCCGTGGTGCTCCTCGCCGGTTTCGTGCTGACGACCCTGCCGCTGTGGCTGCTGCTCGCCGCGGCGGTCTCGCCGCTGGTCCCCGGCCGCCTGCGCCCGCTGCGGCTGCTCTGGGTCGCCGTGCTGTACCTGCTCTTGGACGCCGCCGCCCTGGTCGCGCTCTTCGCGCTCTGGGTGGGCTCGGGCTTCGGCTGGCGCACCGGGGGGCCGAGGTTCCAGCGCGCGCACTACGTGCTGGCCGGCTGGTTTCTGACCGTCCTGTTCTGGCAGGCCCGGTGGACGCTGCGGCTGCGGATCGCGGTGGTCGGCACCGACCCGGACACCGCGCAGCCGGGGCGACCGGAGCTCGTCGTCTGCCGGCACGCCGGCCCCGGCGACTCGTTCATCCTCATCCACGCGCTGGTGAACTGGTTCGACCGTGAGCCGCGGATCGTGCTCAAGGACTCGCTGCAGTGGGACCCGGCGGTGGACGTGCTGCTCAACCGGCTGCCCAACCGCTTCATCGCGGGCCCCGGACGCCGCGACGGCGCCGCCGAGGAACAGGTGGGGCACCTGGCGAGCGGGCTCGATGAGAACGACGCGTTCGTCATCTTCCCGGAGGGCGGCAACTTCACGCCGGGCCGGCGCACCCGGGCGATCGATCGGCTCCGGGCGCTCGGCCTGGAGAAGATGGCGCAGCGGGCCGAGGCGATGCGGCACGTGCTGGCGCCCCGCCCGGGCGGTCTGCTCGCCGCGCTGGAGGCGGCCCCCGACGCTGGCGTGATCTTCGTGGCCCACACCGGGCTGGACCGGATGCTGACCGTCGCCGACGTCTGGCGTGAACTGCCGATGGACAAGCAGATCACGATGCGCTTCTGGTCGGTGCCGCCGGAGGAGGTGCCGGCGGGACGGCAGGAGCGCATCGACTGGCTGTACGACTGGTGGGCGCGGATCGACGAGTGGATCGAGGCGAACCGGCCGGTGGCCGCGCCGGGAGAGTAGGTGCCGATGGAACAGATCGCGGTGGTGACCGTGGTGGTGGACGCGCGGTCGGTGGCGGACGAGCTCGCGGCCGCGGCGGTGACCGGTCGACTCGCCGCGTGCGCCCAGGTCGGCGCCGCGTTGACGAGCACGTACCGGTGGCAGGGGCGGATCGAGACCGCCGAGGAGTGGCCGGTGCAGTTCAAGACCGCGGACGACCGGGTGGAGGCGCTCGTCGGCTATCTGCGCGGCGCGCACCCGTACGACGTACCGGAGATTCTGGTCAGCGCGGTGACCAGCGCCAACCCCGACTACACCGCGTGGGTGCGCGAGCAGACCCGATCCTGACGGTCCGCCCCGGCCACGACGCCGGGCGCCCCGCGGATCGCAGGGCGCCCGGCGATGAAATCGCGTCAGCGCCCGAACAGGCCGGGCAGCGACTCGGGGGCCTCGACGGTCTCGGCCGCGGGCGGCCGGGTCACCGTGACCGGCGCGCCGAAATCGGAGTACGTGGTGGAGAGCGTGCCGAGCGACGGGGCGATCGCGGTGAGCTCGATCTGCAGCCGGGTCAACCGCCCCTGGTTGTCCACCGCGGCGGTGAACGGCACCGCCTTGGCCTTGTCGCCGAGGCCGCTGAGCACCGCCGTGTTGATTGTCGGCGCCTTCGTCAGGTCGAGGGTGCCGCGGAAACTGCCCTCGCCGGTACGTTCGACCGCCGCCATGCTCTTGATCATCTTGTTGGCGCCGGCCGGGTCGCCCTGCGGCATGATGTCGAAGTTGCCGCCCGCGAGCCGCGCGACGTCCACGTGCATCCACTTGTTCTGCACGTTCGGCGCGCCGGCCAGCTTCACGTACGCGTCGGACCCGGTCACGAGGATCTCGGCCGTGACCGGCTGACCTTCCGTGGCCAGCTCCATCGTCATCCGGGCCTGGTTGCGGGCCGGGTCGAGGTTGCCGTTGCCCGTCAGGCCGGTCATCTCGGTGGTGACCTTGACCGTGTCGTCGTTGAGCTTCTGTGCCGCCGCGGTCAACTCGTCCAGCGCGCTGCTCGACCCGCTGGCGGACGCGGTCGCGCCGACGCTCGGGGTGGCGCTGCCGCTGGCGGTCGGGTCGGGCGAGCCCTGCGCGGCGCAGCCGGCGACGCCGACGCTGAGCGTGGCGAGCAGGCCGAGCGCCGTACGGGTCAGCCGTCGAGTGTTCATCTGATCTCACTTCCAATCGAGGCGGACGATCCGCGGGGGGAGTTCAACGGGCCCGCAGCAGCCATACCCGGCGCGGCAGAGGTTGACACCCGTGCATGGACCGTGCGTTGGCGTGCACCACGCACGACGGGCACGCGAGCACGGACGGTAAGGTCTTGCCATGGCACAGGTGCTCGACGCCGAGACGCTGCGCGTCGCGCTCGCCGGTCTGCAGGACTGGGCCGGCGATCCGACCGCGATCAGCCGGACCGCCCAGCTGCGCACATTTCCCGACGCCATCGCCGTGGTGACCCGCGTCGCGATGACCGCCGAGGAGATGGACCATCATCCGGACATCGACATCCGCTGGCGCACCCTCACCTTCCGGTGCGCCACCCACTCGGCCGGTGGGGTCACCGACCGTGACATCGAGCTGGCCCGGCGCATCGATCAGATCGTCGCTGAGCAGGGCTGACGCGTGAGTTTCCGGGAGTTCGCGTGAGATTCGAAGTCAGCAAGGTGTTCGACGCGATCGAGCAGCGGCTGAGCACCGACCCGGCGGCCGCCCGGGCCGTCATCGACCTCGCCGAGGTGGTCCGCTACGTCGACCTCGACGGCGGCCGACCGGCGAGCATGCTGCGGCTCGGCATGGTGATCGACGCGCTCGGTCGGCAGCTGGCCGAGGAGAACGTCCCGGTCCACGTGGTGGTGCACAAGGGGCTGCTCTCGGACGCCGACCTGACCTCCAACGAGCGCATGGTGGCGCGGCGCTGGGCCGACGACGGTCTGGTCGAGGTGCTGCCCAACCCCGCCGACCGGGTCCTGGAGGTCGCCGACCTGCTCGGCCTGCCGGTGCTGAGCCGGACCCGCTTCGACGCGCTCGCCGGCCGTTACCCCTGGCTGACCGGCCAACCCGGCCGGCTCATGGCGCCGCTGCCGGGCGCCGGCGGACCGGTCCTGGCCGCCCGGGTCGGCACGGCGCCCGCGCCGACGTACGCCGACCCGTCGCCGGTCGGCGCCCGACTCCTCGGCCGGCTCTGGCGCTGCCCCGACCCCGAGTGCTCCAGCTTCGGGTCGATGCGGATCGGCCGCCCCAGCGGGCAGCCGCCGCCGACGCTGCGCACCGGCGCCCCGACCTGCCCCCGGCACGACGAACGGCTCACCGACCGGGGCCCGCGGCCGCCGGCCGAGGTGCTCGCGGTGCGGATCGGCGGGGTCGTGCGGCAGCGCTTCGTGGTCGCCGGTGACCAGCCGGTGACGGTGGGGCGGGCGCCGGAGCAGGCCGGCGGCATCATGCTCGGGCAGTGGCTCTCCGAGGAGGCGCGGCGCTGGATCAGCCGCAACCACGCCCGGTTCGAGCTGCACGGGACCGAGCTGGTCGTGCAGGACGTGAGCACCAACGGGATGGGGATCCGCCCGGGCGGCTCGATGGACGACGACGAGCGGATCACGCTGAAGCGGCAGACGCGGGCCCTCGGGCCGGCGGACTTCGTGGAGCTGTATCCCGGGGTGCACGTCGGCCGGGCCCGTAACTGGAGCTCCGGCGGGGTGGTCAACCCGGCGTCGGTGATGGCCGAGGCCCCGACGATGACGTTCCGCACCGTCGACCGCTGACCTGCGGATCAGGGGCCTGTTCACCTCGAACTCCGAGCGTGTGAACAGGCCCCTGATCGATGCGGGTCGCGCGGATCAGCGCAGGACCGCGGCGAGCTGCGCCACCGCGAAGTCCAGCTCGTGCTTCTCGATCACCAGCGGCGGCGCGAGCCGGATCGTCGAACCGTGGGTGTCCTTGGCGAGCACCCCGCGCTCGGCGAGCCGCTCGCACGCCTGCCGGCCGGTCATCAGGGCCGGGTCGATGTCCACGCCGGCCCAGAGCCCACGGCCGCGCACCGCGACCAGACCCTGCCCGACCAGGTCGCGCAGCGCCGCCTGCAGGTGGGCGCCCAGCGCGGCGGAGCGGCGCTGGAACTCGCCGGTGCGCAGCAGCCGGACCACCTGGGTGCCGACCGCGCAGGCGAGCGGGTTGCCGCCGAAGGTCGACCCGTGCTCGCCCGGGCGGAGCACCCCGAGCACGTCGGAGTCCGCGGCCACCGCGGAGACCGGCACGATCCCGCCGCCCAGCGCCTTGCCCAGCACGTACATGTCGGGTCGGACGCCCTCGTGGTCGCAGGCGAAGGTCTCGCCGGTGCGGCCGAGGCCCGACTGGATCTCGTCGGCGACGAAGAGGACGTTGCGGCGGGTGCAGAGCTCCCGTACGCCGGGCAGGTAGCCGGCGGGCGGCACGACGACGCCCTGCTCGCCCTGGATCGGCTCCAGGAGCACGGCGACGGTGGTGTCGTCGATCGCCGCCTCGAGCGCGGCGAGGTCGCCGTAGGGCACGGTGCGGAAGCCCGGGGTGTACGGCCCGAAGTCGTCGCGCGCCTCCGGGTCGGTGGAGAAGCTGACGATCGTGGTGGTGCGGCCGTGGAAATTCCCCTCCGCGACCACGATCGTCGCCTGTTCCGCCGGCACCCCCTTGACCCGGTAGCCCCACTTGCGCGCCACCTTGATAGCGGTCTCCACCGCCTCGGCGCCGGTGTTCATCGGCAGCACCAGGTCCTTGCCGCAGAGTTCCGCGAGCTCCCGGCAGAAGTCGGCGAACTGGTCGTGGATGAAGGCGCGGCTGGTCAGCGTGAGCCGGTCGAGCTGCGCGTGCGCCGCCGCGATCAGCGTCGGGTGCCGGTGGCCGAAGTTGAGCGCCGAGTAGCCGGCGAGGCAGTCCAGGTAACGGCGGCCGTCCACGTCGGTCACCCAGGCCCCGTCGGCCTCGGCGACCACGACCGGCAGCGGGTGGTAATTGTGCGCGGTCCACCGCTCGGCGTCGCGTACCGCACCGGGCGTGCGCCGGCTCTCAACCGTGGTCATCTACGTGCCTTTCCCTCTTCGCGGCGGGACTCGGCGCCCCGCACCTCCAACGTGCAGCACTTGGGGCCGCCACCGGCCTTGCGCAGCTCCGACAGGTCGACGCCGATCGGTTCGTACCCACGCTCGCGCAGCGCCGCCGCCAGGCCGGTCGCCTGGCTGGGCAGCACCACGTGCCGGCCGTCGCTCACCGCGTTCAGCCCGAGCACCTCGGCGTCGGCGGGGCGGGCGATGACCGCGTCCGGGAAGAGCCGGCGCAGCACGGCCCGGCTGCCGGGGGAGAAGGCCTCCGGCAGGTACGCCACGGTCTGCCGGTCGAGCACGCACAGCGCGGTGTCCAGGTGGTAGAAGCGCGGGTCGACGAGCTGGAGCGTCACCACCGGCCGGCCGAAGATCTCCTGCACCTGGGCGTGGGCGGTGTGCGCGGTCCGGAACCCGGTGCCGGCGAGCAGCAGCTCCCCGGCGAGCAGGATGTCCCCTTCGCCCTCGTTGACCGCCTTGGGCTGCTGGACCTCGAAGCCCGCCCGCTCGAACCAGGCCGCGTACGCCGGCGCCTCGTCGGCGCGCTCCGGGTTGAGGAACTGCACCGCCAGCGCCGTGCCGTCGACGACGGTGGCGCCGTTGGCCGCGAACACCATGTCGGGCAGTCCGGGCAGCGGCTCGATCTCGTCGACGGTGTGCCCCAGGTCGAGGTAGACCTGTCGGAGCGCCGACCACTGCCGGATGGCGAGGTCGGTGTCGACCGGGGCGGTCGGGTCCATCCACGGATTGATCGCGTAGTCGACCGCGAAGTACGTCGGCCGGCACATCAGGTACCGCCGGGAAGTCGGGGTGTGCGTCATCGCGTCTGCTCCATCACGGGTTGGGCGCGCCCGGCCACGGTGGGGCCTCGAGCTGGCGCCTGCCGCAAACCTATGCGGGTCAGACGAACAAAACTACGAGTGAGAATTGCGTTCCGGCGATGATCGTTGCGTGATTACGAGCGCCGACCGGCGAAACGTTGCGTACATGCTTTGGGGGGTGGCGAACCGCCACCCCCCAGACAAGTGCACGCTCCGTGGTGAACCACCACGTCGGGTCGAGCGCTTGAGCGGTGAACCACCGCTCGTGGCTCCAGAGGTTCCCGCTAGATCCGGTTCACAAACTGTGAGTCGAGCCACTGCCGGACCCGACCCACGGTGTCGCCGTCGGTCGACAGCCAGGAGAGCGACCCGGTCACCGCGAGCAGCCCGAGGACGATGGCGCCGACGCCCAGCAGCAGGCCGACCAGCGCCGCGGACTTGCCGGCGACGTGCCGCCGGGACGTCGCCGAGATGCCGCCGATCGCCAGCAGCAGCGCGAGCACGCCCACCACGATGCCGTAACCGGCGAGCGCGCCGGTCAGCACGGTGAGCACGGCGACCACCCCGGCGACCAGGCTCAGCGTGGCGAGCACGCTGGCCCGCGGCCGGGGACCGGCCGGAACGGTCGGCTCGTCCGGCCGTACCGCTTCGGGCGTGCCGTCGGTGTCGGCCCGGGCGGCGATCCGTTGCGTCTCCGCGCGGTCGGCCTCCCGTTCGGCGACCGCCCGCTGGGCGGTCGCCTGCTCGGCGGCCCGGGCGGCGTGCGCGCGATCCGCGTCGGCCGGCACGGCCGAGTGCTTACCGCCGTACACCGCGGTTTCGTCCATCCGGTCGCGGACCATGACCGGACCGGTCTCGGCGGCGGGCGTGGTTCCGTCCACGCGCCCGTCGCCCCCGTCGTCCCGGGTCGTCGCCGCGTCCGTGCGGCGCGAGAGGGAAGGAATCCTGACCACTACACACCTCCAGGTCAGTGCGCGGGCCCGCTGCGCCTGCGCGAGGGGATTCCATCGGGATACCCGGATGTAGCAGGGGTCACACCTGGTCGGACCGGGCGGCCGGGGTGGATAGGGTCGACGTCGTGCCAGAGGGACACACCGTCCACCGGCTCGCCGCGCGGCACCGGACGCTGTTCGGCGGGGAGAAGGTGACCGCGCTCAGTCCGCAGGGGCGGTTCGCGGCCGGCGCGGGCCGGTTGTCCGGCGCGACGCTGCAGGCGACCGAGGCGTACGGCAAGCACCTGCTGCACCACTACGACACCGGCGACATCCTGCACGTCCACCTGGGGCTCTACGGGGCGTTCGCCGACGGTGACGGCGAACCGCCGGCGCCGGTGGGGCAGGTGCGGCTGCGGCTGGTCACCGACCGGCACTGGCTCGACCTGCGCGGCCCGACCGCCTGCGAGCTGCTGGAACCCGGCGAGGTCGAGACGCTGCGGGCCCGGCTCGGCGCCGATCCGCTGCGCGACGACGCCGACCCGGCCGCCGCGTACGCGAAGCTGCGGGGCAGCTCCAGACCGCTCGCCGCGCTCCTGCTCGACCAGTCGATCGTGGCCGGCGCCGGGCTCGTCTACGTCTGCGAGACCCTCTTCCGGGCCGGGATCCCGCCGACCCGACCCGGCCGGCAGCTCACACCGGAGCAGTGGGAGCCACTCTGGACGGACCTGCGGGAGCTGATGCGCGCGGGCGTCGCGCGCGGCCGGATCGACACGGTCCGCGACGAGCACCTGCCGGAGACGACCGGTCGCGCACCGCGGGTCGACCGGCACGGCGGAGAGGTGTACGTCTACCGGCGCGCCGGTCAGCCGTGCCTGATCTGCGGCGCCGGGGTGCGCCGCGCCGACCTCGCCGGCCGCAACTCCTACTGGTGCCCGACCTGCCAGGCCTGACGGGTCACCACCAGCGCTTGCGCTTGCGCGGCGGCTCCACCGTCACCGACCCGAACGCCACCTGGCACCGGATCTCGATGATCGGTGCGCCCGCGGCCACCGGCCCGCGCAGCTTCGACTCCTTGCTGCCGAAGACGGCCATGCCGGTCATCCGTACGTCGACGCCCTCGGGGACCCGGACGGTGACGGAGCCGAACATCGCGGTCGCCTCGATCCGGGTCACCTCGTGCTGCAGCTGCGCGTCCTGCAGCTCGATCTGACAGTCGCCGAAGACCGCGCGCGCTTCCAGCCGCTCCGGCACGGGCCATGCGCCGGTGCGCGACTCGCTGGCGAAGATGGCGATGACCCGCTCCGACCCGCCGGTGGTCGACGGGGACGCCGGCGCCCGATGGGGGAGCCCGGTGGGCAGATCGTGGGTGAGCCGGGCCAGTTCGCCGCGGGTCACGGCGGAGTGCGCCGCGCCGGCACGCTCCGCGTACTCGTCGAGGGTCAGCCGGCCCTCCGCCGCCGCCTGGCCGAGCAGCTCGACCACCTGCTCCCGCTCCCGGTCGGAGACCCGCAGATGTTCGTCGCCGCCCTGCCGTTCCAGCTCCACGGTCCGAGAGCATAGCGGCACGTGCCGCGTCCCCTCCCCGTCGATCGAGGACCGGTTCATCCGGTTCGATCCGCGATCGCGTGAAGCACTCCTCAATGGGAGCGAAAGTCCTTGATCGACCGGGACGTCGGGGCGGACGCCCCGGCGATCGCCTAGGGTTTTCGTTCGGGATACCCGCCCGCTGCCGCACCGGAGGTCACCCATGGCCCGCACCATCGCCACCAACACCCGCGTCGACCGCGAGGGGCTGATCGAGTTCATCCGGCCGCGCCACCGCGCCGTTGTGATCACCACCCGCGCCGACGGTCGCCCCCAGGCCTCGCCGGTCACCTGCGGCGTCGACCGCGAGGGACGGATCGTGGTCTCCACCTATCCCGAGCGCGCGAAGGCGCGCAACCTGCGTCGCGACCCGCGGGTCTCCGTCTGCGTCCTCTCCGACGACTGGAACGGCGCCTGGGTGCAGGTCGACGGCGTCGCCGAGGTCCTCGATCTGCCCGAGTCGGTGGAGCCGCTGGTCGAGTACTTCCGCTGCATCTCCGGCGAGCACCCGGACTGGGACGAGTACCGGCAGGCGATGCGGGACCAGGGCAAGTCGCTGATCCGCGTGACGATCGAGAGCTGGGGGCCGGTCGCGACCGGCGGCTTCCCGGCCCGCCTCGCCTGACTGCGGGCCGGCCTCGACACAGTTGCCGCCCTGATCGGCGCTCCTGGCCGGTCGGTGCACCGTGCTCCGGGTTTGTGAACGTTTATTGCTGCCCTGACCGCAATAAGCGTTCACAAACATGGTTGCCAGCCGGCGGCGGTGAGCGCCGCGCGCAGTTGGGTGACCACGTAGTCGGGTCGGCGTCGGAGGTCGAATGCGGCGAACCGGAGAATACGGTCACCCGCGATCCAGATCTCGTTCTGTCGCCGCATGTCCGCCGCCCAGTGCCGGGCCTCCATGTGATGCGCGCCGTCCACCTCCACGTGCAGCCGCCACCGCCGCCACCGCGCGTCGAGATACCGCACGCGCCCGCCGGCGTCAACCCGACGCTCCTGCAGGTCGGGCGCGGGCAGCCGGTGCCGGCGGCAGAGCCGGACAAAATCGATCTCCGACAGTGCCTGCGCGCCGCCCTCGACGTCGGCGACCGTCGCGAGAATCAGCGCGCGCCGGCGCGCCCGCGGCATCCGTTCCACCACCTGCCGCACTTCGTCGGGGGAGACCCGGCGCTGCTGGCAGGCGGCCGCGATCACCGTGCACGCCTCGTCATCGTTGCCGGCCCACTGCGCGGCGTCGACGACCGCGCGCGCCATCGTGGTCCGGGTCGGTCGTGCCAGCTGGATATCGGTCTCGGGCAGGTGGCGGGTGCGCCGGACCCGGACCGCGGGCAACCCCAGCGGCAGCCGACGCAACAGGTCCGCGGCGCGCCGGGCGTACGGCACCAGAACGTCGACGACGTCGCGGCGCCACTGGCCGCGTAGCCCACCGGCCTGCGCCGCGGCGAGTCCGGCCAGCATCGCGCCCTCGCCGGCGGCGAGCACCGCGACCCACCACTGCTGTTCGCGGGTGAACTGGCCGCTCTGGGTGGCCAACACGTTCCGGGTCACGCGGCGCCATCGCCCGCTCTCGACCAGATGGCGGACCTTCGCCGCGCTCAGCTCCGCCGTCGCCTGGCGCCAGGTGAGCATCCCGCCCTGCTCAAAGATCGCCCATTCCAGCGCGTCGGCGTCGTCCCTTGGTATCGGCATTCGGCGATTCCACACGCATTCCGCGTCGGCCTTTGTCGGCAGAGCGACACGGGTCAGCTCGGGGCGGCGCCGACGGCGTCGGCGGCCTTGCGGGCGGCGACCAGCACCGGATCCCACACCGGGGCGAACGGCGGGGCGTAGCCGAGATCCAGCGCGGTCATCTCGGTCACGGTCATGCGGTTCCAGAGCGCCACGGCCAGTACGTCGATCCGCTTGGCCGACTCGGAGCGGCCGACGATCTGCGCGCCGAGCAGCAGCCCGGTGCCCCGTTCGGCGATCAGCTTGACGGTCATCGGCGCGGCGCCGGGGAAGTAGCCGGCCCGGTTGTTCGACTCGACGGTGGCGGTCACGTACGCGTACCCGGCCTGGGCGGCGTCGCGCTCGCGCAGACCGGTCCGGGCGACCTCCAGGTCACAGACCTTCGTGACGGCGGTGCCGACGACCCCCGGGAAGGTCGCGTACCCGCCACCGATGTTGATCCCGGCGACCCGGCCCTGCTTGTTCGCGTGGGTGCCGAGCGGAATGTGGACCGGCTGCCCGGTGACCCGGTGGACGGTCTCGACGCAGTCGCCGGCCGCCCAGATCCCGCCCATCGTGCCGTCGCCGGAGGGGCCGGGGGCGCCGACGAGGCGCATCCGCAGGTCGGTGCGGAGCCCGCCGGTGACGCCGAGCGGCAGGCCGGAGCGCTCGGCCAGCGCGGTGTTGGGGCGTACGCCCAGACCGAGGACCACGACGTCGGCCGGTAGTTCGCCGGACCCGGTGAGCACCGCGCTGACCCGGCCGCCCCGTTCGGCGACACCGGTGACGCTCACCCCGGTGCGCACGTCGATGCCGAGGCCGCAGAGCGCCTCGCGCACCATCGCGCCCATGTCGGGGTCGACGGTGGACATCGGCTGCGGGCCCCTGTCGACCAGGGTGACGGCGAGGCCGCGCCGGATCAGCGCCTCGGCCATCTCCACCCCGACGTATCCGCCGCCGACCACCACCGCCCGCTGCGGCCGCGGTTCGGCGTCGAGCCACGCGCGCAGCGCGGAGCCGTCGTCGAGGGTCTGCACCCCGAAGATGCCGGCGATGTCGTCCTGTTCCCAGGGGGGCGCGACCGGGACGGCGCCGGTGGCGTACACCAGGGTGTCGAAGCGCTCGCGGAGCTCGCGCCCGCCGTCGTCGAGCGCCCGCGCGATCACCTCGCGCCGGTCCAGGTCGATCGCGGTCACCTCGTGCCGCAGCCGTACGTCGATCGCGTGTTTGCGCCGGAACGTCTCCGGGTCGCGCGCGATCAGCGCGTCCGGGCCGTCGACCAGCCCGGAGATCCAGTACGGGACGCCGCAGGCCGAGTAGGACGTGAAGTGGCCGCGCTCGAAGGCGATGATCTCCAGGTCGTCGGGGCCGCGTAACCGGCGCGCCTGCGAGCCCGCGGACATCCCGGCCGCGTCGCCACCAACGATCACCATTCGTTCCGGCATCGGCGCGGCTCAGCCCCGGGTCTGCGCGGCGAGGTAGCCGACGACGTCGCGCAGCTCGCCGGCCCGGGCGTGTACGGCGCGTTGCCGCGCCGCCCCGGTGCCCCGCGACCGCAGCCGCCCCAGCAGCGCGGTGACCTGCGCCAGGTCGCCGTGGCGATCCAGCTCGGGGCAGACCCGGTCGAAGAGCCGGCGCATCAGGTGCCACGCCGAGCGGGTCCCGCCCTCGGCCACGTCGACGGCCATGCCTTCGAGCCCGTCGTGCGCCGCCCGCCAGTGCGCGGCGACCAGCATGTGGTGGTCGACCGGCGGCGCGGGGCGGCCGGCCTCGATGTCGGTGAGGATGGTCGCGACCAGCGCGCGGATCAGGGCGGCGATCAGGACGGCGTCGTCGACGGTCGGGCAGACGTCGCCGACCCGCACCTCCACGGTCGGGTAGTTGGCCGACAGTCGGGCGTACCAGTAGAGCATCCCTTCGTCGAGCAGCATCCCCGACTCGATCAGCTCGTCGACCAGCCGCTGGTAGTGGGCGTGCGACTCCAGCCACGGCGTGGGCGCCACCGCCGGCCAGCGCTCCCACATCACCGAGCGCCAGCTGGCGTACCCCGTGTCGACGCCCTCGTAGAAGGGGGAGTTGGTGGTGGCGGCGTGCAGCACCGGCAGCCAGGGGCGCAGGTGGTTGAGGACCTGCACGCCGGTCTCGGGGTCGGGGATGGCGACGTGCACGTGCATGCCGTTGTTGCCCGGCCCGTCCACCAGCAGCCGGTACCGCTCGACCATCCGGTGGAAGCGCGGCTTGTCGACGATCGGCGGCTCGGGTCCGGCGATCGGTCCGGTGCCGACCGCGAGCAGCCGTACGCCGGCGCGCTCGGCGGCGTCGGAGAGCCCCTCGCGCAGCAGTCCGAGCGAGTGCCGGAGCGCGCCGAGCTCGATGCCGGGCGGCGTGCCGATCTCGATCTGGCTGGTCTGGAACTCCTGCTGCACCTGCCCGCTCAGCTCCGCCGGGACCTCGGCGAGCACCGCGTCGACCGCGGGCGCGGCGGCGCCGGTCGCCGGGTCGACGAGCAGGAACTCCTCTTCGACGCCGACCGTGAGCAGATCCGACGCTTGCTCGGGCGCCGGCCGTACCTCGGTCATCACCCCGCTGTTCATGGGCCTCACCGTCCGTTGCTGGCGTGCCGCTGCCCGGCACTGTCGTGGACCTCGATACCCACGGGGTCCACTGCGGGAAACGCAGCCACGGACATTGTCCGGCGCACCACCCCGCTCCGGGTCGGAATGCGGGTCATCGCCGTGGCCGCCGGGGCAGCGGTAGGTCGTGCCGGCCGGCGATCAGCTCCTGGAACCAGATCTTCGCGGCGATGATCGGCTGCCGGAACCGCCGCTCCCGGAACGTGGCCAGCGCCCGCTTGCGTTCGTTGCGCCGCCCTGGCCGGACGTAGAACCAGTGCGCCCAGGGGGAGTGCGGTCGCGCCAGCCGGACCGCCCCGACGATGACCAGCACCGGGATGAACAGTCCGAGCAGCCCGGTCCAGATCTTTCCCTTGAGCAGCGTGATCGCCGCCAGTCCGAGGTTGAGGATCGCGAAGAGCGCGGCGGCCAGCCACGGCCGGACCCCGTCGGTGGGCACCCGGAGGAAGTCGTTGAAGGTGACCGGCCGCATGCCGAGCAGCAGCAACCCGGAGACGGCGATCGCCACGAAGACCGCGTCGATCGAGGTCCGCCCCTTCTCCGACCAGTACACGTCGCTGAGATGCAGCAACAGCGCGAACTCGTCGAGCACCAGCGCGGATCCGACCCCGAACACGGCGGCGGCGGCGGAGCGCCAGACGGTCGCGGTGCCCGGCAGCATCACGCCCGCCACCCCGGCGATGAGCATGAAGACCACCCCGAACACCACATGGTGGATGTGCAGCCCGCCGGGGGTGATGTTCCCCGGCCACCAGCGGACCCGGGCCCGGATCAGCCGGGTCGAGGTGCGGATGAACGCGAAGCCGACGATCACGCCGAGGAAGAAGCAGAACAGCGGCAGCCGCCCGGAAGACAGGATCGTCCGATCGAACCAGTCCGCCACGCGCCCGATCATCCTCCCGGCAGGACCGCGCCGCGCGCCGGCTCGGGCAATCCGGGGCGCGCCGGACGGCGTGTCGGCGCGCTTGGCCGCCGCGGTCGTGCCGCTCGCGGCGTGCTCCACCTGCTCGCCCCCACCGCCGCCGGCGACCGTGCTCAGGGCACGCGGCGCTGTGGCGCGCCCCATCGATGGCTGTTGACAAGCCGGGGTCCGGCCACTAGAACGTGAGAGAGCGCTCTCACAGCTGTAACGCCGGCTTTACCCGCTCGTAGCACGGGGGTGTTTCGTCCTAACGCGATCGGCCCGGAAACGCTCTCCCGGCCGGCCGTGCTCGCAGAGAGGTCCGCGATGACAGTGACCGCCCGACCCGGCGCCCCCGCCCGGCGCCGCCTACTCGCCACGGTGGCGATGACCGCCGTGGTCACCACCGCGCTCGCGGTCAACATGACCGCGCGCGCGGACGTGCCGCCGCCCGCCTCCGGCTGGAGCCTGGTGTGGAGCGACGACTTCACCGGCGCCGCCAACACCCTGCCGTCGTCCGCCAACTGGATCATCGACACCGGCACCAGCTACCCGGGTGGTCCCGCCAACTGGGGGACCGGAGAGATCCAGACCTACACCAACAGCACCGCCAACGTCAGCCACGACGGCGCCGGCAACCTGCGGATCACGCCGATCCGCAGCGCGTCCGGCCAGTGGACCTCCGCCCGGATCGAGACGACCCGCACCAACTTCAAGCCGCCGGCCGGCGGGGTGCTGGCGATCGAGGGCCGGATCCAGATGCCGAACGTCACCGGCGCGGCCGCGGCCGGGTACTGGCCGGCGTTCTGGGCGCTCGGCTCGCCGTACCGGGGCAACTACCAGAACTGGCCGAGCATCGGCGAGTTCGACGTGATGGAGAACGTGAACGGCATCAACTCCGTCTGGGGCGTGCTCCACTGCGGCGTCGCGCCCGGCGGGCCGTGCAACGAGTCGAACGGCATCGGCAACTCCCGGGCCTGCCCGGGCAGCACCTGCCAGTCGGCGTTCCACACGTACCGCTTCGAGTGGGACACCAGCACCAACCCCGATCAGCTGCGCTGGTACGTGGACGGCCAGCAGTACCACACCGTGACCGAGGCGCAGATCGGGCAGCCGCACTGGAGCAACATGACCAGCCACGCCGGCTACTTCCTGCTGCTCAACGTCGCCATGGGCGGCGCCTTCCCGAACGGCGTCGCCGGCTCCGGCACGCCGACCGCGAACACCGTCTCCGGGCGCCCGATGCTGGTCGACTACGTCGCCGTCTACAGCCGCGGCGGCGGCTCGACCAACCCGCCGACCAACCCGCCGACGAACCCGCCGGGCGGCGGCGGCAGCGTGTACTCGACCATCCAGGCCGAGGCGTTCAACGCGCAGAACGGCGTCGCGGTCGAGGCGTGCAGCGAGGGCGGGCAGAACATCGCCGCGCTCCGCAACGGCGACTGGGCCCGCTACGACAACATCGACTTCGGCTCGACCCCGGCCCGCGACTTCGTCGCCCGGGTCGCCTCCGGTGCGGGCAGCGGCGTCAGCGGCCTGGTCGAGGTCCGGATCGACAGTCCCACGGCGACGCCGATCGGCAGCTTCGCCATCGGCAACACCGGCGGCTGGCAGAGCTGGCGCTCGGTGCCCGGCAACGTCTCGGCCGTGACGGGCCGCCACACGGTCTACCTGACCTTCAGCAGCGGCCAGCCGAACGACTTCGTCAACGTCAACTGGTTCCACTTCCGCAGCTGACCGCGGCACGGCTCGTCGATCATGAGGTTTGCGGCGCGAAACGGCCCCGGCCGGCGCCGCAAACCTCATGATCGCGCGTGGGCGCGGTGCGCGGGGTGGGCGCGGAACCGCGAAAACGGGTATGGACATTAACAGTTAACAGTCCTAATAATTAGCCAACTGTCGATGGGCGGTTGGAGGACTGCATGAGGCGTTTCAGATTCCTGATCGGGCTTGCCGTGACGGCGATCGTGGCCGCGGCGGGTGGTGTGTGGGCGGCCGGTCCGGCGCTCGCGGCGGGGCCGACCGCGACGTTCGTCAAGACCGCGGACTGGGGCTCCGGCTGGGAGGGGAAGTACACGATCACCAACGGGGGCCCCACCACCATCACCGGCTGGAGGATCGAGTTCGACCTGCCGGCCGGCACCGCGCTCGGCAGCTACTGGGACGCCCTCGTCACCACGTCCGGGCAACACGTGACCGCGACGAACCGCGACTACAACGGCACGCTCGCGCCGGGCGCCTCGGTCTCGTTCGGCTTCCTCGGCAACGGCTCCGGCGCCCCGCTCAACTGCCGGCTCAACGGCGCCCCGTGCGGCGGCGGCACGCCGGGCCCGAACCCCACTCCCACGTCGCCACCCGGCCCGACCGCCCCGCCCACGACGCCGCCAACCACCACCCCGCCCGGCGCGGGCGCTCTCCCGCGCCACTTCCTCACCGGCTACTGGCACAACTTCGACAACCCCGCGGTCGAGCTGCGGCTGCGCGACGTGCCCGCCGAGTACGACCTGATCGCCGTCGCGTTCGCCGAGGCGACCGGCACCCCCGGCGCGGTCGGCTTCGGCATCGATCCGGGGTTGTCCGCCTCGCTCGGCAGCTACACCGACGCGCAGTTCGCCGCCGACGTGCAGACCCTGCACGCCCGCGGCAAGAAGGTCATCATCTCGGTCGGCGGCGAGACCGGCCGGGTCGCGGTCAACGACGCGGCCTCGGCGACCACCTTCGCCGATAGCGTGCACGCCCTGATCCAGCGGTACGGCTTCGACGGCGTCGACATCGACCTGGAGAACGGGCTCAACCCGACGTACATGGCGCAGGCGCTGCGGTCACTGCGCGCCAAGGTCGGGTCCGGCCTGATCATCACGATGGCGCCGCAGACCATCGACATGCAGTCGACCTCGGCGTCCTACTTCAAGCTGGCGCTCGACATCCGCGACATCCTCACCGTCGTGCACACCCAGTTCTACAACTCGGGCTCGATGCTCGGCTGCGACCAGTCGTTCGCGTACGCGCAGGGCAGCGTCAACTTCCTCACCGCGCTGGCCTGCCTCCAGCTCGAGAACGGCCTGCGACCGGACCAGGTGGCGCTCGGACTGCCCGCCGGTCCCGGCGCCGCCGGCGGCGGCGTGGTCGCCCCCGCCCTCGTCAACCAGGCGCTCGACTGCCTGGCCCGCGCCACCAACTGCGGCAGCTTCCGGCCGCCGCGCACCTATCCGGGCATCCGCGGCGCGATGACCTGGTCGATCAACTGGGACGTCTCGAACGGCAACGCGTTCGCCCGGACCGTCAAACCGCACCTCGGCACCCTCCCCTGACCCCCCGTACCCCCGCCAGGAGGACCCCATGAGACTCAGATCGCTCCGGACCGCGGCGCTCGCCGCGGCAATGGCCGCCGGGCTCGTCGCCGGCTCCCTCGGGTTCGCCACCGCGGCGTCCGCCGCCACCGCGACCTTCGCCCGCACCGCCAGCTGGGCCAGCGGGTACGAGGCCAAGTTCACCGTCACCAACAACACCTCGGCCACGATCACCTCGTGGAACGTCCAGTTCGACCTGCCGGCGGGCAGCTCAATGGGCACCTACTGGGACGCGCTGGTCAGCACGTCCGGTCAGCACGTCACCGCCACCAACCGGGACTACAACGGCACGCTCGCCCCCGGCGCGAGCGCCAGCTTCGGCTTCGTGGTCAGCGGCACCGGGGACCCCGCCAACTGCACGGTCAACGGGGCCCCGTGCAGCGGCGGCGGTAACCCCGGCAACCCGGGCGCGCCCGGCGCGCCCGGCAACCTGCGCGTCACCGGCACCACCAACACGGCGATCTCGTTGGCCTGGAACGCCTCCTCCGGCACGGTCACCGGCTACCGGATCTACGAGGGCAGCGCGGTACGCGCCACCGTCACCGGCACCTCGGCGACGATCTCCGGGCTCGGCGCGTGCACCGGCCACAGCTACACCGTCGCGGCGTACAACTCCGCCGGTGAGTCGGCGCGCTCCGCGGCGGTCTCCGCGACGACCACCGGCTGCACCGGCGGCGGCACCGGCTCGATGGCCGCCGCGCCGTACCTCTACCCGGGCTGGGGCAACCCGCCCGCCCCGTCGACGGTGATGAACGCGACCGGGGTCAAGTGGTTCACGATCGCGTTCATCCTCTCCGGCGGGGGCTGCACGCCGGCCTGGGACGGCGGCGGCTCGCTCACCGGCGGCGCGCATGCCAGCACCATCAACGCGATCCGGGCAGCGGGCGGCGACGTCATCCCGTCGATCGGCGGGTGGAGCGGCAACAAGCTCGGCCCGAACTGCTCGACCCCGCAGGCGCTCGCCAACGCCTACCAGCAGGTCATCAACACCTTCAACCTGAAGGCGATCGACGTCGACATCGAGAACACCGACGAGTTCGAGAACACGGTGGTGCAGGACCGGATCCTCGGCGCGTTGAAGATCGTCAAGCAGAACAACCCGGGCATCAAGACGATCATCACGTTCGGCACCACGACGAGCGGCCCGAACTACTACGGCACCCGGCTGATCAACCAGGCCGCCGCGCTGCAGGCCAACATCGACGTCTTCACCATCATGCCGTTCGACTTCGGCGGCGGCGCGAACATGTACCAGAGCACGGTCAACGCGTCCGAGGGGCTGAAGAACGCGTTGAAGAGCGCGTTCGGCTGGTCGGACGCGACCGCGTACGCCCACATGGGCATCTCCGGCATGAACGGCCTCTCCGACCAGCAGGAGCTGACCTCGCCGGCGACCTGGACGCAGATCCGCGACTGGGCGAAGGCCCGCGGGCTGGCCCGCTTCACGTTCTGGGCCGTCAACCGGGACCGGCCGTGCCCGGGCGGCGGCGTCGTCTCCGACTGCAGCGGCATCGCCCAGAACCAGTGGGAATTCACCTCCATCACCGCCCGGTTCTGACCCCCACCCCCGGGACCCCCGCCGACCGATCGGCGGGGGTCCCATGTTTGCCGGTCGGGCCCGATGGAGAAGGCCGTCGGGCATGACTGGGCGGATCGAGGTGGCCGTATGAGTGACCGCTGGTACAGCAAGGCCGTGATCTACTGCCTCGACGTCGACACGTACGTCGACTCCGACGGCGACGGCGTGGGCGACTTCCGCGGGCTGATCGGGCGGCTGGACTACCTGGCGCGGCTGGGGGTCACCTGCCTCTGGCTGCACCCCATCCACCCGTCACCGGGCCGCGACGACGGCTATGACGTCAGCGACTTCTACAACGTGGATCCCCGCTACGGCACGCTCGGCGACTTCGCGGAGCTGCTGCACCAGGCCCGCAACCGCGGCATCCGCGTCATCATCGACCTGGTCGTCAACCACACCTCCGACCAGCACCCGTGGTTCCAGTCGGCGCGATCGTCACCGGACTCGGCGTACCGCGACTGGTATCTCTGGTCCGACCAGGCGCCGCCGGACCGCAAGCAGGGCATGGTCTTCCCCGGCGAGCAGCAGGAGACCTGGACGTACGACCGGACCGCCAAGGCCTGGTACTACCACCGCTTCTACCGGTTCCAGCCGGACCTCAACGTCGCCAACCCCCACGTCCGCGCCGAGATCAAGAAAATCATGTCGTTCTGGCTGCAGCTCGGCGTCTCCGGCTTCCGCATCGACGCGGCGCCGTTCATCATCGAGCGGACCGAGCCGGGCAACCCGGACTCGCCCAAGGACTTCGAGTTCCTCACCGAGCTGCGCCAGCATGTGCAGTGGCGGCGCGCCGACGCGGTGCTGCTCGCCGAGGCGAACGTGGAGCCGGAACAGCTCACCGACTACTTCGGCGACATCGGCGGGTCGAGCAACCGCCTGCACATGCTCTTCGACTTCATGCTCAACGGCCGGCTGATGCTCGCGCTCGCCCGCGGCAACCCCGAGCCGATCATCGAGGCGCTGCGCGACACCCCGGCGCTGCCGTCGGGGGCGTCCTGGGCGACCTTCCTGCGCAACCACGACGAGATCGACCTCTCCCGGCTCACCGCCGAGCAGCGCAACGAGGTGTACGAGCAGTTCGGCCCCGACGAGGAGATGCGGCTCTACGGGCGGGGCATCCGGCGGCGGCTCGCGCCGATGCTCGGCAACGACCGGCGGCGCCTGGAGCTGGCGTACTCGCTGCAGTTCTCGCTGCGCGGCACCCCGGTGCTGCGCTACGGCGAGGAGATCGGGATGGGGGAGGACCTGTCGCTGCCGGGGCGGGAGGCGATCCGGACCCCGATGCAGTGGTCGTACCTGCCCAACGGCGGCTTCTCCGCCGCCGACCCGAAGCAGCTCGTCCGTCCGGTGATCTCCGACGAGGAGTACGGCTACGAGAAGGTCAACGTGACCGCGCAGCGCCACGACCGCGGCTCGCTGCTCGCCTGGTTCGAGCGGATGATCCGCACGCTGCGGGAGGCCCCCGAGGTGGGGGCGGGCTCCTGCACCCACGTGGACGTGCTCTGCCCACCCGGCGTGCTGGTGCACCGCGCCGACGACGGCGCCGGCAGCATGGTCTTCCTGCACAACCTCGGCACCGAGCGGGTGACCGTGGACCTGTCGTCGCTCGCCGCCGACGCCGACTTCCCCAACGACGTCTTCGCCGACCGCGAGTACGAGCCGGTCGGGAAGCTGGACGCGCTGGAACTCGACGGACACGGCTACCGCTGGATCCGGCTGCGCCGGGATCCCGCCGGCGGCTGAGCGGCGGCCCCGGCCGCGGCGCTGATCGGCGGCCCCGGCCGCGGCGCTGATCGGCGGCCCCGGCCGCGGCGCTGATCGGCGGCCCCGGCCGCGGCGCTGCTGGGCTAAGCTCCGGCCACGTCACACGTTACCGGGAGGTAAGCATGTTCGAGGAGCCTGGGCGCGTCGCCATCGTGACCGGTGCCGCCCGCGGCATCGGCGCCGCCACCGCGCGACGCCTCGCCAACGACGGACACGCCGTCGCCGTGGTCGACCTCGACGAGGCGGCCTGCGCGTCCACGGTGGAACAGATCAAAAATGACGGCGGGCGCGCGCTGGCGGTCGGCGCCGACGTGGCGGACGCGGCCCAGGTCGCGGCCGCGGTGGACCGGATCGCGGGCGAGCTCGGCGCGCCCGGCATCCTGGTGAACAACGCCGGCGTGCTCCGGGACAACCTGATCTTCAAGATGAGCGAGACCGACTGGGACACGGTCATGAACGTCCACCTGCGCGGCGCGTTCCTCTTCACCCGGGCCGCCCAGAAGCACATGGTCGACCAGAAGTGGGGCCGGATCGTCAACCTCTCCAGCACCTCCGCGCTCGGCAACCGGGGCCAGGTGAACTACGCCGCGGCGAAGGCCGGGCTGCAGGGCTTCACCAAGACCCTCGCGATCGAGCTGGGCCCGTTCGGAATCACGGCCAACGCCGTCGCGCCGGGCTTGATCGTCACCGACATGACGGCGGCGACCGCGGCGCGGATGGGCGTGGACTTCGCGGAGTTCCAGAAGCACGGCGCCGCGCAGATCCCGGTGCGCCGGGTCGGCCGTCCGGAGGACGTCGCCCACACCATCTCGTTCCTGGCCAGCGAGGGCGCGTCGTTCGTCTCCGGCCAGGTCATCTACGTCGCTGGCGGCCCCCGCGACTGACCCGCGCCGCCCGGAGCGCCCGACGATCCGGGGGGTTATGGCGAGGACACGTCCGATCCGGACCGCCATAACCCCACGATCGTCGGGATCACGGGCGGGCGGTGCGGCGCAGCCAGTAGAGGCCGATCAGCGGGAGGACCAGGGGGACGTAGCCGTATCCCCGGCCGAAGCCCGACCAGACGGTCTCGTGCGGGAAGGCGTCCGGCGCGAGCACGCTCGCCGCGCCGACCGCGAGCACACCGACCAACTCCACGGTGCAGCAGACCCAGGCGAGGCGCCGGCCGAACGCGCCGTCGCGGGCCAGCCCGACGGTGGCGACGATGTAGATCACGGCCGCCACCGCGGAGAGCAGGTACGCCAGCCGCGCCTCGTCGAACTTCGTCGCGATCTGCACCCCCGCGCGCGAGGTCGCGGCGATCGCGAAGAGCAGATAGATCAGGACGAGGACACGTCCCGGCCCGGTGCTGGTGGCCCGCTCGCCGGCGGTGCGCTGCTCAGCCATGCGACACGACCGACCAGGTCTGTTCGAGCCGGAGCACCAGGACGGGGACGACCAGGCACACGGTCATGACGATCCCCGAGCCCCACCGGGTCGGCTCCATCCGGGCCAGCACCCAGCCCAGCGGCGGCAGGCAGACGATCGTCACCAGGTAACCGACGAAGGTCGCCATGCTCGCCGGCCGCTCGCCTTCGGCGATCGCGATCACGGCCGCCACGGTCAGCGCCACGACGATCAGGCCGAGCACGCCGAGTCCGACCAGGTGCGAACGCCCCGGCGGGCGGTTGCGCGCGGTCGCGACGCCGGCCCAACCGGCGAGGACGAGGGAGGCGACGATCGTCAGGGTCGCCAGGGGCCCGTTCACCGGAGCGCCCCGGTCGGTGCATCGTTCACGGCCACACTCTACTAACGGCGGTAGTAGGCAACGCGTACGCCGCCGCCGATCCCGCGCGGGCGGCGCCGCACGCCCGGTCCCCGCCCGCGACTAGTTGAGCACCGGGACCGGGTCGCCGTCGCGCGCAGTGGCCCGCACGGTGGCCGCGGCGGTCGGGCGGGTCGGATACGGACCGGAGACGACCAGCGGGCCGCCGCGCCGGGTGCGGCCGTCGATCGTCACCTCGACCGTCTCCACCGCCCCGCCGCCGACCGCGAGGTGGTGCCACGCGCCCGTCGGCGCCCTCCACCACCACGCGACGGCGACGTCGGGCGCGAGCCGGCTGCAGAGCCGGGTGCCGGACGCGGCCGCCACGGTGCTCGGGGCCCTCTCCGGGGCGAGCAGCACCGCAGCCACCCGGTTACCGCCGCCGCCGAAGGCCGCGCGCAGGCAGACCAGCCGGGACGTCCCGGTCGTCCCGGGCAACCGTCCGCGCCAGAGCTCCCACGCGGTCGCCGACTCCGGCGCCGTGCCGCGCAACTCGGCCAACGGACACCCCAGCCGCGACCAGAGGCCCGCCCCGCCGTCCGGGTCGAGCTCGTCGGCCCCGTCGCCCGCCGGGTCCGCCGTGGGCGGCAGGTAGCGCAGCCGCGCCAGCGCCGTGCCGCCCAGGTCCGCCAGGAGGAACGGGGTGCGATCGACCTCGGCCGACCGCAGCCGCAGCAGCGGCCCCGACCCGCAACCGCGCGCCCCGGCCGGCACCGGATCGCTCACCCCGCCGGCGACCCGCAGCGGACGCCACCCCCGGCCGTCGGCGGTGCGTGTCTCCACCCGCGTCACCCAGGGCGCGACCAGATAGCGGGCCGGTCCGTCCGCCGGTCCGAGCCGCAACGCGCTGCCGGTGTCGGCCTCCGGCAGCGGCGTCGGCTCGACGCGCAACCCCCGCGCGCCGCCCCGCAGGGTGTACGTGGCGATCCGGGTCTGGTCGGCGAGCACCGCCACGGTGGCGCCGTCCAGCTCACCGGCGTACAGCAGCTGCGGAGTCCCGACGGGCGGCCCGGCGACCGCGCCGGCCCCGGTGGTGACCGTGACGCGGCCGGCCGGCGACGACACCGCGACCGTGAGCGGCGCGGGCGTCGAGCCGCCGGACGCCGCCTGGGCGCGGACGCGGGTGGCCGCGTCGGTCCGGCGGTCGGTGGCCGGCTCCGCCAGCTGCCGCCACGCCCCGACGGCGGCGCGCACGAGTTCGTCGTCGGTGGTGCGGGTGCCGCGCGCCGGCCAGGTCGCCACGCTCAACTCGCTCGCGCCGGCCCAGGCCCGGGCCGCGATCCGGCGGACGGCCACCGGGCTCGCCTCGGGCGTGGCCCACCTGCCCACCGTCTGCGGCACGGCCGGTTGCCGCTGCGGGACGCCGAGGAGCGTGGTCGCGACGACCGTGAGCGCGACGACCGCCGCCAGCGCGGCGCCGCCGAGCCGGGCCACGCGCCGCACCCGCAGGGTCACCGGGTCGGGGGCGCGCAACCGCACCACGGTCGGATCGGCCGGCGGGCCCGCCAGCAGCGCCCGCTGCCGGTCGACCGGGATGCCCTGCTCGTCCGCGAGCCGCTGCCGCAGCGCGCTCGCCGCCGCGACGTGCGCGACCCCTTCCGGCCAGCCCGCCTCGTGCAGCACCACGACCGCGTCACGGGCCGGGAGCCGCTCGACCATCAGCAGGACGTACGCGGCGCGGACCGCGCGCGGCGCGGCACCGAGCGCGGTGACGACCGCGTCGTGCGCACGATCGCCGTCGACCGGGGCGGGCCAGGCCCAGGTCCGCAGGGACGGCCACCCGGTCCGGCTGCGCCGGGCGGCCCGGCGCAGCACCCGGATCAGCAGCTCGCGTTCGGTCCGCACGGCGCGCTCGCGCCACGGCAGGCAGCGCTGGACCAGCCGGTGCGCCCGCGCCAGCCGGGACTCCGGGTCGCGGCCGGCGGGCGCGACCAGGAACGCGAGCCGCACCAACCGGTCGTAGTGCCGCACGAACACGTTCGCGGCGGGGGTGGGCGCGGTGGATTCGTGGCGATCGGGCTGCATATCGGGAACAACGTCGATTTCCGGACGTCGGACACGGCGCGGCCCGCCGTTCGGGGTCGGGCCCGGAAATCCCGTTGCCCGGTTCGTACGCCCGTCGCTAGCGTCGGGCCCATGTTCGCCACGCACGCGCTGATCCGCGCCGCCACGTCGGCCGCGCGGGGACCGCTGTTGGTCTCCCGCCCGCGCCGGCGGCCCGCCCTGGTCCGCCAGGACGTGGTCGGCGCCTGACGCGTCTCCCTGCCGGATCGGCAGGGAGGCCGCCGCAGAACAGCCGCGCACCGCACGCCGCGTCCGACGCGCACGCCAGGGCCACCCGAGTCCAGATCCGCTCGGGCAGGCCCGCCTTCGCGGCTGCCTGTCCACACCGCCGCCCGACCTGCGGGCCGGGCGGCAGACAGGACACCGGCTGTGGCGCAGAGCGCATCACCCACACCCAGAAAACGAACGGCACGCGACCGTACCCGACGGGTGCTGTCGCAGAACTTTCTCCGCGACCCCGCCGCGATCGAGCAGATCGTGCGCGCGGCCCGGATCGGCCCCGCCGACCTCGTGGTCGAGGTGGGGGCCGGGGAGGGGCACCTGACCCGGGCACTGGCCCGGCGGGCCGGCCGGGTGCTCGCGTACGAGGTGGACCCGGCGCCGGCGGCCCGGCTGCGCGAGACGTGCGCGGCGCTGCCCACCGTCACCTGCCTGGTCGAGGACTTCCTGACCGCGCCGGCGCCGGCCCGGCCGTTCGCCGTCGTCGGCAACATCCCGTACGCGCTGACCGCGCCGATCGTCGACTGGTGCCTGCGGGCGCCCGGGCTGACCTCGGCGACGCTCGTCACCCAACTCGAGTACGCGCGCAAGCGCACCGGCGACTTCGGGCGGTGGAGCCGGCTGACCGTGCGGAGCTGGCCGGAGTTCGAGTGGCGGCTCGCCGGCCGGCTGCCCCGGACGGCGTTCCGGCCGGCGCCGCGGGTCGAGTCCGGCCTGCTGCGGCTCGCGCGCCGGCCCGTGCCGCTGCTGCCGCCCGACGCGATGCCGGCGTACCGCCGCTTCGTCGAGCTCGGCTTCGGTGGGCTCGGGGGCTCGCTGCACGCGTCGCTGTGCCGGGGCTATCCGCCGCGCCGGGTGGACGCGGCGGCGCGGGCGGCACGGCTGGCGGTGGACACCCCGGTCGGGTACGTCTGGCCGGAGCAGTGGCTCGCGCTGTTCCGGCTGCTGCGGGCGCCGGGGCGGGGGTGACGGGGAGCGTCGGCGGGGCTAGGCCGGCTGGGGATCGGGGCTCGCGGGCGCCGCCGCGGGGTCGGGGCTCGCGGGCGGCGCCGCGGGGTCGGGGGACGGGGGCGCCGCCCCCGGGTCGGGGGACGGGGATCCCGCCGCGTCATGGGGCGTCGCGGGCCCCGCCGCCGGGTCCGGCGTCGCGGGTTCCGCGCCGCGCCCCGCAGTGGTGGACGCCGCGCCGTGTTGCGCGGTCGCGGGTGGCGTCGCGCGGTCGGTGGTCGCGGGTGGCGTCGCGCGGTCGACGGTGGTGGGCCGGGCCAGCGCCAGCCAGTGCTGGGGGGCGATCTCGGCGCCGGGGGCGACGAGCAGCCGCTCGATTGTGCCGGCGGTGGCGGCGGTCAGATCCCACAGCGCGCCGGTCTGCAGCCGCACCCGGGCCAGGGTGGCCCCCGCCGGGTAGGCGTCGCCCGGTCCGACCAGCCAGCGCAGCAGCCGGGCCCGGCCGGGCACGGCGAACGACAGCGGCTGGGAGCCGTCGCTCGCCGGCGACGGCAGGACCGTACGGCTGCCGCTGTGTCCCAGCCAGCGCGCCGCGCCGCGGACCGTGGCCAGCTCGGGCTCGTCGACGTGTCGCAGCGGCCGCTCGAACGCCCGCCGCACCGTGTCGATCACCGCCGGCATCCGGGCGCCGCCGCCGACCAGCAGCACCGCGTCGACCTCGCTCACCCCGACGACGAGCTCGTCGAGCAGGCTCTGGCAGCAGGCGACGGTCTGGTCGAGCAGCGGCGCGGCCAGCGAGGCCAGGTCGTCGCGGGTCATCCGGTAGGCCGGGGTGTTCGGCATCAGGAAGTCCTCGACCTCCTCCACCTCGCTGAGCTGGTGCTTGATCCGCCGGGCGAAGTCGGTGACCGCCATCTCCATCCGCAGCGCGGCCGGCCCGGTCGGGTCCGTCGCGGCGGCGGCGAGCAGCGGCTCCAGCCACTCCCGCCCCTCGTCGTGGATGCGCGCCGCCAGCAGCGCGTCGATGTCACGCCCGCCGCAGTTGTCGATCGCGACGTGGCCGAGCACCTCGTGCCCGTGCTCGCCCACCCGGACCAGGGCGGTGTCGAAGGTCCCGCCGCCGAGGTCGTAGACGAGCACCAGCTCGCCGGGGGTGAGGGGAGCGCCCGCCACCGGCGCGAACGCGGCCGCGACCGGCTCGGAGAGCAGCTCGACGGTGTGGAACCCGGCCGCCTCGCCGGCGGCGATCATCTGCCCCCGGCGCGGGTCGCCGACCGCGTAGCTGGCCGGCACGGTGATCACCGCGCGCTCGATCCGCCCGCCGTGCAGGTGCTCCGCCTCGCCGCGCAGCGTCGCGAGGACCGCGACGACCTGCTCGACCGGGCGGAACCGTCGGTCGCCGAGCGGCACCGGGACGTCGGCGGCGAGGCCCCGCTTGAACTCCGCGGCGTACGCCGTGGGCTCGGCCCGCTTGCGGCGCTCGGCGACGCTGCCGACGAACATGTGCTGGCCGTCCCAGTGCACCGCGGACGGCCAGGTGTACGAGCCGGTGATCGGCTCCGCCACCAGGTGCATGGTGTCGCCGGTGACGACCGCGGCCGCCGATGACGAGGTGCCGAAGTCGACGACCAGCGACCGGCTGTCAGACATCCCAGACATCGAGCAGGCTCCGCTCGTCGGATTCCCAGTTGGCCAGCAGGTGCCGGCCGTCGCCGCTGAACGCGACCCAGGCCCGCTGCTGCGCGCCGCCCTGCACCCGGAAGACCTCCCGGTCGGTCGCGGCCTCGGACAGCACCATCGACGGGGTTCCGTCGGCGGCGTCGCTGATGATCGCACGCAGCTGGCCGTCCGGGCTCAGCGCGCTGCGCGCGAACCCCTGGCCGACACTCACCGGGGAGTAGCCGGGTTCGTGCAGCCGCCACTGCTCGTCGGTGGCCCTGGCGATCTGCGCGCCGGTCCGCAGATCCCAGAACGTCGTCACCGGTCGACCGAACCGGCCGACGCCCTTGCCGCGGCTCTCCACGGCGAGCCGCCAGTGCGCCTCGTTGACCAGCACCTTCACCGGGATGCCGGGATCGCGGAAGCGGGCGGTGAGTTTGCCGCTCTCGATGTCCCACACCGAGAAGAAGCCCTCGCCGTCCCAGGCGATCAGGCAGAGGTGGCCGCTGGTGTTCAGGAACACCCGGCCCCGGCTGTCGGTACCGCCGTGGTCGGGCTGGAACTCCGCGACCAGCGCCGCGTCGGTGACCGTCCGGAACTGCACGGCCCGGGCGGTGCGGTCGCACTCGACCAGGTGCTGCCGGTCGGCGGTGAGCAGCCAGGACCCGTCGGACTCCAGGCGGTGTCGCCGCGCCGGCGGCTGGGCCAGCAGGGTCGCGGGGTCCTTGGCGACCGCGGCGATCAGCGCCGGGCCCACCGGCTGGCCGGCGCCGACGTGCTGGCCGAGCAGCGTGCCGTCGTGCGCCGCGGTCAGCTCGAAGACCCGTTCGTCGGCGGTGCGCACCTGCGCCAGCACCGCACCGGCCGGGTACGGCCGGCCCTCCGTGAGCGTCCAGCGCAGCAGCCGCCCCTCACCGCCGGGGATCTCCCAGGAGAGCGGCCGGACCCGCCAGCGCGGCGTCTCGGCCGGGATGACCCGGGTGGCGGCCCCGGCGGCGAACCGGGCGGCCCCGCGTACGGCGGCCAGCTCCGGGTCGGCGATCCGGCGCAGCGGCCGGCCGTGAGCGCCGGCGTCGCGCAGCCCGAGCGCCCGGTGCAGGGTCGACGCCGTCATCGACAGCCGGGCGCCGCCGCCGGCGAGCACGACGGCGGCGACGGTCGCCGGGGTCGCCCCGACGCTGCTCATGACGCGCTGGCAGCTCGCCGCGAGCCAGCGCAGCGCCGGTTCCGCGAACGCCTCCATCCAGACCCGGGTGAGCCGGTACGGGGGCGTGACCGGGGTGAAGGTGTCGCTCACCTCGTCGCCGTCGCCCAACTGGTGCTTGAGCCGGCGCATGAAGTCGATCGCCTCGTAGTAGGCGCGCAGCCCGGCGTCGCCCGGCGCCGCCAGCAGCGGCTCCAGCCAGCCGCGGCCCTCGGTACGCAGGTCGTTGATGAGCTGCGCGTCGAGGTCGCGTCCGGCGGCGGAGGTCTCCTGGGTGAGCTGCGCGGTGTGGCTGCCGTACACCTGGACCATGGCGGTGGTCCAGGTGGCGCCGAGGTCGCAGACCAGCACCAGGGCGCCGGGTGGCAGGTGCTCCGAGGCCTGCGGATCCAGGGCGGTGGCGACCGCGTCGCTGATCAGCTCGACGTCGCGGAAGCCGAGGGACTCGCCGACGCCGATCAGGACGTCCCGGCGTGGGTCCCCGGGGGCGTACTCGGCCGGGACGGTCAGCAGCAGCCGGGGGATCTCGGCGCCGTGCAGCTGGCGGGCCTCGGCGGCGATCACCATCAGGTACGCCGACAGCGCCTCCGCGCCGGTCACCTCCCGGTGCTCCAGCCGCATCGGCGCCTGCGCGTCGACCGCGCGCCGCGGCCCGTCGATGTAACGGCCGGGAAGCGTCCGCTTGCGCAGCTCCGCCGCCGTGCCGACCACGTAGCCCTCGTCGGTGACGCAGACCGACGCCGGCCACGCCGCCAGGCCGCTCGCCGGCTCCTTGAGCAGGGTCACCTGGTCGTCGACGACCAGCGCCGCCCGGGTGGTCGATGTGCCCACATCGACCACCAGGATCGGTTCGCCCATCGTCTCGCCCCCCACCCGCTCGTCGGCCATCGTCCTCCTGGGCGCACAGTTTGCGCGAGCGCCGGGTTCCGCGTCCACTCCAGATTTGGGTCTTCGGGCCGCGCGGCCGTCCCGAGGCACGTCATCAGGGAGAACGTCCCACCCGCTGCCGCCGCGCCGGCCGCGGTGCGGGCCGGTCACCCGGATCCTGAGACGCCGGGGTCGGGCCGGGTGCGGGCGTCAGCCGCGCTGGCGCGGCCAGGCCAGCACGGTGTCGCGGATCTTCAACGCTACCTCGCTGCCCGGGCCGTGGTGCTCGGCGCCGTCGAGGGACCGGGCGGCGAGCTCGGTGCCGTCGGCGAGGCGTACCACGGTCAGGGTGTCGTGCCCGTGGAAGTCCCGGCGCAGCACGGTCGCGGTGACCGCGCCCGGCGCGGCCCGGTGCGCGGCGGTGAGGTCCAGCTGTTCGGGACGGATCAGTACGGTGACCGGCGTGGGCGCCTCGTCGGCCGCCGTGGGCAGGATCGGCGCGGTTCCGATCGGGGTCTGGGCGCGACCCTGGTGCGCGGTTCCCGGCAGCAGCACCGCCTCCCCGACGAAGGCCGCCACCCACGGGTCGGCGGGGGTGCGGTAGACCGAGGTGGGGGTGCCCATCTGCACGACCCGACCGTCGCGCATCACCGCGACCTCGTCGGCCAGCGAGAGCGCCTCGCCCTGGTCGTGCGTGACCAGCACCGCGGTCGCCCCGTCGGCGCGGAGCGCGGCCCGCACGTCGCGGCGCAGGTCTGCCCGGAGCCCCGCGTCCAGCGCGCTGAACGGCTCGTCGAGCAGGATCAGCGAGGGGCGCGGGGCGAGGGCGCGGGCCAGCGCGACGCGCTGCTGCTGCCCGCCGGAGAGCTGGTGCGGCATCCGGTCGCCGTAGCCGTCGAGCCCGACGAGCGCGAGCACCTCGGCGATCCGGCCGCTGCGGCGCGTCGCCCGGTCGAGCCCGTACCCGACGTTGTCGGCCACCGACAGGTGCGGGAAGAGCGCCCCCTCCTGCGGCACGAGCGCGATCCGCCGGCGGTGGGTGGGAACGTGGGTACGCGGTCCCGCGACGTCGCGGCCGTCGACCGCGATCCGCCCGGCGTCCAGCCGCTCCAGCCCGGCGACGCAGCGCAGCAGCGTGGTCTTGCCGCAGCCGGAGGGACCGAGGACGGCGACCAGCGACCCGGTCGGCACGGTGAGGCTCACCCCGGCCAGCGCGCGGACGTCGCCCCAGGCCTTCTCGGCGTCGGAGATGGACAGCGCGCTCATTGGTCACCTTCCTGCTGGAGAAGCCCGGTGCGGGCGGCGAGGACCCAGGTGGGGATAGCGGAGAGGAGCACGAGCAGCGCCGCGTACGGCGCGGCCCCGGCGTACGCGGCCACGGAGGTGTGCGTCCACAGCTCGGTGGCCAGCGTGTCCATGCCGGTGGGTCGGAGCAGTAGCGTCGCCGGGAGTTCCTTCATGCAGGTCAGGAAGACCATGGCGGCGCCGGCGGCGATGCCCGGCAGGGTAAGCGGCAGCGTCACGGTGGCGAAGACCGCGGCGGGACGGCGTCCCAGCGACCGGGCCGCCTCCTCCAGTACGGGCGGGGCCTGGGCGGCGGCGCCGGCGACCGCCGCGACCGCCAGCGGCAGGAAGAGCGCCGCGTACGCGAAGGTGAGCAGCCAGACGCTCTGGTAGAGCGGGTAGGCGACGTTGATCCCGAAGAAGACCAGCGACAGGCCGATGACGATCCCGGGCAGGGCGTGGGTCAGGTAGCTCAGCCGTTCCAGGCCGTTGGCCAGCACGCCGGGGGCGCGGGCGGCGAGCAGCCCGATCGGCAGCGCCAGCAGCATGGTCAACGCGGCGCCGCCGAGCGACACGGTCAGCGAGTTGCCGGCGGCGGTGGCGATCTCGGGGAGCGAGCCGGGCCGGGACACCCCGGCGGCGAGCCGGCGCGCCAGGTTCGCGGCGGGGACGCCGAAGGCGAGCGCGGCGACCGCGGTGAGCGCGGCGGCGGCCGGCCAGCGCAGCGCCCGCAGCCGTGCGGGGCTGTGCGGGCGGCGGGCTCCGGCGCCGACCCGGGCGTACCGGGCGCCGCGGCGGCGGCTGAGCGTCTCGCCGGCGAGCAGCAGCACGGTGAGCGCGACCAGGACCGTGGAGAGCACCAGCGCGCCGGTCCGGTCGAAGCCGAGGTCGAAGGCGATGAAGACGGCCCGGGTGAAGGTGTCGGTGCGCAGGATGGCGACCGCGCCGAAGTCGGAGAGGACGTAGAGGGCGACCAGCAGCGCGCCGCCGGCGATGGCGGGGCGGATCTGCGGCAGCGTGACCGAGGTGAACGTCGTCCACGCGCCCCGGCCGAGGGAGCGGGACACCTCCTCCTGGGCAGGGTCGGCGCGGTGCAGCGCGGCGGCGACCGGCAGGAAGACGTACGGGTAGCTGCAGAGCGTGAGCACGAGCGCCGAGGCCCAGAAGCCCTCGAACCCGGTGATGGTGGAGACCCAGGTGAAGGCCGCGATGTAGGTGGGCACGGCCAGCGGCAGCGCGGCGAGGATCGTGAAGAGCCGCCGTGCGGGCAGGTCGGTGCGGGTGACCAGGAACGCGGTGCCGACGCCGAGGGCCACGCAGCCGGCGGTGACCACGGCGGCGAGCGCGAGGCTGCGGGCGGCGAGGTCGGCGACGCGCGGGTTGGTCAGCTCGGTGCGGATCGCCGGCCAGCCGGCCTCGACCGTGCGGATCGCCAGGTACGCCAGCGGGATGAGCGCGACCACGACCGCGACGGTGGCGGCGAGCAACAGCCACGGGCGTGGGGCGAGCCGGTGCAGTCGGCGCCGCAACGCCGGCGCGGCGGACGCCGTCGTGGGCGTCCGCCGTGCCGGGATGGTCGACGTGCTCAGGGCGTCAGCCCCGATTCCTTGATCAGGGCGATGGTGCCCTGCAGTCCGTCGAGGTCGTTCAGGTTGACCGGCGGGGCGGTCAGCTCGTTCAGCGCCGGCACGTACGCCGGCCCGGCGACCCCGGCGACGACCGGGTACTCGAAGGTCTGCTCGGCGAAGTACTTCTGCCCCTCGGTGCCGAGCAGGTAGTCCACGAAGCTGCGCACGTCCGCGTCCTGCGCGGCGCGGTTGAGCACGCCGACCCCGGCGACGTTGACCAGGGAACCGATGTCACCGTTGCCGAAGAAGTGCAGCTTCGCCTTGAGCGACTCGGGCGTGACGCCGCGCTCCTTGGCGATCTCGCCGATGTAGTAGTGGTTGACCAGACCCACCGCGATCTTGCCGGCGTCCACGTCCTCGACGATCGGCACGTTGCCGTCGCGGATCTGCGGCTCGTTGGCCTTCAGCCCCTTGAGGAACTCGCGCGCCTTCGCCTCGCCGTGCTGCACGGTGATCGCGGTGACGAACGCCTGGAAGGAGGCGTTGGTCGGGGCGACGCCGATCTTTCCCTTCCACTTCGGGTCGGTCAGCTCGAAGACCGACTTCGGCAGCTCGGCGGCGGACACCAGGTCGGGGTTGTAGGTGAGCACGCGGGCCCGGGCGCTCACGCCGATCCACTTGCCGTCCTGCGCCCGGTAGGTCTGCGGCACCTTGTTCAGCGTCTCGGCGGGCAGCGCCGCGAACAGCGCCTTCTTGTTCACCGCGCCCAGCGCCCCGGCGTCCTGCGCGAGGAACACGTCGGCGGGCGACTTGTCGCCCTCCTCGAGAAGCTGCGCGGCCATCTGCGCGGTGTTGGCGTACCGGGTCTCGACCTTGATCCCGGTCTGCTGGGTGAACTTCTCCAGCAGCGGCTTCACCAGCGTCTCGCTACGCCCGCTGTACACCGTGATCTTCTTGTCGTTCGGGGCCGAACCGGCCGCGACGCCGCCGGACTCGCCGTCACCGCCGCAGGCGGTCAGGCCCAGGGCGAGAGTGGTCGCGGCGGCCAGCGCCAGCGCCCCCTTGAGCGGTGAGATGGGCACGGCAACTCCTTGTCGAGGCAGGGGATCGCCCCGAGCGGCTCCTCGGGTCGCGACGGGCTGAAGTTAGCAGAGCCTAACCAAACCTGTCATCCTGCGGTCGGCTGGCACCGTCCGTCCTCACCTGCGACGACCGCGTACGCGTGTGCGACGTCACCCCATCGTGGCCGTCATGGTCATCGTGGGTTAGGGTTGCCGGCGCGAGGGGGAGTAGCTCCCAACATCGCGGTCGACATACTGGCGCTCCGCGCCCGGCCGCGAGGCCTTTTCCGGTTTCCGGTGAGGTGAGCGAGACCTTCGACTCAGGCTGTACGAGCCGGGTCGAGGTCCGCTGTGTCCCGATCCGGCACCGACTGGACAAGGAATGTGATGGACGGATTCCTCGCAGCTCTCGTGATCAGCTTCGGCGTGATCTTCGTGGCCGAACTCGGCGACAAGTCGCAGCTGATGGCGATGACCTTCGCGACACGCTTCAAGCCGTGGCCGGTGCTGATCGGCATCACGATCGCCACCGCCGTGGTGCATCTGGTGTCGGTCGCCATCGGCTACGGACTCGGCGAAACCCTGCCGACCGGCTGGATCTCGCTGGTGGCCGGTCTCGCGTTCCTCGGCTTCGGCGCCTGGACGCTGCGCGGCGACACGCTGACCGAGGAGGAGAAGACCAAGGCCGAGCGGACGAACCGCTCGGCGATCGTGGCCGTCTCGGTCGCGTTCTTCCTCGCCGAGCTCGGTGACAAGACGATGCTCGCCACGATCACCCTCGCCACCCAGCACGGCTGGTTCGGCACCTGGATCGGCTCGACCATCGGCATGGTCGTCGCCGACGCGCTGGCGATCCTGGTCGGACGGATGCTCGGCAAGCGGCTCCCCGAGAAGGCCATCAAGTACGGCGCCGCGGCGCTCTTCGCGATCTTCGGTATCTGGCTGATCGTCGAGGCGATCCCCCAGCTGCCCTGAGGCGTCACGCCTGCGCGGGACTGACCTGCCGCGACCGGGCGAAGGCCGCCGCCGACGGTGGGCGGTCGTCGCCCGGCTCGCGGCCCAGGTCGGCGAGGAGGGCGTACGTGTGCCGGTGCGCCACGCCCACCTCGCCGACCAGGCCGGCGAGCGCGGTGGGGTCCAGCGCCAGCGCGTCGAGCCGCTCCCGATAGTCGCTCTCGTAGCGGTCCGGATCGCGGATCGCCGGGTAGCGGTGGAAGGACAGCCCCCTGCCGCCGGTCAACCCGTACGCCTTGGCGATCGCCTCGGCGTTGAGCACCCCGCGCTGAAGGTCACCGAGGCAGCGGGTGTAGTGGTGCGCGACGAACCAGGCGGGCGAGCGCCAGCAGACCTCGCGTAGCCGGGCGACGTACTCCCCGGTGGCCCGCCGTGGCGTGATCCGCTCGGCCCAGGCGCTGCCGAGCAGGAACTCCAGGTCCGCGCGGAGCGCCGGCAGCCGGCTGAGCGCGTCGTCGACGAACGGGCCGGCCAGCCGGTCCCGCCGCATCGCGTCGGCGGCCTCCTCCAGCACCTCGTACACGAACCAGTGCTGGGCGAGATGGTCGGCGTAGCGGTCCCGGCCGAGCTCACCGGCGACCAACGCCGACCAGTAGCGTCCGGCGGCGGCCGCCTGCGGGTCGTGCCAGGCGAACCCGCGCAGGCGGGCGGAGAAGGAGCTGGTCGGCGTACTCATGGCCCTCCCGGGTGCGGTCGGTCGTCCGCGTGGTGCGGCACGACCGGCAGCGTCCTGGCCGCGACGGTCCGGCTGACCCGTACCAGCGCCGCCGACCACCCTATCCGCGCGGCTGCGACGCCGGGCCGCCGCCGCCCGGCCGCCCGCGTGTCGTGAGCGCTTGTCGCATGGTCGCGACCGCACGCCGGCCCCGCCGTACGATGATCATCGTCACGGAGGAGAGGGGAGCGGGATGCGCAAGAGTGTGGCCGGGCCGCCGCTGGTGGTGCTCTCCGCGATCAGCTTCGGCTTCCTGCCCACCTTCGCCGCGTACGCGTACGACAGCGGCCTCACCGTCTTCACCCTGCTGTTCCTGCGGTTCTCGATCGCCGCGCTGCTCTTCTTCGGGTACCTGGCCGCGCGGCGGCGACTGCGACTGCCCGGCGGCCGGGAGCTCGCCTCGCTGGCGGTCCTCGGCGGGGTGCTCTACACGCTGCAGTCGGTGACGTTCTTCTCCGCCGTCCGCTACATCTCGCCGGCGCTCGCGGTGCTGCTGCTCTATCTCTTCCCCGCGCTGGTCATGCTGCTGTCGGTCGTGCTCGACCGGGAGCGGCTCTCCGGCCGGCGGGTGACCGCGATGGTGGTGGCCTTCGCCGGGATGGGGCTGGTGCTGGGCGTGCCCGGCGGCGCCCCCGACGTGCTCGGTGTGGTCCTGGCGGTCTCCGCCGCGCTCTGCTACTCCGTGTACATCGTCTTCGGTAACCGCCTCTCCTCGTCGGTCTCGCCGGTCGCGACCAGCGGGTACATCTCGCTCTTCGCCGCCGTGGCCACCGGGCTGACCGGCGCCGCGACCGGCACGCTGCGCTTCGACTTCGCACCGAGCGGCTGGTTGCCCGTCCTCGGGCTGGCGGTCGTGTCGACGGTGGTGGCGATCGGCGCGTTCTTCGCGGGGATGAGCCTGATCGGGCCGACCTCGGCGTCGATCCTGAGCATGTTCGAGCCGGTGGTGAGCATCGTCGCGGCCTGGCTGCTGCTGGACTCGCCGATGACCGTGCCGCAGCTCGTCGGCGGCGCCGTGGTCCTGGCCGGCGCGGTGCTCGCGGTCACCGCCGGTCGGGCGGCGCCCGTGGCGACCGCGCCCGAACCGGCGCCGCAGCCGGTGTCGTGACGGCCCGCCCCGTCGCGGGTACGGCCCGCCGGCGCGAGGCATGGCGCTCCGTGCGGTTGGGTAAGAGGCGCGCCATGGAGCACTTCACGATCGCTACCGTCGCCGAGCAGAGTTCGGACTTCCGCCGGGTCCTGTGGACCGGTGAGCACACCCAACTGGTGATCATGACGATCCCGCCGGGCGGCGAGATCGGCGAGGAGGTCCACGAGGACATCGATCAGATCCTCACCTTCGTCAGCGGCACCGCCGACGCCATCGTCGACGGGGAGAAGCGCAGCGTCGCCCAGGGCGACCTCGTCGTCGTACCGGCCGGCCGGAAGCACAACTTCGTCAACACCGGGCCGAACCCGTTGGTCCTCTACACCGTGTACGGGCCGCCGGAGCACGCCGACCAGGCGGTGCACCGGACGAAGGAGGAGGCGGACGCGGCGGAGGAGTCCGGTCAGGACGAGCCGCCGACCTCCTGACCGGGGCGTGCGCGACGAGAGCCGGCGGGTGAACCGCCGGCTCTCGTCTTGCCCCCGTTCCGGGCAGCCGGTAGGCAGGGACGGAGACGCACGCCGATCCGGGGAGGCCCGATGAGGTTCCGCCGCACGATCACGCTGACCGCGCTCACCGCCCTGACGGTCGTCGCCGTGGCGCCGCCGCCCGCGTACGCGCGGCGGGCCGACCCCCCGAAATCGCCGACCGCGGTGGGTTACGGGGGCGCCGTGACGACGGTCGACGCCACCGCCACGGCGGTCGGGCTCGACGTGCTGCGGCGGGGCGGCAACGCGGTCGACGCGGCCGTGGCGGCGGCCGCGACGCTCGGGGTGACCGAGCCGTTCTCGGCCGGAATCGGTGGCGGCGGCTTCTTCGTCCACTACGACGCGCGCACCGGAACGGTGCGCACCCTCGATGGGCGCGAGGCGGCGCCCGCCGCGATGCGCGCCGACTCGCTCGTGGACCCCGCGACCGGCGCGCCGTACGCCTTCGCCGCGGCCCGGGTCAGCGGCCTGTCGGCCGGGGTGCCCGGCACGCTCGCGACCTGGGAAGAGGCGCTGCGCCGCTGGGGGAGCCGCCCACTGGGGACGCTGCTCGCGCCGGCCGCCGCCGTGGCGCAGCGGGGCTTCGTCATCGACGGGACGTTCCGGTCGCAGGTGAGCGAGAACGCGGCCGCCTTCGGCCAGTTCGATTCGACCGCCGCGCTCTACCTGCCCGGCGGTCAGCCGCCCGCGGTCGGCACGGTGCTGCGCAACCCGGACCTCGCCGACACCTACCGGCTCGTCGCGCGACACGGCACGGGCGCGTTCTACCGCGGGCCGATCGCCCGCGACATCGTGGACACCGTGCAGCGCCCGCCGGTCGCGGCCAGCCGGGTCGGCGCCTGGCCGCACCCGATCCGACCCGGCGGGATGACGCTGGCGGACCTCGCCGACTACCGGGTACGCAGCCCCGAGCCGACCCGCTCCCGCTACCGCGGCCTCGACGTCTACGGCATGTCCACGCCGTCCAGCGGCGGCGTCGCGGTCGGCGAGGCCCTGAACATTCTCGAACGCTTCGACCTGTCGCGGATGCCCCGGACCGGCGCCCTGCACCACTACCTCGAGGCCAGCGCGCTCGCCTTCGCGGACCGTAACCGCTACGTCGGCGACGGCACCCCGCAACGCGTCGTCCGTGAGCTGCTCACCGACCGTTTCGCCGCCGACCGGGCCTGCCGCATCGACGCGTCGGCGGCGCTGGACAAGCCGGTCGCGCCCGGCGTCCCCGACGGGTCGTACGGCGGGTGCGCCTCGGCGCGCGCGGGCTCGGCCGAGCAGCCGGAGCACGGGACGACGAACCTGACCGTTGCCGACCGGTGGGGCAACATCGTGCAGTACACGCTGACCATCGAGGCGACCGGCGGCAACGCGATGGTGGTGCCCGGCCGGGGGTTCCTGCTCAACAACGAGCTGACCGACTTCAGCTTCGCCCCCACCCAGGGCGACGCCGCCGATCCGAACCTGCCGGGCCCCGGCAAGCGGCCGCGCAGCTCCATGTCGCCGACCATCGTGCTGGCGCAGGGCCGGCCGCTGCTCGCGCTCGGCACCCCCGGTGGGGCGACGATCATCACGACGGTGCTGCAGGTGCTGGTGAACCGGATCGACCTCGGCATGACACTGCCGGAGGCGCTCGCCGCGCCGCGCGCGTCGCAGCGCAACGCCGCGATGGCGCAGGCCGAGCCCGGGTTCGTGGCCGACCCGGCGGCGTCCGGTCTCGACGCGCTCGGGCACCGGTTCGCGCCCACGGCCGAACTCGGGGCCGCCACCGCCCTGGAGTTCCTGCCCGACGGGCGCGTCGTGGCCGCCGCGGAGCCGACCCGCCGTGGTGGCGGAGCGGCGGCGGTGGTGCGGGCCGCCGGCATGTGATCAAACCGACGACGCGGGGCGGGACGCGGCCGGCCCCGGGCCGGCGTTGCACCGGAGGTGACGAAGCGGGCGTACGACGTGGACGTGGTGGTGATCGGGGCCGGCCAGGCCGGCCTGGCCGCCGCGTACTTCCTGCGCCGTGCCGGCCTGCGGCACGTCGTGCTCGACGACGCGGACGGGCCGGGCGGCGCGTGGCGGCACCGCTGGCCGACGCTGCGGCTCGGCACCGTGCACGGGCTGCACGCCCTGCCCGGTCTCCCCTTCGACGCGCCCGATCCGACCCGGTCCGCCGCCGAGGTCGTCCCCGCCTACTTCGCCGAGTACGAGCGCCGTTTCGACCTGCGGGTGCGGCGTCCGGTGCGGGTGACGGAGGTCCGTGACCACCCGGACGGCGACGGGCGGCTGCTGGTGCGCGGCGACGCCGCCGACTGGGCCACCCGCGCATTGATCAACGCGACCGGCACGTGGAGCCGTCCGTTCTGGCCGTACTACCCCGGGCAGGAGACCTTCCGGGGCCGCCAGCTGCACACCGCCGACTATCGGGGCCCGGCGGAGTTCGCCGGCCGGCACGTGGTGATCGTCGGCGGTGGGACGTCGGCGGTGCAGCTGCTCGCCGAGATATCCGAGGTCGCGGAGACGACCTGGGTGACCCGCCGCCCGCCCGTCTTCCACGAGCGCGAGTTCACCCCGGAGCACGGGCGCGCCGCCGTCGCCCTCGTCGATCGGGCGGTACGGGCCGGCCGTCCGCCGGAGAGCGTCGTGAGCGTCACCGGGCTGACTCTGACCGCGCCGGTGCGCGAGGCCCGCGCGCGCGGCGTGCTCAACCGCCTGCCGATCTTCGACCGGATCACGCCGGACGGCGTCGCCTGGCGCGACGGGCGGACAGTGCGCGCCGACGTCATCCTCTGGTGCACCGGCTTCCGCGCCGCCCTCGACCACCTCGCCCCGCTGCGGCTGCGTGGTCCCGGCGGCGGAATCACCATGGACGGCACCCGCGTCGTCGCCGATCCGCGCGTGCACCTCGTCGGCTACGGTCCGTCCGCCAGCACGGTCGGGGCGACCCGCGCCGGCCGGGCCGCCGTGCGCGAGCTGCGCGACCTGCTCGCTCCCGCGTGATGCCGCGCGCGCCGGGGACCAACGCGCGCCGGGGATCAGTGCGCGCCGGGGATCAGCGCGCGTGGGGGATCAGCGCGCGTGGGGGATCAACGGTCGCGCGGGGTTTCCAGCAGTGACGGGTCGCGCCGGATCAGCTCCGCCAACCGCGCCTCCGGGCTGCCCGGCGCGGCCTGCGCCCGCGGCGGCCACTCCGGCGGGCCGGCGGGCACCGGCGCGTCCGTGGGCGTCCGATCCTCGGTGATCGAGAACTCCCCGACCAGCACGCGGGGGGCGGGCGGTGCGGCGGAGTCGAGCGGTGCCGACTCCAGCGGCACGTTCTCGAAGGCGGTCGCTTCGAAAGCGGTCGTCTCGAAGGCGGTCGTCTCGAACGACGGGGACTCGAACGCGGCCTCGAAGGGCTCCGACCCCTCGCTGATCTCCGTGATCATCACCCGGACCGAGCCCGCCTCGCTCGCGATCCGGAGCTCGGTGCCGACGTCGCCCTCGTCGAGGCGGACGACGGCGGTGAGGCCGGGGTGCCGTTCGACGATCGGCCGAAGGGCCTCGGCCACCTCGTCGGCGGCGGTGCGCGGCGGATCCTGGGCGCCGCTGCCGTGGCGTTTCTGCAGCTGGTCGCGGCGGGCAAGGCGGGCCAGCGCTTCGTCGAGATCACGCATCGTCCTGCTTCCTCCCCCCACACACCCGGTCAAGGATGACGGATGCCACCGGGTCCGGTCCAGACCGACCGAACGCGACCACCGCTTCAGCGGACCGTCACGCCGCGATGGCGTCCACCGCCCGGTCGAAGTGCCGGTGCCGCGCGATCGCGTCGACGTACGCGGTCACGAACGCGTCGCCCACCGTGCCGCGCGCCGACTGCACGACCAGCCCCAGCTCCTCGCCGAACCCGTCGTCGTCCAGCGCGGGCATCGGCAGCTGGGTCTGGGTGAGCAGCGTGGTCGCCTCGCCGAGCACCCCGACCGGCTTCGCGTGCTTGTACGCCTCCGCCACGAAGTGCACCACGTACCCGTCGGAGACCAGCGCGATCGCGGCGTCGTTGCCGCCGGGCACCAGCACCGCGTCGTAGAGGACCGAGCCGACGCCTCCGATCGCGCGCGTCACCGCCAGCGCCGCGCCGTCGGCGGCGGTGACGACACCGTCGACCGGGCCGAGCAGCTCGACGAGCGCCCCCCGCTCGGTCAGCGCGGCGCGCAGCGTCGCGGCCGTGTCCCCGTCGACCCCGTCCGCGACCACAATGGCGACCTTCCGGCCGAGCACGCTGTGGCGCGGGCCGTACGCCTGGCTGAGCGCCCGTGAGCCGCGGCCGTGGTTGTCACCCCGCCGCGCCGGGGCGGTCACGCCGATCCCCGCCGCCACCAGCTGCGCCAGCTCGTGGTCGATCCGGTTGAGGTGCTGCACCATCAGCTCGCGGATGTGCCTCGGCCCGACGCGGCCGAGCTCGACGCGGAACGCCGCGACGATGTGCTCCTTCTCCCACAGCGACATGCTGTTCCAGAACAGCGTCGGCTGGCTGTAGTGGTCGGCGAAGGTCTGGCTGCGCCTGCGCTCCGGCATCCCGTCGATCCGCTCCGGGAAGTGCGTGAACCCGCCGCCCTGCCGCCCGGCCACCACCGGGCGCCCGTCGCCGAGCGAGTTGGGGTGGTAGTTCGCCCGCCCCTGCCGGACCGTCTGCTGGCCGAACCCGTCCTGCTGGTAGTGCGCGACCGGCGCGACCGGCTGATTGACCGGCAGCTGCGCGGCGTTGGGCCCGCCGAGTCGGGTGAGCTGGGTGTCCGGGTACGAGAAGAGCCGCGCCTGCAGCAGCGCGTCGGCGGTGAAGTCGATCCCCGGCACGACGTTGTCCACCCGGAACGCCACCTGCTCGGTCTCGGCGAAGAAGTTGTCGGGGTTGCGGTCCAGCACCATCCGCCCAACCGGGGTGACCGGTACGACCTCCTCCGGGATCAGCTTGGTCGGGTCGAGCAGGTCGACGTCGTCGAAGTCGAACTCGCGCTCCTCCGGGATCAGCTGCAGCCCCAGCTCGTACTCCGGGAACTGCCCCGCCTCGATCGCCTCCCACAGGTCGCGCCGGTTGAAGTCCGGGTCCTGGCCGGAGATCTTCTGCGCCTCGTCCCAGACCAGCGAGTGGACGCCCAGCGTCGGCTTCCAGTGGAACTTGACGAACGTGGTCCGTCCCGCGCCGTTCACCAGCCGGAACGTGTGCACCCCGAAGCCCTGCATCATCCGGTAGCTGCGCGGCAGCGCGCGGTCCGACATCAGCCACATGACGTGGTGCAGCGTCTCCGGCTGCAGCGACACGAAGTCCCAGAAGGTGTCGTGCCCGGGCGACGCGGTCGGGATCTCGTTGTGCGGCTCCGGCTTCAGCGCGTGCACGAGGTCGGGGAACTTGATGCCGTCCTGAATGAAGAAGACCGGCATGTTGGTGCCGACCAGGTCGAAGTTGCCCTGGCCGGTGTAGAACCTGGTCGCGAAGCCGCGGACGTCGCGCGGGGTGTCGGCGGAACCGCGCCCGCCCTGCAGGGTGGAGAAGCGGACGAAGACCGGGGTACGCAGCGACGGGTCGCCGAGGAACTCCGCGGTCGTGGACTCGGCGAGCGAGCCGTCGTACACCTGGAACCAGCCGTGCGCGCCGGCGCCGCGCGCGTACACCACCCGCTCGGGGATCCGCTCGTGGTCGAACCGCATCAGCTTCTCGCGCAGGTGGAAGTCCGCCAGCAGGATCGGACCGCGCGTGCCGGCCCGCAGCGAGTTGTCGGTGTCCTCCACCCGGATTCCCTGGTCCGTGGTGAGGTAGCCGTCCCGCGGGTCGCGGCGGTGGGCGGCGAGTCTCGTCTGCTTCGCGGTCGGGGGGTGCTCGCTGCTCATCCGGTGGCCTTCCTGCGGGGACGACGGGCCGCAGGGAATACCGTGTTCTGCGCGACATACTCCTCATCCGGGTGACGGATTTCCGGTCTCCCGGCCGTCCGGCCAGCGTGTTCGCGCCGGCCGGCTACGTTGCCCGACCGCGATCAGGCCATACACTCCTTCGCGTTCAGCTCCTGCGAGACCCCCCATCGGAGGATCGCTCCATGCGCCTGATCAGCAGCGCACCCCGAACCACCCTCGCCGCCGCCCTCCTGGCCGGGCTCGCCGTGACGACCGTCGCCGCCGTCCCCGCCCGGGCGGCCGAGCCGACCGTCGATCTGCAGATCCTGACCATCAACGACTTCCACGGGCGGCTGCAGTCGCCGGCCACCGTGAACGGGCAGCCCGTCGGCGGCGCCGCCCAGCTCGTCGGCCTCGTCGACCGGCTCCGCGCCGGCAACCCGAACACCGCGTTCGTCTCCGCGGGCGACAACATCGGCGCCTCCACGTTCATCTCCGCGATCGACGGCGACACCCCGACGATCGACGCCCTCAACGCGGGCGGGCTCGCGGTCAGCGCGGTCGGCAACCACGAGTTCGACAAGGGCATCGACGACCTGCTCGGTCGGGTCACCGACCGGGCCGCGTTCCCGCTGCTCGGCGCGAACGTCTACCGCGACGGCGCTCGCGCGCTGCCCGCGTACTCGGTGCAGGAGCTCGGCGGCGTCCGCGTCGGCTACGTCGGCGTGGTGACCCCGCAGACCGCCAACCTGGTCAGCCCGTCCGGCATCGCCGGGGTGCAGTTCCGCGACCCGGTCGCCGAGGCCAACTCCGTGGCGGCGCAGCTCAGCGACGGCAACGCCGCCAACGGCGAGGCCGACGTGGTGGTGCTGCTCGCGCACGAGGGCGCGGCACCGGAGAACATCGGCTCGCCCGAGCAGCTCGCCGCCGACCCGGTCTTCGGCCCGTTCACCCGGGTCGGCGCCGACATCGACGCGGTGGTGGGCGGCCACACCCACCAGCCGTACGCCTTCCAGCTGCCGGTGCCCGGCACGGACCGTACCCGGCCGGTGCTGCAGGCCCACGAGTACGGCCGCAAGCTCGGCAGGATCACGCTGAGCGTCGACCCCGCGACCCGGGCGGTGACCGCGTCGACGGCGGAGCTGGTCGACGTCGTCGGCGCGCCGCAGAACCCCGCCGTCGCCGACATCGTCACCAGGGCGGCGGCGACCGCGAACGAGCTGGGCAAGCGGCCGCTCGGCTCGATCACCGCCGACATCCGCCGCGCCTACACGAACGGCGCGGAGAACCGGGGCGCGGAGTCGGCTCTCGGCAACTTCATCGCCGACGTGCAGCTCGCCGGCACCGCCGATCCCGGTCGGGGCGGCGCGCAGCTCGCCTTCATGAACCCGGGCGGCCTGCGGGCCGACCTGCTCCACGCCCCGGACGGGGTGGTGACCTACTCCGAGGCGTTCGCGGTGCAGCCGTTCGCCAACGACGTCGTGACGCAGACGCTGACCGGCGCCCAGCTCAAGCAGGTGCTGGAGGAGCAGTGGCAGCCCGACGGCGCCTCCCGGCCGGTGCTCTGGCTCGGCGTCTCCAAGGGCTTCAGCTACGCGTACGACCCGACGCAGCCGCGCGGCCAGCGGGTCATCGCGCGGTCGATGAAGCTCGACGGGGTGCGGATCGATCCGGCGAAGCAGTACCGGGTCACCCAGAACTCGTTCCTCGCCTCCGGCGGCGACAACTTCACCACGCTCGGCAAGGGCACCAACCGGGTCACCACCGGTGACAACGACCTGACGATGCTCACCGACTACCTGGCGAAGAACTCGCCGGTGACCGCCGACGTCGCGCCGCGCAGCACGGTGGGCCGGGTCATTCCGCTGCCCGCCTGCACCCGGACCGTCACCGGTACGTACCGCGGCGCGCTCGCGGTCGGCTCCGGCGTGACCTGCGTGTCCGACGCGACCGTGCGTGGCCCGGTCACCGTCTGGGGCGGCGGTTCGCTGATCGTCACCGGCGGCACGATCGCCGGTCCGGTCACGGCGCTGGGCGCCGCGACCGTCAGCCTCACCGACGTGGCGGTCACCGGTCCGGTCACCCTGGCCGCCGGCACCGCCACCCTCGTCATCGACGAGACCACCGTCACCGGCCCCGTCTCGCTGCTCGGCAACAAGACCACCGAGAGCCCGGTCGTCGCCGGGAGCACGATCCGTGGCCCGCTCTTCTGCACCGCCAACGCGCCCGCGCCGGTCAACGATGGGCGCCCCAACACCGTCCACGGCCCGGTCAAGGGAGAGTGCACCGCCCTCTGACCCGCCGCCAGCCCGCGCCGATCTTGCAGTTGTGGCGCCCGGATCACACCGCTTTGCCGCGGTCCGTGACCGACCACAACTGCAAGATCGGCGTTAGGTGTCGAGGCTCAGCCAGGTGCGGGGGCGTTTGCCGGGGGCGTAGGGGGAGTCCAGGCGCTTGGCGATGACGCCGGACAGGGACTGGTCGCGGGCGGCGTCCAGGGCGTACGCGCCGCCGCCGGGGAAGTGCGGCGGGGTCTGCCAGTGCGGGCCGGCCAGGGCCAGCCCGTCGAGCAGCTCGCGCCGCTGCGCGTACGGCAGCTCCACCGTGGACACCCCCTCCAGCCAGAGCAGGTCGAAGAGCAGGTACTGCACGGTCGGCTTCCGCTTCGGCTGCCGCAGCGTGGTCACCACGCCGTCCAGCACCGCCTCGGTCGGCGCCAGCTCCTCGGCCAGCGGCCGCAGCTGCCGGTAGTCACCGGTGATCTCGGTGTCGTCGTCCGAGAGCAGCCGCAGCCGCCCGCCCGAGACGTACCCCACCGCCCGCACGCCGGACCAGCGCATCTCGTACGCCCAGGCGGCGTCCTCGGCCGGCAACCTGCGCGCCGGGCTGGCGGTCATCGGCCGCACCAGCTCCGGCTGCTCGGTCCAGCCCGGCGGCGGATCCATCCGCCGGATCATCCAGTCCTTGCCGCCGGTCCGGAACAGCACGTAGCGGCCGGAGACCCGCTCGCCGCGCAGCACCACCATCACCTCGTCGTCGCGCCACTTGTCGCAGGTGTACGTGCCGCGGTCGAAGATCGTCATTTTTCCGCCGCCGTACTCGCCGGCCGGGATCTCGCCGTGGAAGTCGAGGTACTCCAGCGGGTGGTCCTCGGTGTGCACCGCCAGGTGGTTGCGCGAGTCGCGCGGCAGCCCGCGCGGCACCGCCCAGGACGCCAGCACCCCGTCGCGCTCCAGCCGCAGGTCCCAGTGCAGGCTGCGCGCGTGGTGCTGCTGGATCACGAAGCGGTCCCCGCGCCGCTTCCGCGGCGTGCGCTCGGGCACCGGTTCGGGCGTCCGCTTCGGGTCGCGCTTGCGCCGGTATTCGTCCAGCCGGTCGCCCATACGTCGCATTGTCCGGTAGTCGACCTCTTCCCGCATCCGGCATGAGATGGCCGATCTCGGGTAGAAACACGACCATGACCGCATCGAGCGAGCAGCCGTCCGTGACGCTTCCCGGCGACGTCGCCATACCGATCCTCGGCTTCGGAACCTGGCAGGCGACCGGCAACGAGGGCTACGAGGCGGTGCTCTACGCGCTGCAGGCCGGCTACCGGCACATCGACACCGCGACGATGTACGGCAACGAGGCCGGGGTGGGGCGGGCGCTGCGGGACAGCGGGCTGACGCGCGGGGACGTCTTCATCACGACGAAGCTGCCGCCGAACCGGTTCGGGCGGGAACGGGAGACGATCGAGGCGAGCCTCACCGCGCTCGGCACCGACCACGTCGACCTGTGGCTGATCCACTGGCCGCCGCGCGACGGCGACGGCCTGGAGACGTGGCGGCGGTTCGTGGAGATCCGGAACGAGGGCCTGGCGCGTGCGATCGGGGTGAGCAACTACAGCCTCGGGCAGCTCGATGCGCTGACCGAGGAGACCGGCGAGATGCCGGCGCTCAACCAGATCGAGTGGGCGCCGTCGCTGTACGACGCGCGGACGCTCGCCGAGCACCGGAAGCGCGGCGTGGTGCTGGAGGGGTACAGCCCGTTCAAGAACACGGATCTGAAGGATCCGGTGCTGACCCGGATCGCCGGGGCGCACGGGGTGACGCCGGCGCAGGTGGTGATCCGCTGGCACATCGAGCACGGCATCGTGGTGATCCCGAAGTCGGTGACGCCGGAGCGGATCGACCTCAACCGCGAGGTCTTCGGGTTCACACTGACCGGGAGTGAGATCGCCGAGATCGACGCGCTCGCCCGCTGAGTTCGACTCCGGCCGGGGCCCGTGCGGAAACATCTCCCGGATATCGTCGATGCCGGTCCGCAATTCTGGATTTCCCGTTACCTGGGGCGCCTTCCGGCGGCGCTATTGTCATCCCCGGCGTGCGGCGCATGGGGCCGCCGGGGCGGGTCATGTGCGCATTGCGAACACCACTAGCTGCGGCGGCGCGGCGCAACCGATGGTGATCATGTAGACGCGGTGCGCTTATTCCAGTCATGATCGGCAATTCGTGGCGGCGGTGCGTCGCGGCCGGCGTACACATTGTGCAGTCGTCGACGGTCACAAAAAATTCATCAGCACACGTTGCCCGTACACCCGTGTTTTTTCCGGGAGATGTCGCTACGGTATCGGGTCCTGGGGCGTCGAAGGGGCTGGGGATGAGCATGAACGACTACGGCGGTGGGTTCACCATGCCGTCGTGGATGGAAGTGGACGAGCGGGACCCGGACCTGGCGACGCTCGTGCTGTATCTCGAATGCGGCGAGCAGGTGTCGGCCATCGCGCCGCTGCTGCAGCTGTGGCACGACGAGGCCTGCCGGCTCCTGCTGCCGTTCGTGCAGCCCGCCGGCGCCACCGCCCCGACGACCTCGTTCACCGCCTTCGACGAGCCGGCCGCGGGTCGTGGCCGGCGGCGCCGTCCGTGCTCCTGGTCCGACGGGCTGACCGAGGGGCTGGGCCAGCTCTCCGCGCACTGGTACGACGTCGCCCCCGGCGCCGCCGAGCTCGACCTGCACGTGCTGCGGTTCGCCGGCGGCCGGCACCTCAAGCTGCAGGCATCGGTCGGGTTCGCCGAGCGCTCCGCACAGGTGCCGCGGGTGCTGTCCGCGCTGATCGAGCTGATCCGCCGGATGGCGCACGCCGCCGACCTCACGTACGGGGAGATCCTGCGCGCCGCCGGCAACGCGACACCCGCGACGCTGCTCGACGCGGCGCTGCGCCGGGCCGGCGACGAGTCGGCCGAGGCGAGCCGGACGTTCCTGCGCGGTTACGAGTGGCTGACCGTCTGCCCGAGGGAGTTGGCGCACCGGCTCGGCGGGGCGGAGGGGCTGGCCGCGTCGGGAGCCTTCGCCGAGGTGCGGCCGTTGCCGCACGGCGCGGTGCTGCTGCGCGCGACGGACTCGCCGGAGGAGTACCGGGGCGAGCGGGTGCACGCGGTCTTCGCGGCGCTGGCGCCCGTGCTGCCGGGCGGGCAGCCCCGCGGCCTGCCCGAGCACGACTTCACCCGGATCGTCTTCACCGACGCCCGGCACGCCGCGACCGCCGCGGCGGCGCCGCGGGTCGTCGCCCGCGCGTCGTGCCCCGTCGTCCCGGCCCCCCGCGAGCCGGCGCAGGCCCCCGTCGACCAGGGACTCGTTCACACGGTGTGACCCGATCCTTGATCGGCGGGGGCGCGGCGTCGGACGTCAGCCGACGGTGCAGGCGGTGCCGTTGAGCGCGAAGCTGTTCGGCGACGCGTAGCTGCCGGAGTAGGTGGCCTGGTAGCCGAACGACGTGCTGGCGCCCGGCGCCAGCGTGCCGTTGTGGCTGACGTTGCGGGCCGTCACCGCCGCTCCGCTCTGGGACACCGTCGCGTTCCACGAGCTGGTGATGGTCTGCCCGGCCGGCAGGCTGTACGTCAACGTCCAGCCGTTCAGCGCGCTCGACCCGGTGTTGGTGACCGTGACGTTCGCGGTGAAGCCGTTGTTCCAGGTCGTCGGGGTGTACGCGACCCGGCAGGCGCCGCTGCCGCCACCGCCCCCACCCCCACCGCCACCACCGCCGCCGCCACCGCCGTTGACGGTCGCGGAGAACGAGTTGACGGCCAGCCCGACGCCGCCGTTCCAGGGCTCGAACCCGGCCTGGATGCTGGTCAGGTACCACGAGTTGGTGATCGAGCCGCGGTTGCGGACGTCGTTGATGAAGTCGAGGACGCTGAAGTTCCAGCTGGTGATCGGCGACGGCGCGACGTACGAGACCACGTTGTTGGACCCGTTGCTGCCGGTCCACACCTCCCAGGTGCGGCCGCCGATGGTCGCGCTGCCCGTGCGCGAGCCGATCGGCTGGATCGAGCCCTGGCGGTTGAACCAGATCATGATCTCCATCTGGTTGACCCCGGTCGTCTTCGGCGTGGGGTCGAGCCAGATGTCGTACGAGGCGTTGTAGGTGCCGCTCGTGTAGGTGTAGTTGATGCTGCTGGTGGCGCTGCTGATCCGGCTGACCTGGATCGGCAGGTTGGTGCCGGGGGAGCAGTTGCCGTAGTGGCAGCCGAAGTAGACCGAGGGGTACGACAGCGGCGCGCCGTTGGTGGCCGCGCTGCCCCGCTGGCTGGTGATCGAGAAGCCCGTGCCGGTGACGTTGATGCACTGCTCGGCGCTGCTGCCCCAGCGGTTGTTCTGCACGACGTAGCGGCTCTGGATGGTGGTCGAGCCGTACTGCTCACAGATCAGCGTGTCGGCCTGGGCGGGGGCGCTGGCCCCGACGGCCGCGAGTGAGCCCGCGATGAGCAGGCCCGCCGCCGCGAGTGGGCGGATGAGGCGACGCATGGATGCTCCTTGGCTGGGTGGGACCACGGGGGATAACCGGTCGAGGGAGCGCTCCCATAGAAGTTAGGACAGATTTACGTCCATGAAAAGAGTCGGTAACGGGGCGGCGCGCGGGGCTAGCTGGCGGAGAGGAGCGCGCGGGCGGCCCGGACCTGGTCGGCGGCGCGGCGCAGCGCGGCGACGATCGTCTCCTCGCTGCCGGCGTGCAGGCGCGCGGCCGGTACCGACAGACTGATCGCGTCGACGGCGGGGTCGTGCAGCGGGACCGCTATCGCGAAGCAGACGATCCCGTCGGTGTTCTCCTCGTGGTCGACCGCGTAGCCGCGCTCGCGTACCCCCGCCAGCTCGGCGCGCAGCGCGGCGGGGTCGGTGATGGTGTGCCGGGTCAACGCGGTCAGTGGCCAGCTCAGCCTCCGGTCGACGTCGGCGTCGCCGCGTGCGGCGAGCAGCACCTTGCCCAGCGCCGTCGCGTGCGCCGGCAACCGCCGCCCGATCGCGCTGTAGAGCCGGAGGGGGTGCACGGATTCCCGTTTCGCCATGTAGACGACGTGCGGCCCGTCGAGCCGCCCGAGGTGGACGGTCTCGCCGAACTGCCGGGACAGCTCGTCGAGCACGGTCGACATCAGGCCCACCGCGTCGTCGGTCTCCAGGTACGCGGCGCCGACCTGCAGGGCCCGGACGCCGAGCCCGAAGCGGGTGCCGGTGGCGTCGGCCTCGACCCAGCCGCGCTGCATCATCGTGCGCAGGATCCCGTGCAGGCTGCTCTTCGGAATGTCCAGCGCGCGGGCGAGGTCGACCAGCGACCGGCGGCCGGGGGATGCGGCGAGCGCCTCCAGCACCTCCAACGTCCGGCCGGCGGACTTCACCGGCTGGAAACCCTCGCCCATCGTCACGCCCGCCACTGTAACGGCTTGACAGCTCCATCGACGTCGGTATGGTCACGTCCGTGACCGCCGTTCATGAGCCTGAACGCATTATCGGCGCCGACCGGATCCTCCCGGTGGTCGTCCTCGGCGACGCGACGCGCGCCGCGCCGCTGGCCGACGCCCTCACCGCGGGGGGCCTGCGCAGCGTGGAGGTGACGTTGCGCACCGACGCCGCCGCCGACGTCATCCGCGCGATGTCGCGGCACCCGGACCTGCTCGTCGGCGCCGGCACCGTGCTGACGCCGGACCAGGTCGACGCCGCCGTCGAGGCGCGCGCCCGATTCGTGGTCAGCCCCGGCTTCGGCCCGGCAGTGGTCCGGCGCTGTCGGGAGCGCGGCGTTCCGGTCTTCCCCGGCGTCTCCAGCGCCACCGAGATCCAGATGGCGCTCGACGCCGGCATCGAGACCGTCAAGTTCTTCCCCGCCGAGCAGCTCGGCGGGGTCGCCATGATCAAGGCGCTGGCCGCGCCCTTCCGGTCCGTCCGCTTCATCCCGACCGGCGGGGTCAACGCCGGCAACCTCGCCGACTATCTCGCCCTGCCGGCGGTCGTCGCCGTCGGTGGCACCTGGATGGTCGCCCCCGACCTGCTGGCCGCCGGCGACTGGGACGAGGTCACCCGCCGCACCGCCGCGGCCGTCGCCGCCGCCCGACCCGCCTGAGGAGCCGTGACCATGCTGGAGCTCCGCCCCGCCGCCCAGTGCCGCTACGACCTCGTGTCGCTCGGCGAGATCATGCTCCGCCTGGACCCGGGCGAGGGCCGGGTCCGCACCGCGCGCAGCTTCCGGGTCTGGGAGGGCGGCGGGGAGTACAACGTGGCCCGCGGGCTGCGCCGCTGCTTCGGGCTGCGCACCGCGGTCGTGACCGCCTTCGCCGACAACGAGGTGGGACGCCTGTTGGAGGACCTGGTGCTGCAGGGCGGGGTGGACACGGCGTTCATCCGGTGGCTGCCGTACGACGGGATCGGGCGCACCGTCCGCAACGGGCTGAACTTCACCGAGCGCGGCTTCGGGGTGCGCGGCGCGGTCGGCACCTCCGACCGCGGTCACAGCGCGGCGAGCCAGCTGCGCCCCGACGACGTGGACTGGGACCACCTCTTCGGCGACCTCGGCGTGCGCTGGCTGCACACCGGCGGCATCTACGCGGCGCTGTCGGAGACCACCCCGGCCACCATCGAAGCGGCGATGTCCGCCGCGCGCCGGCACGGGACGATCATCTCGTACGACCTGAACTACCGGCCCAGCCTCTGGAAGGCGGTCGGCGGGCGGACCCGGGCCCGGGAGGTCAACCGGCACCTCGCCGAGTACGTCGACGTGATGATCGGAAACGAGGAGGACTTCACCGCCGCGCTCGGGTTCGAGGTGCCGGACACCGACGAGAGCCTCGCCGAGCTGGAGGTGGCGAACTTCCGGCGGATGATCGAAGAGGTCACGACCGCGTACCCGAACTTCAGGGTGGTCGCGACCACGCTGCGCACGGTGCGCACCGCCACGGTGAACGACTGGGGCGCGATCGCCTGGGGCGACGGCCGGTTCGTCGAGGCGACGCACCGGCCGGGCCTAGAGATCATGGACCGTGTCGGCGGCGGCGACAGCTTCGCATCCGGGCTGATCTACGGCCTGCTCGCCACGGGCGACCTCCACGCGGCCGTCGAGTACGGCGCGGCGCACGGCGCGCTCGCCATGACCACGCCCGGCGACACGTCGACGGCGAGCCTGAACGAGGTGGAGGCGCTGGTCCGCGGTGCCGGCGCCCGCGTCCAGCGCTGACCCCCGCCGTGCGCCGCCGCGCGCGGGCACGGGTCGGGAAGGGCTATCGCCGCCCGCGTCGCCGGAAGTAGTCTCTTGGCTTCAACGCGTGTCCCCCCGGAGGCCTCGCCGATATGGTCGGATCCACCGTGCGCATCCTCGTGGTCGGGGCGGGCATCGCCGGCCTGGCGGTGACCCGCGCGCTGCGGCTGAAGGGCTTCCGCCCGGAGGTGGTGGAGAAGCTGCCCGCCTCCACCGTGCCGGGTGCGGGGATCTTCCTGCCCGGCAACGCCGCGCGTGCCCTGCGTGACCTGGGGCTGGACGCGCCGCTGCGCCCGCTCGGCGACGTCATCGGCACCCAGTGCTTCCTCGACGTACGCGGGCGGCAGCTCTGCGCCGTCGACCTGACCCGGCTCTGGGACGGGGTGGGCGAGTCGCGCGCGCTGCCCCGCGCCGACCTGCACCGGGTGCTGCTCACCGGCGCCGGCGGCGACGTCCGCTACGACACCGAGGTGTCCGGGGTCGAGCTGGGGGAGCAGACCAGCAAGGTCGCGTTCGCCGACGGCTCCCACACGGAGTACGACCTGGTCATCGGCGCCGACGGCCGCCGCTCGGCGGTGCGGGCGCTCGCGGCGCTCGGTGGTGCCGCCCGCCCGGTCGGCCAACTCGTCTACCGCAGCGTCGTCACCGGCGGGCCCGAGGTCACCGCCTGGACGGCGGTGCTCGGCCGACGCGCCGCCTTCGTCGTGATGCCGATGGGCAACGGGCGGCTCTACTGCTGGGCCGAGGAGCCGCTGCCGCCCGACGGGGCGCTGCCGGCCGACCCGGCCGCGCGGCTGCGCGAGGTCTTCGCCACCTTCCGCGGGCCGGTCCCCGAGGTTCTCGACGCGGTGGAGACCGTCCAGCTCGCGGCCACCGACGAGGTCGAGTTGGGACGGTGGTCACGCGGGAGCGTGGTGCTCGTCGGTGACGCGGCACACGCCACCGCGCCGACGCTGTCGCAGGGGGCCGCGATGGCGGTGGAGGACGCGCTGGTGCTCGCCGACGCGCTGCGTCGCGCCGAGAGCGTGCCCGAGGCGCTCACCGCGTACGAGCGACGGCGCCGTCCCCGTACCACCTGGGTGCTCAACCGGACGCGCGACCGCGACCGCACCCGGGACGTGCCGCCGGCGCTGCGCGACCCCTTGCTGCGCGGCAGCGGCGGCCGCATCTTCCGCAACCACTACCGCTTGCTGGTGGGTCCGGTCTGATGACGTTTCGGCGCGTCCGGTGACCCCACGCCGAACCCGCCGGTAGCGGGGACTATTCTGCGTCGGAGGTACGGCCCGCAGATCAAGAACGCGCGCCGAGTGGGACGAACGAGAACCGGAGGCCACTCGTGACCACCGTTGCACCGAAACCGATCGTGACCCGGCCCTGGCCGGTCCGACAGCCGGTTAAGGGCTCGGCCATCGCGCGCCTGCTGCGGACGACCGACGCGAAGCAGATCGGGATCATGTACATGATCACCGCCTTCGTGTTCTTCATGATCGGTGGCCTGATGGCGCTGATCATGCGGGCCGAGCTGGCGCGACCGGGGCTGCAGTTCCTGTCGCCCGAGCAGTACAACCAGCTCTTCACGATGCACGGCACGATCATGCTGCTGTTCTTCGCGACGCCGATCGTCTTCGCGTTCGCGAACTACATCACGCCGATCCAGATCGGCGCGCCGGACGTGTCGTTCCCGCGGCTCAACAGCTTCGCGTACTGGCTCTACCTGTTCGGCGGCACGCTCTCCGTCGCCGGCTTCATCACCCCCGGCGGCGCCGCCGACTTCGGCTGGTTCGCGTACACGCCGCTGAGCAGCGTCGAGCACTCGCCGGGTGTGGGCGCCAACATGTGGATCGTCGGCCTGACCATCTCCGGTCTGGGCACCATCCTCGGCGCGGTCAACCTGATCACCACGATCCTGACGCTGCGCGCGCCCGGCATGACGATGTTCCGGATGCCGATCTTCACCTGGAACATGCTGGTCACCAGCCTCCTGGTGATCATGGTCTTCCCGCTGCTCGCCGCGGCGCTGATGGCGCTCGCCGCCGACCGCATGCTCGGGGCGCACGTCTACGACCCGGCCACCGGCGGCCCGCTGCTGTGGCAGCACCTCTTCTGGTTCTTCGGCCACCCCGAGGTCTACATCGTCGCGCTGCCCTTCTTCGGCATCGTCAGCGAGATCATCCCGGTCTTCTCCCGCAAGCCGATCTTCGGCTACAAGGGTCTGGTCGGCGCGACCCTCGCGATCGCGGCGCTGTCGATGAGCGTGTGGGCCCACCACATGTTCGCCACCGGCCAGGTGCTGATGCCGTTCTTCAGCTTCCTGAGCTTCCTGATCGCCGTGCCGACCGGTATGAAGTTCTTCAACTGGATCGGCACCATGTGGCGCGGCCAGATCAGCTTCGAATCGCCGATGCTGTGGTCGATCGGCTTCCTGGTGACCTTCCTCTTCGGCGGTCTCTCCGGCGTGCTGCTGGCCAGCCCGCCGCTCGACTTCCACGTCTCCGACTCGTACTTCGTGGTCGCGCACTTCCACTACGTGCTCTTCGGGACGATCGTGTTCGCGGTCTTCGCCGGCATCTACTTCTGGTTCCCGAAGATGACGGGCCGGATGATGGACGAGCGGCTCGCGAAGATCCACTTCTGGCTGACCTTCGTCGGCTTCCACACCACGTTCCTGGTGCAGCACTGGCTGGGCAACGAGGGCTTCCCGCGACGCTACGCCGACTACCAGGCGAAGGACGGCTTCACCGAGCTGAACATGATCTCGACCGTCGGGGCGTTCATCACCGGCATCTCGACCCTGCCGTTCATCTGGAACGTCTGGAAGTCCTACAAGGCCGGCCCGATCGTCGAGGTCGACGACCCCTGGGGTCACGGCAACTCGCTGGAGTGGGCCACCACCTGCCCGCCGCCGCTGCGCAACTTCGACCGCATGCCGCGGATCCGCTCCGAGCGGCCCGCCTTCGACCTCAAGTTCCCGGAGCTGGCCGCCGGTGGCCAGTCGCTGGCCGGCCCGCCGGAGGGCGGCGCCAAGCCGCTGACGTCGGAGTCGGACGGCGGGGCCACCTACCGCGAGGACACCGTGAGCAACGTCGACAGGCACTGAGCGCAGACGCACCAGGGCGCCGCCTCCCGTACCCGGGACGCGGCGCCCTGTCGCATCTCCCGGCACCCCCGCCCCGGCCCGGTACCGCCCCGCGCCCCGCGCCCCGCGCCCCGTGCGCGTGTTCGCGCCGGTCGTCCGGCGCGGCCGCCTCGCCGACGTCCTCGGGTCCGGGGCGGCGCGCGCCCGGGGTGTGGGTGCGTTCATTGCTGTTCCAGCGACAACAGACGCACCCATACCCTTGCTGCTGGCGAGGACGCTCCCACGCATCAATCCGGTAGGACCAACCGGGCCGGGGGTGCCCGGGGTGAAGGGGGTGACGGGTGGTCAGCGCGTGGGCGGGGCGGGGGCGGACGGGGTCGGGGCGGACGGGACCAGGTCCGGGGTGGGCGTTGTGGGGGCGGCCGCCTGCGGGGTGCGGCGTCGGCGCAGCTCGCCGGGGAGCACGACGAGCCCGACCAGCAGGCCCAGCAGGCCGGTCGCCGCGAAGCCCCAGGCGGGGCCGGAGCCGTCGATGACCGCGCCGGCCAGCGGCGCGCCCAGCGCGAGGCCCACCGTGAGGGCCGAACCGTGCAGCCCCATCGCCTCGCCGCGCGCGGACGGCGGCGCCAGCCGACTCACCACGTCGGCGGTCGCCGCCAGGGTGGGGGCGCAGAGCGCGCCGGCCGGCAGCAGCGCCAGGCAGAGCAGCCACCACTGTCCACCGCCGAGCCCGACCGGGATGGTGCACGCCCCGAGCAGGATGAGAAGCGCGACCGGCGGGAGCGGCCGGGAGACCGCGCCGTAGGCGAAGCCGCCGACCAGGGAGTAGGCGCCCCAGGCGGCCAGCACCGCGCCGGTCCACTGCATCTGGCCGGCGTCGCGCAGCACGGCGACGACCGCCACGTCGGTGCCGCCGAGCACGAGCGTGCTGGCGGCGACGATGGCGAGCACCCCGACGAGTCGGGGGGTGACCCACTCCCGCCGGGCCACGGGGGCGGTCTGCGCGCTCGGCTCGTCGTGGCCGCGCACGGGGGGATTGAGCGCGAAGAGCGCGAGCCCGGAGCAGACGATGCCGGCGCCGACGGCGAGCATCGTCGACCGGGCGGAGGTGGTGGTGACCATGAGTACGGCGAGCGCCGGCCCGATCATGAACGAGAGCTCGACGGACATCGAGTCCAGCGCGTACGCCTGTCGGCGCTGGTCCTCGGGGGCCAGCGCCGCGATCGACTGCCGGATCACGGAGAAGATCGGCAACGTCAGCAGCCCGCCGAAGAACGACGTCACCAGCAGCGCCGGGTAGGGCATCGCCTGGGCGGCCGCCCAGAAGAGCGCCTCCGCGACGGTGGTCAGCACCAGCATCGGCCGCAGGCCGCGCCGGTCGACCAGGCGGCCGAGTAACGGGGCGCCGATCGCCGACCCGACGGTCATTACGGCGGCGACGAGGCCGGCCGCGGCGTAGCCCCGGTGGAGGTCGTCGACGACGTGCAGCGTCAGGGTCACGCTCGCCGCTGTCACGGGGATGCGCGCCAGCATGGCCACGATGAGCAGTGACCGGATGCCCGGCAGGGCAAGCGCCCGTCGGTAAGGCGTGAGTGTCATTTTGGGTCCGTACCTCCGGGGTTATCCTCGCCCCGCGGTACGACGTTTCCGCCACGGATTTCCCGTGATGCGGCTCACGCGGGCACGACGGGCTCCCCGGTCAGCGCGACCTCGGCGTCGCGCAGCTGGTCGAGCGCGACGATGGTGGTCTCCCGGGCGACCGCGGCGGTCAGCTCCAGCAGCACCGTGGTGTGGAACCCCTCGCGGGCGGCGTCCAGCGCGGTCGCGCGCACGCAGTGGTCGGTCGCGATCCCCACGATGTCGACCGCGTCGACGTCGTGCCGGCGCAGCCAGTCGGCGAGCCCGACGCCGCCGTCGGTGTGCCCCTCGAACCCCGAGTACGCCGCGGCGCGCTCCCCCTTGTGGAAGACCGCCTCGATCCGGTCGGTGTCGAGGTCGGGGTGGAAGTCCGCGCCGGCCGTGCCGACGACGCAGTGGGCCGGCCACGACTGGCGGAAGTCCGGCGGGTTGCCGAAGTGGGCGCCGGGGTCGACGTGGTAGTCCTTCGTCGCGACCACGTGGTCCCAGCGCCGGTCGCCGGCGCGCAGCAGCCGGGAGATCGCGGCGGCCACGCCGGCCCCGCCGGTGACGGCGAGGGAACCTCCCTCGCAGAAGTCGTTCTGCACGTCCACGATGATCAACGCTCGGGTCACGGTGTCTCCTTGGTTCACAACGACGGGGCGGGGACGACGGTGAGCGGGATCGCGGGGTCGCCGGCCGAGAGCTTGAGCCCCTCCCACGGGATGGAGATCAGGCAGTGGCGCAGGTGCTCGCGGGACTCGGCGAGCGTGGGCAGGTCGTCGACCGGGGCCCCGCCGCGCACGTACGGCCGCTGCAGCGCCCGGTCGCCGTTCATCGGCTCCGGGGTGCCGCGGGTCACCACGACCTCCTCGGTGGCGGTGCCGGTGGGCTTGTGCCGGCGTACCGCGGTCTTGCGCCCGCCGATGGTGGCCTTGTTCTCCGAGCGCTTCACCACCGGACGGCCGTCCACCTCGACCAGCTTGTAGACGAGCCCCGCGGTCGGCGCCCCGGAGCCGGTCACCACGGCGGTGCCGGCGCCGTACATGTCGACGGGCTCGGCGGCGAGCGCGGCGATCGCGTACTCGTCGAGGTCGCCGGAGACGATGATCTTTGTCTCGGTGGCGCCGAGTGAGTCGAGCAGCTCCCGCGACTGCTGGGCCAGCACCGACAGGTCGCCGGAGTCGATCCGGATCGCGCGCAGATCGGAACCGGCGACCGCGATCGCGTTGCGGATCCCCTGGCTGATGTCGTACGTGTCGACCAGCAGCGTGGTGTTCTTGCCCAGCGCGGCGACCTGCGAGGCGAACGCCGCCGGCTCGTCGTCGTGCACCAGCGTGAACGCGTGCGCCGCGGTGCCCGCGGTCGGGATGCCGTAGCGCTGCCCGGCCGCCAGATTGGAGGTGAACGCGAACCCGGCCAGGTACGAGGCGCGGGCGGCGGCCACCGCCGCGTCCTCGTGGGTACGCCGGGAGCCCATCTCGATCACCGTGCGCCCGCGCGCCGCGGTGACCATCCGGGCGGCCGCCGCGGCGATCGCGCAATCGTGGTTGAGCACCGACAACACCAGCGTCTCGAGCAGCACGCACTCCGCGAAGGTGCCGGTGACGGTGAGGATCGGCGAGCCGGGGAAGTAGAGCTCACCCTCGGCGTACCCGGAGATGTCGCCCGTGAAGCGGTAGCCGGTCAGCCACGCCGCCGTCTGGTCGTCGACCACCCCGGTGTCGCGCAGGAAGCGGATCTCCGCCTCGTCGAACCGGAAGTCCCGCAGCGCCTCCACGAGCCGCCCCGTGCCCGCGACCACGCCGTACCGACGGCCGGCGGGCAGCCGCCGGGCGAACACCTCGAAGACGCAGCGCCGATCGGCGGTGCCGTCCTTGAGGGCGGCGTTGACCATCGTCAGCTCGTAGTGGTCGGTCAGCAGGGCGGGACGAGGACTTGTCACGGTGCCACCCTAACCAGGCGTCAGCGCCCCGCCGGCACGTCGAGGTCGGGCAATGCCCGCAGCGCCGGCGCCAGCTCGCCGCGGCCGGTCACCCCGAGCTTGCTGTAGACCCGTTGCAGGTGGTTCTCCACCGTGCGGGTGGAGATGAAGAGCTGCTCGGCGATGTCGCGGCTGGCCGTGCCGTTCGCCGCGAGACGGGCGATCTGCCGCTCCCGCCCGGTCAGCGCCGGCTGTCCGGTGCGCAGCGCCGGGCTCAGCACCGCGTCGCAGCGCTCCAGCAGGTCGCCGAGGCGCGCGTTCGCCTCCACCGCGGCCGGCGAGCGCTCCGCCCGCAGCCGCGTCACCGCCATCGCGGCCGCCTCGGCGGCGAACAGCGTCAACCCCAGGCCCGCGAAGTCGTCCGCCACCGCCAGCAGGTCGGTCGCGGACCCCGCGTGCGCCGCCCGCGCCTGCCGGAAGACCAGCCCCGGCAGCGGGCCGTCGACCACCGCCGCGAGCTCGGCCGCCCGCCCGACCGCGAGGTCGGCCCGGCCGAGGCGGACCAGGTCGTGCAGGGCGACGACCTCGTGCCCGGCGAAGCCGTCCCGGCGCAGCCGGTCGAGCAGCTCGCGCAGCACGCGTACGCCGCCGGTCGGGTCGCCCGCGGTCACCGCGACCCAGCAGCGCGCCTGCTCCCGCAACGGGTAGAGCACGTCGGCCGCGTCCGGCGACCGCGTCGCGTCCGCCTCGGCCATCGCCGCGTCGGCCTCGGCGGCCTCACCGCGCAGCGCGGCGGCGTGCGCGCGTTCCGCGTGGGCCAGCGCGGCGAGCGGATGTCCCGGCCGGAGTGTCGCGCAGGCCTGCCGGCTGCGCCGCAGCGCCTCGGCGGTCTGCCCGCGCAACCGCGCGGCCTGGCCGCGCAGCACCGACAGGTAACCGGCGCCGGACCGGAACTCGCCCGCGTCGGCGCGCTCGGCGAACTCGGTGCCGGTGATCGCGTCGAGGCCGGCGAGGTCTCCGGCGAGCAGCAGCCCGGTCCCGCGGACCAGCTCGGCGGTGAGCCGCAGGTACGGCATCTGCGCGTGCCAGAGCGGGGCGTCCGCGTCGACGGCCGCGATCGACTCCGCGCTGCGGCGCAGTTCTCCCCGCGCGGCCTGGAGATGGGCCACCGTGCACCGGGCCAGCGCGCGGGCCGGCGGGGACGCGGCCGGCTCGTCCAGTACGCGCCGGGCGAGCCGCAGCGCCTCCGCGGACTGCAGCCGGTGCAGTCGGATCACCGCCTCGACGGCGTACGGCAGCGCGCGGGCGGCGTCGGGCAGCGTCCGGGCGTCCGCGGCCAGCCGGTCGGCCGCCCCCGGTCGGTCCAGCGCCCCGTGCTCGATCAGCGCCCGCGTCGCGGCCAGCCGGGCGTGCTGCTCGTCCGAGGTGGCGTCGGCGCGCGCCGCGTCGAGCGCCGACAGCGCGGCGTCGGGCTGGCCGCGCAGCATCAGCGCGGTGGCGAGCAGGTCGGCGGCCTCGAATCCGCCGCCGGCGGTCCGGGCGCCCCGGGCCAGCCGGACGGCGACCTCCAGGTCGAGCCGGGCCAGCGCCCGGGCGCCCGCGGTGAGCAGCGGCCGCGGGTCGTGTGCGGTGTCGGACTCCAGCCGCCACAGCGCGACCCGCAGCGCGTCGTCCCAGCGCTTCGCCCCGGTCTGCTCGACGAGCGTGGCCAGCTGCGCGTACAGCCGGCGGGAGCGGGTCACCGGGCAGCGCCGCCGCACCACCTCGCCGTAGAGCGGGTGGGTGGGCACGACGTTGTGCCGTCGGTCGTCGTCGAGCACCCGGATCAGGCCACGCTCCTCGGCGGCCTCGACGTGCGCCTCGTCCGTGGCGCGGATCACGAGGTGCAGGCCGATCGGCTCGCCGAGCGCGACGAGCTCGACGACCGTGCGGATCTCGGGGCTGAGCTGTCCGATCCGGACGTCGACGAGCTCCATCAGGCTGGGCGCCAGCTCCAGCCGCCCGGTCCAGCGCCACACCCCGTACGCCCGGGTCAGCTCGTCCCCGGCGTGGGCGGCGGCGACGAGCTCGCGCAGCAGCAGCGGATGCCCGGCGGACAGCCGCCAGAGCCGAACGGCTGTGGCGCTGTCGACCGGACCACCGAGCATCTCGGTGAGCAGGGCGGTGGTCTCGGTGAGCCCGAGCGGTGTCAGTTCGACGTGGTCGACGAGGTCGTCGGTCCACAGTCCCCGGATCGGCACCGGCAGCCGCTCGCCGCTGCGGAACGTGCCGAGCACGGTGGCGTGCTCGGCGCGGGCCACCAGGTAGACCAGCGCGGCCGAGGTCGGGTCCAGCAGGTGGGCGTCGTCGACGGCGAGCACGATCGGGCGGCCGCCGGCCTGTTCGTGCAGCGCCTCCACGGCCCAGCCCAGCACCGCGGTCGGGGAGAGTCCGGCCGGCTGCGTGGCGGGGAGGATCTGGGCGAGCCCGCCGAACGGCAGTCCGGCGGTGGCGATGGTGGCCGACGCGGTGTAGACGGCGAACCGGTCGGTGGGGAGCGCGGTGACGGCCTCGCGGAGCAGCCGGGTCTTCCCGACGCCGGCGGTGCCGCTGACGATCAGGCCCCGACCGGTCCCGCTGGTCGCCGCGCTGACCAGACGGCCGAGTTCATCCGTGCGGCCGACGAAGCTCCACGGACCCATGGCCGGAGCATATCGATCGAAAGTGGTCAGCGCAGGCCCCATGACGATCCGAAGTTGAGTAGTGAATGCGGGGCCTGTTGAGTAATGGCGATCCTCGCTGCGTAAGTGACCGTTCACGTAGCGTTCCGATGCGCCCGGTTCGTGCCAGAGGTTCGTTGTGTGAAGGAGGCCGTGAATGGAGCGTCCCACTCTCCATCTGGTCGCCGGAACCCGGTCGAACGGGGGCGGACCGGCAGTGCCGAGGCAGCACCGACCGAAGACGCGACGGCCATCCCCGGTGGTCGAGCCCGTGCCCGACGAGCCCATCGCGATCGTCGCGACCGGCACCGGAGCGGCGCGCAGCGCCGTCGTGGGCGCGCTGCTCGGCTCGCCCGGCCGCATCCTTGAGGTGCCCGACACCAGTTATCTCGTGGTGCGGCACGGCGCCCGCCGCGCGGTCACCGCACACCTGCCCGGCGCCCGCCGGCCCCACCCCTACCCGCCGGCCGCCGCCGGTTCCGGCTCCCGCCCGCCGCGCCGCGTCGAGCTGGTGGAGCCCGATCCGCTGCTGCGGCACTTCGCGCTCGTCGACACCCCCGACACGGCCACGCTCGGGGTCGCCGGCGCCCGGATCGTGCTGGACGCCGCCGAACGTGGCGGCGCGCTGCTCTTCGTGCTCGCCGCCGACCAGCGACCGCACCCCGCCGAGCTGGAGCTGCTCGCCGCGGCGGCACGGCGCTCGGTGGCGGTCTTCTGCGTGATCACCCCGGACGCCCGCGGCGGTTGGCGGGTTCCCGACGCGCCCGAGCCGATCTTCGACCCGGCCACCGCGGCGGTCGAGGTCCACCGCGCGGTCGTGACCGGCGCGGTGCCGGCGCTGGACCGCGCGCCCTGGTTCGCGGTCGACCCGGCCGCCACCGACACCGCGTACCTGCGTCGCGCGCTCGTCGAGTGGGCCGGCGCGGAGGGGCTGCGCCGGGCCAGCCTGAATCCGCCCGTCCCGCCGGGCGCCGGCCGCACCGTCCGGGTCGCACCGCACGCCCACGAATCCGACTGGTCACAGCGGCTGGAGACCGCGGCCCGGGCCGCAACCGAGCGCGTCCGGCAGCGGCTCGCCGTCGAGCTCGGCGACGTGCGGCTGCGGATCGAACGGCAGCTCGATTTCGGGGCCGGCCCGACCGGGCTGCCCGCCGTGCTCGACCGTGAGTTGCACGCGCTGTCGCTGCGCGCGGCCGCGGAGGGGGACGCGGCGGTGGAACGGTTGATCCAGCAGACCCTCGCGGACGTGCTCGCCGAGCCGCCGGACGAGGGGGTACGCCGACGCGTCGTCGCCGGCGTCCGCCGTGGGCTCGCCGAGGACGCCGCCGCGCGCGACCTCGCGCGGGTGTTCCTCGTCACCGCGACCGGCGGCGTTGCCGTGGTCGCCGGCGCGGAAGCGGTGGCCGGGCTCGCCGCGTACCCGAGCGATCTCGGGGCGCAGGTGCTCCCCGAGATCGGCCTGGGCCTCTCCGGCGGCTGCTACCTGCGCTGGCGCAACTCGGATGATGCCGACGCGGAGGCCGGGCGGGCCTGGGCGCAACGCGCCCTCCACGCGGTCGAGCACGAGCTGCTGCGCGAGACGGGGCGTCGGTTCGGCGCGCTGCGCGACGCGCTCGCCGTGCTGCTCGCGGAGGCGGTCGACCACGGCATCCTGCTGGCCTGACATGTCCCGACCCCCGCTCGCGGGCGCGCTGCCGCGCCGCTGTGCCGGCCGGCCGGGCGCCCCGCTCGGGTACGCGGAACACCGCGGCCGACCCGCCCGCGGTGTTCCGGTTCATCACTCCCCGCCGGGCGGTGGCACGATGGGGGACATGGCCGCTCCACAGGTTGCCCCGGTCGAGGCGCCGGACACCGAAGAGGTGCCGGCGGAGGACCGGCCATGGGTGACGATCGTCTGGGACGACCCGGTCAACCTGATGTCGTACGTGACGTGGGTGTTCCAGAAGCTGTTCGGATACAGCCGCGAGAAGGCCGAGCAGCTCATGCTCGACGTGCACACGAAGGGGCGGGCGGTGGTCTCCAGCGGCGCGCGCGAGCGAATGGAACACGACGCGTCCCAGCTGCACGGGTACGGGCTGTGGGCCACGGTCGACCGGGCATGACGGCGGGGGACGCTCAGTGACGATGTTCCGCCGGCAGGGTGCGCTCTGCGTGGCCACCTTCGCCGCCGACGAGGTGCGGGTACTGCGCAAGGTGGCCACCGAGGTGGTCGGGCTGCTCACCGAGGGGTTCGATCACGACGACCCGGTGGTGAACCGGCTTTTTCCGGACATCTACCCCGAGCGGCCCGCCGACTCCGCCGACTTCCGCCGATACACGGAGGGCGACCTCAAGACCGCCAAGATCGATCAGGCGGGCGCGATCCTGGCGGCCCTCCCCGACGCCGCGGGCGGTGAGGTGCGGCTGGACGCCGAGGCCGCCGAGGCGTGGCTGCGGGCGCTCAACGACGCCCGGCTCGCGATGGGCGTCCGGCTGGACATCGGGGCCGACACCGACATCGGCGACGAGCTGGACGACGCCGTGCTGCACGACCCGACCTCGGCCCGGGTCTTCCAGCTCTCCGTCTACGCGTACCTCGGTTATCTCCAGGAATCGCTGCTCAACGCGTTGATGGACTGACCCGCGTCCGCCACGACACGCGCGCCGGCGGCGGGTCGGGCGTGACAGTGCCCACGGGGAAGTGCCGGGCCGTACGCGGTAAGCTGGGCGTCGTGCTGAGCATCGACCGGTCGATCATGGACGCGATCATCGCGCACGCGCGTCGGGACCACCCCGACGAGGCCTGCGGCGTGGTCGCGGGGGCGGCCGGCAGCGACACCCCGACCCGGCACATCCCGATGGACAACGCCGCGCGGTCGATGACGTTCTACGAGTTCGACTCGATGGAGCAGCTGCGGGTGTGGCGCGAGATGGACGATCGCGACGAGGAGCCGGTGGTGATCTACCACTCGCACACCGCGACCGAGGCGTACCCGTCCCGCACGGACATCTCCTTCGCCGGCGAGCCCGGCGCCCACTACCTGCTGGTCTCCACCCGCGATCCCGACACCGAGGAGATCCGCTCGTTCCGGATCGTGGACGGGGTCGTGACCGAGGAGCCGGTGTACGTCATCGATGCGAGCGTGGACCCGCACGCGGTCCAGTCGTACATGTTCGGGCAGAGCCCGGCGACGGTCGACTACGAGTGTTCGCTCGGCCGCTGACCCAGCCGCCGCGCACGTCACCGCAGTCCCGCTTGTCCCACACCGTCGTTTTCTAGGAGCACGTCATGGCTATCGAGGTTCGCATCCCCACCATCCTGCGCAGCTACACCGGCGGCGCGAAGGTCGTCGAGGGCGCCGGCGACACGCTCAACGAGCTGCTGGCCGACCTGGACGGCAAGTACGCCGGCCTGCGCGGCCGGCTGATCACCGACGAGGGGGCGCTGCACCGCTTCGTCAACATCTACGTCAACGACGAGGACGTGCGGTTCCTCGGCTCGCTCGACGCCAAGCTCTCCGACGGTGACACCGTCACCATCCTGCCCGCGGTGGCCGGCGGCGCGCTCGGGTTCGCCGCCGCGGCGGCGCTGCTGCAGCGCTGAGGTCCGACCCGTGGCCCGCTACGAGAGTCTGCTCGACGCCTGCGGCGGCACGCCCCTCGTCGGGCTGCCCCGGCTGTCGCCGGTGGTGCCCGACGGGGCGCCGCCGGTGCGGCTGTGGGCGAAGCTGGAGGACCGTAACCCGACCGGCTCGGTGAAGGACCGCGCCGCGTTGTTCATGGTGCGCGCGGCGGAGGAGGCCGGCCGGCTCCGCCCCGGTGACACGATCCTGGAGCCGACCAGCGGCAACACCGGCATCGCGCTGGCGATGGTGGCGAAGCTGCGCGGCTACCGCCTGGTCTGCGTCATGCCGGAGAACGTCTCCGCCGAGCGGATCCAGCTGCTCCGGATGTACGGCGCGGAGATCATCTTCTCGCCGGCGGCGGGCGGCTCGAACCAGGCGGTCGCCACCGCCAAGCAGATCTCCGCGGAGCACCCGGACTGGGTGATGCTGTTCCAGTACGGCAACGAGGCGAACGCCCGGGCCCACTACGAGACCACCGGTCCCGAGCTGCTGCGCGACCTGCCCACGATCACGCATTTCGTGGCCGGGCTCGGCACCACCGGGACGCTCATGGGCACCGGTCGCTACCTGCGGGAAAAGGTGGAGGGCGTCCAGATCGTCGCCGCCGAGCCGCGTTACGGCGAGCTGGTCTACGGGCTGCGCAACATCGACGAGGGCTACGTGCCGGAGCTGTACGACGCCAGCGTGCTGACCCGGCGCTTCTCCGTCGGCACCCGCGACGCGGTGCTGCGTACCCGGCAGCTCGTCGAGGTCGAGGGGCTGTTCGTCGGCTTCTCCACCGGAGCGGTGCTGCACGCCGCGCTGGCCGTCGCGCACGAGGCCGTCAAGGCCGGGCGGCCGGCGGACGTGGCGTTCCTGGTCGCCGACGCGGGCTGGAAGTATCTGTCGACCGGCGCGTACGGCGGCACGCTCGCCGACGCCGAGGAAGCGCTCGAAGGCCAACTCTGGGCCTGACGCCCCCACCCTCCCCGTCGATCAAGGGCCTGTTCACGAACATGTGCACAGGCCCTTGATCGGGGCGAAAGTTTCCGATCGACGCGTCACCGCTGCAGCGCGTTGAAGGTCAGGCCGAGCGCCGCCAGCAGCGGCGCGGTCGCCAGTGTCAACATGATCCATGGGAGCCGGGGCCGCTGCACCGAGGTGAACCCGCCGACGGTCAGCGCGATGCCGAGCAGGCCGGTGCCGACCATCGCCGGCTCGTACCAGGCCGGCACGGCCTCGGCCAGGATCCCGACCAGCCCCCAGAGCGCGACCGCCAGCCCGAGCACGCCCAGCGTGGTCGCCCAGGCCGACATCGCCAGCAGCCGGCCGGACGCGGGCGACGGATCGGTCGGGCTCGGCAGCCGGAAGACCCGGATCAGCCGCCGACGGTGCTGGGGCGCCTCCGTGAGTACGGGCCGCGGCTCGTCGGGGGACGCTGGCCGTGGCGGACGCCGGGGCGCCCACAGCGGACGGTCCGGCGTGGTCGCCGACTTCTCCCAGCCTTCCGCGCCCGGTTCCGCGGACTCGGCGGGCCGCCCGGCCGCGGTCTGCGCGGGCGGCTCCGGCTCGCCCCGGTGCGCCGACTCTCCGCTCTGCTCGCGCCCGTCGCGTTGCGCGGGCCGACTGCCCTGCGTCGGCTCAGTGCGTTGCTCGGGCTCACTGCGTTGCTCGGGCTCACTGCGTTGCTCGGGCTCAGTGCGTTGCGCCGGCTCAGTGCGTTGCGCCGGCTCAGTGCGTTGCTCGGGCTCAGTGCGTTGCTCGGGCTCAGTGCGTTGCTCGGGCTCAGTGCGTTGCTCGGGCTCACTGCGCTGCTCGGGCTCACTGCGCTGCTCCGGCATGTTCGGCGGCCGCTTGTCGGCCGTGACGCTCCGGTCCGGCGGCTCCGCCGTGCGCCGCGGCCGCTCCCCGGCCGCCGCCCGTTGTTCCGGCACCGTGGGCGGTGCCTGCGTGACCGGTGCCTGCGTGACCGCTGCCTGCGTGACCGGTGCCTGCGTGACCGCTGCCTCCGTGACCGGTGCCTCCGTGACGGGCGCCTCCGGCGGATTGTCGGTCGCGGCGCACTGCGCGGGGACGGCCTCCTCCGCTGCGTCGTCGGCCGTGGAGCGTTGCACCGGCACCGGCACCTCCAGCGCACGCCTGTCTCCGCCCGTCGCCGTCGGCGGCACCGCGGTCGGCGGCACCGCGGTCGGCGGCTCGGTGGGGGCGTCGTCCGTCCCGGTCGGCGGTTCATCGGGGAGGTGGGGCCCGCCCGGTTCTCCGGTCCGGGGCGCTGGTTGTCCCGGCGGGCCCTCCGGGGTGCGAGTCGGTTCGACCGGCGCGGCGCCGGTACGGAGAGATGACTTGTCGCCTTGGGTGGACACGGCTCACCGTCCTGCTCTGCGTACCGCCCGCCGGAGGCCGACGAGCCCTTACGCTGTGCAACGGATTGCTATCACTACGCGTAACGCCGTGTGGGTCCGGGAAGCGGGCGACCCGCGGCGGCGACCTGGCTTGTCACGTTGGCGACAAGTTGGATCAGACCTTTCTTGCCTGCACCCCTCGCAGCGTAGGCTGCGCACCGTGATTGACTCGCCGGTACGGATCTTCACCGCGGTTGTCAGCGGGCTGTCCGTGGCCGCCCGCACCTCCAGGACGACCGGATGCGTTTGACCGTTCTCGGCTGTGCCGGCAGTTTTCCCGGTCCGGAGTCGGCGTGCTCCGCGTACCTCGTCGAAGCCGAGGGATTCCGTCTGTTGATCGACTTCGGCTCCGGCTCGCTCTCCGCCCTGCAGCGGTACGCCGGGCTGCACGCCGTCGACGCGATCCTGCTGACGCACCTGCACTGTGACCACATGCTCGACGCCTGCACGTACGTGGTTGTCCGGCGCTACGCGCCGGACGGGCCGTACCCGCCGTTGCCGGTCTACGCCCCGGCCGGTGCGCCGGACCGGATCGCCAGCGCCTACAGCCCGGCGGAGGGTCCGGTCGACGACGTCTACACCTTCTACGGGCTGCAGCCGGGCACCTTCCCGATCGGTCCGTTCTCGGTGAGCGTCGACCGCGTCAATCACCCCGTCGAGACGTACGGCGTGCGGGTGGAACACCAGGGGCGCGTGCTGGTCTACTCCTCGGACACCGCGCCGTGCGAGGCGCTGCTGCGTCTGGCGCAGGGCGCGGACCTGTTCCTGTGTGAGGCGAGCTACCTCGACGGCGTGGCGAACCCGCCGGACCTGCACCTGACCGGCCGGGAGGCGGGCGAGATCGCGGCGAAGGCGGGTGTCGGGAAGCTGCTGCTGACGCATCTGGTCGCGGCGTGGGGCAGCGAGTCGGAGACGCACGAGGCGGCGGCGTCCACGTTCACCGGCCCGGTCGAGATAGTCCGGCCCGGCGCGCGCTACGAGGTCTGACCACTGCGGTCGGGCGTTGGCGGACACCCCGGGTCGGCCCGCCGCGGGGAGCACTTAGGCTTCGTCCATGGCACGACCCGATGGGCGACAGCCCGACCAGCTACGGCCGGTGACCCTGACCCGGCACTGGAGCATCCATCCCGAGGGCTCGGTTTTGGTGGCGTTCGGCGACACCAAGGTGCTGTGCACCGCGAGCGTCACCGAGGGGGTGCCGCGCTGGCGCAAGGGTTCGGGGCTGGGCTGGATCACCGCCGAGTACTCGATGCTGCCCCGCGCGACCACGACCCGCTCCGACCGGGAGAGCGTCAAGGGCCGCATCGGCGGGCGTACGCATGAGATCTCCCGCCTGATCGGGCGCAGCCTGCGGGCCTGCGTCAACCTCAAGGCGCTCGGCGAGAACTCCATCGTGCTGGACTGCGACGTGCTGCAGGCCGACGGTGGGACGCGTACCGCGGCGATCACCGGCGCGTACGTCGCGCTGCACGACGCGGTCACCTGGATGGCCGGGCGCAAGCTGCTCGTCGGCAAGCCGGCGCAGGCGATCCACCGCTCGGTCGCCGCGGTCAGCGTCGGCATCATCGAGGGCGAGGCGCGGTCGGACCTGTGCTATCTCGAGGACGTCGCGGCGGAGGTGGACATGAACGTGGTGTGCACCGGCGAGGGCGACTTCGTCGAGGTGCAGGGCACGGGTGAGGCGAATGTGTTCCCCCGCGAGCAGCTGAACGCGCTGCTCGACCTCGGCGTGGCCGGCTGCGCGCAGCTCGCCGAGGCGCAGCGGACGGCGTTGGCCGGATGAGCGCCGCCGACGCCGGAGTGCTGCCGACCCGGCTGCTGCTGGCCACCCGCAACGCCAAGAAGCTGGTCGAGCTGCAGCGCATCCTCGACGCCGCGCTCGGCGGGCACCGGGTGGAGCTGGTCGGGCTGAACGACGTACCGGAGTATCCGGAGGCGCCGGAGACGGGCCTGACGTTCGGCGAGAACGCGCTGCTGAAGGCGCGGGAGGGCGTCCGCCACACCGGGCTGCCGACGGTGGCCGACGACTCGGGGATCGCGGTCGACGCCCTGAACGGGATGCCGGGCGTGTTCAGCGCCCGGTGGGCGGGGCGGCACGGCGACGACCGGGCGAACCTGGAGCTGCTGCTCGGGCAGACCGCCGACGTTCCCGACGAGCACCGCGGCGCGTCGTTCGTGTGTGCGGCGGCGCTGGTGCTGCCGAACGACACTTTCCCGGGCGGCAAAGAGCACCTGGTGGACGGCCGGCAGACCGGGCGGCTGCTGCGCGCGCCGCGCGGCGCCGGCGGATTCGGGTACGACCCGATCTTCCTCGGTGACGGGCAGACCCGGACGAACGCCGAGCTGTCGCCGGCGGAGAAGGACGCGATCAGCCACCGCGGCAAGGCGTTCCGCGCCCTGGCCACGGTGATCGCGAAGGTGCTGGTGCCGCGCGGCTAGCCCGTCGTCACGCCAGCGGCCCCACTTCGGACTCGATGGCGGCGCGGAGGTCGCGGCCGGCGACGACGGCGCGGGCCGCCTCCATCGCGGGGGCGAGGAAGATGTCCGGGCCCGGCTCGCCGGCGAACCGCGCGACGGTCTCGACGGCGGCCCGGCCGGCCGGCGACGGGGTGAGCGGCGCGCGCAGCTGCAGGCCCCGGACCGCGGCGAGCAGCTCGACCGCGAGCAGGCTGGTGAGGTTGTCCAGCACGGTACGCAGCTTGCGCGCCGCGGCCCAGCCCATCGAGACGTGGTCCTCCTGCATCCCGGAGGTCGGCACCGAGTCCACGGAGGCCGGCGAGGCGAGGCGGCGGTTCTCCGCCACGATCCCGGCGGCCGTGTACTGCGCGATCATCAGCCCGGAGTTGACGCCGGGGTCGGGGGAGAGGAACGCGGGCAGCTCGCGGGAGCGGCAGACGTCGAGCAGCCGGTCGACGCGGCGTTCGGCGATCGCCCCCACCTCGGCGGCGGCGATGGCCAGGAAGTCCGCGGCGAAGCCGAGCGGCGCGCCGTGGAAGTTGCCGGTCGACTCGACCCGGCCGTCGGGGAGCACCACCGGGTTGTCCACCACGCTCACCAGTTCCCGGCCGGCGACCGACTCGGCGAACGACAGGGTGTCCCGGGCCGCGCCGGCGACCTGCGGGGCGCACCGCATCGAGTAGGCGTCCTGCACCGCGTGCGCCAGGTCGTCGCGGTGCGAGTCCATGATGGACGAGGATTGCAGCAGCCGGTGGATGTTGGCAGCCGAGACCGCCTGCCCGGGGTGCGGCCGGATGCTGTGCAGCTCCGGCCGGAACGGCCGGTCCGAGCCGAGCATCGCCTCGATGCCGAGCGCCGCGGTCACGTCGGCCATCGTGAACAGGTGCGCGGCGTCGTGGATGGCGAGCAGCAGCATGCCGAGCATCCCGTCGGTGCCGTTGATCAGCGCCAGCCCCTCCTTGGCGGCCAGCTCCAGCGGCCTCAGTCCTGCTCGTCGCAGCGCCTCGCCGCCGTCGTGCCGCGCTCCGGACTTGTCCAGCACCCACCCCTCGCCGAGCAGCACCATCGCGCAGTGCGCCAGCGGCGCGAGGTCGCCGGACGCGCCGAGCGAGCCGTGTTCGGGCACCCACGGCGTGATGTCGTGGTTGAGCAGGTCGACCAGCGCCTGCGCGACCACCGGGCGGACCCCGGAGTGGCCGAGCGCCAGGGACCGCGCCCGCAGCAGCATCATCGCGCGCACCACCTCGCGCGGCATCGGCGCGCCGACGCCGGCGGCGTGCGACCGGATCAGCGCGTGCTGCAGCTCCGAGCGGCGCTCCGGCGCGATCGACGTGTTGGCCAGCGCCCCGAATCCGGTGGAGACGCCGTAGACGGGGCGCCCGGCGCGCTCGATGCCGTCCACGATGGCCCGGCTGGCCGCCATTGCGGCGACGGTGGAGTCGGCGAGCAGGACCTGTGCGTCGCCGCGGGCGACGGCGAGGACGTCGGCCGGGGACACCCCGGTGGGCTGGACGGTCACGGTTGGCATTGCGGGACTCCGTTGTGCAGGACGTGGGTTACCAGGGGTACGCCCGGCCGGTAGGCCAGGTGCAGGTGGGACGGGGCGTCGAGCAGGATCAGGTCGGCGCGGGCGCCGGGGCGCAGCACCCCGATGTCGTCGCGGCGCAGCGCCCGCGCGCCCCCCGCGGTCGCGGCCCACACCGCCTCCGCCGGGGTCATCCCCATCTCGCGCACCGCCAGCGCGATGCAGAACGACATCGACGAGGTGTACGACGAGCCCGGGTTGCAGTCGGTCGCCAGCGCGACGGTCACGCCGGCGTCGAGCAGCCGCCGGGCCTCCGGGTACGGCGACCGGGTCGAGAACTCGGCGCCGGGCAGCAGGGTCGCGACGGTCGGCGCGTCGGCGAGGGCGTCAACGTCGGCGTCGCTCAGGTGGGTGCAGTGGTCGACGCTGGCCGCCCCGAGCTCGACGCCGAGCTGGACGCCCGGCCCGGGGCCGAGCTGGTTGGCGTGCACCCGTACGCCCAGCCCTGCGGCCTGGCCGCAGGCCAGGATCGCCCGGGCGTGGTCGACGTCGAAGGCGCCCCGCTCGCAGAACACGTCGATCCAGCGCGCGTGCGGCCGGGCGGCGGCCAGCATCGGCCCGCAGATCAGCCCGACGTAGTCGTCGGGGCGGTCGGTGTACTCGACCGGCACGACGTGCGCGCCGAGGAACGTGGTCTCGTCGGTGAACTCCCGCGCGATCCGCAGCGCACGCGCCTCCTCGGCGACGTTCAGGCCGTACCCACTCTTGATCTCGATCGTGGTGGTGCCCTGCCGCAGCGCCTCGGCGCGCAGACGCCCGACGGTGCGGCGCAGCTGGCCGTCGGTGGCGGCGCGGGTCGCGGCGACCGTGGTGCGGATGCCGCCGCCGGTGTACGGCTGTCCGGCCATCCGGGCGACGAACTCGGCGGCGCGGTCGCCGGCGAAGACCAGGTGGGCGTGGCTGTCGACGAAACCGGGCAGCGCGGCGGCCCCCCGCGCGTCGATCCGGCGGTCGGCGGCGGGCGCGTCGGCGGCCGCCCCGACCCAGGCGACGCGGCCCTCCTCGATCAGCAGCGCGGCGTCGCGCCGGATCCCGAGCGGCCCGCCGTCACCGGCGCCGACCACATTGGTCACCAGCTCGCCGATGTTGTCGATCAGCAGGGTCATCGCATCACCTCCGCGATCGCGTGCCGGAGCGCGCGGGGCACGTCGATCGAGACGTGCCGGCCGTCGGCGACCACGGTCCGGCCGTCGACGACGACGTGCGCGACGTCGGCGGCGGTCGCCGCGAAGACCGCGCCGGCCGGGTCGGTGCCGGCGGTGCGCGCGGTGTCCAGCCGGACCGTGACCAGGTCGGCGCGCTGGCCGACCGCGATCCGCCCCGCATCGGCCCAGCCGAGCGCGGCGTGCCCGGCCGCGGTCGCCGCGCCCAGCAGCTCGTCCGGGGTGAAGTGGCCGCGCTGCTGCGTGCGCAGCCGCTCGTCCAGCTCGACCGCGCGCGCCTCCTCGAACATGTCGATCACCGCGTGGCTGTCGCTGCCGAGGCTGAGCGGGCTGCCCGCGTCGGCCAGCCCGCGCGCCGGCCCGATGCCGTCCGCGAGGTCCCGCTCGGTGGTGGGACAGAGGCACACCCCGGTGCCGCTGCCGCCGAGCGCCGCCAGGTCGTCGCCGGTCAGGTGGGTGGCGTGCACCGCCGTCGTGGCCGGGCCGAGCGCGCCGGCGTCGGCGAGCAGCCGGGTCGGGGTCTTCCCGTGGTACGCCACACAGGCGTCGTTCTCGGCGCGCTGCTCCGACAGGTGCACGTGCAGCGGAGCGTGCCGCCGGCGCGCCCACCCGACGACCTCGGGCAGCTGCCCGGCCGGGACCGCCCGGACACTGTGGATCGCGGCCCCGCGTCGGACGTGCGCGCCGGCCGGGGCGAACGCGTCGACCCGTTCCGCCCAGCGCGCCGCGTCCCCGTCGCCGAACCGGCGTTGCGGGCCGGCCAGGGGCGCGCCGTCCACACCGGCCGTGAGGTAGGCGGTGTCGAGCAGCGTCAGCCGGATGCCGGCCGCGGCGGCGGCCTCGACGAGGGCGCTGCCCATCGCGTTCGGGTCGGCGTAGCGGGCTCCGTCGGCGTCGTGGTGCAGGTAGTGGAACTCGCCGACGCAGGTGATCCCGGCGAGCGCCATCTCCGCGTACGTGGCGCGGGCCAGCGCGAGGTAGCGGTCCGGGGTGAGCCGGGCGGCCACCTCGTACATCCGGTCCCGCCACGTCCAGAACGTCCCGCGTTCGGCGTGGGTGCGCCCGCGCAGCGCCCGGTGGAAGGCGTGCGAGTGCGCGTTGGCCAGGCCGGGCAGGGTGAGCCCGGCCAGCCGGGTGGCGTCGGCGGGCGCGGGGGTGACCCCGGCGGTCACGGCGGTGAAGCGGCCGTCGGTGACCTCGATCAGCACGTCGGCGGCGGGCCCCGGCCGGCCCAGCCAGGCGTACTCGGCGTGCCACCGACTCAGTCGCATGCCAGCTCCCCGAGCGCGGCGGCGAGCGCCTCGACACCGGCGACGCAGTCGTCGTCGCCGGCCGTCTCGGCGGGGGAGTGCGACACCCCGGTCGGGTTGCGCACGAAGAGCATCGCGGTGGGCAGGTGCCCGGAGAGCACCCCGGCGTCGTGCCCGGCCCCGGTCGGCAGCACCGGGACGCGCAGCCCGGTCCGGGCGGCGACCGCGGCGCCGAGCCGGCCGCGCAGGGCGTTGTCGAACTCCACGACCGGCGTCAGCGACTCCTGGGTCACGCTGACCGCGGTGCCGTCGCGGCCGGCCCGGTCCCGCGCCTTCGCGGTGACCCCGCCGAGCAGCGCGTCGAGCGTGGCGGCGTCGGCCGCGCGGGCGTCGAGCCAGCCGCGCACCAGCGACGGGACCGCGTTCGTCGCGTTCGGCGTCACCTCGACCCGCCCCATCGTGGCGTGTGCGCCCCGCAGCCGGGCCTCCTTGTTCGCGGCCAGCACCGTGAACGCGTACGTCAGCATCGGGTCGCGGCGGTCGGCCATCAGGGTCGTGCCGGCGTGGTTGCCCTCGCCGGTGAAGTCCAGCCGCCAGCGGCCGTGCGGCCAGATCGCGCTCGCCACCCCGACCGGGGCGTCAACCTCGGCCAGCGCGCGCCCCTGCTCGACGTGGAGCTCGACGAACGCGCCGATCTTCCCCAGCAGGTCCGGGTCGGCGCCGGCCGGTCGGGCGCCGAGCGCCGCCGCGAGCGTCACCCCGTCCCGGTCGACCAGCGCCGCCGCCCGGTCCGGATCGAGCGCCCCGGTCAGCAGCCGCGACCCGAGACACGGCACCCCGAAGCGCCCGCCCTCCTCCTCGGCGAACGCGACGACGCCGATCGGTCGGCGCGGCCGCGCGTCCCGGGCGAGCAGCGTGTCCACGGCGAGGAACGCGCTGACGATGCCGAGCGGCCCGTCGTATCCGCCGCCCTGCGGCACCGAGTCGAAGTGGCTGCCGGTCAGCACGGCGCCGCCGTCGGCCGGGTCGCCCAGCCAGGCGAAGAGGTTGCCGTTGCCGTCGTCGGTCACCGGCATGCCGCGCCGGGCCGCCTGGGCCGCGAACCACTCGCGCAGCTCCCGCTCCGGCTCGGTCCACGCCAGCCGCAGGTAGCCGCCGGTGCGCGGGTCCCGCCCGATCGGCGCGATCTCGTCCCACAGCTCCCGGAACACGCCTCAGCCCTCGGCCATCGGGATGCGGACGCCGTGCGTGGTCGCCACGTCACGGGCGAGGTCGTATCCGGCGTCGACGTGCCGGATCACGCCCATTCCCGGATCGTTGCTGAGCACCCGCTCGATCTTCTGCCCGGCGAGCGCGCTGCCGTCGGCGACGCAGACCTGCCCGGCGTGCAGCGACCGGCCGATGCCGACCCCGCCGCCGTGGTGGATGGACACCCAGGACGCGCCGCTGGCCGTGTTGATCAGCGCGTTCAGCAGCGGCCAGTCCGCGATCGCGTCCGAGCCGTCGGCCATCGCCTCGGTCTCCCGGTACGGCGAGGCGACCGAGCCGCAGTCCAGATGGTCCCGGCCGATCACCACCGGCGCCGACAGCTCCCCGGACGCGACCATCTCGTTGAAGCGCACCCCCGCCCGGTCCCGCTCGCCGTACCCGAGCCAGCAGATCCGCGCCGGCAACCCCTGGAACGCGACCCGCTCGCCGGCCATCCGGATCCACCGCGCCAGCGACTCGTTCTCGCCGAAGAGCTCCAGCACCGCCCGGTCGGTCGCGGCGATGTCGGCCGGGTCCCCGGAGAGCGCCGCCCACCGGAACGGACCCCTGCCCTCGCAGAACAGCGGCCGGATGTACGCCGGGACGAAGCCCGGGAAGTCGAACGCCCGCTCGTAGCCGGCGAGCTGCGCCTCGCCGCGGATCGAGTTGCCGTAGTCGAAGACCTCCGCGCCGGCGTCCAGGAAGCCCACCATCGCCGCGACGTGCCGGGCCATCGATGCCCGCGCCCGGTCGGTGAACTCCGCCGGCTTCGCCGCCGCGTACTCGGCCGCGTCGGCGAGCTCCACCCCGACCGGCAGGTACGACAGCGGGTCGTGCGCGCTGGTCTGATCGGTGACGATGTCGATCTCGACGCCCCGGACCAGCAGCTCGGGGAAGACGACCGCGGCGTTGCCGACCACGCCCACCGACAGCGCCCGGCGCTCCCGCCTCGCGGCGGTCGCCAACTCCACGGCGGCGTCCAGTGAGTCGGCGACGGTGTCCAGGTAGCGGTTCTGCACCCGGCGGGCCAGCCGGGCCGGGTCGACGTCGACGATCAGGCAGGCGCCGCCGTTCATGGTGACCGCGAGCGGCTGGGCGCCGCCCATCCCGCCGCAGCCGGCGGTCAGCGTCAGCGTGCCGGCGAGGCTGCCGCCGAAGCGTTTGGCCGCGACCGCCGCGAACGTCTCGTACGTGCCCTGCAGGATGCCCTGGGTGCCGATGTAGATCCACGAGCCGGCGGTCATCTGGCCGTACATGGTCAGGCCGAGCTTCTCCAGCCGCCGGAACTCCGGCCAGGTCGCCCAGTCGCCGACCAGGTTCGAGTTGGCCAGCAGCACCCGCGGCGCCCACTCGTGCGTGCGGAAGACCCCGACCGGCCGCCCGGACTGCACGAGCATGGTCTCGTCGTCGGCCAACGTGCCGAGCGTGCGGATCATCGCGTGGTACGACGGCCAGTCCCGGGCCGCCCGCCCGGTGCCGCCGTAGACGACGAGCTCCTCGGGGCGCTCGGCGACCTCCGGGTCGAGGTTGTTCATGAGCATCCGGAGGGCCGCCTCCTGCGGCCAGCCGGGTGCGGTGCGGGCGGTCCCGCGGGGTGCGCGGACGGGCTCGTACATGGCGATCTCCTAGTTGACGAAGACGTGTCGTCGGTTGGCGGAGCGCTCGAACTCCTCGAGGCGGTGCTGCGCCTCGGCCGGTGCGGCGTCGCAGATGGCCTGCAGCAGCACCATCGACAGCGTCATCGGCGCGGTGTGCAGGTCGAAGACGAGCTGGGCGCCGACCGCGGCCGGCAACGCGATGTCGGCCAGTTCGGCGGCGGGGCTGATCGCCGAGTCGGTGATGGCGACGATGGCGAGCCCGGCGTCCCGCGCCTCGCGCAGCGCCTCGATCGCCTCCCGCGGGTACCGCGGCAGCACGATGGCGAGCAGCGCGCCCGCCCCGGCGGCGCGGGCCTGGTCGAGGCGGTCGGCGAGCAGGCTGCCGCCGGAGTCGAGCACCCGCACGTCGGGGTGGACCTTGGCCGCGAAGTACGCGAAGTACGCGGCCAGCGGCGCGGCGGCGCGCAGCCCGAGCACCGGCAGCGGGCGGCTCGCGGCGAGCAGCGCCCCGGCGGCGGCCACCCGCTCCCGGTCGGCGAGCTGGTCGGCCAGGTGTCGCAGGTTCGCGACCTCGGCCCGAACCGCCCGCTGCAGTTCGTTGCCGGCGGCCGCGCCCTCGGCGGGCGGCGCCTGGGTGACGACGTCGCGGAGCCGCCGGCGCAGCGCCGGGAACCCGTCGTAGCCGAGCGCCATCGCGAACCGGGTCACCGACGGCTGGCTGACCTCGGCCAGCTCGGCGACCTCGGCGGCGGACATGAAGGCGGCAGCGCCGGCGTGCCGTACCAGGCTCTGCGCGATCCGGCGCTGCGTCGGGGTCAGGCGCGCGCCCTGGAAGAGGTCGAGGACGCGTTCCACCTGCCCATCCGCCATGACGCCGTTGTCATTCACGCGCTGACTCTATGCATGAACTCATTCAGGGTGCAATGTCCCGCGCTGTTCGTGATAAAACGGCCCAGTGACCGCGACCAACTTCCGGCGCACCATCGCGCGCACCCCCCTCGCTCCGGTCGCCGCCTTCCCCAAGCGGCTGGCCCGGGTGGCCCGGCACGACGCGCGCGTGCTCCGGGCCTCTGCCCGCTGGCTCTTCACCTCCCGCGAGCACCACAACTACACGTACGACCTGACCGGCCTCAGCCGCGAACACCTGGCCTGGTTCGTCAGCGTCACCTGTGACGTCCCCGTCAAGCAGGTGCGCGGCTACTTCGCCGAGATCGAGCAGAACGCCGAGCTGCGCGCGCACATCGAGCAGACCACCGCGAACTCCGCCCGCCGCGGCCTCGCCGACCGCCACGTCCGGTACGCCCGCCGGATCGGCTGGTACGCCATCGTGCGGGCCAAGCGCCCCGCCCACGTCGTCGAGACCGGCGTCGACAAGGGGCTCGGCAGCTGCGTGCTCGCCGCCGCCCTGCTGCGCAACGCCGCCGAGGGGCATCCGGGGCGGGTCACGTCGCTGGACATCAACCCCGAGGCCGGGTACCTCGCCAAGGCCAGCCCGTGGAGCGACGTCGTCGACCTGGTCATCGGCGACTCGATCGCCTCGATCGGGGCGCTCGACCGCCCGGTCGACATGTTCCTGCACGACAGTGACCACAGCGTCGCGCACGAACGCCGCGAGTTCGAGGCGATCGAGCCGAAGCTCGCGCCCGACGCCCTCCTGCTCACCGACAACGTCACGGTCACCAACGTGCTCGGTCAGCACGCCGAGCGGACCGGCCGCCGCTTCCTCGCCTACCGCGAGACCCCGGCCCGCCACTGGTTCCCGGGCGACGGCATCGGCCTGGCCTGGTGAGGGGGCCGGCGAGATGCGGATCGAGTCGCTGCACACCTACCCGATCAAGGGCTGTCACCGGCTCGACCACGACGGCGCGCAGGTGGAGCCGTGGGGCCTGGCGGGCGACCGGCGGTGGCTGCTGGTGCGGCCCGACGGGCGCGCGCTGACGCAGCGCGACATCCCGCTGCTGGCCCGGATCCAGCCGGTGCCGCAGCCGGACGGCGGCCTGGCCGTCCACGCCGGCGGCCGGCCGGAGCTGCGCGTGCCGCGCCCCGACGACGGCGACCTGATCGACGTGACGGTCTGGTCGTCCACGCTGGCCGCGACCCGCGCCGGGGCCGCCGCCGACGAGTGGTTCAGCGCGCTGCTCGGTCGGCCGGTGCGGCTGGTCTGGCTCCACGACCCGACCCGCCGCCCCATCGACCCGGCGTACAGCGGGCCGACCGACCGGGTCAGCTTCGCCGACAGCTACCCGCTGCTGCTCGGCAACGCCGCCTCGCTCGACGCGCTCAACGGCTGGCTGTTCGAGTCGGGCGACGTCGAAGGGCCGCTGCCGATGACCCGGTTCCGCCCCAACGTCGTGGTCGCCGGGGCGGCGCCGTGGGCCGAGGACGACTGGGTGGGCCGGCGGCTGCGGATCGGTGACGTGCTGTTCCGCGCGGTCAAGCCGTGCGATCGCTGCGTCGTGACCACCACCGACCAGGAGACCGGCGAGCGGGGGCGGCAGCCGCTGCGCGTCCTGGGCGAGCACCGCAACGTCGACCAGGACCTGATGTTCGGCCTCTACCTCATTCCCGACGGCACCGGCCCGATCGCGGTCGGCGACCCCCTGGAGCCGCAGCCCTAGTTCTGTCTCCGATCGGTTGCGCGGACCCGGCTCAGGCCAGCGCCAGCCACATCAGCACCTCGTCGCGGTCGTCGCCGGGCGCCACCCGCAGCGCCCCCGGCAGCCGGCCGACCTCCTTGTAGCCGCAGCGCTCGTAGAACGCCTCCAGGCCGAGCCCGCCGCGCGCCGTGATGTGCAGCGCCGCCAACCCGAAGCCGCGCGCGAGGCGCTCGGCCTCCCGCATCAGCGCGACGCCGTACCCGCGCCCCTGGCAGTCGGGGTGCACCATCACGCGCTTGAGGACGCAGAAGTGCTCCTTGAGCGCGAACCGGTTGCCGGTGAAGAAGAGCAGCGCGACGAGCCGGCCGTCCTCGTACCCGATCAGCAGGCGGTCGTGCCCCTCCGCGACGCCCGCGAACGTGGCGTCGGCGGTGACCCGCACCTCGTCCCGGGTGACCGGCGCGACGAAGCCGACGGCCCCGCCGGCGTTGGTCACGTCGGTCCACAGCGAGATGATCTGCTCCCGCAGATCGACGGTGAGCTCGGGATCGAGGACGAATCGCAGCTCCATGCCCGCCATCCTTCACCGCACAGCGGACGCAACCACGGCGGTCGCGGTCATCCGTGTCGCACCTAACAACGCGCGGCCCGGCCGGAGGATCGTGCGGATCGTTCGGCCGGGCCGGTGCGTCGTCGTGCGGAAGAGGGGACTTGAACCCCTACGCCCGAAGGCACGGGAACCTAAATCCCGCGCGTCTGCCAATTCCGCCACTCCCGCGTGGGGGAAAGTCTAGAGCGTGTCGGCCGAGACCGGTTGACCGCCGAGCCGCCGACGAGCGGCGCGGTCAGTCCAGGCCCAGGTCCCGGCGGAGCTTGGCGACGTGCCCGGTGGCCTTGACGTTGTACAGCGCCTTCTCGATCTTCCCGTCCTCGTCGATCACGAAGGTCGAGCGGATCACCCCGGTCACCGTCTTGCCGTAGAGCTGCTTCTCGCCGAACGCCCCGTACGCGGTCAGCACCGCCTTGTCGGCGTCGGAGACGAGCGGGAAGGTCAGCGCGTCGCGCTCCCGGAACGTCGCCAGCTTCGCGGGCTTGTCGGGGGAGATGCCGACGACCTCGTACCCGGAGGCCTGCAGCGAGGCGAGCGAGTCGCGGAAGTCGCAGGCCTGCTTGGTGCAGCCGGGGGTCATCGCGGCCGGGTACGCGTAGAGCACGACCTTGCGGCCGCGCAGTTCCTTGAGGGAGAGCGTCTCGCCGGTGTCGGTGGGGAGCGAGAAGTCGGGCGCGGGGTCGCCGGGCGCGAGTCGGGTCATGCGCAAACCCTACCGGCGCGTGCGGCGGGCGTTCGGGGACGGGCATCCGGCTTATTGCAATAACTTGGCAACAACGAGCGTGGGGAAATAGGCTGACGATCGGTCGGGAACGCCAGGGGAGGGGCCAGTGAACGAGCTCGCGCTACACATCCAGAACGGGGTGCTCGACGCCCCCGTCAGCCTCGGGTACGCCGTGCTCGCCGCCGTCACCTTCGGCTTCTGCGTGGTCCGCGGCCGGCGTGACCTCGACGATCGGCTCGCGCCGATGGCCGGACTGGTCGCGGCCTTCATCTTCGCCGTCCAGATGCTCAACTTCCCGGTGCTGCCCGGCGTCAGCGGCCACCTGGTCGGCGGGGCGCTGGCCGCGCTGCTGGTCGGGCCCTGGGTCGGCGCGCTCTGCGTGTCGGTGGTGCTGATCGTGCAGGCACTGGTCTTCGCCGACGGCGGGGTCACCGCGATCGGCCCGAACGTCACCAACATGGCGCTGGTCGGCACCGCGGCGGCGTACGCGCTGATCGCGCTCTTGCTGCGGGTCCTGCCGCGCACCCCGACCGGCCTGGCGGTCACCGCCTTCGCCGCGTCGGTGGTCAGCGTGGTCGCCGCGTCGCTGAGCTTCGTCGTGCAGTACGCCCTCGGCGGCACCACCCGGCTGGAGAGCTACGGCCTCGGCGAGATCGCGATGGCGATGGCCGGCACCCACACGCTGATCGGCATCGGCGAGGGGCTGATCGCCGCGACCACGGTGGTCACGGTCGCCAGGACCCGCCCCGACCTGGTGTACGCGCTGCGCGGCCTGCGCCGCGACGCGGTCGCCCCGCCCGCGCCGGCGCGCCCGGTGCCGACGCCCGGAGGTGTGGCGTGAAGCGCACGACGTGGTTCGTCCTGAGCGGCCTGCTGGTGTCGCTCCTGCTCGCCGGCGTGGTGAGCAACTTCGCCTCCGGCTCGCCGGACGGGCTCGACTCGGCGTCCACGAAGGGCTGCACGGTCGACGCGCACGGCGAGATCACCGGCGGGACGTGCATGGCGAGCAACGCGAAGGATCATGAGCTGGGCGACAGCCCGTTCGCCGACTACGCGCTGCGCGGCGTGCAGAACCCGTACCTCGCCACGGCGATCTCCGGCGTGGCCGGCGTGCTGCTCACCTTCGCGGTCGGCGGCGGCGTCTTCTGGTTGGCGCGCGGCCGCCGCACGCCGACGCCGGAATAGCGTCGATGGGAGCTGCGGAGACGGGGCAGGGGCACGCGCACGTGCTGCACCTGGAACGCGACGGCGTGCTGCACCGGCTGCCGCCCGAGGTGAAGATCGCGGCGATGGCGGCGTACACCCTCGTGGTGGTCGTCACCCCGCGGGAGGCGCTCTGGGCCTTCGCCGGCTACGCCGCGCTGATCGTCGCGGTCGCGGCGCTCGGCCGGATCCCGGCCGGCTGGCTGGCGAAGCGCGCCCTGATCGAGCTGCCGTTCGTCGTGTTCGCGCTGGCGCTGCCGTTCCTGGCCGGCGGCGAGCGGGTCGACTGGCTCGGGCTGCGGCTGTCGGTCGAGGGGCTGTACGGCGGCTGGAACATCCTGGCGAAGGGGACGCTCGGGGTGCTGGCGTCGCTGATCCTGGCCGCCACCACCACGTCCCGCGACCTGATCGTCGGGCTGGACCGGCTGCGGTGCCCCCAGATCCTCACCCAGATCGCCACCTTCATGCTGCGTTATCTCGACGTGCTCGCCGCTGAGGCGCGGCGGATGCGGGTGGCGCGGATCTCCCGCGGCGACGACCCGCGGTTCCTGTGGCAGCTGCGCGGCTTCGCGGCCGGGGTGGGTGCGCTGTTCCTGCGCGCGTTCGAGCGGGGCGAGCGGGTCTACCTGGCGATGGTCTCGCGGGGGTACGACGGTCGGATGCCGGCGGCCTGGCACGCGACCGGCGTCGCGACCGCGGGACAATGGGTCGCCGCGGCGGTCGTACCGCTCGCCGCGGCGACGATCGCCGTCGCGGCGACGGTTCTCCGCTGAGCCGCCGCGCCGACGGCCGTCCTGACATGACGGGAGCAGCGATGGGCGTGGAGCTCGCCGGGGGGACCACCCCGTCCCTGGACGTGCGCGGGGTGCGCTACGCCTACCCCGACGGGCACGTCGCGCTGGACGGGGTCGATCTGACCGTGGCCCGCGGCGAGCGGGTCGCGTTGCTGGGCCCAAACGGCGCCGGCAAGACCACGCTGGTCCTGCACCTGAACGGCGTCCTGGGCGGTGGCGGCGGCGTCGTATCGGTGGCCGGGCTCACCGTCGACCGGGACCGGCGCACGCTCGCGGAGATCCGGCGCCGGGTGGGGATCGTCTTCCAGGACCCCGACGATCAGCTCTTCCTGCCGACGGTGGGGGAGGATGTCGCGTTCGGCCCGGCGAATCTCGGGCTGCGCGGCGCGGAGCTGGCGGCGCGGGTCGACGAGGCGCTGGCGGCGGTCGGCATGACGGAGCACCGTGACCGGGCCCCGCACCACCTGTCGTTCGGGCAGCGCCGCCGGGTGGCGGTCGCCACCGTGCTGGCGATGCGTCCGGAGATCCTGGTGTTGGACGAGCCCTCGTCCAACCTCGACCCGGCCTCGCGCCGCGAGCTCGCCGGGATCCTCCGGGCGCTGCCGGTGACCCTGCTCATGGTCACCCACGACCTGCCGTACGCGCTGGAGCTCTGCGAGCGCTCCGTCATCCTCGACGCGGGCCGCATCGTCGCCGACGCCCCCACCCCCCACCTCCTAACCGACCCCCCGCTGCTGGCCCGGCACCGCCTAGAACTCCCCTACGGCTTCACCCCGCCACTCCCCGCCCCCCACTGATCCGCGTGATCAGGGAGTGATTCGGGCGAGTCGTCGGCGTGCCGTGAGACGGGCCCCTGATCACGCGGATCATCGCGGGGTGCGCGGGAGGCGGCGTGCATCCGCAGCGCGCCGGCGAGCGCCATGCCGGCCCCGGTGGCGATGACCACGACGATCACGGTCCGTGCCGTGCCGGCCGGCCACGGGACCGGGGCGATCGCCCGGGTGAAGACCGCGGCGTTCGCGGCGCCGCCGAAGATGCCCAGGCAGGCGCCGGCCAGCGCGAGCGCGAAGTCGGTGGCCGGGCGTCGGGCGAGGGCGTACGCCGCGGCGGCGAGCGCCCCGAGCCCGGTCAGCACCGGCCAGATCTGGCCGACGAGCAGCCCCTGCAGGATCGCGCCGAGCGTCTCCGCCCCGGCATCGAGTTCGCGGCCGACGGCATAGCCGACGGCGAGCAGGCCGGCGGCGGTGCCGAGCGCGGCGAGCGCGACGGTGCCGGCCCGGCCGGCCCGGGACGGCGCGGGCAGCAGCCCGAGCGCGCCGACGGCGAGCGCGCCGAGCAGGCTGACCGCCCACCAGAGGCCCGGGCTGGGCGGCGGCACCCAGTCCAGCGTCCCGTGCACCTCGATGGCGGCGACGCCGTCGCGCAGCGGCACCACCCAGTCGCGGACGCGGTGTTCGCGGCCGGGATCGGCGCTGACCGCGGGCGGCGGGGTGGCGCTCATCCAGTGGGTGCGGTGGTCGTGCCAGCGCACCACCGGCTCGGTCGCGACGCGTTCCCAGAGCGGCGGCAGGGTCGGGTCGGCGGTGGCCGGCGGCTGGGTGTCACCGGCGAGGGTCTCGTTCAGGTACGCGGCGGGGGAGCGCTGGTTCTGATAGACGCCGTCGGGGCGCAGCTCCAGGTAGGGCTCGCCCTCGTAGCCGAGCACCTCGATGGTGCGGCCGGTGCGGTTGCTGACCTCGATGCGGGCGCCGGCCTCGACCGCGCGCACGGTGAGCCCGGCGACCGGCGGGGTCACCTCGGTCACCGCGGTGCGGTAGTCGGTGCCGTCGGGGGCGTCGGCCCCGTGCGCGGCGGCCGGGGCGGCACCGGCGAGCGCGGCGACGACGCCGGCGACGACGGCCGCGAGGGCGCGCCCGATCACTTGCCCGCCGCGTCGACCGCGGCCGTGATGGCCTGCGGGTTGCTGTCGGTCGGCTTGCCGTTGACGTACGCGCTCGGGGTGCCGATCACGCCCCGCTTGCTGGCCGCGTCGGTGACGTGTGCCGTCCATGCCGTGTACTTTCCGTCGCGTACGCACCGACCGAAGGTATCTCCCAGCCCGATGCCACTGCCGATCGAGATGAGCTCGTCGTCGGAGAGCCCGGCCCCGCCCTCGGGGGGCTGCCGTTCGAAGAGCGCCCTGGCGTACTCCCGGTATTTGCCGCCCTCCGCGGCGCAGGCGGAGGCCGCGGACGAGCGCGTCGAGTAGCGGGTGCTGGAGAACCGGTCGAGGTAGGCGACCGGGTGGTAGATCAACGTCACCTTGTTGGCGGCGATCAGCTGGTCGACGGTCGCACCGCCCTGCTGCTCGAACTGCCGGCACGCCGGGCAGATGAAGTCCTCGTACAGGTCGAGCTTGACCGGCCCGGTGCCGACGGCGATGCCCGAGGCGTCGTCGACGGCCCCCGGCGGCGCGGTGTACGTGTGCGGGCGCTGATTGGAGTAGACGACGTACCCGATCATGCCCGCGATCGCCAGCGCGATCACCGCGACGACCGAGGTCCAGAGGGTGCGCCTGCGTCGGCGCTCCCGCGCGATCTCATCGCGCACCATCCGGGCGGCCGCCTTCTGGCCGGTTCGTTTGCTCATCGGGTGCTCACCGCCGGTCGAGGAAGGAATCTACGGACAGTCGGGTGCGGGGGCAGCCCAGGAGGAACGCGGCGAGCAGCAGGAAGCCCAGGTCGCGCAGCAGCTCCGGGCCGTAGCTCGGGCTCTGCCCGGCCGGCAGCTCGCCGCCGGTGCCGAAGCAGCCGCAGTCGATCGCCAGCCCGCGGACCCAGGCCGAGGCGATGCCGGCGATGAAGACCAGCAGCAACGCCGCGGAGACGCCGGCGACCAGGCGGGTCGCGAGGCCCAGCAGCAGGAGTACGCCGAGCGCGATCTCCACGAAGGGCAGCGCGGCGCCGATCACGCGCGCCAGCTCGTACGGCATGACGCGGTAGGCGTTGACGGCCCGCCCGGAGGCGGCCAGGTCGCCGACCTTCGTCGCGCCGGCGTAGAGCCACACCGCGGCGAGCCCCATCCGCGCCGCGGTGCCGAGCCAGGGTTGGACCGTCCGCCACCGGGACATGCGCTCCGTCACGATCGTTAGTCGTTCGGGTCGCGGACGGAGTTCCGCTTTTCGTCCGGGTTAATCAGCTGGCGAGCGCCTCGCCGACGGCGGTGACCAGGTCGGCGCGGGCCCGCGCGACCCGGGAGCGGATCGTGCCGACCGGCACGTCCTCGATCGTCGCGGCCTCGGCGTAGGACAGCCCCAGCACCTGGGTGAGCACGAAGGCGGCGCGGCGCTCGTCGGGGAGCCGGCGCAGCAGGTCGGTGGCGCCGAGGTGCAGCGCGGGGTCGGGGTGCCCGATCTCGGCGTCGGCGTGCGCCGCGAGGCGCCGGTCGAGCTCCCGGCGCCGGACCACCGTCCGCAGGTGGTCGGCGCAGGCGCGCCGGGCGATGCCGAGCAGCCAGGTGCGGGCGGTCGCGCGCCCCTCGAACGAGGGCAGCGCCCGGAACGCGCGCAGATAGGTCTCCTGGGTCAGGTCGTCGGCGCTGTTGGTGTCGACCAGGGCGGCCACGAAGCGCCACAGCTCGGCCTGGGTGGCCCGCACGAAGGCGGCCGGGGCCACGGCGTCGCCGTCGCGGGCGGCGAGCGCCCAGTGCGTGGCGTCGTCCAGCACAAAGCCGGCCGGCGCGTCGGCGCCCTCGCCGTCGCCCACGCCGACCCGTGCGTCACGCGGAGCCGGGATCACGGCAACCCAGGGTACGCGGCGGGCGTCGATCGGTGTGTCCCCCGTCGCGGCCCGCAGCTGCCGGGAACTTTTTCCGCCCGGCGACCGACTATCCCCGCATGACGTGCGACGAGATTCGGATCGCGCTGTCGGCGCGGCTGGACGGCGAGGACCCGCAGGCGCCGGCGGCCCGGCTGGACGGGCACCTGGCGGGCTGCGCCGCCTGCCGGGTCTGGCTGGCGCGGGCCGAGCAGGTGACCCGCGCGGTGCGGGTGCAGCCGGCCGAGGTGCCGGACCTGACCGCCGCGGTGCTCGCCGCCGTGGCGGCCGACCCGCGGGGCCCGGCCGCGGCCCGGCGCCGGGCGGCCGCGGCCGCGCGGGGGCGCCGGCAGATCCTGCGGGTCGCGGTGGCGGTGGCGGCCGTCGCCCAGCTCGCGGTCGCGCTGCCGATCCTGCTCGCCGGCTTCGGTGTCGCCGTCGATCCGCACACCAGCCGGGAGATGGCCTCGTTCGATGTCGCGCTCGCGGTCGGTTTCGCGCTCGCCGCGTACCGCCCGGAGCGGGCGCAGGCGTTCGTGCCGGTCGCCTTCGTGCTCGCCGTCTGCCTCGCCGGCACCAGCGCGGTGGACATCGCCAACTCCACGACGCTGCTGGTGCACGAGATCGGACATCTGGCCGCGGTGGTGCAGGCCGTTCTGCTCTGGGCGCTGGGGCGGGTCAGCGGCGGCCGCGCGGGGCCGGTGTCGACCGCGGCCGCCGCGGGACGCGGGTGAGGTGGGTCGCGCCCGGACGTCCGGGTCGGCGAGCATGTCCGGCATGACTGCCGTGATGAACCGGGCCGCGGCGCGGTCGACCGTACTGGTCGGGTTGCTGCTCGCCGTCCTCGCCGCGTTGCTGGCGCCCGCCGCGCCGGCGTTCGCGCACGCCGTGCTGGTGAGCAGCAGCCCCGCCCCGGAGACCGTGGTGCCGGCGGCGCCCGCTCAGGTGGTGCTCACCTTCTCCGAGCCGGTCCGGGAGGTGCCCGGCAAGATCCGGGTGATCGGCCCGGACGGCAAGCGCGTCGACCGGGGCGAACCGGCGTTCAACGGCACCACCGTCACGATCACCGTCGACCAGGGCGCCCCGCGCGGCACGTACCTGGTCAGCTACCGCGTGATCTCGGCCGACAGCCATCCGGTGCCCGGCGGCTACACCTACTCGGTGGGCGAGCGCACCGTCGCGCCCGCCGACTCCGAGACCGCGGACCGGGCCGACACGGCGGTCACGGCCGCGATCCCGGTGGCCAAGTTCCTCGGGTACGCCGGCCTGGTGCTGCTGGTCGGCCCGGTGCTGGTGCTGAGCCTGCTCTGGCCGCGGCGGCTGCCGCGCGGCGGCCCCGCCCGACTGGCCTGGGCCGGGGTCGGGCTGGTCGCGTTCTCGACCCTCGCGGGCTTCTGGCTGCAGGTGCCCTACACGATGGGTGGCGGGCTGTTCGACGTCGACGTCGCCGGGTTGAGCTCGGTGCTGAGCAGTCCGTTCGGCACCGCGCACCTGGTGCGGATCGGGATCCTGCTGGCCGCGGCGCTGCTGCTGCGCCCGGTGCTCGCCGGCACCGAGGGGCGCGTCGACCGGCCGTTGCTGGCCATCCTGGCGGTGGCGGGGCTGGCCACCTGGCCGCTGGCCGGGCACCCGGCCGCCTCTCCGGTGCCGCCCGTCTCGGTCGTGGTCGACACCGTGCACCTGGCCAGCATGGCGGTGTGGCTGGGCGGGCTGCTGATGCTCGTCGCCTTTCTGCTCCGGCGGGCGGACCAGCGGGAACTCTCGGCGATCCTGCCGATCTGGTCGCGCTGGGCCACGCTGGCCGTGACGGCGTTGCTGCTCGCCGGCACGGTGCAGGCGCTGATCGAGGTCGGCACGCTGGGCGCGCTCACCGGCACCACGTACGGGCGGATGATCATCGCCAAGATCGCGCTCTTCGTCGTGGTGATCGCGGTCGCGGCGTACTCCCGGCAGCTCGTGCGCCGGGCCGTCGCGGGGGAGGGGCCGGGCCGGATGCGAGGGGCGGTGCTCGCCGAGCTCGCCATCACCGCGGTCGTGCTCGCGGTCTCCGCGGCGTTGGTGCAGATCACGCCGGCCCGGACCGCGATCGGGCAGACCGAGCGCGCCGGTCCGGGCTACTTCTCCACCCGGCTCGACAGCAGCATCTACTCGCTGCAGGTCGAGATCGATCCCGCGAAGCGGGGGAACAACACAATCCACGTGTACTCGTACACCCGGGACAACAAGCCGCTGCCGGTCGTGGAGTGGAAGGCGACCGCGGCGCTGCCCGCCAGCGGGGTGGAGCCGGTCGACATCCCGCTGCTGCCGCTCACCGACAACCACGTCACCGGGGAGATCAACCTGCCCGCCGCGGGCGAGTGGCAGCTGCGACTCACCGTCCGCATCTCCGACATCGATCAGGCCACGGTGACCGCCACCGTGCCCATCACCTAGAGGAAGGTCCGTACATGTTCCGTCACCGGCGCTCCGCGACGACCGCGGCAGCTCTCGCCCTCGGCGCAGCCCTCGTCGGCGTGCTCGGCTTCGCCGCGCCCGCGTCCGCGCACGTCTCGGTCAACCCGAAGGAGGCGACGCAGGGCGGGTACGCCCGGCTGGCGTTCCGGGTGCCGAACGAGAGCGACACGGCCTCCACCACGAAGGTGGAGGTGGTGCTGCCGGAGAACGCGCCGGTGGCGTCGGTCTCCACCATGCCGGTGCCGGGTTGGACCGTGACGACCGAAAAGCGCAAGGTCGACCCGCCGCTGGAGGTGCACGGCAGTCAGGTCACCGAGGCCATCTCGAAGATCACCTGGACGGCGAGCGCCGACGCCGGCGTGAAGCCGGGGCAGTTCCAGGAGTTCCCGGTGTCGATGGGCCCGCTGCCGAAGGTCGACACGATGGTGTTCAAGACGCTGCAGACCTACTCCGACGGCAACATCTCGCGCTGGATCGAGGAGCCGCCGGCCGCCGGTGGCGAGGAGCCGGAGCACCCGGCGCCCGTGCTGAAGGTGCTGCCGGCGGGTGCGACGCCGGCGACCTCGCCGGCCGCCGCTGCGGCCGGGGACGACGATGACCGCGACGACGAGTCCGAGAGCGACTCGGTCGCGCTGGGGCTGGGCATCGCCGGTCTGGTCGCGGGGCTGGGCGGGCTGGCGCTGGGCGGCCTGGCGTTCGCCCGTACCCGCCGGACGGCCGGGACCCCCACGGCCTGAGGTGTCGCCTCGCCGCTGACCCGCCGGATCGACCGGCGGGTCAGCGGTTTTTCCACTCCGTCGGCGCGGCGACGCACTGCATCACGTGTCCACCTGATCACCGTCGGTATGGTCGAGCCGTACGGTGATCTAGGAGGGACGCGATGCGGGTCGTTCGCGCGATCGTCGGGATGCTGCTGCTCACCGTCGGGGTGCCGACGTTCTTTGTCGGCGGTGCCCTCTGGATGGCCGCGCAGCACCGCGACGCCGGCGGCGCGTTCAGCGGCTCCATGCAGCGGCTCGAGCGGACCGGCAGCGCCGTCGTGGTGCCCGACCTCGACGCCCTGCTGGCCCGGGACGCGCCCTTCACCCGCGACGACCGCACCACCCTGCGGATCACCGCCCAGACCGAGGCCGGGCCGTCCTTCGTCGGCATCGCGCCCAGCGCCCTGGTGACCAGCTACCTCGCCGGCCTGCCGCACGCCCGCGTCGACGCGGTCGGGGTGGCGCGCGGGCCGCTGCCCGTGCAGCTGACCCGGGTCCCCCGGGGCGGTGTCGAGCCCGTGCCCGCCGCCGAGCCCGCCACGCAGTCGTTCTGGCTGCGCCAGGGCGTCGGCGCGCTCGACCTGACCCCCGCCGAGCTGCGCGGGCAGGAGGTGGCGCTGGTCATCATGCGCCCCGACGGCCGGCTCGCGGCCGGCGTGGAGCTGCGCGCCGAGGTCCGGCCGGGCTGGCTCGACCCGACCAGCTGGGGCCTGCTCGCCCTCGGCGCCCTCGCGATCGCCGCCGGCACGGCCGTGCTGGCCTGGCCGACCCGGCCCCGCGAGGTCGTCATCGTCGTCGAACCCGACCAGGTGCCCGCGCTCGCCGCCCGCCTCGGGCTCCAGACGCTCAACGGCATCGGCCGCGACGCCACCGTCCCGGCCGGAACGGCGCTGCCGTCTCCGTCCGCGCCCGGCTCCGCGGCGCAGACCCTGCCGTCTCCGTCCGCGCCCGGCTCCGCGGCGCAGGCCCCGCCGGCCTGGCCCGCCCCGTCGACGCGACCGGCGACGCTCGCGGACACCACCGACGCGTCCCCGTCGAACCCGTCCGCGACCGGGTCGCCCGCCGTGCCGTCCGGCCGCGCCGGCGACGAGGTCCGGCCCGGTCCGGTCCGGCCCGGTCCGGTCCGGCCGCCGGTGACCCCGACACTGGCCTGGCCGCCGGCGCCGGACGCCGTCGCGGGCACGCCGGCGTCGGACGCCGCGCCCACGCACAACGGCGCGGCGGAGACGGTCGCCACGAGGGCGGTCGCGCCGGCGACGCCGGGCCGCCACGCCGCGCCCACCGCACCCGCCACGGCCACCGCGGCCGCTCCGGAGTCCGGGTCGGGCACCGAGGGCCGGCACGCGGCGCCGACGCACGACGGTGATCCGGCCGCGCCCACCGAACCGGCGGCGGCATCCCGGAACGCGCTGCCGCTGCCGCCCGCGACCTGGCGCGGCGGCCCACGGCCCGACGCGCCGCGCACCCCCGTCCGCGAGGTCGCCGCCGCGACGCGGCAGCGGCGCGCCAACGACGACGCGGCGACCGCGGAGCCGACGCCGGGGCGCCGGCCGGACTCCGCCGACGCGCTGGCCGGTCCGACCGCGGAGGCGCGGCGGGCGACGCTGCCGGCGGGGGAGGCGCGGGCCGCGGCGCTGGCGCAGACCCCGGCCCTGCCGGTGGTGTCGCACCAGCCGCCGTCGTCGGCGACGCCTGGGCTGGCGGGGACTTCCGCGGCGCCGGGGGCGCCTGGGCTGGCGGGGACTTCCGCGGCGCCGGGGACGCCTGGGCTGGCCGGGACTCCGGCGGCGGCACCCGCGAAGCGCCGCCGCAAAACCGCGGGCGGGCTGCCGGCCCCGGACGTGCTGCCGATCATCGTCCCGCCGCTCAACGTGCCGCCGATGAACGTCGTGCTGCCGCGCGGCGGCCAGAGCCGCCGGCGGAACGCGGCGAAGTCGGGCACGGTCGCGAAGGGCGGCGAATCGGCGTCCGGGAACGCGCCCAGAAGTTAGCCTCGACCGGTGCGGCCGGTGAGGGCGTCCCGCCGCAAGCCGCCAGGGGCAGCGGCTCGCGAGTGGCCCTCCGCGCTGCCGACGCGGAGGGCCACTCTTCACCGGGGATCGGTGCGGAGAGGCGTAACCGTTAACGCCAGATTAGTGGTATCCGTGCGTACTGACTAGATCTGTCCATTTAGTGCAACATCTGCTATTGCTGGGCGCCCGGCGCCGGGGTCGCGTCCCGCTCGGCCGCGTCGTGCCGTCCCCGAACCGGCAGCAGCACGAGCAGCGCCAGGGCGAGCAGCACGTAGACGTTGCGGAGCACGAACTCCACCGGCGAGTCCGTCGGCACGGGCGCGGCGCCCCAGTCGTGGAACGACACCACGCCGTAGCCGATCCCGACGTACACCAGCGTCGCCAGCGCGAGCAGCGCGGCCCGCCGGCGGCGGTCGAGCGCGGCGCGCCGGTCGGCGGGCGGTGGCAGCGGGGCCCGCCGGTCGGCGGGCGGTGGCAGCGCGGCGTCCGCCAGCACGACCAGCGCCGGCACGAACCAGAAGATGTGGTGCGTCCAGGTGATCGGGCTGACCAGCGCGCCGACCAGCCCGGTGAGCGTCAGGGCGGCCACCTCGTCGCCGGCGCGCGCGGCCCGGCCCGCCCGCCACAGCCCGTACCCGAGCACGAGAGCGACCAGCGCGAGCCAGATCAACCGGTTGGGCGGCTCGGGGGCGACGAGCCGGCTCAGCAGCCCCTGCAGCGACTGGTTGCCGGTGTAGTCGGTGCGGCCGACCCGCTCGGTCGCCCAGAGCGAGTGCGTCCAGAACTGCCACGAGTCGCGCGGCGCGAACGCCGCCGCGAGCAGCGTCGCCGCGGCGGCCGCGCCGGCCGCGGTCATCGCGGCCCGCCAGCGGCGCGTGACCAGCAGGTAGACGATGAAGATCCCCGGGAAGAGCTTGAGCGCCGTCGCCAGCCCGATGCCGACGCCGGCCCAGCGCGATTTCCGGGGTACGGCGAAGAGCAGGTCGGCGAGGATCAGCACGACCAGCAGCATGTTGATCTGGCCGAAGTTGATCGTCTCCCGGGACGGCTCGATCAGCACGACCAGCGGCACGGCCAGCGCCACCATCCACCACCGGGAGATGCCGCGCCGGTCGGCGAGCGGGATCACCAGCCAGCGGGTGGTGACGGCGATGGCGACCAGGGTGCCGATCGTGAAGGCGGTGATCGTCACGCCGAGCGGAAGCGCGGCGAACGGCCGCAGCAGCAGCGCGGCGAACGGCGGGTACGTGAAGTAGAGCTCGCCCTGGACGCGGTCGGACTGGGCGTAGTCGTAGAGCGGGTTGCCCTCCGCCCACCAGCGCAACGCGCTGATGTAGATGCGCAGATCGAAGAAGTCGTGGTGGTTGCCGAACCGGTAGACGAGGGCGTCCCCGGCGACGGCGAGCGCGACGAGTACGGCGAACCAGCGCCCCGTCGATCGCGGAGCGCGCGTCGTCGTCGGGGCCGGTGTGGGGGTTCCGGCGGGCACGGCTGGCACGACGGCAACCCTAACGGTGTCGTGTCACAGCCGCGTTGAGGCGTATCGGGACGGGCGACGCGTACGCTGTGGCCGTGGCTGATCTTCTTGTCTGGATCGATTGTGAGATGACCGGCCTCGACCTGGGCAAGGACGCCCTGATCGAGGTCGCGGCGCTGGTCACCGACTCGAACCTGAACGTGCTGGGCGACGGCGTCGACCTGGTCATTTCCGCCGACGAGGAGACGCTCGCCGGGATGCCCGAGGTGGTCCGGACGATGCACGAGAAGTCCGGTTTGACCGAGGAGGTCCGGCGCTCGACGGTGACGCTGGCCGAGGCCGAGGAGCGGATCCTGGAGTACGTCACCAGCCTGGTGAAGGACCCGCGCTCCGCGCCGCTCTGCGGCAACTCGATCGCCACCGACCGTGGCTTCATCGCCCGCGACATGCCGCGCCTCGACGCGTACCTGCACTACCGGATGATCGACGTTTCGTCGATCAAGGAGCTCTGCCGGCGCTGGTACCCGCGGGTGTATTTCGGGCAGCCGCCGAAGGGGCTGGCGCACCGCGCGCTGGCCGACATCCGGGAGAGCATCCGCGAGCTGGAGTACTACCGGCGGACGGTCTTCGTGCCGCTGCCCGGCCCGGACGTGGAGACCGCGAAGGCCATCGCCGCCGAGCTGTGAGCGGGGTCGCGCAACGCCGACGGTAACCCGCTCGACGATGACCGCCAGGATGTGGCTATCATTGGTCGGCACGGCACGCGGGGTGCGCCCCGGGTGCTGATCCGCATGGTGGCTGTAGCTCAGTTGGCAGAGCACCGGGTTGTGGTCCCGGGTGTCGAGGGTTCAAATCCCTTCAGTCACCCCAGCAGCCGTCAGGGCCGGTCTTCGGACCGGCCCTGACGCGTTTCCGGGGTACGACGCGTTTCCGGGGTCCCGCAGGGCCCGCGAGCGGCATCGGACAAGCGGAAGGGCCGGCCAGCGGGTGCTGACCGGCCCTTCCCTCGTGCGTCGCTCAGGGCGTGGTGGAGGTGTCGTCGCCCGAGGCGGCCGACGATGGCTCGAACGGGATCGCGCTGCCCTTGACGAACTGGTCCCAGCTCATGTTCCAGACCGTCCAGCCGTTGCCGTTCTGCAGCTTGACCTCGGTGCCCTTGACCGTGATCGGGTCGCCGATCAACGTCTGGTTGAACAGCCAGGCGGCGTTCGCGGTGGACATGTTGACGCAGCCGTGCGAGACGTTGGTGCGGCCCTGCTGGGCGACCGACCAGGGCGCGGCGTGGATGAACTCGCCACCCCAGGTCAGCCGCTGGGCGTACTCGATCTTCGTCCGGTAGCCCTCCTCGGGGCCCAACTCCCGGAAGGTGTCGAAGATCGTTTTGCGGAGTTTCTCCATCACGATCATCGTGCCGCTCGACGACGGGGTCTTGGGCTTGCCGAGGCTGACCGGGATGGTCCTGATGACCTTGCCGTTCCGCCGGACCGTCATGCTCTTGCTGGCATTGTCGACGGTCATGATCGTGGCGGCGCCGATGCTGAGGTCGACGGTGAAGTCGGATTGGCCGTACCAGTTGCCGCCCATCGGCAGGCCGCCGGTCTGCACCTTGTAGCTGATCTTCGTGCCGGCCTTCCAGTACTGCTTCGGGCGGTACTGCACCTCGGTCGGGCTGATCCAGCTCCAGATGCCCTCCTGGGCCGGCGTCGACTTCACCGTCATCCGGCGCTGCACGTCGTCGCGGACCCCCTCCGGCACGGCGCGGCCGAACCGGACGATCAGCGGCATCCCGACCCCGACCACGGCGCCGTCACCCAGGAAGCTGCTCACCTGCACCAGGTTGGCCGGCTTCTTCATGGTGGTGAAGCTGCTGGTGGTGGTGGCGGGCTTGCCCTCGTCGTCGGTGACCGTCACGGTCGCCGTGTACGCAGTGCCGTAGTCGAGCTGGCCGCTCGGCAGCCAGCTGTCGCCGTCCTTGCTCAGTGCGCCCTTGACGGCCTTGCCGTCGGCGTCCTTGAGCTGCACGACGGTCTTCGCGGCGTCCTTGGTGCTGAACGTGATCTCGGCCGAGGCCGGCACGTTCCTGGCGTCGGCGGCCGGGCCGGTGATGGTCGCCGAGGCCTTTGACGGCGGTTCGGTGGGTGAGGCCGCATTGCCCTGCCATGATGGTGACTGGTCCCCGTTGCCCCGCGTGCACGCGCCGGTGAGCGCCAACACGGCGGCGAGTGCGGAGGCCGCGAAGACCCGCGCCACCGTGGTCCGTCGCGGCCTACCGGCAGGCCGCGTCAGGTGATCTTGGCTCGTTCGCATGATCCCCTCACAATTCCACTCCGATGCCCATCGTCCACCAAAGACGCCTCACGGCAAACTCTGGTTTCATGGCGTGAAGAGGAACACTCCCAGCGTTGGCCGGTATGCCGGAAAATAGTGACCTTTCGGCCAGGGCTTTGTAGCTGATCTATCCTTAGATCGCAATTTCGGGCATTTACGGCGTAGTCGAACCGGATGCGCCCGGTGCCGGCTCGGCCCGCACCGTCACGGGGAGCGCGCTGCCCTTGACGAACTCGTCCCACGGCAGGTTCCACGCCGTCCAGCCGTTGCCCGCCACCAGCTTGACCTCGGTGCCCTTGACGGTGATCGGGTCGCCGACCTTCGTCTGGTTGAACAGCCACGCCGCGTTGGCGACCGAGAGGTTCACGCAGCCGTGTGAGACGTTGCGGACCCCCTGGTCGCCGACCGACCACGGCGCCGCATGGATGAACTCCCCGCCCCAGGTCAGACGCTGCGCGTATTCGATGTTGGTCCGGTAGCCCTCCTCCGGGCCCAGCTCGGCGAAGGTGTCGAAGACCGTTTTGGTCTTCTTCTCCATCACCACCATCGTCCCGCTCGACGAGGGGGTCTTCGGCTTGCCGAGGCTCACCGGCATCGTCCGGACCAGCTTGTCGCCCCGGTAGACCGACATTTTCTTGGTGGCGTTGTCGACGGTCATGACCAGCTTCTCGCCGATCTCCGCGGTCGCGCTGCGGTCCGTGTCGCCGTACCGGCCGCTGCCGGTCGGGTGCCCGCCGACCGCGACCCGGACGCTCAGCTTCGTGCCCGGACGCCAGAACTCGGGGGCGCGGTAGTAGACCTGGGTGCCGTTCGCCACCCAGTGCCAGGCGCCGGGCTGCGGTGGGTCGGTGGTGACGAAGAGCCGCTTCTGCACCGCGGCGCGCTGCTTCGCCGGGACACCCGGGACGAACTCCACGACGACCGGCATCGCCACCCCGTACGTGCCACCGTCGTGCAGGTAGAGGCCCGTGCCGGTCAGCGAGGACGGACGGGCCATCGTGCTGAACGTGGTGGTCTTCGTCACCGTCTCGCCGGCGCTGCTCGTCGCGGTCACCGTCGCGGCGTACCGCTTCGCGTGCTTGAGCGGGACGGCCGGCACCCACGACGAGCCGTCCTCGCGCCACTGCCCGCGCACCGTCGGGCCGCCGACCTCCGCCAGGCGTACCGAAGTGATCTTTCCGCCCCGGACCGTCGCGCCGACCTCCGCGCTCGCCGGAACGTTCTTCGCGTCCTCGGCCGGGGTGATGGCGAGCTCGAACGGCTCCGCCGGCTGGCTGGGTGTGACCGGACTCGGCGTGACGAAGCGTGGAGCGGACCTGGTGGCGCACCCGACCAGCGCCAGCGGCGCAACCATCACCAGCGCGGCCACCATCACCCGCGCGCCTCTGACCCGGCCCATCCCCGCTACCCCGTTCGCTTGAAACCTGGATGACATGGTGCACCACCGGGGCCACGTTCGTGCCCCGCTCGGATGGGAACGACGAAACGGCGGATTTGGGGACGGATGCCGGGGTGTGACGCGGCCGGGGAACCGATTGGCAGCCGATCGTGAGTGCGTGCTAGTGTTCTCCCCGTTGTCAGCGAGCGCCGCTAGCTCAACTGGCAGAGCAGCGGACTCTTAATCCGCGGGTTCGGGGTTCGAGTCCCTGGCGGCGCACCACCGAGCAAGGCCCTGACCTGGCGTCTTATGCTGGGTCGGGGCCTTTTTCGTGTCCTTGCCAAAGGGACCGGGTGCTCGGGGGGCGCTCGGGAGCGGTTGGACCCATTCGGGCGTCCTGGACGGGGTGCCGCGCTGGTGGATGTCAGCTCTTGAAACGTCTCCTTCTTCATCGCGAAGAGCGTCGAGTGTAGGCCGGGATGGTGCCCTCGACCTTGCAGAACCAGACGTACTGCTGGATGGCGCCGTAGCGCTTGACCAGGCTGTCGGGGAACGTCGGCTCGGCCCGGTACGCCGCGGATCGCGCCGAGTTGCGGTTCGGTCCGCAGATGTTCGACCGCCCGCTCGACCGCGTCCCGGTCGAGCGCGACGTCGGAGTCCACGAAGAACAGCACGTCACCCTTGGCATGCCGGACACGGCTCGTCCGGCCAACTATCTGGTCGCGGCCCGTTTCTGAAGTAGACGCCGCCGCGGTCCGATCGCGGCAATCACCGCGGTGACCCGCCGAGCCAGCCGGGATCAGCACCTCGCCCAGGCGCTCCGACTCGACGAACTCAAAGCTGTCGAACTCGTCCGGGCACAGCCGAATGGCCGCGATCTGGTCCGCCGTCAGCACCCCGCCGTCGAACACGAATATGAGCCCGTAAGCCGGGCACGGCCGTCCGGACGCGGCCGTCCCGAGGGGTATTGCGGATGCGAACGGATTGCCCGGATTTCAGCGGTTCGCCGCCCCGCCGCCGGAGGCTGGCTGGACCCGCTCGAACCGCACCCGGCTCAGCCATCCCGGGAGGTCACTGAGCACGTACAGCTCGCCGTGCACGTCGGCGTCGATCGCGGTTGGCTGGGTCGGGAAGTTGCCGATCGTGGCGGTCTCGTAGCCGCCCCCGGGTTTGGGACGCACGGCGAAGGCGAGAGTCGAGCAGTAGTCGCTCGCGATGTAGGTCCCCCATGCCTCCGGGGTGGCGGACCCTCGGTACACAACGCCGCCGGTCACCGAGCAGTTCTCCGTCATGAAATGTTCGTACTCGAAGACCGGATCGGTGTACCGCACGCCCGGCCGGCATTGCTCTGGGTCGAAAACCGGGGTGCCCTCCCGGCACGACCAGCCGAGGTTCGCCCCCCGCTGCCACGGGCGGATGTGATTGATCTCCTCGACCAGGCCCTGGCCGACGTCACCGATCCACAGCGAGCCGTCGACCGGGTCGACGGAGAACCGCCACGGGTTGCGCAGTCCGTAGACCCAGATCTCCGGCCGCGCGCCGCGCGTGCGGACGAACGGGTTGTCGGAGGGCACGCAGTAGGGCTTCGCCCCGCAGGTGCGGTTGACGTCGATCCGCACGATCTTGCCGAGCAGGGTGCCGAGGTTCTGACCGGCCTTGAACGGGTCGTTCGCGTGGCCGCCGTCGCCGAGGGACCAGTAGAGGTAGCCGTCGCGGCCGAACGCCACCTGTCCGCCGTTGTGGTTGCCATACTCGGCGTGCTCCTGGGTGAGCAGCACCTGCACCCGCTCAGGAGCGCCGATGGGCACTCGCGCCAGGGTCAGCGCGCCGGCCGGTAGGCTCGTGTAGGCCACGTAGAGAAGCCCGGTCCGCGCGAAGTTCGGCGCAGGCGTGATGCCGAGAAGGCCACGCTCGTTGTCCGACGTGTCGATCCGGGCGGTCAGGTCGAGCACCGGGGCAGCCGCCAAGCCGGTGTCGGGGTGGTAGGCGCGGACGGTGCCGTTTTTCTCCGCGATCAGCATCCGGCCGTCCGGCAGCCCGGTGAGCGCGATCGGACGCTGTAGACCGAAAGCCACCCGTTCGGTTACCACGGTCAGCTCGGTGAGTGGCACCGCGCTGGTGCGGGAGGTGCCGGCCGTGGCGGTGCCGGCCACCGAGGCCGGTGGCAACAGGAACACAGGCAGGGCCAGAAGGAGGAGCCCGGCCAGCAGGTGGGCCGGGCGACAACCCCGTCGCGGCATGTTTTCAGCTCCTTGAGCAGGTGAAGTGGGGACGCAATCTGGGAGCGTTCCCACAATACATCAACATCGATCAATGTCCAACTGGAGCCGGCGACGGAAGGGCGCTCGACGGGTGCTCGGCCGCGATGGACGAAACTCGGCTTCGGATGGACTGCGCGGTACGCGCGGGCAGTAGAACCTGCGACATCTAGCGACGCGTGGATTCTTGGGACCACAACAGACACGAGCAAATCGATCAACGCGGCTCTTAATCCGCGGGTTCGGGGTTCGAGTCCCTGGCGGCGCACCAGCAATTAAGGCCCTGACCTGGCGTTTCACGCTGGGTCGGGGCCTTTTTCGTGTCCCCGCCGGTGGCCGGGTGCTCGGGAGCGGTTGGACCCCGGATGGCTGGCCTGGGCCGGCACGGTCGTCCTCGAACTGATGTCCATCGCCTCCGGCCTGGAGCTGCGCCGCCGCAAACGCGCCCGCACCTCGACGGTGTTTCCCGCGAGTGTGCTGGCATGCGCGGTCACGCTGTCTCTCGCCGCGCAGGTCGTGGAGACCGAACCGTCTCCGATCGGCTGGATCGCCGCGGCCGTGCCCGCGCTCGGCTTCCTCGTCATGGTCAAGGTCGCCCTCGGTTACGCCGGCACCGAGCCCCAACCGACGCCTCCCGGACCGCACACCATCTGCCGCGCCGGCCCACGGTCGTCAGGTAGGCGAACTCGCTCGTCCCGCTGCTCCTCGTTGATCCACCGTTGGCACGCGCGCGCCGATCTCGGCCTGGGAAAGCTGTTCAGAATCGCAGCGCACGTCGCGGACGCACAGGATCCTCACCGACAGCGCCGGATGCGTCTACGCATCGTGAGGCACCAGTGCATTCCGTGACCACGCTCAGTAGGAGCCGCCACCACTGTCAATGTGACCTGTTTCACTCTGATAGTCGTACGCCAATTGTTTATGCAGGTTAAGACGACGGCAGAGGGCGCGAAGAAGGGCCGCAGATGTGACCGGATTGACTCGTGTGAACCGTACGGCTTAGGGTTTTGACTGCTGCAGCACGGCGGTTATCGCCAGCGTCGCCACATATCGCGTGCTCATCACCTGGGGAGACATGAAGACCCGATCAGCAAAACGAATGGCCACCGTCGCGGCATTTTCGGCGCTCATCGCGGCCGCGCCCGCCGCGCCCGCGTTCGCGTCCGCCCACCAGATGTCGCCGCCGGACGGCGGCGGATACGGGCGCGTGGAAAGCGGCCACCAGGCGGTTTCCGCGTGCGACACGTCAGCGAACGACCGCGGCGTCTTCGTCCGGTACGTCACCAGCAACCCGAACGACGGACGGCAGCACACGCTGCGGGACACCGACGGCTCCTCGGGCGGCTGCGGTGTGGCGAACGTCGGGCCGTACGTCATCACGAGCTACCAGGTCTGTTCCATCCAGACCGGTGGCACGAACGAAAAGTGCACGAGCGAAGAATGGATTTCCGGCCGATGAGGTAATCCCTTCCGGTTTCCTTACATAGAAACGGCGTAGCGGGAACAATTCGATTGACGTGCATAGGGCATTCCCCTGTGCACGTCAATCATTCCCGGGCCATTGTGTGGACGACCGCCACCCGACGCCGCATGACACCCGATCATCGTCACCGTACGTTGGTGTGGTGATCGGAACGAAGCGGGCAGATGCGCGTGGCTCACGCTGGCGGGCGTCAGTGTGCTGTTCGAGCGACGTGATACAGCGAGCCAACCCAGCAGGGGACGGCTTCCGAGGTGGCGACAGGCCAAGGCGGTGCGCGTGTCCTCTTAATCCGCGGTTTCGGGTTCGAGTTCCTGGCGGCGCACCAACAATCCTCTGGGCGTTCACCTATCACAGGTGGGTGCCCGGATGTCGTTTCGGCGGGAGTGACAACAACGGCGACAGCAACGGTGTCACTAGCCAACGTCGTCACGCGTCTCGGGCTCGGCCAGCGCCGCGTCCATGTGTCCTGCGACCTCTTGTTGAATGGCCGGCATGACATGCCCGTAGATGTTCATGGTCACCGCGATCTGCGAGTGGCCGAGGATGTCCATGACGACTCGTGGAGACACGCCCGCCGCCAGCAGCAGCGTCGCGCAGGTGTGCCGGCATGTCGGGCTCCACTTGATGCGTGACACATCGGCTTCACGTGACGCGTGACGCGTTCCCGCACGATGGGCTGCCGCTGCTACACAGAGTTACTACTCGGCTGGACGCTGGGGATTCGACGGTCCGTCAGAGGCGCGTAGTCAGCGGCATGACAGGTTGGCTGAGCGGCAGTACCAGTACGCTCCCTGCCCGGTGACAAGACGAAGGGGACAGCGTGGGCGCATCGGCGTGGAGCTGGCAGGTGCCGTATCAGCAGGATCTTGGTCGTGCGTTGCAGCAAGCTCGTCGTGAGGCGTACGCGCGGGGCTCGTTCTATCGCGAAGAGCCGAACAGGCAGGCCCGGTCGATGAGCGAAGAAGACTATGTCGCATCGGATCTTGCCGCCATTCGAGAGAGCATTGCCGATGCGTTCGGGGACGACGGCTGGGAACCGGACGACAGCATGTCCCGAGCGGCGTGGCGCGCTGCGCAGATTGAGGTGACAGACCCAGATTCCCTGCTGGCGTCGCAGCCGTTCTCCGGCACCCACTCGATCATCGACATGACCGGGGTCTCGGCCACCTCGGCACCGCACATGGTGGCACCGGTGCCAGTCGAGGAACTGGACGAGCTGTTCGGTACACGGCGACCGGCCGCGACCACGGTTGCCGAAGCAATCGAGAACAGTGCGCTCACTGGCCTTGAACGATGGCGCGGCCGCTACGTGATCGGGTATGACGGCGACGTGCCGCACGCGATCTACTTCGTGGGGTACAGCGGCGACTGACCTGGCGCACACGGCCCACAGCGACCGTGTGACCGCCGCGACCGATCGTTTGGCAAGTGGGTCATCAAGATTAGGCATCCGCTCATTGGCAGAGGCGGATGCGCCAGCGCGTCCGCTCGCCCGCGTTCACGGCGGGTAACCAACAGCCGGACCGGGGTGTCACGCTCCAAGAGGAACCACGACGTGACGCGTCATGTGGAGTACGACACGGCCGGCAGCCGGCAGGTGGACGCTCCTATTTCCGTCAACCCGTGAGCCGGCGTCGTGCAAGGTCCGAAGCCAGAGCAAGTCGGCTTAGCTGGCGAGGGACCTGACAAGGTAGGAGTTTCGGTCCTCGATCAACCGGTGCATGTACCGCAGCAAGAAGATCTTGGTGACCAGCCACCCAAGCACGCCGAATGGGGCGGCGAAGTCTATGACGTCACGCATGATCGTGGCCTGACTCGCCTCATCCCAAGTGAAGATGTGCTCGTGGTGCCAACGGCGGAATGGCCCGGCGACCTGCTCGTCGACGAACCGGTGGGGACGATCGTATGCGCTGATCCTGGAGGTCATCCGCCAGCGGATACCGAAGTGCCGAGCGGCCCAGGTAACCGTCTCGCCAAAGGCCATTCGACCGGACCGGACGCCATCCACTGCCTGCTCTCCGGCTGAAGACATGGAGGCGGTGTGCGCGTCGACGTCCAGGGAGAGGTCGAAGACGTGTTCCACCGGCGCCCGGACCACCGTGGTGATGTCGATCAACGCCACATCGGCAACCTACGCCACGGCGACCAGCTCATCCAGTTCGACGGCCGGCGGAGACTAGGGCCTCGCCGCTATGGACGGCAGGGCGCTGCGCGTCGGCACGCCGATGGCCTACGGCCACCCTGGACCCCGACCGAGCGCCGCAGTCTTTGGCACCTATCAAGAGGATGGGGGCAAAATAGCGGCTTTCCGCTCGATCTCCCTCACGAAGTCCCGCTTGTCCCTCGTGTAGCGACCAGGGTCAGCGGCATGTCGGGCAGCGAGGCCCCGTTTCAGACTGACGTAGGCGGCGGCGTCTTCCGGGTGCGCGCGAAGGTAGTCACGGAAGGCGATCACACGACGCCAGTAGTGGCTGCCCTGCTGAGTGACATGCAGGTGATGCGAGCGGAGACGGGTGACGTCTCCTGGCCCCTTTCGGAAGACACGGCGGCTCGGGTCGTCTGCCTCGGACTCAGACGTGTAGGTGTAGCCGATCTCCTGTAGGCGCTCCACCAGCGCCGGGAAACCGTTGAAGTCCCGGACAGCCGCGAGGATGTCGATAACGGGCTTTGCCGCCAGGCCCGGCACCGCTGTACTCCCGACGTGCTCTACCGCAAGCAACGAGTCCGCAAGTGTGCGCGTCAGCAGCTCGGCTTCCTCGGCATAGCGCTCGGGCCAGCTCGGGTCGTACATCTGAACCTGAACCCGTGCCGCCCGATACCAGAGTGGGTTGCCCGGCTGCCCGTTCATGTGTCCTTCCTATCGACCGGGTGTGACATGCGCCGCCCCAGCCAGCTTCGGCTGTACAGCCAGCCATACAGCCGTACCACCCGCTGACGCCGACGCCCCCGACAACGGCAGACGGGCTGACCAGGGAAGCATCTGCGTGACCCGCTATCACCGATCCTCACGAACAGCCTGACTGGGCATTGCGCGCAGCACCGCGTGAACCTGCTGAACGGTTCGCGGCGATACGTTCCGCCAGGCGCGGCGCCTAGCTGGCGCGCGGTGCGTACATGATGACGGCGACGCCGGCGAGGCAGATGGCTGCGCCGATGAGGTCGTAACGGTCGGGGCGGAATTTGTCGACGACCATGCCCCAGGCGAGGGAGCCGGCGACGAAGATGCCGCCGTAGGCGGCCAGGATGCGGCCGAAGTTCGGGTCGGGTTGGAAGGTGGCGACGAAGCCGTAGAAGCCGAGGGCTATGACTCCGGCCGCGATCCAGAGCAGCCCGCGGTTCTCCCGCCAGCCCTGCCAGACCAGCCAGGCACCGCCGATTTCGGCGAGCGCGGCGAGCAGGAATAGCAGGATTGAGCGGGCAACCGTCATGCGTCGGACCGTACCGTGACCACTTCGCGCTCCTTCTGGTCGCCTTGCCCGCAGGAGCAGTTGCCGCCGGCGCAGCCGGTCGTGTGGCGGCGCTTGCTGGCCCACCACCAGGAAAGGCCGGCGAGCACGGCCAGAGCGACGGCGACGACAGGCATGAATCGGTTGGCTGCGGCCCAGCCGGCGCCACCAAGTACCCCGGCGGCCAGCAGCGGTGGCAGGACGCAGCAGGCGGTGCAGGCGGCTCCTGCGAGTCCGGTCATGCCGGAGGGGAGCAGGCGGCGCAGCCGGTTAACAGGTGTCGGCACAGTTGGTCCTTTCGGCGAGTTCAGCGAACGGCAGGGGGCAGCAGGAGCTGCCGGCGCAGGCGACCAGGTCGTCGCAGCCGGCAGAGATGGCGGCGCGCAGGGTGTCACGGATGACGGTGAGGTCGGCCAACCTCTGTTCCACCTCGACGAGCTTCTCCTTGGCCCGTGCCTGCAGGCCGCTGTCGGGTCGGCCGCCGTGCTGGTGTCGGCCGGCGTCGAGCAGATCGGCGACCTCGTTGAGAGTGAAGCCGAGGCGTTGCGCGGTCTTGATGACCCGCAGCAAGGTGACGGTGTCGGACGGGTAGAGCCGATGCCCGCCCGGCGACCGCTGCGGGGAGGCGAGCAGTCCCCGCCGCTCGTAGTAGCGCAGCGTCTGCAAGTTGACCCCGGCCGCCTCAGCGACCTGGCCGCTGCGCAGTCCCGATCCGGTCATCTCTGCACCCGGGCAGAGCTCGCCCGCTCGGCGAGGGCATCGAGCACGACGACGTGTGCCGCCGGTACCCGAACGTCCAGCGTCAGGGAATCCGGGTCAGGCCGTGCGACGTCGAAAGCGAAGAACGAGCAGCAGGACGATTCACGGGCCGTCAGATCCCGCGCCGTCTCCTCCACCTGCTGCGCGGCGTCGAGGTGCAACCGCAGATGCTGTGCCGACAGCCGGTCGGCACCCCGGACCGCATCGCGGAAGAACTGATCGAACTCAGCGAGCCGCAGCGGCTGCTCAGCTGTCGGCAGGGTGCATGCATCGGGCACCCAGGAGTCATCCGTCGTGACGTGTCGGTCGCTCATAACCACGACGGTAAGCCCGTACCTAGGTACCAGATGCAAGCCTCAGGCCAGCGGAAAAATACCCAGGCCGTCGTCAGGTCGTCAGAGGTCGGACAAGGCCAAGGGCCGTGACTGGGCGTCGAAGGACGACCAAAGATGACCGATGACGACCGGCGGCACCCGAAGAAACAGCAGGCCAGCCGCCATGTAATAACCGGTTGGCCTGGTGGCCGACGGACGAGTCGGCCGGTACGCCGGATACCGCCCGGTGCCCCTAATCGCAGAGATAGCGCCTGCTCATGAATTCAAGAACGGTGCGTCGGTCCCCGATCTCCACCGTCGCTGGCTGAGCGTCGGCGCTGCCAACTCACCAGCGCCAGGACGGCGAGCGGCAGCGGTACCGCGAGCGTGGCGTACATCCACGGTGGCGCGGCGAATGGAGACGGACGGGGCTCCGGACCGCCGAACGCGGCCCGGTCCAGCAGGTCGCCAGGCACCACAAGGTCGCTGACGCCGTTTGGAGCGGTCAGTAGCACCTGCTCCCCGCCGAGGGCGGAGACCGCCGTGAGAGCGGTGTGCCGCTTCTCGTGGTCCGCCTCCGGCGACTGCCGCTTCACTACCGGGTCGCCGCTTCGCCAGGTGACCAGCTCTACTGCTGAGCCGGAGACCGGGATTGCGTCGCCGACTGGGCGGCCGGTGGCCGCGTCAAGGAACTCGATCCGCCAGGAGCGCCGGAGCATCTCGGCAGTGTCGGCGCAGCGGGTGGCGCAGCCGTCGTATGCCAGCAGAGCGATCCGTCGCCCGTCGGGGCTCCAGGCGCTCCGGCCGGCCAGCCGTCGCCGCTCGCCCAGCTCGACTTGCCAGCGCACCCCACCCCCGGCGGGGTCGGCCATCACCAGCCGTTCCCGCTCGGCGATCTGGGCGGCCGGGTCCGCCGGGCCCGCCACGGCGAGCAGTGACCCGTCGGGGGACCAGGCCGCCGCGCTGTGGCTGGCGAAGGTGCCGACCGGCAACACCCGTTCCACGCCAGTCCATGGGTCGACGGCGAGGAGATCGTCCGGCTTCGACGGGTCGTTGAGCTGGTGATTGTCCGGCCCGTACGTGATCACGGCGTCGTCGTTGTCCCGGGTGGCGAGCACCCGTCTTCCGTCCGGGGACCAGGCCAGGGGGTGCAGGCGCGGCCGATGCGTAGGCCGTTCGTCGCCGGTGCGCAGGTCGACAAGGCTTCCGGTGCCGGGACGCAGGTACCACTGGCCGTCAGGGGAGAGCAGCCCATGCCCCTCGCCCACGCCGATTGGCAGCAGCCGGTAGCCGCCGTCCCGGCCGACCACGACCCCTGTGGACTCGAAATAGCGGGTGTGCGCGGTGAAGAAGAGCACCGAGGCCGGGCCGACTGGGTGCTGGCCGACGGTCGCCTGCCACAGCCACGGGTCTCGCACCCGGCTCGGGACGACCGCGGCGGGGGCCGCGTCGTGGTGCGCGGCGAGCCAGCCGGGCGCCTGCGCGGCGACGATGACAAGGGCCGCCGCGGCGATGAAGGTCGCAACCGCCGGCGCTCGGCGTATCAACATTGCGCCATTAAACCCGGATCCGGTGGTCAGCCGGGCATCCCGCCTCGGTGATCATTCGGTCGAAGATCGCGGCCGACGGCTTCTCCACACCCCAGCCGTCCGAGGTGCCCGAGCGCGTCCTGGATCTTCTCGATCGGCCCGCACCTGCTCGCGGGCGATGACCGTCCGTGGCGGTGGGGGGGGGAAAGGGCAGGGGCGGCGCTGGTCAGGACCAGGGCGGTTCGCCCAGCAGATCACGGCACGCCGTCATCAGCTTCTGCTGAGCGTCGGCGATCCGCACCTCGGCCTGCGTCATGTCCGCCTTGCCGTCGGTGCTTGTATCCAGGTCGCCAGCCTCCTTCAGGACCAACATGAACTCGTGGCCCGCGGCGCTGACAGCGGGGTCCGTCGAATGAACTGCCCGGCTCGCGACACCGAGGTTCAGGATCCAGCCATGATCATTCTTCTCCAGCCGTTGCGCCAGCAAAACACAACCACCGCGGCCGTGCTGGTCAGGGCTGGGCCGGCTTGCCTCCGGCTTGTCGTCGCCGCAAGCGGGAAGAAGGAGGGTGGCGCCCAGCAGGCTGGCGGCGAAAGATCGATTCACCGGCGGATCGTATATCGGCGATCATGGGTTCCCCCATCAGGTCGGTTGGGTGCTCCTAGAGAGGGCGTTCGCCGGTGACGGGGCAGCAGCGTCGCCTCTCGGCGCACCGGACCGTGCCGACTGCAACAGATGTGGGCAGCTGGCTGCCTGCATGATGCGATCGACGATCTGCACCGGCTTAACCCCAGTGAGGCGAGCAGCACCGCTGAGATTTTCGACCGGTTCCTCGGCTGGCCTGCCCGGCACACCGACGCGTACCGCATCGCGACAACCACGGCAGTCGATACCGAGGAGTCCTCGTCGTGAACGGCATTGACCTCATCACTGTGGCAGGGGAGCCGGCGCAACGACTGACCCCGAGGAGGCACCGTGCCCGCTGCACCCATCCCCGTTGGCAGTCCGGACACGATCCTCGTCTGCGTCCGCGGCAACTCCGGCTCGGGTAAGAGCAGCATCGCGCGGGAGCTACGGCGTCGCCACGGCCGGGGCTGCGCCCTGGTCGAGCAGGACTACCTGCGCCGCATCGTGCTGCGCGAGCGGGACAGGCCCGGCGGCGCCGCACCCGCTTTGATTGCGCAGACCGTCCGGTTCGCGCTCGACCACGGCTACCACGTGGTGCTGGAGGGCATCATGCACAGCAGCCGTTACCGCAGCATGCTCACCGGTCTGCGTGACGGTCACCGGGGGCGATCGCTGTTCTGCTACCTCGACGTGTCCCTGCCCGAGACCCTCCGCCGGCACCTCACGCGCCCGCAGGCCACCGAGTTCACCGCCGAGGACATGAGCAGCTGGTACGCCACCCACGATGTCCTCGGCTGGCCCGACGAACTCGTCCTCCCAGAGCCCACCACGATGGAGGAAGCCGTCGAGGCCATCGTCGCAGCCGCTGGACTACCCCAGACCGGACTCGACGACGATCTCCTACCGATCGTTCCGTGACCGCAATGGTAGAGGGCTCCGCTATGCCGCCTCGGTGAGCGGCCTTGACTCATTCGGACAGGTGCCGTCGCGCTCGCCCGCATGGTCGGATCCAGCCGCATCGCCGGATCGGGGCCCCTTTTGCGCGAGGCGGCTCGCGCGGGCGGCCAATCGCAAGGGCGGCAGCGTAAGGACCGCGGGTAGCGAACCAGGTGCAGGATCCCCGCAGTTGGGTTTTCCCCAAAGAAACCGGACGGGCCGACCGATCTCCCTTGCTGTTACTCACACATTGCGGATGGCGATTAGGGGCCCCCATGACTGACGTTTCCTCCGCGCCCGAACGGGTGCGCAGACGAGGATGGCGCGCGATCGGCGCGGCCGTACTCCTGGCCGCCGTGCTGCCGATCGCCGCGAGCCCGCAGGCCGCGCTCGCCGAGCCGGGGCCGGTCCGGGTTCAGGTGAACGCGCCGGCGGTCATCACCTCCGTCACGCCGGCGTCCGGATACGTCACCGTCGCGTGGGACCCGTCTCCCTCAGAGGGCGTGACGCAGTACGAGGTCGGGATCGCCGACGCGTCGGGCATGGACACCCTTGGCCTGGAGTACGTGGGGCCCGAGGTGCGCTCGCACAACGTCCCGGTCACCCTCGACGCCGGCAACTACAACGCCTGGGTGTGCGTGACCTCCTCGGAGGGCGGCTACTGTACCGAGTTCTACCCGTTCACGGTCGCTGCCGCCCCGGTTTCGGCACCCGGCCAACCGACGAACCTTCAGCTGCAGCGGCAGCCGCGCAGCCTGGCGGTGAGCTGGGCGGCGCCGGCCACCGGCGGAGCCGTGGACGCCTACGAGGTGTTCGCGACGAACGACCAGACCGACGCCAAGATCGAGTGTGGGCCCATCTCGGACCTGAGCTGCGTCCTCGACGCGCTCAACTATGCCAACACGTACACCGTCACCGTGACCGCGATGAACGACAGCGGTGGCGCGACGGTCGCCTCGGCGAGCACCCGGCCGGGGCCGCTGGCCCCGAGCAAGCCGGGCACGCCGACCGTCACTGCCGGCGACCGGTCGCTGCACGTGGCCTGGACCGAGCCGGTCAGCCGGGGCGACGGCATCGGCGGTTACCTGGTGACCGCCGCCCCGGGCGAGTCGGAGTGCGTGATCAGCGACCCGGACGTGGGCAGCTGCGATCTCGCCAACCTCACGAATGGCCAGGAGTACACGGTCCGGGTCTACGCCTACGACAAGGAAGACGTCACCAGGGTCGGCAGTGACGCGGTCACCGGCACCCCGCTTGCCGCCGCGCCGCCCGTGCCGCCCGTGATCCCCGTGCCGCCCGTGTTCCCCGTGCCGCCCCTGCCGGCGCCGGGTGCGCCGGGTGCGCCGACCGGCGTGACCGCCGCCGCCGGGGTCTCGTCGATCGAGGCGAGCTGGACGCCGCCGAGCAACGTCGGCGCCGGCATCACCCGCTACACCGTGACCGCGAACCCGGGCCCGGCCACCTGCACCACCACCGGCACCAGCTGCGTGCTCGGGGCGGTCGCCGGCACGCCGTACACGGTCACGGTCGTCGCCCACGCGGCCGACGGCAAGGTCTCGCCCGCGAGCGCCGCGTCCCTGCCGGTGATCCCGTCCGCGCCGGTCGCGCCGGCCGCCCCGCCGGCGACCGACCTGACGTTGACCACCGACCGTGGTGTGATCGACAGGGTCCCGCCGGGCGACACGATCACCGTGATCGGCACCGGCTTCGCGCCGCACTCGACGGTCACCGTCACGATCTACTCAACCCCGACCCACCTGGGTACGGCGACCGCCGACGCCAACGGCGACTTCGAGCTGACCGTCACGGTCCCGAGTGACCTGCCGGCGGGCGCGCACACGCTGGTCGCGCAGGGCGTCGACTCCAGCGGCGCACCGCATGCGATGAAGCTCGCCGTCACCGTGCCCGCCGCCGACGGGGACTCGGATCTGCCGAAGACCGGCGCCGGCATCATGACCATGCTGCTCTCCGGCGCGGTGCTCGTCGTCGCCGGCGTCGCCATGGTCGCCATCGGTTACCGCCCGCGCCGCCTCGCGGCCTGACACCTGATCCGCGCCGATCTTGCAGTTTGGCACGCGAATGTAACCGCCACCTGCAAGATCGCCGGGCGGCTCCGCCGTCCGGAGCGGTCCCAGAAGCGCCCAGGGGTCCCCTTCATCGGGGCCGCCCCTGGGCGCTTCTGTCATCGGCGACGTCCCGCGGGTTGTCCGCCGTCTCGATGCGTTGGCGGCGGCGCTCGGTCGTGACGTGTGGGCCGGGGCGCGGGCGGGCGACGCTGACCGACAACGGGTCGTCATCCGGAACATCGCAGGTCACCAGCCCGTCGAACGGGTGGATCCAGCCGTAGCCGGGATGCGGCACGACGTCGCGACCGCACCAGCGGCACGCGATGGTTTCCCTCGTCGACTGCGGCACCATGACCGGGCCGGCCTGCAGGAACGCCGTCACCAGCGCGCGGATCGCCCGTCGCCGCGCCGTGCATGGCCAAACCTCACCGCATGCGCATCGTGAACCGGCGTCTTCAAGCTGGTGCTCGGTGTACCACGCATGCGCGGTACGCCAGCGCTGTCCGTCGCGGCAGCCCTCCGGCGGCTCGGCCGGTGGGTTCCGCAGATCCCACGGCAGCCTCACCGTTGCCGGAACCATCCGAAGCATGGCCCATCCGGTCCGGTGCGACCCGGCAAGCCTGGCGTCCGCCCCGGCAGTCGTCGGTGGCGGACGAAGACGCGTTCGGCCTCGATGAGGTCGAAGCAGGCCCGCTCCGCAGCGCAAGCGCCGCAGGCCACGCGGTGAACGCATCGCATTGATGGGCACCTTCCGGTTATTGCTCCGTCACGAGACGTGCGCCGGCTCACAGCCTCGGCGGTACGCTCGCCACAGTCGATTGGTTGCGCCTTGCCATCGACGCTCCCGCCGTACGGGCAACGAGGGGACTCAATGTGTCCGCCTTTGGGAAACGTGTTCGGGCGCTCCGCGAGGAGCGAGGCATGACGCTTACCGCGCTCGCCACCGCGGTTCCCTGCGACAAGGGCCACCTGTCGCGGGTAGAGACCGGCAGGCGGCCTCCCACCGAAGCCCTCGCGCGGCGGCTGGATGCCGTGCTGGGCGCGCGGGGCGATCTGATCGGGTGTGCGCATCTGGACGCGAGTGCGACCCGCAACACGCGGCCCGGCGAAACGGCGGAGCTGCTGCGGCGCATCCAGGCCAGCGACACCGCGCCGGCCACGCTGGAGGGGCTTCAGGCCGCGGTGCTGGAGCTGTGCTGTCAGTACGGGTGGCGCGACGCCTACGAGTTGCGCGCCGAGGGCCAGACGTGGCTGCGGGAGCTGGCGCGCCTACTGCACCGGCCGGTCGGACTGCGCGAACACCAGGAACTGCTGGTGTGTGGTGGCTGGCTGGCACTCCTGGTGGGCTGCGTCGAGTACGACCTGGGAATGCGGGCCAGTGCCGAGACGACACGGATCGCTGCGCGGCAGCTGGGTGAGGAGGCCCGCCATCCGGGGATCATCGGCTGGGCGTGGGAACTGTCGGCGTGGTTCGCGCTGACGCAGGGCCGCTACCCGGCAGTGGTCGCCGCCGCGCGGACCGGGCAGACGGTCGCGCCGGGCGAGTCGGTCGGCGTGCAGCTGATCGCGCAGGAGGCCAAGGCGCGTGCCCGAATGGGCGACCTGGAGGGAGTACGCAGAACGCTCGATCGGGGCCGCGTGCTGCTCGATGCCATGCCGCGACCCGATCGACCGGACAACCACTTCGTGGTCGACCCGGACAAGTGGGAATTCTACGAGATGGACGCGTACCGGCTGGCCGGGGACGACGGTCTCGCCGAGCACCACGCGCGCGAAGTGCTGCGCCTCGGTGTGCGCCCGGACGGCGGCGAGTCGTCGCCGATGCGGATGGCCGAGGCGCGGCTGACGCTTGCGGCGGTCGCCGCGCGAGCCGGTGAACTGGAGCAGGCGGTGGCGACGGGCGTGGTGGCGTTCCGTGCGGCGCGCAGGTCGCTGCCGTCGCTGCTGATGGTGGCCGGTGAGGTGGACGCGGAGCTGCAGCGCCGTTATCCACGCGAGGTGGCGACCGCGCAGTTCGGCGAGGCGTTGCGCGCGGTGTCTACTCCGGACGCCGCGCTCCGGGGGGAGGAACGCTGACCGGCGGTTTCCCGGTCGTTCCGACCGGAGTCGTGCCGCATCCCGGAACGAGTCGCGGTGCACGACTGCGTCCGGGATGCGGCACGATCAGGCGCGCCGCTAGCGGTGCGGTCCCGTCTTGCCGGTGACGCGCTGGGCCAGCTCCCGCAGCTTCTGCTGCGTCTGCGGCTTCTGCATCTGCGCGCGCCCGCGGTCCATCATCTTCTTGCCGCGCGGGCTCTGCATGAAATCCTTGATCCGGTCGGTCATCGCCATCGTCGTCAACCTCCCAATCGTCGTCCCGTGCTATCTACCCCGGCCGCTGACGGTTACACCTAGATCAGGCCGGGGCGACGCGGATGGCGGGCTCGTGGCGTACCGGGAAGTTGACCGAGTTGGCGATGAAGCAGAGCCGGTGTGCGGCCTCGTGCAGCGCGGCGGCCTTCTCCGCCATCTCCGCGGCGGCGACCGTGACCTCCGGTCGGAGCACGACCTCGGTGAAGTGCCCACCGCCGTCGGCGGTCTCGGCCATCGTGCCGCGCGGCGCGTCGGTGTAGGCGGTGACCACGACGCCCGAGGTGGCGCAGAGGTGCAGGTACCAGAGCAGGTGGCACTGGGCGAGGGAGGCGACGAGGAGCTGTTCGGGGTTCCACCGCTGCGGGTCGCCGCGGAACGCCGGGTCGGAGGAGCCGAGCAGGACGGGCGGGCCGCCCGCCGTCACCTCGTGGTCGCGGCCGTACGCGCGGTAGTTGGTGGTTCCGGTCCCGCCCGCCCCGGTCCAGGTCACCCGGACTTCGTAGCTGTGCTCCTTCGGCATGGCCTATTTGTTAGTGGGCCGGTCGGGGATGTCAAGGGCCGGCGCGGGGCGGCCGCGCGCGCCGGCCCGGAGAACGGTCAGGAAGCCGCGCAGGTCGGGGTCGGTGCGGTGTTGCTGCCCGTCCACGACCCGATGAAGCCGAAGCTGGTGCTCGCGCCCGCGGCGAGGCCGCCGTTGTAGTCGACGTTGCGGGCGGTGACCGTCGACCCGCTGGTCGTCACGGTGGCGCCCCACGCCGAGGCGACCTGCTGTCCATTGGGGAAGGTCCAGCTGATCGTCCAGCCCCGGATCGCCGACGATCCGGCCGTCACCTTGACGTCGGCCTGGAAGCCGCCCGACCACTGCCCGGTCACCGCGTACGTGACGGAGCAGCCGCCGGTCGGCGGGGTCGTCGGCGGCGTGCTGGGCGGGGTGGTCGGCGGCGTCGTCGGGGGTGTGGTGGGCGGGGTGCCGCCGCCCGAGCCGCCCGGGAAGGTCACGTCGCTGCAGAAGTAGTACGTCTGGTCGGAGTGGCTGGCCTTCCAGATCGTGTAGACGATGTGCCGGCCGGTGCGGCCGGGCGCGCTGACGCTGATGGTGTTGGAGACGCCGTTGAGCACCGGGTCGTTGATCGGAGTGCCCGCGCCGGGGGCGTAGCGGCCGGTCTGGGTGCGCAGCTCCAGGTCGCTCCAGCGCAGGCGTTGCCGCGTCGGGTCGAAGCCCTGCTTCGTCACGTACACCAGGAAGTAGTCCGCGCCGTGCCGGGCCTGGTCGTGCACGGTCACGCCGAAGTCGGTGTTCACCTGCTGCGCCCGCCACTGTCCGGGGTTGTCCAACGCGGCGTACCGAATGCCGCCGGTCTGACCGGCGCTGCAGAGCTGGCCGTCCGGGACGGCGGCCTGGTGGTTGCCGGCGACGCCGTCGCGGTAGAGGCCGTTCCAGTTCCACATCGCGTTCGGGTCGGCCTGCCAGGCCTGCCAGCACATCGGGTCCTCGGTGGCCATCGCGGGGTTCTGGAAGTCGTTGCCCCACCGCTTCCAGCATCCGTAGTTGCGGGACGGCGGTTCGATCGCGGAGCCGTGCGCGGACGCCACGTCGGCGAGCACGGTGGTCAACAGGACCAGCGCGGTGGCGGCCACGGCCAGCGCGCGCAGGGTCAGGGGTCTGCGGGCATGGGGGAGAGATGACATCGGAGCCTCCGGCATCGCCGTGCGCGGGCACGGCGGACGAATCGGGTACGCGGGAAGCTGCCCCTGCTCCCGCACCTGCATGGCTCCTGCGACTGCGTAGCCGAGCGTCACACGTTCGATCTACAAATGTCAATGAGAAAGCGCTATCCCCGCCCCCTGCGCCTGTGTGTCGACCGTGGCCGCCAAGGGCCCGGACGCCACCGGGAGGAGCCCCGGCAAGGGCTCCTCCCGGTCGGCGGGGGAGACGCGGATCAGGTGTTGTTGGCCAGGGCGACCAGGCGGTCGCGGGTGCCGTTCCAGTAGTTGCGGTCGACGTCGCCGGAGATGCCCGAGACCCGGCCGGTGGCGGTGTACTGCCAGAAGCTCCAGACGGAGGCGCCGGCGGGCAGGGCGCCGACGGTGCTGGACCAGCGGGCGACCCAGAGCGGGTGGTTGGCCCATGGGGCGGTCCAGTTGCCCGTGCAGGTGTTCCAGAAGTTGGTCGTGGTGTAGATGACGGCGTAGCGGCCGGTGCGCGAGCGGTAGGTGTTCAGGAAGTCCTGGATCCAGTTGCGCATGGCCGTGGTGCTCAGGCCGTAGCACTGCGCGCCGCTCGGGTTGTTCTCGATGTCGAGGGCGGCCGGCAGGGTGCGGCCGTCGGCGGACCAGGCGCCGCCGTTGCTGGCGAGGTAGTTGGCCTGGACGGCGCCGGAGGAGGCCGCGGGGCGGGCGAAGTGGTACGCCCCGCGGATGACGCCGGCGTTGTAGGCGTTGACGTAGTTGGTGTTGAACTGCGGGTCCTTGTAGCTGGTGCCCTCGGTCGCCTTGATGAACGCGAACTCGATGCCGGCGCTGCGGACGCTGCTCCAGTTGATGGAGCCCTGGTAGTGCGAGATGTCGATGCCGGCGGTCGTGGCGGCCTGGGCCGGCGCCGCGTTCACGGCGACGATCGCGGTGGCGGCGGCCACCAGGCTGAGGCCGGCGGTGAGCAGCCGGCGCAGGGACCGGCGGCCGACGCCGCTGTCGGTGGTGCTCATGAATCCTCCCCAGGATCGCGGTGATTGAGAGCAATCTTTGAAGTTAACTGCCCAAGATCGCAATACCACCTAAAGATTTCTTCATACACGGACGGGGGATGGTGCTCAGAGCGCCGCCGCGACCTTCTGCCGCAGCTCCGGCAGTCGCGCGTAGAGCACGTCACCGGGGCACTGCGTGGCGACGTAGTCGCGGTGGCCGACGATCGCGGCGAACGGGTCGAGGTCGTAGACCTGGCAGAGCCAGGCGCAGGTCTGCACCAGTGAGCCGAAGAGCGCGGCCGGGACCGGCGCCGAGACGTAGATGCCCTCGTTCTCGATGCCGATGGTGTGGTCGTTGTGGCCGGCGGTCTGCGCGCCGCTGACGTGCTGCCCCTCCCGGATCGCCCGCAGGCTGAGCTGCCGGCCCTCCATCACGTAGCCGCCGCGGCTGATCGTCAGCTGCTGGCCGGAGTCGATCCAGCCGTTCTGGTCCATGTGCAGATCCTGAATCCACTTTGAACACCGGTACGCGGCCGCGAGCGAGTAGTCGGTGACGTTCGTGCCGGCGGTGTGGTGCACGACGATGTGGTCCGGCTGTCGGTCCAGGTAGCGGATGGCGCCGGTGGCGGGGCGGGCGCCCCATTCCGCGCGGGTGTAGACGCGGGGCGGGGTGACGGCCGCGCGCGCGGCGTCGGGCCGGATCAGTCCGCCGATCAGCAGGCCGCCGGTGAGGCCGGCAGCGCCGGTGAGCAGCCGGCGCCGGGACGGGTGGGCGGGGTGTGTCATGGAGCCTCCCTCGATCGATGACGACAAGTACCGTACGCATTGATTGGCGTGAAAGAAACCTTCGATCGAGTGGAAGCGATCGTCGTCCATTGCAGTGGGAGCGTTCCCATGCCATGATGACTGTCAATTCGCGCAGCGGAGCCAGCGCAGCTGAGTCGCCGAGGGCACCCGGGGCACCGGAACCGGCGATCGCGACGTCCACCACGGCCACCGTGCCGCGGCCGGGCGAGCACCGGTCCCCGTCACCGTCGGCGGCATCGTTCTCGCCGGGTGACCAGAGTTGTCCGAGGAGACACTCCGCATGAACCTGAATTCACTCCACGGCGCCGGGGGCGCGCGATGGCGTCGCGGGCTGACCGCGGCCGCCGCCGCGCTGCTCGGCTCCGGGGTCGTCGTCGTCGCGGCAACCCAGGCCAACGCCGCGGCCGGTTGCAGGGTCGACTACTCCGTCAACCAGTGGTCCAACGGTTTCACCGCCAACGTCAACATCACCAACCTCGGTGACCCGATCAGCGGCGGCTGGACCCTGGAGTGGGACTTCGCCGGCAACCAGGCCGTCACGCAGTCCTGGAGCAGCACGTACACCCAGTCCGGCCGGCACGTGACGCTGAAGAACGCGTCGTGGAACGGCTCGCTCGCGACCAACGCGAGCACAGGCGTCGGCTTCCAGGCCACCTACTCGGGCACCAACACCGCCCCGACGTCGTTCCGGCTCAACGGCACGACCTGCAACGGCGGCACGACGCCCACCAACCCGCCGACCAACCCGCCGACCAACCCGCCGACGAACCCGCCGACGAACCCGCCGACGAACCCGCCGACGAACCCGCCCACCAACCCGCCGTCGGGGACCCGGGTGGACAACCCGTACGTGGGCGTGCGCGGCTACGTCAACCCGGAGTGGAAGGCCAAGGCCGAGTCGGAGCCCGGCGGCAACCGCGTCTCGAACAACCCGACGGCCGTCTGGCTCGACCGGATCGCCGCCATCGAGGGCACGCCGGACAGCGAGTCGAACGGCCCGATGGGGCTGCGTGACCACCTGGACGCCGCGCTGGCGCAGGGCGCCGGCTACGCCCAGTTCGTCATCTACAACCTGCCCGGCCGGGACTGCTCGGCGCTGGCCTCCAACGGCGAGCTCGGCGTCGACGAGCTGCCGCGCTACAAGAGCCAGTACATCGACCCGATCGCGGCGATCATGGGCGACCAGAAGTACCGCAACCTGCGGATCATCGCGATCATCGAGATTGACTCGCTGCCCAACCTGGTCACCAACACCAACATCGCCAAGTGCGCCACGATGAAGTCGAACGGCGGTTACGTCGACGGTGTCGGGTACGCCCTGGCCAAGCTGGGCGCGATCCCCAACGTCTACAACTACATCGACGCCGCCCACCACGGCTGGATCGGCTGGGACACCAACTTCGGCCCCAGCGCCGACATGATGGCCACGGCCGCCCGCGCCTCGGGCAGCACCCTGAACAACGTGCACGGCTTCATCACCAACACGGCCAACTACTCCGCGCTGGTCGAGCCGTACGTCAAGATCACGGACAACGTGAACGGCACGTCGGTGCGGCAGTCGAAGTGGATTGACTGGAACTTCTACGTCGACGAGCTGTCGTTCGCCCAGGCGTTCCGCCAGCGGCTGATCCAGGCCGGCTTCAGCTCCAGCGTCGGCATGCTGATCGACACCTCCCGCAACGGCTGGGGCGGCTCCGCCCGGCCGACCGGACCGGGCGCGACGACCAACGTGGACACCTACGTCAACGGCGGCCGGATCGACCGCCGGATCCACCCCGGAAACTGGTGCAACCAGAGCGGGGCCGGCCTGGGCGAGCGGCCGAAGGCGGCGCCGGCGTCCGGCATCGACGCGTACGTGTGGGTCAAGCCTCCGGGCGAGTCGGACGGTTCCAGCCGCGAGATCCCGAACAACGACGGCAAGGGCTTCGACCGGATGTGCGACCCGACGTACACCGGCAACGAGCGCAACGGCAACAACATGACGGGCGCGCTGGCCAACGCCCCCATCTCGGGCGCGTGGTTCTCGGCGCAGTTCCGTGAGCTGATGGCGAACGCGTACCCGCCGCTGTAGGGGTAATCCCCGCCCGGCTCGCACTGCGGGGCCTGGGGCGACCGTTTCGGCGGTCGCGCCAGGCCCCGTCTTCGCGGCGCACCCGTGCCGTCGTGCGCCGCGACGGCCCGACGGCGCGTTACGGCACGGTCTTCTCGATCGCCGCCGGCCCGTTCCGGTCGAGTTCCCGCCGCGCGCGCTCGACGTTGCGCGGCGTCGGGTCGTGTCCGTCGGCCACCGCCAGGTCCTCCGGGTCCCAGGACTGGTCGGCGCCGGTCCGCACGTCACGCAGGTTGTCGATCGGGCCGCGGGTGTCCTGCGGCGACATCAACGTCGGGGTGTCCCGGTCCGGCTGGCCGCCGGTCTGCAACTGCGGCACCGTGCTCTCGTCGTCGACGGCCGCGGCCGCCTCCGGCGTCTCCTCCAGGGGTCGGGCGACAGCCCGATCGCGATCGGTCATGGCCTCCTCCTCGCCTCGGCTGTCCATCTACCCCGGGCGTGCGCGGCCATGCGCAGGTCGGCTCAGCGGTCCCGGCGATGCCGCGCGACCGCGTGTCGCGGGTCGACGGCGGGCAGATCCTCGTCGACCGGGCCGTCCCCGTCGGCGACGGTGTCCTCGTCGCGCGGGTCCAGCCTGACGGGGCGGCGCGGTCCGGCCAGCGCGGCCGCGGCCGCCGCCCCGCCGACGGTCGTGGCGCCGAAGGTGGTCGGCGGCCCCGGCGGCTCGTAGTACGGCGGTTCGTCACGTTCGGGCGCGATGCCGGTGACCGGCTCGGCGCCGCGTCGCTGGTTCTGCTCGGGCATGGCGGCGACTCCTCGGGTCGGGTGGTCGTTCGTCCGTCTTCCCTATTCCCGGTCCCGCCGCGATCCATGTCGCCGCGACACCGGCCGAATCGACCGACACGCCGCGAAATGCCAAAAAGGCACGGCTCAAAACTTGACTCATTCCAGATACGGGGGTTCGCTTGACGGAGCGAACCTTGTCGGGGGTCGCCCCGAGTGCCAGCAGGATGCGAGGAGGAGAAGGATGAGCAGCCCGGACAAGCCCACGCTCACCACGCGGCAGGGCCACCCCGTACACAACAACCAGCAGCAGCGCACGGTCGGCTCGCGCGGGCCGGCGACGCTGGAGAACTACCACTTCCTCGAGAAGATCAGCCATTTCGACCGGGAGCGCATCCCGGAGCGCGTCGTGCACGCGCGCGGCTTCGTCGCGCACGGTGAGTTCGAGGCGTACGGGACGATCGGCGACGAGCCGGCGTCGACGTACACCCGGGCCAAGCTCTTCCAGACCAAGGGCAAGAAGACCCCGGTCACCATCCGGTTCTCCACCGTCATCGGCGGTCGGGACTCCTCGGAGGCGGCGCGCGACCCGCGCGGCTTCGCGGTGAAGTTCCGCACCGAGGACGGCAACTGGGACATGGTGGGCAACAACCTGCAGGTCTTCTTCATCCGCGACGCGATCAAGTTCCCGGACGTGATCCACTCGCTCAAGCCGGACCCGGTCACCTTCCGGCAGGAGCCCAACCGGATCTTCGACTTCATGTCGAACACGCCGGAGTCGATGCACATGCTGACCTGGCTGTTCTCGCCGTACGGCATCCCGAAGAACTACCGCACGATGCGCGGCTCGGGCGTCAACACGTACCGCTTCGTCAACGACCGGGGTGAGGGCGTGCTGGTGAAGTTCCACTGGCTGAGCCAGCAGGGCGAGGAGGGTCTGACCGAGGCGCAGGCCGCGGAGATCCAGGCCACCGACCTCGGGCATGCCTCCAGGGACCTCTACGAGGCGATCGAGCGCGGCGAGTACCCACAGTGGGAGCTCAACGTGCAGATCATGAGCGACGACGAGCACCCGGAGCTGGACTTCGACCCGCTCGACGACACCAAGATCTGGCCGCGCGAGCAGTTCCCCTACCTGCCGGTCGGCATGATGACGCTCAACCGCAACATCAGCGACCACCACAACGAGAACGAGCAGATCGCGTTCGGCACCGGTGTGCTGGTCGACGGCATCGACTTCTCCGACGACAAGATGCTGGTCGGCCGCACCTTCTCGTACTCCGACACCCAGCGCTACCGCGTCGGCCCGAACTACCTGCAGCTGCCGATCAACCGGCCGCGCGAGGACGTGCTGGTCAGCACGAACCAGGGCGGCGGCCAGATGTCGTACGGCGTGGACAACCGGGGGGCCAACCCGCACGTCAACTACGAGCCGTCGTCGATCGCCGGGCTGCGCGAGGCCGACGAGTCCTATCGCGAGTACCGCCCGTTCGTCTCCGGCCACATCGTGAAGGCGCCGATCGAGCGGCAGAACAACTACGCGCAGGCCGGTGAGACGTTCCGGTCGTTCACCGACTTCGAGCGCGACGACCTGATCACGAACCTGGTGAACAATCTGTCGCAGTGCGACAAGCACATCCAGGAGAAGATGGTCCACCACTTCACGCAGTGCGACGAGGAGTACGGCCGCCGGGTGGCGGAGGGGCTCGGCCTCGCCGTCTCCTGACCGCCGTGCCGCGTCGACGAGGCGTCCGTCCCAGGCGGGACGGGCGCCTCGTCCCGTTTCAACCGTTATCGGCCGTAGCTGCCCAAAACCGCTTCGGCGCGACGTCTGGTAGTGTCCCGGCCCGCCATTACGTATCCTGCCGTAGGCGCAGACGCCCACCCCGTCGCGAGCCCTGGCCCGGACAACAGGTGGGGCCTCGGTGTCAGTCCTGCCACCTTCCCCCGGCGAGGTCTGATGAATACCCGCAACTGGTCGATCCGATCGAAGATCGTCGCGATGGTGGCTGTCCCGATCGCCGCCCTGTTGGCGCTCTGGATCTTCGCCATCACCCTGACCGTCGACCCGGCGCTGCGCCTGCTCTCCGCCCAGACCATGGTCGACGAGCTGGTCCGCCCCGGCGAGCTCGTCGTCGCCGAGCTGCAGAAGGAGCGCCGCCTCGCGGTCGTCTACCTCGCCGGCCACGGCGAGGTCCCGACCATGGCCGAGCAGCGCGCCCGCACCGACGAGGCGATCGCCGGACTGCGCCGACGCGCCGCCGACCCCGGCGTCCGCGACGCCGCCCCCGCCCTCGTCAACGCGCACCTCGACCAGATGCTGACCGCGCTGGAGGCGCTCCCATCCGCGCGCGGGTTCATCGACCGCCGCGAGATGGACCGCGGTGGTGCGATCGGCCTCTACAACGGCGTCATCGACTCCGGGTTCCGGTTGTTCGCGGCGGTCGCGGTGCTCCCCGACGAGGCGCTGAGCCGGGCGGCGCGCGCGCTGGTCGAGCTGAGCGTCGCCGGCGAGGTGCTCGGGCGCACCGACGCGCTGCTGGCGGGGGCGTTCACCGCCGGCAGGTTCGGTCCGGGCGAGTACAACGAGCTGCTGGAGGTCATCGGTACCCAGCGCTTCCTCTACGCGTCCGCGATCGCCGAGCTGCCCGCGGACGGCCGCTCGGCGTACCAGCGGCTGAGCGAGGGCGACGACTTCGTCGCGCTACGCGAGATGGAGGATCAGCTGCTGCTCAACGGGCGCAACAACGCGCCGCCGCCGGTGCCGCAGGGCCAATGGCAGGTCACGTACGACTCGGTGCACGAGCAGCTGCGCCAGTTCGAGCTGGGCATGGCCGACGACCTGGCCGAGCGGAGCAAGCCGGTCGCGTTCGCCGTCCTGACCCGGCTCGCGCTCGCCGGGCTGGTCGGCTTCGCCGCCGTCGTCACCGCGATCGTCATCTCGGTCCGCGTCGGCCGCTCGCTGGTCCGCCGGCTGACCGGCCTGCGCGCCGCCGCCCTGGACCTGGCCGGGGCGCGCCTGCCCGACGTGGTCGGGCGGCTGCGCCGGGGCGAGGACGTGGACGTGGCGGCGGAGGTCCCGTCGCTGGAGTACGGCACCGACGAGATCGGCCAGCTCGGTCACGCGTTCAGCGAGGTGCAGCGGACCGCCGTGCAGTCCGCGGTGGACGAGGCGACGGTCCGGCACGGGCTGAAGGAGGTCTTCCTCAACATCGCGCGGCGCAGCCAGACGCTGCTGCACCGGCAGCTGGCGGTGCTCGACAAGATGGAGCGGCGGGCCACGGACCCCGCCGAGCTGCGCGACCTCTTCCTCGTCGACCACATGGCGACCCGGATGCGGCGGCACGCCGAGGACCTGGTCATCCTCGCCGGGGCGGCGCCGGGCCGCGGTTGGCGCAACCCGGTGCCGATGGTCGACGTGATCCGGGGCGCGATCTCGGAGGTGGAGGACTACGCCCGGGTCGACCTGACCGCGGTGGAGAGCGTCTCCGTCGCCGGCCGCGCCGTCGGCGACGTCATCCACCTGCTCGCCGAGCTGATCGAGAACGCCACGGCGTATTCCCCGCCGCAGACCCGCGTGCAGGTGACCGGGCAGCTCGTGCCGAACGGCTACGCGATCGAGATCGAGGACCGCGGGCTGGGGATGACCCCGGACGCGATCGAGGACGCGAACCGACGGCTCGTCGAGCCACCCGACTTCGACCCGGCCCGCAGCGCGCAGCTCGGACTCTTCGTGGTGGCCCAGCTCGGCGCCCGGCACGGCGTGCAGGTGACGCTGCGCGTCTCCCCGTACGGCGGGATCACCGCGGTCGTGCTGGTGCCGGCGGACCTGGTGGTCTCCGGGGCGACACCGGTCCCGCCCACCGCGCCGGCGGGGCCGGCGATCGCCGCCGCGGCGCAGCCCCCGTCGACGCCCGTCGCCGGATCGCGCCCGACGCCGACGCTCCCGCCGGTGCCGCCGGTGCCGGACGACGGCGCCACCCAGGAGATCCCGCGCGTCACCGCGCCGCTGCCCGCGGACGGGCCCGGCGGCGAGCTGCAACGGCGGATCCGCACCGCATCCCGACTCGGCTCGCTGCCGCTGCGTGGCGGCGCCCACCCGACCACGACCGCCCCGCCGGTCGATCCCACCCCGGCGCCGCCGGCCGCCCCGGCCCGGTCCGGCGCCACCCCCGCCTCGCCGGGCGGACCGGCGCGCTCCGCGGCCCCCTCGGAGATCCCGGTGGGGCCCGACGGGCTGCCCCGGCGGATCCGCCAGGGCAGCCTCGCCCCGCAGTTGCGGCAGCCCGCCGCGCCGCCGCCCGCCCCCGAGCCGGGCGGCCGCGCCTCCTCGCTGCGCTCCCCGCAGCAGGTCCGATCCATCATGTCGGCGCTGCAGGACGGCACCGCCCGCGGCCGCCGCGACGCCGCCGTCCCGCTCGGCGACGCACCCCCGCCGGGAGCCGCCCCGCTCGGCGACCGTCCCCGCGCGGGCGCCGAGCCGGCCGCCGCGCCCGCCGCGCCGCCGACCACCCCGCGCGCCGCCGACCCGCCCGCGGTGGTGCCGGCGCCGCGGCACGCCGCGCCGGCTGATGCTGTCCCCGCCTCCGACGGGGGATCCACCGATTCCGGGAGGGACGTGTAGTGGTGCAGACGACGAGGCAGGCCGCACATCTCGACTGGCTCCTCGACGACCTCGTCGACCGGGTGCCGGCCGCGCAACAGGCGGTGGTGCTCTCCGCCGACGGGCTGCTGATGGGGGCGTCGCGGGACCTCAGCCGGGAGGACGCCGAGCACCTCTCCGCGATGGCCGCCGGGTTCCAGAGCCTGGCGAAGGGCGCCAGCCGGCACTTCAACGCGGGGCCGGTGCAGCAGACCGTGGTGGAGATGGAGTCCGCGTACCTCTTCGTCACCTCCGCGGGGCAGGGCGCCTGCCTGGCGCTGCTGAGCAGCGCGGACTCCGACATCGGCCTGATCGCGTACGAGATGGCGATGCTGGTGACGCGGGTCGGGCAGAACCTGACCGCGCCGGATCGCCCGCCGACACCGCGGTCCGATGGGTGAAGCGCCCGGGCCGCACCACGACTGGCTGGACGGCGAGGCCGGGCCGGTGGTGCGCCCGTACGCGATGACCGCCGGCCGGGTGCAGCCGGCCGGCGGCGGGTTCGACCTGATGGCGTTCGTGGTGGCCGGCGCGCCCGGCGGCGCGCAGCTCCCGCCGTCGCTGCAGCCGGAGCACCACACGATCCTCGCGATCACGCAGCAGCCGATCTCCGTCGCCGAGGTGGCGTCCCAACTCGACCTGGCGGTCGGGGTTGTCCGGGTGCTCCTCGGTGATCTGCTCTCCGCCGGCCTCATCGCGATGTACGAGCCGCCGGCCGCGGCGGAGCTTCCCGACGACAGAATCCTCAAGGCGGTGGTCGATGGACTCCGTGCGCTCTGACACGGACCCCGCGGGGCGACGCGTCCCGCTCGCGCTCAAGATCCTCGTCGCCGGCGGCTTCGGCGCCGGCAAGACGACGATGGTGGGGGCGGTCAGTGAGATCCGGCCGCTGCAGACCGAGGAGGTGCTCACCGCCGCCAGCGTCGACACCGACGACATCTCGGGCGTCGAGGCGAAGAGCACGACCACGGTGGCGATGGACTTCGGGCGGATCACCATCAACGACGAGGTGCTGGTCTACCTGTTCGGCACGCCCGGCCAGGACCGGTTCTGGTTCCTGTGGGACGAGTTGGCATACGGCGCGCTCGGGGCGGTGGTGCTCGCCGACACCCGGCGGTTGGCCGACTGCTTCCCCTCGGTCGACTACTTCGAGCGGCGCGGCACCCCGTTCGTGGTCGGCGTCAACTGCTTCGACGGCGCGCAGCGCTACAGCCCGGAATCGGTGCGCGCGGCGCTCGACCTGGACCCGGACGTGCCGGTGCTGCTCTGCGACGCGCGCGAGCGGGAGTCGGGCAAGCAACTGCTGATCGCGCTCGTGGAGCACGTCGCCCAGCGCCGCGGCGACCCGGTCCCGGCCGCGGCGCCCTAGCGGTCCACGACGATCACGTCGAGGCGGCGCGGGCCGTGCACGCCCTCCACCCGGTTGAGCTCGATGTCGCTGGTGGCCGAGGGCCCGGAGACCAGCGTCAGCGGCCGGGTCGGGTCGGCGAGCCGGGCCAACGCCTGCGGCACCCCGGCGACGACCTGTCCGGTGTGGACGACGCAGAGATGGTGGTCGGGCACGAGGCTCAGCAGCCGCCGGCCCTGGTCGGGCCCGGCGTCGAGCAGCAACGTCCCGGTCTGCGCGACCGCGACCGCGCAGCCGGTCAGCACCGCCAGCCCCGGCGCGTCCAGGTCGGCGACCGTCAGGGGGCGGGGCGTCCCGTCGCGCACGACCGTGCCGGAGTACGCCGCGAGCCACTCCTCCGGCACGCCCGGCGGCACCGCCAGCCGGGGCACCCCGGCGAGCAGCTCGGCGACCGTGGCCGCCACCTCGTCGGTGCCGCACCGGCGCACCGTGGCGCGGTAGTCGACCAGTCGGTCGACCAGCAGCCCGACCAGGTCGGTGTCGGCGGCGTGCACTGTCCGGTACTCGCGCGGCACCGCGACGCGCCCCTCCGGCCGCGCGGCCCGGATCCGCCCCAGGATCTCGTCGCGCGCGCTCACGGTGCCCGTCCTTCGTTCGCGACTGCGGGGCTCGCAAGCTCACTCCTCGCGCTCACGGTGTGTTGTCCCTTTCCCGGGCCGCCCACCATTCCCGGAACGTCCGCTGCGGCGGCAGCGGGGCGTCCCGGCTGGCCGTCCAGGCCGACAGCGGCCACGGCAGCCGGCGTACGACGCCGCGCCTGCCCGCGGCCAGCCGCAGCGGGGCCGATCCGCGCCGGGCGGCGCGCAGCGCCGCCGCGTACCGGCGGCGATCGCGCATCACCCAGGACATCGCCCGCATCGCGGTGCGTTCCGCCGACGGGCGGCGTCGCTCGGCGTCCACCCCGGACTGTCGCAGGTGGACGAGGACCTCGGGAATGTTGATCCGCACCGGGCAGGCGTCGAAGCACGCCCCGCAGAGCGTCGAGGCGTACGGCAGGGTGCGGTTGGCGCCGGCACCGGTCAGCTGGGGCGAGAGGATCGCGCCGATCGGGCCGGGGTACACCGAGCCGTAGGCGTGGCCGCCGACGCGTTCGTAGACCGGGCAGACGTTGAGGCAGGCCGAGCAGCGGATGCAGCGCAGCGCCTGCCGACCCACGGAATCCGCGAGCGTGTCCGTGCGCCCGTTGTCGACCAGGACGATGTGCACCGTCCGGGGCCCGTCGCCGGGCGTCACGCCCGTCCAGAGCGAGGTGTAGGGGTTCATCCGCTCGCCGGTCGACGACCGCGGCAGCAGCTGCAGGAAGACCTCCAGGTCGCGGAAGGTCGGCACGATCTTCTCGATCCCCACCACCGAGATCAGCGTCTCGGGCAGCGTCAGGCACATCCGCCCGTTCCCCTCGGACTCCACCACCGCGAGCGTGCCGGTTTCGGCGACCGCGAAGTTCGCCCCGGAGATCGCCACCTTCGCGGATAGGAACTTGGCGCGCAGGTGCCGGCGGGCCGCCTCGGCGAGCGCGGCGGGCTCGTCGGTGAGGGCCGCGAGGTCGACCCCGGGCATCCGCCGGGCGAAGATGTCCCGGATCTGGCCGCGGTTGTAGTGGATCGCGGGCACCAGGATGTGCGACGGGGTGTCGTCGGCGAGCTGCACGATCAGCTCCGCCAGGTCGGTCTCGACGGCGGCGATGCCGGCCCGGGCCAGGGCCTCGTTCAGCCCGATCTCCTGGGTGGCCATCGACTTCACCTTGACCACCTCGGTGGACCCGGTCGCCCGGACCAGCTCGGTGACCACCGCGCACGCCTCGGCGGAGTCCCGGGCCCAGTGCACGGTCGCGCCGGCCGCGGTCGCCGCCGCCTCGAACTGCTCCAGCAGCTCGGGCAGCCGGGCCAGCACGTCGTCCTTGATGGCGGCGCCCGCGACCCGAAGCGCCTCCCAGTCGGACACCTCGGCGACCACCCGCTGCCGCTTGTCCCGGATGGTGTGGGTGGCGCGGCGCAGGTTGGCCCGCAGCTGGGCGTCGGCCAGCTCGTTCCGGGCGGCGGTGGGGAAGGGCAGCCGGGCGACGATGTTGCCGGTGCCGCTCATGCCGCGCCGTCCGTCTTCCCGCCGTCGACCAGGCCGGCGAGGATCTCCGCGTAGTGCAGCGCACTCACCCCACCGCCGCCGCGGGAGAGGCCGCCGCCGATGTGCGCCAGGCACGAGTTGTCGGCCGCCGCGACGTAGCCGGCCCCGGTGCCGCGGATCGCCGCGCACTTGTCGGCCAGCATCGCCGCCGACACGTCCGCGTTCTTCATCGCGAACGTGCCGCCGAACCCGCAGCACTCCTCGCCGCCCGGCAGCTCGACCAGCTCAAGGCCGCGCACCGTCCGCAGCAGCCGCTGGGGACGGTCGCCGAGCCGCAGCATCCGCAGCCCGTGACAGGTCGGGTGGTAGGTGACGCGGTGCGGGAAGTGCGCGCCGACGTCGGTCACGCCGAGCACGTCAACGAGGAGCTCGGAGAGCTCGTACGTGCGCGGGGCGAGCGCGGCGACCGCCGCCGACAGCTCCGCGTCGCCGGCGGCCAACCGGGGGTACGACTCGCGCACCATCGCCACGCACGATCCCGACGGCGCGACCACCGCGTCGTACGGGGCGAACGTGTCGACGAAGCCGCGCAGCAGCGGCAGCGCCTCGGCCCGGTAGCCGCTGTTGGCGTGCATCTGCCCGCAGCAGCTCTGCGCCTCCGGGAACTCCACCCGGTGCCCGAGCCGCTCCAGGATCCGCACCACCGCCTGGCCGGTGCGGGGGAACATCAGGTCGTTGACGCAGGTCACGAAGAGCGCGATCCGCATCGCGTCAGCCCTCCTCGGTGAAGTACGGCAGGTGCCGTTCCCGGGCCGCCAGCAGATGGGCCCGCATCGCGGCGTCGGCGCCGTCCGGGTCGCCGGCCGCGACCGCGTCGACCACCCGGTGGTGCTCGCGCGCGCTGGTGTCGTGGTGGGTGGTCGGGAAGTGCAGCCGGAACAGGTGCAGGTGCGGCCGGAGCCGCACGACGGCCTCGTGCAGCATGCGGTTGCCGGAGAACTCGGCGAGCAGGTTGTGGAAGCGCGCGTCCCGGGCGGTGAAGGCGGCGATGCCGGCGTACCCGCTGTCGGCGGTGGGGCCCGGTAGGTCCGCCTCGCGCCGCAACGCCGCCACGTCGACGCCGTCCGCGCCTTCGCGCGCCGCGGTGCGGGTGGCGCAGCGTCGCGCGGCGGCCGTCTCCAACACCAGCCGCATCTCGACCAGCTCTTCGAACTCCGCGCGGGTCAGCAGCGGCGCGGCGGTGTAGCCGGCGAGCGGCCGCTTGCGGACCAGACCGTCGGACTCCAGCCGGGCGAGCGCCTCCCGCACCGGGGTGGGCGAGACCTGGAGTTGGCGGGCGAGGGCGTCGATGTTGACGCGCTCGCCAGGGGCGACCGCGTGATCCATGATCAGCGCCCGGACCGATTCGTAGACGTCGTCGGTGAGGGTCAGCCGGCGCGCCGGTCGCATGGCTCTCCCTCCGTCGCCGGGCCGCCTCGCCGGGGAGTGGCCGTCCGGAACGAATCCTATAGGATTTCGCGGCGGTCAGCGACGGCGGGCGCTGCCACCGACGTTCTGGTTGGATCACAGGTGGCGGAACGCGGAGGTGGAGCTGCGGTGGCTGACGGCACGATCGTCTTTATCGGGTGCTACACGCCGGCCAGCGGCGGCGGGCGGGGCGAGGGGATCGTGGCGGCGCGCCGCCGGCCCGACGACGGCCGCCTGGAGCCGATCGGGCTGGTCGCGGCCACCCCGTCGCCGTCGTTCCTGGTCCGGCACCCCACGCTGCCGGTGCTCTTCGCGACGAACGAGGTCGAGGCCGGCGCGATCAGCGCGTGGGCGATCGGCGACGGGGGTTCACTCGTCGCGCTCGGCCGCGCGGCCACCGGCGGCGCGGAGCCGTGCCACGCCGCGGTCGCGCCGGGGGACGGCCACCTGGTCGTCGCCAACTACGGCACCGGCAGTCTGGCGCTGCACCCGCTCGAACCGGCGACCGGCGCGCCGGGGGAGCGCACCGACCTGCTCGCGCACGAGGGGCACGGCGTCGACCCGGAGCGCCAGGCGGGCCCGCATCCGCACATGGTGTCGCCCGATCCCTCCGGCGCGTCGCTGCTCGCCGTCGACCTCGGCACCGACTCGGTCTACCGGTACGACCTCGACGCCGCCGCGGGGCGGCTGGTCCCGTACGGCGGGCCGGTGTGGCAGCGCCCCAGCGCGGGGCCGCGGCATCTGGCCCGGCACCCGGACGGGCGGCGGTGTTTCCTGGTCGGCGAGCTCGACGCGACGGTGACCGTCTGCGAGATCGACGGGGCGGGGGTGCTGCACGAGCGCGGCAGCCTGCCGGCGAGCGCCGCCGCGGGGCACGTGCAGCCGTCGGAGATCGCGGTCCGCGGCGACGGCCGGTTCCTCTACGTCGCCAACCGCGGGCCCGACACGGTGGCGGTGTTCGCGTTGGACGGCGAACAGCCGCGCTACGTCGACGAGGTGCCGACCGGTGGGCGGTGGCCGCGACACTTCGCGATCATCGGCGAGCACCTCTACGTCGCGAACGAGCGGTCGCACTCGGTCGGCGTGTTCCGGCTGGACGCGGATACCGGGCTGCCGGTCGCGGTGGGTGCACCGTTCGATACGCCGAGTCCAACGTGCGTTATGCCGGAATAGCCGCGTTCGGCCCTAGAACTAGGCCCGAGGGTTAATTGGCTCTTAGGCGAATTTGCGGAGCGTCCAACGCGGATTTTCGGACTTAGCGGGATGGTGGGGTCACAATCTGTAGCCAAATCCAGATCAAGTGTTTCTCCTACGTAACTTTCGTCCGAACGTACCTGGCAGTCCGGCCTCCGAATCCGCATCATGGGTGCCGTGTCAGGCCGCCATCGCATACGTAGTCGGTTCGGGGGAATGGGCGCCATCGCAGCAGCGATGGCGCTTGTTGTCGTGTTGGTAGGAGGGTGGTTCGGGTACCGGCAACTCGCCGGGCCGAGCTGCGAGGGTCAGTTACCGCTGACCGTGGCCGCCGCGCCGGAGATCGCGCCCGCCGTCCAGGCCGCCGCCACGCAGTGGAGCGCCGACGGTGGAGCCGTCGACGGCGTCTGCGTCGCGGTGCAGGTGGCCGCGAGCGACCCGGTTGACGTCGCCGCCGTGGTGGCCGGTCAGCATGGCATCGCGCTCGCGGGCGTCGGTCAGGCGAGCGGCACCGCCGTCGCGCCCGACGTGTGGATCCCGGACTCGACGACCTGGCTCGCCCGGCTGAGCCTGGCCGCCTCGGGCTTCGCCCCGAGCAACGGCGGCTCCGTCGCGCGCAGCCCCGTGGTGGTCGCGATGCCCGAGCCGGTCGCCGGCACGCTGGGCTGGCCCAACAAGCAGTTGGGTTGGAAGGACCTGCTCACCCAGGTGACGCAGGGCACCAGCCTGCGCACCGGCATCGTCGAGCCGAGCCGCGACGCGGCCGGCCTCTCCGGACTGCTCGCGCTGAGCGCGGCCGCCCAGCAGGCCGGCAACCCCGAGGCCGTGGGGAAGGCGAGCACGGCTGCGCTGCGGGCGCTCGCCACCGGTAAGTCCGCGCTGCGCGAGGATCTCATCGCGCGCTTCCCGCGCTCCTCGGATGCCGCCGCGGTCGCCTCCGCGCTCAGCGCCGCGCCGCTGTCCGAAGAGGACGTGATCGAGTACAACAAGGCGAAGCCGCCGATCCCGCTGGCCGCGCTCTACCTCGAGCCGGCACCGCCGTCGCTCGACTACCCGTTCGCGGTCATGCCCGGCACCGACCCGGCCAAGGCCGGCGCGGCGCAGGGGCTCTTCGAGGTGCTCGGCACCGGTGCCTTCCGCAACCGGCTGGGAGAGCGGGGGCTGCGCGCCCCCGACGGCACCTGGGGCGCCGGTTTCTCGGCGCCGCCGGGCGCGCCCAGCCCGGCCGGCACGTCCGCCCCGGCCGCTTCGCCGGACGCCGGCGGCAAGGCCGCGGGTGGGCTGGACCCGGCCAGCGTCGACCGGGCGATCTCGGCCTGGACCGCGGTCACCCTGCCGGGCCGGATGCTCGCCGTGCTCGACGTCTCCGGCTCGATGGAGACGCCGGTGCCGACGGCCGGCGGCGCGACCCGGATGGCGGTGACGCTCAACGCGGCCCAGCGTGGCCTGGCCCTCTTCGACGACTCCTGGGCCGTCGGTCTCTGGATCTTCTCGACCGAACTCGACGGCAGCAAGCCGTACAGGGAGTTGGCGGCGATCGGGCCGCTGACCGCCCAGCGCAGCTCCCTGACGGCGAACCTTGCCTCGATCAAGCCGAAGCGCAACGGCAGCACGGGTCTCTACGACTCGGTCCTCGCGGCGTACAAGACGACGCAGGAGGGCTGGCAGGCGGGCCGGGTCAACTCGATCGTGGTGATGACCGACGGCAAGAACGAGAACCCGGCTGGCCTCACCCAGGCCAGGCTGCTCGCCGAGCTGAAGCGGATCAAGGACCCGAAGCGCCCGATCCAGGTGATCATGATCGGCATCGGCAACGAGGTCAACAAGGCCGAGCTGGAGTCCATCGTGAAGGCCACCGGCGGCGGTGCGTTCGTCGCGGAGGACCCGACGAAGATCGGTGACATCTTCCTGAACGCGATCGCGCGGCGGCCGGCACCGGCCAAGTAACCAGCGGTCATGGGCACGACAAACGGACGGGTCGGTCACGGCCCGTCCGTTTGTCGTTGCGTTCCGTGTAATTCTCCGCTCCGCTTGTCACCCCGAAGTGACGGGAATCTGTCGCAACCGGCGGTTCCGTGATGGCATGAGTGAAGATCGCCGAAGTGGTACCGCGCACGCAGGTGCGCGGCGCTCGGCGGGACGACGGAGCTGGGGGAGGGCTAGTGACGTCGGGGACACTCCTCGGCCCGGTGGTGACGGCTCCGCACGTCGCCGCCGAGGCGCCCACCGCGACCCGGCAGGCCCGGGAACGGAACTACGTCCGGAGCATGGTCGTGCTGGACGCGGCCGTGCTGCTGCTCGCCGTGCTCGGCGGCTACCTCGCCCGGTTCCGCGGCGCCCAACCGTCCGGCGCCGAGATCTCCTACCTGCTGGTCGTCCCCGCGCTGGTGCTCGCGTGGCTGCTCTCGCTGCGGCTGATGCGCTGCTACGACGACCGGGTTCTCGGCTACGGCGCCGACGAGTACCGGCGGGTCGGCACGGCCAGCCTGCGGGTCGCCGGCGCGGTCGCCATCGCCGGCTACATCGCCGACGTCGGGGTCTCCCGGGGCTTTCTCGGCATCACCTTCGCCGTCGGCACGGTCGGTTTGATCGGGGCGCGGTTCGCCGCGCGCAAGCGGCTGCACCGGGCCCGGCGCCACGGCACCGGCTGGTTCCGCCGCGTGCTGGTCGTCGGCGACACCCCGCACGTGCTCGAACTGGTGCACACGCTGCGCCGGGAACCGTACGCCGGCTACCGGGTGGTCGGCACCTGCATCCCCGACGTGCTGCTCGCCCCGGTGCCGCAGATGCTCGGCGACGTGCCCGTCACCGGCTCGTTCCGCAACATCGTCGGCTCCGCCGTGGCGGCGGGCGCCGACACCGTCGCGGTGACCGCCTCCAGCGAGCTGACCGCCGCCCGGCTGCGCCGCCTCGGCTGGCAGCTCGAGGGGACCGGCATCGACCTGGTGCTCGCGCCGGCGCTGACCGACGTCGCCGGCCCGCGGATCCACATGCAGCCGGTCGCCGGGCTGCCGCTCATCCACGTCGAGGCGCCCGAGTTCCGCGGCGCGCGCAAGCTCGTCAAGGGTCTCGTCGACCGCGCGCTGTCGCTGCTGGCGCTCACCCTGGCCCTGCCGGTGATGGCCGTCATCGCGCTCGCCGTCAAGCTGGATACCCGCGGCCCGGTGCTGTTCCGGCAGATCCGGGTCGGTCGGGGCGGACGCGAGTTCCACGTCTACAAGTTCCGCACCATGGTGGTCAACGCCGACGAGCTGCTCGGCACGCTCGCCGGGCAGAACGAGACCGACGGTCTGATGTTCAAGATGCGCCGCGACCCGCGGGTCACCCGGGTCGGCCGGTTTCTCCGGAAGTGGTCGCTGGACGAGCTGCCGCAGCTGGCCAACGTGTTCTTCGGCGACATGAGCCTTGTCGGGCCGCGCCCGCCGCTGCCCGCCGAGGTCGCGCGCTACGACGGCGACGTCGCGCGGCGGCTGCTGGTGAAGCCGGGGATGACCGGGCTCTGGCAGGTCAGCGGGCGGTCGGACCTGTCCTGGGAGGACGGCATCCGGCTCGACCTCTACTACGTCGAGAACTGGTCGCTCGCCGCCGACCTCACCATCCTGTGGAAGACCTTCGGCGCGGTCATCCGGCGCCGCGGCGCGTACTGACCGGCGGGTCGCACCCCGCCGCGGGTGCGTCCGGCGACCCGCGTCAGCGGCCCGGCCCGGTCCAGTCGAGGCAGACCACGACCGCGTCGTCGACCAGGTCGCCGCCGACGAACGCGCGCAGGTCGCCCACGACCGCGCGCACCGCCTCCATCGGCGGCAGCGAACGGGTACGCCGCAGACACCGCTCGAGCGTCGCCTCCCCGTACCGGCCGGCTTCCTTCGCGGCGTTGAGGACGCCGTCGCTCACCACCACCAGCCGGTCGCCAACCGACAGATCGAGCCGCTGCTCGTGGTAGACGGTGCCGTCGAACATCCCCAGCGGGAACTGCTGCTCCAGCTCCTGGTGGTGCAGCTCCCCGTCCCGCTGCACGATCAGCCGTGGCGATCCGGCGTCCACGACGGTCAGCGTGCCGGTCGCGAGGTCGAGCTCCATCAGCAGCGCCGCCAGATGCTGGACGCCGGTGTAATGCGCGTAGAGCGCCTGGTCGGCGAGGGCCGCCTGATCGGCGAGGTCCAGCCCGGCCCGGCGGGCGTTGCGCAGCGCGTACGTGCCGAGGCAGGTCGCGGTGGCCGCGGCGACGCCCTCGCCCATCCCGTTCATCACCGACAGCCAGAGCCGGCGCTCGTCATCGGCCCAGTCGAAGCTGTCGCCGCGTACGGCGTACGCCGGTTCGAGCTGCCCGGCGAGGCTGAACGCGGTGCCCCGCCGGCTGCGGCCGGGCAGCAGCTCCCACTGCATCTCGGCGGCGAGGGTCAACCGGCGGGAGCGGGCGGCGACGCGGTACCGGTCGGTGGTGGCGTCCACGGCGGCCAGCTCGTGGCCGAGCAGCGTGGCGACCTCGGACAGCTCGGCCCGTACCTCGGGCTCGGTCGCCGCCGGCGCGAGCCGCAGCACGCCCATCCGCTCGCCCCGCGAGCCGACCGGCAGGTGAAGGGCACCGTCGGCGATCACCTCGGTCTGGTGGTCGAAGCTGCGCCAGGCCGGGCTGCCGGGTGCGGTCGGCGGGGCGCCGCCGTGCAGCGGCAGTAGCGCGGCGAGCCGGTAGTCGACCTGGAAGTACGCCACGTCGGTGAGGTTGTAGAGCTTGCGCAGCACCTCGGCGAGGTGTTCGACCAGCAGGTCGGCGGGGGCGTCGGTGAGTGCGCGTCGTACGTCGGCCAATCGGTGCGGCATTGGGCCCTCTCGTGCGGTCGGTGGTGCTGATCGCACGAGTAGTCTCGTCCCCACCATGCCCGAACACTATGGTCCATACGGACCGGACCTCAGCACGGCGGCCGCGGTCGATGCCGCCGCCGAAGCGCTGCTCGCGGTCTGGGATGCCGCCCGGGAGCAGGCGACGAGCCGGCTGTCCAGCTCGCAGCTGCGGGCGCTGCTCGTGGTCGAGCAGTGCGACGGGGTGAACCTGCGGGGGCTCGCCGGCCGGCTCGGCATGATCCTGTCGTCCGCGAGCCGCCTCTGCGACCGGCTGGTCGCCGCCGGCGTGCTCGAACGCGAGCCCGGCCGCGCGGATCGCCGGGAGATCGCCCTGCACCTGACGCCCGCGGGACACGCGCTGCTCGAACAGTTGCGGGCCGCCCGGCGGGCGCGGCTGGCGACGGTGCTGGCGGCGATGTCGCCGGCGGGGCGGCAGGCGCTGCTGGCCGGTCTGCAGGAGTTCGACGTGGCGACGCGGGCGGGTCGGGAGCGCGGGCGGGAGGCCCGCTCGGCCTAGCGGCCCCCGCCGCTGGAGTCCGGGGCGCCGGCGAGCCAGCGGGCCGGGTGGTCCCGGACGGCGCGGACGACCGAGCCGGCCGCGCCGACCGCGGCGGCGTCCCCACCGAGCACTGACGGGCGTACCGCCACCGGCGACCAGCTGGCGGTGAGCACCCGGCGGGCGAGTTCCGCCTCGACGGTGGGGCGCAGCCACGGCGCGAGCGGCGCGTAGACGCCGCCGAGCACGACGGTGTCGACGTCGAGCAGGTTGACCACCCCGGCGACGGCGACGCCGAGCGCGGTGGCCGCGCCGGCGAGCGCCTCGACGGTGTCCCGGTCCCGGGCCGTGGCCAGCTCGGTGAGTCGGACTATCGCGGCGTCCGGGGCGAGGCCGTAACCGGCGAGCCCCGCCGCCCGCAGGATCGCCTCCTGCCCCGCGTACTGCTCGAGGCAGCCGTGCGACCCGCACCGGCAGGCGGGGCCGTCGGGGCGGACCGGTACGTGGCCGAGCTCGCCGCTCCAGCCGCGCGCGCCGCGGAACAGCGTGCCGTGCAGCACGATCCCGGCGCCGATGCCGATCTCGCCGGAGATGTAGAGGAAGTTGGGGGCGTCGGCGGTCGCGGCGTGCAGCTCGCCGAGGGCGGCGAGGTTGGCCTCGTTGTCGACGGTCAGCGGCAGGTCGGCGAGGGCCGGGTGTCCACTGAGGAGTCCGGGGGCGTCGACGTCGCGCCAGCCGAGGTTGGGGGCGAGCCGGACCAGCCCGTCGGCGGTGACCAACCCGGGCACGGCGAGCGCGGCGCCGGCCAGGATCAGCCCGTCGGCGTCGGCGGCGGCGCGGGCGGCGCCGGCGAGGTCCGCGAGTCGGGTGAGCACCTCGGCGGCGGAGTGGGGTCGCTGGTCGGCGCGGTGCGCGACGCGGTGCCGCACCGTGCCGGCGAGGTCCACGACGCAGGCCGCCAGGTAGTCGACGTTGATCTCCAGGCCGAGCCCGGCGGGCCCGTTCGCGCCGAGCACCAGGCCCACGGCGGGTCGGCCGGCCCCGCTGCGCGGGGCGGGGTCGACCTCGGTGAGCAGTCGCCCGCCGATGAGGTCGTCGACGAGCGCCGAGACGGTGGCCCGGGTGAGCCCGGTGGCGGCGGCGATGTCGGCCCGGGAGGGTGGCCGGGGCGCCGCGCCGACGTGCCGCAGCACCAGCGCGAGGTTGTGCTCGCGGAGGCTGGCCTGGCGGACGGGGCGGTCGCCGGCGGGGCGGGTCGGGGTGCGGAGGCCGCCAGCTTTCATGGCCTTGACAATGCCACAGCCGGCTCAAATAATTCAATCGCTAAACAAATCATTCCGTGGAGGATCAGCATGGCAGCGCAGCCCACTCCCGCCGACAAGTTCTCCTTCGGCCTCTGGACCGTGGGCTGGCAGGCCCGCGACCAGTTCGGCGACGCCAGCCGGCCGCCGCTCGACGCCGTGGAGGCGGTGCACAAGCTCGCCGAGCTCGGCGCGTACGGCATCACGTTCCACGACGACGACCTGATCCCGTTCGGCGCGGACAACGCGACGCGGGACGGCGAGATCAGCCGGTTCCGGAAGGCGCTCGACGAGACCGGCCTGGTGGTACCGATGGTCACCACCAACCTCTTCAGCCACCCGATCTTCAAGGACGGCGGCTTCACCAGCAACGACCGTCAGGTGCGCCGCTTCGCGCTCCGTAAGGTGCTCCGCAACATCGACCTCGCCGCCGAGCTCGGCGCGAAGACGTTCGTGATGTGGGGCGGGCGCGAGGGCTCGGAGTACGACGTCGCCAAGGACATCCGCGCGGCGCTGGACCGCTACCGCGAGGCGGTCGACCTGCTCGGGCAGTACGTCATCGACCGCGGCTACGACCTGCGCTTCGCCATCGAGCCCAAGCCGAACGAGCCCCGCGGCGACATCCTGCTGCCGACCGTCGGGCACGCGCTGGCGTTCATCGAGAGCCTGGAGCACCCCGAGCTGGTCGGGCTCAACCCGGAGGTCGGGCACGAGCAGATGGCCGGGCTCAACTTCGCGCACGGCATCGCCCAGGCGCTCTGGCACGGCAAGCTCTTCCACATCGACCTCAACGGCCAGCGGGGCGTGAAGTTCGACCAGGACCTGGTCTTCGGCCACGGTGACCTGCTCAACGCGTTCGCCCTGGTGGACCTGCTCGAACACGGCGGCCCGGACGGCGGCCCGGCGTACGACGGCCCGCGCCACTTCGACTACAAGCCGTCCCGCACCGAGGACTTCGACGGCGTCTGGGCGTCGGCCGCCGCCAACATGCGCACCTACCTGCTGCTGAAGGAGCGGGCCGCGGCGTTCCGCGCCGACCCGGAGGTGCAGGAGGCGCTGGCGGCCAGCAAGGTCGACGAGCTGCGCACCCCGACGCTCAACCCCGGCGAGACCTACGCCGACCTGCGAGCCGACACCACCGCCTTCGAGGACCTCGACGTGGATGCGGTGGCCTCCCGCGGCTTCCACTTCGTCCGCCTCAACCAGCTAGCCCTCGAACACCTCCTAGCCGCCCGCTAACCCGCATGATCGCCGTGATCAGGGACGGGTTCGGCGTGTCGCCAGCGCGTCGCCGACCCAGCTCCCTGATCACGGCGATCTTCCTCCGATGACGCCAGGAAGGGCCGAACGTGACGCTTGTTGCTGGGGTGGACTCGTCGACCCAGTCGTGCAAGGTGGTGATCCGCGACGCGGAGACCGGGGAGTTGGTGCGCGAGGGGCGGGCGTCGCACCCCGACGGCACCGAGGTGCACCCGGACGCGTGGTGGACGGCGCTCGGCGACGCGATCGCCCAGGCGGGCGGAGTGGACGACGTGGCGGCCGTGTCGGTCGCCGGCCAGCAGCACGGGATGGTCTGCCTCGACGAGGCCGGTGAGGTGGTCCGGCCGGCGCTGCTCTGGAACGACACCCGGTCCGCCCCGGACGCGGTCGAGCTGATCGACGAGTTCGGCGGCGGCGAGGCCGGCCGGCGCGCCTGGGTGGAGGCGACCGGCTCCGTACCGGTCGCCAGCTTCACCGTCACGAAGCTGCGCTGGCTGGCCCGGCACGAGCCCGAGGCCGCCGCCCGGACCGCCGCGGTCTGCCTGCCGCACGACTGGCTCACCTGGAAGCTGGCCGGCGCGACCGGCCTGGAGGCGCTGCGCACCGACCGCAGCGACGCCAGCGGCACCGGCTACTGGTCCACCGCCACCGGCGACTACCGCCGCGACCTGCTCGTGCACGCCTTCGGGCGCGAGCCGCTGCTGCCGGCGGTGCTCGCGCCGACCGCGACCGCCGGCGCGCTGCGCAGCGGCGCCCCGCTCGGCGCCGGGGCCGGCGACAACGCCGCCGCCGCCCTCGGGGTCGGCGCGCTCCCCGGCGACGTGGTCGTCTCGATCGGCACCTCCGGGACGGTCTTCAGCGTGTCGGAGACCCCGGCCGGCGACCCGACCGGCGCCGTGGCGGGCTTCGCCGACACCACCGGCCGGTTCCTGCCGCTGGTCTGCACGCTCAACGCGGCCCGGGTGCTCGACGCCGCGGCCGGGCTGCTCCGGGTCGGCCACGACGAGCTCGCCGACCTGGCGCTGGCCGCGCCGGCCGGCGCCGACGGGCTCGTCCTGGTGCCGTACCTGGAGGGCGAACGCACCCCGAACCGTCCACTGGCGACGGGCGCGGTGCACGGGCTGACGCTCGGTTCCTCGACCCCCGCGCACCTGGCGCGCGCCGCGGTGGAGGGCATGCTCTGTGCCCTCGCCGACGGCCTGGACGCGCTGGTCGCGCAGGGCGCCACCGTCAACCGGGTCATTCTCGTCGGCGGTGGGGCGCGCTCCGCGGCGGTCCGCCGGATCGCGCCGCAGGTCTTCGGCTGCCCGGTCCTGGTGCCGCCGCCCGGCGAGTACGTCGCCGACGGCGCCGCGCGCCAGGCCGCCTGGGTCGCGCTCGGCGGACAGGCGCCGCCCGCGTGGTCGGCGGCGGAGATCCAGCGGTACGAGGCCGAGCCGGTCCCGGCCATCCGGGAGCAGTACGCCGCCGCCCGCGACCACGTCCTGGATCGCCGCCCCACCTGATCAGGGGGTGGGGCGCGCGGCGTGGCGGCATGCGAGCGTGACCGTGGCCTGGTTCAGTGCCGGAATGGGCATCGGGCGCTCCCGGTCCGGCGGCGGCCGTGGCCACCGCCGCTACAGCGTCGTGGTCTTCACCGTCCTCGCCTCGCTGGACAACGTGGCGATCGGGCTCGTCCCACCGCTCTACAGCAGGATCAGCGGCTCCTTCGGGGTCGGCGAGGGCGCGATCAGCGCGGTCACGGCCGCGACGTTCCTGGTCAGCGCGGTGGCCGCGGTCGCGTGGGCGTACGTGGGTGACCGCGGGCACCGTAAGCCGCTGCTGATGACCGGGACGCTGTTCTGGGCGGCCGGCACCGCGGGGACGGGGCTCGCGGGCGCGTACCCGATCTTCTTCGTGGCGCAGCTCGTCGCGGCGGTCGGGCTGGGCGCGGTCGCGTCGGTGGGCTTCTCGGTGGTCAGCGACCTCATCTCGCCTCGCCGCCGCGGACTGGTGATGAGCCTCTGGGGGCTGTCCCAGGGCGTCGGCACGCTCGCCGGCACGCTGCTCGGCGGGCTGCTGGGCTACCAGGCCTGGCGCCGGCCGTTCCTCGTGCTGACCGCGGTCGGGCTGGCGGCGACGGTCGCCTACCTGTTCACGTACGACATCCGGCGCGGCGAGAGCGAGCCGCGGCTGGCGGCGGCGTTCGCGGTCGGCCGCGAGTACGACTACCGGATCAGCCGGCGTGACCTGCCGGGGATCCTCGGGCGGCGCACGAACGTGTGGCTCGTGCTGCAGGGCCTCACCGCGCAGATCGCGTTCGGCTCGCTGGTCTGGTTGCCGGCGCTGTTCCGGGGCCGCGCCGAGGCGCAGGGCTTCTCGGAGGGGACCGCGATCATCGTCGGGAGCGTCTTCGCGACGCTCTTCCAGCTCGGTGGCGCGTTCGCGATCGTGGGCGGGCTGGTCGGCGACCGGCTGCAACGGCGTACGCCCCGGGGCCGGGCGCTGGTCGCCGCCGTGGGCATCCTCGCGGCGGTGCCGTTCTACCTGGTGCTGTTCTTCGTCCCGATGCGGATCGACGCGCCGGACGGGGCGTCGGCGGGCGTGGTGGTGCGGGCGGTGCTGTCCAGCGTCGTCACCGAGCCGACGGTCGGCCTGAGCCTGCTGGCCGCGCTGTTGGCACTCGCCCTGACCTCGGCGAACTCGCCGAACTGGTTCGCGTTGATCGCCGACGTCAACCCGCCGGAGCACCGCGGCACCGTCTACAGCCTCGGCAATCTCGTCAACGGGGTCGGCCGGGCGGCCGGCAACGCGCTGTTCCCGGTGGCGCTGCGGGCGCTGCAGGCGCCGTTCCCGCCGCCGCTGAACGTCGCGGCCGGGCTCGCGTTGTTCCAGCTCTTCTTCGTGCCCACCGGCCTGATGTACTGGCTGTCGTCCCGCACCGCGCCGCGCGACATCGCGCGGGTCGAGCAGTTGCTGGCCGACCGCGCGCTGGTCGCCGTCGGGGCCGGTGCTGACCGTACGGAGGAGGGCGGAGCGCCGCGCTGAGCCCCACAGTGGGAGCCATGGAACACGCTCCACTGTGGGCACGGGTGGTCGGCTGGCTCGGCCTGGCCGGTCACGCCTTCATGCTCTTCTGGTACGCGGTGAGCGGGCTGGTCGCCCCGTCGTGGGCGATCGTGCTGCTCATGATGGTCTGGGCCGGGCTGCTCGCCGTGGCGGTCCGGCTGTTGCGCTCCCGCCCGTTGCTGGTGCCGCTGGTCCCCATCGCCGCCGCCGTGATCTGGATCGGCGCCCTGACCGCCGGCCAAATCTGGCTCAACTGGACGGCCTGACGCGCCGGGCTCCACGCGTTGGTCATGAGGTTTGCCGCGGGATGGCCTGAGGCCGTGCGGCAAACCTCATGATCAAGCGGGTGGGGGCGTCCGCCGTCAGGCGCGCGCCCAGACGGTGACGTCGGTGGGGATGCGGCCGTCGGGGTCCAGCGGGGCGCTGGTGTGCACGGGCTCCGCGCCGGCCGGGAGTTCGGCCGGCTCCGCGCCGAAGTTCGTCACCACCAGCAGGTCGCCGGTGCGGAACGCCAGCACGTCGTCGGGGCTGTCCACCCACTCCAGCCGGCCGTCGCCGAGCCCGAGTTCGCGGCGCAGCCGCAGCGCCGTGCGGTACAGCTCGTACGTCGAGCCGGCCACGCCGCGCTGCCGGTCCAGCGCGTACTCCGCCCACACCGGAGGCTGTGGCAGCCAGCTGGCGTCGGTCGGCCCGAAGCCGTACGACGGGGCGTCCGCCTCCCACGGGATCGGCACCCGGCAGCCGTCGCGGCCGCGCTCGGCGCCGCCGCTGCGCTGCCACGTCGGGTCCTGCCGCGCCTCGTCCGGCATCGTGGTGTGCTCGGGCAGCCCGAGCTCCTCGCCCTGGTAGAGGTAGGCGGAGCCGGGCAGGGCGAGCATCAGCAGGGTGGCCGCGCGGGCGCGACGCAGACCGAGGGCGCCGTCCGGCTGCGGGTCGTCGGCACCGATGCCGCGGGGCCGGCGGGTCCCGACCGGCAGGCCGAGCCGCGAGGCGTGCCGGAGCACGTCGTGGTTGGAGAGGACCCAGGTCGTCGGCGCCCCCACCGCGCCGGTCGCGGCCAGCGACCGGTCTATGACCGCGTACTGGGCGGTCGCGGTCCACGGGGCTTCGAGGTATTCGAAGTTGAACGCCTGGTGCATCTCGTCGGGCCGCACGTACGCGGCGAGTCGTTCGGCCGGCTGCACCCAGGCCTCGGCGACCAGCACCCGGTCACCGGGGTAGCTGTCCACGATCTCCCGCCAGTCCCGGTAGATCTCGTGCACCCCGTCCTGGTCCCACATCGGCGGGCGCGGCCCCTCGACCGGCTCGACCGAGAGCGGCTCCTCCGGGTAGTGCCACTCCGCCAGGTCGGCCTGCTTGATCAGGCCGTGCGCGACGTCCACCCGGAAGCCGTCCACGCCGCGGTCGAGCCAGAAGCGCAGGATCTCCCGGAACTCCGCCCGGACCTCCGGGTGGTCCCAGTTGAGGTCGGGCTGCCCGGCGTCGAACAGGTGCAGGTACCACTGGCCGGGTTTCCCGTCGGAGGAGGTGACCCGGGTCCAGGCGGGGCCGCCGAAGACGCTGCGCCAGCCGTTCGGCGGCTGGTCGCCGTCGGCGCCGCGGCCGTCGCGGAAGATGTAGCGCTGCCGGGCGGCGCTGCCCGGGCCGGCGGCGAGCGCCTCGGCGAACCACGGATGCGCCGACGAGGTGTGGTTGGGCACCAGGTCGACGATCACCCGTAGGCCGCGGGCGTGCGCCCGCAGCAGCAGCTTGTCGATGTCCTCCAGCCGCCCGAAGACCGCGTCGACGTCGCGGTAGTCGGCCACGTCGTAGCCCGCGTCGGCCTGCGGGGACGGATAGAACGGGGACAGCCAGACCGCGTCGACGCCGAGCTCGACGAGGTGGTCGAGGCGCGCGGTGATGCCGGGCAGGTCGCCGATGCCGTCGCCGTCGGAGTCGGCGAAGGAGCGGGGGTAGATCTGGTAGATGACCGCGTTGCGCCACCACTGCCGCTGGGCGCGTCCGGCGGCGCCGGCTGCGGCGGTACGAGTCGTCTCGTGCGTGTTCAGGGCGCTCTCCCGTCGTTTCTGCTGCTCGCCTCCCGGCCGCGTCGGTTAGCTTCCCGGTGGTGGCGCGGTCGACTCACGAACGACCAGACGTGTGGGCAGGATCACCGGATCCGCTCCATCATGGTGCCCGGTGCCGTCGCGCAGCGGGCGGAGCAGTGCCAGTGCGGCGAGTCGGCCCTGTTCGGCGGCGGGCTGCGCGACGGTGCTGAGCCCGACCACCCCGGCCAGATCGTGGTCGTCGATCCCGATCACGCTGACGTCCTGCGGCACGCGTAGCCCCGCCTGGCGCAGCGCGGCCATCGCGCCCATCGCCATCTCGTCGGAGGCGGCGAAGACCGCGGTCGGCGGCGGCTCGCGGCGCAGCAGCTCGGTCATCGCCCGCTCGCCGCCGCCGATCGTGAACTCGGCCTCCACGTTCAGCCGCGGGTCGGCCGGTACGCCGGCGTCGGCCAGCGCCGCCAGGTAGCCGCGGCGGCGGTCGAGGTGGGTGCTGACCGCCAGCTCGTCGGCGCCGTCGCCGCAGATGTGCGCGATCCGGCGGTGCCCGAGGGCGAGCAGGTGACCGGTGGCGGTCCGCGCGGCGGCGACGTCGTCGATCCGGATGCTCGGCCAGCCGGGGACGTCGGTGCCCGAGCTGACCGTGATGCCGGGCAGCGCGAGCTTGCCGATCATCGCGACGTCCGCCGCCTGCAGCGGGGTGGCGACCAGCATCAGGGCGTCGACCCGCTTGTGCAGGTTGGTGGTGTGCAGCAGCCGTTGCCGCGTCCGTTCCCGGCCGCCGAGGTTGTACAGCAGCAGGTCGTAGCCGGCGTGGTGCAGCGCCTCCTCGGCGGCCTCGACGACGGTGCTGAAGAACCAGCGGGTGATCCGGGGCACGACGACCGCGACCGAGCGGGTCTTCCCGCCGGCGAGCCGGGACGCGCTGGGCGACGCCGTGTAGCCCAGCCGCGCCGCCGCCTCCAGCACCCGTTGCCGGGTGCCGTCCGACACGGTCGGCAGGCCGCGCAGGGCCCGCGAGACGGTCGCGGTGGAGACGCCCGCCAGGCGGGCGACGTCGTCGATTCTGGTCACGGCAGTCACCTTGCGCCGACCCGGAACGGTCGGTGAGCTCAGCCCTTCACGCTCCCGGAGAGCAGGCCGCGGACGAAGTAGCGCTGCAGAGACAGGAAGACGATCAACGGTATGACGATCGACACGAACGCCCCGGAGGTGAGCCGCTGCCACTCGTTGCCGCGGGTGCCGGCCAGTTCGGCCAGCCGGACGGTCAGCGGGGCGGTCTGCTTGCCGCCGCCCGCGAAGATCAGCGCCACCAGCAGGTCGTTCCAGACCCAGAGGAACTGGAAGATGCCGAAGGCGGCGAGCGCCGGTGTGATCAGCGGCAGCACGATGGTGCGGAAGATCTTGGGATGGGTGGCGCCGTCGACCCGGGCCGCCTCCATCAGGTCGCGCGGCAGCTGCGACACGAAGTTGTGCAGCAGGAAGATGCCGAGCGGCAGCGCGAAGCAGGTGTGCGCGAACCAGACCTGAATGAACCGCTCCTCACCGGTGAGTCCCCAGGCGGGCAGCAGCGTCACGCCGCCCACGGTGACGCCCTCGGAGAAGAAGCTCAGCAACGGCACGAGCGCCATCTGCAGCGGCACGATCTGCAGCGCGAACACGCAGATGTAGATCCAGTCGCGGCCGCGGAAGTTGATCCACGCCAGCGCGTACGCGGCGAGCGCGGCGAAGGCCAGCGGGAAGAGCACCGACGGCAGAGTGATCACGAGCGAGTTGATGAAGTAGCTGGCGAGCTGCCCCGACGACGCGGTCCGTCCGAAGAGCACCTCCTGGTAGTTCTCCAGCGTCACCTGCGGGTCCGTGAAGAACGTCCACCAGCCGGTGCTCTTGATGTCGTTCTCGGGCCGGAACGAGGAGATGAACAGCCCGAACGTGGGGATCGTCCAGAGGACCGCGATGATGATCGAGACGACCGTCGCGGTCCGCGTGTTCAGCCTCTTGCGGACGCGGGCGGCGGCGCCCCCCGGCGGTGCGGCGGCGGTGGCGGGAGCGGGCCGGGTCGGGGTGGTGGTCATGCTGTCACGCCTCCCGCTGCTTCCGGAGGTTACGGATCTGGTAGATCACGATCGGGATGACCAGGACGAAGAGGAACACGGCGAGCGCCGAGCCCTGGCCGGTCTGGCCGTACCGGAACGCCTGGTTGTACATCTCGGTGGCGATGACGTTGGTGTCGTAGTTGCCGTTGGTCATCGTCCGGACGATGTCGAAGAGCTTGAGCGTGGCGATCGAGATGGTGACCACGACCACGATCAGCGCGGGCCGGATGCTCGGCATCGTGATCCGCCAGAACATCTGCCAGGAGTTCACGCCGTCGAGCCGGGCCGCCTCGACCACGTCGGCGGGGATCGCCTTGATGGCCGCGGAGAGCACGACCATCGCGAAGCCGGCCTGAATCCAGACCATGACGACGATCAGGAAGAGCGTGTTGAGCGGCGGGTTCTGCAGCCACTGCTGGGGCTCGCCGCCGAACCCCACCACGAGCTGGTTGAGCAGGCCGATCTGCTCCTGTTCCGGGCCGCGGTAGGCGTACACGAACTTCCAGATGATGCCGGCGCCGACGAACGAGATCGCGGTCGGCATGAAGACCAGCGCCTTGGCCAGCGACTCGAGTCGGGCCCGGTCCACCAGCACGGCGTAGATGAGGCCGACCGAGGTGGCCAGCAACGGCACCAGGAGCACCCAGACGAGCGTGTTGGTCAGCACGCTGAGGATCTCGTCCTGGGAGAACATCCAGGAGTAGTTGTCGAGCCCGACCCAGCTCTCCGACCGGCCGTCCATCAAGGAGAGCAGGACGGTGCGGATCGCCGGCACGACCAGCCCGACGAGGAGCAGCAGGACCGCCGGGAGCAGGAAGAAGAGTCCGAACAGCCATTCCCGTGGCTTCCGCCGCGCCGGTGGGGGCGCCGCCGGGTCAACGCCGGCGACCGCCATCGCGAGGCGCTGCTCGCGCTGCCGGGCGAACCAGCTCGGCACGATGTCGAGCAGGAGCAGCAGGCCGCCGACGACCACGACGAAGGCCAGCAGGCCGTAGCCCAACATCGTGAGTTTGTCGGCCTCAGCCGCGACGTCGAAGTTCATCCGCCCTCCCCGCGGGATGTGCGAGCCACTGCCGCCGGGTGGTCCGGCCCGGTCGACCGGGCCGGACCACCACCGCGGTCACTTCCAGGAGTTCTCGATGTAGGTGAGCGTCGACGCGGTGTCCTTGCCGTTGATCCAGTCGACCATGCCCTTCCAGAAGGTGCCGGCGCCGACCGCGGCCGGCATCAGGTCGGAACCGTCGAACCGGAAGGTGGTCTGCTGGTCCTGCAGGATCTGGACGGAGAGCTTGTCGATCGGGTTCTTGACGTTGTTGATGTCCAGACCCTTGTTCGCCGACACCCAGTTGCCGAGCTTGGCGCGGCTGTTGGCGTACTCGGACGAGGCGAGGTACGTCTGCACCGCCTGCACCTCCGGCCGGTCGGCGAACGCGACGGTGAACTCGCCGCCGCCGAGCACCGGCTTGCCCTTGGCCGGGTCGATGGCCGGGAAGTAGAACGCGAAGACGTCCCCGTCCTCGGCGACCTTGGTGCCCTGCGGCCACTGGTTGGCGTAGAACGACGCCTGCCGGTGCAGCGCGCACTTGCCCTGGACGATCGGCGTGCCGGCCTCCTGGAACGAGGTGGAGGCGATGGTCTTGACGTCACCGAAGCCGCCGTTGACGTACTTCGGGTTCTTCAGGATCTGGCCCGCCTGGTCGACCGCCGCCGCGACCCGCGGGTCGTTGAACGGGATGCCGTGGGTGGTCCACTGGTCGTAGACCTCCGGCGTCTGCGTACGCAGCATGAGGTCTTCGATCCAGTCGGTCGCCGGCCAGCCGGTCGCGTCGCCGGATTCGATGCCGGCGCACCACGGCTTGGTGCCGGCGGCCGCGATCTGGTCGCTGAGCGTCATCAGCTCGGCCCAGGTCGTCGGGACCTTCCAGCCCTTCTCGGCGAACATCTTCGGCGAGTACCAGACGAAGGACTTCACGTTGGAGCCGAGCGGCGCGCCGTAGAAGGTGCCCTTGACGGTGCTGTATTTCAGCCAGTCAGCCGGGTAGTTCTTCTCGGCCATCGTCTTGGTCTCGGCCGACGCCGGCTTGAGCTTGCCGCTCTCGGCGAAGCGGGCGAGCAGACCGGGCTGCGGCACGAACGCGATGTCGGGGGCGTTGCCGCCGTCGACCCGTACCTGCAACTGGGCCTCGAACTCGCCGCTGCCCTCGTATTCGATCTCGATGCCGGTGCAGTCGCTGAACTCCTCCCAGGACTGCTGCAGCAGGTCGGCCTCGGCGTCACGGATCGACGCGTAGATGGAGACCGTCTTGCCGTCGTTGCCCTGGTACTGCTCGTAGGCCGCGCAGTCGCCGGACCCCGAGTTGTTTTTGCTGTCGTCGCTGCCGCCGCAGGCCGTGGCGCTCATGGCCAGGCCCAGCACGCTGGCGAGCATGAGGGCTTGGCGGGGCCGGGAAAAGACCGCCATGCCGTCCTCCTTCCTCTCCGGCGCCCGGAGCCGGGTGGCTCGCGCCGGTCGCCGTCACTGTGGGCGTCACCACATGTAAGCGCTTGCAGCGATCGTCGTCCAGCGCTGAACGGGCACGAGCCCGTAACGATTCAGAAACCCGGCGACCGCGAATGGCCGGTGGCGACGCGACATCCGGCCGTGACGGAGGGGCGGCCGGTGCCCACACGAGAGCGCCGGGGCCGCCGCGGCCGGGTCCACCAGTCGGGGAGGACGAAGGCCCGGATGCGACGGCCCCGGCGGGTCCGGGGATACGGAGGGAGGTATGGAACGGGGGGAATACGAGGGGATAGCAGTGGGAGCGGCGGTTAACTGAAGATGCTGACTCCGCCGGGGCCGACCAGCAGCCCGACGATGATGAGGACGACGCCCCACAGGATCTGCCGGCGGAACAGCGCGAGCACACCGGCCACGACCAGTACGACTGCGAGAATCCAGAGTAGAAGGTCCATGGCTATTGATGTACCCCGCTGGCCGCGCCGGAAACCTGTGTCGAGGATCCCGCCAGCTCGGTCTCGCTCAGATGGAACACGCTGTACGCCTGCTTGATCACCGGGTGCGCGACGTTACGGACCCGCACGCCCCCCGGCGTGGTGCCCCGTTCGCTGCCCAGATGCGCGTGGCCGTGCAGGGCCAGCGCGGTCGGCGCGGAGTCGATCGCCTCACCCAGCAGGTAGGAGCCGAGGAACGGATAGATCTCCAGCGGCTCACCGGCGAGCGTGTCCGGCACCGGGGAGTAGTGGGTCAGCGCCACCCGTACGTCGCAGTCCAGCTCGCGCAGCGCCGTGCCCAGCCGCTCGGCGATCGCCCCGGTGGTGCGCACGAACGCCTTCATCTCCGGCTCGCCGAACTCGCTGGCGCACCGCCCGGCGAAGCCGCCGCCGAAGCCCTTCGCGCCGGCGACACCGAGCCGGACGCCACCGACGTCGATCACGGTGCTGTTCCCCTCCAGCACGGTGATACCGGCGTCGGACAGCACCTTCACCACCTGCGGCACCTGGTCGCAATGATGGTCGTGGTTGCCCAGCACGGTCACCACCGGCACGCCCAGCCCGCCGAACTCGGCGGCCACACAGCGCGCCTCCGACTCGGTGCCGTGCCGCGTCAGGTCGCCGGCCAGCAGCAGCACGTCCGCCCGGTCGGGCAGGTGCTCCAGCGCCGGCCGGTAGCGGCCCAGCACGTCCTCGTCCATGTGCACGTCGCCGACGGCGGCAATGCGGATCACGGCAGCTCCTCCACCTCGGACGGTTCCGGTGCCCGCGTCACCCCGATGTCGCAGGCGATCGTGACGTCGGGGAAGTGCTCGGTGACCAGCCGCAGAATCTCGTCCCGGCGCTGCGGGCTCGCGACCTCGCCGCGGAGCAGCAGGGTGTGGTCCCGGCGGACCACGGTGATGCCCTGCTCGGCGACCTGCGCGTGCTCGGTGAGCAGCCGCTGCACCGCCGCCTCCGCGTACTCGTCGAGCGGTTTGACGGTCGCGTTGTCGTCACTCACGCCGCGAGCTCCTTTCCGTCGGACGGCACGACGTCGAGCCGGTCCAGCAGCACCAGGAACGCCTCGGCGTACGGCGAGTTCGCGGTCTCCTTGCGCACCCGGTCCCAGTCGATCTGCTCGCGCAGCGAGCGGGCCAGCGGAAGGCCGCGGGCGAAGTCGCAGTAGTGCTGGGAGAAGCTCAGCAGCTTGTGCACCATGAGTTGGGACGCCGACAGCACCGGCATGTGGATGGCGTCGACGCAGCGGGTCACCGTGTCGCCGAACGTCTCGTCCGTGACCGGCGTCTCCACCGGGCGGTGGATCAGATCCACCATCCGGCCCTGGTCGTCGTACACCTTCACGAGCCAGTCCTCCGGCGGTCGCTCCGCGGTGAACCCTTCCGCGACGAGCGCGGCCAGCGCCCGTTCGACGTCCTCCTCGCGGATCAGGAAGTCGACGTCGTGGTCGCTGGAGTGGCCGCCGTGGGCGTAGACGGCGAAGCTGCCACCCAGCGCGAACGGCACGTCCGACTGCTTCAGCGTGGCGGCGACGCGTTTGAGGGTGTGCAGCAGCCCCTCGTCTCCGCGGTGAGCCATCCTGGCCTCCCGTGGTCGGTGTCGGTAGGGAATCAACCGGTACCCGCGGGTCTGCCCGTTCACACCTCTGCGGCCGCCTCTGCGGCGATGGCGCGCTGTGACCCCCGCCGCTTCGTCGGTGCCGCACCCACCCGTCCGCGCCCGACCGGGCGTTTCGTCACGATCCGCGGTTGTCGCCGCCTCGTAGCCTTGCTGAGCATGGTCGGATCTCGGGAGCACCTTCGGAGGGGCGCGCCGCGCCGGGGGCGGTTGCGCTCGGTGGCGCTGATCGGCGTGGACGGGTCGGGTAAGACGACCCAGGCCCACCGGCTGGCGGCGGCGTTGACGCAGCGCGGCGTGCCGGCGATGTACGCGCAGAACGCGGGGGGCCGGCGGTGGTTCGGCCGGCTCGCGGCGCGGCTGGGGCGCGGTGACGCGCAACGACTCCTGGGGCGCACCGGCCTGCTGCTGGTCGAGTCCACGCTGCGCTGGCTGGCGATCGCCCGCGCGGTGCTGAGGTCGATTCTCGGCGGCCGGGTCGCGGTGATGGACCGCTACGCCGTCTGCCAGTACGCCAGCATCCGCTCGCACGGCGCGCCGCAGTGGGAGCCGGTGGCGCGGATCGCGTACTCGGTCTTCCCGCCGCCGGACGTGACGTTCCTGCTCACCGTCGACCCGCAGGAGGCGCAGCGCCGGATCGAGGCGCGCGGCACCGACTCCGAGACGCTGCAGTTCCTGACCGCGGCGTCCTGCGCCTACCGTTCGCTGCCGGAGTCGCGCACCTTCGTGGTGGTCGACGCGAACGGCACCCCGGACGAGGTGAGCCGGGCGATCGACGAGGAGCTGCGCGGCTGGCTGCCCGACGGGCCGGAGCCGGTGGCCGCGGGTCAGCTGCGGCCGTAGACGGGGATCACCGCCCCGGTCGTCGGCGCCGACTCGTCGTCGGCGAGGAACCGGATCACGGGCGCGATGTCGGCGGGGTCGACCCAGCGCCCGTGGTCGGCGTCGGGCTGGGCGGCCCGGTTGGCCGGGGTGTCGATGACGCCCGGCACGACGGTGTTGCAGCGCACGCCGAAGGGGCGGTATTCGACCGCGACCGCGGCGGCGAACGCCGACACCGCCGCCTTGGCGGTGGCGTAGCCGGCCGCCCCGGGAAACGGCGCGAGCGCCGCGCGCGACGAGACGCAGACGACCGCGCCGCCGCCGGCCGCGATCAGGTGGGGCAGGGCGGCGCGGGTCACCAGGTGGGTGGGGCGCAGGTTGAGCGTCATCATCCGCTCGAACTCGGCCACGTCGGTCTCGTGCACCCGTCCGCCGGCCGCGTACCCGCCGACGAGGTTCACCACCGCCCGCAGCGGCGCGTCCGGGTCGCCGGCCGCGACCGCCACCGCCCGGTCCACCGCCGCCGCGTCGGTCAGGTCGGCGCGGACCGGCACGACCGGGCCCGCGGCGTCGGCGTCGGCGGAGCGCGCCGCCGCGACCACCCGCCAACCCGCCTGGGCGAAGGCGGCCACCACCGCCCCGCCGAGTCCGCCCGTACCGCCGGTGACCAGGACACTGCGCCGTCGCATGGCGACACCGTACCGGTACGCGGAGCGCGTAATCGTTGCGCTGCCGGCGAAAGCGTGCCGACAGCGGCGACGTCGCGCCGCACCATCGGCGTATGCGGATTCTTGTTCTCGGTGGCACCGTCTTCCTCGGCCGGGCCGTCGCCCGGCACGCCCGCGACGCCGGCCACGAGGTGACCTGCGCGGCGCGCGGCGTCGCGGGGACGCCCGTGCCGGGTGTCCGGTTCGTCGCCGTGGATCGGGACTCGCCGCAGGGGTTGTCCATGCTGGAGGGCGAGACCTTCGACGCGGTGGTGGACGTCACGCGCCGCCCGAGTCACGCCCGGCACGCGGTCGCCGCGCTCGCCGGCCGGGTCGGCCACTGGTCGTACGTCTCGACCGGCTCGGTCTACGCCGACCACGGCACGCCGGGCGGGACGGTCGCGACCACGCCGCTGCTGCCACCGCCGCCCCCGGAGATCGACGACCCGACCGGCGACGCCCAGCAGTGGTACGGACCATGCAAGGTGGCGTGCGAGGAGGCCTTCCGGGCGGTCGTGGACGAACAGCGGCTGTTCGTCTGCCGGGCGGGGCTGATCGTGGGGCCGGAGGATCCGACCGAGCGCTTCGGGTACTGGGTGCGGCGGCTCGCCGACGGTGGCGAGGTGCTGGCGCCCGGGACCCCGGACGCGCCGGTGCAGTGCGTCGACGTGGCGGACCTGGCCGGGTGGCTGGTGCGGGCCGGCAAGACCGGGCTCGCCGGGACGTACGACGGTATCGGCGCGCCGATGCCGCGCGCGGCGTTCCTCGCCGCGGTGGCGGCCGGGGTCGGTCGCCCGCAGCCCCGGCTCACCTGGGTCGATCAGGACTTCCTCATCGAGCGCGACGTGCGCCCGTGGGCGGGGGAGCGGGCGCTGCCGCTCTGGCTGCCGTTGCCGGAGTACGCCGGGTTCATGGCCCGCGACGTCTCGGCGTCGCTCGCGGCGGGGCTGACCACCCGGCCGTTGGCCGAGACCGCCCGGGCGACTCTGGAGTGGCTCGGCGCGGCCCATCGGCCGGGCGTGGCTGGCGGTCTGTCCCGCGAGGACGAGACGAACGTGCTGCGGGAATGGCACGGTCGGCGGGCCTGAACGGGGCCGCGGGCCGGCCGGCCGGGCGTACTTTCGCAGGAACCCGGTGTCGTGGTTGACTCTCCGGGCATTGTGAAAGTAAGTTTCAAGTGTGGCGAAGACTGCGAAAGTTTCTGCGACCAGCGAGTCGAGTGGGCTGATCGTGCACATCAGCGGCCTGCTCCCGTCGCTGTCGCCGGCCGAGCAGCGCGTCGCCCGACTCGTGGTCGCCAACCCCGCGGACGCCGCGCGGCGGACGATCACGGACCTCGCCACGGCTGCGGAGACCTCCGAGGCCACCGTGATCCGGTTCTGCCGCTCGGTCGGCATGGAGGGCTACCCGCAGCTGCGCATCCGGCTCGCCGCCGAGGCGGCGCGCCGGGTGGAGCCGCCGGACGCCCGCGTGGTCGGCGGCGACATCCCACCCGGCGCCGACCTCGCCCAGATCATCGCGACGATCGCCTTCAACGACGCGCGTGCGGTCGAGGAGACCGCCGAGCAGCTCGACCCGGCGGTCTGCGAACGGGTGGTGGAGGCCATCAACGCGGCCGGCCGGATCGACATCTACGGCGCCGGCGCCAGCGGCTTCGTCGCCTCCGACTTCCAGCAGAAGCTGCACCGCATCGGGCGCACCGCGTTCTATTTTCCGGACGTGCACACCGCACTGACCTCCGCCGCCCTGCTCGGCAAGGGCGACGTCGCGGTGGGCATCTCCCACACCGGCACCACCTCCGACGCGATCGAGGTGCTCGAGCAGGCGCGTTCCCGCGGCGCCACCACGGTGGCGCTGACCAACTTCCCGCGGGCCCCGATCACCGAGGTCGCCGACTTCGTGCTCACCACCGCGGCGCGGGAGACGACGTACCGGTCCGGGGCGATGGCCAGCCGGCTCGCCCAGCTCACCGTCGTCGACTGCCTCTTCGTCGGCGTCGCCGCCCGCAACCGCAATCGCGCCAGACGCGCGCTGGAGGTGACCGCCGACGCGGTGCAGCAGCACCGGACGGGCGCCGCGCGGAGGCGGGGATGACCACGGAGGGGGGCGGCGGTCCCGCGACCGCCACCCCGCGTCCCGACCCGGCCGCGTCGGTGCCGCACCGTCCGAACGGACACGACGGGCGGGTCCGGGTGCGGGTGTCGGCCCCGACGGAACGCCGCAACCCACACAGCGCCGACCTGGATCTGATGTCCACCCGCGACGTGCTGCGGGTCATCAACGATGCCGACTGCCGGGTGCCGGTCGCGGTCGCGGCCGTGCTCGACGAGATCGTCGCCGCGGTCGACATCGCGGTGGCCGCGCTGCGCGCCGGGCGGCGGGTGCACTACTTCGGCGCGGGCACCTCCGGTCGGCTCGGCGTGCTGGACGCGGCCGAGCTGCCGCCGACCTTCAACTGCCCGCCCGACTGGTTCTGCGCGCACCTCGCCGGCGGGCCCGCGGCGATGTGGCGGGCGGTCGAGGACGCCGAGGACGACGAGCCGGCCGGCGCCGGTGAGGCCCGGGACTGCGTGCGCGCCGGTGACCTCGTGGTCGGCCTGGCGGCCAGCGGCCGTACCCCGTTCGTGCTCGCGGCGCTGCGCGCCGCGCGGGAGGGCGGGGCGCGGACGGTGCTGCTGAGCGCGAACCCCGAGGCGCGGGTCGCCGACGAGGTCGACGTGTTCATCGGCGTGGACACCGGTCCCGAGATCGTCACCGGGTCCACCCGGATGAAGGCGGCCACCGCGCAGAAACTGGTGCTCAACGCCTTCTCCACCGCGGTGATGGTGCGGCTCGGACGGGTCTACTCCAACCTGATGGTCGACGTGGTCGCCACCAACGCGAAGCTGCGCGGCCGGATGATCTCGATCCTCATGGAGGCGACCGGCGCGACGGAGGAGGTCTGCGCGGCGGCGTTGACCGAGGCGGACGGCGAGCTGAAGACCGCGCTCGTCTCGCTCGTCTCCGGCGCGAAGGTCGCCGACGCCCGCGCGGCGCTGGACCGCTCCGCCCGGCAGGTGCGCGACGCGCTCGCGCTGCTCGGCTAGCCGACCCGCCTCGCCCCGGCCTCACCCGTTCGGGTGCAGCGCGGGCATCATCCCGCGGTGCCGGTTGTTCTCTCTCGGGACGGGGTAGACCGGGACCGAGCGGTGAACCATTCGGGCCCGCCGACCGTACTGCTGAGCAGTGACGAGGATCGCAGTGGGCCAGTGACCCGGGTCGCTGCGGCCACCGCAGCGGCGATGATGTGATTAATCGGACAAAAGCACGCGCAGCCGGGGCCGACGCGGGGTGGCGCCCCGCGACAGACGCCCTGATCAGGGGCGCTTTGCAGGTAACACTAACCGCACTCCCAGCAACTACTCAGGCATTCGTGACAGTTTCGACTCACGATACGGAATCCCCGACACGTCACAGCTGTTGTGTAGGTGTCAGCGCCGCCGGGCATGGTTTCGGCCACGACGGGCCGGCCATCGCCGCAGCGGACGGAACGGGGGAGGGCTGATGAACGTGGGCACCGCAGGTAAGAGGGTACGTCGGGTAAACGAGGGGACCGTGGGCAACGTGGAGAAGAACGTGGTGATGCGGACCGACGAGGTTGCCGAGGAGCGCGACCTGGTCGGCGTCTACCTGCACGAAATCTCCCGGACGCCGCTGCTGGACGCGGCCGCGGAGGTCGACCTCTCCAAGGCCATCGAGGCGGGGCTCTACGCCGAGCACCTGCTCGACGAGGGCACGCTCCCCAAGGGCGTCAGCCGCGAGGAACTGGAGCGTCTGGTCGCCGAGGGCGTTCGGGGCAAGGACCTGTTCATCCGCGCGAACCTGCGCCTGGTCGTCTCGATCGCCCGACGGTACGTGCGGTCCGGCATGCCGATGCTCGACCTGATCCAGGAGGGCAACACCGGCCTGGTCCGCGCCGTGGAGAAGTTCGACTACGAGCGCGGTTACAAGTTCTCGACGTACGCGACGTGGTGGATCCGCCAGGCGATCAGCCGGGCGATCGCGCAGCAGGAGCGCACCGTGCGACTCCCCGTGCACCTGGTCGAGGACGTCAACCGGATGCGCAACGTCGCCCGTCAGCTCACCCGTGAGCTCGGCTCGGACCCCGAGCCGGAGCAGATCGCGGCCGCGCTCGGCGTGCCGGTCGAGCGGGTCCACGAGCTGGTGCGCTGGTCGCAGGACACGGTGTCCCTGGACACCCCGGTCGGCGACGACGGCGACACCAACCTCGGTGACCTGGTCGCCGACAGCGACGCCCCGTCGCCGGAGGAGATCGTGCTGACCGCGCTCGAGCGGCAGCGCATCGAGGGTCTGCTCAACCACCTCGACGACCGCTCCGCGGGCATCATGCGGGCGCGCTACGGGCTGGAGGACGGGCGGGAGCACTCGCTCACCGAGGTCGCGTCGCGCTTCTCGCTCTCCCGGGAGCGGATCCGGCAGCTCGAGATCCAGGCGCTGGGGCGGCTCCGTGAGCTCGCCCGCGCCGAGGGTCTGCAGGCCGCCTGATCAGTCCGCGCACCGCGCGGCGAAAACGGCGAACGGCCGGCGTCCAATCGGACGCCGGCCGTTCGCCGTATTCCCGGAAATCCGCGTTGATCAAGGGGGCGGCGGCGGGAAGTAGGCCCTTCCGGGCCGCCGATCCCTTGATCAACGGAGCGGATCCGGTGGGGCGGGGTCAGCGGACTCGGCCGTAGCCCATCGGGGGCATCATGTCCACGCTGGCGAGCGTGACGCTCTCGCCGAAGGTCGGTGCGTGGATCACCTTGCCGCCGCCCACGTAGAGGGCGACGTGGCCCAGCCCGCTGTAGAACACCAGGTCGCCGGGGCTCAGCGCGGAACGGCTGATGTGGCTCACCACGTTCCACTGCATCTCGGTGTTGTGCGGCAACGACGTGCCCGCCGCCCGCCAGGCCGCGAGCGTCAGCCCGGAGCAGTCGTACCCGCCCGGCCCCTCGGCGGCCCAGACGTACGGCTTGCCGATCGCGCCGTACGCGTAGCGCACCGCGACGCCGGCCGAGCCGAGCACCGACGGAACCGGACCGCGGTAGCCGGAGCCGGCCGAGGTGGCCGAGCCGTAGGCGTTGCGGCGCATCTCGTACAGCTTGTCGAGCTGGGCCTCGATCTTCTTTTTCCGTGCCCCGAGCTGCTTCGCCTGCGCGTTCTGGCGCGCCAGCGCCGCGCTGAGCCGCTTCTGCTCGGTGTCGTACCGCTGGCGCGTCGCCGTGTACCCGTCGACCCGCTCCTGGCGGCTGCGGGCGAGCTGGTCGAGCGCCCCGAGCTGGCTGAGCAACGTGTCGCTCTCGGCGTCCAACAGCGCTCCGGCCGTGCTCAGCCCGCCGTTCTTGTAGGCGGTGGAGGCCAGCTCGCCGAGCTCGGAGCGGGCCGTGCCCAGCTGCTGCTCGAGCGGCGCGAGCTTCTTGGCGAGCGCGTCCGCCGCGGCCTTGGTCTGTTTTCTCTCCTCGTTCAGCCGGTTGTAGGACTCGACGACCTTTTCCAGCTGGACCGAGTACGTGGTGATCTGCTGCGTGAGCTGCGCGGGTGACGGCTCGGCCGCGGCCGCCGTGGCGGGCGCGACGAGGCCGATCGACAGGCCGGTAAGCAGGACGGCGCGCAGCAGCATCCGTGAGGATGACAAAACAGGCAGAACCTTTCTTCCCCTGGCCGCCTACCGGGTTAGCTGACGGATTCGGGCGGGAAAGATCGCCCTACCGCGCGCCGGGCGCGGATTCACCCCGATGGTGCAAGGTGGGTCCCCGGTTCGCCGTATGCCCGCGGGCGCCGTCGTGCGACTCTCTGTGGCGGCGGGCGACGATTCGGCAGCGCCGGGCCGGCGCCACCCGATTGGGGCGACTGCCTACCGGACCAGCACTTCCAACCTAGCTGCGCGGTACGGGACGCGGAAGTGACTCCGGGGCGATCTGCCGCACAAGGGGCCGATCGGCGGAATGTCCTTATCGCTGAACGTACGCACTCCACGTCGAAGCGTCACAACACCCCGCACGCCCGTCACCCGCCGCGGGGTTCGGGGCGCGTCACACCGCCCGCCCTCACGTCCGCCCGTGGCGATCGGGTCGCGGCGGCTGTTTGCCGGTTTCGTCGCTCTTGGCGCGCCGAACGCGAGCGTCGCCCACGGCAAAAGGCAACGGAAGGCGCAAATCACTGTCCAGGCGGCTTCCTGCCCGCTGCCAATCTGCCAGGTAGCAGATTGCACACCTTCCGCTGTCGAGCTTGCTCTTTGCACAATGGACACGAGACCGAAACACCGCGTCCGAAAAGGTGATCGGCACCTGGCTGCCACCAGGTGCCGATCTGGAGAAACCACCACACCAGCCCGCCGCACGAGCCGTGGGAGGCACACGTGCATGCTACCCGCGACAATCCGCGCCTACCAGGTGCACAATCCGTTACGCCCGATCATGTAATGGAGCGGAAGCCGGCGCTGCTCTACCGTCAGCCCGGCATCCGCGTCACGCCGGAATGGTTCGTCGTCGCGGAACGTCGGTTCGCGGTGCGCGAGCTGAGCAACCTGCAGACCGTACGCGGCTCCCGGGATCGGCTGACCACGCGCGCGGTCGGCGCCACGGCGGTCGTCCTGGTGGTCGTCGGGGCGGCGCTGGGCTTCCGCGGCCTCGACCACCTCAGCGGGGCGACGTACCTCGCGCTCGCCGTCGCGGCCTTCGTGCCCGGAGCGCTGGCCTGGGCGGGCCACCGGCTCCGGCCCAGGTCGTACGAGCTCTGGGGCTACTACCACGGGCTGAACACGCTGCTGTTCAGCACCGACGAGGAGCGCCAGTACGGCCAGGTGACGCGGGCGCTGCTGCGCGCGCAGGAGGTGACCCGGCTGGGCGGCATCGCCGAGCCGATCGCCTCGAGCCAGGTGTGGGTGCCGCGTCCACGCTGACTCCGCGGTCGGGACGCCGGCGGATCACCGCAGTTCGTCGGCGATCTTCGTGATCAGGGCCAGCGACGCCGTCGCGCTCAGCGACTTGTCCCGCAGCCGCCGGAACATCGCCTGGTACGGCTTCACCGCGTCCGGATTGTCGATCACGTCCTGGACCATCGCCGCCTCGACGTACACGACGTCGCTGTCGTCCGGGTCGGCGAACTCCAGGACCGTGAACGGCGCCGCGACCGCATAGTCCGTCGCGGTGAACGGCAGCACCTGGATCGTCACCCGCTCGGAGGTCGCCATCGCCACCAGATGCCGCAACTGCTCGCGCAGGCACGCCGCCCCGCCGGTCTGCCGGCGCAGCGTCGCCTCGTCGAGCACCACGTGCATCGCCGGTGGTTCCGGCCGCCCCAGCACCTCCCGCTGGCGGCGCAGCCGGATCTCCACGGCGACGTCCACATCGTCCGGGCCCGCCTGCTCCGGCGGGACGGCGGCGGCGAAGATGGCGCGGGCGTACGCCTCGGTCTGCAACAGGCCGGGGATCCCCGCTGCCTGGAAGAACCGCAGGCCGACGGCTTCGGCCTCCAGCCCGATCAGCGCGGCGTAGCTCGGCGCGAGCGCCTCCCGGTACTGCGACCACCACGCGCGGCGGCGGGACGCGCGGGCCAACTCCACCAGCTCGGCGACCTGCCGAGGGTCGGTCAGCCGGTAGTGCTGGAGCAGCGCCTTGAGGTCGTTCGTGGAGACCGAGACGCTGCCCGCCTCGATCCGGATCACCTTGGACAGTGACCAGTCCATCGCGGCGGCGACCTGCTCCTGGGTCATGCCCGCGGCGTCGCGGGCGCGGCGCAGCGCCGAGCGGAGCCGCCGTCGCCCGACGGTCGGTCCCTGCACGGTCGTCATCGGACGCACCCCTCGGAGAACGCGATGGACCACCGCGTGACGAAGCCGAAATCGCCCCGGCCGGGCGGCCCCGAGGGTACACCGAGAAGGTTTCGCCTTTTCCGCGTGACCGTGATGATCCGCGTGATCAGGGGCGCGGATCACCGCGCGCCGGCGACACGCCCGAGCGGTCCCCTGATCACGCGGATCAGGCGGCTCGGAGGGTGGCGATGAAGCGGCGCCAGGCGGGCGCGGGGAAGCTGAGGTGGCGGTCCGGGGACGCCGAGTCCCGCACCGCGGCACCGTCGCCGAGCGCCACCTCGACGCACTGGTGGGAGTCACAACGGCTGCTCTTGCGCCAGGCCGTTGTACCCCGGGCACCGATCTGGGCCATCCTGCGCTCCTTGCGGCAGTCTCCACCGGCCGGGCGCGCCGCGGCGCCCGACCGGGCGTGCGGTTGCGCGCACGCCTGTATAGCGGCGATTGTTAAATTCGCGGTGATTATCCGGATCGTGTCCGTGCGGGCTTCTGTGGTTGATGTGCACCACCTGCGCGCCGCGAGAACATTAGCGATCGGGCATTCCCCCGACAAGGCCGGGACGTGACAATACGGACGATGGACTCACGTTCCGCGCCCCGCTGGATCCGCGCCGCGAAGGCGCCCGCGACCGTCCCGCCGCCGCTCGACGGCGACTGGGCCCCGCTCGACCTGCGGCTCGACTCCGTCGAGCGGTTCACACTGCCCAGCGGAGTCGGGCCCGAGGACGTCCTCGTCGACGATGAGGGGCGGCTCGTCACGGGCGGCGACGACGGGCGGTTGTGGCGCTGGGCGGCCGGCGCACGGCCGGGGGACGAGCCCGAGCAGCTCGCGGAGACCGGCGGGCGCCCGCTCGGCATCGAGCTCGATCCGACCGACGGCAGCCTCGTGGTCTGCGACGCCGAGCGGGGGCTGCTGCGGGTCCGCGCCGACGGCGCGGTGACGAAGCTCGCCGACGCGGCCGGCGGCGCGCCGCTGCGCTTCTGCAACAACGCGGCCGTCGCCGCCGACGGCGCCGTCTTTTTCACCGACAGCTCCGACCGGTACGGGGTGCACACCTGGAAGCGCGATCTGCTGGAACACCGGCCCAACGGGCGGCTGCTGCGCTACGACCCGGGCAGCGGGGCGGTCGACGTGCTGGCGACGGGGCTGTACTTCCCGAACGGGGTGGCGCTCACCCCGGACGGGTCGGCGTTGGTGGTCGCCGAGACGAGCACGCACCGGCTGCTCCGGGTCACCCTGGACGGCGCCGTGACCGAACTCGTCGACCTGCCGGCCTACCCGGACAACCTCTCCGCCGTCGGCGACGGCACCTACTGGGTGGCGCTGCCCAGCCCGCGACTGCCGATCGAGGAGCGGCTGCTGCCGTACCCCTTCATCCGGCAGCTGGCGGCGCTGCTGCCGGACGCGCTGCAGCCGCAACCCCGCCGGTACGGCCTCGTCGCGCTCGTCGACGGGGCCGGGCGGGTGTTGCGGACGCTGCACGGGCCGAGCGGGAGCTACCGGTTCGTGACCGGGGTGCGGCAGGACGGCGACCGGCTCTGGCTCGGCAGCCTGACCGAGCCGGCGGTGGCCCGGGTCAGCGTGTGACCGGCACCTTCTCCGGCTCGGCCGGGGTGCTCGGGCGCGCCCACCGCGTCACGACCCGCTCGGCGTAGAACGACACGAACGGAACGGTGCCGGCGAGCATCACGAGCGCCATCCGCTTGAGCGACCAGTTGCCCCGCCGGGCGAGGTCGAACGCCGCGACCAGGTAGACCATGTAGAGGAAGCCGTGCGCCGGGCCGATGGTCTCGACGACCACCGGCTGATCGAACAGATACTTCAGCGGCATCCCGATCACCACGAGCGCGATCAGCACGACGCCGACGATGTAGGCGATCAGGCGGTATCGGGTCAGGGCAGCGCCCACGTCGGTTCCGTTCCTTCCTGCCGGCGATCAGCCGGGGTAGTCGCCGGGCCGGGCGCCCGGGTTCTCGTTCAGCCACGCCAGGTAGCGGTTGTACTCGGTCAGCTCGGCGTCGCCGCCGTTGTCGGGCACCGGCGCCGGCACACGGTTGCTCCGGACCGGGCGACGGTAGCCGGCCTCCGTCGGCGGGTCGGGCTCCGCGGCCGGCGACGGCTCCCCGGCCAGCGTGTGGCGCAACTCCCGGAGCCACACGAACACGACGAACCCCGCGAAGACCGGCCACTCGACCGCGTACGCCCAACTCAGCGTGTTGCCTCCGGCCGCCCGGCTGATCTGCCACCAGCCGAGCAGCAGGAACGCCACGACGAGGACGACGGCGACCACGTGGCGGACGATCCACGCCGGGGTCAACAGCCGCTTCATGCGCACGAGCGTACCGGCGACGCCCGGCGATCTCCGACAGACGGTCGTAGTACGCCGCGCGGAGTGGGTTTGGTGACAACGCGTTCGGGCAACGTCTAGGCCATACCGGCCCAGACGAGATGAACCCGGGAGCGACGATGACCGACTCAGTCCGCTACGGCGATTACTCACCGGCCAGCTCCGGTACCGCGTTCGAGCCCACCGCCGAGCCGAGACGCGCGGGTTGGGACGGTGACCATGTCCGGGACACCGGCATCGCCGAGCCCGATGAGGACCTCGGCATCGACCCCGCCGAGCTGAGCGACGAGGACCTGCTGCGCGAGATGGGCAGCCTGCACCGCACCCGGATGGACACGCTGCGGCACGCCGCCGACACGGCGCTCGCCACCCACCTGCGCCGGACCGCGGAGCTGGAGACCGAGTACCTGACCCGCTACCCCGGCCGGGAGGTCGACCCGGATCGGCTGCGCGATGCCGACTGAGACCGCCCGCGTCGAGCGTGGCGTCTCCGCCCCGCCGGAGGTGGCCTTCGACACCGCGACCGACCCCGACCTGCGGCCCGCCTGGCTGCCCGAACAACTCCGCGGGGTCCGGCCGAGCCGGGACGCGGACGATCTGACCGTGCGCTGGGACGCCGGATCGTCGGGCTGGTCGCTGGCGCTGCGGGTGCACACCATCGAGGCCGGCGGCGCGACCGTGCGGCTGGAGCTGACCGGGGACGCCCCGCGCGACCAGCTGTCCGCGCTGGCGGAGGAGACCGTCGCGAACCTCACCCGGATGGTGGGGGACCGGCTCACCGCCGGCTGAGGCGTCGCGGACCGGCGTCGCGGACCGGCGTCGCGCAGAGGAGAGGAAACGAGATGACCGAGGAGAAGGACCGGCGGGGAGCGGCCGCATGAGCGTCACGGAGCGGCTGACGCGGCTGCGGAAGGCGTACGCGCCGCACGAGAACCGCCCGCTCGGCGGCTACGTAGCGGCGATGGGGGTCTACGCGGGCGTCGCCGGCGGCCTCGCCGCGCTGGTCAGAGCCACCGGCCGACCCGTGCCGGAGCGGCCGAGCGCCAGCGACGTCGTCCTGATCTCCATCGCCACGCACAAACTGAGCCGCCTGCTCACCAAGGACGCCATCACCAGCCCGCTGCGGGCACCCTTCACCGAGTACGAGAAGCCGAGTGGCAGCGGCGAGGTGATGGAACAGGTACGCGACGAGGGCAGCAGCACGCGGCACGCCGTCGGCGAGTTGCTCAGCTGCCCGTTCTGTCTGGCGGTCTGGGTCGCCACCGGCTTCACCGGGGGACTCGTGCTGGCGCCGCGGCTGACCCGGCTCGCGGCCACCGCGCTGACCGCGGTCGCCGCCTCCGACTTCCTGCAGATGGCGTACGCGACGGCGCAACGGGTCGCCTCCGCCCCGCCGAAGCGGTAGAGCGACTGGTGCGTACAGACCGGCTGCCCGACGTCGCGGGAGCGGGGTCGGGCAGCCGGCTCAGTCCGCGGTGACCTCGGGGCGTTCGAGCCCGGCCCAACCACGGGGGGACTCGGGCTCCCGGTCGTCGGTGCCGACAAGGATGTCCTCATCGACCGCGGTGTCGTCGTGTTCGCCCGCGAAGTCGTTCTCGGTCTCCGGCTCCGGTTCCTCGTCGGGCTGGCCGAGCGCCGGCAGCGGCCTCTCCCGGTCGGGGCTTCCCCGGTCGGTCACGTCGCCTGCCCCCGGTCCAGGACCTCGGCGGCCTCGTCCAGGGCGTACTCGCCCTCGGGCATGGCTCCGATGCGGGTCATCAGATCGGCCGGCAGGTCGGCGGCGACGGCCGCGCGGTGAATGTCCGCCTGCGTCACCCGGTCCCGGCCGACGTAGACACCGTTGAGGAGGGTGTTCAGCTCATGGCTGGGCGCTTCGTCGGTCACGCCCGTCAGCTACCCGGGCCCGGAGAAACCAAACCCGGCGGCGGTGACGTGGGTCACCGGCCGGCGCGGAAGATCCCCGCCCCGGTGCTGGTTGTGCTCACTGTCGGTGTGTTCAGTGTCCCCGGGCCTCATCCCATTTGCCTTCGCGGAATACCGTTCGGCTGGAGCCGCGTCGCGCCACTCGCCGCGAGGCGACCTACACACCGGCGCCCGCGCCGCCCACGGTCTCGACCGTGGGCGGCGCTTTTTCTTGCGCTTCCCGCCCAGTGACGGGCGCGACACGCCGCCCGGAACATCCGGCCCCCGGTGCTGGTTGTGCTCACTGTCGGTGTGTTCAGTGTCCCCGGGCCTCATCCCATTTGCCTTCGCGGAATACCGTTCGGCTGGAGCCGCGTCGCGCCACTCGCCGCGAGGCGACCTACACACCGGCACCCGCGCCGCCCACGGTCTCGACCGTGGGCGGCGCTTTTTCGTTCACGAACCCGTTTCGTGTTCGTGTCCCTACCCGTTGTGCCCCATGTGGGTGATGGGACTCGACGGACGTGGGCACTAGGGTCGGTGCGGAATCACGGCGTCGCTCACGGTGATCGGAGGTGCCGGGACGTGCTGCAACGGCACGGCGAGACCCCCGATACACCGGTCCTCGAACTTCCCCGGCGGGCCGCCGAGTTCGCCATCCTGTCCGCTACCGGACGGCCCGGCCTGCGCCTGGTCGGAGAGGTGGACTGCGCCACCCGGCACATCCTGGACGCCGCGCTCGAAACCCTCTGCGTGGACGCCGGCGACGTGCACCTCGACCTGGCCGAACTCACCTTCATCGACGTCGGAGGGGCGACCTCCCTCGTGCTCTGGGCCAGCCGGCTCCGGCAGGGCTGCCGGATGATCCTGCACGACCCACCGTACGAGCTGCGGCGCATCATCGATATGTTGTGGGGGCAACCGGCCACCATCGAAGTGGACCCGCCATGACCCCGCGCACGACGGAAACGTTCGTTCACGAAGGGCTCCTCTACCGCGGCTGCGCCGATTACCTCGCCGGCACCGTGCCGTTCGTGCGGGACGGCCTCGACGCCGGCGAACCGGTCCTGGTCGCCGTCCCCCAACCGCACGTCGAGCTGATCAGCGACGAGCTCGGCGGCGACGCCGGCCAGGTGCGGTTCCTGGACATGGCGAAGGCCGGTCGTAACCCGAACCGGATCATCCCGTGGGTGCTGCGGGGCTTCGTCGACGAGTTCCGCGGCCGGCCCGTCCGGATCATCGGCGAACCCATCTGGCCCGGCCGCGCCCCCGAGGAGATCCCGCTCTGCGTCCAGCACGAGGCGCTGATCAACGTCGCGCTCGCGGACGCACCCGCCGCCGTGCTCTGCCCGTACGACGCCAACGCGCTCGACGCCGGGGTGCTGCTCTACACGGGTCGCACCCACCCCGTGCTCGTCGAGGACGGCGAACGCCGTCGCCACCCCGGCTACGCCGACCCGTACGCCCTGGTCGCGCTGCTCAATCTGCCGCTGCCCGAGCCGACGGCGCCGGCCGCCGAGCTGACCTTCGACCGCCTCGGCCTCGCCGGCGTCCGTGACCTCGTCGGCGACCGCGCCCGCCGCGCCGGGCTCGCCCCGCGGCGCGTCGTCGACCTGCAGCTGGCGGTCAACGAGATCGCCACCAACGCGGTCACCCACGCCGACGGCTTCGGCGCGGTGCGGGTGTGGCAGGAGGGGCTGCGGGTGCTGTGCGAGGTGCGCGGCCCGGGCGAGCTGACGGACTGGATGGCCGGGCGGCTGCTCCCGCCGCCGGACAGCGCGCGCGGCCGCGGCCTGCTGCTCGCCAACCGCCTCTGCGACCTGGTGCAGACCTACGTCCAGCCGGACGCCATCACGACCCGCCTCCACATGCTGATCTGACCCCCACTTCTGACCCCCGTTGCGTTGATCAAGGCGTCGGCTGCCCGCGCGGCGCCCCCCCGCTGCCCGTCCCTTGATCAACCGAGGGTGGGGTGGGCTGGGGCGTTCCGGCGCGGGTGGAGGGGTGGTCGGCCTACGCTGGGAAGATCCGTGGACGACGACACCTTCGTCGGCTCCTGCATCAGTCGCCGCCGTGCCGCGGCGGTGACCAGGAGGGGGAACAATGATCGGAACAATCATCTGGGCGATCGTCGCCGGTGCGATCATCGGAGCCCTGGGGCGCCTGGTCCTGCCCGGCCGGCAGAACATCTCGGTCTGGGCGACGATCGGCGTCGGTATCGCAGCGGCGCTCATCGGTGGCGTCCTCGCCATGTGGCTCGGTGTGGGCGCGACCCGCGGGGTGGACTGGATCCGGCATCTGATCCAGGTGGCGCTGGCGGCGCTCTTCGTCGCCCTGGCCGCGCGGATCAGCGCCAACCGTCCCGAGCCGCGCCGCGTGACGCGCTGACGCCATCGCCGGGCCGCTCGGGTGGGGACGGCCGGGGCCTCGCCGCCCGGCGGCCGGGCAGAGCGTCGTTGCCCGGCCGTTGCCCGGCCCGGTGGCCGGGCGGAGCGCCGTTGCTCCGCCCACGGCGCGCGCCGCCGCCTCAGCCGGCGACGCGCTCGCCGGCCACCGTCTCGCGGCGCGCCGCCACGGCCCGGGCGAGCCGCTCCAGCACGGCCTCCGTCTCGTCCCAGCCCACGCAGGCGTCCGTGATCGACTGGCCGTACACGAGCTCCCGGGTCGGCTCCAGGTCCTGCCGGCCGGGGACGAGGAACGACTCCAGCATCACCCCGACGATGCCGCGCTGGCCGGCGGCGAGCTGCTCGGCGACCGCGTCGGCCACGATCGGCTGCCGCCGGTGGTCCTTGCCGCTGTTGTCGTGGCTCGCGTCGATCACCAGCCGCTCCGGCAGCCCCGCCGCCCGCAGCAGCTCCAGCGCCCCGGCGACCGCCTCGGCGTGGTAGTTCGGGGCGTTGCGCGCGCCGCGCAGCACGAGGTGACCGTCCGCGTTGCCGCGGGTGTGCAGGATGGCGGGGGTCCCGGACACGTCGATGCCGGGGAAGACGTGCGGTACGCCCGCCGCGCGGATCGCGTCCACGGCGGTCGCGATGCTGCCGTCGGGGCGGTTCTTCATGCCGACGGGCATGGACAGGCCGGAGGCGAGCTGCCGGTGGACCTGACTCTCCACGGTGCGCGCGCCGATCGCGCCCCAGGCGACGGTGTCGGCGATGTACTGCGGCATGATCGGGTCGAGGAACTCGCAGCCCACCGGGAGGCCGGCCCGGACCACCTCCAACAGCAGGGCGCGGGCCGTGCGCAGCCCGGTGTTCACGTCGCCGCTGCCGTCCAGGCCGGGGTCGTTGATCAGGCCCTTCCAGCCGACCGTCGAGCGCGGCTTCTCGAAGTAGACGCGCATCACGACCAGCAGGTCCCCGCTGAGCCGGCGCGCCACCGGCGCCAGCCGGTGCGCGTACTCCAGCGCCGCGGCCGGGTCGTGGACCGAGCAGGGGCCGACCACGACCATCAGGCGGTCGTCGGACCGGTCGAGCACCCGGCCGACCGCTCGTCGCCCGTCGAGCACGGCCGCGGTGAGGGCGTCGTCGAGTGGCAGCTCGTGATGCAGCAGCGCCGGGGTGGTCAGCGGCACGACCTTGTCGATGCGCTGATCGCTGACGCGTCCGGTACCGGTGGTGCCCACTGCAGGCTCCTTCCGCCGGCGTTCCCCCGGGGCCGGCGTCCCGGGATCGAGCCGGCTGCGTGTCGCATGCGAAAGGGCAGGGACGGCGTCCCTGCCCTTGCCGGCTCTGGTGTGGTGACGTCAGGTCATGGCCGAGTCACCGGCACCAGGGCCGGCTGCTCAAACCATCGATAGCACCGCGTCACGCGGCCAACGTTACCCGACGCGACGGCGGTGGGTCGCCCGGCGACGAGGACTACCGATTGGTGGGACGGGGTAAGAGGGGTGACCATGAGCGCACCGATCGATGATCAGGAACGGATCGAGTCGCGGGCCGAGCATCTGCTCCCCGAGGAGCGGGCCGCCGGCAGCGATGACCCACAGGCGCAGGCGGCGGCGATCCTCGCCGAGTCCGACCGGCGCGAGGCCGACCAGCACGCCGCGCCGGACTCGTTCCTGGAGCGCCGCACCTCGACGGAGGCGGCGGCGCCGCCGGAGCCACCGGACTGACCGCCGTACCCCCTGCGTGGCTGTCGGGGCGGACGGTCACCCGATCCGATAACGTCGGCGACATGCCGCCGAACGGGTATCCCTGGCCGATCGAGACGACGCGCCTGGACAACGGACTGCGGGTGACCGTCAGCCAGGACCGCAGCGCGCCCGTCGTCGCCGTCAACCTCTGGTACGACGTCGGCTCCCGGCACGAGCCGCACGGCTGCACCGGCTTCGCCCACCTCTTCGAGCACCTGATGTTCGAGGGCTCGGTGCACGTCGCGAAGTCCGAGCACATGCAGCTCATCCAAGGGGCCGGGGGCTCGCTCAACGCGACGACCAACCCCGACCGCACCAACTACTTCGAGACCGTGCCGGCTGAGCACCTGGCGTTGGCGTTGTGGCTGGAGGCCGACCGGATGGGCGGCCTCGTCCCGGCGCTGAGCCAGGAGACGCTGGATAACCAGCGCGAGGTGGTCAAGAACGAGCGCCGGCAGCGGTACGAGAACGTGCCGTACGGCGACGCCTGGCTGCGCCTGCTCCCCATGCTCTACCCGCCGGGGCACCCGTATCACCACGCCACGATCGGCTCGATGGAGGACCTCAACGCCGCCGACCTGGCGACCTTCAAGAACTTCCACGAGACCTACTACGCGCCGAACAACGCGGTGCTGACCGTGGTCGGCGACGCCGACCCGGCCGAGGTGTTCGGCCTGGCCGAGAAGTTCTTCGGCGGGCTGGCGCCGCGCCCGGACATCCCGGCCGCACCGGAGGGGCGGCAGGTGGTGATCGCCGGGGGGCCGGCGCGTGACCGGGTGGCCGCCGACGTCCCGGCGCCCCGTGTCTACCTCGCCCACCGGACCTATCCGTTCGGCACCGCCGAGTACGACGCGCTCACGGTGCTCGCCGTGGTACTGGGCAGCGGCCGGGGCAGCCGGCTCTACCAGCGGCTCGCCGACGGGGCGCGGCTGGCGCAACCGGACAACATCGGGGCGTACGGCGTCGACCTCGCGCACGGCCCGGCGCCGCTGATCGTGACCGCGACCGCCCGGCCCGGCGTCACCGCCGAGCAGCTCGAGGCGGGGCTGGTCGAGGTGGTCGACGAGCTCGCGTCCGGCGGGGTGACCGAGGCCGAGCTCGACCGGGCCCGGGCCCTGCTGACCACGAGCTGGTGGCGGCAGCTCGCCACCTTCGAGGGGCGGGCGGACACCCTGGGTCGCTACGCCGTGCAGTTCGGCGATCCGGCGCGGGCCGCCGAGCGGCTGCCCGGCTGGCTCTCCGTCACCGCGGAGCGGGCCAGCGGGCTCGCCGCCGAGCTGCTGCGCCCGATCGATCGGGCGACCCTGACCTACGTGCCGGAGGCGATGGCGTGACCCTGACAGCGCAGCGGCCCGCGACCGGCGAGGCCCGCCCGTACCGTTTCCCCGCCGTGGTCCGGCGCTCCGTCGCCGGCGGGAACATCGTCGCGGCGCATGTCCCCGGCCACCAGCTCGCGGTCGCGACGCTGCTGCTCGACGCCGGCGCGCTGCGCGAGCCGGCGGGGCGGGAAGGGCTGGCCGGCGTGGTCGCCAAGGCCCTGGAGGAGGGGACCGCGGCGCGGGACTCGACCGCGTACGCGCTGGCGTTGGAGGGGCTCGGCACCGAGCTGTCCATGGCGGTCGACTGGGACTCGTTCCGGGTCGGCGTGCAGGTGCCGGTTGAACGCCTTCCGCTCGCCGTGGAGCTGCTCGCCGAGGCGGTCCGGACGCCGCGGCTGGACCCCGCGGATGTCACGCGGGTCCGCGACGACGAGGTGACGTCGCTGCGGATGTACTGGGCGAACCCCGGCCCGCGCGCCGACGCCGCGCTGCGCGCCGACCTGTTCGGCGTGGATCAGCGGGCGGGGCGGCCGATGGACGGCGACCCCGACTCGGTGCAGGCGGTGACCGTCGAGGACGTGGTCGACTTCCACCGCGGCTGGCTCACCCGCGCCGGAACGCTGCTGGTCGTCGGTGATCTGGAGCGGCTGGACCTGGACGTGCTGGGCGCCACCGCGTTCGCCGACACCCGGGCCGAGCCGGCCGATGCCGGCCCGCCGCTGGCGGTGCCGACCCGGGCCGAACGCCGGATCATCCTGGTGGACCGCCCCGGCTCCGTGCAGTCCACGCTGCGGTTGGGCCACCCGGCGCCGCACCGGGCGCACCCCGACTACGTGCCGATGTCGCTGGCCTCGACGGTGCTCGGCGGCGCGTTCACGTCCCGGCTCAACCACCTGATCCGCGAGGTGCGTGGCTACACGTACGGCATCCGGTCCGATTTCGGGCTGTCCCGCCGGTTCGGCCGGTTCGTGGTCAGCTCGAACGTCCAGACCGCCGTCACCGCGCCGGCGCTGGTCGACGCGGTGGCGGAGATCGCCCGCACCCAGTCCGCCGGGGTGACCGAGCCGGAGCTGGAGGTGGCGCGCTCCTGGCGGGCCGGGCAGCTCTCCGTGGAGCTGCAAACGCCGCGCGCCGTCGCCGGCGCGCTCGCCACGCTGGTCGTGTACGGGCTCCCCGACGACTACCACGCCCGGCTGCGCGGGGAGCTGCTCGCCGCCTCCGTCGACGACGTCTCCGCCGCGGCGGCGGCGCACCTGCACCCGGAGGGGCTGACCCTGGTGGTCGAGGGGGACGCCGCGGTGATCCGCGACGAGCTCGCCGCGACCGGGCTCGGCGATGTGGTGACCGCCACGTTCTGAGCCCGACGGCGTCGTCGTCGCCGTCGCACGCGGCTCGGCGGAAACTTTGCCGGGTTCAGCGACGGTCGCAGCAAGATCGACGGGGGGTGCGGGGTCGCCGGGGCGGTACCGGCCACAACGCGGGATTTGATTCCTGATCAGGGCCGTTTCGTCGGTAGCCTCGCGGCATGAGGATTGGCATTGTGGGGGCCACGGGCCAGGTCGGCGGCGTGATGCGGCGGATCCTGGAGGAGCGGCAGTTCCCCGTGGAGCGGTTGCGGTTGTTCGCCTCGGCGCGGTCGGCGGGCCGGACGCTGCCCTGGGCGGGCGGCGAGGTCACCGTGGAGGACGCGGCGACCGCGGACTACGGCGACCTGGACATCGTGCTCTTCTCGGCCGGGAAGGGCACGTCGAAGGAGCTGGCGCCGCGGGTGGCCGCGGCCGGCGCGGTCGTGATCGACAACTCGTCCGCGTGGCGGATGGACCCGGACGTGCCGCTCGTGGTCGCCGAGGTCAACCCGGACGCGGCGCGGCAGCGTCCCAAGGGCATCATCGCCAACCCCAACTGCACGACGATGGCGGCGATGCCGGTCCTGCGGCCGCTGCACGACGAGGCCGAGCTGGTCGGCCTGGTCGTCTCGACGTACCAGGCGGTCTCCGGGGCCGGGCTCGCCGGCGTCGCCGAGCTGGACGAGCAGGTGCGCAAGGTCGCGGACGGGGCGGCGGCGCTCGCCCACGACGGGGCGGCGGCCGAGTTCCCGGCGCCGCGCTCCTTCGCCCGCCCGATCGCGTTCAACGTGCTGCCGCTCGCCGGCTCGCTCGTCGACGACGGCTCGGCGGAGACCGACGAGGAGCAGAAGCTCCGCAACGAGAGCCGCAAGATCCTGGACATTCCCGGGCTGAAGGTGTCGGGCACCTGTGTCCGGGTGCCGGTCTTCACCGGGCACTCGCTGCAGATCAACGCCCGGTTCGCCCGCCCGATCACGCCGGAGCGGGCCCGTGAGCTGCTCGACGGGGCGCCGGGGGTGGCGCTGGTCGAGGTGCCGACGCCGCTGGAGGCGGCCGGGCAGGACCCGACGTACGTCGGCCGGATCCGCGCCGACGAGACCGTCGAGCACGGGCTGTCGCTGTTCTGCTCGAACGACAACCTCCGCAAGGGCGCCGCGCTCAACGCCGTCCAGCTCGCCGAGCTGGTGGCGGCCGAGCTTCGCGGCTGACGTGTGCGCAAGGGGCCCCTTGGCGGCGCGTGACGCGGCGCGAAGGGGCCCTGTCGCTACAGGCGGGCGCCGAGGGCGCGGGAGACGCCGCGGGCGGCGGCGGTGACGGCCGGCAGGAAGGGCCCCGGCGCCCGCGAGATCGGTACGACGATCGACAGCGCGGCGACGACGTCGCCGGCGGGCCCCCACACCGGCGCCGCGACCGAGAGCGCGTTGTTCTCCAGGTAGCCGGGGCTGATGGCGGTCCGGGTCCGCCGCACCTCGGCCAGCAGTCGGCGCAGCTCCGGCGGTGACGTCACCGTCCGGTCGGTGAACCGCCGCAGCGGCCCCGCCATCACCCGCTCCTGCACCTCCACGTCGGCGTACGCGAGCAGCACGAGCCCGACGCCGGTGGCGTGCAGCGGCAGTCGTCCGCCGACCCGCGAGACGACGCTCACCGCGTGCCGTCCCGAGATGCGCTCCACGTACAGGGCCTCGTCGCCGTCCCGGACGGCGAGGTGCACGTTCTCGTGCGTCGCCTCGTACAGGTCCTCCAGGAACGGCAGCGCCGCCTCGCGCAGCCCGACGCTGCGCGGGGCGAGCGCGGCGATCTCCCAGAGCCGGAGGCCGATCCGGTACAGCCCCTGTTCGTCGCGCTCCAGCGCGCCCCAGGTGGCGAGCTCGCCGACGAGCCGGTGGGTGGTGGTGAGCGGCAGTCCGGTGAGCCGGGCGAGATCGGAGAGGGTCAGCTCGCGGCGTTGCGCGGAGAACGTCGCGAGCACCCGCAGTGCGCGGCTTGTGACGGTTTCGCCCGACGGGGAGTGCGGCATTTTCCGATCGTGCCCTCAGGTTGCCTTCCGCTCAACGGAAGAGGCCGCTGACGTGGCGTGCTCCGTGCCACATGATCACCGTCAGATTCCACTCCTGTGACTACCCGGAGGCGTTGTGCGTACCCAGGTCGTGATCGTCGGCGCGGGGCCCGCCGGCCTGCTCCTCTCCCATCTCCTGGCGATGTCCGGCATCGACTCCGTCGTGCTCGAGACGCGGAGCCGGGAGTACGTGGAGCGGCGCATCCGGGCGGGCGTGCTGGAGCAGCCGACGGTGGAGCTGCTGCGCGAGGTCGGCCTGGGCGAGCGGATGGACCGGGAGGGCCTGCCGCACGAGGGGATCTCGCTGCGCTTCGACGGCGCGGACCACCGGATCGACTTCGCGGCGCTGACCGGCCGCTCCATCACCGTGTACGGGCAGCAGGAGGTGGTGAAGGACCTGATCGCCGCCCGCACCGCGGCCGGAGGCGACCTGCGCTTCGAGGTCACCGACGTGGCGCTGCACGACCTCGACTCGGACGCGCCGCGCGTGACGTTCCGGGACGCCGACGGGGTGCGGCAGGAGCTGCGCTGCGACGCGGTCGCCGGCTGCGACGGGTTCCGCGGGGTGAGCCGCGGCTCGATCCCGGCGGGCGTGCTGACCACGTACGAGCGGAGCTACCCGTTCGCCTGGCTCGGCATCCTCGCCGAGACCCCGCCCTCGCACGACGAGCTGATCTACTGCTACCACGAGCACGGCTTCGCGCTGCACAGCATGCGCTCCCCGCAGGTCACCCGCCTCTACCTCCAGGTCCCGCCGGACGAGCGGATCGAGGACTGGTCGGACGCGCGGATCTGGGACGAGCTGCACGTCCGGCTGGCCGCCGACGGGTTCGCGCTGACCGAGGGGCCGCTGCTGGAGAAGAGCATCACGCCGATGCGCAGCTTCGTGGTCGAGCCGATGCGGCACGGCCGGCTCTTCCTCGCCGGGGACGCCGCGCACATCGTGCCGCCCACCGGCGCTAAGGGCATGAACCTCGCGATCGCCGACGTGCGGCACCTGTCCCGGGCGCTGACCGCGTGGTTGCGGGAGGGTCGTACGGAGCCGATCGACGGGTACGGGCAGGCGTGCCTGCGCCGCATCTGGCGCGCCCAGCACTTCTCCTGGTGGATGACGTCCATGCTGCACCGGTTCCCGGACGCCGACGCGTTCCAGCACCAGATCCAACTGTCGCAGCTGCGCTACACCGCGACGTCGCCGGCCGCCGCCACCAGCCTCGCCGAGAACTACGTCGGGCTGCCCTTCGACTGAGCGTGCCGTTCTCCTCCGTCCACCCGCGCGCGGGCCGGTCCACCGGCCCGCGCGCGGCGTTACTCGGCGAGGACCGGGGGTACCCGAAATCCGGCGCCCACACGAGAGGAGCACACCGATGACGACCGTCGGAGAGTTCATGACGGCCCGACCCATGACGATGGACGCGGGGAGCAGCTTGTGCGACGCGGCACGACAGATGCGTGACGCGGACATCGGGGACATCATCGTGACCAACGGTGGCGAGGTCCGTGGCATCCTGACCGACCGCGACATCGCGGTCCGGGCCGTCGCCGCCGAGATGGACCCCCGCGCCACCACGCTCAACCAGATCCTCACCGAGGATGTGGTGATGGTGTCACCGCAGGACGATGCGGTGGCGGCAGCCGAACTCATGCGGACCTACTCCGTCCGACGGCTGCCGGTAGTGGATGACGGCCGGCTGGTGGGCGTCGTCTCGATCGGTGACCTCGCCGTCGAGTGGGAGCCCGACTCGGTGCTGGCGGACATCAGCACCGACGAACCGAACAACTGACCGCCGGCCGCGCGGTCGTACGACCGTACACAGTGGTGGGTGTCGGTCCGTGTCCCTGCCGGGTCGCGACCGCCGTCGGCGGTCCGCGGAGCACGGCACCCACCACCCACTGCCATCCGATCGGAGGCGAGATGAGCCCACCCCGCGTGGTCATCGTGGGCGCCGGCTTCGCCGGCTACCAGACCGCCCGTACGCTCTCCCGGCTCGCCCGCGGCGCCGCCGAGATCGTGCTGATCAACCCGACCGACTACTTCCTCTACGTGCCGCTGCTTCCCGAGGTCGCCGCGGGCGTGCTGGAACCCCGGCGGGTTACCGTGGCGCTGCCCGACACCCTTCCCGGCGTCCGCCTCGTGCTCGGCGAGGTGAACGCGGTCGACCTGAACGCGCGACGCGTGCGCTACGTCGACCCGGAGGGCAACCCGGGCGAGCTCGACTACAACCGCCTGGTGCTCGCGGCGGGGAGCGTGAACAAGCTGCTGCCGATCCCGGGCGCCACCGAGCACGCGCACGGCTTCCGCGGCCTGCCCGAGGCACTCTTCCTGCGGGACCACGTCACCCGGCAGATCGAGCTGGCCGACGCGACCGACGACCTCGTCGACCGCGCCGCCCGCTGCACGTTCGTGGTGGTGGGCGCGGGTTACACCGGCACGGAGGTCGCCGCGCACGGCGTGCTCTACACCGACGAGTTGGCGCGCCGTCATCCGCGGCTCGACGGCGAGCGTCCACGGTGGCTGCTGCTCGACATCGCGCAGCGCGTGCTGCCGGAGCTCGACCCGCGGATGTCGGAGACCGCCGACCGCGTGCTGCGCGGACGCGGTGTGGACGTCCGGATGGGAACCTCGGTCACCGAGGTGCGCAAGGACGGGGTGGTGCTCACCGACGGCCAGACGGTGCCGACGCGGTCGCTGATCTGGTGCGTCGGGGTCCGGCCGGACCCGATCGTCGCGGACCTGGGGCTGAAGACCGTCAAGGGTCGCCTGCTCGTTGACGAGTACCTGACGGTGCCCGGTCATCCCGACGTCTTCGCCTGCGGCGATGCGGCCGCGGTGCCCGACTCCACCCGCCCGGGCGAGTTCACCCCGATGACCGCGCAGCACGCGGTGCGGCACGGGAAACTGGTCGCGTACAACATCGCGGCGTCGTACGGGCAGGGGACGCGGCGTCCGTACCGGCATCGGGAGCTCGGCTTCGCGGTGGATCTCGGCGGGAAGGACGCGGCGGCGAATCCGTTCGACGTCAACCTCTCCGGGCCGGCGGCCAAGCTGGTCACCCGCGGCTACCACCTGCTGTCGATGCCGGGCAACCGCGTGCGGGTCGCGGTCGACTGGCTGCTCGACGCGGTGCTGCCCCGGCAGGGCGTGCAGCTCGGGCTGCTCCCGGCGCACGCGGTGCCGCTGGACAACGACGCGCCGGAGTTGGTGCGCACCGCCCGCTGAACGTTCGGGCCGGGGGTCGGGCGACCGTTTCCGGGCGGGCTGGCGGGGTACCCGCGCGGAGCGCAGACGACCGGAAGGACTTATTGATGAACATCGGCATCATCGGGGCCGGCAACGTCGGATCCGTCCTGGCCCGCCGCCTGAACGAACTCGGTCACTCGGTGGCGATCGCGGCCTCCAGCACGGAGTCCCCCCGGCTGGCGAGTGCCGCGGCCGCCGCCGGCGCGACCGCGACCACGGCGGTCAAGGCGGCGTCCTACGGCGACGTCGTCATCCTCGCCGTCCCGTTCACGGCGATGGAGGCGGCGCTCAACAGCGACGTCGTCGGCGCGGTCGCCGGCAAGACCGTCGTCGACGTGAGCAACCCGCTGACCGAGGACCTGATGGCGTTGGAGATCGGGCACACCACGTCGGCGGCGGAGGCCGTCGCCGGGCTGCTTCCCGAGGCCAGGGTGGTGAAGGCGTTCAACACGGTGCTGGCCCCGAACCACGCCCGGCCGGTGCTCGGCGGCGTGCGGCAGTCGCTGCCGGTGGCCGGCGACGATCCGGTGGCGAAGCGGCGGGTGCTCGACCTCGGCACGGAACTCGGCTTCGAGGCGATCGACGTGGGGCCACTGAGCACCGCGCGTTACCTGGAGCCGGTCACGGGACTGCTCATGCAGCTCGGGCACCGGCAGGCGCTCGGCGGGGAGATCGGCTTCGCGCTCGCGCGCGACTAGCTCCAACCCTCTTCGCGGCCGCCGAGTGGCAGCGGGTCGTGCCGGACGATGGTGTGGCGCGCGGCGGTCAGGGTCAGCTCGACGCCCTCGACGATCTCCTGGGTCGCGCCGTGCGCGCGCAGCGCGGTGAGCAGGTAGTGGGCGACCCGCGCATACTGTTCGTCGGTGATGCCGAGGTCGCGGTGGGCCGAGGCGAGATCCGGCGGAACGTGCTGCCCCGGGCCGCGGAGCACCCGGGCCAGCAACGCGGTCTGATGCGCCTTGAGCTGCCCGAGGTCGGCCTTGGCGAAGTACGGCCGCAGCTCCTCGTCGGCGAGCACCAGGTCGTAGAAGCGGGAGATCGCCTGCTTCACGACGGCCGCTCCGCCCAACCGCTCGAAATACGAAACAGTCACTGTTCTGCTCCCGTCCGGGTGCATATGCGGACAACGGCCTACTCGATTCTGAACCCCCGATGAAGGCCCGTACAGTCACGACCTTCCATCCATGGTCATGAGGCACGAACGCGGGCCGAATCCGGACCGGCCGCTGACAAATCAGCCGAGCTGCGGGGGCGCGACCCGGGTCGCGGGACGGTAGATCCGGTAGCCCGGCACCTCGTCCACCGTGACCGGCGTCCCGGCGTCCGCGAGGTGCCGCGCGACGGCGGCGTCGAACGGCGACGGCACGGGCGCGACGTACGCCGGCGCCGCGGCGGCGGCGACCGCGTCGCGCAGCGGCGGATAGCGGTCCAGGCCCGGCTGCAGCTCGTCGCCGAGGACCGCGCAGCGGACGCGTTCGGCGGTGGCGAACGCGACCCGGTTGCAGCTCCAGTACTCGGTGTAGAAGTGGGTGACGCCGAGCCGTTCCAGCGCCGCGACCAGCCCGTCCTGCCGGCGGGTCCGCTCGGCGTACGCCGGCGCCTCGGCCGCGAGCAGGACGGTGGCGGCCGCCATGGTGGCCGCGAGCGCGGCGACCGGGGCGCCGGCGGCGACGCGCCGCCACGCCGGTCCGGGTCGGGTCGCCGCCCGCCAGAGCGGCCAGATCACCGCCGGGACGGAGACCAGCACCAGGCTGAGATAGCGGGCGCTCTCGATCGGGGTGTGACCGGCGGCCGGGCTGCGCGCGTACGAGATCAGGCTGACCACGCCGGCGACCACCAGCGCAAGCGCGGTGGCGTGCCGGACCCGTTCGGCGCGCTCCGCCCGCGACGCGGCCCGCAGGTAGAACCCGGCCGCGACCAGCGCGAGCACCAGGAACACCGGCCCCCACCAGAGCTGCCACGGCTCGCACCGGCTCGGCGCACACAGCCCCGTGCCCAGCGGCAGCCCCTCGACGAAGCCCCCCACCAGCCGGTCCGGCCACGGGGCGTCCTCGGTGACCCCGTTGAGCTGGAAGAAGACCACCGGGGAGCTCTGCGCCAGGGGCGCGACGAGGTTGTGCCCGATCAGCGGCGCGGCGCCGAGCCCGAAGCCGACGAGCGTGACCAGCCCGGCGCGGCCCCACAGCTCGCGCGCGCAACCGACGATCAGCACGGCGGTGGCCGCGGCGAGGTACGGCAGCCCCAGCCAGTGGTTCCAGACCAGCAGCCCAGCGACGACGCCCCAGGCGGCGAAGGCCGGCAGCCGCCGCCGGGTGGCCCGCATCCCGAGCGCGGCGGCGAGCAGGAAGAGCGCGACCGCCGCGGGGCTGACCTCCGGGTATCCGCCGCCCGCGATCAGCTGGTTCTTGACCGTGCGGTCCGCGCCGAACGCCAGCAGCCCGACGGTGGCGACCGCGAAACCGGGCGTGAACAGCCGCCGGCTCAGCCGGTACGCCAGCACGAGGAACGCGGCGTAGAGCAGCAGCGTCGGGATCCGCAGCATCAGCGGCGACGGGCCGAACGCGGCGACCAGCGGGGCGGCCAGGTACGCCTCGATCGTGCCCATGTAGTGCTGGCCGTAGAAGAAGATCGGGAAGTCCCGCCCCTGCGAGATGTGCAACGCGGCGAGCCCCATCGTCGCCTCGTCGCTGTTGGTCGGCGGCGCGCCGGTGAGGATCAGCCAGAGCCGGAAGGCGATGCCGGTCAGGCCCAGCAGCGTCGCCGCCGCGGCCGCCCGCGACACATCGAACCGCGTCCTGTGCTCCCACGCAGTCACCGCAGGAGTCTGGCACAGCCCCTCCGGGCGGCCGTGCCGGGCCGCGCGTGCGGTGACGCTCACGGGCGCACCGTCTGGATCACATCGAGAACGTGCCGGGTGATCGGGCGCAGCACGCGCACCCGGGAGAGTCCGATCCCGCGCTCGATCAGGGGCACCGCGATGTCGATCAGCGCCCGCGTCCTGGCCTGATCCGGCGAGCGGTCGTGCAGCCAGTAGAAGATCAGGGCCAGGTACGCCAGCCACAGCAGATCGGGCAGTTCACTGCGGACCTCCGGGTCGATCCGGGTGGACGAGCCCTCCAGGACCTCGCGGAAGAGGCCGATGCCGACGTGTCGCGGCTCGGCGGACTCGGCGGAGAACGGGCTCAGCGGTGACGTCGGGACGGCCGCGGCCCCCAGCAACGTCCCGGCGAACGCGCGATGGGGGGCGAGCACGTCCAACCCGGCGTGCAGCACCCCGCCCAGCCGCGGGCCCAGGTCGCTCTCCCGGGCCAGCACCGGCCGGGCGACCGTCCGGTGTTCCAGCTGTGTCCCCAGGTAGAACCCCTGGATCAGCTCTTCCTTCGAGCCGAAGTGGTAGTAGGCGTCACCGACGGCGACGCCCGCCTCCTGCGCGACCGCCCGCATGGTGGTCTCGGTGTAGCCACGGTCGCCGAACAGTCGGACCGCGGTGTCCAGGATGAGCCGCCGGGTCTGCTCGTCATGCGCGCCGGCCGGTTCGGCCGCCGCGCCCGGCCGCGCGGTCGGTTCGCTCATCGGTGTCACGGTATCCCCGCCGGTCACCGCGGGGCGCGCACTCCGGCCGAAGGCGTCAGGCGGCGAGGCCGAGCGTCTGGGCCGCGGCGCGGCCGTTGGCGTGGCTCGCGCCGTACGTGGTGACGAACGCCCGGACGCCGGCGGGTCGCCACCGCGACGGCCAGCCCATCTCCACGACGGTCACCGGGTGCCGGGCGGCCAGCGCCTCGACCAGCTCGCGGGCGCCCGCGACCCGGTGGGTGTGCCGCCCGACCACCACGATCGGCCGCTGCCCGGCCCGGCGCAGCAGCGCGTCCGCGTCGGTCTCGGCCGGCACGACCTGCAGCTGCTCGGTCCCGTTGAGGTGCGGTCCCAACCCCCACGGCACCCGCCCCTCGGCGATGGTGGAGGAGGCGGCGAGGTGCACCACGAGCGGGCTGGCGAGCCCGGACAGTTCGCCCTCGACCCGCACGGCGCGGCGCGCCGCGGCGTACCCGAGGTCCGTGGGGGCGGCCGGGTCCACGGCGGAGCGCAGCGTCCAGGCGGCGAGCGCGTCGGCGCGGGCCGCGGCCTCCTCGACGCGGGCGACGTCGAGCCGCCCGTCGCCGAGCGCCGCGACGATCTCGGCCGCGACGTCCTCGACCAGCGCGGCGTCCACCTGGGCGCCGATGCAGAGCAGGTCGGCGCCGGCCGCGAGCGCCCGGACGGCGGCGGGCCCGATGCCGCCGGCGGAGATCGCGGCCCCCTTCATCTCCAGCGCGTCGGTCACGATCGCGCCGGTGAAGCCGTATTCCCGGCGGAGCAGGTCGACCAGCACGGCACGGCTGAAGGTGGCCGGCAGCTCGCCGGTCAGCCGCGGGACCCGGATGTGCGCGGTCATGATGGCCTTGACCCCGGCGTCGACGACGGCGGCGAACGGCGGCAGGTCCCGGGCGCGCAGCACGTCGGGCTCGACGTCGACGGTGGGCAGCTCGTAGTGCGAGTCGGCGACGGTGGCGCCGTGCCCGGGGAAGTGCTTGGCGCAGGCGGCCACGCCGGTGGCCTGCAGCCCGGCGACCGCGGCGGCGGAGTGCGCGGCGACCCGGTCGGGGGCGGCGCCGAACGACCGGGTACCGATGATCGGGTTGTCGTCGGCGGTGTTCACGTCGACGGTGGGGGCGAGGTTGAGGTTGATGCCCAGCGCCGCGAGCTCGGCGCCGATCGCCTGGTAGACCCGGCCGGTCAGCGCGGTGTCGTCGACCGCGCCGAGCGCCGCGTTGCCCGGGTACGGGCTGCCGGTGGCGTGGGCGAGCCGGGTGACGTCGCCGCCCTCCTCGTCGATGGCGATGAGCGCGTCGGGTCGGGCGGCGCGCAGCGCGGCGGTGATCGCGGCGATCTGCTCGGGGTGCTCGATGTTGTAGCCGAACAGCGTGTGCCCGGCCAGCCCGTCCGCGATCAGCTCGACCGCCCATTCCGGCGGGGTGCTGCCGCGGAACGCCGCGAGCAACGTCCGCAGCGCCAGCCGGCGAAGCCCCGGATCGACCGCCATGGTGTCTCCCCCCTTCGGCGACCTCGGGTGCCCCGAGTGTCGCGCCGGACGCCGGACGCCGGCCGTCCCGGTGATCGGCGAGTGCCGGGTCGTGTGAGCGCTCCCGTCGTTACCGGCGATTACGCTACGGCTACCCGTTAAGGTTGACCAGCCCAACAGTTAGCTTTCCTAAATACTAGAGGATGACGGCATGGGTTCCACCCGCCTACCCGGCACCCCCCGGCTGCTGCGCGCGCTCAACGACCGGGCGGCCCTGGAGCTGCTGCTGGCCCGGGGACCGCTGACCCGCGCCCAGCTCGGCGAGCTGACCGGGCTCTCCAAGGTGACCGCGTCCCAGCTCGTCGAGCGGCTGGAGGAACGCGGCCTGGTGAGCCGGGTGGGGGAGCAGGCCGGCGGCCGTGGACCGAACGCGCAGCTGTACGCCGTGACGCCGGACAGCGCGCACGTCGTCGGCGTCGACGTCGGACCCGACCGGGTGGTGGCCGCCTGCGCCGACATCACCGGCACCGTGATCGGTCGGGTGGAGCAGTCCACGAAGGACACCGACGACCCCGTCGGGGTGGTGCACAACGCGGTCGTGCAGGCGGCGGGGAGCGCCCAGGCCAAGCTGGCCAGCGTCCGCCGCGTGGTGCTCGGCACGCCGGGCCTGGTCGACCCGGCGACCGGCGACATCACCTTCGCGTTCAACCTGCCCCGCTGGCACCGCGGCCTGCTCGCCGCGCTCCGCGAGGACCTGCGCACCCCGGTCGTCTTCGAGAACGACGTCAACCTCGCCGCCGTCGCCGAGGCGCACGCCGGCGCGGCCCGCGGCGTGCAGGACTTCGTCCTGGTCTGGGCGGGGGTCGGGCTCGGCGTCGCCGTCATGCTCGGTGGCCGGCTGCACCACGGCAGCTCCGGCGCGGCGGGCGAGGTCGGCTACCTGCCCGTGCCGGGCGCGTCGATCCCGCGCGACGCGTCGCGCCGCGCCAAGCCGGCGTTCCAGCAGGTGGCGGGGGCGGAGGCGGTCCGCGCGGTGGCGCGCGAGCACGGCTTCAGGGCGCCCAGCGCGGCGCAGGCGCTGCGCGCCGCGATCGCCGCCGGCACCCGCGGCGGCGCGATGCTCGACGAGGTCGCGCGCCGACTCGCGCTCGGCGTCGCCAGCACCTGTGTGGTGCTCGACCCGCCGCTGGTGGTGCTCGCCGGCGAAGTCGGGCAGGCCGGCGGGACCGCGCTCGCCGAACGCGTGCAGAACGAGGTCGCCGCGATCACCCTCGTCTCGCCGCGCGTCGTGGTGACCGAGGTGACGGCCGAACCCGTCCTGGAGGGCGCGCTGCGCACCGCGCTGGACGCGGTCCGCGACGAGGTGTTCGGCTCCACGGTCGGCTGATCCGCCGACGCCGGGGGGGCCGGCGGTGCCGGCCGGGCCCGCGTGCGGGCCGGTTTGCGGCGTACCCGGCGAGCCGGGTCGGGGCGGAGCCATACGTTACGGCCACCAGGCAGCACTCGGAAGGAGTGACGTGGCCGAAATCTTCCGCCGCTCCGCATGCGGCCGCCGGACCTTCACCCTGGGCGCGGTCGGCCTGGCGGTCGGCCTCTCCGCTGAGGTCGCGTTCGGGGCGCCCCGCCCCGACCCGCGCCGGCCCGGCGGGTTGGCGGCGGCCTTCGATCGCGCCGCCCGGCGCTACGAGGTCCCGCGCGACCTGCTCGCCGCGCTCGGCTACGCGGAGACGCACCTCGACGGGCACGCCGGGGCGCCCAGCGCCTCCGGCGGGTACGGCGTGATGCACCTGGCCGACAACGGGAACACCGACACCCTCGACGAGGCGGCCGCGCTCACCGGCCTGTCCGCGGGCGCGCTGCGCACCCAGCCGGCGGCCAACATCGCCGGCGCCGCCGCGGTGCTGCGCAGCTACGCCGACGCCGCCGGACTGACCGCGGCGCAGCGCCGCGACCTGAGCCGGTGGTACGGGCCCGTGGTGCGCTACGGCGGCGTGACGGACCCGGCGATGGCGCGGCTGTACGGCGACGCGGTCTACGACCTGCTCGCCTCCGGCTTCACCGCCCCGGCGGAGGTCGGAGCGCTGCGGGTGGCGCCCCGGTCGGTCACCCCGCGCCGCGGCGCGCTGGCCAACGTCCCGCCGGTCGGCGGACCCGAGGCGGTCGGCACGCTGAGCGCCGACTACGGGCCGGCGGCGTGGGTGCCGGCCAGTCGCCGCAACTACACGGTCGCCAACCGGGAACGCTCGCACAACATCAACTACGTCGTCGTGCACGTCACCCAGGGCTCGTACGCCGGCACGATCAACTGGTTCCGGAATCCGATCTCCGAGGTCAGCGCCCACTACACCGTCCGGTCCCGGGACGGCGCGATCACCCAGTCGGTGCGGGACAAGGACATCGCCTGGCACGCCGGCGACTGGACGTACAACCTGCACTCGATCGGCATCGAGCACGAGGGCTACATCAGCCAGGCGTCCTGGTTCACCGACACGATGTACCGCTCCTCGGCGGCGCTGACCCGGCACCTGTGCAACCGCTACCGCATCCCGAAGGACCGGGCGCACATCATCGGCCACATCGAGGTGCCCGGCGCGACCCACACCGACCCGGGGCGGTACTGGAACTGGAACCACTACCTGCGGCTGGTGCGCGGCGGCTGGTCGACAACCGTGGACAACCGGACGCCGGGGCGCTTCACCGCCAGCCGCAACTGGGGCAGTTCCGCGTACTCCGGTCAGCGCTACGGCGACGGCTACCGCTTCGCCCGCCCGGTCGCCGCCAGCGACCCGGCATGGTTCCTGGTGAACATCCCGGAGACCGCGAGCTACCGCGTCGACGTCTGGCACCCGGCCGACCCCGGCTACAACGACCGGACGCCGTACCTGATCGCGACGACGACCGGTCTCCGCAGCGTGCACCTCAACCAGCGGATCGCTGGGGGCCAATGGCGCAGCCTGGGCGCGTTCCGCCTCGCCCGCGGCGACCGGCGCACGGTCGGGGTGAGCCGGTGGACGGCCGGCGCCGGCTACGTGATCGCCGACGCGGTCCGCGTCACGCGGGTGTGAACGGAAGCTCGGTGTCCGGCGCGGTCAGCAACGCGATGCCCGTGGGGGGCATGCGCGGGGCGCGTGATTGGATGGGCGGGTGCCTACCGTGGACGACGACCTGGTGATCGACCTCGACGGGGTCGGCGTGACGCGCTCCGGAAAATCGCTGCTGCACGGCGTGACGTGGCGGGTGGAGCTGGACGAGCGATGGGTCGTGCTCGGGCCGAACGGCGCCGGCAAGACCACGCTGCTCAATCTCGCCGCGGGCCGGCTGCACCCGACGACCGGCGCGGTCCACGTGCTCGGGGAGCAGATCGGGCGCACCGAGCTCGCCGAGCTGCGTACCCGGATCGGGATCACCACCGCGGCGGTGGCCGAACGGATCCCGGCGGACGAGCGCGTGCACGACGTGGTGGTGACCGCCGCCTGGTCGGTGGTGGGCCGCTGGCGCGAGCGGTACGACACGATGGACGAGATCCGGGCCCGCGCGCTGCTCGACCAGTTCGGCGTCGCGGGGCTCGCCGACCGGGCGTACGGGACGCTCTCCGAGGGTGAGCGCAAGCGGGTGCAGATCGCGCGGGCGCTGATGACCGACCCCGAGCTGATGCTGCTCGACGAGCCGGCGGCCGGGCTCGACCTCGGCGGCCGGGAGGACCTCGTCGCCCGCCTCGCCGAGTTGGCGTACGACCCGGACGCGCCGGCGCTGGTGCTGATCACGCACCACGTCGAGGAGATCCCGCCGGGCTTCACGCACGCCCTGCTGCTGCGCGAGGGGACCATCGTCGCGCAGGGGCTGCTCGGCGAGACGCTGACGAGCGAGAATCTGTCGAAGACGTTCGGGCTGCCGCTGTCGGTCGAGCGGGCCGGCGAGCGGTTCACCGCCCGCGCCGCCTGACCGATCCACCGGCGACGGCCGCCGCGTCGCGGCCGTCGGTGCGGCGCGCCCCGTCGCGCGCCCGTTGCAGCTCGCGGGAGGCTGAGGCATGACGCGTCCACGGGTGGTCGTGGTCGGCAGCGCCAACATGGACCTGGTCGCGACCGCGCCGGCGCTGCCGCGACCGGGCGAGACGGTGCTCGGCACCGACTTCGTCACCGTGCCCGGCGGCAAGGGGGCCAACCAGGCCATCGCGGCGGTCCGGGCCGGCGGTGACTGTGCCTTTCTGGGCGCGATCGGCTCCGACTCGTTCGGCGTCACGCTGAAGGCCCGGATCGGCGCGGCCGGCGTCGACGCCTCGCAGGTGCGGGTGCTCTACGGCGCCTCGGGCGTCGCGGTGATCGTGGTCGACGCCGACGGCGAGAACACCATCGTCGTCACGCCCGGCGCCAACGGCGCGTTCACCGGCTTGACCGAGCCCGAGCTGATCACGATCCGGGACGCCGACGTGCTCGTCGCGCAGCTGGAGATCCCGGTCGAGACCGTGACCGAGGCGGCGCTCGCCGCCCGCGCGGCCGGCACCCGGGTGGTGCTCAACGCCGCCCCCGCCCGACAGTTGCCGGGCGAGCTGCTCGACGCGGTCGATCTGCTGGTCGTGAACGAGGTGGAGGCCCAGGAGCTGGCCGGGGCGGGCCGGGACAACCCGGAGGCGCTGCTGCGCGTCGCGCCGCGGGCCGTGCTCACCCTGGGCGCGGGGGGCGCCTGGTACGGAGACCGGGACGGGACGTCGGTCCGGGTGCCGGGCGTGCCGGTGGAGACCGTCGACTCGACGGCGGCCGGCGACGCCTTCACCGGGGCGCTCGCGGTCGCCTGGGGCGAGGGGCGCGAGCTGCCGGACGCGGTGCGCTGGGCGTGCGCCGCCGGCGCGGCCTGCGTACGCCGCCTCGGCGCCTCGGTCTCCCTACCCCACCGCCCCGACATCGAGGCTCTCTACGAGGCCCACTTCCCCTGATTAACGCGGCCCCTGATCAACGCGGCCCCTGATCAACGCGACGCGGCATCCTCGTCGGCGAGCCGGTCCTCACCCCGGCGGATCAGCCGCTGCAGGCCGGGGATGCCGGCGACGGCGAGCCGCAGGTCGCGGGTGACCTCCAGCAGCTCGTGGATGTCCGGGCCGACCCGGTCCAGGGTGGCGAGGATCGGCAGTACGTCCGCGGTGATGTGCCGGGTCAGTGCCGGCAGTTCGTCGACGAGCCGGATCGCCGCGTCGACCTCCTCCGGCGTGAGCTGCTCGACGAACCGTCCCGCCATCGGGGCGGCCCGCCGCAGCGTCGGCTCGTACGCCGACAGCAGTTGCCGGGCCTGATCGGCCAGCTCCGTGCCGCCGGCGACCAGCGTGCCCGCCTCGGCGGCGACCTGTTCCGCGTTCGTGACCACGACCGCCACCGCGGCCGCCATCCGGGTGGCCTCCTCGACCGCGGCGGTCGCCGCGGTCGCGATCGCCGCGACCCGGACCGCCGCTTCCTCGGCGTCCTCGACCACGACGTCGGCCCGGGTGAGCAGCACCTCGGCGCGGTCCACCACCCCGTTGATCCGCTTGACCAACGCCTCGATCTCGTCGAGGACGGTGAACGCGCGGCCGGGGAGCGCGGCGAGGGCGGCCGCGGTTGTCAGCGCCTGGCCGACGGCGGCCCGTGCCAGGTCGACGACCATGCCGGGTCGGGGGATGGGAAGCACCATGAACATATTGTCGGCCGTCGCGGCCCGTCCCGCCGGACTCGTGCACGACGCCCGTCGATCAAGGGCTGCCGGGTCGGGTCGGGTGACGCCTCAGCGGTGGGCCAGCGCCCGGCGCTCCATGGCGCGTTGCAGCGCCCGGTAGATCTGGCCAAACTTCAGGGCGTCGCGGGTCTGCAGCACCAGCACCGGCGCGCCACGGACCTCGGCCCAGAGCTGCAGGTCGCGGGTGCCGCGGTCATAGGAGCGGTCCATCCGGTCGAGCAGCAGGTCGGCCAGCGGCCCGACGGCGAGCCCGACCAGGCACGCGCCGCCGACGAGGGCGACGGTCGTGCTGATCGAGGCGTGCAGACTCAGCGCGACCGCGATGCCGATGGCGGCGGCCACGATCGGAGCGATCAGCGCGACGCCGACGGCGCCGCGGCCGGCGAGCGCGCCCCAGGAGCGCTCACCGCGCCGGTGCCACACCCCGGCCAGCTCGGCCAGCGGGTAGCTGCGCCCACCCACCCGGATGGCCGCCGAGGTGACCTGCACGAACCGGTCGTCGTAGTACGTGATCATCTCGCTGTCCTCGTCGAACTGGCACCAGGTTACTTACCCATCCGCGGCCGTCGTAGTCTTTGCCGGAACTTCAACGTGGAGGTGTGGGCGTGGGCGACTTCGTGCGCGTGGAGATCAACGACGGCATCGCGACGATCCGGCTGGAGCGGCCGCCGATGAACGCGCTGAACACGCAGGTGCAGGAGGGGTTGCGCGCCGCGGCCGCGCAGACCGGCGCCGACCCCGAGGTCCGCGCGGTGATCGTGTACGGCGGCGAGAAGGTCTTCGCGGCCGGCGCGGACATCAAGGAGATGGCCGACATGTCGTACGTGGACATGTCGGCGCGGGCCGCGCACCTCTCCAGCGCCTTCGACGCGATCGCCCGCATCCCGAAGCCCGTGGTCGCGGCGATCACCGGGTACGCGCTCGGCGGCGGCTGCGAGCTGGCGTTGGCGTGCGACTGGCGGGTCGTGGCGGACGACGCCAAGCTCGGCCAACCGGAGATCAAGCTCGGCATCATTCCCGGCGCCGGCGGCACCCAGCGGCTGGCCCGGCTGGTCGGGCCGGCCCGCGCCAAGGATCTGATCTTCTCCGGGCGGATGGTCGACGCCGAGGAGGCGCTCCGGATCGGGCTCGCCGACCGCGTGGTGCCGGCGGCCGAGGTCTACGACGCGGCGGTCGCGCTGGTGGGGCCGTACGTCAACGGGCCGGCGCAGGCGCTGCGCGCCGCGAAGCTGGCGGTCGACGGCGGCCTGGAGCTGGATCTCGCCTCGGGCCTGGCCTGGGAGAGCCAGCTCTTCGCCGGGCTGTTCGCCACCGAGGACAAGCGCGAGGGCATGACCGCGTTCGTCGAGAAGCGCAAGCCGGACTTCACCGGCCGCTAAAGCGAGGCGCGCCGACGCGGGCGGGGCGGGGCGGGGCCGGCGGGGCGAGGCGGGGATGTCTGTTGCCGCGCCTTTGCTCTGCTTACCCATAGGAAACGCTCACCTCCGATATGCCGACCGCGCGGTTGGCCGGGCGGGGATGTCTGTTGCCGCGCCTTTGCTTTGCTTACCTATAGGAAACGCTCACCTCCGGTATTCCGGCCGTGCGGTTGTCCGGGCGGGGCTGCTGTCCGGGCGGGGCTGCTGTCCGGGCGGGCTGCTGTTTCCTCCGGGTAAGCAGAGCAAAGGCGCCGCGCGAGAGTCAGTCGCGGCGGCGGAGTGCCCAGCCGATGAACCGGGTGAAGAGCGCGCCGGCGTCGGGTTGCCCGGCGGGGTCGGCGGCGCAGAGGTCGGCCACGGCGTCGTGCAGTTGCGCGCAGAGATAGACGCAAAGCCCGACCGGATCGCCGGCGTACGTCCGGACCAGGTCGAGCTTCGCCGGACCGCACGGCCACGGGTGCGCGCAGGCGCGGCACCGCCACGACGGGCGGTCCGGCCCGTGTGGCGCTCCGGCGCGGGGGCGATCGCGGGTCACCAGCGCCGGCCGGCGTTCGCCCGGAACTCCTGGGCCGGCGTCAGTCGCCCCGGATCGCCGACCCGCGGGTACGCGATCGTCGGCGCGTTCCACGCGGTCGCGCGGCGGATGCGCTCACTCAGCTCATCGTCGACCGCGGCGACCGTGCGGCGGGAGAGTCGCGGCCGGTAGATCCGGTCCGGGCACGGCCAGCGGAGGCCGCAGATGCAGCGCCGTCCGAATCGGCGCCAGTCGCGACGGTGGTGTGGGGCGTACCGAATGGGCTCCGGTTGTCGCATGTATTTCCTCCAATCAATGACATGCGGCGGGCTGGACAGGCGCAGCGGTGCTGGTCCAGAGTCTTGTTCGTCACCGACCGCGGTCGATATGGAACACCGTGTTCGGGGCGGCTCCCGGCGGCGATCGGCCGACGGCGTGGAATCGGCGACGGCGACTGTGTGGAGGCTGAGGAAATCGTGGGGAACGCGGCGGATTTCCTGATCGGCGAATTACGTGCGGCGCGCGTGCGGCGTGGCCTGAATCAGGACGACCTCGGAAAGATGATCAATTATTCGGGGTCGCACGTGAGCGCGGTGGAGACCGGGCAGCGCGCGCCCAAACCGGAGTACGTGGCGGCGCTCGACGAGGCGCTCGACACCGGCGGGATCTTCACGCGACTGCTGGAGCGGCTCGCCAGCCTGGACAGCGCCCCGCCGTGGCTGCGCGAGTGGATCGAGATCGAGCGCGAGGCGTCATCGCTGCGGTGGTTCGAGCCGGCGTGGGTGCCGGGCCTGCTCCAGACCGAGGCGTACGCGCGGGCGACGCTCGCTGGCGAACTACTGACCGCCGAGGAGGTCGAGAAGCTCGTGGCGTCGCGGCTCGGCCGGCAGGAGGTGCTGAGCCGGGAGCGGCCGCCGCTGCTGGTCGTGGTGCTCGACGAGGCGGTGCTGCGGCGGCACGTCTATCACGACGCCGGACTGATGGCCGCGCAGCTGGAGCATCTGGCGCGCTGCGCCGAGCTGCCGAACGTGCAGGTGCACGTTGTGCCCGCCGACACCGGCATGTATCCGGGCTTCGGCGGAGGCTTCATCATCGCGGAGACCCCGGATGGCGGGCGGGTGGCGCACGCGGACGGGCAGCTAGCGGCGCAGATAGTCGATCGCGCCGACGATATTGCTATGCTCGAATGTCGATGGGAGCGAATCCGTGGCGACGCGCTCTCGCGGCAACAGTCCCTGGAGCTCATCAGGAAAGCGGCGACATCATGGACCTGACCGGCGCCGAGTGGCGCACGAGCACGCGCAGCGGCAACAACGGGGGATCCTGCGTCGAGGTGGCCGACAACCTGCCCGGTGTCGTGCTGGTGCGCGACTCCAAGGACCGACCGGGGCCCGTGCTGACGTTCGGCCCGGTCGCGTGGCGGGCCTTCGTCGCCGAGGTCGCGCCCCGGCCGTAGCCCCGCCGCGACCACCTGTCATCGAGCGGCACGCCGGTCGATCGTGGGTCCACTCCTGATGTGACCGGGCGGTAACCTCCTCCGCAACAGCGGCACGGCACGAAGGAGAGTTGCCATGACGGAGCGGATCGAGGGGCACGGCGGAGCCCTCGCGGTGGCGGCGCTGCGCGCGGCCGGCGTCACCGAGATGTTCACCCTCTCCGGCGGGCACGTCTTCCCGCTCTACGACGCCGCGCACCAGACCGTGCCGGGCACTGACGAGGCGGCGATGCGCATCATCGACGTACGCCACGAGCAGTCCGCGGTCTTCGCGGCCGAGGCCGTCGCCAAGCTGCAGCGCCGCCCGGGTCTGGCCGTGCTCACCGCCGGGCCCGGCGTCACCAACGGCATCTCCGGGCTGACCAGCGCGTACTTCAACGCCTCGCCGGTGCTCGTGATGGGCGGGCGCGCCCCGGCGTTCCGGTGGGGCTCCGGCAGCCTTCAGGAGATCGACCATCTGCCGCTGGTCGCCCCGGTGACCAAGCACGCCGCGACGGTCCTCGCCACCGACGAGATCCCCGCCGCGGTGACCGGGGCGCTCGCCACCGCGCTCACCCCGCACCGCGGGCCGGTCTTCCTCGACCTGCCGCTGGAGGTCGTCTTCTCCGTCGCCGAGGCCACCGCGCCCGGCGCGCCCGTCGTCGACGTGGTCGAGCCGGACCCGGAGGAGGTCGGCAGGGCGGCGCGGCTGATCGCGGCCGCGCAGCGCCCGGTCATCATCGCCGGCTCCGACGTGTACGCCGGCGACGCCGTCGCCGCGCTGCGCGAGGCCGCCGAGACGCTCCAGGTGCCGGTCTTCACCAACGGGATGGGGCGCGGCGCGCTCCCCGGCCACCACCCGCTCGCCTTCGCCAAGGCCCGCCGCACCGCGCTGCGCGGCGCCGACGTCGTCGTGGTGATCGGCACTCCGCTGGACTTCCGGCTCGGCTTCGGCGACTTCGGCGCGGCGCAGGTCGTGCACATCGTCGACGCCCCCAGCCAGCGCGCCACCCACGTGCAACCGGCCGTCTCGCCCGCCGGCGACCTGCGGCTGATCCTCTCCGCGCTCGCCGACCACACCGGCGACCGGGAGGACCACAGCGGATGGATCGCCGACCTGCGGGCGGCGGAGGACGCGGCGAAGGCGCGCGACGCCGAGGAGATGGCCGCCGAGACCGACCCGATCCGGCCCGCGCGGGTCTACGGCGAGCTGCGCCGGGTGCTCGCGCCGGACGCGGTCACGATCGGCGACGGCGGCGACTTCGTCTCGTACGCCGGCAAGTACCTGGAGCCGTCGGTGCCCGGCACCTGGCTCGACCCCGGCCCGTACGGCTGCCTCGGCACCGGCATGGGCTACGCGATGGGCGCGCGGGTGACCTACCCGGACCGGCAGATCTGCGTGCTGATGGGTGACGGCGCCGCCGGCTTCTCGCTGATGGACGTCGAGTCGCTGGTCCGGCAGCAGCTGCCCGTCGTCATCGTGGTCGGCAACAACGGCATCTGGGGCCTGGAGAAGCACCCGATGCGCGCCATGTACGGCTACGACGTCGCCGCGGACCTGCAGCCGGAGCTGCGCTACGACGACGTGGTGCGGGCGCTCGGCGGTGCGGGGGAGACGGTCGCGAAGGCCGCCGATCTGGGGCCGGCGCTGCAGCGCGCGTTCGACTCCGGCGTGCCGTACCTGGTCAACGTGCTGACCGACCCGGCCGACGCCTACCCCCGCTCGTCCAACCTGGCCTGACCGTCCCCGGCGCGCGGGCGACGGGTCAGGCGTCCGAGGCGTCGGGGCGGCGCTCCTCCTGCGGGGGATCGTCCGTGTCGCGCCGCCGCAGCTCCTCCTCGCGGCGGCGCAGGTCCTCCTCCCAGCGGTCGAAGAGCTCGCGATCCTGTGTGGACCGCTGCGCGTCGACGGAGCGGAGGAACTCGGGGTCGTCGTCCGGGGCGAGCGGCCGCGGCCGTTGGTGCTCGGGGAAGGCGCCGCCGACCCGCCACGCGCCGGGCTTGCCGGCGGCGGCGACGGGACGCCCGGCGACGAACCAGGCGATCGAGCCGAGCAGCGGGAAGAACAGGATGATCAGCACCCAGGCGATCCGGGGCAGGGCGCGGATCTCGCCCTCCTCGGCCGAAAGGCAGCCGATCAAGGCGATCGCGGCGAGCACGATCTGGGCGACGAAGAGAAGCAGGTACAGGCGGGCCATGCCGCCATGATGGACCTCACCGGGGCGCTGGGCCTACCCCGGTCACCACGAGTACGAGCCCGATCACCGCAAAACCGGCGACGAGCAGCGCCGCGAGCGGCACCGTCGGGCCGGTGGCCACGGGTGTCCGCAGCGCGGCGATCCGGCGGGAGCCGACCACGACGAGCGTCGCCCAGCCGAGCAGCGTCGCCGCGGCGAGCAGCGCGCCGAGCGTGCCCCGGGTGATCGCCAGCCGGAGCGCGAGCACCGTGACGCCGGTCAGCGCGAGCGCGGAACGCCGCCACGCCAACCGGGTGCGCTCGGGCTGCAGCCCCGGATCACGCGGCATACGGCTGCGCCAGCACCGCGACGATCAACAGCAGCGCGCCGAGCCCGACCGCGATCGCCAGCAGCGCGGGAAAGCGCGACGCGGGGAGGTCCCGGCCGAGCCGCATGGCCCGCTCGATCCGCGTCCAGTGATGCACGGCGCGCAGCGCCACGGCGCCGCCGAGCAGCAGCAGCACGACCGCGATCGCCTCCCGCAGGTGCGGCAACGGCATCGGCGGCAGGAACTGGGCGGCGGCGAGGCCGCCGGCCACGAACGCCAGCGCCGTGCGCAGCCAGGCGAGGTACGTGCGTTCGTTCGCGAGGGAGAACCGGTAGTCGGGCGTGCTGCCCACCTGCCGCAGCTCCTGCGGATCGAACCAGCTCTTCAGCGCCCCGAACACAACTCCGATTATCCGGTTGCCTCCCGCCGTAGCCTGAACCGGTGACCGATCTGGACGTCAGGACGCTGCGCGACGCCTACGACGCCCGGCTGCGGGCGTACGTGCCGGACCCGGCGCCGGCGGGCGTCACCGTCGAGCGGGACGGGCCGCTGATCCGGGTTCGCGGCCTCGACCCCGGTGGCTTCCTCACGTACCGGCGGCTCGACGGGCTCGACGGCGCCGGGCTGGACGAGCTGATCGCCCGGCAGCGCGCGCTCTTCGCCGAGCGGGGCGAGCCGGTGGAGTGGAAGCTGCACGGCCACGACGAGCCCGTGGACCTGCCCGACCGGCTGCGCGCGGCCGGCTTCGAGCCGCAGGCGCAGGAGACCGTGATGATCGGGCCGGTCGCGCCGCTGGCGGACACGCTGCCGGTGCCGCCGGAGGGCGTACGGCTGCGCGAGGTGACCGCGCGCGCGGACCTGGACCGGATCGCGGCGCTGGAGACGGCGGTCTGGGGCGACCCGCGCGAGTGGCTCGCCGACGGCCTGGAGAAGGAGATCGCGGCCGATCCGGGCGCGCTGACCGTGGTGGTGGCCGAGGCGGGGCCGCGCGACGACGCCCCGGACGGCGACGTGGTCGCCGCCGGCTGGGTGCGGTACGTGCCGGGGACCGGCTTCGCGACCCTGTGGGGCGGCTCGACCCTGCCCGAGTGGCGGCAGCGCGGCATCTACCGGGCGCTGGTCGCCTACCGGGCGCGGCTGGCCTCGGCGCGCGGACACACGCTGCTGCAGGTGGACGCGTCCGACGACAGCCGCCCGATCCTGCAACGGCTGGGCTTCGTCGCGGTCACCACGACCACTCCGTACGTCTACACTCCGTGACTGTGGCGGGCCCGGTGACCGAGGACGAGCGGATGACGTTGAAGGCCGCCGCGTTCGGCGCGGTCTTCCTGGTCTCCAACGCGGACCCCGGCCTGTTGCCGATGGTGCGGGAGAGCTTCGCCGCCGCGGACGCGTTCGCCGGGTCGACGGGTCTGGTCAACGAGGTGCTGACGACCGGGCGTCCGCCGCGGCTGGCCGAGCGCGGGCCGGCCGAGCTCGAGGCCGAGGTGCTGCCGGCGCTGCGGCGAGCGGTGGAGATCCTGCGCGCGAAGGCGCCGCACGAGGTCGACAACTACCAGGACACCGTGCTCGGGGCCGCGCTGCGCGCCGCCGCCGCCGAGGGGGGCGTGAACGCGGCCGAGGCTGCCACGGTGAGTAAGGTCAGGGCCGCGCTCGGTCGGTGTGACTGAGGCCGGGACCGGTGCCGGATCGCACTCTTTCGGGCGAACGCCGCGTACCCCCACCGATGGATGGGGCCGGTGAGCTGTGTCACGCTAGGTGCCGGTTGGCGGAATGCTACTAGCGAGTAACATCGCTCGTGGGTATCCCCCCAGCGCTCGTGGTTGACCGAGCGTTAAGGAACGCGGGAGGCTGCGCCCGAGACTGGGCGAGCGTCGCACCACCTACAGGAGGGTCGTCGAAGGCGATGAACATCGTCGTACTCGTCAAGCAGGTGCCTGACTCCGGCGCGGAGCGGAATTTGCGTAGTGACGACAACACGGTT
>NZ_FNPH01000012.1 GCF_900107255.1 Micromonospora pattaloongensis | reverse complement strand
CCATACTTCGACCCCGAGCTGTTGGGCCAAGTCCAGTGTTTCCGCGATGGCTTCGAGCTGACGCTCATTGAGTCCGGCGGCCATAGATCGGCAGCGTACGCAAGGCGGCCAGATTGACGCTCCGGGTCCGGCGCAGGGACCGCCGATTAGTTGTACAACCACAAGGCGGCACAGCCGACGGCGCCAGCAGGACGGCCGAGCCGAGCGGCAGCATGAGTAGTTTGAGCAGTTCGTTGCGCGCGTTCGACGCAGGGTCCGGTGACGGGCCGCCACGCGCGGGGCCGGGCACGTCGTGACCATGTCAAACCCAACAGCGTGGCCGTACAGCCAAGACCACCCGTTGATGCGATGCCACCGACAGTGGCAGAAGGGCTGACCAGGGAGGCAGCCACCCCACCAGCCATCCGCGATCTTCTTCTAATCCCAGGCTCTGCCGCTTGGCGTCCAGTCCTACCAGCGTGTTCAGTCACGCCCATGGAGGAGTTCCGGCTTCATTCACGCCACTGCCCCTATGGCCAGCCCGATGGGGTGCGCCGGCTCGACATCGACACCGACTACGGCGCGTTCCCGGTCTGGACCTGGGTCACGCTGTCCCCGGTGAATGGCGGGCCACCGAGAGAGGCGTGCGCCTCCGTTGGCCCCGAATACCTACAGATCTCCGCCGAGCTGGCTGCCGAACTGCGGGCCTGGGCGAGCTGGCAAGACCAACACCAACACGCCGCATGGCGTGGAACGAGCGGCAAACCGGAGCCCTCGACCGACGAAGATCAGGCGCGCTGGCGCGCCAACGGCTGGATGCTCGCTGAACGCTTGGGGCGAGAGACCGGCGACGAGGTCGTCTACCAGTGGCCCTCGGACGGCAGAGATCCGGATTGCGCCTATTGCGGAAACAGCGGCGCTCTATGACAGGGATGCGGGTAGGACAGTGGCAGGCATGGAGCCAAAATCTACGGCTCGCGGTCAATCAGGATCAGGCCGAGCCGCCGGAGTGCCTCGTTGACGGCAGGCTCTGACGCCGCGGTGACTTCGACGCGGACGAGCGTCGGCAGATGTGCGTAGGCGGGTTCCGCTGGCTCACCGAGGTCGTCGTTTCGCTGCACGATGACCTCACCCCAGTCCGGCAGTGAGCGGTAGTAGTCACCGCCGAGATACAGGCTGTCGCGCAACTCGAACGTAAGGCACAGCGTACCGCCAAGCCCGTCGGCGGCGGACGGGGAAGAGCGGGCCGGAGGTGGCGCCCGCTGCGACGGTGCAGGTCAGGTCAGGTCACTGCGCCTGCGGGATGTTGCGCAGCGTCTCTACGCTTACGCGCCGTGGAGGTCATCATCCCGGTCGTCATCGTTCTCGCCATCGTCTCGTTCATCTGGGGCCGGGCCCGCGACAGTTCGTTCGCGAGGAAGATCGGCGAGGAGGTCGGCGGGCAGCGCTCGTACGATGACCCGGTTGTTCTGCTTGAGAAGCTGCACCAGCTCAAGGAAGCCGGCGCGCTAACCGAAGGTGAGTACGAAGCTCAGAAGGCGCGCATCCTCGACAAGTACGGCGAGTGACTCACAGCGAGGAATCCGAAGCCTCCGATTCCCGGGATGATGTCTCAGGCGGCTGACGCGAGCGAGTCCCCGGTACCTCGGTTATCGGACGATGGGTGGCGTCGTAATCTCCGACGCCACCCATCCTGCCGTTACGAGCGGGGGATGAGCGCCACGTCATCTCCGTTGCCGCGTCGAGTTGCGGCCCGTCCCTCAGTTGCTCAGCAGGCCGGACTCGAGTCGTTCGATCCGGATTCCGCCCGCTGAGAAGTCCGCCGGGCGCTGCTGCCTCACGGGCACGAAGCGGAACCGGGGCGGTGCCGGAGAGCCGCGTCCGGTTTTCAGGGGTTGGAGTTGCAGGCTCGTGAGGAGGCCGATCTCGCCGGTTTGCTCGGAGTGGCCCTCGTACATCGACTCCGCGAACATCTCCAGCGGGCCGACGCCGTCCAGGTCGAGGATCGCCACGGACGATCCGAGGTAGTCGAGGTATTCCGGGCGATCGCTGATCGACGGATCGGGCCTGCGGTCCCAGGTCAGAGGGGCAACCTGCTGCGTGTAGACGTACGAGCCGGCGCCGGTCGGGCCCTGTTTGGTGCCGGGAATCAGCGTCACCGCACCGGCGTCCTCCACCGGGCCCACGTTCACCGAGATCGCGCCGACCAGCAGGTCCGGGATGCCGTCGCCGGTAGCGTCGCCGGTCGCGAGTGAGTAGCCGAAATTGCCGTGGACAAACCCCCGGTCCGGCCCCCCGGGCACCCCCGGGCTGTCCGGGTCGATCACACGGTGCCCGGCCCACCTCAGCCCTGAGGCCGCGCCACGGAGGTAGACGACCTGTCCATTGGCGTACCGGGGAAGTCCGAGGATGAGCTCGTCCCGTCCGTCCCGGTCCATGTCCGACATCGTCATCACATCGACCGGAAGGCTCTCGCCGGCGGCGTCGAGCTGCGCTTCGATCTTCGTGACCTTTGCGGTGTCCGGCCCGGTCGCGGAGCCGGGAAAGAGGGTCACCATGCCGTGGGAGTTGTATTCGTTCGTGCCCCGCCGGGTCCCGGCTACGACGAGGTCGTCGTAGCCGTCGCCGGTGAAGTCGCCCATCGCCAGCCCGGTGCCGAAATGCTCGTCGACCAGGCCGGTCCAGCGGGGTACGACCTGACGGAGCGTCATCGAGCCGTCCAGGGTGAGCCCGTTGTCGGTGCCCGACAGCACCGTCACCGATCCCCGGAAGGGGCCGTCACGTTCCGGGGTCACGCCGTTCGCCGTGAAGGCCAGATCGTCCCTGCCGTCGTTGTTGACGTCACCCGCGGCGAGCGCGGCGCGGTTCAGCCCCGGCAGGTATTGCACATTGTCGCGATCAAGCCCGTCCGGGCCGCCGGCGTAGACCAGGATCCCCTTCTCGACAACGCCCGGGGAAACCTCCCGGCTGCCGCCGACCGCGATGTCCTGGAAGCCGTCGCCGTTGAAGTCACCCGCGGTGGGTGAGCTCGATAGGCGGTGCCCCGGCGGCGCGGTCACGATGTCCCGACGGCCGAGGCCGTACTGAACCAGCAGGGCGAGTCCGCCCGGAATCGCGCGACGGGCGAGTACTACCAGCTCGTCTTTCCCGTCACCGTCGATGTCGAATCGCGGCTCGGCGCGCCCGCCGGCAGGTGCCGCCGTGCTCTGCGGTGCGGTCGCCGCCGGACGGACGGCGGTGGTGCCGCGGGGCGCAGGTCCGGAACCGCTTTCTGCGGGCGTCGGCTCGGCGGCGTGCTCGCTGGCGCGCCGCTCGACCGGGATGTCGGCGGCGTTCGTCGCCGCGACAGCGGGACGGGGCGGAGCCTCGCGGTTGCTGGCGGCGCTCGCCGACGTGGCGGCGACGGTCAGCAGCGACACAAGTCCTACGGCGACGGCACGTGTGCCCTGTGCGATCTTCACGCATGTCCTTTGTCGACGGTGAGTGACAGAGTGACGTTAGACGGTCTCTTGAGCCGTGTCACCACCGCTGGGGGGGCGTACGGGCGTGCACGGGGCCAGACCGGCCGACGTGAGACGGGTCGGGCGAGCAGCACGCGGCAGCGCCGCGTGCTGCGCGACTCGGTCCTCCGCATTGGCGGGACGGCGGGGGATCGATGTTGCCCCTAAAGTGGCCGCATCCATTTCGGTCTAGGAGGATGCGGTGTCGGAGCTGCCACCAACCGCAGGCTCCCCGGTTCCCGGGGAGAACGGCGATCGGGTCGCGGCCCCGGAACCGCCCCAGCTGCTGGTCATGCCGCCCACCGACGGGCTTCCTTCGATCGTGTGGCCCGGCCCGGCGGACGGGCCCGCCTGGGCCATTCCGGTGACCGTGCCGACCGGCACCCGGGGTTACGCGATCTTCCTGCCGATGGTGCCGGCGCAACCGGGGGCCGACTCCCCGCCCGCGCCCACCGCACCAACCGGCACGACGGCCGGGCCGCAGGCGGCGCCCACCGAATCCGCCGGCACGACCGACGCGCCAGCCCCGGCCACCCCCGGCCCGGTGGCGGCAGCGACCGCGTCGAGCCCGTCCACGGTCACGGTGCCCATCCCGCCCACGTCCTCGGCGGGCGAGCCCGCACCGACCACCGAACTGGCAGCGGCCGCGGAGGCCGCGCCGCCCGCCCAGTCCGCAGCGGCCGCCGAGCCGGGCACGACGCCGAAGGCGCCGGCGGTGGCGAAGGCGACGCCGGAGCGGGAAACCGCTCCGTCCGCACCGGTGCCACCGGCGGCGGGACAGACGGTGCCCGGCCCGGGATGGGGCCCGCAGCAGGCCGGGGTGCCGGGCTTTCCGTCGCCGTACCACTTCCGGCCGGTACCGGCGCAGCCGTCCTTCTTCGACCGGGCCTGGCCGGGCCCGAAGGCCGCGCAGAACCGGACCGCTCCGCTGGCCGTGCTGGCCGGTGCGCTGGCGCTGGCGGTCTTCGTACCGCTGAACCGGACCGGGATCGGGTGGTTCCTCGGCTGGCTGGTGCTGACCGCCGGCGTCATCGTCGCGGTACGACGTGCCGCGGCGGAGCTTCCCCGCACCGAGCGCTGGGTGCGGGCCGGCTGGGCGGTGGCGGCGCTGGCGCTGCTCGCGGTGCTGACGTTCCGCAACGCCTGGTGGCTGGTGACGTTCTGCGTCCTGGGGGCGCTGTGCTGTGCGGCGTTGGCGATCGTGGGCGGCCGACTCGTACGGTCGATCCTGTTCAGCCTGGTGGCCGCGCCGATCGCGGCGTTCCGCGGGCTGCCGTGGGTGCGGAAGCACACCGGGACCGCGGTGAACCCGGGACTGGCCGTCCGCGTCGTGGGTTCGGTGGCCGCCACCGCGGTCGTGCTGGTCGTCTTCGGGGCGCTGCTCTCCTCGGCCGACGCCGCCTTCTCGCAGGTGCTCGGCGCCCTCGTGCCGGAGATCGGCGTCGGCGCCACGTTCCAGTGGCTCTTCCTGCTCGTCGTGGGCGGTCTGGTCGCCGTCGCGGCGATCTACACGATCACCGCGCCGCCCGACCTGTCCGCGGTGGACAAGCCCGCCGCCCGCAGCTTCGGTCTCGTCGAGTGGGCTCTGCCGATCACCGCGCTGACGCTGCTGTTCGCCGGCTTCGTCGCCGTGCAGTTCACCGTGCTCTTCGGCGGGCAGCGGCACGTGCTGCGGACCACCGGCCTGAGCTACGCCGAGTACGCCCGCAGCGGCTTCTGGCAACTGGTCATCGTCACCATGCTGACGTTGGCGGTGCTGGCCGGGGTGACCCGCTGGGCCCGTCGCGACCGTCCGGCCGAACGGCTGCTGTTGCGGATCCTGCTGGGTTTGCTCAGCGCGCTCGGCGTCGTCATCGTGGTGTCGGCGCTGTCCCGGATGTACACGTACCAGAAGGTCTACAGCTTCACCGGGGAGCGGATCTTCGTGATGGCGTTCGAGCTGCTGCTCGGCACCGTCTTCTTGATGATCATCGGGGCCGGCGTGCGCTGGCGGGGCGGCTGGATCCCCCGCGTGACCGTGGGGCTCGCGGTGGCGATGCTGCTGAGTCTGGCGACGCTCAACCCCGAGGACTACGCGGCGCGGCGCAACATCGCCCGCTACGAGCAGACCGGCAAGATCGACGCCTGGTACCTGAGGGCGCTGTCGGCCGACGCCACCCCGGCGCTCGGGGAGCTGCCGGACCCGGTGCGCCGGTGCACGCTGAGCTGGATCGCCGACGACCTGGCCGAGTCGGATCCCTGGTACGCCTGGAACCTCGGGCGTACCAGGGCCCGACAGGTGCTCGACCGGCTCGGGCCCGGCGCGATCGGCAGCCAGCGCGACTGCCGCGCCGCCGACCAGTTCGATCTGCCGAAGAGCCGGCGGTCACCGGGCTGATTCGCGCCGTCGGGACGGTCCGTGCGGCTACGGTGAGTGACAGATCGTGCGCGGGTCGCAGGGGCGGTGAACCAGATGGCGAAGTTCCTCATCAGGGCGAGCTACACGCAGGACGGGGCCAAGGGGCTGATCAAGGTTGGCGGCACCGCCCGGCGGGACACGGCGGCGAAGGCGATCGGAAGCCTCGGTGGCACGTTGGAGGCGTTCTACTTCAGCCCCGGTGAGGAGCACGTCTACATCTTCTGCGACCTGCCCGACACGAAGGCCGTGATGGCGTTGGTGACCACCGTCGAGGCGGCCGGTGGCAGCACCGCCAGCGCCGTGGAGTTGCTGACCGCCGAGGACGTCGACGCGGCGGTCAAGCAGAAGGTGGACTTCGCGCCTTAGCCACTGACGTGTCCCAGTTGGACGGGCCGGGTTTTGTCGCCCGTTCGCCGGGGTAGTCATCGGGCGTCACGGGAGAAAAGGGGCCCAGACAGGGGGCGGCTCATGACGACCAGAGTCGTCGTGGTCACCGGTGCCAGCGGCGGAATCGGTCGGGCGACGGCCCGCCGATTCGCCGCTGGCGGTAACAAGATCGCATTGTTGGCGCGCGGCGAGGCCGGACTGGACGGTGCCGCGCGGGACGTGGAGCGCGCCGGCGGGACGCCGCTGCCGATCGTGGTCGACACGGCCGACTTCGCCGCCGTGGACGCCGCGGCGACGCGCGTCGAGCGCGAGCTCGGGCCGATCGACGTGTGGGTGAACAACGCCTTCACCTCGGTGTTCGCGCCGTTCACGGAGATCGGGATCGACGACTTCGCGCGGGTCACGCGGGTGTCGTACCTGGGGTACGTGCACGGCACGAAGGCCGCGCTGACGCGGATGCTGCCGCGCGACCGGGGCGCGATCGTGCAGGTCGGCTCGGCGCTGGCGTACCGCGGTATTCCGCTGCAGACCGCGTACTGCGGCGCCAAGCACGCCATCCAGGGCTTCACCGAGGCGTTGCGCTGCGAACTGCTGCACGACGGCAGCCGGGTACGCGTGACGATGGTGCAGTTGCCCGCCGTGAACACGCCGCAGTTCGGCTGGGTGCTGTCCCGGCTGCCGCGCCGCGCGCAGCCCGTACCCCCGATCTATCAGCCGGAGGTGGCCGCCGACGCGATCGTCCACGCGGCCGACCATCCGCGGCGCCGCGAGTACTGGGTCGGCGGGTCGACGGTCGCCACGCTGCTGGCGAACGCCGTGGCGCCCGGTGTGTTGGACCGGTATCTGGCGCGGACCGGCTACCGGTCGCAGCAGACCCCGCAGCCGCGCGACCCGCGGCAGCCGGCGAACCTGTGGGACCCGGCCGACGGCCCGGGGGAGCCGGACCACGGCGCGCACGGCGACTTCGACGACCGCTCACACCGCCGGAGCGTGCAGCTGTGGGCGTCGCAGCACCACGGCCTGGTCGCCGCGGCCGGCGCCGCGCTCGCCGGTACGGCCGCGCTCGCCCTGCGCGCCGGCCGCACCCCACGCACGCGGCGCTGACGCATAGCTGCGGGCGGAAGGTTTGCCGCGAACCCGCCCGGGTAGCCGTCGGCGACGGCGCGGGACGGTGACGGGGGTGCCGATGAGTGATCCGCAACAGCGGTCGCCGATGGATCGCGCAGGGATGGTGCTCGGCAACCTGCAGCGGCTGGGCTCCCAGCTCGGGCGCCTGGTCGGGCGGCGGGGCGGTCCGCCGGATCTCGAGATGCACCCGACCGATGGCGGCTGGCAGGTGACCGCGCGGCTGCCGGGGGTGGCGCCGGAGGAGGTCGCCGTCGAGGTGGACGCCGGGCAGCTTCGGATCCGGGCCCGGTCGGAGGCGGAGGTGAACGCCGATCACGGGATGCCGGGCATGGGAGCGGCGCACCGCACCTTCGAATATCAGCTGCGGCTGCCGTCGGAGGTCGACGCGGACCGGATGGACGCGGTGATGGACCACGGGCTGCTCACCGTCACGATGCCCCGCGGGCCGGCGAGCCGCCGCTCGATCACGGTGGGACGGCCGGCGTACGAGACCCCGAGGAGCGTGGCGAACCGCCGCCGCACCACGGTCGATGACCATGAGCCGCCGCGCGCGCGGATGAACCCGGGCCGGATCGATCCGGCCGCCGACCGCGAGATGCACCACCCCAACGTGGGCGAGGCGGAGATCAGTCGACAGCAGGACGGCTGAGGGGTGACGTGACCGCGCCGGTGCCCGACGTCAGCCGGATCGCGGTGCTGCGCGCCAACGCGCTCGGGGACTTCCTCTTCGTGCTGCCCGCGCTGGAGGCGCTGCGCGCCGCGTACCCGGCAGCCGAGCTGGTGCTCCTCGGTGCTCCCTGGCACGCCCGGTGGCTGACCGGTCGGCCGTCCCCGGTGGACCGGGTGCTGGTCGTGCCGCCCGCGGAGGGCATCCACGACGCGCCGGCGCCGACCACGATGCCGGACTTTCTCGCCGCCGCGGGCCGGGAGGGCTTCGACCTGGCGCTGCAGCTGCACGGTGGGGGTCGGCACAGCAATCCGCTGGTGTCGGCGCTCGGCGCGCGGCTGACCGCCGGGCTGCGCGCCACCGACGCGCCGCCGCTGGACCGGTGGCTCCGGTACGTCTTCTACCAGCCCGAGATCATCCGTTACCTGGAGGCGGTCGCGTTGGTCGGCGCGGCGCCGGTGACGCTGACGCCGACGCTCGCGCTCACCGCCGGCGACCTGGTGGAGGCGCGGGCGGTGGCCGGCGCGCCGGAGCGACCGCGTGCCGCGCTGCATCCCGGCGTCTCCGACCCCCGCCGCCGGTGGCCGCCGCACCGCTTCGTGGCGGTGGCGGACGCGCTGGTCGCGATGGGGTTCGAGGTGGTGCTGACCGGCACGGAGTCCGAGCGGCCGCTCGTCGAGCAGGTGCGCGCGGCGGCGCGGGCGCCGGTGCGGCCGCTGGTCGGGGCGCTCACGCTGGGCGGGCTCGCCGGCCTGTACGCGGAGTGCGCGGTCGTGGTCGCCAACGACACCGGTCCGCTGCACCTGGCGGCGGCGGTCGGCACCCCGACGGTGGGGATCTTCTGGGTCGGCAACATGATCACGGTGGCGACGCCGCTCCGGGGGCGCCACCGCGCCCTGACCTCCTGGATCATCCACTGCCCGGTCTGCGGCGCGGACTGCACCCGCGACCTGTACCCCTGCCGCCCCGGCGAGGGCTGCGGCCACCGCGAGTCGTTCGTCGCGGACGTGCCGGTCGCGGAGGTGCTGGAGGCGGTGGCGGACCTAACGTGCTCCGGCGGCGCGCAGCCGCACCGCCTCGGGAAAGAGGCCGCGGATGTCGTCCGGTAGCGGCTGCTGCACCCTGTGGAGCACCGCGCTCGGGCAGAGCAGCAGGACCTGGTCCAGGGCGAACATGGCGTCGTCGCGCACCTCGTCGTCGGCGGCGCCGCGCAGCCCGGCACGGGTGCGGACCCGCTTCAGGAACTCCACCGAGTCGAAGCGCTGCGCCGTCGGGTTGTCGACCTCGGCCGCCCGCGCCCACGCCGGGGGCAGGGCGGTCGCGAGCAGCGCGGCCTCCCCGGCGGGCAGGCGCTCGGCGAGGGTACGCAGCACCGCCTGCTCCAGCTGCCATACGGTCGTACGCGGAGCGTGGGTGGTGGTCGTCGTCATGGTGTCGCTCCCTCCGCTGCCGGTTCTGTCCCGAGTAGCACCTGCCAGCACTCGACGCCCCGGTCGGTGACCGTGGTCGGCGCCTCCAGGTGGTACGCGCCGCTGGGCACGACGCCGGCCCCGCCGTACCGGCGCATGACCGCGAGCTGCGCGGCGGCGTCCTCGCCCTGATGGTTGGCGGGCACCCGCCGCCAGAAGTCGAAGCCGCCCGCCGCGACCAGCTTCGCCCGGTCGAAGAGCACGCAGCCGCCGATCCAGGAGACCTTGTACGCCCGCCACTCGCCCGGCGCCAGCCCCAGCTTCCGGGTCACGTGCAGCAGGTTGGCGGCCGGGTGGATGCGCGCCCGCTGCCACTGCGGGGTGCCCGGCCGCACGTCCTCCGGCACCGGCCGGCCGGCCCACTCCTCGTAGCCGTCGTGCTGCTCCGGCCGCTCGTCGTCGGCGTACGACAGTCCGTGCACGGCGTTGCCGACGAAGCCGCAACGCAGCTCGCGCAGCGCCGTGAGCAGCCGCGCGACGGCGTAGGGCTCCAGCCACACGTCGTCGTCGAGCAGCAGCACGTGCCGGGCGGTGGAGTTCGCCAGCAGCGCGGCGCGGTGTTCGGCCAGGCCGCGACGCGGCAGGTGCCGGGTGAGCAGCACCGGATGTCCGCGGTGGCGCAGCACCCGCACCATCGCCGCGGGCGCCGGCGCGGCCCAGCCGGGCTCGTCGTCGGACTGGTCGCTGACCACCACTGCGAAGCCGGCGGGGCCGGACTGCGCGGCCAGCCCGGCGAGGGTGGTGGCCAGTTCGGCGGGCCGGTTCCGGGTCGGGATCAGCACGTCGAGCAGCCGCGGGCTCCGGAAGGCGTCCGCGTCGCCGGGCTCCAGCGGCCGGGTCACCGCAAGGGCCCCTGGCTGTCGGATTCGGTTCCGGAAGGGGCCCTTTCCGAGGCGTCGGCGCGGATGCGGTCGATGATCGCCGAGGTGGAGCGGTCCGGGACGTACCCGACGCAGTGCACCTGTCCGCCGAGCCGCCGCACCAGCGGCGCCTCCGGCACCAGCTCCGGCGGGTAGTCGCCGCCCTTGACGTACACCTCGGGGCGGACGGTGGCGATCAGGTCGGCGGGGGAGTCCTCCTCGAAGACGACCACGTGGTCGACGCAGGAGAGCGCGGCCAGCACGGCGACCCGGTCCTCCACCGGGTTGACCGGGCGGTCCGGGCCCTTCAGCCGGCGCACGCTCTCGTCGGAGTTGACCGCGACCACCAGCACGTCGCCGAGTGCGGCGGCCTGCTCCAGGTAGCGGACGTGGCCGCGGTGCAGCACGTCGAAGCAACCGTTGGTGAAGACGACGCGGTCGCCCTGCGCGCGCCGCCGGCGTACCCGGGCGGCGAGCCCGACCGCGTCGGTCACCGCCGGGTCCGCGGCGGCGAACAGCGCGTCCCGGTCGCAGACGCAGGTGCCGGGGCCGCCGAGCGTGACGGCGGCGGCGAGCTGTGCGGTCTCGGCGCCGAGCGGCGTCGGCGCGGCCGCGGCGAGCGCCAGCGTCAACGCCGCGAGGTAGGCGTCGCCGGCGCCGACGGCGTGGCTCGCGGCCGCGGGGTCCGCGTGCGTGCGGTGCGGTTGCCCGTCGCCGTCGCCGACGATCGCGCCGTCGGAGTCGAGGGTGACCGCGACGACCGCCGCGCCGGTGCGCTCGCGCAGCGCGGGCAGCCACGCCGCGGCGGTGGCCGCCCGGTCGCCGGGCCGGGACGGCCGTCGCAGCAGGTGCGCGGCCTCGGCGAGGCTCGGCGTGACGGCGCTCGGGGCGAGTCCCCGCCAGGGCCGCAGGTCGTGCGCGTCCAGCGTCACCGTGCCGAACAGCTCGCGGTTGGCCACCAGCCAGGCGCGCGCCGGCTCGGGCAGGGCGCCCAGCCCGTAGTCGCAGATCACCAGCGCCGGGCGAGGGCCGAACTCCTCGACCGCGCCCCGCAGCGCGCGGAGCAGCCGGCGTACCCCGTCGTCCGGCAGCGGCCCGGCGGCATCGCCCTCGTCCTCGCGGAGCACGATCTGGTCGTCGGCGAGCAGCCGCCGTTTCACCGGGGTCGGCCGACCGGGCTGCGTCACCGTCCGGTCCGTCACGCCGGCGCGCTCCAGGCAGTCGCGCAACCGGTCGCCGCCGGCGTCGGCCCCGACCGGCGCGACCAGTAGGGAGCGGCCGCCCAGGGCGGCGAGGTTGACGGCGGTGTTCGCCGCGCCGCCGGCGGCCAGCTGCCGGTCGCGCAGCCGGAGCACCGGGGCCGGCGCCTCCCGGCAGAGCCGCTCCGAGGTGGTGAAGTGCCAGTCGTCGAGCATCGGGTCCCCCACGACGAGCACCGGCCGACCGGACCAGTCGTCGACCATCGTGGCCAGTTGTCGCGACCCGATAGTGCACTGCGCCATGCCAGGCCGGGTGCCCGCGCCCGGTGGGCTCAAACACGCCGGGGTTTGCCGCGCGAGCGGGTCGGGGAAGCAGTTTCACAGCCGTTACGACAGCACTGAGGTTTTTGTCGCGTGCGGCGTCACTGAGGAGGTGTGTCCCGATGGCAGCGCTTGATGGCAAGCGGATCGCGTTCCTCGCCACCGACGGCGTGGAAGAGGTGGAGTACACGAAGCCGCGGGAGGCGGTGGAGCAGGCCGGCGCGCGGGTCGAGTTGATCTCGCTCGAGTCCGGTTCGATCCAGGCGATGCAGCACATGGACAAGTCCAGCACGTACCCGGTGGACAAGGCGGTCGCGGACGCCGATCCCGGCGACTACGACGCGCTCGTGCTGCCCGGCGGGGTCGCGAACCCCGACTTCCTGCGGGCGGACCCGGACGCGGTCCGCTTCGTGCGGGCGTTCTTCGACGCCGGCAAGCCGGTCGGCGCGATCTGCCACGGCCCGTGGACGCTGGTCGAGGCGGACGTGGTCAAGGGGCGGACGCTGACGTCCTGGCCGAGCCTGCGTACGGATCTGACGAACGCGGGGGCGACCTGGGTGGACGAGACGTGCCACGTCGACAACGGGCTGGTGACCAGCCGGAACCCGGACGACCTGCCGGCGTTCTGCTCGAAGATCGTCGAGGAGTTCGCCGAGGGCCGGCACTGACGCGCCGGCGATCGGGGACTTGTTCGGCGCGATCAGTCCGTGTGAACAAGTCCCCGATCGGCCGGACCGGAAGCCCGGGCGGCCCAGGCGGCGTCCTCGGCCTGTTTGCGGGCCAGGCCGTCGCGGCCGTCGTAGCGGAGGAACTTCGGCAGCGCGGCGGCGAGCGCGAGGGTGCCGAGCACGCAGAGCACGCCCCCGGAGATGACCGAACCTTCGATGCCGACCACGCGGGCGCCGAGCCCGGCGCGCATGTTGCCCAGGAGCGGACCCGTCGAGTACGAGATCATCTCAATCCCGGCGAGCCGCCCGCGCAGGTGATCGGGGATGGTCTGGTTCCAGATCGTCATCCGGAACAGCCCGGAGATCATGTCGGCCGCGCCCGCCAGCACCAGGCAGAGCAGCGCCAGCCAGAGCGTGTTGGCGAGTCCGACGCCGATGATCGCGAGCCCCCAGGCGCCGGCCGCGAAGACCACCATCAGGCCGTGCCGGTGCACCCGGCCGGTCCAGCCGGAGGTGAGCGTGGCGAGCAGTGAGCCGACCGCGGGGGCCGCGTAGAGCAGGCCGAGCACGGCCGGCCCGCCGAGCTTGTTCGCCATGAACGGGTAGAGCGCCTGCGGCATGCCGAAGAACATCGCGTTGATGTCCACCAGATAGGTGCCGAGCAGTTCGGGGCGGCTGCGGGCGTACCGCAGGCCGGTCGCCACCGAGCGCAGCGACGGGCGGTCGGCGGCCGGTGGTGGCGGCACCGCCCGGACCGCCGCCAGGCAGACCAGCGAGAACGCGAAGGTGGCCAGGTCGATGGCGTACACCCAGGCCAGGTCGACCGAGGCGATCAGGATGCCGGCCAGTGCCGGCCCGGCGAGCTGCGCGACGTCGTGCCGCATCGAGTTGAGCGCGCTGGCCGCCGGGATCTGGGCGGGGGTCACGATGCGGGGCAGCAGCCCCTCCATCGCCGGTCGTTGCACGCCGTCCACCGCGGAGGTGAGCGCGGACACCAGGTAGAGCAGCCACAGATGCGGCTCGTCGCTGAGCGAGTTGAGCAGCAGCACGCCGCAGAGCAGCGTGAACGCGATCTCGCCGCCGAGCACCAGCAGCCGACGGTCGAGGTAATCGGCCAGCGCCCCGCCGACGAACGCCATGACGAGCAGCGGTACGAGCTGGAAGACTCCGAGCAGGCCGACCAGCAGCGGGTCGTCCGTGATCTTGTAGACCTGGTACGGGACGGTGACGTAGGTGATGAAGGAGCCGACCGACGAGACCGCGGCGCCGGAGTAGACCAGCCGGAAGTCCCGCGACTGCCGCAGCGGGGTGATGTCCAGCGCCAGGTGCCGCAGCAGCTTCTTCACGGCTCGTCATCGTGCCGGGAGACGACCGAGGGTGTCCACGCGCTTTCGCATGCTCTGGATCACATCGTATTTCGGGTGCGTCCGGGTGACGATGACTGACAAAATGCTTGCCTGAGGCAAGTTTTTCCGATGGGGTGGGTTGTGGATCGGCGGACCGGACCGGACGACGAGTACGTCGTCCTCGGGCAGCTGATCGGCCAGTTCCACCGGCGCACCCAGCGGATGTACCAGCGGATGTCGTTCGACCCACCGCTGGAACGCGCGGCGTACACCCTGCTGGCCCGGCTGGTCGGCGCCGGACCGGCCCGGCTCACCGCGCTCGCCGAGGACCTCGCGCTCGACCTGTCGACCGTGAGCCGCCAGGCCGGCGCGTTGCAGACGGCCGGCCTCGCGTCCCGCAGCCCCGATCCCGCCGATCGGCGGGCATGGGTCATCGCGGCGACCGAAACTGGACGTGAGGCATTCGCGCGTCACCGCCGGAGCTGGGTCGGCGCCCTGCGGGAGTTGCTGGCCGACTGGACACCGGAGGAGCGCCGGGAGTTCGTCCGGCTCTTCACCCGGCTCAACGATTCGATCGCTGTTCCTTACGGGGGATCGGATCCCGCGGGCGTCCGCCCACGGGCACGAGAGGAAGAGACGCAATGACCACATCCGCCGAGGTGCGACCCACGCTGACGCATCGGCAGATCCTGACCCTGATGGTCGGGCTGATGACCGGCATGCTGCTGGCCGCGCTCGACCAGACGATCGTGGGAACGGCGCTGCCGACGATCGTCGGCGAGCTGGGCGGGATCAACCACTACTCGTGGGTGGTGACGTCGTACCTGCTCGCGTCGACCGCCTCGACCCCCCTCTACGGGAAGATGGCCGACCTGTACGGGCGCCGGCCCGTGTTCCTCTTCTCGATCGGCACGTTCCTGGTCGGTTCGCTGCTCGCCGGCCTGTCACAGGACATGCTCCAGCTGATCGTCACGCGGGGCATCCAGGGGATCGGCGCGGGCGGTCTGATGACGCTCGCGTTCACGATCATCTCCGACGTGGTGTCGCCCCGCGAGCGCGGGCGCTACCAGGGACTGTTCGGCGCGGTCTTCGGGCTGTCGTCGGTGGCCGGGCCGCTGGTCGGCGGCTACTTCGCCGAGCACAACTGGCGCTGGATCTTCTACATCAACATTCCGCTCGGCATCCTCGCGATCGTGGTCTGCTACCGCGTCATGCGGCTGATCCCGTTCCAGCGCCGCAACCACGCGATCGACTGGCTCGGCGCCGGCCTGCTGGTGGCCGGGGTCAGCTGCGTGCTGCTCGCGCTGAGCTGGGGCGGCAACCAGTACGCCTGGAGCTCGGCGACGATCATCGGGCTCTTCGTCGCCGGCGCGGTGCTCAGCGTGCTCTTCGTGTTCCAGGAGACCCGGGTGCCGGAGCCGATCCTGCCGCTCGGGCTCTTCCGGCGGCCGACCTTCGCGCTGGCCAACATCGCGGGCTTCGTGCTCGGTCTGGTCATGTTCGGGTCGATCATCTTCATCCCGCTCTACCTGCAGATCGTCAAGGGCGCGTCGCCGACCCGCAGCGGCCTGCTGATGCTGCCGATGATGGCCGGCATCATCGCGACCTCGATCCTGTCCGGGCGCGCGATGAGCCGGACCGGGCGCTACAAGTGGTTCCCGGTCGCCGGCTCGGCCGTGCTCGTCGTCGGCATGCTGCTCTTCACCCGCCTGCAGGTCGAGACCTCACTCTGGGTCGCGTTCATCTACATGGTGGTGATCGGCGTCGGCATGGGCCTGGGCATGCAGTCGCTGATCCTCGCCGTGCAGAACGCCGTCGACCTCAAGGACCTCGGCGCCGGCACGTCGGCGGCGACGTTCTTCCGGTCGCTGGGCGGCTCGTTCGGCGTGGCGATCCTCGGCGCGGTGCTCACCGCCCGGCTCGCCGACGCGCTCGCCGCACGGATGCCGGCGGCGATCGCGCAGCTGCCGCCCGCGCAGGCCGCTCAGTTCGCCGCCAGCGGCGCGAAGAACATCTCGATCAACGAACCGTCCCGCATCCTGGCCCTGCCGGAGCCGATCCGGGCCGCCATCCAGTCGGCCTTCGTCGACTCGCTGCACACGGTCTTCCTGGTCACCGGGCTGGTCGCGATCCTCGCGGTGCTGGTCACCCTGGCGCTGCCGGACCGCGAGTTGCGCGGCGGTCCGGGCTCCCGGTCCGGGAAGTCGCTGGACTCCGAGACCGGCGACGAGGCCGCCGCCGACATGGAGGCCAAGGCGCAGAGCATGATCTGAGGCCGCCCACGAACGGCCCCGCCACGTCACGTGGCGGGGCCGTCGGCTATTTCAGGATGAGCCGGCCGGTGCGTTCGAAGGCGTCGAGGTCGGCCAGGGTCTCCGCGACCGTCGGCGAGAGCGGCGACGGCAGCGCGTCCGGCGGGAAGAACCGCGCGTCGGTGGTCTCGGTGGTCTGCCGGGCCAGCTCGCCGTCCCAGGCGTCGATCCGGAACGCCGTCACGAAGAGCTGATAGGTGTCGCCGTACATGTTGGTGAAGGTGTAGTCGCCGCCGGTGTAGAGGGCGAACGGGGTGACGGTGCGGACCCGCAGGCCCGTCTCCTCCCACACCTCGCGGGTCACGCATTCGGTGATCGACTCGCCGAGCTCCATCGCCCCCGCCGGCATCGCCCAGTAGCCGTTGTCGGAGCGCTCGATCAGCAGCACGCGCCCGTCGCCGTCGCGGAGCACGCCGCGCGAACCCGTGAACATCAGGATGCGGTCGCCCGCCAGCGCCCGCAGCTGTCCGAGGTAGGACTCGGCCCATCCGATAGTCGCCACGCCGACCACCCTAGAGCGTCTCGCCGGTCACCTCTTCCGCTTCTGTGACCTGGCGCACTACCTTGCTACCCATGCGTAGCACGATGATGGACGCCCCGCTGCAGATCTCCCGGATCCTCGAGCACGGCAGCACGGTCCACGCCGCCGCGGAGGTGGTCACCTGGACCGGCGCGCAGCCGCGCCGGATGACGTACGCCGAGGTCGGTGCCGCGGCGGCGCGCCTCGCGCACGCGCTGCGCGACGATCTCGGAGTGGTCGGCGACCAACGGGTCGCGACGTTCATGTGGAACAACGCGGAGCACCTGATCGCGTACTTCGCGGTGCCCAGCATGGGTGCCGTGCTGCACACCCTCAACATCCGGCTCTTCCCGGAGCAGGTCGCGTACATCGCGAATCACGCCACCGACCGGGTCGTCCTGGTCGACTCGACGCTGATCCCGCTGCTCGTCAGGGTGCTGCCGCAGATGACCACCGTCGAGCACGTGGTCGTGGTCGGCGGCGGCGACTCCGCCCCGCTGGTGGAGGCCGGTGGTGGCCGGGTCGCCGTACACGACTGGGCGGAGCTGCTGGCCGACAAGCCGGACCGCTTCGACTGGCCCGAGGTCGACGAGCGGGACGCGGCCGCGCTCTGCTACACCTCCGGGACCACCGGCAACCCCAAGGGCGTCGCCTACTCGCACCGCTCGATCTGGCTGCACTCGATGCAGGTCTGCATGCCGGAGGGATTCGGGCTCGGCCCGGCCGACCGCGAGCTCGCCATCGTGCCGATGTTCCACGCGATGTCCTGGGGGCTGCCGTACGCGGCGTTCCTCTCCGGCGCGTCGCTGATCATGCCGGACCGCTTCCTGCAGGCCGCGCCGATCGCGCAGATGATGGCCACCGAGCGGCCCACGCTCGCCGCGGCGGTGCCGACGATCTGGAACGACCTGCTCGCCTACCTCGACGCCAACCCGACCGACACCTCGTCGGTCAAGGAGGCGATCGTCGGCGGCGCCGCCTGCCCGCCCGCGCTGATGCACGCGTTCGCGGAACGGCACGACATCTCCGTCATCCACGCGTGGGGCATGACGGAGATGTCCCCGCTCGGTTCGGTCTCCCGGCCGCCGGCCGGGGCGACCGGCGAGGCGGCGTGGCGCTACCGCTACACCCAGGGTCGGGTGCCGGCCGGGGTCGCCGCGCGGATCGTCGGGCCGGTGGGGGAGGAGATGCCCGCCGACGGCGAGGCCGTGGGCGAGCTGGAGGTCCGGGGGCCGTGGATCACGGCCCGGTACGTCGGCGAGGACGAGCCGGACCCGGAGAAGTTCCGGGACGGCTGGCTCCGCACCGGCGACGTCGGCACGCTCTCGCCGGACGGCTACCTGACGCTGACCGACCGCGCCAAGGACGTCATCAAGTCCGGCGGGGAGTGGATCTCGTCGGTGGAGCTGGAGAACGAGCTGATGGCGCACCCGGCGGTGCTGGAGGCGTGCGTGGTCGGCGTGCCGGACGAGCGTTGGGACGAGCGGCCGCTGGCGACCGTCGTGCTGCGGGAAGGGTCGACGGTCACCGTCGACGAGCTGCGGGACTTCCTCGCCCAGCGGGTGGCGAAGTGGCAGCTGCCGGAGCGGTGGGCGTTCATCGAGGCGGTGCCGAAGACCTCGGTGGGCAAGTTCGACAAGAAGCGGGTGCGCGCGACGTACGCCGAGGGCACCCTGAACGTCCACCAGTTCGGCGCGTAACCGCGCCGCAGCCGTCCCTGTCTGATCGGCGTCGCGCCTCTGCGTGCGATCGGCGGCCTTCCGCCGGCACAGCGCCGGTAAGTTCTGACCATGGGGATCCTCACCGAAGTGGACCTGGCCCTGCTCCAGGAAGCGCAGCTCGCGCACGTCGCGACGATCGAACCCGACGGCACCCCGCACGTCACGCCCGTGTGGGTCGACACCGACGGCGAGCACATCGTGTTCAACACGGTGCGCGGGCGGAAGAAGCACGCCAACATGCTCCGCAACCCCGTGGTGGCGGTCTCGATCGCCGACAAGGCCGACGACATGCGGACCCTGTGGGTGAAGGGAACGGTCGAGATGACCGAGGAGGGCGCGGACCAGCACATCAACAAGATGGCGAAGAAGTACCTGGGCCAGGAGAGCTACCCGTTCGGGCAGCCCGGCGACGTACGCGTGATCGTCAAGATCAAGCCAACCCAAAAACTCGGCCGCGGCTAACCCCACCCGCCCGCCCACCCCCCCCCGCCCCGCGATCTTGCAGTTATGGCCGTCACATAAGACTCCAAACGGGTCATAACTGCGGCCATAACTGCAAGATCGCGCGGGGGCTGGGGGGTCGCGGGGGGCTGGGGGCTAGGCGGTTTTGCGGGGGGTTTTTTTGGCGGGGGTCTTCTTTTCCGCGGTCTTTTTGGCTGCGGTCTTCTTGGCGGGGGTGGCCTTCTTTTCGGCGGTCTTCTTGGCGGTCTTCTTGGCGGGGGCCTTCTTGGCCGGTTCCGCGGCCTTCTTGGCCGACTTCGCCGCCGAGATCGGGGTCGGCTCCTTCGCCCCCTCCGCGGGCGCCTCGCCGCGCGCGGCCCGGGCCCGGTCGACCGAGGCGCGCAGCGCCGCCATCAGGTCCACCGCCGCGGCCGGCGCCTCCTCGACCTCCTCCGGCTGCACGATCTCGCGGCCCTCGACCTTGGCGTCGATCACCTCCTGCAGCGCCGCCCGGTAGTTGTCGCTGTACTCGTCCGGCCGGAAGTCCCCGGCCATCGAGTCGATCAGCGAGCTCGCCATCGCCAGCTCCGGCGGGCGGACCTGGATGTCGTCGTCGAGGAAGCCGAAGTCCGCGGTGCGCACCTCGTCCGGCCAGAGCATCGTGTTGAGCAGCAGCACCCCTTCGCGCACCCGCAGCGTGGCGAGCTGCTCGCGCTGCCGGAGCGCCACCTTGACGATCGCCACCCGGTCCGAGTCGGTGAGCGCGTCGCGCAGCAGCACGTACGGCTTGGTGGCGGCGCCCTCCGGCTCCAGGAAGTACGCCTTGTTGTAGAGGATCGGGTCGACCTGCTCGGCGGGGACGAACTCCAGCACGTCGATCGCGTGCGAGGTGGTCAGCGGCAGGTCGGCGAAGTCCTCGTCGCTGAGGATCACCATCTCGCCGCCGCCGATGTCGTACCCCTTGGCGATGTCGTCGTAGGTGACCTCCTCGCCGCAGATCGAGCAGGTGCGCTTGTAGCGGATCCGTCCGCCGTCCTCCCGGTGCACCTGGTGGAAGCGGATGTCCTTCTCCTCGGTCGCGGAGTACAGCCGTACCGCGATCGAGACCAGGCCGAACGAGACGGCGCCCTTCCAGATAGCGCGCATGCCACTCCTTACCCAACGGGTGGGTCGGCCCCACCGCGACCAGTCGTAACCCCCGCCAAACTTTCTGGTCAGCGCGGTATTGACAGGATGGCATCGGAACGAACCGGACGCGAGGACTTCACAGTCGATCTACAGTGAGGGCGTGTCCGGCCCGCCCCTCAAGCCGATGCTCGCCACCACCGGCGAGCTGCCCACCGGCGCGGGCTGGAGCTACGAGTTCAAGTGGGACGGCGTAAGGGCCGTCGCCGATCTGGCCGGCGGCGTCGGGCGTTTCTTCGCGCGCTCCGGTGTCGAGATCACCGCCGCGTACCCCGAGTTGGCGCCGCTGGCGACGGGGGTGGAGGACGCGCTGCTCGACGGCGAGATCGTGGCGCTGACCGACAAGGGGACCCCGTCGTTCACCGCGCTCGCCGAGCGGATGCACGTACGCGAGCCGGCCCGGGCGGCCCGGCTCGCCGCGACGGTGCCGGTGACGTACATGATCTTCGACGTGCTCCGGCTCCACGGCGTCGACCTGACCGCCCGGTCCTATCGGGACCGGCGGGCGGCGCTGGAGTCGCTCGGCCTCGCCGGCCCGCGGTGGGCGGTCCCGCCGACCTTCACCGACGGCGGGGCCACCTGGGCGACCGCGGAGGAGCACGGCCTGGAGGGCGTGGTCGCCAAGCGGCTGGACTCGGCCTACCGCGGCGGGGTGCGTTCACCGGACTGGGTGAAGGTCAAGCGGGAGCTGACCCGGGACTTCGTGGTCGGCGGCTGGCGCCCCGGCGCGCGCAGGATCGGCGGGCTGCTGGTCGGTGCGCCGACGCCGGACGGCCGGCTGGTCTTCCGGGGGCGCGTCGGCGGGGGGATCGGGGCGGTGACCGAGCGCGAGCTGCTCGCGGTGTTGGAGCCGTTGCGCGCGCCGGGGCCGCCGTTCGCGGCGCCGGTGCCCCGTGCGGATGCCCGCGGCGCGATCTGGGTAAGACCGGAGACCGTGATCGAGGTGAAGTACAGCCAGCGGACGCCGGACGGGCGGCTGCGCTTCCCGCGCTTCCTCCGGCTGCGCCCCGACCTCCGGCCCGAGGACGTCGACGATGGCGCGTGACCGGATCAAGGTGGAGGTCGAGGGGCGGGAGCTGGAGCTCTCCAACCTGGAGAAGGTGCTCTACCCGGCGGAGGGCTTCACCAAGGGCGAAGTGATCGACTACTACAGTCGGATCGCGCCGACCCTGCTGCCGCACATCCGTGACCGGGCGCTGACCCGGATCCGCTTCCCGAACGGCGTCGACGGGCAGTCGTTCTTCGAGAAGAACGCGCCGCAGAACACCCCGGACTGGGTGCGGCGGGAGCGGCTGCCGGCCCCCGGCTCCACGAAAGAGCGCGAGGCCGTCGACTACGTGGTCGCGGACGACCTGCCGACCCTGGTCTGGCTCGCCAACCTCGCCGCGCTCGAACTGCACACCCCGCAGTGGAGGATCGGCGCCGACCCGGACCTGCTCGTGGTCGACCTCGACCCGGGGGCGCCCGCCGGGCTGGCCGAGTGCTGCGCGGTGGCCGTGCTGATGCGGGACCGGCTCGCCGACGATGGCATCACGACCTACCCGAAGACGTCGGGCAAGAAGGGGCTGCAGCTCGCCGCGGCCGTCTCCGGGCGGCAGTCGTCGGAGGTCATCTCCGGGTACGTCCGGCGGGTCGCGGAGGAGTTGGAGCGCGGCGCGCCGAAGTCGATCACGTCGAAGATGGCGAAGAAGCTGCGCCCAGGAAAGATCTTCATCGACTGGAGCCAGAACAACGCGGCCAAGACGACGGTGGCCCCGTACTCGCTGCGCGCGCAGCCGGTGCCGTCGGCGTCGACGCCGCTCACCTGGGACGAGGTGGAGGCCGTGGTCGCGGGCCGGCGAAAGGCCCGGCAGTTCACCGCCGCCGAGGTCCTGGCCCGGATCGACGAGTACGGGGACCTGATGGCGCCGCTGCTGGACGGCGGCCCCGAGGTCCCGGCGTGACGTGACCTGGCGCTCGTCGCCGCAAGATTCGCACGATCTTGGACTTATGGCTCCGCAAATGCCGCAGATCCTCGCCATAAGTCCAAGATCGTCGCGATCTTCGCGGTGGTCTTACGCCAGCACGTCGTCGGCGTCGACGATCGTGTACGCGTAGCCCTGCTCGGCGAGGAAGCGCTGGCGGTGCGCGGCGTACTCGGTGTCGATGGTGTCCCGCGAGACGACCGTGTAGAAGTGCGCCTGCCGGCCGTCGGCCTTCGGCCGCAGCACCCGGCCCAGCCGCTGCGCCTCCTCCTGCCGCGATCCGAACGTGCCGGAGACCTGGATCGCCACCGCCGCCTCCGGCAGGTCGATCGAGAAGTTTCCGACCTTGGAGATCACCAGCGTGGAGATCTCGCCCGAGCGGAACGCGTCGAAGAGCCGCTCCCGCTCCTTGTTCGTCGTCGATCCCTGCACGATCGGCGCGTCCAGGTATTCGCCCAGCTCGTGCAGCTGATCGATGTACCCGCCGATCACCAGCACCTGATCGTCGCGGTGCTTGGCCACGATCGACTTGACCACCGGCAGCTTCGTCCGGGCCGTCGCCGCCACCCGGTAGCGCTCCTCCGGCTCCGCCGTCGCGTACGCCATCCGCTCGGCGTCGGTGAGCGTCACCCGGACCTCGGTGCAGTCCGCCGGGGCGATCCAGCCCTGCGCCTCGATGTCCTTCCACGGCGCGTCGTAGCGCTTCGGCCCGATCAGCGAGAAGACGTCGCCCTCGCGGCCGTCCTCCCGGACCAGCGTCGCGGTCAGCCCCAGCCGGCGGCGGGCCTGCAGGTCGGCGGTGAACCGGAAGATCGGCGCCGGGAGCAGGTGCACCTCGTCGTAGATGACCAGGCCCCAGTCGCGGGCGCCGAACAGGTCGAGGTGGGTGAAGGCGCCGCCGCGCCGCGAGGTCAGCACCTGGTACGTGGCGATGGTGACCGGGCGGATCTCCTTGCGCTCGCCCGAGTACTCGCCGACCTCCTCCTCGGTCAGCGACGTGCGCGCGATCAGCTCGCGTTTCCACTGCCGCCCGGCGACCGTGTTGGTCACCAGGATCAGCGTGGTCGCCTTCGCCTCGGCCATCGCCGCCGCCCCGACCATCGTCTTGCCGGCGCCGCACGGCAGCACCACCACGCCCGACCCGCCGGCCCAGAACTGCTCCACCGCCTCCCGCTGGTACGAGCGCAGCGTCCAGGCGGGCCGGCCGTCCTTGCCGGCCTCGGCCAGCTCGATCGGGTGCGCCTCACCGTCGACGTACCCGGCCAGGTCCTCGGCCGGCCAGCCGAGCTTGAGCAGGCCCTGCTTCAGCCGGCCGCGCTCGGAGGGGTGCACCACGATCGTGTCGTCGTCGACCCGCGCCCCGAACATCCCGGCCAGCTTCTTGCTCTTGGTGACCTCGACCAGCACGACGCGGTCGAAGGCGTGCAGCACCAGGCCGTGCGTCGGATGGTTGACCAGTTGCAGCCGGCCGTACCGGTCCATCGTCTCGGCGACGTCGACCAGCAGCGCGTGCGGGACCGGGTAGCGCGAGTACTTCAGCAGCGCGTCCACCACGCCCTCGGCGTCGTGCCCGGCCGCCCGGGCGTTCCACAGCCCCAACGGCGTCAGCCGGTACGTGTGCACGTGCTCCGGCGAGCGCTCCAGCTCGGCGAAGGGTGCGATCGCCATCCGGCAGGCCTGCGCGTCCGGATGGTCGATCTCCAGCAGCAGTGTCTTGTCGGATTGCACGATCAGCGGTCCACCGCTCACGTCGGTTCCCCTTCTGTGGAAGACCCTCCAGTCTTGCACGGCGAAAACCCGCGGCCGGGTGCTCAGGTGAGGCGGCGCACTGCCGACTAGTCGGTAACGAACCGGAGAAACTCTCCGGCTCCCGCAACCGTACGGGCAGTTACATGCGTCTAGGGGACGACAGCTGCCTTGGGGAGGGCCCGATGGTTCACATCCGTGTCATCATGCGGCTCGCCGCCATGACAGCGGTCACGCTGGTCGGCGCCGGTGCGTGCGCGTTCGATCCGCAACCCGGCGACAGTGGGGGCGACCGCCCGCAGCTGGCAGCCGGTGCGGGCGGCGAAACGGGGGCGAGCGCGACGCCCGGGCCGGACCAGCGGGAGAGCGCCCCGACGGTCGAGGCGAGCCCGACCCCGGCGAAGCCGAAGCCCACGGCGACGGCGTCGCCGAGCCGGTCGAGCGGCACGACGACCACCGCGAAGACGCGGGCCGGCTGTCCGGTGGGGGAGAAGCAGCGCGAGGTCGAGACCCATCTGGCCCGGTTGGAGACGTTCGGCCCGGTCACGGTCGACGGCAGGCAGTCGGCCGAGGACTGCGCGGCGATCAAGAAGTTCCAGCGGCGGTACGGCATCGTGCCCGCCGAGGGCCGCGCCGGACCCACGACCGCCGACGTGGCGCGCCGGCTGGCCGCCACCGACACCGACGCGTGCGACGCGGGCAAGGGCACGACGTTCTGCGTCGACCTGACCCTGCAGACGGTCTGGGCGATGCGCGACGGGAAGGTCGTGATGGCGCCGACCGTGACCCGCACCGGCATGGCCGGCGGGTTCCAGACCGACACCGGCAGGTTCACCGTCAACGGCCGCAACCTGAGCGAGTGGTCCCGCCCGTACAAGGTGTGGCTGCCGTACTGGCAGCACTTCACCCGCGGCATGGGCTTCCACGAGACCACCACGTACATCCACGACAAGTCGATCGGCTCGCACGGCTGCGTCAACGTGCTGCCGCGGGACGCGCGGCAGCTGTGGGAGCTCGGAAAGATCGGTACCGACGTGCACGTGTTCGGGCGGCGCCCCGGCACCTGATCGGGGCGGGTTCGCCGGACATCCCCCTGTCACCGGCGTCGATTCGATGCGAGTCTGGAACCGTCGGCAGCCATCTGACGGGGAGGGGCCCATGACGGTGGAGAGCGAGCCGGAGGAGGACACCACCGGCGCCCGGCCCGCCGCCGCGGTCTCCCGCACCACGGTGATCTGCTACGCGGCGGTGGCCGCGCTGCTGCTCGGCTGGTTCTTCTTCGGCTGGCTCGTGCTCCGGCAGGGCTTCGTGGACTCGGCCGGGGAGGCGCTCGGCACCGGCTTCGCGCTGCTGCTCATCGTCGCCATCGTCGGCACCGTACGGCGCAGCCGCCGCTGACGCCGTCGCGCCGGCCGCCGGGGGGACGACGCCTACTCGTCGAGCACCGCGGCGGTGACCCGGTGCAGCGCGAAGGTGTGCAGCATCTCGGTGCGTTCGTCCTCCGCCCGCAGATAACCGCCGCCGATCGAGACCGGCCGGACCAGCCGGGACGCGATCGCGCCGTGCGCGTCCACGTACCCCACCCAGACCAGGGCCCGGTCCCGGACCGCCTGCTGCAGCACCGCCAGCGCCTGCGTGTGCGCCTGCGCCGCGGTCAGCCCGGTCGCGGTGTGCCCGTTCGCGGCGCGCACCGTGACCGGGGCGCGTCGCGCCGCCCGCGCCGCGGCGTCGCCGCGGCGGATCTGCTCGACCACGCCGAGCAGGCGCGGCCCGGTCAGCCGCGGCGTGGTCAGGGTGGCGGCCATCCGCGCCGCCGCGGAGACGCGCGCGGGGGCCCGCCGCGTCCTGCCCCGGGTGAGCATGGCCGCGCCGGTGGCGTCCTCCGGCACCGGCGCGTAGCCGGCCTCGCGCAGCGCGTCCAACATGCGCCCCAGCTGGTACGGCGTGGCCAGCACGGTCGGCGCCAGCCGGCGCAGCGACAGCAGCCCCAGCCGTCGGTCGGCGAGCAGCTCGGCCAGCAGCGGCTCGTCGTCGCTGCGCAGGTACGCGCCGGCCGACCCGGCCCGCAGTCCGCCGTGCTTGCGCGCCACATCGTCGATCAGGTAGGTCAGCGCCTGCGGCACGTCGGTCCGGGACCGGCGCCGGAAGAGGGTGTGCAGGTCGTCGGCGGCGTACCCGGCGTCCAGCGCGCGGCGCACGCTCGTCGCGGTCACCCGGTAGACGCTGGCGCCGCCGGCCGACTCCGGCTCCGCCACCAGCTCCAGCTCGGCGCCGAGCTCCGGCTCCGGCGGGCCGGGGACCACCACGGTCAGGTCGGCCTGGACGAGCACGTGGTCGACCGGCGCGGGGAGCAACGCGTCGAGCGCCTGCACGGCGGCCGACGGCTCGTTCGGGGACTGCTCGCCGCCGGGACGCAGCCCGAGCGGATCGTCGTCGGCCAGCTCCCGCGCCGCGGTCGCTTCGGCGACCAGCAGCCTGCCGTACGCGGTGAGCGCCCCCAGCCCGATCAGCCCGAGCAGGGCCGCCTCGCTGAGCGCCTCGCGCTGCGCGGGCTCGCGTCCCTTGCCGCGCCGTGGTGCCCGCCACGCGAGCAGCCGGAGCGCGTCGTCGACGTCGGGGGCCGCGCCCGGCTCCTGCTCGGCGAGGACCCCGAGTGTCTCGCGCCGCGCCGACGGCGCCCCCGCGCGTTCGGCCTCGGCGGAGAGCACGCTGATCGGCCGGTCCCGCTCATCCCGCTGCCCGATCAGCCCCGGCTGGCGCGTCATCGCCAGCCAGGAGGCGGCCAGTTGCTCCCAGCGCTGGGCCAGCGGCAGCATCCGCCACAGGTCGTACCCGCCGGTCGGCATGACCTGCTGGTCGACGCCGGCCCGCGAGCCCGCCCCCGGCACCTCGGTCTCGCCCAGCAGCCCGGCGGCGTACGCCACCTCGACCAGCAGCGCGGCGGTGCGCTCGTCGAGCCCGGTGATCCGGGAGAGCCGACGCAGGTCGCGGACGCCGAGCCCGCCGGAGCGCAGCATCGGCACCGGCTCGGCGGCCACCGCCTCGACCAGCGCCTCCGTGTGCCGGATGGCCTCCATGGCCTGTCCCGCTCCGGCCGAGTCGACCGATTTCGGGTCCCGGCGCACCGCGGCCACCGCGGGTGCGGTCGGCTCCAGCCGGCCGAGCGGCCCGCAGTCGCGGCGCAGCAGCAGCCCCACCTCGCGCGGCAGCTCGACGGCGTCGGCCGGGCCGCCGAGCGCCGCCTCCCCGTCGCTGATCGGCACCAGCAGCCCGTTCTCCACGAGCCAGCGCACCGGGGACTCCCCGCCGTCGGTGCCGGTGCGGGCGGCCGCGCTGACGGTGCCCACCGGCGGGCCCTCGGCGAGCCGGTCGAGGACCGCCCGCGCGGCCGGCGGCGCGGAGAGCAGGGTGCGCCGTAACCGCGCCGGGTCCGCGCAGAGCGCCGCCGTCCGCGATTCCAGCTCCGCCGCCGGTCGCCCCAACCCCGCGGGGTACGGCGAGCAGACCTCGTCCACGCTCGCCACGACGTGTAGCGCCGAATCCGGCCCGTACACCAGGAACCGGGCCCGCAGCCGGTCCAGCGCCGCTCGGGTCGCGGTCGCGTCGACGCCCTGCGCGGCGGCCACCACGGCCTCGACCGACGTCGTGCCGTCCCCTGGGTCCCGGGTCAGCCGCACCCCGTCGAGGATCTGCAGCGTGAACTGGTCCAGAGCGTCGAGGGCGCGCGCCACCGACACCCGCGACTGGGCGCGCACGGCGAGCGCGGAGATGTCGGCGGGCACCGGCATGACCAGGTCCGGGCGGAGCTGCAACAGCGCGCCCAGGGCCTCGTCGGGCAGCGACCTCAGGTGGTCGGCGAGTGTGGTGGTCATCGTCGTTCAACGCTAGCCGCCCGGAGCGTGTCCGTGCGGCGGGGATGCGCGCGCGGTCGTGCGACGATGATCGAAACCACACCCGCGGGGAGGATGCGGATGCGAGCGGCGTTCACGGTCGGGTTCGACCTGGACATGACCCTCATCGACTCCCGCCCCGGCATCGCCGCGACGTACCGCGCGCTGACCGGGCAGACCGGCGTGTACGTCGACGCCGCCGCCGCGGTGGCCCGGCTCGGCCCGCCGCTCCGCCACGAGCTTCGCCGCTGGTTCCCGACCGACCAGGTCGAGGCGGCGGTCGACGCCTACCGGGCGCTCTACCCCCGTCACGCGATCGCGCCGTCGGTGCCGCTGCCGGGCGCGGTCGACGCGCTGCGCCGGATCCGGGAGCGCGGCGGCCGGATCGTGGTGGTGACCTCCAAGCTCGGCCGGCTGGCCCGACTGCACCTCGATCACCTGGGCCTGCCGGTCGACGAGGTGGCCGGCGACCTGTTCGCCGAGGAGAAAGCGACCGCGCTGGTGGAGCACGGCGTCGGTCTCTACGTGGGCGACCACGTCGCGGACATGGTCGCCGCCCGGACCGCGGGGATTCCCGGGGTCGGCGTTGTCACCGGTCCATGTTCGGCGGCGGAGCTGGTGTCGGCGGGCGCGGCGGCGCTGATCGACGATCTGACCGGATTCCCGGAAGCGCTTCCGCCGTCGCTCCAGTTAGCCTTGTCGGGTCATCCGGATTAGTGAAGTCGAGGTATGTGGTGCCGACGGGTCGAGTGAAGTGGTACGACGCGGGAAAGGGATACGGCTTCGTCACCAGTGACGAGGGTGGCGACGTATTCCTGCCCAAGGGAGCGCTGCCCGCCGGTGTTGCCGAGCTCAAGAGCGGACAGCGCATCGAGTTCGGCGTGGTGGACAGCCGCAAGGGCGCCCAGGCGCTCGGCGTCCAGCTGCTGGACAAGCCGCCGTCGCTGGCGGAGCTGCGCCGCCGCCCCGCCGAGGAGCTGCACGGCATGGTCGAAGACATGATCAAGGTGCTGGAGGCCAGGGTCCAGCCGGACCTGCGCCGGGGACGTTTCCCCGACAAGAAGACCGCGCAGACCGTGGCTCAGCTGGTCCACGCGGTCGCCCGCGAGCTGGAGATCTGAGGCGTCAGGCCGGCGTCCGCGGCGCGACGCAGCAGCGCGTCGACCGCGCCGTAGCCGTCCGGCCCCAGCTCGGCCGTGAACTCGTTCACGTAGAGCGCGATGTGCCGGTCAACCACGTCCGGCTCCATCTCCTGGGCGTGCGCCAGCACGTACTCCCGGGTCGCCTCCGGGTTCGCCCACGCCTGTCGCACGGAGGCCCGGATCCATTCCGCGGCCTCCGCGGGATCCACGGCGCCCCGGCGGGCGAGGATCGCGCCGAGCGGGATCGGCAGCCCGGTGTCGGATTCCCACCACTCGCCGAGGTCGACCAGCGCGGTCAGCCCGAACCGCGGATAGGTGAAGCGGGCCTCGTGGATCACGAGGCCCGCTTCGTACGTGCCGGCGGCGACGCCGGGCATGATCTCGTGGAACGGCACCACCTCGATACGCGCCGGCGGGCGCCGCGCCGACCAGAGGCGGAACAGCAGGTACGCGGTGGTGCGGTCGCCGGGTACGGCGACCGTGGCGCCGGTCAGGTCGGTGCGCCCGCCCGCGGTCAGCACCAGCGGGCCACAGCCCCGGCCGAGCGCGCCGCCGCAGGGCAGCAGGTGATAGTCGTCGAGCAGCCACGGCAGCGCCGCGTAGCTCACCTTCACCAGATCGAACGCTCCGCGCTCCGCCGCGGTGTTCGTGACGTCCACGTCCGCGTACGTCACCTCGACGGCCGGGGCGCCGGGCACCAGCCCGTGCACCAGGGCGTGGAACACGAACGTGTCGTTGGGGCAGGGCGAGATCGCCAATGAGAGCGCCACGCCGTCCACCGTAGTCACTGCCGCTCACCGCCCCCGCCGGCCGGGTCCCGTCGATGTCGCCGCCCTCACCCCGATGCCCCGCCGGCCCGGACGCTGAGCCGATCGACCCACGCGCCCCGGCGGCGGGTCGCGCTAGCCGAGGGCGGCCGCGGCGGCGGTCAGCGCGGTGAACGCGTCGCGGATCCGCCAGGCGCCGCGGTCGCGCGGCCCGATCGGGTTGGAGATGGTGCGCAGCTCCGCGAAGGGGAGACCGGCGCCGGCCGCGGCGCACGCGACGCCGTACCCCTCCATCGCCTCGGCCACCGCGTCGGGATGCCGTTCGGCCAGCGCCCGCTCCCGCTCCGCGGTACCGGTGACGGTGCTGACCGTGAGCACCGCGCCGACGACGGCGTGCGGCAGCGCGGCGCGCAACGTGTCGAGCAGCCCGGCATCGACCGGGACGGCGATCCGACCGAACCCCAGCTCGTCCAGGGAGAGGAAGCCTGCCGGGGAGTCGGCGCCCAGATCAGCGGCGATGCTGGAGGTGGCGAGCACGGTCGCCCCCACCGGGGCGCGCGGGGTGAATCCGCCGCCGATGCCGGCGCTGATCACCGCGTCGTACCGCCGGCCCTCGGCCTCGGCGAGCGCGAGCAGTCGCGCGGTGCCGGCCGCGACCGCCGCCGGACCGACCCCGACCGCCGCGACGGTGACCGCGTCGGTGGTCAGCCCCGCGCGCAGCGCGTCGGCCTCGGCCTCGACGGCCGTGACCAGGAGCAGCCCGCTCAACCCCGCGCCTCCGGCGACTCACGGCGCGATCCCTCGTCGCCGCCGACTCCTGGGCCCCGTACCGCGGACGACGGCCGGTAGATGTGGTAGCCCGGCGGCGCGAGCGGTACGTCCTCGAGCGTCGGCGTCGGATCGGCCGGCGGCGCATCCGGCCCGGACGCCGCGGCCGGCGGCCCGGCGGTCGGGGTGGGCGCGGCGGTCGTTGTCGACGCGGCGGTCGGCGTGACCGGGGCGGTCGGGGTGTGCGGCGCGGCGGTCGACGTCGGGTCGGCGTCGGAGGCGGCCCGGCCGTGGAGGCGTTCGCGGCGCAGCCGGGCGGCCGCCACCACGGCCCACAGCGCGGCGAGAACGACCCCGGCGGCGGCCGCGCCGACGCCGATCCGGCCGCCGACCGGGATCAGGCCCAGCGCGCCGCCGGCGACGAACGCCAGCATGAGCAGCGTTTCGGAGTGCGCGAACGCGCTCGCCCGCAGGCGCTCGTGCACGCGCTCCTGGATGACCGCGTCGACCGCGAGTTTCGCCATCCCGCTGACGATCGCGGTGACGAGGCAGAGCAGCGCGACGGTCGGCAGCGAGAACCGCAGCGTGGTGAAGGTGGCCGCCACGGCGACGGCGACCAGGCCGGTGGCCTGCAGCGCGACGGGCTGATGGATCCGCAGCCGGGTGCCGGCGGCGGTCGCCAGGAAGGTGCCGACGGCGAAGGCGGCGCCGATCAGGCCGAGCGCCCGTTCGTCGCCGAGGTCGCGGCCCAGCAGCTCGGTGGTGAGGTCGCGCGACTTCACCGCGAACGCGAGGAAGAGCAGCAGGAACCCGTAGAGGCCGCGCAGCGCGGCGCTGCCGAGCAGCGCCGCGGTGACGAGCCGTCCGGAGAGCACCCGCGGACGCTTTTCGCGGCGGATCGCGAGCAGCGCGAGCGCCCGCGGCATCGTCTCCGGGGGGTCCGAGTCGGCGCGGGGCGGCAGCCGCAGCGCGATCACCATGCCGACCAGGAAGATCAGCGACGCGATCCGGAGCGGCCACTGCGGGCCGAGCAGGAACGCCGCGAGTCCCAGCGGCACCACGAGCGCCCCGGCGATCGTGCCGTACACGCTGGCGCGGGCGCCGGCCTGGGAGAGGCCGAGCCCTTCGGGCAGCAGCCGCGGCACCGCGGCCGACCGGCCCACGCCGTACGCGCGGGAGAGCGCCAGCACCCCGAACGCGGCGGGGTAGAGCCCGAAGCCGTGGATGTGGTCGGAGAGCAGCCAGGCCAGGAACGCCCGGCCGAGCATGGTGGCGGCCAGCGCGTAGCGGCGGCCGTGCCGGAAGTGGTCGAGCAGCGGCCCGACCACGGGCGCCAACAGCGCGAACGGCACCATCGTGACCAGCAGGTACAGCCCGACCTTGCTGCGCGCCTCGCCGAGCGGAACATCGAAGAAGATGGTCCCGGCCAGCCCGATCGCGATCAGCGTGTCGCCGGCGCAGGACGCCGCGTGGAGATCGAAGAGGCGCAGCATCCCGCGCTCGCCGCCGGCGCCCCGCTCGCGGAGCCGGCCGACCCGGCGGGTCGTCCAGCGCCCGCTGCCCACCGCGCCCCTGCCGAGCAGCCGGAGGCCGCGCACGGCCGTCCCGACGACTCGCCCGAGGGAAGGAAGCAGGGGCATGTGGACCATCCTCGCCCATCCTGGCCGGGTCTGTCGCATCCGCCGGGGGATCGCTCGGGGAGTCATTGGCGGTTGCCTCCGCACGTAGGGAAGAATGTCGGCCGTGACCAGGACCGCCGCCCGTGCCCCCCGCCTCGACCAGGTCTGCGCGAACGCCGTCGATGTGGCGCGTGACGCGCTCATCGAGGTGGTGGAGCCGACCGAGGTCGGCGAGCACCTGAGCGCGACCGCCGAGGGCGACCGGGTGGTCACGCATCTCTTCGAATGCCACCTCGCCGGCTACCGCGGCTGGCGCTGGGCGGTCACCGTCACGCGGGTTCCGCGCAGCCGGCACGTCACCGTCTGCGAGACGGTTCTGCTGCCCGGCCCCGACGCGCTGCTCGCGCCCGGCTGGCTCCCGTGGCAGGAGCGGCTGCAGCCGGGCGACCTCGGGGTCGGCGACCTGCTGCCGACCGCCCCGGACGACGAGCGGCTCGCTCCCGGATACCTGCTCTCCGACGACCCGGCGGTCGAGGAGGTCTCCTGGGAGCTGGGTCTGGGCCGGTCCCGGGTGATGTCACGGGAGGGTCGGGCCGAGACCGCCCAGCGGTGGTACGACGGCGACCACGGTCCCGAGGCGCCGATCTCGGTCGGCGCGCCGCGCGCCGCCCGCTGCGGCAGTTGCGGCTTCTACCTGCCGCTCGCCGGTGCGCTCCGGCTCGCCTTCGGCGTGTGCGGCAACGTCTACGCCCCCGACGACGGCCGGGCGGTCAGCGCCGACCACGGCTGCGGCGCGCACTCCGAGGCGGTCGGCGGGACCGTCGACACGCCGGTGGACGAGCTGCCCACGGTCTACGACGACAGCGAGGTCGAGTCGGTCGCGGTCAGCCGTGCGGCCGGTTCGGTCGAGGAGGGCGAGTCGGCCGAGCCGTACGGGCACGGCTGACGGTCGGTCAGTGTCCGGCGCGCCGCCGACGGCGGTTCGCGTCGTGCCGGAGCATCACGGCGAGGCCGGGCAGGCCGAGGAGGAACCCGGCCAGGCAGATCCCCAGCCAGTTCGTGCGCCCGGTGGCGGCGAGCCAGTCGCGGAACGGCAGCAGCGCCAGACCGGCCACGGCCCACAGCGCCATGCCGCCGAGGGCGAACGGGACCATCGGTGGGTCGAGCGGCTCCGGTCGGGGCGGTTGCCCGACGGATCGCTGGGACGGTGGATGCTGCTGCGACACGTGGCAAGGGTACGACGAGGTCGATTGCTTGCGACGATGCTGGTCGGCACGCGAGTCTGTAACCAATACGAAACTTCGCGGTAACGCGTGATCTGCGACGATGCGCGAGTCAACCCATGATCGGCCTGCGAGGATCTGATGACTGCTGCCCCGGGCGACACCGGCGCGTCCACGCCCGAGACCCCGACCCCGCGCAACGCGTTCGACCGGTTCTTTGAAATCACCGCACGCGGCTCGACCCTCGGCCGCGAGGTCCGGGGCGGGCTCGCGACCTTCTTCACGATGGCCTACATCGTGGTGCTCAACCCGCTGATCATCGGAAACGCGGTCGACGCGGACGGCAAGCGCCTGGCGATCCCCGCGCTGGCCGCGGCCACCGCCCTGGTCGCCGGCGTGATGACGATCCTGATGGGCGTGGTGGGGCGGTTCCCGCTCGCGCTCGCCGCCGGGCTCGGTGTCAACGCGCTGGTCGCGTACGAGATCGCGCCGCAGATGACCTGGGCCGACGCCATGGGTCTGGTCGTGATCGAAGGTGTGATCATCGCCATCCTGGTGCTGACCGGGCTGCGAACCGCGGTCTTCCACGCCGTGCCGACCCAGCTCAAGACGGCGATCGGCGTCGGCATCGGCCTCTTCCTGGCGCTGATCGGCTTCGTGGACGCGGGCTTCGTCCGGGGCGGCACCGCCTCGCCGCCGCTCGGTCTCGGCATGAACGGCCGGCTGGTCACCTGGCCGTCGCTGGTCTTCGTGGTCGGCCTGCTCTTCACGCTGGTGCTGGTGGTGCGGCGGGTCAAGGGCGCGATCCTGATCGGCATCCTCGGCTCCACCGTGCTGGCGATCATCGTGGAGGCGATCGCCAAGGTGGGGCCGGCGGGCGGGCCGACCGGTAAGCCGAGCGGGTGGTCGCTGAACGTGCCCGCGCTGCCCGAGAAGGTCGTGGGCACCCCGGATCTGTCGCTGCTGGGCAACTTCAACGTGCTGGACTCGTGGGAGCGGGTGGGCTGGCTCGTTCCGCTGATGTTCGTCTTCACGCTGCTGATCACGGACTTCTTCGACACGATGGGCACGATGGTCGCGGTCGGCCAGGAGGGGGCCCTGCTGGACGAGTCCGGGACGCCGCCGCGCACCCGGGAGATCCTGCTGGTCGACTCGATCGCCGCGGCGGCGGGTGGCGCGGCGAGCACGTCGAGCAACACGTCGTACATCGAGAGCGCCGCCGGTGTCGCGGAGGGCGCCCGGACCGGTGCCGCCAACCTGGTGACCGGCGTGCTCTTCCTCCTGGCCATGTTCCTGGCGCCGCTGGTGGTGGTGGTCCCGTTCGAGGCGGCGTCCACCGCGCTGGTCGTGGTCGGCTTCCTGATGCTGACGGCGGTCCGCACGATCGACTGGTCCGACTACGAGATCGCCATCCCGGCGTTCCTCGCGATCGTGCTGATGCCGTTCACGTACTCGATCTCGAACGGCATCGGCGCGGGCGTGATCACGTACGTCGTGCTCAAGCTGGCCCGCGGCAAGGCCCGAGAGGTCCGGCCGCTGATGTACGCGGTGGCCCTGCTGTTCGTGCTCTACTTCGCGCGCGGACCGCTGGAGAGCGCGATTCTCTGACCCGGCGGCCCGGGTGCCCGAACCGGGCGCCCGGGCCGTTTCGTCGCCGCGGGTAGCGTGGCGGGCAGAACGGCAGGTCGGGTGACTGCGGTCATAAACCGTAGTCGTTAGCGTTGCTTATTAGTTAAGCTAACGATCGTGACGGAGCGGACGGTGATGTCGAACGTCTCGGCGGCGCAGTTGGCGACGCTGCTGCGCGACGCGATCACCCGGCTGAACCGACGGGTACGGCAGACCCGCCCGGTCGGCGACCTCACGGTGACCCAGCTCTCCGCCCTGACCAGCCTCGAGCTGGCGGGCGCGCTGACTCCCCGTGAGCTGGCCGACGTCGAGCGGGTGCAACCACCGACGATGACCAGGATCGTCGCGAAGCTGGAGGAGCGCGGCCTCGTGCAGCGCACCCCCCATCCGACCGACGGCCGGCAGGTCATTCTCGCGGCCACCGAGGCCGGGCGGGACACGCTCGCCCAGTTCGAGCGGGCGCGCGACGAATGGCTCGCCACCCGGCTCGCCGAGCTGTCCCCGGAGGAACGCGACACGCTGCGGCGGGCCGCGGAGATCCTGCAGAAGGTCGCGCGCGCCTGAGGCCGTGCCAGCCACCGGGTCCGCTTCGTCCGTGACGGATGACGCGTACGACCCGAGGAGGCGCAGATCGAGTGCGGGCGAGGCTGAGCACGACGTTCCAATCCCTGCAGGTCCGTAACTACCGGCTCTTCGCGACCGGTCAGCTCGTGAAGCTGATCGGCGTCTGGATGATGTTCATCGCGCAGGACTGGCTCGTGCTGGACCTCTCCGGCGACTCGGCCACCGCGCTGGGCGTGGTGACCGCCCTGCAGTTCACCCCCGTGCTCCTGCTCACCCTGCTCTCCGGCCGGCTGGCCGACCGCTACGACAAGCGGCTGCTGCTGTTCGTCGCCAACGCCGCGTGGAGCGTGCTCGCGCTGGCGATGAGCGTGCTGGTGCTGACCGGCGTCGCCGAGCTGTGGCACGTCTTCGTCTTCGCCGCCCTGCTCGGGGTCGCCAACGCCGTCGAGACCCCGGTGCGGCAGGCGTTCGTCTCCGAACTCGTCGGCACGACGCTGCTGCCCAACGCGCTCTCGCTCTCCGCGGCGACGTTCAACTCCGCGCGCATCCTCGGCCCCGCGCTCGCCGGCGTCGCGATCGCCGCCTTCGACGTCGGTCCGGTCTTCCTGATCAGCGCGGTCAGCTCGCTCGCCCCGCTGGTGGGCCTGGTCCGGATGCGCGCCGCGGAACTGCACCGGGAGGCGCTGCCGCCGCGCGCCGAGCGGGACTCGGCGCGGGTCATCGACGGGCTGCGCTACGTCTGGCGGCGCCCCGACCTGCTGCTGCCGATGGCGTTGATGTCGGTGCTCGGCATGGTGCTGTTCAACTTCCAGCTGACCCTCGCCGCGCTCGCCAAGACCGTCTTCAAGACCGACGCCGCGACGTTCGGGCTCTTCACCACCGCGCTCGCGGTCGGGGCGCTCGGCGGGGCGTTGGCCGGCAGCGGCCGGCGGGAGCGTCCCTCGGCCTACACCGTGCTCGGCGCCGCCACGGCGTTCGCCGCGCTCGGCACCCTGGTCGGCTTCGCGTCGACGTACTGGCTCGTCGTGGTCCTGCTCGTGCCGACCGGGTTCTTCATGGTCTACTTCGCGCAGGCCGCCAACCAGCGGGTCCAGCTCGGCACCGACGCCGCGTTCCGCGGCCGGGTGATGGCGCTCTGGGTGCTCGTCTTCCTCGGCACCAACCCGATCGGCGCGCCGCTGGTCGGCTGGGTCGCGGAGCGGTACGGCGCCGGCGCGAGCATCTGGCTCGGTGGGCTCATCTCGCTCGCCGCCGCCGGTCTGGCGCTGGCCTGGCAGCTGCGCCGCACCGGCGCCCGGCTGCGGGTGCGGCTGCGCCCGCTGCCCCGGTTCTACGTCGTGCCGACCACCACGGAGCTGTGACGTCGCCGAAGGCCGCCTTCTCCGCCGGGGGAGGGCGGCCTTCGCGACGGCGCGTCCGGCCGCGGCGTTCCGGTTGAGATCGGGGCAAAGCGGTGGCGACCCCCGCCGGCGCCGCTTAGCGTCGGTGGCGTGGCCGTCGTGCACACCCTGGTGCTGGCACTCGCGCTGCTCGCGGTGCTGTGCCTACCGGTCTTCCTCGCCCTGATCCTCGGCGCGGACGAGCTCCTCGACCGACTGGCCTGCGCCGTGAGCGAGTGGCGCGACGCGCGCCGGGAGCGACGGACGATCAAGCAGTTGGACCGGGCGGTGGACGCGGCGTCGTTGACCCGCGACATCGACCTGACCGCGTTCGACGCCGACGGCCGCCCCCCGATCGAGGAGATCGCCGCCGACCTGCGGCGGCTCGCGGGCCAGCGGCTCGGGATCGCCGGCCGGTCCCAGGTGTGGCAGTGCGCCGTGCTGCGGGCGTACGACGACCGGCTACGGTTGGCCAGCCAGCGGCTCGGTGTGGCCGAGCACCTGGCGGAGCTCGAGGGGATGGACCTGGAGATCGAGCGGGTACGCGTGGAGGGCGAGCTGACCGCGGCGGGCCTGTCGCTTCCCGCCGCGCCCTCAGGGCTCCGGCGGAAGCAGCGCGGCGGTTGAGGCTCTTCGTCGCCGCGTACCCCCCGCCGGAGGCGGTGACGGACGCCGTCGCGCGGGTCGAGGGCCTCCGGGTCGGGCGGGCGGCGGCGAGCGGGATCAATGTGCGGCTGACCCGCCCCGAGACGTACCACGTGACCCTCGCCTTCCTCGGCGAGGTGGACCCGCTCCGGCTGCCCGACGTGCAGGCCGCGATCACCCGTGCCACCGCGAACTGGCGTCCGGGGCACGACGGATCCGGACGACCCGCGCCGGTCGTCGACGCCGCGTCCGACCCGCCGCCGCCCGGACCGCCGCGGGTCAGCTTCGCCGGGGGCGGGCGCTTCGGGCGCGGCCGGTTCACCGTGCTCTGGCTCGGCCTCGACGGCGACGTCGACGCGCTGACCGACCTGAGCCGGGCGCTGCGCCGCGAGCTGGGGCAGGCGCGGTTGCCGTACGACCGCAAACCGTTCCGGCCGCATCTGACGATCGCCCGGCCAGGGGAGCGGGTGACGGACGAGGAGGTCGACGCCGACCGGGCGGCGCTCGCCGCCTACGCGGGACCGGAGTGGCCGGTGGCCGAGGTGGCGCTGATGCGCAGTCACCTCGGCCCGCGACCGACCTACGACCGGCTGGCGGCCTGGCGGCTGTAGCCGCTACCAGGCCGCGCCGGCTACCAGGCCCAGGCCTCCGGGCCGGGCCCGCCGTTGCCGACCGGCGGGAAGAGCGCGTCCAGCCGGGCCAACGTCTCCGCGCTGAGGGTCACGTCGAGCGCCCCGAGGTTGGCGTCGAGCTGCTCGACCGTGCGGGGGCCGACGATCGGGGCGGTCACGCCGGGCCGGGAGAGCAGCCAGGCGAGGCCGACGTCCGCCGGATCGTGGCCGAGATCGGCGCAGAGCTTCTCGTACGCCTCGATGGTCTGCCGGTGCGCGGCCAGCGACTCCGCCGCGCGGCCGGTCTTGGCCCGCGCCGCGCCGCCCTCGGCCAGCTTGCGGATCGCGCCGCCGAGCAGCCCGCCGTGCAGCGGCGACCACGGGATGATGCCGAGCCCGTGATGCTGGGCCGCCGGGATGACCTCCAGCTCGACGTGCCGGGTGAGCAGGTTGTAGATGCACTGCTCGGAGACGAGGCCGAGGAAGTTGCGCCTGCCGGCGGCGGCCTGTGCCGCGGCGATGTGCCAGCCGGCGAAGTTCGACGAGCCGACGTAGAGCACCTTGCCCTGCGCGACCAGCGTCTCCATCGCCTGCCAGATCTCCTCCCACGGCGTGGCCCGGGAGACGTGGTGCATCTGGTAAAGGTCGATCCAGTCGGTCCGGAGGCGGCGCAGCGAGTCGTCGCAGGCGCGGATGATGTGCCGCGCGGACAGGCCCTGCTCGTTGGGCCATTCGCCCATCTTGCCGTACACCTTGGTGGCCAGAACGACCTTGTCGCGGCGCCCGCCGCCCTGCGCGAACCAGCGCCCGATGATCTGCTCCGTGACGCCCTCGCCGAGCTGCCAGCCGTAGACGTTGGCGGTGTCGAAGAAGTTGATGCCGTGTTCCAGCGCGCGATCCATGATCGCGAAGCTGTCGGGCTCGCTGGTCTGCGGGCCGAAGTTCATGGTGCCGAGGCAGAGCCGGCTCACCGACAGCCCGGTGCGGCCCAGGTTCGTGTACTCCATCCCTTCACCCTGCCACGCTCGGACGGAGCGCGCCGATGAGGGACGTGTCAATGAATCAAGGGCCTGTCCGCGTCATCGGGGATCGATGAGCGCGGACAGGCCCCTGGTGGACGGGATCGCCGGTCAGGAGGTCTCGCGGGCGGCCGGGCCGGTGCCGAAGAGGACGTCGTCCCAGCTCGGCAGCCGCTTGCGGGGTTTGCTGGACGTCTCGCCCGACTCGCCGGCCGCCGGTGTCCCGGTCGTCCGACGCGGCCGGAGCACGGCCAGCGACGGCACGGCCGGCACCTCCTTGGGCAGGTCGGCGTCGTCGTCGAACGCGGACCCCTGGCCGCCGCCGATCAACGCCGCCGCCCCACCGGAGACCGGGCGTTGCCGGGTCGTCTCGGTCGGGCCGGCCGAGGCCGCCGGCTCGAGGCCGCGACCGGCGTTCGAGCCGAGCGGCCGCTCCAGCGAGGCGAGCAGCGCGTCGCGGCCGGCACGGATCGGGTCGCGGTTGGGTCGGGCGAGGTCGGCCGCCGCCGCGGGCAGCGCGTGGCCGCCGCGACCGGGGTCGGTGCGGGCCGGGCCGGGCAGCGCGTGGCCGCCGCGCTCCGGCGCCGGCTCCTGACCGAGGATCGGCGCCGGACGCTCGGTGCAGAGGTACTGCGCCATGTCGTCGTGCGGCGCCACGGCCTGCCGCGTCTTGTCGAGCTCCCAGACGGCCTGCGCGGTCGCCTTGCCCGACGGCCAGGTGGCGATGATCCGCCAGGTGCCGTCCTCGCGTCGGTACGCGTCCCAGGAGATCTTCTCGGTGTCGATGCCGTGCTGCCCGAGCCGGGCGTCCACGACCTCGGCCAGCGGCGAGCCCTTCTCCGACGTCTTCAGCGGGGTGCGCCGGGCGTGCTGCGCGAGCATCGCGCGCTCCTGGAGCACCGGCCCGGCGTAGCGCAGGACGCGGTCCACCGGAACGCCGGCGACCCGGGCGACCTCGTCGGCGGACTCGCCGGCCCGGATCCGGGCCTGGATGTCGCGCGGCGACAGCGAGGGCATCGGCTCGCCGGTCGGCACGGCCACGGTCAGCGTGGCGGTCCCGGAGCCCGGCTCGCTGTGCAGCGCCGTGGTCACGCGGTCGTCGATGGGCAGCGCGAGCAGGCGGCCCACCTCGTCGGCCAGGACCAGAGCCTGGCCGTCTTCGGAGAGGGCGACGAAGCGTACTGGTCGCATCGCGTTGCCTCCGTCCCGCTCAGCTCCCCCTCGCCGCAGGCGGGTACGCCCGGGCGTCCTCCCCGGACACGGTACGCCCATACCTCGATCGACGGGAGTAGGCCACGCCGGGGGAGTCGCGTGAGCTGCGACAATTACCGGCCGCTGGGCGGGAGGTCACACCGGTGGGGCGCGGGCGGCGGTGCGGGCCGGGCGCGGCGTGGTGGGGGCCGGCGCGCCGACCCCCACCACGGCTGGTCAGAGCCGGTCCACCACGTAGTCGATGCAGGCGGTCAGCGCCTCGACGTCGGCGGGCTCGACCGCCGGGAAGAGCGCGACCCGCAGCTGGTTACGGCCCAGCTTCCGGTACGGCTCGGTGTCGACGATGCCGTTGGCCCGCAGCGCCTTCGCGATCGCCGTCGCGTCCACGTTCTCGGCGAAGTCGATCGTGGCAACCACGTTGGAACGCAGCGCCGGGTCGGTCACGAACGGGGTGGCGACCGCCGAGCGCTCCGCCCAGCCGTAGACGATGCCGGCGCTCTCGGCGGTGCGCTTGCTCGCCCAGCTCAGGCCGCCCTGCGCGTTCATCCAGTCGGTCTGCTCCGCGGCGAGGAAGATCGTGGCCAGCGCCGGGGTGTTGTAGGTCTGCTCCAGGCGCGAGTTGTCGATCGCGGTGACCAGGTCCAGGAAGGCCGGGATGTAGCGCCCGGAGGACTTGATCTCGGTGGCCCGGGCCAGCGCGGCCGGCGACATCAGGGCGATCCAGAGCCCGCCGTCGGAGCCGAAGCACTTCTGCGGGGCGAAGTAGTAGACGTCCGTCTCGCGCACGTCCACGTCCAGGCCGCCCGCGCCGGAGGTGGCGTCCACGAGCAACAGTGCGTCGTCATCCGCGCCGGCCACCCGCCTGATCGGCACGGCGACGCCGGTCGAGGTCTCGTTCTGCGGGGTGCCGTAGACGTCGACGCCGGCCTCGGCGACCAGCGACGGGGCGGAGCCCGGCTCGGACTTGCGGACGGTGGGCTCGCCGAGGAACGGGGCGTCCTTCACGGCCTTGACGAACTTGGCGCCGAACTCGCCGAAGCTGGCGAACTGGGCCCGGTCCCGGACCAGCCCGAACGTGGCCACCTCCCAGAACGCGGTGGTGCCGCCGTTGCCCAGCACCACCTCGTACCCCTCGGGGAGGTTGAAGAACTCGGCGAGACCGCGGCGCAGCCGGGCGACCTGGTCCCGCACGGTCTTCTGCCGGTGGGAGGTGCCGAGGTAGCTCGTCGCCACGTCGGCGAGCGCGGACACGGCCGCCGGGCGGACCTTGGACGGTCCGCAGCCGAACCGGCCGTCCGCGGGCTTGATCTCGTCGGGAATCCGAATGCTCGAAACGTCAGCCACGGTTATCGAAGATCCTTCCGGGTGGGCGTGGTCCGCCCTTGAGGTGGCACTGGCTGCCCGGCGACGCTGCCGAGGGTCCATCCTCGCACTCGGCACGCGGCGCGCGTTCGGTAGTCCCATGCCCGCGGCTGAGGTATGCCCCACACCGGGCGGGAAGTCACCGAAGGGCCCCTTGCCATGCGGAAACCGATGACAGGGGCCCTTCACTCGCGGGTCAGACGCCGTGCGGGATGGCGTCCCAGCCCTCGACGTCGGCGGGCTTGCGCGGCGCCGGCCCGACGTACTGCGCCGACGGGCGGACCAGGCGGCCGAGCCGCTTCTGCTCCAGGATGTGCGCGCTCCACCCGCCCATCCGGGCGCAGGTGAACATCGAGGTGAACATGTGCGCGGGGACCTCGGCGAAGTCGAGCACCACGGCCGACCAGAACTCGACGTTGGTGGCGAGCACCCGGTCCGGCTTGCGGTTGTGCAGCTCCTCCAGGGCCGCCTTCTCCAGCGCCTCGGCGATCTCGAAGCGCGGGGCGCCGAGCTCCTTGGCGGTGCGGCGCAGCACGCGGGCGCGCGGGTCCTCGGCCCGGTAGACCCGGTGCCCGAAGCCCATGAGCCGCTCGCCGCGGTCGAGGACGCCCTTCACGTACCCCTCGGCGTCGCCGCTGCGCTCGACGGCCTCGATCATGTGCAGCACCCGGGACGGCGCGCCCCCGTGCAGCGGGCCGGAGAGCGCCCCGATGCCGGAGGAGATGCAGGCCGCGGCGTCGGCGCCGGTGGAGGCGACGACGCGGGCGGTGAAGGTGGAGGCGTTCATGCCGTGCTCGGCGGCGGAGATGAAGTACGCGTCGACGGCCTTGACGTGCCGCGGGTCCGGCTCGCCGCGCCAGCGCTTCATGAAGCGCTCGACGATCGTCTGCGCCTTGTCGATCTCCTTCTGCGGCACGGCCGGCAGGCCGAGGCCGCGGGCGGACTGGGCTACGAAGGAGAGCGCGGTGACCGACACCCGGGCGAGGTCCTCGCGGACCTGCTCGTCGCTGATGTCGAGCAGCTGGTTCAGGCCCCAGTACGGCGCCAGCATGGCCACCGCGGACTGCACGTCGACGCGGATGTCCCCGGAGTGCACCGGTACGGGGAACGGCTCGGCCGGGGGCAGGCCGGGGCCGAAGCGTCCGTCGACCAGCAGTGCCCACACGTTGCCGAACGACACCTGCCCGATCAGGTCCTCGATATCGACCCCTCGGTAGCGCAGCGAACCGCCTTCCCGGTCGGGCTCGGCGATCTCGGTCTCGAAGGCGATCACGCCCTCCAGCCCCGGCTTGAAGTCGGACATTTCGCTCTCCTGGATCTGGTTGGTCCCGCCTGGTCCGCGCGCGCACGGGGCAACGACGGCGATGTTCAGCGATGTGTTGCGTGTCATCTTGCCTGGTGGGGAAGGAAGTTACGACCCGGGTGACCTGTGCTCCGGGTGACACGATCACCGGGGCGGGCGCGGCGGGGGCCCGTTGGCGGTCCGGAGTCGCAGGCCAACGCGGGTTCGGGCCGGCCGACGTCGATGTACGAGAATGGCGACGTGACGGGTGACACACTGCAACCGGCGCAGATGCGGCGGGAATACGTCCAGGAGAAAGGCCTTTCCCGAGCGGACATGGCCGACGACTGGCCGACCCAGTTCGGGCGCTGGTTCGCCGACGCGCTCGCCGCCGGCCTGCCCGAGCCGAACGCGATGATCGTCGCGACCGCCGACGAACGGGGGCGGCCGAGCAGCCGGACCGTCCTGCTGAAGGGCTACGACGCCCGCGGGTTCGTCTTCTACACCAACTACGAGTCGCGCAAGGGTCGGGAGGCGCTCGCGAACCCGTACGCCAGCCTGCTCTTTCCCTGGTTCCCCCTGCACCGGCAGGTCTCGGTCTGCGGCGCGGTCGCCCCGGTGGACCGGGCCGAGACCGAGGCGTACTTCGCGACCCGCCCGCGCGGCTCCCAACTCGGCGCCTGGGCCAGCCCGCAGTCCACCGTGGTGCCCGACCGGGCGGCGCTGGACGCGGGTTTCGAGGCGGTCGCGGAACGCTTCGGCGCCGCGGACCCGGTGCCGCCACCGCCGCACTGGGGCGGACTGCGCGTGATCCCGGAGACCGTGGAGTTCTGGCAGGGGCGGCCGAGCCGGCTGCATGACCGGCTGCGCTACCGCCGCACCGACCAGGGAAGCTGGCTCATGGAGCGGCTCGCGCCGTGAGTGCGGAAGCGGTGACAAGGGAGCCTTCCCGTCGGGTTGGGCGTGTCCGCGCGCCAGCCGTTAGGGTCCGGGCATGAGCAAGCTCGCGGCGGGGGCGCGCCCGCCCTCCGGTGCACAGTGGAGCATTTCGGCCGAGGGGCACGAGGCCGTCGTGGTCGAGGTGGGCGGCGGGCTGCGGAGCTACCGGGCCGGCGGGGTCGACTACCTCGACGGGTACGCCGAGGACGAGCTCGCCGTGGGCGGGGCCGGTCAGGTGCTGGCGCCCTGGCCCAACCGGATCCGCGACGGGCGCTACACCTTCGACGGCGTCGAGCGGCAGCTGGCGCTGACCGAGCCCACCCGGCACAACGCCATCCACGGCCTGGTCAACTGGGCGCCGTGGCGCTGCGTGGCGCACGACACGGACCACGTCACGGTCGAGTACGTCCTGCCGGCCCAGCCGGGCTACCCGTGGACGCTGCAGCTGCGCACGCGGTGGCGGGTCGGCGGGGACGGCCTGGGGGTCACCCACGAGGTGGTGAACCTCGGCCCGGCCCCGGCGCCGTTCGGGCTCGCCGTCCACCCGTACCTGCGGCTGGCCGGCGCGCCCGTCGACGAGCTGTCGCTGCGGCTGCCGGCGCGGACCCGGCTCCAGGTCGACGACCGGATGCTCCCGATCGCCGCGACCCCGGTCACGGGCGGGGAGTACGACTTCACCGAGGCCCGCCGGATCGGGGCGCAGACCCTCGACACCGCCTTCGGCGACGTCGACCGGGGCGACGACGGCGGCTCCGCGGCGACGCTGACCGGCGCCGACGGCGCGGCGGTCACGGTCTGGGCGGACCGGGCGTTCGGCTGGTGGCAGGTCTTCACCGCGGACACCCTCCCCGGCGAACGCCGGCGGCGCGCCGTGGCGCTCGAACCCATGACGTGCCCACCGGACGCGTTCCGGTCCGGACGGGACCTGATCGTGCTCCGACCCGGCGAGCCGTGGCGGGCGAGCTGGGGCATCCGCCCCGGCGCGGCCTGACGCGTCGGTCGTCGGGGAGGCGCGCGTGGAGTTCTCCGAGGTCGTCCGCCGGCGGCGGATGGTGCGCAACTACGACCCGGACCGTCCGGTGCCGGCGGAGGTGGTCGACCGGCTGCTCGACCACGCGGTGCGCGCGCCGTCGGCGGGTTTCTCCCAGGGCTGGGGCTTCCTGGTGCTGGAGAGCGCCGCCGACCGGGAGCGGTTCTGGGCGGCGACCACCCCCGAGGGCGGGGGGCGGGGCCGCTGGCTGACCGGGATGCGGCGGGCGCCGCTGATCATCGTGCCGCACGCCAACCGCTCGGCGTATCTGGACCGGTACGCCGAGCCGGACAAGGGCTGGACCGACCGGGACGAGCGGCGCTGGCCGGTGCCGTACTGGCACGTCGACACGGGGTTCGCGGCGCTGCTGATGCTGCTGACGGTCGTGGACGAGGGGCTGGGGGCGTGCTTCTTCGGCATTCCACCCCAGCGGACCGGGGCGTTCCGGGAGGCGTTCGGGGTGCCCGCGGAGTTCACCCCGATCGGTGCGATCACCGTCGGCTACCGCGTGCCGGACCACCGGTCACCGTCGTTGCGGCGCGGGCGGCGCCCGGTCGGGGAGGTCGTGCACCGCGGTCGGTGGGCCGGGCGGGAAACTGACAACGACTAACAAACCGCAGTGTCGGCGGCGGTCGCTAGGCTGACACAGCGCCGGGCGTACGACGGGGGCCCGGCACGTCGGCGGCTCGGCCCGCCGACGGTGAACGGGTACGGCGACATGGGAGGGGAGCGTGCCGTCGTGATCTTCAAAGCGGTCCGGGACGGGCGTCCGTACCCGGACCACGGGCTCACCCTGAAGCAGTGGGCGGAGATTCCCCCACGGCCGCTCCGGCTCGACCAACTGATCACGACGAAGCGGGAGCTCGCCCTCGACAAGCTGCTCGCCGAGGACTCGACGTTCTACGGCGACCTCTTCCCGCACGTCGTGCAGTGGAGCGGCGGGCTCTACCTGGAGGACGGGCTGCACCGGGCGCTGCGGGCGGCGTTGCAGCAGCGCAACCAGATCCACGCCCGCGTGCTCGTGCTGTCCTGAACGCCTCGTTAAGGTGAGCGGCATGGTTGTCGCGCCGCTCGATCTCCTCGACCTGGACACCAGCCTCTCCGACGAGGAGCGGCAGATCCGCGGTGTGGTCCGCCAGCTGATCGATGAGCGGGTCCGCCCGCACGTCGCCGACTGGTACGAGCAGGGCCGCGTCCCCGCCCGGGAGCTCGCTCTGGAGTTCGGCAGGCTCGGCCTGCTCGGCATGCACCTGACCGGCTACGGCTGCGCGGGCGCGTCCGCGGTGGCGTACGGGCTGGCCTGCCTGGAGTTGGAGGCCGGCGACTCGGGACTGCGCTCGCTCGTCTCGGTGCAGGGCTCGCTGGCGATGTACGCGATCTGGCGGTACGGCAGCGAGGAGCAGAAGCAGCGCTGGCTGCCGCCGATGGCGGCCGGCGAGGCGATCGGCTGCTTCGGCCTGACCGAGCCCGACCACGGCTCGGACCCGGCCTCGATGACCACGCGGGCCCGGCGGGACGGGACGGACTGGGTGCTCACCGGCGGCAAGATGTGGATCACCAACGCACCGGTCGCCGACGTCGCGGTGATCTGGGCGCGGACCGACGACGGCGTCCGCGGCTTCGCGGTGCCGATGGACACCCCTGGCGTGACGGCCCGGGAGATCCGGCACAAGATGTCGCTGCGCGCCTCCTCGACCGGGGAGATCGTCCTCGACGACGTGCGGCTCCCCGCCGACGCCTGGCTGCCGGAGGCGATCGGGCTGCGGGCGCCGCTGTCGTGCCTGACCGAGGCGCGGCACGGCATCGTCTGGGGCGCGCTCGGCGCGGCGCGCGACTGTCTGGACGCCACGCTGGACTACGCGCGCGGCCGCGAGCAGTTCGGCCGCCCGATCGCGGGGTTCCAGCTGACCCAGGCGAAGCTCGCCGACATGGCGGTGGAGCTGCAGAAGGGCTTCCTCCTGGCGCTGCACCTGAGCCGGCTGGCGGATGCCGGGCGGCTGCGGCCGGAGCAGGTCAGCGTCGGGAAGCTGAACAACGTGCGGGAGGCGCTGGCGATCGCGCGTCAGTGCCGCACGATCCTCGGCGCGAACGGCATCAGCGGCGAGTACCCGATCATGCGGCACGCCAACAACCTGGAGAGCGTGCTGACGTACGAGGGCACGTCGGAGATCCACCAGTTGGTGATCGGGGAGAAGCTGACGGGGCTCGCCGCGTTCGCCTGAGTCGCCCCGCTCTCCCGGCTCGCGGGTGTCGTACGGTCGCCGTACCGTTGCCGGTAGGCATCTGATGAGGACGGTGAATCGACATGGCCGCCAGCGGTGATGTCAACCAGCCCACGAGCGAGTTCCCGGAGTACGTGAAGGGCCAGGCGAGCCCGCCCGACGCCGGCGGGCCGCGGCGGTCGGAGCCGGCCGAGGGAGATCATGAGCCGGGGCCGCCGCGGGGCGGGTCCGCCGGACTGCTCGACCGTTCCGCCCACCGCGGGCTGCTGCTGCTCGTCGGTGCGGTCGGATTGGTCATCGTGCTGGTCCTCGGGGCGCAGGCCGTCGGCGTGTGGCCGCAGTGGCGCAACCCGTTCGCCCAGCAGCAGACCGACCGCACCCAGCCGCCGCTGCTGCAGTCGATCCAGGACCTCAGCCGCTACGTCGCCGCCGAGGGCAACTTCCAGGTCGTCGTCGACCTGCAGCAGGACCGCAAGTACGTGCCGGACTTCCTGATCAACCAGCGCACGCTGTTCATCGGCGCGGGCAGCGTGGAGGCGTACGTCGACTTCGCGAAGATCTCCGAAGGGGCGATCGAGGACTCCGCGGACGGGAAGTCGGTCGAGATCGAGCTGCCCGGGCCGCAGCTCGGGCAGGCCAATCTCGACCTGGGAAAGAGCTACGTCTTCGCCGAGCAGCGCGGTCTGATCAACCGACTCGCCGAGGTGTTCGACGGCGACCCCAACCGGCAGCAGCAGGTCTACCAGCTCGCGCAGGAGCGGATCACGGCTGCCGCCCGGGACAGCGGCCTGGTCGCGCGTGCGGAGGAGAACACCCGCAAGATGCTGGTGGGGCTGCTCCGCTCGCTGGGGTACGAGAAGGTGACGGTGAGCTACACCGCCGCGTGACGTCGATCGCTCGCCGCCGATGGCGGGACGCCACCGGCGGCGAACGGTCGGTCAGTGATAGGCCGGGTGCCGGTCCTCGTTCGGCATGAGGATCCACAGCACCACGTAGATCACGGCCTGCGGGCCGGGCAGCAGCAACGAGAGCACGAACAGCAGCCGCACCATGTTGGCCGACATGCCGAAGCGTTGCGCCAGGCCGGCGCAGACGCCGGCGATCATGCGGTTGTGTCGGGGGCGGGTGAGCTTGCCTCGCATGTCTTCCACTCCTTCGGGCCGATCCGGGTACTCCGTGGGCCTTCCTCCACGGTAGGGGCGCCCGGCCACGCCGCCCTCGGCCTGCGGACGGAGTTCGGGCGCCCCGGCCCGTAGGTGGTTACCCCGTCGGCGCTCGGGTGAGCCCCCCGGGCCGCGGCGCCGGGTAGGCTCGCCGGTGACCCGCAACGTTGCCGGCCCACTTCCGCGCGCCCAATCCGGGCGGCGGCCGCGCGTGCGCGGCAGCAAAGGGGTGGACCGCGGTGATCAGTGTCTTCGACCTCTTCAGCGTGGGCATCGGCCCGTCCAGTTCGCACACGGTGGGACCGATGCGCGCGGCGCGCACCTTCGCCCTCGGCCTGAAGGCGGACGGGCTGCTGGCGCACACGACGCGGGTCCGCGCCGAGCTCTTCGGCTCGCTGGGCGCGACCGGTCACGGTCACGGCAGCGACCGCGCGGTGCTGCTCGGGCTCGCCGGCGAGCTGCCGGAGTCGGTCGACACCGACAGCATCGACGGGCGGATCGAGGCGGTCCGGCGCACGTCCCGGCTCGGGCTGCTCGACGCGCACGCGATCGCCTTCGACCCCGACCGCGACCTGCTGCTGCACCGCCGGCGCTCGCTGCCGTACCACCCGAACGGCATGATCTTCACGGCGTACGACGAGGCGGGCGAGGTCGTACGCGCCCGCACCTACTACTCCGTCGGCGGTGGCTTCGTGGTGGACGAACGGGCCGCCGGCGCGGACCGGATCACCCCGGACACCACGCCCGTACCGCATCCGTTCCGCACCGGCGGGGAGCTGCTGGCGCACGCCCGGCAGCGCGGATCCGTCAGCGCGGTCATGCTGGCCAACGAGCGGGCGTGGCGGACCGAGGCGGAGATCCGGGCCGGGCTGCTGGAGCTGTGGCGGGTGATGCAGGAGTGCGTCGAGCGGGGCTGCAGCCGCGACGGCGTGCTGCCGGGCGGCCTGCGGGTGCGCCGCCGCGCCGCCGAGCTACGCCGCAAGCTGGAGTCGGAGCACTTCGGCACGGACCCGCTCCGGGTGATGGACTGGGTGACGCTCTTCGCGCTGGCGGTGAACGAGGAGAACGCCGCCGGCGGCCGGGTCGTCACCGCGCCGACCAACGGCGCCGCCGGGATCATCCCCGCGGTGCTGCACTACTACACGCGCTTCGTCCCGACCGCCACCGAGGACGGAGTGCTGCGGTTCCTGCTCGCCGCGGGCGCGATCGGCGTGCTCTTCAAAGAGAACGCCTCGATCTCCGGCGCCGAAGTGGGGTGCCAGGGCGAGGTGGGGTCCGCCTGCTCGATGGCGGCGGCCGGGCTCGCCGAGGTGCTCGGCGGCACCCCGGAGCAGGTGGAGAACGCCGCCGAGATCGCCATGGAGCACAACCTGGGGCTGACCTGCGACCCCGTCGGCGGGCTGGTGCAGATCCCGTGCATCGAGCGGAACGCGGTCGCCAGCATCAAGGCGATCACGGCCGCGCGGATGGCGCTGCGTGGCGACGGCGTGCACACGGTGTCGCTGGACAAGGTCATCAAGACCATGCGGGAGACCGGCGCCGACATGAAGGTCAAATACAAGGAGACCGCGCGCGGCGGACTGGCCGTCAACGTAATCGAGTGCTGAGCCTCCCGTGCTCCGGCGCGCGGCAGAATGGACCCGTGCGGGGGCGGCGGTGACGTCCGGCGTCGCGGAGGTCTGGAACCACCGGGACGCCCTCCGGCTGCTCGTACGCCGCGATCTCGCCGTCAAGTACCAGCAGTCGCTGCTCGGCTACCTCTGGTCGCTGATCGAGCCGCTGGCGATGGGGGCGATCTACTGGTTCGTCTTCGGGGTGCTCTACGGCACCGGCCGGCATCTCGGCGCCGCCGACGACTCGTACCCGCTCTTCCTCGTCACCGGGATATTCGCCTGGTCGTGGGCGAACTCCGCGGTCAGCGAGGCGACCACCGCGCTGACCGGGCAGGCCCGGCTGATCACGACCATGAAGCTGCCGCGGCAGGTCTTCCCGCTCGGCCGGGTGATCGGCCGGTTCGCCGAGTACCTCGCGGGGCTGCCCGTGCTGGTCGCCCTGGCGATCTACTTCGACAAGCTGCACGTCGGGCTGTCGCTGCTGGCGCTGCCGCTGGCGGTGCTGCTGCAGTTCGCGCTGCTCGCCGGCGTCGCGTTGCTGCTCTCCTCGGTCACCGTGCTGGTCCGCGACGTCGACCGGATCACGCGACTGCTGACCCGGCTGCTCTTCTACGCCACACCGATCATCTACCCGCTCTCGCTGGTGCGGCACTCGCGGCTGCCGGAGTGGGTGAAGATCGGCTACGAGCTCAACCCGCTGGTCGGGATCTTCCAGCTGCACCGCGCCGTCTGGTACCCGGGCGAGTTCCCCTCCGCCGGGCTGCTCGCCGTCTCCGTCGTGGGCAGCGCCACGCTGCTGGTCGCGGGATGGTGGGTGTTCCGGCGCCTGGAGCGCGCGGTGCTCAAGGAGCTGTAGTGTGCGCACCGACCATCGAACGGCGTGCACATGTCACGATCGACCGGCTCCCCGTGCGGGGACGCACGCTCGTGCCCGACGCCCACACCACCGTCGTACGGACCTGACATGACCCTGGCGATCCTGCTCACCGCCCCCGCCGGGGCGGCACCCCTCCATACGGGCGACGGGAGTCCGCTGCCCACGCGCCTCGCCGACCAACTGCGCGCCGCCGGCGCCGACGACGTCGTCGTCACCGGCGACCTCGCCGAGGTGGCCCGGCTCGCGCGGCGCGGCGAACCGCTGCTGCTCTGCGGCGACGACCTGGTCGCGCACACCGCGGTGCTGCGGCACGTCGCGACCAGCCCCGTCGGGCCGACGGTCGCGCTGGTGCTGGCCGAGCCCGACCGGGGGGTGCCGGTCCGGGAGGACCGGGGCCGGATCACCGCCGTCGGCGCGGCCGCGGTCGACGAGCCGGCCGGCGCGTTCGGCGCGGTGCTGCGGGTGGGCCGCCCCGACCTTCCGGCGCTGGCCGCCGCCGCGGACGCGGCGGCGGCGGACGGCCACTCCGCCGCGGTCGCCCCGCTCGACGCGGTGCTGACCCGGCTCGGGCGCAGCGACACCACGGTCTTCGTGCACCGGGTCCGGCTGCTCGTGGCCCGCCGCGTCGGCAACGCCGCCGAGCTCGCCGCCGCCGAGCGGGAGGTCGTCGCGGTCGACTCCGACGCCGCGGAGCTGAAGCTGTCGGTGAAGGAGCGGGACGACTTCTTCACCACCTACTTCGTCAGCAACTGGTCGCCGCGGGTCACCCGGCTCGCCGCCCGGCTCGGCCTCGGTCCGTCCGCGGTGACCGCGATCTCGGTGCTCTTCGCCGTCGCCGCGGCGGCGCTCTTCGCGTTCGGCGGCCGGCCGGCGCTCGTCGTCGGCGCCGTCCTGCTCTACCTCGGCTTCGTGCTCGACTGCGTCGACGGGCAGCTCGCCCGCTACACCCGGAACTTCAGCGCGTTCGGCGGCTGGCTCGACACGATGGCCGACCGGGCCAAGGAATACGTCGTGTACGCGGGACTCGCCGTCGGGGTCGAGCGCAGCGGCCTCGGCAACGGGTGGGCACTGGCGATCGCGGCGATGGTGCTGCAGACCGTGCGGCACATGACCGACGCCTGGTACGGCGCGCTGCACGACGAGGCCGCCCGGCGGCCCCGGCCCGCGGCCCCGAGCGGTGGGCTCGGCGACCGGCTCAGCCGCGCGTCGACCCGCGTCCAGGCCGACACCGGGTCGGTGTCGTACTGGCTCAAGCGGACCGTGGTCTTCCCGATCGGCGAGCGGTGGGCGCTGATCGCGCTGACCGTCGCGCTGTTCAATCCGCTGGTCAGCCTCGTCGCCGTGCTCGTCTGGGGCGGGCTCGCCTTCGCGTACACCGGCGCGCTGCGTACCCTGCGGGCCCGGTCGATGCGGGTGGCCGTGCTGCCGACCGTCGACACCACCACGCACCGCGACGACGGCCCGCTGGCCCGGCTGATCGGCGCGGCCGGACGACGCGTGCCGGGCGTGGCCCGTCCGCTGCCGCTCGCCGTGCTGGCGGTGCTCGCCGCCGCCGGCCTGCTCGTCGACGCCGTCGTCGCCGGGCCGCAGTCGCGGCCGGCCGTGCTCGTCGTCACCGCGCTGGTGCTGGTGCTGGCGGGGCTGCCGTCGCGGACACCGCACGCCGGGCCGCTCGACTGGCTCGTCCCGGCCGCGCTGCGGGCCGCCGAGTACCTCGTCGTCGTGGCGATCGGGCTCGCCGCCGGCGTGCCGCCGCTGTTCACATTCGCGCTGCTGTTCGCGCTCGCGCTGCACCACTACGACCTGACCGCGCGGCTGGAGAAGCGCGCGGAGCGCCGCCCGATGCTGGCCTTCACGCTAGGCTGGGACGTGCGCCTGCTGGTTCTGGCGCTCGCCGTCTCGGCGGAGTTGGCCAGCATCGAGTTGGCCGGCATCGGGTTGGCCAGCATCGCGGTCGGCGCGCTCGCCGCGTACCTCTTCCTCGTCTCCACCGTGGGCTCCATCGCCGGTTGGGTGACGGCCGCGGCGGACGCACGGCGGCCGTCGACCGGCGCGCCGACCGGACCTGCCCTGGCCGGCTCGACGGAGGGGGCCGTCAAGGGATGAACTGATGCCGCTGATCAGCTTTGTCGTTCCCGTCTACGGGGTGCAGGGCTACCTGCGGGAGTGTCTCGACTCGATCCTCGGCCAGTCGTTCACCGACATCGAGGTCATCGCCGTCGACGACTGCTCCCCGGACAGCAGCGGTGAGATCCTCGCCGAGTACGCGGCGCGGGACGCGCGGCTGCGCGTGATCACGCTCGGCTGCAACGGGGGCCAGGGGCCGGCCCGCAACCGTGGCCTGGCCGAGGCGACCGGCCGGTACGTGTGGTTCGTCGACAGCGACGACTGGCTCGCCGAGGGCGCGCTGCGCGCGGTGGTCGAGCGGCTCCGCGCGACCGACCCGGACGTGCTGATCGTCGACCACGCCCGGGTGCACTGGCACGGCCGGGTGGACCCGAGCGGGCCGGGACGTCGCTTCCACCTGGCGCCGCCCGTCTTCACGCTGGCGCAGTGGCCGGACGCGATCGACATCCTGCACGTGTCGTGGAACAAGGTGGTCCGGCGCAGCCTGCTGGCCCGGCTCGGCTTCGCGTTCCGCGCCGGCTGGTACGAGGACGTGCCCTTCACGTACCAGGTGTTGCTGGCGGCCGACCGGATCGCCCTGCTCGACCGCATCTGCGTCAACTACCGGCAGCGCCGCCGCGGCGCCGCCACCCGGACGCCCGGCGACGGCCACTTCGCGATCTTTCCCAGCTGGGCCGAGGTCTTCGACCGCTTCGACGACTCCCGCCCGGGTGCGGAGCGGCTGCGGGCGCTGCTGTTCCGGCGGATGATCTGGCACTTCCTGAAGGTGCGCGGCAACGACAGCCGGCTCTCGCCGGCGCTGCGCGGTCGCTTCTTCGCCGAGATGACCACCCACTACCGGCGCTGCCTACCCGCCGGGGGTTACCCGTGCCCGACCGGGATCGAGGGGCTGAAGCACCGGCTGGTGGCCGGTGGCCGGCACCGCACCTTCGGGGCGTTGCGGCTCGGTTTCCGGGTGAACGCGCTGGTCACCAGGGCGCTCGCCGGCGCCGTCCGTCGGGTGTCGAAGCCGGGCCGCGGCGCGCTGCGCCGGCTCCGCGATGTGATCGTCGCTGTCTACTACCGTGCGTGCCGGTGGCTGCCGATCGACTCCCGGCTCGCCCTCTACGCCGCGTACTGGTACCGCGGGTACGCCTGCAACCCCGCCGCCATCTACGAGAAGGCGCGCGAGCTCGTGCCCGACGTCCGCGGGGTCTGGGTGGTCCGGCGGGACCGGGTCGACGCGCTGCCCGACGGCGTCGCGCACGTGGTGGCCGGCTCGCCGGCCTACTACCGCGCGCTGGCACGGGCGAAGTGGCTGATCAACAACGTGAACTGGCCGAACGGGGTGGTGAAGCGGCCCGGTTCGGTGCACGTGATGACGCACCACGGCACCCCGCTCAAGGTGATGGGGCTCGACCAGCAGGCGTACCCGGGTGGCGTGCGGGACCCGGACTTCGCCGGGCAGCTGCGCCGGGCCGGCCGGTGGGACTTCAGCGTCACGGCCAACAGCTTCACGACGCAGATGTGGGAGCGCGCCTACCCCTGCCGATACCGGACGCTGGAGACCGGCTACCCGCGCAACGACCGGCTCGCCCGGGCCACCGCCGCGGACGTGGCCGCCGCCCGTACGCGGCTGCGCGTCGCCCCGGACGAGCGGGTCGTGCTCTACGCGCCCACCCACCGCGAGCACCACCCCGGCTACCACCCGCCCTTCGATCCGGAAGAGTTCGTCGAGGCGCTCGGCCCGCGCGGACGGCTGCTGATGCGCAGCCACTACTTCCGGGACCGGGCCGGACCGGGCCCGGCGATCCGGCCGTCCGCGCGGGTCCGGGACGTCTCCGCCCATCCGTCGGTCGAGGAGATCTGCCTCGCCGCCGACGTGCTGGTGACGGACTACTCCTCGCTGATGTTCGACTACGCGATCCTGGACCGGCCGATCGTGATCTACGCGCCGGACTGGCAGGCGTACCGGCTGGTCCGCGGGGTGTACTTCGACATCACCGCGGAGCCGCCCGGCGCGGTCGCCCTGACCTTCCCGGACCTGCTGGACCTGTTCCGCACCGGCAGCGCCGACGACGACGCCGCCGCCAAGGCGCGCAGCCAGTTCCGACGCCGGTTCTGCGCGCTGGAGGACGGCCGGGCGGCCGAGCGGGTGGTGCGGCGGGTGCTGCTCGACGAGGCGGGTTGAGCCGGTGCCGTCGGTGCTCGCCGTCGTGCCGATCCACAACGTCCGGCGGTACCTGCCGGAGTGCCTCGACTCGCTCGCGCGGCAGAGCCACCACGCGCTCGACGTCGTGCTCGTCGACGACGGCTCGACCGACGACAGCGCCGAGATCGCGCAGCGGTGGGTCGAGCGCGACCGGCGGTTCCGGCTGATCCGGCAGCCGAACCGGGGGCTCGGGGCGGCCCGCAACGCGGGGCTGCGCGCCGGGCACGGCGATTACCTCACGTTCGTCGACAGCGACGACGTGCTGCCGCCGACCGCGCTCGAGGTCCTGGTCGGCGCGCTCGAACGCACCGGGTCGGACTTCGCGTCCGGCAACGTCGGCCTGCTGACCTCGCGCGGGGTGCGACAGTCGCCGCTGCATCGCGGTACCCACCGGACCACCCGGCTCGGCATCGCCCTGCGCGAGCAGCGGAACCTGGTCTACGACCGGTTGGCCTGCAACAAGGTCTTCCGGCGGTCGTTCTGGCAACGGCACGGGCTGCGGTTCCCGGAGGGGGTGCGCTACGAGGACATCCCGGTGACCGTCCCGGCGTACGCCCTGGCCCGTGCCGTTGACGTGATCGAGTTGCCGGTCTACTACTGGCGGCAGCGGGAGGCCGGCGCGGAACCGTCGATCAGCCAGCGGCAGAACGAGCTTCGCAACGTCGTCGACCGGTTCGCGGCGGTGGAGAGCGCGCGCCGGGCGCTGGCCGGGATCGGCGAGGGCGCGATGAAGGACTGGTACGACGAGACGGCGCTGCAGAGCGATCTGCGGATGTTCCTGCACCTGCTCCCGGACGTCGGCGACGTCTACCGGCAGATGTTCCTCGATCTGGCGGCCGACTACCTCGCCGGGGTCGACGCGCGGGTGCTCGACCGGCTCCCGCCGCCTCTGCGGGTGGCGTGGCGCCTCGTCCAGCGGCGCATGATCCCCGAACTGCTCACCGTGGTCTCCGCCAGCCGGGACAGCGCCGTGCTGCCGGTGGTACGCCGCGGGCGCCGGCACTACCAGGCGCTGCCGTACCTGGACGCCGGCCGGGCCGAGCTGCCACGCGAGCTGTACCGGGTGGCGGACCCGATGCGGACGCAGGTGCACGAACTGCGCTGGCACGCCGGCCGGCTGCGGGTGCGCGGCCACGCGTACGACCCGGCGACCGGCGCGGCGCGGCCGTGGAGTTCGCTGCGCGGACTGTGGTTGCGCGACGAGCCGCGCCGTCGCCGTCGCGTCGTGTCGCCGAGCCTGCCGCGCCGCTCCCCGGACGCGCCCACCCTGCCGCCCCGGTACGCGTGGTCCGGCTTCCAGGTCTCGATCGACCCGGCCGTGCTGCGGGTCCGCCGGCGGTGGGTGGAGCAGAGCTGGCGCGTCGTGGCCGCCGCGATCGGCCCGGCCGGCCTCCAGCGGCGGCCGATGGGGGTCGGCGAGATACCGCCGCCGCTGCCGGCCGCGTGGGTCGCCCCCGATGTGCGGGTCGTGCCGCTGGTCCGGGACCGCTCGTTGCGGCTCGTCGTCGAGCGGTGGCGCGTGCGGGCCACGTCCTGCCGGCGCGACGGCGACCATCTGGTGGTGGCGGGGGAGTCGGCCGCCCCGGCCGACCCGGACGCCGCGCTGTGGCTGTGCCGGGCCCCCGGCGTGCCCTGGCGCCGCTACCCGGTCACGCCCGACGGCCCTGGCACCCGGTTCACGGCCAGGATTCCCCTCGCCGACGTGACCGCGGGCGCGTCGGACGGCGGCGCGCCGGTGGGGGCCGTCGGCGACGAGTGGCTGGTGGAGTTCGCGGCGGGCGACGAGGCACGGGCGCTGCCGGTCTCGGCCGGTTACCTCTCGTACGCCGCCGTGGCCGCCGCGCGGACCGTGCTGGCCGAGCCGGGGGACGCCGGCGTGCTCTGGATCCGGTCGCTGCCGGCCGGACCGCTGCTCGCCCGGGTGCGGGGCGCGCCGGCGGCGCTGCTGCTCAGCGGGCCGCCCCCGCCGACACGCCCCGGGTTCGAGCTGGTGCTGCGGTTCCGCGACGAGACGCCCGCGCGGCCCGCCCCGCCCGACCGCGTGCTGCCGGTCCGGCTCGGCCCGGCGGGATGGCGGGCGACGCTGCGCTGCGAACCGGACGGCGGCCCGCTCGCGGCCGGGCACTGGTGGCTGCTGCAGCGGCCCGCGGGGCCGGACACCCGGGGCGGGGCGTGCGACCTGCCGGTCACGCTGCGGGCCCGCGAACGGCTGCCGGCGCGGTCGGCCGGTGCCCGGCTGTGGTTGGAGCCCGACCGTCACCGCCGCCTGGTGCTCCGGGTCGCCGGCTGAACAGCGCGGCCGGCTACCGCGGGCGCCAGCCGGCGCAGTGCCCGGGCGATCGCGGCCCGGCCGGTCCGGGCGGACGCCCGCGCCCGCCGACCGGCCGCGCGCGCGGCCCAGCGGGAGCGCTGCAGGGCCGCGTCGAGCCGGGTGCCCGCGATGACCAGCTCCGGCTCCGGCCCCGACGGCCGCAGCCACGCGCTGCGACCACCGCCGACCGGCACCGGCCGGGCTCCGCGGGTGCGCGCCGGGATCGCCTGTTCCCGCCCGTCGTCCCGGACCACCAGGCGCAGCCGGTGCCGCCCCTGCTCCACCGCCTCCAGCGGGATCTCGCAGCGCCACCGCAGCCGCCCGCCGTCGACGGCGCATACCAGCACGGGACGGCGGACCAGGCCGTCGCCGACCTCCAGCAGGATGTCGTGCCGCACCTCGCCGGGCGGCGCGACGACGCCGGGCAGCGCCACGTCGCCCTCGACGACCCCGTCGGCGCGGATCCGCGCGATCGTGGCCGCGAGATCGTGGACGCGGAGCAGCTCGCGGTAGCGGTCGAAGTGCGGATGGCCGGCGTAGACGTGTCCGGCACGCACCCGCAGCGGGCCGCTGAACCGGGGTCTGCGGAGGGCGCCGACGTCCTGCTCGTAGATCGCCGCCGCGCGTACCCCCGCCCCGGCGTTGGACACGAACTCGGCCACGATCTCCACGGGAATGTCCTTGAACAGCGCGGACATCCGCCCGGTGAACTCCGCGAGCTGCTCGTCGCCGAGCGCCGAGGCGGCGCGCCAGGCGTAGTGCAGTTGCATGTAGGCGATCCAACGGTGCACCGCGTAGCGGATCCCCGCGTCGGCGGCGGCCACATCGGCGGCCAGCCGCTCCAGGAGCGCGAGGTGCTGGAAGATCTGCACCGGCTGACTGCGGGCATCCATGATCGAGCTGCCGTCGCCGCGCGTCCGGTAGAGGTACGCCAGCCCCGGCGTGAGCACGGTCCGGGGCGAGCGCAGCAGCAGCGGCAACGTGAAGAGCACGTCCTCGAACGCGGTCCCCTCGGTGAACGCCGCGCCCGCGTCGACGACGAAGTCCCGGCGGAAGACCTTGTTGCAGGCCGACGGGTTGCCGACGAGGTCGGGCGCCTCGGCCACCGAGCCGATCACCCGCTGACCCGTGATCAGCTCGCGTCGCCACGGCGGGTCGGGGCGCGGCGGCAGCCCCCGCATGTCGCCGACCGCGATCGGCGCACCGTGCGCGGCCGCGAGACGGAGCAGGTCGTGCAGACCTTCGGGCGGGTAGACGTCGTCGGAGTCCAGGAACCCGAGGTAGCGGCCGCTCGCGAGCCGTACGCCGTGGTTGCGCGCCGCCCCGAGGCCCGCGTTCTCCTGGCGCACGTAGCGCACCCCCGGCGCGCGCTCGGCGTACTCCCGGGCGATCCGGCCGGAGTCGTCGGTCGAGCCGTCATCGATCACGACGACCTCCAGCCGGTCCCGACAGGACTGCCGGTCGACCGACGCGAGGGCCTCGGGCAGCCACCGCGCGGTGTTGTAGACGGGAACGACGATGCTCGCCCACGGGCCGGACACGCCTCACCTCGAATCCAGCGGAGATTTCAGCCGTGACCTGCGCAGACGGCCGGCGGCTATAGGGTTTCGGTGTGAGGGGTGGTGTCCTCCGTAGGCTACGTCGGGCGCTGCGGCCCGTGGGCCGCTCCGTGCGGCGCGCTCGGGCCGGGCGCGGGGGGCTCGCCCTCCTGCTGCGCGATCCCGCGGTCACGACCCCGGAGATCCGGTGGGTCGCGGGGCGGGCGCGGGAGCGGGGCGAGACGCCGCTGGCCGAAGCGGCCCTGCTGATGCTGATGCGGCGGGGCGCGGCGGGCGAGCAGGAGGAGCGGCTGGTCCGGCGTCTCGGCGGGCTCCGTCCCGCGCCCGCCGGCCGGCTGCCCGCGGCCCCGCGCGGGCCGGCGAGCGACGGGCGCGAGCTGGTGATCCGACGGGGGCCCGACGCCCCGGCGGTCCGCGCCGGGCTGGCCGGTGAGCCGGCCCGCGCGCTCGACGCCTGGCGACCGGAGTGGGAGAAGCTGCCGCCTTCGCTCGCCGATCAGCTCGCGGTCTGCGCGCTCACCCGCCTCGGGCACGAGCACCGGGTCACCTCGGTACGCGCGGGCGACGCGTCGGCCGCCCCGCTCGCGGTCGCGGTCGCCGCCGCGCTCGGCGCCCCGGCGACCGGGGCGGACCGGTGATCGTCCCCTGGCGGCGCGCGGTGCGCCCCGCCCACTTCCTCGACGACGCGCTGTCGGCGGTGACGGCCGCCGACTGGACGGCGGACGAGCCACCCGTCGCCTGGCTGTACTGGCCGGTCGACCTGGCGAACCCGTACCAGTCGCTCATCTACAGCCGTTTCGCGCGACGCAACCTCGTGCCGATCCGGGTGACGACGTTCGGGGCCGTCGACCGGCTGCTCGCCGCGTTGCCGCCGGGGATGCCGGCGGTGCTGCACGTCCACTGGCTCTACGAGGTGACGGCCGGCAGCCGGAGCGGGAGCGAGGCGGTCGCCAGGGTGGAGCGGTTCGAGGCGCGTCTGCGGGCGCTGTCCGAGCGGGGGGTGCGGCTGGTCTGGACGGTGCACAACGTGCTGCCGCACGAGACCGTCCATCGCGAGGTCGAACTGCGGCTGCGGCGCTTCATGCTGGGCGCGGCCGAGCTCGTGCACGTGATGCACGGCGGCCACCTCGACCTGCTGCGTACGGCGTTCGACGGGCAGCCGCGGGCGTCGCTGGTGATCCCGCATCCGACGTTCGCCGGGGCGTACCCCGACTGGGTGGACCGGGCGACCGCGCGGTCCGCGCTGGGCATCCCGCTCGGGGCGCGGGTCCTGGTCACCTTCGGGCAGATCCGCCCGTACAAGGGGCACGGCGCGTTCCTGGAGGCCTTCGACCTCGCCGCGCGCGCCGATCCGCGGCTGCGCTGGCTGGTCGCCGGCAAGGTACGGGACGAGACCGGGGGCGACGAGTTCGTGGCCCGGGCGGCGCGGCACCCCGCGGTGCTGCTGCACCCCGGCTTCGTGCCCGAGGCCGACGTGCAGCTCTACCTGCGCGCCGCGGATGCGGCCCTCTACCCGTACCGTTCGTCGCTCAACTCGGGCGCCGTGGCGTTGACCGCCGGTTTCGACCTGCCGGCCTACGCGTCCACCGGCACCAGCCTCGCCGACCTGATGCCGCCGGAGGCGGTCGTCCGCTTCGACCTGTCCGACCCGCGGCGGACCGCCGACACGCTCGCCGCGCCTCCTGTGATCGAGTCCGGGGCCGCCCGCGCCGTCGTCCGCGCGCACGCGCGGGCGTTCGCGCCGGCGGCGGTGAGCGAACGGATGGCGGCCGCCGTGCGCGAGCACCTGGCCGGGCGCATCTCGGTGACGGTGCCGGCGGTGACCGCGGCGCGGGTCATCCCCGGGCGATCCGGCGGCGGGCGGCCCGGGCGTACCGGCGGGTGACGAACACGGTGGCCTTCGCGAGTGATCGAGCGCCGCCGACCTGCACCGTCTCCCGGGAACGCCGCTGGACCGGCGCGGCCGCCGGCACGCGGGCGGGGGAACGCAGCTGGGGCGCGGGCACGGCGGTGAGATCGACGACGTCGTACTCGCTGCCGGTCTCCCACCGGTGTCCGTGACTGCGCGCCACCGCCGACGCCAGCTGCGGCCCTGGCCGCTCCGTCCGCAGCGCCCGGCTCAGCGCGTCGGTGCGCCACAACTCCACGCCGGGCACCGCCCCGGCCGCCCCGGCGGGGAGCACCCGGATCAGCCCGACCTGCCAGCGCTCCGCGGTCGTGACCAACGCGCGCACGGTGGTCGCGCCGACCCCGAGGTGGTGCGGCACCCGCAGCAGGTACGGCGAGGGGTAGCCGGTGCCGGGGTCGGCGTCGACGAGTCGCACCCGCGGCTCGGACCGGTATTCGGCGGCGATCAGGCGCAGCTCCCGGTCGCCTCCGCCCGCGGCGGACCCCCGGGCGCCTCCGCCCGCGGCGGACCACCGGTCGCCGACGAGCAGCACCCGCAGGTCCGTCTCGTCGTTGCCGAGCAGCCGGTCGACGCAGGTGCGCACCAGCTCGTACGGTCCGTCCGCGGCGACCACGGCGGTGACCAGCGGCACCGACCAGGCGCGCCCGGCCGCCGGCCGGTTGTCGCGCGGGTAGGCCATCAGGTCCGCCAGCTCCGCACGCCGGTGGCGGGTCGCGTCCCCGTCGGGGCCGCCGGCCACCATCCAGACCCGTGCCCGCGGCTCCGGTACGAAGACGCCGCCCGCCTGCGCCAGCCGGTACGCCACCTCGATGTCGACGCCCTGGTACGGGTCGGCGCCCGGGGTGTAGCGGTCGGTGTGGAACGCGTACGGGACGCCGTCGGCGGCGAGGAACCCGAGGTGATCCGCGGCGCGCAGCTGGTCCGACGCCTCGAGGCGGGCGACCAGGGGGGCGTGCGGCGTGCTGGCGCCGGCCGGGAAGAGCCCGTCCAGGGCGCCGTCGGCGCAGTGGGCGGCGACCTCGTCGGCGGTCGGCGCGGCGGCCACCAGCCGCGGCGACGCGATGCTGACGGCGTCGGGCGTGACGTGCTGCCACCGGGCCAGGGCGGCGACGAACTCCGGGTCGGGGACGGACCCGGCGTCCAACCGCACGATCACCTCGGCGCCGGCCGCGACGACCGCGGCGTCGAAGGCGTTACCCGCGGCGGCGGGGACGACGGCGCCGCGCTCCGGGTCCGCCGCGGCGGACCCGGCGACCGGCGGTCGGGTGGACCGGGCGACGACGACGTCGAGCAGGTCGGCCGGATAGCTCTGGTGGCGCAGGGCGGCGAGGGTCGGGTCCAGCCGCGCCCGATCGGCCGCGCCCGTGACGACGACGGCGACCCGCAGCGTGGGACGGAACTCCGGGGGCGGGGCCAGCGGACTCCAGTCGTTGCGCTTGATCGCGTGAACCGTCGTGGAGTCACGATTGGACACTCACTCAGCGTACCGGAGCGAACACGTTAGCCTCGTTCTGAACGCGACCACCCCCCGGGTTGCGGTGGTGGCGAGGGGGTGCGTGATCGACGCGACGGGCCGTACGCGATCGACGTGGCGGGTCCTGGCGGGCACGACGTCGATGCCCGGCCGCCGCGGCCGGGCCGGGTTCGCGCCGGTGACCCGGTGGGCGGCGGCGACGCCGCTGGTGCCGCCGACGGGCGCGGCCGGTCGGCTCGGGCACGTGCACCTGGGCTGCGGTTCGATCTCCTGGCTGCGGCGGCTCCTCGCCGAGCCCGCCGGGGCGGCCCGCGCCCGCCGGGTGACGCTGCGCGTCGGGGACTGGCGCCCGCCGCGGGCCGGCTGGTCCGGGCGACTCGGCCCGCTGCCCGGCCTGCGCCGGCACCGGGTGTCGCTGCCGAGGTCCGGCGGGACGGCCGTCATCGAGGTGCGACTGGCGGACGCGGTGCCGCTGCGCGAGGTGCTCTCCGCCGCGTTGGCGGTGCTCGCGCCGGTGCGCCCGCTACCGGCCGCGGCGAGGCCGGACGCGGTCGGGCTCCGGGTCGTCGATCGGACGCCGGCGGTGCGCTTCGACACCGCGGTGGCCAACCCGATCGGGCGGCCACGCCCGTACGGGCGGGCGCTCCGGCCCGGAAGGCTCCGGCCGGCCGCCGGCGCGGGGCCGGCGTGGCAGCTGACCGTCCCCGGCGCCGGTCCGGGCGGTGCCGAGCAGGTGTTGTCGGCCGGGGCGCTCGACGGTACCCCGCTGACCGTGGAGCAGCTCCTTCCGCTCCGCACGGTCGCCACCGTCCAGTGTCGCGGGCTGCCGGCGGCCGCCCCGGCGGCCGTGGCGACGCTGCTGACCCAGCTCGCGGCGACCGGAGCGGTGCTGGCGGTCCCCGAGCTGCCGCCGGCCGTCGGGGATCGGCTGGCGACGCCGCTACGCGCGCTGGTCGGCGCCCCGCTTCCGCGCCCCGGCGCGGACCCCCTGGAGCTGGAGCTGCGCAGCGTCCGGCAGCGGCGGGCCGCGCTGCGCGGGCACGGCGCCCCGTTCGCGCCGCCTCGGGCCACCGCGGGCGGCGTGCCCGGATCGGCCGCGCCGCCGCCGGTCAGCGCGATCCTGGTGACGCGCCGGCCGCAGCACATCGCCGAGGCGGTGCGTCGGATCGCCGCTCAGACCTATCCCGAGTTGGAGATCGTGCTCTGCCCGCACGGCATGGAGTTGGACGCGCGGCTGCGGGCGCGGCTGGCCGGCTGCGGGCGCCCGCTGACGATCGTCGAGGCTCCCGGCGCGTGCAGCTTCGGGGAGGCGATGGCGGCGGCGACCGCGCGGGCGCGGGGCAGCCTGATCACCAAGGTCGACGACGACGACGGGTACGGCCCCGAGCACGTCTGGGATCTGGTGCTCGCCCGCGAATACTCCGGTGCCACGCTGGTCGGCAAGGCCGCCGAGTTCGTCCACCTGCAGCCGCTCGGTGTGACCGTGCGACGGCTGGCGAGCGGGCCGGAGACGTACGGGCCGCCGGTCGCCGGCGGGACCATGCTGATCGGCCGGGGCGACCTTGAGGGGGTCGGCGGTTGGCGGCCGGTGCCGCGCTCGGTGGATCGCGGATTGATGGACCGGGTGTCGCGGTCCGGTGGGCTCGTCTACCGGACGCACCCGCTCGGTTACCTGTACGAGCGGCGCGCCGACGGGCACACCTGGGATGCCGGCCTGGACTACTTCCTGTGGCGCTCGGGGCAGCAGTGGGACGGGTACCCGCCGTACGCCGAATTCGGCGTCGGCTCGGCCTCCGGCTGACGACTACTCTCCGGTAGCCCCTCCACTCTGGACCGTAATTGCTTTGTCACGGGCTGAACATGGCACGTTTACCCGATAGGCGTATCGAATGATCCTCGTCACAGTCGAGCGGGGGTTGCGAATAACTGGGGAGGTACGGTGACCACCGTCGCGCTCAAGGACGTCACCAAGGTCTTCCCGGATGGCACGGTGGCGGTCGACAACGTCAGCCTGGACGTGAACGACGGCGAATTCATGGTGTTGCTGGGCCCGTCCGGCTGCGGGAAGTCGACCGTGCTGCGGATGGTCGCCGGGCTGGAGGACCCGAGCAGCGGGGCGATCATGCTCGACGGCGCCCTGGTCAACGACGTACCGCCACGTGACCGGCGGATCGCGATGGTCTTCCAGGACTTCGCCCTCTATCCACATATGACGGTCGGCGACAACATCGCGTTCCCGTTGCGTCTCTCCGGCGTCGAGCCCGGCCCCCGCGGCGCGCGGGTCGCCGACGTGGCGGGCGCGCTGGGCATCGGCGACGTGCTCGCGCGCAAGCCCAGCCAGCTCTCCGGCGGCCAGCGACAGCGGGTCGCGATGGGGCGGGCGATCGTACGCCGCCCCGGGCTCTTTCTGATGGACGAGCCGCTGTCGAATCTGGACAGCGGCCTGCGGGCGGAGCTGCGCGCGGAGATCTCCGGACTGGTGCGCGAGCTCGGGGTGAGCACGATCTACGTGACGCACGACCAGGCGGAGGCGCTGACCATGGCGGACCGCGTGGCGATCATGCGTAAGGGCGTCCTGCAGGACGTCGGCACCCCGACCCAGGTCTACGGGCGGCCCGCGACGCTCTACGTCGCCGCGTTCCTCGGCAGCCCCCGGATGAACCTGCTGGAGGCGTCGGTCTACGTCCACCTGGACCGCTACGTCGCGCTCAACCTCGGCGAGCAGTCGCTCTACCTGCCGTGGGACGACATCCGCACGCGCGCGGTCGCGCACTACCACGGTGAGCGGATCGTGGTCGGGATGCGGGCCGAGGCGCTCACGCCGGTCGCCCCGGACGCGCCCGGCGACGTGCTGCGGGGGCGGATCCGCTACCTCGAACACCACGGGCACGAGTCGCTGGCGTTCCTCGACATCGGCGCCACCGCGATCGTCGTGGACGAGCTCGGTGGGCCGGTCACCGAGCAGCCGGGCGGCCCGAGCCGACTGCGCCGGCTGGGCAACGTGATGCAGCGGCTGACCGGCCGGGCCGTCGAGGCGCCGCCGGACGCCGAGGTCGTACGCCCGAGCGCGTCGCGCACGAGCGTGCTGAACGACCCGGGTCGGCACCACCGCCGCCCGGCCGAACTGGCCGTCCGGCTCGCCCCCTATCCGGCGGTCGCCGCGGGGCACCCGCTCGCGATCTCGGTGCGGATGGACGCGCTGCACTTCTTCGACGGGCGCGGCGACCGAATCGACGTCGGCTGGCGCTGACCCGCCGCCCGTCCCGGCAAATTACTGCTCAGTAACGTGCCAACATGTCCATCGATCCGCGCCACGTCGCCGCCGGCCCGCTCCACGCGGTGCCGTTCGCCCGTACCCTCGGGATCGAGGTCGTCGAGGTCGTTGACGTCGTCGGGACGGAATGCCCTTTGGCGGGCGACCCCCCCCGCTAGATTGAGGGCGTGCTGGGTCTGCCCGCTCACGTGACGGCGTGTCTCTTCGACCTCGACGGCGTCCTGACACAGACCGCCCGCGTGCACAATGCGGCGTGGGAAGAGGTCTTCAACGCCTTTCTGGAGAAGCGCGCGGCGACCACCGCCGAGCCGTTCCGGCCGTTCGACCCCGGGCCCGATTACGCCCAGTACGTCGACGGCAAGGCGCGCGCCGATGGGGTGCGCGCCTTCCTCGCGTCACGCGGCGTGGTGCTGCCGGAAGGGTCTGCCGATGACCCGCCAGACGTTGACACCGTCGGCGGCATGGGCAACCGTAAAAACGACATCCTGCTGCGACGCATCCACGACGATGGCGTGCAGGTCTACGACGGGTCGGTCGCCTACCTGCACGCGGCGCGGTGGGTGGGGATGCGCCGGGCGGTCGTGTCGGCGAGCGCCAATTGCCGAGATGTGCTCGTAGCCGCGGGCATTGAGGAGTTGGTCGAGGTGCGAGTGGATGGGATCGTTGCGCGCGAGCACGGGCTCCGCGGGAAGCCGCATCCGGACACGTTCTTGGCGGCGGCGCACCTGCTCGGGGTGGCGCCACAGAACGCCGCCGTGTTCGAGGACGCGCTCGCCGGCGTGTCGGCGGGGCAGGCGGGTGGCTTCGGTTGCGTGGTCGGGGTGGACCGCAACGGCGGCGCCGACGAGTTGCGCGCCAACGGCGCCGACATCGTCGTGAGTGATCTGGGGGAGTTACTCGTCGGAGCGATCCGGTGATCCGCGAGCGGGCCTACCCCGTCGAGCCGTGGCATGTGCGCGAGACACGGTTGGACTTCGACGTCCTGGCCCAGTCGGAGTCGGTGTTCGCCCTGGCCAACGGCCACATCGGCCTGCGCGGAAACCTCGACGAGGGAGAGCCGCACGGCCTGCCGGGCACGTACCTGAACTCATTTTACGAGTTGCGCCCGTTGCCGTACGCGGAAGCGGGCTACGGCTTCCCCGAGTCCGGTCAGACGATCGTCAACGTGACCAACGGCAAGCACATCCGGCTGCTGGTCGACGACGAGCCGTTCGACGTGCGGTACGGGGACCTGATCTCCCACGAGCGGGTGCTCGACCTGCGCGGCGGCACGCTGGACCGGCAGCTGCGGTGGCGCTCGCCGGCCGGACGGCTGACCCGGGTGCGCACCACCCGGCTGGTCTCGTTCACCCAGCGCGCGGTCGCCGCGATCTGCTACGAGGTCTCCGTCGACGAGCCGTCCCGGATCATCGTGCAGTCCGAACTGGTCGCCAACGAGGAGCTGCCGGAGCAGAGCCGGGACCCGCGGGTCGCGGCGGTGCTGGAGTCGCCGCTGCAGGTCGAGGAGCGCCTCGTCCAGCGGGACGGGGGGCTGATGATCCACCGCACCAAGGCCAGCGGACTGCGGGTCGCGGCGGCGATGGGGCACGAGGTCGACGGCCCGGAGAACATCTCGGTCAGCTCCGAGGGGGTCGACGACTGGGTGCGCACGACGATCACCTGCGAGCTCAAGCCGGGGCAACGGCTGCGCGTGGTGAAGCTCCTCGCGTACGGCTGGTCCAGCCGACGCTCGCTGCCGGCCGTACGGGACCAGGTCGGCGCGGCGTTGGCCGGGGCGCGCTACTCGGGCTGGGAGGGGCTCTGCGCGGAGCAGCGCGAGTTCCTCGACACCTTCTGGGACACCTCCGACGTGCAGGTGGAGGGGGATCAGGAGGTCCAGCAGGCCGTCCGGTTCGGGCTGTTCCACGTGTTGCAGGCCGGCGCCCGGGCGGAGCTGCGCCCGATCGGGGCGAAGGGGCTGACCGGACCCGGCTACGACGGGCACGTCTTCTGGGACACCGAGATGTTCGTGCTGCCGGTGCTGACGTACACCCAGCCGTCGGCGGTGGCCCAGATGCTGCGCTGGCGGCACTCGACGCTCGATCTGGCGCGCGAGCGCGCGCGCACGCTCGGGTTGAGCGGGGCGGCGTTCCCGTGGCGGACCATCCGCGGCCAGGAGTGCTCGGCGTACTGGCCGGCCGGGACCGCGGGCTTCCACCTCGCCGCCGACATCGCCGACGCGGTCCTGCGCTACGTCGACGTGACGTGCGATGTGGAGTTCGAGCGCGAGGTGGGGCTGGAGCTGCTGGTGGAGACCGCGCGGCTGTGGCGCTCGCTCGGGCACCACGACCGCAACGGGCTGTTCCACATCGACGGGATCACCGGCCCCGACGAGTACACCGCGGTCGTCGACGACAACGTCTACACGAACCTGATGGCGCAGCGGAACCTGCTCGGCGCCGCGGACTCCGCCACCCGGCACCCCGACCGCGCGTTCGCGCTCGGGGTCGACCAGGAGGAGACGGCGGCCTGGCGGGACGCGGCCACCTCGATGCACATCCCGTACGACGAGGAGCTCGGGGTGCATCCGCAGTCCGAGGGCTTCACGCGCCATGACGAGTGGGACTTCGCGTCCACCCCGCAGGACCACTATCCGCTGCTGCTCCACTACCCGTACTTCGATCTGTACCGGAAGCAGGTGGTGAAGCAGGCGGACCTGGTGCTGGCGATGCACGTCCGCGGCGACGCGTTCACGCACGAACAGAAGGTCCGCAACTTCGCGTACTACGAGCGCCGCACGGTCCGCGACTCGTCGCTCTCCGCGTGCACCCAGTCCGTCCTGGCCGCGGAGGTCGGCGACCTGGAGCTCGCCCACGACTATCTGGGCGAGGCGGCGCTGATGGACCTGCACGACATCGCCCGCAACACCCGGGACGGGATCCACGTCGCGTCGCTGGCCGGGGCGTGGATCGCGCTGGTGGCCGGGCTCGGCGGGATGCGGGACCACGGGGGGCGGTTGTCGTTCGCGCCGCGGCTGCCCAGCCGGATCACCCGGCTGGGGTTCTCGCTGATCTGGCGGGGCATGCGGCTGCGGGTGGACGTGCAGCCGCACGAGGTCACCTACTCGCTGCGCGACGGTGACCCGCAGGCGGCGATCGACCTGACCCACCACGGCGAGGCGCTGCGGGTCGCCATCGGGGTGCCCGTCACTCGGCCGGTGCCGCCGGCGCAGCCGACCGGCCCGCCGCTGCAGCAGCCACCGGGCCGGGCGCCGGCCCGCCGGGCGGCGAAGGCGGACTGAACGCGAAAAGCCGTGCGGCCGGTCCCGTCACGGGACCGGCCGCACGGCCGCGTCTAGATCATCGATAGGTGTACGTGGTTCGTATGGTCGCTGGAGGGGTCGCCGCCGGCGAGCGTGTACACGCTCCACCCGGTGGCGGGGAACCACACCTGCCGGTACCAGATCACGTACAGCACGCCGAGTCGGTCCGCGTTGCGGACGAAGAACGCCGCGAGGTTGTTCCCGTACAGCTTGTCGTTGCCGGTCGCGGCGCCGCCGAAGCCCTGGTTCTGCATCGAGAAGTCGCAGGCGCGGCCCTTCGGATGCTCGTACATGTCACCGGTGCGGAAGCAGCCGACGAAGCGCTTGAAGCCGGCCCGCTGGGCCTCCTTCAACGCGTGCAGGGTGCGCGGCGTGACGCAGCCGGAGGTGGTCGGGTCGGCCTGGCTGCACGACTGGCCCGGCCACGAGCCGTCCGGGTTGCGGGGCGCCGCCTTGGCGACCGGTGAGGTGGCGCTGACGAAGCCGCCGGTCGCCTTGCCGCCGACGAGCTGAAGGGCGCGCTCGGCGTCCTTCTTCTGCTTCTCCATGACCTTGTACTGCTTCTTCTGCTCCGCGAGCTCCGCGTCGATGGCGGCCTTCGCACGCGTGGCCTGCTCGCGCAGCTCGTTGAGATCCCGCAGCTTCTGGTTGTCGCGCATGGCGATCATGTCGAGGCCCTCGGCGCGGTTGATGAAGTCGTCCGAGCCGCTGCTGTTGAGCAGCAGCATCATCGGACCGACCCGGCCGGTGCGGTAGGCGTTGGCGGCGACGTGGCCGACCTCGGGGAGCAGGCTGTTGATGCGCGACTGCACCCGCCGCAGCTCCACCGAGAGCTGGAGCTGCCGTTTGCGCGAGTTGTCCACCGCGTTTCTCGCCGCGACGAAGTTGCGGCCCGTCTTGTCGAGCACGTCGCGCAGCAGCGGGGTGCCGCCCTCGTTGCCGGGCGCGGCGGGGTTGCTCGGTGCGGCGGCGGCCGGCGAAGGTGCGACCGCCATCCCGGCCAGCAGGGTCAGCACCGCGACCAGCGTCGCGGCCAGCGATCCCCGCCGACGTACGGATCCCGTCATCTGTGTTCCTTCCATCGGCCGCCTGCCGAGTTAGCTGACGGGTTCGGGACGGAACGATCCCTACCGCGAGTAGCGGATTCACCCCAGGTGCGGTGGTTCCCCGGCTCGCCTGCGAGAGGCGATTAGGCGGCGGTCACCGCCGGCACCGAGGGGGCGCCGCCGGGCGGAGACCGCGGGTTAGCTTACCGGATCGAGATCGGCCAGCAACCATCCACGGGCTCGCGCGATCCGCCGGAATGTGTTATGTACCAACGACTTTGCGTTACGTTGCGTGATCCCGCGCTGGTCGTGACTGCTCCGTGCCCGCGGCGGTACGCCTCTCGGCGGTCACGGAAAATTTCGCGTTTCCCGGCGACACACCCGGCCCTCGTCATCCGCTCGGCTCGACATCTCGTCCCCGCCGTCATCGCGCGGTGCCGGAACGGGGGATGGTGGCCGTCATTCCGGTAGCCGTGGCACCTCGTGCGCGCCGAGATCGAGCCGGACGCGCAGATGGTGCACGCGGTGCCGCCAGCGGTGCTGCTCGAAGGCGGTGTCCACAGAGATCTCGGCGACGAGCGTCGGCGTCACCGGGTGGTAGGGGAGCGGCTCGGGGCGCGGCAGCTGCCCGGACCAGGCGGCGGGCAGCGGCTGCGGCCAGGGGTGGTCGGCGGGCGGCGGCCCCATGCGCTCCAGCAGCGGCGCCAGGTCACGCCGCTGCCCGGCGCCGAGCGGATGACTGCGTCCCGCGTACCGCAGCCGCCCGGCCGCGTCGTACCGCCCGAGCAGCAGCGTCTCCGGCTGGGCCAGCGGCCCGGTCACGCCGCCGATGATCGCCTCCGTCGTGCTGCGGTGCCGGAACTTCAGCCAGCCGCGCCGCCCGGGCAGGTACCGACTCGTCGCCCCCTTCGCCACCACCCCTTCCACGCCGGCCGCGTGCCATCCGCCGAGCCATTCGGTCGCCTCGTCCCGATCGGTGGTCTGCGGGCAGAGCACCAGCTCGGGCGGGGCGTCGGCGAGCAGCTCGGTGAGCGCCGCCCGCCGCTCGCGCAGCGGCCGGGCCAGCAGCGTCGTCCCGTCCGCCCGTTGCAGCAGGTCGAAGACGACCAGGTGCGCCGGCTGCTGGCGGGCGAGGCGCCCGACCGTCGCGCCCGCGCCGAGCCGGCGCTGCAGCTGCCCGAAGTCCGTGCGATCGCCGGCCCAGATGATCAGCTCGCCGTCGAGCACCACGCCGGCGGGGAGCGCGGCCCGCACGACGCTGACGATGTCGGGGAAGTAGCCGTGCAGCGGCCGGCCGGCCCGGGACTGGACGTAGACCTGCTCGGGCTCGCGGAAGACGACCGCCCGGAACCCGTCGAACTTCGGCTCGAGCACGCAGCCGCCGCTGCACGCGGCGGGCTGCGGCAGCGCGTTGACAGCTCTGGCGAGCATCGGCTCGATCGGTGGCCGCAACATGGGCGAACCGATCATGGGCCGCGCCGCGGGCGCGCCGCAGCCGTACCCGGAAATTGCGACCGGCGGGGCGGTCAGGAGGCGCCGACGGCGACGTGCCGCCGGCCGCGGTGATCGCGGCGGGCCGAGTAGCGGTCGTCGCCGCAGCGCAAGATCGAGTGGCTGGGGCTTACGTCTCATCTCGGCTGCCGCGATGCCGATGACGTCGTCGTGACGGATCTTCGAGTGGGGACCGGCGCCAGCGAGCACGCCGACGCCGCCCGGGCCGGCCGGGAAGCAGCCGAGCAGGCGGTACGCGGGCTCGCCGGCGAGCCGCCCGCGCTGGTGCTGATGTACGCGACCGCGTGCTACGACCTGCCCGCGCTGGTCGCCGCCGTCCGCGCGGTGACGGGCGGCGCGTCGCTGGCCGGGGCGAGCAGCTCGGGGCAGTTCTCCGCCGGACGCCTCATCGAGCCGGGCCGCGGCGTCTCCGTGCTCGCGCTCGGCGCCGGCCCGTACCGGTTCGGGGTCGCGTCCGTCACCGGCATGCGCGCCGACGCCTTCGCGGCCGGCCGCGACCTGAGCCGGGCGGCGATGGCCGCGGTCGGACCCGACCGCGGACCGCACAGCGCGCTGCTGGTCTTCTCCGACGGGCTCGCGGGCGACCCGCAGGGCCTGCTCAACGGGATCTACCAGGTCGCCGGCGCCGCGGTGCCGGTGGTCGGCGGCGCGGCGGCGGCCGATCGCGCACTGAGCGAGACCCTGGTCTTCCACGACGACCGGGTGCTCGGCGACGGCGCCGTCGCGGTCTGGATCGACTCGCCCCGCGCGCTCCGGGTGGTCTCCGGCCACGGCTGGCGGCCACACGGCCTGCCGCTGCTGGTCACCAAGGTGGACGGCCCGGTCGTGCACGAGATCGCCGGCCGTCCGGCGCGCGAGGTCTACGAGGAGAACTTCCGGTACGAGGACCCGATGCAGGAGCTGCCGACCCCGCGTTCGGCCGGTTACCACTCGGCGCACGCCTTCGGGCTGATCGAGCCCGACGGCAGCGAGCTCATCCGGGGCGCCTTCGTCGACGACGACGGGCTCATCCGCACGTTCACCCCGCTGCCGCCGTACGGCGCCGTCCAGATCATGTCCTGCGACCCGGACGACCTGCTCAACGTCTGCGAGCCCGTGGTCGCGGACGCGCTCGCGGTCGAATCGCCCCGGGTGATGCTCACGTTCAGCTGCGCCGCGCGGATGGACATCCTGCGCGAGCGGGCGGCGGAGGAGCCGACCCGGCTGCAGGAGGCGGCCGGCCCCGTGCCCACCTTCGGCTTCTACACCTACGGCGAGTTCGCGCGCAGTACCGGCGTGTCCGGCTACCACAACGCGACGCTCACCGCGCTCGCGCTGTGAGGTCCCGATGAGCAGCGGACACGACGACGAGCAGGTCGAACAGCTGAAGATGCAGCTGGCGGCCGCGATCGGGGCGGTCAGCGACGCCTACCGGCACAACGCCCGGATGGTGCGCGTGCTGACCGTGCTCGGCCAGCCCTCCACGCCGGAGCAGCTCGTCGAACAGACGTTGATCGTGCTCTCCCAGGTTTTCTCGGCGGACGTGGTCGGCATGGGGCGCGCGCTCGGCGACCGGCTGATGGTGACCAGCTGCTGCGGGGTGCCGGAGGGTGACCCGGTGTTCCAGACGGGTTGGCCGCTGACCGGCGGAGCGGCCGAGGCGCTGCGACGCGACGCCGCGGTGTCGCGGTCCGGAGCCGAGCTGACCGGTGCGGACATCCCGGAACGGCTCGCCGACCTGGATCTGTGCTCCGGGGTCTGGGTGCCGGTCTCCAGCGGACCGGACGCCGGTGAGGAGCAGCTGCTGTTCCTGTTCCGGCGAACCGGGGAGTCGTTCCCGGCGACCGAGATCCAGGTGCTCTCCTCGGTCGCCGCCCGGCTCCGACTGGCCGTCGCGGAGCGGGAGCGCAGCGTGGCGGTCGAGCGGCTGGCGCAGTCCGGCCACCGGCTCAGCCGCTACCTGGAACTGCCGGCGCTCATCGCCGAGGCCGCCCGGCTGCTGCCCCGGCTGATCAATGCGGACGCCGTGCAGATCGTGACCATTGACGACGACCGCGCCGAGCCGCGGGTCGCGGACGCGGTCGACGGGCTCGCGAGCTGGCCGGCGCGCCCCGCCGAGCTGCCCGGCTGGTTCGACGCGGTCCGCGGCGAGCCGTACCGGGGACGGGCGCCCTTCGATCCCGGCCGGGCCCTGCTCTGCGTGCCGGTGCTGCGCGACGGCGGTCCGGTCGCGCTGCTGTACGCGTTCCGCGAGGCGCGGCGCCCCTTTCTCAGCGACGCCGCGGAGACCGCGGCGATCTTCGCCAACTACTTCGGCGCGGCGATGAGCAACGCCCTGCTCTACCGGGCGCTGCGCAGCAGCGAGGAATCGCTCCGCCTGATCACCGACTCGATCAGTGATCTGATCGCCGTCGCCGACCCGACCGGACGGTTGGTCTACGCGTCGCCGTCGCACCACCGCGAGCTGGCCCACCGACCCGACGACCTGCTCGGCGGCGACATCGCCGAACTGGTCCACCCGGCCGACCGCGACCGGTTACGTCTCGCGCTGGCCGACGCCGCCCGATCGCCGAAGGTCGAGTACCGGATGCGCACCGGACACGGCAAGTGGGTGTGGGTGGAGAGCGCGCTGCGGCCCGCGCCGTCCGACGACAGCACGGTGGTGCTGTCGTCGCGGGTGATCGACGGTCGCAAGCAGCTGGAGGACGAGCTGCGGCGGCGGGCGACGCACGACCCCCTCACCGGGCTGGCCAACCGGGCGCTGGTCAGCCAGCGGCTCGACGAGGGCCTGGCGGAGCCGGACGGACATCCGGTGGGGCTGCTCTTCTGCGATCTCGACAAGTTCAAGGAGGTCAACGACCGGCTCGGGCACGACGCCGGCGACGACCTACTGCTGCAGGTCGCGGACCGGTTGCGGGGCTGCCTGCGTCCGGACGACCTGCTCGCGCGCTTCGGCGGCGACGAGTTCGTGGTGGTGCTGGAACGGGTGCGGGACCTGCGGGACGTGAAGGACGTGGGGCGCCGGATCGTGCGCGCCCTGGAGGAGCCCGTGCTGCTGGGCGGCGAACGGGTGGAGATCTCGGTCAGCGTCGGGGGCGTGCTCGGGGTGCCGGGCCGGGCGACGCCGAGTTCGATGCTGCGTGACGCCGACGCCGCGATGTACGCGGCCAAGAACGCCGGTCCGGGCCTGGTGGAGGTCTTCGACGAGGCGGCGTCGCACCGGTCGCTGGACCGGCTGGAGCTGCGGTCGGAGCTGGTACGGGCGCTCGACCGTGACCAGTTCGCGGTGCACTACCAGCCGATCTTCGACCTGGCCACCGGTCGGATCCTCGGCTTCGAGGCGTTGCTGCGCTGGCACCACCCCGTCCGCGGCATGGTCCCGCCGGACGCGTTCATCCCGCTCGCCGAGGAGACCGGGGCGATCGCGTCGATCGGCAGCTGGGTGCTCGCGCAGTCCTGCCGCCAGCTCGCGGCCTGGCACCGACTGCCGGGCTGGGATCGGCTGGGGATCAGCGTGAACCTCTCGGCCACCCAGCTGCGCCAGCCGGAGCTGGCGTCGCAGACGCTCGCGGTGATCAAGCACGCCGGCGTGCAGCCGACGGACGTGTGGCTGGAGATCACGGAGCACAGCTCGATCCGCACCGACGTCACGGAGTTCGCCACCACGCTGCGCGCGGCCGGCGTCCACTTCTCCCTGGACGACTTCGGGATCTCCTACTCGAACCTCAGCCACCTGAAGCGGCTTCCCGTGCAGGCGCTGAAGATCGATCGGTCGTTCGTGGCGGGCCTGACCGAGAAGGACGCCGACCGGGGGATCGTGCGGGCCATCCTGGCGATCGCGGACTCGCTCGGTCTGCAGGTGGTGGCCGAGGGGATCGAGACCCCGGAGCAACGGGAGTTGCTGCTCTCGCTCGGTTGCCAACAGGGGCAGGGCTACCTGTTGTCCCGCCCGGTGCCGCCCGAGGTCGCGACCGAGATGCTGCGCGAGGCGCGGCCGCTGCCCCGCCTGGTGCGCCAGGCCAGCTGATCGGCCGATGGCGCCGGCGCGAAGCGCCGACGCCATCGCGATCCCGACTACTACGGCCTGCGGCGTGGGCGTCGGGTCAGCCCGAAGCCGACGACCCCGGCGACCGCCGCGAGTACCCCGCCGGCCGTCGTCCAGATCCAGCGCGCGGAGAAGTCGGGGAGCCACGTCCCGTCGGTGTCCGCGGTCGCCGCCGCGTCCGCGCTCTGGGCCGTCAGCACCGCGCCGGCCCTGACCGGCGGCACGAGCGGCGTCTCCAGGGTGCCCGCCTCGGGACCCCCGTCGCCGTCCGACGTCGCCGAGATCAGCATGTCCACCTGGACGGGCAGACCGAGGTCCTGCTCCGGCAGGTCGACGACGGCCAGCCGCACGTAGTACGTCCCGGGCAGCGGATCGCCGGACCACGGTTCGGCCCAGGAACGGACCTGGCGCAGCGTGCAGCCGAGCGTGACCGTGGCGTCGCCGGTGCCGACGGCCGGGCTCTGCGCCCCCGCCGTGCAGGCCTGCCGGCGCCGCAGCCCGTCGAAGACGTCGACCGTCCAGGTCGCCGGCGCGTGCCGCTCGGGCAGCGTCACGGTGACGGCAACCTGGTTGGTCTCGCCGGCCGAGGCCACGAACGACCAGTAGAGGTATTCGCCGGTCGACGCCGCGACCCGCACCGGCTGACCGGCGGCGACGCCGGTGGCGGTCAGGAAGGACGTGCCGGCCTTGGTCACCGTGGCGGCGCCGGGCGACGGCGTGGCCGGGGCCGGATCGGCGGCGGCGGGCGTCGACGCCGCGAGCGCGACGGCGACACCGGCGAGCAGGAGCGGGGCCGCGCGGCGGGGTGTCAGCATCAGTTCGTCCTCCAGGTCGCGACCCACCACCGGGTCAGCCAGCCGGCGAGCACCCCGGTGATCAGGCCCGCGACGGTGAGTACGGTCAACAGCAGCCAGCCCCGGCCGAGCCCGGGACCGTCCGGGGCGGGCGAGGCGGCGACGACGTCGATCGTCAGCTCCACGGGCAGACCCGGGGACTGCGCCGCGCCGGCTCGCGCGGAGAACGAGTTGCTGACCACGAGGCAGACCGCGGTGTCCCCGACCGTCGCCGCGGTGTCGCTCGGCGACGGATCGGGTTCGGACGGCGGCGACCAGCGCAGCCCGGTGGAGAGGACGTCGGTACGGCCGCTGCCGGCGTCGGTGCCGCGGACGAGTTCCCGGCCGTCGGCGGCGGTGGCGCGGAGCAGGACCCCGTAGTCGCGGTTGACGGGACGGTCGAGCGCGATGCTGACCGACGCCCGCAGCTCCCGGCCGGCGCCGACCGGCACCCGGTACCACCGGTGCTCGGAGAAGCGCTCGCGGTCGGTGTACACCCCCGGCGAGAGCAGCGGCGCCTTCGCGCACTGGTCGCTGCCGGTGACCAGCGCGGGCGTCTGCGCGTACGTGTCCTTCGCCCGGTCGACCAGCTGTCGCAGCCGACCGCTGAGCTCGGCGGCGCTCTGCGCCGCCGTGTAGGTGCCGCCGGTGGCGGCGGAGATGCAGAGGAGCTGGCGGCGCACCTTCTCGTCCCGCGTCAGGCCGAGCGTGTCGACGACCAGGTGCGTCCCCTGGGCGGCCAGTTCGCGCGCGACCTCGCAGGGGTCGGGTGGCGCGCAGGTGTCCTCGCCGTCGGTGATCAGGACGATCCGCCGGGTGGTCCGGCCGGTGCCGAGGTCGGCCGCGGCGGCGCGCAGCGCGAGCCCGACCGGGGTGAAGCCGGTGGGTCGCAGCGTCGCGATGGCGCCCTTGGCCTGCTCCTTGTCGACCGGGCCGACCGGCACGATCTGCTGGGTGTCCTTGCAGCCCACCGCCTTGTCGTCGCCCGGGTAGGTTGCGCCGAGCACCCGGATGCCGAGCTGCGTTTCGGCCGGCAGCGCGTCCACGACGTCGTTGAACGCCTGCTGCGCGACGGAGATGCGCGTGCGTCCCTCGATGTCGGCGGCCCGCATCGAGCCGCTGACGTCGAGCACGAGCTCGACCTTGGGGGGTTCGGTCGGGGCGGTCTCGTCGGCGGCCACCGGGGCCACGCCGAGCGGGAAGAGGGCGACCGCCAGTCCTAATAGGACGGCGGACGGCCGTCGTATGATCATCACGGCCAGATCCTAGTGACGCGCCACGCTCCGGATCGCAGTGGTGGTAAGGAAAACCGCAACCGCCGCTCTATAGTGCACAGACGAGCCGGACCCGTTGTTAGCCCCGCTCTGCGAGAAGTTCGGACACCGTGACGAACTCGAATCCGCGGGCCCGCAGCCCTCGGATCATGGCCGCCAGCCCCCGGATCGCGACCAGCCGATCGGCCGGGCCGGTGTCGTGTGCGAGCAGGATCGTCCCCGGGGTGCAGGAGCCGACGACGTAGTCGACCAGGCCGGGCGGGTCCGACGTGTAACGCGACTCCAGCATCTGCCGGTTCCAGAGCACGACGCGGTAGCCGAATTCGTTCGCGGCCAGCAGGGCGCTGCCGGCGAGGTGCCCGTACGGCGGGCGCAGCAGCGTCGGCTCCCGCCCCGACAGCTTCGTCAGCTCGTCGTGGGCGCGCGCCAGCGCCTCGTACGCCTCCTCGTAGCTGGACCGGGCGAGGTCCCGGTGCCGCCACGTGTGGTTGCCGATCTCGTGCCGTGCCAGCCGCCCCGCGACGAGTCCACCGTGCTGCCGCGCGTGCGCGCCCACCATGAAAAAGGTCGCCGGGGTCCGGGTGTCGTCGAGGATCGACAGCACCTCGGGCGTCCAGTTCGGCTTCGGCCCGTCGTCGAAGGTCAGCGCGATCAGATTCCTGGTGGTCTGGACGCTCCACACCACGTCGACCTGCGCGGACCTCGGCGGGGTGCTGCGGTCGCGGTGGATGGGGGAGGCGTATCCGCCGTAGAAGGGGAGCGGGTCATCGCCGGTGAGGGCATCGTGCGCCATCTTCACGCCGCCGGCCGCGCCGGCGCCGAGCAGCGCCGAGCCGACACGCGTCAGCATCTGCCGTCGGGCAAACGCCACGGCTCCCCCCGCCCATCTCCGCTCCGTCACCGCCGGCCCGTCGCCGGGCGTCCGTGGTCAGATCGGCGACGGACGCACGATCGTGCGGAGAATCGGGGAGAAAGCCGTGCGACGCGGGTATGAGAACGGCGACCATTCAGCCGGAAGCGCACGGAGGACCGATGTTCGCCTTCTTCTCCAACCGTCTCGGATGCTTCGGCTCCCTCGTGGTGTCGCTGATCGGGACCGTCCTTCTGCTCCTGCTGCTGCGCGCGCTGTGAGGCGGTACGCACGCCGCCGGCGGGTGCGACGGCGACACCCCGCAGCAACGTTTGTGGATTTCAGCCCTCGGGTATCGCCTGGCCACGCCTACCGAGGGGGTAAACGGTGTCGACGGACGCGATTGTCCTGCTGAAGGAAGACCACAAGGAGATGCGTCGGCTGTTCCGGGAGTTCCAGAACGCCGACGATGACGCCACGGAGGTCAAGGCCCAGCTCGCGGAGCAGATCCTGGAGGCCCTGACCGTGCACACCTACATCGAGAACGAGGGGATGTACCCCGAGACCCGCAAGCTGCTGCCGGATCTCGAGGACGACGTCCTGGAGTCGTACGAGGAGCATCACGTCGCGGACGTGCTCTGCGCGGAGCTGGCCGCGATGAGCCCCGAGGACGAGCGCTTCGACGCGAAGATGATGGTGCTGATGGAGAACGTCACGCACCACATGGACGAGGAGGAACAGGACTGGTTCCCGAAGGTGCGCGACGGGCTCGGCCGCAAGCAGCTGCAGGAGATCGGCGCGCGCATGATCGAGCTGCGTGAGAATGCGCCCCGCAAGCCGAGCGACCCCAGGGCGCTCAAGAAGACCCTTGAGGCCATCGTCGCCTGACAGCTGCGCCGCGACGCACACTGTGACGGTGGGACCGGATACGTCCGGTCCCACCGTCACAGTTGTGCGAACGATCTTCCCCGCGGCCTTCCGCGGGGCGACGGCCTCCCAGTCGTCGGCGGCGACGCCGCGGTGGCGTTTGGCGCTGCTCGGCGGGGGTAGCTCGGGCGTCGGGACAGCCCGGTACTACCACCGGCTACGCACTCAGGAGGAGTCATGGACGCGACGGCGATGCGGGCCGCGGTGCTCGGTGGCGCGACCGGTGCCCGCAGCATGACGGGGCTGGCGGGGGTTGCGCTGACCACCCGGCCGGACAGGGCGCCAGGCTGGGTGGGCCGGTTGGGCAACCGGTGGGGGCGGGGAGTCACCGCGACCGCCGCGCTGGGGGAGATGCTCGCGGACAAGAGCCCGCGGATCCCGAGCCGGCTGTCGCCGCCGGTGCTCGCGGAGCGGATCACCGTCGGTGCGGTGTCCGCCGCGGCGCTCGCCCGCCGCGACGGTGGCCGGCCCGCCGTCGCCGTCCTGCTCGCGGTCGCCGGCGTGGTCGGGATGAGCGTCGTGGGCGCGCGCTGGCGGGCGTACGCGCAGCAGCGCGGGCGGACGACGGCGGCCGCTGCCGCGCTGGTCGAAGACCTGGCCGCCGTCGTCCTGGCCGCCGCGGCCTGCGCCCCCCGACGTCGCGGCCGCTGGCGGTAGCGCCCGCCGCTAACCGCGCGTCGTTCCCCGGCCGGCCTCGTTCGCCTTGTCCGGCATCTCCCCGGCCTTCTCGGGTTTGCTCGGCGGGCGCGTGTTCGCGCGGATCTCGGTTTCGGTGAGCGGGACGCCGCTCGCGTCCTCCTGCGCACCCCGCTCCGGAACCCGGCCCCTCGGCTCGTTCTCGCGTTCCACGATCGCCTCCGTCCTGGTGTCGGTTCCGATCAGACGTCGGGGGCTACCCGGCGCAGAGCGGATCAAACGCGGACGTCGTCGACGCGCGGCAGGGGGCCTTCAGCCGTTCGCGGGGCTCAGGCGCGGCTCGGCCGGGGCGGCCGAGCGCTGCTCCGGAGGCGCCTCGGTCTGCGGTCCCAGGAAGGCGCGGGCGGCGTCGAGGAAGCCGTCGGCGTACGACTCCGCGGGGAAGTCGCCGAGGTAGTGGCTGCGCAGCCGCCGCCGTACGTCCTCCAGGGGGTCCTCGTCGAGCAGCCGGTCCAGCGCCGAGTCGATGTTCGACATGTCCGGCCGCAGCACGTACCCGCCGCGGGCCAGCGGGAACCGCTCCGCGAAGCGGTCGCCGTCGTCGACCATGTCCGTGACGGCGTACGGCTTGCCGGAGTACAGGTAGTCGGAGATCACCCCGGACACGTCGGAGACCAGGGCGTCGGAGCGGTTGACGCACTCGACCAGCGTCATCTTGCCGGCGGTCTGCGCGCCCCACATGTGCTGCCGGCCGGTGCGGGCGCGGTCCGCGGCCAGCAGCTCCTCCAGTCGCGCCAGCTGTCGGGCGGACTGCGGGTTCTGTCCCGTGTAGGGGTGGGCGCGCAACAGCACCGTCACGCCCCGGGCCAGCAGGCGCTGGAGCAGGGTCTCGCCGACCGGCAGGGAGCAGTAGTTGGCGTCGGCGTAGTGCCCGGTCCAGGTCGGCGTGTAGAGCACCACCTTCGGCGCCGCGTCGCGCACGTGCCGCGTCGTCACCTCGATCGACTCGACCTGCGGACGCCCGACGATCACGAACTTCTCCGGCGGGATCCGCACCCCGGCCCGCGCGTACCGGTCGATCGCCGCCTGGCCGGCGACGAAGTTCTTGTCGAAGATCGCGGTGACCGGGTTGGCGCTCGGCGCCTTGTCGCTGTCGCCGTGGTGGATCTGGATGTGCGTCAGCTGCGGGAAGCGGATGCAGTGGCTGTTCTTGGCGCCGTGGTTGACGTAGAACGCGACCTTGAGGCTGGGCACCATGATCTCGTCGAGCGCCGGGAGCGTGGGGCAGAACACCACCGGCGCGCGGGTCGCCGCCGCGATCGGCGCCAGGAACTCCGGCTCCCGGAGCACGACGACGAACGGTCGGCCGATCCGCTCCAGGTAGGGCAGCCACATCGTGACCTGGTATTCGGAGCCGGGCGGCGCCGAGAAGTGGAGCAGGAACTCGGGGCGGTGCCGCCGCAGCGCCTGCCCGACCCGGCCGTGCGCGGCCGAGGGCTTGAGCCGGCGTCGCGCCATCGGGACGACGATGCCGGCGCCCCCCGCCCCGACCAGCAGCGTGGCGAGCATGGCCGACCAGGCGGGCAGCTCGACCGCGGCGCCCGCGGCGAGCGCGACGAGCAGGACGAGGATGACCGTGCCGAGGCCGTCGGGACCGGGCAGCCGCGGCCCGCGCACGTCGAGGTTGGCCGACCGGATCTCCAGCGCCCCGGCCTCGCGCAGCGGCCGTTCGAGCAGGATCAATCCGAGCAGCGCGGCCGCGGTGAGCGCCAGCGTCCAGTGGAAGCCGCCGGGGATCTGTCGCGCGTACGCGACCAGGATGCCGGCTGCGAGCAGGATCGATTCGGCGACGAGGTCGGTTTTCGGGCGGATCCGTCGCTCCACCCAGGCCGACGCCACCGCGCCGGTCGTCAGCGCGAGCCCCCACCAGGTGGCGGAGGTGAGGCCGAGCGCGAGGAAGGCGAGGACGGCCAGCCCGGCGGTGAGGCACCGGGCGGCCATCTTGCGGACGAGGTCACCACGCATCGGGCGCCCCGTTCCCGTTCGCCGCCAGCGGGGCCAGCGGCGGCTGGGCGCCGACCCGGGCCGGCGCCGCCTCGTCCGGCACCGCGACCGGCTCACCGGGCGACCGGCGTACGTCGATCACCTGGCCCGTCAGGCTGGAGAGCAGGACGTCCAGCGACGCCCGCGCCACGGTCGACGCGGCGAGCAGCGTGTGCTCGGGCTCCTCGCCGAACGCCCGGGTCCGCATCGGCGTCGCCGTCCGCTCGGGGTTGACGCAGTTCACCCGGACCCCGAATTCGGACCATTCGTCGGCCAGGGCCTGGGTCAGGTTCACCAGCGCCGCCTTCGTCGCGGAGTAGAGCGCGTAGCGGGCGCGGCCGCGGGTGTACGAGCTGGAGGTGTAGAGCAGTAGTTGGCCGCCGGTCTGTCGCAGGTAGGGCAGGGCCCGGCGGGCGATGGTGACCGGTGCCACGAAGTTGACCTGCAGCATCTGCTCGATGGTCGGGTCGTCCATGTCGGCGAGCGCGCCGATCCGCAGGACGCCCGCGGTCACCACGACGTGGTCGATCCGGCCGGTGGCCTCGAACGCCGTCTTCAGCGCGGTCTCGACGTCCTCGGCCCGCTCGACGTGCGTCCCGGTGCCCGAACGGCTGAACGCGAAGACCCGCGCCCCGAAGCCGCGGGCGAGCTCGGCGAGGTGGTGTCCGATGCCGTAGCTGCCGCCGAAGATCACGATCGTGCGGCCGCGGAGCTCCTCGGTGTAGGCGCGGTCGTCCAGCGGCCGTGGGTTCTGCGCGGCGAGCTGGAAGAGCTTGTCCGCGAGGTGGACGTCGACCGGATGCGTGACCTTGATGTTCTCGTCGGCGCCCGGGATGACCTTGATCGGCACGTGCGGGAGGTAGCGCAGCACGACGCCGCAGTCGTCGGTCGCGTTGAACTCGGGGTCGTCGGCGGCCAGCCGGTACGCCTCGCGGATGGTCCCGGAGCGGAACGCCTGCGGCGTCTGGCCGCGGCGCAGGTGGGCGCGGACCGGGATGTCGCTGATGCAGTCGTCGGCGTCGACCTGGATGATCGTGTCCGCGGAGGGGATCGCGACGTCCACCGCCTCGTACGTCCACAGCGCGTTGACGCACTCGCGGACGATGCGGGGGCTGAGCAGCGGCCGGACCGCGTCGTGGAAGAGGACGTTGCAGTCGTCCGGCCCGATCGCGTCGAGCGCGAGTCGGGTGGTGGCGTTGCGGGTGTCGCCGCCGGAGATGACGCGGGTCACCTTCCGGAAACCGGCCGCGTCGACGATCCGGCGCGCGTCGTCGACGTAGCCGGGCGCCATCAGCACGATGATCTCGTCGATCTCGGGGGCGGCCTCGAAGACCGCGATGGTGTGCTCGATGATCGGCTTACCGGCGATCTTCAACAGCTGCTTGGGGATGCCCAGCCCGACGCGGGATCCGGTGCCGCCAGCGAGCACGACCGCCACCGTCCGGTTGGGCCGCCACGGGGCGGCCCCGGCGGGCCGCGTCTCGGTATCCGTGGTCAGGTCCTGCGTCATTACCGATCCTCACTGGAACACGTCGCGGACGGTGAGCGCCATCTCTTCGGAACGAGCCTGCGTCGGTGAAGACGATAGCGCTGGCGGACGCGAGCCGCCCCCTGCCGGCGGGCAGGGGGCGGGTCACGCCGGTGGCGCTGCTACTTGCGCATGTATCCCTCGTACTCGGCGACGACGTCCCGGGTCGGGCCATCGGCGCGGATCACCCCGGACTCCAGCCAGATCGTCCGTTCGCAGGTGTCGCGGATCGAGCTGATCGAGTGGCTGACCAGGAAGACCGTGCCGGCCGAGGCGCGCAGCTCGCGGACCCGCTGCTCGCTGCGCCGGCGGAAGCGCGCGTCGCCGGTGGCGAGCGCCTCGTCGATCAGCAGCACGTCGTGCTTCTTGGCGGCGGCGATCGCGAAGCGCAGCCGGGCCGCCATGCCGGAGGAGTAGGTGCGCATCGGCAGCGAGCTGAAGTCGCCGCGCTCGTTGATGCCCGAGAATTCGATGATCTCGGGGGTCACCTTGCGCACGTCTTCGGGGGTCATCCCCATCGCGAGGCAGCCGAGCGCCACGTTCCGCTCGCCGGAGAGGTCGTTGAGCAGCGCGGCGTTCACGCCGAGCAGCGACGGCTGCCCCTGGGTGTAGATCGCGCCGCGGTTGACCGGCATCAGCCCGGCGATCGCCCGCAGCAGGGTCGACTTGCCCGAGCCGTTGCTGCCGATCAGGCCGATCGCCTCGCCGCGGTACGCGGTGAAGGTGACGCCCTTGACGGCGTGGACCTCGCGGATGTTCGGCGCCGGGGTGCGGCTCACCAGCCGCTTCAGCGCGGCGACCGGGGTGACCGCCCCCGTGCCGCCGCCGTGCACCCGGTAGATCAGGTGCACGTCGTCGGCGACGACCGTGGGGATCCGCTCGGCCGTGTCGACCGCCGTGCCGCCGTTCTGCAGTGCGTCCAACTCAGCCACGTCCGTACTCCCGTTCGCCGCGCCAGAAGTAGACAAATCCGCCGATCCCGACGAGCAGCGCCCAGGCGGTGCCCATCAGCCAGAGCTGCCACGCCGACGAGGTCAGGATTACTTCCTCCATCAGCGCGTGCCGGACCAGCTCGATGTAGATCAGCAGCGGGTTCGCGTGCACGATCACGACGGCCGCCTCCGGCAGGTGCTTGCTGAAGTTGTCGACGCTGTAGAGCACGCCCGAGCCGTACATCCAGGTCCGCATGACGAACGGGAGCACCTGCTTGAGGTCGGTCATCTTCGCCCCGAGCCGCGCCATCGCCAGCGCCAGCCCGGCGTTGAAGATCGACTGGAGCAGCAGCGCGGGCAGCACCAGCAGCCACTCGAAGGTGAGCGGCTCGCCGGAGACCAGCACGATCCCCACCAGGACGACCATCGCGGAGATGAGGTGCTGGAACTGGGTCAGCGTCACCGCGATCGGCAGGCAGCCGCGGGGGAAGTGCAGCGCCCGGATCAGACCCAGGTTGCCGGAGATCGACTGGACCCCGCCGAGCACCACCGTCTGGGTGAAGTTGAAGACGAACAGACCCACGCAGAGGTACGCGATGAAGTTCGGGATCGTGCCCTTGGTATTGAGGATGACCCCGAAGATCAGGTAGTAGACGGCCGCGTTGGTCAGCGGCGTCAGCACCTGCCAGAGTTGGCCGAGGCGCGCCGTGCTGAACGCGGCGACCAGCTTCGCGTTCGCGTAGGCGGCGATGAAGTGCCGGTAGGACCACAACTGCCGGGTGTACGCGGCCAGGGTGGGCCTCTCGCCGGCGACGCCGAGCCCGTGTCGGGCGGCCAGTTGCGCCGGGGAGAGCCCTGAGTCCGCGTCGGCCACCGCCGTGTGGGGCATGGGTAGACGCTCCGATCTTTCTGTCATCCAGAATGCTCGCGACATCGGGGAGCGTGGCCAGAGCGGTGAAACCAACGCTTCGTCGCTGCGAGCGACCGTAGCCCATCGAGCGTCGGGACGCAACCGTACCGTCGTTGCGCTATATTGTCCGGCGTGACGATCGAGAAAAGGCGAGTTCCGGCGGGTGCCGCGGTGCTCCGTGATGACATCACCACGGCCATCCGCGGTGCCGTCATGCACGAACTCGCGGCGGTCGGCTATGGCCGGCTGTCGATCGAGGCGGTCGCGCGGCGGGCCGGCGTCAGCAAGACGGCGATCTATCGGCGCTGGCGTTCCAAGCTGGAGCTCGTGCTGGCGGTCGTGTCCAAGGTGGCGGTGCAGCGGCTGCCGCTGCCGGACACCGGCACTCTCCGCGGCGACCTCGAGATGCTTTTCATGATCATGTCGCACGCCCTGCGGCACCCGCTGGCCTCGCAGATCATTCCGGACCTGCTCGCCGAGGCGGCGCGCAACCCGGAGATCGCGCAGACGCTTCAGTCGGCGCTGCAGGCCAACCAGCACACCATCGGGGTGCTGCTGATCGAGCGGGCGGTCGAGCGCGGCGAGCTGCCGGAGGGCGCCGACCCGGGCGCGCTGATGGACCTGATCGTCGGCCCGCTCTACTGGCGGATCGCCATCGCGCGTACCCCGCTCGATGCGGCCGACCTGCCCCGTATGGCGGCCGCGGTCGCGGCCGCGCTCGGAGTAGCATCCGAGCCTCATCGTCCGGTGGATTCCGGACCTGCACCTATCGACACGACCACGGGTTCCGGCTCGAATAGGTCGTGACCCAACCCGCACCGCGGTCCCGCCGTCATCGGGACCGGTTAGCATCGCGTGCCGAATGAGCGCCACGCCGACAGGAGGAATTTCCCATGTCTGGGCTCAATGCAGAGTTCATCCCGCCAGCACGGCCAGTGATCGGCGAAGCTGAGATCGAAGCGGCTGTCCGGGTGCTGCGCAGCGGTCGGGTGGTGCAGGGTCCGGAGGTCGCGGCCTTCGAGGCGGAGTTCGCGGAGCTGGTCTCCGGTCGGCACTGCGTGGCCGTCAACTCCGGCACCTCGGCTCTGCAGCTGACCCTGATGGCGTTGGGCTTCGGGCCGGGCGACGAGATCGTCGTGCCGTCGTTCTCCTTCGCCGCCAGCGCCAACGCCGTCCGGCTCGTCGGCGCCGAGCCGGTCTTCGTCGACATCGAGCCCGGCAGCTTCTGCATCGACCCGGCCGCGGTCGAGGCGGCGATCACCCCGCGCACCGTCGCGATCATGCCGGTGCACCTCTACGGACACCCCGCCGCGATGGACCGGCTGATGGCGATCGCCGAGCGGCACGGCCTGGCGGTCGTGGAGGACGCGGCCCAGGCGCACGGCGCGGCGCTCAACGGCCAGCCGGTGGGCTCCTTCGGCACGGCCGGCTGCTTCAGCTTCTACCCGACGAAGAACATGCACTCCCTCGAGGGCGGCATGATCACCACCGCCGACGCGGAGCTCGCCCGGACCCTGCGGCTGCTGCGCAACCAGGGCATGGAGCAGCGGTACGCCAACGAGATCGTCGGCGCGAACATGCGGATGACCGACGTCGCCGCCGCGATCGGCCGGGTTCAGCTCACCCAGCTCGCCGGCTGGACCGAGCAGCGCCGCGCGAACGCGAAGGTCCTGGACTCGCGGATCACCGGGATGGTGACGCCGCCGGTCGCCGACGGCGCGCTGCACGTCTACCACCAGTACACCGTGCGGGTGACCGGCGACCGCGACGCCGCCTCGCAGCGGCTGACCGAGCTGGGCATCGGCAACGCCGTCTACTACCCGACCCCGATCCACCGCCTCAAGCCGTACCTGACCGAGGACGGCAAGCCGGGGCCGTGGGAGCTGCCGGAGACCGAGCGGGCCGCCGCCGAGGTGCTGTCGCTGCCGGTCCACCCGTCGCTGAGCCCCGACGAGCTGGAGCGGATCGCCGACGGCGCGAACACCGCCGGGGGTGCCCGGTGAGCGCGGTGCAGGGGCGCAAGCTGCGCGCCGGCCTGATCGGGCTCGGCGCGATGGGGCGCAACCACGCCCGTGTCCTGTCCGGCCTGGACGGGGTCGAGCTGGTCGGCATCGTCGACCCCGCCGGTGACCCCACCGGCCAGCTGCGGGTGCCGGTGGTGCCGGAGCTGTCCGACCTGCTGGCGCTCGGCATCGACTACGCGGTCGTGGCCTGCCCCACCGCGCTGCACGAGCCGATCGGCATGGAGCTCGCCGCCAACGGCGTGTGCGCGCTGATCGAGAAGCCGCTCGCGCAGTCGGTGGACGCCGCCGTGCGGCTCGTCGAGGCGTTCGAGGCGCGCGGCCTGGTGGCCGGCGTCGGCCACATCGAGCGGTACAACCCGGCGCTGCAGAACCTGCGCACCCGGCTGGAGGCCGGCGAGCTCGGCGAGGTGTACCAGGTGGTCACCCGGCGGCAGGGCCCGTTCCCGCACCGGATCGCCGACGTGGGCGTGGTGATGGACCTCGCCACCCACGACATCGACCTCACCGCCTGGGTCACCGGCCAGGCGTACACCTCGGTGTCGGCCCGCACGGTGTCGCGCAGCGGCCGGCTGCACGAGGACATGGTCGCGGCGGTGGGCCAGCTCGCCGACGGCACGATGGTGAACCACCTGGTGAACTGGCTGAGCCCGCTCAAGGAGCGGTCCACCGTGATCACCGGTGACCGCGGCTGCTTCGTCGCGGACACCCTCACCGCCGACCTCACGTTCTACGCCAACGCCGCGATCGACACCGAGTGGGAGGCGCTGCGCGCGTTCCGCGGCGTCGCCGAGGGCGACATGGTCCGGTACGCCATTCCGAAGCGCGAGCCGCTGCTGGTCGAGCACGAGCGGTTCCGGGACGCGGTGGAGGGCAAGGAGAGCGACATCGTGACGCTGCGCCAGGGTCTGCGCACCGTCCAGGTCGCCGCGGCCCTGCTGGAGTCCGCCTCGGTGGGCGTCACCGTGCCGGTCCCGCGGTCCGGCAACGACACCGAGCCCGCGGTGCAATGAGTCCGGCGCCGGCTCGGCGACTGGTCACGGCGGTCGGGCGGCGGGTGCCCCTGCGGGTCCGCAGGGCGCTCCGCCGCACCGCCGCCCTGCCGCGGGCGCACTCCTCGGTCCGGGCGGCCTGCGGGCTGCCCGCCGGGGTGCCGCTGATGGTCTACACCGGGCGGATCGTCGACGACCGGGGCATCGCCGCCGTCGTCGACGCGCTGCCCCGGCTGCCCAAGTTCCATCTGGCCCTGGTCTGCCCCGGCGCGGACCGGGTGGTGGTACGGGCGTTGCTGCGCCAGGCCGAGTCGGTCGGCGTCGCCCACCGGGTGCACGCCGTCACCCGGCCCCGCCGGATGGCGCCGGACTTCCTCGCCAGCGCGGACCTGGCCGTCCTCGGGTTCGAACGGGGCGGCCCGGAGACGCCGCTGGTGCCGGCGGCTCTCGACGAGTACCGCGCGGCGGGGCTGACGATCGTGGCGGGCAACGCGCGGGCGGTGCGCGAGTACCTCACCCGGCACGACGCCGGCGAGGTCTTCGCGCCGGGTTCGCCGCGCAACTTCGTGAACGCCGTGCAGCGCGCCCAGAAGCGCACGTCCGCCGCGCCGGGGGCCGCCCCGGCCGCTCGCGTGGCGGCCGAGCCGGAGGCGCCGGCCGTCCCGTGGCCGCCGCTCGGCGCCGGGCCGGTCCGGCTCGGTCTCGGCACCGCGAACTTCGCCGGCGTGCTGACCGCGTTCACCCGCGCCATCAGCGCGGCGCGCCCCGACGTCTCGGCCGAGCTGGTGGTGGCGAAGCCGCCGGCCGCGTTCCCGCACCCGGCGGACGTCTACATCCACTTCCCGCACGAACACCGCCTCGACGTGCAGCTGGAACAGATCCGGCGGGTGTTGGGCGGCTACACGCACCTCATCGTCGACGCGTTCCGGCCGATCCTGGGCCGGCTCAACGGCGACGACATCTCGGCCGACCTGCCCGCGCTGCGGCGCGCCGGGATCAAGCTGGCGCTGCTCGCGCACGGCAGCGAGATCCGGCATCCGGGCCGGCACCTGGAGCGGCACGCCGAGTCGGGCTTCCGCGACGCGCCGGAGGAGCTGGTCGCGCGGCTCACCGAGGTGACCGAGAAGAACCGCCGCACCGCCGAGGAGAGCGGACTCCCGCTCTTCGTGACCACCCCGGACCTGCTGGACGACGTGCCGTGGGCGACGTGGGCGCCGCTGGTGCTCGACGTCGACGCCTGGGCCTGCGACCGTCCGATCCTGGAACGGACCCGGCCGCTGGTGCTGCACGCGCCGTCGACCCGGTGGACGAAGGGGACCGATCGCATCCTCTCCGACCTCCAGGACCTGCACGACCGCAAGATCATCGAGTTCCGCCTGATCGAGGGCCTGCCCTGGAGCGAGATGCAGGCGCTGGTCAAGGACGCCGACGTCGTCATCGACCAGCTGGTGATGGGCAGCTACTGCACCTTCGCCTGCGAGGGCATGGCGGCCGGTAAGGCGGTCATCAGCTACCTGGACGAGGACGTGCACCGCCGCGTCGACGTCCGACCGCCGATCGTCAGCGCCACCCCGTCGACCGTGGTGAAGGCGATCGAGACGCTGCTCGACGACCGCGCCGCGGGCGCGCGGCTCGGCGCCGAGGGCGTCGCGTACGTGCGGGAGCACCATGACGGGCGGCGGACCGCCGCCGTCTTCGACGAATTCCTCCGCTGAGCCGACGCCGGCGCGCCGGCCAGCTGTCGGCGCGCCGGTGACCGGCCGGCGCCACCCCCGGCACCAGCAAGGAAGAGGCATCCGATGGAACCTGTCCCGAGCAGCGTCCCGCCGACCCGCGGTCGCGTGGTGATGTTGGTCGACAACGGCGTCAACGGCGACTCCCGGGTCCAGAAGGCGGCCCGGTCCGCCGCCGATGCCGGGTGGGAGGTGATCCTGCTCGGCATCCGGGGCGCGTCGCCCGAGGAGACGTGGCGGATCGGCGACGCCGAGGTGCGGTTGATCAAGGTGGCGCGGCGGCTGAGCCACCCGGTGACGTACCGCCGGGCGCTGCTGCGCCGGCCGCTGGCGTACCGGCCGGGCCGGCAGGCCAACCGCCGGGTCCAGAAGATGAAGGTCTGGCGCGCGGACCTGCAGTTCCGGCTCGCGGAGGCGACCGCGGCGGCCCGCGAGGGCGGGTCGCGGTGGGCGTTCCTGGCCACCCGCGCGCGGCTGGCCGCGCCGCTGGTCACCGCGACTGTGCTGGCGCGATGGACGAAGTTCCGGGCCGGTGAGCTGACCCGGCTGCAGCAGCGTCAGCAGGACCCCACCTCGACGATCGACCGGCTGGCCATGCGGTTCTGGCAGTCCACCATGGGCGACCGGTCCTGGCGACGGCTCGACCCGGAGCTGTGGGACTACGAGATGGCCTTCGGCCCGGTGATCGACGAGCTGAAGCCGGATCTGATCCACGCGAACGACTTCCGGATGCTCGGGGTCGGCGCGCGGGCCGCGATGCGGGCCCGTGCCCGCGGTCGGCGGCTGAAGCTCGTCTGGGACGCCCACGAGTTCGTGCCCGGCATCATCGGCCGGCCCACCAACCCGCGCTGGCTGCCCGCTCAGATCGCGTACGTGCGCGAGCACGCCCCCTACGCCGACGCCGTGATGACGGTGTCACCCACCCTCGCCGACCTGCTGCGGGAGATGCACGACCTGCCCGAGCAGCCGGCCGTGGTACTGAACGCCCCGCCGCGGACGCTGACCGCGGACCAGCGGGCGCTGCCGGTGCCGGACCTGCGCGCGCTCTGCGGCGTCTCCGCGAGCACGCCGCTGCTGGTCTACTGCGGCGGAATCAACCCGTCCCGTGGCGTCGACATCATGATCAGGGGGCTGACGGAGTTGACCGACGCGCACGTCGCGCTGGTCTCCCTGCACCCCAACGGCAAGATCAAGGCGATGGAGGAGTTGGAGGAGCTCGCCGCCCAGCTCGGCGTCGCCGACCGGGTGCACCTGCTGCCGTACGTGCCGCACTGGCAGGTCTCCCGGTTCCTCGCCCCGGCCGACCTCGGGGTGATCCCGATCCACCACAAGCCCAACCACGAGCTGGCCCTGATCACCAAGTTCTTCGAGTACGCGCACGCCCGCCTCCCCATGGTCGTCAGCGACGTGAAGACCATGGCCGAGGCGACCCGCGCGACCGGACAGGGCGAGGTGTTCCGGGCCGAGGACCTGACCGACTACCTGCGGGCGGTCCGGGCCGTGCTGGCGGACCCGCAGCGCTACCGCGCCGCGTACGACCGGGCGGGCGTGCTGGACCAGTGGACCTGGGAGGCCCAGGCGCGGGTGATGGACGAGGTCTACAGCCGGCTGCTGCCGGACGCGCCGCCATCCCGGCTCGCGGAGCCGACCGGGGCGGTGGAGGCCGTGCCGGCGCGCTGACGCCGCCCCCACCACGACAACGGCGGCCCGACCACCTGGTCGGGCCGCCGTTTCGCATTCGGAGCGGCAGCGGGGGTCAGGCCGGCCCGTCCAGCAGCAGCCGGTCGAAGTCGTGCTGTGTGATCGACCAGTCCCACGTCTTCAGGGCGTGCTCGGACGCTGCCCGGCCGGTCTCGCGCCACGACTCCTCGGTCGCGGTCGCGGCGAGGATCCGCTCCGCGGCCTCGTCCGGATCGGCCACCACCCAGTCGGCGGGGAAGAGCGTGCGCGCCCCGTGCGGCTTGCCGGCGAAGAACGGCCAGTCCCGCACGATCGGCACCGCGCCGCTCGCCGCGCCCTCCACGAGCCCGCAGTGGAAGCTCTCCCGCACCGACGAGCTGAGGATCACGCCCACCTCGGTGAGCGCCCCCGGCACGTCGTCGGTCTGGCCGCGCCGCTGCACCGCACCGGACGGCTCCAGCTCGTCGAGGTCCCGCTGCAGCTGGTTGGCGTACTGCTTCGCGGCGGCGCTGGTCCGCGCGTTCAGGTCGCTGCCGATAAGCAGGAGCTGGTAGCGCTCGTCGTGCCGGCGCAGCCGGCGCAGCACCTCGATCGCCCACCGCGGGTCCTTCGCCACCGACCCGACGCCGACCAGCCCCAGGTTGAACCGCGCCTCGGCCGGCTTCGGCCGCGGGTAGCGCTGCAGGTCCATCGCGTTGTCGACGACCCACAGCCGGGGTGCGGCCTCGCCGGTCAGCTGCGGCAGCACCGCCGTGGAGAGATCCCGCAGATGGTCCGAGACGAAGACGACGTCGTCGACGCGGGAGAAGTCCACCAGGTGCGGCCAGAAGTTGAACGCCTCGAAGCTGTGCAGCCGAACGATGATCCGGGCGGTGCCCGGGTCGTGCAGCGTGAACAGCGCGGCGGTCGCCTGGCACCAGTCGATGAAGACGGTGTCGGCCCAGTCCAGGTGCGGGCGCAGCCACTGTTCGATCTTGTCGCCGTACGCCGACCGGCCGGACAGGATGTGCTCGAAGACGGAGCTGCCGCTGCGGGCCAGCACCCGGCCGGCGGGGTCGTCGTCGAGGTCCAGGAAGCGGACCTCCACGTTCGGCATCGCCTCGTACCGCTCCCGGATCTCACGCAGGAAGTTGTCGTTGATCAGCGTGGTCAGCAGCAGCCGCATCGGCCGGTCGGTGGGGATCGGCGCCGCCGGAGTCGCCCGCCCGCGCGGCTCGGCGAGCTTCTTCGCCGCGACGCTGTCCCGGAACGGCGCCAGGTAACCGGCCGGGTCGTCGGTGAGCGGGGACGACAGCCGGTCGAAGTGCAGGACGCGGTTGGAGGCGAGACTGAACGCGTTGGAGAGGGCGAACGCGGCCTTCTTCGGGTCGCGCTTGCGCAGCCGCAGGTCGGCGAGGTCCAGCTGGGCGGTGATCGCGTCGTGCAGGCCGGCCGGAACCCTGCCGAGGCCGAGCTCGGTCTGCGCCTGCTTGGTCAACAGGTCAGCCCGGGTCTGCGGATCCTTGATCCGGCCGATCGCCGCCGCCGAGGCCCGCGCCGCCGTCGCCGGCCGGCCCGCCCGCACCGCGCTGCCGTAGACCCGCAGGGTCAGCCGGCTGCGCAGCCCGTCCGGGATGCGCGGCGCGGAGACGGCCCGCGTCCAGAGCCACGCCCCCGCCGGGTTGGCGACCACCTTCTGCCCGGTGGCCTTCTTGAGGGTGGTCTTGGCCGCGCGCACGGCCAGGCGGCGTGCCCCCCGCGCCCCGATCGAGGCGGTCGCGGCGACCTGCCGCTCCAGCACGGTCCCCGGCGTCGGCGTCCGCCGCGCGTCGAACTCCTTCAGCGCCGGCACCAGGCCGTGGCACGCGCTCGCCCGCGTGTTGCGCTGCGCCAGCTCCCAGACCGTGTGCACGGCCCGGGCGTCCAGCGCGACGAGCACGTCGGCCTCGGCGGCGCGCCGCCGCAGCCAGCCGTCGCGGCGGGCGTGCAGCCACATCCGCCGGTTCTGCGGCGCGCGGCGCAGGGCGTCGCGGAGCCGGCCGGTGATGGCCTCGGGCGCGACGGCGAAGCCCCGCACCTCGGCGAGCGCCGGGTCGACCGACATGTCCTCGACGTTCGCGAAGCAGGCCACCGACACACTGGCGCCCTTGGCCTTGAAGCGTTCCAGCGCATCGGTCAGGATGGCCGGCTGCGGCGGCGGCACGCTGGCCACGATCAGCACGTTGGTCACGGTCGGGAGTCTCCAGTGGAAGCGGTCGCGGGCTGAACGGCGGCGCCGGGCGTGCCCGTTCCGGGCCGGACCAGCTCGGCGAGGTGGCGGACGGCGGGCGCGAGCACCGCGGGGCGGGCGAACCGGCGGGCGAGGGTGCGTGCCTCCGCCCGATCGGCCTCGGTGGCCTTCACCGCCATGCGTCCCGCCTCGATGAAGGAGAGCGCGAGGCGCTGCGGCTCCAGCCCGACGGCCCCGGTCCAGAGCGGGTGCCCGGCGAGCACGTTCGACGCGTCGTGGTCGACGTCGTGCGCGGAGACGATCGGAAGCCCGGTGGCCATGAACTCGTAGACCTTGCCGGAGGTGACGAACCGGCCGCCGACCAGCATCAGGACCAGCGCGTCCCAGGAGCCGTAGGTGGCCGCGAGCGACGACTTGGGCACCGGTCCGCCGAACGTGACGTTGTCCGGCGCGGCGGCCTTGAGCAGATCCATGTGCCGGTTCGCCTCGCGCATCGGCCCGGCCCCGATGTGACCGCGTACCTCGAAGCGGGAACGGGCCAGCAGCGGGTCCTCCGCGCGGGCGATCCGCCAGCCGGTGAGCACGGCGTCGAGGAAGTCCGGCGGGAAGTTCACGGAGCCGAGGTAGCCGAAGGTGAGCCCGGCGGCCGGGTCCGGGGCGCGGCCGCTGATCGCGGGCAGGCTGTCCTCGTCGTACCCGTTGCGCACCACGTGCACCCGGTCGGCGAGGTGCGGGTAGCGGTCGCGGTAGAAGCCGGCGATCGGGTCGTTGACGCACCAGACGGCGATCGCCTGCTCGAGCACGCGGGACTCCCAGCGCCCCGACACCGACTCCCGGGCGAACGCCTCCCCGCCGCCGATCACGTCCACCGACCAGCCGTCGCGGAAGTCGATCACGTACGGGACCTTGTGCTCCTCCCAGAGCTTCCAGGTCGCCGCCAGGTTGACGTACGGGGCGCAGGAGGTCACCAGCAGGTCGGCCGGGTGATCGCGGTGCACCTTCACGATCGCCTTCTCCAGCGCGAAGCGCCACCCGCCGAAGACCGGCTCCGGGAAGACCTTCTGCTCGCGCTTGCGCAGTTCGGAGATCCAGCCGCCCGGGTTGAGCGCGCGGCTCTCGGAGAACGCGCGGATGTCGGTCTCCAGGTCCTGCCGGATCAGCGGCAGCTTCACCACGTTCACCCGCGGGTCGACGCTCTCCGACAGGGTGTGGTCGAGCCCGTACTCGCGCTCCCACGCCTCGTCGCAGATGGTGATGACCGTGACGTCCCAACCCAGCGCGCAGAACTGGTTCGCCGTCTCGCGCATCCGGTAGGCGCAGCTCTTCGCGGCGGGCGGGAAACCGATCGCGAGGTAGATCACGTGCGGCCGCTCGCCGCCGCGCGGTCGCGTCCACGGGAGTGATGCGAATGCTTTCTTCATCAGAGGCTGCCGATCGTTCGCCGGGAGGGGGCCGCTCATGCCTGGTGCTGTCGCAGGGTCTCGATCACCCGGTGCGCCGCGCGCCCGTCGCCGTACGGGGTGCCGCGGGGGGTCTCGGGGGCGGGCCGGGTGGCCACGTCGACCCAGCCGGCGCCGAGCTCGTGCGGGTTCGGGATGAGCCGGTTCCAGTCGTCCGCGAGCGTCTCGACCCATTCCGTCTCGGTCCGCAGCGTCGTGCACGGGCGGCCCAGCAGGTACGCCTCCTTCTGCAGCCCGCCCGAGTCGGTGACCACACCGACCGAGCCGAGCACGGCGGCGACCATCGCGGCGTACGGCAGCGGACGTCCGACGTGCAGCGCGCCCCGGCCGAGCTTGATGCCGTGCGCGTCGGCGCGGGCCAGCAGCCGCGGGTGGGCCAGCAGCGCGACCGGGACGGGCAGTTCGACCAGCGCGTCCACCAGGGCGGCGAGTCGGGCCGGGTCGTCGGTGTTCTCGGCGCGGTGCAGGGTCGCCAGCAGGTAGGGCGCGTCGGGGTCGATGCCCTCGGGCAGCGTCGGGCGGACGGCCTCGCCGCGCAGCACCAGGTCCCGGATCCGCAGGCAGACGTCGACCATCACGTCGCCGACCAGCACGGAACGCGGCGCGAGTCCCTCGGCGGCGAGGTGCCGCATCGCCTCGTCGGTCGGGGCGAGCAGCAGGTCGGCGGCGTGGTCGGTGAGGACGCGGTTGTGCTCCTCCGGCATCCGGCGGTTGAACGAGCGCAGCCCCGCCTCCAGGTGCGCGACCGGGAGGTGCTGCTTCACCGCCGAGAGGGTGCCGGCGAGCGTAGAGTTGGTGTCGCCGTAGACGAGGACCCAGTCGGGCCGCTCCGCCGCGAGCACCGGGTCGAGGGCGGCGAGGGTGTTGCCGGTCTGCACGCCGTGCGAGCCCGAGCCGATGCCGAGGTGCACGTCGGGGTCGGGGATGCCGAGGCCGGAGAAGAAGACGTCGGAGAGGTCGGCGTCGTAGTGCTGGCCGGTGTGCACGATCACGTGCTGGCAGTCACTCTCCGCGAAGGCCGCGGCAATCGGGGCGAGTTTCACCAGTTGGGGGCGGGCCCCGACGATGCTGACGACCTTCACTACGGCTGCTCCCTCGGATCGGACCGAACGCGGTCCCGCTGCGGTATCGACGTGCTCAACCGAGCTCAATAATCCCGCATCGGACCGGACAGATCGAAGGAGGCCGCCCGGCGGCCCCCTCGACGACGACTTTTCAGATGGAATTCACGGTGACCTGTGCCAGACCAGCGTCAGGTACGCGCCGTACCAGCCGGACACCAGCGCGAGCAGGATCAGGACCACCACCTGCGTCCGGCGGCGGGCCCCGGCCAGTCCCACGGCAGCCGGCAGGAGCAGCGTGAACACGGGCATCAGGTAACGGCCCTTGCCATAATAGGAGCCCGCCGCGCCGAACACGAAGACGACCGACGCCAACGAGTACGCCACCAGCGGCAGCGGGTAGCGGTGCAGGACCAGCAGCAGCATCAGCGCGATCGCGACGACGATCACGAGCGTCACCATGTAGAAGCTGAGCGGTGAGTCGCCGGTCAGCACCTCGCCCATCACGCGCAGCGTGTCCGCGCCGCCGTCGAACGTGATGTGCCACGCCTCGCGCTGCAGGTGGAAGTAGGCGTCGGGCCGGCCGAGGTGCTGCGCCAGCCAGGCCAGGTAGCCCAGGTAGCCGAGCGGCGCGAGCGCCGCGGCGACCCACGGTCGCCAGCCGTCGCGCCGCCGGACGATCGCGACCAGCGCGGCCAGTCCGACCGCCGCGATCACCGCGTTCGCGGTGGGGCGGGCGAGCCCGGTCAGCAGGCACAGCGCGCCCGCGGGCAGCCACTGCCGGCGCAGCACCGCGTAGAGCGTCCAGGCGGCGAGCGCGGTGAACAACTGCTCGCTGTAGGCCATGCTCTGCACGACGGCGTGCGGCACGACGCCCCAGAGGGCGGCCAGCAGCACGCCGGTGGCCCGGGAGCGCAGGTGGGCGCCGATGGCGTACATCGCCGCGGCGGCGGCGAGCGCGGACAGCCAGGACACCAGCAGCCCGGCGACCGCCGACGACAGCGGGCTGATCGCGGTGAGCGCGGCGATCAGTGCCGGGTAGAGCGGAAAGAACGCCAGGTTGGTCGGCCGGAAGCCGCCGTCCGGCGCGGGCTGCAGCGCCGGGTCGTACCCGCGGTCGGCGATCTGTTGGTACCAGTTCGCGTCGAATCGCCCGGTCAGCAGCCAGGAGAGGTCCGTGCCGGTGCGGCGCGCGGAGATGAACAGGATGATCAACCCGACGGCGCGAACCGCGAGGTAGGCGAGGAGCGCGGGGGCGGCCGCGCGGCCGGCCGAGCGCAGTCGGGCCCGCCACCGGGTCCGGGCGGCGCCGTCCCGGTCGTCCGCCGACGCCGTCACGGGCTGGTCCGGCGCGGCCTCCGGGGGCGCGTCCGTGGACTTCTCCGGCAGGGTGTCCGCCGCGACGTCGGTCTTGTCCGGGGGCGCGTCTGCGGTCACGTCGGTCTTGTCCGGGGGCGCCTCTGCCGTGGCGTCCGAGGGGGCGTCTGTCGTGTCTTCCGGGGGCGCGGTAGCGGGAGCGGACACAGCGCACGACCATAGCCGAACATCGAATCGATCGCGTGCTCGGTATCGATGGGTGAGGCTGTGGCGGAAGGGCGCCGTGCACTAGAGTGGCGGAGCCCGGCGGGTGTCCGTCTGGCGCCGCAACGTGCCCCGACGGCCCTGACGGAGGTACCGCGTGCCCGATTCATCCTCGGACGCCGCCCGCGGGGCGCCGCACGGTCCGGTGTTGTCCGTCGTCGTGCCGATGTACAACGAGGAAGAGGCCCTTCCGATCATGGCGCACCGGCTCCGCGCCGTCCTCGACGGGATGGGGGAGCGGTACGAGGTCGTGGCCGTGGACGACGGCAGCGTCGACCGGACCGCGGAGCTGGTGCACGAGCTGCGCGCCGACTGGCCGGAGCTGCGGATGGTCCGGCTGCAGCGCAACAGCGGCCATCAGGCCGCGCTGCTCGCCGGCCTGATGCGGGCGGACGGGCAGTACGTGGTCAGCATCGACGCCGACCTGCAGGATCCCCCCGAGGTGATCCCGGAGATGCTCCGGCGCGCCCGGAACGAGGCGCTCGACGTGGTGTACGGCGTCCGGGCCGACCGCAGCACCGACACCGCCTTCAAGCGGGGCACCGCCGCCGCGTACTACCGGCTGATGCGCCGGCTCGCGGGCCGGCACGTGCCGGCGCAGGCGGGGGACTTCCGGCTGCTCAGCCGGGCGGCCGTGGAGACGCTGCGGGCGCTGCCGGAACGGACGCCGGTGCTGCGGATCGTCGTCCCGTGGCTCGGCTTCGCCAGCGGCGAGGTCAGCTACCTGCGGGGCGAGCGGGCCGCCGGCGAGACGAAGTATCCGCTGTCGCGGATGGTCCGGCTGGCCGCCGACAGCGTGACCAGCTTCTCCGCGGCGCCGCTGCGTCTGCCCACCTGGCTCGGGCTGGGCACCATGGCGCTCTCCACGGTCCTCGTCGGGTACGCCGTCGCCGGCTACCTGTCCGGCCGGACGGTGGCCGGCTGGGCGTCGCTGTTCGCGGCGGTGCTCTTCTTCGGGGCGGTGCAGCTGCTCTGCCTCGGGCTGCTCGGCGAGTACGTGGGCCGGATCTACACCGCGCTTCAGGGACGCCCGGCGTACCTGGTCGCCGAGGACAGCGCGGACCGGGATCCCGCGCCGCGCCGGGCCCCCCAGCGGCCGGCGCCGGCACAGCGTTCCGCCGTGTCGTCGTGACCGACGGGCCCGTCTGATCGGCTTCCGCCGGCGGTCCGCGACTCGGGGTTCCGCGCCGCGGTTGCCGTACACTCGCCGGGGTTCCGCGCGGGCGTGCCGGCGTGTCCGGCCGTCGCGGACGCGGGTCGGCCCCGGCCGGGGCGCACAGGGAGAGGCGGAGGATGGACCGCGACGGCGCAGTCGACGCACCGGGCGCCCGGGGACGGGTGGTGATGCTCGTCGACAACGGCGTGCACGGCGACTCGCGGGTGCAGAAGGCCGCGCGGTCGGCCGCCGAGGCGGGCTGGGAGGTCATCCTGCTCGGCCGTTCGCCGGTCGGGCAGCCGAGCAGCTGGCGGCTCGGGCCGGCGGAGGTGCGCCTGATCCCCATGCCGGACCCGCTGGCGCGCCGCCGTCACGAGTTCCGCCGGGCCTGGCTGCGCTGGCCTCTGGCGTACCCCCCGAGCGGTGTCGCCGCGCACCGCGCGCAGTGGGTGAAGGCGTGGCAGGCCGACCTCCGGGTCCGCGAGGCGGGGCTCACGATCGCCGCCCGGCAGGGGCGGGCCGGGCGCGGGCTGGCGACGCGGCGCGCGGCGCTGCGCGCCGAACGGGTCGCCGCGCAGCTGCTGCGGCGCTGGGTGTCGTTCCGCTACTGGCAACTGACCCGGGCCCGGAAGGGACGCAAGTTCCGCAGCCCGTGGGACCGGGCCTACACCCTCTTCTGGCAGGCCGTCCAGGGTGACGGCGCGTGGCGTCGACTCGAGCCGGGGCTGTGGGACTACGAGCTCGCCTTCGGGCCGGTGGTCGACGAGCTGAAGCCGGACCTGATCCACGCCAACGACTTCCGGATGCTCGGGGTGGGGGCGCGGGCGAAGATCCGGGCGGCGGCCGCCGGGCGTGAGGTGCGCCTCGTCTGGGACGCGCACGAGTTCCTTCCCGGCGTGCAGCCCTGGCAGGACAACGTGCGGTGGCTGCCGGCGCACCGCGCGCACGAGCGGGAGTTCGCCCCGTACGCCGATGCCGTGGTGACGGTCTCACCGGCGCTGGCCGAGCTGCTGCGCGACGAGCACGGTCTGGCCGAGCCGCCGGCGGTGGTGCTGAACGCGCCCGCGCTGGACCACGCGCCGGCCGACCACCCGGAGCCGCTGCCCGACCTGCGGGCCCGCTGCGGTGTCGGGCCGGACGTTCCGCTGCTGGTCTACAGCGGCATCGCGGCGCCGAAGCGCGGCATCGGCATCATGGTCGAGGCGCTGCCGCGGCTGCCGGGCACGCACGTCGCGCTGGTGGTGAACAAGCCGGACTCCCCGTACGTGGCGGGCCTGCGGGCCCGCGCGGCGGAGCTGGGCGTCGCCGACCGGGTGCACGTGCTGCCGTTCGTGGCGCACTGGCAGGTGGTGCCGTTCCTGTCCGGCGCGTCCGCCGGGGTGATCCCGATTCAGCACTGGCCGAACCACGAGATCGCCCTGATCACGAAGTTCTTCGAGTACTCGCACGCCCGGCTGCCGTTGATCGTCAGCGACGTGCGGACCATGGCGGAGACCGTCCGCGAGACCGGCCAGGGCGAGGTGTTCCGGGCCGAGGACGTGGCGGACTACGTCCGGGCCGTCGAGGTGGTGCTCGCCGACCCGGCGCGCTACCGCGCCGCGTACGACCGGCCGGGGCTGCTGGAGAACTGGACCTGGGCGGCGCAGGCGGAGGTGTTGGACGGCGTCTACCGCCGCCTGCTTCCCGGCCGCGCGCCGTCCGCCCCGGCCCCGAGCGGTGACGTCCAGTCCTCCGTGGGGGCGTCCGCGTGAACGTGCCGGACGTGACGGTGGTGACCGCGGTCTACAACACCATGCCGTACCTGACCGCCTGCCTGACCTCGCTGGTCGAGCAGAGCATCGGCCGGGGCCGAATGGAGATCATCGCGGTGGACGACGGGTCCACCGACGGCAGCGGGGGGGAACTGGACCGGCTCGCCCGGCTCTACCCGGACACGATCCGGGTGATCCACCAGGCGAACTCCGGCGGCCCGGCCGCCCCCAGCAACCGGGCGCTGGACGTGGCCACCGGCCGGTACGTCTTCTTCATCGGCTCCGACGACTACCTCGGGCCGGAGGCGCTGGAGCGGCTGGTCGAGGCGGCCGACCGGTACGACTCGGACGTCGTGCTGGGCAGGATGGTGGGCGTCAACAGCCGCAACATCCACCAGGCGGTCTTCACCGGGAACGAGCCGCAGATCGGTCTCTTCGACTCCGCGCTGCCCTGGTCGCTGTCGAACACCAAGCTGTTCCGGCGCGAGCTGATCGAGAAGTACGGGCTGCGCTACCCCGAGGACATGCCGATGGGCAGCGACCAGCCGTTCACCCTGGAGGCGTGCTTCCGGGCGCGGCGGATTTCGGTGCTCTCCGACTACGACTACTACTTCGCGGTGCGCCGGCTCAACGCCCGCAACATCACGTACTTCAGCCGGCACCTGGAGCGGCTGGAGTGCGCCGAGAAGTTGATCGAGTTCGTCGCCGGGCTGATCGAGCCGGGGGAGCGCCGCGACGCCGTGCTGGTGCGGCACTTCAGCTGGGAGGTCGCCCGGCTGCTGGAGAACGACTTCCTGCGGCTCGATCGTGCGGCGCAGGAGCGGGTGACCGCGGGCGTGCGGCGGCTGACCCGGGAGTACCTGAGCGACGCGCTGCGTGACCGGCTCCCGGCGGAGCTGCGGGTGCGGCTCGGTGCGGCGCGGTACGGCGGGGTGGACGACCTGCTCGCGGTGCTGCGGCAGGACGCCGAGGGCGACGTGCCACCGGCCGTCGCGGAGGGGGAGCGCTGGTTCGCCGGCTACCCCGGCTTCCGGGACCCGCGGCTCGGCGCGCCGGACGACTGGTTCGACATCACCGACGGGGTGGCGGACTGGTTCGCCCGGCTCGACACCGTCTCGGTGGCCTGGGACCACCGGCGCGGCGACCGCGGGATCGTGGTCACCGCGCGGAGCCCCCGCACCGACCTCGCGGAGCGCGTCACCGGGACGGTGGAGCTGTGGGCCGGCTCGGCCCGGGCGACTAACCTGGACACGGTCCCGGACGCCACCGGCACCACCGTCCGGGTCCGCTTCGCGCTGCGTGACCTGCTCGCCGACGTCCGGCCGGGCGGAGAATTCAAGATCGTTCGAACCGAGTTGGCGGCGTTCGGCCAGGTCGGCTCCGCGCCGCTGCGCGGCCCCCGGCGGGCCACGGTGCAGCGGACGCTGTGCCGCCAGGGCTCCGGGCTGTACGTCGTCACCACCACCACGAGTCACAAAGGCCAGCTCGTCATCGCCGTCGCACCCGTCACGCCGCGCCGGGTGCTGGCCCGCCTGCGGCGCAGGCTGCCACTAGGAGGAAGCTAGTAACCATGAACATCTGCGTCGTTGCACTCGGCAAGATCGGTCTGCCGCTCGCCGTGCAGTTCGCGTCGAAGGGGCACCGCGTGATCGGTGCCGACGTCTCGGAGCGGGTCGTCCAGCTGGTCAACGACGGGGCCGTGCCGTTCCCGGGCGAGGCCGACCTGGACGTCAAGCTCAAGGAGGCGGTCGCGGCCGGGCTGCTCTCGGCGACCACCGACACCGCTTCCGCGGTGGCCGAGTCCGAGGCCGTCGTCGTGGTCGTGCCGCTCTTCGTCGACGCCGAGGGCGTGCCGGACTTCGGCTGGATGGACGATGCCACCCGCGCCATCGCCCGCGGCCTCAAGCCGGGCACCCTGGTCAGCTACGAGACCACGCTGCCGGTGGGCACCACCCGCAACCGGTGGGCCCCGATGCTGGAGGAGGGTTCGGGCCTCACCGCCGGCAAGGACTTCCACCTGGTCTTCAGCCCGGAGCGGGTGCTCACCGGCCGGGTCTTCGCCGACCTGCGCCGTTACCCGAAGCTGGTGGGCGGGATCGACGAGGCGTCCGCGGAGCACGGCGTGCGCTTCTACGAGGCGGTGCTCGACTTCGACGAGCGGGCCGACCTCAACCGCCCGAACGGTGTCTGGGACCTGGGGTCGGCCGAGGCGTCCGAGCTGGCCAAGCTCGCCGAGACGACGTACCGGGACGTCAACATCGGCCTGGCGAACCAGTTCGCCCGGTTCGCCGACACCGCCGGGGTCGACGTCACGAAGGTGATCGAGGCCTGCAACACCCAGCCGTACAGCCACATCCACCAGCCGGGCATCGCGGTCGGCGGCCACTGCATCCCGATCTACCCGCGGATGTACCTGTGGAACGACCCGGCCGCCACGGTGGTCCGCTCGGCCCGCGAGGCCAACGCCGCCATGCCGGAGTACGCCGTCGATCTGCTCGCCGCCGCGTACGGCGACCTGACCGACGTGGGTGTGCTGGTGCTGGGCGCGGCCTACCGGGGCGGCGTCAAGGAGACGGCCTTCTCCGGCGTCTTCCCGACGGTCGAGGCGCTGCGCAAGCGGGGCGCGAAGCCGTACGTCTCCGACCCGATGTACACCAACGAGGAGCTGGCCGCGCACGGCCTGCCCGGCTACGACGGCGAGCCGGTGACCGCCGCCGTCATCCAGGCCGACCACGCCGAGTACCGCACCCTCGCCCCGGCCGACCTGCCGGGCGTGACCGTGCTGGTCGACGGCCGCCGGGTGACCGACCCGGCGCGCTGGACCGGGGTGCGCCGGATCGTCATCGGCGGCTGACCCGCCGCACACCAATCGGGCCCTGGCCGGACGATTCCGGCCAGGGCCCGACGTGTTCGTCGGGCAAGTTCAGCCGAGCTGATCCGGCGACGGCGGGGTGGACGGGTCGCGGGAGACGACCTCGCCGCGGGCGTTGACCCAGCCGCGCGGCCGCGCGGGGTTGCCGACGACGAGCTGGTACGGGGCGACGTCACGGGTGACGACGGAGCCGGCGGCGATCATCGCGTACGACCCGATCTCCACGCCGCACACGATCGTCGCGTTCGCGCCGATCGAGGCGCCCTTGCGCACCACGGTCGGGGTGATCTGCCAGTCGGGGTTCTGGGCGCGCGGCCGGAAATCGTTCGTGAAGACCGCCGAGGGACCCACGAATACCTCGTCCTCCAGCGTCACACCCTGGTAGACCGAGACGTTGTTCTGCACCTTGGTGCGGTCACCGATCTCCACCTCGGCGTCGACGTAGACGTTCCGGCCGATGACGCAGCCGGCCCCGATCCGCGCGGTCGACCGGACGTGCGCGAGGTGCCAGATCTTCGTGTCCGCTCCGATGCGCGCGCCCTCGTCCACCTCGGCGGTCGGGTGGACGAAGACCGAGTCGGGTACGGCGGTGGGGTCAGTCATCGCTCAACTTCCAGGGTCGGGGCGGTCAGCGCCGCGCTCGTCGGTGGATGGGGCCGCTCGGAGCGAAACCGAAGCCGGTTCCCGGGTGCGGCAGTGCAGTGCAGTGCACGCTATCGGGCTCCCGGGTTGGCGATGCTGCTGGGTGGTCCCGTGCACGGGGCCCGGGTGGTCGTGTGAGGCGACATCCGGCGGCCGGGCGGGCATCGGCCGCCGGGCCGCCGGATGTCGTTTCGGGTCTGACCGCCCGCGCTCCGCGCCCGGACGGGGGCTGCACCGGAACCTCAGCCGTCGGTGCGCACCGCCGACGCGGCGATCCAGTAGCCGGCGAACGCGCCGGTGGTGACGCGCAAGTGCGTCCGGCCGCGGATCACCGCGCGCCGGTCGAACTGGACGGCGGAGTCGCGGGTGAGGGACACCGTCTTCGAGCCGAGCACGTTGCCGTCGGCGTCGTACCGGTATCCGGGGTAGCGGCGGGCGCCGGGGAGCACCGCCGTGCGGTGCGGCCGGAACTCGGCGGCGACGTGCTGGCCCTTCAGGTACACCCGGTCGTACGACTCGGGCACGTACCAGCCGGCGGCGGCGCCGTTGCTGATCCTGATGTGGATGCCGCGACCCTTGATCCGGATCCGGCTGTCGGCGCTGGCGGACGACGCCCGGGCGAAGGTCATCTTCTTCGTCGCGGTGATCGCGCCGGTCGAGCTGAACTTGTAGGCGGTGTGGGTCCCGGCGCCGAGCATGACCGTCGCCTTGAACGCGTGCGGCGGGTAGTCCTCGGTGAAGATGTCCGCGACCTTGGCGGGCTCGGGGCGACCGCTGAGCCAGTGCAGCTGCAGGTTCAGGCTGATGTGGATGAGGTGGTACTTGGGGTGCGGCGGCCGGTGCGGGGCGCAGTAGCCGGAGTACCAGCCGGGGTGACGGACCACGGAGGCGTACCGGACGGCGGTGGTGACCGCGCCGTCGAACAGGTCCGCGGCCAGCTCGCTGCCGGTCATCCGCGCGTAGTCCCACAGCCCGAGCGTCGCGAACAGGTGTCCGTTGTAGGTGTAGTCGGAGTTGGCCTCGGGCTCGACCGGGTACTCCTGCAGCCACAGGTAGCGGTCGCGGTCGCGGTGGACCACCCACGGCCGGCCCTCGGGGCCCAGCAGCAGGCCGGCGAACGCGCCGTCCGCGGCGGTCCGGTACCTGGCGCGATCCTCGTCGGGCAGCTGCTCCATCTGGGCGAGCTGGCTGAACAGGCTGACGATCTCGCCCTGCGCCATGCCGCTGTACCACGGCGCCGGCAGGATCACCTTCTCGTGCAACGCGAAGTTGAACCGGTACGGGAAATACCAGGCGTTGCGGAGCAGCACGTGCGTGTCGATCAGCCGGTCGGCCTGCTTGCACGCGCGCTCGAGAAAGAATTGGTCGTCGTCGGTGACCCGGTACTGGCTGAGATTCTGCAGGCCCCACTGTGCCTGGGCGACCGGGTGGTTCCAGATCTTGCCGTCCCACTCGAACATCCGCACGCCGGTCTCGTCGTGCAGGTTCTTGTCCACCCGCGACACCCGGTACGAGCGCCACGGCCGGTACTGCTCGGGCACGTCCACGGGCCGGTAACCGAACATCTTGAAGCTGAACGGCAGGGCGTTGGGGGTCAGGGCGGCGCGCGTCCGGGACGGGCCGGGGGTCTCGACCGTCCCGGTCGGACGGCGCGGGGTGCCGTCTTCGAGCGGGTCGAACGCGTCGGCCGGCGCGCCGGCCGGGGACGGGTCGGACCAGCCGCCGACGACATCGGCGGGTCCGGCCGCTGCGGGCGCCGGGGCGGCGCTGGCGGGCAGGCTCCGGGCCGCAGCGGCGGTCGCCGCGGCGACGACCGCGAACTTGGCGGCGGATCTCCTCTTCACGACCGAACCTTTCGATCTTCCGGGGGCTGTCGGGTCGGTGCCGTCCTCGCTGAACGTGGAAGCCCGGTCGCGGTGAACGCCAGGGATGGGCCCCTTCGAGCTGTCGCGGCGGCGAAAGGTACAACAGGTAAGGAACGGCGCCGGTCGCGTGACGCTAACAACATTCGCATCACGGTTCGGGTCCCGGGCGGGCCGAACGGGTGAACGTGAGCCTGATCTGGACGTGCGGCCGATAACCGAATGGGCCTGACGGTCATCTCAGGCTGCCGGTCCGGGTGATCTTCCTGCGTGTTCGACGACCGCGCGGCGGCGCCCAGGACCGGCGAACACTCAGCGCCTTCCGGGCCGCGCCGTGGTGGCGTCACGGACGTTTCCAGCGCCCCGTTACGGAATGTTTCGGTCGTTCCTCGTCCGACGTCGCGGCGTCGGAGGGAGCGCTCGGCGTGCCCTTCCGGTCAGTGTTGAGCTGCGGCGCTGGGGACAGCGTCCGCGCGATCGCCGCACACGTAGCCGGCTGGATTGCCGACGGGAAAACATTGAAGACCTGGAATGTTACCGGTAACGTTTCGGAACGAGTCGACCGGTCTCGATCGATCGCGAGGTTCGCCGCCGACGCGGTGTGACCGACGGGTGGTCGCGCATTCCGGGCAGCGCGACCCACCCGGCGCCGCGGTGGTGGCGGGTCGACGCCAGGCACGATCCGCATCACCCCCGAGAGGTGACAGGTTATGAGCAACGATTCCGTCCGGGACGCCGGACGCCGGAGACCGGCCGTCCCGCGCCTCGCGCTGGCCTCGGCCGCGGTGGGCGTCCTGACCGCCGCCGCCGCGGCCTTCACGTTCACCGGCAGCGCCAGCGCCGGCACGACGCTGGGCGCGTCCGCCGCGGAGAAGGGCCGGTACTTCGGCACCGCGGTGGCGGCGAACAAGCTGAGCGACAACACGTACGTGACGATCTTGAATCGCGAGTTCAACTCGGTGACCGCCGAGAACGAGATGAAGTGGGACGCGACCGAGCCCACGCAGGGACAGTTCAACTTCAGCAACGCCGATCGGATCGTCAGCCACGCCCAGGCGCGGGGGATGAAGATCCGCGGGCACGCGCTCGCGTGGCACTCCCAGCAGCCGGGGTGGGCGCAGAACATGAGCGGCAGCGCGCTGCGCCAGGCGATGGTGAACCACGTCCGGCAGGTGGCCACGTACTACCGGGGCAAGATCGACTCGTGGGACGTGGTGAACGAGGCGTTCGCCGACGGCAGCGGCGGTGGGCGACGGGATTCGAACCTGCAGCGCACCGGTAACGACTGGATCGAGGTGGCGTTCCAGACCGCGCGGGCGGCGGATCCCGGCGCGAAGCTCTGCTACAACGACTACAACACCGACAACTGGACGCACGCCAAGACCCAGGCCGTGTACAACATGGTCCGCGACTTCAAGTCGCGCGGCATTCCGATCGACTGCGTCGGCCTGCAGTCGCACTTCAACAGCGGCTCGCCGTACCCGAGCAACTACCGCACCACGCTGCAGAACTTCGCGGCGCTCGGGGTCGACGTGCAGATCACCGAGCTGGACATCGAGGGCTCGGGCACGACGCAGGCCAACACCTACCGCAGCGTCGTCAACGACTGCCTGGCGGTCGCCCGCTGCAACGGCATCACGGTGTGGGGCATCCGCGACAGCGACTCGTGGCGGGCCAGCGGAACACCGCTGCTCTTCGACGGCAGCGGCAACAAGAAGCCGGCGTACGACGCGACGCTGTCCGCGTTGAACAGCGGCACAACACCGACCAACCCGCCGACGAACCCGCCGACGAACCCGCCGACCAACCCGCCCACCAACCCGCCGACGAACCCGCCCGGCGGCTGTTCGGCCACGGTCTCGGTGAACTCCTGGAACACCGGCTTCACCGCGTCCGTCCGGGTGACCGCGGGCGGCTCGGGAACCAACGGCTGGACAGTCAGCCTCACGCTGCCCGGCGGCACGTCCGTGGTGAACACCTGGAACGCCCAGGCGAGCGGCAGCGGCGGCACGGTCCGCTTCTCGAACGTCAACTACAACGGCCGGCTCTCCGCCGGACAGTCGACCGAGTTCGGCTTCCAGGGCAGCGGCAGCGGATCCGGCCTGTCGCCGACCTGCAGCGCGAGCTGACGGGCGTATCACCCCGGGTCGTTTCCTGACGGTGCGGAGGGCCTCACGGTCCTCCGCACCGTTCCATGTGACCCAGGTCGCAGAACCTGCGGGGTCGTGGTGTCGAATCGGTGGCACCTCACCCGCCGCCGCGCCGCTCTGCGCCACGCGCGCTGATGCCCGCCGGCGGATGGACCGTGGAGAAAGCGCGGAGGCCGGGATCGGGCTGGAGCGCGATCCCGGCCTCCGCAGGAGAGGAGAGTCAGGTCAAGGGGTCAGAGCAGGCCGCCCAGGAGACCGCTGTCGGCGCCGGCGTGCGCGTCGCCGCGCACCCCGAGCTCGCCGGTGATGCCGCCGACGCCGGCCACGCCACCGGTCACGCCGTCGAGGACGCCGGTGACACCGCTGACGGTGCCGGTCACGCCGTCGAGGCCGAGCCCGTCGACGGTGTGGTCGACGGTGCCGCCGAGGTTGCCGGTCACGCCGCCGACGACGCCGCCGACGGTCCCGGTGACGCCGTGCAGCGTGGCGTCGACGGTGCCGGTGACGCCGCCGAGGCCGAGCCCGTCGACGGTGCCGTCCAGGTCGCCGGTCACGCCGCTGACGGTGCCGGTCACACCGCTCACCGTGTCGGTGACGCCGCCGAGGCCCAGCCCGGCGACGGTGTGGTCGACGGTGCCGGTGACGCCGCCGAGGCCGAGCCCGTTCACGGTGCCGTCCAGGTCGCCGGTGAGGCTGCCGGCCAGCTTGGTGACGCCGGTGAGCGAGACGCCGTCGAGCGTGGTGCCCGGGTCGTTGATCACCCCGCCGGTCAGGCCGGTGACGCCGTGCAGCGCGCCCTCGACGGTGCCGGTCACGCCGCCCAGGCTGACGCTGTCCAGCGTGCCGTTGACGGTGCCGGTGACGCCGCTCAGGCCGAGCCCGTCCAGCGTGTCCGCGAGCGTGCCGCTCACCGTACGCAGCCCGAGCTCGTCGATCGTGCCGCTCACGCCGGCGGCGAGGCTGTCGCCGGCGAGCAGGGAGGTGACGCCCTGCAGGGGGAGGACGTCCGCGACCAGCGGGACGATGTCCTGCACGTCGGTCGGGGTCACGTCGTGCAGACCCACGCTGTTCAGCACGCCCTGCGGGTCCGCGTCGTACGCCGCGCGGGCGTCCACGTTCGTCAGCAGGCCGAGCACGAAGTCCTGCAGGCTCTGCGGGGCGGCCGTTACGCCCAGGTCGGCGGTGGACCCCGCGCTGACGCTGGAATCCACGCTCGTCGTCGAGTTCACCTCGGCGCCGGAATTCGTGCTAGCGCTCAAGCTCATGTTGCCGGTCTCCTCGAGGGGTGTGGTTGGGGACCCGTCCGGAGAACGTCGTCGTCCGGACGCCCGATCGACCGTAGGCCAAAACGGCGGTATCGGACATGGGGGCTGTACCCCAGTCTTATCCCTCCGGGTTAGGGCATGAGCGGCGTTTGGTGTTAGGGGGTTAGGGGACCGGCGTCGAAACCACCCATGGCGTGCCGGCCATCGTCGCGGGACAGTCGCCGGCCGTGCGCGCTGCGTCACGGGACAGTGTCCGGGGGCGGCGTCGGAACGCCGCCCCCGGAGTACGTCAGATCCGGAACCCGGCAACCAGCTGCTGCAGCTCGCTGGACATCTGCGCCAACTGCTCCGCGGCCTTGCGGGACTCGCCCACACCGAGACTGGTCGCCCCGGCGGCCGTCGCGACGTTCGTGACGTTCTGGGCGATCTCGGTGGTGCCGCTCGCCGCCTCCGCGACGTTACGGCTGATCTCGCTGGTCGTCGCGGTCTGCTCCTCGACCGCCGAGGCGATGGTGGACGAGTAACCGTCGATCTTGTCAATCACCTGGGCGATGCGCCGGATCGCCTCCACCGCCGCCTGCGCGTCGCCCTGGATCGCCCCGATCTTCCCGGAGATGTCCTCGGTCGCCCGCGAGGTCGCCTGCGCCAGGTCCTTGACCTCGCTGGCGACAACGGCGAAGCCCTTGCCGAGCTCGCCGGCGCGGGCCGCCTCGATCGTGGCGTTGAGCGCCAGCAGGTTGGTCTGCTCGGCGATCGAGGTGATCAGCTTGACCACGTTCCCGATCTCGCCGCTGGACTCGCCGAGCTTGGTCACGGTCGCGTTCGCGGACTCCGCCACCTCGACCGCGGTCTGGGCCACCTTGGCGGCGTCGGTCGCGTTGTTGGCGATCTCCCGGATCGACGCGCCCATCTCCTCGGCGCCGGCCGACACCGTCTCCACATTGCGCGAGACCTGCTCCGCGGCGGCCGCCACCGCGCCGGCCCGCCCGCTGACCTCGTCGGCGCTGCCGGCGATCTGCGTACTCACAGTGGACAGCTCCTGGGCGGCGCCCGCGAGCGTCTCGCTGTTGCCGCCGATGCGGCCGATCGCCTCCCGCAGCCGGTGCGTGGCCGTGTCGAGCTGGCCGGCCATCCGGCCGACCTCGTCACGCTGCCGTACCCCGGCGCTGCGCGTGAGGTCCCCCTCGGCGAGGCCCTCCGCCACGTGCCCCACCTTGCGGACCGCCTCAACGATCGTCCGGGCGATGTAGAGGCCGAACACCAGCGCGATCAACACGCCGGCGACCAGGACCACGATCGTCGTGGTGCGGGCCGACGAGTACGCCGCGCGCGCGTTGTCCAGGCGCCGCTTCGCGCCGGCGCTCTCCGCATCGGCGATCTGCTGCGCGACCTCCGCCGCCTTCCGGGCATGCGGCGCGGCGACCTCGTCGCGGAGCTTCGAGAACCCGGCCATGTCGTCCCGCCGGCTCGCCGGCAACATCTGCTCGTCGCGGACCTTCGCGTAGCTCGCCCACGCCTCCCGCACCTGCGGAACCAGCTCGGGCACCACGCTGTTCGCCGCGTACGCGTCGAGGTCGGCGGTGAGCTGGTCGTCCAGCTTCCGGATCGTCTCGTCGTACGTGTCTTTGTCCTCGTCGGACATCGCCAGGGCGTGGTTGACCACGGTGCGGCGTGCCTCGGCGATGGTCAGCAGCACCTTGTCGATGCGCTGGACGGGCAGCAGCCCGCTCTCGTAAACCTGCGTGATCTCGTCGTTCAGCTGGCTCATCCGGTTGATTGACAACACGCCGACGGTTCCAGCGACCGCCGTCATCACGCTAATGATCAGCAAAATCTTTGTGTTGAGCGAACGATCGCCGATCAGTCGTGCCAGCAGCCCGCGTGTATGGCGGTCGGGCGGTGCGGAGAAATGAGCGGACATGACATCACCCTTGATGGAGGTACGGGGTCGGGGCGACCCGGGGGAATCGATTCACCCGTACCGTCGGAAACGTACGCCGTACGTTTAGGAATTTCGTTTGTACAGAAAGGGTCGGATATGCCCGTACGGCGACTGACCGAACGTTCCATCGCGTCCGCCGCGCTCACCGTCATCGACGCCGAGGGCATCGACGGCCTGACCATGCGCCGCCTGGCCACCGAACTCGGCACCGGACCGATGGCGGTCTACCACCACTTCCGCGACAAGGACGCCGTGCTGGAGGCGGTCACCCAACTGTTGTTCGGCGAGGTCGAGCCGCCCGCCGCCACGCTCGACTGGCAGGCGGTGATCCGACACATGCTGTGCGGCCTGCGGCGCAGCGCGCTGCGGCACCCGAACGCCGCCCCGCTGATCGGACGCTTCCCGCCGCGTACCCCGGATGCGCTCGCCTTCGTCGAGGCCGGCTTCCGCGCCCTGCGCACCGCCGGATTCGACGCCGCCGGGACGGCCAGGGCGTACCGGATCGTCACGGCGTACGTCGTGGGCAGCCTGCAGTTCGAGCTTCGCGACTACTTCGGGACCCACCCCGCGGCCCGGCCGCCGGAGGGCTCGCTGAGCGAGGTCTCCGTGGGCCGACTCCTGCCCACCGTCCGCGAGGTCGGCGCGGAACTCGCCACGCAGGACCACGACCAGCAATTCGAGTACGGGCTGCGCGTGCTGCTCGCCGGCCTCGCCCGCACCTGCGACGGTTAGTACGGCAGCCGCAGCTGCTGCAATGCTCAGTCCTTGACCGTCCTGGGCGGCTACCGGCCGGCGGCCGCGATCGCCGATCCCGGCACCTGGTGAAAGACGGCCCGAAGACAACGTGGCCGGCCGATGTGAGAGCGGGGCCCGTGCGGACGTCTCACCGCGGTCGGTGTGACGATGTCCAGCCTTGCTGTCGCAGCCGTTCGATGCCGTCCAGCAGCAGGTCCAGCGCGAACTCGAACTCGAACTGGTCGTCGCAGCCCTGCCCGACGACCGATGCGTCGTCGTGGGACGCCGCCATTGCGATCTCCGCGAGGTGCGGGAACCTGGCCGCGATCTCCGGTGGTAGGGGCGCGGGCGGCTCTGGGTCGGTGGCGCCGGACCGGCCGGCGCGCCGGGAGGCGTCGAACAGCTCCTGGCTGAAGCCCAGGATGCGGCTGCCCATCGCGTGCATCACGTGGTGCGCGAGGTCCGCGGAGAATCCGCCGGCCCGGAACGTTCCGACCATCGAGTTGAGGTAGGCGAGGATGGCCGGCGTCGCCATGTTCCGGGACTCGATCGCGAGCGGCGCCCAGGGGTGACGCCGCAGGACCTGCCGTGCCGAGAGGATGCGGCGGCGGACGGCGTTCTTCCAGTCGACGTCGGGCTCGGGCGGGTCGATCTCGCCGACGACGACGTCGATCATGCCGTCGAGTAGTTCGTCCTTGTTGGCCACGTGCTTGTAGAGGGCCATCGGCACGACGCCCAGCTCCTGGGCGAGGTTGCGCATGCTGAGGGACTCGATCCCGGCCCCGTCGGCGAGCGCGACGGCGGCGCGCAGGATCCGGTCCCTGCTCAGCGGCGTCCGGCGCAGCGTCTCAGCCTGCTCGGGCATCTCGGTCCTTGTCTTCTTCTGGCGGGGGTTGAACCATAACCCTCTTGACAGGTGTACGGCGTACACCTACGTTGACTTCACGGGAAGTGTACGCCGTACACCTGGAGGAGGGGACGATGAAAGCGATTGTCCAAGATCGATACGGCCCGCCGGGAACGCTCATGCTCGCGGACGTCGACGCGCCGGTGCCTGCCGCGGACGAGGTGCTCGTGCGGGTGGAGGCCGCCGCGCTCAACGCCTACGACTGGCATGTCATGCGCGGCGATCCACTGATGGCGCGGTTGGCCCTGGGCCGGTCACGGCCTCGGGCGCGCATCCGTGGCCGGGACTTCGCCGGCCGCGTTGCGGCCGTTGGCGCCCACGTTCGACAGCTGCGCCCCGGCGACGCCGTCTTCGGTGATCTCGGCGACGCCAACGGCGCGTTCGCCGAGTACGTATGCGTGCGCGAGACGTTGGTCGCGGCCAAGCCGGCGAACCTGACGCCGCAGCAGGCGGCCGCCCTGCCGCTGGCCGGTATCACCGCACTCATGGGACTGCGCGACGTCGGGCAGGTCGAGCCCGGCCACCGCGTTCTCATCAACGGCGCCTCCGGCGGCGTCGGCACCCTGGCCGTCCAACTGGCCAAGGCGCTCGGCGCGACCGTGACCGGGGTGTGTAGCAGCCGCAATGTCGACCTGGTCTGCTCACTCGGTGCCGACCACGTCGTCGATTACACCCGCGACGACTTCACCCGCGACACCCGCCGCCACGACGTCGTCCTCGACCTGGTCGGCAACCGTTCACTCACCGCGCTCCGGCGGCCGTTGACCCCGACCGGGACGCTGGTGCTCTCCGGCGGCGGCGTGTACCGCGGCGGCAGCCTCATCGGACCGGTCTGGCTCATCGCGCGCGGGCGGCTGGTGGCGCCCTTCGTTCGACATCGCATCGTCACACTCACGGCGGCACCCAGCCGGCAGCACCTCGACACGCTCCGCGCCCACGCCGAGGCCGGCCGCCTGACCCCGGTCATCGACCGGACCTATCCGCTGCACGAGGTGCCCCAAGCCATCGCGTACCTCGAAGGTGAGCACGCGCGAGCGAAAGTCGTCATCACCGTCTGACCTGCCCGAGTACGCGCCGCCACGCAAGGGCGATGATGTTGGGGCGCAGCGGTACGGGTGGCTCGGCGCCACGCAGTGGGCGGTGCAGCGACCCGCGTTCCGGTGCACGGGTCAAGGTGGCGCCCACCGCAAGACTCCACGGAAGGTGCGAAGCATCAAGACCGGAAAGGCAAACATTTGTCCTTGAGTGGGGATTACATCCGCTCCACATCGCGATGGCGGCCAAAGCGCGCGGCGGCCACGATCGGTCCCTGGAGGTGGCGAACCACTGGCCTTCCCAATAGTTCTGAGGGCTGGCCGATGGTACGTTGATCTTGCCGCGCTACGTCAGTTTGGGCGGTTGGAGGTGGGGGTGGTGTCCTGGTGGCTTGGATTGTTGGGCCTATTGGGAGTTCTGTTGTTGGGTTATTGGCCCTTCATCTTTCGGGACCCGAGGGGCCCTGAAGCCCAAGTCGAGCGGGAGCACGTCCGCCGCCACCACAGGTTCGTCGATACTGCGGGCCTCCTGATCCTTTCAGTGGTTCTCCTGGTGCTCGCTGTCGTCTCCTACCTCGAGGAGCCCTCGAACCAAATGCAGGCGGTGGTCGTGTTGTTAATTGGCCTGTCTCTTGGGGGACTTTTCGTTTGGCGAATAGTCGGACGGCGCTGAGCTGGTTGTACCGAAGCGGGCTGGCGTCGAAGGCGACCGGTCTGAACCGCCCCGGGGTTGGTAGCGGCTAGATGGGTTGGGATTCCGAGGAGTCGGATGCGCGTGGGCGCGGTTGGGAGAGATGGCGGTGACCCCGGTGACGGTCAGCACGAACACCGCGAGCGTGGTGAACTTCGACCGCGGCACCACGCCGTCCGGCGTCCGCAACGCGATCGCCGAACAGCATGCTATAACAGCGGTAAAACCGTTGATGGCCGCGACTGGGAAGGTGGCGGAATAAGCTTCGGCGGCAAGCTCGGGGTCATGGGTGGCCCCAGGAGGGCCTGGGTCGTCTGGGAACGGGCTATCGGGCGAGGGAGAGAGGATGCCACATTGCCTGTTCTGACGGCACAAGTCAGCCTGGCGGCGCAATACAGGGAGCCAATTCCCACGATTTATGGACTTGCATTCGGTGCCGTATGGATTGTCGCTGGAATTCTTATGATACGACACGCCAGGTTCACCGGTTCGATTCCACCAGAAGAGCTCGGGTTGCAGCCTGGTCGGCTTTCGACCAACTTTTGGATGCTCAAGCCAAAACTGCTCGGTGTGGCCGGATATTTGGTGGCGATGATCGGGGCGGGTCTTGTCGTGTCGGTGCTTGTGCGTTTGGTTGCGCGTCAGATGTAGCTAGACGTCGGGTGGCGCCTTAACGACGCGTGAACTTCTTCTTCCCTGATTCTTCGCTGGTCTGATGTCGCTCTATAGCCGATGTGCTGGTAACAGTTCAGCACCTTGGGTGACCGCTTGTTCTCCGGCCGCAGGGTCCTCCTCGGAGAAGTGTTGCCAGAACCCCAGTTCCCGTAGCGTCTTCGCCAGTTGCGCCCTGCGTTGATCCACCGCAGCATCGTGCCGTACACCGGCCTGCGTTTCCTGGGCGGCTTGAACAGAATCTCGACGCACTTCGCCGAAATCTACTGCGCCTCGGTGTCGAAGAGACGATCTCCCGGAACACCAAAGGTGATCGTGGAGATGACCGACTGGTCGCATCGCCGCTTGGACAAGATACCCGGACACCGCCGCCACGCTGGCTGACATGCGCGCGCATCACGGCCGAGCATGGCGCCGACCCTGCCCAGGCCGGGCCAGAAGTTACTCCGAGGTGCCTGAGGCTCGAGAAAGTGCCTTCTTCCGCGCCCCGCACTGGTCTCCTACGGTTTCTGGGTCACCAGAAGAGAGTAAGGAGCACGTTATGACCGTCACCCTGGTCAACCCCGCCGGGCTGCCCGAGATCCCGATCTACCACCAGGTGTCGGTGGCGACCGGGACACGGCTGGTCAACATCGCGGGCCAGGTCGCCTGGGACGCCGAGGGCACGCTGGTCGGCGCCGGTGATCTGGCTGCCCAGGTGGAGCAGTGCTATCTCAACGTGGCGACGGCGCTGGCCGGCGTCGGCGGCTCGTTCGCCGACGTGGTGAAGTTGACCGTCCACGTCGTCGACTGGACGCCCGACAAGATGCCGCTGCTGCTGGATGGCATCGCCCGCGCGGCAGCGCAGTTGGGCGTCACCCCGGCCGCCCCGGCGTCGCTGTTCGGCATCGTTGCCCTGGACGTGCCCGAGCACCTGGTCGAGGTGGAGGCGACCGCGATGTTGGATTAACCGGGAAACTGCCGGCGGGAGGCTTCGATGTGTCCCAGATACCGCTGGGTCCAGCCGCACATCCCGTCGACCACCGCGCGCAGCGCCTGGCCCGCCTCGGTGAGGGTGTACTCGACCCGGGGCGGGACCGTGGCGTGTACGGTCCGCTCGACCAGGCCGTTGCGCTCGAGCATGCGCAGGTTCTGGGTCAGCATCTTGTGGCTGATGCCGCCGACCTCGTCGCGCAGTTCGCTGAAGCGCATCGTGCGCTGCCCGAGGAACTCGATGAGCAGCAACGCCCACTTGTTGGCGACGTCGGAAAAAATCTCCCGGGCGAGCGAGTCCGCCCGGGCCAGATCGGCCTCCGGGGGCAGTGCGACGATCTCCTGACGGGTTCCCATCGGCAAACTCTCCATCGGGTCCTCAGTAACCGCAAGTGACCGACTCCGCTTACGGCGCAGAGAAATGCCCCTGCCGCCGAGTAACCGCCGCAGCAACCCGCCACCCCCGCACAACCGACGGTGCCGTCGCATTATCTGATCGGGAGAGGCGGTACGCCCGGGTCGGGTCCGCGTCAGATGAGCCGGGCGGGGTCGCTGAACGCGGAAGCGATTCGGAGCTTGGGCTGACTGTCGACCCCGCGTTCTTAGCAGCCGCGGCGGAGGTTCTGGATGAAGGCGTGTGCGCCAGCAGCGGCGCGAACCGTTGCAGCCGTCGGAACACGGTGACGTGGTCGACCTCGACACCGCGCTCAGCCAGGAGTTCCTTCACGTCGCGGTAGGAGAGGTTGTAGCGCAGGTACCAGTCGACCGGGGCGACGATCACTTTCGGGGGGAACCGGAACCCGGTGAACGCCGGCTTCGGCGGCGATCAGGGACGATGAGGACTCGACCGCTTGACCCGTCAAGCTGCCTCGGTCCCTGGACATGGACACGGGCAACGCAACAGACCCCCTGGCGCTAAGGAGCCCGAATGAAGAAGGTAGGTAGTTCCCTGCTCGTTGCTGGTCTGGCAGTCGGGGCCATCGGCTTGATACTCATTCCACTTCCTGGTCCCGGCGTCCCAGTTCTTTATGCAGGGGCAACGGTTGCAGTCATCGGATTGGTTGTCAGGTTGGGCGGGGTAGGGCGGCGAAGTCGCTAGCGCCCAGCACGAAAGATTAGACCGCGTTGTTACGCCATGAGCGACCCGTTTAGCGAATCTGGGCGGGACGCCCCTGCGACTACGACCCGGGCATCGGTGAAGCAGTTCCTTTGTGGCGGTCGGTCGGCTGCAGGATTCGCGGGCTACGCTGTCGCAAATGCCGGCACGAGGAGCTGGAGCTGCGCTGGCGAGGTGCCGCATGGGCGACGGCGGGAGGGGCACTCACGGGCGGATATGGTGCTCGTTTTGCGGGCGGCACCGTGCATACATGGGTTGGCTTGCCAGGAACGCTAGAACCGTTGGTGTCGGCCAACCCACAAAGTGGCAGCATGTAAAGGGCGCCCACCGACACACGCGCACGGGAAGTGGTCATGGTGGAGGGATCGGGGGTGATAAAGTGGGCAGATTGAGATTGCTGGTAACAACGAAGCTGGGATGGGCTCTACTTGCCGGAGTAATTGTGCCTTACGTCCTTGCTCAGCGCTACCTTCCAGTTCCTTGGTCCACCTGGATCTCGCTCGCGATCTTCTTCATCGGGATCGTAATTGCGCCATTCATGATCAACGTCAAGTTCGAGAGTGAACGATATCGGACTGACAAGGATTCCAGGGGCGATGGCGACCAGCGACTCTGACTCCGGCGACCGAGCCGCAGAGCATAGCGGCAATTGCCGCTCTCCATGCCGGCGGAAGGTGTCGGCCAAGGCGGGCGTGTTTCGCCCACGGGCTAGGTGTACTGCCCAGGGAGGTTGGTTGAGGTTGTGTGACGACACGACGTAGATAGACGTGATGACGAAGGCCTCCGGTTGTGGAGTGGAGCTG
>NZ_FNPH01000011.1 GCF_900107255.1 Micromonospora pattaloongensis | reverse complement strand
AACGCCCGGTAACATTCCGAACCCGGAAGCTAAGCCCTCCAGCGCCGATGGTACTGCACCCGGGAGGGTGTGGGAGAGTAGGACACCGCCGGACAATCTTTCCAGTTGAGGCCCACCCCGCTTACGGGGTGGGCCTCAACTGCATACACACGCAGCAAAAGAATTAGGGGGTCCCGACAGGGGCCCCCTTTTTTTTGGGCCCGCGAACCGATCAAGGAACCACGGGGGCGCCATTGGGCCACGGCTGATCCTTGATCGACGGGGGAGAGCGCCAGTACGCTGCGCCGATGACGATCGAGCGCACCGTGGACCCCGAGTACGTCGGCTTCGACTCCGGCCGGCTCGCGAGGATCGACAAGCACTTCGCGCGATACGTCGATGACGGGCGGCTCGCCGGCTGGCAGATCGTCGTCACCCGTCGCGGTGAGATCGCGCACTCGTCGACGTACGGGCTGCGGGACCGTGAGGCGGAGCGCCCGGTCACCCCGGACACCCTCTGGCGGATCTACTCCATGACGAAGCCGATTACCTCGGTCGCGGCGATGATGCTGTGGGAGGAGGGGCGCTTCCAGCTGACCGACGAGGTCAGCCGCTGGATCCCGGCCCTCGGCGACGTCCGGGTCTACGACAAGGGCTCGGCCCTGCGACCGTTCACGGTGCCGGCCGTCGAGCCCATCCGGATCTGGCACCTCCTCACCCACACCGCCGGGCTGACGTACGGCTTCATGCAGACCTCGGTGGTCGACGCCCTCTACCGGGCCGCCGGCTACGACCTCTACACGCCGGCGGGCGTCGACGCGGCCGGCGCCTGCGACGCCTGGGCGCGGCTGCCGTTGCTCTTCCAGCCCGGATCCGCGTGGGGCTACTCCGTGGCGACTGACGTCCTCGGCCGGCTCGTGGAGGTCGTCTCGGGGCAGTCCCTCGACGAATTCTTCGCGGAGCGGATCTTCGGTCCGCTCGGGATGACCGACACGCGCTGGTGGGTGGAGGAGTCCGACCGCTCCCGGTTGGCCGCGCTCTACTCGGCGCACCCCGTGACCGGCGGCGCGGTGCCGCTGGCGGAGGCCGGCGCCCGCGCCCTGGCAGAGCCGGACCTGATCTCCGGTGGTGGTGGGCTCATCTCGACCGCCGGCGACTACCACCGCTTCACGCAGATGCTGCTGCGCGAGGGCGAGCTCGACGGGGCGCGGCTGCTCGGCAGTCGTACCGTCCGGTTCATGACCCGCAACCACCTGCCCGGCGGCCGGGATCTCGCGCAGCTCTCCACCGGTGGTTTCGCCGAGTCCATCCTCGACGGCGTCGGGTTCGGGCTCGGCTTCGCGGTGGTGCAGGACCCGGTGCCGAGCCGGGTCCCGAGCAGCGTCGGGGAGTACTACTGGGGCGGCGTCGCCAGCACGGCCTTCTGGGTGGACCCCAAGGAGGAGATCACCGCGCTGCTCTTCACGCAGCTCGTCCCGTCGAGCACCCATCCGCTCCGGCCGGAGCTGCGCCAGCTCGTCTACTCGGCGCTCGTCGACTAGGGGCGGGGCGCGTCGGCGTAGAGCCGGTCGGCGTACTCCGGGCCGTAGTAACGCTCGAGCTCCTCGAGCGTCTCCGCGGTGCGCTGCACGCTCTTCACGATCTCGGCGTGCGAGGGCAGAGCGTTCGGATGCCACGTCTGCGGCTGCCACAGCTGCGACCGCAGGAACGCCTTGGGGCAGTGGAAGAAGATCTGCTCGATCTCCACGACGACGGCGAGGATCGGGCGGTGACCCTTGACGGTCGTGTCGTCGAAGAACGGCGCGTCCCGGACCAGGCGCGCCCGCCCGTTGATCCGCAGCGTCTCGGTGCGCCCCGGTACGAAGTAGATCAGACCGACGTGCGGGTTGCCGAGAATGTTGCGGTAGCCGTCGGCGCGGCGGTTGCCCGGGCGCTCCGGAAGGGCGATCGTCCTGTCATCCAGCACGAGCGTGAACCCGGGCGGGTCCCCCTTCGGTGACACATCGCAGGTGCCGTCGTCCGCGGCCGTGGCCACCAGGCAGAACGGCGACGCCGCCAGCCATTCCCGGTCGCGCTCGTGCAGCGCCACGCGCTCCTTGGTCACCGCCCTCGGCGTCGGCTCCCCGAGCAGATCGCGCAGCTCGGCCTCGGACGTGATCTCGACGAGCTCCAGCTGTTCCGGCATCACGCCTCCGCCCCGTACGCGGTCATGCGGTCGTCGACATTGTGCTCCGCGGCCTGCAAGCCGTCGACCCCCCGCGCCCGTCGCGTGTGGAGTACGACCGAGCGGGCTGCGCCCGGATCCGCGCGACCAGCGCTGAGCGCCTCAGATGTTGCTGTCCTCGGCGGGGAGGCGGCCCAGCTCGGCGGCGGCCTCCAGGCCGACGCCGGCCCCGGTCGGGCACCGCGCGTCGAGGGTGTACGCGCTCATCGAGATGGAGCCGTAGACGTACCCGTCGATGAGCAGCTCGACGGGGCGTTCGGCGGCCGCGGCGAGCCCGGCGAGATAGAGCAGCGGGAGGAAGTGCTCCGGGGTGGGGACCGCCCGGCCGTAGTCCTCGTGGCCGCGCAGCGTCGGCGCCGCCTCCGGGACGTCGGTCATCACCTCGCGGGCCGCGTCGTCGAAGCGTTGCGCCCAGCTGAACCCGGTGTCGGTGCGCTGCATGTCGATGCCGCGCAGGTTGTGCACGATGTTGCCGCTCGCCATGATCAGCACGCCTTCCCGGCGCAGCGGCGCCAGCCGCGCGCCGAGTTCGAGATGGTACTCCGGCGGCTTGTTGGCGTTGATCGACAGTTGGAGGACCGGGACGTCGGCGTTCGGGAACGCGTGTCGGAGCACTGACCACGTGCCGTGGTCGATCCCCCAGCTGTCCATGTCGAGCCCCATCCAGGTCGGCTTCACCAGCTCGGCGATCCGCTCGGCGAGCTCCGGATCCCCGGGCGCCGGATAGTCCACGGCGAAGAGCTCGTCCGGGAATCCGTAGAAGTCGTGGATGGTCTTCGGTTGCGGCATCGCGGTGATCGCGGTGGCCTGGATGTACCAGTGCGCGGAGATGACCAGGATGGCGCGGGGGTTCGGGATGCCGGCGCCGAAGGTGGCCCAGGCGTCGGTGTAGCGGTTGAGCTCCAGGGCGTTCATCGGGCTGCCGTGGCCGAAGAAGGCCGCGGGCATCAGCGCCAGGCTGGGGCGCGGGCGGTAGGGAGTCTCGACGCCGGTCATCGCCTCGTATCCGCCCGCCCTTCGTACCCGCGAATCCTGCCCGGGAATCACTATGTACGCCCACGGCGGTGCGCCGGGCGGCTTTCGCGTCAGGCCGGGTCGGCGGTGGCCGGGGAGCGGACCAGCAGGCTCGCGTGCACCTCCTCGTCGCCGAGCACCGCGTAGCCGTGCGGCACGTCGGATCTCCACGAGATGTGCTCACCGGGGCCGGCGACGAGCGGCGCGTCCAGCGGGCCGGCGCGCAGCACGCCGCGGAAGACGGTGAGGTGCTCGGTGACGCCGGCGTGGTGCGCGGGCGAGACCTGCGCCGTGCCGGGCACGATCCGCAGCCGGTAGAGCTCGTACGTCGTGGTCGCCTCCTCGAAGACCTGCAGGAGCGTGCCGACCACCGCGCTGCCGCGTACCTCGGCGGGGGTGGCGCCGGGCGTCTCTCCGTCGGTGAGCACGGTCGCCAGCGGAACGCCGAGCTGCGCGGTCACCGCGTAGAGCGTCTCCAGGGTGGGATTGCGGGTGCCCGCCTCCACCCCGGAGAGGGTGGCCTTGCCGATCCCGGCCCGGCGGGCGAGCTCGGAGAGCGAGACGCCCTGCGCCTCGCGCAGCCGGCGCAGCCGGCGCCCGACCGCGCGGGTCTGCACGTCCGTGTCGTTCATGGCGCTATCCTGCATGCTCGTCACGCGTTCCGTTTACGGAACATGGAAGGGGGCACGGTGGCCGGTCTGCTCCAACCCGTCCTCGCCGGGCTGGTGACCGCGCTGGTCGGGTTCGCCAGCTCGTTCGCGGTCGTGCTGGCGGGGCTGCGGGCGGTCGGCGCCGACGAGCGGCAGGCAGCCTCCGGGCTCCTCGCGCTCTGCGTGTCGATGGGGCTGGTCGCGATCTGGCTCGGGATACGCCACCGGATGCCGATCAGCATCGCCTGGTCGACCCCCGGCGCGGCCCTGCTGGTCTCGACCGGCGCCGTCGAGGGTGGCTTCCCGGTGGCGGTCGGCGCCTTCATCGTGACCGGCCTGCTGATCACCGTGGCGGGCCTGGTCCCGGCGTTCGGCCGGTGGATCGCGGCGATTCCCGCCCCGGTCGCCAGCGCCATGCTCGCCGGCGTCCTGTTCGACCTCTGCGTGGCTCCGGTGCGCGCCCTGGTGGAGGTGCCCGCGCTGGCCGCGCCGATCGTGCTCACCTGGGCGGTGCTGACCCGCTTCGCCCGTCGCTGGGCCGTGCCGGCGGCGCTCGCGGTCGCGGTCGTCGCGATCGCGCTGACCACGCCGACGGGCGCGCTGCACTCCGCCGACCTGCGTCCCGCGATCGAGCTCACCGCGCCCGCCTGGAGCGCGCCCGCGATGATCAGCCTCGCGCTGCCGCTGTTCCTCGTGACGATGGCGTCCCAGAACGTGCCGGGCATGGCGGTGCTCGCCGGGTACGGCTACCGGCCACCACTGCGCGGCGTCCTGCTCGGCACCGGGCTGGCGACCACCGCCGGCGCGCCGATCGGCGGCCACGCGGTGAACCTCGCGGCGATCACGGCGGCGCTGGCCGCGAGCCCGGACGCGCATCCGGATCCGCGACGGCGGTGGATCGCGTCGGTCACCGCCGGTGGCGGCTACGTCGTCCTGGGACTGGGGTCGGGGCTCGCCACCGCCTTCGTTCTGCTCTCGCCGCCGGTGCTGGTCGAGGCGGTCGCCGGGCTGGCGCTGCTCGGCGCGCTGGCCGCGGCGATCGCCGCCGCCGTGGCGGAGCCGGCCGGCCGGGAGGCCGCCGTCGTCACGTTCCTGGTGACCGCGTCCGGCGTCACGGTGCTCGGGGTGGGCGCCGCGTTCTGGGGTCTGCTGGTCGGGGCGGCCGTGCTGCTGCTGCACCGGCGCCCCGCGGCGGGACCGCCCGGAGACCGGCCCGCGGACGACGCCGCCCCCGTCGCGATCACTCCTCGCGGGTCAGCCGGGACCTCGTGACGCTCAACTCGACCACGTCCTGGTTGACGCCCGCGATCTGCTCCGCCCCGACGTAGAGGTCCCGGGCGAACAGGCCGTCGCTGTCGATCTTCAGGTAGCCGGTCCGCAACAGTCGTGCCGCGAGGTCCGGCGGCACCTCCGGCTCGTCCCCCGTCTGCGGGTCCGGCACCCGCCCCTCCAGCGCGCCGCTGCCGACGGTCGGCCCCTGCGCGGCCACGGCGTTCGGGTCGCCCATGCGCACCCGGTCCACGGTGCCGATCTCGTCGCCGGCCGCGTCCACGACCCGCATCCCGGAGGCGACCTGCGCGATGGGCGCCGGGTTGGTGGGGAAGCCTGCTGTCATGACTGCCCCGGTTCCCCGGCGACGGGCGCGGTAAACGGGTGGGTCAGGCGGGGTCGGTCGGGCGGGCGGAGAGCTCCCGCCACTCGTCCGGGCCGACCAGCAGGCCGCGGACCGCCTCGTACGCGTCCTCCTCGGCGCCGAACTCGTAGAACCGGGAGATCCCCTCGGCGCCGCCGGCCCGCTGCTCCACGTGCCAGCGGTCGGCGTCGGCGCGGAGATACACGTCGCGCCGGGCGATCCGCCCCCATTTGCCGTTCCACCAGTGCTTTCGCTGCTCCATGGCGCGGCACTCTATCGAACGCGTGTTCGATTCACGATCCGACCCGCCGCTCTGACGGATCAAGGGCTCCTCCATCCGGAGAAGCCCTTGATCAGTGGCGAAGCGCGTGGTCGGCCGCGTCAGTGCCGCGGGGGATAGTCGCGGCTCTCCGGGACATTGCCGAGGTAGTCGGCGTGCTGCGCGGGCACGCGGGCGCCGGCGAGCAGGGCGTCACGGATCTCGGTGAGGAGCTTGACCTCCTCGCTGGGGGCCTGCGGCTCCGGCTCCTCGCCGCGCTTGCGCCGCTCGGCCAGCCTGTTCATCGGGTAGACGACCAGGAAGTAGAGCGTGGCCGCGGTCAGCAGGAAGGTGATCGCCGCGTTGACGAAGGCGGCCCAGTCGAAGGCGACGCCCCGGAACGTGGGGGCGGTGGCGTCGATGCCGTTCTTGCCGGTCGCCACCAGGATGATCACTCTGATGAGCGGCTCCAGGAACGACTTGGTCAGCTGCGTGACCACTGCGGTGAAGGCCGCGCCGATGACGACGCCGACCGCGAGGTCGACGACGTTGCCGCGCATGATGAAGTTCTTGAAACCCTTGAGCATCCGCTCCCTCTCCCCAGGTTTGACGGTCGTGCCAGCCGACAACCTATGCCCCCTGGAGGGTTTCGAGAAAAGCTCCGGCTTCGTGTGCGGCCCGGGCGGGGTCGCCGGCCCGGATCGCCTCGACGAGTTCCCCGTGGGCGACGTAGCGGTCGGGTCGCAACGCCCCGCGCATGGCCTCGGTGAGCGACGCGCGCAGGGCCGCGCCGAACGAGGCGTAGAGCTCGGCGAGCATCGCGTTGTGCGCCGCCGCCACGATCACCGTGTGCAGTGCGGCGTCGGCCTCGACGAAGTCGGCCACCCGGCCTGACGCCCACGCGGCCTCGCGGTCGCGGAGCGCGGCGTCGAGCGCCGCCAGGTCCTCGGGCGTACGCCGCAGCGCCGCCAGCCGTGCCGCCTCCACCTCGAACGCCCGGCGCACCTCGACGGCGTCGGCCATCTCGGCGGCGGCGAGTCGCCGCGCGACCACGCCGGAGAGCTCGTCGGTGGAGATCACGTATGTGCCGGAGCCCTGCCGGCACTCCAGGACCCCGGCGTGCACGAGCGCCCGGACCGCCTCCCGGACCGTGTTCCGCCCCACGCCGAGCGCCTCGACGAGCTGCGGCTCGGTCGGGATCTTCGCGCCGAGGGCCCACTCGCCCGTGCTGATCTGCTCCCTGAGCTGCTCAATCACCTGGCGCACCAGGGTCTGCCGGCGCTGCGCGGGGGCAGACGGTGACGTCAGTGTCATCGGTTACATCACCCGACCATAAATCATCCCATGATTCTATGATCGATGGCATGACGCCGCCACCCACCAGCCTCGCCGAGCCGCCGATCGTGACCCGTACCATCCCGGTGCCCTCCGCGCCGGTGGCCGCGCCCCGGGTCACGGCGCCCGCCACGGCGACCGGTGGCGTCCTGATCCTCGCCGCGATCCTGACCGTGGCGCTCAACCTGCGGGTCGCTGTGACCAGCCTCGGCCCGCTCCTCGACGAGGTGCGCACCGGCCTGGGCCTCTCCGGCGCGGCGGCCGGTTTCGTCACCACGCTGCCCACCATCGCGTTCGCGGGCGTCGGTGCGCTCACCCCGTGGCTGGTCCGGCGCTTCGCGGCGGCGCGGGTCCTCGTGGTCGCGATGCTGCTGCTCGGGGTGGGGCAGCTGCTGCGGATCGCGACCGACTCGTCGCTGGTCTTCGTCGCCACCAGCGCGCTGGCGCTCGCCGGCATCGCGGTCGCCAACATCATGCTGCCGATGCTGGTGAAGCAGCACTTTCCGCACCGCGCCGGGCTGGTCACCGGCGCCTACACCACGTCGCTGACCCTCGGCACCTCGGTCGCTGCGGCGAGCGCCGTGCCGATCGCGCACGCGTTCGGGTCGTGGCGTGCCGGTCTCGGCGTCTGGGCGGCGCTCGCGCTGGTCGCCGTACTCCTGTGGGCCCCGCTGGCGCTGCGCGCCCCGCGTCCCGTGCGGCGCGCGACCGCGACCGCGTCGTCGCGCATCCGTCCCGGCCGCACCCGGCTGGGCCGGGCGATGGCGCTCTACTTCGGTCTGCAGTCGCTGAGCGGGTACGCCGTGATGGGCTGGCTCGCGCAGCTGTTCCGGGACGCCGGCTACCACCCGCAGACCGCCGGGCTGCTGCTCGCCGGCGTGACCGCCGCGGGCGTGCCGGTGGCGCTGGTGATGCCGACCATGGCGACCCGGCTGCGCACCCTGCGTCCGCTGGTGCTCGTGATGTCCGCGGCATCCGCGGCGAGCTACGTCGGCCTGGCGCTCGCCCCGCACGGCGGCGCGCTGGCCTGGGTGTTGCTGCTCGCCATCGGGCAGGGCGCGTTCCCGTTGATCCTGGCGACGATCGGGCTGCGTGCCCGGACCGCCGCCGGGACCGTGGCGCTGTCGGGGTTCGCGCAGAGCTCCGGCTACGTCATCGCGGCGCTCGGGCCGCTGCTCGTCGGCCTGCTCTACGAGCAGACCGGCGGCTGGACGGCCCCGATCGGCTTCCTGCTGGTCGCGCTGGTCGGCCAGACCCTCGCCGGGCTGGCGATCGCCCGTCCCCGCTACATCGAGGACGAGCTGAAGTAGCCGCTCAGTCCGCGGGGGCCGGCTCCGGCGCCGCGACCGCCTCGTCGACCGACGGGTAGGTCTGCAGCACCTCGACGAGGCCGCTCACCTCAAGGATGCGCAGCACCCCGCGCTGCGGTGCGGCGAGCCGGACGACCCCGTTGGCGTCGTCGCAGCTGTTCTTGGCGCGCACGAAGACCGAGAGGCCCGTCGAGTCGCAGAACGAGACCTGCGCCAGGTCGAAGACCAGCCGACAGTGGCCCCGTTCCAGCAGATCAGTGATCTGATCCTGCAGCTGGGGTGCGGTGGCCATGTCGAGCTCGCCCGCGACCGACACGACGACGACGTCGCCGCGCTCCTCGGTGTGTACCGTCAAGGACATTCCGACCTCCCGTTCGGTCGAACGTTACTCCACCCCGCCCGGTCGGCGCAGAATTGAGGGGCCAATCGGGTTGGTGCACCTGTCGCAACAGTTGGACGAGAGCAACTATCTGGACAGCCACGGTGATACAGTTCCGCGGCCATCTGATGACGATTTTCCCTGGTAGTGCGGGCAACCCATGAAGGAGGCGGCGGTGGCGCTGAGCGCGGACGAGAGCGCCCGGTTGGCGAATCTGCTCGGGCAATACGGGGATCAGATCGTCAAGCGGTGGACGGACAACGTGTCGTCGTCGCTGGCCGGGCGGCTCAGCACAGCGGAGCTCTCCCGGCAGATCCAGGAGCTGCACACCAGCCTCCGGGCCGCGCTCGACCAGCGGGCCGTCGGCCTCTTCGACGAGGTCGCCGTCGAGCTCCGGGCGGTGTTGTCCGAGCTCTCGCGCGCCCGGGCCCGGCAGGGCTTCACCGCGACCGAGACCGCGATCAGCGTCTTCGCGCTGAAGGACGCGCTGCTCGAGCACATCGACGTGTCCGGGGCCGGCCCGGAGGTGATGCGCGATTATGTCGCGTTCACCGGTCTCATCGATGAGATGGGGCTCTTGACGTTCGAGACGTACGCGAATGCGCGCGAGGAACTGGTCGCCGACCAGGCAGAGCAGTTGCTGGAGCTTTCGACTCCCGTCGTCAAGATCTGGGAGGGGGTCGTCGCCGTACCGCTGGTCGGCACGCTCGACTCCGCGCGCGCGCAGGTGGTCATGGAGCGCCTGCTGCAGACGCTGGTCGACACCGGTTCGCCCTACGCGATCATCGACATCACCGGGGTCCCGGCGGTCGACACCCAGGTCGCCCAGCACGTTTTGAAGACGGTCGTCGCCGCCCGACTCATGGGGGCCGACTGCATCATCTCCGGCATCCGGCCGCAGATCGCCCAGACGATCGTCTCGCTCGGCATCGAGTTCGGGGACATCGTGACCAAGGCGAGCCTGGCCGACGCCCTGCGGCACGCCCTGCGCCTGCAGGGCATCGAGACGGCGCGCCGGACCGGCCGCAGGGAGGCCTGATGGACCGAGTACCGGTCCTGAAGATCGGCGACACGCTGCTGGTCTCCATCCAGGTGGACATGGAGGACCAGACCGCGCTGCAACTGCAGGACGATCTCGCCGAGCGGATCGTGGCGACGGGCTGTCACGGCGTCATCATCGACATCACCGCGCTCGACATCGTCGACTCGTTCGTCGGTCGGACGCTCTCCTCGATCGCCGCCATCTCCAAGGTGCTCGACGCCGACACCGTGGTGGTCGGCATGCGGCCCGCCGTCGCGATCACCCTCGTCGAGCTGGGACTGTCGCTCCAGGGGATCCGCACCGCGCTCAACGTCGAGCGGGGCATGGAACTGCTGGCCCGGGGGCGTGGCGACGGGCTGCCACTCCCGTTCGACTCCGACGAGGACGAACTGACGGCGACGCCATGACCGCCGGACTCGACGTGGGCACGCCGCAGGCGCAATCGATCACCCGCGACGAGGACGTGGTACGGGTCCGGCAACTCGTCCGCACCGTGGCCGTGGCCATCAAGCTGTCGCTGGTCGACCAGACCAAGCTGGTGACCGCCGCGAGCGAACTGGCGCGCAACACGCTGGTGTACGGAGGCGGCGGCGACGTGCTCGTCTCCGTCGTGGACAACGGACGGCGGCGCGGCGTGCGCATCGTCTTCGCCGATCAGGGCCCGGGCATCGCCGACCTCGATCTGGCCCTGACCGACGGCTACACCACCGGCGGCGGGCTCGGACTGGGGCTCAGCGGGGCGCGGCGGTTGGTGGACGAGTTCGACATCGTGACGGCGGCTGGCGAGGGCACGCGTATCACGGTGACCAAGTGGTCTCGCTGAGCGGAGGCGCGGTGGCCGCGACCGAATCCCTGCCGGACGGCGAGGCCTGGTTCCGGGTCGAGGACGTGAGCACGGTCAACGCCGTGCGAAGGGCGACGGAGCGACTCGCCGCGCAGATCGGCCTCGGCACCGACCGCGCCGCGGACCTCGCGATCGTCGCCACCGAACTCGCCAGCAACCTCGTGAAGCACGCCGAAGAGGGCTCGCTGCTGCTGCGACCCGTGCGGGATGGGCGGGAGGCCGGCGTCGAGGTCGTCGCGATGGATTCCGGTCCCGGCATGGCGGACCTGCGCCGCTCCGCCCGCGACGGGCACTCCACGACCGGCACCCTCGGGATCGGATTGGGCGCGATCGCACGCCAGGCCACCTGGCACGACGCGTACTCCGTGCCCGGGCGGGGAACCGTGATCGTGGCCCAGGTGTGGCCGACGTCGGCGCAGCCGCAACAACCCTGGGCGGCGGGGATCGCCCGTCCGTTGACCGGGGAATCGGTCAGCGGTGACGGATTCGCCACCAGGGTGGTGGACGGGCGCCGTCAGGTGCTCGTCTGCGACGGGCTCGGACACGGGCCGCTCGCGGCCGCCGCCGCCATGACCGCCGTCAACGCGTTCCGGGCCGCCCCCGCCGCGCCCCCCGCGGCCGTGGTCGAGCACCTCCACAGGTCGCTGTCGCACACCCGCGGCGCGGCGCTCGCCGTCGCGGAGCTGGACCCGGACGCGGGCGTGCTGCGTTACGCGGGCGTGGGCAACATCGCCGGGGTGGTGACCGACGGCGCGACGCGGCGGGGGCTGGTGTCGATGCCGGGCATCGCGGGGCACCACCGGAGGACCGTGCGCGAGTTCGACTACCCGTTGGACCCGGGCGCGGTCCTGGTGATGCACTCCGACGGCGTGACCGACCGGTGGCGGACCACGGACTATCCCGGCCTGTTGACGCGGGCGCCGCAGCTGATCGCCGCAACCGTGCTGCGTGACGCGGGCGTCCGCCGTGACGACGCGTGCGTCCTCGTGGCGCGCCCTCCGGCGGCCTGACGTGCCGCGGTCGCTGCTCACGATGACGATCCGGCAGGCGCACGACATCTTCGTGGTCCGCCAGCGGGGCCGGGAGGTCGCCGCGGCCCTGGGCCTGGAAGAACAGGACCAGATCCGGATCGCGACCGCGCTCAGTGAGGTGGCACGGCAGATGCTTGCCGCCGTCGGTGGCGCGGAGGTCTCGTTCCAGGCGGTGGGGCGGCACGCGCCCCAGTCCCTGCAGGTCGACGTGGTGTCGCCCGTTCCGCTGACGCAGGCGGACCTGACCAGGGGTGATCCGCTCCCGGTCGGGCGACTGGTGGACACTCTCTCGGTTTCTCATGCCGATGCGGTTACGGTCGTAACGATGTCCCGACGTCTACCGCCCAGCGCCGCCCGGTTGACCCCGGAACGCCTCGACGCGCTCCGTGCGGAGTTGGCGGCCACGTCGCCGGGCTCCCCGCTCGACGAGCTGGCCGCGCAGAATCAACAACTGATCGCGGCGCTCGACGAGGTGCGGAGCCAGCGCGACGAGCTCGCGCGGCTCAACGCGGAGCTCCAGGAGACCAACCGCGGTGTGCTCGCCCTCTACGGGCAGCTCTCCGAGGAACTGGAGGAGACCAACCGCGGCGTCGTCGCCCTCTACGCGGAGCTGGACGAGAAGTCGGCGCAGCTGCGGGGGGCGAACGAGGCGAAGACCCGGTTCCTCGCCAACGCCAGCCACGAGCTCCGGGCGCCGGTGACCGCGATCATCGGGCTGGCCCGATTGCTCGCCGACGCCTCGTCCGATCCGCTCACCGCTGAGCAGTTGCGGCAGGTGGAGCTGATCCGAGGCTCGGCGACGGACCTGCTCGGGCTGGTCAACGACCTGCTCGACCTTGCGAAGGCGGAATCCGGGCGGATCGAGCCCAGCTGGGAGGATGTGGATCTGTGCGCCGTGTTCGGTCAGCTCCGTGGAACGCTGCGCGCCCTGGCCAGCCGTCCCCAATTCGAACTGGTGGTGGAGGAGCCGGAGCCGCCGGCGTTGATCCGGTCCGACGAGGTGCTGCTGTCGCGGGTGCTGCGCAACCTGCTGCACAACGGCCTGAAGTTCACCGAGCGCGGCGAGGTGCGGATGCGAGCGCGCCTTGATGACGGGCGGTGGGAACTGTCGGTCAGCGACACCGGCGTGGGGATCCCGCCCGAGCTGCACGAACGGATCTTCGAGGAGTTCTACCAGGTGCCGAGCGCCACCCCGGTGCCCGGCGCCGGCACCGGGACCGGTCTCGGCCTGCCGTACGCCCGGCGGCTGGTGACGCTGCTCGGCGGTTCGCTGACCGTGAGCAGCGAGCCGGGTCGGGGCAGCACGTTCACCGTCCGTCTTCCCGTCCGGGGCGGGCCATGACCGACGACGGTCGCTGCGGCACCGTCCTCGTGGTCGACGACAGCGCGACGAAGCGCTATCTGCTGGTGAACTGGCTTTCCCGCGCGGGCTACGAGGTTGTCGAGGCGGTGACCGGGACCGAGGCGCTCGCCCGGGTCGATGCCGGTGGGATCGATCTGGTCGTGCTCGACGTCCGGCTGCCCGACCTGGACGGGTTCGAGGTGTGCGAGCGAATCAAGTCGGATCCGCGGCACGCGGCGCTGCCGGTCATCCACGTCTCCGCGCACGCCGTCGATGTCGTCGACCGGACGCAGGGCCTGACGCGGGGCGCGGACGCCTACCTCGCCGAGCCGATCGAGCCGGAGGAACTGGTCGCGACGGCGCAGGCGGTGTTGCGGTACTACCGGGCGCGGCAGCGCGCGGAGCTGCTGGCGAAGCGGTTGGCGACGCTGGCGGAGACGACGCTCGCGGTGAACTCCGCCTCGTCGTTCGCGCGGCTGCTGAAGGTCGCCGCCGAAGGCGCGGCCGCGATCTTCGAGGTGCCGGTCGCGGTGGTGGCCGAGACGGTCGACGGAGAGTCGCTGGCCGGGGTGTGCGTCGGCCCGGGCTCGCCCGCGGAGGTACGGCCGTGGGCCGTCGACGACGGTGACGTGCCGGTCGGTTCCACCATGCGTACGGATCAGCCGGCGGACTGGGGCCTCGTGGACTGGCCCGAGGGGGAGACGGTGACCGTGGCCGCGGCCCGGTTACGCGTCGACCGGCCCCCGCTCTACGTGGCGGTCCCGGCCAGCGCGCCGACGGCCGGCCCGTCGGTCCTGGTGCAGCTCGCCCAGGCGGTCGCCGCCGCGGTGGAGGCGCAGCGCTCGTACGACGAGGAGCACCGGATCGCGGTGACCCTGCAGCGCAGCCTGCTGCCACGCCGCCTGCCCGACCTGACCGGATTCCAGCTGGCCGTGCGGTACGAGCCGGCGAGCGCGCAGACCGAGGTGGGCGGCGACTTCTACGAGCTGGCGATGATCGACGGGCAGCTTCTGGTGGCGATCGGCGACGTGGCCGGCCATTCGCTGCACGCGGCGACGATCATGGCCGAGCTGCGGCACGCGGTGCGCGCGTACGCGGTCGAAGGGCATCAACCCGGGGTGGTGATCGAGCGGACGGACGAGCTGCTCCGCACGCTGCTGCCCAACGAGTTCGCGACGATCTGCCTGCTCCTGCTCGACCCGGCCACCGGCCGGTGCCGGATGGCGAGCGCCGGCCACCTGCCCCCGCTCCTGGTGACCGACGGCGCGAGCGAGTTCCTGGAACACCGGGCGCCGCTGCTGGGCGTACGGGTGACGCGCCCGGCCGACCTGGAGTTCGTGATGCCGCGGGGAAGCACGTTGGTGCTCTACACCGACGGGCTGATCGAGCGGCGCGACGCCGACATCGACGAGGGGTTGCGCGCGCTGGCGATCAGCGCGGCGACGGTCGAGGACGACCTCGACCGGTTCTGCGAGCGCCTGCTGGTGGAGTTGGCCGCGCCCGAGATCCACGACGACATCGCCGTCGTCGCGCTGCACCGCCGCTGACCGGCGGGGAGCTGCCATGGGGCGCGCGTCCGCTCGGACGCTGTCAGCCGGTCCGCACCAGCACTCCCTTCGAGCGCGGCGTGGAGTGCAGCTCCAGCTTCACGATCTGCGCGTCGGGCGGGATGTCGTAGACCATGGCGCCGGTCACCTCGCGGCCGGGATTGAGCTCGTCGAGGAAGACCTGCTGGTCGGCGTTGGCGAGCACGCCGGCGCCGGGATCGGTCCGGAACTGCCGGTTCCCCGGCGCGTACGCCGTCTGCAGGGCTTCGTTGAACTGCGCCGGGCGGCTGCCGAGGTTGCGGACGGTCAGCTCGACCAGGCAGAACTGTCCGACCGCGGTCTGGTTGACGTACTGATCGCCGATCCGGCCGATCCCGCAGTGCACCTGCCGGACCCGGAACTCCAGCTGGCCGTCGCGGGCCGGGTCGTTGAGCCCGACGACGCGCTGGTTCTGATCGCGCATCTGGTCGTACACCCGGCGGCCCCACGTCAGGGCGGTGATCGTCGCCGCGGCGCAGCAGCACAGCAGCAGCGCCGCGACGATCCCCAGGATCAGCGCGAGCCGCCCGTTCCGGCCCGGGGGTGGCGGCGGGGGGTACGGCGGGACGGGCCCGGTGTAGGGCGGTGGTCCGGCGCCGGAATACGGGGGCGGGGCCCCGTTGCCGCCGATCCGGGGGGCGGTGGTCGGGGTGTCCGGGGTCGACCAGTCCGGCACGGACGGCGGCGCGGGGGAGACCGGCCGGCTCGGCGGCTCGGGTGCGGGTTCGTCGCGGGGCCGGTTCGGGTCGTTGCCGGTCGGGTCGGGCGTCGTCATCGCCGCTCCCGTCGATCGTGCGCGGCTTTTGCCCGATTCTAGGCGTTCATCTGTTCCCGGTGACCGTCATTCCACCAGCCCGGCCCCGCCCTCCACGGCCTCGGCCAGCGCTGACCCCGCACACCGAAGGGCCCCGCGGCGCAGCGGCAGCGCGCGGGGCCCTTCGGTGTCCGTCCGTCAGCGCACGCCGACGCGGTCGAGGGTCCAGGCGTTGATGAACGCCTCCTCCTTCCACGCGTCGTAGCGTCCGCTGGGACCGCCGTGCCCCGCGCCCATCTCCGTCTTCAGCAGGTAGTGCCCGCCCGGCGCGACCGCGCGCAGCCGCGCCACCCACTTCGCCGGCTCGTGGTAGAGCACGCGGGTGTCGTTGAGGCTGGTCACCGCGAGGATCGCCGGATAGTCGACGGCCGCGAGGTTCTCGTACGGCGTGTAGGACTTCATGTACGCGTAGACGTCGGGGTCGTCGAGCGGGTTGCCCCACTCCTCCCACTCCGTCACGGTCAGCGGCAGCGACGGGTCGAGGATCGTGTTGAGCGCGTCGACGAACGGGACCTGCGCGACGATCCCGGCGAACGCGTCCGGTGCCATGTTGGCCACGGCCCCCATCAGCAGGCCGCCCGCGGAGCCGCCGCGGGCCACCAGCTTGTCCGTCGAGGTCCAGCCGGCCTGCACGAGGTGCCGGGCGGCGGCGATGAAGTCGGTGAACGTGTTCTTCTTCGCCAGCATCTTGCCGTTCTCGTACCAGCGGCGGCCCATCTCGCCGCCGCCGCGGATGTGCGCGACCGCGAAGATCACCCCACGGTCCAGCAACGACAGCCGGGACACCGAGAACCACGGGTCCATGCTGGCCTCGTACGAGCCGTACCCGTAGATCACGCAGGGGGCGCTGCCGTCGCGCGGGGTGCCCGCGCGACAGACCAGCGAGATCGGCACCCGCGTCCCATCGTCGGCGACGGCCCACTCCCGGTGCTGCTCGTACGCCGCCGGATCGAAGTCCCCGAGCACCGGCTTCTGCTTGAGCAGCGTCATCTCCCGCGTCGTCAGGTCGTAGTCGTAGACCGAGTCGGGGGTGACGAGCGAGCTGTAGCGCAGCCGGATCGTTCCCGTGTTGTACTCCGGGTTGGCGTCGAGCCCCACGGTGTAGATCGGCTCCGGGAACTCGAGGTCGTACGGATCGGTGCTGCCGATCGTGATCACGCGCAGCCCGGTCAGCCCCTCCCGGCGCAGCGACACCACCAGGTGGTGGGCGAACGCGTCGACCCCCTCCAGCCGGGTCCCGGGGGAGTGCTCGATCAGCGGCACCCAGTCGCCCGGGCTGTCGGCGGAGGTGTACGCCAGCGCGAAGTCCTCCGCGCCGTCGTTGTGCAGGATCAGGAAGCGGTGCCCGTGGTGCTCCACGGAGTATTCGACGCCCTGCCGACGTTCGGCGATCACCGCGGGCTCCCCGGTCGGGTTGCTCGCCGGGATGACCCGCACCTCACTGGTGATCTTGCTGTGCGCGTCGATGAAGATGAACTTCTCCGACCGGCTCAGCTCGACGCCGACCCAGAACCGCTCGTCGCGTTCCTCGTAGACGATGACGTCGTCGCTGGCCGGCGTGCCGACGGTGTGCCGCCACACCCGGTACGGCCGCCACGCCTCGTCCACGGTCAGGTAGAACAGGGTGGAGCCGTCGCCGGACCAGGCGGTGCCGTAGAACGTGTCCGGCACCTCGTCGGCCAGCACCTCGCCGGTCTGCAGATCCTTCACCCGCAGGGCGAACCGTTCGCTCCCGGCGAAGTCGGTGGAGTAGGCGAGCCAGCGGCCGTCCGGGTTGACGTCGAAGGTGCCGAGGGCGAAGAAGTCGTGGCCGTCGGCGAGCGCATTGCCGTCGAGGAGGATCTCCTCCCCGTCCAGCGGCGCGCCGTCGGCGGTCGCGGGCGGCCGGGTCTCCCCGTCGCGCACCGCGCGCCGGCAGTAGATCCCGTACTGCTGGCCCTCCACCGTGCGGGTGTAGTACCAGTAGTCGCCCTTGCGGCTCGGCACCGACAGGTCCGTCTCCTGCGTGCGCCGCTTCGTCTCGGTGAACAGGGTGTCCCGCAGGCCGGCCAGGGGCGCGGTCACCGTGTCCGTGTAGGCGTTCTCCGCCTTCAGATAGGCGAGCGTGTCGGGGTCGTCCTTCTCCGCGAGCCACGCGTATTCATCGACCACGGTGTCCCCGTGGTGCGTGCGCTCGTGCGGCACCCGCTTGGCGACGGGAGGGGTGGCGGGGGTCTCGGTCGTCACGCCGGTCACGTTACCGTTCCGCGCCGATCGTCTCCGCCCGTGCGGGGGGTTGCGGGCGTCAGAAGTTGGCGTCGTTGCGCAGCACCAGGATCGCGATGTCGTCCCGCGGCGGCTCGGGCGAGAAGCCGAGCGTCGTCGCCCGCAAGCGCGCGGCGACCACGTCCGCGGAGTACCGGGCGAGCGGCGCGGCGGCGTCCCGGAGCCGGTCCGTGCCGAACAGCTCTCGACCGCGGCGTCGCTCGGTCACCCCGTCGGTGTAGAAGATGAGCGCGTCGCCGGGGCGCAGCGACAGCTGGGCGGCGGGCGAGGAGATCGAGTCGAGCAGCCCCAGCGCGGTCCCGCCGGAGCCGACGAAGCGGGCGTTCCCGTCCGCGCCGACCAGCACCGGACGGTCGTGTCCGGCCAGGTGGAGCTCGACGTCGAGCCGGTCGGCGCGGCCGCGGCCGACGGCGGCGAACGCGAGCGTGCAGTAGCGGCCACCACCGCGTTCGACCAGCGTGTCGTTGAGTCGACCGAGCACCTCGGGCAGCGGCTTGCCGTCGCCGACCAGCACCCGGATCACGTCCCGGACCAGACCGGTGACGGCCGCGGCCTGGACGCCCTTGCCGGACACGTCCCCGACGACCACGAGCCACCGGCCGTCCGGGAGCGCCACGACGTCGTAGAAGTCGCCGCCCACCTCGGCCGCGTCGCCGGTGGGCACGTACTCGGCCGCGAAGTCGATCCCCTCGACCACCGGGAGCACCGGAGGGAGCAGCGACTGCTGCAGGGTGTGCGCCACCCGCCGGCGCTCGTCGTGGATCCGGGCGTTGTCGATGGCGAGCGCGGCGCGGCGGGCCACGTCCTCCAGGATCGACATCTCGTCCGGATCGTGCCGGTGCCGCTGGTGCCGCCCGACGGCGAGCGTGCCGAGCCGCTGCCCGCGCGCCACCAGCGGCACCGCGAAACCCTCCATCGGCGCGCCGAGCGGCACGTGGGTCCCGGTGCGGGACGCCTCCCGCAGCCGGGCGACCATCGATTCCGGCCCGGTCTCCTTCAGCACCGCGTGCAGCTCGGGCAGCGCCGACTCGTCGGCGTGCGTCGCCGCGGCGAGCTGCAGCCGCCCCCACTCGTCGGTGGTGTGCACCGCGCACCACTGACCGAGCCGCGGCACGACGAGCTGCGGGATCAGCGCCATGGTGAGCTCGACGTCGAGGGACTGGGCGAGCAGCTCGCTCGCCTCCGCCAGGAACGTCAGCCAGCTCCGCCGGCGCAGGTCGGCGCGGCGGAGTCGGTCGTTCTCGACGTGCAGCGAGAGTCGCTCGGCGACGAGTGCGGCGAGCGGCTCGGCGTAGCCGGAGGGGGCGGCGTCGAGTTCGAGCTCTGCCGAGTACGGGTGGTTGACCGCGATCGGCACCCGCAGCAGCTCCTCGTGCGGACGCGGCGGCCGGCCGTACCGGGCGAGCACCTGCGGACCGTTGCCGTCGCCGCGGTCCAGCCGGACGATGCCACCGGACGCGCCGATCATGTCGGCGACCCGGCCGAGCAGCTCGGCGGCGAAATCGGCGAGCGCGTCGTCGGCGTACGGCTCGGGCGCGACGTGCATCAGGGTGGTGAGCGCGCCGGCGCTCGGAATCGGGCCGGAGGCGGTCTTCGCCAGCTCGTCGGGGAGTTGCACGCGCTCCGGACGCGCCTCGTCGGGGGCAGCGGACTTGCGGTCGAGCCGGAACCAGACGCCCTTGCCGGTGGGCTGGTGCGTGGTGCCCCAGCGGCTGGCGAAGTGGTCGACGAGGAGGAGACCCCGACCCCGTTCCGAAACCTCGGTGATTTCGGCCTCGTCACTGCTCGGGCGCGACGGCACGTTCTCGATCGGTCCGGCCGCGAAGTCGGTGACCGTGACGGTGAGACCGGTGGCGTCCGCGACGACCTCGATGTCCAGCTCCGTGCCGGCGTGCACGACCGCGTTGGTGGAGAGCTCGGTGGTGAGCAGCAGCGCCTCGTTGAGCAGCTCGTCCAGCCCGGCCTCGGCGAGCACGGCGCGCACGATGGCGCGCGCGGTCGCGGGCGTACGCCGGTCGGCGGGCAGACGCACGTGGCGGACGTGCTCCTGTGTCCCGCCGATCGACCCGCGGCTGGCCTCCGTTGACACGCCTTGCATCCTTCCTGCCCCGGCCGCTCGATCCAAGCCCGGCCCACCCACGTGCGCCCGAACGTGGCCACCGGCACTCCAGGAAACCCGCCATTCGGCGCGGCGGGGGATGTCGGCGCTCGCATGTGTCCCGCCGAAGGGGCAATGATGGGATGGCCCGCGTCCCCGGCTGAGCGAGGAATCATGACAACGGCGAAAGAGGTCCCTGCGGCCGAGCGCCCCGTCACCGACGAGGCGGCACTGCTGCGTGAGCTTGCGGAGGCGCTGCGGCGGGTCCGCCGGGGAGATCTGAAGGTACGGCTGCCGCGCGGCGCCGGCGTCGCGGGGGAGGTCGCGGACGCCTTCAACGAGGTGGTCGCGCTCCAGGAGCGGCAGCACCTCGACCTGCGGCGGATCAGCCGCACCGTCGGTCGGGACGGTCGGCTGACCGAGCGCCTCGACGAGGAGGGCTTCGACGGGGCGTGGGCCGAGGGTCAGCGCGCGATCAACTCGCTGATCGACGACCTGGGACGGCCGACCACCGAGATCGCGCGGGTCATCGTGGCCGTCGCCGAGGGCGATTTGTCCCAGCACATGGCGTTGGAGATCGACGGGCGGCCGCTGCGCGGCGAGTTCCTGCGCATCGGGCGCACGGTGAACACGATGGTGGATCAGCTGTCGTCGTTCGCCGACGAGGTGACCCGGGTGGCGCGCGAAGTGGGCACCGAGGGCGAGTTGGGTGGCCAGGCCGACGTACGCGGCGTCGCCGGCACCTGGAAGGACCTCACCGACTCGGTGAACACCATGGCCTCGAACCTGACCTACCAGGTGCGTTCCATCTCACAGGTCGCCACCGCGGTGGCGCGCGGCGATCTGTCGCAGAAGATCACCGTGTCGGCGAAGGGCGAGGTTGCCGAGCTCGCGCACACGATAAACATGCTCACCGAGACCCTGCGGGTCTTCGCCGACGAGGTGACGCGGGTGGCGCGCGAGGTGGGCACCGAGGGCAAGCTCGGCGGCCAGGCGGAGGTGCCGGGCGTCGCCGGCACCTGGAAGGACCTCACCGACAACGTCAACTCGATGGCATCCAACCTCACCGCGCAGGTCCGCAACATCGCCCAGGTCTCCACCGCCGTCGCGCGCGGGGACCTGTCGCAGAAGATCACCGTGGCGGCGCAGGGCGAGATCCTGGAGCTCAAGGACACCGTCAACACGATGGTGGATCAGCTGTCGTCGTTCGCCGACGAGGTGACCCGCGTGGCCCGGGAAGTGGGCATCGAGGGCAAGCTGGGCGGTCAGGCGCAGGTGCGCGGCGTCTCCGGCACCTGGCGTGACCTGACGGAGAACGTGAACCAGCTCGCCGGCAACCTGACCTCGCAGGTCCGCAACATCTCCCAGGTCTCGACGGCGGTGGCGAAGGGCGATCTGTCGCAGAAGATCACGGTCGACGCGCGCGGGGAGATCCTGGAGCTGAAGTCGACGGTGAACACGATGGTGGATCAGCTGTCGTCGTTCGCCGACGAGGTGACCCGGGTGGCGCGTGAGGTGGGCACCGAGGGCAAGCTGGGCGGTCAGGCGCAGGTCAAGGGTGTGTCGGGCACCTGGCGGGACCTGACCGACAACGTGAACTCGATGGCGTCGAACCTGACCTCGCAGGTCCGCAACATCGCCTCGGTCACCACCGCTGTCGCGAAGGGCGACCTGTCGCAGAAGATCACCGTCGACGCGCGCGGGGAGATCCTGGAGCTGAAGTCGACGGTGAACACGATGGTGGATCAGCTGTCGTCGTTCGCCGACGAGGTGACCCGGGTGGCGCGTGAGGTGGGCACCGAGGGCAAGCTGGGCGGTCAGGCGCAGGTCAAGGGTGTGTCGGGCACCTGGCGGGACCTGACCGACAACGTGAACTCGATGGCGTCGAACCTCACCGCCCAGGTCCGCAACATCGCCCAGGTCTCGACCGCGGTGGCCCGCGGCGACCTCAGCCAGAAGATCACGGTCGACGCGCGCGGGGAGATCCTGGAGCTGAAGTCGACGGTGAACACGATGGTGGATCAGCTGTCGTCGTTCGCCGACGAGGTGACCCGGGTGGCGCGCGAGGTGGGCACCGAGGGCAAGCTGGGCGGTCAGGCGCAGGTCAAGGGTGTGTCGGGCACCTGGCGGGACCTGACCGACAACGTGAACTCGATGGCGTCGAACCTGACCTCGCAGGTCCGCAACATCGCCTCGGTCACCACCGCCGTCGCGAACGGCGACCTGTCGCAGAAGATCACCGTCGACGCGCAGGGCGAGATCCTGGAGCTGAAGTCGACGGTCAACACGATGGTGGACCAGCTGTCGTCGTTCGCCGACGAGGTGACCCGGGTGGCCCGTGAGGTGGGCACCGAGGGCAAGCTCGGCGGCCAAGCCCAGGTCAAGGGGGTCTCGGGCACCTGGCGGGACCTCACCGAGAACGTGAACCAGCTCGCGTCGACGTTGACCACGCAGCTCCGGGCGATCTCGCAGGTCTCCACGGCGGTCACCCGCGGGGACCTCACCCAGCGGATCGCCGTGCAGGCCCAGGGCGAGGTCGCGGAGCTGAAGGACAACATCAACCAGATGATCGTCACGCTCCGCGAGACGACGAAGAAGAACGCCGAGCAGGGCTGGCTCGACTCCAACCTGGCGCGGATCGGTGGTCTGCTGCAGGGGCAGCGCGACCTCGGCGAGGTCTGCCGCATGATCATGACCGAGGTCACCCCGCTGGTCGACGCCCAGTTGGGCGCGTTCTTCCTCGCCGACACCGACCAGGCGCTCCTGCGCCTGCGGCTCACCGCCTCGTACGGGTACGTGGCCCGCGACCACGACGTCACGTTCGGCCCCGGCGAGGGGCTGGTCGGCCAGGCCGCGCTCTCCCGCCGCACCATCCGGGTCGGCACCGAGCCCACCGGGTCGCTGACCCTGCGCTCCGGGCTGCTCGCCACCCGCCCGCGCGACCTCGTGGTCCTGCCGGTGCTCTTCGAGGGCGAGTTGCTCGGGGTCATCGAGTTCGCCTCGGTGGCGACCTTCTCCGAGCTGCACCTGACGTTCCTGGAGCGCCTGGTGGCCACCATCGGCATCGCCGTCAACACGATTCAGGCGAACCGGCGTACCGAGGAGCTGCTGACGCAGTCCCAGCGGCTCGCGCAGGAGATGCAGGAGCAGTCCGCGGAGCTGCAGCGCACCAACGCCGAGCTGGAGGACAAGGCGCAGCTGCTGTCCGAGCAGAAGGGCAACATCGAGACCAAGAACCGGGAGATCGAGCTCGCCCGGATCGGCCTGGAGGAGAAGGCGCAGCAGCTGTCGCGGGCGTCGGCGTACAAGTCGGAGTTCCTCGCCAACATGAGCCACGAGCTGCGTACCCCGCTCAACTCGTTGCTGCTGCTGGCCCGGCTGCTGGCCGACAACCCGGAGAAGAACCTGACCGACAAGCAGATCGAGTTCGCCCGGACGATCCACAGCGCCGGCTCGGACCTGCTGTCGTTGATCGACGACATTCTCGACCTGTCCAAGATCGAAGCGGGTCGGATGGACGTCGAGCCGACGGAGGTGCGGTTCGACGAGATCCGGTCGTACGTGGAGCAGGCGTTCGCCCCGCAGGCCGAGGAGAAGGGGCTCGACTTCCAGGTGCGGGTCGCCAAGGACCTGCCGCCGGCCCTGGTCACCGACGAGCAGCGCCTGCAGCAGGTGCTGCGGAACCTGATCTCCAACGCGGTCAAGTTCACCGACAACGGCGCCGTCACGCTGCGGATCGGCCCGGCGCCCGAGGGCACGTTCTTCGACGTGCCGGCGCTCACGACGGCGCGGCAGGTGATCGCGTTCACCGTGATCGACACCGGCATCGGCATCCCCGACGACAAGCTGTCGCTGATCTTCGAGGCGTTCCAGCAGGCCGACGGCACGACCAGCCGGCGGTACGGCGGGACCGGGCTGGGGCTGTCGATCAGCCGTGACCTGGCCCGCCTCATCGGCGGCACCATCACCGTGTCGTCGGAGCCCGGTCAGGGCTCGACGTTCACGCTCTTCGTGCCCGACCAGCTCACTCCGGAGGCGGTCGTCGCCCCGATGCCGCTGGCGGTGCCGCCGGCGCACGTGGAGCTGCCGCCGGTGCTCAGCCCGCCGGTCCAGATCGAGCGACCCGAGCCTCCGACGAGCCGGCAGCTCGAGGACCTCACGGTGCTCATCGTCGACGACGACGTGCGGAACGTCTTCGCGCTGACCAGCGCCCTCGAGCTGCACGGCATGACCGTGCTGTACGCGGACAACGGTGTCGACGGCGTACGCCTGCTCGCGGAACATCCGGAGGTGGACATCGTGCTGATGGACGCCATGATGCCCGACCAGGACGGCTACGAGACCACGGGCGTGATCCGGCGCAACCACCGCTTCGCGGAGCTGCCGATCGTCTTCCTGACGGCCAAGGCCATGCCAGGGGACCGGGAGTCCGCGCTCGCCGCCGGGGCCACCGACTACATCACGAAGCCGGTGGACCTGGACAAGCTGATCACGTTGATGGCGACCTGGGTCGACGGCCCCGGCCGAAGGGCGGGGGAGTGACGGGGATCGTCCGCCGAATCCCGGCGCTGCGTGCCGGCGCGGGAGATGAAAGGGTGGGCATCGTGAGCGCGAGTGAGAGGGAGAAGCCGTGAGCGACATGGCGAAGGCGCTGCTCGTCGACGACCGGCGGGAGAATCTGCTCGCGCTGGAGGCGATCCTGCAGGGCCTGCCCGTGCAGTCGGTCGCGGTGGAGAGCGGCGAAGCGGCGCTGAAGCAGTTGCTGGTGGACGACTTCGCGGTGATCCTGCTCGACGCGCAGATGCCCGACATGGACGGCTTCGAGACGGCGAGCCACATCAAGCGGCGCGAGCGGACCCGGCACGTTCCGATCATCTTCCTCACCGCGGCTGACCGGGACGCGCAGCTCGCGCTCCGCGGGTACGCGGTCGGCGCCGTCGACTACCTGACCAAGCCGTTCGACCCGTGGGTGCTGCGGGCCAAGGTCTCGGTCTTCGTGGAGCTGTGGACGAAGAGTCGGCAGTTGATCGCGCAGTCAGAGGCGGTGCGGGAGCGCGAGGCGCGCTGGCGGTCGCTGACCGGCGCGGTCGACTCCGCGATCGGGCTGCTTCGCGGCGATGATCCGGAGGCCGCGGCGCAGGCGATCGAGAGGCTGGAGCAGGCCCGCTGGGGGGCCGAGGCATAGCGCCCGCGGGCGGCGTGGCGACCCGGCGGGCGGGCCGCGGCGGATCAGCCCGTCGCCTGACCGTTGCGGATCATCAGCGCCGACCGCAGCCCGGTGATGTCGAGGACCCGCAGCAGGAAGTCCCCGACGTTGGTGAGCAGCAGCAGACTCTGCGCGTGGCTCGCCTTGCGGCTCAGCACGACCAGCGTGCCGAGCCCCTGCGAATCGCAGAATGTGACCCCGCTCATGTCCAGGACGATGCGCGGCGGCGCGTCGGCGGCGAGGACCTCGTTGACGGTGCTGGACAGCCGAGCGGCGGTGAGCATGTCAATCTCACCGGCGAGGTTCAACACCGCTTCGTCGGTCGTTCGCTGGATCGCGATGGACAGCTCCGGACGCTCCACGCGGCCAGCGTATCGCGATCTAGGCGAGCCGGCCTGTTGACGGACGGGGGGGTCCCCCGGGTGGCACGTCCGCGACGGCTCGCGCCGGGGCGCGGAGCGCGGCGGCGCGAGCGGCACCGCGCGCGTCGGTGGTGCGGGGAACGCGTCGCCGCACAGTGAGCGGGACAACCCGGCCAGGGGGCGCTGCCGCTCAGGCCGGTGACGCTGACACAATGGCTAAACCGTGACCGATACCTTTGCTGCTGGCTCCGGTCCTTACGCGGCCGACGCGCCGGCCTCCCAGGCCCTCTTCGACCGCGCCCGCGCCATCGTGCCGGGCGGGGTGAACTCCCCTGTGCGTGCCTTCGGCGCTGTCGGCGGCACCCCCCGGTTCATGGTGCGGGGCGCCGGCCCGTGGCTCTTCGACGCCGACGGACGCCGCTACCTGGACCTCGTCTGCTCGTGGGGTCCGCTGATCCTCGGGCACGCGCATCCCGAGGTGGTCGCGGCCGTGCAGGAGGCCGCGGCGCACGGCACCAGCTTCGGCACCCCGACGCCGGGGGAGGTGGAGCTGGCCGCCGAGATCGTGGCGCGCACGCCGGTCGAGCAGGTCCGGCTGGTGAATTCCGGCACCGAGGCGACGATGTCCGCGATCCGCCTGGCCCGTGGCTTCACCGGACGCTCCAAGATCATCAAGTTCGCCGGCTGCTACCACGGGCACGTCGACGCGCTGCTGGCCGCCGCCGGCTCCGGGGTCGCCACGTTCGGGTTGCCGGACTCGCCCGGCGTCACCGGGGCGGCCGCCAGCGAGACCATCGTGCTGCCGTACAACGACGTCGCCGCGGTCGAGGCCGCCTTCGCCGCCGAGGGCCCGGACATCGCGGCGATCATCACGGAGGCCGCCGCGGGCAACATGGGTGTGGTGGCCCCGCGCGACGGCTTCAACCAGGCCCTGGCCCGGATCGCCCACGCGTACGGCGCGGTGCTCATCGTCGACGAGGTGATGACCGGATTCCGGGTTTCCCGCGGCGGCTGGGCGGGGCTCGACCCCGTCGACGCGGACCTGTTCACCTTCGGCAAGGTGATGGGCGGCGGTCTGCCCGCCGCCGCGTTCGGCGGACGGGCCGAGATCATGGCGCGGCTGGCGCCCGCCGGCCCCGTCTACCAGGCCGGCACGCTCTCCGGGAATCCGCTCGCCTGCGCCGCCGGCCTCGCCACTCTGCGGCTCGCCGACGACGCGCTCTACCGGCGGCTGGATGAGACCTCGGCGGTGGTGAGCAAGCTGGTCACCGACGCGCTCGGCGCGGCGGGGGTGCCGCACCGGCTCTCCACGGCCGGCAACATGTTCTCCGTCTTCTTCACCGACGCCGACGTGTCCGACTACGACAGCGCCCGCACCCAGGACGTCGCCGCGTTCAGGGCGTTCTTCCACGCGATGCTCGCCGGCGGCGTCTACCTGCCGCCGAGCGCCTACGAGTCGTGGTTCGTCTCGGCGGCGCTCGACGACGCGGCCCTGGAGCATGTGGCCGGGGTGCTGCCGGGGGCGGCGACCGCCGCGGCCGCCGCCGCGGGGACAGGGGGGTAACGATGACGAAGACCGTCGTACATGTGCTGCGGCACGGCGAGGTCCACAACCCGGGCAAGATCCTGTACGGCCGGCTGCCCGGTTTCCGCCTGTCCGAGCTGGGCGCCCAGATGGCGAAGGCGGCGGCACAGGCGCTCGCGGAGCGGGACATCACGTACGTGGTGGCCAGCCCGCTGGAGCGCGCGCAGGAGACGGCGGACCCGATCGCCGCCCAGTTCGGGCTCCCGGTCGCGGTGGACGAGCGGCTGATCGAGAGCGCCAACTGGTTCGAGGGGAAGCGGGTGTCGCCCGGCGACGGCTCGTTCCGCGACCCGCGCAACTGGTGGGTGTTGCGCGACCCGGTGACCCCGTCCTGGGGCGAGGCCTACCGGGTGATCGCCGAGCGGATGTTCGCGGCGCTGCACGCCGCGCGGGTCGCCGCGGAGGGGCACGAGGCGGTCTGCGTGTCGCACCAGCTGCCGATCTGGACGCTGCGCCGGCACGTCGAGCGCAAGCGGCTGTGGCACGACCCGCGCAGGCGGCAGTGCGGGCTGGCGAGCCTCACCTCGTTTCACTTCGAGGACGCGAAGATCGTCGGGATCGGGTACTCCGAGCCCGCCGCCCACCTGGTCGCGATGTCGCCGTCGGCGCGTACGGCCAAGGGAGCCTGATCCGGATGCGGCGCGCCTGGCTCTCCGCCCTGCTCGCGCTCGTCACGGCCGTCGCGGTCACCGGCTGCTCCGGCGGCGGAACCTTCGAGGACGACTGCGAGACCCGGGACGGCGTGCTGGAGTGCGCGCCGGGCACGCGCGCGCCGGCACCGAAGGTCGCGGGCGAGCTGCTCGACGGGGCGCGGTACGACATCGCGCAGGAGCGCGGCAACGTCGTCGTGGTCAACTTCTGGGGATCGTGGTGCGCGCCGTGCGTGGCCGAGGCGGATGATCTCGAGTCCACCTATCAGGCGACGAGGGACAAGGGCGTGCGCTTCCTCGGCGTGAACGTCAACGACGGCCGGGACAAGGCGAAGGCGTTCGAACAGGGGCGGGTCACGTACCCGAGCCTGTTCGATCCGGGCAGCCGCGTCGCGCTCGACTTCCAGGTGCCGCCGAACTCCGTACCGGCCACGATCGTGCTCGACCGCGACGGCCGGATCGCGGTCGTGATCCGCCGGGGCGTGACGCAGGACGTGCTGCGGCCGATCGTCGAGCGGGTGGCCGCCGAAGGGCCGGCCCCCGACGGGTCCCGCTGATGGGGGAGACCTTCGAGAACATCGCCAACAGCGGTCCGCTGCTGTTGGCGATCGGGGCCGCCGCGCTCGCCGGCCTGGTCAGTTTCCTGTCCCCGTGCGTGCTGCCGCTGGTCCCCGGCTACCTCTCCTACGTGACCGGCCTGGCCGGCAGCGACCTGGACGCCTCCCCGACGGGCCGGACCGCACCGGCGGCCGGCGCGGTCGCGGTGGCGCAGCGCAGCGGGCGGGCGGTCAAGGGTCGGGTGCTCGCCGGGACGCTGCTGTTCATCGGCGGCTTCACCGTCGTGTTCACGATCACCGCTGTTGTCGCGACGACGCTGGGGCGGGCGCTGTTCACCCATCGCCGGCTGCTCGAGATCATCATCGGTCTCCTGGTCATCGTGCTCGGGCTGGCCTTCCTCGGGCTGATCCCGGGCATGCAGCGCGAGTTCCGGATCCACCGGCTCCCCGCCGCCGGCCTGCTCGGCGCCCCGGTATTCGGAGCGGTCTTCGCGCTCTCCTGGGTGCCCTGCGTCGGGCCGACGCTCGGCGCGGTGCTGGGGATGGCGGCGACCACGGGACGCGTGGACCGCGCGGTGGTGCTCGCCGTGGCGTACTGCCTGGGGCTCGGGCTGCCCTTCGTGATCTTCGGGCTCGGCTTCCAGCGGCTGCTCGGCCTCTTCCAGGCGATCCGCCGGAACAGCCGGTGGGTCACCCGGGCCGGCGGCGCGCTGCTCATCCTGGTCGGGCTGGCGCTGCTCACCGGCGGCTGGGGCAACTTCATCATCTGGCTGCAGACGACGGTCGGGCCCGGCGAGGTGGGTATCTGATGTCGCAGGTCGACGAGCGGACCGCGCCGCCGGCCGCGCCGCCGACGCGTCGTCGCGCCAATTGGGCCGTGGCGCTGCCGCGCAACGCCTGGCGGCAGCTGACGAGCATGCGGACAGCGCTCGTCCTGCTCTTCCTGCTCGCGGTCGCGGCGATCCCCGGCTCCGTGCTGCCGCAGCGCAGCGTCAACGTCGACCAGGTCAACGCGTACTACGACCGGCATCCGAAGCTGGCCCCGGTGCTGGAGCGGCTCGGCGGGTTCGAGGTCTTCGCGTCGCCCTGGTTCTCCGCGATCTACCTGCTGCTCTTCACGTCGCTGGTGGGCTGCATTCTGCCGCGGCTGCGCGATCACCTCCGCGCGCTGCGCTCGGCGCCGCCGGACGCGCCGCGCCGGCTCGACCGGCTGCCGCAACACGCCGTGCTGCCCGGGCACGACGGCGACCTGTCGGCGATCGCGGCGGAGCTGCGCAGGCAGCGGTGGCGGGTCGTGGCGCGGGAGGGCACGGTCTCGGCCGAGAAGGGCCACTTCAAGGAGACCGGGAACCTCCTGTTCCACCTCTCGCTGATCGGCGTCCTCGTCGGCGTCGGGCTGGGCTCCTGGTACGGCTGGCACGGCAACCGCCTGCTCGTCGCCGGCTCCGACCACGCGTTCTGCAACACCCTTCAGCAGTACGACGAGTACGGCCTCGGACCGCGGCTGCACCCGACCGACCTGCCGCCGTTCTGCCTGGAGCTGACGGACTTCGAGGCGAAGTTCCTCGACTCCGGCCAGCCGGACTCCTACCGGGCGACGGTCAACGTCGACGAGGCCGGCGGCGCGCCGCGCCGGGAGTCGTTCTCGGTCAACTCGCCGCTGCGGCTCGACGGCGCCAACGTCTACCTGCTGGGTCACGGCTACGCGCCGGTGATCCGCTACACCGACCGCTACGGCCGGTCGCAAACCAGCGTGGTGCCGTTCCCGGAGAGCGACGCGACGATGACCAGCCAGGGTGTGGCGATGTTCCCGGACGCGAACGTCGACCCGAAGACCGGCGAACGCGACCCGTCGCTGCAGATGGGGTTCCAGGGGCTCTACCTGCCCACCACTCCCACCGACACGTTCGAGGCGCGCTCGCTGCACCCCGCCGAGCGCAATCCGGGGCTGCTGCTCGTCGCGTACCGCGGCGACCTGGGGCTGGGCACCGGCATCCCGAGCTCGGTGTACGTGCTGAACCAGCGGCAGATCGACGACGGCAAGCTCGAAGAGGTCGGCCGGTCCAAGGTGTTGCGCAAGGGCGACACGTGGACGCTCGGCGACGACACGAAGGTGGAGTTTCTCGGCACCCGGCCGTTCGCGGTTCTCTCCGTACGGCACGATCCGGGTGAGATGATCGTCCTGGTCAGCGCCGGGGTGCTGCTGACCGGGCTGATGATGTCGCTGGCGGGGCGGCGGCGTCGGGTGTGGTTCCGGGTGACGCCGGCCGGTGACTCTACGACGGCTAGTAGTAGATTGGTCGAGGCCGGTGGACTCCCGCGCACCGACTACCCCGGCTTCGCCGACGAGTTCGCCGCGCTGGTGGCGGCGGTGACCGGCGGGGAGCCTGCTGCGGAGAGATCCGCGAACGGGCGGGGCCAGCGCGACCGCCCGGAGCCGCGAGAAGGGACCGACTGATGGCCGAGCTCAGCAACCTGCTCCTGGTCGTCGCCATCCTGGCGTACCTGCTGGCGATGGTCTGCCACGCCGCCGAGTACGCGTTCGGCAGCCGCAGCGTGGTCGCGCGCGCCGCCACCCGACCCGCCCGCGAGCTGGTCGCGGTCGGCGCGGGCGCGCCCATGAAGGCCGACCTGCCGCCGGCTCCGCCGGGGCCGCCCGCACCGCCCGCGCGTTCCGGGGCGATCGCCGGGCGCGCCGCCGTCATCGTCACCGCGCTCGCCGGCCTGGCCCATCTCGGCTCGGTCGTCACCCGCGGCGTCGCGGCGCAGCGGTTCACCTGGGGCAACATGTACGAGTTCGCCCTGACCATCACCCTCGTCGCCACGGCGGCCTGGCTGGTGCTGGTCACCCGTCGGCCCGAGCTGCGACACCTCGGCCTCTTCGTCGCGCTCGCGATGGTGCTGATGCTCGGCACCGCCGGGATGGTCTTCTACACCGAGGTCGGCCCGCTGATGCCGGCGCTCAAGTCGTCCTGGTTCATCGTGCACGTCGCGGGCGCGGCGTTCTCGTCCGGGATCTTCCTGCTCGGCTTCGTCCCGGCGATGATGTACCTGATCCGCTCCGGCTACGACCGCGGCAAGCGCAGCTTCCCGTACACGCTCGGTCGTCGCGTCCCGGCGGCCGCCGCGCTGGAGCGGCTCACCTTCCGGCTGCACGCGTTCGCGTTCCCGATCTGGACGTTCGCGGTGGCGGCCGGCGCGATCTGGGCCGAGGCGGCGTGGGGCCGTTACTGGGGCTGGGACCCGAAGGAGACCTGGGCGTTCATCTCCTGGGTGGTGTACGCCGGCTACCTGCACGCCCGCGCCACCCCGAGCGTGAAGCGCTCCACCGCCACCTGGATCGCGATCCTCGGCTTCCTGACGATGCTGATGAACCTCATCGGGGTCAACCTGTTCTTCTCCGGCCTGCACTCCTACGCCGGCGTCTAGGCCACGCCCCGGCGACCCGGCTCGGCGCTGTCCGGGGTGGATGAGACAGACTGACAGCCATGGCGCGTGGGTTTCCGTACACCGATCTCAAGGACTTCGTCGCGGCGCTGGAGCGCGCGGGTGAGCTGCGGCGCGTGTCCGTGCCGGTCGACCCGACGCTGGAGATCAGCGAGGTGGTCACCCGCACCGTCCGCGCGCACGGGCCGGCGCTGCTCTTCGAGCGCCCGACCCGGGGCGAGATGCCGGTGGCGATCAACCTGTTCGGCACCGAGCGGCGGATGGCGATGGCGCTCGGTGTCGACCGCCTCGACGAGGTCGGTGAGCGGATCGGCGCCATGATCAAGCCGGAGCTGCCGGTCGGTTGGTCGGGGATCCGCGAGGGGCTCGGCAAGGCGATGCAGCTCAAGTCGCTGCCGCCGCGGAAGGTGAAGACCGCCCCCTGCCAGGAGGTGGTCTACCGGGACGGCGACGTCGACCTGAACCGGCTGCCCGGCCTGCAGGTGTGGCCCGGCGACGGCGGCATCTTCCACAACTACGGGCTGACCCACACGAAGCACCCGGAGACCGGCAAGCGGAACCTGGGGCTCTACCGGCTCCAGCAGCACTCGCACAACACGCTCGGCATGCACTGGCAGATCCACAAGGATTCGACGGCGCACCACGCGGTGGCGGAGCGGCGCGGCGAGCGGCTGCCGGTGGCGATCGCGATCGGCTGCGACCCGGTGGTCAGCTACGCCGCCTCGGCGCCGCTCCCCAGCGACATCGACGAATACCTGTTCGCCGGCTTCCTGCGTGGCGAGCGGGTGGAGATGGTGGACTGCCTGACGGTGCCGCTGCAGGTGCCGGCGCACGCGCAGATCGTGCTGGAGGGCTATCTGGAGCCGGGGGAGCGGTTGCCGGAGGGGCCGTTCGGTGACCACACCGGCTTCTACACCCCGGTCGAGCCGTTCCCGGTGCTGCACATCGAGTGCATGACCATGCAGCGCGATCCGGTCTACCACTCGATCATCACGTCGAAGCCGCCGCAGGAGGACCACGGCCTCGGCAAGGCGACCGAGCGGATCTTCCTGCCGCTGCTGAAGATGCTGATCCCGGACATCGTCGACTACGACCTGCCGGCCGCCGGGGTGTTTCACAACTGTGCGATCGTGTCGATCCGCAAGCGGTACCCGAAGCACGCCCAGAAGATCATGAACGCGATCTGGGGCGCTCACCTGATGTCGCTGACCAAGCTGATCGTGATCGTCGACGAGGACTGCGACGTGCACGACTACAACGAGGTGGCGTTCCGCGCCTTTGGCAACGTCGACTACGCCCGCGACCTGCTGCTCACCGAGGGGCCGGTCGACCACCTGGACCACTCGTCCTACCAGCAGTTCTGGGGTGGCAAGGCCGGCATCGACGCCACCCGCAAGCTCCCCACCGAGGGCTACACCCGTGGCTGGCCGGAGGAGATGACGATGTCGCCGGAGGTCACCGCCCTGGTCGACAAGCGCTGGAAGGAGTACGGCCTCCCGTGACCTCTCCCAAGCCGTCCACCCCCGACTCCGCCGACCTTGCAGTTGCGGCCGTCGAACCGTCCGCTTCTGACCCGAATGTCGGGGCCACCACCGCGCCATCGCGGGCGAAGGCGTTCCTGCGGCTCGTGGCGATCGAACACTCGGTCTTCGCGTTGCCGTTCGCGTACCTCGCCGCGCTGACCGCGATGGCACTGCACGGCGGGCGGGTGCGCTGGCTCGACCTGCTGCTCATCACCGTGGCGATGGTCGGGGCCCGCACGTTCGCGATGGCGGCGAACCGGATCATCGACCGGCGGATCGACGCGCGCAACCCCCGTACCGCCGGCCGGGAGCTGGTGACCGGGGCGGTGAGCGTCCGGACGGCCTGGACCGGCGCGGCCGTCGCGCTCGTCGTCTTCGGAGCCGCCGCCGCGGCGCTCAACCCGCTCTGCCTGCTGCTCTCCCCGCTGGCCGTGGTGCCGCTGGTCGTCTACCCGTACGGCAAGCGGTTCACGAACTGGCCGCACGCGATCCTGGCGCTGGCCCAGGCGGTCGGCCCGGTCGGCGCCTGGCTCGCCGTGACCGGCAGCCTCGACGGTTCCGGCCCGGCGTTCCTGCTCGGCGCCGCCGTCGGGCTGTGGATCGGGGGCTTCGACCTCATCTACGCGTGCCAGGACGCCGAGGTGGACCGGCAGATCGGCGTGCGCAGCGTCCCCGCCCGGTACGGGCTGCGGTTCGCGCTGCACGCCTCGACCCTGGCGCACGTGGTGACCTTCGGGCTGTTCGGCTGGTTCGGCGCGCTCGTCGGCTTCGGCTGGCCGTGGTGGATCGGGCTGGCGCTGACCGCGCTCGCCTTCGGCTACCAGCACATCGTGGTGACCCCGACGGATCTGTCCCGGGTCAACCGGGCGTTCTTCACCGCCAACGGGTTCGTGGGGATCGCGCTGTTCTTCTTCGCGCTCGTCGACCTCGTGCTCCGGGTCGGCCTGCGGCCCTGACGCCGCTACCGCCCGCCGTCCGCCGCGGCCGGGGCGCGGTACCGCGCCGTCGTCTCCAGCGACCAGTCGATCGTTCCGCGCACGGAGTTCGCCACCCCGTCGAGGTAGTGCCGCAGCGCGGCGTCGAGTGGCGGGCCGAACGGCGGCACGGCGGTGCGCAGCTGTGCGAACCGGCGCATCCGCTCCTGCCAGCGGCGCACCACGTCCGCGACCGCCGCGCCGGCCGGCAGCCCGCGTTCGGCCGCGACCGCGAGCACGAGGTTGTGGCCGCCGGAGGTGGCCGTGTCGCGCTCCAGCGAGAGCAGGTCGTTGAACCAGGAGAGCAGGTCGTTGCCGGCCTCGCTCACCGCGCGTACGGCCGGGTGGTGATAGACGGCGTCCGGCACCGGCACGCCGGTGGCGAACTCGATCCAGGTGTAGGAGACGTACGCCGCGGAGGTGGCCCGGCGCAGTTCGACGTACTCGGCGAGGCCGGGACGCCGCCCCACGGCCTTGTTGGCGGCCTCGGCCAGCACGCCGTCGAAGTGGTGCGCCACGGCGTCGGTGAACCGCTCCCGCCAGGACGCGGGCATGCGCCGGCTCGGCGTCCGCCAGGCCTCGCGCAGCATCCGGCGCAGCGGGCCGCGCAGCGCGTCCCGCGGGGCGCGCCCGGTGCGCAGCAGGGAGAGCGCCGCGTCGAGCAGCGCGCGCAGCCGGGCCGGCTCCGGCGTCCCGGTCGCGTCGCACTCCTCGTCGAGCAGGAAGAACCAGGCGAAGAGCGCGGCGAGCACCCGCAGGTCGTCCTCCGTCGCCTCCGGGTAGAGCCGCGCGGCGTACCGCCCGAAGCCGCCGAGCGCCACCTGTTGAGCGCCGCGGCTCGTCGGAGGCAGCCCGCACCGGTGGACCCAGCCGGTCAGCCACCGCTGCACCGCGTCGGCGTGCGGGGAGATCCGCGGCGGAATGGGGCAGGTCAGCCGGTGCGCCGCCGTGAACCCGTCCACGCCCAACACCGCGCCTTTCCGCGACCCAATGCCGTGCCGCAGCCGTCCGACTTCGCCCTCGTCGGGTTCTTCGTCGTTCGGTGTCCGCCTCGCCAGAGGTCATACCATATTGGTCGGCCGCCGGGGAGCCCCGTCGGCGCGGAATCGACGCCGGCGGCAGGCGGCGCCGGTGCGGACAGGAAGGCGGGACGCATGCGAAGGCCCTGGGTGGTCGGGGTGTCGGGCGCATCGGGCACGCCGTACGCGGCGGCGGTGCTCCGGGGGCTGCTCGACGCGGGCGAGCCCGTCGACCTCGTGGTGTCCCGGGCCGCGCGGCTCACCATCCTGGACGAGACCGGCGCCCCGTTCCGGGACGCGCACTGGAAGGATGATCTCGCCGGCTGGCTCGGGCGCGACCTGGCCGGGGCGGACGTCGTGCACTGGGCCCCCGGTGACCTGGCGGCCGGACCGAGCAGCGGCTCGTACCCGGTGCGGGGGATGGCCGTCGTGCCGGCGAGCACCGCGGCGTGCGCGGGGATCGCGATCGGGCTCTCGAAGGATCTGCTGCAGCGGGCCGCGGAGGTGAACCTCAAGGAGCGGCGCCCGGTGGTGGTCGTGCCGCGCGAGACGCCGGTCACCCGCAGCCACCTGGAGCACCTGATCGGGCTGCACGACGCCGGGGCGGTCGTGCTTCCGGCCAGCCCCGGCTTCTACGGCGCCGGCGCGGCCGCGACCGCACAACAGTTGATCGACTTTGTGGCCGGCAAGGTGCTCGACGCGCTCGGTGTCGAGCACCGGCTGTTCCGGCGCTGGTCCGGCGAGCTGAACGCCGATCGTCGCTGACGGGGCCGACCGCAGCTCACGGGGTCGGTCGGACCGGGCCCGTCGGACCGCCGTTGCGGGGCTGGGACTGGGGAGAGGTCTCCTCCTCCTCCAGGACGCCTTCGCCCTCGAGCAGGGCGCGCACCTCGGACTCGCGGAACCGCCGATGCCCCCCGGGCGTGCGGATGCTGCCGATCCGGCCGGCGGCCGCCCACCGGGTCACGGTTTTGGGGTCGACGCGGAACAACGCAGCCACCTCGCCCGGCGTCAGCAGACGATCTCCAGTGTCCACGGGGTCCCCCTCCTCGCGTCGACGGAAGGCTCCGCCCTGGTCGCAGCCCCCACGGACCCTCCGCCGGAGCCTCCGCAGGGACGTAAGGTCATTAGAGCACTTCTGGCGTGCCGTGTCCGGGTAACAGGGAAAACGCCCCGTCTGAGAAGTTAGGCGGTAAGATTTGGGAGCCTATAGTCCTTTTTACCCGTCCCGCGGGACCACCGCCCGCCGGACCGCACATGAACCTGATTAGGGTCTACAGTCCGTGGACGCCATCGACCTGACCCTCGTCGAGCTGCTGCAGGGCAACGCCCGGCTCTCGTACGCCGAACTCGCCCGCCAGGTCGGACTCTCCAGCCCCGCCGTGCACGAGCGGGTGGGCAAGCTGGAGTCCGCCGGAGTGATCCGTGGTTACCGCGCCGACGTCGACCCGGAGGCGGTGGGCCTGGGCGTCACCGCGTTCATCGGCCTCGTCGAGGACTCCGGAGCGGACACCGACGACGTGCTGGAGGCGCTCCGGGCGATGCCCGGAATCGAGTCCTGCTACTTCATGGCCGGCGTGGAGTCGTTCCTCTGCATGGCCCGGGTGGGGACGATCGCTCAGCTGGAGCAGCTGATCCTGCAGCTCAACCGGATCCCCGGCATCGCCTCCACCCGTACCGCCATCGCGCTGTCGACGAAGTGGGAGGACCGGCCGCAGCAGATCACCAGCTAGCGCGTCGGTGGGTGGCCGCGGCCGGGCTTGTTACGGTCGGTCCATGGAACAGCTCGATCGGTGTAACGACACGGCCCGGGCCTGGGTGACCGAGGCGATCGCGATGGTCGAGGCCGACGCGAACCGCTCCGCCGACACCCACCTGCTGCCGTTTCCGCTGCCCCGGCACTGGAACATCGATCTCTACCTGAAGGACGAGTCGGTGCACCCGACGGGGTCGCTGAAGCACCGCCTGGCCAGGTCGCTGTTCCTCTACGGGCTCTGCAACGGCTGGATCGGCCCGGACACCGCCATCGTGGAGGCGTCGTCCGGCTCCACCGCCATCTCCGAGGCGTACTTCGCGAGGATGCTGGGGCTGCCCTTCATCGCCGTGATGCCGGAGTCGACCTCCGCCGAGAAGATCGCCCAGATCGAGTTCCACGGCGGCAAGTGCCATCTCGTACGGGACCCGGCCGCCGTCGTGGTGGAGGCGCGGTGGCTCGCCGAGGACCTCGGCGGGCACTTCATGGACCAGTTCACGTACGCCGAGCGGGCCACGGACTGGCGCGGCAACAACAACATCGCTGAGTCGATCTACGCGCAGATGGCGCTGGAGCGGCACCCGGTACCGGCCTGGATCGTGGTCGGCGCGGGCACCGGCGGCACGAGCGCCACGATCGGCCGGTACGCCCGCTACCAACGCCACTGCACCAAGGTCTGCGTGGTCGACCCCGAGAACTCGGCGTTCTATCCGGCGTGGCAGGCGGGGGACTGGACCGTGGCGACCGGACGCGGCTCCCGGATCGAGGGGATCGGTCGCCCCTCGGTGGAGGCGTCGTTCCAGCCGGCGGTGGTCGACCGGATGGTCCGCGTCCCCGACGCCGCCTCCCTGGCCGCGATGCGGGCGGCGAGCGAGCTGCTGGGCCGCCGGGTCGGGGGATCGACCGGCACCAACCTCTGGGGCGCGTTCGGGATCATCGCGGAGATGCGGGCGGCCGGGCAGAGCGGATCGGTGGTCACGCTGCTCTGCGACGGCGGCGAACGCTACACCGACACGTACTACTCCGACGTGTGGGTCGCCGAGCAGGGGCTCGACCTGGCGCCCCACCTCGGCGCCATCGAGCGGTTCCTGCTGACCGGCGCGCTGTGACCCCCGCGATCAGCGCCGCTCGGCGAGCCCGGGGTAGTGCGTCACGTACGCGTTGTCGTCGAGCTCCAACTCGGCCGTGAAGCCCTGCACCGCGAAGCGGGCCCGGTTGGGGTCGACGATCGTGTAGCCCTGGGTCGCCGGCAGCACCTCCAGGCTCGGCACGTGCACCCAGGCCACCTCGATCCGCTGCTGGGTGCCGACGTCCCCCTCCCGCAGCCCGAGCCGGCGGATCGGCAGCGTGTTGAAGAGCGGCGCGTGGCCGAGGTCCACATCGAGCGCGCCCTCCAGCCGCCCCGGCTCCTCGGTGCCGGGATAGCCCGGATTGCCGTGTCCGGCGGCCCGCAGCGCCGCGGCCAGGTCGCCCTGCTCGGCGGTACTGACGCGCCAGCGCCCGAGCGCGCGCTCCATCTTCAGCGTCCGGACCCAGCCGGCCCCCTCAACGGTCACCTCGAACCGCGACGTCGCCCAGTGCTCGTCCGTGACGAGGGAGTAGGTGCAGGTGTAGGGAACCGGGGTGACCGCGGTCGCGACGCCGCGGGCCGAGAGGCCGCGCTGGTCGTTGAGGAGGACGTGATCGGTGCCGGCGGTGTCGGTGCGGATCCAGAACAGCGACTTCGGCATGGTCGGCATGGCTCGGACGTTACCGCCGCGCGCGACCGAACGCGCGGGAGATGTGCCGGGGGGCAGAACGCGACCGGGGCCCGCAGTCGACTGCGGGCCCCGGTCGGAAAAGAGTTGTCAGTGGGTACGGGTGGGCCGGCGCTCGCCGAACCGGCGCTCGCCCTGCCAGCGGTCGTCGCGCGGACGGCCGTCCTGGCGGTACGGGGTGCGCCGCTCCGCGCCGGGGCGCGAGCCGCCGCGTTCGCCGTGCCCGGCGCGCTCGCCGAAGCGCCGCTCGCCGTAACCGGGCCGGTCGCCGTAGCCCCGGTCGCCGTAGGGCCGCTCGCCGCGGTCACCCTGCGGCCGGTCGCCGTAGCTCCGGTCGCCGCGGTCACCTTGCGGGCGGTCGCCGAAGCTCCGACCGCCGCGGTCACCTTGCGGCCGGTCGCCGTAGCTCCGACTGCCGTAGCCCCGCTCGCCGCGGTCACCCTGCGGGCGGTCGCCGTAGCTCCGGTCGCCGTAGCGGCGCTGGCCCTGCGGACGGTCGCCGTAGCGTCGTTCCCCGCGCGGGCGCTCCGGGCGGCGCGGCGCGGGTGGCTCGTCGACCACCGGCACCCCGCTCGGCTCCGCGGCACCGGTGATCTCGGCCAGCGCCGCGTCCCCGGCCCGGACCCGCGTCTGGGCCGGCTCGACGCCGGCCTTCTCCAGCATCCCGAGCGTCGTGCGGCGCTGCTTCGGCAGCACCAGCGTGACGACCGCGCCGGACTCGCCCGCCCGCGCCGTACGCCCGGCCCGGTGCAGGTAGTCCTTCGGGTCCTTCGGCGGGTCGACGTGCACCACGAGCGACACCCCGTCGACGTGAATGCCGCGGGCCGCCACGTCGGTGGCGACCAGCACGTTCATCCGGCCTTCCTTGAACTCCGCCAGCGTGCGGGTACGCACCCGCTGCGTCTTGCCGCCGTGCAGCGCGCCCGCCCGGACCCCGACGGCGGCGAGCTGCTCGACGAGTCGGTCGACGCCCATCTGCGTGCGGGCGAACATCATCGTCCGCCCCTGACGGGCGGCGATCGACGCGGCGACCGGGAACTTGTCGTGCGGCGGGATCAGCAGCAGGTGGTGGTCCATCGTGGAGACCGCGGCGGTGGCCGGCGCGGTCGAGTGGGTCACCGGGTCGGTCATGAAGCGCTTGACCAGCGCGTCCACGTCACCGTCCAACGTGGCGGAGAAGAGCAGTCGCTGCGCGTCGGCCGGCGTCTTGGCGAGCAGCTCGGTGACCTCCGGCAGGAAGCCCATGTCCGCCATCTGGTCGGCCTCGTCGAGGACCGTGATTTCGATGTCGTCGAGCACGCAGACGCCCCGGTCGATCAGGTCGCCGAGGCGGCCGGGGGTCGCCACGATGATCTCGACGCCGCGGCGCAGCGAGTCGATCTGCCGGTCGTAGGGGACGCCGCCCACGGCGGTCTTGAGGAACACGCCGACGGACCGGCCCAGTGGCATGAGCGCGTCGTTGACCTGCATGGCCAGCTCACGGGTGGGGACCAGGATGAGCGCCTTCGGGTGCAGCGGGCGCGCCCGGTCGCCGGCCGAGACGCGGGTGAGCACGGGGAGCCCGAAGGCGAGCGTCTTGCCGGAGCCGGTCTGGCCGCGACCGAGCACGTCGCGCCCGGCCAGGGCGTCCGGCAGGGTCGCGCGCTGGATCTCGAACGGGGTGGTGATGCCCTCCCGGGCCAGCGCCCGGACCAGCGGCTGCGGCAGACCGAGGGCCGCGAAGTCCGGACCGGCCGGCTCGGTGCGGTCGGTGTCGGAGCCGACGGTGTCGGCGGTGCCGGCGTCGACGGTGTCGGCGTCGGCGGTGTCGGTGTCGATCGGGGTGTCCAGGACGGACGGGAAGGTGCTGGCGTCAGCGAAAATCGTCAACAAAACCTCTCAAGGCGGGGCGTATCCTCGCGAATGGCCCGCCACGGCTTCGTCTGCGCCGTTGAATCGCCCGCAAGATCGCCCATGGGCACGCACATGGGCATGCCGGGTCAATGATCCCTACCAGTGTACGGCCATTCGATCGAAGTGCCACACCGCAGCGGTTGCCAGTGGGCCGGCTCACCCGCCCTCGGGACGGGCCGTGGGCCCCGGCGCTCAGCCGAGCAGCCCGCCGAAGATGCCGGTGAACGCGTCGCCGACGATGAGCACCACGAGGACGCCGACCCCGACGAGCAACCCGAGACCGATCACGAGCATCAGCAGGACCCTGCCGGTGCTGCCATGCTCGGCCGGGGGGTCCGGCCAGCCCTGCGCCAGGATGTGGCCCGTCAGCGACCCCGAGTTCTCCAGCGGGCTGCTCACCGGCACCGTCATGATCGTCGGATCGAGGTCGGGGCGGCCCAGCGCTTCGCTCGGCGTCGCGCCGTAGACCGTGCCGCCGAAGCGCCGCTCCGGCCGGCCGCCTTCCGGAGCTGTCGCTGGTGGCGGCGGGAACGGCGGCGGCGCCGGCTGCGGTTGCGGCGGCGCGGGCGGCGCGGGGGGTCGCGCCGGCACGGGCTGTGGTCCGGGCGCCGGCGGCGTCGGCTGCGGCCTCGGCCCGGGCGGCTCCGGCAACGGCGGCGCGGGCAGGGGCGAGGGTTCGGGACCCGGCTGCGGCAGCGGGGGTGGCGTCGGTGCGGGACCCGGCCCCGGCGGCGGTGGCGTCGCCGGTCGCGGTGGTTCGGCGGGTCGGGGCGGCTCGGCGGGCTGCGGCGTCGGCGCCGGGCGCCGCAGCGCCTGCCATTCGCCGGTGTTGTAGACGCGGGCCCGGGACCCGCCGGCCGGGATCGCGGCGGCGGCCTCCTCGGCAGTGACCTGCGGGGAGGGCCCGGGCAGCGAGACCCGCGCGCGGCCGGAGATCGCGGAATGTTGCGACGTGGACTCGACCGCGGTCCCCGCACGCTGACTGGGGACCGGCGCGTCCCCGGCGGCGTCGGCCGTGCGCTCGGCGGGGGCGGGCTCCGACGCTGTCCCCACCTGCGGCCGAACCTGCTCTTCGTCCATGGCTGCCTCCCGCGCCCCGCGCCCCGCCCGGTGTCACGTCCGGGGCGAGGAGAGTGTCCGTCTCACCGTGCCATATCCGGCCGCGCGGGCGCACTCCGAGTCCGGCCGCTCCCGCGTCCGCGCGGGCCGAGCGGACGCGGGCGACGCGTCACTGACCGCCGCTCCCGGCGACGGCCGACGGCGCGCTGCCGTTCGTCGCGCCGATGGACGGGGTGGCGGCGCTCGACTCCGACGGCGGGGCCGTGTTCGCGGGCGGGGCCGTGTTCCCGGGCGGTTGCGTGGTCGGTTCCGGCTCCGGGGTGGTCGGGTCCGGCTCGGGTGGCGGGAGCGTCGGCGGCTTCGTGGGCGGCTTCGTCGTCGGGGGCTTCGGCTTCGGCGTGATCGGCGTGGGCTGGCCGGGTGGCGTGGGCTTCGGCGTCGCCGGCGGCTTGCTGGGGGCCGGCGGCTTGGGCGCCGGGATGGTCGGGGCGTTGACCGCGTCGAACACCCGGGTGGCGGCGTAGAGGCGCGACCACCACACCTCCGACACCTTCACGACCTCGTTGCTGTTCGGCGCGTGCACCATCTTGCCGCCGCCGACGTACATGCCGACGTGGTGGATGCTCTGCCAGCTCGGGCCGGACGCGAAGAAGACCAGGTCGCCGGGGAGCAACGCGGAGCGGTCGACGGACTTGCCGCGGGTGGCGAAGTACTGGTCGTTGGCGACGCGCGGCAACGTGTAGCCGACGGTGCGGTAGGCCGCCCACATCAACCCGGAGCAGTCGTAGGCGTCCGGTCCCTCCGCCGCCCACACGTACGGCTTGCCGCGCTGGCTCAGCGCGAACCGCAGCGCCGCGACCGCCTTCGGATGCGCCCCCTTCCCCGCGATGCTCGTGTCGCGGATGATGTCCGCGCCGAGCCGCTGCTCGGCGGCCTCCTGCTGGCGCGCCACCGCCACCATCTGGTCGGCGTTGTCCTTCTCCAGCTTCGCCAGCTCGCTCTGCGACCGCTTGAAGGTCGCGTCGAACTCCGTGTACTGCTGCTGGAGCTGCGCGACGCGCGCCTGCGCGGTCGCGTACGCCTGTTGCGCGGCCTGCTCCGCGGCGCGGGTGCGGGCGGCCTCCCCCGCCGCGGCGTCCGTCGTGTCGCGCTCCTCGGAGCCCTTCTGGATGCGGGAGAGCGAGCCGAGGTCGTGCAGATCGCTGCCGAAGGCGCCCGGCGGCAGCGCCGCGGCGTTCTTCAGCGCGTCCGCGGCCGCCGCCTCGGCCTTGTGCCGGGCCTCCGTGATCGCCGCCGCCGCCGCGCGGTGCTCGGCCTCGGCGGCGGTCACGGCCGCCTTTGCCGTATCGAGCTCCTCTTGCAGCTTCAGCAGCTGCTGACCCTGCGTCGCGACCTCCGTCTGCTTCGCGACGAGCTTCGCAGCCAGCGGGTTGGTGGTCGAGGGAGCCACGGGCGGGGTCACCGTCGGCGGCGCGGGGGCGCCCGGAAGCGGGAGCGCGCCGGCGACCTGCGGCCGGGAGCCGGTGTCGGGGATCGCGTTGGGCAGCGGCGGGTCGGCGTAGGCCGGAGCCGCGAGGATGCCCGCGACCACCGCGCCGAGCAGCGCCGACCAGGCCATCGGACGTAGTACCGGATTGATCGGCCGACCGTAGCGAGCCTGTCGTTTCCGCCTGCTCATCGTCATGCCGTTTACTCTCCGTCCGGCGCCAAGACGCCGCGCCGGGGGCGCGGCGGAGTTCTCGCGTCGTGTGGTGTGCCCTGTCCCACTCTGTACTACCGCAGAACGCCGGCCGTGTCGATGCCGTCGTGGGTAACGAGACGCTGTGAGGAGGGTGAAGTGTGTCGCTGCGGCCCGGCCGTCGGAGGCGGCCGCCGGCCGTAGACGTACGCTCGACGGTGGATCGCTGCTGGAAGGGGCGTGGCGGGCATGGATGCCGGACTCAAGCGTGAGCTGGAAGAAAAGGTGTACGCCGGGGAGCGGTTGACCCGTGAGGACGGTGTCGCGCTCTACGAGAGCGACGACCTCGCCTGGCTGGGGCGGCTCGCGCACCACAAGCGCACCGAGATGAACGGCGACCGGGTGATGTTCAACGTCAACCGGCACCTCAACCTGACGAACGTCTGCAGCGCCTCCTGCGCGTACTGCTCGTTCCAGCGCAAGCCGGGCGAGAAGGACGCCTACACGATGCGCATCGAGGAGGCCGTCCGCAAGGCCAAGGAGATGGAGGATGAGCAGCTCACCGAGCTGCACATCGTGAACGGCCTGCACCCGACCCTGCCCTGGCGCTACTACCCGAAGGTGCTGCGCGAGCTCAAGGCCGCGCTGCCCAACGTCAAGCTGAAGGCGTTCACCGCGACCGAGGTGCAGTGGTTCGAGAAGATCAGCGGACTGCCCGCGGACGAGATCCTCGACGAGCTGATCGACGCGGGGCTGGAGTCGCTGACCGGCGGCGGCGCCGAGATCTTCGACTGGGAGGTCCGCCAGCACATCGTGGACCACGCCTGTCACTGGGAGGACTGGTCGCGCATTCACCGGCTGGCGCACTCGAAGGGGCTGCGCACGCCGTCCACAATGCTGTACGGGCACATCGAGGAGCCACGGCACCGCGTCGACCACGTACTCCGGCTGCGCGAGCTGCAGGACGAGACCGGCGGTTTCGCCGTCTTCATCCCGCTGCGCTACCAGCACGACTTCGTCGACTCGGCCGACGGCAAGATCCGTAACCGGATCCAGGCGCGCACCACGATGGCGTCGCCCGCGGAGTCGCTCAAGACCTTCGCGGTCTCCCGGCTGCTCTTCGACAACGTCCCGCACGTCAAGTGCTTCTGGGTGATGCACGGGCTGTCGGTGGCGCAGCTGTCGCTCAACTTCGGCGTCGACGACCTGGACGGCTCGGTCGTCGAATACAAGATCACCCACGACGCCGACTCGTACGGCACGCCCAACACCATGCACCGCGAGGACCTGCTGAACCTGATCTGGGACGCCGGGTTCCGCCCGGTGGAGCGCAACACCCGGTACGAGGTGGTCCGCGAGTACGACGCGCCGGTGCCGCTGGCCGAGCGACGCGCCGAGCCGCAGCAGGTCTGGGCCTAGCGCCGGCGTCAGGCGCCGAGCGCAACGGCATCGCCGGCTCGTCGGCGGTGCCGCTCGGCGGCTCGCGTACCCTCGTGAGGGTCATGACGGAAGCGAAGAGCGACAGCTTCCCGCGGCGCGACGCCGACGGGCGGGTCGTCGCGCTGCCCGACCTGCTCGGTGTGACCCTCGCCGGCCTGGTCATCGGGCTCGCGGTGCTCGCGGTCTTCGACGCGGGGCTGTCGGTTGTCGGCGCGGGCCGGTTCGGCGACGCCAACGGCTGGCTCGCGGTGATCCTGCCGGTGTGGCTCTTCGCCGAGGAGTTCCGGGCCTGGCGGATCGGCCCGGCCCGGATCGCCGTCGCGCTGGTCGCGGCCGCGGTCGCGATCGCGGCCGGGCTGCTCGGCGCCGGCCTGACGAACGGGCTTCCGCCGCTCGCGGCTGGCGGTGTCGGCGCCACGGTCTTCTCGCTGGTCTACGCGCTGGTCTGGTTCCACGGCGTGCGGTGGCTGGCGCAGCGAAGCTGAGCGGATGGCGCGGCCCCGGTGGCCGGGTCGGCGAACTGTGATCGGAGATCAAACATGAGTCCCGCCGTGAAGTACACGTTGGCCCGCATCGGGCTGTTCGTCGTGGTCCTGGTGGCGCTCTGGCCGACCCCCCTCGACCTGCTCATCAAGCTGATGCTGGCGGTGGTGTTCTCCGCGGCGGTCTCGTTCTTCTTCCTGCGCGGCCTGCGGGACCAGATGGCCCAGCAGTTGGCGGAGGCGGCCGAGCGGCGGCGGGCCGAGAAGGAACGGCTGCGCTCCGCGCTGGCCGGCGACGACCAGCCGCCCGCCACCCCGGCCGAGTCGGAAGAGGGCGGCGCGAAGAGCTGAGCCCCGCTCAGTCGGCGAGCCCCCGCCGCCGCGCCAGCCGTTCGAGGTCGTCGCCGAGCGCGTCCAGCCGGTTCATCCCGGCCTCCAGCTCGTTGACGGCCTGCTCGCTCGGGCGCAGGCCGAGCACCGGCGCCATGATCTCGTCCGCGCGGGCGGCGAACTGCTGCTGGGCGGCGGTCACTGCCGCGGTCACCTCGGCCTCCAGCTCGTCCGCGGTCAGCCGCAGCCCGGCCGGGTCGATCCGCAGCTGGAGCAGCGCGCCGCCGGGGCCGGTACGCGCCCGGACCAGCCCGCGCGGCGACCGGCCCTCGCCGTACTCCGCCGCGATGTCCTGCTGCATCCGCTGGATCCGTTCGATCTGCCGGTGCGCGTAATCGGCGAGGTCGGAGAGGTCGCGGAGTTCAGACATGGGGCTCCTCCCGGTCCGGCGCGGTGTCCGCCGACCGAAGAATAGTGCTCGTGTTGATCTGATGGCATTCTTGCCGGGTGGCCAGGGACTACACCGCCAACATGGCGCCGGTGCTCCGCCCGCTGCTGCACGACGCCGAATCGCTGCTCGTCGCGTCGCCGCTGGTGCGAGACCCGGGGACCACCGAGGACGTCTCCGTCGCCGACGAGCTGAAGAACCTGCTGGACCCGACGATCCTGCTCGGACTGGGCGCGCACCCCGGACAACTGCTGCAACGGGCGACGTTCGGCCGGGCCGTGGTCGGCGGCGACGACAGCATCGCCCGGTCGGTCCACGACGCCGTGACCGGCAGCGCCGCCCTGGCCGTCACCGACCGCCGGCTGTTGCTCTACCGCGCTGAGCTGGTCGACGCGCCCGGCGGTGGCTTCTGGCGGCGCTGGTTCGGCCCGGCCGGACAGGTCGCGTCCGCGCTGTACGAGGTGGACCGGCCGCGCGTGGTGGGTGCCGTCCACGCGCCGGCCGGCGCGCTGCGCCGCGGGCGGATCCTGGTCGTCTTCGCCGACGGGTCGGCCTGCGCGCTGGTGTGCGCGCTGCCGAAGCTCGGCGAGCGGGCCGCGGCCGCGATCGGTCCGCCGCAGCCGGCGGCCGGGGTCGAAGGGGAGGAGAGACGATGAGCCAACCGCTGCGGGTCCACCTGGACGCGATGACCCGGTACGCCGAGGCGATGGCGGAGCTGGCCGACGGGTTCGGCCGGACGCGGTCCACGTTGCTCGACGCGGACGTGACCGCGGACAGCTTCGGTCTGCTGCCGGAGTCGCGGGAGACGGCCGCCGGGTACGAGCAGCGCACCACCGAGGGCCTCGAGGTGCTGCGCGCCGGGGAGGACGTCTTCGGCGAGCTGGCCGTGGCGTTCCGGCAGATGCGCGACAACTACCAGGGCGCCGACCAGGCCAGCGCGCAGCGGTTCGGGGGCGGGCGGTGACCCGGGCGCCCAGCGGGGCCGAGCGGATCGAGATGTGGCTCGGGCCGGCCGGTGCCGCGTACTCCGTGATCAAGCCCATCGTGGAGTTCCTGGCGAACCCCCTCGACGAGGTCACCGGCGACCCGGACCAGCTGCGGGCGAAGGCCGTGGCGTGGCGGGACGCGGCGGGCCGGCTGGAGGAGTTCGCCCGGTCGGAGCTGGACGCCCGGACCGACCTGCTCTCCTACTGGGAGGGTGCGGCGGCGACCTCGTTCAACGCGGAGATGGCGGAGCTCAACCGGTCCCTGACCGAGATCGGCGAGCATTTCGTGGCCACCGCGGAGCTGCTGGAGGGGTCGGCCGAGGGCGCGCAGCAGGCGCAGGAGCTGGTCGAGCAGATCGTGCGTGAGCTGATCGCCTGGCTGATCGTGACGATCATCGTCGCGCTCGCGTCGGCCTGGATCACCGCCGGCGCGTCGGTCGCGGTGGGCGCGGCAGCGGGCGCCGTGGAGGCGGGGTTGGCCGGCACCCGGGCCGCCGCGGTGGCGCTGCGGCTCGCGAACCTGCTCCGCAAGGTCGCCGAGTTCCTCGGCAAGATGAGCACGTTCGCCAAGGCGTACAAGCTGACATCGATCCGCAGCGTCGGAGTGCAGAACTGGGCGACCGCGCGCTACGCCTCGGCGAGCGGATACCAGCTGATCGCGACGAACTGGGTGATCAAACAGGCGATCGTCAAGCCGACCCTCGGGCCGACGATCGACAAGGTCACGGGCGCGGACAAGAGCTGGGAGCTGCCGCAGCTGCTGTGACGGCGACGGGCCCGGCACGGGCGTCGTTGACCGTGCCGGACCCGCCGATCCCCGTGCGCCTACCAGTTGGTGGAGCCGGGCACCGCCGGCCAGGGCTTCCACCAGGGCTTGATCAGGTAGACGATGCCGCCGGAGCCGCCGGCGACCGTGCCGGCCGCGGTGTGGCGCTTGGTGCGCAGCCAGATCTGCTCGAACTGCTCCCGCTGGTAGACGTTGCGGACGACCTCGTTCGACGACGAGGCCGGATCATTCACGATCACGTCGCCGTCGTCGGTGAACCCGACGATGACGAACAGGTGCCCGGAGGTGCCGTAGTTGGCGCCGTCGAGCTCGCTGGCCAGGAAGGACTGACTGGTCACCACGGGGATGCCGGCGGCGATGAAGCGCTCCACCTCGTCGAGCGAGTGCAGCCGGGTCACCCTCGCGTCCAGTCCCCGCCGCGACGCCGCGTACGCGGTATTGAACGGCCAGTTCCCCGCACCCTCGTACGCGTAGTCGTAGGTCATCCGGGCGGCGTGGTTGACGCTGGGGTCCGGGTAGGTCGGGTCGACCCAGGCGGTCTCCTCCTCGGACGGCCCACGCCCCCAGTACTCCACGACCATCTCGGTCGAGGTGGGGGAGCACCAGGCCTGACCGCCGCCGTCGTACTCCGGGTAGTGGCCGGCGTGGACGTTCTGCGAGTAGCGCGGGACGGCCAGCTCCCGGCCCCAGGCGATGCCTCCGGCGCTCGGCGTGACCGAGAACCGGTCCGGCACCGCCGAGCTCATCGCGCCCAGCATCCAGACCCGCGGCGCGCGCCGCTGCTCCGGCGCGCGGTACAGGGTGAGCCGGAGCTGGTACGCCCGCAGCAGCACGCCGGCGGACGCGTCGTCGATCGCGAAGGTGTCGGTCCAGATGCTCGACCACGGGTCGCCCTGGCGGTTGACGGTGGTGCGCCGGATGTCCTGGTCGCCGGAGGCCCAGCGGCCCATGACGTACCACGGGGTCCGGTCCCCGGTGTTGTACGTGCCCTGCAGCTCGATCTGGATCCAGGTGCCGGCGGGGGTGTCGGCGTTCCACGACGCGACCAGCTCGGTGGCGTCGAAGCCGACCTCGGTCAGCGGCGAGGTCCAGGTGGCGTACTGCCAGCGGCGGGTGACGCCGGTGTGCGGGTCGGCGTACTCGGTGGTGCCGGCGGGGGCGCGCAGCGTGATGCCGGTGCGGAAGCCGGGGAGGGCCATCGTTCCCTGGTGGGTGCCGCCGCGCCATTGCCGGTGGTTCGACCACTCGTGGTAGGTGATCTGCTCGTCGTGGGTGATCGGCGTCGCGGGCCGGGTGGCGGCCGCGGTGGGGGTCGCCGCGGCGGCCGGGACGGCGGCGCCGAGCAGGGCGAGGGCGGTGACACCGGCGACGGCGACCGCGCGGGCCCGGGATCTGTCCATGGTTGCTCCCACGGGGGTACGGGGGACTCCTGCCGCCACTATCCCGTCCGCAAGGAACTTTCGCTAGATGTAACCACACGGAAAGTCTTTGCCAGAATGATGATCACCTTGGCATGGAAACGAAGGTGACAAATATTGATATGACCATGGGGCGGGTGGTGCAGTTAGGGCCCGATCCAGCGGGATCCTCCCCACCCCCAGGAGGTCAGCTATGCGATTCCGCCCATCCGTCTCGCTACGCCGGGCGACGGCCCTGGCCGCAACCGCGGCCGTCGGGCTGTTCGCCGCGGTGAGCGCCCCGGTCGCCGCGCAGGCGCAGCCCGACCCGGCGCCGCGGGAGATCGCCCGCGAATACCGGGTGCTCGGCCCGCGCACGCCCGCCGACCGCACCGCGGTCGCCGGCACCGGTGCCGCGATCGACGACGTCGAACACGGCATCCTCACCATCACCGCGACCGCGTCCGAGGCGAAGGCCGTCCAGCGGCTGGGCTTCCGGATCGAGGCCGTCCCCGCCCCGCCGGACCGCTCCGACCCCAGCGCCGGGCCGTCCACCATGGCGTTCCCGCCGGCCGACTCGAACTACCACGACTACGCGGAGCTGACCGCCGTGGTGAACCGGGTCGTCGCCGACCACCCGACCATCGCCCGCAAGACCAGCATCGGGCGGTCGTACGAGGGTCGCGACCTGATGGCGGTCAAGATCTCCGACAACGTCAACACCGACGAGAACGAGCCGGAGATCCTGTTCAACTCGCAGCAGCACGCCCGTGAGCACCTGACCGTCGAAATGGCGATCTACCTGCTCAACCTCTTCACCGACAGCTACGGCTCCGACTCCCGGGTGACCAACATCGTCAACACCCGCGAGCTCTGGATCGTGCCGACGGTCAACCCGGACGGCAGCGAGTACGACATCGCCACCGGCTCGTACCGGTCGTGGCGCAAGAACCGCCAGCCCAACAGCGGATCGTCGTACGTCGGCACCGACCTGAACCGCAACTGGGGCTACAACTGGGGCTGCTGCGGCGGCTCCTCCGGCAGCACGTCGTCCGAGACCTACCGCGGCCCGTCGGCGTTCTCCGCGGTGGAGACGCGGGCGCTGCGCGACTTCGTCAACAGCCGGGTCGTCGGCGGCGTGCAGCAGATCAAGGCGAACATCGACTTCCACACCTACTCGCAGCTGGTGCTCTGGCCGTACGGCTACACGTACAACAACACCGCCACCGGCATGAACGCCGACCAGTACAACACCTTCGCGACCATCGGTCGGCAGATGGCCAACACCAACGGCTACACGCCGCAGCAGTCGTCGGACCTCTACATCACGGACGGCGACAGCCTCGACTGGATGTGGGGTGTGCACAAGATCTGGGCGTACACCTTCGAGATGTATCCCGGCTCCGCCTCCGGCGGCGGCTTCTACCCGCCCGACGAGGTGATCCCGCGGGAGACCGCGCGCAACCGCGACGCCGTGCTGATCCTCAGCGAGTTCGCCGACTGCCCCTACCGGGCCATCGGCAAGCAGAGCCAGTACTGCTGACCCCACCGCCACGAGCAGGACGCCGGGCCGTCGGCCGGGGACGTCGTCCCCGGCCGACGGTCTGTGTGTGTGATCGGCCATCCGTCGGCGCATCGTCCCTGGTCATTGCGCTACCTTTCTATCGACTGCTCCGCAGCGAAGCCGGTGTGAACCCGGCGCTGTCCCGCAACTGTGATGCCCCGTTCCGCACGGCCGCCCGTAACCGGGCGCCGTTGGCCGCGCGGAGGATGAGCCAGGCCGCCTGCGGCGCGGTCGCGACAAGCGCTCTCGAGGAAGGGCGCCTCGCAGGCGGGGCGCCCACCAACTCGGCCCCTGTCGGCGAAGCACCAGCTCCTCGACCGACAGGAGGACCGATGAGACCCATCCGCACCGTCGCCACCGCCGTGCTCGCCGCGGCGGCCCTGATCGTGACCGGCTGCGCCAACGGCTCGGACGACACGCCGGCGGCCGCCCCGAGCAGCGCCGCCACGTTCCCCGTGACCGTCGGCACCGTCACGCTGGAGAAGCGGCCCGAGAAGATCGTCGCGCTCTCGCCGAGCGCCACCGAGATGCTCTTCGCCATCGGCGCCGGCAAGCAGGTCACCGCGGTCGACGACAACTCCAACTATCCGGCCGAGGCGCCGAAGAGCGACCTGTCGGGCTTCAACCCGAACGCCGAGGCGATCGCCGCGAAGAATCCAGACCTCGTGGTGCTCTCCAACGACACGAACAAGGTTGTCGACCAGCTCACCAAGCTGAAGGTCCCGGTCTACGTCGCGCCCGCCGCGAAGACGCTGGACGACACGTACCAGCAGATCGCCGACCTGGGCGCGCTCACCGGCCACCCGGACGAGGCGGCCGACCTGACCACGCGGATGAAGAACGAGATCGACAAGCTCGTCAAGGACGTGCCGCAGCGCGCGACCAAGCTGCGCTACTACTACGAGCTCGACCCGACCTTCTACTCCGTGACCAGCAAGACCCTCGTCGGCTCGCTCTTCGCGCTGGTCGGCATGGAGAACGTCGCCGACGCGGCCGACCCGGACGGCGCCAAGGGCGGCTACCCGCAGCTGTCCCAGGAGGTGCTGGTCAAGGCGAATCCCGACCTCATCTTCCTGGCCGACGTGAAGTGCTGCCAGCAGTCGCCGGAGACGGTCAAGGCGCGCAGCGGCTGGGCCGCGATGAACGCCGTCAAGAACAACCAGATCGTCACCCTGGACGACGACATCGCCTCCCGCTGGGGGCCGCGCGTGGTCGACCTGGTCCGGGCGATCGTCGACGCGGTCGCCAAGGTCCCCGCGGCGTGATCGAAGCCCGTCCCGGCCCCCCGGCCGCCGCCCGCGCGGCGGTCGGGGAGCCGCGCGGTACGCGGCGTCGCCCGCTGCGTCCCGCCTGGCTCGCCGCCGGCGTCGTCGCCGTCGTCGTGGCCGCCCTCGCCGGGCTCGCCTTCGGCCCGGTCGGCCTGCCGCCCGGCAGCGTCGCGGCCGAACTGCTCAACCTCATCCCCGGCGTGCGGATCGACAGCGGGCTCACCGAGCGGGAGATCGCGATCCTCACCCAGCTGCGGCTGCCCCGGGTCGTGCTCGCGCTGCTCGTCGGCGGAATGCTGGCGCTGGCCGGCGGCTGCTACCAGGGCGTCTTCCGCAATCCGCTGGCCGACCCGCACCTGCTCGGCGTCGCGGCGGGCGCGGGGCTCGGCGTCACCGCCATGATCACGCTGGGCGTCGGTGGCGGGGCGGGCAGCGGCGACGTCACCACGGGGCTGCCGCTGACCATCCCGCTCGCCGCCTTCGTCGGCGCGCTCGGCGCGGTCGTGCTCACGTACCTGCTGGGGGCCGCCGGTGGTCGCGACCGCACGCCCGCGACGCTGATCCTCGCCGGCGTGGCCGTCTCCGCCTTCCTCGCGGCCGGCGAGACCTACCTGCTGCAGCGCAACGCCGACAGCATCCGCGAGGTCTACGCCTGGCTGCTCGGACGCCTGGCCACCGCCGGCTGGCACGACGTGCTGCTGGTCCTGCCGTACGCCGCGGTCACCGCCGTGGTGGTGCTGCTGCACCGGCGCGAGCTCGACGTGCTCTCGGTCGGCGACGCCGAGGCCACCAGCCTCGGGCTGCACCCGCGGCGATCCCGCTACCTCCTGATCGCCGCCGCGTCGCTCGGCACCGCGGCCGCGGTCTCCGCGACCGGCCTGATCGGGTTCGTCGGCATCATCGTGCCGCACACCGTGCGGCTGCTCGTCGGCGCGAGCTACCGGGCGATCCTGCCGCTCTCCATGCTCTTCGGCGGCGCGTTCCTGGCGCTGACCGACCTGGCCGCGCGGACCGTCGCCGCGCCCGCGGAGATCCCGATCGGCGTGGTCACCGCGTTCTTCGGCGCGCCGTTCTTCGTGCTCGTCCTGCGCACCGCGAAGCGGGTGGTGCTGTGAGTGCTGTGAGTGTTGTGAGCGCTGTGGAGGTGCGGGACCTGCGGGTCGAGCTGGGCGGCGCGCCCATCCTCGACGGCGTCGATCTCACTGTCGCGCCCGGCGAGTGGGTCACCGTCATCGGGCCGAACGGCGCCGGCAAGTCGACCCTGCTGCGCGCCATCGGTGGCCTGGTGACCGGGATCGGCTCGATCTGTCTGCTCGGCACGCCGGCCGCGAAGCTGCGTCGCCGCGACCGCGCCCGGATGGTCGCCACCGTGACGCAGTCCCCGGTCGTGCCACCCGGGATGGCCGTCGTCGACTATGTGCTGCTCGGGCGCACCCCCTACATCCCGCCGCTGGGGCGGGAGTCGGACGCGGACCTGGCCGCGGTCCGCGAGGTGCTGGACCGGCTGGACCTGAGCGGCTTCGCCGACCGGGAGCTGGCCACCCTCTCCGGCGGCGAGCGGCAGCGGGTCTTCCTCGCCCGCGCGCTCGCGCAGGGCGCGACGGTGCTGCTGCTCGACGAGCCGACCAGCGCCCTGGACATCGGTCACCAGCAGGAGGTGCTCGAGCTGGTTGACCAGCTGCGGCACGACCACGGGCTGACCGTGCTCGCGACGATGCACGACCTGTCGATCGCGGGGGAGTACGCCGACCGGATGGTGCTGCTCGCCGACGGGCGGGTGGCCGCGGCCGGACACCCGCGCGAGGTGCTCACCGAGCAGCTGCTGGCCAGGTACTACCGGGCACGGGTGCGGGTGGTCGACGGCGAGCACGGACCGTTGGTGGTGCCCGTGCGCGCGGCGGGCACCCGGGTCAGGTCTGCGCCATCCTGATCACGGAGAAGACCGCCCCCTGCGGATCGGTGAGCACCGCGATCCGGCCCTGCGGGATGTCGGTGGGCGCCACGGAGACCGTGCCGCCCAGCTCGGCCGCGCGCGCGGCGGTGGCGTCGCAGTCGTTGACCGCGAAGTAGACCATCCAGTGTGGCGGCATGTCGGGCGGCCACTGCTCGCCGGCCATCGGCATCATGCCCGCCACCGACCGCCCGTTGAGCAGCCATTCCGTGTACGTCACCGGCCCGAACGCGTTGTCCTTGACGCCCCAGCCGAAGACCGCGCCGTAGAACGCCTTGGCCCCCTCCGGGTCGCGGGTGGTCAGCTCGTTCCAGCACAGCGCGCCGGGCACGTTGAACAGCTCCGCCCCGCCCATCTCGATCGGCTGCCACACGGAGATCGGCGCACCCGCCGGATCGGTGAAGACCGCCATCCGGCCCTGGTCGAGCACGTCGAACGGGGGCATCAGCACCGTCCCGCCGGCCGCCTCGACCCGGCGCGCCGCGTCGTGGGCGTTGTCCGTCGTCACGTACGTCGCCCACGCCGGCCGCTGAGCCTCGGAGAAAGGCGGGCCGGCCCCGGCCACCACCTTCTCGTCCTTCGTGAAGATCGTGTAGCCGCCCGCCTCCGGCTGCGGTGACACGCGCGCCGCCCAGCCGAACAGCGTCGTGTAGAAGCGGGTGGCGTCGGCGAGGTCGGGGGTGCCGACGTCGACCCAGCTGGGCACGTTCGGGGCGGAACTGTCTGCCATGGCTCTCCCACCGGGAGCCTCCGGCCGGCTCCCCTTTGCGATCCTGACACCGCCGAAGGCGCCCCGCACCGGCTTCGCGGCAACGCCGACGGCCGGCATCAGCGGGCTTTTCCCGGGTATGCGCTCCGGGCAGCCGACGCTGGAGGAGGGGACGCCATGGCGCTGCCGTACGAGACGCTGCCCGGCGACGTCGACCGGGCGATCAGTGACGATCACGCCGCCATCGAGCGCATCTTCCAGCACCTGGAAGCCAAGCGGGGCGATCGCCGTACCCTCGCCGACCAGCTCATCTACCAGCTGTCGCTGCACACGACCGCCGCGGAGCTGGCCGTCTACCCGGACCTGGCCGGCGCGGCCGCCGACGGGCGCGGCCTGACCGACCGGATCCGCGCCGAACACCAGCGGATCCAGGAGTGCCTGGCGAGCATCGACCGCAACAACCCGGGCAGCCCCGACTTCGAGGAGGCGCTCGACCGGCTGATCGCCGAGATGCGCAAGCACGTCCCGGAGGAGGAGCGGGAGTCGCTGCCGGCGCTGCGCGACGCGGTCGGGCCGCGCCGGATGGCCGAGCTCGGCGCCGCGTTCGCGGACGCCAAGCGGCGCGCGCCGACCCGCCCGCACCCGTCCGCGACCGGCGCCCCGCCGGTCACCCGGGCGTTCGGGGCACCCGCCGCGATGGTCGACAAGGTGCGGGACCGCACCAGCGGGCGGCAGAACAAGCTCGCCACGGACGCCTCCGGGCTGCTCGAACCGCAGGCACAGCAGGTGCTCGACGCGTACTCGTCGCTGAACCCGAAGCCGATCGAGACGCTGGAGCCGCAGCGGGCCCGCAAGCAGCCCACCCCGGCGGACGCGGTCTCGCGGGTGCTGGCCGACACCGGTCGTCCCACCGATCCGGAGCCGGTCGGGTCGGTCGAGGACATCACGATCCCGCGGCCCAGCGGCGACATCGCGTTGCGCGTCTACCGCCCGACCCCGCCGGTGTCGGCCCGCAACATGCCGATCGTGATCTACTTCCACGGCGGCGGCTTCGTGATCGGCGACCTGGACTCGTACGACTCGACGCCGCGCGGGCTGGCCAACCGCGAGCAGTGCATCGTGGTGTCGGTGGAGTACCGGCACGCCCCGGAGCACCCGTTCCCGGCCGCGCACGACGACGCGCTGGAGGCGACGCGGTGGATCTACGACCACGCCGCGGACCTCGGCGGCGACCCCGACCGGATCGCGATCGCCGGGGAGTCGGCGGGCGGCAACCTGGCGGCCTCGACCTGCCTGCAACTGCGGGCCGAGGGGGGTTGGCTCCCCGCGTTCCAGCTGCTGGTCTACCCGATGGTCACCGGGACGATCGACAACGAGTCGTGCGCGGACTCCGCCGACGCCCGACCGCTCAGCCGGGCCGCGCTGAGCTGGTACGCCAAGCACACCTTTTCGACGCCCGAGGCGGCGAAGGACCCCCGGTTCGACGTGCTCAACGCCCCGGCCGACCGGCTGCGCGGGCTGCCGCCGACGCTCGTCATCACCGCCGAGCGCGACCCGCTGCGCACGCAGGGGCAGCGCTACGCCGACCGGCTGATCCAGGCCGGGGTCGAGGTGGAGTGCCGGCACTACGAGGGAGTGCCACACGAGTTCTTCGGGATGGCGCCGGTGCTGGACGCCGCCCGCGACGCCCAGCAGCACGCCGCGAACGCGCTGCACGCGGTGTTCACCGAGTCGCACGCGACCGGCGGCCGTGCCGGATGAGCGACGGGGCAGGTCAGCCCAGCGGCGCCGGCAGCGGGGTGGCGTGCAGCACGGAGAGCCGGGAGACGGCCCGGGTGAGCACCACGTAGAGCCGGTGCAGCCCGCGGGGCTCCGCGGCCACGATCTCGGCCGGCTCGACGACCACCACGTGGTCGTACTCGAGGCCCTTGACCAGGGTCGCCGGGACCACCGTGACCCGCCCCGCGGCACCGACCTGCTCGGCGGTCGCGGTCTCGATCCCGGCTGCGCGCAGCGCCGCGCGCAGCCGCTCGATCGCCGCGTCCGCGGCGATCACCGCCACCGAGCCGTCGTGGCCGAGCGCCGCGCGGACCTCGGTGACCGTCGCGGCGTCGGTGTCGGTCACGGTACGCAGCTCGAGCGTCCCGTCGGCCCGCAGCGACACGCCCGGCGGCACGTCGACGGCGAGCGCCGGCAGCAGCCGGTTGGCGAGCGCCATCACCGCGCCGGGCACCCGGAACCCGACGGTCAGCGGGACCACGGCGGCGTCCGGCTTGCCGAGGTGCGCGAGCGAGTCGCGCCAGTCGGTGGCGGCCCACGGCGCGGTGCCCTGCGCCAGGTCGCCGAGGAGCGTGATCGACCCGTGCTCGCTGCGCCGGGCGATCGCCCGGCACTGCATCGGCGACAGGTCCTGCGCCTCGTCGACGATCACGTGCCCGAAGCCCGGCGGGCGTTCGATCAGCCCGGCGGCCTCGTCGATCAGCACGGCGTCGGCCGCGGTCCACCGGGCCGTCTTCGGCGAGCGCGGCGGCTTCGGCCAGCGCAGCAGCGCACGCTCCTGAGGGCTGAACAGGTCGCCGGCGGCCGGTTCGGGATCGCAGAGCACCCCGAAGACCAGCGCCTCGGGCGTGACGGCGGGCCAGACCTCGTCGAGGAACGCGGTGACCGGCTTCGACCGCGCCACCCGGCGCAGCCAGGCGTCGCTGGGGGATTCCGCCCGCCGCGCCTCCGCCTGCCGCTGCAGCAGCGCCAGCACGCGCGCCCGCACCCGCTCCCGGCCGGTGGCGTGGGGCAGCCCCTCGCGCCGTACCTCGTCGACCACCCGGGCCAGCGCCTCGGCGCCGACGCGCCACCGGAACGACCCGTCCGGGAGCACGATCGACTCGGCCGGGCGTCCGATGCGGGCGTCGAGCGCCCGCCGCAGCACCTCCGCCATCCGCGGATCGTGTTTGACGCTCGCCGTCGCCGGGTCGTCGGTGGCGCGCACCGGCACCCGCGCGATCAGGTCCTCCACGGTCGTCTGCGCGACCTCGACCTCGCCGAGCGCCGGCAGCACCGCGGCGATGTACGACAGGAACGCCCGGTTGGGGCCGACGATCAGCACGCCGGCGCGGCGCAGCCGCTCCCGATGCTGATAGAGCAGGTACGCGGCGCGGTGCAGGCCGACCGCGGTCTTGCCGGTCCCCGGCGCGCCCTGCACGCAGATCGAGGTGTCCAGCTCGGCGCGGACCAGTTCGTCCTGCTCGGGCTGGATGGTCGCGACGATGTCACGCATCGGGCCGACGCGGGGGCGTTCGATCTCCGCGGTCAGGATCCGTGACCCGGTCCCCAGCTCCTCGCCCCGATCCAGGTGTTCGTCCTCGAAGCTGGTCAGCGTCCCACCGCTGAACCCGAACCGCCGCCGCGAGACCACCCCCTGCGGATCCCGCACGCTGGCCCGGTAGAACGCCCGGGACAGCGGCGCCCGCCAGTCCAACACCATCGGTTCCCCCGCCGCGTCCCCCACATGCCGCCGCCCAATATGAAACCGCGCCCGTTCCGCATGATCCGCGTGATCAGGGAGTGGATTCGTGTCGTGGCGGCGTGTCGTGCTCCCCGCCCCCTGATCACGCAGATCTTGCTCGGGGCGAAGGTCGAGGCGGCCGAAGAACAGCGGGGTGTCCGGATCGTCGGCGAGCTCGGCGATCCGGCGGGCCATCTGGCGGCCCAGCGCCTCCGCGGTGTACGCGTCGCCGGCCACTGTGTGACCGGTCGAGAAGAGCGCCTCCGCGTGCTCGCGCATCCGGCGCAGCGCCGCCCGGGAGGCGTCCAGGTGGGCCCGCTCGGCGGCGAGCTGGGCGTCGAGATCGTCTTCGGTGATCGTCTGGTGGGCGGGCAGGGTCATCCGACGTACCTTCCGGCGCGTGTGCGTGATCGATGACCAGGGCCGCCCGGCGCTCCGTCAGCGCGGTGCCGGCTGTGCCCGGTTCGGGAGAGGGACGCGCGTGCAGCGCGAACGTTCGATGCTACGTGCCGGCGACCCCGGCGGCGACGGAGTTTTCGGCGGCGGGTGCGGGATCGACCACTGTTCGGTGACCCGCCGCGCGGCCGCCGCGGGCGGTGGTTACGGTGGGGATCATGACCGAGAGTGCACTCCGGCGACCCCGGGTCGGGCACATCCAGTTCCTCAACTGCCTGCCGATCTACTGGGGCCTGATGCGCTCCGGCGCCCTGATCGACGTGGACCTGCACAAGGACTCACCGGAACGGCTCGGCGCCGCGCTGGTCGCCGGTGACCTCGACATCGGTCCGATCTCCCACGTCGAATACCTGCGGCACGCCGACGAGCTGCTGCTCCTGCCGGACCTGGCCGTCGGCAGCGACGGGCCGGTGCTGTCGGTGAACGTGGTCTCGACGCTCCCGCTGCCGGAACTGGACGGCAAGCGCGTCGCGCTCGGCTCCACCTCGCGGACGGGCGTGCTGCTCGCCCAGATGCTGCTCGCCGAGCGGTACGGGGCCCGCCCCGACTACTTCCGCTGCCCGCCGGACCTGACGCAGATGCTGTTGGAGGCCGACGCCGGGGTGCTGATCGGCGACGTGGCGCTGCGCGCCCTCTACGAGGCGCCGCGCCGGGGCCTGACGGTCACCGACCTCGGGCAGGCCTGGCGGGAGTGGACCGGGCTGCCGATGGTCTTCGCGGTCTGGGCGGTGCGGCGCGACTTCGCGGCCGCCCACCCGGGTCAGGTCAAGGAGGTGCACGAGGCGTTCCTGCGCTCCCGTGACCTGTGCCTGTCGGAGCTGGACGAGGTGGCGGCCGCCGCCGCCCGGTGGGAACCCTTCGACGCCGAGACGCTGGCGACGTACTTCCGGAAGCTGGACTTCTCCCTCGGCGAGCGCCAGATCGCCGGCCTCCGCGAGTTCGCGCGCCGCGCCGCCGCCCTCAACGCCGCCCCCGCCCTCCCCCCACCCGGCCCCACCTTCTTCGCCGCCTAACCCCCCCCACCCCCCCCCCCCCCCCCCCCCCCCCCCCCCCCCCCACTCTCCCGCGATCTTGCAGTTATGGCCCTGGATATGTCCTGATTCACGGTGAATATCCCGGCCGTAACTGCAAGATCGGCGGGCGTTAGGGGCGGAGGAGGGTGCGGATCGTGGCGACGATGTGGGCGGGGCGGTGGTACAGGTCGCGGTCCGTGAAGTGGCGCATCGTCCAGCCGTTGCAGGCCAACCAGTTGGAGCGATCACGATCGTGCGTAGCCGGTCGCGATCGAGGTGCGAAACGCCGTCGTACTCCACACCGACCCGCCGCTCGCGATAGCCGAGGTCGATCCGGTAACGCTTGACGCCGTACTGTCGGTCACCCAGATCTGCGGCTCCGGCGGGGGCAACTTGCCGTCGATGAGCACCAGCCGAAGCTGGCTCTCCTGCCGGCATTCGGCGCGGGCGTCCGCCAGCGGAACCAGCTCGCGCGCCTGCCGCACCCCACGGAGCGCCTGATGTCGTGCCACCTCGGCGAGCAACTCGTCCATGTCACACAGCCCGGCTCGGAGCACCGCATCCAGCACCGGCAGCGCGTCGGCGCGCCGCACCGTCCGCGCGAGATCTATCGCGCAGTGGGCCGGCGGCACACACGGGACGCCGCGTACGAGCACGGGCGCGGTCACGGGCAGGACCTCGTGATGCACCACGACTCCCGGGATACGCGGACGCGCGACCTCCGGCGGCAACACGACGTGGATCCCGGCCGGACGCAGCACCCCGAAGCCCAGGCGCCGCGCCGCGCTCTGCCGACCGAGCAGCGCCTGCGGCGGCAGCCGTAAGAACATCGCACGTAGCGTCTCGTCCTCGGCGCACCACCCTGACCCGGTCGGTCCGTCGGCGTAGACACCGCGGGTGAGACGGTGGAGTTCGGCGCGCTCCACCCCGCCGCGCAACCTCCGGCGACTGGGCGCGTCCCGCCCCCGTAGCAGCTCCCTCTCCATGCCGCCGCAGCATCACCGCCGCCCCGTCCCCACGCCACCCGCACCAGGCCAACCTGTGGACAAGCCCCCACCTGTGGATAACGACCCCGTGCCGGCACCGCGCCGCCTCTCCTCGTCGATCTTGCACATTGGGCCCCGACAAAAGGGGGCAAATACGTACGGAAGATGGGCCACAACTGCAAGATCGACGGGGTTGAGGGGGTGCAGGTATTTCGGGGAGTTGTGTTACAGGTCTTGGCTTGGGGGTGGTGTGGCTGTAACACTTATCTCGTGTACGGCAATGATTTCCCGGGCCCGGACGGTGGCCTTCTCGGTGAGGTCGAGGCGGCCGAGGCGGCGCTGCGGGACGCCGCTGAGCGCGGGCTGGCGGGCGCCGCCGGCCGGCAGGGCGCCGACGAGGCGACCCTGCGGGACTACTTCACCGCCGTGATCGAGGCGGACCAGAAGATCGAGCCGCGGGACTGGATGCCCGAGGCGTACCGGAAGACGCTGATCCGTCAGATCGCCCAGCACGCCCACTCCGAGATCATCGGGATGCAGCCGGAGGGCAACTGGATCACGCGGGCGCCGTCGCTGAAGCGCAAGGCGATCCTGCTCGCGAAGGTCCAGGACGAGGCGGGGCACGGCCTCTACCTGTACGCCGCCGCGGAAACCCTCGGCGTGAGCCGGGACGAGCTCGTCCAGATGCTGCTCGAAGGGCGGCAGAAGTACAGCTCGATCTTCAACTACCCGACCCTGACCTGGGCGGACGTCGGCGCGATCGGCTGGCTGGTGGACGGCGCGGCGATCGTGAATCAGGTCCCGCTCTGCCGCTGCTCGTACGGCCCCTACGCGCGGGCGATGATCCGGATCTGCAAGGAGGAGTCGTTCCACCAGCGGCAGGGCTACGAGATCCTGCACACGCTGTCGCACGGCACCCCGGCGCAGAAGGCGATGGCCCAGGACGCGATCGACCGCTGGTGGTATCCGTCGCTGGCCATGTTCGGCCCGCCGGACACCGCCTCCACGCACTCCGAGCAGTCGATGGCGTGGAAGATCAAGCGGTTCTCCAATGACGAGCTGCGGCAGCGCTTCGTCGACATGTGCGTGCAGCAGGCCGAGATCCTGGGCCTGACGCTGCCCGACCCGGACCTGCGCTGGAACGAGCAGCGCCAGGCGTACGACTACACCCAGCCCGACTACGACGAGCTGATGCGGGTGATCAAGGGCGACGGCCCGTGCAACCGGCAGCGGATCGAACACCGCCGCCGCGCGCACCGCGAGGGCGCCTGGGTGCGGGAGGCGGCCGCGGCCTACGCGGCGAAAGACCGGGTACGGCAGGAGGCCGCCGCATGAGTGACGTCAGTTGGCCGCTGTGGGAGGTCTTCGTGCGGGCCCGGCGCGGGCTGTCGCACACCCACGTCGGCAGCCTGCGCGCCCCGGACGCGGCGATGGCGCTGCGCAACGCCCGCGACCTCTACACCCGCCGTCAGGAGGGTGTCTCGATCTGGGTCGTGCCGGCCGCCGGGATCACCGCGTCCAGCCCGGACGAGAAGGACGCCTTCTTCGAGCCGGCGGCGGACAAGGTGTACCGGCACCCGACCTTCTACCAGGTCCCGGACGGGGTGGCGCACCTGTGACCGCGACGTTCGAGTACGTCCTCGGGCTCGCCGACGACGCGTTGATCTCCTCGCAGCGGCTCGCCGAGTGGTACGCCGCCGCGCCGGAGATGGAAGAGGACGTGGCGCTGGCCAACATCGCCCTCGACCAACTCGGCGCGGCCCGGCTGCTGCTGTCGTACGCGGGGGAGTTGGAGGGGGCCGGCCGGGACGAGGACGCACTGGCGTACCTGCGGGGCGACCGGGAGTTCCGCAACGCGCTCCTCGTCGAGCTGCCCAACGGCGACTTCGCCGTCACGATCGCGAAGCTGCTCTTCCTCTCCGCGTACCAACTGCCGCTCTACGCCGCGCTCTCCGAGTGCGGCGACGAGCGGCTTGCGGCGATCGCCGGCAAGGCCCGCAACGAGACCGCGTACCACGTCGATCACAGCTCGCTCTGGACGATTCGGCTCGGCGACGGCACCGCCGAGTCGCACCGGCGGATGCAGGCGGCGGTCGACGAGCTGTGGCCGTACACCGATGAGCTCTTCGCCGCCGATGAGCGCGCGCCCGTCGATCCGGCCACGCTGCGCGGACCATGGCTGGCGACGGTGGAACGGGTGCTCGCCGAGGCGACGCTGACCCGGCCGGCCGACGCGTGGGGCCCAACCGGCGGCCGGGACGGGGTCCACACGGAGCACCTGTCCTACCTGCTGGCCGAGATGCAGGTGCTGCACCGCGCCCACCCGGGAGCGACCTGGTGAATGCGAGGGAGGCCGTGGCCGCGGTGGTGGATCCGGAGATCCGGGTGATCACCATCGACGAGCTCGGCGTCCTGCGCGACGTCGACGTAGACTCGACCACCGGCCGGGTGACCGTGACGATCACGCCGACCTACACCGGCTGCCCGGCGATGGACGTGATCCGCGCCGACATCCGCCGCGCGCTGTACGCCGCCGGCCACCCCGACGCCGAGGTGGTCACCGTCTACGCGCCGGCCTGGAGCACCGACTGGATCTCCGAGTCGGGGCGGGCGAAGCTGGCGGCCGCCGGCATCGCCCCGCCCGGGCCGTCCGCGCGCCGCGGCGCGGTGCCGCTCGCGCTGGGCGTGCGCTGCCCGCGCTGCGGGTCCGCCGAGACCGAGCAGCTCAGCCGCTTCGGCTCGACCGCCTGCAAGTCCCTGTGGCGCTGCCGGTCCTGCCGTGAACCCTTCGACCATGTGAAGGCACTGTGACAGTCACCATCACCCGCCCCGCGCGGCGGCGGCCGAGCTTCCACGCGCTGCCTGTGGACGCCGTGGACCGGTTGACCGACGACGCGGTCGCGATCACCTTCGCCGTGCCGGCCGAGCTGCGCGCGGTCTTCGCCTTCAAGGCCGGCCAGCACCTGACCGTGCGCCGGGTCGACCCGGACAGCGGGGAGGACGTGCGGCGCTCGTACTCGATCTGCTCCACGCCGACGGAGCTGGCCGAGCGGGGCCGGCTGCGCATCGGCGTGCGGGAGGTGCCGGGGGGCGCGTTCTCGAGCTTCGCCTGCGCGGCGCTCGCGGCCGGCGAGACCGTCGAGGTCATGCCGCCGCTGGGGCACTTCACCACCGACTTCGACCCCGCCCGCACGCGGCACTACGGCGCGGTCGTCGCCGGATCCGGCATCACGCCGGTGCTCGCGCTGGTCGCGACGGCCCTGGCCGTGGAGCCCGACAGCACCTTCACCCTGGTGTACGGCAACCGCACGGCCCGCAGCGTGATGTTCGCCGAGGAGCTCGCCGACCTGAAGGACCGGTACCGGGAGCGGCTGCACCTGCTGCACGTGCTCTCCCGGGAGCCCGGCGAGTCGTGGCTGCTCTCCGGCCGGATCGACGCCGACCGGCTCGGCCGGCTGCTGGACAGCGTCGTGCCCGGCGCGCAGATCGACGAGTGGTTCCTCTGCGGCCCGTACGGCATGGTCACCGACGCCCGCGAGGTGCTCGCCGCCCGCGGCGTCCCCGAGCAGGCGGTGCACACCGAGCTGTTCCACGTCGACGCCACGCCGCCCCCGCCCCGGCCCGCGACCGCCCCGGCGGCCGGCGCCGACGTCACGATCATGCTGGACGGGCGGGCGTCGGGGCTGCGGATGGGCCCGGACGAGCGGGTGCTCGACGCCGCGCTGCGGGTCCGGCCCGAGCTGCCGTACGCCTGCAAGGGCGGCGTCTGCTCGACCTGCAAGGCCAAGGTCGTCGAGGGCGAGGTCTCGATGGCCCGCAACTACGCCCTGGAACCGGACGAGCTGGCCGCCGGCTACGTCCTCACCTGCCAGGCCACCCCGACGACGGACCGCGTGGTCATCGACTACGACGCCTGACCCTGCTTCGACGGGCGTATCGGTCACGGGTGGCCGGCGCACGGTCGATCAAGGGATTGGCGGCGTGGGAGGGCGTCGGACGCGCTGCCGAGTCCTTGATCGCGGGAAGGGGCGCGACCAGCCGGTCTCGTCACAAGGAACGGACACGAGCGTCGGGTCGTCGGGAACGGGACGTACGCTCAAGGGCGTGACTGAGAGCCGGGAGATCGACAGCATCCTGCAGCGCGGCGCGGACGGCGGGCGGATCACGCCCGAGGAGGCGCTGCTGCTCTACACCGACGCGCCGTTCCACGCCCTCGCCGAGGCGGCGGACGCGGTGCGCCGCCGGCGCTACCCCGACAACATCGTCACGTACCTGATCGACCGCAACATCAACTACACGAATGTCTGCGTGACGGCCTGCAAGTTCTGCGCCTTCTACCGGGCGCCGAAGCACGCCGAGGGCTGGACGCACCCGATGGAGGAGATCCTGCGGCGGTGCGGCGAGGCGGTCGAGCTCGGCGCGACGCAGGTGATGTTGCAGGGCGGGCACCACCCGGACTACGGCGTGGAGTACTACGAGGAGCTGTTCTCGTCGGTCAAGGCCGCCTACCCGGACCTGGTGATCCACTCCATCGGGCCGAGCGAGATCCTGCACATGGCGAAGGTCTCCGGCGTCAGCCTGGAGGACGCGATCACCCGGATCAAGGCCGCCGGCCTGGACTCGATCGCCGGCGCCGGCGCGGAGATGCTGCCGGACCGGCCGCGCAAGGCGATCGCCCCGCTGAAGGAGTCGGGCGCGCGGTGGCTGGAGGTCATGGAGCTCGCGCACCGGCTCGGCGTGGAATCCACCGCGACCATGATGATGGGTACGGGGGAGACGAACGCCGAGCGGATCGAGCACATGCGGATGATCCGCGACGTGCAGGACCGCACCGGCGGCTTCCGCGCCTTCATCCCGTGGACGTACCAGCCGGAGAACAACCACCTGAAGGGCCGCACCCAGGCGACGACGCTGGAGTATCTGCGGCTGATCGCGGTGGCCCGGCTCTTCTTCGACAAGATTGATCACCTGCAGGCGTCGTGGCTGACCACCGGCAAGGACGTCGGCCAGCTGGCGCTGCACATGGGTGTGGACGACCTCGGCTCGATCATGCTGGAGGAGAACGTCATCTCCTCGGCGGGCGCCCGGCACCGCTCCAACCTGCAGGAGCTGATCTGGATGATCCGCAGCGCGGATCGCATCCCCGCGCAGCGCGACACCCTCTACCGCCACCTGGCCGTGCACCGGACGCCCGACGAGGACCCGAGCGACGAGCGGATCGTCTCGCACTTCTCGTCGATCGCGTTGCCGGGCGGCGGCGCGGGCCGGCAGTTGCCGCTCGTCGACGCGAAGTGATCACCCGTTAGTCGGCCGGCGTCCAGGCCGGGCTGATCGGTGGCATCGGCGTGGCGGCCCTGGCCATCGGCGGCGTGCTGCTTATGCTCGCCCGTCGGCGTCGGGTCGTCCTGGTGACCCCCGGCGACGAGAAGACGTTTAACTGAGGTTGTCCTCCAGCGGTCCGAGTGGGCCGTACACATAACGCACGGCGGCGAGGGCGGGGTGGCTCACCACTCCGCCCTCGCCGTGTCCGGGCCGGGGAAGAGGGCGATCTTGTCGTCGGACCCGCGCCGACCTGGTTGGTGGGCGGCTGGCAGAGTATTCGGGGTGAGCGGGAGATCGCGCGGGCACCGCGCCAGCCTGGAGAAGCAGCCGCACGAGGTCGCCGCGATGTTCGACGGCGTGGCGGACCGCTACGACCTGACGAACACCGTGCTGTCGTTCGGGCAGGACCGCGGATGGCGACGGGCGACGCGGCAGGCGCTCGCCCTGAACCCCGGCGACCGGGTGCTCGACGTCGGCGCCGGCACGGGGGTCTCCACGGCCGAACTGGGCCACTCGGGGGCCCGCGCGGTCGGGCTCGACCTGTCGATCGGCATGCTGCAGGCCGGGCGACGGGCGCGCCCGCACGTCCCGCTGCTCGCCGGCGACGCCCTGGCGCTGCCGTTCCCGGACGCCACCTTCGACGCCGTGACCATCTCGTTCGCGCTGCGCAACGTGGTGGACACCGAGGCGGCGCTGCGTGAGCTGGCGCGGGTGACGCGGCCCGGCGGGCGCCTGGTGGTCTGCGAGTTCAGCCGTCCGACCAACCCCGCGTTCCGCACGGTCTACCTGTCGTACCTGATGCGTTCGCTGCCCGCGGTGGCCCGTGCGGTGTCGAGCAACCCGGACGCGTACGTCTACCTTGCAGAGTCCATCCGGGAGTGGCCGGACCAGGCGGCGCTGGCCGAGCGCGTCGGCGCGTCCGGTTGGGGTTCGGTGGCGTGGCGGAACCTGACCGGCGGGATCGTGGCGCTGCACCGGGCCGTACGCAAGTAAGCGATTGTGGGTTATTAGTCCACTTTGCGCGCGTAAGCTGCCCGCATGACGGGGGAGCAGGCGCCGTTCGACGGCGACGAGAACCAGACCAGGGACGCGACGCGCGACGCGGAGGACACCGCCGAGCTGATCGCGCGGATTCGCGCGCTCGCCGCGCACGATCCGGCCGTACGGCAGGTCGTGACCGACGTGCTGGCGGAGTTGGACCGGGTGACCGGCGGTGCCTACCGGGACCGGATGCCGGAGTCCGCGCCGTTGCAGCGGCCGACGATCCCGGGCCAGATGGCCCCCACCTCGTCCAGTTAGGTCCACCTAACCGGGCCGTTGGGCGGTCGCGGATTTAGACTCCTCCCCGGACCTTGCTTGTGAAGCATTTCACGAGCCTTGAGGACGGGAAGTGGAGGTGGCCGTGAGCGACCACGAAGCCGACGTCATCGTCGTCGGCGCCGGTCCCGGCGGTTCGGCCGCCGCCTACCACCTGGCCCGGCACGGCGTGCGCGTGCTGCTGCTGGAGAAGACGCAGTTTCCGCGCGAGAAGGTCTGCGGCGACGGCCTGACCCCGCGCGCCGTCAAGCAGCTCATCAAGATGGGTGTGGACACGTCGCCCGAGGCGGGGTGGCTGCCCAACCGTGGCCTGCGGGTGATCGGCGGCGGCGTACGGCTCGAATTGGACTGGCCGGAGCTGGCGAGCTTCCCCAACTACGGACTCGTCCGCACCCGACTCGACTTCGACGACCTGCTCGCCCGGCGCGCGGTCGAGGCCGGGGCCGTGCTGCACACCAACACCACCGTCGTCGGCCCGGTGCTCGGCGACGACGGCCGGGTCGTCGGGGTGTCGGCCGAGGTCGGCCCGGAGAAGGAACCCGTCACCTTCCACGCGCCGCTCGTCGTCGCCGCCGACGGTGTCTCCGGCCGGTTCCCGCTCGCGCTCGGCCTGGCCAAGCGCGAGGACCGGCCGATGGGTGTCGCGGTCCGGCGCTACTACAAGTCGCCGGCGCGGCACGACGACAACTACCTCGAGTCGTGGTTGGAGCTGCGCAGCCGGGAGGCCGGCGACAACCTGCTGCCCGGCTACGGCTGGCTCTTCGGGCTCGGCGACGGCCGCGTCAACGTCGGCCTCGGGGTGCTCAACTCGTCCGCCGCGTACGGCAAGACCAACTACCGCCGGATGCTCACCGACTGGCTCGCCAACACCCCGCCCGAGTGGGGACTGAACGACGAGGCGAACGCGGAGGGCCCGATCCTCGGCGCGGCGCTGCCGATGGGCTTCAACCGGGTTCCGCACTACACCCGGGGCGTGCTGCTCGTCGGGGACTCCGGGGGCATGGTCAACCCGTTCAACGGCGAGGGCATCCCGTACGCGATGGAGTCCGGCGAACTGGCCGCCGAGATCGCGGTGCAGGCGCTTGCCCGTCCGGCCGGCCCGGACCGGGAGCGGGCGCTGCAGCAGTATCCGACCGAGCTGAAGGCCCGCTACGGCGGGTACTACCGACTCGGCGGGATCTTCGTGAAGCTCATCGGCAACCCGCAGATCATGCGGATTGCGACGAAGCACGGCATGCCGCACCCCACCCTGATGCGATTCGTGCTCAAATTGCTCGCCAACCTCACCGACCCGCGCGGCGGCGACGCCATGGATCGGGTCATCAACGCGATGACCAAGGTGACGCCCGCCGTGTGAGCCACCCCGGTGGGCGCAGCGGTTCTCAATGCGAATAGTGTGATTCTGATCAACTGGTAGAACGGCAGGAGGAGACGGTGTCACTCTCCGCGTGGGTGCCCATCGTGGGACTGCTGGTCCTGGGTGCGCTCTTCTCGCTCTTCTCCGTGGCGATCGCGCCGATCGTGGGGCCGAAGCGCTACAACCGGGCGAAGCTCGAGGCGTACGAGTGTGGGATTGAGCCTACGCCGCAGCCGATTGGTGGCGGGCGTTTCCCGATCAAGTTCTATCTCACCGCGATGCTCTTCATCATCTTCGACATCGAGGTCATCTTCCTCTACCCGTGGGCGGTGTCGTTCAACGCGCTGGGCCTGTTCGGGTTCGTCGAGATGCTCCTCTTCATCGGCACCGTATTCATCGCGTACGCCTACGTATGGCGACGCGGCGGTCTGGACTGGGACTGAGGGTTCGCCATGGGTATCGAGGAGAAACTGCCGAGCGGCATCCTGCTCACTTCGGTCGAGAAGCTCTCCAACTGGGCGCGTAAGTCGTCGTTCTGGGGTGCCACCTTCGGCCTGGCCTGCTGCGCGATCGAGATGATGGCCGCGGGCACGCCCCACTACGACCTCGGCCGCTGGGGCATGGAGGTGTTCCGGGCCTCGCCGCGGCAGGCGGACCTGATGATCGTGGCCGGCCGGGTGAGCCAGAAGATGGCGCCGGTCGTGCGCCAGATCTACGACCAGATGCCGGAGCCGCGCTCGGTCATCTCGATGGGCGTCTGCGCCTCCTCCGGCGGCATGTTCAACAACTACGCGATCGTGCAGGGCGTCGACCACATTGTCCCGGTCGACATGTACCTGCCGGGCTGCCCGCCGCGGCCGGAGATGCTGATCGACGCGATCCTCAAGCTGCGCGAGAAGGTCATGGTGCAGCCGCTCGGCCCCAACGGCCGCAAGATGCTCGAGGCCCGCGTCGCCCGCGGCGACGTGCCGGTCGTCGCGCCCGGCGCGATGCCCTCCTCCTACCGCTCGGACAAGAAGCGCCGGGCCGAGTGGGAGCAGGCGGTCCGCGAGGGACGCGAGGAGCAGCTGCGGATCGAGAACTGGATGAAGGCGCAGAACCACCTTCAGGGGAGCCAGCGGTGAGTGATCGCGACAGCACTCTGTCGCCGCAGAACGCGGTGCCCAGCGAGAAGCCGGGCGCCGGCGTGCCGGCCTCGGCGCCGCCCGTCGGCGCCACCAGCGGCGCCCCCGCCGAGTACCCGCCGGCCAGCCCGGCCGGGCGCGGCATGTTCGGCATCCAGGGCTCCGGCGACACCTCCGGCTTCGGCGGGCTGGTGCGCCGCCGCCCGGCGGTGGCCGACAGCCCGCGGCCGTTCGGCAGCTACTTCGACGAGGTCCACGACGCGCTCGAGGAGGCGTACCCGGGCTTCGCGGACGCGGTCGAGCGGGTCGTGGTGGACCGCGGCGAGCTCACCCTGCACATCCGTCGGGAGAAGATCGCCGAGGTGTGCCAGGTGATGCGGGACGACGAGTCGCTCCGCTTCGAACTCTGCTCCTCGGTCTCGGGCGTCGACTACCTCGGCTCCGACGAGCGCCGGCTGCACGTGACGTACCACCTCGCCTCGATGACCTATCGGCGTCGGGTGCGGCTGGAGGTCGCGGTCACCGCCGACGACCCGCACGTGCCGAGCGTGACCAGCGTCTACCCGACCGCCGACTGGCAGGAGCGGGAGACGTACGACATGTTCGGCGTCATCTTCGACGGTCACCCCGCCCTGACCCGGATCCTCATGCCGGACGACTGGGAGGGCCACCCGCAGCGCAAGGACTACCCGCTCGGCGGCGTGCCGGTCGAGTACAAGGGCGCGGAGATCCCGCCGCCAGATCAGCGGAGGAGCTACCAGTGAGCACTTCCACCAACCCGGGCTACGCGCAGGAGCGCGAGACCACCGAGGGCAAGGTCTTCACGGTCACCGGCGGTGACTGGGACTCGGTGGTGAGCGGCACCGACCCGATGGACGAGCGCATCGTCGTCAACATGGGCCCGCAGCACCCGTCGACGCACGGCGTGCTGCGGCTGGTGCTGGAGTTGGAGGGCGAGACGGTCCGCGAGGCGCGGCCGGTCGTCGGCTACCTGCACACCGGCATCGAGAAGAATCTCGAGTACCGCAACTGGGTGCAGGGCACGACGTTCGTGACCCGGATGGACTACCTCGCGCCGATCTTCAACGAGACCGCGTACGCGCTGGCCGTGGAGAAGCTGCTCGGCATCGAGGACCAGATCACCGAGCGGGCGACGACGATCCGGGTGCTCATGATGGAGCTCAACCGGATCTCCTCGCACCTGGTCTGGCTCGCCACGACCGGCATGGAGCTCGGCGCGATCTCGATGATGCTCTACGGCTTCCGCGAGCGTGAGTACATTCTGGAGATCTTCGAGCTCTGCTCGGGTCTGCGGATGAACATGGCGTACGTGCGGCCGGGCGGCGTCGCGCAGGACGTGCCGGACGAGGCGGTCAAGAAGATCCGCGAGTTCCTCGTCTACCTGCCGAAGCGCCTCAAAGAGTACGAGGACATGCTCAGCGGCCAGATCATCTGGAAGGACCGCACGCAGAACGTCGCGGTGCTCGACGTGACCGGCTGCATGGCGCTCGGCATCACCGGGCCGGTGCTGCGCTCGGCGGGTCTCGCCTGGGACCTGCGCAAGACGATGCCGTACTGCGGCTACGAGACCTACGAGTTCGACGTGCCGACCGCGACCACCGCCGACGTGTGGGGCCGCTACCTGGTCCGGCTCGCCGAGATCCGCGAGTCGATGAAGCTGGTGGAGCAGGCGCTCGACCGGCTGAAGCCCGGTCCGATCATGGTGGCCGACAAGAAGGTCGCCTGGCCGGCGCAGCTCGCGATCGGCGTCGACGGCATGGGCAACTCGCTCGAGCACGTCGCGAAGATCATGGGTCAGTCGATGGAGTCGCTGATCCACCACTTCAAGCTCGTCACCGAGGGCTTCCGGGTCCCGCCGGGCCAGGTGTACGTCGCGATCGAGGCGCCCCGCGGCGAGCTGGGCGTGCACGCGGTCTCCGACGGCGGCACCCGCCCGTACCGCGTGCACTACCGCGAGCCGAGCTTCGTCAACCTGCAGGCCATCCCCGCGATGGCCGAGGGCGCCCTGCTGGCCGACGTGATCGCCGGTGGCGCCTCGCTGGACCCCGTGATGGGTGGGTGTGATCGCTGATGGGCTTCTCTGAAGAGACACGGCAGCGGGCGCGCGAGGTCATCGCGCGCTACCCGGCCGACCGCTCGCGCTCGGCGCTGCTGCCGCTGCTGCACCTCGTGCAGTCCGAGGAGGGCTATGTCTCCCCGGCGGGCGTCGAGTTCTGCGCGGACATGCTCGGCCTGAACAAGGCGCAGGTCGGCGCGGTCGCCACGTTCTACACGATGTACAAGCGCCGACCGACCGGCGACTACCTGGTGAGCGTCTGCACCAACACCATGTGCAACGTGCTCGGCGGCCAGCAGGTCTACGACACCCTCTCCGAGCACCTCGGGGTGGGGCACGACGAGACCACCGCGGACGGCACGATCACGCTGGAGCACGCCGAGTGCCTGGCCGCGTGCGACTACGGCCCGGTGATGACGGTCAACTACGACTTCTTCGACAAGGTCGACCCGGACAGCGCCGTCGGGGTCGTCGACGAGCTGCGCGCCGGCGGCCGGCCGATGCCGACCCGCGGCGCCCGGCTCTGCACGCTCAAGGAGATGTCGCTGCAGCTCGCCGGCTTCGCCGACCCCCGCGAGGGCGCGGTCGCCGACGGGCCGGCGGGCGACTCGACGCTGCGCGGCCTGCGGCTCGCGCAGCAAAACGGGATCACGGTGGCGGGCTTCGACCCGAACACGCCGATCGCGACCAAGGACGGTGGCACCGCGCCGGCCGGGTCGGCGAAGTCCGCGGAGGCGGCCGGCGTGGCCGCCAACAAGCCGGCGAGCGACGCCAAGCCCGCCGGTGACAACGCGGGGCAGCGGGAGCGCTCGCTGAAGGAGGCAGAGAAGTGACACAGCCTCGACGGGAGACGCTGGAGAAGCTGACCCCGGTTCTCACGAAGCGCTGGCTGTCGCCGGACGCCTGGCGCATGGACGTCTACGAGCAGCTCGACGGGTACGCCGCGCTGCGCAAGGCGCTCGCCGTGCACCCCGACGACCTGATCCAGCTGGTGAAGGACTCGGGGCTGCGCGGCCGCGGCGGCGCGGGCTTCCCGACCGGTCTGAAGTGGGGCTTCATCCCGCAGAACGACGGGAAGCCGCACTACCTGGTGGTCAACGCCGACGAGGGCGAGCCGGGCACCTGCAAGGACCTGCCGCTGATGACGCACGACCCGCACTCGCTGGTCGAGGGCGTCATCATCGCGTCGTACGCGATCCGGGCCAACCGCGCGTTCATCTACATCCGGGGTGAGGCGGTGCACGCCGCACGCCGGCTGCGCAACGCGGTGCAGGAGGCGTACGCCAAGGGCTACCTGGGGCGCAACATCCTGGGATCCGGCTTCGACCTGGACCTGGTGGTGCACAGCGGCGCCGGCGCGTACATCTGCGGCGAGGAGACCGCGCTGCTCGACTCGCTGGAGGGCTTCCGCGGCCAGCCGCGGCTGCGACCGCCGTTCCCGGCCACCCACGGCCTGTACGCGAGCCCGACCGTGGTCAACAACGTCGGGACGATCGCGAGCGTGCCGTACATCGTGCTCGGCGGCGCCGCCTGGTGGAAGACGATGGGCACGGAGAAGTCGTCCGGCCCGATGATCTACTCGCTCTCCGGTCGGGTGGCCAACCCGGGCCAGTACGAGTGCTCGATGGGCGTGACACTGCGCGAGCTGCTCGAGCTCGCCGGCGGCATGCAGCCGGGGCACAACCTGCGGTTCTGGACGCCGGGCGGGTCGTCGACGCCGCTGCTCACCGCGGACCACCTGGACGTGCCGCTGGACTTCGAGGGCGTCGCGGCGGCCGGCTCGATCCTCGGCACCACCGCGACGCAGATCTTCTCCGACCAGGACTGCCCGGTCTACGCCACCTACCGGTGGCTGGAGTTCTACCACCACGAGTCCTGCGGCAAGTGCACCCCGTGCCGCGAGGGCAACTACTGGATGGTGCGGGTCTACCGCCGGATCCTCTCCGGCCAGGGCACGCACGAGGACCTGGACACCCTGCTGGACACCTGCGACAACATCCTGGGCCGCTCGTTCTGCGGCCTCGGTGACGGCGCGACCAGCTCGGTGACGTCCTCGCTGAAGTTCTTCAAGCAGGACTACCTGGACTACATCGAGGGTCGGACCGCGCCGAGGCTGTCGGAGAAGTCCCTGGTGGGAGCGCACTGATGACCGACGTAGTGAAGGCGGCCGAGACCGTCACGCTGACCATCGACGGCGTCGAGGTGACCGCGCCGAAGGGTGCGCTGCTCATCCGGGTCGCCGAGCAGATGGGGACCGAGATCCCGCGCTTCTGCGACCATCCGCTGCTCGCTCCGGCCGGCGCGTGCCGGCAGTGCCTCGTCGAGGTCGAGGGCCAGCGCAAGCCGGTCGCGTCGTGCACCCAGACCGTCGCCGACGGCATGGTGGTCCGGACCCAGCTCACCTCCCCGGTGGCCAAGAAGGCCCAGGAGGGGGTGATGGAGCTCCTCCTGATCAACCACCCGCTCGACTGCCCGATGTGCGACAAGGGCGGTGAGTGCCCGCTGCAGAACCAGGCGATGTCGACCGGCCGGACCGACTCGCGGTTCCACGAGCACAAGCGGGAGTACGAGAAGCCGGTCGCCATCTCCTCGCAGGTCCTGCTGGACCGCGAGCGCTGCGTGCTCTGCCAGCGGTGCACCCGGTTCTCGGAGGAGATCGCCGGTGACAAGTTCATCGACCTGATGGACCGCTCGTCCGGCGAGCAGATCAACGTCTACCGCGACGAGTTCTACGGCGGCGAGTCCGACGGGCCGGGTGACGTCCCGTTCAACTCGTACTTCTCCGGCAACACCGTGCAGATCTGCCCGGTGGGCGCGCTCACCGGCGCGCAGTACCGCTTCCGGGCCCGCCCGTTCGACCTGGTCTCCACGCCGAGCGTCTGCGAGCACTGCTCGGCCGGCTGCGACATGCGCACCGACCACCGGCGGGGCAAGGTGCTGCGGCGGCTCGCCGGCGACGACCCGCAGGTCAACGAGGAGTGGAACTGCGACAAGGGGCGGTGGGGTTTCCGGTACGCCACGGCGTTCGACCGGATGACGAACCCGCTGGTCCGGGACGCGCAGACCGGTGAGCTGCGCGAGGCGTCCTGGAGCGAGGCGCTCGCGGTGGCCGCCGAGGGGCTGCGCGCCGCGCGCGACGGCCAGGGCGTCGGGGTGCTCACCGGCGGCCGGCTCACCGTCGAGGACGCGTACGCGTACGCGAAGTTCGCCCGGGTCGCGCTCGGCACCAACGACATCGACTTCCGCGCCCGGCCGGTCTCCGCCGAGGAGACCGAGTTCCTGGCGGCCCGCGTTGCCGGCAACATCGACGTCACGTACGCCGACGTCGAGAACGCCCCGGCGGTGGTGATCGTGGGGCTGGAGCCGGAGGAGGAGGTCCCGATCCTCTTCCTGCGGCTGCGCAAGGCGTACACGAAGAAGCGCCGCCCGGTCCTCGCGGTCGCGCCGTTCGTGACCCGCGGCCTGGAGAAGCTCGGCGCGACGCTGGTGACCGCGGTCCCCGGCGACGAGGCCCGGGTGCTCGCCGACGACGCGGCGGTGGCCGAGGCGCTGCGCGCCGAGGGCGCCGTCCTGCTGGTCGGTGAGCGGCTCGCGAGTGTCCCCGGTGGACTCTCGGCGGCCGCCGCGCTGGCCGACCGCACCGGCGCGAAGCTGGCCTGGGTGCCGCGGCGCGCGGGCGACCGGGGCGCGGTCGACGCCGGCTGCCTGCCCAACCTGCTGCCCGGCGCCCGGCCGGTCGGCGACGCGGTGGCCCGCGCGGAGCTGGCCGGCGCCTGGGACCTCGAGGCCGGGGTCATCCCGAGCCGTCCCGGTCGGGACACCGACGGGATCATCGCGGCGGCCGCCGAGGGGCGGCTGGGCGCGCTGGTCGTCGCCGGCGTGGACCCGGCCGACCTGGCCGACCCGCGTCGCGCCGAGGAGGCGCTCGACGCGGTGCCGTTCCTGGTCAGCCTGGAGCTCCGGCACAGCGCCGTGAGCCGCCGGGCCGACGTGGTGCTGCCGGTCGCGCCGGTGGTGGAGAAGGCCGGCAGCTTCGTCGACTGGGAGGGCCGGCTGCGGACCTTCGAGGCGGTGCTCACGACGACGGCGATGAACGACGGCCGGATCCTCGACGCGCTCGCCGCGCAGCTGGGTGTGGCGCTCGGCACCGCCGACGTCAACGGTGTCCGCCGCGAGCTGGGCACCCTGCCGGCGACCCGCGCCGAGCGCCCGGCCGCGCCGGCGGTCGCGCCGGTCGCCGTCGCGGCGGCCGGCGACGGCGAGGCGGTGCTGGCGACCTGGCACCACCTCATCGACCTCGGCACCCTGACCGACGGGGACGAACACCTCGCCGGCACCGCGCGGCTGCCGGTGGTTCGGCTGGCGAAGGGTACGGCGGACGCGCTCGGGGTCGCGGACGGCGAGGCCGTCACCGTCGCCACCGGGCGCGGTGGGCTGACCCTGCCGGCGGCGATCACCGACATGCCCGAGGGCGTGGTGTGGCTGCCGACCAACTCTCCCGGTTCGACGGTCCGGCGCAGCCTCGGCGTGACGTCCGGCGCGGTCGTCCGGATCTCCGCGGGCACCCCGGTCACGGCCGACGCCGCCGGCGAGCCCGGCCCGCTGCTGAACGCGGAAGGTGCGCGATGACATTCCTGGCGCAGAGCCCGACTCTGCAGGACTTCGGCCACGACGTCTGGTGGCTGGTTCTGCTGAAGGTCGTCGGCGTCTTCGCGATGCTGCTCCTGCTGACGCTCTTCACGATCAACTACGAGCGCAAGGTCGTCGCGCGGATGGCGCAGCGGCCCGGCCCCAACCAGGTCGGGCCGAACGGCTGGCTGCAGTCGCTCACGGACGGTCTGAAGCTGCCGTTCAAGGAGGAGATCATCCCGCTGACCGCGGACAAGGTGGTCTACTTCCTGGCCCCGGTCATCTCGGCGGTCTGCGCGTTCACCGCGTTCTCGGTGATCCCGTTCGGCCCGATGGTGTCGATCTTCGGGGAGCGCACCCCGCTGCAGCTCACCGACACCTCGGTGGCCGTGCTGCTGGTGCTGGCGTGCGGCGGCATGGCGATCTACGGCATCGTGCTCGCCGGCTGGGCCTCCGGCTCGACCTACCCGCTGCTCGGCGGTCTGCGCTCCAGCGCCCAGATGATCTCGTACGAGGTCGCGATGGGCCTCTCCTTCGTCGCGGTCTTCATGACCGCCGGCACGATGTCGACCTCCGAGATCGTGCGCGCGCAGGCGAACGGCAACCCGGTGAACCTCCTCGGCCTGGAGTTCACCGCGCCGGGCTGGTACGCCGTGCTGCTGCTGCCGAGCTTCATCATCTACGCGATCTCGGCGGTGGGTGAGACCAACCGGGCCCCCTTCGACCTTCCCGAGGCCGAGTCCGAGCTGGTCGGTGGCTTCCACACCGAGTACTCGTCGTTCAAGTTCGCGATGTTCTTCCTCGCCGAGTACATCAACATGATCACGGTTTCGGCGGTCTGCACGACGCTGTTCCTCGGCGGCTGGCGGGCGCCATGGCCGATCTCGGCGATCAACGACGGGATGTTCAACCAGGGCTGGTGGCCGATGCTCTGGTTCTTCGCCAAGGTGCTGGTGCTGCTCTTCGGCTTCATCTGGCTGCGGGCCACGCTGCCCCGACTGCGCTACGACCAGTTCATGCGCTTCGGCTGGAAGGTGCTGATCCCGGTCAACCTGGTGTGGATCCTGGCGCTCGCCGGCATCAAGACCCTCCAGAACAAGGCCACCGACGACGGCACCCGCTACACGATCATCGGTGCGCTGATCCTCGCCGTACTGCTGATCACCCTGCTCTGGCCGTCCCGGACGCCGGCGCCGGCGCCGAACCTCGAGGAGCAGCTCGCGCGGCGGCCGAAGGGGAGCTACCCGGTCCCGCCGCTGGACCTGCAGGTGCCGCCGAGCCCCCGGACGCGCCGGGACGTGGCCGAGCGGCAGCCCGCGATGGCGGGCGGCGGCGCCGCGACCGACGAGACCGGTCCGGCCAACTCGGACGAGAAGGAGGTGTGAGATGGCGTTCGGATCCGTCAAGGGCTTCGGCGTGACCTTCTCCCACATGTTCCGGAAGGTCATCACCACCGACTACCCGTTCAAGCCGCCGGTGTCGGCCCCCCGCTACCACGGCCGGCACATCCTCAACCGGCACCCCGACGGGCTGGAGAAGTGCATCGGCTGCGAGCTGTGCGCGTGGGCGTGCCCGGCCGACGCCATCTACGTCGAGGGTGGCGACAACACCGAGGAGCAGCGCTTCTCGCCGGGCGAGCGGTACGCCAGCGTGTACCAGATCAACTACGCCCGTTGCATCTTCTGCGGCCTCTGCATCGAGGCGTGCCCGACGCGGTCGCTCACGATGAGCAACGAGTACGAGCTGGCGCGCGACTCCCGGCAGGATCTGATCTTCACGAAGGAGCAGCTGCTCGCGCCGCTGCTGCCCGGCATGGAGCAGCCGCCGCACCCGATGCGGCTCGGTGACACGGAGAAGGACTACTACGTCGGTGCGCTGATCAACCCGGGCACGTCGGCCGGCGCCGAGCGGGCGCCCTGGTCCGAGACCGCCACGGTGGACGGCTCCGGCGCGACGGGAGACGGGAAATGACGACGGCGCAGACGGTGCTCGCCGCGGGCGGCGCGGTCTCCACCGGCGAGGCGGTGACCTTCTGGATCCTCGCCCCGCTGGCGCTGCTGGGCGCGATCGGCATGGTGTGGGCGCGCAACGCCGTCCACTCGGCGCTCTGGCTGGTGCTGACCATGCTCTGCCTGGGCGTGTTCTACGTCCTGCAGGCCGGCCCGTTCATCGGGATGGTGCAGATCATCGTCTACACCGGCGCGATCATGATGCTCTTCCTGTTCGTGCTGATGCTGGTCGGCCGGGACTCGTCGGACTCGCTGATCGAGACCCTGCGCGGGCAGCGGGTCGCCGCGGTCGCGCTGGGGCTCGGCTTCGCGGCGCTCATCGGCACCGGGCTGTTCCGGGCGCTGGAGGGCACCTCTGCGGTCGGGCTGGACGCGGCCAACGCCAACGGCAACGTCCAGGGCATCGCCAAGCTGCTCTTCACCAAGTACGTCTTCGCCTTCGAGGTCACCTCGGCGCTGCTGATCACCGCGGCCGTGGGCGCGATGGTGCTGGCGCACGTGGAGCGGCGCAAGGGCGAGCGGCTGTCGCAGGTCGAGCAGATGAAGGCCCGTTTCGCGCCCGGTAACTACCCCGGCCCGAAGCCCGGCCCCGGTGTCTTCGCCACCTCCAGCTCGGTCGCAACCCCGGGCCGGCTGCCCGACGGCACGCTGACCGACGGCGTCCACTCCCAGATCCTGCCCACGCGTGAGCTGACCTCGTCCGAGGCCGCACCGAAGGGGACGGAAAAGTGACTCCCGACTACTACGTCATCCTCGCGGCGGTGCTCTTCACCATCGGCGCGGTGGGCGTGCTGATCCGGCGCAACGCGATCGTGCTCTTCATGTGCGTCGAGCTGATGCTGAACTCGGCCAACCTCGCCCTCGTCACGTTCAGCCGGATCAACGGCAACCTGAACGGTCAGATCATGGCGTTCTTCGTCATGGTGGTCGCGGCGGCCGAGGTCGTGGTCGGCCTCGCCATCATCATGTCGATCTTCCGGACTCGGCGCTCCGCGAGCGTCGACGACGCGAACCTGCTCAAGTACTAAAGGGGCCTCCAAGTGGAAGCGACTGTGCAGTACGCGCCGGCAACCGGGCTGCTGAGCACCATGTGGCTGCTGGTGGCCATCCCGCTGGCCAGCGCGGCCGTCCTGCTGCTGCTCGGCCGCCGGGCCGACCGGTGGGGTCACTGGCTCGGCGTGGCCAGCGTCGCCGCGAGCTTCGTGCTGGGCCTGACCTACTTCTTCCAGCTGCGCGGGCTGACCAACCGCTCGGTCGAGCTGAGCATGTGGCAGTTCATCGAGGTCGGTTCCCTCAAGGTCGACTTCGGTCTGCTCTTCGACCCGCTGTCGGGGGTCTTCGTCCTGCTCATCACCGGCGTCGGATCCCTGATCCACCTCTACGCCGTCGGTTACATGGAGCACGACCCCGGTCGGCGCCGCTTCTTCGCGTACTTCAACCTCTTCGTCGCGGCGATGTTGCTGCTGGTGCTCGGCAACAACTACGTGATGCTCTTCTTCGGCTGGGAGGGTGTGGGTCTCGCGTCGTACCTGCTGATCTCCTTCTGGAACCACCTGCCATCGGCGGCGACCGCCGGTAAGAAGGCGTTCCTGATGAACCGGGTCGGCGACGCCGGCCTGCTCATCGCGATCTTCATCATGTTCGCGACGCTCGGCACCACGCAGTTCGACGAGGTCTTCACCCACGTCGGCGCGCTCACCGGCGGCATCGTGCTGATGATGGGGCTGCTGCTCCTGCTCGGCGCGGCCGGCAAGTCCGGCCAGTTCCCGCTGCAGGCGTGGCTGCCGGACGCGATGGAGGGCCCGACCCCGGTCTCCGCTCTGATCCACGCCGCCACGATGGTCACCGCCGGCGTCTACCTGATCGCCCGGTCGAACCCGATCTACTCGGCGAACCCCACGCTGCAGACCGTCGTGGTCAGCGTCGGCGCGCTCACGCTGCTGATGGGCTGCATCATCGGCTGCGCCAAGGACGACATCAAGCGGGTGCTGGCCTGGTCCACGGTGAGCCAGATCGGCTACATGTTCCTCGGCGTCGGGCTGGGCGGCGGCGCGTACGCGCTGGCGATCGTCCACCTGCTCGCGCACGGCTTCTTCAAGGCCAACATGTTCCTCGGGGCCGGCTCGGTCATGCACGGGATGCACGACCAGACCGACATCCGGCGCTTCGGCGGGCTGTCGAAGTACATGAAGATCACCTGGCTCACGTTCGCCACCGGCTGGCTGGCGATCCTCGGTCTCTTCCCGTTCTCCGGCTTCTTCTCCAAGGAGCCGATCATCGTGGCCGCGTTCGCGCGCCACGGCTGGACCGCGTGGCTGTACGGCGGCGCGGCGCTGCTCGGCGCCGGGCTCACCGCCTTCTACATGACCCGGCTCTTCGTGCTCACCTTCCACGGCCCGAAGCGCTGGACCGACGAGATCGAGCACCCGCACGAGTCGCCGCCGGTGATGACGATCCCGCTGATCCTGCTCGCGATCGGCTCGGTCGCCGCAGGCGGGCTGATGGCCACCAGCGTGCCCGAGTGGCTGACGCCGGTGCTGGGCCCGCAGGAGGAGGCGCACGGGGTCCTGTCGCACACCGTGCTGACGGTGCTCGCCACCGCGGTCACGGTGATCGGCGCCGGGCTGGCGTGGGCGCTGTTCCGCAAGGGCACCGCCCCGCAGGAGCTGCCGGCCGGCCCGGTGGTCACCGCGGCCCGGAAGAACCTCTACACCGACGCCTTCAACGAGGCGGTCTTCGAGAAGCCCGGCATCTACCTGACCCGCGCCCTGGTGTTCCTCGACGGCAAGGTCGTCGACGGTGGCGTCAACCTGCTCGCGGCCGCCGTGGGCGGCGGCTCGGGCCGGCTGCGCCGGCTGCAGACCGGGTTCGTCCGGTCGTACGCGATGTCGGTGCTCGCCGGCGCCCTGCTGGTGGTCGCGGCGTTCCTCGCCCTGCAGATGGGATGGCTGGCGTGACAGAGTTTCCGTTCTTGTCGGTGCTGACCCTGGCGCCGCTGGTCGGCGCGCTCGTGGTGGCGTTCCTGCCGCGCACGAACCCGGAGCTGGCCAAGCGCGTCGCCTTCGGCTGGTCACTGGCGGTGCTGGCGCTGTCGGTCGCCATGTGGGTGGCGTTCCAGACCGGCGGTGAGCGGTTCCAGTTCCGCGAGTCCTACCCGTGGATCCCCTCCTGGGGCGTCAGCTTCACCTTCGCCGCCGACGGCATCGCGCTGGTGATGCTGATGCTGATCGCCGTGCTCGTGCCGGTGGTGATCCTCGCGTCCTGGAAGGACGCCGACGCGCTGAAGCGGTCGGTGCCGGTCTACTTCGCCCTGCTGCTCGCCCTCGAGGGCACGATGATCGGCGTCTTCGCCGCCGCCGACATCTTCCTGTTCTACGTGTTCTTCGAGGTCATGCTGGTGCCGATGTACTTCCTCATCGGCAGCTACGGCGGACACCAGCGCCAGTACGCCGCGGTGAAGTTCTTCCTCTACTCGCTGGTCGGCGGCCTGTTCATGCTCGCCGCGGTGATCGGGCTCTGGGTCGTCGGCGGTCAGACCTTCGACTGGCAGGCGCTGACCCAGATCGACATGTCGACCGGGACGGAGCGCTGGCTCTTCCTCGGCTTCTTCATCGCCTTCGCGATCAAGGCGCCGTTCTTCCCGTTCCACACCTGGCTGCCGGACTCCGGTGCGGCCGCCCCGGCCGGCTCGGCGGCGCTGCTGGTCGGCGTGATGGACAAGGTCGGCACCTTCGGCATCCTGCGGTACTGCCTGCCGCTCTTCCCCGAGGCGTCGAAGTGGTTCGCCCCGTACGCGCTGGCGCTCGCGCTGATCGGCATCATCTACGCGGCGCTGCTGGCGGTCGGCCAGAACGACCTCAAGCGGCTGGTGTCGTACACGTCGATCGCGCACTTCGGCTTCATCGGGGTCGGCATCTTCGCCTTCACCACCCAGGCCGGCACCGGCGCGGTGCTCTACATGCTCAACCACGGCCTGGCGACCGGCCTGCTCTTCCTGGTGGTCGGCATGCTGGTCGCCCGGCGCGGGTCCGCGCTGGTCAGCGACTTCGGGGGCGTCGGCAAGCTGATGCCGATCCTGGCCGGCGTGTTCTTCTTCGCCGGTCTCGCCTCGCTGGCGCTGCCCGGCACGGCGCCGTTCGTCTCCGAGTTCCTGGTGCTGCTCGGCACCTACCCGGTCAACAAGCCGGTCGCCGTCATCGCCACGCTCGGCGTCATCCTCGCCGCCGCGTACGTGCTCTGGATGGTGCAGCGCACCACGCAGGGGACGCTCAACCCGGCGCTCGCCGAGCACGAGGGCATGCGACGCGACATCACGCTCCGGGAGAAGGTCGTGGTCGCTCCGCTGATCGCCCTGATCCTGCTGCTCGGTTTCTACCCGAAGCCGGTCACCGACGTCATCAACCCCGCCGTCCAGGCCACGATGCAGGACGTCGGCAAGACCGACCCCGCGCCCACGGCGGTCACCACGGAGGCAGCGAAATGACGGAAATTGGGCTGCCGCCCATCAACTACGGGGCGATCACCCCGATGCTGATCCTGTTCGGCGCGTCCTGCGTCGGGGTCTTCGTCGAGGCGTTCGTGCCGAAGGCCCAGCGGCACCTCGTCCAACTGGTGCTGTCGCTCGGCGCGATCACGGCCGCGCTGGTCACCGTCGTGTGGCAGGCGGACACCCGGACGGTCACGGCCGGCGGGGCCATCGCCATCGACGGCCCGACGCTCTTCCTGCAGGGCGCGATCCTGGTGCTCGGCGTGGTGTCGATCCTGCTGATCGGCGAGCGCTCGCTGGAGCGGGGCGGCCCGTTCGTCGCGCAGGCCGCGATCGTGGTCGGCTCGGACGCCGACCGCAACCAGACGGTCCGTCAGCCCGGCGCCACCGACATCTACCCGCTGTCGCTCTTCGCGCTCACCGGCATGCTGCTCTTCGTCGCGGCGAACGACCTGCTGACGATGTTCATCGGGCTCGAGGTCCTCTCGCTGCCGCTCTACCTGATGTGCGCGCTGGCCCGCCGCCGGCGGCTGCTGAGCCAGGAGGCGGCGCTCAAGTACTTCATGCTGGGCGCGTACGCCTCGGCGTTCTTCCTCTTCGGACTCGCGTTGGTGTACGGCTTCACCGCCGGCACCCCGAGCGGCTCCGGCGACAACGGCGGCGGCGTCGACTTCGCCACCATCGCCGCGGCGGTCCGCAATTCGGAGGTCAGCCCCGCGCTGCTCTACGCCGGCATCGCGCTGATCGCGGTCGGCCTGCTCTTCAAGGCCGCCGCCGCGCCGTTCCACGTCTGGACCCCCGACGTCTACCAGGGCGCGCCGACCCCGGTCACCGGTTTCATGGCCGCGTGCACCAAGGTCGCGGCGTTCGGCGCGCTGCTGCGGGTGCTGCATGTGGCGTTCGGCGGGGCGAGCTGGGCGTACACGCCGGTGCTCGGCGCCGTCGCGGCCCTCACGATGCTCGTCGGGGCGGTCCTCGCGGTCACCCAGACCGACATCAAGCGGCTGCTCGCGTACTCGTCGGTGGCGAACGCCGGCTACCTCCTGGTCGGCGCGCTGGCCGTCAACAAGCAGGGCCTGGCCAGCACGATGTTCTACCTCGTGGCGTACGGCTTCACGGTGCTCGCCGGGTTCGCGGTCGTCACGCTGGTCCGGGACGCGGACGGGGAGGCGACGCACCTGTCCCGCTGGGCCGGGCTGGGGCGGCGTTCGCCGCTGTTCGCCGGGGTCTTCACGTTCATCCTGCTGGCCTTCGCGGGCATCCCGGTGACCAGCGGCTTCACCAGCAAGTTCGCGGTCTTCGGGGCCGCCTCCGGCGCCGGGCACACCTGGCTGGTCGTGGTCGGCGTGCTGAGCAGCATGATCCTCGCCTTCCCGTACCTGCGGGTCGTGGTCATGATGTGGCTCAGCGAGCCGGGCGAGTCCACGCCGTCGGTGCTGGTACCGGGCGGGCTGACCGCCGCGGCGCTGACGATCGGCGTGGCGGCCACCCTGGTGCTCGGCGTGGCGCCCGAGTCGCTGCTCGACCTGACGAACCGCGCCGCGGAATTCGTCCCGTGACGTGGTGCCCACCGCCCCCGACCGGGGGCGGTGGGATCGGTGTGGCATCGTGGGGGACGTGGTGAGGACGGCGGACGATCGGAGCAGCGCGGTGAGCACGGCGGCGCTGACCTCGATCGGGCTCGATTTTGTCGACCCCGCCCTCGAGGCCTCGGTGCTCGACACGCTGCAGCGGGTGGAGGGCGAGCTGCGCAGCTGCGTGGCGAGCGCGGACCCGTTCGTGACCGAGGCCGCGCGGCACCTGGTCGACGCGGGCGGCAAGCGGTTCCGTCCGCTGCTGGTGTCGCTGGGTGCCCACTTCGGCGACCCGCGGGCGCCGCTGGTGGTGCCGGCCGCGGTGGTCATGGAGCTCACCCACCTGGCGACGCTCTACCACGACGACGTGATGGACGAGGCGCCCGTCCGCCGCGGCGCGCCCAGCGCGAACTCGCGCTGGACGAACTCCGTCGCGATCCTGGTCGGTGACTACCTCTTCGCCCGGGCGGCGGACATCGCCGCCGACCTCGGGGTCGAGGCCGTGCGGCTGCAGGCCCGCACCTTCGCCCGGCTCGTCGAGGGCCAGATCGCCGAGACCGTCGGCCCGCGCGCGGGTGACGAGCCGGTCGCCCACTACCTCCAGGTGATCAGCGGGAAGACCGGGTCGCTGATCGCGACGTCGGCGCGGTTCGGCGGGATGTTCGGCGGCGCCGGACCGGAGCAGATCGAGGCGCTCGCCGGCTACGGCGAGACGATCGGGGTGGCGTTCCAGCTCTCCGACGACCTGCTCGACATCGCTTCCGAGTCGGTGCAGTCGGGCAAGACGCCCGGCACCGACCTCCGCGAGGGGGTGCCGACGCTGCCGGTGCTCTACGCGCTCGGCTCCGACGACGCCGACGCGGCGTCCGTACGGCTGCGCGAGATCCTCGCGGCGGGTCCGGTGACCGACGACGCGCTGCACGCCGAGGCGCTCGGCCTGCTGCGCGAGTCGCCGGCGATGAAGCGGGCCCGCGAGACGGTGCGCAGCTACGCGGAGGAGGCCCGGCAGCAGCTGTCGCCGCTGCCCGACGGCCCGGCCCGGCGCGCGCTCGAGTCGCTCTGCGACTTCATCGCCGACCGCACCAGCTGACCGCGCCGCGCCGCCGCTGGCGCGGCGACTACGTCGTCGCGCGGAGCATCCGGCCGCCGGTCAGCATCAGCGCGGCGGCGACGACCATCGCCACCGCGGCGGTGAGCCACATGCGCGGATAGTCCGCGTGGGTCGCGACCGCGCCGAGCACCAGCGGGCCGAGCGCGCCGCCGGCGTACACCCCGGTCTGAGTGATCGAGGTGGCCGTGGCCGGCGCCTGCGGATGCAGCCGGACCACGGCGAAGTTCATCAGCCCGGGCCAGGCCCAGCCGAGCCCGAAGCCGAGCGTGACGCCCAGGGTGAGCGCGACCGGGCCGCCCGTCGCGAGCAGCGCCAGCCCGACCGCGCCGACGACCAGCATGCCGGCGATCGTGGCCAGATGTCCGGCGCTGCGCCGGTCGGCGAGCCAGCCGGCGAGGACCCGGCCGGCGACGCAGATCGCGCTGCCCAACGTCAGCGTCAGCCCGGCGAGCGCGGGGTTGATGCCGCGGACGACCGCCGAGTCGACCAGGAACGTTCCGAGCGCGTTGGCCGCCCCGGACGCCAGCGTCGCGGCGACGCCGATCGTGACGAGCGCGGAGGTGGCCCGCGCGCCGTCGGGTACCGTCCGGGCGCGTTCGGCGCCCACGCCGGTCGGCACCAGGGCCAGCGCGGTGAGCGCCGCCGCCGCGGCGGCGATGAAGGCCCACCGCCAGCCGACGGTCAGGGCGATGGCCGGCACGGCCGCCCCGGCGAGCAGTGTCGAGGCCGGGATGGCGGCCTGCTTGACGCCGAACGACAGGCCCTGGTGGCCGGGCGGGACCTGACGGGCCAGCGCGGCGTTGCTGGCGAGCTGGCCGAGGGCGTTCGCGCCGGCGCTGATCGCGAGCAGCGTGACCAGCAGCGGGAACGAGCGCGCGAACAGTCCGATGGCGAGCAGCGAGGCCGCGGAGAGCACGATGCCGGCGCGCGCCACCGCCACCGGCCCCCATCGGTCCACGAGCCGCCCGGAGGGTACGGAGGCGAGCGCGCTCACCCCGAAGTAGACGGAGACCGCCAGGCCGAGCCCGGCGGGGGAGAACCGCAGCTCCGCGCCGAGCTGCACGGCGAGGCCGCCGATGAGGAAGACCGGCAACACCGAGGCGATCGTCGTGGTGGTCGCGCCGAGGACGGCGCGTGCCGGACGCGGAGCACCCGTGGGGGCGGTCGGACCCGTGATGATCTTTTCCATTACCGTCCGACCCTACGCGAACCCGCGGGACGAACTACGCGTGTCGGTCACTGCACGCACCGTCGCGTCATATCTGGTGCCTTCGATTCCTGCGGGCATTCCGCTCGCCCGTCGTTTTTCATATGGTGTAAGTCCCCGGTGTGGGAGGTGGTTGTGCGCGACCCCTTGGCAGAACCCTCGGATCTGATCCGCAGCGTGTCCCGGGCGCTGCGGGTGCTCGAAGCGGTCGGTCGTGCCCCGCGCGGCCTCACGGTCAAGCAGATCGCCCGGCGGTGCGAGCTGACCGTGGCGACGACGTACCACCTGGTGCGCACCCTCGCCTACGAGGGCTACGTCATCCGCAGGGAGGACGGCACCTACATCGTCGGGCTGGAGGTGGCCGACCGTTACCGCGAGCTGGTCTCGGCGTTCCGAGGGCCGCCGGCGGTGGGGGAGACGCTGCGCCGAGCGGCGTTGGACACCGGCTACAGCCACTTCCTCGGGCGGTTCATCGGCGGCCAGGTCGCCATCACGGCGTCGGCGGAGGGTCCGCGGTCGCCGTTCCTGGAGGACCTGGTCCCCGGCTTCGACGAGGGCGCCCACGCCACCGCGTTGGGCAAGGCGCTGCTGGCCACGCTGACCCCGGAACAGCGCTACCGCTACCTGAAGGAGTACGGGATGCGGCCGTTCACCGCGGCCACCCTGAGCACCGTCGAAGCGTTCGAAGCGGACCTCGCCGCGGGCGACCGCCGCGGGATGCACCTGGAGATCGGGCAGTACCGGCAGGGCGTCGCCTGCGCCGCGGTGCTGGTCGCGCCGGACAAGGACATGGAGCGTCGGGTCGCGTTGGCCTGCGCGCTGCCGGCGGCCGAGATGATGACGTCGGCCCGGATGGTGCGGTCGAAGCTGCTGGCCGCCGCGCGCGCCCTCTCCGAGGCGATGGTCGCCGTCGACCACTCGGTCTAGCGCCGGTTCCGGCGGCGCCGACGACCCCCTCGCCGGCGCCGCCGTACGTCAGCTGCCGATGTGGCCGCCGTCGAGACGCCAGGTGCAGACCACCGCCGGCTTGGCGAAGTCTCCGTCCGGCCAGGTGGAGGCCGGCTTCTCGATGGAGGCGCCGCTGACCTCGCCGGGATGCTGCACCGCCACGAAGACCGACCGGTCGTCGGCGGTGATGAACGGGCCGCAGGTCTCGGCGCCGGGCGGCACCGTCAGGAACTGCTTGAGGTGACCGCGCTCGGGTCCCTCGACGGCGGTGGCGAAGAGCCCGTCGTTGCTGCCCAGGGCGTTGCCGTCGGTCGAGATCCACAGGTTGCCGGAGCTGTCGAAGGCGACGTTGTCCGGGCAGGAGATCGGGGAGACCCTGCTCTTGTCGTACCCCGCGAAGTACGTCGCGGGGTCGGCCGGGTCGCCGCAGACGATCGGCAGCGACCAGGAGAACGACTCGGCGGTGTGGTCCCCGCCGTCCTCGGTGAGCTCGACGATCTGCCCGTGCTTGTTGGCGTTGCGCGGGTTCGCCTCGTCGGCCGGGGCGTTGCTGCCCACGCCCCGGTTGGAGTTGTTGGTCAGCGCGACGTAGATCTTGCCGGTGACCGGGTTCGGCTCGACGTCCTCCGGCCGGTCCATCTTGGTCGCGCCCACCGCGTCACCCGCGAGCCGGGTGAAGGTCAACACCTCGACGGCGGTCATCCCCGGCACATACGAGCGGTCGCCGCTGACCAGCTTGATCCAGCGGCCGGTGCCGTTGAAGGCGCCGTCGCTGGGCAGCCTGCCCGACCCGTCGATCTCGCCGGCACTGGTGAATCCGAGCTTGGCGACGTAGAGCGTGCCCGACTCCAGCAGGGTCAGGTTGTGGCGGCGGGCGGCCGCCGAGTCGCCCTTCATCATCTTCTTGTCGGAGACGAACTTGTAGAGGTAGTCGAAGCGCTCGTCGTCGCCCATGTACGCCACGACATGCCCGCTCTTCGCCACGATGACGTTCGCGCCCTCGTGCTTGAACCGGCCGAGCGCGGTGTGCTTGCGGGGACGCGAGTCCGGTTCGTACGGGTCGACCTCGACGATCCAGCCGAAGCGGTGCGCCTCGTTCGGGTGCTTCGCCAGGTCGAACCGTTCGTCGGCCCGCTCCCACTTGCGGCTGCCGCTCGGGTAGCGCGCCTTCGTGGTGATGCCGTACCGCTCGAACTTCGGCTTGAGCTCGGCCGGCACCGCGTCGCCGCCGACGAAGTACTGGTTGAAGTTCTCCTCGCCCGAGAGCACGGTGCCCCAGGGGGTGACGCCGCCGGCGCAGTTGTTGAGGGTGCCGATCACCGTACGTCCCCGCGGGTCGGCCGCCGTCCGCACCCACGTCGACCCGGCCACCGGCCCGGTGAGCGCGAACCTGGTCGCCAGCGTCGTGATCCGCCGGTTGTAGCGGCGCGGCCCCTTGCGCACGACCACCCACTGACCCGTGTCGTCGACCCGCTCCAGCTCCACCACGGACATACCGTGCGCGGCCATCGCGGCCCGCACCTGGTCGACGGTGAGCGCGTCGTGACCGGTGAAGCCGGGGAACATCAGCTCCTCGTTCGTGTACTCGTGGTTGGCCACGAGCAGCGCGGAGCGGCCCCGCTTGTCCAGCGGCAGTACCGCCAGGAAGTCGTTGTTGTAGCCGAACTGCCGCGACTGCCGCTCGCCGGTCTGGTTGCGCACGTCCAGCTGCGCGGCGCCGGGCAGGATCGGCTCGCCCCAGCGGACGACGACGCAGTGGTCGTACCCGTTCGGGACGATCACGGTGTCGAGCGTGTTCGGCGGGATCGGCTTGAAGCTCAGCGCGCCGGCCGGGCGCCCACCCCGCGGCGCGGCGCCCCGGGCGGGTCCGGCGCCGGGCGCGGTCGGCGCCGGCGTGCCGGCCCTCGCCGGGGCCGCTGCGCCGCCGAAGCCCAGCACGAGCGCGCCGACCGCGCCCGCCCGGATCAAGCCGCGGCGGGAGACGGCGGCGTCCGAAACCGGCGCGGCCGCGTTCACGAGGTCGCCGAAGTACGGGTTGGCGGACTGGTTCGGCACCGGGTGGTCGCAGGCGTTGCCGCAGCGGTAGAGACAGGTCATCGGGCTGCGACCGCCGTGGCCGGGGGTCCGCAGCAGGGGAAGGGAACGACGACTGTCGTTCATGGATTCTCTCGTGGGATCGCTCATCGGGGCAGACGCCTCCTCGCTGGTCAGGTGCGCATCGGGCGCGGATGGCGCAGACGCACACGCTCGCGGACGCTAGGAGCCCGCTGTGATCGGGATCCGGCCGCGTAATGAACGAGAGATGAACAAGCTTATTTATTGAACCGCGCCCGCGCGCGCCCCGTGTTCCTGGTCGGAAGGAAGGGCACCTCTTGACGGACCAGGACGCACAACTGCTGCGCGCGCTGCACGCCGAGCACGGCGACGCGCTCTTCGCGCACGCGCTGCGGCTGGCCGGCGGCGACCGACAGCGCGCCGAGGACCTGGTCCAGGAGACCCTGCTGCGGGCCTGGCGGCATCCGGAATCGCTGGACCCGCAACGCGGCTCCGTCCGTGCCTGGCTGTTCACCACGGCGCGTAATCTCGCGATCGACGCGTGGCGGCGGCGCAGCGCGCGGGTAGGCGAGATCGTCACCGACGAGCTTCCCGAGCCGCCCCCCGCGGTGGACGAGGCCGACCGGGCGGTCGAGGCATGGACGGTCGCCGAGGCGCTCGCGCGGCTGTCGCAGCCGCACCGCGAGGTGCTCGTGGAGTGCTTCTACCAGGGCCGGTCGGTGGCCGAGGCCGCCGCACGGCTGGGGGTACCCGCGGGAACGGTGAAGTCACGCACGCACTACGCGTTGCGGTCGTTGCGGCTCGTGCTGGAGGAGATGGGGGTGACCCAGTGAGATGTGAACACGCGCACGACGACGGCGCGTACGTGCTGGGTGCCCTGTCGCCGGCCGAGCGCGCCGCGTACGAGCACCACCTCCGGGGCTGCGCCGCATGCCGGCAGGCCGTCGCCGAGGTCGCGGTGCTGCCGGGCCTGCTGGGCCGGCTCGACCCGGCCGGTTTCGAGCAGCTCGTCGACCCGCCCTCGGCCGAGCCGCGGCTCGCCACGGTCGTCGCCGCGGCCCAACTCGAGCGGCGTCGCAGCCGTCGGGCGCGCCGGTGGCGCGCCACCGGTGGGGGACTCGCCGCGGCCGGTCTGGCCGTGGTCGTGGGGCTCGGCGTGGGTCTGCTGCGCCCGCCCGCCCCGGCCCCGCAGACTCCGCCGGCCGTCGCCCTGGCGTCAATGGCGCCGGTGCAGACCGGCGCCCCGGTCAGCGCGCAGATCGGGCTGCGCGGCACCAGCTGGGGGACCGAGGTGACGATGCACTGCTTCTACGCGAAGAACGCCAGCTGGGGCGGGAACGCGTACACGTTCCGGCTGGTGGCCCACGGCCCGGACGGGGCGACCGAGCAGGTCGGATCCTGGGTCGCCGCGCCCGGCAAGGACGTCAGGCTCTCCGGCACGACCCGGTTCTCCGGCGCCGACCTGGTGCGGCTGGAGCTCACCCGGTACGACGGCACGCCGCTGCTCAGCTACGACGTGCCCTGACGTCGCGGGCTCAGCGTCCGGTCACCGCCGCCGGCTCGGGGGTCGCGCCGAGCAGCGCGGCCTTCGAGCTGCGGCGGGCGTGCCGGACGCCGTCCACGGTGAAGACGATCAGCGCCACCCAGACCAGCGCGAAGCCGGCGAGCCGCGCCGGCGGCATCGGCTCGTGGAAGATCAGCAGTCCGCAGCCGAGCTGGATGATCGGCGCGGAGTACTGCAGGATGCCGAGCCCGGTCAGCGGCAGCCGGTTCGCGGCGCCGGCGAAGAGCAGCAGCGGGATCGCGGTGGCCGCGCCGGCGAAGACCAGCAGCGCGGTGTGGCCGGTCGAGACGTGCCCGAAGGTGGAGTCCGCGCGCCAGCCGAGCCAGCCGAGGTACGCCAGCGCGGGCAGCGCGAGCACCGCCGACTCCACGAACAGCCCCTGCGCGGCGGGGAACCCGAGCCGCTTCTTCACCAGGCTGTACGACCCGAAGGTCAGCGCCAGGGTGAGCGCGATGTACGGCAGCCGACCGTAGTCGACGGTCAGCACGGCGACCGCGAGGCCGCCGATCCCGAGCGCCAGCCACTGGGCGCGACGCAGCCGCTCGCGCAGCACCGTGACGCCGAGCAGGATGACGACCAGCGGGTTGATGAAGTAGCCGAGCGCCGTTTCCACCACGCGGTCGGAGTTGACGCCGTAGATGTACGTGCCCCAGTTCACGCCGATCAACGCGGCGGCGACCGTGATCGCGCCCAGCGCCTTCGGCCGACGGGCCAGCGCGCGCAGGAAGCCCCAGTTGCGCTGCACGGCGAGCACCAGCGCGACGAAGACCACCGACCAGACCACCCGGTGGGCGAGGATCTCGATGGGTCCGGCGGGCCGCAGGAGCTTGATGTAGAGCGGGAAGAAACCCCACAGGACGTACGCGCCGAGACCGAACAGATAACCGCGGCGCAGCTCGCTCATTCCGTCACCGTAAGGGGGGCGGACGGCTCCCGATCGTTGCCGGTGACCGGATTCACCCCGCGCCGGTCGTACTCCATCCACCGGACCGGGTCGGACAGGGCCGTGAAGCCGAGCCCCGCGTACACGCCGTGCGCGTCGAGCGTCGCGAGCAGGATCCGGCGTACGCCCCGGGTGGCCAGCTCGTCGCGGACGGAGCCGACCATCCAGGCGCCGAGCCCGTGCCCCCGTTCGGCCCGGTCGACGTACACGTCGCAGAGCCACGCGAAGGTCGCGCCGTCGGTCACGGCCCGGGCGAACGCGACCTGCGCGCCGTCGGTCGGGCGGTAGACGCCGAAGGCGGTCGAGCCGGCGATCGCGCGCGCGAGGACGTCGCGCGGTCGGCCGATCGCCCAGTAGGCGTCGGTGGAGAGCCAGTGGTGCACCCGGTCCACGTCGATCCGCGTCGGATCGGTGGAGAGCTCGTAGCCGTCGTCACGCCTGATCAGCACGAGGCCGACGCTAGCGGTCGGCCCCCCGGCCGTCTCAACCCAGTTTCCGGATTGTGGCCATGCCCTAGTCGCGATCCATGATCAACCCGAGCAGCCAGGTCACGACGCCGACGAGGAGCGCGCCGAGCACGGCCGCCGGCCAGAAGCCGTCGACGTGGAAGGGCAGGTCGAGCTCGCCGGCGATGAAGCTCGTGAGCAGGAAGAGCAGCCCGTTGACGACCAGCGCGATCAGGCCGAGCGTCAACAGGTAGAGCCCGCAGCCGACCGTCTTGATGATCGGTTGCAGCACCGCGTTGACGACGCCGAAGATGACGGCGACGAGCACCAGCGTGGTCACCGCCTCGCCGGCCGACCCGGTGTCGAGCGTGATCCCCGGGATCAGCAGCGTGGCGAGCCAGAACGCCACCGCCGTGCTGGCGATCCGGACGAGAAGTCCCTTCACGAAACCCATGTCGGGGATCGTGCCATGGCGGGCCCCACGCCGCCGTCCCCTGATCGTCTGGCGCTAGTGGCGGGTCGGGGCGCCGATCAACTGTGACTCGATCGGGGTGGCGGAGAGCAGCGCCCAGCGGACGGTACGGCGGTTGATCACACCGACCATGTCGTCCCGGATCCGGGTCAGCCAGTCGGCCGCCTCGCCGAGCCCCAGCGTCGGAGCGGCCAACGCCGCCTCGTCCGGCCGCAACGGCTGCAGCACGACCAGGTCGGCGCGGGACACCGCGTCCAGGTCGACCGCCGTCAGCTCGTCGCGGACCACCAGACTGGCCTGCCAGCCGGGCCCCGGCTGGGTGTCCGCCGCGACCGGACCCACGTCGACGACGACCAGCAGCGGATGCAACGGCGTCGCCGGCGGCCCGCCGACCGGACGCCCGGGCGGGATCACCGCGATCGTCTCGCCGGGCGCGCTGACGCCCCGGACGAAGGGCTCCCAGGCGCGCGGCCGGGCGGTCTGCACGACGACACGGGCCCCGAGCGCCATCGCGCGCAGGGCGAGCAGCTGCGCCCCGCGTACCCCGCCGATCAGCACGGCCCGGGTGGTCTCGGCCCGGAACAGTCGGACGGTCACCGGGGAGCCGTGCCGGTTGGCGCCGATCATCAGCCCGGCGCCGGGCACGGTGAGGTCGAGGGCGTCCAGCGCGCCGGCGGACAGCGCGGACACGGGGCGCGGGGCGGGCAGCAGCCCGCCGCCCCCGGCGGCGAGCGGAAGCGTGGCCGCGAAGCCCTCCAGCTGCTCACCGTCGAGTCGCCGCGTCTCGGCGCGCTCCGCGGCGAGCAGCCGGCGCAGCGCCTGCGTCGCGAGGGCGAGGCCGGCCGGGTCGGTGGCGGCGATCCGTACGGTCAGCTCCGCGGCGAGCGCGTCGGCGCCGGCGCCGCGCGGGCCCGCGCTGATCGAGACGGTGGTCGCCGCCGCCGGCAGGGCGAGCAGCCGCGGCACCAGCCGGCGCCCGGTCTCCGAACGCAGGTCGGGCCAGCGGCGCAGCCGGAACGTCGCCTGCAGCAGGCCGCCGAGCTGCACCGTCGGCCAGCTCTCCCGTGCCGGCTGCGCGCCGTCGTGGTGCGCCAACTCGCCGAGTACGCGCAGCGCGGCCCCCTCGCCCAGCGGACGCGCGGGCGTCGCGCCGAGCCGCCGGCGGACCTTGCGGACCACGCTGGACAGCGCCCGACGCAGCTCCTCCTCGGTCCAGCCCTCGGCCCGGAGCACCCGGACGGCGAGCACGGCGCGCGCCTGCGCGAGCAGCCGCCCGTCGGTCAGCTGCCGGTACGAGGTGGCGGGCGTGCCGCCGCCGGCCCGTGGCGCCGGCGCGGGCGTGCCGGAGAGCACCAGCTGGATGCGGACCGGTGGCAGGTCGCCGCCGGCGGCCGGCAGCAGGGCGGCGGCCGACGGCAGGGTCTCGCCGGTGTCGGCGAGCAGGGTGGCGGGATCGCCGAGCTCCAGCAGCGCGGTCAGCCCGTCACCGTCGGAGATGACGGCGGCGGCGTCGCCGCCGAGGTCGGCGGGGTGCAACTGGGCGTGCGGAGCGACCAGCTCGAGCAGGGCGGCCGGTGCGGTGGTCGGGGCCAGCGCGTGCCGCCGCCCGACATAGCGGACGGCCACGGCGAGCCATTCGAAGAGCCAGCGCTGCCGTAGCCGTCCCCAGGCGGCAACGCCGAGCAGCGCGGCGGCCAGCGCCGCGCCGGTCACCGCCAGCGGGCCGTGACCCAGCGCCGCGACGATCAGCGCGACGGCGGCCTGGGTGGCGACGACCTGCCCGGCGCGCACTCCGAACCGCCGCGGACGCCGTGGCTGCGACCACGTCGTACGCGACCCGTCCGGGGACGGTCCGGTGTGGGCCCCGGGCCCCGGCTGGCGGTCCAGCACACTGACGGACATCGCGGTAGCCTCCCCTGCGTAGTCGCGGTCGACACAGGCCGTGGGCCGCCTATCGTATTGGCCGGGCCGACCGGGGAGGGGGCCGGATGCCGTCGCGGCAGGATCAGTTGCACTCGTACCAGTTCATGGTCCAGCGTGTGGTCGCCGCGCTGGTGATGCGCGAAACCGACCCTCCACAGTCGCCGTTCCAGCGGGCCGCCGGTGCGACGCTGGCGAGCGTGCTGATCGCGGCGATCGCGATCGGCGGGGTGGCCGTCTACGGTGCGCTCGTCGGCGGTGGCGCGACGAACTGGCGCGACCCCAACGCGGTGATCGTCGAGGAGGAGTCCGGCGCGCGCTACGTCTACCGCGACGAGAAGCTGCACCCCGTCCTCAACTACGCCTCCGCGCTGCTCATCGTCGGCTCGCCGGAGCCGCGTACGGTCCGGGTCTCGGCCAAGTCGATCGAGGGGGTCACCCGCGGGACCCCGCTGGGCATCGTGGACGCCCCGGACGCGTTGCCCGCGGCCGACCGGCTCGCCGCCGGCCCGTGGACGATCTGCTCGCTGCCGGCGGGCGACGGGGGCCGGGCCACGGTGCGCTCGGCGCTGCTGGTCGGGGCCGCGCCCACCGGCGGCGAACCCCTCGGCGACGACGGGGTGCTGGCGCGGCACCCGGACGGCAGCCTCTACCTGATCTGGCACAACCGGCGGCACCTGCTGCGCGATCGCGACATCGTGCTGGACGCGCTGGCGTGGACGAACGCCCGCGCGTTGCCGGTCGCGCCGGCCCTGCTCAACGCGTTGCCGGCCGGCGCCGACCTGGCCCGGATCCCGATCGTCGACGAGGGCCAGCCCTCGGCCGCCGTGCCGGACGCCACCATCGGCGAGGTGTTCGTCGTGGAGAGCCAGGGCGGGGGGCGGCAGTTCGCGGTCGCGCAGCGCGACGGGCTCGCCGGGATCACCCAGGTCCAGGCCGACCTGCTGATCACGGCGCTCGGCGGGCAGAGCAGGCCGACGCCGCTGTCGCAGGGGCGGTTCAACACGATCGAGAAGCTCCCCGAGCTCGTGCCGTCGGGCGCCGCGGCGCCGCCGGCCAGCACGCCAAAGCTCGCCGAGACCAGCGCCGGCGCGGTCTGCGGGCAGGTGCGCGACGACGGGGGGGTGTTCGAGCTCAGGGTGGGCGCCGCGGCGCCGGACGTGACCAACGCGCCGCGCACGGGAGCGCGGTCGGCCGAGGGGGGCGCGCTCGCCGACCACGTCGTCGTGGCGCCGGGCCGGGGCGCGGTGGTCGAGGCCGCGGCGGCGCCGGGCGCGACCGGAGGCGCGATCTCCGTGGTCACCGACCTGGGCCGGCGGTACGCGGTCGCGGGCGGTGACGTGCTGGCCACCCTCGGGTATGGCGGGGTGAAGCCGCTGCGGCTGCCCGCCAGTCTCGTCGCTCTCGTGCCGGCCGGCAGGGCGCTCGACCCCGCGGCGGCGCGGGCCCCCGCGCCGCAGTCGTGACGCATCGTGGACCGAGGGTGGTTGTCCACAGGTCGGTGACGGGGGCTTCCGGGGCTGGACCTCGGCGGCTACCGTCAGCGACGGAGATTCTCCAGCGACACCGGGGTCGCCCGCACTGTCCTTCCGGTGCGGGGCCCCACCGACGGGTCCAGCGTGGACGCGCTGGCGAGTGGACCACGAGTGAGGGAGCGGGGTGACGTCCGGGGTGTCCCAGACGCAGGCAGAAGCAGCGGTGATGCGGCAGTCCGCCGCGAAGTTCGAGCAGGTCGACCAGTCGCTGCAGAGCATGCTGAGCAGCCTGATGGGCCAGCTGGAGGCGCTGCAGACCGCGTGGCGCGGTGCCGGTGGTCGTTCGTTCGAGCAGGTCAAGCAGCAGTGGTCGCAGGACCAGGCGGCCATCCAGCGGGCGCTGCGCGAAACGGCGGCCGCGATCCGCACCGCCGGCCAGCAGTACGACGCGTCCGACAGCGAGGCGGCCAGCCGGGTCGCCGCCACCAACCGCGGCATCCAGCTGCCGCTGTAACCGGTTCCGGGGAGGGATCACCGATGTCAGACGGCGTCCTTGTCGTCAGCTTCTCCGCGCTCCAGCAGGCCAGCGCGGACATCCAGAAGGCGTTGAACACGCTCGACTCCCAGCTCGGCCAGCTCGAGCGCGACGCCGCGCCGCTGGTGGCGAGCTGGACCGGTGAGGCCAGGGAGGCCTACCAGGTGCGGCAGAGCCGGTGGCGTTCCGCCTCGCAGGACCTGCAGAACATGCTGCGCGAGATCAAGGTCGCGGTGGACGAGTCCGCCGCCGACTACCTCAACACCGAGAAGAAGAACACGGCGCTGTTCCAGTAGCCGCACCTCGACCGGGGCGCGTGGGCCGACCGGCCCGCGCGCCCTTGTCGTGTGGCTCCCCGCCGTGCCGCCGTGCCGCCGGGCGCGGGTGCGTCGGCGCGACCCGTCCGGCGGGGCCCGGTGGGGCGGCGGGCGGACGCCGGCCGGCTCAGCCGGTGCGGCCGGCCGCCGGCTGCGGGTCCGCGGGCCCGGCCGGACGCCAGCGCCGTCGGACGCCCCGGGGCAGCACGAGAGCGAGCAGCACCGCCAGCCCGGCGACGCCGCCGCCGAGCGCGGCCAGCAGCAGCGAACGATCCCGTGACTGGGCCCGCCGCTCCTGCTGCGCCACCGCCGCCGGATCCATCCGTTCCGGCGCGAGCGGTGCGGGTGGCTCGGGACGGCCGACAGGGCGCGTCTCCGTCACCGCCCGGTAGGGGTTCAGCACGCCGGTGCCGTACGCCGGGCTGCGCCGGCCGCCGGGCGCCGGATCGGTGGTCGAGACGATCCGCTGCACGACCTCGCCGGCGCGCAGCTCCGGCCGGTAGTCGCGGATCAGTGCCGCCGTCGCCGAGACGAAGGGTGCCGCGTAGCTCGTCCCGTCCTGCGCCGCGTGTCCGCGTCCGGGGGCTGCGGCCAGCACGCCCCCGCCCGGGGCGACCACGTCCACGTAGGACCCGACCTGCGAGTACTGCTGCCGGCTGCCGTCCGCGCCGATCGCCCCCACGCCCAGCACGCTGTCGTACGCCGCCGGGTACGGGCGGGGGTCGCCGTTCTCGTGCAGGTTGCCGGCGGCGGCCACGACGACCACGTCCTCCGCCACCGCGTACTCGACGGCGCTCCGCACGGCCGGATGGTCCTCGTAGAGCACGACCGACAGGTTCAGCACGTCCGCGTCGTGGTCGACCGCCCACCGGATCGCCTCGGCGAACTGCGTCGCGGTGACCGTCCGTCCCGACTCCCTGCCGCCGATGATCTGTTGCTCGCTCACCCGGACCGGCAGGATCCTCGCGCCGGGGGCCAGACCGCGGAACGGCACCCGCGCCGGGCCCGCGGCGATGATGCTCGCTACCGCGGTGCCGTGCCCGTCGCAGTCCAGGGTGCCGTCGCCGCCGTCGAGGAAGTCGTTGCCCGGAAGGACCCGCCCCCGCAACTGCGGGTGCTCGTCGTCGACACCGGAGTCGATCACCGCGACCGTGATGCCGCGCCCCGTCGCCAGCGGCGTCAGCCGCTCAGGCGCGTACCGCTGTTGCGCCCACGGCACCTCAGTGGACGGCGGGACGGGAGCAGGGCGACTACTGCACGCGGGTGCCGCGTAGCGCAGAGTCATTCCGTGGGCGATCCCGTACGGCCGCGCGGCGACGCCCAGCCGCGCGGACGCCGTCAGCGGCGGGCCGGCGGCGTAGGCTCCGGGCACGGCGAGCGCGCCGGGGGCGGCGAAGACCGCGATGAGCGCACCCACGAACGCCAACCGCGCTGTCCCGCCGGGCATCGTATGCCTCCGAATCGTGTCGGGTCTGGCACCGGATGCTATCGGCGGAGAGCGGATGGACGCATCCGCCATCCGCCAGCCATTGTGATCGTGCTACGACCTTGTAGGTTGTACGCGACGCGTGTGGCCTGTACGGCGGAAGGGGGGCGGCGGTGACCGAGTGGCAGCCGGCCACCGAGGCCGAGGCCGCGATGCGGGATGCGCTGCGCGCGAACGATCAGGAGCAGTATTTCCGGATCCTCGCCCGCACCGAACTCCTGCTGCCGGTCTCCGCCGAAGCAATGAACGGTCGGACCCCGATCGGCTGGGGCACCTGGACGACGGGTGGCCGCACCCACGTGCTCGCATTCACCTCCGCCGACACGCTCCGCGCCTGTCTGGGCGAGAACGCGGGCGGCGTCCGCCGGTTGCCGTACCACGAACTCGCCGCCACCTGGCCCAACCTGGACTGGTGGCTCGCGGTCAACCCCGGACTGCCCATCGAGGGCTACCTGCCGGCCTGGTTCATCTCGCAGCTGTCCCGTGGGGACGTACGCCTGCCCGGGCGCACCGTCGGCTCGCGGGCCCGCGTCGAGCGCGCCGAACCGGTCGCGCCGGCGCGCGCCACCGCGTCCGTGCCCGGCCGGGCCATCCCGCCCGAACAGGGACCGCCGGAGCGCCCGGCCGTCCCGGCCGCCGCGCTCCCGACGGTCCCCGCCGCCGCGCTCCCGACGGTCCCCGCGTCAGCTGTTTCCCCGCCGCCGCCGCCGCCGTCGTCGCCGCCCGCCCGGTCCGCCGCCGCGCTGCCGACCCGGCTGCCGCAGTCGGCCCCGGTCGGGTCGCCCGCTTCCGCCGGGTCGCCCGTCTCGGGCCTCGGCGCGGATGCCACCGATACGAACGGTTCGGCCCGGCCGGGGGCGGGTGACGCTGGCACGTTGCCCGCCCGGCCCGTGTCCAGCGCCCCGGCGGCGATGCCCGCCCGGCCCGCGACCGACGAGACGACCCGGCCCGCGCCCGCTGAGCTGGCGCGGCCCGCGACCGACGAGACGATGCCGCTGCCGGCGCAAGCTGTGGCCGGCGATTCCGCGCCGTTGCCGACGCGGGCCGTGCCCGGCGAATCGGCGCCGCCTCCCGGGCGACCGCTGCCGGCGGACGACGCGTTGCCGCGTCGCAAACCCGCACCGCTGCCCACCCCGGAAGACGGGCGCGACCCGGTGGAGACCGACGCTCCGGCCGTCGACGACCGGACCGAACCACCGACGCCCCGGTCGGACGCCACGGACGCCGCGCCCGCCGGGACGGCCGAACCGTCGCCGGTGAGCGACCGCGACGATGCGCCACCGGCTCCTCCGGCCGTCGACGACCGGACCCAACCGCCGACGCCCCCGCCGGACGCCACAGACGCCGCATCGGTCCCGTTCGACGCCGAGTCGGCCGTTTCGGACGTCGCAACCGGCGCGTGGGCCGCATCGAACGCCGGGGACGCCACGCCGGTTCAGTCGGGCGATGCCGCCGCCGCGTCGGGTCGGTCGGGCGCCGCGGCTGCGGCGTGGACCGAGCCGCCGGAGCGGCTCGCGGGCGCCTTCGAGCCCGCGAACGACGTGGAGGAGGAGCTGCTGGCCGCTGCCGGGGACGGCAGCACCGACTCGTTCCTCTCCACGCTGCTGCTGGCCAAGGTGCTGCTACCCGTCGCCGAGTCCGCGGCGCCCGGCGCCCTTCCGGGCGACGAGGGTTTCGCCTGGCGGACCGAGACGCTGGACGGCGAGCCGTACGTTGTGGTCTTCACGTCGCCCGAGCGCGTCGTCGACCACCTCACCGGGCCCGTGGAGACGGTCACGGTGAAGTTCGTGCAGTTGATCAGCAAGTGGCCCGATCCCGCGTGGTCGTTCGCCGTCAACCCGGGCACCCCCGTCGGAGCGAAGCTGCCGGGCGCACAGATCGTCGCGCTCGCGAGCTGGGCCGCGGAGGTGGGGCTGCGCGACGACGCGGAGGCGGAACCGCCGGCGGCGGCCCAGGAGCCGGCGCCGCGTTCGGCGTACGAGCCGGCGAACGAGGACCCCGAGCGGCCGACGATGATGCAGAAGCCCGTCGCGCCGAGTCAGCTCGGCTACTACCTCGACCGCGGCTACGACCGCGTCTCCGGCTTCGTCCACCGCGCCAACGAGGTCGCCCACCTGAGCACGCCCGCGATGCTGCATGCCGCGCTCGGCCTCGGCTATCCCGGCTCGCCGTTCGGGCGGACCGCGGAGGAGACGTACGTGCTGCGCTGGCCGGCCTACCGGCCCAGCCTCTACCGCATCCCGTACGGCGGACAGAACGAGGCCGCCATGCGGGCCATGGAGGGGTGGGTGATCGAACGTCCGCCCTTCCGCGGCACCGGCTACGCCCCCGCCGAGAACGGCGACGTCATCGCCGAGTTCAAGGTGGACAGCATCCGGCTGCCGCACGGTTCGCAGCTGTGGCGCATCGCGGCCGACGGCTCGCAGACGCTGGTCGCCGTGCTCGACTGCGACATCCCGCTGTGGCGACGGGTCGGGGAGGACTGATGCGCGACGGGTACGTCGCCCGGTGGCAGGGAAGCGAGTACGAGGCGAGCCCGGAGGGCGACACCGTCCGCCTCTACCACCACGAGCCGGCCGACGGGTTCGAGGAGGTGCGGCCCGGGCGCTTCGTCCGGGTGCTGCCGGTCGCGGAGCTCGATGATCTGGCGTACATCCGGACGACGTGCTCGTGGCAGGGGCAGCCGTTCATCGTGCTGGCCCGGCACGACGGCTGGCTGCGGGTGGAGTACACCGGCGGGCGGTGGCCGGTCGCGGAGCAGTTGGGCCTGGAGGCCTTCGATTTCGGCGTCTACCAGGGCTGGGCGCCCGCCAACGAGGTCAGCGACATCCGCGAACACCGCGTCTGACCCCCCGGGGTCAGGACTTGGCCCAGCGGAGGATCTCGCCGAGGACGACGTCGGGGGATTCGAGGTGCGCGAAATGCCCCACCCCGTCGAGCAGCCGCCACTCGTACGGCGCGGTCACGTACCGCCCGGAGCCCTGGGCGGTGCGCGGCAGGATCGCGGTGTCGAGTGCGCCGTGCAGCTGCAGGGTCGGCGTGACCAGCGGCTCCTGTAGCAGCTTGACGAACCGGTAGCCGTGCAGCCGCAGCAGCGAGCGGAACGCCCACCGGTAGCCCTCCATCGCGCAGAACGCCGCCTGCGGGATCCGCATCGCCTGCCGGCACCGTGCCTCGTACTCGTCGAAGTCGTGGCCGCCTGTCCAGGTCGGCCCGCCCCACCGCCGCAGGAAGTCGCCGACCATCGCCGCGTCGTCGCGGGTCAGGACGTGCTCGAACCGGGGTAGCTGGAACTTCAGCGAGGGGGTGGAGGCGGCGAACTGGCCGCGGGGGTCGGCGAAGATGGCGGCCCGCAGTCGCAGCGGATGCGCGGCGCCGACCACGACGAGGCGGCTGACCATCCGGGGGTGGAAGGCGGCGGCGGTCCAGCCGATCATGCCGCCCATCCCGGAGCCGACGATGATCGCGGAGCGCTCGCCGAGGGCCCGGATCAGCCCGGTGACGTCGGCGGCCTGGGTGTAGCCGTCGTAGCCGCGCGGCGGCTTGTCGCTCGCGCCGTAGCCGCGCAGGTCGACGGCGACGGCGCGGAACCCGGCGTCCGCGACCGCGGGCAGGATGTGGTGCCAGGCCCACCAGAACTCCGGGAACCCGTGCAGGAAGAGCACGAGCGGACCGGTGCCCGCCTCGACGACGTGGAACCGGCTGCCGTTGGCGCCGACGAAGCGGTGCTGCCAGGGACCGTCGACGAGCACGCAGGACTCGTCAACCACCGCGCTCGTCGCCGTCGGCCCGCGTCCACCACTCATGGCGCACAGCCTAGGGGCTGAAGCCGCAACCACGTCCCGTACGGCGGGACAGATCGGGGGATAGTCAGGGACGTCACGGGGGCATCCCGGCCGATTGCCGACTTTTCCCCACGGGTTGGCCCGACGGAAAGGGGGCCGTGGCCCTGCGGCCACGACCCCCCGGTGAGTCAGGCGATCAGTTGGTGACCTTGACGATCATCATGTCGAACGCGCGGCTCTCCAGCGCGACCTCGATCCTGGTGCCCTCGCCGGCCACCTTCACCGAGTTCTGCGGGTTGTCGGCCGACCAGTAGCGGTCGGGGTTCGAGTCGTCGAAGACCGGCACAGGGCCGAGCTTCGGGACCGTCGTCGGCACCCCGTTCAGGTGGAACGTCTGGGCCGGCTTGGCGTAGCGGCTGAACGTGCCGTCGTACCCGCTGCGCCGGTTGGTGAGGCTGCCCTGACCCGGCACAGTGATCCGCTGCGGCCGCACGTCGACCGGCAGGTTCAGGCCGTAGCCCGGGTGCTGCGCGGTGTTGTTGTCGGCGTACACGTAGTTCACGAACCAGACGAGCATGCCCTCCTGGTTGGCGAAGCGCTCCACGAAGTCCGGCCGGGTGTTGGCGAACCCGAAGTTGTACGGGCCGGTCTGCAGCGTCTTGTCGTACCCGGTGTAGGTCCGGTTCTCCGCGATGTAGAACCGCGGGTAGACGTCGGTGACCGAGCCGGTGATCCGGCTGAACCCGCGCGTCTTCCACTCCGCCCGGGCGGTCTCCGCGTCGTCGGTCCAGACCGCGGCGCCGTCCTTCACCAGCGAGATGTTGTCCAGGAACAGGCCGGCGAAGGTGATACCGCCGTCGGTCGAGTTGCGGTAGCGGAACTGCACGGTCTTGCCGGCGTACGCCGACAGGTCGTAGGTCAGGTCGACCCACTCGCCGTTGCTGGAGCCGTCGATGCCGGTTTCCTGGTCCCCGCCCGGCGGCGCCGGGTCGATCAGCGGGTGCGGCAGCGACGTCCACCGCACGCCGCCGTCGGTCGACACCTCGCCGAAGAAGAAGTCGTAGTCCTCCTCGGTCTCGTACCACGCCTTGGCGCTGATCGCCGCGGTCGTCGCGCCGGTGAGGTCCAGCGTGCGGGTCAGGGTGTTCTCGAGGTCCTCTCCCTTGCCGCCCCACCACTCGTACGTCCCCGCGAACGGCTTGTTGTAGTCGTGGGTCGCGGTGACCGAGGGCAGGTTGACCACGACGGCCTGGGCAGTCGGCCCGTCGCTGTCACCGGCGGCGCCGAGCGTCACGTACGTGGTGCCGCTGTCGTGCTCGACCGTCGAGTAGTTCAGCCAGCCGCGGTAGAGCTTGGACCACGGGTCCATGTAGCCCGGGGTCGAGCCGATGTCGTCCTTGCCGTGGTTGAGCCACGAGCCGGACGCCATCAGGCTCCAGAAACCGACGCCGTTGTCGCCGCCCTGCGTGTCGTAGAGGTCCGGCAGGCCGAGGTCGTGGCCGTACTCGTGGGCGAACACGCCCAGGCCGCCGTTCTCGGGCTCGGTGGTGTAGTCCCGGATCCAGAGGCCCGAGTCGCCGATCTGCGTGCCACCGTTCAGGTTGAACGACGGTCCCGCGCTGCCCTTGAGGTTGTTGAAGGCACTCCAGCGGTGCGACCAGATGGCGTCCTCGCCCTGGGCGCCGCCGCCGGCCTCCTCGCCCTCGCCGGAGTGCACCGCCTGGAAGTGGTCGACGTAGCCGTCCGGCTCGTTGAAGTCGCCGTCGTTGTCGTAGTCGAACCGGTCCCAGACGTCGAACTGCGCCAGGTACTGCTTGATCTGCTCCGGGGTCTTGCCGGCCGCGATCTGCGAGTCGTACCAGGAGTTGGCGGTGTCCTTGACGAAGTTCCAGGAGCCGTCGTTGTCCGGGATGGCGTTGCTGCCGTACCGGGCCTCGTTGTACGGCACCTGGACCCATTCGCTGACGTCGCCGCCGACCGTGTAGCGCCCGCCCGACTGCTTCAGGTAGAAGTCGCGCATCGACTCCTTGCCCGTGCCGTAGAACAGGTCCATGTAGTGCTGTCGGCTGTAGTCGGCGTTCCAGATGGTGCTGTTGTTGTCCGTGGCGCTGCCGTCGTAGACGCGGTCGGGCTCGGGGATCTCGCCCCGGCGCGCGGATCGGTCTTGTCGCCGAACTCGACGAGAATCGTGAAGATCGGGTCGACCTTCGGCTTCTGCCGGTATTCGACGAAGCGGTCCGCCTTGATCTGGATGACCTCGGACCCGTTGCGCTTCTGCAGCTTGGCCTTGCCGGACAGCAGCGCGGCGATGGCCTCCTTGCGCGCCTCCTGTTCCTGCTCGGCGAGCGGGTCGGGCAGGTTGTCCGCCCGGTGCTTCGTCTTCTCGATGCCGGGAGCGGGGTTCGCCGCGGGCGCCGCGGACGCGGGCGCGGCGGCGGCTCCGGCCGCCAGCAGCACGGTCGCGGCAGTCGCGAGACCGGCTGTGACTCGTCTCCTCAAGGGTCCTCCCTGGGTGTGGACCTGTTACAGACGGGCGCCGCGATGGGCGCGCACCGTCAGAGATCGCCACTCACCTTCGCAGAAGGGAACAGGAATGTCACGGGGAGAAATTGGTCGAAAGAGTGAGAGGGCGCCCTTCTAATCGGGTCATACCACGGACGCGATGAGAGGACGCCCGGGGAATCGAATGCAAAAGGGTGGGCGGCCCCGTCCGGAGCCGCCCACCCGCTACTTGCGATACGTTAGCGCTTGGCCGGGACGACCCGCACCGTGGCGTACGAGTTGTCGTCCGCGGCGCTCACGATCCGGATCGTGACGCCGTAGCTCACGCCCGCGTCCCCGGGGTTGCCGGAGCCGAGAACGGTGAACCCGAGGTCGGCCCCGTACAGGTCACGCGCCGGGGTGCCGTCCGGGTTGACGACCCGGGTGCTGTACGGCGCGTTGTCCCGCGACGGGACGACCACCGAGGCGTCGCTGTCCCGGCCGAACAGGTCCTCACCGCGGACCTCGATGCCCGGCGTCCAGCCCTTGGCGTCGGTGAACGTGTACACCGCCGACTGCGGGCCGAACTTCGTGCAGTACTCGCTGTACGGCTCGTCCGGCGCCTCGAAGCACTCGCGGAACCCGTAGCTCGGGTGCAGGGTGAACGCGGCGTTGGACGACTGCGGACGGCTCGGCAGGTTGTCCAGCGTGGAGGGGTCCTTCGCCGCGGCCTCGCCCTGGCGGCGGAACGGGTCGAAGTGCGAGTCCACGATGAGCAACCCGCCCTTGGCGCCGTAGCTCGGCAGCGCCGTGCTGTTCGCCGTGACGTGGTTGACGTCGCCGTACGCGGTGTCCCGGTACCAGACGAGCATGCCGGGCGCGTTGTACTTGACCTTCTCCACCTTCCACGCGTCCCGCGAGTAGGTGGTGTCGTAGGCGTACTTCAGGCCCTCGTCGAAGCCGTCGAAGTTGCGCCACTCGGCCAGGTAGTAGTGCGCGCGGATCTGGGTGCCGGAGTCGGTGTGCCAGCCGGCGCCGCTGGTGTCGGTCCAGGTGCCGCCGGTCGCGGTCCAGCCGCTGGCGCCGCCCTCCACGTCGTCGCTCCACGCCGTGGCGCCGCCGCCGGTGACCGAGAAGTCGTCGGCGAACCAGCCGCGCTCCCGGAAGCCGGCGTCGGTGGCGTACCGCAGCCGCACCTGCACGGTGGTGCCGGCGTACGCGCTGAGGTCGACGTAGTCGTGCCGCCAGCCGTGGCTGTCACCGGTCAGGCCGTACTTCTTGTCGCCGAAGTCGGCCAGGCGCCCGTTCGGGTCGGCGTAGCCGTCATCCGTGGAGACCAGGTTGCCGGCCTCGTCGTAGACCTTCAGCTCGGTCCAGTTGGCCCCGCCGTCGGTCGAGACCTCCACGAAGCCGAAGTCCCAGTCCTGCTCGATGACGTAGTTGTTCCACATCCAGAACCTGGCGTCATCGGCGGCCGGCACCGCCACCTGGCGGGCGAGCTTCACGTCGGCCCAGTCCTGGTCGGCCCCGCTGTACCACATGTTGGCGCCGCTGTGCGGCTCCGCCAGCGTGATGACCTTGTCGGGCAGGTCCACCTTGATGCCGTCCTGCGTGCCCTTCGGCGTCCGGGACGTCTGCCCGAGCTTCACCGTCCGCGCGGCGGTGTCCGGGGCCAGCGTGAGCGGTTCCGCCCAGCCGAGCACCCACTTGTCCCAGAGCCCCATGTGGGTCGGCAGCGACTGGAAGATCGGCCCGGCGTGCGAGCCGGACGACATGAGGTCCCAGAAGTCGACGTCGCTGTCGGCGCCGCTGCCGGAGGTGTCGTAGAGGTCCGGCAGGCCGAGGTCGTGCCCGTACTCGTGGGCGAAGACGCCGACGCCGGAGTCCTCCGGCTGGACGATGTAGTTGGAGACCTTCAGGCTGGTGCCCGGGATTGTGTAGCCGCCGGCAACGGCCGACGAGTGCGCCCAGATCGAGTAGACGCCCTCCTTGCCGCCGCCGCCGGACTTGTCCTCACCGGCGTGCACCAGCACGAGGTGGTCGATGACGCCGTCCGGCTCGAAGAAGTTCCCGTCGCCGTCGCGGTCGCCCTGGTCCTCGATGTCGTAGTCGGCCCACGGGAAGTCCGGGTCCGACGCGGCGAGCGTGTCCACGGCGTCGGTGGCCAGCTTGCCGGCGCCGAGCGGGTTGTCCGGGTGCCCGTTCATGGCCTGCGGGGCCGGGGCTTCCCAGTTGCCGTTCGCGTCCTGGAAGCAGCGCGAGGCGGCGTACCAGCCCTCGGAGCGCGGCACCTTCACCCAGGGCGTCGCCTCGCCGTCGACGGTGTACGCGCCCTTGGACATCTCCAGGTACATGTTGTGCATGGTCTTGCGGGCCAGGCTGATGCCCGGCTTCCCGTCCGGCCCGGTCAGGTCGGTGCGGACGCGCTCGGTGATGCCCTGCTTCGTGTAGAGCATCTTGTTGAAGTGCTCGGAGGAGAAGTCCGGCACCCACATCGTGTTGTTGTCCGCGTGCGGCAGGGTCGCGGGGTTCGGGATGTTGTTGTGCAGCGGGCCGTTCTGGACGGTGCCCGGCACGCAGGTGCGGTCCTCGAAGACGGTCGACGGCACCATGGTGCCGGTGAAGTCGTCGTTGGCCTTGTCGTTGAACTCCACGAGGATGGTCAACAGCTTGGCCACCTGCGTGGTCTTCGCCTGCTTGATGTTCCGAGGGCTCTTGCCGGTCTTGATCGACTTGGCCTCGAGCTTTGCGAGCTGCCGCGCCGTCAGGGGGTTGCCCGTGGCGAACTTCCGGTCGTACGCCTTGGTCCGTTCGATCGCCGAACCGTAGACGCCGCCCTTGCCCTTGATTTCCTTGCCGTACGTGTCGGGCTGCACGGCGGGCTCGGCGTAGTTGATGTAGTGCTCGTCCGCGCCGATCGAGGCGAGGACCGGGTCACGTTGCTCGGCGGTCGCGCTGCCCGACACGGTCAGCGTCGAGGCCACGAGCGCGAGCGCGGGGACGGCGACGAGGAGACGTCGGCGCGGCCCGCTTCGGGGGATGGCAGATTTCATCCCACTCCGTTCCTGGGCATGGGGGAAAGAGAATTGCGGCTGATCTCGGCGTTGTTCGGTAAGTCCTCAGCCATCGACCGGAACTTAATTCAGGAACTTGTCACTGGGCAAGGGCTGAACGGCGGAGATCTATCGTCCGGATGAAACCCACGAGCATCGATGTACGGAAAAACGCGATGGGTGGCGGTCCGCACCGGACCGCCACCCATCGGTTCCTATCTGGGTTTTCGATCAGTCCTCGTCGGACTTGCCGGACTTCATCCCGCCCGAAATCAGATCCATCACCGCGGAGTCCTGCAGCGTGGTCACGTCCCCGAGCGACCGGTTCTCGGCGACGTCCCGCAGCAGCCGGCGCATGATCTTGCCCGAGCGGGTCTTCGGCAGCTCGGGCACGAGCATGATCTGGCGGGGCTTGGCGATCGGGCCGAGCGTCTTGGCGACGTGGTTGCGCAGCTCCTGGATGAGCGCCTCGCCGGCCTCACCGTCGGTCTCGACGGTCCCGCGCGGGATCGCGAACGCGACGATCGCCTGGCCCGTGGTCGGGTCGGTCGCGCCCACCACCGCCGCCTCCGCGACGGACGGGTGCGACACGAGCGCCGACTCGACCTCGGTGGTCGAGATGTTGTGCCCGGACACCAGCATCACGTCGTCGACCCGGCCGAGCAGCCACAGGTGCCCGTCGGTGTCCTTCTTCGCTCCGTCACCCGCGAAGTACATGGAGTCGAAACGCGACCAGTAGGTGTCGATGAAGCGCTGGTCGTCGCCCCAGATCGTGCGCAGCATCGACGGCCACGGCTCGCGCAGCACCAGGTAGCCGCCGCCCCCGTTCGGCACCGGGTTGGCCTGGTCGTCGACCACGTCCGCGCTGATCCCCGGCAGCGGCGTCATCGCGCTGCCCGGCTTGGTCGCGGTGACCCCCGGCAGCGGCGAGATCATGATCGCGCCGGTCTCGGTCTGCCACCACGTGTCCACGATCGGGCAGCGGTCACGGCCGACGTGCTTGCGGTACCACATCCACGCCTCGGGGTTGATCGGCTCGCCGACGCTGCCCAGGATGCGCAGCGACGACAGGTCGTAGCCCGCCGGGATGTCCTCGCCCCACTTCATCATCGTGCGGATCAGCGTGGGCGCGGTGTAGAGGATGGTGACCTTGTACTTGTCGACGATCTCCCAGAACCGCCCCTTGTGCGGGGTGTCGGGCGTCCCCTCGTACATGACCTGGGTGGCGCCGTTGGAGAGCGGGCCGTAGACGATGTACGAGTGCCCGGTCACCCAGCCGATGTCGGCGGTGCACCAGTACACGTCGGTCTCCGGCTTGAGGTCGAAGACCGCGTGGTGGGTGTAGGACGTCTGGGTCAGGTAGCCGCCGGTGGTGTGCAGGATGCCCTTCGGCTTCGCGGTGGTGCCGCTGGTGTAGAGGATGAACAGCGGCTGCTCGGCGTCGAACGGCTGCGCCTCGTGCTCCGGGCTCGCCGTCTCCACCGTCTCGTGCCACCACAGGTCCTTGCTGCCCCACGCGACGTCCTGCCCGGTGCGGCGCACCACCAGCACGTGCTCCACCGAGGGGGAGATCGCCACGGCCTCGTCCACGGTCGGCTTCAGCGCCGACGGCTTGCCGCGCCGGTAGCCGCCGTCGGCGGTGATGACCACCTTGGCGCTGGCGTCCTGGATCCGGTTGGAGAGCGCGTCGACGGAGAACCCGCCGAAGACGACGCTGTGGGTGGCGCCGATCCGGGCGCAGGCGAGCATCGCCACCGCGGCCTCGGGGATCATCGGCAGGTAGATCGCGACCCGGTCGCCGGCGACCACGCCGAGGTCGGTCAGCGCGTTCGCCGCCTGGGCGACCAGCCGCTGCAGGTCGGCGTACGTGATGGTGCGGGTGTCACCCGGCTCGCCCTCCCAGTGGATGGCGACCTTGTCCCCGCGTCCGGCCGCGACGTGCCGGTCGACGCAGTTGTAGGCGACGTTGAGCTGGCCGCCCACGAACCACTTGGCGAACGGCGGGTTCGACCAGTCGAGCACCTGCTCCCATTCGCGTGCCCAGTCGAGGCGCCGCGCCTGCTGTTCCCAGAACGCGAGCCGGTCGGCCGTGGCCTCCTCGTAGGCCGCCGCGGTGACGTTGGCGGCGGCGGCGAGCTCGGCCGGCGGCTCGAACTGCCGCGTCTCTCGCAGCAGGTTCTCCAACGTTTCGCTCATGGGTGGAACTCCTCGCGTGTGACGGGCGTCTCGGGTAGCAGGTTAGTGGCGGTTGGGCGGCAGGTGCGAGGCATGGCCGGGCCGGGCGCGCCGGGACGCGCTCAGTGGCCGTCGCGGCGCGCCGGCCGGTCGGTCCGGCGGCAGCGCGTGTTCGAGAGCTGCGCGGCGAACGTACGCTCCTGCTCGGATCCTGCCACTTCCGAACCCATTCGCGCATCCCCGCGGCGGGGTTGCGGGGTGTCCGGGGCTGCGCCGACGGCCGGGCGGGCGGGCATTAGCGTGGCAGCGTGACCACCGATCCGCTCGCCCCGCTGCTGGCCCTCACCGACATCGCGCCGGCGGTGGACCGCGCGCGCGAACGGGTCGACCAGGCGCTGCGGCACCGCGCGCTGCGCCGGCACGGCGGCCAGGTCGCGGCCGAGTTGAGCCTGCGGTCCGCGGTGGCCAGTGCCGCGCTGGAGGGGTACGCCCACGAGCGCGAGGAGGTCCGCGCCGGGACCGTCACCGACCCGGTCATGCAGGGCGCGCTGCGGATCGCCGGCGCGCTGCCCAACTTCGTCGAGCTGTGGCCGCGGGCGCCGCGCCAGGTGCTGGCCAAGCTGCACGTGCTCGCCGCCCGGGGCGTCGTGCCGGACAGCGCGCTGGGCCGCCCGAGCTCGGACGTCGGGGTCACCGCGCGGATCGACGGGCTGGCGACGCTGATCGCCGGCGGCACCGCGGTCACCCCGCTGGTGCTGGCCGCCGTGGTGCACGGCGAGCTGCTCGCGCTGCGTCCGTTCGCCGGGCCCTCCGGCCTGGTGGCCAGGGCGGCAGCGCGGCTCACGCTGCTCTCGACCGGCTTCGACCCGCGTGGTCTGGTCGCCGCCGACGTGGGGCACCGGGAACGCGAACCGGAGTACCTCGGCGCCGCCGGCGCCTACGCCACCGGCACGCCCGACGGCGTGCGGTCGTGGCTGCGGCACTACATGGCGGCGGTCGAGGTGGGGGCCGAGCAGCTCACCGCCGTCGGCGACGAGATCCTCGCCAACGCCTGACGCCCGCGTTCACGCGCCGCCGTGGCGCTAGGCGGCGCGGTGTGAGCGCGGGGAGCGGTGCGCGCAGATGGACGGCGCCCCACGAAGGGGGCGCCGTCGTCGCACGTCCGTCCGGGTTACCAGGCGTGCACCTGATGTCGTTGTCAACGGCCCTTGCGGTGCCGCCGCAACGTGCCTGCCGTGGCTGGTCGCGCGTGGGTGCCCGGTGGCCGTGCACGGAGCCCGTTTTGCCGGGGTCCGCACCACTCTTTCTACGCCGGTGTGATCTGGAGCACCAGAGGGTTCGCGGACTTTGTGGCTACTGCGGCCACATGTGGCTTTTGAGGTCACCCGGCCGGGGGTGGGTCATGCCGGGGGAGGGTCACGCCGGGGCGGTGCGGGCGCGACGGTGCCGCCCGTACCAGGCGATGCCGATCGCCACGCCCACCCCGACGCCGAGCGCCGCCGCGGCCACCGGCACCGCCGGGCGATCGCGCAGGCGGCGGCCGAGCGGCACCGGGTGCCGGAACTCCAGCACGGGCCAGGCGTTCTCGGTGGCCAGCTTCCGCAGCGCCCGGTCGGGATTGACCGCGGTGGGATGACCCACGCACTCCAGCAGCGGCACATCCGTGACCGAATCGGAGTACGCGTAGCAGTCGGCCAGGTCGTAGCCGCGCTCCTTGGCCAGCTCGCCCACCGCGTCGACCTTGCTCGGCCCCGCCGCGTAGAACTCGACCTCGCCGCTGTAGCGCCCATCCTCGATCGCCATCCGGGTGGCGATCACGTCGCTGACGCCGAGCAGCTCGCCGATCGGCCGCACCATCTCGTCGCCGGAGGCCGAGACGAGCACGACGTCCCGCCCGGCCGCCTGGTGCTCCTCGATCAGCGCGGCCGCCTCGGCGTACACGTAGGGGTTGATCAGCTCGTGCAACGTCTCCGCGACGATCTGACGGACCTGCTCCACCGGCCAGCCCTTGCAGAGCGCCGCCAGGTAGTCCCGGGTGCGGGCCATGGTCTGCTCATCGGTGCCGCCGAGCCGGAACATCAACTGGGCGTACGCCGACTTGACCACGTCCCGTCGCGTGATCAGGCCGTCCCGGTAGAACGGCCGGCCGAACGCCAAGGCGCTCGACTTGGCGATGACGGTCTTGTCGAGATCGAAAAACGCGGCGCTTCGGCCCACGGCGGGCCAGTCTAGCCGGATGGTCTATCGTCGGCGGCTACGTGGGCCCACGGCGCCCCTCCGGCGCGCCGCCGGATCCCGCTCCGCCGGCCAACGAAACGGCTTGTCGGACCGCCGCCGCATCGACGCGACATGCGAGTTGGGGCAAACGCCACTCGACGCGCACGGGTCGACTCAGGCATGCTTGGTTGCGACACGGTTTCATCTCCGTGCCCGGTAGGTTTGCACGCTCTCGGCGGTTGCACCCCCCGTGACCGCTGAGTGGGTTCGGCTCGACCCCCCCGGAGCCGAACCCCAGACGGCCCCCGCCTCCCCCCGGCGGGGGTCGTCGCTATTTCCGGGCAAGCGCTCCCACGCAGGTCAGAGCGCACCTCGTCCTATCGAGGACGCTTTCCGGCGACGATTGTGACCGGCTTGACGTCCCGCGATCGGTCCCGTGGCAGCTTCACACCGTCAGCCGGGTTGCTGCCGATCAACCGCGCCTGAACGGCCGTGCGGAGGATCATCGACAGTAGCTGGTAGCACTTGGCGACGTGGTTCGTTCCGGCTCCTCAACGCCAAAGAAAATGAGAAAGCCCCGGCGGGTGACCACTCCAAGGTCCCGCCGGGGCTCTCGTCTTTGTCAGGAAACCTTGTCGATCTTGCACTCGATCTTGCCGGACACCTTCTGGCTCAGCGGTGCCATGCCTTGCTCGGTCGCCTTCTGCCCCGGCCGAACGTCGGAAATGATCTCCGTCGTGTTGGCGATCCGGTCACCCTTCTCGTTCAGGATGAACACATCGATGAGGTAGGTGTTCTGGCTCTTGCTGGAGTTGTTCACTTCCAGATCGAACTTCACCGTCGGGAAGATCTCGTTGCCCGCCGATTCGGCCTTGCACGAGGTCAGCTTGACGTGGCCCACCTTCGCTTCCTGCTCCTTGCTGATGTCGCTGGCGGCCTTGCCAACCAGCGCGGTGCAGGCAACGAACCCGCCACCACACAGGACGAGCGACGTGATGGCGAGGATCAGGAAGATCTTCAACCCCTTCGACATGCCCTTCTTCGGCGGGGGCGCGGGAGCGTACCCCGGCGGAGGGGTCGGGATCCCCGGCGGAGGGGTCGGGGTCTGCTGCGACATTCGTTGTGCCTCTCAATTGATGCGGGTGTTACTCCGGGAACCTTTCCAGGCCGGAGGCATTTTTCTTTGACCACCGACACCGGTGCCGCTCGTGTCGTTTAAGGGTGGTGGCGGTGGACAGTGGTCCCGGATGGAGCGAGCCCGTGGCTCAACTCGCCGACGTCGGCAGGCTGTCTGGCCAGCGGCAGCGAGATAGGTCGTGTCGCTGGCGGCCGGTGTATGCGGCGGTGGTCATGGTGCTCTCGTCTCTCCAGGTCGCGGTGACGCTCCTCCGTGACGAGAGCCCAACCCTGCCAGAGGATGCCGAAGCCGGGCGAACTCCGTAGATCAGCCAGCCTGGTGGTTGCCGTGGGTCAATCAGTCTGACCCGGTCAACGAACGGGCGACGGCGGTCGGCCGGGGGGTGGATCTTGTCGGGCGTCCGGAATGTGCTGGTCAACAGCCCGGCAGCCTCGCCGACACAGCGGGCCGAGCAGCCCGACGAGCGGAGCGCCCGCGCCGAGCTGGAGAGGTCGTGCGCGGAGGGCCGCGCGTACGGGGAGTGGACGATCCACCGACCTGGTGAGGATCTCCCCGGCACGGTCAACTCGTGATCGACCAATGCTCATGCGTCAGTGACTCTAGATCGTTTAGCCGGCACTCGCGGGGAGCACCCAAGGCCGGCTCGGCGAACGTTTGACGCGCTGCGCAGGGCCGCGGTTGGGGGTCAGAACGCCGCGAACAGGTTCGGCGTCCGCCGGGGGAAGAGGCTCCGCAGCGTTGCGGCGGCGGCGTCGGGGATCGCGCCGAAGCCGCGGAGCACCACCTCGACCGGGTCGAGCACGCCGTAGACCAGGGCGGAGATCCCGGCCGCCGTCAGCGTCGCCGTCGCCGGCGAATCGGTCGGCGTCACCTCCAGCCGCCCGCTCTCACCGTCCAGCAGGTACGACCCGGCGATGAACGGGTCGTCGACGACCTCGACGGTCAGCCGTCCGGGCCCGGCATCGATGCCGGTCAGCGCCGGCATCGACAGGATCCGGGCCATCGGCGCGGACGAGCCGGGGAAGTGGATTTTCGCTTCCGTGTGCGCAGCCAGGTCCGTTCCCCACAGCTCGGGGTTCTCGTCGGCGGCGACGGTCATGGTGATCCGTTCGACCTGGTCGACGTGGCGGGCGAAGAACTGCAGCACCAGCGCCCGCGCGACCGGGTCGGTCGCCAGCAGGTCGCCCGCGACCAGGTCCTGCGCGTGTCCGCTGATCCGGTACGGGACGGCGGCGACCGTCTCGCCGTCGACCACCGCCGTGATCAGCCATTCCTCGTTCCTGTCGCGCTGCCGCGCGGCCCGGAAGTCGGGAAAGACCGCGAAGCCGTGCCGCTCGGCCAGGAACCGCTGGGTGAAAGCGCGGTAGGAGTCGTACCCGTCCTTGATCCGCTGCCACGTGATCTCACCGGGCAGGTCGAGCCGGAGAAAGGATGCCAGGTCGGCGGGCGCGACCGTGACGGTGCGCGGCATCGGGAACCCCACGTAGCCGAAGCGTTCGTAGAACGACGGCCGGAACGGGTAGAGCGCGGTGGCGACGAAGCCCTCGTCGCGCATCTCCCCGAGCAACCGGGTCAGCACCCGACGGACGTGTCCCTGCCGACGGGCGAGCGGGTGGGTGGCGACGCCGGCGATCCCCGCCATCGGGACGACGGCGCCGCGGATGTTCTGCCGCATCGGGATCGCCGAGGCGACGGCGACGGCGGTGCCGTTCTCCTCCGCGGCCAGCGTCACGTTCCCCTCGTTGTACGGCAGGTAGCCGCGCAGCTCCTCGACCCGGTCCGCCGTCCCGGGCGAGTGTTCGAAGGCGTAGCCCAGGAGCGGGAAGCTGGCGGTGAGACGTTCCTCGGAGCTGATGCGACGGATGGTCATGACGTCATCCCAGCGGGTGGTCGGGGCGATTTCAAATCACTTTCCGGCGATGCGCGTCACGCCAGTGCGGGATAGCAGATCCACAGCGTCGGCGGGAGTTATCCACAGGCGGATCAGTTATCCACAGGTGTGCCCACAGGGCATTGGCGCGCCGCATCCGCTCCGCCACGGTGTGCGGGTACCCCTCGCACCCACCGCTGGAGGCCGCGATGCCACCCCGTACCTCCCTCCGTGCCGGCGCCCGACTGCCACTCGTGGTGACCGGCGACGCCGAGTTGCTCGACGACCTGCTCCGGCTGGCCGCCGCCGGCGGCACCGAGCTCGACGTGGCGCCCGACCCGGCGGCCGCGCGGTCCCGCTACGCGGCCGCGCCGCTCGTCTTCGTCGGTGTCGACCAGGCGCAGGCATGCCTGCGGGCGCGGCTGCCGCGCCGCCCACGCGTCGTCCTGGTCGGCCGATCGGACGGCGACGACAAGCCGTGGCACCAGGCCGAGCTGCTCGGCGCCGAACACGTCGCGTTGCTGCCCGCCGCCGAGCCGTGGCTGGTGGACCGCTTCGCGGAGCGGGCGCCCGGCTCCACCACCGCGACCGCCGCCCGGGTCATCGGGGTGGTCGGCGGGCGCGGCGGCGCGGGCGCCAGCGTGCTCGCCGGTGCGCTCGCGGTCACCGGTACGCGGGCCGGCCTGCGCACCCTGCTCGTCGACGCCGACCCGCTCGGCGGCGGGCTCGACCTCGTGCTCGGCTGGGAGCAGCTCGACGGGCTGCGCTGGCCGGGGCTGACCGAGACCGACGGCCGGGTGGACCCGCCCGCGCTGGTGCGGGCGCTGCCGAGCCGCGGGGATCTCGTGGTGTTGTCGTGGGACCGGGGCGATCTGCTGGAGGTCCCGGTCGAGGCGATGGCGGCGACGATGGACGCCGGCCGACGCGGCCGCGACCTGGTCGTGGTCGATCTGCCGCGGCACCTCGACGACGCGGCGGTGGTCGCGTTGCAGGCGACGGATCACGTCTTCGTCGTGGTCCCCGCCGAGCTGCGCGCCACCGCCGCCGCGGCCCGGGTCATCGCCGCGGTCGCGCCGCACTGCGCCGAGCTCTCGGTGGTCGTGCGCGGCCCGGCGCCGGGACGGCTCAAGGCGCGGGAGGTGGCGCGGGCGCTGGACCTGCCGCTGGTGGGAACGCTGCGTCCGGAGCCGGGGCTGTCGCGGGGCATGGAGCGCGGCGAGGCGCCGACGGCCGGCGGGCGGGGACCGTTGGCGGCGCTGTGTCAGCGCATCGTGGCCGACATCGCCGGCGTGACGCCGAGGGCCGTGGCGTGAGCGACCGACAACTGGCCACCCGGGTACGGCAGCGTTTCGCCGCCGACGGCGCCGACGTCACCCCCGCGACGGTCGTGTCGGCGCTCCGCGCCGAACCGTCGGCCGCGCTCCTCGGCGACACCACTGTCCTGCGTCTGGCCGGCCGGGTGCACGACGACCTCGTCGGCGCCGGCCCGCTCTCGCCGCTGCTCGCCGACCCCGAAGTCACCGATCTGCTCGTCAACGGTGGGCAGGTCTGGGTCGATCGGGGGCACGGCCTGCACCGCGAGCCGGTGTCGCTCGGCGGTCCCGACCAGGTGCGGCGGCTCGCGCAGCGGCTCGCCGCCGCCTGCGGCCGCCGGCTCGACGACGGCTGCCCGTACGCCGACGCGCGGCTGCCGGACGGCACCCGGCTGCACGCCGTGCTGCCGCCGGTGGCCACCACCGGCCCGTACCTGTCGCTGCGGACGTTCCGGCAGCGCCCCTTCACGCTCGCCGAGCTCGTCGAGCACGGCACGGTGCCACCGGCCGTCGCCCCGCTGCTCGAGGCGGTCGTCGCCGCCCGGCTCGCCCATCTCGTCACCGGTGGCACCGGCTCCGGCAAGACGACGCTGCTCAACACCCTGCTGGGCCTGGTGCCGCCGACCGAGCGGATCGTGCTCGTTGAGGACGCGGCCGAGCTGCGTCCGGCCCATCCGCATGTCGTGGGCCTGCAGGCCCGCACCGCCAACGTGGAGGGGGCCGGATCGGTCGGGCTCAGCGACCTGGTCCGGCAGGCGTTGCGGATGCGCCCGGATCGGCTGGTCGTGGGGGAGTGCCGGGGCGCCGAGGTCGTCGATCTGCTGGGAGCGCTGAACACCGGCCATGACGGCGGCGCCGGGACGCTGCACGCGAACACCCCCGCCGACGTACCGGCCCGGCTCGAAGCGCTCGGCCTGCTCGGCGGCCTGCCCCGGGCGGCGCTGCACGCGCAGGTGGCCGCGGCGCTCCAGGTGCTGCTGCACGTCCGTCGTACCGCGGCCGGCCGGCTGCTGGAGGCGGTCTGCCTGTTGCTGCCGGCGGGACCCGAGCGCATCGTCACGGTGGTTCCGGCGTGGCGGCGCGACGCCGGACCCGGCCCGGCGGCCCCCGCGCTGGCCCAGGTGCTCAGCCAGCGGGGTGTGCCGCTGCCGCCGATCCTCGCCGACCTGCGGGCGCGGCCGTGACGGGTCAGCTCTGGCTCGCCGTGGCCGGTCTGCTCGGCGCGGCGCTCGTCGCGGCCTGGCCGTCCACCACCGCGCGGGCCCGTCACCGCGGCGTCCTGCGCGCCGCCCACCTGCGCCGATCGCGCAGTTCGCGCCACGTCCTCTTTCGCGGCCGCAACGACAACGTCCCGGGCGGGGTTCCGCTCGCGGTGTTCGCCGGGGCCGTGGCGGGGGCGGCGCTCGCCGGACCGGTCGCCGCGGTCGCGACCGGCGCGTACGGCGGGTTGGGCCTGTGGACGTTGCTGCGCCGGCGGGCGACGCGGGCGGCCGCGCAGCGGCGCGCGCTCAGCCTCGACGCGCTCTGCGCGCGCGCCGCCGACCTGCGCGCCGGGCTACCGGTCGCGCCGTCACCCGCCGGGCTGATCCACGCCGGACGACCCGACCGGCTCACCCGGTTGACGCGCGCGGCCGCCACCCTCGCCGAGCAGACCGGGGCGCCCCTCGCCGACCTGCTCGACCGGATCGAGGCGGACGCGCGCGCGATGGACCGGGCCGTCGCCACGGCGGCGGCGCAGGCGGCCGGGGCGCGAGCGACGGCGTGGCTGCTGGCCGCCCTGCCGGTGGGCGGGATCGCCCTCGGCTACGGCATCGGCGCGGACCCGCTGCGGGTGCTCCTGCACACACCGGTCGGCGCGGCGTGTGCGATCGGCGCGATCGGTCTGCAACTGGCCGGACTCGCCTGGGCGAACCGGCTCGGCCGCGCCCCGGGAACCTTCTGATGTCGGCGCACGTGGTCGCGGCCGGCTGCTTCCTGGCCGCCGCCGGCGTGCTGACCGTGCCCGCGGCGATGCGCGAGGCGGCCGCCCGACGCCGGCTGCGGCGGGTCGTCGGATCCGCTCCGGCCGGCGCCCGTGACCTGACCCGGCCGGTCGGGGGGCTCGCCGGCGTCGCCGTGGCGCTGCTGGTCGGCGGTGCGTGGGGAGTGGCCGTCGGGGTGGCCACCGCGTTCGCGCTGCCGCGCCTGCTGCGGCGACTCGAACCCGCCGCCGCCCGCCGGATCCGGCAACGGGAGAGCGCCGACCTGCCGCTCGCGGCCGACCTGCTCGCCGCGGCGCTGCGCTCCGGGGCCCCCGTCGACCGGGCGGCAGCGGCGGTCGCCGAGGCGCTCGGCGGCCCGCTCGGCGAGCGCCTCGCGACGGCGGCCCGCGCACTGCGGCTCGGCGCGGAGCCGCAGGAGGCGTGGGCGCAGCTCGCCCCGGTCGCCGGTGGGGAGCGGTTCGGCCGGGCCGCGGTCCGCTCGGCGGCGAGCGGTGCCGCGCTCGCGGGCGCGCTGACCCGGCTCGCCGACGATCTGCGCGCGGACCGCGCCGCCGCCACCGAGGCCGCGGCCCGCCGCGCCGGTGTGCTGATCGTGCTGCCGCTCGGGCTGTGCTTCCTGCCCGCCTTCATCCTCGCCGGCCTGGTGCCGGTGATCGTCGCCGTGCTCGGCGACGTCCTGTGACACCCACCGAGAAAGGAGCACGCCATGCGCAAGCTGATCGCCCGGTTGCGGGGCGACGCCGGGATGAACACCGCGGAGTACGCCGTCGGCACGCTGGCCGCCGTCGCCTTCGCCGGGATCCTGCTGAAGGTGTTGACCAGCGGAAACGTTCAGTCCGCGCTCACCGCCGTGATCGACCGGGCGCTGAAGTGACCGGGCGCCGGCTGGCCGGTCGCGACCGGGGCTCTTTCACCGCCGAGCTGGCGGCCGGGCTGCCGGCGCTCGTCCTGCTGTTGCTGGCCGGGCTCACCGCCGTCAACGCGGTGACCACGAAGGCGCAGTGCGTGGACGCGGCGCGGGAGGCGGCCCTGGCCGCCTCCCGCGGCGCCCCCGGTTCGGCCGCCGGCCAGCGGGCCGCGCCGCCGGGGGCGTCGGTCTCGGTCACCGTGGACGGTGACGTCGTGCGGGCGACCGTACGGGCGCCGGTGCGGGCGCTCGGCGCCCGGCTGCCCCGGCTCACCGTCGAGGCGGTCGCGGTGGCCGCCGTCGAGCCGGGCACCCCGGAGCCCGCGCCGTGACGACGGCCGGCGACGTCCGCGCGCCGCGTCGGGCCAGAGCAGGCAGCGTCCGGCGTGCGGCGACCGATCGGGGAGCCGCGTCGCTGTGGCTGCTCGCCGTCGGGCTCGTCGTGGTCGCGGTCGGCGTCGCCGGCGCGGCGGTCGGCGCGGCCCGGGTCGCCCGGCACGAGGCGCGGGTCGCCGCCGATCTCGGGGCGCTCGCCGGTGCTGCCCTGGCGGTCGAAGGCGAACAGGTCGCGTGCGACCGGGCGGCCCAGATCGTGGCGGCCAACGGCGGGCAGGTCGCCGAATGCGCGGTCGAAGAGTTGGACGTCGTCCTGACAGTGTCGGTCACCGTCGAACCGATGCCCGGGCTTCCTCGCGTCGCGACGTCATCGGCGCGTGCGGGTCCGGTAGCAACGAAGAGGGACTAAGGCCCTGTGCACGAAAGCGAGCGCCGCACCGGACGTTCGGTGTGCGCTCGGTGGCGACAGCGCCGCCGAAGATGCCGGCAGCAGGACGCGCTCTTGGACGACGGGAGTGCAGGGGTGGCGGATCAGCTCCGGGGCCCGACCGCGTCCCAATCGCGGCGGTGGAGTCGCCACACTCTCTCGACCCCTATCTCCGCTGGAGCGACAGCACCGTCTTCTCGCTCCTCGACGAAGGTGAAGCCGAGCCGCTCGGGGATGCGACCGCTGGCGATGTTGGCCACATCGTGATGCACCTCGAGGATGGCGATGTTCGACATGGAGAAGGCCCCCGTGACGAGACAGCGGACGGCCTCCCGGGCGATCCCACGCCCGGTGTCTCCCGCCCGCGTCCAGTAGCCGATCTCCAATCCGCCCGGCCCGATGCGCCGGTGCAGCCCGCAACCCCCGACCAGTCGTCCGTTCTCGAACACGCCGAAGTTGAAGTCCTTGCCTGCCTGCCAGAGCTCACACCAGTCGGCGACGAGCTTCTCTCGGTCGGCCAGGTCCACCGGCTCCAGACCTGCCCACGGCATCCACGGGGCGAGGTGTTCGACGCTCTCGAGGATGGCCTCGTGCAACCGAGTCGCATCGGCCGGTGAGAAGTGCCGGACCACGACGCAATTCCCAACCATCTCGACAGGGGGGCGCTCGGCAGTCACGCGCCTCATCGTGTACGGCACTCCAGGTGGAGGCAACAGATTGGCCGCCCGTCGACCAACAGAGACGGCCGCACCGACCGTGCGCTCGCTGCTCGCTGCGAGAACAGCTCCCGAGCCTTGATGACGAGGGCCACGAGGCTTCTCGTGCCGGGGGTGGTCTGTTTTTGGGCTGCTCAGCCCGGACGATCGTCCTCGGTCGGGCGGGGCTGGCGGTACTCCTTGATCCACGCCTCGATGTCCTCAGCCAGCCACACCTTCATGCCACGCAGTTCCTGATACGGCTTCGGGAAGGTGGGATACCGGGCGAGCTGCTGGAACCGCTGCCGCGAGACACCCATGCGCTGGGCGATCTCGTAGGGCCCCATGAGCTGCCCCGGCCCTCGGTCCATGCCTTGACGGTAGGGAGGCAAGCTCTAGTCTAATGGCTATTGCCAGTTGACTAACGCCATGGCGTATGAGGACCGTGACGGTGTGCCACGAGACCCCCTACGCCAAGAGCATCTACGCCGGGAGGATCCATGACCGCACACGGACCAATGCGCCCGATCTGGCTATGTGGCGGCTGCGGTGTCCCCTGGCCCTGCCCCACACGCCGACGGCAACTGGCCGCGGAGTTTGAGGGGGCTCCGATGTCGTTGGCTATCTACATGGGCACACACCTGCTGACTGCGATGGAGGACATGAAATGGGCTCCCGCCGGACCCCTCCATCGTCGGTTCCTCGGGTGGGTGCAACCGCCGCGCCGCATCGCGCGCCGTTCGATCTGACCCGACCGACGGCGGGCAGGTCGCGGAGTGTGTGGTCGAAGAGCTGGACGTCGTCCTGACAGTGTCGGTCACCGTTGAACCGATGCCCGGGCTTGCTCGCGTCGCGAATTCATCGCGCGTGCGGGTCCGGTAACCACGAAGCGGGACTAGGCGGAGGCTTGTTCGCGCTGTCGGGACGTGCCCGGCGGCACCCTCGCTACATGTCGCGGTCCGCCTCTCATGCGCCGTGGGGCGTCGCACGACGCGCGGCCGGTGACGCGCTCTGCGGGGCGCGCCGGCGGAAGCGTCTGGTGTCAGGGGCGGGCCTCGGCCCATCTGGCGAGCATGCTCTGGATGAGCTGGTGGACGGTGTGCAGTTGCTGGCTGATCTGGTCGAGCCGCTCGGCCTGGGCGAGCGCGGCGTACGCCTGGGCGAGCGCGATCTGCTGTTCGGCGGTGAGCTGCTCGGGGTTGACCGTGTAGAGCAGTTCGACGGCGTCGGCGAGGGTGTCGGCCACGTCTGGACTCCCTGGATAGCGGATGTGGAAGCGCTCCCACAGCCGCCTTACCCATTCACGCCCGTCTACGAACCAGTCTTCTCGCGGAGTGCCGCGAGCACGACGTCCAGCACCTTGACGGCGTCGTTCTTGCCCAGCGGATTGTTGCCGTTGCCGCACTTCGGGGACTGCACGCAGGACGGGCAGCCCGTCTCGCAGCCGCACTCGGCGATCGCGTCGCGGGTGGCCTGCAACCACGACGCCGCGATCCCGTACGCCCGCTCGGCGAAGCCGGCCCCGCCCGGGTGTCCGTCGTAGACGAAGACCGTCGGTGCCTCGGTGTCGGCGTGCGCGGCGGTGGAGAGCCCGCCGATGTCCCACCGGTCGCACGTGGCGACCAGCGGCAGCAGGCCGATCGCGGCGTGCTCGGCGGCGTGCAGCGCGCCCGGCACGTCGGCCGGCTCGACCCCGGCCGCGGCCAGCGCCTGCGGCGACACCGTGAACCAGACCGCGACGGTGCGCAGCTCGCGGGTGGGCAGGTCGAGCGGGCGGGTGTCGAGCACCTCGCCGGAGCCGATGCGCCGCCGCTGGTACGAGACCACCTGGTTGGTGACGTCGACCTCGCCGAGGAAGAGCCCGACCGGGCCGGCGTCCACGTAGGAGCGGACCGAGGCCACGGAGAGGGACGTGACGTCGCGGGCGTGGGTCGTCCAGTCCGGCTCCTCGGCGTGCACCAGCGCGCAGGCGTCCTCCAGGTCGAGCTCGTCGACGACGTACGAGACGCCCTGGTGCAGGTAGACCGCGCCCGGATGCACCTGGAAGTGCGACGACTCGGGGTCGACGGTGCCGAGCAGTCGGCCGGTCGACGACTCCACGACGCAGACGGGGGCGCCGCCGGTCCCGCGCAGATCGACCTCGGGCCGCCCGCTGTGCGTCCAGTACCAGCCGGTCGGCCGGCGGCGCAGCGCCCCGGAGGTGACCAGCGCCTCGACCGCCGCGACCGCGGCCGGCCCGCCGAACAGGTCGAGATCCGCCGGGGTCAGCGGCGCCTCGGCGGCGGCGCAGCAGAGCTGCGGCCCCAGCACGTACGGGTTGGTGGGGTCGAGCACGGTCGCCTCGACCGGCCGCCCGAACAGCGCCTCCGGGTGGTGCACGAGGTAGGTGTCGAGCGGGTCGTCGCGGGCCACCAGCACGGCCAGCGCCTCCCGCCCCGACCGACCGGCCCGGCCGGCCTGCTGCCACAGCGACGCCCGGGTGCCCGGATAACCGCACATCAGCACCGCGTCGAGGCCGGCCAGGTCGACGCCGAGTTCCAGCGCGTTGGTCGAGGCCAGGCCGAGCAGCTCGCCGGAGAGCAGCGACCGCTCCAGCGTCCGCCGCTCCTCCCGCAGGTAGCCGGCGCGGTAGGCGGCCACCCGCGCGCCGAGCCCCGGCACGGCCTCGTCGAGCGAGCGGCGGGCCATCGTCGCGACCACCTCGGCGCCGCGCCGCGACCGCACGAACGCCAGCGTCCGGGTGCCGGCGGCGACCGCGTCGCTGAGCAGGTCCGCGGTCTCGCGCAGCGCGGACCGCCGGACGGTGGCCAGCTCAACTGCGCCGTGGTCGCCGGCGGCCGGCTCGGTCCCGCCGGGGTCGTCGGGGAAGTCGATCGCGGTGGCCTCCGGCGACGGGGGCAGCAGCGGCGGCTCCCAGAGCGCGAACGTCAGCCCACCGCGCGGCGAGGTGTCCTCCACGACGGCCTCGACCGGCAGGCCGGTCAGGCGCGCGGCCGCCTCCGCCGGGTCGCCGGAGGTCGCCGAGGCCAGGACGAAGACGGGGGTACGCCGGTGCCGCGCGGCCTGGCGCCGGAGCCGGCGCAGCACGTGCGCCACGTGTGAGCCGAACACCCCGCGGTAGGTGTGGCACTCGTCGACGATCACGTAGGCCAGTCGCCGCAGGAACGTCGACCAGCCGGCGTGGCCGGGCAGGATGCCGTGGTGCAGCATGTCGGGGTTGGTCAGCACGAAGCGGGAATGCTGTCGGATCCACTCCCGCTCGGCGCGCGGGGTGTCGCCGTCGTAGCTCGCCGGGCGTACCCCCTCGACGCCCAGCTCGGCGACGGCGCGCAACTGGTCGGCGGCGAGCGCCTTGGTCGGCGCCAGGTAGAGGACGGTGGCGCGCGGGTCGGCGAGCAGCGTGGCCAGCGCGGGCAGCTGGTAGCCGAGCGACTTGCCGGAGGCGGTGCCGGTGGCGAGCACCACGTGCCGGCCGGCGTACGCCAGGTCGGCCGCGGCCACCTGGTGCTGCCAGGGGGCGATCACGCCGCGGCGGGCGAACGCCGCCCGCAGCTCCTCGGGCGCCCACCGCGGCCACGGCGCGGTCGTCCCGGCGCGGGCGGGCACCCGCTCGACGTGCGTCACCGGCCCGCCGGCGGCGCCGCCGCCGGTGCGGGCGCGCAGCCGGCGCAGCAGCTCGGCCGGCTCGGGGCCGGGCGCCGCGGTCACGGTGGCTGCTGAAGTCACGTCCTGCACTGTCGCACTGATGTACGGACATGGCCAACGTGCGCCACGCCACCGCCGGCCGGGGGAGAGCCGCGATGCGGGGGTGGGCGCGCGGTGGTTAGATGCCAGAAGCGTTCCTGGTGAACGGAGGAGGGGACTGATGGAGCTGTCGCTCGCGACCCGCACCGTGGGCGAGCACACGGTGCTGGAGGTCGGCGGCGAGGTCGACGTCTACACCGCCCCGCGGCTGCGCGAGCGGCTCATCGAGGTGGTCGAGGGGGGCGCCCGCAGGGTCGTCGTGGATCTCGGGCGCGTCGATTTCCTCGACTCCACCGGGCTGGGTGTGCTCGTCGGGGCGCTCAAGCGGCTGCGCGCCGCGGGCGGCACCTTCGGGCTGGTCTGCGACCGGGAACCGCTGCTCAAGATTTTCCGGATCACCGCGCTCGACCAGGTCTTCCCGATCTTCCCGACGGTCGAGGCGGCGACGACGGTGGACCAGGCGGGTCCCGCGGAGTGATGTCGACGGTCCGGCTCTCCTTCTCGCCGGCGCCGGTGCACGTCCGCACCGCGCGCCTTGTCGGAGTGGCGGTGGCCCGGCGGGCCGGCGTCACCGAGGAGCGCCTCGACGAGGTGCGGCTCGCGATCGGCGAGGCGTGCACCCGCGCGGTCGCGCTGCACCGCCAGTACGGACTGCCGGACCTGGTGCTGGTGGAGATGTCCGACGAGGAGAGCTACACCGTTCGGGTGATCGACCGGGCGCCGATCGAGGCGGGCCTGGGGCTCGCCGCGCTGCCGCCCGACGAGCTGGCCGACGAGTCGCTGACGGATGAGGCCCTGACGGTGGGCGTCGGGTTCGCGCTGCTCGCCGGTTTCGTGGAGGACCTGCAGGTGCGCCCGGTGGACGTGGGCATCGGCACCGAGGTCCGGATGGTGTGGCCGGTCGGACGCTGACCGGTAACACAACCGAACGCGCTAACACAACGAGGAATATCACCGCGCCATGTGGGTAGACGGTGTGACCTCGCACACGCTGTACGGCTACAGTACGCGGGTCATCAGGCAGCCCCCTGCGCCCGCGCCGTGCGGGGGCAGGGCACACCACTCCCTGTGAGGGAGACGCCCCGCCGGATCGTCCACCGGTACGGGGTGAAGCGTTCGGTACAGGAGGACATAGATGTCCGGGACTACCTTTGCCGCCGAGGGCGGCGGGATGTCCCTTACCGGCCCAAACCTGACGTACGTCATCGTCGCCGCGGTCATCGCGTTGGTGGCGCTCGGGTTTGCCTTCGCCCTGGTCAGGGCGGTACTGGCTACCGGTAAGGGCACCGAGAACATGCAGGAGATCGCCGGAGCCGTCCAGGAGGGCGCCTCGGCATACCTGTTCCGCCAGTTCAAAACCCTCGGCGTGTTCGTCGTGCTTGCCGTGGTGCTGCTCTTCGTGCTCCCGGTGCACGGCGTCGAAGGCAGCGAAACGCTGGTGAAGCTCGGCCGATCGGCCTTCTTCGTGGTGGGCGCGGTGTTCAGCGCGTTCATCGGCGGCGCCGGAATGGCGCTCGCGACCCGTGCCAACCTGCGGGTCGCGGCGGCCGCGGGCGCCGCGGAGGGCGGACGTGAGACCGCGATGCAGATCGCGTTCCGCACCGGCGGCGTGGTCGGCTTCCTCACCGTCGGCCTCGGCCTGTTCGGCGCGGCGCTCGTCGTGCTGATCTTCCGGGGCGACGCCCCCACCGTGCTGGAGGGCTTCGGCTTCGGCGCGGCGCTGCTGGCCATGTTCATGCGGGTCGGCGGCGGCATCTTCACGAAGGCGGCCGACGTCGGGGCGGACCTGGTCGGCAAGGTCGAGCAGGGTATCCCGGAGGACGACGCGCGCAATCCCGCGACGATCGCGGACAACGTCGGCGACAACGTCGGCGACTGCGCGGGCATGGCGGCCGATCTCTTCGAGTCGTACGCGGTGACGCTGGTCGCCGCGCTCATCCTCGGCCGGGCGGCGTTCGGCGAGGACGGTCTGGTCTTCCCGCTCATCGTCTCGGGGATCGGCGCGATCGTCGCGATCATCGGCGTGTTCATCACGCGGCTGCGGGTCACCGACCGCACCGGCATGGTCGCGATCAACCGGGCCTTCTACGCCTCCGCCCTGCTCGCGGCGGTGCTCGTCGCGATCGTCAGCTGGGCCTACCTGCCGGCCACGTTCGCGGAGTTCGGCGAGCGGTTCGCCGGCACCGAGGGCAACCCGCGGCTGATCGCCATCGGCGCGGTCGTGATCGGCATCGTGCTCGCCGCCGCGATCCAGGCGCTGACCGGCTACTTCACCGAGACGCACCGCCGGCCGGTCCAGGACATCGGCAAGAGCTCGCTGACCGGCGCGGCGACCGTGGTGCTCGCCGGCATCAGCGTCGGGCTCGAGTCGGCCGTCTACTCGGCGCTGCTGATCGGCGCCGGCGTGTTCGGCGCGTTCCTGCTCGGCGGCGGCTCGATCACCCTGTCGCTGTTCGCGGTCGCGCTCGCCGGCACCGGCCTGCTCACCACCGTCGGCGTGATCGTCGCGATGGACACCTTCGGCCCGATCTCGGACAACGCGCAGGGCATCGCCGAGATGTCCGGCGACATCGACGAGCAGGGTGCGCGGACCCTCACCGAGCTCGACGCGGTCGGCAACACCACGAAGGCCATCACCAAGGGCATCGCGATCGCGACGGCGGTGCTCGCCGCGACGGCGCTGTTCGGCTCGTACACCGACACCGTGACCACGGCGCTCAACGACGCCGGAATCGCCAACGTCGGCACCTACCTCGCCAACGCGCTCAACGTCTCCAACCCGAAGAACCTCGTGGGCCTGATCATCGGCGCCGCGGTGGTCTTCCTCTTCTCCGGGCTGGCCATCAACGCGGTCTCCCGTTCCGCGGGCGCCGTCGTGATGGAGGTGCGCCGGCAGTTCCGGGAGTTCCCCGGGATCATGGACCGCACCCAGCGTCCGGAGTACGGGCGGGTGGTCGACATCTGCACCCGCGACGCCCAGCGGGAGCTGATGACGCCGGGTCTGCTGGCGATCTTCGCCCCGATCGCGGTCGGGTTCGGCCTCGGCGCGGGCGCGCTCGCCGCGTACCTGGCGGGCGCGATCGGCACCGGCGTGCTGATGGCGGTCTTCCTGGCCAACTCCGGTGGCGCCTGGGACAACGCGAAGAAGCTCGTCGAGGACGGCGCGCACGGCGGGAAGGGCTCGGAGGCGCACGCCGCGACGGTCATCGGCGACACCGTCGGCGACCCGTTCAAGGACACCGCCGGCCCGGCCATCAACCCGCTGATCAAGGTCATGAACCTGGTCGCGCTGCTGATCGCCCCCGCGGTGGTCACCTGGAGCGTCGGCGCCGACCAGAACAACGCCCTGCGGGTCACGATCGCCGTCGTCGCGGCCGCGATCGTGGTGGTTGCGGTCACCTTCACCAAGCGCAAGCCGGTCGCGATGGGGGAGGACCTGGACGACTCGGGAAAAGCGGGTGACGGAAGCGGCGCCGCCGCGTCCAGGGCGGAAAAAGTGAACGCCTGATGTGATCACGGGGCCCCTCGGAGATCGTCCGAGGGGCCCCGTCGTCGTTGCCACGCCCGTGTCCGCGTGGCAACCGTCTGTCCTGCCGGTGGCGCAACGTCGTACGCTGCAACGCATGCGCACCCCCCGCCCGGTCTCCGCCGGACCGATCACGGCTGTCCTGAGCGTGATCGTTCTCGCCCTCGGGGGCTGCGGTGGGGCGCCCTCGCCCAACGCCTGGGCGGCCTCGGTCTGCACGGCGCTGACCCCGTGGCGCGCCGAGATCGGCAAGCTCACCAGCAGCACGCAGCAGCAGATGACCGCGAAGACCACGCCTGCGCAGGCCAAGGAGAACCTGATGCGCCTGCTGGCCGGGGCGGAGGCGGCGAGCGAGAAGGCCCGCCGCGAGGTCGAGAAGGCCGGGGTCCCGGACGTGACGAGCGGCGACCGGATCGCCAGCGGCTTCGTCGCCTCCCTCAGCGCGGTCCGGGACGCGTACGGCAACGCGAAGCGGGGGATCGAGCAGCTGGACGCCAGCCGGGCCGGTTCCTTCTATGACGGCGTCGAGTCCGTGCTGAAGACCCTCACCACCGAGTACAACCGCAGCGCCCTCGACACCGACTCGCTCAACTCACCGGAGCTGCAGAGGGCCTTCGACGAGGTCCCGGAGTGTCGCTGACCGCGCCCGACGGCGTCCCGCCGACGCCCGACGCGTCGGCGCCGGACCCGGTCCGGCAGCTGTCGCTCTTCGGCGTGGAGGCGACCGAGCCCTCCCCGAACGACCTTGCCGGTCTGCTCGCCGGCCCCGGCGAGGTGGTCCGGATGGGCGGCACGGCCCGGGTCTCCGTGGTCGTCGACGCGGCCTGGCGGGTGCACGTGCTGGTCGCGGAGTTCGCGGCGCGCGGGCTCGCCGCGACCTGGGAGGCGACCGCCGACCGGCGCCTGGCCGTGCGGACCGCGTACGCGACGTCCCTGGCCGCGCTGGCGACCGGCTGGCTGCGGGGTCCGGTGAAGCGCCCGCCCGCCCGGTTCCATCTGACCGGTCCGCGACTGCGGCTCTGGGCGGCCGCCGCCGGCGGCCTGGAGCGGCTCGGCTACGTGCTGCGGCTCGGCCCGGCCGACGAGGAATGCCGGGAGCAGGTGGGCGGGGCGCTGGCCGCGGTCGGGCTGCCGGCCGCGCTGCTCGACGCGGGCTCCGGCGGGCCGGCGTACCGGATCACGGGGCGGCGGCGACTGGCCCGGCTGGCGGAGCTGGTCGGCGAGCGGCCGGCCGCCGCGCCGCCGGCCGCGTGGCCGGGCTGAATCGTCGTTGCCGGCCGCCTGGCCGGCGTGAGCCGGGACGCCGGCGCAGAGGCGGTATCGACAGCGGCCGTTCGCCGACGGCGGTCACCTGTTCGGTGCGGTGAGCCACGTCACGCTCGGCGGCGGTGTACGGTGTCGCCGTCCGGCGCGTCACGGCAGGCACAGCACCCCGGCATCCGTCACCGGCATGGCGGGGGCGCATGCGCCACCCGCGGGCCGGGGCCGCGCGTTACGTTGGACATCCGAACGGCGCCGACCGTATGTCGTAGGTCGGTGACGGGGTGCGGCCCGGTTCGTCACGCCGGGCGGCGCTGCAGCCAGCCGAGGTCAGGAGAGAAGTGCCGAGCAACGCCAGGAGCACGCGTCTGGTCATCGTCGAGTCCCCGGCGAAGGCCAAGACGATCTCGGGCTATCTCGGCCCGGGGTACGTCGTCGAGGCGAGCCTGGGTCACGTGCGTGACCTGCCGCGCAACGCCGCGGACGTGCCCGCCAAATACAAGAAGGAGCCGTGGGCGCGGCTCGGCGTGGACGTCGACAACGGGTTCGCCGCGCTCTACGTGGTCTCCTCGGACCGCAAGCAGCAGATCGCCAAGCTGACCAAGCTGGCGAAGGAGGTCGACGAGATCTTCCTCGCCACCGATGAGGACCGCGAGGGCGAGGCGATCGCCTGGCACCTGCTCGAGACGATCAAGCCCAAGGTGCCGGTCCGGCGCATGGTCTTCCACGAGATCACCAAGCCGGCCATCCAGGCCGCGGTGGCCAATCCGCGCGAGATCGACCGGGACCTGGTGGACGCCCAGGAGGCGCGGCGCATCCTCGACCGGCTCTACGGCTACGAGGTCTCGCCCGTGCTGTGGAAGAAGGTCATGCCGCGGCTGTCGGCGGGCCGGGTGCAGTCGGTCGCGACCCGCATCGTGGTGGAGCGGGAACGGCAGCGGATGGCGTTCCGCACCGCGGAGTACTGGGACATCCAGGCGACGCTCGCGGTCGCGGCGAACGCCGTCGGCGAGGGCCCCCGTACCTTCAACGCCACCCTGGTGGCGCTCGGCGGCGACCGCATCGCCACCGGCCGCGACTTCGAGCCGACCACCGGCCGGGTCCGCCCCGAGGCCGGCGTCATCCACCTCGACGGCGACGGCGCCCGTGGTCTGGCCGCCCGCCTCGAGGGCCGGCCGTTCACGGTCACCCGGGTCGAGGAGAAGCCCTACCGGCGTCGCCCGTACGCCCCGTTCATCACGTCGACGCTGCAGCAGGAGGCGTCCCGGAAGCTGCGGTTGTCGTCGCAGCAGACGATGCGCACCGCGCAGCGCCTCTACGAGAACGGCTACATCACCTATATGCGTACCGACTCCGTCAACCTCTCGGAGTCCGCGATCGCCGCGGCCCGGGCGCAGGTGGCGGAGCTCTACGGCGACCGGTTCGTCCCGCCGCAGCCGCGCCGCTACACCGGCAAGGTGAAGAACGCGCAGGAGGCGCACGAGGCGATCCGGCCGGCCGGTGACACGTTCCGCACCCCCGGTGAGCTGGCCAACGAGCTGTCCACCGAGGAGTTCAAGCTCTACGAGCTGATCTGGCGGCGCACCATCGCCTCCCAGATGACCGACGCGGTCGGCTCCAGCGTCTCCGTGCGGATCCGCGCGGTCTCCACCGCCGGCGAGGAGGCGGACTTCGGCGCGACCGGCAAGACCATCACGGACCCGGGCTTCCTGCGCGCGTACGTGGAATCGTCGGACGACGAGAACGCCGAGGCCGAGGACGCCGAGCGCCGGCTGCCGAACCTGACCAAGGACCAGCCGCTGACCGCCGACGAGCTGGCGGCGGTCGGGCACAGCACCCAGCCGCCCGCGCGTTACACCGAGGCGTCGCTGGTCAAGGCGCTGGAGGAGCTGGGCATCGGCCGGCCCTCCACGTACGCCTCGATCATGCAGACCATCCAGGACCGCGGCTACGTCTTCCGGCGCGGTCAGGCGCTCATCCCGTCGTTCCTGGCGTTCGCGGTCGTCGGGCTGCTGGAGCGGCACTACCCGCGGCTGGTCGACTACGACTTCACCGCGTCGATGGAGAACGAGCTCGACGCGGTCGCCGGCGGCGACCACGCGGCGATCGACTTCCTCACCGCGTTCTACTTCGGTGGCGGCAACGGGGCGGGCGACGCCACGATCGCCCGGGAGGGCGGGCTCAAGAAGCTCGTCACGGAGAACCTCAGCGAGATCGACGCCCGTAGCGTCAACTCGATCCCGCTGTTCCGGGACGACGAGGGTCGCGACGTGGTGGTCCGGGTCGGCCGGTACGGGCCGTACCTGCAGCGGACCGTGCCCGGCCAGGAGCCGGCCCCGCCCGCCGACGGTGAGCCCAGCGGCGACCGGGTGTCGATCCCGGAGGGGATCGCCCCGGACGAGCTGAACCCGGAGAAGGTCAACGAGCTGTTCCTCGGCGGTGGCGGTGAACGCAAGCTCGGCGAACACCCCGAGACCGGCGAGCCGATCCTGCTCAAGTCCGGCCGCTACGGCCCGTATGTCGCCAGCGGCGAGCGCAAGTCCTCGCTGCTGCGCACCCAGTCGCCGGAGACGGTCTCGCTCGAGGAAGCGCTGCGGCTGCTGACGCTGCCCCGCGTGGTCGGCGTCGGGCCCGACGGCGCGGAGGTGACGGCCGCGGCCGGCCGCTACGGCCCGTACGTGAAGAAGGGCGACGAGTTCCGGTCGCTCGACTCCGAGGAGAAGCTCTTCACCGTCACCCTCGACGAGGCGCTCGCGCTGCTCGCCGCCCCGAAGACCCGGCAGCGCCGGGCCGCCGCCCCGCCGCTGCGTGAGATGGGCGCCGACCCACTCACCGAGAAGCCGCTGGTCATCAAGGACGGGCGCTTCGGCCCGTACGTGACCGACGGTGAGACGAACGCGTCGCTGCGGCGCGGTCAGACGCCGGAGGAGCTCACCCTCCAAGAGGCGTCCGAGATGCTCGCCGAGAAGCGGGCCAAGGGTCCGGCGCCCCGGAAGAAGGCGACCAAGGCGGCGGCGAAGAAGGCGACGCCGGCGAAGAAGGCGGCCAAGGCGACCGCCGAGGACGCGGCGCCGGCGAAAAAGGCGGCGAAGAAGGCGGTCAAGAAGGCGGTCAAGAAGGCCGCGACCAGCAAGGCCGCCCGGCAGAGCGAGTAGCCTCCGGGTGGATCGGGACGGTCACGGGCCGAGGACGCGCTCGGTGTAGGCGTTCGCGAAGACCCGCGCCGGATCGAGCCGGTCGCGCACCGCCAGGAAGTCGTCGAAGCGGGGGTACGCGGCCCGCAGCGACCCGGCGTCCCGGTAGTGCAGCTTGCCCCAGTGTGGCCGCCCGCCCAGCGCCGCGGCCACCTGTTCGAACGCGCGGAAGTACGGCTCGTACGGGGCGCCGACGTACTGGTGGATCGCGATGTAGGCCGACTCGCGGCCGTACCCGTGCGACAGCCAGATGTCGTCCGGGGCGGTGAAGCGCACCTCGACCGGGAAGAGCACCTTGCACGGCAGGCGCTCGACGATCCGGCGCAGCCCGGTCAGCGCCTCGGGCAGAACCGCGCGCGGCAGCCCGTACTCCATCTCGATGAAGCGGACGCGGCGTGGGGTGCAGAAGACCTTGTCCGAGCGGGCGGTGTAGGTGCGGGCGGTCAGCGCCCGGGCCGATACCGCGCTGATTGTCGGGACGGCCCGGGGCAGGGCCCGACCGATCCGGCAGGCGCCGGCGAAGACGGTGTTGGCGAGGAACTCGTCGTCGAGCCAGCGGCGTAGCCGGGGCAGCGGCCGGTCGTCCGCGGGCACGCGGTTGTTTACCTTGACCTGCGTGCGGTCGGTGTACGGAAACCAGTAGAACTCCAGGTGGTCGTTCGCTTCGACGGTGGCCGGCAGATCGGCGAGGACCGCGGCCAGCGGGGCGGGGCGCTCGTCGGCGCGCAGCCAGAAGGCGTCCACGCAGCGCAGCGTCACCTCGACGATCACGCCGAGCGCGCCGAGGCCGACCCGGGCGGCGGCGAAGACCTCGGGGTGGGAGTCGGCGGAGCAGCGCAGCACGTCGCCGGCCCCGGTGACCAGCGTCAGCGCCTCGACGAAGGTGGCCAGGCAGCCGTACGCGGCGCCGGTGCCGTGGGTGCCGGTGGAGATCGCGCCGGCGACGGTCTGGGCGTCGATGTCCCCGAGGTTGGGCAGCGCGAGCCCGTGCGCGGCGAGCAGTTCGTTGAGGGCGTGCAGCGGCATCCCGGCCTGTACGGTGACCCGCCGCCGCGCCCGGTCGACCGCGACGGGGCCGGCCAGCCGGGTCAGTTCGAGACGCTGGTCGTCGGAGCGGGCGATGTCGGTGAACGAGTGTCCGCTGCCGACCGGTTTGATCCGCCGGCCGCCGTCGCGGGCGGCGCGGACGGCGGCGGCGACCGCGTCGGTGCTGCCGGGGGCGAGCGCCTCCCGCGCGGCGGCGCGCTGGTTGCCGGCCCAGTTCGACCAGCGTGTCCCGGCGTTTCGGCCCGGCGACGCGATCCCGCCCATGCCGCCTCCCGGCGTCGCGACTCGAGTGAGACGCCTTCATATCAGGATTCGTCGCGTTCGGTAAACACTCTGGGTGGCCTCGCTCGTTGTTCCGAGTAACGTCGCGAATCTCGTGACGCCGTAAGGGATTGATCGCAAAAGGGATTGATCGCGAAAAATGCGATCTGTCGAAAGGGGAGTGGGGACGAGTGTCGACATCGTCCGTCGCCACCGGCCCACTGCGTCGGGTGCCGGTGCAGGGGCGCAGCGTGGCGCGGGTTCAACGGATGCTGGACGCGTGTGCCGATCTGGTCGACGAGGTCGGCTACGACGGCCTGACGACAACTCTGCTCGCCGAGCGTGCCGAGGTCGCGATCGGCTCGGTCTATCAGTTCTTCCCGGACAAGCGGGCCATCGTGCAGGCCGTGACGCTGCGCAACATGGAGGCGTACCTGCAGCGGCTGTCCCGCCGGTTCGAGCGGGAAGAGTTCGCGCACTGGTCGGACGCCGTGGATGCCGGGATCGACGAGTACATCTCGATGCACCGAACGGTGCCGGGCTTCCGCACGCTGCACTTCGGCGACGTGGTGGACCTGCGGCTGCTGGACGAGACCCGCGACAACAACTCGGTGATCGCCGAGCAGCTGACCCGGGTGCTGGTGGAGCGGTTCACCGAGCTCGACCCGGTAAAGCTGCGCTTCGCGCTGGAGATCGCGGTGGAGGCGGCGGACTCGCTGATCAAGCTCGCGTTCCGGCGCGACACCGACGGCGACGAGCGGGTGCTGCGCGAGGCCCGGACGCTGGTGCGGGAGTACCTGCACAGCCACGTCGACGGCTGACCTCGGGTCACAGGAAGGCGTGTCCCTCGCCGCGGTAGGTGGGCACGGTCGCCACCACCCGGTCGCCGTCGACCAGGTGCAGCTCGTTGACGTGTTCGCAGAGCTCGCCGGCTTTCGCGTGCCGGAACCACACCCGGTCGCCGGGCTGCAGCCGGTCGGCGGCCGCGCCGGTCAGCGGCGTCTGCACCTCGCCGGCGCCCTCGGCGCCGGTCAGCCGCAGCCCGGCCGGCAGCCACGGTGCCGGCAGGCGGCTGGGCCCGGCCGGCCCGGAGGCGGTCCATCCGCCGCCGAGCACGGTCACGATCCCCGGGGCCGGCCGGCGTACGACCGGGAGCGCGAAGACGGCCGCCGGCGCGGGTCGCCAGGCACGGTAGCCGTCGAAGAGGGTCGGACCGAACAGCCCGGAGCCGGCGGTCACCTCGGTCACGGCCGCGTCGGCAGCGGTCGCGGCGACGCTGCCGGTGCCCCCACCGTTGACGAACTCGAGGTCGGCGTGCGCGCGCACCGCGGCCACCGCCGCGCCGCGCCGCCGCAGCAGCTCCCGGTACGACCGCCGCTGCACCGCCCGGATCGCCGCGGCCCGCAGCGCCCGCCCGGGCGGGGCGTCGCCGAGCCCGGCGATCTGCGCCTCGTACGCCATGAGTCCGACCAGCCGGAAGCCCGGCCTCGCGCCGATCTGGGCGGCGAGTCGGCCGGCCGCGTCGGGGGAGTGCACCGGTGACCGGCGGACCCCGAGGTGGAGCCGCCCGCCGAGCGGCCGCCACGACGCGTCGAGGTCCAGGCAGACCCGGATCGGCGTCCGGCGTCCGGGCGCCGCCACCGCGTCGACCGCGTCGAGCTGCGCCGCGCCGTCCACCATGATCGTGACGGCGGCGGCGAGATCGGGATCACGGCAGAGCTCGGCCAGGGCCGCCCGGTCGGCGGTGGGGTAGGCCACCAGCACGTCGCGGGCGACGCCGCCGCGGACCAGCCAGAGCGCTTCGCGCAGCGTGTACGCCATGACGCCGCGCCAGCCGGGTCGGCCCAGCGCCCGGGTGAGCAGTTCGCGGCAGCGGACTGATTTGCTGGCTATCCGCAGCGGCTTGCCGGCCGCGAGCGCGGCGAGCGCGGCGGTGTTGGCGTCGAAGGCGCCGAGGTCGACGACGGCGAAGGGCGGGTCGAACTGCGCGGTCGCGCCGTCCAGGCGCTCGCGCACGTCGTCGCGGTCCGTGCCCACGCCAGTACGCTAGCCGCCGGCCGGTAGATGCGAAACACCCTCGCTCACCCTACCGAGCGGCCGTCCGGCACGGGCGGGATCAGGGGAATGTCGGGGTCGGGCGGGTCGACCGCGCGATTAGAGTGTCAACGGGGGAGCCCAGCGATGGGCCGGCGAGGAGGTACGGCCATCGATACCAAAGCCAGCGCGGGAGACGGCCAGGCCGGCCCGGCCTCCAGCCAACCCGACCTCTCGGGCTTCACCGCGCTCCGCTCAGTCCTGCGCATCCGCCCGTTCCGCCGGCTCTGGATCGTGCTCGGGGTGGCCTCCTTCGGCGACTGGTTCGGGCTGCTCGCCACCTCGCTCTTCGCCGCCAACCAGGTCGAGAGCAGCGCCGCCAAGGGGGCGGTCTTCGGTGGCGTGATCGCCGTCCGGCTCCTCCCCGCGCTCGTGCTCGGTCCGGTCGCCGGTGTGCTGGCCGACCGGTTCGACCGGCGCTACACGATGGTCATCTGTGACCTGCTCCGCTTCGTGCTCTTCGCCTCGATTCCGCTGGTGGCGCTCTTCGGGGCCCGCGGCGGCGTCGCGGCGGGTTGGGCGGCGATCGCCGTCTTCCTGATCGAGGCGATCACGCTGATCTGGCTGCCGGCCAAGGAGGCCGCGGTCCCCAACCTCATCCCGCGCGCCCGGCTGGAGCTGGCCAACCAGCTCACGCTGATCACCACGTACGGGCTGACCCCGGTGCTGGCGGCGCTCGTCCAGTCCGCGCTCGACGCGATCGTCCGCAGGCTGAGCGGGGCGGAGCCCGCCGAGCTGGCGCTCTACTTCAACGCGTTCTCCCGCCTCGCCACCGCGATCGTCGTCTTCTACGGGATCAAGGAGATCAGCGGGCGCACCGCCGACGAGCACCGCTCGGAGCAGGGCATGCTGCGGCAGTTCGTCGAGGGCTGGCGGTTCATCGGCAAGACCGCGCTGGTGCGCGGGCTCGTTCTGGGCATCTTCGGCGCCTTCGCGGCCGGCGGCATCGTCATCGGCACGGCGCCGTTCTTCACCGTCTCCCTCGGTGCCGGCCAGGCGGCGTTCTCGCTGCTGTTCGCCTCGATCTTCATCGGGTTGGGCGTGGGCATCGGGCTCGGTCCGATGATCGTTCGCGAGTTGTCCCGGCGGCGCTGGTTCGGCATGAGCATCGTGCTCGCCGGAGCCTCCGTGCTGGTGCTCGCTGCCTCCATCCACCTGTCCATGGCGATCCTCGGCGCGGTGCTGGTCGGCGCCGGCGCCGGCATGGCGTTCCTCGCCGGCACCACGCTGCTCGGGCGGGAGATCGCCGACGACGTGCGCGGGCGGGTCTTCGCCGTCGTGCAGACCGGCACCCGGGTGGTGCTGATGCTCGCCATCTCGCTGAGCAGCCTGCTCGTCGGTGTCGGCGGCTCGCGGGAGCTGCGCATCGCCGACCTCGGGATCTCCGTCTCCTCCACCCGGATCCTGCTGTTCGTCGCCGGGCTGTGCGGCATTCTCGCCGGGATCAGCGCGTTCCGGCAGATGGACGACAAGCCCGGCGTGCCGGTCCTGCCGGATCTCTGGGGCTCGCTGCGGGGCCGCCCGCTCTCGCCGGCCGAGCCGTTCACCCGCGACGGCGTCTTCGTGGTCTTCGAGGGCGGCGAGGGCGCCGGCAAGTCGACCCAGGTCACGGCGCTCGCCGAGACGCTGCGCGAGCAGGGGTACGAGGTGGTGGTCACCCGCGAGCCCGGCGCGACCGAGGTGGGGGCGCGGATCCGCAGCCTCGTGCTGGGCGGCTCCGCGGGCGGCTCCGGCCCGTCGCCGCGCGCCGAGGCGCTGCTGTACGCGGCCGACCGCGCGCACCACGTGGCGACCGTGGTCCGGCCGGCGTTGGCGCGGGGGGCCGTGGTGATCAGCGACCGCTACGTCGACTCGTCCCTGGCGTACCAGGGCGCCGGTCGTACGCTCCCGGTCGACGAGGTGTCCTGGCTCTCCTCCTGGGCGACCGGTGGTCTCAAGCCCGACCTGGTCGTGCTGCTCGACGTCGATCCGGCGGTCGGCCTGACCCGCGCGATGGCCCGCAGCGGCGCGGCGGACCGGTTGGAGAGCGAGTCCGTGGCGTTCCACGAGCGCGTCCGGTACGCCTTCCTCGACCTGGCCGCCGGCGACCCGAAGCGCTACCTTGTGCTCGACGCCGCCCAGCCCCTCGAGGCGCTGCGGGTGGCGATCGCGGACCGGATGGCGCAGCTGATCGCGGAGTCGGACGTGACGGTCGACGGTGAGCGACCCGAGCCGCCCGCGCAGCGTGAGTTATCGGATGAGAACTTGACTTCGATCGTGGATGGCGAACTGGAGCGGCGGCGCTGATGCCGGACGTCTTCGCGGAACTGGTGGGGCAGGACGACGCGGTCGAGACGCTGCGCCGCGCGGCCCGCGCGGCGGCGGCGCTGGTGGCCGCGGCCGACTCCGGTGACGGCGTCGGGGCGCCGGGGGACGCGGCCGTCGGCGGCGCCATGACGCACGCCTGGATCTTCACCGGGCCGCCCGGATCCGGCCGCTCCGTCGCGGCGCGTGCGTTCGCCGCCGCGCTGCAGTGCCACCGGGGCACCGGCTGCGGGGAGTGCCCCGGCTGCCACACGACGCTCGCCGGCACCCACGCCGACGTCCGGCTCGTCGTGCCCGAGGGGCTCTCCATCGGGGTCGCCGACATGCGCGCGCTCGTGCTGCGCGCCGCCAGCACCCCCTCCGGCGGCCGGTGGCAGGTCGTGGTGATCGAGGACGCCGACCGGCTCACCGAAGGCGCCGGCAACGCGCTGCTCAAGGCGATCGAGGAGCCGCCGCCGCGTACGGTGTTCCTGCTCTGCACCCCGTCGACGCACCCCGACGACATCTCCGTGACGATCCGCTCGCGGTGCCGCGTGGTCGCGCTGCGGCAGCCGTCGGCCGACGCGGTGGCGAGCGTGCTCACGTCGCGGGACGGGGTGCCGGCCGACGTGGCGGGCTGGGCCGCGGCCGCCGCCCAGGGGCATGTCGGGCGGGCGAAGCGGCTGGCCGGCGACCCCGAGGCGCGCAAGCGGCGCGACGCCGTGCTCGCCGTTCCCCGGCGGCTGACCGGGGTCGGGGCCGCCTTCGACGCCGCGTCCGCGCTGATCGAGGCGGCCGAGGCGGAGGCGGAGGCGGCCGTCGCCGAGCTCGACGCCAGCGAGCGCGCGGCGCTGCAGACCGCGCTGGGTGCCGGCGGCACGGGCCGGGGCGCGGCCAGCGCGATGCGGGGCGCCGCCGGCCAGATCAAGGACCTGGAGCGCCGGCAGAAGTCGCGGGCCACCCGCGCGCAGCGCGACGCCCTGGACCGGGCACTGGTCGACCTGGCGGGCTTCTACCGGGACGTGCTGACCCTGTCGATGCGGGCACCGGTCGCACCGGTGCACACCGACACCGCCGCGCTGGCGTCGGCGGCCGCCGAGAAGTGGAGCCCGGAGGCGACGCTGCGCCGGCTGGAGGCGGTGCTCGCCTGCCGTCAGGCGATCCAGGCCAACGTCAAGCCCCGCATCGCCGTCGAGTCGATGATGCTCGCCCTCTGGCGCGGCTGAACCCGGCGGTCAGGGACTGCCGCCGGACCAATTCGCGCCGATCGATGCAGAGGGGTTCCCGCCGACCCGAATCACCGGTACGGTTCGGTGCCGTAGTGCAACGAGGGCCGCACACCGGGTAGGGGGCCTGCGGATGGCGCGGGAGATCGACGACGCCTGGATCGAGGAGGCGGTGGAGCGCTACCGCCGCATCGAGTCGCTGCGGGCCGAGTTCGACGAGGCGGTGCACGGCGTCGAGGTGACGGTCCGCTCCCCGGACGGCCTGGTCGAGGTCGTGGTCACCGCGGCCGGCGCGATCACCGACGTGCGGATCCTCGGCGCGCTGCACGGGCGTACCAATGTGGAGCTTTCCCGGTCCGTGCGGGCCGCGGTGGCCGCGGCGGCGGACGCGGCGCGCTGGGCGCGGGAGAAGCTGCACGCGGAGACGTTCGGCGACTACCGGTCGTTGGCGGAGGTCTGAGTGGAGAGTCTGCGGCAGTACGCCGGCCGGCTCGACGACGCCGCGGCGACCCTGGCGGGCGCCGCCCGCGCCATCGTCGACCTCGCGCCGCCGGCCTCGGCGGTCGGGTGCAACGCCCCGGGCCGGCTCGGCGAGGTCGGCCGCGCGCTCCATGCGACCGCGGTGACCGCGGCGACCGCACGGGGGCGCGAGGCCGAGGTGCTGGCGGCGCGGCTCGCCGACGCGGCGACCGGGCTGCGCGCGGTGGCCGACGGCTACGCCGAAACGGACGCGGCGGCGCGGCGGCGGTTGTCGGGGCAGGCCTGATGGACGCCCTCGACCAGCTGGCCCCGCCCGCGACGGAGCTTCTCGGCCGCGTCGACGACCTGCTCGTCCGCGCGGGGGCGCCGACCGCGCATCCGATCTGGCCGCTGCTGCGCCGGGTCCGGGCGCTCCCCGGGGACGCGGTCGGCGCGATCATCGCGCTCCGGCCGGCACCGCTGGCCGCCGCCGGGTCCGGTCTGCGGGTCCTGCTGCCCGGGTACGCGCACGCGCGGGCAACGCTCGCCGACCGCCCGCCCTGGGACGGGCCCGGCGCCGACGCGTTCGACGCGCACCGTGGGGCGCTGGCGGCGGATCTGGACGACGGCGCGGACGGCGCCGGGACGCGGTTGGCCGCGACGGGGTCCTATCTGGACGAGTTGGCCGGCTGGGCGGCGCAGAGCCGGACGGATGTGGCCCGCGCTCTCGCCGCGGTGATCGGGTCGGCGCAGGCGGTGGAGGTCGTGACGGGCGACCCGTCGGGCGCCGGGCCGGCGCGGGCCGCCGCCGAGATCGGCGCCGTGGTGCTCGTCGCGGTGGCGGACACTGTGGACCGCGCGGACGCGCTACTGGGCCGGTGGGGGCCGCTTCTCGGGGACGCGCCGCCCTACCGGAGCCCCGCGCCGGAGCCGGGGGCAGCGCACCGGACGACGCGGCTGGCGTACTGACCGGCGCTGGAAATGCCGACGGCGCCGCACCTGGAGCGATCACGCTCCGGTCGCGGCGCCGTGGCCTTACCCTGCACCCCCCGCAGGCTTGGATGTATCAGACAACGCCGATGCTCGCCGTTTGTCGCGGTCCGGGCCCGCGATTCAGCCGTACGGACGAGCACGATCGGCACGAATCGGGGGCCGGGACACACCACGCGTCCCGACCCCCGATGCCCCCCAGTATTAGGGGATCCGCGTCAGCTCAGGCGCCGACGCCGGGTGAAGAAGAGCAGGGCCGCGCCGCCGACCACCAGCAGCGCGCCGGCACCCGCGAACGCACCGACGCTGGCGCCGGTCACCGGCAGGCCACCGCCGGCCCCACCGTCATCGGAGGGGTCCGGCTCCTCGTCGGGGCTGACGCCGCCGCCCTGGCCGGCCGGCGCCACGGCGGTGGCGTCGAGCAGACCGATCCCGAGGTCGACCACGCTGGCGCTGTTCGTGCCGTCGGTGGCGAGCAGCTGCAGCCGCAGCGACGCGGCCTGAGCGCGCACGGACTGCTCGGTGATCTCCTGGACGAGGTCGCCGATGGAGAGCCGGAGCACGGAGAGCGCGGTCGCCTCGATCGGGGCGGCCTCGGTGTCGCCGATCTCGTCGCCGACCACGGGCATGCCGGGCACGTTCGGCAGCTTCGCGAGCTTCGGCAGCGGCAGCGGCGCGTCGGTGGTCTTCGCGGTACGGGCGCCCGCGATGTTGTCGATGTCGAGTCCCTTGAGGAGGCTGTCCAGCGGCGTGCCGCCGAGCAGCGGCAGCTTCTCGGACTCCGCCAGGGAGCGCGCCTTGGCGGCGCCGGCGAGCGAGCTCGGCAGCGCGATGTCGATGTTCTGGCCGGGCGCCTCGATCCGCTGGGTGGGGATGTTCGGGCCGGAGATCTCCAGGATCGGGTTCGTGTAGTCGACGGTGCCGCTGGCCGCGGTGCCGGCCGTGCCGACCGTCAGCGTCGGCGGCTTGAGGACCTTGACGGTCACCTCCGACTCCGATCCGGCGAAGAGCCGGACGTCGGCGACGCCGATCCTGGCCGTGGCGGTCGAGCGCACCGCTCCGCCGCTGACGGTGAGGCCGGTCTCGGTCGAGCTGGTCAGGTTGCCGGGGAGCCGGACGAGCGCCTCGTCGTCCGAGCCGGGCAGCACGTCGACGTCGACGATCGTCGACGACGAGGCGGAGGCGTCGCCGGTCTCGGCGCCGCACTCCATCCCGTCGATCCAGGTGGCGTGCGCCTTGAGGTTTCCGACGCCGAGGCGGAGCACGCCCAGGTCCTCGGCCAGGGTGGTGGCGGTCGCGGGCTCGGCGTTCGCCGGCGGCGCCTGCTGGTAGAGCGCCTGGGAGAGCGGGCCGAGCGGCACGTCGACGCCGAGCAGCTTGGCGTCGATCTGGCGGGCGCCGGCCTGGCTGTTGACCGGGCCGGTGCCGTTCATGCCGGAGCTCGTGGAGGCGATCCGGACGTCGGCCACCGGGCCGAGGTCGAGACCGAGCGGGTGCAGGTCGAGCAGGCCGAGCTTCACGAGGTCGGCGGTGGCCGTCGCGCCGTACGGGGCGGTTGTGGCACAGGGGGCCGCCGCGGCCGGGCCGACGCCCAGGGTGGGCGTGATCAGCGTGCCGACCAGGCCGGCGGTGCTGAGGCCGGCCAGCAGGCGACCCTTGCGCGACGGGGCGGTACGTGCGGACTGAACGTCCGTCATCGACATCCTCCGGTGGGACCAAAATCCAGGGGAAACGGCGTTCGGGAAGAACGCCGCCGGCACCGCATTGAGCGGTGTCTACGACGTGGCACAACGAAGCGGTCCTGCGGCGGTTGCGGGGTGAGGTGGCGGCCAATCTGTCCGCAAGTAGGCGATATCATCCTTTCGGGTGGTGTTCGCTGCCGACCCGTTGCGTCGTAGGGTGGCCGCATGGGGATGCTCTGCGCCGTCAGCTTCAACCGGTACGGGCGCCTGTACTACCTCGACCCCGGCGAGTTGCGGCCCGCGGTCGGCGACCGGGTGCTGGTGCCGACGGACGAGGGTGCGGAGGTCGCCGAGTGCGTGTGGGCCGCGCAGTGGGTCGACGAGGACACCTCGGGCTTTCCCCGGCTCGCGGGGCTCGCCACCGATACCGACCTGCGGCGGGACGAGACGCTGCGCAAGCGAAAGGCCGAGGCGAAGGTCGCCGCCAAGCGGCTGATCCGGGAACACGGCCTGCCGATGAAGGTCGTCGCCGTCGACCACGTGCCGGAGACGTCGCAGGGATCGTCCGGCAACGGACGGACGACGATCTACTTCACCGCCCCGCAGCGGGTCGACTTCCGGTCGCTGGTCCGCGACCTGGGCGCGACCCTGCACTGCCGAGTCGAGCTGCGGCAGCTCTCCGCGCGGGACTCGGCGCGCGTGCAGGGCGGGATCGGCTCGTGCGGCCGCGACCTGTGCTGCGCGACGTTCCTGACCGACTTCGAGCCGGTCACGATCCGGATGGCGAAGGACCAGGACCTGCCGCTCAACCCGCTGCGCATCTCGGGCGCGTGCGGGCGCTTGATGTGCTGCCTGAAGTACGAGCATCCGCTGTACCAGCAGTTCCAGGCGTCGGCGCCGGCGGTCGGCGCCCGCGTCTCCACCCCGGAGGGGAACGGGCGGGTGGTCGGGCACAACGTGCCGAGCGACTCGGTCGTGGTGCGGATGGACGCCGACGGTTCCCGCTGCTCGTGCAGCCGGGCGTCCGTCTGCGGCCCCCGCAAGGCCCACGACGACCGCTACAACTGACCCCGCCGCGCGCCGTCAGCGCAGGGTGAAGGGGGGCTCCGCGAGCCGCGGCCGCAGCGGCGTGAGCGGCTCGATCCACGGCGCGTCCGGCGCCCCGTCCGGGTTGGCCCGCCACTTGCGGCCGATCCGGTCGAGCGCCACCGGGTAGACGGTCAGCGCGCCGTCCGCCGCGATGTGCATCCGCAGGAAGATCTTCGCGTCGTCGATGCCCTGCCCGGCGAAGAGCTCGTTGAGGTTGACGTCGAACGCGCCGGCCAGCAGCAGATAGGCCGCCGTGACCTGGCTGGCGAGCAGGCCGATCACCGGACCGTAGATCACCAGCGCGGCGACGATCGGCAGCGGGTACGGCCAGTCGACGAAGTCCAGCCGCAGCCACAGCCACGTGCCCGCGGCGGCGAGCCCGATGTGGGCCAGCCCGTGCGTCAGGCCGAGCAGCCAGTGCCGCGAATGACGTTTGCCGCTCGCGCTCGGCGGCTTCGCGAACAGCACCGCGGCGGCGACCGTCGCCAGCAGGACCACCGCGAGCGGGATGCTGAACAGCCGTTGCTCCGTGCCGCCCGTCCGCTGCGTGGCGACCCCGGCCATCGTAATCAGCAGCAGCGTGTGCAGCCCGCCGAGCAGACTGGCGAAGCCGGGGTTGCGCAGCGGCAGCCGCCCGAAGATCCCCCACGAATAGCGCCGCGACCGGGCCGGCTCCGGATAGCGGCCGGCCAGCTCGTAGTCGCGGCTGCGGCTGGCCCGCCGGACCAGGGTGTCCCGGGGTGGCACGGTGATCCGGGGCGGCAGCTTGTGGGTGGGGTACAGGTACGCGCCCCCGCCGCCACACGTGATCAACTGTCGGTCCGGCCCCGCGTAGCGCGCGTAGTGGTGCAGGTCCCCGGCGACCAGCAGCCGCACCTGCGCCCCCGTCGGTGCGATGATCGTCCGGATGAAGTAGTCGAGCGAGTCGTACGCCCGGGGGTCGTGCGCGGCCTTGACCCACGACGGCTCCGGCACCGCGATGATCACCCGGTCCTGCGGCCCCAGCCGCTTCGCCGCCTCCTCGAAGTAGCTGAGCTGCGGATCGTCGAGATACGTCGTGAACTGCGCGTCCAGCCCGAACAGCCACCAGTGCGACGGCAGCTCCACGGCGAAGTAGGAGCGCGCCTGCTCGGTGCGCCAGCCGCCGATCGTGGCGTCCCGGCGCCGCGCGAACAGCCGCAGGAACGCCGTCAGGCCGTCGTACCAGTCGTGGTTTCCCGGGACCGCGTAGAGCGTCGGCTGCGGGCCGTCCGCGGGCGCCTCCGGCTGTGCGGCCCGGTACGGCCCCTTGCAGCGGTCCTCGTACGCCTCCTTGCTCGCCGTCGGATAGACCTGGTCGCCGCCCATCAGCACCAGGTGGCCGCGCGGCAGCCGATGCCCGTCGAGCTCGAGCTCCGGTTGGACCATGAGGTACGCCATCGAGTACGTCGCCGGGAAGCCGTCCCCGAGATCGGCGATGTAGTCCAGCCACAGCTCGCCGTCCGCGCCGTCGTGCCGGTGCACCTCCCGCGGCAGCGAGTTCTGCAGCTCGCGCTTGTCGAGGTACGCCCCGAACAGCATCGCCAGCAGCGTGCGCAGACCGGTGCTGAGCAGCAGCAACGGCGCCAACCAGGGGACCGGCGGGCGCGGCGTGAAGCCGAGCTCCTGCGGATCGAGGCTGCGGGGGCGGGGCCGCTGCGACGGTTCGGCCTCAACGGGAGGCATCGACGCCCCCGACTCCTCATACGACACGCCCCGGCACCCTAGCGGATCGTCCCCCTCCCCGCCGCCCATCCCGCCCCCCATGATCCGCGTGATCAGGGAGTACGTCCGGCGTGTCGCCGGCGTGGCGTGCGGGGATCTGCCTGATCACGCGGATCACCCCCGGTGGCGCAGTTCACCGGAGCGCCTGCCGACATCGTTCAGGGAGTGTGTACACTTGACCGACGTTGCCGCCTTAGCTCAGTCGGCCAGAGCGACGCACTCGTAATGCGTAGGTCATCGGTTCGATTCCGATAGGCGGCTCCACGGGAAAGCCCAGGTCACCGGCCTGGGCTTCTCCTTTTCCCCAGGTCGATCACCGCGCCGTCGCCGGTCCCGGTCCGCAAATAGTCCGCATCACGCGCCGTGAACGCCTCGTCCAGGCGGTCGGCCACCGCGTCCAGGTCGTCACCGAACAGCCCCGCGTACACGTCCAACGTCATCGACGCCGAGGCGTGCCCGAGCATTCGTTGGATGGCCTTGACGTCGGCACCTGCCGACACGTGGTGACTGGCGGCCAGACCGGGGAACCATCGGCCAGGTCCAGGTCCCTTAATTAGGTATGGGCTTGCTTCGCAGAGCGGAACCCGCCGGCTACGAGGACTTCGTCGCCAGCCGGTACCGCGAGATCGTTCGCTTCGGCGCGCTGCTGGCCGGTGACGGCCGGCTGGGCGAGGACCTCGCCCAGGAGGGTCTGATCGCTGCCTATCGGTCGTGGCATCGGTTGGGCATGCCGGACGGGCGACCGGAGGCATACGTCCGGCAGGTGATGGTCCGTACCGCGATGCGGGCCAGGCGCCGGCGCTGGCGCGACGAGGTGCCGACCGAGGAGCTGCCGGACGCGTCCCGTCGTGGCTTCGCGGATCAGTCGGATCTCAGCGTGCAGGTGCTCGCCAGTCTGCGCCGGCTGCCCGCCGACCAGCGGGTGGTGCTCGTGTTGCGGTTCTGGGCCGACGCCTCCGAGGCCGAGGTGGCGCAGACCCTCGGCGTCGCGGTGGGAACGGTCAAGAGCCGCACGTCCCGAGCCCTGGCAGCGTTGCGCGACAGCGGCCTGTTCGTCGAATCTTCCAAGGAGACGCCGTGAATCCCACCCACGCCAGAGAACTACTCGAACGCGCAGCCGCCTCCGTGACGCCGACCGAGAGCGATCCCACCTCCCGGCTGGTCAGCCTCGGGCGGCGCAGCGTGCAGCGCCGCCGCCGCGCCTGGAAAACAGCCGGCTCCGTCGCCGTCGCGGCCGTGCTCGCGGCCGTCGTGGCCCTGCCCCTCCGAATGGCGGCCCCGGACCGGTCCGAGGCCGCCGGGGAGCCCGGGACCACGGTGAGCTTGGGTGGCCTGTCGGTCGCCGTCCCGGAGGGCTGGCGGACGAGCGAGGTCACGACCTTCGACCCCTGCATCGCCGAGCCGCACACCGTCTACCTCGCCGCGCGGTGGTATCCCACGCGGCCGAGGTCGCGCCCGCCAGGGAGCACACTCGTCAAGTGCAAGTCTGAAGGGCAGGCGTGGATAGCTGTCGTGCAGAAGGGCGTCGCCCCGTCCGTCGGCCCGGACCGGCTGGTGGTCAAGGACGGGCAGCTGCTCCAAGTCGAGCAGCCTGACCCGTACATGATCCCGTCCATGTGGACCTACCGCGCTTTCAGCGACGAGATTCAGGCGACGACGGCCTTCATCTCCGGGGACGAGAAGGGCCGCGAGCAGCTGATCAAGCGCGTCACCTGGCCCGCCGGCCCGGCGGCCCCGGCCTCCGGCGGCCTGGTGTTGCCCGACCGCATCGCCAACGCCACCACCAACGTGCCGCCCACCAACGGCATGGTCGTCGCGACGGACGCCAAGACGCTGAACCAGATCCGGACAACCCTCGCCGAGCTGCGCGACCCCGTGCCCGCAGGTGAGGAATGCACACTGCAGACGCCCGGTCCGGTCGGAATCAGCCTCGGCGAAGTCACGGTGGTGCTGGGTGACGCGACGTGTCCGCAGGCAATCTCGACCGGCGGCGGTCGCGTCCGGGTCCCGGCCGGGCTGGGCAAGGAACTGCTCGACCTCATCGTGGCGAGCGACCGCGCCGCGACCGAGCGTGCCACCAAGGATTGACCGAACTATTCCCGCCCGTCGGCGCGAGACCTCGAAGATCGGCCCCTGACCCGTAGGTTAATTCCGCTGGTCAGGGGTCGACTCGCACCGAGCAGCTCGTCCATGACGTCTTGACGGCACGTCCCCGCCTTGGCCTCGATGGGGTTTGCCGTCGTTGCGTTGAACGTCCTCTTCTGGTCGTACCACCAGTCAATAGGTAGCCGCGATCCGCGCGCATGCCGCAGGTCAGTTGGCAGACGTGTGTCGCACATCAGCCGACGGAGGACAACCGCTGAGGCCCGCGCACTGCCGAATTCCCCTCTTTAGGATCAAGGCGGCCCGCAAAGCGGGCCGCGCCGGCCCGGCCCCGGCCTGCTGGCGACCTCCGGCCGGCATCGGCCGGGCCGTCCGGGGAGGCTGGACGGTCTACGACTGCCCGACGAGGAGATCCGCTCACAGCTCCGCCAGCCCGCCTGTACTGAGACGGCAAGGCGCCCCTCGCCGCATACCGAGCTTGGTAGATTCGATGTCTTTCCATCGACGTGACCACGGCCTATCGCTACCCTCTGCCCATGAACGACATGCGGGTGTGTGATCGTGACCGAGAGGCAGTCGTGGTTCGGCTCGGTGCCGCTGCCGGCGAGGGGCGATTGACCCTGGTGGAGTTCGAGGACCGGTCAGGACAGGCCTACGTGGCGAAGACCTACGGTGAACTGGACGCCTTGGTCGCTGACCTGCCGTCGGTGGCGCACGATCACAAGGCGATGGTTCTCGATCACAGGCGCATGGTCCTGTCGCTCTTGGCGCTGGCCGGCGGCGTGGTCTGGATGCCGTTGTTCCCGTACCTGGACTTCGGTGCCCTTCCGGGAGCCGCTGGTGTCGTGTTCGGCTTGCTCGGGTTACGTGCAAACGCGCATCTTCTCTGCCGTGTGCTGGCACTCCTGGGACTTGTCGGCGGCTCCGTAGGCGTTGCTCTGCAAGTCGTCTGGATCATCTTCCAGCTGGTGGAGGGCTGAGCTTCCCGCGATCCCGGTGGGATCGTCATGCTGGCGAGTTGTCTCCTGACTCATGGGCCTTCCACGAGTAGCCGCGAGGTCCAGCGGTCACCAGCGGGCACGAGCGGTCAGCTCGACGGCCACCACGAGCAGGCGTTCCGGGCATCACGGACGGCGGATCACGCCCTTCCAAACTGACGCTCCGTGCCGCCTGACCTGCAGTCCGCATCTAGTCCGCAAGAGGTCGACCGACAGCGGGGGAGTGGTGTGAGATGTCGCGAGGCATTTCCGCTGCTAGACCCTCATCGTCCCAGGCCGGCGGGACGGGCAGTTTGATCTCGTAATGCGTAGGTCATCGGTTCGATTCCGATAGGCGGCTCCACAGGAAAGCCCAGGTCACCGGCCTGGGCTTCTCCTTTTCCCCAGGTCGATCACACTGCCGTGGGCCGTGCCAGTCCCTAGATGATCCTTGTCCCGTGCTGTGAACGCCTCGTCCAGTCGGTCGGCCACCGCGTCCAGGTCGTCACCGAACAGCCCCGCGTACACGTCCAACGTCATCGACGCCGAGGCGTGCCCGAGCATCCGCTGCCCGTCCCGGGAGGCTGGACGGTCTGGCGACTGCCCGACGAGGAGATCCGCTCATCGGATCAGGCGCTGCCCGCCTACGGCGAAGCCACCTCAATCGAGCGTTGTTCTGGCGCACACGCAGAATTCGTTGCCTTCGGGGTCGGCAAGCACGACGTAGTCGTCCCTCGGATCGTCGTTGTGCCGTACGTAACTGGCACCGAGTCCGACGAGGCGTTGCACCTCACCCTCTTGGTCGTCGCTGTAGAGATCGAAGTGCATTTGATCGCGGGCGCTGACCGGGCTGGCCGCGACCTGTAACGAGACGTTGACCCGAGGCCCACGCAATACCCGGAAGCGGCCATCGTCGCTGCCGGGACCGGGAGTGAGATCCAGCGCAGCGGCCCAGAACTTCGTCATGGTCTCAAGATCGGCACAATTGTCACGACACTACCGAGACGTATCCCCATGGTGTTCTTTTACCCCGAAAGGCGCGGCGCGGGCGATCCGTGGGCCAGTAGCCGGGGCGCACAAGGGGCACGAGTCGCAACCGGAGCGGCCGCCAGCTGCAGGCGTTTCAGGCATCTCGGCGCCGTGATCTTCGTTCTTCTTCAAAACTGACGGTGCGATGCCGTAGGGCATAGTTCCGCTCAGGGCGTGGGCAACTCGCGCCAGAGCCGCAGCGCCCGGTGCCGAATGGGCTGGGTACGTTGAGGCGCACTTTTCAGGGACTGCAACGTGTCGCGGAACGGAGCGGCCGGATAGCCGTCCTCAAGCCAGCCGAGCGCGAGGCCCGCCCAGTAGTCGGACCAGCTGGACATGGCGAAACGGACAAGGTCATCCCAAGGAGGCGGATCGAAGGCCTGGTCGATGCCGAGGGTTGTGACGTCCTCGTGACGCCGTTCCAAGAGTGGTAGCAGCGAGACGGGGTTCTCCGCTGGTCTCCAGTGCCGGCCGTCGTTTGCCGAGACTATCCAGTGCCCGTCGGGGTCAACGCCCAGCGTCAGCCCGTGCTTGCCGATCGCGATCACCGCGCGGTTGTCGTCCGCCATCAGGTCATCATCCAGGCGTTCCACTACGTGGCTGTACAGCCATCCGTACAGCCAGGCCAGCGGACGGGCACAGGTAGCAAACGACCGTAGCCGACAAGTCGAGCAGGTCAGCGGCAACGGCCGACGCTGACCGACAGCGTTCTCGATCTTTGCAACGCAGAGGTCCCCGCCAGCGCCCGTCAGACTGCTAGCCGTCCTGCCCCGCGGGCAAGGGAAGGTCCACGCGCCGTCCCATCCCGAACTCTTCCGCCTCGTCGTCGGTGACCACTGCGAAGGCGCCGGCGGGCACCCCGTCCAGAGTTGCCACCCGAGTGGCAACCGCAAGCAGGGCCTCTTCGCGGCTGCCGGTGATGAAGAAGACGTAAGCCTCTCCGCACTCTTCGCCATCGTCGTACTGCTGGACGTCGCCCTGCTCGTCCAGGCCGGCGAGGAAGTCTTCGACGTCCTCAGTCCATGGGAACGCGTACTGATCCTCTGTGAGCCCCGGAGTTGCCACGAGCGGGACGTGAATCTCCACGACGGTGTCTGGCACGGAGCCATCTTCGCCCATGAGGACTGGCGCGACGGGCCATCCATGGGCCACAAGGTGATGGCACCGGGGGCCAACCAGGCCACCGGGGAGCGCGTCGAGCCGACGAAGAGCGGCGATCCGAGCGCATCTTGTTTGATTCCCAAGCTGACAGTCGGTGCGGACGTCTAGCCCGTCGTCGGCTGCGAAAGTTGGTCCTCATCACCGAGGTTCAGCATGAACGGCGATCCGGGATGATCCGGCTGCCAGCCACGGTCAAGCGCTTGCCGTATGGCGCTGGCGACCGCCGAAGGCAGCACCGGAGAGGCCGGAACGTTCATCCAGTTGCCCGGATGAGGGGACGCCAGCCGGACGATGAGGGTGGCGCAGTCAGGCGGGTCCATCCGCTCAACGGCAAAGCTCAGTGGCGACCAGGTCAAGCCCTGGCTGTACGTCGGCTTCCTGCGGACGAGCCAGCGGTAGCCGATCCCGTCGACAACGATCGGCTTACTGCCCCGCTTGTTGACCGCCACCCGTCTCCCGCCGTGCCGTGGCCAGCATCCCGCCGCCATACAGCCATTCGTACAGCCAAGGCCGCCGGCCAATGCCGACGTGATCGACAGTGACAGACGGCTTGAGCAGGGGCACGTTACCGTGACCGCCGACGCCCAACAGCACTTGGAACAAGTCCCGGGGGTCCATAGATCTGTTTCTACCCAGGGAACCTGGTCAGCAACCAGGTCGAGGCAAGGCCGGGCGGCTTGCCAGCAGCGATTGACAGCAACGGCCTCAGACAGTGACGCACGGGCATGGGCGCCAGCAGGCTCTGTGCCAGGGGCCAAGGGCCGGTCCGACCGATTGGGACAGCACCGCCGAGGCTACGGATCAGAAGGTTAGGGGTTCGAGTCCCTTCGGGCGCGCAACAGGGGAAGGCCCCGGGCCAGCCACAACGGCGAGGTCGGGGGCTTTTCCGCGTACGCGGCGAATCGGCCGGGCTGATCGTGGGAGCCACGTTGGGAGCCAGCCGGGACATCAGGCGCGGAACGGGGCGCGTGTCGGCGGGCTGCCCTGCGGCGGCCGGTCGGGCTTGCGGCTCCGCCATGCCGATGATCGGATAGTGGCAGCATCGCGTGCCGGTGGCGGACTGCGTCAGGCATGGAGGTGCGGAATCGAAGGGCCGCCATCAGTGGCTTCCCATGACCGCGACCGTGCAGCCGCGCTCAGCCTGGAGCTCGCGCAGGCGCATCAAGAACTGCGTCGCCAGATCAACCAACTCAAGTCTGACCTGGGTCAGCACCGACCGGACGACCACGTACTCGTAACCCATTGCCTGGCGTTCTGTGCCGCGTTGACATCGCATCACCAGGGCGAGGACACGGGGATGTTCGCCGAACTGCTGCGGGAACACCCCGACCTCGCGGGGACCGTCGCCAAACTCGTCCAGGACCACGAGATGATCGCATCGATCCTGTCGCGAGTAGCCGAACTCGCTGACCACGCCGCCAGATCCCGCGGTCCGGCGTTGGAAGCCATCGGCCGTGAGCTTGACGGACTGGCGGCGATCATGGAATCGCATTTCAACTACGAGGAACGAACAATTAGCGCGGCGCTCGACGGGGGGATACCTGCCACGGGCTGGTCCGAACTGGTGTTCAGGTTCCGCGACGGCGCGCACTAACAAGAAGACGAATCCGTCCCAGGACGTGCTTGACGTTGGCCTAGGAATCGTCGCCCGCGTCCTTCCGGCCGCCCCGGTCGGGCAAGTCGGCGAGAAGCCGTTGGTACTCGGCCTGGCTGCCGATCGCGACCCGGTGTTCCGGGTGACAGACGTAGTGCCGGATTGCAGCGGTCAGAAACCCGGCGTCGATGTTGTCGGTGCGCAGGTCCTTCCGACTCCACGGAATACCGCGTTGCCGCACCAACTGGGGTTTCGCGATCGCCATCCGGAGGCGCGAGGGGCGGTCGACACCTGGGGGGATCTGAGCGGCCGGTAGGGCCTCCCACGGCACAGTGAGTGAGCCGAGAGCCGAACGCTGCCGTATCCCGTAGGGATGAAGCTGTATCCCGTAACCCCGCCAGGCCTCAACCAGCAACAGCGCGATCAGCACAAAATAGGGGATATTGGCAACCACGTCGAACGTCGAGACAATGCCTGCCCTGGTCGAACGCACCACTGCGCCGATGCTGGACGATGCAGGCGCGAGGAAGCCCAGGGCAAGGAACACCTTCCACGCTGGCGCGGGTGTGGCGAAGGCCGGAATCTGCGGCTGCACCACGAAGTAGGCCGGACGGATCCCTATGGTGATGAGCGCCAGGACCAGGACCGCCACGATAAGGAAGAGCAGCGGGAAGAACAGGCGCTGACCCAAGGCCGGCGCGAACCCGACGGCCGCGAAGTTCACGCCCGCCACCAGTAGACCAAGCATCAAGACGACGCGCCGATGCTGCACCACGGCATCGGAAACCTTGCCGATCATGCCCGCAACCATACGAGCCAGCGGTTGCAGGACCGGTTAGCCGATCGGTCGACGCTGAACAACGAAGCGTCGATCATGTCAAGCATCTGGTGGGACGCAGGTGTAAAGCATCAGCCGGGACATCACAAATCTGCATCTCGGACGACTGCCGAATTGCTCCATCAGATCAAGGCGGCCCGCAAGCGGGCCGCGCCGGCCCGGCTTCGGCCTGCTGGCGACCTCCGGCCGGTATCGGCCGGGCCGGCCGGCCACGCTTGGGGACAACCAGAACCTTGAAGACCTCGGGGTTCCGCCCCGAACCCCGACCCTCCTCAGAGATCCGCTAGCGCTCCAGGTAGCCGCACACGATCACTCCATGCAATCCAAAGCGGCTGCAAGGCGGGCGATGTCGGCAGCATCCTTGGCGCGTCGAGGCCGGCCGGGCACCCACACCGGCATCATCTGCTTGATCTCGATCTGGGCTCGTGGCT
>NZ_FNPH01000020.1 GCF_900107255.1 Micromonospora pattaloongensis | reverse complement strand
CCGGCCGCACACCACGAACCCGCAGCACACGCGCCCGGCTCCCGCCGGCTCCAAACACTCTACCCGGTCAGCCCCGCAACCTCAAACCGGCCTCAACCAGCGAAGCGCACCACCCGGATCACCAGAGCACGTCGAGACTACACAACGACCCGCGAGCCGCCAACATTCCCCCGTGCCGTCCGCCGAAGCGGATCGATCACCGAGGCGGCGGGCCTCACGAGAAGCTGCAACGCCTCCCGGCCCGGGACCATTCCCCGATCCGTCCGCCGAAGCGGACGACTCCGGGAAGCGGTCCGACCAGCGGGGCACAACGCCCCGCGGCCCTCGGACATTCCCCGCGGCCTCCGCCGAAGCGGGCCGCTCGGGAAGTCAGCCCCGCGGGAACAGTCAACATCCCGCGCATCCGGGCCATTCCCGGCCGGACGAGCCGGCCGACCCGGGACCCGGGACCCGGTGAGCGCAACGCCTGCACCAGCTGCGACATTCCGCAGGACGTCCGCCGTCCACCAGGACAGCAGGCCCGTGAAGGGATGCAACCGCCCGCGCGGTCAAGGCATTCCCCGCGGCGTCCGCCGTACGGCGGACGAAACGCGGGCCAGCCAAGCGCGAAAGACGTAACCGCATCCGGGCCGGAGATGTTCCGGCCGCGCTCCGACGCGGCCACGGGGTGGTCAACGCCGGTGCGTCGCCGCGTTGTTCCCGCTCGTTCGCCCGGCCGTCAACCCGAGAACAGGACGCCGATGACGGCGAGCCCGACGATCGCTCCGGCCGTCACGAGCAGCGCGGTCGTCATCCGGGACGGGCCGCGCTGGGCGAGCCGCAGCGCCGACACGATCACCACGACCAGCACCGCGCCGCCGATGACCAGCTGCCAGAACGGCAGGAGCAGGGCCGTCAGTGCGTCTTCGGCCAGGACCGTGGGGGCACGCATGGCTGCCACTCTGGCACGGCATGCCCGCCCGCGCTCCCCCGGCGCCCGCGCAACAGGGCGCGGGCGGCGTCAGAGGCGGCGGTTGGCGAGACTCGGCAGCTCTGTCCGGATCGTCCGCAGCCGTTGCAGATCGAGGTCGGCGACCGCGATGCTCACGGTGTCCGGCGCCTGGGCGAGCACGGTGCCCCAGGGGTCGATGACCATGCTGCGGCCGAAGCACGTACGTCCGGGATCGTGGTCGCCGATCTGTCCGGCCGCGACCACGTAGCACTGGTTCTCGATCGCGCGCGCCCGCAGTAGCACCTCCCAGTGGTCCCGGCCGGTGTGCAGCATGAAGGCGGCCGGCACGACGAGGACCTGGGCGTCGCCGTCGACGGCGAGCCGCCGGTAGAGCTCCGGGAAGCGCAGGTCGTAGCAGATGGAGAGACCGAGCCGTACCCCCTCGATGTCGACCACGACGGTCTCGGCGCCGGGCGCCACGCCGCGGGACTCGAGGTAGGAGACGCGGCCGGGGATCTCGACGTCGTACAGGTGGATTTTCCGGTACGTGGCGGCGAGCCGGCCGTCGCGGTCGAAGACCAGCGAGGTGTTGTAGGTGTGCGCCGGGTCGGGGCCGGCCTCGTGGAACGACCCGGCCAGCACCCACATGCGCAGTTCCCGCGCGGCGGCGGCGAAGAACGCCCCGAACTCACCGTCCACCGGTTCGGGCGCGGGCAGGCCGGAGGCCGGGCCGAGGTAGTCGACGTACTCCGGCAGGACCGCCAGATCGGCGCCGGCGGCGGCGGCCCGGTCGAGCAGCCGCCGGGCCGCCCCGAGGTTGGCCTTGCGGTCATCGCGGGCGTTGAGCTGGCAGACGGCGACGCGCATGCCAGCAGGGTACGGGCGGCCGGCGGGCCGGGCCAGCCGTCAGGTGGTGGCGAGCACCAGCGCGGTGGCGGCGAGGCCGAGGCCGGCGATCTGCAGCGGGCGTAGGCGTTCGCGGTCGACGGCGAGCGCCAGGAGCACGGTGCTGGCCGGGTAGAGCGCGGTGATCGCGGCGACGACGCTGAGGTGTCCGCGGGTGGCCGCGGCGAGGAAGAGCGCGTTGGCGGCCATGTCGAGCATTCCGGCGGCGGCGGCCCAGGGCAGCACGGTGCGTGGTGTCCGGAATGCGGTGCGGGTGGCGAGCATGACCGCCACGCCGAGTCCGATCGAGCTGATCCGTACCGTCAGCAGCGGCCACAGGCCCGCGGTCTCGGACGCCTGCCCGAGCAGCGCGAAGAAGAACCCGAAGAGGGCGCCGGCGGTCAGCGCCAGGGCGACCAGCCGCGGCGACACCCGCCCGGTGCGGGGTCCGACGCTGACCAGCGCGATCGCGAGCACCGCGACGGCGGCGCCGGCCAGTGCGAGAGCGCCGGGGGTACGGGGGGTGAAGAGCCCGGCGATGATCGGGATCAGCGCGGCGGTGACCGCGGTGACCGGGGCGACCACGGCCATCGCCCCGCTGGCGAGCGCGCGGTAGAGCAGCACGACGCCGCCGAAGCCGGCGGTGCCGGCGACGAGGCCCCACCCGAGGTCGGCGAGGTGCGGAGTCCCCGGGACGACGAGGAGCGCGACGGCGAGGACCGGCAGGCCGAGAAGCTGCGAGATGACCGTCACGGTCAGCGGGTTGGCGCGCTGGGACGCCTTGCCGCCGGAGAAGTCGGACGTGCCGAACGCAAGCGCCGACAGTCCGGCGAGCACAATGGGGAACACCGTTAGTGTGTATCACAATATTGACCGAGAAGGACAGTGTGTTGACCGACACCGGGTCAGGTCACGTCGAGGCGCTCACCGCCGCCGTCGCCCAGCATGTCCGGGCGCTCCGCAACGCCCGCAGCTGGTCCCTGGACGAACTCGCCGGCCGGTCGGGCGTCAGCAAGGGGATGCTGGTCCAGATCGAGGGCGCCCGCACCAACCCGAGCATCGGGACGCTGTGCCGGATCGCGGACGCGTTCGGGGTGACCGTCGCGCGGCTGCTCGAGCCGGCCGAGGAGCGGACGGTACGCATCTCCGACGGGCAGCGCGCGCCGCTGCTCTGGCAGGGCGGGAGCGGCGGGCTGGCCCGGCTGCTGGGCGGGCTGAACGACCCGGACTTCGTGGAGCTGTGGGAGTGGCGGCTCAACCCGGGCGAGGCGCACACCTCCGCCGAGCACGCGCCCGGGACGCGGGAGCTGCTGCACGTGCTGACCGGCACCGTGACCGTGACGGTCGACGCGACCGATCATGTGGTGCCGACGGGACACACCATCGAGTTCCGCGCCGACCGCGCGCACGGCTACCGCAACGACGGCGACGCCCCGGTGCGGCTGGTCATGGTCGTGGTGATGACCACCGGCGAGTTCGACCGCCGATCGAGCGCCTCGTCCTGACGGCGCCGTCCTGAGCGACAACGACGGCCACGCCGTCCTGAGCGACAACGACGGCCACGCCGTCCCGACCGACAACGACAACGGCCGCCGCGGGAACGCGGCGGCCGTCGGGTGAAGCTGGATCAGGCGGACTTCTCCTCGCGCGGGTCCCGCCGGGCGCGACGCCCGGTGAACTCGCGGGGCACGATCGTCGGGTTGACGTTCTCCAGCACGACCTCACGGGTGATGAGCACGCGGGCGGCGTCGGGGTTGCTCGGCACCTCGTACATCACGGAGAGCAGGACCTCTTCGAGGATGGCGCGCAGGCCGCGGGCGCCCGTGCCGCGCAGCATCGCCTGGTCGGCGATCGCCTCCAGCGCGCCCGTGTCGAACTCGAGCTCGACGCCGTCGAGCTCGAAGAGCCGCTGGTACTGCCGGACGAGCGCGTTGCGCGGCTCGGTCAGGATCCGGACCAGCGCCTCGCGGTCCAGGCTGCGCACACTGGTGATCACCGGCAGTCGGCCGATGAACTCGGGGATCAGCCCGAACTTCAGCATGTCCTCCGGCATGACCTGGCTGAAGATGTCGTCGGTCGACCGGTCGGAGACCGCGCGCAGCCGGGCGCCGAAGCCGGTGCCACCGTGCCCCGTGCGGGCCTCGATGATCCGGTCCAGCCCGGCGAACGCGCCACCGCAGATGAAGAGCACGTTGGTGGTGTCGATCTGGATGAACTCCTGGTGCGGGTGCTTGCGCCCGCCCTGCGGCGGCACGTTGGCCACCGTGCCTTCCAGCATCTTCAGCAGCGCCTGCTGCACGCCCTCGCCCGAGACGTCCCGGGTGATCGACGGGTTCTCCGACTTGCGGGCGATCTTGTCGATCTCGTCGATGTAGATGATGCCGGTCTCGGCGCGCTTGATGTCGTAGTCCGCGGCCTGGATCAGCTTGAGCAGGATGTTCTCGACGTCCTCGCCGACGTAGCCCGCCTCGGTGAGGGCGGTCGCGTCCGCGACGGCGAACGGCACGTTGAGCATCCGCGCCAGCGTCTGCGCCAGGTGCGTCTTGCCGCACCCGGTCGGACCGAGCAGCAGGATGTTCGACTTCGCCAGCTCGACGCTGTCACTGCCGGGGGCGCCGGCCGTCTCGGCCTGGATCCGCTTGTAGTGGTTGTAGACCGCGACCGAGAGCGCCTTCTTCGCCTGGTCCTGGCCGACCACGTAGTTGTCGAGGAACTGGCAGATCTCCATCGGCTTGGGAAGCTCTTCCCACTTCACCTCGCCGGACTCGGCCAGCTCCTCCTCGATGATCTCGTTGCAGAGGTCGATGCACTCGTCGCAGATGTAGACCCCTGGGCCCGCGATGAGCTTCTTGACCTGCTTCTGCGACTTGCCGCAGAAGGAGCACTTGAGTAGGTCGCCGCCGTCGCCGATCCGTGCCACCTACGTTCTCCCTGCGCTCATCGGCCGATCACCCGGCCACTGGCCTGAGGACAGAATCCCCGTCGATTTGATCACCCGCCGGTGCTCCGGCAGATGGTGCACCTCGACGTTACCCGCTGCCGGGGTTTTCTCCGACCCCCAAAACGCGGGTGTGTCAGAGGTCGGCCAGTCTAGACGACCGGCCGACCTCCGACCCGAACACCGTCAGCTCGCCGCGTTGGCGGCCAGCAGACCCTTCTTGCGGCTGGTGAGGATCGTGTCCACGAGACCGTACTCGCGGGACTCCTCCGCCGTCATGATCTTGTCGCGGTCGATGTCCTTGCGCACCTGGTCGATCGGCCGGTTGCAGTGCCGGGAGAGCATCTCCTCCAGCTGCGTGCGCATCCGCATGATCTCGCGCGCCTGGATCTCGATGTCCGATCCCTGCCCGTAACCGCCCTCGGTCGCCGGCTGGTGGATGATGATCCGCGAGTTCGGCAGCGCCATCCGCTTGCCCGGCGTGCCCGCCGCGAGCAGCACCGCCGCCGCGCTCGCCGCCTGACCGAGGCAGACCGTCTGGATGTCCGGGCGGACGTACTGCATGGTGTCGTAGATCGCGGTCATCGCGGTAAACGAGCCACCGGGCGAGTTGATGTACATGATGATGTCGCGGTCCGGGTCGGTGCCCTCCAGCGTCAGCAGCTGCGCCATCACGTCGTTGGCCGACGCGTCGTCCACCTGGACGCCGAGGAAGATGATCCGGTCCTCGAAGAGCTTGTTGTACGGGTTCGACTCTTTGATCCCGTATGAGGTCCGCTCGACGAAAGACGGCAGGACGTAGCGGTTGTGCACCGCGGCGAACTGCGGCGGCAGGGTCAGGTCAGTCATTCGTCGCCTTCCTCAGTTGCGGGTGCCGGCACCGGTGGCGACCTGCGTCGCTCCGCTGATCACGTGGTCGATGAAGCCGTAGTCCTTGGCCTCCTGCGCGGTGAACCAGCGGTCGCGGTCGGAGTCGGCCTCGATCTGCGCCGGGCTCTGCCCGGTGTGGTGCGCCACGCGCTCCTGGAACATCCGCTTCGTGTAGAGCATCTGCTCCGCCTGGATGGCGATGTCCGCCGCCGTGCCGCCGACCCCGCCGGACGGCTGGTGCATCATGATCCGCGCGTGCGGCAGCGCGTACCGCTTGCCCGGCGCGCCGGCGCACAGCAGGAGCTGGCCCATGGAAGCTGCCATACCCATTGCGATGGTCGCTACGTCATTGTTGACGAACTGCATCGTGTCGTAGATCGCCATGCCCGAGTAGACCGAGCCGCCGGGCGAGTTGATGTAGAGGTTGATGTCCCGATCCGGGTCCTCGGCCGCGAGCAGCAGCAGCTGCGCGCAGATCCGGTTGGCGACCTGGTCGGTCACTTCGCTGCCCAGGAAGATGATCCGTTCCTTGAGCAGCCGGTTGAACACCGTGTCGTCGAGGTTGCCACTGAGTGAGTCCCCGCCACGGGCCTCGGTGACCCGGAGGGGCATCGCTGGGATGTGCAGATCGGTCATGGCAGCCCTTCGCTCTCCGTCCGTTCTACGACCGACACTAACCTCTCACCCGACGCGAAGAGTCCTAATCCCCCTGCTGTTCGCTCTCAGCGCAGGCAGAGATCACGTACCCCGAAAACGCAGCTGGGCCGCCGGGGGCCGCAAGCGGCGCCCGACGGCCCAGCCGTCCTCACACTCAGTGCTCGTGGTCGTGCTCGTGCACGTCGCCGGCCTCGCGCAGCGCCTCCATCGTCACCGGGTTGCCGGCGCTGTCGGTGATCTTCACCCGCTCCATCACCGACGCGAGCGCCTTGCCCCGGCGGACGTCGCCGAAGACCGCGCCGGCCGCGCCCGAACGCACCAGCTGGTCGTAGTACTGCTGCGGGGCCATCCCGGCGCGCTGCGCCCGGTGCACGATCTCGTGGCCGAACTCGTCGTCCGAGACCTGCACGTCCTCGGCGTCGGCCAGGGTGTCCAGCACCAGCTGCACCTTGACGCCGTCGGCGGCCGCCTCGTTGAGCTCGGCGTCGATCTGCTCCTCGGTCTTCTCCTCCGCCGCGAGGTACTCCTCGAGGGAGGCGCCGATGCGCTCCAGCTGGTCGACCATCGCCTGCTTGCGGGCCTCGACCTCCTCGCGCACCACGCCCTCGGGCGCGGGCACCTCGGCCGCCGCCACCAGCTGCTCCAGCGCCTTGTCCCGCGCGGCGTAGATCTGCTCGACCCGCTTGGCCCGGGTGACCCGCTCGCGCAGGTCGTTGCGGAGCTCCTCCAGCGTGTCGAACTCGCTCGCCATCTGGGCGAACTCGTCGTCCAGCTCCGGCAGCTGCTTCTCCTTGACCGTGCGCACCGTCACCGCGACGTCCGCGTCCCGGCCGGCGAAGTCGCCGCCGACCAGCTGCGTCACGAACGACGTCGAGTCGCCGGCGGAGAGCCCCACCAGCACCTCGTCCAGGCCCGGCAGGAGCTGCTTGCTGCCGACCTCGTGCGAGATGTTGGTCGCCGAGCCGCCCGGCACCTCCTCGCCGTCGACGGTCGCCGCCAGGTCGATCTGCACGTAGTCGCCGTCCTGGGCGGCCCGCTCGACCGTCTTCAGCGTGGCGAACCGCTCGCGCAGGCCGTTGACCTGGTCGTCGATCTCGCTGTCGGCGATCTGCAGCTCGTCGACGGTCACCTCGATGGTCGACAGGTCCGGCAGCGTGATCTCCGGGCGCACGTCGACCTCGGCAGTGAACTTCAGCGGCTCACCGTCGCTGAAGTCGGTGATGTTCACCTCGGGGCGGCCGAGCGTCTTCACCTCGTGCTCACGCACGGCGGCGAGGATGTTCTCCGGGATCGCCTCCTGCACGGCCTCGTTGAGCACGGCGCCGCGCCCCACCCGCTGGTCGATCACGGCAGCCGGGATCTTGCCGCGGCGGAAACCGGGCACGCTCACCTGCTGGGCGATCTCCCGGTACGCCTTCTTGAGGCTCGGCTCGAGCTCGGCGAACGGCACCTCGATGGCGAGCCGGACCCGAGTCGGGCTCAAGGTCTCGACGGTGCTCTTCACAGGCGTACTCCTTGATGCGTCTAAAGTCTTGTCCGGGCGTGAATCAGCCCATCGAGTGTAGGCGGGCCGGCGCACGGGAGTCGCCGCGCCCGACACCGCAGTGGCGGATCACAGTCGGGGTGGCGGGATTTGAACCCACGGCCCCTCGCTCCCAAAGCGAGTGCGCTACCAAGCTGCGCCACACCCCGTGGCGAGGAGAAGTGTATGCGGTCGCTCCCCCGCCGCGTCGCCTGGTATCGGCCCCGCTGGTTGCGTCACCCGGAGGTGGCCGGATCTTGACACGCCGGGGACCGGCGCGCGTGCTCTGGACGGACCCAGTACGCTGGATGCCGCGCCGCGGGTGACCGCGGCGCACGCGGGCGTAGCTCAATGGCAGAGCTTCAGTCTTCCAAACTGACGGTGCGGGTTCGATTCCCGTCGCCCGCTCCAGCGACAGAGGCCCAGGTAAACCCGCATGATCGCGGCACCTGGGCCTTTCGCTTCTCCCCCATGTTGGATCTTGCATGCCATCCGCGTGCCATTCACGGTCGGCGTCGGCCCTCTCCCGTAATACGGCGGTCCATCGCACGCGCGATCTCGCGGTCGCGCTCGCTCGTGGCGTGCTGGTAGATCAGGGCCGCGCGCATGGTGCCGTGTCCCATGCGGTGCATCAGTTCCCGCGTGCTGGCTCCCGACGCGGCGGCGAGGGTGTTGCCGGTATGGCGCAGGTCGTGGAAGTGGAAGCCGGCCAGGCCCACCGACGCGACCGTCTTGGTCCACTTCACAGCCCGCCCGAAGTTGCCGGAACGCAGCGGCGCGCCCTTCGCGCCGGTGAAGATCAGCGCCTCGGGGCCGTCCTCGACGTAGTCAGCCAGGTGCTCGTGGAGTGCCTCGACCGCGGCTGCCGGCAACGCGACGACACGGACCCCGGCAGCCGACTTGGGTGGCCCGAACTCCAGGCGATCCTTCAGAGCGGCGAGCTTTCGGGGCACCCGCACGGTCGCGGCGTCGAGGTCGACGTCACAGCGGCGCAGGGCAGCCAGCTCTCCCCACCGCAGACCCGAGAGGGCAGCGACGATGATGAGCGCGGCGAAGCGGGCCGGCATGGCGTCGGCCAGGCCGTAGACCTGGGCGATGGTGGCGGTTGGCCGTTCCGGGGTGTGGTAGCGGTCATAGCCCTTGATCCGGCACGGGTTCTGCCGAAGGATCTCGTCCTCTCGCACAGCCGTGTTGAGGATCGCCCGCAGCAGGCAGTACGCCTTGACCGCCTGGGGCTCCGGAGTGCCGCCGTTGAGCAGCTTGCCGCGCCAGGTACGGATGGTCGCCGGCTTGATCGCGGCTAGCGCGAGGTGCCCGAGGTGCGGCCCGATGTGCAGAGCAAACAGGTACTCGTAAAGCTGGCGGGTACGCGGGGCAAGACGGCGCTCCCTGATCCAGCGGTCCCCGTAGTCCGACAGCAGGATCTCCCCCGCCTCTGGAGGCACCCACTCCCCTCGCAGGATCTCCGACTCGATGACTGTGAGCCACTTCTCGGCCTGTCGCTCGGTGGCGAAGGTCTGGGGGGCCGTCCGCATCACGCCGTCCGGGCCGAGATAGCGGGCCTGCCAACGGGCAGAGGGCAGCTTGCGGACGTTGCCGAAACGCCGCCGACGATTGGCGGCCATCAGGCCACCGCCCCGAACTGACGCCGGAGCTCCGCCCGCGAGGTCGGCACCACCCGGTTGGCCTCGATGTAGGCGGCGACAGCAGCAGGCTCGAATCGAACGAAGCGACCGACCTTGACGTACGCGATCCGCCGCTCAGCCACCAGCCGCCGGACGAAGCGAGGCGTCGCCCGGAGGCGAGCTGCTACGTCGCCCGCAGTCAGCAGGTCATCCGTCACGGTTGGGGCTCCTCCCTAGTCGTCGCGGTCCGTTCATTTGCCGAAGCCCCGGTGGCGTGGGGTGGTCCGGCGCGGCGGGCGTAGTCGAGTTGGTTGCGCCATTGGATGCGTTCGGAGACTGCGCGGAGGAGCCGGTGTCCGAGTGGTGGCACGTCGGGGTCGGTGGGGCGGGCCATTTCCCAGGCGTGCCGGGACGCCGAGGGTTGTCCGTCGGCGGCGGCCTGGTCGTCGGTGTGGTCGAGGTCGGTGGTGACCCCGAGCAGCGCTTTGACCCACTCACGGCGGTCGGCGCGGTGGTCGGCGAGGGTTTTGCCGGACCAGTCGCGGGAGATCAGCACCCGCCGGCCACCGAGCCCGAGGGTGTCGCGCTTGTGGACCTTGTTCTTGCAGTTGCCGGGCTTGAGCCCGGCGCGCGTCTTCTTGGGCTGGACGCCGTAGAGCAGCCAGTTGGCGCAGCGTTCGGAGCAGGGGGTGTAGCGCAGCTCGTGCCAGAGCCGGTCGAGGTGGGCGCGTTGCCGGTCGGTGGCGGTCGTGTGGCAGTCGGCGGCCTGCTTGGTGAGGTATTTGGTGATGTACCAGACGCAGCGGTCGGCGTCCTTGCTGCCGGCGAGGACGCCTTTGGCGTCGATTTGCCGGCCGAAGCGGACCACGTGCACCGGCTGGGCGTCGGGGTCGGCGTCGAGCAGGTCCAGGGCGTCATCCCACGTTGGCAGCAGCCGGCCGGTGGTCGGGTCGGTGTAGCCGACCGCGTCTTCGTCCCACTCCGGTGCCTGTTCTGGCTCGTAGACGCGTTGGTCGACGGAGGGCCACCAGACCTGGTGGTAGGTGGCGGCGGCGACGCGGCGGACGAGCTCGCGCGGGATGGTGCCCCGGATCGCGAAGTGCGCGTGCGGCGCCAACCGTCGCTGCGGTTCGACCGCCCCGGCGTATTGGACTTTCCAGCCGACCGCGCGGCGCAGGTTCTGCCAGAACCGGTCGAGGAGTCGGGGGAAGTGCACCGCGTCCCAGGCGGCGCGCCGGTAGTCGTAGCTGTCGGGGTCGACGGGGGTGCCGTCGTCCCAGACCCGGCCGTAGGAGTCCAACGTGAGGGTGAGGAACATCGAGGGGCGGAAGATCTTGCCGTCCGGGGCGGCGTAGGTGCGGCCGATCGTGCGGTTCTCCACCGGTAGCCGGGGCAGGTCCGGCACGTCCTGCCGGCGCTTTGTGGAGCGGACGCGGCGGTCGCCGTCGCCCTGGTCCTGGTCGTCATCGGCCGTCGCGTGGGGCGGAGCCGGCCGGCCCCGCAGACCTTCGGCGGTGATCTCCTTTTCTACCTCGGCGATCGCAACATCTACGGCGGCGACCTGCTCCGCCCTTGTCTCGGGGTCCATGTGCGCCGACATCAGGGCCGCGCGGTCGAATTCCAGGTGCGCGCGCAGCACGATCAGCGCCCGTTGGGCGTCGGTGGCGGGTTGCGGGCCGGGGTCGGGTTCGTCGTCGCGGTGCCAGCCCTCGCGGATCTGCTGCTGCCGCAGCTTCCGTGCCCGTGTGGCGCACGCCTTGCACTTGGTCTCCTGGGTGGCTCCGCAGGGCAGGTCGATGACGACGGTTTGCCCGGTGTCCAGGTCAGTGCGGCGCAGGCTGACGGGCCGGGTGCAGACGCCGTAGTCGGCGGCGAGTTCCTTGACCACGTCGACGGAGCGGGGCATGAGCATCCGGGCGGCCCGGGAGCCCGGCCGAGGCGTGGTGTCCTCGGCCGGGGTCGGGATCGGCAGGGTCGGTGCGACGGTCATCGGCTCACCTCGGTCGCAGCGGGGGTGAGGTCGCGGACCCGGACGAGGGGGCGCGGGTCGGCGGTGGCGTGGTCGTCGCGGTGCGGGTCGAACACCGCGACCCCGGACCGGGTGGTCTTGGCGCGGTACATGGCGGCGTCGGCATCCGCGAGGGCGGCGGGCAGACCGGCCGGGCCGGTCGCGGCGAGGCCGATGCTGGCCGTCACCGACACAGCGACGCCGGACGGCAGACGGACCGGGGTGGCGATCGCGGCGGCGAGCCGGCGCGCGGCATCAGCCGGGTCGGGGTCGAGAACCAGGGCGGCGAACTCGTCCCCGCCGAGGCGGGCGGGCACGCCGTTGACGGTGCGCAGCCGGTGAGCGACGGCGGTGAGGACCAGGTCCCCGGCGGCGTGGCCGTGGGTGTCGTTGACGGGCTTGAAGCCGTCCAGGTCGACCACGACCACCCACGGGCGAGCCGAGGCGAGTTGCTGCCACGCCTGCGCCAGCCCGGTGCGGTTGGCCAGGCCGGTCAGCGGATCGCGGGCGGTGACGCGTTGCAGCGCGGCCAGCTCGTAGCGGGCGACGTGGAGGAGGTAGCGGTCCCAGCACGTCACCGCGAGGGCGGCGACCAGGATCAGGCCGCTAAGCAGGTGGTCGGTCATCGGGTCACCTCCCCGACCAGCGGCGTGCCGTTGTGGCGGGTGAACGCGGACGCCGGCACCGGGGCGAGCGGACGCGGGCGGGTCGGCTCGGTGGGGACCGGGGCGACGGGCTCTGCGACCACCGGGGCGGCCGGCTCGACCACCGGACTGGGTTGTGGGTCGACGGGGACCGGGTCGTCGGTACGGTGCGGGTCGGTCGCGGTTGCGGCCGTGGCAGGCGTCTTCGGGCCGGTGCCGAGGACGAGTTTGGACAGGCCGAGGAACGCCAGCGCCGGCACCGCCGACAGCAGCCACCCCGACAGGCCCGGCTTGGCGACGGCGAGCTGTGCGGCCAGCGAGAGCGCGACGGCGCAGACGAGCAGGAACATCGGGTAGCCGATCGGCGCGCCCGAGCGACGACGGCGGCGGATGGTCAGCAGGGCGGCGGTGGGGATCAGCTCGGAGATCACCGCGTTGGCCCAGCCGAACCACTCGCCGGTCCCCGGTGGCGAGTTGTGCAGCGTCCAGTCCTTCACGTGGGTGAACGAGGCGGCCCCGGCGAAGCCGGCCACGGTCAGCAGGATCGCCACCAGCAGCAGCGCTTCAATCCGCTCTGCGCGGGTCTTGACGCTCATGCTGCCTCCCCGTCGATCACGTCGCCATCGATCACGCGGAGCCGGCCGTACGTCTGGGCCATGTCCCGGATCTCGTCATCGGTCAGGTAGGAGAAGCGGACCCGCATCGGGGTCGGGTCGCCGTCGAGCACGACGTAGCCGACACCCGGCAGGGACTGGGGAATCCGGTCGCAGAGGGCTCCGCGGTCACGCATGCCTTCCCCAAGGACCATGTCGACCTGTGCCTCTTCGGACAGCCGGAGGCCGATGCGGGTCGGGAACAGGTCCCTAAACGGCAGGACCTCTTTGCGGGGGTCCTGGATCGCGGCGACCACGTGCACCCCGACCGCTCGGCCCTGGGTGAGCAGGATGCCCAGCGCCGCCTTGATGCGGTCCTTGAGTTGCCGGTCGGTGAGGTAGGCGGTCAGGTTCGCCAGCTCATCAATGATCAGCACGATCAGCGGCTCTTCCGGGGTCGGGATGTGCTGGCGGGTCCGGCCGCGCAGGTTGCCCGCCCGGCGCTGCGCTTCAGCGGCGGCTTGTTCGATGAGGCCGGCCATCACCGCGAAGTCCTTGCAGGCGAACTTCGTGAACATCGGCGCACCGATCCCGAGTTCCATGCCGCCCTTCGGATCGAGCCCCCACAGCTCGACCAGGCCGGAGCCGACGCCGCCAGCCAGAGAGCGGACAGCGGACCAGATGACGGAGCCCTTGCCGGCGCCGGTCGCCCCGACGATGAGGATCTGCGTGCCGAACAGGCGCAGCTCATACGCGTCCCCGTCTTCCTGCCGGCCGACCGAGAGGGCGGTGAAGTCCGGCATCGCCGGCACCGGCAACGGCCGCACCACTTTCGCGAGAGGGTCGCCGCGCATCAGCGACAGCAGCACCAGATCCGGACGCGGCCCCGGAGCCGCCTTCACCGCGCGGACACCGAAGGTGTGGGCGAGACGTTCGGCGACCTTGGCGAAGTCCTCGGGGATCTGCCCGGTCACCATCCGCACCGTCACCACATCGACCCCGGACGAGCAGCGCACCTTGCGCAGGATGGGCAGGACGGTGTGACCGTCGAACGACACCGCCAGCCGGGCCGTGGCCATCGCCGGATGCCACGCCCGCCGGTACTGCCACAGCCGCACCCGTCCCAACACCGGGTACCAGGCGAACCGCAGGAACGACGCCCGATGCCCGGCGAACCACGAGGCGCAGATGGCCGTGACGGCGAGGACCAGGGCGACGGGGCCGAGCCATCCGTACTCGAGATACAGGCCGCCGAACACCAGCGCCGGCCCGGTGATCCACCAGAACCGGGCAGCGACCACAAGCAGCACGCCGAGGCCGCGCAGCAGCCACCAGGCCAGCGCCATCCACAGCGGAACCCGGATGATCGGGGTGCGCACGTTCAGCGGCGCATCAGCGATGCGCTCACCCCGGATCACGTTGACCAGAGGCATCAGCGGCTCACCTCCCCGGCAGCGAGCGCGAACAGCGACCCCTGACCCGGCGCGGACCGGCGGCGGGTAGCCCGGCGGCGCACCGACCGGGACGGAAGAACCGCCGGCACCAGCGCGGCCAGATCCACCGGGCCGGATACGGGGGCAGGCACGTGCCGGGTCATGGTCGGCAACCAGCGACCCCGGCCGAGCACCGCGCGTAGATCGGTGCGGTCGGCCACATGCGGGGCGATCAGGTCCGGGTCCAGCCGGCGCAGCTTGACCACCGTGCGCGCCAAAGCTGCGGCGGCGGCCGAGATCTCGACCAGCGCCGCGACACGGACCGCGTCGGAGGGAACCGTGGTGTACACCTCGCGAGCCGCCCGGATTGCCGGGCCGGCGAGGACTGAGACGGTGCGGCGGTGGGTCTTCATCGCGACCACACCCCCGACCCCGCCGGCTTCACGGCGCAGGAGTCGCACACCAGCGCGCCCGGAGCCATCGCCGCGAGCTGCCCGCACGTCGGGCAGGTACGCCACACCGCGTCGTCCTTCGTGGTGACGCGGGCAGCCTTCGATACCGTGGGCATCACAGCCCATCTCCCTTCCAGGGTTCGGGTTGAAGGCGCGGGGCGGGAATCGTCTTGGCGGAGGAAGCCCGCCCCGCGTGTCCAGCTACGGTCAGGCCGCCTGCTTCGCGGCCGCACTCTGCGCCGGCACCAACTGCCCGGCCCGGATCGACCAGGCCTGACGCGCCCGGCACTTCCCGTTGCCCTTGCAGCGCTGGCTGTCGACGTACGGCGTCAACGTGATCTCGGTGAACTCCACCGCCGGCGGGTAACCCGGCACCGCCGACGCCGGCGGGACCGGCTGCTGCCCGGCAACGATCTTCACCTTCACTTCCTTCGACCCGCCGAACTTGCCGGCCTCCGGGTCCAGGTCCAGAACCTTGACCACCCACAGCCGCTCGCCGGTGTCCTTGTCACGCGCCTGGTCATCGCCCTGGCCGCGCTTGTCGAAGTCCGTCACCGGCTCCACGCCGAGGCACAGCGCCCCGTGCGGAAACACGTACTCGAACGGAACCGGCACCTTGATCGTGTTCGGGATCGCCACTGCTTCCACGTCCTCTCAGTCGCCGCCGGCCGGTCGCCGGCTCTTGGCGTTTTGTGCGACCTTGCCGCACACAGAGAACGCTACCCGCACTTTTAGTGCGGCTCAATACTTTCAGTGCGGGTAACTGCTGGACTCGCGAAAACAGACAAGTCGCCCGCCGGTGGCGTGGTGACCAGCGGCGGGCGACTTGTGAGCTATGAGGACGTGTGACTGCGCCGATGTCAGCGCATGCCGAGCCTCTCGGCCAGCCTGCGCAGATCCGGGTCTTCGGACTGGTCCATCCGGAGTAGGTCCGCGACGAGCCCTCGCGCCAGCGGGTGGCCGGCTACCTGCTCGGGTGTGACGTCGGCGGCCTGCGTCAGTGCCTCCACCGCGCCGGCCAGGTTGCGGCGTTGCCCGTGAGCGCGCGCGATGTCAATGAGGTACCGCCCCCGCCGCTCCGGCGAGAGCGCGGACGGGTCGACGGTCGCCGCGGTTCGCAGAGCGAGACCGGCGTCCCCCAGCTCGACGGCAACGGCCACCTCATGCAGCGCGACGTTGGTAGGGCCGAACTCGGTGTTGTAGTCGTTGCGGTCCTCGCCGAGCCGTTCCGCAGCCCGGCGAGCTACCTCGATCTCCCGGTACGCCCGCTCGGCGTCGTTCTGCCGAGCCGCCACGATGGCCAACTGCAGATGCAGTGCGCCCCACACTGAAAGTGCCGCCGGTTCGCCAGCGTCCGCGCGGTCCTTCAAAGCGGCCGCCGCCGTACTGGCGGTCTGGTGCGCACGATCCAGTCGTCGAGCAGCCTGGAAGACCAGCGTGAGCCGAAACGCGCCCTCGCCCATAAGAAGAGCATCCTCGGCCCGCTCGGCGGCAGTGATCGCCCGGTCGGCGGCGACCCACGCAGCGCCCGAATCGCCAACCGTTGCGAGCACTGCCGAACAGGCGTGGTATGCCCGAGCGAGTGCCGCGAAGACAGCCCGCTGTCCTTGCCCCTCTGTCGAACGAGCCGCGCTCTCCAGGTCAGGCAGCAACTGCACAAGCAGCTCGCCGACCTGTGCGACCTCCGACGCATGGGTGTAACTCCATGCACGCTCGACCCGAGCCGACAGCTCGTCAATATCGACAGGCGGGGAGTCTGCACTGAGAACGGCAGCCAGGGCGTGACTCGAACTCAACGCCAAGCTCAGTTCCGTTGCCGCTGCCGGCTCGTCGTGGACAGCGGCGACCACCGGAGCTTCGGGAGCCAGCTCCGACAGCGGCACGTCGAGGACCTGGGCGAGACGCTCCAGGACGGTCATGCGATCGATCTTCCGCGCCCCCCGCTCGACCTGGGAGAGCCATGTCTCGGAGCGGTCAATCAGACGGGCGAACTCCCGCTGCGACAGCCCTCGACGCTGGCGGTGCATTGCGATCCGTCGCCCCAGCGCGCGCTCCGCGTTCGGGTCCTCGGTCACGAGGTCACACCCTTCACGCCCAACGGCTCCAAGAACTCCACCCGGACCCCCGACAGGTATTGCTCACGCTCAGCCAGAGCCCGCAGGGTGTGCGGCTGCCGCTCGTGCTCGTCAAAGGCCGCGCGATCCCGGTACACCTCGTAGAACACCCGCGCCAACGGCTCACCCTCCACCCGGTGCGTGGCGTACACCAACGTCCCAGGTTCGAGAGATTGAATGCCCGGCAGCGTGTCTGCCGTCAGTCGGTCGAAGCCCGCCGCAGCGTCCTCGTCCTTCAAGTCGAACCGGACCACCAGCGCAAACATGAGACCTCCCGGCAGACAAAGACCCGCACTCTATGTGCGCCATCGTACCGGCGATGCGAGCCGCTGCGTTGGTTGCCGAATTGACCTCTTATGAATCAAGGCGGCCCGCAAGCGGGCCGCGCCGGCCCGGCCCCGGCCTGCTGGCGACCTCCGGCCGGCATCGGCCGGGCCGGCCGGCCACGCTGAGGGACGACAAGAGCAGAAGACCCTGGGCTCCGCCCAGACCCGGCCACTCCTCGGAGATCAGGGGGCGGATCCCCTCGACGGGCACCACAAGGGCTACCAGCCTCCCCGGACGAGGCCAAGGTCGTTCGTCCGGTAGGGCGCTCCACCTTGTCCCCGTCCGGGGAGGCTGGAAGGTCTACAACTGCCCGACGAGGAGATCCGACTCTAGCTAGGAATCCCGATCTCGCTCTGTAGCAACTTCGAAGATCGTTCGGTGGATCAGCTCCGGGAGGATGGCCATCGACTCACGGAGTATGTGTTCAACGGCTGCGGCTGCAGGGCTGGAGTTCACGGAGATTGTGGTCGCCCACATGCTTGGCTCATACCTAGCAAGCTTGGAAAGGGCGAACAAGACCGCCCACCACAGCAGCAGCGGATGAGGTGGCCTTTTATCGCTTCCAATTGCAGGGAAAGTCAGATGAGCGCTGCGGTAGCCCACGGCGTGCCGGAGGAGTTCGTCTCTATCGGTGCGATCTGGTGGTTTCTCCCACTGGATAACGATCTCTGTGGTGGTGGAGCTGTGGCCGCGCACTTCGATGCGCTGGCCATTCGGTGTCGTGAAGTTAAAACCCTCCAGAGAGGGGAACTTGGCAAGATATTCCCTGACTGCCGCCCGCTGCTGGTCCCATCCGACAACCGCAGCTAGCGGGTCTGGGTCTGGTCGTTGTTCAAGCAATGCGGACGGAACGTATACCGAAGCAAGCAGCTTACTTTCATCCCGGATCCCATAGGATGCCAGCTGGATATACTCCGGGCGCAGACTACCCATCCCAGGAAGCGGGAAGTGCACACTCTCTGGTAGAAGACACCAGATCTCGCCGAGTGCAACCGGGGTTGGAAGGGACGCGGCACGCAGGATGTCGGCCAGCTGAGTGAACGATCCACTTCCGTTGTTCTGTACCGTGAGCGTCGACAGATTTGCCGGGCTCAATCCTGCGGCATCAGCGTTCGTGATCCCGTGGCCCTTCAACTGCCAGCGGGCAACGTTCTCCTTGCCGGCGGCTGCCGCGGCAACCGCGCGTCCCGCCTGAGAAAGCCCGTAAAAAAGAAGAACAGGGCTTGCGGCTGGAGTTACTGACTTGGCCGCGATGAACAGTTGTTCCGCTTGCTCAAGTGCTGCGCCGAACATAACTTTCCGTGGCCCCTTTTTGGCCCATCCGGGCGGCTCGTGGCGAAGGCTCCTGAGCATCTGCCACGCACGTGCAGGGGGGGTGGTCCCTAGCTCATCCCAAGTTTGGCCGTACATCTGGCTCCTCGCGCCACGCTTGCCTCGCGGGAGGTACTAGCCTGCCCGCTGCCACTTGTCCCCGCTGGGCCGGCTGAGCGGTCTACAACTGCCCGGCGAGGAGATCTTTCTCCCTCCTAGAACGGCGGATCCCACATGACGATCTCTTTTTCGCCGGGCGCGGTTAGCCTTTTCCAGCTAGGGGAAAAATATTGGTTGCTTAGTCGTAGAACCTTGTCGACATCGGTAACGACTTCGCTGATGTCAAGCCCTCGATCCGCTTTCCTGATGGCATTGTTGGTGAGATTCGTGGAACCTGTGAACGCGACCATCCCATCGACTACAACTAGCTTTTGGTGCGGAGCATCCCAGGCTCCTGGCCCTGGCTGAACGACCTGTACGGTCAATTGGGGCGCTTCATCCGGGTAGGCCGTCAGTTCAACCTTGGCATGCTCCTCAACATTTGATACAACTCCTAGCACTGGAACGTTCACGGATGCCATTTTGAAGGCCCCGATCATCAGGTGACTCATGCCCCAAGTGCTGAAGTACACGAAGTGTCGGGCACGCGCCAACACCTCGAACATCAAACGCATGAGGGGCCACGGCTTCTCCCATGAATACTGTGGCCTCGTTGCTTGCCGGATGAGGGACGCCATTGAACGCGCGTGCTCCAAGGCGTCTGGCCCCAGTTCTACCGTGAACTTCTCCTGCTTGAGGAAGTGGTGAGGACTGTTGTTGTACTTCGGCGCGGACTCGCTTAGAACGAACTTGGAGACACAAATAGGGCAGTGCTGAACCCTGCTCCATACATCCTCGGGGTCTTCTTGAATCCACTTGAACTCACGAAACAGGCCTCGACAGAGCGGGCAAATATAGCGGGGAGGCTTGAAGTCCAATATTGACGTTATGTCAAATCCAGGCATGCTAGCCCTCACCCCTCGGCGCTTGCGCGAAATCAACGAGGCCGCGCGTCGCTAATGCGATGTAGATGTCGGCCAGCTCCAACGGATCGTCCCGGTAGCCATTTCGCTCGGAATTCACCCCTCGCTCACTGACGGTCGCTGAATTCATCGGAGCCCGTACTGCGCTGCTAGCCACGGCCTTTCGGACAGCAGCGTTGCCAGTTTACTTTCCGGCCAAAGGTCGATGAACGGCATCTTGCCGCTCTCATTGTGCTTCTCAGTCCAAGCCACGGCGTCGGGTGTGAAGTGTCCAGTCGTCGCGACGATAAGACCGCGAATCACGGGAGGCTCCCACAACGCGAGTCTGGTAAGAGCACCGCTGATCTCTTCCGGCGGCACCGACTTCGACAGCCAATGCTTCGCCTGGATCATCACTCGCTCGGTCCGCACGCTTCCCGACCCGTCGGTGATCACGCGTTCGGCCGAGACATCGCGACCGCGGTCTGCGGCGTTTGCCTTCATGAGTAGCTGGACGTTCTGGTAGCCAGGCAGATGCCGCAACAGGTCGTACAGCAACCGTTCGAAGTCCCCTGGCGTAATCTGCTCCCAGTCCAGGGCTGTCGATGCTGCTCCCGCCGGTTGCTGGGCAGCGGCTAGGCCGAGATCGACTTCGGGCACGGGTAGTGGTTCGACTTCAGAGAACATCGCGGCTTCGATGTCTGGCTTTACGCTTGGCCAGTCGAGATTGTGGATGTCGCTCCAGTCATGCGGCTGGCTGAAGTGTAGGTGGCGGTGAAGGTCGCTCCAGCGACCTTGGCGATTCGTGGTATCGCCCATTAGCCGTTCGAGCTCGGCAATCGCTGCTTCCACCTCGGACACGCCGGGGTGGCTTAGCGCGAGGTCACCGACGGCGTCTTCGCTGGCGGCCAAGATCTGCGGCAGCAAGGTGTCGACCTTCGTGGTCAACTCCTGGATTCGCTCCCGGACGGCTCGCCGCCGTGCTCGGTTCAGCCGGTGGCGGTACTCCACGAGAGCCCGCCCGGGCGCTTCCTTCGCATCCTCCAACGGCAGGGGCGGCTCACTAATCTCAAGATAGTCGATGTACGCTCGGCCGATGCTGTCCATGTCGGGCAGCGATTCGGTGACAGTCCAGCCGTCGATCTTTGGAAGGCCCGGCAAAAGGTCGTTCCACGCTCGGGTCAGGTCGTCGTATTCGTTGCTTGACCCGGTGGACGGTCCTGTTGGCAGCAGGGGGTAAGCGCGGTCCCAGATCGCCTGCAAGCGTTCCAGGTTGGCTGAAGTCCGGTCCATCACGGTGAGTAACTCATCCAGGCTCAGCCCACTCTGCTTCGTCGGTGGCATGGTCATGAGCGGTTCCTCCGGGCGCTACGCAAAGGCGAGAGAGTCACCTTAACGCCGCCATGAGACAGCAACAGCCAGCCGAGCGGGCCGGGAAGACAGGTGGCGGCGGCATGCCAGCCGCGTGCCAGTAGCCGGCGCCTCGGATGGGCACGAGCGGGCACGAGTCGCGACCCACAGCCCTGCCATGAGCAGGCGTTCCGGGCATCTCGGAACGGCGATCTTCGTCCTTCCAAACTGACGGTGCGGGTTCGATTCCCGTCGCCCGCTCCAACGGCCTCCGGCCCAGTTCAGAGGGGATATCCCCCGATCCTGGGCCGGTCGCCCACTCCCCCGCTCCGATCTTGCGGGCCATCCACGGGCCATTAGCGGCTCTGCCCGCCCTTGCGCCGCGCCTGCCGGGCGATCCGCCGGTCCATTGCCGAGGCGATTTCGCGGTCCCGCTCGCTGGTCGCGTGCTGGTAGCCCAAGTTCTGAGGCCCGCTAGTCCCACCTGGTGCTTGACAGGGTGGGTTCTTCGCCCTAGACGATCATGAAACCGCTTAGCCGGTGCGGTAGGGGTGCCGACCAGAAGGAATTGGCGATGGCGAAGTCGGGCGGACGACGGAAAGAACTCATCAAACTGGGGTTCTTGCTCCTCCTTGGGGCCGTTCTTTTGCCGGAGAAAGTCAGCGAGGGCAGCTGGCGTGCCTGGGTGGGGGTACCGCTGGGCGTCGGTGTCCTCTGGCTTTTCCTGACCGAACTCCGCGCAGCCATCCGCATGCGCCGACGCTCCGGATCATCTGAGTAGGAGATCTGACCCTTCGCCCTAGCGAGTGAGACGACCCACTGCAGCCCGTGAGCCGGCACCGAGGATGGTGGGAGGCGAGCGTCAAGCATGTCCCGTGACGGGACACGTGGCCACCGTGTCGGCGACGCGTGAAAACTGACCCCCGGGCGACGGGCGAAGCTGGACCCCCCTTCCAGGATCGGGAGGGTGTTGAGCGTGGAGGATTGGGCGG
>NZ_FNPH01000002.1 GCF_900107255.1 Micromonospora pattaloongensis | reverse complement strand
CTGTATGTGGCGCTGGGTATTTCCGGGGCGATCCAGCACCGGGCCGGGATGCAGACCTCGAAGACGATCGTGGCGGTCAACAAGGACGCCGAAGCGCCGATCTTCGAACTGGCCGACTTCGGCGTGGTCGGCGACCTGTTCAAGGTCGTACCGCAGGCCGCCGAGGAAATCCGCAAGCGCAAGTAAGCGGGACCTGGGGAAACGAGGGCCGGCGGCCGCGATGCGGACGCCGGCCCTCGCCGTGTCCGTACCCCGCCCCGCGCCGGACACGCGGGTGGGCCGTGGCCTCCGGTCGGCCGGTCGGCGGCCGATAGGCTGCAAGGTGATGGCCTATCTGGATCATGCCGCGACCACGCCGATGCTCGACGAGGCGTTGGAGGCGTACGTCGCCACGGCGCGGGAAGTGGGTAACCCGTCGTCGCTACACGCCTCGGGGCGGTACGCGCGGCGCAAGGTCGAGGAGTCGCGGGAGCGGGTGGCGGCGGCGCTGGGCGCCCGCCCCTCCGAGGTGATCTTCACTGGCGGCGGCACGGAGAGCGACAACCTCGCGGTCAAGGGCATCTTCTGGGCCCGTCGGGGCAGCGATCCCGCACGCACCCGCGTGCTGGCCAGCGCGATGGAGCACCACGCCGTGCTCGACTCGGTCGAGTGGCTGGCCCGGCACGAGGGGGCGACCGCGACCTGGCTCCCGGTCGACGGCGCGGGCCGGGTCGAGCTGGACTCGCTCGCCGCCGCGCTGGAGGCGCACGCCGACGAGGTCACGCTGGTCACCGCGATGTGGGCCAACAACGAGGTCGGCACCGTGCAGCCTGTCGCCGAGATCGCCGCGCTCGCGGCGCGGCACGGCGTGCCGTTCCACACCGACGCGGTCCAGGCGGTCGGCCAGGTCCCGGTCGACTTCGCCGCCAGCGGCGCCGCCGCCCTCACCGTCACCGGGCACAAGCTCGGCGGGCCGTCCGGGGTCGGGGCGCTGCTGCTCGGCCGGGACGTCGCCTGCACGCCGCTGCTGCACGGCGGCGGCCAGGAGCGGGACGTCCGCTCCGGCACCCTCGACACCCCCGGCATCGTGGCCTTCGCGGTCGCGGTCGAGTCGGCGGTCAAGAACCAGCAGGAGTACGCCGTGCGGATCGGCGCGCTCCGCGACGACCTGGTGCGCCGGGTACGCGAGGCGGTGCCGGACGTGGTCTACAACGGCGACCCGGTCCAACGGCTGCCGGGCAACGCCCACTTCTCGTTCCCGGGCTGCGAGGGGGACGCGCTGCTGCTGCTCCTCGACGCGCAGGGCATCGCCTGCTCCACCGGCTCGGCCTGCTCGGCCGGCGTCGCGCAGCCCTCGCACGTGCTGCTGGCGATGGGCGCGGACGACGACCGGGCGCGCTCATCGCTGCGCTTCACCCTGGGCCACAGCTCCACGCCCGCCGACGTCGACGCGCTCGTCGCGGCGCTGCCGGCCGCCGTCGAACGCGCTCGCCGCGCCGGCGCCATCCGCTCCGCCCGCGGTTAGGGGCGCAGGGAACGGCCGTCGTTGTCGCTTTCTAGCGCGGGAGGGGCCCTTCGTCACGCCCGGTGGCGGGCGCGGCGGCCGCTCGGATCGGCCGGCTAGGCTCGATGGGATGAAGGGGCTCGACGGGATGAAGCGCTCGACGGGGTGAAAGAGGTAGTGCGGTGAGGGTGTTGGCAGCCATGTCCGGCGGGGTGGACTCGGCGGTCGCCGCGGCGCGGGCGGTTGACGCCGGCCACGACGTGACCGGGGTGCATCTGGCGCTCGCCCGCAACCCGCAGACGTACCGCACCGGCGCCCGGGGCTGCTGCACGCTGGAGGACTCCCGCGACGCCCGCCGCGCCGCCGACGTGATCGGCATCCCGTTCTACGTGTGGGACATGGCCGACCGGTTCCACGAAGACGTCGTCGACGACTTCGTCGCCGAGTACGCCGCGGGGCGTACCCCGAATCCCTGCCTCCGGTGCAACGAGAAGATCAAGTTTGCCGCGGTGCTCGACCGGGCGATCGCGCTCGGGTTCGACGCGGTGGTGACCGGCCACCACGCCCGGCTCGGCCCCGACGGCCTGCTGCGACGCAGCGTCGACCTGGCCAAGGACCAGTCGTACGTCCTCGCGGTGCTGACCCGCGCGCAGCTCGACCGCTCGATCTTCCCGCTCGGCGACTCGACCAAGGCCGAGGTGCGCGCCGAGGCCGAGCGGCGCGGGCTCGGGGTCGCCGACAAGCCCGATTCCCACGACATCTGCTTCATCGCCGACGGCGACACCCGCGGCTTCCTCGCCGGGCGCCTCGGCGAGACGCCGGGCGACGTGGTCGACGCCGAGACCGGCGCGGTGCTCGGCAGCCACACCGGCGCGTACGCCTACACCGTCGGGCAGCGCCGCGGGCTGCGGCTGGAGCGCCCCGCCGCCGACGGCCGCCCCCGCTACGTCCTGTCGATCACGCCGAAGACCAACACCGTCACCGTGGGGCCCGCCGAGGCGCTCGACGTGTCGACGGTGACCGGCGTCCGTCCGGTGTGGACGGGCGGCGAGCGGCCCGACATGCCGGTCGAGTGCGAGGTGCAGCTGCGGGCGCACGGCGAGGCCGTCCCGGCGACCGTCGTGGTCGACGACGCGTCGCTCCGCGCCGAGCTGCGTCGCCCCGCCCGCGGGGTCGCCGCCGGCCAGGCGGTCGTCGCGTACCGTCCCGATGCGGGCGGCGACATCGTCCTCGGCTCCGCCACCATCAGCTGACCACCGCCGCGTCGGTAGAGTCGGCGGCGTGACGGAGCAAACGTGGCCGTGGCCCGCCGGGGCGGCGACCGGGATCGGCTCGCTGCCCGGGACCGACATCGCCGAGGCGCAGCGGATCGTGTTCGGTGAGCTGCCCGCCCTGCCGCACCTGCCCGAGCTGCCCGCCCGCGGCCCCGGCGCCGACATGATCGGCCGTTCGGCGGTGTTCCTCGTCGACCTCGCGGTCGAGCTCTACACCGGGCGCTGGCGCGTGGCCGCCCGCGGCGGGCGTGACCTGCGACGCGCCCGCGACCTGCTGGAACGCGATCTCGACCAGCTCACCGAGCAGGCCGACGGCTACACCGGGCCGCTCAAGGTCCAGGCCGCCGGGCCGTGGACGCTCGCGGCCAGCATCGACCTCGCCCTCGGCGGGCGGATGCTGCGCGACCCCGGCGCGGTGCGCGACCTCACCGACTCGCTCGCCGAGGGGTTGCGCGGCCACGTCGCGGACATCGCCCGCCGCGTCCCCGGCGCCACCGTGCTGCTCCAGTTGGACGAGCCGTCGCTGCCGGCCGTGCTCGCCGCACGGGTGCCCACCGAGAGCGGCCTGCACACGTACCGGGCGGTCGAGGCGAGCACCGCCGCCACGGCGCTGCGCCGCGTCGTCGACGCGGTCGGGGTGCCGGTGATCGTGCACTGCTGCGCGCCCGACGTACCCCTGGAGGTCGTCCGGGACGCCGGCGCCGCCGCCGTCGCGCTCGACCTCGACCTCGTCGAACGCCTCGACCCGCTGGGGGAGGCGATCGACGCCGGGCTCGGGATGCTCGCCGGCGCCGCCCCGGCGCTGCCGCCGCCCGACGGTCGCGCGCCGTCGTCGGCCCGCGTCGCGCAGCGGGTACGCGAGCTGTGGGACCGGCTCGGCTTCCCGGCGGCCCGGCTGCCCCGGCAGGTCGTGGTCACCCCGGCCTGCGGGCTGGCCGGGGCCCCGCCGGAGTACGCGCGGGCCGTGCTCGCGGCGTGCCGGGACGCGGGGCGGCGGCTCTACGAATTCGGTTGACGTGTCGGACCCGGGGAGCATGATGCGGACATGATTGGACGCCTTTACAACGTCGTCATCGACTGTCCCGACCCGCGCGGGCTCGCCGGGTTCTACAGCGAGCTGCTCGGCATGCCGATCGTCAGCGACAGCGAGGACTGGGTGGTCATCTCCGACGCCTCCGGGCGCGTCGGGTTCCAGCAGGCGCCCGGGCTGCGCGAGCCGCGCTGGCCCGACCCGGAGCGGCCGCAGCAGCTGCACTTCGACGTGATGGTCGACGACGTCGACGCCGCCGAGGCCAAGGTGCTGGCGCTCGGTGCGAAGCGGCTGCCGGGCGAGGGTGAGGACTTCCGGGTCTACGCCGATCCGGCGAACCACCCGTTCTGCCTGGTCTGGAAAAACTGACGATCCGCTCGTCCCCGCCGTTTCCCGGCGGGTCGCCGCCGCACGGTCGCTAGCGTGACCGGTGATGAGCGAGCCACGTGAGGCGGCTCCCGCCGGTTCCTACCGGCGGGACCGTCCCGTCGTCCGGCCGCGCCGTCGCCGGTTCGCCCGGCTCGGCGCCGCGCTGGCGCGGTTCCGCACGTTGGCGGTCGTCATCGTGCTCGCGCTGGCCGCGATCGTGTTCCTGTGGTGCGCCGGCGTCGCGGCGTTCCGGCTCGTCGACCGGTAGTGGTTGTCCGGCCGGGTCTCAGCGGGCCAGGCCGTGCAGTTCGCGCACCGCCTGCCACAGCTGGTCGTCGCAGACCCCCGCCCGGTCCTTGAACGCGGTGACGGCGACCCGGATCGGGTCCGTCAGGTCGAGGAAGCTGTCGTGCTCGGCGTCGCGGTCCCACGCCTTCGTCGGGATCCGTACGTGGTCCGCCCGGTCGCTCTTGTCCCGGCTGGTGATCTTGAGCACCTCGGCGGCATTCCCGGCGCTGCGCAGCACCAGGCAGGGCCGCACCTTGGAGCCCGTGCCGTCCTCGTACGGCACGTCCGCCCACCAGATCTCGCCCGCGCGCGGCTGCGCGACTGTCGAGCCGGTCCGGGCCGTGCGGTTCGGTTTTCCGGCGCTGCGGGGCCGGGGCGGCGCGGAGCCGGGGCGCCCCGCCGGCCGGCGACCCGGCCGGCCGCCGCCCGCGCGACGGCTCTTCGCGCTGGTCCCCACGCCGAGCGCGAGCAGCACGGTGGCGAGCCCGAGCAGCCACGGCAACCAATCCGACATCCAGCCCTCCCCGGTAGCGGTCGTGCGGCCCGACCCGAACCGCGATCCTGCCACGGTCGCCGCGACCGTGCCCGTCACGTGTCGGCGACGCGTGCCCCGGGCGGTCGGCGGGGTGCGCCGGCGGCGCGACGCGCCGGGGTGGGGGCGCACACAGCCCGGATGTCGGTCCCGGCGGATGTCGGTGAGGGCGGATACGGTGCGCAGAGAAACGCGAACACGGAGGTCGTCGGTGTCTGAGGAAGCGGTCCCGCAGCAGGTCACACCCGCGCAGGAGGCGCTGGCCGGGGTGGAGCCGACGCCGGAGGCGCGCGAGCGGCACGCCGCGCTGGCCGAGCAGATCGACCACCACCAGTTCCGCTACCACGTGCTGGACTCGCCCGAGATCTCCGACGCGCAGTACGACGCGCTGATCCGCGAGCTGAACACGCTGGAGGAGCGTTTCCCGTCGCTGCGCACCCCGGACTCGCCGACCCAGCGGGTGGGTTACGCCTACGCCACCCAGTTCGCGCCGGTGACGCACGCCGAGCGGATGATGAGCCTCGACAACGCGTTCGACGACGCGGAGCTGGCCGCCTGGGCGGAGCGGGTCGAGCGGGACGCCGGTGGGCCGGTGTCGTACCTGTGCGAGCTGAAGGTCGACGGCCTCGCGGTCAACCTGACGTACGAGCGGGGGCGGCTGGTGCGCGCCGCGACCCGCGGTGACGGCCGCACCGGCGAGGACATCACGCCCAACGTGCGGACGATCCGCGAGATCCCGGAGCAGCTGGCCGGCGAGGTCCCGGACCTCGTCGAGGTGCGGGGGGAGATCTACTTCCCGGTCGAGGCGTTCGGGGGGCTCAACGCGGCGCTGGTCGAGCAGGGCAAGGCACCGTTCGCCAACCCGCGCAACGCGGCGGCCGGCTCGCTGCGGCAGAAGGACCCGCGGATCACCGCGACCCGGCCGCTGCGGATGGTCGTGCACGGCCTGGGCGCCCGGCGGGGCTTCGAGCCGGCGCGGCAGTCCGAGGCGTACGCGGCGCTGGAGAGCTGGGGGCTGCCGATCAGCCGGCGGTGGAAGGTCGTGAAGGACCTGGCCGGCGTCCGCGAGTTCATCGCCTACTTCGCGGAGCACCGGCACGCGGTCGAGCACGAGATCGACGGCGTGGTGGTCAAGGTCGACGAGGTGTCGATCCAGCGTCGCCTCGGCTCCACCAGCCGGGCGCCGCGCTGGGCGATCGCCTTCAAGTACCCGCCGGAGGAGGTCAACACCCGGCTCCTCGACATCAAGGTCAACGTCGGGCGCACCGGGCGGGTCACCCCGTACGCCGTGCTGGAGCCGGTCAAGGTGGCCGGCTCGACGGTCGGCTTCGCCACGCTGCACAACGCCGGTGAGGTGGCGCGCAAGGGCGTGCTGATCGGCGACACGGTGGTGATCCGCAAGGCCGGTGACGTGATCCCCGAGGTGGTCAGCCCGGTCGTGGACCTGCGTGACGGCTCCGAGCGCGAGTTCGAGATGCCGACGCACTGCCCCGAGTGCGGCACCGAGCTGCGTTACGAGAAGGAGGGGGACGCGGACATCCGCTGCCCCAACCTGGACTGCCCCGCGCAGCTGACCCGCAAGCTGGAGTACATCGCCAGCCGGGGGGTGCTCGACATCGAGGCGCTCGGCGAGCGGGCCGCGATCGCGCTCGTCGACTCCGGCGTGGTCACCAGCATCGGCGACCTGTTCGAGCTCGACGCGGACGCGCTCGCGCGCGGGGAGTTCTTCCGCAACCAGGACGGCAGCCTCAGCGCGAACGCCCACACGCTGCTGCAGAACCTGGAGACGGCGAAGCAGCGGCCGCTGTGGCGGATTATCGTCGCGTTCTCGATCCGGCACGTCGGCCCGGTCGCCGCGCAGGCGCTCGCCCGGCACTTCCGCGCGGTCGACGCGATCGCCGCCGCGCCGCTGGAGGAGCTGGTCGCGGTGGAGGGCGTGGGTCCGGGGATCGCCGCGGCGGCGGCCGACTGGTTCGGCACCCCGCGGGCGCAGGAGGTCGTGGCGCGGTGGCGGGCGGCCGGCGTGCGGATGGCGGAGGAGGGCGGCGAGGAGGGCCCCCGGCCGCTGGAGGGGATCACCGTCGTGGTCACCGGGTCGCTGGCCGGTTACTCGCGGGACGAGGCGGCCGAGGCGGTGCAGTCGCGCGGCGGCAAGGTGAGCGGTTCGGTGTCGAAGAAGACGGGCTTCGTCGTGGTCGGTGAGAACCCGGGATCGAAATACGATAAAGCGCTCTCGCTCAAAGTCCCGATTCTGGACGAGGCGGGCTTTGCGACATTGCTGTCACAGGGCCCGGAAGCGGCCCGTAAAGTTGCGCAAAGTAGCGATGAGTAATCGCACAGTAAATGTAACGCGAACGTGAATTTCGAGGCTGACTTGCCCACGTATCTCAAGTTAGTCACGACAACGTCCCATTCGTGCCTCTAGACCCCCGCGCTCCTATGGTGGGAGCGTTTGGTGGAGCGCGAACGACGCGGTAATGGACCGCGTCAGCCGATGGGTGTCGGGAGGTCGCATGGAGGCCGCGGCGCTGCGGAACTCCGTTCCCTCCGAGCGGGCGGTGTCGTTCTTCGCTTTCGTCTGGCCGGTGGTCGCGGCGGGAGTCGCGGTATCCGTCGTACCGATCACGGCCCTTCCGAAGCAGGTTCCGACGCTGCCGCCGGCCTTCTGGGTAATGGCCGCGCTGGCGGTCGTCTGCGACGCCCGGCCATTCACGCCGCCGGGTCGTCGACAGAGTTCGGCGGTATTTCCGTCCATCTGTTTCACGTTCGCGATGATGTTGGCCTGGGGTGTCGGTCCGGCCGTCGCGGTCCAGGCCGCGGCCGTCGTCGTCTCGGCGTGGCGGATGCGGCACACGGTGTGGCGGGCGGTGTTCAACATCGCGCAGTACGCGCTGGCGCTGTCGGCCGCGGACGCGGTGCTCCGGCTCGCCGGCCGTGGCGTCTTCGCCGCCGACGGGCCACCGCGGTGGACGGAGGTCGCGGCCGTCGCCGTGGCCGCCGGGACCTGGTTCGCCGTCAAGTACGGCAGCGTCACCATCGCCGTGCGGCTGCGCTTCGGCGGGCAGTGGTGGCGGACCTTCCAGCACGGGCTGGCGTTCGAGTCGCTCTCGACCGGGGCGTTGCTGCTGCTCGCGCCCGTGCTGGTCGCCGCCGCCCACGCGAGCGCCGCGCTCGTGCCGCTGGTGCTGGTGCCGCTCTACGCCGTGTACCGGATGGCGCGGCTCTCCGCGGAGCAGGAGCAGCTGGCGCGGCTCGACCCGCTGACCGGCCTGCCCAACCGGAAGGCGCTGCTGGCGGAGGTGGCCGAGCAGGTCCCCGGGCACGCGGAGCGCACGGCCAGGGGCGGGCCCGACGGGCGGTTCGCGCTGCTGCTGCTCGACCTCGACCGGTTCAAGCACGTCAACGACGCGTTGGGGCACGCGGTCGGGGACCGCCTGCTCGTCGAGGTGGGCAACCGGCTCTCCGCGGCCGTACGTGCGCGGGACGTGGTGGCGCGGCTCGGCGGCGACGAGTTCGCGATCCTGGCGACCCGGCTCGCCGACACCGACGACGCGCGGCGCCTGGCCGACGAGATCGTGGCGGCGCTCGCCGAACCGGTGCCGATCGACGGGCTGCCGCTCGACGTGGGCGCGTCGATCGGCATCGCGGTCTACCCCGAGCACGGCGAGGACTTCGCGACGCTGATGCGCCACGCCGACGTGGCGATGTACGACGCCAAGCACCGCGGCGACGCCTCGGCCGTCTACACCGCCGAGTCCGACCACAACTCCCCGGAGCGGTTGAGCCTCCTGGCCGACCTGCGCCGCGTGCTGGACGCCGGCGGGGCGCACCGCGCCGAACGCAGCGGCGGCGACGCCGGTGAGATCGCCATGTACTACCAGCCGCAGGTGCGGATCGACACGGGCGAGGTGGTGGGGGTGGAGGCGCTGCTGCGCTGGCGCCACCCGCAGCGCGGCATGGTCGACCCGGAGGAGCTGATCAGGGTCGCGGAGCAGAGCGCGGTGATGCGGCTGCTGACCCGCCGGGTGGTCGACGACGTGGTGGAGCAGCTCGCCAAGTGGGCGGCGGCCGGGGTGCAGCTGCGGGCCGCGCTCAACGTCAGCGTGCGCGACCTGCACACCGGCGAGATCGCCGACCAGATCGCCGAGCGGCTCGGCCGGTACGGCGTACCGGCCGGGCGGTTGCAGCTGGAGATCACCGAGGGCGCTCTGATGGCCGACCCGCGGCGGGTGCTTGCCACGATCTCCCGGCTCGACCGGATCGGCGTGAAGATCGCGTTGGACGACTTCGGCACCGGCTACTCCTCGATGCAGCACCTGCGCCGGCTGCCGCTGGCGGAGGTGAAGGTGGACCGCTCCTTCGTGCTCGGAATGGCCGCGGGCGGCGACGACGCCGCGATCGTCCGGTCGATCATCGATCTCGCCCGCGCGTTGGGGCTGCGGGTGGTCGCCGAGGGCGTCGAGGACGAGCGCACCTGGCGGTTGCTGCACAGCGCCGGCTGCCATGTCGCCCAGGGCTGGTTCTACGCCCGCCCGATGCCCGCCGACGAGCTGGTCAGCTGGCTGGCCCGCTACCGCCCGGTCAACCCCGCCCCGCCCTCGCTCAACTGATCGGCGCCCGGAGCGGGACAGAGCGGGCGCGGCGCAGCGGCGCGCCGACGTGCTGGGGGAGTCGGGGCGCGGACGCCGGACCGTGACAAATAGACTCGCACGGGTGACGGCGCGCGTGCCACGCTGCGTCCGCCCGGACCGAGACATCACCAGTGCACAAGGGGGCCCCGATGGCTGCCATCTCCCGCGAGGAGGTCGCGCACCTGGCGCGCCTGTCGCGGCTCGCCGTGACCGACGAGGAGCTCGACACCTTCGCCGGCCAGCTCGACGTGATCCTCCAGGCGGTCGCCCGGGTCGGTGAGGTCACCGCCGGGGACATCCCGCCCACCTCGCACTCGGTGCCGCTGACCAATGTCTTCCGCGACGATGTCGTACGGCCGGGGCTGAACCGGGAGGACGCCCTGGCGGGCGCGCCGGACGCCGAGGACGGGCGCTTCCGCGTACCCCGGATCCTGGACGAGGAGGTCTGAAACCGTGAGTGACCTGACCAGGATGACCGCGGCGCAGCTCGCCGGCCTCATCGCCGGCGGCGAGACCTCGGCCGTCGAGGTGGCCCGCGCGCACCTCGACCGCATCGCGGCCGTCGACGACCGGGTGCACGCGTTCCTGCACGTCGACGCCGAGGGCGCGCTGGAGGCCGCGCGCGCCGTCGACGCGCGCCGCGCCGCCGGGGAAGAGCTCGGTCCGCTCGCCGGCGTGCCCGTCGGGGTGAAGGACGTCGTCACCACGCGCGGCGTGCCGACCACCGCCGGGTCCAAGATCCTCGAGGGCTGGCGCCCGCCGTACGACGCCACCATCGTCGAGCGGCTGCGCGCCGCCGGCACGGTGATGCTCGGCAAGACGAACATGGACGAGTTCGCGATGGGCTCGTCGACGGAGTATTCCGCCTACGGGCCGACCAACAACCCGTGGGACCTCGGCCGCATCCCCGGCGGCTCCGGCGGCGGCAGCGCCGCGGCGCTCGCCGCCTACGAGGCGCCGCTGACGATCGGCACCGACACCGGCGGCTCGATCCGGCAGCCGGGCGCGGTGACCGGCACGGTCGGGGCGAAGCCGACGTACGGCGGGACGTCCCGCTACGGCCTCATCGCCTTCTCCTCCTCGCTCGACACCCCCGGCCCGTGCGCCCGCACGGTCGAGGACGCCGCGCTGCTGCACGCCGTGATCGCCGGGCACGACCCGCGCGACTCGACGTCGATCCCGGCGCCGGTGCCGCCGGTCGTCGAGGCGGCCCGGCTCGGCGCGACCGGCGACCTGACCGGGGTGAAGCTCGGACTGGTGACGCAGTTCGCCGGCGAGGGGGCGGAGCCGGGCGTGATGGCGGCGTTCCGGGACGCCGTGGACGCGCTGACGAAGCTCGGGGCCGAGATCGTCGAGGTCTCCTGCCCGAACTTCGAGTACGCCCTGCCCGCGTACTACCTGATCGCGCCGAGCGAGTGCTCCTCCAACCTGGCCCGCTTCGACGGCGTCCGGTTCGGCCTGCGGGTCGGCGACGACGGCGCGAAGTCGCTGGAAGAGGTCATGTCGATCACGCGGGACGCCGGCTTCGGCCCGGAGGTCAAGCGGCGGATCATGCTCGGCACGTACGCGCTCTCCAGCGGCTACTACGACGCCTACTACGGGCAGGCGCAGAAGGTGCGGACGCTGATCACCCGCGACTTCACGGCGGCGTTCGAGCAGGTGGACGCGCTGATCTCGCCGACCACGCCGTTCGTGGCGTTCCCGTTCGGGGCGCGCACCTCCGACCCGTACCAGATGTACCTGGCGGACCTGTACACGATCCCGACCAACCTGTACGGCGGTCCGGCGATCTCGGTGCCGTGCGGTCTGTCCGAGGGGCTCCCCGTCGGCCTCCAGGTCATGGCCCCCACCATGGCCGACGACCGCATGTACCGGGTGGCCTCCGCCCTGGAGTCGGCGGTCGGCACCCTCACCCCGCCCGCCCTCTAACCTGGAGCGTTGATGAGCACGACCGCGCTGCCCACGTACGACGATGTCGTCGAGCGCTACGAGCCGGTGATCGGCTTGGAGACCCACGTCGAGCTCGGCACGAACACGAAGATGTTCTGCGCCTGCCCGACCGGGTTCGGCGCAGAGCCCAACACCCAGGTCTGCCCGGTCTGCCTCGGCCTGCCCGGGTCGCTGCCGGTCGCCAACCGGGCCGCCATCGAGGCGACGATCCGGATCGGCCTCGCGCTCAACTGCTCGATCGCCGAGTGGTGCCGCTTCGCCCGGAAGAACTACTTCTATCCGGACATGCCGAAGAACTTCCAGACCAGCCAGTACGACGAGCCGCTCTGCTTCGACGGCTGGCTGGACGTCGAGGTCGACGGCGAGATGGTGCGCATCGGGATCGAGCGCGTGCACCTGGAGGAGGACACCGGCAAGACGCTGCACGTCGGCGGCGCGACCGGCCGGATCCACGGCGCGACCGAGTCGCTGGTCGACTACAACCGCGCCGGCATCCCGCTCGTCGAGATCGTCACCAAGCCGATCCCCGGCACCGGCGCGAAGGCCCCGGTCGTGGCGCGCGCGTACGTCACCGAGCTGCGCGACGTGATCCGTTCGCTCGGCGTCTCCGACGTGCGCATGGAGCAGGGCTCGCTGCGCTGCGACGTCAACACCTCGCTCAACCTCCCCGGCGAAGACTGGGGCACCCGCACCGAGACCAAGAACGTGAACTCGCTGCGCAGCGTCGAGCGGGCCGTCCGTTCGGAGATCCTGCGTCAGGCGGCGGTCCTGGACTCCGGCGGCAGGATCGTGCAGGAGACGCGGCACTTCCACGAGGACACCGGCGACACCACGTCGGGGCGTTCCAAGGAGACCGCGACCGACTACCGCTACTTCCCGGAGCCGGACCTGGTGCCGATCGCGCCGGACCCGGCGTGGGTCGCCGAGCTGAAGAGCGCGCTGCCGGAGCTGCCGCGGGTGCACCGCACGCGGCTGCAGGAGCGGTGGGGGCTGACCGACCTCGACATGCAGTCCGTGGTCAACGCCGGCGCCGTCGAGCTGATCGAGGAGACCGTCGCGGCCGGCGCGACCCCGGCGGGCGCGCGCAAGTGGTGGCTCGGTGAGCTGGCCCGGCGCGCCAACGAGACCGGGGTGGAGCTCGCGGCGGTCGGGGCCACCCCGGCGCACGTCGCCGAGCTGCAGCGGCTCGTGGACGAGGGGAAGCTCAACGACAAGCTCGCCCGCACCGTGCTGGAGGGCGTGGTGGCCGGCGAGGGCACGCCGTCCGAGATCATGGCGGCGCGGGGCCTGGAGGTCGTCTCCGACACCGGCGCGCTGACGGCCGCGGTGGACGAGGCGATCGCCGCCAACCCCGCCATCGCGGACAAGGTGCGGGACGGCAAGGTCGCCGCCGCCGGCGCGCTGGTCGGCGCGGTCATGAAGACCACGCGCGGGCAGGCGGACGCGAAGACCGTACGGGAACTGATCCTGGCCCGGCTCGGCGTCCAGGGCTGACGGCCTCCGCCGCCCGGCTGCCGCCCGCCCCGGCGCCCGCCCGCTGATGAAGCTCAGCGGGTGCGTGTCGGGGTGGGCGTCGCCACCGTCGGGCTCGGGTTGGGCAGCTTCTTCTCGTTGACCACGTGTCGTTCCAGGGTGACCTGGGAGCGCCCGGTGCCCCCGACCACGATGTCGTCGTACGCCTGCAGCGCCCGGTCCGCGCCGAAGTAGAGCACCGACATCGCCAGCGGGGTCGGCGCCTCGCCCTCCAGGCCGCGCAGCCCCGCCCCGCCGCTCGAGCCCTCGACCAGCAGCCGGGTCGGCTGCTGCCCCGGCACCTGCGCGAGCATCCGCGTCTGGCGGGCGTGGACGTGCCCGGCGAGGACCAGCGGGCAGACGCCGGAGAGCGGGCCGGCGGACTCGGGGTCGTGCACCAGCGCGATGTCCACCGGGTGGCCGGCGGAGCGGACCGTGTTGGCCAGCCGCTCACCGGCCCCGATCACCTGTTCGGCGACCGGCTTCGTCAGGCCCGACCCGGCCGGTGAGGTCTCCTTGTCGGGGGTGAAGCGGGGATCGCCGATGCCGGCGATGGTCAGCCCGGCCACGGTGGTCATCGAGTTGTTCAGCACGATCGCGTTGCGCTGGCTGGCGACGGACGCCGCGGTGCGCGCCGAGTCGTGGTTGCCGCGGATGTAGATGTAGGGGACCCGGAGCGCCCCGATCGCGCTCACGAACGAGCCCTCCGGCTCGCTGCCCCAGTCGGTGATGTCGCCGGTGTCGATCACCGCGTCGATGTTGAACTGCTCGACGATGGTGCGGATCATCTGCCACGCGGTCGGGTTGAGGTGCAGGTCGGAGACGTGCAGCACGCGCTTGGTGCCGGGCGCCGGGTCGTAGAGCGGCAGCGTCGAGACGGTCGTGTAGATCCGGCTGACGTTGCCGACCAGCCGTTGCAGCTGCTCGGCGTACATGTTGTAGTCGTTGGCGATCCGGCGTGCGTCGCCGACCACGGCCGGCGCGTTCACCAGCAGCCCCTCGTAGCGCGGCTCCTCGATCGCGCTGGTGCGCAGGGTCAGCGCGCCGATCCCCAGGCTCCCGCCCGTGATCACCAGCGAGAGCAGCCCCGACCAGGCGACCCGGCGGACGTTGCGGAAGACCAGCGCCGCCAGCAGCAGGGTGCAGAGCACGGAGAAGGCGAGGGTGCGCACGCCGAGTCGGACGATGCCGCGGGTCACGTCGTGCACCGCGGTCTCGCTCGCCCTGGCGATGCCGGCCGGATCGTCGATCAGCGCCTTGGTTCGGCGCTGGTCGAGCGTGCCGAGCTGCACGGAGAGGTGCGCCGGTCCGTCGTGACTGTCCAGCAGCAGCGAGCCCAGCGGTGGGATGACCACGTCGGTGCCGCCGGTGAGCGACGGCCGGATGGTCATCTGGGCGTTGAACGGCCCGATGTCGACCTTCGTGTGCGCGCCCAGCAGCACGCCGAGCACGACCCCGACGACGGAGACGGCGAGGACGCCCAGTGTGATCCGGGTGCGGCGGCCCGCGCGGGACCGCGCCGCCCGGCCGAGCGCGCCGCCGGCGGCGCGGACCCGTTCGCCAACGGATCGCCGGGTCCCGGCGTCCGTGTCGTCGGCTCCGGGGGCCGTGTCGTCGGCTCCGGGCGGGCGCATGTCATCGTCTTCGCGCTCAGCCATGTCGAGATCATGCCTGCCCCGTGTTGCCGGGGGGCAAACCTGACGGGCCTCCGGCGTTTCGGGGTGGATCGGCCGGGAGCCGCAGCTGAAGCGCTCAGCTCTTGCCGGCCGCGGCGCCCGCGAAGACCAGCCGGATGATCCGATCGTCGGTGGCGGTGGGGCGGCCGCGGGCGTCGTGGTTGGACGTGGTGATCCAGAGCGATCCGTCGGGGGCGGCCACGGCGGTGCGCAGCCGGCCGTACTCGTTGGTGAGCAGCGCGCGGGGCTGCCCGAGCACCCCGCCGTTCGCGGTCAGCTCGGTCAGCCAGAGCCGCTGACCGCGCAGGCACGCGGCGACCAGCAGCGGACCGACGATCGCGGCGCCGGAGCAGGAGGCCTCGCCGGTGCGCCAGACCACCAGCGGGTTGACGAACCGGCTGTCCGTGCCGTGCCCCTCGACGTCGGGCCACCCGTAGTTCTTGCCGGGTTCGATCCGGTTGATCTCGTCCCAGGTGCTCTGGCCGAACTCCGTCGCGTAGAGCCGCTTGCCGGCGTCCCACGCGATGCCCTGCACGTTGCGGTGTCCGAGCGACCAGACGAGCGAGTTGCCGAAGGGGTTGCCGGGGGCGGGCTTGCCGTCGGTGGTCATCCGCAGGATCTTGCCGCCGAGGCTGGCCCGGTCCTGCGACAGCCCGCGGTGGGAGGCGTCCCCGGTGGTCGCGTAGAGGAAGCCGTCGGGGCCGAAGGCGAGCCGGCCGCCGTTGTGGATGCCGGAGAGCGGGATGCCGGTGACGATCGGGGTGGGTTCGCCCCCGAGCGTCAGCTTCGCGACCCGGTTGTCCCGGCTCGTCGAGTAGTAGACGAAGACCGTCCTGTCGTCGGCGTACCGCGGCGACACCGCGATGCCCATCAGGCCGCCCTCGCCGGCCGCGTCGACCTCGTCGAGCGTCTGCACCACGGTGACCTTGAGCCCGTCGGTGTCCGACTCCGGCCCGACCTTCAGGATCTTCGCCGTGTCGCGTTCCGTGACCAGCGCGCCGCCGTCGGGGAGGAACGCGACCCCCCAGGGCACGCGCAGCCCGGTGGCGAGGACGGTCGCGGCGACCTGTTGGTCCGTGCCACCACCGGTGGCGCTGACCGACGGGGTGGGGAAGCTCGGCGGTTTGCCGGCCACGTCGGGCGTCGGCTCGCCGAAGGCGCAGCCGCCGACCGCGAGCGCGAGCGCCGCGCCGGCGGCGGCGCACGCGCGGGTCCGGCTGCGGCGGGGGTACGGGGGGCGGGCGCTCATCTCCGTCAGCTTAACCGTCCACGCTGTGCGGCCCCGGCCCTCACGAATTCCGTCGATTCCGCCGAACTACCGCCGGGTACTCCGGGCCGGCGCAGACTGACAGGAAACGCGCGTACACTCCCGCTGGTGTCCGCCGCCCGGATGATCGGGTGCGCGCTGTGCAGGCAATCCGGGAGGTCCACTCGTGTCTACGCCCGTGACCACGCTGGCGCTGGGTCCGTCCTGGCTGGACCCCGAGTGGTTGATCTCGACCTTCGGTCTGCTCGGCATCCTGGCCATCGTCTTCGCGGAGTCCGGGCTCCTGATCGGCTTCTTCCTGCCGGGCGACTCGCTGCTGTTCACCGCGGGTCTGCTGACCTCCGACGGGAAGATCACCTACCCGCTCTGGCTGGTCTGTCTGCTGATCACCATCGCCGCGATCGCGGGCGACCAGGTCGGCTATCTCTTCGGCAAGCGGGTCGGGCCGGCGCTGTTCCGCCGTCCCAACTCGCGCCTGTTCAAGCAGGAGAACGTCCTCAAGGCGCAGGAGTTCTTCGAGAAGTACGGCGCGCGCTCGATCGTGCTGGCCCGCTTCGTCCCCATCGTGCGGACCTTCACGCCGATCGTGGCGGGCGTCAGCAACATGCGCTATCGGACCTTCGTCGTCTACAACATCGTCGGCGGCATCCTCTGGGGCACCGGCGTGACCGTCCTCGGCTACTTCCTCGGCCAGATTCCCTTCGTGAAGCAGAACATCGAGCTGATCCTCATCGGGATCGTCGTGATCTCGGTGGTGCCGGTCGTCGTCGAGCTGCTCCGCGCCCGCGCCGGCGCCCGCCGCGACCGCACCTCCGTGTAGCCGCGCCACCGGCCGGAGCACTCTGCCGCCGCCTCCGGCCGACTCGCCGCGTTCCGGGCCGCCCGGCTACTGTCGGATCCCGTGAAGGCGTGGATTCCGCACGAGGAGGGCCGAGCGCTGCTCGGCCCGGTGCCCGGGGACGTGACGATCGAGGTCGTGCCCCGGCCGGAGCTGCTCGACGTCGATCCGCGCGGGATGCGGTTCTGGGTCCCGCCGTTCCTGACCCAGGCCGAGTCGGTGGACGTCGCCGGCAAGCTGCCGGACCTGGCGGTGGTGCAGCTCCTCTCCGCGGGCGCGGACGTCTGGGCCGGCCGGCTCCCCGCCGGGGTGCGGCTCTGCGACGCGCGCGGGGTGCACGACTCGCCCACCGCCGAATGGGTTGTCGCGGCCATCCTGTCGCACCTGCGGGCGTTCCCGGGCTTCGCGCGGGCCCAGGCCCGGCGTGCGTGGTCGTACGCGGAGTTCACGCCGACCGACGAGCTCGCCGGCAAGCGGGTGCTCATCGTCGGGGCCGGATCGATCGGGGCGGCGCTGCGCGCCCGGCTCGCGCCGTTCGAGGTCGACATCACGCTGGTGGCCCGTACGCCGCGGCCGGCCGAGGGCGTGCACGGTGTCGACGAGCTGCCGCGGCTGCTGCCGGCGGCGCAGATCGTGGTGCTGATCGTGCCGCTGACCGAGCGGACCCGCGGGATGGTCGACGCCGACTTCCTCGCCGCCATGCCGGACGGCGCGCTGCTGGTCAACGCGGCCCGCGGCCCCGTGGTGCGGACCGACGCCCTGGTCGCCGAGGTCACCAGCGGGCGGCTCGACGCCGCGCTGGACGTGACCGACCCCGAGCCGCTGCCCGCGGATCATCCGCTGTGGACGCTGCCCAACGTGCTCATCACACCGCACGTCGGCGGCTCGGTGCGTGGCCTGCTGCCGCGTGCCTACCGGCTGGTCGGCGAGCAGCTGCGCCGCTACGCGGCCGGCGAGCCGCTCATCAACGAGGTCGTCGACGGCTACTGAGCGTCGGCCGCGCCGGTGATCTGTTGGCCGCTGGCGGCGATGACCCGGGGCAGGTCCGCGGCGCGCACGGCCGGCAGCACGACGGTACGGCCGTCGGTGAGCAGCGCGGCCGCCCGCCCGCGCGGATCGGGGCCCAACTCGGCGACCTGCGACCACGGGATCCGGTGCGAACCGGCCACCGCGCGCAGCCGCAGCCCCCGGTCGTCCACATCGGTGCCCGAGCGCCACGCCCAGAGCGCGACGGCCAGCGGAACGAGCAGCACTGGCAGCAGGTACCAGCGCGCCGTCGCCAGCGGCAGCGCGCCGAAGAACGCGACGACGGCGGCCACCAGGGTCGCCTGGTGGGGCCGGAACCGGACGGGTCGGGGGCTGCTCACCCGGCCATCTTTCCATCCGCGCCGGGACCGGCTTCTCTCGCCCGGAGCAGGAAGAAATGGTGTCCGGCAAGAACACTTATGGGCGAATGGTGCCCGTCACCGGCGTGGCGTACTGTTCGTTGAGTATTCACAGGCGCGGTCTCGCTTCCCGGCCTGGCCGTCGCGTCAACGCCCTTTGTCCCCTCCATGAAGGTGGCCACGGCTGTGTCTGCGGCAGTAGCTGATCGCGATCGAGCACCGGGAGCCGCCGCCCGGGCCGTTGAGATCGCGGCACCGACGTCGGCGGGGGTGCTGCTCCTGGCGGGTTTCCTCGACCTCCTGCCGGAGATCGTCGCCGTGGCGGCCGCGACCGCGACCGTCGCGCTCGTGGTGGGCGTACGGCTGATCCGGCTCGCCCTCACGATCCGCGCCGTGTACGGCACCCGCCTCGGCACCTGCCGCGGCGCCGGGCTCCTCGGCATCGGCGTGCTGGCCGGCGGTCTGGCGGTGGCGGCGCTGCCGCTGGTCGCCCCGGCCTCCCGGGCCGGCGTCGCGGTCGGCGGGCTGGCCGTCGCGGTGCTCGCGTACCTGCTCGGCATGCTGCTGCTGCCCGGCGCCGCGACCACGGTCGCCACCCGGGTCCGGCGCGGCTTCGACGGCCTCAGCATCGGCATCACGCTCGCCTTCGCCGGCTGGCTGATGCCGCCGGCCGGTCCGATGCCGCCCGCGGCGCTCGCCGCCGCACTGATCGCCGCCGCCGGGATCTCCGTGGTGACGGTCACCGCGCTGCGGGCCGCCCGCTACCGCCCGGCCGCGCTGCTCTCCGGGTCCGGGTCGGGCGCGGCGATGACCGGGCTGGCCGCGCTGGCCATGGTCATCGCCTACGGCGGTCCACAATGGGCGATGCTGGTCGCGGCCGCGCCGCTCGTGTTCGGGCCGGTGGTCATCTCCATCGGGGCGCACCGCGCGCCGGCCGGACCGCCGCCGCCACCGACCATCGAGGCCGAGTCGCGGCTGTCGGCGTACCCGCTGCTCAGCGTCCCGGCCATGGTCGCCACCCTGGCCGCGGTCTACCACCTGGTGACGGTCGGCCACTTCGACCACACCTCGATCGTGCTGGGGCTGGCCGGCATCCCCGCCATGGTGGTGCGGGAGGTGCTCGCCGCGATGGACATCCGCGGCTACGCGCGCCGGCTCGCCCGGCAGGAGGCGCACTTCCGGTCGATGGTCTCCGGCGGCAACGACCTGACCATGGTGGTCGGGGAGGATCTGCTGGTGCGGTGGCAGTCCCCGGCCGCGGCGCGGCTGTTCGGGCTCTCCGACGCCGACGTGATCGGTCGCTCCTTCGGCGAGCTGATGCACCCCGACGACGCCGCCGACGTGACCACGCTGCTGACCGCGGTGCTGGCGCAGCGCCAGCCCGTCGCCGACGGGCGTACCCGGCTCGTGGCCGCGCGGCTGCGCGACGGGCACGGCGCCTGGCGCGATACCGAGTCCACGATCAGCGACCAGCGGGGCGTGCCCGAGGTGGGCGCGCTCGTGGTGCACATGCGCGACGTGGGCGAGCGCCGGCGGCTGGAGCGGACGCTGCACCAGCTGGCCTTCACCGACCAGCTCACCGGGCTGGCCAACCGGCGCGAGTTGATGCGCACGATCGTCACCCAGCGCGCCGTCCCCGGCCACGGCGGCGCGCTGCTCGTCATCGACCTGCACGGCATGGCCGGCATCAACGACGTACGCGGGCGGGAGGTCGGCGACGCCGTCCTGATCGAGGTCGGCCGGCGGCTGCGCGCCACGGTCGGCTCCGACGACGTCGCGGCCCGGCTCGCCGGCGACGAGTTCGCCGTGGTCACGGTCGAGGGGCCGATGCTGGCGTACGCGCTGGCCACCCGGCTGCTCACCGCGCTCACCGAGCCCTACCAGCTGCCCGGCGCGATCGTCCATCTGCACGTCAGCATCGGGCTGGCCGAGGTGAGCGGCGGTGACAGCGTCGACGACGTGCTCCGCCGCGCCGACCTCGCGCGCCGTCGGGCGCGACAGCTCGGGCGCAACCGGGTGGAGTGGTACGACGCCTTCCTGGAGGAGCAGCTCGTCCGGCGGATGGACCTCGAACGGGAGCTGCCCGGTGCGGTCGAGCGCGGCGAGCTGGACCTGGTCTACCAGCCGGTGATCGCGTTGGAGGACGGCCGGCCGGTCGGGGTGGAGGCGCTGCTGCGCTGGCGCAGTCCCATGCTCGGCACGGTGCTCCCCGCCGAGCTGCTGCCGGTCGCCGAGGACCTCGCGCTGATCGACGAGATCGGCCGGTGGGTGCGCCAGCGCGCGTGCCGGCAGCTCGCCGCGTGGTCGCGGCTCGGGCACGACCTCTGGATGGCGGTCAACGTCTCGCAGCGGGAGCTGGCCGCCCCCGACTTCGTCAGCACGGTCGCCGCCACGCTCGCCGCGCACCGGATCGCGCCCGAGCGGCTCGTCGTCGAGATCGCCGAGTCGCGGGTCGCCGCGGACGTGCCGACGGTGGTCACCCAGCTGGCCGGGCTGCGGGCGCTCGGCGTCCGCACGGCGCTGGACGACTTCGGCGCCGGTCAGGCGTCGCTGGCCCAGCTCCGACGGCTGCCGGTCGACATTCTCAAGATCGATCGGGCGCTCGTCGCCGACTCCGGCGACCGGCGGACCCCGAGCAAGCCGCTGATCGACGTCGTGGTCAGCCTGGGCCGCCGGCTCGGCCTGGAGATCCTCGCGGAGGGCCTGGAGGCGACCGCCCAGGTCGACCAGGCGCGCGAGGCGGGCTGCCGGTTCGCCCAGGGCCATGCGCTGGCCCGCCCCGCCCCCGCCGAACGCGTGGAGGCCTTCCTGGCCGAGTTCCACACCCCCTCGGTCTGACCCCCGTTGATCGCGACGACCTTGGAGTTATGGCGGTTCCGGAGCCATAACTCCAAGATCGTCGGGATCTCGGCGGCGGTCAGGCGGGGGTGTAGCCGGGCACCGGGAACGCGTCGAGGAGGTCGCGGACCTCGCCGGAGATCCGGGTCAGGGTGGCCTCGTCGTCCTTGATGGCCGCCGTGACCGCGTCGTCCATCCACGCCGCCACCTGCGGCATGTGCTCCTCGGTCAGGCCGCGCGTGGTCAGCGCGGCGGTGCCGAGCCGGATGCCGGACGGGTCGAACGGCTTGCGGGTGTCGTACGGCACGGTGTTGTAGTTGAGCTCGATGCCGGCGCGGTCCAGCGCCTGCGCGGCCGGCTTGCCGGCGACGCCCTTGCTGGTCAGATCCGCCAGGATCAGGTGGTTGTCGGTGCCGCCGGACGAGAGCTCGAAGCCCCGCTCCAGCAGCGCGGCGGCCAGCGCCTTGGCGTTGGCGACCACCTGGTGCGCGTACCGGCGGAAGTCGGCGGTCGAGGCCTCCTTCAGCGCCACCGCGATGCCGGCGGTGGTGTGGTTGTGCGGGCCGCCCTGCAGGCCGGGGAAGACCGCCTTGTCGATCGCGTTGGCGTGCTGCGCCGTACTCATGATCATGGCGCCCCGGGGGCCGCGCAGCGTCTTGTGGGTGGTGGTGGTGATGACGTCGGCGTAGCCGACCGGCGACGGGTGGGCGCCGCCGGCGATCAGCCCGGCGATGTGCGCGATGTCGGCGACCAGCACCGCGCCGACCTCCTCGGCGATCTGCGCGAAGCCGGGGAAGTCGATCGTGCGCGGCACGGCGGTGCCGCCGCAGAAAATCACCTTGGGCCGCTCGCGGAGCGCGATCTCGCGGACCTCGTCCAGGTCGATCCGGCCGGTCTCCTTGGAGACGTTGTAGCGGACCGGGTTGAACCACTTGCCGGTCGCCGAGACCGACCAGCCGTGCGTGAGGTGCCCGCCCATCGGCAGCGCCATGCCCATCACGGTGTCGCCGGGGGAGAGGAAGGCCAGGTAGACCGCGAGGTTGGCGGGGGAGCCGGAGTACGGCTGGACGTTGGCGTGGTCGACCCGGAACACCTCGCGGGCGCGCTCGACCGCGAGCGTCTCGATCGGGTCGATGAACTGCTGCCCCTCGTAGTAGCGCTTGCCCGCGTACCCCTCGGAGTACTTGTTGGTGAGCACCGTGCCGCTGGCCTCGAGCACGGCGGTCGAGACGTAGTTCTCCGAGGCGATCATCCGCAGCTTGTCGTGCTGACGGCGCGCCTCGCCCTCGATGAGCTCGGCCAGCTGCGGGTCCGTGGCGGTCAGGCTGGGAATCGGGGGTACGTGCACGAGCGTCCTCCTGGCATCTCGGCGTTGTCGGCCGGGACCGGGCCCGGCCGCACGCGGCCTGCGTGTCGACGGTGCACCCAGGCGCGCGGTGCACGGTCTGCGGTCGCTCCCCGGTGGTCTCTTCCACCTCGCTGCGCCAGTCGCGTAACCCCCCTGATCGTAGCGGGCGGCCCGGTCAGCGGGGCGGGGCGGTGCTGCCGCGGGGCTTCAGGTGGGGGGTGTCGTGCTGGTAGGCGCCGACCTGATCGCCGGCGATCACCGCGAGGAGGGCGCGGGCGGCGTGTGCGCCGTACGCCGGGATGTCGCGGCCGAGCGCGGTCAGCGAGGGGTGCACCAGCCGGCAGAGCGGGGAGTCGTCCCAGGCGACGATCGACAGGTCGCCGGGGACGGCGAGCCCCAGCTCGTGGGCGGCGGCGAGCCCGGCGATCGCCATCACGTCGTTGTCGTAGACGATCGCGGTCGGGCGCCGGGCGGCGCTGAGCAGTCGCCGGGTCGCGCGACCCCCCTGTTCGCCGGTGTAGTCGCACGCCACGGTGACCGCCTCGGACAGGCCGAGCCGGGCGCAGGCGTCGGTGAAGGCGCGGGTGCGGATCTCGGTGTGCAGCAGCTCGGGGAGGCCGCCGACCCGGGCGATCCGGCGGTGGCCGAGCGCGACCAGGTATTCGACCGCTTCGGCGAGCGCGGCCGCGTCGTCGGCCCAGACGCTGGCCAGCCCGCCGGTGTGGCCGGGCCCGCCGATCACCACGGCCGGCAGTTGCAGCTGCTCCAGCACCGGCACCCGCCGGTCGTCGATCCGCAGGTCGCACAGGAGCACGCCGTCCACCCGGCGCTCGCCCCACCACCGCCGGTAGACCGCGATCTCCGCCTCCGGGTCGGCGACCACCTGCAGCGTCAGCGCGTACGACCGCGCGGAGAGCTCCGCCTCCACGCCGCTGATCAGCTCCATGAAGAACGGCTCGAGGCCGAGGATCCGGGCCGGGCGGCGCAGCGCCAGGCCCACCGCGTTGGCGGTGGCGCCGGAGAGCGCCCGGGCGGCGCTGTTGGGGGTGAAGCCGATCTCCTCGGCGATCGCCAGGATGCGCTGCCGGGTCGCCTCGGAGACGCCGGGCTGGCCGTTCAGGGCGTACGACACGGCGCCCTTCGACACGCCGGCGCGGCGTGCGATGTCGGCGATCGTCGGCCGTTTCACCGGGGCTCCCTTGCTCGACCCGCGCTGGCGGCGGTCACGTCCGCCGCCCAACGTTACCGCCGTCGATCTCCCCGCCCGTGCCGCCGGGCGCCACGGTGCGACCCGCGCCCGGCGGGCCGGCGGTGACGGTGAGGCGCACGCACCCCGCTGCGGGACCTGACGCTCTCGGCGTGGCGCAGGTCATGGCGAAGCCGGTGGGGCCGGCCGCCCCGTAGTCCTCAACTTCGCCCGAGGCGCGCCGAATCAGGACGGCGTGCGGGCGGTCGGCGTTGCGGCTGACGCCCGGTTCGCCCCGACGCATGTCCTGAAGGAACTCCTCATGACAGTTTCCGGCCCCCGTCGTCTGCTCGCCCCGGCGATCGCCGTGCTCACCGCGCTGGCCCTGATCGGCGCCGCGTCGCCGGCGTCGGCCGCGCCGAGCTACCGGCAGATGCAGAAGCGCGCCCAGGACGCGATGAACTCGGTGGTTCCGACCGTGTGGCGCAAGGCGCTGCTGAAGGTGAACGTCTCCGGTGTCATCGGCGGCCACTCGTCGTACTCGGCCCGCAACCGCGGCATCACGATCGGCACCTACCACGCGCAGCGGCCGTGGGTGAACCTGAAGTCGGTGATGGCGCACGAGTTCGGGCACCACATCGCGTTCCACTACGGCTCGCAGCGCGTCTACGGCGCCCCGCCGGTCGGCTTCCCGCAGAAGAGCAGCTCCCAGGTCGAGACCTGGGCGGACTGCGTGGCGGTGGCGATGACCGGCAAGCGGTACCGGTACAGCAACGTGCCGCCGTGCGGCACCGCCGCGTTGGCCTGGACAAGGGCGTGGCTGAAGAAGGGCCCGACCAACCACCCCCGCACCCGCGTCTGACCGGCCCTTCCCGTACCCAAACATGATCAAGGGATCGGCGGCGGGCGACACGGGGCGTCGCGCTGCCGATCCCTTGATCAACGGGTAGCCGGGCGGGGGTTACTCCGGGACGCGGCGGTAGGCGCCGTCGCTGGCGGAGGTGGCCATCGAGGCGTACGCCCGCAGGGCCGCCGAGACCGGGCGCTGGCGGTCCACCGGGGTGTACGGGCGATCCCGCTTCTCCTGGGCGATCCGGCGCGACTGGAGCACCTCGTCCGCGACGTTGAGCTGGATCGACCGGTTCGGGATGTCGATGACGATCTCGTCGCCCTCCTCGACCAGCGCGATCGTGCCGCCGGAGGCCGCCTCGGGGGAGGCGTGCCCGATCGAGAGCCCGGAGGTGCCGCCGGAGAAGCGGCCGTCGGTGATCAGCGCGCAGGCGCGGCCGAGGCCGCGGCCCTTGAGGAACGAGGTCGGGTAGAGCATCTCCTGCATGCCCGGGCCGCCCTTCGGCCCCTCGTACCGGATCACCACGACGTCGCCGGCCACGACCCGCTTGCCGAGGATGGCCTCGACGGCCGCCTCCTGCGACTCGTAGACCTTGGCCGGACCGCGGAAGGTCAGGCACTCCTCGGGGACGCCGGCGGTCTTCACCACGCATCCGTCCGGCGCGAGGTTGCCGGTGAGGATCGCGAGGCCGCCGTCGGCGGAGTAGGCGTGCGCGATGTCGCGGATGCAGCCGCCCGCGGCGTCGGTGTCGAGCGAGGACCACCGGTTGGTGGTCGAGAACGGCTCGGTGGTGCGCACCCCGCCCGGAGCGGCGTGGAAGAGCTCGAGCGCCTCGGGGGTGGCCGCGCCGCCGCGCACGTCCCAGTCGGCCAGCCACTGGTCGAGCGAGGGGGAGTGCACCGAGTGCACGTCGCGGTGCAGCGCGCCGCCCCGGTCCAGCTCGCCGAGGATGGCCGGGATGCCGCCGGCGCGGTGCACGTCCTCCATGTGGTACTGCTGGCTGTTCGGGGCGACCTTGGCCAGGCAGGGGACGCGCCGCGAGATCGCGTCGATCTCGGCGACGCCGAAGTCCAGCTCGGCCTCGCGGGCCGCGGCGAGCAGGTGCAGCACGGTGTTGGTGGAGCCGCCCATCGCCACGTCGAGCGCGACGGCGTTCTCGAACGCGGACTTCGACGCGATCGAGCGGGGCAGCACCGACGCGTCGTCCTGCTCGTACCACCGCTTCGCGATGTCGACCACGGTCCGGCCGGCCCGGGTGAAGAGCGACCTGCGGGCGGCGTGGGTGGCGAGCGTCGAGCCGTTGCCGGGCAGCGCCAGCCCGATCGCCTCGGTGAGGCAGTTCATCGAGTTCGCGGTGAACATCCCGGAGCAGGAGCCGCAGGTCGGGCACGCGGAGCGCTCGATCGCGTCTAGCTGGTCGTCGGTCACGGCCTCGTTCGACGAGGCGATCATCGCGTCGATCAGGTCGATCTTGGAGTGCACGATCCCCTCGATCGCCACCGTCTTGCCGGCCTCCATCGGGCCGCCGGAGACGAAGACGGTCGGGATGTTGAGCCGCAGCGCGGCGAGCAGCATGCCCGGGGTGATCTTGTCGCAGTTGGAGATGCAGACCAGGGCGTCGGCGCAGTGCGCGTTGACCATGTACTCCACCGCGTCCGCGATCAGCTCCCGGCTGGGCAGCGAGTAGAGCATGCCGCCGTGGCCCATCGCGATGCCGTCGTCGACCGCGATCGTGTTGAACTCCCGCCCGACGCCGCCGGCCTCGGCCACCGCGTCGGCGACGAGGCCACCGAGGTCCTTGAGGTGCACATGCCCGGGTACGAACTGGGTGAAGCTGTTGGCGATCGCGACGATCGGCTTGCCGAAATCGTCGTCGGTCATCCCGGTGGCCCGCCACAGGGCCCGGGCGCCGGCCATCATCCGGCCGTGCGTGGAGGTCTTCGACCGCAGCTCAGGCATGTGTCCAGTGTTGCACCGGCCGGGCCGCAACGGCGTCTCCGACGCCTGCGGCGTCCACCACTCGGGACATCGACCGAGGTGAAGTTTCTGCATTTCCGTGTCACCCCGTCTCCCGTGCCGGGTCCGGATCCGGCACAGTTAGCGCGTGCGACTCGTCTCGGCCCCGGCGGCCGTCGCGGTGGGTAGTTCCGCGGCGGCGGCGCTCGGCGTCCTGATGTTGATCGTCCCTCCCCGGACCGGGCGCCCCGGCGGGGCCGCCGCGCAGCGGTTCTTCGCCGCGGGCGCGCTGCTCGTGACGCTGAGCACGATCGCCGGGCTGGCCGGGACGGCCGCCCTGGCGCCGCGCTGGACCCAGCACGACCGGATGCTGCTCGCCTCGGTCGTCGCGGTCGGATTCGGGCTGGGCGCGCTGGTGCTCTCGCTGGCGCTGCTGGCGCTGCCGGGGGTGACCCGTAACTCCGGCTGTGTTCTGCGCCACCTTCTCGACGCGCTGGTGATCGCCGCCGCGCTCTGGTTCGTCGTCTGGGTCCTGGTGTCGCGTCCCACGAGGCTGCTCGGTGACGCGACACCGGCCGCGTGCCCGGCGCTCCTGGTGCCGGGCGTCGTCGCCGCGGTCGCGATCGGCGTCGCCGCGGTCGTCGGGATGCGCTGCTCCGGTCCGCGCCACCGGCTGCTGCTGCTCGGCGGCGGGGTGGTCTGGGTGGCGCTGGCCGGCGTCGGCCTCGGCCTCGGGATCTGCCGGGGACGGGAGCCGGTCGCGCTCGGGGCCGCCGCCGCGACCGGGGTCGGGTTGCTCGTCGTCGCGGTCGCGCGGCGCGCCCCGCGCGGCGACGGTGGGTTCGACGGCGACGTGATCCGGCGCGGCACCGCGTACGCCTTCGTGCCGATGATCGCGATGGCCGTGGCCGGGATGTACCACGTGCTGCGCGAGGGCGAGTTCACCGCCGTCGGCATCGCGGCCGGCAGCGTCGAGGGGTTCGCCCTGGTCGCCCGGCAGTACCTGGCCCTGCTCGACGTCCGGGCCTACGCCCGCCGGCTCGCCGAGCGCGAGGCGCACTTCCGGAGGCTGGCGCACACGGATCCGCTGACGGGGCTCGCCAACCGTCGGGCGCTGCTGAACGAGCTGGAGCGGGCCACCGCGGCCGGCTCGCCGTGCGTGCTGGTCACGCTGGACCTGGACGGCTTCAAGACGGTCAACGACATGCGCGGCCACGACGTCGGCGACGCGGTGCTCACCGAGGTCGGGCGGCGGTTGCGGGCCGAGCCGCGCCCGGGTGACGTGACGGCCCGGCTGGGCGGGGACGAGTTCGCCGTCCTGCTCAACGGCGCCACGCCGGCCGAGGCGCAGCGGACCGCCGACGGGCTGCTCGCGGTGCTCAGCGCGCCGTATCCCGCGGCGGGCGGGCCGGAGGTGCGGCTGTCGGTGAGCGTCGGGATGGCGTACTCGGCGGGGACGCCGGACGTGCCGACGCTGCTGCGCAACGCCGACCTGGCGTTGCGCTACGCCAAGCAGCGCGGCAAGAACCGGGTCGAGCAGTACGACAGCGAGTACGACCAGCAGTGGCGGCGCCGCACCACGATCGAGCACGAGCTACGCGGCGCGGTGGAGCGCGGAGAGCTGCACCTGGCGTTCCAGCCGGTGGTGGCGGTGCCCTCGGTGCGGCCGGTCGGCGCGGAGGCGCTGCTGCGCTGGCGTCACCCCGAGCTGGGGTACGTACGGCCCGACGAGTTCATCCCGCTGGCGGAGCAATCCGGACAGATCGCAACATTGGGCGCGTGGGTGCTCGACGAGGCCTGCCGGCAGCTGTCGCTGTGGCTGGCCGACGGGCACGACGTGTGGGTCTCGGTCAACGTCTCCCCGCTGGAGCTGCACGCCCCGGAGTACGCGCTCCGGGTCGCCGAGGCGCTGCGCGCCCACCAGGTGCCGCCGCAGCGGCTGGTGCTGGAGGTCACCGAGCACGCCGTCGCGACCGATCTCGACGAGCTGATCCGGCGGCTGCGCGCGCTGCGCGCCACCGGCGTCCGCATCGCGCTGGACGACTTCGGCGCCGGCTACTCGTCCCTCGGGCAGCTGCGCAACCTGCCGATCGACATTCTCAAGATCGACCACAGCCTCGTAGCCGAGCAGGAGCCGGCGACGGCGCCGGCGCCCGGCCGCCGGGCGTTCGCCCCGATGGTGGACATCGTGATGCGCCTCGGCCACCAGTTGGGGCTGGAGGTCATCGCGGAGGGGGTGACGAACCAGGCGGAGCTGGCCGTCGTGGTGGAGGCGGGCTGCCGGTTCGGCCAGGGCGCGCTGTTCGGCTGGGGCGTGCCGGCCGAGCATCTGGAGGCGATGCTGGACGCGGCGACCTCGCTGCGCCCGGCCCAGATCCCGGCGCCCCGGCCGCGACGCCGGGCGCTGCCCGCCGCGCCGTCGCCCGTGGCCGACTGCACGGTCCCGCCGCAGGTCGAGGACCAGATGCCGGCCAGGCACGCCCAACATATGGGATCAGTTGACTCAGCGCGTGAGATGCGTCAGGCTTAGCCACATGTCGCCGACTAGGTCGTCTCGAGTACTTATCTGAGCGCACTCTCCCGCTGCGAGAGTGCGCTGGCCCCGTGCATCTGCACGAGGGCCGTTTTTATTGCCAGCGTTTCCCGCCCGCCGAGCGGATATCACCCCGCTCCACGCCGACCTCACCGAGACCGCCGACCCGAGCCGAAGGCCTGAATCGCCATGACGAGACCGACGCCCACGCCAGAGACCCTCGCCCACCGCGCCCATGCCGGGACCCCGGCCGCGCCCGCCGTCACCCCGGTAGCGCCGACCGGCCCGATCCGGACCTCCGGCGCGGGGTCCCTCGTCAAGTCGCTCGAGGCGCTCGGCGTCGACGTCGTCTTCGGCATCCCCGGCGGCGCGATCCTGCCGGCGTACGACCCGCTCTACGACTCGACCGTGCGGCACGTCCTGGTCCGCCACGAGCAGGGCGGCGGCCACGCCGCCACCGGGTACGCCCAGGCCACCGGCCGGGTCGGCGTCTGCATGGCGACCTCCGGCCCGGGCGCGACGAACCTGGTCACGCCGATCGCCGACGCGTACATGGACTCGGTGCCGATCGTCGCGATCACCGGCCAGGTCGCGAAGCCGGCGATCGGCACGGACGCCTTCCAGGAGGCGGACATCCAGGGGATCACCCTGCCGATCACCAAGCACAACTACCTCGTCCAGACCGCCGAGGAGATCCCGCGGATCCTCGCCGAGGCGTTCCACCTGGCCGCCACCGGCCGTCCCGGCCCGGTCCTGGTCGACATCCCCAAGGACGTGCTGCAGGCCGAGACCACGTTCAGCTGGCCGCCCACGCTCGACCTGCCCGGCTACCGGCCGACCCTGCACCCGCACGGCAAGCAGATCCGGGAGGCGGCGCGGCTGATGACCACCGCGCGCCGGCCGGTGCTCTACGTCGGCGGCGGCGTCCTGAAGGCCGGCGCCACGGAGGGGCTGCGCAAGCTCGCGGAGCTGACCGGCATCCCGGTGGTGACCACGCTGATGGCGCGCGGCGCGTTCCCCGACTCGCACCCGCAGCACCTGGGCATGCCCGGCATGCACGGCACCGTCGCCGCCGTCTACGGCCTGCAGCGCTCCGACCTGATCGTGGCGCTCGGGGCGCGCTTCGACGACCGGGTGACCGGCAAGCTCGACTCGTTCGCGCCGGGCGCGGCGATCGTGCATGCCGACATCGACCCGGCGGAGATCGGCAAGAACCGCGCCGCGGACGTGCCGATCGTCGGCGATGCCCGGCACGTGATCGACGAGTTGATCTCCGCCATCGAGGCGATCGGACGCGGTGAGGGCGGCGAGGCCCGCACCGCCGACCGTACGGAGTGGTGGGCGCAGCTCGACGACCTGCGCAAGCGGTACCCGCTCGGCTACGACGAGCCGGTCGACGGCACGCTGGCACCGCAGTACGTGATCGAGCGGCTCGGCAGGATCGCCGGCCCGGACGCGATCTACGTGGCCGGGGTGGGGCAGCACCAGATGTGGGCCTCGCAGTTCGTCTCGTACGAGAAGCCGTACACCTGGTTGAACTCGGGTGGCCTGGGCACGATGGGCTACGCGGTGCCGGCGGCGATGGGCGCCAAGGCCGGCCGGCCGGACGCCACGGTGTGGGCGATCGACGGTGACGGCTGCTTCCAGATGACCAACCAGGAGTTGGCCACCTGCGCGCTGGAGGGGATCCCGATCAAGGTCGCCGTGATCAACAACGGCAACCTGGGCATGGTCCGGCAGTGGCAGACCCTCTTCTACGGGGAGCGCTACTCCAACACCGATCTCGGCACCCACAAGCACCGCATCCCGGACTTCGTGAAGCTCGCGGAGGCGCTCGGCTGCGTCGGGCTGCGCTGCGAGAACGCCGCCGACGTCGACAAGACGATCGAGGCGGCGATGGCGATCAACGACGCCCCGGTGGTGGTCGAGTTCGTGGTCGGCAAGGACGCGATGGTGTGGCCGATGGTCGCGGCCGGCACCAGCAACGACGAGATCATGTTCGCCCGGGGCGTGCGCCCCGCCTTCGACGAGGACGACATCTGATGACGACGCACACCTTGTCCGTGCTGGTCGAGAACAAGCCGGGTGTGCTGGCCCGGGTGTCGGGCCTCTTCTCCCGCCGCAGCTTCAACATCGACTCGCTCGCGGTGGGCGAGACGGAGAACCCGGAGGTCTCCCGGATCACCATCGTGGTCAACGCCGAGGAGTCGCCGCTGGAGCAGGTCACGAAGCAGCTCAACAAGCTGGTGAACGTGCTCAAGATCGTCGAGCTGGACCCGGGCGTGTCGGTGTCGCGGGAGCTGCTGCTGGTCAAGGTGCGGGCCGACCGGACGATGCGGTCGCAGGTGCTGGAGACGGTGAACCTGTTCCGGGCCCGCGTCGTCGACGTCGCCCCGGAGACGTTGACCATCGAGGCGACGGGTACCCCCGACAAGCTCGACGCGCTGCTGCGCGACCTCGAACCGTACGGAATCAAGGAAATGGTGCAGTCAGGCCTCGTCGCCATCGGTCGCGGCTCGCGCTCGATCACGACCGGGTCGGCGCTGCGTGCCGCCTGATCACGAACAGGCCGGCAGACAGTGCCGCGCAACCCAACGCCCGCGGCACTGTGTGCCGCACAACGACGGCGGCCGGGGTGGCCGTCGCAGGAAAGGGAAGTCATGACCGCTGAGGTGTTCTACGACGACGACGCCGACCTCGCCATCATCCAGGGCAAGAAGGTCGCGGTGCTCGGCTACGGCAGCCAGGGCCACGCGCACTCGCTCTCGCTGCGCGACTCCGGCGTCGAGGTCGTGATCGGCCTGCCGGAGGGCTCGAAGAGCCGCGCGAAGGCGGAGGAGCAGGGGCTGCGGGTGCTGACGCCGGCCGAGGCGTCCGCCTGGGCCGACGTGATCATGGTGCTCGCGCCGGACACCGCGCAGCGCTCGCTCTACGCCGAGGCGATCGCGCCGAACCTCACCGCCGGCAAGGCCCTGTTCTTCGGGCACGGCCTCAACATCCGGTACGGCCTCATCCAGCCCCCGGCCGACGTCGACGTCGCGATGGTGGCGCCGAAGGGCCCGGGTCACCTGGTCCGCCGCCAGTACGTCGACGGCAAGGGCGTGCCGGCGCTGGTCGCGGTCGAGCAGGACGCCAGCGGCAACGCGCTCGCGCTGGCCCTGTCGTACGCGAAGGGCATCGGCGGCACCCGGGCCGGCGTCATCAGGACCACGTTCAAGGAGGAGACCGAGACGGATCTCTTCGGCGAGCAGGCAGTGCTCTGCGGCGGCGCCGCGGCGCTGGTGCAGACCGGGTTCGAGGTGCTCACCGAGGCGGGCTACGCCCCGGAGATCGCGTACTTCGAGTGCCTGCACGAGCTGAAGCTGATCGTGGACCTGATGTACGAGGGCGGCATCCAGCGGATGCGCTACAGCATCTCCGACACCGCCGAGTTCGGCGACTACACCCGCGGCCCGCGCGTCGTCGACGCCCGGACCAAGGAGGAGATGCGCAAGATCCTGGCCGAGATCCAGTCGGGCCAGTTCACCCGCGAGCTCATCGAGGATGACGAGGCGGGCCGGCCGGCGCTGACCAAGTTCCGCGAGCAGGGCGCCGCGCACCCGATCGAGCAGACCGGCAAGAAGCTGCGCGACATGATGAGCTGGGTCGACCGCCCGATCACCGAGACCGCCTGACGGTCGTACCGCTACGGCGTCCGGGGTGCGTGCATCGCGCCCCGGACGCCTTTTTTCGCGGCGCGGAATCGCATTGCCGGGCCGGCCGTGCAACGTGGTTTTAACGCGCGTAATGGGCGATTAATGGTGTGCTCGGGTAGTGTCCGGGCCATGCGTCTGGAGCACTCGTACCGCACCGAACGCTTCGGTGCCGTTCGCATCCATGAGCTTCAGCGCGTGATCGAGCTGGACTCCGGCGCTGGTGCGGGGGATTCCGGAAGCGACGCAATACCGCAGGACGCGCTCCGCGCCATCGAGCGCGAATTGGTAATCGTCATTCCGTGCATGAATGAGACACGCAGGGTGATTGAAGGCGTCCTCTCGGGGATTCCGCACGACTGTCTGATCGTCCTGGTCTCGAACAGCGACCGCTATCCGGTGGACCGCTATGAGATCGAGGCGCAGACGGTGGAGCAGTTCTGCCGGCTGGCCGGCCGCCCCGCGATCACCGTGCACCAGCGCGATCCGGGGCTGGCCGCCGCGATGAAGGCCGCCGGCATGCCGGAGCTCATCGACGACGACGGGCTGGTCCGCCGGGGCAAGGGTGAGGCGATGCTGATCGGCATGGCGCTCGCCGCGCTGACCGGCCGCCGGTACGTCGGCTACGTCGACGCCGACAACTACGTGCCGGGCGCGGTGCACGAATACTGCAAGGTGTACGCGGCCGGCCTGCACCTGGCGGACAGTCCGTACGCGATGGTGCGGATCTCCTGGCACTCCAAGCCGAAGGTCCGCGACGGGCGTCTGTTCTTCAGCCGGCGGGGCCGCAGCTCGGAGATCACCAACGCGTTCCTCAACCGGCTCGTCGCCGAGTACTCCGGCTTCGGCACCGACGTGATCGCCACCGGCAACGCCGGGGAACACGCGCTCAGCCTCGCGCTCGGGATGCGACTGCGACTGGCCGGCGGCTTCGCGGTGGAGCCCTTCCACTACGTCGATCTCTTCGAGCAGTTCGGCGGGGTGCTGGAGAGCGCGCACCCCGAGGTGATGGCGAGTTCGGTGCCCGTGCTGCAGGTGGAGACCCGCAACCCGCACTTCCACGAGAACAAGGGCGAGGATCACGTACGCGGGATGCGCACCCAGGCGCTGAACGTGGTCTACCACTCGCCGGTGGCGCTGCCGGCGGTGCGGAGCGCGATCGTCGATTTCCTGACCGGGCAGGGGGCGTTGTCGGCGTCCGCCGAGCCGCCCCGCGAGCGGATCTATCCGCCGGTCGGGTCGCTCGCGTTCGATCTGCTCTTCGACGCGCTTCCCGAGGCGGAGACGTTCCGCGAGATCGGCGCGGGCGCGCTGGCCGCCCGTCCCGCCTAGCACTCGTCCCGCGATGCGGGAGATTGCGGCGTTCGGACGGCGATCAACAGGTGTGACGGCGGCCATGAGAGGGCCGGTCGGCACGCGGACGAACGGTGGTTAAGTCCGGTCTGTGAGGGCACTCACGCGGGGGGTCGGGAGCGCGGTACCGGCGGCGGCGAATACGATCGGCGGGTAGGCAGCAGCCGCACCGCCGGGACCACCGGGTGGGGGAGCGTAGGGCGCAGAGCGGCGCCCACTTGCGCCGCAGACACTCGCCACAGACCACTGCGAGGACCGATGAATCCTGTCGTACTGATCGCCGAAGAGCTCGCCCCCGCCGCCATCGACGTGCTCGCGCACGACTTCGACGTTCGTCACGTCGACGGCACCGACCGTCCGGCCCTGCTCGCCGCGCTGGCCGAGGCCGACGCGGTCATCGTGCGCAGCGCCACCCAGATCGACGCCGAGGCGATCGCGGCCGCCCCGCGGCTGAAGGTCGTCGCGCGCGCCGGCGTCGGCCTCGACAACGTCGAGGTCCCCGCCGCCACCGCGCGTGGCGTAATGGTGGTCAACGCCCCGACCTCCAACATCGTCTCCGCCGCCGAGCAGGCGGTCGCGCTGCTGCTCGCCGTCGCCCGCAACACCGCCAGCGCGAGCGCCGCGCTCAAGGCCGGCGAGTGGAAGCGCTCGAAGTACACCGGCGTGGAGCTCCAGGGCAAGACCGTCGGCGTCGTCGGGCTCGGCCGGATCGGCGTGCTCTTCGCGCAGCGCATCGCCGCCTTCGGCACCCGTCTGATCGCGTACGACCCGTACGTGCAGCCGGCCCGCGCGGCCCAGCTCGGCGTGCGCCTCGTCGGCCTGGAGGAGCTGCTGCGCGAGGCCGACTTCATCTCCATCCACCTGCCGAAGACGCCGGAGACCGTCGGCCTGATCGGCGCCAAGGAGCTGGCGATCGTCAAGCCGGGTGTGCGGATCATCAACGCCGCGCGCGGTGGCCTCGTCGACGAGCAGGCCCTGGCGGACGCGATCGCCGAGGGCCGGGTCGCCGGTGCCGGCATCGACGTGTACGCGAAGGAGCCCTGCACCGCCTCGCCGCTGTTCGTCTTCGACAACGTGGTCGCCACGCCGCACCTGGGCGCCTCCACGAACGAGGCGCAGGACAAGGCCGGCCTCGCGGTCGCCAAGAGCGTCAAACTCGCGCTGCAGGGCGAGTTCGTGCCGGACGCGGTCAACGTCCAGGCCGGCGGCGTGGTCGCCGAGGACGTGCGGCCGCTGCTGCCGCTCGCCGAGAAGCTCGGCAAGGTCTTCACCGCCGTCGCCGGTGGGGTCGCCGCCAGCGTGACCGTCGAGGTGCGCGGCGAGATCGTCGCCAACGACGTCTCCGTGCTGAAGCTCGCCGCCACCAAGGGGCTGTTCGCCTCCGTGGTCGAGGAGCAGGTCACCTACGTCAACGCGCCGCACCTCGCCGCCGACCGGGGGGTCGAGGTGGAGCTGGTCACGCACGCCGACACGACCGACCACCCCAACCTGGTCACGCTGCGGGGCGCGCTGCCCGACGGGCGCACGGTCAGCGTCTCCGGCACCGTCGTCAACACCGGCGCCCGGGAGGCCGTCCGGCTCACCGAGGTCGACGGCTTCGACCTGGAGCTCGGCGCCGAGGGCATCCTGCTGTTCTTCCGGTACGCCGACCGCCCCGGCGTCGTCGGCACCGTCGGGTCGATCCTCGGCGAGACCGGCGTGAACATCGCCGCCATGCAGGTGGCCCGTCGGGAGGCCGGCGGTGAGGCGCTGATGACGCTGACGGTGGACTCGGCGATCGCGGTGGAGCTGCTGACGTCGGCGGCCGACGCGATCGGCGCGGTCGCGGCCAGCGCCGCGGACCTGCGCGAGGAGTAGCCGACACGTTCGCGGGAGGGCTCCGCGTCGACCGCTCCGGCGGCCGGCGCGGGGCCCTTCGCCGTTCGCGCCCGACGCGGCCGGCGCGGGGCCCTTCGGCCGTTCGCGCCCGACGCGGCCGGCGTCAGACCCGGGCCGGCGGGGGGTAGACCGAGCCGTCCTGCGGGTCGAGCAGGAGCAGGCCGTGCTCGCCAGCGAGCCGTTCGATGGTGAGCAGCACCTCGTCGGCGCAGGCGGGACGGAGCCGCATCTCCACGTGGTCGGTCGCGACGTGCAGCGGGTCGACCGCCCACGGCGACTCCGGTGCTCCGGCGGCCGGGCCGCGGTCGGGGTAGGCGGCGGTCAGCTCCGTGTAGAACGCCGCGATCCGCCGGTCGGGTTCGCCGTCCACATGTTCACCCTGTCGGCACAGCTCGTGCGCCGCCTGCACGTCCGCTGAGGTGGACCCATGGTCCATGGCCCACACGACCAGATCGAAACTCACGGCGGACAGCGTGCCATCCGGACGTCGCGTGACACCACCTGCCCTGCCGACATGCAACCAAAGTGGCTCTTGCACGGCCCGACCGGGATCGATAGCGTGTTCGCCGGGTCACTCAGCGAGTTGTCCGGTGTGGACACGTCTTCGGGTGACGCTGTCCCGCGTCGGACGAGTGCCCGCGCCCCCCGGTGTGCGCGAACCGCGCGCACTTGCTGTGACCGGCCCCCGCGAGCCCTTGCCGAGCCCGCGGGGGCCGATCGTTTCCCGCCGCCGCCGAGCCCCGCCCCGGCCGGAACCGCTAGCCCGTGCGCCACAGTCAACAGTCGCGCCGCGACCTTTGCTCTGCTTACCCGGAGGAGACGCCCAGCGCCCGGATACCGGACGGTGGGCGTCTCCGTGAGGTAAGCAGAGCAAAGCAAAGCGCGCAGTGATGGTCGCGTTCGACGCGACGGCGCAGTGATGGTCGCGTTCGACGCGGCGGCGCAGTGATGGTCGCGTTCGACGCGACGGCGTGGACAGCCGGGGGCCCCGGATCGCTCGCAGGGTCAGCGCGGCGGCGCGAAGAGCGCGCGGTAACCGTCCCGGGTGGGGAACCAGGGGAGGCCGGCCGGGCCGGCGGCGCAGAGCGCCGTCGCGTACCCGTCGGCGATCGCGAGGTCGGGGCCGGTCACGATCGCGGCGCGCTGCTGGTCGACGGTGGTCCGGGTATGCGGGTCGACCACGTGTCCACGTCGCCCGGCCATCCCCGAGGTGCCGATCGCGCCCTCCGTCAGCGCCAGCACGGTCGGGCGAGCGTCGCGCCCCCGCGGGTCGTGCACGGCGACGCGCCACGGTCCACCGTGCGGCGCGTGTCCGCGTACCGTCAGATCCCCGCCGCTGACCACGGCGTAGTCGGAGATCCCCGCGGCGCGCAACCGCGCCGCCGCCCGCTCGACCGCCCAACCCTTGAGCAGGCCGCTCGGGTCGAACCCGCCCGGCACGGCCCATGCGTCGAACCAGCCGTCGGTGGCGGCGCGCATCGCGTCGCACCGCGCGACGATGTCGGCCAGCGGCGGGTACGCCTCCGGCGCCACCTCGCCGCGGCGCAGCAGCGCCACCAGGCTGGTGCGACGCAGCGGACTGTACGTCACGTCGATCGCGCGCAGCTCGGCCACCGCGTCGGCGATCGCCTCGCCGAGCCCCCGGCGCGACATGGGCTCCGGAGCGATCAACATCAGCAGGTAGTCGGCGGCCGAGGTGTGCACGGCGTGTCGGACGATCACCCGGTCGCCGCGGCCGGGGGCGGGCGGGTTCCCGGTGCGTTCCACGCCGCCGGGGCCGATGCGCAGGTCCGGGCGGAACCGGGCGTCGGCGGCGTACGCCGGGTGGGTGCCGCGTCTGGTCCGGGTGGTCCCGCGTGCCAGCATCTCTCGACCCCTTCCGCCGGCCCCCCTGCCGCTCGCTACACACGGTAGGGGGTGCAGATGAGCGGGCGGTGACAGCTGGCTGCGAACCCACTGTGAGCCGGTTAACGCGGCCCAGCCGGCATCACGGTCCGTATCGTGGGACTCGCGTACCGCGAATCGGGACGATCGCCTAACGTTCCCTCAACAACAGCAGCTCGTAGCGGAGGAGTTCGACGTGTCGGTGGCGCGGATCGCGGTGGTGGCCGGTGACGGCATCGGCTCCGAGGTGACCGCGCAGGCCCGTAAGGTGATCGACGCGGTGCTGCCCGGCGTGGAGGCGACCGAGTACGACCTGGGCGCCGCGCGCTACAACCGCACCGGCGAGGTGCTGCCGGACTCGGTCCTCGCCGAGCTGGCCGGGCACGACGCGATCCTGCTCGGCGCCGTCGGCGACCCGTCGGTGCCGCCGGGCGTCCTCGAGCGGGGGCTGCTGCTCAAGCTCCGCTTCGCCTTCGACCAGTACGTGAACCTGCGTCCGTCGCGGCTCTGGCCCGGCACGACGAGCCCGCTCGCCGCCGTCAAGCCCGGCGAGATCGACTTCGTGGTGGTCCGCGAGGGCACGGAGGGGCTCTACGCCGGCGCCGGCGGCACGCTGCACCGGGACACCCCGGCCGAGGTCGCCACCGAGGAGAGCCTGAACACCCGGCACGGCGTGGAGCGGGTGATCCGGGACGCGTTCGCCCGGGCGCAGCGGCGGGAGCGCCGCAAGGTCACGCTCGTGCACAAGACGAACGTGCTGACCCACGCCGGCTCGCTCTGGGCGCGCGCGTTCGACGCGGTCAAGGCCGAGTTCCCCGACGTCAGCACCGAGTACCAGCACGTCGACGCCGCCGCGATGTTCATGGTCACCCAGCCGCAGCGCTACGACGTGGTGGTGACCGACAACCTCTTCGGCGACATCCTCACCGACATCGCGGCCGCGGTCACCGGCGGCATCGGCATGGCGGCCAGCGGCTGCATCAACCCGGAGCGGGCGTACCCGTCGATGTTCGAGCCGGTGCACGGCTCCGCGCCGGACATCGCCGGCAAGGGCATCGCCGACCCGGCCGCCGCCGTGCTCTCCGCGGCGCTGCTGCTCGACCACCTCGGCCACGCCGAAGCGGCCCAGCGAGTAACCGAGGCGGTCGCGGCCGAACTCGCCGCCCGGACGCCGGGCGCGCCGCTGCGCACCGCCGAGGTCGGCGACCGGCTCGCCGCGCACGCCGCGCGCTGATCGCGCATCGTCCCGGCGGCGCCGGTACGCCGCGTGGCATCGTCGACACGGGGCCGCGCCGCCGTGCGCCGCGCCGGTGTGCGGCCTCCCTCTGAACGAACGTTCGGGGTAAGTTTCAGGCACGACTTCACAGCAGGTCGTCGCAGCAGGGTCGTCGCAGCAGCGACGGCACGTCCACAGCAGGGTCGTCGCGGTGGCGACGGCGCATCCGCTTCTGTTATCGGAGGTCAGCGCGATGAGCGGTGGTGACAAGCTCGACTTCGAGATTCGTCCGAATCTTCAGCCGGTACCCGCCGCCGAGCGCGCCGCTCTGCTGGCCAACCCCGGATTCGGCCGAATCTTCACCGACCACATGGTCACGATCCGGTACGCCGAGGGCAAGGGGTGGTACGACGCCCGGGTCGAGGCGCGCGCGCCGATCCCGATGGACCCGGCGACCGCCGTGCTGCACTACGCGCAGGAGATCTTCGAGGGGCTGAAGGCGTACCACGCCGCCGACGGGGGCGTGACGATGTTCCGGCCGCAGGCCAACGCGGCGCGCTTCGCCGCCTCCGCCGAGCGGATGGCGATGGCGCCGCTGCCCGAGGCGGCGTTCCTCGAGTCGCTGCGGCAGCTCATCACGATCGACCGCGACTGGATCCCGACCGGCGAGGACGGCAGCCTCTACCTGCGCCCGTTCATGTACGCCAGCGAGGTCTTCCTCGGGGTGCGCCCGGCCATGGAATACCTCTACGTCGTCATCGCCTCGCCCGTCGGCTCGTACTTCTCCGGCGGCGTCAAGCCGGTCAACGTCTGGGTCTCGCCGCACTACACCCGTGCCGCCCCCGGCGGCACCGGGGCGGCCAAGTGCGGTGGCAACTACGCCACCTCGCTGGTGGCGCAGGCCGAGGCGATGGAGCACGGCTGCGACCAGGTGGTCTTCCTGGACGCGGTGGAGCGGCGCTACGTCGACGAGCTCGGCGGGATGAACGTGTTCTTCGTCTACGACGACGGCACGCTCGTCACCCCGCCGTTGACCGGCACGATCCTCCCCGGCATCACCCGCGACTCGGTGATCACGCTCGCCCGGCAGCAGGGGCGGACCGTCGTGGAGCGGCCGATCAGCTTCGACGAGTGGCGCGCCGACGCGGAAAGCGGGCGGCTGCGCGAGGCGTTCGCGTGCGGGACCGCGGCGGTCATCACCCCGATCGGCCAGGTGCGCTTCCCGGACGGGTCGTTCACGATCGCGGACGGCGGCCCCGGCGAGACCACGATGGGGCTCCGGCAGATCCTGGTCGACCTGCAGCGCGGCCGCGGCGAGGACCCCAACGGCTGGGTCTACCGCGTCAGCTGACCGCTCGGGGCGTCGGGTCGGTGAGCAGGTGGGCGCGGAGCGCGGCGATCCGTTCGGTGGGCAGGCCGGCGTCGGTCACGTAGTTCTCGATCGAGCCGTGCCGTTCGCGCAGTTCGCCGAGGAAGGTCAGCATCGCGCGCGCTGGGCTGGAGAAGAACGGCTCGGGCGCCGGCGGCCGGTCCGGATACTGCTGGCGCAGCCAGGCGGTGAAGCGGTCCGCCGCCGCCGTGCTCAGCGCGTAGTCCTCGGCGATCACCTCGTCCGCCACGCCGAGCAGCGACAGCGTGAGCGCGCAGATCACCCCGGTCCGGTCCTTGCCGGCGGCGCAGTGCACCACGGCGGGGGCGCTCATCTCGTCCGCGATGACCGTGAGGGCGTCGGCGATCCCCTCGGCCGCCTGCTCCGCGAGGTCGTGGTAGCGGTCGGCCAGATACCGCGCCGGCCCCTGCCGCTCCTCGTACGGAATCTCGAGCCACTCCTGGTGCACCAGGTGGACGTGCCGGTAGTCGAGTCCGTCGTAGGCGGGCACCCGGCCGTACGCCGTCACCTCGTGCGGGCGGCGCAGGTCGATGACCGTGCGTACGCCGAGCGCTCCGAAGGCCTCGCGGTCGGCGTCGTCGATGCGGTGCAGCGAGTCCGACCGGTAGAGCCGGCGCCACCGCACCGTCCGCCCGTCGAGCCCGGCGTACCCGCCGACGTCGCGGAAGTTGAACAGGGTGGCGAAGGCGAGGGTCCGGGTCCCGGCGGAGGCATCCACGATCGACACGGTAGCGGGCCGCGACGAACCGGAAATCGGTGGGACGTGTGCGAACGGCCGGCGGGGCCCAGGCCCCGCCGGCCGTCGTGACACCCCCTCGCCGTTAGGCGGTCGGGGGGAGCGTCGAGCCCGGTGCGCCGTACGTGCCGCCGTAGTAGCCACCGAGCTTGTCCCGGTACGCCGGATCGGTCACGGCGGTGTCGTCGTACTCCGGAGCCGCCTTGATCTGGTCCTTGCTCCGGTCCACGTACACCTTCCGGTCCGCGTGGTCGACGTGGTTGACCACGCCGGCCGGCAACAGCACCTTCTTGCCGAAGATCCACGGCCCGGTGTCGACCACCAGGTAGCTGGCGTTGACGTCGTGACTGGCGCTGTCGATCTTGCCAATCCCGCCGTCGGTCGCCTCGACCTTGTAGCCCGCCACGTCGCCGCCGGTGACGTCGGCGTCGTCGCGGTAGCGCCACGGGTCGAAGCTCTGGGCCGGAGTCGCGCCGGCGAAGGTGCCCTGACCGTCGGGGGTCAGGGGATCCGGCGTCTGGTACGGGGTCGTCTGAGGGTCGAGCCGGTCCATTGGCTTTCACTCCTCTTCTCGACATCGACTGCTCTGTCGTCCGTTTCGCTACCCGACGCGCATGAGCACTACACGCAAAAATTGAAGATCGTTGTAAGTGTGGCGTTTTCGCAGGTCGTCGCGGCGGCCTGCCCGGCATGACCGGGTTCACTTTCCAATATGTGGACACGTCTTCCCGTAGCTCGGTCGGGGATGGCAAAGTACTCTCCGTGACCCGACTCGTACTCATTATTGGCACCTAGCGCGCCGGCCCCCTCACGCCGAGCGCGCCGACCTCCCGCATCCGCCGGGGGGTCTTTTTGTTGGTCCCGCGAGAAGGTCGCAGGTCGAGAGAGGAATTGGCGATGACGTTCCAGGTGTACGACACGACGCTGCGCGACGGGGCACAGCGTGAGGGGATCAGCTACTCGGTCGTCGACAAGCTGGCGGTCGCGCGGCTGCTGGACGACTTCGGGGTGGGCTTCATCGAGGGCGGCTGGCCGGGCGCGATGCCCAAGGACACCGAGTTCTTCCGCCGCGCGCGCACCGAGCTCAACCTGCGGCACGCGATCCTCGTCGCCTTCGGCGCGACCCGCAAGGCCGGCGTCGCCGTCGCCGACGACCCGCAGGTGCGCGCCCTGCTCGACGCGGAGACCGCCGCCGTCTGCCTGGTCGCCAAGTCCGACATCCGGCACGTCGAGCGCGCCCTGCGCACCACGCCGGCCGAGAACCTAGCCATGGTGCGCGACACCGTCGCCCACTTCGTCGCCGAGGGGCGGCGGGTCTTCCTCGACTGCGAGCACTTCTTCGACGGCTACCGCTTCGACCCCGCGTACACCAGCGAGGTCACCGCCGCGGCGCTCGAGGCCGGGGCCGAGGTCGTCGTCATGTGCGACACCAACGGCGGAATGCTGCCGTCCCGGGTGACCGCCGCGATCGGCGAGCTGGTCGACCGGCTCGGCGTGACGCCGGACCGGCTCGGCATCCACTGCCAGAACGACACCGCCTGCGCCGTGGCCAACACCGTGGCCGCCGTCGAGGCCGGCGTCCGGCACTTCCAGGCCACCGCCAACGGCTACGGCGAGCGGCCCGGCAACGCAGACCTCTTCGCCGTCGTCGGCAACCTCCAGCTCAAGCTCGGGCTCCCCGTCCTACCGGACGGGTGCCTGGAACAGATGGTGCGCGTCTCGCACGCCATCGCCGAGATCGCCAACATCGCCCCCGACACCCACCAGGCGTACGTCGGGGCCGCCGCCTTCGCCCACAAGGCCGGGCTGCACGCGAGCGCGATCAAAGTGGATCCGGTGCTCTACAACCACGTCGACCCCGCCGTGGTCGGCAACGACATGCGGATCCTCGTCACCGAGATGGCCGGTCGGGCCAGCATCGAGCTCAAGAGTCGCGAACTCGGTCTGGACCTGGCCGGCCATCCGGACGCGCTGTCCCGGGTCACCAAGCGCGTCAAGGAGCTGGAGGCGGGCGGCTGGTCCTTTGAGGCCGCGGACGCGTCGTTCGAGCTGCTCGTGCGGGCCGAGCTGGCCGCGGAGACCGGCGCGGTGACCACCCGGCCGTTCGCGCTGGAGTCGTACCGGGTGATCGTCGAGCACCGCGAGGACGGTGCGGTGGTCTCCGAGGCCACCGTGAAGGTCCGGGTACGCGGCGAGCGCGTGATCGCCACCGCCGAGGGGAACGGCCCGGTCAACGCCCTGGACGAGGCGCTGCGGGTGGCGCTGTCCCGGCACTACCCCGAGCTGGCCGGCTTCGAGCTGGCCGACTACAAGGTGCGGATCCTGGAGGGGAGCCACGGCACCGGCGCGGTCACCCGGGTCCTGGTGGAGACCGCCGCACAGCAGGGCCGGGACTGGACCACCGTGGGCGTGCACGAGAACGTCGTCGAGGCGAGCTGGCACGCGCTGGTGGACGCGCTCACCTACGGGCTGGCCAAGACGCCCACGACCACGTGAGACCGTCGGTGTCCGCGGCTCATGCGCCGGGGAGGGTGAGCTCGGCGACCACCGCGCGGTGGTCGCTGCCGGGCACCGGGTGCACCGAGACGGTCCGCACCGCGACCCGTCGGTCGACGAGCACGTGGTCGATGGTGACCGGCGGGATGAGATCCCCGTCGTACGGGCCCCACGTGCCGACCAGACCCTGCCCGGCCGCGGCCGCCGCGTCCACGTACCCGCTGTCCAGCAGGGCGCGCAGCGGCGCGTGGTCGAGCGTCGCGTTGAAGTCCCCGGCGAGGATCCGCAGCGGTCCGTCCGGGGTGGCGCGGGGCTGCGCGCGCAGGTCGGCGAACCAGTCCGGCAGCATCGCCAGCGAGAACGGCGCGGACGGGTGCGCGGACTCCACGAGCACCGGCGGGGCGCCCGGCACCGCGACCGTGGCGTACGCCTGGGTGAAGCCGAAGAAACCGGGGTTGCGGCGGATGCCGGTGTCGCTGAGGGGGAAGCGGGCGTAGAGCGCCGACCCGGTCGTGCCCACCTCCGGGTTGAGCTGCCGGTGCGGCAGCAGCTCGCCTAGGCCGTCCCGGTCCAGCGCCGCCCGGGTCTCCGGGGTGAACTCCTGCACCGCCAGCACGTCGACGCGCTCCGCGCGGACCAGGCGTATCAGCGCGGCCGCGTCGCCGTCGCCCGCCAGCACATTGGCGGTCGCGATCCGCAGCGTCGGCCCCGCCCCGCGCGGCGCGTCGGCGGGCAGCGCGCGCGGCGCCACCACGCCGAGCAGCGCCAGCGCGGCGACGCCGGCGACCGAAGCCGGCCACCAGCGGCGCAGCGCGAGCGCGATCAGCGGGGGCATCAGCGACCACCCCGCGACGTACGGCGTGAACGCGACGAGCTGCACCAGCGGGCCGCGTTCCAGACCGAACAGCCGCACCAGCGCCCAGAGCAGCCCGGGCACGGCGAGCAGCCAACAGAGCCCGGTCAGGGCCCGCGACCGCCGCGGCGCGACCGCCGCCGGCGTCTCCGTCATCGTTTCCACGCTCATCCGGGCACGGTAGCCGCACCGTCCCATCCGGAAGGGTCGCTTCCCACACCGACGAGCGATCGCCGGCCCCCTTCCCTGCGGCGCGGCGCGTTAGACCCGCCGATTAGCGGGCAACCCCGACGGGCGCCCGGCCCCGCCGCGCTCGGGCCTGGACCGCCACCACGCGTTCGATCGAGGGGAGCTGACATGGTCACGCCCGCACCGGCCAGGACGGTCGCGACCGCGAGCGAACTGCAGCAGACGCAGGGCGAGGTCAGCAGGGTGATCGTGGGGCAGGAGCGGCTCGTCGAGCGGCTGCTGACCGCGCTGCTGGCCGACGGGCACTGCCTCCTCGAAGGGGTGCCCGGCATCGCGAAGACGCTGGCCGCGCAGACCCTGGCGACCACGGTCGGCGGCGACTTCGCGCGCATCCAGTTCACCCCCGACCTGGTGCCCTCCGACATCGTCGGCACCCGGATCTACCGCGCGTCCTCGGAGAGCTTCGACGTGGAGCTCGGCCCGGTGATGGCGAACCTGGTGCTCGCCGACGAGATCAACCGGGCGCCCGCCAAGGTGCAGTCCGCGCTGCTGGAGGCGATGGCGGAGCGGCAGGTCTCGATCGGGGGGCGGACGTATCCGGTGCCCGACCCGTTCCTGGTGGTCGCGACGCAGAACCCGATCGAGTCGGAGGGGGTCTACCAGCTGCCGGAGGCGCAACGGGACCGATTCCTGATGAAGGTGGTCGTGGACTATCCGAGCGAGGAGGAGGAGCTGGGAATCCTCTACCGGATGGGGACCAAACCGCCGCAGGCCGTGCAGGTCCTCGACCCGGAGCGGTTGCGGGCGCTGCAGGCCCGGGCGCGCAGCGTCTTCGTGCACCACGCGCTCGCCGAGTACGTCGTCCGGCTGGTGCTGGCCACCCGCCGCCCCGAACGGTTCGGGCTCGCGGCGATCGCGCCGCAGCTGGCGTACGGGGCGAGCCCGCGCGCCACCCTCGGACTGGTGGCCGCCGCCCGTGGCCTGGCCCTGCTGCGGGGACGCGACTACGTGCTCCCCGACGACGTGCAGGAGCTGGCCGTGGACGTCCTCGCCCACCGGCTCGTGCTCTCCTTCGACGCGGTCGCCGAGGGGGTCTCCGCGGAGTCGATCGTGCGCCGACTGGTTCAGGCGGTGCCGCCGCCGCGGGTGGCCGACCGGGACGGACGCGCGGTGGGCCTGGCCGCGGCATGACCGTCGGAACGGACGACATCGGGTACGCCGGCCTGCCCGAGTTGGCGCCCGAGCACCGGCTGCGCCGGCTGGAACTGGCCGTCACCCGGCGGCTCGACGGCCTGCTGCACGGGCAGCACATCGGCCTGCTCCCCGGCGCCGGCAGCGAACCGGCCGGCAGCCGGGAGTACCGCCCCGGCGAGGACGAGGTGCGCCGGATGGACTGGGCCGTCACCGCGCGCACGGCGGTGCCGCACGTGCGCGAGGTCGACGCGGACCGGGAGCTGAGCACCTGGGCGCTGGTGGACTCGACGCCGAGCATGGACTTCGGCACCGCCGAGGTGGAAAAGCGGGAACTCGCGGTCGCGGCGCTGGCGGCGATCGGCTTCCTCACCGCCGGGGTCGGCAACCGGATCGGCGTACACCTGCTCGGCGCCCAGACGGTGCGACGGTTCCCGCCGCGCGCCGGCCGCGACCACCTGCTGGGGCTGTTGCGGACGGTGCTGTCGGCGCCGCGCGGCGCCGACGGCGGCCCGCCGCCGTCGCTGGCGGCCGGGATCGACGGGCTGAACCGCGCGGCGTCGCGCCACGGCCTGGCCGTCGTGGTCTCGGACTTCCTCGACGGCGTCGGCGAGACCGAGGACGCGGAACCGGAGTGGGAGAAGCCGCTGCGCCGGCTCGGCGCGCGGCACCAGGTGCTCGCGGTGGAGATCACCGATCCGCGCGAGCTGGAGCTGCCGGACGTCGGATTGATCACACTGGTGGACCCGGAGACCGGGCTGCGGCGGGAGGTCGCGACCGGGGACGCGCGGCTGCGCGAGCGCTTCGCGGCGGCGGCCGCCGGACAGCGCCGCAGTGTGGCGGGGGCGTTGCGCCGGGCCGGCGCGGCGCACCTGGCGCTGCGGACGGACCGGGACTGGGTCGCCGACATCGTCCGGCACGTCCACGTCCAACGGCGGCTGGCCGGCGCCGCCCCGGCCGGGACGGCGTGCGGAGGTGCGACATGAGCATGTCCTGGGAGTCGCCGTACCGGCTCTGGCTACTGATCGGGGTGCTCGGGCTGCTCTGGGCGTACCTGTTCCTGCAGCGCCGCCGCAGCCGGTACGCCGTGCGCTTCACCAACCTGCGGCTGCTGGACCGGGTGGCGCCGCGGGTGCCGGCCTGGCGCCGGCACCTGCCGGCCGGACTGTTCCTGGGCATGCTGTCGCTGCTGGTGGTCGGCTTCGCCCGCCCCACCGCCGACGTACGGGTGGCCCGGGAGCGCGCCACGGTCATGGTCGCGGTCGACGTGTCCACGTCGATGCTCGCCACCGACGTGTCACCGAACCGGCTGTCGGCGGCGAAGTCGGCGGCGCACGGGTTCGTCGACGACCTGCCGAAGCAGTTCAACGTGGGGCTGGTCGCCTTCGCGGGGAACGCCTCGGTGCTGGTGGCGCCGGACACCAACCGGGAGACGCTGGACGCCGGCATCGACCGGCTGACCGAGGGGGTGACCGGCACCCAGGGCACCGCGATCGGCGAGGCGATCAACACCTCGCTGGAGGCGATCCGTTCGCTGGACGCCAAGGCCGCCCAGGATCCGCCGCCGTCCCGGATCGTGCTGCTCTCCGACGGCGCGAACACCTCGGGTCGCGATCCGGAGTCGGCGGCGAGCGACGCGACCGAGGCGAAGGTGCCGGTCGACACCATCTCCTTCGGCACCCCCGCCGGCTACATCAACCAGGGCGGTGGGCGCCCGCTGCGGGTGCCGGTGGACGGCGACAGCCTGCGGGCGGTGGCCGCGCAGACCGGCGGCGGCTACCACGAGGCGGGCAGCAGCGAGGAACTTCGGAAGGTCTACGACAACATCGGCACGTCGGTGGGGTACCGCACCGAACGCCAGGACATCTCCGACCGGTTCATCGGCGTGGGGTTGCTGCTGGGCGTGGCCGCGGCGAGCGGCTCGATGCTGTGGTTCTCCCGTCTGCCCTGACACCTGTTGACGGAGCTGCGATGACCACCACCCCTTCCGGCCTCGGCGAACCGCGCGGGCCGCGGTTCGTCTCGCCCGAGCTCGATCCCGCGCTGCGCCCCGGCGGGTACGGCCCGGAGCCGGCGGCCGCGGCGACGGCCACGGGCGCGCGATGGCGGCGCCGGCTGCTCGCCGCGGTCGCCGTGGTCGCGCTCTCCACCGTGTCCGGCGGACTCGCCGGCGGTTACGTGGCGGACTACGCCGGCCCGGCGGCCGTCCGGGCAGCGGCCAGCCCGTCACCCTCGAGCGCCGCCGCCGGTGTCCCCGCCGACCTGGTCAACGCCGCCGCGCAGGCGCTGCCCGGAGTCGTCTCGGTGCAGGTCGGGACGGGCAACGGCATGGCCGGCGGCTCCGGGTTCGCCATCGACGACCGGCAGCACATCATCACGAACGACCACATCCTCGCCGGGGGGACGGCCGCGGCCGGCGGCGGTGGGTCGGGCGGGGGCGGCGCGGTCACCGTGGTGGGTCCGGACGGCCGGCGGCTGCCCGCCGAGGTCGTCGGGCGGGATCCGGGCAGCGACATCGCCGTGCTCCGGGTGCCGTCGTCGGCCGGCCTGCGGCCGCTGCCGTTGGCGCAGCCCCGCAGCACCCGGGTGGGGGAGCCGGTGCTCGCGGTCGGCTCGCCGCTCGGCCTCTCCGGAACGGTGACCGCCGGCATCGTCAGCGCGCTGGACCGGCAGGTGCGGCTCGGCAACGGCGGCCGGCAGTCGGCGGTGCAGACCGACGCCTCCATCAACCCGGGCAACTCCGGCGGGCCGCTGGTCAACGCCCGCGGCGAGGTGATCGGGGTGAACACCGCGATCGCCACCCTGGAGGGCAGCGGCAACATCGGCATCGGGTTCGCGATCCCGATCGAGCGCGCCGAACAGGTCGCCGATCGGCTGATCCGCCGCGGCGGGTGATCCGCGCGGCGGCCGGGCGACGCGAAATGCCCGCGCGGACCGGGACGATCGGGCACTAACCTCGAGACGTGGCCGAGGACCTACGCGTGACCGAGCGGCTGGTGATCCCCGCCGGCGAGCTGCGCGAACGCTTCTCCCGGTCCTCCGGTCCGGGTGGTCAGGGCGTGAACACCACGGATTCGCGGGTGGAGCTGAGCTTCGACGTCGTCGCTTCCGGCGCCCTGCCGCAGTCGCTGCGCAACCGGATCGTCGAGCGGCTCGCCGGCCGGCTGGTCGACGGCGTGCTCACCGTGACCGCCAGCGAGCACCGTGCGCAGCTCGCCAATCGCGAGGCCGCCCGCGCCCGGCTCGCCGCCCTGCTGCGCGACGCGGCCGCGCCGCCGCCCCCGCCGCGTCGTCCCACCAAGCCGAGCCGCGCGGCGAAGGAGCGGCGGCTCACCGCGAAACGGCGGCAGTCGCAGCTGAAGCAGAGTCGCGGTCGGGTGCGGGACGAGTGACCGGCAGTCGGTCGATCGCCTCGATCAGGCGGGCGCGCAGCGGGGCGGCCCGCTCGGCGAAGTCCCGCTGCGCGGCGGCGTACTCCGCACGCCCCTCCGGGGTCTCGACCCGCACCGCCGGGTAGCCCAGCGCCGACAGGTCGTACGGGGAGGCCCGCATGTCGAGCGTCCGGATCTCCCGCGCCAGCGCGAACGCCTCCGCGACCAGCTCGCTCGGCACCAGCGGCGAGAGCTTGTACGCCCACTTGTAGAGGTCCATGTTGGCGTGTAGACAACCCGGCTGCTCGTTGTCGAGCTGTGCCTCGCGGGTGGGGGAGAGGAGGTTCAGCGGCCGGGCGGGCGCCGTGAAGAAGCGGTACGCGTCGAAGTGGCTGCACCGGATTCGGTTCTGCTCGACGGTCCGCGCCGTCTGCTCCGGGTCCAGCCGCAGCGGCCAGGCGTTGTGCCGTACCTCGTCCGGGGTCTGCCGGTAGACCATCGCCCACTCGTGCATCCCGAAGCATCCGAAGTGGGCGTTGCGGGCCGCGGTGTGCGCCAGCAGGGCCCGGATCCAGCTCACCGCTTCGGCGCGGCGCCCCAGCACCGCTGTCGTGTCCAGCTCGACCCCGCCGGCGACGGCCCGGTAGTCGCGGCCGAACTCGTCCGGCGTCGCGTCCGCGAGCAGCACCCCCGCGCCGGGGTGCCAGCGGCGCAGTTGGGCGGGGCGGTGGGAGTAGTAGGTGAAGAGGAAGTCCTCCACCGGGTGCTTCCGGCCCGTGCGCCGCCGCTGCAGGTGCGGGGTCAGCCACGCGTCCACGGTGCGCTCGTGCGCCTCCCGGCGCGCGCGCCAGATGGCCGCGGCGAGCACGGCGCGGGGGTGGGGGGTCGGCGCGGTCATCCGTCCAGGGTACGGGCGGCCGGGTCGCCGGCCGCCGGGCTCAGACGGGGGTCACGCTGACGCCGGCGTTGAACGCGCCGCTGCGCAGCTCGATCCGGGTGGGGAGCAGTTCGCTGGTGACGGTGAAGGCGAGCGGGAAGAGTAGCCGTTGCCCGGCGGCGAGCGGTTCGGCGAACATGTCCCGGCCCTTGTTGGCCTCCCGGGTCGCCGCCTCATCGGTGCTGACCCAGCTGCCCGTCGGCAGGTAGGCGCGCTGCAGGCCGGCGTGCCAGTGCCCGTCCTTGCCGCTGGCGTTGTGCACGCCGACGGTGGCGATGCAGCGCCGCGTTCCGGGGCCGACCTGCTGGCACCCGATGCGGTAGACGGTGAACTCGAACGAGTCCTCCCGCAGCGCCGCCCCGACCGGGCCGGAGGTCTGGTTGCCGACCCAGCCCGTCTGCTGCCGCGCCAGCTGGATGGTGTCCGCGCCGGCCACCACCGCGCGGGTGCCGAGCGCCCCGGTGAGGGCGAGCAGCAGCAGGGTGAAGGCGAGCACGACGACCGCGGGCGGGCGACGACGTCGACGCGGTGCGGGCGGCGGTGCCAGGCCCCGGATCGGCGCGCGGGTGGTCGGGCCGATGCGGGACCGGCCGGCCGCGCGTCGCCGCCACCGGCGCGCCACCGCCACGAGCCCCCAGAGCAGGGTGAGGCCGACGAGCGCCGAGGCCCCGATGATGGTCAGGGTCCGCGGCTGCTGCCACCAGGGCGGGGCGTGTCGCGGGGTGATGTCCGGCGGCGGGGTCCAGGCCGCCGTGGCGCAGGAGTAGGGCCGGCTGCCGTCGCGCTCGTACGCGCAGGCGGGCGAGAACAGGGTGCTGCCGCCGGAGTGGGTGAGCGAGCTGGTCAGCGTGGTGTTGCTCCGGGGCGGCGCCTTGAGCTGCCAGGTCACCTCGCCCTCCTTCGGGCGGGCCTCGGGGCTCGTCGTCGTCACGGTGGTGCCGCGCGGCAGTTCCTGCCGGACCGTCACGTCGATCGGTTTCGCGGTGGAGTTGCGCACCTCGATGCGGTAGTTCGGCGACAACGTCCCACTGCTGTTGATGCCCAGACTCACCGTCTGGGGCTGCGCGTGCGCCGGCTGCGGCGCGGCGAGGATGGACGAGAACCCGACGACGACGGCGATTACGGCGCGCTGGCACGAGGTGAACATGACTCTTTTTCGCCTCCCACCCGAGGGTAGGGCGCGGTGGTCGGCCCCGTGCCCGAAGCGCGGATTCCGCCGCCGGGCGGCGTGCCGCCGCCGCCACGCCCCGCGCCACCCGACCGGGTTCGGCCGCCGGCCGGGTCGGTCGGCCGGTCCGGCCGATAGATTGAGCGGGTGCGAATCGCTCGTTTTGCTCATGCCAGTGGAATGTCGTTCGGCGTCGTGGAGGGGGAGCCCGGTGCGGGGCCGGAAGGGCTGACCGTCACCGAGATCGAGGGCCACCCCTTCGGCCGCCTCACCCTCACCAACCAGCGCTGGGCGCTCGCCGATGTGCGCCTGCTCTCGCCGATCCTGCCGAGCAAGGTGGTGTGCGTCGGGCGTAACTACGTCGAGCACGCCGCGGAGCACGGCGCCGAGGTCCCCGCCGAGCCGCTGATCTTCTTGAAGCCGTCGACATCGGTGATCGGTCCGCGGGACGCGATCCGGTTGCCGGCGCAGTCGAAGCAGGTCGAGCACGAGGCGGAGCTGGCGGTGGTGATCGGCCCGCCGGGCGCGCGCCGCGCCGACCGCGCCGCCGCGGAGAAGGCGATCTTCGGGTACACCTGCGGGAACGACGTCACGGCGCGCGACCTGCAGCGCGCGGACGGCCAGTGGACCCGCGCGAAGGGCTTCGACTCGTTCTGCCCGCTCGGCCCGTGGATCGTCACCGGGGCCGACGTGGGCGACCGGGAGGTGCGCTGTGAGGTGGGGCGCGACCCCGAGCAGATGGAGGTCCGGCAGCTCGGGCGGACCAAGGACATGGTGTTCGACGTGCCGACCCTGGTGTCGTACGTCTCACACGTCATGACGCTGCTGCCCGGCGACGTGATCCTGACCGGAACGCCGGCCGGGGTGAGCCCGCTGAGCGCGGGGGATGTGGTCACCGTGCGTATCGAGGGCATCGGCGAGCTGTCCAACCCCGTGGTGGCAGTGGAATAAAACGCCTGCTCGCCGCGCTGGAAACGCCGTGGACGTAACCCGATTTGGCGCGCCATCGGCCGTCGGGTAAAGTTCTTTCTCGGTGCGGCGAGCACCGATGGGGTATGGGGTAATTGGCAGCCCGACGGATTCTGGCTCCGTTAGTCTAGGTTCGAGTCCTGGTACCCCAGCGACCGACGCCGAATGGCTTCGGTAGCTGGTCTCTGATAGAGTTCAGCACCGTTGCTCGAAAGAGCAACACAGCAAGTCCTGGCCCCGTCGTCTAGCGGCCTAGGACGCCGCCCTCTCAAGGCGGTAGCGCCGGTTCGAATCCGGTCGGGGCTACAGATTAGCCGAGGCGCCCTCCAGCAGGAGGGCGCCTCGGCTTTTGTTCCCGCTCCGGTCAGTAGCGGAACTCCGCCATCGCGGTCCGCAGTTCGGCCGAGATGGCGGCGAGCTCCCCGGCGGCGTGCCGCGCCGAGTTCGCACCCGTACGGGCCCGGTCGGCGCCGCCGACCACTTCGGCCATGCCGTCGCCGATCCGGGTACTGCCCGACGCGGCGGCGCCGAGATCAGCCGCCATGCTGTCGGTGGTGGCGCTCTGCTCCTCGACGGCCGAGGCGATTGTGGTCTGGTAGTCGTTGATCCGGCCGATGACCCGGCTCACATCGGTGATGGACTCCGCCGCGCCACGGGCGTCCGCCTGGATCGCCTCGATGCGCCGTCGGATCTCCTCGGTCGCCTTCGCGGTCTCCTGCGCCAGGTCCTTGACCTCGCCGGCCACGACCGCGAACCCCTTGCCCATCTCGCCGGCCCGGGCCGCCTCGATCGTCGCGTTGAGGGCGAGCAGGTTGGTCTGTTCGGCGATGGCGGTGATCACCTTGACCACGTCGCCGACCTCGGCCGACGAGGTGCCGAGCCGAATCATGATCTCCTCTGTGGACGCTGAGACCCGTACCGCCTCCGTGGCCACCTGCGCGGCCTCGGACGCGTTCACCGCGATCTCCCGGATGGAGGCGCCCATCTGTTCCGCCCCGCTCGCCACCGCCTGGACGCTGCGGCTCACCTCCTGCACGGCGCCTTCGATCGCCGCGGCCTGGGTGGCGGCGCCCTCCGCCCCCTCGGCCAGCATCCGGCTCGTCTCCTCGAGCTGCGTCGCGCGGCCCGCGAGGCTCGCGCTACTGCCGTCGAGCGTGCCCACCATGGTGCGGATCCGGTCGGTCGCCCGGTTGAGCGCGCGCGCCATCACCCCGAGCTCGTCCCGCCCCGCGTCGGGCGCCCGCTGCGTCAGGTCGCCGTCGGCGACCGCGCCGAGCACCTCGCTGACGCGCCGCAGCGCCCGGATGATCGCCCCGGCGGTGAGCAGCGCGAGCGCGACGGCGACGGCCACCCCGACGGTGAGCACGGCCAGGATCAGGATCAGAGCGCGCGCCGACGCCGCCTGCGCCCCGTCGAGTCTCTGCTCCGCCAGCTTCGTCGACCCGGCGCTGAGCGCGTCGAGCGTCTGCTCGAACTCCTTCACGGTCGGCGTGATCTCCTGCGAGCGCACCCGCTCCCATTCGTCGATCCTGCCCTGAGCCTTCAGCTCGTCGGCCCGCTTGCGCTGGTCGCGGTAGCGGCTCCACAGCTCGCCGAACTTGTCGATGGCGGCGCGCTGCTCGGCCGTGACCGCCCGCTGCCGGTACGACGCGACGAGGCCGTCGATCGCCTTCTCGTGGTTGGCCAGGTCGGCGGCGTACCGCTGCTTCGCCGCGGGGTCGGCGGCCGTGGCCGCGGAGAGCGCCGAGAACCGGCTCTTCATCACGCTCTCGCGCAGCCGTCCGACGTCCTGCGCGGGCAGGAAGCCCTGCGTGTAGATGGCGTCGCCGTGCGCGGAGACCGTGCGCATCTGGGCGACGCTCAACGCCCCCACGACGGCGGCGACCACCGCGACGACGAGTACGGCGAAGAGAATCTTCGTCCGTACGCCCACATTCTGGAAGATCCGAGTGTCGGTCTGCCTCATCGCCATGTGTTTTCCCCCACGCGTCGGTGCGATGGGGGAACCATCGGCAGGCACCGTTGCCACGTGAGACGAACCGTGGTGGCGGCGAGGCGCGCCGTCGGCGCCGGTTCCCGGCCGCTGCCGCTGCCGCTGCCGGTCGCCGTCGGGCGGGTGGCGTTACAGTCCGGACAGGCGCTGCCCGGCGCGGACGACGGCCATGGCGTGCCGGTCGCCGGGGCGGCGGCCGAGCCGCTCTATCGGGCCCGAGATGCTGATGGACGCGATGACCCGGCCGGTGCGGTCGCGGATCGGCGCGGAGACGCTCGCCACACCGGGCTCCCGCTCGGCGACGCTCTGCGCCCACCCGCGCCGGCGCACCTCCGCCAGCGTGCGGCCGGTGAACTTGCAGCGGGGCAGCAGCGGCATCACCGCCTCGGGCGGCTCCCAGGCGAGCAGGATCTGCGCGGCCGATCCGGCCGTCATCGGCAGCACGGAACCGACCGGCACGGTGTCGCGCAGCCCACTGGCCCGTTCCGCGGCGGCGACGCAGATGCGCTCGTCGGCGCGGCGCAGGTAGAGCTGCGCGCTCTCGCCGGTGGCGTCGCGCAGCGCGGCAAGCAACGGCTCGGCCGCGGTCAACAACACGTCGGGCGCGGCGTTCGCGAGCTCGCCCAGGCGCGGCCCCGGACGCCACCGGCCCTGGGTGTCCCGAACCAGCATCCGGTGGATCTCCAGCGCCTGCGCCAACCGGTGCGCGGTCGCCCGGGGCAGCTTGGTGCGATCGACGAGTTCGGCCAGGCTGGCGCCGTCCACGCAGGCGGCAAGGATGACGACCGCCTTGTCGAGAACGCCGACACCGCTCATACTGTGTCCCACAAGCCGAAACATACCTCCCAGAATTTAGGATGTCCAGATGGTGGGAGTCACTCCGAAGCCGACAGCGCCCCGGACCCTGGCCGAGAAGGTCTGGGACGCTCACGTGGTCCGGTCCGCCGAGGGCGAGCCGGATCTCCTCTTCATCGACCTGCATCTCCTGCACGAGGTGACCAGCCCGCAGGCCTTCGACGGCCTGCGGATGGCCGGGCGGTCGGTGCGCCGCACCGACCTCACGCTCGCCACGGAGGACCACAACACCCCGACCGGGTACGCCGATCCGGCGTTCAACACCCGGCGCGGGGATCTGCTGACCATCGCCGATCCGACGTCGCGGACGCAGATCGAGACGCTGCGCCGCAACTGCGCGGAGTTCGGCGTGAAGCTGCACGCGCTCGGCGACGACAACCAGGGCATCGTGCACGTGATCGGGCCGCAGCTGGGGCTGACGCAGCCGGGCATGACGATCGTGTGTGGCGATTCGCACACCGCGACCCACGGCGCGTTCGGGGCGCTCGCCTTCGGCATCGGCACCAGTGAGGTCGAGCACGTGCTGGCGACCCAGACGCTGCCGCAGGCCCGGCCGAAGACGATGGCGGTCACCGTCACCGGCGAGCTCGGCCCGGGCGTCACCGCCAAGGACCTGGTGCTGGCGCTGATCGCTCAGGTCGGTACCGGCGGCGGGCGCGGCCACATCGTGGAGTACCGGGGCGAGGCGATCCGCAAGCTCTCCATGGAGGGGCGGATGACGATCGCCAACATGTCGATCGAGTGGGGCGCCAAGGCCGGCATGATCGCCCCGGACGAGACCACGTTCGCCTACCTCAAGGGCCGCCCGAACGCGCCGCAGGGCGCCGACTGGGACGCCGCGGTGGAGTACTGGCGCACGCTCGCGACCGACGAGGGCGCGACCTTCGACACCGAGGTCATCCTCGACGCGAGCCGGATCAGCCCCTTCGTCACCTGGGGCACCAACCCGGGCCAGGGGGTGCCGCTCGACGCGGCCGTCCCGGCGCCGGAGCAGTTCGACACCGAGCCGGAGCGCGTGGCCGCGGAGCGGGCGCTGGAGTACATGGACCTGACGCCGGGCACCCGGCTGCGGGACGTCCCGGTCGACGTTGTCTTCGTCGGCTCGTGCACCAACGGCCGCATCGAGGACCTGCGCGCCGCCGCCGACGTGCTGCGGGGCCGCAAGGTCGCCCAGAGCGTACGGATGCTCGTGGTTCCCGGCTCCGCCGCCGTCCGCGAGGCGGCCGAGAGCGAGGGCCTGGACAAGGTCTTCGTGGACGCCGGCGCGGAGTGGCGGTTCGCCGGCTGCTCCATGTGTCTGGGCATGAACCCCGACACGCTCAAGCCGGGCGAGCGTTCGGCCTCGACCTCCAACCGCAACTTCGAGGGCCGGCAGGGCCGCGGCGGACGTACCCATCTGGTCTCGCCGCCGGTCGCCGCCGCCACCGCCGTGGTCGGCCGGCTGGCCGCCCCCGCCGACCTCGTGAAGGGCTGACACGACATGGACAAGTTCACCGTGCACACCGGCGCCGCGGTGCCGCTTCGCCGTTCCAATGTAGATACGGATCAGATCATCCCGGCGGTGTACCTCAAGCGTGTGACGCGGACGGGATTCGCCGATGGTCTGTTCAACGCGTGGCGCGAAGATCCCGCATTCGTCCTCAACAACGACGCTTACGCGGGCGCGTCGATTCTCGTGGCCGGCCCCGAGTTCGGTACGGGTTCCTCGCGCGAGCACGCCGTCTGGGCATTGCGGGACTGGGGCTTCCGCGCCGTGATCTCGCCCCGCTTCGGCGACATCTTCCGGGGAAACGCGCTCAAGGAAGGGCTCCTGCCCGTGGAGCTCGAATTGGACGCCGTCGAATCATTGTGGGCGTTGAGCGAACGCGACCCGCAGGCGCAGATCACCGTCGACCTGACCGCCCGCGAGGTGCGGGCCGGCGATTCCACGTGGTCGTTCCCGCTCGACGACTTCAGCCGTTGGCGCCTTCTCGAAGGCTTGGACGACATTGGACTGACGCTGCGGCACGAGTCCGCGATCGCGGAGTACGAGCAGCGACGACTTCCCTTCAAGCCCGTCGTCGCTTAGGCGCCGATCCCACGCCGCACAGCCGTTTTCGCCCCCATCGGTTCAGCCGGTGGGGGCGAAAACGTTACGACACAAGGACTTTTTTCCTGCAGATGTTTGTGTACTACGGGCGTAGGGCATACGGTGCGCGCAGAATGGCTCGCGATGAGTCAAGTTGCACATACGGGAGGGAAGTCGTGAACAAGGCAGAGCTCATCGAGGCGCTGGCCGCTCGCCTGGGGGACCGTAAGGCGGCGACGGCGGCGCTCGACGCGGTTCTCGCCGAGATCCAGGTCGCTGTCACCAAGGGCGACCGGGTGGCGATTACGGGTTTCGGAGTGTTCGAAAAGCGCGCGCGTGGTGCCCGAACAGCGCGCAACCCGCGCACCGGTGAAGCGGTGAAGGTGAAGAAGACCTCCGTTCCGGCCTTCCGGGCCGGGGCCGGTTTCAAGGAGATGGTGGCCAGCGGCAAGGTGCCGAAGGTCGCCACGGTGAAGAAGACCGCCGCCACGAAGACGGCCGCCGCCACGAAGACGACCACCGCCCGCAAGGCAGCCGTCGACAAGGCGACCGCGCCGAAGGTGACCACGCCGAAGGTGCCGCCGGCGAAGGCGCCCGCCAGGAAGGCGACCACGGCCACCAAGGCGACCACCACCAAGGCCGCCGCCACCAAGGCCACCACGGCGAAGGCGACCGCGGCGACCAAGAAGACCACGGCCGCCGCCGCTGCGGCGAAGAAGACCACGGCCGCGGCCGCAACGAAAAAGACCACGGCCGCCGCCGCGACGAAGAAGACGACCGCCGCGAAGACCACGACCAAGGCCGGCGCCACCAAGGCGACGACGAAGGCCGCCGGCACCAAGCTGACGGCGAAGCAGGCCCCGTCCAAGAAGGCCGCGGTCAAGAAGGTCGCGAGCCCTCGGCGCTGACGCCGACCCACCGACGAAGGGTGTCCACCGCTGGCGGTGGGCACCCTTCGCGCATGTCCGCGCCCCTTCGCCGGCGGCTGACGAGGCCGCCCGGCGGATCAGGACGGTTACCGTTCCCGCGGCTCCGCTTTCCACAGCGGGTCGGCGGCCACCAGCCGGTCGCCGTTGAAGGCCAGCAGCCAGGCCCCGCCCTTCGGCGTCGTGTAGGGCTCCGGATCCTCCGCGCCGGCCAGCCGGGCGAGCGCGTCCGGCAGGACCTTGCCCTGGCTGCACACGGCGACGGGGACGCCGCCGGCGGCCAGCTCGGCCAGCCGTGCCGCCGCGGCCAGCGCGTTCTCGTCCGGGTCCTGCCCCGGCACCGGCTCGTCGAACGACGAGTCGATCTCGATCGGCAGGTCCATCAGCGCGGCGAGCGGATCCAGCGTCTGGATGCACCGGCGGGGGCTCGCCGACAGCAGCCGCCGCGGCGCGGTGAGGGCCTGCAGCGGCGCGACCGCGCGCGCCTGGGCCACCCCACTCGCGTCCAGCGGCCGCGCCTCGTCCGGGCCGGACCAGGTGCCCCGCTTGCCGGCCTGCGCGTGCCGGACGACGGTCAGCACGGCGGTGACCGGGGGGAGCGTGGCGAACTCCGCCAACACCCGTACGTCGTGGTCGTACGTCAACCGCCGCGCCGCCGCGGTGGTCGGCAGCCAGCACACGCTGTCCACCTCGCCGGCGACCGCCGTGCCCGCGTCGGAGAAGCCGCGCATGGACCAGTACTCGACGGTCTTCGGCAGGCCGTCGCGCATCGTGTACGACACCGTTTTCAGGCGTACCTGCGGAATGCCCCGCAGGTCCGTCTCCTCGCCGACCTCGCGCACCGCGGCCGCCAGCGGATGCTCGCCCGGCTCCAGCTTCCCCTTCGGCAGCGTCCAGTCGTCGTACCGGGCCCGGTGGATGAGGCACACCTCCGCCGCGTCGCCGCCCGGCCGCCACACCACCCCGCCCGCGGCCCGGACCGGGGTCACGCCAACCAACCCATGCCGGTCAGCGTATCCGCGTCGGAGCGCCCCTCGGCCCCGATCACGCGGGGGGACCCACGATACGGCGCAGCTGCAGCTCCTGCAGGTGCAGCAGCGGCGCCTCCGGGGTGGCGACCCGGCGGCTCCAGGTGCCGTCGGCGGCGAGTTCGAACGCCTCGCACTCCGGGCTCATCGCCGCGGTCAGCACCCGGTCGAGCTCCGCGCACGCCGCGGCGTCGGCCACCCGCACCAGCGCCTCCACGCGCCGGTCGAGGTTGCGGTGCATCAGGTCCGCCGACCCGATCCAGAACTCGCTCGCCCCGTTGTTGCCGAACCGGAACACCCGGGAGTGCTCCAGGAACCGCCCGAGGATCGACCGGACCCGCACGTTCTCCGACAGCCCCGGCACGCCGGGCCGCAGCGTGCACATGCCGCGGATCAGCAGCTCGACCCGCACCCCGGCCCGCGACGCCCGGTAGAGCGCGTCCACGATCTCCTCGTCCACCAACGAGTTCACCTTGATCTGCACCAGGCCGGTGCCGCCGGCCTCGACGTGCGCGATCTCCCGGTCGACGCGTTCGATGATGCCGCTGCGCACCCCGTGCGGCGCGACGAGCAGGCGCCGGTACGCGGTCTGCCGGCTGTAGCCGGTGAGCACGTTGAACAGGTCGGTCAGATCGGCGCCGACCTCCGGATCGGCGGTCAGCATCCCGAAGTCCTCGTAGAGGCGGGCCGTCTTCGGGTGGTAGTTGCCGGTGCCGATGTGGCAGTAGCGGCGCAGCTGGCTGCCCTCCTGCCGGACCACCAGCGCGGTCTTGCAGTGCGTCTTGAGCCCCACCAGGCCGTAGACGACGTGGCAGCCGGCCTGCTCCAGCTTCCGCGCCCAGCCGATGTTCGCCTGCTCGTCGAAGCGCGCCTTCAGCTCGACCAGCACCACCACCTGCTTACCCGCGGCGGCCGCCTCGATCAGCGCGTCCACGATCGGGGAGTCGCCGCTGGTGCGGTAGAGCGTCTGCTTGATGGCCAGCACCTGGGGGTCCGCCGCGGCCTGCTCGATGAAGCGCTGCACGCTCGTGGAGAACGAGTGGTAGGGGTGGTGCACCAGGATGTCCCCGTCGCGCAGCGTCGCGAAGACGCTGCGCGGCACCTCCCCCTCCACCAGCCGCGGATGCGTCGCCGGCACGAACGGCCGGTCCTTCAGCTCCGGCCGGTCGCACTCCTCGTAGACCTGCCAGAGCGCGGACAGGTCCAGCAGCCCGGGCACCCGCAGCACGTCTTGGCTGTCCATGTCCAGCTCGCGCACGAGCAGGTCCAGCACGTGGTCGGAGATGGAGGCGGCCACCTCCAGCCGTACGGGCGGGCCGAACCGGCGGCGGGCCAGCTCCCGCTCGATCGCCTGCAGCAGGTCCTCGTCGCGGTCCTCGTCGACCTCCACGTCGGCGTTGCGGGTCACCCGGAACAGGTGGCACTCGACGACCCGCATGCCGGGGAAGAGCTGCCCGAGCTGGTTGGCGATGAGCTCCTCGACGGGCAGGAACCGGGTGAGCCGGTCCTCTCGCGCCACCACCACGAACCGGGGCACGTTGTTGGGGACCTTGACCCGGGCGAACAGCTCGGCGCCGCCGTCGGGATCCCGCACCACGACGGCGAGGTTCAGCGACCGGCTGGAGATGTACGGGAAGGGGTGCGCGGGGTCCACCGCGAGCGGGGTGAGCACCGGGAACACGTGCTCCCGGAAGTAGCCGCGCAGCTGTTCCCGCTCCGCCGACCGCAGCTCCGCCCAGTGCACCAGCTGCACGTCCTGATCGGCCAGGGCCGGGCTCACCTCCTCAGCGAAGCAGCGCGCGTGCCGGGCGACCAGGTCCGCGGTCTTCTTCGCGATCAGCGTGAGCTGGGTGCGCAGCGGCAGCCGGTCCCCGCCCCGGACCGGCAGCCCGGCCTGGAGTCGCCGCTTCAACCCCGCGACCCGCACCATGTAGAACTCGTCGAGGTTGCGGGCGAAGATCGCCAGGAACTTCGCCCGCTCCAGCAGCGGGGTGTTCGGGTCCTCGGCGAGGGCGAGCACCCGCGCGTTGAAGTCCAGCCAGGACAGCTCGCGGTTGATGAACCGGTCCTCCGGCAGCGGTTCGGGCAGCGGCGGCGGGCCGTCGGAGGGCGGTGGGGCGTCGTCGGCGGGGCGCGCGTCCCGCGGCGGGCGGCCGTCCGCGCCCGACCGCGGGTCCGCGGGCGCGCCGTCACCGGCCGGCCGGGCGTCGGGGCCCCGGGCCGGCCGCTTCGCCGCGGCGCGTGGCGGGACCTCGCCGGTGGTGGCCGGGGCGGCGGCGTCGGTGGCCGGGGCATCGGTGGGCGTCCGGCGCTGACGCGCGGGACGTCGTGCGGGGGCCGTGGTCATGCGGCACATCATGACCCGGCCGGGGTAACGCAAAACGAACTTCGTTCGATCTGATCAGTCGTACGTCGGCAGCGTCACCCTCGTCACGCGGCCGGATCCGTCGCGCTCCACGCGCACCCGCTGCCCGAGGCGGAGCAGCCGGAGCCCGGAGGCGTCGAAGGCGGCCGCCGGGAACGCCAGCTCCGCGCCGTCGTCGAGCAGCAGCGTGCCGGAGCGGGTCTGCGCGTCGAAGGTCGCCACCGTGCCCTGCATGCCAGCACCGTACCGCGGCGTCAGGACTCGGCCGGGGCCGGCGCGGGTAGCAGCGCCGCGGTGTGCGGGCCCAGCCCGAGCGCGGCCGCGAGCGCCAGATCGGCGGGGGTGTCGACGTCCCGGCGCAGGCTGGGCCAGTCGCCGGTGAGCGGCCGCGCGCCGGAGGCGGCGTGGGCCGCGGCCGATCCGACCCCGAACCGCGGGTCGAGCGTGACGCCGGGCGCCGCGGTGAGCAGGACCGTGCCGGTCGCCGGGGCGTCCGCGACGAAGTGACGGGCGTGGCCGGGCCCGCGGGCCGCGGCGCGCAGCGCCGCGGCCAGCTCGGCGGGGCGCAGCGCCGGCAGGTCGGCGGTGAGCGCGGCGACGTGCCGGTCGTCATCCCGGGCCAGCTCGGCGCCAGCCCGGAACGCGCCGTTGAGCCCCCCGACCGGCGGGTCGGGCACGATCCGGGCGCCGAGCGCCCGCAGGGCCGCGCCGGCCACCGGATCGGCGGTGACCACCAGCAGCCGGGCCACGGCGGGGCAGCTCAGCGCCGCCGCGACGGTGTCCAGTGCCAGCGCCAGCGCCAGCCGCTCGCGCGGCACCGCGCCGAGCCCTCCCCGCAGCCGGCTCTTGGCCGTGGCGAGCCGCTTCACCGGCACGATCACCGTCCAGCTCACCTCGCTCACGGCGCCATCCTCCCAGCATCGTTCCTGCCGGCGATTGTCACCGTCCCCGCGGTCACCGTCCCCGCGGTCACCGTTCCCTCGGTCACCGTCCCCTCGCTGGCCGTGCCGGGGGCGCAGCAGGCATGATTTCGCTTCAGACGTCACGTGGCGTCGCGTGGCGCCCGGCATGGTCCGGTGCGCGGCGCGGGCAGGCACAGCGAGGAGGGGCCGTGGCACGGCGCAGGATCGGGTTCTGGCGGCGTTTCGCGGTGATGGTGGTCAAGCCCGTGCTGACCGTCTGGACGCGGCGCAGCTGGAGCGGCATGGAGCATCTCCCCGCGGAGGGCGGGATCATCATCGTGCCCAACCACATCTCGCACGCCGACCCGCTCGTCTCGGCGCACTACGTCTACGACGCGGGGCGCTGGCCCCAGTTCCTCGGGAAGGCCAGCGTGTTCCGGGTCCCGGTGGTCGGCTCGATCCTGCACAAGGTGAAGCAGATCCCGGTGGAACGGGGCTCGGTCGACGCCGCGAAGTCGCTGGAGGCGATGGTCGAGGCCGTCGGGGAGGGGGGCGCGGTGGTCATCTACCCGGAGGGTACGACCACGCGCGAGCCGGAGCTGTGGCCGATGCGGGGCAAGACCGGGGCGGCGCGGTTGGCGTTGACCACCGGCGCCCCGGTGATCCCGTTGGTGATGTGGGGGCCGGAGAAGATGTTCGACCCGCGTACCAAGAAGTTCAGCGTGCGCCCGCGTATCCCGGTCACCGTGAAGGCCGGTCCGCCGATCGACCTGAGTCGCTGGGCCGGGGCCGCCCCGACCCGGGCCACCCTGGACGAGATGACCGACGAGATCATGTTGCGGCTGCGGGACATGCTGGCCGAGATCCGGGGCGGGACCCCGCCACCACTCTGGTCGCGCCCCGCCCGCGAGTCGGCCCCCACCGGCGAGGCCGGCGCATGACCCCGCTCGGTCACGCCGCGGTCCTCGGCGCCGGCTCCTGGGGCACCGCGTTCGCCAAGGTGCTCGCCGACGCCGGCACCGACGTCACGATCTGGGCGCGCCGGGAGTCGGTCGCGGAGGCGATCCGGTCGACCGGCGTCAACCCCGACTACCTGCCGGGCGTCCGGCTCTCGGACCGGGTCACCGCCACCGCGGACGCCGGCAAGGCGATCGCCGGCGCCGGCCTGGTCGTCCTCGCCGTGCCCTCGCAGACGCTGCGCGGCAACCTCGCCGAGTGGGCCGGTTTCCTCGACGCGGACGCGACGCTGGTCTCGCTGATGAAGGGAATCGAGCTCGGCACCACCAAGCGGATGAGCGAGGTGATCGTCGAGAGCGCGCGGGTGGCGCCGGACCGCGTCGTGGTGGTCTCCGGCCCGAACCTCGCCCCCGAGATCGCCGTCGGGCAGCCGGCCGCGACCGTGGTCGCCTGCACCGACGTCGAACGCGCCACCCTGGTGCAGAACGCCGTCACGACGCCGTACTTCCGGCCGTACACGAACGACGACGTGATCGGGGCGGAGCTGGGGGGCGCGGTGAAGAACGTGATCGCCCTGGCGTACGGCATCGCCACGGCGATGGGGCTCGGTGACAACACCCGCGCCATGCTGATCACCCGGGGCCTGGCCGAGACGGCGCGGCTGGGCGTGGCGCTCGGCGCGGACCCGCTCACCTTCGCCGGCCTGGCCGGCATGGGCGACCTGGTCGCCACCTGCTCGTCGCCGCTGTCGCGCAACCGCACGTTCGGCGAGCACCTGGGGCGGGGGGAGACCCTCGAAGAAGCGCAGGCGGCGACCCGGCAGACCGCCGAGGGCGTGAAGAGCTGCCTCGCGATCCGCGACCTCGCCCGCGCCCACGGGGTGGAGATGCCGATCACCGAGCAGGTGGAGCGGGTCTGCCACGAGGGGGTCGACCCGCGGACCGCGGTCACGGCCCTGATGAGCCGGACGACGAAGCCGGAGTGACCGCGGCCGGGCGACGGGGGCGGGCAGGGCGGGCCGCGGCGGGGTGGGCGAGGATTGTCCGGTGACTGAGACCCCTGCGGCGACGACCCCTGCGGCGACCGGCCGCACACCGGCCGACGGCGGCTACGGCGACGGCACCCGCTGCGTGCACGCCGGGTTGCCCGAGCCCGCCCCCGGCCAGCCGTTCCTGCCCGGGCCGGTCTTCGCGGCGCCGTACCACCTCGACCCCGCGGCCGGGCCGACGGCCGCGCCGAACGGCTACGGGCGGCCGGACAACCCCACGCGGCGCCACCTCGAGGCGGCGATCGGCGAGCTGGAGGGGGGCGGCTGCCTCGCCTTCGCCAGCGGTCAGGCCGCGATCACCGCCCTGCTGCTCGCCGTGCCCCGCCCCGGCGACACGGTGCTGCTCCCCGCCGACGGCTACTTCCCGGTCCGGGCGTTCGCCACCTCGATGCTGGAGACGATCGGCGTACGCGTCGTGTTCACGCCGACCGCCGGGCCGTACCCGCCGCTCGACGGCGTACGCCTGGTCCTGCTCGAAACACCGGCGAACCCCGGCCTCGACGTCTGCGACATCGCCGAGCTGGCGGAGCGGGCGCACGCCGCGGGCGCGCTGCTCGCGGTGGACAACACCACCGCGACCCCGCTCGGGCAGCGCCCGCTGGAGCTGGGCGCGGACCTCGTGGTGGCCTCCGGCACCAAGGCGCTGACCGGCCACTCCGACCTGCTGCTGGGCTACCTGGCGACGCGTTCGACCGAGCTGCTCGACACCGCGCGGGCCTGGCGCGACACCACCGGCTCGGTGCCGGGCGCGTTCGACGCCTGGCTCGCGCACCGCTCGCTGGCCACGCTCGACCTGCGGCTCGCGCGGCAGTCGGCGAACGCCGCCGCGGTGGCGGCCGCGCTGCGGGCCCGCCCGGACGTGACGGGGCTGCGCTGGCCGGGGCTGGCCGACGACCCGGCCCACGCGGTGGCGAGCGCGCAGATGCGCCGCATCCCCGGGATCGTCTCGTTCGATCTGGGCAGCGCCGCGCGGGTGGCGCGCTTCATCGAGGCGTCGCGGCTGGTCTTCGCGGCGACCTCCTTCGGTGGCCTGCACACGACGGCGGACCGGCGGGCGCAGTGGGGCGACGACACCGCCGAGGGGTTCGTGCGGCTGTCGTGCGGGATCGAGGACCCCGCGGACCTGGTCGCGGACATCACGGCCGCGCTGGACGCCGCCCGCTGATCCCCGCCGCCGGCTTCATCCGTGCCCGCCGGTCGCCGGGAAGGGCGACGCGGCGAGCGCGCCGGTTCAGTGCCGCCGGGTGACCAGCGCCGCCGCCGGCTCCGCCGGCACCGGTCTGGACAGCAGATACCCCTGCCCGTACGTGCAGTCGAGCCGGAGCAGGTGCTCACGCTGTTCCGCGTTCTCGATCCCCTCGCCGATCAGGTCGAGCCCGAGGTTCCGCCCCATCAGCACGATGGTGCGGACCAGCTCGCCGCTGCGGGGGTCGACGCCCAGGCCGGAGACGAACGAACGGTCGATCTTGAGGGCGTCGATCGGCAGCCGGTGCAGCGCCTCGAGCGACGAGTACCCGGTGCCGAAGTCGTCGATGTGCAGCCGGCAGCCGAGGCCGTGCAGGTCCTTCAGCAGCTTCCGCGCCAGCCCGACGTTATGCATGATCACGCCCTCGGTGATCTCCAGCGAGAGGCTCCGCGCGGTCAGCCCCGAGTCGTGCAGCGACCGCGCGACGTCGTCGACGAGCCCCCCGTGCCAGAACTGCCGGTTGGAGATGTTGAGGCTGACGCTGAGGTCGGGGCGGCCGATGTCCCGCTGCCATGCGGCGACCCGGCGGCACACCTCGTCCAGCATCCGCTGACCGATGGGGAGGATCAGCCCGGTCTCCTCCGCGATGGGCAGAAAATCGTCGGGCTGCACGAGGCCCCGTTCGGGATGTCGCCAGCGCACCAGCGCCTCGAACGCGTGCACCTTCCCGGTCGGCAGGTCCACGATCGGCTGGTAGTGCACCTCGAACTCGTCCCGCTCCACCGCGCGGCGCAGCTCCGTCTCGATCTGCAGCCGGCTCACCGCCCGGGCGTGCATCGTCACGTCGAAGACCGCGTGTGAGCCCTTCCGGCGCGACTTCGACCAGCACATCGCGATGTCCGCGTCCCGAACCAGGTCCTCGGCGTGCTCGTACCGTGGCTCGCCGAACGCGATCCCGATCGTGGCGGTGGCGACCACCTCCCGACCCTGCAGCTGGAACGGGCGGGCCAGCGTGGCGTGCAGCCGTTCCGCCACCCGGGTCGGCGCCGCGGGGTCCTCGATCCCGTCGAGCAGCACGACGAACTCGTCGGCGCTCAGCCGCGCGGTCACGGCGGGCTCGCGCAGGCACGTCTTGATCCGCTCGGCGACCTGGATCAGCAGGCGGTCCCCGGCCGAATGGCCGAGGCTGTCGTTGATCACCTTGAATCCGTCGAGGTCGACGAAGATCACCGCGTACCGGTGGTCCGGCCGGTGTCGGGCCGCCTCGATCGCCGCGTCCACGCGGCAGAGGAAGAGGCTGCGGTTGGCCAACCCGGTGAGGTGGTCGTAGCGGGCGGCCACCCGTAGCTGCTCCTGCTGATCGCGCAGCTCCCGCTGCACCGCCCGATGGTCGAGCGCGACCGTCAGCAGCGCCGCCCAGTGGTTGAGACGGTCCCGGCCGGTCGTCGCGTCGGGCTCGGCGGCGTCGACCACCGCCAGCAGCCCCCAGTCGCTGCCGCCGCCCGCCACCGGCACGACCTGCACGAGGTCGTCGGGGCGCTCGGCGGCCAGCGCCAGCAGCTCGGGCGGCGGGAAGTGCCGGGTCGAGGTGGTGTCACCGGCGACCGCGTCCGCCCCTCGCCCGCGGACGAACGTGCCGGCGAGCTCGAGCGTCGCGTCGGCGTGCGCGTCGCACCGCCCTTCGGCCCAGAGCCCGAGCACGCCGGCGCGGACCGACGTGCGCCGCAGCCACCCCAGCTCCCGCGGATCCCCTTGGCCGGGGCGCAGCAGGTCGAGGACCACGTCGTGCGGCGCGGGCGGCTCCGCGGGCGGACCCCCGTCGCGGTGCGGCGACGGGTCCCCGTGGCCGCCCCCGGAGCCGGCCGACCCGCCGGGACCCGTCCCGTCCGTCGTCGGATCCCGGAGCTGGGCGAGGAACGCGGCGACCGCCGTGCGGCCGAGCGCCATCGGGTCCTCCGGGCCGCGCGCGCCGTCACCCACCGCCACCACCGGCTTTCCCGCTTCCCGCAGCGCGGCCAGGTAGCCGGGGCCGACGGCGCGGTCGAGCACGAGAAAGCCCGCGACGTGCTCCCAGGCGACCGGAGCCGGAAGATCCGCCGGCTCGGCCACGTCGATCCGCTCCGGCGCCGCGTTCAGGGTCTGGATGGCGACCACGGTGGCGTGCGACGCCGCCGCGGCGCGGGTGATCGCGTCGAGCAGCGCGCCGTAGTGGCCGCCCCCCAGGTGGGGCGTCAGCACGCCCACCGTCAGTTCTCTCGGCACCGCCGCGCCTCCCAGGGTCGGGCCGTCCAGCGCGAAGGCGTCGCCGGCGGGTCGGGTGTGGTCCAGCAGGTGGGCGGTGCGTGCGCACCGGCCCCTGCCGAAACACGGCAGATCAGCAAGTATCCCGTGTAGACCATCGCGGCGGCCGGCCGCTTCGTTACCGTTCCCCCGTCCGCTTGACGTCCCAACCCGGACAGTGACCTCGGGGTGTCCGTCAGTGATGTCCGCCGGTCAGAGCAGCTTGCGCTGCTTCAGGTACGCCACCAGGTCGTCGTAGACGCCGCCCTCGTTGGCGAACATCGCCACGTTGCGCGCGGTGGTGAACCACGGCCTCGTCGACGGGCGGACCTCCTTGAGCGCCCGGTCGAGGTCGCGTTGTTCGATCATCCGGACCTCGCCGCGGCGCACCGAGTCCGCCATCGCGAACTCCGCCGCGGTCTCGCAGAGATGCGCCAGGTCGGCGCCGGAGAAGTCCTCGGTCGCGGCGACGGTCCGGCGCAGGTCGATGCCGGCGATCGGCCGCTCGCGGAGGTGGTACTCCAGGATCGAGGCGCGCGCCTCGGCGTCCGGGGGCAGCACCAGCACGACCCGGTCGAGGCGGCCGGGCCGGCGCAGCGCGGGGTCGACGTCCCACGGCGTGTTGGTCGCGGCGAGCACGAACACGCCCTCGTTGCTGCCCTCCATGCCGTCCAGCTCGGCGAGGAGCTGGTTGCCCAGCGTCCGCATCGCGCTGGAGCCGACCTGCGAGCGTTTGTGCCCCAGCGCGTCGATCTCGTCGAGGAAGAGCACGCAGGGGGCGTTGCGCCGGGCCGCCTGGAAGAGCTCGTGCAGGTTCCGCTCCGAGTTGCCGATCCACATGTCGAGCACGTCCACGATGGAGAGCGACAGGAACTTCGCGCCCATCTCGCCGGCGATCGCCCGGGCCAGGAAGGTCTTGCCGCAACCCGGCGGGCCGTAGAGCATCAGGCCGCCGCGCAGGCTCTTGCCGTAGAGCCGGCGCAGCTCCGGGTTGCGCAGCGGGCCGAGGAACGCGAGGTCCAGCCGCTCCTTGACGGCCGTCATCCCGCCCACGTCGGCCAGCCGGATCGTCGACGCCTCCACGTCGAAGATCCGGTCGGCGTCGCCGACCACCGGCTCCGGTTCGTCGCCGGCGCGGGCGAAGCGCGGCGGCACCACGTCGGCCAGCTCCCGCTCGTACGCGGCGAGCGGGTCCCCGCCCGCCACCGGCTGCGGCGTCGGCCCGGCCTCGGCGGGCCCGGGCGCGGATCCCGTCAGCGCGCGCTGCATCAGCGCCTGCGCCTCCGCGTTGCCGGGATCGTGGGTCAGCGCCCGGCCGAGCTGCGCGATCGCCTCGGCGGGGCGAGCCGCGTCGAGCAGGAGGGCGGCGAGGTGCAGTCGCAGCGGCAGATCGTCCGGGCGCGCCTCGACGGCGGCGCTCAGGCTGGCGATGAGGGGATCGTCGCTCATGGAACGGAGATGGTAACCGTTGAGCCGTATCGTCACGTTCGGTGTTGGGTCCGTCTACCCTTCGTCCGGTTCGCGGTGGTCCCGGCGGTCAGGGCACGGCGGGCGGCCACGCAGAGTAGGGTCTGCCGGGTGAGCGCGACGAGCGTACGCAGCAATCGCCGCAGTCTGGGACGAAAGGTTCTTCTGTGACGACTCCCCGCAAGACCCGCGTGGCCATCGTCTTCGGCGGGCGCAGCACCGAACACGGGATCTCCTGCGTGAGCGCCGGCAGCGTCCTCGGCGCCCTGGACCCCGACGAGTTCGAGGTCGTCCCGGTCGGCATCACCCGGGAGGGCGGCTGGGTGCTCGCCAGCGGCGATCCGGCGCAGCTCGCCATCACCGACCGGAAACTCCCGGAGATCACCGCCGGGCTGGGCAATGCCGTCGTGCTCCCGGGCGACCCCACCGCGCACGGCCTGATGGTGCTCGACCCGGCCGAGGGGCCGCGTGCGCTGGCCGGCGTCGACGTGGTCTTCCCCGTGCTGCACGGCGCGTACGGCGAGGACGGCACCATCCAGGGCCTGCTGGAGATGGCCGGCATCCCCTACGTCGGGGCGAACGTCTTCGCCTCCGCGGCCGCGATGGACAAGGAGTTCACCAAGAAGCTCGCGGCCGTCGAGGGCATCCCGGTCGGCCCGTACGCGGTGCTGCGCGCCGGGGTGACCCTGTCGGAGGCGGACAAGGAGCGGCTCGGGCTGCCGGTCTTCGTGAAGCCCTCCCGCGCCGGCTCCTCGTACGGGATCACCAAGGTCTCGGACTGGGCGCAGCTGGACGCCGCCGTCGCCAAGGCGCGGCAGATCGACCCGAAGGTGCTCGTCGAGGCCGCGATCGTCGGCCGGGAGATCGAGTGCGGGGTGCTCGAGGGCGAGGCCGGCGGGGCGCCGGAGGCGTCGCTCCTGGCCGAGGTGCGCGTCGTCTCGGACCACGACTTCTACGACTTCGAGGCGAAGTACCTCGACGACTCGTGCGAGTACACGATCCCGGCGCCGATGCCCGAGCGGGTCTCCCGGCAGATCCAGGAGTACGCCTGCCGCACGTTCACCGCGCTCGACTGCGCCGGCCTGGCCCGGGTCGACTTCTTCGTCACCCCCGAGCTGGACGTCTATCTCAACGAGATCAACACGATGCCCGGGTTCACCCCGACGTCGATGTTCCCGCGGATGTGGGCCGCGACCGGGCTGGAGTACCCGAAGCTGGTCGACCGGCTGATCCGCACCGCGCTGCGGCGGGGGACCGGGCTGCACTGAGCCGGTCGGCGGCGCCCGTCGGCGCGGGCGTCAGCCGCCGCAGCCGGTCGGAATGGTCTTCGCCGACGGCACGGCGGCGATCACCGGCGCGGAGAACGGGATCACCCACTGCCCCGGCTCGTCGTACGTCTTGGGGATCGTGACCTGCACCGGCACCTCCCGGTCGACGGTCGTCCAGACCGTCGCGTCCGGGCGCTGCCCCGCGTGCCAGCAGACCCGGTCCAGCGGGTAGACGAGATCGGTCGGGGGGAACGAGGGGAGCGGGATGCCACACGCCACGGTGACCGCCGGGTCGCCGTACGCCGCGTTCTGCTCGTGGCCGGCGGTGACCGGTCGCTGCGACAGGTCCCGCACCTGCGCGGGGAGCCGGGAGAGCAGGGCGCGGCAGACCGTGCCGGCCCGGTCGGCGAGCGGGGGCGCGGCCATCGCGACCGGGGCGCTGGACTGCGGCCGGGGCGCGCTCGCCGACACGCTCGGCGACGGGGTCGGCGCGGCGGCGGGCTCCTCGGGGCTGAGCTGGTTGATCGCGAAGACGGCGACCAGGGCGGCCACCGGCACCGCCACGGCGGTGGCCCAGAGCGCCGCCTGCCGGGTCGTGCGGTCGCGGGGCGCCGTCTCGTGCGGGCCGCTCACTACAGGTGCACCACCGAACAGGTGAGGGTCCGCGTGATCCCGGGCACCATCTGCACCCGGCTGACGATGAGCTTGCCCAGTTCGTCGACGGTCCGCGCCTCGGTGAGCACGACCACGTCGTACGGGCCGGTCACCGCGTCGACCCGGACCACTCCGGAGATATCCGCGATCGACCCGGCCACGTCACGGGCCTTTCCGACCTCGGTCTGGATGAGGATGTACGCCTGGACCACGAGCCACTCCTATCCGCCGCCGGGGGCGGCTCGCCCGTGAAACTACCGTACCGAGCGGTGCGGACCGTAACAGCGCCCAGCGGAGGTGGCGCTGGTCGGGTGCGGCGCGGAACGAGGGTGTGGGTCGGCATGGTCGAGTGCGTGCGGCGGGGCGGTTATCGGGAGGCTGGGATGCGGTGCGGGGCGGGCATATGAGCCTGGCGAGGACGGGTGAGTTCGGTCTCATCTCCCGGGTCACCGCGCGGTTGTCGGCCGGACCGGCGTGCCTGTTGGGCCCCGGCGACGACGCCGCGATCGTGGCGGCGTCCGACGGGCGGGTCGTCGCCTCCACCGACGTGCTGGTCGAGGGCCGGCACTTCCGGCGGGACTGGTCGGCGGCGGTCGACGTGGGCCACCGGGCGGCCGCGGCCAACCTCGCGGACATCGTCGCGATGGGCGCCATCCCGACCGCCCTGCTGGTGGGGCTCTGCGCCCCGCCCGGGCTGGACGTGCGGTGGGCAGAGGACCTCGCCGACGGCCTGGCCGCCGAGGCGGCCAAGGTCGGGGCGAGCGTGGTCGGTGGCGACATGTCGGCGAGCCCGACGCTGACCATCGCCGTCACCGCCCTCGGTGACCTGCACGGGGCGGCGCCCGTGCTGCGCAGCGGCGCCCGCGCCGGCGACGTCGTCGCGCTCGCCGGCCGGATCGGGTACGCCGCGGCCGGCTACACGGTGCTGTCGCGGGGGTTCCGCACCCCCAAGCTGCTCGTCGAGGCGTACCGCCGTCCCGAGGTGCCGTACGCGGCCGGCCCGCTGGCGGCGCGTTCCGGGGCGACCGCCATGATCGACGTCTCGGACGGACTCCTCGCGGACCTGGGGCACATCGCCACCGCCAGCCGGGTCGGGATCGACCTGCGGCGGGACGCGTTCGAGGTGCCGCCCCAGATGCGGGACGCGGCGCACGCGCTCGGCGCGGACCCGTACCTCTGGGTGCTCGCCGGCGGGGACGACCACGCGCTGGCCGCGACGTTCCCGGAGGACACGCCGTTGCCGGAGGGGTGGCGGGCCGTCGGGCACGTCATCGAGGGCAGCGGGGTCACGGTGAACGGGCGGGCGCACAAGGGCGCGTCCGGCTGGGACCACTTCGGGTAGCCGCGTTCGGTAAGGCCCGATGGCCCGCCGTACCCTTTACGGGTGAGTGATATCGAGATCCGCGCCGTGCGCTTCGACTCCCCGGTCGCGCAACGGCTGGTCACCGCCGCCCTCGCCGAGCTGGGCGAGCGGTACGGGGGCAGTGGCGACGACACCCCGGTCGACCCGGCCGACTTCGAGCCGCCGGCCGGGACCTTCCTGGTCGCGTACCTCGGGGGCGAGCCGGTGGGGTGCGCCGGCTGGCGCAGCCACGGCGACGCGGGCGAAGCGGCCGAGCTGAAGCGGATGTACACGGCGCCGGCGGCGCGGGGCCGCGGTGTCGCGCGGCGGGTGCTCGCCGCGGTGGAGCAGGCCGCGCGTGATCACGGGCGCAAGCGGATGATCCTGGAGTGCGGCGACAAGCAGCCCGAGGCGATCGCCATGTACCGGTCCTGCGGGTACGAGCGGATCCCGAACTTCGGCTACTACCGCGACTCCCCGAACTGCATCTCCTTCGGTCGCACCCTCTGAGGCGCTCCCCGCCCGGCGGGGAACTTCCTTGATCGCGGGGAACTTCCTTTGGTCCGGGAAACACACGTAGCCGCCGGGTCGACGACCCGGCGGCTACGTGGAAGGTATGGCGACGCGCGGACGCGTCAGGCGCGCACGACCTTGCCCGCCTTGATGCAGGAGGTGCAGACCTGCATCTTGCGGGTGGTGCCGCCACCGGCGGGGGTGCGCACCGACTGGATGTTCGGGTTCCAGCGGCGGTTGGTCCGCCGGTGCGAGTGGGAGACGTTGTGGCCGAAGCCCGGTCCCTTGCCACAGACGTCGCAGACGCTAGCCACGGGTTACTCCTGGGATTGATCCGTTCATGAGGTCGCCGACGGACGCTGCCCGGGCAACCTGGCCAGGTTACCCGATGTTGCCGGCAACGGGCTAATCGCCTCCCGTCAGGCCCTCCTGCCGTTGCCGTCAACGCCCCTCGGCCGACGAATTATGCCCCGACCGGACACCGCCGCGCCCGCGGCCGGCGGTGGGGGCGGACGGACCCGGGACACGGGCCGGCCTCGGGGCGGCTGTCGGTGCGCGCAAGTAGGCTTCTGCCGTGCTGGAAACCCTCGATGCCACAGCCGTGCGCCGCTGGTGCGCGGACGGCCTGGAGGCGCTCAAACGGCATCAGGGCGAGATCGACGACCTCAACGTCTACCCCGTGCCCGACGGCGACACCGGCACCAACCTGGTGTTGACGTTCGCGTCGGCCAACCAGGCCGTCGCCGGGGACGCCGACCCCGCCGACGATCAGGCGCGCACCCCGCACGGGCGCGTGCTGTGGCTGATGGCCCGCGGGGCGCTGCTCGGCGCCCGCGGCAACTCCGGCGTGATCGTGTCGCAGCTGCTGCGCGGGCTCGCCGACTCGCTCGCCGGGACCGCCGCGGTCCGCGGGCGCGCGCTCGCCGCCGCGCTGCGGGCGGCGGCGACGGCGGCGTACACGGCGGTCGCCAAGCCGGTCGAGGGGACGGTGCTCACCGTGGCCACCGCGGCCGCGAGCGCCGCCGAGCGGGCCGACTCCGACAACCTGGCCACGGTCGCCCGGGCCGCGGCGCGCGCCGCCGCCGAGGCGCTCGCCCGCACCCCGCAGCAGCTGCCGGTCCTGGCCCGGGCCGGGGTCGTCGACGCCGGCGGACGCGGGCTCTGTGTCCTGCTCGACGCCCTGGTCGACGTGGTCACCGGCGAGGCTCCCCGGCCGGCGCCCGCGCCGCGCGCGGTCCGCCCGCCGGCCGCGGTCCGCCGCGAGACGGGTTCCGAGGAGTACGCGTACGAGGTGCAGTTCCTGCTCGACGCCGAGCCGGCCGCGGTGGACCGGCTGCGCACGGTGCTCGACGGGCTGGGTGACTCGCTGGTGGTGGTCGGGACCGGTGACGGCGCCCCGCCGACCTGGCAGGTCCACGTCCACGTCAACGACGTCGGCGCGGCGCTGGAGGCGGGGGTGGTCGCGGGACGCCCGCATCAGATCTCGGTGACGCGGTTCTCCGACCAGATCGCGGCGCGGCCGGCGCCGCCCGCCGCGCCGGCGACCCCGCGGGCCCGGTCCGCGGTCGTGGTCGCGCCGGGGGAGGGGCTGGCGCGACTCTTCACGGACGAGGGGGCGACCGTGGTCCCCGGTAACCCGTCCACCGGCGAGCTGCTGGACGCGATCCGCGCGACCGGGGCGTCCCGGATCGTCGTGCTGCCCAACGACCCCGACACGCAGGCCGTCGCCGGCGCCGCCGCCCGGGAGGCGCACGCCCTCGGGCTCCGGGTGAGCGTGGTGCCCACCCGCTCGCCGGTGCAGGCGCTCGCCGCGCTCGCCGTCCGCGATCCCGAACGGCGGTTCGAGGACGACGTGATCGCGATGGCCGAGGCGGCCGGTGCCTGCCGGTACGCGGAGGTCGGCTACGCCGCCCGCGAGGCGCTGACCATCGCCGGGCCGTGCCACCCCGGCGACGTGCTCGCCCTCGTCGAGGGCGAGGTGCACCTGGTCGGCGATGACCTGCCGGCGACCGCGCGGGCCCTGCTCGACCGGATGCTCGGGGGCGGCGGGGAGCTGGTCACGCTGCTGCTGGGCGCCGACGCCCCGCCCGGGCTGGCCGAGGCCGTCCGCGCGCACCTCGCCGAGCACTGGCCCTTTGTCGAGGTGCACAGCTACGACGGCGGGCAGCCGTTCTATCCATTGCTGGTGGGGATCGAATGACGGAAACGTCCACCATGGACACGCCGCTGAAGAAGCTCGTCGGGGACAAGACAGCGAAGGCGCTCGCCAGCCATCTCGACCTGCACACCGCCGGCGACCTCATCTACCACTTTCCCCGCCGGTACGACGAGCGCGGCGAGCACACCGACATCCGCTCCCTGGAGGTCGGCGAACAGGTCACGGTGCTCGGCCAGGTGCAGCGGACCGCCGTACGCCCGATGCGGCAGCGGCGCGGCAACCTGCTGGAGGCGACCGTCGGCGACGGCTCCGGCGGCACGCTCACCCTGACGTTCTTCGGCAACCAGGCGTGGCGCGAGCGCGAGCTGCGGCCCGGCCGGTGGGGGCTGTTCGCGGGCAAGGTGACCGAGTTCCGCGGCAAGCGCCAGCTCAACGGACCGGAGTACGTGCTGCTCGGCGACGGCGCCACCGACGGCGAGGCCGCGGCGCAGGAGGAGATCGAGGAGTTCGCGGGCGCGCTCATCCCGGTCTACCCGGCCGCCGCCGCGGTGCCCACCTGGGTGATCGCCCGCTGCGTCCGGGTCGTGCTCGACACCTTCACCGCGCCGGAGGACCCGCTGCCCGCGGAGGTACGGGCCGGCCGCAACCTGCTGAAGCTCGACACCGCGCTGCGGGAGATCCACCGGCCGTCCACCAAGGAGATGCTCGGCAAGGCGCGTCGGCGGCTGAAATGGGACGAGGCGTTCGCCGTGCAGCTGACGCTCGTGCAGCGCAAGCACCGCGCGGCGTCGTGGCCGGCGCGCCCGCGCCCCCGCGCGGAGGCCGGGCTGCTGGCCGCGTTCGACGCGCGGCTGCCGTACGAGCTGACCGACGGCCAGCGTCGGGTCGGCGAGGAGGTCGCCGCGGACCTGTCCACGGCGCATCCGATGCACCGGCTGTTGCAGGGCGAGGTCGGGTCCGGCAAGACGGTGTGCGCGCTGCGGGCCATGCTGCAGGTGGTCGACGCCGGCGGGCAGGCGGCGCTGCTCGCCCCGACCGAGGTGCTCGCCGCGCAGCACTACCGGGGGATCCTCGACCTGCTCGGGCCGCTCGGCCGCGCCGGAGAGCTCGACTCCGCCGACAACGCCACCCGGGTCGCGCTGGTCACCGGCTCGCTCGGCGCGGCGGCCCGCCGGCGTGCGCTCGAACAGGTCGTCAGCGGCGACGCGGGCATCGTGGTCGGCACCCACGCGCTGCTGTACGAGGGCGTCGACTTCGCCGATCTCGGGCTGGTCGTCGTGGACGAGCAGCACCGCTTCGGGGTGGAGCAGCGGGACGCGCTGCGCGCCAAGGCGGAGCAGCCGCCGCACGTGCTGGTGATGACCGCGACCCCGATCCCGCGCACGGTCGCGATGACCGTCTACGGCGATCTCGAGGTCTCCACGCTGTCGCAGCTGCCGCGCGGGCGCTCGCCGATCGCCTCGCACGTCGTGCCGGCCGCGGAGAAGCCGGCGTACCTGGACCGGGCGTGGCGGCGGCTGCGCGAGGAGGTCGCCGCCGGACACCAGGCGTACGTGGTGTGTCCGCGTATCGGCGAGGGCCCGGCCACCGCCGAGGAGGCCGGCGAGCCCGGTGAGGACGGCCGGCGCGCGCCCCTGGCGGTGCTGGAGGTCGCCCCGCTGCTGGCCGAGGGGCCGCTGCACGGGCTGCGGATCGGCGTGCTGCACGGCAAGCTCCCCGCCGACGAGAAGGACGCGATCATGCGGTCCTTCGCGGCCGGCGACCTCGACGTGCTGGTCGCGACCACGGTGATCGAGGTCGGCGTCGACGTGCCGAACTCGACCGTGATGATCGTGCTCGACGCCGACCGCTTCGGCGTCTCCCAGCTGCACCAGCTGCGCGGCCGGGTCGGCCGGGGCAGCGCGCCGGGAATCTGTCTGCTGGTGACCGAGGCGCTGGAGGGCACGTCGGCGCGGGAACGGCTGGACGCGGTGGCGTCCACAACGGACGGCTTCCGGCTGGCCGAGCTCGACCTGGAGCAGCGGCGCGAGGGCGACGTGCTCGGCGCGACGCAGTCGGGCCGTCGTTCGCACCTGCGACTGCTCTCGCTGCTGCGCGACACCGATCTGATCCGCGACGCCCGCGCCGAGGCGATCGCGCTGGTCGAGGAGGACCCGGAGCTGGAGCGGCATCCGGCGTTGGCGACCTCGATGGCCGCGCTGGTCGACGAGGAGCGCGCGGAGTACCTCGAGAAGGGATAGCGCCTCTTGACGTCCGCGTCGGCTGCCATTGATCCAGGATGAGGCGGGGTGTCATGTCCGACGAGGCCAGACACGGCAGGACGGATGGTCGTTTGTGGCTGCTGTTCCTGGCGAGCTCCTGAGGCGTGAACGGAAACGCCGCGGCACCTGACCCGTGGTCAGCCGCGGCGGAACGCTGAGGGCGCGCCGACCGGGTGGTCGACGCGCCCTCAGACGATGTGCTCAGGTGGAGCGGTTGGCGCGGATCAGGCGGTGAAGGTCACCTTGCGACGCCGCGCGATGAAGAACAGCACGCCACCGATGATCAGCAGGAGGGCGGCGCCACCCGCGATCGTGCCGGCAGCCGCGCCGGTCACCGGCAGGGCACCGCCGCCGCCCGTGCCGCCGCAGTCGGCCGGCTTCTCCCAGGCGATCGGCGCGACCTCGTCGAGGCCGTCGCCGGACGGGGTGACGGTCAGGCCCTCCTCGGCCGGGAACTTCACCGTCTCGGTCTTGCCCGGCTCCACGGTCACGGTCTTGGCCTCGCCCTTGTTCGGGGTGAAGGTGACGGTGACGGCCTTGCCGTTCTCCGGGTTCGCGATCATGAAGACCAGCTCGTCACAGGTCGACTCGAAGCCGCCCGTCGGCTCGCCCGGCTTCACGCAGTTCTCGGGCTTCTGCCACGTGTAGGGCTCGCCGACCGACTTCTCGCCCTCGGTGACGGTGATCGCGCCGGCGCCGGCGGGAACGACGATGTCGTTCTTGCTGCTGTTCGGGGCGATCTCGTAGGTCTCGTTGAAGTCCTTGGCCTTGACGGTCAGCTTCACCGCGGTGTTGGCGTCGGCGCCGTTGCTCAGGGTCACCGTGACGGCGCCCTCACAGTCCGAGGCGAAGGCGGCGGTGGGCGTGGTGACCGGGGTCGGCTCCTGCGGCGTCGCGGTCGGCTCCGGGGTCGGCTCCGGGCTCTGCGTCGGCTCCGGGCTCGGCACCGTCTCCTTCTCGCACTTGCCCTCGAAGGTGACCTTGCTCCGCTGGGCCTCCTGCTCCCTGTAGCCGTCGTTCCACTTGGCCTTGGTGGCCAGCGTCGCCTGGCGCGCGTCGCCGGCAACCCGCTGGGTCCCGGTCAGCTTGTCGTTCACCGAGTGCGGGTACTTGTTCCGCTCCTGGGTGACCGGGATGCCCTCGACCGTGGTGCCCTGCGGGGTCACGGCGACGTGGTGGAGCGCGAAGTGCGTCGAATCGAAGTGCACCTTGCTCTCGACGGTCCACGTCACGACCCACTCGCCGGTCGTGGTGTCACAGATCGCGGTGCCCTTGGGCACGCTGTAGTGGGCGCTTGCGGGCGACTGCATCGCCACGGCCGCGGTGAGGCCGACGATCGCGGCGCCAACCACCGCGAGTGGCCGCCGCAGCGACAGCTTGGGACGGAACACGCGTACTCCTGGAGGAGAGGGGGCTTCAGAGCACGGCGCGAGGGCGGCGGGTGGCTGCGGCGGAACAGCAGCTCTACCTGGTTGTGACGCCTCCCCACGTCGTGCGCCGGCGGGGGTTGCGCCGGCACAGCGCCCGACCTTAGCCGTTGCGGAGTGTCCATGGTGGTCCTCAGCCGCGCATAAGGATGATGTTGCAGATTCGAGATGATTGATATACGGCTCGTCGCCGGACGATGTCTCTTCGTGGTTTCCGACTGTCGCATCTGTTGCGCAGCGGTGAAGTCCGGTCGCGTAGCGTCAACGTCATGACCAGGGAGACGTCATGACGCGCATCGTCGCGGGCACGCTGGGTGGCCGTCGCCTCGTCACGCCGGCCGGCGCGCACACCCGCCCGACCTCGGACCGGGTGCGCGAGGCGCTGTTCAGCGCGTTGAACACGATGATCGATCTGGACGGCGCGCGTTTCGCCGATCTCTACGCCGGATCCGGGGCGGTGGGGTTGGAGGCGCTCTCCCGGGGCGCCGGCCACGTGCTGCTCGTCGAGGCGGACGCGAAGGCCGGCCGGATCATCCGGGACAACGTGACGGCGCTGCGCGCCGGCGAGGCGACACGGGTCGTGATCGGAAAGGTGCTCACCGTGCTCGCGGCGGGCCCGGACGGGGACCCGTACGACGTGGTGTTCGCCGACCCGCCGTACGCCGTACCCGATAAGGAGATCACGGCCGTGCTGGCCGCGCTGGCCGACGGCGGCTGGCTGGCGGCGGACGCCGTCGTGGTGGTCGAGCGGTCCAGCCGGACCGGGCCGGTGACATGGGTGGATGGCATCACGGGCGAGCGCAGTAGGCGCTACGGCGAGACCACGCTTTGGTACGGTCGCCGATCATGAGACGTGCGGTGTGTCCCGGATCGTTCGACCCGGTCACCAATGGCCACCTCGACATCATCGGCCGGAGCAGCCGGTTGTTCGACGAGGTGATCGTCGGGGTGCTGATCAATCAGTCGAAGAGCGGGCTGTTCAGCGTCGACGAGCGGATCGCGATGCTGCGGGAGGTGACCGCCTCCTACCGGAACGTGCGCGTCGCGGCGTTCCGCGGCCTACTGGTCGACTTCTGCCGGGCACAGGACGCGCCGGTGGTGGTCAAGGGGCTGCGCGCGGTCAGCGACTTCGACTACGAGCTGCAGATGGCGCAGATGAACATCGGCCTGGCGGGCGTCGAGACGCTGTTCATGCCGACCAACCCGCTCTACTCGTTCCTCTCCTCCAGCCTGGTCAAGGAGGTGGCGAAGTGGGGCGGGGACGTCTCGGCGCACCTCCCGGACGTGGTGCACCAGCGGCTGCGGGAACGTCTCGGGACGCAGCCGGCGGGCTGAGGCGCCGCGCGTGGGCGGGGCCCCGGCCGGGGGACGGACACGACGCGCCGGGGCTGCGCAGATAGGTGCGCGACCCCCGCACGCCGCATGATGGGGTGCAGCAGCAGCCTGGCCGGCCTTGCATCATGTACGGGTCGGCCGCCGAACGACAGGAGAGATGCCGGTGGACCCGCTCGACCGCATCGACGAGCTCATCGCCATCGTGGAGGCGGCCCGTGCCGTCCCGATGTCGCGGAACAACTGCATGGTCGACCGCGGAGAGATGATCGCCCTGCTCGATCAGCTCCGGGTCGAGCTCCCGGCCGACCTGCGCCGCGCGGCGGTCCTCCTCGAGGAGCGCGACAAGATCGTGGAGGCCGGCAAGCGCGAGGCCGACCGGATCATCAGCGAGGGCGAGGCGGAGCACGCCCGGCTCGTGTCGGTGAACGAGATCACGGTCTCCGCGGAGCACGAGGGCGCCCGCATCATCGCCGAGGCGCGCGCCGAGGCGCAGCGCCTGCGCCAGGAGGTCGACGACTACGTCGACACCGCGCTGGCCAACTTCGAGCAGTTCCTCACCCGCGCGCTCGCCTCGATCGAGCGGGGTCGGGACAAGATGCACGCGCTGCGGGAGATCGGCACCTTCGTCGGGGAAGAAAGCGAACGCCCGCTGCCGTTCTGACCGAGGGCGTTCCCGCGCCGCAGGGGGCTGCGGCGGGCGGGAGCGCCGGAGCGAGACCGGGAATCGGCGGCGGACGGGCCGGCCGGCGGGGACGATGAGGTGGAACGGACCCAGTTCGACGATCGCCCTCCCGGCCAGGTAACCTGTTTCGTCGGCCTCTCACAGGCCGGAGTCTGACTATGCGCAATCATTCGTCGATCAACCTCAACCCCAGGTCGCCGCTGGTCCTCGACACGAGGGACCTGCCGCGCCGACCTGGCGCGTTGCGTACGGTCAATCGGGTGGCTCCCGCGCCGGCGGACCTCGGGCTGGAGATGATCGGCGTGCCGGAAGGCGCCGACCTGACCCTCGACCTGAGGCTCGAGTCGGTGTCGGAGGGCGTGCTCGTCTCGGGGACCGTCACGGGTCCCGTCGAGGGGGAGTGCGGCCGCTGCCTGCGCCCCATCAACGACTCGTTGACCGTCACGATCCAGGAGCTGTACGCGTACGAGAACAGCACCACGGACGAGACGACGGACGAGGATGAGGTCGGCCGGATGCAGGGCGACCTGATCGACCTGGAGCCGACGCTCCGGGACGCGGTGGTGCTCGCGCTGCCGACGAACCCGGTGTGCCGGGAGGACTGCCCAGGGCTGTGCCCCGAGTGCGGGGTGCACCTGGACGAGTTGCCGGCCGATCACACGCACGAGCAGGTTGACCCGCGCTGGGCTGGCCTGTCGCAATTGACCCGTAAAGAGGAGTAAGTACCGTGGCCGTTCCCAAGCGCAAGATGTCGCGCAGCAACACGCGGTCCCGCCGGGCGCAGTGGAAGACCACGGCGGTGGCGACGGTGGCCTGCCCGCAGTGCAAGTCGCCGAAGCTCCCGCACGCTGCGTGCACGGTGTGTGGCACCTACAACGGTCGCCAGGTCATCGAGGTCTGACCTCTCGCCTGCTGTGACGCTCCCGATCTCCGATCGGGTGACGCGCACGCCCTGGCGACTGCCCGGTGCACCGGCTCCGGCGCACGCCGGCCGAGCTATTCCGGCCGGCGTTTCCGTGGAGCCGGGCACCGCGCGGATCGCCGTCGACCTCCTCGGCGGGGACGATGCTCCCGCCGTCGTGGTTGACGGCGCTCTGCGGGCGTGCCGCGCCGATCCTGATCTCGCCCTGTTGCTCGTCGGCCCCGTCGAGGTGGCCGACGAGATCATTCGTGCGCTCCCGTCCCGCGACCGGACCCGGGTGGCGGTGCGGCCGGTTCGCGACGCGGTCGGCATGGGCGACGCGCCCGCGCGGGCCGGTCGGGTGGAGACGACGGTGCGCGCCGCCGTCGCCGCCGTCGCCGAGGGGGCGGCCGACGCCCTGATCTCCGCCGGCGCGACCGGCGCCACCGTCATCGCCGCCGCGCTCGGGTTCGGGCGCTGGCCGGGGGTACGCCGTCCCGCGCTGGTCGCCTCGCTGCCGGCCGTCGCCAACCCGGTGGTCCTGCTCGACGTCGGCGCCTCCCTGGACCCCTGCCCCGCCACGCTGACGCAACACGCGGCGTTCGGCGCCGCCTACGCGGCCGTCGCGCACGGCGTGGACGCCCCCCGGATCGGGCTGCTCTCGATCGGCGCGGAACCGGGCAAGGGCGATCGGCTGCGTCGCGCCGCCGATCCGCTGCTCGCGGGCGCGAATCTGCCGTGCGGCGCCCGTTACGTCGGCCTCATCGAGGGGTACGACGTGGCGCTGGGCGCGCGCGCCGACGTCGTCGTCACCGACGGATTCACCGGAAACGTGCTGCTCAAGGGGATCGAGGGCGCGTACGCGATGGCCGGCGCCCCGTCCGCGAGCGGCGGCGTCCCGCGCGCCGCCGCGCTGCTGGGCGTTGCCGGGATCACGGTCGTCTGTCACGGCGCCGCGACCGGCGAGGACCTTGCCTCCGGGATCGCGCTCGCCGCCCACCTGCACCGCAGCTCCGCCACTGCGGCGATCTCCGCGCTGCTCTCCGCGCCCGACGAGGTATCCGCATGATCAACGAGGTGACCGCATGACCAGCGACAAACGCCGCCGCCCACCCCTGGCGCACCTCGAGGCGGCGTTCGGCGTGAGCCTGGAGCCCGAGCTGCTGGAGCGCGCCCTGACGCACCGCTCGTACGCGTACGAGAACGGGGGGCTGCCCACCAACGAGCGGCTGGAGTTCCTCGGCGACTCGGTGCTCGGCGTGGTGATCACCGCGGCGCTCTTCCACAACCATCCGGACCTGCCCGAGGGTCAGCTCGCCAAGCTGCGGGCGAGCGTGGTCAACATGCGGGCCCTCGCCGACGTGGCCCGACGGCTCGGCCCGCACGGTCTCGGCGCGTACCTGCTGCTCGGCAAGGGCGAGGAGACCACCGGCGGCCGGGACAAGGCGAGCATCCTCGCCGACACGCTGGAGGCGCTACTCGGCGCGATCTACCTGCAGTACGGGCTGGACACCGCCTCGGTCGTCATCCACCGGCTCTTCGACCCGCTGATGGCCGAGTCCGCCGGCCGGGGGGCGGCGCTGGACTGGAAGACCAGCCTGCAGGAGCTGACCGCGGCGCTCGGACTGGGGGTGCCGGAGTACCGCATCGACGAGGCCGGCCCGGACCACGCGAAGACCTTCACCGCCTGGGTGGTGGTGGCCGGCAACCGGTACGGCGGCGCCGACGGCCGGAGCAAGAAGGAGGCCGAGCAGCGGGCCGCCGAGGCCGCCTGGCGCACGCTCTCCGAGGAGGTCGCCGAGCCCGCCGCCGCCCCGCCGCTCGAGGGCGGCGCCACCGTCGTCTGACCGCCAGGGTCGCCGAACGTCCCCGTCGGCGACGCGCGAGGAGGATTCCGTGCCCGAACTGCCCGAGGTGGAGACGGTCCGGCAGGGGCTGGCCAAGTGGGTCAGCGGTCGCCGGATCGCCGCCGTGGAGGTACGTCACCCGCGGGCGGTGCGGCGCCATGTTCCCGGCGAGGCGCACTTCGCGGCCGTTCTCGCCGGACGCCGGGTGCTGGACGCCTGCCGGCGCGGCAAGTACCTCTGGCTCCCCCTGGACAGCGACGACGCGATCATCGCGCATCTCGGGATGTCCGGCCAGCTGCTGGTGCAGCCGGCGGACGCCCCGGACGAGCCGCACCTGCGGATCCGGTTCGGTTTCGACGACGGCGGCCCGGAGCTGCGCTTCATCGACCAGCGGACGTTCGGTGGTCTATCCGTCTCTCAGGGCGGGGCGGAGCTGCCGACGGAGATCGCGCACATCGCGCGGGACCCGATGGACCCGGCCTTCTCCGACCGCGACTTCGCCGCCGCGATCCGGCGCCGGCGCACCGAGGTCAAGCGCGCGCTGCTGGACCAGACGTTGATCTCGGGGGTCGGCAACATCTACGCCGACGAGGCGCTGTGGCGTTCCCGCCTGCACGGAGCGCGCCCGACGGAGGCGCTGACCGGGCCGGCGGCGTCGCGGCTGCTCGGGCACGTCCGCGAGGTGCTGGCCGAGGCGCTGGTGGCGGGCGGCACCAGCTTCGACTCGCTCTACGTCAACGTCAATGGCGAGAGCGGCTACTTCGACCGCGCGCTGAACGTCTACGGGCGGGAGGGGCTGCCCTGCCGGCGGTGCGGCGCGCCGATCCGCCGCGAGCCGTTCATGAACCGGTCGTCGTACAGCTGCCCGCGCTGCCAACCGCGTCCCCGGCGGGTCGTTGGGGGGAACCCCTGAGCCGCGTCGGGGTAGTGATCGACACGACTCCTCCGTGTGACCGATAGCAAGATCATTCAGCGGTAGAGTCTGCGCCCGGAACGTCCTAGTTGTCCGAATGCGTGAGCGCGGGGGAACCGGATGCCCGCGCGGCGCGCCCTCCGGGACGAACGCGGGTGCGTCCCGGATGTCGGTCCGGCCGGCGATCCCTAGCGTCATGTCCGCTAACGGAACGTGGCAATGACAAAGGGGGAGCCCGGAATGGGCAAGCGACCGATGACGGTGCGGATCGCGCGGTGGAGCGCCGAGCATCCGTGGCGGGCGATCGCGCTGTGGGTCGTGTTCGTGGCGGTCTGTTTCGTGGGGGGAAACGCGGCCGGCCTCACGGAGATGACCGACGAGGACATGCGGATCGGGGAGATGGGCCACGCCCAGGCGATCATCGCCGACGGCGACTTCGCCCACCCGGCCCAGGAGAACGTCCTCATCACCGCGCGCAGCGGCGCGCTGGACTCCGCGGCCGCCGGCGCGGCCGCGACCGACGCCGCGACCCGGCTGCGGTCCACGCCCGGCGTGGCCGCCGTCGGCCAGCCGGTCCCGAGCCGCGACGGGTCGGCGCTGCTGCTGCCGATCACGATGAGCGGCGACCGGTCGACCGCGAGCGAGCGCGTCCAGCCGCTGCGGGACGCGACCGCGGCGGTGCAGACCGCCCATCCGCAGCTGCGGGTCGAACAGGTCGGCGGCCCGTCGATCAGCAGGGCGCTCGACGAGACGATCGGCGAGGACTTCACGCGCGCGGAGTTCCTCAGCATCCCGGTCACGCTGGCGATCCTGGTCATCGCGTTCGGCGCGCTGATCGCCGCCGGGATTCCGGTGCTGCTGGCGCTCTCGTCGGTGGCCGCGGCCATGGGGCTGTCCACGATCGCGTCGCACCTGGTGCCCGCGAACGACTCCTCCGCGAGCGTCATCCTCCTGATCGGCATGGCCGTCGGCGTCGACTACTCGCTGTTCTACGTGCGGCGTGAGCGGGAGGAACGCGCCAAGGGCCGGCGCCACCTGGACGCGGTCGAGATGGCCGCGGAGACCTCCGGGCACGCCGTCGTCGTCTCCGGGCTTGCCGTGATCATCTCGATGGCCGGGCTCTTCCTCGCCAACGACCCCATCTTCGCCTCGTTCGCCGTCGGCTCGATCCTCGTGGTCGCCGTCGCCGTGATCGGGTCCCTCACCGTGCTCCCCGCGGTCCTCGCCAAGCTCGGCCGCTGGATCGACAAGCCCCGCGTGCCGCTGCTCTGGCGCCTCACCGCCCACCGCGTCGGGCCGGACGGCGCCCCCGTCCCGCCCCGGTTCTGGCCCGCCGTGCTGCGCCCGGCGCTGCGGCACCCGCGCACCACGCTGGTGATCTCCGCCGGCCTGCTGCTCGCGCTCGCCGTACCGGCCATCGACATGAAGCTGAAGTTCCCGGGCCCGGAGGACCTGCCGCGCAGCACCGCGGTCATGCAGGCGTACGACCGGCTCACCGCCGCGTTCCCGAGCACCGGCACCACCCACACCGTCGCGGTGCGGGCCGACGCGGCCCAGGCCGGGGCGGTCAGGACCGCGCTCACCGACCTCGCCACCCGGGCCGCGGCCGACCCGCTCTTCGCGCCGATCGAGGCGAACGGCCCGCAGCTCGAGGTCTCCGCCGACCGCCGGGTCGCGACACTGGAGATCGCCACGCCGTACGCCACCCGCACCGACGAGGCGCGCCGGTCGCTGCAGGCGCTCCGCGCCGACCTGGTGCCGGCGACGCTGCGGGAGATCCCCGGCGTCGAGTACGCGGTGACCGGCGCCGTGGCCGAGAGCGAGGACTACGCCGCGCACATCAGGGAGAAGCTGCCGCTGGTGGTCGGCTTTGTGCTGCTGCTGACGTTCGTCGCGATGACGATCACGTTCCGGTCGCTGGTGGTCGCGCTGACCTCGATCGTGCTCAACCTGCTCTCCGCCGGAGCCGCGTACGGCCTGCTGGTGCTGGTCTTCCAGAACACCTGGGCCGAGGGGCTGCTCGGCTTCACCTCGATGGGCGCGATCGTCTCCTGGCTGCCGCTCTTCCTTTTCGTGATCCTGTTCGGGCTCTCGATGGACTACCACGTCTTCGTGGTGAGCCGGATCCGCGAGGCGGTGCGCGGCGGCATGCCGAACCGGGAGGCGGTGGCGCACGGCATCACCTCGTCGGCCGGCGTGGTCAGCAGCGCGGCGATCGTGATGGTCGCGGTGTTCGCGATCTTCGGCACGCTCAGCGCGATCGAGATGAAGCAGATCGGGGTCGGCCTCGCCGCCGCCATCCTGATCGACGCGACGATCATCCGGGCGGTCGTGCTGCCGTCGCTGATGACGCTGCTCGGCAAGGCGAACTGGTGGGCGCCGCGGTTCCTGCGCGAGCGTCCGGCGCCGGTCGTCGACGTCGCCGCCCCGACGCCCGAGCCGGAGCTGGTGGGCGCGCGGTAGCCGCCGCCACGACGCGCACGGCCCCCCGCCGACCGGCGGGGGGCCGTGCCCGTCGGCGACCGGCGGGGGGCCGTGCCCGTCGGCGCGGCTCGCGCTCCGGACCCGGCGCGCAGGACCTTCCACATCGGCCGGCTGACCGCCGACCGCCGGCGATCACGGGGTGGGGGAGAGCTCGCCCATGCTGGCCGGCAGCCCCGCGTACGGGTGCGGCAGGTCGAGGTCGGTGGCGAGCCCGAAGCCGGCGTGCCGCAGCAGCATCAGCCGCCGGGCCGCGTCCACCTTGTCGGTCGGCACCCCGTAGACGAGGTGCCCGTCGCCGGGTTGGCTCCCCTTCGGCGGCCAGCGCTGGTAGTCCTGCCAGCTCCCCTCGAACGTGCAGATGGGCACGTCGAGATCGCGGTAGACGGGATCGGTGGGTTCGCCCGGATTGAGGATCAGGTCCCGCAGGCCGAACCCGCGCGCGACCCGGATCGCCATCGAGACCGGTCCGAGGCCGAACGGGCTGGTCGGCGCGGCGTGGAAGAAGATGCCGTTCACCCGGTAGGCCGCCCACCGTTCGATCTCCTCGAGGATGTCGGCGAGCGGGCGCGACACGTACGCGAGGTCGACGTACCCCAGCAGCGGCACCCCGCCCTCGGCGAGCTGCGCGAGCACCACCTCGTAGACGGCGCTCGGCTTCTTCCCCGGGCCGTCGTGCACGTTCACCACGACCGTGACGTCGCCCAGGCGCTCGGCCTGCCATGCCGTCGGCGCGTCGAGCGGGTGCACGTAGAGCGGCAGCACTGTCCTCATCGCTACCTCCTCCGGTCGCATCGGCTCGGCCCGCGGCGGCCGTGCCGGCGCCAGCTGCCGTCGTTCGGCACGCCGAACGACGCACGGCGGCACTTTCCGCTCGGAACAACGAGCCGACCGCCTGCGGCGGCACGGCCGTGCGAACGGTCGGCGGTGCCCTGGCCCGCCGGCCCGCGCTAGAGGGCTGAGCCGAACATCTGCGTCCAGTACGGGGTGCCGTCGTCGGCGGCGGCCCGGCCGACGCCGATCGCTCTCGCGTCGCAGTTGAGGATGTTCGCGCGGTGCCCCGGGCTGTCCATCCACCCCGCCATGACCGCGTCGGCGCTGCGGTAGCCGGCGGCGACGTTCTCGCCGATCGCCCGGGCGTAGCCGGCCCGCTCGGCGCGGTCCCACGGTGAGCTGCCGTCGCTGCCGGTGTGCGACATCGTGCCGGTCGCCGCCTGGTCGGCGCTGTGCAGCCGGGCGGCCTCGGCCAGCTGCGGCTGGAGCGTTACGGCGCCGCAGCCGTTGGCCGAGCGTTCCCGGTTGACGAGCGCGACGACCTGCTCCTCGACGCCGTCCGCGGCGCGCGCCGCGGACGCGGCCGCCCGGGGCGGCGCCGCGGGTGACGGGGCGGCGGGTGACGGGGCGGAGCGGGGCGCGCGTCGCGACGACGGCGTGGCCGTGCGGTCCGGCGTCGCGCGGGGCTCCGGGGCGCCCCGGCCGGCGGCCGGGGGCGACGGCGACGCGGTCGGCGGGACCCCGGACCGCGTCCGGGCGTACGCCGGCTGGCCGGAAGGGTCGTCCAGCGGCGTGGCGGCGGCCCGGCGGGGTGGGTCGGTGGCGAAGAATTCCGCTGGTCGCATCAGCGCGCCGGCCCCGAGCGTGAGCGCGGGGACCGCCACCGCGGCGATCAGGCCGAGCCGTACGGGCGATCGTCGCGGCCGTCGGTGCCGACCCGGCCGGCCGGTCGGATCGACGGCTCCGCCCGCTCGGGTCGGGCGCCGCCGCGGACGGGACCCTTCGCTGCCCCCGGGCACGTCGTTGCCTCCAACTGGTCGGGCGGGATCCACTGTCCGGCGGATCGGGACGGCTGCGACGGTACGGGCGGGCCCGGCGGGGCGACAACGCGGCTAAGGAAGAGATAAGACGCTCTTGCATCTGTCGGAATCGGTGATCGACTTTCCGTGAAGATCTTCGTTAGCGTGCGGGAAACATCTTTCCGTTAGGCTTTTCCCGTTCGAACAGCGACCTTGTTCGCGCCTCGTGGCGGTGCGCCGCGGCCCATGCCGGTCGACCCGCAAGTGATCTGCGCCTACCGGAGCTTGACGAAGGGCGGGCGGCGGGCGGACTATAGGAAGGTCGCCAGTCGCGCCCGATCCTGCCCTCGCCTGCCCGAGGATGGATAGCCGCGAATAGCTGGGCGCGCGTTGGCCGGCCTTTCCGGCAGCGCATTACAAGGAGACGATATGGCGAAGGCCCTCTACGGCCACGTTGGTGCGGCGCCCGACCGGCGTCTGCTCGACGAGGTCACCCGACTGCGTGCCAGGGTTCAGGCACTGGAGTTCGAGATCACCCGCCTGCGTGCCGAGAACGATCGGCTCGCGGCAGCGGCCGCCGAGGCAGACGATCTGCTGCGGCTGGCCGAGCCGGCACTGACCTGATCTCCGGGGCGCCGGGTCGCCCGGCGCCCACCGCCGCACACTGAATCGCACCGATCGCGCGCCGACACATCCGTGGCGGCGCGCAGCTTTTTGTGCGGGGCCGGGCGGGCCACGGTCCGCCGGAACGCGCCGGACCACCAGCCCACGCCCCGCGCCCGGCGCCGGTCGGCGCGCCATCGGATAGGCTCACCGGCGCGCGCCGCACCGGTCCCGCCGCTGCTCCGCGTTACCCTGCGGGTTGACCAGGGCCGCCGAGCGCGAGCCCCGGACTGTGGCCCGGCGGCCGAGATCGGCGAGGTCGCCCGAAGCCCGACGGTCGCGTCGGACGAGGAATCGAAAACGTGCATCTGAAGAGCCTGACGGTGAAGGGCTTCAAGTCCTTCGCCTCCGCGACGACGCTGCGGCTGGAGCCGGGCATCACCTGTGTGGTGGGGCCCAACGGCTCGGGCAAGTCCAACGTCGTCGACGCGATCGCGTGGGTGCTGGGCGAGCAGGGCGCGAAGGCGCTGCGCGGCGGCAAGATGGAGGACGTGATCTTCGCCGGCACCGCCGGCCGCGCGCCGCTGGGCCGCGCCGAGGTCACACTCACCATCGACAACACCGACGGCGCGCTGCCGATCGATTACACCGAGGTGTCGATCACCCGCCGGATGTTCCGCTCCGGCGAGAGCGAATACGAGATCAACGGCAACTCCTGCCGGCTGCTCGACATCCAGGAGCTGCTCTCCGACTCCGGCATCGGCCGGGAGATGCACATCATCGTCGGGCAGGGCCGGCTGGACGGCATGCTGCACGCCAAGCCCGAGGACCGGCGCTCCTTCATCGAGGAGGCGGCCGGCGTTCTGAAGCACCGCAAGCGCAAGGAAAAGGCGCTGCGCAAGCTCGACGCGATGCAGACCAACCTCAACCGGCTCACCGACCTCACCGCCGAGCTGCGCCGCCAGCTCAAGCCGCTGGGGCGGCAGGCCGAGGTGGCCCGGCGCGCGCAGGGCATCCAGGCCGATCTGCGCGACGCCCGGCTGCGGCTGCTCGCCGACGACCTGGCCACGCTGCGTTCCACGCTGGACAAGGAGATCGCCGACGAGGCGGCGCTGCGCGAGCGGCGCGAGCAGGTCGAGCAGGAGTACGGCGAGGTCGGGCGGCGGCTGCTGGAGCTGGAGACGGCGCTGGCCGAGGACGCGCCGCTGCTCGCCGCCGCCCAGGACACCTGGTACCGGCTCTCCGCCCTCACCGAGCGGTTCCGCTCGACCCAGCAGCTCGCCGGCGAGCGGCTGCGGCACCTCTCCGTGGTCCCCGACGACGAGCGGCCGGGGCGCGATCCCGAGCAGCTGGCGGCCGAGGCGGAGAAGGTCCGCGAGCACGAGGAGGAGCTGCGGGCCGCGCTCACCGACGACCAGATCCGGCTGGCCGAGGCCGTGGAGGGCCGGCAGGAGCTCGAACGCCAGCTCGCGGCCGCGGAGCGGGCGCTGGTCGTGGCCGCGAAGGCGATCGCCGACCGGCGTGAGGGGCTGGCGAAGCTGACCGGCCAGGTCAACTCCGCGCGGGCGCGGACGACCAGCGCCGCCGAGGAGATCCAGCGGCTCGCCGCGGCGCACGCCGACGCCGAGGCGCGCGCCGCGAAGGCGCAGGCCGAGTTGGACGCGGTGGCCGAGCAGTCCACCGAGGCGGACCGGGACAACGCCGACCTCGACGCGCGGCACGCCGAGGCCGTCGCGGCCCACGACACGGCCGCCGCCCTGGTGCGGGAGCTCTCCGACGCCGAGCGCAAGGCGGAGAAGGACGCCGCCACCTGGAAGGCGCGCGAGGAAGCGCTCGCGATGGGGCTGCGCCGCAAGGACGGCGCGGGCGCGCTGCTGGCCCGGGCCGACGAGGTGCCGGGGCTGCTCGGCAGCCTGTCGGCGATGCTCACCGTCGAACCCGGACACGAGGCGGCGCTCGCCGCCGCCCTCGGCGCGCTGGCCGACGCGGTCGCGGTCGCCGGCGTCGACGAGGCGGCCGAGGCGATGCGGCTGCTCAAGATCCAGGATGCCGGACGGGCCAGCCTGATCGTGGGCAGCCCGGACGGCCCGGGGATGATCGGGTCACTCGACGCGCTCCGCCCGGCGCTGCCAGCCGGCGCGAAGTGGGCGCCGGACGTGATCCAGTGCCGCGACGACGTGCGGCCGGCGGTGCACCGCGCGCTCCGGGACGTCGTACTCGTGGACGATCTGGAGGCGGCGGCCCGCGCGGTGGCCGCGAACCCGGAGCTGCGCGCGGTCACCCCCGACGGCGACGTGGTCGGCGCGTACGCCGCGGCCGGCGGGTCGGGCAAGGCCCCGAGCTTCATCGAGGTCCAGGCCGCGGTGGAGGAGGCGCGGACCAACCGGCTCGCCGCCGAGGGCACGATCGCCGAGCTGCGCGAGCAGCTCGCCGCCGCCCGCGCCGAGGTGGCGACCCGCAAGGACGCGGTCTCGGTGGCCGCCGCCGCGAAGCGCGCCGCCGAGGGCGAGCGCAACGCCGCCGCGCGGCGGCTGGCCGAGCTCGGCGCCGCGGCCCGGTCGGCGAAGGCTGAGACCGAGCGGCTCGCGGCGTCGCGGGCCCGCGCCGAGGAGGCGCGCGACCGCGACCTCGCCGGGCTGGAGGAGCTGGAGGAGCGGCTGCTCCTGGCCGAATCGACCCCGATCGACGAGGACCCGTCGACGGAGGAACGGGACATGCTGGCCGCGGCGTTGCCGCAGGCCCGGCAGAACGAGATGGAGGTGCGCCTCGCGGTGCGCACCGCGGAGGAGCGGGTCGCCTCCATCGCCGGGCGCGCCGACTCGCTGCTGCGGCAGGCCGCCGCGGAGCGGGCCGCCCGCGAGCGGGCGGCGGCCCGCAAGGCCGCCCGCGCCCGGGGCGCGGCGATCGCCCGCGCCGTCGAGCTGGGCGCCCGCGCCGCGCAGACCCGGCTCGCCCGCTCCCTGGCCGCGGCCGAGCAGACCCGGGACGAGATCGCCCTGGCGCGGTCCGCGCGGGAGGCCGAGCTGCAGGAGGTACGCGCGGCGGCCAAGCGGCTCGGCGCCGACCTGGAGCGGCTCACCAACGAGGTGCACCGCGACGAGGTGGCCCGCGCCGAGCAGCGGATGCGCATCGAGCAGCTGGAGGCCAAGGCCGCCGAGGACTTCGCGCTCGACGTCGAGACGCTGATCGCCGAGTACGGGCCGCAGCAGCTCGTCCCGCCGACCCAGGCGCAGGTGACCGCCGCGGCCGCCGACGGCAAGCCGGAGCCCGAGCCGGTGCCGTACGACCGGGCGACGCAGGAGAAGCGGGCCGGCCGGGCCGAGCGGGAGCTGGCGCTGCTGGGCAAGGTGAACCCGCTGGCGCTGGAGGAGTTCGCCGCGCTGGAGGAGCGCTTCAAGTTCCTCTCCGACCAGCTGGAGGACCTCAAGGCCACCCGGCGCGACCTGCTCACCGTCGTCAAGGACGTCGACGACCGGATTCTGGAGGTCTTCGCCAGCGCGTTCGAGGACACGGCGCGGGAGTTCCAGGAGGTCTTCAAGGTGCTCTTCCCCGGCGGCGAGGGGCGCCTGGTGCTCACCGACCCGGAGGACCTGCTGACCACCGGCGTCGAGGTCGAGGCGCGCCCGCCGGGGAAGAAGATCAAGCGGCTGTCACTGCTCTCCGGCGGCGAGCGGTCGCTGACCGCGGTCGCGATGCTCGTGGCGATCTTCCGCGCCCGCCCCAGCCCGTTCTACATCATGGACGAGGTGGAGGCCGCGCTCGACGACGTGAACCTGGGCCGCCTGATCACCCTGCTCGCCCAGCTGCGGGAGAAGAGTCAGCTCATCGTGATCACGCACCAGAAGCGCACCATGGAGGTGGCGGACGCGCTGTACGGCGTGACCATGCGCCAGGGCGTGACGCAGGTGATCAGCCAGCGCCTCAACCGGGACGGGGAGGACTGATGCAGCGGGAGCGCCCGACGGCGTTGCTCATCGACTTCGACGGCGTGCTGCGGCACTGGGATCCGGAGCTGACCGCCGGCGTGGAGCGCCGGCACGGGCTGCCGGAGGGCTCGCTGCTGCGCACCGCGTTGGAGTGGTCGCGGGCGCAGCCCGCGCTCACCGGGCAGATCAGCCACGCCGAGTGGATGGCCGAGGTGACGCGCGCGCTCGCCGAGCAGACCGGCGACCCGGAGCGGGCGCGCGTCGCGGTCGAGGAGTGGGAGCGGGACCGGGGCGCGGTCGACCCCGACGTGCTCGGCTTCATTCGGGAGCTGCGTGCGGGCGGCGTCCGGGTCGGCCTGGCCACCAACGCGACCGACCTGCTCGACGCCGACCTGGCCGCGCTCAACCTCGTCGACGAGCTCGACGTCGTGATCAACTCGTCCGTTGTCGGGGTGCACAAGCCGGCGAAGGACTACTTCCACGAGGCGTGCCGGGCGGTCGGGGCGCTGCCGAAGCAGGTGCTCTTCGTCGACGACGATGACCGGACGGTGCGCGGCGCCCGCGCCGCGGGCCTTTCCGCGCACCGCTGGACCGGCCCCCACGACCTCACATACCTCCGCGCCGCCTTCACCGCCTGACCGAACCCCCGAACCCCCGAACCCCGGCGATCTTGCAGTTCTGGCCGTCCCAAAACGGGGCACAACGGGGCGATTCGGCGGCCACAACTGCAAGATCGACGGGCGGGTGGTGGTGGCGGCGGGGTCAGGTGCCGGTGACGCCGTCGATGCGTTCGCGAAGCAGGTCGGCGTGGCCGTTGTGGCGGGCGTACTCCTCGATCATGTGGGTGTAGACCCAGCGCAGGTTGAGCTCCCGCCGCTTGCCGGCGAGGCTGCGGAACGTCTCGTCCAGGGACCGGCCGTGCGCCGCCGCGCGGGCCGCCGCCACCTCCGCGTCGAAGACCGCGAAATCGGCGCCGGGGTCCGCGTCGGCGACGCCGTTGAAGTCGGCGTCGGGGTCGGCCTCCGTGGCGTACAGGTCGTCGAGCGGTTCGCCGGCGAAGTTCTTGCGAAACCACCAGCGCTCGACGTCGGCCATGTGCCGGACCAGGCCGAGCAGCGTCAGGGTCGACGGCGCGACGCTGGCTGTTCTGAGCTGCTCGACGGTCAGGCCCGCGCATTTGGCCAACAGTGTCTGCCGGTGGAAGTCGAGCCAGCCTTCGAGCATGTCGCGCTCGCCGGCGGCGGTCGGCACGTCGATCCGGGTGATGTCAGGGGCGGTCCATGTCATCGATCCATCATCTCGATCCCCCGCCCGCGACGCCGCCCCTTTTCGCCCCCAATGATCATTCGGTGAGGCGGGCGTGGGCGACGGGGCGCAGGTCCCCGCCCTTCGCGGTCCCCTCGATGACGACCTCCGCCTTGCGGCCCGCGTGCACCAGGGTGCCCACCGCGTTGCCGAAGAAGGGGCCGGAGAGCTTGCCCCACCGCACCCGCGGGCTCGGCAGCCCGGCCGCCCGGGACATGGCCCGGGTCACCGCGGTGGGAATCCGGGCCCACCCGAGCCGCATCAGCGGCCGCAGCACGGCCGGCACCTGGTTGTGGAACGGTGAGCAGGTCAGCTGGTGCACGGGGGTGGGTACGTCCTCGGCGAAGCGCGCCCGCGCCACGTACGAGTGGTGCACGTCCCCCGACAGGACACTGATCGAGGCCGGGGCCCCGTACGCCGGCCCGGCGCCGACCCGCCGACCGGCGCCGTCCCCGTCGCCCGTCCCGATCCGGGCGAAGAGCGTGCCCAGCGCGGTGAACGAGCGCTGGAACGCCGCCCAGTGCTCCAGGTCGAGCCCGCGCCGCAGCCATTCGGAGAACCCCGCCACCCAGCGCCGCGGGGACTCGGCCAGCAGTTCGTTCCACGCCTCCAGGTAGTGGATGCCCGGGGGCATCAGCCAGGGCAGCGACGCCCCGACCACCAGGTGCTCGTACTCGCCGTGCGCCTGGTCGAGGAACCAACTCCACTCGGCGGGCGGCAGCATCGCCCTCCGTCCCGGCTGGAGCACCCGGCTGCACCGGTTGTCGAGGACGACCAGCCGGGTCCGCCCGATGTCGAGCGCGTAGCTCCACTGGTACTGCCGCGTCCGCCACTGCTCGTGGTCGTGCGCCACGTCAGCTTCCTGGTCGACCCGTGCGCCGAACTCGCGCAGCACCGCGGTCGCGTCCTCCGCGGCGATCACCTTGGCGTAGACCGGGTCGGCCGCGATCTGATCCGGGTGCAGGTTGCCGAGGTGCTGGTAGACCCAGTACGAGGCGAGGCCGCTGGCGATCCGCTCCGCCCACCACGGCTGCCGGCGCGCGTCCGTCCGCCACGACGCCGAGGTGTTCCAGTCGTCGATCACCTCGTGGTCGTCGAAGATCATGACGCTCGGCACGGTCGAGAAGAGCCACCGGATCTCGGGGTCGCGCCACGATTCGAGGTAGAGCGCGGTGTACTCGTTGAACGTGACGACCTGGTCGACCGGGGCGTCGACGGGGCGACGCCGGCGGCGGCGCAGGAAGCGGCGCACCTTCGGCGAGGTCTCGTCCGCGTACACCTGGTCGCCGAGGAGCACGAGTTGATCGGGCCAGGCCGGGTCGTCGCCGTCGAGCGCCATCAGCCGGCGGGCGTACGCGTCGAGCGCGTCGGGGGGCAGTCGACGGGCGGAGGCGCGCGGGGTGGCCTCGCGGCAGGAGCCGAAGACGAGCCGGACCGGTTGGTCGCGGTCGTCGGCGGCCCGGGTGCGGATGACACTGACCGGGTACGGCGAGTCCGGCAACGGCCAGACCCGCTCGCCGTCGAGCAGCACCTCGTACGCCGCCGCCGTCCCCGGCGCGAGTCCGTCCACCACCACGAGCGCGTAGTGGTGGTCGAACGCGGTGAACGTCGGCGCGCTGCCGTGGCCGCCGCCGACGGCGCGCACCTCGACCACCGTCGGCGCGCTCGTCTCGACCCAGATGGTGGCGCGGGTCCCGACGACGCGGCGCAGGACCGGGCCGATCAATAGTTCAGCGTGCACGGGCGTGACCAGCCGCGGGCATGACCGACCTCCGAGGGGTGAGGGGTGAGCCCATCTTCTCTACCCGCAGCGTCCCACGGCTACCCGTGACGTTCGCCGCGCGATCGGTGCGGTGGGCGGGACGCCCGGACGGGCATCTGTCAGGATTTCCCGCATGACGGATTACCTCGTGGCCGCTCTGGTCCTGCTGGGCGTGCTGGTGCTCGGCGCCGTGGGTCTGATGGTGCCCCGGCTGCGTCGCCCACCGCGGCCGCCGGCCCGACCGGCCCCGCCGGTGGAGGAGCCGCAGCGCCCGACCGGGGTGATCGTCGCGGAGCCGCCGCCGGCGCGCGCGCCGGACGTGGTGACGCCGGAGGTGGCCGCCCCCGAGGTGGTGGTGCCCGAGGTCATCGAGCCCGAGGTGCTGGAACGCCCCGAGGTCGTGCTGCCGCCGGTGATCGAGCGCCCCGAGCCGACGGCCGGACGGCTCGTCCGGCTGCGGGCCCGGCTCTCCCGGTCGCAGAACGTCTTCGGCAAGGGGCTGCTCGGTCTGCTCTCCCGCGACCACCTCGACGAGGACGCCTGGGAGGAGATCGAGGACAGCCTGATCACCGCCGACGTCGGGGTGGAGGCGACCCGCGAGATCGTCGACCGGCTGCGGGAGCGCACCCGGGTGCTGGGCACCCGTACCGCGAGCGGGCTGCGGGCGCTGCTCGCCGAGGAGCTGGTGAGCGCGCTGAGCCCTGAGCTGGACCGCTCGCTGCGCACCACCGGCGCGACCGGCAACCCGGCGGTGATCCTCGTGGTCGGGGTGAACGGCGCCGGCAAGACCACCACGTGCGGCAAGATCGCCCGCGTGCTCGTCGCGGACGGGCGCAGCGTGCTGCTCGGCGCGGCCGACACGTTCCGGGCCGCCGCCGCCGACCAGCTCGCCACCTGGGGCGGCCGGGTCGGCGCGGAGGTGGTGCGCGGGCCGGAGGGCGCGGACCCGGCGAGCGTCGCGTTCGACGCGGTGCGGCGGGGGATCGACGTCGGCGTGGACACCGTGCTGGTGGACACCGCCGGCCGGCTGCAGAACAAGATCGGCCTGATGGACGAGCTCGGCAAGGTCAAGCGGGTCGTGGAGAAGCACGGCCCGGTCGACGAGACGCTGCTGGTGCTCGACGCCACGACCGGCCAGAACGGCCTGGAGCAGGCCCGGGTCTTCACCGAGGTGGTCGATGTGACGGGCGTGGTGCTGACCAAGCTGGACGGGACCGCCAAGGGCGGGATCGTGATCGCCGTGCAGCGCAAGCTCGGCATCCCGGTCAAGCTGGTCGGGCTCGGCGAGGGCCCGGACGACCTCGCCCCCTTCGACCCGGTGCAGTTCGTCGACGCCCTGCTCGGGGTCGAGCCGCTCGGAACGGATGCGTAGCCTCGGGTGACATACCGCGATCAGGCGCCACGCCTCGGGAGACCGTACGTGACCCAGCAGGAGATCCCGCTCCGCGGTGGCAACGTCAGCACCGTGGTGCGGGTGGGGGACACGGTCCGGCGCAACGCCGGGCCGTGGACGCCGTCCGTGCACGCGCTGCTGCGCCACCTCGAGTACGTCGGGTTCACCGGGTCGCCGCGGGCGTACGGCATGGACGAGCGCAACCGCGAGGTGCTGTCGTACCTGGAGGGGGAGTGCGGCGAGTACCCGCTGGCCCCGCACTGGGTCACCGACGAGGCGCTCGTGACGGTCGCGACGATGCTGCGGATGTTCCACGACGCCCAGTACGGCTTCCAGCCGCCGCCGGGGGCGGTGTGGCGCTCGTTCGGGCCGCCGCCGCCGGACACCGAGGTGATCTGCCACCACGACGCCGCCCCGCACAACGTCATCTGGCGGCCGGACGGGACGCTGGCCCTGATCGACTTCGACCTCTGCTCGCCGGGCGCCCGGATCTACGACGTGGCGTACGCGGCGTGGACCTGGGTGCCGCTCTTCTCCGACCGGGACTCCTACACGCTCGGCTGGAAGCGGCCGGACCGGCCGCGCCGGCTGCGGCTCTTCGCCGACGCGTACGGGCTGATCCCGCGGGACCGGCACCGGCTGGTGCGCACGATCCGCAAGCGGGTCGTCGACCACGTGGAGGGGATCCGCCGGATGGCGGCGGCCGGCGATCCGGCGTTCGTCCGGATCGTGCACAAGGGCCATCTGCGTCGGCCGATGCGCGACCTGCGATTGCTCGACTACGAGCGGAACATTCTGGAGCAGGCGCTCCTCTGATCTTTCTCCCTCGGTGTCCGTTTTAACGGCCCGTGAGGGTTTCTTCACACGTCCGAAACAACCCGTGACCGCGCCGAAACAGCGTCGAACCGCTGCCGGAAACAGGCCACGGGAAGGCTTCGCCGCATCGGGTGTCGAAGAGACTCACCAAAGGGAGGCCAGCGTGCCTGACGCACCGACGATCGACTCCGGCAACACCGTGTGGTTGCTGGTCTCGACCGCGCTCGTGCTGCTCATGACGCCGGGTCTGGCACTGTTCTACGGTGGCCTGAACCGGTCCAAGGGCGTTCTGAACATGATGATGATGAGCTTCTCGGCGATCGGGCTGATCTCGATCCTGTGGTTGCTCTACGGCTTCACGGTCGCCTTCGGGTCGGACGTCAACGGCGTCTGGGGGGATCTGGGGCAGTACCTCGGCCACCGCACGTACCTCGCCGAGACCGACCTGTGGGGGGCCACCGCGGAGAACCCGAGCGGCATCGGGGTCCCGCTCTACGTCTTCATGGCGTTCCAGATGATGTTCGCGGTGATCACCGTCGCCCTGATCAGCGGCGCGGTCTCCGACCGGGCCAAGTTCGCCGGCTGGCTGCTCTTCGCGTTCGGCTGGGCCACGCTGGTCTACTTCCCGGTGGCGCACATGGTCTGGGGCGGCGGCCTGATCGGCGCCAAGCTGCACGCGCTGGACTTTGCCGGCGGCACCGCCGTGCACATCAACGCCGGTGCCGCGGCGCTCGGCCTGGTACTGGTGCTCGGCAAGCGGGTCGGCTGGCCGAAGGAGCAGATGAAGCCGCACAACGTGCCGATGGTGGCGCTCGGCGCGGGCCTGCTCTGGTTCGGGTGGTTCGGCTTCAACGCGGGGTCCGAGCTGACCGTCGACGGCGTCGCCGGCCTGGCCTTCATCAACACCCAGGTCGCGACCGCGGCGGCGGTGCTCGGCTGGATCGTCGTCGAGTGGATCAAGAGCGGTAAGCCGACCATGGTCGGCGCGTCCTCCGGCGCGGTCGCCGGCCTGGTGGCGATCACCCCGGCGTGCGGTTTCATCGAGCCGTGGTCGGCGGTGCTGCTCGGCCTGGTCGCCGGCGCGGTCTGCGCGCTGGCGGTCAGCCTGAAGTACAAGCTCGGGTACGACGACTCGCTCGACGTGGTCGGCGTGCACTTCGTCGGCGGCTGGATCGGCTCGCTCTGGCTCGGCCTCTTCGCCACCACGAAGGTCAACAGCGCGATCTCGGAGGTGATCGGGGCGTCGAACGGGCTGTTCTACGGCGGCGGCCTCACCCAGTTCGGCCGCCAGCTGCTGGCCGGTCTGCTCGTCACCGTCTGGTCGTTCGGGGTGGCCTGGGTCCTCGGCTTCGTGATCCAGAAGACGATCGGGTTCCGCGCCGACGCGGAGGACGAGGTCAACGGCATCGACGTCGCGGAGCACGCGGAGACCGCGTACGACTTCTCGCCGGCCACCGGCGGGGGCGGCGCGTTCGCGATGGCGGGCCTCGGCTCGCCCGGGAAGACTCCGGCCGCGGGCGCGCCCGCCGCGCCGGTCAACGAGAAGGTCGCCGGTTAACGTTCCCTGATGGAGGGGTTGAAGATGAAGCTGGTGACCGCGGTCATCAAGCCGTACCAGCTCGACGCGGTGAAGGACGCGCTGCACGCCCTCGGCGTGGCCGGCCTGACCGTGAGCGAGGTCCAGGGCTACGGCCGCCAGAAGGGGCACACCGAGGTCTACCGGGGTGCCGAGTACACGGTGGAGTTCCTGCCGAAGATCCGGGTCGAGGTGCTGATCGACGAGATCGACGTCGACAAGGTCGTGGACGCGGTGGTGACCGCGGCCCGGACCGGCAAGATCGGTGACGGGAAGGTGTGGGTCACGGCCGTGGAGGACGTGGTCCGGGTCCGCACCGGCGAGCGCGGCCTCGACGCGCTCTGAGCGAGGTACGGATGATCAAGGGGTCGGCGGCGCGCGAGGCCGGGAACGCGCCCGCCGGCCCCTTGATCGACGGGGAGCCAGGGATCGGCCCGGCGGCGCGGGCGGACCGGGCCGCGGCGCTCGACCGGTGGCTCGGCGGGTTGATGCCGGACCGGCCCGAGGGTGGCGTCGCGCTGGTCGCGGTCGGGGGGCTGGGACGGCGGGAGTGCGCGCCGCACAGCGACCTCGACCTGGTGCTGCTGCACGCCGGGGTGCCCGGCATGGACGAGCTCGCCGCGAAGCTCTGGTATCCGATCTGGGATGCGCGGCTCGGGCTGGACCACTCGGTGCGGACCCTGCCCGAGGCGCTGTCGGTCGCGCACGACGACGTCAAGGTGACGCTCGGCCTGCTCGACGCCCGGCACGTCGCGGGCGACCGGGAGCTGTCCGGGCAGCTGCGCGCCGCCGCGACCGAACAGTGGCGGCGTACCGCGCTGCGCCAGCTGCCGCGGCTGCGCGAGGTCACCGCGGCGCGCTGGCGGGCCCACGGCGAGCTGGCGTTCCTGCTGGAGGGCGACCTCAAGGAGGCGGCCGGCGGCCTGCGGGACGTCGGGCTGCTGCGCGCCATCGCGCTCGCCGGGATCGCCGACACCCGCCCGGCGGCGCACGCCGCCCACCGGCGGCTGCTCGACACCCGCGACGCGCTGCACCTCGCGGTCGGCCGCCGGGTGGACCGGCTGGTCGCGCAGGAGCGCGCGGCGGTCGCCACGCTGCTCGGGCTCGACGACGGGGACGCGCTCCTGCGCCGCGTCGCCGGTGACGCCCGCACCGTCGCGCACGCGCTCGACGACGCCTGGCGGGCGGCCGACCGGCTGCGCGCCGGCCGCGGGCGCACCGGGCGTCCGACGCGGCGCCCGGTGGCCCGCGACGTGGTCGAGCACGACGGCGAGCTGGTGCTCGCCCGTACCGCCATCGGCGCCCGGCCCGACCCGAGCCTGTCGCTGCGGGTCGCCGCCGCCGCGGCCACCACCGGACTGCCGATCGCGCGGGCCACCTGCGAGTGGCTCGCCGCGTACTGCCCGCCGCTGCCGACGCCGTGGCCCGAGCCGGCCCGCACCGCGCTGGTCGCCCTGCTCGGCGCCGGTCCCGGCCTGGTGCCCACCTGGGAAACCTGCGACCGGTACGGCCTGGTCGACCGCTGGTTTCCGGAGTGGCCGCGGATGCGCAGCCGGCCGCAGCACAACCCCGTGCACCGCTTCACCCTCGACCGGCACCTGGTGCAGGCGGCCGCCGAGGCGACCGGGTACGCCCGCGAGGTGGACCGGCCCGACCTGCTGCTGCTCGGGGCGTTCCTGCACGACGTCGGCAAGGGGCTGCCGGGCGCGGACGCGTCGCGCCCCGACCGGATCGGCGTCTGCGCCGACCACAGCACGGTCGGCGCCCCGATCGCCGCCGGGATCGCCACCCGGATCGGGCTGCCGCCCACCGACGTCGCGGTGATCGAGAAGCTTGTCCGGCTGCACCTGCTGCTGCCCGACGTTGCCACCCGGCGCGACCTGGGCGACCCGGTGACGATCGCCGCGGTCGCGGACGCCGTCGGCGACACCGGCACGTTGGCGCTGCTGCACGCGCTGGCCCGGGCCGACGCGCGCGCCACCGGGCCGGCCGCGTGGTCGGAGTGGAAGGGACGGCTGATCGCCGAGCTCGTGCGCCGGGTGCACACCGCGTTGGACACCGGCGTGCTGCCCGCCCCGCCGGTCCCCGATCCGGCGCTGGTCGCGGGCGCGCTGCCGGCGGTGCACATCGACGGGGACCGGGTGGCGGTGGCCGCGGCGGACCGGCGCGGCCTGCTCGCCGCGGTCGCCGGCTGCCTCGCCCTGCACCGGCTCGACGTGGTCGGCGCGGACGCGTCCACGGTCGAGGGGCGGGCGCTGGTGGAGTTCCGGGTGCAGCCGCGCTACGGCACGCCGCCGGACACGGTCGCGCTCGCGGCGGACCTGCGGCGCGCGGTCGCCGGCGACGTCTCCGTGACCCAACGGCTGCGCGGACGCGCGCTCGCGGCGGGCCGCCCCGGCGCCGCGCCCCGGGTGGTGTGGCACCGTGGCGCCGCCACCGACGCGGTGGTGCTGGAGCTGCGCGCGGCGGACTCCGCCGGGCTGCTCTACCGGGTCGCCAGCGCGCTCGACGCGGCCGGCGCCCAGGTGCGGGCCGCGCGGATCTCGACCCTCGGCGGGGACGTGGTGGACGCCTTCTACCTCGTCGGGGCCGCCCCGTCCGATCCCGAACGCGAACGCCTGGAGGCCGCCGTCCTCGCCGCCGTGTGACCTGTCCGTCGGGGGCGGTCGGGGTGGGCCGGTCAGGAACCGATCGGCCGGATCGGGCGTTGAGGTGAACGGCCGGATACCCTTGCCACGGCCGGGAGTGCGACCGCCGGCCACGTACTGCCCGCCGCAATTCTGACAAACGGGATGTTACGCCGTGTTTGACACCTTGAGTGACCGCCTGACGGGGATCTTCGGCAAGCTCCGCGGCAAGGGCCGGCTCACCGACGCCGACATCGACGCGACCGCGCGTGAGATCCGGCTCGCCCTGTTGGAGGCCGACGTCGCGCTGCCGGTGGTGAAGACCTTCATCGCCAGCCTCAAGGAGCGGGCGCGCGGCGCCGAGGTGTCGCAGGCGCTCAACCCGGCGCAGCAGGTCATCAAGATCGTCCATGAGGAGCTCGTCGGCATCCTCGGCGGCGAGGGGCGCCGGCTGCAGTTCGCCAAGCAGCCCCCGACCGTGATCATGCTCGCCGGTCTGCAGGGTTCCGGTAAGACCACCCTCGCCGGCAAGCTGGCCCGCTGGCTGAAGGCCCAGGGCCACCAGCCGCTGCTGGTCGCCGCCGACCTCCAGCGCCCCAACGCCGTCAACCAGCTCCAGGTGCTGGGCGGTCGCGCCGGCGTCGAGGTGTACGCGCCCGAGCCCGGCAACGGCGTCGGCGACCCGGTCCGGGTGGCCGAGGCGTCGATCGAGCACGCCAAGCGCGCCGCCCGGGACATCGTGATCGTCGACACCGCCGGCCGGCTCGGCATCGACGCCGAGATGATGGCGCAGGCCGCGAACATCCGCGACGCCGTCGACCCCGACGAGGTCATCTTCGTCATCGACGCGATGGTCGGTCAGGACGCGGTCACCACCGCCGAGGCGTTCCGCGACGGTGTCGGGATCACCGGTGTGGTCCTGTCCAAGCTCGACGGCGACGCCCGCGGTGGCGCCGCGCTCTCGGTCCGGCACGTCACCGGGCAGCCCATCCTCTTCGCGTCCACCGGCGAGAAGCTGGAGGACTTCGACGTCTTCCACCCGGACCGGATGGCGAGCCGCATCCTCGGCATGGGCGACGTCCTCACTCTGATCGAGCAGGCCGAGCAGGCCTTCGACGCCGATCAGAAGGAGAAGATGACCGCCAAGCTGATGGGCGGGGAGCAGTTCACGCTGGAGGACTTCCTCGAGCAGCTGATGGCGGTGCGCCGGATGGGCCCGATCGCCAACGTGCTGGCGATGATGCCCGGCATGGGTCAGATGAAGGACCAGTTGGCCGAGGTCGACGACAAGCACCTCGACAAGGTCGCCGCGATCATCCGCGGCATGACGCCGGGCGAGCGGACCAACCCGAAGATCATCAACGGCTCCCGCCGGGCGCGCATCGCCAACGGCTCCGGGGTCACCGTGATGGACGTGAACCAGCTGCTCAACCGGTTCGCGGACGCGCAGAAGATGATGAAGCAGATGGGCGGCATGATGGGCCTGCCCGGCAGCCGGCGGAAGGCGACCAAGTCCCCGAAGAACAAGCGGAAGGGCGCCAAGGGCGGCGGGCGGCAGCGGGTCGGCGGTCCCGCCGGCGGCATGCCCGCCGGATTCCCGGGCGGGATGCCGCAGCTTCCGCCGGGGCTCGACCCGTCCGCCCTGCAGGGCGGCGACGGCTTGCCGCCGGGGTTCAAGCTGCCGAAGCTCGACTTCAACAAGCTGACCAAGCGGGACGGCGGGAAGTAGGCTCTCATCGATAGGGTGGCGGCGACCACCGGAGGAGGAACCATGACCGCGGCGCCCCTGCGGCCGGAGCGGCGGGAGTGGACGGTCGACGACCTCGGCGAGCTGCCGAACGACCTCCGGTACGAACTGGTCAACGGAAGGTTGATCGTGCCGTCGCCGACCCACCTGCACCAGGACCTGTGCGTGGAGATCCTGCTCGCGCTCCGCGCGAACTGTCCGCCGGAGTACGTGGTCAGCCTCGACCTGTCGATGAAGGTCAACCGGCGTAACGAGCCGCGACCGGACGTGGTCGCGTTGCGTCCCGACCGCGTCGACCGGAGCCCCGTGCCGGTCGAGGACGCGATCCTCGCCGTCGAGGTCGTCTCGCCGGAGTCGACCTTCCGGGACATGTACGACAAGGCGCGGGTCTACGCCCATGCCGGCGTCGCGACGTACTGGGTGGTCGATCCGCTGCACGAGCGGATGACGCTTACCGAGATGCTCCTCGGCGCGAACGGCGAATACGAGGTGGGCGTCCACACCGACGATGTCTTCACGACCGAGCGGCCGTGGAAGGTGACGATCGACCTGCCCGCGCTCACGACGCGGTGGGCGGGGCTGCGCGAGCGTCGCGGGGCGTGATGCGGTAGGACTGTGCGCATGCCGTTGCACGTACGCGGGGTGGTGCTCCCCGACGACGAGGTGCGCGACCTCTGGCTGGTCGGCGACCGCGTCACCACCACGCCGGTGGCCGGCGCCACGACCGTCGCCGACGGCGGGTTCATCCTGCCCGGCCTGGTCGACGCGCACTGCCACATCGGCATCGCCCGCGGCGGCGCGCCCATCGGCTCGGTCGACGAGGCGCGGCGACTCGCCCGGATCGACCGGGACGCCGGGGTGCTGGCGATCCGCGACGCCGGCTCGCCGTACCCGTACCCCGAGCTCGACGACGACCCCGACGTGCCGCGACTGGCGCGCGCGGGCCGGCACGTCGCCCCGCCGAAGCGCTACCTGCGCGACATCGGCATCGAGGTCGCCGCGCCCGACGTGCCGGCCACGGTCGCGGAGCAGGCCCGCGCCGGCAACGGCTGGGTGAAGCTGGTCGGCGACTGGATCGAGCGCGACGCCGGCGATCTCGCCCCGGCCTGGGACGCCGACACGATGCGCGCCGCGGTGGACGCGGCGCACGCCGAGGGGGCGCGGGTCGCGGTGCACACCTTCTCGGAGTCGGCCGTCGAGATCATGGTGCGGGCCGGGGTTGACTCGGTCGAGCACGGCACCGGACTCCGCCCCGAGCTGGTCGACGAGATGGCCCGGCGCGGCACCGCGCTGGTGCCCACGATGATCAACATCGCCACCTTCGGCGACATCGCCGAGCGGGCCCGGGAGAAGTTCCCCGGCTACGCGAAGCACATGCTCGCGCTGCGCGACGGCTTCCCCGCCGTGGTGGCCGCCGCGTACGAGGCGGGCGTGCCGATCTACGTCGGCACCGACGCCGGCGGCGGCATCGACCACGGCCTCGCCGCGCGCGAGATGCTGCTGCTGCGCGAGCGCGCCGGGATGTCCACCCTGGACGTGCTCCGGGCCGCCTCCTGGGGAGCGCGCGACTGGCTCGGCTTCCCCGGCCTGGTCGAGGGCGGGCTCGCCGACCTCGTGGTCTACGACGCCGACCCCCGCGCCGACCTGCGGGTCGTGCAGGACCCGAAGCGCATCGTGTTGCGGGGTCGCGTGGTGCTCTGACGCCTCGCCCGCCGTCGGCCGGCGCGGCGCGGCCAGCGGGCGCTACCGCTGGCCGCGGACCTCCCGGCTAGGATGACCGGTCATGGCCCGCGTGCTCACACCCCGCTCCGAAGACTTTCCCCGCTGGTATCAGGACCTGATCGCCAAGGCGCAGCTCGCCGACAACGGTCCGGTGCGCGGCACCATGGTGATCCGACCGGCCGGGTACGCCATCTGGGAGCGGATGCAGTCGGAGATGGACGGCCGGATCAAGGCGTCCGGCGCGGAGAACGCGTACTTCCCGCTCTTCATCCCGGAGAACTACCTCAAGCGCGAGGCCGAGCACGTCGAGGGCTTCTCGCCGGAGCTGGCGGTCGTCACCCACGGCGGCGGCAAGCAGCTCGCCGAGCCGGTCGTGGTCCGCCCGACCAGCGAGACCGTCATCGGCGAGTTCATGGCCAAGTGGGTCGACTCGTACCGGGACCTGCCGCTGCTGCTCAACCAGTGGGCCAACGTGGTGCGCTGGGAGCTGCGCCCGCGGGTGTTCCTGCGGACCAGCGAGTTCCTCTGGCAGGAGGGGCACACCGCGCACGCCGACGAGGCGGACGCGCGCGCCTACGCCCGGAAGATCCTGCACGAGGTGTACGAGGATTTCATGGTCAACGTCCTCGGCATCCCGGTGGTGGTCGGCCGCAAGACGGCGCGCGAGCGCTTCGCCGGCGCGACCAGCACGTACACGCTCGAAGGGATGATGGGCGACGGCAAGGCGCTGCAGATGGGCACCTCGCACGAGTTGGGCCAGAACTTCGCCCGGGCCTTCGACATCACCTATTCCGGCAAGTCCGGCGGGGTGGAGCACGCCTGGACCACCTCGTGGGGCACGTCGACGCGGATGCTCGGCGGTCTGATCATGTGCCACGGTGACGACAACGGGCTGCGGGTGCCGCCGCGGCTCGCGCCGGTGCAGGCGTACATCATGATCGTGAAGGCGGGCGAGGGCGTCGGCGAGGCCGCGGCCAAGCTGCGCGACGCGCTGCGCGACGCCGGGGTTCGGGTCGGGTTCGACGACCGGGTCGACACCCCGTTCGGCCGCCGGGCCGTGGACGCCGAGCTCAAGGGCTATCCGGTTCGCGTCGAGGTCGGTCCCCGCGACCTCGCCGCCGGCAACGCCGTCGTGGTGCGCCGCGTTGACGGGGCCAAGACCCCCGTCCCGGTCGCCGACGTCGTGTCGACGGTGCTCGCCGCGCTCGAGGCCGACCAGCGGGCGTTGTACGACCAGGCGCTCGCGTTCCGCGACTCCCACACCGTGTCGGTCGGCTCGCTGGACGAGGCGGTCGAGGCGGCCGCGACCGGCTGGGCGCGGGTGCCGTGGTCCGAGGTCGGCGCGCGCGGCGAGGCCGAGGCGAACGGGCAGGGCGTGACCGTGCGCTGCCTGGTGCGCCCGGACGGCTCGGTGCCGGACTCCGAGGACGAGCCCGACCTCATCGCCATCATGGCCCGCTCGTACTGACCGGGCCGGAGGCCGGGCTGATGCGTTTCGAGCCGGGGCGGCTGATCCTGCACCGCAACATGCGGCACGGGCGGGTCGGCTGGGTCCGCCCGGCCCGCGTCGTCAGCGACGACGAGCGGGGGCTGCTGGTCTGGATCGACCGCGGCAGTCCGGTGGTCACCGAGGCCGCCGACGACGGGCGGGGGCTGCGCGCCATGCCCTTCGCCGAGTGGATCGGCCGGTCGTACCGGCCGGCGCACGGCGTGTGGGCGGGCCCGCCGGTGCTGAAGTTCCTGCCGACGGGCGCGGCGCACTCGGTGTGGTGGTTCCGCGACGAGCGCGGCCGCTTCACCAACTGGTACGTCAACCTGGAGGAGCCCGGCGTGCGTTGGGACGACGGCGCGGTTGCCGGCGTCGACATCGTCGACCAGGACCTCGACGTGCTCGTCCACCCGGATCTGAGCTGGGAGTGGAAGGACGAGGACGAGTTCGTCGAGCGGCTCGGCTTTCCGGAGCACTACTGGGTGGTCGACGAGGCGGCGGTGCGCGCCGAGGGGGAGCGCGTGATCAAGCTGGCCGAGGCGGGCGAATTTCCCTTCGACGGCACGTGGTGTGACTTCGTACCCGATCCGTCCTGGACCCCGCCCATGGAGTTGCCGGCAGGGTGGGATCGGCCGCAGGCGCGCTGACGCGGCACCGATCAGGTGGGGGTCGCGAAGCGGCGGCGGTAGGCGGTCGGGGTGGTGCCCAGGTCGCGGCCGAAGTGCCGGCGCAGCACGGCGGTGGTGCCGAAGCCGGCGCGCCGGGCGACCTCCTCCACCGGCAGGTCGGTGCGTTCCATCAGTTCCTGGGCGAGCTGGACCCGCTGGTGGTGCAGCCAACGCAGCGGGGTGCTGCCGGTGGTCTCGGCGAAGCGCCGCGCGAACGTGCGCGGCGACTGCTGGGCCCGCCGGGCCAGCACCGCGACGGTCAGCGGCTCGTGCAGGTGGTCGCGGGCCCAGGCGAGCACGTCGGTGAGCGCGTCCGGCAGCGGCCCGGCGCCGGCGGGCACGTACTGCGCCTGATCGCCGTCGCGGTGCGGCGGGGTGACCATCCGGCGGGCGATCGTGGCGGCCACGGCGGCGCCGTGCGCCCGCCGGACCAGGTGCAGGCAGAGGTCGATGCCGGCGGCGGTGCCGGCGGCGGTCAGGATCGGGCCGTCGGAGATCCAGAGCGGCCCGGACTCGATCCGGGCGTCCGGCGCGGACCGGGTCAGCGCGTCGACCAGCCGCCAGTGGGTGGTCGCGCGCCGCCCGTCGAGCAGCCCGGCGTCGCCGAGCAGGAACGCGCCGCTGCACAGCGCGGCGATCGGGACGCCGGCATCGGCCGCGGCGCGCAGGGCCCGGACCTCGGCCGCATCGGCGCGCGGTGGCGCGGGCTCGCCGCCCGGCACCAGCACCAGGTCCGCGCGGGCCAGCGCCTCGAGGTCGTGCGTGGCGGCGAGGGTGGCCCCGCCGGGCAGCGACACCGGGGTACGCCCCGGGGAGCAGCGCCACAGCGACATCGCCGGGACGTGGTCGTCGCTGCGGTCCACGCCGAAGACCTCGTGGATGACCCCGTAGTCGAAGATCCGTACGGCGTGGTGGAGCAGGACGGCGATCGTGCGCATCCGTCGAGTCTGGCAGAAATCAGCGCAGGGGTGTCAATCCTGCCACTCGTACCCGTACGGCGGCGTCGACATCATCGAGAGCATGACGAACCTTCTCCAACCGGACGCCGTGCTCCTCGTGATCGACGTGCAGCAGGGCTTCGACGACCCGTACTGGGGTGAGCGGAACAACCCGGACGCCGAGGCGAACATCGGGCGCCTGATCGACGCGTGGACCGCCGCCGGCCGCCCGGTCGTGCGGGTGCGGCACGCCTCCACGAGCCCGCGCTCGCCGCTGCGCCCCGACGCGCCCGGCCACGCGTACAAGCCGGTGGTGGCCGGGTTCACCCCCGCGCTGGAGATCGCGAAGAGCGTGCACTCCGCCTTCCTGGGCACCCCGGATCTGGGCCGGTGGCTGCAGGCCCGCGGCGCGCGCCAGGTCGTGATCACCGGCATCCAGACCAACCGGTGCTGCGAGACCACGGCGCGGATGGCGGGTGATCTCGGGTACGACGTGCTGTTCGCGATCGACGCCACGCACACGTTCGGCGAGGCGGGCCCGGACGGGGTGGTGGTGACGGGCGACGAGTTCGCGCGGGCGACCGCCGCGAACATCCACGGTCATTTCGGCACGGTGGTGCACACCCGGGACCTGTTGGCGTGACGTCACCGGCTCCGGTGTGAAGTTTCCGGGCCCGATCTGGCAGAATGGTTGGCTGGTATCCGGCGCGCGTCCGGCGCCCTCTAACCCGGGCGTGTCGCCAGTCCATCGAGCAGTCTCCGGCCCAACCCCACTGTGCCGGTCGACTCTCACCCACCCCACCGCCCGCTCGGGTTGGTGAGAATCGCAACAGGAGCGAACACACGTGGCCGTTAAGATCCGGCTCCTGCGGATGGGCAAGATCCGCAACCCGCAGTACCGCATCGTCGTCGCCGACTCGCGCACCAAGCGCGACGGCCGTGCGATCGAGTTCCTCGGGATCTACCAGCCGAAGGAGCACCCTTCGGTGATCGAGGTCACCTCGGACCGGGTCCAGTACTGGCTCTCCGTCGGCGCGCAGCCGAGCGAGGCGGTTCAGCGCCTGCTGGAGAAGACCGGCGACTGGCAGAAGTTCAAGGGCCTGCCGGCCCCGCCGCCGCTGCTGGTCGCGCCGGAGCGCGCCGACCGGAAGGCGGCCTACGAGGCCGAGGCCAAGGCCGCGGCCGGGCTGGCCGAGACCCCGGCCAAGCCGACGAAGAAGGCCGCCGAGAAGAAGGCCGAGCCGGCCGCCGAGGCCCCGGCGCAGACCGAGGAGCAGGCCGGTGCGGACTCCGGCGAGCAGGCCTGACGTGGCAATCCGGCCGGCGTTGGAGCACCTGGTCAAGGGCATCGTCGACCACCCGGACGACGTGCGCGTCCGGCTGGTCGACAACCGCCGGGGCAAGCTCCTGGAGGTGCGCGTGCACCCCGAGGACCTGGGCACGGTGATCGGACGCGGTGGTCGCACCGCCAAGGCGCTGCGCCAGGTCATCGGCTCGGTCGGTGGGCGCGGCGTGCGCGTCGACATCGTCGACTCGTACTGATGCTCCTGATCGTCGGCCGCATCGGCCGTCCGCACGGCATCCGCGGTGAGCTCACCGTGGAGGTGCGGACGGACGAGCCCGAAACACGGTTCGCCGTCGGGTCGGTGTTGATCACCGACCCGACGGCGCTTCCCGCCCCCGAGCCGGGGGGCGACGACGCCCATCGGGTACGGGTACCCGAGCGGCTCGTCGTCGAAGCGGTGCGCTGGCACCAGGGACGCCCGCTCGTGCTCTTCGAGGGCGTCTACGACCGCAACGTCGCCGAGGTGCTGCGTGGCGTTCTGCTCTGCGTGGACAGCGACGAGGTGCCGGCGCCGACCGACCCGGACGAGTTCCTCGACCACCAGCTGGTGGGGCTGATCGCGGTCAGCCCGGCGGGGGAGCCGCTCGGCGAGGTGACCGCCATCGACCACGCGCCCGCCTCCGACCTGCTCGTGCTGCGCCGTCCGAGCGGAGGCACCGCGCTGGTGCCGTTCGTGAAGGAGATCGTCCCGGACGTCGACCTGGCTGCCGGTCGGGTCGTTGTGGACGCGCCGCCGGGGCTGCTCGAGCTGTGAACGCACCGCGACACCCCGCGATGCGGGTCGACATCGTCACGATCTTCCCCGAGTACTTCGGCCCGCTCGACCTGTCGCTGATCGGCAAGGCCCGCCGCAACGGGCTGCTCGACCTCGCCGTACACGACCTGCGGACCTGGACCCACGACGTGCACCGCACCGTGGACGACACGCCGTACGGCGGCGGTCCCGGCATGGTGATGCGACCGGAGCCGTGGGGCGAGGCGCTGGACGCGCTCGCCCCCGCCGACGCGCCCGCGCCGCGGCTGGTGGTGCCGACGCCGGCCGGCGTCCCGTTCCGCCAGGCGTTGGCGCACGAACTCGCCGACGAGCCCCGGCTGCTCTTCGCCTGCGGCCGGTACGAGGGCATCGACCAGCGGGTGCTGGAGCACGCGGGGACTCGGATGCCGGTGACGGAGGTGTCGCTCGGCGACTACGTGCTCTTCGGCGGCGAGGTCGCGGTGCTGGTGATCCTGGAGGCGGTGACCCGGCTGCTGCCCGGCGTGCTCGGCAACGTCGGGTCGCTGGAGGAGGAGTCGCACGCGCACGGCCTGCTCGAAGCGCCGGTCTACACGAAGCCCCCGACGTGGCGCGGCCACGACGTGCCGGAGATCCTGCGCTCGGGGGATCACGGGCGGATCGCGCGGTGGCGCCGCGACGAGGCGCTGTTGCGGACCGGGCGCCGTCGTCCGGACCTGCTCGCGGCGCTGCCCGCCGAGTCGCTCGACAAGCGCGACGTGACCCTGCTGACGGGGGCCGGATTTCAGGTCCGGCCCGACGATATGGCAAAGTAGTGAGGTTGCCGCAGCCGACCACACCGTGGGCGGCTGCGAGGATCCCCAGAAGTCGTGAGGATCAGAATCATCCATTCGCGCACCGGTGGTCGGTGCGCCTTGAGTATCACAAGGATGCAGCGATGAACACGCTGGACGCTCTCGACGCCCAGTCGCAGCGGACCGACATCCCGGACTTCCGTGCCGGCGACACGCTCAAGGTGCACGCCCGGGTCGTCGAGGGTAACCGCTCCCGCGTCCAGGTCTTCCAGGGCGTCGTGATCCGCCGCCAGGGCGGCGGCCTGCGCGAGACCTTCACCATCCGCAAGGTCAGCTTCGGTGTCGGGGTCGAGCGGACGTACCCGATCAACAGCCCGGCGATCGACCGACTCGAGGTCGTGACCCGCGGTGACGTCCGTCGGGCGAAGCTCTACTACCTGCGTGAGCTGCGGGGCAAGAAGGCCAAGATCAAGGAGCTTCGGGAGACCAAGGTCGGCTGAGCCGGTCACCGACCCGCTCCCGGGACTGCCGCTCGGGTCCGGCGCCAATTACGCTGGCCGCAGTGACAAACGGCGAACGCTACGTCCACGACCCGCGTCGTGGCGGCGGGACACAACCGCGCTACCGCCCGTGGTGCCTCTCCCGAGGCGCCTCGGGCGGTAGCGCTGTATCTGGGGACCGGGGAGATGCGTAGCGTGTATCGGGAAAACGACCTGGATCCGTGGCCGCGCCGCGAGGACCGGGCGCCGCGTCCGGCCCGGAAACGCAAGCAGATGCCGCTGTGGCAGGAGCTGCCGCTCCTGCTCGTCGTCGCGTTCTGCCTCGCGGTCCTGATCCGCACGTTCCTGCTGCAGGCGTTCTTCATCCCCTCCGGGTCGATGGAGGACACCCTGCTGATCGGCGACCGGGTGCTCGTCAACAAGATCGTCTACGACGTGCGGGACCCGGTGCGCGGCGAGGTCGTGGTCTTCCGCGGCACCGACCGGTGGGCCCCGGAGCACGCCGACGAGCCCGAGCCGGGCTTCGTCGGCAAGCTCGGACGGACGGTCGGTGACCTCGTCGGGGTCACCCGACCGGGCGAGAAGGACTTCATCAAGCGGGTCATCGGGATCCCCGGCGACCGCGTGAAGTGCTGCGACGACCGCGGACGGGTCACCGTCAACGGGCAGCCGCTCGACGAGCCGTACGTCATCGAGGACTCCGACCTGGACGTGCCGCCCAATCCCCGCGAGTGCCGTTCGCGCCGCTTCGACGAGGTCGTCGTCGAGCCCGGCCAACTCTTCGTGATGGGCGATCACCGGCTGGTCTCGCAGGATTCCCGCTGTCAGGGGCCGGTCCCGATTGAAAACGTGATCGGGCGGGCATTCGTGATCGTCTGGCCGCAGAACCGCTGGGACGGGCTCTCCGTGCCGGCGACCTTCGACCGGATGCCGAAGACCGCTGCCGCGCCGACCTCCGGTCGTCCGCCGGCCGTTCCGCACGAATCGGGAGGGATTGCCGTTGTCCTGCCACTCCTGGGGCCTCTTCTCATTACCGCGCGTTCCCGGCCACCGTTCTCAGTTCGACGTCGTAGGCTCCGTCCGTGATTGACGAGCAGACCGAAAAGCGCCCCAATTCCTTCTGGCGCGAACTTCCGATCCTGCTGGGCGTGGCCGTCCTCGTCGCCGTCCTGGTCCGCGCCTTCGTGCTGCAGACCTTCTGGATCCCCTCGCCGTCGATGGAGCACACCCTCGACATCAACGACCGGGTGCTCGTCAACAAGCTGGTCTACGACTTCCGGTCGCCGGAGCGTGGCGAGGTCATCGTCTTCCGCGCGCCGTCCTCCTGGCGCAGCGACCCGAGTGGCGAGGACTTCATCAAGCGGGTGATCGGGATCGCCGGTGACCGGGTGCAGTGCTGCGACGCGCAGCAACGCCTGATGATCAACGGCCACCCGATCGACGAGCCGTACATCTTCGCGGAGGGCGGGGTCAGCGACCCCGCCGCCGACCAGCCGTTCGACGTCACCGTGCCGAAGGGCCGGCTCTGGGTGATGGGCGATCACCGGTCGGCGTCGGGCGACTCCCTGGAACACTGGGAGCGCTCCGACCATGACATCCAGCTCGCCACGGTGCCGGAGGACTCCGTCGTCGGCCGGGCCTTCGTGGTGTTCTGGCCGGTCGACCGGGCCAAGTGGCTCTCGGTGCCGGAGTCGTTCGCGTCGGTGCCGAAGCCGCAGCCCTGACCGCGACGCGACCGCGGCGCGACGCAGGACCTACGCTGGTGCGGTGACCGATGCCGCCCTCGACCCGCCGCTGCCGGCCGGATCGGACGAGTGGATTCCGCGGCGCGCCGCCCGGGTGCTGCTGCTCGACGGCGCCGACCGCGTGCTGCTGTTCCACGGCTGGGACCCGGCGCGCCCGACCCACCGCTTCTGGTTCACCCCGGGCGGCGGGCTCGAGCCGGGCGAGCCGGCGCGGCTCGGCGCGGCGCGGGAGCTCGCCGAGGAGACCGGCCTGCGGCTGGCGCCCGAGGCGTTCGGCGCGCCCGTGTGGCGGGAGCGGACCGAATATCCGTTCGACGGCCGGCGGTACCGCCAGGACCAGGAGTTCTTCCTGGTCCGGGTGCCGACCTGGGAGGTCGACACGGCGGGGTTCGACGAGGTGGAGCGGGACACGATCGACGGGCACCGCTGGTGGACGGTCGACGAACTGGAAGCGACGGACGAACGGATCTACCCGGTGGAGCTCCCCGCGATGCTCCGGCGACTGCTGGACGGTGATTGAGTGCTGACCCCACCCCGCACGGTGGTCCGCCGGGACGGCGGCCTCTACGCGCTGGAACGCGCGCTGCAGCGGCGCGGGTTCCGACACGTCGCCGGGGCGGACGAGGCGGGCCGGGGGGCCTGCGCCGGGCCCCTGGTGGCCGCGGCCGTGGTGCTGCCGGAGGGGCGGCGCGGCGAGATCGAGGGTCTGGCCGACTCCAAGCTGCTCACCGCGGCCACCCGGGAGCGCCTCTACGACGAGGTGCTGGCGCGCGCCCTCGCGTACGCCGTGGTGGTCGTGCCGGCGGACGAGGTCGACTTCCGGGGTCTGCACGTCTGCAACGTGGCCGCGATGCGCCGCGCTCTCGCCTCGCTCGCGACCCGACCCGAGTACGTGCTGACGGACGGCTTCGGCGTCGACGGCCTCGGCGTGCCGGGGCTCGCGGTCTGGAAGGGCGACCAGGTGGCGGCGTGCGTCGCGGCCGCGAGCGTGCTGGCGAAGGTCACCCGGGACCGGATCATGGTCGAGCTCGACGAGCGGTTTCCGGGCTACGGCTTCGCCGAGCACAAGGGATACATCACCCCGGTGCACAGCGCGGCGTTGGAGCGGCAGGGACCGTGCGCGGAACACCGCTTCTCGTACGTGAACGTGGCCGCGGTGTCGGGGCGGGCCGGGCGGCCGCCACGGGCGCGCCGCCCGCACATCGTGGGCGTGCGCGAGCCGGGAGTCGCTGTGCCGGGCGCGCCTGAGCCCATGGGGCGACCGGGCGCGGCAGGGGGTACCGTCGGCGTGGCGTTGGGTGAGCGGCTTCGACACCGGGCGTCGGTGGGGGAAGATGTTGCCATGGAAGGCGGAGTGCGATGAGCGCAGAAGATCTCGAGAAGTACGAAACCGAGATGGAGCTGCAGCTCTACCGGGAGTACCGCGACATCGTCCGCCAATTCTCGTACGTCGTGGAGACCGAGCGCCGGTTCTACCTGGCGAACCAGGTTGACCTGCATGTACGCAACTCCGACGGCGAGGTCTACTTCGAGGTGGAGATGCACGACGCGTGGGTGTGGGACATGTACCGGCCCGCCCGCTTCGTGAAGAACGTTCGGGTGATGACGTTCAAGGACGTGAACGTCGAAGAGCTGGAAAAGCCCGACATCTCACTTCCGGCGGATTCCGGCTTCGGCAGCTGACCGGCGGCACGCTCCCTCTCCCGTCCCGCCCCCGCCGTACCCCGGCGCTCCACCACCACGGTGATCATCACTCGCCCGGGTGACGGCCGACCGTCCGGTTCCCGGGCGTTGTCCACAACGCGGCCGCTGTCCACAGCGACGCGCCCCGCCGGTTGCCTGCGCCGGGGTCCTGACGGCAGGCTGCCCAGCCATGACAGGGAAAGCTCTGCCGATCCTGCTCGCGGCGGTCGCGCTGGCGCCTCCCGCGCCGGCCGCTCCCGCACCGGCGGGCCGCTTCCGCTGGCCGCTCGACGGCGCGGTGACGGTGGTCCGCCGCTTCGACCCGCCGCCGCAGCCGTGGGTGTCCGGCCACCGCGGCGTCGACCTCGCGGCGGCGCCCGGCGCCGTGGTGCGGGCCGCCGGCGCCGGCACGGTGCTCTTCGCCGGTCGGATCGCCGGCCGCGGCGTGGTGAGCGTCCGGCACCCCGGCGGGCTGCGCACCACCTATGAGCCGGTCCAGCCGCGGGTCGCCGCCGGTGACCCGGTCCCGGCCGGCGCGCCGCTCGGAGCGCTCGCCGCCGGCCACGCCGGCTGCCCCGCGCCCGCCTGCCTGCACTGGGGGCTCCGCCGCGCCGAGACCTACCTCGACCCGCTGCTGCTGCTCGGGCTCGGCCGGGTCCGGCTGCTGCCGCTTAGCGCAGCGCGCCGAGCAGCTGCGGAAGCCGCTGCGCTAGCCGCACGTACTCCTCGGCGCGGTTGTAGACCTGGCCCGAGATTCGGAGCAGGCTCCGGCCGCGCCACGCGGAGACGGCCACGTGGGCGCCGAGCGCGTCCGCGATCCGCAGCCGCAGCGCCTGCGCGTCGTCCACCGTGCTGACCAGGCCGTCGGGGAGCGGAACGAGCCGCATGGACACCCCCGGAGCGCCGGGGTCGGGCAGGTCGGCGGGGGCCAGGCCGAGCGCCTCCCCGAGCACCCGCTGCCCGTACGCCGCCAGCGCCGCGTTGTGCGCGCGCACCCGGTCCACGCCGAGGCTGCGCAGCGTGAAGAGCCCGGTCGGTGCCGCCAGCCACGGCGTGTAGTCGAGCGTCGCCTGCCACTCCACCCGCAGTGGGAAGCCGGACTCCTGCTGCCAGGAGACCGCGAGCGGCTCGATCCGGTCACGCCAGCGCGGCGCGACGACCAGCAGGGCCGTGCCGCGCGGCGCGAACGCCCACTTGTGGAAGTTGCCCACCCAGAAGTCGGCGCCGAGCGCGTCGACGGCGACCGGCAGCATGCCGGGGGCGTGCGCCGCGTCGACGAACACCGGCACGTCGTGCTCCCGCGCCGTGGCCACGATGGCCGCCGCCGGAAAGAGCCGCGCCGTCGGGGAAGTGAGCTGGTCGACCATGAGCAGCTTGGTGCGGCCCGGACGCAGCGCGGCGCGCACGAGCGCCACGATCTCGTCGTCGGAGGCGGTCAGCGGCACCTCGATGGTGCGTACGGTCGCACCGGTGCGCCGGCACTCCCGCTGCACGGCGAACCCCACCGCGCCGTACCCGTGATCGGTGACCAGGACCTCGTCGCCGGGGCCGAGCCGCAGCGACTGCAGCACGATCGCCGCGCCGGTGGTGGCGTTGCCGACCAGCGCACTGCCGTCGGGGTCGGCGCCGAGAAAGGTCGCCAGGTGGCGGCGGACGTGCACGATCCGGTCGACGAGCCCCTGGGTGAAGAAGCGCATCGGGTCCGCGTCCATCTCGTCGCGCAGCCGCTGCTGGGCGCGCTGAACGCCGATCGGCACCGCGCCGTACGAACCGTGGTTGAGATGGGCCGACGCCGGATCGAGCGAGAAGAGCAGCCGCGCGCCGGGAATCGGCTCGGGGGGTTGGGGATCTCCAGCGCTCACGGCGGTGATCCTACGGCCCGGTGGCGCATTGATCGAGGAATCTGCAGATCCGCTTCGCCGGCCTGGCGTCGCCCGGGCTCGGGGGCCCCGCTCGTGCCGGGCCGGGCGGCCGCCGTCGGCTTCCGGAGCGTTGCCGCGTCCGCCCGTCAGGCGCGCGGGTGGGCCTGGCGGTAGGCGCTGCGCAGCCGCTCGACCGAGACGTGGGTGTAGAGCTGCGTCGTGGCCAGCGACGCGTGCCCGAGTAGCTCCTGCACGGCGCGCAGGTCCGCGCCGCCCTCCAGCAGATGCGTGGCCGCCGAGTGCCGCAGCCCGTGCGGGCTGATGTGCGGCAGCCCGGCCGCGCGGGCGTACCCGCTGACGATCCGCCGCGCCACGGCCGGCTGCAGCCGTGCCCCCCGCGCGCCGAGCAATAGCGCGTCACCGCTGTCCGGCCCGGCGAGGGTGGCCCGGCCCAGCCGGAGCCAGTCGTCGATCGCCTGTTCGGCCGGCAGGCCGTACGGCACCGAGCGCTCCTTGTCGCCCTTGCCGATGACGCGCACCACCCGCCGCGCCCGGTCGACGTCGGCGACGTCCAGCCCGCACAGCTCGCTGACCCGGATGCCGGTGGCGTAGAGCAGCTCCAACACCGCCCGATCGCGCAGCAGCACCGGCGACGCCTCGTCGCCGGGGGCCGTCACGAGCTCCGCCGCCTGGTCGGACCGGAGCACGGTGGGCAGCTCGCGGTGGGCCTTGGGGCTGGCGAGCTGCGCGCCGACGTCCGTGCGGAGCAGACCGGCGCGGTGCGCCCAGGCGCTGAAGGTGCGGACCGAGGCGGCTCGGCGGGCCAACGAGGCACGGGCGGCGCCGAGGGTGCGTAGCTTCGCGAGCCAGCTGCGCAACACCGTGATGTCGAGCTCGTCCAGGGTGCCGCATCCCAGCTGCCCGGCGTGGTCGAGCAGCGCGACGACGTCGCCGATGTAGGCGCGTACGGTGTGGACCGATCGGTTCTCCACCGCGGACAGGTGCCGGGCGAACTCGTCGACGGCGTCGCGCATGGCCGACGGCAGGCGCTCGTGTTTGTCCTGGGTGCTGTGATCCTCGCGGCTCATTACTGTGACCGTGCGGCGTGGGCCGTCGGGCGTCAAGGCGGCGCGCGGGGAGCTGTCTGCGGAGGCTCGTCGCGCGTGCGGGTCCTTGTCGGTTCGTGGCGTGCGCGGAGCCATCCGGGCCGGGCCCGTGCCGCGGGGAGCCCCGGATGCTCCGGCCGGCGTCGGTGAATGCGCGGCTAGGAATCGGCCTGCTCCGCCGCGTCGCGGCTCCGCTCGGGACCGCGGGGGCCGTGGTCCTCGCGGGGGTCGTGCTCCTCGTGACGGTCGTGGTCCTCGCTAGGGCCGTGGTCCTCGTGCGCGTCGGGGCTCCCGTGCGGGTCGGGGCTCCCGTGCGCGTCGGGGCTGCCGTGCGCGTCGGGGCTCCCGTGCGGAACCGTGTCGGGGCGCCCGGCCGGGTTACCCGCGGCACCGGTTTGGCAGCCGGCGTACGAGCCGGCGCGGTGCGGGTAGGACGTCGCCGGCCCGGTCGCGTCCACCGCGGCTGCCGGCCGAACGAACCATTTCCACCGTGCCATCTCCGCGTCCCTCTCGGTGGGGGCGGCGGCCCGCGGTACGGGGGAACGGCGGGCCGCCGCCGGCTCTGGGGGAGGCGGAGTGGTCGTGGACATACCAGACACCGCGTCCCTGGGTGCGTTGTGCTGTCGCGGGCGGTCCGGCCCACGGCGGGTGACCCGACGAGTCAGCGGTCTCGACGCAACCGGAGTCACCATCGGCATCGATGTTATACTCATCCATACCACTCGTCTAGACGAGACGGTGAGCGCTCGACGGGATCGCGGGTAGCGTGATCCACGTGGGTAGCCCGCACCTACGACCGCGTTACCGGATGGTCGCCGACGAACTGCGCCGCAGGATCGCGGCCGGCGCGTCTCCGGCCGGGGCGCTGCTGCCCTCCGAGACCGCGCTGATGGCGGAGTTCCGCGTTTCGCGCGGCACCGTCCGCGAGGCGATCAGCCTGCTTCGCGCCGAGGGACTTGTCGTCACGGAACACGGCCGGGGCAGCTACGCGCGACCGGCCCTGCCGGTGCGGCGGATCACCTCCGAGCGCTACGGCCGGGAGCTCGACCAACTGCGCAGCGGCCGGCCGATCGAGTCGCCCTTTCCGGTGAACCCCGACCTCCCGTGGTCGCACTACCGCCTCGAGAAGGACTTCCGGGAAGTGGCGGCGACAACCACGCGGGCCGAGCTGTTCGACGTGGAGGTGGGCACCCCGCTGCTGGAGCGTCGCTTCGTCTTCCACGCGTACGGGCTGGCCCAGCAGATGTCGACCTCGTGCCTGCTGCTGGAGATGGTGACCGGCACTCCGCTGGTGGACCCCGACGGGGAGCCGTGGCCGGGCGAGACGGCGGCCCAGCTGCATCGCCTGGGTATCACGGTGACGGGAGTGCGGGAGCGGGTGCGGGCGCGCATGCCGGACGCCGACGAGGTGGACATGCTGCAGTTGCCGTCGGGCGTGCCGGTGGTCACGGTGACGCGGCAGACGTACGCCGGTGACCGCGTGGTGGAGGTGGCCACCGACATCGTGATGCCCGCGGACCGGGTCGAGCTCGACTACTGGATCACGGTGGACTGAGGCTCGCGGCGGCCATTCCTCCGCCGCCATTCCCCACGCCCTGCGCCCGCAACGGGTGGCCGAACCGTGGCGGTGGGCGTCCGCCCGGCGGTCGGCGGTGCGGCGCCCGGTGACTGTTGCGGCCCTACCCGACGACGTCCGCCGGCGCCGCGTCCGCCCGCGGGCCCGCGCCCGTCCGGGTGCCGGCCGGTGCGGTGGCGGTTGCGACGGCGGTTGCGGCGGCCCTGCTCGCGACGGCGGCGGTTGCGGCGGCCGTGCTCGCGGCGGCGGCCCTGCTCGCGACGGCGGCGGTTGCGGCGGCCGTGCTCGCGGCGGCGCGTCGTCGGCCGCCGCGGTGCGCGACGCGCATCACGACGTCGGTCGACCTGCGGGGGGCTCGGCGTCGGCCCGGGCCACGCGGGGCCCGCGTCACCACGTCGGCCGACGCGCCGGCGCGGTCGGGACCGAACCGGCGGTCGAGGGCCCGTCCGACCCGCTTGCCGAGCCGTTGTCCCGGCATCTCGACGAGGTGGTAGGAGAGCCACGACACGACCAGCACGGCGGCGAGGTAGAGCATGGCGGCGGCGATCTGGGTGGGGAAGGGCCAGCGCAGGGCCCCTCGCAGGTACGGGATGAAGACGATGAGCACGACGGTGTGCAACAGGTAGACCGAGTAGCTCACGCGACCGAGCCAGGTCAGCCAGCCGGGCACGCGTCGGTGGCGTAGCGCGAACCCGAGGGCGAACGTGGCGGCGACGGCGATCAGCGTGCTGACTGCCTCGATGCGCATCTGCGTCGCCGTCGCGGCCGGGTACGCCGCGTGGAACCACACGCTGAGCAGCAGGCAGGCGAGAACAGTGCCGAGCGTGACCGCCGCATGTGAGGCCCGCATCCGGCCGTGGTGGGCGGCGTGCACGACCGTGCCGGAGAACATGACGGCGAGGAACGTCAGCGACTCCCAGGACCCGTGGCCGTGCACGCCCGCGTCGGCGGAACCGTTGAGGAGCGGCAGCGCCAGAGCCCCGAGGCCGACGACCGCGGTCAGCAGGGCGGTGTCGCGGCGACCCAGGATGTAGGCGGCGACGGTCGCGCCCAACGCGACGGCCACCAGTGTGGTGACGGCGACCCGGCCGACGAGATCGTCGAGCAGATCGTCCGGCAGCGCGCGGCCCCCGATCAGGGCGGTGGCCGCGAGCCCGACAGCCCACCAGTCGCATCGGCGGTGCAGGCCGAGGACGAACAGCGCGGACATCAGGACGTAGAAGATCATCTCGTACGAGAGCGTCCAGAACACGCCGACCAGACTGGGCACTCCGACCAGATCCTGCAGCATCGTGGCGTGGGCCAGCACGGCCGAGATCGGGTCGTCGACGAGCTTGGCGGAGATCTTGCGGAGGCCGAGCACGACCAGGAACAGCATGGCGCCCACGGTGAGCAGGTACGCCGGGTAGATGCGGAAGATCCGGCCCACCCAGAACCGCCGAAGGCTGCCGTAGCGCTCCAGCGACATCGGGATGACATAGCCGCTGACCAGGAAGAAGACCAGGACGCCGTACGGGCCGAGCTGCACCCAACCGGTGAGGAGCTGCCGGCCGTGGGGAAGCACGTAGGGGGAGAGGTGGAAGTAGACCACCACGAGGGCGGAGATGCCGCGCAGTGCGTCCAGCCAGCCGAGACGCGGGGGGCCCGACGGCGGAGTGCTGCTGGGCCGGGCGGGAGTCGCCATGTCGTGGTGGTGCAAGTGCATGATGGCGAACGGTACCGTAGGTGATCGATCGATTACTTATTTGCCCTCGAACGGGTGAGTCGCTTCTCTCATTCCGACCCCGGCTTCGCCGCCGTGCGCGGTGTCGGCCGCAGCGCGTACGCGCCGTCGCGGCGCAGCAGCAGGCCGAGACTCTCCAATAGCGAGAGCTTGCGCAGCGCGGTCCGGACGTCCACCCCGGCCCGCGCCGCGAGTGAGTCCGGGCCGATGAAGCCCCGCCCGGGCACCGCCTCCAAAACCCGGGCGGCATCGTCGTCCAGCTGATCGCGCGGGCGCTGCGGACCGCGGGCCGGCGGAGCGAGGTCGGCCCCGATCCGGCCGATCTCCTCCAGCACGTGCGGAACCCCGGTGACCAGCCGGGCGTCCTCCTCGTCGCGGAGCAGCTCATGGGCGCCGACGGACATCGCGGAGGTGACCGGTCCGGGCACCACCATCGCCCGACGGCCGACCGCGAGCGCCCGCCGCAGCGTCTGGGTGGCGCCGCTGCGGGCCGCCGCCTCCACGAGCACGGTGCCGCGGGTGGCGGCCGCGATCACCCGGTTACGGATCAGGAAGCGGTGCCGCAGCGGCTCAGCGCCCGGCGGCCATTCGCTCAGCAGCAGGCCGGTATCGGCGATCTGCTGGAAGAGCGCGGTGTTGCTCACCGGGTACGGGCGGTCCAGTCCGCACGCCAGCACCGCCACGGTCACGCCCCCGGCGGTCAGCGCGCCACGGTGCGCCGCCGCGTCGATGCCGTACGCGCCGCCCGAGACCACCGTCCACTCCCGCTCCGCGAGCCCGTAGGACAACTCGGTCGCGATGTGGACGCCGTACGAGGTCGCGGCTCGGGAGCCGACCACCGCGACGGAACGCTCCAGCGCCTCGCCGACCGGCCACCCACCACGCGCCCAGAGGCACAACGGCGGAGCTGTCTCCCGGTCGACCTTCCGCTGCGGGTTGGACACGGCCAGCCTCGTCAGCGCGTCGACCGGGCTCGGCCACTCCTCGTCCTCCGGGATGACGACCCGCGCTCCCAGCCGGTCGGCCCGCGCCAACGCCGCCTCCGCGACGGCGTACGGGTCGCCGGCCGTCAGCCGCGCGGCGATCGCCGAACGCAGCGTCTGGTCCGGCACGTCGCCGCGGATCAGCCGCTGCAGCGCCCCGGTCGGTCCGACGCCGTCGACCAGCCGGTGCACGGCCCGGGTGCCGGGCTCGGTGAGCCAGGTCAGCGCGACCCGTGCCAGCCGTTGTTCGTCCCCATCGGTCATCGCCGCTCTCCGTTCGTCAGCACTGTCCGGTCCGCAACTGCACCGCCTCGTCGACGTCGGATCCGTCGGGGCGGTGCCGCCCGTCCAGGTCCGCGATCGTCCAGGCCATCCGGATGATCCGGTCGAAGCCCCGCGCCGACAGCGCGCCGCTGTCCAGTCGTCGCCGCAGCGCCTGGGTGTCGGCGGCCGGCAGCCGCCACGGCGGCCGACGCAGCTCCGGGCCCGGCACCCCCGCGTTGACCCGCCATCCGTGCGCGCGCCACCGGGCCGCGGCTGCGGCGCGGGCCGCGGCGACCCGTGCGGCGACCGGCGCGGAGGGCTCGGCCGGCGCGTCGGCGGCCATCAGCTCGGCGGCGCGCAGCGGGGTGAGCGTGACCTGCACGTCGATGCGGTCGAGCAGCGGTCCCGAGATCCGCCCCAGGTAGCGGCGGCGGGTCAGCGGGCTGCACTCGCAGGCGGTGTCGCCGGCGGGCTTGGCGCACGGGCAGGGGTTGGCGGCGAGCACCAGCTGCACCCGCGCCGGATACTCCGTGGCGCCCCGCGTCCGCGTCAGCAGCACGCGCCCCTCCTCGAGCGGTTGGCGCAGCGCGTCGAGGGCGCGGGCGTTGAACTCGGGCGCCTCGTCGAGAAAGAGCACGCCGTGGTGCGCGAGCGAGACCGCGCCCGGGCGGGCGAGTCCCGTCCCGCCGCCGACCAGCGACGGGACGGTGGCGGTGTGGTGGGGCGCCTGGAACGGCGGCCGTCGCACCAGCTGACCGCCGGGCGGCAGCGCGCCGGCGATGGAGTGCAGGGCGGTGACCTCCAGGGCCATCGGATCGTCGAGCTCCGGCAGGATCGAGGGCAGCCGTTCGGCCAGCATCGTCTTGCCGGCGCCCGGCGGCCCCAGCAGCGCGACGTGGTGTCCGCCGGCCGCGGCCACCTCCAGCGCGCGCCGACCGAGCTCCTGCCCGGCCACGTCGGCGAGGTCGGGCCCGTCTGCGGTCCCCGGCGGGGCCGGGGGCGGCGGGTCGAGCAGCCGGCCGCCGTCCCGGACGAACGCCACGAGCCGGTGCAGGGTGTCGACGGCCTTCACCCGGACGCCGGGCACGACCGCGGCCTCCCGCGCGTTGGGCAGCGGCACCACCACGCGGGTGATCCCGGCCCGCGCGGCCGCCACGACCATCGGCAGCACCCCGCGTACCGGCCGGACGGTGCCGTCCAGCCCGAGTTCGCCGAGGATGACCACGCCGTCGAGCGGGGCGAGGGGCAGCTCGCCGGCGCTGCCGAGCAGCGCCGCGGCGATCGCGAGATCGAAACCGGAGCCGAACTTCGGCAGCGTCGCGGGCAGCAGGTTGACGGTTATCCGTCGGTTGGGCCAGCTCTGGCCGGAGTTGACGACCGCCGCGCGGACCCGGTCGCGGGCTTCGTTGAGCGCGGTGTCGGGCAGCCCGGAGAGCGCCACGGCGGGCAGGCCGGCCGCCAGGTCCGCCTCGACCTCGACCAGGTGCCCGGTCACCCCGACGAGCCCGACGCAGAGCACCTTCGCGTAACTCATCGCCGCGCCCCCGCCGCCCGGCGATCCGGTCGCGTCACGCGCACCCGTCCGGGCATGTCAGAACGCTCCGCGGATGTGCTCGATCCGGGCCGCGCCCCGGCGGGCGGGCAGCACGGCCACGACGTCGAAGCGGACCTCGCGGGGGTGGGCGCCGGTGGTCGTGAGCCAGCGGGCGGCGAGTTGTCGGATCCGGCGCGCCTTGCTCGGCACGACGGCCGCGGCCGGTGGGCCGTACGCGCCGCCGCGTCGCGTCTTCACCTCGCAGAAGACCGCGACGTCGCCGTCCCAGGCGATGATGTCGATCTCGCCCTGCGGGCACCGCCAGTTGCGCGCCACGATCCGTAGTCCCGCCGCGGCCAGGTGTTGCACGGCGCACCGCTCGCCGTACGCGCCGACCGCCTGTCTCGCCAAAGTCATGCCACGACCGTCGCGCCGGGCGCCCCGGCCCGGAAGCCCACCTTGATCGACATGTGGACAACCGGACCCGCTGTGGACGGCCGACCGATCATGGTCCGGGTGTGCTAGCTGCCGCGTCCGGGAGCCGCCGGTTCCGAAGCGCCCGGTCGGGCCGATCGAGGACGTCCGGGCCGATCGGGGACGGCGTCACACGGCTGAGGATCCACTCCTGCGCACCGCTCCGCGATTGGTGGGGGCGTCCGTGGTGGGGCAGGTCGGGGGCGGCGGGTGGGCTGGCGTGATGGGGGGTGCGGTGGGGCGTACACTGGGCAACTGGCGACCGCCTCTGCGGTCGACCTCGCGTGCCTTCCCCGCGGCCTTCCGTGGGGCGACGGCCTCCCTGGTCCCGATCATGATCGGGCCCTCCATGGCCGGCGACCGGGCACCAGGAGCCCGACCGACCGGACGGGCTGGACAACCAGGGACAAAAGGGAGTACCCCACCATGGCCGTCGTAACCATGCGCCAGCTGCTCGAGAGCGGCGTGCACTTCGGGCACCAGACCCGGCGCTGGAACCCGAAGATGAAGCGCTTCATCTTCACCGAGCGCAACGGCATCTACATCATCGACCTGCGCCAGACCCTCGACTACATCGAGAAGGCGTACGGGTTCGTTCGCAACACCGTCGCCGAGGGCGGTTCGATCCTGTTCGTCGGGACCAAGAAGCAGGCCCAGGAGGCGATCGCCGAGCAGGCGACCCGCGTCGGCCAGCCGTACGTCAACCACCGCTGGCTCGGCGGCATGCTGACCAACTTCCAGACGGTCTACAAGCGGCTGCAGCGGATGAAGGAGCTGGAGGCGCTGGGCGACCTCAGCGGCACCGCGGCGGGCTACACCAAGAAGGAGACCCTGCAGCTGTCGCGTGAGAAGGAGAAGCTGACCCGCACGCTGGGCGGCCTCCGCGACATGCAGAAGGTGCCGGCGGCGATCTGGGTGGTCGACACCAAGAAGGAGCACATCGCGGTCGACGAGGCGCGCAAGCTGGGCATTCCGGTCATCGCCGTGCTGGACACCAACTGCGACCCCGACGAGGTCGACTTCCCGATCCCGGGCAACGACGACGCGATCCGCTCCGCCGAGCTGCTGACCAAGGTCGTGGCGGCGGCGGTGGCCGACGGCCTGATCGCCCGCTCGGGCAAGCAGCGCGGCGCCGACGAGAAGCCGGAGCCGGGTGTGGTCGGCAGCGACGAGCCGCTGGCCGAGTGGGAGCGCGAGCTGCTCGAGGGCCCGGAGAAGAAGACCACGGAGCCGGCGGCGGCCGCCGCGGAGTGATCTCGTGACGCGGTATCCGCCGGCCGGCGCAGCGTCGACCGGCGGATACCGCGGCCAGCACGAGGCACGGGGGATCCCGATCCGGGGTATCCCCTGAAGACCACCCAACCAGCCGCCCACTCAGCGAAGAGAGAGTCATGTCCAACTTCACCGCCGCGGACGTCAAGAAGCTCCGGGACCTCACCGGGGCCGGCATGATGGACTGCAAGAAGGCGCTTACGGAGGCCGAGGGCGACTTCGACAAGGCCGTCGAGATCCTGCGCGTCAAGGGCGCCAAGGACGTCGGCAAGCGCGCCGGTCGCACCGCCGCCAACGGCCTGGTCGCGCACTCCGGCAACGCGCTGCTCGAGCTCAACTGCGAGACCGACTTCGTCGCCAAGAACGCCGACTTCGTCGCGCTGGCCCAGCAGCTCGTCGAGCACGGCGCGCAGGCCAACGTCGCCGACGCGGAGGCGCTGCTCGCCTCGACGCTCGCCGACGGCCGCATCGTGGCCGACGTCATTCAGGAGCAGTCGGCGAAGATCGGCGAGAAGCTGGTCCTCAACCGCTTCGCGGTTCTCGACGGCACCGTCGCGGTCTACCTGCACCGCAAGAGCCAGGACCTGCCGCCGCAGGTCGGTGTCCTGGTCGAGTACACCGGCAAGTCCGACGAGGCGGCCGACACCGACGCGCGCGCGGTCGCGATGCAGATCGCCGCGATGCGGCCGAAGTACGTCACCCGCGACGAGGTCCCGGCCGACATCGTCGAGTCGGAGCGCCGGATCGCCGAGCAGACCGCTCGCGAGGAGGGCAAGCCGGAGGCGGCCATGCCCAAGATCGTCGAGGGTCGGGTGAACGCCTTCTTCAAGGACTACGTCCTGCTGGAGCAGGCGTCGGTGGCCGACAACAAGAAGTCGGTCAAGCAGGTACTCGCCGAGGCGGGCATCAACGTCACCCGGTTCGCCCGCTTCGAGGTCGGCCAGGCCTGACGTCAACGCTGTACGGCTCGGCGCCCGTCGCGGCGCCGAGCCGACCGGGCTAGGACCATCCGAGGAGGCCGCAGGTGTACGTGACACGTACCGCGGCCTCCTCGTTCCATAGTGTGAGCTGGGCGGCGGGCGTGCCCGCCGAGGGGAGGCGGGTCGGATGACGCAGGTGATGAGCGACCAGACCGTGGCGGCGGACGATCCGACCGCGCCGCCTCCGGGGCGGGCCCGGCGGGTGGTGCTCAAGCTCTCCGGCGAGGTCTTCGGCGGCGGGGCGATCGGCGTCTCGCCCGACGTCGTCCAGGCGATCGCCCGGCAGATCGCGACGGTGGTCCGGCGCGGGATCCAGGTCTCGGTGGTCGTGGGCGGTGGCAACTTCTTCCGCGGCGCGGAGCTGCAGAAGCGCGGCATGGACCGGGCGCGCGCCGACTACATGGGGATGCTCGGCACCGTCATGAACTGCCTGGCCCTGCAGGACTTCCTGGAGAAGGAGGGCATCGAGACGCGCGTGCAGAGCGCGATCACGATGGCGCAGGTCGCCGAGCCGTACATCCCGCTGCGCGCGATCCGGCACCTCGAGAAGGGCCGCGTGGTGATCTTCGGGGCCGGCGCCGGCATGCCGTTCTTCTCCACCGACACCGTGGCCGCCCAGCGGGCGCTGGAGATCCACGCCGACGTGGTGCTGATGAGCAAGAACGGGGTGGACGCCGTCTACACCGCGGACCCCCGCGTCGATCCCGACGCCCGCAAGCTTGACTCCATCACGTTCTCCGAGGCGCTCCGCCGGGGCCTGCGGGTCGCCGACGCGGCGGCGTTCAGCTTGTGCATGGAAAACGGGCTCCCCATGCTGGTGTTCGGCGCGGAGGGCGACGACACTATCGTCCGGGCCGTCGGGGGCGAGCGCATCGGGACGTTGATCACGGCGTAACCGTGACCATCGGACGGAACGCGGCGTCGGCGTCGGGGTTGCCGACGCGACGGGCGTCACCGTCCGACGGGGCGCGGCATGCGTCGTGCCGGATCAGCGGCAGCGGGCCCGGTGACGGCGTCGTCGGTGCCGGCGCGGCACGAGCGTGACCATCGAGCAGAACCGGCCGGACCCGTGCAGGGCCCGGCCACCGGCCCAGTTTTGGGACAACGAGGCATCAGAAGGAGGCGACGGAGCAGGTGATCGATGACACGCTGCTTGAGGCCGAAGAGAAGATGGATCGCGCGGTCGAACACGCCAAGGAGGAGTTCGCCGCGATCCGCACCGGTCGCGCGACCCCGGCGATGTTCTCCAAGGTCATCATCGACTACTACGGCACCCCCACCCCGCTCACCCAGATGGCCTCCGTCGGCGTGCCCGAGCCGCGGATGGCGATCATCAAGCCGTACGACGCCTCGCAGCTCGCGGCGATGGAGAAGGCGATCCGGGACTCGGACCTCGGGGTGAACCCGAACAACGAGGGCAACCAGCTGCGCATCCTGCTGCCGCAGATGACCGAGGAGCGGCGGCGGGACATGATCAAGGTGGCCCGCGGGAAGGGCGAGGAGGCCAAGGTCGCGATCCGCAACGTGCGGCGGCGCGCCAAGGAAGAGCTGGACCGCATCGTCAAGGACGGCGAGGCCGGCGAGGACGAGGGGCGGCGGGCCGAGAAGGAGCTCGACGACCTCACCCACCGGTACGTGGCGACCATCGACGACCTGGTTAAGCACAAGGAAAACGAGCTGCTAGAGGTCTGATGTCCTACCCCGACCCCTACGGCGGCCAGAAGCGCGACGTTCGGCCCGGGGCGCGGCACGGCGGTGCCGCGCCCGATCCGTACCCGCCGCACCGCGGCTACGACGCCGACGCCCCGTACCCCGGCACCGGCCGGGACAGCTTCCCTCCCGGCGCCGGTGCCACCCCGCATCCCCGCGCCGTCGACGTCCCCGGCGGGCTGGCGGAGGCGGAGACGGCCGGGTGGCCGCTGCTCGACGCGGACCCGGCACCGCCGGCCCGGCGCGCGCCCGGCCGGCGGCGCGCCTCCCGGCACCGCCGGGCGGACCACGACCAGCCGCGCGCGGCCGACGACCAGGCGCAGCCGACCGACGCGGATCGGTCTGCGGGGCCGAACGGCGCCGACAAGGGGTCGACGCCGAGCCGGGCCGGCCGGAACCTGCCGGCCGCGATCGGCGTCGGGGTCGCCCTCGTCGCGCTCATCCTCGGCTCGCTCTTCTTCTGGCCGCCGGCGTTCCTCGCGGTGCTCGTGGCCGCCGTCTCCATCGGTATCTGGGAGATGGCCCGGGCGGTACGCGCCAAGGGCGCTCAGCCGCCGCTGGTGCCGCTGCTCGGCGGCGGTGTGGTGATGCTCGGGATGGCCTGGTGGGCCGGGCCGGATGCGCTGTCGCTGGGCCTCATCGTCACCGTGCTCGCCTGCCTGGTCTGGCGCCTCGGCGACGGTCCGGCGCGCTACCAGCGGGACATCTCGGCGGCCACGCTGATCGCCGTCTACGTGCCGTTCCTCGCCGGCTTCGCCGCGCTGCTCGCCGTGCAGCCCGACGGTGACCTGCGGATCCTGGTGACCCTGGCGGCCGTGGTGCTCTCCGACACCGGCGGGTACGCCGCCGGCGTCTTCTACGGCAGGCATCCGATGGCGCCGTCGGTGAGCCCGAAGAAGTCCTGGGAGGGCTTCGGCGGGTCGCTGGTCGCCGCAGCGCTCGGCAGCGCGCTCCTGCTCTGGCTGCTGCTGGACGTCGCCCCCTGGTGGGGGGCGTTGTTCGGGCTGGCGGTGTCGGTAGCGGCGGTCCTCGGTGACCTCGGCGAATCGATGATCAAGCGGGACCTCGGCATCAAGGACATGAGCGATCTCCTGCCCGGCCACGGCGGGCTGATGGACCGACTCGACTCGATCCTGTTCGCGCTGCCCACGGCCTACCTGCTGCTGGCGCTCCTCGCGCCGGTGGGCTGAGACGCCGGGGGTTGAGACGTGTCTGACGTTCGCGTCCCCGCGCACCGCCGTTACGCCGTGACGCATGGGACACTGGGCAGGTTATGACGAGCCTCCCCGTGATTCCGACCAGCCCGGACGCCCCCATCGGTGGGGCCGCCCGGCGCGCCGCCATGCCGCCGCGGCACCTCGCCGACCTCGACCTGGCCGGGCGTCAGGCGCTCGTCGCCGAGCTCGGAGAGCCCGCCTTCCGGGCCAAGCAGCTCTCCAACCACTACTTCGGCCGACTGGTCCGCGATCCGGAGCAGATGACCGACCTGCCCGCCGCCACCCGCGCCCGGCTCGCGGAGCAGCTGCTGCCCCGGCTGCTGAACCCGGTGCGGGAGATGGCCTGCGACGACGGCGCCACCCGCAAGGCGCTCTGGCGGCTGCACGACGGCTCGCTGGTCGAGAGCGTGCTGATGGGCTACCCGGACCGGATCACGGTCTGCATCTCCAGCCAGGCCGGCTGCGGCATGGCCTGCCCGTTCTGCGCCACCGGCCAGGCGGGGCTGACCCGCAACCTCTCGACCGCCGAGATCGTCGACCAGGCGGTCTACCTGGCCGGTGTGGCCGCCTCCGGCGCGGTGGCCGGCGCGCCGCCGCGGCTGTCGCACGTGGTGTTCATGGGCATGGGCGAGCCGCTGGCCAACTACGCCCGGGTGGTGGCGGCGATCCGGCGGCTCTGCGCGCCGGCCCCGGAGGGTCTGGGGCTGTCGCAGCGGCACATCACGGTCTCGACCGTGGGGCTGGTGCCGGCCATCCGCCGACTGGCCGACGAAGACCTCTCAGTGACCCTTGCGCTGTCGTTGCACGCGCCCGATGATGATCTGCGCGACGAACTCGTGCCGGTCAACCAGCGGTGGAAGGTAGCGGAGGTGTTGGACGCCGCGTGGGACTACGCGGGGCGTACGGGCCGGCGCGTGTCCATCGAATACGCGATGATCAGAGACGTGAACGACCAGCCGTGGCGCGCGGATCTGCTGGGCCGCCTGCTGGCCGGCCGGCTGGCGCACGTCAACCTCATCCCGCTCAACCCGACTCCGGGCAGCCGCTGGGACGCCAGCCCGAAGCCGGTCGAGCGGGAGTTTGTCCGCCGGCTGCGGGAGGCCGGGGTCTCGACAACCGTGCGGGACACCCGGGGCCGGGAGATCGACGGTGCGTGCGGGCAGCTTGCCGCGGCGGAGGTCGCATCGTGACCAGACTTTGTGACGAGTGAGCGAACCAGGAGACATAGTGGCGAGTCAGGGTCAGCGTTTCCGGCGCAAAGCGCTCCGTCGGGGATACAAGGTTGACGAGGTCGACGCGTTCCTGGACCGCGTCGAGGCCACCCTCGCGGGGGAGTCGGTCGGCGCCCCGGTCGCGTCGCAGGACGTTCACGACGTCGTGTTCCGGGTGCGGTTCGGCGGCTACGACGAGTGGCAGGTCGACCTGCACCTGGACCGGGTGGAGCGGCAGCTCGCCGAGCTGGAGGAGCGGGGCGGTCCCAACCGGGGACCGGACCCGCGGATGGCGCCGCCGGAGCGGATGGGCCCGCCGCCGGAGCGGATGGGCCCGCCGCTGCGAGACGAGCGCGGCATGGCTCCCGTGCCGCCGCCGCTGCCGCCGCGTCCGATGCCGGCACAGGCCGGTCCGCCGCCGGAGCAGTACGGCCGCTACGACGAGCCGACCGGGGCGTTCGGCGGCGGCTACGACGACCCGCGCGGCGGTTACGACCGGCCGCCGGTGCCGGCCGGCCCCGGCGGGCCCGGCGGTGGCTACGGTGCGCCCGAGGAGCGGTTCGACGGCTTCGAGGCGGGTCGGCACGGCAAGATGGACATGACGGCCGAGATCCGGATGCCGGACCGCGACCCGCGGGCCGCCGGGATGGGCATGCCGCCGATGGGGGGCGCGCCGGGCTTCGGTGACCCGGCGATGCAGCGCATCGACCAGATCCGGCGGACGTTCCAGGTGCGGCGCTTCGGCAGCGGCTACGACCCGATGCAGGTGGATCGCCTCTTCGAGGGCATCCTCAACGCGATGTCGGGGCGGGGGCCGATGCCGGTGCCCGAGAACGACCTGGACACGTTGCGGTTCGGGCTGGTCTCGGGCGGCTACTTCGAGGCCGAGGTCGACGCGGCACTGCGCGAGGTGAAGGACATCCTGCTGCGCCGTCGCTGAGCGGTGACACGACGAGGGCCCGCCCGGAACTCCGGGCGGGCCCTCGTGTCTGTGCTGGGGCGGGGGTCAGGACCGCAGGCCGTAGCGGCGCAGCACCTCGTCGCCGATCACGATGAGCAGGAGCAGCGCGGCCACGGAGATCAGCCAGATGTTCTCGACGTTGCCCTCGTGATTGCCGATCGTCATCAGCACCAGCGCCACGGCGGAGACGATCGCGCCGATGCGTCCGGCCTTGCGGTGGCCCGGCTTCCGCTGGTCGGGCGAGGTTACCGGCTCGCTACCTGCCACTTTCGGTCCTTCTCTCTCGTTGGCGAATCCGGCTCCCAGTCTGTCACGCCGTCCTCGCCGCGCGGCGCAGGGTCGACGTCCGACAGGCGTGGGGCGTGCCGGGACGGGTACGCGCCGCACCGGGACCGACTGGTGGAGCCGCCGCCGGGCGGGCGGATGCGGGCGTCGCCATTCGGTGGTCCAACGGCCTCCGGTAGGTTCTGCCGTACACCTTCGTGTTTCTCAGCTAGGGGGTCTGCGCGGTGCGAGTGACGGGTACGGGACACGCCAGCATGCGGATCGACACGGCCGCGGGCAGCATCCTGACCGACCCGTGGGTCAATCCGGCGTACTTCGCGTCGTGGTTCCCCTTCCCCGACAACTCGCAGCTGGACTGGGAGACGCTCGGGCAGGTCGACTACCTCTACGTGTCGCACCTGCACCGCGACCACTTCGACGCGGCGCACCTCAAGCGCTTCATCTCGAAGAAGGCGACGGTGCTGCTGCCGGAGTACCCGACCTCGGAGCTCGAGGACGAGCTGCGCGAGCTGGGCTTCACCAGCTTCATCCGGACCAAGAGCGAAGAGGTCATGGAGCTCGACGGCGGGCTCAAGATCATGATTCAGGCGCTCACCAGCCCGACGGACGGGCCGATCGGTGACTCGTCGCTCTGGGTGGAGTACGACGGGATCCGGCTGCTCAACCAGAACGACGCCCGCCCGACCGACCTGGCGCTCTTCGCCGAGCTGGGCCACGTGCACGCGCACATGCTGCAGTTCTCCGGCGCGATCTGGTACCCGATGGTCTACGAGCTGCCCGAATCGGCGAAGCGGGCGTTCGGCAAGCAGAAGCGCGAGCGGCAGTACGACCGCACGTGGCGCTACATCGACGACCTGAAGGCCTCGCACGTCTTCCCGATCGCGGGTCCGCCGTGCTTCCTGGACGACTCGCTGTGGCAGTTCAACGACATCCACGGCGACGAGGGCAACATCTTCCCGGACCAGCACGACTTCCTGCGCGAGTACGCGAAGGTCGGTGGCACCAACGGGGTGGTGCTGCTGCCGGGCAGCGTCTCCGAGCTGACCGTCGACGGTGGCATCACCACCACCCATCCGGTCGCCGACCTCGACGAGTTCTTCGCGAACAAGGAGCAGCACCTGCGCGACTACCAGGCGCGGCAGCGCCCGGTGATCGAGGCGGCCAAGGCGTCGTGGCGGCACCCCGAGATCGACGTGCTGAAGGAGATGAAGCACCGGATCGAGCCGCTGCTCGAAGAGTCGATCTACCTGGCCAAGGGGGTCGGTGGGCCGGTCCGCTTCGACCTGGTCGGCTACGACGGCGAGTCCGTCGAGTCGATCCTGGTGGACTTCCCCGGCAAGCAGGTCCGGCCGTACGCCGACGAGAAGGTCCGCTACCGGTTCCGCACCGAGCGGGCGCTGGTGGAGCACCTGCTGCACACCGGCGAGGTCGACTGGGTCAACTCGCTCTTCCTCTCCTGCCGCTTCTCGGCCGCCCGCATCGGCCAGTACAACGAGTTCGTCTACGCGTTCTTCAAGTGCCTCTCCGAGGAGCGGCTGCAGTACGCCGAGGGCTGGTACGACGAGCACGAGCGGGCGGTCGACGCCGAGGACATCACGATCGGCGACTGGGTGGTGCAGCGGCGCTGCCCGCACCTGAAGGCGGACCTGAGCCGCTTCGGGATCGTCGAGGGCAACCAGCTCACCTGCCAGCTGCACGGCTGGAAGTTCGACCTCTCCAGCGGCCGCTGCCTAACGAGCGTAGGCCACCAAATCCGCGCCCACCGCGCCGACTGATCACGCCGATCTTGCAGTTGTGGCCCGGACAAGTCAGGTATAACCGGACAAAGGCAGGGCCACAACTGCAAGATCGCGGGGCTATCGGCCGAGGTCGCGCAGGATGCGGCGGGCGGCGTTGTGGCCGGGGGCGCCGATCACGCTGCCCGCCGGGTGGCAGCCCGCGCTGCCGGCGTACACGCCGTCAACCCCCGTCGCGTACGGCATCCGGTCGGTGAACGAGACGGTGTTGTCGACGTGGTGGATGTGCCCGCCCGTGATGCCGAAGTGCGCCTCGATGCCGGGCGGCGCCAACGGCACGGCGTCGGCCACCAACTCCGCGGTGCCCGGCGCGTACCGCTCGCAGATCTCCAGCAGCCGCGCCACGTAGCCCGGCAGCGCCGCCTCCCAGGTGGTGTCCGCCAGCGCGTAGGGCACGGACTGCACGAACAGCGCGGACGAGTGGTGGCCCGCCTCGTCCCGCAGCGACGGGTCGACGGTGGTGTGCAGATACCACTCGATGGTCGGCTCCGCCGGCAGTCGCCCGGCCCGCACGTCGGCCCACATCGCCCGCAGCGCCGCCATCGGCGACTCGCCGGTGCCCCCGCCGACGAGGGACGCCGAGCCGGGGAGCAGGTGGATGGTCGACCCGAACGGGCTGGGCGCGTCGGCGGGCAGGCAGGAGAAGCGCGGCAGCCCGGTGAGGGCGAGGTTGAGCTTGAGGGTGGCGCCGGGGCGGCGGACCGCCGTCATCCGCTCGGTGAGCGGCGCCGGGAGCGCGCCGTCGGGCATCAGCTCCATCAGCCGGTACGGGTCGCACGCGCCGAGCACCACGCTCGCCGCCACCGCGCGGCCGTCGGCGAGCTCGACGCCGCTCGCCGCCCCGCCGTCGAGCGTGATCGACGTGACCGGGGCCCCCGTGAAGATCTTCGCGCCGGCGGCCCGCGCCGCGTCCGCGAACGTCCGCGACACCGTGCCCATGCCGCCGGCCGCGATCATCCAGGTGCCGTCCGCGCCCGGCAGCCGGCACATGTTGTGCACGAGGAAGTTGTGGCCGGTGCCGGGGTCGTCGGGGCCGGCGTTGAGCCCGGAGAGCCCGTCGGTGACGGCGTACATCGAGACCAGCAGCTCGGAGCGGAACTCGAAGCGGGCGAGGTAGTCGGCGACCGAGCCGCGGACCAGGTCGACGAAGTGCTGCCGCAGCGCCGGCCGTACGTACCGCTCGGCGGTCTCCTCCGCCGACAGCGGCTCGGCCAGCCAGGCCGGAGCGAGGTCCTCCCGCAGCGCGGCCAGCTCGGCCTGCATCGCGTCGTCCGCCCCCACGTCGGCCGGAGAGAAGAACGACGCCATCTGGCTGCGGGTGGCGGCGCGGTCGCTGCCGAAGAGCAGGTACGGCGAGCCGGCGCCGCCGGGGGTCGGCAGGAAGTAGTGCGGGTCGCGGCGCAGCACCGGAATCTCCACGTCCAGCGTCCTGATCAGCTCCGGCGGCATCAGGCCCAGCAGGTAGGAGCCGGTGGAGTGGCGCAGCCCGGGGACGTTCGGGAAGGGCCGCTCGGTGCGGGTGGCGCCGCCGATCGTCTCCGCGCGCTCCAGGACCACCACGTCGAGCCCGGCCCGGGCCAGGAGCACGGCCGAGACCAGGCCGTTGTGCCCCGCGCCGACGATCACCACGTCGGCGCGGCGGGGCAGTTCCTGCACGATGTCGCTGGTCACGGCGGCTCCTCGCAACGCTGGGGAAGGGCAGCTCAGACTAGCGGCGGGGCGGCCCGTACCGTACGGGTGACGGGCGTCGGACGGGGGGGCGGGAATGTTCGCGTGGTGGGGGAGCGCTGTCGTGCGGCTGCGCTGGGTCGTCCTGGCCGCGGCGATGGTGCTGATCGCCGTCGGCGCGACCTGGGGCGCGGGGGTCTTCGGCGCGCTCACCGGCGGCGGGTTCGACGATCCGGCGAGCGAGTCGAGCCGGGCGCGGGAGCGGATCACCGCCGAGCTCGGCAACCAGGACGTCGACCTGCTGGTTCTCTACTCCAGCGACAGCGCCGCCGTGACGGACCCGGCGTTCCGCGACCCGGTGACCGCCACGCTGCAGCGGCTGCGCGAGCGGCCGGAGGTCGCCAGCGTGACGAGCTGGTACGACACCCGGTCGCCGGCGCTGCTGGCCACCGACCGGCGGGCGACGTACGCGCTGGTGCAGCTGCGCGCCGCCGACGAGGACGGCAAGATGTCGGCGTACGCGGCGCTGCGCCCGGCGCTCGACGCGCCCGGCCTGACCACCCGGGCCGGCGGGACCGTCGCCTTCCTCGACGAGGCCAACCGGCAGTCCGTCGAGGACATCACCCGGGCCGAGACGCTCTCCATGCCGGTGCTGCTGGTGCTGCTAGTGGTGATCTTCGGTGGCCTGGTCGCCGCGTCCACGCCCCTGCTCATCGGCGGTCTGGCGATCCTGGGCGCGTTCATCGCGGTGCGGCTGCTGAGCATGGTGACCGACGTGTCGGTCTTCGCGATCAACATCATCACGTTGATCGGGCTCGGCATGGCGATCGACTACGCGCTCTTCGTGGTCAGCCGGTTCCGCGAGGAGCTGGCCGCCGGACACGACACCCCGGCCGCGATCCGGCGCACCATGGCCACGGCCGGCCGGACCGTGCTGGTCTCCGGGCTGACCGTCGCGCTCGCGCTGGCCAGCCTGCTGATCTTCCCGCAGCCGTTCCTGCGCTCGATGGCGCTCGGCGGGGTCGCGGCCGTGCTGGTCGCCATGCTCGCCTCGCTGACGGTGCTGCCGGCCGTGCTGGCGGTGCTCGGGCACCGGGTCGACGCGTTGCGCGTACCCGTGCCGTGGCGGCGGAGGACGGCCGGGCGGTCGCCGGCCGGCCCGGCGCGCGATGGCGGCTCGGCGCGCCCGGCGCGCGATGGCGGCTCGGCGCGCCCGGCGCGCGATGGCGGCTCGGCGCGCCCGGCGCGCGATGGCGGCTGGGCGCGGCTGGCGCGCAGCGTGATGCGCCGCCCCGTTCTGTACGCCGGCGCCGTGATCGCGCTGCTCGCGCTGCTCGCCGCGCCGTCGCTGCGGATGACGTTCGGTGGCTTCGACGAGCGGGTGCTGCCGGCGAGCTCCGAGGCGCGCGCGGTGGCCGACCGGATCAACGCGGACTTCCCGGGCGGCACGGTCGGCCCGATCGACGTGCTCGTCTCCGGCGCCCCGGCGGAGCAGGCGCGGCAGTTCGCCGACCGCATCGGCGCGGTGCCGGGCGTCACCGGGGTGCAGGTGGCGGCGAACCGCGGGACGGCGACGCTGCTGTCGGTCGCGTACCGCGGCGAGCCGACCGGCGAGACCGCGCAGGAGGCGGTGCGGGCGATCCGCGGGCTGAGCCCGCCGCCCGGCGCGCAGGTGCTGGTGGGCGGACGCACCGCCGCCAACGTCGACCTGGTGCAGAGCCTCGGCTCCCGGCTGCCCTGGATGGCGCTGATCATGGCGTCGGCGACCCTGGTCCTGCTCTTCCTCGCGTTCGGGTCGGTGGTGCTGCCGATCAAGGCCGTGCTGATGAACCTGGTCTCGATCGGTGCGTCCTTCGGTGTGGTCGTCTGGATCTTCCAGGACGGGCACCTCGCCGACCTGCTCGACTTCACCTCGACCGGGTTCATCGAGCCGAGCAACCCGATCCTGATGCTCGCGGTGCTCTTCGGGCTCGCCACCGACTACGAGGTCTTCCTGCTGTCCCGGGTCCGTGAGGAGTGGGACCGGACCGGCGACAACACCGCGTCCGTGGCCTCCGGGCTGCAGCACACCGGCCGGATCATCACGGCGGCCGCGTTGCTGCTGGTCATCGTGGTGGCCGGGTTCGCCACCGGTGGCATCCAGTTCGTCAAGCTGATCGGCGTCGGCATGATCGTGGCGATCGTGGTGGACGCCACGCTGGTCCGGGCCCTGCTGGTCCCGGCGACGATGCGGCTGCTCGGCCGCTGGAACTGGTGGGCCCCCGCCCCTCTAACCCGCCTCTACCACCGCATCAACCTCCGCGAACCCCTCGACCCCGATGATCAGGGAGTTACTCCCGCGGGTCGTCGGCGTGTCGGCGCCAGCGCCCCCTGATCACGCGGATCATGCCCGCGGGGTTCCGTGGGGCGGTGGGAATCGGGGATTGGTTTTATGATCGCCGGGCGCGGGAGGAGGTCCGGTGCTCATCCGGTTCGAGGCGGCGCCCGACAAGAAACTGCTGACCGGGGCCGTGCGGCACACCATGCGTCGCTCGCTGCGGACGCTGCGGGCGACGGGCGTGCTGGCCCTCGGGCTCGCCGTGGTGACGGCGCTGCTCGGGTTCCGGGCCGCCGCCGTGCTGCCCGCGGTGGTCGGCCTCGGCTACCTGCTCGTGCTGCCGGTGGTCCTGGTACGCCGGGCGGTCGGGACGAGCTGGCGCTTCTGCGGCCTGCCGACCACGTACGAGATCACCGCCGAGAGCGTCCGATGGTCCACCCCGCTCGCCGACTCCACCATCAAGTGGGACGCGTTCGCCCGCGTGGACCCGCTGCCGGGGCAGCTCGTCTGCCGGCTCACCAAGGTCCAGTTCGTCGCGCTGCCGACCGCGCCGCTCTCCGGCGAGGACGAGCACAAACTGGTGGGCGTGCTGCGCGACCGGGGACTGATGGACCCGGTCCGGCCCGACGATCCGGACCGCGTCCCCCCGCCGTCGCCCCGGGCGGAGATGAAGGCCGCCAAGCGGGACGAGCGGATCCGCCGCCCCGTGCCCTGACCCGGCCGATCCCGTCGGACGGGGCAGCGCGGTTAGGCTGGCCGCAGCAGAATGTCCCGCGGAAGGGGTGAGCGTCGATGGCGCAGCCGGCGTCCCGGTCCGGGGCCGAGGTGCCGCGGGAGCCGTCGTTCGACGTGCTCGGCGTCGTCGACGCGCCGTGGACCGCGAAGCTCGCGCTTGACCTGTTGCCCGAAACCAACGGCCCCAAGGTCGAGGTCTTCAGCGGGAGCGTCATCGTGACCCCACACGCCGGGATCGACCACCAGTCGGTCGAGCGCGAGCTGCCGTACCTGCTGCACCGTGCCGCCCGCCGGGCCGGATTCTGGGCGTATCCCGAGATCAACGTGATCTCGGGTGACGACCTTTTCATTCCCGACCTCGCGGTCCTGCGGGTCTCCGGCGGGGGGAAGCCCGCGGTCCCGATCTCCGACGCCGTCCTGCTCGGCGAGATCGTCTCGCCGGGGAACCGGCGCAAGGATGTGATCGACCGGCCGCGCGAGTACGCCGCCGCCGGGGTGCCGTTCTTCCTCCGCGTCGACCTGCGCAACCGGGTGCCGGCGCTCGCGCTCTACGAGCTCGTCGAGGGCGGCTACCGGCCGATCTCCGCCGCCGCCGCCGGCAGCACGTTCGTGATGACCGAGCCGTTCAAGTTCTCCATCGACCCGGCCGAGCTGCTCGACGACGAGGCGGCCGGAGACGGCGCGCGCGACGGGGCACCGGGGTCGGAGCCGGGGCGGGCGTGAGGCTCGCAGAAGGCGGTCGAACGGCTTCAGGGAGAATGAGGGCGTGACCCCACCCCGCGAGATCGTTCTGCTCGGCTCCACCGGCTCGATCGGCACGCAGGCGATCGACATCGTCCGGCGCAACCCGGAGCGTTTCCGCGTCGTCGGGCTCGGCGCCGGCGGCGGCAACGTCGGGCTTCTCGCCGCCCAGGCGCTCGAGCTCGGCGTCGAGGTGGTCGGGGTCGCGAAGGCGTCCGCCGCCCAGGATCTGCAGCTGGCGTTCTACGCCGAGGCCGCCAAGCGGGGGTACGCCACCGGCGACTTCCGGATCCCGAAGATCCTCGCCGGCCCGAACGCCATGGCCGAGCTGGCCGAGTGGCCCTGCGACGTCGTGCTCAACGGGGTCGTCGGCTCGCTGGGGCTCGCGCCGACCCTGGCGGCGCTGCGCGCCGGGCGTACGCTCGCGCTCGCCAACAAGGAGTCCCTGATCGCCGGCGGGCCCGTCGTGCGCGCCGCGGTGACGCGGCCGGGGCAGATCGTGCCGGTCGACTCGGAGCACAGCGCGCTGGCCCAGTGCCTGCGCTCCGGCGCCCCCGCGGAGGTGCGGCGCCTGGTCGTGACCGCCAGCGGCGGCCCGTTCCGGGGGCGGCGGCGGGAGGAGCTGACCGGGGTCACGCCGGAGCAGGCGCTGGCGCATCCGACCTGGAACATGGGGCCCGTCGTCACGATCAACTCGGCGACCCTGGTGAACAAGGCGCTGGAGGTGATCGAGGCGCATGAGCTGTTCGACATCGCCTACGACGACATCCAGGTCGTCGTCCACCCGCAGTCGGTGATCCATTCGATGGTCGAGTTCGTCGACGGGTCGACCATCGCCCAGGCCAGCCCGCCGGACATGCGGCTGCCGATCGCGCTCGCGCTGGGCTGGCCCGACCGGGTGGCCGACGCCGCGCCCGCGGTCGACTGGACCACGGCGCACACCTGGGAGTTCCAGCCGCTCGACGACGAGGTCTTCCCCGCCGTGCGGCTGGCGAAGCAGGCCGGCGCCGCGGGGCGCTGCCGGCCGGCGATCTACAACGCGGCCAACGAGGAGTGCGTGGCGGCGTTCATGGCCGGGCGACTGCCGTTCCTCGGCATCGTGGAGACCCTGGAACGGGTGTTGCAGGTGGCGCCGGACTTCGACGAACCGGGTACCGTCGAAGACGTGCTCGCCGCCGAATCCTGGGCGCGCGCACGTGCCCAGGAACTCATTCAGACGGCGGCGAGGGGAGCTTGATGCTGTACGTGCTCGGGACGGCGATCATCGCCCTGGGGATCCTGATCTCGGTAAGCCTGCACGAGGCCGGTCACATGCTCACGGCCAAGCGCTTCGGGATGAAGGTCACCCGTTACTTCGTCGGTTTCGGCCCCACGGTCTGGTCGTTCAGGCGGGGCGAGACCGAGTACGGCCTCAAGGCGATCCCGCTCGGCGGGTTCTGCAAGATCGTCGGAATGACGCCGCAGGACGACGATGTCGATCCGGCCGACGAGCCGCGCGCGATGTGGCGCTTCCCGGTCTGGAAGCGGACCATCGTGATGGCCTCCGGTTCCATCACCCACTTCGCGCTCGCGCTGATCGCCGCGTGGTTCGCGGCCATGTTCGTCGGACTGCCCAACCCCGACCTGCCCACGACCGAGGCCGAGATTCGGCAGGAGCCCGCGGTGATCGCGGTGACCGACTGCGTCTACGCGCAGCAGCCCACCCGGGCCGGCTGCCAGCCCGGCGACCCGGCCAGCCCGGCCAGGGCCGCCAACCTCCGCGACGGCGACCGGATCACCGCGGTCAACGGCACGCCGGTCGCGACCTGGGGCGAGATGACCCAGACGGTGCGCAACACGCCGCCCGGCAAGGCGAAGATCGACTACGTCCGCGACGGCACGCCCGGGCGCGTCGACGTCGAGTTGGCCGCGGTGCAGCGGGCGCCGGTGGGCGATCCCAACGGCCCGAAGAGCACGGTGTCCGCGCTCGGCGTCGAGCTGACCATCCAGAAGCCGGCGACGGTGACGTACGGCCCGGTCGACGCGATCGGCGCGACGGCGCGCTACACCGGCGACATGGCGGTGGGCACGTACCACGCGATGAAGCGGATCCCGGAGAAGGTGCCGGCGCTCTGGGCGGCGATCACCGGGGCGGAGCGCGACGTCGACACCCCGATCAGCGTGGTCGGCGCGAGCCGCCTCGGCGGTGAGGCGCTGGAGAACGGGGTCTGGCAGATCCTCGTCTTCCTCTTCATCTCGCTGAACTTCTTCGTCGGGGTCTTCAACCTGCTGCCCCTGCTGCCCCTCGACGGCGGCCACATCGCGATCGCCTGGTTCGAGCGGGCCCGGTCGTGGGTCTTCGCCCGGCTCGGCAAGCCCGACCCCGGCCGCGTCGACTACTTCAAACTGATGCCCCTCACGTACGCGGTGATCCTGATCGGCGGCGTCTTCACGCTGCTGACCGTCACCGCGGACGTCGTCAACCCCATCACGCTCTTCTCAAGGTGAGTGCCCAAGTGACCGCTGTCAGTCTCGGTATGCCCGCCGCGCCCGCGCCGCAGTTGGCGCCCCGCCGCAAGAGCCGGCAGATCATGGTCGGCTCGGTGCCGGTCGGTGGCGGCGCCCCGGTGTCGGTGCAGTCCATGACCACCACGCTGACCGCCGACATCAACGCGACCCTGCAGCAGATCGCGGAGCTCACCGCGGCCGGTTGCCAGATCGTCCGGGTGGCGGTGCCGTCCCAGGACGACGTGTTGGCGCTGCCGGCGATCGCGAAGAAGTCGCAGATCCCGGTGATCGCCGACATTCACTTCCAGCCGAAGTACGTGTTCGCCGCGATCGACGCGGGCTGCGCGGCGGTCCGGGTCAACCCGGGCAACATCCGGCAGTTCGACGACAAGGTGAAGGAGATCGCCAAGGCGGCCTCCGACGCGGGCGTGCCGATCCGGATCGGCGTCAACGCCGGGTCGCTGGACAAGCGGCTGCTCGCCAAGTACGGCAAGGCGACGGCGGAGGCGCTGGTCGAGTCGGCGCTGTGGGAGTGCTCGCTCTTCGAGGAGCACGGCTTCCGGGACATCAAGATCTCGGTGAAGCACAACGACCCGGTGGTGATGATCCGCGCGTACCGGCAGCTCGCGGAGCGGTGCGACTACCCGCTGCACCTCGGCGTCACCGAGGCCGGCCCGGCCTTCCAGGGCACGATCAAGTCGGCGGTGGCGTTCGGCGCGCTGCTCGCCGAGGGGATCGGCGACACGATCCGCGTCTCGCTCTCGGCGCCGCCGGTGGAGGAGATCAAGGTCGGTAACGCCATCCTGGAGTCGCTGGGCCTGCGCGAGCGCGGCCTGGAGATCGTGTCCTGCCCGTCCTGCGGGCGCGCCCAGGTGGACGTCTACACCCTCGCCGAGCAGGTGACGGCCGCGCTGGAGGGCCTGCCGGTGCCGCTGCGGGTCGCGGTGATGGGCTGCGTGGTGAACGGTCCGGGGGAGGCGCGCGAGGCGGACCTCGGGGTGGCCTCCGGCAACGGCAAGGGGCAGATCTTCGTCAAGGGCGAGGTCATCAAGACGGTGCCGGAGTCGCAGATCGTCGAGACGCTGGTGGAGGAGGCGCTGCGCCTCGCCGACCAGATGGGCGCCGAGCTCCCGGAGGAGCTGCGCGAGCTGATCACCGGCCCCACGGTCACGGTTCACTGACGAGGTCGCGGCTCTGCTCAACACGGTGGGGTGGGGAGCCGGCCGGCATTTCGGGCTGAGGTGCGCCCCTCGACCGGGTGGGTAACGACGGCGGTGCTACCCGCGGGGGCGGGATCTGGCAGGCTGATGGGCGTGCTGATGGCGCCGGTACGGCAGCTCGGTGAGGGCGAGCGTGGAGCGGTCGAGCGACTGCTCGACCAGGATCCCTACGCGGCCGCGCAGGTGGCCGAGCGGGTCGCGGCGCACGGCCTGTCCTGGTGGCGCGCCGAGGGCCGCATCTTCGGCTACGGCGCCCGCCGCCGGATCGAGTCGATCTGCTGGTCAGGTGGGCACCTCACCCCGGTCTGCGCCTCCCGGCCCGCCGTCGAGGCGTTCGCCGAGCGGCTCGGCGCGGAGGAGCGGATCTGCTCGTCGATCGTGGGGCGCGCCGACGCCGTGCTCGGGCTCTGGGAGCTGCTGTCGCCACGGTGGGGGCCGGCCCGGGACATCCGGGAGGACCAGCCGCTGCTCGTCGCGGACGCCCCGCCGGAGGTGCCGCCCGACCCCCGGGTCCGGCTCGTCGGCATGACCGAGGTCGACCTGCTCTTCCCGGCGTCGGTGGCGATGTACACCGAGGAGGTCGGGGCGTCGCCGCTGGCCGGCGACGGCGGGCGCAGCTATCGCCGCCGCGTCACCGATCTGGTCCGGGCGCGGCGGGCGTACGCGCTGATCGTCGACGGCGAGGTGCTCTTCAAGGCGGAGCTGGCGATTGTCACCCGGCACACCGCGCAGATCCAGGGCGTCTGGGTCGCGCCCGCCTGGCGGGGGCGGGGGCTGGCCGCCGGCGCGATGGCGGCGGTCATGGCGGACGCGCTGGGCCGGGTCGCCCCGACCCTCTCCCTCTACGTCAACCACTACAACGTGGCGGCCCGCCGGCTCTACCGCCGGTGCGGTTTCCGCGAGGTCGGCGCCTTCGCCACCGTGCTGTTCTGACGCGACAGGCCCCTCCCACGGCGGGAGGGGCCTGTCGCGTGTCATGTCACCAGGCGCGGAGGTACTGGGACGGCCAGCCCGGCTCGGCGCCGAGCTTCGCCGCCGCGCGCCGCGGCCAGTACGGGTCGCGCAGCAGTTCCCGGCCGAGCAGCACCAGGTCCGCCTGCCCGCTGGTCACGATCTCCTCGGCCTGCTCCGGCTCGGTGATCAGGCCGACCGCGCCGGTCGGCACCCCCGCGTCCCGGCGTACCCGGGCGGCGAGCGGCACCTGGTAGCCCGGTCCCACCGGGATGGTCGCCCGCGGCGCCGCCCCGCCCGACGAGCAGTCGATCAGGTCCACGCCGGCGCCCGCCAGCTCCCGGGCGAGCGCCACGCTGTCCTCGACGGTCCAGCCGCCCTCGACCCAGTCGGTCGCGGAGATCCGCGCCAGGACCGGCACGTCCTCGCCGACGGCCGCGCGGACCGCCCGCGCCACCTCCAGGGTCAGCCGCATCCGCCCGTCGAGGTCCCCGCCGTATCCGTCGGTGCGGTGGTTGGTCAGCGGGGAGAGGAACTCGTGCAGCAGGTAGCCGTGGGCGGCGTGGATCTCGACGACCGCGAAGCCGGCGTCCAACGCCCGCCGGGCCGCGACCGCGAACGCCTCGACAACCGCCGCGATGCCGGCCTCGTCGAGCGCGGTCGGGGTCCGGTAGGAGGGGATGAACGGCTCGGCGCCGGGACCGACGGGCGTCCAGCCGCCCTCGGCGTCCGGCACCCCGCCCTGCCGCTGCGCCCACGGCCGCGCGGTCGAGGCCTTGAAGCCGGCGTGCGCGAGCTGCACCCCCGGCACCGCGCCCTGCTCGGTGAGGAACGCGGTGATCGGCCGCCACGCCTCGACGTGCGCATCCGACCAGATCCCGACGTCCTGCGGGGTGATCCGCCCCTCGGGCAGCACCGCGGTCGCCTCGGTGAGCACCAGGCCGGCGCCGCCGACCGCGCGCGACCCGAGGTGCACCAGGTGCCAGTTGTGCGGCAGCCCGTCCGGGCCCGCGGAGTACTCGCACATCGGCGAGACCGCGACCCGGTTGGGCAGGGTGACCCCCCGCAGACGCAGGGGTGTGAAGAGCTGACTCATTCGGCTACTCCTTGACGGATGAGCGGGACGGATCAGGCGGTCGCTGCGACGGGCTCCCGGCTCGGCGTCGCCGCCGCCCCCGACTCCGGCTCGTCGAGGCCACGCCGGCCCGCCGCGTCGTACGCGGCGCGGTCGAGGATGCCCTCGCGGGCGGCCACCACGGTCGGCACCAGGGCCTGGCCCGCCACGTTGGTCGCGGTGCGGATCATGTCGAGGATCGGGTCGATCGCCAGCAGCAGGCCGGCGCCGGCCAGCGGCAGCCCGAGCGTGCTCAGCGTCAGGGTCAGCATCACGATCGCCCCGGTGAGGCCGGCGGTGGCCGCGGAGCCGACCACCGACACGAACGCGATCAGCACGTAGTCCAGCGGCCGCAGCGGCACATTGAAGACCTGCGCGACGAAGATCGCGGCGAGCGCGGGGTAGACCGCCGCGCAGCCGTCCATCTTGGTGGTGGCGCCGAACGGCACGGCGAACGAGGCGTACTCGCGGGGGACGCCGAGCCGTTCCACGACGCGCTGGGTGACCGGCATGGTCCCGACCGACGAGCGCGAGACGAACGCCAGCTCGATCGCGGGCCACGCGCCGGCGAAGAAGCGCAGCGGGTTGAGCCGGCCGGCGGCGACCAGCACCAGCGGGTAGACCACGAAGAGCACGATCGCGCAGCCCAGGTAGACGGCGGTGGTGAAGGTCGCGAGCGGGGCGAGCAGGTCCCAGCCGTACGCCTCAACCGCGTGGCCGATCAGGCCGAGCGTGCCGAGCGGGGCGAGCCGGATGACCCACCACAGCGCCTTCTGCACGATCTCCAGCACGGACTTGCTGAGCGTGACGAACGGCTCGGCGGCCGCGCCGACGACCAGCGCGGCGGCGCCGGCGACGACGGCGAGGAAGACGATCTGCAGGACGTTGTTCTCGACGAACGCGCCGATCGGGTTGGTGGGGATGATCCCGGTGAGGAAGTCGGTCCACGACCCGGTCTTCTTCGGCGGCTGCGCGCCGGCGATGTCGAGCGTGACGCCACGGCCGGGGTCGGTGAGCACCCCCAGGCCGATACCGACGCCGACCGCGATCAACGCGGTGATGGCGAACCACATCAGGGTCTTGAGCGCGAGGCGGGCCGCGTTGGCGACGCCGCGCAGGCTGACGATGCTCACCACGATCGCGGTGAACACCAGCGGGGGCACCGCGAGCTTGAGCAGCTGCACGAAGAGGCTGCCGACGGTGTTCAGCGTGGTGCCGAGCCAGGCGACGTCGCCGGCGCGGGCGACGTAGCCGAGGACGGCGCCGAGCAAGAGACCGAGCAGGATCTGCACGGAGAAGGGGATTTTGCGAAGAACGGCGGGCATGACGACTCCAGGGCGTCTGGGTGGGGGTCGGGCGTACGCGGGAGCGGGTTACGCGCGACAGCCGGCGCTGGCCTGCAGTCGGAGATCGACGTACAGGCGCACGGTCAGGAACCAGACGTTGGTCATAGCGGCTTGACGGTACGCCTCACCGGGCGGGGATCGAAAGTGGCTGACCCGTGACGGTCCTTACAAGGAAGATCGGGAATGTTCCGTCCCGCCGGGGCGGCGCGCCGCGATCGCCGCGGTGGCCAGCAGCCACCACGCGACGACGAGCAACAGCAGCCGCTCCAGCAGCCCGAGCAGGAGGCCCCGCCCGACGAGCAGGAAGGCCGGCGGGTACGCCGCCGACAGCGGCAGCGCGACGAGCGCGGTCCGCGCCGACCAGCGGCGCCAACCGGGCGCCGCCGCGGGGGCGTGCGCCGCGAGCACCGGGGCGAGCACCAGCGCGGCGACGGCGGCGATGCTCACCGCGGCGTGCGCCAGGTCGGCCGGGGTCGAGCGGGACGCCGGCGGCAGCGGACACCCCGCCGTGCAGGGGACGGCGCCGGAGACGGCGATGCCCGCGGCCGCCGCGGCCAGCAGCGCGGCGACCGCCCGCGATGTCGGCACGGCCGCGGCGAGCAGCAGCAGTCCGGCGACCAGCGACCCGATCCCGAGCCGGTACGTCGACGCCTGTGGATGCCCCGCGACGCCCGCCTCGCTGACGTACCCGGCGAGCCCGGGCGCCGGCCCGGCCGCCAGCGCCACGATCACCGCGGCGGTACCCGCGACGATGGCCGCGCCGCCGCAGGCCGCGCCGATCCGGCGCGCCCGGTCAGCCACGTCCATGCGGCGTGGTCCACCCGGTGACGCGGTGGGGCTGGCGGACGAACGCGCCGCTGGTCGCGGTTTCCCTGGTGAACTGCGCCTGCGCCATGCCGCCAAACCTATCCCCACCGCGCCCCGCCGGTGCGCCGCGCGAGCGCCGGTCAGGCGCCGATGAGCCGGGTGGCGCGGGCCGGGGCGGTGATCCGCAGATCGGCGTCGATCTTCGCTGCGGTGGCGAGCAGGTGGGGCAGGATGTCGCGGCGGATCGACTCGATCGAGTTGCGGCTGGCGTGCACCGACATGTTCACCGCGGCGACAACGCTGCCGCTGCGGTCACGGATCGGCGCGGCCACCGAGCGCAGCCCCTCCTCGAGCTCCTGGTCGACGATGGCGTAGCCCTGGGCACGGATCCGGATCAGCTCCGCCCGCAGCGCCTTGACCGTGGTCAGGGTGCGGCTGGTCAGCGGCGGCAACTCCATCCGGGTCAGCCGCGCCTCCAGCTCGTCGTCGGGCAGGTACGCCAGCAGCACCCGCCCGACGGACGTCGCGTACGCGGGGAAGCGGGTGCCGACGTTGATGGAGACCGTCATGATCCGGGAGGTCGGCACGCGGCACACGTAGACCGCGTCGTTGCCGTCGAGCACGCAGACCGACGAGGACTCGTGCACCTGGGCGACGAGCCGTTCCAGGTGCGGCTCGGCCACCTCCGGCAGCGAGATGCTGGAGAGGTACGCGTAGCCGAGCTCCAGCACCCGCGGGGTGAGCGAGAACATCCGGCCGTCGGTGCGGACGTAGCCCAGGTCGACCAGGGTGAGCAGAAAGCGTCGCGCGGCGGCGCGGGTCAGGTCGCACACCCGCGCGACCTCGCTGAGCGTCAGCTCCGGGTGCTGTGCGTCGAACGCCCGGATCACCGCCAGGCCGCGCTCCAAGGACTGGACGAAATGGCCCTCCCGGCCCTGCTCGGTCATCCCCGTACCGCCCGTCTCCCTATGTTCCGGAACACTACCGCTGGCCCTGGCCGTCCGGCGTGGCCCGATCGGCGGCCCCGTCCGCCCCGCTCTCCTCGGCCAGCACCCGCTGCGCGACCGCGAACGCGGTGTTCGCGGCGGGCACGCCGGCGTAGACCGCGGTGTGCAGCAGCACCTCCGAGATCTCCTCGGGGCTCAGCCCGTTGCGCCGCGCCGCCCGTACGTGCATCGCCAGCTCGTCCTCGCAGCGCAGCGCGGTGAGCACGGCCAGCGTGATGCAGCTGCGGGTGCGCCGGTCGATTCCCTCGCGCGTCCAGACCGAGCCCCAGGCGTACCGCGTGATGAAGTCCTGGAACGCGGCGGTGAACTCGGTGGTGCGCGCGACGGCGCGGTCGACGTGGGCGTCGCCGAGCACGGCGCGGCGCACCACCATCCCCGCCTCGTGGGTCGGATCCGTCACGACTGTTCCTTCCCGGTCAGGTGCGTGATGATCAGGTCGGTCACCCGATCGGACTGCTCCACATTGGCTAGATGCGCCGCGTCGGTCAGCACCGTTACGCGGGCGTCGGGAATCCCGGCGGCGATCGTCTCGGCGTGCGCCGGCGGGGTCGCCGGGTCGTCGGCGCCGGCGATCACGAGCGTGGGCGCGGCGATCCGGGGCAGGACCGGCTCCAGGTCCATGTCCGCGATCGCTTCGCAGCAGCCGGCGTACCCCTCCGCGGGGGTCTGGGCGACCATCGCCCGCAGCGCGGCGACCCGGTCCGGCTTCCGGGAGGTGAAGCCGGGGGTGAACCAGCGCTGGAGCACCGCGTCGGCGACGGCGACGGTGCCCTGCGCGCGGACGGCGCGGGCGCGCTCGGCCCAGCCCTCGGGCGGGCCGAGCCGGGCGGAGGTGCAGCAGAGCACGAGCCGGTCGACCCGCTCCGGCGCGTGCGCGGCCAGCCACATCCCGACCATGCCGCCGAGCGAGAGCCCGCAGAAGTGCGCCCGCGCGACCCCGAGGCGGTCGAGCAGGGCCAGCACGTCGCCGCCGAGGTCCGCGAGGGCGTACGGGCCGGTGGGGACGGGGGAGCGACCGTGCCCACGGGTGTCGAACCGGACCACCCGGAACTGTTCGGCCAGCCGCGGCAGTTGCGGCTCCCACATCGCCAGGGTGCTGCCGAGGCTGTTGCCGAGCAGCAGCACGGGCGCGTCGGCCGGCCCTTCGACCACATGGTGCAGGGACACGCTCACTGGGCGCCCTCCGTTCGGCTCGCGTGCCGCGCCAGCGCCCGGTCGGTCAGCGCGGGCGCGCTGCCGAGATAACCGGCGGGCTCCAACAGTGACTCGATCTGCTGCCGCGACAGTGCGGCTGCGATCCGCGGCTCGGCGGCGAGCTGCGCGGCGAGCGGGGCCGCCTGCTCCGCCGCCCGCGCCACGGCCGCCGCGACGAGCTCGTTGGCCGAGCCCCGGCCGATTGTGCCGGCGAGCGCGCCGCTGACCCGCTCGGCGAGCAGCGCCCCACCGGTGGCGTCCAGGTTGGACCGCATCCGGTCGGCGTCCACCCGCACCTGCGTGAGGCAGACGCGCAGCCAGTGCGCCGCGGACCCGACGCTCTCGAACAGCGCGCGCAACGGTCGCCATTCGGCGTGCCAGGCGCCCGCCGCGCGCTGGTGTTCCTGGATCATCGCGCCGAGCAGGGTGGCGACCAGGCCGGGCGCCTGGGTGGCCGCCGCGACGGCGGCGACGGCGGCGACCGGGTTGCGCTTGTGCGGCAGCGTCGACGAACCGCCGGGGCGGCCCTCGACGAGCTCGCCGACCTCGGTCTGGGCGAGCAGGGTGACGTCCCGGGCGATCTTGCCGAGCGTCCCCGCGGCGGCGCCGAGCGCGCCGGCCAGCTCCGCGATCCGGCTCCGGTCGGTGTGCCAGGGCAGCGTCGGCTCGGCGAGGCCCAGCTCGGCGGCGAGCAGCCCGACGACGGTCGGGCCGTGCCCGTCGAGCGCGGCCAGCGTGCCGGCCGCGCCGCCGAGCTGCACGGCGAGCCGTTCGTCGCGGATCCGGTCGAGCCGGTCGACCGCATCGTCGAGCGCGGTCAGCCAGCCGGCGGCGACCAGCCCGAAGGTGGTCGGCAGCGCCTGTTGCAGCAGCGTACGGGCGGCCATCGGGGTGTCGCGGTGTGCCGCCGCGAGCCGCGCGGCGGCGTCGGCCGCCGCGACCAGGTCGGGTGTCAGGGCGGCGAGCGCCCTGCGGGCGACCAGCATGGCGGCGGAGTCCATGATGTCCTGGCTGGTGGCCCCGGCGTGCACGTGCCGGGCGGTATCGGGATCGACCGCGGCGCGCAGCGCGCGGACCAGCGGGATCACCGGGTTGCCGCCGGCGGCCGCGTCCGTGCCCAGTCGCGCGACGTCGAAGCGTTCCGCGCGGCACGCGTCGGCGATCGTCGCCGCGGACCCGGCCGGGATCATCCCGGCCGCCGCCTGCGCGCGCGCGAGCGCGGCCTCGACGTCCAGCAGCGCCTGCAGCCACGCCCGGTCGTCGACCGCGGCCCGGACCGGGCCGGCGGCGAGTACGCCGTCGAAGAGGCCGCCGGCTGTCGCAGTGGTCGGCGGCGGTTCAGACATCGAAGAAGACGGTTTCGCCGTCTCCCCGCAACCGGATGTCGAACCGGTAGCCGTCGCCGTCCGGCGTCGCGATCAGCGTCGCCCGCCGCTGCTCGGGTACGTCGTTCAGCACCGGGTCGGCGGCGTTCGCGGCCGCCTCGTCGGCGAAGTAGATCCGGGTGACCACGCGGTGCAGCAGGCCGCGGGCCAGCACCGAGACGTCGACGTGCGGCGCCTGCGGGGCGCCGTCGGGGCCGGGGACCGGGCCGGGCTTGCGGGTCAGGATCGCGTACTCGCCGGCGTCGTCGGTCGGGCAGCGGCCGAAACCGCGGAAGCCGGAGACCGCGCCGCGCGGGTCGTCCGGGTGGTCGAAGCGGCCGTCCGGGTCGGCCTGCCAGGTCTCGACGAGGCCGTCGATCACCGAATCGCCGTTGCCGTCGGTGACCCGGCCGCGCAGCCAGATCGCCCCCGGCGTGCCCTCGGCGACGACGAACGGGCCGTCGGGCCAGGGCAGGCCGACCGCGAGGTACGGCCCGACCGTCTGCGACGGCGTCACGCCGAGCTGCTGGGGCACGACGGCGCCGGCCAGGATTTCGTCACCGGCCAGGATGTCGATTTCCTCGGTCACGATTCCTCCATGGGCGTGGCCTCGCGACCGCGCAGCACGATGTCGAACTCGAAGCCCAGCGCCCACTCCTCGACCGTGTTCTCCAGGTCGAAGCGGGCGATCAGCCGCTGCCGGGCGGCGGCGTCCGGAATGGAGTTGAAGATCGGGTCGTACGGGAACAGCGGATCGTCCGGGAAGTACATCTGGGTGACCAGGCGTTGCGTGAACGCGCGGCCGAAGAGGGAGAAGTGGATGTGCGCGGGGCGCCACGCGTTGAAGTGGTTGCGCCACGGGTACGCGCCGGGCTTGATGGTGACGAACCGGTAGCGCCCGAGCGAATCCGTCATCGTCCGCCCCACGCCGGAGAAGTGCGGGTCGAGCGGGATGTCGTGCTGGTCCCATTTGTGCAGGTAGCGCCCGCCGGCGTTGGCCTGCCAGACCTCGACCAGCGTGTTCGGCACCGGCCGGCCGTCGCTGTCCAGCACCCGGCCGTGCACGACGATGCGCTGCCCCTGCGCCGTGCCGCCCGAGTACTGCGTCAGGTCGGCGTCCGCGGCGGTGACCCGCCCCTCGCCGAGGACCGGACCGGTGATCTCGGTGAGCGTCTGCGGCAGGAGAAGCGGCTGCTGCTGGGGGGCGCGCAGCGCGGTGGAGCCGTACCCCGGCGAGAGCAGCGGCGGGTGGGTGCCGGGCTCGTCGCGGCGGTACCGCGGCAGCACCAGGCCACCGCCGGTGACGTCGCCGGTGGGCGCGTCGGAAGTCTGGGTCATGCTCCGGTCCCTCCTGTCGGCTCAAGCTTGCCGGTTCGGCTATCGCAGGTCACGCAGCGCCGCGAGCTCTTCCGCGGTGGGCGGTGCGGTCGTGGCCAGATCGGGGGCGAACGCCAGGTGCCAGCCGGTCGCGGCGCGCACCTGTTCCGGCTCGACGCCGGGGTGCACCCGGGTGAGGATCAGCTCGTCGGTGTCGGGGTCCGGCTCCAGCACCCCGAGGTCGGTGATGACCCGGACCGGCCCCCGGCCGGTGAGGCCGAGCCGTTCGCGGTCGCCGGCGCCGGAGCCGTAACCGACCGAGGTCACGAAGTCCACCCGGTCCACGAAGGCCCGCCGGCTGTGCTGCACGATCACGATGACCTCGCGGCACGATGCGGCGATCTCCGGAGCGCCGCCGGCCCCGGGGAGCCGGACCTTCGGGTCGGCGTAGTCGTCGCCGATGACCGTCGTGTTGATGTTGCCGTACCGGTCGAGCTGGGCCGCGCCGAGGAAGCCGACGTCGATGCGGCCCGGCTGCAGCCAGTAGTTGAAGATCTCCGGCACCGAGACGACCGCGTCGGCGGTCTCGGCGAGGACGCCGTCGCCGATCGACAGCGGCAGCCGACCCGGCTTGGCGCCGATCGTGCCGGACTCGTAGATCAGCACGAGGTTCGGGGCGTGGGTGCGGCGGGCCAGGTTCGCCGCGGTGCTGGGCCGGCCGATGCCGACGAAGCAGCGGGTGCCGTCGCGCAGCGCGCGGGCCGCCTCGATCGTCATCATCTCGTCGGACGACCAGTCCGCGACGCCGGCCGGCGTCGGCGTGGCCTGTGCGGTCATGACGCCTCCTCGACGCTGCGGCCCAGCACGTGCTCGCCGAGCCAGGCGGTGAACGCCGCCCGGTCCCGGCTGATCGTGTCCCAGGCCTGGTAGTAGTCGTTGTCCCGCTCGCTGTAGCCCATCGCGTACGACGGATGTGCGCCGCCGGGAACCTCCGCGATCCGGGTGACTGTCCAGGAGGGCAGCACGACCGCGCCCGGCCGCGGTTCGAGCTCGTCGACGATCTCCTCGACCGTGACGAGCGAGCGCCGGGACGCGAGCACCGTCTCCTTCTGCACGCCGGTGATGCCCCACAGCTGCACGTTGCCGGCCCGGTCGGCGCGCTGGGCGTGGACGATGCCCACGTCGGGGGTGAGCGCCGGCACGGCGGTGAGCACCTCGCCGGTGAACGGGCAGGTGATCGGCGCGATCGTCGGGGTCTGCGCGACGAGGTCGGTGCCGCGGTAGCCGCGCAGTACGGCGAAGGGGAGCCCGGCCGCGCCGGCCACGTACCGGTTGGCCATTCCGGCGTGGCTGTGCTCCTCGATCTCCAGCGGCGTCGGCCATCCGTGCTGCACGGCGTCGCGGAAGCGGTGCAGGGAGCCGACGCCGGGGTTGCCCGCCCAGGAGAAGATCAGCTTGCGCGCGCAGCCGGCGCCGATGAGCTGGTCGTAGACGATGTCCGGGGTCATCCGGACGAGCGTCAGGTCGCGACGGCCCTGCCGGATGATCTCGTGCCCGGCGGCCACCGGAATCAGGTGCGTGAAGCCTTCCAGAGCGACGGTGTCCCCGTCGTGCACCAGCTCCGCGATCGCGTCCGCGAGTGAGGTGATCACACCCATCTGCCCCATCCCTGGTGCGTCTTGAGAACAAAAGTTCGCCAGCCGAACGTTACGGGCGGGTTGGGAGGCGTGTCAACGTCCGGTGCCGACGCCGGCGGTGGTTCGCGGACTGACCGCCGGGCGGGTCCCGACGACGGGTTCGCCGCCGACTGCCGGGTTGGATCCGTCGATTACGGGAAAGTCCGAGATTGCCGTTTCGTGGACGGCGGTCATCGATATCGGTCCGATAACGATACGAACCGTATTCGGGTTACCTGGCTCGCCGGTTAGGCGGGTTCGACCAGGGCGGATGGTGGCTCGCCCGAGTGTCGGGGGCGGCGCGCGGGGGGAGGGTGGCGCCCACTTCCACCGCCGGCAATGACCGCTTAACCGCGTTCCTTTATGGTGCCCCTCGTGCTGGAACCGGATCGCCGAAACCCCGCCGATCGCCGGGATGCGCGCCCGGAGTCCGCCCCGGGTCGCCACCGTCCTCGCCCGGTCGACGCGGTCGGCCGATCCGTTCGTCGCTGCCGCCCGTAGTTGTTTCAGACGTGTGACGTTGACGTGAGCCAGGCCACGTCGTACGTTCATCATGAGAACCACCGTTCGGTACGCGAACAATTCAGCACGACCACCACCACCACCCACTCAGGAGGTCCCATGCGACGGTCTCTCGTCGCCCTCACCGCGGCAACCGCGCTGCTGCTGACAGCGGCCTGCGGTGGCGGCTCGTCCGACGACGAGGCGAGCAGCGGAGGCGTCACCGCGGTCAAGGTCGGCGTCATCCCGATCGTTGACGTCGCGCCGATCTACCTCGGCAAGGAGAAGGGCTTCTTCGCCACCCGCGGCATCAACCTGACGATGGAGAGCGGCCAGGGCGGCGCGGCGATCGTGCCCGGCGTGGTCAGCGGCCAGTTCCAGTTCGGCTTCAGCAACGTGACCTCGCTGATGGTGGCCCAGAGCAAGGGCGTGCCGATCAAGGCCGTCGCCAACGGCGTCGCCTCCACCGGCAAGACCGGCGCGGACTTCGGCGGCGTCGTGGTCAAGGCGAACAGCCCGATCAAGAACGCGAAGGACCTCGCCGGCAAGAAGGTGGCGGTCAACACCCAGAAGAACATCGGCGACACCACCGTGCGGGAGTCGGTCCGCAAGGCCGGCGGCGACCCGAGCGGCATCACGTTCGTCGAGATGCCGTTCGCGCAGATGCCGGCCGCGGTGGACAAGGGCCAGGTCGACGCGGCCTGGGTCGTCGAGCCCTCGCTCTCGGTGGCCAAGGACGCCGGCGCGCGGGTCGTGGCGTGGAACTACGTCGACGCCGCCCCGGACCTGACCGTCGCGGTCTACTTCACCAGCACGAAGCTGGCCCAGGAGAACCCGGACATGGTCAAGAAGTTCTCCGAGGCGATGGCCGAGTCGCTGTCGTACGCCAACGCCCACCCCGACGAGGTGCGCGCGGTGCTGAAGACCTACACCGACATCGACCAGGTCATCCTCGACCAGATGACGCTGCCGATGTGGCCGACCGACATCAACCGGGCCTCGATCGAGCAGCTGGCCAAGCTGGGCCAGGCTGACGGTGTCTTCACCAAGGCCCCGGACCTCAACCAGCTGCTGCCGCAGTCGTGACCATGACGAACGTGACCCACGCCGGGACCGGTGCCACCGGTCCCGGCGCGGTTCCGCCGGCGGGCGGGACCGCCGCGCGGCGTGGACCGCGCACCGCGCTGCTGGGCCTCGCCGGTCTCGCCGGCCTGCTGCTGGTGATCGAGGTGCTGCCGCACACCGGCCTGGTTTCCGCGCGTTACCTGCCGCCGACCAGCCGCATCATGGTGGCGCTGGTCGAGCAGCTGGGCGAGGCGGAGTTCTGGAGCGCGCTCGGCGACACCCTCGTCGCGTGGGCGATCGGGCTGGCCGTCGCGGTCGTCGCCGGCATCGTGGTCGGCGTGCTCATCGGCGCCGTACCGGTGCTGCGGTCGGTCACGTCGTCCACCATCGAGTTCCTTCGACCGATCCCGTCGGTCGCGCTGATCCCGCTGGCGGTGCTGCTCTACGGCACCGAGATCCAGTCCACCCTGCTGCTGGTCGTGTACGCGTCCTTCTGGCAGGTGCTGGTGCAGGTGCTCTACGGCGTGCAGGACGTCGACCCGGTCGCCGACGAGACCGCGCGCAGCTACGGGCTCGGCACCTGGGCGCGGATCCGGCACGTCATGTGGCCGACCGCCCTGCCGTACGTGATGACCGGCGTGCGGCTCGCCGCCTCGGTCGCGCTCGTCCTGGCCATCACCGCCCAGCTCGTGATCGGCTCGCCCGGACTGGGTGCCCTGATCTCCCGGGCGCTGGCCTCCAACGCCGTGCCCGCGATGTACGCCCTGGTCGTGGTGACCGGGATGCTCGGGGTGGCGATCAACCTGATCGCCCGGGCCACCGAGCGCCGCGTCCTGTCCTGGCACTCCTCCGTGCGCGGTGAGGTGATCGCATGACCGGGGTCGTCAAGCGCGTCGGCTACGCCGTCGGGCTGCCCGCGGTGCTCTTCGCGGCCTGGTGGGTCAGCACCGCGAACAGCGACAACTTCTACGTCCCGCCCCTGCGCACGATCCTGGAGACGTTCGGGCAGCTCTGGACGCTCGAGAAGCTGCAGGCCGACGTCTGGCCGAGCCTGTGGCGGCTCGCGGTCGGCTACGCGATCGCGTGCCTGGTCGGCGTCGCGCTCGGCGTGCTGGTCGGCAGCTCCCGCACGGTGCGCGCGACGCTCGAACCGGTGCTGGAGTTCTTCCGGGCGGTCCCGCCGCCGGTGCTGGTTCCGGTGATCATGCTCTTCGCCGGAATCGACCACACGATGAAGATCGTGGTCATCGCGGTCGGCTCGCTCTGGCCGGTGCTGCTCAACACCGTCGAGGGCGTCCGGGCGGTCGACGAGGTGCTCTCCGACACCTGCCGCTCGTACGGCCTGACCGGCGTCGCCCGGCTGCGGCACCTGGTGCTGCGCGCGGCGAGCCCGCAGATCGTCGCCGGCATGCGCCAGGCGCTGTCCATCGCCATCATCCTCATGGTCATCAGCGAGATGACCGCCGCCAGCAACGGCCTGGGCTACACCATCGTGGAGGCCCAGCGCAGCTTCGCCATTCCGGAGATGTGGAGCGGCATCCTGCTGCTCGGCCTGCTCGGCTTCCTGCTCTCCATGGTCTTCCGCTTCGTGGAGAACCGGGCGCTCGCCTGGTACCACGGCCTTCGCCGCGCCCAGCGCGGCTCCTGAGAGGAAACGGTCATGCTCGACGTCCGGGGCCTGAAAAAGGTGTACGAGGGACGGCAACGCCAGGTGGAGGCGGTGCGCGACCTGACGTTCACCATCGAGTCCGGTGACCTGGTCTGCCTGGTCGGCCCGTCCGGCTGCGGAAAGACCACGCTGCTCAAATGCATGTCGGGGCTGCTCGCCCCGACCGCCGGCGAGGTCCGGCTCGACGGGGTGCCGGTGACCGGCCCGCCGCCGGGGATGGCCGTGGTCTTCCAGGAGTACGGCCGCAGCCTCTTCCCGTGGATGAACGTGCGCGACAACGTGGAGTTGCCGCTCAAGCAGAAGAAGGTCGCCAAGGCGGAGCGCCGGCGGCTGGTGGACGAGGCGCTGGCCGCGGTCGGGCTGGCGGACGCGCACACGGCGTACCCGTGGCAGCTCTCGGGCGGCATGCAGCAGCGGGTGGCGATCGCGCGCGCGGTCGCGTACCAGCCGAAGGTGCTGTTGATGGACGAGCCGTTCGCGGCCGTCGACGCCCAGACCCGCGCGGACCTGGAGGACCTGATCCGCGACCTGTGGCGCAAGCTCGGCGTGACGGTCCTGTTCGTCACGCACGACATCGACGAGGCCGTGTACCTCGGCCAGAAGGTGATCATCCTGTCGTCCTCGCCGACGGTGGTGCGCGAGCAGCTCACCATCGACCTGCCCGACGAGCGCGACCAGCTGCACACCCGGGCGCTGCCGCGCTTCACCGAGCTGCGCGGGCACGTCTACGAGCAGATCCAGGCCGCCAAGCGTGGGGCGGGGACCGTCGACGAGGCGGTGTGCGCCGCGGAGGGCGCCGACGACAAGGCCGTGGTGGGGAGCTGACATGTTGCTCGACGAGTCGACCTGGCAGGGCAGGATCTTCCGTACCGGGTGGGCGACCGGCGGTGGCGGCGAGCGCGCCGTCGTCGAGCCGGCGACCGGCAAGGAGCTCGGCCGGATCGGGATGGCGTCGCCGGCCGACGTGACCGCGGCGGCCGGCGAGGCCGCCCGTGCGCAGCGGGAGTGGGCGGCGCTGCCGCCGACCGAGCGCGCCGCGGTGCTGCGCCGGGCCGGAGACCTGTGGCAGGCGCACGCCGCCGAGGTGCGCGAGTGGATCGTCCGCGAGGCCGGCTCGCTGGCGCCGAAGGCGGACTTCGAGATCGGGGTCGCGGCGCAGGAGTGCTACGAGGCGGCCGCGCTGCCCACCCGCCCGTACGGCGAGCTGTTGCCCAGCCAGGAGCCGCGGCTGAGCTGGGCGCAGCGCGTGCCGGTCGGGGTCGTCGGGGTGATCTCGCCGTTCAACTTCCCGCTGATCCTGTCGATCCGGTCGGTGGCGCCGGCCCTCGCGCTCGGCAACTCCGTGATCCTCAAGCCCGACCCGCGCACCGCCGTCTGCGGCGGCCTCACGCTGGCGCGGATCTTCGAAGAGGCCGGGCTGCCGGCCGGCGTCCTGCAGGTGCTGCCCGGCGGCGCCGACGTCGGCGAGACGCTGATCGCCGACCCGCACGTGCGGGTGGTCTCGTTCACCGGCTCCACCGCCGCCGGCCGCCGGGTCGGCGAGCTCGCGGCGCGGCACCTGACCCGGGTGCACCTCGAGCTCGGCGGCAACTCCGCGCTGATCGTCCTCGACGACGTCGACGTGGAGCGGGCCACCTCGGTCGGCGCGTTCGGCTCCTTCAACCACCAGGGCCAGATCTGCATGACCACCGGCCGGCACCTGGTGCACGAGTCGGTCTACGACGCGTACGTGGCGGCGCTCGCCGAGCGGGCGGAGCGGCTGCCGGTCGGCGACCCGGCGACCGGCCGGGTGGCGCTCGGCCCGATCATCGACGAGCGACAGCGCGACAAGATCCACGAGCTGGTGACCGGGACCGTCGAGGCCGGCGCGCTGCTCGCGGCCGGCGGCACCTACGAGGGGCTGTTCTACCGCCCGACCGTGCTCGCCGACGTCCGGCCGGAGATGCCGGCGTACGCCCAGGAGGTCTTCGGCCCGGTCGCACCGGTGGCGCGCTTCAGCACGCTGGACGAGGCCGCGGCGCTCGCCGCCGACAGCGAGTACGGTCTGTCCCTCGGCATCCTCACCCGCGACGTGCTCAAGGGCCTGGCGCTGGCCGAGCGGATCCCGACCGGCATCGTGCACATCAACGACCAGACGGTCGGGGACGAGGCCAACGTGCCGTTCGGCGGGGTGGCCAGCTCCGGCACCGGGGCCCGGTTCGGCGGCGCGGCCGCCAACGTGGAGGCCTTCACCGAGACCCGGTGGGTGACGGTCCGCGGCGACCTGCCCAGCTACCCGTTCTGACCGCGTTTTCGCGAAAGGTGTGGCCATGACAGCGGCATTCCTCGTCGGCGGCGTCCGTACCCCCTTCGGCCGGTACGGCGGCGCGCTCGCCGGCGTGCGCCCCGACGACCTCGCGGCGCATGTCATCCGGGAGCTGGTGGCCCGGCACGCCTCGGTGGACTGGGCGGCGGTCGACGACGTGGTCTTCGGCTGCGCCAACCAGGCCGGCGAGGACAACCGCAACGTGGCCCGGATGGCGGCGCTGCTGGCCGGCCTGCCGCAGGAGGTCCCCGGCACCACGGTCAACCGGCTCTGCGGCTCCGGGCTGGACGCGCTCGCCATCGCCGCCCGCGCGATCACCGCCGGCGAGGCCGACCTGATGGTCGCCGGCGGGGTGGAGAGCATGAGCCGGGCACCGTTCGTGATGCCAAAGGCCACGTCGGCGTTCTCCCGCTCCGCGGAGATCTATGACACCACCATCGGCTGGCGCTTCGTGAACCCGAAGATGCAGGCCGGTTGGGGGATCGACGCGATGCCGGAGACCGCCGAGAACGTCGCGGCGGAGTACGGCGTCGACCGGGTGGCGCAGGACGAGTTCGCGTTCCGCTCCCAGCAGCGGGCGGCGAAGGCGCAGGCCAACGGTCGGCTGGCCGAGGAGATCGCGCCGATCGAGGTGCCCGACGGTCGGCGCGCGACGAAGCTGGTCGAGCTGGACGAGCACCCGCGGGAGACCTCGCTGGAGAAGCTCGCCAAGCTGCCCACCCCGTTCAAGGAGGGCGGCACGGTGACCGCCGGCAACTCCTCCGGCGTCAACGACGGCGCCGCCGCGCTGCTGGTCGCGAGCGAGGCCGCCGTCGCCCGGTACGGCCTCACGCCGCTGGCCCGGGTCGTCGGCGCGGCGTCGGCCGGCACCGCGCCGCGGGTCATGGGCATCGGGCCGGTGCCGTCGACGCAGAAGCTGCTGGCCCGGCTGAGCCTCACCGTCGGTGACCTCGACGTCGTCGAGCTCAACGAGGCGTTCGCCGCGCAGGCGGTCGCGGTGCTGCGTCAGCTCGGGCTGCCGGCGGACGCCGAGCACGTCAACCCGAACGGCGGCGCGATCGCGCTCGGGCACCCGCTCGGCGCCAGCGGCGCCCGGCTGGCGCTCACCGCGGCGCTCGAACTCGGCCACCGTGATGCCCGGCGGGCGCTGGCCACCATGTGCGTCGGGGTCGGGCAGGGCATCTCGCTGCTGCTGGAGGCGCCGGCCTGACCGGCGGCCCCCACCGCCGTCCTGCGTGCCCCGTCGCGACGGCGCCGGATGCGTATGCTCTCCCCAACATGGGGGCCCGAGTTGACCGGCACGTGGACTGAGGGCATCGGATGGAAGAGCCAGGGGCAGGGGGCGCGATCGGAGCCCGCGGCGGGTGGCCGGGGCGCGGCCACGGTCGGGTCGGGGGCCGGCAGTCCGATGAGCCGGGGCGGTACGCCGCCGGGCTGACGAGGGCGGGGGCGCGTGGGCGCGCCGCCGACGCCCGCCCCTAGCGGTGGCCAGCACGGACAGCCCGGGATTCAGCCGACCGGGCGCGGAGCGCTACGCCCGCGGCTGGGCCGCCGCGGTGCGCCGTGCCGGCCGCGCGCCGATGGCCGACGCCGCGTTGGAGCGGCTGCTGCTGGACCAGACGCTGCGGCTGGCCCGGGCGGTGATCGCGGAGCCGTTCACCGCCGATCCCGGCCGGGAGGTGGGGTCGACGCTCGCCGAGGCGGCGCTCGTCGAGCCCGCCGTGCCGACGTGGTCGGCCCGGGCGCTGCGGGAGCGGTTCCTGCCCGCCGTGCTCCCCGAGCGGCTTGATCCGGTGACCGCGCGGGAGCGGGTGGCCGAGCTGGGGCGCGCGCTGGTCACCGGGCACGCGCGGGCGCTGCGGCAGCGCGGCGGCGAGTCGGCGTCGGCGCCGTGTGAGCCGGGCGCGGGCGACGCGGAGCAGGCGCTGCGGGACAGCGAGGCGCGGTTCCGGGCGGTCTTCACCGGCGCCGCGACCGGGATCGGCATCGCGGATCTCACCGGGCGGTTGATCGAGGTCAACCAGGCCTTCGCCGACATGCTCGGCTACTCGGTGGCCGAGCTGCGGCAGATCAACGTGGCCGCGCTCTTCCACCCCGACGACGCCGCCGATCTGCGTCAGCTCTACCGGGACCTGCTCGTCGGGCGGCACAACCGGGCTCGGGTGGAGAAGCGCTACTACCGCAAGGACGGCAGCGCGCTGTGGACGGACCTGTCGGTCTCGCTGATCCGGCACGACGACGGCCGGCCGCGCTTCACGGTGGCGATGCTGGAGGACATCACCGCCCGGTACGAGCTGCAGGAGCGGCTCCGGTTCCAGGCGCTGCACGATCCGCTGACCGGGCTGCCCAACCGCACCCTGTTCTTCGAGGAGCTCGCGGCGGCGCTGGAGGGCGCGAGCGCGGGGGAGCGGATCGGTCTGTGCTTCCTCGACCTCGACGGGTTCAAGGCGGTCAACGACCGGCTCGGGCACGCGATGGGGGACCGGCTGCTCGGCGTCGTCGCCGCGCGGCTCGCCGACAGCGTCGCCGCCCGTGGGCATCTGGTCGCGCGGATGGGCGGCGACGAGTTCGTGATCCTCGTCCGGGACGCCGCCGGCACCGACGACGTGATCGCGGTCGCCGAGACCGCGCTCGACACCGTCGCCGCGCCGGCGCTGATCGACGAGCACCGGATCGAGGTCTCGGCGAGCATCGGCGTGGTCGAGGGGCCGGCCGACGGCACCAACCCGAGTGACCTGATGAAGGCGGCCGACACGACGCTCTACTGGGCCAAGGCCGAGGGGCGCGGCCGGTTCGCGCTCTTCGACCCGGTCCGCAGCGCCGACCACCTGGCCCGGTCGATGCTCGCCACGGAGCTGCCCGCGGCGGTCGAGCGGGGCGAGTTCGTCCTCGACTACCAGCCGATCGTGTCACTCGCCGACGGCACGCTGCACGCCGTCGAGGCGCTGGTCCGGTGGCGCCACCCCGACCTGGGCCTGCTCGGACCCGACCGCTTCATCGGATTGGCCGAGAAGAGCGGGCTGATCGTGCGGCTCGGCAGCTGGGTGCTGGAGAACGCCTGCCGGCAGGCGAGCCGCTGGTGGAGCGAGTTTCCCGACGCGCGCCTGGTGGTGAGCGTCAACCTCGCCGCCCAGCAGGTCAGTGATCCGGGGATCGTCGCCGAGGTCGCCGACGTGCTGGAGCGCACCGGCCTGCCGCCGGAGCTGCTGCAGCTGGAGCTGACCGAGAGCGCGGTGATGGCGACCGCCGGGGAGCCGCTGCGGTCGCTGCGCCGCCTCGCCGCGCTCGGCGTGCGGCTCGCGATCGACGACTTCGGCACCGGCTACTCCAACCTGGCGTATCTGCGCCGGATGCCGATCCACACGCTGAAGCTCGCGGCGCCGTTCGTGGAGGGGATCCGCGAGCCGGGGCCGGCGAGCGCCGTGGACGAGCAGATCGTCGACGCGCTCGTCCGGCTCGCGCACGCGCTGGGGCTGTCGGTCACGGCCGAGGCGGTCGAAACCCCGGAGCAGGTCGAGCGGTTGCGGGCGTTGGGTTGCGACACCGGGCAGGGGCGCTTCTACGGCGACCCCGGCGGGGCGGACGACATCAGCGCGCGGCTGTCGTTCGCTTAGCGGGCTCAACTCCGGGACAACAGTGCCGATAGAACCCCGTTGAGGTCTTTCGCCACTGTGAGGAGCGGACGTGGGGTTGAACCGTCTGAAACTGGGCGTACGCCTGGGCGTCGCGTTCGCGTTGGTCACCGCGTTGCTGATCGGCACCGCGCTGCTCGCCGCCAACGCGTTGGGACGGCAGGAAGCGGCCGTGCAGCGGGTGGAGAACCTGCGGGTGCTCACCAGCGACCTGGAACAGATCAAGTTCTATGACGGCAGCGTCAGCGCCTGGCAGATGGGCTACCTCGCCGAGGCATACCGCTTCACCCCGCGCGAGGCCATCGCCGACAAGGGCGTCAACCGGGCCGGCTACCTGGCCGAGACCGAGGCGCTGCGTAAGGCGCTGGAGACGGTGCACGCGCAGTACATGACGGCCGGCGAGCTGCAGCAGTTGACCAAGCTGCGGGAGGCGTGGGCGGAGTACTTCCGCATCGACGAGCACATGGTGGGGCTGCTCCAGGCGAACACCAGGGCGGCCGCCGACGCCGCCATCGACTATGTGAACACGGTCCAGTTGGACACGTACATGGCCATCATGGACAGCACGCTGGCGCTGATCAAGTCCACCACCCAGCGCAGCGCCGAGGCGGTCGCCGCGGCGGGAGAACTGGCCAAGACCTCACGGACCCTGATGTACGCCGCCGCCGCACTCGGGGTCCTGCTGGCCTCGCTGCTCGCGTGGCTGGTGACCCGGAGCGTCGTCGGGCCGCTGGGCCGCTGCCTGACCGCGCTGCGCCGGGTCGCCGACGGCGATCTCGACGTACGCGTCGGTGGCGACGGTCGTGACGAGGTCGCCGAGATGGGGCGTGCCCTGGATGAGGCGGTCGGCTCGATCCGCGGCACGGTGCTGGCGGTGGCCGACACGGCCCGTCAACTGTCGGACGCCTCGAAGAACGTGGAAACCAACTCGGTCGCCGCGGCCTCGTCCGCGGCGGAGGCCAGCGCGCAGGCCGGCATGGTGGCCGGCGCGGCGGAGCAGGTGTCGCATCACGTGCACACGGTGGCGACGGGCTCGGCCGAGATGGGCGCCTCGATCCAGGACATCACGCGGAGCGCCAACGAGGCGTCGAGGGTCGTCAGCCAGGCGGTTTCGGTGGCGGCCGACACGAACCACACGGTGGCCAAGCTGGGCGAGTCGTCGGCCGAGATCGGCAACGTGATCAAGGTGATCACGTCGATCGCCGAGCAGACCAACCTGCTCGCTCTCAACGCCACCATCGAGGCCGCCCGCGCGGGGGATGCCGGCAAGGGCTTCGCCGTGGTCGCGAACGAGGTCAAGGAACTCGCGCAGGAGACGGCCCGGGCGACCGAGGACATCGCCGGGCGGGTCGAGGCGATCCAGAGCGACACATCGAGCGCGGTCGCGGCGATCACCCAGATCGGCGAGATCATCTCGAAGATCAACGAGCATCAGTTGACGATTGCCTCCGCGGTGGAGGAGCAGACGGCGACGACCACCGAGATGAACCGCAGCATCGGCGACGCCGCCGGCGGCTCGGCGAACATCGCGACGACCGTCGCCGGCGTGGCGACGGCCACGGAACAGACCACGCAGCGCGTCGCGGAGTTCCAGCGGTCGGCCGCGGAGCTGGCCCGGATGTCCGAGGAGCTGCAGACCCTGGTCCACCGTTTCCGGACCACCTAGCCGCAGGATCCGCGTGATCAGGGATCGACGTCAGTCGACTGGTCGGCGCACCAACGATCGTCACTGTCGGTGCGGCACCGTCCGCTCGGCAGGATTCGAACCTGCAACCGCCGGCTTCGTAGGCCGGAGCCCTGTCCAGTTGGGCCACGAGCGGGTGATGTGCGGCGACGCGGAGCGGGCGTTGGCACGGTGAGGCCGTGCGGTGAGAGAGGTGACCGCGCCCCGCGCCGCCGCGGGTGCCGGGCCGTCCGAGGACCCGGCGCCGGGCCTGAGCCGCCCGGGTGACCGAGGGTCTGATGAGGACCCTGGAACCGGGCGAACCGCCCGGGAAGTCTGCGGGCCCGCCGGGGCCCGGTCGCGCTCAGCGGCGCGTACGAACTCCCGGCAGGACGGCGGACCCGTCGCGTCGGCATCGCTGCCGTCGCCCCCCGTCGTACTCCTGCCTTGTCATGCCCATGAGCATGCGCGCGCCGCCGTTCCGCCGCAACGCATTTCCCTGATCACGGTGACCAGGGAGTGGCGGCGGGGACGCGCGGGGACACGCGCGAGCGGATCCCTGATCGCGCGGATCATGCGGGTCCATTGACCGCACGTCGAGGCGGCGCGATCATCTCCTCACGCAGTGGCGTAGGTCACACGGCTCAAGGAGATACCGATGAGCGCAACCACGCAGGACGGGGCCACCGCGGCGGCCCCGATGACCGATGAGGAGCGCCTCGCGCAACTGGGCTACAAACAGGAGTTGCGCCGTAAGCTCTCCGGCTTTTCCAACTTCGCGGTCTCGTTTTCGATCATTTCGATCCTCGCCGGCGCGATCACCTCGTACGGCATCGCCATGACCGCCGGTGGCCCGGCGGCGATCACCCTCGGCTGGCTCTTCGTCGGCGGCATGGTGCTCTTCGTCGCGCTGGCGATGGCGGAGATCTGCTCGGTCTACCCGACCGCCGGCGCGCTCTACTGGTGGGCGGCGGCGCTCGCGAAACGCAACAAGGCGGCCTGGGCGTGGTTCGTCGGCTGGTTCAACTTCCTCGGCGAGGTCGCGGTCACCGCGGCGATCGACTTCGGCGCAGCGATCACCACGTCGGCCTTCCTCAGCCTCGCCTTCGACCTCGAGGTGACCCCGGGCCGGACGTTCCTGGTCTTTCTCGCGATCATCGTGGCGCACGGGCTGCTCAACACGTTCGGCGTCAACCTGGTGCGGGTGCTCTCGGACGTGAGCGCCTGGTGGCACATCGTCGGCGTGGTGGTGATCGTCGGGGTGCTCGTCGTCGTGCCGGACCAGCACAAACCGATCTCGGAGGTCTTCTTCGAGGTCCGCAACGCCACCGGCTTCACCTTCACCGGCGCCGGTTTCTACGCGGTGCTCATCGGTCTGCTGATGGCGCAGTACACCTACACGGGTTACGACGCGAGCGCGCATGTCGCCGAGGAGACGCACGACGCGGCCCGCTCGGCTCCGCGCGGCATCGTGATGTCCGTGCTCGTGTCGGTGATCGCCGGCTTCGTGCTGCTGGTCGCCATCACGTGGTCCATTCAGGACTACGAGGCGCAGCGGGGCACGGAGCTGGGGCTGCCGCCCGCGCAGATCTTCATCGACGCGGCCGGTCAGAGCCTCGGCACCGTTCTGCTCTTCATCTGCGTGGTCGCGCAGTTCTTCTGCGGGATGGCCTCGGTGACCGCCAACTCGCGGATGGCGTACGCGTTCAGCCGGGACGGCGCGCTGCCCGGTTCGCGGCTCTGGAAGCGGGTCAACCCGCGCACCGGCACCCCCACCAACTCGATCTGGCTCTGCGTCGCCTGCTCGACGTTGCTGGTCCTGCCGTCGCTGTGGAACACCACCGCCTATCTCGCGGCCACCTCGATCGCGGTGATCGGTCTCTATATCGCGTACGTGGCGCCGGTGTTCCTGCGTCGCCGCCGTGACGACTTCGTGCCGGGGCCGTGGAACCTGGGGCGGTGGAGCGCGCCGGTGGGCTGGCTGGCGGTCGTCTGGGTGGGGGTGATCTGCGTGCTCTTCGTGTTGCCGACCGGCAGCCCGATCACCGCGCAGACCTTCAATTACACGATCGTGGCGGTCGCGGTGGTCGTCGGTGGTGCGTGGCTGTGGTGGGTCGTCAGCGCGCGCCACTGGTTCACGGGCCCGCGACAGAACCTGGCCGGGGAAGATCCGGCCGGGGAGGAGTTGGCCGGGGAAGAGCCGGCGGGCAGGCAGCCGGTCGGCGATTAGCGTCGAGATTCCGCCGGGTGTGCCACGGCGCACCCGGCGGAGCCCAGGGAGGTACGAGCCGGTGAACGCGGACCGCCCGCGCACCGCGGTCCCGACGTGGCGTCCGGTCCGCGGTGGCAACGCGTTCGAGATCACGGTCGCGCGCCTCGTGCAGGCGATCAAGCTGGGCCTGGTCGAGGTCGGTGAGCGACTCCCGGCGGAACGGGAGTTGGCCGAGCGCCTCCAGGTGAGCCGGGTGACGCTGCGCGAGGCGATCGGGGCGTTGCGCGAGGCGGGCTACCTGCGGTCGCGGCGGGGGCGGGGCGGCGGGACGTTCGTGATCTCCGCCGTCGCGGCCGGACGGGTCGCGGCCGACGCGGGGGAGTTGGCCCGGCAGATGGGGGCGGAGTTGCACGACGCGTTGGACTTCCGGCGGGTACTGGAGCCGGGGGCGGCCGGACTCGCGGCGAGCCGGCCGCTCGCCGCCGGCGACCGGCAGCGCCTGGTCGCCTGCCTGGCGGCGTCGCGCGACCGCGACCCGGCCACCCGGCGGGTCGCCGACTCCCGGATGCACCTCGCCATCGCCGCGGCGAGCGGCAGCCCGTCGCTGGCGGCCGCCGTGGCCGATGTGCAACTCACGTTGGACCAGTTGCTCGGCGCGATCCCGGTCATCGCGCGCAACCTCGATCACTCCGACGCGCAGCACACCCGGGTCGTCGACGCGATCCTCGCCGGTGACGCCGCGTCCGCCCGGGCGGTGATGGAGGAGCACTGCGACGGTACGGCCGAACTGCTGCGTGGCCTGCTCGGGTGACGCCGGTGAGCGCGAAGAGCGCAGCGGAGCGGAGCCCCGCAGTCGCGAACGAAGAGATGGCCGGTGAGCGCGAGGAGTGCAGCGGAGCGGAGCCCCGCAGTCGCGAACGAAGAGATGGCCAGCGTCCGGCCCATTGACGATGAATTGGATTACTAGTAGACCTTTGACATGGAGGTCCACCGATGACCACCCCCGCCCCCGTCCTCACCCTCGAAGAGCTCCGCCTGGCGGTCGACGCCGGCGAGATAGACACCGTCGTGCTCGCCCTCGTCGACATGCAGGGGCGGCTGCAGGGCAAGCGGTTCCACGCCCCGTTCTTCCTCAACGAGGTGGTGGCGCACGGCAGCGAGGGCTGCAACTACCTGCTCGCCGTGGATGTCGACATGAACACCGTGGATGGTTACGCGATGTCGAGCTGGACGCGCGGCTACGGTGACTTCGCCATGGTGCCCGACCTGGCGACGCTGCGCCGCGTGCCGTGGCAGCCCGGCACCGCCATGCTCCTCGCCGATCTCGCCTGGCTCGACGGCGCGGGCGAGGTGCCCGCCTCGCCCCGGCAGATCCTGCGCCGGCAGCTCGACCGGCTCGCGGCGCACGGACTGACCGCGTACGCCGGCACCGAGCTGGAGTTCGTCGTCTACCGCGACTCGTACGAGGAGGCGTGGCGGCGCGGTTACCGCGAGCTCACCCCGGCGAACCTCTACAACGTCGACTACTCGCTGCTCGGCACCGCCCGGGTCGAGCCGCTGCTGCGCCGCATCCGCAACGAGATGGCCGGCGCCGGCCTGGTGCCGGAGAGCGCCAAGGGCGAGTGCAACCTCGGCCAGCACGAGATCGCGTTCCGCTACGCCGATGCGATCACCTGCGCCGACAACCACGTGATCTACAAGAACGGGGCCAAGGAGATCGCCGCGTTGGAGGGCATGGCGCTGACCTTCATGGCCAAGCCGAACGAGCGCGAGGGCAACTCCTGCCACATCCATTTCTCGCTCCGCTCCGCCGATGGATCGTCCGCCATGCCCGGCGGCGACGGGCGCCTCTCCGTCACCGGACAGCGGGTGGTTGCCGGGCTGCTCGCCACGATGCGGGAGTTCAGCCTCCTGTTCGCCCCCAACATCAACTCGTACAAGCGCTATCAGCCGGGATCCTTCGCCCCGACGGCGGTGCGCTGGGGCACGGACAACCGCACCTGCGCGCTGCGCGTCGTCGGGCACGGCGAGGGCATGCGGGTGGAGAACCGGGTGCCCGGCGCGGACGTCAACCCGTACCTCGCGATCGCCGCGCTCGTCGCCGGCGCGCTGCACGGGCTGGAGAACGAGCTCGAGCTGGAAGAGGAGGTCGCCGGCAACGCGTACGACGACGGGGACGCGCCGCGCGTCCCGCCGACGTTGCGCGACGCGCTCGGGTTGTGGGAGGAGTCGACGCTCGCCCGCGCGGCCTTCGGCGACGAGGTGCTGGCGCACTACGCCAACAACGCGCGGGTCGAGCTGGCCGCCTTCGACGCCGCGGTGACCGACTGGGAGCTGTTCCGTGGCTTCGAACGCTTGTGACGACAGGGGAGCGGCGTTGACTCAGGTGATCAACCCGGCCACCGGGGTGTCGGTGGCGACGGTGCACTCCGCGTCGGTGGAGGAGACGGATGCCGCGATCGACCGGGCGCGGCGGGCGTACGAGTCGTGGCGTCACGTGTCGCCCGGAGACCGGGCGAGGCTGTTGCGGCGTTTCGCCGCGGTCGTCGACGCGCACCGCGAGGAGTTGGCGCAGCTCGAGGTCCGCAACGCCGGACACACGATCGGCAACGCCCGCTGGGAGGCGGGCAACGTGCGCGACGTGCTCGACTACTACGCCGGCGCGCCGGAACGGCTGACCGGCCGGCAGATCCCGGTGGCCGGCGGGCTCGACGTGACGTTCCACGAGCCGCTCGGCGTGGTCGGCGTGATCGTGCCGTGGAATTTCCCGATGCCGATCGCCGGCTGGGGCTTCGCGCCCGCGATCGCGGCCGGCAACACGGTGGTGCTCAAGCCCGCCGAGCTCACCCCGCTGACCGCCATCCGCCTCGCCGAGTTGGCCCTCGAAGCCGGGCTTCCCGACGGTGTCCTCACCGTCGTGCCCGGTAAGGGCAGCGTGGTGGGGGAGCGCTTCGTCACCCACCCGGCGGTCCGCAAACTCTGCTTCACCGGCTCGACGGAGGTCGGGAAGCGGATCATGGCGGGCTGCGCCGACCAGGTGAAGCGGGTGACGCTGGAGCTGGGTGGCAAGAGCGCGAACATCGTGTTCGCCGACGCCGACCTGGAGAAGGCGGCGGCCACGGCGCCGTACTCCGTCTTCGACAACGCCGGGCAGGACTGCTGCGCCCGGTCGCGGATCCTGGTCCAGCGGTCGGTCCACGACCGCTTCCTCGAGCTGCTCGAACCGGCGGTGCGGGACTTCCGGGTGGAGGATCCGGCGCTGGAGACCGCGGAGATGGGCCCGCTCATCTCGGCGGGACAGCGCGCCGCCGTCGCTTCCTATGTGGACGGCGCACGGGTGGCGTTCACCGGGAGAGCACCCGAGGGGGCCGGCTACTGGTACGCGCCGACCGTGCTCCTCGCCGATTCCGCCGCCGACCGGCACTGGCGCGAGGAGATCTTCGGGCCCGTGGTGTCGGTGCTCCCGTTCGACGACGAGGCCGACGCGGTCGCGCTCGCCAACGACACCGACTACGGGCTCTCCGGCTCGATCTGGACCCGCGACGTGGGGCGGGCGATCCGCGTCGCCCGGGGCGTCGAGTCCGGCAACCTCAGCGTGAACTCGCACGCGTCGGTGCGCTACTGGACCCCGTTCGGCGGGATGAAGCAGTCCGGCCTCGGCCGCGAGCTGGGCCCCGAAGCCCTGCACTCCTTCACCGACGTCAAAAACGTCTTCATCGCCACCGAGCCCGGTTGATCAAGGGATCAGCAGCGGGAATCGACGCCGGCGGTGCTGCCGGCGCCTTGATCAACCAGTAGAGGAGGGGTCGTGCAGGGGCGGTTGCAGGATCGGGTCGCGGTGGTCACCGGGGCCGGGAGCGGGATCGGGCTGGCGACCGCCCGGCGGTTCGCGGACGAGGGGGCGCGGGTGGTCTGCGTCGACGTCGACGAGAAGGCCGGCAAGGCGGCAGCCGAGGAGGTCGGCGGCGACTTCGTCGCCTGCGACGTCGCCGACGAGGAGCAGGTGCGGGAGCTCTTCGACGGCGTGGCCGCGCGGCACGGCCGGGTCGACATCGCCTTCAACAACGCCGGCATCTCGCCGCCGGACGACGACTCGATCCTCACCACCGGTCTCGACGCGTGGGAGCGGGTGCTGCGGGTCAACACCACGAGCGTCTACCTCTGCTGCAAGTACGCCATCCCGCACATGCAGCGGCAGGGGAAGGGCTCGATCATCAACACCGCCTCGTTCGTGGCGTTGATGGGCGCGGCGACCTCGCAGATCGCCTACACCGCCAGCAAGGGTGGGGTGCTGGCGATGACCCGCGAGCTGGGGGTGCAGTTCGCCCGCGAGGGGATCCGGGTGAACGCGCTCTGCCCGGGGCCGATCGCCACCCCGCTGCTGCTGGAGCTCTTCGCCAAGGACCCGGAGCGGGCGGCGCGCCGGCTCGTGCACGTGCCGATGGGGCGCTTCGGCCGGCCCGAGGAGATCGCCGCCGCGGTGGCCTTCCTCGCCAGCGACGACGCGTCGTTCATGACCGCGTCGCAGTTCGTCGTCGACGGCGGCATCACCGGCGCGTACGTGACCCCGCTGTGAGCCGCCCGATCGTCGGGATCACGTCCTACGTCGAGCCGGCCTCCTGGGCGGTCTGGCGGGACGTCCCGGCCGCGCTCGTCCCGTACGACTACGTGCGCGCCGTGACCGCGGCCGGCGGCCGGGCCGTGGTGCTGCCCCCCGACGACGCCGACGCCGGGGTGCTGCGCGGGCTCGACGCGCTGGTGCTCGCCGGCGGCGCGGACGTGGAGCCGGCGCGGTACGGGGCGGCGTCCGCTCCGCACACCGAGCCGCGCCCCGACCGCGACGCCGGCGAGCTCACGCTGCTGCGCGGCGCGCTCGCCGCGGACCTGCCGGTGCTCGGCGTGTGCCGGGGCATGCAGCTGCTGGCGGTCGCCTACGGCGGCCGGCTGCACCAGCACCTGCCGGACGTGGTCGGGCACGAGCGGCACCGGCCGGCGCCCGGGCGGTACGGCACGCACCCGGTCCGGTTCGCCCCCGGCAGCCGCGTCGCCGCGGTGATGGGCGCCGACCGCGAGGTGAACACCTACCACCATCAGGGGGTGGCCGACCCGGGCGGGCTCACCGCGACCGGCTGGGCCGACGACGGCGTGATCGAGGCGGTCGAGGATCCCGCGCGGCGCTTCGTGCTCGGCGTGCAGTGGCATCCGGAGGCGGCCGGCGACGTCCGGCCGTTCGCCGCGCTGGTGCGCGCGATCACCGATCGATAACCCGTTCCGTTCCGGAACGTCCCGTGCCAGGATCACGATCATGGGAAAGGTGTACGACGGGATCGACGGCCGGCTCCGCGAGTTCATCGACGCTCAACCCGTCTTCTTCGTGGCGACCGCTCCGTCCGGCGCCGACGGGCACGTCAACGTCTCACCGAAGGGCATGACCGGCACGTTCGCCGTGCTCGACGAGCATCGGGTCGCCTACCTCGACTACCACGGCAGCGGCGCGGAGACGATCGCGCACCTGCGTGACAACGGGCGCGTCACGCTGATGTTCTGCGCGTTCGCCGGCCCTCCGAAGATCGTCCGGCTGCACGGGCACGGCGTCGCCGTGCCGGTCGACGACCCCCGCTTCGCCGAGCTGCTCGCCGCGTTCCCCGCCGCGCCGGACCGGCACGGCGTCCGGGCGGTGATCACCGTCGCGGTGAGCCGGGTCAGCGACTCCTGCGGCTTCGCGGTCCCGCTCATGACGTACGAGGGCGACCGGGAGCTGCTGATCACGTCCCACTCCCGGCGCAGCGCCGCGGAGCTCGCGGACTATCGTGCGACCCGGAACGCCGTCAGCATCGACGGGTTGCCCGCGCTGGCGGCCGGGGTTCAACCGGCACCTGAATGAGCGTCGCCGGGCTCACCGGCGTTACGGTCATGGATGGCCGGGGTAGAAGGCGTTGGCGGACACGTCGCAGAACGTTCGATACGCCGGCCGTCGCGGGAGGGTTTGATGGGGTCAACGCCGGAGAGTGACCGTGATCTCCCCATGGGGAAGGTCCTCTCGGCGAGCCTCGCGGCGGCCTTCGAGGCGGGCGGCGAGATGGGCGCCCGGCTGCGCGACCTGGACTGGTCGACCACCCCGCTCGGCCCGCCGCAGACCTGGCCCCCGAGCCTCGCCCACGCGGTCAGCACGATGCTCGCCTCCCAGTCCCAGATCGTCATGTTCTGGGGGCCGGAGCAGCTCGCCTTCTACAACGACGCGTACCTGCCGACGATCGGGCACAAGCATCCCGCCGCCCTCGCCCGCCCCGCGCGGGAACACTGGACCGAACTCTGGCCGGTGCTCGCGCCGCTCTTCGCCGGCGTGACCAGCACCGGTCGGGCGTACCAGAGCCGGGACCATCCGTTCCTGCTGGAGCGGCACGGCTATCTCGAGGAGACGTACTTCGACATCTCGTACGACCCGTTGCGGGTCGAGGACGGGTCGATCGGCGGCATCTTCTGCATCGTCAGCGAGACCACCGGGCGGGTGCTGGGGGAGCGGCGGCTGCGCGCCCTCGCCGAGCTGGGCGCCCGCCTCTCCGACCTGGAGACCCGCGGCCGGTTGGGGCAGGAGGCGGCGCGGGTGCTCGACCGGCACCGCGCGGACGTCCCGTTCGCGCTGCTCTACCTGGGCGCCGGCGGCGACGCCGAGCTGGCCGCCTGGAGCGGGGTGCCGGAGCAGGCCGTGGCCGCGCCGCGCAGCGGACGGGACCGGTCGACCCCGGCCGCGCTCGCCGCCGTGCTGGCCGGCGGGCCGGCGGGCCTGGCCGACGCGTCGGACTTCGTCACCCAGCTCCCGGAGACGGCCTCGCCCCGGGCGCTGGTGCTGCCCATCGCCGCCGCCGACGAGCGGGCCGGCGCGCTGGTGGTGGGGACGAGCCGGCACCTGGCGCTCTTCGGCGAGTACCGCACCTTCTTCGACCTGCTGGCGGCGCAGATCTCCAGCGCGGTGACCACCCAGCGCGCGTACGAGCAGGCGCGGGACCGGGCCGCGCAGCTCGCCGCCCTCGACCGTGCCAAGAGCACGTTCTTCGCCAACGTCAGCCACGAGTTCCGCACCCCGCTGACGCTGATTCTCGGCCCGACCGAGGATCTCCTGGCCGACCCGGAGCTGCCCGAGCGCTACCGGGAGCCGCTCGGCCTCGTGCGGCGCAACGCACGGCGGCTGCTCAAGCTCGTCAACACCGTGCTCGACTTCTCCCGGGTCGAGTCGGGGCGGCACACCGCCGTCTACGAGCCGACCGACCTCGCCGACTTCACGGCCCGACTCGCCAGCACGTTCCGGTCGGCCGCGCAGCGGGTCGGGCTGCGGCTGGAAGTGGACTGTCCACCGCTGCCCGCCCCCGTCTTCGTCGACCGGGAGATGTGGGAGAAGGTCGTCTTCAACCTCCTCGCCAACGCGCTCAAGTTCACCTTCGAGGGCAGCATCACCGTCCGGCTCTCCGCGGCCGGCTCGACCGCGCGGTTGCACGTCACCGACACCGGCGTGGGTATCCCGGCCGAGGAGCTGCCGCGGCTGTTCGACCGCTTCCACCGGGTCGCCGGCACACCGTCGCGCGGCGGCGACGGCACCGGCATCGGGCTCGCGCTGGTCCGGCGCCTCACCGAGCTGCACGGCGGCTCCGTGTCCGCCCGGAGCCGACCGGGCGAGGGCAGCACGTTCACGGTCTCGGTCCCGTTCGGGCACGCCCATCTCCCCGCCGAGCAGGTCCGCACGCCCGGCACGCCGCTGCCGGACACGACCGGCACCGAGCTGTACGTCGAGGACGGGCCGTGGCCGGCGGCGCCGACGCCCGCGCCGGCGGCCCCGGGAGCCGGGGACGGTCCGCGGGGCCGGATCCTGCTCGCCGACGACAACGCCGATCTCCGGGATCACGTCACCCGGCTGCTTTCGCCGTACTGGCAGGTTGTCGCCGTGCCCGACGGCGAGGCCGCGCTGCGGGTCGCGGGCAGCGCCGCGTTCGACCTCGTCCTCGCCGACGTGATGATGCCCCGGCTGGACGGGTTCGGGCTGGTCGCCGCGTTACGGCGCGACCCCCGCACCCGGCACCTGCCGATCGTCCTGCTCTCCGCGCGCGCGGGCGAGGAGGCCGCGGTGGAGGGGCTCGCCGCGGGGGCCGACGACTACCTGACCAAGCCGTTCTCCGGTCAGGAGCTCGTCGCCCGGGTGCGGTCCAGCCTGGAGCTGGCCCAGCTGCGCGGGCAGACCGTCCGCCGGCTGCGTGGCCTCGCCGACGCGGCCATCGCGGTGAACACCGCGCGCTCCACCGCCGAGGTCATCCGGGTGGCCGCCCAGCACGCCCGGCGGATGGTCGGCGCCGACCGCGCGGTGGCCGCCGCGGCCGGCGTCCGGTACGTCGACGGCGGCGCCGAGCCGGAGGCCCCGCCGTGCACGGTGGTGCCGCTGGTCGGGGTGACCGGCGAGCCGCTCGGCGAGCTGCGGGTCTGGTCGGGCGCGGAGACCGCGCCGGACGCGGAGGAGTTGCTGCTGGCCCAGCTCGGCCGGCTGGTGGGGGTGCGGCTGGAGAACGCCCGGCTCTACGAGGCGGAACAGCGGATCGCGACCACCCTGCAGCACAGCCTGCTGCCCGATTCGTTGCCCGAGGTCGCCGGCGCCATCCTCGCCACCCGCTACCTGCCCGGCCACATCGAGGCCGAGGTGGGCGGCGACTGGTACGACGTGATCGCCGCCGACGGCGGCGAGCTGGTGCTGGTCATCGGGGACGTGGTCGGCAAGGGGGTCCAGGCCGCCGCGACGATGGGGCAGCTGCGCAACGCGCTGCGCGCGTACGTCCTGGAGGGTTTCGACCCCGGCGCCGTGCTCACCCGGCTCAACCGGCTGGTCCGCACGACCGAGGGGCATTCCCTGGCGACCGTGGTCTGCCTGCGCTTCGACCCGCCCACCGGGCGGCTCCGGTACGCCAGCGCGGGCCATCCGTCGCCGGTCGTCATCCGCCCCGGCGAACCGGTCGGGTTCCTCCACGACCGGGCGCTCGGCCCGCCGGTCGGGGCGATCGCGGACACCGCGTACGTGACGCGGGAGGCGGAGCTGGAACCGGGTGCGCGGCTGCTGGTCTACACCGACGGGCTGATCGAGGACCGCGACGAGGGGATAGACGCGGGGCTGGCGCGGCTGATCGACGACGCGGCGGGCCGCTTCGACCACGTCGAGGAGCTGGTGGATCGGATGGTGTCAGGGATCGCCGACCAGCGGCGCCGGGACGACGTGGCGGTGTTGGCGCTGGAGGCGACCCACCTCGACCGGTTCACGCTGCGGTTGCCGGCCGATCCGACGAAGCTCGCGGTGCTGCGCCGGCGGCTGGAGGACTTCCTGGTCGCCCACAAGGCCGACGAGGCGGCGCTGTTCGATCTGACGGTCGCGGTCTCGGAGGCGGTCGCCAACGCCATCGAACACCCGGTGGACCCCACCGAGCCGATGATCTCCATCGAGGTCGGGATCTCCGACGGCGCCGTGGTCGTCCGGGTCCGCGACACCGGACAGTGGCGGGCCGCGTCGGAGGGGGGCTTCCGGGGCCGGGGGCTCGCGCTGATCGGGGCGCTCGCCGAACTGACCGTCGACCGGACCGCGCACGGCACGGAGGTGACGCTGCGGCGGCCGCTGAGCGGGTGAGGCCGGTCGGCTCAGGTGGTGGCCAGCCAGGGCTGCTCGCCCAGCCCCGAGATGTCGAGCACCCGGCGGACCTGCCGGGACGGGAGCACGGTCAGCTCCGGGCAGTGGTCGGCGAGGCGGATCAGCGCCTGGATCGCGGCGGAGTCGAAGAACATCACCTCGCGCAGGTCCAGCGTCACCCGGGGCGCGTCCGCCCGGGTCGCCGCCTGGAACATGGTGTCCGCCGTCGACAGGTCGACCTCGCCCCGGACACGGACGGTGGCGTGGTCGCCGTCGAGTTCGGTGGTCGCGGAGAAGACAGACTCCCGGCCTTCTTGATCCACCGGGCCACGATGCCACATTAGTTCCGCCTCGGCAACGATCGGCGGGTCCGCGGCAGCGGTGGGGCGAAGCGTGGGGGCCGCAGGGCGCCGGCGATAGGCTGCAACCATGACCGTCCGTGCACCGCTCACCCCAGGCACGCTCTCCCCGTGGCGGCAGGTGCCGTCCCACATCGCCCGCCCGGAGTACGTCGGGAAGAAGCGCCCGAAGGAATACCGCGGCTCGCACGTGCAGAGCGAAGAGACGATCGAGAAGATGCGGATCGCCGGGCGGATCGCGGCGCGGGCCACCCAGCTCGCGGGCGAGCACTGCAAGCCGGGCGTCACCACGGACGAGATCGACCGCGTGGTGCACGAGTTCCTCTGCGACCACGACGCCTACCCGTCGACGCTCGGCTACCGCGGCTTCCCCAAGTCGTGCTGCACCAGCCTCAACGAGGTGATCTGCCACGGCATCCCGGACTCCACGGTGCTGGAGGACGGCGACATCATCAACGTCGACGTCACGGCGTACATCGGCGGCGTGCACGGGGACACCGACGCGACGTTCTGCGTCGGCGAGGTCTCCGAGGAGGCGCGGCTGCTCGTCGAGCGCACCCACGAGGCGATGATGCGGGGGATCCGGGCCGTCGCCCCCGGCCGGCAGATCAACGTCGTCGGCCGGGTGATCGAGTCGTACGCCCGCCGCTTCGGCTACGGCGTCGTCCGCGACTTCACCGGCCACGGCATCGGCGAGGCCTTCCACAGCGGCCTCTACGTGCCGCACTACGACAGCCCGCGCCCCACCGACGTGATGGAGCCCGGGATGACCTTCACGATCGAGCCCATGATCACGCTCGGCACGCACGAGTACGAGCTGTGGAACGACGGCTGGACGGTGGTCACCAAGGACCGGCGCTGGACGGCGCAGTTCGAGCACACGATCGTCGTGACCGAGGACGGGTACGAGATCCTCACGCTCCCGTGACGGACGCCCCCGCCGCGTTCGACGAGCACCACCACGCCGACGTGTCCGGTGGTTGGCTGCGTCCGGCTGTCTTCGGGGCCATGGACGGGCTGGTCACCAACATCGCGCTGATCGCCGGCGTCGGCGGGGGCGGCGTCCCGCCGCGCGACATCGTGCTCACCGGGGTCGCCGGCCTGGTCGCCGGGGCCATCTCGATGGGGCTCGGCGAATACACCAGCGTGCAGACCCAGAACGAGCAGATCGCCGCGGAGATCGCCAAGGAGCGGCGCGAGCTGGAGCGGCACCCGGAGGCGGAGGCGCGGGAGCTCGCCGAGGCGTGGGTGCGGCGCGGCCTCCCGGCCGACCTGGCCCAGCAGGTCGCCGACGCGATCCGGGACAACCCCGAGGAGGCGCTGCGGCTGCACGCCCGCGAGGAGTTGGGAGTCGAACCGGGCGAGCAGCCCAGCCCCTGGACGGCGGCCTTCTCCTCGTTCCTCTGCTTCTCGGTGGGGGCGCTGATCCCGCTGTTGACGTACCTGCTCGGCTTCGACCAGCTCTGGCCGGCGCTGGCCGTCGGTGGCGTCGGCCTCTTCGCCGCGGGCGCGATCGTCGCCCGGTTCACGAGGCGGCGCTGGTGGAACAACGGGCTGCGCCAACTGCTGCTCGGCGCCGCGGCCGCCGCCGCGACGTACCTGATCGGGCGGTTGATCGGCGTTGCCGGCGGCCTCGGCTGAGCGGGCGTCAGTCGCGGCGGCGTTCGATCGGGAGCCGGGACCGGGTCAGCAGCCCGGCGCCCAGCATCGCCACCAACGGCACCGCCACCAGCACGGCGAGCGTGCTCCACGGCACCACCAACGGGTACGGCTGCGGCGCCGGCCACACGCCGCGGTGCCCCTGGTTGAGCGCGGCGATGATGGTGAGCCCGGCGACGAGGCCGGCCACGATCCCGAGCACCGTACCCAGGCCGGCGATCACTCCCGACTGACTGAGCGACAGCAGCCGCCGCACCCCCGGGCTGGCCCCGATCGCGGCCAGGGTCGACAGTTCCGTCCGGCTCTCGGCGGCGGCGAGCCCGGTGGCGATGGCGGCGGCGCCGAGCGTGACCAGGCCGGCGGCGATCGCCAGCACGATCAGCATCGGGGCGTTCGACGCGCCCCGCCCACGCTCCACGTGCAGCTGCAGCCCCGGCTTCAACTCCCGCAGCGTCGACCGGAGGCGCTCCTCCTGCGCGACCGTCGGCGTCGCGCCGGTCGCCAGTGTGAAGCCGGACTGCCGGGTCGCCAGGCCGGCCCTCGCCACGGCCGTGGCCGAGTAGACCACGATCGGCGCGTTGAGCCCGGTGCGCAGCGCGTACCCGGGAACCGTCACCGACCGGGCGGGCGGTTTCGGTTCGCCCCCCTCGCCGTCCACCGTCGTGACCACGTCGAGCGTGACGGTCCCGTCGACGACGTAGCGGTCGTCGCTGACCACGACGCCGCCGGCCCGCAGCGTCCGCACCGCCCGGTCGGCGTCCTCGCCGTGCGCCCCGGTCACGATCGGCAGCCCGGCGCCGTCGTCGATCGCGAACCCCATGTAGCCCGGGTACAGGGTGCGGGCCGTCTCCCGGCAGCGGGGGTCGGCGGCGGCCGCGCGGGCATCCGCGCCCGTCGGGAGCTGCATCTGCAGGTACCGGCAACCGGCCTCGGGCGGCACCCGCAGATGCAGCTCGCACCACTGCTCCGGTGCGGGGTCGTCCCGGCACATCGGCCGGCGCAGCTCGACGAGCCCGGTCAGCGCGATGTCGGCGGACGCGACCGCCCGCACCCGGTCCGGCGGTAGCGCCGGCCCGGTATCCGACTCGAGCACCTGCACGTAGCCCGGAGGGGTGGACGGCTGGTACATGGCGGCCCCGCGCAGGTCGTCGCTGGCCAGGAAGATGCCCAGCGAGACGCTGCCGGCGACGGCCGCCATGACCGCGGAGATCGCGGGCGCCGCGGCAGCCCGGTTGCGGGCGGTGTCGCGCAGCGCGATGCGGGGCGCCAGCGGCAGCGTGCGTCCGGCGCGGGCGACGAGTCCGACCAGCGCCGGGGTGCAGAGCACCAGACCGAGCTCGGCCAGCACCACCCCGCTGAGAATGACGTTGCTGTTGGTGTGCGACGCGCCGAACGCGGCGAGCGCGCCGCCGGCGACGGTGAGCGCCACCCCCAGCGCCAGCCAGCGGGGCCGCGACCGCACGATGCCGCGCCGGCCGGCGAGCGTGGCCACCACGTCCTGCCGCGCAGCCGTGTACGCCGGCACCAGCGCGGCGAGCAGCCCGGTGAGCACCGCCAGCGCGGCGATGCCGACGAGCGCGAGCGGGAAGAACCGGTAGCCGCCGACGCGCGCGTGGGCGAGGTGCTGCTCGATCAGCGGATGCGCGGCGACGGCGGTGGCCACCCCTCCGGCGATGCCCACGACCGCGCCGGCCACGCCGAGCACGACGCCGTCGGCGAGCACGATCCGGCGCAGATGTGCCGGCGCGCCGCCGCTGGCGGCCACCAGCGCGAGGTCATGCTGGCGGCGGCGCGCGCCGACCGCGAACGCCGGACCGGCCAGCAGCACCACCTCGAGCAGTCCGAGCCCGCCGACGAGCACGACGCCGCCGACCGTCTCCGCGTCCGCGCCGGGGGCGAGGTACTCCTCGGCGGTCGGCGGCGGGTCGAGCACCACGGCGCGGGACCTGATCAGCAGGCCGTGCCGGTTGAGCTGACCGACCTGCTCCCAGGTCACCGGCGCGGGCGTGTCCACCAGCCAGGCCGGTGACTCCGACGGCAGCGCCTCCGGCGCCACCACGAGCAGCTCCCGCAGCGCGTCGGTCCACTCCACGACGCCGACCACCGTGTACGTCCGGGCGCCGCCCCCGCTGGTCACCCGGTCCCCGACGCCCACCCCCAGCCGGCGGCCGGCCGACTCGCTCACCGCGATCTCGGCGTCGCCGACGGGGGCGCGTCCGGCACGCAGCCGGACCATTCCGCGGGTGAGCGGGTCGGCGACGTCGATCCCGCGTACCTCCAGCTCGGCGATGCCGGCGGCGGTGCGGACGTCCAGCAGCCCCACCGTGCTCGGGATGGCCCGGCTGCCCGCGGGCAGCACGTCGAGCAACCGGTCGATGGTCGCGGTGCCGGGCGTCGAGGTGCTCGACGAAGACCAGCCCCGGCCCTCCGGGTCCTGCTCCAGCCCGACCTCGCTGACCCACTGCACGCGCGCGTCGGCGGCGCCGAGCTCACGGTTGAGCTGCTCGGCCGGCCGCAGGTGGAACATGTCGTAGGTGACCGCGGCGAAGGTCAGCGCGAGCACCGGCAGGGCGATCATGGCCAGGATCAGCGCGTTGCGCCCCTTCGCCCGGCGCGCCTCGCGCACGGCGATCCGCAGCGCCGCCCGCCACGCCCCGAGCCCGCCGCGCCACCGCGCCCGCGCGCCGATCCCGACGCGGTCGCGGCCCCGGCCGGCGGATGCGTCCCGTCCGGCCGCGGTCACACCGTCCCCAGCAGCTGTTCCGGGCTCGGCAGCGGCCCACTCGTGTCGACCATCACGCCGTCGCGGAGGAAGACCACGCGGTCGGCCCAGGCCGCGTGCCGGGGGTCGTGGGTGACCAGCAGACCGGCGGCACCGGCGTCGATCCGGGCCCGCAGCAGCCGCAGCACCGCCTCCCCGGTCTGCGAGTCCAGCGCGCCGGTCGGCTCGTCGGCCAGGACCAACCGCCGTTCGCCCACCAGGGCCCGGGCGATCGCGACCCGTTGCTGCTGCCCGCCGGAGAGCTCGTCCGGGAACCGGGCCGCCAGCTCCGCGACCCCGACCGCGTCCAGCGCGACCGTGGCGAGCTTGCGCGCCGGGCGTACGCCCACCCCGTCGAGCTCCAGCGGCAGCGCGACGTTCTCGACGGCGGTGAGGCTGGCGATCAGGTTGAGGTCCTGGAAGACGTAGCCGACGCTGCGCCGGCGCAGCTGGGCGAGCTGCGCGCGGGTCAGCGCGCCGAGGTGCCGGCCCTCCACGTGCACCTCGCCCTCGGTCGGACTGTCCAGCCCGCCCGCCAGGTTGAGCAGGCTCGACTTGCCCGACCCGGAGGGCCCCATCACCGCGACGAGTTCGCCCGCCGCCACCGTAAGGTCCACCCCGCGCAGCGCGTGCACCGCGGCCGCGCCGGTGCCGTGCGTCCGGTGCACACCGCACAGTCGCAGCACCGTCACCGCCCGGCCTCCTCGCGTTCCGGCAGGTCGGCGGGGAGCGGAGCGGCGGCGGGGTGCGGCGGGGACGCGGTCGGCCGGTGGCGCGCCAGGCTCGCCTCGCAGTGGTCGAGCCAGCGCACCTCCGCCTCGGCCTGGAACACCATGGCGTCCAGCACCAGCCGCCAGGCGAGATCCCCGGGCCGGTCCTCGCGGGCCTTCAGCCGGGTCAGCTCCTGCAGGGTCCGCATCGTGGCGGTGCGCTGGTTCTGCACCACGGCCCGGACGTCGATGCCGGGCGTGGTCAGGGCGAGCGCCAACTTGATCGCGAGTTCGTCGCGCGGCCGGTCGGCGCGACTGACCGGCGTCGCGAACCACAGCGCCAGGTCCGCCCGCCCGGTGTCGGTGATCTCGTACGGCCGCTGCCCCCCGTCGTGCTCCGGCAGCGGTTGTACCAGCCCGTCGCGTTCGAGCCGCGACAACGTCGTGTAGACCTGCCCTATGTTCAACGGCCAGGTCGCCCCCGTGGTCTCCTCGAACGCCGCGCGCAGCTGGTAGCCGTACATGGGACCGCGTTCGAGCAGGGCGAGGAGACCGTGGCGGATGGACACCGACCGAGTATGCATACCCGGTATGGCGGGGGCAATCGTCGCGCTCGTGATCTCGCTGACAGCCGGCCGTTAGCCGGCGCGTCCGGGGAACGGCACGGTCGCCGGGGCGGTCCCGGCGAGCCGGCGCCAACGGGTGGCGCGGACGGCGCAGTCGGTGAGCGCGTCCAGCGACTGGGCGCGCTCGGCGCCGGTGGTCGCGGGCAGCGCCGCGCGCCAGACCGCCGCCGTCCGTTCCTCGATGGCCGTCGCCAGCCGCAACGCGGTCGCGCGGTCCGTCACCGGGAACGGCAGCGCGTAGCCGGGCTCGGCCGGGGCCGGCGTCGCACCCTCGCCGGCGAGGAGCACGACCAGCGTGTCCCGCCGGGCGCGGTGCGCCGCCTCGGCCGCCCGCGCCTGTTTCTGCGCGGCGTCGTCGAGCTGCACCCCGATCGGCCCGTACGCGAAGATCGCCGCGTGTTCGGCGGCCAGGGCCGCGGCGAGCGCCTCGGTCACGTCAGCACCTCCAGATGCGTGGCGCGCGCGGCGGCGATCGAGCCGAGCAGCGCGGCGCGGGCGGCCGGGGCGGCGCGGCACGCCTGGACGGCCGCCGCCTGCCCGGCCCGCTCGGCGGCGCGCAGATCGGCCAGCATCCCCCGGACGTCGTCGGCGCCGCCGGGACCCGCCGACGTCGGGCCGGCGGTCGCGGTCGGGGTCGCCGCCGCCGCGCCGATGACCCGGGCCAGTTCGGCGGCGTGCGCGCGGTGCGCCTGCGCGATCGGGGCGAGCCGGTCGGCGAGTTCCGGGCGCGCGGCCGCGGCGGCCTCGTGCCGGGCGGCGAGATCCAGCGCGCCGGCGAGCAGCGGCGCCAGCGGATCGGGCGCCGGGGGCGTGTCGGGGTCGCGGTCGAACAGGCCGCAGCCGGTCAGTGCCGCGGCCGGGACGGTCACCGTCGCGCCGGCGGTGATCCGCAGCAGCCCGCGCCGGGACAGCCGCCGGACGTCACCGTCGGGGGCGCTGTTCGTTGTCGGGGCCGGTTCGTTCCTGCTTGGCACCGGTTCGTTCCTGCTTGGCACCGGTTCGTTCCTGCTTGGCACCGGGCTAGTCAACACCATTCCGGGCCGCCGTGGGCGTCGCCCGTGTGGCCCCGCCGACGGCTATCGGTGCGCCGGCCGGTCCCCGTCTCGGCGCGCGGGTTAGGCTCTCCGCAGCCGCTGGGCATGTCGGCCCGGCGGCAGACCGGCATGGTTCCTCTCGCCAGGCCGCCGAGTACCGAAGGGGTGCGCCAGATGACGCAGCGTGGCCGCGCCGCCGGCAGGCCACCGGCCGGCACGCGCCCGACCTCCCGCCCGGCGGGCGAGCGAGCACGCGGGGACCTCGCCGCGCGGCGGGTCCAGTTGCGGGCGGTGATCGAGCCCGTGGTTACGGATCAGGGCTACCACCTGGAGGATGTCTCCGTCTCCCGGGCCGGCCGCCGGCACGTGGTGCGGGTCATCGTCGACGCCGAGCAGGGGATCAACCTCGACGCCGTGGCGGACGTCTCCCGCGCGGTCTCCGCCGCGCTCGACGCGGCCGAGGAGCGCGGCGGTGAGTTGCTGGCGGGCGAATACCAGCTGGAGGTCAGCTCGCCGGGGGTCGACCGGCCGTTGACGCTGCCGCGGCACTGGCGGCGCAACATCGGCCGGCTGGTGCGGGTGACGGCGGGGGACCGCCAGGTCACCGGCCGGGTGACCGCGGCCGACGATGAGCGTGTGACGCTGGACGTGGACGGCACGGTACGGGAGTTTGCGTACGACGGCCTCGGGCCGGGGCGGGTGCAGGTGGAGTTCACGCGCCTCGAGGAGTTGTCCGACGAGGACCTCCAGGAGATCGAGGGCGCAGCCGACGACGAGGAAGTGGAGGACGAGGAGAGGTGAACATCGACCTCGCGGCGCTGCGCGCCCTGGAGCGCGAGCGGGAGATCCCGTTCGACACGATCCTCGCAGCGATCGAGACCGCGTTGCTGACCGCCTACCGGCACACGGACGGGGCGGAGCAGTTCGCCCGCGTGGAGATCGACCGACGCTCCGGCGCGGCCCTCGTCTACGCGCAGGAGCTCGACGAGCAGGGCGGGGTCGTCCGGGAATGGGACGACACCCCGCATGATTTCGGCCGGATCGCCGCGATGACCGCGAAACAGGTCATCCTGCAGCGGCTGCGCGAGGCCACCGACGAGGTGCACTTCGGCGAGTATGTCGGGCGCGACGGCGACCTGGTCACCGGTGTGATCCAGGCGCACGAGGCGCGCGCCGAGAAGGGGATCGTCAGCGTCGACCTCGGCAAGCTGGAGGCGGTGCTGCCCCAGGCCGAGCAGGTGCCGGGCGAGCTCTACGAGCACGGGCAGCGGATCCGGTGCGTGGTGGTGCACGTCGCGAAGGGCTTCCGTGGCCCGCAGATCACCCTGTCGCGCTCCCACCCGAACCTGGTGAAGAAGCTCTTCGCGCTCGAGGTGCCCGAGATCGCCGACGGCACGGTCGAGATCTCGGCGATCGCGCGTGAGGCAGGTCACCGTACGAAGATCGCGGTGCGCTCGACCACGCCCGGGGTGAACGCCAAGGGCGCCTGCATCGGCCCGATGGGCCAGCGGGTGCGCGCGGTGATGAGTGAGCTGCACGGCGAGAAAATCGACATCATCGACTGGTCGGACGACCCGGCGGCCTTCGTTGGCAACGCCCTGTCGCCGGCCAAGGCGCTGCGGGTGGAGGTCGTCGACGCGGTGAGCCGGGCCGCCCGGGTGACGGTGCCGGACTTCCAGCTGTCGTTGGCGATCGGCCGGGAGGGGCAGAATGCCCGGCTCGCGGCACGGTTGACCGGTTGGCGCATCGACATCCGCTCCGATACGGAGCAGGCGGCGGCGATGCCGCGCGGCGCTGATCACGCGACGGAGGCGGGCGACGCGGTCTCGGGCGCGGCGGGGTAGACTTTCGTAGTGGTAGGACGTGCGTGGCCGGAGCGCACCTGTGTGGGTTGCCGGCGGCGTGCGCCGACCTCCGAGTTGCTGCGGGTCGTCGCGGTCGGGAACGGGGCTGGCTACAGTCTCCGCCCTGATCCGACCCGAAGGCTGCCGGGTCGGGGAGCGCATGTGCATCCCGATCCGGCTTGTCTCGCGCTGGCGCAGCGGCGTCGTGCCTTCGGGCGCGCGCTGCGACTGACCGGGGTCCCCGACACCGGTGAGCTGGCCGGACACATCAGTGCGTTAACCACTACGTCCGACCATCCGGGCGGACGAGGGTCGCAAGCAAGGTAGGACGACCGACATGAGCACACGATGAAGTCCCAGAAATGATCAGGCTTCAAGTGCACGAGTGAGGTTGTTGCGGGTGCTGCCCGCACGACCTCGGAGTGAGGAGTGCAGTGGCAGGAAAGGCCCGCGTACACGAGCTGGCAAAAGAGCTCGGGGTCGAGAGCAAGACCGTACTCGCCAAGCTGAAAGAGATGGGCGAGTTCGTCAAGTCGGCGTCGAGCACGGTGGAAGCGCCGGTCGCCCGGCGGCTTCGTGGTGCGTTCGCGGCTGCGGCGTCGGCCCCGGCGCCGGCGGCCGCCCCGGCTTCCGTCCCGCCGGCGAACACCGGCGAGTCCAAGGTTTCCGCGAAGCCGATGCCGCCGCGGCGGCCGGCGGCTCCGGCGGCCAAGCCCAGGGGCCCGGTCCCGGGTCCGCCGCAGCCGGCCGCGCCGGTGGCCAAGCCGGCGAGCGCGCACGACATCGAGGTGGCGGCCGCCGAGGCGCGCGCCGCGGCCCTCAAGGCCGAGCAGGAGGCGTCCGTCAAGGCCGCCCAGCAGGCCGCGAGGCAGCGTGAAACGGTCCGGCGCGAGCCGCCGGCCGATGGCACCCCCCGTCCGAAGCCGGGTCCGGGTGCGGTTCCGCCGCGCCCCGGCACGCCCGCGGCCGGTCGGCCCGCGGCCCCCGGCGCACCGGCACCGGCCCCGGGTCGTCCGGGCGCCCGTCCGCCGGCGCGTAGCGGCGGCAACAACCCGTTCGGCATCACGCCGGGCGGCGCCGCTCCGCGCCCCGGTCCGGCGGCCGGTGGCGGCCCCCGTCCGAACCCGGCCGGCATGCCTCCGCGGCCGAGCCCAGCGTCGATGCCCCCGCGGCCGAGCCCGGCGTCCATGCCGGCGCAGCGTCCGGGTCGCCCCGGCGGTCCCGGCGGTGCCGGTCGTCCCGGTGGCGGCGCGGGTCGTCCCGGTGGTGGCGGCGGCTTCCGCGGCGGTCCCGGTGGTGGCGGCGGTGGCGGCTTCCGCGGCGGTCCCGGTGGTGGCGGCGGCGGTGGATACCGCGGCGGCCCCGGTGGGGGTCCCGGTGGGGGTCCCGGCGGTGGCGGCGGCGGTTACCGTGGCGGCGGCGCTCCGGCGGCCGGCGGCGCGGGCCGTCCGGGTGGTGGCGGTCGTGGTCGCGGCGGCGGCGCCGCGGGTGCCTTCGGGCGTCCGGGCGGTAAGCCGGCCCGCGGTCGCAAGTCGAAGAAGCAGCGCAGACAAGAGTTCGACAACCTGTCCGCCCCGACCATGAGCTCGGGCGCGCCCCGGGGTCAGGGTCAGGTCGTCCGGCTGTCGCGCGGCGCCTCGCTCTCCGACTTCGCCGACAAGATCAACGCCAACCCCGGCTCGCTCGTCCAGGAGATGTTCAACCTGGGTGAGATGGTCACGGCGACGCAGTCGTGCTCGGACGAGACCCTGCTGCTGCTGGGTGAGCACCTCGGGTTCGACGTGCAGATCGTCAGCCCCGAGGACGAGGACCGCGAGCTGCTCGCGCAGTTCAACATCGACCTCGACGCCGAGGTGGACGCCGAGCGCCTGGTCAGCCGGCCGCCGGTCGTGACCGTCATGGGTCACGTCGACCACGGTAAGACCAAGCTGCTCGACGCGATCCGCAAGGCGAACGTGGTGGCCGGCGAGGCGGGTGGCATCACCCAGCACATCGGCGCCTACCAGGTGCGCGTGCCGCACGACGGCGAGGACCGGGCGATCACCTTCATCGACACCCCGGGTCACGAGGCGTTCACCGCCATGCGTGCCCGTGGTGCCCAGGTGACCGACATCGTGATCCTGGTCGTCGCGGCGGACGACGGCGTGATGCCGCAGACCATCGAGGCGCTCAACCACGCCAAGGCGGCCGACGTGCCGATCGTGGTCGCGGTCAACAAGGTCGACAAGCCGGAGGCGAACCCGGACAAGGTCCGCCAGCAGCTGACCGAGTACGGGCTGGTCGCCGAGGAGTACGGCGGCGACACGATGTTCGTCAACGTCGCGGCGAAGCCGGGCATCGGCATCGAGGACCTGCTCGAGGCCGTGCTGCTGACGGCGGACGCGTCGCTGGAGCTGACCGCTCCGATCGACGGGCCGGCGCAGGGTGTCGCGATCGAGGCGCACCTCGACAAGGGGCGCGGCGCGGTGGCGACGGTCCTGGTCCAGAAGGGCACGCTGCGGGCGGGCGACTCGATCGTCGCCGGTGGCGCGCACGGCCGGGTCCGGGCGATGCTCGACGAGAACGGCAAGCCGCTCAGCGAGGCGGGTCCGGCGCGTCCGGTCATGGTCCTCGGTCTGACCGCGGTTCCGGGCGCCGGCGACACGTTCCTGGCGGCCGAGGACGACCGCACGGTGCGGCAGATCGCCGAGCAGCGGCAGGCGCGGCGGCGGGCGGCGAGCTTCGCCAACTCCCGCGGCCGGGCGACCCTCGAGACGCTCATGGAGCAGCTCAAGGAGGGCGAGAAGACCTCGCTCAACCTGGTGCTCAAGGGCGACGTCTCCGGTTCGGTGGAGGCGCTCGAGGACGCGCTGTTCAAGCTGGACATCCCGGAGGAGGTCCAGCTGCGGATCATCCACCGGGGCGTCGGCGCGATCACCGAGAGCGACGTCATGCTGGCGAGCGCGTCCTCGGAGGCTGTGACGATCATCGGCTTCAACGTGCGGGCCTCGAACAAGGTTCGCGAGATGGCCGACCGCGAGGGTGTGGAGATCCGGTACTACACCGTGATCTACCAGGCGCTCGAGGAGATCGACGCGGCGCTCAAGGGCCTGCTCAAGCCGGAGTACGAGGAGGTCGAGCTGGGCACCGCGGAGATCCGCGACGTGTTCCGCTCGTCCAAGATCGGCAACATCGCGGGTTGTATCGTGCGGTCGGGTGTCATCCGACGCAACGCCAAGGCGCGGCTGCTGCGCGACGGCACGGTCGTGGCGGACAACCTCACGATCAGCTCGCTCAAGCGGTTCAAGGATGACGCCACCGAGGTCCGCGACGGCTTCGAGTGTGGTCTGACTGTGAGCAACTACAACAACATCCAGGTCGGCGACGTGATCGAGACCTTCGAGATGCGGGAGAAGCCGCGCGCCTGACGGTGACGGTTTCACGGCGGGCCCGGTGCGACGCACCGGGCCCGCCGCCGTTTCCGCCCCCGCCGTTGATCAAATTGGGGCGCGGGCCGGCGGCGGGATGGCTATCCTGACCGGCGATGTATACCGGAACAGCGATCTTCGACCTGTTGTTGCCGAGCGATTCCCGGTCGCTCAAGGCGAAACGATCATATGTACGGCCGATCCTCGCGGCGCTGCGTCGGTTCGAGGTCTCCGCCGCCGAGGTCGGCGCGCTCGACCTGCACGGCCGGGCCGAGCTGGGGGTAGCGGTGGTGGCCGCCGAGCCGGGGCACGTCGGCGAGGTGCTGGACGCCTGCGAGCGGCTCGTCGCGGCCCGTCCGGAGATCGAACTGCTGTCGGTGCGGCGGCGGTTGCACGGTGCCGATGACTGACAGCGACGGCATGGTGCGGCCGGGTGAGGGAGGCCCGCCCGCAGGCGTGCCAGGGCGGACCGCAGGTAGTGTCGACACGTTGGCCGGGTCGGCCACGGCGGTCCCGCACGGAGCGTCACGCCGGACCCGGGGGCGGCGAGTGGCGGAGGTGACGAGATGACGGACCCGGCCCGGGTGCGCCGGCACGCGGAACGTGTGCGGGAGCTGGTGGCTTCGGTGGTGCGCACGCAGATCAAGGACCCCCGCCTGGGCATGATCACGATCACCGACGCCCGGATCACCGCCGACCTGCGGGACGCGACGGTCTTCTACACCGTCCTCGGTGACGCGGCCGCGCAGTCCGGCACGGCCGCGGCGCTGGACAGCGCCAACGGCATGCTGCGCAGCACGGTCGGCAAGGCGCTCGGCCTGCGCCACTCGCCCACGCTGACCTTTGTCCTCGACGACGTGCAGGACCAGGTCAAGCACATCGATGACCTGCTCGCCGCCGCGCGGCACGCCGACGCGGAGGTGCAGCGACTCGCCGCGAACGCCCAGTACGCGGGGGAGGCGCAGCCGTACCGGGTCGAGGACGAGGACGAGGACGAGGAGACCGAGGGCGCCGAGCGGGAAACGGCGGACCGCGCCGAGGAACGCCGATGATCGACGCTCCGGGCGCCTCCGCGGTCGCGGAGGCGCCCGCGTCGCCGTCCCCGTCGGGCCCGACCGAGGCCGAGTGGGCGGCGGCGGTGGCGGCGCTGCGCGACCTGTCGGCCGACGCGCGGGTGCTGCTGATCTGCCACGTGAACCCGGACGGCGACGCGTTGGGCAGCATGCTCGGCTTCGCGCTGGGCCTGCACCGGCTCGGCGTACGCCGCCTGCAGGCCACCTTCCCCGGCCCGCCCGAGGTGCCGCTGCCGTTCCAGGGGCTGCCCGGGCTCGACCTGCTCGTCCCCGCTGACGCGGCGTGGACCGACCCGGACCTCGTTCTCTGCTTCGACGCCGCGAGCGCCTCCCGGCTCGGCCCGCTGGCCGACCGGCTGCTCACCGCGCGCTCCGTGGTGCTGGACCACCACGCCTCCAACACCCGGTTCGGCGCGATCCACCTGGTCGACCCGATGGCCGCGGCCACCTCGGTCGTCGCCGAGCAACTGCTGGACCGGCTCGGGGTTCCGCTCGACCGGCAGATCGCGGAGTGCTTCTACGTCGCGGTCGCGACGGACACCGGCTCGTTCCGGTTCGACGCGACCACCCCGGCGGTGCACGAGATGGCCGCGCGGCTGATCGCCACGGGTCTGCGTCCGGGTGACATCGCGCGGCGGGTCTTCGACAGCCGTCCGTTCGGCGCGGTCCGGCTCTACGGCGACGTGCTGCAACGCGCCGAGCTGGAGCCGGGCGCCGCGGGCGGGCGCGGCCTGGTGTGGACGTACGCGACCCTGGACGACCTGGCGCGCCACGACCAGCCGGCGTACGTGCTGGAGGCGCTGATCGACTCGGTCCGGTGCGCGATCGAGGCCGACGTCAGCTGCGTTCTCAAGCAGGTCGCCGCGGGGGAGTGGGCGGTGTCGTTGCGCAGCAAGGGCGCGGTGGACGTCAGTCGGGTGGCCGTGGCGCTCGGCGGCGGCGGTCACCGGCTGGCCGCCGGTTTCACCGGGTACGGCTCCGCGGCGCAGGTGGTCGAGGCGATCCGCGCCGAGCTCACGGGCGGCGACGTGCTGACCGGCGGCAGTACCCCGGCCGACGGCGGCGTCTTCCCGGAAGATCAGGGATAACCGGGGGAATTTGCGCTTTCCGCCGGGATCGACGGCGGTGACAATCGAAGGATGGAACAGCCGTCGGAGCTCACCGCGGCAGCGCCGCGGCCCTGGGACCGTCCGGCCGTCTCGGTGCCGGTGCTCGTCCTCATGTCGGTGGTCGGTGGACAGCTGCCGTCCTTCTCCGCCCAGGCGAACCTCTACGCCGTCGGCACCGGCGGTGCGCTGATCTGGCTGGGCCTGACCAACCGCGTGCCGCGCCGGCCGCCGCCCGGGCGGCTCGGCTCGGGTGCGGTCTGGTGGGTGGTGCCGGTGGTGGTCTTCGGCGTGTTTGAGGGCTCGACGTTCGTGCTCGGCTCCACCGACGACTTCCCGACTTTCTCCCGGCTCGCCGATCCGCTGCTGGAGGACGGTCTCGTCCGCTCGGTGGTCTATTTCGGCTGGTTGAGCGCGTTCTGGGGGCTGGTGCGCCGATGAGTGCGACGCGGCTGTTGGTGATCGTCGGCTTCCTGGCGGCGATCGGGCTCGTGGCGGTGCTGGAGTTCGCGAGCCGGCGCGAGCGTTCCCGGATCCCCTCCCTCGGCGACGTCTGCGCCTTCGTCATGCAGTACGAGGTCGGCCGGGTGCCGGTGGGCCGGATCGGGCTGTTCGGGTTCTGGTGGTGGGTCGGCTGGCACTTTTTCGCCCGCTGATTGATTTTCGCCGACCTTAACGTCTCGTAATGCGGGAACCGTGCGCAGGATGTGGACCTGAACGATAACTTGGTTTTCTGGATGCACGCCGCGCTGATCCGACAACGATCGGTGACAGCGCCCGACGGCAGCCGCACGCCTCCGGGGTCCACCGACCCGGGCTCGCGCCGCCCCGGCCATCCCTCCGGCGACCCCGGACGGCCGCGGCCCGCGCACCGACCCGTTCCCGCCGCCCCGCGCGCCGTGATGGCGCCGGGCGTGCCCTGGAAGGACGACTCCGATGCCGAGCAAGCCGAAGACCGAAACCGTCGACGAGGCACGCGAGCAGGCGCGACGCGCGCTGCAGACCTCGATGGACACCCGCCAGTGACCGGTGCCCGGTCCGGTCGCAGTCGGGGATGACCCGGTCGGCCGTGACCGGGTCGAGGCCGTGGCGGCTACGCAAGTGTAAGCAGCCAACCGGTTTGCATCACTTACTTCGCGCGTGACACGATGCGGGGCGATGAGCCCCGCCGCCGACACCGCGCCCACATCCGCCGCCTCGCCGCGCCGGATCGCCGGTCTGGCGCTGCCCGCCCTCGTCGTCCTCGCCGCCGAGCCGCTCTACGTGCTCGTCGACACCGCGGTCGTCGGCCACCTCGGGCGGGTCCCGTTGGCCGCCGTCGCGATCGGCGGCACCGTCATGTCGGTCGCCGCCTGGCTCGGCACCGTGATGGCGTACGGCACGACCGGCCGCGCCGCCCGGCGTTTCGGCGCCGGCCACCGGGCCGCCGCCGTCGCCGAGGGGGTCCAGGCCTCCTGGCTCGCCGTCGCCGTGGGACTCGCGCTCGCGGTCGGTCTCCAGTTTCTCGCCGCGCCGCTGGCCCGTACCCTCGCCGGGGGCGGATCCGACGTCGCCGACGCCGCCGCGCAGTGGCTGCGGATCGCGGCGCTGGGCGCGCCCGGCCTGCTGCTCGCCGCCGCGGGCAACGGCTGGCTGCGCGGGGTGCAGGACACGCGCCGGCCGCTGCGCTACGTGCTCGGCGCGAACGTCCTCTCCGCGGTGCTCTGCCCGCTCCTGGTCTACCCGCTCGGCCTCGGGCTGATCGGCTCGGCGGTCGCCAACGTCGTCGCGCAGACGGTCTCCGGCGTCCTCTTCGTCGGCGCGCTGGTCGCCGAGCGGGTGTCGCTGCGCCCGCATCCGGCCGTCATCGTCCGGCAGTTGGTGCTCGGCCGCGACCTGCTCGTGCGGGGCGCGGCGTTCCAGGCCAGCTTCCTGTCCGCGACGACCGTGGCGGCCCGGTTCGGCACGGCGGTGGTCGCCGCGCACCAGATCGCCGTCCAGCTGTTCTTCTTCACGGCGCTGGTCCTGGACGCCGTCGCGATCGCCGCCCAGTCCCTGGTCGGCGCGGCGCTCGGCCGCGGGGACGCCGCCGGGGCACGCCGGCTCGCCCGTCGGATCACACTGATCGGCGGGGTCTGCGGGGTCGCCTTCGCGCTGGTGATCGCGGCCGGCGCCGGCGTCGTGCCGAGCTGGTTCAGCGACGACCCGCAGGTGCACGGGCAGGCCATGATCGCGTGGCCGTGGTTCGTGGCGATGCAGCCGATCGCCGGCGTGGTCTTCGCCCTCGACGGCGTGCTGATCGGCGCGGGGGACGTCCGGTACCTGCGAAACCTGACGATCGTCGCGGCGCTCGGGGCGTTCCTGCCGGCGATCTGGGCGGCCTACGCGCTCGACCTCGGGCTCGGCGGGATCTGGGCCGGGCTCACCGTCTTCATCGTGGTCCGGCTCGTGGGGTTGCTGCTGCGGCTGCGTTCCGGCAGGTGGGCCGTGGTCGGCGCCGTCCGCCCCACCTGAGCAGGGGCGTATCGGACGGGGGCCTTCGACGACCGCCGACCGGGTGTCTGGCACGCTTGGACGCCATGAGCGGGCGACGTGGGGCGGGCGTGTGAGCGCGGACGGTCTGATCGTGGTGGACAAGCCGGGCGGGATGACCTCGCACGACGTGGTGTCCCGGATCCGGCGGCTGGCGCGCACCCGCCGCGTCGGGCACGGCGGCACGCTCGACCCGATGGCGACCGGCGTGCTCGTGATCGGAGTCAACCGGGCCACCCGGCTGCTCACGTACGTGATCGGCTCCGCGAAGTCCTACACCGCCACGATCCGGCTCGGCCAGTCCACCGTCACCGACGACGCCGAGGGCGAGGTCGTGGCCGCGACGCCGGCCGGGCACGTGACCGACGAGCAGATCCGCGCCGGCCTGACGCCGCTGACCGGTGAGATCGACCAGGTGCCGAGCGCGGTGAGCGCGATCAAGGTGGACGGGCAGCGGGCGTACAAGCGGGTGCGTGAGGGCGAGGAGGTGACCCTGGCCGCGCGCCGCGTCACCGTCTCCCGCCTCGACGTGCTCGCCATCCGGCGCCCCGGCCCGGACGTGGTCGACGTGGACGTCGACGTCGACTGCTCGTCCGGCACGTACATCCGGGCGCTCGCCCGGGATCTCGGCGCCGCGCTCGGGGTCGGCGGTCACCTCACCGCGCTGCGCCGCACCGCGGTCGGCGGGTTCACGCTGGCCGAGGCGGCGACCCTGCCGCAGTTGGAGGAGCGGGCGCCGGACGTGGTGAACCTGCCGCTGGCCGCGGCGGCGGACCGGTTCTTCCCGCGCCGGGACGCGACCGCGGACGAGGCTAAGGTGCTCTCGCACGGGGGGCCGATCGCACAGCTCGGCATCGCGGGCCCGTACGCCGTCTTCGCCCCCGACGGCAGCCTGCTGGCGGTGGTCAGCGAGCGGGACGGCCGGGCGCGGGCGGAGATCGTCCTCGCGCCCGCGTGACCGGTGCCGCGCCGAGCACGGGCGTACGGCCAGGAGGAGGAACGGATGCAGCGGTGGCGGGGCTTCGAGGCGGTGCCCGCGGGCTGGGGGCGCTCGGTGGTGACCATCGGCGTCTTCGACGGCGTCCACCGGGGCCACCAGGCGACGATCGGGCACGCGGTCGCGCGCGCGAAGGAGCTGGGGGTGCGTTCGGTCGTGGTCACCTTCGACCCGCACCCCGCCGAGGTGGTCCGGCCGGGCTCGCACCCGGCGGTGCTCACCGAGCCGGCCCGCAAGGCGGAGCTGATCGAGGCGCTCGGCGTCGACGTGCTCTGCGTGGTGCCGTTCACCCCGGAGTTCTCCCGGCTGCCGGCCGAGCAGTTCGTGCACGACATGCTCGTCGAGCACCTGCACGCGGCGCTCGTCGTGGTGGGGGAGAACTTCCGGTTCGGGCACAAAGCGGCCGGCACGGTGGCGCTGCTGGGACAGCTGGGGCGCACGTTCGGCTTCGGGGTGGAGGACGCTCCGCTGGTCGCCGTCGACGACACGGTCTTCTCGTCCACGTACATCCGGGCCTGCGTCGCCGCCGGCGACGTGACCGCGGCGGCCGCGGCGCTCGGCCGCCCACACCGCCTGGAGGGGGTGGTGGTCCGCGGCGACCAGCGCGGCCGCGAGCTGGGCTTTCCCACCGCCAACCTGCTCACGCACCGGCACGCCGCGGTGCCCGCCGACGGGGTGTACGCCGCCCGGCTGGTGCGGGGGGCGGGGCGCGGTCCGGCGCTGCCGGCGGCGGTGTCGATCGGCACCAACCCCACCTTCTCCGGGCGGGAGCGCCGGGTGGAGGCGTACGTGCTCGATTTCGAGGGCGACCTCTACGGCGAGCGGCTCTGCCTGGACTTCGTCGCGCAGCTGCGGGAGATGCGCCGGTACGAGGGGGTCGACGCGCTGGTGGCGCAGATCACCGAGGACGTCGCCCGTACGCGTGAGGTGCTGGGCTAGCCGCGCCGCCGCCGGGCCCCACGGGGGCGGCCTGACGGGTGGTCGCGCCGGTGGGCTGGTAGCCTGGGCGGGACGTCGGATTTGCCGACGATGGGCCTCGCGTGCCTGCACGACGCCGCGGGTGCGAGGTTTGTGACGAACCCACAGAACAGGGAGAAGATGGCGCTCGACCAGGAAGCCAAGGCCAAGATCCGCCAGGAGTACGCCACCGTCGAGGGTGACACGGGTTCCCCCGAGGTGCAGGTGGCGGTCCTCACCAAGCGCATCGCCGACCTCACCGAGCACCTGAAGGTGCACAAGCACGACCACCACAGCCGTCGTGGTCTGCTGCTGCTGGTCGGTCGCCGCCGGCGACTGCTGAACTACATGCAGAAGAAGGACATCAACCGCTACCGTTCGCTCATCGAGCGACTCGGCCTGCGGCGGTGACGTGAGCGGGGAGCGATCGCGCGGCGGTCGCTCCCCGCTGGCGTCTCACCACCCGAATACCGGGGCGAGCTCGACCACCCCGTGGGGAGCCGGTCAGCGCACCGGTCCTCGGTAGTGGCCCCCGGGCCGGCCGGCGCGAAGCCGGCTCCCCCGGGCGCTTCAATCGATGACCGGCCGTCTGAGCAGCTCCCCGAGGTCGTGGGCCCCAACGACACAAAGGAGTGCAACGCACTGATGGCAGACCAGAACTCGCTGGGCAACCAGCACAGCAAGGCCGTGATCGACAACGGGTCCTTCGGGACGCGTGAGATCACCTTCTCCACCGGCCGCCTCGCCCGCCAGGCCGCCGGCTCCGTCATCGCCCAGCTCGGCGAGACGGTGGTCCTCTCCGCGACGACCGCGAGCAAGCAGCCGAAGGAGCACTTCGACTTCTTCCCGCTGACCGTCGACGTCGAGGAGCGGATGTACGCCGCGGGTCGCATCCCCGGCTCGTTCTTCCGCCGCGAGGGACGGCCGAGCGAGGACGCGATCCTCACCTGCCGGCTGATCGACCGGCCGCTGCGCCCCAGCTTCGTCAAGGGGCTGCGCAACGAGGTCCAGGTCGTCGAGACCGTTCTCGCGCTCGACCCGCAGCACCCGTACGACGTCGTGGCGATCAACGCGGCCTCCATGTCGACCAAGCTCTCCGGCCTGCCGTTCTCCGGCCCGATCGGGGCGACCCGGATGGCGTGCGTGGACGGGCAGTGGGTCGCGTTCCCGACCTACGAGGAGCTGGAGCGGGCCACCTTCGACATGGTGGTCGCCGGCCGCACGCTGCCCGACGGTGACGTCGCGATCATGATGGTCGAGGCCGAGGCCACCGAGCACACCGCCAAGCTGATCGCCGGTGGCGCCACGGCGCCCACCGAGGAGGTCGTGGCCAGCGGCCTGGAGGCCGCCAAGCCGGCCATCCGGGAGCTGTGCCGGGCGCAGAGCGAGCTGGCCGACGTCGCGGCCAAGCCGGTCGTCGAGTTCCCGATCTTCCTCGACTACAGCGACGACGTCTACGAGGCGGTCGCCGGCGCGGTCCGCTCCGAGGTCGCCGAGGCGCTGCGGATCGCCGGCAAGGCGGACCGCGAGGAGGCCCTGGACCGCGTCAAGGAAAAGGCGTACGAGCAGCTCTCCGCCCAGTTCGAGGGGCGTGAGAAGGAGATCGGCGCGGCCTTCCGGTCGCTGACCAAGTCGGAGATGCGCAGCCGCGTGCTGCGCGACCAGGTCCGGATCGACGGCCGCGGCCCGCGCGACATCCGCGACCTGACCGCCCAGGTCGGCGTGCTGCCGCGGGTGCACGGCAGCGCCCTGTTCGAGCGCGGCGAGACGCAGATCCTCGGCGTCACCACGCTGAACATGCTCCGCATGGAGCAGGCGCTGGACACGCTCTCGCCGGAGAAGTCCAAGCGCTACATGCACAACTACAACTTCCCGCCGTACTCCGTCGGTGAGACCGGCCGGGTCGGCGCGCCGAAGCGGCGCGAGATCGGGCACGGCGCGCTCGCCGAGCGGGCCCTGATCCCGGTGCTGCCGGCGCGCGAGGAGTTCCCGTACGCCATCCGCCAGGTCTCCGAGGCGCTCGGGTCCAACGGCTCCACCAGCATGGGTTCGGTCTGCGCGTCGACCCTGGCGCTGCTGTCGGCCGGTGTGCCGCTGAAGGCGCCGGTCGCCGGCATCGCGATGGGCCTGATCTCCGACGAGGTCGACGGCAAGACCGAGTACGTGACGCTGACCGACATCCTCGGCGCCGAGGACGCGTTCGGCGACATGGACTTCAAGGTCGCCGGCACCCCGGAGTACGTCACCGCGCTGCAGCTCGACACCAAGCTCAACGGCATCCCGTCGGACGTGCTGGCGGCCGCGCTCCAGCAGGCCCGCGAGGCCCGGCAGACCATCCTCGGGGTGATGGCGGCCGCGATCGACGCGCCGGCGACGATGTCCGACTACGCGCCGCGGGTGACCACGGTGAAGATCCCGGTCGACAAGATCGGCATGGTGATCGGCCCGAAGGGTCAGACCATCAACGCGATCCAGGACGAGACCGGCGCCGAGATCTCCATCGAGGACGACGGCACCATCTACGTCGGCGCGACCAACGGCCCCTCCGCCGAGGCGGCGGTCGAGCGGATCAACGCGATCGCGAACCCCACGCTGCCCAAGGTCGGCGACCGGTTCCTCGGCACCGTGGTGAAGACCGCCGCGTTCGGCGCCTTCATCTCGCTGCTGCCCGGCCGCGACGGCCTGCTGCACATCTCGAAGGTGGGCGACGGCAAGCGGGTCGAGAAGGTCGAGGACTTCCTCAACGTCGGCGACAAGGTCGAGGTGCAGATCGCGGACATCGACGCCCGCGGCAAGATCTACCTGGACAAGGTGCGCCCGGAGGGCGAGGAGGCGCCGGCCGCGGCCGGCGGCGAGCGTCCCGCCGGTGGCGAGCGCCCGGCCGGGCGCGAGCGCGGCGACCGGGCTCCGCGGGACCGCGGCGACCGTGAGCGTGGCGAGCGCGGCCCGGGCCGTGGCCGTGACGAGAGCGGCGAGGGCGGCGAAGGCGGTGGCGAGGGCGGCGGCGAGCGTCGCCGTCGCACCCGGCACAGCTGACGCGTGCGATGAATCGCGCGTCGCGCACAACACGATCGACCAGTTCCCGGGCCGGCGCGCAAGCGCCGGCCCGGGCGGTCACCCGCACCGTGTCGGCCGACCCCCTGGGCGGCACCGTCCGGCGGACGGTGCTCCCCAGCGGGCTGCGGATCCTCACCGAGGCGATCCCGACGACGCGCAGCGTGTCGTTCGGGGTCTGGGTGGCGGTCGGGTCCCGCGACGAGACGCCGGCCCAGTCCGGCGTCTCGCACTTCCTGGAGCACCTGCTCTTCAAGGGCACCCGCAAGCGCAGCGCACTGCAGATCTCCTCGGAGATCGAGGCGGTCGGGGGCGAGACCAACGCCTTCACCACCAAGGAGTACACCTGCTACTACGCGCGGGTGCTCGACGAGGACCTGCCGCTCGCGGTCGACGTGGTCTGTGACCTGGTCGCGGACTCGGTGCTCGCCGCCGCGGACGTGGAGACCGAGCGGGCCGTCATCCTCGAAGAGATCGCCATGCACGACGACGAGCCCGGCGACGAGGTGCACGACCTGTTCACCGAGGCGATCTACGGCACGCACCCGCTGGGCCGGCTGATCTCCGGCACCGAGCAGACCGTCTCCGCGATGACCCGCCGACAGATCCAGGGCTTCTACCGGCGCCGCTACGCCGCCCCCGCCATCGTCATCGCCGCGGCCGGCAACCTCGACCACGCCGAGGTGGTGCGGCAGGTGCGGCAGGCGCTGCGCGGCACGCCGTTGGAGGTCGCGCCGGCCGAGCCCGCCGGTCACCGCCCGGCCGCGCCGGCCGTGCGGACCGGCACCCGCACCGTGGTGCGCGCCAAGGAGACCGAGCAGGCGCACGTGGTGCTGGGCTGCGAGGGCATCGGGCGGCTCGACGAGCGGCGGTTCGCGCTCGGCGTGCTCAACAACGTGCTCGGCGGCGGCATGTCCAGCCGGCTCTTCCAGGAGATCCGCGAACGCCGCGGGCTCGCGTACTCCGTCTACTCCTACTCCAGCCAGTACGCCGACAGCGGCGTCTTCGCGGTCTACGCCGGCTGCGCGCCGGGCAAGGTCGACGAGGTGCTGGAGCTGACCCGTACCGAGTTGGCGAAGGTGGCCGCGGACGGGATCACCGACGCCGAGCTGGCCCGAGGAAAGGGCATGGCGAAGGGCTCGTACGTGCTCGGCCTGGAGGACACCGGATCACGGATGAGCCGGCTGGCCAAGGGTGAGCTGCTCTTCGGCGACCTGCTCTCCGTCGACGAGCTGCTGGCCCGGGTCGACGCGGTGACCGCCGACGAGGTCAACCGCCTCGCGGCCGAGCTGCTGAGCCGGCCGATGGCGCTGGCCGTGGTCGGTCCGTTCGACGAGGGCGACTTCGCGCGGTAGTCGCCCGGACGTGCGCTGTTTCGTGACGTCCGCCGTGGGATAGGTTGTGCCCCGTGACTGACGAGCGTGACGCGATCCGGGTCGGCGTGCTGGGCGCGCGCGGCCGGATGGGGACCGAGGTGTGCCGGGCCGTCGATGCCGCCGAGGATCTCGAGCTGGTGGCGATGATCGACCAGGGCGACTGGTTGTTCAACGCCTCCGACGCGGGTGCCGAGGTCGTCGTGGACTTCACCAACCCCGACGTGGTGATGGACAACCTGCACTGGTGCATCGACCAGGGGATCAGCGTCGTGGTCGGCACGAGCGGCTTCAGCGAGCAGCGCCTGGAGCGGGTGCGTAGCTGGCTGGCGCGCAAGCCGGGCGTCGGCGTGGTGATCGCGCCCAACTTCGGGATCGGCGCCGTGCTGATGATGCAGTTCGCCGCCCGCGCGGCCCGGTACTTCGAGTCGGTGGAGATCATCGAGCAGCACCACCCGAAGAAGCTGGACGCGCCGAGCGGGACCGCCGCGCACACCGCCCGGGTGATCGCCGAGGCGCGCGCCGCGGCGAACCTGGGCGCGATGCCGGACGCCACCAAGGACGAGCGTCCGGGCGCGCGCGGCGCGGAGGTCGACGGCGTACGCGTGCACTCGGTGCGCGCCGCGGGTCTGGTCGCGCACCAGGAGGTGCTCTTCGGCACGACCGGCGAGACGCTGACGATCCGCCACGACTCGTACGACCGGGCCTCCTTCATGCCCGGCGTCCTCCTGGCGGTCCGCGCCGTACGCCACCGCCCCGGCCTCACGGTCGGCCTCGACGCCCTGATCGACTGACGCTCCGCCTGCAGGATCGCGACGCGGGGGAGCCGTTACTCGGCCAGGGAGACGTGCAGGCGGAGCTGGGGGACCAGCATGTCGTCGACGTCGAGGGCGCGTGCCGCGCCGTCGGGCTCCCATCCGGTGGAGGTGAGGAACTTCCGGGTCGCCTCGTCGCCCTCGTAGGCCCAGGCCACCGCGGTCGCGAAGCCGTCCTCCCGCCACAGGTCGACGCTGGCCGACAGCAGCCGGCTGCCGTGCCCGCGCCGCCCCCAGCGCGGCTCCACGAGCAGATCGGTGACCGCCACCGCGCCGGGCCCGAGCGCCTCGGCCGGCTCCTCCGGGGCGAGCGCCTGCTCGTCCACGGGCCCGGAGGCCGCGAAACCCACCAAGTACGATTGGTCGGCCTGCTCGACGGCGACCAGCACACGGTGCCGTTCCGACGGCGGGGCCTCGATCGCGGCGCGCCACTGGCGGGTCAGCCACGCCTCGTCCAGCCGGTCGAGCACGTGCTTCGGCAGCAACCGCCGATACGCGACCCGCCAGGTCGCCAACTGGACCCGCGCGACCTCGCCGGCGTCCTCGGGGCGGGCTGGGCGGACATATCCGAGCGACATGAGTGGTCAGCGTACGGACTTCAGGGAGGACGCAGTGTCGCAGGGGGCGATCGGAGCCGCGCGCGCCCGCACCGGGCGTCAGGTCGCCACGGTGGCCGTGCTCGCGCTCGTGGCCGCCGGCCTGCTGGTGGTGCTCGCCCGGCGTAACCACTTCTTCGATCTGCGCGTCTACTACGGCGCGCTGAGCCACTGGGTCCGCGACGGCGGCGAGATCTACGACTACCTCAAGGCGTACACCCCGTACGGCTTCACCTATCCGCCGTTCGCGGCGCTGCTGATGCTGCCGATGGCGCTGATCCCGCTCGGGGGAGCGCAGGTGATCAGCGTGACGCTGACCGTGGTCACCACCGGGCTGGTGCTGTGGTGGCTGGTCGCCCCGATCGCGCGGCGGCAGGGCTGGACCCCCTGGTTCGCCGTCGCGGTCGCCGCCTGTCTGGCCGCGGTCTTCGAGCCGCTGCGCGAGACCGTCAGCTTCGGTCAGGTCAACACGCTGCTGCTCTTCCTGGTCGCCGCCGACCTGCTCCGGCTCGTCGCCCGGGGGAGCCGCTGGGCCGGGGTCGGCGTCGGGCTGGCCACCGCGATCAAACTGACCCCCGGCATCTTCCTCATCTACCTGCTGGTGACCCGCCGCTGGCGCGCCGCCGTCACCGCGACCGCGACCGCGGCCGCCGCCACGCTGCTCGCCGCGGCGGTCGCCCCGGACGCGACCCGCGAATTCTGGTTCTCGGCGCTGCCGAACACCGACCGGGTCGGGGTGCTGGCGTTCATCTCCAACCAGTCGCTGCAGGGCATGCTGGAGCGGCTCGGCGCGCCCGCGCTCACGGAGCCGCTCTGGCCGTTGCTGGTGTGCGTCGTGCTCGCGATCTGGTTGTGGCGGCTCCGGGCGGTGCCCCCGGCGCTGGTCGCCGCCGTCACCCGGCGCCGCCGCGCGCCGCGCCGACCGGTGGACGCCGCGACCGGCCTGGCCCTCACCGGCATCGTCGGCGGCCTGGTCAGCCCGGTCACCTGGGTGCACCACCTGGTGTGGTTGCTGCCGGCGCTGCTGCTGACCGCCGACCGGGCGTTCGCCGCCCCCGCCGGCAGCCCGGAGCGCCGTCGCCGGCTGGCGTCGCTGGCCGTCGCGTACGCGGTGTTGTCCAGCGGGATCGTCTGGATCTGGGAGCACAACTCCAAGGGCCCGGTCGGCTTCGTGGGCAGCAGTGCCTACGTCTGGGTGTCGCTGGCGCTGCTGGTGGCGATGCCGGTGCGGGAGCGGGACCCGTCAGGTGGGGCCGAGGGGGCGGGCGTAGCGGAGCTCGGTGAGCGGCAGCGGCGGCTGTCGGGGGCCGAGGGGCAGGTCGTAGACGCAACTCTCCCCGTCGGGCGCTAGCCCGGCCCGCTCGAAGAAGCGCCGCCCCCGGGTGTTCCCGGCCAGTACCCACAGCCGCAGCTGGCGCCAGGCGCGGTCGGAGGTCTCCGCGAGCACCGCCGCCATCAGCGCCCGCCCGACGCCCTCCCCCCAGCGGAGCGGGTCCACGTACATGCTCAGGAGCTCCCCGTGCGCGCCGTCGAGGTCGTCCGGGTCCTGGTTGTTGCGGTACGGGCCGACGGTCGCGAACCCGAGCACCGCGTCGGCCTCGGCGGCGACGAGCGTGACGAACGGGTGGTCGGGGTCGGCGGTGCCGACGTCGCGGCGGCGTTGCGCCCAGGCGGCCGGGTTGAGCCGGCCCAGCACCTCCGGCGGCATGAGACCGGCGTACGCGGTCTGCCAGGTGCGCACGTGGACGTCCGCGACGGCCGCGGCGTCCTCGGGCCGTTCGCGGCGGATGATGAGCATCTGACCGTTCTAGCCGGGCGGGGCCGGCCGGTCCAGCGCGACGCGTCGTACCCCTGGGTTAACGTGCTCGGCCATGACGGTTGCCGAGTCGTTGTCGCTGGCGCAGGCCCGCCGCGTCGCGCTGGCCGCGCAGGGCTTCACCGATCCGCGGCCCGGCGGCGTGCCCGACCTGCGGCACCTGCGCCGGGTGCTGGGCCGGGTCGGCCTGCTCCAGATGGACTCGGTCAACGTCCTGCGGCGCGCGCACTACCTGCCGCTCTACAGCCGGCTCGGGCCGTACCCGACCGGGCTGCTGGACCGCGCGGCCTACCGCCGGCCGCGCGAGCTGTTCGAGTACTGGGGGCACGAGGCGTCGCTGGTGCCGGTCGCGCTGCAGCCGGCGCTGCGGTGGCGTATGGCGGCGGCGCGCACCCAGGCGTGGGGTGGGATGCGACGCATCGCGGCGGAGCAGCCGGAGCTGGTGGCGTGGGTCCTCGACGAGGTGCGCGCCAAGGGGCCACTGACGGCGGCGGAGATCGAGCACGACGCGCCGCGCGAGACGGGCAACTGGGGCTGGAACTGGTCGGCGGTGAAGCGGGCGCTGGAGTTCCTGTTCTGGGCCGGCGAGGTGACCGCCGCCGCCCGCACCACGGCGTTCGCGCGCGTCTACGACCTGCCGGAGCGGGTGCTGCCGGCCGCGGTGCTGGACGCGCCGACGCCCGCCCCGGCGGACGCGTACCGGGAGCTCGTCGGGGTGGCCGCGCGGGCGCTCGGGGTCGCCGCCGAGCCGGAGCTGCGCGACTACTTCCGGCTGCCGGTGTCGGCGGCGCGCGCCGCGATCGGCGAGCTGGTCGAGGCGGGCGTGCTGACGCCGGTGACGGTGCAGGGCTGGCGGCATCAGGCGTACCTGCACGCCGAGGCGAGGCTGCCGCGGTGGGTGCGGGCCAACACTCTGGTCAGTCCGTTCGACCCGTTGATCTGGGAACGGGGGCGCACCGAGCGGCTCTTCGGGTTCAGCTACCGGATCGAGATCTACGTGCCGGCGCCGCAGCGCGTGCACGGCTACTACGTGCTGCCGTTCCTGGAGGGGGACCGGTTCACGGCGCGGGTGGATCTCAAGGCCGACCGGAAGGCGGGCGTGCTGCGGGTGCCGGCGGCCTGGGGCGAGCCGTCGGCGGACGCGGGTGAGACCGCCGCCGCGCTCGCGGCGGAGCTGCGCCGGCTCGCCGGCTGGCTCGGCCTGGCCGAGGTCGCGTCCCCGGACGCCGGCGACCTCGCCGTCCCGCTGGCCGCCGCGCTGCGCGCGCCGGGTGGCGGTGCCGCGCCGGTGTACGGTGAGACGAGTGCCACGGACGAGGTGGAGTCGCGATGACGAGCGTGGTTGATCCGACCGGTGTTGACCGGCCCGGCGGCGCCGCGTCGGTGGCCGCCGACGCGGAGGTCGGCGCGCCGGCGCCCGCGTGGGCCGCGGCGGGCCACCCGCCCTCGGTCCACCAGCCGGACCGGCTGACCCGCTTCGTGTACCGATGGTCCGCCCGCGCGCCCCGCTGGCTCGCCCCGGTCACGGCGCTGGGCTGCATCGCCGGCGCGGTCGGCTACACGGTGATCTCGGATCCGACGGACAGCGCGGCGGACGCGATCCCGAGCTGCCTGCTGAAGCTGACCACGGGGCTGGACTGCCCGGGCTGCGGCGGCACCCGCGCGGCGTGGTACCTGCTGCACGGCGATCTGCCGGCGGCCGCCCGCCATCACCTGCTCTTCGTGTTCGCGGTGCCGTTTCTGATCTACCTGTACGTGGCGTGGGCCGGGCGCACCTGGTTCGGGTGGCGGCTGCCGCAGCTGCGGATGACGCCCGCCGCGGTCGGGCTGTTCCTCGGGGCCTGGTTGGCCTTCTCGGTGCTGCGCAATCTGCCGTGGGCGCCGTTCAGCTGGCTCTACGTCTGACCCGTCCGCCGTGCGGTGAGCGGCGTCACGGGGGGTGACGGTCTCGACACGCCCCCACGCCCGCGTTCACTGCGCGGGTCGCGCCGACTACAGTCCGGGGAATGCCGGACATGGTGGCCCCCCAGGTAAAGATCATCGCGTGGACGCACTTCGAGCCCCCCGCCGACGTGCCGTGGTCGACGGACGCCGATGGCGGGCAGGGGCTGGCGGAGTTCGCCGGCCGCGCCTGCTACCAGTCGTGGAGCAAGCCGAACCCGGCGACCGCGACCAACGCCGGCTACCTCGCGCACATTCTCGAGGTGGGGCACCTGTCGGTGCTGGAGCACGGCAGCGTGACGTTCTACTTCACCGGCGTCTCGCGCTCGTTCACGCACGAGCTGATCCGGCACCGGCACTTCTCGTACTCCCAGCTGTCCCAGCGCTACGTCCCGGAGCGGGACGCGGCGATGGTGGAGCCGTCGGTGATCGCCGAGGACGCGGAGCTGCACAAGAAGTTCGTCGAGGCGACCGAGGCGAGCGTGCGCGCCTACAACGAGCTGCTCGAGGGGCTGGAGCAGAAGTTCGCGGACGTGGCGAACCCGACGCTGCGCCGCAAGCAGGCCCGGCAGGCCGCGCGCGCGGTGCTCCCGAACGCCACCGAGACCCGGATCGTGGTCACCGGCAACTACCGCGCCTGGCGCCACTTCCTCGCGATGCGCGCGACGGAGCACGCGGACGTCGAGATCCGCGAGCTGGCCATCGAATGCCTCCGCCAGCTCCAGCGGGTCGCCCCCAACGTCTTCGCCGATTTCCAGATCTCCACCCTCCCCGACGGCACCGAGGTCGCCGCCTCCCCCCACACCGAGCACGCCTAACAAGATCCGCGTGATCAGGGAGTACGTCCGGCGTGTTGTCGGCGCGCCGTGTGGTGGGCCCCCTGATCACGCGGATCTGCCCCGGTGGAGGGGCGGGGTGAGGAGCGTGGGAAACCCGATGGGGGCGTCGGATAGGTTGTCTGCATGACGCACGACCACCTTGCCCCTGCCGGCCCCGGAGCCGGCGGACGGCCCTTCGGGCGCCTCATCACCGCCATGATCACTCCGTTCGCCGCCGACGGCTCGCTCGACGTCGACGGGGCCGCCCGGCTCGCCACCTACCTGGTCGACGAGCAGCGCCACGACGGCCTGGTGGTCAACGGCACCACCGGGGAGTCGCCCACGACCAGCGACGCGGAGAAGGACACCGTGCTGCGAGCGGTCCTGGAGGCGGTCGGTGACCGGGCCTCGGTGATCGCGGGCGTCGGCAGCTACGACACCCACCACACCATCGAGCTGGCGCAGGCCGCGGCGAAGGCCGGGGCGCACGGGCTGCTGGTCGTCACGCCGTACTACAACAAGCCCCCGCAGGCCGGGCTGCTGCGGCACTTCACCATGGTCGCCGACGCCGCCGACGTGCCCGTGATGCTCTACGACATCCCCGGCCGCACCGGCACGGCGCTCGCCAGCGACACCATCTGCCGGCTCGCGGAGCACGAGCGGATCGTCGCGGTCAAGGACGCCAAGGGCGACCTGGCCGCGACCGCGCAGGTGATCGCCCGCACCGATCTCGCCTACTACTCCGGGGACGACCTGCTCACGCTGCCGCTGCTCGCGGTCGGGGCCGTCGGGGTGGTCGGGGTGCCGACCCACCTGTTCGGCGCCCCCACCAAGGAGATGATCGAGGCGTACGAGCGCGGCGATGTCGCCGGCGCGCTCGCGCTGCACCAGCAGCTGCTCCCGGCGTACGAGGGCTTCTTCCGGACCCAGGGCGTCATCATGACCAAGGCCGCGCTGCGGCTGGCCGGGCTGCCGGCCGGCCCGGTGCGCCCGCCGCTCGTCGACGCGACCGACGAGCAGATCGCGCAGCTGCGGACGGACTGCGCCGCCTCGGGACGGGAGCTCGCATGAGTCAGGCCCACGTCGAACTCGACGTCCCACCGCCGCTGCCCGAGGGCGGCCTGCGGATCATCCCGCTCGGCGGCCTCGGCGCCATCGGGCGCAACATGACCGTCTTCGAGTACGACGGCAAGCTGCTGATCGTCGACTGCGGGGTGCTCTTCCCGGACGTGGAGCAGCCCGGCGTCGACCTGATCCTGCCGGACTTCACGGCGATCGTGGACCGGCTCGCGGACGTGCAGGCGATCGTGCTGACCCACGGGCACGAGGACCACATCGGCGCGGTGCCGTACCTGCTGGCGCACAAGCCCGACATCCCGCTGGTCGGGTCGCAGTTCACCCTCGCGCTCGTCGAGGCGAAGCTCGCGGAGCGGCGGATCGAGCCCTACACGCTGACCGTGCGGGAGGGACAGCGCGAGCGGCTCGGGCCGTTCGAGTGCGAGTTCTTCGCGGTGAACCACTCCATCCCGGACGCGATGGCGGTCGCCATCCGCACCCCCGCCGGACTGGTCCTGCACACCGGCGACTTCAAGATGGACCAGGTGCCGCTCGACGGCCGGATCACCGACCTGGCCGGCTTCGCCCGGCTCGGCGCCGAGGGCGTCGACCTCCTCCTCTCCGACTCGACCAACGCCGAGATCCCCGGCTTCGTGACGCCCGAACGGGAAATCGGCCCGGTCCTCGACTCGATCTTCGCCAAGGCGCGTGGCCGGATCATCGTGGCCTCGTTCGCCTCGCACGTGCACCGCGTGCAGCAGGTGCTCGACTCGGCGTACGAGCACGGCCGCAAGGTCGCGCTGATCGGTCGCTCGATGGTCCGCAACATGGGCATCGCCCGCGACCTGGGGCTGCTGCGCATCCGGCCCGGCCTGGTGGTCGGGCTCGAGGAGGCGACCACGCTGCCGCCGGACCAGATCGTGCTGATGTCCACCGGTTCGCAGGGCGAGCCGATGAGCGCGCTCGGCCGGATGGCGACCGGCGACCACCGGCACATCACGATCGAGCCCGGCGACACGGTCGTGCTGGCGAGCTCGCTGGTGCCGGGGAACGAGACCTCCGTCTACCGCGTGATCAACCAGCTCTCCCGCGCCGGCGCGACGGTGATCCACAAGGACGTCGCCCGGGTGCACGTCTCCGGGCACGCGCCCGCCGGTGAGCTGCTCTACCTGCTCAACGTCGTGCGGCCGAGCAACCTGATGCCGGTGCACGGCGAGTGGCGGCACCTGCGCGCCCACGCGCGGCTCGGCATCGATTCCGGCGTCGAGCCGGACCGGGTGGTGATCTGCGAGGACGGCGACGTCGTCGATCTGGTCGAGGGGCGCGCCCGGCTCGTCGGCCACGTGAAGAGCCGGTACGTCTACGTCGACGGTCTGGCCGTCGGCGACGTGGGGGAGTCGCTGCTGACCGAGCGGCGGATGCTGGGCGACGGCGGCTTCATCGCCGCCACCGTGGTGATCGACTCGGTGACCGGCAAGGTCGTCGGCGGGCCCACCGTCTCGGCGAAGGGCTTCTCGGAGGACCCGGAGGCGTTCAACGCGGTCATCCCGCTGATCACGGAGGCGCTGGGCCGGGCGGCCGGGGACGGCATCACCGACCCGCACCAGCTGCAGCAGGTGGTCCGCCGCGTCGTGGGCCGCTGGGTCAACGACGCCTACCGCCGCCGCCCCATGATCGTCCCCACCGTCGTCGAGGTGTAGCCCGCCGTCGATCAAGGACTTGTCCGATCGTCGATGGCGCGGACGAGTCCTTGATCGACGTACGGGCGCGGGCCGCGGACGGACGCTGTGTGCGACCTACGGTCACGAGGTGTGGCCCCGCGATCCGGCCGCGCGCATACTGGAACGACGTGACCGCACGTGCTCGTGGCGCACCTGCCGCCTTCCGGCCGACCCGGCGAGCACAGAGCCGCATCGATTCCATCGTGGCTCACCAACCGCTCCGCCGACGCAGACGGCGGCATAGTTTCCCGCGGTGAGGCGCCAGTGGGATTCGAGCATGGTTTCGGTGAACTGCCGGCGGTGGCCCGCCGCCGCGTCCGGCTCGCGCTCCGCGACGCCCGGGAGGCCCGCGGTCTCACCCGCGGGCAGGTGGCCGAGGCGCTCGACTGGTCCGTCTCGAAGATCACCCGGATCGAGAAGGGTGACGTCACCGTCTCGACCACCGACCTCCGGGCGCTGCTGGAGCTCTGCGGCGTCACCGACGGCGACCGGGTCCGCCGACTGCTCGCCGATGCCCGCGCCTCGCGGCGCCGGGGCTGGTGGGACGAGCCCGGCTACCGGGAGCACCTGACGCCGGCGTTGCGGCAGATGCTGCAGTTCGAGAGCGAGGCGTCGCTCATCCGCCACTTCCACCCGACGTTGATCGCCGGGCCGCTGCAGACCCGGGCGTACGCGGAGTTCATCATGAACTTCTGGAGCAGCGAGATGCCGGCGGCGGACCGCGCCGCGCGGCTGGAGGCCCGGCTGCGCCGCGGGGTGGAGGTCTTCGACCAGACCGATCCGCCGCGCTACCTGTACGTCTTCGACGAGTCGGTGCTGTGGCGCGTGGTGGGCGGCCCGCGGGTGATGGCCGAGCAACTGCGTCACCTGCTCGACCTCACGGCGCGGCCTGACATCGTGGTCCGGGTGGTGCCGCTCGCCGACGCGGCGATCACCGGGATGCTCGGCCCGTTCACGATCTTCGACCTCGGCGACGAGGAGAACGCGGTGCTCTACCGTGAGTCGCTGTTTCTCGACGAGATCCTGCACAGTGGAGCGGCGATCGAGCGGCATCGCGGCTACTTCGACCAGATGTGGCAGGCGGCGCTCGGCGAGGAGGCGTCGGCGCGGCTGATCGGGGCCAGGCTCGCCGCGCTGATGGCTGATTCGGGCATGGTGTCCGGGGCCGACGCGCCGTAGCGGCGGGAGTGTCGTGACCGACGTGCCGCGCCGTGGCCAATCTGGCACGCGGCCTGCGCGTCGCCGATCGTCGGTCCCCGTTATGGCAGTCGGAACACCGAAGGGAAACCGAAAGGAATGACTGCCATGTCCCGGTTGTCGATTGAATGGCGCAGAAGTCGCCGGTGCGACTCGAACACGTGCGTGGAGGTGGCCTCCGTCGGCGGGGCGATCGCGATGCGGGACGGGAAGGAACCCGAGGGCAACATCCTCATCTTCTCCCGCGCCGACTGGACCGCCTTCGTGACCGGGGTGCGCGCGGGTGAATTCGACGCCCGTTGAGCATCCACGCACGGAATTCGTGATCGGTTCACGATCGGGCCTGTGAAATTGACCATTGCCGCTGCCTCATCCATCGACGCCGTTCATCCGTACCCCGCGACGGCGTCAACCGGCGTCGGACCGGCGGAGGGAGATACGCATGCAGCGACGACGAGCCATCGCGGGCGCGGTGATGCTGGCGACGGTGGGAGCCGCCGCGGCGGTCACGATCCCGGCGGTCGCCGACGACGGCCCCGGCCGTGACCGGCGGCCGGCCGCGGCGCCCGCCGGGGGCGCCGCGCCGGAAATGGTGGACGCGCTCCGTCGCGACCTGCGCCTCACCGCCGACCAGGCGCGGTCGCGGCTGGCCAAGGAGGAGTGGGCGCGGCGGACCGCGGGGCAGCTCCGCGCCGACCTGGGCGGCGGCTTCGGCGGCAGCTGGCTGACCGCCGACGGCCGCCAGCTGATGGTCGCGGTGACCGATCCGGCGGCGGCCGAGCGGGTACGCGCCACCGGCGCGGAGCCGAAGCTCGTCGCCCGCAGCGAACGCCAGCTCGACACCGTGAAGCGGTCACTGGACCGCAACGCCGGCAACGCGACCCCCGACATGTCCGGCTGGTACGTGGACGTCGCCGACAACTCCGTCGTGGTGCTCGCCCAGCCGGGCGCCGAGCCGGCGGCCCGGCGCTTCGCCACCGCGAGCGGGGTGCCGGCCGGCTCCGTCCGGGTCGAGACCTCGACCGCGGTGCCGGTGCCGCTCTTCGACGTCATCGGCGGTGACCCCTACTTCATCGACGGCCGGGCCCGCTGCTCCATCGGCTTCTCGGTGGTCGGCGGTTTCGTCACCGCCGGCCACTGTGGAGCGGTCGGCGCCACCACCACCGGCTTCAACCAGGCCCCGCAGGGCACCGTCCGGGCCTCCTCGTTCCCGGGCGACGACTGGGGCGTGGTGGAGGTGAACGGCGACTGGACGCCGCGTCCGGTGGTCAAGAACTTCAACGGCGGCGAGGTCGCGGTCGCCGGGGCGCAGGAGGCGCCGATCGGCGCGTCGATCTGCCGCTCCGGATCCACCACCGGCACCCGGTGCGGCGTCATCCAGGCCAAGAACGTGACCGTGAACTACCCGGAGGGCGCGGTCGGCGGCCTGACCCAGACCAACGTCTGCGCCGAGGGCGGCGACTCGGGCGGCTCGTGGATCTCCGGCGACCAGGCGCAGGGCGTCACCTCCGGCGGCTCCGGCAACTGCACCGTCGGTGGGACGACGTTCTTCCAGCCGCTCGCCGAGATCCTGCAGCGCAACAACCTGACCCTGGTGACGACCGGCTCCGCCGGCGAGCAGCCGCCGGCCGCCGCGCCGACGCCGTCGGTCCCGAGCGAGCCCGCCCCGACCGACCCGCCGTCGGAGGCGCCGGAGACCCCGGCCGGCTGCGACAACCCGGACGCGGTCCGCAGCGGCAACCTCGCCCGCGCCGGCAGCGCCCAGATCCAGCCGAACGGCCGCTACTTCCGGGCCCGCGCCGGCGACCACACCGCCTGCCTCGACGCCCCGCAGGGCGCGGACTTCGACCTGGTGCTGCAACGCTGGAACGGCAGCGCCTGGCGTACGGTCGCCGCGTCGAGCGGCGAGCGGCTCACGCACTCCGGTGACGCCGGTTTCTACCGCTACCGCGTCCAGTCCCAGAGCGGCGCGGGGCGCTACACACTCGCGTTCTCGGTCGACTGAGAACGCACACGGGCCGGCCCACCGCTCTCGACTCCTCCGTCGGGCGGTGGGCCGCGCCATTCCCCCGAGTAGTCAACGCCGATCTTGCAGTTGTGGCCGTGGACAAAGCGGTCTCAACGAGCGGCAATCGGGCGCCGCAACTGCAAGATCGACGCAGGAGAAGCGCACGTCAGGGGAGGGCGGCGACGGCCGCCGCGTACGCGGTGGCGGTGGCTACGGTGGCGTGGATCAGAACGGCGAGTTGCGCGCCGGTCACTCCGTGCTCCAGGTCGGTGGTGACGTCGCCGGCCAGGATCAGCTGCCCCTCGCCGGTGTCGTGCACGTACGCCTTCGGGAAGACCTTGTCGTGGTTCCAGGCGTTGCAGAACTCCAGCGCGTCGGCGAGCCGGTCGGCGGGCAGTTGCCGCGCCGCCAGGATCCGCGTGTGCAGGATCTCCTGCCGCTCGCCGAGGCGATCGAAGTGGAGGTACGCGTCCGCCCATCGCCCCCGGATCACGTCGTCGGCGTCCACCGCGTACCGGTCGCCACGCGCGTCGAGCACCGCGGCGATGGATTCGACGGTGAGCGGGGCGAGCACGTCGCGCCATTGTTCGGGCGGCGACCCCACCGTCAGCTCCGCGCCGTCCGGCTCGTCCGGCGGCAGTTCGAGCTCGGTGGTCAGCGGCGCCGCCGCCAGCCACGACTCCATCCGCTGCGACTGATGGTCGGTGCCGTTGCGGTCGTCGAAGCGGCGCGCCAGGTTGCGGGCGGTGGCCGCGAGGTCGGCGCCGAGCCGTGCCAGCGGGACCTCTGCGGCGCGCCGCTCCCCGTGTTCCGGGCGGTGCAGCAGCCGTGCGCCCAGGCCGTTGGCGTGCGCGACCCGGCAGACCAGCGCCCCGGCGGCGGCGAACTCCATCGCCGACGCCTCGTCGTAGGGCCGGTCCAGCCAGCCGAGATGCTCCTCCAGGATGTCCAGGCCGCGTGCGTGGTGCCCGGTCAGCGCGCAGAACCGCAGGTGCTCGGCGAGGTAGCCGACCGAGTCGCGCTCGAAGCGGTGCCGGCGGTACGCGCGGACGTGCGCCGCCGCCGCCTCGGCGTACCGGCCGAGGTGCAGGTGCGGCAGCATGATCGCGACCAGCGCCTTCTCCGGCTGTTCCGTGCAGCCGACCATCCCGGAGAGCACCGGCTCGACGGTCGCCACCGCCTCGGCCCACTCGCCCCAGCCGGCGAGCAGCTCGGCCTGACGGGACGGGTCGCAGCCGGCGCAGTCGCTGTTCTCGTCGGGCGGGGTGGCGCGCCACTTCGCGAGCCACTCCCGGGCCGCGGCCTCGTCGCCCAGATGGTCGGCGATCCCGCACCGGAGGTTGTAGATAATCTGCGGGCTCTGTCCGCTCTCCCGGAACCGCCGCTCCATGTCGTCGAGCGCCGCGAGGGTCTCGTCGAGGTCGACCCGCGGCGTGCTGCGCAGCGTGGCGACCGCCCACTTGTGGTACCAGCGCAGCATCTCCGCGTGCCGGTCGGTGAAGAGCGACGGGTCGCGGTCGTGGGCGGCGAGGCACCAGTCGAAGGCGGGCAGCAGCCGCCAGCGTTCGGTGTGGTCGTGGTACGCCTCGATCAACTCGAACCGGATGTCCATGCCCAACCGGAGGTCGCCGGCGGCGTCGGCGTGCGCCAGCAGCCGCTCCAGCGCGGCGATCTTTTCGTCCCCGTCGGGCAGGTCCCGCGCGTCCTCCAGCGCCTCGCGCATCTCGTCCCTGGTCATGGCGCCTCCCCGGCGGTGGCGTCGACCGTCCGGAGGGGATGGCGGGCGGACAGCAGCGCCTGGCCGTCGCGCGCCTCGACCGCGTGCCGGTGCTCCATCTCGGACTCCGCCCGCTACGGCCGCAGCTCGGCGGCGGCCGCGGCGAGTTGGCAGCCGGTGACGATGCCGCAACCGATCAACTGGTCGAGCTGCCCCAACGTGACCCCGCGTTCCAGATCGGCGGCCACTTCGCCGCAGACCCGCGCCGTGCCGTCGTCCTCGACGTGCACGAACGCCTTCGGCCACAGCCGGTCGTGGTTCCAGGCGTTGCAGAACGCGTAGAGCCGGGGCACGTCGTCGATCTCGAAGCGGGTGGCGGCCATCGTGCGGACCTGGAAGAGATCGCGGTTCTCGCCGAGCCGGAAGAAGTAGATCAGGTTTCCCTCCCACTGCCCGTAGAGGTCGCCGTCGTCGTCGGTGGCGAAGTGGTGGTCGCGGCGCCGCAGCGCCGCCGCGATCAGCTCGTTGCTCAGCGGCTGGAGGACCGCCGGGGCGTCGCCCGGGGCCGGACCGGACGTGTCCCCGATACCCGACGGTGGCATGCGTCGTCCCCTCCCGCGTGGGCCGTCCGAGCGCCCGTCATGGTAGGCCGATCGACAGTCGACGGATACCCGTGACCGGACACGAGCCGCAAAAGCGAGGATTCGTCGGGCCGCACGGTTACCGTGTGACTCTATGGCGGGCCGTACCTCTCAGACGAGCCGGCGCCGGAGCACCTCCTCGGCGCGCGGTGCCGCCGCCACGCGCGCCCGCACGGCCGCCAAGTCGCGTACCACCGCCAAGTCCCGGGCCGCGGCGGCCCGGCGCCGTCCCGCGGGCCCCGGCCCCGCCGTCTACCTTCTGCGCGGCCTCGCCGCGGTCTGGATGGGGCTGGCCCACGCCCTGGGATGGGCGGTGCGGGCGGTCGGACGACAGGCGGCCACCGCCAAGGAGCTCGACCCCGGTCACCGCCGCGACGGCGGCGGGCTGTTGATGTTCGGCCTGGCCATCCTGACCGCGATGGCGGTCTGGTTCTCCGCCGCCGGTCCGGTCGGCGAGCGGCTCGCCGACACCATCCGGTTGTTCTTCGGCGCCGTCGCGGTCGCGCTGCCGCTGCTGCTGCTCTTCGGCGCGATCCGGCTCATGCGCGAGCCGGCCGAGCCGGAGCACCGCGGCCGCGGCGTGGTCGGCTGGAGCGCCCTGATCGTCTCGACCGACGGCCTGCTGCACCTCGCCCAGGACCCGATCGACCCCACCCAGCGCGACTACGCCGGCGGCCTGATCGGGACGGGCATCGGCTCGCTGCTGGAGGCCGCGGTCAGCGCGTGGGTGGCGGTCCCGCTGCTCGCTTTGCTGCTGCTGTTCGGCCTGCTGGTGGTCACCGCGACGCCGATCAACAAGGTCCCGGAGCGGCTCGGGCTCTTCGTCGGCGCGGTCCTCGGGCGTGAGCCGGAGCCCTCCACCGAGGACGGTGAGGAGGCGGAGGACGAGGCGAAGACGCCGGGGCGCCGCCGCCCGTCGCGCCGCCGGCAGGCCAGCATGCTCACCGGGGACGAGTCCGCCGGCGAGGACGACGCCGAGGCGGTCGGGCACGAGACGGTCGCGCTGCCGCGCACGCCGCCGTCGAAGGTGCCGGCCACCCGCAAGACGCCCGAGCCGCCCGAGCACACCGAGCCGCCCGCCCACGCCGAGCAGCTGTCGATCAACGGGATCTCCGGCGACTACACGCTGCCGCCGACGAACCTGCTGCGTCCGGGAAGCCCGGCCAAGACCCGCAGCAAGGCCAACGACGAGGTGATCGCGGCGCTGCAGGGCGTCTTCGAGCAGTTCGACGTGGACGCGGCGGTCACCGGGTTCACCCGCGGCCCGACGGTCACCCGCTACGAGGTCGAGCTCGGCCTCGGCGTGAAGGTCGAGCGGATCACCCAGCTCTCCCGCAACATCGCGTACGCGGTGAAGTCGCCCGACGTCCGCATCCTCAGCCCGATCCCGGGCAAGAGCGCGGTCGGCGTGGAGATCCCCAACGTCGACCGCGAGGACGTGGCGCTCGGCGACGTGCTCCGCTCCCGCGCGGCGACCGCCGACCACCACCCGATGGTGGTCGCGCTCGGCAAGGACATCGAGGGCGGCTACGTGGTGGCCAACCTCGCGAAGATGCCGCACATCCTGATCGCCGGTGCCACCGGCGCGGGCAAGTCCTCCTGCCTGAACTCCCTGCTGGTGTCGATCCTGGCCCGCGCCACCCCCGATCAGGTACGGCTGCTGCTGATCGACCCCAAGCGCGTCGAGATGACCAGCTACGAGGGCATTCCGCACCTGGTCACGCCGATCGTCACGAACGCGAAGAAGGCGGCGGACTCGCTGGAATGGGTCGTGCGCGAGATGGACATGCGCTACGACGACCTCGCGGCCAACGGGGTGCGGCACATCGACGACTTCAATCGCAAGGTGCGGTCCGGGGAGATCAAGGCGCCGCCCGGCAGCGAGCGGGAGATGCGCCCGTACCCGTACCTGCTGGTGATCGTCGACGAGTTGGCCGACCTCATGATGGTCGCGCCGCGGGACGTCGAAGACTCGGTGGTGCGTATCACGCAGCTGGCCCGCGCCGCCGGCATCCACCTCGTGCTGGCCACCCAGCGCCCGTCGGTCGACGTGGTGACCGGTCTGATCAAGGCCAACGTCCCGTCCCGGCTGGCGTTCGCCACCTCCTCGCTCGCCGACTCGCGGGTCATCCTCGACCAGCCGGGCGCGGAGAAGCTGATCGGCCGCGGTGACGGGCTCTTCCTGCCGATGGGGGCGTCGAAGCCCGTGCGCATCCAGGGCGCCTGGGTGAGCGAGTCCGAGATCAACGACATCGTCAAGTTCTGCAAGCAGCAGCGGGAGCCGGAGTTCCGGCCCGACGTACTCGCCCCGGCCAAGGACAACAAGAAGAAGGTCGACGAGGAGATCGGCGACGACCTGGATCTCCTCGTGCAGGCGATCGAGCTCGTCGTGACCTCGCAGTTCGGCTCGACCTCGATGTTGCAGCGCAAGCTGCGGGTCGGGTTCGCCAAGGCCGGCCGGCTGATGGACCTGATGGAGACGCGCGGGATCGTCGGCCCCTCGGAGGGGTCGAAGGCGCGCGAGGTGCTGGTGAAGCCGGAGGAGCTGGAGGCGGCCTTCGCCGCGCTGCGCGGCGACGACCCGGAGGAGTGACGCGGGCCGCCGCGCGGGTACAGGTGGGATGGGTCACCGCACGTTGACCTCAACCTGACTTCACCTTGAAGGATGCATCCCATGCCGATGCTCTTCACCGATGACGAGGTCGCCGCACGCCTCGACGCGACGACCTCGGTCGCCGCGATGCGGGCCGCGATCGTCGACGCGTACGAGGGCCGGCTCGTCGCGCCGCCCCGCACCGCCGCCCCGCTGACCGGCGGACGGTTGGTGATGACCGCCGGGCAGCTGACCGACCGGTGGTACGGCTACCGGTCGTACGACACGTTCGGGCACCGGCAGGGCGAGCAGCTCGTGGTGCTGCACGACGCGGCCACCGGGCGGGTGCGCGCGATGGCCGTCGGCGAGGAGATCGGATCCCGCCGTACCGGAGCGATCGGCGGCGTCGCCACCGCCGCGCTGGCGCGCGAGGAGTCCCGGACGATCGGGGTGATCGGCGCGGGCGGGCAGGCATGGACGCAGCTCTGGGCGGCCGCGGCGGTGCGCCCGCTGCGCGAGGTGACCGTGTTCAGCCGCACGCCGGCGTCGCGGGAGGCTTTCGCGGCGCGGGTGCGGGCCGAGCTGGGGCTGCGGGCGCGCGCGGTGGATACCGCGGCCGCCGCGGTCGCGGGACGCGACATCGTGGTGCTCGCCACCACGAGCCGGACCCCGGTGATCAGCGCGACGGACCTCGCTCCCGGCACCCACGTCAACGCGGTCGGGTTCAAGCAGCACGGGCGCTCGGAGTTCGGGCTCGACCTGGTCGACCGGGCCCACGTGCTCGCCACCGACTCACCGGTGCAGGCCGTCGCGTACGACCCGCCGATGATCGTCGTCGGGACCACGGCCGAGCCGCGGCTGCGCCACCTGGGGGCGATCCTGGCCGGCGCGCTGCCCGGCCGCACGACGGCAGACGAGATCACCCTGTTCTGCTCGGTGGGGCTCGCCGGCACCGAGGCGTACCTGCTCGACCGGCTGGCGAGCAGCGTCGCCGTCCCGGTGTGAGCCGCGCCGCCGCGCCACGCCCGGTGGCACGGCCGATCGGCGCGTCGGGTCCGCCCGGTACCCTCGGGTGGTGTCTGCTGCTTCCCCCTCATCGCCGGACGGCCGCCGCGTCGCGCTGCTGACCCTGGGCTGCGCCCGTAACGAGGTCGACTCGGAGGAGCTGGCCGCGCGCCTGCACGCCGACGGCTGGCAGGTGACGACCGACGGCGAGGGCGCCGACGTGGTGCTCGTGAACACCTGCGGCTTCGTGGAGAAGGCCAAGCAGGACTCGATCCAGACGCTGCTCGCCGCGGCCGACACCGGCGCCAAGGTGGTCGCGGCCGGCTGCATGGCCGAGCGGTACGGTCGGGAGCTCGCCGACAGCCTCCCCGAGGCGCAGGCGGTGCTCGGTTTCGACGACTATCCGGAGATCTCCGACCGCCTGCGGGCGGTGGTCGCCGGCGAACAGGTCGCCGCGCACACCCCGCGCGACCGCCGCGAGCTGCTGCCGCTGACCCCGGTGTCGCGCCGGTCCAGCCCCGTGGTCGTGCCCGGACACGGAGGCGTCGACGAGCACACCCCGGCGCATCTGCGCACCGTGCTGCGGCGCCGGCTCGATTCCGGCCCGGTCGCGTCGCTCAAGCTCGCCAGCGGGTGCGACCGCCGGTGCGCGTTCTGCGCGATCCCGGCGTTCCGCGGCGCGTTCGTCTCGCGTACCCCGGACGAGCTGCTCGCCGAGGCCGAGTGGCTGGCCAAGACCGGCGTACGGGAGCTCGTGCTGGTCAGCGAGAACTCGACCTCGTACGGCAAGGATCTCGGCGACCCGCGGCTGCTGGAGAAGCTGCTGCCGCAGCTCGCCGCGATCGACGGCATCGTCCGGGTACGGGCGAGCTACCTGCAGCCGGCCGAGACCCGTCCCGGCCTGGTCGAGGCGATCGCCACCACGCCGGGCGTGGCGCCCTACTTCGACCTGTCGTTCCAGCACTCCAGCGAGCCCGTGTTGCGCCGGATGCGCCGTTTCGGGTCCACCCCCCGCTTCCTGGAGCTGCTCGGCGCGGCGCGGGCGCTGGCTCCGGAGGCCGGCGCGCGCAGCAACTTCATCGTCGGGTTCCCGGGCGAGACGCGGGCCGACGTCGACGAGCTGGTGCGGTTCCTGACCGACGCCCGGCTCGACGCGATCGGCGTCTTCGACTACAGCGACGAGGACGGCACCGAGGCGGCGTCGCTGCCGGGGAAGGTCCCGGCGGCGACCATCAAGCGCCGTTATGACAAGATCAGCGCGCTCGCGGACGAGCTGTGCTCGCAGCGCGCCGAGGAACGGCTCGGCACGACGGTTGAAGTGCTGGTCGACTCGGTCGACGATGGAATCGTCGAGGGGCGTGCCGCGCACCAGGCGCCCGAGGTCGACGGGTCGACGACGTTGGTCGCGCCCCCGACCGGCGGCGTGGACCTGGCGGCGCTGCGCCCCGGGGACCTGGTCCGCGCCACGGTGACCGGCACCGAGGGGGTCGACCTGCTGGCGGTGCCGGAGGAGATGCTGTCGGCCGCACCGACCGTGCGGCGATGACCAGGGCGGGGTGAGGGCTGTGACCGAGACTACGAAGCCGGTCTCCGCTCCCGCCGCCGTCGTCGGTCCCGTGCCGGTGGTCAACGCCGCGAACGGGCTCACCGCGCTGCGGCTGCTGCTGATCCCGGTGTTCGTGGTCTTCGGTGTCCAGTCGGCGATGACCCACGACGGGTGGCGGGTCGCCGCCTGTGCGGCGTTCGCGGTGGCGTCGCTGACCGACTTCGTCGACGGCTGGATAGCCCGGCGCTACGCCCTGGTCACGGCGTTCGGCAAGGTCGCCGATCCGATCGCGGACAAGGCCCTGACCGGCACGGCGCTGCTGCTGCTCTCCTGGTACGCCCAGTTGCCGTGGTGGGTGACCGCGGTGATCCTGGCCCGCGAGTTCGGCGTGACCGCGATCCGCTTCTGGGTGATCCGGCACGGCGTGATCGCCGCCAGCCGCGGCGGGAAGGCGAAGACGGCGCTGCAGATCCTCGCCATCGTCTGGTACCTGTGGCCCTTCCCGGCGGCGCTCGCCGCGGTCGGACCGTGGATCATGTCGGCGGCGGTGGTGGTCACCGTGCTCACCGGCCTCGACTACGTGCTGCGTGCACTGCGGCTGCGCCGCGGGGCGCGATAAGGTCGGGCGATGAGCACCAATTCGGGCGAAGTGTCGGTGCCGTTCGGCACCGAGGCCGCCGCGGTCGTGCACGCGCTCGTGGAGCGCGATCAGACCCTCGCGGTCGTGGAGTCCCTGACCGGCGGCCTGCTCGCCGCCGCGATCGTCGAGATCGCGGGGGTGAGCGCGGTCTTCCGGGGCGGGCTGGTGGTCTACGCCACCGAGCTCAAGGAGTCGCTCGCCGGCGTGCCGGGCGATCTGCTCGCCGAGCGGGGGCCGGTCGACCCGGACGTGGCGGTGGCGCTCGCCGAGGGCGGCCGGCGACGCTGCGGCGCCGACTGGGGGCTGGCGACGACCGGCGTGGCCGGCCCGGAGCCGCAGGGCGGCAAGCCGGTGGGCCTGGTCTACGTCGCGGTGGCCGGCCCGGAGGGCACGGACGTGCGGGAGCTGGTGTTCGGCCCCGGGCGCCACGCGGTGCGCTCGGGAGCGGTCCGCGGCGCCCTGCACCTGATCGCCGACCAGCTCCGCGGTGATCCGGCCGGCGCGGTGCGCGGCGGGGACGGAGCCCATGCCCGATGACCGGTGAGGCGGGGTGTCGATCCGCGCCACAGCGGATATGGTTGCGGGAAGCCTCCGGCAGCCGCCGGCTGGTCCCGTGTCAGGGGGAGGTGCGATGGTCCTGCTACGCCGTGTGATCGGCGACGCACTGCGTGCGCGCCGGCAGGGTCAGCGCCGCACCCTGCGCGAGGTTTCCACCGCGGCCAACGTCAGCCTCGGCTACCTCTCCGAGATCGAGCGGGGTCAGAAGGAGGCCTCCAGCGAGCTGCTGGCCTCGATCTGTGACGCCCTCGGCGCGCGCCTGTCCGAGTTGCTCCGCGAGGTGAGCGACACCGTCGCCCTTGGCGAGCAGGTGCAGGGTGTGCTGGTCGCCGTCCCCGAGGGGTCCGCGCCGACCGCGACCGAGCCCCGTCCGACGCCGGTCGACGCCGGCATGCGATCGGTGGCGATGGACGTCCCCGTGCACCACGTCACCACCGAGGGCAACGTGACGGTGTCGGTCCGGCAGGACTCCCCACTCAAGGCGACGCTGCGCACCACCCGCCGGGTGCGCGGGGCCGGGCGCGACCGCGACGTCGTCTGCGCCGCCTGAACGCTCCGCGCGCCGCCGACGCGGCATATTCTTGATCAACCCCGGCGGAGTCGGGCGTGACGACGTGGCGCCGGCCTGGGACGATGGAGGGCGTGCACCGCTGCTCGGGGCCGGGCCGCGGCGACGTCGACCACGAGCGCTGACATGTGTGAGGGGATACCGCGGAGATGGCGAACCCGTTCGTCAAGGGCTGGCGCTACCTGATGGCGCTCTTCGGCGCGCAGATCGAGGAGCACGCCGACCCCAAGGTGCAGATCCAGCAGGCCATCGAGGAGGCGCAGCGCCAGCACCAGGCGCTGGTCCAGCAGGCCGCGGCGGTGATCGGCAACCAGCGCCAGCTGGAGATGAAGCTGTCGCGCCAGATGTCCGAGGTCGAGAAGCTGCAGTCCATGGCGCGGCAGGCGCTGGTGCTCGCGGACCGGTCGCGCGCCGCCGGCGATGAGGCCGAGGCCACCAAGTACGAGCAGACCGCGCAGACGCTCGCCACCCAGCTGGTCGCCGCCGAGCAGTCGATGGAGGACCTCAAGACCCTGCACGACCAGGCGCTGTCGGCGGCGGGGCAGGCGCGTCGCGCCGTCGAGAACAACGCGACGATCCTGCAGCAGAAGCTCGCGGAGCGCACCAAGCTGCTCACCCAGCTCGAGCAGGCCAAGATGCAGGAGTCGGTCGCGCGCTCGCTGGAGTCGATGTCGTCGCTCGCCGCTCCCGGCAACGTCCCGTCGCTGGACGAGGTGCGCGACAAGATCGAGCGGCGCTACGCGACCGCGATGGGCCGCGCCGAGCTGGCGAGCAACTCCGTCGAGGGGCGGATGTTGGAGCTGCAGAAGTCGTCGCTGGACATGGCCGGCTCGTCCCGGCTGGAGCAGATCCGGGCCAGCATGGCGGGGGAGAAGCTCAGCGGGGCGGCGCAACAGCCCGCGGTGGAGCAGGCCCCGTCGGCGGATCCGGCGAGCGTGGCGCGCCTCGACGAGCTGCGGGCGAGCATGGCCAAGGAGCAGAAGAACACCGGAGACGCCCAGACCGCCAGCTGACGGCAGTCGGGCGGCGCGGGGAGGGAGCACGACGTGGCAGACCCACGGGCCCGCTACTTCCGTCAGCTGCGTCGACTGCGGCGCGGCGCTCGTCGGTGGAGCGTGCTCGCCGGCGGCTTCGCCGGCGCGACCGCGATCCTGACCCCGTACGCCGGGCTCGGGCTGCCGGACGCCGGCTGGGCGGCGGCCGCGGGCGGGTCGCTCGCGCTGGCGCTGTGGCGCTGGTCGGATCTGCGCGCGCTCTCGGCGCAGGCGCCGCCACCGGCGCTCGCCGCCGGCCAGGGGAACCCCCTGCTGGTCGCCGCGGTGCAGCGGGTGCCCGCCGCGCGGGCCGCCGTTAACGAGCTACGCCGGCAGCGGGCGCGGTTCAGCCTGCGCGGCTCGGCCGCCGCCGGCCCGTGGACGCGGCTCGACCGCGCGTCGCTGACGCTGGCCGGGCTCGCCGGCCGGCTCTCCGGGCCCGGCGAGCCGGCCGTGCTGGAGGCTGCGGTGGCCGAGCGGTCGCTGCGGGACCTGGCGGGCCGGGTGGCGAGCGTGGAGAAGGCGCTGCGGGTGACGCCCGCGGACGCCCGTCCGGAGTTGGAGCGGGCGCACCGGACGCTCGCCGATCAGCTCGACGCCGGCGTGGACGCCTACGAGCGGCTGGTCGCCGCGGCGGCGAGCTACGTCGCCGAGGACGGGCGCTCGGCGACCGAACATCCGGCCGTTGGCCGGCTGACCGAGGCCAGCGATCTGCTCCGCGGCGTCGCGGCCGGTCTCGCCGAGCTGCGCGGCGCCCGCACCGAGCCGCTGCACACCCCGAACTGACCCCACACCACTCCACGTCGTCCACGACTGACGCGCCGCCGGCGGCCGATCATCGGCGGCGGGGCTGGCAGGTCGGGCACCAGAACGTGATCCGTTCGCCCTGATCGGCCTTCTCGATCGCGGTGCCGCACCGCCGGCAGGGGTGGGCGCGACGGCCGTACACGTAGGTCGTCTCGCCCTTGCGCAGCGAGCCGGTGGTGGTCTGGGTCCAGCGGCCGCGGTTCGACGCGACCAGGCGCTGCGCCAACGCGACCATCGCCGGCAGGTCGGTGACCTCCGCGACCGGCGTCCACGGCCACACCCCGCGCAGGAACAGCGTCTCCGCCTTGTACAGGTTGCCCACCCCGGCCAGGTTGCGCTGGTCGAGCAGCGCCTCCGCGATCGTCTCCCGCGGACGCGCCGCCAGCCGCCGCGTCGCCTCCGCCGGGTCCCAGTCCGGTCCCAGCAGGTCCGGGCCGAGATGCCCGACCAGCGTCTTCTCCTCCGGGGTCGGCACCAGCGCCAGCTCGTGCAGGTGGTAGCCGACCGCCACCGCCTCGGCGGTCCGCAGCACCGCCCGGATGTGGTGCGCCGGGCGCGCCGCCCACCGCTCACCCGGCGCGTACGTCCGCCAGGCGCCCTCCATCCGCAGGTGTGAATGGAGTGTCCAGCCCCGCTCGCCCTCCGGCTCGCGCAGCCGCAGCAGCAGGTGCTTGCCCCGGCTCGCGGCCTCCCGCACGGTCCAGCCGGTGAGATCGGTCGCGGCCAGCTGCGGCACCCGGAAATCCGACGCGGTGAGCCGGCCGCCGGCGAGCGCGCGGTGCAGCACGCGGGCGGTGTTCCAGACGGTGTCCCCCTCAGGCACGCGTCCATCCTGCCTCGACGCCCGGCCGTCGGCTCATTCCGCGGTCGCCACCCGGACGAGGTCGCCGGGGCGCACGCCGAGCACGACCGCGGCGCGCCCGCTGTTGACCGCGACCGCGACCCGCCCGGCCGAGTCGACGAAGACCACGAGTCCGCCGACCGGGGTGGCGCCGAAGGTCGCGCCGCGCACCGCGCGTACGCCGCCGACGTCGAGAAGCGGACCGAGCGCGTCGAGCAGCTCCCCGGGCGCGGCGAGCTGCACGTTGCCGAAACGGTCCACGGTCAGCACCTCGGCCTCCAGCCAGCCGTCGCCGACGGTGACCACCGGGTCGGGGAGGCGCACCAGGGTCGAGGGGGCGACGGCGGGGCCCGCGTCGGCGAGTTCCGCGCCGGCCGCGAGCCGGGCCGCGACGGGCGCGAAGATGTCGCGGCCGTGGAAGGTGCGGGACACCTCGGGCGCGAACCACCGCGGGTTCGTCAGCTCGACCGCGGCCGCGACGCCGCCGAGCGACTCCGCCGCCCAGATCAGGAGCCCGTTGTCCGGGCCGACCAGCAGGCCGTTCGGGGTACGGAGCGCGATGCCGCGCCGCGCGGTGCCGACCCCGGGGTCGACGACCGCGAGGTGCACGGCGGGCGGCAGGTGCGGCGCGGTCTGCGCCAGCACGGCCGCCCCGCGGGCCACGTCGCCGGGCCGCACCGCGTGGGTGACGTCGATGACCCGCACGGTGGGGGCGGTCCGGGCGATCGCCCCGTGACAGGCGGCCACGAAGCCGTCGGAGAGCCCGTAGTCGGTCGTGAAGCTGATCCATTCGTAGCGGGCCATGCCCGGAACGCTAGCGTGATCGCTCCACCCGTGCCCCGCCGACGCCGTGGCGTTGTCCTCCTTGCCGCGTCCCGGCCCGGGCCGTGGCGCACCCCGTCGACGCCGGCCGCCCGCCCGCGCCCGGACCGACCATGGGGGCCCCACGCTTTGCTCTGCTTACCCGTGGGAAGCGGCGGGTGTCCGGTTATCGGACGCCGGGTGTATCGCATGGGTAAGCAGAGCAAAGGTGGGCGGAGCGACACCTTCGCCGGGAGGGACGCAGCGCAGCGCCACGATTTTCGCCCGCTGCTCGAGCCGGCCCGACGGTGGACCGACGCCGACCGTTCGCGACGCCGACGCGTGTCCGGGGGGCGTGCTCAGCCGCGCAGGCGGAGCCCGCGCGGCGTGGCGCGGAAGCCGGCGGCGGTCAGCGCGTCGCGCAGCGGCGAGGTGTGGACGCCCTCGCCGTCGGCGCGCTCCACCGAGATCGCCCCCAGGGCGCCCGAATGCACCGCGTCGGCCAGGGCCTTCGCCGCCAGCGCCAGCGCGTCGTCGTCATCCACGAAGGACAACAGCGTGCGCCCGCCGCGCTCCACGTAGAGCGTCAGCTCGCCGGAGACGAGCACGACCAGGGCGCCGGCCTTGCGGCCCGCCCGGTGCCCCGTCGCCGCGCTCGTTCGGCCGTCGCCCGAGTCGACCACCCGCTCCGGCCACGGCAGCGCCGCGCCGTACGGATTGGCCGGGTCGGTGGCGGCGAGCACCAGCGCCGATCCGCCGGCGTGCCGGCCCGCGTCTACGGGCTCGCTCAGGGCGCGCAGCCGGTCGACCGCGCCGGGCACCGCGAACTGCGCCGCCCCCAGCCCCTCGACGAAGTAGCCGCGTCGCGCCGCGCCCCGTTCCTCCAACGCGGCGAGCACCGGGTAGACCGCGGCGAAGCCGCCGCCGACGCCCTCGGCGACGACGGCGCCCCGGGTGACCACGCCGTGCCGTTCGAGCAGGGCGTCGGCGAGCGCGGCGGCCCGCCGGGTGGGGTCGGCGTCCCGGCCGGGCAGCCGCGACCAGCGCCCGGCGACGGTCGGTGGGCCGGTCCGGGACGGCAGCGCGACCCGGCCCGGGCGACGGAACCGCGTCCGCGGCGCCGCGCCCGTCTTCGCGCGGTGGGCGCCGCCACCGCCGAGCACCGCGCGCAGCGGGGCGAGCGTGTCGTTGGTCAGCCAGCCCGCCCAGACCAGATCCCAGATCGCGGCGGCCAGCGCGGCGTCGTCGGTGGCGCCGACCCGGTCGGACAGCGACCGGAAGAACATCGCCTGGCCGCCGTCGAGCGCGTCGAGGACCGCCTCGTGCAACGGCGTCAGCGCGAGGGCATCGTCGGGGACGGGCAGCAGCAGCGGCGCGGCGTCGGCCCACGCCAGCGTGACCCAGCCGTCGCCGCCGGAGATCGAACCGGAGCCGGCCCAGACCAGCTCTCCGCTCGCGCAGAGCTCGTCGAGGTAGGCGGGAGAGTAGTCGGCGACCCGGTTCGGCAACACCAGCCGCTCCAGCGCCGACGCCGGGACCGCCGCGCCCTGCAACTGATCAACAACCGCCGCGACGGCCTCGACGCCCCGGCTCGACGAACCGAGCTGCTGCCAGCGGGCGAGAAACCGGGCCAGCACCCGGGGCGGCACCGGCTCGATCTCGCGGCGCAGCGCCGCCAGCGACCGGCGGCGCAGCATCCGGAGCACCTCGGCGTCGCACCACTCGGTGCCGGCGCCGCCGGGCGAGAACTCCCCGGAGACCACGCGGCCGGTCGCGGAGAGCCGGCGCAGCGCCTGCTCGACGACGAAGACCCCGAGCCCCAGCCGGGCGGCGCAGGTGGCCGCCGCGAACGGGCCGTGCGTGCGGGCATAGCGGGCGACCAGGTCGCCGAGCGGATCGGCGACCGGTTCGACGTACGCCCGGGCGAGTCCGACCGGGAGCGCGACGCCGAGCGCGTCGCGGACCCGGCCCGCGTCCTCGACGCCGATCCACCGCTCCTCGCCGGCGATGCGCACCCGTACCGCGCGTCGCGCCGTCTCCAGCTCGGTCAGCCAGGCGGCGTCCGCGCCGCGTTCGGCCAGCTCCGCGGTCGACAGGTCGCCGAGCAGGCGCAGCAGCTCGACCACGTCCTCGGCGTCACGCGGTCGACGTTGCTCGGTCAGCCACTGCAACTGTCGCTCGGTCTCGGTGACCACGGCGGGGTCGAGCAGCTCGCGCAGGTCGACGCGGCCGAGCAGCTCGCCGAGGAGCGCGGAGTCCAGGGCGAGGGCGGCGGCGCGGCGCTCGGCGAGCGGCGCGTCGCCCTCGTAGAGGAAGGCGCCGACGTAGCCGAAGAGCAGCGACCGGGCGAACGGCGACGGCCGCGGGGTCTCGACCTCGACCAGGCGCACCTTGCGGGCGGCCAGGTCACGCATCAGCGCGGCGAGACCGGGCAGGTCGAAGACGTCCTGCAGACACTCCCGGGCGGCCTCGAGGGTGACCGGGAAGTCGGCGTACTCGCGGGCGACGTCGAGTAGCTGCGCGGCGCGCTGTCGCTGCTGCCAGAGCGGCTGCCGGCGGCGCGGGTCGCGGCGCGGCAACAGCAGCGCCCGGGCCGCGCACTCGCGGAAACGCGACGCGAACAGCGCGGAGGTCCCGACCGACTCCTCGACGATCTGGGCGATCTCGTCCGGGTCGAACGCCACCACGTCGGCGCCGGGCGGCTCCTCGGCCGTGTCGGGCAGCCGCACCACGATGCCGTCGTCGGCCGGCATCACCTGGGCGTCCACGCCGTAGCGCTCGGCCAGCCGGCGCCCGATCGCGAGCGCCCACGGGCCGTTGATCCGGGCCCCGAGAACACAGTGGACGGCCAGCCGCCAGTCGCCGAGCTCGTCGCGGAAGCGTTCCACCACGACGGTGCGGTCGTCGGGCAGGGACCGGGTCGCCTCCCGCTGCTCCCGGACGTACGCCACCAGGTTGCCGGCGGCCCAGTCGTCCAGACCGCCCGCGCGCAGCGTGGCCGTCGCCGCCTCGTCGTCCTGGCGGGCGATGGCCCGCAGCCGCGCCCCGATCGCGCGACCGAGCTCGACCGGGCGGCCCAGCTGGTCGCCCTTCCAGAACGGCATCCGGGCCGCCTGCCCCGGCGCCGGGGAGACCAGCACGCGGTCGGGGGTGATGTCCTCGATCCGCCACGACGTGGAGCCGAGCAGGAAGACGTCGCCGACCCGGGACTCGTAGACCATCTCCTCATCGAGCTCGCCGACCCGGGCCGCGCGCTCCGCCCCGGCCAGGAAGACCCCGAACATGCCGCGGTCGGGGATGGTCCCGCCGCTGGTGACGGCGAGGCGTTGCGCGCCGGGCCGGCCGGTCAGCAGGTCGGCGGCGCGGTCCCAGACCAGTCGGGGACGCAGCTCGGCGAAGGCGGTGGACGGGTAGCGCCCGGAGAGCATGTCGAGGACCGCGTGCAGCGCCGAGTCGGGCAGCTCGGCGAAGGGCGCCGCCCGGCGGACCAGCACGGCCAGTTCGGCGACGCGCCACTCGTCGAGCGAGACCATCGCGACGATCTGCTGGGCGAGGACGTCCAGCGGGTTGCGCGGGTAACGCAGCTCCTCGATCGCGCCGTCGGTCATCCGCCCCGCGACGACCGCGCAGGAGAGCAGGTCGCCCCGGTGCTTCGGGAAGACCACGCCCCGGGAGACCGCGCCGACCTGGTGGCCGGCGCGGCCGACGCGCTGCAGCCCGGCGGCGACGCTCGGCGGCGCCTCGACCTGCACGACCAGGTCGACGGCGCCCATGTCGATGCCGAGCTCCAGGCTGGAGGTGGCGACCACGGCCGGCAGCTGACCGGACTTGAGCGCCTCCTCGATGTGCTTGCGCTCCTCCCGCGACACGCTGCCGTGATGCGCCCGGGCGATCACCGGCGCGGCGCCGGCGGCCGCGTCGGCCTGCGCCATGATCTCGGCGGGCATCCCGCCGGGCGCCGTGGAGCGCGAACCGGTCGGTGGCGCGCCGCGGGGGCCCGGGCCGGGCGGCGCCGGGGCGTCGGGCGCGGCGCGCTCGACGGCCAGTTCGTTGAGGCGGGCGCAGAGCCGCTCCGCGCTGCGGCGGGAGTTGGTGAACACGATCGTGGACCGGTGGGCGTGGATCAGGTCGTAGACCCGCTCCTCGACCGCGGGCCAGATCGACGGGCGGCGCGGCCCGCCGAGGTCGTCGTCGCTCGGACCGTCCCGCTCGTCGAGGCGCGTCATGTCCTCGACCGGGACCTCGACGGTGACCTCGATCGTCTTGGCGGCGGGGGGCTGCACGATCTCCACCGGGTGCGCGCCGCCCAGGAAGCGGGCCGTCTCGTCGATCGGCCGGACCGTGGCGGAGAGCCCGATGCGCTGCGCCGGCCGGGGCAGCAACGCGTCGAGGCGCTCCAGGGAGAGCGCCAGGTGGGCGCCGCGCTTGGTGGCGGCGACCGCGTGGACCTCGTCGACGATCACCGTCTCGACCCCGCGCAGCGACTCCCGGGCCGCCGAGGTGAGCAGCAGGAACAGCGACTCCGGCGTGGTGATCAGGATGTCGGGCGGGGTCCGGGTGAACGCTCGCCGCTCGTCGGCGGGGGTGTCGCCGGTCCGCATGCCGACGGTGATCTCCGGCTCGGGGATGCCCAGCCGGGTGGCGGCGTGCCGGATGCCGGCGAGGGGCGCGCGCAGGTTGCGCTCGACGTCGACGGCGAGCGCCTTGAGCGGGCTGACGTAGAGCACCCGGCAGCGCTGCCGCGGCTGGGCCGGCGCGGGTTCGCGGGCGAGCCGGTCCAGCGACCAGAGGAAGGCCGCGAGGGTCTTGCCGGAGCCGGTCGGCGCGACGACCAGCGCGTTACGCCCGGCGCCGATCGCCCGCCACGCGCCGGCCTGGGCGTCGGTGGGCGCGGCGAAGGCGGCGCGGAACCACTCCCGCGTCGCCACCCCGAACTGCTCCAGCACGTCGGCCACGCCTTCAATCCTGCCCGCTGGGTACGACAGCGCGCGAAACGCGTGTCGGACATAACGCCGCAGGTTAATTCTTCAGTACGGCGACGCGACGTCGATACGGATCATGACATCTAAGTACTTGCCGGTATTGCGAAGCATGGGCTAGCTTCGCCCTTAACGCCGGGTCTTTACGAAAGGGACCGGAATGGCCGGGGTTGAGCGGGGGTTTCAGCACGACACCGACGTGCTGGTGCGGCTGATCGACAGCCAGCTGGCCATTTTGCGTACCCGCTGTCGCGGGGCGGAGCTCGTGCTCGCCGAGCAGCTGGCCGCCGCGCTGCGCGACCTGGTCGTCGCGACCACCCGGGCCAGCGCCGTCGATCGGGCGCGGGTGCGCGCGGGTGTGCACCGCTTCGTGCTGCGCGAGGGCCGCAACGGCCGGCGCGGCGGTCGGCCGCTCAGCGCGGACCAGCGCATGGTCAACGAGATCGCGCTGCACCTGCACCGCCCTGATCTGGTGGTCACCGACGCGCCCGCCGCCCCCGTCGATCAAGGGCTTCTGCACACGGTGTGACCCGTGAGTTCCGCGACCGGGCCGGGTGTCGGTGTGGACGGGGTCGTGGTGCAGTGGCTCGGCCGCAGGCGATCATGGGGTGGCGTCGGGCAGCCGATAGACCGGTGAGAGCGCGCCCTCGTACTCGATGATCTCCGCGGCGACCAGGCCGGCCCGTTCCGCGACCCGCCGCGACGGCTCGTTGGTCAGGTTGATCAGCGCGACCACCGGTGGGCCGCCGAGCGCGCGTCCGAACGCGACCGCCGCGCGTGCCAGCTCGACTGCGTAGCCCTGACCCCATGCGCGCGGGCTGAACCGGTAGTAGAGGTTCAGCACCGGCTCGCCGTCGAGGTCCTTGTGCCGGACGCCGCCGAAGCCCAGCACCGCGCCATCCTCGGCGCGCCGCACCGTCCAGTAGCCGAAGCCGTGTCGCTCCCAGTGCGCGATCCACTCCGCGAGCAGCCGCCGGCTGCCCTCCAGTGTGGTCGGCCCCGACGGGTTGTGGCGGTTCGTCGCCGGGTCGCCGTGCACCTCGTGCACCGCGTCGAGGTCCGACGGGACGGGGCGGCGCAGGACCAGTCGCGCGGTGCGCGGCTCGGCGATATCGGCGTTCATGACGGGGAAGCGTAACCCGTACGTAACGACTGGAGATGGTTAAGGCGCTTACAATTTCGGGAGTCGATGGCTTCTGACCACCCCAAACCGATAGGGTTACGGCGGAAGCGAGCGGAGGAGGCGGATTGCGCAGCGGGCAGAGTGGTCACCGGCCGAAAGGTCGTTTGCTGGCCGCCGTCCTGCTCGCCATCCTCACGGTCACGTCGATTCACGGCGCCACCTCGGTCGCCGTGCCGGCCGGCGCCATCGCGACCGCCCACGCGTCGATCGGCGCCGCCCTGGTGCCCCCGACCCCCTCGGTCGGGCGCGGCATCGCCGACGAGTCCGACGCCGACGGCGCGGCCAGGCAGCGCGGCGACGAGGAGTTGCCGCGACCGGAGATCCCGCCCGCCGCGACGGCGTCCCGTCCGTCCGTGGTGGAGGTCGACGACGCCGCCGCGACCGCGATCGAGGGCTACGACGAGTCGCGGCGCTCGGCGCCGGCCCGCCGGCACGGCAGCCGCGCCCCGCCGGCCGCCTGAGCGCCCCGCCGAGCGCCCGGAATGAGTGATGCGTGCGACGCCCGCCGTGGCGACTGACTGCCGCCCTCGCCGGGTAACGGTTACCCGCGTCGCGCCGCACCACTGACCCGCGCCACGCCGCACCGCAGATCCGCTCCGGCGGCGCGTGCGCGGCCGTCGCGGCACCGCGCGCGCCGTCCCGATCCCTGTCGATCCCGCAGACCCGCCAACCGGCCGGCCTGCGATGACGCCTATCTGGAGTCCAGGTGCTGGTACTGCTGACCCTCTACATGGTCACGGCGCTCGCCGCGCCGGCGCTGGTCCGGTGGTGGGGTCCGCGCGCCTTCTACCTGTTGGCGGCCGCCCCGGCCGCGGCGGTCGCCTGGGCGGTCGCGCACACGCCGGCGGTACGCGGCGGCGGCGCGGTCGTGGAGACGTACCCGTGGGTGCCGCAGCTGCGCCTGGAACTCGCCCTGCGGATGTCCACGCTCTCCTGGCTGATGCTGCTGCTGGTCGGCGGCGTCGGGGCGCTGGTGCTGGCGTACTGCGCCCGGTACTTCCGGGCCGACGAGCCCGGGCTCGGCCGCTTCGCCGCGGTCTTCGTCGCCTTCGCCGGCGCGATGCACGGGCTCGTGGTCGCCGACGACCTCATCCTGCTCTACATCTTCTGGGAGCTGACCACCGTCTTCTCGTACCTGCTGATCGGGCAGAACACGGAGAAGCGGGCGAGCCGGCGGGCCGCCGCTCAGGCGCTCATCGTGACCACCCTGGGCGGCCTCGCGATGCTGGTCGGCTTCATCATGCTCGGCGAGCACGCCGGCACCTACCGCTGGTCCGAGATCATCGCCGGGGAGCTGCCCGGCGGCGCGTACCTCGGCGTCGCGCTCGTGCTGATCCTGCTCGGCGCGCTCGCCAAGTCGGCGATCTTCCCGTTCAGCTTCTGGCTCCCCGCCGCGATGGCCGCGCCCACCCCGGTCAGCGCCTACCTGCACGCCGCCGCGATGGTCAAGGCCGGGGTCTACCTGGTCGCGCTGCTGGCGCCGGCGTTCGGCGGCCAGCCGACGTGGTCGCTGCTGGCGATGGTCGCCGGCGCCGTCACCATGCTGTTCGGCGGGTGGGCCGCGCTGCGGCAGAGCGACCTCAAGCTGCTGCTGGCGTACGGCACGGTGAGCCAGCTCGGGCTGCTGGTGCTGGTGACCGGCGCCGGCACCCGCGACGCCGCGCTCGCCGGGGCCGCGATGCTGCTGGCACACGCCCTGTTCAAGGCGGCGCTCTTCCTGATCGTCGGGATCATCGACCGCCGCGCCGGCACCCGCGACCTGCACGAACTGAGCGGCCTGCGGCGCCGCATGCCCGGCGTGGCGGTCACCGCGGCGCTCGCCGCCGCCTCGATGGCCGGCGTGCCGCCGCTGTTCGGGTTCGTCGGCAAGGAGGCGATCCTGCAGGCGTTCGCCGACGACCCCGCGGTGCTGGCCGCGATCGTGCTGGGGGCCGTGCTCACCACCGCCTACAGCCTGCGCTTCCTGTGGGGCGCGTTCGCCGACAAGCCGGGCGTCGAGCCGACCGCGACCCGGCCGGTCGGCGTCGCGTTCCTCGCCCCGCCCGCGCTGCTGGCCGGACTCGGACTGCTGCTCGGGCCGCTGGCCGGCGTCGTCGACCGGCTGCTTGCGCCGTACCCGGCGCTGTTCGGCGCGACCGGCGCGCACCTGGCGCTCTGGCACGGCCCCACCCCGGCGCTCGGCCTGTCGCTGCTCGCGCTCGCCGGCGGCGCGTTGCTGTTCGCGCTGCGCGAGCGGCTGCGCCCCGCGCAGGAGCGGCTGCGCGCGCCGGTCAACGGCGCCACCGTGTACGGCCGCCTCACCCACGCGCTCGACCGGCTCTCCGTGGAGGTCACCGGCGCCACCCAGCGCGGCTCGCTGCCGCAGTACCTCGGCATCATCCTGCTCGTCCTGGTGGTGCTCCCCGGTGGCGCGCTGCTGATCGGAGCGCCGTGGCCCGAGCGGGTGCAGTGGTGGGACACCCCGGCGCAGCTGCTGGTCGGGGTCGTGCTGGCCGCCGCGGCGGTGGCCGCGGTGCGGACCCAGCGCCGGCTCGCCGCCACCGTGCTCGCCGGGGTGACCGGGTACGGCACCGCGCTGATGTTCGTGCTGCACGGCGCGCCGGACCTGGCGCTGACGCAGTTCCTCGTCGAGACGCTCACCATCGCCGTTTTCGTCCTGGTGCTGCGCCGGCTGCCGGCGAAGTTCTCCGCCCGGCCGCTGCGCTCCAGCCGGTGGCTGCGGGTCTCGATCGGAATCGCGGTGGGGCTGGTCATGTCGGGGCTCGCGCTCGCCGCCGCCGGCGGCCGGCAGGCGGTGCCGATCTCGGTCGACTTCCCCGAGCAGGCCGTGTCGTACGGCGGCGGGCGCAACGTGGTCAACGTGACCCTGGTGGACATCCGGGCCTGGGACACCATGGGGGAGATCGCGGTGCTGGTGGTCGCCGCCACCGGGGTCGCCAGCCTGATCTTCCTGCGACCCCGGACCGGGCCGGGACCGCGTCGCGGGGAGCCGCCGGTCCGGCCACCCCGCCCGCAACCGGAGTGGCTGCGCGGCGGCCCCGCGCTCGACACGCGCCGTCGCTCGATCATCTTCGAGGTGGTGACGCGGCTGCTGTTCCACACGATGCTGGTCTTCTCGATCTACCTGATGTTCTCCGGGCACAACGCCCCCGGCGGCGGCTTCGCCGGCGGCCTCGTCGCCGGCCTGGCGCTCGCGGTGCGCTACCTCGCCGGCGGGCGGCACGAACTCGACGAGGCCGCCCCGGTCGACGCCGGGCTGGTGCTCGGCGCCGGGCTGTTCCTCTCGGTCGGCACCGGCGTGACCGCGATGCTCTTCGGCGGCGAGGTGCTGCAGAGCGCGATCGTCGACCTCTATCTCCCGTTGATCGGCAAGGTGCACGTGGTCACCTCGCTCTTCTTCGACGTCGGGGTCTACCTGGTCGTCGTCGGTCTCGCGCTGGACGTCCTGCGCAGCCTGGGCGCCGAGGTGGACCGGCACATCGAGGCCGACGAGCAACGACCAACCGCCGACGATGTCCGGCAGGAGGAACTGGTGTGAGTCCGAACCTGGTGTTGGTGGTCGTTATCGGGGTGCTCTCGGCGGCCGGCGTGACGCTGCTGCTCGAACGGAGCCTGACCCGCGTGGTGCTCGGCGTGATCCTGCTGGGCAACGCGGCCAACCTGCTCATCCTCGTCGCCGGGCGGGCCGGCGGGGCGCCGATCGTGGGCGTCACGCCGGAAGGGGAGATGAGCGACCCGCTGCCGCAGGCGATGGTCCTCACCGCGATCGTGATCACGCTGGGCATGACCGCCTTCCTGCTCGCCATGGCGTACCGGAGCTGGCTGCTGCTGGGGCACGACGAGGTGCAGGACGACCTTGAGGACCGGCGGATCGTCGAGCGGGCGCTCGCCGACGAGGCGCAGAACGCGGCGGACCGTGGCGACGACGCGGGCGACGGCGACCCGGACGACGCGGTCGCGTCGGCGGCGGCCTTCGGAACAGTCGGGAGGAACGCGTGACGTATCTGGTGCCGCTCCCCGTCGTGCTGCCCCTGCTCGGCGCGGCGCTGACCCTGATGCTGGCCCGCCGGCCCCGTGCGCAGCGCGCGATCAGCGTCGCGGTGCTCGCGGTGACCTTCGCGGTGGCGTTGGCGCTGCTGGTCGCCGCGCACCGGCACGGCCCGCAGGTCGTCGCCGTCGGCGGCTGGCCGGCGCCGCTGGGCATCGTGCTCGTCGCCGACCAGCTCGCCGCGCTGATGCTGGTCGTCTCCACCGCCGTCACGCTCTGCGTGCTGCTCTACTCCATCGGGGAGGGCCGGGCGGACGGCGACGAGGGGACACCGATCGCGATCTACCACCCGAGCTACCTGATCCTCACGGCGGGCGTGACGAACGCGTTCCTCTCCGGCGACCTGTTCAACCTCTACGTGGGGTTCGAGATCCTGCTCGCCGCGAGCTTCGTGCTCCTCACGCTCGGCGGCACCGAGGTGCGCATCCGGGCCGGTACGACGTACGTCGTGGTCAGCCTGCTGTCGTCGGTGATCTTCCTGGTCGCGATCGGCCTGGTGTACGCGGCGACCGGCACGCTCAACCTCGCCCAGCTCGCCGGCCGGCTCGACGCGCTCCCCGACGACCTGCGGCTGGTGCTGCAGCTGATGCTGCTGCTCGCCTTCGGCATCAAGGCGGCGGTCTTCCCGCTCTCGGCGTGGCTGCCGGACAGCTATCCGACCGCGCCGGCGCCGGTGACCGCGGTCTTCGCCGGGCTGCTCACCAAGGTCGGTGTCTACGCGATCATCCGGACCGAGACGCTGCTCTTCCCGGGCGGCCGGGTCGCCGACGGGCTGATGGTGGTGGCGCTGCTGACCATGGTGGTCGGCATCCTGGGCGCGGTCGCGCAGTCCGACATCAAGCGGATGCTGTCGTTCACGCTGATCAGCCACATCGGTTATCTGATCTTCGGGGTGGCGTTGACCACGGTCGCGGGGCTGGCCAGCGCGATCTACTACGTGGTCCACCACATCACCATCCAGACCACGCTCTTCCTGGCGACCGGGCTCGTCGAGCGCCGCGGCGGCAGCACCAACCTGGAGCGGCTCGGCGGGCTGGCCCGGATCGCGCCGGTCCTCGCCGTGCTCTTCTTCCTGCCGGCGCTGAACCTCGCCGGGATCCCACCGTTCTCCGGGTTCCTCGGCAAGCTCGGCCTGCTGCAGGCCGGCGTCGCCGTCGGCGGCTGGCTGGCCTGGGCCGTGGTCGCCGGCGGCACGCTGACCAGCCTGCTCACCCTCTACGCCGTCATGCGGGTATGGAACCTGGCCTTCTGGCGCAAGCCGCCGCCGGACTTCCCCGACGCCCCGCCCGCCCCCACCGACCCGGGGGCGGCCCCCGCCGACCCCGCCCTCGCGCCCGGCGCGGTCGCCGGACCGTCGTCCGCGCCCGTCGACCCGGCGCCCCCGCGGTCGGCGCCCGGCCCCGCGGCCGTGCCCGCGCGGTCCACCGCGGCCGTGGCCGCGGCAGCGCCGTCGCCCCGGTCCGCGCCCGCCGACGAGCCGTCGCGCCGGTCCGCGCCGGGCGTCCCGCCCGCCGACGCCGCGTCCACGGAGCGGTCCGCCGGGCCGGTGGCCGCCGAGCCGACCCCGCCGCTGATGGTGGGGGCGACGTTGGCGCTGGTCGTGCTGGGCCTGGCGCTGACCCTGGTCGCCGGTCCACTCTTCGACGTCAGCACCGGGGCCGCCCACGACCTCACCGACCGCGTCCCGTACATCGACGCGATCCTGTCGCCGGAGGGGGTCCGATGAGCAGCCGTGCGCCGTGGCGTGGGCAACTGGGGGCCGTCGTCTGGCTGGTGCTGATCTGGAACCTGCTGTTCGGTGAGTTCACCGTCGGCAACGTGCTCGGCGGGCTCGCCGTGGCGGCGCTCGTCCTCGTCGTCTTCCCGCTGCCGGCGGTGGCGTTCTCGGGCCGGCTCCGCCCACTGCCGCTGCTGCGCTTCGCGGCGCGGTTCGTGGTGGACCTGGTCTCGGCCAGCGCGCAGGTGGCGTGGTCGGCGCTGCGTTTCGGGCGTGAGCCGCGCAGCGCGGTGATCGCGGTGCCGCTCCGGGTGCCCACCGATCTCAACCTCACGCTGACCGCGGAGGCGTTGTCGCTCGTCCCGGGCAGTCTGATCGTCGAGGTCGACCGGGAGGCCGGCACCCTCTACGTGCACGTGCTCGACGTGCGCGCCCGGGCGGACGTCGAACGGGCCAGGGCGCAGGTGCTGGCCCTGGAGGCGCGAATCGTGCGCGCCACGGGATCCGCCGAGGAAGTGCGGCTGGTGCAGGCCGCGTCCACCGATCGAGGAGTCGCCCGATGACCGTCGTCGTCGTGACCGTCGCCGCGCTGCTGCTGGCCGCCGCGCTGCTCACCCTGGTCCGCATCGTGCGCGGACCGTCCCTGCTGGACCGGGTGGTCGCCACCGATGTCCTGCTCGCGGTGATCGTGGCCGCGCTCGGCGCCGAGGCGGCGCTCAATCGGCACGCCACCACGCTGCCGATCCTGGTGGTGCTCGCCATCCTCGGCTTCGTCGGCTCGGTGAGCGTGGTCCGCTTCGCCGTACGCCCGCCGGACGGGCCGGACACCGACGCGCGGGGAGGCCGCGAGACGGTGGGGGAGCGGCCGTGACCGGGGTCGCCGACGTCCTCTCGGCGGTCTGCCTGATCACCGGGGCGCTGCTGAGCCTGATCGCCGCGATCGGACTGGTGCGCTTCCCCGATGTGCTCTCCCGGATGCACGCGGCGACCAAGCCCCAGGTGCTGGGCCTGCTGCTGATCCTCGCCGGGATCGGCTTCCGGCTGCGCACCGGCGCCGACATCACCACGCTGCTGCTGATCGCCGTGTTCCAGCTCGCCACCGCGCCGGTGGCCGCCCACATGGTCGGCCGGGCGGCGTACCGCTCGGAGCTGGTCCGCCGGGATCTGCTGCTGCTGGACGAGGCGGCGGAAGCGGCCGACGGGGGACGCGACCCGGCGGCGCGGCTCGGGTGACCGCGGCCCGCAAATTCGCCATGATCTGACGAATTCGACGTCTGTCCATTGCCCGTCCACTCCGGACCCAGCACCCTGCGGGGAGCGTCCGCCGCGTCCGCGGCGGACGCTCCGGTCCGCGCCCACCGGCGCCGCCGGATCAGCCCCCAAACCCCCAGGGGAGGACATGTGACATCCCGTCTATCCGCGGCCGTCTGGGCCACGCTCCTGGCCGCCGCGATGCCGGCGGCCGCCGTGACGCCGGCCGCCGCGGCCGCGCCGGCGGCGCCGATCGGAGTCGCCGCGCCGGTCGCGCACGGCGTGGCGGCCCTCGCCGCCCCGCCGGACATCGCGCTGGCCAACGTCAGGGCGCACCTGAGCCAGTTCCAGTCGATTGCCACCGCGAACGGCGGCAACCGGGCGCACGGCCGCCCCGGCTACCTGGCCTCGGTGAACTACGTGAAGGCGCAGCTCGACGCGGTGGGCTACACGACAACCGTCCAGTCGTTCAGCTACAACGGCGCCACCGGCTACAACCTCATCGCGGACTGGCCGGGCGGCGATCCGAACAACGTGCTGATGACCGGCGCGCACCTGGACAGCGTCACCGCCGGGCCCGGCATCAACGACAACGGCTCGGGCTCCGCGGCGATCCTCGAGGTGGCGCTCGCGGTGGCGCGCACCGGCTACCAGCCCGGCCGCCACCTGCGGTTCGGCTGGTGGGGTGCGGAGGAGCTGGGGCTTCGCGGGTCGACGCACTACGTCAACACCCTGCCGGCCGCGGAGCGCACGAAGATCAAGGGATATCTGAACTTCGACATGGTCGGCTCGCCGAACGCCGGCTACTTCGTGTACGACGGCGACAACTCCGACGGGACGGGAGCGGGTCCGGGGCCGGCCGGTTCGGCGCAGATCGAGCAGACGCTGCAGGCGTACTTCACCTCGATCGGCGTGCCCACCCGCGGCACCGACTTCGACGGCCGCAGCGACTACGGCCCGTTCATCGGGGTGGGCATCCCGGCCGGTGGCACCTTCACCGGCGCCGAGGGGACCAAGTCGAGCAGTCAGGCCTCGCTCTGGGGCGGCACGGCGGGGGCCGCCTTCGACTCCTGCTACCACCGGTCCTGCGACACGACGGCGAACATCAACGACACCGCGCTGAACCGTAACGCGGACGCGATCGCGTACGCGGTCTGGAACCTCTCCGGTGCGCCCCCGTCGGGCAGCACCGTCTACAGCGACACCTTCGAGACCGCGACCGGCTGGACCGCCAACCCCTCCGGCACGGACACCGCGACCCTCGGCCGGTGGGAGCGCGGCGACCCCGCGGCGACCAGTTCGGGGATCGCGACCCAGCTCGGCACGACGGTGAGCGGCAGCTACGACCTGGTGACCGGGGCGGCGGCCGGGGCCAGCGCCGGCGAGAACGACCTGGACGGCGGGGTCAGCAGCATCCGGTCCCCGGCGATCACCCTGCCCGCCGGCGGCGTCCTGACGCTCTCGTTCTCCTGGTACCTGGCCCACCTCAACAACGCGACCAGCGCCGACTACCTGCGGGTGCGCGTGGTGGGCACGACCACGACGACGGTGCTCAACCAGTTGGGCGCCGCGTCGGACCGGGCCGCGGCGTGGCAGTCGGCCAGCGCGGACATCTCGGGGCACGCCGGGCAGACCGTCCGGATCGTCGTCGACGCCGCCGACGCCGCCGACGCCGGGACGGCCAGCCTCGTCGAGGCGGCCGTGGACGATATCAAGATCACACAATCCTGAGGTGTACGGTGGACCGGTCCGCTCCGCATCCCGGCGCAGCCGCGCGGGCCGGATCGGTCGCCGGGCCGCCCACATGGACGCGGCGCGATGCTGTCGTACCGTCTTTCAGGAATTTTACAGCGTCGGCGGATAGAATCCCGCCATGATTTCCACTCCTGCCCGGGAGGGCAGCAGTAGTCGGCCGGGTAAGACCCGGCCCCGTCCGCACCGAGCCCCGATCCGCGGAGCGCTGAATCGCCCGTGTTGATCCTGTTCGGTCTCTCCATGATCATCCTGCTCACGGTGGCGACCGGCTACTTCGTCGCTCAGGAGTTCGGCTACGTCGCGGTCGACCGCGGCAAGCTGCGCAAGCTCGCCGACGAGGGGGACGTCGCCGCGGAACGCGCGCTCGCCGTCACCGGCCGGCTGTCGTTCATGCTCTCCGGCGCGCAGCTCGGCATCACCGTCACCGCCCTGCTCGTCGGCTACGTGGCGGAGCCGTTCCTCGGCGCCGGCCTCGCCGACCTGTTCGGCCTGGCCGGGGTCTCCGACGCGGTGAGCCTGCCGCTGTCGGTCGTGCTCGCGCTGGTGATCTCGACGGTCGTGCAGATGGTGCTCGGCGAGCTCGCGCCGAAGAACCTCGCCATCGCCCGGCCCGAGCCGCTGGCCCGGGCGCTGAGCCGCACCACCCTCATCTACCTGACGGTCGCCGGCCCGGTGATCCGGATGTTCGACCGGGCCGCCACCCGGCTGCTGCGCCGCGTCGGCATCGAGCCGATCGAGGAGCTGCCGAGCGGCGCCACCGCCGAGGACCTGGGGCAGATCATCGCCGAGTCGCGCGAGGAGGGGCATCTCGACACCGAGATGTCCGACCTGCTCGACCGGGGCCTGGACTTCCGCGAGCTCAGCGCCGACGAGGTGATGGTGCCGCGGGTCGACGTGCACACCGTGCGCGCCGACGAGCCGCTGACCCGGCTGGTCGAGCTGCTCGACACCGGGCACTCCCGCTTCCCCGTGATCGGCACCGACGGCGTGGACGACGTGGTCGGCGTGGCCGGCATCGCCGACGTGCTCGGCGTACCCCCGGCCGAGCGCGGCACCACCCTGGTGGGCTCGGTGATGACGACGCCGTTGCTGGTGCCCACCACCCTGGCGCTGCCGGCGGTCCTCGACCGGCTGCGCAAGGGCCACCGCCAGCTCGCCTGCGTGGTCGACGAGTACGGCGGGTTCGCCGGCGTGATCACGCTGGAGGACATCGCCGAGGAGCTGGTCGGCCCGATCCGCGACGAGGACGACCCGCCGGAGCCGGCGCCGGCCCGTCAGGAGGACGGGTCGTGGCTGGTCCCGGCGCGCTGGCGCATCGACGAGGTGGCCGACACGACCGGCATCGCGCTGCCCGAGGCGCCCGAGTACGACACGCTCTCCGGGTTGGTCATGCGCGAGCTCGGCCGGGTGCCGCAGGTCGGCGACCGGATCTCGGTGGAGATCGGCGACGGCCAGCTCGACGGGGACGCCGTGCCGCGCGCGCTGATCCAGGTGCTCTCGGTCGACCGGCACGTCGCCGGCTCGGTCCGGGTGGAGGTGGTCGCGTGAGCAGCGGCACCGCACTGCTGGTCTCCGTCGTGCTCCTCGCGCTCAACGGCTTCTTCGTGGCGGCGGAGTTCGCGCTGGTGGCGAGCAAGCGCTACCGGCTGGAACAGGCGGCAACCTCGGGCAGCCGTGCCGCGCGCGCCGCGCTCGAGGGCTCCCGTGAGCTGTCGCTCATGCTCGCCGGCGCACAGCTCGGCATCACGGTCTGCACCCTGGGGCTCGGCGCGCTCGCCGAGCCGGCGATCGAGCACCTGCTCGGCCCGCTGTTGACCGGGGTGGGCCTGCCCAGCGCCGCCAGCCACGTGATCGCGTTCGTGTTCGCGCTGGTCGTGGTGGTCTTCCTGCACCTGGTGGTCGGGGAGATGGCCCCGAAGTCGTGGGCGATCACCGACCCCGAGCGCTCCGCGCTGCTGCTCGCCCTGCCGTTCCGAGCCTTCGCCCGGGTGGCGCGACCCATGCTCTTCGCGCTCAACGCCCTGGCCAACGCCACCCTGCGGCTGTTCAAGGTGCAGCCGCAGGAGCAACTGGCACAGGTGCACGGCCCCGAGGAGCTGCGGATGCTGCTGGAGGCGTCGCACGAGCACGGTCTGCTCCCCGCCGACCAGCACGAGATGCTGGCCAGCATGCTGCAGCTGCAGCGCACCACGGTTGGCGACATCATGGAGCCGATCGACCGGCTGGTCTCGGTCCGGACGACCGACGGCGCGGGGCGGATCGAGGCGCTGTCGCGCGACAGCGGGCGTTCCCGGCTCGGCGTCGTCGACGACGCCGGCACGCTGGTCGGCGTGGTGCACGTGCGGGAGGCGGTGCGGGCCGCGACGCTGGGCCGTCCGCTGACGGCCGGCGAGTTGATGAGCGGGGCGTTCACGATCCCGGTGACCGCGACGGTGACCGAGGGCGTCGCCGCGATGCGGGCCGACCGGGCCCAGCTCGCCCTGGTGTCCAACGGCGCCGGCGTCGGCCGGCCCGTGGGCTTCGTGGCGCTCGAGGACCTGCTCGAAGAGGTCATCGGCGAGTTCGACGACGAGACCGACCCCGTTCCGCGCGGTCGGCGGTTGCGGTGACCGATCACCATCGGCAGAGCGACCACCAGACGACAGGAGGATGACCAGCGTGGTGTTCAAGAAGATGATGCGGGCGTTCGGCGTGGGCGGGCCGTCCGTCGACACCGTCCTGACCAACCCCAACACCCGGCCCGGGCTGGCGCTCGACGGCCAGGTGAACATCGTCGGCGGCGACCACGACGTGGTCATCGAGCACGTCGCGCTCGGCCTGGTCACCCGGGTCGAGACGGAGAGCGGCGACAGCGAGTACAACAGCACGGTCGAGTTCCACCGGGTGCCGGTGGCCGGCTCGTTCGCGCTCGCGGCGGGGGAGCGGCGGCAGATCCCGTTCAGCTTCCCGATCCCGTGGGAGACGCCGATCACCGACGTCTACGGCCAGCGGCTGCACGGCATGACCATGGGGCTGCGTACCGAGCTCGCGGTGGCGAAGGCGGTCGACAAGGGTGACCTTGACCCGATCGCCGTGCACCCGCTGCCGGCCCAGGAGCGCATCCTCGACGCCTTCAACCGGCTCGGCTTCCGGTTCAAGAACGCCGACCTGGAGCGCGGCCGGATCCACGGCGTACACCAGACGTTGCCGTTCTACCAGGAGATCGAGTTCTGGCCGGCGCCGCAGTACGCCAACGGGATCAACGAGGTCGAGGTGACCTTCGTGACCGACCCGCACGGCGTCGACGTGATCCTGGAGTTCGACAAGCGCGGTGGGTTCTTCGTGCCGGGCCAGGACAGCTACGGCCGGTTCCGGGTCGACCACGCGTCCGTGGACTCCACCGACTGGACCGCCGTGGTGGACGGCTGGGTGCGCCAGGCCAGCGACCGCTACGCCAGCTTCCGGACCAGCCACGGGTACGGCCCCGGCATGCCGGGTGTGCACCCGGGCATGCACCGTGGCCGGGGCATGGGCGCCGGCGGGGTGGTGGCCGGCGCGGCCGGCGGTCTGCTCGGCGGCATGATGCTCGGCGCCGCGATGGACGACATGTTCGACGGTGGCGACGGTGGGGACTTCGGCGACTTCGGCGAGTAACGCATACGGCGTTGGACAGGGCCCCTCGTCACGCGAAGAGCGATGACGAGGGGCCCCTGCCTTTCAACTGATGCTGGCGGTGGCGAGCTTGAGGCTGAAGCCGAGGAAGAGGGCGCCGATCCCGGTCGTGGCGGCGGCGGCCAGCCGCCGGCGTCGGCGGAACTGCATCGCCAGGTAGGTGCCGGAGAAGATCAGCACCGACAGGTAGATCGCGCTGAACAGCTGCACGACCGCGCCGAGCACCAGGAACGACAGCGCGGGATACGCGTAGTCCGGGTCGACGAACTGGATGAAGAAGGAGATGAAGAAGAGAATCGCCTTCGGGTTGAGCAGGCTGATCACGGCGGCGCGCCGGAACGGGTTGCGCAGCGCCGCCGGCTCCGCGGCGTCGATCAGGCGCGGGCTGGCGGGGTCGTTGCGGTCGCGCCAGCGCCGCCAGGCGCCCCGCAGCATGCCGAACCCCACATAGCCCAGGTACGCCGCGCCCGCGTACTTGATCACCATGAAGAGCGGCGGGTACGCCTTGAGTAGCGACGCCACTCCGGCCGCGGAGAACACCATCAGCACGGCGTCGCCGACGAACACCCCGGCGGCCGCCTGGTAGCCGGCCCGCACGCCGCGGCGCGCGGCGGTCGAGAGCACGAGCAGCGAGTTCGGCCCGGGCAGCAGAATGATCGCGGCGGTGCCCACCACGTAGGTCCAGAAGTCGGTGATCCCCAGCACAGGAGACATCGTTACGCCACCGCGCCGTCGGCGTGAAGCCTTTTTCGCAGTCTGAGCTGTGCCGTCGGCCACTCGTCGGCGAGCATGGCGTACTGCACCGTGTCCCGCCACGACCCGTCCGGCCGTTGCCGGTGCATCCGCAGCACCCCCTCGCGGGACGCGCCGAGCCGCTCGATCGCCCGCTGCGAGCGCTCGTTGCGCAGGTCGGTGTGCCAGACCACCCGCACCGCCCCCAGCTGCTCGAAGGCCCGGCCGAGCAGCAGCAGCTTGGCCTCGGTGTTCACCCCGGTGCGCCACCACGGCCGGCCGAGGAAGGTGTGCCCGACCGCCACCGTCCGGTTCGCCTCGCTGACCTCGTAGTACGACGTCGTGCCGATCACCTCGCCGGTCGCCGCGCACCGCTGCACCCACGGCACCCGCTCGTCGCGGTGCGCCGCCCGCAGCGCCCCGGCCACCACCGCCGCCATGTCGTCGCGGTCGCGGGGCTGCGGAGCCGTGAGGTGCCGCCAGACCTCCGGGTCGCGCGTCGCGGCGTACAGGCCGTCGACGTGTGACATATCCAGCGGCTCCAGCACCACGTGCTCGCCGGCGAGCGGGGCCGCGGTCAGCCACGGCGACCGGGCGGGGCGCAGGTAGTCGGGGAGCGGGGCGGTGACGCCGGCGTCCGGCTCGGGGACGCCGGGCACCAGGCGCAGCGGTACGACCCCGGCCCAGTGCGGCAGCGTGTAATCCCTGGGCTCGTCGATCACTCCGCCGACGCGCGCCCTGACCGAGACCTCGTGCAGCGGCAGCGCCAGAACGGCGGTCTGCGCGTACTCCCTCGGGGTCGGCGGGCGGCTGTCGGCGGCCCGGCCGTGCCCCACCTTCTCGACCAGCGCGGTGAGCGCGGCCCGTTTCTCGGCCTCGTCGGTGACCAGCCGGGCGGTGCCGTGCGCGATGACCGACCGGTAGTTGGCGCTGTGGTGGAACTGCGAGCGGCCGTAGACGAGGCCGTCCAGCAGTGTGACGGTGACACAGACCGGCAGGGGCTGCCGGGCGGCGAGCAAGGGGCGGCTGCCGGTGGAGCCGTGCAGGTAGAGCGTCTCGCCGACCCGGACGTGCAGCGTGGGCAGCACCCGCGGCTCCCCGTCGACGGTGAATCCGAACGCGCAGTGGTACGCCTCGTCGAGGATCGCGTGCGCGGTCGCCCGCTCGTAGTCGATCCGCCCCCGGTCGCGCAGGGCCGTGGTCCGCTCGGTCTTCGCGTACATCTCGACACCCGACCTTTGTCCTAGTATAATTTCTAAACTGTGGCAGCACATTATCAGATCGTCGGAACGACGGCGCTGGAGATTTCGGCCAGCATCGAGGCGGGGGTGCGCACGGACGCGTTCCCGGCGGGCGCCCCGCTCCCCGCCGTCCGGGCGCTCGCCGAGCAGCTGGGGGTCAGCCCCGCGACCGTCGCGAAGGCATACCAGGCGCTACGGCAGCGCGGCGTGGTGGAGACCGCCGGCCGCAACGGCACCCGGGTCCGGCACCGCCCGCCCGTCGCCGCGCTCCGCTCCGCGCTGCGCCCGGCCGCCCCCGCCGGGGGTCTCGACCTCTCCGGCGGCAGCCCCGACGAGCGGCTGCTGCCCCCGGTCGGGCCGCACCTGGCCGCGATCGCCGGTGCGGCCGCCCCGGTCGGCTACGACCACGACGGCGTGCTGCCCGAGCTGGCCGCGCTGGCCCGACAGCGGCTCGCCGCCGACGGCGTGCCCGCCGACGCGATCACCCTCACGGCCGGCGCGCTCGACGGCATCGAACGGTTGCTCGCCGCCGCGCTGCGCTCCGGCGACAAGGTCGCGGTCGAGGACCCCGGCTGGGCCAACCTGCTCGACCTGGTCGCCGCGCTCGGGCTGGAACCGGTGCCGGTGCCGGTCGACGACGAGGGCCCGCGCGTCGAGGGGCTGCTCGCGGCGCTCGCGGCCGGGGCCCGCGCCCTCGTGGTGACCAGCCGGGCGCACAACCCGACCGGGGCGGCCGTGACCGCCGCCCGCGCCGGCGCGCTGCGATCGGCGCTCGCCGCGCACCCCGAGCTGCTGCTGATCGAGGACGACCACGCCGCCGAGCTGTCCTCCGTACCCCTGCACTGTCTGGCCGGCGCGACCGCCAGCTGGGCGTTCCTCCGCTCGGCCAGCAAGCCCTACGGCCCCGACCTGCGCCTGGCAGTCCTCGCCGGCGACGACGCCACGGTGGCGCGGGTCGCCGGGCGGATGCGGGTCGGCACCGGCTGGGTCTCCACGCTGCTGCAACGCCTCGTGCTGGCGCTCTGGCGGGACCCGGCGACCGGCGCGGCGGTGGCCGCGGCGCGGGAGAGCTACGACCGGCGGCGCGCCGCGCTGCGCGCGGCGCTGGCCGCGCGCGGGGTGCCCAGCCACGGCCGCACCGGGATCAACGTCTGGGTGCCGGTTCGCGACGAGACGCAGGCCGTGACGGCCCTGCGGGACGCCCGGTACGCGGTCGCGCCCGGCGCGCTGTACCGGCTCGGCTCCGCCCCCGGCATCCGGATCACGGTGAGCCCGCTCGCCGACGAACAGGTCGAGCCGCTGGCCGAGGCGGTCGCCGCGGCCGTCCGGGGCGCCGCACCGGGGGCCTTCAGCGCGTGAACCCCGCGGTAGGGGGTAGAACTTCTTCCATGGCCGAGACCGAAACCCCGCCGGGGGCGCAGCGGTTCATCCCGTCCGACACCGCGCGCCTCGACGACCTGCGCGCCGCCGCACCCGGCTGCCGCGGTTGCGAGCTGCACGAGGACGCCACGCAGGTCGTCTTCGGCCGGGGCGACGTCAACGCGCGGGTGGTGATGGTCGGCGAACAGCCGGGCGACGTGGAGGACCAGCAGGGGTTGCCGTTCGTCGGGCCGGCCGGGCGGCTGCTGCGCCGGGCCGTCGACGACGCCGGGATCGACCCCGGGCAGATCTACCTCACCAATGCGGTCAAGCACTTCCGTTTCGAGCTGCGCGGCAAGCGCCGGATCCACCAGACCCCGGACCGGGTGCACATCGTGGCCTGCCGGCCGTGGCTGGTCGCCGAGTTCGCGCTGCTGCGCCCGGAGGTGATCGTGGTGCTGGGCGCGACCGCGGCCAAGGCGCTGCTCGGCCCGTCGTTCCGGGTGACGCAGTCGCGCGGCGTGCTGATGCCCTGGCCCGACTCGGCGCAGCGCGCCCGGGACTTCCCGATCGGGCCGGCGCAGGCGCTCGCCACCATCCACCCGTCCGCGGTGCTGCGCGCCGACGACCGCGAGGCCGCCTACAACGGGCTGGTCGCGGATCTCACCGTGGCCGCGCGGCTGCTCGCCGGCTGAGGCGCCGCGGGGATCGCCGCGACCGGACCGGTGGCGACCGTCGCGGGTGGACGGCCGGCTGATCGGCGCGCGCGCTTGGGGTCGCGGCGGCGATCGGGGCAGACTGACGGCCATGCAGCAGCACCTCTACGAGCCCGTACACGAGGAGTTCCGAGCCCTGTGCCGGGAGTTCCTGGCCCGCGAGGCCGCGCCGCACCACGAGCGCTGGGAGGCCGAGGGGATCGTCGACCGCGAGGTGTGGCGCAGGGCCGGCGCGGCTGGGCTGCTCGGCATGGACGTGGCCGAGGAGTACGGCGGCGGCGGCCAGCGCGACTTCCGGTTCCACGCGGTGCTGGCCGAGGAGGTCGTCGCGGCCGGCTGCTCCGGGCTCGGCTTCGGGCTGCACAACGACGTCGTCGCCCCGTACTTGACGGAGTTGACGACCGAGGACCAGCGCAAGCGGTGGCTGCCCGGTTTCTGCTCCGGCGACCTGGTGACCGCGATCGCGATGAGCGAGCCCGGCGCCGGCTCCGACCTCGCCGGGGTGCGTACGACGGCGGTCCGGGACGGCGACTCGTACGTCCTCAACGGACAGAAGACGTTCATCACGAACGGCGAGATGGCCGACCTGGTGATCGTGGTGGCGAAGACCGCGCCGGACCAGGGGGCGCACGGCGTCAGCCTGATCGCCGTCGAACGGGACACCCCCGGGTTTACCCGCGGGCGCCGGTTGCAGAAGGTGGGGCTGAAGGCCAACGACACCGCCGAGCTCTTCTTCGACGACTGCCGGGTCCCCGCCGAGAACCTGCTCGGCGCCGAGAACCACGGCTTCTACCACCTGATGGCGAACCTGCCCCGCGAGCGGCTCAGCATCGCCGTCGCCGCGGTGGCGGTCGCCGAACGGCTGCTGGCGATCACGCTCGACCACGCCCGGTCGCGGGAGGCGTTCGGCCGGCCGATCGGCGCGTTCCAGCACAACCGCTTCCTGCTCGCCGAGCTCGACACCGAGATCACCATCGCCCGCACCTTCGTCAACCACTGCGTCCGCGAGTTCGACGCGGGGCGGCTGTCCGTGGTCGACGCGGCGAAGGCGAAGTGGTGGACGACCGAGCTGCAGAACAAGGTCGCCGACCGCTGCGTGCAGCTGCACGGCGGCTACGGCTACATGCTCGAATACCCGGTGGCGAAGGCGTGGCTGGACAGCCGCGTCCAGACCATCTACGGCGGCACCACCGAGATCATGAAAGAGATCATCGGCCGCAGCCTCGGCGTATGACCCGCCGCCGCACGCCCGGCGCGCCGATCAAGGACCATTCCACATGACCTCGTACCTCACGGCGCCCGGCCCCGACAGCGTCACCGCCGAGCGTGCCCGCGTGCAGCGGCGTACGCTCCCGCTGCTCTTCGGCACCCAGATCGTCGGCGGGATCGGCACCACCATCGCGGTCTCGGTCGGCGCGCTGCTCACCTCCCGGCTCGTCGGCACCGGGCTGTCCGGGCTGGCCCAGAGCGCCGCCGTGGTCGGTGCCGCGCTGCTCGCCGTCCCGGTCACCGCGGTGATGAACCGCCGGGGCCGCCGGCCCGGACTCGCCCTGGCGTACCTCGTCGGGGCCGCGGGCGCCGCGCTGGTGGTCGCCGCCACCGTCACCCGGTGGGTGCCGCTGCTCTTCCTCGGGATGCTGCTGCTCGGCGGCGGCACGACCGCCAACCTGCAGGCCCGGTACGCGGCCGTCGACCTGGCCGAACCCGCCCGCCGCGGTCGACAGCTGTCGCTGATCGTCTGGGCGACCACCCTCGGCGCGGTCGCCGCGCCGCCGCTCGCCCCGCTCGCCGACACCGCCCTGCACCGATTCGGCCTGCCGCCGTTGGCCGGGCCGTTCGCGTTCAGCGCCGTCGCGTTCGTCGTCGCCGCCGGCGCACTGCAGCTCTTCCTTCGCCCGGACCCGCTGCTCACCGCGCGTCGCGCCGCGGCGTTGACCGCGCCGGTCGCCGCCGCGCCCCACGGCCTGACAGCGGCGGTACGGGCCGTGGCCGGCCGCCCCGCCGCCCGGCTCGGCGTCGCCGCCGTGGCCGTCGGCCACCTCGTGATGGTCGGGGTGATGGCGATGACACCGGTCCACCTCGATCAGCGGCACGGCGGCGACGTGCTGCGCGTCGTCGGGATCGTGCTGAGCCTGCACATCGCCGGGATGTACGCGCTGGCGCCGCTGGTCGGCTGGCTCACCGACCGGCTGGGTCGCCGTGCGGTCATCCTCGGTGGGGTGGGCCTGCTGCTCGCCGCGTGCGGTGTCGCCGGCACTGCCGGCCACGACGTGACGCGGATCTCGGTGGGGCTCGTACTGCTCGGCCTGGGCTGGTCCGCCACGATGGTCGCGGGGTCGACGCTGCTGTCGGAGTCGGTCCCGGTCGGGCTGCGCCCCGCCGTGCAGGGCCTGTCCGACCTGACGATGGGGCTCGCCGGCGCGGCGGCCGGGGCGCTCAGTGGGTTTATCGTCCTATGGGCCGGATATTCCGTGCTCAACCTGCTCGCGGCGATCGCCACCGTGCCGCTGCTGGCGCTAGCGTTGCCGCCGTTGTCGGTTACGTCGCGGCCGCCGGCCGCAAAGCCGCCGACGACGGCAGGGGACCGAGGGGTGGAAAAGTGCGGCTGACGGACTTCTGGACGCGGCTGGAGCAGGCGTTCGGACGCGGGTACGCCGAGAGCATCGCCGCCGACCAGGTGCTGCCGCAGCTCGGCGGCCGCACGATCCAGCAGGCGCTCGACGCCGGCGAGGAGACCGTGGTCGTCTGGCGCGCGGTGGTCGCCGCGTACCCGGACCGGGTGCCGTCCCGGCTGCGCTGAGGCGCCCCCGACATTCGTACGCTTGTTCTGGCGTGTTGGCTTGCCGCGTCGTACACCTGTTCGGCTATTGTCCACACGGTGGTGCTTGTCCACAGCTCACGGCCCGTCGGCTGTTTTCTGTCGGACCCAGCGCCTAGCGTGTCCGCGTGACGAGAAGTTCAGCGAAGACGCCCGCGAAGTCGGCGAATGTAGGGGTGGCAGCAATGGCGGCAGGGCCTGACCGGGAGAAGGCGCTCGACCTCGCTCTCGCGCAGATCGACAAGCAGTTCGGCAAGGGCTCCGTGATGCGGCTGGGGGAGCGGCCGGTCGTGCAGACCGCCGTCATCCCGACCGGCTCCATCGCGCTCGACGTGGCGCTCGGCGTGGGCGGCCTGCCCCGCGGCCGTGTGATCGAGGTCTACGGCCCGGAGTCCAGCGGTAAGACCACGGTCGCGTTGCACGCGGTCGCCAACGCGCAGCGCGCCGGCGGCATCGCGGCGTTCATCGACGCCGAGCACGCGCTCGACCCGGAGTACGCCAAGGCGCTCGGCGTCGACACCGACTCGATGCTGGTCTCGCAGCCCGACACCGGTGAGCAGGCGCTGGAGATCGCGGACATGCTGATCCGCTCCGGCGCGCTGGACATCATCGTCATCGACTCGGTCGCCGCGCTGGTGCCGCGCGCCGAGATCGAGGGCGAGATGGGTGACAGCCACGTGGGTCTGCAGGCGCGGCTGATGAGCCAGGCGCTGCGGAAGATCACGGGTGTGCTCAACAACACCGGGACGACCGCGATCTTCATCAACCAGCTTCGCGAGAAGATCGGCGTCATGTTCGGCAGCCCCGAGACCACGACCGGTGGTCGGGCGCTGAAGTTCTACGCCTCGGTCCGGCTCGACGTGCGTCGCATCGAGGCGCTGAAGGACGGCACCGACGTGGTCGGTAACCGCACCCGCGTCAAGGTCGTGAAGAACAAGGTCGCGGCGCCGTTCAAGCAGGCCGAGTTCGACATCATGTACGGCAAGGGCATCTCGCGGGAGGGCTCGCTGATCGACGTCGGCGTCGAGCAGAGCATCATCCGCAAGTCCGGCGCCTGGTACACGTACGACGGCGACCAGCTCGGCCAGGGCAAGGAGAAGGCCCGGGAGTTCCTGAAGGAGAACCCGGACGTGGCCGCCGAGATCGAGAAGAAGATCCTCGAGAAGCTCGGTGTCGGCTCGGGCGCCAGCGACGCGGCCGGTGGGCCCGAGCTGCCGCCGGTGGACTTCTGAGGCGACCGCGGCCTGATCGATGGCGGGACGGCGCGGAGCGCGTTCGGGGCGGGGCTGGGACGCGGCCCCGTCCCGTGATGCCGGCGTGGCACGGCGCGGGCGGGGACGGCGTCCGTCGGAGGCCGGAGAGGACCCCGGCGGTTCGGCGGGGCGTGAGCCGGAGAAGCCGCGCGACGAAGCGGAGCTGGCGCGGGAGATCTGCCTGCGCCAGCTCGCCGTGCGTCCGCGCACGCGGGCGGAGTTGGCGGGCGCGCTGAGCCGGCGGGGGATCTCCGAGGAGACGGCCCTGGCGGTGCTCGACCGCTACGACGAAGTCGGCATGATCGACGACGCGGCGTTCGCCCGCGCGTGGATCGTGAGCCGGCACCACGGCCGTGGCCTGGCGCGGCGGGCGCTCGCGAACGAGCTGCGGCAGCGCGGCGTCGACGCGGACACCGCCGGTGCGGCGTTGGAGGAGCTGGACGAGACGACCGAGGCGGCGACCGCGCGCGCCCTGGTGGATCGGAAGCTACGCACGACCACCGGCGCCCCAGACGCCGTGTTCCGGCGGCTCGTCGGGATGCTGGCCCGCAAGGGCTATTCGCCGGGGGTGGCGATCCGGGCGGTCAAGGACGCGCTGGCCGCGCAGAGCGCCGAGGCGGCCGAGTTCGCCGACCAGATCGACGAGGACACGCTCGCGGAGGCCGCCGACGACGGCCGCGCCTGAGGCGTGTCGATCTTCGCGGGACGGCGGGGTCGGGACCGGTAACGTCGCGGTGTGGAGGCGGCGCGCGGAGCATGATCCATTGGGGACCACGGGATCGGACTTCGGGCGTCCGGCGGCCCGCGATATGTCGACCATGGGAGGTCCATCACGACCTCGGAGCGGCCGTACCGGCTGTGACCTGGGAGTGTGTTTTCCCGTGCCGATCGTCCCGACTGCTGCCGGATCATGAGTCCTTGACCGAACGGCCCCCCGCAACCTAGCCTCGCGTACAACGAGAATGTCCGACCACCGCAGGCTAAGCGCACAACATAGATCGCGTAACAGTACAGCAACACTTTGGCGCAGCTCACCGGCCACATTGGTCGTTACCGGACAGGCCGGCCCCGGTGGCGACAGCGATACCGCCGACCGCCGTCGGTCTGCTCGTACGCCGACGACGCCGGCGGCGCGTTCGGTGACGCGTACCGTCAGCCGCCCCGGTCGGGCGTCTCAACAGCCGCAGGGTGGGTAGCAGGAGGGCAGAACTCTCCGGCGTTGGACGGTGGAGGGGAGACGGCCATGACCGAGCGTCGAGAGTTCATCACCGTGCTCCGCCGCTGTGGGGCACCGGCATGACCGGACTGGAGTGGGCGCTGATCGCCGCGGTCGTCGGGCTCGCGGTCCTCGTGCTCGTGGCCCTGGCCCTCGGCGCGCGGATGCTGCGCCGGATCGGTGTGGTCCGCACCGCCGCCGATGTGGTCGAGGAGGATCCCGCGTTCGTCGCGGCCAAGGACCGGCAGGAGCAGTCCCTCGCGGCGCTGCGCACCGCCGCGGACGAGGCGTCCTCGGCCGTGGAGCAGGCCAAGGCGGCCGCCGCGGCGGCCCGCACCGACGCCGCCGCGGCCAAGGCGGAGGCGAGCGCGGCGCGGGCGGAGGCGCGCCGGGTGCTCGACGCGGCCCGGGCCGAGGCCGACACCGTGCTGGAGCGGGCGCACCGACAGGCCGAGGCGGATGCCGAGCAGGTCCGGACGGCGGCGCGGCGCAGCGGCGAGCGGGAGATCGCGCTGCTGTCGACGACCGTCAAGGAGCAGGCCGCCGAGATCGAGCGGCGCGCCCAGCGGATGGACGAGCGGGAGCGGCAGCACAGCGAGGAGGTGGAGCGGCTCGCCGCCCGCGAGCGGCGGCTGAGCGCCGCCGCCGCGACGCTGACGGAGCGGGAGAACGCCCTTGCCGCGCGGGAGACGGCGCTCGTCGAGGCCGAGGAGCAGCACCGGCGGGAGCTGGAGCGGATCGCCGGGTTGACCGCCGACGCGGCCCGGGCGGAGCTGGTCGAGTCGATCGAGGGCCAGGCGAAGCGGGAGGCGGCGTTGCTGGTCCGCGACATCGAGGCGGACGCGCGCGGCACGGCCGAGCAGCGGGCCCGGAACATCGTCGTGGACGCCATCCAACGGGTGGCGAGCGAGCAGACCGCGGAGAGCGTGGTCAGCGTGTTGCATCTGCCGGGCGACGAGATGAAGGGGCGGATCATCGGCCGGGAGGGGCGCAACATCCGCGCCTTCGAGTCCGTGACCGGGGTCAACCTGATCATCGACGACACCCCGGAAGCCGTCCTGCTCTCCTGCTTCGACCCCGTGCGGCGGGAGATCGGCCGGCTCACCCTGGAGAAGCTGGTGCTCGACGGGCGGATCCACCCGCACCGGATCGAGGAGGTCTTCGAGACCGCCAAGCACGAGGTCGAGCGGTTGTGCCACCGGGCGGCGGAGGACGCGCTCGTCGACGTCGGGATCACCGAGATCCACCCCGAGCTGGTCACCCTGCTGGGCCGGTTGCGCTACCGCACGTCGTACGGGCAGAACGTCCTCAAGCATCTCGTCGAGACCGCGCACATCGCCGGGGTGATGGCGGCCGAGCTGCGGCTGGACATTCCGACGATCAAGCGTTGCGCGTTCCTGCACGACATCGGCAAGGCGCTGACCCACGAGGTGGAGGGGAGCCACGCGCTGATCGGCGCGGACCTGGCCCGCAAGTACGGCGAGTCCGAGGACGTCGTGCACGCCATCGAAGCGCATCACAACGAGGTTGCGCCGCAAACCATCGAGGCGGTGCTGACGCAGGCGTCGGACGCCTGTTCCGGTGGTCGGCCGGGCGCGCGCCGGGAGAGCCTGGAGGCGTACGTCAAGCGGCTCGAGCGGATCGAGGAGATCGCCGGCGGCAAGTCGGGCGTCGAGAAGGTCTTCGCGATGCAGGCCGGCCGCGAGATCCGGGTGATGGTGAAACCGGAGGACGTCGACGACATCGGCGCCGCGGTGCTGGCCCGCGACGTGGCCAAGCAGATCGAGGAGGAGCTGACCTATCCGGGTCAGATCCGGGTGACGGTGGTCCGCGAATCCCGCGTCACCGAGATCGCCCGCTGACCGCGCCCGCGACACCCGTCAAACGGTCAAGGGATCCGCGGCACGGACACGGACGTGTCGTGCTGCGGATCCCTTGATCACGCTGGTGCCGCTGGCTGGGCGGCGCGGGGTCAGATCGCGGTGCGGCCGGCGTCGCCGAAGTCCTTCGTCGGCAGCACCGCGGCCGAGGTCTTGCGCGCCCGACCCATCCGCTTCTGCAGCCACCAGGCGAGCACCGAGAGCAGGCCGCAGGTCGCGATGTAGATGACGGCGACGATCAGGTACGTCGGCACGTACGGCAGCCCGAACGCGAGGCGGCCGCCGATCTGCTTGCCGACGAAGAGCAGCTCCGGATAGGTGATGATGAAGCCGAGCGCGGTGTCCTTGAGCAGTACCACCAGTTGGCTCACGATCGCCGGCAGCATCGCGCGCACCGCCTGGGGCAGCAGGATCAGCCGGATCACCTGGTTCTTCCGCATGCCGATCGCGTACGCGCCCTCGGACTGGCCGCGCGGCACCGCGTTGATGCCGGCCCGGAAGATCTCGGCCAGCACCGACCCGTTGTAGAGGGTGAGACCGATGACCAGCGCCCAGAGCTTGTCGATCGACCAGCCGTACTGCAGCGGCACGTAGTAGCCGAAGAAGATCAGGATCAGCAGCGGGATGGCCCGGAAGAGCTCGACCACGAAGGTGGCCGGGGCCCGCAGGATCCACCGGTCGCTGAGCCGGGCCGCGGCGAAGAGCGCGCCGAAGAGCAGCGCGAGCACCGTCGCGATGCCGGCCGCCTTCAGCGTGGCCAGGTAGCCGGCGAGCAGCTCACGCTGCACCGCCGCGTACTGGAACTGCTCCCACTTGCGCGCCTCGAACTGGCCGGTCTGCCAGAACCGGTAGACCGCCCACCCGATGAGCCCGACGATCGCGGCGATCGAGACGACCCCGATGATCGCGTTGCGCCGGCGCGCCCGGGGGCCGGGCAGGTCGTAGAGGACCGTCGCCTGAGTCACTGCGTTGCCTTCCGTTCGCGACTGCGGGACTCGCTGCGCTCACTCCTCGCGCTCACCGTGCCACCGCCAACTTGCGCTCCAGGAACCGCTGCAGAACGACCAGCGGAAGAATCAGGATGAGGAAGCCGATCGTGATCCAGAGCAGCACCGCGAACTGCGGCTCGCCCCGTTCGGACATGTACGCCGGGATGGCGCCCGCCTCCAGCACGGAGAAGCCGGCAGCGATCGTGGTGTTCTTCAGCATCGCGATGAACACGCTCATCATCGGCGGGACCATCGAGCGCAGCGCCTGGGGCAGCACGATCGAGCCGAGCACCTGCAGGAATGTCATGCCCAGCGCGCGGGCCGCCTCGGCCTGGCCGGTCGCGACGGTGTTGATGCCGGACCGGACCACCTCGCAGACGAACGCCGAGGTGTAGAGGGTCAACGCGAGGAACGCGGCCGGGAGGTAGTCGATATTGACATCGAGCTTCGGGACCGCGAAGACGAGGAAGGCGAAGACCAACGTGAGCGGGGTGTTGCGCAGCACGTTGACGTAGGTCGCGCCGAAGGCGCGCAACGCCGGCACCGGGGAGACCCGCATCGCCCCGAGCAGCGTGCCGAGAACGAGGCTGCCGACGGCGGCGACCAGGAAGAGCTTGACGGTGTTGGTGAACCCCTGGGAATAGAGGCTCCAGTTATCCGTCAGTACTCGAAGAAACTCGGCCATTCCTCGCTCTCATTTCTCGCCACGGGCGCCGGGCGGGTGTTCCCGCCCGGCGCCCGTGATCAGGTCACCGCTCGATCAGTACCGCTCGAGCGCCGGCGGCGAGGCCGGCGAGCCCGACTTGCCCAGCGTGCCGTCGTAGATCTTCTGCCAGGTGCCGTCGGCGAACGACGCGGCGAGCTGCGCGTTGACGTAGTCACGCAGCGCCTTGTCGGTCTTCGGCAGGCCGATGCCGTACTTCTCGGTGCTGAACGGCTTGCCGACGACCTTCAGGTCGGTGCTGTTCTGCGCGGCGTAGCCCTTGAGGATCGCGTCGTCGGTCGTGACGGCGTCGACCTTCTTGTCGAGCAGCTGCGACACGCACTCCGAGTAGGTGGCGAACTCGACGATGTTGTTCGCCTCGGTCAGGCCCTCGTCGCGCACCCGCTGGATCGGCGTGGAGCCCTTCGCGGAGCAGACCTTCTTGCCCTTGAGGGTCTCCTTGCCGGTGATCGCCGACTCGTCCTTGCGGACCAGCAGGTCCTGGCCGGCGATGAAGTACGGGCCGGCGAAGGCGATGTCGTTCTTACGCTTGTCGGTGATCGAGTAGGTGCCGACGTAGTAGTCGATCTCGCCGCCCTTGATCGCCGTCTCGCGGTTGGCGGACGGGATCTCCTTGTACTCGATCTTCGCCGGGTCGACGCCGAGCTTGCTGGCGATGAGCTGCGCGACCTCGATGTCGAAGCCGCACCGCTTGCCCTGGGCGTCCTTGTAGCCCAGGTTCGGCTGGTCGAACTTCACGCCGATGACGACCTTGCCGGCGCTCTTGATCTTGTCGTAGGTCGGGCTGCCGGTCAGGTCGACGCTGCTCGCCGGCGTGAACGTGGCACCCGAACTCTGGCAGGTGTCGCCGTTCGCCGCGCCGGAGCCGTTGCCGGCGCCGCTCGGGGCCGGCGTGCCCTCCTTGCCGCAGGCGGCGGCGGTCAGGGCGAGCGTCGCCATCAGGGTGGCGGCGGCCACGCGTGTGATCCGCATGTGTATCTCCTTCATCGATGGAGGCGCCGCGGCGGCGGCGCGCTCCGGGGAACGCCCGGTGCTAGTGCGTCAGGATCTTCGACAGGAAGTCCTTGGCCCGGTCGCTGCGCGGGTTTTCGAAGAACTCCGTCGGGGGAGCATCTTCGACCAGTTGGCCGTCAGCCATGAAGATCACGCGGTTTGCGGCGTGTCGGGCGAAGCCCATCTCATGCGTGACCACGACCATCGTCATGCCCTCGCGGGCCAGCGACGTCATCACGTCGAGCACCTCGCCGACCATCTCCGGGTCGAGCGCGCTGGTCGGCTCGTCGAAGAGCATCGCCTTCGGCTGCATGGCCAGGGCCCGCGCGATCGCGGCGCGCTGCTGCTGGCCGCCGGAGAGCTGCGCGGGGTACTTCTCCGCCTGGCTGGCGATCCCGACCCGGTCGAGCAGCTGCATCGCCCGCTCCCGGACCACCGCCGGCTTCTCCTTGCGGACCTTGACGGGCCCGATCGTCACGTTCTCGAGGATCGTCTTGTGCGCGAAGAGGTTGAAGGACTGGAAGACCATCCCCACCTCGCTGCGCAGCTGCGCGAGCGCCCGGCCCTCCGCCGGCAGCGGCCGGCCGTCGAAGACGATGGTCCCCGAGTTGATCGGCTCCAGGCGGTTGATCGCCCGGCAGAGCGTGGACTTGCCGGACCCGGAGGGGCCGATCACCACCACGACCTCGCCCCGCTCGATGGAGAGATTCACATCCTTGAGCACGTGGAGCGGACCGAACCACTTGTTGACCCCGTCGAGCACGATGAGCGGGCCACCCGTCGTCACCGTCATCCACCGTCCTGTCGTGCGTGCCTGGTCGAGCTCGACTCACATCTGCCCCGCCACTTTAGGCGGGGCTTGATGCCAGAGTGCAACTCTGATGGTCACGGAGAGGTAACACACGCCCACAGAGGCCGCCGAGCCGGTCACCATGGGCATATGCCGACATCCACCGCCCCCACCGCCCTGTGGAACTGGTCCGTCGAGGCGCCCGTCGCCGCCCCGGACGTCTACCGGGCACTGGCGGCGGTGCTCGATCGTCCCGTGCTGCCGCTCGCCGGCGCGGACCCGGAACTCCTCCTCGACGACGTCGTGCTCTGCGACGTGTGGCGGCGGCCGGGGCTCTTCGGAATGTCCGTCGACTGCTACCGCGCCCCCGCCGACGTGGGGGAGACCGGTGTGGTGGCCGGCTTCGCCCGGCTGATCGGCGAGCGGTGCCTGCTCCCCGACGACACCGCCGACCCCGGGCGGTTCCTGCTGATCACGCCGGAGGGTGTGGTGCGGCCGGTGCACCTGGACGTCGCGGACACCGACGACGGGGAGGTGCTGAGCAACCTCCGGTTCTGCACCGCCTCGGACCCGTGGTGCCGCGAATGGGCGCGCTGCGACCAGTCGCGCCGCGCGCCCGATTCCGTGCTGCCGCCCTACGTCGTGGCCTGACCCCGCCGCACGGCACCGCTGCTGGAAGCCGCGGCGTCACCGGCGGATACTCTGGTGCCAATCATGACTACCGCAGCCGAGAGCAGCCTGTCCCGCACCTACCAGGTGCGCACGTACGGCTGCCAGATGAACGTGCACGACTCCGAGCGGATCTCCGGCCTGCTGGAGCAGGCGGGCTACGTGCGGGCGGGCGAATCCGACGACCCGGACGTGGTGGTCTTCAACACCTGCGCCGTACGGGAGAACGCCGACAACCGCCTCTACGGGAACCTCGGTCACCTGCGGCCCGTGAAGAACAAGCGGCCCGGGATGCAGATCGCGGTCGGCGGCTGCCTGGCCCAGAAGGACCGCGGCGAGATCGTCCGGCGCGCGCCCTGGGTCGACGTCGTGTTCGGCACCCACAACATCGGGTCGCTGCCGGCGCTGCTCGAGCGGGCCCGGCACAACGCCGCCGCCGAGGTGGAGATCCTCGAGTCGCTGGAGGTCTTCCCCTCGACGCTGCCGACCCGGCGCGAGTCGACGTACGCGGGCTGGGTCTCGATCTCCGTCGGCTGCAACAACACCTGCACCTTCTGCATCGTGCCGTCGCTGCGCGGCAAGGAGAAGGACCGCCGGCCGGGCGACATCCTCGCCGAGGTGCGGGCCCTGGTCGCCGAGGGCGTGCTGGAGGTGACGCTGCTCGGCCAGAACGTCAACTCGTACGGCGTCGAGTTCGGCGACCGGCTCGCGTTCGGCAAGCTGCTGCGGGCCTGCGGCGACGTGGAGGGGCTGGAGCGGGTCCGCTTCACCAGCCCGCACCCGAAGGACTTCACCGACGACGTGATCGCGGCGATGGCCGAGACGCCCAACGTCTGCCACTCGCTGCACATGCCGTTGCAGTCCGGCTCCGACGACGTGCTGCGGGCGATGCGCCGCTCGTACCGCGCGGAGCGCTATCTCGGCATCATCGAGAAGGTCCGGGCGGCGATGCCGGACGCGGCGATCACCACGGACATCATCGTCGGCTTCCCCGGCGAGACCGACGCCGACTTCGAGCGCACCCTCGACGTCGTGCGCGAGGCGCGGTTCTCGTCCGCCTTCACCTTCCAGTACTCCAAGCGCCCCGGCACCCCGGCCGCGACCATGGACGGCCAGCTGCCCAAGCAGGTGGTGCAGGAGCGCTACGAGCGGCTGATCGCGGCCGTCGAGGAGATCACCTGGGCGGAGAACAGGAAGCTCGTCGGCGAGACCGTCGAGGTGCTCGTCGCGGTCGGCGAGGGGCGCAAGGACGAGCGCACCGGTCGGCTGTCCGGGCGCGCCCGCGACGGTCGCCTGGTGCACTTCGACGCGGGCTCGTACGAGGGCGAGATCCGGCCGGGTGACATCGTGCACACCACCGTGACGTACGCCGCCCCGCACCACCTGAACGCCGACGACGAGCCGATCTCGCACCGGCACACCCGGGCCGGCGACGCGTACGAGGCGGGCATCGCCCCGCGTACCCCCGGGGTGCTGCTCGGGCTGCCGACGATCGGCGCGCCGCCCCCCGCGGCCACGCCGGCGACCGCCTGCGGCTGCGACTGACGTCCCCAACGACATCGGGCCCCTGCTCCAGTTGGAGCAGGGGCCCGATGCGTGTCGCCGGCTAGCTGGCCTGCTCGGCCAGCTGCAGGAACTGCCGCTTCGAGGCGAGCGCCTGCTCGGCCTCGCGGATCCGCTTGGCGTCGCCGGCCGCCTGGGCGCGCGCGAGCCGCTGCTCCGCCTCCGCGACCTGCTCGCGCATCTGTGCCAGCAGCGGGTTGGCCGACGGCTCGGTACGCCGCCAGGCCGCGTCCATCGCCTGCCGCACCTTGTCGTCCAGGGCGCGCAGCCGTCGGTCGAGCCCGGCCGCGGCCTCGCGCGGCACCCGCCCCGCCTCGTGCCACTGACCCTGGATCTCGCGGAGCTTCGCCTGCGCGCCGCGCGGGTCCGCGTCGACGTCCAGCGCCTCCGCCTCGGCCAGCAGCGCCTGCTTGCGCTCGAGGTTGCCCTTCAGCTCCGCGTCACGGGCGGAGAAGACCTCACTGCGGCGGGAGAAGAAGGCGTCCTGCGCGGCCCGGAACCGTTCCCAGAGCTTCTGCTCGGCCTCCTTGGAGGCGCGCGGCGCGGTCTTCCACTCGGCCATCAGCTCCTTCAGCCGGTTGGCCGTGGGCCCCCAGTCGTCCGAGGCGGCCAGCGCCTCGGCCTGCGCGACCAGCTCCTCCTTCGCGCCCTGCGCCTGCTTGCGCTGCGCGTCGAGGGTGGCGAAGTGGGCGCCGCGGCGGCGGGTGAACGCGTCGCGGGCCGCGGCGAACCGCTTCCACAGCTCGCCGTCGGTCTTCTTGTCGACCCCGCGGATCGACTTCCACTCGTCGAGGATCTCCTTGAGGCGGTCGCCGGCGGTCTTCCAGCCGGTCGACTCCGCGGCCAGCTGCTCGGCCTCCTCCACCAGGGCGGTCTTGCGGGCGAGCGCCTCGGTGCGGGCCGCCTCCTTGGCGGCCTTCGCCTCGCCCACCTTCGCCTCGGCCGTGCCGATGAGCTTGTCCAGCCGCGCCGCGAGCATGTCGATGTCGCCGACGACGTGGGCCTCGGCCAGCGATGTCCGCAGCCGTCGCAGCGTCGACAGCGAGTGCGCCGCGTCGGCCGCCCCCGAGTTGAGGCGCGCCTCGGTCAAGTCGACCTCGGTGACGAGGTCCGCGAAACGGCGCGCGAAGTGTGCCAGGCCCTCTTCCGGCGCCCCTGCCTGCCAGGAACCGACCACGCGCTCGCCCTCGGCCGTCTTGACGTAGACCGTGCCGTCCGCGTCGACCCGCCCGAAGGCCGTCCAGTCGCTCATGTGCCCATCCTCGTTCTCCCGGCGCCACCGGACGGGGGTCCCCCGGCGGTCGCCGCCACGGCGCAGAAGTGTCTCCCCGGCATTGTCACAGGTGCCACCCCATCCGCGTCGAGCGCCTATCGCCGACCGTGACCATACGGTGTCTTTCGAAGCAGCGACCTCAGGTCGCGGCGGGAGTAGAGTGCCCTGCCCGCTACCGTGGTCGGCGTGCCTCTGGTCGCCGCCGCCGTCTGCCCGCAGCCACCCGTGATCGTTCCGGAGATCGCCGGGGGTGCGGCCGCCGAGTTGGACGAGCTCCGGGCCGCCTGCGACGCCGCGATCGGGCGGCTGCTCGCGGCCGAGCCGGACGCGGTGATCGTGCTCGGCGGGTCGGACCGGACGCGCCGGCTCGCCCCCGGATACCGCGGGACGTTCCGGCCGTGGGGCTCCCCGGTCGGCTTCGAGCTGAGCGGCGGCGCCGGCGAGCCGGTGACCACGCCGAGCCTGCTCGTCGGCGGGTGGCTGCTGGCCCGGCATGACCTCGCCGGCCGGACGGTGATGTTCGACGAGATCGACGCCACGGCCACCGCCGCGGAGTGCGCGTCGCTCGGCGCCGCGTTGGCCGGGCGGCGGCCGCGGGTCGCGCTGCTCGCGATCGGCGACGGGTCCGCCTGCCGGGGGGAGAAGTCCCCGGGGTACGACGACCCGCGCGCCCAGCCGTACGACGAGGGGGTCGCCGCGGCCCTGGGCGGCGCGGACACCGATGCCCTGCTCGACCTGGACCCCGTGCTGTCCGGGCGGCTGATGGTGGCCGGCCGGGCGCCGTGGCAGGCGCTGGCCGGTGCGGCGCGGGCCGCCGGCCGTGGCTGGCGCGGCGACCTCTCCTACTACGCCGCGCCGTACGGCGTGGCCTACTTCGTCGCCACCTGGACCCCGGCGTGACCCGGGTCGTCGCGGTCGTCGGGCCGACCGCCGCCGGCAAGTCGGCGCTGAGCATCGCGCTCGCGCACGCGCTCGGCGGCGAGGTGGTCAACGTCGACTCGATGCAGCTCTACGCGGGAATGGACATCGGCACCGCCAAGCTCACCCCCGCCGAGCGCGAGGGGGTACCGCACCACCTCCTGGACATCTGGCCGGTCACCGAGCCGGCGAGCGTCGCGGAGTACCAGCGGCTGGCCCGCGCCACCGTCGACGACATCCTGGCGCGGGGCCGGGTGCCGCTGCTGGTTGGCGGCTCCGGGCTCTACGTCCGGGCGGTGCTGGAGGAGTTCGAGTTCCCCGGCACGGACCCGGCGGTGCGGGCGCGGCTGGAGGCCGAGCTGGCCGCGGTCGGGCCCGCGCCGCTGCACGCCCGGCTGGCGGCGGCCGACCCCGCGGCGGCGGCCAGCATCCTGCCCGGCAACGGCCGGCGCATCGTCCGCGCGCTCGAGGTGATCGAGCTGACCGGGGCGCCGTTCACCGCGTCGCTGCCGGAGCCGCGGCCGTACTACGACGCGGTGCAGCTCGGCGTCGATCTGGACACGGAGCTGCTCGACGAGCGGATCGCGACGCGGGTCGACCGGATGTGGGCGGCCGGACTGGTCGACGAGGTGCGGGACCTGGTCGGGCGCGGGCTGCGCGAGGGGCGGACCGCCAGTCGCGCGCTCGGCTACCAGCAGGTGTTGCGTTTCCTGGACGGCGACTGGTCGCAGGAGCAGGCGCGGGACGAGACCGTACGGGCGACCCGGCGCTTCGTCCGCCGGCAGCGTTCCTGGTTCCGTCGCGATCCCCGGGTGGTGTGGCTCGACTCCGCCGGCCCCGACCCGATCGGGGCCGCGCTGCGGGCCGTGCGGGCGGCTCGGGAATGATGGTCGGGTGCAGTTCATCAAGGGCCATGGCACCGCCAACGACTTCGTGATCCTGCCCGACCCGGCCGGAGCGCTCCCGCTGACGCCGGCGCTGGTCGCGGCGCTCTGCGACCGGCGCCGGGGGATCGGCGCGGACGGCGTGCTCCGGGTGGTGCGCGCCGCCAACCATCCCGACGCGGTCCGGCACGCGGAGCGGGCCGAGTGGTTCATGGACTACTGGAACGCCGACGGGACGTACGCGGAGATGTGCGGCAACGGGGTGCGGGTCTTCGCCCGCTACCTCGACTCGATGGGGGTCACCGGGGACGCCGACGGGCTCGCGGTGGCGACCCGCGCCGGCGTGGTGCGCGCGGTGGTCGGGCCGGACGCGATCGCGGTCGACATGGGCCGGCCGCGGATCTACGACACCAGCACGGCGACGGTCGGCGGGCTGACCGTGCCGGGCGTCGCGGTGGACTGCGGAAATCCGCACCTGGTGTGCGCGCTGCCCGGCGCCCTCGACCTCGGCGGCCTGGACCTGACCCGTTCGCCCGGTTTCGACCCGGCGGTCTTCCCGGCCGGGGTGAACGTCGAGTTCGTCGCGCCGGCGGAGCCGGTGAACGGCGCCGACCTGCACGTGGCGATGCGCGTCTACGAGCGCGGCTCCGCCGAGACCCTCTCCTGCGGCTCCGGGGCCTGCGCGGTCGCGACGGTGGCGCTGCGCGACGCGGGCCGGGACGCCGGGGTCGTCGCGGTGGACGTGCTCGGCGGACGGCTCACCATCACCCTCGACGGGGACAGCTGCTGGCTCGCGGGCCCCGCCGTGCTGGTCGCGCACGGCGAGGTCGACCCCGGAACCCTGTAGCTGCCCCCGCCGATCAAGGACCCGTCCTTGACGGACCGGCAGGTTCTTGATCGGCGGAGGCGGGCCGTCAGGGGTGGGTCGGCAGCGTGCCCGGCTCGTCCCCGACCGGGTCCGTCGCGGGCGCGCCCGCGCCCGATGGGGCGCCGGCCGACGCGGGCGAGGTGGCGCCGGAGGTGGCCGAGGCGGCGGCGGCCTGGGCGGCGGCGCGCACCGCCGCGGCCACCGCCGGCGCGACGCGCGGGTCGAAGACGCTCGGCACGATGACGGTCGGGTTGATCTTTTCCTCCCCGACCACGTCCGCGATCGCCCGCGCGGCCGCGAGCGCCATCTCCTCGGTGAACTCCTCCGCGTGCGCGTCGAGCATGCCGCGGAACACGCCGGGGAAGGCGAGCACGTTGTTGATCTGGTTCGGCTGGTCGGAGCGGCCGGTCGCGACCACCGCGGCGTGCTTGCGCGCCTCCCGCGGGTCGACCTCCGGGTCGGGGTTCGCCAGCGCGAACACGATCGAGTTCTCCGCCATGGTGGCGATGTCGTCGCCGGTGAGGAGGTTGGGCGCGCTCACCCCGATGAACACGTCCGCGCCCCGGATCGCCCCGCGCAGGTCGCCGGCGTAGTTCTCCTTGTTGGTGTGGTCGACGAGCCACTGCCAGTCGGAGTTCAGCCCCTCCATGCCGCGGTGCAGCGCGCCCGGCCGGTCGTACGCGATGATGTCGCCGACGCCCTGCCGCAGCAGCAACTTCATGATCGCGGTGCCGGCGGCGCCCGCGCCGGAGACCACCACCCGGACGTCGGCCAGCCGCTTGCCGACCACGCGCAGCGCGTTGGTCAGCGCGGCGAGCACGCAGATCGCGGTGCCGTGCTGGTCGTCGTGGAAGACCGGGATGTTCAGCGCCTCGCGCAGCCGAGCCTCGATCTCGAAGCAGCGCGGCGCCGCGATGTCCTCCAGGTTGATCCCGCCGTACGCGGGCGCGATCGCCTTGACGATCGACACGATCTCGTCCGGGTCCTGGGTGTCGAGCACGACCGGCCAGGCGTCCACCCCGCCGAAGCGCTTGAAGAGCGCGGCCTTGCCCTCCATGACCGGCAGGGCCGCGGCCGGACCGATGTTGCCCAGGCCGAGCACCGCGGTGCCGTCGGTGACGACGGCGACGGTGTTGCGCTTGATCGTCAGCCGTCGGGCGTCGGCCGGGTTCTCGGCGATGGCCAGGCAGACCCGGGCGACGCCCGGCGTGTAGGCCCGGGACAACTCGTCGCGGGTGCGGAGGCCCACCTTCGAGTTGACCTCGATCTTGCCGCCGAGGTGGAGCAGGAAGGTGCGGTCGGAGACCTTGCGCACCTCGACGCCCTCCAGCGCGTCGAGCGCCTTGACGACCTGGTCGGCGTGGGCGGAGTCGGCGGTGTCGCAGGTGAGGTCGACGATCACGCTGGACGGGTCGGAGTCGACGACGTCGAGCGCGGTGACGATGGCCCCGGCCTCGCCGACGCAGGTGGTCAGCCGCCCGATCGCGGACGCGTCGGCGGTGATGCTGATCCGGATCGTGATGGAAAATCCGGCACTCGGTAGGCGGGTGGTCGCCACGTAAATCCTCCGGTTGCGGTGTGCGCGGCCGATCGGCCCGCCCGGCAATTCTTACCCGCCCGCCGTCGCGTCGCGTGCCGCCCTGGTTACCGGTGAGTCACCTCATTCCCGGCGTGGCGCGCGGAAACGGGCCGCGTGGGATTTGTGGATGCGCCGGCGGGCCGCGCGTGTCACGATCGAGGGCGGAGGAGGAAGCTTTTGCGCACAAACCGGACCGATGACTCGACGATCTCCTTCCCGGACCGCGTCGACGAGGTCGACGCCACCACGGGAGAGCTCGAACTCGAGAGCCGTAACGCCCTGCGGCGGGTAGCCGGGCTCTCCACGGAGCTTGCCGACGTCAGCGAGGTCGAATACCGGCAGCTGCGGCTGGAACGGGTCGTGCTCGTCGGGGTGTGGGACGGCAGCGTCACCGACGCGGAGAACTCGATCACCGAGCTCGCCGCGCTCGCCGAGACGGCCGGCTCGCAGGTCCTCGAAGGGTTGATCCAGCGGCGCGGGCGGCCCGATCCCGCCACGTACATCGGGCGGGGCAAGGTCGCCGAGCTCGGCGACGTGGTCGTCTCGACCGGCGCCGACACCGTGATCTGCGACGGCGAGCTCTCCCCGTCGCAGCTGCGCAACCTCGAGCAGTCGGTCAACGTCAAGGTGATCGACCGGACCGCCCTGATCCTCGACATCTTCGCCCAGCACGCGAAGAGCAAGGAGGGTAAGGCGCAGGTCGAGCTCGCCCAGTTGGAATACCTGCTGCCGCGGCTGCGCGGTTGGGGTGAGGCGCTGTCCCGGCAGGCCGGTGGTAGCGCCCGGGTCGGCGGCGCCGGCGGCGGCGTCGGCCTGCGCGGTCCCGGTGAGACCAAGCTGGAGACCGACCGGCGCCGCATCCGGACGCGGATCGCGCGGCTGCGCCGCGAGATCAAGGGCATGCGCACGGTACGTCAGACCAAGCGCTCCCGACGCGCCCGCAACGCCGTCCCCGCGGTGGCGATCGCCGGCTACACCAACGCCGGCAAGTCCAGCCTGCTCAACCGCCTCACCGGCGCGGGCGTCCTCGTCGAGGACGCGCTCTTCGCCACCCTCGACCCGACCACCCGTCGGGCGCACGCGGCCGACGGCCGGGTCTACACCCTGTCGGACACGGTCGGCTTCGTCCGGCACCTGCCGCACCAGATCGTCGAGGCGTTCCGCTCGACGCTGGAGGAGGTCGCCGACGCGGATCTCGTCGTGCACGTCGTGGACGGGGCGCATCCGGATCCGGAGGAGCAGGTGCGGGCGGTGCGCGAGGTGCTCACCGAGGTCGGCGCGGACAGCGTGCCGGAGCTGCTGGTGGTCAACAAGATCGATGCGGCCGACGAGGAGACGCTGCTGCGGCTCAAGCGGCTCTGGCCGGACGCGGTCTTCGTCTCGGCCCGCGCCGCGCGCGGTATCGAGGGGCTGCGCGGGGCGATCGAGGCGCGGCTGCCGCGGCCCGCGGTGGAGCTGCGGGTGACGCTGCCGTACGACCGGGGTGATCTCGTGGCGGAGGTGCACCGCCGCGGCGAGGTGTTGCGCACCACCCACACCGAACACGGCACGGAGCTGCACGTGCGGGTCGACGAGGCGCTCGCCGCCGAACTCGCCCGGCACGGCGCGACCCTGGGCTGATCACACTGCGTAATCGATCACGGCGTTCCGCGCTGGACGCGCCGAACGTGCGACACTGATCTGATGCGGCGTGTTCTGTCCTCGGCCATGGTGGCATCCGCGCTGGTCGGCCTCTTCCTTCTCGCGGGCCCTGCGCACGCCGCCCCGGCGCCGGCGCCGTCCGGCGACGCCGCGCCGCGCGCCAAGCCGACGAAGGTCTGCACGGTCAGCGACGAGCGTCTGCGCGAGATCTCGGGGATCGTCGCGCTCGCCAACGGCTACCTCGTGATCAACGACAGCACCGACGATCCGGGCAAGAAGCCGGTCTTCTTCCTCAACAGCGGCTGCAGGGTCAGCAAGACCAGAGACTTCCCGACCTCGCCGCTGGACCCGGAGGACCTCGCGCTCTCGCCCGACGGCAAGACGCTGTGGATCGCCGACATCGGTGACAACGCCACCTCTGCCGAGCGCCGGCCCAGGGTCGCGCTCTGGAGCATGCCGGTCGCCGGCTCCGCCGCCCCGGTGATCCACCGGGTGAGCTATCCGCAGGGCAGGCCGCACGACGCGGAAGCGCTGCTGATCGCCGACGACGGCACGCCGATCATCATCACGAAGAATCTCGGCAAGGCCGAGATCTACACCCCGTCGGCGCCGCTGAAGAAGAACAACGAGACGCCGGTGCCGTTGCAGAAGGTCGGCGAGGTCTCGCTCCCGAAGACCAACACCCCGAACGCGCTCGCCGCGACCGGCCGGCTCCCCGTCACCGGGGCGGCGCGTTCGCCGGACGGGACGCGCGTCGTGCTGCGCAGCTACGCCGACGCGTTCGAGTGGGACGTGTCCAACGGCGACATCGTCAAGGCGCTCACCACCGGCACGCCGCGGGTCACGCCGCTCGCCGACGCGTTCGGTGAGGCGATCACGTACACGCGGGACGGCAGGTTCTTCGTCACCGTCTCGGACGTGGGGTCGCTGCCCGGGGACGAACCGGTCGTCGTCCAGCGCTACACGCCCGCCACGACCATCGCCACCGCCGCCGGCACGGCCGCCGATGCCAGCAGCGATCAGTCGTGGTTCAGCACCCTCACGCTGCAGGACATCAACTACCTGATCGGCGCGGTGGGCATCATCGGCGCGATCCTGGTGGGGGCCGGCATCTACGGGATCGTGCGCGCCCGCCGCAAGCCGCCGGCCGACGACGTCGACGGTGAGGACGGCCCGAAGCCGGTGCGCGGCACGGCGAGCGCCGCGGTGCGCGCGCCGGACCGGGGGGAGCAGTCGGAGCCCGGGTGGGACGAGGGCGGCCCGGAGCGGGCCGGTCCGGGCCAGCGCGCCGGCGGTGTGTACGGCGCGGGCCCGGACGGCGGTAGGCCGGGCGGCGCGGTCTACGGTGGCGCCGCGCCGGCGGCCAAGCCCAGCGGCGTCTACGGCGGCAAGCCCAGCGGTCCGGTCTACGGCGCCACGGGTGGGCCCACCCCGGCGCCCGGCCGGGTGTACGGCGGCGCGCCGGCGCCGCAGCCCGGCGGTGCGCCGGCGGCGCCGCAGCGCGGCGGCGTGTACGGCGGCGGCCCGGGTTCCGAGCCGGTGGGCGGCGCGCCGCGTGGCCCGCAGCCGGGCGTGTACGGCGGTCAGCCGGCGTCGCGGCGACCCGCCCCGCCGTCGGGTGGGGTCTACGGCGGTCAGCCGGCGGGCGGGGGCTACGGGCGCGTCGAGCGCCCTGACGAGGACTACCGGGCCGGCCGCGGTGGCGGCGTTCCGGGCGATCGCCGGCGGGATGACGACGAGTACGACGACAACCGGGCCGGGGTGTACGGGCCGCCGCGCGGGCGGCGCGGCGGCTATCCGGACAACGGGGACGGCTACCGCTGACGAAGCCGCACAAAGGGGCGGCCCCGCCGATGGCGGGGCCGCCCCTTTGTGAATGTCGCGGGGGACGGGTCAGATCCGGCGGAGCACCGCGACGACCCGGCCCATGATGGTCGCGTCGTCGCCGGCGATCGGGTCGAACGCCGGGTTGGCGGGCATCAGCCAGACGTGCCCGTCGCGCCGCCGGTAGGTCTTCACGGTCGCCTCGCCGTCGAGCATCGCCGCGACGATCTCGCCCGAGTTCGCGGTCGGCTGTTGCCGCACCACCACCCAGTCGCCGTCGCAGATCGCCGCCTCGACCATCGAGTCGCCCTTGACCTGCAGCATGAAGACCTCGCCCTCGCCGACCAGCTCGCGGGGGAGCGGGAAGACGTCCTCGACGGCCTGCTCGGCGAGGATCGGCCCACCGGCGGCGATGCGGCCGAGCATCGGCACGTACGCCGGGGTCGGGCGTTGGGCGCGGACGGTCTCGTCGTCGACCAGCTCGCTGGGGGGACGTACGTCCACCGCGCGCGGGCGGTTGGGATCGCGGCGGAGGAACCCCTTCCGCTCCAGCTCCTTGAGCTGGTAGGCGACGCTCGACGGGGAGACCAGCCCGACCGCCTCGCCGATCTCACGCACGCTCGGCGGGTAGCCGTAGCGCTCCACCCAGTCGCGGATGAACTCGAGGATGCGGCGCTGGCGCGCGGTCAGGTCCACGGTGACGGGGTCGGGGAAGGCGCTGACCACCGGCGTCACCGGCCGCAGCTGCGGCTGCGCGCTGCGGGACCGGCTCGGGCTCCGCCGTCGGCCACCCGACGCCGCCGGCGCGGTGGTCTTGGCGGCGGTCTTCTCCGGGTGATGTTGCCGGCTCGTCCGGTCGTCGGTCGACACGTCCGTCCTCCCTGGTCGGCGGTGAGTGCCTTGGCGGCTCGTGGTGCGTCGCTGCGTTCGACGCCGCGTTTGCCGCGAAGGCGCACCGGCGTCGGTGTCCAAGACCGTATCGGTGCCATCGGACAGTTTCAAACATCTGTACGAGGTCCTTCGGCGTGTCCTTCCGGAAAATCGCCGCCCTACCCGCGTTTTCTGCTAAACAATCGTACGCATGTTCTATTCAATTACCCACGGTAGTTGCGCTGACTCTTTTGGGTTAACCCGGTGCGGCATCCACCGGGGAGCCATCGGTCACAATCCGAGGGATCGCGCTGCGCCCGGAGCGCGGGACCGGCACGATCTATCGCGGCCCACGTGATGCCGCGCGCGTGCCGGTAACCGCGCGCCGGGCAATCCGGTTGGGAAGGTGACATCGCGCCACGACCCGCGCGTCAACTTGACCCTGGCGCATCCGCGGCATAGCGTCGACCCCAACATCTAGTAGTCACAAGCGTGTAAGTCATCCACAGGTTGTGGGTAACCACCCTCACCGCTTCTCGCCTCGACACACAGCGGCGCCCGCCACGAACGGCCGTCCGTTGCGTTGTCGCGTGCGCGGGATCGGTGGCGGAGGGGCTGTCACGCCACCGGTCGATCGGAGAGGAGGCCCGGCATGCGGTGCCCATACTGCCGGCACGCCGACTCGCGCGTGGTGGATTCGCGCGAAGCCGACGACGGGCAGCTGATCCGACGTCGCCGCTCCTGCCCGGAGTGCGGCAAGCGGTTCACCACGGTCGAGGAGGCCGTCCTCGCGGTGGTGAAGCGCAGCGGCGTGACCGAGCCGTTCAGCCGGACGAAGATCATCGGCGGCGTGCGCAAGGCATGCCAGGGACGGCCGGTCGACGACGACGCGCTCGCGCTGCTCGCCCAGAAGGTCGAGGAGACCGTACGGGCCAAGGGCGCCGCCGAGATCCCCAGCCACGAGGTGGGGCTCGCGATTCTCGGGCCGCTGCGGGAGCTGGACGAGGTGGCCTACCTCCGCTTCGCCAGCGTCTACCGCTCGTTCGACTCGCTCGGCGACTTCGAGCGCGAGATCGAGACGCTGCGTGCCGCCGCGGCGGCACGGCAGCGGCAGGGCGGGACGCAGCCGTCGGCCGGGGCGGCCGCCGGCCGTACCGATTAGAGCTTTTGATTTTTTCGGATCGTGTAAGGAAGCGCGGCGGGGTGCCGCGCGAGGCACTGAGGGGGCGGATGAGATGGCGGGGGAAGGTGTGACCGCGAGCAAGGGACGGGCGCGCGCCGGGAGCGCGGGCGGGCTCAAGGTCGAGCGGGTGTGGACCACCGAGGGGGTCCACCCGTACGACGAGGTGACCTGGGAGCGGCGCGACGTCGTCATGACGAACTGGCGTGACGGCTCGATCAACTTCGAGCAGCGTGGCGTCGAGTACCCGGACTTCTGGAGCGTCAACGCGGCGAACATCGTGACCACCAAGTACTTCCGGGGCGCCGTCGGCACCCCGGAGCGGGAGTGGTCGCTCAAGCAGCTGATCGACCGGGTGGTGAAGACCTACCGGGCCGCCGGCGAGCAGCACGGCTACTTCGCGTCGCCGGCCGACGCCGAGATCTTCGAGCACGAGCTCACCTGGATGCTGCTGCACCAGGTCTTCAGCTTCAACTCGCCGGTCTGGTTCAACGTCGGCACCTCCTCGCCGCAGCAGGTCAGCGCGTGCTTCATCCTCTCCGTCGACGACTCGATGGACTCGATCCTCGACTGGTACAAGGAGGAGGGGCTGATCTTCAAGGGCGGCTCCGGCTCCGGCGTCAACCTGTCCCGGATCCGCTCCTCCAGGGAGCTGCTCTCCAGCGGTGGCACCGCCTCCGGCCCGGTCAGCTTCATGCGCGGCGCCGACGCGTCGGCCGGCACCATCAAGTCCGGCGGGGCGACCCGGCGCGCGGCCAAGATGGTCATCCTCGACGTCGATCACCCCGACGTGGAGGAGTTCATCGAGACCAAGGCGCGTGAGGAAGACAAGATCCGCGCGCTGCGGGACGCCGGCTTCGACATGGACCTCGGCGGGAACGACATCGTCAGCGTCCAGTACCAGAACGCCAACAACTCGGTCCGGGTCTCCGACGAGTTCATGCGGGCGGTCGAGGAGGGCGGCACGTTCGACCTGCGCGGCCGGCTCGACGGCGCGGTGATCGACACGATCGACGCCAAGGGCCTGTTCCGCAAGATCGCCAAGGCGGCGTGGGAGTGCGCCGACCCGGGCCTGCAGTACGACGACACGATCAACGACTGGCACACCACCCCGGAGACCGGGCGGATCACCGCGTCCAACCCGTGCTCGGAGTACATGCACCTCGACAACTCGTCGTGCAACCTCGCCTCGCTGAACCTGATGAAGTTCCTCAAGGCCGACGGCGGCTTCGAGGTCGAGAAGTTCGTCCGCAGCGTCGAGTTCGTCATCACCGCGATGGACATCTCGATCTGCTTCGCCGACTTCCCGACCGAGAAGATCGGCGAGACCACCCGCGCCTACCGCCAGCTCGGCATCGGCTACGCCAACCTCGGCGCCCTGCTGATGGCCTCCGGCCTGCCGTACGACTCGGAGGCGGGCCGCAGCGTCGCCGCCACGATCACCTCGCTGATGAACGGTGTCGCCTACCGCCGCTCGGCGGAGCTCGCCGGCGTCGTCGGCGCGTACGACGGCTACGCCCGCAACGCCGAGGGCCACAAGCGGGTCATGCGCAAGCACGCCGCGGCCAACGACGAGATCCGTCCGACCGGGCTCGTCGCCACCGAGATCGCCCGGGAGGCCACCAAGCAGTGGCAGACCGGCAACAAGATCGGTGAGAAGAACGGCTGGCGCAACTCGCAGGCCTCCGTGCTCGCCCCGACCGGCACCATCGGCCTGATGATGGACTGCGACACCACCGGCATCGAGCCCGACCTGGCCCTGGTCAAGTTCAAGAAGCTGGTCGGCGGCGGCTCGATGCAGATCGTCAACCAGACCGTGCCACGCGCGCTGCGCAGCCTCGGCTATCCCGAGGAGCAGGTCGAGGCGATCGTCGAGTTCATCTCCGAGCACGGCCACGTCGTCGACGCGCCGGGCCTCAAGCCCGAGCACTACCCGGTCTTCGACTGCGCGATGGGCGAGCGCTCCATCGCCCCGATGGGCCACGTCCGGATGATGGCCGCGGTACAGCCGTTCATCTCCGGCGCCATCTCCAAGACCGTCAACATGCCGGAGTCGGCGACGATCGAGGACGTCGAGAAGATCTACTTCGAGGGCTGGAAGCTCGGCCTCAAGGCGCTGGCCATCTACCGCGACAACTGCAAGGTCGGCCAGCCGCTCTCCGCCGCCAAGAGCAACAAGGCCACCGAGGCCGCCCCGGCCGAGGTCGAGAAGGCGGTCGAGAAGGTCGTCGAGTACCGGCCGGTGCGCAAGCGCCTGCCGAAGAAGCGCCCCTCCTCGACCGTGTCCTTCTCGGTCGGCGGTGCCGAGGGCTACCTCACCGCGTCGTCCTACCCGGACGACGGTCTCGGCGAGGTCTTCCTCAAGATGTCGAAGCAGGGCTCCACGCTCGCCGGTGTGATGGACGCGTTCTCCGTGGCCATCTCGATCGGTCTGCAGTACGGCGTCCCGCTGGAGACGTACGTCAGCAAGTTCACCAACATGCGCTTCGAGCCGGCCGGCATGACCGACGACCCGGACGTGCGGATGGCCGCCTCGGTGATGGACTACATCTTCCGTCGCCTGGCGCTGGACTTCCTGCCGTACGAGCGCCGCGCCGAGCTCGGCATCTTCACCGCGCAGGAGCGGGCCGCCCAGCTGCGTGCCGAGGCCGAGGCCGAGGCGGCGGGCGTCGACCTGGCGGGGATGGCGGCGTCCGCGCCGGTCTCCGCGCCGGTGGACGCCACCACGACCGCGCCGGAGCCGGCGGCGGCCCCGCAGGTCATCGAGTCGGCCACCCAGGTCGGATCGTCCACCGAGCTGCTGGAGGCCGTGCTGGGGAAGGCGGCCGACGCGCCGCTCTGCTTCACCTGCGGCACCAAGATGCGGCCGGCCGGTAGCTGCTACGTCTGCGAGGGCTGCGGCTCCACCTCCGGCTGCAGCTGACACCGCGAAGTAAAACGGATGCCTCCCACCCGATCGGGGTGGGAGGCATCCGTCTTTGGCGGCGGGGTGCATGACCTCCTGGAGCGGATGCTCGGCGGGGCACCGCTGCCGGTCGGGCATGTGGGGACCACTGCCGCCCATGCCCGCCGACTCGCTGGCTGATCGAGTACATGCGCGTCGAGCGGCACCGCGTCGACCCGGCCGAGCACCACAGCGACGTGTTCGTGGCCGACGAGGACGACCTCGCCAACGCAGCGGCGCAGGAGCTGCCGCGCAGAGCCGCACCTCAGCAACATCCCCGTCCCCGCCAGGCTGGTTCTGGCCGCCGCCATCCTCGCGGCGGCCGACAAGCCCGTCTCCACGGTCACCGTTTCTGGTGCAGGGGCGCGTCTCGCATCCGCTTCTGCCGATGACAGGACACGAGCTCGTCGGGTTCTGCAGGCTCAGCGAACCGGTACCGCTCACAGCGGCACGAATAGGGGTCCGCGTCAGGGGACTCTTCGCCGTGTCCGGCGTCAGGTTGCGCGATCCGAGTCGTGCCCGAACAGCAGCCGTATGACGGGTCGGGCCAAGTCCGTGGCGTCGTCCTGGCCGGCTGCCTGTCTGAGCGCACCACCCAGCCACAGCGTTGCGAAGCCGTGCACGATCGACCACGCCGCCAGTCGGGCGATCTGCGGGTCCACCCCCGGCAGTGCCGTTACTTCGGCGCGCAGCGCTTCTGCGGCCCGCTGCCGCGCCGCCGCCAGCGTCGGATCGTCGTCGGGGTAGAGGTCGGGCTGGAACATCACCTTGAAGTGAGCCGGGTGATCTACGGCGAACCGCACGTAGGCGAGGCCGACCTCGAGGATCTCGCCGCCCGCGCCACGGGCGGCTTCCAGGGCGTCGGCGAGCAGCTCGTAGCCCTGGCTCGCCAGCGCCGTTAGCAGGCCTTCCTTGTCACCGAAGTGGTACGCGGGTGCGGCGTGCGACACACCCGCGCGCCGCGCGAGGTCGCGCAGGCTCAGCCCGCTCGTTCCGGATTCACCGATCACTTCCACCGCGGCTGCGAGCACAGCTGCCCGTAGATCTCCATGGTGGTACCGCCGTCCTGGGTCGTCTGCCACGTCAACACCCTAACTTGTCATTGACAAGACTTAGTGAAGCTGGCATCTTGTCAATGACAAGTTTCAGGAGGGACGCATTATGGCTCCGCTCATCGCTCTACTCGGCGGCGTTGCCCTCGCGCGCCTGGCCGGACTCTGCGGCGTGCACACCCTCGATGGCTGGTACCCGGCCCTGCGCCTGGGTCTTGCGCTGATGTTCGTGGTCACCGGTGTAGCGCACTTCAGCCGGGCCCGGCGCCGCGAGCTGATCGCCATGGTGCCCCCCAGGCTGCCCCGCCCGGACCTGCTGGTGACGGTCACCGGAGTCCTCGAACTGGCCGGGGCGGCCGGCCTCCTGCTGCCAGCGGCTGCACGGTGGTGTGCGGCGGGCCTGGGCCTGCTCATGGTGGCGATGTTTCCCGCCAATGTCTCCGCCGCCCGCCGTCACCTCGCCCTCGGCGGACACCCCGTCACGCCGCTGCTACCACGCACCGCGCTACAGGTGCTGTTCGTCGCCACCGCCGCAGCCGTGGCCGTGGGGTAGCGAGATGCCCCCGCCAGTCGACCGAGCCGCCTTCCCGCCCAGATCACCACAGCCCAGCCACGGGGAGTACAGATGACTCACCTGCACCTCAGCGACGCAAGCCGGGTCATCGCCGGAATCGTCCTCCTCACGATCGTCACCATCGAATTCGGTGGGTACTTCATGACCCGCATCGTTCGCGGCGCCGTGGACCTGACCGACTTCCAGAAGACCTTCGCCCGCGCCGGCCACGCGCACGCCGGGGTGCTGGTCACTCTGAGCCTGGTGTGCCTCATCCTGGCCGACGCCACCGACCTGAACGGTCCTGCCGGCTGGGCCGCGCGACTGTGCGTGCCGCTCGCGGCGATCCTCATTCCGGGAGGCTTCTTCGCCTCCTCGGCTGGCCGCGCCCGCACCCGACCCAACCGTGCCATCGTCATCCTGTGGGTCGGGGCGGCCGCCCTGGCCGCCGGCACTCTGACGCTCGGCGTACAGCTCCTCCTCGGCTGAATCCGGGTACCTGTTCCGCAATGGCGGGGCAGCCCACCGTTCGAGGGTCGATCTCGTTCGAAACCGATCGCTTCGTTACGCCAAGCCGATCTCGGTGGTGGCGCAGAGGGAGACCACTCACCTAACGCAACGGTTCAACGACCTCAATAGATCGACTGCGCGGACATGCTGCGAACAGGGCCGCTACCGACCGTCACGGCGATCTGGGTCTCGCCGGCATCCGGATGTGGCCGATGAGCGGACATTGACGTCGCGAGACCGTGACTGCCGGGGTTTGTGCAGGTGACGAGGCTGCGCGGTGCTGTGTGGTTTCGATGCCCATCCCCGACGGTGCCCCGGTGCCCCGGGTGACCTCCGTGCGCGAGGTCACCCGGGCGCCGCAGGCTATGCCGTCGGCCTGGCTTGGTGCAGGATCTGGGCCAGTTCGGCCGGTCGGCTGAGCATCGGCCAGTGCCACGTCGGCAGTTCCTCGTACCGCCACGAGTTGCCGGCCATGTGCTGACACAGCGGCATGGTGGCGGCCATCTCGCGTACCTGCTCGACGGTGAAGCTCGACAGCACGCCGAGGCGGGGCAGCTTCTCCCACGCCCCGGTGAGCCGTACCGGCGTGGTGGCGGTTGCCCACGGTTGGGCCACCGACCGCTCACCGAGCAGCGCGACGACCGATTCATCCACATCGGATGCTCCCGCCGCTAGTTCGGCCCACGGCGGGGGCGGCAGCCGCCAGCCATCGCCGTGTTCGGCGACCACCGCCGCGTTGCGTTCACGTACCTGCGGTGGGCTGAAGTCCTCGTTTGCCACCCCGTCGGGTAGTGGGCCGGTGTCGACGAAAACCAGCTGGGCGATGCAATCGGTCATGCGGTCGGCGGCGGCGGTCGTCACGACCGCGCCGGCGTAGCTGTGCCCGACAAGGACCACGTCGTGTAGGTCCTCGTAGCGCAGCAGGTTGACCACGTCCGTGACGTGGACATCGAGGTCGGTGTCCGGGCGGGCCAGGTGGGCGCGCTCGCTCAGGCCGGTCAGACTCAGCGGGTACACCTCGTGGCCGAGCCCACGCAGAGCGGCGGTGACCGGGCGCCAGGCCCACGCGCCGAGCCAGAAGCCGGGAACTAGTACAAATGTCGTCATGCACCACACGCTACGATCAATACTGGACAGATTCCGCCCAGATTAGGAGTCAGATCATTGGCCCGGCCCACCGCGCGTGTGCTGGCGTTGCTGGAGATCCTCCAAGTCGGTGGCGGCTTCACTCTCGCCGACCTGGCGGGTCGGCTGGGCGTTGACGAGCGCACGGTCCGCCGCTACGCTGCGCACCTCGCCGATCTCGGCATCCCGGTCGAGGCCCGGCGCGGTCGCTACGGCGGGTACCGGCTCGCGCCCGGATACAAGTTGCCGCCACTCATGCTCACCGACGAGGAGGCGGTCGCTGTCATGCTCGGGCTTGTCGCCGCTACCCGGGCGGGGCTGGCCACCGCCGAAGGCGCGGCAGCCGAGAGCGCGACCGCGAAGATCCGCCGGGTACTGCCCGCCGTCCTCGCCCGGCGGATCGATTCGCTGCTGGCCACCGTGGACTTCACCGCGCCGGTCCGTCAGCCCGCCTCGCCCGGCATCGAGGTGCTGCTGGTGCTCGCCGAGGCGGCCCGACATCAGCAACCGGTGAGCATCGCCTACACCACCTGGCGCGGCCGGTCGGGCGAGCGGCGGCTGGACCCGTACGGCCTGGTCTTCCACGCTGGCCGGTGGTACGTCACCGGTCACGATCACGACCGCCGGGCCGTGCGGACGTTCCGGCTCGACCGGATCGGGACGGTCCGCCCCGCCGAGGGCAGGTTCGACATCCCGGCCGGCTTCGACCCGACCACGCAGGTACTTGCCGGTCTGGCAGCCGTGCCGTACGCGCACGACATTTCCGTGGTGCTACACACCAGCCTGGCGCAGGCGCAGCGACGGATCCCGCCGTCGGTCGGCACGCTTACTGAGGTGCCCGATGGAGTGCGCCTCACAACCCGAGCCGAACGGCTCGACGGTGCGGCACAGATGCTCGCCGGGCTTGGCTGGCCATTCACGATCGAGCGACCGGACAAACTCAAGGACGAGATACGCGCCCTAGCCGCCCGACTGCTCACCGACGCTGACGCCCGCGGATAAGCAGCAGCCGGGCCCCGCCCGAAACGACCCAGGAACCCCCACGACAGGTATCGAGTGGCCGGCTAATCGCTTAGGAGCGTAAGCAGCGACTCCGTCAGCGGCGGTAGGCTCTTGGTCAGGTCCTGGCATACGTGAGGACGACGGGGCCGTCATCGAAGAACCGGCGATCGGTCAGCGTGAACCGGTTCGGGTTGAAGGCCCCATCAACGATACGGACGCCAACGCCCGTCACGATCGGATACAGCTTGACGACGAGTTCGTCGATCTCGGGCAGGAGGGTCCCGGCGAGCTTGCCGCCGCCGCACAGCCAGATGTCGAGCCCGTCTTCCTTCTTGAGGCGGTGGACGAGGTCGACGGGATCGTTGGTGACCAGCTCCACCTGCGGGTCGTCGATCTGAGGGATGGTGCGTGACACTACGTACTGGCGTAGGTGCCGGTACGGGCTGGTGATGTCGATGTCGAGCGCCGGCTGGTAGGTTCCGCGGCCCATGACCACGGTGTCGAAGCGCCGGTTCGGCGCATCGATCCCGAGCTGGGTACGGACGTGGGTGGGCAGGGTTTCCGGGTATTCCGCGGTCAGAAACGCCAGGAACTCGTCCGTGACCGGGTAGAAGTCGGTCTCCCCGCTAGGTCCGGCGATGATCCCGTCAAGACTGGTGCCGACGTAATAGACCAGCTTTCGCATGCGTGCAGTCCTTTGGCTCGTGAAGTACTATACCTAGAGTGGTATGAGCTTAGTACTACAGCTGTAGTCTTAACAAGAGAGGTTTCTTGTGCGACAGAACCCGGCCCGGCGCGCGGCCCTGCTGGACGCAGCCATCGAGGTCCTCGCTCGGGAGGGCTCGCGAGGCCTGACGTTCCGCGCGGTCGACACGGAGGCGAACGTGCCCGCTGGCACCGCCTCGAACTACTTCGCCAACCGTGATGAGCTCATCAACCAGATCGGCGCCCGCATCTATGAGCGGCTGCGTCCCACCGACGAGCAATTCGCCCAAGCGCGGCGTGGCTCGCCGGACCGGGGCAAGCTGGCCGACCTCATGCGCGAACTGGTGCAGCGGATGGCGGACTTCCCCAGCGGGTACCTCGCGCTGATCGAGCTGCGGTTGGAGGCGACCCGCCGACCCGCCCTGCGACAAGTGCTCACCACAATGGTCCGGTCCGACCTGGCCGACAACGTCGACTTCCACCGCGCGTCCGGAAACCCCGGCGACGCGACGACGGTCAACCTGCTCTACCTGGCCCTGAACTGGCTCATCCTCGACCGCCTGACGCTGCCTGGCGTGTTCAGCGGCGAGGAGACCGACGCATTGATCGTGGCGGCTGTCGACCGACTGGCCAGCGAAATCGACTGAGCAACCACCCAATACGGCTGCGACCGCCAAGCGGTTTGCCAGGTCTCCACCTCGAACATCCGCCATTGCCGCGAACCCGACCACTACCGACCGTCACGGCGATCTGGGTCTCGCCGCCATCCGCATGTGCGATGTGTGTGTTTCCGATCGCCGCGCGATGCGGCCCTTGTGAACGACCCTAAGTTCACCTGCGGCGGCAGATGTGTTGAGCTGATGGGTCATGCTGAGGCAACCCCGCGCAGCGGCCGATTGGAGGACCTTGACGCCCTGGCCCTGGATCGTCCTGGGCGGCGTAGCGCTGCTGCTTGTCGTTACGTCAGCCGTCGTTGTTCTGTGGCACCGCCGGGCGGCCCGCGCATCGTTGACGCGTGACCCCGTCATGCGGAACGCGCGGCGGGCTATGGCCGAGATGCAGGACCAACGTCGGCGTTCCCGCAAGGGCGCGATCCGTGGCCGAGACGGTGGTGAAACGCGGGAACGATGTATGACGCCGCGTATGGCTCGGACACCTCTGCCGGAGCGTAGTCGCATCGACGTCACCTGGGATCGGGTGCACTGATCTGCCGCTTCGGGTGGGGCTGGCGTTCATCGCCGTTGGTGACGCACGGTGATGCATGGCTGCCCTTCCTGCTCCCGCTCCCAGTGTCGTACCGGCCAATCAGCTCGTTTTGCGTGCCGCGGTGTCGGCCTTCCTGGGCCGCTACCGTGGGCAAACTCGCGTCCCTACCGAGTCCGACCTGCGAGTCTTCCTCCGTTGGTGCACCGACCAAGGCCTTGATCCGCTCGCCGCAGCGCGAGTGGACGTCGAGCGGTACGTGCGCTGGCTGCAAGACGTCCGCCGGTACCAGCCCTCGACGGTCTCGCGGCGCCTGTCGGTGGTGGTCGGGGTTCTATCGGGTCTGCGTCATCGACGCCATCCTGGGGCACTCGCCTGCCGACTACGTCCGCCGGCCCGCGGGGCCACCCGAGTCGCCCGACCCCCGGTTTGGGCCACCTGCAGTTCGAAGCCCTGATCACCACCGCCCGGCTGTCGGCCGACCCGAACGACTTCACTTTGGTCGCGCTCTTGGGCCTGCTCGGCTTGCGGATCTTCGAAGCCCGCGGGCCAGACATCGCCGACCAGGGTGAGGAACGCGGCCACCGGGTCCTGCGCGTGCGCGGCAAGGGCGGCAAGCTCGTGCTCGTCTCGCTGCCACCCGCGGTAGCCCGAGCCATCGACCGGGCCATCGATGAGCGCGCCAGCGGACCGCGGTCATGCCGAAAGTAGTGCATCCGATCGCGAAAGTTCGAGGTCCTGGAGCCGACGTTCAAGATCGGTCTGGCACGACCGTGGTGATGGTTAATTGTTGATGTCGAGCAGGAACGTGGTCAGTGCTGCGGCGACCTCGGTCTCGCCTCGGTGGTGCGGTCCGAAGTGGTTCAGTTTCGGGAAGGTGAGTACCCGCGAGGAGGGGAGCACCTCGGCGAGCCGGGCGGTGGAGGGGCCGACGTGCGCCAGGTCGCTCCGGCCGCCGGTCATCAGCAGCACGTCGGCGGAGACCTCGCGGTAGTTGGGGTAGCTGTTGTCGAGCCGGCCGACCTCCGCGTGCTCGTGCAGGGCCGGTTCGAGCAACTCGACGACCTTCGCCCGTTTCTCGCCGCGGAAGGCCAGCCGCAGGATGGCGGCCATCAGCCAGCGGGGATTGCGGCGCGCCGCGCTCGGGCCGGTGGCGATGGAGAACGTGGCGAACGCGTCGATCGGGCGGCCTCGGGCCAAAAACCGGCGGGCCGGTGGGATCCAGTCGGTGGGAATCAGGCCGTCGACGCTGACTCCGGGCTCGTAGACGGCCACTTTGTCGAAGCCCGGGTCCCGGCGGGCCGCTTCGAGCGTCACCAGCCCACCGAAGCTGTGGCCGAAGACGTACCGGGCACCGGTGGCGGCCCGGACCGCGGCGAGGTCGGCGCACTCGGCCTCGATGCCGTATCCGGGTCCGAGCGGGCCGCTGCCCCGACGGCCTCGCCGCTGCACCGTGTGCACGGTGAAGGTGCCGGCGAGCACCTCGGCCAGCCCGGCGAAGTCGGCGGCGTCGCTGAGTGCGCCGGGCACGATCATCAGATCCGGGCCGGTACCCGTGGTGTGGTAGGCGATGGTGGTGCCGTCGGCGGAACGGACGGTCCGCGCGGTGGAGGTGGCCGGCATGGCGAAACTCCTCACGGTGATCCGGGTGGGTGTTGTGGCGCGTGCGCCGGTGTCTCAGCCGCCGCCCAGGGCGGCGTTCAGCCGTCGGGTGTGCGCGAGGTAGGTGTCGAACGGCACGCCGCTGGACTCGACCAGCTCGGTGAGCCGTCCGATCAGCTCGGTGCCCGCCCGCTCGACCAGCTCTCGGCCGGCGTCGGTGAGGGCGATCCGGCGCCGGTTGCCGCCGGCCGGGTCCGGTGTCACGGTGAGCAGCCCGGTGCCGGCGAGGGCGGCGATCATCCGGCTGATCGAGGGCTCGGTCACCGCCAGGCTGTCGGCCAGTGTCCGCTGCGTGCATGCCTCCAGCTCGCCGACCATGACCAGGACCATGAACCGCCGGTAGGACATGCCGTGGTCGGCGCGCAGGATGCGGTCACCGGCACGCTCTAGGCGGGACACCAGCGTGTGTAGCTCCAGCCCGAGGTTGTTCGGATGGTTCATAGGCGATATCTTAGAGTCCTAAGTTAGCAACGCAAGTCTCTATCGACGGAAGGGTCACGAGATGGCACATGCCGCTGGTCTCGTACTGCGCCCCGCACAACCCGACGACGTCGAGGCGATTGCCGTGCTGTGGCACGCGGGCTGGCGGGACGGGCACATCGGACACGTCCCCGCCGAACTGCACCGGCACCGGCGGCTCGCCGACTTCCGTGACCGGGTGCCGCCCCGCCTGCCCACCACCACGGTCGGCGTGCGGGGCGCGCGGCTCGTCGGGTTCGTCACCGTCCGCGAGGACGAGGTGGAGCAGGTGTACGTCGCCGGACCGGCCCGCGGGACCGGGGTGGCCGATGCGCTGCTCGCCGCCGCCGAACGGGCCGTCGCCGAACGATTCGACACCGCCTGGCTCGCGGTCGCGGTCGGCAACACCCGGGCCCGCCGGTTCTACGCCCGCAGCGGCTGGCACGACGTGGCGGCCTTGAACTACCCCGCCGAAGCCGGTGCCACCCCCGTCACCGTCGCCTGCCGGCGTTACGAGAAGAGCGTCCGGTAGACGCGGGCCCTTCGATCAGCCCGGTATGGGTCACGCGTTCAGTCATGGATCCACGCTGCCCTGGGTCTTCAACATCGTCGCCGCGTATCCGGATCTGCCGCGAGCAGAGTTGTCACGTTGCGTCACGAGCCGTCGGGCGCTGAATACCCGCCTCTGCAGGTAGCGGATGACTTACCGGTAGCCTTGCCCAGCCTGAGCGCGAGACGGGTTACTGCCCGTGACGCGGTGACGGCACACGGGAGGACGGCCGGGGGAGGATCCGCAATGACCGACAGGCGGCTCGGCAGGACACTTGACCGGGCCTCACACGCCTGGTGGCGGCTGGTCGGCCGCCGCGTGGACCTCGACGGCGACCATCGATGGCTGGACGCGCCCATGTGCGGTCCTGGACCGGTCGGGGCGTCCTGGCTCACCGCCGAGGCCGAGCGGGTCGGCGGTACTGTGCGTGAGGACGTCGCGAGCGGCGGGCTGTTGTCTTCCATGTCCGTTTTGGACGGCGCAGGGTTTCGCGCCGCCGACCTGGACCCGACGGTCCGTGACTTCTACGAGCACACCGCGTGCTGGCGGGTGGAGGTCTGGGCGCAGTGGTCGACGCTGTTTCAGCCGGGCGGTGAGCTGATAAGTCGACTCTTCGGCCGCCGTGTTCAGCAGCTCGCGCTGCCTACCCGTCCACTCGACGTCGCGCACGGCATGGACTCGCGTGTCGTACACCTCATCGATGCGAACGGCGAGCAGCATGCCGCCGGCTGGCTGCGGACGCTGTGCGCCACCGGCGAGTTCGTCTACAGCGGCTGCTACTCGGCCAGGCTGTTGCCCGGCTCAGACCAGCCCTCGGTGCACGTGACGTTCCCGTTGGAGTCCGGCAACGTGCAGGTCTTCCTACGTCCCAGCGTCCAGGCCGACGGTTCGTTGGTGCTGTCCTCGCCCTCCGGAGTCTTCGGCAGCGACGGCGCCTACGTGGTGGTCCGGGACGGTCGGCGGGACTACGCGGCGCGTGTCCCCATCCACGAGCGCTTCCACGTGTACCGAGATCGCCGTGGCGTGCTGCGCACCGACCACGAGCTGCGGCTCTACCGCGCGCTCGTGCTACGCCTGCACTACCGGCTGGAACCGGTCTGACCCGCGCCGAGGAAACGGACCTCGGCAGCGGGGCCGAAGGGCACTCAACTGCCGCAGACCGTCCATCACAACCTGTGGGCGGCGTGCGGTGGTACTCGACGCGCGATGGTGCCTCCGAGCAGAGCAGATTGAGCGTGCGGTTAGTGATCCCCGTGTCGTATGCTGGCCGACTTCGATTTTTCCGGAGGTTAGGTTGGCGGAGTACTCGCAGGACGTCGTACAGCGTTTCCATGGCACCGCTGAGCAGATCGCTGCGGCTCTGGTAGGAGAGCCGCCCGGCAGTTGGCAGTCCGTCGTCATCGAGGACTACGACCCGGCGTGGGCGGACCGTTACGCTGCGGCTGCCTCCTCGGTGAAGGCGGTCCTGGGCGGTTTGATCATCGATATCGAACACGTAGGGTCCACCGCTGTGCCGGGCCTGGCGGCCAAGCCCATCATCGACATCGACCTTCTCCTTGATGATGCGACGGACGAGTCCCGTTACATCCCCGCCCTGGAAGGGATCGGCTACCGACTCGTTCTCCGAGAGCCGTGGTGGCACGGGCACCGGATGCTGGTCGGCCCGGCCGAAGACGTCAATCTCCACGTATGGCCCCAGGCCGCGCCCGAACCGATAAGGCACAGGCTCTTGCGCGACTGGCTGCGCTCGCATCCGCAGGACCGGGACCTTTACGCCGCGACGAAGCGGCGCCTCGCGCGGGATACCGCTGATCGACCCAGCGACTACAGCCTCGCGAAGAACGAGGTCATCGATCAGATCCTGGCCCGCATCTTCGCGGCGGCCAGCGGACGACCCCGGCCCAACGCCGACTGATGGTGACTCGAAGACGCTCGACGGACCCAGACGGCTATCCGAATCGGTGAGCGATCTTTGTCAGCTTCGTGACGTACGCCGGCCAGTCATATTCGTGGGGGATGTTGGTGTTCTCCCGCTGCCAGCCGATCGATCCATCGTGCTGCTCGCGCATCAGGTCGGCGTGCCCGGCGTGACGGGCGAGGTCGCAGGTCACGTGGATGATGATCCTGTGCAGCGTCACGGCCTGTCCACCTGGCCGCCACCACGACACCTGCCCCGGCGCGTCGAGCGGTAGCTGTTCGATCGTCTGATCCGCGAACACCCCGACACGGCGATACAGGTCGATCAGCCCATCCTTCGTCTCGTCCTCCTGCGCGTACCAGTCTGCCTGCGGGTCCTCCTCGAACGCCTGCATGGGGACCAGTTCCTCAGGCGTCGGGAATTCGCGCCCGAATGTGGGCCCGAAGTAGCCGGCTTCGACGTTGAGGCAATGTTTGATGACGCCCAGCAGGTTGTTGCCGGTCGCGGTGCGGGGCAGTCTGGCCTCGCGTTCGCTGAGCCCGTCGAGCTTCCAGATCAGGTCATCGCGAATCGCCTGGAGGTAGTGGTGCAGCGCAGCCTTCGCATCGCCCAGATCAGCCATGCCCGCCAGTCTTCCTCATGCGTCCGGGCCATCGCACGAGGTGTCGCCTGCGGGATCAGCACTCGGCTGGACGGCTCGGCATCCTTATTTGCCGCTGTCCGGGCGTTCGCAGTACTGGCCAGAGTGCCCGATCATGCCGATGAGTGGAAACTCCATCATGCCAGCAGCGAAGCGCTTGCTCCTCACGCGGCGTGATACCACATAGTCGGTGGCGTGGAGGAGCACCTGACCGTGGGGCGTGTGGCGGAGTTGGCCGGCGTCAGCGTCCGCACACTGCATCACTATGACGAGATCGGCCTCCTGGAGCCGTCCACGCGGACCGCGGCTGGGCACAGGGCTTACTCCGCGGGCGATGTGGAGCGACTCCGGGAGGTGCTCGCCTACCGGCGGCTCGGCTTCGGATTGCGCGAGATCGCGGATTTGGTTGACGATCCGGCCACCGACGCAGTCGCGCACCTGTGTCGGCTGCGCGGACTGCTGATGGACCAGCGCGACCGCGCTGCTGCCATGGTGACGGCCATAGACAGGGAACTGGAGGCACGAGCAAGGGGAATCAGGACGACGCCGGAGGAGCAACTCAAGGTGTTCGGCGCGCAGTTGTACGACGCCATCGGATCCGCTTACCCGGCGACGCGGCGCACCGAGCCGCGGATCGCCGCGCGCATCTGGGATGCGCTGGGGGACGCACGGACGGTACTGAACGTCGGGGCCGGCACCGGCTCCTACGAACCACCCGACCGCGACGTCACGGCGGTGGAGCCGTCGGCGGTCATGCGGGCGCAGCGTCCCCCGGGCGCGGCGCCGTGCGTGGCCGCCGCTGCGGAGAATCTGCCGTTCAAGGACCAATCCTTTGACGCCGCGATGGCGGTCAGCACCGTGCATCACTGGCCGGACCCGGTCGCCGGGCTGCATGAGATGCGGCGTGTGGCCCGCCGGGTGGTGGTGTTCACGTACGACGCCGATGACACCGGCTGGCGTCAGCGGTTCTGGCTCACCCGCGACTACCTGCCTGAATTCGCTGAGCTTCTCGTCGGCTGGCCGTCCCTGGCCGACCTGACCCGCGCGATCGGCGGCCACGCGGAACCGGTGCTCGTCCCGTGGGACTGCGCTGACGGATTCTTCGAGGCACACTGGCGCCGGCCTGAGGCATACCTGGACGAACATGTACGCCGCGCGGTTTCGGTATGGACCAGAGTCGGACCGCAGGCTGAGCAACGGGCAGTCACCACACTCCGCGAAGACCTTTCCTCAGGCCGGTGGGCCGAGCGCAACCGCGACCTCATCGCCCTCGACACGGCAGAACTCGGCCTCCGCCTCCTCGTAGCCTGAACCACTACGCGCGACAACGCCGCCAGCGAGCGGGCCGCCGGGATTAGTACGTTCATGTTGATCACCGCCAGCGGGTCGACGTGATCGAGGAGGAGCAGCGGGGTCGCCTCACGCTGACGTATGACGAGGAATGGCGGGCATCGCCAAGTGAGTCTTCTGTTGAGCTGAACCGGGGTTGAGGTGATTCACTGCCGACCGTGACTCTTGAGGGCCTGCGCGTCGCTATCACCGGTGCTGCCCGCGACACAGGGCGACTGCTAGCGGAAGCCTTCGCCGAACGAGGCGCACGGATTTTCCTCTCGGCTCGCGACCTGGCCGCGGCCGAGCACGTTGCAGCCATGATCAACCGGCGAGGTCCAGGCCGCGCTGATGCATTTCCGTGCGACCTCGCCGTGCCGGACTCGGTGCGCGCATTCGCCGGCTCCGTGGCTGGCCGGACGCCACACCTTGATGTCCTGGTGAACAGCGGTGCCGTCTACATCGAAGGCGCCGACCTGCCAGACGTCTCCGACGACGAGATTGAAAGTGTGATGGCTGCCGGTGCGACCGGCACGATGTTGTTGACCAAACATCTGCTGCCGCTGCTTCGTGCCTCGTCACGGCCGGACATCGTCAACATGATCTCGGCCTGCGGCGAGGTGGGACACCGTCGTTCTGGGGCCCATCCGGCCTTTTACGCCGCCAAGCATGCCCACGCGGGACTCGCCGAGATCCTCTCGCACCGGCTTCGGCCGGAGGGCATCCGAGTGATCTCGCTCTTCCCACCGGACTTCGTACAGAACGGGCCGCGACGCGCTGACAGCGACCTCACCGCCCGCTCAATCATCGACTGCGTACTGTTCGCCGTCGCCCAACCGCGAGACTGCTTCATCCGCGAGTTCCGCTTCGAGCAGGTCCAACGCCCACACCATTGAGCAATCTCTGGCCCGAATCCTCCTCCAGAGCCCGGACGTCTTCACCATCGGACATGTCCGCGCATGCCGCGACCCGCGCGCCGGTCATGCCGGAACCCTGTCGGGCGCCAAGTCGGTCCGCGCTCGCCCCGTGTCCGGGTCGAGGAGGAACGACACGTGCTGGTGGAGGTACTCCAGTGGTTGCCCGTGCCGTGATGAGCCAGACCGGCGGCGTGAGCTGCGCCCACGAGTCGGGCGATCAGGCGGCGCCGATGCTTGCGAGGATCACCCGCCCGAGCTCCTTGGGCCGGGTGAACTGCGGCCAATGACCCGTAGGCAGGTCGACGTAGTCGACGTCGCGGAGCTTCGCGAGCTCTTGCAGGTTCGGCTCTCCCTGCTCCATCCATTGTTTGAGCATCGTGCTGGAGAACTCGCATGCGATGACGGTGGCGGGCACGTCGTATCGGCGCTCGTCGGAGAGTTGCTGTAGGCCCCTGGCCACGCCCACGGGTGACGGGATCGCGCGCTTACGGACCGCCGCGCGCCGCTCGCCGTCGAGGTCGACGAGGTCTTCCTCGTCGAAGACCGACCAGTCCGGCAGCGGTACCTCGCCGTTCTCGGCCGCGAGCTGGCCGTTGATGGCCCTGCCGTCGCCGAGGGGCCAACTGTCGACGTAGATGACGCGGGCGACCCGGTCGGGCCGCGCGTCGATTGCGGCGTGGGCGATAGCGCCGCCGCCGGAGTGCCCGACCAGCACGACCTTGCCGCCGGCCGGGTCGAAGGAGTCAATCACCTCGACGACCGCGTCGACGTGGTGACGCAGGGCGATCTCGGATCGGTCGGCGTCTTTCGATTCCATGCCGGGCAGCGTGAGCGCGTGGGTGCGATGCCCCGCCTGATCGAGCGCGGGAACGACCTCATCCCACGACGAACCGTCGAGCCAGAGACCGGGGATCAGAACGATAATCACGGCCCGACGTTAGGCCAGGCCACCGACATCAGGCGAGGTCCCGACACAACCGGCTGACCCGTCCTACCCCGCCGCACCGCGTCCGACGTGCCGTTCTGAGGTCCGTGCTTCGTAGGCAAGATCGGCCGCTGTCTCGAACGCCGTCGTCCAGGGGAAGGCGAGCTGCCGGTCGTTTCCGCTGCCCGGTGGGTGCGGTTCCCATTGGTCTTCGGGGCCGAGTAGGACGCGTACTCCCTCGTCGCGGAGGCTGGCCACGGCGCGGCGGAAGGGTAGACGGACGGCGAGGGCGGCGTTGACGAAGGGGACGATGACGGTCGGCACCTGCCGTCCGATCAGCTCGGCGACCGAGGTCGTGGCGTAGTTGTCGGCCAGGCCGAGGGCGATCTTGTTGATCGAGTTGTACGTGGCTGGCGCGATGACCAGGGCGTCGGCGGCGGGAAGCGAGCGGCGGGTGCCGGGGGATGACCGGTAGGTGGATCTCACCGGAGTGCCGGTCAGCTCCTCGATCGCCGGCACGTCGATGAAGTCCGTGGCGCTGGGCGTGGCAGTGACTGCCGCCGTCCAGGACTGCTCGTGCGCGGCGCTGACCAACCGGGCTACGTCGGCGGCGGGGCCGGCGCCACAGACGACGATCTGCAGGTGGCCACCGGTCATAGCTGGATTCCGGCGCCTTGAGCGAAGTCCACAACGGCGGTGCGGACAGAGCCCTTCGCGACGAGAGCGAGGTCGCCAGCGATGCGCTGGACTGCTGGACGGCACCGCACCTCCTGAGGTGCCACCTCGTAGGCGGTGCGTAGCGCGGTCAGGCCGTGCTCGTAACGCCCCCACTGGGCGTAGGCGCGGGCGACATCAACGTACAGCGAGGCTTTGCGCTCGGCGATTGTCAGCTTGTCCAGCGGTACCGTGCGGGCGATCGCGATGGCCGTTCCGGCGTCGCCGAGGGCCAGGGCGATGTTGACCCGGTGGAGCAGGACGTTGGTGGCGCCGAAGCCGGTCCACCGGTCGTTGCCGTCGTAGCCGAGTCGGACGGCGGCGCGGGTCGCCTCGTCGAGCATCGCTTGTGCGGTGTCCCGGTCGTCTCGACGGGCGGCGGCGATGGCCCCTCGCAGGACGAGGGCGCCGTACACGGCCACTGCGTCAGCCGACGTGAGGCGGGTGTCCCGGCCGAGTACGCCGGCCGCGTTGCCGGCGAGGGTCACCGCCTGGTCGTCGTGGCCATTGCTCATCAGGGCGTGGGTCATGATCCGAGCGCTTGCAGCGATCGCCACCGGGTCCTGACTCGCCACGGCGGCCCGCGTGCTCCGCTCGGCCGCGACGAGGGCCATCCCTCGGTCACCGATCTTGAGCAGGACGCTGCCGACGACGTGGTACAGGTCGGTGGCCAGGACCTCGACCTGCGCTCGCTGCTCGCTCTCCGCGCAGGCCCTGGCCTCTTCGAGGGCCGGCAGCAGCGTCACCAGCCGGTCGAGAACGCACTCGTACCGGCAGGCCTGGTAGTCAATCTTCGCAGCGGCTACGGCGCGGGAGAGCTGCTGGACGGACAGCGCCACCGCGTTCGAATGGTGTGGCGACACGAGTGCGTCGAGCAGTGGCGCGACGTTGGGCGCAGCGGCGACGCCGATTGCCGCCCCACGTAGAAGATCTCTCCGTCGCACGTCACCGTCCGAGCCCGAGTCGCCGTGTCCGTCAACGGCAGTATCCGCATCCGGGGCGGCATCCCGCAGCGCGGCGTGCACCGTTGTACCGCCGGCGTCCGTCACCCGCAGATCCTCGAAGCGTTCCCGTACGTCGGGTGTGGCTCGTGCCAGCACGGTGTCCAGCGCCGCCTGCATGTCGGCGCGCGGCAGGATGTTCTCGCCCTGGCTGCTCCATTTGGCCACTGTCCGCCGGGCCGCCCCCAGGTGCTCGGCGAAGGCGGTCACGCTCATCCGCAACGCCCTTCGCAGCGCGTTCGCGTCCCGGCCGGTCCAGGTCGTCACGGCAGCCATCGCACGTCCCTCCGAAACGGACAGTCGCCGGCCCGGTCATGGTACCGGCACGTGGGGTGACAGCGGGTGCACCGCCGGTGCACCGGCAGGACATTCCGTCGGTCTGCCACCCAAGCCAGCCTGGATGTGCCGGCGCGCCGCTCCCCAGAGGCTCGCCGGCGGGCCAGCGGCAATCTCACGCCAGGGAGTTGCAGATGGACGTGCCGATCGGCGACAGGTCGGACCGCGACCCGACGCGCCGGCAAGTGCTCTCGCCCGGCACTCCGTCGAACGTACGGGTGACCCCCCGTCCGCGTACCGCCAGCAGGGCTGCGTGGGCGGGTGACCGGCGGTCCGCTCCCAGCCGGCCGACGGCGGTGGGCTTGCCGGCATGCCGGCAAGCCCACCGCGCACAGACGACAGCTCCGACCGGAGGCCGGTCATGACCGTGTACGTCTCGCGTAACGCCACAACCGGAGAGCTACCGCGAGATCCCGGGGCGGGGGTTCCGCCAGCGGTACGGCGGGGCCAGGACGATCCGCCGCTGCTGACGCACGTCTGGCGGATCGTGTACGAGCGGCAGGCGCGAGAGCGCGACCGCCGATGAACGGGGACGGCGTCCGCCCCGCCGAGACCGACCGGTCCGTCCCGATGCTGCCGGACCATCTGCCGCTGCGTCCGCTCTGGCTATGCCGGGTCTGCGGGCAGCCCTGGCCCTGCGGACGAGCGAAGCTCGCCCTCCTGGCCAGCTACCACGACAGCCAGATCAACCTCCTCCTCTACCTGTCCGGCCTCCTTCACGAGGCCATCGACGACCTGCACCGACTCAACCCGAGCACCACCGGCAACATCAGGGACCTGTTCGACCGGTTCCTCGGCTGGCCCACCCGGCACCGCAACCGTCACCCACCCACGGGAAATCCGCAGACACCTGAGGATCTCTGAGCGTGGCGACATCGGGGTCATCGCAGACACCCGCCGGCATCCTCACGGCGAGACATAAACAATGTGCGCGCACGCGCGCAGAGAAGAACGTTGTGCACGTACGTGCACATGAGCCCCGGTGTGCACGTACGTGCACACTGGGGCGGTGAGTGAGGATCGGGAGTACCCGCGATCTGGCTCTCTACGTGCGGGAACGTCGTCGTGACCTGGGAAAGAGCCAGAGCGAGGTGGCCACTGCGGCGGGCGTCAGTCGACGCTGGCTGTCAGACCTCGAGTCCGGCAAGGCGACGGCCGAAATCGGCTTGATCCTCAAGACGCTGCACGCGCTGGACATCGTGTTGGATGCGAAGCCGATCGGTGCCTCCGAGGCAACCGGATTGAACCTCGATGACCTGCTGAGGAACTTCGATGACAGCCATGAGTGAGCGCCACGGTAAGCGCCCGATCATGTGGATCGATCGCCAGCGGGTCGGCGTGGTCGAGGAGATCAGCGGGGTCGCCTCGCGCTGACGTATGACGATGAATGGCGGGCGTCGCCAGGTTGGCGCATCAACCGGTCGATGGATCGCCCGGGTCAACCGCCGCCAGCTCCGATCATCTCCGGCCGGTCGATGTCCCGTGCGGCTGCCGCCGCCACGCTGGGGGTACGAACGACGGCGGGAGGCGGCGCGATGCCGGTCATCGAGGTGACCAAGCTGCACAAGCGGTACGGCGATCTGGTGGCGGTGGACGACGTGTCGTTCGCGGTGGAGGCCGGGGAGATCTTCGGGGTGGTCGGCCCGAACGGCGCCGGTAAGACCACCACGGTGGAGTGCGTCGTCGGGCTGCGCGTGCCCGACGGGGGCGGGGTGTCGGTCCTCGGGCTCGACCCCCGCCGGGACGCGGCCCGGCTCCGGCAGCGGGTCGGGGTGCAGCTCCAGGAGAGCCAGCTGCCGGACCGGCTCCGGGTCGCCGAGGCGCTGCAGCTGTACGCCTCGTTCTACCGCGACCCCGCCGATCCCGCCGGGTTGATCGACAAGCTGGGCCTCGGCGACAAGCGGAACACCGCGTACAAAAACCTCTCCGGCGGTCAGAAGCAGCGACTCTCCATCGCGATGGCGCTGGTCGGCAACCCGAAGATCGCGATCCTCGACGAGCTGACCACCGGGCTGGACCCGCAGGCCCGACGGGACACGTGGGGCCTCATCGAGCAGGTCCGGGCCAGCGGGGTGACGATCGTGCTGGTCACCCATTTCATGGAGGAGGCCGAGCGGCTCTGCGACCGGGTCGCGGTGATCGACCGGGGACGGGTCGTCGCTCTGGACAGCCCGGCTGGCCTGGTGTCGACGGTCGTTCCGGAGCAACGGGTCCGGTTCCGGCCGTCCGCCCCGGTCGACGACCGGCTCCTCACCGACCTACCCGAGGTGACCGCCGTGCATCGCACCGCCAGCCAGGTGGTGGTGACCGGCACTGGTGATGTGCTGCACGCGGTCACCTCGGTGCTCGCCCGCAACCAGATCATCGCCGCCGACCTGCGGCTGGAGCAGTCCACCCTCGACGACGCCTTCGTCGAGCTGACCGGGCACCGCCCCGCCGACTGAGGGAGCCAGCATGCACGCCTTCCGCCAGATCCTGAGGATCGAGGCGCGGCTCTACCTGCGGGACCTGCCGACGCTGCTCTCCACCGTCGGGCTGCCCACCCTGATCCTGGTGGTGCTCGGGCTGATCCCCGCGCTCCGGAAGCCGGATCCGAATTTCGACGGACAGACCTTCCTCAGCTACTTCGCTCCGTCGCTGCTGGTGGTCACCCTCGCAATGGTCGGGGTGAACATCCTGCCCGCCGTGCTGGCCACCTACCGGGAACGCGGCGTGCTTCGCCGGCTGGCGACCACCCCGGCGAACCCGGCGGCCCTGCTCGCCGCCCAGCTGCTGCTGGCCCTGTCCGGGATCGTGACCAGCGCGGTGCTGCTCATCCTGGTCGCCCGGCTGGCGTTCGGGGTGCCGCTACCCCGGGACCCCGTCGGCTTCACCGTCGCCTTCGTCCTCGGCACGGCGGCACTGCTGGCGCTGGGCCTGCTCATCGCCGCGGTCGCCCGGACGGCGAAAGCGGCCCAGGCGTCAGCGCTACCGCTCTTTCTGGTCGTCATGTTCTTCGGCGGGGTCTACCTGCCCCGGTTCCTGCTCCCCGAATTCCTGGCCCGGATCGGTGACTACACGCCGCCGGGCGTGCAGGCGCTGCTGGACGCCTGGACCGGCACCCCGCCGCAGCCGCTGCACCTGGCGATAATGGCGGGGGTGACGCTCGCCGCCGGGGCGACCGCCGCGAAGCTCTTCCGCTGGGAGTGAGCAGCCACCGATGACCAGCACCGCCGAGCAGGTCGACCGGCTGGCCGTGTGGGAGTCGCGCCAGGCGACTCTCTACCGGGTCATGCCGTACGTCGGGCTGCTCGTCGGGACGCTGCTGGCCGCGTCCACGCCGGCCCCGCGCGGTCTGCCCCTGCCGGCCACCCTGGCCGCCGCCGTGCTGGCCGGCTGCTGGGTCGCCTGGTTCATTACCGTGCACCCGCGCTGGCTCGCCCGACGGGCACTGATGGCGGTGTACTACATCGGGCTGCTCACGTGTGCCGCCGTGCTGGTCGTCGGCAGCCCCTGGTACGGCTTCTTCGCCTGGATCGGGTTCCTGCACGCCTTCCTCGTGCTGCCCGGCCGGTGGCGGTTCGCCGGGGTGGCCGCCACCGGCGTCCTGGTCGCCACCGCGCAGAGCGGGGGAGTGCCCTCCTCGCCGGCACACTGGCTGTTCTGGTCGGTGCTGGTGCTCTTCAACGCGGGGGCGGCGGGTGTGGTGAGCTGGTTCAGCGCCATCACCGAACGGCAGAACGCCAACCGCAAACTGCTGGTGACAGAGCTGGCCGAGGCCAACCGCAAGCTGGCCGACACGGCCCGGGAGAACGCCGGGCTACACGCCCAGTTGCTCACCCAGGCGCGGGAGGCGGGTGTGCTGGACGAGCGGCAGCGGATGGCCCGGGAGATCCACGACACCCTGGCGCAGGGGCTGACCGGCATCATCACCCAGCTGGAGGCGGCCGAGCAGACCCGCGACCGCTCGGCCGATTGGCGTCGGCACGTAAACAACGCGCTGGCGCTGGCCCGGGAGAGCCTCACCGAGGCCCGCCGCTCGGTCCGGGCGGTCCGTCCGGAGTCGCTGGAGACGGCCCGGCTGCCCGACGCGCTGTCCGAGCTGGGCGCGCGCTGGTCGGCCCTGCACGGGGTACGGGCCGACGTGCACACGACCGGCGCGCCCCGTCCGCTGCATCCGGAGATCGAGGTGACCCTGCTGCGGGCCGCCCAGGAGGCGCTGGCCAACGTGGCCCGGCACGCCGGGGCGTCCCGGGTCGGGCTGACGCTGTCGTACATGGCGGACGTGGTCACCCTCGACGTGCGGGACGACGGGGTGGGCTTCGACGTCGCCGACCAGCCGGCGCCGCGGCAGCCGGACGGCGGGTACGGGCTGACCGCGATGCGGCAGCGGGTGACCCGGGTCGGCGGCGAGCTGACCGTCGAGTCCGAGCCGGGCGGCGGCACCGCCGTCTCGGCGTCCGTCCCGGCGCTCCCCGGAGGTGTCCGTTGACCGCCCCGATCCGGCTGCTGATCGTCGACGACCACCCGGTGGTCCGGGACGGGCTGCGCGGCATGTTCACCGGCGATCCCGGCTTCGAGGTGGTCGGCGAGGCGACGGACGGGGCCGAGGCGCTGGCCCTGGCCGCGACGCTGCAGCCGGACGTGGTCTTGATGGACCTGCGGATGCCCGGGATGGACGGGGTGACCGCGATCGGCCGGCTGGCCCGCGCCGGCAGCGCCGCCCGGGTGCTGGTGCTCACCACGTACGACACAGACGCGGACGTGCTGCCGGCGATCGAGGCCGGCGCCACCGGCTACCTGCTCAAGGACGCGCCCCGCGAGGACCTGGTGCGGGCCGTGCTGGCCGCCGCCCGCGGCGAGTCGGTGCTCGCACCCAGCGTGGCCGGACGGCTGATGGGGCGGCTGCGTACGCCGGCGGAGGAGCCGCTCAGCCAGCGCGAACTTGAAGTGCTCACCCTGGTGGCCCGCGGCTCGTCCAACCGGGAGGCCGCGGCCCGGCTCTTCATCAGCGAGGCCACGGTCAAGACCCACCTGCTGCACGTTTACGCCAAGCTCGGCGTCAACGACCGGGCCGCCGCGGTGGCCGCCGCGTACGACCGGGGCCTGCTCACCCCCGGCGGGCGGTGACCGGGACAGGGCAGAATGGACGGTGGGGCCCCAGTTGAGCTCGTTCGCCTTTCTGGACAGGGCGTCGGCAGAGGCCGGGCATGCGGCGGTCAGGCCTCGCCGAGCCGGGTACACGCCCGGCGACCTCTGGTCGGCCACGTTCAGGGCGAGGTGAGAGTCTTCCTCAATGATCCATCGCCATCCGGAAGGCACTCCCGCGCGTCGCCGGACGCCGGAGGTACGCATCGTGCATCTGAACGGCCCGACGTTCGAGGCCCTCGCCCGGGGTGACCTGGCAGTGGCGAACACGGCCAGCCCTGTTCCCCTGTCGGCCTACTTTGCCGGCCCTGAGTGGCGAGGTGTGTGGCAGATGCGCAGCAGACAGGTCGAGGAAAACCCGGCCAGCGCGGCGTGGGTCACTGGCGTCATCTGGGACGAACAGCGGCATCTGGCGGTGGGTCGGGCCGGCTACCACGGGCCTCCGGACGCGGCGGGGATGGTAGAGGTCGGTTACGCGGTTGACCCGGCGCACCGGCGACGTGGCTACGCCCGCGCGGCGCTGGAAGCCCTGCTGCAGCGTGCCGCCGATGAGCCGCAGGTACGTACGGTTCGGGTCACCATCAGTCCCGACAACCTGGCCTCCTACGAGCTGGCGTCCCAGTACGGCTTCATCGAGGTCGGGCAGCAGTGGGACGACGAAGACGGCTTGGAAATCGTTTATGAACTTCCCGCAGGTCGGCTATAGGCATCCTTGATCTTCCGCTCATGCCGCCGACCGTGCTTCTGCTGTAGTTCAGGCATCACCGCGTCGCGCAGTGCGGCGGCACCGCTCGGCGGCCCCGGGCTCCCGACATTGGATCGCCGCATCAAGTCGCCGACGGTGGGTATGCGCCCGCCGATGGACAGCGACCGGGATCAGCGGGACGCCGAGGACGTCGAAGCCGCCGGCCTGCGCTCGGACACCGGCCGGGCGATCGGGTTCAGCGACGCCGTCTTCGCCATCATCATCACGCTGCTCGTGCTCGACCTGCGCATCCCGGAGATACCGCCGGGTGGGCTGCTGCACGCGCTGCTCACCCGCTGGCCGGTCTACCTGGCCTACGTCACGTCGTACCTCTACGTCGCGGTGAACTGGCTGAACCACAAGAGCACCTTCTACCGCATCCGCTGCGCCGACCGCGGGCTGCACTGGGCGAACCTGGGCGTGTTGTTCAGCGTGGCCCTGCTGCCGTTCGTCACCGCGGTGGTCTCCCAAGCGGTGGAGGTGGGCGACCGGTTCGACGAGGGCGTCGCGGTGGCGTTGTACGGGCTGGTCGGGGTAATCCTCTCGGCGGCCTGGCTCTGCCTCTACCACTACCTCAGCCGGCACGGCGAGCTGCTGCAACGGCACGTCACGCCCCGGTTCTTCGCCGTCGAGCGGCTCCGGGCACTGCTCGGGATCATGGCGTACGCCGTGGCCGGCGTGACCGGCTCGCTGGTCAGCGTGCCGGCGGCGCTGGCCGTCCTGCTCCTGCTCCCGCTCTTCTACGGCCTGTCCAGCAACGGCTTCTACGACCTGCGGCGCAGGCTCCGTAACCGATGATTCCGGCCACGTTAACCCGACCGGGGTGGCTATAGACCGCAGCGCCGACCCCGAGAGGGGAGCAGCATGACAACGGTCGGAGAGCTCATGACGGCGACGACAGCTCACCGCCACGGCGCAGGAGCATCGTGATCAGCGGCGAGGGCCTTTTCGCCCCGGCCGCTTGCGGACATGCGATGAGCGAGCGGTGGATCAGCCTCGACGCGACTCTCGGAACCTGAGCAGCAAGCGCCCCGTGACGCGATCCGTCAGCGACGGCGGGCGTTGAGGCGGGCGGCCTGGCGCGTCAGGTGGTCGCGCTCGGCGAGGTTGGGGGCCTTTCGGGCCGCCTCGGCGTACAACCGTGCCGCCGTGGCCAGGTCGCCGTCGCGTTCGTGCAAGTACGCCGCCACCGCCGCATGGCGGGGCAGTGAGTCGTTCAGCGCTGAGAGCGCCGCCAGCCCGGCGCGCGGTCCGTCGGCCTCGCCGATGGCCACCGCGCGGTTGAGCCGGACGACCGGGCTGTCGGTCAGGCGCGCGAGCTCGTCGTACCACTCGACGATTTGCACCCAGTCGGTCTCCTCGGCGGTGGGCGCGTCGGCGTGGAGTGCCGCGATGGCGGCCTGGGCCTGGAACTCGCCCAGCCGGTCGCGGGCGAGGGCCGCCTGCAGAATCTCGACGCCCTCGGCGATCGACTCGGTGTCCCATCGGCCGCGGTCCTGCTCGGCGAGCGGCACCAGGCTGCCGTCGGGCGCGGTCCGGGTGGCGCGCCGGGCGTGGTGCAGCAGCATGAGGGCGAGCAGCCCCGCCACCTCGGGGTGGTCGATCGCGCCCGCGAGCTGCCGGGTGAGCCGGATGGCCTCGGCGGCGAGGTCGACGTCGCCGGAGTAGCCCTCGTTGAAGACCAGGTAGAGGACGCGCAGCACGGTGGCGACGTCGCCGGGCTGGTCGAACCGCACGCCGGAGACAGTGCGCTTGGCCCGGCTGATGCGCTGCGCCATGGTCGCCTCGGGCACCAGGTAGGCCTGAGCGATCTGGCGGGTGGTCAGCCCGCCGACGGCGCGTAGCGTGAGCGCGACCGCGGACGACGGCGTCAGCGACCGGTGGGCGCACAGGAAGTAGAGCTGGAGCGTGTCGTCCACCGCGGGCACCGGCCCGGGCGTCGGCTCCTCGTCGACGAGGTCCTCACGCCGGCGGCGGGCGGCGTCGGCTCGGGTCGAGTCGAGGAACTTGCGCCAAGCCACGGTGACCAGCCAGCTCTTCGGGACCCGCGGCGGGTCGGCCGGCCAGACGCGGAGCGCCTCGACCAGCGCGTCCTGCACGGCGTCCTCGGCCGCCGCGAAGTCGGCTCCGCGGCGGACGAGGATGCCGAGCACACTCGGCGTGAGGCTCCGGAGCAGGGCCTCGTCCATCAGGTCACTCCGTGATGGTGGGCGGCGCGGCCAGGAAGGGGCGCACCTCAAGCCACTCGTGGATCGGCTTGCCGCCCGCCCCGGGGGCGGCCGACAGTTCCCCGGCCAGCTCGACGGCGCGCTCGTAGCTGTCGACGTCGATCACCATCCAGCCGGCGATGAGGTCCTTGGTCTCGGCGAACGGGCCGTCGGTGACCGGCGGGCGCCCCTCACCGTCGTACCGGACGAACGTCCCCTCGGGGGCGAGCGCCTGGCCGTCGACGAACTCGCCCGTCTTCTCGAGCCGGGCCGCGAAGTCGTTCATGTACTGCACGTGCGCCGAAATCTCCTCCGGCGTCCACTGGTCCATGGGCACGTCGTTGACGGGAGCCGGCGCGCCGCGGTAGTGCTTGAGCAGCAGGTACTTGGCCATCGTGGTTCTCCTCGGTGCTGGTGCGACCCATTCTGGTCACGGTTCACCCCAGGGACGGAGCCGGTCACGAGTTCTCGACATCGCCGTCCGGATCTTTTGGCTGTTCGAGCGGCAGGCGCGAGAGCGCGACCGCCGATGAACGGGGACGGCATGTGAGTGGGCCTGCACCACGGGGGTGCTTGCGAGACGGGCCCTGACGAGCATTGGTCCCTCAGTGTCCTGAGTGCTCTCCGGCCGAGTCGCCCGTCGCCTCAGAGCAGCGGGACGACGTAGGAATCGACGCGGGCGATAAGCCCGTCGCGGAACGTGAACAGGTCGTTGAAGGCAAACCGGAACCGCCCGTGGTCGACGCTGACGCCCCGGCCCTCGCCGGTGGTGACGACGACCGGGCCGTCCTCGTGGATACGCTGGACGTCGAGTTCGGGGCTGCCGGTGAACGCCGGATTCTCGATCTCGCCGTCGAACTCCGCCTTGCCGCGGGTGGTCCGGTGGCCGTGGATGACCCACTCGACGTCGTCGGTGAGGGTCGCGAGGATTCTTTGGTGGTCACTCGTCCGGAATCCTTCGAAGTACTCCGCGACGAGGTCGCGCTGGGTCTTCTGGGTCATGGTGTTCTCCGTCCTACGTGGCAGCGCAATGCTGCAGGTGTGCGGCGAGGGCGTCGAGGATCGAGGCGAGCCCGTCGGCTGCTCGGGCCGTCCGGAGCTCAGGGGGAAGTCGACGCTGGTGGACCGTGAGATCCGTGCCGCCGCCGGCGGGACGGACGTGGATGGTTGTGCGGAGGCCGGTGACGGGCTCGTCGAACACGAGTTCGTGCGGTGCGCTGACGCTTACGTAGACGAACCGGAGCCGGCGGGTCGCGCCGTCCGGCGCACGGGTGTCGAGCGCGAACCCGCCGCCGGGACGCAGGTCGACGGTCACGGACTCAGGGGGCACGGTGGCGTGCGAACCGCCCCAGAACGCCGCGATGCTTGCCGGCGAGGTGAAGGCGGCCCAGACGCGCCCGGGTGCCGCCGGGAGGTGGCGCTTAGCGATCAGTTCGTCGCCGCGGAGCTCTGAGCTGGCGGTCAACGGACCGCCCCGTCGTCAGTGAGGTGCTGCTCAAGGGCGTCGAGCCGGTCGTCCCAGGCGCGGCGCTGGTCGTCGATCCACGTGCTAAGCAGCGACAGCTGATCGACCCTCAGCCGGCAGGGGCGCCTGGTGCCCTCGCGCCGCTGCTCGACCAGGCCGCACCGCCGCAGCACACCGACGTGGTGGGAGATTGCCTGTGGGGTCAGGTCGAACGGTTCAGCGAGCTCTCCCACCGTGGCGTCACCCCGCGCGAGACGAGTCACCAAGGCGCGGCGGACGGGGTCGCCGAGAGCAGCGAAGGCCGAGTCGAGATCTGGGCCGGGCGCCAGGAGCGAGGGAGGCATGGCTTGATGCTAGCGCAAAAGATAGTTTGAGCAAGCAATTGTTTTTAAAGATAGACTTGGATCGGTTCTGCCGGGCGACACTGCAACGAGGCGGCGCAGCGGGGGAAGCGGAGCCGGTGGGTCTGCGCCCAGCCCGAAGCTCGCTTGATCGAAGTGCAGCAGCACGCCCCAGCGACCAGCACCACGTCCGGCATGCTGCGCGAACTGTCCGCTGACGGCCCGTCCGCTACCATCCGCCTCAATGCGCAAAAGCCGCTGCCAGCCATGCCCGCCCGCAACGAGACTGGTTGAGCAATGACCGGTCATGCCGCGATGAGCAAAGACGCGTCTGGGTCGCCGCAGGAGCGGGCGCTGTGTCACGTGGCGGCGCTGTCGTCGGGGGCGCCGGTCGATCCGACGCTGCGGGTGACGCTGCACTTCCATCCGGACCGGCTGGCGCGCGGCCGGCCGATCCTGCGCGCGTTCGCGGAGGACGGCGTTTACCGCTCGCAGTTCGTCACCGGCATCAGCAACGGCGGTCTGACCGCGCACCGTGGTGGCGACCGCTGGCGCTGGGAGAGCCGGATGTTCGGCGGCGCGTACGACGAAGCGCCGGACCACGACCGGCCGGTCTACGGGGCGCTGAACTTCCGGCGCGACCCGGTCGGCGGCGCGCCGCGGTTCGGCTCGGCGCATCTCCGGCTGTCTGCCGACACGCTGGCGCGTACCACGTTCTGCTATCCGGACAGCGTGTTCGAGCCGTCCGCGTTCGGGGTGGCGGCGGGGATGTCGCTGATTGAACTGGCGGAGGCGGACGACAAGGACGCGCTTGACGACTACATCGAGGCGCACGTGCACGGCCCGGTCCGGCTGGACCGGGACGTGGAGGCGCTGGTCCTCGACCCGAGTCACCGCGGCACCGCCGTCGAGGCCGCCGCACGGCGCCTGCCGTGCCAGGTGGAATGGCACCCCGGCTTCCGGCTCTCCGTCGTGGAGCTGCGGCGTCACCCCGACTACCGGGGCGGACAGTACGTCGAGCTGGGCGCGCGGATCGCGGTGGACGGCCACCTCGATCCGCGGATCATCGGGGAGGCCGCCCGCTCCGGGCGCTACGACGAACAGGCGCTCAAGCGGGTCTGGCACTACGTCGCGCGGTTCGGGGCGCCTCCGTGGTGTGGGTGAGTTGTACGGATCGAAGTCGCGGGCAGGTTAACGCGGAAGGGGCGCGGTCTACCCGCCCACCAGCGTCACCCGATGGGCGCCATAACCCTCCGTCGTGCCATCTGCCCGGGTGACGAGCACCAGTGGCTCGCCCTCGTTGAGTTGGTATCGACGGCGCTCCTCGGGATCGGGCATCCGAGTCTGAACCTGGTCGCCCTTACTGAGAGTTACGGTTGTCCGCTCCTGCTGGTCCGCGACGAACGTTCCGCGGCTCTTCGCAACGACGATGAGGCCCTCGTTCCGGAGCTGCGCGAGAGCGCGGCGGACCGTGATCCGGCTCAGGTCGTATTGCTGAACGAGGCTCAACTCGGATGGGAAGCGTTGACCGGGAGGAAGCTCTCCGGACCGGATGGCTAGCCGTAGCCGCTCGGCCAACTGTTTCCATGTAGCGATGTCCGGGTCGAACTCGCCGCCGCTGATCATGGAGTAACGCTAGGTGATGTGGTTATGCCGTCCTCTTGTGTTGACAACAACACAGCACGTACAGTGACTGCTGTGGGACGAGGTGGTCGGGCGGACCTGTCGTCGGGCGTCCTGCCCTGTGGATGCGAGGGAGGGTGAGTGTGCGTGTGACGTACGAGGGTTACTTGGCGGCGATCGCTGAGACGTTGGCCAACCGACACTGTCCACGGTGGTCGTGGGCGCGCCTGAAATTCCGCTGCCGATGTGGATCCGACCTGCCATGCCGCATCCGGCACCGCGTACCGATCAACCGAGGCCACTGGCCGTCGTGATCGAGGTCGCGATGCAGATCATGAAGGCGCACACCCTCGGCTCGTACGGCTGCTGCGCGGCGTGCCACATGTGGTGGGGCCGGTTGGCGCCGTACCCCTGCGTGCAGGTCGAGTGGGCCGCGCGCGTGGTGTCGCGCGGTATGACCGAGCGTTTTCTGACAGCGGTGGGGGAGCGGTGAGCCGCGTTCACACGCCCGCCGTACCCGAATGGACCTGCGTCGCGTGTGGGCTGGAGTGGCCGTGCCATACGCGACGGTTGCAACTGCGCGCGGAGTACGACGGGGCGCCTGTGTCCCTGGCGGTCTACCTCGCGTCGTGCATGGTCGCCGCCGCCGAGCACCTTCCGGACGTGCCGGCCGGGGTGCTGCATGCGCGCTTCCTGAGCTGGGTGCCCGCCACGCAATCGCGTCCAGGGTGGCGGCGACGATCTTTCTAAGCCGTGCGGCGGGTGACCTCAGCGCCCCTCGCTGAGGGCCGAGGGGCATCTGGTTCGGCAACAATGCGTCCTCGACCCGAGCTCCCGCGGCACCGCGGTCGACCCCCTGCCGTGGCCGGAGTCCGCGGCCCGGCTCTTCATCAGCGAGGCCACGGTCAAGACCCATCGGCTGCACGTCTACGCCAAGCTCGGCGTCAACGACCGGGCCGCTGCGGACCGTGTGCTGGGTAGCGTCACCGTTGGTGGTTCAAGAAACCGCTGGGTCGTGCCGATGAGCGCACGCCTCCCGCATGATCCTTACTCTGCTCCACCAGGGCGAAACAGGTAGCCCGCTTCGGGCGTCAGAAATTGCGGGTCCCGGAGCCAGCGCACCTACTTCACGGGAGTTCGTATGTTCGACACGATCCTTGGCCTCGATCCGGAACGGGCCGCGCGGCTCACCGCCCTGGTCCAGCAGTGTCGGCCGCTGTTGGACCGGGGAGAGGGCATGGACGCGGTCCAGCGGCTCCTCCGCGATCGGAACATCGCCATCATGGATGCCATTCTCGTCACCCGGGAACTGCTGGCGCCCGGACCGGGCACCCTCGGACAGGCCAAGGCGATCGTGCTCACCAGTCCCGGTCGGGACGACGCCCTACGGGCACACCAGCAGATTGTGGACACTGTAGAACGTGCACAGGACATTGCCGAGGCCGCGCGCAGCGTAGCCCGCGGCGGTGAGACGACCATCATCGCCATCGACGGTGCGGGGGGATCAGGCAAGACAACGCTGGCGGCGGCGGCCGCCGAGCTGCTCGAGGGTGCGGCGATCGTCCACGGGGACGACTTCTACCGCCCCATGTCCGAACACGAACGTGCTCAGCTCGACCCGCAGCAGGGCTATCAGCGATATTTCGACTGGCAACGCCTCCGCGACCAGGTCCTGGCGCCGTTGCGCGCCGGCCAGGCGGCGCGGTACCAGAGCTACGACTGGGCTACCGGACAGCTCGCAGCGTGGCATGAGATCAACCCAGGGACCACGGTGATCGTGGAAGGCGTCTACTCCGCCCGCCCGGAGCTGGCCTCCTACTACCACCTCACCGCCTATGTCGACACGCCACGCGAGATCTGCCTGCAACGGGTGCGAGTCCGTGGCGAGAACAGCGAGGAATGGATCAGGCGTTGGCGCGCCGCCGAGGACTTCTATCTCCGCACGACATGGCCCCAGACCAGAGTCCACCTCCTCGTCCGCGGCTACTGATGCAGACCCGTTTCATCGTTGCCAAAGGAATGCGGCGTCGCCGCAGGATCGGCAACAAAATCCGTAACCACAGCCACCACCGCCGAAGTTCGCCGACGTTCGGTAGTCGTGTCCTTCCTCCAGCTGCACGACGAACGACATCGGTTGACCACAGACGCCGCAGTCGGGTGTCTCGTCGTTCTGCAGCCACGCCGGCCGACCACCGACCTGGCCCAGCACGTCCAACACCGACCGGCCGCTCTCGCCGGCCCACCGGTCGCGCGCTCCCAGATAGTCGTCGCCCTCGATCTGAGCGAAGCCGATCGCGGACGTCTCGTCGAGCATCGTGACGCCTTCATCGGGTACCAGGGCGGCCCGCGTGGCATCGGACCCGAACACGAACGCCCTGTTTCCGCCCCCGGTCGCATCCCATTCGTCGCAGAGCCCCGGCTCGTTCTGGCACATGAAGACCGACAGCAGGCCGGCACCGCCGGGATCGGCGTCAGCAAGGCAGATCTGAGCCAGGAACTGCATCGCACCTTCGCACTCGCGGCACCGAGGCCACTCGAACTCCGACGGCGTGAGCGGGACTCCGCCCATACGGGTTCCGGAGGCGTCTGCGGTCGCAGCGCCGGCGTAGATCATCAGCTTCACCACGCGCGCAGCATAAGCGGCGACCTTCGAACGAACGGTCGGACGAACGCCATGCTCCGACGAGGGCTGACAGGACTCACTGATCCGTCGCTGCCTGCTCGACCCCATCCGACCCAGACTCTCGGTCACTCATCCAGATAGCCGACTGCCGCGGAGCCGGATGCGATCCGCACGCGGTAGCCCCACCGTTGCAGAGCCTGAACCATCTTGCCCGCACCGGTCGGGTTGGCCGAGTGGACATGGATGACGCCGATGTCGAACGGACGCCCGTCGAAGGCCGCACGCTCCAAGACCTCCACGACCGGCCAGATGGTGTCGGCGTCACCGAGGTCGTGATCGAGCCACAGCTCGTCCAACCGCTCGTCGCGGTGACGCTCGAGGAGGGCGACTCCTGCGGCGCTGCTGCGCGCTACCTCGGCGCTACGCCCATCAGCGAAGGACCGCAGGTCATCTACCAGAACGATTCGCCGGGGTTTGCTGTCGTTCACGGGACCATCGTGCCGCACCTCGGCGCGAGATCTGAGGATCGGAGACGATCACTCCGGACGTTGCGTGCCCTCGTCTACCGCTGCGCGCGCATTGTCGGCCGGCTTCGCGAGGGTTCGCTGCTGGGCCGGGCGCAGGTCTCAGTCCTGACCGTCGGCGGCACGGCGTGATGCGCGCTCGTGGCGGTCGGTTGCTCGGGCGTGGGCGATCGCGAGCAGCCGGTCGATCTCGGGCAGCATCTGCGGGCCGGGCATGACGATGCTGCCGAAGCCGTAGAGCGCGTAGCCCGGGTGTGGCATGACGGTGTCCAGCCGGGCGAAGTCGAACTCGTCCCGGTGCTCCTCGAAGTCCTTGGGCGGGAAGCCGAACAGCCTCTCGAACTCGGCTCGGCCCAGGTCCAGGTTGAGCCGGAAGACGCCGGGTCGGTCGAGCTGGGAGACCTCGTCGAAGCCGGGCACGTCGTGTTCGACGATGGTGGCGAACGGCTGTCGGCGGTCCGGGCCGACGTAGAAGAACCGGTCGCCCCAGGCGGCCTCCGGCGATCCGTTCTCCTCGCTCGCCACGAGCTGTTCGGTACCGGGCAGCGCGAGGATCCGATCGGCGAGCATGGCCGGGTCGATGCCGGTCGGGATGTGCAGCACCGCATCCGCGTGCTCGACAGCGGCCTGATCGAGCGGGAAGTACCGGTAGTCGTGCGTCCGCTGCTCGGCCGGTTCCATCTCGGACGCGCGGACGTACCGGGGAAGGTGGGTCGTCCGCTGGAGTTTGCCTTCGTACGTCGAAGGGGCGGGTGCCTCGATGCCGAGCGCGGGACTCGCGCCGAGGCTGCCGACGATCACTGCGTATCGGTCGCCGAGCAGCGACGCGATGATCGCGCCGGCGCCGAACCATGACAGGCGCATTCCGGCCATCGTCATGGTGGTCGGGTGGCGCTGGAGGTGCCCGTTGTGCGCGAAGACCAGTGTCGGCCCGCGGTGCGCCTCGGCCGAGCGGATCGCGAGCAGGTTCTCGGCCATCAGTGCGTCCCGGACCGCGGCCAGGCGGGCGAAGCGTTGCTCGTTCGGGAGCGGCGCGGCGGCTTCGGCGTGGTAGCGCAGCAGTGCGACCGCGGTCGTCGCCTGTACGAACGCGGTCCGCCAGCCCTCGGGCCGCCGGGGCGCTTTCAGGTACAGCTCGGTGAGCAGGTCATCGGCGATCACCCGCAGGCGCTGCGCGTCGGCCGAGCGTCCGATCGACCTGCCCGGCTCCCAGATCGCGGCCGAATCGCTCCACCGAGCCTCGTCACCGATCAGGCCGTCGATCTCCTCGGCCCGGTTGGAGCCGAGGAAGTCGCACACCTGGAAGAGGTAGCGCCGCGGACTCGGGGCACCCGCCATCTCCAGCGGTGCGTCGAAGCCGTGGAACGTCAGGCGTTCCGCAGCCGGCCGCCCGGCGTTCCACTCCCGCATCCAGAGCAGAAGGTCGCGGTTTGCCGGCGCGGCGCCGAACTCGTGGCTGAACCCCTCGGCGAGCGCGCGGTCGAGCGTGACGGCGGCGGAGCCCTGCACGAACTCGTCGGCGATCAGCCCCGCGGCCCGGTCGCTCTCCAGCGCGATCGACCGGTAGCCGCGCTCGGCCAGCGACGCGAAGGCCTCATTGCGGATCTGGAGGAAGGCGGATTCGCCATGGGTCGGCTCGCCGAGCGCGAGCAGGGCCGGCGGTACGGCGAACAGGTCGAGGAAGGACGTCATTCCATCAACCGTATCTTTGAACCAGCGGTTGAGACTTTCGAGCGAGGGAGCGCGATGGTAGGGGCAAAACCCTCAAACACGGGGATACACCGACCAGCCGACCTCGCGCGTGTGCACGGCCTCTCCGCCCAGGCCGTGCGCAACTACGAGCGAGACGGCGTACTGCCGCCGGCCGAGCGCAACTCGAACGGCTACCGCCGGTTCACCGACGTGCACGCCAGAGCGCTGAGCGCGTACCTCGCGCTGATCCCGGGTCACGGCTACGCGGCCAGCGGCGAGATCATGCGCGCGGTCAACCGGGGCGAGATCGACACGGCGTTGCGCACGATCGACCACAGCCATGCCCTGCTGCAGCGCGACCGAGAGACCCTGGACGCGGTCGAGGCGGCGGTCGCGCTCCTCGCGGGAACGCAGCGCGAACCGCAGACCCGCACCGCCCTGCCGATCAGCGCGCTGGCCCACCGGCTCGGCGTACGACCGGCGACCCTGCGCAAGTGGGAACGGGCCGGGATCCTGCAGCCGGTGCGCGATCCGGCGACCCGCTACCGCGTCTACTCACCAGACGACGTCCGCGACGCCGAGCTCGCTCACCTGCTGCGCCGTGGCGGGTACCGGCTCGACCACATCGCCGGCGTGCTGCGTCGGGTGCGCGCCGCCGGCGGCCCTGAACCGCTCGCCGCGTCGCTGCGCCAGTGGCGGGAACGGCTCACCGAGCGCGGCCGAGCCATGCTGACCGGGGCCGCCCGGCTCGCCGAGTACATCGACGGCGCCACCGGGCCCACCATACGGCCGCGCTGACGCATCGACCGGCACACACTTCTGCCGCTGGTCGCACGGTCGCGCGGAGAAGATCGCGGGGCCCGCGGATGCTCGTTTTTGGGTGCCGATGTGCGCCGGGCTACGGTCGTCGCATGCCCGCATTGATGGCACCCACCGTCCGCCTGTACAACGCCTGGGTCGAGGCGCATCAGGAGTGGGGGCCCGGGCTCCACGAGGACGGTTTCGGCCTGCTGCCATCCGACGAGGTGAACTCGCCAGCCGGGTTCGCGGCCTGGGTTGCCCGGCTGACCGACGAGGCGGATCCCGCAAAGCCAAACGACGCCGGACACGTGTACCGATGGATCGTCGAGGGCGATCGCGTGCTCGGCGGGATCGCGCTTCGGTACGAGTTCAACGGTGCCGTGCCGCCGATGGGCCACCTCGGCTACGGGATCCGCCCATCCGCGCGCCGGCGCGGGTTGGCCACGTGGGCGCTGGGCCGGATGCTCGACGAGGCGCGTGGGTTCGGCCTGGAACAGTTGCTGATCATGTGTGCGGCCGACAACATCGCCTCGGCGAAGACGATCGAACACCACGGCGGCGTCCTTGAGGGCATGCGGGACACCGCATGTGGCCCCGCTCGCGGGTACTGGGTCAAGTTGTAGCTCACCGGTCCGCTTTTCATGCGCCACGACCGCGCCCGGAGGAACCTCGACCGCCACCCCCACTACATCCTCGCCGTCTACATCGGTCCACAACGGAGCGACCACGACGAGCGACTCTGCCGATGGCCGGACGTTGGCGGACGCCGCAGGCTGGGTACGGGCACCCCATGTTTGACGGTTTCGTGGATGAGCGGATCGACGTCGGCGAGCTCTCCCTGCGCGTACGGCACACTGGTGAGGGGCCGGCGGTACTGCTGATTCACGGGCACCCGCGCACCGGATCCACCTGGCACCGCGTTGCGCCCCGTCTCGTGGAGGCGGGTTTCAGCGTCGTCTGTCCCGACATGCGCGGCTACGGGCGATCCGACAAGGCCGAACCGCGGCCGGACCATTCACAGCAGTCCAAGCGCACGGTAGCTCGCGACCTGGTGCGGCTCATGCACCGCCTGGGTCACCCGACATTCGCCGTCGTCGGGCACGATCGCGGTTCCTACGTGGCGTTGCGGGCGGCGCTGGATCACCCGGGCGTGGTGAGCCGGCTGGTGGTGATGGACGGTGTGCCGATCAGCGAGGCGCTGGCCAGGTGCGACGCAAGGTTCGCACACGACTGGTACCACTGGTTCTTTTTTGCGCAGCCCGACAAGCCGGAGCGGGCGATCCTGGCCGATCCGGACGCGTGGTACCGGGGTGACCCCGACGTAATGGGAGTCGAGAACTATCGCGAGTTCCGCGAGGCCACCAACGACCCCGCGACCGTCAGGGCGATGCTTGAGGACTATCGGGCAGGTCTCGGCGTGGATCGCGAACACGAGGAGGAGGACCGGCGCGCGGGTCGTACCGTCCGGTGCCCCACCCTCGTCCTCTGGTCGACTCGCGACGACATGGAAAAGCTGTACGGCGACCCGCTTGCCGTGTGGCGGCCGTGGGCGGAGAACCTCGCCGGCGCCGCGATCGATTCGGGGCATCACGTGGCAGAGGAGAACCCTGCCGCGCTGAGCGAGGCGCTAATCGGCTTCTTGTCATGACGGTCAATATGCGGGAGTCGACGTGTGTCGGCTCCGGCTTGCCGAGGGCGCGGACAATCCGGTTGATCGACCGGCATGGAACGGGTAGGACCATCCGTATGCCAACCTCCTTGCGTAACGTCTGTTTCGACGCCGCCGACGCATACAAATTGGCCACGTTCTGGAGCCAGGTAGTCGACCGCCCGATCCCCGCCGAGTGTGAGCCCGGCGCGGAAGAGGCGTACATCGAGATGCCCGAGGGCCCGAACCTGTTTTTTCAGCGGGTGCCGGAGGCCAAGGTCGTGAAAAATCGGGTCCACGTCTGCCTCACCCCCGAGATCAAGCGCGACGAGGAGGTTGAACGAGTCAAGGCGCTGGGTGCGACGTTTGTGAGCGACTACCGAAACCCCGACGGCACAGGATGGGTGGTGCTGGCCGACCCCGAGGGGAACGAGTTCTGCGTGTTGCGCAGCAACGCCGAGCGGGCCGCGTTCCCCCACCCCGACGAGCCCCACCCCATCACCACCTGACGCATCCCCACGCAGCAGGCGCGCGGTCGGGGCGCCTCCCGCGGACCGGTGACCGTCACTTGGTGGAGCCCGGCGGCGGCGTCGGGGCGGTGCCGATGGGCGTCGGGGGATCCGACGACAGGTCGACCACGGTCGCCCCGCGCACCGGTCCGTCCAACGTGACCACCTCCGTGTGCATCCCGGCGTAGTTCGGGACCTTTTCGTCCGGCGCGGGCACGCGTTCGCGCAACCAGATCCGGATCCCGATCCGGTCGGCCTCCCGGCGTACGTCGACGTGGTCCACCGGGTCGGTGGGATCCGTGAGCGCGTCCGTCGTCACCCGGACCCGCAGCTCGGTGTCGGCGGCGGTGGGGGCACCCTCGAGCAGCAGCCCGGTCGCCGGCACCACGCGCCATTGGTCGTGCGCGCCGCCCGGGTCTCCGGCCGCGCATCCCGACAGGGGGGTCGCCGTGGCCGCGAAGGCGGCCACGGCGACCAGCAGGCGCGACCGGCGCGAACCCGTGGCTGTCATCGCGGCGCGGTCACGCCAGGTTCCGGACGGCCTGGTAGAGGTTGTGCGCCCCATCGCCGAGCCAGCCCCGCGACGTCCGGCGTCAGTCGCGCGTCACCGCTGACGGCCTGCTGCGCCGCGTCGGGCGCGGGCTGCGCGCTCGCCGGCCCGCCGACCGCGATCGAGAACAGGACGGCGGCGGCGAGCGAGCCGGGGAGCAGTCGTCGTGCCGCGCGGAGCGTCGGTCGCGCGCGGCGTCCCGGTCGAATTTCGACCATGAGAAACCTCCTTGTGTGGTGATAGGGGAGAGGGTGCGCCGTATCGCGCGGCAACCCCTGCGGGTGCCGTGAGAACTGGGGGGAAATCCGGAGGACCGCGCCTTCCCGGGCGGTTACTCAACGATAGACAGGCGTCACTGGAGCAATCAATCCGGAAATTGATGAACAACGCGTTATCCGGGTTCTCCTCCGGGGATTTCCGCTGCTCGTGACGGGAGGGTGTCGGGAAATGGACATGCGCGCAGGCGCGCGGGGCCTCAGGGTGCGGCCGATGGTGCCGATGGGCACCACAGTCGGACCCGGGAGGCATCATGCGTACGCGTCGACTCGCCGTGGCGCTCGTCGCCGCCCCGCTGGCGCTGAGCCTGCTCGCCGGGTGCGGAACCGCGCCGCTCGCCGCCGTCGTGCCCGCGGCCGCGCCGCGACCGCCGTCCGCGGGACTCCGCACCGCCGACCCGGCTGCGATGTCGACGGTCGACGGCGTCGCGGACGCGATCGTCGAGAACGTGACCGTGCCGGCCGGTGGGTTCGGCCGGGTGGGCCGCGCCGACGTCACGCGCGCCGTCGAGTGGCTCGGGACGTACCTCGCGCAGGCCCACGGGGATCCGCGCTGGCTCTGCGCGACCGGGGCCGGCGCGAGTCCGAGCCGGCGGCACGCGACCTCCGCCCTGCTGCGGCGCTTCGCGGCGCCCGGCGGCGAGCGGCTGCGGCACCGGCTCGAACCGCGGCTCGCCGCCGACGGCGGCCCGGACTGCGCCGGGGCGGACTGGGTCGCGCCGGGCGTGGCGGTCGGCGCGCAGCAGATCACGCTGCAGCCCGGCCGCAACGGCGACGACCTGCGCGTGGTCTACCGGGGGCGGTTCGGTTACCGGCTCGTCGCCGGCGACGGGTGGGAGCGGCCCTTCAGTGGCGACTACCGCGCGACGTACGGGCTGGCGCAGCACGGCCGGGAATGGCGGCTCAACTCCGTTGCCGCGTCGTGGTACTCGCTCGGCCCCGGATGGCCCGATCCCCTGCCGCTGCCCGCCGGGTACGCGGAGCGGGCGACGGCGCCGGAGCTGGCGGGGGCGCACGCGTCGAGCCTGACGCACGTGCGCGAGGCGGTCCGCGCCACGCTGGCCGCGCCGGCCGCGACGTGGCGCGTCACGCGGGACGACACCCGGGCCGGCGGGCCCGTCGCCCTCGCCCGCGGCGACGCGCTCCTCCGCTCCGACGACGGGGGCACGCAGCTCCATCTCGACCAGGGGTGGACCCAGCTGACGGCGCTGGCCGGGCCGGTCGCGCCGCTACCGGCCGAGTCGGTGCCGCGCTCGCCGCGCTGGCAGTCGGTCGATCCGGCCCGGCGCGGGGTGCTACCGCACGCCGTCGACGATCCCTCGCCCTTCGTCAACCTCGCCGTCGTCGGCCTGGCCGATGCCGCCGCCCCGGCCGCCTGCCCGGCCGACGCCACCGCGGCGCACGCCGAGCGCTGCTACGCGATCCGGGTGTCGATGGGCGCGGCCGCGTACGCCGACGGGATCACCGCGCGTTTCGGCTGGGGGTACCTGGCGCACGGGCACGTCTGGTTGACCATGCGGGTGGGCGTGGACGCGGCCGGACGCCTCGTCCACCTGCACCGGCAGGTCGACCTCCCGCACGCGCGGCGGGAGCCGTCCCGGCTGGAGCTGACCGCGACGCTGACCGGGTTCACGGCGATCCCGCCGGCCCGGCCGGCCCGCCCCGCCGCCGCGACGATCGCCCACGACGCCACCTTCGCGTCGCCCGCCTGACCGTGCGTGTGGGAGGGCGTCGCGCTCAGGGCCGGCGGGCGACGATGAGATCGCGGACGATCGCCTGGTCCACCCGGTGCGCGAAGTCGGCGTACCCCTCGCCGTCCAGCACCTCCAGGCCCGCGGCGGTGAGCAGCGCGGCCAGCTCCGCGCGCGGCCCGACCAGAGTGTTCCACGAGATCCCGACCGCGCCGCCGGGCCGGACCAGCTCCGCCCAGACCGGGATCGCCTCGGCCAGCAACCCCAGCGGCGTACGCGACAGCCGCCCCTGCTCGGCGCGGCTGCCGTGCTGCACGCCGTACGGCGCGTCGGTCACCACCGCGTCGAAGCTGCCGGCCTTGAAGAACTCCCGGCCGCGCCGGGTGTCGGCGTTGATCATCGAGACGTCGATGACCTCCCCGGCCCGGTACTCCTCCTTCGACGCCCCGACCACCACGTGCAGCCGCCGCGCCGCCGGGGACTTCTGCCGCCGCACCGTGGTCAGCTCCGCCCGGTGCTTGAGCCGCTTGTTCTTCAGCCACGTCCGGATGAAGGTCGCGTACGCCTCGACGTCCTTGGCGTCGACGTCCAACCCGGCCGCGTCGTAGCCGTACATCATGGCCTGGTTGAGCGTCGTGCCCCGCCCGCACATCGGGTCGAGCACCCGCAGCCGTCGCTCGGTCATCTCCGGGCCGGCGTCGGTGGCGAGCACCGTCGCGTTCAGCAGCAGCTTCGTGAACTGCTCGTTGGTCTTGCCGACGTACTTCTGGATGGTGAGCAGATCGCTGTCGAAGCGGTCCAGCGGCCGCACGGTGAGCGGGCGCAGCAGCTCGCCCTCGCGGGCGTAGAGGGCGTAGCGGGCGGAGAGGTTGGCCAGCAGCGCCACGTCGCGCTCGTCGAGGCGGTGGGCCCGGAACGTCACGTACGGCACGCCGCCGATCGTCTCCGTCGCGATGTCGCCGATCCGCCCGTCCAGCGCCTGACGGTTGAAGACCATGAGCTCGCTCATGGTCAGCCGCACGGACGCCTCCGCGTAGACGCGGTTCGTCGAGGGCAGGATGAGCAGGGCGTAGTCGGTCACGGCCACCGATCATACGGATCATGGCCTGGGCATCGCGGGGCATCGGGAACCGTGCGTGGGTAGGCTCGCGGCGATGGGACAGCAGGGGCGGCCACCGGTGGCGCGGAAGGCGGACGAGGGGCGGGAGCTTCCGCTGGCGGCGCGGCCGCTGCGCGAGCCCCATCCGGCCCGGCTCGCGCCCGACCATCCGTCGCGCGCCGAGATCGTCGCGGCCCACGACCGCGCGCTCGCCGCCGGGCAGAGCGGCTACCCCGATCCGCAGACCGGTCTCTTCGTGCTCACCGCGGCGTTCCTGGCGCGCCGGGGCACCTGCTGCGGCCGTGGCTGCCGGCACTGCCCGTACGTCGACGACCCCTGGCCGGCATGACGCGGTACGTCGTGATCGGCGCGGGCATCGTCGGGTTGTCGACGGCGCGGCGGATCCTCCACGACGAGCCCGCGGCGTCCGTCACCGTGCTGGAGAAGGAGGACGCTCCGGCGCGGCACCAGACCGGTCACAACTCCGGGGTGCTGCACGCCGGCGTCTACTACCCGCCGGGCAGCCTCAAGGCGCGGCTGTGCCGCGCCGGGCGCGAGTCCATGCTGCGGTTCTGCGCCGAGCACGGGATCCCGGCGCGGGTCACCGGCAAGCTCATCGTCGCCACCGGGGACGCCGAGCTGCCGCGGCTGGCGGCGTTGCACGAGCGGGCCGTCGCCAACGGGCTGCCGGTACGCCTGATCAGCCCGGCCGAGGCGCGGGAGCACGAGCCACAGGTGCGGTGCCGGGCGGCGCTGTACGTCGCCTCGACCGGCATCGTGGACTTCGGCCGGGTCTGCGCCGTGCTCGCCGCCGGTCTCCAGCAGGCCGGCGCGCGGCTGCGGTTCGGCGCGCGGGTCACGGGGATCGCCGTACGGCGTCGGGAGCAGGTGGTGTCGACGACCGTGGGGGAGTTTCCCGCGGACGTCGTGGTGAACTGCGCGGGCCTGCACGCCGACCGGGTGGCGCGACTCGCCGGCGTCACGCCGCCGGCGCGGATCATCCCGTTCCGCGGCGAGTACTACGAGCTGCGGCCCCAGCGCCGCGACCTGGTGCGCGGCCTGATCTACCCGGTGCCGGACCCGCGGTTCCCGTTCCTCGGGGTGCATCTCACCCGGATGATCGACGGCAGCGTGCACGCCGGCCCCAACGCGGTGCTCGCGTTGGCCCGGGAGGGCTATTCGTGGGCGCGGATCGACCCGCGCGACGTGGCGGACATCGCGGCCTATCCGGGACTGTGGCGGCTGGCGCGCCGGCATCTGGCGTACGGCGTCACCGAGGTGCGCCGCTCGCTGTCCCGCCGCCGCTTCGCCGCCAGCCTCGCGCGGCTCGTGCCGGCGATCACCGGGGCGGACCTCGTGCGGGCCGGGTCCGGCGTCCGGGCCCAGGCGGTCGCCCGCGACGGCGGGCTCGTCGACGACTTCCTGATCGTGGCCCGGGACCGGCAGGTGCACGTGCTCAACGCACCCTCGCCCGCGGCGACCAGCGCGTTCGAGATCGCCCGGCACATCGTGGCCGGATTGCCGCGCTAGCCGCCCCGGCCGGTCTTTCCCGACGCGCGGCCACGCCGTACGGTGTGCGACGGATCGTCCGCGGCTCCCGGCCCCCCGGGGGAGTATCGGGGAGGAAGACTGTGCGCACCCGGTTCTGTGTGATCGGCGCCGGACTGCTGCTGCTCACCGCGTGTGAGGCGCAGGCGGGGGCGATCCCCGCGGGGCCCGCCCCGGTCGTGGCGGACGTGCCGGCCTCCGCCGCCGGGGGCGCCTGCCACCTGCTCGACTACGACGTGATCGAGCAGGCGACCGGCGCGCGCTTCGACGTCGCCGTGGCGACCCGACGGGAGCAGACGTACACGTGCCTGGTCCGGGCCCGCGCCGCGAGCCGCCCCGACCTCGTCCTCTCGGCCACCGAGACCTCGGCGGACGTCGAGATCTTCACCGAGGACGTCGTGCCGAGGGGGGCGAAGCCGGTGAAGGGGCTCGGCAAGGCGGGCTACCGGCTGGCGGTCCCGGCGGCCTCGGGGCAGGGGCCCGGCGTCGAGGTCGGCTGGCTGAGCGGCAACGGCCGGCTGCTGACGTTGCGCTACACGCTGGGGACGGGACAGGACGCGGCGGCGGAGCTGTCCACGAGGCTCGTCACGCTCGCCCAGCGCGTCGACGCCGCCGCCGTCTGACCACCCGGGCGGGTAGGTCAGTGGGCGGTGACGAAGACGCGGGAGGCGATCTCGCGCGGCAGCCGGAGCTTGTCGCCCGAGCGGTCGATCGTCACGCCGTCGCGCTCCTGCGCGACCGTGACGGTGACCCCCGGGTCGACCCCGGCGGCGTGCAACTGGCGCAGGACCTCCGCGTTGGTCTGCAGGCTCTCGCAGATCCGGCGCACCACGACCGGCCCGGTCAGCCCGGGGAACGCCAGGTTGCGTTCGGCCTCGGTCGCCTCGACGCCGTTGGTGCTCTCCGGCTCACCGTCGCCGAGCAGGTCCAGACCGGGGATCGGGTTGCCGTAGGGGGAGCGGGTGGGGCGGTTGAGCAGCTCGTAGACCTTCTTCTCCACGGACTCGCTCATCACGTGCTCCCACCGGCACGCCTCCTCGTGCGCCTCCTCGTAGGGCAGACCGATGACGTTGACCAGGAGCAGCTCGGCGAGGCGATGCTTGCGCATGACGGAGACGGCGTGCGCCCGGCCGTCCCCGGTGAGCCGCAGTGAACGGTCGTCCTCCACGGTCAGCAGCCCGTCGCGCTCCATCCGGGCCACGGTCTGGCTGACGGTCGGGCCGCTCTGGTGCAGACGCTCGGCGATCCGGGCACGCAGCGGCGGCACACCCTCCTCCTCGAGTTCGAGGATGGTGCGCAAGTACATCTCGGTGGTGTCGACCAGGTCGTGGTGTTGTTTCACGTCTCTGCTGCCCTCCCAGGAGCCGATCCTACCGTGACGGGCCGACAAAGAGCCGTCGGCGAATCGCCGGAGATCCACTTCACGGGCGGTGCCGGGACATGGTGTTGACTGGGGTCGTGGCCGCACCGGATGAGCCGATCATCGATGTTCCGACCCTCGCGCGGGCGCTGAGCGCGCCCGAGCCGCCCGCCCTGCTCGACGTGCGCTGGCGGCTCACCGGGCCGCCCGGCCGCGCCGACTACGCGGCCGGCCACCTGCCCGGCGCGGTCTTCATCGACCTCGACGCCGACCTGTGCGGTGAGCCGGGACCGGGCGGCCGGCACCCGCTGCCGGAGCCGGCGCGGCTGCAGGAGGCGCTGCGCGCCGCGGGGCTGCGGGCCGGCTCCGACGTCGTGGTCTACGACGGCGGCGACGGGCTCGGCGCGGCGCGCGCCTGGTGGACGCTGCGCTGGGCCGGGCACCACGCGGTCCGGGTCCTCGACGGCGGCTACCGCGCCTGGCTCGAGGCGGGCCAGCCGGTGACCACGGTGGTGCCCGCCCCACCGCGTGGCGATCTCACGGTCCGCCCCGGCGGGCTGCCGGTGCTGGACGCGACCGGGGCGGCGCGGCTGGCCGGCGGAGACGGCGTGTTGATCGACGTCCGCGCCCCGGCCCGCTACCGCGGCGAGAGCGAGCCGGTCGACCCCGTCGCCGGCCACATCCCCGGCGCCGTCAACCTGCCGATCAGCGAGCAGGTCGAGGCGGACGGCCGGTTGCGCGCCGCCGACGCGCTGCGGTCGCGGTTCGCGCGCGTCGGCGTCGACGACGGGGTACGCGTGGGCGCGTACTGCGGGTCCGGGGTGACCGCCGCGCAGGCGGTCCTGGCGCTGCACCGCGCGGGCCGCCCGGACGCCGCCCTCTACGTCGGCTCGTGGAGCGACTGGATCACCGAGCCCGCCCGCCCGGTCGCCACGGACCCGCGCGGTTAGCAGGGGCCCGTCCTCATGGATGGGCCCGGCACGGACGGTGATCGTCGCGCCGGGACGGCCGTGCGACGATGAGCGCCATGTCGGACGGCACGGTGGTGGTGTGGGACGAGTCGCTGCTCGCGTACGACCTGGGTGAGCACCCGCTCGACCCGGTGCGCGTCGAGCTGACGATCGCGCTCGCCCGCGAGCTCGGCGTGCTCGACCGGCCGGGCGTACGCCTGCTCGCCCCGACCCCCGCCGACGACGCCGCGCTGACCCGCGTGCACCGGGCCGACTACCTCGACGCGGTCCGCGCCGCCCCGCACGACCCGTTCTTCTCCGGCTACGGCCTGGGCACCCCCGACAACCCCGTCTTCGAGGGAATGCACGAGTCGAGCGCGCTGATCGCGGGCGCCTCGATCGCCGCCGCCGAGGCGGTGTGGCGGGGGCAGGCGCGTCGCGCCGTCAACGTGGCCGGCGGGCTGCACCACGCGATGCCGGGGCGGGCCGCCGGGTTCTGCGTCTACAACGACCCCGCCGCGGCCATCGCCCGCCTGCTCGACCTCGGGGCGGAGCGGGTCGCCTACGTGGACGTGGACGTGCACCACGGCGACGGCGTGCAGCAGATCTTCTACGACGACCCGCGGGTACTCACGATCAGCCTGCACGAGACCCCGCTGACGCTCTTCCCGGGCACCGGCTTCCCGGACGAGACCGGGGGTCCCGGCGCCGAGGGGAGCGCCGTGAACCTGCCGCTGCCGCCGGGCACCGACGACGCCGGCTGGCTGCGGGCCTTCCACGCGGTCGTCCCGGCGCTGCTGCGTGCGTTCCGGCCGCAGCTGCTGGTCACCCAGTGCGGCGCGGACAGCCACCGGCTCGACCCGCTGGCCGACCTGCGGCTCTCCGTTGACGGGCAGCGGGCCACCTACATCGCGCTGCGCGCGCTGGCCGACGAGGTCTGCGACGGGCGCTGGGTGGCCACCGGCGGCGGCGGGTACGCGCTGGTCGAGGTGGTGCCCCGCGCCTGGACACATCTGCTCGCGGTGGCCACCGGCGAGCCGCTCGCGCCGGCCACGCTCACCCCGCCGACGTGGCGGAAACTCGCCCGGACCCGGCGTCCCGGCCGGGACGTGCCGCTGCGGATGACCGACGACATCGACGTGGAGTTCCGGCGGTGGCAGCCGGACGGCGCGGCGGACGCCGTCGACCGCGCCGTGATGACGACCCGCCGCGCCGTCTTCCCGCTGCACGGGCTCGACCCGTACGACCCGAGGGACTGATCACCGGTGACGAAGGACCGCTCCGCCGACGTCCTGCTCAGTGACGGGACCACCGTCCATCTGCGACAGATCCGCCCCGACGACGCGACGGGGATCGTGGCGATGCACGCCCGCTTCTCGGAGCGCACCCGGTACCTGCGCTACTTCTCGCCGTACCCGCGCATCCCGGAGCGGGACCTGCGGCACTTCGTCACCGTCGACCATCACGACCGGGAGGCGTTCGTGGTGCTGGCCGGCGACCGGATCTGCGCGGTCGGCCGGTACGACCGGCTCGGCCCGCGCGCCACCGACGCCGAGGTGGCGTTCGTGGTGGAGGACGCCCACCAGGGGCGGGGCATCGGCTCCGTGCTGCTGGAGCACCTGGCCGCCGCCGCCCGCGACGAGGGGATCTCCCGGTTCGTCGCCGAGGTGCTGCCGGCCAACGCGCCGATGCTGCGGGTCTTCGCCGACGCCGGCTACCAGATCCGCCGCCAGTACGCCGACGGCGTGGTACACCTCAGCTTCCCGATCGCGCCGACCGAGGCGTCCCGGGAGGTGCAGTGGCGGCGGGAGCACCGCACCGAGGCCGCCTCGATCGCCCGGCTGCTCGCGCCCCGCGGCGTCGCCGTCTACGGCGCCAGCGCCACCGGCCAGGGCGTCGGCGCGGCGCTGCTCGGGCATCTGCGCGACGGCGGTTTCACCGGTCAGGTCGTCCCGGTGCACCCGAGCGCGCGGCAGATCGCCGGCCTACCGGCGTACCGCGGCGCCGCCGATGCCGACGGCCCGGTCGATCTCGCGATCGTCGCGGTGCCGCCGGAGGCGGTACCGGAGGTCGTCGCCGACGCGGCCGCGGCCGGCGCGCACGGCGTGGTGGTGGTCTCGGCGGGCTTCGCCGAGACCGGCGGGCACGGCGCGGCCGCTCAGGAGGCGCTGCTGCGGGCCGCCCGCGACGCCGGGATGCGCGTGGTGGGACCGAACTGTCTCGGCATCGCCAACACCGACGACCGGATCCGCCTCAACGCCACGCTCGCGCCGCGGCTGCCCGGCGCCGGCCGGGTCGGGTTCTTCAGCCAGTCCGGGGCGCTCGGGGTGGCGCTGCTCGCCGAGGCCGACCGGCGTGGCCTCGGCCTGTCCAGCTTCGTCTCGGCCGGCAACCGCGCCGACGTCTCCGGCAACGACCTGCTGCAGTACTGGCAGACCGATCCCGGCACCGACGTGATTCTGCTCTACCTGGAGACCTTCGGGAACCCGCGTAAGTTCGCCCGGTTGGCCCGGCGGATCGGGCGCACCAAGCCGATCGTGGCACTCGCCTCGCCGGTGCGCGCCCCGGCCGCCCCGCCGCCGCCCGAGGCGGGCGTGGCCGGCCCGGACGCCGCGGCGATCACCGCGCTGTTCGCCCGGTCCGGCGTGATCCGGGTCGACACCGTCGCCGAGCTCTTCGACGTCGGGGCGTTGCTGGCCAACCAGCCGCTGCCGGCCGGCGACCGTATCGGGGTGGTCGGCAACTCCTCGGCGCTGGTCCGGCTCGCCACCACCGCCTGCGCCGCGCAGGGGCTCACCGTCGCGCCCGGCTACCCCCGCGACGTCGGCCCCCAGGCCGGCGCGAACGACTTCGCGGACGCGCTGGCCGAGGCCGCCGTCGACGACGCGGTCGACGCGCTGGTGGTGGTCTTCGCGCCGCCGCTGCCCGGCCAGCACGTCGACGAGGACGCGGACTTCGCCTCCGCGATCGGCAGCGTGGCGCTCGCCGGGGACAAGCCCACCGTCGCCACGTTCCTCGCCGGCCGGCTGCCGACCGGAGTGCCGTCGTACCCGTCGGTGGAGGAGGCGGTGCGGGCGCTCGCCCGGGTCGCCGCGTACGCCGACTGGCTCCGCCGGCCGCCGGGGGTGCTGCCGGAGCTGCCCGGCGTCGACCCGGAAGCCGCCCGGCTCGCGCCCGGCGGGGAGCTGCTCGGGGCGTACGGCATCGAGGTCGTCCCCGCCGAGCCGGCCGACTCGGCCGCGACCGCCGTCGCCGCGGCCCGGCGGCTCGGCTACCCGGTCGCGTTGAAGGCGGCGGTGGAGGGGCTGCGGCACCGGCTCGACCTGGGGGCGGTCCGGCTCGACCTGGACTCCGACGCCGCCGTCGAGCGCGCGTACGGCGAGATGGCGGCGGCGTTCGGTCCGGACATGCTGCTGCAGCCGATGGTCGAGCCCGGCGTCGCCTGCGTGGTGGAGATGGTGGAGGACCCGACGTTCGGGCCGGTGGTCGGCTTCGGACTGGGCGGGGTCGCGATGGACCTGCTCGGGGACCGGGCGTGGCGCGCGGCGCCGCTGACCGACAGCGACGCGGCCGCCCTGATCGACGAGCCGCGGGCGGCGCCGCTGCTGCGGGGCTACCGGGGCGCCGGCGCGGTCGACCGCGCCGCCCTCGCCGACCTGCTGGTCCGGGTGGGCCGGCTCGTCGACGAGCACCCCCAGGTGCGGGCGCTGCGGCTCAACCCCGTGCTGGTCCGGTCGACCGGCCTGTCGGTGCTGCACGCCACCGTCCACCTCGACGCCAACGCCCCCCGTCCCGACACCGGCCCCCGCCGCCTCTGATCAGCAGGCGTACGCCTCCAGGCGCTGGGCGCGCTCGGGGTCGCGCAGCTTGCCCAGCGTCACCTTCTCGATCTGGCGGATCCGCTCCCGGGACAGGCCGAACTCGCGGCCGACCTCGTCGAGGGTGCGCTGGCGGCCGTCGTCGAGGCCGAAGCGCAGCCGGATCACCTCCTGCTCGCGCTGCGACAGCGTGGCGAGCACGATCTCCACCTCGGTGCGGAGCTGACCCTGCGCCGCGGCGTCCGCCGGCTCCTGGCGCGGGTCGACCGCCGCCACGAAGTCGCCGAGCGCGCTCTCCCCGTCCTCGCCGACCGCCTGGTCCAGGCTGACCGGCTCCCGGTCGAACGAGATCAGCTCGATCACCTGGAACTCCGGCACCCCCATCGCGGTCGCGACCTCGCCGACGGTGGGCTCCCGGCCCAGGGTGGCCGCGAGATCCCGGCGGGCCCGCACCATGCGGTTGACCTGCTCGACCACGTGCACCGGGATGCGGATGGTGCGGGCCTGGTCGGCCATGGCGCGGGTGATGGCCTGCCGGATCCACCAGGTGGCGTAGGTCGAGAACTTGTAGCCCTTGGTGTAGTCGAACTTCTCGACGGCGCGGATGAGGCCGAGGTTGCCCTCCTGGATGAGGTCGAGGAAGGGCATGCCGCGGCCGGTGTAGCGCTTGGCCAGCGACACCACCAGACGGAGGTTCGCCTCCAGCAGGTGGTCCTTCGCGGCCCGTCCCTCGGCTGCCACGATCGCGAGGTCGCCCCGGAGCTCCGGCGTCAGTGGGCTGTCGTCGCCGAGCTTCTCCTCCGCGAGGAGGCCGGCCTCGATCCGCTTGGCGAGCTCCACCTCCTGCACGGCGGTGAGCAGCTTCGTGCGCCCGATGCCGTTCAGGTACGCCCGGACGAGGTCGGCGGAGACGCCCCGCTCGTCGGTGGCGTCGAGGTCCACCGTGGCCTCGCGCTCCGCCGCCGTGGCCGGATCGAGCTCGTTCTTCGTCATCTGCGGAACCACTGTGAGTCGCCTCCCCGCGTCGACAAGTGGCACGTACGCCGGCGGCCGAATCGCGCCGGTGACCACCAGCTTGGCGGTCGGGGCGTGAAGCGGGAGTGAGGAAAATTTCGACGTGGAGCGGGCGGAGCGGGGGGCTAGAGGTCGAGTAGGAGGGTTTGGGGGCCGACGTTGACGCTCTCGACGAGCATGTGGGCGCGGAAGCGGCCGGTCTGCACGGCCGCGCCCCGCCCGCGCAGCGCGGCGACGAAGGCCTCCACCAAGGGCTCTGCCACCTCGGCCGGCGCGGCGGCGGACCAGCTCGGCCGACGGCCCTTGCGGGCGTCGCCGTACAGCGTGAACTGGCTGACGACCAGCAGCGGCGCGCCGATCTCCGCCGCGGAGCGCTCCGGACCGGGCGTATCCGGCGCGGGGCCGAAGATGCGCAGCTCATGCACCTTCCGGGCCATGGTCTCGGCGGTCTGCGCGGTGTCCGAGTGCGTCACGCCGAGCAGTACCAACAGCCCGGCGCCGATCGCGCCGACCACCTCGCCGTCCACCGTCACGCTCGCCCGGCTGACCGTCTGCACCACCGCTCGCACCCGCCCACCCTCGCACGCGGGCCCCGCCACCCGGCGGCCCCACCCCCCTCTTTCGTTGATCAAGGGGGCGACGGCAGGAACAGCCCCGTGAACTGCCGCCGACTCCTTGATCAACGGGGAGAGGCGGGGGAGGGAGGGGGCGGGGTCAGGCGGGGAGGATGACGCTGCGTTCGACCAGGTGGGTGATGATCGGGACGGCGGCCTCCGCGAGCTCGGCCTCGGGCACGTCGTGGGCGACGGCGAGCAGCGCGATCTGGTCCCGCAGCGGCACCCGGCCGTCGCAGCCGCCGACGAGCGCCAGTACCAGCGGATCGACCTCCTCGGTCCAGCGCAGCCCGTGCGGCAGCGCGAGGACCTGGCGGTCCACCGCCCAGCCCTCGGGCCCCATTGTCGCCTCCTGGCGCAGCTGCAACCCGTCCGCCGCGCGGTAGCGGGCCGCCAGCAGCGCCCCGGCGTCACGCGACCGCAGCCAGTCCTGCCGATCGAACCAGGCGGCCACGTGCTCGCCCAGCGGCGGTTCCACCGCCTGGCGCAGGTCCTCCACCCGTACCACCGGGTCGGCGTGGCCGGAGTTGCGCAGCGTGATCAACCCGAACCCGACCGCCTCGACCTTGTGCGCGTCGAACCAGTCCAGCCAGGCGGCGGCCCGCTGCGGATCCGCGGCCTCGCTGGCGTCGGCCAGCCAGAGATTCACGTACCCGACCGGGTCGGCGACCTCGCGCTGGATCACCCAGGCGTCCAGCCCGGTGCCGGCGAACCAGCCCGCGACCCGTTCGCCCCAGTCCTCGCCGGCGACGTGCACCCAGTTCGCCAGGTACTGCATCACCCCGCCGTCGGTGAGCAGGCCGGGGGCCGCGGCGGCGAGCTCCGCACAGACGCCGTCGCCGACGCGGCCGGAGTCGCGGTAGGTGTGCGTCGCGGTGCCCGGACCGACCACGAACGGCGGGTTGCTGACCACCAGGTCGAAGCGGCGGCCCGCGACCGGGGCGACGAGATCGCCCTGGAGCAGCTCCCACTGCTGGCCGTTGAGGGCGGCGGTGGTGGCCGCGAAGCGCAGCGCCCGGACCGACAGATCGGTGGCCGTGACAGTGCCGGCGTGGGTGGCGAGGTGCAGCGACTGCACGCCGCAGCCGGTGCCGAGGTCGAGCGCCGCGCCGACCGGCCGGCGGATCGTGGCGCCGGCGAGCGTGGTCGAGGCGCCGCCGACACCGAGCACGTGGTCGGCGGGGAGCGGTCGGCCGGGCCGGGCGGCGGCGGGCACGTCGGAGAGCACCCACCAGCTCTCGCCGTACGGCTCCAGGTCCACGCCCTGCCGCAGCCCGGTGACGCCGTCCGGGTCCGCGGGCGCCCGTTCGACCAGTCCGGCGGCGCGCGCCTCGGCGAGCGGCAGCGGGGCCAGCGCGGCGGCGACCGTCTCCTCCGGCTCCGTCTGGCCGCAGACGAAGAGTCGGATCAGGGTGCCGAGCCGGTCGCGGTCCTCGGTCATCCGCAGCGCCATCCGAAAGTCGTTGCGGGCGACGCCCGCGGTGGCCTCCGGTCCGAGGCGCGCGGCGATGCCGGCGGCCGTGTATCCCGCACTGAGCAGCGCCTCGCGGAGCTGGTCGATGCCGGTGGGGGAGAGCAGGCCGGGGAACGGAGCATGGATGTCAGGTTCAGGCACGAGTGCCATCCTGCCGGCTGCGCTCCGCGCGCCGGGCCCAACCCCTGAATCCGCCCGGAGTCTGCCCGACCCGGCCGGAATGTGCCCGGTTCGGTGGTTCGGCCGCGGACGGTATCGCCACGATCACCCGCGAGTGGGGTGCGGGAGTGTCATCGTACGAATGCGGACAAGGCGGGCGAGCCGGGCGACCGACCGAGCAGCGAAGGGAACACCGCGATGACGATGGTCGAGCGCGAGGCGCTGGTCAACGACTGGGTGGCCTGGCGGGTGCGGCGCGTGGACGAGTTGCGCGAACCGTACGGCTGGCTGAGCCTGAGCGCGCTGCACTGGCTCACCGGGGAGCCGACCGGGTACCGGGGCGTGCCGGGCCGGTGGGACGGGCGCCCCGCCGGGGTCATGGCGCGGGTGACGCCGGAGGACGGCCTGGTCCTGCACGGCCGGCACGTGCAGGGCACGGTCCTGGTCGAGGTCGCCGACGCCGCGCCGCCCGCGATCGCCACCGTCGCCGACAAGCGGATCGAGATCATGCAGCGCGGCCGGCGGTACGCGATCCGGGTCCGGGACCCGCGGGCGGCGACGCGCACCCGGTTCGCCGGGGTGCCGGCGTACGCCCCGCGTCCGGAGTGGATTGTCGAGGGGTGGTTCCACGCGTACGACGAGCCCCGCGACGTGACGCTGGGCTCGGTGGTGGACGGGCTGACGCACCGGCAGTGCGCCCGCGGGGTGGTGCGGTTCCATCTCGACGGCGAGGACTACGCGCTGACCGCGTTCGGGCGCGCCGACGGCGGGTTGTGGCTGCCGTTCCGGGACGCCACGAGCGGCGTCACGACCTGCCCCGCGGCGCGTTCGCTGACGGTTCCCGAGCCCGGTCCGGACGGCCTGTTGATCCTCGACTTCAACCGGGCGGTGAATCCGCCGTGCGCGTTCACCGACTTCGCCACCTGCGCCCTCCCGCCACCCGAGAACACACTGCCGTTCGCCGTCGAGGCGGGCGAGCGGTCGCCGCTGCGGGTCGCACCGGACGGCGGCCGGCACCGCGCGGAGTGACCGTCGCCGGCCCATGACCGCCCGACGTACCGCTGGATCTGACCGGCACGGCCGGGGTGGCGCGGCTTCGCGGCTGGCGGAGGGCAGGATGGAGCACATGACGCTCTCTCTGCCCATCGATCCGCAGGCGAACAAGCTGCTCCAGGAGAACCCGCTGGCGCTGCTGGTCGGCATGGTGCTCGACCAGCAGGTCTCGATGGAGAAGGCGTTCTCGTCGCCGTATGAGCTGGTGCGGCGGCTCGGTCACGAGCCGACCGCGGCGGAGTTGGCGACGTACGACCCAGAGGCGCTGGTCGAGCTCTTCAGCGCCCGGCCGGCGCTGCACCGCTTCCCGAAGGCGATGGCGGCGCGGGTCCAGGACGTCTGCCTGAGGCTGGTCGAGCGCTACGACGGGGACGTCACGCGGCTGTGGTCGGAGGCGAAGGACGGCAGGGAGCTGCTCGAGCGGATCGGTGAGCTGCCCGGGTTCGGCAAGCAGAAGGCGCAGATCTTCGCGGCGCTGCTCGGCAAGCGGTTCGGGGTGACGCCGCCGGGCTGGCGGGAGGCGGCGGGCGCGTACGGCGAACCGGGCGCGTACCGGTCGGTCGCGGACGTCACCGACGAGGACTCGCTGGTGAAGGTGCGCAGCTACAAGCAGCAGATGAAGGCGGCCGCGAAGGCGTCGGAGAGCAACCTCTAGCCCCGCGCCCCCTCGCCGGGGTGGGTGACCCGGCCGTGGAGTGGGAGGATGGACGGCAGTCGAGGGAGGCCCGGGTGAAGCGACAGGAATCGCCACCGATCCTGATCACCGACGCCGCCCGCAGCCAGGACGATCAGCTGCGCAGCCGTCAGGTGCGGTACATCGTGATGATGTCGATCCGGGCGGTGTGCCTGATCGTCGGCGCTGTGCTCGTCTCCGCGCGGGCGCCGCTGCTCTGGCTCTGGCTCCCGATCTGCGGCGTCGGGATGATCCTCATCCCGTGGCTGGCCGTGCTGCTCGCCAACGACGGCCCGCCCAAGGAGAAGCACCGGATGTCCCGAATGCGTCACCACCCCGCGGGCCCGGCCGCCCTGCCGGCCCCGCCCGCCGGCCCCGCACCGAACCGCGTCATCGACCTCGAGCCATGATCCGCAGGATCGTCGCGTTGTGGCGGGTGGAGCGATCATGTGCGGGGCAGGGGTGGGCGGGCGCCGACGGTGGAGACGGCTATCGCGCCGAGTTCGCCGGCGCGGCGTAGTGCCTCCGCGGGCTCGGCGCCGGTCACCCAGGCGGCCAGCAGGCCGGCCGCGAACGCGTCCCCGGCGCCGGTAGCGTCCACCACCGGCACCCGCTGCGCGGGCTGCTCGGTCACCACCCCGGTCGGCTCCGCCCAGACCGCGCCCTCGCCGGCGCGTTTGAGCACCACGTGCCGGGCGATCCCGCGCAGCGCACGCGCGCGCGCCACCGCCGAGCTGGGCCGGTCGGGCAGCAGCGCCGTGCCGGTCAGCGCCGCCGCCTCGTCGGCGTTGGCGAGCAGCAGGTCGACGCCGCGTACCCATTGCAGGAAGGCCGCCGCGCCGACCTGCCGCAGCGGCTCCGCGGAGGCCGCGTCGACGCTGGTGGTGAGCCCGTGGCGGCGGGCGGCCGCCAGCGCGTGCCGGCCGGCGGCCCGCGAGGCGCGGTCCAGCAGCGTGTAGCCGGACAGGTGCAGGTGGGTGGCGTCCGGGGCGGCGGCGAGCGCCGCGTCCACGTCCGCCGGCTCCAGCTTCAGGTTCGCGCCCCGGTCGGTGATCATCGACCGCTCGCCGTCGTGGACCAGAACGATCACGGTGCCGGTCGGCGCGTCCGGGCAGCGCCGTACGGCGCAGCGCACGCCCGCCGCGGCGAGCTCGTCGACCCGGGCCTGCCCGGCCTCGTCGGCGCCGATCGCGGCGACGAGCGTCACGTCGCCGCCCTCCCAGCCGAGCCAGGCCGCCGTGTTCGCGGCCTGGCCGCCGCCGGTCTGCCGGACGTCCGCGCGGGTGTCGGAGCCGGTCGCCAGCGGTGCGGCGAGCACGGCGAGGACGTCGGTGACCACGTCGCCGACGACCACGATCCGTCGTCGGGGCGGCCCCTCGGGTTCGGGCATCGCCGGCGGGTCAGGCCGCGGCGGCGACGGCGATCCGGCCCGCCAGCTCCGCGTTGCGCAGGATGATCCGTACGTTCACCGCGAGGCTGCGCCCCTCGGTCGCCGAGTGGAAGTGCGCCAGCAGGAACGGGGTCACCGCCTTGCCGGTCACCCCGTCGCGCGCCAGCATCGCCAGGCCGTCGGCGAGCGTCCGGTCGTGCAGCGCCGGATCGAGCTGCTCGTCGACCGGCAGCGGGTTCGCCACGATCAGGCCGCCGCCCTGCACGCCCTGCTCACGCCGGGCGCGCAGCGCCGCGGCGATCTGCTCCGGCGACTCCACCGACCAGTCGAGGTCGAAGCCGCTGTCGGTGATGAAGAACCCGGGGAAGCGGCGGGTGCGGTAGCCGACCACGGTCACCCCGAGGGTCTCCAGCCGCTCCAGCGTCGCGCCCACGTCCAGGATCGACTTGACGCCGGCGCAGACCACCGCGATCGGCGTACGGGCCAGGGTGGTCAGGTCCGCGGACTCGTCGAAGGTCTGCGACGCCTCGCGGTGCACCCCGCCCAGCCCGCCGGTCGCGAAGACCCCGATCCCGGCGGCCGCGGCGACCGCGCTGGTTGCGGCGACCGTGGTGGCGCCGTCGGCGCCGAGCGCGGCCGCCACCGGCAGGTCGCGGACGGAGAGCTTCGCCACGCCGTCGGCGGTGGCGAGATGGCTGAGCTGGGCGTCGTCGAGGCCGACCACGAGCCGGCCGCCGACCATGCCGATGGTGGCGGGCACCGCGCCGGCGCCGCGGACCGCTGACTCGATCTCCCGGGCCACGCGCAGGTTGTCCGGGCGCGGCAGCCCGTGGGAGACGATGGTGCTCTCCAGGGCGACGATCGGGCGCCCGTCACGGCGGGCGGCGGCGACCTCGGCGCCGTACTGGATGTCGAAGCGCGGGGACTCGTTCACGATCACCACGGTACGGGTCGGGTCGGCACGGCCGTGCGTTGGACCGGCACCCCGTCAGCTGCAACACTGGTGGGCTGGAGGTGTTACCACGTGAGCACAGAGGTTCTGGAGCGTCCGGAGCTCAAGGACGCCGATACCGGTCCGGAGATGTTCCATTACGTCCGGAAAGAGAAGATCGCCGAGAGCGCGGTCATGGGGACGTTCGTGATCGCCCTCTGCGGCGAGACGTTCCCGGTCACCAAGTCGCCGAAGCCCGGCTCGCCGGTCTGCCCGGCGTGCAAGGAGATCTACGAATCGATGAAGGGCTGACCCGGCCCCTGCGCCGACCCCGGCCCCCGCGCGCGTAGCCTGCGGCGGTGAGCACCTCCACCGCCCTGCTGGCCGCCGACCTGGCCGGGGTCGCCGTCTTCGCGGCCTCCGGCGCCTCCGCCGCGGTGGTCAAGCGGCTCGACCTGTTCGGCGTGGTCTTCGTCGGCTTCGTCGCGGCGCTCGGCGGCGGGATCCTGCGCGATCTCGTCATCGGGGAGGTGCCGCCGCTCGCGTTCGCCGACTGGCGGTACGCGACGGCCGCCGCGCTCGCCTCGATCGCCGTCTTCTGGCTGCATCCCCAGCTCGCCCGGCTGCGTCGTACCGTTCTGGTCCTCGACGCGGCCGGCCTGGGCCTGTTCACCGTCACCGGCACGCTCAAGGCGCTCGGCGCCGGGGTGCCCGCGATGGGCACCTGCGTGATCGGCATGCTGACCGCGATCGGCGGCGGGCTCGGTCGCGACCTGCTCACCGGTGAGATCCCGGTCGTGCTGCGCCGGGAGATCTACGCGGTGGCCGCGCTCGTCGGCTCGGTCACGGTGGTCGCGCTGCACTTCACCGGGTACGCCGGGCCGGCCCCACTGGCCGCCGCGGCGCTGCTCGTCTTCGGCCTGCGGGTGGTGGCGCTGCGCCGCAGGTGGTCGGCGCCGGTGGCGATGGAGCGGGGCTTTAGGCGGCGGCTCCGCGAGGAAGGCGCCGCCGAGACCCCGACGGCGTCCGGCGACGGCGGCGCCGGCCGCGGTCGCCCGTCGTCACCCGGCCCGGCCGGCGGCTGAGGCCCGCCGTTCCACCGACCGCGTCCGGGTGTGACCAGGCGCTCGCGCGGTGTCGCTGCCGGGCCCGGAAACGTCGGCGCGGCTATGCTGGGACGGCCTTCGCGCTCCACCGTCGCGAGGGCGTTTTCGTGAGCCGCGACCGTGGTCGCGCTGGTCGTTGCGCAGAGTGTCCGCCCCCGTGGTGGTCGGAGGGAGCGTCTCTTGGGTGCCCAACTGCCGGCTATCGACACCTTTCCGGCACTGCGTGCCTGGCAGCGCAAGGCGCTCGTGGGTTACCTGCGGCGACGCTCCGAGGACTTCATGGCGGTCGCGACCCCCGGCGCCGGTAAGACCACGTTCGCGCTGCGCATCGCCGCCGAGCTGCTCGCCGACGGCACCGTCGAGGCGGTCACCGTGGTGGCGCCGACCGAGCACCTGAAGACCCAGTGGGCACAGGCCGCCGCGCGGATCGGCATCCAGCTCGACGCCGGCTTCCGCAACGCCGACGTGCACTCCTCCGCGGACTTCCACGGCGCCGTCGTCACGTACGCGCAGGTCGGGATCGCGCCCCAGGTGCACCGCCGGCGCACGCTGACCCGCCGCACCATGGTGATCCTCGACGAGGTGCACCACGCCGGCGACTCGCGCTCCTGGGGTGACGGGGTGAAGTCGGCGTTCGAGCCGGCCGTCCGTCGGCTGATGCTCACCGGTACGCCGTTCCGCTCGGACGACAACCCGATCCCGTTCGTGACGTACGAGCGGGGCGGCGACGGGCTGCTGCGATCGCGCGCCGACTCCGTCTACGGATACTCCGACGCGCTCCGCGACGGCGTCGTCCGCCCCGTGATCTTCCTTGCGTACTCCGGCGAGACCCGCTGGCGCACCAGCGCCGGCGACGAGCTCGCGGCCCGGCTCGGCGAGCCGATGACCCAGGACGTGGTCGCCCAGGCGTGGCGGACCGCGCTGGACCCGGCCGGTGACTGGATGCCCCAGGTGCTGCGCGCGGCCGACGCCCGGCTGCAGGTGGTGCGCAACGGCGGGATGGCGGACGCCGGCGGGCTGGTCATCGCGACCGACCAGCAGTCCGCCCGGGCGTACGCCCGGCTGCTGGAGCGGATCACCGGGGAGAAGGCCGTCGTCGTGCTCTCCGACGACGTGGGCGCCTCGGCGCGGATCGCCGAGTTCGCCGCCTCCAATCAGCGGTGGCTGGTCGCGGTCCGGATGGTCTCCGAGGGCGTCGACATCCCCCGGCTGGCGGTCGGGGTGTACGCGACGAGCGCCTCCACGCCGCTCTTCTTCGCGCAGGCCATCGGGCGTTTCGTCCGGGCCCGCCGGCCCGGCGAGACCGCGTCGGTCTTCCTGCCGAGCGTGCCGCACCTGCTCGGCCTGGCCAGCGAGATGGAGGCCGAGCGGGATCACGTGCTCGGCGCGCCGAAGCAGCGGGAGGGCTTCGACGACGACCTGCTGGAGCGGGCGCAGCGCAACGAGAACGCGAGCGGCGAGCTGGAGAAGCGGTTCGAGGCGCTCTCCGCCACCGCGGAACTCGACCAGGTGATTTTCGACGGCACCACGTTCGGCACGGCCGCCCAGGCCGGCACGCCGGAGGAGGAGGAGTACCTCGGGCTGCCGGGGCTGCTCACCGCGGACCAGGTGGCCGTGCTGCTGAACAAGCGCCAGGCCGAGCAGCTGGCGGCGCAGCGTCGGCGGCGGAGCGAGCAGGCGCCGCCCTCGGCGCCCACGCAGTCGGCCGGGCCGCGTACCGCGGCGGAGCGGCGGATCGTGCTGCGCCGTCAGCTCAACGCGCTGGTCGCTGCCCACCATCACCGCACCGGGCTCCCGCACGGGAAGATCCACGCCGAGCTGCGGCGGCTTTGCGGCGGACCGCCGAGCGCCCAGGCGACGATCGAGCAGCTGGAAGAGCGGATCGCGACCGTCCAGACCCTCTGACGGGGCGGCGGCAGCGGCAGCGGCGCACGGCATATAAACCGGCCGGCGGCGTCCCCCGTGAGGGGAACGCCGCCGGCCGGTTTATGTGATGGAACCTCAGTTCGCCATCAGATCGGCGCCACGCCAGGTGAACTCGGGGTCGGCCTTGAACTGGACCGCGATCTTCACGAGATCGTCGGCGTACTTGTTCGCGTGGTGTCCGCAGAACACCAGCTCACTGCCGCCCGCCAGCGTCACCCGCAGCTTGCCGGCCGCGTTGCACCGGTCGCACCGTTCATCGGCGCCCAGGGAAGCCACCGTCTCCGGCGGCGTGAGGGTCGGGGTCATCGCCTTCCTCCTCTTGTCGTCACCGATGAACACACTCGTCGGTCGTTGCTCACCCATCGTCCAACACCGGTGATGGGCGCGTCCTTCCCAATGTGCCCCCGGGGGACCGAGGTCACACGTGGTAGGGACAGTGTGCCGTGCACCAAGGGTGCCACGTCAACGATCACAACAGCACATCCGCCGGATCAGTTCGCGTTGATCCACATCTGGTGATCAAAGCGACACGTTCGGTTGACGAAATCGTCTAGTCCAAGTAGTCGCGGAGAACCTGCGAGCGGGACGGGTGTCGCAACTTTGACATCGTCTTCGACTCGATCTGCCGGATCCGCTCCCGGGTCACCCCGTAAACCTGGCCGATCTCGTCGAGGGTGCGCGGCTGACCGTCGGTCAGCCCGAACCGCAGCCGCACCACCCCGGCCTCGCGCTCGGAGAGCGTCTGCAGGACCTGCTGGAGCTGGTCCTGCAGCAGCGAGAAGCTCACGGCGTCGACCGCGACGACCGCCTCGGAGTCCTCGATGAAGTCGCCGAGCTGGCTGTCGCCCTCGTCACCGATGGTCTGGTCGAGCGAGATGGGCTCCCGGGCGTACTGCTGGATCTCCAGCACCTTCTCCGGTGTGATGTCCATCTCCTTGGCCAGCTCCTCCGGGGTGGGCTCCCGGCCCAGGTCCTGGAGAAGCTCGCGCTGGATGCGGCCGAGCTTGTTGATGACCTCGACCATGTGCACCGGGATGCGGATGGTGCGGGCCTGGTCGGCCATGGCCCGGGTGATGGCCTGCCGGATCCACCAGGTGGCGTACGTGGAGAACTTGTAGCCCTTGGTGTAGTCGAACTTCTCGACGGCGCGGATGAGGCCGAGGTTGCCCTCCTGGATGAGGTCGAGGAAGGCCATGCCGCGGCCGGTGTAGCGCTTGGCCAGCGACACCACCAGACGGAGGTTCGCCTCCAGCAGGTGGTTCTTCGCCCGCTCGCCGTCGCGCGAGATCCACATCAGGTCGCGCTGCATCTCCCGGACGAGCTTCTCCTCGCCCTCCTCGGCCGCGCGCAGCCGCTCGGCCGCGTAGAGCCCCGCCTCGATCCGCTTGGCGAGCTCCACCTCCTGCTCGGCGTTGAGCAGCGGCACCTTGCCGATCTGCTTCAGGTACGCGCGGACCGAGTCGGCGGAGGCGGTCAGCTCGGCGTCCCGGCGGGCCTGCTTGAGGGCCTCGGACTCCTCGTCGTCCCACTCGAAGTCGTTGCTGTCGTTGGAGGCGTCGGCCTCGGCCGCCTGGGCCAGCTCCGCCGGCTCCTCGACCACCACGTCCTCGATCTCGGCCGCGAGCTCCTCGGGATCGATCTCGCCCTCGGCGCCCTCGCCGTCGGCCGCCTTCGCCTTGCTCGCCTTCGCCGTCTTGGCCGGCGCGGCGGCCTTCGTCGCCTTGGCGGCGCGGACGGTCCTGGCCGGGGCCTTGGCCGGCGCGTCGCCGCCGTCGGTCGAGGTGGTGGTCGCCTTGCGGGCGGTCGCCTTCTTGGCCGGCGCCGCCGCGGCGGCCTCGTCGCCGCCCGGGGCGGTCTGCTTGGGGGCGGGTGGCGCGGCCTTCTTGGTGGTCTTCGCGGTGGTGGCCTTGGACGCGGGCGTGGCGGACCGGGCGGCGGCGACGCGGCGGCGCGTGCTCGCCGATCCGTCCACCACGACGGTGATGCCGGCGTCCGCGAGGGCGCGCAGAATCTTCTTGGCCTGGGCCGGGGTCACCTCAGCGGACTCGACGGAGCGTGCGACCTCGGCCGACGTGAGCTGGCCGCCGGCGCGCTCCGCGTGGGCGATCAGAGCGTCGGTGAGGGAGCGTACGTCGGCGCCGGTGTGGCGGAGTTCTGTCACGAATGACCTTCCGGAGGCGATGAGCGAGCACGGCCGGACCGGCCACCGCAGCGCGGAGCGACGTGTGCCGGTGTGGAGTGGGGCCCCCGTGTCGCGGACCGGCCGGGTTGGCGGCGATCCGTGGCGCAAGGGTAGGCGTGAATTGTAACGCCGTCTGCGGCGATCATCCTGCGCGCGCGCCGGAGGCGACGACCGGGCCCCACCAAGCGTGAACGAACGTGGACTTTGAAAGGATGTTACCCCTGCCAGGTGGGGGAGGGGTGGCCTGACCGGGCGACGGAGGCCGCCGACTTCATCCCCGCGGAAAACGCCCGAAAATGGGCGCGGAAAGGGCGTGACGCACGCATGCGCGAAATCACCCCACGTCCGGATGAGTTGCTGAGGATCGCGGTGGACGTGGCGCGGGACGCCGCCGAGACCGCCCGCCGGATGCGCGCCGAGGGCGTGCGCGGGGTCGACACCAAGAGCACGAGCACCGACGTGGTCACCGCGGCGGACCGGGCGGTGGAGCGCCAGGTCGTCGCGGCGCTGCGCGACGCCCGGCCCGGGGACACCGTGCTGGGTGAGGAGTACGGCGACAGCGCCGACCCGCGGTCGCGCCCGCCGGGCGCGGTGCGCTGGATCCTCGACCCCATCGACGGCACCGTCAACTACCTCTACGGCCTGCCCGAGTACGCCGTCTCGCTCGCCGCCGAGGTCGACGGGGTGGTCGTGGCGGGGGTCGTGCGCAACGCCGCGACCGGCGACGAGTGGCGGGCGACGCGGGGCGGTGGTGCCTACCGCGACGGCGAGCGGCTGCGCGGCTCCGCGCAGACCGACCTCGCGCACGCGCTGATCGCCACGGGCTTCGGTTACGACCCCGCCCGCCGGCGCCATCAGGCCGCGGTGCTCGCGGGTCTGATCACCGAGGTGCGGGACATCCGCCGGTTCGGCGCGGCCGCCATCGACCTGTGCCGGGTGGCCGAGGGCGCGATGGACGCGTACTACGAGAAGGGGCTCAACGCCTGGGACCACGCGGCCGGGGGCCTGGTCGCCACCGAGGCGGGGCTGCGGGTGGCCGGGCTGGCCGGGGCGCCGCCGGGGCCGGAGCTCGTCATCGCGGCGCCGCCGGCGCTCTTCGGCCCGCTGCACGCCCACCTGCTGCGGCTCGACGCGGCGGGCGGCGCGTAGCGCGCGACGACGACGGCGGGCCCGCCGCGCGGCGGGGCGGCCCGTGGCCCGCACGCGATCGGCGCCCGGTCCGACCGGACCGGGCGCCGATGGGATCACGCGATCAGAGCTGCTCGTCCGCGGCGCAGGTCTGCGGCGGCAGCTGCGGCTTGCCGCCGAGCTCGACCAGCGACTGGTTGACCTCCGTGGTCGTCGCCAGCTGCTGGTACGCGTTGCCGATCACCACGTCGACCGCGTCGTCCTTGCGCTTGGGGTCGTACTCCACCTTCGCCTGGTCCAGGAAGTACGCCCGCAGCAGGTGCGCCGAGCCGACCGCCTGCGGGCCGTACCGCAGCACCGCGACGCCGTCGACCCCCTTCTTCTGCGGGTCGTTGCCTTCCTTCTGCACCTGGAACTTGCGGTTCTTGAACTCCGTCCCGACCTTCGTGGCCAGGCCCGGCGTGTCCGTCGCGTTGTAAACGTTGATCCGGACGTCCTTCGGCTCCCGCAACCGGATGTTGGCCAGCGCGTACCCGTCGGGGCAGCTCTTGGCGGCGGTCGGGCCGCTCTGCGTGTCCCGAACGACCGCGACCACGACGAATACCAGCGCGAACAGGGCCAGCGCGCCGACGACGACGAGTGCTCGCACTCGCGCAAAGCTCATGGAATGGCTCCCGTGCAGGTGGGTTGGCTGGTGCCGGGCCAAAAGGGTGGTGTCGTCGCGACCCTGTGGCTACCGAGTATGCCGCTGAGGTTAGCGGTTATCCGTCCGGTGTGGGGAAACAGTGCGGGCCATCCGGCGCGGCGACCGTGATCGGTGGACTCTTACCCCTATCTTCGTGTCGCCTGAGTCACATTGGGAACAATTCCCCGCGCGCGGGCGTACATGCAACGCACGAGGGCGGTATACATGCCTCGCCCACAGGGGGGTAAGGTACCGCGCTCGCCGGGGATGTTTCCTGCGGTCCGCCGTGTCCGGGGACAGCATGGCCCGTTCCCGATGTGGACGCCACGTTGGCGCGCAGGGAACCAAAACACGTGTTCCGGCGTTGGAACCGGAAGCGACTTATATCGATACGGGAGAGTGAACCGATGGCCACCGACTACGACGCCCCGCGTCGCGACGAGGTCGACCTCGGCGAGGACAGCCTGGAAGAGCTCAAGGCACGGCGCGTCGACTCTCAGTCGGGCGCCGTGGACGTCGACGAGGCGGAGGTCGCGGAGAGCTTCGAGCTGCCCGGCGCCGACCTGGCCGACGAGGAGCTCACGGTCAAGGTCCTGCCCATGCAACAGGACGAGTTCCGGTGCGCGCGCTGCTTCCTGGTGCACCACCGCAGTCAACTGGCAACGGAGCGTAACGGCGAGCTGATCTGCCGGGAGTGCGCCTGAGCGGGCCGGCGGTCCGCTGAGCACGCCCGCCACCACGACCGCGACGGCGGCCTCGCTCGGCAGGTCGCCGTCGTCGCTCCGCGTGCGGGTGTCGCGCCGGCCTGATTCACTCGATCGCGGTAGGCCTATCCGATCCGTGTCCGGGGGCAGAGCATGACCCGCTTCGACCATTCGCCGCAGAACCCGCCCGCGGGTCCGCCGCCGTCCGACGACGAACCGGGCGCCGACCTGGTCGTCGCGGACGGGGAGCTGGGACGGACGGTCGTCGAGCTGACGCGCGACGACATCGAGCCCGCGCAGCGGCGGCGGCTGCTGGGCAGACTGATCGGTCAGGTCCGCGCCCGGGGGGTACGGGACCTGTTCAAGCCGAAGGCGGCGCTCCGCTGGATGGCGGACGTGGTGACCGAGATCGCGCCGCACGTTCCGGTGCGGGATCTGGAGACGCTGCGGCGGCACTACGACGGACTGGAGGGCGACGCGCTCGCCGAGCGTCTGGTGCGCAACGCCGCGCTGGCCACCGCCGGGGTCGGCGCCGCCGGCGGCGGGGTGGCCGCGGTCGAGTGGGCTGCGACGCCGACCCTGCTGTCGGCGCCCGTGCTGCTCGCGGCCGAGACCGTCGTGGTGGTCGCGATCGAGCTGAAGCTGATCGGCGAGTTGCACGAGGTGTACGGCGCGCCGGTGCGGGGCAACGGCGGCCAGCGCGCGGTGTCGATGCTGCAGTCCTGGGCCGGGCAGCGCGGGATCAACCCGATGGTGCCGGGGGTGGGGCTCGGCGCGGTGCTCGGCACGGCGGCCCGCAACGAGCTCCGGGACATGCTGCTGCGCCGCTTCGGGCGCAATCTGACGACGCTCGGCCCGTTCCTGAGCGGCGCGGCGGTGGCGAGTTACCTCAACCGGCGGGCGACCCGCAGCCTCGGCGACCGCATCCGCGACGACCTGCGCAAGCGGCACGGGACCGTGGACCCGGCGGCCCCACCGCGCGTCATCGAGAACTAAGCCGCGGTCAGCCGGCGTCGCCGCCGGACGGGGCGGGGCGCGCGGCGAGGATCGCGTTCGCCAACCGGACCGGATCCCGCGAGCTGACCACCCAGTACGGCGTCGGGTCGTCCGGGTCGTCCAGCACCACCTGCACCGCGCCGGCCACCCACGGCCGCTGCACCACGAAGGCCAGCGGGTCGGCCCCGACGCCCAGCACCTCGCGCCGCCCGGCGACGTCCAGCGCGATCACGTCGGCGACGAACCGGGCGGGCAGCCGGGCGTCGTCCACCCGTAGTTCGCCGTCGGTGACGGCGACCCTGATCCGGCCGAACCAGACCAGCCCGGCGGCGGTCAGCGGCAGGAAGACCGCGAAGGGCAGCCAGGCCCGTACGCCGGGGGCGCCCATCCACACCTCGGCGGCGAGCAGGGCGGCGAGCCCGAGCGCGCAGAGCCACAGCCACCAGGGCAGCGTGAGCCGCTCGGTGTAGCGGTCGGTGTCCGCCAGCGGCGCGACGTCGGAGTGCGGTGCCACGTTGTCCGAGGGTACGGCGCGCCACGGAACCCGCAGACGGCAGGATGGGGGACGCTGTCGGCGCACCGGACGCCCAGCCCATGCCCGCGAAGGAGCCGTCACCCGTGACCCACCCTGTGCCCGTACCCGTGCGGCAGCTCGACCCCGATCTGCCGCTGCCGGCGTACTCCCATCCGGGGGACGCCGGCGCGGACCTCGTCGCCGCCGAGGACGTCGAGCTGGCGCCGGGAGCCCGGTCGCTGGTGCGGACGGGAATCGCGATCGCACTGCCCGAGGGGTTCGTGGGGCTGGTGCATCCGCGCTCCGGTCTCGCCGCCCGGCTCGGCGTCACGGTGCTCAACGCGCCCGGCACGGTCGACGCCGGCTACCGCGGCGAGATCCTGGTGAACCTGATCAACCACGACCCGGCGCGTTCGGCGAAGATATCCCGCGGCGACCGCATCGCGCAGCTTGTGGTGCAGCGGGTGGAACGGGCACACTTCCACCGCGTCGACGAGCTGCCCGATTCCAGCCGTGGGGCCGGCGGGCACGGCTCGACCGGCGGGCACGCCGGCCTGGTGGCCCCGGTCGCGACCGACGACGGAAGGGTGGGACAGTGATCTTCTCGCGAGGACGCGGGGGCGGGCGGCACGCGCGCAGGGAGCAGGCCGGGACGGGTCCGGAGACGGATCCGCGCTCCGCGGCCGTCGAGGCGGCGTCCGACGCCCCGGAGCGCGGCCCGTACGACGTCTCCGAGGCCCCCGCGGGGGTGCAGCGACTCGATCTGGGCAGCCTGCAGATCCCCGCGGTGGCGGACGTCGAGGTGCGGGTGCAGGCCGATCCGGACGGCACCATCCAGCAGGTGGTGCTGGTGCACGGGGAGAACGCGCTGCAGCTCGGCGTCTTCGCGGCGCCCCGCACCGAGGGGATCTGGGACGAGGTGCGTGAGGAGATCCGCACGTCGCTGTTCAACGACGGTGTCGCGGCGCAGGAGACCTCGGGCGAGTACGGCGTGGAGCTGCGCGCCCGGGTCCGCGCCGAGGGCGGCCTGACGGACCTGCGGTTCGTCGGGATCGACGGCCCGCGGTGGATGGTCCGGGGCGTCTACCAGGGGCCGGCCGCGAGCGACCCGGCCAGCGCCGGACCGCTGGCGCAGGTGCTGGACGGGCTGGTCGTGGACCGCGGCCAGGAGGCGAAGCCGGTGCGGGAGCCGCTGCCGCTGCGGCTGCCGCGCGAGGTCGCGCAGCAGGCCGAGGCGGGCAACGTCGCCGCGTCCGGCGAGGGCGGGCCGGGCGTCAACGGCGCCGATCCGTACGGCGTCCCGCACCGGGACTAGCCGTCGCTGCGGCCGCGCCCGTCGCCGGTGGCGCCGCGCGCCGCCGGCGGATGGGGACGCGGCCGCCGCGGGCGTACTCTGGCGGAGCGGCCCGCGCCCGACGTGAGCCGTGCCGGCGTGCGACGCCGGTGGCACGGGGCGGCGCGTTGAGGAGAGTGACACCCCGGTGATGGCGACCGACGAGAACCGTCCGTCCCTGCGGCGTCTTTTGCGGCGGTTCACCGCCAGCGAGGCGGAGCTCGACGCGGCGGAGTTGCAGCGCGAGAGCGCGGAGCAGGGCTGCACGCTGGCGGACCAGTGCCGCCGCGGCCAGGTGGTCGCGGTCTCCGGCCGGCTGCGCACGGTGGTCTACACCCCGCGCACCAACCTGCCGACGTTGGAGGCCGACCTCTACGACGGCAGCGACGTGGTCACCCTGGTGTGGCTGGGGCGCCGGCACATCGCCGGCATCGAGCCCGGGCGGCAGCTGACCGCCCGCGGCCGGGTGGCGCTCCGTGACGATCGCAAGGTCATCTATAATCCGTACTACGAGCTGGAAGCGCCGCGCTGATGAGCACCGGAGAGCACCCCGCCGCCCCGACCGACGCCCGCGGCGAGGAGGACGAGCCGCTGCCCAGCATGGCCGAGATGGTCGCCGATCAGCTCGGCGGCGTGCGCGGGCTCGTCGAGTCCAGCGTCCCGGTCGTGGTCTTCGTGCTGGTGAACGTGATTGCGGAGCTGCGTCCGGCGGTCATCGCGGCGGTCGGGACCGCGCTGGCAATCGGTGTGCTGCGGTTGGTCCAGCGGCGCCCGATCCGGCACGCCGTCAACGGCCTGTTCGGGGTCGGCGTGGGCGCGCTGATCGCCTGGCGCAGTGGCGACGCCAAGGACTTCTACCTGCCCGGCATCCTCTACGGCGTCGCCTACGGTCTCGCGCTGCTCGGCTCGGTCGCGATCCGGCAGCCGATGGTCGGCTGGATCTGGTCGATGATCGTCGCGGGCGGGCGCTCCGATTGGCGCACCGACCCGCCGCTGATCCGCCTGTTCAACCGGCTCACCGTGCTCTGGGGCGTGGTGTGGCTGGCGAAGGTCGCGGCGCAGGCGGCGCTCTACCTCGCCGACATGGAGACCGCGCTCGGGGTCGCCCGGTTGGTGCTGAGCACGCCCCTGTACGCGCTGCTGCTGGCGTTCACGGTCTGGACCGTGCGGCGGGTGACCCGCGACCGTGAGGCGACCCCGGTCATCACGCCCGCCCCGGCGCCCGCCGAGGGCTGAGCCCGCGCGCGCTCGGCGGGTGCCGGGCCCGGCCGCGCGGTCAGCGCCCGTTGGCCGCCCGGGTCCGCTGCACGCTGTCCGCGCCGAGCATCACCGCGCGCACGTCGTCCTCCACCTCGGCGGTGCAGACGAAGACCAGCTCGTCGCCGGCCTCCAGCGGGTCGTCCGGGGTCGGGGTCAGCACCCGCCGGCCGCGCACGATCGCCACCAGCGCGGAGTCCGGCGGGAGCGGCACGGCGCTGACCGCGTGGCCGACGTAGGGCGCCTCCCGGGGCAGGGTGATCTCGACGAGGTTCGCCTCGCCCTGTCGGAAGGTCATCAGCCGGACCAGGTCGCCGACGCTGACCGCCTCCTCGACCAGGGCGGCCATCACCCGCGGCTTGCTCACCGCGACGTCGACGCCCCACTGCTCGGTGAAGAGCCACTCGTTCTCGGCGCGGTTCACCCGCGCGACCACCCGCGGCACGCTGAACTCGGTCTTGGCGAGCAGCGACACCACCAGGTTGACCTTGTCGTCCCCGGTGGCGGCGACCACCACCTCGCAGTTGGCCACGTCGGCCTCTTCGAGGCTGGCCAGCTCGCACGCGTCGGCGAGCACCCACTCCGCCGCCGGCACCCGGTCCGGGCGCAGCATCTTCGGTTGCCGCTCGATCAGCATCACCTGGTGGCCGTTCTCGATCAGCTCCTGCGCGATCGAACGTCCGACGTTCCCGGCGCCCGCGATGGCGACCCGCATGGTCAGTGCGCTCCTTCCGGCGGATTGCCGGCCACCGCGGTGACGGCCGGGGCGATGTCGTCGGTGACCAGCATGAAGAGCTGGTCACCCTCCTGGATGACGGTGGAGGCGGTGGGCAGCGTGCCGACGCCGAAGCGCATCACGTACGCCGCGCGGGTCCCGGTCGCGTCCTCCAGCCGGTGCAGCGCGCACCCGATCCAGTCCTTGTGCACCGGCACCTCGATGATCGAGACGGTGCTGGTCGGGTCGCGGAAGATCTCCACGTGCCCCTCCGGGACCAGGTGCCGGTACATCCGGTCGGCGGTCCACCGCACCGTGGCGACGGTGGGGATGCCGAGCCGCTCGTAGACCTCGGCGCGCTTCTGGTCGTAGATGCGGGCGGCGACGCGGGTGACGCCGAAGGTCTCCCGGGCCAGCCGGGCCGAGATGATGTTGGAGTTGTCGCCGCTGGAGACGGCGGCGAAGGCGTCCGCCTGCTCGATGCCGGCCTGCTGCAGCACCGCGCGGTCGTAACCCGTCCCGGTGACCGTGACGCCGCGGAAGTCGGGGCTGAGTCGACGGAACGCGTCCGCGTCCTGGTCGATCACGGCGACCGAGTGCCCCCGGGCCTCCAGATTGTGCGCGAGCGTGGAGCCGACCCGCCCGCACCCCATGATCACGACGTGCACCGTCGCCCCTCCCGCAGCGTGACCGCCAACCGCGCGTCCACCCCGGACGCACGCACCGCCAGCGTGCCACGAGCACGCACGCCGGTGCCGTAGGACGGTACCGCGCGTCACAGGGCCGCGTCGGGCGGCTCCGCGGGGCGGCAGGGGTGCGCCGGTCGTACTCTTACCCCTTGTGGCCAGACCCACCTCTCTCGTCAAGCGGCTGCTCCTGGGCCGGCCTTTCCGCTCCGACAAGCTCGAGCACACGCTGTTGCCCAAGCGGATCGCGTTGCCGGTCTTCGCCTCCGACGCGCTCTCCAGCGTCGCGTACGCGCCGGACGAGATCCTGCTGACGCTGTCGATCGCCGGCGCCTCCGCTTTCCTCTTCTCCCCGTGGGTGGCCCTGGCGGTCGTCGTGGTGATGCTCACCGTGGTCGCCAGCTACCGGCAGAACGTGCACGCCTACCCGTCCGGGGGCGGCGACTACGAGGTCGCCACGGTCAACCTCGGCCCGAAGTTCGGGGTCGGGGTGGCGAGCGCGCTGATGGTGGACTACGTGCTGACGGTCGCGGTGTCGGTCTCGTCCGGCGTGGCCAACCTCGGCTCGGTGGTGCCGTTCGTGGCGACCCACAAGGTGCTGATCGCCGTGACCGCGGTGGCGGTGCTGACCGCGGTGAACCTGCGCGGCCTGCGGGAGTCCGGGACGGCGTTCGCCATCCCGACGTACGGCTTCATGATCGTCATCATCGGCATGGTCGTCACCGGTCTGGTGCGGATCTTCGTGCTCGGTCACGAACTCCGCGCCCCCAGCGCCGATCTCGTCATCCAGGCCGAGCACAGCGTCACCGGCGCCGCGCTCGCCTTCCTGCTGCTGCGCAGCTTCTCCTCCGGCTGCGCCGCGCTCACCGGCGTCGAAGCGATCTCCAACGGCGTGCCCGCGTTCAAGCCGCCGAAGAGCCGCAACGCGGCCACCTCGCTGCTGCTGCTCGGCACGATCGCGATCACCATGCTGGTCGGCATCATCTGGCTCGCCCGCCTCACCCACCTGCAGTTCATGGAGGACCCCGTCCGGCAGATCGTCTCCGGACCGGCCGGCTATGTGCAGAAGACCGTGACCACCCAGCTCGGTGAGGCGGTCTTCGGCCACGGACTGCTGCTCTACGTCGTCGCCGCGATGACCGCGTTGATCCTCTTCCTGGCCGCCAACACCGCCTTCAACGGCTTCCCGGTCCTCGGCTCGATCCTCGCCCAGGACCGCTACCTGCCCCGCCAGCTGCACACCCGCGGCGACCGCCTCGCCTTCTCCAACGGCATCGTGCTGCTGGCGCTCGCCGCGATGGTGCTGATCGCGTCGTTCCAGGCCGAGGTGACCCGGCTCATCCAGCTCTACATCGTCGGCGTCTTCGTCTCGTTCACGCTTTCCCAGGCCGGCATGATCCGGCACTGGAACCGGGCGCTGCGCACCGAGCGCGACCCGGCGGCCCGGCGGCGGATGTACCGGTCCCGCGCGATCAACACCTTCGGCATGGCCCTCACCGGCGCCGTGCTGGTCGTGGTCCTGATCACCAAGTTCCTGCTCGGCGCCTGGATCGCGATCGTCGCGATGGCGGTGATCTTCCTGATCATGCTCGGCATCCGCCGGCACTACGACATGATCGCCGAGGAGCTGGAGCCGGCCGAGGGGCGTCCCGTGCTGCCGGCCCGCAACCACGCCGTCGTGCTGGTCAGCAAGGTGCACCGGCCCACGCTCCGCGCGGTCGCGTACGCCCGGGCGACCCGGCCGGACACCATCACCGCGGTGACCGTCAACGTGGACGACAAGGACACCCGCGCCGTGCAGGCCGAGTGGGAACGCCGGCAGGTGCCGGTGCCGCTGACGGTCATCGACTCGCCGTACCGGGAGATCACCCGGCCGATCATCGACTTCGTCTCGTCCATCCGCCGGGACTCACCCCGCGACGTGGTCACCATCTTCATTCCCGAGTACGTGGTGGGCCACTGGTGGGAGCACCTGCTGCACAACCAGAGCGCGCTGCGGCTCAAGGGGCGGCTGCTCTTCGAGCCCGGCGTGATGGTGACCAGCGTGCCCTGGCAGCTCGCCTCCTCGGCGAACAAGGACCTGGACCGCTTCGATGAGACGCTCAGCCGGGGCCCGTTGCGCGGACCGCGCGCCGGGCTCGGTCCCGGCCGGCCGGCCTCCCCGCCGGCCGAAGACGTCGCGGCGCCGCGCTCATGACCGCCGCCGGACCTGCCACGGGTGCCCCGCCGGAGGAGGCGGAGCGGGTGGAGTTGACCGTCGGCGCGGTGGCGCACGGCGGACACTGCGTCGCCCGCCTCGACGGTCACGTCATCTTCGTCCGGCACGCGCTGCCGGGGGAACGCGTGGTCGCCGAGATCACCGAGGTGCACCGGGCTTACCGGCGCGCCGACGCGGTCGAGATCCTCGAGGCGTCACCGGACCGCGTCACCCCGCCCTGCCCGTACGCGCGGCCCGGCGTCTGCGGCGGATGCGACCTGCAGCACGCGACCCCGGCCGCGCAGCTGGACTGGAAGAGCGCGGTGTTGCGGGAGCAGCTGGCGCGGCTGGGCGGGCTGGCGCCGGACGAGATCGAGGCGCTGGCGCCACGCGTGGAGGCGCTGCCGGGCGGGCCGTTGGGCTGGCGCTCGCGGGTGCGGTACGCGATCGACGCCGCCGGCCGGGCCGGGCTGCTCAAGCACCGCTCGCACGAGGTGGTCCCGATCGACCGTTGCCTGATCGCGCATCCGGCGATCCAGCAGCTGCCGGTGTTGCCGCCGACCGGGCGGCGCTGGCCGACCGGGGACGCGGTCGAGACCGTCGCGTCCTCCGGCGGGGACGTCGCGGTCCGGGCGGTCTCCGGGGAGACCGTCAGCGCGGTCGACGGCCCCGAGGAGGTCCGCGAGCGTGCCGCCGGCCGCCGGTGGCGCGTGCCGGCGGAGGCGTTCTGGCAGGTGCACCCGGCCGCGCCGGACACGCTGGTCAACGCCGTGCTGGAGCTGGTGGAGCCGCGCGAGGGGGAGTCCGCCTGGGACCTGTACGGCGGGGCGGGGCTCTTCGCGGCCGCGCTGGCCGGGCGGGTCGGCCCGGCGGGCCGGGTGACGCTGGTGGAGTCGGCGCCGCTGGGCGTGGCCGCGGCCCGCGACAACCTGCGGGACCTGCCGCAGGTGGAGATCGTGGCGGCGCGGGTGGAGAGCGCGCTGGAGCGCCGCCGGATCACCGGACCGGTCGATCTGGTGGTGCTGGACCCGCCGCGCAGCGGTGCGGGGGCGCGGGTGGTGCGGGCGCTCGTCGGCGCGCGGCCCCGGGCCGTCGGATACGTCGCCTGCGACCCGGCCGCGTTCGCCCGCGACGTGCGCACCTTCCGGGAGGCCGGCTGGCGGCTGGCGGCGCTGCGCGGCTACGACTGCTTCCCGATGACCCAGCACCTGGAGTGCGTGGGCCTGCTCCTCCCGCCGTCCTGACTGCGGGACGGGTGTGACCGGAGCGCCCGTCGGGGTCCGCACACCGCGGGACGGTGATGACGGAGGGCCTGCTGGTCGAGCGTCGCCGCCGACACGTGAGCGGATGAGGGATATACCGGAGAGTCAATAAATATGCCTGACCGGCATATTCCTCATCCAGCGTCGGTGCCGTCGACCGACAACGTCGGTGGACCGCGCCGCTTGCGCTTCAACGGCGGGACGACGCGGCCGGCCGCCGAGCCGTTCCCGGCGCTAGGGTCACCGGGGTGCGGATCGTCGGTCTGATGTCGGGCACCTCCCACGACGGCGTCGACGTGGCCGCGGCCGAGTTCGACCGTGCCGGCGACACGCTCCGGCTGGCCCCGCTGGGGCACCGGAGCCTGCCGTACGACGACGAGCTGCGGGGCGCGATCGCCGGCCTGCTCCCGCCGGCCGGCACCACGATCGAGGCGGTCTGCCGGCTCGACACCCGGCTCGGGCAGCGGTTCGCGGACGCCGCCGCGGTCGGCGTCGAGCTGGCCGGCGGCGCCGATCTGATCGTGTCGCACGGGCAGACGGTCTTCCACTGGGTCGCCGGCGGACGGGCACACGGGACCCTGCAGCTCGGCGCGCCGGCCTGGATCGCGGCGCGCACCGGCGTACCCGTGCTGTCGGACCTGCGCTCGGCGGACATCGCGGCCGGCGGTCAGGGCGCGCCGCTGGTCCCGGTCTTCGACGCGCTGCTGCTCGGGGACGGTGGCGACCGGCCGGCGCCGCGCGCGGCGCTCAACCTCGGCGGGATCGCCAACCTCACCGTGGTCGCGCCGCCGGCCCCACCGATCGGGTACGACATCGGCCCGGCCAACGCCCTGCTCGACGCCGCCGCCCGACGCTTCTATCGTGAACCGTGCGATGTGGACGGTCGGCACGCCGCCCGGGGCCGGGTGCACGAGCCGCTGCTGGAGTTGCTGCTCGCCGAGCCGTTCTACGCCCGACCGGCGCCGAAGTCCACCGGGAAGGAACTGTTCCACGACGGCTACCTCGACGCCCGGCTCGACGCGCTCGACGGGGCGCCGCCCGCGGACGACGTGCTCGCCACGCTGACCGAGCTCGCCGCCCGGACCGTCACCGCGGAGTGCGCACGGCACGGGGTGACCGAGGTGATCGCCGCCGGCGGCGGGGTGCGCAACCCGGTGCTGATGGCGCGGCTGCGTGAGCTGGCCGCGGGGCGCTGGCGGCTGCGCGACACCGGCGAGCTGGGGGTGCCGGCCCGGGCGAAGGAGGCGTACGCGTTCGCGCTGCTCGGGTGGCTCTCCTGGCACGGGCTGCCCGGCGCGCTGCCGTCGGTGACCGGGGCCCGGGCGGGCGCCGTACTCGGGTCGTGGACGCCGGGGGCGGCCCCGCTGCGGCTGCCGCCGCGGGCCGCGTCGCCGCCGCGGCGGCTGCGGGTCGGCCGGTGACGGTTGCCCGGCGTCCGCCGGGGCCGTCGATCATCCCGGGCGGGAGCACCGTCGTCGATTACCGGCCCGGGGTGCCGCGGTGAGGCGATGCTCTCGCCCGGGGCGGGGGTGCGACCGTCCCGATAGACTCGGCGGTCATGAGCGAGCGTAGCGAGCGGATCGGCCAGCTCACCCCGGCGGCCGGCACGACGGGCAGCGAGGTGGCCGCATGAGTCTGGACGAGGGATCGGTCACTGACGGTCGACTGCTGGCGACGGTGCGTGGCCCGCAGGACGTCAAGCGGATGTCCGTCGCGCAGCTGACGCGGCTCGCCGCCGAGATCCGCGACTTCCTGGTGGCGAAGGTCTCCCGTACGGGCGGGCACCTCGGGCCCAACCTCGGTGTCGTCGAGCTCACCCTGGCCATGCACCGCGTCTTCGACTCGCCCCGGGACCGCTTCCTGTTCGACACCGGTCACCAGGCGTACGTGCACAAGATCGTGACCGGCCGGCAGGAGGGCTTCGACCAGCTCCGCCAGCGGGGCGGCCTCTCGGGCTACCCGAGCCGGGCGGAGAGCGAGCACGACCTGATCGAGAACTCGCACGCCTCGACCGCGCTCTCCTACGCCGACGGGCTGGCCAAGGCGTACGCGCTGCGCGGCGAGGACCGCGCGGTGGTCGCCGTCGTCGGCGACGGCGCGCTGACCGGCGGCATGTGCTGGGAGGCGCTGAACAACATCGCCGGCGCCGGCAACCCGCTGATCATCGTCGTCAACGACAACGGCCGGTCCTACGCGCCGACCATCGGCGGCCTCGCCGACCACCTCTCCACGCTGCGGCTCAACCCCGGCTACGAGAAGGTGCTCGACCTCGTGAAGGAGTCGCTGGGCGCGACGCCGCTGGTGGGCAAGCCGGTCTACGAGGTGCTGCACGCGGTCAAGAGGGGGATCAAGGACGCGGTCGCCCCGCAGACGATGTTCGAGGACCTCGGCCTGAAGTACGTCGGGCCGATCGACGGCCACGACGTGGCCGCGGTCGAGTCGGCGCTGCGCCGCGCCAAGGGCTTCGGCGGCCCGGTGATCGTGCACGCCGTCACGCGCAAGGGGTACGGCTACCGCCCGGCCGAGGAGGACGAGGCGGACTGCCTGCACGGGCCGGGCAGCGCCTTCGACGTGGAGACCGGCAAGCTGCTGGCCGCCCCCTCCGTGAAGTGGACGCACGTCTTCGCCGACGAGCTGGTCGCGATCGCCGACGAACGCCCCGACGTGGTCGGGATCACCGCCGCGATGGCGGAGCCGACCGGCATCGCGTCGCTGGCCCGCAAGTACCCCGAGCGGGTGTACGACGTCGGCATCGCCGAGCAGCACGCCGCCACCTCGGCGGCCGGCCTGGCGATGGGCGGCCTGCACCCCGTGGTCGCGGTCTACGCGACGTTCCTCAACCGCGCCTTCGACCAGGTGCTGCTCGACGTGGCGATGCACAAGCTGCCGGTGACCTTCGTGCTCGACCGGGCCGGCATCACCGGTCCGGACGGCCCGAGCCACTACGGCATCTGGGACATGGCGGTCTTCGGGGCCGTCCCCGGGCTGCGCATCGCGGCGCCCCGGGACGCCGCCACGCTCCGCGAGGAGCTGCGCGAGGCCGTCGCGGTCGAGGACGGGCCGACGATCGTGCGCTTCCCGACCGGTTCGGTCGCGCCCGACCTGCCGGCGCTGCGCCGGGTCGGGCCGGTGGACGTGCTCGCCGAGTCGCCGCGCAAGGACGTGCTGTTGGTCGCGGCCGGTGCGTTCGCGCACCTCGGGGTCGAGGTGGCGGGCCGGGTCGCCGAGCAGGGCTACGGCGTCACCGTGGTCGACCCGCGTTGGGTCCGGCCGGTCGCCGACGAGCTGGTGACGATGGCCGCCGCGCACCGACTCGTGGTCAGCGTCGAGGACGGCGTCCGCAACGGCGGCGTCGGGGACGCGCTCGCCAAGGCGCTGCGCGACGCCGACGTCCGGGTGCCGCTGCGGGACCTCGGCGTGCCCGCGGACTGGCACCCGCACGGCACCCGTACGCAGATCCTCGCCGACCTCCGGCTGACCGCCCAGGACGTGGCCCGGGACATCACCGGCTGGGTCTCCGGTCTGGACGACCCGGTGGAGTCGGTGATCGACGCCCGCCGCTGACCGTTACGCCGGTGGGCGTCATCGAGCTCGGCGAGGTCGGGCGGGACGACCTCCCGCCCGAGGGGCCGCGGCGCCGCCCCGGTCGCCGGGCCGACAACCGGTGGCTCACCGCCGGCGGCCTGTTCGCGCTCGTGCTCGCGACGATGGCCGGCGGCGGGCCACGGTCCGGCCCGCTGCCCGAGGCGACGATCCCGGCCCGGCTGGGCGCGCAGACGGTCGCGGCCGGCGACCGTCTCTTCGTCATCGACCCGGCGGAGCGCGTCGACCCGAGCGGGATGGTCGCCGAGCCGTCGATCGCCGCCTACCGGCTGCCCGACGCCCGGCCGCTGTGGCGGGTGCCGCTGCCTGTCGCCCGGGTGCGTGGCTCCGGCGCTATCGATTCCCGGATCGTCGGGGAGACGCTGGTGATGACCGCCGCGGCGACGCCGGGCGTCGATTCCGGGTTCGCGACGGCGGCGCTCGACGTGCGCTCCGGGACGACGCTGTGGCGCCGCCCGGGACACGCGATAGGCCGTACCCCCGGCGGCCTCGTGCTGCTGGGGCTGTCCAGTCCGCGCTCGGCGCCCGACGCGGCGGCCCGGTACGCCGCGCTGAGTCCGCGCACCGGCGCGGTCCGATGGTCGCTCGCCGCGGGCGGCCGGGTGGCGTTCGACTTCGACGACGAGCAGGTGCGGGCGATGATCACGATCGCGCCGCCGAACCGGCTCGCGGTGCACGACGTGGAGACCGGGACCACCGTCCGCGCGGTCGCGCTGCCGGGCGAGCGCGTCGACCCGCAGCTGCTCGGCGTCGACGTCGCCGGCGGGCTGCTGCTGCTCCGCGACGACGAGCGGGGAACGGTCACGGCCTACGGGCTGGACCGGCTGGAGCGGCGCTGGACCAGGCCACTGGACGCGTCCGGCCGCTCGTATGTGTCCGCGTGCGGCGACGCCGTCTGCGTGCAGGATTTCGACGAGGGTGGCCTGCGGGTGCTGGATCCGCGCGACGGGCGGATCCGCTGGTCCCACGCCCACCTCATGCCGCCCATCCGGATCGGTGCGCGCATGCTCGCCTGGAATCCCGGCTCCGGATGCCGGAACCCGTGGCTCTGTCGCGAGCTGCCGGACGCGTCCGGCGTGCTCACCGTGGTCGACCCGGCGACCGGCAAGATCCTCGGCGAGCTCGGCCCGTGGCAGTGGACCGACCGGCCGGGGCCGCGCGGCGACCTGCTCGCGGTGCGGATCGACTCGCGGACCGGGCGTGCGCAGGTCGCCCGCCTCGATCCGGCGACGCTGACCGTCCGGACGCTCGGGATGCTGACCGGCGTCTCCGCGGCCGGCGGCGGGTGCGGGGTGGACGGGACGACGCTCCACTGCCGGCGTCGGGACGCGTCGGTCGGGGTGTGGCGGCTGCCGGCGTAACTACCAGTTGGGCTGCGACCCCGGCGGCGGCAGCGGCACGTGCGGTGGTCGGATCACGTACACGAGTCCACGGCTGGAGCCCAGCCAGGCCCGTTCGAACTCCGCGCGCGGCACCGGGGTGCGGACCCGGTCGTTGCTCGGCGCGGCCGGGTCGTTGAGCACCGGTTCGCCGGTCGCGGTGAACCCGACGAGCACCATGAGGTGCCCGGCGGTGTCGTAGTCGAGGCCGGGAATCTCGCCCCGGACGTACGACGCCGAGACGATCAGCGGAATACCGGCCGCGATGAAGCGTTCGGCCTCGACGAGCGACCGCAACCGGGTGACGAAGCCGTCCAGCCCGTACCGGCCGGCGTAGGCCGTGTTGAACGGCCAGTTGCCGGTGCCGCCGTACGCGTGGTCGTAGCAGTGCCGCGCCGCGTGGTCCACGTCCGGGTCGGTGTGGTCGGCGCCGACCCAGGCGTGGTCGGCCGGGGTGGGGCCGACGCCCCAGAACCGCAGCACCATCGCGGTCGACGCCGGGCTGCACCAGCCGTGCCCGCCGCCCGCCCACCGCGGGTGGTGCCCGATGTGGAGCTTCTGCGAGTACGGCGGGACGTCGAGGACGACCCCGTGCGCGGTCTCGGGGGCGCTCGGCAGCGCGGCGTCGGGGCGCGGCGCGCCGGTGGCGACCGCCCCCGCGGAACGCAGCACCGGCGTCGCCGCGCTGCCCGCCGCGCGCAGCAGCGTCACCCGTAGCTGCCACGCCGTCAGCGCCCGGCCCGGCCCGGCGACGAGCACGTCGGCGGCGACGGCACCGGCCGGGCCCGACTGTCCGGGCACCGAGGTGCGGGCCACCGGACCGTCGCCGGCGGTCCACCGCGCGAGGGTGAACCAGGGGGTGTCGCGGCCGTCGGCCGTGCTGCCGCGCAGCTCGATGTGGAGCCAGCAGCCGGGTGGGGTGTCCGCGGTCCAGGAGGGGATCACCTCGCTCGCCGTGAACCCGGGGGAGACCACCGGCGCGGTCCAGGCGCCGAACTCGTACCGCGCCGTCCGGCCCGTGTGCGGGTCGGTGTCGTCGCGGGCCCCGGCCGGCGCGGCGAGCACGACGGCGTCGCCCGAGAGCGCGACGCCGGTCAGGACGCCGGCGCCGAACTCGGCGGCGCTCCGGAATCCCCGGTACGCGATGTCGCGGACGACGATGGAGTCGGCCTGCACCCCATGCCTCCCTCCAGTGCGGAAAAAGGGTGACGCGAAGCATGCCGTACCAGAAGGTTTCCTGCAACGATCCGGCCGCGGACGCCGGTTCTGCGCGCGGCGCTAGGTTGTTTCACGCCGGCTTAACGCGTGCCGGCGCAGGGTGTGACGTCGACGGGAGGAGACCGCGGTGCGGGTGCTGGTGGTCGAGGACGAGCGCAATCTCGCCGACGCGATCGCGCGGGGCCTGCGGCGGCACGGCATGGCGGTGGACGTTGCGTACGACGGCTCCGCCGGGCACGAGATGGCGTTCGTGACCCGGTACGACGTGGTCGTGCTCGACCGTGACCTGCCCGGCATGCACGGCGACCAGATCTGTGCCGAGCTGGCCCGCTCCGGCGCGCTCACCCGGGTGCTGATGCTGACCGCGAGCGGCACGGTCGCCGACCGGGTCGAGGGGCTGCAGCTCGGCGCCGACGACTACCTGCCCAAGCCGTTCGCCTTCGACGAGCTCGTGGCCCGGGTCCGGGCGCTCGGCCGGCGGGCCACCCCCGCGACGCCGCCGGTGCTCACCGTCGCCGACCTCGTCGTCGACCCCGCCAAGCGGATCGCGACCCGCTCCGGGGCGCCGATCGACCTCACCCGTAAGGAGTTCGGTGTGCTGGAGGAGCTGCTGAAGGCGCGCGGCGCGGTGGTCTCCAGCGAGGAGCTGCTGGAACGCGTCTGGGACGCGAACACGGACCCCTTCACCACGACCGTGCGCGTCACCGTGATGACGCTGCGCAAGAAGCTCGGGGATCCGCCGCTGATCGAGACGGTGGTCGGCGCCGGTTACCGGGTGCCCGACCCCTACCAGCCCGGGCAGGTGACCCCGTGACCGTCTACCCGGGACGTCGACGATCCCGGCTGCGCCCGACACTGCGGCTGCGGCTCACCCTGCTCAACGGCGTGCTGCTGATCGGCGCCGGCGCGGTCCTGGTGGTGCTGGCCTGGCTGCTCGTCGACGGCGCGCTGCGCCCCGCCGACGAGCTGCGGCCCGGCACCACCGTGGTCCTCGCCGACGGGCGCACCCTGGACGCGCGGCAGTGGCAGACGCAGGTCGTCGACGCCGCGTCGCGGGAGCTGCTCGTCAAGGGCCTCGCCGCACTCGTCGCGATCAGCGTCGTCGGGGTCGCCGGCGCCTACGCCGTGGCGGGCCGGGCGCTGCGGCCGCTGCACCAGGTCACCGCGACCGCGCGGCGGCTGGGCGAGGAGACGCTCGACGAGCGGATCCGGTACGCCGGAGCCGACGACGAGGTCGCGGAACTCGCCGGCACGTTCGACGCGATGCTCGACCGGATCGGCGCCGCGTTCGAGGCGCAGAAACGGTTCGTCGCCAACGCCTCGCACGAGCTGCGCACCCCGCTCGCCGTCATGCGGACCGAGATCGACGTGACGATGGCCGACGACGAGGCGGACGTGGCCGAGTACCGGCGGATGGCGACGGTCGTGCGCGACGCGTCCGAGCGCGCCAACAACCTGGTCGACGCGTTGCTGGTGCTCGCGCGCAGCGAGGCGCAGTCCGGGCTGCGGCTGGTGCGCAAGGTGCCGACCGACCTGTCGACCGGCGTCTGCGCGGCGCTGTCGGCGATGCGGCACGAGACCGAGCGGCTCAAGCTCGACGTGACGACCGCGCTGGAACCGGCCCCCGTGGTCGGCGACCCCGGCCTGCTGGAACGCCTTGCCGGCAACCTGATCGAGAACGCGGTGCGCTACAACCACCTGCACGGCCGGCTGTGGGCACGCACCGGCGTGGACGCCGGGCAGGCGTGGCTGGTGGTCGGCAACACCGGATTCGAGGTGGAGCAGGCGGACGTGCCGGGGCTGTTCGAGCCGTTCCGGCGCGGTGGCCGGGAGCGCACCGGGGCGCGCGGCTCCGGGCTGGGACTGTCCATCGTGCGGGCGGTCTGCGACGCCCACGGCGGTACGGTCACCGCGCTCGCCCAGCCCGGCGGTGGCCTCGAGGTCACCGTCACCCTGCCGCGCGCCGACGCGCGGGTCACACCCCCGTCCCCGGCCCTTCCCGGCGATCCGGGAGTTGTCCACCCGGTTTGATCCCGGATCGTGCCGGGCGTGCCGGCGTCAGGCCGCCAGGTCCAGCTCGCGCGCCTGCCGCCGTACCGCCCGCAGCCGCGCCGGCGTGATCCCCAACTCCTGCGCCACGTCGGCCTCGGTGGCGTGCGGCCGTTCCGCTTCGATCGCCGCCGCCAACGCGGCGGTCTCGGCGACCGGGCGGCGCGGACGCGCCCCGCCCGACTTCGCGGTGCCGCCGCTCGCCTCCCGCGCGGGTCTCGCCGCGGCCTTCGCGCGGGTCTGCGGGCCGCGCGCGGTGGTGGTGGTCGCCGGCGGCGGCTCCGTCGGCGGCGCGGTGGCCGCCGGGAGCGGCTCGGGCGGCGCGGTGGCCGCCGGGAGCGGCTCGGGCGTCGCCGCGGGCGGGACGACCGCGGCCGGGGCTCCGCCCGTCGCCGTGACCGGCGTGGCCGTCCCGCTCTCCGCCTGCACGGCCGTGACCGGCGTGCCCGCCCGGTTCTCCGCCTGGGCGGCGGCGATCCGGCCGCCCAGCTCCACCAGACAGATGCTCGCCACCACGATCAGCCCGTCGACGGAGAGCGGCAGCAGGTACGGCGACGCGCCGGTCTCGCCGTAGCGCGCGGCCACGCCGGCCATGTGCCAGTACGAGACCCAGGCGGCGATCCCGGCGATGGTGGCGGTCGCGACGAACCGGGTGACCGCCAGGTGACGCCGGTGCACCGGAACCCGTGAGATCAGCTCGACGGTCAGCAGCAGCGCCAGCGGCGGCCACGCAGCGATCGCCTGGCTGATGGGGTTGTCCCGGGCGTGCAGGATGTTGGCGACCACCGACGCGGCGACCCCGAGGGCGAGGGTCGCGCGGACGGCCCAGCGGACGCGGCGAAGCTGAGTGAGGGGCACCGGTTGCTCCTTGCCTTGTCGTACTCACGGTGACGCCGGCCGTGCGTCCGGCGACCGATCCTCCTAAGGGCGGGGTTTCTGCCAGCGGAGCGACCCTACTTGGTGCGGGCGCGGAAATGGTGTGGCCGACCGGCGCCGGCGGCCGCGACGCCGACCGCGGTTCCTGCGGCTGCCGGAGGGGAAACCCGGCGGGCCGTCGGCTTCGGGGCCGCCATCTGTAACGACACCGAAACTATCGGTCGTGAGCCGGAAACTATCGCTTGATAATCCCGCAACTCTTTGCAACTCTAGAGACGTCCATGAATGTGAGCGCTAACACAATCTCGCCGGGCCCATATCCATGGATCGCCCCAAGCCCCATCGTCAGCGCCGCCTCGACGTAGACCACACGCCCGGGCCGTGGTGGTCCCTGCTCGCGACGATCAACCCCCGATCGCTCGGAGGTGTGCCTCGATCAACTGGAAAGCCCGCCGCCCTTAACTGCCATCCATGCCGGTCGTGGCGGCCCGGCCACTCACCGTTAACGCGGTTTGCCCGTCTTGTGAAGAAAGCGCATCTATCGCAATCGTTGGAGGATCAATATGGTCTCCCGGACCCGTCCCCCCGGGCGTCGACTTCGAACGCCGTCGGTTCTCGGGATCGTCGCAGGCGTCGCGGCGCTCACCGTGTCCCTGCTTCCCAATCTCGCGCAGGCCGCCGAATCCACCCTGGGTGCGGCTGCGGCCCAGTCCGGCCGGTACTTCGGTGCCGCCGTCGCCGCGAGCAGGCTCAGCGACAGCGCCTACACCACGATCCTGAACCGCGAGTTCAACGCGGTCACGCCCGAGAACGAGATGAAGATCGACGCGACCGAGCCGCAGCAGAACAACTTCACGTTCAGCAACGCGGACCGAATCGTCAACCACGCCACCAGCCGGGGCTGGAAGGTGCGCGGGCACACGCTGGCCTGGCACTCGCAGCAGCCGGGCTGGATGCAGAGCATGTCCGGCACCACGCTGCGCAACGCGATGCTCAACCACGTCACCCGGGTGGCCACCTACTACCGAGGCAAGATCTACTCCTGGGATGTGGTGAACGAGGCGTTCGCCGACGGCGACAGCGGTGCGCGGCGCGACTCGAACCTACAGCGCACCGGAAACGACTGGATCGAGGCCGCGTTCCGGGCCGCCGACGCGGCCGACCCGAACGCGAAGCTCTGCTACAACGACTACAACACCGACAACTGGACCTGGGCCAAGACCCAGGCGGTCTACAACATGGTGCGCGATTTCAAGCAGCGTGGCGTGCCGATCGACTGTGTCGGGTTCCAGTCGCACTTCAACGCCAACTCGCCGTACAACAGCAACTACCGCACCACGCTGTCCAGCTTCGCGGCGCTCGGCGTCGATGTGCAGATCACCGAGTTGGACATCGAGGGTTCCGGCACCACGCAGGCCAATACGTACCGGAACGTGGTCAACGACTGCCTGGCGGTGGCCCGCTGCAACGGCATCACCGTGTGGGGCGTGCGGGATTGCGACTCGTGGCGCTCCAGCGGCACCCCGCTGCTCTTCGAGTGCAACGGCAACAAGAAGGCCGCGTACAACTCCACGCTGGACGCGCTGAACAGCGCCGGCCCCGGGCCCACGCCCACCACGCCGGGGCCCACCCCCACCACGCCGCCGACTGTCCCACCAAACTCCGCCTCGGAGATCGTGGGCGTGCAGTCGGGTCGGTGCGTCGACGTACCCAATGCTTCCCATGCCAACGGCACACGGGTGACCCTCTACGACTGCAACAAGCAGTCCAACCAGGCCTGGACGTACACCTCGGACAAGCAGCTACGGGTGTACGGCGACATGTGTCTGGACGCGGCGGGTTCCGGCAACGGCGCGGCGATCCAGATCTACAGCTGCCACGGTCAGACCAACCAGCAGTGGAACGTCAACTCCAACGGCACCATCAGCGGCGTGCAGTCCGGGCGATGCCTGGACGTCTGGAGCACGGCCAACGGAGCGCAGATCCAGCTGTACGACTGCCACGGACAAACCAACCAGCAGTTCAACCTCGTGCCGCTGGGCGGTTCCACCCCACCGCCCACGACCCCGACGCCGCCGCCGGGCGGTACGTGCAGTCTGCCGTCGTCGTACCGCTGGAGCTCGACGGGAGCGTTGGCCCAGCCGCGGTCGGGGTGGGTGTCGCTGAAGGACTTCACCTACGCCCCGTACAACGGCCAGCATCTGGTCTACGGCACCACGCACGACACGGGAACGACGTGGGGGTCGATGAACTTCGGCCTCTTCTCGGACTGGAACCAGATGGGCTCGGCCAGCCAGAACGCGATGTCCTCGGCGACCGTCGCGCCTTCGCTGTTCTACTTCGCCCCCAAGAACGTCTGGGTGCTGGCCTACCAGTGGGGTGGACCCGCGTTCTCGTACCGCACCTCGACCAACCCCACCAACGCCAATGGCTGGTCAGCGGCGCAGACGCTGTTCACCGGCAGCATCTCCAACTCCTCCACCGGCCCCATCGACCAAGCCCTCATCGGTGACGACCAGAACATGTACCTGTTCTTCGCCGGGGACAACGGCCGCATCTACCGGGCCAGCATGCCCATCGGCAACTTCCCGGGCAGCTTCGGGTCGAACTACACCACGATCATGACCGACTCGACGAACAACCTGTTCGAAGCCGTGCAGGTCTACAAGCTGCGGGGCCAGAACCAGTACCTGATGATCGTCGAGGCGATCGGCTCCCAGGGTCGCTACTTCCGTTCGTTCACGGCCACCAGCCTGGGCGGCTCGTGGACCCCGCAGGCCACGTCCGAGAGCAACCCGTTCGCGGGCAAGGCCAACAGCGGCGCCACCTGGACCAACGACATCAGCCACGGCGAGTTGATCCGCACCAACGCCGACCAGACCATGACCGTCGACCCCTGCAATCTGCAACTGCTCTACCAGGGACGGTCGCCCAACTCCGGCGGGGACTACGGCTTGCTGCCGTACCGACCCGGCCTGCTCACCCTGCAACGTTAACGATCGGACAACGCCGGAACGGGCGGGCTCGGCACCTGCCGAGCCCGCCCGTTCCGCACTCACCCCGTCACCAGGAGGCACCGACAATGCGAGGACACACACCCCACCCGCCGCCCTCGCGGGATACCCATACTGACCGAGTGTCCCTCGGCCTTCGGGGCCGGCTGCTCACGCTCGCCGCGGCCGGCGTCGCGGTCACTCTCGGCCTGTTCACCATGGCGGTGACGACCGGGTCGGCGTCGGCCGCCGACAACCCGTACCAGCGCGGTCCGGACCCCACCCGGACCAGCGTCGCGGCCGTGAACGGGCCTTTCGCCAACACCTCGGTCAGCGTCCCGACCGGGTACGGCTTCAACGGCGGCAGGATCTACTACCCGACCGACACCAGCCAGGGCACCTTCGGGGCAATCGCGATCTCGCCGGGTTACACCGCGTTGTTCTCCGCCGAACTGGCCTGGATGGGGCCGTGGCTGGCATCGCACGGCTTCGTCGTGATCGGCATCGAGACCAACAGCCGCAACGATTTCGACACCGCCCGAGGCACCCAGTTGCTCGCCGCACTGGACTACCTGACGCAGCAGAGCCCGGTACGCGACCGGGTCGACCCCAACCGGCTCGCCGTCGCCGGCCACTCCATGGGCGGCGGCGGGGCACTGAGCGCAGCAATCCGGCGTCCGGGGCTGAAGGCAGTGGTCGGCATCGCGCCCTACTCGCCGTCGTCGAACCTGGCCAACGACCGGGTGCCCACGATGATCTTCGCCGGGCAGGCGGACACGGTAGTCACCCCGTCCTACGCCACCGGCCTGTACAACAGCCTCCCGGCCACGACGGAGAGCGTCTACCTCGAGGTTGCCGGTGCGGATCATGGATTCATGGTCGGACGGTCGAACCCGGTGATGATTCGGACCATGCTGCCGTTCGTCAAGATGTTCATCGACAACGACGCTCGGTACAGCCAGTTCCTCTGCCCGCTGCTCGACTCCAGCGGCGTGGTCACCTACCGCAGCACCTGCCCGTTGCTGCCCGCGACGCCGACCACCCCGCCGACGACCCCGCCCACCACGCCTCCAGCCACCCCTACCGTGCCACCCAACTCCGCCTCCGCGATCGTGGGCGTGCAGTCGGGTCGGTGCGTCGACGTCACCAATGCGTCCCGTGCCAACGGCACCCGGGTGCAGCTCTACGACTGCAACAAGCAGTCCAACCAGGCCTGGACGTACACCTCGGACAAGCAGCTACGGGTGTACGGCGACATGTGTCTGGACGCGGCGGGTTCCGGCAACGGCGCGGCGGTCCAGATCTACAGCTGCCACGGTCAGAGCAACCAGCAGTGGAACGTCAACTCCAACGGCACCATCAGCGGCGTGCAGTCCGGGCGATGCCTGGACGTCTGGAGCACCGCCAACGGAGCGCAGATCCAGCTGTACGACTGCCACGGACAAACCAACCAACGATTCAACCTCGTGTCCGCAGGATGATCAGCCGGGCTGGGCAGTAGCACAAACGCGTGATCGGGGACTGGCCGGCGCGCGAGCGCCGACAGTCCCCGATAACGCGGATGATGCGCCTCAGGCGGGGAAGCTGGCCACCCCGCGCGGCAGGAACCGGTGGCCGGTCACGCTCTCCGAGGTGCCGGTGCGGTCCAGGTACGGGGTGACCCCGCCCAGGTGGAACGGCCAGCCGGCGCCGAGGATCATGCACAGGTCGATGTCCTGCGCCTCGGCGACCACACCCTCGTCCAGCATCAGCCGGATCTCCCGGGCGAGCGCGTCGAGCGCCCGCTGGCGTACCTCGTCGGCCGTCAGCGGCGCGTTGCCCACCTGCAGCAGCGCGACCACCTCGGGGTTCACCGCGTCGTCCACCATGATCGGCTTGCCGGCCTCGGCGATCCGCTTGAGGTTCTCGCTCACGCCGAACCGGTCGGGGAACGCCGCGTGCAGCGTGCCGCCGACGTGGTGCGCGACCGCCGGCCCGACGAGCTGCAGCAGCGCCAGCGGACGCATCGGCAGGCCCAGCGGGTCGAGCGCGCTGTCCGCGACCTCCGGCGGGGTGCCGGCGTCGACCGCGGCGAAGATCTCGCCGAGGAAGCGGGTCAGCAGCCGGTTGACCACGAACGCCGGGGCGTCCTTCACCAGCACGCAGGACTTGCGCAGCGACTTGCCGACCGCGAACGCGGTGGCGAGGCTGGCGTCGTCGGTCCGCTCGCCGCGGACGATCTCCAGCAGCGGCAGCACCGCGACCGGGTTGAAGAAGTGGAAGCCGACCACCCGCTCCGGGTGCTCCAGGTCGGCGGCCATCTCCGTCACCGACAGCGAGGAGGTGTTGGTCGCGAGGATCGCCTCGGGCTTGACGATCTTCTCCAGTTCGGCCCAGACCTGCTTCTTGACGTTGAGGTCCTCGAAGACCGCCTCGATCACGAAGTCCGCGTCGGCGAAGACGCTCTTGTCGACGGAGCCGCTCACCAGGCCGTACAGCTTCGCCGCCGTGCCCTTGTCCATCCGGCCCTTGCTGACGGCCTTCTCGATCTCCTTGTGGACGTACGCGACGCCCTTGTCCACCCGGGCCTGGTCCAGGTCGGTCAGCACCACCGGCACCTGGAGACGGCGCGCGAACAGCAGCGCCAGCTGCGAGGCCATCAGACCGGCGCCGACGATGCCCACCTTGTGGACGTCGCGGGCCAGCCCCGGCGACGGCGCGCCGGCCGGCCGCTTGGCCCGCCGCTGCACCAGGTCGAACGCGTAGAGGCCGCTGCGCAGCTCCTCGCTCATCACCAGGTCGGCCAGCGCCTCGTCCTCGGCGGCCGTGCCCTGCTCGAACGGCGCGTCCTTGGCCAGGCCGAGCAGCTCCAGCGCCTTGTACGCGGCCGGGACCGCGCCGTGCAGCCGCTGGTCGAGCGTCTGCTTGGCGAAGAACAGCACGCCGTCCCACATGTCCTTGTCGACCTCGGGACGGGCCACCGTGATCTCGCCGCGCACCACGCCGACGGCCCACTCCAGCGACCGCTCCAGGAAGTCGGCCGGCTCGAACAGCACGTCCGCGATGCCCATCTCCGCCGCCTGCTTCGGCTTGAGCATCTTGTTCTGCATCAGCGGGTTCTGGATGATCACCTGAGTCGCCGCCGGGATGCCGATCAGGTTCGGCAGCAGCTGCGTGCCGCCCCAGCCGGGCACCAGGCCGAGCGAGACCTCGGGGAGCGCGAGCGCCGCGGCGCCGCCGGAGATCGTCCGGTAGTGGCAGTGCAGCGCCAGCTCCAGGCCGCCGCCCATCGCCGCGCCGTTGACGAACGCGAACGTCGGGACCGCGCTGCCGCGCAGCCGGGCGAAGACCCGGTGGCCGAGGCGGCCGAGCTCGACCGCCTGTGCCCGGTCGGTGACCAGCGGGATGCCGGTCACGTCCGCGCCCACGCAGAAGATGTACGGCTTGCCGGTGACCGCGATGAACGCCGGATTGGCGGCGAGCGCCTCGGTGATGGCGTTGTCCAGGCTGGCCAGGCCGGCCGGACCGAGTGAGTTCGGCTTCTTGTGGTCGAAGCCGTTGTCGAGCGTGATCAGCGCGGCCGGCTTGTCCAGCCCGGGCACGGTGACCAGTCGCAGCAGGGACTTGGTCACGACCTCGTTCGGGTTCTCCAGAGTGCTCACTTGGCACCTTCCCGCTGCGACTGCTGGCTGGACCCCGTCCAGGCAGGGTTCTCCCAGATCACGGTGCCGCCCATGCCGATGCCGATGCACATCGCGGTCAGGCCGTAGCGGACCTCGGGGTGCTCGGCGAACTGCCGGGACAGCTGGGTCATCAGGCGTACGCCCGACGAGGCGAGCGGGTGGCCCATGGCGATCGCGCCACCCCACTGGTTGACCCGCGGGTCGTCGTCGGCGATGCCGAAGTGGTCGAGGAAGGCGAGCACCTGCACGGCGAACGCCTCGTTGAGCTCGAACAGTCCGATGTCGTCGATGGTGAGGCCGGCGATCTTCAGCGCCTTCTCGGTCGACGGGACCGGGCCGATGCCCATGATCTCCGGCTCGACGCCGACGAAGCCGTACGACACCAGCCGCATGCCGATCGGCAGGCCGAGCTCGCGGGCCACGTCCTCGGCGGCGAGCAGGCTCGCGGTCGCGCCGTCGTTCAGGCCGGCCGCGTTGCCCGCGGTCACCCGACCGTGCGGACGGAACGGCGTCTTGAGGGTGCCGAGCTTCTCCATCGAGGTCTCGCGCGGCGCCTCGTCGACGGTGGCCAGGCCCCAGCCGGCCTCCGGGTCGCGCACGGCGACGGCGACCAGGTCCGCCTGGAACTTGCCGTTGGCGTACGCCTTGGCGGTCTTCTGCTGCGAGGCGAGCGCGAACGCGTCGGTGCGCTGCTTGGTGATGTGCGGGACCCGGTCGTGCAGGTTCTCCGCGGTGGAGCCCATCACCAGCGCCGACGGGTCGACCAGCTTCTCGGCGATGATCCGCGGGTTGGGGTCGACGCCCTCGCCCATCGGGTGCCGGCCCATGTGCTCGACGCCGCCGGCGATGGCCACGTCGTACGCGCCCATGGCGATGCCGCCGGCGACCGTGGTGACCGCGGTCATCGCGCCGGCGCACATCCGGTCGATCGAGTAGCCGGGCACGGTCTTGGGGAGCCCGGCCAGCAGCGCGGCGGTGCGGCCGAGGGTCAGGCCCTGGTCGCCGATCTGGGTGGTGGCGGCGATGGCCACCTCGTCGACGCGCTCCGGTGGCAGCTGCGGGTTGCGGCGCAGCAGTTCGCGGATGCAGCGGATGACCAGGTCGTCGGCGCGGGTGTTGGCGTACATGCCACCCGCTTTGCCGAACGGGGTGCGGACGCCGTCGACGAAGACGACATCCCGGACTTCACGGGGCACGGTAGGGCCTCCTTGCCAACATCGAGCGTGTGCCTCGGATGCTACTCGCCGGTAACTATCGCTCGGCAGCCCGCCCGGCTGTGGTCCGGCCCACACCCCGGTGCCGGTGCTACTCGGTGCCGGTCAGCGCCGCGGTCAGCTCCTCCGCGATCAACCCGACCTGCCAGGCCCGCGCCCCGAATCCGCGCAACGTCGCCGAGACGGCGTCCACCGTGATCTCCTCCGGCGGCGTCCACGCCAGCCGGCGTACGGAGTCCGGGGCGATCAGGTTCTCCGGCGGCAGGACGTGCGCGGCGGCGGTCCGGGTGACCACCTCGCGGCACCGGGCCAGCCGCGCGGCCGCGGCGGGATCGCGTTCGGCCCACCGGTGCGGCGGGGGCGGTCCCTCGACGGCCGGCGCCACCGGCAGCTCCTCGTCGGGCAGCGATCGCGCCTCGGCGAGTGCGTCGAGCCAGGTCCGGGCCAACCGTCGTACGGAGCGACCGCCGAAGCCCGGCAGGGTCAGCAGCGTGCGCTCGTCCCGCGGATCCAGCTCGGCGGCGGCGATGATCGCCGCGTCGGGCAGCACCCGGCCGGGGGCCGAGTCCCGCCGTGCCGCGATCGCGTCCCGGGCGCGCCACATCGCGCGTACCCGCGCCTGCGCCCGCGCGCCGCGCACCCGGTGGATCCCCGACGTGCGCCGCCACGGGTCGACCCGCTGTCGCGGCGGTTGCGCGCCCCACGCCACCAGCGCCGCGAACTCCTCGGCCGCCCACGCCTGCTTGCCCTGCCGCTCCAGCTCCACCGCGAGCGCGTCGCGCAGATCGGTCAGCAGCTCCACGTCCAGCGCCGCGTACGTCAGCCACGACTCCGGCAGTGGCCGCGTCGACCAGTCGGCGGCGGAGTGGTGCTTCTCCAGGGTGAAGCCGAGCAGCTGCTCGGTCAGGGCGGCCAGCCCGACCCGCTCGAAGCCGGCCAGCCGGGCCGCCAGCTCGGTGTCGAAGAGCCGGCGCGGGCGCAGGCCGAGCTCGGCCAGGCAGGGCAGGTCCTGGCTGGCGGCGTGCAGCACCCACTCGGCGTCGGCGATCGCCTCGTCCAGCGTGCGCAGGTCGGCCAGGGGCAGCGGGTCGATCAGGACGGTGCCGGCGCCGGCGCGACGCAGCTGCACCAGATAGGCCCGCTGGCTGTAGCGGTAGCCCGAGGCGCGTTCGGCATCGATCGCGACGGCGCCCGTGCCGGAGGCGAAGTCGGCCACGACGTCGGCCAGCTCGGCGGCGGTCTCCACGGGAGCGGGGGTGCCCTCGCGCGGAGCGGTCAGCGGCACGGGGTCGGCGCGCGTCGCGCTGGGGGCCACGGCCTCGGGCGTTGCGGCCTCGCCCGTCGGCTGCGGCTCGGCCGCCGCTGCGCGCTGCCCGGCCCGACGGCGCAGGGGTGGTTCGTCGGTCACCTCGCAACCCTAGTTCGGCGCGGCCCCCGACGTGCAGAGCTGGGCGGCCGGCGCGTCGCGGCCGAGCGGGATGGTGACGCAGCGTGAGCGGTGCGGGAGCAGCCGGACACCGGGGAAGACAAACCCCTTTCCTGCAGGTACGGTCCACCCTGCCGATCAGTACGCTGAGTTGTTTTTTGTGTGACCGCGGGATGGAACACGCGGCCGCCGGGCGGCGATCGGCAGCAGGCGCCTTAGGGGAGGGCATCGATCCATGAGCAGTGGCTACGACCCGCATGCCGCGCAGTCCGGCGCGCAGCAGGACGCGACGCCGAAGGCGGGGGAGACCGCCCCGCTCGCGCCGTCGGCCCCGCCGCAGCCCGCGCCCGTCGCCGCCACCCCGCCCGCCGCTCCCGTGAGCGCCGCCCCGGTCTCCGGGGCCGGCGACCCGACGCAGCTCCGGCCGGGGCCGATGCCGCCGCGGGTCGAGCCCGCGTCGGCGGCCGCGCTCGTCACCGGTGCGGCGACGCCGCACGCCGGCGCCAACCCGTTCCGCGCCCCGCACACCGCCCCGACGTCGGGCGCGAGTTGGGAGCCCTCCGCGGGCTACCCCCGGCCGTACACCCCGCCCCAGCCCCCCGCGTCGGCGGAGTTCGCCGCCCCGCCGGCCGGCCCGGCCGCGGCCAGCGCCGGCGCCCCGGCGGCGGCGCCGAAGCGCCGCCTGGCCTGGCCCGGCGTCACCGCGCTGCTGCTGGTGCTCGCGCTCGGCGGCGCCGTCGGCTTCCAGGCACATCAGATGCAACGGCTCCAGGACCGCCTCGCCGCGGCCGACCGCCGGCTCGCCGAGGCGCAGGTCGAGCAGGGCCGGCGGATGGAGGCGCTGGAAGGGCGGGCCGCGCAGCTGGAGAAGCAGGCCGACGACGTGTTCAACCCCGAGGCGATCTCCTCGGCCGTGCTGCCCAGCGTGTTCCGGGTCAGCGCCGGCGAGTTCACCGGCACGGCGTTCGCGGTCGGCAAGCCGGCCAACGGCGGCGGGACGAATCTGTTCACCAACTTCCACGTCGTCGAGTCGGTGTGGAACAGCGGCGAGCGGAAGGTCTTCATCGAGCGCCGCGACCAGCGCTTCCCGGCGACGATCGTGAAGGTCGACGAGACCAACGACGTGGCGCAGCTGCGCGCCGACGGGAAGTTCACCGGGCTGGTCCCGGCGGGCGACGCGGTGAAGTCGGGGCAGCAGATCGTCGTGGTCGGCGCACCGCTCGGGTTGGAGGACACCGTCACCACCGGGGTGGTCAGCGCGTTCCGCAAGTCCCCGGACGGCGCCGGGACGGTCATCCAGTTCAGCGCCCCGATCAACCCCGGCAACTCCGGCGGCCCCGTCATCAACCGGTCGAAGCAGGTCGTCGGAATCGCGACCGCGAAGGCGCGCGACGCGGAGGGCATCGGGCTGGCCGTGCCGATCAAGACGGCCTGCGACGAGTTCAAAATCTGCTGATCTCTCCGCTCTCTTTCCCTCGCCGGCCACGACTGCGCCGGTGGGGGCGCCTTCCTGGAGGAAACATGTCCCACCCTTCGCACACCCCCGACGGTTCGCCCGCCGGCGAGGCCGGGCCGGACCGGGGGTACGCCCCCGGCGCGGCGCCGGTGTCGCCGCCGGCACCGCACCCGGCGCTGCTGGACCCGACGGTGACGATGCCGGCGGCCGCGTCGGACGCGCCCGCCGGGCAGGTCCCGCCGGCCGATTACACGCCGCCGCCGTTCGGTGCCGGGCCCGCGTCGGCGCCGCCGTTCGGCGGGCAGCCCGGCGCTCCGGCCGGCCCCGCGACGGTTCCGGGGGCGCCGGGACAGCCGTACCCCGGCGGGCCGGTCTCCGGGCCCGGCTACGGGCAGCCGATGTCCGGCGTGCCGTACCCGGCGGCGGGCGCCGGGGCAGGCCGCAGCCGGGGCGCGACCGTGCTCGCGATCGTGGCCGGCCTGCTGTTCGTGCTCGGCGGCGTGATGACCGGGCTCTTCATCGCGAAGTCGAGCGAGCTGAGCAGCACCGAGCAGCGGCTGACGGCGCAGGTCAGCGACCGCGACGCCCGGCTCGACGCGAATGCCAAGGAGATCGACGGGCTGAAGCGTGACCTGGAGACCGCGAACGACAACCTGAAGCAGGTCGAGCAGGACCTGGCCGGCACGAAGAACGCCCGTGACGAGCAGGCCCGGCAGAAGGAGATCATCGCCACGTGCCTCGAGACGCTCGGCCGGGCGATGGCGGCCGACGACCGGGGGACCTTCGAGAAGCTCGCCAAGGAGGCCGACAAGGCGTGCAAGGAGGCCGACAAGTACCTCTAGCCCCCGCCGACCGAGGAAGAGCGCGTCAGTGGGTGCGGGGCTGGGGCAGGGCCGTGACGCCGGGGGGCGGGAGGCCGGCGGTCGAGGCGAGCAGCGCGCACCAGGCCAGCAGGTGCGCTCCCAGGTCGTCGCTGACCGGCGTCCACGACGCCCGGATCTCGATGTCGCCGCCGGGGGGCGGCCCGGAGAGATCGCCGAACCGGGTCGACATCGTCTGGGTCACCGTGCCGCCGATCGCGATGTACGCCGCCTCGTGCGCGTCGAGGGCGTCGGTGAGCCACGTCCAGCCGACCCCCGGCAGCAGCGGGTCCGCGGCAAGTTCCGGCTCCAGGTCCGCGGTGACGTACGTCACCAGCCGTAGCGTGCCCTGCCACGCCTCATGGCCGGCGGGGTCGTGCAGCAGGATCAGCCGGCCGGTCGCGATCTCGTCGCCGTCGCGCAGCACCGTCGCGCTCAGCGCGAAGGCGTACGGCGCCAGCCGCTGCGGCGCCCCGATCTCCTCGACCATGATCTCCCCGCGCGGCGTTACCGCGCGCAGCCCGGCCACGGCGCGGGTGAACGCCTCGGGCAGCATGGTGGGAGGGGAGCTCATGTCCGCAGCCTAAGCCGACCGCCGCCACGGGTGGGGTCGGCGCGCCGATCCGCGGATATGACCGGACCAACCCGATCGCCCTCTGCGTGCCGGACGTCCGGTGCCACGTGGCACGATTGCCCCGATGACCACCATCATGCCGGGCAGCGCAGCCCACGACGGAGCCCCGAGCACACCCGCCCGATCGGCGTTCGTACGCGCCTGTCGGGGCGAGCCCGTGCCACACACCCCGGTCTGGTTCATGCGCCAGGCCGGGCGGTCGCTGCCGGAATACCGCGAGATCCGGGCCGGCATCCCGATGCTGGAGTCCTGCCGCCGCCCCGAGCTGGTCTGCGAGATCACCATGCAGCCGGTCCGCCGGCACGGCGTGGACGCGGCGATCCTGTTCAGCGACATCGTGGTGCCGGTCGCCGCCGCCGGTGTGGACCTGGACATCGTGCCCGGTACCGGGCCGGTGGTCGACGAGCCGATCCGCACCATGGCCGATGTGCAGCGGCTGCGCCCGATCACCGTCGACGACGTGTCGTACGTCGACGAGGCGGTCCGGCTGCTCGTCGCGGAGCTGGGCGCGACCCCGCTGATCGGCTTCGCGGGCGCCCCGTTCACGCTCGCCAGCTACCTGGTCGAGGGCGGGCCGTCGCGCACCCACGCGAAGACGAAGGCGCTGATGCACGGGGCGCCCGAGGTGTGGCACGCGCTCTGCGGCCGGCTTGCCGAGATCACGCTGGAGTTCCTGCGCGTGCAGGTCGCGGCCGGGGTTTCCGCCGTCCAGCTCTTCGACTCGTGGGCGGGGGCGCTCTCCGCCGCCGACTACCGCCGGTTCGTGCTGCCGCACTCCTCGGCGGTGCTTCAGGGGCTCGCCGACGCGGGCGTGCCGCGGATCCACTTCGGGGTCGGCACCGCCGAGCTGCTCGGCGCGATGGCCGACGCCGGCGCGGACGTCGTCGGCGTGGACTGGCGCACCCCGCTGGACCAGGCGGTCACCCGGATCGGGCCGGGCAAGGCGGTGCAGGGCAACCTCGACCCCACCCTGCTCTTCGCGCCGTGGCCCGTGATCGAGGCTGAGGTGCGGCGGGTGCTCGCCGAGGGCCGCGCCGCGCCCGGGCACGTCTTCAACCTGGGCCACGGCGTGCTGCCCGAGACCGACCCCGAGGTGCTGACCCGGGTGGTCGCGCTCGTGCACGAGGCGTCCGCGCGCGCCAGCTGACGGGCACCGGCATGCAGAGACGGATCGCGGTGATCGGCGGCGGCATCACCGGGCTGGCCGCCGCGCTGCGGTTGCGGGAGGCCGCGCCCGCCGGCACCCGCGTCACCGTGTACGAGCAGTCCGGGGCGCTCGGCGGCAAGCTGCGCACGGGTGAGCTCGCCGGTTCGGTGCTGGAGCGCGGCGCCGAGAACTTCCTGACCCGCGATCCCGCGGGCGGCGACTCCGCCGCGGTCGCGCTCGCCCGCCGGGTGGGGCTCGGTGACGACCTGGTACATCCGGCCACCACGCAGGCGGCGATCGTCGTCGGCGGGCGGCTGCTGCCGGTGCCCCGCGGCACGCTGGTCGGCGTACCCGGCGATCTGGACCAGGTGGCCGCGGTCGCGCGGCCGGACGCGGACCGGGACGCCGATGGCGGTGGCCCGCTGCTCGGGCCGGACGAGGACGTCGCGGTCGGCGCGCTGGTCCGGCAGCGCCTCGGCGACGACGTGGTCGACCGGCTCGTGGACCCGATGCTCGGCGGGGTGTACGCCGGCCGCGCCGACCAGCTGTCGCTGGCCGCGACCATGCCCGGGCTGGCCCGCGCCGCCCGGGTCGAGCCGACCCTGGTCCGAGCGGTCCGCGCGGCGATGACGGCCGCGCCGCGTCCCGCCGGCACCCCGGTCTTCGCCACCGTCTCCGGTGGCCTGTCCCGGCTGGTCGACGCGGTCGCCGCGGCCGGCGGCGCGCAGCTGCGGCTCGGCGCGGCGGTCCGCGAACTGACCCCCACCCGCACCGGCTGGCGGCTGGTCGTCGGCCCGACCCGCGACCCCGAGCGCGTCGACGTCGACGCGGTGGTCCTGGCGTTGCCGGCCCGCCCGGCCGCGCGGCTGCTCGCCGGCGTCGACACCGGCGTCGCCGCCCGGGTCGGCGAGCTGGACTACGCGAGCGTCGCGCTGGTCGCGATGGCGCTGCCGGCGGCGGCGCTGCCGGAACTCTCCGGCTTCCTGGTGCCGGCGGTCGAGGGCGCGCTCACCAAGGCCGCGACGTTCTTCACCACCAAATGGGCGCACCTGCGCCGCCCGGACGGGGTCGCGCTGGTGCGGGCCTCGGTCGGCCGGCACGGCGAGGAGCAGCAGCTGCAGCGCGACGACGACGAGCTCGTGGCGACCGTGCACCGGGAGCTGTCCGCGCTGGTCGGCGCCGCGCTGCCGGCGCCGCTGGAGACCCACGTCCAGCGCTGGGGCGGGGCGCTGCCGCAGTACGCACCGGGACACGTCGCGCGGGTCGCGGCGGCGCGGGCCCGGCTGCGGGCGGCGCATCCGACGCTGGCGCTGGCCGGCGCCGGCTACGACGGCGTGGGGATCCCGGTGTGCGTCCGGTCCGGCGAGACCGCCGCGGAAGAGATCATCAAAGCCCTGGAAGGATTGGCGGCATGAGCGAGCAGACCAACGCGGCCCGGCTGCGGGAGCTGAACGACACGATCCGGTACACGATGTGGTCCGTCTTCCGGGTCTCCGGATCGCTCCCCGCGCTCCGCGACGACGTCGTCAGCGAGATCGAGTCGCTCTTCGAGCAGTTCGCCACGAAGGACGTGACCGTGCGCGGCACGTACGACGTCTCCGGGCTGCGCGCCGACGCCGACATCATGATCTGGTGGCACTCCGGGTCCAGCGACGCGCTCCAGGAGGCGTACGGGCGGTTCCGCCGCACCGCGCTCGGCCGACAGCTCACCGCGGTCTGGTCGCAGATGGCGCTGCACCGGCCGGCCGAGTTCAACAAGAGCCACATCCCGGCGTTCCTCGCCGGGGAGGAGGCCCGCGCCTACATCTGCGTCTACCCGTTCGTGCGCTCCTACGAGTGGTACCTGCTGCCCGACGCCGAGCGGCGCGAGATGCTCGCCGAGCACGGCCGGATGGCGCGGGGCTACCCCGACGTGCGGGCGAACACCGTCGCGTCATTCGCGCTCGGCGACTACGAGTGGATGCTGGCGTTCGAGGCGGACGAGCTGCACCGCATCGTCGACCTGATGCGCGACCTGCGGGGCTCGACGGCGCGCCGGCACGTCCGCGAGGAGGTGCCGTTCTTCACCGGGCGGCGTCGCTCGGTGCCGGAGCTGATCGCCACGCTGCCGTAGCCGGCGGTCGCTGCGCACGCCGCGGACGATCAGGGCGTCGGGTCGCGGCGCATCGGCACGTGCGGGATGCCGTCGTCGAGGTACTCCGGGCCGGTCGGACGGAAGCCGTAGCCGGCGTAGAAGTCGACCAGGTGCGCCTGGGCGTCCAGCACACAGGCGCGCCGCCCGACCACGGTCAGCGCCTCGTCGAGCAGCCGCGCCGCGTGTCCGCGCCCGCGCTCCGCGCCGGCCACCACGACCCGGCCGATCCGCTCCCGGTCGCCGTCGTCGAGGATCCGCAGGTACGCCACGGGCGTGCGGTCGCGGGCGAGCCAGAGATGCCGGGTGCCCAGCTCGGTGTCCCGTCCGTCGAGTTCCGGATAGGCGCACTCCTGCTCGACGACGAAGACGTCGACGCGGAGCCGGAGCAGGTCGTACAGGGTGCGGGTGTCCAGGTCGGCGAAGGACGCCACCCGGAGCTGCACCTCGGCGGTCTGCGGCTGCATCCGGCGATCGTAGAGCGCCCCGGCGTCCGCCGCCGGATGGGCGCCGCGCGTCAGCTCGGCCGCGCCCCGACCGCGTCGCGCGTCTCGGCGCCCTGCGTGCCGGCCGCCGAGCGGGCGCAGTGCGCGCAGCAGAAGAACCGGCCCGCGACCTCGACCCCGTGCCCGATGACCTTGCACTGACAGTGCTCGCAGACCGGCGCCATCCGGTGGATGGCGCACTCGAACGAGTCGAAGGTGTGGACGGCGCCGCTCGTCGTGTGGATCTCGAACGTCATCCAGTAGTCGTTGCCGCAGACCTCACAGGTCGCCATGGCGAAACCTCCCGGTTCGGACACCCGCGAGCAGCCTGCGCCCCGACCGCGACGTCGGCAACCGGAACGGGGAATCCGGGGCCTCTGGCCGGGCGTGTCGCTTCGCGACATTCGGCGGCGGTGCGACGCTCGTCGGGTCGAGTGCGACACCGGAGGAGCAACACCGTGATCAAGCGCAGCAAACTGTTCGGCAGCAAGACCCGGGTGACGTTCTGCCTCCCCGGCGACGTCCCGGCCGGCGCGGTCAGCGTGGTCGGGTGTTTCAACGGCTGGGAGCCGGGACGGCACGAGCTGGTGCGCCGCCGCGACGGCAGCCGGACGGTCACCGTCCGGCTGGAGCCCGGGGAGTACCGCTTCCGCTACCTGGCGACCGGCGGCGTGTGGCTCGACGACGAGCACGCCGACCACGTCGACGAGCAGGGTGGCCGGCTGGTGCTGTCCTGACCGTGCCCCGCCGGCCGCGGCGTCCGCGGCCGGCGCGGGGCGCGATCAGACCCGGTCGGTCGGCTCCAGGGTCATCGACACCGAGTTGATGCAGTAGCGCGCGTTCTTCGGGGTGAAGCCCTCGCCGTCGAAGCGGTGCCCGAGGTGCGAGTCGCAGGTGGCGCAGCGCACCTCGGTGCGGAGCATGCCGTGCGAGCGGTCCTCCAGGTAGCGGATCGCGCCGGGGATCGCCTCGTCGAAGCTGGGCCAGCCGCAGTGCGAGTCGAACTTGGTGGCGCTGGAGAACAGTTCGGCGCCGCAGGCGCGGCAGTGGTAGAGGCCCGGAGTCTTGGTGTCCACGTACTCGCCGGTCCACGGACGCTCGGTGCCCGCCTCGCGCAGCACCCGGAACTCCTCCGGCGAGAGGCGTACCCGCCACTCCTCCTCGGTGCTGGGCAGGGAGCTCTTGTCAACAGCCATGCCTCTACGGTACGGCGGCCGTGATTACCAACCGGCCGGCCCCGTCGTTAGCCAGGCATGCAGGCATCCGCGCCGCCGCCGTCCGGGCAGCGGGCGGTCGCGCCCGCCCCGCCCGTGCTCGCCCGGTTCCGTCCCACTCGGCGGCAGGCGGCCGGCCGGGGGAGCTTCATCGGCGGGCTGGTCGCGGTGGCGCTGGCGCTGGTCCTGCTCGGCGCCGTGATGGGGCCGCCCCTGCTGGACCGGGTGGCCGGCACCCGCTCGGGTCGCGTCGACGTGCCGCCGCTCGCCTGGCTGCTCCTGCTGCTCCCGGTGCCGGTCGGCGCGCTGGTCGGCGTGCGGCTGCGGGCGCGGTTCGGCGCCGACCTGGACCGGTTGGGGATGCACGGGATGCCGTTGGCGCTGGAGGGTTTCGCGCCGTGGAAGCTGGTCGTCGACATCCGCCCGGAGCGGCGGCACCGGCGCACGGTGGTGACGGTCTACCTCGACGACGGCACGGTCCTGCGGCCGCGGGCGCCGTACGACGGGAAGCTGCTCGGCCGGGACCGAGAGTTCGAGCGGAAGCTCTTCATGATCTGCCACGTCTGGGAGACGTACCGGGACTGGAGCGTCCGGGTCTGAAGGAAATGTCCCCGATCGACGACGAGACATGCGCGGGCGGCGTGCGGGTGACATATCGTCACGGCATGGGTGGGACCGCGAGCACCGACGGCACACGGACCGGCGCCACACGGGCGCGCGCCGCCAAGGCGCCCGCCGTCGAGGCTGAGGTCGCCGGCCACACCGTCCGGCTGACCAGCCCCGACCGGATCTGCTTCCCGGGCCCCGGCTACACCAAGCGGGACGTCTTCGACTACTACCTCGCGGTCGGCGACGGCATCATGCGCGCCCTGGCCGACCGCCCGACCACGCTGCAGCGCTTCCCCGAGGGGATCGAGGGGGAGATGTTCTTCCAGAAGCGGGTGCCGGCGCGGGGCGTGCCGCCCTGGATCCGGACCGCGAAGATCACCTTCCCGAGCGGGCGCAGCGCCGACGAGCTCTGCCCCGCCGACCTCGCGCACGTGCTCTGGGCGGCCCAGATGGGCACCGTCGTCTTCCACCCGTGGCCGGTGCGCGGCGACGACGTCGACCGCCCCGACGAGCTGCGCATCGACCTCGACCCGCAGCCCGGCACGGACTTCGCCGACGCGGTCGAGGTCGCCGCCGAGGTGCGGGCGCTCCTCGACGAGCTGGGCGCGGTGGGCTACCCGAAGACGTCGGGCGGCCGGGGCGTGCACGTCTACGTCCGGATCCGTCCGCAGTGGACGTTCACCGAGGTGCGCCGGGCGGCGATCGCGTTCGCCCGCGAGATCGAGCGTCGCCGCCCCGACCTGGTGACCACCGCGTGGTGGAAGGAACAGCGCGGGCAGAAGGTTTTCATCGACTACAACCAGATGGCCCGGGACCGCACGATCGCCTGCGCGTACTCGCTGCGCGCCAACGCCCGCGCCACCGTCTCCACGCCGGTCACCTGGGACGAGCTGCCGCAGGTGGAGCCGGACGACTTCGACCTGCGTACGGTCCCGGTGCGGTTCGCGAAGATCGGCGACCCGCACGGCGGCATCGACGACACCCCGTGGGACATCACGCCGCTGCTGGAGTGGGCCGACCGCGACGAGCGGGACGGCACGGGGGACCTGCCGTACCCGCCGGACCACCCGAAAATGCCGGGGGAGCCGAAGCGGGTGCAGCCGTCCAAAGACCGCGACCGGCCACGCGGTTAGCGCTTCGTAACGATCACCTAACGGCCGGAACTTTTCCGCGCGCCTCTGCCGTTCTCCGTGCACCGGTCCCGCAGGGTCGGCACAGGACACGGGGGAGGGGCGTGGCGATGCGGCTGGTGCTTCGGCGGGCGCGCGCGGCGCGCGGCCTGCTGCTGGCGGCCGCCGCCGCGGCGCTGATCGCGACCGCGATGGTCACCGGGCTGGTCGAGTACAACCGGCAGGCGACCGCGGCCGGTGAGCGCGGCGTGGTCGAGGCCGCCGCGACCGAGGAACGCAGCCTGCTGATCAGCGGCTCGGGCGGCGCCGACGCGGCGGCGTACGAGGCGCGGGACGCCGCGATCCGGGCCGAGTTCGCCGGCGGCGTCGGCCGTCGCCCGGTCACCGTGCTCGGCGCCCGGTACGGCACCGGTCGGCAGCTCACCGGCGACCTGGCCGGGGCAGCCGCCGACGGCCCGGCCTTCGCCTCGATGGTGGCGCTGGACGGGCTGCCCGACCACGTCACGCTGACCCGCGGCGCGTGGCCGCGACCGGACGCGTCCCCCCTGCAGATCGCGCTGCCCGAACGCACCGCCGAGACGCTCGGCGTCACGGCGGGCGACCGGATCCCCGTGCTGGACCGCAGCACCGATCGCGCCAGCGAGTTGAGCGTCGCGGGGGTCTGGCGACCGCGGGACGTCGACGACCCGTACTGGCGACTCGTGCCCGACGTCGTCGCGCCGGCCCGCGCCGCGGCCGCGACCGGCCCCTTCGTGCTGGACGGCGCCGACTTCCGGCGCGCGTTCCCGGGCAGCATCTCCGCCGCCTGGCTGGTGCAGCCGCGACTGACCGACGCGACCGTCCCCGAGCTGGTCGAGGTCGGCGCGCAGATGCGCGCGGCGGGGGAGCGTGCGGCGCAGCGCGCCGGGCTGGGCACCTCCGGCCAGGCGGTGACCGAGCTGGACCGCCTCGCGGAACGGCTCAGCCGGGCCAGCGCCGTCGGTCGCTCCGCGCTGGTCACCCCGATGCTGCTCATCGCTCTGCTCGGCGGCTACACGCTGGTGCTGCTCGGTACCCTGCTGACCGAGGAGCGGCGGTCGCAGACCGCGCTGCTGCGCGCCCGCGGCGCGGCCCGTGGCCAGCTCGCCGGCTTCGCGGCGCGGGAGGCCGCGCTCTTCGTCGTGCCCGGCGCGGGGCTGGCTCCGTTGCTGAGCGTGGAGGCGTTGCGGCAGCTCGACCGCGCCCCACTGGGGGCCACCGCCGAGCTGCCGCTGGACGCCCGGCTCACCGCGGCGGCCTGGCTGGTCGCCGCCGTCGCGGCGCTCGGCTGCCTGCTGGTCATGACCGTTCCGGCGCTGCGCGCCGGCAGCAGCTACGCCGCCGAGTTGGCGGCCCGGTCGCGGCCGGACCGGCGGGCGGGCCTGCAACGGGCCGGGCTCGACCTCGCGCTGGTGGCGTTCGCGCTGATCGCCTGGGTCCAGCTGCGCCAGTACTCCTCGCCGTTGGCCGGGTTCGGGGCGGCGCTCGGAATCGATCCGCTGCTCGTCGTCGCGCCCACGCTCGGGGTGCTCGCCGGAACGGTCCTCGCGCTGCGGCTGCTGCCGCCGCTGACCCGCGCGGCCGTGCGCTACGTCGACCGCAAGCTCTGGACCGCCACGATCCTCGGGATGTGGCAGGCCGGCCGCCGGCCGCACGCCGGGCCCGTGTTCCTGCTGGCGCTGGCCGTCGCCGCGAGCGCGCTGGCGTGGTGCGTGATCGGCACGTGGCAGCGGTCGCTGGGCGATCAGGCCGACCATCACGTCGGCGCGGATCTGCGGCTGCTCGAGGACGTGGGGGTGGCCCAGCCGGACCGGGCGCGACAGCTCGCCGGGCTGCCGGGGGTGCGCGCGGTCGTGCCGGTGCAGCGCGACAGCGTACGGGTGGGCGCCGCCGACACGTCGGTGACCGTGCTGGCGCTCGACCCCGCCACCGCCCACGACGTCGTCCGGCTGCGCGACGGGCTCGCCGACGAGCCGCTGCCGACGCTGCTCGACCGGATGACCCGCGGGCGGGTCGCGGCGCCCGGGCCGGAGCTGCCGGCGGACGCCCGGCGGCTCACCGGCGTCATCGCCACCCCGCACACCGACCCGATACTCGCCACCCCCGTGACCACCGCCGCGCTCTTCGATGCCGGGAACGGCCGGACGTTCCGGCGGCCGGTGACGACGACGGGCAACGACGGGCGGCCGCAGCGGTTCTCCGTGGAGCTGCCGGACACGCCGGGACGGCCGTTGCGGTTCGCCGGCTTCCAGTCGGAGAGCGAGAACTCGGTGGCGTCGTCGTACGGGCTCCGCGCGACCGAGCTCGCCGTCGTCGGCGCCGCCGGGCGGAGCACCCCGCTCGAACTCGGCTCCGACGGGTGGGAGCTCGTGCACGACGGCGGCCGGGCGCGGGCGGTGCGCGTCGAGCGGCGCCCCGCGGTGATCTCCACCAGCTATCAGCCGCCGTCGGGCGGCTACTCCGGCAACCGCGTCCGATTCGCGGTGACCCCGCCCGTCGGCGACGCCCCGGTGCCGGTACTGGCCAGCGCGGCGCTGCTGCGCGAGCTGGACGTGCGGGTCGGCCAGACCACCGCTCTCCCGCTCGGCGGCCGGGAGGTGCCGGCCCGCATCGTCGGCGAGGTCGCCGCGCTGCCGACGACCGACGACGTCCCCGCCGCCGCGCTGGTCGACCTCCCGTCTATGGCCACGTATCTGCTGCACACCCGCGGCGCCACGATCGGCGGTCCGACGGAGTGGTGGGTGGCGACCGAACCGGCCGGCCACGGGGCGGCGGCACGGGCCGCGGCCCAACTGCCCGGGATCGGCGTGCTCGACCGGCGGGCCCTCGCCGACGAGGCGGAACGCGACCCGTACTGGCTGGGCACCCGCACCGGCTTCCTGGTCGCCGCGCTCGGTGCGGTGCTGCTCGCGCTGGTCGGGCTCGCCTTCGACGTCTGGGCGACCGCCCGCCGTCGGCTGGCCGAGCTCGCCGTGCTGCACACGCTCGGGGCCACCCCACGGCTGTTGGCCCGCGCGCTCATCGCCGAACAGGCGTTCCTCGCCGGGCTCGGCGTCGCGGTCGGCCTGCTGGTGGGGGTCGGGGTCGCCGCGACGATGGCGCCGCTGGTGATCCTGACCCCGTCGGCCGGGCGCCCGGTGCCGCCGGCCGCGTTCGAGCTGCCCTGGGGGCCGCTGCTCGCGACCGCGGCGGGGCTGCTCGCCGTCGCCGTGGCGCTGAGCGCCTCGATCGCGGCGACGGTGCGGCAGCGGGCCGCCGCGGCGCAGCTGCGGATCGGCGTCGACCGGTGAGCGGGCGGCGCGAGCAGCCGGGGCGGTCGGCGCGCGCCGCCGGCGACCGGGCCGGGCAGTCGGGGCGGTCCATGCGCGGCGCCGCCGGCCGGCGACAGGGGGAGGAGACGCGGTGAGGGCCACGCTGCACCGGATCCGGGCGTTCGGTGGGCATTTCGCACCGATCGCGGCGCTCGCGCTGGTCGCCGCGCTGCTGATCACGGCCGTCCCGCGGGTCGCGAACGGACTGACCGACGAGGGGCTGCGCGCGGACGTGGCGGCGCGGCCCGACGCGATCCGCGACCTACGCTACGACGAGCTGACGTATCCCGGCCAGGCGGGGGCGACCCGGGTCGGCGCGGGCACCGACCGGCTGAGGGACCTGCACGCGGCGATGCCCCCGGCGGTGCGACGGCTGGTCGGCGAGCGCTGGTACGCGGCCCAGGTGGGCCCGCGGGGGCTGTCGGCGACCGGGCGGGATCTGCACCCGGACGTGCAGCGGGTGGAGTTCGGCCTGCGTACGGTGACCGGCGCGACGGAGGGGGCCCGGCTGGTCGCCGGGCGGTGGCCGCGCAACCCGGAGCGCCCCGGCGGACGGCTGATCGAGGCGGTCATAGCCGAGCGCGTCGCCGCGGTGCTGCGACTCGAGGCCGGCAACCGGTTCCGGCTGACACCCCCCGCGCCGGGCGGTGCGTACGTCGACGTGGAACTCGTCGGGATCTTCGCGCCCATCGACCCCGGCGCGGGAATCTGGCAGTCGCTGCCCCCGACGCTGGACCCGGCCAGGTCGCCCTCCGGCGAGGGCCCGTACGAGGCGCTCGCGCTCACCGACGTCGCTGGCCTGCGCACGGTCGAGGCACGGTGGTGGCAGATGGCGCACAGCTGGCATTACCGGGTCGATCCCTCTCGGCTGACCGCGGCCGAGCTCGAACCGGCGCGCAGCGGCCTGCTGCGGATGCAGCGCGAGACGCCGCGGCCCGCCCGGCTCAGCGCGCCGCTGGACGGCGCGCTGCGGGACTTCGCCGAACAGTTCCGGTCGGGCCGCGCGTTGCTCGCGGTCGTCGCGGCCGGCGTGCTTGCCACACTGGCCGGCCTGGTTGCGCTGTCCGCGGGGCTCGCCGCGCGGCACCGCCGGCCGGAGTTGGCGCTGCTGCGCGCCCGGGGCGGCGCGCTGGCTACCGTGGCCCGGCGCGGCGCGGCCGAGTCCCTGCTGGTGGTGCCGTTACCGGCGGCGCTCGGCTGGCTCGCCGGCGGCCTCGCGCCCGGACGGGCCGCGGACATCGGCTGGCTGCTGCCGCTCGCCGTCGCGCTCGCCGTTCTCGCCGTGCCGGTGACGGTCCTCGCGGTCGCCCGCCGGGCCGAGCCCGGATCCGAACGGCGCGACCTGGTCGTCGCCCGTCCGTCGCCGCGCCGGCTCACCGCCGAGGGCGCGGTGCTGGTGCTCGCCGTGCTCGGCGCATTCCTGCTGCGGCGGCGCGGGCTGTCGGCGTCCAGCGGCGTCGATCCGTACCTCGTGTCGGTGCCGGTGCTGCTCGCCGCCGGGGCCGCGCTGCTCGCGCTGCGCGTCTACCCGTGGCCGTTGCGGCAGGTCGGACGGCTCGCGGACCGCGCCCGCGGCGTGGTGCCCTTCCTGGGGCTCGCCCGGGCCGGTCGTGCCGCGAGCGCCCCGCTGGCCCCGGTGACCGTTCTGGTCGTCGCGATCGCGACCGCGATGTTCTGCGCGGTCGTCGCGGCCGCGATCGCCGACGGTCGGGACCGGGCGACCGACCGCGCCGTGCCGGCGGATCTGCTGGTGAGGGGGGAGGCGTTTTCGGCGGGGACCGCGGCCGAGCTGGCGCGGGTCCCGGCGGTCCGGGCGGTGGCCGCGATGGCGATCGAGCCGGCGCAGCCGCTGCGGCCGACCGCGCAGGCCGGCGGTGCCGACCTTGCCGCCGTCACCGTGCTCGCGCTCGACGGGCCGGCGTTCGCCCGGGTCGCCGCGGACGCGGGGATCGACGTGGCGCTGCCCGCCCCGCTGACCGGTGCCGGGACGGCCGGCGAAGCCGTGCCCGCGCTGGTCTCCCCGGCGGTCGCCGCCGAGCTGCCCGGCCGCGGCTTCACCACCCTCCGAGATCACCGGTACGAGTTCCGGGTCGCCGCCGTCGCGGCGACGTTCCCGGTCATCGCGCCCGACGTGGAGCGCTTCGTGGTGCTCCCGTGGCAACTGCTCGCCCCGCCGGCGGGTCAGCCGCTCGCCCCGACCGGCTTCCTCCTGGCCGGCGCCGGAGCCGACGCGGCCGCCGTACGCGAGGTCGGCGACCGAGGGCAGCGGGAGCACGCGCGTGCCGGCGTGCTCACCGCGATCGCCCCACCGCCCACCACCACCGTGGTCCGGTGGTCGGACCACCGGCGCGGGCTCGAAGCGGGCGGGATCAACGGTCTGCTGTCGTTCGGATTCGGCGCGGGGGCGCTCGGCAGCGTCCTGCTGGCGCTGCTGGCGATCGGGTTCGCGGTCCTGGCCGGCTCCGCCGATCGGGCACAGACCCGCACCCGGCTGCGCACGCTCGGGTTGTCCCGCCGGCAGTGGCGGGGGCTGCTCTGCTACGAGCTGGGACCGCCGATGATCGTGGCGCTCGGCACCGGCGCCCTGGTCGGCGCGGCCCTGCCCGCGCTGCTCGCGCCGGTGCTCCAGCTGCCGCGCTTCGCCGAGGGCGTGCCGGTCGGCGTCCGCGTGGACGCGCGCATGCTCGGCGCGGTGCTCGCGCTCGGCGCGCTCGGGTTGATCACGGCGGTCCTGGTCGAGACGACCGCCAACCGCCGGCTGCGCCTCGGCGCGGGGCTGCGGAGCGAGGAGGGGACCTGACATGACGACGGAGCTCACCGCGCCGGACCTGGCGGAGCTGCAACGCCGCGCCGCGGACCGGGCCGCGGCCCGGGCGGGCGGCGCCGACAAGCTGCGCGGGCACATCGTGTGCGACGGGCTGGTGCGGATCTTCAAGACCGACGGCGTCGAGGTGGTGGCGCTGCAGGGCCTCGACCTGGTGATCGACCAGGGGGAGTTGGTCGCCATCGTCGGGGCCTCCGGGTCGGGCAAGTCGACGCTGCTGAACATCCTTTCCGGCCTGGACGTGCCGACCGCCGGGATCGCCCGCGTCGCCGACTACGACCTGCTCACCATGTCGGCGCGGCGACGGTTGCGGTACCGCCGGCACACCGTCGGCTTCGTGTGGCAACAGACCGGCCGCAACCTGCTGCCGTATCTGACCGCGCTGGAGAACGTGGAGCTGCCGATGCGGCTCGCCGGCGGTCGCTCGCGAACGATCCGGGCGCGGGCGCGGGAACTGCTGGACCTGGCGGGGGTCGGCTACGCCGCCGATCGGCGACCGGGGCAGCTCAGCGGCGGCGAACAGCAGCGCTGCGCGGTGGCGGTCGCGGTGGCCAACGATCCCGAGGTGCTCTTCGCCGACGAACCCACCGGCGAGCTGGACGAGGCGACCGCCGACGAGGTGTTCCGGACGCTCCGGACGATCAACGCCGAGCTGGGCGTGACGATCGTGGTGGTCACCCACGACCACGCGGTCGCCGCCCAGGTGAGCCGGACGATCGCGATCCGCGACGGGCGGACGGCGTCGGAGGTGCGGCGTACCGCGCGGGTCACCGGCGACGGGAGGACGGAGCTGGTGAGCGAGGAGTACGCCGTCCTCGACCGGACCGGCCGGCTGCAGCTGCCGGCGACGTTCGTCGAGGCACTGTCGTTGCGGGACCGGGTCCGGTTGAACCTCGAACCCGACCACGTCGAGGTCCGGCCCGCCGCCGGCTCCCGGGAGTCAGGAGATGCGCGATGAGCGACGAGCTGGTCCGGGTCGAGGGCGTCGGTCGGGACTTCGGCCGCGGCGATCGGGTGGTGCACGCGGTCCGCGACGTGTCGTTCACCGCGCGCCGCGGCGAGCTGGTCGCGATCCGCGGCCGCTCCGGCGCCGGCAAGACGACGCTGCTCAACATCGTCGGCGGGCTCGACCGGCCGACCACCGGCCGCGTCGTGGTCGCCGGCCACGACCTGACCGCCGCCGACGAGACGCAGCTGCTCGACCTGCGCCGGGGCACCATCGGGTTCGTGTTCCAGTCGTTCGGCCTGCTGCCGATTCTCTCCGCCGCCGAGAACGTCGGGGTGCCGCTGCGGCTGGCGAAGATGCCGGCCGCGCAGCGGGAGGAGCGGGTGGCGATGCTGCTGGAGCTGGTCGGGCTCGGTGGGCACGCGGCGCAGCGGCCGAACGAGCTGTCCGGCGGGCAGCAGCAGCGGGTGGCGGTGGCGCGGGCGCTGGCGAACGACCCGCAGCTGCTGATCGCCGACGAGCCGACCGGGCAGCTCGACTCGCAGACCGGGCGATCCATCATGGACCTGCTGCGGGCGCTGGTGCACGCGCGGGGGATGACCGCCCTGGTGGCGACGCACGATCCGGGGCTGATCGAGTTGGCCGACCGCGTGCTCGTCCTCCGCGACGGCCACCTCGCCCCCGCGGATGAGGGGTCGGAGGCGACCGTCTGTCCCAGCCCGTGCCCGCCCCGCGTCGGCCACCGATAGTGGGGTTCCGCGCCTTTGCTCTGCTTACGGTCAGTAAACGCGGGGGTAGTGCGGCGTCAGCGCGCTAGCGTGCGGGGCAGCGCTGCCCGGTCGGCGGCACCGCCAGATCGATGAGGTACCGGTTCACGGCCTCGGTGATGCACCGCGTCTGCGGGTACGCCGTGTGCCCCTCGCCCTCCCAGGTCAGCACCGTGCCGACCTGGAGCATCCTGGCGAGCCGCGGCGCCTGCTCGTACGGCGTCGCCGGGTCACCGGTGGTCCCGACCACCACCACCGGCGGCGCCCCGGTCGCCGCGTCGGTCGGGTACGGGTCGCGCTGACCGGGCCAGGTGACGCAGCTGAGCATGCCGACGGCGAGCGCCGGACCGAAGAGCGGATACTTCCGGCGCCAGCTCGACTGCAGCTCGCGGATCCGGTCGACGCTCGGCACGGATCCCGCGTCGGCGCAGTTCACCGCGAGGTTGGCGTCGAACAGGTTCGAGTACCGGCCGTCCTTCTCGCGGCCGGTGTACTCGTCCGCCAGGTCGAAGATCTTGCCCGGGTCGCCGCCCTCCAGGCTCTCGATCGCCTGCGCGAGCTGCTGCCAGCCCGCCTCCGTGTAGAGCGAGGAGATCACGGCGTAGAAGATCCAGCCGGCGGTGGCGTCCCGGCCGTTGCCGCCGTGGACCGGCGAGGTGCGGGCCTTCTCGATCGCGTCGGTCACCGCCGTGCGGGCGTCCGGGGCGATCGGGCACCGCGCCGGCGTGCTCGCGCACCACTTGTCGAAGTTGCCGAACGCGAGCTCGAAGCCCTTGGCCTGGCTCTCCGAGCCCGCCACGACGTCGAGCTTCGGGTCGACCGCCCCGTCCAGCACGAAGGCGCGCACGTTACGCGGGAAGAGCTGGGCGTACACCGCCCCGAGCAGCGTCCCGTACGAGTATCCGAGGTAGGTGAGCTTGTCGTCGCCGACCGCGGCCCGGACCGCGTCCATGTCGCGCGCGGCCTGCTCGGTGGAGTAGAGGCGGAGCCGCTCGCCGTACTGCGCGCCGCACCGCTCGCCGATCTTCTTGTTGAGCGCCAGCAGGCCGTCGAACTGTTCCCTGGTCGCCGGGTCGGGCTCGTAGCCGAAGGCGGCGTCCCAGTCGGCGTCGGCGACGCATTTGACCGGGCTCGACCGGGAGACGCCGCGGGGGTCGAAGCCGACGATGTCGAAGCGCTGGGTGACCTCGTCGGGAAGGCCCCCGAAGGCCGGGCCGAAGGAGAGGTAGACCGCGGTGTCGATGCCGGAGCCGCCGGGGCCCCCGGGGTTGATGACCAGCGACCCGATCCGGTCCCGCTGGTGCCCGGACCGCACCCGCAGCAGCGCGATCTCGAAGTCGCCGCCCGGTGCGGCGCTCGCCCCGCCGCCGCTGCCGCCGCCGGCGTTCCAGTCCGCCGGCACCCGGATCGTGGCGCACTCGTACGTCATGTCGGGCGCGCCCCGCCCCACCAGGTCCCGCGGCACCTCCGGGCAGGGCTTCCACGCCGGGGTCGCGCCGCCCGGTGCGGCGCCCTCACGCGCCGGAGTGCGCGGCGCGAAGACCGGCGCGGTGCACCCGGTCACGACCAGCGTGACCGCGGCGAGCAGCGCCAGCGTCAGACGGTGGGTACGGGACACGAGCATCCTCCGTGATCTTCCTGGCTCCGGGCTACGCGCTCGACGCCGGGCCGTCCGTCGCGTCCGGCCCGGCCGTCGGTCACTCCCGTGGGCTGGGGTCGCCGGCCAGCACCTGCTCCACGTCGAAGCGGACGGGGCGGTCGAGCTGGTCGTAGCGGCAGGACCGGGGGTCGCGGTCGGGCCGCCAGCGCACGAACTGGGCGGTGTGCCGGAACCGGTCGCCCTCCATCGCGTCGTAGCCGACCTCGGCCACCAGCTCCGGTCGCACCGGCTCCCATTCCAGGTTCTTCGCCCCGGACCATCGGCTCGGCCCGCCCGGGATGCGTTGGCCGCTGGAGTGGTCGCCGTGCACCCACGGGTGGCCGGCGGCGGCCCGGTAGGGAGCGAGCTCGTCGAGGAGCTCGGCGCGGCGGGCCGCGCTGAACGAGGCGGAGACGCCGACGTGGTGCAGGGTGCCCGCGTCGTCGTACAGGCCGAGCAGGAGCGAGCCGACGATCGGCCCGGACTTGTGCCAGCGGAACCCGGCGACCACGACGTCGGCGGTGCGGGCGTGCTTGACCTTGAACATCAGGCGTTTGCCCGGCGCGTACGGCAGGTCGGCCGGCTTGGCGATCACCCCGTCCAGGCCGGCGCCCTCGAAGAGGTCGAACCAGCGCCGCGCGGTGTCGAGGTCGGTGGTGGTCGGCGTGACGTGCATCGGGGGCCGCACCCCGGCCAGCGCCTCGGTCAACAGCGCCCGTCGACGGGTGAACGGCTGGTCGACCAGCAGCTCGTCGCCGAGCGCCAGCAGGTCGAACGCGACGAATGAGGCGGGCGTCTGCTCGGCGAGCAGGTTGATCCGGGACGCGGCCGGATGGATGCGCTGCCCGAGCAGCTCGAAGTCCAGTCGGGGCCCGCCGCCCGCGCCGTCACGGCGGATCACGATCAGCTCGCCGTCGATCGCCGACCGGGGCGGCAGTTGGCGCCGGGCCTCGGCGATCACCTCGGGGAAGTAGCGGGTCAGCGTCTTGCCGCCCCGGCTGGCGAGCTCCACCTCGTCGCCGTCCCGGAACACGATGCACCGGTAGCCGTCCCACTTGGGCTCGTACGTCATGCCCGCGTCGGCCGGGAGCTCCGGAACGCTCTTCGCGAGCATCGGCTCGACCGGCGGGTTGATCGGCAGCTGCACCCGCCTAGTCAACCATCTGCGACCGAGGTCAGCGGGGCACGCGCGCCCATGGCGCCCCGCCGGGTGCGGCTACCCGCGCGCCGCCTCGTCGTAGCGGCGCCGCAGCTCCGTCATCGTCGCCGGCTCGAGGGACTCCTGGAAGGCCTGTTCCTGGTAGCGCTCCGGGATCAGCTGCCGCACCCGGTCGCGGAACGACACCGTCGCGCTCGCCTCGGCGACCTCGATCGTCGGCGGGTCGGTGGAGAGGTCCAGCACCAGCGGCCCGACGAGCTTGACCGCCCCGTCCCAGGCGAGCCCGGGCTGCGCGACGGCGCAGAGGTGGTGCCCGTACACCGTGCGGACCGCGTCGAGGCGGTCGGCCGTGGCCGGCTCGAAGCCGAACACCCGCACCCCGCAGACGATGCGCGGCCGCCCCTCGGTGGCCTGGTTGACGTGCTCGCCGTGGCCGTGGTGCTGATCCGGTGGGGTCTGCTCCAGCACGGTGACCATCCGGCTCGCGAGCTGCCCGCGCAGGTCGGCGGGGCCGCCGTCGGCGTCGATGCGCTGCACGATCAGCACGGCGCAGACGGTGGCCGCCAGGATCGCGACGACCCAGGGCAGCCGGGCGTGGCGGGGGCGCGCCGGGGCGGGGGGCTCGCGCAGCGGCGCCCCGGAGGCATCGAGCTCCGTCGACATGTGGTGATGCTCGCACGCCGCGCGCCGCGCGTCCATGCCCCGGTGATCGCGATGCGTCGCGTTCGTTCAGAACTTCGCGAAGGAGCGCGGCGCGAGCCGCGGCCCGAACCGCGGGGCGTGCCGGCCGGCGACCTCGAGCAGCACGCAGACCCGCCCCCGGTGTCCGGTGAACGGCTCCAGCAGCGCCAGCATCCGCGCGTCGTCGCCGCGGGCCTCGCCGGCCAGCGCCCAGGCGACCATGTTGGGGATGTGGTAGTCCCCGACGCTGACCGCGTCCGCGTCGCCGTACGCGGTCCGGACCACCTCGGCGGCGGTCCACGGGCCGATGCCGGGGATCGCGGTCAGCCGCCGGGTCGCCTCGGCCGCGTCGGCGCACGCCTCGAGCCGGGCGGCGAGCGCGGCCGCCCGGCGCACCGTGTCGGCACGCCGCTGTTCGACGCCGAACGGGTGGAACTCCCAGTACGGCGCGGCGGCGATCACGGCCGGGGCGGGCGGCAGCCGGAGCGCGGCGACCGGACCCGGCGCCGGCGTGCCGAAGCGTCGGACGGTCGCGGCGTACGCCCGGTAGGCCTCGATCCCGGTCACCTTCTGCTCGAAGATCGCGCGCAGCAGCCGCGGGAAGACCTGTCCGGTGGTGGGGAACCGGAGGCCCCGGTGCGTGCGAGCCAGTTCGGCCACGACGGGGTGCGCGGCGGCCAGCTCGGCGAAGCCGGTGAGATCGTCGCGCAGCCCGGCGACCGCGTCGGCGTGTTCGATCACCCACGCCGCCCCCGGGCCGTAGCCGGTCGCGACCACCTCCGCGCCGTCGCCCCGCAGCGCCAGCGAGGCCGGACCGTCCGGGGTGGGGGTGGCCCACCAGAAGGCGCCGTCAACGGCGCGGGCGCACGGGTCGTGCCGGTTCATCGCCAGCCGCCCGACGGTGCCGGCGAGGTGGTAGCCCTCGGGCGGCCTCAGCCTCCTGGTCAGCACCGTCTCCGCCCGCGTCACCCGGACACTGTGCCACGCGGGCCGTCGCCACGGCCGCCGCGCGGGCCGCCGGCGCGGCGCAGGTCACGGCAGGCCGTGGGGAGCGGGGGAACGGCACGTCCCGCGGTGCGTCGTCGCCACCCGGCTCTCCACGTGACGGGTGGCGACGTCCGCACGTCGCGGGGACGTGCCGTTCCGGCTCTGCGAAGCCGCCGCTAGCGGGTCACGGTGACCCGGACGACGTCGAACGCGGGGATCTGGTTGGCGCGCTGCATCATCGGAATCCGGTGCGAACCGTCGCCGGCCCAGACCGCGCACTGCGCGATGCCGGTCTGCGGCAGCCCCGGCACCTGCACGGTCACCTCGTCCGGCGTCGCGCTGCCCTGGCCGTCCTCGGTCGCGACGAAGAACGCCGGCACCGGCGCCGGGTCGGGCGCGGTGCGCCGGCTGGCCAGCATCCGGCAGGCGCTGTGGAAGTGGCCGCGGACCAGGCCCTCGGCGGTCAGGAAGGAGCTCTCCTTGTAGTACCCGCCCTGTCCCGCGGCGAGGAACCGGTCGCGGACCAGGTTGCGGGTGCTGACCCGGATGGTGAACGCCTGGTTGACCCGGACCCGCTGCGGCGCCGACGAGATCAGCAGCGTCGGGTTCTGCTCGGCGTTGCCGACCTCACCGAACGCGGTGCTCACGCACCGGTCGCCGTTCTGGAAGCCGTCGTGCGCCTGCCGCTGGCTGTTGTCGCAGTTGTTGCCGAGGATCTGCAGCCCGGCGCCGGGGTTGCCGGTGCCCGGGTTGCCCGTGCCGGGGCTGCCGCTGGCCGGCGCGGCCGGGGTGCAGGTGACCGGTTGCCGGCCGCCCCGGCCCCACGTGCCCTGGCCGTCGCCGAGGTGGTGCCGCGCGCCCGACCGGTCGCGGTACGTCCCGGCGCTCGCGCCGGGGCTCGGTGCGCCGGGCGCGACCGTCGGCGCCGGGCTCTCCGTGCCGCCGGGGGTGTTGGGGGTCGCGCACGCCTGGGGACGGGGGCGCTGGCCGCGGGTGCCGGCGTTGGACACCTGCGTCACGGCGACGATGCCACCGAACACGGCAAGCGTCGCGGCCACCGCGACGATGCGGGTGCGCGGCTTCGTCGACGCGATCCGCCCGCGCCGCCGCTCGGCGCCGTACGACATGTCCTGCCGTCGTGATCTGTTCACGTGGTGCCACCTCTTCCTTCCCGGACGGCGAGGGGTGGGGCCGTCCGAACGAAACGCAGAATCGAAGTACCGCTCAACGGGAGCGGATCACACGGAACGTCGCGATGACGCCGGCGACGACCGCGGCGGCCAGCACGATCGTGATGATCGAGGCGTTGATGCCGTCGGCGTTGGCCCGCGCGACCGCCCCTTCCAGCAGCGTGCCGTCGTTGGTGTACACCGCGCCGGCGGGGCCGGCCGGCCGCGGCAGGCCCTCGTAGTCGACCAGCCCGGTGCTCTCCAGCATGGTCAGGTGGTTGAGCACGAAGCCGTTGGCGGCCTGCGCCAGTTCGCGGACGACGTCGTTGCGGGTGCCGGCCCGGACGTTGGCGATCGCCGGGAAGACCTTGCCGTGCGCCGCGCGGAGCCGGTCGACGAAGATCGTGTCGAACTGTGGCCCGGACGCCTCCGTCATCTCCCGCAGCCAGAACCGCTGGTCCGTGTTGGGCTCGTCCGGCAGCGGCACCCCGAGCTTGCCGGCGGCCACCACCGTGAGCCGGTCCAGCTCCGCGTGCTGCTTCGCGATCTCGGCGCCGATCTCGCGGACCCGCTTGTTGGAGCCCTTCTCCGCGGCCATCTGCCCGGCCGGCATCTCCCACAAACCGGCCAGCCGCACCTTGACCAGCAGGTCCTGATCCGCGGAAGTGAGCGGTCCGGCGGCCGCGCGCGCCGGCACCCGGGTCGCGGCCTCCGCTGTCGCCGGAGCCAGTCCGACGAGGCCGCTCGTGAGTCCGGCGACGACGGCGGCCGCCCAACGCATCGCGCGCCGCGGCCGTGATGCCGACACCATCTGTCCACCTCCGGGTCGATCGATTGAGGATTCGGCAAAACCGTATTGATGCGGGCGGACAATCGTCAACGTGTCGCCCGCGAAATACGGAAGTCTTAGGCGTCAGTTAAAAGAAACTTATGTCGGGGCCGGAAAGCCGCCGGCATCCTCCGTTCGGCCGATGTCGGGAGTTCGGACGCCGGGCGAAAACGGACGACGAAATGGGGCGCCGCCGGTGGCGGTGCGTAGTTCCGATATCGATTCTCGGTCACTGCCGGCCGGGTCGACGTACGACGCGGCGACGACCGGCCGCGCCCTCCCTGGCAACGACCGGCCGCCGCGTCGTACGGGCGGGAGTCGTCAGTAGTTGTACCCACCCGAGCTGCTGCCGGCGCTGTCGCCCTCGGCCGGCGGGGGAACCGCCTTCGGCGTCCCGGTGGGCAGGCATTCCAGGTTCTTCTTGCCGTCCGGCGCGACCACGAACCAGGTGGCGCCCACGCCCTGGCCCTTCCACTGCCCCGGCTTGGTGTCGCCCGCGTAGCGATAGACCGGCCAGCCGCCGATGGTCAGCTGCTTGGTGCCGTCGGGCCGGTTGACCGTGCCCACCTTGTCCGGCGAGATGCCGGCGATCTCCGGGCTGCCGTCGGTGAGCGCGGGCGGCCAGACCTTCGCGCAGTCGCCGGAGCAGTTCGAGGTGGGCGGGTCGTCGGTGTCCTTGTCGAAGCGGTAGAGGGTCCAGCCCTCGTCGTCGGTCACGACCTTGCCCATCTGCGGCACGCTCTTGCCGACGAGTCGGGTGGTGAGATCGACGTCGGCCGCCGCCTCGGCGGCCTCGGGTGCCGCGCTGGCGCTCGGGCTCGCCTCGGCGGCGGCGTTCGCGACGGGCTGCGCCTCGGCCCCGGCCTCGTCCGGGCTGTAGCCCGCCGGCGCGCACCCCGCCAGGGTCATTGCCGCCAGCGTGCCGGCGAGGATGACGGTTCGCTTTACGAGTGCCACGTGCGCTCCCTCAATCGTCCACGTTCGGGCTGTCGGCAGGAGGTACGCGCGGCCCGCGACGGCCGGATTAGTAATTGACCGTGGACAATCTCACACCCCATCGTTGAACCGATCGGAGCCGCGGTGCGTGTAGGGGATCGCGGGGGTCTGCACGTTGCACGTCGCCAGCGGCATGGGTAGTGTCTGCCACCGACGGCGGAAATGGTTCGGGAATCGGCGCGAACCTGGATTGGCGGGAACCTTTCGGGGGACGCACGGCACAATTCCGCACGCCCCCCGAACGGGCTTTCCCAAAGGGCTATGTCAGACGGGCACCGTCACGAGCGCCCGCGCGACACCCTGCTCATCCACCGCCTGCACCTGCACCCGGTCGATGTCGTCCCGCGGCGCGGCCGTCGCGGCCTGCAGCAGCAGCGGCATCGGCTGCTGGTCGGTGCCGTACCCGGCGGCCGGCACCGACCAGCTCGACAGCACCTCCGCGGTGCCGGAGGCCCGGATCACCACGAGCCGGCACTGCAGCGGTCCGGGCAGCTTGCTGAGGGCGAACGACATCTGCGTGCCCCACGCCGCCGCCTCCAGGACCAGGTCCGCACGCACGCCGCTGCTCTTGTCGATCCCGGTGAACTGCTCGGCGCCCTCCGGCACCGCCAGCTCCGGTCCGCCGATGTTCAACCCGTTGGGCCACGCGGGCGGCCTGGCCGAGGGCGCCGTCGGCTCCGGTTGCGCCGTCACGTTCGCCGGCGCCTCCCCGAACCACTGCGACCCCGCGAAGAGCGACGCCCCGCTGATCATCGCGGCGGCGACGACCCCCGCCGCGATCGCCAGCACCCGGCGGCTGCGCGCGTGGCGTCGGTCCTCGCCGACCACCCGGATCATCCGGTCCAGCATGTGGCGGTCGGGCCCGGCCGGCTCCGCCTCCTGCAGCTCGTCGATGTCGACGTCGGAGAGGAGCTCGACGACCGGGAGCATCGACTCCAGCTCCGCGGCGCAGGCCCAGCAGCTCGCCAGGTGCTCCTCGAAGCGCTCCGCGTCGGCCTCGTCGAGCACTCCCAACGCGTACGCGCCGACATCCCAGTGCTGCGCGCGGCTCATTCGGTCACCCCCTGCTTCTGCAGGGCGGACCGCAGCGCGCGCAGCGCGTAGTAGACCCGCGACTTGGCGGTGCCGAGCGGTAGCCCCAGCTCCTCGGCGGCCTCCGGCACGGTCCGACCCCGGAAATACGTCTCCACCAGGATCTCGCGGTGCGGCTGGCTGAGCGTCCGCATGGCGTCGGTGACGGTCATCGTGCGCAGCACACGATCGGTGCTGTCGCTCTCCGCGAAGCTCTCCAGGTCCCGGTCGTACTCCTCCGTCGGGCGCGCCCGCTCGCTGCGATGGTCGTCGATCGCGATCCGGCGCGCGACGGTGACCAGCCACGGCCGCAGCGACGACTGCCCCTGCGCGCCCAGCCGGTGCGCGTTGCGCCAGGCCCGCAGCAGCGTCTCCTGCACGATGTCCTCGGCGCGCTGCCGGTCACCCCCGGTCAGCCGCAGCACGAACCCCAACAGTGGGCGCGCGTGCTCCTCGTAGAGCATCCGCACGAGGTTGTCCTCGTGCCGCGTCTCGGCGGAGGTGGCGTGGTGGCGGCGCGCCGTTCGGGGGGACGTCACCGGGACATCATCGCGGTCGGCCCGCCTTCCGTCGAGAGTCTGCCAACGTTCCGCCGCACGCTGCCGCGGGGTGCTGCAGAGCCGGCCCGGCAGAAGCTGGTCGCCGTGCCAGCCGCTGGCTACCGCCTGCATCGTGGACCTCCGTCGACGTGGTCGGGTCGGCCCGCGGCTGGGGGCCACCCAGGGGTACGGAGCCCGGCCGCGCCCGGATCAAATCGCGATGCCGAAAGTTCCCGGCGGCGGCGGCAGCGACGGTGTGGCCGTCTCGTCGGTGATGACGCGGGCCCCGCCGGCGAACCGGTCGAGCTCGGCGTCGTGCAGCACCCGGCCGGGAAACCAGTCGCCGGCCGCCCGCCGGGTCAGCTCGGCGACCGGCGGGTCGACGCGCCCGGCGACCAGCACCAGGTTGCCGAACCGCCGGTTGCGCAGCACGGCGGCGTCGGTGACCAGGCACAGCCGCGGCAGCGCGGCCCGAGCGGTGGCGACCTGGGCGCGGGCGTGCCGCAGCGGCGGCCCGTCGGCCACGTTCAGCAAAAGGAAGCCGCCGGGGGTGAGCACCCGCGCCACCTCGCGCATGAACTCCACCGAGGTCAGCGCGGCGGGCGTCCGGGCGCCGGCGAACACGTCCGACACCACCAGGTCGTACGCGCCGTCGCGGGTCGCGGTGACCGCCGCCCGGGCATCGCCGACACGTACCCGCAACCGGGGGTCGGCCGGCCACGGCAGCGCCCGCCGGACCAGCTCGACCAGCGCGCCGTCGATCTCGACCACGCGCTGGGTCGACCCGGGCCGGGTCGCGGCGACGTACCGGGGCAGCGTCAACGCGCCGCCGCCCAGGTGCAGCACCCGCAGCGGCTGACGCGGCGGCGCGACGAGATCGATCGCGGCGGCGATCCGCCGCACGTACTCGAACTCCAGGTGCGTGGGGTCGTCCAGATCGACGTGCGACTGCGCCGCCCCGTCGATCAGCAGCGTGTACCCCCGCGGCCGGTCCGGGTCCGGGCGCACCTCCGCCACCCCCGACCCGACGGCGACCGTCTCCCCCCGCTCCACCCCACGCTTGCGCCCCATCCCCGCAGTATCCCGCCCCGCTGTTTCGGGCAGGGTCAACGGGCGGCGGCGAGGGTGAGGGCGCGGTAGAGGAGGCGCGGGTCGCCCAGGAGGGCGCGGAGGCGGCGTTCGAGGCCGGCGATCGGGATCAGGTTCTGCGGAGCCCGAGGATCCTTGTACGGGGTGGACGCGAACCGCGGCAGCGTGACCAGCGACAGGTCGGCCAGCCCGATCGCCTCCTGCGGGGGCAGTTCCGCGGAGCACTCCACCCGGACGATGCCGGCCCACGGCGCGCCGGCGGATCCGGGCAGCCGGACGTACCACGACCAGCCGCCCCACGCGGTGCCGAGCTTGAAGACGGGGGAGCGCTCGCCCGCCCGCAGGCCGGTGACCACAGTGGAGAGCGCCGCCGGGAGGTACTGGCTGTGCTGGGTCTTGATGTACCCGATGGTGCGCGGCAACTGGCGGCGGTTGCGCAGCGGCCCGTCCACGATCAGCAGGTCGCCGTCGGTGCGGGCCGCGTTCGAGACCTCGACCTCCAGCGCGGTGAGCGGCGCCTGCACGGCGGCGGGGAGCTTGCTCAGCTCACCGGTGCCCGCGACCCGGTGCACGGCGTAGCGGAGCTGGCCGGCGACCACGTCGGTCGCCGACGGGCTCGCCGTGAACAGGCCGCGCTCCACCCGGGCCCCGGCCAGCTCGGCGGCGCCGCGCCCCAGGTCGCAGCGGACCACGCCGGCGGCGTACGACGCGGCCAGACCGGGGTACGAGGCACCGTCCTCCTCCTGCGTCCACAGCCCGGCGTCGATGCGCCGCACCCCGTCGACGAGCAGCACCACGTGCGGGGCGCGTACGGCCGGCGGCGCGGTCAGCGGCCGCCACGCGTCGGTCGGCACCTCGACACCGGCGTCGACCTCCGCGCTGCTCGGCGCGGCCGGGCCGGCCGTCGCGGACGCCTCGAAGGAGGCGCCGTAGGCCGGATCCCAGCCGTCGACGAAGATCCGGACGGTCACCGGGCCCGCCTCTCGATCGCGACCGCGGGGCTCCGCCGCGCCGCGCTCCTCGCGCTCACAGGCCGGTCCGCTCGACGTGGGCGGTCCGGGCGTCCTTGCGCACCGCGAACCGGACGGGGATCCGTTCGGCGAGCGCCGCGACGTGGGTGACCACGCCGACCATCCGGTCACCGCGGGCGGCGAGCGTCTCCAGCGTGGCCGCGACCGTGTCGAGGGTGGCCGCGTCGAGCGTGCCGAAGCCCTCGTCGAGCACGATCGACTCCAGGCTGGCGGCAGTGGTCGACATCCCGGCGAGCTGCTCGGACAGGGCCAGCGCCAGCGCGAGGGAGGCCTGGAACGTCTCGCCGCCGGAGAGGGTGCGCACGGCGCGGCGCAGCCCCGCGTCGTGGTGGTCGACAACGTAGAACTCGCCCTTGTCGTGCACCAGGTCGTACTGCCCGGACGACAGCTCCCGCAGGATTCGCGACGCGCCATCGACGAGCAGGTCGAGCGCCTCCTCCAACAGCCACCGCTCGAAGTTGTTGGCCCGCAGGTGCCCGGCGAGCGCCTTCGCCACCCGGCTGTCCCGCTCGTGCCCGGCCCGCTGCTCGGCCAGCCGCCGCGCCTGCTCCCGGCGCTCGGCGAGACGCCGCTGCTCGGCCTCGGCGCGCTCGAGCGCCACCGCGGCCGCCCGCGGGTAGCCGGCGCCGTCCGCGCCGCCGGCCGGCGCGGTCAGCCCGGCGTCGGTGAAGAGCGCCGCGATCCGGTCGGCCGCCCCGGCCGCGGCCGTCCGCGCCGCCGTCACGCCCTCGGCGACCGCGACCCGGTCGGCCCGGCGCCGCTGCGCCTCCTCCTCGGCCCAGCGCCGCAGCGACTCCCAGGCCGCGGCGACGTCGTCGCGCTCGGCGGCCGGCGGCCCCAGCCGCGCCACCCCGTCGCGCGCGGTGTCGAACTCCCGCCAGGCGCTGCGCATCCGCTCCTCGGCGGCCTCGACGGCGACCTGCGCGCGCCGCTGCGCCTCGCGGGCGGCCCGCACCGCCCCGCCGGCGTCGTCCAACTGGTGCTGCAGCGCCGCGACCGAGTCCAGCTCCCGGCGCAGCACCGCCGGGCCGGGGGAGTCGGCCAGCTGCCGGTCCAGCTCGGCGCCGCGCGCCGCGAGCTGCTCGTGCTGCGCACGCACCCGATCGAGTACGCGTTCCAGCTCGCGCGCGGCCCGGTCCCGTTCCGTCACCACCTGCTGGGCGGCGTCGTGCTCCGCGCGCGCGGTGTGCCCGGCCGCCTCGGCGGCGGCCACGGCCGACCCGGCCGGGGTGGCCGGCACGGTGTGGACGGGCTGCGCGCAGACCGGGCAGTCGGCGCCGGCGGTGAGGTGGGCGCGCAGCGCCGACGCCCGGTCCGCGGTCTGCGCCTCCTGATAGGCGCGCCGCGCGGCCTCGAGTCGCTCCGCCGCGCGGGCCGCCTCGCCGCGCGCCGCCTCCAGCGCGGTCACCGCGGCGGCGTGATCCGTCTCGGCGCCGGTGAGCGCGGTGGCGAGCTCGGCGGCCTGCGCGGCCACCCGCTCGCGGTCGGCGTGCGCCGTCAACAGCAGCCGCAGCGCGGCGGCGTCGCCCGCGCCGGCCAGCGCCGCCCGCAGCTTCTCCTCGCCGTCCTCGGCGGCGGCCACGCCCGCGGCCGCCTCCGCGGCGGTCGCGCGGGCGGTCGCGACGGCGGTCGCCACCGCGGTCACCCCGGCCGGCGGCCGGACCGCGCCGAGCTGCTCGATCTCGGCGTCGAGGGCGCCGAGCGCGGCGACGGCGTCGGTCGCGGCGCGCTGGGCGTCCCGCAGCGCCGGCACGGCCGACTCGACGGCCGCGGCGAGCTCCCGCATCGTCTCGACCCGGTCGGCCGCCGCGGCCAGCTGCTCCTCGTCGGCGCCGCTGAGCCCGTCGAGCACCTGGTCGACGGCGGCGAGCTGCGCGTCGGCCTGCATCGCGCGGGTCGCCGCCCGCTTCTGGATCTCCTCGTAGACCTGCAGCCCGAGCAGGTTGACCAGGATCTGCTGCCGGGTCGCCGGCTTGGCGTGCAGGAAGTCGGCGAACTGCCCCTGCGGCAGCAGCACGCAGCTGGTGAACTGCTCGTACGGAAGCCCGACCGCCTCCAGGACCGCCTGTTCCATCTCGGCCGGCGTCCCGGCGAGCACCTCGCCCAGGTCCTCCGGGCTCATCCCGGTGTCCAGCTTGGTGACGTCGAAGCCGCGCGGCATCAGCTGCAGCCCGGCGTTGCTGGTCTTGACGTTGCCCCGGCCGTCGCGGCGGACGACCCGGGTGGCGACGTAGCGGTCGCCGGCCGACTCGAAGACCAGCCGCACCCGCGCCTCGGTGGCCGACGGGGCCAGGGCGTTGGCGATGCCGCGACTGCTGCCCCAGCGTGGCACCTGGCCGTAGAGCGCGAAGCAGATCGCGTCGAGCACGGTCGACTTGCCGGACCCGGTCGGGCCGACCAGGGCGAAGAAGTCGGCGTCGGTGAAGTCGACGGTGGTCTCGTCACGGAAGACGGTGAAGCCGGCGAGGTCCAGGCGCAGCGGTCTCACGCGGAGCTCACCTCCTCGTAGAGCGTGTCGAACAGCTCGCGGACGCCGTCGTCGACGTGCCCCCGCTGCTCCAGGTAGTCGCCGAACAGCTCGCGCGGGGACCGGCCGGCGCGCTGCGCGGCCCGCGCGCTGCTCTGGGTCGTCGGCATCATCTCGGGGTCGATGCGCACCTCGACCGCCCGCGGCAGCAGCGCCTGGACCTCCTCGCGCAGCCCCGCACGCGGCGCCTCGCGGACGTACACCCGCAGCCACGCCGTCGGGTCGGCCGCCTCGGCCAGCTCGTCGAGCGTGCCGCGTACGGTGCGCAGCGGGATGGCCGCGGTGACCGGCACGTCGCGCATCCGGGCGGCGGTGGTGGCGGTGACCTCGACGATCGTCACGGCCGGCGTGTTCTCCTCCTCGCCGAAGTCGACGGCGAGGGGGCTGCCGCTGTAGCGGACCGGGCAGGGACCGAGCACCTGCTGCGCCCGGTGCAGGTGCCCGAGCGCGACGTAGTGCGCGCTGGTGGGAAAGACCGTGGCCGGCACGGCGTAGCCGAGCACGGTGTGCGCCTCGCGCTCGCCGCCGCCCATCTGCGCGCCGACCACCGTCAGGTGCGCGGTGATCAGGTTGACCACGTCGGGCTCGGCGAACCGCTCGGTGAGCCGGCGGACCAGCCGGGCCACGTGGTCGGCGTACGTCTGGGTGGCCTCGGCGGCGGTCAGCTCGTACATCTCGGTGGCGCGCACGGCGTAGCGCTGGGACAGGAACGGCAGCGCCACCAGCCGCCACCGCTCGCCGCCCGCGGTCACGCCCTCGATCAGGTGCTCGTCGGGGTTGTCCCGGACGGTGCCGCGCAGCGTGATGCCGGCGGCCTCGGCCCACGGCCGCAGCGCGTCGAGCGCGGGCCCGTTGTCGTGGTTGCCGCCGATCGCGACGACCTGCGCGCCGGTGCCGCGCAGCGCGGAGAGCGCCCGCGTGACCAGCTTGGTGGCGTCGGAGGTGGGTGCCGCGGTGTCGTACAGGTCGCCGGCGACGATCACCAGGTCGGGGCGCTCGGCGCGGGCGATCTCAACGACCTGGGCGAGCACCGCGACGTGCTCGGCGGTCCGCGAGTGTCCCTTGAGGACCTTGCCGACGTGCCAGTCGGAGGTGTGCAGGATCTTCATCGGCAACCCCTAGAACGGGATCTCGTCGTCGGCCAGGGCCGGGCCGCGGCCGACCACCGCGAACGGGTCGGCGGCCTGGACGATCGAGCGCAGCGTCTCCGAGGGCGCGGCACCGGCCTCGGAGACCCGCGTCGCCCAGGCGGGAAACGGGAACTCCAGGCAGAGCGGGACCGGGATGTCGGGCTGGTTGACGAACATCGTGCCGGGCTTGGCGAGCAGCGCCCGCTGCCGCTGCACCGTGGGGAGGAAGCCGTACTCGGGGCGGGAGGCCTCGGCCGGATCGAGCCGGCCGACCACGCGGATCGCCGAGTTGGTGACGATGCGCCGCTCCACCTCGCTCGCGGTCTGCTGCGCCCCGATCAACACGACGCCGAGTGAGCGGCCGCGCTCGGCGATGTCGAGCAGCACCTCCTTGATCGGGGAGGAGCCCTCGCGCGGGGCGTACTTGTTGAGCTCGTCGAGCACGACGAAGAGCAACGGCTTGGCGGTGCCGGCCTTCTCCTTGCGCTCGAACTCGCTCTTGAGCGTCACGCCGACCACGAAGCGCTGCGCCCGGTCGGGCAGGTTGTGCAGGTCGACGACGGTGACCTGCGCGCTCTCGGCGGTGTTGATCGAGTGCGGGCGGCGGGTGGCCAGGTCGCCGCGGATCAACCGGGCGAGGTCCTTCTTGCTGCCGATCAGCCGGCGGGCGAACGCGTTCACCGTGCCGGTATTGATCGCGCTGCCGGCCCACTCCGACCGGGTCTCCTCGTCGGTGAGCTGTTCGACGATGTGGTCCACGAGGTCGGGGTAGGAGCCGATCCGCACCCCGTCGAGGCTGACCCCGCCGTCGGCGGGCTGGGCGGCCCGGGCCAGGTGAGCGGCGACGGAGTGGACCACCATCGTGTACTGCTGCCGCTCGTCGTCGGCGTCGGCGAAGACGTACGGCAGCAGCCGGTCGGCGCAGAACTCGCTGAGCGTCCAGTAGAAGCTGTCCACGCCGGCGAGCCGGCTGCTCACGTCGGGGGAGCCGGAGGAGTCGCCGGCGCGCGGCGGGGCGTAGACGCGTACGTCGGGGAAGGCGCCGGCGGGCAGCCCGAGCTTGGCGTACGCCGCGATGGTGGCGTCGTCGAGCCGGCTGTTGGGGTGGTCGAGGAAAAGCAGGTCCTCGCCCTTGACGTTGAAGATCAACGCCTTGGCGTTGACCGCGTCGCCGCCGAGCACTCCGGAGCGGAACACCGAGTAGAGCAGGAAGGTGGCGAAGCTTGTCTTCGTGGCGACGCCGGAGATGCCCGAGATCGAGACGTGCGCGCCGCGCTGGCCGTCGAGGAAGTCGGCGTTGAGGTAGACCGGGACGCCGTCGCGGCCGGTGCCCATCGGGATGCGCCGCTCCATGCGGTCGAAGTGCAGCGCGCGCGCCCGGGCGTCGCCCTCGGCGCGGTGCACCAGCGCCCCGGGGGCGGGCGGCACGTAGATCTCGGGGTCCACCCGGGTGGCGGTGATCTCCGCCGCCTCCTGGACCTGCGCCGGCAGGGTGCCGTCGGCGATGGCGAACACGTCGGAGTCGAACTGGGCCCCCTCGTGCCGCGCTCGCACCTGGGTGACCACCCCGGCGATCGTCACCGGCTCCCGCCCCGGCAGCTCGCGGCGGGTGACCACCACGTCGTCGAGCTGCAGGAAGCTGCCCGGCATCACCGCGGTCCAGAACTGCAGCGGGGTGGCGTCGGCGGTGCCGAGGACCCGGCCGACCGCCGCGCCGGGCGTGTCGCTGGGCTGTGCGGGCAGCGTGTCGGTCATCGCCCGCATCCTGTCATCTGTTCGCTCCGGTCACGGCACACGTCCAGCATCCTGCCCGACAAGTACGACACCCCGGCAATCCGACGCGGCGGACCGCACAGTTTCCACACCGTGTGGTGGTATTCCCGCCGGTTTGCACAAGTCGGTGCGTAACGGAAATCTCATCTGGCGTAGCGGAGCAGCAGCACGTCGTCCGCGGCGAGCGCGTGCCGCAGGGCCAGCGCCCGCGGCGGACTCGGCGGGCCGGTGGTGATCCGGCTGGCTCCCGGGCCGGTCAGCAGCGGCGAGACGGTCAGGCAGAGCTCGTCGACCAGGTCGGCCGCGGTGAGCGTGCCGAAGAGCCGTGGGCCGCCCTCGCAGAGCACCTGCCGGTGTCCGCGGGCGCGCAGCTCGGCGAGCGCGGCCGGCAGGTCGACCGCGTCCTTCCCGATGGTCAGCACGTCGGCCACCGGGGCGAGCGCCGCCCGCCGCCGTTCGGGCGCCCCCGCGTGGGTGAGCACGAGCGGGCGTACCGGGGCGTCGGCGAAGGCGGCCTGCGCCGGGTCGAGCTCCAGCGACGCCGAGACCACGACCAGGGTCGGGAACTCGGGAAGTCCGTGCGCCCGTCGCCACGCGCGGCGCGGCTCGGACAGCCGCAGCGCCCGGTAGCCCTCCTGCCGCAGGGTGCCGGCGCCGACCAGGAGCGCGTCGCAGAGCATCCGCAGCACGCCGAAGACGCGCTTGTCGGGGCCGCCGGAGAGCCCGGCCGAGTAGCCGTCCAGCTCGACGGCCCCGTCCAGGCTGGTGACGAAGTTGACCCGGAGCGCGGGGGTGGCCGGGTCCGGGCGGTAGAGGTCGGCCAGCGCCCCGTCGTCGAGCGGGTCGGTGACCGGGGCGGGCCAGACGCGGCGGATCGGGGAGTCGGTCATTCGCCGGCCGGACCGGTGACGGGAGGCGACGGTGCGGGGGTACGGTGCTGGCAGTCACACCATTTCCGGCCCGGACAGTCGTCGTGCCGTCTCTCGCGGCAGGCGCGGCAGATCATGTACCGACCTTATGCCAGAGGATGGATGAGGATGACGCGTCAGATCTTCCAGCTGAAGGTGTCGTTGCCGGACGTCACGCCGGCGGTGTGGCGGCGGGTGCTGGTGCCCGGCGGTTACACCCTCGATCGGCTGCACCGGGTGATCCAGCACGCCATGGGTTGGCAGGACTACCACCTGCACTCCTTCGACATCGACGGCCTGCAGTACGGCGAGCCCGACCCCGACGGCGAGCTCGCGCTCCGCGACGAGCTGGACGTCCGGCTGGACATGGTCGCGGCGAAGGGGAGCCGGTTCCTCTACACCTACGACTTCGGGGATTGGTGGGAGCACGAGGTGGTGGTGGAGGACGTGTTCGGCCCGGAGCCCGACGAGCGCTACCCGATCTGTGTGGACGGTGAGTGGGCGTGCCCGCCGGAGGACGTCGGCGGCGCGTTCGGCTACACCGAGTTCCTGGCCGCGCTCGCCGATCCGGGTCACCCGGAGCACGAGCCGATGCGCGGGTGGATCGGCCGCCCGTTCCACGCCGCCGCCTTCGAGCCGGACCGCGTCACCACCCTCCTCCGCCGCTTCTGCTGACCCACCCCTCCCGCCGCCATCCCGGTTGATCAAGGACCGGCCGCAGGAAAGCGCGCGATCCCCGCCGCCGGCCCCTTGATCAATCGGGATGGCGGGCGCGGTAACGAAATGGGAACGCTCCCACACGGGTCTTGACACCCCGGAAACCCAGCGGCAATCTCATGGGAGCGCTCCCGGTCATGTGGCCGATGCCACACGCCCGGCTCTCGGCCGCTCCTCCGCGGCCCCGGAGCGGCTTCCTCCCCGCACCACCCCCACCACGCAGAACGCACAGACCTGAGAGGGGTCAGGATGAGTGTTATCCCCCGGCGTCGGCGGTTGGCGGCGGTCGCCGCCGCCTCCGTCGCGGTGCTCACCGCCGCCACGGCCTGCAGCGGTGACGACTCGTCGGCCGCGGACCCGAACGAGAAGATCACGCTTGTCGTGGACGTCTTCGGTGACCAGGGATTCGGCTACGAGAAGCTGTACGAGGAGTACCGGAAGACCCACCCGAACGTCACGATCCAGGAGCGGGGCAAGGGCCTGGGCCTGAGCGACTACAACACCCGGCTCACGCAGCAGATCAACGCGGGGGCCGGCGCCGGCGACATCGTGGCGCTCGAAGAGGGCACCATTGTGCAGTTCTACGCGCAGGCCGCGAAGTTCGTGAACCTCGCCGATCACGGCGCCAGCTCGCTGCAGGGCAACTTCCTGCCCTGGAAGTGGGAGCAGGGCACCACGCCGAACGGCCAGATCCTCGGGCTCGGCACGGATGTCGGCTCGATGGCGATCTGCTACCGGACCGACCTGTTCAGGGCCGCGGGCCTGCCGACCGACCGGGACCAGCTCGCGCAGCGCTGGCAGACCTGGGAGCAGTTCATCGAGGTCGGCAAGGAGTTCGTGGCCAAGGACTCCAAGCACAAGTTCCTCGACTCCGCGACCAACGTCTACAACACGATGCTGATGCAGATCGCCGGCGCGGGCAGCGGCTACACGTACTACGACAAGAGCAACAAGATCGTCCTGGACAGCAACCAGGACATCAAGACGGCGTTCGATCTGACCACGAAGATGATCGAGGCCAAGCTCTCGAACAACCTGAAGTCCTTCTCGGCCGAGTGGAACGCCGGCTTCAAGAACGCCAGCTTCGCCACGATCGGCTGCCCGGCCTGGATGACCGGTGTCATCAAGGGGCAGGCCGGCGACGGCGCGGCCGGGAAGTGGGACATCGCCAAGGCGCCGGGCAACGGCGGCAACTGGGGCGGTTCGTTCCTCGCGGTGCCGAAGTCGAGCAAGCACCAGAAGGAGGCCGCGGAGCTGGTGAAGTTCCTGACGAACGCGCAGAGCCAGGCGGCGGTCTTCAAGGAACTCGGCAACCTGCCGTCGTCGCCGCAGGCGCTGCAGGACCCGGCGGTGCTCAGCGCCACGAACCCGTACTTCAGCGACGCGCCGACCGGAAAGATCTTCGGTGAGGGGGCGGCCACGCTGAAGCCCGTCTACCTCGGCCCGAAGAACCAGGCCGTCCGCGACGCGGTGGAGAACGCGCTCCGCTCGGTCGAGCAGGGCAAGGCCGCGGACGCGGCGTGGCGGGACGCGCAGAGCAAGGGTGCTGCCGCCGGAAAGTGATCCCCGTCGTGACGGGGGGTGGGGTGGCGCCGGCGGGACTCGGCGTCACCCCACCGTCCGTGGTCACCCGGCGCCCGCCGCCCCCCTGGAGTTGAAGGACCCCTGATGAGCCTGGACCTCGACACGGCCGTGCCGCCCGGACGGCACACGCACCGCGCGGGGCACGAGCCGGCGCCGCGCCGCGCCCGCCGCACCTCGCTGACCCGGCTGGACCTCAGATACTCGCCGTACCTGTACGTCCTGCCGTTCTTCGTCCTCTTCGCGATCTTCGGCGCCTACCCGATCGTCTACACCGCCTGGATCGCCCTCACCGACCGGTCCCCGATGAACGCGACGATCAGCTTCGTCGGCCCGGACAACTTCGTCGAGCTGATCACCAACGACCCGCAGTTCTGGAACGCCGTCTACAACACGCTCGGCATGTTCGTCTTCGCCACGGTGCCGCAGCTGCTGCTGGCGTTGCTGCTGGCCAACGCGCTCAACCGGCGCATCCCGGGACTGACCTTCTTCCGGATGGCGATCGCGATGCCGATCATCACCTCCACGGCGGTGGTGGCGCTGGTCTTCAGCGTCATCTACGGCCGTGACTTCGGGCTCGTCAACTGGGGACTGGACCTGCTCGGCGTCGGGCCGGTCGACTGGCGGGCCAGCCGGCTCGCCTCCTGGTTCGCCATCTCCACAATGGTCGACTGGCGGTGGGTCGGCTACAACGCGCTGATCTACCTGGCCGCGATGCAGTCGATCAGCAAGGACATGTACGAGGCCGCCTCGCTTGATGGCGCCTCCCGGACCCGGCAGTTCTGGTCGATCACGATCCCGCAGCTGCGTCCGACGATCATCTTCACGGTGATCATCTCTACCATCGGCGGGCTCCAGCTCTTCACCGAGCCGTTGCTGTTCACCAGCGGGTCCGGCGGGCTCTCCGGCGGCACCGAGGGCCAGTTCCAGACGATCACGATGTACCTGCTCGACGTGATGAACAACCGCTTCCGGTGGGGCTACGCCGGCGCCGTGTCGCTGGTGCTCTTCATCCTGATCGCGCTGTTCTCGCTCATCAACTACCTGCTGGCCCGTCGCATCAGCTCCGATAGGTGAGGGACCGATGACCACCACGACACTCGCGCCGGTCCCGCCCGCCCCCCAAAGCCGGCACAGCTCCGAGCGGCTCTGGAAGGGCACCCCGCTGACCTGGTTCGGCCTGGTCCTGGGCGTGATCCTGTCGCTCTTCCCGTTCTACTGGATGATCGTGGTCGCGTCGCGCTCCAACGACGCGGCGAACGCCTGGCCGCCGCCGTTCCTGCCCGGCGGCAACCTCGGCGAGAACATCGGGCGCGTCCTGAGCAACACCGACGCCAACATCGTCAAGGGCCTGCTCAACTCGGTCCTCGTCTCCGGGACGATCACGGTCGCGACCGTGTTCTTCGGCTCGCTCGCCGGCTTCGCCTTCGCCAAGCTGCGGTTCCGGGGCAAGAACGCGCTGCTGCTGATCATCCTGGCCTCGATGATGGTGCCGATCCAGCTCGGGGTGCTCCCGCTCTACCTGCTGATGGCGAAGCTGGAGTGGCTCAACACCATGCCGTCGGTGATCGTGCCGTTCCTGATCAGCGGGTTCGGGATCTTCATGATGCGGCAGTACGCCGAGCAGGCCGTGCCGGATGAGCTGATCGAGGCCGCCCGGGTGGACGGCTGCTCCACCTGGCGCATCTACTGGCACGTGGTCGCCCCGGCGCTGCGGCCGGCCGCGGCGGTGCTCGGCCTGCTCACCTTCATGGAGCAGTGGAACCAGTTCTTCTGGCCGTTCGTGGTCCTCGCCGACCCGGCCAACCCGACCGTGCAGATCTCACTGCGCACGCTGAACTCCGCCTATTTCGCAGACACCTCGCAGATCTTCGCGGGTACGTTGATCGCCACCCTGCCACTCTTCGTCGTGTTCGTTCTGTTCGGCCGCCAGATCATCGGCGGCATCATGGAAGGCGCCGTCAAGTCGTGACCAACCCAGCCAGTTCCCCGGCCCAGCTCCTCGACTCCAGCGGGCGCATCACGTTTCCCCCCGGCTTCCTCTGGGGCGCCGCCACCGCCGCGTACCAGATCGAGGGTGCGGCCACCGAGGGCGGCCGCACCCCGTCGATCTGGGACACCTTCAGCCACACGCCGGGGCGGGTCGTCGCAGGCCACACCGGCGACGTGGCCTGCGACCACTACCACCGCTTCCGCGACGACGTGAAGCTGATGGCCGAGCTGGGACTGAAGTCGTACCGTTTCTCGGTCTCCTGGCCGCGCGTGCAGCCCGGCGGTCGCGGCCCGGCCAACCAGGCGGGCCTCGACTTCTACCGCCGCCTCGTCGACGACCTGCTCGAGCACGGCATCGAGCCCTGGCTGACGCTCTACCACTGGGACCTGCCGCAGGAGCTGGAGGACGCGGGCGGGTGGCCGGAGCGCGACACCGCGGCCCGGTTCGCCGACTACGCCGCGCTGACCCACGCCGCCCTCGGCGACCGGGTCCGCTACTGGACCACCTTCAACGAGCCCTGGTGCTCGGCGTTCCTCGGCTACGGCTCCGGCGTGCACGCCCCGGGCCGCAACGACCCCGCGGCGTCGGTGCGCGCCGCGCACCACCTGATGCTCGGGCACGGCCTCGCCGTGCAGGCGTTGCGTGCCGCCCGGCCCGACCACGACCTGGGCATCACGCTCAACCTCTACGCGGTGTCGCCGGCGACCGGCAGCCCCGCCGACGCCGACGCCGCCCGCCGGATCGACGCGCTGGCCAACCGGTCGTTCCTCGACCCGGTGCTGCGCGGGGCCTACCCCGCCGACCTGGTCGAGGACCTGCGCGCCGTCACCGACTTCTCGCACGTCCGGGACGGCGACCTGTCGGTCATCGCGACCCCGCTCACCATGCTCGGCATCAACTACTACAGCCGGTACGTGGTCGCGGCGCCGATCGAGGGGCAGGAGCGCGAGGCGTACTGGCGGGCCCCCTCCTGCTGGCCGGCGAGCGAGCAGGTCCGGTTCGTCGACCGCGGGGCGCCGGTGACGGATATGAACTGGGAGATCGACGCGCCGGGGCTGGTGGAGGTGCTGCGGCGGGTCCACCGCGACTACCCGGAGCTGCCGCTCTACATCACCGAGAACGGCTCCGCCTTCGTTGACGAGGTGACCGACGGCGGGGTCGACGACCCGGACCGCCTCGCCTACTTCGACTCCCACCTGCGCGCCTGCCACGAGGCGATCAGTCACGGAGTGCCGTTGCGCGGGTACTTCGCGTGGTCGCTGATGGATAATTTCGAATGGGCCTGGGGCTACACGAAGCGCTTCGGTCTGGTGTACGTCGACTACGACAGCCAGCGCCGCATTCCCAAGTCCAGTGCCAGGTGGTACGCCGAGGTGATCCGACGCAACGGCTTGGACGCACAATAGGCGCAGCCAGGCAGTAACAGGGGCGCTGCCTGCGCCGACCCCTTCGCGGGGTCGGCGCCGGCCCGCCGAGCGTCGGAGGAGCAGACCATGACAACCCAGCGCACGCGTTCGCTCGGGCGTCCCACCCTGGACGCGGTCGCCGCCCGGGCGGGGGTCGGGCGGGGCACGGTCTCGCGCGTCGTCAACGGCTCGCCGCAGGTCAGCCCCGAGGCGCGGGCCGCCGTGCAGGCGGCCATCGCCGAGCTGGGGTACGTGCCGAACCGGGCGGCGCGGGCCCTGGTCACGCAGCGGACCGACTCGGTGGCGCTGGTGGTCTCCGAATCTGAGGAGCGGGTCTTCGGGGAGCCGTTCTTCGCCGGCATCGTCCGGGGCATCAGCTCCGGGCTGCTCGACACCCCGATGCAGCTCTGGCTGGCGATGGCGCAGTCGCCCGCCGAGCGGGAGCGGGTCGAGCACCATCTGACCAACCAACACGTCGACGGCGTGCTGCTGCTCTCCCTGCACGACGCCGATCCGCTGCCGACCCTGCTGGAGCAGCGCGGGCTGCCGACCGTGCTGGGCGGGCGTCCGGCGCGGATGCTCGAGCCGGGGACGCAGCCGGCGTACTTCGTCGACGTCGACAACGCGGGCGGGGCGCGGCAGGCGGTCGAATACCTTTTCGCGCGGGGACGCCGCCGGATCGCGACCATCGCCGGCCCGCAGGACATGGGCGCCGGGCTGGCGCGGTTGACGGGCTACCGCGAGGCCGTCCGGGCGACCGGCAGCCTGGACAGCGAGCACCTCATCGCGTACGGCGACTTCAGCGAGGGGAGCGGGACGGCGGCGATGCGCCGGCTGCTGGAGGTCTGCCCGGAGCTCGACGCGGTCTTCGTCGCCTCCGACCTGATGGCGTGCGGCGCGCTGCGGGCGCTGCGCGATGCGGGGCGGCGGGTCCCGGAGGACGTGGCGGTGGTGGGCTTCGAGGACGCCTCGATCGCCCGGCAGGCCGATCCGCCGCTGACCACGGTCTTCCAGCCGGTGGAGGAGATGGGGCGGCAGATGGCGCGGCTGCTCGTCTCGCGGATCCGCCGTGAGGAGCTGGCCGCCCCGTACGTGCTGCTCGACACCCATCTGGTGCCGCGCGCCTCCGCGTGATCGTGGCTGGGGTGGGCTGGGGGTCAGGTGGTCCAGCGGCGGAGTTCGCGGCGGGCCAGGGAGGCGCGGTGGACCTCGTCGGGGCCGTCGGCCAGCCGTAGGGTGCGGGCCTGCGCCCACAGCTGCGCCAGCGGGGTGTCCTGGCTGACCCCGGCGGCGCCGTGCGCCTGGATCGCCTTGTCGATCACCCACTCCGCCATCGCCGGCGTCGCGATCTTGATCGCCTGGATCTCGGTGTGCGCGCCCTTGTTGCCCACCGTGTCCATCAGCCAGGCGGTCTTCAACACCAGCAGCCGCACCTGCTCGATGCGCACCCGCGACTCCGCGATCCAGTCCCGGATCACCCCCTGCTCGGCCAACGGCCGACCGAAGGCCACCCGATCCGACGTGCGCCGGCAGAGCAGCTCCAGGGCACGCTCGGCCATGCCGATCAGCCGCATGCAGTGGTGGATGCGCCCCGGCCCGAGCCGCGCCTGCGCGATCGCGAAGCCCGCCCCCTCGGCGCCGACGAGGTTCTGCGCCGGCACCCGTACCTCGTCGAAGACCACCTCGGCGTGCCCGCCGTGCGCGCCGTCGGTGAACCCGAAGACCGTCATCCCGCGCCTGACCGTCACGCCGGGCGCGTCCCGCGGAACCAGCACCATGCTCTGCTGGCGGTGCCGGTCGGCGTCCGGGTCGGTCTTGCCCATCACGATGAAGATCTCGCACTGTGGGTCCATCGCCCCGGTCGACCACCACTTGCGGCCGGTGATCACATACTCGTCGCCGTCGCGGCGGATCCGCGTCGCGATGTTCGTCGCGTCCGACGAGGCCACCTCGGGCTCGGTCATGCAGAACGCCGACCGGATCTCGCCGTCGAGCAGCGGGCGCAGCCACCGCTCCTGCTGGGCCGGGGTGCCGAACTCGGCCAGCAGCTCCATGTTGCCGGTGTCCGGGGCGGCGCAGTTGAGCGCCTCCGGCGCGAGGTGGGGGCTGCGCCCGGTCAGCTCCGCCAGCGGCGCGTACTGCAGGTTCGTCAGGCCGGCGCCGTAGCGGGCGTCGGGGAGGAAGAGGTTCCACAGCCCGCGTTTGCGCGCCTCGGCCTTGAGCTCCGCCATGATCGGCGGTCGCGTCCATCCCTCGTCGGCCACCTGCGAGGCGTAGACCGGCTCCGCCGGATAGATCCGCTCGACCAGGAAGTCGTGCAACTCGTCGTAGAGCGTCGAGGTGCGGGGGTCGAAGCTGAAGTCCATCTACTCCTCCTTCAGGGCGGCGAGCCCGTGCGTCACCAGCGGGGCCACCATGTCGCCGATCCGGTCGAAACCCCCGCCGACGGTCTGCCCGAGCGTGTAGCGGTAGTGGATGCCCTCACAGATCACCGCGAGCTTGAAGCAGCCGAGCGCGACGTGCCAGTGCAGCGGCCCGACGTCGATGTCGCTGGCTGCCGCGTACCGGTCAATCAGCGCGGCGCCGGTCGGGAAACCCGCGCGCGGGCCGAGCCCGTCCGCCACCGGGCTGCCCCGGCCGGCCTCGCCGCCGCCGAGCACGTCCCAGTACGTCAGCAGCAGCCCGAGGTCGGCGAGCGGGTCACCGAGCGTGGCCATCTCCCAGTCGAGGACCGCGAGCACGGTCATCGTCTCCGGGTCGGCCATCAGGTTGTCGAGCCGGTAGTCGCCGTGCACCAGCCGCCCGGCCGCGCTCTCCGGCGCCGTCGCGGCGAGCCGGTCGCGCAGCTCGTCGATGCCCGGCAGCGGCCGGCTGCGCGAGCGGTCCAGCTGCCCGCTCCAGCGCCGTACCTGCCGCGCGAGGTAGCCCTCGGGGCGCCCGAAGCCGCCCAGCCCGACCGACTCGGGCGCGACCGCGTGCAGCGCGGCCAGGGTGTCCATCATCGCGAACGCCAACGCGCGGCGCTGCTCCGCGGTGAGCGGGTCGGTCTGGTCCCGCGTCCGGTAGACCACGCCGCGCACCCGTTCCATCAGGTAGAACGGCGCCCCCAGCACCCGCTCGTCGGCGCAGTTCAGCAGCGGCTGCGGCACCGGCACGGCGGTCGGGGCCAGCGCCGAGATCACCCGGAACTCGCGGCCCATGTCGTGCGCGGTGGCCAGCACGTGCCCCAGCGGCGGCCGCCGCAGCACGAACTCCCGCGCGCCGCTGGTGACCACGTACGTCAGGTTCGACTTCCCGCCGGCGATCAGCCGGGCGGTCAGCGGGCCGTCCAGCAGCTCCGGGCGGTGCTCGGCGAGGTGCGCGTGGAGCCGGTCGGGATCCAGGCCCGCGGGCGGGGAGCCGGGCTCGGACATCAGCGGCCCGATCCGCGGGTACGGCCGACGGCGGGGATCCCGGACGGAGTGGCGACCACGGTGCGGTAACCCGGGGGGAAGGTCATCGGAACAGTTGATGGCACGTGCACAGCGGGTGTCAAGGACGGTTTTCCCACCGAGACATGCCGTGGCAACAGGGATGAAACGGTCGCCGATCAGGCTGGGTGTCGGCCGGCCGGGAGCGCCGGCCCGCCGAGTGAAAGGGGGGCTGACATGTTGTTGCGGGTTCGCGTGACCCTGCCGGACCGGCCGGGGGCGCTCGGCCAGGTGGCACGCACGATGGGCGTTTCCGGCGCCGACATCGTGCAGGTCGTCGTGCTGGAGCGGCTCGGCGGCCGGGCCGTCGACGACTTCACCGTGGTCTGGCCCGGTGCGTCCCGGGTCGAGCGGCTGCTCGCCGGGCTCGCGGCGATCCCCGGCGTGCAGGTCGACGGGGTGTGGCGGGCGATCGGCGCGCCCGTGGCGGGGGGCCAGGACGCCGAGCTGCTCGCCCAGATGGCGGCCAACCCGGCCGACGGCCTGGCCACGCTCGTCGACGCCGTACCCGGACTGCTCGCCGCGGACTGGGCGGTCGCCGCGGTCGTGCCCGCCGACTGGGCGGTGCGCAACGGGTCGGCCCCACGGCCGGCGCTCTTCGACGCCGCGCGCGCCGTGCCCGACTCGTACGCGCAGCTCGACCCGTCCGAGTGCCAGCCCGCCGTCACGTACGCGAGCTGGCGTACCCCGGAGTCGCTGCGGATGCCCGAGGTCACGCCGCTGCGCGCCCGCGCGCTGGACGGGCCCGACGGGACCCGCTACGCGGTGGCGCCCTTCGGGCGCGCCGGGCTGGTGCTGGTGACCGCGCGCACCGACGGCGACGTTTTCCCGACCGCCGCCTTCCACATCAGCGAAGTGGACCGGATCGCCCAGCTCGTCCGGGCGGCCGCGACGATCCTCGGCGACCGGCTCGATCTGGTCACCGCCGGGCCGGCCGATTTACCGATCATGAGAAGTCACGGCTGAGCAATAGGCCAGAAACAGCGAAGCGCCAGGCTGAAGCCGGGACAAGGTGGTCTCCTGAGAGGTATGGGGCCGCGGACCGGTCAACCCGGGAGCGGCCGGAGGCAACGTGTGAAAGGGGGGACACCCCGTGGCACTCTGGCGAATCAGGGCGACAGTCGACGACCGACCGGGATATCTCGCGGTGCTCGCCGCGAGCCTGGCCCTGAGGTCGGTCAACATCCTGGCGGTGCAGGTGCACACGACCGAGGCGGGCGCGGTCGACGATTTCCTCGTCGACGCGCCGGACGCGATGACGGGGCAGGACCTGGTCGCGGCGGTGGAGCGGGGGCGCGGGCGCGACCCGTGGGTGGCGCGGGCCGAGGCGCGCGGGCTGGCGGACCAGCCGACCCGCACGCTGGGGCTGGCGAACCGGCTGGTACGCGATCCCGAGTCCCTCGGCGACGTGCTGGGCGGCCTCCTCGGCGCCACCTCGGTCACCTGGCGGCCCAGCGGAGAGGGGCAGCCCGGCTTCCGGCGGTACGAGATGTGGCTGCCCGATCCGGCCGGTGGCGCGTTCGAGATCGTCCGCACCGCGCCCGATTTCACCCCGGCAGAGTTCGCCCGGGCCCAGGCGATCGTCGAGCTCGCCGCGACCGTCGGCCGCCGCGCCGCCGACCAGGTCACCCTGGTGCTGACCGACGGGTCCGAGTTGACACTGCGTCCCGCGACGGGCGACGACCTGCCCGCGGTGCTCGCGCTTCATGAGCGCTGCTCCGCCGGCACCCTGCACAGTCGCTACCTGGGTGGCTCGTCCGCTCCCTCCCGGTCCCTGCTGGAGCGGCTGCTGGAGCCGGCGCAGGGGGTGACGCTGCTCGCCGTGCTCGGCGACGAGCGCGGTCCCGTGGTGGCGATGGCGAACCTGGTGGCCGAGGGGGAGATCGGCGAGGTGGCGCTGCTGGTCGAGGACGCGTGGCAGCGCCGCGGGATCGGCACCGCGCTGCTGCGCCGGCTGGTGGCGCACGCCGGCTGGGCGCCGTACGCGGCGTTGATCGCGCACACCCGGGCGGACAACACCGGGATGCTGCGCACGCTGCGGCGGCTCGGCCGGCCGGGCCCGGTGGACCGGGACGGCGACCTGGTCAGCGTGACCGTGCCGCTCACCTCGCCGCCGGCGGCGGTGCCCGCGCCGGTACCGCCGCCCTCCGTGTCCCCGCGCACCCCCACGGCTCCTGCCTCGTCGGCGTAGGCAGGAGCCGCCCGGGTGGTCCGGTCCCGGTGGCGAGGACCGGACCACCCGCCAGCGGCGACCGCTGAATCAACCTGATTCCGAGTTACCCGGCCGTCCCTCCGGGAAGCAGAAAGGAAGCCGACGATTCCCTGAGGGAGGGCAGCGTGCCGGATCGAGAGCGTGCAGAGCCGCCGCAGCGCAAGACGACCACGAGCCACGGCGGCGCGTACCCGCCGCAGGCGGACGAGGGCCCGACGAAGATCCCGCCGATCGAGGAGACGCGCGGGCGGGAGACGTACGAAGGGCGACCGCCGCCGCGGGGGCGGCACGCCCAGGCACTGCCCGACAAGGCACGGCCGCCGCACGAGTGAGTGTGGGTGCGTTTGTTGCCGCCATGACGACAACAAACGCACCCACACCCGGCGTGCGAGCGGACGCCGCGCGTCAGGTGGCGGGGTAGCTGTTGTAGTCGGGGAAGTTGCCGTAGAGGCGGTCCTCGCTGCCGCCCACGGTGACCGCCTGCACGAGCAGCTCGCCGCCGACGAACGCCCCCTTCCAGGACGCGCCCCGGCCACCGAACGGCTCCTCGCGGTCGCCGCGTGAGCGTGGCTTGTTAATGCCGACCTTGAACGCCTGCAGGTCGACGGCGAGCTTCGCCGCCTCCTCCTCGTTGTCGCAGGCGAGGCTGGCGACCAGCGCGCCGTTGGAGGCGTTCATCTGGGCGAGCAGCTCATCCTCGGTGTCGACCACGACGATCGTGTCGACCGGGCCGAACGGCTCGGCGTGCATGAGCCGGGAACGGCCGGGCGGGGCGAGCAGCACCGACGGCGCGACGTAGGCGGAGGTGTCCTGGCCGGGCAGGAACGGGGCGCCGTCGAGCTTGCCGCGGTAGAGCGGGACCGCGCCGCCGCGTACCGCCTCGTCGACCTTGCGGCGCAACTCGTCGGCCTTGGCGCCGCTGATCAGCGGTCCGAAGTCGAGCTCCGGGAGGGCGTCGCCCTCGGCCCAGTCCTCGCCGACCGCGAGCGGGTGACCGAAGCGCACCGACCGGACCACCGGCAGGTACATGTCGAGGAACTCGTCGACCAGGTCCCGCTGGACCACGAACCGGGGGTACGCGGTGCAGCGCTGCTTGCCGTACTCGAAGCCCTTCTTGAGGTGCGCGGCGAGCAGGTCCCACTGCGAGAAGTTCCAGATGCCCCAGGCGTTGAGGCCCTCCTGTTCGATCATGTGCCGCTTGTCGGTGTCGAGCAGCGCGGCGGCGACCTTGCCGCCGTTGGAGCGCCCGCCGACGAACGCGACCGCGCCGATCTCCGGCGCGCGCACCAGCACCTCGGAGAGCTCCTCGCCACTGCCGGAGAGCAGCGTGGCGGGCAGCCCGGCGCGGCGCATCAGCGCGTGCGCGACCGTGAGGCAGACGGCGCCGCCCTGGGACGGGGTCTTGGCGATCACGGCGTTGCCGGCGAGCAGCTGCACCAGCTCGGCGTGGACCAGAACGCTCATCGGGTAGTTCCAGCTGGCGATGTTGCTGACCGGGCCGGCGAGCGGCTCGCGGCCGTCGGCGAGCATCCGGTCGATCTCCTCGACGTACCAGCGCACGCCGTCGAGCGCCCGGTCCACGTCCGCGCAGGCGAGCCGCCACGGCTTGCCGATCTCCCAGACCAGCAGCAGGGCGAGCAGGTCACGGTGGAGGGTCAGCTCGTCGAGCGCCGCGGTGACCCGCGCCTTCCGCTCGGCGAGCGGGGTGGCGGCCCAGTCGCGGTGCTCGGCGGCGGCGAAGCGTACGGCCGCGCGGGCCAGGTCGCCGTCGAGCCGCGGCAGGTTGACCAGCACGGTGTTGTCGACGGGGGTGCGGACCGGCGTCGGCGTGCCGGCGGACTTCCAGCCTCCCTCGACGAGGTTACGCAGCGTGGTGGTGCTCGCCGGTGCGGCGTCGAACGCTTCGGGGGTGGCGGCCACGGCGCGGGCCAGAACGTCGTCCCAGGCGGTGCCGGCGGCAAGGCGTAGAGCCATCGTGTCTCCCTCGGGGTTTGACCAGTGGGGGCGGCGGCAGCGATGGCACCGCGGTGATCTAGGGCCGACTGTGCCGGCTGCGGTAACGGGCGGGCAACAGTACGCTCGTATGCCAGGACGACGCGCGTTCGGCTAAACGGCTATTCAGTCCCATCTATGGCGGTCCATTATGCGCCTGACCTCAGGAAATATCAGTCAGTACAGCGATGCATATCGATAATGTGAGCCGCGTCTAACATCCAGAAAGCGCTTTCCGGCCCGGACGGCGAAACGGGCCGGCGGACGCACCGTCCGCCGACCCGTTTCCCGCCGCGAGGTCAGCTCGTGAAGGTCACGCTCCGTCGACGTCGGACGAACATCAGCGCGCCGCCGCCGGCCACCAGGGCCGCGCCGAGCGCGATGAAACCGCCGACCGCGGCGCCGGTGATCGGCAGCTCCCCGTCGTCGGCGCCCTCGCCGCCGGCATTGCCGCCGCCCTCGCCGCCGTTCTCGGCGCCGGCGTCTCCGCCGACCTGGCCGTCCCCGCTCGGCGGTGCCGTGGCCCCGGGCTCGTCCGTCGAGTCCTCCGCGCCGCCCGCGCACGGCTGCAGCCAGAACACCTTGTGCTTCTCGGTCCACTCCGGGTGGTTCTTCCGGTCGACGGTGAGCCGAAGGTGGTAGCCCTGCTTCGGGTGCGGGGTCGCCTTGCCGAGGTCGAGGTCGTTCGCGGAGAACTGGAAGTACGCGTCCGGGTCCCGGCGCACCGAGCCGCCGGTCGCGTCGTCGTCGCTGACGAGCTGATCGTTGAGCCGGGCCACCTCGACGAAGTCGCCGGACGGCGGCTGGGCCTCGAGGATGAGATCGGCGCGCTCGCCCGCGTCGAAGTTGAAGAACTCGACCCGGAATTCGCAGGTCACGTGCGGCTCGTTGTTGTTCGCGTCGTCGTACGGAAAGCCGTCGATCTTGACTGTGCCGTTGGCGCCCGGCGGGTTGCCCGGCGTGGCGGCGGTGACGCCGTACCGGTGCGCGGGGACCGTCGTCGCTGCCCAGGCCGGGGTGGCGAGGGCGAGGGCGGCGGTCACGCCGGCCGCCGAGATCAGCGCAGGCATCGAGAGTCGATGCTGTCGCATTGGTGCCTCCGAGGGGGTGTGGAGAACGGGGCGCGTCATGATCGACGCGCGCCGCACGTCGTCATCGGGTAAGCGCCACTCACTTCTGCTTCGTTACGCGACGACGTTCCGCATTGGACAGGCCACGCTGCGTCAGCCTGGTGTCGTGAAAACGTGTTCCTACCGGTGATTCCCCGTGGTTGAACGATTGCGGACCGTCACCTGAGTTGTCGCGCGGCGGGACATGATGTCCGCTGTGGACCGGGCAGCTGAACGTGCCGGGACGTACTCCCGTACACCACCGGCAACCCGCGACCGACCTCGTGCGCCGCGAACGGCACGTCCGGCAGTTCGGGCTGACCGTTCGGAGCCGGACCGGTGCCGGTACGGCGAGCGGGGCACCGGCCCCCGTTCAGCTCGGGACCGCCGCTCCGGCGCGGGGTTGCGCGATCCGGCCCGCCCGCTCCGGGCCGCACCTACGCTCCGTGGCTATGTCCAGGTCACGCCGGGCGCTGCTCGCCGCCACCGTCGCCCTGCCGCTGTTCGGATGCGTGACCGAACGTACGGGGCCGGCGCCGACCCGGGCCCCGGCGTCGAACTCGGCCGCCCCGCCGGCCTCCGCCACCCCACACCGCCTGCCGGGGATGCCGCCCGACCCGGACCCCCGCAACGTGTACGCCCCCGCCGGGCCGAACATGCTCAGCGATCAGGTGCGCGGGCACCGCAACCTGGTCTACGTCCCGCACACCGTCAGCAACGACGTCTACGTCATCGACCCCACGACGTACAAGGTGGTCGACAAGTATCCGGGCGGCGAGGAGGCGCAGCACATCGTCCCGTCGTACGACCTGTCCACCCTCTACGTGGCCTCCAGCAAGGTGCCGGGCGGGGGGCTGGTGCCGATCGACCCGAAGACCGGCAAGCCGGGCAAGGAGATCAAGGTCGAGGACGTCTACAACCTCTACTTCACCCCGGACGGCAAGTACGGCATGGTGGTGGCGGAGTTCTTCAAGCGGCTCGACTTCTACGACCCGAAGACCTGGAAGAAGGTGTCCTCGGCGGAGTTCCCGGACTGCGCCGGCATCAACCACGTGGATTTCACCGCGGACGGCCGGACCATGCTGGTCAGCTGCGAGTTCGCGAACCGGATGATCGCCGTCGACACCGAGACGCGCCGCAAGCTGCGCGCCTTCACGTTGGACAAGGCGACCAACGGCATGCCGCAGGACACCCGGCTCACCCCGGACGGCCGGCACTTCCTGGTCGCCGACATGCACGCGCACGGCGTGTACGTCTTCGACGGGGCGGCGACCCGACAGACCGGCTTCATCCCGACCGGCCGTGGCGCGCACGGCATCTACTTCAGCCGCGACGGCCGCCGCGCCTTCGTCTCCAACCGCGACGAGGGCAGCATCAGCGTCCTGGACACCACGACCCTCAAGCCGGTCGCGAAGTGGCAGCTTCCCGGCGGCGGGAGCCCCGACATGGGTGGCCTCTCCGCGGACGGCAAGCAACTCTGGCTGGCCGGCCGCTACCACGGCGAGGTCTACGTCATCGACACCGACAACGGCCGCCTCATCACGCGCATCCCGGTGGGTAACGGCCCGCACGGCCTGGTCGTCTGGCCCCAACCCGGCCGCTACTCCCTCGGCCACACCGGCAACATCCGCTAGCCCCGACGCCCTGCCGATCTTGCAGTTGTGGCCGTGCTTTTGTCGTCATTGACGGCGATTTGTCGCCGCCACAACTGCAAGATCGACGTGGTCAGGGGCTGGTGGTGGTGCCGTGTTCGACGCAGGTCGCGGACCAGCCGGTCGGCAGCACCTGGACCTTCATCCGGCGGCGGCAGCGCGGGCAGAAGCGCGGGGGTTCCAGGGCGCGGGCCGTGACGCACGCCTCGTGGACGCCCCTGCCCGCGTCCCCGCCGCAACGGTCGCACCAGAGCGTCACGGCCGTGCTCACAGCGTCGCCGACAGCGCCTTGACCGGCATCTTCAGGTCTTCGAGCAGCGCGAGGTCGTCGGTCGCCGGTCGTCCCAGGGTGGTCAGGTAGTTGCCGACGATCACCGCGTTGATGCCGCCCAGCAGGCCGTCGCGGGTGCCGAGGTCGCCCAGGGTGATCTCCCGGCCGCCGGCGTACCGCAGGATCGTGCGCGGCATGGCCAGCCGGAACGCGGCGATCGCCCGCAGCGCGTCGCGGGCCTCGACCACCGGCCGGTCGCCCAGCGGCGTGCCCGGGCGGGGGTTGAGGAAGTTGAGGGGCACCTCGTGCGGGTCCAGCTCGGAAAGCTGCGCCGCGAACTCGGCCCGCTGCTCGATCGTCTCGCCGAGCCCGAGGATGCCGCCGCAGCAGACCTCCATCCCGGAGGCGCGCACCATCGTCAGCGTCTCCCAGCGCTCCTCCCAGGAGTGGGTGGTGACCACGTTCGGGAAGTAGGAGCGGCAGGTCTCCAGGTTGTGGTTGTAGCGGTGCACTCCCATGTCGACCAGCTCGTCGACCTGCTCCTGGCTGAGCATGCCGAGCGAGGCCGCTACCTGGATGTCCACCTCGGCCTTGATCGCGGCCACGCCCTCGCGCATCTGCTTCATCAGCCGCGCGTCCGGGCCGCGCACCGCCGCCACGATGCAGAACTCGGTCGCCCCGGTCGCCGCCGTCTGCTTGGCGGCCTCGACCAGGGACGGGATGTCCAGCCAGACCGAGCGCACCGGCGAGGCGAACAGGCCGGACTGGGAGCAGAAGTGGCAGTCCTCGGGGCAGCCGCCGGTCTTCAGCGACACGATCCCCTCGACCTCGACTTCCGGGCCGCACCAGCGCATCCGCACCTCGTGGGCGAGCTGCAGCGCCGCCGGCACGTCCTCGTCGGGGAGGCGCAGCACGGCGAGCACGCCGGCCTCGTCGAGGCCGACGCCACCGTCGAGCACCTGGCTGCGGGCGTGATCGAGGATCTCTGGCATGGTCGTACCCTACAAGGGATTATGTGGGGCGTGGACAACGGTCGGGGGGCGAAGACAGAGTGTCCGATTGGCTGGCGGGGCTCGACCGCCGGGCGGCGCTGCGGGCCAAGGCCGGCCTGACCCGGCGACTGCGCCCGCGAGGTGCCGCCGACACCGTCGTCGACCTCGCCGGCAACGACTATCTCGGGCTGTCGCGGCACCCCGCGGTGGTCGAGGCGGCCGCGGTCGCGCTGACCGGGTACGGCCTGGGGGCGACCGGCTCGCGCCTGGTCCGCGGCACCACCGAGCCGCACGCCGCGCTCGAGGAGGCCCTGGCGAGCTGGCTCGGCGTCGAGCGGGCGCTCGTCTTCTCCTCCGGCTACCTGGCCAACCTCGCCGCAGTGCGCGCGCTGGTGGAGCCGGGAACCCTGCTGATCTCGGACGCGCACAACCACGCGTCGCTGATCGACGGTTGCCGCATCTCCCGCGGAGACGTGGAGGTCACGCCGCACGGCGACGTGGCGGCCGTGGACGCGGCGCTCGCCGCGGCGCCGGGGCGGCCGGCCGTCGTCGTCACCGAGTCGATCTTCTCGGTGGACGGTGATCTGGCCCCGCTGCGGCAGCTGCACGGGACCGTCCGGCGGCACGGCGCGCTGTTGCTGGTCGACGACGCGCACGCGCTGGGCCTGATCGGGCCGGAGGGCGCGGGCGGCGTGGCGGCGGCCGGGCTGGCGGGCGAGCCGGACGTGGTGGTGACCGCCACGCTCTCCAAGTCCCTGGGCGGCGCGGGTGGCCTGGTCGCCGGCCCGGCGCCGCTGATCCGGGATCTGATCGACACCGGCCGGACGTTCATCTTCGACACCGCGCTGCCGCCGGCGGTCGCCGCCGGGGTGTTGGCCGCGACCCGGCTGACCCGCGACGGCGCCACCCTGCGCGCCGAGTTGGCCGACCGCGCCGCGGCCGCGGTGCGCCGGCTCACCGCCGCCGGGCTCACCGTGTCGGCGCCGGCCGGGGGCGTGATCTCGGTCGACGCGCCGGGGCCGGAGGCGGCCGTCGACTGGGCCGCGGACTGCCTCGACCGGGGCGTGGCGGTCGGCTGCTTCCGCCCACCGTCCACACCGGACGGCCGGTCCCGGATACGGTTGACCGTCAACGTGGGCGTGCCGCGCGTCGACTTCGACCGGGCGCTGGATGTGATCGTGGAGTGTGCACCGTGACGGATCAGGCCTGGCGCGGAGCGATCCTGGTGACCGGCACCGACACCGGGGTCGGCAAGACCGTGGTGACCGCGGCGATCGCGGCCGCGGCGCAGGCGGCCGGGCTGCGGGTCGCGGTGGTGAAGCCGGGCCAGACGGGTACGGTCACCGGCGACTCCGACGAGGCCACCGTGCGCCGGCTGGCGGACCCGACGACCGCCCGCACCCTGGCCGGATATCCCGAGCCGCTCGCCCCGCTGGCCGCGGCGCGGGTCGCGTCGATGGCGCCGCTCGAGCTCTACGCCGTCGTCGACGCGGTGCGCGCCGACGCCGAGAAGCACGACCTCGTGCTGGTCGAGGGGGCGGGCGGGCTGCTCGTACCGATGGGGTTGCGTCCCTCGGGCGAGCCCTGGACCGTCGCCGACCTGGCGGTCTCGCTCGGCGCGCCCGCGGTCGTGGTGGCCCGCGCCGGGCTCGGCACCCTCAACCACACGGCGCTCACCCTGGAGGCGCTGGAGCGGCGCGCGGTCCCGGCCGGGGTGGTGCTGGGGGCCTGGCCGGCGGAGCCGGAGCTGGTGCACTGGGCCAACCTCTCCGAGCTGGTGCCGAACATGGTCGGCGCGCTGCCCGACGGGGCCGGCGCGATGGATCCCGGCGTGTTCCGGCGCTCCGCGCCCGGCTGGCTGACCCCCGCCCTCCACGGCGTGCTCGACGACTGGCGCACCTGGGCCGACGAGGTCAGCTAGGCGGTCCGGCGGGGGGCAGCGCGAGCTCCCAGACGGTGGTGTGCTTGACCCCGACGGTCTCCAACGCCGGCGGGACCGGCACGTCGTAGCTGGCGAGTAGCGCGAACCGCTGCCGGGGTAGGAACGCGCGGCCGGGGTCGCCGACGAGCACCCGGGCGCCGCCGCGCGCGGCCCGGATCAGGAACCGCAGCACCCGGTTGGCCATCGCCTCGCTGTAGAAGACGTCCCCGGCGAGCACGACCTGCGCCCCCTCGGCATCGCCGTCCAGGATGTCGCCGACCGTGCCGGTCACCGCGACGCCGTTGGCTTCGGCGTTCAACGCGACCGCGGCCAGCGCCATCGGATCGATGTCGACCGCCCGAACCCCCGCCGCCCCCGCCTTCGCCGCCGCGATCGCCACCAGGCCGGAGCCGGCCGCGAGGTCCAGCACCCGCCGTCCCGCCACGAGCTCCGGGTTGTCCAGCACGTACCGCGCCAGCGCCTGCCCGCCCGCCCAGGCGAACGCCCAGAACGGTGGGGGCTGCTCGCTGCGGAACTCGCCCTCAGTGAGCTCCCAGAGGCCGATCGCGTCCTCCGCCTGATGGAGCCGGAGCTCCGGGACGTGGGCGACCGGGGCGAGTCGGGCGTACGCGCGGACGAACGCGGTGGCGGTGTCGGACACGGTCCGGATTCTGCCCGCCGCCGATCCGGGCGTGTCGGGCGGCCCGCGTGGCCGGTTCACCACCGTCGGTGAAAGTAGGCGCTTTCATTGTCGATGGGCGATAACACACCACTCTTACGTCCCCGCGCCGCAGGCCATAGCGTGGCGGGCGGAGGCAGTCGACGGACGAGGTGGTGGTTGACCGTGTGGCGCGGTGTTCGATCCGGCGCGTTCCTGACCTGCGTGACCGGGCTGGCCGTCGCGGTCGCCACCCCCGCCGCGGCGGCCCCCGGCTTCTCCGCGCGTTTCACCGAGCTGCCCGACGGGTTCGCCGCCGACGGGCGCCCGGCCACGGTCGCCGTGGTGGTCAGCCGGACCGACCGCGGCAACTGCCTGAAGGTGCGCTGGTCGCTCGTGCTGCGGGCGCAGGGGCTGCGGTTGGACCAGATGCGCGTCGACCGGATCGAGGAGGACGGGTCGTTCCCCGTGGACGTCCGGGCCGAGGGCGACGCGGCGCGCGTCACCGACGTCCAGCTCGATCCCGGCACGCTCTGCCGGGACCGGACGGTCACCGCCCGCTACCGGATCTCCGTCGCCGAGGGCGCGGCGCGGGGCCGGGTGCAGTTGACCGCGGAGGCGTACGACGGGCGGCTGCGGTTGCTGGCGCGGGAGAGCGCGACGCGGCAGGTGCTGGGTGATCCGTCGCCAACGCCGTCCGGGCGGACCCGGTCGCCGTCGCCGGAGCCGTCCGCCGCCGAGTCCGAGCCGGTCGAGCCCGCCGTGCCACCGACCCCGTCCGGGAACTCCGGCGCCGGCGGCGGGCAGCAGGCGCTCGATCCCGCGGCCGACAACCGGGGAAGTGGGCTGCCGCTGATCGGCTTCATGGTCGGGGGGCTGCTGGTCTTCTTCGGCGCCGGCCTCCTGGTCCGCACCGCGTGGCGGATGCGGCGCGCCCCCGCCGGCGCGCCCGCCATGGTCGCCCCCGACTGGTCGCGGCGCGGCACCGGCCGGGGACGCCGGACGCTGCGGTTCTAGGACGACAGGGGTAAGGACGACGGTGGACGAGAACGCACGGCTGACGGTGCGCGGCGCGACCGTCGCCGAGTACGTCATCGCGCCGGAGATCGACCCCCGTCACGGGCCCCGGCCGTTTCTGCACCCCGTCCGGACCCTCGCCGGAGTGCCGGTGACCGACGCGCTGCCCGAGGACCACCGCTGGCATCTCGGGGTCTCCGTCGCGATGCAGGACGTCGCCGGCACGAACCTGTGGGGCGGCCGCACGTACGTGCGGGGCAGCGGCTACACCTGGCGCGACGACCACGGCCGGATCGCGCACGACGCCTGGCTGGAGCGCGCCGACGACCACATCGGGCAGCGGTTGCGCTGGTGCGACCCGACCGGCGCGACCCTGCTGACCGAGCAGCGGCGGGTCGCCGCGCGCCCCGTGGACGGCCGGGACGACGCGTGGGCGCTGGACGTGACGTACACGCTGGCCGCGCCGATGGACCGGGAGATCGCGCTGGGCAGCCCGGCCACCAACGGACGCCCGGGCGGCGCCGGCTACGGCGGTTTCTTCTGGCGGGCGGCGCCGGGGCCGGCGGAGGCGTTCACGGCCGGCGCCGAGGGGGAGGAGGCCGTCAACGGCAGCACCGAGCCGTGGCTGGCGTTCGTCGGCGGCGGCGCGGGTGGGCCGGCGTACACGCTGGTGTTCTCGGGGCTGGGCGACGGCGACCACTGGTTCGTGCGGACGGGGATCTACCCGGGGGTGTGCGTGGCGCTCGCCTTCGCGCGGCCGCTGGTGATCGCGGCCGGGGGCGCGGTGCGGCGCCGGCACACCGTGCTGGTCGTCGACGGCACGCTGCGGCGCGATCAGGTCGAGGCGCTGCTCGGTCGGGTGGGCTGAGCGCCGCGCTCAGGCCAGCTGTTCGGGGCGCAGCCCGAGCTCGCGCGCGGCGGCGAGCCGTACCCACTCGGCGGCCAGCCGGCGGGACAGGACGCGTTCGTGCACGGAGACCTGCACGGCGAGCCCGTCGAGCAGGGCGTTGATCCGCCAGGCCGCGCCGGGGGCGTCGTCGCAGCTGAAGGTCCCGTCCCGGCAGCCGTCCGTGATCACCTGCGTGAGCGCCTCCTTCCAGCGCAGGTCGAGGCGGCGCGAGACCTTCTCCAACTCCGGCGTGCGCTGCGACTCCGACCAGCCGTCGATCCACATCGACCAGGACTGCGAGCGCCCGGTCGGGCCATAGAGGCGAAGGATCTTCTTCAGCTTCTCCAGCGGCGCGGCCGACGAGGCCAGCACCGCGTCGAGCCGGCCGAGGTCCTGCTCGGCGGCGTAGGCGAAGGCCTGGGCGAGCAGCCGTTCCTTCGTGGCGAAGTGGTAGAACACCAGTGCCTGGCTCACGCCGGCGGCCTGGGCGACGTCCGCCGTCCGGGTGTTGGCGAGGCCGCGTTGCACGATCACGTCGCAGGCGGTGCGCAGCAGCGAATCCAGGCGCACTTCCGCGGTACGTCTCGTCACGGGCCATACGGTAACGCATTCATCCGGGCACCGTGGGTCACTACGGATTTTTCTTGATTGATGCGACAGTCAACCCCCGGGCGGCCGGAGTCATCGACGCATCACGATTGAGAAACAATGCCGAGGTGGACGCTCGGCTGTGGGATCTGACGGGACGTAGGGTCCGCACATGCCAGACGGTCAGGCCCCGGTCGAACGAACGGCCGACGGCGGGACGACCACCGGCAGGGCCTCCACAGTGGACGAGCCGGCCGGCGCCGAGCCGACCGCCGGCCCGTCCCCGGCCCCGCCGCCCGCTGCCGAGGCGCCCGCCGCGGTCGCGGTCGACGACGAGGAACGCCCCGCCCGCCGGCTGACCGGCGTCACCGGACGGCTCGTCGCGGTCGTCGCCTTCGCGGTCGCGCTGCTCGTGCTCTGGCAGGTGTTCCGGCCGCTGTCGCAGGGCAGCCAGTTCTACCTGATCGTCTTCCTCGCCGGCGTACTCCCGCTGGTCTTCCTCAGCTACCGGTCCGGCCTGCGGCTGTCCGCGGTCCGGGCCCCCCGGCCGGCCGGGGCACGACCCGACCGGCCGTCGCCCGTCGACTGGGCGCTGGCGCTGCTCGCCCTGATCGTCTGCCTCTACCCGGTGCTGCCGGTCGCCGTCGGCGGCGCCGGCGGTGGCTACGACGCGTTCCTGAACCGCCAGGGGCTGCTCGCCCCGGCGGACGTCGCGCTGGGCACGCTGCTGCTGGTGCTGGTCATCGAGGCCTGCCGGCGCACCACCGGCTGGGTGCTGCCCGCGGTCTGCCTGGTCTTCCTCGGCTACGGCTACTACGGCGGCCTGCTGCCGCAGAGCTGGGCGATCGCCCACGCCGGGCTGGACTTCGACCAGCTCATCGACGCCTTCTACAACTCCGGCAGCGGCTTCTACGGCACCCCGCTGGACGTGGCGGCCAGCTACATCGTGCTGTTCACGATCTACGGGGCGGTGCTCGACCTCTCCGGGGCCGGCCGGTTCTTCGTGGAGCTGTCGGTCGCGGCGTTCCGACGCTCCCGCAGCGCGGCGGGGCGCACCGCCGTCGCCTCCGGCTTCCTGCTCGGCACGGTCTCCGGCTCCGGCACCGCGACCGCGGTCAGCGTCGGCGCCGTCACCTGGCCGATCCTGCGCCGGGCCGGCTACCCGGCCGACCAGGCCGGCGGGATGCTCGCCGCCGCCGGCGTCGGCGCGATCCTCTCGCCACCCACCCTCGGGGCCGCGGCGTTCATCGTCGCCGAGTACCTCAAGGTCTCCTACGTCACCGTGCTCGGCTGGGCGATGATCCCCACGGTCCTCTACTACCTGGGCATCCTGCTCGCCGTCGAGATCGACGCCCGCCGGTTCGGCGTCCGGGCCGTCGAGGTCAGCGCCGCCTCACCGGGGCGGCTGCTGGCCCGCTCCGGCTACCACTTCTCCTCGCTCGTGGTGATCGTCGTGTTGCTGGCGCTCGGGGTCACCGCCACCCGGGCGGTGGTGTTCGCCACCGCGCTGGCGTTCGTGCTCTCGTTCCTCGACCGCCGCGGCCGGCTCACCCCGCGACGACTCTTCGAGGCGCTCTCGGCCGGGGTGCGCGGCGTCCTGCCGGTCGCCGCCGTCTGCGCCGCCGCCGGCATCATCACCGCGGTCACCACCAAGACCGGGCTCGGCTCCCAGTTCGCCTCGCTGCTGGTGCGCGCCGCCCGGGCGCTGACCGATCACCCGACCGCCGTGCTGGCGCTGACCGTGCTGCTCGCCGCGATCGCGCTCTGCCTGCTCGGCCTCGCGGTGCCGGTGACCGCCTCGTTCATCATCGGCTGGGTCATCATCGGCCCCGCGCTGCTCGCGCTCGGCGTGCCCGGGCCGGCCGCCGCGATGTTCGTCTTCTACTACTCGGTGCTCTCCGAGGTCACGCCGCCGACCGCGCTGGCCGCGGTCGGCGCCGCCGCGATCACCGGCGGGCGCGCGGTCGCGACGATGCGCCAGGCGCTGAAGTACGCCCTGCCGGCGTTCCTCGCCCCCGTCGCGTTCGTGCTGACCGGCCCCGGCGAATACCTGCTCGGCCGCGGCCCCGCCACCGGGGTGCTCTGGGCCACCGCCGTCGCCTGCCTCGGCGTGGCGGCGCTCGCGGTCGCCACCGGCGGCTGGGTGCTCGGCGTCGGGCCGGCCGGCCCGGCCACGCGAGCGCTGGCGGCCGCCGCCGGCCTGCTCCTGCTCTACCTGCACCCGGTCACCATCACGACCGGGACCGCCGCGCTCGCCGCCGTGGTCGGGCTGGCGGTGCTACGCCGACGCGCCGCCGCCTCCGGCGGCGCGGCATAGGGAGGGGAGACTCATGAACCGTGCGGGACGCGTCGCCGCGGCGCTGACGGCGTGCGGCCTCGGGCTGACCGGGCTGGTCGGCTGCGGTGGGCGGCAGGACAACGCCGGCGTCGACACCGGGGGAGAAGTCACCTGCGAGGTGGCGAACGAGACCCGGATCAGCATCGCCACCGGCAACAACACCGGCGTCTACTTCGCGATCGGCAACGCCTACGCCGATCAGATCTCCACCTCCGGTGGCGGCAGGGTGAAGGCCACGGCCGCCGAGACCGGTGCCTCCGTGCAGAACATCCAGCAGTTGGTCGCCGGCACGTACCAGGTGGCGTTCTCGCTCGCCGACACCGCGGCCGACGCGGTGCAGGGCAAGGACAGCTTCGAGGGCAAGCCGCAGCCGGTGCAGGCGATCTCCCGGATCCACACCAACTACACCCAGGTGATCGCGCGCAAGGGCGCCGGCATCACCACGGTGGCCGACATGAGGGGCAAGCGGATCTCGACCGGCTCGCCGCGCTCCGGCACGGAGGTGATCGCACACCGCCTGCTGCAGGCCGCCGGCCTCGATCCGGCTACGGACGTGCAGGCGCAGCGCCTCGACCTGACCCGGACCGTCGACGGGATGAAGGACGGCTCCATCGACGCGCTCGTCTGGTCCGGCGGACTACCCACGCCCGGCATCACCGACCTGTTCACCACCGCCCGCGACCAGGTGGCGTTCGTCGACATCACCCCGCTGCTGCCCGCCCTGCAGAAGATCAACCCGGTGTACGAGGCGGGAAAGATCCCCGCCGCCACCTACGGCACGCCGGCGGACGTCACAACGATCGTGGTGCCCAACGTCCTGCTCGTGAAGAGCGACCTCGACCCGAACGTGGTCTGCGTGATCACCAAGGCGCTCTTCGAGCGCAAGCCGCAGCTCGAACAGGCCAACCGGGCGGCGAAGGAGATCAGCCTGGAAACCGCGCGCAGGACGGAGCCCGTGCCGCTGCACCGCGGTGCCACCGCCGCCCTCGACGCCCTCAACGCCCCCACCCGGTAGCCGTCCCACCCCGGGTGCGCCCGCCGATGATCTCCGACCGTGGGAACACGTCCTCGGTCGGCGGCAGATTCCTTGATCGGCGGGCGGCCCGGGCGCCGGTGGCGTGGGGCGCGGCGACGCCGGCGGCGGGTGGGGCCGGGCGGTCGCTCGGAAGAAACCGCAGGTCAGCGGCGTTGTGACCCAGCGTACGGCGCGCCGGGGCACCCCGAGTTGGCAACTGTTCCTCGCCTCGGCTAAAGTTCTCATCCGTCAGCGGGAAACACCGCAAGACAAGCGGACGTAGCGCAGTTGGTAGCGCATCACCTTGCCAAGGTGAGGGTCGCGGGTTCGAGTCCCGTCGTCCGCTCGGAGTAGGGCCCGCCAAGCACGTCGGGGGCTACCTCGGTGGAGTGGCCGAGAGGCGAGGCAACGGCCTGCAAAGCCGTGTACACGGGTTCAAATCCCGTCTCCACCTCGGCAACAACGAGGGCGATTGGCGCAGTGGGAGCGCGCTTCCTTGACACGGAAGAGGTCACTGGTTCAAACCCAGTATCGCCCACCAGCTCAGAGGCCATGTCCCATCGAGGGGCATGGCCTTTCTGCTTCTTGTACAGCAGTGAAGTACAGCAACGCTCAGCCATCGAGGGAATCTCCCAGCCGCTTGAGCGCTTCCCGCGTCGATTTCGATGAGACCTGGGTGTAGATCTCCATCGTGATCGAGAAGCGGGCATGACGCAGGATCGTCATCGCCACGCGAGGGTGCACGTCGAGGTCTGCCAGCAGCGAGCCGCAGGTGCGCCGCGCGTCATGCACCGTGATTTTCCGAACCCCGGCCTTCAAACAGCGGGCATCCCAGGAGCGGTTGAAGTTGCGTGGGTCAACCGGAGTGCCGAACGCCGTGCAGAAGACCAGGCCAGTGTGCTGCCAGGCAGAGCCCGCGGTCGGCTTCGCGGCGTCGGCATCGGCCAGACGCTGCCGCAGCGCGGTGACGCAGATGCCGGGCAGTGGCAACGTCGCGTCCGAGGCGTGCGTCTTGGTCTCGCGGTGCAGTAGCTCGCGGCGTACCCGCTGCAGCTGTCGACCGATCACCAGTTCGCCCGCGTCCAGGTCGACGTCATCGCGGGTGAGCCCCAGCACCTCTCCCTTGCGCAGCCCGAGCACGAGGACCAGGACGTAGGCCGCGTAGAGCGGATCGCGGTCGCGGCGGGCGGACTCCAGGAACCGGCGCGCTTCCTCGGTCGACCACGCCTTGCCCTTGCGTCGTCGGCCGGCAGGCAGTTTGACCAGTGTTGCCACGTTGCGGGAGAGCAGTTCCTCTTTCTGCGCGTGCGACAGCGCCGAGCGCAGTACCTTGCGGGCATCGCCGAGCGTGCTGGCCGCGGGCAGGTTGGAGCAGCAGGCCCCAGCTGCACAGCATCGGGGCATTGCACGCCGGGCGTCCTTGCCCTGGGCGCAGCACTGGCAGGCGGTAGCCAGGGCGTTAATCCAGCTCTGCACGTCGCGGACCTGCAACCGGTCGAGCCGCTTTCCGCCAAGGCCGGGGGCGATGTAGAGGCGGACCAAGGTGTCGTACGTCGCGTGCGTCAGCGGCGCCAGGTTCGGCTTGACCACGTCGCTCAGCCAGTAGGCGAGGTAGTCGCCGACGGTAGGTACGCGGGTGGCGACCGGGCCCGCCTTGGCCTGCTGGTGCAGTTTGATCCACTTGTCGTGCACAACCTCCCGCGTCTTGCCGTAGACGTACTTGCGGGTGCGCTTGCCGTCGGGCTTGGTGACCCAGACGTAGGCGGCGTAGCCGTTGCGGTACGGGAAGATCGAACCTTCACCGTTGGCGCGGGTGCGTCCGGGCATCAGGCCGCCTCCTGTCGCTCGACCTGATCGCGGATGTACTCATCCACCCACTCAGGCAGGATCCGGCGATACTTGCCATCCTTCACCGACCGCAGCTCACCCGTAGCGATCTTCATCTTGACCTTCGACAAGCCGAAGCCGAGCAGATCGGCGACCTCGGCGGGGGAGTACCACTTGGGGACCAGGGGCTGGGAACGGTCGCGCATGTCGTCCTCTCCGTCAGGCGGGCTGTTCGGCGGGCAGGGCGGAATCGGGTGATGCTCTGTCGCTTGCGGCCAGCAATGCGGCCTTCCACTGGGCGCGTTGGGACAGCGCCCGCAAGAGCCGGTGTTGTAGGGGTGGGATGTCGGGGTCGTCGGGCCGGGCCATCTCCCACGCGTAGGCGGGTGCGTCGTGCTGGTCGACGGGTTCCGCGTCGTCGGCTCCAGTGGTGACGCCGAGCAGGTTGCGCACCCACGCTCGAGCGTCGGCCCGGTGGTCGGCGAGAGTCTTTCCCGACCAGTCACGCGAGACGAGGATGCGCCGGCCGCCGATGCCGAGGGTGGCCCGCTGGTGGACCTTGCCCTTGCATCGGCCCGCTTGCAGCCTGCCGTGTGCCTTCTTCGGCTGGACGCCGTAGAGCAGCCAGTTGGCGCACCTCTCGTTGCACGGCGTGATCCGGAGCTGTTCCCACAGCCGGTCCAGGTGGTCCCGTTGCCGGTCGCTGTCTGGCTTGTGGCAGTCGGCGGCGGACTTGGTGATGTACTTCGTGATGTAGCCGATGGTGCGGTTGGCGTGGACCGTGCCGGGGGTGACGCCCTCGGCGTGGACCTGGGCGCCGAAGCGGACCACATGCGCCGGGGCGGCGTCGGGGTCGGAGTCGATGAGGTCCAGGGCGTCAGCCCACGTGGTCAGAGGTTCACGGGTGTCGGGGTCGACCCACTCTCTCCGTTCGCCGTCCCACAACGGGGGCCGGTCGAGGGAGTACACCAGCTCGTCAGCGGGCGGCCACCAGACTTGGTGATAGGTGGCGGCGGCGACCTGCCGCAGCACCGCCCGAGGGATGGTGCCTCGGATGGCGAAGTGGGCGTGTGGGGCGAGCCGGCGTTGGGGCTCGACGCAGCCGGCGTATTGGACGTTCCAGCCCACGCAGCGCCGCAGGTTCTGCCAGAACCGGTCCAGAAGCCGGGCGAAGTGCACAGCGTCCCAGGCGGCGCGCCGGTAGTCGTAGCTGTCCGGGTCAACGGGGGTGCCGTCGTCGCGAACGCGGCCGTAGGAGTCGAGCGTGAGCGACAGCCACATCGACGGGCGATGCTGCGTGCCGTCCGGGGCGCTGTAGACGCGGCCGACTGTGCGCGGCTCGACTTTCTTGCGGGGCAGGTCGGGGGCGTCCTGGCGGCGCCGGGTGGAGCGTTTGCGCCGCTTGCCCTCGCCCTGATCCTCACCGTCATCGGAGGTGTGCGGGGGTGCGACGCGGCCGCGCAGGCCCTCGGCGGAGATGGCTTCTTCCACCTCGCCGATCGCGTCGTCGAGTTCGTCGACCTGGTCCCATTGAGCGGCGCGGACGGCTTCATCACGGGCGAACTCGAAATGCGCGCGCAGCACAATCAACGCCCGCTGGCCCTCGGTGGCCGGTTGCGGCGTGGGGGCTGGTTCGTCGGCGCGGTGCCAGCCCTCACGGATCTGCGTCTGCCGCAACCGGCGGGCTCGCTTGGCGCACGGCGCGCACTTGTCCTCGCGCGTCGAGCCGCAGGGTAGGTCGATGATTTCGGTCTGGCCGGTCTGCAGGTTCGTGCGGCGCAGCGTGACGGGGTGCAGGCAGACGCCGTACTCGGCGGCCATCTCGGTCAGGACGTGGCGGGACATGGGCAGGGCGAGGCGGGCGGCGCGGGAGCCTGCCGCCGGCGCCACGGTGGCCGGGACGGCGGCGGGCGGCGGGGTGTCGGGGGCGAGGCCGGGCAGGGTGGGTGCGGTCAACGGGTCACCTCCGGAATCTCGAACAGGACGGGTTGGGTGGTGCCGGTCGGCGTGCAGCGGGTCGGGCCAATGCGGGAGGCCCAGCGGTGGGCGGCGGCTTCGTGCCGGGCGCAGGCGGTCTCGGCGCGGTAATGGCCGGTGCCGGGGTAGCCGGCTTCGATGAGGGCGGTGGCCCACCTACGGCATCGCGCGCAGTAGGTGGGCCAACCGGTCGCCATGGCGGTCAGTGCTTGCAGCCCGAGCAGTGGATCCCGCCGCACCCGGACTTACCGCGGAGCAGGGCGGCGAGGACGACGAGGACCAGGACCACGCCCGCGATGGCGGGGAACGCAGTCCGGACCGCGTCGACCAGCTGCACCGCCAAGTAGTCGACCAGCTGCACCGCCAAGTAGCCGATCCCGGCCAGGGCGCCGAGGGCCGGGACCGTGACGGCGGCGATGACGTGACCGCGCCGAAGCCGGCGCACCGCGGCCGGGGCGGGGCCGGGGGTGTCGAGGAACCGGACGGTGACGGTCACCCGGTCGCTGCCGGGGATCTGGCGGGGCTGCGTCATGGACAGCAGCCGGCCGGAGTCACGGACCAGGGCGACGGTCGCGGCGACCTCCGCCGGGGTGCCGACCACCCGGCGAGTGAGAGCCGGCGGACGGGACGAGACGCGGGCGGGCTGGATGCGGGTCATCGGGTCACCTCCGAGGCGACGACACCGTTGCGGGGCGTCTGGACGACGGACGAGATCAGCGCCGAGCGGACCGGAGCCGGCACGGTCACCGGAGCCGGAGTGGGCGCCGGACGCGGAGTCGGCGGCACGTAGGCCGGCGTCGGAGTGACCGGCATGTCGACCGGCTCCAGGTCGACAGGTCGAGCGGCCGCAGCCGGAGCGGATGCCGGCTTCACGGGTACCGGGGCCGGAGACTCGGCGGGGCGGGTGCCGGTGAGAACGAGCTTGGACAGGGCGAGGAAGGCCAGCGCGGGCACCGAGGACAGCAGCCGGGACGAGAAGCTGTCGTTGGCAACGGCGATCTGCGCGGCCAGGGACAACGCGACCGCGGCGAGCAGGATCGACAGCGGGTACAGCACCGATGCGGCCGGGTCGGCGCGGCGGCGACGGCGAATCACCAGCAGAGCGGCGGCCGGGGTGAGTTCGGAGATGACGGCGTTGGCCCAGCCGAACCACTGCCCGGTGCCGTGCGGGGCGTGCAGCATCGTCCAGTCCTTGACGTGGGTGAACGACGCGGCGCCGGCCATGCCTCCGACGGCCAGGAGAATGAGGACCAGGGCGACGGCTTCCAGCCGTTCCGGGTTCAGGAGGCGGCGCATTCGGTCACCTCCGGCTCCGGCGCAGCGGGCGGGGAGGGTCGGAGCCAGGCGCGCAGATTGCGGACATAGACAGCGCCGTAGACGAAGCAGGAGACGAGGAAGCCCCACTGCCGCGTGGTGATTGCGTAGCCGAGCCAGAGCACCTGGGCGGCGAGGCCGACGGCCCAGCCGGTCCAGGAACGCTTACCGGCGAGCCATAGGCCGGTGACGCCGACGGCCATCAGGAGCCAGGACCACAGCGGGTGGCTCATTGCGGGGCCTCCCATCGGGCGAAGGTCTCGGGGCGACAGACGGGGCACGGGATCTTCCAGATCCGATGCGCCGGTGGAGTCAGCTCGTGGGTGAGTCCGTCGTGGATGGTCGGGTTCCAGATCTGCACCTCGCCGCGCTGTTGGCACACGGTGCAGTCGTCGGGGTCGGTCACGAGGTGCAGCAAGCCCGCCGGGGTGGCGATGAAGACCAGCGGCTGTCGGAACGGGTGCAGGTTCATGCGGCCCATCCCCACGTTTCGGCGTCTTCGGCGGCGATCTCGGCGTGCTGGGCGAGGGCGGCGTCGAGGATGGCCGCCGCTTGGGTGTCGGGGGTGCAGTAGGGGCAGGTCTGGTCGGGGTCGGTGTGGGCGAGGTCGAGGCAGGTCCGGCGGATCGGGCGACGGGCCAAGCGGCGGGTACGCATCACGGGCTCCTGTCGGGCGAAGGAAGTCAGCGGTGGGTGGGGGTGATGTGCACGCGGATCCACTCCGGCGGCTCGCCGGTCGAGGCGACGGCTTCGGAGAGGCAGCGCCATAGAGCCCACGCCTCCGAGGGCGTCAGGTACATGCGGCGGCGGCCGGAGCCGACCGCGACGTAGAGGTCCGCGTCCGGGGTGATTCGGACCGTCACCGGGACGGAGGCTTTGTCGACGTGGGGGGCGCGCAGCCGGTAAAAGCGGCGCGGCTCCTCGGTCGGCTCGTCGGGCATGTCGGCGTAGGGCATCCGGGCCGGGGTGCTCTCGGGCAGGTCGGTCGTCACCGCGGCTCACCTCCGTTCCGAGTGGCGTCGAGGTCCAGAGCGTTGAGCAGCGACGGCGGCAGCAGCGGCGCGGCGGCCTGCCGAGGTGGAGTCGGGCGGAACGTGTGCCGGCCGTTGCCGTTGGTCCGGGCCGGCTTGACCGGGGCCGGGACGGGTTCGGGTTCCGGCTGGATGTCGGGCGGGGCCGCGAAGGTGGCCGCCATGTCCCGGATCACGTCATCGGCGATGTAGGAGAACCGGACCCGGGCGGGTTCGGGTTGACCGTCGAGCAGCACGTACGCGACGCCCTTGGCCGAGAGCGGGATCTGATCCGCGAGTGCTCCCCGGTCACGGGCACCGTCGCCCATCAGCATGTCGACGTGACCTCTCTCGGTCAGGCCGAGGGCGATCCGGGTCGGGAAGTAGTCCCGCACCGTCACGACTTCCTTGCGCGGGTCCTGGGTGGCCGCGACGACCAGGACGCCGAGGCCGGCACCCTGCGACAGCAGCAGTCCCAGCGCCTGCGTAATCCTGACCCGGATGTCGCTGTCCGCGAGGAACGCGATCAGGGCGGCCAGTTCGTCAATGACGATGACGATCAGCGGCTCATCGACCGTCGGCGTATGCACCCGCACCTTGCCGCGCAGCGCCTGTTGACGCACCCGCATCCGCGCGACGGCGTCTTCGAGCAGGTCCGCCATCCGGGACCAGTCGTCGTCGACGTAGCGGGAGAACAACGGCCGACCGATGGCCAGCTCCATTCCGCCCTTCGGGTCGATCGCCCACACCCGCACCAGGCCGATGCGGATGCCAGCAGCGAGGGCGCGGAGCAGGGACCAGATCACAGAGCCCTTGCCCATCCGCGTCGCACCACCGATCAACACGTGGGTGGCCAGCAGCCGCAGGCAGTAGGTCGCCAGGTCTTCCCGCAGCCCCAGCGGCAGGGCGGTGAAGTCGGGCCGCACCGGCACGGGCAGCGGCGCCACGACGCGGGTCAGCGGGTCACGGCGAATGAACACCAACCACACATGCCGGGGCCGGTCCCGGAACCGGATCGCGTCGATGCGACGCAGCAGCCACGCCAGGCGCCCTGACCGGGCGGGGGGTGCCTGGCGGCGGCCGGAGAAGACGCGGCAGTGCCGGGTGCCAAACGAGTACGCCAGGTCACGGGCGGCCTTGTGGTAGACCTCCGGGTTCTGACCCTTCGGCATCCGCAGCACCAGCTCGTCCGTGGCATCCGTACACCGCACCGACAGCAGCCGCGGCAGGACCTCGCCGCCGTCGTACTTCTTCACCAGGCCGCACAGGGACATGACCTCGTGCCACTGACGGCGGTAGATCAACAGCCGCCGCCACAGCGAGACGGCGCGGAGGACGACCAGCCTGCGGAACGAGTCGCGGCCACGCCACCACCAGACGGCGCCGGTAGCGGCGACGACGACGAGGACCAGGAGGTGAGGCCACCACCCGTGATCCCGGTAGGCGTCGACGGCGAGCAGAACCAGGACGACGACCGGCCAGGACCGCCAGTGCCGGAGGGCGAAGACGACGAAGCGACCCGCCAGGACAGTGGAGCGGACCAGCAGGAGAACGACGGTGACGGTCCAGACCAGCGGCCACGGGGCGGTGATCTGGAACCGGCGGAAGTTGACCAGCGGGGCGCGCATCACGCCACCGCCTTGCGGGAGTGCTGCTCGGTCCACGCCTCGGCGCAGACCTTGTGCACCGGCTTACCGGAGGGACTACGGCTGATCGCCGGCTTCCCGCAGATCACGCACGGGACCGGCTCGCCGGCACTGCCACCGCGCATCCAGTCCAGGACAACAGGCATGATGAACCTGCCCTTCCAGGCCGAGAGGATTTGGAGAGGGCAGCGGGGGCGGTCGAGCTTTCCTAGGGCCAAGACCGCCCCCGCGCCACGAGAAGAAGTCAGGCGGCCTTGCCGCGCGACTCCGCGAGGGTCTTCGGCGCCACCAAAGCAGTCGCCCGGAACGAGTACGCGAGCCGGCCGTTGCTGCCCACGTAGGGCGTGACCGTCAAGTTCTCGAACTCCACGGCCTGGAACGGACCCACCGGCGGCACCGGCTGCACATTGGCCAGGATCTTGATCGACACCTCACGCGACCGCGCGCCCAGCTCCGGGTCCATGTCCATCACCCGGCACTGCCACACACGCTGACCCGTCAGCTTGTCCTTGCTCGGCGTCCGCATCCGGGTCTTCTCGTCGAAGTCCTGCGCCTCCGCGATCGAATCCGGCACGAACACCGCACCGTGCGGAAAGACCGCCTCGAACGGAACCGCGAATCGAGTACCACCCCTCAGGGCCATGACCCACTCCTTCGCTGCTGCGACTTGGCCGGCGATCCGGCCTCTGTGATGCACGCAACCTAACAACTGATATCTATCTCAGTCAACTGTTAGGTCGAAAGTTCTTGCGCAGCGCCACTGACCAGGCAGAATCCCTTTCATCTGTTAGGTCCCTGGTAGCCTGCACCAGTACGCGACCCAAGCGAGCAGGGAGCACCGTGATGACCTCTCCCCACGGCCGCACCGAGCGGCCGGAGGCCCGGCATCAGCAGGTGGCGCGCAACATCCGCAACGAGATCGAGGCAGGGCGGCTTGCCCACGGCACCGCATTGCCTTCAACCAGAAAGCTCGCCGAGGAGTGGGACGTCAGCGTCTTCACCATCAGTGAGGCGATGAAGGTCTTGGCTGGCGAAGGACTCGTCATCAACGAGTCCCGATCGAAGCGCGTGGTGAACGCTCCCGACCAGCTGCGCCGGAGCGAGGTCCGTCCGCAGCGTCCCCGCGTGGTTCTGGTCGGGGGGTACGCCGGCAGCGGCAAGACCGAGTTGGGTCGCATCCTGGCGCGCGAGACTGGCTGGCCGATGCTCGACAAGGACACACTGACGCGGCCGGTCGTCGAGGCAGCCCTAGAGACGCTGGGTCTGTCGCCGCACGATCGGGAGTCGCAGACGTACCTGAACACGATCCGCCCGCGGGAGTACGAGGCCCTCCAGGACGCGGCCAGCGAGAACGTGCAGTGCGGTAACAGCGTCATCGTCACGGCACCGTTCATTCGCGAGTTCAACGATCCCACTTGGATGGCCCGCACCTGCGCCTACTACGAAAGCGCGAAGGCGGTCCCCGTCGTGGTGTGGGTGTACTGCGACGGCGAGACGATGCTGACCTACGTACGGCGTCGGGGAGCTGCGCGGGACGCCTTCAAGCTTGCCGACTGGGACCGATACCTGAACACGATCAACCTTGACTTCCGGCCCGCAGGTCAGCACTTCGTGGTGGACAACTGCGCATCCAGCCGCCCCTTGCAGGAACAAGCCAAGGAGCTGGTGAAGGGAATCCTCGCGGACGAGGCATCCTGAATGCGCGGTGTGATCATCTATGGGCCGCCAGCGGCCGGCAAGGACACCGTGACAGCCGCCCTACATGAGCTCGACTCCCGGTTCGCGTTGTACCGACGCTTGAAGGTGGGACCGGGGCGCGCTACCGGCTACCGCATCACCGACACAGCATCGCTCGACCAGCTGCATCATCGCGGGGAAGTTGTCTGGGAGAACCACCGGTACGGCGCTCGGTACGCGGTCGACCGCCCATCGCTGGTGGAGCACCTGTCGGCCGGGGTGCCGATCGTGCACCTGGGCCAGCGTGCCGCCGTCGCAGCAGTGACCGCGGCTGTCCCGGATGCCGATTGGTGCGTGGTCTATCTCTGGTGCCCACGGCACGTGGCCGAGCAGCGGATCATCTCGCGGCACACCGGCGACACAGCCGAGCGCCTTCGCGCCTGGGACGAGACAGAGCCGCTACTCGACCGCGACCTGTTCCTGAACACCGCCGAGCTGGCTCCACATACCGCAGCCGAGCGGATTCGCCGTCACGTCTTGAACGGGGCGCGAGTCGAGAAGCTTTGATCTTTCCTAGTCGCTCCATACGCGGATGGCGGGTGTGGGCCATGGAGTTGCCGCCGTGGTGGGGTGTGCACGTCCGCGCGGACGTTTGCCGTTGAGGACCAGGACGTGACTGATGAAGCCGCGGGGCGATCGAGGGAAGTGACAAGGGCGGCGATGTGCGGAGCGGCCGGGCAGTCGAAGTCAGCCAGCTAGGCGGGCCCCAGCCGTTCCCGGTGACGAATCAGGAACGCGACGGCCGGGGCGGGTGCTGTGCGCTGCCGGCTATGCAGACCGGGACGTGGCCGTGATCTGTTGCCGAATTCGCCTGTACCAGATCAAGGCGCTCCGCGCGGCGCGGGCCGGGGCGCGGCAACCGGCTCCTGCGGAGCCGCCGCCCCGGCTGCCTACGGCGCCGGGGCGGAAAATCAGCCGGCCCGCAAACCACGCCCCGCCCCGCGCGTCACCCTGGTCAGTTCAGTGACCGGGTGACGAGTCCACGGGTGACCGTGGGCAGGCAGACACATCAGCTTCCGCCTCCTCCATCCTCGTGACTCGAAGCCGTGGACCGGTCGAAGGCCGGTCGGCTGGAGTTGCCGAACGGAACGCGCGAGGCCGCTCACGGGTCCGAGGTGGGGGGAGGGGCGGAGGTAGGAGGAGGGTGGAGGGTTGGAAGGTGGTTGGGGTTAGAGCTGCCTCCGGCGGGGGCCAGACGACTCCGGGATGGGATTGCCGAACGGTTCTGGTCGTGAGTGGTTGAGGTAGGGATGCCATCCCGCCAGCCACCGACCCAGGCAAGCCGAGCAGACCAGGGCCAGGGCGACAAGGTCGTACGTCCAGTAGGGCGCTCCACCTTGTCACCCTGGCCCTGGCCCGCTCCACAGTGCGTGGGTCGGCGGCAGACGGGATGGCACCGGCGGATGGGTTAGCCAGCACCGCCGGGTGATGGAGCACCTACGGGTGCGCCTCTTCGTCTAGCAATCGGTGGAATTTGCGAATCCAGAGCCGAGCCGAATCGCCCTTCTCGTGGGTGATAAGTGCGGATGCGAGCTCGCGAAGCGAGTCGCGGTTCCATTTTATCCCTTGTTCGAAAGCCACCGTAAGCGCAGCTCTCTTCTTAGCGGTTAGCCGTGAGTCCTTAGCAGCGAATTGCTCACCGAGGAAGCGTTCGAGCAGGTCTTTGTCTTGGTCTGCGTTCCAACCGACGACCACTGGCAATGAGGAAATGGCCCACGGCGCAAACTCGTTGATATCGGCATCCTCAGACATCCAGTTGTGCAAGAGCTTCGGAAGGACTTCGGCAACCATCTGAGTATCGAGCAGCTCGCCCAACCAGCCGAGCACCCATTGAACCATTATCGTCTCTGCGCGGGTCGTCGCACCAGCAGCGAGAAGCCTCGCAGCAGCCGTCACTGGGTACCCAAGGCTGTCGAAGGACGCAATCTCAAAAATGTCCTGAGGATCCCTCGCCCTGGAGTCCCAAGAGATATACAAGAGCAGCGCTAAACCGCGTAGACGTTCGTCAAGTGACGTCGAGGATATCAACTCCTGTGAGATTTCGGGCCAGCGTTCCAACGGAGTTCCCTGGCTGGCGCCCACGAACTCGGCTAAGTTATGGACGTAGTCAACCAGTGGGTGTCGACCTTCTTTCACCCCGCTGAACGAGACCTCGTAAAACGTCTCGGCATAGCGCGAGTCAATGAGCCCGCCTATGTCAAGATACTCGGAGAGCTCCGCCTCGACAGAGTGACGGATGATGTCGGCGGCCAACGCTGGATCAATGAGAACGTCATCAGCTAAGCACATAAAAGCATTCGACGCAGCGTTATCCACCCGCTCCCAATATTCTTCGACCTCTTCTTTCGAGGCGGAGTCACTGGGGGGTGGTTCAATGATGATGGTATCCAAGGCTCGCAGGACACTACCCGCGTTACGTCCACTAAGAGCGACTGCAAGAGTTACGACTTCCTTCCACTCCCCAACCCTGAGAAATGGCTCTAACTTCTCGACGAGATTCGAAGTCGAGAGCTCGCCAGGGAGCCAGTCCTGGACGATCGCAAGGGCGGCCAGATACTCTTGAAAAGTGAGGTGCCGAAATTCATACATGGCGACAATCTCGCCATTCTTGACGTCATATCCACTGAGCGAGAGGAGGCTACTCCGCTCCTCAATGCGCTCCACCAACTTACTAGGAGGGGTCCTTGCGTAAGCTAGCACATCCGGCATCTCGCGTCGCGCTTCTTTGAACAGCTCAACAAGCTCTGGCCCGCTAACCCTGGCCTTTCCATTTAGCATCATCTGGTGCGCTGCGAAGGCGAGCTGCGGCAGAACTTCGTCAGGGTCGACAGGAGCATGACCTTCGATGTTCCAGGTCATGAGTAGAACCTCAATTGCCTTCCTGTACAGGACTGACCTTCGCCGAGGAAGTTGTCCCACCCACCGCCTGACAAGAAGCAGAGTGGTCAAGAGCAGCGGATTTCCCGCCAGCCGCCTGATCCGGTCCATGGTGACAATTTGACTGACAAGCTTCTCGGCTTCTTCAGTCGCCTTCTGTCCTCGGCCGACAACCTCGGCGTGCCATGCGTGGACCAACTGGTGGATCCCCTCATCGGAGAGGTCCGCAACTCGCATTCTGTGACAGGTCGAGGCGACCACTCCAGCGATCGGCCGGAAGCCGACCTCTCTTGATGTGATGACCGCACGAATCTGTGGATAGGTCGACAGGAATACTCTGAGCTGATTCACGAAAAGGGAACGCTCGGTGTCTACGTGAATCTCATCAAGCCCGTCGACAAGCAGTAGAACCTCACCTCGCCTCAAACTTTCGCCAACCCAAGCCTTGAACGTATCCGCCAAATCAGGACGTTCCGCCCAAAGGATCAAATCATTCAGGATATCTCTGATCGGCTTGTTCGGTTGGGCAGATAGCGTCCGACAGCGAATCACGAAAGGAGTAAGTGAATGCTCCGGAAGCTCGTCGTCTGATTCGACGCGACGGGAAGGATCTGCATAGGCAACCGCAAGACGTTTGATGATGGTTGACTTTCCGCCCCCCGGAGGCCCTAGAATGGCTAGGCGGTGATGTGTCGAGATCGCTGCACCAAGACTAATGTTGCTGACGGAGAAATCCTCTGCGGCGAGTTGTGCGGGAGGATCCTCTGCATCATGGGTAATCTCGTTATTGCTCCGAACGATATTTTCTAGCGTCGGGGGCACATAAAGGCTCTCCAGCCTAAATGACCGGGACCCAATTTCTTGATCGGTGGGCATCCCTTCCAGGGTGATGGCGCCGAATTCTGTTAAAAGGTATGTGATATAGACGGAGCGTGCCGTATTTACGTCTAGCATCGGCTCTGACGTGGCCGGTGCAAGGATCTCGGGAAAGTCTTCAAGGTTCAGCGATTCGGCGAGTTCTGCGCTTAACAATTGTCCGTCCGGGTGCACCAAGCAGGCGAACCTATTTCCGGATGGCGACCGGTAGTAAATTGCCCAAATCCAGCCCATGGCTGTTGCCAATAGCTCCGACTGACGCTGAAGCAAAAGCTCTGGACGTGTAGCTCCAACGAATCGACCGGAAACCTCAATCGCCTGCCGTTGTGGTGCGACGACCTTGCCGGCCTCAAGTACCTCTACAATTTGCTCTCCGTCCATGAGAGTCATGCGAGGTGGTTCGATTTGCCGCTCCTGTTCTAGGGCGGAACTGCGGAATCCTGATACCGACAAGAAGTAGCCATGTACGGGTACTGGTGCGCCGTGTTGTTCAGCGCCTAGCACTCCGGCGAACTTGTTTAGGTCAGCGCCGCCAATCGGCTCGTCTACGGCCTTGCACTCAGCCACCAAGCGCCGTCGCTCAAACTTGTGGCTCCCTTGTATGTCAACCTCTCGTCCGGATTTTGGTACGTTTAGTCTGAGGTCTTCGTATCCCAACTGATGGAAGACGTCCTGCGCCAACGATGTCAGGATGTCACCTTTCTCATTGGGCGACCCGGCGATTACCCGCATTTGAGCCAATGTCTGTTCCTTATGCCAGAGTGAGGATGTGGGCAGTCTAGCGGTGCAAGCGCACTAAGAGCAGCGTTGGCGGGCCTAAATGTATTTTTCGCATATAAGCGCATTTACGAGTTGCGGATGCCGATTAACGGGCCATGCGCACGTAGCGGAGCTCGCGCCCGGTAAGCCGGCAGCGACGGGAAGATGGAGGCCGGGAGGTGCGCCGTCGTGGCGGCCCTGTGGGCCGGCGACCACCAGAATCAGGGTGGTACCAGGCTTTAGCGCGCACACACGAGGCGAAGGCAGGCCGGGCGCGGTGATTGGTGCACGGTCGGCTGCAGGCTACAGCTCAATCCGATACGTCGGTCCCGAGAAGACCGTCTCGAACGGGAACAGCACTGCGACAGGGGTCGATCCCGTCGGAACCGACCATACGCGGGCTGCCTTCACCGTGGCCCGGGGGTTTGTCGTGGTGTCTTCGTTGAGGAGATTGTTGAGGTTGCCCGTCGCCTCTTCGTCGCTGCTCGACGAAGCGAACTGGCCTTTGTCGAGCACAACGTCTGCGAAGTCCATGGATGAGCCTGGTGTCTTGCCGATGTTTGTCAACGTCGCATCGACCCGGCAGAACTCCTTCCCTGCCTCTGGGGTGGCGGTGATGTACTCCGGAACGTCCGACTCTCCCTGCCACTTCGGGTTGGCTGCTGCGTGCGGGATCGACTTGATGCCACAGACCAGTTTCGTCACCGTGATCCGCCATTGGACAGGTGGAGAGTTGTCGCTGAAGGTCTGGGTGTACTCAAACGGCTGCCCGACCTTCACACGCTGCAAGTGTGAGGTCTCTTCAGCTGATCCGCAGAGCTCATCCCGATCGGGCGGTGTGAACTTAGGGTCGGAACATGCTTGTTCAAGATCCACGGACGGAGTCGCGTCTGGGGCAGCGGAGTCGGGGGGAGGGGACGACGAGCAAGCTGCCGCCCCGACGAGGACGGCGAGGCTCAGAAGGGAGGACAAGGATGATCGGCGCATAGCTGGAACCTACGTAGACTAGAGAGTGATCGGATCTCGGTCATCGATGCGTTCGGACAACCGGCCCGCTGGATGCGGCACGACTTCGGTGTCAGAGCGTGCCTCCGGCGGGGTCCTCGGGCACTCCGGGATGGCGATGTGGCCGATCGAGCGATTCGCTGTCTCGACCGAGCGAAAGCTAGTCGCCCTCGTCGTCCGTCTCATTATCGAGGTCATCGGTGATGGCGTACATACCGGACTCCGGGTCTGCGCCGTCCTCCTCGCCCAACTCTTCGTCTGACTGGACTCCTTTATCCTTGCTCGCCGACAGCTTTGGCATAATATCGATCTTTGCCGTCCGGATGTTCAAGCCAGAATTTCGGCGTACTTCTGCCGCATTCAACTCCAGTTCGGCCCATCGCTTCCTCATGGGCTTCGTCGTGGAATTCTTGATGGCTAGAAATACTGCGTCTTTGACCTCCAGGTTCAGGACGTATTCCGGTGTCTGCCTGAAGAGGCCGTTCCAAAACTCGCCGTGCGTCAGCTTCTTCATTTCGATCAGCACTCGCAGCCGACCGTCTCCGCTAAACGCAAAGTCAACCGGACCCTTCCCGGTCTCAACCTCTCGATCAATCCGGATGCCCGCAGCTTTGCAGTATTGTTTGACCATGCCGAGGAAAAGAATCTGCATGTTGGTTTCAGGGATGGTCTGCTTGGGGGCGTCCTTCCAGAAAAGCCGCCAGCCGCCATCCCGTTCAACCCAGTGCTGGACGTATCCAACAACTTCATCTATAAACGCCAGCATCTCCGTCTCTGAATGAATGACTCGTTGTCTAGCCTGCGGGAAGCTTTCTGCTGCCATCTTCGCGACTCGTTGCCACTGAACGTAGAGCTTGGGATCCAGATCGACGTCATACGGTTCCGGGTGACGGTTCTCTTGCGCTTGAATCCACATCCGGTATGTGCCGATGTTGGCACGAGCCGCGGCAAGGATGTCGGACTTCCTTACCTGTCCGGAGATCCGGAGGTTGAGGTCGTCCCTCAGTGACGTGTCGAGGTGGTCATACCAGTTGTCGGCAGAGAGAGTCGGCAGCTCTCTAAGGAAGCGCTTGGGTGTCAAGATAACTGGCTTGCCTTTTTCGTCAACTGGCAGATTGATTCGTTCGCTCATCCACCGATTGCGCATCTCGTTGAAAGTGGCGTGGGGGACTTCAACTTCCTCGGTGGGGATTTCTAGCTCTTCGCATACGCGCTGAGTATATGAGATGAATCTCGGCTTCAGCAGGTTGCAGATGACGTCTGAAATGCGATCACGGTTGAACCGGTCGACCAGGATGCCGAGTTCTTCGAAGTGACTGATGTCGTCAAGTCCTCGGTTGATGGCTTCGCCCATAGCCCCGACAACCTGTTTCGCGAGACCCTTGCCGGCGCCTGCCCCATCCGTGCTCTTCGCCGTGTACCCAAGCCTGAATTCCCTGGGTTCGGGGAAGAGCATGAGGGTTAGCACTCGGTCGTATAGCTGACCCCTGCGCATCCCGCTCTTGGCGAGCAGTTCGAAGGCCGAATGAAAATATTCCATGACGTTGTCGTGGGCGGTCGCCCACTCCTCGCTTTTGTCGGCAAAAAGCAAGAAGGGGTCGACGAAGAGGAGCGTGTCCACCTCTAGGATTGGGTCGAACCAATCGTAGCGCGATGGATTTTGGATGCCGAATCTCTCGCTAAAGTACATGTCGCCTCGCCAGGGGTGGGGGTTTGCCTACGATACGTGATCCCACGTGTTCATTGCGCCACGTGTCTGTCGGATGCATGACAGGTGTGGACTCGACCCGGTGGCGGGCGGGGCGAGCGTGGGGTTGAGAAGCTAGCCCCGTACCCGCTCGGCAGGAGGCTCCAGCGGTACAGCGGCGGAGTACAGAAACCGACGGCACCGAGCGGGACCACGGTGACCACCATCGGACCGTCGACCAGCGGTGCGAGCCGAGCGGGACCGCGTTGCCGATCTCTGGGGGTCAAGGGATTGAGATCGGCCCCTCGCAGTGGAAGTTAGTACAGCACAGGAGTACAGCAACCGACGCGACCGCAGCAGCCGAGGTTGGGCCCCGAGACGCTGCCTGACGTCGGAGGAGACCGTACCGAGCCTCGTTGCGCGAACTTGACACGGAAGAGGTCACTGGTTCAAACCCAGTATCGCCCACCAGAGAAACAGCAGGTCAAAGGCTCGTTACCGAATCTTCGGTAACGAGCCTTTCGTTTTGCGCCCATTACATTGGGAGCAAAATGGGAGCACATGATCGTCTGCCTTCCTGACGTCCCTGCGGCCGGGTTTGCCACGCGTCGGCGTGGTCGCCGCTGGTGGGGTGAACGGCGGCGGGGCGGCGCCGTGCTGGCGCCGCCCGTAGAGCCGGTGTCGCTGGCTACGCGGCGTGCAGGTGCGGCACGTGGGCGGCGGGTGCGGGTTGGGTGGTCAGCCAGCGGTTTTGGAGCGCATCGGTGATGCGCTGGCGCATGGCGGGTGTGACGTGGCTGTAGATGCCGCGTACGCCGGGCAGGCGGTGGCCGAGTCGCTGGGCTTGGGCGACTTCGGGGATGTCGTCTTCGATCAGCCAGGTTTTGTGCGTGTGTCGGAGGTCGTGGAAGTGCATGCCTTGGATGACCGGGCCGGTGTGGGCGCGGGGGTTGCCGTTGACGGCGGGGCCCCAGACGCGGCGGGACATGCTGGAGCGGCGTAGGTAGGCGCCGCGGGCGCCGCAGAAGACGGTGTCGTGGTCGTGGCTGTCGAGGAACTCCTGTAGCAGGCCGGTCAGGAACGGTGGGAGGTGGATGTCGCGCACGGAGTTCGCGGTTTTGGGTGGGCCGAGGTAGAGGCGGCCGGCGACTTCGTGCAGGGCGCCGACGTCGGGGTGCACCTGGATGAGTCCGTCGCCGAGGTGGGTGTTGGCCCGGGCGAGGCCGGCGAGTTCGCCCCAGCGCATGCCGGTGTAGGCGGCGGTGATGACCAGGATCTGGTCGGCGCGCCGGTGGATGCGGGAGGCGATGGTGTTGACCTGGGCCGGGGTGGCGTGCGGGCGTTCCGGGGCCCGGCGGGTGAGCACTTTGATGCCGGCGCAGGGGTTGTAGCCGATGCGGCGGTCGGCGACGGCTTCGCGCATGAGCAGGCCGAACAGCGACATGACGCTCGAGACGCTGGAGTCGGCGAGCTGTGTCTTGAGGTGTTTGACGAAGACCTTCACCGACTGGCGGGTGATCTTCGATAGTTGGACGTGGCCGAACCGGGCACTCGGTGTAGAAGGCAAGGTCAACCGACCATCGCCGATACACGGATTCTAATGAGCTGCTCCGACGTTGACCGTGGCCTGTGGTTCTCGTTTTTTTGCCCTCGGTTTCCGGGTCGCAAACGGCCGCCGTGTGCTCCGTAGTTGAAGATCAGTCGGACCTCGTAGGGCCCGGTACTGGCTTGCAAACCCTTGTCTTTCGGCTGTAGCGGGTGTGGGGCTTCAAGTCGGTGGGGCGGCACGACGACCGCCCCACCGACCGCTTCTGCACGCAACTACACAAGGGGTAGATCCATTGAGGCAGGCTGCCCCGACGACATGCCCGCCAACAGTGCCGTCGCGTCCAGTTCCCGGATGGTCAGCGCAGTTTCAGTTACCGCAGCTAGTGCGGCCACATGACCCTCCCGGCCGACAAGATCAAACAACTGCGCGACGAGGCCGGGGCGATCGGGATAACCGCCCAGAACTGGAGGGGTATCCGGCGCACCCACGGAAACCTGCGTCATCGGCACCATCAGTCCATCTCCGGTCGCCTTGAGGATCGCCTCCTTCCGCGTCCAGCAGACGAGGAAGTCTCGCACGCCACGTACGGCTTCACCGGGCGCGAGCACCGTAGAACGCAACTCATCTACGTCGATCGGCGCCTCGCGCTCAACATCGACCCCTACCTCTCCCGCCTCGGTCAGCGCGACGGCCACCCAGTCGCCGGAGTGCGACACCGAGACGTGCAGCCCGGTACCGGGTACGCGGGGCCGACCGTGGGGGCCGCCGCACCGGTTGCAGGCCCGATGCACCGTCACGCGGGAGGCTGGTACTCCGGTGTGCCGCTCAACCACCAAGCGGAGCACGGCAGCGCCGAGCAGAGAGCGAGCCCGGTCGGCCGAACGGCGAAGCGCGCTTATCCGCTGCCGCTCCACATCGTCCAGCAGATGCACCAATAGCGGCGCCGCAGCGGAAACTGGCGCCCACCATACGAAACACTCTTCAGAGAAGCGCACGGACGCCAATCTAACCAAAGTTGCCCCGCCGGGGGGTGGCGCCAGGGGTCAGCCGGGCGAACTTGCGGGCTTCATCGTGACCGGCGCGGCCACCAGTGCCGGTCATCGCGGCCCTGAGGTCTGCATGAGCCCTAGCCAGGGTCTGTACAACGAACGGTGTGTCTCCTGATTAGGGAGTAGACACCGATGACCGACATGACGACCGCCGTGGATACTGCCGCGGTGGCGAAAAAGGATCCGGCGCAGCCGCCGGTGAATGGCGTGGACGACGAGCTGGTCGGCCGGCTGGTGGAGCAGGCCCGGGCGGCGGGACTGCAGCTGACCGGCGACGGCGGGCTGTTGCAGCAGCTGACCAAGCGGGTTCTGGAATCTGCGCTCGAGGGTGAGATCAGCGATCACCTGGGCTATGACAAGGGCGACGCCACGGCCAAAGAGGGATCCAACCACCGCAACGGCGGCCGCTCCAAGAGGGTGCTGACCGACGTCGGCCCGGTCGAGACCGACGTGCCCCGTGACCGCGAGGGCTCATTCACGCCGCGGATCGTCCGCAAGCGGCAGCGCCGGTTGTCCGGGGTGGACGAAATGGTGATCTCCCTGTCGGCCAAGGGCCTGACGACCGGGGAGATCCAAACCCACCTGGGCGAGGTCTATGGCGCCGACGTGTCGCGGCAGACGATCTCGACGATCACGGACAAGGTCGTCGAGGGCATGACCGGGTGGCAGAACCGACCCCTGGACCCGGTCTATCCGGTGATCTTCCTCGACGCGGTGCACGTGAAGATCCGCGACGGGAAGGTCGCCAACCGGCCCATCTACCTCGCTTTGGCCGTCACCGTGGAAGGCACCCGCGACATCCTTGGCCTGTGGGCCGGTGACGGCGGCGAAGGTGCCAAGTTCTGGCTGCAGGTCCTCACGGAGTTGAAGAACCGCGGCGTCGCGGATGCGTGCATGGTGGTTTGCGACGGGCTCAAGGGCCTGCCCGACGCGATCAGTGAGGTGTGGCCGCAAGCCGTCGTGCAGACGTGCGTGATCCATCTGTTGAGGGCGTCGTTCCGGTATGCCGGCCGGCAGCACTGGGACGCCATCGCCAAAGCATTACGGCCGGTCTACACCGCTGCGACCGAAGCCGCCGCCCGAGCCCGCTTTGCCGAGTTCACCGAGGCCTGGGGTGACAGGTATCCGGCCATCATCCGGCTCTGGGAACAGGCATGGGCCGAGTTCGTGCCGTTCCTGGCCTTCGACGCAGAGATCCGCACCGTCGTCTGCTCCACCAACGCCATCGAGTCCGTCAACGCCCGCATCCGCCGCGCCGTCCGCGCCCGCGGCCACTTCCCCAACGAAGCCGCCGCGCTCAAGTGCGTCTACCTCGCCGTGATGAGCCTCGACCCCACCGGGCAGGGGCGCCGGCGGTGGACCATGCGCTGGAAACCAGCCCTCAACGCCTTCGACATCACTTTCGAAGGCCGCCTGTCCGCAGGCCGCAAGTAGTCCTCAAAACCGTGGACACACCGTTCGTTTGACAGTCCCTTTGAGGCGAAAATCTCCGCTGCTTCCAGCCGCAGGCTCCTCGCCGTCCACCAGCCGGATCCGAACAGCGCGTAACTGGCGGCCGGATCGTTGGGTCGGCGACAGCGACCGTCGGTCCTGCCCGATTACGCGATCGTGCTGGACGAACTCGCTGGCGACCAGCAGAGCGTCCCAGGAGTCCGGGCGATACCCAACCTGCTGGGGTCCGCAACGAATTCTTTCCAGGTCAGGAAATCGTCGCCGCGTCGCCATATGTCCAGGTTGTGGCGCAGCCGCAGCTTTGCGGCCCAGGCCTCCCGCTCGTTCTCATGCGGAACGTGGGACGGGAGACGCTCGACAGCATCGGCGACCGTGCTGGCGGGCGGTGGCGACGGCCGCGCGCAGCGGGTGGAGGGTGCTCAGGAACGTGGCCAGCTCGCGTGGTCGGTCGGTGGGTGGGCGCGGGAAGGCGACCAGCACCGCGTCGGCGACCGACCACAGCCATCGCCGCCGTACCCCGAGGACGAGCCCACCCTGGTCGACGAGATCGCCACGGCGCCAGCCTTCGCCGGCAAGGACGCGTCGGCGAGCGCGGTTGCGAGGGCGTGGAGGGTGGTCACGATCGGGCCGGTGATGGCAGCGTGTCCCGACGATGCCCGGTCGTGCGGGTGCACAGGCCCGCGGAGCGTGCCGACGCACCTGAGACCATCATCGGTGTCCGTGGTGCGCGTGGCGCGGCGGCGAATACGCCAGGAGAAAGGCCGAGTCCGATGAACCGCGCGGCCTCAAGCATCACGGTCTCCTGCTCGGTGTGCGGTTCCCTGCTTAGGTGTCTCGGCGACGACGATGTCGGTGTCTGGCCGATCGCATCCGCGGCTACCGCCACCAGCGCAAATCCCGATGGCGGCGGCTGACCCCCGGCCGCTGGGCCCTGCTCGCCTTGGCCCACCTGCGCAAAAATGACACCTACACCCGCCTCGCCGCCGGCTTCGAGATCGGCGTGGCCACCGCCTGGCGCTAAGTCCAAGAAGCAATCGCCCCGGGTCAGGGGAGCTGACGTGCAGCCTCCATCCGGAGCTCCGATCCGTCGTCGGACAGGCTCAAGGACACCTGGGTGAACCCGATCTCACCCGTACGCGTGACGTGGGTCCCGCCGCAGGGCACTCGGACGGCGCCGTCCGATAGTTCGCAGTAGAAGGTGCGCATCGCGTCGACGCCGGGGCCTTCCGTTTCCACGCCGACCGTTGCGTCCTCGGCCACCCAGCGCTCCATCACAGCGTTGATTCCGGCCTCCAGCTCGGGCAGCTCGGTGGCCAGCCGGTCGGCCGAGAAACCCTTGCGCCGCAGCGACTTCCCGAGCCGGTAGTGGTCTACGCTGCCGGTCGGCTGGATCCGGGACCGGGTGATGGCCAGTTTGTCGAAGTCCGGGTGGCCGAGCGCGTCGTCCTTCACCGGCTTCGTCCAACGCCCGGCCAGCTCTCGGTTGAGGGCTAGGCCGACCAGCTCGCACATGGTGTGCCCGGCCGACAACCCGTGCCGCCACACCGGATCCACCTCGAGCCCGGCCCGCTCGCCGGTCACCGCACCGGGGTCGGCCGCCACGACGTGCACGACATACCAGTTCCAGTCCGGGTCGTCCCGCCGCACCTCGATGTCGTCACCCGTGCTGATCGGCGCCGAGCCGTCCCGTGGCGCCGCACCGATGACGCAGTCCTCGACCGCCAGGGCCTGACCGCCGACGGTGAGCGTGCCCTGGTCGGCCGGCTGGTCGGGCCAGGTGTGGTCGATCGGGTGGAACGGGGTCGTGGCGCATACGATGCCGTGCCGGTCGCCGACCGGGACCGTCAGGCGGATCGTGGTCTCCGCGGTGAGTTCGCCGGCGGGGAAGGTGACGAGGGTGTTCTCGGGCATGGGTCCTTATCCGAGGTCTGGACACGGCAGGGCGTCGTTGAGCTGGGGGAGAGGAGACGGCAGTGCGCGGCGCTCCAGGGGGGAGGGGGGATCAAAGCAGATCGAGCAGTTCCGGGTCGTCGAAGAACTCCGCCGCGTCAAGGATGCCGAGCACCATCGAGAAGTAGCGTTGCGTGGCGCCGGGGGAGGTCGCCACGGTGCGCAGCAGGTCGATCCGGCCAGGGCTCAGCGAGAGCCGCGCCAGGTCCAACGTGCTGCGATAGGTCGAACTCGTGGCTCTGTCCCGCTGCGAGCCGAAGCGGGCCGTCGCCGCGTCCGTCGTCTCGTGGTCGTCGAGATCGGTGCCCACCAGTTCGGCGGCCAGCAGGTCGGCCTGTAAGAAGGCGTTCGTGATGCCGCTCGCGGTGATGGTGTCCAGATGGTGGCCCGCGTCACCGACCAGGACCCAGCCCGGGCCGGCCGCCTGCCGATAGAAGTTGCGCTGGTCACCGGTGCCGTGAATCCGGTCGGTCGGCACAATGTCCGCCACCTGGTCGTAGAGCTCGGGTGCGTGGCGGCGGATCGCGCCCAGATGCGCGGCGAGGGGATCGCGGCGGATCTGGGCGAACTCCTGCTGCGGGAAGTACGTCGACACGATCGTCAGCCCGTCGTGGGTCGGGATCCGGGCGATCCAGCTGCCGGGACGCTCGTGGAAGCCGAAGCCGGTTCGCAGCCCGCTCCACGACGTGAAGTAGACGCAGCTGGCCAACGGGTCACTCACCACCGTGGGGGCGCCCACCATCTCCGCGACGGCCGAGCGCATGCCGTCGGCGCCCACCACCAGCCGGGCGGTCAGGTCTCCACCGTCCACCCGGACGCCGGTCACGCGGTCGCCGGAGCGCAGCAGCTCTCGGACCGAGGTGCGGTCCATCACCTCGGCGCCGGCCTCCGCTGCGGCCTGCACGAGCAGCCGGTCGAGGACGCCTCGCCGCGGGGCATACGCGGCGTCCGCGCCGGGCGTCCGCGGTGTGGCCGAGGCGAGCCGCACCTCCCCCACGTCGTACTCAATCGTGTCCAGCGGCGGGCACCCGGAGGACACCACCGCGTCGAGCACGCCCCAGCGGGCCAGCAGCGCCACCCCGCCGGGCCGGATGTACAGCGTCGACATCGTGTCCGAGCCGATGGCGGCCCGATCCAGCAGCAGCACTCGGCGGCCCTGGCGGGCCAGCAGCATCGCCGTCGAGGCGCCCGCGCACCGGGCGCCGACCACGATGACGTCGTACGCCGGACTCATCCGCGGGTTCCGGCGAGCTCGTCGACCGCGGCGGCGAACTCGGACAGCACCGGGGTATCGATGATCAGCTGGACGGTGCACCGCACCGACCAGGCCCGCCGGATGCGCACGACGACCTTCGTGGCCAGCAGCGAATCGCCGCCGAGCTCGAAGAAGTCGTCGGACCGGGTGATCACGTCGAGACCCAGCACCTCCGCCCAGATGGCGGCGATGGCGGTCTCGGTCTGGGTGAGGGCGCCCTTCATACGGCTACTCCGGTGCTTCTCCTCGAGCGGAGGAAGTCGACGACGGCGGCGGCGGCCGCCGGGTGACGAGCGATCTGGTCGGGGGGCGCATCGACCCGCATGGTCGTCTCGGCGGTGACGCCGAGCCAGGTCAGATCGTCCGGCCACCGGGGAGAAAGGACCTGGAGTACGTCACCATGGGCGACCGGTTCGTGGTGGTGCGCGGCGACCAGGCAGGTGAGCCAGCGCTGGTAGATCGACAACATTTCGGCGATGGGCTCCTCGGCCTCGGCCATGTCGTAACCGTCGGCCAGGAAAACGGCCCGGGCTCGGGCGGACAGGTCCTCCTCGATCGCGGACAGCAGCACGTCACCGCGGCCGAGCAGCGCCGTGACGTCGATCGGGTTCGCACCCAGTGTCGGATCGCCTTCGGTGACCTGCTCCAGGACCTCGGCGTACGCGGTGGCGACTTCCCAGGCCCCGCTGGCCTGCGGGTCGACGAGCACCAGCGGGAGCGGCGACCCGGGGGCACCGAGCCGGGCGGCGATCGCCGTGCCGAGCGAGGCGGTCGCGCACAGGGCCACCACTGCCTCGGCGTCACCGGGCAGGTCCAGGCGTGCGGCGTACGCGGTGGTGTCGGCCGCGGCCGGCAGCGCTCCGGCCAACGCGTAATGGCACGTGAAGCCGTGGCCCTCCAGCCCCATGTCGCTGAGGCGGGCCTTGGCCCGTCGTCCGGGATAGTCGAGGATCAGCAATGTCACGATGGCCGTACCGTCGCGAGCAGGGATTCGGCGACTGCCTTGCGATCGATCTTTCCGCTCGGGGTGCGAGGCATGGACGGCACCGCCTCGATCGTCACGGGGATCGACTGCGCAGGCAGTAGTTCGGCCAGCGCGCGACGCAGCTCGTCAGCGTCCAGCGGCTGATCGGCGGCCAGCGTGACCACCGCTCGTAGCTGGCGTGACCCGGCCGCCACGTCCACCGGCACGCAGACCGCCTCGTCGATGCCGCGCTGCTCCATCAGGCAGGCGTCCACCTCCAGCGGGTTGACCCGAACGCCCCGGATCTTGACTTCCTCGTCGAGCCGGGAGAGGAACTGTACCTGCCCGTCCTCGATCTGGACGAGGTCGCCTGTATGGAAAGCCCGGGTGTGCCCCCGGGGGGTGGGTGGCACCGGGCGGTATCGCTCCGCGTTGAGTTCGGGCTGGTTGAGGTAGCCGACGGCGAGCGGGGCGCCGGCCACCAGCAGCTCACCGACGTGCGGCTCGGCCGGGTCGAGCGGGGCGATCAGCAGCTCGCACCCCGGCAGGGGCCGGCCGATCGGGGGCAGTGCCGGCCAGCTCGCCGGCGGTCCGGACAGGGTGTGCACGGTGACCATCGCGGACTCGCTCTGGCCGTAGTGGTTGTTGAAACGACACTCCGGCATCCGCTCGAAGAACTCCCGGATTGGCGGCGAGCAGAGCAACTGCTCGCCGGCCACATTGACCTCGCGCAGCGCGAGCCGGTCGAGGTCGTCGTCGGCCGCCGCCAGCGCCAGCATCTGCAGGGCGACGCCGGGCAGGAACAGCCGTTCGATCCGCTCGTCGGCGAGCCAGTCGAGCAGCGCGATCGGGTCTCGGCGCAGCCGTTCCGGCATGATCACGACGGTGCCGCCACCGTAGAGGGTGCCGAGCACCTCCTGGAACCACACGTCGAAGTTCATCGGGGCGAACTGGGCGGTACGCAGGTCGGGGCGGACTGAGTGGGCCGACTGCCACTGGGCCATGTTGTCGATGCTGCGATGCGGCAGCGCGACGCCCTTCGGACGACCGGTCGAGCCGGAGGTGTAGATGACGTAGAGCGGCCGCTCCGGATCGCAGGGCAGGTGGAGCGGTCCCGCGGCGGCATTTTCGCCCGGTCCGGGGATACGCAGTGACGGCGCGGCGCCGGCGAAGTCCGGCCGGTCGCCGGTGTGCAGCAGCAGCGCGGCATCGCAGTCGACCAGCATGTGGACTAGGCGCCGGGTCGGATATTCGGCGTCGAGCGGCACGTAGGCGGCGCCCACTGAGGCCGTCGCCAGCATCGCCCCGATCACCTCCGCACTGCGCCGTCCGGTGACCGCTACCCGGTCACCGGCCGTCACTCCGGCCGCGACGAGCCGCCCGGCCAACTCGGCGACCCAGGTGCTCAACTCGGGGTAGTGCAGGGTGCGGTCCCCGTCGACGACGGCTGGGCCGGTGCGGTCGCCGAGCCCTCGGATCATCTCGCCCAGGCAGGCGGCGGAGATCGGCTCGGTCCAGAGCGAGGTCACCGTCATCGGGGACCATTCATCAGGGCGGCGACGGCCGGTCCGCCCGGTTGGTCCGGCTCCGCCAGGCGATCGGCGATCCGGCGGCGTACGTGGGCCGGCTTGTCCTGGCTGAGCTTGAAGGTGCCGTCCGCGGTGGTCACCTCGAATCGGAACGCGCCGACGCCGGCCACGATGGACCGGAAGTAGTTCGCCGACCCGTCCTGGTCCCAGCCGTCGCCGAAGCGGTGCTCCAGCAGGAGGGCGGTCCGCCTGACGACGGCCAGTGTCTCCTCGGCGGTGGTGACGGGTCGCACCACGCCGGTCACGTGAACCGCGACGAAGTTCCACGTCGGGGCGGCCGGTGCGGCCGGATAGACGGCCGGGGTGACATATGCGTGCGGTCCGACGAAGATCAGCTTGGCTGCCTGCCCGTCGACGAGTGATCCCCATTGCGGGTTGGCCCGGTTCAGGTGACCGAGCAGGACGGCGCCCACCAGGTCGCCGTCACTGTCGCTGTCGCCGGCCGGCACCACCGGGAGGTGGGTCGCGAACGGCACGTCCGGCCCGACGGTGACCAACAGGCCCAGCGGATGGCCGGTGATGACCGACCAGAGTTGAGCCGCCGAGTCGGCCCGGTAGTCGGATGGGACGAACATGATCCTCCTCGTGGGTGGGGGCGATCAGAGCGAACGGATCGCGGCGAGGATCTCGCCGGCCCGGACCGCGACGTTGGACAGCAGCCCGGCGGAGAGTCCGTGGGTGCGCTCCGCGGCCGCACCGTGCACGTAGATTCCGCAGCGGACGCCGTCCGAGGTAATCACGCGGTAGTCCCGGGCCAGCGCGAGACGGCCCCGGTCATCGGTCTTGCATTCGTCGGCCAGATCGCCGAGCAGCTGCCGCGGGTCGGACGGTCGGTAGCCGGTGGCGTAGACGATCGCGTCGGCATCGATCTGCCGGATGGTCCCGGTGGGCAGGAACTCGACATCGAGATGCACGCCCTCACCGGTGACGGTCTGGCGGGTGATGCGCGAGGCGTGGTGGAAGTGCAGCCGGCGGCGACCGGCGATGTGCTCCCGATAGGCGGTGCCGTGCAGGGAACGGATCAAATCGAGGTCGACAACGGAATAGTTGGTGTTCGCGTGATAGCCCATCAGGGCGTCCCGGACCTCGCCCGGAGCGTGGTAGAACTCGTCAACGGAGTCCGGGTCGAAGATTTGATTGGCGAACGGGCTGTCGTCGGACATGCTGTAGCCGAAGCGACCGAAGATCGCATGCACGTCGGCCTCCGGATGGGTCGCGTGCAGGTGCTCCACCACCTCGGCCGCGCTCTGGCCCGCCCCCACCACGGCGAACGTGCGCGGCCTGGTTGGCGCTGGTGCGGCGAGCCGGGTCAGCAGCTCGGCACTGTGCCACACCCGCGGGCCGCGCTGCACGCCATCCGGGAAGCAGGGCGTCATGCCGGTGCCGATAACCAGGTTGCGGGTGCGGAACGTCCGGCCGTCGCCGGTCCGCACGAGCAGCTCGCGGACGACGTCATCGGTCCGCTCCGGCGTGACCGATACGACCTCCGTGCCGTACCGGACGTCGGCCGGCAGCCGGTCGGCGGCCCACTCCAGGTAGGTGTGGAAGTCGGTCCGGTAGGGATACAGCGTCTTGCTGTTGATGAAGTCGGTCAGCCGGCCGACATCGTGCAGGTAGGACGTGAACGTGTAGCGGCTGCTCGGGCTGCGTAAGGTGGCGAGGTCTTTCAGGAACGACACCTGCATGGTGGCGCCATCGAGCAGCATGCCCCGGTGCCATCCGAACGAGGGCTGCCGCTCCAGGAACACGCATTCGTCGAGCAGGGTGCGACCATCCGGCCCTGCCACTTCGCCGGCCGCGATGGCCAGAGCCAGGTTCGCCGGGCCGAAGCCGACCCCGACCACCTGCCGCACCGTCGCCGAATCGGTCTCACTCATGGAGGGAATCTCCGTTCATCGCTCTCGATGTCGTGCCCCGGGATCGTTCGTAGGCGGCGATCAGCCGGGCTCGGTCGACCTTGCCGGTGGCGGTGACCGGCAGAGCGTCCAGCGGCACCAGCAGTTCCGGCGTGGCGTACCGGGGGAGCACCTCGGCCAGGAGCCGGAGCGCGCCGGCCAGCGGCTCGCGCGGGCCGACCACGAAACCCACCAACCGGTCGCGGCCGCCGCTGTGGATGATCTCCGCCGCGGCGGCCCGGGCGTCGAGCCGGCCGAGGAGCGCCGACTCGATCTCGGCGAGCTCGATACGATGACCGTTGATCTTGGCCTGCCGATCGTTGCGCCCGTGGAATTCCAGATTGTCGTCGTCGCGCCAGCGGACCAGATCCCCGGTGCGATAGACCCGCCGGCCGAGCGGCCCGGCCGGGACGAACCGCTGGGCCGTCTGATCCGGATCGTTCAGATAGCCCTCGGCCAGGCCCGGCCCGCTGATGAGCAGTTCGCCCACCGCTCCGCGCGGCACCGCCCGGAGATCGTCGTCGACCACGAAGAACTCGAACCCGGGCAGTGGCCGGCCCAGCGGCGGGGTCCGCGGCCAGCCCGGAGCGCAGTCCATGACCGACACCTGGACCGTCGCCTCGGTCGGCCCGTAGCAGTTGAGGAAGCGACGCCGCCCGGTCGCCCAGCCCTCGACCTGGCGGCCGTTGAACGCCTCACCGCCGGCGGTGACCAGTCGCAGCCCGGGCAGCTCAGCCGGATCAAGAAACGGCATCAGCGACGGCGGAAGGTCGGCCACGGTGACCTCTTCGGCCCGCAGCAGCTCGGTCAGCAGATAGGGATCGAGCCGGTCGTCGTCGGTGGCGACACACATGCTCGCGCCGGCGCCGAGCGTGACGAAGGTCTCGAGCACGGACACGTCGAAGTACAGGGGCGCCAGCGCGAGCACGGTGTCACCCGGCTGCAGCTGATAGAGCTCGGTCGTCGTCTCGCACAGGTGGGCCAGGGCCCGGTGCGAGACCTCGACGCCCTTCGGGACACCGGTGGTGCCCGATGTGAAGATCACGTACGCCGACGCGTCGAGACCCGACGTCACCGGGCCGGTGCCGATCCCGGCGTCGATCCCGCCCTCCAGGTCGGTCGGAACGTCGGTCAGACCGGCCGCGAGCAACAGGTCGGTCGCCATCTTCTCTGCGTGGACGAAGACGGCGGCCCCCGTCGCCTCGATCACCCGGCGCAGCCGCTCCATCGGCCATTGCGGATCGACCGGCACGTTCACGGCGCCGGCCAGAAGCGAGCCGAGCATCGCCACCACGCCATCCGGCGAGCGGCCGGTGGCGATGAGGACGCTTTCCCCGGCGCTGACCCCGGCCACCCGCAGGCTCCGGGCCAGAGCGTGAGCGGCGGACCATACCTCGGCGTACCGGTATGTGCGGCCGAGGTGCCGCACGGCAGGGGCGTCTGGGGTGCGACGGACCCAGTCCTCGATGCGGGCCAGCACATGCGGCGGATTGGGTGCGGCCGGTCCGCCGGTGCCGAGCGCGATCAGCTCGTCGGTGAGCGGGCCGGCCGGCTCTACCCCGCCCTGTTCCAGCGACCTGGCCCAGGACGCCATCGTGCGTTCACCGTGCCAGTCAGTGCAGTGCACCAGCTCCCAGCCGTCGCCGGCCCGGCTCAGAACGACTGTCGAGCGCGCCTCGGCGAGCAGGCTCGCGGTGTGCCCTCCGGTGCCGTCGATGACCACGCCACCCCGCAGGTCGCCGGGTGCCGCGGGAGCCCGCTGCACGACGGAGGCACGGCCCGGCGTCACCTCCACCTTGACCAGCGCCGGTTCCTGGCCGTGGTCCACCACGCCGATCGTCGCCGACTCGGCCCGCACCCAGCGGCTAAGGTGGCCGCCGACCGCCTCGGTCACCCGCGCTACATCGGCCGACAGCGTCAGCCGCATCCGCGCGATCCGCCCGGCCGTGGTGTTCGGGACGAGGTCATACGGCAGTGCGGTCGGGACGAGCGATCCGGCCGGCGCGAGCTCGTCACTGGTCGTCATGCGGCACGTCCACTTCGGCGAACGCCCGGGCGAGACGGTCACGCGCGTCCAACGACAGCTGTGGCTCCAGCGCGGCCGCGAGAGAACGGGCCGTCGGGTGGTCGAACAGCAGCCGCACCGGCACCCGCTGCCCGATCAGTTCGGTCAGCAGCGCGGCGAACTGCATGGCCAGCACGGAATAGCCACCGGCTTCGAAGAAGCTCTCGTCCGGGTGCGGCGCTGGCCGGTCGAGCACCTCGCCGAACAGCGCGGTGATCAGCTCGGCGACCGGGTCGTCGAGCTCGGCGGCGGGCGTGTCGAACTCCACGATCAGCCGCGGCCGCTGGTGGTGCGGTAGTCGGCTACGCAGGTATTCGTCGAGACCGTCCCGGCCGGTTGCCGGTCCGAGCCGCACCTCTGCGATCAGCTCGCCGCCCGCCACCACGACCGTCGAGGCCTTGACCTGTGGCGCGGCCGCCAGCTCGCGGCGCACCAGCTCGACGTCGACCCGGCTGCCATCGATCCACAGTTCCTCCTCGGAGGTGCCCACCAGATCCCATCGGCCGTCACGGCGGCGGCGGCCGAGCTGACCGGTGGCGGCCAGCGATCCGTCCGGCCGGCGCCGGTGCACCGTGCCGACGGCGCCGGCCGGAACCGGCCGCTCGCCGTCGCGGATCGACGTCTCCGGGTCGGTGGTGTCGAGCGCCGCCGCCGAGCGCAGCACGTGTTCCACGATCGGGCGGTCGGGTTCGGCCAGCAGGGCGGCGGCCAGGGCCAGCCAGTCGTCGGTGATGGCGCGGACGGTGTCCTCGTCGAACAGATCCCGGCGGTAGGAGAGGCCACCGGCGACCCCGGCCGCCGTCTCCTCGAGCGACAGGTCCAGGTCGAACTTCGCCGTGGTGAGGTGGCCCGGCTCCGCGGCGACGGCCAGGCCCGGCAGCACGGCCGCGGCCCGCGCCGGCTCGTCCAGGGCGAAGCACATCTGAAACACCGGGTTCTGCAGGCGGTGTCGGGCCGGTGCGAGCTTCTCGACGATCTGCTCGAACGGCAGATCCTGGTGGGCGTACGCATCGACGGCGGTGTCCCGGACCTGATCGAGCAGCTCACGGAACGTCGTGCCGGCGTCGATGCGGACGCGCACCGGCAACATGTTGACGAAGAAGCCGATGAGCCGCTCCACCTCGACCCGGGTGCGGTTGGCGCTTGGCACCCCGATCACCAGGTCGGCCTGACCTGTGTAGTGGCGCATGACGGCGCCGTAGGTGGCGAACAGCGTCATGAACTTCGTCGCGGCGTGTTCCCGGCCCAGCTCGGTCAGACCGGTGACCAGCTCGTCCGGCACGGCCACCGGCAGATAACCACCGGCATGGCTGGTCCGCGCGCCGAACGGCCGGTCGGTCGGCAGGTCGGCGGCGCCCGGGGCGTCGGCCAGCCGCTGCACCCAATAGGCGGCCAGCGCCTCGCCCAGCTCGCTGCGGACCAGATCACGCTGCCAGACCGCGAAGTCGGCGTACTGCACGGGCAACGCCGGGAGGTCGGCCTCCTCGTCGGCCAGCCGGGCGGCGTAGACCGCCGAGAACTCCTGCAACAACACGTGCTCCGACCAGCCGTCGGTGGCGATGTGATGGATGGTGACCAGCAGGAGGTGCTCGTCGTCGGCGAGGGTGACCACGGCGGACCGGACCGGCTGCTCGCGCCAGAGATCGAACGGGCGGTGCGCGTCCGCCTCGACATAGTCTGCCGCGGCGCGCTCGGCGTCGGAGCGTCCTCGCAGGTCCAGCACGGTCACGGGTTGCGTGGCCGGCGCGCTCACCCGCTGCCGAACCTCACCGTTGACTTGCACCAGCGTCGTGCGCAGCACGTCGTGGCGGCTGCGCACGGTGTCCCAGGCGGCCTGCAGGGCCGGAATCGACAACCGGCCCCGCAACCGCAGCACGGTCGGCACCAGATAGGTGGCGGTCCCCGGGTCGACCTGCTCGTGGAACGCCAGCTGCTGCTGCGGATAGGACAACGGGTGGGTGGCCTCCCACTGCCTCGGTCCCGCGGTGACGGCGGGCGCGGCCGGCAGGCTGTCCCTCTCGCGCCGGGCGCGCTCGATCTCGGCGCTCAACGCCGCTACCGTCGGCGCCTGGTACAACGCGCGAATCGGCAGCTCCACGCCGAGCGCGTGCCGGATCCGGGCGACGATCTGGGTCATCAGCAGCGAACTGCCGCCCAGCGCGAAGAAGTTGTCCTCCGGGCCGATCTCGGCCATGGCCAGCACGTCGTGCCAGATGGCGACGACCATCTCCTCGGTTGAGGACAGCGGACGCCGTTGCACGACGCCCGCCCGCTCGACCGGCTCCGGCAACGCGCGCCGGTTCAGCTTGCCGTTGGCGTTGAGCGGGAACTCATCGAGGATCACTACCAGCGCAGGAATCATGTACGCCGGCAGCGTCTGCCGCAGGTGCTCACGCAGCGTCGCATCGGTAGCGCGCTCACCGGCCCGCAGCGTGGCATATCCGACGAGGCGGGCGTGCCCGGCCGGCCCGTGGTGAACGAGGATCACCGCCTGGTCGATCGCCGGATGGGTGCGCAACGCGGACTCGATCTCACCCAGCTCGATGCGGTACCCGTTGACCTTGACCTGGTTGTCGGCCCGGCCGATCACCTCCAGGACGCCGTCCGGACGATAACAGGCCAGGTCGCCGGAGCGGTAGAGACGGTCACCGGGCCGGTCGCCGAACGGGTTCGGTACCAGCCGGTCGGCAGTCAGGTCGGTGCGTCGGTAGTACCCGCGGCCGACCGCGGAGCCGGCCACGTACAGCTCGCCGACCACGCCCACCGGAACCGGCTCGAGGCGGTCGTTGAGCAGGTAGATCTGGGTGCGGTCGGCCGGCCGTCCGATCGGCACGATGCCGGTCAGATCGTCGCCGACCTCGACGCCGTCCAACGTCGTGTTGTCGATCGAGGTCTCGCTCAGCCCGTAGGCGGCGATGATCCGGGTGTCCGGGCGGCACAGCGCCCGGGCGCGGAGGTAGTCGCCGGCGTACCAGATGTCGCTGCCGGCGATCAGCAGGTCCAGGGAGTCCAGCCGGCCCCCGACCGACTCCACGTGGTCGACTAGGGCGGCCAGGATCGGCGTGATGAACTCGGCGCTGTTCACCCGTTCGCGCTGCATCAGCCCGTACAGCTGGTCCGGGGCCATCACCACCTCATGCGGGCAGACCACCAGCGTGGCCCCGGTGAACAGAGCGCGGGTGGTGTCGGCGATGAAGATGTCGAACGCGTGGCTAGTCATCTGCAGATGCACCCGCATCGGCGTGTCGTCGAGGTAGCGCCGTTGCCAGAACGTCACGTAGTGCACGTAGTTGGCATGGGTCAGCATCGCGCACTTGGGCGTTCCGCTGGATCCCGAGGTGTAGAACATGCATGAGAGATTGGCCGGGGTGGTGCGGCTGAGCGGCGCGGTGTCCGGGTGCCGGGCAATCTCCGCCGCGTCCCGGTCGACGCACAGCTGGCTGGTCACCCCCGGTGGCGTCAGCTTCGCCACCGACGCGTCCACGACGAGCACGTCGACTCGGGAGTCGGCGAGCATGAAGGCGACCCGGTCGGGCGGATAGCCGGGGTCGAGCGGCACGTACACGCCGCCGCTCTTGAGCACGCCGAGGAACGCCACGATCGTGGCCGCCGTGCGGCTCATGAACACGCCGACGCTGGTCTCGGTCCCGACGCCGCGGGCCTGCAGCGCGTGGGCCAGCTGGTTGGCCCGCCGGTCCAACTCGGTATAGGTCAGCCGGTCGTCGCCGGCCACCACCGCGACGGCGTCCGGGGTGGCCCGCACCTGTGCCTCGAACAGGTCGTGCAGGCGCACCTCCGGGATCGGCGGTGTCCCGGTGTCGTTCCAGTCGACGAGCATCGTGGCCCGTTCGCCCGGGGTCAGCAGGCCCAGCTCGTCGATGCGCCGGTCGGGTGCGGCCATCGCGGAGCCGAGCACCTGGGTCCAGTGGCCGACGAGCCGGGCGGCGGTGGCCTCGTCGAACAGGTCGGTGCAGTATTCCGCCTCGACCCGGACCCCTCCGGCGCTCTGCACCACGTCGAGGCTGAACTCGAACTTCGCCGAGGTCCGCTCATGGTCGAACGCGTCCATCGGGTGGTCGGCCAGCCGGGGCACGCCCAGCACATCGTCGTTGAGCATGCCGAAGGACACCTGCGCCAGCGGTGCGAAGCTCGGATCCCGCTCGGGGCGGATCGCCTGGACGATCTGGTTGAACGGCACGTCACCGTGCTCCAGCCCGCCGGCCAGTCGTTCCGAGACCTGCTGGACGAGCTGCCGGAAGGTTAGGGCACCGGTCGCGTCGATCCGCACCGGGATCGTGTTGATGAAGCAGCCGATGAGCGCGTCGTACGCGGCCTCGGGCCGGCCGAGGAGGGGCACGCTCACCGCGAAATCGGTCTGCCCACTGTGCCGGGCCAGCACGACGGCATAGCCGGCCAGCAGAACCGCCGGTAAGGACGTGCCGGCCGCCGCGGAGAACTCCACCAGTCGGTCGATCAGGCTGGCGTCCACATCGGCCGTGAGAACGGCGCCGCGGTAGGACTGCACGCTCGGACGCGGGTGCGTGGTCGGCAGTTGCAGCCGGGCGGGCTGGTCGGCCAGCTCGGCCTGCCAGTAGGCCAGCTGTCCGGAGACGTCGGCCGACCGCTGCCGCTCCACGAACGCCGCGTAGTCCACCGGCAGCGGGGCCAGGGCCGGCGAGTCACCGGCCGCGTACGCCGTGTACGCGGTGTTCAGCTCGTCGAGCAGCACCCCGCGGGAACCGCCGTCGAACACCAAGTGATGGCAGACCACCAGCAATACGTGATCGTCGGGGGCGACCTCGACGATGGCCGCCCGCACGAGCGGCCCGGCGGTCAGGTCGAAGGGAGCCTCGGTGACCCGGTCGATCAGGGCGGCCAGCGCCGCCTCCCGCCCCGGGCCGTCCAGGGCCGCCAACGAGTGCCGCTCCACCAGATCGTCCGGGACCTCCGGCCGGATCACCTGGACCGGGATGCCGTTCTTCTCGGGGAAGCTCGCCCGCAGCGGATCGTGCCGGCGAACGATGTGCCGCACGCTGGTCTCCAGCGCGTCGACATCGACCCCGCCGGCCAGCCGGAACAGCATTGGGATGTGATAGAGCGACGTGCCCGCCTGCATCCGGTCGGCGAGCCAGATCTGTTCCTGGGACAGCGACAGTGGCAACCGCCGCAGTGACGGCCGCGCCCGACGCCGTATCGGACCGGTCAGGATGGTGTCGGTGCTCATGAGTGCTCCTCCGGAGATGGCGGTCACGCGTCGACTAGGGCCAGCAGCTCGCGCATGTTGCGCGCGACCACACCACGGGTGCCGGGGTATCGGTCGAGGTCGGTCATGCCGTCCATGCAGGCGCGCCAAGACAGCGCGCGCATCAGGAAGCCGGTCGGCTTGGCCAGATCGACGGCCGCCGTCAGACGGCGGACCGCGTCGTCGCCGCCCCACCCCGTGAGGTACGCCTCGATCAGCCGGGCCTCGATCTCGGCCCGATCGGCCCGCCCCTCCAGGGCGTAGTCCCGGCGCACCGTGGTCAGCGAGCTGAGCGGGTTGCCGTACACGCTCTCCGCCCAGTCGAATAGAACGAAACCGCTGTCGGTGACCGCGATGCAGTCGCGCCAGAAGTCGGTGTTCTGGACCACGTCCGGCAGGCCGAACTCGGCCAGCTGGGCACACCGGTCGGCGAACCACGGCACACAGGCGACCAGCCGGCGCCGTTCGTCCGGGGTCAGCGCGCTCGGGTCGTCGGGGCTGAGCACCCGGTTGTCCTCGGCCAGGCGGGCCAGCAGCTCCGGCAGGACGCCGAGCCTGCGGTCGGGCACCCCCAGCGCGAGCACGTCAGCGCCGGTGTCCGTCAGGTCGCGCTGCATGCCGGCGTAAGCCGAGGCCACGGTGGAGTAGAGGTCCAGCTCGGTCAGTTCGCTGCCGATCTCCCGGTAGGCGCCGATGTCCTCGGTGGCCAGGAAGCCCCGGGCGGCATCGATGGCGAGGACCCTCGGCACCCGGCCCGGGAACGTGCGGTGCAGCAGGTCGACCAGCGCCGGTTCGTGCCGGAACGGGGCCGGGGCAGCCTTGAACCAGATCGTGCCGCCGTCAGTCGCCATGCGAGCGGTGTACGAGTACGGCGAGACGATGAACTGCTCGACCGGCCCGGTCGGCCGCCGGCCCGCGCCGGTCGCGACCTGGTGGAGCCACTCGGCCATCTCAGCCCGCCACTGCGGCTTGCCCCACTGGCCGCTGCGCAACTCGGGGCCACCGGGTTGCCGGCTAGCCGACCAGTCGTCCAGTGCACGCCGGTGCACCGGCACGGCCAGGGGCAGCGCGCCGAGCTCGGCTGCCGGGATCCACCGGGCGCCGGCCGGGTCCGGAGCCGGTCCGTCACCGGCCGGTGCGGCCAGATAGCCGTACGGCGTCGCCCAGTCACCCAGCTCCCACGCCCGCGCCTCGACGACCACCGGCAGTCCGTGACGCTCCTGCAGATCGCTGACCACGCAACCCGCCTCGTGCCGGGCATGCGGCGGCAGCGTCCAGCCGGCTTCGGTCTCCACCATCAGGACCCGGTCCCCGTCGGCGGTGACCGAGTAGCTCTCCGGGTCGGACGTGAGCCGCTCCTCGATGAGCGCGGAGAGCCGCGCCGGCCGGGAGTCGCGGACGAAGTCGGCGAGGCTGATCGGCGCTCCGAGCCGCTGACTCAGGCGGGTGGTGAGACGTAGGGCGAGCAGCGAATCGCCGCCGTCGTCGAAGAAGGACACGTCGCCCCGGGGTTCCCGGCCGAGCACCTCGGCCCACACCCGGGCCAGGACCTGGTCGATCGCCAACGCTGTTGCGTGCTCGACGTCCGGCTCCGGCTCGGCCGGCGTCGGGAAGGCCGCGACTGCCGTTTCGGGCAACCTGGTCTCCGGCTCGGCCGCGAACCGGGCCAGCGTCTCGTGATACCGCTCGGCGAAGCCGGCCGCACGGTCGGGTGGCCAGATCTCCGCGTCGAACTGCAGCGTCAGGTTGAGCCCCGGCTCGGTGTCGATCGACACGTCCACGGCCAGAGCGAAGGCCACGTCGACAGTCGCCTCGCGCGTGGCGACCACGCGCGAACCGTCCTCGGTGCCCGTCCGCACCGACGAGAAGTCGGTGAAGTTGAAGAACACATCGAACAGCCGCCCGCCACCGGTGGCGGCCTCGATGTCGGCCAGCGGCACCAGGTGGCGACCCATCAGATCCCGCTCCGAGCGCCACGCCTCGGCGGCCAGCTCGGCCGGTGTCACCCCGGCGACCGGCAGCCGCACCGGAAGGGTGGTGATGAACAGCCCGAGCGCGAGGTCCGCGCTCTCCTCGCCGGGCCGCTGCCCAACGACCAGGCCGGTGACCACCTCGGACGACCCGCCCTCGGCGCCGAGCGCGCGAGCGTGCGCGGCCAGCAGGACCGCCTTGAGCGGGACCTCGTGCCGCGCCGCGAACGCCCGCAGGTCGGCGGTGAGCCCGGCGTCGACCCGGCGGTTGAGTTGTGCGGTCATGTGCGGCGGCCGGCTGCCGACCGGCGCCACGCCGCTCACCCCGGCCAGCAACGCCCGCCAGGCCTGGACCGCGCTCGGCTCCTGCCGGGTCTGGCGTTCCAGTTCGACGAGCCGCCGGGGCGACAGGGCTGGCCCGGCGACCGGCGGGGTCGCCCCGGTCCGGGCGGCGGCGTAGCGCCTCAGCAGTTCGGCCAGCATCAGGTGGAGGCTCCAGCCGTCCATGGCGGCGTGGTGGTGGGCCACGATCAGCTCGAACTCGTCGCCGGACAGGCGCACCGCGCGGAACCGCAGCGGAACGTCGGCGGTGACATCGAACGGACGGCTGCGCTCCTCGTCGAAGGCCGCGGCAGCGCGTTGCTCGCGCTGGTCCGGGGCCAAGTCGCTGATGTCCTCGTCGGCAGTCTCCACGGTCACCGACTCCCGGACGAGCTGCATCGGTTCGGAGAACGTCGCGAGGTCGAAGACCGTCCGGATGGCGGGGTGAGCAGCGGCGAGACCGTCGACTGCCACCCGCAACGCGGCCGCGTCGAACGGCGCCGCGACCCGATGCCCGGTCACCACGTGATAGCTGTGGCGCTCCGGGATCAGCGCCGAGTGGTAGACCATGCCCTGCTGGAGCGCCGTCATCGGGTAGGCGTCGACCACACCGGCCGGAACCAGCTTTCGATCCTCGCCGGTCAGCAACGCGAACGCGGGGTTCTCGGCGACCGGCTGAGCCGGCCGCTCGCGCACGCTTTCCCGCACCAGCTCGCGCACGGTCTGGTAGCGAAAGATGTCGCGCAGCGGGAAGACCAGGCCGCGCCGGGCGGCCGCCGCCCGCGCCCGGATGGCCCGGATGGAGTCGGCGCCGACCTGGAACACGTTGTCGTCGACGCCCAGCCGCGCGATACCGAGCGTCTCCTGCCAGATCTCGATCAGGATTTGCTCGGCCGGATGGGTGGGCGGGGCGTAGTCGGTGGCCGACCCGGTGTCCGGGTCCGGCAGCGCGGCCCGGTCGAGTTTGCCGTTGCGGGTCAGCGGCAGCCGATCGATGATCTCGATCGAGTCTGGCACGAGGTAAGCGGGCAGTTGCTCGGCCAGCCAGTCGCGCAGTTCCGGACCAGAAGCGGCGGCCGCCGGGGCCGGCGCCGGCGCGGTCGCCGAGCGATAGGCCGGGCGGAACGCGTGCAGGTTGAAGCGGTCCGTGCCCACCAGAAGCTCATCCTGTTCGAGCAGGACGGTGAACCCGTGCTTCTCGAGCATCTCGGCGATCTGCCGCCCGCGGCCCGCGGTGGGGCCGTCGGGGTCCTCGTGCACCTCCATGGCGATCTGCTGGATCAGGGGCCAGTGCCGCTCGTCGAGGCCGAGCAGCACGTCCAGCTCGGCCCGCTGCACATCGATTTTCAACAGGTCGATGCGGTCGACGCCCTCCTCGTCGATGACCTGGGACAGCCGCCGCAGCCGGCACCGCTGCTCGGCCGGGTCGAAACGATCGGCCAGCAGGTCGTCCAGATTGGACAGCAGCTCGTCGTCCGCCGTCCGGCCGGACTGGTTTCGGGCATTGGTCAGATAGCGCCGGACTACCCGCTTCTCGGCCTGAGGATCGGCGTACGCGTGCTCGCCCGACATCATCGAGTAGCCGGGGTAATAGGCGAACGTGGTGTCTCGCTCGGTGCCCGAGAGGCCGTGCGCGAACAGTCGCGCGTTGCCCTCGAGCGGGGCCAGGTTGACCCGCAGCGCGTCGAAGACCGGGGTGACCGGCTCGAAGGCGTAGAGCCGGGCGTCGGCGACCAGGCTGGCGACGAACAGCGAGAACATGCCGATGTTGGCGCCGACGTCGAACACCACGGCCCCGGCCGGCAACGTGACGCCGCCGCGCAGATACGTCTCCTGCGTGAAGATCTCGTCGTAGAGGTATTGGGTCTCGTGCGGGTTGATCCCGGCCAGCCGGTGCGGGTCGACCGCGCGGGCAGCCGGCACCGCGTATGCGACGAGCCGGCGGCGACCGCCGTCGCCGTGAGTGATGACCGCGGCGGTCCGCACCGACGGGTGCTTGCGCAGCGCCGCGGTGATCTCGCCCGGCTCGATACGCGTACCGCGGATCTTGATCTGGTCGTCGGTGCGGCCGAGATAGTCGAGCCGGCCGTCGGGCCGCAGCCGCACCCGGTCGCCGGTCCGATAGGCGCGAACCGGGGTGCCGCCGGAATCCGCCACGGTGATGAACCGGGCGGCGGTCGCCGCCTCGTCCCCGAAGTAGCCGTCGGCGAGCTGGCCACCGGTGATTAGCAGCTCGCCCGGCGCGCCCACCGGCAGCGGTCGGCCGGCCGCGTCGGCCACGATGAAACCGACACCGGGCAGCGGGCGTCCGATCGTCGGCGAGGTGCCGGCCCGGACGGTCGCGAACGTGCTGTCCACGGTGCATTCCGTCGGGCCGTACAGGTTGATCGCGCGAACGCCGTCCAGCCCGGCGAGCTCGGCCCAGAGCGCCTCGTCGATGGCCTCACCGCCGATCAGCAGGAGCCCGGGCAGGGCGTCACCCGGCTGGCGTGCCTCGAGCAGGAGGCGAACGTGCGACGGCGTGCAGTCGAGTACATCGATCCGGTGCTCGGCCAGGAATCGCAGCATGCCGGGCGGGTCCTCGCGGACGCCGGCCGGCACCGGGCACAGGGTGTGCCCACTGGCGAGCTGGATCAGCTGCTTTACGGACGCGTCGAAGGTCGCGGGCGCGTTGACGCTCACCCGCAGCTGACCGTCCGTCGCGGCATAGACCGTGGCCGCCAGCGCCCGATGCAGCCGGGCGACTGCCCCGGAGTTCACCAGCACCGGTCGCGGGGCCCCGGTGGAGCCCGACGTGAAAATGATGTACGCCGGGTCGGTGGGCGCGCGATCGACAAGGTGACGCGGGCGGGACGGCTCGCTCACCCGGGTGACGGGGAAGGACTCGTCACCGATGACAGCGACCGCACCGACCCGCGCGACCAGCGCGGCGATGCGGGCGGCGGGCTGATCCGGGTCGACCGGAACATAGACCGCCCCCGCTCGCATGACGGCGAGGAACGCCACGACCGTACGCCAGCCGCGGTCGACCAGCACGGTCACCCGGTCGCCGGGCGCGACGCCGCGCGCGGCGAGTTCGCCGGCCAGGTCGGACGCACTCGCGTCGAGCTCGCCGAAGGTCAGCGACGTATCGCCGTCGATCACCGCCGGACGGGCCGGGTCGCTGCCCCGGACACCCTGCTCGAGCAGATCCTGAATGGTCGTCGACGAGGGCCGCGTCTGGGTCGGGCCGTGGCCGAGCTCGGCCAGTGCCGCGGCCTCGGCGGCGCCGAGAGAGGGTACGCCGGGCACGTCGTCGAGCAACGCGATGAGCGTGCCGACCACGGAATCGCGTAGCCAGGGGGCATACTCGCCGGCATCGGCCCGCACGCGCAGCGTCATCGTGCCGGCGCCGGTCACGCACTCCAGGTGCAGGGCGCCCAGGCTCGCCGGACCATCCACCTCGATCTCGTCGTCGCCGGTGACCGAACCGGCGAACGTCGCGACCAGCTGGGCGGGCTCGGCCAGCGGGGACGCCACCTCGATACCGGCCGGCTCGGTCATCGTGACCGCCTCGTAGCGGCCGAGCGAGCCGAGGACGCCGCGCGTTCCCTCGAGGCTTCGCCCGGCGTGATAACGACCGAATATCAGGGTGGTGTCGGCGTCGGCCGCGTAGCGGGAGAGCACCCGGATCCACGCCGCCAGCACCAGGTCGTCGGTCGTCGTCTTGTCATCGGCGGCCCGCTGCTGGAGGCGGTCCACCAGGACGGGGTCGAGGAACGCCTCGGCGCTCCCGGCGGGGCCGTCCGATGGCAGGACAACCGGCGCCCGCGTGTCCGGTGCGGCCGCCGGAAGCTGCTCCAGCTCCCATTCTGATATGTCGATGAACTGGAGACGGTCCTCGTCGTCCTCGTCGTCGTCCGGCCGGTCGGCGCCGAGCCGATCACGCAGCTCGGCCCCGAGTAGCCGCAGGCTCTCCGGATCGAGCGCGAGCGGAGAGGCGAGAACGGTCAACCGGCCCGGGGTGAAGACCGCGGTGACTGGGTGCCGCAGCCAATCCTCGTCGGCCGCCGGCTCGGCCGTGCCCACAGGCGGGCGGTGCTCGTCGGGCACCTGCTGAAAGGGCTCGTGCCGGCCGACGGTGAAGCGCAGGCGCAGGGCTTCGTGCCGGTCACTCAGCTCGTCGAGGACCCGACGCACGTCGGTGAGCGTGGTCGCCGACGGCAACTGGTATCGGGCGCGATGCCCGGGGCCGGCGGCCCGGCCGGACGCGAGCCACTGCCGCTGACCCGGCGAGAGCCGGAATTTGTCTTCCGTCATCGCGAAAACCCTGAATTCACATAGAGATCCGACATGGCTACCAGCACCCGGCGGTCGCCCTCGAAGGGCTCCCGGCCGTGCGTGGCGAGGAAGTTGTCGACTATCAGGACATCGCTCGCCTGCCAGTCGAAGCGGACCGAGTGGTCGCGGTACAGGTCGCCGATCATGCGCACCACCTCGTCCTCGATGACCGCACCGTCGCCGTAGTAGGCGTTGCGGGGCACCCCGGCCAGGCCGTACTCGCCGACCAGCGCGGCCGCCACATCGGACGGCAGGTTGGTCAGATGAAACAGGTGCGAGTGGTTGAACCAGACCGTCTCGCCGGTCTCCGGGTGTACCGCAGTCGCCTGGCGCACCGCGGTGGTGCGCAGCCCGTCGCGGCCGATCCAGGCGAACTCGGTGCGGGACTCGCGGCAGTACGCCTCGACCTCGGCCCGGTCGGTCGTCTGGAACACCTGCTGCCAGGGCAGGTCGAGCTCCGGACTGTAGTTACGGACGTAGCGCACGCCGTGTCGGACGAAGCGCTCGCGGGCCTCGGCCGGGATCAGCGGCAGCACGGTGCGCTCGCTGGCCAGTGGCGTCGCGCCGAGCCTGGTGGCCGCGACGTCGCAGTAGAAATAGAGCAGGGTCGGCCAGTTGTGGGCGTACGACATCTCGTGGTGCAGCGGGATCCACTGGTCGGCGGCCATCTCGGTGGAGGTGAACACGCCCGGCGCGACCTCCTGCCGGGGCGCTGCCCGCTCCACGTAGTCCAGCAGCACCGGGCTGACCGCCCGGGCCGACGATCCGAAGCCGGCCGGTCCGTCGACCGCGAAGCCGCGGAACAGCACGGCGCCGAAGCGATGCAGGTCGGCCCGGATGGCGGCGTGGTTGTCGGCGATCCAGCTCGGCAGCTGAAGTGCCGGGGAGGTGGCCTCGACGACGAGCGCGAAATCCTCGGCGAGGGTGGACCGGCGGACGGGACTAGTGACGCGGGCCATCCGGCGCATCGGGCCGGTGCTCGTCGTCATGCGTTGCCCGCGACGAAGCGGTAGGAGTCGCTCATCGCGGCGAGGATGCGCCGCGGTCCGGTGAATGGGTCACGGGCGTGCGCGGTCAGCATGTTCTCCACCACGAGCACGTCGCCGGCCTGCCAGTCGAACGAGCGGGTCTCGGCTAGATACGCCTCGTGCAGCTCGGCCAGAGTCGTCCGATCGATCGGCGATCCGTCGCCGTAGGAGGTGTGGTATGGAATGCCGTCCTCGCCGAGCGAGTCCCACAGGTCCTGCCCGACGCCGGACGGCATCGAGAAGATGTTGAAGAAGTGCGCGTGGTTGAACCATGTTCTCTCACCGGTGATCGGGTGACGATGCACCGCCGGCCGCACCTGAGCGGTGCGCAGCCCGCCGTCCGTCGTCCACTCGTAGGTGATCCCTTCGCGAACACAGTGCTCCTCGACGACCCGGCGGTCGTCGGTCTGAAAGGCCTCGGACCAGGACAGGCTGATGCCGTCGACGTAGTTGCGGGTGTACCGCACACCCGTGGCGGCGAAGCGGCCCACCGTCTCCGGGCGCAGCCGGGCCAGCACCTTGCGGCTGTCTACCAGGGGAGTGCGGCCGCCGGTGGTCGGTGGTATGTCGCAGAAGAACGAGATCCGCATGGGCCAGTTCAAGGTGTACGACTGCTCGTTGTGCGGCAGGATGCTCTCCGCGGCCGGGTGCTCGGTCGAGGTGTAGACTTGGTCGCCGATCACCTCGGTGCGCGGGGACGAACGCTCGCCATAGCTCAGCACCTCGCCGGAGAAGGCCCCGATCGCTTCGTGGAAGGCCGCCGCGTCGGGCACCGCGAAGCCCCGGAACAGCACTGCACCGGACGACCGGACCAGTTCGTCGGTCATCGCGCGGTTCGCCGCCAACCACTCGGCCAGCGACAGCAGCGGGTTACGGCAGCTCACCAGGGCTGGGAGCGAGCCGTCCAGCCATTGCTCGCTGACGGTGACAGCCGCTCGCTGTCGATCACGGCGGGCCACCGGTTTCAGATCCGAGGCGGTGTCAGCCATTCCTTCTCCTCCGTGCTATTGGTTGCCGCGTTGCGGCGGCGGCCTGGATCGCGGCGATGGTCCGGTCCGGATCACGCGCGGTGGATTGCAGTACCGTCTCGAAACGTTGATGCAGGTGGGCGATGCTCTCCGGGCGGAACCGGCGGGCCGGGGCGGTCCAGACCGCCTCGATGGCGTCGCCGTCCACCTCCAGCCACAGGGTCAGGTCGAGCCGGGCCTTCGCGGCCGGCAACTCACGGCCGCGCAGCCGGATCCGGCCTTCGGCAAAGCCGGGACGCGCGGCGGCCTGGACGCCGAACGCCACCTGGTAAAGCGGATTTCGGCCGGGCACGCGGACCGGCTGCACCCGCTCGACCAACTGCTCGAAGGACACGTCCTGGTGGCGGGTGGCGAACAGTGCGCTGTCGCGGACCTGGGCGAACAGCTTCGAACAGGGGTCGGCCCGGTCGAACCGCACCCGGACCGGGACCATGTTGACGAAGCAGCCGACGTGCGGCTCCTCGGCGACGTCGGTGCGCCCGGAGAAGGCGGAGCCGATCAGCAGGTCGTCCCGGCCGCACCAGCCACCGAGCACGACGCCGAAGGCGGCGAGGCCCACCATGTACAGGGTCGCACCCTGGGCCCGGCCGGCCGCTCGGACCGCCGTCGCCAGCTCGGGATCAAGTGTCCGGCGGTAGTGAACGGCGGCGTTGCCGTGCGCCGCGCCGTCCGTCCGGTCGGCCGGCAGGTCGAGGACGGCCGGGGCATCGCGCACCGAGGAGGCGAGCCGTTCGGTCGCTGCGATCGCCGCCTCGGTGCGCGCACGGGCGGTCCAGCGCCGCGCGCTCGCCGCGATCCCGCCAGGCAGTTCGCCACCGTCCTCGCCGGACAGCAGTCGGCCGAGGTCGTTCACGAGGATCGCGAGCGACCAACCGTCGAAGATGATGTGATGCAGGGTCAGCACCAGAGCGACCGGCACGTCACCCCGGGCCAGGATGCCGGCCCGCCACGGGCCGGGCCGGTCCAGCGGGATGGGCCGGGCCGAGTCGGCGGCAGCGATCCCGGCGGCGTGCTCGGCAAGGTCGTCGGTGGGGCCGACCTGCTCGACCCGGGGCCGACGGGCCGGGGCCGGGGCGACCAGCTGGGCCAGTTCGCCGGCGGTGCCGGTGACAAAAGCCGTCCGTAGCGCGGTGTGCCGACGGGCCAGCCGGTCGAGCGCACCGGTCAGTTCCGCCACGGTACCGACGCCGTCGACCTCAACCACCACATTGATCAGGTACGCGGTGTCCTGTGGATCCATCTCCTGCAGGACCCAGAGCCGCCGCTGGGAGGGACTGAGCGGGCCGTCGTGGTCACCGTCCGCCGGTTCGCCGGAAGCGGCCGCGGGCGGGGCCGACCGGATCGACGCCGTGGCCGCGGCCAGGGTCGGATGCTCCAGCAGTAACGTGTACGGCACGGACCGGCCGACGGCAGCGCCGACCCGGGCCGCGAACCGTAGCGCGGTGAGCGAGTCGCCGCCGTCGGCGAAGAAGTCGGAGTCGGGCGCGGGCACGGTGCAGAGCAACTCCCGCCACACGCGTCTGACCTCGGCCTCGACCGGATCGTCACCTTCCCCGGGCGCCTCAGCGACATATTGCGGTGAGGGCAGAGCAGCCCGGTCGATTTTTCCGGTCGGTGTCACCGGCAGGCGGTCGCACCAGACGAGCAGGGTCGGCACCATCGCGGCGGAAAGGAACGTACGCAAGTGGGCGAGCACGGCGGCATCGTCGGTCGCGCCGGGCCGGTCGGCGACGAGATAGCCCGCGAGCCGGAGATCGCCGGACGGGCCGGTCACCACCGTCGCGCAGGCCGTCCGCACGCCGGGTACGCGATGCAGCGCGGCGCTGACCTCTCCTAGCTCGATCCGGAAGCCCCGCACCTTCACCTGGTCGTCGGAGCGTCCGATGTATTCGAGGGCGTCATCCGCCCGGCGCCGGACGCGGTCGCCGGTGCGGTACATGCGAGCCCCGGGGGTGCCGGCGAACGGGTCGGGCAGGAATGCGGCCGCGGTGGCGGTCGGCCGGCCCAGATAACCGAGCGCCAGGCCGTCGCCGGACAGATACAGTTCCCCCGGTTCGCCGCCGGCAGCCGCCCGCAGGTCGTCGTCGAGCACATAGCCACGGGTGCCCGGCAGCGGGTGGCCGATCGGCGGTTCGCCCGGCGCCCCGGGTACCAGGTCGGCCCAGGTGCTGTAGGTGGTGTCCTCCGACGGGCCGTAGAGGTTGCAGACCCGGTTCACCTCGGGCAGCCGCCACAGCGCCTCGGCCAGCGTCGCCGGGAACCGCTCGCCGGCGAGGCAGACCGTCCGCACCGACCGCGGCAGCGCGCCGCTGTCGATCACCTCTCGTACGGCCGAGGGAACCGAATTGACCAGCCGCACGCCCGCGGCCTCGTCCAATGAGACGAGGCCGAGCACGTTGTCGACCAGAACGAGCCGCCCACCGCCGGCGACCGTCCCGAAGATCTCGAAGATCGAGAGGTCGAAGCAGATCGAGGTGGACGCGAGGACCCCGTCCAGGTCCGCGGCGAATGTGCCGGCGGCCCAGTCGGCGAGCGCGCGGGCCGAGCCGTGCCCGATCAGGACGCCCTTCGGCCGTCCGGTCGACCCCGAGGTGTAAATGACGTAAGCCGGGTCCGTGTCGCTGGTGTTTCTCGCCGGAAGCGGCTGCGTGACGGCGGTGGCCAACATCTCCTCGCCGGTAGCGGAGCGTAACCGTGGCCGGCCGGCCACGTCGTCCTCGAACACCACCTGCGCTCCCGAATCGGTCAGCATATAGGCGATCCGGTCCGGCGGATAGGCGGGATCTAGAGGGACGTAAAAACAGCCGGCTCGGAGGATCCCGTGGAGCACTCCGATGAGCGTCGGGGATCTGGCCATGCATACGCCCACGGCCGATCGCGGCGACAGGCCCATATTCAAAACGGCCCCGTATGTGTCCTCCGCAATCGCATCGATCTCGGCATAGCTATAAGTCGAACCGCGCCAATACACGGCGGGGCGACCCGGATCCTGCGCCGCCCAAATGGCGAGGTTTTCGTGTATCAGCCGGCCGGCCGGATCAAACTGCAATTTGACAGAACTGCACGTCGGCGCATGTTTCCAAGGCAGCACAGCGTCCACCACCGGCATCACTTCTCCCCGTTTAATCTCACTGCTCGCTTGGTGAGACCCAGGGATCGTACCCCGGCCTCCGCGGTTCTGCCACCCCGTACGCAGCGCTCTCGCTACCTGTCTCCAACCTAGCTGTGTTGATGCCTGTCTACCTCTAGTGAGACTGCATAACTGGCTCCGCGACGCGCGTCCGAAAGACTCGAGTCAATGAGTATTAGCACCGCCTCGGACCAGGGAAAACGGCTCGGTGGTCCCACCTGCCGGCCCCTTGTTGTCCCGCTGCCGGCCGCCCGGGAGCCGAGATCACGGGGTTGCCACGCCAGCGCGCTTTAGCTAGGGTCGACGCCGGACTGTCCCGAATGGCACATCACCAGGGGTCCCGTTAATCGCGGTCCGGCGTCGATGTTTGGAAGCCATTCTGATCGACGGCCGGGCATGTATTATTGCGCTCCGATGTTGGCATACACGGGGAGATATCGGATGAGAAGTTTCGCCGGATGAGGGATGTCTCATCCATAGGAGAGCTCTTCGTCGGTCAGGTGACCCGAAATCCAGAGGCCCTGGCAGTGACTCAGGGTGACGATGTTCAGCTCACCTACCGTGAGCTTTACCATCGGGCCCGTGGTGTGGCCGACGAACTGACGAGTCAGGGGGTCTGCCCCGGGAGTCTGGTCGGCATCGTGATCGACCGGTCGATCGACGCGGTCGCGGCAATGGTCGGTGTGACCCTCGCCGGCGCGGCGTACGTGCCGCTGAGCCCGCGGGAACCGGCGGCGCGACTGCGCCGGATCGACGCACTGGCCGGTTTGCGGCACATGCTGGTCGGGTCGGCCGAAGCCCGCGATCAGGTCAGGGACACACTGTCCGGCCGCTGCCCGGTCACCGACGTCACCGGCATCCCGGCCGGATCCCGGTCGGTCGAGCCTTCAGCGGGCTCCGCCTCCCGGCTCGCCTACGTCATGTTTACCTCGGGCACCACCGGCACGCCGAAGGGCGTGATGGTGGAGCACCGCGGGGTCGTCCGGCTGGTCACCGGCACCGACTACGCGCCCTTCGGTCCCGACCAGCGGATCCTGCACGGCGCCGCGCTGGAGTTCGACGCCGCCACCTTCGAACTGTGGGGTGCGCTGCTCAACGGCAGCAGCCTGCACGTGATCTCCGATGAGGCGCTCGTCGTCCCCTCCGAGCTCGGCGCACTCCTTCGCGCCCGGCAGATCACCATTGCCTGGTTGACCGCGCCGTTGTTCCATCAGATCGTCGACGAGGCGCCGGCCGAGCTGGCCACCCTCGACACCTTGATCACCGGCGGCGATGTGGTGTCGGCGGCGCACGTCCGGCGGCTGCGGGCGATTAGTCCGGGGCTGAGGCTGATCAACGCTTACGGTCCCACCGAGAACACAACGTTCTCCACCGTGTATCCGGTGCCGGCCGACGTGCCCGACCCCCTGCCGATCGGCCGGCCGATCCGCGGCACCACGGCCCTGGTCGTCGGTGACGACGGGGCCCCGGCGCCGGACGGGACCGAGGGTGAGCTTTGGGTCGGTGGCTCCGGCCTGGCCCGCGGTTATCTCGGCGACCCGGTCCTGACCGCCGAGCGGTTCGTGGTGCGCGACGGCGCCCGCTGGTATCGCACCGGCGACCGCGTGGGCCGGCGGGCCGATGGCGTGCTGCTCTTCCACGGCCGCACCGACGACCAGGTCAAGATCTCCGGGCGGCTCGTGCAGCCGCGCGGGGTGGATGCGGTGCTGCTCCGGCTGCCCGGTGTGCGATCGGCGTGGACCCGGGTGTTCGACACCCCGGGGACGGGCCCGCGACTGGTGTCCTACGTGGTCGGTCCGGTTGAGCCTGAGGCCGTCCTGGTTCAGCTGCGTGCCCAACTGCCGCCCTACCTGTGCCCGCAGCGCGTGGTGGTGCTGCCCCGCCTGCCGCTCGGGCCGGCCGGCAAGGTCGACTGGCGGGCGCTGCCCGATCCCGGCCGCGGCGACGCGGGGTCCGTTCCGGCCGACCGGCCGGGCCGCCTTCCCGGGAACGACCCGCACACCACGTCGAGTGCCCTCGCCGGTTTGTGGGCCGAGATCCTCCAGGTACCGACGTCCGACATCGGTCCGGCGTCCTCATTCGTCGGGCTCGGCGGGGATTCTCTGGCATTCGGCCGTCTGGCCGGCCGCATCGCCCGCCGCCTCGGCGTCGAGGTGCCGCTCGGCGCACTGATGGCCGTCCGCGACCTGGCCGAGATGACCAGCCTGATCGACCGAGCGGGCGTCGCCGCCCGGCCCAGGCCCGCGCCGGCCACGGCCGGCCTGCACCCGGCGCAGCGCGCGCTCTACACCCGGTGGCTGACCGACCCCGATTCCCTGGCGTACAACATCCCGTTTCGGATTGACCTGCGTGGACCGGTGGACCCGGATCGGGTGCGCGACGCAATGTCGGCGGTGGTCCCGCGGCACGACGTGTTCGATGGCCGCTTCGAACTGTCCGCGGAAGGCCCACGCCGGGCGATCGGCGAATCGGCGCCGCCGACGTTCGAATATCTTCCCCGGCCGATGGCCGGCGACGACGCGCCGTTCGTCCGGCCGTTCGCGCCCAGCGACTCCCCGCTGGTGCGGGCCCGGCTCGTCCGGCTCGGGCCGGATCGGCACGAGCTCTACATCGATGTTCACCATGTCGTGTTCGACGGGATCTCGCTGTCGCTGTTCGTCGAGGACTTCCTCGGCGAATACGCCGGGACGACTCGGCCGGCGTCCGCGCCGACCTACCGGGAGGCCACCGACCGGCACACCCAGCGGCTGGCCGCCGACCCGTACGGCGACGCCGTGTTCTGGGCGGGCGTGTTCCGGGAGCCGCCACCACGCCTCGCTCTGCCCTACGACCGACCGTTGCCGGCCCGTCGCGACGACCGCGGCGGGGTGGTACGGCGGACTCGGCCGGTCGAACGATCAGCCGCCGTCGACGCCCTCGCCCGCCGCCGGGGCACCACGCCGTTCACCGTGCTGTTCGCCGCGTACGTGACCTTGCTGGCCCGCATCGCGAAGGCCACCGACATCGCGGTCGGCGTGCCGATGCACGGCCGGGTGGATCCCGCCTTCGAGCGCACCGTCGGCATGTTCGTCAATACCGTGTGCCTGCGCGTGGAGGTGCCGGCCGGCGCCACCGTGGCCGAGCTGCTGGCCGAGGTCGACCGCCGGCGCCGCGCCGCGTTGGACCACCAAGCCTACCCTTTCGACGTGCTGATCGACCGGCTGGGCTGGCACCGGGATCCGGCGCGTACGCCGCTGTTCGACGTGTTCTTCGCGCTGCACGCGATCCCGATGTATGAATTCCGGTCCGGCGCGCTGACCGCCTCGGTCGACCTGCTGCCGACCGGACACGCGCGTTTCGACCTCAACCTGCAGGTTCATCCGATGCCCGGCGCGCTGGTCGTCGACCTCGAGTACGCGTCGGCCGTCTTCGACCGGGACACCGCGAGCCGCCTGCTCGACGAGTATCTGGCCGTGCTGGACGAGATCGTCGACGACCCGGACGTCGTGGTCCACCGCCGCGTGCCGGTGCCCGATCTTCCGGCATTCGATTTCGAGGACCGTTGAGATGACGATCGATGCAGGCGGCGGGGTGTCGGCGCTCTCCCGTGACCGGCTGCCCGACGGCGGTCCGGCTCGGTTCGCGCACGTCGAGCATGTCCACGACGAGGGGGTCGCCGCGGCGCTGACCAGGCTCACCCGGTCCGATCGCGCCCTCGCGCGGTTGGTCGCGCTGGTCGCCGCGGCCGTGACCGCGGCCCGGGCCACCGGAGCCGGCACCGTGTTCGTGCTCGCCGCCGGCCCTCGTCCCGCCGACCCGGTGACGGCGATCAGCGTGCCCGTGCCGGCCGGTGACACCTTCGCGGTGCGGCTCGTCGCGCTCAGGGCGGCGATGCTCGAGGCGGCTCTCGGGCCGGCGACCGCGGACTTCGCGGTGTCGGTCGACGGCGAGGTGACGTCCGACGCGGCCGCGGTCGCCGGTGCGGTGGCGTTGTTCGAGGTGGGGACCGGCGATCCGGCCCGCGTCCGCCTCACCTACCGCTGCGATCTGCTGACCGAGGATACCGGCCGCCGCCTGCTCGACGGTTTCGCCGCCGCGAGCGCGGCCGCCGCGCTCGACGTCCAGAGGACGATCGGCGCGTTGCTGGCGGCCACCCCAGACGAGCTGGCGGTCGTCGCCTCGGCCAACGACACCGCGACGCCGTTCCCCGACGATGCCGTGCTGCACGGGTTTCTGCGCGCGGCGGCCGAGCGCAGTCCCGGCTCGCGTGCCGTCCTCGACGCCGGCCTGACCTACGGCGAACTCGACCGGCGGGCCGACCAGCTGGCCCACCGGCTGGGTGAATGCGGCGTGGGCCGAGGCGACGTCGTCGGCGTCAGCGTGCCCCGATCGGCCGGCTTCATCGTGGCGGTCCAGGCCGTGCTGCGGGCCGGCGCCGCCTACCTCCCGCTGGACCCGGCCGCGCCGGTCGCGCGGCGGGAGACGATGCTGCGTCAGGCCTCGGTGCGAGCGGTGGTGACCGGTGCGGCCGGCGCGGGACCGGCGCCGGCGGGCATCGTCGAGGTTCCGCTCGACGACGAGTCGATCTGGACCGGGCCGTCCACCGCCCCGGCGGTGACGGTCGGACCGGACGACCTGTGTTACGTGATTTTCACGTCCGGCTCAACCGGACGCCCTAAGGGCGTCGGCGTGAGCCACCGGGCCGTGGTCAACCGGCTGAACTGGATGCAGCGGACGTTCCCGCTGACCGGCGACGACGTCATCCTGCACAAGACCTCGACGAGTTTCGACGTGTCGGTGTGGGAGCTGTTCTGGTGGTCGATCGCCGGAGCGGCGGTGGTGACGCTGCCCGAGGGCGACGAGCGCGACCCCGCCCGGATCGCTGCCTGTATCGCTGCGGACCGGGTGACCGTGACCCACTTCGTGCCGTCGATGCTGGGCGCCTTCACCGACTATCTCGAATCGGCCGGCGGAGGCGACTCTCTCGGCTCGCTGCGGTGGGTCTTCGCCAGCGGCGAGTCGCTGAACGCGCGTCAGGTGGCGGGCTTCCGCGACACGGTCGCCGCCGCCGGCGACGCCCGGCTCATCAATCTGTACGGCCCGACCGAGGCCGCCATCGATGTGACGGTGCAGGACACCACCGATCTGCGGCTGGACCGGCCGATCCCGATCGGGCGGCCGATCGACAACATTCAGCTGCACGTGCTCGACCGGACCGGCGCACCGGCTCCGCTCGGCGCTCCGGGTGAGTTGCACATCGGCGGCGTGGGCCTGGCCCGCGGCTATCTGGGTGACCCGACGCTCACGGCCGCCGCGTTCGTACCCGATCCGTTCGCTGCGGGCGAGCGGCTCTATCGCACCGGCGACCTCGCCCGGTGGACCGCCGACGGCACGCTGGAGTTCCTGGGCCGGATCGACCACCAGGTCAAACTGCGCGGATACCGGATCGAGCTCGGCGAGATCGAGCACGTCGCGGCCCAGGTGCCGGGCGTGGGCCAGGCGGCCGCCGTCGTGCTCGGTGAGTCGGACGCCGCCCGGCTCTGCCTCTATCTGGCGGCCAAGGCGTCGGTGCTTGGCGCGGTCCGAGCCAAGCTGGCGGCCACGCTTCCGGCGTACATGGTGCCGGCGTCCATCGTGGCCGTGCCGGCCATCCCGACCGGCCGCAACGGCAAGCGCGACCTGTCCGCCCTGCCCCGCCCGGCCGGCGACGCGGTCTGGGAGGCGCCGCGCGATGACCGGGAACGGCTGCTGGCCGAGGTCTGGCAGGCCGCCCTGGGGGTGGAGAAGGTTGGCATCCGGGACAACTTCTTCGCCCTGGGCGGCGACTCGATCCGGTTCATCTCGGTGCTCGCCGCACTGCGCTCGGCCGGGCTGGACCTCACCTTCCAGCAGATGTTCGCCTATCCGACGATTGCCGAGCTGGCCGGGCTCCTGCAGTCGAGCCCGGCAGCCGAACCGGTGGCCGTGCCGTATCGGCTCGTTCCCGGCGCCGACCGCGCCCAGCTTCCGCCGGGCGTCGAGGACGCCTACCCGTTGAGCGTGTTGCAGGCGGGAATCCTGTACGAGTGCGCGGCCGGCGACGACGACCTCTACCATGACGTCGCCACGTTCCGGGTGGCCGGAGAGCTCGACCCGGATCGGTTCGCCGCCGCGGTCGACGCGTTGGTGGCGCGGCATCCGATGCTTCGGACGTCGCTGCACCCAAGCGGATACAGTCGGCCGTTGCAGCTGGTGCATCAGGCCGTCGCCCGTCCCCTCACCATCGTCGACCTACGCGACGCCCGGCCGGACGTCGTCGACCATTCGGTGGCCGGTCTGGTTTCGGCCGAGCTGGCTCGTCCGATCGAGCTGGAGCGGCCCGGCCCGTTGCGGATCATCGTGCACCGGTGCGACGGCGAGTACTTCGTCCATCTGAGTTACCACGCCGCCGCACTGGACGGCTGGAGCGTGAGCACACTCGTCCGGGATCTGTTCGCCGCGTACGCCGGAGCTGGTACGCAGGCTCCCGACGGCCCCGGCTACGACCGCTTCCTCGAGCTGGAACAGGCGGCCGAGCGCGACCCGGCCCACCGCGACTTCTGGTCCGGCCTGCTTGCCGTTGGCGCACCCAGCCAGTTGCCGCGCCTGGGGGCCGACCCGGAAGCGCCGTCCCTGGTGATGCACGAGGCGGTTGTGCCGGGCGCGTTGTCCGACGCGGTCGTGCGGCTGGCCGGGGACCTGCGCGTACCGGTGAAGTCGGTGTTGCTCGCCGCGCATGCGGCCGTGTTGTCGTTCGTCACCGGCGAGGACGACGTGCTCACCGGCTACGAGCACAGTGGCCGCGTCGAGGAGCACGGCGGTGAGTCGGTCGCCGGGCTGTTCCTCAACACCGTGCCGTTCCGGGTCACGGCCGGCGGCGCCTGGCGCGACCTCGTCCAGGCGGTGTACGCGGCCGAGTCGCGCCTGCTGCCCTACCGCCGATACCCGATGGCGCGCATGCTCCGTGACCAGAACCGGCGCGAGCCGCTGTTCGAGACGGTCTTCAACTTCACCCACTTCCATGTGCTGCGCGAACTGCGCGACACGTGGGGCATCGAGCCGCGCCGCTTGGCGATCTTCAGCCGCACCGGCCACCCGTTCCGGGCCGAGTTCTGGCAGGACGCCGTCGCCGACGACGTGGGCTTCGCGCTTCACTACGACGGGCGGCAGTTCACCGCCGGTCAGATCGAGCGGTACGCCGGCTACTACATCCGTGCGCTCGAACTGATGACAGCAGCGCCGGAAGCCGACATCCGGTCCATGACGCTGATGAGTGCGGCGGAGCAGCGCTTCCTGGCCGACGCCCGGAGCGGTCCTCGCGTCCCGCTCGGCGACGAGACGGCGGTCGACCTGATCGCCCGGTGGATCCGGGAGCGGCCCGGGGAGGTGGCCGTCTCCTGCGGCTCGGCCTCCCTCACCTATGCGCAGCTCGATCGGCGGGTCGATCAGGTCCAGGCGCTGCTCGCCGGCGCCGGGGTGAGTGCCGGCGACGTGGTGGCGATCCCCATGCGCCGCGGCCTCGACTGGGCCGTCTCGGTGCTGGCGGTGCTGCGTCGTGGCGCGGTCTATCTGCCGATGGAGCCCGACGACCCGATCGAGCGGCTGCGCGGCATGCTGGACCGGGCCGGTGGCCGGCACGTGCTGACCACCGCCGGGCTGGGACAGCGCCTGACCGGCCTGGGCGCTCAGCGCCTGTTCGTCGAGGACGCTCCAGTCGATGCCCCGGTGGCGGCGACCCGCCCGGCGCGCCCGGACGACGTCGCGTACATCATCTTCACCTCGGGCTCGACCGGCCTTCCGAAGGGGGCCGTGGTGAACCACCGCGGCATGCTCAACCACCTCCGGTCCAAGGTCGAGGATCTTGCGCTCACCGGCCGCGACCGGATCGCCCAGCTCGCCCCGGCGTGCTTCGACATCTCGGTCTGGCAGCTGCTGGCCGCGTGGCTGGTCGGTGGCCGCACGGTGATCTACCCGGACGACGCGGTCCGCGACCTGGGCGCCATCCCCGGTGGGCTGACCGCCGACGCCGTGACCGTGGCCGAGACGGTGCCCTCCTATCTGGACGCGCTGCTCGAGACGGCCGCCCCCGCCGGCTGGCCCGACCTGCGCTACATGCTGGTCACCGGCGAGGCGCTGCCGGTGCAGCTGGTGTCGGACTGGTTCGCCCGCTACGAGATCCCGTTGGTCAACGCGTACGGTCCGACCGAGGCCTCGGACGACGTGACCCACCACGTGATGCGCGGACCGGTCCGGGGTGACCGGGTGCCGGTCGGCCGGCCGATCCGCAACACCGCCATCCACGTGGTCGGGCCCGATGGCCGGCCCATGCCGACCGGCTCGTTCGGCGAGGTGTGGGTTACCGGGGCCGGCGTCGCGTACGGCTACATCAACGACCCGGGCCGCACCGCCGCAGTGTTCGGACCCAACCCGTACGACGACCTGTCGCCCGTGCTCTACCGCACCGGTGACATCGGCCGCTACCTGCCCGACGGCACGATCGACGTGGCCGGGCGCGACGACTACCAGGTGAAGATCCGCGGCTATCGCATCGAGCTGACCGAGGTGGAGTCGGTGCTCGCCGCTCAGCCGGGCGTGGCCAACCCGGTCGTCATCGTGGCCCGCACGGGCGACCAGCCGCGTCTCGTCGCCTTCCACACCGGCCCGGCGGGCGACGACGACCCCGAGGTCGTGGCCGGCCTCGCCGCCCGGCTGCCGCACTACATGGTGCCGGACCGGCTCGTCGCCCTGCCCGCGTTGCCCCTGACCGCCAACGGCAAGATCGACCGGCCGGCGCTGACGCTCCGGGCTCCGGCGCCGGCGCAGGCAGGCCATGAACCGGCCGCCACGGCGTACGAGGCCGAGATGATCGCGCTGTTCGCCGAGGTGCTCGGGCTGCCGGTCGACCAGGTCGGCGCGACTGACAGCTTCTTCGACCTCGGCGGTCATTCGCTCGCCGCGATGCGGGTGGCGGCCCGGCTCGGCGGCCTCGGGCATGTCGCCGAGTTGATCCGCCATCCGGACGCGCGGTCATTGTGCCGCCGGCTGGCCCGACCGCACGAGAGCGCGCTGCTGGCCGAGATGGTCGGGGTGACCGGTGACCGTGGCGCCGGCCGTGACGCGCTGGTCTACGTGCCGTTCGCGGCGGGCGGCGTGGTCACCGCCGTGCTGCTGGCCCGGGCGGCCTCGGCCCGACCCGATCCGGTGCCTACCTACGCGGTCGACCTCCCGGCCCGCGCCGCGGGCGACGAGCACACCCATCCGGGGGTCGCCGCGCTGGCCGACCGCCTAGCGGCCGAGTTGTGCGCCACCGCCGCGGACCGGATCACCATCGTCGGTCACTCGGCCGGCACGGCTCTCGCCCTGGCCACCGCGCTGGCCCTGCAACGGCTCGGCCGCCCGGTCCGGCACCTGATGTTGGTCGGCAAGGTCCTCGGCGAGGCGGACCGCACCGGAGCGGTCGACGACATGGTCGGGCTGGGCGACACCGATGCGGTCGGCTGGCTGGTTCGCAACACCGGTTTCGCCTGGGCCGAACACCTCTCCGCCGCGGACCGCCGGGATCTGGCGACAGCCCTGCGGGCCGACGTGGTGTCCGCCCGGGCCTATCTGGCCACGGTGCTCCGCGACCCGGCGGCTCACCGGCTGACCGCTCCGACCACCGTGGTGCTCGCGGCGGACGACCCGGTCACCACCGGCCGGGAAGCGGCCGCCGCCGACTGGGCCGAACTGGCTGCGGACCTGCGCACCGTGGTGATCGAAGACGGCGGCCACTACCTCCAGTCCACCCGTCCGGAAGCGCTCGTCGACCTGGCGCTCGCGCAATTCGAGGGGAAGTGACGCGATGCTGGTCGGATCGCCGCTCCAGGGCGCCATTGCCCGGCACTACGCCGAACTGCCCGGTTTCCTGCCGCACGCGAGCACCTTCGTGAAGCTCGAGGGTCTCACCGTCACCGGCTCCATCAAGCACCGCACCGCACTGTCGATGCTCGACGCGCTGGAGAGCGCGGGCCGGATCGGACCCGGGTCCGAGCTCATCGAGTCGACCTCGGGCAACCTCGGCGTCGCGCTAGCCTCGATCTGCGCCGCCCGCGGATACCGGATCACCCTGGTCACCGACCCGAACGCGAACGTCCAGAGCGTGCGCTACATGCGTGCGCTCGGCGCCGAGATCGTCATCGTGGACACACGCGACGGGTACGACGGCTACCTGCACAACCGGATCGCATACATCCAGCGGCGCTTGGCCGAGTCGCCCACGCTCGTCTGGCCCAACCAGTACGCGAGCACGGCCAATATCGAGGCCCACCGGCTCGGCACCGGCGCCGAGATCGTCGCCGAGTTCGGCCGGCCGGACTGGCTGTTCGTCTCGGTCGGCAGCTCGGGGACGCTGATGGGGCTGGTCGCCCACATGCGGGAGATCGGCGCGGCCACCGAAGTGATCGGCGTCGACGTGGTCGGCTCGATCGTCTTCGGCGGCGCCGCCGGCCCACGCCGGTTGCCCGGCGCCGGAGCGAGCCGCCGGCCGGAGATCTTCACCGACGACGGCTCGTTCCGCAAGATCACCGTCCCGGAGGCGGAGGCCGTCCGCATGTGCCGGCGGGTGGCTCGACGGCACGGCCTGCTGCTCGGCGGATCCTCCGGACTCGTCTTGGCCGCGGCCAGCGCCCTCTCGTCGTCGATCGCGCCCGGCAGCACGGTGCTGGTGGTCTCGCCGGATATGGGCGAGCGCTATCTGGAGACGGTCTACGACAACAGCTGGGTGAGCCGGAACTTCGGCCCGGACCTGCTCGACAACGAAGCCCCGGAAGGATTTTCCGCCCATGACTGACTTCACGGCGATACCGCGCACGGTCGTCGACGCCGCACTGGAGAACAACGAAAAGGCAGTGCTGACCCGCGTCGAGCAGGCCTACCGTGCCCATGCGGCGGGCTGGACCGTGAACCCCGACAGCCACTTCCTGCGGTTTCCGGCTAAGCCGGACTCGCGGATCATAGCGCTCCCGGCGTTCATCGACGGCGACGAGCCGGTCGTCGGCATCAAGTGGATCTCCAGCTTCCCGGCCAATCACCGGCGCGGGCTCGATCGCGCCTCCGCCGTCCTGATCCTCAACGACTACGAAACCGGATATCCTGTCGCAGTCCTCGAGTCGGCCGCGATTAGCGCTGCCCGCACGGCGGCCTCGGCCGCCCTCGCCTGCGATCGCCTGGACGGGGCGGCGGCCAGTACCGTCGGGGTCGTCGGCTGCGGAGTGATCGCCCGCGCCACATTGCGTTTTCTGGCCGAGGTCGGCGTGCCGATGACCGGCGTGACGGCGTTTGACCTGGACCGGTCCGCGGCCACCGGGCTCGCCGCGGCGATCGAGGGGCGGGGGGCCCGCACGAGCGTGGCCGCCTCGATCGACGAGGCCCTCACGGCCGACGTCGTGGTGCTCACGACCACCGCCGGCACGCCGCACATCGGCCCGGACCAGGCCTTGCGGCCCGGGCAGATCATCCTGCATCTGTCGCTGCGCGACCTCGCCCCGGAACTGCTGCTCCGGGCCAACAACGTCGTCGACGACATCGATCACTGCCTCAAGGCGAACACCTCGCCGCACCTGGCCGAGCAGTTGACCGGCAACCGCGACTTCATCAGCGGTGACATGGCCGCCCTGCTGGACGGCTCGGTGACCCTCGACCCCGGGCGGCCCACGGTCTTCTCTCCGTTCGGCATGGGGATCCTCGACCTCGCCGTCGGCGCCTTCGTCCTCGAGGACGCCCGGCGGCACGGCCGGGCCACCGTTCTGCCGGATTTCTTCGCCGGCGCCTGAGAGCCCCCGTTCAGCCAGAAGGAAACCATGATCTCAATCGACACACCCGCGCTGCCGTACGGCGCCAACGGGCTCCAGCCGAAGCTGTGGTCGCGGCACACCGTCCGCCGTCCGGACGGCGTCGTCACGATCGGCGGCGTCGCCCTGACCGACCTCGCCGAGCAGTACGGGACGCCGGCCTACGTCTACGACGAGGCCGAGTTCCGGCTCCGCTGCGACGAGTTCCGCCGCGCGTTCCACGACTTCGACGTCTACTATGCGGGCAAATCGTTCCTCTGCCGGGCGGTGGCGCGCTGGGTGGCCGAATCCGGAATCGGCCTCGACGTCTGCACCGAGGGCGAGCTGCGGCTGGCGCTGTCGGCGGGGTTCCCGGCCGAACGGATCGTCCTGCACGGCAACAACAAGTCCGCCGTCGAGCTCGAACTTGCGGTCGAGCATCACGTGGGCCGCATCGTGGTGGACTCCTTCGACGAGATCGAGCGGCTGACCACCCTGGCCGCCGATCGCGGCGTATGCCCCCCGGTGCTGGTGCGGGCGACGGTCGGCGTGCGACCGGACACCCACGACAACATCGCCACCGCCCACGAGGACCAGAAATTCGGCTTCTCGGTCGCATCGGGCGCCGCGGCGGACGCGGTCGAGCTGATCCATGCCGGCGGCGTACTCGACCTTCGTGGTCTGCACATCCACCTCGGCTCGCAGATCTTCGGCACCCGCGAGTACGAGTTCGGGATCCGGTGCGCCGTCGAGTTGCTGGCCGAGCTGGCCAAGGCCGGCGACGAACTGCCCGAGCTGAGCCTCGGCGGCGGGTTCGCCATTGCCTACATCCCGGACCAGACGGCGTTGCCGGTCACCGAGCTGGCCGAGCGGCTGAGGAGCGCGGTAGGCGACGCCTGCCGCGCGGCCGGGATTCGCGTCCCCCGCCTGGCCGTCGAGCCGGGCCGGGCGATCAGCGGACCGTCCGGCGCCACCGTCTACCGCGTCGGGACGATCAAACACCTGCCCGGCCTGCGAACCTACATCGCGGTCGACGGCGGGATGAGCGACAACATTCGTCCACCGCTGTACGACGGCGTCTATGTTGCGGTCGTCGCCGGCCGTGACGTGGATGGCGACGACACCCCGGTGCGGGTGGTCGGCCGGCACTGTGACGCGGGGGACGTCGTCGTCCGCGACGACGTGCTGCCTAGCGGGGTGCGCCTGGGCGACCTGCTGGCGGTGCCGGGAACCGGGGCCTACTGCCGCAGCCTCAGCAACAACTTCAATCACGTGCCGCGCCCGCCGGTCGTCGCCGTCCTCGACGGCCAGGCTCGGCTCATCGTCCGGGGCGAGACGTTCGACGACCTGTTCGGGCTGGATGTGGGTTGATGGGCGCGCCTTCCTCGCTTCCCGCCCGTTTCGCCGCGACGCGGAACCTGTACCCGGACCGCCCGGCCGTCGTCCTGGGCGGCCAGGTCCTCTCCTACGCCCAGCTCGACGAGGCCGCTCGCGCGCTCGCCGCCGAGTTGGTCGGCCGCGGCGTGCGCCGCGGTGAGCTCGTCGGGCTTCAGGTGACCCGGTCGGCCGATCTGCCGGTCGCGATCCTCGGCATCATGATGGCCGGCGCCGCCTACCTGCCGCTCGACCCGCAGCTGCCGATCGCGCGGCTGCGCCTGATGGCCGAGGAGGCCGAGGTCCGTTGCCTGGTCGGCGCGATGACCGACGACCTCGGGTCGGGCATCGCCCATCGGGTGCCGGTCCAGGGCCACCCGGCGAACCCCGGATTCCGGCCGGTGGACCTCGAGCCCGGGGACCGCGCCTACGTCATCTACACCTCGGGATCCACCGGGCGGCCGAAGGGCTGCGTCATCACTCACGGAAACGTGCTCAGCCTGCTCGACGCGGCGCTGCCGCTGTTCGATGTCGGCCCGGAGGATCGGTGGAGCCTGTTCCACTCGATCAACTTCGACTTCTCCGTCTGGGAGCTGTGGTCGCCCCTGATCACCGGCGGCGCGGTGGTCGTCGTGAACGCGATGGCCGCGCTGGACCTGGAGGAGTTCGTCGACGTATTGGCCGTCGAACGCGTGTCGGTGCTGTGCCAGGTGCCGTCGGTGTTCCGGGCGCTCGCCCGGGCTCACGAGGGGGCCGGTCGGCCGGAGCTGGCGTTGCGCTACCTCATCTTCGGCGGCGAGGTGGTCGACCTCGACGTCACCGCGGCCTTCCTGGACGGATTGCCGGGCGACCGCCCGGTCGCAGTGAACATGTACGGGATAACCGAGACCACCGTCCACGTCACCTTCAAGGAACTCGACCGGGAGACGCTGGTCGGAACCGTCCGATCGCCCATCGGGCGGCCGCTGCCGCACCTCGACGTCACGCTGCGCGATGAAGCCGGCGTCGAGGTGGCGGCCGGTGAGATAGGCGAGATGTGGGTGTCCGGCAGCGGGGTCGGCGCGGGCTACCTGCGGCGCGACGATCTGACGGCGGAGCGGTTCGTGGCCGTCGGCGGCGTGCGGCACTACCGGTCCGGCGACCTGGCTCGCCGGTTGCCCGGCGGTGAGCTCGACTATGCCGGCCGGGCCGACCGTCAGGTGAAGGTGCGCGGGTTCCGCATCGAGCTGGGGGAGATCGAGTCGGTCCTGCGTCAGTGCACCGGCGTACGGGATGCGGTCGTCGACGTGCGCACCGGGCACGACGGCCACTTCCTCATCGGCTACGTCGTGGCCGACCACGATTTGGACGTCCGCCAGATCAAAGCCGAGTGCGGGCGGCTGCTATCCGCACACATGATTCCCAGCCGGTACCAGCGGATCGCCGAGATCCCTGTCACCGCCTCCGGAAAGCTCGACCGCGCGGCGCTAGCCGGGGCGGCCTACAGCCACGCCCGAGGAGAGGCAGTTTGATGGCCAGGCACCGCGAACTCTTCAGCCGGTACGTGCGCCCGCAATGGCCGCGGCTGATCGTGCTGACCGTGCTGTTGTTCGGCAACATCGCGATCGAGCTGATCGCGCCGCTTTGGGTAAGCCGGTTCATCGACGGCGTGCAGTCCGGGGCGACCAACAGCGCGCTGATCACCATCGCCATCCTGTTCATGGTGTTCACCGCGGCGCGCCCGATCGTGATGGGCATCGCCGGTTACCTCAGCGAGGACGTCGGCTGGCGGTCGACCAACCGCCTGCGTACCGACCTCGTCCGCCACTGCCTCAACCTGGATCTGTCGTTCCACCGCAAGCACACGCCGGGCGAACTCATGGAACGGGTGGACGGGGACGTCTCCGAACTCGCCGAGTTCCTGTCGTTCTTCGTGTTCGGGGTGGTCGGCCGGGCGCTGCTGTCGGTCGGCATCATCGTCATGGCCTTTCTCGTCGACTATCGCATCGGCTTGACCCTGCTGGTGGCCGCGGCGGCCGTGCTGATCATTCTGCGGACCACCCAGCGACTCGCGGTGCCCAAGTCCCAGGCGCTGCGCGCGGCCAAGGCCGACATGTCGAGCTTCCTAGAGGAGCGTCTCGGCGGCCGGGAGACAATCCGTGCGAACGGCGGCCGTGACCACCTGTTCGACGAGATGGACGGCCGGATCGGAGTGCTGGTCCGGCGGACCCGCGACGCGATGGTCGCGTCCCGCTACTCGTCCAGCCTGCTGGAGCTGATGGTCGCGCTGTCGGCGGTGGCCGTGCTGGCCCTCGGCGCGTATCTGCTGCCCTCCAGCTCGATCACCCTCGGCGAGATCTATCTCGGCTACTACTACACGGACCTGCTCAGTCACAGCCTCATCGTCGTCACGATGCACATGGAAGGGCTCCAGCGGGCCAGCGCCGCCATCCGCCGGATCGGTGAGCTGACCGCGATCCAGCCGACGGTGGTGTCGGGCCCGGGCCATGAGCCCGACCGGGGCTCGCTCGACATCGAGTTCGAGAATGTCGACTTCGGCTACGGCGGCACGCAGCGGGCCCTCGACGGCGTCTCGTTCCGGCTGGCCGCCGGTCAGACGCTGGGCCTGCTCGGCCGGACCGGGAGCGGCAAGACGACCATTGCCCGGCTGATCTGCCGGGAACAGGATGCGACCGGCGGCGCCGTGAGGATCGGCGGCGCCGATATCCGGGACTACTCACTGCCCCAGCTCCGGGGGCTGGTGACCATGGTTACGCAGGATGTCCAGCTGCTCCATGCCACGCTGCGCGACAATCTGACCTTCTTCGACGACTCGGTTTCCGACGAGCGGCTCTTCGCCGCCTTGGACGAGCTCCAGCTGCGCAAGTGGTACGAGTCGCTGCCCGACGGCCTGGACACCGTGCTCGTCGACGGCGGTGGCTCGCTGTCGGCGGGAGAGGCCCAGCTGGTCGCATTGACCCGGGCGTTCCTCAACGATCCGGACGTCGTGGTGCTGGATGAGGCGTCGTCGCGGCTCGACCCGGCGACCGAGCGCCTCGTCGAAGCCGCCACCGGTCGCCTACTCGAGGGCCGCACGGGGGTGGTCGTCGCGCACCGGCTGAACACCGTCCGCACGCTGGACCACATCGCCGTCCTGGACCAGGGACGGATCCAGGAGATCGGGGAGCAGACCAAGCTGTCGGCCGACCCGACGTCGCGGTTCGCCACGTTGCTCGCGGGAGGTACGTCATGAGCCAGTTCAAGGCCACCTTCGCCCTGATCCGGCGCGCGCCGGGCTGGTTCGCCCTCAGCGCCCTGCTGCAGATCATGCGCAGCGTGTTCCCGCTCGTCCCGGCCCTGGTCGTCAGCATCGCGTTCGACCGGCTGGCCGAGGGCTCCGGACTGAACACCGGCATGTGGGTGCTGTTCGCGGTCCTCATCGGAGCCGTCTTGGCCCGCGTCGCATCACTTTTCGGTAGCGTGGCGGTGGACGGATGGACCGACAGCACGACCGGCGGACTGCTGATCCGTAACACCGTCGCCCGGATCTTCCGCCGGCCCGGCGCCGAGGCGCTGCCGCACTCGACCGGCTCCACCGTCAACCGGCTCACCACCGACTCGCAGACGGTCGCCGACATGATGGTGTCCACCATGGTGGTGGTCGGCTCGACCGCGCAGGCGTTGTTCGCCCTCGGGGTCATGGCCAGCGTCGACGTCGTCCTGACCGTCCTGGTCGTGGTGCCGGTGTTCGCCGCCGGCCTGCTCATCACCTTCACCAGCACGCAGATCAAGCGGCACTACGCGCGGAGCCGGGAGGCCGCGGGCGAGGTGAGCTCGATGCTGCGGGAGGTCTTCCGCGCGGTCCAGGCGATCAAGCTGGCTGACGGCGTCGACCGGGTGACCGACCGGGTCCGGGAGCTCAGCGAGACGCGCCGCGCGCGCACTTTGAAGAGCCGCCTGTTCTCCCAGGTCATGCTCGGTGCGGTGTTCAACAGCACCTCCGGCCTGGGAGCCGGGCTGGTGATGCTGCTGGCGGTGAGCCGACTGCGGGACGGCACACTCACCGTCGGTGGCATCGTCCTGTTCGTCTCCTACCTGGTCTGGATCACCGAGTTCACCACGTTGTTCAGCCAGAGCCTGGCCGAGTACAAGCAGGCCGCGGTGTCGATGACCCGGCTCGACGAGGTGGTCGACGACGGCGCCGACCTGGCTGCGCTGGTGGCCGCTCCGACGTCGCGCTCCGGCGTGGCCGCGGCGTCCCGCGATTCGTCGCCCGTCGGTCCGCTGATCCAGTTGTCCGCCCGGCAGCTGACTTACCGTCACCCGGGGTCCGATCGTGGTATCGACGGCGTGGACCTGGATGTCCGCCGGGGTGAGCTCGTCGTCGTCACCGGCGGCGTCGGCGCGGGCAAGACCACGCTGCTGCGGGTCCTGATCGGCGCCCTCGACCGGGACGCCGGCACGATCGAGTGGAACGGCGTCGAGGTGGACCGGCCGGCGGACGTGCTCATCCCGCCGCGGTGTGCCTACACCCCGCAGGTTCCCTACCTGATGACCGGTTCGGTGCGCGACAACATCACGGCCGGTGCCGACGTCACGGAGGCCGACATCGAACGGGCTGCGTACCTGTCGGTACTGGACGCCGATCTGGCGACCATGCCGGACGGGCTCGCCACCCGGGTCGGCCCCCGCGGCACCACGCTCTCCGGCGGCCAGGCCCAGCGGGTCGCGGCCGCCCAGATGCTGGTCCGCAACCCCGATCTGCTGGTGTTCGACGACATCTCCAGCGCGCTCGACGTGAACACCGAGCGCGAGTTGTGGCACCGGCTACGCGCCGACGGCGCCCGTACGTGCCTGGCCGTGTCGCACCGCGAGATCGCACTGGCCCAGGCCGACCGGGTGATGGTGCTGCGCGACGGCAAGCTGGTCGCGTCCGGTCGGTACGAGGACATCCGGGACTCCGTCCCGGAACTGTCCCTCCCGGACCCGGCCGATCTGGTCGACAATCTGGTGGCCGGCCAGTGAGCAACGGAACCGCACGCGGCGCGCGGCTGCTCCGGCGGTTGCACGAGATGGCCGCCGCCGGGCCGGCCTCGGTTGTCGGCGGCCTCGAACCGGCCCCGCTGACCGGCGCGCAGACCGGCCTGTGGGTGATCGACCAGCTCGATCCGGGCGCGTCGGACTACAACGTCCCGCAGGTGTATCGGTTCCGCGGCGCCCTCGACGCCGCGGCACTCGGCATCGCTCTGGACGCGACCATCGCCCGGCAGGCCGCGCTCCGCACGGTCTTCGACTTCGACGGTAACGAGACGGTGCAGCGGTTCGACGGGCCGGTCAACCCGCTGCGGATCGTCGATCTCACGCACCTGCGCGGAGCCGAGCAGGACGCGGAACTGCGGCGCGAGCTCGACACCGAGGCGACCGCCGGCTTCGATCTGGCGGCCGGTCCACTGATCCGGGCCGTGCTGGTCCGGCTGTCGTCGGCCGAGCACGTGCTGATGCTGAACATCCATCACATCGTTTTCGACGGCACCTCGGCCGGTGTCATGACCGGGGACCTGAGCGCGGCCTATCGCGCCGCGGTCACCGGCCGGCCGGTCGATCTGCCGCCGATCATCGAGACCTTTGCCGACTACGCGCGGTGGCATCACGACTGGCTGGCCGGTGCCGACTGCCGGCGGGAGCGCGACTACTGGCTGACCCGTCTGGCCGGCCGCCCGGCGCCCGTGGATCTGGCGACCAAACCGCGCCGCCGCAACGCCGCCGCGCCGGGCGAACCGGTGCAGCTGTGGCTTCCGGACACCGGCGACGGAATCGGTGACCTGGCCGCCACCTGCCACCGCTCCGGCGTCACCCGGTTCATGGTGTTGCTCAGCGCGCTGTCGGTCGCTCTGGCCCGACGGACCGGATGCCGCGACCTGCTGATCGCCACCCCGATGGTGAACCGCCCGCTGCCTTACACCCGGCACCTCGTCGGATATTTCGTCAACCTGGTGTTGCTGCGGGTCGACCTGAGCGGCGAACCTACCTACGGTGAGCTGCTTTGCCGGGCCCGCGACACCGTGGTGGCGGGCGCCGAGCACCAGACGTTCCCGTACTCGGAGGTGGTCGACCATCTCGAGCCGGACCGCGACGACACGGCGCCGCCGCTGGCTCCGGTGACGCTGGTGCTACAGGACGCGGCCTGGGACAGCGGCGGTGACTGGCCGGGGCTGGACGTGCAGTTCGAGGAGCAGATCGCGGACGGAACCGTGACCGACGTGACGCTCTCGGTCAGCCACCAGCCTGGGCAGTTGCACGTCGAGTTCAGCTTCCGCGGCGACATCTGCGACCGCGCCGACATAGAGGATCTCGCGACGGCCTTCCGGTCGGCGGTTGAGGAGTTCACCGCCGAACTCTCCCGGCCCGTCCCGCTCGGCGACTGACCGGCCGCCGGTTCGACCCCGTAACCAGACTAAGGAAGACGACGAGATGCAGACGCTGCCCAGCCGGTTCGCGGATCAGGCTCGACGCACGCCCGACGCCGTCGCGGTGGACGGTCCGGATGAGTCGCTCACCTACGCCGAGCTCGACTCGCGAGCTAACCAGCTCGCCTGGCATCTGACCGGCCTCGGCCTGACCGCCGAGGAGCCGGTCGCGCTGCTGCTGGACCGGTCGGTAGGCGTCATCGTGGCGATGCTGGCCATCGCCAAGGCGGGCGGGACGTACGTGCCGGTCCACACCGCGTTCCCGGCGGGTCGGATGGCCGAGGTGGTCCACGATGCCGGGGCCCGCCTGCTGCTGATCGACGCGGCGCATGACCCGGTGCCGTTCGAGACCGCGGCCGAGACGATCCGGCTGGACCTGCTCGATCTGTCCCGGCAGCCCCGTCACGCTCCCGCCGTCGTCCAGCCGGAAGCGGCGCTGGCCTACGTCATGTACACATCGGGCTCCACCGGCCGGCCCAAGGGGGTCGCGATCAGCCAGGAGGCGCTCGTCCAACTGGCCACGGACAGCTGCTGGGCGCAGAACAGCAGTGCCGGCGCGGTGCTGTTCCACTCGCCGCACGCGTTCGACCTGACGGTCTACGAGATCTGGACGCCGCTGCTGGGTGGTGGCCGGGTGGTGGTGGCGCCACCGGAGGCACTCACCGCGGCGGCCCTGGAAGCCATGATCGACCGATACGGCCTGACTGCGGTGGGCATGACATCCGGGCTGTTCGAGGCGATGGCGGACACCGCGCCGTCCCTGTTCGCCCCGCTGCGCGAGGTGTCGGTCGGCGGTGACGTGGTGTCCCCGTCGATCGTGGTCAAGGTGGCCGCGGCGTGCCCGGACACGGTGATCCGGCACATTTACGGACCGACCGAGGCGACGCTCATCGTCACGCAGGTCGAGGTGAGCGGGCCCGGCCGGCCTGCGGCTCCGCCGCAGTTCGCGACATTCCCGCTCGGCGCAGCCCGGGACGGTATGGCGGTCTACGTCCTCGACGACGATCTTGTCGAGGTCCCCGCCGACGAGGTGGGTGAGTTGTACATCTCGGGCGCCGGTGTGGCCCGCGGCTACCTCGGTATGCAGGCGGCGACCGCCGACCGGTTCGTGCCGTGCCCGTACGGATCGCCCGGCGAGCGGATGTATCGTACCGGGGACCTCGTCCGGCGTACCACCGACGGTGACCTGATCTTCATCGGCCGAGCCGATCTCCAGCTCAAGATCCGCGGCAACCGGGTCGAGATCGGCGAGATCGAGGAGGTCATCGCCCGGCACCCCGAGGTCTCCCAGGCCGTGGTGGTGGGCCGCCGGGACGAGGCCGGCAACGTCAACCTGACGGCCTATATCGTCCCGGTGCCCCGCGGCCGGGTGTCGGTGCGGGCCCTGCAGGAGCACGTCCGCGAGTTCCTGCCCGACTACATGGTCCCGTACGAATTCATGCGGCTGAAGCACCTGCCGCTCACCCCCAACGGCAAGATCGACCGAGCGGCGCTGCCGGAGCCCGCGCGTCGTTCGGGTCGGTCGGCGCGGACGCCGCAGGAGGTGGTGTTGTGTGATGTGTTCGCCGAGTTGCTGGGTCGTTCGCGGGTCGGCGTGGATGAGAATTTCTTCGAGCTCGGTGGACATTCGTTGATGGCGGTGCGGTTGGCGGCGCGGATTCGGGCTTTCCTGGGTCGTGAGATCGCGGTTCGGGATTTGTTCGAGTCGCCGACGGTGGCGGGATTGGCTCGGCGGTTGTCGGCGGCGGATGCGGCTCGGCCGCCGATCACGGCGGTGGGCCGTCCGGATCGGGTTCCGTTGTCGTTTGCTCAGGCGCGGTTGTGGTTCATCAATCAGCTCGAAGGTCCGTCGGGCAACTACAACATTCCTTACGCCGTACGCATTCGTGGTGACCTCGACACGGGTGCCCTGCACGCGGCGTTGGGTGATGTCGTCGCCAGGCACGAGACGTTGCGCACGACCTATCCCGAGCAGGATGGTGTGCCGTATCAGCGCATTGAGCCGGCGCTGGAGATCGATCTGCCGGTCATCGCCGCTTCCGCGGACACGGTCACCGCTCGGATCAGTGAGATCGCCAACGCCGGCTACGACCTGACCACCGACGCGCCGTTGCGGGCTGCCCTGATCGAGCTGCCCGACCAGGAACACGTCCTGGTCCTGGTGTTGCATCACATTGCTGGTGACGGCTGGTCGACCGAGCCGTTGCTGGAGGAACTCAGTACTGCTTATGCCGCCCGGCTGGCTGGCGCCGCACCGGACTGGGCGCCGCTGCCGATCCAGTATGCCGATTACAGCCTTTGGCAGCGTCGCTGGCTCGGCGAGGAGAAAGACCCGGCCAGTGTCCTGAATCGGCAGCTCGCGTTCTGGCGCGAGACCCTCGACGGTGCGCCGGTCGAGCTGGCCCTGCCCACCGACCGGCCCCGTCCCGCGGCGGCTACCGGCCGCGGTGATCAGGTCGAGTTCCATCTGTCGGCGACCGTGCATCACGCGCTGACCGATATCGCCCACGCTAGCAAGGCCAGTGTGTTCATGGTGGTGCAGGCCGGGTTGCTGGCCACGCTGACCCACCTCGGTGCCGGGACCGACCTGACCATCGGCACCGTGACCGCGGGTCGCACCGACCAAGCCGTCGAAGACCTGATCGGTTTCTTCGTCAACACTCTCGTCCTGCGGACCTCCACCGCGGGCAACCCGACCTTCACCGAGCTGGTCACCCGCACCCGGGACACCGACCTGGCTGCGTTCGCGCACCAGGACACTCCGTTCGAACGCATCGTCGAGGCCCTCAACCCCCACCGGCATCCCACCCGGCATCCCCTGTTCCAAACCTTGCTGGCCTGGCAGAACAACGACCAGAGCCCCCTCAACCTGCAGCACACCACGACCACCGACGAACCCTTCGACTACGACGCCGCCAAATTCGACCTCGTCCTGTCGATCCAGGAGAACCGCGACTCCTTCGGCGTGCCGGAGGGGATCGAGGGCTCGCTGGAGTACGCCCTCGACCTGTTCGACCGGTCGACCGCGCAACGGATGGCCGACACCTTCACCCAGCTGATAACCGCCGTCGCCGCCGCGCCGGAGACGCCGCTGGCCGACATCGCCCTCCACGGCGACCAGCTCGCGGACCTCGTCGAGCGCGCCCGGAACGCGGCGTCGGCGAGGGCGCTGCCGGAGCCCGCGCGTCGTTCGGGTCGGTCGGCGCGGACGCCGCAGGAGGTGGTGTTGTGTGATGTGTTCGCCGAGTTGCTGGGTCGTTCGCGGGTCGGCGTGGATGAGAATTTCTTCGAGCTCGGTGGACATTCGTTGATGGCGGTGCGGTTGGCGGCGCGGATTCGGGCTTTCCTGGGTCGTGAGATCGCGGTTCGGGATTTGTTCGAGTCGCCGACGGTGGCGGGATTGGCTCGGCGGTTGTCGGCGGCGGATGCGGCTCGGCCGCCGATCACGGCGGTGGGCCGTCCGGATCGGGTTCCGTTGTCGTTTGCTCAGGCGCGGTTGTGGTTCATCAATCAGCTCGAAGGTCCGTCGGGCAACTACAACATTCCTTACGCCGTACGCATTCGTGGTGACCTCGACACGGGTGCCCTGCACGCGGCGTTGGGTGATGTCGTCGCCAGGCACGAGACGTTGCGCACGACCTATCCCGAGCAGGATGGTGTGCCGTATCAGCGCATTGAGCCGGCGCTGGAGATCGATCTGCCGGTCATCGCCGCTTCCGCGGACACGGTCACCGCTCGGATCAGTGAGATCGCCAACGCCGGCTACGACCTGACCACCGACGCGCCGTTGCGGGCTGCCCTGATCGAGCTGCCCGACCAGGAACACGTCCTGGTCCTGGTGTTGCATCACATTGCTGGTGACGGCTGGTCGACCGAGCCGTTGCTGGAGGAACTCAGTACTGCTTATGCCGCCCGGCTGGCTGGCGCCGCACCGGACTGGGCGCCGCTGCCGATCCAGTATGCCGATTACAGCCTTTGGCAGCGTCGCTGGCTCGGCGAGGAGAAAGACCCGGCCAGTGTCCTGAATCGGCAGCTCGCGTTCTGGCGCGAGACCCTCGACGGTGCGCCGGTCGAGCTGGCCCTGCCCACCGACCGGCCCCGTCCCGCGGCGGCTACCGGCCGCGGTGATCAGGTCGAGTTCCATCTGTCGGCGACCGTGCATCACGCGCTGACCGATATCGCCCACGCTAGCAAGGCCAGTGTGTTCATGGTGGTGCAGGCCGGGTTGCTGGCCACGCTGACCCACCTCGGTGCCGGGACCGACCTGACCATCGGCACCGTGACCGCGGGTCGCACCGACCAAGCCGTCGAAGACCTGATCGGTTTCTTCGTCAACACTCTCGTCCTGCGGACCTCCACCGCGGGCAACCCGACCTTCACCGAGCTGGTCACCCGCACCCGGGACACCGACCTGGCTGCGTTCGCGCACCAGGACACTCCGTTCGAACGCATCGTCGAGGCCCTCAACCCCCACCGGCATCCCACCCGGCATCCCCTGTTCCAAACCTTGCTGGCCTGGCAGAACAACGACCAGAGCCCCCTCAACCTGCAGCACACCACGACCACCGACGAACCCTTCGACTACGACGCCGCCAAATTCGACCTGCTGTTCTCGATGGCCGACACCTTTACCGACGACGAGGCGACGGGGATCGAGGGCGTGGTCGAGTACGCCGTAGATCTGTTCGATCGCGCGACCGTCGAGCAGCTGGTCGATGTCTTCACCCAGCTGCTCACCGCCGTCGCCGCCGCGCCCGAAACGCCGCTGGCCGACATCACGCTGGTGGGCGCCGAGGCGCTCGCCGCCCGCGTGGCCCGGTGGACCCCCGCCGCCGCACCCGGGAGCACGGCATCCCCGCGGCGCGGACCCGGCACGCCGCACGAGACCGCCATCGAAGGGCTGTTCGCCGAGATCCTCGGCGTCGATCACGTCGACGCCCACGACAACTTCTTCGAGCTCGGTGGTCACTCGTTGCTCGCCGTCACCCTGGCCGCCCGCCTCCGCGCGCTCGGTCTGCCGATCCGGGTCCGGGACATCTTCAGCGCACCCACCCCGCACGAACTCGCCGTCGCCGGCACCACGCCGGCGCAGGCAGGCTCGATGCTGGCGCCGCTGGTCACCTTGCGCGGCACCGGCGACGAAGCCCCACTGTTCCTGTTCCCGCCGATCAGTGGCCTCAGCTGGGCCTATGCCGCGCTGTTGCCGCACCTGCCCGGGGACCATCCGGTGTACGGGTTGCAGGTGCCGCGGCTGGAGTTCAGCGACGGCCCGAAGCTGATCGCGGCGCTGGCCGATCTGATCCGCAACGCCGTCGGCGATCAGCCGGTGCACCTGGCCGGCTGGTCGATCGGCGGCGTCGTCGCGCACGCGGTCGCCGCCGACCTGGCCCGCGGGGGCCAGGTCGTCAGCGTGAGCCTCATCGACGCCTACCCGTTCGCCGAGCAGCGCGCCGCGCTGGACCTCGGCCCGGACGACTTCGCGGCGGACGTCGTCGCCGGCCTGGCCACCGCTCTGCCCGGCGACCCGTCGGCGCCGATCACCGGCCTGGCCGGCCTGACCGACCGGCTGGCCGCGGATTGGGCGTTGACCGGCGACGAGGCCGGCGAGGTGGTGAGTGCCGCCCTGCGGTACCGCCACGTCGCGAACGACCTGGGCGGTGCCGTCTACGAGGGCGACATCACCGTGATCACCGCCGGTCGCGACGCGGCGGCCGGCGACTATAGAGCGTCCATGTGGCGTCCGTACGTGACCGGACAGATCACCGAGGACGTCGCCGATGCCGATCACTTCGGCATGTTGACCGGGCCGGCGGTGCGGACCGTCGGGACGGCGCTGGCCGAGGCGCTCGGTGGAAGAATTCACGGACACCGAGCGGTGGGCTGACATGACCAACCCGACCAAGGATCTTCGCCGCCTGTTCGGCCGCGGGACCATCCGGGCTTTTCATGCCGCCGCGGCCGACCAGAACACCGCGGTGAGCTGACCGCGTCCAGAAGTCCCATCCGATAGGAGAGTCATATGTTCAGCGATGCCGATCAGATCTTCGACGTGGTCGTGAACCACGAGGAGCAGTACTCGATCTGGCCCGTCGGGCGGGAGTTGCCCCCGGGCTGGCACACGACCGGTTTCACCGGCGAGCGGGCCGCCTGCCTGGAACACATCGGAACCGTGTGGACCGACATGCGACCGCTGTCCCTGCGCACCGCGATGGCTGAAAATGCCGCCGGGTAAGTGAGCGAGCACGCTGTCCGGGCCAACCGGGCCGCGTTCGCGCAGGCGACGATCGTCCCGCGGGTCCTGACCGGGGTGACCGAACCGGATCAAAGGGTCGACGTGCTCGGTCAGCGGTGGCCGGTGCCGATCGTGGTAGCTCCCATGGCTACCACCGGTTGGTCCATCCGGCGGGCGAGCCGGCCACCGCCCGGGCCGCCGGCGCGTGGTGTGCCGTTCAGGGTGAGCACAATGACTTGCCGTACCGACTCATCTCCCCGGCGCCGCCGGCCCGTCGCTCAAATCGCTGGACGAAAGGGCGCACCGTGATCCAGCTCGGTCCGTATGCGGAGTCGGTGTTCCGCGGCGCGCGCCGGATATGTCGTGGCCGACGAGGCCGCCCTGGCCCGGGCCGCACGCGACCACGGGATCATCTTCACGCCACTGTCCTCCTTCGATTCCACCGACGGTGGCGCGCACGAAATTCGGCTCTCCTTCAGATCACCGTCCATCGATGAGATCGTCGAGGGGATCGGTCAGCTTGCCCGATTCGTCGAAGATACGATGCGAAACCGGATTCGCGGAGCGGACCGTTGATCGAGGAGGACGGCATGGCTGTGTCTCGTTGGACGACGATCACACCGTGGGCATATTCCGACGAGCGGGACGCTGCGGACGCCATCCGGGAGGCGCTGCCCGACGTGGCACCGTTCCGAGCCTGGGCCAACTTCACGTTCGTGGCCGACTCCGGCCACCTCCACCGGATCGACCTGCTGGTCGCCGCGCCCGGCGGCCTGTTCGTGGTGGAGCTGGACGCCTTGCACGGCCGGGTCACCAACCGCGGCCCGGTGTGGGTGATCAGCGCCGGCCTGACCCGGGTGGCCCGGGACAGTCCCGCTCGGGTGGCGGCGATCAAGGCCCACGCCCTGGGCCAGGCGCTGAGCCGGGCCGCGGCCAGTAGCGGACTGCCCATGCCCCCCGTGTTCGGCGTGGTCCAGCTGACCTTCCCGGCCGCCGAGATCGACCTCGACCCGGCCGAGGCGGCCGCCGTCTACGGACCGGACAAGCCCGGAACCGACCGGCCCTGGCTGGTGCGGGATCTGCTCGCGCGCACCCCGGTCGATCCCAGCCACGTGCTGCCGGACTGCCTCTCCGAGGCGGTGGCCGGCCTACTCGCGCGGATCGGAGCGGCCCCTTCCCAGTTGAACCACCCGGTCGGCACCTGGCGAGTGGTCGAGCCGCCGCTCGAGGTGGCGCCGAACGCGCAGGACCACATCGCCTGGAGCACCGTCCTGGACAAGATCTCGGTCCGGGCCCGCGTCTTCGTCGCCCGGCCGGACCAGCCGGTCGAACAACGGGCCCGGCTGGACGAGTCCGTCCTCCGGGAGTATCTGCTGCTCAGCGAGCTGGATCACCCGGACATCGCGCGACCCGAGACGATCGGGCACCATGTGGCCGGGCCGGCCCTGCTCTACAAGCACGACCGGCGGGGGATCCGGTTCGACCACTACCTCGCCGTCTACGGCGACCGCCTCGGCCGTCCGGCGGCCGACGACATGATCACCCGGCTCGGTGACGCGCTCGCCTATGCCCACGGGCGTGGGGCCTACCACCTGGACCTGTCGGTCCGGGCTCTGACCGCCACGCCCCACCCCGACCATTTCGGCGAGCTCGACGACGGCTGGCTCGATCCGCGCGTGCGGATCACCGACTGGCGGCGCGCGGGCCAGGTGGGCGGCGAGCCGGCCCGATACGGCATCGATCCGGTGGCCGCCGACATGCTCGGCCTGGGCGTCGTCGCCCTGGCGGCGCGCACCGGCCGCCCGGCCGAGGGCGACGCGGCCGGCCTGGTCACCGCCTACCTGGCCGGGGGCGGCCCGGTCCGCCTCGACCCGAACCACCGCATCGGCGACCTGGTCGACCGGCTTCTGAGCACCAAGGACGCGGCCGAGATCCGCCCGGCGATCGAGGCCTTCCTCCGGCCCGATCCCCGCGTCAGCGAGGCGCTGTCGGCCTAGCCTGGGTGATTCACGGTGATCATCAACTCGTGGGATCTTGCGGCGTTAGGCGAGCACGTCCTCCTCGGCGACCCTGAAGACTCCGTCATGGCCGGTCTCATACAGAACCTTCGCCGCGGCCCCTACAAACTCGCCGTCGACGCCCCACCGGCCCTGCGGATCGCCGCCGCGTTCACCGAACTCGCCCAAGCGATCTGAACGCCGACCGGGCCCGGGTTCAACACGTCTGCCGGTTCCACAACGCAACGGCGCCTGCCCGACACCGTCAGCACTGTCGGGACTCTCCCGGCGCGGGATTGTCGTCCGGGTGTGCGTTGGGCAGATGGCTGGCGCCTGCGGCTGTGATGGCCGGTTCGGTCACCGCTGCTCCCGTTGCGTTCGTGCGGCGCATCCGACGTACGTCGAAGACGAGGAATGCGACCAGCGTGATCAGCGGGATCAGGCAGCCGACGTTGGCGATGATGGCGTGTGATGTCTGGTTGGTGGCGGGTTTGCCGTTCGCGTCGGTCCAGCTGCCGTCGATTGTGATCGCGATCGCCGCGATTTCCATGAAAATGAGTAGCCCGGTGGCGGCCCACATGAGTCCGCGCAGTGTCCAGCGGATCACTGCTGCACGGTGCGCGCGTTGGCGAGCGGTCTCCAGGTCGCGTAGCGTCGCCTCGGCCAGCGGCATAGACAGGTTGCGCTGGCTGGATGATTGGGCGAGCCAGCGAGCGATGGTGGGCCGGTCTGCGGGCACGAGCCGCGTGGTGACAGCGTTGTTCCAGGTGGTACGCAGGCCGGCGCAGAATCCGGCGAGGTAACCCGGGGTCGGGGTGAAGGTCGAGTTGGTGGAGCCGGCGGGTGCGGCGTGGCTGCCGAGGTGCTGGGCGAGGTCTACCAGCCACGGCGGTACCTGCGGAACAAGCGGTCCCGGCTCGCTCAGCGCCCGGCGCCAGTGTTCCCGCCACGGACGCAGCCATCGCACAACGTCGAACTGGTGGCCGACGAGTGTGTCGAGCGCGGCCAGCGGTAGCCGAGTGGCGGCCCGGATGGCGTCGTGTTCGCCACGGCGGTACTCCGTGTCAGCGTCGGCCGCTACCGGTTCGTGGTGTCCGTGCTGCCCGCCTGTTCGTCCCAGAGGGCCGCTCGCTGGATTGTGGCCGATATCGGTCCCGGCCGGGCTGCGATGTGCGCCGGCGGTTGGTCCAGCCAGCGGCCCCTGCGTGCCAGCACCACGTCGGACACGGGTAGTCGACAGGAACGGGTTAGAACCGGTGATCGAGAGCGGGGCTGCCGCTGTGGTGGGCAGCGCTGGTGCGTGGCCGCAGGCGACGTCGATGGCCTGTTGGACCGCGTCACGCAGCTGCCGGATGTCATTGTTGGCTGACTTTGCGAAAGAGACCGAGTTGTCGTCGGTCATCGGTGGTCGCCCGGCGTTGGGGCCGAACCGGGCGACCGGCGCTGGTGTCACCCCGGCCAGAAGCACCTGAAAACAGCCGTGGTGAAGACGGGTCGCCTCCTTGACCGCCAGACCGGACATCTGGCTGACGTGGTAACGGCGCTCGCCCTTGTAGATGTTGCCGACGCCGTCCTTGCCGATCACGACCCACTGGCCGTCGAACGACACCCAGCCCGACACACCTCGCACCACCAACGCACCGGTTGTCCGCAGCAGGGGCTGCTGCGGTACGGCCGCGGTCGGAATCACCGGCGACCACTGTCGTGCTGGTGTTCGGATGACATCCGAGACGACAAGAACGCCCTCACCCATGCCCAGCCGGCGGGGCCGCTGCGGTGACGGGCCACTGACGACATGCTCGTAGACGTAGTCGTACAGTTCGTCGACCGTGACCCGGCCGTCGCGGTTGAGGTCAGCGGCGCCAGTAGCGATGCCCGTGATCAAAGCTTCGGTAAAATACGACGGGCGGACCTCGGCCGAGTCAGCGTCCTCGAAGCTGACCTCCGTCTCGCCCGACGCCGTCAGTACGGCCACGCCGCTGCCCTGCGGCAGGTTCCGAACGAGGGATTGGACGCTGGCCGCACCGGCTGAGCGGGCGCGCATGCCCTTGATGAACACCCCGCTGAAGCAGCAGTCGACCACCACCAGGGTGGCCTTGGACCGGCTGGCGTAGATGCGCTCCCGGACCCAGTCGGCCGACACCGCGGTCGAGCTCAAGAAGTCTCGCTCGGTGTCGGTGAACGCGAAGTACAGCCGGCCCTGCGAGTCCTGTACACCGTGGCAGGACAGGTAGAGCAGATTCATCCCGTCGGTCACCCGGGCAGACGAGAAGAACCCTTCGATCGCTCGCTGCGCCTGCCGGCTGTCGCAGTCCACCTTCGCGGTCAGCGTATAGCCGCATGTGTCAGGGGCACGCAGGGCCCGAGCTAGCTCTTCAACGTCCCGACGGGGCGACCGTAACGCCGCGAGTGACCGGTCGGTGAAGCTACCGCAGCCGAGCAGCAACGCCCGACGCGTCGGCCGGGTGCCGGTCATGGCGTGCGGTCAAGGCGCTGCAGATAAGCAGCCACCAGCTCGTCCCGCTGCGACCTGGTCACCGGCCCACGGAACCGGTGTCCGTCGATGTCCACCTCCACGTCGCTCGGCTGGCGGCTCAGCCATGACGACACCACCGCCATGACACCTTCCATGACCGCCGGTGCCAACGTCACGAACAGCGCACCAATGGCGAGAACCTCGCCGGCCTTGGCGCCCGCCGGCGCCACACCGCCAGTCCCGGCCCGCACGTTGTCCACGTCCTCCGCCAACAGGGCCTCAGCCAGATTGCTCGCCAGTTCGTTGAGACGCTCAGGGTCAACACCCGGGCAGACCACCCGTATGCCGATAGATGCCGCTTCCATAAGACGTACCAATTCGGTCAATGATCATCAGTATGGGAGTCATCACGACACTAGCCATGGGCTGGCAGGAACGCCTCATCCGCACGGCCGACTTATCAATCAAGAACCCGACATAACATTGACGGCGGCCAGCGTTCCGCTGATTACGTCGGAGCATGAGCGAGTCTCGCGACAGAGGTGAAAGCTATCCTGTAGCAGCCTCTCGGCGAGCGATCAACCGCGATGACGATCATGTATTTGCTGTCGATGGCGCCCCCGACGCGATCCCCACGCCGACTGGCGCGGTTCGGCTGCAGGGTGGGGAGCAGATTGGGAGCAGATTGGGAGCAGCGGGGTGCGTTGAACGGCGTCGGACTGCTTTCAGCTGCTCGTATCGTCTCGGCGTGCCCTGCGGGCCTTCGCGTTTGTGCTGGTGCGAGGGCTGTGGACCGTTCGTTGACACGGAAGAGGTCACTGGTTCAAACCCAGTATCGCCCACCAGAGAAACAGCAGGTCAAAGGCTCGTTACCGGATCTTCGGTAACGAGCCTTTGGTTTTGCGCCCATTACATTGGGAGCAAAATGGCAGCACATGATCACGCACCTCTCTGGGGTGATGGGCGTGCACCGGTCTGTGCGGGTGGGTTCGCCGCCCGTCGGCGGGTGGTCGCGCCGACGGGGTGAACGGCGGTGGAGGGACGCCGTGCTGGCGCCGCCCCGCCGGAATGTACAGCGGGTGCGGCCAGTAGTTCACCCGGAACTCATGAACGGAGCCGCTGCAGCGGGCCGTGATCAGTGCCCCGTCGACGGCGTGACGGCTGTCCGGGTCGCCGAGACCGGTGATGTCCGCGCAGGTGCCCGCGCCGGCGCCGTCGCGGTGGGCTCGCGGTGAGTTGCCGGTGAGTTGCCGGTCTACTTCCTCACGCCGCCGAACGCCGATCAGAAATGATGGCTGTCGATCGGCGCGGCGGGGGCATCCGCCGCACGGCGGAAGGATCTCCCGATGCATCGAAGGCATGCCCGGTCCCCGCGCACCTCCCCACGTAGCCGCCGGCTCCTGGCCGCCGGCCTGCTCGTCGCCGCCGGGGCGTTCGGCATGCCCGGCCCGGCCGAGGCGGCGCCGCCCGCCACGCCCGTGAAGTCCGGATCGCCGGAGCCGGAGCCGGCGCCGGCACGGCCCACCGCCGACGCGCCCCGGTCGGTGGGGGCCGGTCAGCGGGACGCGGTGCTCGGCGCCGGCTGGCGCTCGTCCACCGACCGGGCGCTGGTCACCAGCAGCGACGCCGACGGCTTCCACCTGCTGGCCGGGCGGGCCAGCGAGGGGTACCAGTGGCGCCCGGTCACCACGCTGTCGGAGCCGGGGGTGGAGACCGACCAGTGGATCGGCAACGTCTGCGTCACCGGCTCGGGCCGGCGCGCGGTGGTCGCGTACGCGCCGCGGACGTTCACCAACAAGGCGGAACTGTTCGACCGGGCCGGCTTCACCGCCGTGGTCGACCTGTCCAACGGGGCGGTCCGCAAGCTGCCGATCCGCACCAGTCTTGCCTACTTCAACCCGGGCTGTGGCACCGGCGAGACGGTCGTGCTGACCCAGGGCGGCGAGGACCTCGGCCGCACCCGCCTCGTCACGCTGGACGCCCGGACCGGCCGGCTCGGCGCGCGTACGGAGATCAAGGGGCAGTTGACCTCGGCGGTGCCGACCCCCAAGGGCATCGTCGCCGCGGACGGCGGCGCGCTGGTGCGGGTCGACGGGCAGGGTCGGCGGCGGGTCCTCGCGTCCACCCGGGGTGTGCCGTTCCGGCTCGCGGCCGACGCGGGCGGCGGCGTCGTCTTCATGGAGCGGGAAGGCCGCGACCGGGCCGTGGTGCGCCGGGCGGCGCCGGCGGGCGGGGTGCGGACGCTCGCGCGGGGCGCTGTCACTCAGGTCGATGTGGCGTCGGGCCGGGGCGGCCGGGTCTTCATCACGGGCGCGGCGACGCCCGTCGAGCGGCCCCCGGCCGCGGTGTCCCTGGCGGCGGTCCCGGCCGGGTCGACGGTCTCCGAGCAGGGGCGGTTCGCCGTCACGTCGGTGCTGCGGGCGCGCAACCCCGACCCCCGAGCCGTCAGCGGGTCCGGCCCGGAGCCGCTGCTCATCGAGGGGACGGTGCTGGGCACCCGCCGCGCGGTCAAGCTGACCGCCGTGCCCGGCCCGCGTCCGACGGGCGGACCCACCGCGTCCGCCACCGCGGCGCCCCACCCGGCGGACGTGGCCGGGCGGCGCGCCAGCCCGCCCACCGCGACCCGCCGGACCGCCGCGACCCTGGCCGCCGGGGACCCGAACAACCCGGCCGACCTGGCCGACCGCTACTGCTCGGTGCCCCGCAACGACCCCCGCAACCAGGCGACGCAGCCGAAGCCGCGCCAGGTCGAGTGGGCCGTCGACCAGGCGGTGCGGGGGGTGCTGACGGTCCAGCGTCCGGCCAACTGGAAGAACCTCGGCATGCCCGCGTACACGCCGCAGGGGCTGTTCCCGTCGATTCCCCTGGTCACCGGCGGCTACGTGCCGGCGCAGATCATGCTGGGCATCGCCGCGCAGGAGTCGAACCTGTGGCAGGCCACCCGGTACGCGTATCCCGGTGAGACGGCCAACCCGTTGATCGGCAACTTCTACGGTCTGGACATCTACAACGCGGACACCTCGGACGACTGGACCATCGACTGGGCGAAGGCCGACTGCGGCTACGGCGTCACCCAGGTGACCGACCACATGCGACTGGCTGGCCGGGAGAAGGGGCCGGGCGACACCGCGTGGCCGTACCAGACGCAGCGCGCGGTGGCCCTGGACTTCGCCACGAACGTGGCCGCCGGGCTGCAGATCCTGCAATCGAAGTGGAACCAGGTGACCGGCGCCGGCCTACGCATCAACGACGGCAACCCGGCCAAGATTGAGAACTGGTTCTACGCCGTCTGGGCCTACAACTCCGGCTTCTACCCGTACACCTCATCGACGGCGCCGTGGGGGGTCGGCTGGGCCAACAACCCCGCCAACCCGAAGTACCCGGCCAACCGCGACTCGTTCCTCGACAGGACCTACGCCGACGCAGCCAGGCCGCAGAACTGGCCGTACCCGGAGAAGGTGCTCGGCTGGGCGGGGCACCCGGTCGAGGTGCCGGAGTCGCCGACCAAGTTGGTGGGCGGCTTCCGCGCGGCGTGGTGGCCCGGCGGCGACGTCCAGGGCCCGATCAACCGGACCGCGGTGAAGCCCCCGGCGTCGGTGTTCTGCGACCCCACCAACGACTGCTACTACGGGGAAACCCACCAGCCGGACGCCCCGGAGGTCATCACCGAACCGGCGGGCCCCTGCAACCACCGCAACTCCGCTGGCCAGATCGACCTCAAGTGCTGGTACCACGTACCGACGACGTGGAAGTCGGACTGCCCCTCCACCTGCGGCAACGAGTTGCTGCGCTTCGACCCGGGCTACCCGTACGAGCCGGACGGCGAGTCGTACCCGCCGAAGTGTGACACGGACGGGCTGCCGCTCGGCGCGCTGATCGTGGACGACCTGCCGGACGGAATCCCGCAGTCGCGACCCAACTGCGGCCGTCCGTTCTCGAACGAGGGCAGCTTCGAGATGAGCTTCCACCAGGACTCGGACGGCCGGTACCCAGGAAAGATCGACACGCACCAGATGGGCGGGGGGTTCGCCGGGCATTACTGGTTCTCGCACACCCGCAAGGTCGACCCCGGCTGGAAACTGGCGGTCACCGGCCGGTGGCGGTTGAACCGCGAGTACATCGGCCTGATGAAGATCATGGTGGCGCTACCCGACCACATCGGTCGAACACCCTCGGCCACCTACGAGGTGAACAGCTCGCACGGGAAGCGGGTCAGCGTCACCGCGCAGCGCAGCGCCAGCACCCGCTGGGCAACGCTGGGCGCCTTCCGGTTCGCCAACGTCCCCGAGGTCAGCCTGAGCACGCTGACCGGCGACGGCGACGGCAGCCAGGCGGTCGTCTGGGACGCGGTGGCATTCGTTCCGGTGAACGAGAGCACCACGCCGAAGCTGGAGCTCATGCAGTGGAACATCTCCGGGGCCACCGGCAACTGGGGCGGCTTCGACGTGATCGACCGGCTCGTCCGGGAGGTGCAGGCCACCCGGCCGGACGTGCTGTCCGTGAACGAGATGTGCGAGATGCAGTACGACTACCTGCGGGAGCGCTTGGCGGCCATCGGATACGAGATGGCCAGCTGGTATCAGGCGTCCACGCTCGCCGCCGGCGCCAAGTGCACCGCGCGGTGGGCACTGAGCGACCGGCCACTCAAGTTCACCGCCGGCAACGCGATCTTCGGCCGTGGCCGCGTGGTGCGGCAGTTCGGCTACCTGTTCGACCCGGACACGGACGCGCTCCAGGCGGCCGTGGCCCTGAGCGCCCGGCACGAACGCAGCGTCGCCTGCCTGACCTTCGCGCACACCGGCGACAACCGCGAGATCACCGCGTGCAGCGCACACCTGATCAAGGAGGGTGGCACCGCGGAGAACCCCGACTACACCCGGCCCGAGCGGCAGATCAACAACCTGGCGGCGCTGCCGGGCGACGCGCCCAACGAGGAGCCGTGGATCATGCTCGGCGACTACAACCGGCCCGGCCCGAACCTCGCCCTGGGCAGCTTCTACCCGGCCCCGATCGGCCGGGGCGCATTCGCCGAGATCGACCAGGAGCGACCCTGCCGGGAAACCTTCGTGTGCGACATCGCGCAGGGCGGCCTCCCGACGCTGGCCAGCATGCGGAAGGTCGACTACGCGTTCGTGGCCCGGCGGTTCTTCTACGTCTCCGAGTACAGCGCGTCGGTCAACGGCGACGTCGGCGCATGCAACGACTACACCAGCACCGACCTGGGTGCCACCAAACCCTGTTCTGACCATTTCATCCTGCACGGCAACGTCCTGATGCCGCTTTAGCGGAAGGAAGATCACCAATGTCACACGCCGAACGCCGCTGGCTCGGCCTCGCGGCCGCTATTCGGCCCTCCATGATCTGCTCCGGGAGGCCGTTCCCCATGGAGGGAACGGGCGCCTCCGCCGGGCAAGCGGGCGTGGCCGTGCGGTGGCGACGCCATCCGGCTGCTACTACCTGCGGGTGCACAACAGCTGCCCGGGTAGCCAGGGCACCATCTCAAATTTCGACTGAGGCTGTCGACCAGTCCATTGCAGACGTTCGATCAGAGGAGATCTTCCATGCGTAACATCGACGTTCGGCGGCTGGCCACCGCCCTGTGCGCGACCGCAGCGCTCATGCTCGCGACCGCGACCCCGGCCGCCGCGGCCACCAGCGGGTGCGGGTGGAGCTGCGAAGGCAAGGACCCGGCGACCTACAAGAACTGGACCAGTTCCACGTCGTACTACTACTGCGGAGACGACGCGGAAACGAAGGGCGTAGCCACCACCGGTCGTCCGAACGACTACACCGTCCTGCTGCGGTACAGCCCCCGGTGCCGTACCGTCTGGGCGCTCTCCGGCCACGAGGTCTACTTCTGGGTGGAGCGGAAGAGCCCGTACGGATTCGCAGACGCCTACCCGGTCACCGGCGGCGGCACTGTCCGCACGGTCATGCTGAACGACGCCGGATACGTGAGCCGGGCCTGCTACAGCTACCCGGCCGGCGGCACGATCTGCTCGGAATGGTACTGACCTCCAGGGCGCTGGTGGTGCCGCCGAGCGGTGGCACCGCCAGCGCCGGTCGCTGATCAGCCCCGCACGAACGCCATCGCGTTGTAGCCGACGCTGGTCGCGGTCGCGTCGGAGAGCGTGTGTTGTCCAGGCGTACGGTCAGACCGGCGGTCGTCTGGAAGCGGCCGAGGTTGACCCACTTGCCGGCGTGGTAGGTCTGGTCGATGCCGACCTGCCGGGCCCCGGTTGTCGGAGAGATCAGCTGCGGGCGGGTCAGGTCGTTGGCGAAGTCAACGCGCTTGCCCAGGGCGCTGGCGGGCACCTACGCCTCTTCGACCCCTACAAGGTCGGCGGATCGGTGGTCAGGGCGCCCCGGTGGTGGGGTGCCCTGAGCGTTGTTCGGCTGTGGGGTCAGCGGGGAACCTGGCGCAGCAGCCAGTACGCCCGGCCCGCGTCACCGCTGGCCAGCGAGCGGTCGCCGATCCCGCGGGCATGACACCACGTCGAGCAGTACGCCAACAATCCAATCGAGGCCGATCACAGTCCCCTCAAGCACCGGCTGAGACCGATGCGCGGGTTACAGACCGATCGGACCGCGCAGGTGATCATCGCCGGACACGCCTTCATGCAGAACCTGCGACGTGGACACTACGAACTCAGATGGAGAGGAGATGGCTAACTCGGTGCAGCGGTCCGAATCGAGATAACCGAAGGTCGCATTGTCGGTGAGGATGGTACTGGCTGGCACTACAAGAAGGCCGCCGATACCTTCAAGGGGCTCAGTCAACTGTTGGAGGATGATCGCAACGCACGGCGGAGGGGAAAACAGCCTGTTCTCACCGATCGTGAACGGCAGATCGCACTAGATGACGCGCGGGAGCTCTGGGCCGCGCTGAATGCCGATGACAAGACTGGAAAGTTTATGTCAGCGGTGACGGCCACGGCGGGGGGCGTGAGATGCTGGCTAATGCGAAGGCGAGCATCGAGAGGGACGCGGGAAACTATTCTGTCAAGGAGTTCACCGGGACACCCTTTTCAGCAGGAACGCTACAACGGGAATGTGACCCGCATCGTTCCGAGCGGCTCTCCGCGTCTAGGCGGCGTTGCCAATATGTTGAGTATCGTCGGCGACCTCATGCTCCTGCACGAGGTAGGTAAGGCGTTCGCATCCGACGATCCGGCTGGCGGACTTAACGAGATTCTCTGCAGTTTTGCGTCTCCGGCATGTATTCCATATGTCGGGAGAGATGACGTCAACTCCTACTTCCGACAAAACGGTAACGTGTACGCTGTGCCCCATGCCTGACTGAGGCCCCAAGCCTGCCCCCGCAAAATGCCCCACCCGATCACCCTCGGAGGAATGCTTATGTTGGCCCAAGCCTGGGACTTTGGCCCTTTCGGCAACCCCACTTGGCGGCACTTCCCCGAAGCCCGTGAGGCTGTCAAAGATCTCATCTGTGACGAGCTGCAACGCGCAATCGACGCGCACCGAGAACCGGAGCCGGTAGATGACTTCGAGTACGTGGTACATGCGGTCGGCCCACTGTTCTTCGACCAGCTGGGCAAGGTCAATGTTGACTTGGACCTGGTCCGCCGATTTTGTCTTTTCTGCCGCGACGTGATGAGTGACTCCGGTCCGGCTGCCGGCAGTGTCTCTTACACGTTCAACATGTACGTTCTCGACGGTACCGACCACCCCGCTGCGGTCCGTGTCCTCCGTCAGGTGGATCCCGAACTGGTCGAAATGGTTCACACACGCTACCCCGGCCGCTGGGCTGAGCGTCCGTGATCGCTGCGTCGCCACACCACCCGGTACAACAGCCGCTGCATCAGCGTCCGGCGCAAACGTCCCGGACGTCTACACGGGGTCTGTCAAACGATCGGCCCCGTCTCCCATTCGGTGGTGACGGAGCGTCGTGAGGGTCGTTGACGCTCGGGAAACGCGTGCCCCGGCCACTCAGCGCGCCGACCGCAGCTGCATCGACCGATCGGATGGCGCGAGTCGATGATCGGCTATTTCCATGTGCGACGGGCCGTCCGCGAGGTCTAGGAACGAGCCATGACGAACGAGGTGACCGTTCCCCTGCTGCCCTGCGCATCGATTGACGACATCGTCGCCTTCTACCGAGTGCTCGGCTTCAGCACGACGTATAAGCAGCGCAAGCCCAACCCATACGTGGCACTCCAACGTGAGGACCTGCACCTGCACTTCTTCGAGCTTGCCGGGTTCGACCCGGAGAATTCCTACGGCTCCTGTCTCGTACTCACGTCGGACATCGCCGAACTGCACCGGGCCTTCGCCGCCGGCATGCGAGCCGCATACGGCAAAGTCCTGGTTTCCGGAATGCCGCGGATGACCCGACCCAGGGCTCGGAAGAACGCCGACGGGTTGGGCGGATTCAGCATCATCGACCCGGGCGGCAACTGGATCCGCGTCGTCCAGGACGCCGCCACGCCGCCCACCCCAGCACCCACACCCGCCGGACGACTCGCCAAAGCGCTGGCAAACGCCATCGTGCTGGCCGACTCCAAGGGTGACGTCCGCCAGGCCGTCCGCATCCTCGATAGCGCACTGGCTCGCCCGCAAGCTGACGATGACCCGGCCACACACGTCGAGGTTCTGGTGTACCGCGCAGAATTGGCGATGGTGCTCCGTGACGAGGAGACCGCAACGGAGATGCTGGCTCGCGTCAAGCGCATCACGCTGAACGCGGAGGAGACCAGAAGGGCAGCACCAGCGTTCGAGACTGCCGCCGACCTCGCAGCGTCGCTGCCGTGAGCACGTAGGAGTTCCTGTTGTCCCACAGTGGTGGGTGAATCGGCGGGATCCCGCTCGCCCGCGACATGACGGAGGCATGTCGCGGGCCGTGGGCCGATCAAGCACATGATCGCCTTGCGGCCGCGCGTCTGGACTCTTCGACGTGTCGGCGAGACACCTTGGCAGTTGGCGTCGTCAGGAGCAAGCAACGCACTCACATCGGCCAGACGCGGATGACTCGCACACCAGCGTTGCGGACCGTCAGCATCACTGTCTGTGCCCGGCATGCTCAGGGCTCGTGTAACCCATCAGGTGGAGCCGCGGTGTAACGCATCAAGCGGAGTCAGACAGGGTGCCTCGTCTCCCATGATGGTTGACGGAACGGCCTCGCCTGATCCTTTACATGATCACGCCCAAGCTGACCGACCCAAGGGGCTGCGCGGACTGGCCATGACACTGGCGCTGCGAGACGTCCCCTCACGCCGATGTGCGTGCGGCCTGGAATCGGCGGAGTTCGCGGTAGTTGTCGTCGGTTATGCGAACCATGTCATCGCCTGCCCGTGGCCGCGGGTCCAGGCCAGCGGCGTGCCATCGAGCGCGAGAACGTTGTGCAGCGCCTGGTTCGGTGCGGCCGGCAATCCCCGGTATGGCAGGACGTCCGGGGCCTCGACCGATATCCAGTGTCCGGGCAGCTCGCGTACCAGGTCGACGAAGGCTGTGCGGCGCGCAGAAGGCACCTGGTACAGCACGGAGGTGTGAAACACGACCAGTGTCGTGTCACCGGGCGCCTGAGCCGCCAGGCTGAGCAAGTCGTCTACAAGGTCACCGCGGACCAGCGTCGGCGGGTCGGCGGCGGCGATGGCGGCCGCAGCGCGCAGCCGGTCCCGGCGGTGGTGGTGTTCCGGCCAGATCAGCGCCTCCAGCCAGGCGACATCAGCCGGTTCGGTCACGTCGAGTGGATCCAGATCGAGGCCGGCCCGCCACGCCACCTCGGGTAGCCGTGTCGGCGGCGTCGTCCCGGTGAGCGCACAGTCGAGGACCGGTCCGCTGGAGCCGATCTGGCAGTCGCCGTATCGGTAGGTGTAGCGGTCGGGGTAGAGCCCCAGACCCGCGGCGGCGCCGACCTCCAGTAACGCCAACGGTTGCGGCAGCGCGGCGAGTACGGGCAGCAGCAGCGCGCATCGCCCGACCTCGTTGGTCTGCGTGGCGCGCCTACGGAGTTCCGCCTCGATGGCCGGCCAATTCGAAACCGCGAAGTCATGGAAGGCAACCGGATCCTCCACTGGGCCGCCAAGTAAACGCACCACTCCCAGAAGCAGATTCGGTTGCCGCTTCGGCTCCGGCACCGTTTCCAGCAGCGCCAGGACGGTTTTGTCGCCGGACACCGCGCGGGCCAACCGCTCGTACGTCCGCGACACGTCCCGGGCCTCACGGTCGGCGAACTCGATGTACATCGATGCGGAGGTCACGGCGCGATGGTCGCACAGCGGTGCAGTGATCTGCCGTCGGGCGCGCGTCTGCGTCGTCCTGGTCGTGGTCGCCGCCGGCCGCATCAGCCGCTCGATCAGCAGGGCGGTTCAATCCCGGGGAGCTTGATCCACCAGGCGTTCCCCGGGCGCTTCGGCCTGTCGTCCATCACCGCCGCGCATGGTCGACGGCCGCCCCGACCCGGTGCCTGGGCACCTCGCCGGGACGGCCGTCCTGGTGATTCGTCGCACCGCGATGGATCGTCAGGCCGCCTCGGTGACGGTGACGGAGAAGGTGGCGACATTGTCGGCCGGGTTGGCGTCCGGGTACTGACGAAGCTCCCAGACCGCCACCTCAACGCCGGCTTCGCCGAGGTCCCCGAGCGGGGTGTCGGGGGAGGCGGAGAAGTGCAGGTCGAACGTTCGCGCCTCGCCCTCCATGAGCGGCCCGCCCGGCGCGCACTCGTGGCCGCACTCCGGGGACCACGGCCAGTCGAAGGTCGGGGGCAGGTTCCGGCCGACGATCGACACCCACTGGTGCGGGGCATCACTGTGGTAGCGGACGGTCACCGGCAGCCGGCCCTTGAACCAGCCGCTCGGCTGCCGGACCATCTCGAGATCCCCGGCAACGGTCACCGCGACGTCGGGCTGCGTGTCCCGCACGTACGGCTGCGGGTTCGCGAGCGAGCCGGTGGTGGAGCGGAACCGGGTGGCGAACTCCTCGTCGGCGACGACGGTGCCACCGACCTTGACGGCGACCTCGCCGTTCCGGGCCTTCATGGCGTACGGCTGGACAGTGGTCAGCACCTGGAAGTCGATCGTGAAGGTGCGCTGCTCACCCGGGGCCAGTAGGCCACCCGGGACATTGCACTCGACCTTGGTGCGATCGTCGGGCAGAAGCTCACCGCTGCTGTAGCAGTTGATCCCCCATTCCGCGTTCTGGTAGGCACCGGGGATCGGTTCCGTGATCACGTAGGTGGCCCGGCCCGGCGTGGCGCCCCGGTAGGTCAGGTCGACCTGGAGCGAGCCGCGGTATCCGCGGTCGGTCGGTTCGAGGATGAGCCGGTCGGCGACGGTGGCGGTCGAGCTCCTCTGCGCGGCCTGGGCGGGCGGTGCCGCGACCGCGAGCGCGCCGGCTAGGCCGAGGAGGCCAGCCAGCACAGTGGACAGTCTGGTACGCATGAAGGATCCCCCGATTTCCCAGTTGAATGACGACAGCCGCTCCGGCGTCGTGCCCGGGTACAGGATGTCATCATCACCGGCTGTCCTGCTGCCCGGCGAGCGGCTCTCCACTGTCGCATCCATTACACAACTCCATAATGGACGACAGATGGCTAAGGCGGCGTGGCGGCGTGCGGGGTGCGTCGGGCTGCCGGGTACGTCGTACCGGTCGTGGGTGGCTGTTCTGGGACCTGACGGGTGCGCGCATCGCAACTTGGTAATGAAAATGATTATCATTTACTCTCTCGGTGGCAACGAGGGAGGAGACAGGCATGGTGTGGGGCAGGCCGGCGGTCGCCGGCGTGGCGATGGTGGTATCGGCGGTGCTGGTGGCCTGCAGCGGACCGCCCGGTGCCGCGGGCGGGCGACAGCCCCGTGGCGGACCGAACGTCCTCCGCGTCGTCGGCCCGTTCGAGCTGCACAGCCTCGATCCGGCGCGGAGCGATGGCTTCTTCACCCGGCTGCGGGTGGCAGAGACCCTGGTCGACGCCGACGGGCGTGGTGACCTGCGGCCAGGTCTCGCGGCGGCCTGGCGGGTCTCGGACGACCAGCGGGCGTGGACGTTTTCGCTGCGCCCGGACACGGTCTTCCACGACGGCACCAAGGTCACCGCCGAGACGGTCGCCGCTTCGCTGACAAACGCCCGCGGCGAGCGGGGGACGCCGTGGGGCGACGCACCGGTGGCGGCGATCACGGCCAACGCCGGGGAGGTACAGGTCCAGCTCGACAGGCCGTACGCACCGCTGCCGGCTGTGCTCGCGCACGCCGGCACCCAGGTACTCGCGCCGGCCTCCTACAACTCGGACCGCACCGTCAAGAAGGTGATCGGGACCGGCCCGTACCGGGTGGAACGGATCGAGCAGCCATCCGCAATCGAGGTGGTGGCGTTCGAGGGGTGGGCCGGCAAGAAACCGGATATCGAGCGCATCTCGTACCAGGCGGTCGGTCGTGCCGAGACCCGGGCGCTGATGGCCGAGAGCGGCCAGGCCGACGTGACATTAGGCATCGACCCGGTCAGCCGGCAGCGGGTCCAGCGGGCGGCCGGTGTCGAGATCAAGTCGGTGACTCTGCCGCGCACGATCCTGCTCAAGGTGAACGCCGGGCACAGGGTGCTCGGCGACCTGCGGGTGCGCCAAGCGGTCAGCGCGGCCCTGGATCGCAAGGCGATGGCGACCGCCCTGCTGCGCGACCCCGAGATGGCCGCCACCCAGTTCTTCCCGCCGTCGCTGTCGGAGTGGCACCAGGACTCGGTGCCACCGCTCGCGCACGATCCCAGCCAGGCGCGTGAGCTGCTCGCCCAGGCCGGGTGGGCACCGGGACCCGACGGGGTGCTGACCCGGAATGGCCAGCGGTTCGAGATCTCGCTGCGCACCTTCCCGGACCGTCCCGAGCTGCCGGTCCTGGCGACTGCCGTGCAGGCCGCGTTGAAGGAACTCGGAATCCGGGTGAACGTGCAGGTGGGCAACTCCAGCGAGATCCCGGCCGGTCACAAGGACGGCACGTTGGAGCTTGGCCTGTACGCCCGAAACTTCGCGCTCGTTCCCGACCCGCTGGTCACGCTCCTCAACGACTACGGTCCCCGGGGCGCCGACTGGGGCGCGATGGGATGGAGCAACGCGGAACTCGCCCGTACGCTGAGTGACCTCGCCGACGGCACCGACGCCGCCGCGGCGGCCGCCGGACGCCAGCAAGTCTCCGGCATCCTGCAGCGTGAGCTGCCCGTGATCCCGGTGGCCTGGTACCGCCAGAGCGCGGTGGTCAGCGACCGCGTCAACGGGTTCACCCTCGACCCGCTCGAGCGCTCCTGGCTGATCGACGAGGTGCGGTGGTCGTCGTGACGACGGTCCCGCCGACGCTCGCGGCCGACGAGGTCGAACCGGCGGTCCGCGGCCCGGCACCCGCACGCCGGGGCACCCTCCCACCCGTCGCCCGAGTGCTGGCGCGGCGGGCCCTGCAGGCGGTGTCGGTCACGCTGCTGGTGTCGACGGCGTGCTTCGTCATCGTGCAGAACCTACCCGGGGACATGGCCTACCGGATCGCCGCCGGGCGCTACGGCTACGACCGCGTCACGACCGCGTCGGCCGACGCCGTGCGGGCCGACCTCGGTCTCGACGCCCCGGCGTGGCAGCAGCTGGCCCGCTGGTGGGCCGACCTCGCGCAGTTCGACCTCGGCACGTCCCTGGTGACCGGCGGTTCGGTCGTGCACGAGTTGCGGCTGCCGGTGACCAGCAGTCTGCAGCTGGCCGCCACGGCGCTCGCCCTCGCGGTCGCCGTCGGCGCACCGGTGGGTATGGCCGCCGCCTGGCGTCCGGGCGGCCTGCTCGACCGGCTGACCACGGTCTGGGTCGCCGGCACCCGGGCGCTGCCACCGTTCCTGCTCGGGTTGCTGCTCATCATGCTCTTCTCGGTCCATCTCGGGTGGCTGCCGGCCGTCGGGCACGGCTCCGCCTCCAACGTCGTACTGCCCGCGGTGACCCTGGCGGTGGGGCTGTCCGGCCTGTTTGCCAGGGTCACCCGCGACACGGTGGCGCAGCTGCGCGGCTCGGGCTTCGTCACCTTCGCCGAGACCAAGGGGCTCCGCGGCCGCGCCGTCCTGGCGCGGCACGTGCTGCGCAACGCCGGCGTCACCCTCGTCGCCTACGTCGGCGCGCAGGCGCTGATCCTGATCGAGGGTGTCGTCGTCGTGGAGAGCCTGTTCGCCTGGCCCGGGCTCGGGCGCACCCTGGTCCACGCGATCTTCTGGCGGGACGTGCCGGTCATCCAGGCTGCCGCGGTGGCGCTCGCGCTGCTCGTCGTGCTGATCAACACGGTCGTCGACGTGGCCGGGCTCGCCCTCGACCCGCGCCCGCGGTGGCGGCAGGTGGTCCCGTGAGTACCGCGACGACGACCGTCCCGGCCCACTGGCCACGATGGCAGCGGCTGCGCAGGCTCTCGCCGACGCAGCGCTGCGCCGCGGCAGCGCTGGTACTCCTGGGCCTGTTCGCCGTGGCCGGGGCGTGGGTGTGGCCGGACCCGGCCGCGCAGGACCTGTCGCGATTCCTCGAGCCGCCCAGCCTGGCCGAGCCCCTGGGGCGCGACCACCTCGGGCGGAGCGTCGCGGGCAGGCTCGCGTCCGCCACCCGGCTGTCCCTGGCGACGGCGGTCGCCTGTGTGGCGACGGCGGTCGTCGCGGGGGCGCTGGCCGGCGTCCTCGCGGCCTGGCGGGGCGGAATCGTCGACACCGTGCTGCACGGCCTGTCCGAGGCCTTCGTGGCGCTGCCCGCGCTGCTGGTCGTCCTCCTCGTGTCCGCGATGTCCGGCGGCGGGCTGTGGACGCTGTACGCCGGACTCGCGCTGGCACAGTGGGTCGAGTACTTCCGCGTCGTGCGGGCGCGCAGCGCCCTGGTGCTCAGCGGGCCGGCCGTCGAGGCGGCGGGGCTCCTGCAGTTGGGCCCGCTGCACGTGCTGCGCCGCCACCTGTGGCCCGACCTCCGCCCGCTGCTGACCACCATGGCCACGTTCGGCGTCGGAACCTCGGTGCTGGCCCTGTCCACCCTCGGCTTCGTCGGCGTCGGCATCGCGCCGCCGACCCCCGAGCTCGGCCTCATGATCACCGAGGCGTTCCCGTACTACGACGAGGCGCCGTGGATGTCGCTGGCGCCGGCACTCGTCCTCGCAACCGTCCTGGTAGGACTCCTCGGCCTGCGCGGTAAGGAGAGCGTGTCATGAACATGCACGTGCAGGGCCTCGTTGTGACCCATACCGGTCGGACCCTGCTGGACGTCGACGACCTGCGGCTGGAACGCGGCCGCGCGGTGACCATCGTCGGCGAGAGCGGCTCGGGCAAGTCGCTGCTCGCGCACGCCGTCATGGGGACCCTGGGCGCGGGCCTGGAGGCCCAGGGCCGGGTGGTGATTGAGGGAACCAGCTACGACGTGGCGGAGCGGCGAGCCCGCCGGCGGCTGTGGGGCCGGGTGATGGCGCTGCTGCCGCAGGAGCCGGTGCTGGCGCTGGACCCCACCATGCGCGTACGTGGGCAGGTCGCCGAAGGCGCCGCCTCGTTCTGGTCCGACCGCCGGTCGGGGTACCGCGCCGCGGAGGAGGTGCTCGGCACGCTCGGCGTGGCCGGCGCAGCACGGCGCTACCCGCACACCCTCTCGGGCGGCATGGCCCAGCGCGTCGCCTTCGCCGCGGCGACCATCGGAGGAGCCCGAGTGCTCATCGCCGACGAACCGTCCAAGGGGCTGGACGACCACGCACGCAACGACCTGACTGTGCTGCTACACCGGCACGTGACCGCCGGCGGAATCCTCCTCACGATCACCCACGACCTCGACCTGGGCCGCGACCTCGGCGGTGACGTCCTGGTGATGCGGGACGCCGGCATCGTCGAGCGCGGACCTGCGCACCAGGTGCTCATCACACCGTCGCACCCGTACACGCGCCGGCTGCTGGCCGCCGAGCCCGGCCGATGGCGGCATCTGTGGGTGCGCGACCGGACGAGCGGGGCGACGGAGCGGACGGCGGACCCCGGCGGCCCGACGCTCGTGCAGACGGACCGGGTCGCCAAGGGCTTCGCCGGGCGGACGCTGTTCTCCGACGTGTCCCTCACCATCCGCCCGGGGGACCGGCTGGCCCTCGCCGGCCCGAGCGGCTCGGGCAAGACCACGCTGGGCAACGTCCTGCTGCGCCTGCTGCAGCCCGACGCCGGTAGCGTGCGGCACACTCAGGAACTTGCCGGCGGGCGCCTGCAGAAGCTGTACCAGGACCCCGCGGTGGCGTTCCCCTCCCGCGTACCCATCGGCGCGGCATTGGCGGACGTGGTGCGCCGGCACCGGCCCGCACCAGGGCGCCTCACGTCGCTGCTGGCCGCGATGCGCCTGGACGAAAGCCTGTTGCAGCGCACACCCGGTCAGGTCTCCGGTGGGGAACTGCAGCGCCTGTCGATCATCCGCGCCATCCTGGTGGACCCGCTGCTGATCTTCGCCGACGAGCCGACGTCACGCCTGGACCTCGTGACGCAGGAAGAAACGATGTGCTGCCTCATGGAGCAGGTCGAGCGGTCCGGGTGCGCCCTGGTGCTCGTCACCCACAACCAGGCCCTCGCGCACACCGTCGCTGACCGGGTCCTCGCGGTGGCCGGTTGAGGATCTGCCGGTACACCCCGAAGGCATGATGTGCGTCGTCGTGGACCCGCTGGTGTTATCCGTCGGAGACGAGGCCGGCCTCGCGCGCCCTGACGGCCGCGTGGGCCCGGTCCATAACGTTGATCTTCGTGAACACATTGGAAACGTGGTTGCGTACCGTTTTCTCGCTCAGTACCAACCGGCGAGCGATGTCAGCATTGGTAAAGCCTCGACCGATCAGCCCGAGCACCTCCACCTCTCGATCGGTGAGCCGCGGAAACGGGTCTCCCGATCGGCGTCGGCGGCCCGCCGTGCCGGTCAGGAAGGCGAGCGCTTGATCGGCGACCGCCCGGCCGAAGACCACCTCGCCGGAGGCCACCGCACGGATCGCGGCGAGGATGCGCTCCTGGTCTGCGCCCTTGACCAGGTAGCCGCGGGCGCCGGCGCGCATCGCAGCGAACACCGACTCCTCATCCTCCTTCCATGAGCAGCAGCAGACCGATCAGCGCACCACCCAGCATCGACAGGAACACCAGTGCCGCGAACCCGCTGTCGTCGAGCGCGGTGAACAGCGCCTCGGCCTGCGCCGCATCGCCTCCAGCGGCAGCGGTGCCACCCAAGACGGCGTACTCGACCCCATGAATGGCGGCCAACCCCGTCATTCCGAGAACGCCCAGAGCCGCACCGGTCATGGCCAGACGGCGGGCGCGGCCGCGGGCGAGCGCCGCGAAGACGACAACGACGGCGATGAGCACCGGTACGGCGAGAAAGCCGATCATCTTGCTGGTGGTGAATGTGGCAAGGTTGGCGTCGACCCAGGCGAAGCGGGCGGCGTCGTCGCCGTGCGCGACTCCAGGATCTCCTCGACCACCTGCAGGGCCGGCCCGACGATCAGGGTGGCGGTGGCGGCGACCCGCAGCGGGGTGCTCCAGGTGTGCTGCGGCCGGATAACGGCGGCTCCGGGTGCCGTGGCGGCGACGGAATCAGTGGTGGACATGGCGTACTCCTCGGTCCGGGTCGGCCAATGCGGCGGCCCTCGTGGAGGAAAGCCTGCGAGCGGAGGCGTCCCAGACGCATGAGGTCGGTGTCCCGACCATCCAGGACACGCGATGCCCTACAGTCGGGCGCTTTTTACAGGGACTGCACCAGCGCTACCCGCGAGGCGTGCCCGATACAGCGGTCAAGAGGGGGCAACCGGGGGTGGCAGGCCGCCGCCGGACAGACGACAGGCACCTTCCAAACGCGCGATGCGGATTGACCTCGACAGCGGCTGGGTGGAGGGCGAGGCCAGGTATCGGCTCAGGCTTCACACTGTGCCGGTCGCGCCGTCGGTCAGCTCGCGCAGGATGTCTGCGTGGCCCGCGTGGCGGGCAGTCTCGTCGATCATGTGGATGTAGACCCACCGGAGCGAGATCGGACCGAGCTGCGGATGTGAGCCCACATCCTCCAATGCCAGCCGAGCGGCGACCGACCGCGAGCGGTCGCATTCTTGCGTGTATTCGGCGATCAACCCTTCGACTGTCGCATCGTCAACGAACCAGCCGCCGTCCTCGTCACCGGCGGCGGGTTGCCCCGCCAGGACGTGCTGGAACCAGTTCCGCTCGACAACGGTGACATGGCGGAGCAGGCCGGCAAGGGTAGTGAGCGACGGGACAAGGCGGCGCTTGGCGTCCTCATTCGACAGACCGTAAACCTTGCTCACGATCACCTTGCGGTAGAAGTCAAGGAAGCTTTCGAGTACCTCGCGCTCGCCAGCAGTGCCGACCAGCTCTGGACCGTACGGAGGGGTGAGCGGCAGCGTCTCCATGCACACACCATAGTGGCGAGCTTCCATGCGTGCGACGCCGCAGACTGATGCGGGCTGCCTGTCCGGGTGCACGCGGTGATCCGACGGTCCGGGGAGCCGGTGGCCCATCTGGCGCTGCACGTCGAACTCGTTGATGCCCGCGGTCGCCGGCTCCTCCGATCGCATGCCCGCGTAGGAGGCGAGGTGTCAATTCCCTGGAAACGTGGAGGGTCTTGACGTGGGTTGTTGTCGGCACGCCCTCGCGGCCTGGGTCAGGTGGCCGCGTGCAGGTCTTCCCACTCGCGTGTGTCGGGACGGCCCGAGCGCCATTCGTGGAGGAGTTCGGTGGCGCGGGTTTTGTCGGCTGCGATCAGGACCGTTTGCCGTCCGGCGTCCACTGCACGGTCGACGGCGTGGGAGCCCTCGCTGCAGCACGTGCACAGAAGCCGGCCGCTGCTGAGTACCTCGGCGCCGAGATCGTGCCGCGCGAATACCTCGAGCAGCGCATCGATATCGTCGGTGTCCGCCGCCGTGACGGTTACTGCCAGCGTCGCGATCTCGGACGGGGCGAACAGCATGATCTCGTCGAAGACCGGATACCGCTGCCCCTGCACAATCCGTTCCCCGTTGGGCACGCCGTCGTGCAGGACGACCTCGCCGAACCGGCGACTGGGGTCAAACGGGACCGTGACGACGCGGGCCCGGGTCGGGCACAGTCGGTGGGCCCACACCACCTCCTGCCCCGTGGCCGTGCTGATGCGTACGCAGGTGACCCCGAACTCGCCGAGGATCTCGCCGTCCCCGGGCGGCAGGGTGATTCCGTACCCGGTCCAGCAGTCCCGGGCGGTGGACCAGTCGCGCAGCACGGTGGCGGCGATCCCAAGATTCCAGAACGCGGGGTCCTGCGTGCCGCGGGGCGCCCGGGAGGCCGCCTCCTTGCCCAGCTCGTACGCCTTCGGCCAGTCGCGCAGGAACTTGTATGCCAGGGCCGCGTCGAACCAGAGCTTGTCGGGTAGGCCTGCTTCACCAGTTCACGGTCCTGGGACTGCCCGAAGATTCGCATTCGGAGAGTGTAGATCACCCGAATCTCTCATTCGTCTTCGTCCTCTTCGTAGTACTCGAGGTCATCGTCGTCAATCTCGTGTTCGGCCATGAACTGGGCCGCGTCCTCGGTTCGGCCCTGCATGCGCAGCGACTTTGCGACGATCATCGTTGCTGTCCAGCCGTGCCGCTCCGGCTCGGTTGCCAGCACGTCACGCGCCTGGGCTTCCGCCTCGATCGGACGTGAAGCCTTCAGCTGGAGTCGGGCCCGGTGGATCAGCGCGTCGGCGAGTTGTTGCGGGAGGGCGGCTGCCTCGAAGTGGACGAGCGCACGGTCGAGCCGGCCGATCGCCGCATCGACCTGGTCCGCCGCAGCCAGCAGACGTGCCGCAGCCACATCGACGTACGCCGCCTCGTCGGCGGTGCCGTTCCGGTCAGCGGCGATGAGCGTGTCCGCACGGTCGAGCGTGGCCGTCGCCAGGTCGGTCGGGGCTTGGGCACCCATCAACGTGAGGGCCTTGCGTAGGGTGCGAAGCTCGGCCGACCGGGCGGCGTGTGCGCGATGTCGGTCCGCCGCCGCGAGCAGTCTCGTTACGGCCTCGCCGCCGCCGAGGACGTCGGCGGCCTCTTCGAGTAGCACTTCGGGCGGCGGTACGCGGTCGGCGGGAGCGTCCGCGTCGAGGATCTCGTCGAGTACTCCGATGGCGTCGTTCCGGTGGTGCCACGCCCTGCTGTACAACTGCCACAACAGGTAGCGACACCGAGTGGCGTCTGACGCGAGGCCGGCCCGATGGAGGGCCCGCATCGCCTCTTCCGCGGCCTCGACGGCGTCCTCCCAGCGCCCGGCGTTGCGCAGCGCGTGCGCAACGTCGAGGCGGGCGCGAGCGGCGCCGGCCTCGTCGCCGGCGGCGGTGAGTTCCGCGACGCGCTCCAGCAGCGGCGTCAGAGACCGGTCGGTGCCGGACTTCCCCGGGGCCACGCGACCGGCGAGCACCGTCAGCGGCAGTTGATCCACGACGGGCTGCGCTGCCATCCGTGCCTCCGCCCGCCGGCTCTGGTGGTCGTTGCCGTTGCGGGCATCGAACCGCGCGGCCAGGCTCCGCACCTGGGCGGTCAGTTCGTCGTGCAGCTGTTCGACGGTTGACTCCCACCGCCGTGAGCCGTCGTCGGACCGTCGCCGCAGCACCAGGTCTCCATGGCCGGACGCGCGCAACCGGCCGAGGACGAGTGCGGCGGCGGAGCCGAACTCGAGGGCGGCGTAGGGCGACGACGGCCGCGCAAGCCAGGCTAGGTGGCGTTCGACGATCTCCAGTCCGCGGGCCTCGTTGCCGCTCAACCCGCAGAACAGCACATGCGAAGCGATGTTGTCCAGGTGGTGACGGTCGTCGCGAATGCGGCGGTAGCCATCGCGGTGCGCCTGGACGGCCTCGTCGAAGCGGCCGGTGTACAGGTAGGGCAGAAGTAGTTCGGCGAGTATCCACTGCGGCTGTTCGGTGCATCCGCCGTTTTTGAACGGTTCACCGACGGTAATCGCCTCGTCGAACCTGTTCAGGGAGGCCAGGTGGCGTACCTGACTCGACGGCACGCACGCGCTGCAGTCCGACAGCGAGTCCCGGCGGGCGGTGACCATGTTGTCGTACCACTCCTGCGCCGCAACGGTGTCGCCGACGTGATGCGCGACCAGCCAGCGGTGCTGGTACACGGCGTGCAGGCTATGGCCGCCCAGGAGGTACCGCCGCTCCATGTCGTCCAAGACCGCGACGGTGCGGTCGAGCGGGATCTCCGGGAACTGCGGCAGTCCCCAGACGACCCACTTGAACCGCCACAGCAGTGCGTTCGCGTGATGTCGGCTCACCAACTCCGGCTGGCGGTCGAAGACGGACAGACACCAGGAAAAGGCGAGAAACGTCCGGGTCGGGTCGCCGCCGTGGTGGAAGTCGGTAATCGCGTTCATCCGGGCGTTGAACCCGAACGCCACGTTGCCGGCTGCGTCGGCGTGCCGGAAGACGGCGTCGAGGGCCGCGAACCTGGCCGGCCCGGTGGGCAGCCCGTACGCCTGCCGGAGACGTTCCTGAAGGTCCTGCTCGGACGCGGTCATCGGGGCTGCCCCATCGCGTGGGTGAGCAGGCCCAGGAACGACTGGTTGAGCGCGGCGGTGTCGGCCGGCCGTAACGGCTGATGGCCCAGGAGCAGCGCCTGCACGTACAGACCCTCGACCGCGAGCACCACCAACTCCTCGTCGCCGATGCCGACCGCTTGGCGTACCAGTGGGTTGCGGTAGTTGAGTACCAGTTGCGGCCGGTCGTCGTGGTCTGCCGTGAACGTACCGAGAATCGACGCCCACACGTCGTCGACCTGCTCCTGGCCCCGGCGTAGGTCCACGCGCAGGGCGGTGTCGTTGTCGAGCAGATACAGCGCGGGCAGGCTGGCCGGGTCGAACGCGCGGAGCAGAACCTCGACTCCGAGCCGGTCCAGCGTCCGCTGTGCGAGCGTCAGGAACGGCCTGACCGACAGCTCCACCGCCGAGTCCAGCGGTTCCAGCTGGGTGGCGAGGTCCGTGGAGCTCAGCACCTGGGTGGTGGCCGAGGCGTCGACGTCCGACAGGCGCGCGACGAGCTCGGCGTCGTAGACGTAGCCCGCGTTGACCACCGCAATGCCCTGCGCCGCGGCGACCGCGGCGACCTGACGGAACTCGTCCACCGACCGTGAATACCGCACTACCCCGTACCGGTCGCGGAACTCGGCCAGGGTCAGCGGGCCCATGTTGGTCTCGAATGGCCACCACTGGTCGACCAGACGCAGCATTTCGTCATCGTGCACGGCCAACGCCTTCACACCGAGGTGGTGAATGCGCAGGAACTCCGCCAGTCGCCGCGAGTCGCTTCGGCCCAGCCGGCTCAACCAGCCACGCAGGCTGTCGCCCAGCGTCTCGCGTACCTGCTCAAGCAGGCTGTCTTCGTAGAGAGCCTCCCGGCTTGCCGTCGGCCGTAGCTCCGAAGTGTCCACCACGCAGCGCACGAAAAATGCCCACTCCGGCAGCAGGCCCTCCACGCCCTCCGACAGCAGCATCTGCTTGAGGTACACGCGGTGGGCGACCCTCGATGCCGGGTTCGACGGGATCGGAAGCACGAACGCCACGCCACGAAGGCCGGCCTCCGGCACCGCAAGGTCGATGACGTCGAAGGGAGTGAATCCGAAAACCTCCTGTGCGTACGCGTCCAGCCGGGATCGCCGCGCGGTGGCCGTCTCAGCGCCGTCGGAGTCCCACGGCGTGAGCCCCGAGGTGACGACCGTGTCGCCGACCCGCACCGCGATGGGCAACATCGATCCGTATAGGGCCGCCAGGGCCACTACGGTGTGCCGCTGCAGCCAATGCCCAGCGTCGCGGCGCGGCACCAGCGTGACTGTCGTGCCCTGCTCCGGTCGCTCGCGTTCCGGTGGAGCCACCGCAACCTCGTAGCGGCCGTCGGCGTAGCCGATCCACTCGACCGTGGGGGACTCGCCGGCCCGGGTGCGGACCCGGATCTCATCGGCCACCAGGAAACATGACAGCAGGCCGATGCCGAACTGACCCAGGAACTCCTGACGGGCGAACCCCAGCTCATCGCGTTTGGAGCTGCGCCCGATCGTGGCTAGCAGTTCGTGCACCTGCGTCTCGGTCAGGCCGATACCGGAGTCGTGGATGCGTAACGTACCGTCGCCGGTTGACTCCGACGGTTCGATCCATACCACGCCCGGAGCGCCCGGGTCCCCTGCTCGGCGAGCGGTAATCGCGTCGACCGCGTTCTGGAGCAGTTCGCGGACGTACACGCGGGGACTCGCGTACAGGTGATGGCTGAGAAGATCGACTATGCCGCGTAGGTCGACATGGAATGTGTGGCTCAACCTGTCCTCCCCGCCGCTTGATCTAGCAGGGGAGCACGATACAGGTAACGGACGATGCGGCCAGTACCTTTCTTCAGCCGGGCCCGACACCCGGCTGCGAGCACTTAGGACACGTGTGGCCTGCGGCGTGGCGGCCCGAAGAGGGAGAGCATCGGCGATCGCCGCGCGGGCCCGACGGCGACCAGTCGCTTGTCAGCCGATCTCCGTCAGCGGGAGCGGAGATCAAATATGGAAAGACGGCTCACCGCCGGGACGGCTACGGTCACCGGCGTGACATCGAACCTGGACTGTATTGGGCTCGGCGTGGACGACCACGCCGGGATGGACCGCCTGGTGAGCATCGCGCTACGCGGCGCCGAGCGCCTGGGCCAGGCCGGAGGCGTGTCGGTGCTGCGTTGGCAGGATCCCAGCGGCGCCCGGCTGATCCTGGGAGTGCGGGGCAATGAGGTGACCGACCTGCTGCCGTCGTACGCGGGCGAGCCCGGCGCTCGCCTGGCCAATGTCCGTGCCGTCAACGAGGACGTCGTCGTCGCCGACGTCCTCGACGAGGATGGTCAGCAGGTCACCATGCTGGCGGCCGAGTTGGAGCAGCGGCGGCTGTTGCCGGCGACCGGCACGGTGGGCGGGCCGGCCTGCGTGGTCGCGCTCGGCGTCGACGTCACCGTGTGGGCGGATGACGACGCGTTCGCCGCGTCGGACGCGAGCCTGCTCGGCGACGGCGACGAGCCCGGTGAGGCGCCGCCGCATGTGGTGGAGCAGGGCTGGCCGTGGCCACCGCGGATGGCCGCGGAGTCGTTTATCTCCTACGGAGTGTTCGGTGAGCCCGAGCAGGCCCGGGCGTACGCGCGGCTCAACGGCAGGGTGCTGCGCGCGCAGCGTAAGACGGTCGCCGTCACCGGGCGGGAGTTCGTCGCCGCGCGGGTGCGCACCGCCGGGTTCGAGGTCGACGTGTGCCTGCCGGCCGATGCGACCGGGGAGGTGCCGCGCGCCGGCAGTGTCATCGCGGGGACCGTGTTCCTGGTCGCCTCGCTGCCTGGTGTCGTCACGGCGGACGGCTCTCCGGGGAAGCGATCCTGGTTGCCGTGGCGCCGCTGACGACGGGCCACTGGGCACGCTTGCCAGGTTCGGCACGTCCACCGACGACACAACACCGCCACCCAACTCGTCCCGGCGCAGCGCAGGACCTCCGGATCCGCAGATGCGGCCGGGCAGATCAGCCCACCCGGCCCCCCCGGACGCCGAGTGCTCGGTGCCGAGTGTCGGCGTCCGGGAGAGGTCAGTGGCGGCGGGCGACCAGGACGGCGTCGTGGACCGTGACCTCGCCGCCGTGCTCCGGGTGGTGGACCGTCCGCGGGCGGGCCGCCGTGGTGATGATGTCCCACTGCTCCGGGTCGAGGTCGGCGGCCAGTTCCTCCGCGGTCGCGTACAGGTCGGGCAGGTCCGGGCGGGGCACCACGGCCGCGTCGCTCGGGTCGTGCTGGACCAGCAGCAGGGTCCCGCCCGGGGCGACGGCACCGGCGAGCCGGGCGTACAGCGGGCCCCGGACCGCGCTCGGCGGGTGCAGGAAGGCGGCGGTGACCAGGTCATAGCGGCCGGTCGGCGTCCACGCGGTCAGATCGGCCTGCTCGAACCGGATGCGCCCGGACAGCCCGCGGCGCTCCGCCTCCGCCGCCGCGCGGTCCAGCGCCACGGTCGAGATGTCCACCGCGACCACGTCCCAGTCGCGCTCGGCCAGCCAGAACGCGTCCCCACCCTCGCCGCAGCCGGCGTCCAGCGCCCGGCCCGGCGGCAGCTCCGCGACCTCGGCGACCAGCTGCGCGTTGGCCCGGCCGCTCCAGAGCGCGGGCGCCGAGCGGTAGCGCTCCTCCCACCACTGCCGGTCGAAGACGGTCACGCCGCCACCCCCGCACGCCGCGCGACGACCGCGCGCCGGGTGTCCTCGGCGACCAGGTCGGCGTTGATCGCCGCGCAGACCGCGGACTCGGACCGGGGTGAGAAGACTTTGTCGTTCTGCATGCCACCACGGTGACCGCCCGCCCAGCGACTGGCAAGCATCCTTGCCGGTTCGGCAAACTGGGCACATGGACGACGCGCAGACCGACGCCGTGCTGACCGCCGTGGGTCCCCGACTGCGCGCACTGCGCTCCGGCCGCGGGATGACGCTCGGGCAGCTCTCCGAGGCCACCGGTATCTCGGTGAGCACGCTCTCTCGTCTGGAATCCGGCGAGCGGCGCGCCACGCTGGAGCTGCTGCTGCCGCTGGCCCGCGTGCACGGGGTACCGCTCGACGAGCTGGTCGGCGCCCCGCCCACCGGGGACCCGCGCATCCACCCGCGGCCGATCACCCGGCACGGGATCACGGTGCTGCCGCTGTCGCGCCGCCCCGGCGGCATCCAGGCGTTCAAGATGTTCTACCCGCCGCACACGCCGTCCGGCGAGCCCGAGCTGCAGGTGCACGAGGGCTACGACTGGGTCTACGTGCTCTCCGGACGGCTGCGGCTGCTGCTCGGCGAGCACGACCTCGTCCTCGGCCCCGGCGAGGTCGCCGAGTTCGACACCCGCACGCCGCACTGGCTCGGCAACCCCGGGGATGAGGCAGCCGAGGTGCTCGGCCTGTTCGGCCCGCAGGGCGAGCGGCTCCACGTGCGCGCCCGCCCCGCCTCCCGCACCCGAACCCGCACTGACTGACCCGCGTGTCGCGTCAGTTCCATCTCCAGTACCGGCGGTCAGCGTCGGTGGACCAGGGACTCAGTCGCGAATACGTGCGCGGCCGGTCACGGAATCGGATGGTCGATGACCTGCGGGATGCTCTGCCCATCACAGTCTCGGGTCGGTGGGTTCGGACTCCAGTGCCAGCACGGCGAACACCAGCTCATGCACCCGCCACAGCGGCTCGCCGGCAGCCACCGCGTCCAGCGCCGCCAGGCCCAGGCCGTGCTCGCGCAGGGCGAGGCCGCGCTTGCGTTGCAGGCCCCGGTCACGGAGGCGTTCGAGGTGACGCGGTTCGGTGTAGTCGGGGCCGTAGATGATGCGCAGGTACTCCCGCCCCCGGCATTTGATGCCAGGCTGAACCGGCTTCCCCTTCGCACGGTGCTGCAGCCCGTTGTAGGGCTTGATGACCATTCCCTCGCCGCCGGCGCCGGTCAGTTCCAGCCACCATTCCGTGGCTTCCTTGATCGCGGTCTCGTCGCCCAAGTCGACGATCCGTCGGTCGGTGCGCCGCAGCAGGTCGGGGTCGGCGGCGACGAGGCGGTCGCAGAGCGCGAGGTGCCAGCCGTGGTCGCGGGCCGTGTGGGAGGCACCTTCGGAGGCCAGGATCATGAAAGGGGCGAGCTGAATGCCGTCCAGGCCGTCGATGGGCCAGCAGTAGCGTCGGTACGCCTCGGTGAACGCGCCGGCGTTGGCCGCGCGTGCCGCCGTCCGGGCCCGAAGCTCGGAGAGGTCGAGCCCCCGACCGATTCCCGCGTCGAGCGCGCTCAGCGCCGTGGGCAACGCGGCGCGCGCCGCCGCGCCGACGGCCGCGTACTGGCCCTTGATCAGGGCACCGGCCTTCGCCGACCAGGGCAGCAGCTCGCAATCGAGCAGCAGCCAATCGGTGGCCAGTTCGTCGAAGAGCGGATCCGCTGCGGCGCGAACGCGGGCAAGCAGCGCCTCGGTCAGCTCAGCATCGGTGAAGAACGGCCGTCCGGTGCGGGTGTAGACCGTACCGGACGAGCCGTCGTCGACGCCGAATCGTCCGGCCGCACTCGCCGCGTCCCGACACACGAGTACGACGGCCCGCGAGCCCATGTGCTTCTCCTCGCACACGACCCGCTCCACGCCGACAGCCCGGTAGTCGGCGAACGCCTCGGTCGGGTACTCCAGGTATCCCTCGAGAGTGGAGGTGGAGGGCGGGGACATGGTTGGCGGCAGCCACAGCAGGTAGCGCGGGTCGACAGCGAACCGGCTCATCACTTCCAGCGCGGCGGCGGCGTTCTCAGCGTCGACGGTCAAGGCGCCATAGTCGGTGCGGATATGGCGCCGGCCGGTCACGTCGGCCAGGTTGAGAGTCGCGTCGTCACGCGCCGGAGTGGCGGGGACCAGCGGCTTGACCGGCTCGTAGTGCATCCTCTCGGCCGGCACCGAGACCAGATCCTTCTCCGGGTATCGCAGCGCCGTCAGATGGCCGCCGAACACGCAGCCGGTGTCCAGGCAGATCGTGTTGTTGACCCACTCCGGCTTCGGGGTGGGGACGTGGCCGTAGACGACCATCGCCGAGCCGCGGTAGTCGTTGGCCCACGGGTAGCGCACCGGTAGCCCGTACTCGTCGGTTTCGCCGGTGGTTTCCCCGTACAGGCAGAACGCCCGCACCCGCCCGGACGCGCGGCCGTGGAACTCCTCCTTGAGCCCGGCGTGCGCCACCACCAGCCGGCCTCCGTCCAACCGCAGGTGGCTGACCAGGCCGTCGATCCACGTCGCGGCGGATTCGATGAACTCAGGGGTCTCCGCTTCCAGTTGGGAGAGGGTCTCCGCGAGGCCGTGGGTCACGCTGACCTTGCGGCCGCGCAGCTTGCGTAGCAGCTTCTGCTCGTGGTTGCCGGGCACGCACAGCGCCGTGCCCGCCGCGGTCATGCCCATCACCAGGCGCAGCACACCGGGGGAGTCCGGGCCACGATCGACGAGGTCACCGACGAAGACGGCCAGCCGCCCCTCGGGATGGGTGGCGTTGACCGGACGCCCCGCCTCGTCACGCTCGATCGCCCACCCGAGCTTGGTCAGCAGCGTCTCCAGTTCGGAGCGGCAGCCGTGCACGTCGCCGATGATGTCGAACGGCCCGGTGATCTCGCGCTTGTCGTTCCAGGCCCTCTCGTACGTGATGGTGACGTCGCCGGGATCGGTGACGACGTGCACCTTCCGGAACCCCTCGCGTCCCAGATTGCGCAGGGAACGGCGGAGGTTCTGCTGCTGACTGCGCAGTACCTGCCGGCCGAAGGTGCGGTCCTGCCTGGCCTGCGTGCGTTCCCATGCAATCGGTTCCGGGGTGTCGAGAACGATGGCGACAGGGAGTACGTCGTGCTCACGGGCGAGCTTCACCAGCTCGGCGCGGGCATGTTGCTGGACATTGGTGGCATCCACCACCACCCGCCGGCCGGCGCGCAGGCGGATGCCGGCGACGTGGTGTAGCGCCTCGAAAGCGTCCTTGGAGGCGGACTGGTCATTCTCGTCGTCAGCGACCATGGCCCGGAATGCATCCGAGGACAGCACTTCGGTCGGCTTGAAGTACCGGCGGGCGAATGTCGACTTGCCGGACCCGGAGATGCCCACCAGTGCGATGAGGGAGAGTTCAGGAATGTCGAGGTTCACTCAGGCGGCCTTCCGGAAAAACGCGAGCTGGGTAGGGGAGCCGACCTCTGGATCGACGTCGCCGACCGGCCGGATGTGCGCGTCGTAGCCGTACGCCTCGGCGACCCGGGCCGCCCACGCCGCGAACTGCGCGCGGGTCCACTCGAACCGGTGGTCGTCGTGGCGCAGGTGCTCGTGGGCCAGTCCCTCGTAGCGGACGTTGTACTCGACGTTCGGGGTCGTCACGATCACCGTCGCCGGGTTCGCGTGCCCGAACACGGCCCGTTCCAGAGCGGGCAGACGCACCTCGTCGAGGTGTTCGATGACCTCCATCAGGACGGCGGCGTCGTAGCCCTTGAGCCGGTCGTCGTGGTAGGTGAGCGCCGACTGGACCAGCTTGATCCGGCCCCGCTGTCGCTCCGGAAGCCGGTCGAGCTTCAACCGCCGCTCGGCGATCCGCAGACTCGCGCTGGACACGTCCGCGCCGACTATCTCGATGTAGCGCCGGTCGGCCATCAACTCCAACAACAGCGTGCCCGGGCCGCAGCCCAGATCGAGCACCCTGGCCGCGCCGGACTCGGCGAGCGCGGCCAGCACCGCTTCCGTGGGCAACTTGACCAGCGGCTTCTTGCGCTCGCTCTCGTCGACCTCTTCCGGCTCGTCCGTGGTCTCGAGCTCGTCCGAGGCCGCTTGTAGCCGCTCCAGGGCGCTCAGAGCCAGAGACCGGCGGTTGGCCAGGTAACGCCGCGTGATCAGCTCCTTCACGGGATGCCCGGCAAGCCACCCTTCGCCGGCGCGGAGCAGCTTGTCCACCTCGTCCTCGGAAACCCAGTAATGCTTGGCGTCGTCAAGGACGGGCAGCAGCACGTACAGATGGTTCAGTGCCTCGGCGAGCTTCCGGCGGCCGGTAAGCCTCAACTGCACGTACCGGGAGTCACCCCAGTCGGGGAACGCCGGGTCCAGCGGGACCGGTGTCGCCGTCACCGCCCAGCCCAGCGGAGCGAACAGCTGCTCAACGACTTTGACTCCGCCCCGGCATGGCAGGGCCGATACCTCGATCTCCAACGGTAGGGCGACATCGACCAGCTCGGGCCGATCCCTGCTCGCCCCCTTCAGCGCGGAGCGGAACACCTTGCCCAAAGCCACGGTGAGCAGGCTCGATGCCGCGTACGGCCGGTCGTTGACGTAGCGCCCGAGCGAGAAGTTATCGGGCGATCTCTGTCCCTTCGACGGTCGCGCCAACTCCACCGGGTCGACATCCAGCAGAAGCGCGACCGTGCACCGCGCAGGAGTGGCCTCCGGATACCAGACGTACGCCGTCCCGCCGGTCGTCTCGACAGACTGCGGTCGATCAGGGTGCTTGACCAGCAGGAAGCCTAGGTCAGTAGCCGGGGAGTGCGTGGTGGAGATCGTCAACAACACAAGAAGATGATCGCAGGGACAGCCAGCGAATATCTGTCCCTCGAAGCGGCCAAACTAGACGGAACGGGCCAGGCCGCCTGCCTCTTCCAGCTCCAGCCCGCCGGCGGGTGGCGTCGAGCCGGCCGATGACCGGCACGGCGAACCGCGATCGTGCTTCAGAGCTCCGCCTTCAACCGGTTGATCGACCCCGCCTACTTCGCTGCCCGAGGCAGGTACCACATTCCGGCGTGTTGGGGGTCCCGAAGCCAGCGCGCGCGAGGCGCCTCGTCGGGTCGAGGCGCCCAATCGCGGTACGGCAGGAAGGCCAGCCGCCAGGCGATCACCGCGAAGATGTAGACGCCAGGGCCCACGAACCACCACAGCGCGTCGCGCCGGCGGTAGGACGCACGCGGCGCGAGCCAGGCCGTCACCGCTACCGGAACCGCCATCCAGCCGAAGTAGGCCAAGGGGCCGCTACCCATCTTGGCCTCGATCAGCTCGCGGATGATGAAGGACGGCACCGTTACCCCGAGCATGAGCAGCGCCGCAATCAGCGTGCGCGGCATGCGTCCGATCGGCGGGCGCGAGCTGGGTGGATCATGGGCCATGACCCGGAGGATACGGGCCAGCAGCATTCGCGGATGTGGGGGATGCGGTCGTGACCGTGCAGGGGCGGTGTTGAGCCGGCCCATCCATGGGCCAGCAGCCGCGGAGCCTTCGTGACGGGAGGGTCCGACGCAGCGCTCAGGTGCTTGCGCCGGTCAGGGGGTAATCGAGGCGACGATGATCGCGGAGACGGCGACCTGTGATGCCGCGGTGACGAGGCTGGCCGGGTGGAACGGCACCTGCACGACGATCTCACCCAGCTTGCCGGGGGTGATCAGGTCGAGGATGACGAATGCGACCGCCTGCAGGACGATGCCGAACACGCCGAAAGTGACGGTCCAGCCCAGGGCGCTTCCGAAGCCGTTGGTGGCATTGGTCCAGATCGCGGTGAACGTGATCGCGCCGAGGCCGAGGAACCCGGAAGCGAGAACAATCCCCGCGTTGATGCTGCGGTTGTCGTAGATGTGCTTGCCGAGCCGGCCCGGGGTGAGCAGGTCGAGGGCGAAGAAACCACCGGTGAGCAGGGCGATGCCGACGGCGGTGTAGGCAAATGCGTACCCGAGGCTGGCGAGCATGGCGGTGGGGCCTTTCGTAAAGGGAAGCTTGGGGGCAGAGAGTCAGATGTCGGTGTTGCCCCGTGGGGGCATAACGCCGGTGGTGTTCGGTCCGGCGTCGGGCGGGTCGATGCCGAGAGCGGCGAGAATGCGGGCCTGGCCCGCCAGGACCTGCTCCATCTTGTTCTCCAGCCGGACCTGCTCGGCGTGCGTGAACTCGTCGTGATCGACAATGAGCCGAGATGTGTAGGGCACGAAGCGTGCGGTACTCATTCGTCCAGCCACCGTTGGATCGTTGAGCCGACTGGTCGCGGCGCGTCGATGATGTGCGGAACGAAGCGTGCGTAGTAGTCGGTGACCCAGGAGTCCGATTCCCGGATGCCGACGCCCGCCGCTTTGCCGTCCACCACCCACGAGCCGAGCACAGCCTTGTTGCCGTCGAAGTCCGGCAGCGGGCACCACTGCTGGTAGCACCAGCCCTCAGCGCCGTACCCGCCCGGCTGCGTGACGTTGACACCGTCGGCGTGGATCCTGATGTTGTCGCCTTCGCGGCCATGCAACGGCTTGGCCACCCATTCGGTGAGTTGACCAGGATTGTCCAGGTACGCAGGAAGCAGGTTCGGGTGGTCGGGATAGAGGTGCCACATGGCCGCGAGCAGCGCCTTGTTGCTCAGCAGGACCTTCCATACCGGTTCGATCCAGGCGACGGTATCCGGGTCGGTCATCACATGGACGCCGAACTCCTCACTGAGCATGTCCTCCCAGGGGTACAGCTTGAAGCACGTGTCGATCGGAGCCTCGGCGAGGTCGACGAAGCGTCCGGTCGCCTTGTCGTAGCCGATGTCCTCCATCGTCAGCCCGACGGTCTGCAGCCCGGCCTGGTCGGCGGTGTCGCGCAGGTACGCGACGGTCATCCACTCCTCACCGGACTCGTCAGCGACGCTGTGGGCGAAGTGGACGATGTTCGACCGGAACGTCGGTGACTGCTTACGCCAGGCCATCACAAGACGGTCGTGCAGGCTGTTCCACTGGTCACGCTCGGGGAAGAGGTCCCCGGCCCAGAAGTACTGCGCGACGGCGGACTCGACCAGCCCTGTCGGGGTGTCGGCGTTGTATTCCAGCATCTTCGCCGGACCGGTGCCGTCATAGCGCAGGTCGAACCGGCCGTACAGTGACGGCGGGTTCTTCGCCAATGACTCGCGCGCCAGGTCCAGGGCGAGGGCCGGCAGGCCCAGGTTGCCCATCGCCCCGGTGGCGAGGAACCGGGCCGCCTCGATAGCCATGCGGTGCAGAGCCTCGGTCACCTCTTCGAGCTCTTCGACCTGCGGCATCGTCAACTCGTAGTAGGCCGATTCGTGCCAATACGGCGTCTCGGTGCCGTCCTCGCGCACGGTGACCGGAAAGACCAGCCCCTGGGATTCGACGGTCTTCCGCCAGTCGGACCGCGGGGTCGACGGGTGGCGACGCATCACGAGCCGCTCCCGCCAGTCTTGCCGCCGAACCCGCCGCGCGACACCGACCCGCTCTCCGCCCCACCGCCCGTCGTTGCTCTGCCGCCGGATGTCGCGGTGCCGCCGGTCGCGGACGCGCCACCGTACTTGACGGTGGAGCCGCCGAACGGCTGGGTGAACGACCCGCCGGAGATCTTCTGGCCCTTGGCCGGGTAAGGCCGTCCAACCGGGATGAAGTACCAGCTACCACGTGACTGGTGACTTGGGTCGTCGTCACAATCGTCGTCGTCCAGCCGCTCCTGCGTCTGCGGGTCAGCGCACACCGCTCCGTACTCGGCCCCGCCGTCGTCGCTCGACTCGTCAACACGCTGCGGGGAACACGCGGCCGTCAGAGCGACCGCGAGCAGCGAGGTCACGCCGAGGGTCACGGAGACGGATTTCCTACGGGTCGGTGCCATCTCGGTCCTTCACTACAGCAGGCGGGCTTCGGTGAGCGTGCGGGTGATCGCCAGGTCAGATCAATTACCACACAGCCTGTCAAGGCTGCTGATCAAGACCGGCTACCGCTGCTGCGCGGCGCAACGGGCCTTGCTGCCGTTACTACGATGGGCGACATTTGCCGGCCGGCAGGAAGGACGAACGGGGTGGGTGTCGACGTTCCGCTCGAACAGTGCGCATGGGGCCGGTGACCGATCGGGTGCGCCCGGCGAACCGGCGCCGTCGACGCGTGGCGCGTTTGGCCGCCGCGGCCGTCGTCGCGCTGCTTCTCGTCAGTGCCCCCTGGCTGTGGACGACGATCTCCGCGCACGGCCACCTGTACGACGAGGTCGGCGCGCCGGCCGCGGACGTCGTCATCGTCCTGGGTACCGAGGTGGCGGCGGACCGCCGCCAACCGGGGACGCGGCTCGCCGGTCGCCTGCAGACCGCCGCCGCTCTGGTGCACAGCGGGCGGGCCCGGGTGATCCTCGTGTCGGGGGACGGCGGCGGCGCGTCCGGCGACGAGCCGGCGGTGATGACCTCGTACCTGGCCGGGCTCGGTGTCGATCCGCGGCGTGTCGTGGCCGATTCGTTCGGACTGGACACCTACGACAGCTGTGCCCGGGCGCGTGAGGTGTACGGGGTCGTCCGCGCTCTGGTCGTGACGCAGTCCTACCACCTGTCGCGGGCGGTGACGCTGTGCCGGCACCTCGGCCTCGACGTCGACGGAGTGGCCGCCCGATGCGCAGGCTGCGCCGCGACGCTGCTCGCCCAGAAGGCGGTCCGCGACTACTTCGCCAGTGGCAAGGCGGCATGGGACGCAGTACGGGGCAGGCCGCCGGCGGTCCGCTCGCCCGAGAGCGCGGCAGTCCACGACGCGCTCCGGGATGGGTGAGCACGCCGCGACGAGCGTGTCCGCCTACACCTGGGCAGGGCCTCGCGGCAATCGCCGAACTGGTCGGCCGCAGCGCCCCATCCATCGCACCGCGAGGACTCAGGCGCTGTTCCCTTGAGCCGGGTCGATAAAACACGCTCGGCGCGTCCCGGCCCGGCTCGATGCCCTTACATCATTTATGGCAATACGTCACGGCAACACGCCGCAAGAAATGCGGGATAAATCCGGACCAGCCATAACCAAACGGCCGTCCACCCCGATAGACCGGGTGTCCATCACACGCAAGGGGGGAACCTTGTGATTCGACGTCTCAATTTCCGTACGACGCTCTGCACCGCGGTGGCGCTGGCGCTGCTCGGCGGCGCGGCCCCGGGCTACGCCGACGACATGGTCGACAGCGACGACGACCGCACACCCCGCTTCACCCAGATCAACCAGGTCTCCGACCAGGCCAGCCGCCAGCCGTCCGTCGTCGACCCGATCGCGGTCAACTCCTGGGGCCTGGCACTCGGGCCGGACACCCCCCTCTGGGTCGCGAACAACGGCAGGGACACCTCCACGGTCTACAGCGGCGGGGTCGGTGGAAAGCCGGTCAGGAAGGAGGCGATTTCCGTCGCCATCCCCGATGGTGCGCCGACAGGTGCCGTTTTCAACAACACTGACGACTTCGAGGTGCCCGGCGCGGGCGAGAACCAACCGGCCCGGTTCATCTTCGTCGGCGAAGCGGGCAAGGTCTTCGCGTGGAACCCGCAGGCGAGGGGCTCGGCGGTCGAGGTCGCGCACGGGGACGGCGCAATCTACAAGGGAGCGACGCTCCTGAAGACCGATTTCGGGAACTTCCTGCTCGCAACCGACTTCCACAACGCCCGCATCGACGTGTTCGACGAGGACTTCAAGCGGGTGTCACTGCCGGCGGGCGCCTTCCAGGACGCGGACGTGCCCCAAGGGTTCGCGCCGTTCAACGTGTTGGCGGTCGACGAGAAGGTCTACGTCACCTACGCCAAGCAGGACGCGGCGGCCAAAGATGACGTTCCCGGCGCCGGGCTCGGCTTCGTCGACCTGTTCACCGACTTCGGCACAAAGGTGAAGCGGATCGCCAGCGAGGGCACGCTCAATGCGCCCTGGGGCCTGGCCATCGCGCCGGAGGGCTTCGGCGAGTTCACCGGCGACCTACTGGTCGGGAACTTCGGCGACGGCCGGATCGGCGTCTTCGAGGGCGACGAGTTCGAGGGGCAACTGCGGGACGAGAAGGACCAGGAGATCATTATCGACGGTCTCTGGGCGCTGCTGCCCGGCACTGAGACCACGGGCGGCGAAGGCACGCTGTGGTTCAGCGCGGGACCGGAGGACGAGACGCACGGCCTGGTGGGGCAGCTGATCCCCACCAAGAGCTGACGCGGACGAGCAGATCGTGCGCCGCCCTCCGGTTTCCGGGGAGCGGCGCACCGCCGCAGTGACGCAGATCGCGGGCAGCGGCAGGGTTGCGTTCGAGGCGCGTTCGCAGCAAGCCGAGACCGTGCTTCCCGTGTGGCATTCAAGACCGACAGCCGGAACTCGCGTTCGCAATGAGCGATTGAGGGCCTCGGCGCCCAAATCGGATTGGGTGCATCCGGGTAGTTTCGCCAATATTTTTTACTTCCGTTTCGGTTTAAGTTTCTCCTCGATAAGGCATTCCAGCAGGTATGCGTAATTCGCCACATGCAACATGTCTGGCTGTGACGTGGATCACGTCATAGACGGAGACCGCTTATATCTAGATCACGGTTGGTAGTTAAGGCACGTTGCGCGCATTAGGATATCGACATCTAGCGATTTATTGCGGTTGCTCTGCCGCCCGTGCGCTGGTGTAGACCGTAAAGGGGGCGGTGAGCGTGAAGATCGCTGCTTATTGTCTCTGCCACTGCTGATCAAGATTGGGCGTGTGGCGTGGGCGGTCGGTGGCGTTGCGGGTTGGCCGGGTGGGTAGCGACGGTCATGGCCGCAGGTCTCGTTGTGCTACCTGGGTCAATGCCTGCCGCGGCGGCCGCTGAGTGTGCGGACACCGCCAGCTCGGACCGTGAAGCCGCCGCGTTGGCTGTCTCCTGTGGAAAGCCCATGGTAGCCGAGGCTTCGCGTACGGAGTTCGCCCAGGTCGTGGCGCAGCCGGATGGCCGCTTTCGGTTTGAGGCGTCGGTGGTACCGCAGCGCACGCGCAAGGCGGGTCGGTGGGCCGACGTGGACTTGACGCTCTCTCGCGGAGCCGACGGTCTGCTGCGGCCAGCGGTCTCTGTGGCCGATGTGGTGTTTTCCGGCGGCGGTTCCGGCCCGCTCGTGACGCTCACTCGTCACGGTAAGAAGATGACGATGACGTGGCCGGGCAGGCCTCTGCCGGCGCCCACGGTGTCGGGGGATTCGGCGACGTATCCGAGCGTGCTGCCTGACGTCGACCTGGTCGTGCGGGCCACGCGAACCGGGTTTACCCACGTCCTGGTCATCAAGACGGCGGCGGCAGCAGCGAACCCGTCGGTGCGTCTGATCCGGTTCGGGTTGGGCGGCGAGGTGCAGGTGCGCTCCGCCTCAAGCGGGCGGCTGCGGGCGGTGGCGGGTAGGTCGGTCATCGCGGAGTCGGAGTCGGCGGTGATGTGGGACTCCCGTACCCAGGTAGCCACGGCCGGTTCGGCGAGCCTGCGGGCCGCCGAACCCGGGTTGCCTTCCACGCCGGTCGCCGCCGGCGATGCCGCCCGGGTTGCGCCGGTCGACGTGGAGATCGCGGGCAAGGACCTGCTGTTGCGGCCGGACGCAAAGTTGTTGGACGCGCCGGACGCGATGTTTCCGCTGTTCGTCGACCCGGCGTGGTCTGTGTACAAGACCAAGTGGGCCTATGCAACCAATGACGGCTCGTCCAACACTGACTACGCGACCGCTCGGGTTGGGCTGAATCCCGACACCGGCGCTGTCTACCGATCGTTCTTCGAGTTCCCGACGACGGCCAACGGGGTGTCGCTGAAGGGGAAGCACATCGAGTCCGCTTATGTGCAGATGAACCTTGACCACTCGTGGTCGTGCGGGAACACGGTCACGTCGATGTATTCCACGCCGGCCATCAACGCCACGATGAAGGCCAGCTGGTCGACCATGGCCTTGAAGAAGCTCCTGGACACCGCGACTGGCCACGCGAACGAAGCCGGTGGATGCACCTCTATCCAACCGGACATGATCATGAACTTCTCGGGCTCGGTGGTGACCAGCCAGGTGCAGTCCGCCGCGACCGAGAACTGGAACACGTTCACGGTGGGTTTCACGGCGCGCGCGTCGGATGGGTCGGGGGAGTCGACGCAGGACCGGTGGAAGAAGTTCCACCCCAACGGCGCGAAGTTTGTCGTGGACTACGACACAAAGCCGGGGGCTCCTAACGGACTACAGGTTGCGGGTGTGGCGTGTCCGGCCTCGGGTGTGCTGACGATCGGCACGCTGAGCCCGACGTTCTCGGCGGTGTTCACCGACGCCGACAAGGCTGACTCGTTGACGGGTGCGTTCGAGTGGATTCAGGTCCCGACCGGTGGCATGGGCGCGGTGACCGACACCTCGCCGACGCGTAGAACCCCGCCACCGAATAAGGCCGGGGTTGCACCGAATACCCGGGCCAGCAGCGCTGCGGTGTCGATCGTGAACGGGCCAACGTATGCATTCCGTGCCAGGGCTACCGACAAGGCGCCCTATTCCCTGACCGGCTCGTGGTCGGCGTGGTGCCAGTTCAGGGCGGATACGTCGGTTCCGCGGGTGTCGGCGAGCATGGTGACGGTGCCGGCCGGGCCGGGTATGAAGGGCAGGGTCCGGTTCGAATCGACCGACACGGACGTCACCAAGTTCAAGTACGGCTGGGATGCCGCTACCAGGGAGGTGACGGCCCAGGGGACGAACCCGAAGTACGCCGAGGTTGACGTGACCGCGGCGAGCTTCGGTCGCAACGTACTGCTGGTGAAGGCCGTCGATGCCACCCTGAACGAGGGCAACGGGTCGGTCGAGTTCATGGTTGGGCGTACCGCGCCGCCGGTGGCGACGTGGGGGTTGGAAACCTATCCCGGCATCAATCAAGCTGGGGCTCTGGCGGACAAGCAGTCCTCGCCGACCAATTCCCCGCTGACCGCATCGAACGTGACCTGGCCAGGCGATGTGCGCTTGGTTGGAGGGCAGACCGCCACGTTCAATGGCAGTTCGTCGGCCGCGACCACCGCAGCGAGCGTGGTGGCCACCACCGGGTCGTTCAGCGTCGCCGCGTGGGTGCGCCTCAACGCGGTACCGACCACGGACGCGAAGATCGCCGTGCAGGAGGGGACCGACGCGGCAGGGTTCGACTTCGGCGTGCGCCGGATGGGCAGCCCCTTGACGCCGTACTGGTCTTTCCTCCTGAAGGACACGTCCGCCCAGTCGAGTGCCTCACGGGCGGCGGTATCAACGGTGGCGATCACGTCGGCGGACGTCGGCAAGTGGACTCATGTGGCTGGGGTGTACGACGCAGCGGAGCAAAGGGTTCGCTTGTACGTCAATGGCGTGCGAGTTGCGGAGGCCGATCGCAGCGTCTCGCCATGGGCGGCATCGGGCAAGTTCGTCGTGGGACGCGGGTTCGGATTCGGCGCGGCCGAGAATTGGTGGAGTGGCTCGATCGCGGGTGTCCAGGTATTCAACCGGGTGCTGGTGGGCCAGGATTTCATCGGGCAGTTGGGCTCTGACGAGCTGTCGGGTGGGTTCAACGAGCCCGGCATCTTGACGCCGATCCAGGTGGGGCAGTGGAATTTCGACGGAGCCGTCGAGTGCCGTATCGCTGATCTGCGGGACAACTGCGAAGCTCCGGACACCGTGACGGCATGGGAGCGATGGCTGGCGTTGACCCGAGGCTCAGCGGTGGATGCGGGGCATTCGATCAACGACACGGGTCTGTGGATCGATGACCACTACTTTCCCGATGAGGGCAACACCGAAGCCACCCGGGAGTATGGCCGAAGCGCGGTCAAGACGGGCATCACCGGGCCTGACGGTGACGGCAACGAGTTCACGCAGTGGCAGGACCGGCCGGTGCTGCGTACCGACGACTCGTTCACGATATCGGCGTGGGTGTTGCTCAACGACCTGGGTGGGATGCGCACGGCGGTATCACAGCGCGGGGTGCATGAGAGCGCGAGCTGGCTGAGATACAACCCCGCACTTGCCAAGTGGGAGTTCGTAGTCAGCGACGAAGACGTCTCGAACACCGCGACGGCGGGGGTCACCTCGGAGTCTGCGGCCACAGAAGGAGTGTGGACGCATCTCGCGGGCGTGTACGACGCCGGCCGTAAGCAGTTGCGCATCTACGTGAACGGCCTGCTCGAAGGAGCGAAGCCGGTGTCATTCACCCCGATGCCGTCATCCGGACCGCTGCTGGTCGGCCGGACGCTGTCGCGCGACCAGCTAATGGACCAGTGGATCGGCGCGATCGACGACGTCGCGGTGTTCCAGGGTGCGATGAGCGACACGTCGATGTTCGAGCTGTACAACCTGCAGGTTCCGCCGGAAACGGGCACCAATACGTTGCCCCGCGGGGAGATCTTGACAGAGAGGCAGTACCTGCGCTCCGACACCGGTAACTACCGCTTGGAGATGCAGGAGGACGGCGACCTGGTGCTCTCCCAGGGCGGCCTGCCGATGTGGCAGACCGCAACGGGCGGCCATCCCGGGGCGCACCTTGCATTCCAGGCCGACGGCAACCTTGTCGTGCGCAGCGGCGACGGCACCGCTCTGTGGTCCACCGGTACGGCAGGCACCGCGGTGGACAAGCTCGTTTTGCGTGACGACGGCGACCTCGTCCTGCTCGATACCGGTGGTCAGGTCGTGTGGCGCCGGTGACCAGTCCTGGAACGTCTAACACTGCCTGGCGCGGCACCTGCCGCGGTAGTCAGGAGCGGCCCGGTCCCCTCCGGTGACCCCGGGTCACCCCTTCGTTCGTTCGGATGTCGTAGCGGTTGTCGCTCCTGGAAAGGATCACCTGATGTCTGCAGTGTCTGTGCGCGGATCGCGGCGGGCCCGTCGGCGTCTTATCGGCGTGGGCGGGCGGCGCCCGGTGCTCGTCGGAGCGGTGACCGTGTCGCTTTTCGTGTCGCTGCTGCCGGGTGTCCCGGCACAGGCGACGCCGCCCGCGAAGCCCACGAAGCCGCCGGTGGAAAGGCTCGACGGTCATGGCGGCCCGGTGACGGGGAAGGCATGGGCGCAAAACCGGGTGAAGCATGTTCCGGCACCGACGCCGGCATGGCCGAAAGCGGCGACCGCGCGGGTCGAGCTGAGTGCGGCCGCTGCCCGCACCGCTGCTGCCCGGGGGGTGCGCGCAGGCGACCTGCCCGTCTGGGTCAACCGGGGCGCTGGGAAGGCCGGCGAGCAGCTGTCGAGGGTTGATGTCCAGGTCATCGACCGGACGACCGTGCCGCAGGCGTGGCGTGATGGCCTGATGCTGAAGGTGACCGCGCCCCAGGATGCGCCAGCGGGAGCCGCGACGGTGTCCGTGGACTACAACGCATTCCGGTATGCGGGCGGCGGTTCGTGGGCGGAGCGACTGCGGCTGTGGCAGGTGCCCGAATGTGCGCTCTCCACGCCCGACAGGCCAGGCTGCCGGTCGGTGCCGTTGCGCACGTCCAACGATGTCGCAGCGGGTGTGGCGTCTGCGCAAGTCACCGTGGGCCGTTCGTCGTCCTCGACCGCCGCGCAGCCGGGTTCGTTCGTGGTGCTCGCGGCGGGCGGGTCAGGCAAGAGCGGTGATTTCGCCGCGACCGGCCTCGCTCCGTCGTCGACCTGGTCGGCGGGCGGCAGCTCCGGAGACTTCTCGTGGAGCTACCCGTTGCGCATTCCGCCCGCGACCGGCCCGGCGCCATCGATCGCGTTGTCGTACTCGTCCTCAGCGGTCGACGGTCGTTCGGAGGTGACCAATAACCAGCCGTCGTGGATCGGCGAGGGGTTCGACTATTCGCCCGGGTTCATCGAGCGCCGATACGTGCCGTGTGCCGAGGACATGAAGACCGGCGCGAACAACACCGAGGACAGCGGCGATCAGTGCTGGCGGTCGGACAACGCGACGATGAGCCTGAACGGCCGCGGCGGGGAGCTCATCTTCCAGGCGGGTAAGGGCTGGCATTCGCGTGCGGAGGACGGGTCGAAGATCGAGAAGCTGACCGGCGCGTCCAACGGTGATGCCGGTGACCCGGCCTACGGCGACGTGGGCGAGTACTGGAAGGTGACGACGACCGACGGCACTCAGTACTTCTTCGGCCTGCACAGCCTGCCGGGCCACTCCGCGAAGACCAACTCCACGTTGACCGTGCCGGTTTTCGGCAACCACAGCGGTGAGCCGTGTCGGAAGACCACCTTTACGGGCTCCGACTGCGAGCAGGCGTGGCGGTGGAATCTCGACTACGTCGTGGACGTACACGGCAACACGATGTCGCTGTGGTACGGCAAGGAGACCAACAAGTACGCCCGCAACGACACCGACTCCGATGACGTGACGTACGACCGGGCGGGGTACCTGACCCGGATCGACTACGGTACCTACGACCGGACGGTCGAGGCTCACGGGGTGAGCGAGCGCAGCGTGTCGCCGTACGCGCAGGTGCTGTTCGAGACGGACATGCGCTGTTTTTCGAACTGTGGCACCGAGTCGGACCCGGTCGCTGACAGTTGGAAGGACACGCCGTGGGATCAGGAGTGCAAGGCGTCGGCGACGTCATGTCCGCAGCAGTACCAGCCGACGTTCTGGACCACGAAGCGGCTGAAGAAGATCACGACGCGGGTGTGGGACACCACCAAGTCGACGCCGGCGTGGCAGAACGTGGAGTCGTGGACGTTGTCGCACACGTTCTCCGCGACGGCGGATTCGACGCATACCGGCCTGTGGCTCGACAAGATTGACCACGCGGGGCTGGTCGGCGGCACCGTCAACCTGCCACCCGTGACGTTCGAGGCCGAGTCGCTGCCGAACCGGGTGTTGACCGAGCACGGCACGACGGACAACTGGCTGCGGATTTCCAGCATCGTCACGGAGACCGGCGCGCGTATCAAGGTGGATTACGCGCAGCCGGAGTGCACCGAGGCGATCGTGGAGGATCTGCAGCCGCACACCAATACCAGGCGGTGTTACCCGGTGCGGGTGCCCGACCCGCAGGACCCGACCGGCAAAGCGCTGATCACCGAATGGTGGCACAAACACCGCGTCGAGCATGTGGTCGAAAACGACGTGCAGCTGACCGACGGGCATCAGGCTCCGGCCAAGCACACCTGGTACACGTACGTGGGCTCGCCGGCGTGGCACTACGCCGACGACGACGGTCTGTCGAAGCCGGATCGTAAGACGTGGAATCAGTGGCGTGGGTACGCCCGGGTCGAGACGCGGGTAGGCGACGACCCCGCGGCCCGGACGCTGGCGATTACCACCTTCATGCGGGGCATGCACGGGGACAAGGCCAGCCCGTCGGACGGTACCCGTAACGTGACGGTGCCCGCGTCGCTCGGGTCGGAGACCGTCTACGACCACGACCAGTTCGCCGGCCAGGTACGCGAACAAGTCGTCTACAACGGTGTCGCCACCAAGCCCGTGTCCAAGACGGTGAACGTGCCGTGGCGCTCGAACCCGACCGCCAGCCGGACCATCAACGGCGACGTGGTGGAGTCCCGCTTCGTCAACACCCAGACGACCTACACCTCGACCGCGCTGGGCGTCGACGGTGCTCGGGGTTGGCGGACCTCGCGGGGCACCAAGGACCTCGACCACACCTACGGCACGGTCAAGTGGTCGCAGGACGATGGCGACCTCAGCAAGACGGGTGACGAGAAGTGCGTCACCTACAGCTACAACCGAAACCTGACCAAGAACCTCACCCAGACGGTCAAGCAGACCACGACCACGGCGTTGGCCTGCGGCGTCAACCCCGGCAGCGCTGATGACGTGATCTCCGACGCGCGGAGCTACTACGACAACGCGACCAGCGTCGACACGGCGCCGAGGTTCGGATCGGTGACGAAGACCGAGCAGCTCAAGGACTGGGCCGCGGGTACCGGAACGGTCTGGCAGACGGTCTCGCAGGCCAGCTACGACTCAACCGGCCGTCGGCGGACCGCCACCGACATCAAGGGCAACGTCACCTCGACCGCCTACACGCCGCTGGTCGGCGGCCCGGTCACCAAGGTCGCTACGACGGGTCCAGCACCGTTCAACTGGACTTCCAGCGTGGACGTGAACCCGTACTGGGGTTCGACCATCCAAGCCACCGACCCGAATGACAGAGTCACGTCAGAGGTCCAGTACGACGCCCTCGGCCGCGTCGCCAAGGTGTGGCAGCTGGGCTGGAGCAGTCAGGCCAACCCGACCAGACCGTCAGCGCAGTACTCGTACACATTCGCCGCGGGCCGCGACAGGTACCCGTACGTCATGTCGCAGACCTTGAACCCGGACGGCAACTACGTCACGTCGTACCAGATTCTCGACGCTTTGCTGCGCCCGCGGCAGACGCAGTCGCTCTCGTTGGGTGGCAGCGGCGATCGCGTCGTGACCGACACGATCTACGACGAGTTCGGGCGAGCTGCGACGAGCTACGGCGCGCACGCCGAGCCCGGGGCGCCGAGCGGCACGTTGTGGTGGGAGCCGGAATGGTCGGTCCCCGCCGTTTCCAAGACGGTTTTCGACCAGGCGTCCCGCCCTACGTCCGGCATCTTTCTGGCAGGCGACGGGATCACGAACCTGGTGGAGAAGTGGCGGACGGTCACCGCGTACGAAGGTGACCTCACGAAGGTCACCCCGCCGGAGGGTGGCACGCCCACCACCACGGTGACGGACATCGAGGGCCGCACGGCGGCCCTCCGGCAGCACACCACGCCTGCCGGGGTGGCCGGCGCCTACCAGGAGACCAAGTACGTCTTCAACCGCAAGGATCAGCTGGTCAAGACCGTCGACCCGGGCGGTAACGAGTGGTTCAACGAGTATGACGTCAAGGGCCGGCTCTGGCGGACCACCGACCCGGACAAGGGTGTCACGACCAGCCACTTCAACGCGTTCAACGAGTTGGAGAAGACGGTCGACGCCCGCGGCGAGGCACTGTGGTACGTCTACGACGAACTGGGCCGCAAGAAGGCGCTGCGCGACGATTCGGCCACGGGGGCGCTTCGCGCGGAGTGGAAGTACGACTCCCTCTCCAGCGGCAAGACCGGCTTCAAAGGCCAGCTGACCCAGGCCATCCGCTACGAACCGGCCGGCTCGACCAACGCCTACAGGTGGCAGGTACGTGACTTCAACGGCCGCTACCAGCCGACCGGCGTCAACTACGTCATTCCGACCGTAGAGAGCGGCCTGGGCGCCACTTACGTCTACGCCTACGGCTACGCCGCCGCCACCGGCACACCGACGTCCATCTCATACCCGAGCGGCGGCGGGCTGGTCACCGAACAGCTGACCACCGACTACCACGCCACCACGGGCATGCCGGTCCGCCTCGACACCAGCCTCACCGGCTCGACCGGCACCATGGCCACCGCCTCCTACACCGCCTACGGGGAGCGCTCCGGGTCCATCTACAAGATGCCCGGCGGCGTCTACACCCAGGACACCGTCTATCGGGATGAGGCCACCCGCCGCATCACCCGCACCACCGTCGAGCGGGAAACCGTCGCCGGCACCGTCTCCGACCGCAACTACACCTACGACCACGTCGGCAACATCACCTCGATCTCCGAGACGCCCCAGGTCGGCGAAGCGGAAACCCAGTGCTTCCGCCACGACGTTCTCGGCCGGTTGGAAACCGCCTGGACCCCCAAAGCCGGGGTTACGTGCCAAAACGCCCCGACGGTCGCCGACCTGGGCGGACCCGCACGCTACTGGCACGACTGGACCTTCGACAACACCGGCAACCGGCTCACCGAGACCAGCCACGCGGACAGCGGCGACACCACCCGCACGTACAAGGTCCCGACCGGCGGACCGAACGTCGTACGGCCGCACGCCGTCACCGAAATGAACACCGCCGCTCCGGGGCAGTCGAGCGTCGTCTCGAAATACGGCTACGACGAGGCGGGTAACACGACCTGCCGGCCGGCCGGCCCCACGGCCAACGACTGCGCCACCAAGAGCGACAGCCAGACGCTGGCGTGGAACGCCGAAGGTAAGCTGGCCACCGTCACCGCGGCCAGCGGACAAACCATCGAGACCAACATCTACGACACCAATGGTGTCCGACTCATTCGTCGCGACCTGACCGGTACCACGCTGTACCTGCCCGGGCAGGAGATCCGCCGCGAAGGCGGCGTCAGCACCGGGACCCGGTACTACAGCTTCGCCGGCAACATCTGTGCCTCCCGCAAGGCAGGCTCGGCGATCTCCGACCTGACCTGGCTTTACGGCGATCACCAGGGAACCCAGCAGACCGCCATCAATGCCGGCACCCAGGCCGTCGACATCCGCCGGCAGACCCCCTACGGCGGACCCCGCGGCGAGAACCCGACATGGGTCAACGGCAAGGGATTCGTCGGCGGCGACATCGACCCGACCGGGCTGACCAACATCGGCGCTCGCCAGTACGACCAGCTGTTGGGCCGGTTCATCAGCGTCGACCCCGTCATGGACCTGGCCGACCCGCAACAATGGAACGCCTACGCCTACAGCTACAACAGCCCCATCAGCCACGCCGACCCGACCGGCGAAGATCCCTGCCCGGGCGGTGGAGGCGGGTGCTACTACGACGGCACCACGACCCGATACGACGGGGTCACCCCCGAGCAAATGAAGGCGGGCCTGCAGCAAACTCAGGCACTCCTACCTCAGGTCGCCGCGAAAGTCGCCGCACAGCAACAGGCACGCGAAGAAGCCGACCGCAAACAACGCGAATGCCAGGCCAGCTTCTGGTGCCGTAACGCCAGCACGGTTGGCATGGTCGCCGGGATCGCGGCAGGCGTCATCGTCGGCGCGGCCTGCACGATCGGCAGCTTCGGTGTCGGCGCTGTGGGGTGCGCCGCGATCGGCGGATTCGTCGGCGGTGCCGTCGGCTCCCTCGTCACCAACGGACTTGACGCCGACGAGGAAAGCGCGGGGGGACTCGCTCTCGAAGCCCTTGGCGGCGGCGTGATCGGCGGCGTAATGGGAGTCGGTGGCGCCCTGCTCGGTGCCGCGGCCTTCGGTGCAGGCGTCGCCGTTACGTCCGGCATGGGGCTCAAAGCCGCGGGACAGATGGCGATGAGCGGCATGCGTTCTAGTGTGACCGCGAGCGGCAGAGGCGCCGGCGGACTGCGGGGCTGTGTCAACAACAGTTTCGCGCCCGGTACCTCGGTCGTCATGGCCGACGGCACCACCAAGCGGATCGAGGAAATCCAGGTAGGCGACACAGTCCTGGCCACCGACCCCAACACCGGCGAGACCGACGCGAAGCCTGTAGCCGCCACGATCGTCGGTAAGGGTGCCAAGAACCTCGTCCAAATCACCACCGACAACGACGGTGACGACGGTCAGGCCACCGGCACGGTTATCGCGACCGACAAGCACCCGTTCTGGGTGCCAGAGCTGGGCCAATGGCGGGACGCCACAGAGCTGGCGCCCGGCCAGTGGCTGCAGACCTCGGCCGGGACGTACGTGCAAATCACGGCTATCGGCCGCTGGACGCAGACGGCGCAGGTCTACAACCTCAACGTCGCCGACATTCACACGTACTATGTGCTCGCCGGCAGCACGCCCGTGCTCGTGCACAACTGCGGCAAGTTCATTGCCGGCCCGAATCTGGGATCCCTTCGGGTATCGGCTGCGAATCCGTCAGCGTCTGAGATTGCGGCCGCACAGCACATGGCTGCCCGGGGCGGTAATGTTGTTCTTCGTGATCCGGTCGGCACTAGGTCAGGAGGGATGACAAGTGATCTATTGGTGGACGGCGTCGCCTGGGACGTCTATTCGCCAACTAGTGGATCCGTCAACAATATCCTTACCAATATTGCCAAGAAGCATTCCCAAGTGAATGGCGGTGGTGTGGTTGTCGATCTCAGCGGAACAGGACTTTCTGTTGGGCAGTTCGGCAATGCGCTGAACAGGGTTAATGGAATGATTGGAAGCTGGGGCAAGCGGCCAATCGGCGGCCTAGAGTTCATGGGCGGGTAGCAGTGGCCAAGATGATTTGTCGGTGCGAGACGATACTCCGAGACGACGACCCTGACGGCAGCCTGCTACTGCTTTCGCGTCGTGAATTCAATGTGGATTCCGATAGTACTTATCTTTTCGGGTTAGCGAAATTGGTGCTGCACTGCCCGACGTGTGGGCGCCTGTGGGTTTTCTGGGAAGATGGAATGGAGGCAGCGGAGTACATGCCCGCTTCGAAGATGTCGAAGAGTCCGTCCTGATGAGCACGGTAATTCGATGAGCGGTCGCTGAGGTCAGTCACGGAGAGGTGTGGTTGGCCGTGCGGCGCATGATCGATTCGCCGGGAACTGTGGGCGTTGTGGGTGGCGGGTCACGCGCGGCGACCCGTAGGCGCCACCGGAGTCGGCGTGGACGGTCTTGGTCTGCTCGGCCAAGCGATCCTCGTGCGCGGCGCGAGCCCCAAGGGCCGGCTCACTTGCCGCCAGCGGTAAAACCCGGAGCGCGGCCCGCCAGCACCCGGCGCAGCCCCTTCGCGCCGTGTTACCCACGGTGGTGGAGATGGGGGTTTCCTCCTGCCGCAGCTCAGCCACCTCACGCCGCAGACGGGCGATCTCCGCGTCCTTGTCCGTCACCGACAACCCGTCACCACCCCAGGCAGGGACTCCCACTGGATGCCGGCCGGTATGCAACACGAACAAGATCGCGCACAGCACCTGCCGGTCCGGAATCCGCTTACGCCCGGGGTACCAAGGATTGCGCTCAGGTTTGGGCAGCAACGGCTCGATGCGCTGCCACAGCCCGTCCGGCACGACCCGCGGCGGCTGCTCCCCACGCGTCACGGTCCGACGTCGTAGATCACCCTCTACAAGGGACGACGGGCCTGTGGATCATTTTGTTGGGAACTCTTAAGTGCGGGCGTCAGGGGCCGATCAGGACGAGACCAGCGTTGAACACCAGTTTGTAGGAAGAGGGCCATGTCGCCGGTGATCGTGACGCCGTTGGACGGGCCGACGGGGCCGTTGCGGGTGAATGGGCCGGCGGGGAGCACTGCTCCTGCCGCGTCCACTGCCGCCTGATAGAGACGCGCGCCATGTCTGCCAGCCCAGTACCGCGGGACTGTCCGCATCAGGTCGATGACCCGGTTGCCGCCCAGGGGGTGATGTTGCCGGAGAGCGACCTGCGGGTGCTCGCTGATTCGCTCCCGCACATCATGTGGGCTTCTCGGCCCGACGGGTTCACGGAGTACGTCAATCGATGGGTGGTCGAGTACACCGGGTTCCCTGCTGAGGCGAATTGTGGCTGGGGCTGGCTCTCGCTGATTCATCCGGACGACGCCGACCACGCCCGGGCCGCCTGGGAAGAGGCCAGCCGGACGGAGACCTTCTTCGAGTCGGAGTACCGGATCCGCCGCGCCGACGGTGAGTTCCGCTGGCACGCCTGGCGGAGCCTGCCGATACGCGGTGGTGACGGTCAGATCGTCAGGTGGATCGGCACCGCCACTGACATCGACGAGCGAAGGGCGCTGGAGGAGAGCCTGCACCGCTCCGAGCGGAAGACCGCGGAGACGCTCACCCTCCTGGAGTCGATCCAGTCGGCCGCGCCGGTCGGCCTCGGCTTCGTCGACCGCGACTTCCGGTACGTCCGCGCCAACGACTCGCTCGGCGCAATGGCCGGTTGCACTGCAGACCAGATGGTCGGACGAACCATGGCCGAGGTCGTCCCGGCGCTCTGGTCCGGGCTTGAGCCCATCTACCGCGGGGTGCTGGCTACCGGCGAGGCCGCCCTCGGCCGCGAAACGCTGGGACCGACGGCCGCTGAGCCGGACCGCATCCGCCACTGGCTCGCCAGCTGCTACCCGGTGCGCGTCGAGGGTGAGATCGTCGGCGTCGGCATCGTCGTGGTCGACCTGACCGAGCGCAAGGACGCTGAGGCGTTTCGGTCGGTCGTGATGGAGAAAATGGCCGAGGGACTCTACGCGCAAGATGACCACGGGCGCCTGACCTCGATGAACCGGGCCGCTTCGCAGATGCTGGGGTGGACGGAGGCGGAGCTGCTCGGGCGGCGCATGCATGACGTGGTGCATTTCCAGGCGGTCGACGGCACGCTGATACCGGCCAGTGAATGCCCCATGATCAAGGCTCGCGGCGACGGCCTGCCCATCAGGGTCGAGGACCAGGTCTTCACTCGGAAGGACGGGTCGACGTTCCCGGTCTCCTACTCCTCGGCTCCGCTGCATACGGGCTCCGGGACCGGCGGCGTCGTGGTCGTCTTCCGTGACATGACCGAGGCGCGGGAGCGGCAGCGCCGTGAAGTGGAGACCCGCCATGACCAGCAGCTGGAGTCGTTGGGGCGGTTGTCGGCCGGGATCGCGCATGAGATCAACACGCCGATCCAGTTCGTCGGGGACAACACCCGGTTTCTGGCCGAGGCGTGCCAGGAGATGCTGGATCTGCTGCGGGTCTACCGCGACTGCCTGAACGTCGCCAACGGCGAGGTCGACTGGGACGATCGCATCGCGCGGGCCGCGGAGGCCGAACGGGCCGCCGACATCGAGTACCTGACCGAGGAGGTGCCGTCGGCGATCAATCAGAACCTGGAGGGCGTCGAGCGGGTGGCGTCGCTGGTGCGGGCGATGAAGTCGTTCAGCTACAAGGATTCCAGGGACCGTTCGTACGCGGACGTGAACGAGGCGCTGACCACGACGGTGACGGTGGCCCGTAATGAGGTGAAGTACGTCGCCGACGTGGTGCTCGATCTGGGTGAGTTGCCGGAGGTGTTGTGCCACGCCGGTGACCTCAACCAGGTGTTTTTGAACCTGCTGGTCAACGCCGCAGACGCCATGCAGGACAGGCCGGAGCGCGGGGAGATCCGTATCAGTACCCGCGTCGAGGGGCCGATGGTGGTCGTCAGCATCGCGGACAACGGCAGCGGGATTCCCGAGCACCTCCAGAAGAGGATCTTCGAGCCGTTCTTCACCACCAAGGAGGTCGGCAAGGGCACCGGCCAGGGCCTGGCCCTGGCGCGGACGGTGGTCGACAAGCACGGCGGCGGCATCCAGGTGCACTCCACCCCGGGGGAGGGCACCGAGTTCGTCCTTCGCCTTCCCATCGACGGCAAACGCCCAGAACCGAAATGACCCTCACCAGCACCCGCACTCCGTCGTCGTGAACGAAGCCGGCCGTGCGGTGGCCAGGGCGAGTTCGGCGGCGCGGATCGGGACAACAACCACGTCGTCTGCCGGTTCTGCGGCGCGATCGCCGATGGCGACTGTACGGTCGGCTCCACACCGTGCCTGACGGCCCCCGACGACTCGGGCTACCACATCCGGCAAGACGGGAGAAGGGCCGTGTCTGACACGTCTGACAAGAAGGACGTCACCGAGAGCATCAGCGAGAGCGAAAACCCGGCGATCCCCGCGCCCGCTGCCAAGCCGCCGACGCGGCCGAGGACGAACCGGGACTGGTGGCCGAACCAGTTGGACCTGTCGGTTCTGCATCACCACTCGCCCCGAGCCAACCCGATGGGCGAGGACTTCGACTACGCGAAAGAGTTCCAGAGCCTCGACGTCGACGCGCTGAAGCGCGACATCTTCGAACTGATGACGACGTCACAGGACTGGTGGCCGGCCGACTACGGCCACTACGGCCCGCTGTTCATCCGGATGAGCTGGCATTCGGCCGGCACGTATCGCACGCCCGACGGTCGCGGCGGCGGCGGCGACGGCGCTCAGCGGTTCGCGCCGCTCAACAGTTGGCCCGACAACGCGAGCCTCGACAAGGCGCGCCGGCTGCTCTGGCCGATCAAGCAGAAGTACGGCCGGAAGATCTCCTGGGCCGATCTGCTGCTCTTCGCCGGCAACTGTGCGTACGAATCAATGGGGTTGAAGACCTTCGGCTTCGCCTTCGGCCGGGAGGACATCTGGGCGCCCGAGGAGATCTTCTGGGGGCCCGAGGACACCTGGCTGGGCGACGAGCGCTACAGCGGCGACCGGGAGCTGTCCGGTCCGCTCGGCGCCGTCCAGATGGGCCTGATCTACGTGAATCCCGAGGGGCCGGCCGGTCACCCGGATCCGCTGGCTTCCGCCCGCGACATCCGGGAGACCTTCGGTCGGATGGCGATGAACGACGAGGAGACGGTCGCGCTCATCGTCGGCGGCCACACGGTCGGCAAGTGCCACGGTGCGGTCGATCCGCGGTACCTCGGCCCCGAACCCGAGGGCGCCCCGATCGAGCACCAGAACCTCGGCTGGCACAACACCTACGGCAGTGGCAAGGGCCCCGACACGCTCACCAGCGGGTTGGAGGGCGCGTGGACCACCGACCCGATCAGATGGGACAACGGCTTCCTGGACAACCTGTTCAGGTACGACTGGGAGCTGACCACCAGCCCCGCCGGCGCGAAGCAGTGGACGCCGAAGGATCCGGCGGCCCGGGGCACCGTGCCGGACGCGCATGATCCGTCGAAGCGGCACGCGCCGATGATGCTGACGTCCGACCTCGCGCTGAAGGTGGACCCGATCTACGGGCCGATCGCGAGGCGTTTCTACGAGAACCCGGACCAGCTCGCGGACGCGTTCGCGAAGGCCTGGTACAAGCTGCTGCACCGCGACATGGGACCCGTCTCGCGCTACCTCGGCCCGTGGGTGCCGGAGCCGCAGCTGTGGCAGGACCCGGTGCCGCCGGTCGACCACGAACTGGTGACCGCCGAGGACGTGGCCGCCCTGAAGGCCAAGGTCCTCGGGTCGGGGCTGTCCATCTCCCAGCTGGTCGCGACGGCCTGGGCGTCGGCGGCGAGCTTCCGCACCACCGACAAGCGCGGCGGGGCCAACGGCGCGCGGGTCCGCCTCGCGCCGCAGAAGGACTGGGAGGTCAACAACCCGCGCGAACTCGCCGCCGTGCTCCGGACCCTTGAGCAGGTCCGGCAGGACTTCAACGGCGCGCAGACCGGCGGAAAGAAGATTTCGCTCGCCGACCTGATCGTCCTGGGCGGCTGCGCGGCGGTCGAGCAGGCGGCGAAGAACGCGGGGTACGACGTCACGGTCCCGTTCGCGCCGGGGCGTACGGACGCGTCGCAGGAGCAGACCGACGTGAACTCGTTCGCCGTGCTCGAGCCGACGGCGGACGGGTTCCGCAACTACCTGCGGGCCGGGGAGAAGCTGTCGCCGGAGACCCGGCTGGTGGACCGGGCCTTCATGCTGGACCTGAGCGCCCCCGAGATGACGGTTCTGGTGGGCGGCATGCGGGTTCTGAACGCCAACGTCGGGCAATCCCGGCACGGCGTCTTCACCGACCGGCCCGAGACGTTGACCAACGACTTCTTCGTGAACCTGCTCAGCATCGGCACGGAGTGGAAGGCATCCGCCTCGGCCGAGAACGTGTACGAGGGTCGGGATCGCGCCACCGGCGAGATCACGTGGACGGCGACCGCCGTCGACCTTGTCTTCGGGGCGCATTCCCAACTGCGCGCCATCGCGGAGGTCTACGCGTCCAGCGACGCGGGAGAGAAGTTCGTGCGCGACTTCGTGGCCGCGTGGGGCAAGGTCATGAACCTCGATCGGTACGACCTCACCTGATCCCGCGGTCCAGGTCGGCCGCTCATCGCCCAGACCTGGCGCTGTTGACCGTCAGGGTGGTCACATCTTCCGGGGCCAGTCGGACGTGTCGCCGTAGCCTTGGCCGGGTGACATCGGTGCGGGGGAAGATCAGCGCGGTACTCAACGGGGCGGTCGGCTACGAAGCCGGCCTCGACGCGCTGACCATCGCGCCACCGGCTGAGGTGGACCCCGTGCTGATCGCCGTTCTCCATGAGGCGTGCGCCGCGCTGTGGCGGGGCGGCTGGCAGCCGGTCGAGTTGCACCGGGTCGTCGCCCGACGGGGCCAGACGACGCACGCACAGCTGGTCACCGACGCGGTCGCCGCGCACCTACGGCAGTTCCCCCCGCGCGCCGTCGACGAGCGCTGGCTGGCGCAGGCCGACGCGCTCGGCGCGCACGTCTGGTGGACCGGCGACCCGACGTACCTCGACGAGATCGGCACGCGCTGGAAGTTCGACCGGGTGGCCGTACTCGATGTGGTGTTGACCCTGCTCGCCATCCTGTCCGACCTGCCACCGATCGAGGTGCTGGTCCCGCCGCCCGGGACGGCCCTCCCTCCGCGCGACCGCTCCGGCATCGGTGGGTCGCGTACCCGCCGCTCGGTCGACTCGCGACTGCTGGACCGGGTGCGTGCCCTGCTGGCCAAGGCGGAGTCGACCACGTACCCGGCAGAGGCCGAGGCGTATACCGGCAAGGCGCAGCAGCTCATCACCCGACACAGCCTCGACGAGGCGCTGTTGGTGGCGCGGGCCGGTGACGTGGCGGTTGTGCCCCTGGCGCGGCGGATCGGCGTGGACCACCCGTACGAAGGTGAGAAGGCCGCGCTGCTGGATGCCGTCGCCCGGGCGAACCGTTGTCACATGGTGTGGTCGTCCGAGCTCGGGTTCGCGACGGTCTTCGGCTTCGACGCTGACATCGATGCGGTCGAGCTGCTGCACACCTCGCTGCTGCTCCAGGCGCACCGGGCGATGGCCCAATCCGAGCCGCGTGGCGGCAAGGCCGGCCGGGCGCGGCTGAAGACGTTCCGGCAGTCGTTCCTGGTGGCGTTCGCGGTGCGGATCGGTGAGCGGTTGGCCAGCGCCGCCGAGGTGGCCCTGGCGGACGCCACCCGCACCGGCGACGGGACGGAAAGCGCCGACGCGGCTGGTTTGCTGCCGGTGCTCGCCTCCCGCGAGGAGCAGGTTCACGAGGTCATGCGCAGCGTCTTCCCCCGCACGGTGCGGGCCCGGGGCAGCCGGGTCGAGAGCCGCGAGGGTTGGGAGTCCGGTCGCGTCGCCGCTGACCGTGCTGCCCTGCATACCCGTGACGCCTCGACAGCCCGCTAACCATGGTGCGGGCAAGAGCACACGGTGTCATCGCGAAACCGCGCACGAAGTGTCGCTGGTGCTCATTAGTCTGCGTGCCGACGTCACCTTTCGCGGGTGACACCCGGCGCGCGCGAGGCGGGGGCGTTGCTGACCGTGCGCCGGCCGAACTGAACTCAGGAGATTTTTTGTGACGCACCAACCTGTCGCAACATCGGACAAGCTCGACGCGGCGGTTCTCAAGGTGGCGGGGGTCGTCGTTCTTGGGGCGATCATGTCGATTCTCGACGTGACGGTCGTCAGCGTCGCGCTGCCGACGTTCCAAAGCGAGTTCGACGCGTCCTACGCCCGAGTGGCGTGGACGATGACCGGCTACACGCTCGCGCTGGCCACGGTGATCCCGCTCAGCGGGTGGGCCGCGGACCGGTTCGGCACCAAGCGCCTGTACATGGTCGCGCTGGCGCTGTTCACGATCGGGTCCGCGCTGTGCGCCACCGCCGATACGATCGGGCAGTTGATCGGCTACCGCGTGCTCCAGGGGCTCGGCGGCGGAATGCTCATGCCGCTGGGCATGACGATCATGACTCGGGCGGCCGGACCGAACCGGATCGGTCGGTTGATGGCCGTGCTCGGCATCCCGATGCTGCTCGGGCCGATCGGGGGCCCGATCCTCGGCGGCTGGTTGATCGACGTGGCGAGCTGGCACTGGATCTTCCTGATCAACCTGCCGATCGGTGCCGTCGCGCTCGTCTACGCTCAGCTGGCACTGCCGAAGGACAACCCGCAGCCGTCGGAGTCGTTCGACTTCCTCGGCATGCTGATGCTCTCGCCGGGACTCGCCCTGTTCCTCTACGGCGTCTCGACGCTGCCCGAGACCGGCACCTTCGCCGACCCCGAGGTATGGGTGCCCGTGCTGATCGGGGCCGCGCTCGTGGTGGGGTTCGTCCTGTACTCCTTCAAGCCGCGGCACCCCCTGCTCGACCTGCGGCTGTTCACGAACCGCAACCTGACGGTCGCGACGGTGGCCCTGTTCGTGTTCATCATCGCGTTCATGGGCGCCGGCATGTTGTTCCCGAGCTACTTCCTGCAGATCCGGGGCGAGTCGACGCTCGCCGCCGGCCTGCTGATTGCACCGCAGGGCATCGGCGCGATGCTCACGATGCCGGTCGCCGGGATGCTGGCCGACCGGGTGCCCGTCGGTCGCACGGTGCCGTTCGCGCTCGCGCTGATCGCCCTCGGGTTCTTCACCTTCACCCAGATCGACCCGCACACCTCGTACTGGCTGCTGTGCGGGTCGCTGTTCGTGATGGGCCTGGGCATGGGCGGCACGATGATGCCGATCATGACCTCGGCGCTGAAGACCCTGCACGCCGACCAGGTGGCCCGGGGCTCCACCCTGGTCAACATCATCCAGCAGATCGGCGGCTCCGTCGGCGCTGCGGTGATGTCGGTGATCCTCACCAACGAACTGAACGACGCCCGGCCGATCCCCGGCGTCACCGATCCGCACGGCAACCCGGTCACCGAGGCCGGACTGGCCATCGCCGCTGCGCAGCAGCCGCAACTGACCCAGCAGTTCCCGGTCGATCAGTCGCTCATCGAGCGCGGACTCGACTTTGCGGCCAGCTCGTTCGCCACCACGTTCTGGGTCGGGTTCGCGCTCGTGCTGGCCACGTTCATTCCGATCGCGTTCCTGCCCCGCCGACGCGAGCCGTCGCGCCTGCACGGCGACCAGCCGGCGGAGCAGATGAAGGCCCCCCTGGGCATTCACTGACGCCAGGCGGTATCGCGCACCAGGTCAAGAGGCCATGCCCCTGTGCGGGGCATGGCCTCTTGCTGTCTGTCCGGCGCCGCGTGAGGCGCTTCCCGCCTCGCCCGGCGGTGACACCCGAGGCGGACGCCTTCCTCACCTTGTGCGCATGGCGGGTGCCGCCGGCGGCACGGGGGTGGCGCCGAGCCGGGCGGCGTTTCGTCGGTCGACGGCGAGGATCCCGAGCGCGGTCAGCGTCAGCACGCCGCCGACCAGTGCGAGTAGCCGTGGACCCGGACCGGGTAGCAGGGCTCCGCCGAGCAGAGATCCGGCGGCGATGCCGACGTTGAAGGCGGTGCTGACGCCGGCTGACGCGAGATCGGTGCTGCCGGGGGCGAGTTGCAGCATGCGGCTCTGCACGGCGGTGGCGAATGCCGCGTACCCGCCGCCGACGCCGACGAGCAGGACGACCGTGACGGGCTCGAGCGCGCCCAGTGCCCACAGGCCGAGCAGGGATGCCGTGCCGATGCTCAGCGGTGCCAGCAGCGAGGTGACCGGGTGGGCGTCGAGGGCGCGGCCCACGGCGATGGTGCCCGCGACGCCGGCCGCGCCGGAGGCGAACAGCAGCGGTGCCAGCGCGGCGTCGGTGAATCCGCTGACGTCGAGCAGGAACGGCGTGATGTAGGTCTGCAGGGTCAGGAAGCCGGCGACGCCGACGGCGGTCGCGGCCAGGAGCATCCCGAAGCGCCGCGCGTCGGGCGCCGTGCCGCGCGCGGCACCGCCGGCCGCCGGCGGGTACGACGGGATCAGCGCGACCACCGCGGCGGCGATCGCCAGGCCGACCCCCGCCAGGACCGCGAACGCCGCGCGCCAGCTGGCCTGCTGCCCGATCCAGGTGCCGAGCGGGACCCCGAGCACCGGGGCGAGCGCCGCTCCGGTGGAGAACAGCGCGACGACCCGGCCCCGCATGGCAGCCGGGAAGGGCCCGGTCACGGTCGCCGAGGCCACGGACCAGAACAGGGCCTGCGTCAGGGCGGTGACGACGCGGGCCCCGGCCAGCACGGCGTACGTCGACGCGAGCGCGGCCACGGCGTTGGCCGCCGCGAACAGCACCATGGTGACGCCGAGCAGCTGGCGGCGGGGGACCCGATGGGTCAGCCGGGTCAGCGGCACGGATGCGAGCACGACCACGATGGCGTATCCGCTGACCAGCAGGCCGATCTGCGAGCGCGAGCGGCCGAGCTCGGGCGCCATGAGGGTGAGCAGCCCGATCGGCAGTAGCTCGGTCGTGATGAACGCGAACGCGGCGAGGGAAAGCACGACCAGCGCGCCCTTGGCCCTGCGCGGTGAAACCCCGGGCGCCATCTCCCATCCTTTCCCGTCGCCACCGCATGATCCCACGGAAGCCTCCCCACCTGCTTTAACCACACCGACGTGCCGGTCCACCCGCACGACGGTGATCCCGGGTTGCGGCGCGAAACGCTGATCGGTGCGTCCGGCCCGGCGGGGGAGTGGCACCATTTACCGGTGAAGATCTTGTCTATCCAGTCCTCGGTCGCCTACGGCTACGTCGGAAACTCCGCCGCCGTGTTCCCGCTGCAGCGGCTGGGGCACGAGGTCTGGCCGGTGCTGACCGTGCACTTCTCCAACCACACCGGATACGGCGCGTGGCGCGGGCCGCTGCTGACCCCGGCCGACGTGGCCGAGGTGATCGCGGGCATCGAGGACCGCGGGGTGCTCGCGGACGCCGACGCGGTGCTGTCGGGCTACCAGGGCGACCCGGCGATGGGCACGGTGATCCTCGACGCGGTGGAGAAGGTGAAGGCAGCCAACCCGGACGCCGTCTACTGCTGCGACCCGGTGATGGGCGACGTCGGCCGGGGCATGTTCGTGCGGCCGGGGATCCCGGAGTACATGCGGGACACCGTCGTGCCGCGCGCGGACATCGTCACCCCGAACCAGTTCGAGCTGGAGTTCCTCTCCGGCCGTACGACCGGTTCGGTGACGGAGTTGCTGGAGGCGGTCGATGTCGTGCGGGCGATGGGGCCGCGGCACGTGCTGGTCACCAGCGTGCTGTACCGCGACGCCCCCGAGGGGTCGCTGGACGTCGTGGCCGTGTCCGACGAGGGCGCCTGGGCGGTGACCACACCCCTGCTGCCGATCAGCCCGAACGGCGGCGGCGACGTCACCGCCGCGCTGTACCTCGCGCACCTGTCGACGACCGGCTCGCCCGCGGCGGCGCTGGAGCGCACCACCTCCGCCATCTTCGCCGTCCTCGAGGCGACTCTCGCCGCGGGCACCCGGGAGCTCCAGCTGGTCGCCGCCCAGGACGCGATCGCCGAGCCGTCGGCGAGGTTCGCCGCCCGGCGGCTGCGCTGACGGTTCCCTCCGCGGTGGTCAGTCGGATCTTAGTGTGCTGGTTGAGCTATGCGATGGCGGCGATGTCGCCGTCGTCGAAGTAGATCGCTTGGTGGAGGCGCCCGCCGAGGGCTGCGGCGTATCGGGCGAGCACGTCCTGTCCCGAGATCTTGCCCTGTTCGATCTGAGATACCCGGCCCTTGGTGATACCCATGCGGTCGGCGACCTGCTGTTGGGTCAGTCCGCGGGCGCGGCGCACCTCGGCGAGGCGGTGCCCGACGACGCTGGCAAGCAGTTCCTGCTTGCCAGCGTCGACTGCCTGTTCGCCACCGGCGCGCTCGACCTGCGCGGCGCGGATGTCCTTCCAACGTACGTAGCTGCTCATGACTGTCCCTCCTCCTCGGCGCGTTCCTTCAGGTAGGTCTCGTAGCGTTGCTCTGCCAGGGGGATGGCTTCGCGGTACCAGTCGTTCCACCGTCCGGTCTTGTCCCCAGCGACCAGCAGGATGCTGGAGCGCCACGGGTCGAAGACGAACAGGATCCGTACGGTGCCGGGGCGTAGCTCTTTGAGGTTGGCGATGGTCGAGCCGTGGATCGTGTCGACCAGTGGTCGACCAAGCCCGGGTCCGGCCTCGGCGAGGGTGTCGATGGCTTGCACGACGCGGGTGTGGGTGGTCGGGTCGAGCTGTCGAGCCAGTCGCGTACCTCGTTGACGAGGTAGATCTCCCACTCATCGCCATGCACTCGTCGAGTATAGCGGACGCTAAACTCGGGCGACTTGGCGACGGAATTGGTGAACTGTATGGCCGCGGTGCGGGCGCGGTGGTAGCGGGTGATGATGGCCTGCTGGTCGGCAAGATAGGCGCCGACTCGGCGGCGTAGCTCGGGGTCATCGATGGGTTTGCGGAGGGCGCTGCCGCGTAGCAGTCAAAGGCGGCGGGGTGGACGAAGGTCCCGTTGCGGCGCACCTGCTCAGGCACCTTGATCACGGTGAAGACGGCTCATGGAGTAACACGGCCGGGCCAACAGTCGTCAGTGCTGGATCGGTGGTGTCCAGCCGAAGCGGGGTGGGCGGCGGTCGTGGAACGCGGCGACGCCCTCGCGGGCTTCGCCGCTGTCCCGGACCTGCCCCCACCACCAGGCCACGCGATCGTCGTCGGCCCGATCGTCGATGATTTCCTTCGCCGCCGCGATGCTGAGCTGCGAGCGGGCCGCGATCGCGGCGGTGAGCTCGGCGACGCGCCCGGCGAGCCCGTCGACCGGTAGCACCTCGTCGACCAGGCCGATCCGCAGCGCCCGGTCCGCGTCGATCAATTCGGCGGTGAACAGCAGGTGTTTGGCGGCGGCGGGACCGACCAGCCGGGCCAGCCGCCGGGTGGTGGGGGCCGGGTAGACCAGGCCGAGCCGCGCCGGTGGCACCCCGAACCGGGCGTCGGTGGCGGCGATCCGAAGGTCGCAGGCGACGGCGAGCTGGCATCCGCCGCCCACGCAGGCGCCGCGGATCGCCGCGATGGTCGGCTTGGCGAACGCGGCCAGCCGCTCCTCGGCGGCGACCGCGATGCTCGCGTCGCCGGCCTCGACCAGTTCGTCCAGGTCGCCGAGGTCGGCGCCGGCGCAGAACGCGTCGCCTGCGCCGGTGAGCACCAGGGCGCGTACGGTCGCGTCGGCCTCCAGGTCGTCGAGCAGCGCCGGCAGTTGCCGCCACATCGCGGGCGTCATCGCGTTGCGCCGCGCGGGGTTGTGGATGGTCACCGTCGCCACCGGTCCGGTCACGTCGACGACGAGTTCCGAGTCCGCCACCGTCACCCCTTTCCCGCGGGTACGGGTGACCATAACGGCTCCCACCGGCGGCCCGGCCCTGTGGGGGTCAGTCGTCGTCGTCCCTTTTGGCGACCCCGGCTCCGGGCGTACGCAGGTGTTCGATGTAGGCCATCGCCACGGTGACAGCGACCGGCACGATGAGCCCCCACCACGCGTCGTAGACGTACCCGAGCACGACGGCGACCGGCAGCCCCAGCCCCAGCGTCAGGCAGCCGGCCGTGGCCAGTGGGGGGATCGGGATGTTCTCGTCTTCGGCATCCGGGGCAGCGGTGGCGGACGGCATCTCGGGATGCGGCGCCGGAAGATCGGCGAAGATCCGCAGCAGCTCCGCCTGCGTGCTCGCCCGCTCGGACGCCTCGAAGCGCCGCTCGAACTCGGCGACGTCCAGCCGCTTCGCGCTGAGGTGTTCCTCGAGTGCGGTCTGGGCGGCGCGGCGTTCGGGCGTGCCGATGCGTACGTCCGGCTCCGGCGGGCGGTCTTCGGTGCTGGTCACGACATCCAGCCTAGCCGTGATGATCATCGTGACCGCTGAGGCGCGGCGGGCCCGTGACCTGCACGGACCCGCCGCGTCAATGCGATCAGCCCTTGCGCCACTTCTGGTTCGCGCTGCCGCCGCAGTCCCAGAGGTGCAGCTGCGCCCCGTCGTTGCCGTTCCAGTCCTTGATGTCGACGCACCGGTTGGCCTGCAGGTTGACCAGGTCGCCGGCCGCGTTCAGCGTGAACTGTTGCGCCCCGCTGCCGTTGCAGGTGTAGAGCTGCACGACCGCGCCGTTGCCGGTGGCCCCGCCGTCGATGTCGATGCACTTGTTGTTCTGGCTCTGGATCGCGTTGCCGGTGAACGTCCACTTCTGCGCGTTGCTGCCGTTGCAGGTCCACATCTGCAGCCGCGCGCGGTCGACGAAGTTCGAGCTCGGCACGTCGATGCACTTGTTGTTCCAGTTACTCAGCAGCGACACCGCGCCACCGGGGTTGCCGGGGTTGCCCGGATTGCCGCCGCCCGCACCGAACGGGCTGAGGATCAGGCCGGCCGAGCGGGGGTCGCCGTCGTGGACCAGGGACTCGAAGGCGCCGACGTCGTCGAAGGCGAAGGCGTACGCCTTGCCGTCGACCATGTTGGCGTGGATGACCCGGGCGTAGTGGTTGGTCGGGTTGTTGCGGTAGAACTCGGCGGCGTTCGTGCTGGGCTGGGTGTCGACGGTGCCGAGCGTGCCGCGGTTCAGCGCCGCGCAGAGCGTACGCGAGATCGGGCCGACCACCTGGTCGTTCGGCGCGGGCAGGTCGCCGTCGCAGCCCCAGACGCTCGCCGACGAGGGCCGGTTGAACGAGGCGACCACCTGGCCGGCGCTGTTGGTGAACGTCATGACGTTGCCGGAGGTACGGCCGAAGTAGCGGACGTTTGGCTGGTCGCCGAACGGCACCACGGTCAGCGTCTTGGTGGTGTACGCGTTCCACGCCGAGGCGATGTAGGAGTCCAGGTAGGTGGAGCTGAAGGCCCCCACGCCGGCCGCCTTGCCCGGCGCCAGCGCCCGCAGCACCGTGCCGTCGGCGCGGGTGTAGACGGTGTTCGCCCAGCCGGACTGCGACCGGATGCCGTCGATGATGGCGTTGCGGCCGTTGTTGACGACGTCGCCGGTCCGCTTGGTGACGCCGTTCGCGCCGGTCACCGTGACCGCGTGCGGCACCGCGAACATGTCGACCTGCGAGCTGTTCAGCCACAGGCCCGCGTCGTTGTAGGTGAACTCGCTCCAGTCGAAGAGGATGTCGCGGTTCGGGTCGCCGCCGGCCCACGGCGCGGGCTGCACCAGGCCGTTCGGGGTGAGGAAGAACTTGAGCTTCTCGCCGAACGAGAAGTAGACCCGGCCGGAGAAGCCGCGCGGGAACTGGATCGTGGCGGTGCCGCCGTTGCCGGGGCCGGGGATCGACGCGTCCGGCGCGGGCGACGGCGGGTTCTGGCCGCCGGACCACGGGATGAACGTGCCGCCCTGGTTGACGTAGCCGAGGCGGCCGCTGGAGAGCTGAACGCCGATGACGTACAGGTGGACGGCCTCGCCGCGGCCGGTGTTGTTGGTGACCGTGACCGGCAGCAGCGCCGGGCCGACGGCCCGGGCGGGGGCGGCCGCGACGGTCACGGAGGCCGCGGCGACCAGCGCGGAGGCGGCAGCCAGCAGCTTTCTTCGGAGGCTCAAGGGGGCTCCTTCTGGTACGGAGACGATACGAGAGAGCGCTCTCACAGCTTCGCAACTGTTAATAACGTGTGTCAATGGAGGACATCGAAAGATCAGCCCGGACGGCCGGTGACGTGCACCCTCGGCCAGGAGTTGTTGACGTACCCCTGCGGGTTCCACACGTGTCCGGCGCTCTCCGGCTGCGTGCTGGCGCTGGTGTCCCAGGCGCGCGCGACGATCTCGACCGGTCCCGCCGGAACGTCCACGGTCGCGCGCCAGAGCCGCCACGCCCACGGCCCGGCACCGGCGTCCAGCTCCGCCTGCTGCCAGTGCCGGCCGCCGTCGACCGAGACCTCGACCCGCGCGACATCGCGATCCTCGCCCGCGAACGCGTACCCACTGATCCGGGTCGGGCCCGCCGGCACCGGCTCGCCGTCGCCCGGTCGCAGGATCGCGGCGTTCACCGCGACCACCCCCAGCGGCAGACCGCGGCCGGGTCCCGCGTCGTCCCCGGCGGGAAGCAGCCGATAGTTCGTGGCCTGGAAGTAGTTGTCGGAGGGGTGTTCCCGGGCGGTGACGCGCTGGAGCCATTTGACGCTGCGGGCGCCGATGTACCGCGGCACCACCACCCGCACCGGCGCGCCGTGCACGACCGGCAGCGGCGCGGCGTTCATCGCCCAGGCCAGCAGCACCTCGCTCGCCATCGCCTTCGCGACCGGGATGGAGCCGCCGAACGGCTGCGGCGGCTGCGCCTTCGGCGCCACGTCGGGAGCGGTGAACGCGACGTGCCGGGCCTCGGGCCGCAGTCCGGCCGCCGCCAGGACGTCGGCCAGGGCGACGCCGGTCCAGCGGGCGGTGGAGACGGCCCCCGGCCCCCACGGCTCCTGACCGGGCAACGGCCGGACCCGGCCCAGCTCCTCCCGCCGGTTACCCGCGCACGCCAGGGTGGCGACCACCGTGCGACTGTCGAAGCGGGTGCGCAGCTCGTCCAGGGAGAGCGTCAGCGGGCGCTCGACCAGGCCGTCGACCTCCAGCCGCCACGCGTCCGGGTCGAGGCGCGGGATCGGGCCGTGGTTGCGGCTGTAGAAGGTGTCCAGCGGGGTGACCGGATGCCCGTCCAGCGCGGCACGCGGCGGCTCGGCGTTGTACGGGTCGGCCGAGTGGACGATCATGTCGTCCCGTTTTCCCCATGCCCCCATACCGGGATGCTAGGGGCGCAACGGTGGGGAGGGCGGACGGACGTGACACTGTCGGTTCACTGCTGACCCTTGGCCTCCCGCTTGGCCGTCATCGGCTGCACCCCCCGGCCGACCTCTTGCAGCGCCTGGCGAAGCTGGCGCTCGTCCATCCGCGAGGCGCCCTCGATCCGCGCTTCGTGGGCGCGTCGGCGCAGGTCATGAAGTTCTTCCCGGCCAGCCATCGACGTACCTTCCCTTCTGGCGGCGAATGCGTGTGGCGCGCGTACCCGCGCCCGTCCGCACCAAACCGGGGTCAGGGGCCTGCGGTCAGGTGGCGGTCAGCTTCGCGTAGTCGGGGGCGTAGACGGTCATCCAGTGCGGGTGCAGCCGGTAGAAGACCACGCCGTTGTCCCAGTCGAAGGCGTCGCCGCCGTAGAAGTCTTTGAAGTACGTGAGCAGGTCCGGCCAGTCCGAGGCCGATTCGCCATCCTCGGGGTTGAGGATCTCCACCGTGCCGTGCGTGAACACGCCCAGGTCCTCGCCGCGCATGTGCGCGACGCTGGCTGCGGGCCGGGTCGCGAGGTGGCGCGCTTTGGCGGCGCTGCGGGCCGTGCCGAAGTGCCATGTGCCGTGCAGGAAGTGCCCGTCCGCCCCGCTGATCCGCGGCTCGCCCTTCGCGGTCACGGTGGACAGGGCGAGCGTGCACATCCCGGTCAGGATCGACGTGAGCTGCACCGCGCTCAGGGTGCGCTCGGCGACGATCGAGCGAAGGTGCGCGGTGGAGCGGGACAGGGAGGCGTCGAGCAGGGCCTGGAGCTCAAAGAGTTCTTCGGGCGTCTCACGCATCGGGCCACTGTAGCCAGAGCGGGACCATCCTCGGCGCCGGAAAGTAACAGCGGCTCCGCCCGCCGGTTGGAGGGGGCGTCGGGTGTGAGCACGGGGGAGAGGCACCCGACGCCCCCGGCTCATGCGATCGGCGCGGTGTTCGGGTCGCGCCACATCGGATACATGGGTTCGCCCTGGTAGGGCAGGTCGAGGACGGGAGCGCTGTCGATGAAGCCGTGCCGGGCGTAGAGGCGGCGGCTGCGCGAGTTGCTGGCGACCAGGTAGGCGGGCGTGCCCTCCCGGTCGAGTTCGCTCAGGTGGTGGCGGAGCAGGGCGGTGCCGTAGCCGTGGCCTTGCCGGTCGGGACGGACGGCGAGGAACGCCAGGTAGTGGTGGTCGCGGTCGACGGGGTGCGCCCTGTCCATGGCGTCGTCGAGGTGGCGGAACCGGTCGGCCCACTGGTGGCAAGTGGCGGTGACCTTGTCGTCGTAGTCGGTGATGTCGGGGTGGGGAACGGGCAGCCACACGGCGGCGCCGGCCAGGTCGGCGGTGGTCTGCACGGTGCCGTGGGTCAGGGCGTGGTCGACGAAGATCCGAAAGTTGTGCGGCAGGATCGCGGCGCGCTCGTCCGGGTCGGGGACGAGCCACTGGCAGACGTCGAGCGGATGGAACGCGTTGCCGATCAGTGCGGCGACGATCGGGGCGTCGCTTCCGATCGCGTCGCGGACGGTCAGGACGGGGGGCGGGTTCATCGGCTACTCCTCACTGTTCGGTGGGCAGGTTCAGCCCGATGGCGTGGTAGGTCTCCGGTCGGGTGCGGCGCAGGACGTACGCCCAGCCCAGGCCGAGCGCGGCGAGCCCGGCGTAGGCGGCGGGCACGGCCCAGCTCAGCGGCGAGCCGGGGGCGACGCCGAGCAGGCCGGCCAGGTTGTCGACGATCAGCGCGATGACGCCGACCAGCAGCAGCGCCGCCAGGGCCGGGGCGACCACCCGGGTGAACCGGCCGGTGCCGTCGGGATCGCGGCGGAAGAAGCCGAGCACCGACGCCGAGGTGGTGGCGATGAGCAGGAGTACGCCGAGCGCGCCGATGGTGCCGCCCCAGAAGAAGAGCTGCACGAGCGGGTCGGCGTCGGCGGCGGCGTACCCGATGATGACCGTGCCCGCGACGGCGCTGATGGTCAGCGAGGCGGTGACCGGGGCGCCGCTGGTCGGGCGGAGGCGGGCCAGCGGCGCGGGCAGCACGCCTTCGCGGCCGAGCGCGAACGCGTAGCGGGTGACCGTGTTGTGGTAGGCCAGCGCGGCGGCGAACAGCGAGCTGACGAAGAGCACCCGGCCGAGGTCGACGATCAAATCGGAGCCGAGGTGCCCTGCGGCGGTGACGAACGGCAGGTCCGGGCCGTGCCGGCCGGCGGCCGCCTGCAGGTTCGCGGAGCCGACGGTGACGGCCATCGCCCACCCGGAGAGCGCATACAGGCCGAACGCCAGGGTGAGCGCGAGGGTGGTGGCGAGGGCGACGGTACGGGCACCGCGGGACTCCTCGCTGAACACCGCGGCGGCCTCGAAGCCGATGAACGAGGTGCCGGCGATCGCCAGCGCGATTCCCCAGTGCCCGGCCAGCGTGGTCGGGTCCCAGGCGTCGAGGCTGACCCGGCCGGCGTGCGGGTGGGCGAGGTTCACCAGATCGGCGACGAGCACGACGACGACCTCGCAGGCCAGCGCGACCGCCAGCACGCGGGCGCTGATCGAGATCCGCAGCGCGCCGAGCACCGTCACCAGCAGCCAGACGCCCACCGCCACCAACCCCCACGGCACGGTCACGCCGACGGTGTCGGCGATGATCGCCGAGCCGACCGGTCCGATCGCGCCGTAGGTGGCGACCGCCATCGTCGCGTACGCCGGCAGCGCGACGAACGCGGCGGCCACGCCCACCGGCCGGCCCAGCCCCCGGGCGATGTAGGTGTAGAACGCGCCGGCGTTGCGAATCCGCTTCGACATGGCGATGTAGCCGGGGCAGAACAGCCCGAGCACCAGCGCCACCGCCAGCAGGGCGACGGGGAAGCTGGTGACGCCGGTGACCGCGTACCCGGTGGAGATCACCCCGGCGACCACCACCGCGGGGGCGATCGCGGCGCCGGCCGCCGAGAGCACGCCGCCGAGGCCGAGCCGGTTGGCGGCCAGCGTCGCGGTGACGGTGGCCGGCGGGCCGGTGAGCATCATGTCGTTCATGGACACTCCAATTAGGTGAGTCGGGAACAGACGAGACCAGCGTGCACGCTTCCGACCTCGGTCACCAGGGCATAGAGGGCCGGATGCTGGCGCAGACACCAGGTCAGGGCGGGCCGGCAGCTCGGGCGCGGGGTGTGCCACAGCACGAGGTCCAGCAGCCCGACCGCGTCGAGCAGGCCGGCCAGCAGCACCTCCGGCCAGGGGACCGGATGCCCGGCGCGCAGATGCGGGTCAAGACCGGTCAGGAGTACGGCCAGCCGCCCGGACCGCCACGCGATCCGGTTGGTGTTGCGGGGCAGGTAGGCCGTTGAGGTGCGCAGGCCGAGCGACCGGTTCGTCTTGCGGGTGTGGATGTCGACCCAGCCGTGCCGCTGGAGCTGGCCGGCGATCTCCGACTCGGCGGTGGTGGCGAAGAATCGCAGCCAGGTGCGCAGCTCGGTCACGTGTGGCTCGGCGATCAGTCGGGCGAACTTCGCCGCCAGCCAGGTGTCGGGTGGCAGCTCGTGGGTGAGCGGCGCCAGCGCGTCGCCGTTGACGGTGAGGTGGTGTGACAGGACCAGCTCGCCGACCAGAGCGCCGGCGAGGCCGAGACCGAAGGCGTCGGGGTTGAGGCGCAGCTTGCCGGTCCGGTCGTTCAGGGCGATCAGGAAGAACTCGTGACCGACCGCGAGCCGCCCGTCCAGCAGCGACTGGAGTCGTGAGTGGTTGGCGCTGCCGTCAGGATGACGCGTGGAGTTCTCCGTTGCATGCGTCATCGGGTTGCCCGCCCCGAGCCGGGTCTCGGCGTCGTGGCAGCCGAGGACGGGCCGCCACAGCCGGGGCACCACATGCTCGCGCGCTTACCGAGGACGAACCCGGCGACCGCGCCCACCACGAACGCGAGGAACACGGATAAGAGCGACCACATGATGCCTCCCAACGACATTGACATCGTGCGATTGCGCCATGTCCTTGGGTAAGAGCCATGGCTGGTGAGGATCGCCGGTCGCATCTACGACTAGCCAACGTGCCTAGCCGCACTAGTCATCTTGGCTCTGCGTGTCTTCAAGGCGTTCGATTGAAGCGCTAATCTCCGGCTACGGCCCGTTGTCTGATTACGGAGCATCTATGAATCTTGACCGTGCATCGGATCAAGCCATCACCGCCGTGGTTTGGGAGCATCGGGAGATGCGATTAGCCCTGGCGCGACGTGACCTTGCCACGGTGTACCGCAGGCTGCAGTCCGCTGGCGTTTCGCAGCGGCGGATCGCCGCTCTCACCGGCCAGTCGCCGTCCGAGGTCTACGAAATCCTGAACGGCCGACAGGTAATGGCATACGAGCTGCTGCTGCGCATCGCGGATGGTCTTGGAGTACCGCGTGGCTATCTCGGCCTCGCATACGACGAATCCACCGAGCGGGCACTCGATCTGGCAGTTGCCTCATGCTCCGTGTTGCCGGACGAGCGCGAGGAGGTGCGTCAGCTCCTGTCGCACGCGGCCAACGTCACGATGGGGGCTGGCGTGCAGGAGATCGCGAAGTGGTGGCAGCCGGTGGAGGCGGCACGTACGCCGGTCTTCACCCGCGTCGGCCTGCCGGATGTGGTCAACATCGAGAGCATCACCGCAGCGATGCGCGCGTTGGACTACCAGTACGGCGGTGGGGCGTGCCGCGAGGCGATAGTCGCGCAGGTTCGCTGGGCGCAGCAGCTTCTGGCCGCGGATTACGCCGACGAGGTCCGCCACCGCCTGCACATCGCGCTCGCAGATTTACACAACCTTGCCGGCTGGACCTCGTTCGACGTCGGGCTGTACTCATCCGCGCGTTGCCACTTCGCCCGTGCCTTGGAGCAGGCCAGGCACACGAACAACCCATCCCTGGTCGCCAACGTGCTGTACCGGATCGGCCGGCTGCACCTGCACCAGGGCTATTTCCGGGACGCCCTCAAGTTCTTCCAGCTCGGCCAGCTCGCCGCGCAGGACGCGGGCAGCGAGCTGACGGTGGCGCTCCTGTGTGCGAACGAAGCATGGGCCTATGCGCTCTTAGGGGACACTTCCCAGGCACTCAAGAGCATCGACCGGGCGCAGGACGAGTTCACCCGGGCTGATCTGCTTGCGGCACCCGCATGGGTCTGCTTCTTCGGCCTGGCGGATCTGCACGCGATGACGGGCATCGTCTACGCCTCGCTCCCCGCGCGTACAACGGCCTACCTCAGCGCGGCAGTCGAGCACTTGCACCGCGCCCTCGACATGCGCTGCGACGATCAATCCCGCAGTCGCGCATTCGAGCTGACCGCTCTCGCGACTACCCACCTGCGCCTCGACGATTGTGACACGGGAATCGCGCTTGGTAATCAGGCAGTGGCTCTCGCTATGCAGCTGCGGTCCGTGCGGACGATCGATCGGCTAGCGCCACTGCGACGTGAGACCGACAGCCACCTTGAGCGCTCCGAGGCGCGCGAGCTTGCCGAAAGAATTGATACGCTGCAGGCGGAATGACTCCGTACCGCGACGGGCAACCTCAAGCGCGGCTCACCCGTGCCAACCTGGACGCCGTCCTCGCCGAGATCGGCAGGCGACTCGGCCTCGACACGCGAGATGCCCAGCTGATCAAGTTCACCAATAACGCCGTCTTCCGGGTTGCCCACGCTTCGATCGTGGTTCGTATCGCCGGATCGGCAACTATGCGTCAGCGCGTCCCCAAGATCGTCCAGGTCGCCCGTTGGCTCGCGGAACATGATGTGCCGTCGGTGCGCCTGCTGCCGGGCGTCCCGCAGCCACTCGACATTGACGGGCATCTCGCGACGGTGTGGCAGGCCGTTCCGGAGACTGGCCCAAAACCGAGCGGTCGCGCCCTAGCCCTAATCCTGAAGCGTTTCCACGCACTGCCGCCCCCATCGTTCCAGCTACCGCGCTGGAACCCGTTGGAGGAGATTCGGCAAAGGCTGGCTGAGCCCGACGGAATCGCTCCGTCGGATCTTGTCTTCCTCCGCGACCGGTGCGACGGCATCGAGGAGAAGCTGGGAAAACTTCGTTACTTCCTGCCGTCCGGGCCGATCCACGGCGACCCATTCCTCGGGAACGTGATCGGAGGGCCAGGCGGCGCGGTGATCTGCGACTTCGACTCGACGAGCACGGGGCCACGAGAGTGGGACTTGGTGCCGGTTGCGGTTGGCAAGCTGCGGTTCGACTACGCCCGGGACACGCACGGTGAGCTGGTCACTCACTATGGAGTTGACGTTACGAAGTGGAGCGGGTTTGAGACCCTGCGCCAGGTCCGCGAGCTCAAACTGGTGACCAGCGTTGTCCCGATTCTGCGAAGTAACCCTGCTGTCCGTGACCAGTGGGCGTACCGCCTGGAAACCTTTAGACGTGGAGACATGACGGCTAAATGGTCGACGTACGTCTGATAACGCCGGCGTCCCCACCTTGACTCGACGATCTCGAACGCCTTGGGTGGCCCCTCCCGCCGATTGACGTGGCCCGTCGCCCATCCACGGCCGTGACTGCCCCACAGGCAGAAGGCGGGCAACCGTTCGCACGCCACGCTGCGCGCGCTCGGCGAACGCGCCGTGGCCACCCTCAAGGGCTGGAAGATCCTGACCAAACTGCTTGCTGTCCCCGCCGCGCCACCGTGATCGTGCAGGCCATCCTCGTCCTGCATGACATCGAGGCGAACCGCTAACCACGGTGAAAAGGGCTCAGTACCGTGAAGCCGTGACGTTGGCTGACGACCTCTCCGCCGAAGGCGAACCAGAACGCGAGTTCGACCCGGGCATCGCTCAGCGCCTTCCTCGGAAGGGTGTAGCCGGCGGAGCTTTGATCCGCGACACGGCTGGTCGAATCTTGTTCGTCGTGCCGGGCTACAAGCCATTCCTGGACATCCCAGGCGGCGTCGCCGATGCTGACGAATCGCCACTGGCTGCGTGCCGGCGCGAAGTGCGCGAAGAAGTTGGTCTTGATCTGCCGATCAGTCGGCTACTTGTCGTTGACTGGGTGCCCGCTCACGGCGTGTGGCCCGATGGCGTGATGTTCATCTTTGACGGCGGGCACCTCGATGAGGACCAAGCCGCAGCGCTCAAGCCGACGGACGACGAGCTGACTGGGCTTCGCTTCGTTCCGTATCAGGAGGCTGTGCCACTTCTGCGTCCTTCGATGGCACGTCGCGTGGCATCCGCGCTGCGCGCGTTGGACGATGGTCGGCCACGCTATGCCGAGTTCGGTCGGTCCTAGTCCCAACGCCGTTGAGTTAGGGCGGCGGTCAGGGTGTCACGCGGCGGAGCTGATGACATCGAGGCTGGTGGTGGCTTCGTCGGCCAGCCAGAAGGGACGCCGGTCGGCCGCCGCAGTTACGACGCTCGGGCGAGTGGGATCACTGGCCAGAGGGCAGGCCCGGGATGTGAGACTCCACCAGGCTGCGGATCTCCACGAACTCATCGTCAGGGGAACCCAGTCGCTTCTTCGGGCTCAGGAAGGTGACCGTGCCGACGCTGACCCGATCGGCCCAGGCGCACATCGTGACGTAGTACTGGTCGTTGCGGCCGTTACCGCAGCCGGCCACGCCGCCTAAGGGGCCAGGGTCCACCGATCGGACCTCACGCACCCGCGGAAACAACCTGAAAACCTCGTTCAGCGTTGCTTCCTCGTCTCTCACGGTGCCGGCCGCCGCGCTGACCAGTACCGCATAGTCGGCGTCGGTCTGACCGTTGTAGAACTTTCCGGCTTGGTCCCTCGGGTCGTCCACTAACCGACCCAGTTGCTCGACGGTGTCAGCCACGGCGAACGCTAGCGGCCGATGGGAGAACTGGGAGCGATTGCCGAGCCGCATCGGCATTTCGAGGCGAGCCCGCACACTGGAGGGGCTCGCGGAGGGCTGCACCGACGCAGAAGGTGAGGGCGCCGCCGCCTGCCGGCCGGACTGGGGCGAGCAGCCGAACATCGCGCCCCCGACCATCACAGCTAACACTGCCCGGGCGACCCCCGAGGTGAACGGCCCCGTAATGGCCTTGCCCATGCCCGGCTCCCTAAGTGATCAACAGTCGGACGGGACGATACATGAGCTACGACGACCGGCAGCGGTGCCGCGGGGCGGGCATCCCCCGCCTAACAGGCGGGACCGACACAACAGGAGCCGCCGGCGCCGTCCGGGTCAGCCGGGGGGCGCTGCCGGCCGCGCGAGCGGTGTTCCGTCGAGCCGTGCCCGGACGGCGGCCGCTTCGGAGACGCCAAGCTCGTCGAGGATCGTGAGCGCCTGCCGCCACGCACGCCCGGCCGCCTCCGGGGAGCCGGCCGCCTGGTGGGTGTCGCCCAGATGGACCAACATCTCCGCCTCGTTGTTCCGCTCACCGATCCGGCGGATGAGGGCCAGCGCGCGCCGGTAGGCGGTGACCGCTTCCCCGTACTGCCGGAGCCCATGGTGGGCGAAGCCGATACTGTCCCAGGCCTGGGCCTGCCCGAGCAGGTCTCCGACCGCCCGCATCAGGTCGAGGGCGCGGGCGCAGGAGACGAGCGCGACCTCGTAGTCGCCGAGCAACGCATGCTGCCAGCCCAGGCCGTTGTACGCGCGGGCCTGCCCGGGACGGTGACCGGCACGCTCGAAGAGTTCCAGCGCCCGCCGGGTGTGCTCCAACGCGGCCCGGTACTCACCGTTTCGCTCGCAGAGCAGGCTGAGGTGGAACCGTACGTAGCCCTCGTCGACGGGCCGGTCGGCGGTGGCGAAGTTCCTCAGGGCCCGGTTGAAGTGGATGTGGGCCCGGATTCTGCGGTTGTCGATGCTGCTGTAGGCGCGGCCGAGTCCGCGATGGGCGTGGCCCTGGGCCAGCGGGTCGCCGATCCGCCGCGCCGCGGCCAGTGCCACCCGTTGCAGGGCGGCCCACTGCTGGCGGGGCACCTGGCGGTACAGCATCGGCTCACACGCCCACGTCAGTTGCCAGGCACGGGCGTGAAAGCCGGTGCGCGCGGCGCCGTGGATCGCCGCGACCAAGGTGGTTTCCTCGGCCGCATACCAGTCCAGTGCGGCGGCCTCGTCGCTGAAGGCGACCACGGTCACCCCTTCGTCGGGCGGCGGAATGGCGATGGTGTGACGCTGGGGGTCCAGCATCCGGCTGGCGGCGTAGGCGGTGTGGAGCAGATGGTCGAGGAGCCGACCCTGCGCCATCCGTCGACGCGCTCCGGGATCGGTGGCCCGGGCCAGCTCCATCGCGTAGGCGCGCAGCAGATCGTGCGTACGGTACCGGTCACGATGGGGCGCCGAGACGAGGTGCGCGCGGGCCAGTTCCGCCAGGGCCGGCCGGACCTGCCGCACGGGTACGCCCGCGAGGCTGGCGGCGGCGGCCACCGTGACGTCGGGACCAGGGTGCAGCCCCAGCGTCCGGAACAGGGTCGCGGCGATCGGGCTCAGTCGTCGATAGGACCAGGAGAACGCGGTACGGACGTCGGCGCCGTCGGTACCGGTGGACAACGTGTCGAGCACCGCGGTGCCGGTCCGTAACTGCGCGGCGAGCGCGGCGAGTGGTTCGTCGGGGCGGGCGGCCGCGCTGGCGGCGGCGATGGCCACGGCCAGGGGTAGCCGGGCGCAGCGGTCGACGATCTCCGCCACGGCCGCCGGTTCCTCGGCTGCCCGGCCGGTGCCGAGCCGGGACGCGAACAGCTCCGCCGCGTCGGTGGGGGTCGGCAACTCCAGCCTGAGCGGCAGCGCGCCCTCGCCCACGACCAGGCCGGTCAACTGGTTGCGGCTGGTCACCAGAGCCATACAGGAGGGGCCGCCGGGCAGCAGCGGGCGGACCTGGCCCGGGTCGCGGGCGTTGTCCAGCACCACCAGCACTCGACGATCGGCCAGCAGGCTGCGGTAGAGCGCGACGCGCGTGGACAGGTCGTCCGGCAGCCGGTGGGGGTCGGCGCCCAGCGCGATGAGGAATCCCCGCAGGGCGTTCTCGGGGGAGACCTGGGTGCCGTTCGGGTCGAAGCCGCCCAGGTCGACGTGGAGCTGTCCGTCGGGGAACCGGCCGCCGGCCCGGTGCGCCCACCAGAGCGCGACCGTGGTCTTGCCGACACCGGCGGTACCGTCGATCACGACCACGGTGGCCGACCCGTCCGGCTTTCCGCAGCTCGCGGCGGCTCTGTCGAGCGTGGCCAGTTCGGCCGCCCGGCCCACCAGGTGTCGGGCGACCGGGGGGAGTTGCCGGGGCACCGGCCACCGGCGGGACGCCGTCGGCGGGCGGGAACCGGTGCCACCCGGCGGGGTACGCCTGCGCTGGAAGGCGTACTCCAGCATCGCGTACCGGGGTCGCCAGGTCTCCTCGACCCCGGTACGCAGGGACAGCTGGGACAGCCGGTGGTGCGCCCGCGCGTGGTCGTGGAAGCACTGCACCAGGCGACGTACCACGTCCCAGTCGGGTGGCCGGCGGACCGTGCCGTTGAGGATCGCGCCCACCTGGCTCTTGCCGAGACCGACCCGGGCGCTCACCACCCGCAGGCTCGGTCCCTGCGCCTGTGTCCACAGCAGACGCAGATCAGCGCAGAAGTGCCGGAGCAGCTCGTCCGGATCGTCGGCGGGCACGGGCGTAAACCTTCCGCTCGCTCGCTGCTGGGGTCGGCCGCTGGCTGTCCGGTGCTGTCCGGCCGGGGCGGTCGGCAGCGGGCATCCGACCGGCGGCATCACGGTACCGTGACGCGGCGCGTCCGCACCGGCCACTCATCGTCACCCGGATAGCCGACTCTGATGGCTCCCCGACGAGAGGGAGTAGGAAATGACCCGAGGGAAGAGGAGAGCCCGGAGTCGGCCGGTGCGCGTCCTGCTGGCCGCCCTGCTGTCCATCGTGGTGGTGGTGCCCACCGGCGCTCGACCGGCGTCCGCGGCGATCAACTGGACCCAGGTGATCACCGCAGCGATCAGTGCGGTCAGCTCGTGGGCGAGCGCCAGTAACACTCAGGCCGCGATCCAGGAGGCGACCCGGCAGATCCTGACCGCGGTCAACTCGGCCCGCACCGAGATCCTGGCGCAGATCCAGACGATCGCGACGGCGCAGACCCGGGCCTGCGCCAACCATGCCGTGATCGAGTTCTTCGACATCGAGCGGATGACGCCGGACAACATGCAGCGGTTTGCTCAGGACGCCACCGGCTGCGCGGTGGCGACCGAGAGCATGATCTCCGCGCTGACCGACCAGGCGAGCGTGGACCAACTCGGTTTCGCGATGAACATCGTGACGCCGATCGCCCTGGTGGCACGGGCCCGGACCGGCCTGACCACCGACGGGCTGAAGAACACCCTGCGCTCGGCCAACACCCAGCTGGTGCCGAAGCTCGCAGCGTCGCACTGCACCTTCTGGTCACCCAACTTCGACCCGGATATACCGTTGCCCCGCGACGGTGACATCGTCAGCTACGACCTCTACTGCACGGCGTACAACAACGACCATGGATATGCGTACGCGGAGGTCGTCTGGCCCAACCGGCTCCCGGACAACGCCTTCGATCCGGCGGTCGCAGACGCCACCAGAAATACCAGCCGGGCGATCGCCGTCGCGGTGTTGCCCATGCTGGGCGGCTGACCCAGGGGCGGCGGCCCCGGGCAGGGGCAGTCTCGTGCCGGGCACCTGTCACACCTGGCTCGTCGGTGTGGCAGGTGCCCCGCCGCTCGGGCACCAACCGGCTCACACGCAACCGGGCCGTGGCGACCCGCTTCGACAAGCTTGCCGTCCGCTACCAGGCCACCCTGCAGGTCAGCGCGATCAACGAGTAGCTGTGACCGACTTCGACACAGGCTCTGGGCGTGGAGCCGGGCGGGTAGGGCTGTCCGGTTCAGCGACGCCAGAACTGGCGTGGCGCGAACCCCTCACGTCGCAGCCAGTGCTCGGTATAGACAATCCGCTCCGCTTCAACGACCACGAGTGTGTCCTCGGGCGGCTCGGACAGCAGTCGCCCCCGCTCGGCGTGCTCGTTCTCCCATCGGAACGCCGTCCAGTAGTGCGCACGGTCCGGGTGCTCCGGGCCAAGCACCCTGGCCGTTCCGAACAGTTGGGCACCGCGGCTGCTGGCCAGCCCGACCAGCGGCGCGAAGATGCCGACGGACACGCGCGGGTCGGCGGCGATGTTGCGCATCTTCGGCGAACGTGGCGCGGCGGTGAACAGCACCGCGAAGCCGAGCGGGTAGTACCGCACCGGGGTGGCCAGCGGCCCGTCCGGACCCGTGGTCGCGAGCACACACATGTTCTGCGACGACAGTAGGTTGAGAAGGCGCTCTTCAAGCCGTTCACGATCGAGCCGCTTCGCCGGCGTGGGTCCGGACAGCCACGGATTCGTCAACGGCATCCAGCGTCCTCAATCATGGCGAGCACCCTACCCGCATAGCCTGCTACCAAGATCGGCAGGATGCGCGTGAATCAGACGCCCTCTGAGGTCTCGGTCGGGTCGTCGATGTGGAGCCTGCTCGCGTAAGCACCGCCGGCCGGACGGTCCCGTGGGTCGGCGCGCCCGTCGCCGCCGGCCCGGACCCAAAACGCACGGTACGGGTATCCGTCCTGACCCGGCTGTTCCCACTCCAACGAGATCCGCTGCCCCGGTACCAGCGTCCGGTAGCCGGTGTGAACCAGATGACTGAAGTGCGCCCAGCAGCCGCCCGGCGTCGCTGGTGAGGATGACTCCCCAGCCCGACTCGTCATGCCATTCCCATACGGTGCCGCTCGTCACCACGTTGTCCAGTCTTTCATCAGTGCCGGGTCGGTACCCCTTCCCACTGGTACCGACCCGCTACCTGTCGAGTATTTCTGGTAGTGGCCGTCAGTTCTGGAGGACGACCGAACCGGCGATCGATAGCGATCCAGTTCCCCCACTCGGGCGCAAAAGGGGGCGGCGCCGACCGGGTCGGAATCGTCCCCCTCTGCCTCGCCGAGGCTCGACGTCTCCTGGCACACCTGATCACTCGCAGACGGACCTGGATCACATCAATCGATGGTCATGGTGGCCGCGCCGCGTCCGCCGCGCTCAACGCGTCCAGGCTCCACGGTGCGCGGAGCGTGAAGGCGCCAGCGTCGGGCAGGCGTCAACCGAGCCGGGGCAGTCCCTGATGCCAGAGGCGGGTACGGTTCACCTCGGACGATCAACAAGGCGTAGATAAGCTCGATGATCTGAATCGGTCATGGCGGCCCCGCTGCCGCGAGCAAGGGCGCTTCTACATCAACCGATCAACCCGGCCAGCCACGACCTTTCCGGGCCCTGGTCCACCGCTCGGTTCCGAGGAAGTAGGCACGATACCTGTGCTTATGCCGGCAGGTAACCGTCCGGGAGGGTTGCTTCCGGCAGGTGACCGGCTACGTGGTTCGGCCCGTTTGGGACCGCGAACTGCGCCAATGACCCGTTACTCCCGAAGCGATCTTTCGACATCCTCGTACGTGCCCAGACCGGGGCAGTGACGCGTGTTTCTTTCCGCGCCCGCTAGGCCGAGCGTCATCAGGCCAAGGGCGGGGTGGCCAGCGGACTGGTCCGGCGAGGGGCGGCCGGAGCCGCAGGGGGAGTCGGCCTGTCGATGATCAAAACTAGTGCACGTCCCCTAACATCAAACCGCCGTCGCCGGTGGCGGGCGGTCGAGAACGACGCAGGCAATGGTGCTTGCACCTGATGCAACTGGAGATTCCATGGGAGTCAGCCTTACCAAGGGCGGGAATGTCTCGCTCACCAAGCAGGCCCCCGGCCTGAGCGCCGTCATCGTCGGTCTCGGCTGGGACGCGCGCACGACCGACGGCCAGGCGTTCGATCTGGACGCCAGCGCCATCGGCTGCGACGCCGCGGGCAGGGTTCTCTCCGACAAGCACTTCGTGTTCTTCAACAACCTGGTCAGCCCCGACGGCTCCATCGAGCACTCCGGCGACAACCTGACCGGCGACGGCGCGGGCGACGACGAGCAGATCAAGGTCAACCTGATCGGCGTGCCGGCGGAGATCGACAAGGTCGTGTTCCCGGTCTCGATCTACAACGCCGACGCCACTGGCCAGACGTTCGGCCAGGTCCGCAACGCGTACATCCGCGTGCTCAACCAGGCCGACAACTCGGAGATCGCGCGATACGACCTGTCCGAGGACGCCTCGACCGAGACGGCGATGGTCTTCGGCGAGTTGTACCGCCACGGTGACGAGTGGAAGTTCCGCGCCGTGGGCCAGGGCTACGCGTCCGGCCTGGCTGGCATCGCCCGCGACTTCGGCGTCAACGTCTGACCGTCGCCTCAACACCTCATCGCGTTGGTTCGGTGGCCGGCCACGGGCCGGCCTCCGAACTGGCGAGAACTCCTGAGCTTTCGTTCATCAGAACATTCATCCGCGGCGTGCTCCGGGCGATGGGACTCCGGGCGCACGTAGACACCGCAGCTCCTATCAGAATCACGGGAGGCAGTACATGGGCGTCAGCCTCAGCAAGGGTGGCAACGTCTCGCTGACGAAGGAGGCTCCCGGCCTTACCGCCATCATCGCGGGTCTGGGCTGGGACGCGCGGACGACCAGCGGGGCGGACTTCGACCTCGACGCCAGTGCCCTGATGCTGAACGCGTCCGGCAAGATCCTGTCCGATCAGCACTTCGTGTTCTTCAACAACCTCGTCAGCCCTGACGGTTCGGTCGAGCACACCGGTGACAACCGGACCGGCGAGGGTGACGGTGACGACGAGTCCATCAAGCTCAACCTGGTTGAGGTCCCGGCGGAGTGCGACAAGATCGTCATCACCGTCTCGATCTACGACGCGGACAGCCACGGCCACTCCTTCGGCCAGGTCCGCAACGCTTACATCCGCATCCTGAATCAGGCGAATGAGGCGGAGATCGCCCGGTACGACCTGTCCGAGGATGCGTCCACCGAAACCGCGATGATCTTCGGTGAGGTCTACCGCTACGGCCGCGAGTGGAAGTTCCGCGCCGTGGGTCAGGGCTACGCCTCGGGCCTCGCCGGTATCGCGCGCGACTTCGGCGTCAACGTCGGCTGATCGCAGCCCCTGGTCGCAACTGCCAGGGGATTGAGGTGGTGATGCGTCGTGGCTGGTGCGATGTCCGGCCACGACGCATCACCACAACCGCCGTCGAGGCGGAGATGACCACCGCTTTGAGGGCCCCGGTCCCGGTAGATAAGGGAAAGACGTGCTGTTGAAAACGTTCGGCGGATCCTTCGCCGTCACCATCCTCGGTCTCGGTGCGGCCATGCTGTACGGCGGGCCCACGGGTCTGGCGATCGCCGCGATCCTGATCATCCTCGAAATCTCGCTGTCCTTCGACAATGCCGTCGTCAACGCGACCGTGCTGGAGCGGTTGAGCCCGTTCTGGCAGAAGCTCTTCCTCACGCTCGGCATCGCGATCGCGGTGGTCGGCATGCGGCTGGTTTTCCCGCTCGTCATCGTCGGGGTTACCGCCAAGCTGAACCCGGTCGAGGCGGTCCAGTTGGCGCTGGAGAAGGGTGACCCGCACACCCCGGGCACCTACGGGTACCTGATGCATGACGCGCACTCGGCCATCGCCGCCTTCGGTGGCGTGTTTCTGCTGATGCTGTTCCTCAACTTCGTCTTCGAGGAGCGCGAGCTCAAGTGGTTGTCGTGGCTGGAGCGCCCGTTGGCGCGGGTCGGCAAGCTTGAGCAGTTGGCCGTCGTCGTCTCGATGGTCGCGGTCGCGGTCGCCGCCTACGCGTTCGCCCCGGAGGGCAAGACGGCCACCGTGCTCGTCTCCGGCATCCTGGGCGTGGTCACCTATATCCTGGTGAACGGTCTCGGTGAGGTGTTCGAGTCGGACGAGGACGGCCCCGAGGTGCAGAACCTGCCGGGCATCCACGGCAGTGCCGAGCGCCTCGACGAGGTGGTCAACCGCGGTGGCAACAGCCAGCTTGCCGTCAAGGTCGGCAAGGCGGCGTTCTTCTCCTTCCTGTATCTGGAAGTGCTCGACGCTTCGTTCAGCTTCGACGGCGTCATCGGCGCGTTCGCCATCACGAACGACCCGATCATCATGGCCATCGGCCTCGGTGTCGGTGCGCTCTACGTCCGGTCGCTGACCGTCTTCCTGGTCCGCAAGGGCACGCTGAGTGAGTACGTCTACCTCGAGCACGGCGCGCAGTGGGCCATCGGCGCGCTCGCCGCCTGCCTGCTGATCAGCATCAAGTACGAGATCCCCGAGGTCGTCACCGGCCTCGTCGGAGTCGGTCTGATCGCCGCCGCGTTCGTGTCCTCGATCGTGCGAAACCGGCGCAACGGCGACTCTGCCGTGGACGACGACTCGCGCGAGCTCGTCTCGGTCTGACACCCGAGCCGACCGGCCACATCGGGTCGCCCTGCACACGTACGCGGACCGGAAAGAGGAAACAAGGACCAATGGGTATCGACTACACCAAGCGCCCCAAGCCGGACCCGCAGCCGCAGCACGCGGGCCAGGGCGGCCCGGTGTCGCTGTCGAAGGTGACGCTGACCAAGGCTGCGCCGACGGTGTCGCTGACCAAGCAGGGATCCGCCACCGGGGTGCTGCGGGTGAACCTGAACTGGAACGCGCGGCCGGCCGGTCAGGGCGGCGGGCTGTTCAAGCGCATGCTCTCCGGGGCGATCGACCTGGACCTGGGTTGCCTGTACGAGTTCGTCGACGGGTCGAAGGGCGTCGTGCAGGCACTCGGCAACGCCTTCTCCGCCCAGCCATACGGCGCCCGGGAGGCGGTCATCTGGCTCGACGGCGACGACCGGTCCGGGACGAACTCGGCCGGCGAGAACCTGTACATCAACCTGGCGTACGCCAACCAGATCCGCCGGGTCATGGTCTTCGCCCTCATCTACGAAGGTGTGCCGAACTGGGCCGCGGCCGACGGTGTGGTGACGCTCTACCCGGCGGCCGGCCCGCAGGTCGAGGTGCGCCTGGACGACTCCCGCGACGGTGCCCGGATCTGCGGCATCGCGATGATCGAGTCGAACGGCGGTGACCTGTCGGTGCGCCGCGAAGTCACCTACATCAACGGCAGTCAGCGGGACCTCGATCGCGCGTACGGCTGGGGCATGCGCTGGGCCGCGGGCAGCAAGTAGCGCGCAGCCTCACGAAGTCCGTATTCGACAGTGACCAGGAAAGAGGCACGAGCATGAGCGTGAGCCTGACCAAGGGGCAGAAAGTCTCCCTGTCCAAGGCCACCGGCGGCACCCTGACCCGGGTACGGATGGGCCTGGGCTGGGATGCGGCGCCGAAGAAGGGTCTGTTCGGCATGAAGAAGCAGACGATCGACCTGGACGCGTCCTGTCTGCTCTTCAACGCCGGTGGTGAACTGGTCGATGAGGTGTGGTTCCGGCAGCTGAAGAGCCGCGACGGTTCCGTCCAGCACACGGGCGACAACCTGACTGGCGACGGTGACGGTGACGACGAGTCGATCCGGGTGGACCTGTCCCGCGTCCCCGCCAACGTCACGACCCTCGTCTTCACCGTGAACTCGTTCACCGGCCAGGACTTCTCCCAGATCGAGAATGCGTTCTGCCGCCTGATCGACGAGACCGATGGCAAGGAGATCGCTCGGTACGACCTGTCGGGCTCGGGACGGCACACCGCCCAGGTCATGGCGAAGGTCGCCCGCGACGGGCAGGGCTGGGCCATGACGGCGATCGGCGCTCCTGCCACCGGGCGAACGATCCGGGACCTCATCCCGGCGATCGCGTCCCACCTGTAACCCGCCTTCTGCCATTTTCCGAGTCCAAGGAGTACCCCAGATGTCCGAACTCGACCTCGGTTCGGGCGCAGCACCGGTAACGCCCCCAGCTCCCGGTAACGCGCTTGTCCTCACTCCGCCCGCTCCCGTCGTCACCGTCGAGAAGGAGCAGGCAGCCGGCGCGGTGCCGCTGGACGACGCCAAGCAGGCCGAGCTGCGGACCAAGGCGAACGCGTTCGTCGCCGAACTGGCCGCGCTGGACATGCGCTCGCCCGCCTTCGCCGAGAAGGTCGGCGCGATCGCGTCGATGGGGGACCGGGAGATGCGGGCCGCGGCGAGCGTGTCCAACAGGATGCTGGAGCGCCCCGCCGCGGCGGTGCGCAACGCCAGGACCGGCACCGCCGGTGACGCGCAGACCCGGGTCGCGAACACGCTGGTCGATCTGCGTAACACGGTCACGGAGCTCGACCCGGGACGCGCCGACCTGAGTGGCGCGAAGAAGATCCTCAAGTTCCTGCCGGGCGGTGACAAGCTCCAGCGGTACTTCGCCAAGTATCAGTCGGCGCAGAGTCACCTCAACGCGATCATCAAGGCCCTCGACTCCGGCCAGGACGAGCTGCGCAAGGACAACGCGAGCATCGAGGTCGAGAAGGCCAACATGTGGGCCAACATGGGCAAGCTGAGCGAGTACAACCAGCTCGCGACGGCCCTCGACGCCGCGGTCGAGGCCAAGGTGGCCGAGCTCGAGGCGACGGGCAGGACCGAGGACGCGAATATGCTGCGGTCCGACGCGCTGTTCCCGATCCGGCAGCGCCGGCAGGACATCATGACGCAGATGGCCGTCGCGGTTCAGGGGTATATGGCCCTCGACCTGGTCCGGAAGAACAACATCGAACTGATCAAGGGCGTCGACCGGGCCCAGACGACCACCCTCGCGGCGCTGCGTACCGCCGTCATCGTCGCGCAGGCGCTGGCCCGGCAGAAGCTCGTGCTCGACCAGATCACCGCCCTTAACACGGTCACGTCCAACATGATCGAGGCCACCTCGGCCCAGCTGCGCATGCAGGGCGCGCAGATCAACGAGCAGGCGGCGAGCTCCACCATCGACATCTCCAAGCTGCAGGCGGCGTTCGACAACGTCTTCGCGACGATGGACGCCGTCGACACGTTCCGCGCCCAGGCGGTGGACAGCATGGCCCAGACCGTCAGCGCGCTGGAGCAGCAGATCGAGCGTGCCAAGCCGTACCTGGAGCGGACCCGCCGTGCCGAGGGCGCCGGTTCCTGAGCAAACTGACCAGTCGTAGGAAGGGACGTCTGCCGTGCCATGGTTCGGGGGAGGGCGGGATGCCCGGCCGCCACAGCAGGCGTCCCCTTCCGAGGACAGCCCCCCGGCCTTGCGGCACGGCCTGTACCAGCTCGTCCGGTACATCAACCAGAGCTCCGGTCGGCTGCCGGTGGAGTCGGTCGTGACTGCCCGCCGGGTGACCGACACGGTCCGGGAGATAATCGACAGCTCGGACGTCCGCCCCCTGGACGTCTACGCGGTGGTGCTGGTCAAGGGAATCGTGACCGACTATCTCCCGACCACCCTCCGGACGTTCCTCGCCCTCGACCCGACCCAGCACGACGTGCCGAGGGCCGGGGGCCGCACCCCGGTGCAGTCGCTACAGGAACAGCTCGAGTCGCTGTGGGATTCGGCGTCGGCCGCCCTCGCCGCGAGCCGGGCTCAGGATGCGGACGCGTTGATGGCACAGGGGAGTTTCTTGCGTACCAAGTTTTCTCGATCGGACCTGGACCTCTGATGGCGGCGATGAAGCGGGGCGCGAACGCCGCACTCACCCGGGAAAACCCCCACCTGACCGGAGTCGTGGTCGGGGTGAGGTGGGACGCCGGGGCCGAAACGCCGCTCTCGGACAACCTTGTCGTCGCGACCATCCTGTGCGACGCGGCCGGCAAGGCCGTCTCCGACGAGCACTTCGTGTTCTTCAACCAGCTCAGCTCGCCCGACCTGTCCGTGAACCAGCTGGAGCAGGCGCTCGGCGACGACAACGAGCAGATCGAGATCGACTTCAACGGTGTACCCGACACGATCGCCCGGATCACTCTGGTGTTGTACATCAACGAGGGCACCGCGCGCCGCCGTGCTCTCGGGCAGCTAAAGGAGTGCCGTCTGCGTGTCCTGAACCTGGCCGACAACAGCGAACTCGTCCGGTCCGAGGACCTGTCCGGCATGCTGACCAACGAGACCGCGATCGCGCTCGGCGAGATCTACCGGCACAACGGCGAGTGGAAGTTCAAGGTCATCGGCGAGGGTTACGCCAAGGGGATCGCCGGCGTCGCCGCCGACTACGGGCTGACGCTATGAGCCTGCCGTCGCCCAAGGACGCGCTGATGCGTACCGATCTGCCTTTCCTTCGTCGTCGGTCGCGTCCCAGCGCCGCGCCCACCACGCCTGCTCGGGCCTCGAATCCGGTGCTCGCGGACTTCCTCCAGTCCCGGGGACCCCGGCCGACGCGGAACACGCCGGGCACCGGGACTGTCACCCCGTCCGGTGATCTGGACCTGTCACCTCCGGCTGCTACGGGTCCGGCTCGTGCTCCTGCTTCAGTGCCGGCGCGGGTGTCGCCGGGTGGAACGACCTCGCTCGACCTCTCGGGCCCGCCGCCGAACGCCGGCACGCCGAGCCGGGCACCCGCCACCAGGAAGCCGACGCCGCCACCGGTACCGCTGAGGCCCGTGAACAGAACCCGGCCGGGAGCGCCCACGGTCCTGACTCCCCACGCGCCGACCGTGACGCTCACGCGGCTTCAGTCGGGCATCGGAGCGCTCGGTTTCACCGCGGTATGCCCGCAGACGGTGGGGGACCTCCGGCTCGGCTGCGCCTACCAGCTCCGGTCCGGTCATACGTCCACCGTGCAGTCTGCCGACGGCAGGCACACCGCGCCGTACAACTCGACGCGACCGGTCATCGTGGCGCATCGCGACCAGTACGAACGCATCAGCCTCGACCTGAGACAGTCCCGGGAGATCGAGCGCCTGATCATCTACGGGTACTCGCCGAGCGCCGGTCGGCTGCGCTGGCAGGGCGCGCTCGTCGTGACGACGTTCGGGTACGCCAGGATCAAGGTCCCGCTCGACGCCGCCCCGCAGGGTGGCGTCGTGGTGTTCCTGTCGCTTTACAACGTCCGCGGAGAGTTCGTGCTCCGGACCGAGATGGACGTGGCCAGCGGAACGATTCGCGACGCCTGCAACGCCTACGGCTTCGACCGGATCACCTGGCTCGACGCGAGGACCCCGGTCGGATAACAGAGGAACAGCTATGCGGCACTTCGATTTCCTATCCGATCCCGATCGGGAGCGGCTGTTTCTCAGCGCACCGAAGCACTTCACCTCCGCCGACGACGTTGACCTGCTCGCCGTCGCGCTGGGCGCCACGCTGTACAGCCCGGCGACCCGGACCACCCTGGCCGCGGACATCGCCAGGCGCGGCGCCCAGGGCGTACTGAGCATGGTCGTCTGCCTGGAGGACGCCATCCACGACAGCGAACTCGTGACCGCCGAGGCCAACGCGATCGCGCAGTTGCGCGCGTACGCGGAAACCGGCGCCGACGGACCGTTGCTGTTCGTCCGGGTCAGGTCGGCGGGGCAGATCCCGAGGATCGTGGAGGCGCTCGGCGAGCACCTCGGCGTCCTGACCGGGTTCGTACTGCCGAAGTTCACCGAGGACTCGGGCCCCGCCTTCCTCGACGCCGTAGCCCAGGCCGGTGTGCGGACCGGACGCCGGCTCCTCGCGATGCCCGTTCTCGAGTCGCCGGAAGTCATCTTCGCCGAGTCGCGTACCGACGTGCTTCTCGGCGTGCAGCGACTGTTGACCGAGTACCGCGACCTCATCCTCGCCGTCCGCATCGGTGCGACGGACCTGTCCTCGGCGTACGGGCTGCGCCGCTCCCGGGATCTGTCGGTCTACGACGTACGCGTGATCGCCGATCTCATCTCCGACGTCGTGAACGTGTTCGCCCGCGCCGACGACACGAGCTTCGTCGTCACCGGTCCGGTGTGGGAGTACTTCTCCGGTAGCGAGCGCATGTTCAAGCCGCAGCTGCGGGAGTCGCCGTTTGCCGAGCACTCCGAGCGGGCGTTGCGGACTGAACTGATCGCGAAGGATCTCGACGGCCTCATCCGCGAAATCGCGTTGGACAAGGCCAACGGGCTGACCGGCAAGACGGTCATCCACCCCACCCACGTCGCCGCCGTGCACGCCCTGTCGGTCGTCACGCACGAGGAGTACTGCGACGCCGCCGACATTCTCGGCACCAATTTCGGCGGCGGGGTACGGGCGTCGGTTTATCGGAACAAGATGAACGAGAGCAAGCCGCACGCGGCGTGGGCCGACCGCATCATGCGACGGGCGCAGGTGTTCGGGGTCGCCAACGAGCACATCTCGTTCGTCGACCTGCTCGGCGCGGGACTGCACCAGTGAGGCGCGGTGTGTCGCCGGTGAACGGCGTGTGGAGCGGCCGCTGGGTCGCCGACCGACTCGGTATCCGGCTCGTGTCCGACTCGCCCGAGTCGCCACTGCACCTGACCGACCTCACCGGGCTGGCGCTGCGACGCAACCCCCGCCGGGCGCACCTGCTGGTCTCCTCGGTGCTCGGCAAGCATGTGCCGACAGACCCGAGAATCGTGTACGGCGCGGGCCGCCTGCTCGGTGCCCTGGTCGCCGATGCGCTCACCGGTGAGTCCACTGGGATCGTGGAGACCGGGGGAGGGCTGCTGAAATCCGCTCTCGACGGTTCGCCCGACGCCGCAGATGCGCTGCTGGCGCTGTGCGCTACCCGGGAGTCGGCCGGGTCGATGACCGTTGCCGGGTTCGTCTCGTCGACGACCGTTCTCGGGTTCGCCGAGACGGCGACCGCGCTCGGGCATGCGGTCGCCGACGCGCTGGACGCCGACTACCTGCACTCCACCCGCCGCCGCTGCGCCGGCGCCGACGCGGCCGGGGGGTTCGAGGAGGAGCACAGCCACGCCACCAGCCACCTGCTGCTGCCGGAGGACCGGGAGATCCTGTCCCGGTCCGGGCCGCTGGTCCTCGTCGACGACGAACTGTCGACCGGGCGGACGGCGCTGAACACGATCCAGGCCCTGCATGCGTACTCGCCCCGGTCCCGGTACGTGATCGCCACTCTTGTCGATTTGCGGTCGGACGACGATCGGAAGGCAATGGCCGGGCTGGGAACGTCGCTCGGCGCCGCCATCGAGGTCGTGGCGCTGGTCGCGGGCTGCATCGAGCTTCCCGCCGGCATCCTGGGCGCCGGGCAGCGGCTCGTCGCCGAACACGATACGACGTACGAGGTCCGCTCAGGACAGGCCACGCCGATACCGGTGCCGGTGGCCGGCTGGGGCGGGGCCCGCGAAGGCGGCCGGCACGGGTTCGGTAGCTACGACCGCGCTGCCCTGCACACCGCCGCGGAGAAGGTGGCGGTTCAGCTAGCCGCCCAGCTCACCGGCGAGCGGGTCCTCGTACTCGGGTTCGAGGAGCTGATGTACGCGCCGCTGCTCATCGCGAACCACCTGACGGGCCGGCTGTCGGACACCGCCGACGTACGCTTCTCGGCCACGACGCGGTCACCGGTGCTCGCCGTCGACGACCCCGGCTACGCCATCCGTACCGTGCTCTGCTTCCCGAGCCACGACGATCCGGACGACGGGCCGGCGCCACGGTACGCGTACAACATCGCAGCGGGCTTCACCGACATCGTCTTCGTCGTCGATGACGCTGGTGACACCGATGCCCTGCACGCACCCGGTGGCCTGCTCGACCAGCTTGCCGGCTGCTGTGACCAGGTCCATCTGCTGGCGCTGCCCTCCTACTGCTTCGGAGATGCCGAGTGAACACCAGCCTGCCGGAACCCCTGTACGGACCGGGCTTCGGCTCATACGCGGCGGATGAGGTGGCCTGGCTGCTGACGGACCTCTCGCACGTCGAGCTCGAGGCACCCACCGAAGAGCGCGAGGAGGCGGTCCAGTCAGGCCGTGCCCACTATGCCGAATCGCTGCCGGTGGAGTACCAGCCGAGCGCGGAGTACCAGCAGTTGTTCAGCGATGTGCTCGTCGCATCGGCGTCGCGGCTGGCGCACGCGGTCGGCGTCGTCACCGAAATGGTGCTCGCCGAGCGCGGCAACGACGTCGTCCTCGTATCGCTGGCCCGCGCCGGCACTCCGGTCGGCATCCTGATGCGACGGTGGGCCGCGTTCGCGCACGACCTGGACGTTCCCCACTACTCGCTCAGCATTGTCCGCGGCCGGGGCATCGACACGGTCGCCTTGCGATACCTCGCCGCGCACCACGACCCGACCAGCATCATGTTCGTCGACGGCTGGACCGGGAAGGGAGCGATCACCCGTGAGCTCGCCGAGGCCGTCACGAAAGCCAACGCGGAGCTCGGCCTCGGCGACGGGCAGGGGTTCGCACCGGAGATGGCGGTGCTCGCCGACACCGGCCAATGTGTGGAGATCTACGGCACGCGGGAGGACACCCTGATCCCGTCGGCCTGCCTGAACTCGACGGTGTCCGGGCTGGTGTCCCGGACGGTGCTCAACGACGAGCTCATCGGTCCCGGTCAGTTCCACGGCGCCAAGTTCTACGCACACCTGGCCGACGTCGACGTGTCCCGCCGGTTCCTCGACGCGATCGTCGCCGAGTTTCCGACCGTCGCCGACGCAGTCGCGGCGGAGTGGCCGGCCGTGTTCGCCGGGAACCGGTCGTCGACGTGGACCGGGTGGTCCGCAGCCGAGGCGATTAGCGCCGAGTACGGGATCAACAACGTGAACCTCGTCAAACCGGGGGTCGGAGAGACGACCAGGGTGCTGTTGCGCCGGGTGCCGTGGAAGATCCTGGTACGCGCCGACGCGACCGGCGATCTGGCCCCCGTCACGATGCTGGCCGAACAGCGCGGCGTGCCGGTCGAACTCGTCGACGACCTGCCCTACCGCTGTGTAGGCCTGATCCGGCCGAACTACACGCGCGACACCCCCGGAGAGGTGCCGGCGTGAGCCGCGTACTCGTCGCCAGCGATCTGGACCGCACGCTGATCTACTCCGAGGCGGCGCTCGCGCTGGCGACCGGCGAGCGCCCGCGGCTGATCTGCGTAGAGCACTATCTCGGGCGGGAAGCGTCGTTCATGACCGAGCGAGCCGGCGAACTGGCGCGGCACCTGTCCGGCGTGGCGACGGTGATGCCGACGACGACGCGTACGCCGGAGCAACTTCACCGGGTGACCCTGCCGGGCGGCCCGCAGCGGTTCGCGGTCGCGGCCAACGGCGGAATCTTGCTGGTGGACGGGCAGGTCGACGCGGCCTGGAGCACGCAGGTGCGGCGACGGCTGGCCGAGGCGGCGCCGTTGGACGAGGTGTGGGCGTATCTCGGCCGGGTCTGCGACCAGGCGTGGACGACCAAGCTGCGCAACGCGGAGGACCTGTTCTGCTACGCCGTGATCGACCGGATTCGGATGCCGACGGAGTTTCTCACGCAGACGACCGAATGGGCCGTGCGACGCGGCTGGGGCACGTCGCTGCAGGGCCGCAAGTTGTACTGGGTGCCGAAGACGCTGACGAAGGCGGCCGCCGTGCGCGAGGTGGCGCGCCGGATCGACGCCGCGATCGTGCTCGCGGCCGGCGACTCACTGCTGGACATCGACCTGCTGGAGAGCGCCGACCTAGGGGTGCATCCGCGGCACGGCGAACTCTTCGACACCGACTGGTCCGCGCCGCACGTGACCCGTACCTCGGAGACCGGCGTGCTCGCAGGGGAAGCGATCCTAGAGTGGTTCGCCGCCACCGCGCAGAAATACGATCCCACTGCACCCGCCGACTCAACCTCGACCATCAGCCATGATCCCGAGCGCCGGCTGCCGTGCTGATCGCTCGACTTGTGTCAACGGCTCTGGCGCTCGCCGGGCTGCGCGGTCGGGACGATTGAAAAGCGCGCCGGTACGCCCAGGGGCTGACGCCCACGATCTCCTTGAAGCGCTCGCGGAACGTCGTGGCTGCCGCGAAGCCTGCCCGGATGCCGACCTGCTCCACCGGCACGTCGCTCGTCTCCAGCAGTTGTTGCGCCCGGCGCACCCGGCAGCGGGTGAGCCACTGCATCGGCGTCGTGCCGGTCTGCTCGCGGAACCGCCGGATCAAGGTCCGGCTACTGACAGCGGCTCGGGCCGCCATGTCACCGAGGCTGAGGTCGCGGGCGGCGTTCTCGGCCATCCACTCCAGCAGTGGTTGCAAGGATGAACCGTCCGCCGTCGGCGGCTCATGCGCGATGAACTGGGCCTGCCCGCCGGCGCGTTCCAGCGGCATCACCGATAGCCGGGCAGTCTCGGCGGCGACTGCGGCTCCGTGGTCGCAGCGGACCATGTGGAGGCACAGGTCGAGCCCGGCCGCGGCGCCGGCCGAGGTCAGCACGTCCCCCTCGTCCACGTAGAGGACGTCTGGATCGACGTTCACGGCGGGATAGCGCCGTGCCAGCGCGGCCGCCGCGGCCCAGTGGGTTGTCGCGCGGCGGCCGTCGAGCAGGCCCGCCGCGGCGAGGCTGAACGCGCCGACGCAGATGGATGCCACGCGTGCTCCCCGGGCTGCAGCCGCCCGCAGGGCGTCCAGCACCTGCGGCGGGACGGCGGCCCCGGGATCGGCGACCCCGGGCACGACGACGGTGTGCGCGGCGCTCAACGCGTCCAGGCTCCACGGCGCGCGGAGCGTGAAGGCGCCAGCGTCGATCTGGTCACGGTCGGCGCACACGCGGACGTCGTACGCGGGTCGCCCGTCGAGCCGGCGGGCTCGGCCGAACACTTCCAGCGGGGTTGCCAGGTCGAAGCCGATGACGCCATCGAACGCGACCACCGCCACTATGTGCACCCGCTGATGCTATTCCGGTGCCAAGCCGGGGCGTGGCGCTCATCCGTCGAGGGTTGGCGATGCCGCCACTGTTGTTGCCGCAACCGTCGCTTTAGCGTGCTGGTGGTGACCGTGATCGCGCCCATTCTGATCGGGCTGGCATACGCCGCCCTGAACTCCCTCGTTCGCGTCGAGCATCGTCGGCCTCTCAACGCCGTCGTGGTCGCCGGTGCCGGCGCCGCCTACCTCGGCGGCGGCTTCGGCGTATGGGAGTTGCTGTTCACCGCAGGCATGACCTATGTGGCCTTCCGAGGGCTGCGCTCCTGGCGCTGGATCGGCGTCGCGTGGCTCCTGCACACCGCTTGGGACGTACTGCACCATCTTGACGGCAAGCCGATCCTGCCCTTCGCGGCCCACTCTTCGCTGGGGTGTGCGATCTGCGACCCGGTCATTGCCGTCTGGTGCTTCGCCGGCGGCCCGTCCGTGAAGGACGTCTTGCGGCGGTGGTCTCCACGGGGTCGCGATACCAGCCGGGCAGCGGAAACCACGACCGGCGCGACGGCATAGTGGGCGGGTTCAAGCGGTGCGCGACAGCTCGATGCCGGTGACCGGTACGCCGCGTTCGGTGGCGAAGTCGTCGAGCGGGTGTTGACCGACAACGCCTCCGCCTACAAGTAACGTCCCTGGGCAGTACGGCTAACCCGTGGCCCGGCAGTCCGCTGCCCGGGCGGCCGATTCCCGGCGGCCCGGGTCGACGAACTCACAACGCCAGCTTGTAGCCGATGTGGGTGGCCTCGAAGCCGAGGGACTCGTAGAAGCGGTGGGCGTCGGTCCGCGCCCGGTCGGTGGTGAGCTGTACCAGGCGGCAACCGCGGCGGCGGGCCTCGTCGATCGCCCAGCGCAAGAGCTCCGTGCCCAGTCCGCTGCCCCGCTCGGAGCTGGACACGCGGACGGCCTCCACCAGCGCCCGCGTGGTGGCCCGGCGGGAAAGCCCGGGCAGGATCGTCAGCTGCAGCGTGCCGACGATGCTGCCGGCGCGTTCGGCGACCACGAGCGTCTGGTGCGGGTCGGCGTCGATCACGGCGAACGCCGTCAGGTACGGCTCCAGGTCGTCCGGTGACTCCCGGGTCGCACCGAGTACGTCGTCGGCGAGCATCGCCACAATCGCGGCGACATCCTCCGCAGCGGCCGGCCGTATCGTCAGGTCTGACATCCTGGTCCTTCCTTCCCGCGCACCCTGTCACCGCTGGCGACCCGTGCACGGGCGGGACTGCGCGGGGTTTGGTTGACTCGCGGGGCTGAGTGGTTCAGGCCGCGTGTGCGGCCTGTTGCATGGCGGGCGTCCTTCCAGCGAGGAAACATCCTCCCAGGTCCGGTGACGCCGCGCGGTTCACCACCAGCTCGGATACCAGCGCAGCCGCTTCTCGATCGAGTCGGTCTCCGGTCTGGGATCGTTGCTCCGGTCGCGCCACAGCGGCCCAACGAGCAGGAGCAACGCAACGCCCGTCAGCACCCACTGCAGGGCGGGCCAGCCCTGCCACAGCGCTACCCCGGCCAGGATCCAGGCTGACAAGCCGAGCGAATATCGCAGCCTCCGAGATGGACCCTTCACCAGATGATCTTACATCGCCGCAGGCGGTAGTCGGTGTCGGTCGAATTCTGGAGCTCAACCCGGGCTTGCTAGAGATACCTTTCTAAAATATTCTTTAGAATATGACGGACGAGGCGCGCGAGCGTTCCATCAAGCTCACCGACCCGCGCACCCTGCGGGCGTACGCGCATCCGCTGCGGCTGCGTCTGATCGGACTGCTGCGCAGGGACGGCCCGATGACCGCAACTCAGGCTGCCGCGCGGCTCGACGACAACGTGCCGAACTGTTCGTTCCACTTGCGACAGCTCGCCAAGTACGGGTTCGCCGAACGCGTTCCCGGGGCGGACGGCCGGGAACGGCCCTGGCGGGCCACCACGCGATACACGTCCTGGGACGACGACTCCGACGACCCGGCCATGAAGGCCGCCACGGACCAGCTCAACAGCGTGATGCTCGCCGTCTTCGTGCAATACGCCCAGGACTACCTCGCGGTCCGGGGCGACGAGCCCGTCGAATGGCGGGCCGCCGCCGGCTTCGGCGACGCGCTGCTGCACGTCACCGCGGCTGAGCTGCGCGAGCTCACCGAGGAGGTCGACGCGCTGCTGGCCCGGTACGACGACCGGGCTGCCGACCCGGCGAGACGCCCGGCCGGGTCTCGCCCGGTGCAGATCATCCAGATGGCGGTGCCGCGTGGGCCGGTGCCCCCCGATGACCGGCGATCGGAGACGGAGCCGTGACCGAAACCCTCGTCCTGGCCGACCCGGCACCGCCGCGCCGGCCGCGCATCCCGCGGCTGCTACAGCAAACGGCCTTCCGTCGCTACTGGTCCGCGCAGACCGTGTCGCTTTTCGGTGACCAGATCACCGTGCTCGCCGTGCCGCTGCTGGCCGTGCTCGCGATCGGCGCCGGACCCGCCGAAATGGGATACCTGACCGCCGCGTCGCTGCTGCCGAACGTGTTTCTCTCCCTGCCGGCCGGCGCCTGGGTGGACCGGTACCCGCGCCGACGCCAGGTAATGATCATCGCGGACCTTGGTCGGGCGGGCCTTCTGCTGGCCGTGCCGCTGCTGTGGTGGGCGGACGCACTGAACCTGCCGCTGCTCTGTGTCCTGGCCTTCCTGGTCGGGACCCTCTCGGTGTTCTTCGAGGTGGCGCACAGCAGCCTGTTCGCCGCCCTGGTCCGGCGAGCGGACTATGTGGACGCCAATAGTCTGATCAACGGCAGCAGAGCCATGTCGTACGTGGCCGGCCCGAGCATCGGTGGCGTGCTCGTGCAGGTGCTCACCGCCCCGGTCGCACTGGTCGCCGACGTGCTTACCTACCTGACGTCGGCTGTCTTCCTGACCCGGATAAGGGTCACCGAGCGTCCCGTGCAGAGCGGCCCCGGCCTGGGCATGTTCGCCGGCGTCCGGTACGTCGCCCGCTCTGCGGTGCTACGGGCGATCCTGCTCGGCACCACCACCCTCAACCTGTTCAACTACATGTTCGCCGTGCTCTTCGTGCTGTACGTGACCACCGAGCTGGACGTCTCCCCGGGCGTGCTGGGCCTGATCATCGGGGCCGGCGCGTTCGGCGGACTGCTCGGCGCAGCGATCACCGGCCCGGTCAGTCGCCGGATCGGCATCGGCCCCGCGCTGATCCTCGGCCTCGTCGTCTTTCCGGCCCCACTGGTCCTCGTGCCGCTGGCCGGGGGACCGCGGCCGCTGGTGCTCGCGCTGCTGTTCGCCGCCGAGTTCGTCTCCGCGCTGGGCGTCATGGTCCTCGACATCGCGGCCGGATCGGTGCAGATCGCGGCCACACCGGAGACGATGCTCGCCGTGGTCTCCGGGTTCAAGCGCACCGTCAACTACGGAATCCGGCCGGTCGGCGCACTGATCGGCGGGGCACTCGGCGCCGCGATCGAGGTACGTCCGGCCCTCTGGATCGCCACCCTCGGTGCCCTGCTCGGGGTGTTCTGGGTCGTCTTTTCCCCGCTGCGCACCATGCGCAACCTGCCCGAGCAGTGATGGCCCGCCGCGTGGGGCCGCGCAGCAACTGGGGACATGAGCTTCAACTGGCGCCTTCCCGGTAGCAGTACTATCCACCACCACTACCGAGGCCATATCTCACTCGCTCAGGCAGCGGGAGCGGTTGAGAGCGTGTGTGGCATCTTCCCCGCCGGCTAAACGGCAGTAACACGACAAGTTCGTAGGATGACCTCTATGGACAACAACGCGATCTGACCGGCAGCAAGCAGTAACGCCTCCGACCGACTCGTCCGAGGCGCTATTGCTTTGCCGACTGCCGCCGTTCTCAGGCGCGCATTGAACTACTGCTGCGCCCCGGTCAGCGGTTGGGCCAGAACGCCAGCAGTTCCTTGAGTGGTGCGTCGTACCGCACCACCCCACCGCTTTCCACGGTGCCGCAGCCTACCGTCACCACGGCCGGAGGCCGGTTAGGGTATCCCAGCACGAACAGGTATTGCTCCTTGCCGCCGGCCAGACAACTGCTATCCAGATTCGGTGCCGGCGGTGTGTCCGGCGCCGTGTTCAGCAGTTTCGCAACGCCGGCAGGGTCTTTGGCTGTGTGTGTTTTCCCGAGCGGCATTGGGTCGGTACTGACGAACGGGTACACGCACAGCAGTGCTGTCGTGGCGCCAGGTGCCACCAGAGTCCCAGTCCGCGTCCCCTTCAGCACGTCCATTCCCCGGTTAGTGGTCGACGTAGGGCACGCCGCTGGCCCGGGGGTACTGGTGGGCTGCGGTGCCGCAGCCGCCGAGGTTGTCGGCCCGGCGCTCGCCGCCGCGGGCACTCCGTCGTTGCTGCTGCCCGCGCTGTTACAGCCTCCGGCGGTCGCTGCGACGACAATGGCCGCAGCCAGGACCGGCAGGATGCTGTTTCGCCTGGCGGAATTTGGGAGCGTGCGGTGTGACGCTTTGGGGTGCGGCATCATGTCCTCTTTTCTGGGTCGGTTCTAGCCGACTAGCGGGTAGCAGCCGAAGAGTCGGATGACATCCGCCCAGTCCTGGAAGTTCAGGACACTTCCGCCGCCGCTGGATGAAATGCCCTTCGCTCTCACGCCCGACCCGTCGAGGGAGAAGACCGGTCCGCCACTGTCGCCTGCCTGTGCGGCAGTCTTTTTGTCAACCTGCGTGGTGCGGATAAGGCCGTCGACTATGTAGCCGTAGTCACCGTCGGAGTCTCCGGGATACGGAACCTGGACACGGGTGGGGCCTTCGGTACGCAGCCCGCAGACCGTACCGGACGTCGCACCGGACTGGCACAGCAGCTCGCCGGAGGCATGGTATCCCCAGCTTCTGACGATCTTGTAGTTGCTGGTCGTCGGAGTACCATCGAAGATCCGATCCGACCCGGGAGCGTCGATGAGCATCAAGTCGTACTGCCACTGGTCGCTGTGAACCGGGCCCATCCGGTAGCGGGAGGTGCCCTGGAAGGCTTCGTCGGGAATGCTCCCGCAGTGCGCCGCGGTCAGAACGAACTTGCGACCGCTTCCGTTACTTACTCCGTAGCCGGTGGTGCAGGCCATCCGGAAATCCTTACCGCGCCAGGTTTCGTAGTAGCCGCCGCCGTTCCAGTTCGGTACGTCTTCCAACCTGCTGGTCATCGGTTTGATCGCGTCGGCCGCTGTCGTCACCTTCACCGGAACGCTGAGCGGCAGGCCGGTGAGGATCTCGTTAGCTGACGCCAGCGGAGCTTTGCCGGCACGGGAACGGTCGCTGGACAACTTAGACGCGGCGGAGGCAGGCATCTGCTCCGCCACCAGACCGCTGCCGTCGGCGTTGGTGACGATCGCCTGAATCTGGCTGCCGCCGCGAGATTTGATGCGAGCCGTGATCGTGTCCGCTGCGGCTTCAAGCTCGGCCAATGAGTAGTTGGCCTGCTGGATCTTGAGCGGTCCGGTCTTACGTGCGGTGTCGACGGCAGCTTGCATACCGGGTGTCAGGGTGCCCTTCCAGCGCAGCGTCAAGCCGTTGCCTTCGAAGGCGATGCTGGTGAAGCCGGACGCCTGCGAGCGGACGTACTCGGCCTGGATTGCCTGGACGGCAGGCTGCAGTGCCTCCTGCTGCCGCATCGTGGCAAGGATCTTCGGGTCGATGTTGTCGACCGACTGAGGGTCATTGCTCGGGGCCCCGTCACCGCCGGCTGATGCGCCGCTGACCGGCATGAGCGCGATCGGTACGGCAACTAGAGCCGCCACGCCCAGGCTGAGTCGCCTGTTTCGGGTGACTCGGAATATGCTTGGTCGCGTTCTCATGGTTCCTCCTGCGGGGAGACGTGTGAACATCAGAAGCGGCGGCCCTCGGGTCCGCGGCCATGCTTCCCCGGGGGTCGTCGCTTCTTGCTCGGGAGCGTAACGGCGACCTCGCGTACTGTCCAACCACAGTGGACAACTGGCGCTACCTCCCGCGAGTGTTGCCTGATCCGACAAGCGCGGGCGCGTTGAATACCGCTGGTCGTACCTGTGCTGCCGGCGCCTGGTTACGAAGTTTTGAACGATGCTTATCAACCATTGCGCCGGCGTCGGGAAGGCGTCAGCGGTGCGGCGGCAGGCGGTAGACCGAGACGTGCGACCCCGACTCGGCGGTGAACTCCGCTCCGGCCCAGTCCGCATGGCGGCTCTCCAGCTCGAACCCGGCCACCTGCGCCATCAGGTCGAGCTCCGCGGGCCAGATGTAGCGGTGCGGGCTGCGGGACAGTCGGGCCCGTCCGCTCTCGTCGAAGGTGAAGTGGTGCGAAACGAGGTGCTGGCGCAGCACGTCGTAGGTGTCCAGCCCGATGTAGCCGGGCTCGACGTGGAAGACCGCGGCCTGCTGACCCGGTGGAAGCTTGCGCAGCTCCGGCACCCCGAGCTCGATCACGATCCGGCCGCCGGGGGAGAGGTGCCGGGCCGCGTTGCGGAAGCACGCGATCTGCTCGGCCTGGGTCAGCAGGTTGGAGATCGTGTTGTAGACGAGGTAGACGAGCGTGTACGTCCCGGGGGCGCGGACGCTCGCCATGTCACCGACGATCACCGGGATCGTCGTCTCATCCACCTTCGTCCGCAGTTGGTCGATCATCGGCCGTGACAGCTCGATGCCGGTGACGGGTACGCCGCGTTCGGCGAGCGGGACGGCGACCCGACCGGTCCCGATCGCGAACTCGAGCGCCCGTCCACCGCCAGCGAGTTCGGCGAGGCGGTCGACGGTCGGCCCCAGAACCTCCGGCGCGAACATGCCGGTGCCGGGAGTGTCGTAGCGCGCGGCGGCGTCGCCGTCCCAGATGTCCTCCTGTCGCATGCCGACAACGATTCCCATCGACATGCGTCAGGTCCACCGATTTTCCGGCGCCTCCGTTGGCGAATCGGGTCAGGTGGTCGCGCCGATGATGGCCGCCCGCAGCCGGTGCAGGGCGTCGGCGCGGGCGCCGGCGAGCGCCGGCTCGTCGGTCAGGGTGGCGGCCCGGAGCGGGACGCGGCGCGGCAGGTCGGCGACGGCTGCGGCGATGTCGTCGAGCAGGGGCGGGCCCCACGACCCGCCGATGACGACCAGCTCCGGGTCGGTGAGCGCGACGATCGCCGCGATCGCCCCGCTGACGGCCCGGCCCACGGAGCGCCGGACGGTCGGCGAGTCGGCGAGAACCCGGTCGACGTCGATCGCGGTGGAATCCGGCTGGCGCAGGCCGAGCTGCCCGAAGACCTCGATGAGCCGTACTGCGGAATTGTCCGGCCCCACGGTGAGAAGGTGGGCGATCTCGCCGGCAAGACCGGTGCGGCCCTGCTTGACCTCGCCGTCGCTGACGACGGCGCAGCCGAGCCCTTCGCCGAGATACAGGTAGGCGAAGTCGGTCGGACCCGGTTCGGCGCGGGCCGCCCAGTTCACGTCGTTGTCCACGGTGACCGGTCCGTCGACGTACGGCCTCAGCAGCGCGACGGGGTCGAGCTCGCCGATCAGGAACGGCGCGTCGGGGAGCTGGATCAGCCGGCCGGTGGCGCGGTCGACCGGGTCGGCGGCGCTGACCACCGCCAGTCGGGGCGTGGCGGTGGCGAGTTCGGCGGCGGCCGCCGTCAGCGCGGCGGCGACCTGATCGGGTCGGGCCGGCCGGTCGAGGGGGCGGCAGGCGCGCGCGACGGTGTCGCCGTAGGCGTCCACGGCCTCGGCCACGATGCCCTCGGGCGCGATGCTCACCGCGAGCGCGACGCCGGTGCCGGCGGTCAGCGCGTAGTACGAGCCGACCCGGCCGCGGCCGCGTCCGCCGGGGGTCCGTTCGCCGGTGTCGGCGACGAGCCCGCGCTCGGTCAGCCGGCGTACGCTCTCGCCGGCCGTCGGCTTCGAGATGCCGGTCTCGGCGGCCAGCTCGGCGCGGGTCAGCCGCCGGTGCCGCATCAGCGCGCGCAGCACGTGCTCGTCGGTCAGCGACCGGACCAGCTCCAGCGACGGCTTGGCGGCAACCATTCACCAATTCTAGGTAGGGCTCTTGCCTGGAAGGCGCGTCGACCCGTACCGTCGGTTCAAGTAAGGAGCATTGACTAGAAGGAGTGGTCGCCGTGTCAGCTCCCGTCCTGCCCGCTGCCGCCGCCCTGCCCGCGCTGCCGCACTGGGAGGAGACCCCCGCCGACCTGCGGGCCGCGATCCGCGAGATCAAGGCCGCGCTGCGGGCCCGGATCGCCGCCTCCGGCCGCACCGTCGAGGAGGTCTTCGCCGTCGTCGAGGCCCGGATCCGCGCCGAGGTCGACGAGATCACCGCGGCCCGCGCGCGCGGCGAGCAGATCTGGCCGGTCATCGAGTACGCCGACATCGAGGCCGGCACGGTGTCCGCGGAGCAGTTGGCGCTGCTGCGCCGGCGCGGCTGCCTCGTCGTGCGCGGGCACTTCGCCCGCGCACAGGCGCTGCAGTGGGACCGCGACATCGTCGAGTACGTCGACAGCAACCGGTTCTTCGAGAACTACCGCGGCCCCGGCGACGACTTCTTCGGCAGCGTCGGCTCCAAACCCGAGATCTACCCGATCTACTGGTCGCACGCGCAGATGCAGGCCCGGCAGAGCGACCGGATGGCGCGCGTGCAGGCGTTCCTGAACGGCCTGTGGAAGCACGAGTCCGAGGGTGAGCGGTGGTTCGACCCGCACCGCGACTCGCTCTACCCGGACCGGATCCGCCGCCGCCCCGAGGGCGCCGACTCGGGCGGCCTCGGCACCCACCTCGACCCCGGCACCCTCGACCTGTGGATGACCGAGGCCTATCAGAAGGCGTTCCGGCACCTCTTCGACGGCAGCGTCGAGCAGTACGACCCGTGGGACGCCGCCTACCGCACCGCCGGACCGCAGTACCCGGGCAGCACCATGTGCTCGGCGTTCCGCACCTTCCAGGGCTGGACGGCGCTGTCCGACATGGACCACGACCAGGGCGTGCTGCACACCGTGCCGATCCCGGCGGCCATGGCGTACCTGATGCTGCGGCCGCTGCTGCCCGACGTGCCGGACGACGACATGTGCGGCGTCACCGTCAACCAGGTCTTCCCGGCCGGCGAGAAGTGGCACCCGCTGCTGATGAGGGCCCTGTCCGGCATCCCGGACGTCCGGGCCGGCGACTCCGTCTGGTGGCACTGCGACATGATCCACAGCGTCGCGCCGGTGACGGACCAGAAGGGCTGGGGCAACGTCATGTACATCCCGGCCGCCCCCTGGTGCCCGCGCAACGAGACGTACGCCGCGAGCGTGCGGGAGGCCTTCCTGACGGGCTCCAGCCCGAGCGACTTCCCGGCCGAACACTACGAGCGCGGCTGGGACAACCGGTTCCAGCTCGACGACCTGAACGACACCGGCCGGCGCGGCCTCGGCCTGGACTGAGCACCGCTGGACGGCGTGGGCGTCCTGAACGGACGCGGCGGCGCCGGAGGCGTGAGCCCCCGGCGCCGCGTGTCTCAGTGGGCGCTGTCCGCCGGCGTCGTCTCCTTGACGTACGTCGGGTGCAGGTGCACCGGCTCCGCGCTCTTCCGACGCGCCTTCGCCCTCAGGTTCAGGAACTCGACGAAGATCGAGAAGGCGATCGGGCCGTACACGTAGCCCTTGGGGATGTGCTGGTCGAGCCCCTCGGCGATGAGGCTGCCGCCGATCAGCAGCAGGAACGACAGCGCCAGCATCTTCACCGTGGGGTGCTGGTTGACGAAGCGGCTGATCGCGCCGGCCGAGACCAGCATGATGATCATGGCGACCACGACCGCCGCGACCATGATGCCGAGCTGGTCGACCATGCCGACCGCGGTGATGACCGAGTCCAGCGAGAAGACCACGTCCAGCACGAGGATCTGCGCGATGACCGCCGCGAACGACGCGGTCGCCCGCTGGGTGCCGTGCTCGGATCCCTCCAGGTGCTCATGGATCTCGTACGTCGCCTTGCCGAGCAGGAACAACCCGCCCAGTAGCAGGATCAGGTCCCGTCCGGAGATCTCCATGCCGAAGACCGTGAACAGCGGCGCGGTCAGCCCGATCACCCAGGACAGTGACGCCAACAGGATCAGCCGGGTGATCAGCGCAAGCGCGAGTCCGAGCGTCCGGGCCCGCTTCTGCTGGTCCGCTGGCAGCTTCCCGGCGAGGATCGAGATGAACACGACGTTGTCGATGCCCAACACGATCTCCAGCAGGAGCAGCGTGGCAAACGCCACGTACAGCTCCGGACTGGTCAGCCACTCCATGTCACCCTCCTGGTATTGATCGCCGCGCTCGCGCGCGCCCGGCAGAGCTTAACGATCTTCCCTGTATGGAGAATGTGAACCGCACGAAATGTCTCCATCCGTGCAGTTGCGGCAATTCGGAGCGAGGTCGAGGAGCTACCACGCGACGACGTCTCCGCGACGGCACCCGCGTCGCCGGGGCTGTGCGACCCTGAGCAGGCAGGCGCGCAGTCGGCGGGGGTGGGTCGGACGTGATCGAGATTCGGACGTTCGTGCAGACCGACCGTGGGCCGCTGCGGGAGCTGTTCCTCCGGGCCGGCGAGGGCGCGCCCGGCTCGATGTGGGGGCATGCGGAGTCCGAGGCGGCGATCTACCTCGACCCGTACGTGGAGCGCGAACCGGAGTCGCTGTTCGTCGCGGTGGCCGACGGCGCGCTGGTCGGCTACCTGTCCGGGTGCCTGGACAGCGCCACCTTTCCGACCGACACGGAACGGATCGGCGAAGCGATCAAGAAGTACCGGCTGATCTTCCGACCCGGGACCGTGGCCTTCTTCGCGCGCGCCACGATCGACGTCGTCCGGGCGGGCGTGCGGCGCGAGCCCGTCGCCGGCGACTTCGCCGATCCCCGGTGGCCGTCGCACCTGCACATCAACGTCGCGCCGGAGGGGCGGGGGACCGGGGTGGCCGACGGGCTGATGGAGCGGTGGTTCGACCGGTTGCGGGAGGCCGGCTCACCCGGCTGTCACCTGCAGACCCTGGCCGAGAATACCCGCGCGGTGCGGTTCTTCGAACGGATGGGCTTCGTCAAGCACGGCCCGACGCCGCTGGTCCCCGGCATCCGGGACGACGGCCGCCGACTGCACCAGCAGACGATGGTCCGGACGCCGTGAGCGATCGTCAGTCGGTGACCTCGATGCCGCGCAGCGCGACGCCGCGGTGCGCGGCGAGCCGCTCGGCCTGTTCCGTGACCGCCCGGCGGGTGGCCGTCGACAGCTTCTGCCAGGGCTGCACCGTGACGGTCAATGTCTTGCCGGACTTGCGGGGGCGCCAGGCTCCGACCAGCTCGCCGTCGACCAGCACCGCGCCGGGGCGGCCCAGCACCGGCCACAACTCCTTGGCACGTGCGGGGTCGGGCAGCAGGGTCGGCCGGTCCTTCGCCTGGAGAAAGAGGTCGTACGGGCCGAGCAGCCGGGTGCCGGTGGGGTCGGCCGAGGCCAGCGCGTCGGCGTCGGAGGCGAGCAGCGACCGGCGCTCCCCATCGACGGTCACCTCGACCACGTCGTCGGGCCAGGCCGCCTTGACGTCCCGGACCGGGGCGTCGAGGTAGTCGGCCACGTGGCGGGGGGTCGCCGGACCGAGCAGCCGCAGATAGGCCCGGATGAGGTCGAACCGCTCGCCCGCGGCGGCGGCCCGGCGGAAGCCGGGGATGCGCTCCAGGATCGGCGGCGAGGTGTCGAGGCGCAGCTGCAACCCGGCCCGCAGCGCGGCCAGCCGGAACGGCATCTCGTACAGGTGGGTGGCGTCGCAGGGCCGGCAGAAGCGCAGGTACGGCTCCGGCATGACCCCGGCCAGCCGACCGGACACCTCTCCCTTGACCGTCGGCGCCGTCACGATGGCCCGCATCCGCGCGGCCACCTCGTCGAGCGCGGCCAGGTTGCTGATGCCGGCGGCCTTCAGCGGCTTGGCCGCGTCGTAGATCCGCTTGCCCGCGTCGGCGTCGGAGAACGGCTCAACCGCCGCCGCCACCCGGGCCACGTCGGCGCGGCGGTAGAGATGCGGGGCGCCGCGCACGGTCCAGAGCAGGATCAGATCCTCGTCGGACACCGTCGCCACGTCGACCCCGCGGGCGGCGAGCGCCCACCGGCCGCCATCCGCGCCCGTGTCCTGCACGCCGATGTCCAGCAGGGCGGTGTCGGCGAGCGTGCCGCGCGCCCGGTCGAGCTGCTGCGCCCGCACCCGAAACCTCAGCACCTGACGCCGCACCACCTGACGCGGCACCACCTGGTGTCGGTCGACCATGGCTCCACCCTAGGCGCCGCCTCTGACATTCCCGGTGCGCCGACGCTGATCGTCCGGTTCCGACCCGTTGCGATTACTTCGTCGGGCAGCGGGTAAGGGTGGATTTGTTGACGAAGCAACTAACGGCGGGTCGGGCATCGGCCCGTCACCGGTACAGGGAGTGTCCTCATGAGCGATGTGAAGCTCGCGATCATCTACTACTCGGCCACCGGGACGCTGCACGGCATGGCGCAGCGGTTGGCCGCCGCGGGGGAGAAGGCGGGCGCGGAGGTGCGCCTGCGCCAGGTCGCCGAGCTCGCCCCGAAGGAGGCGATCGCCTCCAACGAGGCGTGGAGCCAGCACGTCGAGGCCACCAAGGACGAACCGCGGGCCGCCGCCGACGACGTGGTCTGGGCCGACGCCGTGCTCTTCGGCTCGCCCACCCGGTACGGCAACATCGCCAGCCAGCTCAAGCAGTTCCTCGACACGCTCGGCCCACAGTGGGCCCAGGGCCAGCTCGCCGACAAGGTCTACGCCGGCTTCACCGCCTCCCAGACCGCCCACGGTGGCCAGGAATCGACGCTGCTGGCGCTCTACAACACCATCCACCACTTCGGGGGCCTCGTGGTCGCCCCCGGCTACACCGACCCGCTGAAGTTCGCCGACGGCAACCCGTACGGCGTCTCCCACGTCACCGGCGGCAACAACACCGACCCGCTCACCGACGTGCAGTTCGCCGCGCTGGACCACATGGCGTCCCGCGTGGTCGCGATCGCCGGTCGGCTCAACTCCCGGGCCTGATCGGCAGCTCACCGGGGCCCCCGCCGCTCGTGTTGATCATGAGGTTCACCGCGCGACACGCGCCGCGAGCTCATGACCAACCGGGCGCCGGGGGCTCTCGGTTGTTGTTGCAAGAGCGGGGAATGCGGTTCCGTGGCGACCGCGAAGCGGGAAAATGCGGCTGTCCGGGCGAGCACGGCCCGATCGGCTCGTGGTCGGGTCGGCGTCGACTGTCGGATCGTGCTGCCCGGGATTCGCATTCTCTGACCCGGCTGCCGACCGGGATATCCATGGACGGTGGCGGATGGTGGGACAGTCGCGGGCGGCACGGCTGGCGGCCGGACTGACGGTCGCGGCGGCCCTGGCGAACGCCGCGCCCGCGGTGACGGGCGTGCCGGCCGTGCGGTCGCGGCTGTGGCCCGGGCTGTCCGGACCCGGTGCGGGCTACGTCGCGTTGACCTTCGACGACGGGCCGGCGCGGGCCTCCACCCCGCTGTTCCTGCGGGCGTTGGCGCAGGCGCGGGTGCGGGCGACCTTCTTCCTGCTGGGACGGATGCTCGACCGCGATCCGGGACTCGGGCGGGAGATCGTGGCGGGCGGGCACGACGTCGCCGTGCACGGCTGGGAGCACCGCAACCTGCTGTGGCGGACACCGGCCGCGACCTACGGCGACATCGCGCGGGCGCGGAACCGGATCGCGGAGGTCACCGGCGTCCTGCCGGTCTGGTACCGGCCGCCGTACGGGGTGTTGACCACCGCCGCGCTGCTGGCCTGCCGGCGGCTGGGGCTGCGACCGCGGCTGTGGACCACGTGGGGCCGCGACTGGGAGTCGGGCGCCACGCCGGCGTCGGTCTTCCGAACCGTGACGCGTGCGCTCGGTGGTGGGGGAACGGTACTGCTGCACGACTCCGACGCGCTGACCGCGCCGAGCGCCTGGCGCGCCACGTTGGGGGCCCTGCCGGTGCTGATCGCCGACGCGCGGCGGCGGGGCCTGACGGTGGGGCCGTTGGTTGACCACGCAACGGGACGCGGGCCTGAATGGGAAGCCCGGCGCTTTGGCCGCCATGCGGCGAATGGTGCCGAAATATGGGGGTAGACGGTGCGGTGTGACGCAGCGGCCAGGAGGCGGGTTGACACGGTACGCCGTAGGGGCAGGCCCGCGTCGGTCCGCGCGGCCGGGGGGCGACGGGTCCGCGCCGCTCGCCGGTGAACGGCCCGTCCGCGCCGCGTCGGTCGCAGGGGGCTCGGTCGTGGTCATCTCCGCGGACATCGGAGCGGGCCACGACGCCGCCGCGGCGGAGTTGGGACGCCGGCTGGCCGTACGCGGGCTGCGGGTGGACCGGGTGAACCTGCTGTCACTGCTGCCCCCGCCGTTCCCGATCGTCGTCCGACAGGTGTACCGGGGGATGCTGCGGTGGCTGCCGTCGGGCTACGAGCTGTTGTTCGGGCTCTTCGGTCGGTCGCCGGCGTTGATGGACGCGATCAGGGGGGTGCTGCGTCCGGCCGGGCGGCGGCTGGTGGCGCGGTTGCCGGCGGACACCCGCGCCGTGGTCACCACCTTCCCGTTCGCGAACCAGGTCGTGGGACCACTGCGCGAGCTCGGCTATTCGGGGACGGTGCTGACCTACGTGACCGATTTCGTGCTGCACCCGGCCTGGCTGGCGGCCGGCGTCGACGAGTACTGCGTGATCCACGACGCGGTCCGCGACCAGGCGCGGGCGATGGGGGTGCGACGGACGCGGGTGGTGGACGCCCTGGTCTCCCCGCGCTTTCCCGCGTCCGGCGGGGTGGGCCGGGCCGAGGCGCGACGGCGGTTCGGGCTGCCGGAGGAGGAACGACTGGCGTTGATCGTCGCCGGTTCGTGGGGCGTGGGGGAGGTCGAACGCACCGCCGCGGACGTGCTGGCCAGCGGGTGCGTCCGACCGGTCGTGGTCTGCGGGCGCAACGAGGCGCTGCGCCGGCGGCTGCGGGGATATCCCGGCTACGTCTTCGGGTGGGTGGGCGACATGCCGACCCTGATGAGCGCGGTCGACGTGCTCGTCGAGAACGCGGGCGGGCTGACCTGCCAGGAGTCGCTCGCCGTGGGGCTGCCCACGATCACGTACCGGCCGATCCCCGGGCACGGGATAGCCAACGCGCGGGTGCTGGCCGGCTGCGGACTCACCCGGTACGTCGAAACGCCGGCGGAGCTGTCCCGGACGCTGCGCGACGTCGTCGCGGCCGGACGTACCGCGCCGCGCGCGGCGACCGGTCGCGACATGGCGGCCATGGTCCTCGACGCGATCGCCGCCCAGACGCCGTCGCGGGAACAATGATCACCGCGCCGGTCCGGGACCCATGATCCTGGCGGTCGGGCTCGCCGTGGTGGCGGCGTTCTGCTTCGCGCTGGCCTCGGCGCTGCATCAGAAGGCGGCGAAACAGCAGCAACCGCACGCCGCCCTGGACCCGCGGCTGCTGCTGCGGCTGCTCCGCAGCCCGCTGTGGCTGTGGGCGTGGGTGCCGGACACCGCCGGCGTGGCGCTGCAGGCGCTCGCGCTGCGGTTCGGGACGCTCGTGACCGTCCAGCCGGTGCTCTCCAGCGGGCTGCTCATGGCGGTGCTGATCGAGGCCCGGCTCAACCGACGCCGGGTGCTCCGCCGCGATCTGGTCGCGGTGGTGCTCGGCGCGGCCGGGCTGGCCGCCTTCGTGGCGGTCGCCGGGGCGCAGACCGGGCAGACCGATCCGCCGGCGTCGCGCTGGTGGGCGCCCGGACTCGCCGCGGTGTCCGTGGTGGCGGCCTCCGCGCTGGTCTCCCGGTGGCTGCACGGCGCCGCCCGCGGCGCGCTGCTCGGCTTCGCCGGCGGTGTCGCGTACAGCCTCACGGCCGCCCTGGTGAAGGCCGTGCTCGGCCACTATCACGGCGACCTGCTCACCGCGGTCGTCGACTGGCGGGTCGCCGCCCTCGCCGGCTCCGCGCTGACCGGGCTGCTGCTCACCCAGAACGCGTTCCAGAGCGGTCGGCTCGCCGCCCCCCTGACCGCGCTCACCCTGACCGACCCGGTGGTCAGCGTGCTGCTCGGGGTGATCGTCTTCGACGAGACGATCGCGCTCACCGGGCCGAAGATCGCCGGCCTCGCCGCCGCGTCGGCGGCGATCGTGGCCGGGATCTGGCTGGCCGGGAAGGCGTCCGCGGCCAGCCAGGGCAGCGACGCCGGCTAGCGCCGCCCCTTGAGGTGGCGCCCCAACTCCCGGGTGATCTCGCGGTTCGCGTCCCGTTCGGCCAGCGCCTGCCGCTTGTCGTACGACCGCTTGCCCCGGGCGAGGCCGAGCTCCAGCTTCGCCCAGCCGCCCGCGAAGTACATCGACAACGGAACGAGCGTCAGCCCGCCCTCGCGCACCTTGTCCGTGATCCGGTCGATCTCCACCCGCCGCAGCAGGAGCTTGCGGGTACGGCGCGGTTGATGGTTCGTCCACGTGCCGTACCCGTACTCGGCGATGTGCAGCCCGTACAGCAGCAGCTCACCGTCGCGCTCCTGGGCGAACGCGTCGACCAGCGACACCCGGCCGGCCCGCAGCGACTTCACCTCCGTGCCGACCAGCACGATCCCCGCCTCGTACGTCTTGAGGATCGCGTAGTCGTGCCACGCCCGGCGGTTGGTGGCGACGACCGTGCGGTCACCTTCCCTGGACGCGGCTACCTCCCGGCGCTCAGCCAACGACCCATGCACTGCAGCAGGTCGGCGGCGTCGACGGGCTTCGTGACGTAGTCGCTGGCGCCGGAGGAGATGCTCTTCTCCCGGTCGCCGTGCATGGCCTTCGCGGTGACCGCGATGATCGGCAGGTTCGCGTAGCGGGGCATGGCACGGATCGCGGCGGTCGCGGCGTACCCGTCCATCTCCGGCATCATCACGTCCATCAGCACCAGGTCGATGTCGTCGTGACGCATCAGCATCTCGACGCCCTTGCGGCCGTTCTCCGCGTAGACGACGTCCATCCCGTGCAGCTCCAGGATGTTGGTCAGCGCGAAGACGTTGCGGGCGTCGTCGTCGACCACCAGCACCTTGCGTCCGGTCAGCTCGCCCAGGCCGGACTCGGCGGCCGGGCGCGTCTCCGGCGCGGCGGCGCTCAGCGGCAGGACCCGTTCCGGGGTGACGGCCGTGAGGTGCAGCGTGATCCGCTCACGCAGGTCGTCGAGGCTGCGCAGCAGCTCCAACGGACGCTCGTGGGCGAGCACCTGCAACAGGGAGTCCTGGTTGGGGGTCAGCGGGTGCCCGTGGTAGGCGAGGACCGGCACGCCGCGCAGCGTCAGGTCGTCGTGCAGCGCCTTGAGCACCACCGTCCCGGTGTCGTCGGGGGCGTCGAGCTGCAGCACCACGCAGTGGTACGGGCGATGCGTCAGCGCCTCCATCGCCGAGGCCGCGTCCACCGCGGTGAACACCTCCACCGGCGGGGCCGCCTCGCCCAGGTCGGTCGCCACCCCCTGGGTCAGCAGCGTCAGCAGCCCGTTGTCGTGGCGCTCCAGCACCAGCACCCGGCGGCCCTCGCCCGGCGCGACCGGGACGGCCGGCGGCAGCGCCACCGGAAGCGCGACGGGGGCGGTGCCGGGCTCGCCGCCGGGGGCCACGGTCGGGGCGGTCACCGGCAGGTAGAGCGTGAACGTGCTGCCCTGTCCCAGCACGCTCTCCGCGGTGATCTGGCCGCCGAGCAGGTGCGCGATCTCGCGACTGATCGACAACCCGAGGCCCGTCCCGCCGTACCGCCGGCTCGTGGTGCCGTCGGCCTGCTGGAAGGCGTCGAAGATGGCGGTGAGGTGCTGCTCGGCGATGCCGATTCCGGTGTCGGTGACCCGGAACGCGACGACCGCGTCGGCGGGCTCCAAGCTCTCGGGCAGCTCACCGGGCCCGACCCGGTCGACCCGCAGCTCCACCCGGCCCTTCTCGGTGAACTTCACCGCGTTGGAGACGAGGTTGCGCAGCACCTGCCGGAGCCGCTGCTCGTCGGTGTGCAGCTCGGTCGGCACGTCGGCCCCGGTGCTGATCTCCAGCTCCAGCCCGCGCGGCGTGGTCAACGGCCGGAAGGTGGCGTCGACGTAGTCGCAGAGCGTGGAGAGCTCGAAGGTCTCGGGGTTGATGTCCATTTTGCCGGCCTCGACCTTCGACAGGTCGAGGATGTCGTTGATGAGCTGCAACAGGTCCGTGCCGGCCGAGTGGATCACCGTCGCGTACTCGACCTGCTTGCCGGTCAGGTTGCCGGCCGGGTTCTGGGCCAGCAGCTGGGCGAGGATGAGCAGCGAGTTCAACGGCGTACGCAGCTCATGGCTCATGTTGGCCAGGAACTCCGACTTGTACTTCGAGGCCAGCGCCAGCTGCTGGGCGCGGGCCTCCAGCTCCTGCCGGGCCTGCTCGATCTCGGAGTTCTTCGTCTCGATGTCGTGGTTCTGGCGGGCCAGCAGCGCCGCCTTGTCCTCCAGCTCGGCGTTGGAGCGCTGCAGCTCCTCGGAGCGGGCCTGCAGCTCCTCCGACCGGGCCTGCAGCTCGGCCGCGAGCCGCTGCGACTCCGTCAGCAGCACGTCGGTGCGGGCGTTCGCCACGATGGTGTTGACGTTGACGCCGATCGTCTCGGTGAGCTGGTTGAGGAAGTCGTGCTGGGTCTCGGTGAAGCGGCCCATGCTGGCCAGCTCGATCACGCCGAGCACCTGGTCCTCGAAGAGGATCGGCAGCACGATCAGGTGCAGCGGGGCGCTGGCGCCGAGGCTGGACGAGACCGTGAAGTAGTCGGCGGGCACCGCGTCCACCACGATCGGTCGCTTGCTCACCGCGACCTGCCCGACCAGCGACTCGCCGAGGGCGTACCGCCGGCCCGCGGCGCTGTGGCCGTAGCCGCCGACCACCCGCAGCTCCGTGCCGCCGCTGCTGTCGTCGACCAGCAGGAACGTGCCGAGCTGCGCGGAGACCAGCGGGGCGAGCTCGTTCATGACCAGGCCGGCGACGACGTCGAGGTCGCGGTGGCCCTGCATCAGCCCGGCGATCCGGGCCAGATTGGTCTTGAGCCAGTCCTGTTCCTGGTTGGTCCGGGTGGTCTCGCGCAGCGACTCCACCATGAAGTTGATGTTGTCCTTCAGCTCGCCGACCTCGCCCGGCGCCTCCACGGTGATGGAGCGGGTCAGGTCGCCGGTGGCGACCGCGCTGGTCACCTCGGCGATCGCGCGGACCTGGCGGGTGAGGTTACCGGCCAGCTCGTTGACGTTCTCGGTGAGCCGCTTCCAGGTGCCGGAGACGCCCTCGACCTCGGCCTGGCCGCCGAGGCGGCCCTCGCTGCCCACCTCGCGGGCCACCCGGGTGACCTCGGCCGCGAAGCTGGAGAGCTGGTCGACCATCGTGTTGATGGTCGTCTTGAGCTCCAGGATCTCGCCGCGGGCGTCGACGTCGATCTTCCTGGTCAGGTCGCCCTGCGCCACCGCGGTGGTGACCTGGGCGATGTTCCGGACCTGGCCGGTGAGGTTGTTCGCCATCGAGTTGACGTTGTCGGTGAGGTCCTTCCAGGTGCCGGCGACGTTCGGCACCCGGGCCTGGCCGCCGAGGCGGCCCTCGGTGCCCACCTCGCGGGCCACCCGGGTCACCTCGTCGGCGAACGCCCCGAGCGTGTCGACCATGGTGTTGATGGTCTGGGCGAGGACGGCGACCTCGCCCTTCGCCTCCACCGTGATCTGCCGGCTCAGGTCGCCCTGCGCCACCGCCGTCGCCACCAGCGCGATCGAGCGCACCTGGTTGGTGAGGTTGTTGGCCATCTCGTTGACGTTGTCGGTGAGGTCCTTCCAGGTGCCGGCGACGTTCGACACCCGCGCCTGGCCGCCGAGGCGGCCCTCGGTGCCCACCTCGCGGGCCACCCGGGTCACCTCGTCGGCGAACGCCGAGAGCTGGTCGACCATCGTGTTGATGGTCTCCTTCAGCGCCAGGATCTCGCCTCGGGCGTCGACCCGGATCTTCTGGGACAGGTCGCCCTTCGCGACCGCGGTGGTCACCTCGGCGATGCTGCGGACCTGCGCGGTGAGGTTGTCCGCCATGACGTTGACGGACTCGGTGAGGTCCTTCCAGGTGCCGGAGACGCCCTTGACGTCCGCCTGGCCGCCGAGCCGGCCCTCGGTGCCGACCTCGCGGGCCACCCGGGTGACCTCGTCGGCGAAGGACGACAGCTGATCCACCATCGTGTTGATGGTGTTCTTCAGCTCCAGGATCTCGCCGTGCGCGGTAACGGTGATCTTCTGCGACAGGTCGCCGCGCGCCACGGCGGTCGCGACCTGGGCGATGCTGCGCACCTGGTCGGTGAGGTTGCCGGCCATCGAGTTCACCGAGTCGGTGAGGTCGCGCCAGGTGCCGGCGACGCCGCTGACCTGCGCCTGCCCACCGAGCCGGCCATCGGTGCCGACCTCGCGGGCCACCCGGGTGACCTCGTCGGCGAAGGACGACAGCTGATCCACCATCGTGTTGATGGTGCTCTTGAGCTCCAGGATCTCGCCGCGGGCGTCGACGGTGATCTTCTGGGACAGGTCGCCGCGGGCGACCGCGGTGGTCACCTGGGCGATGTTGCGGACCTGGCTGGTGAGGTTGCCGGCCATGAAGTTCACGGAGTCGGTGAGGTCGCGCCAGGTGCCGGCGACGCCGGGCACCTCGGCCTGGCCGCCCAGCCGCCCCTCGCTGCCCACCTCGCGGGCCACCCGGGTGACCTCGTCGGCGAAGGACGACAGCTGGTCGACCATCGTGTTGATGGTGTTCTTCAGCTCCAGGATCTCGCCGCGCACGTCCACGGTGATTTTCTGCGACAGGTCGCCCAGGGCCACCGCGGTGGCGACCTCGGCGATGTCGCGGACCTGGTCGGTGAGGTTGCCGGCCATCGCGTTCACCGAGTCGGTGAGGTCCTTCCAGGTGCCCGAGACGCCGGGCACCTCGGCCTGACCGCCCAGCTGCCCCTCCGTGCCCACCTCGCGGGCCACACGGGTGACCTCGGAGGTGAAGAGCGAGAGCTGGTCGACCATGCCGTTGAAGACGGTCGCGATCTCGCCCAGCAGGCCGTCGCCGTCCTCCGGCAGGCGCGTGCCGAAGTCGCCGTCGCGCACGGCGGTCAGACCCGCGAGCAGTTGTCGCAGACCGGGGTCCGCCATCGCCGCCGTGCTGTTGGAAACCCCGCGTCCGCCGGACGACGTCTTCTCGACCACCACAACCACCCTCGCGCAGCAGCCGGACGAGCAGGCCCTCCGGCACGAACGTGAACCGCACAAGTATGCACGTCCGAGACTGGGAGAGCACTGCAAGATCACGCGCCGCCGCGCAGGCGGTCCAGGCAGCTACAACATCGCCAGCGGCTGCCGCACGGTCGGCGGCGGGAACGCGGCGTCGAGGGCGGTGAGATCCTCGGCGGTCAGAGTCAGACCCAGCGCCCCGGCGTTCTGCCGGGTGTGATCCGGCTTCGATGACCGGGGGATGGCCGCGACCGCCTCCTGGCGGAGCAGCCAGGCGAGCGCCACCTGCGCGGGTGTGGCCTCGTGCCGCGCGGCGACCTCCTCGAGCTGCGGGTGGCCCAGCAGCCGCCCCTGCTCGATCGGCGAGTACGCCATCACGGGGATGTCGTGCTCGCGCAGCCAGGGCAGCAGGTCGAACTCGGGACCGCGCCGCGTCAGGTTGTAGAGGATCTGGTTCGTCGCGCACGCCTCGCCGCCGGCGTCCATCAGCTCCGTCATGTCGGAGGTGTCGAAGTTGCTCACCCCCCACTGCCCGATGTCGCCGGCGTCGACCAACTCGGCGAACGCCTCGATCGTCTCGGCCAGCGGATGACTGCCCCGCCAGTGCAGCAGGTAGAGATCGATGTGATCGACGCCGAGCCGCTGGAGGCTGCGGCGGCAGGCCTGCACGGTGCCGCGCCGGCTGGCGTTGGACGGCAGCACCTTGTCGACCAGGAACACCTCATCGCGCCGTCCGGCGATCGCCTCGCCCACCAGCTCCTCGGACGCGCCGTCGCCGTACATCTCCGCGGTGTCGAGCAGCGTCATGCCCAGGTCGAGGCCGGTCCGCAGCGCGGTGATCTCGTCGCGCCGCTTCGCCGGGTCGTCGCCCAGGAACCAGGTGCCCTGGCCGAGCGCCGGCATCGTCTCGCCGGACGGCAACGTGATCGCAGGCATCGCGAGCGTCATTCCGACCTCCCGTGGGGTACGTGGCCTCGTCAGCCATGCCGGCTACCCCCGCGCGGGCGGGGCAAACGCGACCGGTCGTCGCCGGGGGATACCCCCGTCCCGGCGGGCGCGCCGCGGGCGGCGTGCGGGTCACCCCGTGACCGCATCCCCGCGCCCGGAGAAGCGGGCGACGTACCGCTTCTGCCAGGGCGTCTCCACGGCGTGCGGGTCGTAGTGCTCCCGGACGAACGCCACCGCCCGCTCCGCCGGAACGCCGTCGAGCACGGCCAGACAGGCCAGCGCCGTGCCGGTCCGTCCCCGGCCGCCGCGGCAGGCGAGCTCCACCCGCCCGGTCGCCGCCCGCTCCCACGCCTGGCGCAGCAGCAGCCGCGCCTGCGCGCGGTCCGCCGGCAGCCGGAAGTCCGGCCAGCGCAACCACCGGCTCTCCCAGGCGCGGGCGGGCGGCTCGGTGCCCAGCAGGTAGAGGCCGAAGGTGGGTGTGGGCCCCGGCGGCAGCGGCCGGCGCAGCGCCCGCCCCCGGACCAGCCGGCCGGAGGGCAGCCGCAGCACGCCGGTAGCGGTGGGGTCCCACGACTCGGCCATGCCGCCCACCCTAAACGGGGGTCGGCGACGAAGAGGCCCGCGAGTCGGCGGCGTCTAGCGGGGGCGCCCCGGGGCGGTCCCGGGGTGCGGACCGAAGGCGGTCAGGAAGCGGTTCCGGAACGTGTCCATCCGCCAGACCGGGGCCTGCGGACCGGGCCGCAGCCCCTCCTGCCAGCCCCAGCCGGCGATCCGGTCCAGCACCGCCCGGTCCCGGCTCACGATGGTGATCGGCACGTCCCGGGTGGCGCCCTCGCCCGTGATGAGCGGGGTGGGCTGGTGGTCGCCGAGGAGGACGAGGACCAGGTCGTCGTCGCCGTACCGCTCGACGTAGGAGATGACACTGCTCAGCGAGTACTCGATCGCGCGCCGGTAGCCGGCGCGGGCGCGGGTGGTGGCATCGCCGCGCACCCCCTGCTGCGGCTTCTCGGTCGCGGCGGTGGCGTCGCGGTAGACCCGGCCGTTGCCGAGGGAGTCCCAGTCCAGCAGCCGGGGGATGGTCGTCCACGGCGAGTGGCTGGACACCAGGGCGATCTCCGCCATCACCGGGCGCCGGTCCGCCTCCGGCCGCTCCCGCCGCTGGAACGCCGACAGCGTGTACTGGTCGGGGATCGGGGCGTAGGCGAAGGTCGGGCCGCGATAGCCGAGATTGCGGTTGTCGTACAGCCGGTCGTGGCCGAAGACCGCCCCTTCCGGCCAGTCCTGCGTGATGGCCGGCATGACGCCGACGGTCCGCCAGCCCGCGCGCCGGAACGCGGTGCCCAGGGTGAGCCGGTCGCTGGCCAGCAGCGCGCGGTGCCGCTGCTCGTTGTCGATCCACACCCCCGAGAGCAGCGTGTCGTGCGCCAGCCAGCTGCCGCCGCCCATCGCCGGTGAGGTGAGGAAGCCGCTGCGGGAGGCGAAGCCCGCGGCGCGCAGTCGCCGGTCGCCGTCGTCGAGCACCGCGCCGACCTGCGGGGCGAACTCCGGATCCTCGACCGCGTCGCGCCCGTAGCTCTCGACGAACGCGACGATCACGTCCTTGCCGCGCAGCGCGGTCAGGAACTGATCGGCCGGGGTGTTCCCGAACGCGTCGTCGGCGAGCTCCGCGGCGAACGTCTTCCGGTCCTGCAGGCCGGCGCGCACCTGGCGCGCGTGGTCGTAGACCAGCGCGGTCGCGCTGCTGTCCGCGACCGGCGCGTCCGGGACGATCCGCACGCCCAGCGCGGCCAGCACCAGCCAGCCGACCGCCAGCGCGGCGACCGACCGCCGCGCCGTGACGTCGTGCCGGACCACCAGCCGGGTCAGCCGCAGCACCGACAGCGCCAGGAGCACGGGCACCGCGGTGACGAGCAGCACCGCCGCGACCACCGCGCCGATCGCGGCGGTCCGACCGAACGAGTCGGACACGAACCCCGCCGCGTCGTCGAAGAGCACCCAGTCGACACCGAGGTGGAAGGGCCGGTCGAACGCCCCGTAGAACCCCATGTCGGCGACCTTCAGGACGGCCAGCAGGCCGAGGGTGAACCCGGCGAGCCCGGCCACGACCCGGCGCGGCCACGGCGGCAGCACGAGCAGGACGGCGACCGTGGCCAGCGCCTCGAGCGGGATCCGCAGGAACGCGGCGGGCGTGAGCCGGGTGAGCTGGTTCGGCGCGGTGAGAGCGACGAGCACCAGCAGGCCGGCCAGCGCGGTGATGGCCCAGGCGGCCACGCGGCGCCTGCCCCCGTGCCCGGCGGGACCGGCGTCCGCCGTCGGTGTCTCCTCCACAGTGGCCTCGCTGCGGTGCGGCGTTTCGGGGAGCATGCGGGGTGTCCTTCCGGGTGCGGGTCAGACCAGGGCCAGGACGTGCCGGAGCCCTCGCGGGCCGGCCGCCGCCGCCGGCGGCAGCAGGAACGCGTACAGGCCGGCGGCCACCGCGCCCGAGTCGGTGAGCGGGTTGTCGCCGACCATGAGGGCGCGCTCCGGGGCCACGCCGAGGCGTTCACACGCGATCAGGAACGGCGTCGCCGCCGGCTTGCACACCCCACACTCGTATGACATCACGACGGTGTCGACGAACGGCGACAGCCCGCGCAGCTCCAGCGCCGGGCGCAGGTCGAAGCCGGTGTCGCTGACGACCCCGATCCGTACGCCGCGCTCGTGCAGCGACCTGAGGGTGTCGACGCTGTCCGGGAACGCCTCCCAGGACTCCGCCCGGACGGTGAGCGCGTACAGGTGCCCGCTCAGCCCCGGCGCCAGCTTCTCGCACCCGGCGGTGTCGTACAGCGCCGTCCACACCTCGCGGTGCCGCTCGGGCGACAGGTCCCGGCCCTTGGCGAGCTCCTCGGCGGTGCCGGCGCGCTCCAGCACGCGCCGCCACACCCGCGCGACCTCGTCCGGGTCGAGCCGGTCGACGCCGAGGGCGGCGGCCGCCCTGTGCAGCAGCGTCTCGCCGCTGCCGGTCAGCCGGATCAGGGTGTCGCCGGCGTCGAACAGCACGGCGTCGAACTGGGTCACGTCCACGTCTCCTCAGCGCAGGATCAGACCGGGGGAGGGGCTGCCCACCGGGCCGGCGGCGGTGCCGGGGCGGGCGGGGTGGTGCCGCCACAGCCACCCGACGTCGTGGCCGAACGACTCGATCAGCAGGGCCAGCGACACCGCGAGCACGACGGCGGTCCCCGGCCCGGGCAGCACCTCGGCGGCCGCGACGGCCAGCAGCACGCCCTGGGCGGCCGCGACGACCTTTCGCCAGTGACGCGGCGGCAGCGAGCCACGCATCCACGGCAGCGCCCAGCCGGCGACCACGAAGGCGTACCGCATCGCCCCGATGGCGAGCACCCAGGGACCCACCGCCGGCGTGACGTGGACGCAGAGCACCAGGATCAGGAACGCGTCGACCTCCATGTCGAAGCGCGCGCCGAGCGCGCTGACGGTGCCGGTGCGCCGGGCGACGTATCCGTCGACCGCGTCGAGCGACAGCGCCACGGCGGTGAGGGCGACCAGCAGCCCGACCGGCGTAGGCCGGGTGAAGCCGTCCACGGTCAGCGCCGTGACGCCGCCGACCAGCAGGGCCCGCGCCAGCGTCACCCGGTCGGCGGGCCCGAGGCCGGGCGCGCCGGACCGGCGCAGCCCGTGGGCGAGCACGAGGCACGTCACGGTCCCGTGCGCGAGTCCGGCGAGCCAGCCCGCCAGGCCGAGCCCGGCGGTCGCGGCGAGGCCGGCGAGCAGGACAAACTGGATGATCAGCCCGATCGCCGGACCGGTTTGAACCCTGGGCACCATGCCTCCGTGAGTAAAGATCGACGACCCGCTGACGACAGGGAACACGGAAAGCGTGGGCGTTCGGTTCGGTCCAGATTCCACAAATGAGGAGAAACCGTGACGCGGGAGGCCCACGCCTTCTGGCTGCGCTCGCCCGGGCAGGGCGAGATCCGGCCGGTGACGCTGCCCGCGCCCGGCCCCGACGACGTCCTGGTCCGCACGCTGCACTCCGCCGTCAGCCGGGGCACCGAGACGCTGGTCTTCTCCGGTCGCGTGCCGGCCGGCCAGCACGCCGCGATGCGCGCCCCGTTCCAGGAGGGCGACTTCCCGGCGCCCGTGAAGTACGGCTACCTCAACGTCGGCGTGGTCGAAGCGGGCCCGGCGGCGCTCACCGGCCGTACCGTCTTCTGCCTCCACCCGCACCAGACCGCCTACGTCGTCCCGGCCGACGCCGTGGTGGTGGTGCCCGACGGGGTGCCGCCGGCCCGGGCCGTGCTCGCCGGGACGGTGGAGACCGCGGTGAACGCGCTGTGGGACGCCGCGCCGCTGGTCGGCGACCGGATCACGGTGGTGGGCGGCGGCATGGTGGGGTGCTGCGTCGCGGCGCTGGCCGCCCGGTTCCCCGGCGTCCGGGTCGAGCTCGTCGACGCCGATCCCGCCCGGGCGGAGATCGCCGCCGCGCTGGACGTGGAATTCGCGCTGCCCGCCGACGCGGCGGGCGGGCGCGACCTGGTCGTGCACGCCAGCGCGACCGCCGAGGGGCTGCAGCGGTCGCTGGAGCTGCTCGCCCCGGAGGGCACGGTGATCGAGCTGAGCTGGTACGGCGACCGCGCGGTGAACGTGTCGCTGGGCGGAGCGTTCCACTCCGGACGGCTGACCATCCGCAGTAGCCAGGTCGGCATGGTGTCGCCGGCGCGCCGGGGCAGCCGCAGCTTCGCCGACCGGCTGGCGCTGGCGCTGGAGCTGCTGCGCGATCCCGCGTTCGACGCGCTGATCACCGGCGAGTCCCGGTTCGCGGAGCTACCCGACGTGCTCGTCCAACTGGCGGCCGGGAGCCTTCCCGCGCTGTGCCATCTCATCACCTACGACGGAGAGTGAACCGTGTTCAGCGTGACCGTCCGTGATCACATCATGATCGCGCACAGTTTCCGGGGCGAGGTCTTCGGACCCGCGCAGCGACTCCACGGCGCGACGTTCGTCGTCGACGCGACGTTCCGGCGGGCCGAGCTCGACGCCGACGGCATCGTCGTCGACATCGGGCTCGCCGCGCAGCAGCTGAACGCGGTCCTCGGCGAGCTCACCTACCGCAACCTCGACGACGAGCCCGCGTTCGCCGGCGTGAACACCACGACCGAGGTGCTCGCCCGGACGATCGCCGACCGGCTCGCCGACCGCGTCCACGCCGGCGACCTGGGCGACGGGGCGCGCGGGCTGGCCGGGATCACGGTGACGCTGCACGAGTCGCACATCGCCTGGGCCAGCTACGAGCGCCCGCTATGAGGCTGGTCAACGTCGTGCTGCCCCACGACATCGACGATCCGGCCACGCCGAGCGGCGGCAACACGTACGACCGGCGGGTCTGCGCCGGACTGACCGCCGCCGGCTGGAGCCTCCGGGAGCACGTCGTCCCCGGCGCGTGGCCGCGGCCGACCGCGACGGAGCGCGCCGGGCTCGCCCGGCTGCTCGCCGGTCTCGACGACGACGCGGTGGTGCTGCTCGACGGGCTGGTCGCCTCGGCGGTGCCGCAGGTGCTGGTCCCGGCGGCCCGCCGACTGCGTCTGGTCGTCCTGGTGCACATGCCGTTGTGCGACGACGCCGAGGGGGCGGCGCTGGCCGCCGCCACCTCGATCGTGGCGACCAGCGAGTGGACGCGGCGCCAACTGCTCGACCGGTACGCGCTGCCCGCCCAGCGGGTGCACGTCGCCACGCCCGGGGTGGACCCCGCGCCGCTGGCGACCGGGTCGGCCGGCGGCGCGGAGCTGCTCTGCGTCGCCGCCGTCACCGCCGGCAAGGGGCACGACGTGCTGATGGAGGCCCTGGCCGCCGCCGCGGACCTGCCCTGGCGCTGCGTCTGCGTCGGCGCCCTGACCCGCGATCCGGAGTTCGTCGACCGGCTCCGCCGACGGGCGCACGCCGCCGGTGTCGCCGGCCGCGTCAGCCTGGTCGGCCCGCGCACCGGCGACGGGCTCGCCGCCGCGTACGCCGGTGCCGACCTGCTCGTGCTCGCCTCCCGCGCCGAGACGTACGGCATGGTGGTCACGGAGGCGCTGGCCCGGGGAATCCCGGTGCTGGCCTCCGACGTGGACGGGCTGCCGGAGGCGCTGGGGCGGGCGCCCGACGGGAGCCGGCCGGGCCTGCTGGTGCAGCCGGGGGATCCGGGAGCGCTCGCCGGGGCGCTGCGGCGCTGGCTCGGCGACGCGGAGCTGCGCCGGCGGCTGCGGCGCTCCGCGCACGGCCGTCGTGCGACGCTGACCGGCTGGGACGTCACCGCGGCCCGGGTCGCCGGCGCGCTGACCGCGGCGGTGGCGGCATGAGCGCCGAGGCGAGCCGGACGTTCGCCGACTGGCTCCGGCTCCGGGAGCCCGCCGACGCCGCGGCCCGCGCGTCCGAGCTGCTGGAGCCGGTCCGCCGGCGACTGGCCGGCGGTGGACGTACGGTGATCCACGACTTCGGCAGCGGCACCGGGTCGATGGGGCGGTGGCTCGCCCCGCGGCTGGCCGGGCCGCAGCACTGGATCATGTACGACCGGGACGCCGACCTGCTGGAACGGGCCGCGGCCGACATGGTCGACACCGCCGCCGACGGCGCGCCCGTCACCGTCGAGACCCGGCGCCGCGACATCACCCGGCTCACCCCCGCCGACCTCGACGGCGCGTCCCTGGTCACCGCGTCCGCGCTGCTCGACATGCTGACCGCCGACGAGATCGAGCGGGTCGTGGCGGCCTGCGCGGGGGCCGGATGCCCGGCGCTGCTGATGATCTCGGTGATCGGGCGGGTCCAGCTCACGCCCGCCGATCCGCTGGACGCCGAGATCGCGGCGGCGTTCAACGACCATCAGCGCCGCACGGTCGACGGCCGGACGCTGCTCGGCCCGGACGCGGCGGACGCCTGCGCCGCGGCGTTCACCCGGCACGGCGTCGACGTCGACGTGCGATCCAGCCCGTGGCGGCTGGGCCCGGAGCAGGCGGACCTGATCGCCGAGTGGCTCACCGGCTGGGTGGACGCCGCGTGCGAGCAGCGGCCGGAGCTCGCCGGGCCCGCGGCGCCGTACGCCCGTCGGCGCCGTGCGGAGGCCGCCGCCGGACGGCTGCGGGTGGTGGTCGATCACCACGACCTGCTCGCCGGCGCCGGGTGAACCGGCGGGCGGTCGCGTGCGTACAGGCAGGAAGACGTTTCTTCCGGGGAGGCCGGCGGGTGCGAAACGGTGACGGGACCGGGCGCGGCGCGCGCGCGTTCTGGGCGTGGGCGCGGGCGCTCGGCGGGGCCGCCGTGCTCGCCGTGCTGGCGTGGCGGCTGGGCGCCGGCCCGTTCCTCGACGGGCTGCGCGCCATCGAGCCGTGGGCGCTGGCGGCGGCGCTCGGGCTCGGCGCGCTCACCACCGTCTGCTGCGCCTGGCGGTGGCGGCTGGTCGCCGACGGTCTCGGGGTGCGGTTGCCGTTCGGCGCCGCGGTCGCGCACTGCTACCGCTCGGTGTTCCTGAACGCGACGCTCCCCGGTGGCGTCGTCGGTGACGTCGACCGTGCGGTGCGGCACGGCCGGGACGTCGGCGACGTCGGCCGGGGCGTCCGCGCGGTGGTGTGGGAGCGGACCGCGGGACAGGTCGTCCAGGCCGTCGTCGCGGTGGTCGTGCTCGTCGCGCTTCCGTCGCCGGTCCGGCCGTACCTGCCGGTCGCGTTCGCGCTGCTGCTGGTCGGCGGGCTCGGCGTCGTCCTGCTGGGCCGGGCCCTGCCGCGCTCGGGCCCCTCGCGGCGGGCGCGGGTGCTGCGCGCCGCCGTGACCGACGTCCGGGCCGGGCTGCTGGCCCGCGGGGCCTGGCCGGGGGTGCTCGTCGCCTCGGTGGTGGTCGTCGCGGGTCACCTGGCGACCTTCCTGGTCGCGGCGCGCACCGCGGGCGCCACCGCGCCGCTGTCGGAGCTGGTGCCGCTGACCCTGCTGGCGCTGCTGGCGATGAGCGTGCCCGCCAACGTCGCCGGCTTCGGGCCGCGCGAGGGCGTGGCGGCGTGGGCGTTCGCCGCCGCCGGCCTGACCGCCGGCCAGGGCGTCGCGACCGCCATGGTGTACGGGGCGCTGGTGATCGTCTCCAGTCTTCCCGGTGCCGCCGTGTTGCTGCTGCGGCGGGTCCGGGTGCCCACCGCCGTCCGGGTCGCGGGCGCCGCCGCTGGGTGAGAGCGACATGGTTGTCGAGGCGGTACGCGCTGCGGGCGGGTCCGGCAGCGTCTGACGGAGGAGACGAATGTACGAAGCACTGCGGGTGGCGACGGTCCGGACCCAGGTCACGGTGCCGCTGCGCTTCCCCGACGGGTACGCCACGACCGCGCGGGTGTTCACGTTCAACGGCCTGGCCGACGAGCGGGAGCATCTGGCGTTCGGCCTCGGTGACTGGGCCGCGCCGCCCGACCGGCGCGCGACCGACGGGCGCACCCCGCTGGTCCGCCCGCACAGCGAGTGCCTGACCGGGGACGTGTTCGGCAGTCAGCGCTGCGACTGCGGCCCGCAGCTGCGGGAGGCGGTCGAGCGGATCGCCGACGCCGGCGGGTTCCTGCTGTACCTGCGGCAGGAGGGGCGCGGCGTCGGGCTCTACACCAAGCTGGAGGCGTACGCGCTGCAGGATGCCGGCCTGGACACGTACGAGGCGAACGTCGCGCTGGGCCACCGCGAGGACGAGCGCGACTACACGGCGGCGGCGCAGATGCTCGCGGCGCTCGGGGTGGAGGGCGTCGCGCTGCTGAGCAACAACCCCGACAAGGCCGAGCAGCTCGGCCGGCTCGGGGTGACAGTGACCCAACGGGTGACGACCGGGGTGTACCTGTCCCCGGCGAACGCCGGCTACCTGGCCACCAAGGCCAGCCGCGGCGAACACACCCTCGACCTGCCGTTCGTCCGTGAGTGACCGACCGTACGTCCTGCTCAGCTGCGCCATGTCGATGGACGGCTACATCGACGACGCCACCGGACAGCGGCTGATGCTGTCCAACTCGGACGATCTGGACCGGATCGACGAGGTGCGCGCCGAGTGCGACGCGATCCTGGTCGGCGCGGGCACGGTGCGGCTGGACAACCCGCGGCTGCTGGTGCGCGCGCAGCGGCGCCGCGACGAGCGGGTCGCGCGCGGGCTGCCGCCGTCGCCCACCAAGGTCACCGTGACCGGCAGCGGCGACCTCGATCCGGGCGCGCGGTTCTTCACCACCGGCGACACCGAGAAGATCGTGTACTGCGCGACGGGCGCCGTGGAGAAGGCGCGCGAGCGGCTCGGGACGGTCGCCACGGTGGTGGACGCCGGCGAGCCGGTCGAGCCGGTGCGGGCGCTGGCCGACCTCGCCGCCCGCGGCGTACGCCGGCTGATGGTCGAGGGCGGCGGCACCATGCACTCGCAGTTCCTGACCGCCGGGCTCGCCGACGAGCTGCACCTGGTGGTGGCGCCGTTCTTCGTCGGCGACTGCCGGGCGCCCCGCTTTGTGCGCGACGGCCGGTTTCCCTGGCATCCGGGGCGCCGCGCCAGCATCGCCGAGGTGCGCCAGATCGACGACGTCGTGCTGCTGCGCTACGCCCTCTCCGACCGCTTCGGCGCGGACTGACCCGCCTCTCCGACCGCTTCGGCGCGGACTGACCCGCGCCGGTGGCGCCGGCGGGTGGCCGTGCGACCACCCGCCGGCGCCGGAGCGGTACCGGGATCAGATGCCGCAGGTCGGCGCGGACCAGGTGCGGCTCGACTTGTGCGCGACGTGGGTGTGGTCGTCGTGGCCCGGGTAGCCGGGGCCGAGGATCTCGTTCCAGCCGTGGTTGCGGGCCTGCTGCGCCAGCCGGCACAGCGAGTGTGGGCTGACGCCGAGGTCGACAGCGTCGCCGTAGAGGTGGCGGCTGGTGGCGGAGCCGCCGACAGCGTTGTTGCAGGCGTGGCTGCGGAAGGCGCTGGTCACCCGGATCGGCTGGTCGCCCAGCGCGTGCCGCATGGCCTGCAGCTTCCACATGTTGACCAGCGCGTTGAACCGGGCGGTTGCGGCGGAGACCGCACCGCCGGACCAGTCCGAGTTGCAGTCGTTGAACTCGGCGTAGCTGAAGTTGACCGGGGTGCAGTCGTCGTCCTGCAGCGCGTAGATCCGGTTGAACGTCTGCGGCCCGGCGACGCCGTCCGCGGGCAGGCCGTACGCCTGCTGAAAGCGGGTGACCGCGGACTTGGTCGCGGGGCCGTAGTCGCCGTCGATCGCGAGCACCGCCCCGTAGCCGGGGTAGCCGGCGACGCGGATCTGCAGCTGCCGCACGTCCTCGCCGGTCATGCCCGGGGAGAGGGTGCGCCCCCAGGTGTAGCAGCCGTCGGCGCGCGCGGGGGCGGCGGTGGTGACCGCCCCGACGAGCGTCGCGGCCGCGGCGAGGGTGAGCGCGGCGAGGACTCTGCCGGTACGTCTGAGCATCGCGTCTCCATCCGTACGGGAAATGACGTATCGACGAGAGTGGACCCGCGCGGTGCCGCTGTCAATATGTGCCGGGGTGGGTGCGTTCGATCGGAGGTATTTTTCACCGGTCGCGGGGGGTGGCGACGCGGAGCTCCCGGACGATGTCGACGGAGGCGCCGTACGCCGGCTCGTCGGGGTAGGCCGAGTGGCCGCGGGTGGGCGGATAGGCGCTGTCGCCGGCGGCCCGGGCGAAGACCGGATCGATGACGCACCGGTCCACGTCGCCGTTGTCCCCGGCGCGGGGGTCCGCTGCCCACTCGGCGGGGCTGATCTCCACGGCCGGACGGTCCCGCAGCACCCAGCCCCCGATCGGGTCGCTGGGCCGGTAGAGGTTGCGCCACGGCCACCGCGCGCGGGCGCCGTCGCTCGTGTCGAGCGGCGGCCCGACCAGCAGCGCGCCGGTGCGGCGCAGCGCCATGGTGCCGAAGTAGCCGGGGAAGAAGCGTCCGTAGATGCGGCGCAGGGGAGCGCCGTGGGTGAGCAGGGCGACCCGGGCGCTCTCGGCGTACGTCAGCTGCATGACCACGGCTGCCCCGATCACGGTGCCCTGGGAGTGGCAGGAGAGCAGCACCCGCCCGGCGCAGGCGTGGCCGAGATGGTGGATGCGCCGGATGAGGTCGGGCACCGCCCGTTCGGCGTAGCAGGGCGGGGCGAGGGGATGGGTGGCGCGCGGCCAGAACGTGCCCACGTCCCACAGCACCCCGACGGTCCGCCGGAACCGCAGATGGCCGTACGCCTGCCGCCCGACGTAGAGCAGCCCGGCGACGAGGCCGCCGACGAGCGCGTCGCCGATGTTCACCGCCCACCGCGCGTGCGTGTAGACCCACTCCGGGTCCGCGAGGTAGCCGAGCACCCCGGCGGCGACGAGCACGGCGAGCAGCGCGACCAGCGCGCCGGCGAGCCGCTCGACGACGTCGCTGACGGTGGCGCCGGACCACTCGGCGGCGATCCGGCGGGCCCGGCGCAGCGTCGCGGCGTGGCCGGGCGCGTCGGGTGCGGCGAGCGCGGCGCAGATCCCGGCCGCCGGATAGGCGGGGACCACCCGGTCGCGCAGGGTCCGCGCGGTGTCTCGGCGGATCAGCCACTGCCCGAGGCCGGCCAGCAGCAGCGACCCGGCGGCGACCGGGACGGTCAGCGCGGCCGCCCAGAAGTACGGCATGGGCACCACGTACGTGTCCGGGCCGAGCGCGGCCGGCGCTGGCCGGCCCAGGACGTGCGCGACCGACACGGCCAGCCCGGCGCCGAAGGTGGTGCCGAGCGACGCCCCGGTCAGCATCAGCCCGGCGGTCACCAGCCCGCCCCAGGCCGGTGCGGAGTCGGCATCCGCGGCCCGGCCCGGGCCGGCGTCCGGATGCGCGGCGGCGCCGGCGTCCGGGTCCGCGCTCGCGGACCGGCGGGGCGCGCGGCGCACCGGCAGCACGACGATCACGGCGAGCAGCAGGGCGACCTGCGCCCCGGTCAGCGCGTGCACGGTCGGCGCGAGCCCCGGCAGCGCGGGACGCGCGTCACCGGGCCGGGCCGCGCCGATCGCGGGTTGCGCCACCACGACCGCGGCGAGCGCGGCCAGGCCCAGGGCGAGCCACGGCAGGACCGTGTAGCCGTCGCGCCGCCCCACGTCGTGATCCTCGCCGTCCGGTCGGCTCCGCTCGGTCATCCGGGCCAGGCAGGTGAGCACCACGCACCAGGCGAGCAGGCCCAGCGTCACCACCATCAGGACGCCGACCACCGGGCCGCCGAACTCGAGGAACGGGGCGAGCAGCAGGACGCCGACGAGCGCGAAACCGGCCGCCACGTGCACCGCCCGGAGCCGGCGCACCGGCGCGCCGCCGTTCCACATCCGCCGGTCCTCCAACGGTGTCCGGTGCCGGTCCTCCGGCACGGTGGACGGCACGTCGGTCGCCTCCAGGCCGCGCCAGGTCTTCTGCGCCAGCCACCACAGCAGCGCCACCACGGCCAGCGGCGCCGCCGCGGTCACGGCGAGACGGCGTCCGGGCAGGTCGAGCCAGGACCAGGAGAGGAACTCCAGCCAGGACACCTTCTCCGCGCAGGCGTGCGCCGGCCGGCCGCACTGCCAGCCGGCGAAGTCCATCGAGACCAGGGCCACCGACGCCACCAGGGCGAGCGTCAACGTCAGCGCGAAGAGCCGCTGCGCGGTGTCGCCGACCCGCCGCGCGGTGCGGCGCCCGCGACCGTCCCCGGCCGGCGGCTGCGCCCAGAACGCGACGTTGACCAGCAGGAACGGGGTCAGCAGCAGCCACAGCGCGCGCTGGCCGCTGCCGGCGGTCAGCCCGCCCCACGAGTACGCCTCCAGCCGCTGTTCGGCGGTGTCCGCCGCGACCGGCTCCGCCTCCCACCAGCGCCGGTAGAAGCCGGCGTCGGCGTCCCCGGCGACGCGCACGACGTGCGGGTGTCCGAGCATGTCCTCCGGCGGGGTGCCGGCCACCCCGTGAACCCGCAGCTCGGTCCAGCCCCCACCGTCGGAGTTCACGTAGCCGCTCACGTCCCACCTCCGGCGCCGCGGCAGCACCCGCCTTCCTGTCTACCGCGTCGACGGCGCGTCCGACAGGGCATGGCGCGTGCCACGGCGCTGGCCCGACGGTCGTCCCTGGAGCAGACGTCGATCCGCTTCGCCGCGGGGCGCGAGCGGCGTCAGGGCTGGTAGGCGCCGCGGCCGCGGGGCAGCCACTGCGGGTGGTTGTCCCGCAGGTACTTGACGAGCCCCTCGCGGAGCTGCACCCGCAGCCACCAGACCTTCGCGCCGTTCGGCGCCGACGCGGCGATCCGAATGGTGACCGTCGACGACGTCATCTCGGTCATCTCCAGCACCCAGTACTGGTGGTCCCAATGCTCGCTGCTGTCGAGCAGGCGTTGGGTCTCGGCGCGCAGCACGTCGATGTCCGCGGTGTAGTCGAGCTGGACGTCGATCGTGCCGAGCACCCGCGACTCGTACTTGGTCCAGTTCTGGTACGGCTTGGTGGTGAAGTACGTGGTCGGCAGGATGATCCGGCGTTCGTCCCAGCTCCGTACGACCACGTAGGTGAGCTGCACGTTTTCGATGTGCCCCCACTCGCCCTCCAGCACCACCACGTCGTCGATGCGCAGGGCGTCGGTGAAGGCGAGCTGCAGGCCGGCCAGCACGTGCGAGAGCGTGCCCTGGGCGGCGATGCCGAGCACGACGCTGGCGACGCCGGCGGAGGCGAGCACCGACGTGCCGAGCACCCGGATCGGCTCGATGGTGGTCAGCGCGGCGCCGATGGCGACCAGGACGACGAGCGTCGCGAAGACCCGGCGCAGGACCGCGATCTGCGTGCGGGCCCGCCGGGCGCGCGGGTCGTCCGGGAGCCGGCTGACCGGATAGCGCTCGACCAGCGCATCCTCGATCGCCCGCCCCACCTTGAGCAGGAACCACCCGAGAGTGAGGATCAGCAGGATCAGCAGCACGTGCCGAACCGGCTTCAAATGGGCCTTGGGCAACCCGGTGAACGGCAGGGTGTAGTACATCGAGGCGATCACGAACAGCGCCGAGAACGAGCGCTGGATGTGCACCCGCCGTTCCGCGACGTCCGCCTCTTTCTTGCGCGCCGCCCTCAGCGCACGCAGCATCGCCACGCCGATCAGCCAGGCGACGAAACCTGCGACGCACCCGACCCCGACGACGACGAACCAGCCGGTCAGCACGGGCGGTCCCCGTCGTCACCGCGCCGAGCCCCCACGTTCGCTGCCGTCGGTCGCCATCGCTGCTCCACCGGCAGCCGTCCATTCCCCGTCACTGCCCTGCCCCCGTCGCAGTGTTGCCGCCATTGCCTCCCGGCGGGTCAACGACGGTGGTGGGTGGCGGCTACGCCGCTGCCCGCGCGCCGCGCGCGACACGGGGCGAGGTGGTGGCTACGTCGGGACCGGACCGCCCCAGCGGCGGGGTTCGGGCGGCGGGCGCCGGCCGGCCAGCGGCAGCGCGACGATCATGCCGACGACGAAGCCGACCACGTGCGCGAAGTAGGCGACGGAGCCGGCGTTGGAGACGGCGTAGCCGGAGGAGTAGAGCCACTGCAGCACGAACCACAGGCCGAGCACGAGCCAGGCGGGCAGCCGGAGCGGGATGAACAGCAGGACCGGAACGAGGCTCCAGACCCGGGCCCGCGGGAAGAGGACGAGGTAGGCGCCGAGCACCCCGGAGACCGCGCCGGAGGCGCCGACCAGCGGCTGGGTCGCCGCGGCGTTGACCAGCGCGAAGCCGTACGCCGCGGCGTAGCCGCAGAACAGGTAGAACAGCAGGAAGCGCAGCCGCCCGAAGCGGTCCTCGACGTTGTTGCCGAAGACCCAGAGATAGAGCATGTTGCCGAGCAGGTGCAGCCAGCCGCCGTGCAGGAACATCGAGGAGAGCACCGACAGCACCGGGATCTTCTCGTACCACCGCCGCTCGACGACGCATCCCGGCCCGTTCGGCCCGACCCCGACGTCGCCGGTGGTGGCCGCCGGCAGCGGCCGGTTGTCGACCAACTCCCGCGGGATCGCCCCGTACCGCTCGTAGAACGCCTCCTGCCGGCACAGTTGACTGAGGCTGTCGCGGGTCACGCCCGTGCTGGCCACGGTCGGCGTGAGCAGAAACGCGAGCACGTTCACCGCGATCAGCGCCCACGTCACCCACGGCGTACGCCGCACCGGATTGATGTCGTGCACCGGCACCACCACACCGCCACTCTCCCCCCTAACCCGCCGCCCCGCGACCCCCTCGCCTGATCCGCGTGATCAGGGAGTACGTCCCGCGTGTTGTCGGCGTGCCGTGAGCGGAACCGCCTGATCACGCGGATCTTTCTCCCGCCCGCGGGCGGACCGGACCAGCGCGGTCGCCGCGAGCAGGGCGACCGCGCCGGCGAGCGGCCAGACCAGCCAGGGCCGCGCGCCGTAGAGCGTGGTGCCGAGCAGCGGCGACAGGAACGCGCCGGTGATCGATGCGCCGGCGTACAGGCTCTGGTAACGCCCGTCCATGCCGGACGGGGCCAGGTCTGCGGCGCGCGCCGTGGCGGTCGGCTTGTAGAGCATCTCGCCAGCGGTCACCACGAGGACCGCGACGAACGCGATGACGACGGTGGGGGCCGCGCCGAGCACCAACCAGCCGAGCCCGACGAGGGCGTAGCCCGCGCCGATCACGACTGCCGCGGAGCGGTCGGCGAGCCGGCGGGCGAGCCGGGCCTCGAACAGCACGATCACCACGCAGTTGAGCGACACCAGGACGCCGTACGCCAGCGGCGGCGCGCCCCGGTCGCGCAGGAACAGCGGCAGCACGGTGTAGACCAGCCGGTACGCGGTGTCGACGGCCAACACGGTGACCAGGAGCGTGACCATGGCGCGGTCGGCGCGCAGGGCGTGCAGAACGGTGCGCGGGCCGTCCGGGTGCCGCACGGGACGCGGGGACGGGCACCAGCGGACGACGGCGGCGATCAGCAGCACGCTGCTCACCGCGTCGATGACGAAGATCAGGTCGAAGTTGGTGGTGGCGAGCAGGCCGCCGAGCGGCGGGCCGACCACCGTGCCGAGGTTGTTCGCCACCCGGGACAGCGCGATCGCCTCGCGCCGCCGTTCGGTGGGCATGGCCGTGGCGACCAGCGCGCTCATCAGCGGCCGTCCGGCGCCGCCGGACGCCCCGGCGAGCAGCGCGACCGGGGCCAGCAGCGGGGTGGGGGTGAGCGGGACGGCGACGCAGGCGGCCGCCCAGGTGGCCAGCGACGCGACCAGGACCGGCCGCAGCCCGAGCCGGTCGCCGAGCGAGCCGGCGCCGAGGTTGCCGGCGATCAGGCCGACGCCGTACGTCGCGGTGATCAGGGCGGCCGTGCCGGCGGGCAGGCCGCGTTCGTCGACCAGGTAGAGCGTCAGGTAGATCCAGGCGAGCGCGCCCGCCGCGTTGACGGCCTGCCCGATCAGCAGGGCCTTGAGCCAGGTGGGCGCGGTCCGCAGCACGTGTCCTCCCCAGTAAGTTCCCAATGGGAACTTACTATGCTGGGATCATGCCGCGGCAACCCAGTTCTCCCGACCCGGCGTGCGCGGTCAGCGCCGCTGCGGCGGTGCTCGCCGACCGCTGGTGCTGGCTCGTGGTCCGCGACGTCGCCCGCGGCCACCGCCGCTTCGACGACCTCGTCGCGGAGCTGGGCATCTCCCGCAAGGTGCTCGCCGACCGGCTGCGCCACCTGGTTGACGCGGGCGTGCTGGAGCGGGTCGCCTACACCAGCGCCCCGCCCCGGCACGACTACCTGCTCACCGCGCGCGGCCGGGCGTTGCTGCCGGTCCTGGTCGGGCTACAGGACTGGGGCGACCGGTGGGTGCTCGGCGACGGCGAGGTGACGGCCACCTCCACGCACGCCGACCACGAACGGGTGCACGCGCTGGTCGGCACGGTGGTGCCGGCGCTGCGGCTGCCCGCGACCGCGGGCGACGGCGCCGTCGTCGATGGTCCCACCGTGCTGTTCGCGTACCCGGCGACCGGGACGCCCTCGCCGCTGCCGGACGGCTGGTCCGACGTGCCCGGCGCCGCCGGCTGCACCCTGGAGAACCGCCTCTTCCGGGACCGCTACGGGGAGTTCCGGGCCGCCAAGGTGGCGGTGCACGGGGTGAGCACGCAGCGCCCCGAGGAGCAGCGCGCCTTCGCTGAGGCCGAGGCCATCCCGTTCCCGCTGCTCTCCGACAGCGCGCTGGAGCTCGCCGCCGCGCTGCGGCTGCCCACCGTCCGGGTCGCCGACACCGTACGGCTGCGCCGGTCGCTGTTCGTGATCGACGCCGATCGGCGGATCCGGGCGGTGCGTTACCCGGTGCTCGACATCGCCGACGCCATCGACTGGGCACTCAGCCGGGCGGGCTGAGCGGCGCCGACTGGGCGCGCGCGACCAGCACCGGGCACCGGGCGTACTGCACGAGCCGCTGGCTCACCGACCCGAGCAGCAGCTCGGCGAGGCCGCCGTGCCCGCGCGCCCCCACCACCAGCAGCCCCGCCTCCCGGCTGGCCTCCACCAGGGTGCGCGCCGGATCCGGGCCGCGCATCAGCTTCTCCTCCGCGATGATCCCCGGAAACCGTGCCTGGACGTTCGCCACCGCGGCGACGACCAGCTCGGCGGCGTCGGCCATCGCGGTCGCCTCGATCCCGGCGTACGTCTCGCGCGTCTCCCGCACCGCCGCCGCCCACCACACGTGCGCGACCACCAGCAGCCGGGACCGGCGTACCGACTCGTGCGCCGCGGCTATCAGCGCCGCGTCGCCGGCCGGCGACCCGTCGATGCCGGCGATGACCGGCCCCGGGTGGTCGACGGGCCGGTCGGGCGGGCGTACGACCAGCACGGGACAGTGCGCATGTCCGGTGACCTGCGAGGCGACCGAGCCGAGCAGCAGCTCGCCCAGGCGCTCCCGGTCGCGGTCGCCCACGACCACCAGGTCGGCGCGGCGCGACTCCTCGATCAGCGTCGCCGCCCCGCCGTCGGGCGCCTGCCGCGTCGAGACCGTCAGCTCCGGCCACTCCCGGCGCAGCCGCTCGGCCGTGTCGGTGAGCATCCGCCGCTCCGGCTGGCCCGGCGCGGGCGGATCGCCGTCGTACGGGTTCTCCGGCAGGCCGTGGTCCAGCGCCGGCAGGAAGCCGTGCACCAGCCGCAGCGGCAGTGACCGGGTGGCGGCGGCGTACGCGGCGTGCCGGGCGGCGGTCAGGCTGCCGGGGGAGCCGTCCACCCCGGCGACGACCGGTCGCGCCGCGGCGGCCGTCACGGGCGTACGGTCATGGCTGCGGCTCCTGGACGATCGTGAGCGGGCAGCTGCCGTGGTGCAGGACCGCCTGGCTGACCCCACCCAGCCGTAGCCCGGGAAAGCCGCCGCGGCCCCGCGCGCCGACGACCATCAGTTGCGCGCCGGCCGACTCGGCGACGAACACCCGCGTCGCCCGGCCCTGGACGAGCCGGTGCGTCATCGGCACCTGCGGGTGGCGTGCCCGGAGCGCCGCCACGGTCGCGGTGAGCGCGACCTCCTCGTCGGCGTCGGAAGCGTCCACATCGGACGCGGTGGCCTCCGGGTCGCCGGTGGCGACCGGCAGCGGGCCGTTGCGCGCGTGCAGCACGACCAGGCGTGCCGCGCGCAGCGCGGCCTCCTCGGCGGCGAATGCGACGGCGCGCTCCGACCACGGCGACCCGTCGACGCCGACCATCACCGGGCCGTCGGCATGGTTCTCGCCGCGCGCCACCATCACCGGGCAGGCCGCGTGCCCGGCGACCTGGGTGGCGACCGACCCGATCAGCGCGCCCGTGACCGCGCCGAGCCCGTGATAGCCGAGCACGAGCAGCCCGGCGCGGCGCGACTCGCGCAGCAGCACCGGCGCGGGGGAGCCGTCGACGATCTCGTCGATCACGACGCGGTCCGGCGCGGCCCGGGTCGCCTCCGCCACCGCGTCCGCGACGGTCCGCTCGGCCTGCTGGCGCAGGCCGCCCTCGGGTGGGCCGGCGGGCAGATGGGCGCGCGGCGCCTTCAGCTGCGGCCAGATGAACGCGTGCACCAACCGCAGCGGGCACTTGCGCAGCGCGGCCTCGCGCGCGGCCAACCGGACGGCCGCGAGCGCGGCCGGCGATCCGTCGACGCCGACGACGACGGGCGCCGAGGTGTCCGTACGCATCGATGCACCTCCGCCGCCGACCGCGTCGGTCACCGTCTCACCATAGCCGCGAAACTGAGGTGGTTCGCCCGGATCGCCGGGTTGCGGTGGCTTGCGGGTACGGCGGCGCTGCCGACGTCAGCGGCCGACGGCCACCGGGCAGTCCGCGTGCAGCAGCATCGCCTGGGTGACCGAGCCGAGCAGCCGGGCCTGCCAGCCGCGGGCGCCCACCACCAGCAGCTGGGCCTTGTGCGACAGGTCGCCGAGCGCCTCCGTGGGGGGCTCGGCGACGACCCGCTGCTCCACCTGCACCCGCGGGTGGCGGGCGAGCCAGGGCGACAGCGTGGTGTGCAGCAGCGGATGGTGTACGCCGGCCGCCGCCCGCTCGTTCCCGCCGGCCTGCACCACGATCAGCGGCACGTCGCGCAGCTCCGCCTCCTCGAAGGCCAGATCCAGCGCCGGGGCCATCCACGGCGACCCATCGACCCCGACGACCACCGGGGCGTCCGGCCGCTCGGAACCGTCCGCGATGATCACCGGGCAGCCGGCGCGCGCCGACGCCTGCACCGCCAGCGACTCGACCGGCAGGGTCACCGAGCGACGGAGCGTGTTGTTGCCGAGCACCAGCAGCGCGGCCCGCGCGGACAGGTTGACCAGCGTCTCCAGGGCGGCGCCGTCGACCACCTCACCCGAGACCGTCAGGCCCGGCCGGTCGGCCCGCGCCTCGGCGATCGCGTCGGCCACGATCCTCTCCGCGTCCTGCCGCGGCGAACCGTAACCGGCGCCATCGCCGTCCGGGGACGTGAACGGCGGCCAGACGAAGGCGTGCACGATGTGCAGCGGACGCCCCCGCAGCAGCGCCTCGGCCCCGGCCAGCCGGACGGCCGGGGACTCCGGGGCCGCGGTTTTGACACCGACCACGATGGGATTTCTGTCTCCGCTGTCCACCACGACCACCTCCGGGTGCGCTCCCGTGCCGAGATCTGCCTGCCCCCTCAATCATCCCTGTCAGCGGCGGCCCCGGACCACGGTTGAGGCGCACCGATGTGAGACGAATTTGCGAACGTAGCACGTCAACCAGTTCACGCGTCCACATTGGATGGCCGTACGGATGGACTCAGGCGGTGGGCGGGATGGCGCGGACCACGACGGTCGTGCAGGGGGCGTGATGCAGGACGGCCTGGGTCACCGAGCCGAGCGGGGTGCGCACCGGGTGCTCGCCCCGCGCGCCCACCACCACCAACGCCGCCGACTTCGACTGCGCCACCATCACCTGCGGCGGCTCGCCGGCGAGCACGTGCCGCCGCGTGGTGACCCCGGAGTACTTCTCCTGCCACGGCCCGACCGCCTCGGCCAACTGCGCCGCGGTCACGTCCGCGTCCTCGGGGGCGTCGGAATCGAGCGCCCGGACGACGACCAGTTCGGCGCGGCGGTTCGCGGCCGCCTCGAAGGCGAACTCCAGCGCCCGCTCGCCGCCGGCCGACCGGTCCACCCCGACCAGCACCGGACCCTCGTCGCCGGTCTGCTCGCCGCGGGCCAGCATGACGCTGCACTTGGAACGGGAGGCGAGCTGCACCGCCGGGGCGTCCAGCGGCAGGCAGGTGTGGCGGTCGAGACCGCCGTCGCCCAGCACGATGAGGCCGGCGAGGTTCGACTCGCGCAGCAGCGTCCCGGTCAGCGTCCCCTCGCCGATCGCGACCTCGGTCTCCAACCCCGGCGCGACCTGCTCGGCCAGCGCGGCGGCGCGATTGACGAGCGCCTCGGCCGCCGGGCGCGGCTCGCCGTCACTGGGCGCGGACTGGTCGGGGATCCAGTTGAGCGCGTGCACGATCCGCAGCGGACGCCGCTGCAGCGCCGCCTCGTGGGCGGCCAGCCGGACCGCGCGGAGACTCGACTCCGAACCGTCCACCCCGACGGCGATCCGGTCCCGCGTGACCTGTGGACCCTGAGCTGGCATTCCTGCCCCCTGCCGTGTCACCGCTGTGGGGGGTGCCGCCAGGTGGAGGGTATCGGCCGGGGCGGGCGCGGCGGCGCGAAACGGGGTCGCAGGGCAGGATGAACCCATGATCACTGCGGTTGTCTTCGACCTGGACGGCGTGCTCATCGACACCGAGCCGGTATGGGAGGAGGTGCGGCGGGCGTACGTCGCCGAGACGGGTGGGACGTGGCTGCCGGAGGCACAGCGACGGCTGATGGGGATGAGTACGGCTGAGTGGTCCCGTTACCTCGGCGCCGACCTGGGCGTCGGGCGCGACCCGGAGCGGGTGGCGACCGAGGTGATCGAGCGGATGGCGGGTCGCTACGAGCAGCGGCTGCCGCTGGTTCCCGGTGCGGTCGACGCGGTACGCCGGCTCGCGGCGCGGTTCCCGCTCGGCCTGGCCAGCTCGTCGCCGCGCCGGTTGATCGACCGCGTGCTGGTGGTCGCCGGACTCGCCGACGCCTTCACCGTGACGCTCTCGACCGAGCAGGTGGCGGCGGGCAAGCCGTCGCCGGACGTCTACCTGGCGGCGGCGGAGCGGCTGGGGGTGCCGCCGTCGGAGTGCGCGGCGGTCGAGGACTCCTCCAACGGGCTGCGCGCGGCCGCCGCGGCCGGCATGGCGGTGATCGCCATGCCGCACGCGGCGTACCCGCCGGCGCCCGACGCGCTCGCCCTCGCCGACCTGGTCATCGCGACCCCCGAGGAGCTCACGACGGAGGCCGTTGCCCGGCTCCGCTAGCCACCGGCGGCCCGGCCGTCGGCGGGCGCCCTCTTTCCATCGACGGGTCGGCGTACGCGGTGTGTCAACTTGGGTTGACACACGTGGCGTTGTCAACCTAGGTTGACAGCATGAGTCAGGCAACGGAACTCGCCGCGGCGGCCGCCAGCACCGACCCCCGGGTCGGCCTGCGTGCGGTGCTCGCCCTGCGCCGCCTGTTGGAGGGCCTGGAGCGGGTCCAGGTCGACAACGCCCGGCGGCAGGGCTGGTCCTGGCAGGAGATCGCCGACGCGCTCGAGGTCAGCAGGCAGGGAGTCCACAAAAAGCACGCCGGCCGGGCGCCGGCGGAGACCGCACGGGAGGCGTGATGTTCGAACGGTTCACCGACCGCGCCCGCGAGGTCGTCACGCGCTCGCAGGCCGAGGCGCGGCGCCTCGAACACGACAAGATCGGTACGGAGCACATCCTGCTCGCGCTGCTCGCCGACGACGCGGGTCTCGCGGCGATGGTGCTGCGCGAGGCGGGCGCGGACGCCGACGACCTGCGCGCGCGGATCCTGCGGCACGTGGGGCGGGGACCGCGGGTGCTCGGCGAGGCGGACGCCGCCGCGCTCCGCGAGATCGGCATCGACCTCGACGCGGTACGGGCGAAGATCGAGGCCGCGTTCGGCCCGGGCGCGTTGGAGCCGCCCGAGGACCGTCCCAAGTGGGGACTGCGGCGGGGTCGGCGGCGCGGCTGGCCGTTCTCGTCGCGGGCGAAGAAGGTGTTGGAGTTGTCGCTGCGCGAGGCGCTGCGGCTGAAGCACCGGCACATCGGCACCGAGCACATCCTGCTCGGGCTGGTGCGCGAGGGGGAGGGGCTGGCGGCGCTCGTACTCACGGAGGCCGGACTCGACCTCGACGACCTGCGCCGGCGGGTGGAGGCCGCGGTGCGCGCCGCCGCCTGAGCATCGAGGCGACTCGGCGCCCGCATCGTACCGACGATGCGGGCGCCGATCGATGATCGTAGAGTTCTCGCACCCGCACGGGTGATCGACCGGCCGGGACGCGCGGCCCATCGGCGCTGGTCAACGGCGGCATACGTCGCAATATGACGAGAAAGTGATGTACTGCTGGGAATTGAGGGTGGTTAGCGTTACGGGCCTGACGGCGCAGAAGCCCGATACCCGGGCCAATGCGCGCAGAGTGTTCCTTACCCCCCACCGAAGGGACCGTCAATGCGCCCCCGCAAGATCGCATCCGCCGCGGCAGCCACGCTGTTCGCCGCGGGCATCGTGGCCGCGTTCCACCAGCCGGCCACGGCCGCCCCGACCACCGACCCGGCCGCCGGCGTCTCGGCCGAGGTGCTCTCGGCCATGCAGCGCGACCTCGGCCTCACCGCCGACCAGGCCAAGGCCCGGCTCCGCAGCGACTTCGCCGCCGCCAAGACCGAGCAGACCATGCGCGGCAGCCTCGGCAGCCGCTTCGGCGGCGCGTGGATCCGCCCCGACGGCACCCTCGCCGTCGCGGTGACCGACGCGGCCTCCGCCGCCAAGGTCCGCGCCGCCGGCGCGACCCCCACCGTCGTGAGCCGCAGCGAGGCCGCGCTCAACGCCATCAAGGACACCCTGGACGCGCGGACCGCGCCGAAGTCGGTGACCGGCTGGTACGTCGACGTCGCCACCAACACCGTCGTCGTCGAGGCCGTCAAGGGCGGCGAGGCCGCGGCCAAGACGTTCGCGGCGGGCACCGGCGACGCCGTCCGGGTCGCCGTCGTCAACGACACCCCGCAGACCTACTACAACTTCTACGGTGGCGACGCCTACTACATCGGCAGCGGGCGCTGCTCGGTCGGCTTCGCCGTCAGCGGTGGCTTCGTCACCGCCGGCCACTGCGGCAGCACCGGCCAGGCGGTCAGCGGCAGCAACCGGGTCGCGATGGGCAGCTTCGCCGGCTCGTCCTTCCCGGGCAACGACTACGCCTGGGTCCGCACCAACTCCAGCTGGGTCGGTCAGGGCTCGGTCAACCAGTACAACGGCTACGCCGTCGCGGTGAAGGGCTCCTCGGAGGCCGCCGTCGGCGCGTCGGTCTGCCGCTCCGGCTCCACCACCGGCTGGCGCTGCGGCTCCATCCAGTCCAAGAACCAGTCCGTCTCGTACTCCCAGGGCACGGTCAGCGGTCTGACCCGGACCAACGCCTGCGCCGAGCCGGGCGACTCGGGCGGCTCGTGGATCTCGGGCAACCAGGCCCAGGGCGTCACCTCCGGCGGCTCGGGCAACTGCTCCTCCGGCGGCACCACCTACTTCCAGCCGGTCAACGAGATCCTCGGGGCGTACGGCCTGCGCCTCACGACCTCCTGACATCCCCCCGGTAAGCGATGGGGCCGGCGGCAACGCCGGCCCCATCGTCCGTGTTGTAGATGAGGAATCTGTCAGGCTGGCTCCCATATCGCGGCGTCGTGAGCGAAGACAACCCGCTTGGGATCGAAGGCCAACAGCCGTTCCATCCACGCTGGGGCCAACGGTAAGGGTTGGCTGTGACCCAGAGCTTTGGCCGAGGCAGCGAGTGCATCAGCACTCCACCCAGAGGCGGTGTCGTGCGACTGCCCGGCCAGCACAACCGTGCCGTCCTCGCACTTCACCACCAGTGACTGGTGCCCGTCGACGTGCCCCGGAGTGGGGATCACATGCACGCCTGGCCGGATCTCCGCCTCGCCGTCCAACAGGTCATACCTACTGCCGCGGTAGTCGATGAGGTGGTCCATCGTGTAGTTACCCCTGCGGGCATCCTCAAGTTCCTGGCGCTGACACATCACGGGCCTACCCGGCAGCATCGGGTTGCCACCGCAGTGATCGAAGTGCAAATGGCAGTTCACCACGACGTCGACTTCGTCCAATGTGACGCCGACGCCGCCGAGCGCCTCGGGAAGCGCGATGCGGCGTGGTCGGTACCGGTCCTCTGTCTCGCTGTCCCCGACGCCAACTCCGGTGTCGAGAAGGACGAGGCCCGCCTCGTGTCGGATGAGGTACCCGTACACCGCTTCGACTCGCGGATGCCCCGTCCCGGTTTCTTGCGCGGGCCGCACGAACGTTCCGAGCAAGACGCGATGGATGTCCTGCGTACGCATCTCCGCACCGTAGCGCCGGAGGGACCACGCGACCATCCCACGGACGGCGCCCGGGTGCGGTGTCGCGGTCCCGCACCTTCCGGCCCGCGATCCGGTACCCGGCCCGACCTGTGCGGCTCGCCGCCGATACCCGGCGTGCTCCTACCCCGGCGGCCTGGGTGGGCTCAGCCAGGCGAGCGGTTGTCCCGTCAGGGCGGCGTCGGCGAGGCGGTGCGCTGACGCGGTTCTCAGCGATGCGCGTGAGCTGTCGACCCAGCGTTGGGTGCCGTCGATGCCCTGGTGGCGGTACTCCACCGCCTGCACAAGGCACTCCAGCTTGTCGGCGTCGCGGGCCACCACGGCTTCAAGGGTTTCACCCGCTTCGTACTCGGCGACGGCGCTGGCGATTGTTTCGGCGACGACCGGCGGGCAGTCGGCGACCTGGTCGGCGGTGATGGCCGTGTTCGGTGCGGCGGTGAGGTAGCGCTTTGCGATGTGGGGAATATCGGTGATCCGGGTTTCCTGGGTGTCGTGCAGGACGCACATCATCGCCACGCGTCCTGGGTCCGCGCCTTCCATTGCCGCGAGCATCATGCCGATGAGCGCAGTCCGGAACGAGTGCTCTGCGATTGATTCCGGGTTCTTGATGCCGGCGAACCACCAGCCCGTGCGTGCTGCTCGTTTCAGCACGCCAGCTTCGAAGATGAAGCTCATCGCGCCTACGGCGTCCTGGTCGTCGCTCATCTACCCGTCCCTGTGCCGGTGAGCCCGTGGCTACGCAGGCGGTAAACGATAGACGTCGTTCCCGCCGTGACTGCTCGGATAGGTCGCGATTGGCGGCTTCGCCGGCTCAACCGGGTGCGCGAGCGGCGGGCTACGTTGTCAGCGGCAGCGCAAAATTCGGATCTACTGTTACTCGGCGACGAACACGCCCACGCCCGGCAGGGTCTCCGTCATTCCTTTGATCCGCAGCACCTGCATGGCGCGATCAATCACCGGCTCGGTGACGCCGTACTGCTCGATGAGTTCTCGTCGGCTGGGTAGCTTGGCGCCGGGCGCGAACTCGCCTGACGCGATGCGTTCGGCGAGGTCGTCGGCGATCTGTTCGTAGCGGTAACGCGGCGGCACGGTGCTCTCCTCGGTTGGCAATCCGAGTAGACCACCTTCCTCATCCCTTGACTACCCAACGCTACCTATGGGACGTTGAGAAGGAGGTCGATCCCCTCGGTTGGCGCTGGCGGGTGAGTCCTCATCGGCGTGGGTGTCCGGGCCGGTCGCGTTCGGGCATCCACGTCGATCAGCTGCGGCGATAGGGGCTGCCAATGCTCGCGTCGGACCGGCCGCCGGATCGGGCGAAGTCCTGATGAGGCACGTCTCGTACGAGGAGTACCTGGTCGCGGTGGCGCTGACGCTGGCGCGTCGCCATCGGCCGGTGTGGTCGTGGCGGAAGTGGCGGCGGGTCTGCCGCTGCGGGAACGAGCTGCCGTGCCGTGCGCGGCATCGCATCCCGATCAACCGGGGCCACTGGCCGAAGGCAGGGGAGTAGCGGTGAGCGAGCATCCGGAGGCGGTGATCCTGGCGGGACACGTCCGAGGCGTGGACGACATGTGCACGGGCTGCCGCGCCTGGTGGGCGCGGCTGACGCCGTACCCGTGCTGGCAGGTGGAGTGGGCGATCAGCCGGCACGCGCGGACCACGACGGCACGATTCCTCGGCGGCGCGCGGTGACCACCCACGGCCCGGTCGCGCCGCTCTGGCGCTGCGGCGGCTGCGACGCACCGTGGCCCTGTCCGACGCGGAAGCGCGAGCTGCGCGCGGAGTTCGACGGTGCCCCGGTCTCGCTCGCGCTCTACATGGGCGCCTACCTCGTCTGGGCCGCCGAAGACCTGGTCTGGCTCCCGGCCGGGCGGCTCCACCAACGCTTCGTCGGTTGGGTTCGGTGAGCGATCGAAGGCGCGCGTCCAGCGCGGCCATCGACGTACGTAAGTCTCACTTTCCGTGGCCGTTCGGTCGATTGCGCGCTGGTCAAACATGATCCGGGATGCCCGCGTGCGGCCGGTCGCCGATTACTCATTGCGTGACCGTTGTCGATGCGAGGAGTGTGGCCTACGACCGTAAGTCACCTCACGACACGGGGGAAAATCGTGCGTGCCTTACCGGGTTTCCGGCTGTCCTGCCATGCCCTTGCCCTGCTCATGGCCGTATCGATGGTGCTGGTGGTGCTGCCGCGCGCGGCCCACGCGGCGCCGCCGGTCGCACAGCCGGGCCGCGGCCCGGTGGAGCGGCCGCTGCCGGACTCGGCGAAGCCCCGCCACGGGCTGCCACCGGGGGTGACCGCGCCCGCGGTGCCGCCGTCGGTGAAGGCGGCGGGTAAACCGCAGGCCGTCGCCAGGCGCTCCGCGCGCACGACGGTGAGCACCGACGACACCCCGAACGCCGCCTCGGACCCGGTGCTGCGCTCCGGGTTCATGTTGGGCGACACGTCGCTGGTCGCCTACTTTGACGGGGACTTCGACCGGAACGACCCGCAGTCGTGGGCCCGCTGGTACGCCACGGTCACCGACGTGGAGGCGAAGACCGAGCAGCGCTCGGTCGATCTCGGCCACGGCGACGTGACGGAGTGCTTCCAGCAGGACCGGCGGCTGTGCCGCAGCTTCGGTGCGGCCGAGGGCTGGGCGCTGGACCCGGCGCGGCAGTACACGGTGACGGTGACCGTGGTGCAGCCGGACGGCTCCGAGGTGGTCTCAACGCCGTCGAACCCGGCGGGGCCCCGCGTCACGGACACCCCGCCGGCGCTGCCGACCGGTCAGGCGATCGGCTGCGGCTGCCCGACCGTGCTGGGTCAGACGCTGTCCGGGCAGGCGATGCGTGGTGCCGGCGTCAACACCGGCACCGGGACGTACTCGCGCACCGAGCGCGACTTCGTGATGGCCTCGTACGGCATCCCGTTCAACGCCTCCCGCTACTACTCCTCGGGCAACCCGACGGCCGGGATGTTCGGGCCGGGCTGGACCTGGACGTACGACGCGCGGGTGGTGGCCGGCGACGACGGCGCGGTGCGGGTGCGCGCCGAGGACGCCTCGGAGGCGGTCTTCACCCGCAACGGCGACGGCTCGTACCGGGCGCCGGTCGGCATCCGGTCGAAGCTGTCCGCCGTGGACGGCGGCTGGCAGCTGGTGACCCCGGATCAGCGGACGCTGCGCTTCGACGCCCAGGGGCGGCTGACGAGCATCAAGAACGCCCGCGGGCACGGCGTGACGCTGGCGTACGGCGGCGACGGGCTGCTGGAGACCGTCACCGACGCCTCGGGGCGGGTGGCGAAGATCGAGTGGCGCCGCGACCTCCGGCTGATCTACAAGATCTCGTTGCCGGACCGCCGGTGGGTGCAGTTCGACTACTCGGGCGGCCGGCTGGCGAAGACGCAGGACCCGCGTGGCTTCGTCACGGCATACCAGTACGACACCTCCGGCCGGATGACCAGGGTCATCGACGCGCGCGGCAACTTCGCGATCCGCAACACCTACGGCGCGGACGGCCGGGTGACCGCGCAGACCGACCCCGAGGGCGGCGTCACGAAGTTCACGTGGGACGCCGGCAAGCAGGAGGCGACCACCACCGACCCGGACAACGTGGCCGTGGTCGACGGCTACCGCGACAACGTGCTGCTCTACTCGCGCAACGCCAACCAGGACGTGGTCAACCACCGCTACGACAAGGGGCTGCGGCGCAACCTCGTCGTCGACCCGAAGGGCAACCAGGAGGAGACCCGGCACGACGACGCCGGCAACCCGGTGCAGCGGCGCGCGCCGGAACCGTTCGCGTTCACGACGGCGAGCAGCTTCGACGAGCGCAACAACCTGACGGCGTACCAGGACGGCCGCGGCAACACCTGGGTGTACGAGTTCAACGAGTACAACGAGATGGTCGCGCAGCGGAACCCGAAGCAGCCGCAGAACAAGGGCTACCGCTACAGCTACGACGACAAGGGCCGCGTCGTCACCCGCACCGACCCGCGGGACAAGGTAACCCGCTACGAGTACGACCAGCACGGCAACCGCACGGCGGAGATCTCGCCGACCGGGCGGCGTACCGAGATGACGTACGACCTGACGGGTCGGATGACCTCGGTGGTGGACCCCCGCGGCACGATCCCGAACGGCAACCGCGACGCCTACCGCACCCGCTTCGGCTACGACCAGCAGAACCGGATCACCCAGGTGTGGCAGCCGGGCAAGCTCACCCCGTCGCGCACCACCTACGACGAGCTGGGCAACCCGGTGGTCATCACCGACCCGCTGTCCAACTCGTCGCGGGCCACGTACGACAAGAACAGCCGGGTGATAGAGGTCAAGGACCCGGTCGGCAACGTCACGCGGCAGACCTACACCCCGGGTGGCCGCAACGCGTCGGTCACCGACGGCGAGGGCAACACCGTCAGCTGGACCTACGACGAGCAGGGCCGCTCCAAGACCGAGACGTCGCCGCGCGGCAACGCGGACCCGGCGAACAAGGGCAGATACACGACGGTCTTCTACTACGACCACAACGGCAACATGATCCGCGCCGACCGCCCGTACGGGACCAACGGGCAGCGGGTGCAGATCGACACCGGTTTCGACGCGCTGGACCGGCCGACCGAGCAGCGCGACCAGTTCAACGTGCCGACCCGGGTCGGGTACGACAACAACGGCAACGTCGTCGGGATGACGAACGAGAACGGGGAGAAGCTCACCCACTCGTTCGACGAGGCCAACCGGCGCACCGGATCCGGCGGCGCGGGAGTGCCGGCGAAGATCGAGTACGACGATGCCGGCAACCCGACCAGGCAGACCACCCCGACCGGTGGCGTGATCACGTGGCAGTACGACGACGACGGCCGCCCCGTCGCCATCACCGAGCCGCGCGGCAACGTCTCCGGCGCCAACCCCGCCGACTACACCACCCGCTACGCGTACGACCCGGCCGGAAACCTGGAGTCGGTGACCGACGCGCTCGGCAATGTCACCCGGACCAGCTACGACGCGATCAACCGGGTGACGTCGCAGACCGACGCGAACAACAAGAGCACCCGGTACACCTACGACGCGGCCGACCGGCTGCAGGCGGTGCTCGGGCCGGACGCGAGCAACGTCCTGCAGGCGACGCGGTACGACTACAACGCCAACGGGCAGCCCATCAAGGTCACCGACCCGCTGCAGCACACCACGAGCATGGAGTACGACCGGGCCCGTCGCCTGGTCGTCTCCACCGACCCGCTCGGCCGGCGGCGTGAGCTCGTCTACGACGCCGACTCGAACCTGGTGGAGCAGGTCACGGCGCGGATCGGCCCGGAGTGGCCGGATCCGACGCGCCCGAAGCGGACGATCTCCTTCGGGTACGACAACCTCGGCCGGCTGACCAGCAAGCAACTCGGCCAGGGTGGCGTCACCTACACGTACGGCTACGACGCCAAGAACCGGCTCGTCTCCGCCGCCGACCCGTCCGGGACGCAGGAGCGCGCCTACGACGCGACGGGCCGGCTGGTCGAGGTCACGCGCGGCGACGAGAAGTTCGGCTACACCTACGACGAACTCGACCGGGTCACCGCCCGTACCTACCCGGACGGCACCCGGATCAACGCCGACTACGACGACGGCAACCGCGTCACCGCGCTGACCGCGAGCAAGGGTGGCAGCTCCGCCCGGTACGGCTTCGACTACGACGTCGCGGACAACCTCAAGAAGATCACCTACCCGCAGTCCACCGGGCTGGTGCAGAACCGCGACTACGACCGCGCCGGGCGGCTCACCAGCGTCGCCTCCACCCAGGGCGAACAGGTGGTGTCCGCCTTCGATCTGACCCTCGACCCGGTCGGCAACCCCACCAAGGTCACCTCCCGGCGCGGCGAGGCCGGCCAGCCGACCATCACCGAGACCACGGCGTACGACTACGACGCGGCGAACCGCCTCACCTCGGCGTGCTACGGAGCGCAGACCTGTGACGGTGAGGCGGCGGAGCGGATCGACTACACGTACGACCTGGTCGGCAACCGTAAGACCCAGCGGAAGAAGGCGCCGGGGGAGAACACCCTCACCACCTACACGTACGACGCGGCGGACCAGCTCCAGACCGAGCTGACGGTCGGCTCCCGCTCGTCGCTGCGCACCTTCGACTACGACCTCGAGGGCAACCAGACCCGCGCCGGCACCGACCGGTACACCTACGCCCTCGACCACACGATGACGTCGGCGACCGTCGACGGCCGCAGGACGACGTACACCTACGACGCGATCGGCAACCGCATCGCCGCCGTCTCCGGCGGCGGGGCCGACGAGGTCCGCCAGACCTGGAGCTGGGACGTCAACGCCGGGATGCCGATGCTGGCGGTGGACTCGCAGTCCAGCGCGGCGGGGACGACGCAGCGGTCGTTCCTGTACGACCCGTCCGGCACCCCGCTGGCGCTGCTCACCCCGAGCGGCGACGCCCAGACCGCGCACTCGTACACGCATGACTGGCTCGGCGGGGTCTCCGCGGTGGTGGCGCCGAACGGCACGCGGGAGTGGGCGTACGACTACGACCCGTTCGGGGTGGCCCGCGGCGAGGGCCTGACCGACGGCGGGAAGAAGCTCACCGACGACGCGCCGGCCAACCCGATGCAGTTCGCGGGCGGCTACCACGACACCAGCCAGGGCGACCGCTACCAGCTGCGGGCCCGAAACTACGACCCCGACACCGGCCGCTTCGACGCCCGGGACCCGGCCGCGGCACCCGCGGCGCAACCGGCGATCTCGTCGTACGCCTACGCGAACAACCGCCCCGGCGTACTGACCGACCCGACCGGGATGCGACCGATCCCGGAGGACTACGACAGCACCCCGACCTCGACGCCGGCCGATCCGACCGCGACGACCGGTCCGGGCGGCAATGAGCAGTGCACCGCGGACGGCCAGCCGGACTGCGAGTCGAACCCCGAGTACGACAGCGCGAAGAAGCTCGTCGACGAGGCCGAGGGGTTCATCAAGCAGATCGCGGACGAGATCATCAACCTGATCCTCGACCTGGTCGGGTTCAACGACGCCAAGAAGTGCGTCACCGAGGGCGACATTGTCGCCTGCATCTCCACCGCGCTGCAGGCGGTGCCGTGGGGCAAGTTGTTCAAGGCCGCCAAGGTCATGATCAAGGCCATCGGCGTGGGCCGTCGGCTGATCGAGGCGTACAGCAAGCTGAAGTCGGCCAGGAACGCGCTGAGCAGCATCCCGCGCTGGGTGAAGAAGGCCGGCAAGACCGCGCAGGAGGCCGAGGAGAGCGCCAAGTACAAGAAGGCGGTCGAGGCCTCGGCGGGCGGGGCGAAGAAGACCGGCGCGGAGGCCAAACAGACCACCAAGAAGGCGACCGAAGGGGCCAAGCAGCAGCAGAAGAAGCAGGCCGACGAGGGCGCCGAGAGCTGTCGGATCGCGAAGGGCAGGGAGCTCACCAACTCGTTCCTGCCCGGCACCGAGGTCCGGATGGGTGACGGCAGCACCAAGCGGATCGAGCAGGTGCGGGCCGGCGACAGCGTCCTGGCCACCAACGCCGAGACCGGCGTGACCGAGCCCGAGCAGGTCACCGCGACCGTCGAGGGTTCGGGCGAGAAGAACCTCGTCGACCTGACCCTGGTCGGATCCGGCGCCGGAGGCGGCGGCCCGCCCGCGAAGGTCACCGCCACCGACGGGCACAAGTTCTACTCACCCGAGCGCGGCTGGGTCCCGGCCACCCAGCTCGAGGTCGGCGATCAGCTGCGCGACAGTGACGGCAACGCGGTCGCGGTCGCCGGGATCGAGCGCCACACCCGCGACGCCATCGTCCACAACCTCTCGGTCAACGACATCCACACGTACTACGTGCTCGCAGGCACAACGCCGGTGCTCGTACACAACTGCCGTGACGGTCTCCTGCATCCTGGTCGAAATGGCGCGGATGATAGTCCTCAGGACTGGATTCCCATGAGTTCATGGACGAGGAACGGTGCGAATCTGGCGGAGGGAAACCATCATTTCGTGGTCATGCCAGATAAGTCAGTTCGGACTTTCCATGAAAGTCTCTGGGAGATCGCGCCGGGCGCTGGTCACACCAGCCTCTCGCGGGGTAAGGGTGTACTAGCCGCTGGTACGTTCGACGTGGGCCCGGGTGGAGTGATCAATCGATTCGACAACTTCTCAGGGCACTATCGGCCAGGCGCCTCCACTGAAGGCATAATACGTGATGCCTTTGGTCGGAATGGGTTCGACCTGCGGAATGCGCAATGGGATCCGTTCGAATTCAGCTAGCTGTTGGCATGATTGTTCCGGGCTAGATGCCTGCGGGGCCGCTGAAATGCATCCAGGTCGATGCGTCAGCGGCCCCGCGGGCTATGGCGCCAGTTTTCTCGCCACGGTGGCGGATTGCTAAACCTTAAGAGGTGCCGCCGCGATGTTCTCGGGTTTCGTCTCTGAGAGCTTTGGCGGATTGGACTAATAGCCTGACCTCTGGGGGAGTCAAGAAGCTGGCAGCAGCAACGAGTTGGCCTATCTCTGCGGTCGCAGGGTATGGCTCGCGCGCGACCGTTTCGGAATCTACGGAAAGGCCCGCAATGACAAATAGGTCGGCTGTGTCTAACTGCAGTACGGGCGCAAGATCCCGAACGATAGCGTGCGTTGGCTGAAGCTTACCCGTAAGTAGTTGATTGACAGTCGACTCGGCCCGACCAGAAGCTCGGCTGACGGCTCTTGCTGATAGTCGACGGTTCTGCATAAGGCCATCAAGAACCCTAGCGAAATCGGCGCTCATTATTGAATTCTATACAGGTTCGACGTCCATCCGCGCGCCAGCCTCGAGTGCGGTCGTGTCGCGAAGGTGTGCGCCGACGGGCCTGGCGGTGCGCGTCGGTTGCTGTCACGGCTGATGTGAACGGATCAGACATATGCAAGATCGTCGATTTTGCTGGTCGAGGGCCTTGCTGAGGAGGTGGCGGCAGCCGGACAACCCGCCGCCAAACGTGTTCGCGCCCAGCGTCACATCGGCGTCGGTCGGGTCGCCGCCGGGCGTGGGCTGGTGCAGACTGTCCGCCGTGAACAGCCCCTCCGGATCCGAGGTCCCGCGGGCGGCGCGTTCCGCCGTCGTGGTCAACCCGGCCAAGGTCGCCGATGTTTCCCGGCTGCGACGGGTGGTGGAGAAGGCGCTCGCGGCCGCGGGCTGGCCGGCCCCGATGTGGTTCGAGACGACGGTCGCCGACCCGGGCGCCGGCCAGACGCGACGCGCCGTCGAGGCGGGCGTCGAGGTCGTCTTCGTCTGCGGCGGCGACGGCACCGTCATGTCGTGCGTCAGCGCCCTGGTCGGCACCGACGTGGCGCTGGCCGTGCTGCCGCAGGGGACCGGCAACCTGCTGGCCGCGAACCTCGGCCTCTCCACCGACCCGGTCGAGGCGGTCGAGGTCGCCGTCGAGCAGGGGCGCCGGCGCCTCGACGTGGGTGTGGTCGGGGACCGCTACTTCACGGTGATGGCGGGGATGGGCTTCGACGCGCAGATGCTCGCCGCCACGTCCGAGGCGACCAAGGCGCGGATCGGCTGGCCGGCGTACGTGATCGGCGCGGTGCGGCACCTGCGCGACCGGCCGATGCGGGTCTCGATCCGGATCGACGACCGGCGACCGGTGCGCCGGCGGGCCCGCACCGTCCTGGTCGCCAACGTCGGCCGGCTCCAGGGCGGGGTGCGGCTGCTGCCCGACGCCGAGCCCGACGACGGCTACCTCGACGTCGCGGTGCTCACCCCGCGGACCCTGCGGCACTGGTTCTCGCTCGGCTGGGCGGTGCTGCTGCGCCGGCGCCGGGTGCCGCGGATGGAGGTGTTCCGTGGCCGGCATGTGGAGATAACCAGCCGGCGGCCGCAGCCGTGCGAGCTCGACGGCGACCTGATCGGGCGCGGCCGGACGCTCCGCGTCGACGTGCGACCGCAAGCGCTGTGGCTCTGCGTGCCGCAGCCCGAGGCGGCGCCCGACCTGAGCGTGGACGCCGAGGCGGCGCGCCGGCGCGGCCGGGAACGCGTCGACGAACTGGGGGAGGAGCGGTCGTGAGCAGCACCCGGATGGTGCCGGAGACGCGGCTGATGGCCGACCAGGAGCTCTCCGCGGACGATGCCTGGCACACGCTGCGCCGGCACGGCGGCTGGCACCTGCTGCGCGACGCGTTCGTCCGGTTCCGCTACGGCGACGGCTTCAGCCACGCCCGCGCGCTGGCGCTGCAGCTCTGCCTCGCGGTGGTGCCGTTCCTGATCGCGTTGACCGGGCTGACCGGCAAGCTCGGCGCGGAACGCGGCGGACGGATCGTCGCCGACACCGTCCTGGCGATCACTCCCGGTTCGAGCGCCGAGATGGTGCGCGAGCTGCTGACCGACTCCGAGCACACGGAACGGGTCAGCGAGGTGGCGCTCGCCCTGGGTCTGATCACCGGGCTGGTCGCGCTCACCACCGCGATGGCGCAGATCGAGCGCGGCGCCAACCGCATCTACGGCGTGGAACGTGACCGGCCCGCGCTCTGGAAGTACCTGCGCGCCACGGTCCTGGCGCTGGTCGCCGGGGTGCCGGCGCTGACCGGCTTCCTCGCGCTGGTCGCCGGGCGGGCGCTCGGTGACTCGGTGCAGCGGCAGTACGCGTGGGGATCGATCGCCGGGGCCGGCTGGAACGTGCTGCGCTGGCCCCTGAGCCTCGGCCTGACCGTGCTGGCGGTGGCGGTGATCTTCCGGCACACGCCGCGCCGCCGCCAACCGGGGCTGTCCTGGCTGCTCTTCGGGGCCGCCATCGCGTTGGCGCTGTGGTGGTTGGCCAGCCTCGGGCTCGCCGCGTACGTGCGGTTCAGCGACGCCTTCGGGCAGACCTACGGGGCGCTGACCGGGCTGATGGCGCTGCTGCTCTGGGCCAACCTCACCGGCATCGCGCTCTTCTTCGGGCTGGCGTTCGCGGCCCAGCTGGAGGCGCTGCGGGTGGGGGTGCCGGAGCCGGCGCAGCCGGACCGTTGGGAGCCGGCGGACCAACAGCCCGAAGAGCCGCCGGCGGGGGCGGCGCGCGCCGCGGCGGCCAGCGGCGGCGTGTAGGCGTCCCCCGTTCGGGGTATCGGCCACGCCAACCGGGACGCGGAGGTGTGGTGTGGTCGGTACGGACGAACGGGTGCTGCGGCGACCGGCGGCGCACTTCACCGAGCGCGCGCTCGTCGGTCTGCTGGTCGTGGCGGGGGCCGGGACGGCCTTCGGCGCCCTGCTGATGCTGGTGCGGTTCCACTTCACGCCGCTGTACGCCATCGACCAGGGCGTCGCGGACCGGCTCAACCGGCTCGTCTCCCCGCACGGCGACCTGGTCACGGTGCTGGAGGCGGTGACCCGGCTCGGCGGGCGGCCGATCATGCTGTGGTTGGTCGCGGCGGCCGTGGTCGGGCTGTTCATCCGCCGGCAGCCGCGGCTCGCGGTCTACCTCATCGTCACCGGCGTTGGCGCGCTGCTGCTCGACCCGTCGCTGAAGCTCCTGGTCGGACGGTTGCGGCCGGTGGTGGAGGTGCCGGTCGCGCACGCCCCCGGCAACAGCTTCCCCAGTGGACACGCGCTCGGCTCGATCGTCACGTACGGCGCGCTGCTCCTGGTCTTCCTGCCGCTGCTGCGCGGGTGGTCGCGCCGGGCCGCCGTCGCGCTCGCCGCCACGGTGGTCGTCGCGGTCGGCGTCACCCGGATCGCGCTGGGTGTGCATTTCGTCTCCGACGTGCTCGGCGGCTGGCTGCTCGGCGCCGCCTGGCTCGGCGTCACGGCGTACGCCTTCCGGCTGTGGCGGCGGGAGGTGGGCCGGCCGGTGCCGCCGATCACCGAGGGGCTGGAGCCGGAGGCGGCGCGGGATCTCGTGCCGGCTCCGGACGAGGACGGCATCGTGGAGCGCCCCCGGGCCGCCATCGCGGAGCTGCTCACCGGCTGGGTGCTGATCTTCGGCGTGCTCTTCGGCTTCGGCATGCTGGTCAGCTACCACGCCGACGGGACCTTCGTGGCGACGCTGGACGCCGTCGTGCCGCGCTGGCTGGCCGAGCAGCGCACCCCGTCGCTCGACGAGGTCAGCTGGTATTGGAGCAAGGCCGGCGACACGCACGCGATCCTGTTCGTGTCGTTGGTCGCCTGTCCGCTGATGCTCGCGCTGTGGCGGCGGTGGCGGCCGGTGCTGTTCCTGGTGCTGGCCATGTTCGGCGAGCTGAGCCTCTTCCTGGCCACCGCCCGGGCCGTCGACCGGCCGCGCCCGCCGGTGGAGCACCTCGACGGCAAGCTGCCGACCGCGGCGTTCCCGTCCGGCCACATCGCCGCCACCATGTGCCTCTACGTGGCGCTCGCCGTGCTGGTGATGGGACACACCAACCGGTGGTGGCGGTGGCTGACCGTCGCCGCGGCGGTCGTCATGCCGGTCGGGGTCGCGCTGTCCCGGATGTACCGGGGCATGCACCACCCGAGCGACTTCGCCGGCGCCGCGCTGCTCACCGCCATGCTGATCGGTCTGCTCTGGTGGGTGATCCGCCCCAACGCCGACCGCGCCCCCGACGAACTCCCCGCCCCGGCCGCCGGGGACGACCGGCCGGCGGAGCCGGTTGCCGCCGGCGCCGAGCGCGAGCGGGTCGTCGCCGCGCGGCGGTGAGGCGGAGGCGGTCGCGGTGAAGGTGATGACCTACAACATCAAGACCGGCGGGCGGGACGGCGACGGCCGCTCCCGGCTGGACGAGATCATCGCGGTGATCGACGACCAGCGCCCCGACGTGCTCGCGCTGCAGGAGCTGCGCGGGTTCGGCCGGCGCGGGCTGCTGGACCGGTTCGCGCGGGCGCTCGGGATGACGCCGTACCTGGCCCGCTCCTGGGTCGGTCAATCCGTCGCCGTGCTGCTCCGGCCCCCCGGCGAGGCGCTGTCGGCCGGCCCGATCCGCGGGCCGTTCCTGCACGCGGCGGCCCGGGTCGTCGTCGACACCGACCGCGGGCCGCTCGTGGTCGTCGGCACCCACCTCGACCCGTTCCGCGGACGCCGTCGGCTGCGCGAGGCGCGCTGGATCGCCGCGCGGCTGCGGCGGGACCGGATGGCGCTGCTGATGGGCGACCTCAACTCGCTGGACCCGTGGACGGACCACGCGGAGCGGATCGAACGGCTCTCCGCCCGGTACCGGTCGCGGCACATGCTCCCCGGCCCGACCGACACGGTGGACACCCGGGCGGTGGCCGAGCTGGAGCGCGCCGGCCTCGTCGATCTGTTCCGGCACGCGCCCGGTGGCGGCAGGGAGCACACCGCGCCGACCACCGAGGGCGGCGGTCACGAGTTCTCCGGAATGCGGCTGGACTACATCCTGGGCACCCCGGCGGTGGCGAAGCTGGCCCGGGCATGCCGGGTCGTCGAGGGCGGCGCGGCGGAACGCGCCTCGGACCACTATCCGGTTGTGGCGGAACTCGACCTCTCGTTCCGGCCCGGACGGCGGTAGTCGCCCCGCGGCCCGACGACGACACCCTCGGTCCGGTCGATATGACGCTGCGGCATTTTTATGACTCTCCGGCATATCTCCGGACTCGATCGTGTCCCCGCGCCCGCCGGCCCACGACACGATCGCGCGGGGATAACCGTTTTGTCCCGGCGGGGCGGCCGGGAGAGGATCGACTCGTGGAACCACCCGAGATGATCAACGCCGGTGGCCTGGTGCTGAAGCGCTGGGAGCCGGCGTGGGCAGCGGCGCTCGTCGAGGTCGTCCGCGCGTCCCTGCCCGAGCTCAACCGCTTCATGCCGTGGGCCCACCAGGGGTACGGCGTCGAGGACGCGGACGCCTTCCTGACGACCTCGGCGAGCGACTGGGAGCGCGGAACCGCCTTCAACTACGCGGTCTTCACCGCGATCGGCGAGCTCGTCGGCGCCGCCAGCCTGATGACCCGGATGGGGCCGGGCGTGCTGGAGATCGGCTACTGGATCCACAGCGCGCACACCGGCCAGGGCTACGCGACCGCCGCCGCGCGCACGCTGGCCAGCCTCGCGCGCTCCCTGCCCGGCGTCGACCGGGTCGCGCTGCGCCACGACGCCGCCAACGCCGGCTCCGCCGCGGTCGCCGGCAAGGCCGGCTTCGTCGAGGTCGACCGCTTCGCGCGCAGTGTCGAGGCGCCGGGGGAGTCCGGCGTGGCGGTGCTGCGCGAGTGGCGGTGACGGCAGACCCACGACGGCGCCGCTACAGCTCCCGCAGCCGCGGCAGCAGCTGGTCGCGCGCCCAGTCCAGGAACATCTCCTGACCCTGGCCGCCCACCTGCACCAGCGCCAGGTGCGTGAAGCCCGCGTCCGCGTACTTCTTGAACGCCTCGACGTGCTGCTCGATGTCCGGCCCGCACGGCACGAGCTGGGCCACGTCCTCCTCGCGCACGAACTGCGTCGCGCTGGCGAACGAGTCCGGGCCGGGCAGTTCCGCGTTCACCTTCCAGCCCAGCCCCGTCCAGCGGAACTGGTCGTGCACGATCTTGCGGCATTCGGCCTCGTCCGGGCCGTAGCAGATCGGCAGCTGGCCGTAGCGCGGCTTGCCCGCCCCGCCCGCCCGGTCGAAGAGCTCCAGCAGCTCCGGCTTCGGCTCCACCGCGATCACCGCGTCGGCGTACTCGCCGGCCAGCTCGCACGAGGACGGCCCGGAGACCGCCACCGCCATCGGCACCGGCCGCTCCGGCCGGTCCCACAGGTACGCCTCCGGCACCTCGAAGTGGTCGCCCGAGTACGTCACCGTGTCCCCGTCCAGCAGCGGCCGGATGATCTGCAGCGCCTCCTCGAACATGTCGTGGCGCTGCTGCACGTGCGGCCAGTCGCCGACCACGTGCTCGTTGAGGTTCTCTCCGGCGCCGAGCCCGAGGGTGAACCGGCCGTCGGCCAGCAGCGCGACGGTCGAGGCCTTCTGCGCCACCACCGCCGGGTGGTAGCGCCGGATCGGGCAGGTCACGAACGACATCAGCTCGATGCGCGAGGTGGCGTGCGCGGCCGCGCCGAGCACCGACCAGGCGTACGGGGCGTGTCCCTGGGAGTCGAGCCACGGGTAGTAGTGGTCGGAGATGACCGCGAGGTCGAAACCGGCCTCCTCGGCCCGGACCGCGTAGTCGACCAGCTCCTTGGGGCCGCTCTGCTCCGTCATCAGGGTGTAGCCCACCGTCACCATGGTCAATCTCCTCGATATCGGCTACCCCTGCCATTTCCGCGCCGACGCGCGTCAAACCTCCCGTCTCGCCCGACCGCCACCCCCGACGGCGACGACGCGGGTTCCGCGTCGACCGGCGCGCCCGCTAGCGTGTCGAACCATGGCCATGTCTCGACGGGCGGCCGCGGCGCTCGCCCCGATGATCGCGACCGTGCTTCTCGCGGCGCCCGCCGGCGCCACCCCGGGGGCGCCCGGCGCGCCGGGCGTGGGCGACGACTACTTCCCGGCGGCCGGCAACGGCGGGTACGACGTCCGGCACTACGGGCTCGACCTGCGTTACGAGCCGACCAGCCGGGCCTTGCGCGGCGTCGCCGTGATCAGCGCCCGCGCCACCCGGGCGCTGTCGACGTTCAACCTCGACCTGCGCGGCTTCACGGTCCGCGCGGTGACCGTCGACGGCCGGCCCGCCGGCTTCGCCCGCGACGGCCAGGAGCTGCGGATCTCGCCGCACGGCGGCCTGCGCCGGGGAGAGCCCTTCACGGTGACGGTCCGCTACGACGGGACCACCGGTCGCCCGACCGACGTCAGCGGCGCGCTCTACGGCTGGGTCTCCACACCGGACGGCGCGTTCGTCGCCAACGAGCCCGACGGCGCCCCCACCTGGTACCCGGTCAACGACCACCCCACCGACAAGGCCAGCTACGACTTCACGATCACCGTCCCGGAGGGCAAGACCGCGGTCGCCAACGGCGAGCTGGTGGCCAAGCGGACCGCCCGCGGCTGGACCACCTGGGTGTGGCACGCCCCTGACCCGATGGCCAGCTACCTGTCCACCGCCGCGGTGGGCGACTACGACCTGCGCTGGTCGAAGGGGCCGCGGGCGCTGCCGATCATCGACGCCGTCGACCGCGACCTCGGCGTCGACGCCACCGCCGGCCTCGCCCGCACGGCCGAGATGATCACGTACTTCAGTGATCTCTTCGGCCCGTACCCGTTCTCGTCGTACGGCGCGATCGTCGACGACGACACCGAGGCCGGCTACGCGCTGGAGACGCAGACCCGGCCCATCTACTCCGGCCCGCCGCGCGAGTCCACCGTCGCGCACGAGCTCGCACACCAGTGGTTCGGCAACAGCGTCAGCCCGGCCCGGTGGCAGGAGATCTGGCTGAACGAGGGCTTCGCCACGTACGCCGAGTGGTTGTGGACCGAGCACACGGGGGGTCAGACCGCCGCCGCGCGGTTCGCCGCCCTCTACGCGCGCCCCGCCAGCACCGGCTTCTGGAACCCGCCGCCGGGCGACCCGGGCGCCATCGACCTCTTCGCCGGCTCCGTCTACACCAAGGGCGCGATGACGCTGCACGCGTTGCGGGAAAAGATCGGCGACCGGACGTTCTTCGCCCTGCTGCGGGCCTGGCACACCGCGCACCGCGGCGGGACGGCGGACACCGGCGAGTTCGTTCGGCTCGCCGAGCGGCTCTCGGGACGCGACCTGGGCGCGTTCTTCGACACCTGGCTCTACACCCCCGGCAAGCCGACGTCCTGGTAGCCCGGCACGACACGAGGAGCACCGCATGGAGCAGACCCCCAGCGCGCCCAGCCCCGCCGGCGCGCCGCCCGCCGACGCGCCCGGGTCGACGCCGCCGTCGGCACCGCCCGGCGGCCGCCCGCCCGCTCCGGTCGCGGCGACCGCCTGGCTCGCCTACCTCGGCGGCGCGGCGTTGCTGGCGCTGGTGGTCATCGGCATGGCGACGGTGAACGCGGACGCGGGGACGAGCCGGCTCGTGGTCGGCGGCTGCGCGCTGTCCTTCGGGCTGTTCTTCGCCGCGCTCTACTACATCGCGGGTCGGTCGCTGGTGAAGTGGGGGAATGCGCAGAGCCTCCGCATGCTGGCCGGTCTCCCGCTGCTGATCGGCGGGGCTGGTCTGGTCAACGGCGTACGCCGGTTCTCCGCCGACAACGTCGGCCTGCTGATCGGCTTCGCGGCGCTCCTGGCGTACGGCGTGCTGTTGATCGTGCTGCCGCGGCTCGGCGGCGGCCCGACCTGGCTGGCCGCGCGGCGGCAGTGGGCCGCCGCGGAGAAACAGCGCCGGGTCGCCGAGGTGACCCGGCGCTTCGGCGGCGTCTGACCGCGACGACTCCCGGTCCGGCCGGTGGCGACCGGCTAGGGTGCTAGTCGGTACCGCCCCCCGACCATCGGCTGGCCCCGCCGGTCGACGCTGTCACGGGGGAGCGCGGCCGGTGACCGAATGGCTGGAGCGGCTGCTGGGGCTCGACGGCCCACTGATCTACCTCGTGATCGGTGCGCTGGTTTTCGCCGAGGACGCGCTCTTCATCGGCTTCCTCGTGCCCGGGGAGACCGCCGCGATCCTCGGCGGCGTCGCGGCCAGCCTCGACCGGGTCTCCGTGGTCGGGCTCATCGTGGTGGTGACGACCGCCGCGATCCTCGGCGACTCCGCCGGCTACGCGATCGGGCGCTGGCTCGGCCCGCGGCTGCTGTGCACCCGGCCGCTGCGCTGGCAACACGACCGGTTGGCGCGCGCCCAACGGCAGCTGGCCGAACGCGGCGGCCTGGCGGTATTCGTCGGCCGCTTCGTGACGTTCCTGCACGCGGTGACGCCGTTCCTCGCCGGCGTCGCCCGGATGCGCTATCCGCGCTTCCTCGCCTTCAACGTGGCCGGCGGCGTGGTGTGGGGGACCGGGACCGTCCTCCTCGGCTACCTGGCCGGCGCGTCGTACGCGGCGATCGCCCGGACCGCCGGGCACGCGGCCGCGGGCGTCGCGGCCGTGCTCGCCGTGGCGGCGCTGCTCTGGTGGCGGGTGCGGCGACGCCGCCGGGAGTGCGCGGCCGAGCAGGAACAGAGCTAACTGGCGGGTCAGCGCGGCGCGAAGGCGCAGAACTCGTTGCCACCCGGATCGGCCAGCACCCACCAGCGGATGTCGCCGCCGCGGTCCCGCAGCACCGTGGCGCCCGCGTCGACCAGCGCCGCCGGGTCCGGCCCGGTCAGATCGACGTCCCAGTGCAGCCGGTTCTTGACCGTCTTCGGCTCGTCGACCTCGGTGAAAATCCACCGCTGCCAGGGGAAGCCGGCCGCGCCGGTGAGCGACGCGCTACCCGCGTCGGGCTCCACCGTGCCGCCGAGGATCTGCGCCCACCAGCTCGCCAGCACCACCGGGTCCGCGCTGCCGGTGACGAACTCGAACGCCGGGGCCGGTGTCGGCCCGGTGGTCAGCGGCGGGAACGCCCAGAACTCGTTCCCCTCGGGGTCGGTCAGCGCCCACCACGGGTCGTCGCCCGGCTCCCGCACCAGGTGCGCGCCGGCCTCCAGCAGCCGCCGCGGGTCCGGCTCGTCGAGCCGGAGGTTCAGGTGCACGCGGGTGGGCCCGGTACGCGGCTCGGGCACCCGGTTGATCCAGATGGTCTCGCCGGCCGGCCGCCCCGGCGCCGGGTCGACGCGCGCGTCACCGCCGTCCAGTTCGGTCAGCGGCGCCCCGAGCGCCGCCTGCCAGAATCGGGCGAGGGCGGGGTCGTTCACGTCCAGACAGAGGTCCTTGAACTGTGCGATCGTCACCGGGACAGCATGCCGCCCCCGCCGCCGTCACGCCCTCCCGACCTGCCGATCGCGCCAGACGTACGTCTCCGGCGAGCTGCGCACGCTCGTGGAACGCTTCCGCCTCTGCACACCCGGCGCGGGTCGTCATCGACTGGTCGGGTGACTAGCCTGAGGTGATGGTGAGCCCGCAGCAGCGCGACTTCGACATCGTCCTCTTCGGCGCCACCGGCTTCACCGGCGCGCTCGTCGCCGACTACCTCGCCGCGCACGCCCCAGCGGACCTGCGCTGGGCGCTGGCGGGGCGCAACCCGGGGAAGCTGGCCGCGGTGCGCGACCGGCTCGGCGCCGCCGTCGCGATCGTCGAGGCCGACACCGGCGACGCCGGATCGCTGCGGCGGCTCGCCGAGTCGTCCCGGGTCGTCGCGAGCACCGTCGGCCCGTACCTCCGGTACGGCGAACCGCTGGTCGCCGCCTGCGCCGCCGCCGGCACCGACTATCTCGACCTCACCGGGGAGCCCGAGTTCGTCGACCTGATGTACCTGCGACACCACGCCACGGCGGAGCGCACCGGCGCACGGCTGGTGCACGCCTGCGGCTTCGACTCCATCCCGCACGATCTCGGCGCGTTCTTCACGGTGGGACAGCTGTCGGCCGAGCGGCCGATCCGGCTGCGTGGGTACGTCAGCGCCGGTGGCACCATCTCCGGCGGCACCTTCGAGTCCGCCCTGACCGCGTTCGGCCGGTTCCGTCGCGCGGCCGCCGTGCACCGCGAGCGGCGGCGTGCCGAGCCGCGCGGGGCGGAGCGACGGGTGCGGGCGGTGGCCGGGCGACCGGGGTACGACCGCGATGCCGGCGCGTGGGTGCTGCCGTTGCCGACCATCGACCCGCAGATCGTGGTGGAGTCGGCGCGTCGACTCGACCGTTATGGCCCGGACTTCAGCTACAGCCATTTCGCGGCGTTGAAGAGCCCGCTGGTGGCGGCCGGGCTGACCGTCGGCGTCGCCGGCGCGTTCGCCCTCGCCCAGCTGCCGCCCGCCCGGCGGCTGCTGCTGCGGCTGCGCCCGGCCGGCGCCGGCCCGACCCCCGAGCAGCGGGCGAACGGGTGGTTCCGGGTGCGGTTCGTCGCCGAGAGCGGGGATCGGCGGGTGGTCACCGAGGTGGCGGGCGGCGACCCCGGCTACGGCGAGACGGCGAAGATGCTGGCGGAGTCGGCGCTCTGCCTGGCGTACGATCCGCTGCCGGCGACCGCGGGGCAGGTGACCACGGCCGTGGCGATGGGCGAGGCGTTGCGGACGCGGCTGGAGCGGGCCGGCATCGCGTTCCGGGTGCTCGAGCCGAGCGTCACCAGCTGACCGTCTCCATCAGCCGCAGGCCGTCGCGGGCCGGCGGCGACAACGGCAGCTCCCGGACCCGGTCGATCGGCACCCATTCGATCGCGTCCGAGCTCCCGCCGACCTCGGTGACCCGCGGCTCGCCGGCCCCGACCCGCGCACCGTAGAGCATCGAGATCACGTTCCATTTCACGTCGTTGCGCTCCGCCATGTAGGAGCGGGCGTCGAGCAGCTTGGCCTCCAGGACGGGGAGGCCCGCCTCCTCCTGGAGTTCGCGGGTGAGCGCGTCGCACGGCTGCTCGCCGGGGTCCATGCCGCCGCCCGGCAGGTGCCAGTTGCCGGGCTCGAAGACCGGGGACGCCTCGGAGAGCCGGGTCAACAGGACCGAGCCGTCACGGACGACCACCGCGTACGTGGTGACCCGCAGCCGGGGCTGTTCGTTCACCGTGCCCTCCCCTCGTCGTGCTGAACTCCACGCTGCCACAGCGCGTTCCGGCGTCGCTGGCGCATCCGCGAAGGCGCATGTCGGTGTCAGCCGACGTCCAGCACGGCCTTGCCCGTCAACCGTCGGCCGAACAGCGCCTGCGCCGCCTCGGCCACCCGGTCCCACGATCCGCGCCAGCAGACCTCCGCGGACAGGCTCCCCTCGGCGACGAGCGTGACCAGGGTGGCCAGGTCGGCGCCGCGGTTGCCGGTCACGGTGAACGAGGTCAGCGACTTGGGCGCCCCCACCGTCGCGTACGGCGGAAACGTGGCCGGCTCGCCCGCTGTCCAGCCGATGCTCTGCAGGCTGCCCCCGGCCGCGAGCAGGCCCCACGCCTCGACCAGCTGCGGACCACCCACGTTGTCCAGGATCACGTCGACGGGCTGGTCGATGCCGGTCAGCCCGACCACCACCTGGTCGGCGCCGAGCTCGGCGAGCCCCTCGCCGCGCGCCGCCGAGCCCACCGACGCGACCACCGTCGCGCCGGCGAGCGCCGCCAGCTGGACCGCGTACCGGCCGACCCCGCCGGAGGCGCCGGTGACCAGCACACGCTTGCCCAGCACCGGACCCCCGGCGCGCAACGCCTGCAGCGCCGTCACCCCGGCGACCGGCAACGCCGCGGCGTCGGCCAGGTCCACGGCGGTCGGCACCACCGCGGTGGCGTTGGCATCGACGGTGGCGAGCTGCGCCCACGCCGCGGAGGCGAAGGCCACCACGCGGGCGCCGGGCGGCGGGCCGCTGCCGTCCGCGGCCGCCTCCACCACCACGCCGGACGCGTCCCAGCCGAGCACCGCGCCGGGCGGCATCTGCCCCGAGCGGGCGCCGTTGAGCTCGCCGTAGTTGATGGAGGCGTGATGAACCTCGATCACCGCCTGCGCCGGGGCGGGGGTTGGCTCGGGCACCTCCGCCAGCCGCAACGCGGCCGGCGCCTGCGGATCGACGACGAGTGCACGCATCGACGTCTCCTTCTCGGCTCGCACCGTGGGCTCCCGCGCACCAGCGGTCCGGCCGGTTACCCGGTTTCGCCGCGGCTAACCGGCCGCGGCGCGTCCGGCCGCGGCGCGTCCGGCCGCGTTCAGCAGGCGCCGTCCGTGACGCGGCCCTTCCCCTCGGGCCGGTTCAGGTCGAGGCAGACGGTGCCGCCATCCACGGTGACGGTGGCGCGGTTGCCGGCGAGCACCCGTACGGTCACGTCCTCCATCACCATCTCCTGCGCGGCCTGCTTCAGGTGCCGGCTGGTCGGCCGTACGTTCTCCTCCGCGGCGATCCCCGTCGCCGTCACGTCCAGCGCGTACGCCAGCCCGCGGGCGGCCTCGGGTCCGCCCGCCGCCGGGATCTCGCCCGCGCCGGCCAACTCGGACAGCTCGTCCATGTCCGGCAGGTCGAGCGGCGTCGCCCCCTCCGGCGCGACGATCTCCCGGCCGGTCGCGATCTCGACCCGGACCGCCACCCGGCCCTTCGCGCCCTCGACGAGCTGGATGACGTCGAGTTCGACCGCGGTGAGCTTGTCGTCCTGGACCCACAGATCGATTCGGATGGGCCGGTCCGCGGGCGCCTCCGACGAGTCGATCTCTCCGGCGAGCTCCGGCTGGACCGCCTTGGCCAGCCGCACCGCCTCGTCGTAGGCGTTCTTCGTGCGTACGGTCGCGACGATGCGGTCGCGGTCTTCGGCGTGCCGGGTGAGTTCCGCGCTGTTCAGCAGGTTCTCCGCGCTGGTCGTGAACTCGGCGGTCAGCTTCGCGGGGTCGACGGCGGCGGCGTCCGCCCCGACCGGCCCCGCCCCGCCGAGCTTCGTCAGCTCCTCGACGTTCTGTGACACCCACCCGCCGTCGAACAACGCGGCCATGCCCGGCGCGACCATCCCGGCGGTGGAGCGCAGCTCGGCCAGCTCGGCGTCAGGGACCCCGAACATCGTCGTGAGCTCCGGCACCGGTGCCTTCGCGTAGGCGACGCCGTCGACCACGCGCAGTTCGGCGCCGCTGACCCCGTTGATCGTCGCGCTCAGGAACGCCCGGTCGTCCTCGGGGCCCGTGCCGGCCTTGTCGTACCCGACCGTGAGCGTGGAGTTGAACACCTTGCGCAGCGACTCGACGTCGCTGGCGGACGGCGGCTCGGCGTCCGCCGACTTCTCGCCCGCCAGCGCCAGCGCCGCGACGAGATCGTCGGCGTTGCCGGTCAACTTCACGGTGAAGGCGGCCCGCTGGGCGTCCGCGAGGCTGCCGGCCGCGTTGCGCAGCGCCAGCCCGGGTTCGAGCTCCCGGGCGCAACCGGCGGCGAGCCCGCCGACGACAAGGGATGCCGCCGCTGCGGCGATGAGGCGCTGGGTGCGCATGGCCAACTCCGTTCAGGATGACTTCGTACGCGTCGTCGCCCCATCAGCGGCGTGGTGGCGGCCGGTGGTGCGAATCGCTGATCGTGGTCAACTGCGGATCCACAGTGTAGGGATCTTGGACTCCCGCGGTGAGCTTTTTGTGATCAACAAGACGCGTGTGAGCTGGACATACGTCGGGTTTCTGACATCTGCGAGGGGCGCGGTGGGCTCGCCGGGACGGAACTTAACCGGTTGACCTGAATCGATGCCCGGGACTAGGCTGAGGCGGCGCGAGGGCAGCCGGGTGGTCCTGTTCATCCCGTTCACGGGGGCTCTACCCGAGGTAGGTCATGAGAACCAGACTCACCGCCGCGCTCGCGACGTTCATCGCCCTGCTCGCGTCCGTCGTCGTCCTCGCGCCGCCCGCCTCCGCCGCCGTCGGCATCCGCGTCACCGGCGGCCGGATCGTGGAGGCCAACGGCAACGCGTTCGTCATGCGCGGCGTCAGCCACCCGCACACCTGGTACGCGAACCAGACCGGCTCGTTCGCGAACATCAAGTCGCTCGGCGCGAACACCGTGCGGGTCGTGCTGAGCAGCGGCGCCCGCTGGACGCAGAACAGTGCCAGCGACGTGGCCAACGTGGTCTCGCTCTGCAGGGCCAACCGGCTGATCTGCGTGCTGGAGGTGCACGACACCACCGGCTACGGCGAGGAGGGGGCGGCGATCTCCCTGGACCGGGCGGTCGACTACTGGCTGAGCCTCCAGGGTGTGCTCACCGGCCAGGAGCGCTACGTCATCGTCAACATCGGCAACGAGCCGTACGGCAACCAGAACTACTCGTCCTGGGCCACCGACACCGGCAACGCGATCAAGCGGCTGCGTGGCGCCGGCTTCGAGCACGCCATCATGGTCGACGCCCCCAACTGGGGCCAGGACTGGTCGTTCACCATGCGCGACAATGCGGCGTCGGTCTTCAACGCCGACCCGCAGAAGAACACCATCTTCTCGATCCACATGTACGGCGTCTTCGACACCGCCGCCGAGATCACCGACTACCTCGGCCGGTTCCGCGCCGCCGGCCTGCCCATCGTGGTCGGCGAGTTCGGCCACAACCACTCGGACGGCAACCCGGACGAGGACACCATCATGTCGTACGCCCAGGCCAACGGCATCGGCTACATCGGCTGGTCGTGGAGCGGCAACGGCGGCGGCGTCGAGTACCTCGACATGGTCACCAACTTCAACGTCAACAGCCTCACCTCGTGGGGACAGCGCATCTTCAACGGCGCCAACGGGATCAAGGCGACCTCGCGGGAGGCCACGGTCTACAGCGGCGCGACCAGCCCGCCGACGCAACCCCCGACCACGACGCCCCCGACCACGCCGCCGACGACGCCCCCGACCGCCCCGCCCGGTGGCGCGCGCAGCTGCGCGGCGAGCTACGCCGTCACCGGTCAGTGGCCGGGTGGCTTCCAGGCCGACGTGAAGGTCACCGTCGGCTCGGCGGCGATCAGCGGCTGGACGGTGACCTGGACCTTCGGCAACGGCCAGACCGTCAGCCAGGCGTGGGGCGCGACCGTCACCAGCAGCGGATCCACCGTCACCGCCCGCAACGTCGCCTACAACGGCGCCCTTTCCGCCGGCGCCACCACCACCTTCGGCTTCATCGGCACCACCCCAACCCCCACCCCCACCCCCACCCCCACCCCCCACTGCACCGCAACCTGACCCCACCCACCCCACCCCACCCCACCCCACCCCGTCGATCTTGCAGTTGTGGCCGGGTCAAAGCGCAGTAGAACGGGACAAATGGAGGGCCACAACTGCAAGATCGGCGGGGGAGGGGGGTGGAAACGATCTTGCAACCGGACACGCTGGGGGACGGCAACCGAATGGGCGTGAACTTGTGTCCACGAGCCGGCGGCTTCGCCGGTTTCATGGAGCGTTGGCCCGCCGACCGCCCGGCTTCCGGTGCCTCGTGCGGCTGGCGGGCCAACTGCGGGCACCGACCCAGATCGGTCGCCGCAGCAGAACGCGCCCGGCTCGACGAGCCGGGCGCGTTCCGCGGTACGTGGCTACTTCGCGGTGGCCGCCACCTCGTAGAGCCGCTCGGGGCTGACCGCGCCGCCCAGCACCCGGCCGTCGTCGGTGACCAGCACGCTGAAGAGCCGACTGGAGAGTAGCCGCCCGCCGCCCCAGGCCCCGCTGACCCGCGGCAGCACCGACAGCACGCCCTGCGCCTGTGCGTCGCTCTCACCCGGCGCGCCCCCGAGCCGGGCCACCACGACGGTCGTCCAGCCCTCGCCGACCGTGGTCGGCTCCGCGACCGCGTCGCGCTCGCGCGACGACCGCGCCGTCGCCTTCCCGGCCGCCTTCTCGTGCGCCATCTCCGGCAGCAGCCCCGGCACCCCGGAACCCTCGGTCACCTTCGTGCCGGGCGGCGGGTTGAACCTGAACTGCTCCGCTTCCGGACGTCCGAAGTCGACCTGCGTGAACGCCACCTCGAACGCCGTGTCGTCCGAACCCTTCGGGTAGACCTCGAACCGCAGCGGCACGTGCTCGGTCGCGTCGATCGCGATCCGGGCCTGCCCGACCAGCGAGTTCTTGTCGCGGGGCGCGAGCACCAGCTCGTACGCGTCCCGGCCGGCGATCTTCGCCGACCGTCCGACCGTGACCTCGGTGCTCGGCCCGATCGCGGCCAGCGCCTGGTCGGCGGCCTCCTGCGGCGTGGTCGGCAACGCACCCGCCAGCGACTTCGCGCGCTCCGTCGCCCCCGTCAGCGTGTGATGGGCGGCCTGCTTCGACTGGCTCGACCAGATCCACAGGTCCTTGCCGTTGCGGATCACGTCGGTCTCGCCGCGCGTGTCCATGAGCGCCACCCGGGCCTGGTCCGGGCCGGCATACCAGACCCGCAGCGTGTGCGTGCCCGCGACCAGCGACGTCAGGCCCGAGCCCACCTTGCCGGCCAGCTCGGCCACCGACGGCAGCCCCAGCTCCGCCTTCTGCACCACCGTGCCCGACAAGCCTTCCAGCCGGGCGGTCTGCAGATCCACCAGCAGCTGCGCGGCGCTGCGCGGCGGCAGGCTCGGTTCGGCCGTCGCGCTGAGCGTGCCGATCGCCGCGCCGCCGCCGATCACCACGACCGCGGCGACGCCCGGGACCAGCCACCGCAGGGCCGGTCGAGACTTCACAACAGACATCTGTCACCTCCTGCGCACCATGGTGCGCGCGAAGGGCTGTGAGCGTGCTGAGAACGACCCTTAATGGCACATCCAGGGATGAGTCGGGGTCGCGACTCGTCCTCGGGGTGCACGGCCGACGGGCGTCGGGGTGGCACGCTGGGCCGGTGCGCGTGCTGGTGGTGGAGGACGAGGCGCGGTTGGCGACCGCGCTGCAACGGGGACTGCAGGCCGAGGGGTTCGTCGTCGACCTCGCGGGCACCGGGCCGCTGGGGCTGGAGATGGCGCGGCACGGCGGATACGACGCGATGATCCTCGACGTCATGCTCCCCGGGCTCTCCGGCTACCGGGTGGTGCGGCAGTTGCGCGCCGAGGAGCACTGGCTGCCGGTGCTCATGCTCTCCGCGAAGGACGGCGAGTACGACCAGGCGGACGGCCTGGACTGCGGCGCCGACGACTACCTGACCAAACCCTTCTCGTACGTCGTGCTGCTGGCCCGGCTCCGGGCGCTGCTGCGGCGGGGCGCGCCGCAGCGCCCCGCGGTGCTGTCCGTCGGCGACCTGACCCTCGACCCCGCCGGCCGGCGCGTGCAGCGCGGCGGGCGGCAGATCGGCCTGACGGCGCGCGAGTACGCGTTGCTGGAGTACCTGATGCGGCACGCCGGCGAGGTGGTCTCGAAGACCGAACTGCTCGACCACGTCTGGGACGCCGGCATGGAGACCGCGCCCAACGCGGTGGAGGTGTACGTGGGCTACCTGCGGCGCAAGCTCGGGCGTGCGCTGGTGGAGACGGTACGCGGCGCCGGCTACCGGCTCGTCGGATGACCGCGATGTCCGACCCGCCCGCCACCCGCCGCACGCCGGTCGCGCTGTGGCGGCGATGGAGCCTGCGGACCCGGCTCATCCTGATCGGGGTCGGCGGGCTCACCGTCGGGCTCGCGGTCGGCGGGGTGGCCCTGGTGGCCGCGCTCGGCTTCGCGCTGCAACGCACCGCCGACGGCGAGGCGTTCACCACCGCCGACGCGGTCGCGCGTCTCGCCGCGGCCGGGTCGTTGCCCGACCCGCTGCCGGTCGCCGGCAACGACGTCCGGGTACAGGTGATCGACGACCGGGGTCGGGTGCTCGCCGCGTCGATCGGGGCCGATCGGCTGGTGCCGATCCTGTACGACGCGGAGCGGCAGCGGGCCGCCGAGCGCGGCGGTACGTTCATCCCCGGCGAACGGCTCGGCCTGCGGGGCCCGGTCCGGGTGGTCGCCGTGCCCGCCGCGAACCCCGCGGCCGGCCAGACGGTGCTGGTCGCGAAGTCGATGGCGGACATCCGGCACAGCGTGCAACTGCTCAAGCTCACCCTGCTGGTGGCGTTCCCGCTGCTGGTGACGGTCCTGGCGGTGGTCGCCTGGCGGGTCGTCGGCGCGACCCTGCGGCCGGTCGAGGCGCTACGCGCGGGTGCGGAGGAGATCACCGGCGGGGCGCGTCCGGGGGCGCTGCCAGTGCCCGCCTCGCGGGACGAGATCCACCGCCTCGCGGTCACCCTCAACGGCATGCTCGACCGGCTGGCCGCGGGGCGCGCCCGGCAGCGCGCGTTCGTGGCCGACGCCGCGCATGAGCTGCGCAGCCCGCTGGCGAACATGCGGACGGAACTCGAGGTAGCGCAGCGGCTCGGCCCGGTCACCGACTGGCCGGCGCTCGCCGAGGACCTGCTCGTCGACGTCGACCGGCTCGGCCGGCTCGTCGACGACCTGCTGCTGCTGGCGCGCGTCGACGACGCCACGGAGGCCTCGGCCCGGCGCGGGTACGGCCCGGTCGAGCTCGGCGAGCTGCTCGCGCCGATGGTCGCCCGCTATCCGTCGCCGATGGTGCGGTTCGTGCCGGCGACCGTGCCGCTCTGGACGCGCGGCGACCCGGACGGGTTGACCCGGGTGATCGGCAACCTGCTCGACAACGCCGTGCGGCACGCGCGGAGCCGGGTGATCGTGACCGCGACGACCGCGGGCGACCGGCACGTGCTGACCGTGACCGACGACGGTCCGGGCATTCCCGCCGCCGACCGGGACCGCGTCTTCGACCGCTTCACGCGGCTCGACGACGCGCGGGCGCGTGACGGCGGCGGGACCGGGCTGGGCCTGGCCATCGTGCGGGAGTTGGTGCGCCAGCACGGCGGCGCGGTCACGCTGGCCGACGCCGGGCCGGGGCTGCGCGCCGAGGTGCGGCTGCCGGCCGGGTCGGCGCAGCGGGCCGGGCTGACCGCGGTCGGATAGCGGGACCTCAACCGCCGCCGCGGGCGGTGCAGACCGGGGCGGTACGTCGGAAGGTCTCCGTGGAGTAGATCACCGCGACGGTGAAGCAGTAGTCGGTGCGATCGTTCAGGCCGTACACGACGTAGCTGGTGGTGCCGGCGGGGAGTTCCTGGAAGGCGCGCGGCTGTTGACCGCGCCGGCCACCCGAGACCAGCAGCGGGCCCTCGGCGCCCGGCGGATATTGCCAGCTCAGCGTGACGCTGTCCCGGTTGTCCCGCATGGTCAGTCCCTGCGGCGGGGTGCCGTCGGCCGTCGACGGCCGGGCGGAGGCGGTCGCGGCGGCGCCGGGCGACGCGGAGCCGGTCGGGCCGGGACCGCTCGGCGCGGCCGATGTGGACGGCGGGGCGGAGGTGGCCGGGGCGGCCGTCGGGGCGCTGCTGCGCGGGGGCGGATCCCGCACGAGCAGCAGGCTGACGATCACCGTCACGGCGATGAGCACGATGGCGACCAGCGTCCCCGCGATCAGCGGATGCGTCCGGCGCCGGGGCGGGTCGTCCGCCCACAGCGGCGGGTAGGGCGGGACGGGCCGGGTCGGCCCGTCGCCGGGCGGCGGCATCCGGGGGAGGGCCCGGGTCGACGGCTCGGGGCGGGTCCGCAGCGGGGGCGGCTCGGCGGCGGACCGGGGCGCCGGGACGAACGTGACCCGATCCCGTGCGTCGGCCCCGTCGCCCGGTCGTTCCTCCCGCGGCGCCAGCTCGGGTGGCCACCACGGCTCGTCGGGCGGGTCCGCCGGAATTGGTCGCTGCGCCGCCGGCGAAGGCATCCCGCCGCCCGCGGTGACCCCGCCCGGCGGGGCGGTCTCGCCGGGCGCCGGCACCGGCACCGGCTCGGCCGGCGGCGCGGCCCCGCAGACGTGGCCCGGGACGGCGGCCGCCCCGGCCAGCGCCGTCACCTGGGCGGCGAGCGGGTGGTCGGCGGGGAGGTGCTGCCGGCAGAGCTCGCGGGCCAGCGCCAGGTGGACGTCCGCCTCGCCGGCGCGTCCGCAGTCGCGGTGCATCGCGCCGAGCCGCGCGAGCATCTTGATCCCGGCGGGGTGGCCGTCGCCGTACACCTCGCGGTGCAGCTCGCAGGCGGCCGCCAGCCGGTCGCGCGCCGCCTCGCACTGCCCGCGTATGTGCTCGACGGTGGCGAGGTCCGCGTGCGCGGCGAGGACCCGCAGCGACTCGGGTCCGTCGAGCGCGGTCAGCGCGGCGATCACGTCGCGGTAGAGGCGGGCGGCGCGGGCGTGGCTGCCGACCCGGTGCAGCACCGCGGCGAGCGTCGCGGCGGCCGCGACCGTCCGCTCGTCGGTCGGTCCGTATAGCCGGGTCGTGGCGGTGTGCGCGTAGGCGGCCCACCCGCGGGCGGCCTGCGGGTCGCCGAGCGCGACGAGCACCCGGGCCTGCAGGCCGGCGGTGTCGGCGAGCGCGGCCGAGGCGTACGCCGGTCGGGGGTCCGCGTCCGCCAGTGCCCCGTCGAGCAGGTCCCGCGCGCCCGCCAGGTCACCGGCGGCGATGAGGCGCTGCGCGTGGGCGGTGAGGTCGTCCGGGCCGAAGGACACGCCTCATCGTGCTCGTCCGGCGACGCGCGGTACAAGGGGGCGGTGGGCCGGAGTTTGCTACGACGTCGGTCGATCGGGCTCGAGGTGGTGCAGCAGCGCCTCGCTGATCTCGCGGAGCTGGGTGAGCTGCACCGGGCTGAGCTGGTCGAAGAGGTGTTGACGCACGCCCTGGACGTGGCCGGGGGCGGCGGCGGAGAGCGCGGCCAGGCCGGCCTCGGTGAGCACCGCGAGCTGCCCGCGCCGGTCGGTCGGACACTCCTCGCGCCGGACCCAGCCCGACTCCTCCAGTCGCGCGACCGCGTGCGAGAGCCGGCTGCGGGACGATCCGGTCGCCTCGGCCAGCTCGCTCATCCGCAGCGTCTGCCCCGGCACCTCGGAGAGCCGGACGAGGATTTCATAGTAGGCGTGCGGCATGCCCGCGTCGTGCTGAAGCTCGCGGTCGAGCGTTGTCATCAGGGCCCGCGAGGCGGCGAGGAAGGCTCGCCACGTGCGCTGCTCGTCGGGGTCCAGCCACCGGGTCATGACGACGATCATATCCTATCTAATTGAAAGCTCAACAAATTGCGGCTACCGTGGACCGCATGGGCGTACACCGACTCAACCATGCCGTGCTCTTCGTTTCCGAGCTTTCCCGCAGTGTCGCGTTCTACCGTGACGTACTCGGCTTCCGGGTGATCCCCATGACGCCCGACGGCTTCGCGGGAGCCGCGTTCCTGCAGGCGCCCGGCTCCACCAACGACCACGACCTCGGCCTGTTCGAGGTGGGCGCCGGGGCGGGGCCGTCGCAGGCCGGCCGCGCCACCGTGGGGCTCTACCACCTGGCGTGGGAGGTGGACACCCTCGACGAGCTGGAGGCGACCGCGCTGCGGCTCGCCGAGGCCGACGCGCTGGTCGGCACCTCCGACCACGGCACCACCAAGAGCCTCTACGCGAAGGACCCCGACGGGCTGGAGTTCGAGGTCGTCTGGCTGATCCCCGCCGACCTGCTCGACGAGGCCGCGGTCGAGGCGCGCAAGCGGATCGGCCCGCTGGACCTGGCGAAGGAGAAGCGGCGGTACGGCGGCCAGACCCGCGGTGGGGTCGGCATCTCCGTTCCGGCGTGACACGACGCGGGCGGCACCGGTAGAACGGCGGTATGTCCGCTGATCCCATTGGTGCCGTCACCCGCGAGCTGCTCGTACGTCAGCTCGACGCCTGGACCCCCGCGGCGCTGCACCGCGCCCGCCGCGCGACCTTCGTGCCGGCCGGGGCCGACGAGGCCACCGTGCGGGCCGCGCTGGGGGTCTTCGCCGAGTTCGCCGACCTGCTGCGCGGGCGTCAGCTCGCCGTGGTGCTGCTCGACCCGGACGCCCCCCGGCTCGCCACCCGGTTGGGGGCCGCGCAGGTGGGGGTGTACGGCGTGCCCGGGACCGCCGAGAGCCTGCCGGTGGCGCTGAAGGCGGCGTCCTCGGCCGGCGCGCCGGTGCTCGCGTACGTCGACGCGCGCCGGGGCCCGGCGCCGACCCCGACCGCGCTGGCCGCGGTGACCGTCGGCCGGCCCGGGGAGGTGCTGCTGGTGCTGGGCGCGGCGGCGCGGGAGGAGTTCGACCCGCGGCACGCCCTGGCGGAGGCCGGCTATCCGCTGGTCGCCGACGTCGAGCTCGTCGCCGACTCCGAGATCGCGCTGGTCGTCTTCGCGACCCGCTCCGGCAAGAGCCTGGACGCGTTCAAGAACGCGATGTGGGCGGTCGACGAGTACGCCGGGGTGCGCTACCGCGATCCGCGTGATCCGGACGGGCATCTGCTGGACGTGTCGCTGAACCCGCACCCCGGTCCGCTCCGTCGCGAGCTGCTGGCCCGGCTGGCGGCGGTCGGCCCGAGCACGGTCACCGAGCTGCGCCAGTTCACCGCCACCGACACCGTCTACCGCCCGAGCGACACCACCCGGGTCCTTACCGCCCTGCTGGAAACCGGCGTGATCACCCGCGACCCCGAACACGGCCGCCTCGGCGGCGACGTGCTGATCCGCCCGGCCCCCGAGCGTTGATCAAGGGATTGGCAGCACGGCCACCGGCGTGCCGTGCTGCCGATCCCTTGATCAACGCTTTAGCTGCGGGCCTTGTCCTGCTTCCACGAGAGGGGGCCGGGGAGGTCGACGCGGTGCGCGCGGGCGCGCGAGTTCCATGACCAGCGGCCGATCTTCACGCTCCAGGACGAGAAGCCGTTCTCGGTGAAGTTCAGGATCAGTGGACCGATCTTCTTGCGCTTGCGGAACATCAGACCCATGGCCGTGCTCCCTTCCTACGTCGTGCAACCGGGGATGGATGACAGATTCCCCCGTACGGGTGTCCGCAAACGACCTCACACACTCCTCATTGGACCCACTTGAGAGCGGCGCCGCTACGCCCGGTCGATCAGGTCGGCGAGCCCCCGGGCCGCCGACAGCGCCTCGTCGCCCGCGTTCCGGTCACCGGCGGCGGCCAGCAGCCGGCCGTGTTGTTCGACGCAGTCGCGCACCAGCGCGGCCACGCCGCGGTCGGCGGTGACGAACGGCATCAGCTGCTGCGCCGCTCCGGCCGCCCAGGCGGCCAGGTCGAGCGCCATCGGCAGATCGCCGCGAAGCTCGAACCCGGACGCGGCGGCCAGCAGCGTCCGCGCCCAGACGGGACCGTCCTCCCGGATCCGGGTACGCAGGGCGGTGGCCCGCGCCCGGGAGGCGGCCGCGTAGAGGTAGTGCGCCTCCAGCGCGATGCGCAGCCCATCGATCGGCGCCACGGGCAGGGTGGCCAGGGCCAACTCGCCGAGCTCGCGGGCGCGCGCCGCGGCGAGCTGCGGGTGGCACCGCTGCGCCGGGAAGATGATCTCGCAGTCGACGGCGGGACGGGTGACCGTGTCGGCCAGGGTGGCCCCTGCGGCGCCGGCCGCGCCGAGCGCCTGCGCGAGCCCGGTGCGCGCGAGCCGGTCGACATCGGACCCGGACGGCGGCGCGGACTGCGTGACCACGTGCAGCGAACGCGTGAACTCCCGGTCGAGCGCATCGAGCTCCGCGGGGGTCAGCCGTCCGACGTTCGCGGCGAGCGACCGCACGTGCCGCAGCCGCTCGGTGTCGCCCCCGCCACCCAGCTGGAGCGCCACGTTCGCCGCCACCAGGCCCATCTCGATCCGTCGGTGCTGGACGTGGACCGCCGCGGACACCGCCGCCGCGTGCCGCAGGAACGTCGTGTCCTCGCTGTGCACCATGAACGTTCCGGGGGAGACCACGGTGGACAGGTAGATGCGCAGCGCGGTGTCCGCGGAGCCGCAGGCGAGATCGGGATCGCCGAACCGGGCCAGCACCACCGCGTTCATCGCCAGCACCCGCGACAGGTCGCGCCGCAGCGTGTTGCCGTCGTCGAGCTCGTACAACTCCGCGTACGTCGTCACCGCCGCGTCCACCTCGGGCACCGCGGAGGCGCCCCGCCCCTGCACCATCAACGTGCACGCGCGCCGCACCCGCACGTCGGCGACGAGCGGCGCCGCGTCCACCTCCCCGGCGTCTCCCAGCTGTCGGTAGAGCTGTTCGCTCTCGGCGAGCGCGGCGAGCGCCGCGGCGGGTTGCCCGGCCTGGCTCTGCAGCGAGGCCAGGGTGTAGAGCGCGCTCGCGATCGCCTGCTGGTGCCGCGGATCGCCCGGATGCGCGTCGGCCAGCCCCCGGATCAGCTCCACCGCGTCGAGTTGGGTACGCAGCGCCTCGGCGCCGCGTCCGGCCGTGCGCTCCTGCTGCGCCTGCTCCAGCAGCTGGAGCGCCTGCCGCTCGCGGTGCCGCTCCTGGAAACTCCGCCACATGGCGCACCCTTTCGGCCCGCGACCCCCGTCGGCTCCATCCGACCAGCGGGGCGGATCTAAATCAAGGCCGTCGAAGTCACCGGCGCGGGTTATGTCCAGTTCATTTTCAGTTTTCCCGCTCCGCCCCGGCCGCCCGCCGGACGGTCAGCACCCGCGTCGTGCTGCCGTCGGGCTCGGTCACGTCGCGGACGTGCGTGAAACCGAGCTTGTCGAGCAGCGCCAGCGAACCCGTGTTGGGTGCGGCCACCGTGGCGTGCACCGCGGGCAGGTCGAGCGCCTCGAAGGCGTACCGGACGAGGGCCCGGGCGATCTCCGTGCCGAGCCCGCGCCCCCACGCCTCCGGTGCGAGCGCGTAGACGATCTCGTGCCCGTCCACGTCGTCGGTTCGCTTGATCTCGGCGTGTCCGATGTGCCGGCCGTTCTCGCGCACCGCCCAGACGTCGAAGAGCTGCTGCGCGTAGACCTTCGTGAAGATGCGCCCGAACAGCGCCCGGCTCTCCGCCTCCGGCGTCGGTCCCTCGCCCATCCAGCGCGACACCCGCTCGTCGCCGAAGAGCCGGACGAAGGTCTCCTCGTCGGCGTGCGTGTACGGGTCGAGCAGCAGGCGCGCGGTGCGCAGCGTCGGGGTCACGGGCGGGCACACTACCCGGTCACGGTGTCACGATCATGTGAGTATCGAGGTCAGCGCGATTCCCAGGCGTCGGGTCGGGCGGTCAGCCGACGGACGTGCGCCGGCATCCGGCCGCCCACCAGATCCGCCAGGCTCACCTCGTCGACGACGTCACGCACCGCTGCCCGCACCGCCACCCACAGCCGTGGCAGGTTCTCCGCCGCGCCGTCGTACTGCGTCTGCTCCGGGCGCAGCCCGCGCACACCGGCCAGCGGCCCGTCGACGGCGCGCAGGATCGCCCCGATCGTCACCTCGCCCGGCGGGCGGGCGAGGGTGTAGCCACCCTCGGCGCCGCGCTGGGCCCGCACGATGCCGGCCCGGCGCAGATCCGCGAGGACCGCTTCGAGAAACTTGCGCGGCATGTCCTGGTCCGCGGCGATGGCCTGGGCGGACATCAGCGCCGGGTACGCGGACGCGAGGCTGAGCGCGGCCCGGACCGCGTAGTCGCCGCGCGCGGAGATCTGCACGAGACCATCATGCCTGGTGCCGCTGGTGCCGCCGCCACCGGACGCGCCCGACGCCAGCTGCCACTTCGTTGATCATCGCGTGCTGCGCAAGCGACGGGAGTACGGCGAACCGCCGTACTCCCGTCGGACCCCGTGGCCCGCTAGCCCCGCTCCCGCAGGGCCTCGGCCATCTCGTCGTCGACCCCGCGGGCGCGCAACTCGGCGCGGCGGCGGCGGTCGTACGCCGCGCCCAGCTCGCCGAGGTCGGTCGCGGCGAACAGCCTGGCCAGCTCGGGGAGGACGGAGACCTCCTCCTCCTCGACGTGCTGGCGGACCGTGTCGGTGAGGTCCCGCAGCGCGGGCATGAACTCCGCGGCCGCCGGGTTGAGCGACTGCAGGACGCGTAGCTTCCGCTCGGTTTCGCGGTGTTCGGCGATGCCCAGCTCGACCTCGTCGGTCTCGGCCGGGGCGACGGCCACGATCGCGGGGTAGATCTCCTGCTCCTCGGCGCGACCGTGGGCGATCAGCCGGGCGGCGAGCTGGTCGAGGAGGGGCGCGCGGTCGCCCGTCGGGTCCCGGAGCTGGTCGAGCAGATCCGCCATGATGCGGTGGTCGGCCCGGATCAGCGTGACCGCGTCGGACGTCATCGTCCCTCCTCGCGCCGGGACGGCCCCCCGGCTCATGCGCGGCGGGTACCCCTCCAGTCCCGCGACAAACGCGCGATTTCCCGACGGTTTTCGCATCGATCGCGATCGTTGACCATCGCCACCGCGTCCCGGTAGCCTGGCCCGGTCCGGGCTGGACGTCGCGGCCACCCCGCGCCGCCGTTGCCGCGTCCGGTGGGCCCGCCCGCCGACGCCTGACCCCGGAGATCACGCATGCGCCACCGACCCGTGCGAACGCTCGCCCTCGCCAGTCTGCTCACCGCCGGCGCGACGCTGGTCGCGGCGACGCCCGCCCCGGCGCGCGGCGCCGCGGCGCCGGCCCTCGCCGTCGACGTCACCGCCGACCGGCACCCCATCAGCCCGCACATCTACGGCATGAACTTCGCGGACGAGGCGCTCGCCGACGAGCTGGACCTGCCGGTGCGGCGCTGGGGCGGGAATGCCACCACCCGCTACCACTACCGCTACGACACCACCAACCGCGCCTCGGACTGGTTCTTCGAGAACATCGCCGAGGCGAACGACGCCCCGGAAGCGCTGCCCGACGGCTCCACCACGGACCGGTTCGTCGAGCAGGACCGGCGCACCGGCACGGACACCATCCTCACCGTCCCGTTGATCGGCTGGGCGCCCAAGGCCCGCGACGGCTCCTGCGGCTTCTCCGTCGCCAAATACGGCCCCCAGCAGCGCACCGACCAGTGGCGCCCGGACTGCGGCAACGGGGTGCGCCCGGACGGCAGTCCGGTGACCGGCAACGACCCGCACGACACCAGCGTCGAGATCGGTCCCGAGTACGTGCGGGAGTGGCTGGGTCACCTCACCGCCAAGTACGGCCGCGCCGACTCCGGCGGGGTGCGCTTCTACAACCTGGACAACGAGCCGGACATCTGGCACCACACCCACCGGGACGTGCACCCGGAGGGCGCGAGCGGCGCCGAGCTGCGCGACCGGGGGTACGCGATCGGCGCCGCGATCAAGGCGGTGGACCCGGCGGCGCAGACGCTCGGCCCGGTCGGCTGGGGCTGGACCTCGTGGGACCACTCCGGGCTGGACCAGGAAACGTGCGGCCGCACCGGCTGCTGGGCCAACCCGCCGGACCGGCCGGCGCGCGACGGGCTGCCGTTCGCCACCTGGTACCTGCAGCAGATGAAGAAGTACCAGGACGAGCACGGCGTCCGGGTGCTCGACTACTTCGACATGCACTTCTATCCGCAGGCGTCGGGCGTCGCATTCGGCAACGGCAGCGACCCGGCGACCAACGCGCTGCGGCTGCGTTCCACCCGCGCGCTCTGGGACCCGTCCTACGTGGATGAGAGTTGGATCAACACGGCGACCCGGCTGGTGCCGCGGATGAGGGAGACCGTCGCGGCGATCTATCCGGGCACCAAGACCGCGATCACCGAGTACAACTGGGGGGCGCTGGACCACATCAACGGCGCGCTCGCCCAGGCCGACGTGCTCGGCATCTTCGGCCGCGAGGGGCTCGACCTCGCTTCGCTGTGGGGCCCGCCGAGCGCGGACCAGCCCGGCGCGTACGCCTTCCGGATGTACCGCAACTACGACGGGGCCGGCGGCCGGTTCGGTGACATCGGGGTCCGCGCGACCAGCACCGACTCCGACCAGCTCGCGGTCTACGCGGCGCAGCGCGGTAGCGACGGCGCGGTGACCGTGATGGTGGTGAACAAGAGTGGGGCGGAGCAGACCGCCCCGGTGACGCTGCGCGGCGCGGGCGGCGGGCCGGCGCGGGTCTACCGGTACGCCGCCACCCGGCTCGACGCCATCGAGCGCCTCGCCGACCAGCCGATCGCGTCCGGCGCCGACCCCGGCTTCACCCACACCTTCGCCCCGGACTCGGTGACGCTGTTCGTGGTGCCCGGCGTCGCGCTCGGCGCGCGGCACGCCAACCTCGACTGGGCGGCGACGGACAACCAGCTCAAGCCGGCGCTGCAGGTCGTCAACCGCGACACCGCCCCGGTGGCGCTGTCCCGGGTGACGCTGCGGTACTGGTTCACCCGGGACGGCGGCGACCGCCCCATCTCGGTGAGCTGCGACTGGGCCCGCGTCGGCTGCGCCAACCTGACCCGGCGGGTGGTGGCGCTGCCGACGCCGCGGCCCGGCGCGGACGGCTATCTGGAAGTGGGGTTCACCTCCGGCGCCGGCGAGCTGGCCCCCGCCGCCGCGACGGGGCCGATCCAGCTTCGGCTGCACAAGGCCGACTGGGGGCGGTTCACCGAGACCGACGACCACAGTTGGCGCCCGGCCGGTGTGTCCTATGCGGACACGGACACGGTCACCGTGCACGTCGACGGCGTACGGGTGGCGGGCACCGGGCCGTGAGAGGGTGGCGCGGAAGGGCCCCGGGTGCCGTGGGGGCCCTTCCGCGCCGGCTCGGCGGCGTCACCGCAGGGGAACGTCAATCCAGCTCCCGGCGCCGACCGAGATCGTGGCGCCGTGCGGGTTGACGTCGAGATAGAGCGGGTCCTCCGTGTCCACGACCAGCGCGAGCCGGTGGCCGGCGGGCACGTCCCAGGCGGTCGCCGGCAGCGCCACGTCGAGCGTGAGCGGCGTGCCGGGGCGGGCCTCGGTCCAGCTGATCGGGGCGTGCGTGACGAGCCGGCCGGTGCCGAGCGCGTCCACGTCGTACAGGTAGCTCACCAGCGTCCCGGTCGGCGCGGCGGGGGTGACCGCCAGGCGCAGCCTCGGCACGCCCCGCACGGCGGCGCCGCGGGGGAGCGCTCCGGTGCTCCAGACGGCGCCGCGCCGCCGGTCGACCGCCGGCAGCCAGGCCAGCGGTGGGATGCCGGTCAGCGCCTCCAACCCGTTCGACAGCATCACGACGCCGCCGTCGGCCACCGTGTCCCCGGTGGCGCGGAACGACTCGGTCCAGCCCCCGGACGGGGTGTTGGTCAGGGCTCCGGTCGGGTTCCAGCCGGGCGTGCCGCCGAGGTGGTACCGCTGGGTCGCGCCGGTGACATCGGCCCAGTCCCGGTACGGCTCGACCGCGGCGCTGTTGCGGACCCGCAGCACCACCGGCTCCCGGGCGATGCCGGTGTCGACGCCGGCCAGGTGCTCGTCGAACCAGCGGCGGGTGCTGGTCCAGACGTGGTTGGGGAGGCCGGCGAGGCCGGTCAGTTCGGGGATGGCGTGGTCGCCGGCGGTCATTTCGAGCCGTTTCGGCCCGGTGAGCGCGGTGAAGAGGTCGACCATCTGGTTCGGTGGGAAGATGCTGTCGCCGTAGGTGTGCGCGATGAGGACGGCGGGCGCGTTGGCGCGCAGCCCGGCCAGGTAGGTGCGGGCCGAGCGCAGCTCGGCCCAGGTGATCAGCCCGGGGACGTTCCGATTGGCGAAGTAGTCCTCCGCCAGTCGGTTGAACTCCTCGCTCGGCCGGCCGAGCAGCTGCGCGGCGGTGCGCAGCAGCCACACCGCCTGGGGGCGGCGGGTCTGTCCGCCGTAGAGCGACTCGACGAGGTCGCTCCAGGCGGACATCGCGGCCACGGCGCGGATCCGTCGGTCGCGGGCGGCGGCGATGAGGCTGATGCCCGCGCCGTACGACACCCCGCCGACGCCGATTCGGGTGGGGTCGGCGTCGGTGTTGGCGTCGAGCCAGTCGATGGCGGCCGAGACGTCGGCGATGTCGGCGGGGCCGGCGGTTTCGACGTGGCCGCCGGAGGACCAGAACCCGCGGGTGGTGTAGGAGAGCACCACGTAGCCGGCCTGCGCGAACCGCTTCGCCTGGACGAGGTACTGCGCGTCGTTCAGACCCCAGCTGGAGACGAACACCAGCGCGGGGTGCGGCCCGGGGGTGGTGGGCGTGATGAGATTGGCCTTCAGTCGCACGCCGTCGTGGGTGGTCAGGTCGAGGAAGCGCCAGGCGGTGGTGGGGGCCGCGGCGGCGGTGGCCGCGTCCGCGGACGGGGTCGCGCCGGCCGTCATGGCCAGGGTGAGCAGCGCGGAGACGAGCAGCTTTCTGCGCAGCGCCATGGGAACTCCACAGGGGGACGGTCGGACCCGGGGGGTGGTCGGATCCGGTGAGGTCGTCCCGGTGGCGCCACCGCGACTAAGTTACTGAACAGTAGCGGATATGTGAACGTCGTCACAAGACCGCAATCACAAGGAGGCGTCGATGCCTGGGTTGTTCTCGGTGGAGGGCAAGACGGTGCTGGTCACCGGCGGCTCGCGCGGGATCGGGCTGATGATCGCCCGGGGCTTCGCGGAGGCCGGGGCGAACGTGATCATCTCGTCGCGGAAGGCGGAGGTGTGCGAGGCGGTCGCGGCCGAGCTGTCGACGGTCGGCAGCTGCGTCGCGATCCCGGCTGACCTGTCCAGCACCGACGGCGCCGAGCGGCTCGCGGCCTCGGTGCTGGCGCGTACGCCCCGGCTCGACGTCCTGGTGAACAACGCGGGGGCGACCTGGGGCGCGCCGCTGGAGTCCTACCCGGAGGCGGCGTTCGACAAGCTGTGGGCGGTCAACGTGAAGGCGGTGTTCCGGCTGACCACCGCGCTGCTTCCCGGCCTGCGGGCGGCGGCGAGCGCCGACGACCCGGCGCGGGTGATCAACATCGGCTCGATCGACGGCCTGCGGGTGCCGTGGATGGAGGTGTACGCCTACTCGGCGACGAAGGCGGCCGTGCACATGCTCACCCGCAGCCTCGCGCACCAGCTGGCGTCGGAGCACATCACCGTCAACGCGATCGCGCCCGGCCCGTTCGAGAGCAAGATGATGGCCTTCGCCCTGGACGACCCGACGACCCGGGCCAGCATCGAGGGTCAGGTCCCGCTCGGCCGAATCGGTCGCCCCGACGACATGGCCGGCACCGCCATCTACCTCTCCTCCCGCGCCGCCGCCTACCTGACCGGCGCGGTGATCCCGGTAGACGGCGGCATAACCACCCGCGGCTAACCAGCATGATCCGCGTGATCAGGGAGTGGCTCCGGCGTGGCGTCGGCGCGTCGGCGTAGCGCCTCCCTGATCGCGCGGATCTTGCGGCGGTAGGGCGGCCGCGGCGTGCGTATTCGGAGATGGGTGCGGCGCCGGGCGGAGTCGGCAGTCTCCGCGCGGCGCCAGCAGGTGATCAGCGACCGGCGAGCAACCGGTTCACCGCGGTGTCCACGTCCAGGTGCTCCGACTCCCGGCCGCGGGGCACCACGACGTAGGTGCGACGCAGGAACCGGACCAGGACGCTGCGCGGCACTTCGAACAACGCGTTGCCGTCCGGCGACGACAGAGCGAGCGCGACGAAGTCCCCGCGCGGCGTGGCCCACGGCCACACCCGGACGTCACCGATCCCGGCCGGCTCGTCCAGGCCGGTGACCAGCAGTTCCCGCGCGAAGGACCAACTCACCGCCTCGCCGCCGGCGGACTCGGCGTGAAACAGGACATGGACGGCGTACGGGTCAGCTGGGTCGTAACGCAGGCTGGCGCGCACGGGCAGAGCCGTGGCGTCAGGTGCGACGAGCCGCAGTGACGTCTCGACCTCCACCGTCGTTGGTCGGATGACACTCATGGACGTTCTCCCCCCGGCACCGCTGCGGGACGCGCTTGTCCCGCTTTCCCATAGTCGGCCGCTCATTGTGATTACGCAGCGCGATCGGCTGATCTCACCCAGTAGTGGGAAGACGGAATTTGGGAATCCCAAAAAATGTCACCGTTCATGTAGCATGTCCGGTTCCGTTGAGGTGCCCAGTTCCGCCCGGCGTCGGGTGTGCTTCAGACGTCGACTTACTCCGGTAACGTCCACTCGGCCGGTCAAGTGACGGGGAGAAGGGACACTGGCGGGTGAAAATGAGCACGGAAAAATCCTCAACCGGACTGATCCGCACCGCATCTGCGGGAAATGGCCGGATCACCCGCACGGAGGAACCGCCAGTGAAGCGAGGCCGGGGGAACGTGGTGGAAACGGGCGACGGGGGCAGCGAGCGGCGGGTGCCGTCCGAGACCGTGTCCACCGTCACCCCCGTGATGAGCCCAGCCCGGTCGTCCGGGTTCCGCGGCCGGATCCGGCTGTCACTGGAGATCATCCGGGCCAACCCCACCGGCCGCATCGCGCTGAAGACGATCGTCGCGGTCACCGGCACCGTCGTGGTCCTGATCGGCCTCGCACTCATCCCCCTGCCCGGCCCCGGCTGGCTGATCGTCATCGGCGGCCTGGCGATCTGGGCGATCGAGTTCCACTGGGCCCGCCGGCTGCTGCACTTCACGCGCAGCCGGGTGCAGTCCTGGACCCGCTGGGTCGGCCGGCAGCCCCTGTCGCTGCGGTTTCTGCTCGGTGCGGCCGGTCTGGTCTTCGTCGCAGCGGTGCTCTGGCTCTCCCTCAAGATGGGGCTCGGGATCGACGTCGTCGCCGAGATCCTGCGGTATCTCGCGACTCACTGACCCCGAAGGTGCGCGGTGGTTGCCGGATCAGGTACAGTCGTCGGCGCTGAGGGCGATTAGCTCAGCGGGAGAGCGCTTCGTTCACACCGAAGAGGTCACTGGTTCGATCCCAGTATCGCCCACCATGGATATTCAGCTGTGAGCCCGTTGCCGTCAGGCAACGGGCTCTTTGCATGCGTGACCCGTGTCGGCGGTGTCGGCGGTGGGTGGCCCGGCTCGCGGAAGGGGGCGGCCGGGCGCGCGTGCGCGTCGCGCCGACGCCCCCGACGCGGGACTGGGGCACCCAGTTGGCGCGCATCCCTCTATATCGGCATAAACGGACTTACCTATAGGGCGACAATCCGGCTTAGCCCGTTTGGTTGCCCTGGTGCGCGAGGTGCAGTTGAGTTGCGATATCGGTGCGGTCAGTTTCGCCGGTTGAGCTGGACCATTAAAGGGGGCCTGGAGGCACTTGTGCCTTCTGTGCTAATTGCCGCCTTGTGCCGTCAACCCCGGCGGGCGCTCACCCGCGGCAGCGAGTCGCGATTGATCTGAAAATGGTGGATGTGCGGCGAATTGCCCGGACGTCGAGTGGGCGCGGAACCCGGCCATCCGGCGCGGATCGGCGCTCGGCCCGACCCGCCACCAGGGCCCGGTCCGGCGCCGATTCCTCCGTTCCGGGGGGTCCGGGCATCTGGCGTTCGGCCCATCGTTGGCAATATCCTCCGGAGTCATGAAGTCGGCCGAAGGTCATTTTCATCCCGGCCGGCGCGGAGGGAGACGCGATGTCCTTCGATCACCATGAGCTCGACCGTCGTACGCTGTTCAAGGCCGGTCTCGGGGCGGCCGCCGTCGCCGTCGTCGGGAGCCAGCTCGGCGCCGCCGGGGCCGCGCACGCCGCGCCGGCCGCCGGCCTCCGGGCCGCGCCCGTCGCCGACCTGGACTGGATCATCGACTGCGACGGCTGGGGCGCGCGCCCGCCGTCGGGGGCGCTGCAGGTGAGCAACACGATGACCAACAAGATCATCGTGCACCACATGGCCTTCCCGAACACCACGGACTACTCCCGCGAGCAGGCCGTGAAACTCGCGCGCGACTGCCAGGACCTGCACATGGACGGCAACCGCTGGTCGGACACCGGGCAGCACTTCACGGTGAGCCGCGGCGGGTACGTCCTGGAAGGACGGCGCGGCAGCCTGGCGACGCTGCGGGCCGGCGAGCGCCAGATGATCGCCGCGCACTGCCCGGGCGAGAACGGTCGCGCCATCGGCATCGAGAGCGAGGGCACGTACATCACCCAGACCCCGCCCGCGGCGCTGCTCGACTCGCTGACCCGGCTCTGCGTGGAGATCTGCCGGCAGTACGGGCTGCACGCCCACGACATCTTCGGCCACTGGGACTTCCGGGCGACCCAGTGCCCGGGCGTCATGTTCTACCGCGAGTTCCCCGCGCTGCGCCGCCGGGTCGCGGCCGGACTCGGCGCCGACCCCGCCGACATCCCCGAGCGGCGCTGGCCGGACATCTGGCGGTTCGTCGGCGGCCCCGTGGTGCGGGTCGCGCAGTACCTGCTCAACTTCCGGGGCTACCCGATGCCGATCGACGGCGTCTTCGGCAGCGCCACCGTCGCCGCCGTGCAGGACTGGCAGGCCCGCAACGGCCTGCCGGTGGACGTCGACGCCACCCTGACCGGTCCGACGTGGGAGTCGCTGGCGCCCGAGCTCGACAAGGACGCCACCGGCCTGCCGGTCAGCGCGGCGCAGTACATCCTCAACCTCAAGGGCTACGCCGAGGTGGCCGTCACCGGGGCGTACGACCACCCGACGAAGAAGGCCGTCCAGGATCTGCAGCGCCTGCACGGACTGCCCCCGCACGGCGAGCTCGACATGAGCACCTGGTGCGCGGTGACCGGGGGAGTGGTGCGGGAGGCGTTCCGGCGTCGCTGACCCGCCGTCGCCGGCTCGCCGCGCCGGAGAGGAGGGGCGCGGCGAGCCGGCGCGGTGAGCCCGCGCCGCCGGGCTCAGCCCTTGGTCGCCCCCGCGGTCAACCCGCCGATCAGCTGGCGCTCGGCCACGGCGTAGAACGCCAGCGCCGGGACCATCGCCACCACCACGTACGCGAGGATCCGCGCGGTGTCGCTGGCGTACTGGCCCTGGAACTGCTGCACGCCCAACGGCAGCGTCCACCATGTCTGGTCGTTGAAGACCACCAGCGGCAGCATGAAGTTGTTCCAGCTCGCCACGATCGCCAGCACCGAGACCGTGGCCAGCGCCGGGCGTGCCATCGGCAGCAGGATCCGCCAGAAGAACGCGAACGGGCTGCAGCCGTCGAGGGTGGCCGCCTCCTCCACCTCGTTCGGAATCTCCCGGAAGAATCCCCGCAGGATGATGATCGTGGTCGGCAGGCCGAAGGCGGCCTGCGGCAGGATCACGCCGAGCGGGTTGTCCAGCAGGCCCATCTCGCGCAGCAGGACGAACAGCGGCAGGATCGCGACCGCGAACGGGAACATCAGCCCCATCGCGAAGAGCGTGAAGAGGAACTCCCGGCCGCGGAACGCGAAGCGGGCGAAGACGAACGCCGCCATCGCCGACGCGCCCACCACGAGTACGGTCGTGCCGACCGCGATGAGCAGGCTGTTGCCGGTCTGCCGCCAGAACGTCGACGTCGCGAAGATCTCGGTGTAGTTGCTCGGGATCCACGGGTCGGGCAACCCGAACGGGCTCCGGGCGAGTTGGGCGTTGTCCTTGAACCCGCCCAGCACCCCGTACACGATCGGGACGACGATGAACGCGCCGATCGCGATCGACACCAGGTGCAGCAGGGCGACGACCGGGGTGCGCCGGCGCTGCGTCGCGGTGCGGCTCATCGCTTGCCTCCGATCACGGTGACCGCTCCCTCCATGTCGCGGCGCAGCACGAACCGCTGGTACAGCAGCGCGAACACGAGACTGATCAGGAACATCGCGATGCTGATCGCGCTGGCGTAGCCGACCTCGAAGCTCTCGAAGCCGTACCGGTACATGGTGATCGCCATCGTCTCCGACGCGTTGACCGGGCCGCCCTCGGTGAGCACCCAGACCGCGTCGAAGAGCTGGATGGTGCCGATGATGGAGAGGAAGACCGCGATCCGGATGGTCGGCCCGAGCAGCGGCAGGGTGACGTGTCGGAACGTGTTCCATCCGGTCGCGCCGTCCACCGCCGCCGCCTCGATGATCTCCGCCGGGATGCTCTGCCGGGCGGCGAGGAAGAGGATCATGTAGAAGCCGAAGTACTTCCACGTGATCACGACGAACACGGCGTAGAGCACGGTCGAGGTGTTCGAGAGCCACTCCTCGGCGAGCCCGCCCAGCCCGATGCCGCTCAGCACCTGGTTGGCCAGGCCGGCGTTGGGCGAGAGCACCATCTGGAAGAGGACCGCCGTGATCACCTCGGCGAGCACGTACGGGGCGAAGAACATCACCCGGTACACGGCGCGGCCCCGGATCGGCTGGTTGAGCAGCAGCGCGAGACCGAGCGCCAGCGGCAACTGGACGGTCACCGACAGCACGATCAGGATCAGACCGCGCCGCAGGTCGCCGACGAAGACCTCGTCCTCCAGCAACCGGCGGAAGTTCTCCAGCCCGATGAATTCCTCGGTGCCGCGGAAGCCGTTCCAGTCCAGCAGGCTGGTGTAGGCGGCCAGCGCGATCGGGGCGATGACCAGGAGGCCGAACAGGAGGAGCGCCGGGGTCAGGAAGATGAGAATCGTTCCCCAGCCCCGGCTGCTCAGCCAGCGCCGGCCGCCGTCGGCCGGCGGCACGACGGCGACGGCGGCGGGGGAGCCGGCGGTCGCCGGGGAGGGCGCGGGCCGGACGCCTCCGGCCGGCCCGCGCGCCGCCCCGAACGCGCTGTCAGCGCTTCGCGGCATTGTTGATCGACTTCAGCACCCGGTCCGGGGTCGCCTTCCCGGCGAGCAGCTCGGTGACGCTGTCGTTGACCTGCTGGCCGACCTTCGGCTCCCAGGCCTGGTCCAGGTAGAGCTGGAACGCGGTCGATTCGTTGACGGTCTTCGCCACGACCTGCTGGTTGGGGTCCTTGATCGCGTCCTCCGCGCCCTTGGTCACCGGCAGGATGGCACCACTCGCGGCGCCCTTGCGCTGGACCTCCACGTCCAGCAGGTACTTGAGGAACTCGACCGTCTTCGGCGGCGCGTCCTTGCCGACGGCGAAGCCGTTGCCGCCGCCGAAGATGTCCGAGACCTTCCCCTTGCCGCCCTCGACGCTGGGGAACGGGAAGAAGCCCAACTTGTCGCCCAGGCCCGACTTGGACTGCGAGAACGCCGCCTGGTTCGACGGGGCGAACTGTCCCATCAGCTCCATCGCGGCCTTGCCGTTGCCGACCAGCGCCGCCTGGCCGTCGGGCTTGTCGTACGTGGCGGCGAGGAAGCCCTTCTGGAACGGCTGCAGGTCGAACAGTTCCTTCAGCTTCTGGGTCGCGGTGAGCAGGTCCGGCGTCTCGAAGTTCTTGTCCCGCATCGCGGCCTCGAGCGACTCGGCCCCGCCGATGCGCAGCGCGAGGTACGACCAGTAGAAGTGCGTGGGCCACTTGTCCTTGCCGCCGAGCGCGATCGGCGTGACCCCGGCGGCCTTCAGGTTGCGGACCGCGTCCAGGAACTCAGTCCAGGTGGCGGGCGGGTTCGTGATGTTCGCCTTCGCGAAGAGGTCCTTGTTGTACCAGAAGCCGACCATGCCGCTGTCGAACGGGAGCCCGTAGTACTTGCCGTCGACCTGGTAGTACTTCAGGGAGACGGGCGCGAGGTTGCCGACCCAGGACGAGATGTCGGCGGAGATGTCCTTCAGCAGCCCGGCGTCCACCTGCTGCGCGAGCACGCCCCCACCCCACGAGCTGAACAGGCTGGGCGCGTTGCCGGACTGGGTGACCGTGGTCAGCTTGGACTTGAACGCCTCGTTCGCCAGCGGCGTGATCTTGATGGTCACGCCCGGGTTCTTGGCCATGAAATCGTTGGCTGCCTGCTGCCAGATGCCCAGCATCGGATCGGTGTTGGAGATGTGCCACCACTCGATGGTGGCGTTGCCGCCGCTGTCGGTGCCCTTGTCGTCGCCGCAGGCTCCGAGAAGCGCGGCGCCGGCGGTCGCGCCGGCCAGACCGAGCAGCGATCTGCGGGAGATAGGCGTGGTCATCAGCTGTCCCTTCCCAAGCTCGAACGCGGCGGTCGGCGTGCCGGCGCGCCGGGAGCGGTGGTCGCGAAACATTCCGGAAAACGAACTGTGATGCGGCGCACGCTACGACCGTGTGAAGCTGCGGTCAAGACCCGTCCCGTGACCTCTTTCCGAGGGGAGGCCGGACACCTGCGCGGTTGATTCCGGAATAGACTTCCGGAAAGCTACCGAGAAATTATCCGGGCGGCCCGGAAGCCGCCCCGCCCCGGCTCGCCGCTGCGGTGATCCGCGGCGCCGCCACCCGAAGGGGAGACGCATGTCCACCGACACCGCCCGAGCCGCGACCGGCGCTGCGATCATCCGCAACCCCGTGCTGCGCGGTTTCTATCCAGACCCCTCAATCCTGCGGGTGGGCGACGACTACTACCTCGCCACCTCGACCTTCGAGTGGTACCCGGGCGTCACCGTGCACCACTCCCGCGACCTCGTGCACTGGCGCCCGCTCGGCGGCATCCTCACCGAACAGCGGCTGCTCGACCTGCGCGGCGCCGGAGACTCCTGCGGGGTCTGGGCGCCCGACCTGTCGTACGCGGACGGCCTCTTCCACCTCGTCTACAGCGACGTGGCGAGCTTCAGCAACGGCTACTGGGACCCGCAGAACTACCTGATCACCGCGCCGGACATCGCCGGCCCGTGGTCCGATCCGATCCCGCTGCACGCCCACGGCTTCGACGCCGCACTGTTCCACGACGACGACGGCAGTTGCTGGCTGCTCGCGATGAGCGCCGACTGGCGGCCCGGCCGCGAGCGGTTCCGCGGCATCGAGATCCAGCGCTACGACCGGGCCCGCGGCCGGCTCGTCGGCGACCCCGTCACCATCTTCACCGGGACCGCGGCCGGCTACACCGAGGCGCCGCACCTGTACCGCCGGGACGGCTGGTACTACCTCGTCACCGCCGAGGGCGGGACGAGCTGGGAACACCAGGTGACGGTGGCGCGCTCCCGCGCGCTGTTCGGGCCGTACGAGCCCGATCCGGCCGGGCCGATGCTCAGCTCCGTCGGCCGGCCCGACCTGCCGCTGCAGAAGGCGGGACACGGCTGCCTGGTGTCCACCCCGGATGACCGGTGGTACCTGGCGCACCTGGTCGCGCGGCCGTACAGCCCGCTGGGCAAGTGCGTGCTGGGGCGCGAGACCGCGATCCAGGCGGTCCGGTGGAGCGCGGACGGCTGGCCGCGCGTCGACGGGGCGGTGCCGGCCGCGGAGGTGCCCGCGCCCGAGCTGCCCGCGCACCCCTGGCCCGTCTCGCCGCCGACCGACGACTTCGACGCACCCGTGCTCGCCCCGGTCTGGTCCACCCTGCGCCGTCCGGCCACCCCGGACTGGGTGAACCTGCACGAGCGCCCCTCCCACCTGCGCGTCCACGGCGGCCAGTCCCCGGCCGGTCGGCAGCGCCCGAGCCTGGTGGCCCGCCGGGTCGCCGCCGCGCGGTGCGTGTTCGAGACCGTGATGGAGTTCCGGCCCGCCAGCCACCGCCAGGTCGCCGGCGTCACCGGCTACTACAACGTCGACAACTGGCACTTCGCGTACGTCACCCGCGCCGACGACGGGCGGCGCGTGCTCGACGTGCTGACCAGCGATGGTGGCCGCCGGCGGTGCTACCCGGGGACCGAGGTCGACGTGAGCTCCGCCGACCGGCTCGGGCTGCGGGTGGTGTTCGACGGGCCGGAGCTGCGCTTCGGGTACGACCTCGGCGACGGCTGGCGGGAGCTGCCGGTGACGCTGGACGCGACGATCCTCTCCGACGAGCACGCCGCCCGGGTGGTCCCCGGCGAGCCGGAGGCGTGGGGGTTCACCGGCGCGTTCGCCGGGCTGTGGGTCCAGGACATCGGCGCGGACGGCGGCTACGCGGACTTCGACCACGCGACGTACCGGGAACTGTGAACGCCCGACGACATCGGCCACCGGCAACGCGCGTGACCACCCCGCAATCTGCGCGTACCCCGTTTTCTCATCCCCGTCGTCGGCCCGGCCGATAGGGGACGAGGACGGTCCGGGACACCACAGGGAGGCGTGATGGGGGAAGCCCAGGTGCCAGCCCGGGTGCACCCGTTCGGACCCTTCGCGTACCTCGGGTTGCGCGCGCACGAGCTGACGGTGAAGGGGCGCAACACCGAGGCGCTGCGGTTGACCGACGAGTACGAGCGGATCGTCTCGCTGCTCGGCGACGACGCGGCGGTCAGCATGCTGACGCAGGTGCGGATGTACGCCCTGATCGGGCTTCGCCGGTTCGAGGAGGCGCTGCGCACCGGGGAGGCGCTGCTGCGCCGGCACCAGGCGATCGCGGTGCGGTGCAGCGAGGCCAAAACGCTGGCGGACATCGCGGAGGTGCTGGTCCGGCTCGGCCGGCTCGACGAGGGGCTGCACCGGCTCGCCCGGGCGACGGCGCTGCTGGAGACGACGCCGCCGACCAACCCCCGCTACGCCTCCGCACTGGCGTCGGTGAGCGAGGCCGCCCGCGCCGCGGAGCTGTTCGAGCTGGCCGACGAGTACGCCCGGGCCGCGGTCGAGTCGTTCGACGCGGACCCCGGACAGCGGGCGGCGATGGAGCTGCAGCGCGCCGAGCTGCTCCTCGACTGGGCGCTCCGGCTCGAACAGATCGGCCTGGTCGACGAGGCCGGGGTCCGGTATGCCGCAGCGGCGGCGATGGCCCGGCACTGGGTGGACTGGTACCGAAAGCGGGGACCCGACGAGGACGCGCCGCTCGCCGCCGCGCTGCTCGCCCTCGGGCTCGCGAAGATCGGCCGGGTGACGGAGGCGCTCGCGCTCTGCGAGTCGACGGTCGGCCCGCTGCGCGCCGCCGGCCGGGAGCACGAGGCCCGGCTGGTGCACCTCGCGTACGGGACGGCGCTGCGGGCCCACGGTGATCTGCGCGCCGCGCGCCGGGAGTTCATCGCCGCCGAGGAGCTGTCCGCGGCGGAGGGGAACGGCTCGGATCAGCTGATCTTCCAGTACGAGCTGGCCGCGCTCGCCGCGATGGAGTTTCCCGGCGGCGGCGCGCAGGCGATGCTGGCGGCGCTGCGGGACCACGCCCTGCACCTGTGGCGGCTGCGGATGGAGCGCCGGACACTGCTCAACCAGGCGCGGCAGCGGGTGCGGCTGGAGGACGAGCACGCCCGCGCGGACACGGCCGCCGGCCAGGACGCGCTGACCGGGCTCGGCAACCGGCGCAGCTACGACCGGCAGCTGGCCGCGATCGAGGCCGAGCGGCCGGACCGGGTCGTGCTCCTCCTCGTCGACCTGGATCGCTTCAAGCTCATCAACGACCGCTACTCGCACGGGATGGGCGACCGGGTGCTGCGCGAGGTCGGCGCGGTGCTGCGGGCGCACTGCCGCCCGCACGACGTGCCGATCCGCTTCGGGGGCGACGAGTTCGCCGTCTTCCTCCGCGCCGACCTGGAGAGCGCGGCGCGGGTGGGGGACCGGATCCGGCAGGTCATCGCGGGACGCGACTGGGACGAGTTCGCCCCCGGGCTGCGGGTGACGGTCAGCGTCGGCGCGGCCGCGTACGCCCCGGGGATGAGCGGGCACGACCTTTTCGACGCCGCCGACCGGCAGTTGTACGCCGCGAAGAGCGCCGGCCGCAACCGGCTCGCGCTCTGACGCCGGCCTGGCGCGGCGTTCCGGCTCAGCGGCGGACGTCCGCCGGCCCGGAGGTCAACGGCAGGCCGGCCCGCTGCCACGCCTCAACGCCGCCGATCATGTCGGTGGCGCGCCACAGGCCGACCGCGCGCAGGCTCTGGGCGGCGAGACTGGAGCTGTATCCCTGCCGGCAGACCACGACGATCTCCAGGTCGTGATCGGTGGCCTCCGGGATGCGCGCGTCGCACAGCGGGTCCAGTCGCCACTCCAGCACCGTGCGGTCGATCACCAGCGCCCCCGGCAGCTCGCCCTGCTCCCGGCGCTGCGTCTCGGTGCGGGTGTCGACGATCAGCGCCCCGCGACGTCGCGCCGCGTCGGTCTCCTCCGGGGTCAGCCGGCGCATCCCGGCGCGCGCCTTGGCCAAAACACCGTCAATCCCGGCATCCCGCTCGATTTCCACCCCGACAGTCTGCCGCAGACGGGACTCGGCAACGCCGGAAGGCGTCAGTCGGCCGACCGCCGTGTGGGCCGACGCGCGTGCGGCGCCACCGCTGTCAGGCCAGCGCCCGGGCCAGGTCCGCGCGCAGGTCGTCGGCGTCCTCGAGGCCGATCGAGAGCCGCAGGATGTCAGCGTCCGGGCGGGCGTCGGGCGCGACCGGGCGGTGGGTCAGGGCCGCCGGGTGCTGGATCAGCGAGTCGACGCCGCCGAGCGACACGGCGTGGGTGAAGAGCCGGACCCGGCCGGTGACCCGGACGGCCTGCTCGTAGCCGCCGGCGAGCTGGATCGCCAGCATCGCGCCGGGGCCGCGCATCTGCCGCCCGATCAGGCCGGTCGGGTCCCCCTCCGGCGTGCCGGGGAAGAACACCCGCCGCACGGACGGCTGGCTGCTCAGCCAGCCCGCGAGCTTCTCGGCGGAGCCCTGCTGCGCGCGGATCCGCAGCGGCAGGGTGGCCAGACCGCGGTGCAGCAGGTAGCCGCCGAGCGGGTGCAGGAGCGCCCCGGTCACGGCGCGGACCCGGCGCAGCGCCGCCGCCCACGCCGGGTCGCACGCCACGACGCCACCGACGACGTCGCCGTGCCCGCCCAGGTACTTCGTGGCGCTGTGCAGCACCAGCGCCGCGCCGTGGGCCGCCGGGTTCTGCAGGACCGGGGTGGCGAACGTGTTGTCGACCAGCACCGGACGTCCGGCGGCGGCGTCGACCACGGCCGCGATGTCGACCAGCTCCAGCGTGGGGTTCCCCGGCGATTCGACGACCACCAGGCAGGTGTCGGGGCGCAGCGCCGCGGGCACCCCGGCCGGCGCACAGTACGTCACCTCGACGTCGAGCAGGCCGGAGCCCAGCAGGTGGTCGCTGCCGCCGTAGAGCGGCCGGACCGCGACCACGTGCCGGCCGCCGGTCTCCGTCTTGGCGGCCAGCACCGCGGCGGTCAGGGCGGCCATCCCGGAGGAGAACGCGACGGATTCCTCGGTGCCCTCGAGCCGCGCCAGTGCCGCCTCGAAGCGCGCCACCGTCGGGTTCCACAGTCGGGCGTAGACGGTGCCGCCGCCGGGAACGGGGTGTCCGCCGGTCGCCATCGACTCGTACGACGCGCCGCCGAGCCCGATGTCGGGCAGCGGGCTGGTCGACGAGAGGTCCAGCGGCGGGGCGTGCACCCCGAGGCCGACGAGGTCCTCGCGACCGGCGTGCACGGCCAGGGAATCGAGCGAAAGAACCTGGTCAGCCATGCGATGATGGTGCGAATATCCGCCGGGGAAGGCAATAGAGGTGAAAGAATCCTCGCCATACTCGGCGCAGCAGCGAAGATTCTGGAGGTCGGAGCCGTGGTCGCGGTGACCGGAGCGAGTAATCCACGGCCCCGACCGGCGTCCGCGCTGGACGGCACGGACCTGGCGATCCTCGCCGAGTTGGCCGCGGACGGGCGGATCACGAACGCGGCGCTGGCGGCCCGGGTCGGGGTCGCCGAGTCGACCTGCATCCACCGCGTGCGCGCGTTGCGCGAGGCCGGGGTCATCGCGGGCTTCCACGCCCGGGTCGACCTGGGCGCGTTGGGCCGGGGCCTGCAGGCGGTCATCAAGGTACGGCTCGGCAGCCACAACCGCGACCACGTGCACAGCTTCCACGCCCGGCTCACCGAGATCCCCGGCGTGCTCACCGCGTTCCACGTCGCCGGCGAGGACGACTATCTGCTGCACGTGGCGGTGGAGTCGCCCGAGGCGCTGCGCGACCTCGTGCTGGAGCACATCAACGTGCACCCTGCCGTCCGGCACACCGAGACGCAGCTGGTCTTCGAGGTGCTGCCCGGCCTCGGGGTGCTGCCCGCCGCGGGTCAGGGCGGCAGCGGCCGGAACCGCACCGGGATGCCGGGGCGGGCCTGGGCGGCCGCGGCGAGGTCCGCCCCGGGGACGACGCCCACCACCGGATAGCCGCCGGTGGTCGGATGGTCGGCCAGGAAGACCACCGGGCGGCCGTCCGGCGGCACCTGCACCGCGCCCAGCACCATGCCCTCGCTGGGCAGTTCCCCGTGGATCGCGCGCGCCAGCGGCGGACCGTCGGTGCGCAGCGCGATCCGGTTGCTCGCCGGGGCGACCGCGTAGCGGGCGGCGCCCAGCCCGGCCAGCGCCGCGGGCGTGAACCAGTCGTGCCGGGGACCGAGCCGCAGCCGCAGCACCAGCTCGGTCGGGGGCGCCGGCTGGGGCGCGAGATCGACCGCCGGTGCCGGCGCGGACGGCGCGCCCACCGGCAGCACGGCGCCGGCCGTCAGCGGCGGGGGACCCAGCCCGGAGAGCAGGTCGGCGGCGCGGCTGCCCAGCACCGGTGCCACCGCGAACCCGCCGTCGACCGCGACGTAGCACCGCAACCCGTGGGTGGCGGCGCCGACGTCGAGCACGGCGCCGGCCGGCACCCGCACCGGCAGCCCCCAGGGGGCCGGCGTCCCGTCGACGGTGACCGGCGCGGGCGCCCCGGTGACCGCGGCGACCAGCGGCGCGCGGGCCCGCAGCGCGACGCCGGTCAGCGTGGTCTCCAGCGTGGCCGCGTCGGCCGGGTTGCCGACCAGCCGGTTGCCGAGCCGGTGGGCCGGCTCGTCGAGCGCGCCGGCCCGCGGCACGCCGAGGTGCGCCTGGCCGCGCCGCCCGAGGTCCTGCACGGTGGTCAGCGCGCCGGCGCGCACCACCTCGACGGTGCGGGCTCCGGCTCCGGCGGCGCTCACCGGGTCTCCGGAACGAACCGGACGCGCACGCCGGGGCCGAGCAGCGCGGCGGGCTCGCGGTCCGGGTCCCACAGGACCGCGTCCGTCCGCCCGATCAGCTGCCATCCGCCGGGCGAGGCCCGCGGATAGGCGCCGGTGAAGCCGCCGGCCAGCGCGACCGAGCCCGCCGGCACCGTCGTGCGGGGCGTCGCGCGTCGGGGCACGTGCAGCCGCGGCGGGAGCCCGGTCAGGTAGCCGAACCCGGGGGCGAAGCCGCAGAACGCGACCCGGTACTCGAAGCCGCTGTGCACGGTCGCGACGTCGCCGACCGGCACCCCCCAGCACCCCGCGACCTCGGCCAGATCGGCGCCGTCGTAGCGCACCGTGATCTCGATCACCGGCCCGTCGTCGGGCGCGACCGGTGGGATCGCCCAGCCCGGCAGCTCGCGGGCGAGCGCGGCGGGGTCGGCGAGCCCGTCGAGGAGCACGGTCGTCGCCGCGGGCACGATCTCCGTCACCCGGGGCAGGGCTCCGCGGGCGCGCCGGCACAGCAGCTCGGCGTGCAGCGCCTCGACCTCGGCGGTCGACGCCACCTCGACCAGCAGCGCCCGTTCGCCGACCGGACGTGTCCGCACGCCGGCCCCGCCCAGGTCAGCCGGAGTCGCCACGATGCCTCCTCGCAGCCAACACCCTGACGGCGGGTCAACAGGCTAGTCACGGCCGCCAGATCGTTCAACAATCTACCGGTGCCGGCGGGGCACACTGATAGCTTTCGAAGCCTGGGTCCGGTGGGCGTCCGCGCTGCCCGCGTGCGCCGGGCCGCCGCACCGCGTCGTCGAGCTGCCGTAACGCTCATTTTTCGGGCCGGCCGCCCGATGGGGGCACCGAAGATCAAGAACGAGGTGATCATGCGGATCCCGAGGTGGTTCACCGCGCTGGTGACGTCCGGCCTGCTGTTCGCCGTCGGCGCGGTGGGCTGGCAGATGAACGAGGCGGCGCTGCGGGCGGCCGAGGCGGTGCACCGCGCGGACACGCTGACGCTCGGCCGCAACAACGCGACGTTGGCCAGCAAGTACCTGTCGCTGTCCGCGCGCGAGCTCTCCGAGTTCGTCGACGGGCGCCAGCCGGAGCTGCGGAGCCTCGAGAGCGTGGACCGGAGGCTGCTCGAGTGGTTCGTCGCCCGGTCCGTCTTCTTCCAGCACGGCGCGGCCTTCACCGACCCGAACGGGCGGATCCTCTACTCGGTGTCGAACGCGCCCGGCCTGCCCGAGCCGGACGACCCCGGCTACGCGCCCATGCTGCGGGGGCCGGCGGGACGTTCGATGATCTTCTCTGGGGTCATGACCGTGCGCGGCGCTTCCATGATCGCCGTCGCTGTGCCGATCCTCGGCGACGGGGCGGTGCGCGGGATGATGCTCGGCTACGCGCGGCTGCGGGACAGCACGCTGCAGGAGAGCATGGAGGCCGCGCCGGGTGAGTCCAGCGCACACGGAGTGGTCGACAGTCGTGGGCTGGTCGCGGCGACGAGCGACGACGCGCTGCTCGGCACGGCGATCGCGCCCGCCGTGCGCGAGGCGCTGGCGCGGAGCCGCACCGGGCCGACGTTCGTGGAGTACGAGGCGAACGGTCGGGAGATGGTCGCGCTGGTCGTGCCGGGGCTGCCCGGTGGGTGGGGTTACTACTGGACCGACTCGATCGCCGATTTCTACGGCACCGTCCGCGACCGCAACACCCGGACCGGCCTGGCACTGCTCGGACTGATCCTGGTGGCCGCCGTCAGCCTCGTGCTGGTCGACCTGCGCGCCGCCGCGGCACGGCGGCGCACCGAGGAGCGGTTCCGGGCGTTGGTGCAGCACTCCAGCGACTGCATCAGCGTGCTCGACGTCACGGGGCGGATCGTGTACGACAGCCCCAGCACCTCGGCCGTGCTGGGCTACTCGCCGAACGGGCGCATCGGGGAGCTCGCGATCTACATGCTGCACCCGGACGACCGCGCCGCCGCGCGCGAGGTGTTCGGTCGGCTGATCGCGCAGCGGGGCGCCGTGGAGCGGATGCAGTGCCGCGCGCTGCACGCCAACGGCGACTACCACTGGGTGGACATGCATGTGACGAACCTGGTCCACAACCGGGCGATCGAGGGCCTGGTGGTGAACCTGCGGGACATCTGCGACAGCCGGAAACTGCAGGAGCAGCTCAGTTTCCAGGCGCTGCACGACGCGCTCACCGGGCTGCCCAACCGGCGTCTGCTCAACGAGCGGCTCGCCGCCGCGCTCACGCCCGACCACCGGCGCTCCGCGCTGGTCGCCGTACTTTTCGTCGATCTCGACCGCTTCAAGTCGGTGAACGACACGCTCGGCCACGAGGCCGGCGACGAGCTGCTCCGCCAGGTGAGCGCCCGGATCGCCGGCTGCCTGGGCCCCGAGCACCTGTTGGCGCGGGTCGGCGGCGACGAGTTCGTGGTGCTGATGGAGGGGATCGGCACAGCCGAGGAGGCGATGGGGGTGGCGGACCGCATCGTCGCGGCGCTGCGCGAGCCGTTCGACGTGCAGGGTCACCCGGTGGTCATCGGCGCGAGCGTCGGGGTCAACGTGAACGAGCCCGGCACGACCGCGGACACGATGCTCAGCGGCGCGGACGCCGCGATGTACCAGGCGAAGCAGGCGGGCGGCCTCGGCTACGCCACCACATCTCCGGTGGATCGCGCGGCCGTGACGACCGCCGGCCCCGCCGCGTCGGCGGCCACCCCCGGCGGGGTGATCCACAGCGCCTGAGCACCGGCCCCGCTGACCCCCACTGTCCGCCCCGATATGGTGGGTTTTGTCGTCAGTGGGGAGGCTGGATTGCCGGACACGCCGGGCCGTGCCCGCGGGCTGGGCGCGCTCGCGGCGTACGTCGGGGGAGCGCTGGGGCCGCTCGGCGGCGGCATCGTCGCTCCGCTCCTGCCCGACATGGCCGCGTCGCTGCACACCACGCGGAGCGCCGCGGCCGCGTCGCTCACCGTCTACCTCGCCGTCTTCGCCGGCGTCCAGCTCGTCTCCGGCACCCTCGGCGAGCGCTGGGGCCGGCGCCGCACCGTCCGCGCCGCCTATCTCGGGTACGCCGCCGCGACGCTGCTCTGCGCCATCGCCCCGTCGCTCGGGCTGCTGCTGGCCGGCCGTGCCCTGCAGGGGGCCGCCAACGCGTTCACCACTCCGCTGCTGATCGCCGGGCTCGCCGAGCTGGTGCCGGCCGCGCGGCTGTCCCGCGCCGTCGGCACGTACGCCTCCTGGCAGGCCGCCGGGCTGTCCCTGGCGCCGCTGGTCGGCGGCCTCTTCGGCGAGTTCTCCTGGCGCGTCGCATTCGTCGTGGTGGCGGTCGTCTCCGGGCTCCTGGCGCTGGTGCCGCCGCCGGGCGGCGCCCGGGCCGCCGTGCGCCCGCGCTGGCGTGCGCTGCTCTCCGGCCGGCTCGGGCTGCTGTCGATCGCGTCGTTCGCCTCCTTCGCCGGCAGCAACGGGCTGCCGTTCCTGGTCGCCCTCTACGCCCGCGACCGGTTCGGCACCGGTCCGGCCCAGGCGGGGGCCGTGATCGTCGGGTTCGGTCTGGCCGGAATCGCGCTCGGGCCGCTCTGGGGGTCGGTGGCCGGCCGGATCGGGGCGCGTCGCGCCGCCGCGCTCGGCGCCGTGGCCGTGGCGCCGCTGGTCGCCGCGGTCGGGGTGACCGGTCATCCGGTCGTGCTGGCCGTGGTGTGGACGGCGACCGGGGCCGCCGCCTCGCTGCTCACGGTGGCGTTGCAGCGACTGGCGCTGGACGCGGTGCCGGACAACCGCGGCGGCGCGGTCTCGGTCGCCTCGGCGTTGCGCTTCACCGGCAGCGCCGCCGCGCCGCTGCTCTGGCTGCCCATCTACCAGCGCCAGCACGGGGCCGGTTTCCTGGCCGCCGCCGCGGTGGTGCTCGCCGTCCTTCCGTGCGTGGCACTGCTGCGGGATCCCGCGCCGCCGCCTCCGGATTGACGCCGTCAGCGCCCGGTTTCGCGCCACCCGGCGGGACGAGGCGCGCACCACGCCGACCATGGCGCGCCGGCGGCTGCTCGCCGACGCAGACGCGGGAGCGGTGGACCTGCCCGCGTTGATGCGGCGGTCCACCGCTCCCGGTCGTCGGCGCTATCGCCCGGCGACGGACTATCGGTGGTAACGCGACTTCTTCGGCGCCGGCGGCGTGGTCGCCTCGACCCTGGTCGCGTTCTGGACGCCGTTGGTCACGGTGCCGCGCACGGTGACCCGGGCGCCGGTGGGCAGCGCCGACAGGGTCGTGGTCGCGCGGTTCAGGGTGACCCGGGCGGCGCTGTCGACGGGCACGACGACGTTGCGGCCGCCGCAGTTGACGGTGATCGTCGACGCGTCCGGGTCGACGGCGGCGACGGTGCCGTCGACGCCGAAGCTCCACCGGGTGGTGACGTCGATCCTGGTGGCGTTCTGGATGCCGTTGGTGACGGTGCCGGAGACCCGGACGCGGCCACCGGTCTGCACGGCGGAGAGCGTGGAAGCGGCGTGGTCGATGGTCACCACGGCCGCGCCGTCCACGGGAACCGTCACCGTGCTGCTGCCCCGGTTGACGGTGATCGTCGACGCGTCCGGGTCGACGGCGGCGACGGTGCCGTCGACGCCGAAGCTCCACCGGGTGGTGACGTCGATCCTGGTGGCGCTCCACTTGCCGTTGGTGACGGTGCCGGATACCCGTACGCGGGCGCCGGTCGGCGTGTCCGACAGGGTGGCGGCCGCACGATCGATGACGACCGCCGCGGCGCTGTTGACGGAGATCGTGGTGCTGGCGGCGTGGTTGACGGTGATGGTCGACGCGGTCGCGTCCACGGCGCCGACGGTGCCGTCCAGGGTGAACGACCGTTTCGGCGGCGGGGCGGGACGCCACTTCGCGGACACGCCCGCCTTGGTCGTGGTGTGTGCCGCCGACGCGGGCGCCGCCACGGCGCCAGCGAGGGCGAGGCCCCCGGCCACGGTCAGGACGAGCAGGTAGCGGTTGCGCATGAGACTCCTCAGCTGGTGCGACGCGGACCACGCCAGCGTGCGGAGCGAACGGTGCCGGCTGGACTGAACGCGGTTGCAACCCGGTTGTCGGCGGGCGCGGACGGACCGCCGGGGAGCGGACCCGCCCGCTTCGGTGTCCCGATGCGGCGGCAGTGGTCGCCAGATGTGTCCCGGTGCGCGGGTTTCGACGGCACGAGTCGGGGAAGCCACCGGGCCAGCGACGACTCACGGTTGGCAACTAAGCGAATGAGCGAACGGCCTGGCGATCTGCGCGGCTACCGGAAACTGGGATCCAGTGTTCTGGTCGACTACGGCGGGCCGACGCTGGCGATCAGCCTGCCGCACCCGGCGATCGCGCGGATCCGGTTCGCGCCGACCGGCGCGTTAGCTCCCCGCCGCTCGTGGTCGCCGGTCCCGCCGGACGAGGAGCTGGCCCCGCCGCACGTCACCGTGGGCTCCGACGACGGAACGGTGGAGATCAGCTCGGACGTGTTGACCGTGCGTGCCGAGCCCGCCGGCGCGCGGGTCACGGTCGCCGACCGGCGCGGCGGCCGGGTGCTCGTGGAGGACGGCCCGGAGGGCGGGCCGACCTGGAAGCCGGACGGCACGGCGATGTGGACGCGACGGATGCCGCGGGGGCAGCACTACTTCGGTTTCGGCAACCGCACGGGCCTGCTCGACAAGCGCGGCCGGATGTACGAGTTCTGGTGCACGGACCGGTTCGAGGAACAGGGCCCGGGGACGAACGAGCTCTACCAGGCGATCCCGTTCTACCTCGCGATGGACCCCGACGGTCATTGTTGCGGCGTATACCTGAACAACACGTACCGCAGCGTCTTCGACCTGACCGACGATCTCCACGAACAGCAGGTGATCCGCGTCTGCGGGGGTGAGCTGGACCAGTACGTGATCGCCGGGCCGACCCCGGCGGAGGTGGTGGAGCGGTACACGCTGCTCACCGGGCGGATGCCGTTGCCGCCGCGCTGGGCGCTCGGCTACCACCACTCGCGGTGGGGCTACTCGACCGCGGAACAGATCCGCCAGGTCGCGCAGCGGCTCCGCGCCGACGCGATACCCACCGACGTGATCTACATCGACGTCGACCATCAGCACGAGTACCGGGTGTTCACCTGGGATCCCGGGCGCTTCCCGAACCCGGCCGGGCTGGTGCGGGAGCTCCAACAGCTGGGCTTGCGCGCGGCGAAGGTGCTCAACGTCGGCGTCAAGTATCAGCCGGAGGGGGGCTACCCGGTCTACACGGAGGGGGCGGAGCTGGGATATTTCCTCACCGAGGGCGACGGGCTGATGCTGCGGTACGTCTGGCCCGGCCTCTGCGCGTTCCCCGACTTCGCGCGGACGCAGGTGCGGGACTGGTGGGCCCGCTGGTACGAGGAGTCGATCGGGATCGGCATCCGGGTGCTGGTCAACGACATGAACGAACCGTCCATGCGGGACCGGATGCCGGAGGACCCGCAGGCCCGGCGCATGGAGCCGCCGCTGGACACCCCGCACGGGCCGCCGGAGGAGCGGACCACGCACGCCGAGGTGCACAACGTCTACGGGTACCTGGAGAACTGCGCCATCAACTCGGCGGCGCGGCGGGCGCTGGCCGACGAACGGTATCTGATCGTCTCGCGCGCGGGCTTCGCCGGCATGCAGCGCCACTCGATGACCTGGACCGGGGACAACGCCAGCTACTGGGAGCACCTGGAGATGTCGCTGCCGCAGCTGCAGAACCTCGGGCTGTCCGGGGTCCCGTTCGCCGGCGCCGACATCGGCGGCTTCTTCGCCGACTGCGGGCCCGAGCTGCTGGCCCGCTGGTACCAGGCCGGCGCCTTCTACCCGTATGCCCGCAACAACTGCTCGAAACCGTGCGCGCCGCAGGAACCCTGGGTGTGGGGACCCGAGATCGAGGCGGTGTGCCGGCGCGCGCTGGAGCTGCGGTACCGGCTGCTGCCCTACCTCTACACCGTTTTCGAGGAGGCGTCCCGCACCGGCGCGCCGGTGCTGCGGCCGCTGCTCTACCACCACGCCGACGACCCGGCGGCGCGGGTCCGGGACGACCAGGCGTTGCTCGGCCGCGACCTGCTGGTGGCGCCGGTCGTGCGGCCCGGCCGGATCTCCCGCGAGGTCTACCTGCCGGCCGGGCGGTGGTACCACCTGCACTCCGGGGCGGTGGAGTCCGGGCCGGCCCGGCTGATCGTGGACGCGCCGCTGGACGGGGACGCGCCGGTCTATGTCCGGGGTGGCGCGGTGCTTCCGCTCGGGCCGGTGATGCAGTGGACGGGTGAGCGCCCGCTGGACCCGCTCTGGCTGGAGGTCTTTCCGGACGAGACGGGCGTCGCCGAGGGCGAGCTGTACGAGGACGACGGTGTCACCCGCGGGCACGAGCGCGGCGAGTGGGCCCGGACGCGGTACGCCTATCGGGACGGGACGCTGACCGCGCGGCGCGACGGTCAGTTCGTGCCGCCCGACCGAACCGTGCGCATCCGGGTGCACGGCGACACCGGCGGGCACGAGCGGCAGCTCGCCCGCGACGACCGGGAGTGGACGGTGGGGACGCGCGATGACTGAACCGATCAGCCCGGAGCCGGTCCGGGAGTGGAAACCCGAATACACCCCGGCGTACGTCAGCAACGGGATCATCGGGCTGCGGCTCTGTCCGATCCCGCCGCTCGGCGGGGTCGCCACCGTGAACGGCTTCGTCAAGATGGACGAGGCGACCGGGCTGGAGGCGTACGGGCGGGCGCCGTTCCCGCTCGCCGGCGACATGCGGGTCAACCGGACCGTGGTCACCCAGTGCCCCGACCGGGTCGTTTTCCGCGAGCAGCGCATGGACTTCGCCTCCGGGGAGTTGCACACCCGCTTCGACTTCGACGGCGACGGGGCGCGCGTCGAGCTCTCCCTGATCACGTTCTGCAGCCGCAACCGGCCCACGATCGCCGTTCAGAAGGCGACGATCCGGGTGGACCGCGACTGCGAGCTGGAGATCACCGCCGGGGTGAGTCGGGAGGGTGTCAACGGCTACTGGGCGGAACCGCCGATGTGCCCGTCCCACCCGCCCGGCCCGCTCGACTGCCTGATGCTCTGGAAGAGCGCGGGCGACATGGGGTCGTTGGGGCTGGCCTACGGCACCGAGCTGCTCGGCACGGACCAGGTCTACCGGAGGTTCAACGAGGGCAAGGACGGCCCGACCTCCACCTCGTACGTCTTCCACGCGGAGGCGGGGCGCGAGTACCGGCTGCACCACTACGCGAGCATGGTGCCGGACGTGTGGCACAGTCGGCCGCAGCATCAGGCGGCGCGGCTGCTCACCGCGGCCTTCGTGCGTGGGTGTGAGGCGCTGCGCGCCGACAACCGGGCGGCGTGGGCGGAGCTGTGGCGGAGCCGGGTGCAGCTCGTCGGCGCGCCGGAACGCTGGCAGCGGATGGCCGACGCGGCGTTGTTCTACTTGAACAGCTCGGCGCACCCGTCGTCCCCGGCCAGCACGCACATGTTCGGGCTGTCGTTCTGGCCCGACTACCACTACTACCGCGGCCACGTGATGTGGGACGTCGAAACGTTCTGCGTGCCGCCGCTGATCCTCATCCATCCGGACGCGGCCCGTGCGCTGCTGCGCTACCGCTCCTCGCGGCTCTCCGGCGCCGTCGCCAACGCGGAGGCCCGCGGCTACACCGGCGCGCAGTATCCCTGGGAGAGCAGCCCGCGGCACGGCCACGAATCCGCGCCGGTGGAGACGACGCACTCGTTCAACGAGGAGCACGTCAGCATGGACGTGGCGCTCGCCATGGCCCGCTTCGTGCACGCGACCGGGGACCTTGAGTTCGCCGAGACGTGCGCGTGGCCGGTGATGGCTGCGGTGGCGCGGTGGTTGGACAGCCGCATCGAGCGCACGCCGCGCGGTTGCGAGATGCGCGGGGTCAACGGGATCGCGGAGACCAAGACCACGGTGAACAACAGTGCGTTCGTCAACATGTCGGCGGTGCTCGCCCTCCGGGAGACGGTGTCGCTCGGGCGCGACCTGGGCAAGCGGATCGTGGAGTCGTGGAAGGCGCTGGCCGACGCGTTGGTCCTACCGATCGACCCGGACACGAAGGTGATCCGCAACCACGACGGCCACGACCCGGCGGAGCTCAAGGGCGAGACCCCGGAGGGCGCGGCCGCGCTCTTCCCACTGGAGTTCGACGTCGACGCCGAGACCGAGCGGCGGACGCTGGAGTTCCACCTGCGCTCGGCCGACAAGTACGTGGGGTCGCCGATGCTCTCCGCGCTGCTCGGCGTGTACGCCGCCCGGCTCGGCGACCGGCAGCGGGCCGCGGAGCTGTTCGAGAAGGGGTACGCGCAGTTCGTCATCGAACCCTTCGCCATGACGACCGAGTTCAGCCCGGTCGTCTACCCCGACCTGCCCCGACCGGTGCCGTTCACCGCCAACCTCGGCGGCTTCCTCACCAGCTGTCTCTACGGGCTGACCGGCCTGAAGCTGCACGCCGGGGACCCGGCCGCCTGGTGCAAGCGCCCCATCACGATGCCCCAGGACTGGGAGGGGATCCGGGTCGACCGGATCTGGACGCGGGGACGCCCGGCGTCGCTCACCGCGATGCACGGCACGCCGCGGGCGCGGATCGAGGAGTGGTAGTCAGGACGGGAGCCGCTGGCGCGTGGCGAGCAGCGGCGCCAACAGGTCCCCCCGCTCGGCCAGCCGCCGCCGGACCGCCGCGGGCCCGTAGCCCGGAGGCGGCCGGTCGCGCTCGGCCGCGTCCGCCACGTCCTCCCAGCTGATCGGGGCCGCGACGGTCGGCCTCGCGCCGCCGCGCAGCGAGTACGGCGCGACCGTCGACTTGCCGGCGTCGTTCTGGCTCCAGTCGATGAAGACCTTGCCGGCGCGCAGCGCCCGCGCCATCCGGTCGACGACCCGGCCCGGCGCGGCGCGGGCCAGGGTCGCCGCGACCGCCCGCGCGAACGCCTTGGTCTGCGCGTACGTCGCCGCGCCGTCGAGCGGCACGTGCAGGTGCAGCCCCTTGAGCCCCGAGGTCTTCGGCCACGCCCGCAGCCCCACCTCGGCGAGCATCCCGCGCAGCTCGAGCGCCACCGCGCAGGCCTGCCCGAACCCGGCCGGCGGCCCGGGATCAAGGTCGAAGACGAGCTGCGTCGGGTGGTCGATGCGCTCGGCGCACGCCAGGAACGGGTGCAGCTCGATGGTGGCCAGGTTCGCTGCCCAGACCAGCGCCGCCACGTCGTCGAGCACCGGGGCCTCGAAGGTCTTGCCGGTCTTCGGGAAGTGCAGGGTGGCGGTGCGCACCCAGTCGGGGTGCGGCGGGCAGCGGGTCTGGTAGAAGTGCGGCCCGCCGACGCCGCTCGGGTAGCGGTGCAGGGTGATCGCGTGGCCGCGGACGTGCGGCAGGACCACGTCGGCGACCGCCGTGTAGTAGTCGATCAGCTCGGCCTTGCTGAACCCGGTCTCCGGATACAGCACCCGCTCCAGGCTCGACACCCGCAGCCGTCGCGCCCCGACCGAGACGGTCAGCTCGTCGTCCACCCGGTCACCGCCTCGGTGAGCTGGTCGACCCGGCAGCTCTCCGGCGTCCGGTCCGGCCGCCAGCGCCGGAACCGGGCCGGGTGCCGCAGCCGCGAGCCGTCCGGCCGGTCGTACGCCACCTCGCACACCAGCTCCGGTCGCAGCGGGATCCAGTCCAGCGGCATCGCCGGCGTCCACCGCCCGGCCGAGCCGGCGAGCCGCCCGGCCGGCCCACCCTCCAGCGCGTACCCCTCGCGCCAGGGGTGCGCCCGCAGCTCGACGGCGTGCTCCATCAGCTGCGGCAGCAGCGTGCGGCGCTGTTCGCGGGCGAACGCGGCGGTGACGCCGACGTGGCGCAGCATGCCCTCGTGGTCGTAGAGGCCGAGCAGCAGGGAGCTGACCTCCGACCCGGCGGCGACCCGGCAGCCGGCGACCACGCAGTCCGCGGTCCGCTCGGGCTTCACCTTCCACCAGCCCCGCCTGCCCGGCTGGTAGGTGGACTCCACCGGTTTGGCCATCACCCCGTCGAAGCCGGCGCCCAGTTCGCCGCCGAGCCACCGCCGCGCCACCGTCGCCGCGTCCAGCGACGGCGTCAGCGTCACCGGCGTGTCCGGGCGGTCCAGCACCGAGGTGAGCATGCCGCGCCGATCGCGGTACGGCTCGTCGCGCAGGTCGCTGCCGCCGAGCGCCAGCAGGTCGAACGCGACGTAGTAGGCGGGCGTCTCGGCGGCGAGCCGGGCCACCCGGCTGGCCGCCGGATGCACGCGTTCGAGCAGCGCGCCGAAGTCGTGCCGGCCGTCCCGGGTGACCAGGAGTTCGCCGTCGAGGACGCAGGACGGGGCGGGCAGCGCGCGCAGCGCCGCGCACACCTCCGGGAAGTACCGCCCCAGCGGCCGGTCGTGCCGGCTGCGCAGCTCGATGGCGTCACCGTCGCGGAACACCAGGCACCGGAAACCGTCCCACTTCGGCTCGTAGCACAGCGCGCCCTGCGGAAGCTCGCGGACCAGCCGGGCGAGCATCGGCGCGACCGGCGGACCGAAGGCAAGGACCACGGCAGGGCATACCCGGCGACGGGGGCGGCATTCGCGCGGCGCGACGGCGCGCCGCGTCGTCGCCGGGGAGGAGCCGTACTCTGCTCGCGGACTTTTGACGATTCGCGCCGTGGCTGCGCCCGGTCTGTCCGATGCTCAGGTGGAGCGGCCGAAGGAGCGCAGGGTGAGGAACTACGACCCCGGTTGGAGCGATCTTCAACGCGGGCTGTACGACGAGTCGTACGACATCGGGCTGTCGTGGGCGACGGATCCCGGCACGTCCCCGGACGACCTGCAGCGCCTGCTCGAGCTGGGGGACACGGCCGAGACCGGGGCGCTCGCCGGCGGCGAGCTCGACTTCGGGCCGCTCGTCGACGGCGTCGCGGAGGCGACCGGCGAGGGGGTCGGCCGGGTGCCGGCCGACTTCGGCGACCCGGGATTCCGGGGCTTCGTGGAGGGAGCGCGCGACGGTGCCCCGGACGACGTGTACGGGGTGTGAATCGACGGGTGTGATCGGGCTCGCACGACGGCGGCACGAAGATCGTTAAGGCGTCCCCGGGGCGCGCCGATGGAACCGTACGTGCCTATCGCTGTGCTCGGACTCGTCGCCGCCGTCATCGGAATCATCGGATCGTTTCCCCAGGTCGTGAGGCTGATGCGCGCCTCGCACGCCGACGGGGTGTCGTTCGCGTCGGCGGTGCTGGGCCTGCTGTCGACGGCGACCTGGCTCACCTACGGCGTGACGCTCGGCGACCCGACGCAGATCGTGGCCAACGTGCCGACGCTGGTCGCGGCGATGATGCTGGTGGCGCTGATCGTGCGCCGAGCGGGGGCCCCGGTGGGGCGGGCCGTGGCGGGCATCCTCGGCTGGGGCGCGGCGATCGGGCTCGTGTTCCTCCTCGGGGGCGTGGCCGCGGTCGGGACCGCGGCGGCCGCCGTGTCGATCGTCCGGCAGGTGCCGCAGGTGCGGCTCGCGTTCTCGGGGGCGCCCCTGGACGGGCTGTCGCCCACCACCTACCTGTTCGCGATCACCAGCGGCTCGCTCTGGACGGCGTACGGCCTGGCCCTCGGTCTGGTGCCGGTCTGGGCGAACGCCCTGATCGCCGTCGTGCTCTCCGCCGCGGTGCTGGCCCGGCGGTGCCCGCCGCGCCGGGTGATCGCCGCGCTGGACGCGGGGCGGTGGGGGTCGCCCGGCCGGTTGCTGGTCCGCCCGGTGGTCGCGCGCGTCGCGACGGCGTAACCGTGGTCGCGCGCGTCGCGACGGCGTAACCGTGGTCGCGCGCGTCGCGACGGCGTAACCGTGGTCGCGCGCGTCGCGACGGCGTAACCGCGGGAGCTCAGCTGCCGGTCATGCTGTGCGGCGCGGTGACCGGCTTCGACTCCGGCGACGCGTGCTGGCGCAGCACGATGCTGAGCAGGACCAGCGCGCCGACCGCGAGGAACTCGCTCTGCCAGTTCTGCATGGACTGGAACCAGAAGTCGCTGGTGGCCAGGAACTGCCAGGCGCTGATCGGCGGGGCGGCGCTGGCCAGCGCCTGCTGCTCGTTGTACTCGGCGGCGCCGCCGATGACGTGCAGCACGAACGACGCCGCGAACAGCAGCAGCAGGGCGATCGAGAGGCTGTTGCGGTAGACCGTCAGCGCCACGCCGCGCAGGTGCACCGGCCACGGCGAGGCGGCGGTGGCGTGGTCCGGGTTGTCGTCGGGTCGGTCCGACTGATCCTCCGGCTTGGACTCCGCCGAGCCGCGCTGCACCAGGTACGCCGTGAGCAGCACGTACGTCCCCATCTGCAGGAACTCCGACTCCCAGTTCTCGAAGAGCGCCTCCGCGAAGTGCCCGCTGGTCAGGTAGCCGAGGTAGCTGTCGGCGGCGGCGCCGTACTGCAGCAGCTCCTCGTTGCGGACCTGCCACCCGAACACGCTCTGCAGGATCACGAACACGACGAACGCGCCGAGCATCGCCACCGACAGCGCGTTCACCCGGAGCCACCGAGACATGTCAGTCCCTCCACGTCTTCCCTCGTGGCACCCCATTTGCCCCGAACCGGGGACCTGCGAAACGAGGTGTGTTGCGGCCGGCGCACCATCCGCGATGTGTAGGGCAACACTGCTCCACCAACCGTCACCAGGAGCGTTCATGCGCATACGCCACCATCTCGCCGGCGGCGCGGCCCTCGCCGCCGTCCTGGCGCTCACTCCGGTGCCCGCCGGCGCCGTCGTCGATCCGGGGCCCGCGGGATCCGCCGCGGAGACGGCCCGACACGACGTCCGCCGGGCCGGCGCCGCGGTGCGCCCGACCGACGCTCAGCTCGCCGCGGTCCGTGACCTGGTCCGGGCCGCCGGTGCCGGCGTCCGGGTCAGCTGGGATCCGCGCTTCGGCACGCCGCGCACCATCCGCGCCGACGGCGGCTGGCTCACCGGACCCCGCTCGGGCGACGCCGTCGCGATCGCCCGGTCCTTCATCGACGCCAACCGCGACGCGTTCGGGTTCTCCGCCGCCGACGTGGCGGCGCTCGCCGTCGTCCGGGATCACGAGCTGGTCGGCACCGGCACCCGGGTGATCAACTTTGCGCAGAGTCACGCCGGACTGCGCGCCGTGCGCGGCGGTCACCTGGGGGTGGCGGTCGCCGCGGACGGCCGGGTGCTGTCGTACGCGGGCGCGCCGAGCCGGGGCGGCCGGCTGCTCGCCGCGCACCAGCTCACGCCGGGGCAGGCGCTGCAGAAGGCGGTCGGGAGGCTGGCGCCCGGGGTGGCGTACACCGCGCTGGCCGCGGGGGAACGGGCCGGCTTCCAGGTCTTCGCCAAGGGGCCGTTCGCCGGCGAGTCCTACGTGCAGAAGGCGGTGTTCCCGGTCGCCGACGGTGTCCGTCCCGCCTACCGGGTGCTCTTCGTGAAGGGCCTCGACGCCGCGTGGGACACCGTGGTCGACGCCGCGACCGGCGCGACGCTCTACCAGGCGTCGCTGGTGGCGCACGACGCCGAGGGCACCGTGTACGAGAACTATCCCGGCGCCCCGGCCGGCGGCAGCCCGGTCATCAGGCCGTTCGGGCCGACCGCGCAGTCCCCGTCCGGCTACGTGGACCCGACGGGTCTGGCCGGGCTCGCCGGGCCGACGACGGTGGGCAACAACGCCAACGCCTACGCCAACTACTCCAACTACCTGGTCCCCGCGGACCAGGGGCCGCGCCCGGTGAGCCCGACCGGCCAGTTCAACTACGCCTACGGCGCCAACTGGGCCCGCACCAAGGGCCAGACCGTCCCGCCGAGCTACGCGCTGGACCTCGACGCCGCGGCGACGAACCTGTTCTGGCACCACAACCGGATCCACGACGAGTTCTACGCGCTCGGGTTCACCGAGTCGGCGGGCAACTTCCAGCTGCACAACGGCGACCGGGGCGGCCAGGGCGGGGACCCGATCCTCGGGCTGGTGCACGCCGGGGCGGCCACCGGCGGCTCTCCGACCTACACCGGGCGCGACAACGCCTACATGCTGACCCTGCCGGATGGCATTCCGCCGTGGAGCGGCATGTTCCTCTGGGAGCCGATCAACGACGCCTTCGAGGGGCCGCACGCCGACGGCAACTTCGACGCCTCCGTCATCGAGCACGAGTACGCGCACGGCCTGTCCAACCGCTACGTCGGCGGTGAGGACAACGCCCTCAACACCCACCAGTCCGGCTCGATGGGCGAGGCGTGGGGCGACTGGTACGCGCTGAACTACCTGTACGGCAAGGGGCTGGCGAAGACGGCCGTCGTCGGCCAGTACGCGACCGGCAACGACACCCGCGGCATCCGCAACTGGGACTACGACGCGAACCCGACCGGTTTCGGCGACATCGGGTACGACCTGGGCGGGGCGGAGGTGCACTCCGACGGCGAGATCTGGACGGCGATGCTGTGGGACGTGCGCAAGGCGCTGGTGGCCCGCTTCGGCGAGGCGACCGGCGGTGAGATGGCCGCCCGGATCGTCACCGACGCGATGCCGCTGTCGCCGCCGGATCCGTCCTTCGTGGACATGCGGGACGCGATGCGGACCGCGTTGGACAACCGCTACCACAGCCGACCGGACTACGACACGGTCGTGGACCTCGTCTTCGGCGCCTTCGCGAAGCGCGGTCTCGGGCAGTACGCCAGCACGCGGGGCGGGGAGGACACCGACCCGGTCCCGTCGTACACGCACCAGAACCCCGCCCGCAACGGCACTCTCACCGGCACGGTGGTCAACGCGGGCACCGGCCGGCCGATCGCCGGCGCCCGGGTGATGCTCGGTGTCTTCGAGGCGCGGGTCACGCCGCTGACCACCACGTCGGCCGAGGGCGGCTTCGGCGCGTCGGTCACCGCCGGCACCTACCCGGTCACCGTCGCCGCCCCCGGATTCGGCGCCCGCACGGTCACCGGCGTCCGGGTGACCGCCGGGACCACCACGGCGCTGCGGTTCGCGCTCGCGCCGAACCTCGCCGCCACCGCAGACGGCGCGAGCGTGGTCTCGGCGACCGCGACCGGCGCGGAGCGGATGCTGGATGACACCGAGGCGAGCAGCTGGACGGCGGCGCCGGGCACCGGGCATGCGGTGATCAAGCTGGCCGCCCCGGCGGAGATCTCCTCCATCCAGGTCAGCGCGTTCACCACCGCCCGGTTCGAGGGGCTGCGCGGGTTCACCCTGCAGACCTCGACCGACGGGGTCACCTGGCGCACCGCGCTGGCCCGCCCGGACGCGTTCGGCTACCAGACGCCACGGCCGACCGCGCCGGACCTGCACTACAAGCGGTTCGGGTTGGGCAAGCCGGTGCAGGCCCAGTACCTGCGGTTCTGGACCGACAGCGCGCTCGGCGAGACCAAGACCGGCGTGCAGGTCGCCGAGCTGCAGGTCTTCGCCCGGGACGTGCAGGGCGTGGAACCGCTGCCGCCGTCGCCGCCGGACGAGCCGGTGAGCGACGCCGGCACGATCGTCGCCGGCAACCCCTCGACCGGCACCGTGGACGACGCGACCGGGGTGACCGCCACGGCGTTCCGGACGGCGTGCGCCGTCCCGCCCGCTCCCGCGCAGGGGGCGGACGGCTGGGTCACGGAGCTGCCGGCCAGCTTCGGCGACGGCGCGCACCGGGTCGAGGTCCGCGGCGGCGGGGCCACCCCGTACGACCTTGATCTGTACTTCTACGACGAGTCGTGCGCGCTCGTCGGCTCGGCGGCGTCGTCCGCGGCCGACGAGTCCGGCACCCTGCCGAGCGGCACCCGCTACGTGCTGACCCAGCTCTGGTCGGGCGCGGCGGTGCCGATCACCCTCACCGCGACCGACCCGCGGTAATCCCGGCCGCCGGTTCCGCTCGCCGGTCAGGGGCTTGTTCGCCCGCGGACATGTCCCTGACCGGCGGCTGGCGATCGGCGGTGCGGCTCAGGATGCGCCCCGGCGCGGCGCGCCCCGGCGCGGCGCGGCACGGCACCGCGACGCCGGTCGATGACATCGCATCGACGGCCATGAGCGCCGCTCGCGGGCCCCGCGACGACTCCCGATCCCGCGTACGCGTCCCGGCGCGCGGGAAATTTCTCACGTTGCGGGCGTCGATGCCGATCGGTGCACCGTTAGAGTGCGCAGAGTGCGGGACATGGGGTGGCACATGGCCGGGGCGACGCAGAACCGCGATGCCTGCCGGGCAGGTCGGCGGTGAGCGGGTCAGCTGAGGCCGCCGCGCTGGCCGCGCCGCCCGACGAGGTCGAGCTCGAAGCCGAGCTGGCCGAGCTCCTCGCCGCGCTCTACACCAAGCACGACGGGCTCTCGGAGCGGATCGACCAGCTGGCGGCCCGGGCGGCCGCGGCCGGCAACGACCGGTACGTCGTCCTCGCCGAGCTCACCCGCGCCGACATGTTCAACCGCACCCACCGCGCCGCGGAGGGCGCGCGGATCGGGCAGCGGCTGCTGGAGTCGGCCGACGACCCGGTGGTCGCCGCCCGTGCCCACGCGGTCATCTCCGGGGCGTTGTGGCGGCTGGGCGCGACGGGGGAGTCGGCCAAGCACGCCGAGCAGGCGATGGCGCTGCTCGGGGAGGGCGATCCGCTCTGCGTGCGCGCCGAGCATGCGGTGGTGTTCGCGATCCAGGTCAACGGCTACCGGCTGGGCCGGAACCCGATCGAGTGGTTCCAGTCCGCCCAGCGGCTGACCGAGGAGCTCGGCTCGCCGGGCCTGATCATCGCGAACCTGAACAACTGGGCGTGGGTGCAGTACGAGCGCGGCGAGCTGGCCGACGCGATCGAGCTGGTCGAGCGGATGCGGCAGACCGCCGAGCGGACCGGGCTGCAGCTCAACGCGTCGTGCGTCGACACGCTCGCCCGGATCCTGCTCGAGTCGGGCGACGCCGAGCAGGCCAGGTCCGTGATCGTCGGCGCGCTGGAGGGGTTCGCGGCCGAGACCGACTCCGACGCGATCCCGGGGTGCCTGCTCACGCTCGCGGAGATCCAGCGACGCAACGACGAGGTCGACGCCGCGATCGGGACGCTGACGTCGTGCCGGGAGATCGCCGTCCGGAGCCGTACCGCGGAGATGGGGGCGCGGGCGCTGCGGGAGCTGGCGACCTGCTACGCATCGGTCGGCGACTACAGGTCGGCGTACGAGCACATGGAGGCGTTCCACCGCGAGTGGACGCAGCTGCGCTCGCAGCAGGCCGAGGCATCGGCCTCCGTGGTGCAGGCCGTCTTCGGCATCGAGGAGGCGCGCCGCCGGAGCCGGGAGTTCCAGCGGCTCGCCGAGCGTGATCCGCTGACCGGCCTGTGGAACCGGCGCAAGAGCGACGAACACCTCGGGGAACTGCTCGCGACGCCGGCGGCCACGCGGGGCCCGGTCAGCGTGGCGATCCTCGATCTCGACCACTTCAAGCAGGTCAACGACCGCTTCTCGCACAGCGTGGGCGACCAGGTCCTCTGCGCGGTGGCGCAGATCTTCCGGGAGATGGCCGGCCCGGAAGGGCACGCGGTGCGGCTCGGCGGTGAGGAGTTCCTGCTGATCCTGCCGATGGCCGACCCGGCGGCGCGTGAGCACTGCGAGCGGGTGCGGCGCGCGGTCGAGGCGCACGACTGGTCGACGCTCTGCCCGGGGCTGACGGTCACCACGAGCGTCGGGGTCAGCGAGATCGGGCCCGGCGACGACTACTCCGCGTTGTTGCGCCGCGCGGATCAGCACCTCTATCGCGCCAAGGCGTACGGCCGCAACCGGGTGATCAGCGACGCCGACGGCGCCGCCCGGTAACGCCAGCTCCCCGGCCGGGTGACGCGCGGGCGCATCGTCGACGTGAATGCTCAGGATCCGGCGGAAACGGCCGATGACGAGGGCGTGACGTCTCCATCTGAGCCACCCACCACGCAGCTGGTCCACGTCGGCCGGCAGCCGATCTGGAACATGGATCGGGAGCTGATCGGTTACGAGCTGCTGTTCCGCAGCGGCATGGCGCTGGTCGCCGACCAGAACGGGTCGTACGCGACGGGCCAGGTGATCGTCCGGGCGTTCACCGAGTTCGGGGTCGGGGAGCTGGTCGGCGATAAGCGGTGCTTCATCAACACCACCCGCAGTTTTCTCGTGGGGGAGTTGCCGTTGCCGTTCGGGCCCGGGCAGGTGGTGCTCGAGGTGCTCGAGATGATGGACGTGGACGACGAGGTCGTCGCCGGGCTGGCGCAGCTGGTGGAGCGCGGGTACGAGATCGCGCTCGACGACTTCGTCTGGGGCAGCGGCCATGAGCGGCTGCTGGACCTGGCGACGTACGTGAAGCTCGACCTGATGGCCACGGACCGGGAGACGCTGCGCAGCATCGCGCGGCAGTGCCGGGCGTACCCGAACGTGCGCCTGCTCGCCGAGAAGGTGGAGACCGACGACGATCTGGTCTTCGCCAGGAGCCTCGGGTGCGAGCTGGTCCAGGGTTACCTGCTCGGGCGGCCGCAGGTCCTCTCCCTGCAGACGCTCTCGCCGTCGCGGCTGGGGCGGGTGCAGCTGATGGCCGCGCTGCTGCGTCCGGACGTCGAGATCACCGAGGTGGTGTCGATGGTGACCCGCGATCCGGCGTTGTCGCTGCGGCTGTTGCAGGTGACGAACTCCGTGGCCGGCGGCATCCGCTACAAGGTCTCGTCCGTGCACGAGGCCGTGATGATGTTGGGCATCGCACAGGTGCGTCAGTGGGTGTCGCTGATGGCGCTGAGCGACCTGGTCGACGCCGACGAGGTGCAGATCGCGCAGGCGGTGACGCGGGCGCGGATGTGCCAGCTGGTCGCCGAGCAGCTGGGGCAGCCGACGGATCAGGCGTTCACGGTCGGGCTGTTGGACCGGATCGCGGACCTGCTCGGGATGCCGGCCTCGCGGCTGGTCGACCAGCTTCCGCTCGCCGCCGACACGGCGCGCGCGCTGGTGGACGGCGGTGGCCCGCTGGGGCCGGTGCTGCAGATCATCCGGGCGTACGAGGGCGGCGACGCCGGTCCGATCATCGCGACCGGGGTCGACCCGGACCGGCTGGCCCGCAGCTTCCTGGCGGCCGTCGGCTGGTCAACCCGGGCGATGGCCGGGCTGTCGGACACCGCGCCGCCCCGCCCCGCCGCCGCCGCGAACTGACGCGCGGCGCCGATCGGGGCGCCGGACCCACGGCTGGTGCCGGGGGTCAACGGCGCAGGGCGGTGCCGCTCTGCTCCTCCGCTTCGCTCGTCAGCGGCTCGGCGATCTCCTCGAGGCTCTTGCGTTCGGCCTTGACGCCGAGGACCGCCTCCACCAGCCCGGCTATGATCATCAGGGTGGCCCCGACGCAGAACGCGAGCGCGGTGTCGCCGACCCGGCCGGTGCCGACCAGCCGGGAGAAGAGCAGCGGCCCGCTGATGCCGCCGGCCGCGGTGCCGATCGCGTAGAAGAAGGCGATCGCGAGCGCCCGGGTCTCCATCGGGAAGATCTCGCTCACCGTGAGGTACGCGGAGCTCGCGCCCGCGGAGGCGAAGAAGAGCACGATCCACCAGCACGCCGTCATTGTGGTGGCGTTCAGCGTGCCCGCTTGGAACAGCAGCGCGGTGCCGAAGAGCAGCAGGCCGGAGAGGACGTACGTACCGGAGATCATCACCTTGCGCCCGACGGTGTCGAAGAGCGGCGCGAGCAGCAGCGGGCCCAGCAGGTTGCCGAGCGCGATCACGGCGAAGTACCAGCCCGTGCTGCCCGCCGGCACGTCGAAGAAGGTCTGCAGGATCTGCGCGAAGCCGAAGGTGATGGCGTTGTAGAGGAACGCCTGCCCGACGAAGAGCGCGAAGCCGACCGCGGAGCGGTGCGGGTAGCGCCGGAAGAGCGTCCGGCCGATCTCCAGGAAGCCGATCGTGCGGCGCTGGTGGATGGTGAGGTACTTGTCGGGGTTGTCGAGCCGTTCGCCGGTCTCCTCGCGGACGTCGTCCTCGATCTCCCGGACCACCCGTTCGGCCTCGCGGTCGCCGCCGTGGATGAACAGCCACCGTGGACTCTCGGGCACGTTCCGGCGGACCAGCAGGATGACCGCGCCGAAGACGACGCCCAGGCCGAACGCGACCCGCCAGCCGACGTTCCCGGGCAGGCCGGTGATCAGCGGCACGGTCAGCAGCGCGCCGATGCCGGCGCCGAGCCAGAACGTCCCGTTGATGATGATGTCGATCCGTCCGCGGTAGCGCGACGGGATCAGCTCGTCGACGGCGGAGTTGACCGCCGCGTACTCGCCGCCGATGCCGACGCCGGTGAGGAACCGGAAGAGGAAGAACCACCAGGCGCTGAAGGAGAACGCGGTCAGCGCCGTCGCGGTGAGGTACAGGGCGAGAGTGACGATGAAGAGTTTCTTCCGGCCGTACCGGTCGGTCAGCCAGCCGAAGAAGAGCGCACCGGTGCAGGCGCCGGCGACGTAGAGCGCGGCGGCGACGCCGGTGACCTGGGACTGTGTGATCGACAGCCCGCTGCCGGGCGCCGCCAGGGCGCCGGAGAGGTTGCCCACGATCGTGACCTCGAGGCCGTCGAGGATCCACACGGTCCCGAGACCGATGACGATCATGAGGTGCCAACGCGACCACGGCAGCCGGTCGAGCCGGGCGGGGACGTTGGTCCGCACCGTCGCGTTCTCGCCCCCAGTGCCCACGCCGTCGCCCCCGTCGCTCGCCCGCCACGACGTGCCGCGCTTTCCCGTAGGGGCGCGGAGCAAACCGCCGGTATGGGGCAACTGGTATGCGCCGCCGCGGGATCGGGCCGCCTAAATTAACCGGCATCGATGGCGGGCGCGCTCGCGCCCCGCTCCTGCCTCCCGAAGGAGTTCGTCATGCTCAGACGAAGCGCTCTCCGCGGCGTACTCGGCATGCTGGCGGCCGTGCTGGCGGCGCTCGGCACCCAGACCGTCACGCCCGGGGTCGCCGCCGCCGACGTCTCGGTCGCGGCCCGCACCGTGTACTACGACGCGAGTCGCGCCGGGGAGTTCGCCACCAACTTCCACCAGGCCGCGCAGATCTGGAACAGCAGCGTGCGCAACGTGCGCCTGCAGGCCGGCAGCCCGGCCAGCGTCACCATCTACGTCGACAGCGGCTGGCCCCGCGCGCAGGTGACCGGCCTCGGCGCCGGGCGGGTCTGGATGGGCTGGCAGGCGGTGAACCAGGGGTACGACCGCACGCGGATCGCCACCCACGAACTCGGGCACATCCTGGGGCTGCCCGACCGGCGCACCGGCCTCTGCTCCGACCTGATGTCGGGCAGCAGCGCCCCGGTCTCGTGCCGCAACGCGTACCCGAACGCCGCCGAGGCGGCCCGGGTGGACGCGCTCTTTGCCGGGACCGCCGCGGCGTCGCGCGCGGTGACCGCGGTGGCGGGCGGCTACACGTGGAGCGGGGCCAGGTAGCGCCCGCGACGCTGTCGTCGGATCGCAGACGGCCGATGCCCGCCCCGGCGGGCATCGGCCGTCCCCGTGTTACCGCGCGGCGGTCGGACGTTCGCCGAGAATGCGCGAATCCGTTGTGGCAGTGGGATTCCCCGCGATCTGGCCGGTCTGTACCATGACGTCGGTTGCGCGATCTTTAGCGCGTTCTGACCGGCTGCGCTTCCCCTCCACGCCGCGGAGACGAGTATCTGATGGCCTCTCGGGTTCGTCCCATTCGTAGCCAGCTCCTGACTCTAGTCATGATTCCGATGATCTCGCTGCTGGCGCTCTGGGGCTTCGCCACCTACCTCACAGTGGGCGACGGGTACCGACTGCTGAACCAGGGGCGGCTGATCACGGAGTTCGCCGCGCCGGCCGAGGAGATCCTCGGCGCGATCCAGGGCGAACGGCGGGACTCGATGGTCTTCCTGGCCGATCCTTCGGTGGAGAACCGCACCCATCTGATCCGGTCCCGCACCCTCGTCGACCAGAAGGTCGACGCGTGGCGGTCGGCGATGGCCCGCGACGACGTGCAGCGCATCACGCCCGAGCGCGTGATGCGGCTGGCGCGCGTCCAACTCGCCGCGTTGGACGGGCTCGCGGCGCTGCGGTCCGATGTAGATGGTCGCAGCGTCGCCCCGGTCGCGCTGATGGCGGGCTTCACCGACATCGTCGATCCGATCACCCCGCTCTACGCGGCCGTGGCGAGCTTCCCCGACGACGAGGTCTCCGCCGAGGGACGGGCGTTGCAGCGGTTGGCGCACGCGCGCGAGCTGCGGGCGCGCGCCGACGCCGTACTGGCCAACGCACTCGCCGCCCGCGGCTTCACCGACGACAGCTACGTCCAGTTCGTCCAGGCCGTCGGGTTGATGCGCGCCGAGTACCACGAGGCGTACGTCCAGATGACCGGCCTGTACCGGCGGGAGATGGACGCCAACTTCGCCAAGGAGCCGTACCCCTGGCTGGCCCGGATGGAGAACGCGGCGATCGCGACCGGCGGAGCGGGCCGGATCCCGGTCGACGCGAACCGGTGGCGGGAGCAGAACGCCGCCGCGCTCGCCCAGCTCTCCGACTTTCAGCTCGACCTCGCCGTTCACGTCGAGGAGCACGCCAAGGCGCCCGCGTACCTGATCTTCGCGCGCATCCTGGTCGCCGCCCTGATCGGGCTGATCGCGGTCGTCGCCACCGTGCTCGTCTCGGTGCGGATCGCCCGCCGGCTCGCCAACCGGCTGCGCGACCTCAGCGCGGACGCGCACGCCCTGGCCGACACGCAGCTGCCGGCGGTGGTCGACCGGCTTCGGCACGGCGAGGAGGTCGACGTCGAGGCGGAGGCGCCGGTCCTGCGCCGCAGCGCGGACGAGATCGGCGAGGTCGGCGACGCGTTCAACACCGTGCGCCGCACGGCGATCGCCACCGCGGTCGAGCAGGCGCAGCTGCGCGCCGGCATCCGCAACGTCTTCCTCAACATCGCGCGGCGCAGCCAGACGCTGGTGAAGAAGCAGCTCGGCCTGCTCGACGTGATGGAGCGCAAGACGGTCGACCCGGAGGAGTTGGCCGACCTGTTCCAGGTGGACCACCTGGCGACCCGGATGCGGCGCTACGCCGAGAACCTCGTGATCCTCGGCGGCGGCCGGGCCGGCCGCAACTGGGGCAAGCCGGTCGGGATGCAGGAGGTGCTGCGGGGCGCGGCCTCCGAGGCCGAGCACTACGAGCGGGTCCGGGTGCTGCCGATCCCGCCGGTGCTGCTGGACGGCGCGGTCGTCTCCGACGTCATTCACCTGGTCGCCGAGCTGATCGACAACGCCACCGCGTTCTCGCCGCCGCACACCACCGTGCAGGTCTCCGGCCAGATGGTGCCGCACGGCTTCGCGATCGAGGTCGACGACCGCGGGCTGGGGATGTCCGAGACCGACCTGGCCGCGGCCAACGGATGGCTCACCGACCCGCCGGAGTTCAACGTGCTGGCGCTGAGCGACACCCCGCGGCTGGGGATGTTCGTCGTCGCCCGGATCGCGTCCCGGCACGGCATCAGGGTGTCGCTGCGGCAGTCGCCGTACGGCGGCATCACGGCGATCGTGCTGGTGCCGCCGCACCTGGTCGCCGAGGCCGGCGCGGAGCACCGGCTGGGGCGCGACGATGCCGTCGAAGCCCCGACGCCGGCCGGCGCCGCCACCGGCGACGCGGAGCCGGAGGAGCGGGTCCCGGTCGGGGCAGGGGTGCGCGCGGCCGCGACCGGCGACGACCGGGCGACCGTCGACGTGGACACGGTGGCGGTCCCGGTCTACACGCCGCCGCTGCGCAGCGTGGACCCGGGCCACCGCACCGCCCCGCGCCCGCCCGCGCAACGCACCGGCCCGGCCGCCCCCTCCGGCTCCACCGGGCCCGGCTCCGGGCCCGCGGCCGAGCCGCAACCGGACAAGACCCACCTCGGCCTGCCCGTCCGGGTGCGCCAGGCGCGGCTCGCCCCCGGGCTGCGGGACGCGACGCGGCCGACGCCGCCCGAGGCCCAGCCGCTGCAACCGGCCCGGTCGCCGGAGGAGATCCGCCGGATGATGAGCGCCTACCAGCGCGGCACCGCGCGCGGGCGCGGGCAGATCACCGACGACGCTGACCTGCCGCCCACACCGGACAGCACGAGTACGGCCGAGGCCGGCCACGCCGACGAGGAGAGTTGATGGTCCAGCGTACGAACGCGGTTAGCGACTTGAACTGGCTGCTGGAGGATCTGGTCCAACGCGTCGCGGACATCCGGCACGCGGTCCTGTTGTCCGCGGACGGGCTGCTGATCGCGGCCTCGGCCGGCCTGGAGCGCGCCGACGCCGAGCACCTCTCCGCCGTGGCCTCCGGCTTCTCCAGCCTCGCCCGGGGCGCCGGCCGGCACTTCGAGAACGGATCGGTACGGCAGACCGTCGTCGAGCTCGACACCGGCTTCCTGTTCGTGACCGCCGCCGGTTACGGCGCCAACCTCGCAGTCGTGGCGGCTCCCGCCTGCGACGTGGGGCTGGTGGCGTTCGAGATGAACCTGCTCATCCAGCGGGTCGGAAAGAACCTCGCCACCGCCTCACGGACGCCGCTGCGGCAGCCGCGGCCGGACGCCGACCCGCTCTTCCAGCAGCAGGGGACGGCGTGATGCCGGGCAGCCGGGACCCGCGATGACGCAGCCGGGCCGGGAGGCGGAGGAGGAGCCGGAACGGTCGCTCGTGCGGCCGTACGCGATGACCCACGGTCGCACCCGGCCGGCGACCGACTTCGACCTCATCACCCTCGTGGTGGCGGCCCGGCCGCCCCGCCCCGAGGAGGCGTGGGAGCCGGAGCACCTGTCCATTCTGGAGCTGGCCGCCCGACCCGTCTCGGTGGCGGAGATCGCCGCCCGCGTCAACCTCCCGGCGGGCGTGGTCCGGGTCCTCCTCGACGACCTGCGGGGCCGGGGCGCGCTGATCGTGCGCGCCGCGGCCGGCGCGGTCTCCACCCCCCACCTCACGATCCTGAAGGCGGTGGCCGATGGCCTACGCGCACTCTGACGACAGCGTCGGCGGCGATCCCGCGACGCGGGAGTTGCCGACGGCGGTGAAGATCCTCATCGCCGGCGGCTTCGGCGCCGGTAAGACCACCATGGTCGGGTCGGTCAGCGAGGTGGAACCGCTGCGGACGGAGGAGCTGATCACCGCCGAGAGCATCGGCGTCGACGATCTGTCCGGTGTGGAGGGAAAACACACCACCACCGTCGCGCTGGACTTCGGCCGGATCACGCTCAGCGAGACGCTGATCCTCTACCTGTTCGGCACGCCGGGGCAGGACCGGTTCTGGTTCGTCTGGGACGAGCTGGCGTTGGGCGCGCTCGGCGCGGTGGTGCTCGTCGACACCCGGCGCCTCGACGACAGTTTTCCGTCGATCGACTACTTCGAGAAGCGGGGGATCCCGTTCATCGTCGCGGTGAACTGCTTTGACGGCGCGCGCCGCTACGAGCCGGCCGACGTGCGGATCGCGCTCGACCTGGACGACGACGTCGTGGTAATGCTCTGTGACGCCCGGGACCGCGCCTCCACAAAGGACGTGCTGATAACGTTCATGGAGGAGTTGATCCGGCGGACGCAGCGGTGAGCGTGGATCTTCCCCCTCCCGCCGGCACCTGCTAGGCAGTACTGTTTGCGGCATGTCTGTCGATCCGTCCGTGGACACCGGTGCAGGCGCTCCCCCGAGCATCGAGTTTGACCACTACAGCCCGCAGTACCGCGACAACTGGCAGCAGATCGCCGACGAAAACCTGGCCAGATGCCCGGTCGCCCGTTCCGGCACGTACGGCGGCTTCTGGCTGGTCTCCGACTACGCCAGCGTCAGCCGCGTCATCCGGGACGACGCGACGTTCACCTCCACGCACAACATGGACGACCCGAGCGACCCGCGCCAGGGCATCGTGATCCCGCCGAACCCGATGCTGCAGGTCCCGATGGAGTTCGACCCACCCCTCTACAACGTCTACCGGCGGATGCTCAACCCGTACTTCTCGCCGCCGGCGGCGCGCGCGCTCGAGCCGTTCGTCCGGCAGGCCGTGGACGCCCTGCTCGACAAGGTCTGCGCCACCGGGCGGATGGACCTGGTCCTCGACCTCGGCAACCCGGTCCCCGCCCTGGCCACGATGAAGCTGGTCGGCCTGCCGCTCGACGACTGGGAGCGGTTCGCCGAGCCGATGCACGGCATCGTGTCGCACCCGGCGGGCGGGCCGGAGTACCTGCGCTGCATGAACGCCCTGCAGGAGCTGGGCAACGCGCTCGGCGCGCTGGTGCCGGGGCTGCGCGAGCGGGAGGCGGACGGGCTGCTCAGCGGGCTGGCGAAGGCGACCGTCAACGACCAGCCGCTCTCCGACGGCGAGGTGGTGCTGATCGCGCTGCTCGTCATGCAGGGCGGCGTGGACACCACCACGGCGCTGCTCGCGAACACGCTGTGGTGGCTGGAGGAGCATCCGGAGCAGCGGCAGCGGCTGATCGAGGAGCCGGCGCTGCTGGAGCACGCGACGGAGGAGTTCCTGCGCATCTTCACGCCGGTGCCGGCGCTCGCCCGCACCGTCACCGAGGATGTGGTGGTGGGCGGCCAGCAGATGTGCGCGGGCGACCGGGTGTTGATGTCCTTCTCCGCCGCCAACCGCGACCCGGAGGTCTTCGACGACCCGGCCGAGGCGCGGCTGGACCGCTTCCCGAACCCGCACGCCAGCTTCGGGCTCGGTATCCACCGCTGCATCGGGTCGAACTTCGCGCGCTCGTGGTTCCAGATCATGCTCCGCGGGGTGCTGGACCGCATGCCCGACTACGCCATCGACCGCGACGCGACCCGGCGCAACGAGTCGATCGGCATCATCAACGGCTTCTTCAACATGCCGGCCACCTTCACGCCGAGCGAGCCGCGCGGCGTGCCGATGCCGGAGTAGGGGGCGAGGTGCGCGTCACCGTCGACCGCGACCGGTGCAGCGGACACGTCCGCTGCGCCGCGCTCGCGCCGCAGGTCTACCGGCTGGACGAGGAGGGGTACGCCGCCGCCGGCGCCCATCCCGTCCCGCCCGGCCAGGAGCGTCCCGCCGAGCGCGGCGCGCTGGCCTGCCCGGAGGGCGCGATCTCCGTCTCGCGCTGATCATCCGACACTGGGCGTAGCGGAGGGCTCAACCGGAGGCCGGGGTGGCCGATAGCTTCCCCGTGAGCGCGACATCCCCCGCCGGCGCCGTCGACGACCGCCCCGACGCCGATCCTGACTGGTCGGCGGCGCTGCGGCGCGTCCTCGCCGACGGCAACCAGCCGGCCCTGGTCGCGCAGCCGATCGTCGATCTCGGATCCGGCGCCGTCGCCGGCTTCGAGCTGCTGTCGCGCTTCCCGGCCGATCCCGCCGCCACCCCGGACCGGTGGTTCGCCGCGGCCGACCGGCTCGGCTTCGCCCCCGACCTGACCGCGCGCGTGGTGCAGCGGGCCCTCGCGTTGCGGCCCGAATTGCCGTCCAACACCTTCATCACGATCAACGCCGAGCCGCACCTCGTGCCGCACCCCGCCGTCCGCGACGCGCTGCTGGGCGCCGGCCGCCTGGACCGGGTCGTGATCGAGCTGACCGAGCACGTACGGGCGTCGGACGACGCGGCGCTGCGTGCCGTCCTCGACCAGATCCGCGAGCAGGGTGGGCTGATCGCCGTCGACGACGCGGGCACCGGCTACTCCGGTCTGGAGCAGCTCATGTCGGTGCGCCCCGACATCGTCAAGCTGGACCGGGCGCTGGTCACCGGTATCGACCACGACCCGGTCCGGCGCAGCATGGTGGAGCTGATGGGCGAGCTGGCCAGCCGGATGGACGGTTGGCTACTCGCCGAGGGCGTGGAGACCGAGGGCGAGCTGCGCAGCCTCGCGTCGCTCGGCGTGCCGCTGGTGCAGGGTTGGCTGCTCGGCCGGCCGGCGACCGGCTGGCCCAGCCTCGCCGGGGCCGTCACCGAGCTGCTGCGCGACTGCATGCTGCGGGTGAGCCTCACCGAACACATCATCCACCTGGTCCGGGACTGCGACATCGTCACCGAGCCGCCCGGCCCGGCGGTCCCGTCGACGGCCCGGACCCGCGCCACCGCCGTCCTGGTCGATCCGGAGGGCCGGCCGCGCAGCGTGCTCGTCCCCGGCCCGGACAGCGTCGCGTACGTCGTCCCGGCGATGACCGTCGCGCCGTCCTCGGCGCCGCACGACGTGGCCCGCCGGGCGCTGGCCCGCCCGGCGTGGCAGCGGGGCGCGCCACTGGTCTGCACCGATGCCAGCGGTCACGTGCTCGGCGTGCTCGACGTGGGCGAGCTGGTCGACGCGGCGATGGCCGCCGCCAGCCGCTAGCCACCCACCGGTCCCGCGGGACTGTGTCACAGGAAGGGAAAACTCATGAAGAAGTTCCGTTGTGGAGACGTCGTGCCGGGCTGCGCCTCGGTGTTCACCGGGCACGAGAACGAGATCCTCGCCGCCGTCGCCGTGCACGCCCGCGAGCAGCACCGGATCGCCGAGGTCCCCGAGCAGCTCGTCGTCCAGATCCGGCAGGCGATGACACGGCTGTGAACCGCGGTTCACCGCGCGGCTGTCTTCCCGTCGCGGCTACGGACCGCTACCGTGCGATACGGGCCGGGGCGTCGATCGATGCCCCGCGCGGGAAGGCCCGGTAGGGAGAGGACCGCGATGCTCTCTGTTCGGCACGGACGCGCGGGCCGACGATGGGGCGGACTCGCGCTCGTCGCGGCCGTCGTGGTCGCCGCCACGCCGGCGCCGGCGTCGGCCCGGGTGGATCGGCCGTTCCCACGTCCGAAGCCGGTGGCCGGGCTGCACGCCGGCCAGGCCGGGGTGAAGACGTTCGCGGCCCAGGAAGCGGTGGCACGGCTCGCGCCGTACGGCGCGGTCGAGCCCGGTGAGTACGGCGAGGCGCTGGCGAGCCTGCGCGGCCTGCCCGGAACCGTGAGCCCCTGGCTCGAGGTCACCCGGCGGGCGTACGACTCGGACGATCCCGACTACCGCGACCCCGAATACTCCAACTCCGGCAGCGGCTGGGGAAACGTGGCCGGCCGGGTCACCGGGTTGGCCGCCGGTAACGGCTACATCTTCGCCGGCGGCGCCAACGGTGGGGTGTTCCGCAAGAAGCTCGGTCCGGGCGGGCAGTGGAAGCCGATCTCGGACGGGATCCTGGCCCTGTCCACCGGCGACCTCAGCTACGACGCCGCCACCGACACCCTCTGGTACGCCACCGGCGAGGCCAACACCGGCGCCACCTCGTACACGGGGGCCGGGGTCTACCGGCTGCGTCACGCCAGCCGCGCGGGCGCGTTCAGCCAGCACGACCGGGTCGGCGGCGCGGAGCTCGAGTCGCGCAGCATCAACAAGCTCCGGTTCGACGGCGCCGGCACGGTCTACGCGGCGACGAGCCGCGGCCTGTGGCGGCACTCGACCGACCCGGCGCGGCACGCCCAGCCGTGGGAGCAGGTGTTCCTGCCGAACCCGGCGTCCGACGGCGACATCACCAAACCGTACGACAACATCGTCAACGACGTGCTGATCCAGCCGGGCAGCGGCGGTCGCACGGTGTTGGCGAACGCCGCCTGGCGCTCGGGCGCCGCCTACAACGGCTACTACCTGTCCACCGCCGGGGGCGGACCGGACTCGTTCGACCGGGTGACGCTCACGGGCGAGATCGACGCCGCCGACGTCGGCAACGCCGAGTTTGCCGCCGCGGCCGACGGCAGCCGCCTCTACCTCGTCCAGGAGAGCCCCGCCGGCCTGGCCGCCGCCGGGAGCGCGCTGGCCGGGGTGTTCACCTCCACCACCGGCGTGACGGGTCCGTGGACCCGGATCGCCGACTCCACCACGCTGGAGAAGTCGGGCTCGGCGATCGGGGTCGCCGAGGAGTATCCCGTCGGCGTGCAGGCCTGGTACAACAATTTCGTCGCGGTCGATCCGACCGACCCGCGGCACGTCTACGTGGGGCTCGAAGAGGTCTACGAGACGGAGGACGCCGGCACGACCTGGAAGACGGTCGGTCCCTACTGGAACGTTGGTTTCGACTGCTTCGACCCCGCCGAGCCGAGCGGTGGCTGCCCCGCCACCCCGCACCCCGACCAGCACTCCATCGCGTTCGCCGGCGACACGGTGCTGATCGGAAACGACGGCGGCGTCTACTCCCGACCGCGCGCCCCGACGCGCAGCGCCGAGAACGCGGCCGGGCACGCGACCGACTGGACCAACCACAACGACGGGCTGCGGACCCTGCAGTACTACTCCGTGGGCACCGGCCGTGACCCCAACGGGCGCGGCTTCGCGGTCGCCGGTGGGCTCCAGGACAACGGCGGTTCCCTGCTGCGCGCCGGTGCGCGCGACCAGGTCAGCCCGTTCGGCGGCGACGGCGGCGACATCATCGTCAACCCCCGCAACGGCTGCCAGATCCTCGACGAGTACGTCTTCCTGGCGCTCTGGGTGACGAAGAACTGCGGCCGCAGCCGGGGCGACACCAGCGCGGTCTTCGATCTCACCGTGCCCGACGTCAACGCGCGCTTCACCGCCCCGTTCCGGGTGGTGCGCGGGTCGAAGAACGTCGGCGACGGGGCCAGCGAGCGCTGGGTGGCCGGCGGCAACTCGTTCTGGCGGCACGACCACGGCTTCAGCTACTCGCGGGAGCAGGCGGCGGCCGACCCGGACCGGGGCTGGCAGCAGCTGCACAAACTGGACACCACCGGCGCGCGGCTGATCGTCGGAATGGACGCCGTCGCCGACCGCACGGCTCCGGCCGACCCGTCGAAGGACGTCTACATCGCGTCGTGGTGCGGCCAGACGAACTGCAACAGCGCCGGCTTCACCCGCGGCGTCGTCACCAACTGGGGCGGCGTCTGGACCGAGCTCGACCTGACCGGTCTGCCCAACCGCTACCCGAACGCGGTGACCTTCGACCCGTCCGACCCGACCAACTCCACCGTCTACCTGGTCTTCAACGGCTTCAACCGGCGCTTCATCGAAGGGCCGGGGGCCGGGGTCAAGCACGTCTACCGCGGCACGCTCACGAAGACGCTCACCGGCGTGCAGGCGTCCTGGACCGATCTGTCGGTCGGGTTCCCGGACATCCCCGCCACCGACGTGGTCGTGGTCGGCGACAAGCTCGTCGTCGGCACCGACCTCGGGGTGCTGGTCGCCGACCGCCGGGCCACCCCGGAGACGGTGCGGTGGCGGCGGGTCGGGCTGCCCTCCGGGTCGACCGCGTTCGCGCTGCCGTTGACCGCGGTCTTCGACCTGCACGTCAGCGCCGACGGCTTCCTGTACGCGGCGACGCACGGCCGCGGCATCTGGAAGACCCCGCTGCTGCTGCTCTGACACTCGCCGCGCCGACGGCGCAGCACGGGGTGCAGGGCCGAGCGGTCGTCAGCGGCAGACGGGGTAGAGGCGGCGGGTGCCGGCGCCGGCGGCGTACGCGGCCGGGTCGCTGAACCGGCAGCCGTAGTCCGGGCGCGCGAGCGTCGCCCGGTCGCTCACCGGATCGCCGGCCGGGCGGTTGCCCCCGCGCACCCACCGCACCAGGTCGTCCCAGGCCGTGCCCACCTCGACGTCGCTGAACTCGCAGTGCTGCGTCGCGCGGATGGCGCGCTGGACGAGCAGCCGGCCGCGGCCCTGCCGCGCGACGTCGGCCGCGTACGCCTGCTCCATCGAGAACGGCACGAACAGGTCGCCGAGGTTGTGCAGGGAGAGCACCGGCGCGGACGGCCGGCCCGCGATCCGCGGCACCGGGGTGAGCGCGGGGGAGAGCCGGTCGCGCAGGTTCTGCGGGGCGACCCGGCGCACGATCGCGTCGACGTCGACCGGGGAGCCGGGCCGGTAGCGGGTGAACAGGTTCGTCGCGAGCTGGTCGGGGCGCTGCGCCGGAGAGTCCCCGGCCGCGGTCGTGCCGATCGCGAAGAGGAAGTTCTTCCAGGTGGCGAACGCCGCGTCGGCGCCGGGGCGCGGGCCGCCCGAGCGCTCGACGACGATCGCCCGGAACTGCCGGCCCCGCGCGGTGGTGGGCTCCGGCGCGGTCGGCGTCAGCGCGTCCAGACCGAGCCGGGACTGGATGCGCGGCACGGCGCCGGTGAGGTAGTCGGCGGGGAGCGGATAGGCGTCGACGCCGGCCAGCGCCTGGGCCACCAGGTTGTAGTCGAGGAAGAAGTCGAGCAGCGTGTGGTCGCCCATCACCCCGCACATCGGCAGCGCCCCGGCGTAGAAGCCCGGGTACTGCTCCAGCGACCGTCCGATGATGTAGCCGCCCATCGACACGCCCGCGAGGTAGGTGCGGTGTGGACGGCCGACGACCCGGCCGAAGAGGTCGGCCAGCTCGCGGGTGCCGAGCACGCCGGCGCGGATGTCGAAGCCGTTGGTGGCGTACGACGAGGCGGCCCACGCGTACCCGGCGTCGAGCAGCCGCTGCCGCAGCCCGAAACCGGGCGGGTCCACGGTGAGCACCGTGCCCTGGCCGCGGTAGCCGTGCGCCCACATGAGCAGCTCGCCGTTCCACCGCGGCGGCACCTCGATGGCGTACGCGGCGTGCCGGTGCACGCCCTGCCGCACCTGCGCGGGGCGGCCGTGGACGAGTGCGGGCCGCAGCGGCGGGTTGTCGATCGTGTAGCCGGGTAGCGGCCGGTCGCCGGGGGTCCCGTGGGCCCGCGCCGGCGCGGCGGTGAGACCGACGATGAGGGCGACGCCGGTGGCGGCGGCAAGCAGGCGGCGGGAAAGACGCGCGGGCCGTGTCCGCATGGCGGCTCCTGGCGGGGCGGGCCGTCCTCGCGGGCGGCGTCCGATGTGGATGTCAACCGGCCGGTAACGATCCGAACCTAGGTCGCCGCGGTGAGCGCTGTCAATGAAAGGGCCCCTCGCCGTGGCGTCAGACCGGTCGCGAGGGGCCCTTTCGGCGTATCTCAGGCGAGGCCGGCCCGCCGCAGCGCGTCGGCCATCGCCCCTCCGCCGCCCGAGCCGCCCTGGCCCGGACCGCCACGGCCCTGGCCCGGACCGCCGCGGCCCTGCGCCGGACCGCCACGGCCCTGCCGCGGCTGGCCGTCGCGGCGGTCGGGACGTGCCCCGCCGTCGCGCCCGCGATCCGGCCGGGCGCCCCCGGCCGGTCCCTGCTGGCCGCCGGCCTCGACCTCGTCCTCCAGGCGCAGCGTCAGCGAGATCCGCTTGCGCGGCACGTCGACGTCCAGCACCTTCACCCGGACGATGTCGCCCGGCTTGACCACGTCGCGCGGGTCCTTGACGAAGGTGCGGGACATCGCCGAGACGTGCACCAGGCCGTCCTGGTGCACGCCGACGTCGACGAACGCGCCGAACGCGGCCACGTTGGTCACCACGCCCTCCAGCAGCATCCCCGGCACCAGGTCGCTGATCTTCTCCACGCCGTCGGCGAAGGTCGCGGTCTTGAAGGCGGGGCGCGGGTCACGACCCGGCTTCTCCAACTCCTTGAAGATGTCGGTGACGGTCGGCAGCCCGAACGTGTCGTCGACGAACTGCTGCGGCTTGAGGGTGCGCAGCGCCGCGGTGTTGCCGATCAGCGTCCGCAGGTCGGTGCCGGTGTGCGCGAGAATGCGCCGGACCACCGGGTACGCCTCCGGGTGCACGCTGGAGCTGTCCAGCGGGTCGTCGCCGCCGGGGATGCGCAGGAAGCCGGCGCACTGCTCGAACGCCTTCGGCCCGAGCCGCGGCACCTCCTTGAGCGCGCTGCGGGACCGGAACGGGCCGTTGGCGTCCCGGTGCAGCACGATGTTCTCGGCCAGCCCGGCGGCGATGCCCGAGACGCGGGTCAGCAGCGGCGCGGAGGCGGTGTTCACATCGACCCCGACCGCGTTGACGCAGTCCTCGACGACCGCGTCGAGCGAGCGGGAGAGCTTGGCCTCGGCGAGGTCGTGCTGGTACTGCCCGACGCCGATGGAGCGTGGGTCGATCTTGACGAGTTCGGCGAGCGGGTCCTGCAGCCGCCGCGCGATCGAGACCGCGCCGCGCAGCGAGACGTCCAGGCCGGGCAGTTCCTGGGAGGCGTACGCCGAGGCGGAGTAGACCGAGGCGCCGGCCTCGGAGACCACGATCTTGGTGAGGTTCAGCTCCGGATGCCGCTTGATCAGGTCACCGGCGAGCTTGTCGGTCTCCCGCGACGCGGTGCCGTTGCCGATCGCGATCAACTCGACCCCGTGCGCCGCGGCCAGCCGGGCCAGCACGTCGATCGACGAGTCCCACTGCCGCCGCGGCTCGTGCGGGTAGATCGTCTCGGTCGCCACCACCTTGCCGGTGGCATCCACCACCGCCACCTTCACGCCGGTGCGCAGGCCGGGGTCGAGCCCCATCGTCGGGCGGGTCCCGGCCGGCGCCGCGAGCAGCAGGTCACGCAGGTTCGCGGCGAAGACCCGCACCGCCTCGTCCTCGGCCGCCTGCCACAGCCGCATCCGCAGGTCCGCGCCCAGGTGGATCAGGATCCGGGTACGCCAGGCCCAGCGCACGGTGTCGGCCAGCCACCGGTCGCCGGGGCGCCCCCGGTCGGCGACGCCGAAGCGCTGCGCGATCCGCGTCTCGTACGCGCTCGGCCCGACCGCCGGCTCCGCCTGCGGCTCGTCCGGCTCCATCGTCAGGTCGAGGACCTGCTCCTTCTCGCCCCGGAACATGGCCAGGATCCGGTGCGACGGCAGCTTGGTGAACGGTTCGGCGAAGTCGAAGTAGTCGGCGAACTTCGCCCCCGCCTCCTGCTGGCCGTCCCGGACCTTGGCGCTCAGCCGGCCCCGCGACCACATCTGCTCGCGCAGTTCGCCGATCAGGTCGGCGTCCTCGGCGAACCGCTCGACCAGGATCGCCCGCGCGCCGTCCAGCGCGGCCGCCGCGTCGGTGACCCCCTTGGCCTCGTCGACGAAGCCGGCCGCCGTGGCACGCGGATCCAGCGTCGGGTCGGCGAGCAGCTGGTCGGCGAGCGGCTCCAGCCCCGCCTCCCGGGCGATCTGCGCCTTCGTCCGCCGCTTCGGCTTGTACGGGAGGTAGATGTCCTCCAGCCGCGCCTTCGAGTCGGCCGCCAGGATCTGCTCGGTGAGCGCGTCGTCGAGCTTGCCCTGGCTGCGGATCGACTCCAGGATCGCGGCGCGCCGCTCCTCCAGCTCGCGCAGGTACCGCAGCCGCTCCTCCAGGGTGCGCAGCTGCGCGTCGTCGAGCGTGCCGGTCACCTCCTTGCGGTACCGGGCGATGAACGGCACGGTGGCGCCGCCGTCGAGCAGCTCAACGGCCGCCCTCACCTGCTCCTCGCGTACGCCGATTTCTTCCGCGATCCGCTGATGGATAGCCGTCGTCACGATCCTGTTCCGCCTTCTGCCTGGGGTACGGGCTGCATTGTGCAGAATTTCCCCCCGGTTGTCGCGCCGCCCCGCCCGCGTGGCGGCGTGGCCCACGCCGCGCGCGGTCCCCGGGGGTCGCGGTCGGTCACGCCTGCTCGCCCGGCGCCAGCCACCGGTAGCCGTGGTCGGTCTCCCGGCCGAACCAGCCGTTGATGCTGCCCAGGCCGCGGTCGTTGACCATCCCGTCGTGGATCGGCACGGTGCGCTCGGGGTCGACCGCCCGGACGAAGTCGATCGCCTCGTCCAGCTTCAGCCACGGGGCGTGCACCGGCACGAGCAGCGTCTCGACCGGGCGCTCCGGCAGGTGCAGCGCGTCGCCGGGGTGGTAGAGACGCTCGTCGACCAGGTAGCCGAGGTTGGCGCAGTCGGGTTGCCCGCCGTAGATGAACGCGTGGCGCCCGCCGACGGCCCGTACCGAAAAGCCCGCGGCGGTGAACTCGTCGCCCGCGTTCACCCGGGTCACGTCCAGGCCGGGGACCGCGATGCCGGGGATGTCGGCGTCGGCGGGGACGAATACCGGCACGCCGAGGCCGGCCAGCCGGAGGACGTCGATGTGGTCGGCGTGCTCGTGTGTCACGAGGACCGCCTCCGCGCCGGTGAGCGCCGCCGGCTCGCTCCACACGCCGGGGTCGATGACGAGGACGCGCCCGTCGTGCTCGAGTCGTACGCAGGCGTGCGTGTACTTCGTGATCAGCATGGCTAGAACGTACGCCGTCGGCGGGACGGCCGTGCGCACTGGCCGGGTCAGCGCACGGCCGTGACCGCCTCGTCGACGCCGGTCAGGAGAGCGCGCAGCGTGCGCGGCAGGTTCGCGTCGATCCGGGCCAGCTGCTCGCGCACCGGCGGGCCGTAGACGTCGACGAACCACCCGTCCAGGCCGGTCGCCCGGACGATCTCGGCGAGCAGCGCGGTGCGGGCGTCGACCGGCGCGGGCGCCCCGAGCGCGTGTCCCAGCCGCACCCGCGGCCCGACTGCCCGGGCGGCGTCGACCGCGGGGTACCGGGCGGTGCGACGCCGGGTCACCGGGTGCCGCACCTCGGCGATCCGGATCAGCCCGCGGGCCGCGAGGTCCTCCGCGACCGCCGCCGTCAGCCCGTCGCACAGGTATTCGATCCAGGCGCGCACGGACCGGCGCTCGGCGCGCTGCCGCAGCTCGGCGATGAGCGGGTCGCCGATCGGGTCGCCGACCGGACGGGAGTCCATCAGCGCGACGGCCCGGTCCAGCACGGTGAGCCGGCCGGCCAGCACCAGACCGGCGAGCACGGAGCCGGCGAGCCCGACGGCCAGCAGGTCGCCGCCGAGTAGCGCCCGGCCGGTGCGGTCGTCGTGCGCGATCAGGAAGAACTCCTCGGCGAGAGTGAACCCCGGACCCGTGTCGGCAGTGAGCATCGAGGTCTCCCGCGGGGGCGTGGCGGCTGACGCCGCGACATTACCGGGCGCGGATCCCGTCGTCGTTACGTTAGCGTCAGATCATGAACCGCCCCGACGACCCTCGCGCCCGCCGCCTGTTCGGCGACGCCAGCACCGCCCACGGCGACCTGGCCCTGAGCCCGTTCCGGGTGGACCGGGACCGGATCGTCGCCTCACCGTTCTTCGCCCGCCTCGGCGGCGTCACCCAGGTGATCAGCCCGGGCGGTTCGGGGCTGCTCGTGCACAACCGGCTCACCCACAGCCTCAAGGTGGCCCAGGCGGGGCGGGCGATCGCCGAGCGGTTGACCGGCGACGACCGCTACCGGGACCTGCTGGACAAGCTCGGTGGCTGCGACCCGGACGTGGTCGAGGCCGCGGCGCTCGCGCACGACCTCGGCCACCCGCCCTTCGGCCACCTCGGCGAGCGGGTGCTGGACCGGCTGGCGCGGGAACGGCTCGGCCTGCGCGACGGCTTCGAGGGCAACGCGCAGTCGTACCGGATCGTCACCAGCACCGAGCTGCGCGGCGCCGCGACGATCGGGCTGGACCTCACCGCCGCGGTCCGGGCGGCGATCCTGAAGTACCCGTGGACCCGGCAGGGCTATCCCGACCCGCACCCGCGCCACCTCGCGGTGCCGCCGCGCGGCGCGGCCGCACCGCCGGAGGATCCGGCCAGCGGGTCGCTGAAGTTCGGGGCGTACTCGACGGAGGCCGCGGACCTGCGGCGGGCGCGCGAGCCGTTCGCCGGCCGGATCGCGGACTGGCAGCAGACCGTCGAGGCATCGATCATGGACACGGCCGACGACATCGCGTACGCGATCCACGACGTCGAGGACTTCCACCGGGTCGGCGTGCTGCAGCAGGGGTCGGTCGCCGGTGAGCTGATGGCGTGGCAGCGGGAGGCCGCCGAGCTGCGCGGCCTGCCGGAGCCGGCGTTGGAGGTCGCGGCCCGCCGGCCGGGGCGCTCGATCGAGCGGCTGCGGCGGCAGCTGCACCGCAAGGACGGTTGGATCGCTGACGACGGGGCGTTCGCGGCCGCCGTGGAGCACGTCCGGCGGGAACTGGTGGACGGGCTGCTGGGGGCGCCCTTCGACGGCTCGATCGAGGCGGAGCAGTACGTCGCCGGCTTCTCGGCGCGGTGGACGCGGCGCCTGGTCGACGCGATCGAGGTGGTGCCGGACCCGCCGGTGCGCTCCGGGCACGTCCGGCTGGCCGTCGCGCAGTGGCACGAGGTTCAGGTGCTCAAGTTCGTGCACCACCGCTTCGTGCTGGCCCGGCCGGATCTGGCGCTGCACCAGCGCGGCCAGGCGGCGCTGCTGGCGACCCTCGTCGAGGCGCTGCTGGCCTGGTTGCTGGACCCCGAGGAGGCGTCCCGGCTGCCGCGGCGGCTGCACGATCTCGTCGAGCTCGCCGAGGCGGAGCTGCCGGCCGACGCACCGGACCGGCACGCCCAGGCGCGGGGCCGGGCGATCATCGACCACGTCGCGTCGCTGACCGACAGCCAGGCGGTGGCGTTGCTGGACGCGCTCTCCGGGCGCTCCGGTCAGCTCTGGACCGACGCCTTCGTGCTCTGACCGGTCGCTGCCGCCGTGCGGCGATCGGTTGCGCTGCCGCTGTGCGGCGATCGGTTGCGCTGCCGCCGTGCGGCGATCGGTCGGGAGCTACGCGAGCGGTCAGTCCCGCCAGCTGAAGTCGAGGTCGTTGAGGCTGGCGCCGATCCGCACGCCCTGCAGCACCGTCAGCAGCGCGTCGCGCCGGCGGTCCCGGCTGACCGTGTCCGCGGCGTCCGCGTTGAGCTGCACGTATCGGCCCCAGACCAGCTGTTCGATCTCCTCGGCCAGCACCAGCAGGCGCCGGCAGCGCAGGTTGGGGCAGGCGTAGTACCGCGCGCTGCGGGCGGAGTAGACCGGGACGAGCCGGCGTTCGCCGCAGTAGAGGAGTCCGCGCAGGAAGTACGGGTCGGAGCGGGACCCGCGCGGTTGAGCCGTGACCATGATGCCCATCGTCGATCGCCTCCCGCCCAGATACACGTACGGCGATCCCGTCCGGTTCGGGCGGATCCGCGGAGTGTGACCGCGACGGCGGGTCGGAATCGGGTTACGGGAAAGGATGGGAACTCCAGACCTTGCGGAAATTCACCTCGGTATCCGCCCGGAGCGCGACCCGGTCGTTGAAACCGGGCAAAGTCGCCCCGGTAGTTCACCGGGACGGCGCCCATCGAGGAGTCAGGAGGCTCCGCCCGTGAAGCTCACCTTCATCCGCAAGACCGTGCTGTCGAACCAGACCAACTGCCCGTCGCTGTACCGCACCGACCGCAACACCTTCGTCGTGCAGGGATGGCGGGTCAGCGACGAGGAGGCGCTGTCCCAGCTCGACATCCCGCCGCACGAGACCGTGGTCGAGGTGCCCGTCGACGTGCTCGCGGAGATCGCGCGGAACGCGTGACCTGTGGCGGCTCACCGGCGGCCCCCGCGTGGGGCCGGTCCCGGCCGGTGAGCCGCCGTGCCCGGACGCCCGCCGGGCTCAGCCCAGCCCGTCCGCGGACGTCAGGTTCTGCAGCCGCACCTGACCGCGCGCGATCAGCCGCTGCTCGGCGTCGGTGATCTCCACCTGCCAGAGCTGCTGGCTGCGGCCGCGGTGCAGCGGGGTGGCGACGGCGGTCAGCTCACCGTCGCGCACGGCGCGCAGGAAGTCGGTCTGGTTGGAGACCCCCACGACCTGGCCGCGGTCGCCGAGCCAGACCGCGGCGGCGATGCTCGCCGCGGTCTCCACGGCCGAGGCGTAGACGCCGCCGTGCACGATCCCGTACGGCTGCAGCAGGTGCGGTTTCACCTCGAACCGCAGCGCCACCCGATCGCCCGAGAGCTCCGTGATCTCCAGCCCGAGTGCCCCGGCGAACCCGCCCATCTCCATTGCCTGCACGGCGCCACCCTTCGTGATGTTGGGGACCCGAGCCTAGCCCCGGCGCCGCGGCACGCCTCAGCGGCGGGCGCCGATCGGGATCTCCTCCACCCGCGGCGCGCCGGCCTGCCGGGGCAGCGCCGGGGCCGGCCGGCGGCCGGCGAGCAGCCGCATCGCGGGCAGCTCGACCCAGCGGTGCAGCGGCACCGCGAGCGCGTACGAGATCAGCAACAGCGCCGCGGTGAGCGCGAGCGCGGCGGGCAGCGACCACGTCCGCTCCCGGCCGATCAGCTCCATCGCGGTGACGATGACGACGAGGTGGATCAGGAAGAACGCGTACGACACCTCGCCGAGGTGCTGCGTCGCCCGGCCCCGCCACACCGACCGGCTGCCGCGCAGGTCGGCGAGGGCCGCGGCCGGGATCAGCAGCGCGGTGGCGACGATGGTGCCGGCGGTGTCGCGGGTCTCGGCGGGCAGCCAATCCACGATCAGGTAGTTGCCGGCGAAGATCAGCATCGCGAGGCCGAGGGCCGGCCCGCGCCACGCGCCGGTGGCGACCAGCCGGGCCAGCACGATGCCGAGCGCGAACTCGAGCATCCGGGTGAGCGGGAAGACGTAGACGAACCACCGGCGGTGCTCCGGCGCGACGGCGAGCTCGGCGATCGTCGGCATCAGCCAGACGCCCGCGACCAGCGCGACGGTCAGCACGCGCAGCGACCCGGTGCCGAGTCGCCGTAGTCCCGCGTAGAGCAGTGGGAAACAGAGGTAGAACGCGGCCTCGCAGGAGAGCGACCAGGTGACCGGGTTGAGGCCGAGGTAGACGACGTCGCGGGTGTCCCACGCCTGCACCAGCAGTCCGGTGCGGATCAGCAGGTCGGTGAGGATCGGCGGGATCCGGTCGGTGAGTGCCAACCCGGCGAGCGCGAACCCGAGCGCCGCCAGGTGTGCGGGGTAGACCCGGGCGATCCGGCCCCGCCAGAACCGCAGGGTGCTCAGTCCGGGCCGCGCCGACCAGGTGAGCACGAAGCCGGAGAGCACGAAGAAGAACGAGACCCCGAGGTCGCCGGCGTCGAGGAGCACCTGCGCGATCCGGTGCTGGGTCGGATCGGCGAGCGGGATCATCGAGTACGCGTGGACGCCGAAGACGAGCAGGGCGGCGGCGAAGCGCAGACCGGTCAGCGAGGGCAGCCGCCGGGCAGCGGGTTGCGGCTCGGACAGGATGCCTTTCCTTCCGTACCGGGGGACGCGCCGTCGACCTCGGCGCACCCGCTCGGCAGGGGGCGCCTCCGGCGGTCGTGGCCGGCGCGGGCACCAGCCTATTGCGACACGACGCGCCCCGCCAGAAATCGGCGGAGCGCGTCGTGAACAGCACACCTTCGTCTGATCGGTCGGGGCGTGCCCATCCGATCGGCCGAGGTGGTCAGCCGGCCGTGGCGGTCTCCCCGCTGCGCTTGCGCGACGCCGCGAGGAAGTCCCGGTTGAGGCGGCCGATCGTGGCCAGCGGGATCCCCTTCGGGCAGGCGGGGGTGCACTCGCCGGCGTTGGTGCAGCCGCCGAAGCCGGCCTCGTCGTGCGCGGCGACCATGTCGAGCACGCGCGAGTCGCGCTCCGGCTGGCCCTGCGGCATCAGGCCCAGGTGGGTGATCTTCGCGGCCGTGAACAGCATCGCCGAGCCGTTCGGGCAGGCGGCGACGCAGGCGCCGCAGCCGATGCACTCCGCCGCCTCGAACGCGGCGTCGGCGTCGGCCTTGGGCACCGGCGTGGCGTGCGCCTCGGGGGCGCTGCCGGTCGGGGCCGAGATGTAGCCGCCGGCCTGAATGATCTTGTCGAACGCGCCGCGGTTGACGACCAGGTCCTTGATGACCGGGAACGCCTTGGCCCGCCACGGCTCGATGTCGATCGTGTCGCCGTCGGAGAACGTCCGCATGTGCAGCTGGCAGGTGGTGGTCATCTTCTGCGGGCCGTGCGGCGTGCCGTTGATGACCATGCTGCACGCGCCGCAGATGCCCTCGCGGCAGTCGTGGTCGAACGCGACCGGCTCCTCACCCTCGAGGATCAGCCGCTCGTTGAGCACGTCGAGCATCTCCAGGAACGACATGTCCGGGGACACGTCCGTCACCTGGTAGGAAACCATCCGGCCCTTGTCCTGCGGGCCCTGTTGGCGCCAGATGCGCAGGGTCAGGTTCACTTGTAGCTCCGCTGGGTGGGGTGGACGTATTCGAAGTTGAGGTCTTCCCTGTGCAGCACCGGCCGCTCGCCGGTGCCGGTGAACTCCCACGCGGCGACGTAGCTGAAGTTCTCGTCGTCGCGCTCGGCCTCGCCGTCGGCGGACTGGCTCTCGGCCCGGAAGTGGCCACCGCAGGATTCGGTCCGGTGCAGCGCGTCGACGCACATCAGCTCGGCGAGCTCGAAGAAGTCGGCGACCCGGCCGGCCTTCTCCAGGTTCTGGTTGAGCTCCTCGCCCCGGCCGGGGACCTTGACCCGCTGCCAGAACTCGTCACGCAGGCCGCGGATCAGCTCGATCGCCTTGCGCAGCCCGGCGTCCGTGCGCTCCATGCCGCAGTACTCCCACATGATGCGGCCCAGCTCGCGGTGGAACGAGTCCACGGTGCGGTCGCCGTTGATGGAGAGCAGCTTGCTGACCCGCTCCTCCACCTGGGCACGGGCCGCGGCCGCGTCCGGGTGGGACTCGTCGAGCTTCTCGAACGGGCCGGCGGCCAGGTAGTCGCCGATCGTGTTCGGCAGCACGAAGTAGCCGTCGGCGAGCCCCTGCATCAGCGCCGAGGCGCCGAGCCGGTTGGCGCCGTGGTCGGAGAAGTTGGCCTCACCGATCACGAACAGGCCCGGGATCGTCGACTGCAGGTCGTAGTCGACCCAGAGCCCACCCATCGTGTAGTGCACCGCCGGGTAGATCCGCATCGGCACGTCGTACGGGTTCTCGCCGGTGATGCGCTCGTACATCTCGAAGAGGTTGCCGTACTTGGCCTCCACCGCGGCGCGGCCGAGCCGCCTGATCGCGTCGGCGAAGTCCAGGTACACGCCGAGCCCGCCCGGACCGACGCCCCGGCCCTCGTCGCAGACGTTCTTCGCGGCGCGCGAGGCGATGTCGCGGGGGACCAGGTTGCCGAACGCGGGGTAGATGCGCTCGAGGTAGTAGTCCCGCTCGTCCTCGGGGATGTCGCCGGGGGCGCGCGTGTCGCCGGCCTTCTTCGGCACCCAGACCCGGCCGTCGTTGCGCAGCGACTCGCTCATCAGGGTCAGCTTCGACTGGTGGTCGCCGGAGACCGGGATGCAGGTCGGGTGGATCTGCGTGTAGCAGGGGTTGGCGAAGAGCGCGCCCTTGCGGTGCGCCCGCCAGCTGGCGGTGACGTTGCAGCCCTTGGCGTTGGTGGAGAGGAAGAAGACGTTGCCGTAGCCGCCGGAGGCGAGCACGACCGCGTCCGCGAACTCGGTCGTGATCTCGCCGGTGACCATGTCACGCACCACGATGCCGCGGGCCCGGCCGTCAACGATGATCAGCTCCAGCATCTCGTGCCGGGCGTTCATCTCCACGTTGCCGGCCGCGATCTGCCGCTCCAGCGCCTGGTACGCGCCGAGCAGCAGCTGCTGGCCCGTCTGGCCCCGGGCGTAGAAGGTCCGGGACACCTGGGTGCCGCCGAACGAACGGGTGTCGAGCAGGCCGCCGTACTCGCGGGCGAACGGCACGCCCTGGGCCACGGCCTGGTCGATGATGTTGACCGAGACCTCGGCCAGCCGGTGCACGTTCGACTCCCGCGCCCGGAAGTCGCCGCCCTTGACGGTGTCGTAGAACAGCCGGTACACCGAGTCGCCGTCGTTGCGGTAGTTCTTCGCGGCGTTGATGCCGCCCTGGGCGGCGATCGAGTGCGCCCGGCGCGGGCTGTCCTGGTAGCAGTACGACTTGACGCGGTAGCCCAGCTCGCCGAGGGTGGCGGCGGCGGAGCCGCCGGCCAGGCCGGTGCCGACCACGATCACGGTCATCTTGCGCTTGTTGGCCGGGTTGACCAGCTTGGCGGAGAAGCGCCGGCGCTCCCAGCGGGTCTCGATCGGGCCGTCCGGGGCCTTGGTGTCGGCGATCGGTTCGCCGGTGATGAAGAGGTCGCTGTTGTCGTGCATGGTCAGCCCACCAATCCGGTGAGAACGGCGAAGGGCACGGACAGGTAGCCGGCGCAGAGGACCACGGCGAAGCCGAGGGCGAAGGCGCGGGCACGGCGCTCGCCGTGCTTGGTCTGCTGTCCGAGGGTGCGCAGGGCGCTGTAGAGCCCGTGGCGCAGGTGGAAGCCGACGGAGACGACGGCGAGGGTGTAGAAGAGCGTGACGTACCAGCGGTCGGGCGCGAAGTCGGCGACGACGTTGCCGTACGGGTGCGCCTTGTCCCCGACCGGGTTCAGGTGCCCCGTCGTGAGGTCGAGGATGTGGTAGATCACGAAGAGCAGGATGATCACGCCGCCCCAGCGCATGGTGCGGGCCGCGTAGCTGCCCTGCACCTTGCCGCGGTGGGCGTACCGGACCGGCCGGGCGGCCCTGGCGCGCAGCGCGAGCGCCGTGGCGGCCCAGATGTGGCCGAGCACGGCGAAGGTCAGCACGGCGCGCTGGATCCAGAGGAACCACGTCTCGGGCAGCAGCGGGTTACCGATGCTGCGCAGCCAGTGCGCGTAGTGGTCGAAGGACTCGGCCCCGAAGAAAATCTTCAGGTTGCCCACCATGTGCAGCACGAGGAAGAGCACCAGGAGGATGCCCGTCACCGCCATGAGAATCTTCTTGCCGACTGTGGAGCGGATCGGCGACGCGGTCATTGAAGCCACGTCGGACGACGGTAGGACGGGAATGATCAGTCGTCCAATGCATCGCAATCGCAGTATCGATAGCTATAGGCTATCGAAGTGCAGATCCACCAGCTCCGGTCCTTCGTGGCAGTGGCAGAATTACGACATTTCACCCAAGCGGCCGCTCATGTGGGCATCTCGCAGCCCTCATTGAGTAAGCAGATTCACAGCCTCGAAACCGACCTCGGCGCGCCGCTGTTCGAGCGCGTCCGCGGCGACATCGCCCTCACCGCCGCCGGCGACGCGCTGCTGCCGCTCGCCCAGCGCATCCTCGCCGACGTCGACACCGCCCGCCGCGAGGTCCAGGAGCTCGTCGGGCTGCGCCGTGGCCGGGTACGGCTGGGCGCCACGCCGAGCCTCTGCGCCTCGCTCGTGCCGCGCGTGCTGCGCCGGTTCCGCGACGCCCACCCCGGCATCGACCTGCACATCGAGGAGAGCGGTTCGCAGGACCTGGTCCGCAACCTCACCCGCGGCGAGCTGGACCTCGCGCTGATCGTCCTGCCCGAGCAGGGCACCGACCCCGCGCTGCGCGCCGAGCCGGTGCTGCGCGAGCACCTCGTGGTCGCATCGGTCTCCCCGCTGGCCGCCACCACCTCGGCCGGCGAGCTGCACCTCACCGACCTGCACGACCACCCGCTGGTCATGTTCCGCACCGGCTACGACCTGCGCGACGCCACCCTGGAGGCGTGCCGGCGGGCCGGCTTCACCCCCTCGTTCGCCGTCGAGGGCGGTGAGATGGACGCGGTGCTCGGCCTCGTCGAGGCCGGTCTCGGGGTGGCGCTGGTGCCCAGCGTGGTGCTCGCCGGGCGACCGCGGTTGCGTGCCACGCCGCTGACGCCGCCGGGCGTTCAGCGCACCATCGCGCTCGCGCAACGGCACGAGATCGTGCCGAGTCACGCCGCGCAGGCGCTGCGCGAGACCCTCTTCGCCGACCTGCGCGCGGCCGCCGGGGCGGGGGAGCTGCCCGCCGGCGTGGAGCTGGAACTCCGGTAGCGCGCTCAGCGATCAATCCAGGCGGACAACTCGTGGATCGACCGGCCGGGGTGGGCGGGCGACGTGTGCGCCGGTGGCCAGCGCCGCGAGGGCGAGCCCGCAGAGCGGAGCGGCGCCGATCCCGGCCGCGGTGAGCGCGGTGGCGACCACGCCCGCCGGCAGCCAGGTCCAGACCGGCACCAGCCGGGGCGGGTGACCGCGGCGTCGGCGGCGCGCCTCGACCGCCATCGGGACGATCAGCGGCGGCAGCGCAGCCGCGAGCACCGAGAGCCAGGGCAGGAGCAGGCGGTCGAAGCGGGCGGCGGCGAGCGCCGCGCCGGGCACGGCCACCAGCAGCATGGCGGCGGTGGTGGAGAGTCGCGGCCACACCCCGCGCAGGGCGAGGGCACCGGAGAACATCGTGGTCAGCGCCGGTGCGAAGACGCCGGAGGCGACGAAGAGATTCCCGTACGCCGCGACGCCGTCGCCGGTGGCGAGCACCGCCACCACGTCGGTGGAGCCGGTACGCAGCCATACGCCGGCACCGGCCACGATGACGAGCAGGGCCGGCAGGACGAGCAGCAGCACGCACCGGGTGAGGTCCCGCCGGGTCGCCAGACCGCGGCTGAAGTCCGGCGCGCGCAGCCCGAAGACGGAGACGTACCCGACGAGGGCCGCGATGTCGGCGCCGGCGGCGAGGCCGCCGGGCCGCAGCGTGACCGGCGCGGTGTCCGGCCGCAGTCGCACGACGCAGACCGCCACGAGCGCGAGCGCGGAGAGCGTGGTGAGCACGGCGATCCGGTTGCCGACCCGCGGCGGCGCGTACGAGGCCGCGAGCACCGCGCCGGCCAGCAGCACGACGCCGACGACGCCGGGGAGCCCGGCCACGGTCGCCAGCGAGGCGCCGCCGAGCCCCAGGTTGAAGCCGTTCCAGCCGATCATCGCCGCCCCGAGCACGGCGGCGAGCAGCGTCCGGCTCGATCGGGGCAGGTAGCGCGCGGACACCTCGGTGAGCGTGGCGCCCTCGCCGTAGGGCGGCCGGACGCCCAGCGCGCCCTGCCCGAGCAGCAGGGCGGCGATGAGCGCCCCGCCGCAGAGCAGGCCGAGCAGCGGCACCGCGCCGCCGTGCCGGTCGGCCATGCCGGCGCCCAGCATCAGGGCCGCGGGCGCGGCGCCGAGCCCGAGCCAGGCGCCCGCCGCGGACGTCCACCGCCGCGGGGCGTCCGGCGCGCTGAGCCGGGCACCGCCCCGAGTGGTCAGTGGTTGGCTCCGGAGCCGAGCATGCCGCGCAGCTCCGCCGCCAGGCGGTCGAACCGTTCGTCGGCCATCACGTCGGCGTAGACCCGCTCGGCCGGCAGATCGACCGGGAGGCTGCGCACGATGCGTCCCGGACGCGCGCTCATCACCTCGACGCGGGTGCCGAGGAAGACCGCCTCGGCGATGGAGTGGGTGACCAGCAGGATGGTCGTGCCGGTCTCCCGCCAGATCCGGTTCAGCTCGGTGTTGAGCGTCTCCCGGGTCAGGGCGTCGAGCGCGCCGAACGGCTCGTCCATGAGCAGCACGGGCGGCTGGTGCAGCAACGCGCGGCACAGCGAGACGCGCTGCTGCATGCCGCCGGAGAGCTCGTGCGGCAGCGCGTTCTCGAAGCCGGTCAGCCCGGTCATCTCCATCAGCTGGTCCGCGCGGCGGCCGGCCTCCTTGCGGTCCAGCCCGCGCATCTCGGCCTGGAGCAGGATGTTCTTGCGGACGCCGCGCCATTCGAGCAGCGCCGCCCGCTGGAAGATGAAACCGATCTTGTCCTGCGGTCGCGTGACCTGCTGCCCCATCAACGACGCCGAGCCGGTCGTGGGCCGCACCAGCCCCGCCACGATCTTGAGCAGCGTCGACTTCCCGCAGCCCGACGGCCCGAGGATCGACACGAACTCGCCGGGCTCGACCCGCATGGTGATGTCGGTGAGGGCGACGGTGCGGGACCGCTTGGACCGGAACTGCACGGACAGGTCCGTCATCTCGACGGCGGGGCCGGTCGTGCGGGTGGCCGCGACGGTTGATGGGGCAGTGGTCATCGCGACGTCATCCCTTGCTGGTGAAGGAGTTGTCCCAGTACTTGTCCGGCGAGCCGCCGTCCTTGAGCTCGGCGTACTTCGTCATCAGCTCGATGCTCTCGGTCCAGGACTGCGGGTCGTTCACGCCGGCCGCGCCCGCGTCGAGCTTGAGCAGCGGCAGCGCGAGCGTGAGCTGCTTGACCAGCACCTCCTTGGCCGGCTCGTTGTCGGCCATCTCGGCCATCGCGTCGGTGGCGCCGGGGATGTCCTTCGCCGCCTCGGTCCAGGACTTCTGGGTGGCCCGGACGAACGCCTTGACCAGCTCCGAGTCCTTCTTCAGCGTCGCGTCGTTGGCGACCAGACCGGTGCCGAGCATGTTCATGCCCCAGTCGGCGAAGAGCAGGTAGGACGTCTTCTTGCCGGTCTTGGCCTCGATGGTCGGCGCCTGGTCGTGGAAGAAGCCCATGATGGCGTCGACCTTGCCCTCGGCGAGCGCGGCGATCTTGCCGGCGGCGTCGACGTTGACGACCTTCACGTCGCTGGCGGCCATGCCGTTCGCCTTGAGCAGCGCCGGGAAGGTGGCGTACATCGCGTCGCCCGGCGTACCGCCGATGGTCTTGCCCTTGAGGTCGGTGAGCTTGGTGATGTTCTTGTCGGCGAGGAACTCGATCGACGACGGCCCCTTCTGCAGGAACACTCCGACGCTCTTCACCTTCATGCCGGTGGCGACCGCCTTGAGCAGCGGCGGCGTGTCCGCCCAGCCGAAGTCGGTCTGGTTCTGCGCCACCGCCTGCAGGGTCTTGCCCGATCCGTTGCCGGGCTTGACCTCCAGCTCGATGCCCTCCTCGGCGTAGAAGCCCTTCTTGATGCCGTAGTAGAACGGCGCGTGCTCGCCGTAGGGGACCCAGTTGAGGGTGAGCGTGACCTTCTTCTTGCCGTCGGCCCCTGCGCCGGAGTCCCGGTCGGAGCCGCCGCAGGCGGCGATCGATCCCAGCAGCAGGGCGGCGGCCGTGGCCGCGATTGCGAGACGTCTCATCGGTGGTGCGCCTCCTCAGGCGTGCGTGACGAGGTGGATTGGACTGGTGAATCAGGAGGTGGTCAGCGGTATGCCGGAGCGGCGGCTGGCGTGCCAGGGGATGAGCAGCGCCTCGGCGATCTCGACGAGGACGAACAGGACGATGCCGATGATCGACATCAGGATCAGGTCGGCGAAGAGCAGCGCCGAGTCGAGGTTGCCGCTGGCCAGCAGCAGCACGTAGCCGAGACCCTCGCTGGCGCCGACGAACTCGCCGACCACCGCGCCGGTGACGGCCAGGGTGACCGCGACCTTCAGCCCGGACATCAGGTGCGGCAACGCGTTGGGGAAGCGGATCTTCCGGAACGTCTTCCACGGCCCGGCGCCCATCGTCGCGGAGAGGTCGAGCAGTTCCGGGTCGGTGGAGCGCAGGCCGGTGACGCCGGAGACGACCACCGGGAAGAACGCGATCAGCACGGCGAGTACGACCTTCGGTGCCAGCCCGGTGCCGAGCAGGACGGCGAGCAGCGGCGCGATGGCGATCTTCGGAATGACCTGGGCGAAGAGCACGATGGGGTAGATCGAGCGCTCCATGGTCGGCGAGTACGTGATGAGCACCGCCGACGCGATGCCGATCGCGCCCGCGAGCGCGAAGCCGAGCACCGTCTCGTACAACGTGATCAGGCTGTTCTCCAGCAGGAAGTCCCACTCGGAGGTCAGCTTCTCCCAGACCTGCGCGGGCGTGGGGATCAGGTAGTTCGCGATGTACTCGCGGTCGGCGACGAACCACCAGACCGCGAAGATCACCAGGAGTACGAGCGTCGGCCGCCACGCCGCGTCGGCGAGCCGCCCGAGGCGCGCGCCGGGGGTGGGGCCACTGCGGCGCGCCGCGCCGGTGGACGCCGTCGGGCCACCGGCCCCGGCCCGGGCCGCGGAGGCGGCGCCCGCGTCCGCCGCACCGCTCGTGATGCCCCGCTCAACTGTCTGTTCGGACACGGGCACTCCTTGTGCGGTCGCCGGTTGCCGCTCCCGCCGGCGCCCCGCCCGGGCGATGTTTCGGTCCGGTTGCTCGGAGGCGCCTGGCAAGCGCTTTCTCGGGACAGTAGAGGGATTTCCGTCACATAGGCAAGGGCTTTCCCGATCCGATTGCCCGTGTCGGGTCGCTCGTTGCCATAACGTGATAAACGCCAAACCCCCGCCGGCGCCGCCGACGGGGGTTGGCACGTCCGCCAGTCACCCCAACGGGTAGGTGTCCAGCAGGCCGCACATCCCGTGCCGTCCCGTCTCCGCCGGCCCGGCGAGCTCGTAGACCTCCGCGCGCCCCAGATGCGGCGCCTCGCCCCGCTCCAACGCGTCGAGTTGCCGGCCCGTCTCCTCGGCGGCGCGCAGCGCCCCCGCGGCCCAACGTTCCCGCCACCGGGGCAGCCGCGGTCGCACCAGCGCCACCGCCGCCGCGTGGAATGCCCGCAACGGGGCCAGATCGCCGGCCCGGGCCCGGTCGCGCAGCGCCCCGAACCCGTCAACGGCCAGGTCGCGCCGCGCGTACGCGGCCGCCAGGTCCGTGCCGGGGGCGCCGCCGCCCGGCAGCGTCGCCGCCGCCTCGTACGCGGCCGGGTCGCCGACGATCTCGGGCGGGAAGGTCAGGACCGCGTCGCCCGCCTCCGGCAGCCCGCTGTTCTGCATCAGCACGAGGATCTCCAGCCCGCCGTGGTTGACGAGCCGGTGAATGGTGCCCGGAGGGAACCAGACCACGGCGCCCGGCCGCAGCGGGGTCTCCCGGTATCCGGAGAGGGTGAGGGTCTGCACGCACCCCGAGCCGGCCCGTACGACGTACGCCTCGGTGCAGCACAGGTGCAGGTGCGGCGTGCCGCCCACCTCCCCGTCCGGCGCGACGGTGTCGTACACACAGAGCCGGGACACCCCCACCCCACCCGGCAGCACCCCAGGTTCACCCATACGCCCACCCCCACGGAAAGCCCTTTCCCGCCTCTCCCACCCACGCTAACCCCCACCCCACCCCCAATCAACGCCCCCACCGTCGACCCGCGTGATCAGGGACCAGCTCCCGCGTGTCGCCGGCGCGCCGTGGGATGGCTCCCTGATCACGCGGATCATGGCGGCGTCGATCCGTTCGGGGGTGCGATGCGTATTTGTCAGCGGAGCGCGCGCGCCGGGCGGCGGCGCGGCTGATCGCCGAGGAGGCGCTGGATGAACGAACCGCGCGGTACACAGCAGACCGGCGCGACGCTCGAGCGCGACGCGGTCGCGCCGGCGACCCCGACGCGGCCCGGCCCGCCGGAGCCCGATTCGGACTCGGATTCGATCGAGCCGGTCACCGCCCCGCCCGCGATGGCGGAGCCGGGGAGCGACGCGACGTCCTGGTGGGAGGAGGGCGGCGCGGTCGCGCCGGTCACGCCGCCGTACCCGCCGGCGGAGCCGCCGTCGCTCGCCCGCAACGTCCGGGTGCTGGCCGTGGTGATGGCGCTCGTCGTCGTGGTGATCGTGGTGGCGGTGCTGGGCGCCACCCTATTCCTCGGCGCGCTGCGGGACAGCATCACCGGGGCGGCGGGGTGACGCGCACCGTCGCGGGCTAGCGTCCCTCGGCGACGTCCATCGCCCGGTAGATCCGCTGCTCGGAGATCGGGAAGGGCGTCCCCACCGCCTGCGCGAAGACGTTCACCCGCAGCTCCTCGATGAGCCACCGGATCTCCCGGACCGCCTCGTCGGCCCGGCGCGCCGGCGGCAGCCCGGCGAGCATGTCCGCGTACTCGCGTTGCACCTGCTCGATGCGGGCGAGCTGCTCGCGGTCGCGCTGGGGGTTCTGCGGCAGCTTGTCGAGCCGGCGTTCGATCGCGGTCAGGTAGCGGAGCAGGTCCGGCAGCCGCGCCCAGCCGGTATCGGTGATGAAACCGCGGTAGACCAGGCCGGAGAGCTGGTTGCGGATGTCGGTCAGCGCGGCGACCAGCGCCAGGCTGGAGGTGCGCGTCAGGCGCTGCTCGACGGCGTACGCCGCGGCGAGCACGCGCTGCACCCGGGCGACCACCTCGACGACCGTGTCGACGAGGCCGGCGCGGACGTGCTCACGCAGCGCCGCGAAACCCTCGGCGTCCCATGCCGGCCCGCCGGCCTCGGCCATCAGCTTGTCGACGGCGGCGCCCGCGGCGTCGTCGAGCAGGTCCAGCACGCTGCGGTGCGGGTTGCGGCTCAACGCCAGCTTCGCCTCGTTGCTCAGCCGTCCCTGCAGGAACTTCGCCGGCGACGGCACGGTGAGCCGCAGCAGCCGGCGGGTCCCCGCCCACATCGCGTTGCGCTGGTCGGCCTCGGAGTCGAAGACCCGGACGGCGACGCTGTCGCCCTCGTCGACCAGCGCCGGGTAGGCGGTCACCACGTAGCCGGCCCGGTTCTGCTGGACGGTGCGCGGCAGCTCGTCGAGGGTCCACTCCCGCAGCCCGCGCTGCTCCAGCCCGTGCGCGGCGGCAGCGACGGTCTGGCGTACCTCCGCCTTCAGCTCCTGCTGCAGCCCCGGCAGGTCCTTGCCCTGCGCGACCGGCCGGTCGTCGGAGCCGAGCACCCGGTACGTGGGCCGCAGGTGCTCCGGGATCCGGCCCGGGTCCCACGCGTCGTGCGGGATGGTCACCCCGGTCATCCGGCGCAGCTCGCGCGCCACCGCGTCGACCAGCGGCTCCTGCCCGGGAACGATCCGGGCCAGCACCGCGCGGGCGAAGTCCGGTACGGGCACGAAGTTGCGTCGCAGCGCCTTCGGCAGCGACCGGATCAGCGCGACGATCACCTCCTCGCGCAGCCCCGGCACCTGCCAGTCGAAGCTCTGCGCGGTCACCTGGTTGAGCATCGGCAGTGGAATGTCCACAGTGATGCCGTCGTTGGCGGCCCCCGGCTCGAACTGGTACGTCAGCGGCAGCCGCAGCTCGCCCTGCTGCCAGACGTCCGGGTAGTCGGCCTCGTCGACCCCGCCCCGGCCCTGGTTGATCAGCATCGCCCGGTCGAAGGCGAGCAGGTCGGGCTGGGTTCGGCGGACCTTCTTCCACCACGCGTCGAAGTGCCGCGCCGAGACCACCTCGGCGCCGATCCGCTGGTCGTAGAAGTCGAAGATGCTCTGGTCGTCGACCAGGATGTCGCGGCGGCGGGCCCGGTGCTCCAGCTCTTCGATCTCCTCGCGCAGCCGCTGGTTCTCCCGCCAGAACGCGTGGTGGGTGTGCCAGTCGCCCTCGACCAGCGCGTGCCGGATGAACAGTTCGCGGGACAGCTCGGGATCGATCCGGCCGTAGTTGACCTTGCGGGAGGTGACCAGCGGTAGGCCGTACAGCGTGACCCGTTCGTAGGCCATCACCGCGCCCTGCTTCTTCTCCCAGTGCGGCTCGCTGTAGCTGCGCTTCACCAGGTGCCCGGCGAGCGCCTCCACCCACTCCGGCTCGATCCGCGCCACGCCGCGCGCCCAGAGCCGGGAGGTCTCCACCAGCTCGGCGGCGGCGACCCAGCGTGGCGGCTTCTTGAACAGCGCCGAACCGGGGAAGATCGCGAACTTCGCGCCGCGCGCCCCCAGGTACTCGTTCTTGGCGCCCTCCTTGAGCCCGACCTGGGACAGCAGCCCGGCCAGCAGCGACTGGTGGATCGCGGCCGGCTCCGGCGGATTGTCGTTGAACGTGACCCCGAGCGCCCGGACCACCTGCCGCAGCTGGCTGTGGATGTCCTGCCACTCCCGCACGCGCAGGTAGTTGAGGAACTCCGACTTGCACATCCGGCGGAAGCCGCTGGAGGAGAGCGCCTTCTGCTGCTCCTGCAGGTACTGCCACAGGTTGAGGAACGCCACGAAGTCCGAGTCGGGGTCGGCGAAGCGGGCGTGGGACTGGTCGGCGGCCTGCTGCTTGTCGGCGGGGCGCTCGCGGGGGTCCTGGATGGAGAGCGCCGCGGCGATCACCATCACCTCGTTGATCGCGCCGTTGCGCTCCGCCTCCAGCACCATCCGGGCCAGCCGCGGGTCGACCGGGAGCTGCGCGAGCTTGCGCCCCAGCGGCGTCAGCCGCTTGCGCGGGTCGTCCTGGGTCGGGTCGATCGCCCCGAGCTCGTGCAGCAGGTTCACGCCGTCGGCGATGTTGCGCCGGTCCGGGGGATCGATGAACGGGAAGGCCGCGATGTCGCCCAGCCCGAGCGCGGTCATCTGCAGGATGACCGAGGCGAGGTTGGTGCGCAGGATCTCCGGGTCGGTGAACTCCGGACGGGACAGGAAGTCCTGCTCCTCGTAGAGCCGGATGCAGATGCCCTCGGAGACCCGGCCGCAGCGCCCCTTGCGCTGGTTGGCCGACGCCTGCGACACCGGCTCGATCGGCAGCCGCTGCACCTTCAGCCGGTGGCTGTAGCGGGAGATCCGCGCCGTGCCGGGGTCGATCACGTACTTGATGCCGGGCACGGTCAGCGAGGTCTCCGCGACGTTGGTCGCCAGCACCACCCGGCGCCCGGCATGGGGTTGGAAGACCCGGTGCTGTTCGGCGGTGGAGAGCCGGGCGTACAGCGGCAGGATCTCCGTGTTCCGGAGCTTCACCTTGCCGAGCGCGTCGGCGGTGTCCCGGATCTCACGCTCGCCGCTGAGGAAGACCAGAATGTCGCCCGGCCCCTCCGCGGACAGCTCCTCGACCGCCTCGCAGATCGCCTGCGTCTGGTCGCGGACGATGTCCTCGCCGTCGGTCTCCTCCGTCTCCTCGGCCTCCAGCACCAGCGGCCGGTAGCGCACCTCCACCGGGAACGTCCGCCCGGAGACCTCGACGACCGGCACGTCCTCGCCGCCGGGCACCGTGAAGTGCCGGGCGAAGCGGTGCGGGTCGATCGTGGCGGAGGTGATGATGAGCTTGAGGTCGGGGCGGCGGGGCAGGAGTTGCCGGAGGTAGCCGAGAATGAAGTCGATGTTGAGGCTGCGTTCGTGCGCCTCGTCGATGATCAGCGTGTCGTACTGCCGCAGCATCCGGTCCTGCTGGATCTCGGCCAGCAGGATGCCGTCGGTCATCAGCTTCACGAACGTGCCGTCACTGACCTGGTCGGAGAAGCGGACCTTGAAGCCGACGGCGGCGCCCAGCTCCGTGCCGAGCTCCTCGGCGATCCGGTCGGCCACGGTACGCGCCGCGAGCCGCCGCGGCTGCGTGTGCCCGATCAGGCCACGCACGCCCCGCCCCAGCTCCAGACAGATTTTCGGCAGCTGGGTCGTCTTGCCCGACCCCGTCTCGCCGGCCACGATCACCACCTGGTGGTCGCGGATCGCGGCCAGGATCTCGTCCTTCTTCTCGCTGACCGGCAGCGCGGGTGGATAGCTGATCGTGGGGACGCTGGACCGTCGCCGTTCCAGGCGCTCGGCGGCGGCGTCGACCTCCGCGGCGATCTCGTCGAGCGCGCCGCGCCGCGCCTCCGGATCGCGCAGCTTGCGGACGCCGTCGAGCCGGCGGCGCAGCCGCCGCTCGTCGCGGGACATCAGCTCGGGCAGCCGCGCCTGCAGGTCGACGGCGGAACGGGTGGGTGACGGCGTGTGCATATCGTCGCCAAGAATATGCCGATCTTCCCGGCGTCCCCCCATCGGTTTCTCCGCCCCGGCGCCGGGCCGGGGACCGGTGGGCGCCGACGGCGGTGCCGTCGCGTCCTATCGGGACAGCGAGCTCGGCGCGTTCACGCCCGCGTTCGCGCTCACCCCGACGCCCAGCCGCTCCACCAGCTCGCCGCCGAGCCAGCCGGTCACCCCGGCGCGGGCGATCCCGGCGAAGCTGCCGTCGCTGACCGTCTACCCGGCCAGCCCGCCGGTACACCTCGCCGCGGCCCGGCTACGCCGCGTCCCCGGCTACACCGCGTCCCCGGCTACACCGCGTCCCCGGCTACACCGCGTCCCCGGCTACACCGCGTCCCCGGCTACACCGCGTCCCCGGCTACACCGCGTCCCCGGCTACACCGCGTCCCCGGCTACACCGCGTCCCCGGCTACACCGCGTCCCCGGCTACGCCGTGGCGCCCCAGATCGCGGAGAAGGCGGCGGCCTCGCCGGCGAGCCAGCGCTCGACCCGATCGGCCCGGACGTCCGGCGCCGGGCGATGCACGCGACCGCGCCGCACGTCGACCACCACCGGCTCGGCGCCCGGAAGCACCTGGTCCATGTGCCGCGCCATCAGGTGCAGCGTGGCGAGCAGCGCCTCGGCCCCCGGCGGCTCCTCGTCGAGGTGCAGCCGGACCGCCTCCGCCCGGCCGTCGTCGTAACGCAGCCCGAGGTGCGGGTTGATCTTCACGGGCAGGCCGCCGACCATGGCGAGCGCGTCGCGGACCCGGGTGAGCTCCACGGCGCGCAGGTCGCCGAGCGAGTCCAGGTACGCGGCCGCGCCCGGCACGAGCGCGCCGTAGAGCGGTCGCCAGCGCGGCTTGACCTCGTCGACGACGCGGGCGAGATGCGTGCCGCCGGTGCGGAACTGGATGTCGGCCTTGAGCGCCTTGACGAGCTGCCCGTGCGGGTTGAAGCCGGAGCGGCTCTCCCGCTGCCGGCGCAGCCCGCCGACGAAGGTGGCCTTCGCCGGGCCGGTGCGCCCGACGTAGCGGGTGAAGGCGAGCAGAGTGGCGTAGGGGAGCGGGGCGGCGGTCTGAGTGGTGGAGGACGTCACGTCTTCCCTCCCAGTTCAGCGGCGTGTTTCGTACATACATTCTAATCGACCGCCGCCGCTGCGCCCAGTCAGATCTGGCCGACCTCCACGATGCGCACGACGGCCGCGCCGGCCTCGTCCGAGGCGGCCAGATCGACCTCCGCGCTGATCCCCCAGTCGTGGTCGCCGGCCGGGTCGTCGAAGATCTGGCGCACCGTCCAGCGCTCCCGTCCCTGCTCGATCATGAGCAGCGCCGGGCCACGCGCGTCCGGCCCGGTGCCGATCGCGTCGTACTCCGCGAAGTACGGCTCCAACGCCTCCGCCCACTCGTCCGCGCCCCACCCGGCCTCGCCGTCCAGCGCGCCGAGCTCGTCGAAGCGGCGCAGTGCCGCGAGCTCCACGCGGCGGAACAGGGCGTTGCGCACCAGCACCCGGAACGCGCGCAGGTTGCCGGTGACGGCCGGCGGCCGCTCGTCGACCACCGCTTCGGCCTCGGCGGTCGGGTTGCGCAGCCGCTCCCACTCGTCGATCAGGCTGGAGTCGACCTGGCGGACCAGCTCGCCGAGCCATTCCTCCAGGTCGATGAGATCCTCGGTCTTGGCGTCCTCGGGGACGGTCTGGCGCAGCGCCTTGTACGCGTCGGCGAGGTAGCGCAGCACCAGCCCCTCCGAGCGGGACAGCCCGTAGAAGGCGACGTACTCGGTGAAGGTCATCGCCCGCTCGTACATGTCGCGGACCACGGACTTCGGCGAGAGCTGGTGGTCGGCCACCCACGGATGCCCCCGGCGGTACATCTCGTACGCCGCGTCGAGCAGCTCCGCCAGCGGCTTGGGGTGGGTGACGTCCTCGAGCAGCTCCAGCCGCGCCTCGTACTCGACGCCGTCGGCCTTCATCTGCGCGACCGCTTCGCCCCGCGCCTTGAACTGCTGGGCGGACAACACCTGCCGCGGGTCGTCCAGGATGGACTCGATCACCGACAGCACGTCGAGGGCGTACGTCGGCGAGTCGACGTCGAGCAGCTCGATCGCGGCCAGCGCCAACGGCGACAACGGCTGGTTGAGCGCGAAGTCCAGCTGCAGGTCCCCGGTGAGCCGCACCGACCCGTCGACCGGGTCGCGCTCGACGACGCCGCCGGCGAGCAGCGCCCGGTAGATCGCGATCGCCCGCCGGATGTGCCTGCGCTGCGCCGGCCGGTCCTCGTGATTGTCCTCCAGCAGGTGCCGCATCGCGGCGAACGCGTCGCCGCCGCGGCCGATCACATTCAGCAGCATCGAGTGGGTCACCCCGAAGCTGGAGGTCAGCGGTTCCGGCTGGGCCTCGACGAGGCGTTCGAACGTCGGCTTGGCCCAGCCGATCGCGCCCTCCGGCGGCTTCTTGCGGACCACCTTGCGGCGCTTCTTCGGGTCGTCGCCGGCCTTGGCGAGCGCCTTCTCGTTCTCGATCACGTGCTCCGGCGCCTGCACCACGACCGTGCCGATCGTGTCGTAGCCGGCGCGGCCGGCCCGGCCGGCGATCTGGTGGAACTCGCGCGCCTTGAGCAGCCGGGTCCGCACCCCGTCGTACTTGCTCAGGCCGGTGAAGAGCACGGTGCGGATCGGCACGTTGATGCCGACGCCGAGCGTGTCGGTACCGCAGATGACCTTGAGCAGCCCGGCCTGGGCGAGCGTCTCCACCAGCCGGCGGTACTTGGGCAGCATGCCGGCGTGGTGCACGCCGATGCCGTGCCGGACGAGTCGGGACAGCGTACGGCCGAAGCCGGCGGTGAACCGGAAGTTGCCGATCGCGGCCGCGATGGCGTCCTTCTCGGCGCGGGTGCAGACGTTGACGCTCATCAGCGCCTGCGCGCGTTCCAGCGCGGCGGCCTGGGTGAAGTGCACGACGTAGATCGGCGCCTGCCGGGTGCTGAGCAGCTCCTCGAGCGTCTCGTGCAGCGGCGTCATCGCGTACGAGAACATCAGCGGTACCGGCCGCTCGGCCGAGGTGACGACGGCGGTCGGTCGGCCGGTGCGGCGGGTCAGGTCGTCGACGAACCGGGTGACGTCGCCGAGGGTGGCCGACATCAGGACGAACTGGGCCTGCGGCAGCTCGATCAGCGGCACCTGCCAGGCCCAGCCGCGGTCGGGCTCGGAGTAGAAGTGGAACTCGTCCATGATCACCTGGCCGACGTCGGCGCGGTCGCCCTCGCGCAGCGCGAGGTTGGCCAGGATCTCGGCGGTGCAGCAGATGATCGGTGCGTCGGCGTTGACGCTGCCGTCGCCGGTCAGCATGCCGACGTTCTCCGCGCCGAAGATCGCGCAGAGCGCGAAGAACTTCTCGGAGACGAGCGCCTTGATCGGGGCGGTGTAGAAGGTGGTGCGGTCGTCGGCGAGGGCGGCGAAGTGCGCGGCGATCGCGACCAGGCTCTTACCGGAGCCGGTCGGGGTATTCATGATCACGTTCGCGCCCGAGACGATCTCGATGACCGCCTCTTCCTGGTGGGGGTAGAGCGAGAGTCCCTGCTCCTTGGCCCAGCCGGCGAACGCGTCGAAGAGGGAATCGGGGTCGGCGCTGCCCGGCAGCTGGTCGGTGAGGGTCATAGCCGGTCAATGGTGCCTGGACGATCGCCCCACCGCCAGTCACCCCTCCCCGCGATCTTGGAGTTGTGGCCGCGACAAACCGGACCGAAACCGTCCGAAAGGCCGGCCAAGACTGCAAGATCGCGGGTCAGCGGCGGTGGAAGATCAGGTCGTGGACGGGGCGGGCCGCCCGGACGGCGCGACGCTCGAACTTCGTCACCGGGCGATGTGCGGGGCGCGGGGCGAAGCCGTCGTACGCGTTGACCAGCCCGGGGTCCGCGGTCAGCGTGGCGAGCATCGCGTCGGCGTACTCCGCCCAGTCGGTGGCGCAGTGCAGGGTGCCGCCGGGGGACAGGCGGGAGCCCAGCAGCGCGACGTGGGCCGGCTGAATCAGGCGGCGCTTGTGGTGCCGTGCCTTCGGCCACGGGTCCGGGAAGAACGCGTGCACCGCGTCGAGGGAGTCCGGCTCCAGCGCGCCGCGCACCAGCTCCATCGCGTCGCCGCGGGCCACCCGGACGTTGGTCAGCCCACGCTCCTCGATCAGCGCGAGCAGGTTGGCGATGCCGGGGGTGTGCACCTCGACGGCGAGGTAGTCGCGCCCCGGATCGGCGGCGGCCATCTCGGCGGTGGCGTCGCCCATGCCGGACCCGATCTCCAACACCAGCGGAGCCCGCCGACCGAACAACGCGGCCGGGTCGAGCGGAGCGGGCCGCTCCGGGACCAGCAGCCCGTACCGCGCCCACAGCCGATCGAGGGCGTCGGCGTGCCGCGGGCCCATCCGGCCGGCGCGGCGGTGGAAGGTGCGGATCGGCGCAGCGCGGCCGGCGGGGGTGGCGGCGGCGGGCGGGGTGGCGGGCGTCGCGTCGGTGAGGGTCATCAGGGGGAAAAGCGTACGGGGCGGCCGAGCGCCGCCCCGAATTCATCAGGTGTGATCTCGACCCGGGAGTGGGAAAATCCGACTACCGGCCCGCAGGCCAGGTCAGGAGGGCGCATGAGGGGCATCCGTCGCACCAGCCTCCTGCTGACCGTCGCGGCCGTGCCCGTCGCCGCGCTGTGGGGGCCGGCGCCGGCCCGGGCCGCCGACGTCTTCGTCGAGGTCAACCCGAGCACGGTCGAGGCCGGCTACCTGGTCGGGATCCGCGCGAGCTGCCCGACCAACACGGAGCCGGCCACCGTCGAGTCGGACGCGTTCGGGTCGGTCACCGTCCGCCCGCAGTACGACCTGCTGACCGCGGCGGCCACCGTGCCGCAGGACAGGCGCGCCCGCAGCTACCGCGTGCGCCTCGCGTGTCCCGGCGGCCGCGCGGCGACCACGACGCTGCGCGTGGTCAGCGGCATCCGCCCCAGCCGCGGGCCGGCCACCGGCTTCGGCGGCGCGGCGGGCGGGGACGGCGACCGGCTGCTGGTCGGCGGCGGGCTCGCCGCGATCGCCGTCGGGCTGGCCCTGGGGCTGCGCGCCCGCGCGCGCCGGACCTGAGGCGGCGTCATGGCCGGCACCCGCAGGCTCGCCGTGGCGCTGGTGGTGGTTGGCGCGCTCGCCACCGCGACCGGGCTCGTCCGCTCCGGAGCCTGGTCCGGGCTGCTCGGGGGCGACCGGCCACCGCCGCGGGCGTTCCCGGTGCTGCCGGCGAGCCCCCCGATCCGGATCGCGATCCCCTCGATTCACGTGCGCGCCCCGGTGCATGCCGTCGGGCTCGCCGACGACGGCTCGATCGCGGCGCCCCCGCTGCACCGGCACCAGCAGGCCGGCTGGTTCGAACGCGGACCGACGCCGGGCGAGTTCGGGCCCGCCGTGATCGTCGGACACGTCGACACCCGCACCGGGCCGTCGATCTTCCACGACCTCGCCCGGCTGCGGCCGGGTGCGCGGGTCGAGGTGACCCGCCGGGACCGCGCGGTGGCGGTCTTCGAGGTGAACTCGGTGGAGCGCTTCGACAAGGCGCGGCTGCCGATCGAACGGGTCCACGGCGACTTCGCCCGACCGGGACTGCGGCTGATCACCTGCGGCGGGCGGTGGCGCGGCGGCGGCATCGGGTACGCCGACAACGTCGTGGTCTTCGCGTCGTTGATCGCCGCGCGGGACCCGTAGGAGCGGGCTCAGCCCTTCGGCGTCGCCAGCTGCACGACCTCGAACTCCAACAGGTTCGCGCCGGTCGCCACCGGCTTGGCCCGCTCGCCGGCGTGCGCCTCCCGCGCCGGTCCGCCGGACCAGGCCTGGAAGGCCTCCTCGCTCTCCCACTTCGTGTAGACGAAGTAGCGCGTCTCCCCGGCGACCGGTCGGAGCAGCTCGAAACCGAGGAAGCCGGGGGCGTTCTCCACCGCGCCCTGGCGCGCGGCGAACCGTCGCTCCAGCTCGGGGCCGGCGCCCTCGGGCACCTCGATAGCGTTGATCTTCACGACTGGCATGGCTCCACCCTATTGCTCAATCCGCGTCGACGACGATCGGCGCGTGATCCGACGGGGTCTTGCCCTTGCGCGCCTCCCGGTCGATGTACGCGGTGCGGATGCGGTCGCTGAACGCGGCGCTCGCGTAGACCAGGTCGATGCGCATGCCCTTGTCCTGGTGGAACATGCCGGCGCGGTAGTCCCAGTACGTGAACGGGTTGGGCCCCTTCATCGGCTGCGGCACCACGTCGAGCAGCCCGAGCTCCCGCAGCTCGGCCAGCGCCCGCCGTTCGGGCACCGTGACATGGGTGGAGCCGACGAAGACCGCCGGGTCCCAGACGTCGGCGTCGGTGGGGGCGACGTTGAAGTCGCCGCAGACCGCGAGCTGCCGGCCGTCGGTCAGCTCCACGGCGAGCGCGTCGCGCAGCGCGCGCAGCCACGCCAGCTTGTACGTGTAGTGCGGCGAATCCGGGGTGCGGCCGTTCGGCACGTAGATCGACCAGACCCGGAGGTCGCCGCAGGTCGCCGAGATGGCGCGGGCCTCCGGATCAGGGAAGCCGGGCTCACCCGGAAAGCCGGTCGTGACCTCGTCGAGGCCGATCCGGGACAGCAGCGCCACACCGTTCCACCGGCCGTCGCCGTGCACCGCGGTCGCGTAGCCCAGCTCGGCCACCTCGTCGACCGGGAACGCCTCCGCCGTGCACTTGGTCTCCTGCAGGCAGAGCACGTCGGGCGCGCTGTCGGCCAGCCACCCGAGCAGGCGGGGCAGCCGGGCCCTGACGGAATTGACGTTCCAGGTGGCGAGGCGCATGCCCTCAGCCTGCCATCCGGCACCGACGACCACGGCGGTGGCGCGCGTCGGGTGGCGCACGGCCGGGCAGAATGTCGCGGTGAGCACCGAGTACAGCGGTACCGGGGACCCGAGACGCAGTATCGAGCTGCTGTGGGGGGTCCGGGAACGGCCGCGGCGGGGACCGAGGCCGCGGCTGACGGTGCCGGGAATCGCGCGGGCCGCGGTCGAGGTGGCCGACGCCGAAGGGCTGGGCGGGCTCTCCATGCGGCGGGTCGCCGAGCGGCTCGACGTCGCCGCGATGTCGCTCTACACGTACGTGCCGGGCAAGGCCGAGCTGCTGGACATCATGGTGGACACGGTCCTCGGCGAGCAGCAGCGGCCGTCGCGGGTGCCCGGCGGATGGCGGGGACGCCTGGAGCAGATCGCCCGGCAGGAATGGGCGCTGTACCGGCGGCACCCCTGGCTGCTGCAGGTGGCGACGCACCGGCCGCCGATGGGGCCGAACGTGATCGCCAAGTACGACTACGAGTTGCGCGCCGTCGAGGGGCTCGGGCTGAGCGACGTGGAGATGGACTCGGTGGTCGCGCTCATCTCCGGCTACGTGCACGGCGCGGCACGGGGCGCGGTGGAGGCCGCCCAGGCCGAGCGGCGCAGCGGCATGACCGACGAGCAGTGGTGGTCGGCGCAGGCGCCGCTGCTGGCGGAGGTCGTGGATCCGGAGCGCTATCCGATTGCGGCGCGGGTCGGCGCGGCGGCCGGCCGGGCGTACAACGCGCCGGCCGCGCCGGAGCACGCCTTCGAGTTCGGACTGCAGCGGGTGCTGGACGGGATCGACGTGTTGATCCGGCGGCGCGCGGCGGCCGGCGACGGGTCGTAGCCGGCCGCCGTCGCGCACCGGTCACTCCCCGGGGCGGCCCTGCTCGGCGAGGAAGCGCTCCAGCTCGGCGGCGAGCTCGTCCGCGGTCGGCAGCGGCCCGGTCTGCTCGGCGAGCAGGTTGCCGCCGCGGCCCCGGACGAACGCGTCGTACTGCTCCTCCAGGGCGTGCACGAGCGCGCTCGCCTCCGAGGTCTGCGCGACCTGTCGGTCGATGTCACCGCGCACGGCCTCGGCCGCCGTGCGCAGCCCCTCGCTCGGCAGCAGCAGACCGGTCGTGCGGGACACCGAGGCGAGCAGCAGCTCGGCGGCGGCGGGGTATTCGGTCTGCGACACGTAGTGCGGCACGTGCACCGCGAAGCCCAGCGCGTCGCGTCCCCGGCGGCCGAGCCGGTACTCGAGCAGGTGCCCGGCGCTGCCCGGCACCTGGACGCGCTGCAGCCACGGCTCGTAGCCGGTGATCAGCTCGCGGCGGGTGGCGTGCGCGGTGACGCCGGCGGGCCGGGTGTGCGGCACGGCCATGGGGATCGAGTTGAGTCCCACGGTCAGCCGGACGCCGAGGCGCTCCACCAGCGCGATGATCGCCGCGGTGAACCGTTCCCACTGCAGGTCCGGCTCGGGCCCACCGAGCAGGAGGAACGGCGTGCCGGCGTCGTCGCGCAGCAGGTGCAGCTCCAGCCGCGGCTCCTCGTAGTCCTCCCAGTGGTCCTCCACGAACATCATCGTGGGGCGGCGGGAGCGGTAGTCGAGCAGCTGGTCGAGGTCGAAGGTGGCGATCGGCTGGGCCGGCAACGTGCTGAGCAGGTGTTGGCGGGCGAGCCGGGTCGCGCTGCCGGCGTCGACGAAGCCGGTGAGCGCCTGGATCAGGACCGGCTGGCCGAGTTCGGGCAGGTCGTCGGCGAGCTCGTAGAGTTCGTGCGGGTCGAGCACCGGTGGCGCCTCCTCGTGACGTGCATGGGGGGATACACCCCGAAGGGGTGAACGCGGCGGCGATCGCTTCCATTCCATTCTCGCGCGCGTGTCGGCGGCCACACGACGCGGGACCCCGAGCGGGTCCACGCGCGACGACAGACGTGTGTGGTCATTCAATGGCGATCGGTCGCCCGGCGGGGTGTCGCGCCGCCGCGGGGCCGGTGTGGGTCCGCCGAAGGGATGAGTCCTTCATGATCACTCTCTGTGTCGTGCGGTTGGAAGGTAAATGCCCGCTTGGGCCGGAACGCGAACCGACGCCGCGACTCCCGTCTTGCCCGGCTCCTACCAGGCAATTCTCTGTTGCTGCTGACTGACCGGTTACTCAGCAGGTCATTGTGGCCAGCGCCACACAATCACTGTGGGTAGCGAGGGTTTCGTCTGCCTAGCCTCGTCAAATGCGAGACGACCACACACTTGAGCACGAGGACGGCGCCGCTAACCCGGTTGACCGTTCGGCCGATGCGCCACGGGCCGAGCGGGTTGACGGCGAGCACCGCGCATCTGCGCGTATGTGGAATCAACTCAGGGACCTGGGGGCCCTGTCGTCACTGTCGAGACTTACGAGGCTGCGGTCGCTTCCGCAGATGCAGGAGATCGGCGACAAGCTCGACCAGCTGCGCGGCAAGGCGGGGCGCGGCCGACTCCTGATCGCCACCGGCGTCATCGCCGCCATGGGCTTCGGCGCGTACGTCGGCGGCCCCGGCCTGGACGCCCCCGCCGACGGCGGCGGCGCCACCACCGTGGCGCAGGCGGAGCTTGGCCGCGACCGCTCCGAGCAGGCCGCGAACCGCTCGTTCGACCGGCAGCCCGTCGGCGAGCAGGAGCAGAAGGCCCCGGCGCGCAAGCCGCAGCCGACCGCCGGGTACGGCGAGGTGGAGATGGAGAACGCCACCGCCATCGTCGAGGCCGGCCAGGAGATGGGCGTGCCCAAGCGCGGTCTCGTCATCGCCGTGGCCACGGCTATGCAGGAGTCCAACCTGCTCAACCGGGCCAGCGAGGTGCTGCCCGAGTCGAAGAACTACAAGCACCAGGGCACTGGCTGGGACCACGACTCGGTGGGCCTGTTCCAGCAGCGCACCAGCACCGGCTGGGGCGCCGTCAAGGACCTGATGGACCCGAAGTACTCCGCGCAGGCGTTCTACAAGGTGCTGATCACGGTGCCCGGCTGGGACCAGATGGCGTTGACCGACGCCGCGCAGCGGGTGCAGGTCTCGGGGTTCCCGTTCCACTACGCCAAGCACGAGGGGAACGCGGAAGCCGTGGTCAACGAGATCCTGTCGGCGCAGAACTCCGCACACTGACATCGGGCGCGCACCGCGCCCCCGACCTGATCCTTCGGTCCGGCCGCCGTCCCGCGGCCGGACCGAAGTGGTATCCGCCGGTCGCCTCACCCGCGCGCGTCGAGCCGCGCCGCCCGGTACGTCACGGCGGCCAGCCTGTTCTGCCCGTCCCGGTCGGGGTGGAACCAGTCCAGCGGGTTGAGCATGTCCAGGCCGAACCGCACCCGGTGGGCGGCGCCGCCGTCGTAGCGGCAGCGCGACCCGTACGCCCGGCAGGCGGCCGCCAGCTGTCGGTTGTACGCGTCGACCCGCGCCCGGAACGTCGTCCGCCGTCGCGCGTCCGTCCCGGCCGTCGAGGTCGGGTTCGCCAGCAGCGCCGGGCAGATCCCGTGCGACCAGGCGCGCGCGGCGCGGGCGTCGGCGTGGCCGACCTCCCAGAGCCGGTACAGGTCCGGGATGCTCACCACCAGCACGCGGGCCCGCGGCAGCCCGGCGCGCAGCACCGCCAGCCCCCGGTCGACGTCGGCCCGGAACGCCGCGACGCCTGTCATGTCCTCGATCCGTCCGCGACAGGCGTCATTCGCCCCGATCAACACCGTCACGTACTCCACGTTGGAGCTCACCGCGCGGCGCGCCTGCCCGGCCAGCCCGGCGGCGCGGGCCCCCGGCACGGCATGATTGTGCGCGTGGCCGCGGATCTTCGGGTTCGCCGCCATGATCCGCCGGTAGTGGCTGTCCACCCGCAGACCGTCTCCTGTGGACCACGAGTTTCGCTGACAGGTGGCGAGCGCGAGGCAGGAGCCGAACCCGGCGGTGATCGAGTCCCCGAGGGCGGCCATCGACGACGGGAGATCGCCGCGCGGGGACCCGCGCGGCGGGCGGGGCCGGGCGCCGCCGTCGCAGGCGAGCGCGACCAGTGCGAGGAGCAGGGCGGTGGCGGTCCAGCGTCGCGACACGGGTCCCCCGTTCGGCGCGCAGAGCAACGGCGAGTTCACTCTACGGCGTTGCGGTGGCTCAGCACATGCCGCGCGGATCCGCCCGCAGCGCCGCCACGAAGTCCGGGAAGGACCGTCGCGGCGACCAGCCCCGCCCGCGCGCCCGGCCGATGTCGAGCACCACGCCGTGCGCGAGCTGGTCGATCGCGTACCGCGTCAGGGTCGGCGGACCGGAGCGCGTCAACCGGGACAGCGCGGTCGCGGCGGCGGCCGCCGCGTACCCGAGCCCGGCCGGGACGTGCCGCACCCGCGCCGGCCGTCCGGTCGCGGCGAGCACCTCGGCGACCACCGCGTCCCGCCGGTACGCCCGCCCGTCCGCCACGTTGTACGCCCCGGCCGGCCAGTGCGGGGCCGCGAGGCAGGCGTCGGCCAGATTCTCCACCGCGGTCAGGCTCAGCGACACGTCCGGGCCGGGCAACAGCACCCGCCCACCGCGCACCGCCCGCGCCAGTCGGGGCAGCAGGTGCGGGTCGCCGGGCCCGTACACGGCCCGCGGCCGCAGCACCACCGCGCCGGCGTCGAGCGCCAACCGCTCACCGGCCGCCTTCGTCCGGCCGTACGCGGTGAGCTGCCCGCCGATCGGGTGCTCCTCCCGGATCGTCCCCGCGCGCACCCGCGGGTCGTACACGCTGGCGCTGCTGACCCAGACGACCGGGCGGTCGCCGGCGGCGTCGAGCAGCCGTGCCGTGCCGTCCACGTTGACCGCCCGGTACGCCGCCTCGGCGGCCCGGCCCGGCGCGGGATCGCCGACCGCGGCGGCCAGGTGGATGACCACGTCCGCGCCGGCCAGCTCCGGCGTCTCGCGAGCCGCGTCCCAGCGCAGGTGCCGCCCGACCGGGCCGGGACGGCGGCCGAGGCAGACGACGTCGGCGCCGGCGTCGGCGGCGGCGCGGGCGACCGCGGAGCCGCAGAAGCCGCTCGCCCCGGTGACCGCGACCCGGACTCCCCGCAGGCCCGTCCCCGCCCCGCCCGGAGCGGCGTCGCCGCGCGGGCTCATCGCGGTCCCGCCCGCAGCTGCAGCGACGCCCAGCCGGGCAGCGCGGCGCGGCGGTCGACGCGGGCCCGCACCACGACGGGGCGGTGCGGCGCCAACGCGGCGAGCGCGTCGGCGAGCTGGGCGCGGGCCAGCGCGGCGCCGGGGCAGGCGTGCGGGCCGGCGCCGAAGACGAGCTGCGCGCGCGCCGCCGGGGCCGGGTCGGCGCAGTCCGGGTCGGTGCGGTGTGCCCCGACCGCGTGCCGGGCGACCAGCAGCAGCCGGTCGCCGCGGCGGACCGGCGCGCCGTCGACGGCGCCGGGGCCGGCGGCGACCCGCGGCAGCAGCGGGCTGGGCGCGGTGACCCGCAGCAGCTCGGCGACGAGCGTCGGGAGCGTCGTCTCGTCGGCGGCCCGCTCCCACAGCCGGTCGTCGGCGCACCACGCCGCCGCGCGCGGGATGGCGGCCACGGTGGTGTTGATCGAGGCGACCGCCAGCACCGCGGCCGCCCCGCCCGGATCGTCCGCCCCTCGGGCCAGCTCGACCAGCCGCGCCGCCGCGGCGCGGGCGCGCCGGCCGCGACCGGGCCAGGGCGGGCCGGGCAGGTGGTCGCGGGCCGCCGCGGCCGCCGCCGCCCGCGCCGCGTCCGCCAGCGCCAGCGGGTCGACGGTGAGCCCCAGCAGCGCGGCCGTGGTCGCCCCGGCCAGCTCGGCCGCGACCTCGACCAGGTCGACCGTGCCGCCGTCGGCCAGCGGCGCCAACCGGCGGTGCAGCACCGCCGACCAGACCGGTCGCAGCCGGGCCACCCCGGCCGTCCCGAGCTGCTCGCCGACCGTCCGCCGGGTCCGGCGGTGCTCCACCCCGCTCTGGTCGAAGAGCATGCCGTCGGCGTCCAGCCGGCGCGCGGCCCCGCCGGTGGTGCCGGCAGCGACCCGGTCCAGCGGCACCCGGGTGAGCGCGGCCCGGAACGGGTCTTCGTCGTGCACCAGCACGGTGCGGCCCAGCCGCAGCGTCGGCGCCCGGCGGGTCGCGGCCAGCAGCGCGAAGAGCACCGGATGACTCTCCAGGTAGACCCGCCGGTCCCGGCGCCGCGCGCGCGAGGAGGCAGGGGCGCCCCCGCCGGCGGCCCCGCCTCGCTGAACGGGCCGGTCGGGGACGGCCCGTCCCGGCCGGCTACGCATCCGCGGCGGCCAGAGCGGCGGCCGCCGCCCGATCGGGCTTGCGGGAGCGACCGGCCAGCGGCACCGGCCGGAACAGCACCCGGTCCGGCCGGGCCGCCCCCATCCGTGCCAGCGCCGGCTCCAGCGCCGCGCGCACCCGCGCGGCGTCCACGCCCGGCTCCGGCTCGACCACCGCGACGAGCCGCTCGTCGCCGTCGCCGGCCGGAACCCCGACCAGCACCGCGAGGCTCACCCCGGGCACGTGCAGCGCCGGCTCGTACAGGCCGGGATAGATGTTCTCCGCGCCCCGCAGGATCATGTCCTTGAGCCGGCCCGCCAGCACCACCCGGTCGCCGTCGAGCCGGGCCGCGTCGCCGGTGGCGACCCACTCGTGCGGCGCCTCGCCGAGGTAGCGGTCCGACCGGCCCGGGCCGGTCAGCAGCAGCTGGCCGGTGTCGTCGAGCCGGGCCCGCACCCCGGGCAGCGGCGCGCCGACGAGGTCGCCGTCGCCGGTGAACGCCGACTTCTCGGCCTCCTCGACGGCGGCGGCCGGAAAGAGCTCGGTCAGGGCGTACACGCACCAGGCCCGCGTGGCGCCGGCCCGCTTGACCCGGGCCAGCAGCGCGGCGCTGACCGGCGCGGAGCCGCTGTAGACCGCGCCGGTCAGCCGGGGCGACTCGGCGAGCAGCGACCGTAGCTGCGGCGGGGTCAGGTAGGTGGCCTGCGGACGCAGCCGGGCCACCTGGCGGGTCAGCACCCGCGCCGACCGTGCCGGCATCGCCACCGGCGCGCCGCTGGCCAGCGACGGCACCAGCACGAAGAACATCCCGCCGAGCACCGGTACGCCGGGCCGCGGCCCGACCAGGCCGGCGACCGCGCGCATCCCGGCGTCGAGCCCGGCGCGGCTGTGCACCACGGCGCGGGGCCGGGTCGTCGTGCCGGAGGTGAAGATGATCACGGCGTCGCCGTCGCCGTCGAACGGGCGCGGGGCCGGGCCACCGCGCGGGGCCAGCGTGGGGGCGCAGCCGGGCAGCCGTCGGCCGGCGGTCACCACCGGGCCGAGCGAGGCCAGGTCGGGGAGCGCGAGCTGGGCGCGCCGGGCCAGCGGGCGGGCCCAGCCGGCGACCGCCTGTGCCGCGGCGTCCGCCACGATCAACGCCGGCCGGGCCAGCGTCAGCCGGGCAGCGAGCACGTCCGGTCCGGCCGACGGGTCCAGCACCGCCACCCGCAGCCCGAGCCGGTGCGCGGCGAGCAGCACCGACAGCGCGCGCGGGCCGGGCCGCACGGCGACCCCGAGCGTGTCGCCGGCGGTCAGGCCGCGGTGGTGCAGCGCGGCCGCGTACCCGTCGGCGAGCTCGGCGAGCTGGCCGCGGGTGGCGCGGACCCGCTCGCGGCCGGAGCGCGTCGCGGCGAGCACCGCCGGGCGGTCCGGGTCGCGGCGCAGCGTCGCCGCGAGCTCGTCGAGCATCAGCGCGGGTCCGGGGTGAGGTCGCCGCTGCCGCGGTCGAGATACCAGTGCGCGCTGCGCCGCAGCCCGTACGCCCGCAGCCGGCGGGTCGAGTTCTCCACCACCATGACGCGACTACGCACGATCTCCGGGCTGGTACGGCGGACCCGGTTCAGGAAGGTCCGGTCGGTGGGGGAGGGGCGCCGCGGCATCCCGCCGGCCGCGAGGTACAGCCGCGCGGTGATCGCCATGTTGTTGCCGGCGTGCATGCGGTACGGGACCAGGTAGCCGGGGCCGCGGTGCGCCGGGCGGATGCGGCCGAACGCCGACGCCGCGGCGACGACGCCCCGGAAGGCGGCCCGGCCGAGCGGACCGTGCTCGTCGCGGCGTGCGGTGATCCGCCCGCACACCATCCCCGCCCCGGCGTCCAGGGCGGCCCGCGCGGCGGCGACCCAGTACGGGTGCGGCAGGCAGTCGGCGTCGGTGCGGGCCAGCAGCAGCGCCCCGTGCGTGATCGCGTGCCGGAACCCGGTGTCCACCGCGCAGCCCACCCCCTTCTCCGGCTCGCGGATCAGGTGCACCGGGAACGGGGCGGTGGCGGCGAAGCCGTGGACCACGTCGGCGGTGCCGTCGGTCGAGGCGTTGTCGACCACCAGCAGGGTGAAGTCGAGGTCGGTCTGGGCGGCCAGCGCGTCCAGCGTCCCGCCGATCCGGCTCTGCTCGTTGTACGCGGGCACCACGACCCAGAGCTCGGTCACGCCTTCTCCCACACCATGGTCATCAGGCTCACGCCGCCGCCGAGCCCCACGAACAGCACCCGGTCGCCGCTGCGCAGCCCGGCGTGCACCCGGGCCAGCTGCACCCCGAGCGTCGCGCTCGCCATGTTGCCCAGCTCCGCCACCGTGACCTCCAGCTTCTCCTTGGGCACGCCGGTCACCTCCACGAACCGGTGCAGGTAGGGGACGGTCACCTGGTGCACCAGCACCCGGGCGTAGTCGTTCCAGTTCAGCCCGGTGCGCCGTCGCACCCGGTCGAGGATGTCCGCGCCGATCCGCTCGAACACCGCGCGCAGCTCCCGGCCGTCGCCCTGGAAGTAGGTGTGCTCGTCGCCGCGCGGATGCCGCGAGCCGCCCCCGGGGATGCCGCCCACCGCCCAGTGCGCCGAGTACGTCTCCGTGTCGATGTCGAGGATGCCGCCGGTCGGCACCGCCTCGACGATCACGGCCGCCCCGGCGTCGCCGAAGGTGTACCCGGCGAACGCGGAGCGGGCCTGCCCGAGGTCCGCGAGCTGCCAGCGCATCGACCGGGTGGGGGTCTCGCCGGTGACCACGAGCGCCCGCCGCGCCCGGCCGGCGAGGATGAACGACCGGGCGGCGTCGATGCCGTTCAGGAAGCTGTTGCAGGCGTTGGTGACGTCCAGCGCGTGCGCCCGGGTGCCCAGCTCCGCCTGCACGATGTGCGCGGTGGCCGGCTCGGCGACGTCGCGGGTGGCCGAGGCGAACAGCAGCAGGTCGATGTCGCCGGGGTCGATGTTCCCGGCGGCCAGCGCCTGGCGCGCCGCCCGGATCGCCAGGGTGGAGGCGTACTCGTCCTCGGCCGCCAGCCGTCGGTGCTCGATGCCGGTCATCGTGGCGAACAGGTTGCGCGGCAGCGGGAACCCGCTGGCGCGGCTGACGCGTTCCTGCAGGTCGGCGGTGCTGAGCTGCTGTTGCGGCAACGCCGCCCCGACGGCGGTGATGCCCACCCGTGCCGGTGTGGGACCGGGGGGCGGTGGGGTAGCGATCATGCTCAGCTTTCCGGAAGGGTGCGGCGGACGGCGGTGCGCCGCGACCAGTGTTGATCACGGCGCGCCCCCGATGAGGTTACGGTGTGCGCGCCACCGGGTAACTCGGCGGTATGGCCGTAAAGTCCCAGCCCAGAGGGGCGAGAGGAACGATCGGACATCCGTACAGCGCCCTGAACCTGCGGCTGTTGCTGGCGACGTTCGGCCTCGTCGTGTGCACGGTGCTCGGCGTGTTGACCGCGCGGGCCGGCCACCCGGCCCCGGCGGTTGTCCTGTTCGCGCTGGCGGCGGCCGCCGCGGTCGACGTGGTGGTGGTGCAGCTGCGCCGGGCCGCGCGGCGGCGGGAGCAACCGGGCGTACGGCACTCGTTGTTCGAGTAGGGACGACGGCGTTCGAGTAGGGACGACGGCGTTCGAGTAGGGACGACGGCGTTCGCGTAGGGACGGCCGGCGGGCACCGCGTAAAAACCCGGACAGCGGGGTAGTTGGCCGGCCATGACGGTCTACGGCATCCACTCCTCGCACGAGCAGATCCATCCGGCCCGGCTGCTCGACGCGGTCGTCCGCGCGGAGCGGGCCGGCTTCACCGCCGGGATGTGCTCCGACCACTTCTCGCCGTGGAGCGAGCGGCAGGGCCACTCCGGCTTCGCCTGGTCCTGGCTGGGCGCCGCGCTGCAGGCCACCCGGATGCCGTTCGGGGTGGTCAACGCGCCCGGCCAGCGCTACCACCCGGCGATCATCGCGCAGGCGATCGGCACGCTGGCCGCGATGTATCCGGGACGGTTCTGGGCGGCGCTCGGGACCGGCGAGGCGAGCAACGAGCACATCACCGGCGAGCGCTGGCCGCGCAAGCCGGAGCGGGCGGCGCGGCTGCGCGAGTGCGTGGACGTGATCCGGGCGCTGCTCGCCGGCGAGGAGGTCAGCCACGACGGGCTGGTCACCGTCGACCGGGCGCGGCTGTGGACGCGTCCGGAGCAGCCGCCGGCGCTGATTGGGGCGGCGGTGAGCGTCGAGACCGCGCGCTGGTGCGCGCAGTGGGCGGACGGGCTGATCACGGTGAACGCCCCGGTGGCGCACCTGCGGCGGGTCGTGGACGGCTACCGTGACGCGGGCGGGCGCGGGCCGGTGGTGCTGCAGGTGCATCTGAGCTGGGCGCCGGACGACGCGCAGGCGCAGCGGCTGGCGTACGACCAGTGGCGCAGCAACGTCTTCGGACCGCCGGTCTGCTGGGACCTGGAGACGCCGGAGCACTTCGACGTCGTCTCCGCCGATGTCACCCGGGAGCAGATCGCCGCGGTGGTGAACGTCTCGGCGGACCTCGGCCGGCACGTCGGCTGGCTGTCCGAGTACGCGGAGCTGGGCTTCGACGAGATCTACCTGCACCACGTCGGGCAGGAGTTGGACGATTTCATCGACGCGTTCGGGACCGAGGTGCTCCCCAAGCTACGCATCACTGGCAACTGACAGCGGATCCGACATTTACGCTTCGCCCATGGAAACGCTGACCGAGGTCGTCGTACTCCTCGGGGTGGCCATGGTCGGCGCGGCCCTGGCCCGCCGGCTCGGCCTGCTCGCCCCGATCGTGCTCGTGGTGGCCGGCCTGGCGCTGTCGCTCGTGCCCGGCTTCCCCGTGGTACGTCTCGACCCCGAGATCGTCCTGGTCGGCATCCTGCCGCCGCTGCTCTACGTGGCCGCCATCCAGACCTCGGTGCCGGCGTTCCGATTCAACCTGCGCCCGATCCTGTTGCTCGCGATCGGCTTGGTGATCTTCACGGCGTTCGCCGTCGGGCTCGTCGTCCACCTGCTGCTGCCCGGCGTGCCGTTCGGCGCCTGCGTGGCGCTCGGCGCGGTGGTGGCCCCGCCCGACGCGGTCGCGGCGACCGCGGTGGCCCGCCGGATCGGGCTGCCGCGCCGGATCGTGAGCATCCTCGAGGGCGAGAGCCTGATCAACGACGCGACCGCGCTGGTGCTGCTCCGGGTGTCGATCGCCGCCGCCGGGGGCGGCGCCGTCGGCATCGGTGACATCGGCGGGCAGGTGCTGCTGGCGGCGGGTGGCGGCCTGGTGATCGGGGCCGTCGGCGCGGTGCTGCTCGGTTTCCTGCACGCCCGGGTGAAGGACCCGGTGCTGGAGAACGCGCTGTCGCTGATCAGCCCGTTCCTGCTGGTCCTGCCGGCCGAGTACCTGCACATGTCCGGCATCGTCGCCGTGGTCGTCGCCGGACTGGCGCTCGGACACCGGATGCCGACGTTGCTGGCCGCCGAGTCCCGGCTGCAGATGAACGCCTTCTGGCGGCTGGTCACCTTCGTGCTGGAGGGGCTGGTCTTCCTGCTGGTCGGCCTCCAACTGCGCGACGTGCTGCGCAACCTGCAGACCGGCTGGCAGACCGCCGCCTGGGTCACGCTGGCGGTGCTGGCGACCGTGATCCTGACCCGGTTCCTGTGGCTGTTCCCGGCGGCCTTCCTCGCCCGGCTGGTACCGCGGATCCGCCGCCGCGAGCCGCCGATCTCCTGGCGCTTCCCGGCCGTGCTCGCCTGGGCCGGGATGCGCGGCGTGGTGACGCTGGCCGCCGCGCTCGCGCTGCCGCTGCAGCTGGCCGACGGCACGACGTACCCGCGGGGGCTCTTCGTCGGCGTGGCCTTCGCGGTGATCGTGGTGACCCTGCTGCTGCAGGCCACCACCCTGCCGGCCGTCGCGCGGCTGCTCCGGCTGCCCCAGGACGATCCCACCGCCGACGTGCTCTCCGAGGCCGCCGTCCAGCACGCGGCCAGCCGCGCGGCGCGGGAGCGGCTGGACGCCACGGCCGACGGGGCGCCCACGGCGGTGGTGGAACGGCTGCGCAAGGTGATCGAGGAGCGCAGTAACGCCGCCTGGGAGCGGCTCGGCGGCGAGGGGCAGGAAACGCCGTCCGAGGCGTACAGCCGGCTGCGGCAGGAGATGATCGACGCGGAACGCGAGGTGTTCCGGGTGGCGCGCGACGAGGGGCGCATCCCGGAGGAGGTGCTGGTCCAGGCGCAGCACGACCTGGACCTGGAGGAGTCACTGCTGCGGCGGAGGGTGGAGCGATGAGCTGTCCGCACCTGCACACCGTCGGGGCCCCCGAGCCGCAGATCGCCGACGCCTGCCAGGACTGCCTGGCCGAGGGGAACACCGACTGGGTACGGCTGCGCGCCTGCCTGACCTGTGGGCACGTCGGCTGCTGCGACTCGTCGCCGTACCGGCACGCCACGCGGCACTTCCGCGACAGCGGCCACCCCGTGATGCGGTCGGTCCAGCCGGGGGAGTCGTGGCGGTGGTGCTACGTCGACGAGGTGCTCGGCTAGCTTCTGCTTCGGCTCCCGCGGTGCGAGACTGATCCATGCCCCGGTGAGGTTTCGCCGTCCGTGCGGCCGGGGTACCGAGGAGTCCCTTTCGCCCCCGGGAGTCTGACGATGACGCAGACCGCCGCAGACCGGTTCCCCACCAGACACGTGCCCGGCGTGGCCGTACGCGACCTGCCCGAGCCCCCGCGCTCCGCGTGGCGCATCATCGGGCCGGGCGTGGTCGCCGCCGGCGTCGGGCTCGCCTCCGGCGAGTTCATCCTCTTCCCGTACATCGCCTCCCAGGTCGGGCTCGTCTTCCTCTGGGCCGCCGCCATCGGCCTGATCACCCAGTGGTTCCTGAACATGGAGATCGAGCGGTACACGCTCGCCACCGGCGAGACCGCGCTGACCGGCTTCTCCCGCTTCTGGCGCCACTGGGGTCTGGTATTTGCGATCATGACCTACTTCGCGAACCTCTGGCCCGGCTGGGCGTCCAGCTCCGCCACGATGGTGACGTATCTCTTCGGCGGCGACGCCGCCTGGATCGCGGTCGGGATGCTGCTGCTCATCGGGGTCACGCTCACGCTCGCCCCGGTCATCTACGTCGCGCTGGAGCGGGTGGAGTTCGTCAAGGTCGGGTTGGTCGTGCTCTTCATCGGGGTGGCCGTGGTCTTCGCGATCTCCGCCGACGCCTGGCGGGAGCTGCCCCGCGCCGTCACCGCGCCCGCGTTCCCGACCGAGCTGGGCTTCGCCCTGATGCTCTCCGCGCTGGTCTTCGCCGGGGCCGGCGGCGGACAGAACCTGGTGCAGAGCAACTGGATCCGCGACAAGGGCTTCGGCATGGGCGCGTACGTGCCGCGGCTGGTCAGCCCGGTGACCGGCCGGGAGGAGGCCGCCCCGGACACCAGCGGGTACGTCTTCGAGCCGACCGCGGAGAACCTGGGCCGCTGGCGGCGCTGGTGGCGGGTGGCCAACTCGGAGCAGCTCCTCACGTTCCTCCTGATCTCCTTCGTCACCATCGGCCTGATGTCGATGCTCGCCTACTCCACCGTGCACGGCGTGCCGGGGCTGGCCAACAGCGTGTCGTTCCTGAACGTCGAGGGGGAGCGGCTCACGGAGTCGGTGGCGCCGTGGTTCGGCACGCTCTTCTGGGTGATCGGCGCGGTGTCGCTCTTCGCGGCCGCGATGGGCATCGTCGACTACACCAGCCGGCTCGCCGCAGACGTGCTGAAGACCTCGTACCTGCGCCGGATGTCGGAGAGCCGGATCTACTTCGGGCTGGTCTGGGGCCTGGTCCTGCTCGGCTGCGTCATCCTGCTCAGCGGCTTCGACCAGCCGCTGCCGCTGCTGGTCATCTCCGCCTGCGTCGGCGGGCTGATGATGTTCCTCTACTCGATCCTGCTGCTGGTCCTCAACCGCCGGGTCCTGCCCGCGCAGATCCGCCCCCGCGCCTACCGCGTGGTCGCGCTGATCTGGGCGGTCGCCCTGTTCGGCGTCTTCTCCGCGCTGACCATCTGGCAGCAGGGCGAGCGCCTGCTCGATTGGCTCCGCTGACCGCCGTTCCCCGTTGATCATGAGGGTCGCGGCGGTCGTCCGGTCCGCCCCGCCGGGATTTTCCCCATCTTGCGGCGATGTCACGGTGATTCACTAGAGACATTCCGGCCCTTCTTTTGGCAGGCTGCCTGCCATGACCCTGAAGCTGCGTTCGGCGGCGGTGACCGACTGCGGGCTGGTCCGGAGCGCCAACCAGGACTCTGTGCACGCCGGGGAGTGGCTCGTCGCGGTCGCCGACGGTATGGGCGGGATGGCGGCGGGCGACCTCGCCAGCGCGATCGCGATCGAGGCGATCGCCGGGCTGGACGTGGCGCTCGGCGACGAGCAGTTGGCCGAGGCGCTGCGCGAGGCGGTCGCGACGGCCAGCGAGCGGATCCGCGCGGCGGTGACCGAGGATCCGACGCGGGAGGGGATGGGCACGACTCTCACCGCGCTGCTCTGCTCCGCCACCGGGACCGCCGTCGCCCTCGTCCACGTCGGCGACTCGCGGGCCTACCTGCTCCGCGGCGGCGTGCTGGAGCAGATGACCAAGGACGACACGTTCGTGCAGATGCTCGTCGACGAGGGAGTGATCACCGCCGAGCAGGCGATGACGCACCCGCGGCGCGCGGTGGTGACGCGGGCGTTGCAGGGCGAGCCGGTCACCGCGGCGTACGGCTCGATGGCGCCGTATCCGGGGGACCGGTGGCTGCTGTGCAGCGACGGTCTCTCCAACGTGGTCCCCGCCGACGTGATCGGCGAGGTGCTGACCGGCTACCCCGATCCGCAGGCGTGCGCGCGCCGGCTGGTGGAGCTGGCGCTCGACGGTGGCGGACCCGACAACGTGACCGTGGTGATCGCCGACATCGTGGAGGGCGCCTAGCCCCGGCGCGGCTGGGCGCGCCGCGTCGGCGTCGCGGTCGTGGGGTCCTCCGGCCAGGGATGGCGGGGATAGCGGCCCCGCAGCTCCGCCCGCACCTGCGGATAACCGGTCGCCCAGAACGACGCCAGGTCGCGGGTGACCGCGACCGGCCGGCCGGCGGGGGAGAGCAGGTGCAGCAGCACCGGCACGCGGCCGTCGGCGATCCGCGGTGCGGTGCGCCACCCGAACGCCTCCTGCACCTTCACCGCCAACACCGGCGCGGCCGGGTCGGTGTAGTCGATCCGTACCCGTGAGCCGCTGGGCACGGTGAGGCGCTCCGGCGCGACCTCGTCCAGGCGGGCGGCCTGCGGCCAGGGCAGCAGCCGGCGCAGCGCCCCGGCGACGTCGGCGCGCGCCAGATCGGCGCGGCGACGCGCCGCGGCCAGCTCCGGCCCGAGCCACCGCGTCGCGCCGTCGAGCAGCGCCTCGTCGTCCACCCGTGGCCACGGCTCGCCGAGCGCCTGCCGGCAGAACGCGAGCCGCTCGCGCAGCGCACGCGCCCCGGCGGTCCAGTTCAGCAGAGCGAGGTTGGTCCGACGCAACCCGTCGAGCAGGGCGGCGGCGACCAGCGTCGGATCGGGCCGGTGCAGCGGGCGGTCCACCAGCGCGATGGCGCCCAGCCGGGTCACCTCGCGGGCCACGACGTCCTCGTCCGACCAGGCGACCTCCTCGTCGGTGCCCAACAGCGGCGCGCCCGCCTCGCGCGCCGTCGCCTCGTCGACGACCGCGGCGAGCCGGATCTGCGCGTCCCGGCGGCCGGGTGGCCGGTCCGCGGCGGCGACCGCGAGCCAGGTCGCGCCGGCCAGCGCCGAGGCCGGCGGCAGCTCGGCGGCGGTGCCGCCGGCCATCAGGTACGTCCGACCGCCGGGCTGGCGCACCCGGCCCAGCCGCTCGGGGTACGCGAGCCCGACGACCAGCCCGGCCGCCAGGTCGTCGGGGAGTCCTCGGCGGTCCGGCTCGTCCCGCGGCGCCGCCTCGGCGAGCCGTCGCACCTCCGCGCGCCACCGCGCGGCGGCCGGGTGAGTGCCCGCGCGCAGCCCGCGCCAGATCGCCACGAGGTCCCCGCCGGAACCGCCCGCCACGTCCTCGGCGAGCAGCGCGACCACCTCGGCCGCGCGCCGGGTGCCGGTCGCGGCGGCGCCGTCGAGCAGGGCCCGCGCCAGCCGGGGCGGGGCACCGACCGCCGCGATCTGCCGTCCGCGCGGCGTGACCCGGCCGTCGCCGTCGATCGCGCCGAGCGCGGCAAGCGTGTGCCGGGCGAGGTCGAAGGGCGCGCCCGGCGGGGGATCCGGCAGCGCCAGCCCCGTGCCGTCGGGCGTCCCCCAGCAGGCGAGCTGCAGCGCGAACCCGGTGAGGTCGGCGATCGCGATCTCCGGCTCGGCGTGCGGGGGCAGCCGCTCGTGCTGCGCCGCCGACCAGCAGCGGTAGACCCGACCCGGCGCCTCCCGGCCGGCGCGTCCCGCGCGCTGCTCCGCGCCGGCGCGCGAGACCGCCACCGTCACCAGCGCGCCGAGCCCGCGGGCGTGGTCGGTGCGCGGCACCCGGGCCAGCCCGGCGTCGACCACGACCCGGACGCCGGGCACGGTGAGGCTGCTCTCGGCCACCGCGGTCGCCAGCACCACCCGGCGCTCCGGCCCGGCCCGCAGCGCCTCGTCCTGCCGCTCGGCGCTCTGCCGGCCGTGCAGCGAGATCACCCGCACCGGCGCGGTCGGGTCGGCGAGGCGCCGTTCGACGGCGGCGATCTCGCCCGCACCCGGCAGGAAGACCAGCACATCGCCGTCGTCGTCGCGCAGCGCCCGGCGCACCGTGTCGGCGACGTGGTCGAGCAGCCGCGGGTCCACCCGCAGCCCGTGCGGGGCGTCCACCGGGCGCGGCGGGGGAGCCCAGACCACGTCGACGGGGTGCAGCGCGGAGGGCGCGGTGATCACCGGGGCCCCGCCGGCGGGCTCCAGGAGCGCGGCGAGCCGCCCCGCCTGCGCGGTCGCGGACGCGGCGAGCAGGCGCAGCTCCGGGCGGAGCGCGGCGCGGACGTCGAGGGTGAACGCGAGGGCGAGGTCCGAGTCGAGCTGCCGCTCATGGACCTCGTCGAGCACCACCGCGGCGGTGCCGGGCAGCTCCGGATCGCGTTGCAGCCGCCGCACCAGCACGCCGGTGGTCACCACCTCGACGCGGGTGGTGGGGCCGACCCGGCGCTCGCCGCGCACCGTGTAGCCGACCGTGCCGCCGACGGGCTCGCCGAGCAGCGCCGCCATCCGGCGCGCCGCGGCCCGTACGGCCACCCGCCGGGGTTCGGCGACCACGATCCGCCCGGTCAGCGCGTCGGCGAGCGCCAGCGGCACGAGTGTGGTCTTGCCGGTGCCGGGCGGGGAGACCAGGACCGCGCTGCCGGCGTCGCGCAGCGCCCCGACCAGCTCGGGCAGGACGCGTCGGACCGGAAGGTCGACGGTGGCGCGATCGGTCAGCACCGGCCCAGTCTCGCGTACCGGCGGGCGAGTTCCGCGATCAGCGTCGGTCGAACCGCGCGCACTCGACGACGGCGGCGGACTCGGGTGGCAGGTCGACCGCGTCATGGGTGAGGCAGACGCCGAGTTCGGTGGCGAGCAGCACCCGGCGCGGCACGCCGGCGACGTTGACGCGGCGCGGCGTACGCCCGAGGTTCGCGACGACGACCCGGCTGCCCCGCCGGACGGTCAGGAAGTGATCACCCCGGCGTACGCCGTCCGGGCGGACGGGCGCGGTGCCGAGTTGCGGCTCCCGGCGGCGCAGCGCGATCAGGTCCCGGTAGAGCCGGAGCAGCTCGCGCTGCGCCGGCCGGTCCCGCTCCGACCAGTCCAGCGGCACGGCATCGGCGTGCCGACCCGTCGCGGCCGACCAGCGCGGCGCGGCGCGTCCCGCGCCCGCGCCCACCATCGCCGGTTCGGCGACGTGCCGCTGCTCGTCGACCGGCGTCGCACCCCATTCCTCGCCCATGGTCAGCACCGGGATCGCCGGTCCGGTGAGCAGCAGGGTGGTGGCCACCCGACGCAGGCCGCGGGAGAGCGTCGTCGCGCCCTCCCGGCCGACCGGATCGTCGACGTCGAGCGCCGGCAGCCCGGCCGCGGGCCGGCGGGCGAGCACGTCGGTGAGGCCGCGCAGCGAGGCGAAGTCGCGCTCCGGGTTGGCGGCGCCCGGCGCCGGGGCCTCGGACGGGACCACCAGCCGCGCGCCGTCCACATCGGAGTCCACGATCAGCGACAGCGGCCGTCCGAGCTGCACGGAGAGCACCGTGACCTCGGCGGCGAGCTGCGCGTACAGGCGGTTGATCGCGGCGTCGGTAGCGCGGCCCCGGATCCGCACGCGCAGCCCGTCCAGGTGGTGTTCCCGCAGCCGCCGCGCCACGGCCGAGACGAGCGCGTGCTGCGCCGCGTCGGAGTCCGCGTCGAACCGCTCGTGCTCGACGTGCAGCACGACCCCGAGCCCCCGGGCGTGGGCGGCGTCGACGAAGGCGGGGAGGTCGGGCGAGGTGTCGACGCCGCGCAGCTCGACCACCTCGACGCCGAGGTCGCCGAGGTGGGGGAGGCGGTCGACGGCCGCCGCGACCGTGCCCTGCGGGGTGAAGGTCGGCAGCCGGAGCCGGTAGAGGACGCCGCCGCGCAGGTCGTGACCCGCGCGCGTCCGTCCCGCACCCGCCCCGCGCGGCCGGGCCACGCCAGCGGCGGTCACGCGCCCGTCCGGGCCGCGGTCACCTGCATGTCAGCCTCCGATGCCGTCCGGCGAACTCTCATATTCGTAACTGCCGAGATGGATACCGCGACGCGGTTGTCCGGGGCGGGCACGACAACGGGCGGCCGGCTCGCGGCCAGCCGCCCGTCGACGTCGCTTCTGCTCAGTAGTCCTCGCCCAGCTTCCCGCGCAGCTTGCCCAGCGCCCGGGCGAGCAGCCGGGAGACGTGCATCTGGGAGACGCCGATCTGCTCGGCGATCTGCGACTGCGTCAGGTTCCCGTAGAACCGCAGCGTCAGGATCTTCTGCTCGCGGTCGTCGAGGGTCGCCAGCGCGGGCCCGAGCGCGACACGCAGCTCCGCCAGCTCGTACTCGCCGTCCTCGGCGCCGAGCATGTCGCCCAGCTCGGTCGCCCGCTCGCCGTCACCGGTCGGCGTGGAGAGGGAGACGGCGTTGTAGGCACGCGCACCCTCCAGCCCCTCCAGGACCTCTTCCTCGGTGAGCCGCAGGTGGGCGGCGATGTCGGCGATCGTCGGGGACCGGCCGAGCGTCTGCAGCAGCGTGCTGTTCGCCTCGGAGATGCTCAGCCGAAGCTCCTGCAGCCGCCGCGGCACCCGGATGTCCCAGGTGCGGTCGCGGAAGTGCCGCTTGAGCTCGCCGATGATCGTGGGGATGGCGTAGCCCGCGAAGTCGACGCCGCGCGAGGGGTCGAACTTGTCGACGGCCTTGATCAGGCCAACCGCCGCGGTCTGCATCAGATCGTCGGTCGGCTCGCCGCGCCCGCTGTAGCGGTGCGCCAGGTGCTGTGCCAGCGGCAGCCACGCCTCGATCGCGCGCGCCCGCAGCGAGGCGCGCGACGGGTGGTTGGCGGGCAGCGCGGCCATCGCGTTCAGCAGGTCGGTCGCGCTGTCGGAGAGCGCGGTGGGGTCGAGCGCCGGCGTCTTGGTCTCCGGGAGCTCCGTCTCCCTCATGCGCGTCGTGCTCGTGGCGGTCGCGGTCATGGTGGTCCTCCCTGCACCTCGTCCGCAGATATGAAAGGTGGTTCTTTTGCATGTGCCAGTTCGGCCGTTCGACCTGAACACTAGCCGCATCGTCTAGGAGAAGTCCAGCCGAAAGTACGATGTATAAAGCTCGTGTCCTGGCATGAAAGCGGAGAAATCGGGCGGGCGAGATGTGCCCGACGGGCGCCAACGGTGCCGCCGGTCGGTACCCGACCGCCGACCGCCGCCCGCGTTCGGGGGACGAATCCCGCCGCGGCGGGGGGCACACGCCGCCCGGCGACCGGACCGGGCGCGCCGCGCGCGCCGCTGGGACCAGCGTTCGGATGATCTCGGGAGACGCTGGTCACCAGGGGGTTTTCCCTGCTGTGGCTGGGTATCTGGAGGATCGGGTCGCGATATTCCCGCCGGACGCCCATCGCCAGATGGGCTCTTTTCGACAGCGGCCCGGCGAGGTCGACGAAGCCCTCACCCCCGCGAACCGGGCCGCGACGCAGGCGGGCGCACCGAGATGCGAAGCCGCGGCGAGGTCGCCGGCCCACACACAGTCGACGCGCAAGCCGAGGAGGTCCCACGATGACGGCCACCACCCCCGACCGCCAGCAGAGCTACGGCGCCCAGCCGGTCGAGAGCGAACAGGGTCTGCTGCTGACCGTGCTCATGATGGTGCTGCTCGGCGTCGTGGGGGTGTTCCTCGTTTCCTGACCGAGTCTGCCTCCTGACCCGTCCCCGCCTGACCCGTCGTCCCCCGTCGGCGCGCCCTCCCCGGCCCTCGCGGGGAGGGGCGCGGGGCGCGGGGTCAGTGGGGCTCGGGCGCGCCGTCCGAGTGCGGCACCCGCGCCGCCGGCACCACGCCGAGCCGTCCGGCCTGGTAGTCCTCGAACGCCTGGATCAGCTCCGCGCGGGTGTTCATCACGAACGGCCCGTAGTGCGCCACCGGCTCCCGGATCGGCTGCCCGCCCATGATGTACAGCTCCAGCGCCGGCGTGTGCGAATCCTGCCGCGGGTCCGCCGTGAAGCGGAGCGCGTCGCCCGGGCCGTGCACCGCGAGCTGGCCGGTGTGCACGGGCCGACCGTCGACCCCGACGGTGCCCCTGCCGGCCAGCACGTACAGCAGGGCGTTGAAGTCGGCGCGCCAGGGCAGCTCCACCTCCGCGCCCGGCTGCACGGTGACGTGGGTGATGGTGATCGGCGTGTGGGTCGAACCGGGGCCCGCATGGCCGGCGATCTCCCCGGCGATCACGCGCAGCAGCGCGCCACCGTCGGGCGTGGTGAGCAGCGCCGACTGCCTGCCCCGGATGTCCTGGTAGCGCGGCGGGCTCATCTTCGCCACGCGCGGCAGGTTGACCCACAGCTGCAGGCCGTGGAAGAGCCCTCCGCTCATGACCAGGTGCTCCGGGGGCGCCTCGATGTGAAGCAGACCACTGCCGGCCGTCATCCACTGGGTGTCGCCGTTGGTGATCGTGCCACCGCCGCCGTGCGAGTCCTGGTGGTCGAAGATCCCGTCAATGATGTACGTGACCGTCTCGAAGCCGCGGTGCGGATGCCAGGTGGTCCCCTTCGGCTCGCCGGGCGCGTAGTCGACCTCGCCCATCTGATCGAGGTGCAGGAAGGGGTCCAGCTCGTGCATCGGCACGCCGGCGAAGGCCCGGCGGACCGGGAAGCCCTCGCCCTCAAAGCCGCTGGGCGCGGTGACGAGCCGGCGTACGGGTCGGTACGTGGTGGCGGCCCGGTCGAGGCGCGGCAGGCGGGGCAGGACGAGGACGTCGTCCACGGTGATGGCGGGCATCGTTCCTTCTCTCAACTGGCGGCGCGATCGCCGCGCGGTTCTCGGCTGTCGGCGTGCTCGTCGCGCGGTTCTCGGCTGGCGGCGTGCTCGCCGCGTGGCCGGGTGGTCGCGGTGTGGTCGCGGAGTCGGTCGCCGAGACGGGTGAAGACGCGGGTCAGGGCGGCCACCTCCGCCTCGTCGAGGTCGTCCATGAAGCGCGCGCGCACCGCGGCGAGGTGCTGCGGCGCGGCCCGGCGGAGCGCGAGCAGGCCGGCCGCGGTGAGCACCGCCTCGCTGCCCCGGCGGTCCTGCGGGCAGCTCTCCCGGACGACGAGGCCGCGTCGCCGCATCGAGCTGATCTGGTACGTCAGCCGGCTCGGCGAGAACACCAGCCGACCGGCGAGTTCGCCCATGCGCAGCCGCTGCCGCGGCGCCTCGGAGAGCAGCACCAGGACGTGATAGTCGGCCAGGCTCAGCTCGCTGCCCTCCCGCAGCTCATCCTCCAGCGCGGTGAGCAGCCGCTGGCTGGACTCGATGTACGCGCGCCAGCACGTCATGCGCGCCGCGTCCAGTCCCTCGACCATGCGGACACGATAGCATCATTCAAATCTGAAATACCTGTTCCGCTCGCCACAGCTCCCGACGGGCGGCAGCGGTCGTACGAAATTGAACGATTGCGGCCCGCGACCGGGTCCCCGCGCGCCGCGGTGAATCACCGCGGTGGGGGCAGCCCGGTTTGCCACACTGTCGGCCGTGCAGAACCTCGAGCTCACCGGCCCCGACCTGCTGCTGCGTCCGTGGCGCGACACGGACGCTCCGGCCGTGCTGCGCGCGTTGCGCGACGCGGAGATCGCGCAGTGGAACCCCGGCCCGGTGACGGTCGAGCCCGACCTCGATACGGCGCGGACCTGGGTCGAGCGGCGCGCCGACTGGTCCGCCGGCGACCACGCGTCGCTCGCCGTCACCGATCCCGCCACCGGCGCGGTGCTCGGGTCGGTCTCGCTGCACAGCGTCAGCCCTGCGCTCGGCAACGAGTCCATCGGCTACCGGAATGCGGGCTAGTGCTCCGCCCTTCAGGGCGGGGGTGAAGGCCCGCGCTGGGCGGGCCACCCAGGCCTGAGCAGTGCTTTAGGTCGGGCGGTTCTGCCGCTCGATGTACTGCTTCACAATGCTCGGCGGTGCGCCGCCGACGGACCCCGCGAAGTACGAGCCCGACCAGAACACCTTGTGCCGGAATTTCGTCACGAAGACCAAGTGGGCGTGCATAGCAAACGCGCGGTGTCTACCAGTGTGAATGCTTTCGAGTTCAGTCATAGATGAACGTTATAGTCGTCGCGTGCAGCTGCGGTACAACTACCGCGTCTACCCGACGCCGTGTCAGCAGGGA
>NZ_FNPH01000016.1 GCF_900107255.1 Micromonospora pattaloongensis | reverse complement strand
ACGCCCGGTAACATTCCGAACCCGGAAGCTAAGCCCTCCAGCGCCGATGGTACTGCACCCGGGAGGGTGTGGGAGAGTAGGACACCGCCGGACATCTTTCAGTTGAGGGCCGCCCCTTTTGGGGTAGGCCCTTAACTGCGTTATGCCACAGGCGCTCGCGTGCGCCATGAGGAAGGATGTAGCTGTGACATCACCCCAGGGCGGAGACCGTCCCCGCCGCGACGACGACCGAAACCGCCGAGACCGCGAGCCCAGACAGGGTGAACGGCGCGGATACGGCGACCGCGAGGGTCGTGCCGGCTACCGGGCCGACCGTGAGGGCGGCTACCGCGACCGTGACGGCGGCCGGCGCGAGGGGGGCCCCCGTGAGGGTGGCTACCGCGGTGACCGTGACGGCGGATATCGCGGACCCCGCGAGGGCGGCTTCCGCCGTGAGGGTGGTCCGCGTGAGGGTGGTTACCGTCCGCGTGAGGGTGGTCCGCGTGAGGGTGGTTACCGTCCGCGTGAGGGTGGTCCGCGTGAGGGTGGTTACCGTCCGCGTGAGGGTGGTCCGCGTGAGGGTGGTTACCGTCCGCGTGAGGGTGGTCCGCGTGAGGGGGGTTGCCGTCCGCGTGAGGGTGGTCCGCGTGAGGGTGGTTACCGTCCGCGTGAGGGTGGTCCGCGTGAGGGTGGTTACCGTCCGCGTGAGGGTGGTCCCCGTGAGGGTGGTTACCGTCCGCGTGAGGGTGGTCCCCGTGAGGGTGGTTACCGTCCGCGTGAGGGTGGTCCCCGTGAGGGTGGTTACCGTCCGCGTGAGGGTGGTCCCCGTGAGGGTGGCTACCGTCCCCGTGAGGGTGGCCCGCGTGAGGGCGGCTACCGGGGTGACCGTGACGGCGGATATCGCGGCCCCCGCGAGGGTGGTTTCCGCCGCGAGGGTGGTCCGCGTGAGGGTGGCTACCGTCCCCGTGAGGGTGGCGACCGTGAGGGCGGCCCGCGTGAGGGCGGCTACCGCGGTGACCGTGACGGCGGATATCGCGGCCCCCGCGAGGGCGGCTTCCGCCGCGAGGGTGGCCCGCGTGAGGGCGGCTACCGCCCGCGCGAGGGCGGCGGCCGTGAGGGTGCTGGCTACCGGGGCGACCGCGAGGGTGGCTACCGCGACCGTGACGGCGGGTTCCGTGGGCCGCGTGAGGGCGGCTACCGGGGTGACCGTGAAGGCGGGCGTGAGGGCGGCCCCCGTGAGGGTGGCTTCCGTCGTGAGGGCGGCCCCCGTGAGGGTGGCTTCCGTCGTGAGGGCGGCCCCCGTGAGGGTGGCTTCCGTCGTGAGGGCGGCCCCCGTGAGGGCGGGTTCCGTCGTGAGGGCGGGCCGCGCGAGGGCGGCTACCGCGAGCGCGACGAGCGCCGTGAGCGCGCGGAGCGGGCGGGCGGAGAAGTCCCCGCGCCGACGCTGCCCGACGAGGTCGTCGCGTCCGATCTCGCCAGCGAGGTGCGCGCCGAACTGCTCTCGCTGAGCAGGCCGGTCGCGGACACCGTCGCGCGGCACCTGGTGGCGACCGGTCACCTGATCGACGACGCTCCCGAACAGGCCCTGGCGCACGCGCTCGCCGCTCGGCGGCTCGCGTCGCGAATCGCCGCGGTCCGCGAGGCCGTCGGACTGGCGGCGTACCGGGCCGGCGAATGGCAGACCGCGGTCGCGGAGCTGCGGACGTACCACCGCATGTCGGGCCGGCAGACGCACCTGGCGGTGCTCGCCGACTGCGAGCGGGCGCTGGGGCGGCCGGAGCGGGCGATTGACATCTACCGGGGCGCCAACCGTGACGCGCTGAACAAGGCGACCGCCATCGAGCTGCTCATCGTGGCCGCCGGCGCCCGGCGCGACATGGGTTCCCCCGACGCCGCCGTCGCGATGCTGCAGGTCAGGGAACTGACCAGCGGCGACGGTGAGCCGTGGGCGGCCCGGCTGCGGTACGCGTACGCCGACTCGCTGCTCGCGGCCGGCCGCCGCGAGGAGGCGCGGGAGTGGTTCGCGCGCGCGGCCGACGCCGACCAGGACGACGAGACCGACGCCGCCGAGCGGCTGCTGGAGCTCGACGGCGTGGTGCTCGAGGGCGATGAAGATCTCGAGGGCGATGAGGACCTCGAGGGCGATGAGGACTTCGAGGGCGATGAGGACCTTGAGGACGACCGCGAGTACGACGAGGTGGCGGAACCGGACGCGCCGGCCGACGACGAGGCCGACCTTGTCGTCGCCGAGACGGAGGTGGCGGGCGTCGGCCCGGCGCCGACCGTGCTGACCGGTGACGACGATGAGACCGAGGTCGACGAGCCGAACCGCGACGAGACCGGTGCCGAGTCGCCGGAGCGGCCCGGCCCGTCGGACCGGTGAGCGCCGCGCCGCTCGTCGACGCGTACGACCTGGTCGTCTTCGACCTGGACGGGGTCATCTTCCTGATTGACCGGCCGATCCCCGGCGCGGTCGAGGCGGTGGCCCGGCTGGGCGGGGACGGCCGGGCGTTCGCGTACGCGACGAACAACGCCTCGCGTCGCTCCGCGGACGTGGCCGACCTGCTCACCGGCATGGGAGTGCCGGCGACCGCCGACCAGGTGCTCACCTCGGCCGGCGCCGCCGCCACCCTGCTCGCCGAGCGGCTCCCCGCCGGCGCGCCGGTTCTGGTCGTCGGCGCGCCCGCGCTGCACGCCGAGGTGCGTGCGGTCGGGCTCGTGCCGGTGACCGGCGCGGAGGAGGCGCCGGTGGCCGTGGTGCAGGGGTACGGCCCCCGGGTCGGCTGGGCGGAACTGGCCGAGGCGTCGTTGGCGGTGCGCGCCGGGGCGCTCTGGGTCGCCACCAACACCGACCGCACCCTGCCCAGCCCACGGGGGCCGCTGCCCGGCAACGGCTCGCTCGTGGCGGTGTTGCGGACGGCGCTCGGCCGCGAACCCGACGTGGTCGTCGGCAAGCCCGAGCCGGCGCTCTTCACCGCCGCCGCGCACCGTTACGGCGCGGCCCGGCCGCTGGTCGTCGGCGATCGGCTGGACACCGACATCGAGGGTGCGGTGCGGGCGGGCTTGGACAGTCTGCTGGTGCTCACCGGCGTCAGCGGCCCGGCAGACCTGATCGCCGCGCCGCCCGGGCGTCGCCCGACGTACGTCGCAGCCGATCTCGGCGGGCTGTTCGCGCCGGCCGACGCGTTGCGCGTACCCGGCAAGGAGCCGGCCGGCGGCGGATGGCGGGTGACCGACGACGGGGTCGGGTGGCGCCTCGACGGCGCTGGCGCCCCGCTGGACGCGCTGCGGGCGCTCTGCGCGGCCGCCTGGTCCGGCGGACCGGCGCGGCGGGTCACCGGGGTGTCCGCGCAGGCCCGCGCCGCGCTGAAGGAGCTAGGGCTCGACTAGGCGGGTTCGCTCGCCCGCTCGGGCGAGCGAACCCCGCGCCCTCGGGCGCGATGCCGCGGTTACAGCAGGCTGCGCAGCTTCAACAGATCGAACGGGTTGGCCTTGACCGAGATGCGGCGGGTGGCGATCGCCTGTCCCGCGTTGAGCTCACCCCGGACGAGGGCGACGAGGTCGTCGCTGGTCGTGGTGATGGCGATCTTGGCATTCGGGTCGTCGCCGTCGGCGAGCTCGACCAGCTGGCCGTCGAGCAGCCGTCCGTGGAAGGCGGTGTCGAGGTCGGAGATGCGGCAGGCGAGGGTGCGGTCGAGCTTCAGCTTCTCCCGCGCCTCGGCCACGTTGGCCGACAGCCGCGCGCCCAGCTCCTGCAACGCCTGCCGGCATTCGTCGACGCTGGCCACCTGACCACCTCCGTTGCCCCCGATACCGTGGTCGATTGACGCCACGCCTGTTCCCCGCGCACGCTACCGCAACCCCTCGGACGGTAGCGTGGCACCGAAGCAGATGGCACCGCGAAGGGAATCGGCATGCAGGACGCGTGGCGGGCTTACCTGGAGATGGCGCTCGGGGTGACCGAGGCGTCCAAGAAGAAGGCCGAGCAGATCGCCAGGAACCTGATGGGCAGGGGCAACACCACGGCGGCGCAGTTGCAGGCGCTCGCCGAGGAGCTGCTCACCGTCGGCACCGCCAACCGTGAGTCGCTGACCAAGCTGGTGCGCTTCGAGGTGGACCGGGCGCTCGGCGCGGTCGGTCTGGCGACGGCCGACGAGGTCGCCGAGTTGACCGGCCGGCTGCGCCAGCTGGAGGCTGAGCTGCGCGACGCGCGGACGCGCGCCGCAGCGGCCGAGGCCGCCGCCGGCACCGCCACGCAGGCCGCCGCCCGTGCGGCCAGCGACGGCGGCGCCCGCGCCGCCGCCGACGCCATCGTGGCCGGGACCACCGCGACCGAGCCGGTCTCCGGGGCCCCGACCCCCGCCTCCGACGTCCCCGCCAAGAAGGCCGTGGCGAAGAAGGCCGTCGCCAAGAAGACCATCGCCAAAAAGGCGGTCGCGGTGAAGGCCGTCGCCAAGAAGACGCCGGCCGCCGTGCAGAAGACCACGCCCGAGCCGGCGAAGACGGCGCGTAAGGCCGCTGGCACGAACGCCGAGCCCGCGGCCAAGAAGGCGGCGCCCCGCAAGCGGCCCGCCGGCGGCGGTGCCGCGTGAGCGCCCCCGTGCCCGGCCCGTTCCGCCCCGGACCTCCGCCGTCGCGCCCCGCGCCGCCGCCGAACTGGCCGCCCGCGGCCGGCGTCCACGCCGACGCCGAGGGCGGCAGCACGGGCCACCCGGCCGTCGATGCCGCGATCCAGGCCATGGACAACGCGGTCGACCTGCCGCCGCGCGACCAGATCGCCCAGTACGAGGCGGCGCATCAGACGCTGCAGGAGACGCTGGCCACCATCGACCAGGCCTGAGCGCCGCCCCGCCCCGACCGTTCCCTTCGAACCAGAAAGCCCGCGCCATGGCACGCCGCACCCGGCTCGACGCCGAGCTCGTCCGTCGCGGGCTGGCCCGCTCCCGTGAGCAGGCCGCCGCGCTCGTCGAGGCGGGGCGGGTGCAGGTGCACGGCGTGCCGGCGCGCAAGGCCGCCGCGATGGTCGACCCGGCGGATCCGGTCCGGGTGACCGGCGACGACCCGACGCAGGAGTACGTCTCACGGGGCGGGCACAAGCTCGCCGGGGCGTTGGCGGCGTTCGACGGGCTGACCGTGGCGGGCAAGCGGTGCCTGGACGCCGGCGCGTCCACCGGAGGCTTCACCGACGTGCTGCTGCGCGCCGGCGCTGCTGAGGTGGTCGCGGTCGACGTCGGCTACGGCCAGCTCGCCTGGTCGCTGCGGAGCGACCCCCGGGTCCGGGTCTTCGAGCGCACCAACGTGCGGACGTTGACCCCGGAGACGATCGGCGGCCCGGCGGCGCTGACCGTGGCAGACCTGTCGTTCATCTCGCTGCGGCTGGTGCTGCCGTCGCTGGCCGGATGCACCGAGCCGGACGGCGACCTGGCGTTGATGGTCAAGCCGCAGTTCGAGGTCGGCAAGGAGCGCGTCGGCTCGGGGGGCGTGGTGCGCGACCCGGCGGTGCGGGCCGAGGCGGTGCTGGACGTGGCGGCCACCGCATACGGGCTGGGACTGGGGCTGGCCGGCGTGGCCGCCAGTCCGCTGCCGGGCCCCAGCGGCAACGTCGAGTTCTTCGTATGGTTACGCCGCGGCGCACCGCGCGCCGACGAGGATCGGGTGCGGGAGGTCGTCGCGGCCGGGCCGGCCGGCGCGGCGGCGACGTCGGGAGAGGATGCCGGATGAGGCGCGTCGCACTGCTGGTCATCCACACGGGTCGGCGGCGCAGCACGGACCACGCGCGCACGGTGGCGCGGGATCTGATCGCGGCCGGGTTCGAGGTGCGGGTGATCGCCGAGGAGGCTGCCGACGTGGAGCTGCCCGGCGTGGTGCCGATCACCGGGCTGGCCGCCGCCGAGGGCGCCGAGATCGTGTTCGCGCTCGGTGGGGACGGCACGTTCCTGCGCGCCGCCGAGCTGGCGCGGCCGGCGAAGGCCCCGTTGCTCGGCATCAACCTCGGCAAGGTCGGTTTCCTCGCCGAGGCCGAGATCGGTGACCTGGACCGGGCCGTGCGCCACGTGGTCGACCGGAACTACACAGTGGACGAGCGGCTGACGCTGGAGGTGCGGGCCGAGATCGACGGCGGCCAGGTTATCGAGTCCTGGGCGCTCAACGAGGTCAGCGTCGAGAAGGGCCAGCGCGCCCAGATGCTGGAGTTGATGGTCGACGTCGACGGCCGGCCGTTGTCGCGCTACGGCTGCGACGGTGTCGTCTGCGCCACCCCGACCGGCTCCACCGCGTACGCGTTCTCGGCCGGCGGGCCGGTCGTGTGGCCGGAGGTGGAGGCGCTGCTGCTGGTGCCGGTGAGCGCGCACGCGCTGTTCAGCAAGCCGCTGGTGACCGCGCCGACCTCCACGTTCGTGATCACCGTCGACCCGTACACCACGCTGGCCGTGATGTGCTGCGACGGGCGTCGGGTCTACGACCTGCCGCCGGGCACCCGGGTGACGGTGCGCCGCGGCGGCCTGCCGGTGCGGGTCGTACGGCTGCGGCCGAGGCCGTTCACCGACCGGCTGGTGGCGAAGTTCGGGCTCCCCGTGGACGGGTGGCGGGGCAACCCACGCTGACTGACGTCGATGCGATCGCGTCGCGGGTGGTCAAGTGTCGGGGGCCGCTACTACTGTCTGTGCCTGTGCTGGAAGAGCTGCGGATCACCGGTCTGGGTGTCATCGAGGACACGACGCTGCCGCTGACCGGCGGCATGAACGTCATCACCGGCGAGACCGGCGCGGGCAAGACGATGGTCGTCACCGGGCTGGGGCTGCTGTTCGGCGGCCGCGCCGACGCCGGCCGGGTGCGCGCGGAGCCGGGTCGCGCGGTGGTGGAGGGGCGGCTGCGGCTGTCCGAGCCGACCGCGACCGCGGTGCACACGCGGATCTCCGAGGCGGGCGCGGACACCGACGACGACGGCACGGTGCTGCTCAGCCGCACGGTTACCGCCGAGGGGCGCTCCCGCGCGCACGTCGGCGGGCGCAGCATGCCGGTGTCGATGCTCGGTGAGATCGGCGAGCAGGTGCTCGCGGTCCACGGGCAGTCCGACCAGCTGCGGCTGCTGCGTCCGGCCGAGCAGCGCGGCGCGCTCGACCGGTTCGCGGGCCCGGAGCACGAGAAGCTGCTGGACACGCTGCGCGACGCGTACGCCCAGTGGCGGCGGGTCACCGACGACCTGGCCGACCGGCGACGCAACGCCCGCGAGCGCAACCAGGAGGCCGACCTGCTGCGGCTCGGGCTCGACGAGATCACCCGGGTGGATCCGCAGCCGGGGGAGGACGACGAGCTGAAAGCCGAGGCGCAGCGGCTGGAGCACGCCGAGGGGCTGCGGGCCGCCGCGCAGCTGGCGCAGCAGGCGGTCGCCGGCGGTCTGGAGGCCGGCGAGGACGTGCCGGACGCGGTCGGGCTGCTCGGCGCCGCGCGGCGCGCGCTGGAGGCGCAGGCCGCGGTCGACCGGACGCTCGGCGAGCTGGCCGGCCGGCTGGAGGAGGCGGTCACGCTGGCCGGTGATGTCTCGGCGGAGCTGTCGGGATATCTGGCCGGGCTCGACGCCGACCCGGCGCGGCTGCAGGCGATCTATGAGCGGCGGGCGGCGTTGCGGGGGCTGACCCGCAAGTACGCCGACGACGTCGACGGTGTGGTGGCCTGGGCGGAGCGGGCGCGGACGCGGCTGGCCGAGCTCGACACCTCCGACGAGCTCCTCGACGAGCTGGACCGGGAGCGGCAGCGGCTGGGCGGTGAGGTCGCCGAGCTGGCCGAGCGGCTGTCGGCGTCGCGGCGGCAGGCGGCCGGACGGTTCGCGGGGGAGGTGACGGCGGAGCTGGCCGGGCTGGCGATGCCGCACGCGCGGATCGAGGTGGCGGTGCTGCCGCGGCCCGCCGGCCGCGGTGAGCCGACCCTGACGGTGGGCGGCAGCGAGGTCGGGATCGGTCCGGACGGCGCCGACGAGGTGGAGCTGCGGCTGCTCGCGCATCCGGGGGCTCCGGCGTTGCCGCTGCAGCGCGGCGCCTCCGGCGGTGAGCTGTCCCGCGTGATGCTCGCCATCGAGGTGGTCTTCGCCGGTGCCGGCGGCCCGCCGACGCTGGTCTTCGACGAGGTCGACGCGGGCGTCGGCGGTCAGGCGGCGGTCGAGATCGGCCGGCGGCTGGCGCGGCTGGCGCGCAGCCACCAGGTGCTGGTGGTGACGCACCTGCCCCAGGTGGCGGCGTTCGCCGACCGGCATCTGGTGGTGGCCAAGGACACCGGCGGTGCGGTGACGACCAGTGGCGTACGGGTCGTGGAGGACACCGAGCGGGCGCGGGAGCTGGCCCGGATGCTCGCCGGTTTGCCCGACTCGGACCTGGGTATCGCGCATGCCGAGGAGTTGCTGGCCGTGGCGGCGCGGGCGCGACGGCCGTGACGATCAGGGTGTGACGCAGGCCACGTTGGCGCCGCCGGCAGGGGCGGGCGCCGCGGTGGAGGTGGTCGCGGCGCGCGTGGCGGGGGCATCCTAGCGGCGCTGCCCAGGCATGTCGCGAGGGGAAAAGTCGGCTTTACGTGCCAGGATGGTCCCGATGCGTTTACCCACGTTGCGCCGGACCCGGAACGTCGAACCCGGGACTACCGCCGGCATCGCGCGCCTCGACCGCCGGACCAAGCGTCTGGCCGGCCGGTTACGCCCGGGTGACATCGCGGTGATCGACCACGTCGATCTCGACCGGGTCGCCGCCGACTCGCTGGTCGCCGTGGGCGTGGCCGCCGTGCTCAACGCCAAGCCGTCGGTGTCCGGGCGCTACCCCAATCTCGGGCCCGAGGTGTTGATCGACGCGGGCATCCCCCTGATCGACGATCTCGGTGAGGGCGTCTTCCAGCAGCTGCGGGAGGGCGACACCGTCCGGGTCGACGGCAACACGGTGTACGTCGGCGACGAGCCGGTCGCGCACGGGACGCGCCAGGACGCGGAGTCGATCGCCAAGGCGATGTCGGACGCCCGTGAGGGCCTGTCGGTGCAGCTGGAGGCGTTCGCCGCCAACACCATGGAGTACCTCAAGCAGGAGCGGGACCTGCTGCTCGACGGTGTCGGCGTGCCCGACATCGCCACGCAGATCGGTGGGCGGCACTGCCTGATCGTGGTACGCGGCTACGACTACAAGGCCGACCTGGACGTGCTGCGCCCGTACATCCGCGAGTTCAAGCCGGTGCTCATCGGCGTCGACGGCGGGGCGGACGCGCTGGTGGAGGCCGGCTACACGCCCGACATGATCGTCGGCGACATGGACTCGGTCACCGACGACGTGCTGCGCTGCGGCGCGGAGGTGATCGTGCACGCCTACCCGGACGGCCGGGCGCCCGGGCTGGCCCGGGTGCACCAGCTGGGGGTCGCGGCGGTGACGTTCCCGGCGGCGGCGACCAGCGAAGATCTCGCGATGCTGCTCGCCGACGAGAAGGGCGCCTCGCTGATCGTGGCGGTCGGCACCCACGCCACCCTGGTCGAGTTCCTCGACAAGGGGCGCGGCGGGATGGCGTCGACGTTCCTGACCCGGTTGAAGGTCGGCGGGAAGCTGGTGGACGCCAAGGGGGTGAGCCGGCTGTACCGGCAGAGCATCTCCGGGTCGTCGCTGCTGTTGCTGGTGCTCTCCGCGATCGCCGCGATGGCGTCGGCGGTGGCCGTGTCGACGGTCGGCAAGGCCTACCTCGGGGTCGTCTCCGAATGGTGGGACAATCTGGTGTTCCAGCTGGGACAGCTCTTCTAGACCCCGACCGATCAAGAGGCTGTAGGCGTGATCAACTTCCGATACCACGTGGTGTCCCTGACCGCGGTCTTTCTCGCGCTCGCGATCGGGCTGGTCGTGGGCACGGCGGCGCTCAACGGGCCGGTGGCCGACTCGCTCAGCGACAACGTCAACGGGCTGCGCAAAGACAACCAGCAGTTGCGCGACACGGTCAACAGCCTCAAGGAGGAAGTCAACCGGGAGGAGGACTTCGCCAGCGAAGCGGCGCAGCTGCTGCTGCCCGGCAAGCTCGCCGACAAGCGCGTGCTGCTGGTCGTGCTGCCCAGCGGGGGCGACCAGGTCGACGGCGTCAACAAGATGCTCACCACCGCCGGCGCCAAGGTGACCGGCCGTGTTGAGGTGCAGGACAAGTTCGTCAACCCCGACAACAGCATCGAGCTGCTCGACCTCGCCGTACGGGCCTCGCAGCCGACCGTGCCGACGGCGAAGCTGCCCGGCAACAGCGACGGCGTGGAGACCTCCAGCGCGTTGCTGGCCACCGCGTTGCTGGACCGCCCGCAGGGCACCGCCCCGGTGAGCGAGGCCGACCTCAAGGCCGTGCTCAGCGCGTACAGCAACGCCGGTTACATCACCGTGGAGGGCAAGCTGGTCGGTCCGGCGGAGATCGCCGTGGTGATCAGCGGGCAGCCGTACGTCGACCGGGACTCGGCGAAGAAGGACGCCGCGGTGGTGACGATGGTCGACCAGTTCGACAAGGCCGGTCGGGTCGTGGTGGCCGGCACCGGCTCCAGCGCCGGTAACGTCGTGGCCGGGGTGCGCAGCGACCCGGCGCTGTCGAAGACCATCTCCACCGTCGACAACGCCAACACCGCGCAGGGTCAGGTGGTGACCACGTTGGCCGCGGCCGAGCAGGTGGCCTCCAACAAGACCGGGCACTACGGGCTCGGTGAGGGCGCGACCTCGCTGATGCCGAAGCAGGCCGGCTAGTCGCAGCCATCGGCGTCGGCGCGCGGCACATCGATGGTCGGTTAAGCTGACGGCCGCTGACGCGCCGTCCGGCGCGCGCGGAACGCGCAGGGGGGATGCGGTGAGCGGGGGGCGTACCGCCGGCCGGCTGTTGCTGATCGGCGCCGGCGCGCTGGCCGCCCGGGGCGCGCTGCGCGCGGTCGCGGCCCAGCGCCGCGCCGCCGCGCTGGAACGCACCAACTTCCGCGGTCGCACCGTGACCCTGGCCGGCGGACCGGCGCTGGCCGCCGGGGCCGCGCTGACCGCCGCGGTCGGGGCCCCCAGCGGCTCCGCCGGCGCCGCCGCGCTGGTCGCCGGGCTCGGCTCCGGGGCCGTCGGACTCTACGACGACGTGGTCGGCGCCCGTCCTGAGCAGAAGGCCGCGAAGGGCTTCGCCGGGCACCTCACCGCGCTGGGCGAGGGACGGGTCACGAGCGGGCTGGTGAAGATCATCGGCGTGGGCGCGGCCGGGCTGACCGCGTCGGCGCTGCTCGCCGCCGACCCCGGCGTGGCCGCGCGACGCCGGCGCCGCGGGCGGCTGGCCCGCGCCACCGACGTCCTGCTCGGCGCCGGCGTGATCGCCGGCACCGCCAACCTGCTCAACCTGCTGGACCTGCGTCCGGGCCGGGCGCTCAAGGCCGGCGTCCTGCTCGGCGTCCCGCTGCTGCGCGGGCGCACCGGCGGGCTCGCCGCCGGCCCGGTCGGCGCCGCCGCCGGGCTGCTCCCCGCGGATCTCGACGAGCGGATCATGCTCGGCGACGCGGGCGCCAACGCCCTGGGCGCGCTGCTCGGGGTGGCCCTCGCCGCGCGGACCGGGCCGCTCGGCCGCGCCGGGCTGCTCGCCGTGGTCGCCGCGCTCACCGGGGCCAGCGAAAAGGTGAGCTTCACCCAGGTGATCCAGCAGACGCCGGGCCTGCGCGAGCTGGACGCGCTGGGCCGGCGCGACTGAGGTGGGCGGCGACACGCAGCCGGGCGTGGCGTCCCGGTCGCCCGGCGTGCGCCGCGTCGCCGGAGCCGCGGCGCTGATCGCGGTGCTCACCGTGGTCGCCCGGCTGGCCGGGTTCGGCCGCAACGTGGTCTTCGTCTGGGGGGTCGGCGCCACCGACCTCGGCGACATCTACCAGGCCGCCAACACCGTCCCCAACATCATCTTCGAGATCGTCGCCGGTGGGGCGCTGGCCAGTCTCGTCGTACCGTTGCTGGCCGGCGCGGTCGCGGTCGGCGACCGGGCCGCGGTCGCGGCCACCACCTCGGCGCTGCTGACCTGGACGCTGACCCTGCTCGTGCCGCTCGCGGCGATCGTCGCCCTGGCCGCCGACCCGATCATCGCGGCGCTCGTGCCGGCCTGCACCTCACCCGAGCAGCTCGCGACGCGCTGCGCGTCGCCCGAGCAACTCGTCGCGGGCGCCCGGATGCTGCGGGTCTTCGCGCCGCAGCTGCCGCTGTACGGCATCGGCATCGTGCTCACCGGGGTGCTGCAGGCCCACCACCGCTTCGCCTGGCCGGTGATCGCGCCGCTGCTGTCCAGCGTCACGGTGATCGGCACCTATCTCACCTTCGCGATCACCGAGGGGCGCGCCGCGGACCTGCCCCGGGTCGGCGCCGCCGGGCAGCTGCTGCTCGCGATCGGCACCACCCTCGGCGTGGTCGTGCTGTCGCTGTGCCTGTTCATCCCGCTGCGCCGGCTGCGGCTGCGGCTGCGTCCCGGCTACCGCTTCCCCGCCGATGCCCGACGCACCGTCGGCGGGCTCGCACTGGCCGGCGCCGTCACCGTCGGCGCCCAGCAGATCGCCGTGCTGGTGACGCTCAAGCTCGCCCTGGCGGCTTCGACCGGCACGAACGTGCTGTTCACGTACGCGCAGACCGTCTACCTGCTGCCCTGGGCGGTCCTCGCCGTCCCGGTCGCCACCGCGGCGTACCCGACGCTGTCGGCCGCCCGCGCAACCGGCGACGAGGAGCGCTACCGGGCGACTCTGGCGCCGGCGACCCGCGCGGTGGTGCTGCTGACCTGCCTCGGCGCCGCCGCGCTCGTGGCGCTGGCCCGACCCGCCGCCGACCTGCTGATCCCCGCGCACCAGGCGGCCGCCACCGCCGCCGGGATCGCCGGGTTCGCCCCCGGCCTGCTCGGCTACGGCCTCTTCGCGGTCCTGTCCCGGGCGCTGTACGCCCGCGGCGAGCCCCGCCCGGCCGCGGCCGCGACGGCCGCCGGCTGGCTGACGGCTACGCTGGCCGCGGTGCTGCTCAGCGCGGCGCTGCCCGCCGAGCACCGGGTGATGGCGCTGACGCTGGCCAACTCGGTGGGGATGACGGTGCTCGGGGCGCTGCTCGTCCGAGCGGTGGCCCGCCGCGCCGGACGTGCGGCGCTGGCCGGACTGGCCCGAGCCGGCCTGGTCGGGGTGCTCGCCGCGGCGGCCGCCGCGCTGGCCGGCCTGGCCGCGACCGGGTGGCTCGCGGCGGTGGCCGGCACCACCCCGACGCGCGGTGGGGCCCTGCTGCAGGGCATGCTGTCCGGAGTGGTCGTGCTTCTGGTGTTCCTCGGTGTCGCGTACCCGTTGGACCGCCACGACATCCGCCCGATGACCTCCGCCCTGACGCGGCGGCTGCGTACGTACGGTCGGCGTAACGGAGAGGGGACGAGGTCGCGGTGAGCGAGGCGACACAGGCGGGCTGGACACCGGCGGTGGCTCTCGTGCTCGCCTCCAGCACCGGCGGGGTGGGCCAGCACGTCGCCTCCGTCGCCCGGGGCCTGGTCGCCGGCGGCGCCACCGTCACCGTGTGCGGGCCGGCCGCCACCGAGGAGCAGTTCCGCTTCACCGCCGCCGGCGCCGCATTCGTCGCCGTGGAGATCCCGGCCAACCCGACCCCGGCCGACGCCCGCGCGGTCGCCGCGCTGCGCACGGCGCTGGCCCGGCCGCTCGACGTCGTGCACGCCCACGGCCTGCGCGCCGGCCTGGTCACCACGCTGGCCCGCCCGACCGCGCCCGTCGTGGTCACCTGGCACAACTCGGTCCTCGCCGGCGGCGTGCGCGGCCGGCTGTCGCGGCTGGCCGAGCGGGTCGTCGCCCGCCGCGCCCGGCTCACCCTGGGCGCCTCGGCCGACCTGGTCGAGCGGGCCCGCGCCCTCGGCGCCCCGGACGCCCGGCTGGCGCCGGTCGCCGCGCCGGCGTTGCCGCGGCCGCGGCGCAGCCGCGCCGCCGTGCGCGCCGAGTTCAGCGTCGGGCCGCAGCAGCCGCTGATCCTGTCCGTGGGCCGCCTGCACCCGCAGAAGCGCTACGACGTGCTCGTCGACGCCGCCGCCTCCTGGCGGCAACTCACCCCGCCGCCGGTCGTCGTGATCGCCGGCACCGGACCCAGCTACCTCGGCCTGGCGTCGCGGATCTCCACCGCGCGCGCCCCCGTCACGCTGCTCGGACACCGCACCGACGTGGCCGACCTGCTCGCCGGCGCCGACCTCGCCGTGGTCACCAGCGACTGGGAGGCCCGGCAACTTTTCGCCCAGGAGGCGCTGCACGCCGGGGTGCCGCTGGTGGCCACCGCGGTCGGCGGGCTGCCCGAGCTGGTCGGCGACGCCGCCGTGCTGGTGCCCCCCGGCGACGTGGCCGCCGTCGACGAGGCGGTGCGCGGACTGCTCGCCGACGACGCCCGCCGCGCGGACTACGCCCGTCGCGGCCCGGCGCGAGCGGCCACCTGGCCCACGGAGGCGCAGACCGTCGCCCAGTTGCAGCGCGTCTACGCCGAACTCGCCGGCGCCGGCGAGGCGAGCACCGGCGCGCCGGCGGGCGCCGACGGCGCCGCGGCGGAGCCGGGCGCGACCGGGGGACAGCGCTGATGCCGCGCCGGATCGCCGCGCTGCTGCTCGCCGTCGCGATGCTGGCCACCGGGGTCGCCGCGCTCGTGCAGCATCCCGCCGCCGGCACGCCCAAACGCACCGTCGACTACGTCGTGATCGCCGGAGTGGCCGGGCTGCGCTGGGAGGACGTCGACGAGAAGACGACCCCGACGCTGTGGCGGATGGCCGAGCGTGGCTCCATCGGGTCGCTGTCGGTGCGCTCCGCCGCGGCCCCCACCTGCCCGGTGGACGGCTGGCTGACGCTCGGGGCCGGCAACTACGCCGCCCGGGACGGGCTGCCGGTCACCGACGCCTGCCCCGGCGTGAACGTGCCGATCGAGCGGCCCGACCGGATCGGGGCGTACCTGCCGGACCAGCGCGCCACGGTGCGCTACAACCAGGAGAAGCAGCGGTGGGGCGCGGTGCCGGGGGCGCTGGCCGAATCGGTGCGCTGCACCGTGGCGGTCGGTCCCGGCGCGGCGGTCGCCGCGGCGCGCCCCTTCGGGCGGGTCGACCGCTACGAGCCGACCCTGCCGGCCGAGCCGCGGGACCTGCTCGCCTCCTGCGTGCTCAGCATCGTCGACCTGGGCACCGTCGCCGGGGACGATCCGGCCGTGCGGGCGGCGGCCGCCCGCCGGGCCGACGCCGCCCTGGCCCGGCTGCTGGCGGCCCGCCCCGAACGGTCTCTGGTGATGGTCGCCGGGGTGTCCGACACGGACCAGGCGTCGCGGCTGCACGTGGCGGTCGCCGACGGGCCCGGCTGGGAGCGCGGCTGGGTCACCTCCGCCAGCACCGGCCGCGCCGGCTACCTGCAACTGGTCGACCTCGCCCCGACCGCGCTGGCCGCGCTGGGGCGGCCCGGGCCCGAGCGGCTGCTGATCGGCAAGGCCGCCACCGCCGCGGAGGGCCGCCCCCACGATCTGGCCGCCGCGATCGCCGCCCCGGCCGACGCCGACCAGGAGGCCCGGGCCCAACGGCACGTGGCCACGTGGTTCTTCGCTCTGCTCGCCGGCTTCCAGCTGGCGCTGGCCGTCGCCGTCGTGCCGCTGCTGCGCCGGGCCCGCCGGCACGGCGCCACGGCCGAACGGCCCACGCCCCGGCGGGTGATCGCCGCGGTGGAGATCCTGTTGCTGGCGGCCGCGCTGGCCATCCCGGCCGCGCTGGTCGCCGACGCCGTGCCGTGGTGGCGCACCGGCCACGCCGGCGGCGTCTTCGGCGCGGTCATGCTGCTGGCCCTGGGGCTGGCCACCGCCGTCGTGCGGTTCGCCGGCCCGTACCGCACGACGCTCGGACCGATGGGGCTGGTCGCCGCGGTCGCCGCGGTCGTGGTCGGCGCCGACGTGCTCACCGGCGCGCGGCTGCAGCTCAACGGCGTGGCCGGCTACTCGGCGCTGGAGGGCGGCCGCTACGCCGGCATCGGCACCGTCGGGCTCGGCGTGACCATCGCCGGCACGCTGCTCGCCGCCGGCTGCCTCGCGCAACGCATCCGGCGCTCCTGGCGGCCCGCGGTGATCGTCGCGGTCGGCGGCGCCGGCGTGATCGTGGTCGGCAGCCCCTACCTGGGCGCCGATCCGGTCGGCGCGATCGCGCTGACCGCGGGAGTGAGCATCGCCGCCGCGATCAGCACCGGGGGCTGGCTGACCTTCGCCCGGTTCGCCTGGGCGACCATCGCCGGGCTGGCGGTCACCGCCGCGTTCGCCGCGCTCGACCTGCAACGGCCGGCCGCCGAGCGGGGCAGCCTCGGGCGGTTCCTCACCGCGCTCGCCGACGGCACCGGCGGGCTCACCGTGCACCGCTCCGGCGCGGCGAACGTCGCCGCGCTGGTGAGCAGCCCGCTGAGCCTGTTGGCCGTGGTCGCGGCGGTGCTGGTGTGGTTCGCGCTGCTGCGCCCCTGGGGCGGGCTCAAGCGGCTGTTCGGCATCTACCCGGCGGTGCGGGCAGCGATGGCCGGCATCGCGGTCGCGGCCCTCATCGGCGGTGTGCTGGGCGGGTCGGCGCTGAACGTGGCCGGCGCGGCCGCCGCGCTGGTGGTGCCGATGGCGACGCTGTCCGCGCTGCGGGTGCTCGACCACGCCACCGACCGCACCCACCCGCCGCTGGTGCCGCCGGAGATCCCCTGGCCGCCCGCACCGGCCGACGAGCGGCGCCCGGAGCCCGGCGCTCCCGTCGACACGCCCGCGCCCGCCGACACGCCTGCGCCCGCGGACACGGCGGCGTCCGGCGGGCCCGCCGCGGCGGCCCCGCCGACGGAGACCCCCGCGCCCGCCGCGACGCGGACGCCGGCACCCCATCCCGGCCAGGACGCCCCGGCGCGCGACCGATCCGACCGCGCGGACGCGGCGGCGGGAAACCCGGGCGAATCCGCCACGGCGGAACCGAAGGGCGTCGATGTCGCCGCCCCGGCACCGTGATTCAGATCGCCGGACGCGCCGCGGGTGCGACCACTACCTGGTCGGCCATGGTGTTACCGTGGAATCCCGTGGATCGCGCCCAGAAGTTTCTTCGCCGCGCGCCGGTCTGCACGACCAGACAGACGACCACGGGAGCAGGCGTTGGCCCCTTCAGCACGGACGACCAGGCACATTTTCGTCACCGGGGGCGTCGCCTCCTCGCTGGGTAAGGGCTTGACCGCCTCCAGCCTCGGCAATCTGCTCACCGCCAGAGGGCTGCGGGTCGTGATGCAGAAACTCGACCCCTACCTGAACGTCGACCCCGGCACGATGAACCCGTTCCAGCACGGCGAGGTGTTCATCACCGAGGACGGCGCCGAGACCGACCTCGACGTCGGGCACTACGAGCGGTTCCTCGACCGCGACCTGTCCGGTAAGGCCAACGTGACCACCGGGCAGATCTACTCGGATGTCATCGCCAAGGAGCGGCGCGGGGAGTACCTGGGCGACACGGTCCAGGTCATCCCGCACATCACCAACGAGATCAAGGCCCGGATCCGGGCGATGGGCGACCCGGACGAGCAGGGCCGCACCCCCGACGTGGTGATCACCGAGGTGGGCGGCACGGTCGGCGACATCGAGTCGCTGCCGTTCCTCGAGGCGATCCGGCAGGTCCGTCACGATGTCGGCCGGGACAACTGCTTCTACCTGCACGTGTCGCTGGTGCCCTACCTCGCGCCCTCCGGCGAGCTCAAGACCAAGCCGACCCAGCACTCGGTGGCCGCGCTGCGCAACATCGGCATCCAGCCCGACGCCATCGTGTGCCGCTCGGACCGGGAGATCCCGGATTCGCTCAAGCACAAGCTGTCGCTGTACTGCGACGTCGACCGGGAGGCCGTGATCGCCGCGCCGGACGCGCCGAGCATCTACGACATCCCCAAGGTGCTGCACCGCGAGGGACTGGACGCCTACGTCGTACGCCGGCTGGGGCTGTCGTTCCGGGACGTGGACTGGACGCGCTGGGACGACCTGCTGGAGCGGGTGCACCACCCGCACCACACGGTGACGGTCGCGCTGGTCGGCAAGTACGTCGACCTGCCGGACGCGTACCTGTCGGTGAGTGAGGCGGTCCGGGCGGCCGGCTTCGGCCACCGGGCGCGGGTCCAGCTGCGCTGGGTGCCCAGCGACGAGTGCGCCACCCCGGGCGGGGCGTCCGGCGCGCTGGCCGGGGTCGACGGCATCGTGATCCCGGGCGGCTTCGGGGTGCGGGGCATCGAGGGCAAGATCGGCGCCGTGCGGTACGCCCGCGAGAACGGCATCCCGATCCTCGGGCTCTGCCTGGGCCTGCAGTGCATGGCGATCGAGGTGGCACGGCACGTGGCCGGGCTGGCCGAGGCCAACTCGCGGGAGTTCGACGACAACGCCGAGCACCCGGTGATCGCCACGATGGCCGACCAGGAGGAGATCGTCGCCGGCAAGGGCGAGATGGGCGGCACGATGCGGCTGGGCGCCTACCCGGCGACGCTGACCGAGGGGTCGATCGTGGCCGAGGCGTACGGCGCGACCGAGGTCAGCGAGCGGCACCGGCACCGCTACGAGGTCAACAACGCCTACCGCGACGCGCTGACCAAGGCCGGTCTGCGGATCTCCGGCACCTCGCCGGACGGTCGGCTGGTGGAGTTCATCGAGCTCGACCGGGAGCTGCACCCGTTCTTCGTGGCGACCCAGGCGCACCCGGAGCTGAAGAGCCGCCCGACCCGTCCGCACCCGCTGTTCGCGGCGTTCGTCAAGGCGGCGGTGGCGTATTCGTCGGCCGATCAGTTGCCCGTGGAGCTGGGCGCGCCCGCGCCGGTGGCCGAGGAGGGACGCACCGGCGGTCGGGCCGCCCGCAACGGCGCGAAGACGGCGAAGGCCGCGAACGCGTCGTGACGACCGGGGAGGAGATTTACCAGGTACGCGGTCGGGAGGAGCGGTTCCGCGGCCCGGTCTTCACGGTCGTCACCGATCAGGTGACGATGCCGGACGGCCGGGTGGTGGCCCGCGACTACCTGCGGCACGTGGGCGCGGTCGCGGTGGCGGCGGTCGATGACGATGGCCGGGTCGCGCTGGTGCGCCAGTACCGGCACCCGGTGGGGCGGCCGTTGTGGGAGCTGCCGGCCGGGTTGGTCGACGTGCCGGGGGAGGAGCTGCCCGCGGCGGCGCTGCGGGAGCTCGCCGAGGAGGCGGACCTGACCGCCGAGCGCATCGAGCTGCTGGTGGACCTGCACACCTCGCCGGGCTGCTCCGACGAGCTGATCCGGATCTACCTGGCCCGTGGGCTGGCGCCGGTGGCCGAGCTGGACCGGCACGAGCGGCGCAACGAGGAGGCCGGGATGCAGCTGGGCTGGTTCAACCTCGACGACGCGGTGGAGATGGTGTTCAACGGGATGATCACGAACGCGGCGTGCGTGGCCGGTGTGCTGGCCGCGGCGCGGTCGCGCGCGGCCGGCTGGGCGTCGCTGCGCCCGGCCAGCGCCCCGCTGCCGCGCTGACAACGACGACGCCCCGCCCGTCACGGTCTGTCGGCCGTGGCGGGCGGGGCGTTCGTCGTAGCGGGTGAGTCAGTCGCGCAGGCGACGGCCCTGGGCGTCGACGCCACCCTTGACCAGGATCAGGATGCCGTCGATGATGCCCCAGAGTCCGCAGGTGAACCAGCCCACGAGAAGCTGTGCTACGCCGAGCCCGATGTGTCCCGTGTAGAACCGGCCGACGCCGAATGTGCCCAGCAGAATGCCGAGAATGCCGGCGACGACCTTGCTCTTGTCGGAGACGCCGGGGTCGCCGGCGGAGGGGTACTGAGGGTTAGTCATGAGGCGGCACGATAGTGATCTCCAAACTTCGTGTCCCGCGCGCCACTCATGATGTGGGACGGTCCGGCGCAACAATGGCCGTACGGCTACGAGCGGCTCACGCGTCCGACCGATCCTGCCGGCTGACACTTCGTCAGCCGCCGGCTCGACCGACTGTCACGATGACGGCCGCTCCACCGCCGGGCCGGCCCTAGACTGCCGCCGGCGGGAACGGTGAACCGGGGTGGCAACGGGGCCATCCGGCGCCGTGCAGCCGGGGGCGTCGCCCCCGGAGGAAGGTGTCTGCATCGTGAAGGTCGGAATCCCACGCGAGGTCAAGAACCACGAGTACCGGGTCGCGATCACGCCGGCGGGGGTGCACGAGTTCACCCGCAGCGGTCACGAGGTCTTTGTGGAGTCGGGCGCGGGCGTGGGCTCGTCCATCCCGGACGAGGACTTCGCCGCCGCCGGCGCCACCATCCTGTCCAGCCCCGACGAGGTGTGGGGCGCGGCCGACCTGGTGCTCAAGGTCAAGGAGCCGATCGCCGAGGAGTACCACCGGATGCGCGAGGGGCAGGTGCTCTTCACGTACCTGCACCTGGCCGCCTCCAAGGAGTGCACCGACGCGCTGCTCGACCGCAAGGTCACCGGGATCGCGTACGAGACCGTCGAGCTGCCGGACCGCTCGCTGCCGCTGCTGGCCCCGATGTCCGAGGTGGCCGGTCGGCTCGCCCCGCAGGTGGGCGCGTACCACCTGATGCGGCAGGGCGGCGGGCGCGGCGTGCTGATGGGCGGCGTGCCCGGCGTGTACGCGGCCAAGGTCGTGGTGATCGGCGCCGGTGTCTCCGGGATGAACGCCGCCGCGATCGCGCTGGGCATGCAGGCCGAGGTGCTGCTGCTGGACAAGAACATCGCCCGGCTGCGCGCCGCCGACGCCGACTACCGCGGGCACCTGCAGACGGTCGCGTCCAACACGTACGAGATCGAGCGGGCGGTGCTCGACGCCGACCTGGTGATCGGCGCGGTGCTGGTGCCCGGCGCGAAGGCCCCGACGCTGATCTCCAACGAGCTGGTGTCCCGGATGAAGCCGGGCAGCGTGCTGGTCGACATCTCCATCGACCAGGGCGGCTGCTTCGAGGACTCGCGCCCGACCACCCACGCCGACCCGGTCTACAAGGTGCACGACTCGGTCTTCTACTGCGTGGCCAACATGCCCGGTGCGGTGCCGCACACCAGCACGTACGCGCTGACCAACGTCACCCTGCCGTACGCGCTGGAGCTGGCGAACCACGGCTGGCGCGAGGCGCTGCGCCGGGACCGCGCGCTCGCGCTGGGGCTCAACACCCACGACGGGCGGGTCACCTACGGCCCGGTCGCCGAGGCGCACGGCATGGCCAGCCTGTCGCTGGACGAGGTGCTGGCCTGAGCGGCGCGCCGCAGCTCGCCGGTGACGGGGCCCAGCCGTCACCGGCGCTGCGGCGTGCCGTCGGGACCTATCTGGACCATCTGACCGTCGAGCGGGGACTGTCGGCCAACACGCTCGGCTCGTACCGCCGCGATCTGGACCGGTATCTGCAGACGCTGGCCGCGGCCGGCGTGACCGACCTCGCCGCGGTGTCCGCCGCGCAGATCGCGGCGCACGTGGCCGCGCTGCGCGACGGCGACCCCGCGCATCCGCCGTTGTCGGCGGCCTCGGCGGCCCGCGCCGCCAGCGCGGTGCGCGGGCTGCACCGCTTCGCCGTCCGCGAGGGCCTGGTGCCGCACGACGCCAGCCGCGACGTCCGCCCGCCGACGCTGCCGCGCCGGCTGCCCAAGGCGCTGGACGTGACCGACGTGGAGCGTCTGCTGGAGACGGCCGGGCCGGAGGAGGCCGCCGGAGAGGGGGCGCCCCGGCGGCTGCGCGACCGGGCGCTGCTGGAGTTCCTGTACGGCACCGGGGCGCGCATCTCCGAGGCGGTCGGCGCCGCCATCGACGACCTGGACCTGGCCGACGGGACGGCGGTGTTGCACGGCAAGGGCGGCCGGACCCGGCTGGTGCCGATCGGCGGGTACGCGCGGGCCGCGCTGGAGGCGTACCTGGTGCGCGGCCGGCCGGCGCTGGCGGCGGCCGGCCGCGGCACCCCGGCGGTCTTCCTCAACTCCCGCGGCGGGCCGCTGTCCCGGCAGAGCGCGTGGACGATCCTGCGGCGCGCGGCGCAGGCGGCCGGGTTGCCGGTCGAGGGGCCCCGCGCCGTCTCCCCGCACACGCTGCGTCACTCTTACGCTACGCATCTGCTCGACGGCGGCGCGGACGTCCGGGTCGTGCAGGAACTGCTCGGGCACGCGTCGGTGACCACCACGCAGGTCTATACGTTGGTCACCGTGGAGCGGTTGCGTGAGGTGTACGCCACCTCGCACCCCCGCGCCAGAGGTTGATCCGCAGGTCGGGCACGAGACACGCCGGGACGCTGCCGGACCGGGCGGTGCCTCGTGGCGTACAGTCGGGCATCGGCCGGGCCTCATGGTGCGGCAAGTGAGGTCCGCAGCGGCGGCGCGTGCCGCTGGAGACGCCGATCGGCTCCGACGTCACGTGGTTGTCGGGAGGGGGCGCACACGACATGGCTGGAAACGGTGACCGTGCTGAGGCGTGGACCTCGACGCTCCGCGAACAGCAGTCCGGGTTGGACCTCGGCGCCGAGCTCGGCCCCGCCGATCCCGTCGTCTACACGATGCGCAAGCCCATCCCTGAGCCGATGCCGACGGACCAGCACGGTCCGGCCCGGATCATCGCGATGGCGAACCAGAAGGGCGGGGTCGGCAAGACCACGACCACGATCAACCTCGGCGCGGCGCTGGCCGAGTACGGCCGCCGGGTGCTGCTGGTCGACTTCGACCCCCAGGGGGCGCTCTCGGTGGGGCTGGGCGTCAACCCGCACAACCTCGACCTGTCGGTCTACAACCTGCTGATGCAGGACGACGTCACCGTCGAGGACGTGGTGATCAAGACCGACGTGGCCGGGCTGCACCTGCTTCCGGCCAACATCGACCTGTCGGCGGCGGAGATCCAGCTGGTCAACGAGGTCGCGCGGGAGATGGCGCTGGCCCGGGTGCTGAAGTCGGTGCGCCGGGAGTACGACTACATCCTGATCGACTGCCAGCCGTCGCTCGGGCTGCTCGCGATCAACGCGCTGACCGTCGCGCACGGCGTGCTGATCCCGCTGGAGTGCGAGTTCTTCAGCCTGCGCGGCGTGGCGCTGCTGCTGGACACCATCGACAAGGTCCGGGAGCGCCTCAACTTCGATCTCGAGCTCGAGGGCATCCTCGCCACCATGTACGACAGCCGCACCACGCACTGCCGGCAGGTGCTGCAGCGGGTGGTCGAGGCGTTCGGCGACAAGGTCTACCAGACGGTCATCACCAAGACCGTCAAGTTCCCGGAGTCGACGGTGGCGGGCGCCCCGATCACCACGCTCGACCCGGCCTCCTCGGGCGCCCGCAACTACCGCCAGCTCGCGCGGGAAGTGATCGCCGCCCAGGCGGAGCGGTAGCGCCCGGCGCGGCACGGCCGGCGGCGGCCGTCGCGGGGCCGTCGTGAGTGAGGTAACGGCCCGCGCGGCCTGCGGGACGCGGGCGGGTCCGTGCACTACGGTCAGCGCGTGACCGTCCCGCCCCCGACTGAAGCCGCTCCCGCGCAGACCGACCGGCCGCCCGCCGCCGTCGAGCCGCCGGCCGGGCAGGGCGAACCGGGCACGGCGGACAGCGACGGCGACACCGGCACGGCGCCCGCCCAAGCCGCCGCCGCCTCCGACGAGGCTGCCGCGGCGGGGGAGCAGTCGTCGAAGTTCACCGTCCGGCTCGCGAACTTCACCGGCCCGTTCGACCTGCTGCTGCAGCTGATCGGCAAGCACAAGCTCGACGTCACCGAGGTCGCGCTGCACCGGGTCACCGACGAGTTCATCGCCTACATCCGGGCGATGGGCGACGACTGGGACCTGGACGAGGCCAGCGAGTTCCTGCTGATCGCCGCGACCCTGCTCGACCTCAAGGCGGCCCGGCTGCTGCCCGCCGCCGACGTCGAGAACGAGGAGGACCTGGCGCTGCTGGAGGCGCGCGACCTGCTCTTCGCCCGGCTGCTGCAGTACAAGGCGTTCAAGGAGGCCGCCGCGCACATCGCCGAGCTGGAGGCGGTGGGGTCGCGACGCTACCCGCGGGCGGTGTCGCTGGAGCCGCGCTACGCCGAGGCGCTGCCCGACCTGGTGCTCGGCATCGGCCCGCAGCGGCTGCTCAAACTCGCGGTCAAGGCGTTCACCCCGAAGTCGGCGCCGCCGGAGGTGTCGATCGCCCACGTGCACATGGTGCGGGTCAGCGTCCGCGAGCACGCCGCCGTGCTGCGCGACCGGCTGCGCGAGATGGGCACCGCGACGTTCACGACGCTCTGCCTCGACACCGAATCCACCCTCGAGGTGGTCGCCCGGTTCCTGGCGCTGCTGGAGCTGTACCGGGAGGGGCTGGTCGGCTTCGACCAGGCGCAGGCGCTGGGGGAGCTGACGGTGCGTTGGACCGGCGGTGACAGCAGCGGCGGCGAGTTGGCCATCGACGAGTACGCGGGATCCCCGCCCGACCCGGCCACCGAGGCCGAGGCCGACCCGGTGACCGCGGCCGACCCGGTGACCGCGGCCGACCCGGCGACCGTGGCCGCGCCCGACCCGGGGATCGCGGCGGAACCCGACCCGGCGACCGCGGACGGACCGGAGCGCGTTACCGCGGCCGGCCCGACCGCGGACGGACCGGAGCGCGTTACCGCGGCCGGCCCGTCCGGTCCCGGCGACAGGGACGCGACCGCGGGTGCGGGTGGGGCGGCGGGCGCCGCGCGCGGCGACGATGCTGAGGGCGGGAACGGCCCCGCCGACGACACCGACAAGGAGGTGGGATCGTGAGCGACGAGCAGCGGGATTCCCTCGCCGAACAGGCCGCGGCCTGGGTGCCGCCGTGGGAGCGTACGGCGCCGACCCCACCGCAGCGCGCGGAGAGCGACGCGGAGCCCCCGGCGCGTCCCGAGCCCGCAGCCAGCCCGCTGCCGGTCGATGGCGCAGCCAGCCCGCCGGCCGCCGAGGCCGCAGCCGGCCCGCCGGCCGCCGAGGCCGCAGCCGGCCCGCGCGCCGTCGAGCACGCCGAGTCGGGCGAGGCTTCGCCGGTGGCCGAAGGGCCGGCCGCGGCGACCCCGGAGTCGGTGGCGGTCGCGGAGACCGACGTGGCCGCGGAGACCGGCGTGGCCGCGGAGACCGGCGTGGCCGCGGAGAGCGCAGCGGAGCCGGAGGCGCCCGCCGAGACGACGCTGCCGCAGCCGCGTACCCCGGAAGAGGCCGTGTCACCGCCGACCGTGACCGCGCCCGCGCAGCCCGCGCCGCGCGGACCGGCCGCGCCGGATTCGCTGATCGACGACGCGGAGCTGCGCGGCGCGCTGGAGGCGATCCTGCTGGTCGTCGACGAGCCGGTCGCCGAGATCATGTTGGCCCAGGTGCTGGAGCAGCCGATCGAGCGGGTCGCGGCGATGCTGCGAACCATCGCCGACGGCTACACCGCCGCCGGGTACGGCTTCGAGCTGCGCCGGGCGGCGGGTGGCTGGCGCCTCTACACGCGCCCGCAATACGCTTCGTACGTCGAGCGGTTCGTGCTCGACGGCCAGTCGGTGCGGCTGACCCAGGCGGCGCTGGAGACCCTGGCGGTGGTTGCCTACAAGCAACCGGTGACACGGTCACGGATCTCGGCGATCCGGGGCGTCAACTGCGACGGGGTGATCCGTACGCTGGTGACCCGCGGGCTGGTCGAGGAGTGCGGCACGGAGCCGGAGACCGGCGCGTTCCTCTACCGCACGACCACCCTGTTCCTGGAAAAACTGGGGTTGAACACGGTCGACGAGCTGCCCCCGCTCGCGCCGTTCCTCCCCGACGACGTGGAAGAGATCGCCGATGCCCACCGATGACAACGCCGAACGCCTGCAGAAGATCCTGGCCGGAGCCGGGGTCGGCTCGCGGCGCGCCTGCGAGGATCTGATCTTCCGCGGGCGGGTGACCGTGAACGGCCGGGTGGCGCAGCTGGGCGACAAGGTCGACCCGGACACCGCCGAGATCTACGTCGACGGCGAGCGCGTGATCGTCGACCGCAACCTGGTCTACCTGGCGATGAACAAGCCGCGCGGCGTGGTCTCGACGATGGCCGACGAGAAGGGCCGGGCCGCGCTGTCGGACTTCCTGGGCCGGGTGGAGGAGCGGGTCTACCACGTGGGGCGGCTCGACGCCGACAGCGAGGGGCTGCTGCTGCTCACCAACGACGGCGACCTGGCGCACCGGCTGATGCACCCGTCGTACGGGGTGCCGAAGACCTATCTGTGCGAGGTGGCCGGTCCGCTGCCGCGTCGGGTGGGCCGCGACCTGCAGGCCGGGGTGGAGCTGGAGGACGGACCGGTGAAGGTCGACTCGTTCCGGCTGGTCGACACGCTCGGCAAGACCGCGCAGGTCGAGGTCGTGCTGCACGAGGGGCGCAAGCACATCGTGCGGCGGATGTTCGACGCGGTCGGGCACCCGGTCACCCGGCTGGTGCGTACCGCGATCGGCCCGATCCGCCTCGGGGACCTGCGCCCCGGACGGACCCGGGTGCTGACCAACTCCGAGATCGCCGCGCTGTTCAAGCGGACCGCGGGCTGATCCGGGCGCTGGCGACCACGGTCGCCAGCAGCCCGGCCGCGATCAGCCCCGCGCCGAGCGCGGCCGGCCCGCTCAGCGCCTCGCCGAGCAGCAGCACGCCCAGCAGCGTCGCGGTCAGCGGTTCGGTCAGGGTCAGGGTGGTCGCGACCGCGGGCGCGGTCGCGGCGACGCCCCGGATCCAGATCAGGTACGGCAGCACGGTCGCGCCGATCGCCAGCACACCGACCACCCGCAGCCCGTCGGGGTCGAGCAGCCAGCCGGCCGCCGGTACGGACGCGACCGGGGCGAGCAGCACCGCCGCCCCGGCGAACAGCGCCGCCAGCACCGGCAGCGGCGGCACCCCGGCGTCGAGCAGTCGTCGACTGCACCAGGTGTACCCGGCGTAGGCGGCGCCGGCGCCGAGGCCGGCGGCGACGCCGAGCGGGCGCAGCTGCCCGGTGGCGGCGGGCGCCACCAGCAGCACGAGCCCGACCAGCGCCACCGCGGTGGCGGCCATCCAGGCCCGGGTGGGGCGGGCGCCCAGCGCCGCGCCGAGCAGACCGGCGAGGATCGGCGCCGAGCCGATCGCGGTCAGGGTGCCGATCGCCACCCCGGTCTCCCGGGTCGCCACGAAGAAACACCCCTGGTAGGCGGCCATGCAGGCGGCGCCGACCAGCACGGCCGCGCGGGCGGCGGGGGCTAACAGCGGGCGTACGGCCCGTCGGCCGTGCCGCAGCGCGGCCAGCATCACCAGGAGCAGTCCGGCGACCGCGACCCGCGCGGCGCCGAGCCCCAGCGCAGAGCCGGGGTACGCGCTGAGCGCCTGCAGCGTGCCGGTGGTGCCCCACAGGACCGCGGCGAACGTGACGAGCAGGGCCCCGGTGGCGGCGGACGGTAGCGGCATGATCGCTGATCATGGGGGCGGTCGTGGGTGCGCGTCAACGTGGGTGGTCCGCACAGCGGCAGCCGAGGCGGTCTTAGCGCGGCGTGCGGGGCTCTCCTGGACGCCGTTTCCGGCCGCCCACCGGCGCGCCGCGTGTGGGCGTGCCGGTGGCCGGGATCTCGGGCGGGCGGTGGCGGGCGCGGACCAGTTCGGGCGACCGGGCATGATGGATGCCGGAAGCGGGCACGCTCTGCCCGGGGTGACACGCCGCGCACGGTGCCAACGGGCCCGCGGCGCCCCCGGCGCGGCGCATCGGCAAGGAGGAACGGTGGCGGAAAAGGTACCGACCGGGCGAATCGTGGTGGCCGTGGACGGCCCGTCCGGTTCGGGCAAGTCCACCGTCTCGCGTCGGCTGGCGGCGGCCCTGGACGCCCGCTACCTCGACACCGGCGCCATGTACCGCGCCGTGACCTGGGCCGTGCTGAGCTCGGGTGTCGACCCGACCGACACCGACGCCGTGGCGAAGATCGCCGGCGAGATCGAGCTGACCATCGGCACGGACCCCACCGCCCCGCACATCGCCGCCGACGGCACGCTGTTGGACGCCGAGATTCGCGGCCCGCGGGTCACCGCCGCCGTCTCGGCGGTCGCCGCCGTGCCCGCGGTCCGGCAGACGCTGGTGGCGATGCAGCGCGGCATCATCGCCGCCGCCGAGCGGATCGTGGTCGAGGGTCGCGACATCGGCACCGTGGTCGCCTCCGACGCCGAGCTCAAGGTCTACCTGACCGCCTCGGCCGACGCCCGCGCGCGCCGCCGCAGCGCCGAGTACGCCACCGACGTCAGCGCCACCGCCGCCGACCTGGCCCGCCGGGACCGCCTCGACTCCACCCGCCCGGTCGACCCGCTGCAGCAGGCGCCCGACGCGGTCGTGCTGGACACCACCGAAATGGGTATCGACGAGGCGGTCGAGCGGCTGCGCGACCTGCTGCAGGGGCGGGTCGGGGCATGACCGGACCGGTCACGACGCCGGCGTCGGGCGGCGCGGAAGCGTCGTCGGGCGGCACGAGGTCGCCGCGGTGCGGCACGACGCCGTCGCGCGGCACGAGGTCGCCGCGGGGCGGCACGACGCCGTCGGGCGGCACGATGCCGTCGGGCGGCACGAACAGGAGCGGGGGAACGGCATGAGCGCCGATGGTGGCTGGACCGAGCTGCGGGAGCCGACCGACGACGTGGTGGAGCCGGCCGGTCCCGCTCCGATCGTGGCGGTGGTGGGCCGCCCCAACGTCGGCAAGTCGACGCTGGTCAACCGGATCATCGGTCGCCGCCAGGCGGTCGTCGAGGACATCCCCGGCGTGACCCGGGACCGGGTGCCGTACGACGCGCAGTGGTCGGGGCGGCGCTTCACGGTGGTCGACACCGGTGGCTGGGAGCCCGACGCCAAGGACCGCGCCGCGGCGATCGCCAACCAGGCCGAGATCGCCGTCGGCACCGCCGACGTCGTGCTGTTCGTCGTCGACGCCACCGTCGGCTCCACCGACGTCGACGAGGCGGCCGTGAAGATGCTGCGCCGCAGCGCGAAGCCGGTGCTGCTGGTGGCGAACAAGGCCGACAACGCGAACATCGAGCTCGAGGCGACCTCGCTGTGGTCGCTCGGGCTCGGTGAGCCGATGCCGGTATCCGCGCTGCACGGGCGCGGCTCCGGCGACCTGCTCGACGCGATCCTCGAGGCACTGCCGGACGCACCGCGGATCGTCGAGACCGGCCCGCGCGGCCCGCGCCGGGTCGCGCTGGTCGGCCGTCCCAACGTCGGCAAGTCCAGCCTGCTCAACCGGCTGGCCCGGGAGGAACGCTCGGTGGTCGACTCGGTCGCCGGCACCACCGTCGACCCGGTCGACAGCCTGGTGCAGATCGGCGGCGAGACCTGGCAGCTCGTCGACACCGCCGGGCTGCGCAAGCGGGTCGGCAAGGCCAGCGGCACCGAGTACTACGCCAGCCTGCGTACCGCCGCGGCGATCGAGGCGGCCGAGGTCGCCGTCGTGCTGCTCGACGCCAGCGAGGTCATCAGCGAGCAGGACCAGCGGATCCTGTCGATGGTGATCGAGGCCGGTCGCGCGACGGTGATCGCCTTCAACAAGTGGGACCTGGTCGACGCGGACCGGCGCCACTACCTGAACAAGGAGATCGAGCGGGAACTCAAGCGCATCCCGTGGGCGCTGCGGGTCAACATCTCGGCCATGACCGGCCGGGCGGTGGAGAAGCTCGCCCCGGCGCTGCGTACGGCGCTGGCCAGCTGGGAGAAGCGCATCCCCACCGGCCAGCTCAACCAGTGGCTCACCGCGCTGGTGCAGGCCACCCCGCACCCGGTGCGCGGCGGACGGGCGCCGAAGATCCTGTTCGCCACGCAGGCGGGTGTGGCGCCGCCGCGGTTCGTGCTGTTCACCACCGCGCCGCTGGACGCCGGCTACCAGCGCTTCATCGAGCGCAAACTCCGCGAGGAGTTCGGCTACGAGGGCAGCCCGATCGACATCAACGTCCGCCCACGCAAGAACCTCGGTCCGGGTGGCCGCGGCAAGGCCCACGGCTGAGCCTCAACCCACCCTCCTAGGATGCTTTAGGGGGTGTGGCGGGCGGCACCCGGTGAGGGGTGTGCGCAGGACGGGGAACCTGTGCGCTACGCTGTACCGGCTGCCGCGGGCAACCGCCGGGAGCATCGGGACGTGGCGCAGTTTGGTAGCGCACTTGACTGGGGGTCAAGGGGTCGTCGGTTCAAATCCGGCCGTCCCGACAACGTGAAATAGCAGGTCAGAGGGCTGGTCCGAAACGTCGGGCCGCCCTTTCTGGCTTCCTGGGGACCACGCCGGTCAAGTGCGCCGTCTGGTAGCGCTCCTTGGCCGCTGGTCAAGCCATGTAGCGCCAGCTGTTACCTGCCGAATTGTTCTCTTCGCTCGTCAAGGTGGCCCGCGAACGGGCCGCGCCGCCCGGCCCCCGCCGATGCCGACCTCCGGCCGGCATCGGCCGGGCCGGCCGGCCACGCTGACGGGACACAAGAACTCCGCATCTGGTCCGCAAGAGGTCGATGGACGGCGGGGGAGCGGTGTGAGATGTCGAGACGTGTTTCCGCTGCTAGGCCCCATGCGCCCAGCTCGCCGGGCCGCCCATCTTGATCTCATAATCCCTCGGTCACCACACCGAGCCTTGACAACCACCATTGAGACTCGTGGGAATGCCCCTCCACCTGGCCCCCGTCCGGGGAGGCTGGACGGTCTGGTGACTGTCCGACGAGGAGATCCGCCGATTCCGGGGATGCTTCGCAACGTGGATACTCGGCGAATGCGCGAAGAGGAAGTCTTCCAGGCGATTGCCGATCGCGTGGCTGCTCTCGACTACAGCGACGAAGTCTTCGTCCGCCCTGGCTACCTGGATGCGGATGGCGGCTGGGTACTGACGCCTTCTGCCGATGATGTTCGATGGCTAGAGGAGCGTGGGTCACAGACGCACCTTGCAGCCGGGGCGGTCGGAGCGGTTGACCCGCTGCCGCCGCTCGAACCTGCCTGCGCCGAGGCCGTGGCAGGGGCCGAACGACTGCTCGGCCATCCGTTACCTCCATTGCTGCGTCGCCTCTACCTTGAGGTGGCCAACGGCGGCTTCGGTCCGGGCGTACTAGGTGTCGCTGGCGGTTACACGGACGACCTGGAGAGAACGGCAGTCGATCGGCTGGATCCACGAGAGCCCTCAGGCCTTTTTCCTGTCGCCTATTGGGGATGCGCGATCTACTCGTACGTCGACTGTTCCGAGCCATCGGCGATGATGTGGGGCTTCGATCCGAACTCGGGTCTGGCCGGGAGGTCGTTCTTCCCCGAGGGGATCTCTCTCACCGAATGGCTCAGCCGGTGGCTGGAGGGGCGGCTCCGCCAGCCAATGCTCGTCAAGGATCCGCAGACGCGTGTATGGCGTGGCGCAACCGATGCTGAGCATGAAGCCCAAGCTCGTGAAGTCGCCGAGCTAGTGGGCCGGATCAACGGCGCGCTGGCGGACGCGAAGCCCGAAAGGAAGGGCGCCGCAGATAGCGCCGTTGCCCACGGTGATCCCCGGTAGTCACCTCGACCCTTATTGCGAGCCATCTCCCGCGAGACGGTGCCACACGGCCTTGCCGAGCCTGCCCGCTATCGCGGTGAACGACTCACCGCCCGCACGCCGAGACTGATCTCCTCCCGATCGGCCAAGGTCAGCCTTCCCGGCCCAGGCTCCCACGGATCTGATCGCCCCGGCCGCTCCGAATCACGCCGCACCACCGCCCGGACAACCTCATGGGAACAGCCGACCTGCCGGCCGATTTCCCGCAACGACAGACCTCGCGCGCTCAGCCGTCGCGCCAACTGCCGTTGTTCCACCGTCAGATGAGCCGTCATCAACGTCTCCCTTATAGATCAACGAAATTCTCGCTGACCCACCGGGACCGATGCGCGGACCGCTTGAACCCGCCCGTTTTGGTTTCACCTGTTGCTGGACAGGTGGCCTAGGAAACGTGGGTTGAGTTGTTGAGCGGCTACTCGTAGCCGGTGGCCATGACGAGGACCTCGGCGATCAGCTTCCAGGTCGGCTGGTCGGGCATGCGCTCACCGCGGTTGGCGTGCAGCGGGGGCAGCGCGTCGAAGCTGGCGGCGAGGGCGTCGAGGAATCGTTCCAGGGTGCCGTTCTCCCACGCGTCGGGGTGGGCGCGCAGATCGTGGAGCATCCGCTCGACGATGTGGGCGACGTCGGCGTGCGAGGCGACCCGGTCCAGGTCGGTGGCGGAGATGTCGGCGGACCGGCCGGTCTCGTAGGCATTCATTTGATCATCGTGCCCTCCTGCGGGCTCGGCTCAACGGTGCGGGGTCGGTGGGCCTTAATCCAGAGCACCGGACGGAGACAGCAAGATTAGAAAGTCACGCCGCACCCTCGCGCTACCAGCCCGGCGCAGCTCACACACCGCCCCCTCCACCACCGGCGACACCTGATGCGGACACGCGTCCGGGCGCATCACCCGAGGCCAGACACGCCGGCTGCCGGTCATGTCGGGCTCCACTTGATGCGTGACGGATTGAGGTCAAATGATGGGCGGCATGTCCGGCTAGACGATCTTGCACGTGTCGGTTAGGGCATCGATACGTCGCGCGGCCAATCTCCGAGGTGCGGGAACTGGCGTAGGTAGCGCTCGCATCTCGTGGCGAATTCGCCCTGGTCACGTGGCAGGCGAGTCACCTTGACGACGTGGCGTGGGTCTGTGTGGCCGGGTCGCAGCATCTGAATCTGTTCGTCGATAAACTCTCCGCCCCCGAGGTCGGCGACGGCCAGCGCCATGGCCGTCGCTACGACAACACCCACACACGTGCGGTAGGGGCTAAAGAGGGCCTTGACCTCGCCGCCGGCCTCTGGAGCATGGTCGATGACCATCAGCCAGACCCCGTCATTGCAGCCCGAGATATCGATCTCATAGTGGATCGAGCCAAGCGAACCGTTGGACTCGGGGGTGATGGGGTCACCGATGCTGGTCGACAGCAGTTCCACGCCACCAAGCCGCCGGCCGACAGCGATGCGACGCCCCTGCTCGTAACGTCGGTCAACGACCACGCTCAGCTCGGGTGTCGCGTCCACGCCGAGAAGCTCCGCCAGGGTGCTCCGTGCGGCGGTCAACACGGCAGCGAGCGGAACGGGTCTTAGCAACGACGCCTCAAGGTCGATCGACACGGAGAAACCGTAGCGCCCCGTCCGCGCCGGGCCTGCCAATGCCGTCACGCATCAAGTGGAGCCACGGTGTCACCCATCAACCGGAGTACGACAGGCCGACTGCCGGCATGCCTGGTCTCGCATGATGGTTGACGAAACGGCGTCGCAGGATGCTTGACGCCAGGTCGAGATCGAATAGTGCTGGTGCGTTGCTGGTAGGTGTTATGGCTCGGGTGTGGCGCGCGCGTCGGTGAGGTTGCGCTCGAGTTCGCCTGGCAGAAGTTGCCAGGAGGTGTAGGTCCGGGTGTGGAAGGCTGGATCGCCTGGACGGGCGATGGTTCGTCCAGCGCGGTGGAATCCGGCAGCGTCATAGTTCGTGCGCTTGAAGACGGCGACCCGCCAGCTGGCGTTGGCCCAGGGCGGCAGGGGACTCCCGTCCAGGCGGAATGGCGTTTCGGGCTTGTCGGCAAGGGTGTCGAGTTCCGGTTGGGATGGCATGCGAGTGCCGGTGAAGTCGAGGGCGACGAGGACCGGCGCGATGGAGTGCCGTTCGTCGTCGATGCGGGCTACTCGCAACAGCGCCATGCTGCCGTTTGCAGCGCGGTAGCTGAGAACATCACCGGGTTGGAGGTCAGTGGCGTGCCGGCTGGGCCGGCGCACCTTCTTGCGCTGCGGCTGGGGGCCGGTCAGCTGTGCACGCGCCTTTTCGAGGACGTCGTGGCGCTTGGCGGCAAGGCGAGGTTTGTCCGACCACCTCGCGAGGTCGGCCCCGCTGTCAATCGCGGCGATTGCGCGGTCGCGGACGGTGGGGTGGAGGCGACCGAGCTTGGATTGGGTGACGGCCAAGGCCAGCCAGACTGATGTCGCCTCGTCCGGGTCGTCGAGGGCGTCGGCGTAGGAGTCGAGCATGCGTTGCGTGGCCTCGTCGTCGTCCACGCCGTCTTCGAGCATCTCGCGGTATTCATCGCGCACGTCGCATGCCGTGTCGTCGGAGAACAGGCCAGGCCCCCAGGCGCCCATGTCACCTTCCCTGCGTTCATGTTTCCGGGCCTGGTTAACCTGCCACAGGTTCTGCCCGCCGTCACCTGGGACTGCGAGGGCTGATTCCTGAGACTGCGCCCGGGGTGATCTGGTGCTTCGCCTTTGTGCGGTTTAGGTCAGTCGCGCTGCGGCGGGGGACGGCTTTGATCGGGCTGTCAGCGTCGTAGACGGTGATGGTGTGGCTCATCCAAGGCGACGGTGACGAGCTTGCGGGCGTGGACCTTGCCGACTTGGATCTTTTGTCCGGCGACTTGGATGCTGCCGTTGATGGACACGATCGGGGGGAGGCAGGTCGGGCGTCGCGGATGCGGCCGAGTGCGGTGGGTGGGAGTGGGCAGCGAAGGGTGCGGCGCAGCCGACCGGTGTTGTCGATGACGTGCAGGAGGACGCCGTCGACGCGGACCCGGACCCGCTGTCCTGCGAGGGGCATGCCGACGCTGACTTGCCGGCCGGCGATGCTGATGCCGCCGCAGGCGTTGACGATCCGGTCGACCTCGACGGCGGTGGTCTGTGGCTCGGACTGCGGCAGCGGAGGCGGGCCGGCGGGTGCGCCGCCGTCAGCCAGGAGGCGGGCCAGGTCGCGCTGGGACAGCCTGGATGGGCTGGACTTGATCCGGCCGCCGTCGGCGGCCAGGACGTGCAGCCGGTCGGTGTCGACCCAGATCGTGACTGGGGTGCCGGCGAGGGCAGGTCCGAGCCATACCTGCTGCTGGGCGATGGTCAGGTTGCTTGAGGCATATCAGGCGAGCACAGATTCGTGGGTTTCCACGTGCGCGACCGCCTGGGCTGACCACCTTGCTGGTGCGTTGCCGGCCGTCGACGCCGCAACAATCTGGAATGATCTGGTGCCAGGGGAGGACTTCGTCATCGCGCTCCGCGCGCGAATATCATGGCTCCACGGGCAACTCGCACCTCCAGCCCCGATTCACCATGACCTTGTCTCCTCCGCCGCCGGCGTCAGCTGGGTCGCCCGGCTGTACACCGAGGTCGAGGAGAACCTTCCGGTACGAGACTTTCCCAAGTACGCGGGCGGCGGCTTACGGCAGCTGCGTGGGCCGTCGATCAAGGTGTGCCTGCAACAGCGGAACGTCGCGACCTCGGCCGGCTACAACTGGCATTACCTGGCAGCGATGTGGCCACTCATGCACGCCGCGCGAACCGACTGGGTCACCAACCGCGCCCACCCCAAAGCCGCCCACGACAGAGCCGGCCACGACAGAGCCGGCCACCAGCAGATCGTCGCCGCGGGAGTACCCCCATACGTGGGCATCGGCTTCGGTGAAGCGCAGGCCAAAATCGACGGGGCGTGCATGTTCGGAGCCCGCGTCCAGCTGCCACCCACGATCACGCTCGGCGACCTCGCACAAGAACTCTCCACCCTGTCCGGGCTTATCAACGACATGGCCAACGTCGTTCCCCCCGAGGTAGCGCAGTAAGCGTTCGACGTGGCGCGGGCCGCGCCCAACGCGACCGTGAGGAGGCCCGACAGCGGGTGTGCCCCCCCACCCGGGTCGCGGGGATCCGGAACCGCCGACAAAGCCCGCAGCGGCATCATGGCACGACCGTCTACAAAACCGTTCGGTCAGCCGCCCGGGCAGCGGGTGTCACCGCCGCTGTGTTCCACGCAGTGCCCGGGCGGGCCGGGCGTCGTCGCGGCCGGCGCCGGATCGAGATCCCGGCCGGCGAGCACCGCGAACGGGACGGCCGGCACAGCGATCACGACGGTCAGCACCAGGAAAACGACCGCGGTGCGGACCAGCCGCAACTGGTACGCGACGAGCGCGATGACGGCCGGCCCGGCGGTCGCCACCAACGCGGCGACCAGCAGGGCCAAGCTCGCCCGACGCTTGAGGTCCTCGAACTCGCCAGGCTGGTCGCCGTAGCTGACACTCCACTGCTCCAAGCCGATGCCCACCCACCACACGGCCGCCGCGATCAGCCCGCAGACCCAGAGCAGAACCAGGGATCCTACGATCGGGCCACCCCGTCGCCCCGCGCCGACCGTCGTGGGTGTCATGCGGCCCAGCGTAGATGGCACCGGTGCGATCGGGCAGGCTCCGTTGCGTTGAGGGTTGGCAAGATCGAGGCAGACTTGAGCGGTGAGGTGATCGATCCGCGCGCGCTCGTGGCTGCCGCCGAAGTCGGCGTTCGCTGGCCTCCGGTTCCCGGCCGAGGTGATCGTCGTCGCGGTCCGCTGGTACCTGCGGTACAACCTCTCGTACCGTGACGTAGCGGAGCTACTGGTCGAACGCGGCATCGAGGCGATCACGTCACCGTCTATCGATGGGTGCGGCGGTTCACCTCACTGCTGGCCGACGCTGCCCGATTCGTTCGGCAATTACCCGGCGACAGGTGGCACGTCGACGGGACTTACGTGAAGGTCAACGGAGTCTGGCGCTACGTCTAGCGGGCGGTCGACCAGTACGGACAGGTCATCGACGTGTTCATCTCCGCCCGCCGCGACGCCGGTGCGCCCCGCCGGTTCTCTCGTCGAGCACTGTCCACACTGATGGTGACACCCAGCGAGGTGGTCACCGACGCCGCCGCGGTCTACCCCGGCGTGCTCGACGAACTGATGCCGCACGCGTGGCACCACGTTGAGCAGCACGCCAACAACCCGATCGCCGCCGATCACAGTCGCCTCAAGCACCGGCTGAAACCGATGCGCGGGTTACAGACCGATCGGACCGCGCAGGTGATCATCGCCGGACACGCCTTCATGCAGAACCTGCGACGGGGACACTACGAACTCGCCGTCGACGCCCCGCCGACAATGCGGGTCGCCGCGGCGTTCACAGAACTCGCTCAAGCGATCGGACCGCGGCCCGACACCGGCTCAACACGTCCACCGATCCCACAACGCAACAGCGCCACGCGACGTACTCGGCCGCACCCGCGCATGGTTCGACCGGTGGCTCGGATGCCCCCGACGTCCGACCGCCACGACCGTTACGACCGGCACGGCCGATGCGGCTGACCGCGGCAGGCCAGGCCACCCAATTTCAGAAAACAGGGCGGCAAGCCGCTGCAGGCGGTGACTCAGTTGCTGATCGTCGTCGAAGTTCCACAGCAGCTACGCACTCATCTCGGCTACGTCCGGACGTTCTCGCGCTTGGACGCACCGCCGCCGACGGTTGCGGTAGTGACGGGCGCGCCAGCACGCCCGCGCCCTCCCTGCCGCAGATGAATGCGCCCAGTTGTCACGATGCGTGGCGGATTTTACGTATTAGAAGTGGTCAAAGAATCGAGTAAACCAAGTCGCATCGGCCGTCGTGCCGAAGACCCAGCCGTTAGGCCCGTCGTACGGCGTGGCGAGGATGTGCCTGGGCACGATGAGATAACCGAGTCCGACGAGTGCCTGCTCGATGCGTTGACGGTCGTCGGGGTGCAGGTAAGGTGTATGACCGTTCTGACTGGACGGCCCGTAGGTGGCGAGGCCACCAAAATTGCTAACACTCACCTGCAAAGACAGCCGGATCCGTGTGCGCTTCGTGTGACTGCGGCTGGCCTCGGCGGGAATCCAGACGCTGCCGAAACAGGCGGAGTCTTGGGCCAGTCCCGAGTCGCACGAGCAACCATAAGCCTCACTTAACCGCTCTGCGAGCCGGTCAAACCGGCCCTGAGCCGCGGCATGGTCGAAGTCCCGTGGCACCTCCAGACCACCACCTTCACCTCGCGCCACCCGCTCGTTCAACGCCGCAGCCATCGGCTCCGGGATACGCCCCTCCACCATGGCCCGCAGGATCAACTCCGGCCCGATGCCCTCCACTGGCGCAACCGGCTCGTCCAGCGCCCGGAGTACCGACCACCAATCCGCGTCAACCATTGTCACGCGTGCACCGTAACCGCCGAGCCACGGAGCAACCAACTGGTTTGGGCGGAGGCAGCTGGGCACCTGGCACACATCAGGCCCAACAGTTTCCGATGCCCCGTACCCACGCTTAACGGCCAGTCCTTGCCAACACTGGAAAGCGCACTGTCATCGGCACGTCCGCAGCCCACTACCCGTGGATACGGCTGCGCTCAGTAACGCGCGGTCGGCGGCATGAGAGTGTGCCATCCGCGGCCGGTAGCGGTCCGGTTCGGTAGCGAGGGCTGGGTTCCGGCATCCTCATGGCGTGGCAGATCCGGAGCGGTTCCTAAGGTTCGAGCACCAGCACCGCGATGGGCTGCACTCGTATGTCATCCGTGCCGATGAGGCGGATCTGCGTGGGCCGGCGTGGGATGGCTAGGGGCAGGCGTTGCGGGTGACGAAAGCGCCTGACGGGCATCAGAGCACGACGTAGCAATCGGCGTAACCGGTGGCGACCACGTTGTCTGCCGGGATTTGCGTGTCGCAGGCGCTAGACGGCACGCCTAGCGGGATTTGCCTCGTCCTGATGGCGCGACCGGGCACCGCAGTGCACGGCTCACGTGACAAGCTGCCCGGATGAGCGCAGGCACGGACAAGCATCGGTGGGTATTCGACCTCATCCACCCCGATTCAGCCCGCCGCGCCGCAGCGATTGGTCGCCAGCGCGACTTGATGTCGAAGTCGCAGGAAGCGATCCAATGGCAGAACGACGTCTGGCAACGTGCGGGGCGCGAGTTGATGCCGAGCGATCCGGCTCTGCAAGCTGAGATGGACCAGGCCAGGGCCGCCCAGTGGGCTGCCTGGGAGAGCACCCTGTTGGGGCCGGTCTACGCGTTCTGTAGCGCGAGATGGTCAGGCGGGCCGGAGGCCCACAGTCGCTACGCCCCCTATGCGGTGCTGTTTTTGCAGTGGGAGACCCGGTATCCAGACGAGTGGCACCACGCGGCGATCGGCGGGTGGGGCACCAAAAAGGAGGTCTTGCGGCGCTTCATCGCAGCCGGGCCCACACCCGATACTCAAGCTGACCTACTCGAACTCCTGACCGCCGCGATCTACCGCGAGCACCGATGCGAGGACAGCAGATACGCCGCTCTGGCTCGACAGCTCGACGGCCCTTCCCTACGCTGCTGCCTCGCTAGCGCCCAACAGGATCACGACGGCCTAGTGCGCTTGCGCGCTGGCTACATGCAGTGGGTCGTCGACAACGCGACCGCGCCGGTGACGGCAGCCAGCTGGCGTCGCTGGCTCGCTGGTAACAGCGTCGCCTCGCGCAGCCGATGATCCAGGCAGGCCCCGGAAGGCCAGCATGGGCCATCCGTGGGCCAGAAACCGTGGCGCACAGCGGGCACGAGCGGGCATGAGACGCAACGGACCGGCCGCCGCCCGCAGTCGTTTCGGGCATCGCGACCGCCTGAGCGCACTCTTCCAAACTGACGGTGCGCGTCGCACGCGATGGTCTGCCGGTCGTTCCCGTAACAGCGTGAGGTGGGTGACTATCTGAGTGACGACGGGTACGAGCGGTGGAGGACGTCCACGGACTCTGGTGGACGGTTGCCGCAGTTTGATGCCCGTTGCGATGCAGGTCAGCGAGCCGTGTTGGTTGCCTGGGGGTCAAGGGGTCGTCGGTTCAAATCCGGCCGTCCCGACGCAGGTCAAAGGCCATCTGGAATCTTCCAGGTGGCCTTTTCTGTTCTTGTACAGCAGGGAAGTCTTGTACAGCAGGGAAGTACAGCAACGGCTCATCGGCCGATGCTCTGAGCCCCGTCCGCACTCCGGGAGAGTCATGACAAGTCGATTCACCGAGTTGGCCGTTGATTGCCGCGACCCGGAGAGGCTGGCGGCCTTCTGGTGCGAGGTAATGGACTTCAAGGTAATCGACCGGAGCGAGGGCAGGGTCGAGATCGGCTCCTGGGTGCCGACCGTTGAGGATGTTCGGGCCCGCCAGATGCCGCCCACCCTGCTGTTTGTCCAGGTGCCCGAGGGCAAGGCCGTGAAGAACCGGCTCCACCTCGACGTCAGCCCGATCGACGGCAGCACTGAGGACGAGGTGACCAGATTGCTCGGCCTCGGTGCCACCAAGGCGGATGTGGGCCAAGGCTCAGACCGAAACTGGGTGGTCATGGCGGACCCCGAGGGCAACGAGTTCTGCGTCCTACGCACCCTGGCACCGCAGAACTAGACCGCGGGCGGGCACCCCCACCCCGTCACACACGCAACCGTCACGTTGCCGACAAGACCTCCGTGGCCTCGGCTTTCGCCGAGCTTTCGCAGGGCTTTTCGAATGGCCTTGGATGAGACTTGGCTGTAGATCTCCATCGTGATCGAGAAGTCCGCGTGTCTGAGGATCGCCATCGCGATCCGGGGATGCACGTCCAGGTCGACCAGGAGCGAAGCGCAGGTGCGTCGGGCGTCGTGGACGGTGATCTTTGGGACGCCGGCGTGGTCGATGCGGCTGTCGTAGGACCGGTTGAAGTTCCGCGGCTCGACGGGCAGTCCGTAGCGGGTCGTGAAGATCATGCCGGTGTCGTGCCACGCCTCGCCGGCCGCCTTCTCTCGGGGCACCTCCTGTTGACGGTGGCGGCGCCGCAACGCGGTGACGCAGATGGCCGGCAGAGGTAGGGGAGTCTCGGAGGTGCTCGCGTCTGATACGAAACTTGGCTTCAACACAGACGACGACGGTCTGTTCCTGGTGAACCGCGCGACGGGGGAGACGTACCGGTCCCCGTCAGACAAGGGGAGGAGCGTCGACTATGGGTACGTCGGGCGTCTTCCTCGCCCCGACGGTCGCGGCAGCTTCACGCCATGGGCACGCTGGGGGCTGTCCAGTTCCTCGAAGACCATCTTGACGACCTGTACCGCGAGGTCAAAAACCGGCGCTTTTCGGTGCTGATCGCATGCGAGTACGACAAGCGGAAGCGCACGATCAAGAGCGTCGAGGCCCTGACCCCGGTGTACCGCGCCGAGGGCGTGGCCTGATGCGCGTCTCTGTGGCGTCCGAGGCGGGGTCCCCGACGACGCCGAACGAGGACTGGGGCGTCGCGACTGAAGGGCTCATCGTCGTGCTCGACGGCGCGACGGCCCGCACGGGAACAGGATGCTCGCATGGCGTCGCGTGGTACGCCGGCAAGCTGGGCTCGGCGTTGACCGGATTCGCGACGGACCGTGACACCTCGCTAGGCAACGCACTGACCCTGGCGATCCGTTCCACCGCCGACCAGCACCGCGATTGCGACCTGGAGCACCCCGGTACACCCTCTGCGGCGACCGCGATCCTGCGGTTGAACGGCGACAAGGTCGAGTACCTCGTCCTCGGTGATGTCTCAATCGTCATCGACGCGGTCGACGGTGTCGACCAGACTGCCAAAGCGGAACGCGCCGAGGCGGACCGGCATCCGTTCGGGTCGGCCGAGAAGCAGGCCGCGCTGCTGCGGATGAAGCATGCCGAGCTGGCGGCCCGCAACACACCGGACTACTGGGTTGCCGCCGCGAACCCCACCGTCGCGATCCACGCAATCACCGGATCACTGCCACTCGGTGAGGTGCGACGAGTCGCCGTCCTCACCGATGGCGCAGCGCGCATCGTGAACCTGTTCGAGCTCCTGAATTGGCCTGGGGTCCTCGACGTCCTGGACCAGCACGGCCCAACGGAGCTGATCCGCCGAGTGCGCGCCGTCGAGAGCGCCGGTCCGACCTGCATGCGCTGGGCGCGGAACAAGAGCAGCGACGACGCCACAGCGGTCTACGCCTGCTGACGCGCTAACGCGGTGGAGGGCGCGTCGCCGGCTGCCGATCATGTCGGGTCTCGGGACCTGCGTGAAAGATCGGTATCAGTACGGGCGTAACAGGGCGCTACGCTACGCGGGATCTTGGTGTCGCTCATCGGCTTGAACGGTGGCTGTCCTCCGACGAGAGGGTGACGTGGGAACGTTCGGAACCGGGCCATTCAGCAGTGACGGTGCCCTGGACTTCCTCGAAGAACTCGCCGAACGGCCGACAGAGCAGCAACTGGACGCACTCCGGCACATGTTCACCTACGTCCTGGCCAACCGCGACCGTCTCTGGCGAGAGTTTTTCCCTGACGAGGTCGTCGCCGCGGCAGCACTTGTAGCCGCGACGCTTCCTGGCGGGGAGCACCTACAACACCGCTTGACGGAACTGGCGGAGCTGGCGGATGAGACAGACATCGCGCTGCTTCCCGCGTCAGCGTCGGGTCTCGCCGCCCCTGCACTGGAGGCGTTGCTCTTTGTCGCCGCTCCCGACGGGCCGTGGCATCAGGGGTGGACCACCGAAGCGGACCGACTCCACGCGCAACGGACCATCGACGACCTCGTGGCTATCCTTCGGGCGGCGATCTAGCCGAACTTGTCACCCAGGTCCCGAGACTGATCTGTCACGGAGGTCCTGACACCCGACAACCGGCTGCCGGTCAACCGGTGAGAACTTTCTGTACGTCTTTAGGGCAGCCCTTGACGGGCCGCGCGCGCCGCTGCCTGGGCGCGCGCCGGCCGCTGCCGCTGTCGCTCTGCGGCCGTCACGCCTGATGCCCGGCGGCTGGCGCGGAGGGCGGGGATCCCGGTGGGCCGCCGTAGAACGACAGGCCGTTGACCGGTGGTGGGGTGGGCCGGCAGCGGCCGGGCCGCGCGGCGTAGGGGAGCGGACGCCGGCCGCGTCGGCGAGCTGGCGGCGGTCGCGGGGTTGCGGCTACTGCGCCTGCGGCGGGGGCGCTCTGGCTCCAGGATGGCCGGGGGCTCCGTCGGTGGGTCACCGTTCGTGGGTGGTTGCGGTAGGCATCCCGTCTGCCATCGACCCGGACGAGCCGAGCAGACCACCGCCCGACCCGCCAGCGTCCGCACGAACCGTCAAGGTCCGCTTGACGTGGCGGGCCGGGCGGTAGCCCGTTCCACGGAGTGCGGATCGACGGCATACGGGATGCCGACCGTCGCGAGAGATAGCCCTTCGTGCCGGCTCAGCCAAACCAGGAGTAACCGGTGTCGCAGAGCGCTAACAATCCCGACTGCGCGAGCGCTCAACGGCGGATCCGACCCCGACTTCATCCACGCGCACGAAACGTCAGCTACTTGCCGTACTCCGGTTCACAGGTAGCCGTTGAAGGCGCGCAGACTGCCACGTAGCTCGGAATAACTGCCTTGTGCTGGGCACCTTCATATTCGTAAACAAGCTCAACGCCGCGGCGTGCGGTGCGACCCGGCGCGACGACCTCGTACCCGATCTGGAGCTCTATCCAGCGATCCTCGCCCTGCTTCGGCGGCTGAACGATGAGGCCTTCGACGGGTACTGCGCCTGCCGCGTGGGGCAGCGTGGGCGGAAACCCCGGTGCCTCCTGGAACGATCCGATCTTGGAACGCGATGGCAACATGCCAGGGTTGATCCGCGCCAGAATTCCAATCACTCGCACGCTCCCGCCATCATCCATGAGTGGCCTCGCCGAGATGAGGCGCAACGGCCGGCGCGCCTGTGGCGTCACTGCGATGATGTTCAGCCCATCGGTGAACGTCGTACCGACGTCTTTGGAGGTCTGCCAGCCGTACGGTGCTTGGTCCGTTTTGAGTTCGTCGCCCGGAGGCTCGGCGTCCGTACGGCAGTACACCGACGCGAGAACTGCGATCACGCAAAGCAGTGCAAGTGCGACGAAAACCCAAGGTTTCTGGCGAGCCCACCTAGACCGCGCATCAGTGATCGGGATTATCGTGTCGTTCAAGGTGCGCACCAATCTGGTACCGCGGAGGGCCGTCCGGCGCTTACAGGCGGATGAGCACGTTACCGCTCCGCACAAGGCGACGAGGTTACCGCCTGCCAGGACTACGAATCACGGTGCCACTGGGTGACTAGCTGGGTGACAACGAGCACGAGCAAGGACGGACGGCCGTGGACGCTGGCGGACCGTTAGGGCAGGTCCGGCTTACTTGTCTACTCAGCTCATCGACGGTTGATTACCTGAGACTCGACACAGTGTCGGGACAGTTGCCTGGTCTCGCATGACGGTTGACGGAACGGCCTCGCCTGATCCCTACATGATCACGACCAAGCTGACCGACCGAAGGGCCTGCGCGGACTGGCGATGACATGGCGCTGCGCGACGTCCGCTCATGGCACCCCTCTGTGTCAAGTGATGATCAAAAGGGGTGTTCTAGGCTGGGGTTCGGCGGGTCCGGGAAGTGACTTTTCCGAAGTGTCGATCTCGGGGTTCAGATCGGCCGCGCTGGATTCTAGAGTCGCCCCCGCGTGTCCTCCCGGACCCGTCCTGGCCAGCTTCGCGTCGGCCACCATCCGCCGATAGACGATGTCGGATAGGCGCCGCTTCAATGCCCGTAGGGCCTCCATCGGAGTCTTGCCCTCGGCCAGTCTGCGCCGGTAGTAGCGGCGCCCTTCGGTGTCACGGCGTAGCTGGACGATGGCCATGATGTGCAGTGCGCGGTTGATGCGCCGGTTCCCGGCTCTGGAGAGCCGGTGCCGGTTCTGGTCGCCGGACGAGGCGTCGATCGGTGCGGTGCCGTTCCACGAGGCGAAGTGGGCGCGGCTGGTGAACCGGGCGATGTCTGCGATGTCGCCGATCAGGCGGGCGGCGCCGGACGGTCCGATGCCGGTCAGGTCCATCAGCCGGCTTCCGGTGCTGTTGACCAGGTCGGTGAGCTCCTGTTTCGCGATTTTGATCTTCTTGTCGATGACGACGAGTTCGCCGATCAGCCCGGAGGCCAGCCGGCGGCGGGTCTTGCCGACCACGTCGCGCGGGCGCACGGTGCCCAGCAGGGCGCGGGCCTGCTGGGCGGACAGGTCCTTTTTCGCGCCGCCGGGCACCAGTTCGAGTAGCAGGTGGTGCAGCCGGGAGACCACGTCGGTGCGGGCGCGGCCGAGCTGGTCACGGCGGTCGACCAGCAGCCGTAACGCGACCGTGGTGTCGTCGGTGACGACCTGCCGCAGACCTTCGGTGCGCAGGGCGACCACCGCGACGCTGCGGGCGTCGACCGGGTCGGTCTTGCGGCCCTGGCCGGTGGCGAACACCCGGGCCCGGGCGGACAGCTTCGCGGGAACGTCCACGACGGTCTCGCCGTCAGTCACCAGGCGTTGAGCGACGTGCCGGCCGATGCCGTTGCAGCCCTCGACCGCCCAAAGGCGGTCCTTGTGCCTGCGACCGGCGGCGAGCATGGCCTGGTAGCCGTTGCGGTCGGTGCCGAACCGGCCCTGCCGAGCGACTTCTCCCGTGCGTTGATGATTTCGATGGTGGCCGAACGCTTATGCGGGTCCACGCCGATGATGACCTGAGCCATCCTGTCCTCCCTCGATCCGACGATGCAACGTCGACGGGAGGGCACCGCTACCTTGAGCCGGGCAGTCCCCTCTTGAGCCTCTCACCGCCGCGGTGACCGGCGGGGCGCACGCCAGATGAGAGCCACACCAAACATCGGTGGGCAGCCGCGATGAGAGCGACCCCACCGGTCACCTCGACCAAGCCTGGCCGGGCTGCGGTCGTACCACCAGTCAATAGGTAGCCGCGAAGCGAGCGGTTTGCCGGCTGGTGCCAACCGGCGGGTTCCGCACCTGAGCCATCAATGATCTTTCGGATGTGCGCGAGTAACCGATACACCGCGAGTCGCCGTCAAGGAAGCCGACCTGGTAGTCTCGCTCGGCGCGCGTCAGAGATCGGTCCAGCTTCGATCGGCGATGCGACCGCGCGCATGCCCTGTACGCCATGTGCGGACGCCGGCGAGGCGGACGGCCCGACCAGTCCTCGGCGAACGGGCTACGGCGGGCTTCCGCCAAGGCGGCGGCCCGTTCTCGCGCATGCACTATCCATCGATGGTCGACGTCGGTGATCAGACTGAGCCGGTAGCCGGCAGGGCAGGCGTTGGCCCGCCCTGCCGGCTCCAGAGGCGAGCAAGGCGATCACTTGGGCGGGTCATGGTCTCAAGGTCTCGAGGCACAGGATCAGCACTTGGCCGGATTCAAAAGTCTTCCAGAAGACGTCGTCGGCTGCCGGGGAGCCGGAGCATGCCTCATTGAGGACTTCCTCTGTCACCGGGCTCGGCCTTATCTCGCTGTCCACCACTCGCCTGCGCGCGGCCGGATCCTCACAGGTGACGATGCGCGCGTCCTCTGCCGTCTCCCCGGCTACGCAGTCCCCAATCTCGGCGGAGAACTCCCTCACATCCCGTACGCTGCGGACGAAGCCGAGGACGCAACTGATCGCGCCAACGACGGCAAGAATCGCGACCGCAACCGCCACGAACGCCCGTAGCCCCGACGCCCGAGATCCCTGTCCAGCGGGCAACGACATCAGCACTCCAACGAAGTGTTGGCAGGGTCGGTGGCATCCAAGGTAGAGTTCGCCGTCAACCGCTGCCACACGACGCCTGTTGATCCGGACGTCGACCCGGACACGTTCTGGGGCGTCCAATGCACATCCGGCCGCGGCGGCGATCGCCGAACTACAACCAGGCGAGCGGGCCGACCGAAACCCGGACGGCGCCTGGAGCCGCCGATGAAGAGCCCGCCGCTCCTCGACCTGCCGAACGCGCCCGCACTTGCAGATCACCAACTCTCGACCAATCATGATCAGACGCACGCATCTCGGCTACTTAGAGACTTCCTGCAGGACCGATGTCCGGCCAGACTCGGTCCAGGTGCTCGGCGAGACGCTCCCACATTGCGGCTGCCCACCCCACCGAAGGACGCGCCTACTTCGACGCGAAGAAGGCCACCGGGAAGACCTCTACGGAAGCCATGTGCGCCCTGAAACGGCGACTGTCCAACGTCGTCTACGCCCGCATGGTCGCCGACCAGAAACAACGGCAGGCGGCAGGCCGGGAGGGCACTCGGGGACGACTCTGCAATCCAGCGTGACCGACCTGACCCCGGACATCGGCCCTTCGGACAAGCCACTTCCCGGACCCGCCACCGGCCAGCCTAGACTCCTGGCTCCGGCAGCGCCTTGACATAAAGGGGTGCCATGAGCGGACGTCTCGCAGCGCCACGCCATCCAGTCCGCGTAGCCCTTGGGTCGGTCAGGAAGCAAGGCGGTGGAGATCAGCTCCTCCGCGCTGGAATGGCGGATGACGCTCACTCGTCAGCGCACGTGCTCCGGCTTGGGGATGCCCGCAGAAGAAACTGGCGGAAAGAGTACGGCTCAGACTAGGTCGCGCCAGAACTCGACGCTCGCTTTCGGCTCCCACCGGTTTTCGCCTGTGCCCGTGCGACCGAACTCCCGGTCGATGTAGTCGGCGAGATCCAACCCGTAGTAGATGATGTCGGTCTGCCACATCGAAAGCACGGGATGGCCGAAGGCGCCGGGCTCACCAGGCAGATACCGATGCCCGTATACCGGCACCATCTTCGGAACCTGCGCCAGCATGCGCGTCGCTGTCGCCAATGCCGCTGCGGTATCGCTTGGGCGTGAACCCCAGCCGTCGTACCAGAAGCCGTTGTTCTCGACGTCGAACAGCACTCCTTCGCTGGGCCAATCCAGCCGACTACGCAGCTTGTCACGGTCACCGTTACGCCAGTCGGGCCACGGCTCCGCGTATGCGTAGATCACACCTGGCTCGCGTGGCTCGGGCCGGGTGTTCACCGGAAGTCCTGCGGACAGGAAGGCCCGGTGGTCGGCGGCAAACCGGAACCCGAATTCGTGCTCGATCCGGTCAAATTCCGAGTCGGTGAGTCCGGGGTCGACCGCATAGACGGAGCTGAGCCGTAGCCGCCGCATTGCTTCCTGACCGAGACGACGACCATCCTCACCCGGTTGATCAAGCCCTGCCATCACGACGCGAGACTCTACCCCGTCAACGTGTCACGGATCTGCGCCGTCGTCATCGCACCGAAGCACTCACGTCGACACGTCCGTACACCAGCAACTGGCACCGACGTCGTCTTCGGTGACGAGCGCTGCACGGCATGAGGGCGCGCCGGCACCCGTACGCGTGCCGGGCGAACGGTTACGGCGTTCGCGAGGGCTCGACCGGGCGGCTGCTGGTGTTGTATGAGTTCTTGGCAGCGACCACGGCCGCCTGGATGTGCTCGGGGTCGACGCCGTGCACGTTGAGCGGCGGGTGCACACGCCGGAGAAGTTCGGCCTCGATAGCCGCCGGCTCCGGGTCCTCCGCCCAGGTCAAGCGCAGGTGCGCGTACATCCACGCGGTCAGCCGCGTCTCATCCTCAGGGACCAGAACAACACGATCCGTCCAGGTCGTCCGGTAACCCTCGGACACAAGAAGCCCGGCCAATGTACGGCGCAAAGTCGAGCTGCCCGAACGCCTCAGATGGTTACGCAGGATCCGGCCCCGCAGGCTCGTCGCCCGTCCGAGATACAGCAGCCGTAGCGACGGAACGCTTTCATTCGGCGGCCCGGGGAGCTCGGGAAAGATCAGAGGACCAGCCCACCAGGCGTAGACACCGCTGCCACGGCTGAGCCGCTTGACGGCGACATCGAGTCCTACCGGCACGCCGGAAAGCAGCCGCAGGGCCTCTTCGACCCGGGCTCCATCGGCGGGGACGTCGTCGAGTCGCGTTTCGGGAATGGTCATCGAGACCATCCTAGGCGTCCCGGGCGGATCGTGGCCCGGGGCTGCAAGGACAGGATGCTCCACGCAAGATTCGGCAGCGCCGCGATCGGCGGCCACAGATACTGACTGACCGATCAGAAGGCCACGCATTGTCGGCGGCATGAGCGTGCACGCCAGGCGACTCGATCGGCGGCAGGTGTCGCAGGCAACTACCTTGGCGGGTCGCGGCGGAGCGGGGAAGATCGACCGTGAGGTGACCCACGTGCGGACGCGACTGCGGCAGATGCGAATCGGTGCACGGACCTTCGTGTGGCGTGCGGAGATCCGGCACGTCCAGGGCAGCGGTGACTGCCACCGGTGCATTCGGCTGCGGGTGTGGGGCGCTGGGAAGACGAGCCAGGCACTCCAGGCGGATCTGCTATCGGTCGCCTGGCCAGCGCCATGGGGGGCATGCGCCACCGACGGCGCCTATCCGACGCCGGCCGACGTACGAGCCGTCATCAGCCACGCCTTGGAGCACGGATGGCAGCCTGAGAGGCGCGGCGGAACGTTCGTGCTGTCCGAACACGAACACGCGGCCGGGTTCACCCTGCCCGATTTCCTTCTGACCGATCGGCTACGGACTCCCGAGAGCGCCGATCCCACGGTCCGAGTGATCCGCGCCTACGAGCTTCGTCATCGAGCATGACGGTCTTCCGCACATCGGCTACTTAAGACTTGGGCCAGGATCGGTGTCCGGCCAGACTCGGTCCAGGTGCCCGGCGAGACGCTCCCACATTGCGGCTGCCCACCGGTGTCCACCTCTGCCTGCCCGGGCAGACCGTGGACCGGGTGCGGCCGCGGCAGCGAGCCTCGATGAGCGCGTCCGGTTCTGCTCAGCCGCCGACGCGTTGCGGCGATACACCCAACGTTACCGGCGCGCGCGTGCCGGAGCCGGCGGAGACGCGGCCAATGCGCCAGGCGCTGAATAACCAGAACACAACTCCACCGGCCAGCGGACGCATCAGCTTCTCGCCCGTGACCCCGAGTCACCTAGAAAATACAGTTCAGCCAGGCCTTCGCGGGTGCGGCCGATGGATAGCCTGGCGCGGTGGCGAATGACGACTTCGCCGCCACGTTGCCACGCAAGCGGATGGGGGCCGCGGTGCTGCTGTCCGACGATCGTGGCCGGGTGCTGCTGGTCGAGCCGACTTACAAGGACTACTGGGAGATCCCGGGCGGCGCGGTCGAGGCGGACGAGTCGCCGTACACCGCGGTGGTGCGCGAGCTCAAGGAGGAGCTGGGGCTGCCGGTGCAGCCGGGCCGGCTGCTGGTGACCGATTGGGTGCCTCCGCGCCCAGGCCGCAACGAGGGCCTGCTGATGGTGTTCGACGGCGGGGTTCTCACCGCGGAGCAGACGGCGCAGATCCGGCTGCCAGCCGAGGAGCTGCGCAGCTGGGCCTGGTGCACCGAGCAGGAGGCCGGTGAGCGGCTCTCCGAGCTGCTGGCCCGCAGGATCGTCGCTGCGCTGCGAACGCGGGCCAAGAACACGGCGCTCTACCTGGAGAACGGCTTGTTCGTCGCCTGATCCACTCGGCGACGTGCACAGGCACCGCGACCAGGGTTCGGGTCGCGGTGCCTGTGTGCTGTAGGTCAAGCAGCGGCCGCCACCGCGGGTGCCGGTGTCGGGGCTCCGCCGGCGGCGGCGAGCAAGGTGACGCCGCCGGAGCGGTACAGGCTGTCGTGGATGCCGTCGGCGTAAAGCAGGCCGGTCAGGTCGGCGCGGGCCTTGGCGATGCGGTGGTGGCGTTGGAAGCCGCTTGCGCCGATCAGCGGGGCCAGGCCGGCGACCGCGGCGACGGCGGCGTCGACGCCAGCGGCTTTGCCGAGCCGGGCGAGCAGGCCCGCGTCGGGGTGACCGGCCGCGGCGAGCCGGCTGGCGGTCAGCGCGGTGAGCAGGTGGGCGGTGATCTCGGCGTGGGCGCGGCCCAGCGTGATCAGCGCGTTGTCGCGGATCCGGGGCAGGATCCCGACGTGGCGGCGAGCGGTTCTCTGGGTAGGGTCGCGGGACCTAGGCTGTCGTCGCCGGTTGGCTGAGACACTTGGGGTTACGGTGAGTTTTGACCTGTACGTCTGGCACGAGGACCAACCGATCACTGCGGCCGAGGCGCGGGCAAAGCTAGAGCGCTGGGGCGACGGTGGAAAAGATCTATTCGCCACCCATCCCGCCGTGCGCCGGTTCTATGACGCACTGCTCGATCGCTTCCCGCCCCTGGAGAGCCTCAGCGATGAAGACATCGACCGGCTCGGAGTGTGGAGCATGACCCCCGAGCGTTCCGACGCGATCGTGGCCGTCTCGTGCGTCTGGTCGCGAGCGAACGAGGTCGGTACAGCCGTCCTGACGCTCGCCACCGAGCACGGCCTGGTGTGTTACGAACCGGGCTACCACGTCGTAAACCCGAACGCGCCGGGCTACGCAGCGCCCTTCACGCTTTCCTCGGAGAGCTTGCCGACGATGCCCGACCCCGACGCGCACCGATTGGAATGGATCATCGGCCAAGTCGGCAAAGACAACGGCTACGTCATTCTCGAACGCGCCGACGGATGGTTCGTCCAGGTGGGCTACGGCGACGCTGCGGGAGTACCCGCCGGGACATACGCACTGGAGTATCAGGAAGGTTCCATCGACCGGCACTTCCGCTGCCAGACCACCGACCGCGAGGCAGCCGTGCGGCTTCTGCAGGAGTTCCGAGCCGGCGACGACACGTGGAAGCGCCGCCACCTGTGGGCACCGCTCTGACCAGTCCCACAACCGTTCATCCAGCCGTCAAAGTTGTCTGGACGCATGCCCTGCAGAGTCCACCGCCCTGAGGCGCAATCGGCGGCACAGCGTGCCCGTCGAGTACGCGAGCATGATCATGTGCACTGTTCTCGGCACGTCCACAGCGCCGCCACCCGTGGACAACGGCTGCGCTCAGTAACGCGCGCTCGGCGGCAGATCCGGGTGCGCGATCGTGGAGAGTCGGATGTGCGCGTATCCGCTCAAGGTGCTCGCGGCTACGTCGTCGTGGTGACGTGCGCTGCGAGCAAGCGCCAGCCTGCAGCTGTCTTGATCCACGTCCGGGTGTAGCGCACGTGCGCGACAAACGACTCGCCCCTGAGCCGGCCCGCAAGCCTTCCTCGAAACAAGGTGACCCCGGTGTCGCCGACCACGACGGTGGTGAGTTCCTCCTCTGTCACTTCGGTCAACACCTGCTGGCCCGAGCGCTGCAATTCCAAATCGTCTTGCTTCGAGTACCAGGCTCCATCCGGGCCGGTGAAGACGAGACGGTCATCAAGGAGTTGGTCCAGTACATCGGCATCCGCCGCGAGCTGCGCGGCCTGCAGTCGTCGGTCGGCCGCAGCCAGGGAGTCCATATCGGTCACGAGATTCAGCCTCGCCGACCCGACGGCCGCGACCAACTCGTTCTGCGCACGGCGAACATCAGGACCACTGATCTACGGTCCGCCCCACCTGCGCATTCAGGGATGTCCGGCCGGTAACCGTGGCGTCCCGGCGCAGGTTCTCGCCGCACTTCATCGCCTCGCGCGCTCTACGGACCGGCACGGGGCGGCCAACCTGCCGCTGTCGTGTCCCCCGCTGATGCTCGACAAACTCAGCGAGACCGGGACCGAGGGCCTAACGGCCCGTGACCCTGAATCCCCGCATCGCTGCGGCAGAAGCGTCCACCCGATCATCGAACGCCGGCCGCGCCCAGCCGGCCTCACTGTATGCCAGCGATCCATGACCACTGCGGCGGTCCGGCACCGACGCCTTCGCGCCGGAAGCAGGAGGCGGAGCTGCTCGCCTTATTGACCAGCGCCAGCCTCTAACCGCGTGCTGCCCGGATGGCCACGGGATACGCGGTCACCCGGCCAGCCGGCGGCACCCCGCCCGGCTGTGCGGCAACCCGGCCTGCCTGAAGACGAGCCCACAGCTTCCGTTCGTCGGATCCCAGAGCTGATCGTTTGCGACCAGGGCCCGAAGCAGCGCACGCTGCGTTTCGGTCAGCGGCCGGCCCTTCCCATACGGCGTGGGGAACGCGAACCGCACCAACGCTCCCCAGCCATCGTCGAAGCCGGTCCAACTGTCCCGCCTGGCAACTTGGCAGGCAGCCGCAGCGATCGCTTCGAAGTCGGCGGCGATGCGGATCGCTGCGGCGACCAGCTCGGATCGATGTAACCCAGGAGGCGGCGGGTCCGCCAACGCGGCCAGAATCAGATCCCGGCTCCGCGGGTCGTCCTCGTGGGCCAGCGCAGCCCGCAGCCTTACCGCAGGGTCCAGGTCGGTGAGCCGATCGCGGACGTCGACGTCGAGCCGGGCGAGGCAGTGAACCCAATCCGCCTGCGGCCCGGCATCGCGTTCCGCCCACTCCAGGACGAGGACGGCTAGTTCCTCCCGCCGGTCCGCAAGGCGCGGTGTGCGGACGATCGCCACCAAGTTCTCTGCGCGGAACAGGGCCCGGTCCGGCGGGGATGCCACGAGCAGCGGAAGCACCACCGGATACGCCTCCGCGAGCGCGTCAGCAAGGTCCGGCAGCACATCGGCGAAGTAGCGATCGTCGGCCAGGCCGGTCACGCTCAGGGCCGCGTCGCCCAGGAACTCCAGCAGCGATTCGACTGTGTCCGGGTGTGCACGCCCGTTGGCGAGCAGCGTGGTCAGGGCCCGGACGACCGGCGCGGTCGCCGTCCGGGGAAAACCCTGGTGCAGCACGGCGATGTCGAGGTGGTCCAGCGCCGCCGCGCGAGCCTCGGCGTCGCCGGACTCCAGCGCTTGCAGGTGCTTGGCCGTATCGGTGGCCCAGCCGTACGCGTGTTGGAGCCGACCCCAATCAACCGTCACCGTGTGTCCCTCGCCCGTCGTCGCCGTGCGCGCATACCGATGATCACACAGGAGGTGACGCTCCTCGGCATCCGCTCATCGGCACCTCCGCGCGTCGCCACCTCCGCGCGTCGCCACCCGTGGACAGCAGGCCGCGCTGCGCGACGTGTGGTCCGCGGGTAGAAGAGCGTGTTGCGTCGGCATGTGCGTCGGGGCACGTCTCGTTGCCTCTGGGGCTTGGAGGTGATGGTCCACGTGCCCGATCAACCAGCCCTGGGGAGGGGATGCCTCCAGAGTGCGGCGTGCCGGTCGCGCCGCCGCCTGTCCGGTCATGGCGTCGGGTGGTGACCGAAGCCGGCCATCGGCATGCCAACCGCTTTCTCGTACCGCACTACATCGCTGAGATCGACCCGCCGCCCGTCAGCGAGGCTCCGGCACGACGGCCACATGATCGACTGCAGTCCCGGATGCTCGACGAGGCGGAGCGACTCACTCGACTCCAGCTCCACCCCGTTCTCGTCGCACCAGGCGACGACAGCGGCCCAGAACCGGTCCACCGTCTCCCAGCCCTCCACCGTCCGGGGCCCGCGCAACGGCAGCAACTCCTCCGTAGTGAACAATCCCTCCGTCCCGTGCGACGCCGCGTTCTGAAGATTTTCGAGAAAATCCAGCGCGATACGCGACGCGTCGCCCTCCTCGGCCAGCAACTCCTCGACGACGGCAAGGGTTGCCCTGACCCGCCCGCTCCTACGCCGCACCACGTCCATGCAAGTCCGGCCAGATCACCGAGGTAGCTCGGGTGCCTGGCGGCGCCGCCGGCGAGGACGATGACGGGCGGAAGGTCCCGGCTTCGCCCAGGGTGGCTTTCGTCGTAATGCAGTGGCGCTCCGTCGAACCCAGCGTAGATCGGCACCGCATCACCCTAGTCAGGGTCCACCGAGGCGCAGCTCGTGGAACACCCGCTCATATGCCGGCCGAGTCAGCACTTCGTGACGCCGCGGTGCCGGATGATCCCTGCGTGGAGATTCTGCATCTGCTGCAGGCTGGAGTGACCAAGCCGCACCCAGATCGGACGGCCAGTGCAACGTGGCTGGCCATGGTGTACGACAGCACCAGGGCAGTCGGCGGTGTGGTCACGACCTCGGTCGAGGAGCCGACGGTCGGCCGAAATCACTACAGGGTCGGTGTGCGACTCCGTGATGGCAAGCCGTTGAGCATCCTCTTCAACGCTGCGGCCTTCCTGGTCGCTGGAGCCGAACAGCAAGATCCCTACATGATCAACGCGGTGTTCGTTGACGTCCCCGGCGGGGACGTCTACCGCCGCGCAGGGCTGCGGGTCGCCACCACGGCAGAGCTGAATCAACCGCTCAACGACCGACACCTGCATCTTCTTACCGAAGAAGAACGGCGGGATGTCGCCTACCACCAGCCGAGCCGGCTCGGTGACCTGCTGTTCAACTGGTTCGACTGAGCTGCGCCTCCGCGCTCGCCGTGCGGCAGATCCGGTCGTCATGCGGTTGAACACAGTTGTGTTCGCGACTCCCGTGCTTCTGGCCAACCAGGTGACAGACCTGCGCGGGAGAATTAGTCAGGCCAGCGCGGATGACGTCGCAGACTTGGCCCAGTTGTTGGGGCGAGACACCCTGAATGAGGAACCAGCACGGCAGTCCGTTGACGCCTTCGCAGCGGACGTCGCGCAGTGGTCCGCGCACCAGCACTCGCACGTAGCGTTCGTTGCTCGACTCCTCCGTGACCGTCCACTCCGGTCGCAAGGCAGTGCAGGTGTACGATCGGCTGGGCTTCGAGTCGTCTCGACAGTTGCTGTACCGGCGGCGCGTTAGTAGGACGTCGCGCTTACCTGCATGTCCGGACACTCCGAGGGCTGCTGCTGGGTTGGTCACGCTCCTCATCGCGCCGATCGCGGCATGGCTGCTCAGACGGACAAGCACGTGCCATCGTGCAGCGTCCCAGCTACGCCGGCCGCCTCTCTCGAGGAGAGCACGTAGCCGAGCACGCAGGCGCCTCCAACTCGCGCGGCGAACACGAGCCCCTTGCCCTCGGTGATGTCGTCGGACCGCGCGAATCGTACGACATGGTCGACCAGACCTACCCGGTTTAGCGCGTTCCGCAGCTCGCCGGCGTCGAGTTCGTCGCGACTGCATCGCCCGGGTCCACCGGCCGCAGTCGTCACGCAGACCGACGGCTGCCGATCGATCAGGGCCGACACCTCCGTTCGGAGTTCAACGGCGGCGAGTCGAGCGGCCTCCCGCGCCGCTTGGCTCGGGGTGCTCCGGCCCGCCGCGACGGCGACGTCCCAGCATGGATCGGGCACCGCTCCGGTCGGTTGCGGGGGTTGGAAACAGGTGATGGCTCGGGGGGCGGTCGGTTCTGTCGCAGTGCTGCCACCATCACTGGTCTGGACCAAGATTGGCACGCTGAGCGAAACGACGGCAGAGAGGACGAAGGCAGCACCGAGCGCTGCCGCAATGACGGCCGGTCTCGGTGAGCGCCAATTCATCCGCTAGACAATACGCATGACGGGTTCGGCTTGCCGAGTTGGACGAGGTGCCGGCTGGGTTGAAGGTATCGAGTCCTTCGCCGCTCTGATCCCTACTTCCTAAGCCCGGCTACCCCGCCAAAGGGTGACGCAGTCATCTCGGCTACTTGCTTCATTGACCTACGACCGCGGCCCGGCCAGGCTTCGGTCGAGGCGCCCGGGCTGTCGCTCTCATTTCGGCTGCCCACGCTGGTCGTGTGGCTCTCATTTGGCCTGCGCAGCCCGGGCGTCGCCGCAGGGCGGGGAGAGGCTCAAGAGGGGTTTGCTCGGCTCGAAGTAGCGTTGCCCTCCCGGCTCGACAACCCAGAGTGGATCGAGCATCGGAGGACGCGTTGAGTGGCACGTCGGATCGCGTGGTCATCGGGATGGACCCGCACAAGCGCTCGGCCACGATCGAGGTCATGGCCGGCGACGAGGCCGTCGTCGGCGGCGGCCGCTTCGACACCGGCCGGGCCGGCTACGCGGCTATGAGGAAGTACGCCACGCGGTGGCCGAACCGGGTCTGGGCGATCGAGGGTTGCCAGGGCATTGGCCGGCACATCGCCAACCGGCTGCTCGCCGATGGCGAACAAGTCGTCGATCTGCCACCGAAGTTGTCCGCCCGGGCGCGGGTGTTCGCCACCGGGCAGGGCCGCAAGACCGACGCCACCGACGCCCACTCCATTGCGCTGGTCGGCACCCGGATGGCGGGGTTGCGCCCGGTCGTCAACGACGAACAACTCGCCCTGCTGCGGATCCTGGCCGACCGCCGCCGCTCTTTGGGCGAGGACCACACCCGGATGGTCTCCCAGCTGCACCAACTGCTGCTGGAGCTCATCCCCGGCGGAGCGAAAAAGAACCTGTCCGCCGCCCAGGCCAAGGCACTGCCGGCCACGGTCAGACCCCGCGACGCCGTCGGAAAGGCCCGACGCCGGGTCGCTGCGGAGCTGATCAGTGACCTCGAACGGATCTACCAACGCTCCAAGCAAGCCGACAAGGAACTCAAGGAACTGGTCGCCTCCACCGGCACCACGCTGATGGACCTGCACGGCATCGGACCCTCCGGCGCCGCCCGCCTGCTGATCGAGGTCGGCGACATCACCCGGTTCCCCAACCGGGCCCACTTCGCCTCCTGGAACGGCACCGCCCCCATCGACGCCTCCTCCGGAGACCAGATACGCCACCGACTCTCCCGCGCCGGCAACCGACAGATCAACCGCGTACTGCACATCATGGCCACCGTTCAACTACGCAACCCCACCGAAGGACGCGCCTACTTCGACGGGAAGAAAGCGTCCGGCAAGACGTCAATGGAAGCGATGCGCGCGCTGAAACGACGCCTGTCCGACATCGTCTTCCGACACATGATCGACAACGCCGCGGCCACCGCGGCGACGGGCCCGGGAGGACACCGGGGAACGACTACTGACTCCAGCATGACCAGCTCACATCCCCATGCCAGCTCTTCGGAGAAGTCACTTCCCGGTCCCGCCGCCACCCAGCATAGAACCCCGCTCCCGACAGCGTCTTAACACAGAGGGGAGCCATGACCGCGCACTCTGGCCAGTACTGCGAACGCCCGGACAGAGGCAGATCAGCGCATCTCATCTTGGTGGTCGGTCGTGAGCTAGAACGGACGCTCTCAACTCCAGCAGGGATTGCGGCCCGGCAGCCACAGCCCGAACAGCGATCCGTACTCCTCGCCAGTTTCCCCGGTAAGGACGAAGTCAGGCGTGGTACCGGCCACCGCGTCACGCAAGTGGGTCAGCAGCAGCGGGGCGTTCACCAGACCCAACGACAGTGCTGTCGCGAGTTGGACCCGCTGAACAGCAACCTCCGGCTGGTCTCTGAGCTCGTCGCGCTGCAGATGCTCCGCAGCGCACTGCATTGTCACCAGATCCCCGCCGCCGGAAAACTTCAGGCAGTCCCACCAGGACGGCAGCCCGATCATGACCTGGAGGGCTTCGCCAAGGCTATGGCCGATAAGGCCGGCCTGCCCTTCGGAGCTGGCATACAAGACCGGACGAATCGAGCGGCGTTCACCGCAGAGGAAGAACGTGCCGCCAGCGAAGTCACCTGCTATGCCTTCCACGGCATGCCCGGACGACAGCCGGACAGGCTCACCGTGATCACCGCGGGTGACGTCAAACTCGCAGACCTTCCACAGCAGTTCAGCGAGACCCAGGTCTTGGCGAACCATTTCCAGGATCTCGTCATCGCCCTTCACGCGGCGGACGATAGCAGTCCGCCTGCTCCGCAATCCCGCCAGCATGCCCTCGACATCCGCTCATCGGCCCGACGAGATGTTGTCCTGATCGACCCTCCGTGACATTGCGTTCCCCACGGTCGACGGCACGACCGGAGATTGGTGCCCAGCGGCCCGCGACGACACGGCCGCGGGCGGATTGCGGCATGTCAGGATCTCGGCGTGCCTGACGATGTGATCATCACCGACCCTTGGTGGGACCTGCGCAACCCCGGCGAGTCCGAGCAAGAACAGGTCCACGCGATCACGAACGAAATGCTGCGTGAGACATCGCCGGGTCACGCCCTGCACGGCATGCCCTTCGCGGTTGTCGGACGCTCCGATGCACGCGACGACGTGCTGCTCAAGGTCGACGACCGATGGGCGCTGGTCCATCTGACGTGGAGTGGGAAATCGGAGGTACCACCGTGGCCAACGTGCGTCATGTTCGACTCGGCTAGCGACACTCAGCAGGCGCTCGCACTCGACTAACGCCCTGGCTAATCGCGCGGTATGCGGCATGAGAGTCAACACTGGTCGTAAGGACCGCATGATCGGCTCGCAGACGTCGACGATCTCTCGTTAGTCTCCTCCAGTGACCGCAGATCTACCCACGTTCGAGTTGGCCTTCCCTGGTCCGCTGCGCGACAAGCTGGTCGCTGCAGTCCTCGAGGGGACCAAGACCACCACGACCGGCCTGCTCCAGGACTACGAAATCGAAGGCGAGCCACTACCGGTCGTGGGTGCCCGAGCGGCGGTGGTCGATTCTGCTGGTCGCCGGGTCGCGGTGATCGAACTGACCGAGGTGCGTGTCAGCTGCCTCGGCGACGTGGACTTCGACCACGCCCGGGACGAGGGCGAGGGGCACGACTCGATCGCCGCCTGGCGAGCTGGCCACGAGGAGTACTGGCACGGAATGGACTACCGAGGGTGGCTGGGCAATCCAGGCTTCACCGTGAACGACGACACACCAGCCGTGCTGGAGCGGTTCCGGCTCGTCGCGACGCTTTGACCGCTCCACGCCGCACGACCATGTAGCTGCTGGGGCAACCCGCACACGCGAACCCACTGAACGTCTGACTCCAACGGTGAGGCACTCATCCCGGCGCGACCGAGCGTTCGACCCACCCACGCCTGCCACTCAACGTGACGCCCGGTCGGCGGCAGATCCAGATGTCCTGATCAAGCCTGCGTTTGCCTCTGGCTGTGCGAGTTCATGGCACGGGTTGAAGCTGAACGAGGATCATCCAGTTGTCACCATCGGCGCGGTACGTCGCCCGGACCCGGTATTCGCTCGGGCGTAGCTCGATCACGAGGTGGTTGTCTGGTTCCAACTCCGCTCCGGGCCACGCCGAATCGAACATCACGACCGGCCCGTCCGCCACCCAGCGGACATCCTCATCCGCGTCCCAATTCACGCCATCACGTACCGCTCGGCGTGCAGCGCTCACCAGGTCGTCTTCCTCGTACGCCGCTGCCCACCGCAGGAACAGCCGTTCCGAGGATAGGTACGTCGTCATTGCCGGCTCATCGCCCAGGACAAGCGCCTGCCGCTGACCTATGGCGACCACGCCGACGTAACCGTCGATTGCGCAGGCCCGGCCGTAGTCGCCCCAGCTCTCCACGGGACCATCCGTGCTGTCAGCACCGGTCCACAGCGATAGCGCCGATTGCGGAGCGACGAGCAGCGGTCCGCCAGCCGACGAAACCCACGTGTACTGCAATGACCCTACCTCCCGCAGCGATCTTGCCAGGCCACGGCGATACATGAGTGCCTGGCCAAGATGCGGCAGAAGCGGATAGCCGACGAGGCGAGTGACTCTGATCGTGTTGGCGGGTCTGTACCGTGCGTCCAATGCCAGGCAATCCGTTGACATCCCTTCGGCACGACTCGGGCGGCTCCCTCAGCCTTGACCTTCCGCCCGGGCGAGCCGTGCATGAGACCGAGGCCGGGGTTCTCGAGGAGCCGATCCTGTGGATCAGCGACACCCGTCCGGACGCGGGTCTGTGGGGATCACTTCAGGCGCGCCATGGCCGGACAGGTCTGTGGCCACTGCTGCTCGGAGGGAGGTCGGACGAGCCGGGCACCCCGTGGACGACCGGTGAACTCGACCCGCGTCTCATCAAGTCCAGCCCAGGCGATCATGACGCCGACGCGCTGCTGACTGGGTGGTGGTCTGTCTACACGGCGACGGATGGGGACTACGACATGCTCAGCGCGCCGGAGCGGCTGGCCGTCACGGCGCCGTTCGGCAATCGGTGGCCTGGGCTCGCGCCTGCCGGAACGCTGCAGGAAGACCCCGCGGCTCGGGCTGCCGAGTTCGCCGAACATCTGCTGGCCGACTCGTGGCTGACCGCGCCGCGCCTCGGGCTGAGTCCCAGTGCCCGCGGTGCGGATGCCCCGGCCGATCTGGGGTGGGGTGGGCCGTTGAACTACGAGAACGACACCGCGCAGTTCAGCGCGGTGCTGCGCAGCTGGGAAGAACGTTTCGGGGCCAGAGTCGTCGGCCTCGGACCAGCCGAGCTATACCTCAGCGTCGCTGCTCCGCCCACCAACGCAGACCACGCGCTGCGCGTCGCTGCCGAACACTTTGCGTTCTGCCCCGACAACGTGTGGCAGTCCCACACCCACACCCTCATCCGTTACGCCGAGAGCCTCACGAACCGGGCCTGGTGGTCGTTCTGGTGGGACTGAGCCGCCACGCTGGCGGTGCCGGGCAGGTTGCATGACACCGACGTCCGCACATCGGCATCCGGATGGCGGCGAGACCCGGATCGCCGTGACGGTTGGGGGAGGTGCGCCTACTGGTGTAGGCGCGTACTCGTTCCGCGTATCTGAAAGTGACTGTGCTGGGACGATGTCGCACCGTGGCTACGCCCGTAGTGTCGGCGACGCGTGAAAACTGACCCCCGGGCGACGGGCGAAGCTGGACCCCCCTTCCAGGATCGGGAGGGTGTTGAGCGTGGAGGATTGGGCGG
>NZ_FNPH01000026.1 GCF_900107255.1 Micromonospora pattaloongensis | reverse complement strand
TGTCAACGACGGCTGAAAACGGACCCCTTCGCGACGGCCGAAAACGGACCCCCTCTGCTGGTTGAATCTTGCTAGTCGTTGGTCTTGGTGGCCGCGGGGACGCGGCCGAGGTCGCGGTCTTTGAGTCGGTAGCTGTCGCCCTTCATCGAGATGACCTCGGCGTGGTGGACGAGGCGGTCGATCATGGCTGCGGCGACGACGTCGTCGCCGAAGACTTCTCCCCACCGGCCGAAGGGCTTGTTGCTGGTGACGATCAGGGATGCGCGTTCGTAGCGGTTGGAGACGAGTTGGAAAAACAGGTTCGCCGCTTCGGCTTCGAAGGGGATGTAGCCGACCTCGTCGACGATCAGCAGCGGGATGCGGCCGAGTTTGACCAGCTCGTCTTGCAGCTTTCCTGCGGCGTGGGCGTCGGCGAGGCGGGCCACCCACTGCGCGGCGGTGGCGAACGCGACCCGGTGTCCGGCCTGGCAGGCGCGGATCCCGAGGCCGATGGACAGGTGGGTTTTGCCGGTGCCGGGCGGGCCGAGGAACACCACGTTCTCCTTCGACGCCACGAAGTCGAGGGTGCCCAGGTGGGCGATCGTCTCCCGCTTCAACGAGCGTTGGTGGTCGAAGTCGAACTCCTCCAAGCTCTTGCGGGCCGGGAACCGGGCAGCACGAATACGGCCCTCGCCGCCGTGGGCTTCGCGGGCGGCGATCTCGCGTTGCAGGCAGGCGGCCAGGAACTCCTCGTGCGTCCATGACTCGGCCCGGGCCCGCTCGGCCAGCCGCTCGACGGAGGCGGCGAGGGACGGGGCTTTCAACGCCCGAGTCAGGAACGCGATCTCGGAGGTGACGTTGCGGCTGGTCTTGCCGGCCATCAGGCCACCTCCTCGGGGTTGAGGCCGAACACGCGGTCGTAGTCGCTCAACGTCCGGTGTTCCACCTCGGCGGCGACGGCCGGGACCGCGGCCAGGCGTCGGGCAGCGCGTAGTTGGTCGGCGGCGTCGCGGTGGGCCGGGTCGGTGATGCTCTGCCCGCCGGCCCAACACCGCTCGTGACCGGCGACGCCCCGGCCGTCGCAGAACACCTCGACACGTTCGGCGTCAGCCACGATGTCGACGCGGCGGCCGACCACTGATGGGTGCACCGAGTAGTCGTTGGCGTCCACGCGGACGTAGTGGTCGCGGGGCAGGCGGGTCGACAACCGCCACCCCGTGACCGGGGCGACCGGCGGCAGCGCGACCATGGCCGCGCGGTCAGCGTCGATGCGGTCGACGGGGCGGGCTTGCAGGGTGCGGTGCTGTCGAGTGTTGGCCCGCACCAGCCACCCATCAAGCTGCGCGTTGAAGTCCGCAGGCGAGGCGAAATGGCGGCCAGGCAGGAACGACGTCTCCAGGTAGCCGTTGGCCCGCTCGACCAGGCCCTTGGCCTCCGGGTCGGCGGGCCGGCACTGGATCACCCGGATGCCCAGGCTGCCGCGGAAGGCGTTCATCGCCTCGGTCAACTGCGGACGGCCGCCACGCCACTGCCCCACCGCGGACTCGTTGTCCCACACCAACGCCTTCGGCGCCGCACCCAACCGACTCAGCAGCTGCCAGTGCCCGGTCAGCAGATCCGGCGCCTGCCTGGTCGGGATCATCACCGCCGACAGCCACCGCGAATAGCCGCAGACCATCACCAGCACCGGCGGCCGGCCCACCTGACCGAAGCCCAACGGCACGTCCGCCGGCGGGAACCACAGATCACACTGCGCCAACTCACCCGGCAGATAGTCCGTGCGCTGCGCCGGATCCGGCGCGACGAACAACGGCCGCAACTGCCGAACCCGATCCTTGAGCACCGTCAGCGACCGCTGCCAACCGATCCTTTCTGCGATCACCGTGGCCGGCATCGTCGGCCACTGCTGCAACAACGCCCGGATCTGCGGCTCCACCGCATCCACGATCGACGGCTTCGCCGGCCGCGAATACCGCGGCGGCTCCGCCACGGCCAACGCCCGACGCACCGTGTTGCGGCCCACCCCGAGCTTGCGGGCAATCGCCTTGATCGGCATCCCCTCAGCCCGATGCAGACGACGGATCTCCGCCCAATCCTCCACGCTCAACACCCTCCCGATCCTGGAAGGGGGGTCCAGCTTCGCCCGTCGCCCGGGGGTCAGTTTTCACGCGTCGCCGACA
>NZ_FNPH01000008.1 GCF_900107255.1 Micromonospora pattaloongensis | reverse complement strand
AACGCCCGGTAACATTCCGAACCCGGAAGCTAAGCCCTCCAGCGCCGATGGTACTGCACCCGGGAGGGTGTGGGAGAGTAGGACACCGCCGGACAATCTTTCCAGTTGAGGCCCACCCCGCATACGGGGTGGGCCTCAACTGCATACACACGCAGCAAAAGAATTAGGGGGTCCCGACAGGGGCCCCCCTTTTTTTGTGCGCATGAAACCACGGGGCGACGAACGGCCCCACGGAACGAGCGGTCAGGAGCGGTGTTGGATGGCCGCGCGGAGGTCGCGCAATAGCGTTCCGGCGTCCGCGGGCCGGCGCCCCGGGAACATCCCGAGCGCGACGCTGCCGTGGTCGGCCCAGCCGCAGACCGCGATATCGCCGTCCTCGCTCCTCGTCGTACCGCACTTCATGACACCGCCGAGCTTGCCGGCGGACACCTCGCGCAGCCCGCTCACCGAACCGGCGTCGTCGGAGACCACGTCGAAGAGCGTGTCCAGGTCGCGCTCCGGGGACCACAGCAGCGTGGTGCCGCCGAACAGCAGCACGCTGCGCTTCGAGTCGGCCGGGTCCGCGTACACCGCGCCGATGCTGGTGTCGAGGTCGATCCGCGCCGCCAACGCCGTACGCAGGTAGTCCGCGGTGGCGAAGGCCCGCTCGCTCTCGTCGAGCACGAGGCCGGCGGCCCGGGCCGGTGTGCCCAGCGTTGCGTCCTTCTGCTGCGCCACCCGCCAGCCGGCGGCGGCGAGGAAGCCGGCGCCGACGAGCCCGACCGCCGCCACCGCGACCACGGTGATCATCTTGCTGCGCGACGGCGGGCGTTTCCGCTGGTCGGCGGCGGATTCCCGGGGCGGCGGCGTGACGTCGATCGGCTCCGGCTCAACCGCGCGGCGGCCGGCGAGGATGTCGTCGTCGGGCATAGCCGCCACCGTACGCCAACGGGGTGGTGGTGCACGCGGCCGTGCCGCGGGCGCTCCGTAGACTCTACGGGTGACCCAGACACCGCAGACCCGCCACGACGCAGCCCCGACCCTTCCGGCGCAGTACCAGCCCGGTGAGGTAGAGCAGCGACGGTACGAGCAGTGGGTATCGGCGGGGTACTTCCGGGCCGACGCGAGCAGCGACCGCCCGCCCTTCTCGATCGTGATCCCGCCGCCGAATGTGACCGGTTCGCTGCACGTCGGGCACGCGCTCGACCACACGATCCAGGACTCGCTGATCCGTCGCAAGCGGATGCAGGGCTTCGAGGCGCTCTGGCTGCCCGGCATGGATCACGCCGGCATCGCCACCCAGAACGTCGTCGAGCGGCAGCTCGCCGCGCAGGGCCTGTCCCGCCACGACCTCGGCCGCGACAAGTTCGTCGAGCGGGTGTGGCAGTGGAAGGCCGAGTCCGGCGGCGCGATCCTCGGCCAGATGCGCCGGCTGGGCGACTCGGTCGACTGGGACCGCGAGCGCTTCACGATGGACGAGGGCCTGTCGCGGGCCGTGCAGACGGTCTTCAAGCGCCTCTACGACGAGGGCCTGATCTACCAGGCGGAGCGGATCATCAACTGGTGCCCGCGTTGCCTCACCGCGCTGTCGGACATCGAGGTGGAGCACTCCGACGACGAGGGCGAGCTGGTCTCCATCCGGTACGGCGACGGGCCGAACGCGATCGTCGTCGCGACCACCCGGGCCGAGACCATGCTCGGCGACACCGCGGTGGCGGTGCACCCGGACGACGAGCGCTACGCGCACCTCGTCGGCACGGAGGTGGAGCTGCCGCTGACCGGCCGACGCATCCCGATCGTCGCCGACGCGCACGTCGACCCGGCCTTCGGCACGGGCGCGGTCAAGGTGACGCCGGCGCACGACCCCAACGACTTCGAGATCGGCCAGCGGCACGGGCTGCCCAACCTGGCCGTGATGGACGAGCGCGGCGTGATCACCGTGCACGGGCCGTTCGAGGGCCTGGACCGCTTCGAGGCGCGGCCGGCGATCGTCGACGCGCTGCGCGAGCAGGGTCGGATCGTGGCCGAGAAGCGGCCGTACGTGCACGCGGTCGGGCACTGCTCGCGGTGCAAGACGACGGTGGAGCCGCGGCTGTCGATGCAGTGGTTCGTCAACACCGGCCCGCTGGCGAAGGCGGCCGGGGACGCGGTCCGCGACGGCCGGGTGAAGATCGAGCCGGCCGAGCTCGCGAAGCGCTACTTCGCCTGGGTCGACAACATGCACGACTGGTGCATCTCCCGGCAGCTCTGGTGGGGGCACCGGATCCCGGTCTGGTACGGGCCGAACGGCGAGGTCGTCTGCGTCGGACCGGACGAGGCGCCGCCGTCGGGCGAGGGCTGGCGCCAGGACGAGGACGTCCTGGACACCTGGTTCTCCAGCGGCCTGTGGCCGATCTCCACGCTCGGCTGGCCCGAGTCCACCCCCGACCTGGCGAAGTTCTACCCGACGAGCGTGCTGGTCACCGGCTACGACATCCTCTTCTTCTGGGTCGCCCGGATGATGATGTTCGGCCTGTACGCGATGGACGGCAAGCAGCCGTTCAACGTGGTGGCGCTGCACGGCATGGTGCGCGACCAGTACGGCAAGAAGATGTCGAAGTCGTTCGGGAACGTCGTCGACCCGCTGGACTGGATCGAGCGCTTCGGGGCCGACGCCACCCGCTTCACGCTGGCCCGCGGCGCCAACCCCGGCTCCGACGTGCCGGTCAGCGAGGAGTGGTGCCAGGGCTCCCGCAACTTCTGCAACAAGCTCTGGAACGCGACCCGCTTCGCGCTGATGAACGGCGCCACCGTCGCCGGCGAGCTGCCCGACGTCACCGAGCTGTCGACCGTCGACCGGTGGATCCTGTCCCGGCTGCAGCACGTGATCGCCGAGGTCGACGAGCAGTTCGAGGCGTACGAGTTCGCGAAGGTCTGCGACACCCTCTACCACTTCGCCTGGGACGACGTCTGCGACTGGTACGTCGAGCTGACCAAGCCGACGCTGGCGGCGGGCGGACCGGCGGCGGAGGCGACGCGGCGTGTGCTCGGCCACGTCCTGGACAACCTGCTCCGGCTGCTGCACCCGGTGATCCCGTTCGTCACCGAGGAGCTGTGGACGGCGCTGACCCAGGACGAGACGGTGATGCGGGCGGCGTGGCCGAGCGCGGACGGCGGTCTCGTCGACGACGCGGCCGAGGCCGAGGTGGGGATGCTGCAGCGGGTCGTCACCGAGGTGCGACGGTTCCGGTCGGACCAGGGGCTCAAGCCGGGGCAGCGGGTGACCGCGCGCCTCGCGGGGCTCGCCGACGCGGGCATCGGCGCGCACGAGCCGCTGATCCGGTCGCTGGCCCGGCTCGACCAGGCCGGCGACGAGTTCTCCGCGACCGCGACGGTGGCGGTGGCCGGCGGGGTCACCGTCGAGCTGGACACCCGCGGCACGATCGACGTGGCGGCCGAGCGGGCGCGGCTGGAGAAGGACCGCGCGGCGGCGCTGCGCGAGGCCGAGCAGTGCCGGGGCAAGCTGGGCAACGCGGCCTTCGTGGAGAAGGCGCCGGAGGCGGTCGTGGCGAAGATCCAGACGCGGCTGCAGGCGGCCGAGGCGGACCTGGTGCGCATCTCGGCGGCGCTGGAGGCGTTGCCGGCGTGAGCACGAACAACGGGGGACAACCCGGCGGTACGGAGTTCGCGCAGGTCGACGCGGAGCTGCTCGGCCGCGGCTTCACCCGGATGGTCTTCGACCTCGGCCGGATCGAGCAGCTGCTCGACGTGCTGGGCAGCCCGCAGCGGGCGTACCCGTCGATCCATCTGACCGGCACCAACGGCAAGACCTCGACGGCCCGGATGATCGACTCGGTGCTGCGCGCCTTCGGGCTGCACACCGGCCGCTACACCAGCCCGCACCTGGAGACCGTCCGGGAGCGGATCAGCCTGGACGGCGAGCCGGTGAGCGAGGAGCGGTTCGTCGCGATGTACCGCGAGGTCGCCCCGCTCGCCCAGCTGGTCGACGAGCGCGCCAGCGAGCCGCTGACGTACTTCGACATGACCACGGCGCTCGCGTTCGCGACCTTCGCGGACGCGCCCGTCGACGTCGGGATCATCGAGGTCGGGCTCGGCGGCGCCGACGACGCCACCAACGTGCTCGGCGCCGGCGTCTGCGTGATCACCCCGATCGGACTCGACCACACCGAGTGGCTCGGCGACACGATCGAGGACATCGCGCTGGCCAAGGCGGGCATCATCCACCGCGACGCCACGGTGATCTCCGCGGTGCAGCCGGAGGAGGCCGCCCGGCCGATCCTGGAGCGCTGCGCCGAGGTCGGGGCCACCATCGCCCGCGAGGGCGGCGAGTTCGGGGTGCTGCGCCGGGCGGTCGCGGTCGGCGGCCAGGTGCTCACGCTGCAGGGGCTCGGCGGGGTGTACGAGGAGATCTTCATTCCGCTGCACGGGGCGCACCAGGCGCAGAACGCCGCGGTGGCGCTCGCCGCGGTCGAGGCGTTCCTCGGCGCCGGGGCGAACCGGATGCTCGACGTCGAGGCCGTCCGGGAGGGCTTCGCCGCCGCGTCCTCGCCCGGCCGCCTGGAGCGGGTCCGCAACGCGCCGACCATCCTGCTCGACGGCGCGCACAACCCGCACGGGATGGCCGCGACGGTCACCGCGCTGCAGGAGGAGTTTGCGTTCAGCCGGCTCGTCGGTGTGCTGGCGGTGCTCGGCGACAAGGACGCGGCCGGGCTGCTCGAGCTGCTGGAACCCGTACTGGACACGCTCGTGGTCACCACCAACACCTCGCCGCGGGCGATGCCGGCCGCGGAGTTGGCCGCGCTCGCGACCGAGGTCTTCGGCGAGGAGCGGGTGACGGTGGCCGAGAGCATGCCGGACGCGATCTCCGAGGCCGTGGCGCTGGCCGAGTCGGAGGTGGAGGGGGAGCTGAGCGGCGTGGGCGTCCTCATCACCGGCTCGGTGGTGACCGTGGCCGACGCGCGCCGGCTGCTCAAGCGATGACCGCGACCCCGCCGGAGCCGCGCCGGTCCGGGCTGCGCAACCCGGTCGGGGCGGTACGCGGGCTCGGGGCCGGCACGCTCACGATCGAGGCGCTGGTGCTGCTGATGGCGATCGCGCCGCTGGCGGTCATCGAGGCGCCACGCACCGGCGCCGCGATCGCCGCCGCGGTCGCGCTGGCGGTGCTGGCGGTCGTGCTGGCCGGCACGATGCGCCGGAGCTGGGCCTGGCACGGCGCGACCGTGCTGCAGGGGCTGCTCATGCTCGCCGGCCTGCTGCACTGGTCGCTGGCGGTGCTGGGCGTGATGTTCGCGCTGGTCTGGGCGTACGTGCTGCACGTGCGGCGGGTGATCCTCGGCTGACGACGGTCAGCCCGCCGCGCGCTCCCGCCACTGCGTGATCGCGATGCCGTGACCGTCCGGATCCCGGAACGCCGCCGCCCACAGCTCCAGCTTCGCCCCCCGGTTGACGGCGCGCGGCGCGTACGTGAACCGCACCCCCTTGGCCTTCAGGTCCCGGTAGACGGCCTCGACGTCGTCGACGTCGAGGTTGACGTGCACGAGGCGGCGGTTGATCGGCGCGACGTCCCGGATCGCGCGCAGCACCAGGCGGGTCTGCCCGGACGCCAGCACCGCGTTCCCCTCGCCGCCGTCGATCTCGAAGAAGCCGAGCAGGTCGCGGTAGAACGCGACCGAGCGCTCGAGGTGGGCGACGAGCACCGTGATGCCGACGCCGTGGATCGGACCGGTGCCCGGCGCGTCGGTGACCACGGCCCCGCCGGCCGGGTGCGGGGCCCCATCGGCCGGGTCCGGGGCCCCATCGGCCGGGACGGCATCGGCGACGACCGTGCCGGCGGTCGCGGTGCCCGACCCGCCGCGGCCGGACATGCCCTCGGCGGCCGTCACGCCGTCCGTGGGCGCTGCGGTCGCCGTCGCGGCGGTCGCGGTGGGGCCGGCCGTGGGCCCGTCGGGTCCGACCGGCTCGTCGCTGCGGGGATGGGGGCTGGGCCGTCGCGGCCGGCGCGGCAGCGGCACGCCCGACGCCGGCGGCGGGTCGACCAGGGTGCCCTCCAGCACGATCGGGCCTCCCTGGGGCTGCCGGACCACCACGGGGTCTTCGCGCAGCCCGATCAGGTCGTCGGTCAGGTCGGCGGTGACCGGGTCACCCGGCTCCGGCGGCAGCGGGTCGCCGTCCGGGTCGCGCTGCTGCCACCGTCGGATCTGCTCGTCGATCAGCAGATCGTCGTCGAGCGGGTCGCGGTCGCCGTCGTCGTAGACCGGCGTCGGCTCCGCCTGGGCGGCGGCCTCCGCGTGCGTCAGCACCTCGTCCCAGAGGATCCGCACGTGCCGCTGGTCGTCGATGGCGACCATGATCGGCAGGGTGGCGCCCGGATCCGGCCACTTCGCCACCGGCACCCGCGGATCGCGCACCTTCACCGAGCGGGGCGGTAGCCCCGGCGCGTCGATGAGGATCTGCAGCTCACAGCGGCCGTACGCGGAGGAGGCCGGCGGCTCGGAGACGCTGCGGACGTACGCCGTGCCGGCCACCCAGGCGCGGGCGCCACCGCGCAGCGCGGTCACCATCACCAGGCTGATCGCCAGCACCAGCAGCGCCACCCCGAGCGCCACGATCGCCCAACTGGTCATGCCGAGCCCGAAGAGCATCACGAACGTGGCCAGCGTGCCCAGGATCGCGGCGATTATCTTCCGGATGTTTGCTATCGGCTGGCGGCCGTTCGGCACCGTGGACCTCCCTGCGTTGACGACGACAACGCGGCCAGCCGACGACTCAGGGTCCCCCCGGCCCCCGCTGGTGCGATCGATGAGCGCTCATGACCCAGGCTAGGCGCGCGCGGCCTGCCAGGGAAGAGCGCGAATGATCGTCGGCGGACCGGCCACCTCGGGTCCGGGGTGGATCGTTAGGCTGGCACCGCCCAGCGGTACCCGATCTCGCGCAGGAGGAATCACCCGTGTCCAGCAGCACCTCGGTCGAGCGCACGCTCGTGCTGATCAAGCCCGATGCGCTCCGGCGCGGCCTGGTCGGGGAGATCCTCGGCCGGTTCGAGCGCAAGGGGCTCACCATCGACGCGATGGTGCTGCGCACCATGGACGCGGCGCTCGCCGACCGGCACTACGCCGACCACGTCGAGAAGCCGTTCTACCCGCCGCTCAAGGACTTCATGACCAGCGGTCCGCTGGTCGCGCTGGTGCTCTCCGGTGACTCGGCGATCGACGTCGTGCGCGTCCTGGTCGGCTCCACCGACGGGCGCAAGGCCGCTGCCGGCACGATCCGCGGCGACCTCTCGCTCTCCAACCGGGAGAACCTCGTGCACGCCTCCGACTCGCCGGAGAGCTCCGCCCGCGAGATCGGCCTCTGGTTCCCCGAGCTCGTCTGACACCGGTCGCGAAGGCCCGCGGGTCCCGCCGCCGACAGGCGGGGCCCGCCGACGCGTCGATACTCGGCGGTGTCGCGGCGGGCGATCGAGTAGGCTTGGACACCGACAGGCGTTGACCCGGCCATCACCGGTGAGCCTCCGGAAGAACGGGCGCCCCTCCGCGCCTCAGTAGAACCGGACGGGTCCGGCCCGTGACAGCCGGCCAACGAGCGGGCGGTCGATCTCGGCCGTCAAGCGGGGTGGTACCGCGGGTCCGCGGCGCGCCGGCACGGCGTACCGCAGGGCTCGTCCTCGCAGACCACAGACAGTGAGCTGCACGAGGAGAGCGACCCGCGATGGCGTACCCGAAGAACGCTCCCGACGGCACCGGCGTCCCCGCGAGCCCCGACCTGCCGGGCGTCGAGCGCCGGGTCCTGGACTACTGGACCGCCGACAAGACCTTCGAGGCCAGCGTGGAGGCCAGGCCGGCCTCCGGCCGGCAATCGGAGGCGCCGGGTTCGGCTGCCGGCGGCGAACGCGCCGCCGACAACGAGTACGTCTTCTACGACGGCCCGCCGTTCGCCAACGGCCTGCCGCACTACGGCCACCTCTTCACCGGTTACGTCAAGGACGTGGTGCCGCGCTACCAGACGATGCGTGGCCGCCGGGTCGAGCGCCGGTTCGGCTGGGACTGCCACGGCCTGCCGGCCGAGGTGGAGGCGGAGCGACAGCTGAACATCTCCACCAAGGCCGAGATCCTCGACCTCGGCGTGGACCGGTTCAACGACGTCTGCCGCACCTCGGTGCTCACCTACACCAGCGAGTGGGAGCGGTACGTCACCCGGCAGGCCCGCTGGGTCGACTTCGCCAACGACTACAAGACGCTCGACCTGGACTACATGGAGAGCGTCATGTGGGCCTTCAAGACCCTGCACGACAAGGGTCTGGTCTATGAGGGCTTCCGGGTGCTGGCGTACTGCTGGCGCTGCGAGACTCCGCTGTCCAACACCGAGACCCGGATGGACGACGTCTACCGCGACCGGCAGGACCCGACGGTCAGCGTGTGGTTCGAGTTGACCGCCGATGACACCGTCGCCGAGAGGTCGCCGGAGGTGGCCGAGCTGCTCCAGGGGCCCGTGAAGATCGGCGTCTGGACCACCACGCCGTGGACCCTGCCGTCCAACCTGGCGCTCGCCGTCGGTCCCGACATCGACTACGCGGTGCTGGAGCGCGACGGCGAGAGGTTCATCGTCGGCGCGGCGCGGGTCGCGGCGTACGCCAAGGAGCTGGAGGGCTACCGGCAGCTCGGCACGGTGCGCGGCTCGCTGCTGGTCGGACGCCGCTACACCCCGCTCTACGACTTCCTGGTCGACCAGGCCGGCCCGAACGCCTACCAGGTGCTCGGCGCGGAGTTCGTCACCACCGAGGACGGCACCGGGGTGGTGCACATGGCGCCGGCGTTCGGTGAGGACGACCAGAACGCCTGCAACGCGGCCGGCATCCCGACCATCGTCACCGTCGACGACCACACCCGCTTCACCGCGTTGGTGCCGCCGTACGAGGGCCAGCAGGTCTTCGACGTCAACAAGTCGGTGATCCGCGACCTGAAGGACCGCGGCCTGGTGCTGCGGCAGGACACGTACACGCACTCGTACCCGCACTGCTGGCGCTGCGACACCCCGCTCGTCTACAAGGCCGTGTCGTCGTGGTTCGTCGCGGTGTCGCAGTTCCGCGACCGGATGGTCGAGCTCAACCAGCAGATCACGTGGACGCCGGCGCACGTCAAGGACGGCTCGTTCGGCAAGTGGCTGGCGGGCGCCCGCGACTGGTCGATCAGCCGGAACCGGTTCTGGGGCTCGCCGATCCCGGTGTGGAAGTCCGACGACCCCAACTACCCGCGCGTCGATGTCTACGGCTCGCTGGACGAGCTGGAGCGCGACTTCGGGGTGCGGGTGAACGACCTGCACCGGCCCACCATCGACGAGCTGACCCGCCCCAACCCGGACGACCCGACCGGGCGTTCGACCATGCGCCGGGTGGCGGAGGTGCTGGACTGCTGGTTCGAGTCGGGCTCGATGCCGTTCGCCCAGGTGCACTACCCGTTCGAGAACCGCGAGTGGTTCGAGAACCACTACCCGGGCGACTTCATCGTGGAGTACATCGGGCAGACCCGCGGCTGGTTCTACACGATGCACGTGCTGGCCACCGCGCTCTTCGACCGGCCGGCGTTCCGCAACTGCGTCAGCCACGGGATCCTGCTCGGCGCCGACGGCCGCAAGATGTCCAAGAGCCTGCGCAACTACCCCGACGTGTACGAGGTGTTCGACACGCACGGCTCGGACGCGATGCGCTGGATGCTGATGTCCTCGCCGGTGCTGCGCGGCGGAGACATGGCGGTGACCGAAGCGGGCATCCGGGACGCGGTACGCCAGGTGCTGCTGCCGCTCTGGAACGTCTGGTACTTCTTCTCGCTCTACGCCAACGCCGACGGCTACGAGGCCGTCCGGCGTACGGACAGTGCTCATCTGCTCGACCGGTACGTGCTGGCCAAGACCGGCGAGCTGGTGGAGCAGGTGAGTCAGCAGCTCGACGAGTACGACATCTCCGGGGCGTGCGCCAGCGTCCGCGGGTACCTCGACGCGCTGACCAACTGGTACGTCCGCCGTTCCCGCGACCGGTTCTGGAGCGGTGACCGGGACGCCTTCGACACGCTGTACACCGTGCTGGAGACGCTGTGCCGGGTGGTGGCGCCGCTCGCCCCGCTCACCGCGGAGGAGATCTGGCGTGGCCTGACCGGCGAGCGGTCGGTGCACCTGACCGACTGGCCGGCCGCGGCGGAGTTCCCGGCCGACCACGAGCTGGTGGCGGCGATGGACGCGATCCGGGACGTCTGCTCGGCGGGGCTGTCGCTGCGCAAGGCGAAGGGGCTGCGGGTGCGGCTGCCGCTGTCGGCGCTGACGGTGGCGACGCCGGCCGCGGAGCGGCTGCGTCCGTTCGCCGAGCTGGTCGCCGACGAGGTCAACGTGAAGTCGGTGGAGTTCACCGCCGAGGTGTCGCGCTACTGCGAGCAGGTGCTCACCGTGGTCCCGCGGGCGCTCGGCCCGCGGGTCGGCGGGCAGGTGCAGTCGGTGATCAGGGCCGTGAAGGCCGGGGAGTGGTCGCTGGTCGACGGTGCCCCGGTCGCCGCCGGGGTGACGCTGCAGGAGGGCGAGTACGAGCTGCGGATGGTCGCCGCGGACGCCGAGAACTCGGCGCCGCTGCCCGGCGGCGAGGGCGTGGTGGTGCTCGACACGACGGTGACGCCGGAGCTGGCGGCCGAGGGGCTCGCCCGGGACGTCGTCCGGGTGGTGCAGCAGGCCCGCCGGGACGCGGACCTCAACATCTCCGATCGGATCACCGTCACGGTGGCGGCGTCGGCGGAGGTCGAGGCCGCGGTCCGCGCCCACGCCGACTTCGTGGCCCGCGAGGTCCTCGCCGAGCAGGTCACCTTCGACCCGTCGGCGACCGGCTTCGCCGGCGAGGTGGGCGAGGCCGAGCGCGTCCAGGTCACCGTGACCCGCGTCTAACCTCTCCGCGATCGTGCGGTTGTGGTGCCCGGCTTGATGGCTTTCGTGGCCTTCATCCGGCACCACAACTGCAAGATCGACGCGACGGACGATGCCGCGTCCGTTACCGTGACAGCCGCCCCACCATGTGACCCTCGCCGGAGGACCCGTGCCGCTGCTCTACACGATCGGCAAGCTCACCGTTGGCAACGCGATGACGCTGGGCTGGCGTCCCACTGTGGAGGGGCTGGAGCACCTTCCGGCGCGCGGCGGCGCCATCCTCGCCGGCAACCACCTCTCCGTCGCGGACGAGCTGTTCCTCGGGGCGGTGGTGCCCCGGCACATCGCGTTCTGGGCGAAGGCCGAGTACTTCACCGGCACCGGCTTCCGGGGCTGGCTCACCCGCTCCGTCGTCACCGGGCTCGGCGCGATCCGGGTCGAGCGGGCCGGTGGCCGCGCCGCGCTCAGCGCCTTCGACGGGGCGATCCCGGTGCTGCGCGGGGGCGACCTGGTCGCGGTCTACCCGGAGGGCACCCGGTCCCCGGACGGCCGGCTCTACCGGGGCCGGACCGGCGCGGCGCGGCTGGCGCTCGCCGCGGGCGTCCCGATCATCCCGGTCGGGATGATCGGGACGGAGAAGGTGCAGCCGATCGGCGCGCGGATGCCGAAGCTGGGGGCCGGACGCGTCACCGTGCGCTTCGGCAAGCCGCTCGACCTCACCGGCCGGTCCGACGACCGCACCTCGCTGCGCGACATCACCGACGAGCTGATGGCGGAGATCCAGAAGCTGACCGGTCAGGAGTACGTCGGCCGCTACGCGCCGGCGCGTACCGCCTCCACCGACCCGTCCGGCACCGAGTAACCCGCCGTCAGCCGCGCGTCACCAGGGCGCGACGCAGCTCGTCGAGGAGTGCGGCGCTGTCCTCGACCGAGCGGCGGGTGAACAGCGCGACGCCCAGGCTCCCGTGGTCCGCCCACGCGCAGACCACCACGCTCGTCCCCGCGTCCGTGCCGACGCCGCACTGCTCGTGCAGCCCCCGGACCCCGGTGTCGACCGGCGTCACCCCCGACAGCCCGTAGCTCTCGGTCAGCCGCGCCATCTCGGTCTCCAGATCGCTGTCCGGGCTGAACCGGAAGCCGGTGGTGCCGAAGACCGTCACCCGCTTGCGGGCGGCGTCGCCGTAGACGGCCGCGAAGGTCTGCTCCGCGAGCAGGTGCGCGGTCCGGGTCTCCCGCTCCAGCCGGCGCACCGTCTGCTGGCTGGTCGCGTCGTCGCGCAGCGCCAGGTCGGCCACCCGGGCCTGCACCGCGGCCGTGGCCGGGTACTGGTCCCACATCGGCTTGCCGAGGTAGCCCGGAATGCCGCAGCAGCAGGCCGCCGTGAGCAGGGTCATCATCGCCATCAACCGGGGCCAGCGGCGACGTCGCCGCACCGGCACGTATCCGGGCGGCGGCTGCCAGCCGGGCGGGGGAGCGGTGAGCTCCCCGCGGCGCTTCCGGCCCCGCTTGGGCGGCTTGCGCACCGGCTGCTGCGGTGACTGGGGCGGGACGGGGTGCGGCGCCTGCGGCTGCGGGACCGCGTGCGGCTGCGGCGCCGGGACCGCTGGTGAGACCGGTGGCGCGGAGAACGGCGGCGGGGGCGGCGCCGCGGTGGGGTGCGGCACGGGCATCGGCACCGGCGGGGAGACGGGGTGCGGTGGCGGCCCGGGCGGCGCGACCGGGTAGGGCCGGGTCGGCGGCAGCGACACGGGCGGCGGGTACGCCTCCGGCGCCGGGGTGACCGGATCGACGTCCGCCCACGGGTCGACCGGGGTGCGCTCCTCGGGCGGTGTGTGCTCGTCGACCGGCAGCTCAGGCGGCGTCACCGGGACTTCCTCCGCCGAGCCGAGCCACCGCCGCTTCGGCAGCGGCGGCGGCACCGACGCCGAGCCCGACCACCGCGCCGGCTCCACGGCGGTTCCCGGCAGCTCCACGGCGGTCTTCGGCAGCTCCACGGGCGGCATCGCGGGCGTCGGGGGTTCCTCCCCGCCGCCCGCGCCCGAGGTCGCGCCGGCCGATGTCGCGCCGACCCGGTCGGCCGTCGGCTGCAGCGGCCCGGACGGCGCGGACTGACCCGCCGGGTGCTTCTCGCCCGGCTGCGGCTCCGGCATCGCGGTGATCTCCTCTCACGCCGCGTCCGAGGTTAGTACCGCACGGCCAGCGGGGAGGCACACCCCGTTCGGCGGGGCTGCCGGGCGCGTACCCTGAATTTTTGGTCCCCGCGCCAGCGGGGAGTTCCGGGAGGTTTCATGAGCGTCGCGACGGGCGCCGCCGGCATGCGTGCGGCGGAATCGGTGTGGCCCCAGCTCGAGCAGCTGCTGCCCCAGGTGAGCAAGCCCATCCAGTACGTGGGCGGCGAGCTCGGCGCGGTGGTCAAGGACTGGGACGCCGCCACCGTCCGGTGGGCGCTGATGTATCCGGACGCCTACGAGGTCGGGCTCCCGAACCAGGGCGTGCAGATCCTGTACGAGGTGCTCAACGAGTTCCCCGACGTGCTGGCCGAGCGGACGTACGCGGTCTGGCCGGACCTGGAGAAGCTGATGCGCGCGCACGGCGTGCCGCAGTTCACGCTGGAGGCGCACCGCCCGGTCGGGGCGTTCGACGTCTTCGGCGTCTCGTTCGCCACGGAGCTGGGCTACACCAACCTGCTCACCGCGATCGACCTGGCCGGCATCCCGCTGATCGCGGCGGAGCGCACCGACGCCGACCCGGTGGTGGTCGCCGGCGGCCACGCCGCGTTCAACCCGGAGCCGATCGCCGACTTCATCGACGCGGCCGTGCTCGGCGACGGCGAGGAAGCCGTACTGGAGATCACCGAGATCGTCCGGCAGTGGAAGCTGGAGGGGTGCCCCGGCGGCCGCGACGAGCTGCTGCTGCGGCTGGCGCGCACCGAGAGCGTGTACGTGCCGCGCTTCTACGACGTCGACTACCTGCCGGACGGGCGGATCCAGCGGGTCGTGCCCAACCGCGCCGACGTGCCGTTCCGGGTGCACAAGCGCACGACGATGGACCTCGACGCGTGGCCGTACCCGAAGAAGCCGATCGTGCCGCTGGCCGAGACCGTGCACGAGCGGTACGCGGTGGAGATCTTCCGCGGCTGCACCCGGGGTTGCCGGTTCTGCCAGGCCGGCATGATCACCCGACCGGTCCGGGAACGTTCGATCACCACCGTCGGGCAGATGGTCCGCGACGGTCTGGAATACTCCGGCTTCCACGAGGTCGGGCTGCTCTCGCTCTCGTCGGCCGACCACTCCGAGATCGGCGACATCTGCTCCGGCCTGGCCCAGCAGTACGAGGGCACCAACGTCTCGCTCTCGCTGCCCTCCACCCGCGTCGACGCCTTCAACATCGAGCTGGCCCAGGAGCTGTCCCGCAACGGCCGGCGCACCGGCCTGACGTTCGCGCCCGAGGGCGGCTCGGAGCGGATCCGCAAGGTGATCAACAAGATGGTGTCGGAGGAGGACCTCATCCGCACCGTCGTGACCGCGTACACGAACGGCTGGCGGCAGGTGAAGCTGTACTTCATGTGCGGTCTGCCCACCGAGACCGACGACGACGTGCTGCAGATCGCCCGGATGGCGCACGAGGTGATCAAGGCGGGTCGGGCCGCCACCGGCTCGAAGGACATCCGCTGCACGGTCTCGATCGGCGGCTTCGTGCCCAAGCCGCACACCCCGTTCCAGTGGGCCTCGATGGAGCGCCCGGAGGTGATCGACAACCGGCTGAAGCTGCTCAAGCAGGCGATCAACTCGGACAAGTCGCTGGGCCGGGCGATCGGGTTCCGCTACCACGACGGCGAGCCGTCGCTGATCGAGGGCCTGCTGTCCCGCGGCGACCGCCGGGTCGGCGCGGTGATCCGGCGGGTGTGGGAGCAGGGCGGGCGCTTCGACGGCTGGAGCGAGCACTTCTCGTACCAGCGGTGGGTGGAGGCGGCCGCCGAGGTGCTGCCGCAGTTCGGCGTCGACCTCGACTGGTTCACCACGCGGGAGCGCGACGAGCTCGAGGTGCTCCCGTGGGACCACCTCGACTCGGGGCTGGACAAGGACTGGCTCTGGCAGGACTGGCAGGACGCGCTGTCGGAGTACGAGCAGGACGACTGCCGCTGGACGCCGTGTTTCGACTGCGGCGTCTGCCCGTCGATGGACACCCAGATCCAGATCGGTCCGACCGGCAAGAAGCTGCTGCCGCTCACGCCGGTGAACCCCGGCCTGCGCGCGCCGGCGCGCGCCTGACGGTGGGTGCGCCGCCCGGGGTCGTCGTTGCGACGACTGCGCCGGGCGGCGCGGCCCCCGATTTCCGGACCGAGTTTGTCCGGTATGTGCGGTGTTGAATGGGCGTCGGCCGTGTCGATTGGCGTCGCCGGGCGCGGCTGCGCGAGGATACGCCCGTCATTCCATTTCTCGAGGAGCACCACGATCAGTAGGAAGCCACAGCCGGAGGGCGGCCAGGCGCCGGTCGTGCAGCGGATCAGGATCAGGTACGCCAAGCGCGGCCCGCTCCGGTTCACCTCGCACCGCGACTTCGCCCGGGCGTTCGAGCGCGCGCTGCGCCGCGCCGGCGTACCCATAGCGTTTTCCCAGGGCTTCACCCCGCACCCGAAGATCTCCTACGCGAGCGCCGCGCCCACCGGCGTGGCCAGCGAGGCGGAGTATCTCGAGATCGGGCTGCAGGCGACGGTCGACCCCGGCCAACTGCGCGCCGCCCTGGACGCGGCGCTCTCCCCGGGACTCGACGTGCTCGACGCGGTGGAGGCGGCCGGCGGCAGCCTGGCCGACCGGATCGAGGCGTCGCACTGGCGCATCGAGCTGCCGCAGGTCGAGTCGGACGTGCTGCGCGCCGCGGTGAAGGCCTTCGAGGCCGCGCCCGAGGTGCTCGTCGAGCGCCTCACGAAGCAGGGACGGCGTACGTTCGACGCGCGCGCGGCGGTAGCCCGGATCGATGTCGTCGAGGCCGCCGAACCGTCGACCGCCGCCGCCGACGCGCCCTCCGATGAGCGACCTTCCGGGGTCCCGGCGGCACCATGTGCGATACTCGACCTAGTCGTTCGGCAGGTCACCCCGTCCGTTCGACCCGATGACGTCCTCGCCGGCCTGCGTGTGGTGGCCGACCTGGAGCCGCCGGTGCCGCCGCGAGCGACCCGGCTGGCGCAGGGCACGCTCACCCCGCAGGGGGAGATCGTCGATCCGTTGGAGGCGGATCGGCCCGAGGCACCCATCGGTGAACGCTAGCCGCCCTACGGCGAGCGCTCAGTAGCCAGACTTCGGTGGTCCCTCCCGAGTCTCCGGCCAGCATCGACCTGGCCGGATCCCGGGACGCCACCGGAAACACCTTTGCGGCAACCCTGCGTGGCAGCGCTCACCCGCGCCCGGGGCAGCCAGAACTGGAGAACGTCCAATGCTCGACAACGAGCCCGAGGGCGGTGACCGGACCGGCGCGCAGCCGGCCGGCGAAACCGTCGAAAATGCCGCCCCCGCGCGGCGTGCCCGCACCACCCGGCGCAAGTCGGCCGGTGCCGCGGCGGAGCCGACCGCCGCGGCCGAACCGGGCGCGGCCGAGGAGATCGCCGCGACCAAGCGCACGCAGGACCCGGCCGACGCCGCCGCGGCGGTAGCGGCCACGGAGCCGGCGGTGGCGCCGGAGGCGGTCGTGACCGCGGACGCCCCCGTGACCCCGGAGGCGGCCGTGCCCGCCGAGCCGGTCGCCACTGCGGAGCCCGCTGCGGCGCCGAAGACCCGCCGGCGGCGCAAGGCCGCGGAGCCCGCTGTGGGCGCGGAGCCGGCGACGGACGCCGGGGCCGACGGCGTTCCGGCGGCGCCGGTCAAGGCGACCAGGACGCGCCGCCGCAAGACCGCCGACGTGACGCCCGAGCCCGAGGTCCCGGTCGAGCCGGCGGCGGTCGAGCCGGAGCCGGGGACGGTCGAGCCCGGCGCGGCCGCCGTCGCCCCGCACACCGTGGCCGGGCCCCTGGCGGAGCCCGCCGAGCTCGAACCCGAAGCCGTGGAGCCGCTCGCCGAGGAGCGGCCGGCGACCCGCCGCCGCCGCGCCGCGCCGGCTGCCCCGACCGTGCTGTTCATGGCCCCGGACCCGCAGACCGCGCCGGAGCCGCGACGCCGGCCCGCCGCCGAGGCCCCCGCCGTGCCGATGCCGGAGGCCGCCGGCGCCGCCGTCGTCGACGAGCCGGAGACCGCCGCCGTGGACGGCACGGGCGCGGGCGAGCTGGTCGAGACGCCGAAGCGCCGCCGTCGCGGACGGCGCGGTGCCGAAGGCGTGGAGACCGCCGCCGAGGCCGCCGCCGAGGAGGTGGCCGCCGAGGCCGCCGCCGAGGAGGACGAGGAAGAGGACGAGGACGACGAGCTCGCCAACCGCCGGCGCCGTCGGCGTGGTCGCCGCGGCCGGGGCCGTGGCAAGGGCGGCGTGGACGAGACCGACGACGACGAGGAGGCGGCCGAGGCCGCCGAGGCCGACGTCGAGGGCGACACCGAGGACGACGACGAGGACGAGGGCGGGTCGCTGACGCGGCGTCGGCGGCGTCGTCGCCGTCGCGGCGCGGGCGAGCCGGAGACCGCGGTCGAGGACGGTGTGCACACCGTCGTCAAGATCCGGGAGCCGCGCCGCGTCGCGGACGAGGTGCAGGGCGTGTCGGGTTCGACGCGCCTGGAGGCCAAGCGCCAGCGCCGCCGGGACGGGCGCGAGCAGCGCCGGACGCGGCCGCCGATCCTGTCCGAGTCGGAGTTCCTGGCCCGCCGTGAGGCCGTCGACCGGGTGATGGTGATCCGCCAGCGCGGCGACCGCACCCAGGTGGCGGTGCTGGAGGACGGTGTCCTCGTCGAGCACTACGTCACGCGGGCGTCGTCGGGGACCATGGCCGGCAACGTCTACCTCGGCAAGGTGCAGAACGTGCTGCCGAGCATGGAGGCGGCCTTCGTCGACGTCGGCCGCGGCCGCAACGCGGTGCTCTACGCCGGCGAGGTCAACTGGGACGCGACGGGCCTGGAGGGGCGCGCCCGCTCGATCGAGCAGGCGCTGCGCTCCGGCGACTCGGTGCTCGTGCAGGTCACCAAGGACCCGATCGGGCACAAGGGCGCTCGGCTGACCAGCCACATCGCTCTCTCCGGCCGGCATCTGGTCTACGTGCCCAACGGCAACGCCTCCGGGATCAGCCGCAAGCTCCCGGACAACGAGCGCAAGCGGCTCCGCGACATCCTGAAGAAGCTGGTCCCGGACGGCGCGGGCGTGATCGTGCGCACGGCCGCCGAGGGCGCCAGCGAGGACGAGCTGGCCCGCGACGTCAAGCGGCTGCAGGCGCAGTGGGAGGACATCCAGGCGAAGGCGGCCGAGGGCGGCGCTCCGGTGCTGCTCTACGAGGAGCCCGACCTGGTGATCCGGGTGGTCCGCGACCTGTTCAACGAGGACTTCCGCGAGCTGGTCGTCCAGGGCGACGAGTCGTACGAGATGGTCGAGTCGTACCTGTCGCACGTCTCGCCGGACCTGGTTGCGCGGCTGCGCCGCCACGCCGGCGTCGCCGACGTGTTCGCCGAGCACCGCATCGACGAGCAGATCCTCAAGGCGCTCGACCGGAAGGTCTTCCTCCCCTCCGGCGGTCACCTCGTGATCGACCGGACCGAGGCGATGACGGTCGTCGACGTCAACACCGGCAAGTACACCGGCACCGGCGGCAACCTCGAGGAGACCGTCACCCGGAACAACCTGGAGGCGGCGGAGGAGATCGTCCGCCAGCTCCGGCTCCGCGACCTCGGCGGCATCGTCGTGATCGACTTCATCGACATGGTGCTCGAGTCCAACCGTGAGCTGGTGCTGCGCCGGCTGACCGAGTGCCTCGGCCGGGACCGGACGAAGCACCAGGTCACGGAGATCACGTCTCTGGGGCTGGTGCAGATGACGCGGAAGCGGATCGGCGCCGGGCTGCTGGAGGCGTTCAGCGAGACCTGCGACTGCTGCAAGGGCCGGGGCGTGATCATCCACGCCGAGCCGGTGCCGGAGAAGACGAAGGGCGGCGCGGGGGACAAGGTCAAGGCCGTGGCCTCGGCGTCCTCCGGTCCGGCGCCTGCGGCGTCCGCGCCGTCGACCTCGTCCGGCAGCTCCCGTCGGCGCGCCCGCAAGGCGGCGGAGGCCGTCCCGGCGCAGGCCGACGAGGACGACGACACCATGGGGTACGACCTGTCGCGTTACGAGGTGGACACCCCGCCGGCGGAGAGCGGCAACGGCTCGCAGGCGTCGGTTCCGGCCGCGGAGCCGATGCGGCTGGCCGGCGCCGGTGACCCGGACGTCGCCGACGACGCGGCCGGGCTCGCCGAGGACGAGTTCGACGGCGAACCCGTCGACGCGACCAGCGGCGGTCGTCGCCGGTCGCGCCGCGGCGGGGCCCGTCGGCGTACCCGTCCCTGACGGGTTCGCCGGCCGAATCGGGTGATGCTGGCCACTGGCACGCGCGGTCGAATACGAACGGGCGACGAGAGTCGCCCGTTCGGCGTTCATCCGGCCGTCAATCCGGTTACGCTGTCCCCATCAAGGTCAACTTAGTTGCCGATCGAGGGCCGGGCGGTCGGGTGGCAGTGGAAACCCCCGCGCTACCCGTCCGCCCCCTTGATCACCGGACCCGTCCGCGACGGGCCGGGGGCCGTCGTTGACCGGGGCGCCCCGCGGAGCGGGCCGGCGCGGCGTGCCGTGCGCCCGCGTGGCGGGTTAGGGTCGGGGGCGACGCCGCGCCCCCCAGGAGAAGCCATGCGACGCCTGCTCCCCATCGCCGTCCTCGCCGCGACCCTCATCGGCATCGCCGCCTGCTCCGACGGCCCCGACCCGGACGCCGGCGCCGCCGCGTCCCCCTCGGTCACCTCGGCCGCCCCCGCGCCGACCGCCAGCGGTGGCGCCACGGCGGGCCGCGGCACCCCGGACACGGCGAGCTCCGTCCCGGCGGGCGGCAACGCGCGGCAGGTCTGCGTCGCCGTGCAGAAGAAGACCTCCGAATCGGTCATGGTGTTCGTGACGGAACTCGGCCGGATGATGCAGGCGAGCGCGGACAACGACACCAGGGCCGCCCAGGACGCGAAGCGCAAGGCCGAGGCGGCGTTGGCCGGCTGGGGGCGGGCGGTGCGCGAGGAGGCGGCGAAGGCCACCGACCCGCGGCTCAAGTCGGTGCTCGCCGAGATCGGCGCCGAGGTCGGCGCGATGAAGGCCGAACTCGACGGCGTCAACCAGAGCAAGCTCGACGAGCTGCAGCAGCGCCTCGACCAGCTCTGCGCCGCCTGAGGACGCCGTGGCCGGGGCCACGGTGGCGGTTTTGGCGTCCGGCCACCGATGGCGTACTCTTGGCTCCGGCGCACCAGTGCGCCAGGTTCTCGCGTGCCCGTCGCTGCATGGCAGCGCCGTGAGCCGTCGCGAACACCATCCGCCAGCAGCAAACGACAGGAGTCCGCGTCCCATGTACGCGATCGTCAAGACCGGCGGCAAGCAGTACAAGGTTGCCGAGGGCGACGTGATCGAGGTCGAGAAGCTCGTCGGTGAGCCCGGCGACGCCGTGACGCTCTCCGCGGTGCTCCTCGTCGACGGTGACAACCTGGTGACCGACGCGGCACAGCTTGCCAAGGTCTCGGTGGCCGGCGAGATCGCCGCGCACACCAAGGGCCCGAAGATCCGGATCCACAAGTTCAAGAACAAGACCGGCTACCACAAGCGCCAGGGTCACCGCCAGCCGCTGACCCAGGTCAAGGTGACCGGCATTTCGAGCGGGAAGTAGGCGCTAGCCATGGCTCACAAAAAGGGTGCGTCCAGCTCGCGGAACGGCCGTGACTCCGAGGCAAAGCGCCTCGGCGTCAAGCGGTTCGGCGGTCAGGTCGTCAGCGCCGGGGAGATCCTGATCCGGCAGCGTGGCACCAAGTTCCACCCGGGCGACCTGGTCGGTCGCGGCGGCGACGACACGCTCTTCGCCCTCGCCGCCGGCTCGGTCAAGTTCGGCGTGAAGCGCGGCCGCAAGGTCGTCAACATCGTGCCGGTGCCGGTACAGCAGTAGTTTCAGCGCAGAGGCGGGCCGTGGACCTCGTGTCCCGGCCCGCTTCGCATTGTGGCGCTTCCGCGTTGATCATGTGGATACGCGCGACCGGCCTGTCCGAATTGTCGCGCGTACGGGCGTGATCAACGGGTTGAGTTGAGAGGATGGCGTCGTGACGACGTTCGTTGACCGGGTCGTCCTGCATCTGCAGGCCGGGGACGGCGGGCACGGCTGTGTCTCGATCCTCCGGGAGAAGTTCAAGCCGCTCGGCGGCCCCGACGGCGGCAACGGGGGGCACGGCGGCAGCGTGTCGCTCGTCGTCGACCCGCAGGTGCACACCCTCCTCGACTTCCACTTCCGTCCGCACGTCAAGGCGGAGAACGGCAAGGGCGGCGCCGGCTCCAACCGCGACGGGGCCAACGGCCAGAACCTCGTGGTCAAGGTGCCCAACGGCACCGTGGTGCAGACGCCCGACGGGGAGGTGCTGGCCGACCTCGTCGGCGTCGGCACGACGCTGGAGATCGCCCGGGGCGGCCGGGGTGGGCGGGGCAACGCCGCGCTGGCCAACTCCCGGCGCAGGGCGCCCGGCTTCGCCGAGCTCGGCGAGCCCGGCGACCGGCTCGACGTTGTACTCGAGCTCAAGAGCGTCGCCGACGTCGGCCTGGTCGGCTTCCCGTCGGCGGGCAAGTCGTCGCTGATCTCGGTCATCTCCGCGGCCAAGCCGAAGATCGCCGACTACCCGTTCACCACGCTGGTGCCCAACCTGGGCGTGGTCCGGGCCGACAGCCACACCTTCACCGTCGCCGACGTGCCGGGCCTGATCCCGGGCGCCGCCACCGGCAAGGGGCTTGGGCTGGAGTTCCTGCGGCACATCGAGCGGTGCGCGGTGATCGCGCACGTGATCGACTGCGCGGCGCTGGAGACCGAGCGGGACCCGATCGCCGACATCGACGTGATCGAGGCCGAGCTCGCGGCGTACGGCGGGCTCGCCGACCGGCCGCGGCTGGTGGTCCTCAACAAGATCGACATCCCGGACGCCCGCGACATGGCCGAGCTGGTCCGCCCCGACCTCGAGGCGCGCGGCCTGCGGGTCTTCGAGGTCAGCGCGATCACTCGGGAAGGGCTGCGCGAGCTGACGTTCGCGATGGCCGAACTCGTCGAGGCCCGCCGCGCCGCCACCCCGGTCGCCGAGCCGACCCGCCTCGTCATCCGGCCGCTCGCCGTCGACGACGCCGGCTTCACCGTCGAGGCCGACGGGGACGCGTTCGTGGTGCGCGGCCGCCAGCCGGAGCGCTGGGTGCGGCAGACCAACTTCGACAACGACGAGGCCGTCGGCTACCTCGCCGACCGGCTGGCCCGACTGGGCGTCGAGGAGGCGCTGGCCAAGGCCGGCGCGGAGCCCGGCAGCCTGGTCCGGATCGGCGACCGGGAGTTCGACTGGCAGCCGACGCTCTACGCGGGCGCCGACTACGTGCCGGGCGCGCGCGGCACCGACGTCCGGCTGCAGGAGGCGCCCGCGCGGGTGGGCGCCGCCGAGCGGCTCGCGGCCCGCAAGGCGCGGCGGCGCCGGCCCGAGGACGAGACGCTGCCCGGCGGGGACGAGGCGGCCGAGCTGCCCGACGGCGACGACGAGGCCGGCCCGGAAGACCAGTAGTCGCGACTGCGGTGGATTCCGGCCACATGCCGGAAACGCACGTGAAATCGGCCGTGGCTAGCGTGGCGACGTGCTGATCCAATCCCGCCCGTCCACCGATCCCGAACTCGTCGCGCTCGTCACCGCTCAGCAGCGCGAACTGCGCGAGGCCGACGGCGGCCTGGACGGCCAGGTCACGGTCGTCCGCGACGACGCGCGCTACCTGGTCTGCGTCGTCGACGGCCGGGCCGTGGCCTGCGGCGGCCTGCAGGCGCTCGGCGACGGGGTCGGCGAGATCAAGCGGATGTACGTGCGCCCCGCCCACCGGGGCCGGGGCATCGCGCGACAGCTGCTGCTCGCGTTGGAGGAGTTCGCCCGCGCGGCCGGCCACCGCGTGCTGCGCCTGGAGACCGGGACCTACCTGCCGGCCGCGATCGGCCTCTACGCCTCCGCCGGCTACGACCGGATCCCGGTCTACGGCGAGTACGTGGACAACCCGTACAGCGTCTGCTTCGAGAAGTCGTTGACGGTGCCGGCCTGAGCCGCGACGCCGCAAGCCGGGGACTTAATGATCACCCGTGCGGGGGCCGGAGGGTTACCGCGTCCACGGCAGCGGTGACACCATGTGATGCCATGAGCGATTCGCCGGTCCTGGACAGTCCGGAGGCCATCGACGCGCACCTGGGGTCGGCGCTCGAACCCTGGGAGCGGGGCCGGCACGGTGTCCGGTTCGTGCTCTGCGACGTCGACAACCAGGTGCGGATGCACTGCCCGGTCGAGGACGTGCCGCCGAGCCCCGGGCCGGACGACGCGGCCGAGACGATCTCGATCTTCGCGCGCGCGCTGGCCGAGAGCGGCGACGGTGGGGCGCTGCTCGTCGTACTCACCCGCCCCGGCTCCAGCGCCGTCAGCGATCCCGACCGGGTGTGGTTCCACGCCGCGTACCAGGTCTGCAACTCCCTGAACGTGCGGCTGCTCGGCGTGCACCTGATGACCCCGGCCGACCAACGCCGGATTCTGCTCGACGACGCGCTCTGACCGCCGCACGCCCGGCTCAGCGGGCCGAGCGCCGGCCGGTCGCGGGCGAGCGATCAGTCCAGGTCGAATTCGCCGTCCTGGGCGCCGGCCACGAACGCGTCCCACTCGGCCTGGGTGAAGACCAGCACGGGGCCGTCCGGGTCGGCGGAGTTGCGCATGCCGATCAGGTCGTCGACGAACGCGATCTCCACCGCACCCTCGGAGTCGTCTCCCTCGGCCCGCTGCCACACGGCGCGGGACAGGTCGAAGTCGCCCTTCGGGTGGTGGGTGATCGCCGGGTTCTGCGGTGCGGCATCGGTCACGATGGAAGGCTATACCGCAACCGCCGCGATCGATGGGGCAGGATGGACCGATGCGCAGCCTGACCCGCACCGAGGCCGCCGAGCGCGCCGCGCTGCTCACCGTCGAGTCGTACACCGTCGACCTGGACCTGACCCTCGGCGACGCCGGCTTCCGGTCGACGGTCACGATCCGGTTCCGGGCCACCCCCGGCGCGGCCACCTTCGTCGAGATCAAGCCGGCGCGGCTGCTCGCCGTGCGGCTCAACGACGTGGCGCTGGACGCGGGCGCGCTGGCCGGGAACCGGTTCCCGCTGACCGGGCTGCGCGCCGAGAACACCCTGACCGTCGAGGCCGAGATGGCCTACTCGAACACCGGGGAGGGGTTGCACCGCTTCGTCGACCCCGCCGACGGCGAGACGTACCTGTACGCGATGTCCTTCCTCGACGAGGCCCAGCGGATCTTCGCCGCCTTCGACCAGCCCGACCTGAAGGCGCCGGTCAGCCTCGCGGTGACCGCGCCGCCGCAGTGGACGGTGGCCGCCAACGGCGCGCCGGCCGGTGAGCCGCGCGACGGCCGCTGGGAGTTCGCCCCGACCCCGCCGCTGGCCACGTACTTCGTCTCGCTGATCGCCGGGCCGTACCACGTCCGCCGCGACGAGCACGACGGCGTCCCGCTCGCGCTGTACTGCCGGCGCTCCCTGGCCGCGCACCTCGACGCGGACGCCGACGAGCTCTTCACCATCACCAGGGCCTGCCTGGACCGCTTCCATGCGCTGTTCGGGGTGCGCTATCCGTTCGGCACGTACGACCAGGCGTTCGTGCCGGAGTTCAACGCCGGGGCGATGGAGAACCCGGGCCTGGTGACGCTCCGCGACGACTACGTCTTCCGCTCCGCCGTGACCGACGGCCAGCGCGAGCAGCGCGCCACCACGATCGCGCACGAGATGGCGCACATGTGGTTCGGTGACCTGGTCACCATGCGCTGGTGGGACGACCTGTGGCTCAACGAGTCGTTCGCCGAGTACATGGGGACGCGGGTCACCGCCGAGGCCACCCGCTTCGCCCGCGCGTGGACCACCTTCGGGATGCGGCGCAAGGGCTGGGGGTACGCCGCGGACCAGCGGCCGTCGACGCACCCGGTCGCGCCACCGGAGGTCGCCGACGCGGCCCGGGCGTTGCTGAACTTCGACGGCATCTCGTACGCCAAGGGCGCCTCGGTGCTGCGCCAGCTCGTCGCGTGGGTCGGGGACGAGGCGTTCCTCGCCGGGCTGTGCGCGTACTTCCGGGCGCACGCCTTCGGCAACGCCACGCTGGCCGACCTGCTGTCGGCGCTGTCCGAATCGAGCGGACGGGACCTGTCGGGTTGGGCCGACCTGTGGCTGCGTCGCGCCCAGGTCAACACGCTGCGCGCCGAGGTGACCCTCGACGGGGACGGGCGCTACGCCGAGGTCGCGGTGGTGCAGACCGCCCCGCCGAACCATCCGGTGCTGCGCCCGCACCGGATCGGCCTCGGCCTGTACGACCGGGCCGGCGCCGACGTGACGCTGCGCGAGCGGATCGAGGTGGACCTCGACCCGGCCGCCGACAACGGACGCACGGTGCTGGCGCGGCTGCGCGGCGAGCGGGCCGCGGAGCTGCTGCTGCTCAACGACGGCGACCTCACCTTCGCCAAGATCCGCCTGGATCCGGCGTCGGCCGCCGCCGTACCGGCGCTGCTGCCCGGCCTCGCCGACCCGCTGGCCCGCGCCGTGCTCTGGGGCGAGGCCATCGACGCGGTCCGGGACGGCGAACGCCCCGTCGCCGACCTGGTCGCGCTGATCCTCGCCGCGCTGCCCGTCGAGACCGAGGTGGTCGTGGTCGAGGACGTGCTGGCGATGAGCCGTACGCTGATCGACCGCTACCTGGAGCCCGGCGCCCGCCCGGCGGCGGTGGGGCACGTCGCGCAGGCGTGCGGACGGCTGCTCGCCGCCGCCCCCGCCGGCGGTTCCCTGCAGCTCGCCGCGGCCCGCGGCCTGATCGGGGCGAGCGCCGACCCGGCATTGTTGACCGACTGGCTGGCCAACCGGGACGTCCCCGCCGGTCTGGTTGTCGACACCGACCTGCGCTGGACCCTGGTCCACCGGCTCACCGTGCTCGGGGCGGCCGGGGAGCGGGAGATCGCCGCCGAGGCCGCGAGCGACCGGAGCGCGACCGGCCAGCAGTGGGCGGCCCGGTGCCGGGCCGCGCTGCCGGAGGCCGCCGCGAAGGAACGGGCGTGGCAGGTGATCGTCGCCGACACGACCGTGTCGAACCGGATCGTCGAGGCGAACGCCGAGGGTTTCTGGCAGCCGGAGCAGCTCGAGCTGACCGCGCCGTACGTCGCCCGGTACTTCGCCGAGATGCCGGCCGCCGCGCGGCTGCGTACCGGCTGGGTCGCCGAACGGGTCGCGAGCCTGGCTTTTCCGCACTACGCCGTCGCCGCGACCACCCGGGAGGCGGCGGCGGCGCTGCTCGCCCGCGACGACCTGGAGCCGGGCCTGCGCCGGGCGGTGACCGACGCCGACGACGACCTGGGACGCGCGCTGCGCGCCCGGTGTTGAGCGGCGCGGCGGTCCCGGCGCGGCGCCGTTGATGATCGGCATACGATGCGTCGATGGCGGAAGCACACCGGCGGGTCGGGATCATGGGTGGGACGTTCGACCCCATCCATCACGGCCACCTCGTGGCGGCGAGCGAGGTCGCCGACCGGTTCGGGCTCGACGAGGTCGTCTTCGTGCCGACCGGGGACCCGTGGCAGAAGGGCGCCCTGCGGGTCAGCCCGGCCGAGGACCGCTACCTGATGACCGTGATCGCCACCGCCTCGAATCCCCGGTTCCACGTCAGTCGCGCGGACATCGACCGCCGCGGCCCGACCTACACCGTCGACACCCTGCGCGACCTGCGCGCCCAGTACGGCCCGAAGACGCAGCTCTTCTTCATCACCGGTGCCGACGCGCTGGAGAAGATCCTGTCGTGGAAGGACACGGCCACGATGTTCGAGCTGGCCCACTTCATCGGGGTCACCCGGCCCGGTTTCGAGCTCTCCGACGCGCACCTGCCGGCCGACACGGTCAGCCTGGTGCAGGTGCCCGCGATGGCGATCTCCTCCACGGACTGCCGGGCGCGGGTCGGCGCGGGCAAGCCGGTCTGGTACCTGGTGCCGGACGGCGTGGTCCAGTACATCGCCAAGCGCGGTCTCTACCAGGGGGTGATTTCGGCCTCGTCGTCCCCTTCCCAGCGCTGACTGCGCCAGCCGCCGCCGTGGCGCGTGTGAGAGGCTAGACAAGGTCACACGGTCTATCGAAGGAGTGCGGGTGAGCGAGCGGAGCGGCTGGCGGGGGACGGGCGAATGAGCGCGTCGGAGCGCGCCACCGAGCTGGCCCTGACGGCTGCACAGGCCGCGGCGGACAAGAAGGCCCACGACATCGTGATCGTCGACGTCGCGGACCAGCTTGTGATCACCGACGCGTTCGTACTCGCGTCGGCGACCAACGAGCGGCAGGTGCTCGCGATCGTCGACTCGATCGAGGAGCAGCTGCTGAAGCTGCCGGAGAAGGCGAAGCCGGTGCGCCGCGAGGGCGAGCGCGCCGGGCGCTGGGTGCTGCTCGACTACGTCGACATCGTCGTGCACGTGCAGCACGACGAGGAGCGCGAGTTCTACGCGCTGGACCGGCTCTGGAAGGACTGTCCGACCATCCCCTTCGTCGACCGCGCGCTCGCCGGCGCCGAGGCCGGCTCCACCGAATGACCCGGCTGATCGTCTGGCGGCACGGCAACACCGACTGGAACGCCGCCGACCGGGTCCAGGGGCAGACCGACACCGCGCTCAACGATCTCGGCCGGGAGCAGGCCGCGACCGCCGCGCCGCTGCTGGCCGCGCTGCGCCCCGACGCCATCGTCGCCAGCGACCTGCAGCGCGCCGCCGACACCGCGGCCGCGCTGGCCGCGCTCACCGGGCTGCCCGTGGCCACCGACCCGCGGCTGCGGGAGCGCCACTACGGGCTGTGGCAGGGGCTGACCATGCCGACCATCGCCGAGCGCTACCCGGCCGAGTACGCCCGCTGGCGCGCCGGCGACCAGGCACCGGGCTGTGAGGTCGAGAGCCTCGACGACCTCGGCAAGCGGGTCGGGGAGGCGTTGCAGGAGGCGGCCGACGCGGTGCCCGGCGGCACGATCGTGATCGCCACGCACGGCGGGGCCGCCCGCCAGGGCTGCGGACACGTGCTCGGCTGGCCCCCGGCGGTGCTGCGCACGGTCGGGCCGCTGCGCAACTGTTACTGGACGGAGCTGCGCCACGACGAGGTCCGCGGCTGGCAACTGCGCGCCCACAACACCGGGGCCACCACGCAGTCCAGCGCCCCCGCGCCCATCTGAGACTCTCCGGCCTTTCGCCGATGATCATGAGTTTCGGAGCGCGGTAGCGGCCGTCCCGGGCGGCAAACCTCATGGACGTCCGGGGGAGCCGGCGTGATCAGCCGCCGGGACGGCGGGCGGGCGGGGCTCTGGGCGGCGCGCCGGTCGGCTACCGTGCCGGCATGCCCGTCGCGGTCGTCACCGACTCCACCGCGTACCTGCCGGCCGAGCTGGCGGGTGCGCACCACCTCACCGTGGTGCCGCTGACCGTGGTCGTCGACGGCGCTCAGGGACGCGAGAGCGACGAGATCACTCCCGCCGAGGTCGCGCGGGCGCTCGGTCAACGACGGTTCGCGGTGAGCACCTCGCGCCCGGCGCCGGAGCAGTTCGCGCGGGCGTACCGGCGGCTACTCGACGAGGGCGCCGACGGCGTCGTGTCGGTCCACCTGTCGGCGAGGCTCTCCGGCACGATCGAGGCCGCCCGGCTGGCCGCCGCCGACATCGGCGACCGGGTGGTCGTCGTGGACTCCCGATCGACCGGGATGGGGCTCGGCTTCCCGGCGCTCGCCGCGGGCGCGGCCGCCGCGCGCGGCGAGGACCTCGCGGGGGTACGCCGGGCCGCACTCGAGACCGTCGACCGGACCAGCACCCTGTTCTATGTGGACACCTTGGAGTTCCTGCGTCGGGGCGGCCGGATCACCGCCGCGTCGGCGCTGCTCGGCACGGCGCTGTCGGTCAAGCCGATCCTGCACATGGTGGACGGCGCGATCGTGCTCCGCGACAAGGTCCGCACCGCCGCGCGGGCGCTGACCCGGCTGGTCGACCTCGCCGTCGAGGCGGCGGGGGAGTCCGACGTCGACGTCGCGGTCCACCACCTCGACGGCGCGCGGCGCGCGGCCGAGCTGGCCGACGCGCTCGCCGGGCGGCTCGGCGGCCGGCTGCGGGACTGCTACGTCACCGAGATCGGCGCCGTGGTCGCCGCCCACGTCGGCCCCGGGCTCGCCTGCCTGGTCGTGCACTGCCGCGATTAGCGGCCGTGCCGGGAGCTGGCCGGTCAGCAGGTTACGCCCCATGGCAGCCGGCGCCGCCACGCCAGTGTGGCCAGCGGCCTCCATAGCAGATGTCCGCTTGATCAGGGCGTTTTCCACAGCGACCCGTCCTGTCCACAGTCGGCCGTCGCCGCCGCGACGCACGCGCGGGGCGCGGCCTACGGTCGGCGCGTGCCCGACGATGACGAGACGCTGGTCCGCGATCGGCTGATCCGGTTGACGGCCGGGACTCCCGCGTTGCCGCCGCTCCTGCGATCCGCCGGCCCGCCGTCCACCGCGGGTGAGGCCGAGACGTACGCCGAAGATCGGGCCGTCGGTCCGGCCGCCGAGCGTCCCGGCGCCCCCGCCGCGCCGCTGCCGCTGCCCAGCCGACTGAACGGCCTTGGCGCCTTCGATCCCGGACGTCCCGGCGTCAAGGCCCTGGCCGTGGTCGCGGCCGTGGTGGTGGTCGGGGCGGGCGTGTTCGCGTGGCGGTCGCGGCCGCGGGTCGAGCCGGTGGCGGACGCGCGGCCGGACGTGACGACGGCCGCGTCCGCGGCTCCGTCCGCTCCGGCCGCCGCGACCGAGGGCGCGGTCGTCGTGGTGGCGGTCGCCGGTCGGGTACGCCGCCCCGGGCTGGTCAGGGTGCCCGCCGGCGCCCGCGTCGCCGACGTCCTGGACGCCGCCGGGGGCGCGCTGCCCGGCACCGACGTCGCCCTGCTGAACCTGGCGCGCAAGGTCACCGACGGCGAACTCATCCTGGTCGGTGTGACGGCCCCACCCGGCGCAGCAGTGCCGGGGGCCGGCGGGCCGGGCGAGGCCGTGCCCGGCGCGCCGGGTGGGCCCGGTGGCGGGAAGGTCAATCTGAACACGGCGACGGTGGCGCAGCTCGACGCGCTGCCCGGGGTGGGGCCGGTGCTGGCGCAGCGCATCCTCGACCACCGCGCGCGGCACGGAGCGTTCCGGTCGGTCGGCGACCTGCGCCAGGTGGACGGCATCGGCGACGCCCGGTTCGAACAGCTCCGTGAGCTGGTGACCGTGTGACACGGGCCGATCGCGCGACGCGGGCCGACGGTGGTGGAACGGGCCCGCTCCCGGACGAGCCGCCGGACCTGCGGTTGGCCGGGCTGGCGATCGCCGCCTGGCTGTCGGCCCTCGCCGGCCTCCATCTGTCCGCCCGTGCCGGGGCCACGCTCGCGGCAGCGGCGGCGATCGCCGCGCTCGTCACCGTGGCAGCCGCCGGGCGCCGACCGCCGGCAGTCGGTCGGCGGTGGGCCGCGGCGGTCGGCCGGGCGAGGTGGGCCGGGCGCGACGGCTGGGCCCGCATCGTGGCGGTCGTGCTGTTCGGAGTGGTGTGCGGGAGCGCGGCGACCGCTGCCCGGATCGCGGTGCGCGACGCGGAGCCGCTCGCCGCGCTCGTCCGGGAGCACGCCACCGTCACCGCCGACCTCGTCGTGCGCGACGATCCTCGCCCGGTGGCCGGCGCGGCCGGACGTCCGCCGGTGGTGCTGCTCTCCGCCCAGCTGTCGGAGCTGCGCCCGGAGGGCCCGAGGACCGGCCCCGTCTCGGTCCCGGCCCGGGTGCTGGTGCTCGCCAGCCACCCCGGGTGGCTGCCGCTGCTGCCGGGCCAGGCGGTGACGGTCACCGGCCGGCTGCTGCCGTCGCGCGGCGGTGACCTGCACGCCGCGGTGCTCTCCACCGACCGGGCGCCGGTGCCGCGCGGCCGGCCGTCGTGGGCGCAGCGCGCGGCGGGCTCGTTGCGGGCCGGCCTGCAGCGGGCGTGCGTGCCGCTGCCGGATGAGCCGGGCGGGCTGCTTCCGGGCCTGGTGGTGGGGGACACCAGCCGGCTGGATCCGGCGGTGGAAGAGGACTTCCGGGCCACCGGGATGACGCATCTGGTCGCGGTCTCCGGCTCCAACGTCGCGATCGTGATCGGGCTGGTCCTGCTGCTGGCGCGGTGGGCCCGCGCCGGGCCGTGGCCCGCCGCGGCGGTCTCCGCGGTGGCGCTGGTGGGCTTCGTGATCCTGGCGCGGCCGTCGCCGAGCGTGGTCCGGGCCGCCGCGATGGGGGCCGTCGGACTGCTGGCGCTCGCCGCCGGCCGCCCCCGCGCGGCGCTGCCGGCGCTCGGCGCCGCGGTCACGGCGCTGGTCGTGCTGGATCCGGCGCTCGCCGGGGACGCCGGCTTCGCGCTCTCGGTCTGCGCGACGGCGGGGCTGCTCCTGATCGCGCCGCGCTGGCGGGACGCGCTGCGCCACCGGGGCGTGCCGGCCGGCGCGGCGGAGGCCCTGGCGATCCCCGCGGCGGCCCAGCTCGCCTGCGCGCCCGTCGTCGCCGCGCTCTCCGGCACGGTGAGCCTGGTCGCCGTACCCGCGAATCTGCTGGCCGTGCCCGCGATCGCGCCGGCGACGGTGCTCGGCGTCGCCGCCGCGGTGCTGTCGCCGTTCTGGCCGGTCGGCGCCGAGATCGCCGCGTGGCTCGGCGGCTGGCCGGCGTGGTGGTTGGTCACGGTCGCCCGGCACGGCGCACAGCTGCCCGCCGGGACGTTGCCCTGGCCGGACGGCGTCGCCGGCGGCCTGCTGCTCGCGTTCCTCAGCGGTGTCCTGCTGCTGGCCGCCCGGCGCCGGCTGCTGCGCCGGGCGATCGCGGTCCTGACGGTCGCGGTGGTGGTCGGCGCGCTACCCGTCCGGATCGTCGCGCCGGGGTGGCCGCCCCCCGGCTGGGTCCTCGCGGTCTGTGCGGTCGGTCAGGGCGATGCCGTGGTGCTGCCGGTCTCGGCCGGTACGGCGGTCGTCGTCGACGCCGGCCCCGATCCCGCGCCGGTCGACCGATGTCTGCGCCGGCTCGGCGTCCGGGCCGTGCCGTTGCTGGTCGTGAGCCACTTCCACGCCGATCACGTCGGCGGGCTGGCGGGCGTGGTGCGGGGACGGGAGGTGGGGGCGGTGCTGACGACGGCGTGGCCGGAGCCGGCGATGGGGCGGGATGCCGTGCACCGGATGGCCGCCGCCCGCGCCGTCCCGGTTCTCGCGGCGACGGCGGGCTGGTCCTACCGGCGAGGGGCCGTGGAGCTGACCGTGGTCGGCCCGCCGGGCGAGCTGACCGGCACGCGGTCGGACCCGAACAACAACTCGCTGGTGGTGTCGGCCCGGGTCGGCGGCGTCACGGTGCTGTTGGCCGGGGACGCCGAGAGCGAGGAGCAACGGGCGCTGCTGGAGCGGCACGGCGCTGCCGGACTGCGGGCGGACGTGTTGAAGGTGGCCCACCACGGCAGCGCCTACCAGGAGACCGAATTCCTGGACGCGATCTCGCCGGCGGTGGCGTTGGTCTCGGTCGGCTCCGGCAACCGGTACGGACACCCGAACGTCGGGGTGCTGGCCCGGCTGACCCGCGGCGGGGCGCGGGTGCTGCGCACCGATGTGGACGGTGATCTCGCCGCGGTCCGCGGCGACCGCGGGCTGGCGGTCGCGGTCCGAGGCGCGGACGAGCCCGCGCGACGGTAGCTATTCGAATGTTTGGTGCCGGCAACAGAGAAATGTCTGGATTTGCGCAGGGTGATCGGTCTGATACGCATCGGGAGGACCTGATTCGACGCGGCCGGCGGCATGCGACGATGGCCGACGTGGCATCCGCGAATCCCGCCCCCATCGTGCTCGTCCTCGGTGACGAGGAACTCCTCGCCACCCGCGCGGTGGCCGAGGCCGTCGAGCGTGGTCGGGCCGCGGATCCCGGCGCGGACGTGCGCGAGTACGAGGCGGGAGCGCTGACCCCCGGCGAGGTCGCCGAGATGCTCAGCCCGTCACTCTTCGGCGGGCGCCGGGTGCTGGTCCTGCGCGCGGGTCAGGACGCCCGAAAGGACCTGGTGACCGCGCTGCTCGGGTACGCGAAGAACCCGGACCCGGACGTGACGCTGGTGGTCGCGCACGCCGGGGGTGCGAAGGGCAAGGCGTTCGCCGACGGGCTGCGCGCCGCGGGCGCGACCGTGGTCCCGGCCGGCAAGCTCAAGGGGCACCGCGAGCGGGTCGCGTTCGTCCGCGACGAGATCCGGCGCGGCGGCGGCCGGTGCACGGACGACACCGCTGAGGCGCTCATCGCGGCGGTCGGCACCGACCTGCGCGAGCTCGCCGCCGCCTGCGCGCAGCTGCTCGCGGACACCGACGGGAAAATCGGGGCGGACACGGTGGCGCGCTACTACCGGGGCCGGGCCGAGGTGAGCGGCTTCACCGTGGCCGACGCCGCGATGATCGGCGACGTACCGGGGGCGCTCGAGGCGCTGCGCTGGGCGCTGCACGTCGGGGTGGATCCCGTGCCGATCGCCGACGCGCTCGCTGACGGCGTCCGCACCGTCGCGCGGGTCGCCGCCGCCGGTCGGGGCAGCCCGTTCCAGCTCGCGAGCAGCCTCGGCATGCCCGCATGGAAGATCGAGAAGGCGCAGCAGCGGGCCCGCGGCTGGACGCCCGAGGCGCTGGTCGACGCGATGCACGCGGCGGCGGAGTGCAACGCGGCGGTCAAGGGCGGGGCCGACGATCGGGGATACGCCCTGGAACGGGCGGTGGTCGCGGTGGCGGCGGCGCGGCAGGGGAGCGCCCGGCGGTGACCGGGGAGCCGCCGGGCGTCGTCGGGCTCTCGCCCGACCAGGTCCGGCTGCGACCGCTGTACGCGCGGATGCTCGGGCTGCGATACCTCAACCCCGGCGGCGTCCTGTGCTTCGTGTTCTTCGAGGGCGTTATCGCGTTCGGCCTGCTGCTCGCGCTTGCCGAGCTGGTGACCTGGTGGGGGGTGCTGGTCCTTCCGCTGACGGTCGCCGTCATGGTCAAAATCAACGACCTGGTGGCCGGAGCGGTGGCGCGCTCGGCCGCCGACGTGCCCGACCGCGAGCAGGCGCGGTTCCGGCGGGAGGTGACGCCGGCGATCGGTCGGGCCCGCGCGCCCGCGCCGCCGGCACCGGTTCCGTCACCCGGTTCCGGGCCGGTGGCCCTGCGCCCGGCGTGGCAACCCGGTGGCGGCTCCGACGCGACCCCGACTCGGGAGATGCCGGCCGTCGAGGCGGCGGCGCCGCTCGGCGTCGACGCCGCGGCAGCGGAGTGGGACACCGCCGAGCTCGCCGTCGCCGCGCCCGGCGGCGTGATGGCTGTCGGCGTCGGGCACGACGCCGCACTCCCGGTCGATCACACGGCGGGCGGCAGGACGACGACGCTGGAGGCCGGCGGAGGGGCCACGCCCGCGGGGGGCGAGCGACCCGCGGGGGGCGAGCGACCCGCGGGGGGCGAGCGACCCGCGGGGGGCGAGCGACCCGCGGGGGGCGAGCGACCCGCGGAGGGGGAGCGGGCGGCGGCGTCGCCGGACGGCGACGAGGCGCCGACGGGGACGGCGACAGCCGACCGGACGGGCGACGGTGGTCACCCGGTCAACGCGCCCGCCGCGGAGCACCTGCACCGGCAGGTGCGGCAGCGGATGGATCTGACGGATCGGATGGACCCGGCGGACACCCCGGAGCAGCGCTCACGGCAGTCGGCGACGCGGCGCTACCGGTAACGGGACACCAACAGGCCAACGGGCACCGTCCGGAGCCGGATGGCTCGGGACGATGCCCGTGCAGCTGTGAGTCGAATCCGTCAGGCGGAGAGCGACTGCAGGCGCTTCGCGATCGCCGACTTGCGGTTCGCGGCCTGGTTCTTGTGGATCACGCCCTTGCTGACCGCCACGTCCAGCTGGCGCGAGGCGTCCCGCATCAGCACGCTGGCCTGCTCGGCGTTGCCCGCCTCGCTGGCCTCGTTGAACTTGCGGATGGCGGTCTTCAGCGACGACTTGACCGACTTGTTGCGCAGCCGGCGCTTCTCGTTCTGCCGGTTGCGCTTGATCTGGGACTTGATGTTCGCCACGCGACAGCCTCGTCCTGGTAGTTCGGGTGATTTGCTTGAGCGCAGGCGACAGGAACACGTCACCAGGCGCGAAACGCCAGATTACCAGGTGGTCCCGGCACCGCCAAAACCGCTCAGCGCCAACCCCGGCGCGCGCAGAGCCAGGCCAGCGCCGTCTCGCCGCTCCACCGCTGGTGCGACCGGACCGCGGGGGAGGCGTCCGTCGGACCGGACATGGCCGCGGTGAGCCAGTACCCCGACAATGCGGCCAGGGCGCCGTCCAGGGCGTCGGGCGGCGCGTGCCGGGCGGTCGGGTGCGCGGCGAAGAGCGCGTCGGCGTCCAGGCCGCTGGCGTGCGCGGTGACGAGCAGAGTGGCCGTGTCGAACCAGGCGGGGCCGAGGCAGGGCCAGGTCCAGTCGCAGATCCATGCCGCCCCGGCCCGGTCGACCAGCACGTTGTCCAGCCGCAGGTCGCCGTGGATCGCGCCACCCCCGACGCAGTACGCCGGCAGCGCCGCCTCCAGCGTGGCCAACTCGGTCAGCCGGGCGGCGGCGTGCGGCGGCACCTCGGGCAGCGGGTGCCGACCGGCGGCGATCTCGTTCCACCACGACAGGTCGGCGCGGAGCAGGTCCGCAAGCGCGGGGAGCCCCACGGCGAGCAGCCCGGGCGGGGGCTCGCGCAGCGCGTCCGCCGCGGTGGCCCACGCCGACAGCGCGGCGTCGAGCTCCCGCCGGTCCCAGGGCAGCCCGGGGACGTGACCGTGGATCGCGTCGAAGCAGACCACCACGTGCCCGGCCGCGGTCAGCGTCCAGCGCGGTCGGGGCGCCGGCACCGCGCCGGGCAGGACGGCGGTGATCGCCGCCTCCCGGGCGTACCAGTCGGCGAGGTGCGGCTGGTCGACGCGGGACGCGGCCTTCACGAAGACGCGGTCGCCGGCCCCCGTGGTCAGGACCGCCGCGAAGCCGCGGGTGAAGCCGCCGCCCGCGGTGACCGCGCCGGTGACCGGGGCGCCGAGGCGGCCGGCGACGGCGGCGCGCAGCGCCTCGGAGAGGTCGGCCCAGTCCGGCCGTACGGCGGTAGCGCCGTACGGCACCGGCGACACGGGACTCGCGGACATCCGTCCATGCTGCCCGTGTCGGACCGACGTGGCACACTGCCGCGCCATGGACACGCAGCAGTTCTGGACGTTGATCGACCAGGCGCGGGCCGGTGGCGACGGCGACACCGAGACGGTCGCCGCGCGCCTGGAGTCGGCGCTGGCCGACCTGGAGCCGAGCGAGATCGTCGGATGGGACCGGCACCTGTGGCGGGTGCTGGCCGCCTCCTACCGCGAGGACCTGTGGGGCGCGGCGTACCTGATCAACGGCGGCTGCTCCGACGATGGCTTCGACTACTTCCGCGGCTGGCTGATGGCGCAGGGGCGGGAGGTCTTCGCCCGCGCGGTCGCCGAGCCGGACTCGCTCGCCGAGTCGCCGGCGGTGCGGCGGGCCGCGGCCACCGGCCAGGAGCTGGAGGCGGCCGACATGATCGGCGTCGCGTTCCGCGCGCACCTGCGGGCGACCGGGGCGGAGCTGCCCGCCGCGGACGCGCCGCAGCCGGCGTCGGGGCCGGAGGAGTTCTGGGACTTCGACGACGAGGACGAGGCGCGGCGGCGGCTGCCGAAGCTGGCGGCGCTCTTCGTGGAGCCGCCGGAGGAGTGATCCGACGGCCGCTCCGGGGGACGTGGGAGCATAGAGAGTGGCCGGCGGCGCGCCGGCCGTTGTTCACCGCAGACAGCCGACCAGAACGGACCGCCGTGCCACCCACGCTCGACCCCGGCGCGAACGCCCCCGGTGCGACCGACCCCGGCCGCATCCGGAACTTCTGCATCATCGCCCACATCGACCACGGCAAGTCCACGCTGGCCGACCGCATGTTGCAGCTCACCGAGGTGGTCGATCCGCGCCAGATGCGCGCGCAGTACCTCGACCGGATGGACATCGAGCGCGAGCGCGGCATCACGATCAAGAGCCAGGCCGTGCGGATGCCCTGGACGGTCCGGGAGGGCGGGCGACAGGGTGAGCACGCCGTGCTCAACATGATCGACACCCCGGGGCACGTCGACTTCACGTACGAGGTCTCGCGGTCGCTGGCCGCGTGCGAGGGCGCGGTGCTGCTGGTCGACGCCGCCCAGGGCATCGAGGCGCAGACGCTGGCCAACCTCTACCTGGCGCTCGAGAACGACCTGCACGTCATCCCGGTCCTCAACAAGATCGACCTGCCGGCGGCGCAGCCGGAGAAGTTCGCCGAGGAGCTGGCGCACCTGATCGGCTGTGAGCCCGAGGACTGCATCCGGGTCTCCGGCAAGACCGGCGAGGGCGTGCCGCACCTGCTCGACGAGATCGTCCGGCAGTTCAAGCCGCCGACCGGCGAGGCGGCCGAGCCGGCCCGCGCGATGATCTTCGACTCGGTGTACGACGTGTACCGGGGCGTGGTGACGTACGTCCGGGTGATCGACGGCCGGATCGAGGCGCGCGACAAGATCAAGATGATGTCCACCGGCGCGGTGCACGAGCTGCTGGAGATCGGCGTGATCTCGCCGGAGATGCAGAAGGCGCAGGCGCTCGGGGTCGGCGAGGTCGGCTACCTGATCACCGGCGTGAAGGACGTGCGGCAGTCCCGGGTGGGTGACACCGTCACCATCAACGCCCGCCCCGCCAGCGACGCGCTCGGCGGCTACAAGGACCCCAAGCCGATGGTCTACTCGGGGCTCTACCCGATCGACGGCTCCGACTACCCCAACCTCCGCGAGGCGCTCGACAAGCTCAAGCTCAACGACGCCGCGCTGAGCTACGAGCCGGAGACCTCCGGGGCGCTCGGCTTCGGCTTCCGGTGCGGCTTCCTCGGCCTGCTCCACCTGGAGATCATCGGGGAGCGGCTGGAGCGCGAGTTCGGGCTCGACCTGATCTCGACCGCCCCGAACGTCGTCTACCGGGCGATCACCGACGACGGCACGGAGATCGTCGTGACGAACCCGAGCGAGTACCCGACGGGCAAGCTCGCCGAGGTGTACGAGCCGGTCGTCCGCGCCACGGTGCTGACGCCGAACGACTACGTCGGCGCGGTGATGGAGCTCTGCCAGGGGCGGCGCGGCAGCCTGTTGGGCATGGACTACCTCTCCGCCGACCGGGTGGAGCTGCGGTACACGCTGCCGCTCGCCGAGATCATCTTCGACTTCTTCGACCAGCTCAAGAGCCGCACGAAGGGCTACGCGTCGCTGGACTACGAGCCCTCCGGCGAGCAGAAGTCGGACCTGGTGAAGGTCGATGTGCTGCTGCACGGTGACCCGGTCGACGCGTTCAGCGCGATCGTGCACAAGGACAAGGCGTACAACTACGGCGTGACGATCGCCTCGAAGCTGCAGAAGCTGATCCCGCGGCAGCAGTTCGAGGTGCCGATTCAGGCCGCGATCGGCAGCCGGGTGATCGCCCGGGAGACGATCCGGGCGATCCGCAAGGACGTGCTCGCCAAGTGCTACGGCGGTGACATCACCCGTAAGCGCAAGCTGCTCGAGAAGCAGAAAGAGGGCAAGAAGCGGATGAAGATGGTCGGCCGGGTGGAGGTCCCGCAGGAGGCCTTCATCGCCGCGCTGTCGACCTCGGATTCCGGCGAGGGCAAGGCGGCCGGCGGAAAGAAGTGACGCCCCGCGGTTACGGCAGCGCCGCCGCGTACTGTCCGCGCTGTGCGGCGGCGCTGGCGGCCGCGCCACCGACCCGGTGCGCCGGCTGCGGCTACGAGCTCTTTCTCAACCCGCGTCCGACCGGGGGACTCGTGGTGCTCGACGGCGCCCGGTTCCTGGCGCTGCGGCGCGCGGCGGAACCGGGGGCCGGGCGGTGGGAGCTGCCGGGCGGGTTCTGCGACGGCCGGGAGCATCCGGCCGACGCCGCCGTCCGGGAGGGGCGCGAGGAGCTCGGCGTCGAGGTGGTGCTCGGCGAGTTCGTCGGCATGTACCTGGGTGACTACGAGTGGCAGGGAGAGCTGCTGCCCGTACTCGACTGCTTTTTCCTGGCGACCCTCGACGGGGGTGAGATCACCCTCGACCCCGCCGAGTCGACCGGGCTGCGGTGGTTCGCGCTGGCCGATCCGCCGCCACTGGCGTTTCCGACCATGGACGCGGCGGTGGCGGAGGTGCGGCGGCGCCGGCGCGGGTGAGCGGGACATCGATCCGGTTTGGATTCTCCGAGGGTCGGGCATTTACGGGTCACCACAAACGTGAACCCCCGGAGGAGGACATCATGACTGTCACCGGCATTATCACGGCGCTCATCGTTGGTCTGGTTATCGGTGCCCTGGGCCGCCTGATGGTCCCGGGTCGGCAGAACATCCCGATCTGGCTCACCATGCTGATCGGTGTGGGCGCGGCCCTGCTCGGCACCGTGATCGCGCGCGCCGCCGGTCTGGCCGACACGTCGGGCGTGGACTGGACCGAGCTTCTGCTCCAGGTCGTCCTGGCGGCGATCGGTGTGGCGATCGTGGCCGGTGTCGGCGGGCGTCGTGGCGTGAGCCGCTACTGACCTCGTCACCGCGTAGCTCGGGGGCGCCTGACCGGCCGGTCGGGCGCCCCCCGCGCTGTCCGGCCCCGTTCTCCGCCCGACGCACCCTCTGTCGTAAAGGAAATTTACCTACTATCGTGCGGCGAAGTAGGTAAATGCCAAACGGCGCGAGGAGAAGTGGCGTGAGAACCTGGAGAGCAGTCGTCCCGTTCACCGCCGTGGCGGCCTCGGCCGCGCTGCTGCTCGGGGGGTGCGGTGGCGGCTCGGACGCCGACAAGGCGGCCGACAACAGCAAGCTGACGGTCTGGATGATGGGCGACGGCAGCGCTGCGCAGACCGCCTTCCTTGACGGGGTCGAGGCAGAGTTCAGGCAGAAGCACCCCGGCACCGACGTGGTCGTGCAGTACATCCCCTGGCTCGAGGCGCCGAAGAAGTTCCAGGCCGCGCTCGCCGGTGGGGACGGCCCGGACGTGACGGAGCTGGGCAACACCGAGACGCAGGGCTGGGCGGCGCAGGACGCGCTCGCCGACCTGACCGCCCGGATGGCCGGCTGGCCGGAGGGCAAGGACATCCTCCCCGACCTGGTGAAGAACGCGCAGCTGGACGGCGCCCAGTACGGCGTGCCGTGGTACGCCGGCGTCCGGGCGATGTACTACCGGACCGACTGGTTCGCCGAGGCCGGCGTGAAGCCGCCGACGAGCTGGGACGAGCTGGTCGCCGCGGCCAAGGCGGTGCAGGCCAAGAAGCCCGGCACGTACGGCATCGCCCTGCCCGGCAACTCCGAGCTGCCCTTCTACTCGATCCTGTGGTCCGCGGGCGGGGAGATCGCCACGCGGGACGGTGACGCCTGGAAGTCCGGCTACACCTCGGCGGAGGCGAGGCGGGCGGTCAGCTTCTGGACCGAGCTGGTGACCAGGCACAAGGTGGCGCCGCCGGCCGCGGCCGGCTGGAACGAGATCGATGCGCGGACGCAGTTCGCCACCGGTAGGGCGGCGATGGCGTTCGCCGGCAGCTGGCAGCAGGGCGCCATCAAGAAGGACAACCCCGACATCGAGAAGGTGTGGGGCACGTTCCCGATCCCCGGCCCGGACGGCAAGCCGGCGCCCGCGTTCGCCGGCGGCTCGGACCTGGCGATCTGGAAGGACAGCAAGCGTCAGGAGCTCGCCTGGGACTACCTGACGGTGCTGCTCAAGAAGGAGAACGACCAGAAGTTCGCCGACAACCTCGGCTTCTTCCCGGTCTACTCCGACCTCGTCGGCGGCAGCCGGTACCGCGACGACAAGATCATGGCGGCCTTCGCCAGCACGATGCAGAACACCCGGCTCACCCCGGTGACGCCGAAGTGGGTGGAGGTCAGTCGGACCAGGACGGTGACGCAGACCATGAACAGCGCGGTCATGAAGGGCCAGAAGACGGTCGACCAGGCGACCGCCGAGGCCGCGTCCGAGATGGAAAGCATCCTCAACGCCAAGTGACGACGCTGACCCGGACGTCGGAGGACGTCGCCGCGGGCCCGACCACCGCGCGGCGACGTCCCCGTCGCGACCGCCTGCCGTACCTGTTGCTGCTGCCGGCCCTGCTGGTCATCGCGGTCCTGCTGCTGTGGCCGCTCGGCCAGGTGGTCGCGATGTCCTTTCACGAGCTGGGCATCCGTCAGCTGCGCGGGGACCAGCCCTGGCCGTGGGTGGGGTTGGCGAACTACGCCGAGATTCTCGGCGATCCCTTCTTCCGGACGGTGCTGCGCAACACCGTGCTCTTCGCCGCCGCGAACGTGGTGCTGACGATGGTCCTCGGCACCCTGGTGGGGTTGTTGCTCAACCGGCTCGGCCGGCGGATGGCCGCCTTCGTCGGCGGGTGCGTGATGCTGGCGTGGGCGACGCCGGCGCTGACCGGGGCGATCGTCTGGAAGTGGCTCTTCGACGACACCAGCGGGCTGGTGACCTGGCTGTTCAACCAGCTGCCCGACGGGCTGTCCCTGGCGCTGTTCGGCCGGACCGACTGGACCGGGTACGGCTGGTTCAACTCGCCGTTGACGTTCTTCGCGGTGCTGACGCTCGTGGTGGTGTGGCACTCGTTCCCGTTCGTCGCGGTCAGCGTGCTCGCCGGGCTCAAGAGCGTTCCGGCGGAGCTGCAGGAGGCGGCCCGCGTCGACGGCGCCGGCCCGTGGCGGGTGTTCTGGTCCGTGACGTTTCCGCTGCTGCGGCCGGTCTTCGGCATCCTGGTGGTGCTCTCGACCATCTGGGACTTCAAGGTCTTCACCCAGCAGTACGTGCTCGCCGGCGGCACCCAGGACCGCTCGACGTTCATGCTGTCGATCTACTCGTACGCGATGGCGTTCTCGCCCCCGCCGAAGTTCGGGATGGGCTCGGCGATCGCGGTGGTCCTCACCGCGATCCTGCTGGTCGTGACCGGCATCTACGTGCGGATGGTGCTGCGGCAGGAGGAGTCGTGAAGCGCGGAGTGGGGAAGTTCGCCGTCAATGCCGCCGGGCTGCTGGTGGCGCTCTTCGCGGTCTTCCCGGTCTTCTGGATGGTCTCCACCTCGCTGAAGCCGAACGAGGAGATCTTCAGCGCCACGCCGCAACCGGTGCCGCGCGAGCCGACCCTGCGGCACTACCGCGACGTCCTGATCGGCGACGTGATCCCCGGTGTCAGCTTCACCGACTTCTTCCTCAACAGCGCGCTCGTCGCGGTCGCCACCGTGCTCCTCAGTGGACTGTTGGCGCTGCTGGCCGCCACCGCGGTGGCGCGGTTCCGGTTCCGGCTCCGCACGTCGTTTCTGGTCATGCTGCTGGTGGTGCAGATGATCCCGCTGGAGGCGCTGGTCATCCCGCTGTTTCTGATGATCCGCCGGCTCGGGCTCTACAACCAGCTGCCCGGCCTGGTCCTGGTCTACCTCGGCTTCTCGCTGCCGTTCGCGGTCTGGATGCTGCGCGGCTTCGTCGCGGCGGTGCCGGGGGAGTTGGAGGAGGCGGCGGCGATCGACGGGGCGAGCCGCTGGCAGACGTTCTGGCGGGTGCTGCTGCCGCTGGTGGCGCCGGGGCTGGTCGCGACGAGCATCTTCTCGTTCATCACCGCGTGGAACGAGCTGATCTTCGCGCTCACCTTCATCAGCACCGAGGACCGTTACACGCTGCCGGTCGCGATGACCTTCTTCTTCGGGCGGGACGACACGGCCTGGGGCTCGGTGATGGCGGCGTCGACGCTGCTCACCCTGCCCGTGATGATCTTCTTCGTGCTGGTGCAGCGCCGGATGGTCTCCGGGCTGGTCGCCGGAGCGGTCAAGGGCTGAGCTCAGCTCTCCGAGAAGACCTCGGCGATCACCCGGCGGGCGTCCGGGGCGTCGTCGGCCTTGGCCCACCTGCCGTCCCGGGCCGTCCACTGCAGGTCACCGAAGCGCACCCGCTTCACCCCGTGATCGCTCGCGTGGGACACCAGCCAGTGCGCGTACCGCCAGCCCGCCCGCGTGCTCGCGGCCGAGACGGTCAGCCCGGTCAGCTCGGCCGGCGTCGCGGTGTCCAGGTTGTTGCCCCAGTCGAGCAGCAGCCCGGTGGCGAGCGCCGCGGCGGCGGCGCTGCCGCGCATCGCCGGCTCCCGCGACACGGTGCAGGCGACGGCGCCGCTGGCGTCGCCGAGCAGCGCCCGCGTCAACACCAGCGACTCGTCGGCCCACTGCTCGTACAGCTCGGGGAAGGCCGACCGCTGCACCGCCTGGGCCGCCTCGGTGACCCGCATCCGCTCCCAGCCGCGGACCTTCTTCAGCGCCGCGTAGAAGGTGTTCGTCGCGTACCGCGGGTCGCGGATCTCCGCGACGGTGCCCCAGCCCTGGCTTGGACGCTGCTGGAACAGCCCGACCGAGTCGCGGTCGCCGCCCGCCAGGTTCAGCAGCTTCGACTCCTGGAACGCGGTGGCCAGCGCGACCACCACGCCGCGCTCCGGCATCTTGTGCTGCGTCCCGATGGCCGCGATCGTGGCGGCGTTGGCCATCTGCTCGGCGTTGAGGGTGACCGTGCGGGCCGCCCCGGCCGGCGCGTCCGGAACGTCGGCGCGCACCGTGCAGGTCCGGGTCGCCCCCGGCAACGCCAGCCGGCCGCTCCACTGCCGCAGCACGACGAAGATCCCGACCACGGCGACCAGCACCAGCGTCACGGTTACCGCGACCATCGCCCGGATACGCACCGTCACCCCCACCTCAGTCGTGTATCACAGCGTACGCCCGATTACCCGAACCCTGCGGAGGCCTCCTGGGGCGTTTCGCACCGGACGCCGCGTTGATGCCTCGCCGCCCGCTTCGACACCGTTACGACGCAGGACTATCCCGGATTCCAATTAGGTGGATGGCACCCACGAGGGGGAGCGCTTCTCGCGGAACGCGCGCACGCCCTCCCGGCCCTCGTCGGAGAGGAAGTACCGGGTCGACAGCGCGCCCAGATCGGCGACGTCTTCACGCACGGTAGCGGCCGGGCGGCGGCGCAGCAGCTCCTTCGCCCCGGCCAGCGCCGCGGGCGCGCCGCGGACCAGGGCCGCGCAGTAGTCCCGCACCGCCGCGTCCAGCTCGTCGGCCGGCGGCGCGGCGGTGACCAGTCCGATCTGCGCGGCCCGCCCCCCGTCGAAGGTCTCCCCGGTCAGGTACAGCTCCGCGGCGGCCCGCGGCGCCAGCCGGGGCAGCACCGTCGCCGAGATGACCGCCGGAACCACCCCGATGCGCACCTCGGTGAAGGCGAACGTGGCGTCCCGGGCGCAGACCGCGATGTCGGCCGCCGCGATGAGCCCCAGCCCGCCGGCGCGGGCGGGGCCGCCGACGCGCGCCACGACCGGCTTCGGGTACTCCCAGAGCGCCGCCAGCACGTCGCCGAGCATCCCGGCCGGCACGGTCCCCGACTCGTACGCCGCGGCGGTCTCCTTCAGGTCCGCGCCGGAGCAGAAGACCGGGCCGGTGTGGGAGAGCACGACGACCCGGACGCGCGGGTCGTCGACGGCCGCGCGCAGCGCCGTGAGCAGCTGCGTCATCAGGGCGGTGGAGAGCGCGTTGCGGTTGTGCGGGCTGTCCAGGGTGAGGGTGGTCACGCCGTGGTCGGTGGAGACCCGGACGAGTTGGTCGGCGGTCGAGGTCATGCGGGCACACTAGTCGGATGCCAGGAGTCCTTCCCGACGGCGAACCCGTGCCCACCGACGGGTCGCTGCCCGCCGCCGCGCTCGACGCGGTCGGCGAGCGGGGTTTCGGTGTGTACGTGCACGTCCCGTTCTGCGCCAGTCGCTGCGGGTACTGCGACTTCAACACGTACACGGCGGCGGAGCTGGGCGGCGGCGCCAGCCGGGAGACGTACGCCGACAGCGTGCTGGCGGAGCTCGCGCTGGCCCGCCGGGTCCTCGGCGACGCCCCGCCCCGACGGGTGGACACCGTCTTCGTCGGCGGCGGCACCCCGACGCTGCTGCCGCCGGACGATCTCGCCCGGATCCTCGACGGCATCGACGCCACCTGGGGCCTCGCCGCGGACGCCGAGGTGACCACCGAGGCCAACCCGGAGTCGGTGTCGCCGGCGTCGCTCAAGGCGCTGCGCGCGGCCGGCTACACCCGGATCTCGCTGGGTATGCAGTCCGCCGCGGCCGGTGTGCTCGCCGTGCTGGACCGGCGGCACACCGCCGGCCGGGCCGTGGCCGCGGCCGCCGAGGCGCGCGACGCCGGGTTCGACCACATCAACCTGGACCTGATCTACGGCACGCCGGGCGAGAGCGCCCAGGACTTCGCCGGCTCCCTGGCGGCGGTCGTGGGCGCCGGCGTCGACCATGTCAGCGCGTACGCGCTGATCGTGGAGGACGGGACGCGGCTGGCGGCCCGGATGCGCCGCGGCGAACTGCCGTACCCGTCCGACGACGTGGCCGCCGACCGGTATCTCGCGGCGGAGGAGGCGCTCGGCGCGGCCGGCTTCTCCTGGTACGAGGTGTCGAACTGGGCGACGTCGCCGGAGGCCCGGTGCCGGCACAACCTGCTCTACTGGACCGGCGGCGACTGGTGGGGCCTCGGGCCGGGGGCGCACAGCCACGTCGGCGGGGTGCGCTGGTGGAACGTCAAGCACCCCGGCGCGTACGCCGGCCGGCTGGCCGCCGGGGCCGCGCCGGGGCAGGGGCGCGAGCTGCTCAGCGCGGGGGACCGGCACCTCGAGGACGTGATGCTGCGGCTGCGGCTGGCCTCCGGACTGCCGCTGTCGGTGCTCGACGACGCGGGCCGGGCGGGCGCGGCGCGGGCGTTGGCCGACGGCCTGCTCGCCGGGCCGGAGTACGCGGCCGGCCGGGCCGTGCTGACCCTGCGCGGGCGGCTCCTCGCCGACGCCGTCGTCCGGGACCTGTTGCCCTGAGGGTGCCCTGTGGCCGGGGCCCGGCGGCTGGCCGGGCCCCGTCGTGGGTCACTTCACCATGCGGATGGTCATGGGGTAGCGGTAGAGCACGCCCTCGTTCGCCCGGATGCCGCCGATCACCGAGAAGATGATGATCACGATCCAGGTGACGAACGGCAGGAAGAACAGGATGCCGAACGAGCACACCGCGAGGACCGTCGCGACCACCGTGGCGATCGCCCAGGTGATCTGGAAGTTGAGCGCCTCGACGGCGTGCGCCCGCACGGTGGGCGACTCGTTGCCCTTGGCGAGCATCGCGATCAGCGGTGCGATGAAGCCCAGCACGATGCCGCCGAAGTGCGCGAGCAGCGCCCACGTCTTCTCGTCGTTGTTGGCGTATCCCACCGGCACGCCGCCGCCCGCGTAGTAACCGCCGGGCTGCCCGGCGGCGCCGGGCGGGGGATAGCCGCCGGGGGGCGGGTAGCCACCGGGCGGGGGATAGCCACCGGGAGGCGGGTAACCGCCGGGTGGCGGGGGCGGCATGTCGTACGGCGGGGGCGGCGGGTAGCCGGCGCCGCCCGTCTCGCCCGACGTCGGGTAGGACCCCGGACCGGGCGGCGGGGAGGTCGGGTGCGGCGTGGCGCCGGAGTCGTCCCCCGGGGGGTGAGGTGGTTGCGTCATGACGTCACGGTAGGGGCTCGCGGCGAGCGCTCGCCATCCAACACTCGGTCTCCGCGCGCCGCGCGCCCGCGTGTGCCGATTTGTCGGGCATTTCACGGGCCGGCACAAAGTGATCATCGCGTCCGCGTGGCGGGCGACGTATGCTGGCACTCGCTACAGTCGAGTGCCAGCACCGCTCGGTGCGCCCCCATGGCATGAGGAGGTGGACATGGGTCTCGACGACCGGAAGCTCGCCGTGCTCCGTGCCATCGTCGAGGACTACGTGGCGACGCAGGAGCCCGTCGGCAGCAAGGCGCTCGTCGAGCGTCACCGGCTCGGCGTGTCGCCGGCCACGGTGCGCAACGATATGGCGGTGCTGGAAGACGAGGGCTACATCCGGCAGCCGCACACCAGCGCCGGCCGCGTCCCGACCGACCGCGGCTACCGCCTCTTCGTGGACCGGCTCTCCCGGGTCAAGCCGCTCAGCCCGGCCGAGCGCCGGGCGATCGAGCGCTTCCTGATCGGCGCGGTCGACCTCGACGACGTGGTGCACCGCACCGTCCGGCTGCTCGCCCAGCTGACCCGGCAGGTCGCCGTCGTGCAGTACCCCAGCCTCGCCCGCTCCTCGGTCCGCCACCTGGAGCTGGTGCCGATCTCCACCACCCGGCTCATGCTCGTCATGATCGCGGACACCGGCCGGGTCGAGCAGCGGCTGGTCGAGCTACCCGCCCCGGTCCCCGCCGACGACGTCACCGACCTGCGCCGCCTGGTCAACGAGAAGCTCGGCGGCCAGCGGCTCTCCGACACCCCGCCGCTGGTGCAGGCGCTGGTCGAGGAGTCCGCCTCCCACCTGCGCCCGGCCATGACCACCCTGGCGACGGTGCTGCTGGAGACCCTCGTGGAACGGCACGAGGAGCGCATCGCGCTCGCCGGCACGGCTAACCTGACCCGAGGGGGCATCCTCGACTTCCAGGGCTCGCTGCGTCCGGTGCTCGAGGCGCTCGAGGAGGAGGTCGTCCTGCTCAAGCTGATCGGCGAGGTCGAGCCGAGCACCATGCGGGTGCGCATCGGCGACGAGAACGAGATCGACAATCTTCGGGCCGCGTCGGTGGTGAGCACCGGTTATGGTCCGGGGGCGACGATCGTCGGCGGCCTCGGCGTGCTGGGGCCGACCCGGATGGACTACCCCGGCACGATCGCCACCGTGCGTGCCGTGGCACGCTACGTGGGCGACCTGCTGGCCCAGAACTGACGGCGCCGGGGCTCGGCACCACCGGTGGACTGCAACCGAGACTGACATGAGGACACGGAACGCTGTGGCCAAGGACTACTACGGGATTCTCGGCGTCAACCGGGACGCCTCCGACGACGAGATCAAGCGGGCCTACCGGAAGCTGGCGCGCCAGTACCACCCGGACGTCAACCCGGACCCGGAGGCGCACGAGAAGTTCAAGGACATCAACGCGGCGTACGAGGTCCTCTCGGACGACCAGAAGCGGCAGATCGTCGACCTCGGCGGCGACCCGCTGGCGCCCGGCGGCGGCGGCGCCGGCCCGGGCGGCCCGGGCGCGGGCCCGTTCGTCGGCTTCCAGGACATCATGGACGCCTTCTTCGGCGCGGCCGGCGGCGCGTCGCGCGGCCCGCGGCCGCGCACCCGCCCCGGCTCGGACGCGATCCTGCGTCTGGAGTTGGACCTCAACGAGACCGCCTTCGGCGTCGAGGCCCCGATCACCGTCGACACGGCGGTGGTCTGCACCACCTGCTCCGGCGCCGGCACGGCCGCCGGCACCCACCTCGCGACCTGTGAGGCGTGCGGGGGACGCGGCGAGGTGCAGTCCATCCAGCGCACCTTCCTCGGCCAGGTCGTCTCGTCCCGCCCGTGCACCGTCTGCCAGGGCTACGGCACGGTCATCCCGAGCCCCTGCCCGACCTGCGCCGGCGACGGCCGGGTCCGCACCCGCCGCTCGCTGACCGTCAAGATCCCCGCGGGGGTGGAGGACGGGATGCGGATCCGGCTCGCCCAGCAGGGCGAGGTGGGCCCCGGCGGCGGCACCGCCGGTGACCTGTACGTCGAGATCCACGAGCGGCCGCACGACGTCTACTCGCGCAAGGGCGACGATCTGCACTGCCGGGTCACGGTCCCGATGACCGCGGCGGCGCTGGGCACCCGGCTGACCATCAAGACGCTGGACAGCGAGGAGCCGGTCGACGTCAAGCCGGGCACCCAGCCGGGCGCGACGCTGCGGCTGCGCGCCCGCGGCGTGCCGCACCTGCGCGGCACCGGCCGCGGCGACCTCTACGTGCACCTGGACGTGCGCACTCCCACGAAGCTGGACGCCGACCAGGAACGCATTCTCCGCGACTTCGCCAAAACCCGCGGCGAAGAGGTAGCCGAGCTCAGCAAGCAGGGCGGCTTCTTCTCCCGCATGCGCGACGCCTTCAACGGCCACGCCTAACCCCAAGATCCGCGTGATCAGAAAGTAGCTCGCGCGCGTCGCCGGCGCGCCCCGTGCGAAGCACCCTGATCACGCGGATCTTCCCGGGGCCCGGCTAGCCTTTGCCGGTGAGCGCGCCGCTGTTCCTGGTCGAGTCGCTGCCCTCCGGTGACTTCCTCACCCTCGACGGACCCGAGGGGCACCACGCCGCCACCGTGCAGCGGTTGCGCGCGGGGGAGGAGTTGCTGCTCGCGGACGGCCGCGGCGGCATCGCCACCGCCGTGGTCACCGCGGTCGGCCGCGGCCGGCTCGACGTCGCGGTCGGCTCCCGCCGGTACGTCCCCGCGCCCGCCCCGCGGCTCGTGGTGGCGCAGGGCATCGCCAAGGGCGACCGCGGCGAACTCGCCGTGCAGGCGATGACCGAGGTCGGGGTGGACGAGATCGTGCCCTGGGCGGCCGCCCGGTCCGTGGCGCAGTGGCGCGGCGACCGGGGCGCGCGGGCCCGCGACAAGTGGGTGGCGACCGCGCGCGAGGCCGCCAAGCAGGCGCGGCGGCCGTGGCTGCCGGTGATCGCGGGAGACCCCGACGAGTCGACCGGCGCGGTCGCCCGACGGCTCTCCGCCGCCGCCGCGCCGCTCGTGCTGCACGAGGAGGCGGAGCTGCGGCTGGCGACCGTGGAACTGCCGACGGGCGGGGACGTCGTACTGGTGGTCGGACCCGAGGGCGGCATCGACCGCACCGAGCTGAGCGTGTTCGAGGAGGCCGGGGCGCGGCCGGTCCGGCTCGGCGAGTCGGTGCTGCGCACCTCGACGGCGGGGGTGGCCGCGCTGGCCGTGCTGTCGGCGCGGCTCGGCCGCTGGTGACGGGGCCGCCCCGGTCCCGCCGTCGGGTCGACCCGCGGGACCGGGGCGGCGGGCGTCACAAGCTGGCCGCGGCCGAGGCGATCTGCGAGGCGAACGTGCTCACCTCGGTGTAGACGCCCGGGTAGTTCGGGCGGGCGCAGCCGTTGCCCCAGCTGACGATGCCGACCTGGATCCAGGCGTTCGCCGCGTCGCGGCGGAACATGGGGCCGCCCGAGTCACCCTGGCAGGTGTCCGTCCCGCCCTGCGGGTAGCCCGCGCAGATCTCCTCGCTCGGGATCAGGTCCGGGTAGGACTGCCGGCAGCTCGTGTCGCTGACGAACGGCACCTGCGCCTTGAGCAGGTAGCGCTGCTGCGAGCCGCCCTCGCGGTTCGCGCCCCAGCCGGCGACCGTGAAGGTGCCGCTGTTGTACGCGGTGGTGGTGGCGATCTTCAGCGTCGGCAGGTTGACCGGGCTGGCCAGCTTGATCAGCGCCCAGTCCTTGCCACTGCCGTTGTAGCCCGGCGCGCGGTAGACGTACGTGGACCGGACGGTGATCCGGCTCGACGACTGCAGGTCGACCGAGCCCATCGTGGCGGTGATGCTGGTGTTCGCGCCGGTCCGGCCCACGCAGTGCGCGGCGGTGAGCACGATCTGCGTGGTGTAGAGCGCCCCGCCGCAGCCCATCGAGAGCCGCACCATGAACGGGAACTCACCCTCGGCGGCCCGGGTGCCGCCGACGACGAACGGCGTGACGTCGGACTCCGGCGCGGCCGCGGCCGGGGAGGCCACCGCGGCACCGCCGAACGCCATCGCGGTCAGCGCGGCGGCGGCCGCGCCGAACAACTTCTGCCAACGAACCATGCGCTCCTCCAGCCGGGTGGACGTGTCACGGACACGCCGATGATCAGTGCCGGCAGCGTACGAAGCGCGATAGAGACATGACAATAAGTCGATGGCATACCAGTTGCGTCATAGCGACGCGCTCAACTGCGCAGGTAGGACGCTCCGTTCAGGTCGATGATCGTGCCGGAGGCCCACTCGGCCTCGGGCGAGGCGAGCCAGTGGACGGCGGCGGCGATCTCCTGCGGGCGGGCGACGCGGTTGAACGGGCTCTGCGCGCGGATCGCCGCGCCCCGCTCCGCCTTGAGGTGCTCGTTGGTCATGTCGGTCTCGACGAAGCCGGGCGCGACGGCGGCCACCGCGATGCCGTACGGGCCGAGCGCCACCGCGAGCGACTGGGTGAGCGAGTTGAGCGCGGCCTTGCTGGCGCCGTACGCCGGCTGGTTCGGCTCGCCGCGGAACGCGCCGCGCGAGGAGACGTTGATGATCCGTCCGCCCCGCTGGCGCATGTGCCGGGCGGCGCACCAGATGGCGTTCGCGGCGCCGACCAGGTTGGTGTCCAACGTGTGCCGCCACTGCTGCTGCCACTGTTCGTACGTGGTGTCGAGGACCGGGTGCGGCTGGTAGACGCCGGCGTTGTTGACCAGTACGTCCAGCCCGCCGAGCCGCTCGGCGGCGCCGTCCACCATGCGTTGCACCGCCGCCGGGTCGGTCAGGTCGGCGCGGAGCACCACGTGGCCCTCGCCGGGCAGCGACGCCACCAGTTGTTCGGCCAGCTCCGCCGAGTCGCGGTGGTGCACCGCCACCCGGTCGCCGCTCGCGGCGAAGGCCGCCGCCACCGCCCGCCCGATCCCCCGGGAGGACCCCGTCACCAGCACCGCTCGTCCCGTCATGCGCCCCATCATGCCGGCTGCGGCAATTCGCCCGTCGCGTGACGCCCCGCGTGGCCCTGCCTACCATGCCTGGGTGAACACTGACTGCGTCTTCTGCCGGATCGTCGCCGGCGAGCTCCCGACCACCGTGGTGCGCGAGACCGAGACCACGCTGGCGTTCCGCGACCTCGACCCGAAGGCCCCGGTGCACGTCCTGGTGATCCCGAAGGAGCACCACGCGGACGTGGCCGCGCTGGCCCTGGCCGACCCGGCGCTCGCCGGCGACGTGCTGGCGACCGCCGCCGAGGTGGCCGAGGCCGAGGGGCTGCGCCCGGACGGCTTCCGGTTGATGTTCAACACCGGCCGGTACGGCGGCCAGGAGGTGTTCCACGCGCACGCGCACGTGTTGGGCGGCGCCCCGCTGGGCCCGATGCTCGCCCGCTGACGCCGGCGTTGGGACGGCGCCCTTCCGCGTCGACAACCGATAACGAGGGGCCCTTCCCTTCGCCGGGAGTATGCTGCGGGTGATCTTGGAAGGGGAGCGGGATGGCTGACGTGGGCCGCCGGCTGGAGCGGATGGTGCGGCAGACCCAGGCGGAGTCGCGGGTGCCCGCGCTCGCCGCGGCGCTGCACCGGGCCGACCGTCCGCTCTGGAGCTGCGCGGTGGGCGGGACCGGCACGGATGCCCCACTGACCCCGGCCAGCCGCTTCCGGATCGGATCGGTGACCAAGACGTTCACCGCCGTGCTGGTCCTGCAGGCCCGCGACGACGGGCTGCTCGACCTCGACGACCCGATCGGGCGTCACCTGGAGGTGCCCGCCCACGGCGAGCTGACCGTGCGCCGGCTGCTGTCGCACACCGCCGGCCTGCAGCGCGAGCCGTACGGTGACGTCTGGGACACCCTGCGCGCCCCCGACGTCGGCGGGTTGATCGCGGACCTCGCCCGCGCCGAGCGGGTGCTGCCGTCGGGACGGCGCTACCACTACTCCAACCTGGGGCTGTCGCTGCTCGGGCACGCGGTGGCCCGGCTGCGCGGTGGCACCTGGGCCGAGGTGCTGGCGGACCGGATCCTCACCCCGCTCGGGCTCACCGGGACCGCCGTCGCCCCCGGTCCCGAGGCCGTCACCGGATTCCTCGTCGACGCGTACTCGGATCACGCCCGCCCGGAGCCGCCCGCCGACTTCGGCGCGGTCGCACCGGCGGCGCAGCTCTGGAGCACCGCCGGCGACATGGCCCGCTGGGCCGCCTTCCTCGCCGACCCGGCGGCGCTCGACCCGCGCGCCGAGGTGCTGCGGGCCGCGACGCTGGACGAGATGCGGTGGCCGGCGACGGTGACCGACGAGTCGCTCTGGGCGGCCGGGTTCGGGCTCGGCCTGATCCTGCTGCCACAGGGGGACCGGGTGATGCACGTGGGGCACGACGGGGCGATGCCCGGTTTCCTCGCCGCGGTCTACGGCCGGCGCGGCGGCGCCGGCACACCCGGCGCGATGGGCTGCGCGGTGCTGGGCTCCTCGGGGACCGCTGCGGCGACGCTGGAGCTGCCGCACCGGCTGCTGGAGGCCGCCGTCCGGGAGGACCCGGCCGAGATCGTGCCCTGGACGCCGGGGGAGCCGGCACCGGCGGCGTACCGGTCGGTGCTCGGGCGCTGGTGGGGCGAGGGCTTCGAGCACGTCTTCTTCTGGCGCGACGGGGCCCTGCGGGCGCGCGGGGCGGACGACCCGGCGGGCAGGCCCCCGGCGGTCTTCGCGCCGCTGCCGGACCAGCCGGACGTGCTGCGTACGGTCTCCGGGCGGGAGGTGGGCGAGCTGCTGCGGCTCACCCGGGACGGCTCGGGCGCGGTGGTGCGGATGCACTGGGCGACGTACCGGTTCACCCGTACGCAGGAGACCTTCGACGGCGTGCCGGTGAGCGAGCCGTAGTCGCTGCTGAACCGGGGTACAGGGGCGCGGGACGCGTGGAAATGGACGCGGTGCGTCCGGCGTTGAGCCGATACGATGGGAAACACGTCCGCATGCCGCGCCACAAGGGGGCGGCACCGAGATCGAGAGCAGGTGGCGTAGGCCCGCGGGCCGACCTATGACCGGCACCCCACCTCCCGGGCCCGCCCGGGTGCAGACCAGGATCACGGTTCCCGATCCGCAGATCATGGTTAACCTCCTCGGCGCAGGAGACGAGATCCTGCGGCTGGTCGAACGATCGGTCGACAGCGACGTCCACGTGCGCGGCAACGAGATCACGATCACCGGCGCTCCCGCGGAGAACGCGGTCGCTGAGCGCCTCTTCAGTGAGCTGATCGAGCTGATTGAGAAGGGCGAAACACTGACCACCGACGCCGTCCGGCGCACCGTGGGGATGCTCGCGCAGGGCACCACCGAGCGGCCCGCCGATGTCCTCACCCTCAACATCCTGTCCCGGCGGGGGCGGACGATCCGTCCGAAGACGCTGGGCCAGAAGCGGTACGTCGACGCGATCGACGCGAACACGATCGTGTTCGGCCTCGGCCCCGCCGGCACCGGCAAGACCTACCTGGCGATGGCGAAGGCCGTGCAGGCGCTGCAGGCCAAGCAGGTCAACCGGATCATCCTGACCCGGCCCGCCGTCGAGGCGGGGGAGCGGCTGGGCTTCCTGCCCGGCACCCTCTCCGAGAAGATCGACCCGTACCTGCGCCCGCTCTACGACGCGCTGCACGACATGCTCGACCCGGAGTCGATCCCGAAGCTGATGGCGGCGGGCACGATCGAGGTCGCCCCGCTGGCGTACATGCGCGGTCGCACCCTCAACGATGCGTTCATCATTCTCGACGAGGCGCAGAACACCACGCCCGAGCAGATGAAGATGTTCCTGACCCGGCTCGGCTTCGGCTCCAAGATCGTCGTGACCGGCGACGTGACCCAGGTCGACCTGCCCGGCGGCGTCACCAGCGGTCTGAAGATCGTGCGGGGCATCCTGGAAGGGCTGGAGGACGTGCACTTCGCACAGCTGGGCAGCGCCGACGTCGTCCGGCACAAGCTGGTCAGCGACATCGTGGACGCGTACGCGCGCTACGACGCCGAGCGCGAGGTCCAGCAGGGCCAGGGCGTGCACGCCGTGCCGGGCCGGACCGCACAACACGGCGGCCGCGCGAACCGGCGTCGATAACTCACCGGGGGATCAGTTGTCCATCGAGATCGCCAACGAGTCGGGCGTCGAGGTCGACACCGACGCCGTGCTCGCCGTGGCCCGCCACGCGCTCAACGAGATGGGGGTCAACCCGCTCGCCGAGCTCTCCATCCTGCTCGTCGACGTGGAGTACATGACGGAGCTCAACCACCGCTGGATGGGTGGGGACGGCCCGACCGACGTGCTCGCGTTCCCCATGGACGAGGGGAGCGTCGACCACGGTCCGGGCGAAGTGAGCGCGGGCGAGCCGGGGCTGCTCGGCGACATCGTGCTCTGCCCCGACGTCGCGGAGAAGCAGGCGGCGGCGGCCGGGCACTCGCCCGCCGACGAGCTGCACCTGCTGACCGTGCACGGCGTCCTGCACCTGCTCGGCTACGACCACGCCGAGCCCGACGAGGAGCGCGAGATGTTCGCGCTGCAGGCCCGGCTGCTGACCAGCTGGCGGGCCGCGCAGACCCGGTAGTGGGCGGCGCTTCAGCGGCGCCGGCGGCGGCCGTCTCCGGCCTACCCGACCTGCAACTGCTGGTCTTCGCCGCCGGGCTGTTCGTGCTGGCCGGGATCTTCGCGATGACCGACGCCGCGCTGGTCGCCGTCTCGCCGGCGCGCGCCGCCGAGCTGGCCCGCGACAAGGTGCGCGGGGCGCGGGCGTTGCAGATCGTCGCCTCCGACGTCGTCCGCCATCTCAACCTGCTGTTGCTGTTGCGGCTGCTCTGCGAGCTGACCGCCACGACGCTGGTGGCGCTGGTCGCGGTCGACACCTTCGGCGCCGGCTGGACGGCCGCGCTGGTCACCGCGGGCGCGATGACCGTCGTCAGCTTCGTCGTGGTCGGGGTGGCGCCGCGCACGCTCGGACGCCAGCACGCCTACGCCGTCGGCCGCGCCACCGCGCCGCTGGTGCGCGGGCTGGGCCGGGCGCTCAACCCGCTGGCCTCCCTGCTCATCCTGATCGGCAACGCGGTCACCCCCGGGCGCGGCTTCCGCGAGGGCCCGTTCGCGACCCAGGTCGAGCTGCGCGAGCTGGTGGACCTGGCCGAGCAGCGCGGCGTGGTGGAGCACGGCGAGCGCCAGATGATCCACTCCGTCTTCGCGCTCGGCGACACCATCGCCCGCGAGGTGATGGTGCCGCGCACCGAGATGGTCTGGATCGAGTCGACGAAGACGCTGCGCCAGGCGCTCGCGCTCTTCCTGCGTTCCGGCTTCTCCCGGATCCCGGTCATCGGCGAGAACGTCGACGACGTGCTGGGCATCGTCTACCTCAAGGACGTGATCCGCCGCGTGCAGAGCGGCGACCCGCGAAGCGACCTCGTCCCGGTCGTCGAGCTGATGCGCGAGGCGATCTTCGTGCCGGAGTCCAAGCCCGTCGACGACCTGCTCTCCGAGATGCAGGCCGCCCGCACCCACCTGGTGATCGTGGTCGACGAGTACGGCGGGACCGGCGGCCTGGTGACCATCGAGGACATCCTCGAGGAGATCGTCGGCGAGATCACCGACGAGTACGACGTGGAGCGTCCGCCGATCGAGCGCCTCCCGGACGGGGCCGTCCGCGTCACCGCCCGGCTTCCCATCGAGGATCTCGGCGAGCTCTTCGACGTCGAGTTGCCGGCCGACGAGGTCGAGACCGTGGGGGGTCTGCTGGCCCAGGCGCTGGGCCGGGTGCCGATCCCCGGGGCGGCCGCTACGGTGGGCGGGTTGCGGCTCGTCGCCGAGGGGACCGCCGGCCGGCGTAACCGCATCGACTCCGTGCTCGTGCGCCGCAGCACCGAATCCGACGGACCCGAGGGGTCCGAGTTCGACGCGTCGGGCCCGGATGGCCGGGCCGGGGCGGCGGAACGAGCACCAGAGCTGGTCCGAGGAGAGGCAACCCGTTGATGTCCGAGTCATCCGCCGCGCCCGCCGGGGCGGCCCCCGCGTCCGCCCCGGAGCTGAGCGCCGAGGACGCGAAGCTCGTCACGTTGGCCCGCGGCGCCCGCGCCCGGGTCGGGGCGATCGAGGGCGCCGCCGTCCGCGACCAGGACGGCCGGACGTACGCGGCGGCGAGCGTGTCGCTGCCGTCGCTGACCATCACCGCGCTGCAGCTCGCGGTGGCGTCCGCGGCCGCGGCCGGCGCCACCCGGTTGGAGGCGGCCGCCGTGGTCACCGAGGCCTCGACGCTCGACGGCGCCGGCCACGCCGCCGTCCGGGACATCAGCGCCGACGCGCCGATCCACGTGGCCGCCCCGGACGGCACGATCCTCGGGACGGTGCAGGAGTGAGCGCCCCCGACGGGCGCGCCGCCCCGGTGGCGGCGCCGGCGCGCCGGGACGCGCCGACCTACCGCGCCGGATTCGCGTGCTTCGTCGGCCGGCCGAACGCCGGCAAGTCCACGCTGACCAATGCGATCGTCGGCCAGAAGATCGCGATCACCTCCAACAAGCCGCAGACCACCCGGCACGTGATCCGCGCCGTGCTGCACCGGCCGGACGGCCAGCTCGTGCTCGTCGACACGCCGGGCCTGCACCGGCCCCGCACGCTGCTCGGCGAGCGCCTCAACGACCTGGTCCGGGAGACGTGGAGCGAGGTCGACGTGATCGGCCTCTGCATCCCCGCCAACGAGCCCATCGGGCGGGGCGACCGCTTCATCACCGGCGAGATCGCAGCGCTCAAGGCCACCGTGCTCGCCGTGGTCACCAAGACCGACCTCGTCGACAAGAAGCGGCTGGCCGAGCAGCTGCTCGCGGTCAGCGAGCTCGGCGACTTCGCCGACATCGTGCCGGTCAGCGCCGTCTCCGGCCACCAGGTCGACACGCTGGTCGACGTGATGGCCCGCTACCTGCCCCCGTCGCCGCAGCTCTACCCCGACGACATGCTCACCGACGAGCCGGAGCAGGTGCTGATCGGCGAGTTGATCCGGGAGGCCGCCCTGGAGGGCGTCCGCGACGAGCTGCCGCACTCCATCGCGGTGGTGGTCGAGGAGATGCTCCAGGAGGGCGCGGTCACGAAGATCTACGCGGACGTCTACGTGGAGCGCCCGAGCCAGAAGGCGATCGTGATCGGGGCGAAGGCGAGCCGGCTCAAGCAGGTGGGCACGCGCGCGCGGCAGGAGATCGAGGCGCTGCTGGACAAGCGCGTCTACCTGGACCTGCACGTCCGGGTCGCGAAGGACTGGCAGCGCGACCCGAAGCAGCTGCGCAAGCTCGGCTTCTGACGCGCCGGGACGGTCGACGCGACGCGTTCGCCGCCCCGACACCGCGCCGCGCCTGCCGGGGCGCCCGCGCCGGCCGGACCGGACGGCGCGCCCACTTCTGTACGCGGCCGCTCGGCGTGCCGCGCTGACAATCCCGCGAGTGTGGATTTTTTCACCCGTCCGGTTACGGCCGGGGCGTTCCCCGCTGTCCCGACCTGGGTAGGTCGGTAGCGACCCCTGTGACTTCCTGGGATGCCGTTCCCAGGTTCCTGCGATACGTATGAGTTGATGCGAAACAGATACCTGGATCTGCTGCGCTTTCTGGCAATCATCCGAGTTGTCGTCTACCACGCCACGGGCTGGGCCTCCCTGTCCCTGGTGTTCCCGGCGATGTCCGTGATGTTCGCCCTCGCCGGATCCCTGATGGCCGCCTCGTTGGACCGCTCCGGTCCCGCGGCGGTGCTTCGCCGTCTGCGCCGACTGCTGCCGTCGCTGTGGCTGCTCGCGGCGATCTTCGTGCCGGCCATGCTGCTCACCGGACTGACGGTCAACTGGCGGCTCCTGTACTGGCTGCTGCCGCTGACCGACGCGCCGACCAACAGCTGGGGCGCGCTGGCGTTGAGCCCGATCTGGTATCTGCGCGACTACCTCTGGTTCGTGCTGCTCTCCCCGCTGGCCCTGCCGCTGTTCCGACGCTTCCCGGTGCCCACGCTGGTCGCGCCGTACCTGCTGCTGCTCGTCGTCGAGTTCGGCGGGCTCGGGGTGCACCCGGTGGTGCGGGACATCGGGCTCTACTTCGGCGCCTGGCTGCTCGGCTTCGCTCACCACGACGGAATGCTCCGGCGGATGTCGCGCCGGGCGCTCGTTGGGATCGCCGCCGCTCTCGGTGCCGCCGGCGCCGGCTGGATCTTCACCCACCCCGGGCCGCGCGGCTACGACATCAACGACATCCCGCTCGGCAACGCCCTCTGGTCGATCGGTTTCGTGCTGATCCTGCTCGGCCTGGCGCCGGGCCGCGCCGCCTGGATCGACCGCAGCGCCGCGTTCGCCCGGGCGGTCACCGTGCTCAACCAGCGGGCGCTGACCATCTACCTGTGGCACATGCCGATCCTGCTCGGCATCTTCGCGCTGACCGCGCCGTTCGGCGTGAACCGCACGACGTGGCCGGGACTCGCGCTGCAACTGACGCTGCTGGCGCTGCTGGTCGCCCTCGCGGTGGTGCTGTTCGGGTGGGTCGAGGACCTCGCCGCGCGGCGCCGGCTCGCGGTGCTGCCCGCACCCCGCCGCCCGGCGACCGCGCCGGTGGTCACCCGGGAGATCGGCACCCCCTCCGGGCTCCGGCCCGGCCCGGCTGTCCCGGCCGCGACCGCGCCGGCCGACGCGGTCGCGGCCGGGCGGTGAGCGTCAGCGTCGCCGCACCGTGACGTCGCCGCTTCCGGTCTCCAGCTCCAGCAGGTGCGCGCCGGCCGGCTCGTGCGTCACGTCCACGTTCCTGCTGCCCGAGCCGGTGGTCACCGCCACCCGGTAGCCGGCCGACGGCACCGTCAGCTCGATCGACCCGCTGGACGCGTGCGCCCGCACGTCGGCCGGGCTCGTCAGCCCGAGCGTGATGTCGCCCGAGCCGGTCTCCGCGTCGACCCGGCTCCGACCGAGGCCGTGTGCGTCGATCGAGCCCGAACCCGTGCGCGCCGAGACCCCGCCGGCCGCGTCCACCAGCCGGATGTCGCCCGAGCCCGTCCGCGCCGTGACCGCCCCGGAGGGCCGGATCACGGTGATGTCCCCCGAGCCGACCGTGACGTCGATGGCCGACACGTCCGTCAGCTCCAGGTCGCCCGACCCGTTCTCGCCGCGCACGGACACGCCCTCCGGGGCGAGGATGTCGTACGAGACGCTGCACTGGCGGCCGCAGTCGGTCTCCACGGCCAGCACGGCGCCGTCGATCCGGTAGGTCGCCCCCGGCTCGTCGCCGCGGTAGCGCACCTCCCGCTTGATCCGCACCGCCGACACCGGGCCGGTGCGGATGACGATGTCGCCGCTGCCGGGCGCGATCGTGATCTCGGTGATCTTCACCGCCTCCGTGTCGGTGAAGTCGAGCTGCCGTTCGGCGAGCACGGCGCAACCGGGCAGCGCGACGAGGGCGGCGGCGCCGAGCGCGGCGGCGAAGGTCCGCGAGGAATCCATGACCGGACGCTACGGCCGGTGGGCGCCGGGGCACATCCGGCGCGCCCCACGAGCGCACCCGGAGCCGACCCTGAGACGCGCATCAGGGGCGTCGGCAGATCATCCGCGCCGGCGGGCGGGGCAGAATGGCGGGGTGCCCGGATACCGCCGCCCGCTCTACCGCGACGACGCGGTGGTGCTGCGCGTCCAGAAACTGGGCGAATCGGACCGCATCATCACGCTGCTGACCCGCCGGCACGGCCGCCTCCGGGCGGTCGCCCGCGGCGTACGCCGCACCACCTCGCGGTTCGGTGCCCGCCTGGAGCCGTTCGGCCACATCGACGTGCAGCTCGCCGGCGATCCCGACGGGCACGGCCCGGCGCTGCAGTCGGTGAGCCAGGTCGAGGGGATCAACCTGTACGGCAAGCGGTTCCTCGAGGACTATCCGCGCTACACGGCGGCGAGCGCGATCGCGGAGACCGCCGAACGGCTCACCCCGGTCGAGGGCGAGCCGTCGCTGCGGCTCTTCCTGCTCACCCTCGGCGCGCTGCGGGCGCTCGCCGACGCCGAGCACGCCGCGACGCTGGTGCTCGACGCGTACCTGCTGCGCGGCATGAGCCTCGCCGGCTGGGCGCCCGCGCTGGTGGAGTGCGCCGTGTGCGGCACGCCCGGGCAGCACCGCGCGTTCTCCGTACCGGCCGGGGGTTGTGTCTGCCCGGACTGCCGCCCACCCGGCGCCGCCCATCCGGCGCCCGCCACCATCGACCTGATGTCCGCGCTCACCTCGGGCGACTGGCGGGTGGCGGACGCCGCCGAGCCCGCCACCCGGCGCGAGTGCAGCGGCCTGGTCGCCGCGCACCTGCAATGGCACCTGGAGCGCGGGTTACGCTCGCTGCCGCTGGTCGACCGGAACCCAGGAGAGCGCTCTTGATCAAGTCCATGAGCCGTCGCCGCGCGCGGCGCGAGCCCACGCCGCCCACCCCGCACCCCTCCGGCGCCCGGCCGCCGGCGCTGCCCGCCGACGCTCTGCCCCGGCACGTGGCGGTCGTGATGGATGGCAACGGCCGGTGGGCCAAGGAGCGCGGCCTGCCCCGCACGAAGGGGCACGAGCAGGGGGAGTTCTCGCTCTTCGACACGATCGAGGGCGCGATCGAGCTCGGCATCCCCTACCTGTCGGCGTACGCCTTCTCCACCGAGAACTGGCGGCGCTCGCCGGACGAGGTGCGCTTCCTGATGGGCTTCAACCGCGACGTGATCCGGCGCCGCCGCGACCAGCTCGTCGACCTCGGGGTCCGGGTGGTCTGGTCGGGCCGGGCCGGGCGGCTCTGGAAGAGCGTGATCAGCGAGCTGCAGACCGCCGAGGAGATGTCGCGGGGCAACTCGACGCTGACGCTGCAGTTCTGCGTGAACTACGGTGGCCAGGCGGAGATCGCCGACGCGGCGGCCGCGATCGCCCGGGACGTGGCGGCCGGCAGGGTCGACCCGGACAAGGTCAACGAGAAAATGATCGCGCGCTACCTCTACCACCCCGAGGTCCCCGACGTCGATCTCTTCCTGCGCCCCTCCGGCGAGCAGCGCACCTCCAACTTCCTGCTCTGGCAGTCCGCGTACGCCGAGCTGGTCTTCCTGGACACGCTCTGGCCGGACTTCGACCGCCGTCACCTCTGGTACGCCTGCGAGCTCTACGCCCAACGCGACCGGCGCTTCGGCGGCGCCCTGCCGAACCCGGTCCCGCCCTCCGCCTGAGGCCTGCGCGTTCCGCCGCCGTTGATCCGACCCCGCTGCGGGTGCGTCTGTCGTCGTTCCAGCGACAACAGATGCACCCGCTCCTGGGGCCCCGCGCAGCCGGGGGTCGGGCATGCGACTTCGGCGATGTGTGCCGGTCAGCCGATCAGTGGCCGGAACGTGCCGAGCAGGACGCTCACGGTCAGCGCGAGCCCGGCCAGCGCGCCGGCCACGATGATCAGCGCCGCGTCCGCGGCGGTGAAGCGCTGCCGCCGGGCCACGGTGCGCGGGGTGCCGGCGTCGAAGCCGCGCGCGTCCATCGCGGTCGCGAGCCGGGTGCCGCGGCGGATCGCCCCGACCAGCAGCGCGAACGCGGTGGACGCGAAGAGCCGCAGCTTGGCCAGCGGGTTGCGGCCGGCGTCCACGCCGCGCGCCCGCCGCGCCAGCGTCAGCATCTGCCATTCCATGCCGAGCAGCGGGAGCAGCCGGAACGCGGCGAGCGCGCCGATGGCGAAGCGCGGCGACGTCTTCACGTTCTGGATCAGCGCGTCGGCCAGATCGGTCGGGTCGGTGGTGGCGAAGACGATCACGCCGGGGAGCGCCACCGCGAGCATCCGCAGCACCAGCCCGAGCGCGGTCATCAGCACCCCGGTGGTGACCACGACGGGGCCGGCGTCGACGAGCACCGCGCCGTCCCGCTCGGCGGCGAAGAGCACGAGCGTGACCACGATGCCGACCGCGCCGACGAGCAGCGGCCAGGCCCGCCGGGCCAGGACCCGGTAGCGGACCCCGAAGAGCGGGAGCACGGCCAGCTCGATGGCGATCGCGATCGCCGGGGCGACCGGGTCCACCGTGGCCAGCAGCGCGAGCGAGAACACGAGCGCGGCGCCGAGCTTCGCGACCGGATTGCGGCGGGCCAGCGGCGCGCCGGCCTCCGCGATCGGCGCGGCGAGCGGTGACTCGGTCACCGCGTTCCGCTCCGCTCCAGCGCCACGTGCCGGTCCGCCAGCGACGCCACGAACTCCGCGTCGTGGGTCACCGTCACGATGCCGTGGCCCGCGTCGCGCAGCCCCGCGAGCAGCTCGACCAGCTCCAGCCAGGTGCGCCGGTCCTGGCCGAAGGTGGGCTCGTCGAGCACCAGCAGGCGGGGCGCGGTGGCCAGGGCGGTGGCGACGCCCAGCCGCCGCGCCTCCCCGCCGGAGAGGGTGTACGGGTTGGCGCCGGCGAGCCGGTCCAGCCGCAGCCGCACCAGCAGGTCGTTCACGACGGACCTCGTCTCCGCCTCCGACCGCCCGGTGCGGCGCGGCCCCAGCGCCAGCTCGTCGAAGACGGTGCGGGTGACGAACTGGTGCTCGGGGTCCTGGAAGACCGAGCCGATCCGGGTGGCCAGCGCCGGCGCCCGCCACCGGTGCGGGGGAGTGCCGGCGTCGCGGCCGGCGAGCGCGGACGTGGCGACGACCCGGCCGACGCCCGGCTTGACCAGCCCGCCGAGCAGCAGCGCCAGCGTGGACTTGCCGGCCCCGTTCGGGCCGAGCACGGCGAGCGCCTCGCCGGCCCGTACGGTCAGGTCGGTCGGGCGCAGCCGGGGTGGCAGGCCGAGCCGCTCCGCGGTGATCAGCGTGTCGCCGGTGGGCGCGGTGGCCCGGCGTGGCTGGACCGGGCGGCCGGGCACCCAGACCCCGGCCGCCGCCAGCGCCTCGCCGTGCGCCGCGAATACCGCGTCGGGCGGGCCGTCGGCGGTCACCCCGCCGCCGGGAGTGAGCACCACGACCCGGTCGACCAGCGGGAGCGCCTCCGCGACCCGGTGCTCGACGAGGATCAGGGTGGTGTCGCCGCGAACCGCTCCGGCGACCGCCTCGCGGACCAGCGTCGCGCCGACCGGGTCGAGGTTCGCGGTCGGCTCGTCGAGCAGCAGCAGGTCGGGCCGGAGGGCGAGCGTGCCGGCGAGCGCGAGCCGCTGCTGCTCGCCGCCGGAGAGCGCGGCGGTGGGCCGGTCGCGGCCGTACGGGAAGCCGACCCGGCGCAGCGCCTCGTCGACCCGCGGCCAGATCTCCTCGGCCGGCACGCCGCGGTTCTCCAGCCCGAACGCGACGTCGTCGCCGCAGCGCGCCATCACGAGCTGGGTCTCCGGGTCCTGGAAGACCATGCCGACCCGCTCGCGCGCCTTGCGCGGATCCAGCCCGTCGATCTCGGCGGTGCCCTTCTGCTCGCCCGAGTCCTCGGGGAGCAGCCCGGCGAGCGCGGCGAGCAGCGTGCTCTTGCCGGCCCCGGAGGGGCCGAGCAGCAGCACCCGTTCGCCGTGCTCGATCCGCAGGTCCACGCCGCGCACCGCCCAGGCCTTCCGGCCGGCGTGCCGCCACCCGAACCCGCGCAGCTCAACCGCGCCCACGCCCGCCCCCTTCCGGTTGATCAAGGGATCGGCGGCACGACACGGCGCGCGTTGCGGCTGCCGATCCCTTGATCACGCGTCGGTCCGCACGGGTCAGACGGCCCTGCGTTCGCGGCCGGCGGGAAAGCGGTCCAGCACGCCGGTCTGCGCCAGCGCCCGGGTCAGGGCCCACGCGCCGAAACCCGCGATAACAGTCGAGCTGACGATGGTGAGCAGAGCATAGGGAAGTCGGTAGCTCGTGAGATCGGTCTCGGCGTTCCAGACGACGAAGTCGAACAGCGCGGCGCTCAGGCCGGTCAGCGCGCCGGCGAGGACGGCCGTGGGCATCCGGAACGAGCGGTAGCGGAATGCCGCGAACGCCAACTCCGCGCCGATCCCCTGGACGATCCCCTGGGGGATGACCGTGCCGGCCCACTGGCTGCCCAGCAACGCCGAGATGACCGCCGCGAGCGTCTCGCAGTAGAGCGCGGCGCCGGGCTTGCGGATCACCAGCCCGCCGATCACGGCCGGCATCAGCCAGACGCCGTAGATGAGCGTCTGGGCCGGCGGGAAGAAGGCGAAGGCGGGGTCTGTGGCCCTCCAGACGATGTTCCATGCCCAGAAAACCACGCCGAAAGCCACGGCGATGACCGACGCGACCACGATGTCGACGGTGCGCCAGCGGTTGCCGGTGGGTTGAGTCATGAGTTGCGCTCCCAGTCCTATCGAACCAGGAGAGGACGCACGCCATGACCGTGATGTCGGCGGTCATGGCGCGGCTGGAGGATCGACCGAACTCCCTGCGCTGGCATTACCCAGATCAGGTTCGAGGGTCTGCGGGCGTGACCCGCACTCTCAGCGCTGTGCGCTCCCCTGTCGGATGTGAAGTTGTCTCGCTGACGCTAGCACCCGCCGCGCGACCGTTAACAGCCTGGTCACGCGCGGCGTCACCGGCGGGCGGGGTGTCCGGGTTATGGTGAGCTGCCCCCCGGGCTTCCCCCGGCGGGTCTGCACCCGGCGATGGTCCGGATGGCCCGGCCGGGCACCGACAGTCCGTCGAGCGAAGGGGGCATATCGGCCGTGACCGCCGCCGATTCTCCGGCCACCCGGCCGGCGCCGCCGGCCGATGGCCTCCGGACCGGCGAGCCCCCGCGAGGAGCCGGCCGGCCGCCGCGTCGCCGGCTGTTCGGCGATCGCGTCGGCTCCATCGAGGTGCTCGCCGTCCTGCTGATCCTGCTGGTCCTCTTCCGGGGCCCGATCGCGAGCCTGATCTCCGACGCCCGGCTGCAGACCTGGACCACGGTCTTCGTCTCCGTGATGGTCCAGGCGATGCCGTTCCTGGTCTTCGGGGTGGCGCTCTCCGCGGTCATCGCGGTCTTCGTGCCCCGGTCGTTCTGGGCGAAGGCGCTGCCGAAGCATCCCGCGCTCGCCGTGCCGGTCGCCAGCGCCGCCGGGGTCGTGCTCCCCGGCTGCGAGTGCGGTTCGGTGCCGATCGCCGGGTCGCTGATCCGCCGGGGCGTGACCCCGGCGGCCGCCCTGGCGTTCCTGCTGGCCGCGCCGGCGATCAACCCGATCGTGCTGACGGCGACCGCGGTGGCGTTTCCGCGCAACCCGGAGATGGTCGTCGGGCGCGGCGTGGCCAGTCTGATCGTCGCGATGGTGATGGGCTGGCTCTGGCTGCGGCTGGGCCGCGCCGACTGGATCAAACTGCCGCACCGTCCCGACCTCGACGACCTGTCCCGGGGCCGCGCGTTCTGGGCCGCGGTGCGCCACGACGTCATGCACGCGGGCGGCTTCCTGGTGCTGGGCGCGATGGCGGCGGCCACCATCAACGTGATCGTGCCCGAGGTGTGGTTGCAGCGGCTCGCCGACGAACCGGTGCTGTCGGTGATCGCGCTCGCGCTCCTCGCGGTGCTGCTCTCCATCTGCTCGGAGGCCGACGCGTTCGTCGCCGCCTCGCTGTCGCAGTTCTCGCTCACGTCGCGACTGGTGTTCCTGGTCGTCGGGCCGATGGTCGACCTCAAGCTGATCTCGATGCAGGCGGGCACCTTCGGCCGCCGGTTCGCGCTGCGCTTCGCCCCGGCGACGCTCGCGATCGCGGTGCTGGTCGCGGTGGCCGTCGGAGGGGTGCTGCTGTGAACCGGCAGGCGCAGGCGGTGGTGCTGCTGCTGTTCGGTGGGGCCGTCGTGAAGGCGAGCGTCACCGACATGTATCTGCGGTACGTCAAGGAGGGGTTGCGGCCGTTCCTGATCGTCGCGGGCCTGCTGCTGATCGCGGCCGCGGTGATGACCCTCTGGTACGACCTCCGGCGCCGCCGGCCCACCCCGGCCACCGAGGGCGGCCCTGAGCACGACCACGGCCACGAGCACCACGGCCACGATCATGGGAACGGGCACCACGAGCCACGGGTGGGCTGGCTGCTGATCCTGCCGGTGCTCGGCCTGCTGCTGGTCTCGCCGCCGGCGCTCGGGTCGTACGCGGCCGCGCAGGCGGGCACGGCGCTGGCCGGGCAGCAGCTCTCCGACTATCCGCCGCTGCCCGAGGGCGACCCGGTGAAGATCAGTGTCCTCGACTACGCCTCCCGGGCGATCTTCGACGAGGGCGCCTCGCTCGGGCAGCGCCGCGTGCAGCTCAGCGGCTTCGTCGCGACCGGGCCGGACGGGCAGCCCATGCTGGCGCGGATCATCCTGTCCTGCTGTGCCGCCGACGGCCGCCCGATCAAGGTGGGCCTGGAGGGCGAGGCGCCGGCCGGGCTTGCCGCGGACACCTGGGTGGAGGTGGTCGGCGGCTACAGCCCGCGCACCGAGAGCGATCCGGTCAACGGCGAGAGCATCCCGTACCTGAGGGTGGAGTCGTGGCGGGAGATCCCCGTCCCGAAGCAGCAGTACGAGTAGCGGCGTCGATCGACGGTAGGCTGCCGGTCATGCAGATCGCCGCGCGTGGATTGCGGTTCGACGTGCACGTCGGCGGCCCGGACGACGGTGAGCCCATGCTGTTGCTGCACGGATTCCCGCAGCACAGCGGCGAGTGGGTGCACGTTCTCCCTGCCCTGCACGCCGGGCTGCGCACGTACGCGCTGGATCAGCGGGGCTACTCGCCGGGCGCGCGCCCGGCGGAGGCGGCCGACTACCGGATCGCGGAGTGCGTCGCGGACGCGACGGCGGTGCTCGACGCGCTCGGGGTGGACGCGGCGCACGTCGTCGGCCACGACTGGGGGGCGGTCGTCGGCTGGCAGTTGGCCGCCCGGCAACCGGCACGGGTCCGCACTCTCACCGCCATCTCCGTGCCGCATCCGCGGGCGTTGGGGCGGGCGCTCTCGACCGGCTTCGGCCAGCGGGCACGGTTCGCGTACATGCGGCTCTTCCAACGGCCGCGCCTCGCGGAGCGGGTGCTGCTGGGACGCGACGCGGCCGGGCTGCGCCTGGTGCTGCGGGGCGTGCCGCGGGATCGGGTCGACACGTATGTGGCGCCGATGCGCGCGCCGGGGGCGCTGACCGCGGCGTTGAACTGGTACCGGGCGCTGTCGCGGCGGGACTTCGCCGACATCGGACCGGTGACGGTGCCGACGACGTACGTGTGGAGCGACCGCGATGCGGCCGTCGGGGCGCGGGCGGCCCTGGCGTGCGGCGACGGCGTCCGCGGTGACTACCGGTTCGTGCGGCTCACCGGGGTGTCGCACTGGATCCCGGACCAGGCGCCCGGTCCGCTCACCGAGGCGATCCTGGCCCGGGTCGGGCGGGGAACGGCATGACGATCAGCGGCACGGCCTGGCCGCGCACTCGCAGCTCGCTCGCGGCGGATCTGCGCCGCCTGGGGGTGCGCCCCGGTTCGACGCTGCTGGTGCACTCGGCGCTGCGCCCGCTCGGCTGGGTCTGTGGTGGACCGCACGCGGTGGTGCTCGCGTTGCGGGACGCGCTCGGCCCGGACGGCACGCTCGTGGTGCCGACGCACACCCCGGAGAACACCGATCCGGCGACGTGGCGCAATCCTCCGGTGCCGCGCGAGTGGTGGCCGGTGATCCGCGACGAGATGCCGGGCTTCGACGCCGCCGCCACGCCGAGCCGCTGGATGGGGGTGATCGCCGAGGCGGTGCGCGCCTGGCCGGGGGCGCGCCGCAGCGACCACCCGCAGGTCTCCTTCGCGGCGGTGGGGCCGCGCGCCGAGCAGGTCGTCGGCGGGCACGCCCGCGCCGACATGCTCGGCGAGCGCTCGCCGCTGGCCCGTCTCTACGAGCTCGACGCCGACGTGCTGCTGCTCGGCGTGGGGCACGACTCGAACACCTCGTTGCACCTGGCCGAGTACCGGCGACCGGACCCGCCGCGGGAGCGGGTGGGTGCGGCCGTGCGTACCGCCGACGACGGCCGGGAGTGGGTGTGGTGGGAGGACGTGGCGCTCGACGAGAGCGACTTCGACCTGCTCGGCGAGGACCTGGACACGGCCGGCCTGGTGCGGGCCGGTGAGGTCGGCAGCGCGCAGTGCCGGCTGATGCGCCAACGCGACGCGGTGGACTTCGCGGTGCGCTGGCTGGCCGCGAACCGTTGAGGCTGGACGAGACCGGCGAATCCGGCGCGCGGCCAGTGACCCCTGTTTGATCATCGCGGTGTCCGGGCATTTCCGCGCCCACATTCGCGATGCATGGGGAGGGCGCGATGGTGCGAGAGAGCGAAAAGCAACGCTGGCAGCGGAACTTCACGGATCTGCTCCAGGAGTTGCGGGTGGCGCAGACGGGGATCCAGATCCTCTTCGCGTTCCTGCTGACGCTGCCGTTCAGTAACGGCTTTCCCAAGGTGGCGGAGTTCCAGAAGGACGTCTACGTGGTCGCGCTGCTCGCCGCGGCCGCGTCCACCGCGATGATCATCTCGCCGGTCGCGTTCCACCGCGCGCTGTTCCGGAAGGGACGCAAGCCGGAGCTGGTCCGCTTCGCGCACAGGATGGCGACCGGCGGCCTGGCGTTCATGTTGATCGCGATGGTCAGTGCGGTGCTGCTGATCACCGACTACATCCTGTCGCGCCCGGTCGCCTTCGCGCTCAGCGCCGTCACCGGGATCTGGTTCCTGATCTTCTGGGTCATCCTCCCGGTCACCACCCGCTACACCGACGAGGACGAGGACGACGAGGACGACGGGGAGGACGACGAGGACGAGGGCGTCCGGGCGGAGGCGGGCGCGTCGCGGGGATGACCGGGGCCCGGATGGCATCGATGACCCCCTACCCCTCGGTACTACCCGGGAGTAGCGTGGTTGCCAGTCAGCGCTGGTAGCCGTACCCACCTCGAGGGGGTAGCCGTGACCACGACGCAGAACAGCCGGTCCGCGGGGGCCGACGGGGTGGGTCCGCTGCCGGCCGAGGCCGGGCAGGTTTCCGAGCGGGAGGCGCGGCAGGTCGCCGAGGCCGCGCGCGAGTCGGAGTGGGGCAAGCCCAGTTTCGGCAAGGAGCTGTTCCTCGGTCGCCTCCGGCTCGACCTGATCGACCCCTGGCCCACCCCGGATCCGGCCGCGACCGCCAAGGCCGAGGAGTTCCTCGGCCGGCTCGACGAGTACGTCCGCTCCGACGTGGACGGTGAGCGGATCGAGCGGGACGCGCGCATCCCGGACGAGGTGTTCCAGGGCCTCGCCCGGCTCGGGGCCTTCGGCATGAAGATCGACGAGAAGTACGGCGGGCTCGGGCTGTCGAACCTGCACTACTGCCAGGCGTTGATGCGGGCCGGCTCGGTCAGCCCGGCGATCGGCGCGCTGCTGTCGGCGCACCAGTCGATCGGCGTGCCGCAGCCGTTGAAGCTCTTCGGCACCGACGAGCAGAAGCAGACGTTCCTGCCCCGGCTCGCCGCCGGCGAGGTCTCGGCGTTCCTGCTGACCGAGCCCGACGTCGGCTCCGACCCGGCGCGGCTGGCGACCACGGCCGAGCCGACGGAGGACGGCGCCGGCTACCGCCTCAACGGCGTCAAGCTCTGGGCCACCAACGGCACGGTCGCGACCCTGCTGGTCGTGATGGCCCGGGTCCCGGCGAGCGAGGGACGCCGCGGCGGGATCACCGCGTTCGTGGTGGAGGGGGACTCGCCGGGGATCACCGTCGAGCGCCGTAACGCCTTCCTCGGCCTGCGCGGGCTGGAGAACAGCGTGACCCGGTTCCACGACGTCTTCGTGCCGGCGGAGAACGTGATCGGTGGCGAGGGTCGCGGTCTGAAGATCGCGCTCACCACGTTGAACACCGGGCGGCTCTCGTTGCCCGCGATGTGCGTCGGCGCCGGCAAGTGGTGCCTCCACGTGGCGCGGGAGTGGGCGGCGGAACGGGTGCAGTGGGGGCGGCCGGTCGGCGCCCACGAGGCGGTGGCCACGAAGATCGCGTTCATCGCGGCCACGACGTACGGCATGGAGACCATGCTGGAGCTCTGCTGCCTGCTCGCCGACGACGACCGCAACGACATCCGGATCGAGGCGGCGCTGGTGAAGCTCTACGCCAGCGAGATGGCGTGGCGGATCGCCGACGAACTGGTGCAGATCCGGGGCGGGCGCGGCTACGAGACCGCGGAGTCGCTCGCCGCCCGCGGCGAGCGGCCGGCCGCGGTCGAGCAGATCCTGCGCGACCTGCGGATCAACCGGATCTTCGAGGGCTCGACCGAGATCATGCACCTGCTCATCGCCCGGGAGGCCGTCGACGCCCACCTGTCGGTGGCCGGCGACATCATCGACCCGGAGGCGGGGCTGGGCCGCAAGGCCCGCGCCGGGGCGCGGGCCGGCGCGTTCTACGCGAGGTGGCTGCCGACGCTCGCGGTCGGCCGGGGGCAGAACCCCGGCGCGTACGCGGAGTTCGGCGCGCTCGCCGGCCACCTGCGTTACGCCGAGCGCGCCTCGCGCAAGCTGGCCCGCTCGACGTTCTACGCGATGTCGCGCTGGCAGGGGAAGCTGGAGCGCAAGCAGGGGTTCCTGGGCCGGATCGTGGACATCGGCGCGGAGCTCTTCGCGATCTCGGCGGTCTGCGTGCGGGCCAACGCGCAGCGGGAGGCCCGCCCGGAGGGCGTGGAGCTGGCCGACCTGTTCTGCCGGCAGGCGCGGCTGCGCGTCGACGCGCTGTTCCGGGCGCTGTGGGAGAACACGGACCCGGTCGACGTCGCGGCCGCCAAGCGCGTGCTCGACGGCCGCTACGCCTTCCTTGAGCAGGGCGTCGTCGCCCCCTCCGACGACCGCGCCTGGGTCTCGACCTGGACCCCCGGCCCGGCCACCGCCCCCGACGTCCGGCGCCGCATCCCACCGCCCAGCTAGCGTCGATCGCACAGCTGTGGCGCCCGATCCGGCCCCGTGAACCACGTGTGCGAGGCACAACCGCACGAGCGTGGGACGGGGTCAGCGCGAGGTGCGGAGGCCGAGGGCGCGCAGCTCCAGCGCGGCCAGGGCATTGACCGTCGACTCGTCGCCGCGGCGCCATGCCTCGGCGACGTCCGGGTCGATCCGGGTGAGGGCGGGGAGCGGGCGGGCGGCCAGCGCCCGCAGCGCGAGCAGGTCGCGCCCCGACGGGGTGGAGCGCAGCGCGGCGGCCGCGGTGGCCCGGCGCATCCACCGGACCCGCAGCGGAAGCCAGCCGAGCAGCACCACACCGAGCGGGAAGACCAGCACCGCCACCGACAGCGCGAGCGCCAGCTCACCGACGAACGCCTGTTGGTCCCGCCCCGCCTCGGCCATCGACCGGGCCGCCTCGGCGGCGCGGTTGAACGGGGCGGTGAGCTCGTCGCCGACGAGCGGGACGCGCCCCACCTTGCCGCCGGCGTCGGCGAGGTTGTCGGCGAGCCCGCCGCCGGCGCCCTCCAGCTTCCGCCCCGGCACCGCGAGCTGCTCGACGAGGTCGTGCAGCCAGCTGGCGGCCCGGATCCAGAGGTAGACCCAGGCGGCGACGAGCAGATCCGTGAGGAGTTGGCGGGCGGCGGTGGGGAAGCGGTCGGCGTAAATCCTCATGCGGCTCAGCGTGCCGGAACGGGCGCGTCCCCGCAGGACACGCCGAGGGCGGCGACGGTACGTCAGCGTACGCAGGCCGGGCAGGTGCCGAAGATCTCCAGGGTGTGGCTGACGTCGGCGAACCCGTGCTGGGCCGCGACCCGCTCCGCCCAGTTCTCCACAGCCGGCCCCTCGACCTCCACGGTGCGGCCGCAGGCGCGGCACACCAGGTGGTGGTGGTGTCCCTGGCTGCACCGGCGGTAGAGGTGCTCGCCGCCCGGCGGGCGCATCACGTCGATCTCGCCGGAGTCGGCCAGCCCCTGCAGCGTCCGGTAGACGGTGGTCAGCCCGACCCGCTCGCCGCGCTCGCGCAGCATCGCGTGCAGCTCCTGCGCGCTGTGGAAGCCCTCCACCTCGGCCAGCAGGGCGCTGACCGCGCTGCGCTGGCGGGTGTTGCGCACGGCGGTGCCGTCGCCGCTCATCATCGGGCCTCCCGGGCGTGGCTCACCGCGTCGGCCACGATGTGCGCGACGTGCTCGTCCACCAGGGCGTACGCGATCTCGCGGCCGCGCCGCGACCCGCGCACCACGCCGGCGCCGCGCAGCACCCGCAGGTGCTGGGAGACGAGCGGCTGCGCCGCGCCGAGCTTGTCGACGAGCTCGTGGACGCAGCGCTCACCGGCGGCGAGCTCGGTGACGATGGCGACCCGGATCGGGGCGGAGAGCGCGCGCAGCAGCTCGCCGGCGCCCTCGTAGCCCTCGTACCCGTTCATGGTCGTCACCCCGTAACGGTAACCAATTCCGCCACGGCGTGGCGCCGCAGGACCGCCGACGCCGCAGCCGGGGTCGCCTCAGCGTTCCAGCACCACGTCGGGCGGCTCCAGCTCGGCGGTCGGCCGGGTGGTGGCCGGTAGGGACCGGCGGTGCAGCGTGCGCCGCAGGGCGGCGCCCAGCGCCACCGCCAGGAATGCGGCGATCGCCAGCACCACGATGGTGGCGCCGGGCGCGGTGTTGACCTGGCCGGCGAGCCACACCCCGGCGACAGCGGCGAGCAGCCCGACCCCCATCGCCAGCGCCATCGTGCTGCGGAAGCCGCGGGTGACCTGCTGCGCGGTGGCCACCGGCACGACCATCATGGCGCTGATCAGCAGCAGCCCGACCGTGCGCATCGCGATGGTCACGGTCACCGCGGTGGTCACCGCGAGCAGCAGGTTGAGGGCGCGCACGGGCAGCCCCGAGACCTTCGCGTACTCCTCGTCCTGGCAGACCGCGAAGAGCGCCGGCCGCAGCACCAGCATCGCGGCGAGCAGCACCGCGCCCAACCCCACGATGACCACCAGGTCGGTGGGGGAGGTCGTGTTCAGCGAGCCGAACAGGTACGACATGAGCGCCGCGTTGCTGCGGTTGCTGGAGAGCCCGACGAGCATCACGCCGCCGGCGATCCCGCCGTAGAACAGGATCGCCAGCGCGAGATCGCCGGAGGTGCGCCCCCGTTCCCGGATCAGCTCGATGGCGACCGCCCCGGCGGCCGCGACCAGCATGGCGGTGAGGATGGGGGACTGGTTGAGCAGCAGGCCGACGCCGACGCCGGTCAGCGCGACGTGGCCGACCCCGTCGCCGATCAGCGACATGCGGCGCTGCACGAGGTAGATCCCGAGCGCCGGGGCGGTCAGCCCGATCACGAGCGCCGCGATCAGCGCCCGGATCGCGAACTCGTACTGGAAGACGTTCATGCGCTCCACATCCGCGACGAATCCGACGGCGCGTGCGGGTGCACGTGGTCGTGCCCCGGCTCGGCGTGGTGGCCGGCGGGGGAGGGGACGGCGCCGTCGTGTGCGATCTCCCCGTGGTGGACGACGACCGCCCGGCTGATCAGGGGCGCCAGTGGGCCCAGCTCGTGGGCGACGAGCAGCACGGTCCCGCCACCGTCGACGAACCCGCGCAGCGCGTCCGCGAACGCCTGCTGGCTGGCCGCGTCGACCCCGGCCGTCGGCTCGTCGAGGACCAGCAGCTCGGGCTGCCCGGCGAGCGCGCGGGCGATCAGGGTGCGCTGCTGCTGGCCGCCGGAGAGGGTGGCGACCGGGTCGCCGGCGCGGTCGGTGAGCCCGACGGCGTGCAGCGCCGCGGCGACGGCCTCGCGGTCGGCGGCGCGCGCGGGCCGCAGCACGCCGCGCCGGGCCAGCCGGCCGGACGCGACGACCTCGGCCACGGTCGCGGGCACGCCGCTGCCGGCGCCGATCCGCTGGGGCACGTAGCCGATGCGCCGCCATTGCCGGAACCGGCGGACCGGGGTCCCGAAGAGCCGGACGGCGCCGCCGGTCAGCGGCGTCAGCCCGAGGATGGTGCGGATCAGCGTCGACTTGCCGGAGCCGTTGGCGCCGAGCACGGCGACGACCTCGCCGGCGGTCACGGCGACGGAGACGTCGCGCAGCACGGGACGGCCGTCGTAGGCGACCGTCCCGTGCTGGACCTCGATGACGGTGGGGCTCACGAGCAGCCCAGCGCGGACGTGAGCGCCGTGAGGTTGGTGCGCATCACCGAAAGGTAGTCGCCGGTCGTGCCGGGCTGCAGTCCTTCGATCGGGTCGAGGACGGCGCTCTTCGCGCCGACCTCGCGGGCGATGGTCTCGGCGACCTTCGGACTCGCCAGGGTCTCGAAGAAGATCGTCGTGGCCTGGTGTTGGCGCGCCTCGGTCACCACGTCGGCCAGCCGCTGTGCCGAGGGCTCGTCCTCGGGCGACAGGCCGGTGATCCCGATCTGCTCGAGCTGGTAGCGCTCGGCCAGGTAGCCGAACGCGCTGTGGCTGGTCACGATCTCCCGGCGCTGGCAGTTCTTCAGCGACTGCGCGTACTCGCGGTCGAGCGTCTCGAGCTCGGTGCGCAGCGCCTTCGCCCGCGCCGTGTAGTCCGCGGCGTGCGCCGGGTCGGCGGCGCCGAGCCGCTCGGCGACCTTGTCCGCGATGGTGGCGAGTCGGGTCGGGTCCAGCCACACGTGCGGGTCCGGGCCGGCGTGCTCGTCACCCGACTCCTCCGCGTGGCCCGCCTCCCCCTCGTGGTCGTGCCCGCCGGCGCTCGCCGTGAGCAGCGGGGTCGCGGTCGACACGTCGAAGGTCCGGTCCCCGCCCTCCTGCGCGACCGCTTCGTCGACGGCCGGCTGGAAGCCCTTGAGGTAGACGATGACCTTCGCGTCGGTGATCTGCGCGACCTGCTGCGGGTTGAGCTCGAGATCGTGGGGCTCGGCGCCGGGCTTGGCCAGGCTCGTCACCCGCACCGCGTCGCCGCCGACCCGCTCGGTGACGAACTGCAGCGGGTAGAAGGCGGTGACCACGCTCACGCGGTCGGGGTCGGCGTCGGCGGCGCCGGTGCAGCCACCGGCCCCGGCGAGGGCGACGAGGGCGGCCGCGGCGAGCGCGCGGCGAGAGGTGGTACGGCTGGGCATGACCCAACTCTGGTCGAGAATGAGAACGATTGTCAAAAACGCATGGGTGCATGTCATGACGGCTGACCACCCGTGCGTCCCTGGGGGACAACGGCGGCTAGAGGATCTTGACCAGTGCCGCGGTGACCAGCACGGTCAGCACGAGCACCCGCGGCAGCCGGGCGCGGGGCGGGTGCGCCGACCAGGTCGCGACCAGAAGCGCCGCGACCGCGCCGGCGAGCACCAGCAGCAGCGCGCCGCCGATGATGCCGGGCGCGAACAATCCGGCGAGCACCAGCGCGAGCGTGCCGAGAAACGCCGCCGTCGGGTTGACCCGGCCGAAGCGGGACAGCGGACCGTTCTGCGTAGGCTGCATGGCGACAGACTCTAGTGAGACATCGAGGAGACGCGTGTGCTGGTGATGAACCGGTTCGTGGTGACCGAGGAATCCGCGCCGGCGTTCACCGAGCGCGCCCACGCCGCGCTCGCCGCGCTCGCCGCCCGCCCCGGATACCGGCGCGGTCAGCTCACCCGCTCCCTCGACGAGCCCGACCACTGGTGCCTGGTGACCGAGTGGGAGTCGGTCGGCACCTACCGGCGGGCGCTGGGGGCGTTCGACGTCAAGGTGTACGCGACGCCGCTGCTCGCCGAGTCGCTGGACGAGCCCTCGGCGTACGAGCCGTTGGCGAGCGCCGAGCCCGGCGGCGCGGTCACCGTCTCCGCCAGCGACCGGGCCACCGAGCCGGGCCGCTGACCGGCACGGAAAACCGTTCCACGAGCCGCTGCGCGGCAGGGATTAGGCTTGCCCCCATGACCATTCCCGGACCGGCGACTCCGCCCGCCGTGGTGCCGACGCCGCCACCGGGTCCCGGGGCCCGTCCGCCGTTCGCGGCGCCCCCCACGGAGGGGCGCACCGCGCGGGTCTGGGTCGGGATCGGCGTCGCCGCCCTCGCGGTGCTGCTCTGCTGCGGCGGTGGCGCGGCCGCGCTGGTCGGGATCGCCGTCACCGGCACGCAGGCGGTCAACGAGCGGTCCCACGCGGTCGTCGCCGCCTACTTCGACGCGGTTGAGCAGCGGGAGTACGCCAAGGCGTACGCGCTGCTCTGCGACGACATCCACCGACGCGAGTCGGTGCCGGAGTTCGAGCGGCGGGTCTCCGCCGAGCCGGCGATCGACTCGTACACCATCGGCGACGCCACGATCGCCAACGTGGTGATCGTGCCGGTGGACGTCAGGTACGACCGCGGTGGGCAGCGGACGCTGCACGTCGAGCTCTCCCAGGACGCCGGGACCGGGGAGTTCGAGGTCTGCGGCATCCGGTGATCCGCGTCCGCGTCGCGGTCGTCGGTGCTGCCGGCGGCGGCGTCACCCGCCGGTCACGGTAGTCTCCTGGGCGGTCCGCCGTCGGTAACCGTGCCGTCGCGCCGGCCGTTGTTGATTTGTCCCGTCGCATCCCCGCCGACCGCCAGTCGGTGTAGGAGGAACTCATGCCAGCCGACCGTATCGACGCCGTCGTCAGCCTCGCCAAGCGCCGCGGTTTCGTCTTCCCGTCCAGCGAGATCTATGGCGGCACCCGATCCGCCTGGGACTACGGTCCGCTCGGCGTGGAGCTCAAGGAGAACGTCCGCCGGCAGTGGTGGAAGACGATGGTCCAGCAGCGTGAGGACGTCGTCGGCCTGGACTCGGCCGTGATCCTCGCCCGCGACGTCTGGGCCGCCTCCGGCCACCTCGAGGCGTTCGTCGACCCGCTGACCGAGTGTCAGTTCTGCCACAAGCGGTTCCGCGCGGACCACCTCGAGGAGGAGTTCGAGGCGAAGCACGGCCGGGCGCCGTCCGACCTGACCGAGCTGAACTGCCCGAACTGCGGCAACAAGGGCACCTTCACCGCGCCGCGGATGTTCAACGGCCTGATGAAGACCTACCTCGGCCCGGTGGAGAGCGAGGAGGGGCTGCACTACCTGCGCCCCGAGACCGCCCAGGGCATCTTCGTCAACTACAAGAACGTCGAGACGGTCGCCCGCAAGAAGCCCCCGTTCGGCATCGCCCAGACCGGCAAGTCGTTCCGTAACGAGATCACCCCGGGCAACTTCATCTTCCGGACCCGCGAGTTCGAGCAGATGGAGATGGAGTTCTTCGTCGAGCCCGGCTCGGACGAGCAGTGGCACGAGTACTGGCTGCAGGAGCGCTGGAACTGGTACCTCGACCTCGGGCTGTCGGAGAGCAACCTGCGCTTCTACGAGCACCCGAAGGAGAAGCTCTCCCACTACTCGAAGCGCACGGTCGACATCGAGTACCGCTTCCGCTTCGGCGGGACCGAGTTCGCCGAGCTGGAGGGGATCGCCAACCGCACCGATTTCGACCTCTCCACGCACAGCAAGCACTCCGGCGTCGACCTGTCGTACTTCGACCAGACCAAGGGCGAGCGCTGGATGCCGTACGTGATCGAGCCGGCCGCCGGCCTGACCCGCGCGGTGCTGGCGTTCCTGCTGGAGGCGTACGACGAGGACGAGGCGCCGAACACCAAGGGCGGCGTCGACAAGCGCACGGTGATGCGCTTCGACCCGCGGCTGGCGCCGGTCAAGGTGGCGGTGCTGCCGCTGTCCCGCAACGAGGCGCTGTCGCCGAAGGCGAAGGGGCTCGCCGCCGACCTGCGCAAGCGCTGGGTGGTGGAGTTCGACGACTCGCAGGCGATCGGTCGCCGGTACCGGCGCCAGGACGAGATCGGCACCCCGTTCTGCGTCACGGTCGACTTCGACACGCTCGAGGACAACGCGGTGACGGTCCGGGACCGGGACACCATGACCCAGGAGCGGGTCTCGCTGGATCAGGTCGAGCGCTACCTGATCGAGCGTCTGCCCGGCTGCTGACGCGTGACGAGCGGCTCCTTCCGCCCCGGCTTCCGGGCGGAGGGAGCCGTTTCGGGTAGTTCGGCCGGTTACCGCGGTGCGGCCCCCGCTGACCTCGTGGAATCCTTGAGCGTGTGACCACCCCTGCCGCCGCCGCCGTCCTGCCGCCGCTCGCCCTCGGGCGGCACCAGGTGTGGCCGCCCGTCGTGCTCGCGCCGATGGCCGGCATCACCAACGTCGCCTTCCGCACGCTCTGCCGTGAGCAGGGCGGGGGGCTTTACGTCTGCGAGATGATCACCACGCGCGCGCTGGTGGAGCGCAATCCGCGGACCATGCGGATGGTCGCGTTCGACGGTGACGAGCGACCGCGCAGCCTGCAGCTCTACGGCGTCGACCCGGAGGTCACCGCGGCGGCGGTGCGGATGGTGGTCGAGGAGGATCTCGCCGACCACATCGACCTGAACTTCGGCTGTCCCGTCCCGAAGGTGACCCGCAAGGGCGGCGGTTCCGCGCTCCCGTGGCGGCGTCGGCTGTTCGCGCGGATCGTGCGGGCGGCGGTCGCGGCCGCCGCGCCGGCCGGCGTTCCGGTGACGGTGAAGATGCGCAAGGGCATCGATGACGACCACCTGACGTACGTGGAGGCGGGGCTGGCCGCGCAGGACGCCGGGGTGGCGGCGGTGGCGCTGCACGGGCGTACCGCCGCGCAGCGCTACTCCGGGACCGCGGACTGGGACGCGATCGCGACGCTCAAGCAGGCCCTGGACGTGCCGGTGCTCGGCAACGGCGACATCTGGGAGGCCGACGACGCGCTGCGGATGGTGGCCCACACCGGCGCGGACGGGGTGGTGGTCGGCCGCGGTTGCCTGGGTCGTCCCTGGCTCTTCGCCGATCTGGCCGCGGCCTTCGCCGGGCGTCCCGACCGGGCGCTGCCGACGTTGGGCGAGGTCGCGACGACGATGCGCCGGCACGCCGAGCTGCTGGTGGAGTGGCTGGAGAGCGAGCGGGACGGCTGTACGGACTTCCGCAAGCACGTGGCCTGGTACTTGAAGGGCTTTCCGGTCGGCAGCGAGCTGCGCCGGTCGCTCGCGATGATCGAGAGCCTGATGGAGCTCGACGATCTGCTCGGCAAGCTCGAGGGGGACGCCCCGTTCCCGGTCGAGCTGCTCGGCCAGCCGCGGGGGCGCACCAACTCGCCGGGCAAGGTCTTCCTGCCCGACGGCTGGCTCGACAGCCGCGACGACGACATGGTGCCCGAGGGCGCCGAACTCGCCGACTCCGGCGGCTGATGGCGAGAAACGTTCGGGTGATTTTCCGTCGCGCGTCGACCTGCCCGACAGAATGCCGCCGTGCCCACCCTCGTGCGCGATCATGAGCGTGGAATCGCTCCCAGAAAAACGTACGAACGCACGATTGTCGATAACTGTGCGACTGGTCACCGAACTCTGTCCGGCAACCACGCAGTCGCTTAGCCTTCGCCCACCAATGGCCATTGGTTCCCCTGGTACGGAAGTCCGACGATGGGGTACGGAGACCGTACTGAACCTTCGTTCAGTGTCGATTCGGCGCGTGGGAGGCTCTGGTGGCAGCGGCAGAGACGGCGAAGCACACGTACGTGTACGACTTCGCCGAGGGCAACAAGGATCTCAAGGATCTGCTGGGTGGTAAGGGCGCCAATCTGGCGGAGATGACCAATCTCGGTCTGCCGGTGCCGCCCGGCTTCACGATCACCACCGAGGCGTGCCAGGCGTACCTGGCGACCGGTGAGCAGCCGGCGGGGCTGGCCGAGCAGATCGACACGCATCTCGCGGCGCTGGAGGCGACCCGCGGCAAGCGGCTCGGCGACCCGGCCGACCCGCTGCTGGTGTCGGTCCGCTCCGGCGCCAAGTTCTCGATGCCCGGCATGATGGAGACCGTCCTCAACGTCGGGCTCAACGACGAGAGCGTGGCGGGGCTCTCCGCGCAGGCGGGCGGCAACGACAGGTTCGCCTGGGACTCGTACCGCCGGCTGATCCAGATGTTCGGCAAGACCGTCTGCGAGGTCCCCGGCGAGGAGTTCGAGCACGCTCTCGACGAGGCGAAGCGGGCCAAGGGCACCGGCAACGACCTCGACCTGGACGCCGACGACCTGCGCGCGCTGGTCGGCACGTACAAGAAGATCTTCTCGAAGCACACCGGCCGCGAGTTCCCGCAGGACCCCCGCGAGCAGCTCGACCTGGCGATCCGCGCCGTCTTCGACTCGTGGAACGCCGACCGTGCGGTGCTCTACCGGCGCCAGGAGCGCATCCCCGCCGACCTCGGCACCGCGGTCAACGTGGTCGCGATGGTCTTCGGCAACCTCGGGTCCGACTCCGGCACCGGCGTCGCGTTCACCCGCGACCCCGCCACCGGCGCGCAGGGCATCTACGGCGACTACCTGGCGAACGCGCAGGGCGAGGACGTGGTGGCCGGCATCCGCAACACGGTGCCGCTGCAGGAGCTGGAGCGCATCGACAAGCGCTCCTACGACGAGCTGCTGCGCATCATGGCCACGCTGGAGGGTCACTACCGCGACCTGTGCGACATCGAGTTCACCATCGAGCGCGGCAAGCTGTGGATGCTGCAGACGCGGGTCGGCAAGCGGACCGCGGCCGCCGCGTTCATCATCGCCGCGCAGCTCGTCGACGAGGGCATCATCGACCTCGACGAGGCGCTGCACCGGGTCACCGGCGCGCAGCTCGCCCAGCTGATGTTCCCGCGCTTCGACCTCGGCGGCGCCCCGGAGGTGCTCGCGAAGGGCGTGGGCGCGTCGCCGGGCGCGGCCGTCGGCAAGGCCGTGTTCGACTCGCAGCGCGCCGTCGAGCTCGCCAAACAGGGCGAGCCGGTCATCCTGGTCCGCCGCGAGACCAACCCCGACGACCTGCCCGGCATGATCGCCGCGCAGGGCATCCTGACCTCCCGCGGCGGCAAGACCAGCCACGCGGCCGTGGTCGCCCGCGGCATGGGCAAGACGTGCGTGTGCGGGGCGGACTCGCTCGAGGTGGACGTCCGCGGTGGACAGTTTACGGTGGGCGGTCACACGGTCCGTGAGGGCGACATGATCTCCGTGGACGGCACCACCGGCTGCGTCTACCGCGACAAGGTGCAGGTGCAGCCGTCAGCGGTGGTCCGGTACTTCGAGGGCGACGTGACGCCGGAGACCACCGAGGATCCGCTGGTGGCGGCCGTACACCGGATCATGTCGCACGCCGACGCGGCGCGGCGGCTGCGGGTGCGCACGAACGCCGACACCGGCCCGGACGCGGCGCGGGCGCGGCGGTTCGGCGCCGAGGGCATCGGCCTGTGCCGGACCGAGCACATGTTCCTCGGCGACCGGCGCGAGCTGGTCGAGCGGCTGATCCTGGCGCGTACCGACGAGGAGCGGCAGGCCGCGCTGGCGGCGCTGCTGCCGCTGCAGCGTGCCGACTTCGTGGAGATCTTTCGCGAGATGGACGGGTTGCCGGTGACCGTGCGGCTGATCGACCCTCCGCTGCACGAGTTCCTGCCGCCGCTGGAGGAGCTGGCGGTCAACGTCGCGGTCGCGCAGGCCCGCGGGGAGGACGCCGCCAAGGACGAGGCGCTGCTCGCCGCCGTGCGCCGGATGCACGAACAGAACCCGATGCTCGGGCTGCGCGGCGTACGCCTCGGGCTTGTCATCCCGGGTCTGTTCGCGATGCAGGTGCGGGCGATCGCCGAGGCGGCCGCGGAGCGCGCGCGCGACGGCGGCGACCCTCGGCCGGAAATCATGGTGCCGCTGGTCGGCGCGGTCCAGGAGCTGGAGACCGTACGCGCGGAGGCCGAGAAGATCATCGCGGAGGTGCGGCGGGAGCAGTCGGTCGAGATCCTGATCGGCACCATGATCGAGGTGCCGCGGGCGGCGCTGACCGCGGGCCAGATCGCCGAGGCCGCACAGTTCTTCTCCTTCGGCACCAACGACCTCACCCAGATGGGCTGGGGCTTCTCCCGCGACGACGTGGAGGGCGCCTTCTTCTGGCGTTACCTGGAGCTGGGCATCTTCGGCATCTCGCCGTTCGAGTCCATCGACCGGGAGGGCGTCGGCCGGCTGGTGCGGATCGCGGTCGACGAGGGGCGGGCCGCCCGGCCCGGCCTGAAGGTGGGCGTCTGCGGCGAGCACGGCGGTGACCCGGAGTCGGTGCACTTCTTCCACGAGGTCGGGCTGGACTACGTCTCCTGCTCGCCGTTCCGGGTGCCGGTGGCCCGCCTGGAGGCCGGCCGCGCCGCCGTCGAGTCCGCCGGCTCCGACAGCCGGTAACGGCGGGAAATCCCTGATCGACCGCGAACGTTTCGGCCGAACGGCGGTGTCCGACCGGCGGGTGTCCGACCGCCCCAACGGTCACGCTCGGTCCGTGCCTCGCGGTCGCCCTGCCGATTCCGGCTACCCCGCGTAACCTGAAGCGTCATCGCGTCGATCCATCGCAACGGAGGCATGGCCCATGGGTAGCCAGTGGGAGAACCTGGTCGTCGACGCCCGTGACCCCGCGCGGCTCGCGCGGTGGTGGGCGGAGGCGCTCGGCTACCAGATCACGTACGAGAAGCCCGACGAGATCGAGATCCGGCGCGCGCCGGACCAGCTGCCGGGTCTGATCTTCGTGCCGGCCGCCGAGACGAAGGAGCTGAAGAACCGGCTCCACATCGACCTGCGCCCGACCGACCAGGAGGCCGAGGTCGAGCGCCTGGTCAACATGGGCGCCCGGCACGTCGACATCGGTCAGGGGCCGGACGTGGGGTGGATCGTGCTGGCCGATCCGGAGGGCAACGAGTTCTGCATCCTCAAGCAGCGGACCCCCGCGGAGGCCACGTAGCGCCACGGGCCCGGGGTCGCCACGCCGGTGGCGTCCCGGGTCAGGCCGGGCGGGCCGCCGCGACGGCGCCGCGCAGCGCGGTGAGGAACCCGTACCCGTCCGCGTCGTCGCCGAGCCCGATCCAGACCGGGCTGACCGTGCCGTGCGCGGACCACTGCGCCGTCACCGCCACCCCGAAGTCGCTGATCACCGCGCCCAACGTGGTCAGCGACGGGCCGAGGGTCATGCTGGCCAACCGCGCCGACACCACGTACGTCCGGCGTTCGCCCTCCATCCGCGCGACCACCAGGTAGCGCGGCAGCAGGATGTCCACCCGCTGTTGCTCCGGTTCGTCGAACCCGAACGCGCGGGAGTTGAGTCCCGGCCGGCGGACGTGGACCGAACGCGTGGCGCAGCAGGCGGTCGCGGTGCCGAGGTCGCCCATGAGCTGACCGGCACAGTGCTCCTCGACCGCGCGTCGCAGGGTCGGGGGGATGTCATCGATCTGGATCGTCCGGCTGCTCCGAAGCCACATGCGCCCCGTCACGCCGCCGATTGTCCTGTCGTCGACACGCCCTGGCAGTCGGCAACCGGACAGTCGCGTCGATGTCGCAGGCCGGCGTTAGGCTCGGCCGGTGACCACCGCGTTCGAGGCCGAGCGGTGGCGGCCGGAGCCGCCCAAGGACACCGGCCACAGCCGCAGCCCGTTCGAGCGCGACCGAGCGCGGGTGCTGCACTCCGCCGCGTTCCGGCGGCTCGCCGCGAAGACCCAGGTGCACACCGCCGGTGCCGCCGGTCCGACCGGCGGCGACGACTTCCTGCGGACGCGGCTGACCCACTCGCTGGAGGTCGCCCAGATCGCGCGGGAGATGGGGGAGCGGCTCGGGTGCGACCCGGACGTCGTCGACGTCGCGGGGCTCGCCCATGACCTGGGGCATCCGCCGTTCGGGCACAACGGCGAGGCCGCGCTCGACGCGCTCGCGCGAGCCTGTGGCGGGTTCGAGGGCAATGCGCAGACGCTGCGTGTGCTCACCCGGTTGGAAGCCAAGGTCATCGCCCCCGACGCCTCGTCCGCGGGGCTCAACCTCACCCGCGCGTCCCTCGACGCGACCTGCAAATATCCCTGGCCGCGCGCGGACGGCGAACGCAAGTTCGGGGTGTACACCGACGACGCCGAGGTCTTCGCGTGGTTGCGTCGCGGCGTGCCGCAGCCGCGCCGGCGCAGCCTCGAAGCGCAGGTCATGGACTGGGCGGATGACGTCGCCTACTCGGTGCACGACGTGGAGGACGCGATCTACGGCGGGTACCTGCCGCTGCGCCGGCTGCTCCACGACGCCGACGAGCGGCGCGCGCTCTGCGTCGACGTGGCGCAGGCGTACTCGCCGGAGTCGGTCGACGAGCTCGACACGGTGCTGCTGGCGCTTCTCGGCGATCCGGCGCTGCGTCCGCTCGTCGACTATGACGGCAGCCACGGCGCCCAGGCGGCGCTGAAGCGGATGACGAGCGTGCTGACCGGCCGGTTCGTCGCGGCCGCGGTGGCCGCCACCCGGGAACGGTTCGGCCGGTCGGCGCTGCGGCGCTACGCCGCCGATCTGGTCGTGCCGTCCGGGATCCGCGCCCAGTGCGCGCTGCTGAAGGGGATGGCGTTGCGCTACGTGATGCGCCGGCCCGGGGCGGCCGCGGCGTACGACCGGCAGCGGGAGCTGCTGAGCAAGCTGGTGGCGGCGTTGCTGGCCCGCGCGCCGGAGGGGCTCGATCCGGTCTTCGCGCCGCTGTGGAAGGCCGCCGGAGACGACGCCGCCCGGCTGCGCGTGGTGATCGACCAGGTCGCCTCGCTGACCGATCCCACGGCCGTGACCTGGCACCGGCGCCTGGCCAGCAGCTAGGTCAGCTCGCCGGTGGCGTGGAGCTGATCGAAGACCAGCTGTTCGACGGGGGAGACCCGGTCGCGATCGGCGTACGTCAGCCAGGCCAGCTCGGCGATCTCGGCGCTCGGCGAGAGCGCGCCGGCGGCGTCGTAATCGGCGGCGTAGCACGCCATCCGCACCAGCACACCGGGCGGTTGCGCGTCCGCCTGCGCCTCGAAGGTGCCGACCGGCGTGACGGTCTCGGGCATGATCGTCACGGTCAGCTCCTCGGCGACCTCCCGCGTCAGGGTCTGCAGGTCGGTCTCGCCCGGCTCGCGCTCGCCGCCGGGGAGGTAGTAGAGGGTCCGGCCGTGGGAGCGGGTCGCCAGGACGCGACCGTCCTCGACCCGCAGCCAGGCGACCTTGTCGATGAACCCGGCCACGGTGTCGGTGTCGACCCTGCGCAACGGCGTATCCGACATGCCTACGACCCTAATCCTCGCACCGACCTGATCGTCGGTACCGACGTCCCGGCGGGGCGGCCCCGGCCACGCGCACGGATCCTATCGATGTCCGTGTCCGCCGCGACACCGTTGCGGCCCGGGCCGGACGTGACGCGCGCGCCAACCGTGAACCCCTGCCGCCGATGATCGGATCGGCAGGGCAGGATGTACGCCGGAGACAGGGGGGTGAGCGGCGCCGTATGGCTGGTCGGATCCGGGACGAGGACATCGCGCTGGTGCGGGAACGCACCTCCATCGCCGACATCATCTCCGAGAGCGTCACGTTGAAGTCCGCCGGCGGCGGCAACCTCAAGGGCCTCTGTCCGTTCCACGACGAGAAGACGCCGTCCTTCACCGTCGCTCCCGGGCGAAATGTCTACTTCTGTCACGGCTGCGGTGCTGGCGGCGACGCGATCAAGTACCTGATGGACGCCGAGCACCTGACGTTCGTGGAGTCCGTCGAGCGCCTCGCCGACCGGGCCGGCATCCAGCTGCGCTACCTCGAGGCCGGCCCGGCGCCGGTGCGTCAGCAGCACGGCCAGAAGCAGCGTCTCGTGGCGGCGCACGCCGCCGCGGTGGAGTTCTACACCGGCCAGCTCGGCAGCGCGGGGGCGCGCCCGGCGCGCGAGTTCCTCGCGCAGCGCGGCTTCGACAAGGCGGCCGCCGAGCGGTACGGCTGCGGCTTCGCCCCCGACGCGTGGGACCTGCTCACCAAGCACCTGCGGCAGCAGGGGTTCACCGCCCAGGAGCTGATCACCGCCGGGCTGTCCCGGGAGGCCCGCTCCGGGTCGCTGATCGACCGGTTCCGCCGCCGGCTGCTCTGGCCGATCCGTGACCTGACCGGCGACGTGATCGGCTTCGGCGCCCGCAAGCTCTTCGACGATGACGACGGGCCGAAGTACCTGAACACCCCCGAGACGCCGATCTACAAGAAGTCGCACGTGCTCTACGGCATCGACCACGCGAAGCGGGAGATCGCGAAGCAGGGCCGGGCGGTGATCGTCGAGGGCTACACGGACGTGATGGCCTGCCACCTCGCCGGCGTACCGACCGCCGTGGCGACCTGTGGCACCGCCTTCGGCGCCGACCACATCGGGGTGCTGCGTCGGCTGCTGATGGACACCGACGCGGTCGCCGGCGAGATCATCTTCACCTTCGACGGCGACGCCGCCGGCCAGAAGGCCGCGCTGCGGGCCTTCGAGGAGGACCAGCGCTTCGTCGGCCGTACCTTCATCGCCGTCAGCCCCGACAACATGGACCCGTGCGAGCTGCGGCTGGCCAAGGGCGACATGGCCGTGCGCGACCTGGTGGCGCGCCGGGAGCCGCTGGTGGACTTCGCGCTGCGCCAGGTGCTGGACCGCTTCGACCTCGACACCGTCGACGGCCGGGTGGAGGCGATGCGCCGGGCCGCGCCGCTGGTGGCGAAGATCAAGGACCGGGAGAAGCGCCCCGAGTACGTCCGCAAGCTCGCCGGGGACCTCGGCATGGAGATCGAGCCGGTGCAGCGGGCGGTGCTGGCCGCGGCCGCCGCTCCGCCGAAGGCCGGCGCGGCCCCGGACACCCGCGCCCGGCCGGCCCCGGTCGAGGGCGAGGTGGACAACCCGCAGCTGACGGTGGAACGCGAGTCGCTGAAGCTGGCGCTGCAGGTGCCCGTCCTGGCCGGGCCGATGTTCGACGCGCTCGGCGCCGAGGTCTACCGGCACCCGCTGCACGTGGCCATCCGCGCCGCGGTGACCGAGGTCGGCGGCGCGGCCGCCGCCGGGACCGGGGGCGCGGTCTGGATCGAGGCGATCCGGGACGCCTGCGCGGATCTGGGCGCCAAGGCGCTCGTCGGGGAGCTCGCGGTCGAGCCGCTGCGCATCGACGGCGAACCGGACCCGCGGTACGTGTCGGTGACGCTCGCCCGGCTGGAGTGGGGCGCGGTCACCGCGCGGATCCGGGACCTGAAGTCGAAGGTGCAGCGGATCAACCCGGTCGCGAACAAGGACGAGTACTTCGCGCTCTTCGGTGAGCTGCTCTCGCTGGAGCAGCACGCGCGGGCGTTGCGCGAGCAGGCGGCGGGAGGCTTGTAGAGATGATCGCGCTGTTCCGTCGCCGGCCCAAGCTGCCGGCCGACCGTCGCCCCGCGCTCGACCGCGACGAGCGGGTGCTCGCCTGGTCGGCCGTCGCCGACTCCGAGGCCGTGGTCGTCGTGACCAACCGCGGCCTCTGGCTGCCCGCGCAGCCGGCGCGGCTGGGCTGGCACGAGATCCACAAGGCCGTCTGGTCCGGCACCGAACTCGCGGTCACCCCCGCGCACGTGGTCGCCGAACGCGACGGGTACCGGGTGGTCGCGGACCGGCCGGTGCAGTCGTACCGGCTGCGGGAACCGGGGGAGGTGCCGCACCACGTGCGGGCCCGCGTCACCTCTTCGGTGGCGTACAGCCTGCACCACCCGTTCGCGGGCGGGGGAGTGCGCGTGGTGGGGCGGCGGGTCAGCGGCGTCGACGGGCTGAGCTGGACGGTCCGCTATGACCCGGCGACCGACCACGACTCGGACGAGGCGCGCGAGGTCGCGGCGGCGCTGGTGGCGCAGGCCCGCGGCACGGCCGACCCCTCGCTGTAGCCGGCGCGGGGTCAGGTGGTGGTGAGGACGTGGTCGCTCACCATGCGGGTCGCGCCGACCAGGCCGGCCTGATCGCCCATCTCCGAGAGCACGATCGGCATGTCGCCGGTCGCCAGCGGCAGTGACGACCGGTAGACCACGCTGCGGATCTCGGCGAGCAGCGCGTGCCCCATCCCGGCGAGCCCGCCGCCGATGACGATCATCCCGGGGTTGAAGAAGCTGACCAGGCTCGCCAGCACCTGCCCCACGCGCCGCCCGCCGTCGCGGACTAGGCCGATCGCGACCGGGTCGCCGGCGGCGGCCGCGTGCGCGACGTCGACCGCGGTGAGCGTGCCGGCCTGGTCGAGCTGCTCGGCGAGGTGGTCCGAGCGGCCGGAGCGGGCGGCGGCCAGGGCGTCACGGGTCAGCGCCGCCCCACCGAAGTACGCCTCCAGGCAGCCGACGTTCCCGCAGACGCAGAGCGGGCCCTCCTCGTCGACGGCGGTGTGCCCGATGTCGCCGGCGCAGCCGTTCGCGCCCCGGTAGACCGCGCCGCCGACGACGATGCCGGCGCCGATGCCCGCGCCGATCTTCACGAAGAGGAAGTCGTCGAACGACTTCGCGATGCCGGCGTGCTTTTCGCCGAGCGCCATGATGTTCACGTCGTTGTCGACGAGCACGGGGCACCCCAGCTCGGTGCTGAACATCTCGCGCACCGGGAAGCGGTGCCAGCCGGGCATGAACGGCGGGGAGACGGGCACGCCCTCGCGGAAGCTCACCGGGCCGGGTATTCCGATGCCGGCCCCGGTGAACCGGGTGGTGCCGGAGTCGGCGCGCACCTTGTTGATCAGCTCCAGGGCCTGGCCGATCACGGCGGTCGGCCCGAGCCGGAGCTCGGTGCGCTCGGTGACCCGGGAGAGCACCCGCAGCTCGCCGTCGGTGACCGCGAGGTCGATGGTGGTGGCGCCGATGTTGACGCTCAGGAAGCGGGTGGCGGCGGCGATGCGGACGATCGACGAGCGCCGCCCACCGCGCGACGCGGCCGGGCCGACCGTCTCGATCAGGCCGCGCTCCAGCAGTCGGTCCAACTCGGTCGCCACCTTGGACCGGGACAGTCCGACCGCGTCGCCGAGCTCCGCCCGCGACGCCGGCCCGTTGTCACGCAGCAGGCGCAGGACCTGCGACTGGTGCGGGTTTTCCGGCCAGACTCCCAACATGTTCGTCATTTCCTAACCTGGAGTTGGCGCGGGGTCGGCGGCTTATCGCGGACTGGTTTAGAGGGTAATGCAATAGACCGAGTAGAATCTGTGTTTGTATCATCCTCGGCCTATTCGGTGGTGCGGACCGTGTGCGCGCTCCGGCTCGACGAACTCGGGTTCCCGTCCCGGGGAGCCTGGTCGACGCGGCCGAAGGAGTAACGCTTCGTGCGTGAAAACTTAGATGATTTTGGGTCGAAGTTCAAGATTCTTAAGGGAAACTTTGTTCTCGGTTGTACGAAAGCGGTCGGGCGTGTCGCGGTGACGCGCCGTCACGGTTCGACCCGCCCGGAACAACGCCCGGTAAACGGGGGAACTCGGTAGCGGAACCGTCGTACCGCGGGGTTAGGTTCGTCGGCGTGACGGTGAGCAGCGACGGTGCCCTCATCCACGCGCGGGGGCTGCGCAAGCGGTTCGGCGAATTCACGGCGGTCGACGGCATCGACGTGGACGTGCCGCGCGGCGAGGCGTTCGGCTTCCTCGGCCCGAACGGCGCCGGCAAGAGCTCGACGATGCGGATGATCGCGTGCGTCTCCGCGCCCAGCGCCGGCACGTTGCGCATCCTCGGCATGGACCCGCTCCGGCAGGGCCCCGCCATCCGGGCCCGGCTCGGGGTCTGCCCCCAGCTGGACAACCTCGATCCCGAGCTGACCGTCCGGGAAAACCTCACCACCTACGCGCGCTACTTCCGCATCCCGCGCCGCGTCGCGCGGGAGCGCGCCGACGAGCTGCTCGAGTTCGTCCAGCTCACCGACCGCGCGGGCAGCAAGGTGGAGCCGCTCTCGGGCGGGATGAAACGCCGGCTCACCATCGCGCGGGCGCTGGTCAACGAGCCCGAGATCGTGCTCCTCGACGAGCCGACCACCGGCCTCGACCCGCAGGCCCGGCACCTGGTCTGGGAGCGGCTGTTCCGGTTGAAGCAGCAGGGCGTGACGCTGTTGCTCACCACGCACTACATGGACGAGGCGGAGCAGCTCTGCGACCGGCTCGTCGTGATGGACGGCGGGAGGATCGTGGCCGAGGGGGCGCCGCGCGAGCTCATCACGCGCTACTCCACGCGGGAGGTGGTGGAGCTGCGCTTCGCCGCGGACGCCCCGGAGGACATCGCCGGCAAGCTCGCCGGGGTGGGTGAGCGGACGGAGGCGCTGCCCGACCGCCTCCTGCTCTACGCCGACGACGGCGACGCGGCGCTGGCCCAGGTACAGCAGCGCGGGCTGGAGCCGGCCGGCGTGCTGGTGCGGCGCAGCACGCTGGAGGACGTGTTCCTGCACCTGACCGGCCGGACACTGGTGGACTGAGGTGGGCTCTCTCGCGGTGCTCGAGTACCACCTCGTCGGCTACCGGCGCACCTGGCGCGGCAGCGTCTTCTCCTCTTTTCTGCTGCCCCTGCTCACCATGCTCAGCTTCGGCGTGGGCGTCGGGGCCTACGTGGATAGCGGTATCGGGGGAGTGCCGTACCTGGACTGGATCGTCCCCGGGTTGATCGCCTCCACCGCGCTGCAGGTCGCGATGGGCGAGGCCACCTGGCCCGTGTTGAGCGGGTTTCAGTGGGTCAAGACCTACTTCTCGCAGATCGCCGCGCCGCTGCGGGTCGTCGACGTGCTCGGCGGCCAGCTGGGGTTCGTGCTGCTGCGGGTCCTGGTCTCCAGCGCCGCGTTCCTCGCCGTCGCGGCCGCGTTCGGCGCGCTGCACTCGGCGTGGGCGCCCGTCACGCTGCTGCTGGTGCTGCTGATCGGCGCCGCGGTGGCGCTGCCGACCATCGCGTTTTCCGCCAGCATCACCAGCGACAGCTACCTGGCGCTGCTGTTCCGGGTCGCGGTCATCCCGATGACGCTGTTCGCCGGCGTCTTCTTCCCGGTCGAGTCGCTGCCGCCGGTGTTGCGGTGGCTGGCCTACCTGTCGCCGCTCTGGCACGGCGTCGACCTGTGCCGCTCCGCCACGCTGGGCGTCGCGCCGGCCTGGTCGGCGACCGGCCACCTGCTGTATCTCGCCGTCTGGGTGGCGCTCGGCTGGCTGCTCGCCCACGCCCGGTTCCGCCGTCGCCTTCTCGACTAGCGCAGGAGACGTCATGGTCAGCCTCGTCCTGCCCCGCCTCGCGGCGCTGCCGGCCGCCGCGGCCCGCTCGCTGTCGGTGATGGAACGCAACGCCGCGGCGCTCCGGTCCGCGTACTGGCTCGTGATGATCTCGGGGTTCCTCGAGCCGGTCCTCTACCTCTTCTCCATCGGGGTCGGGGTCGGCGCGCTGATCGGCGGTCTGACCCTGCCCAGCGGGCAGGTGGTGTCGTACGCGGCGTTCGTGGCGCCGGCGATGCTCGCCTCCTCGGCGATGTCCGGCGCGCTCGCGGAGACCACGTTCAACTTCTTCGGCAAGATGAAGTACGTCAAGCTCTACGACGGGATCCTCGCGACGCCGGTGCGGCCCTTCGAGATCGCGCTCGGCGAGCTGGGTTGGGCGATGCTACGCGGGGGCGCGTACTCGGCCGGGTTTCTCGCGATCATGACCGCGATGGAGCTGACCACCGCGCTGCGGGCGCTGGCCGCCTTCCCGGCCGCGGTGCTGGCGGGCTTCGCGTTCGGGGCGCTGGGCATGGCGCTCTCCACGTACATGCGCAGCTGGCAGGACTTCGACCTGATGGCGTCGGCCCAGTTCGCCCTCTTCCTCTTCTCCGGGACGTTCGTTCCGGCCGAGTCCTACCCGGCGTTGCTGCGGTGGCTGGTCGAGCTGAGCCCGCTCTACCGGGCGGTGGAACTCGTCCGGTCGATCAGCCTGGGCGAGGTCGGCGGCGCGCAACTGGTGGACGTGGGGTACCTCGTTGGGGTGACAGCGCTGGGACTGATGGTTGCCGGCCGGCGGATGGCGAAGCTCCTCTATAAATAGTCGCCGCCGCGCTCAACTTCGCCTCGACAGAGGACAAAGCTATCGGCCTGTCCTCCAAAAGTTTGCGGCGATGGGGGCTTTCCTTCGCTGATCTCCGGGGTTACGGTCTGCCGCAGACGTAACACGTGCGACACACATGTAAACGTCGAGGTCACACCGCAGGGCCCGCGAGGGTCCGGGGTCAACGCGTATCGGCGGCGCGCGTGGCCCGCGTATCCCCCAACCCTCCTATTCGGTCATCAGGCGACCAGCGGTCGCCGCAGAAAGGTGGATAAAATGGACGAGATGCACCGCCGTACCGGCGACGCCGCTCGACCGAACACCGCGCTCACCCGGCGCAAGATCCTCGCCGCGTCGGCCGGCGCGGCCGCCGCCCTCGGCGCCGCGGGCCTGCCCGTGCTGCAGACCGCGGGCCCGGCCACCGCCAAGGGGACCTGGCGGGTCGACCCCCTGATCCCCGAGCAGAACCGCGGCATCATCCTCTACGCCGTCCGCGACCGGATCAGCGCCGCCCCCGACGACAGCGGGGTCCCGTACGGCTTCGAGCGGGTGCTCGCCCGCCTCGCCGAGATGGGCTACAAGGAGATCGAGTTCGCCGGCTACACCCAGAACACGGCCATCCTCGGCCGCCAGATCACGCCGGCCGAGATCCGCAAGATCCTGGACGACAACGGACTGGTCGCCAACGGCACGCACGCGTCGATCCGGGCGGACACGTTCCAGCAGCAGCTGGACATCGCCGAAGAGCTGGGCATGAAGAACATCGGCACCGGCTCCGACCCGACCAACAGCGCCTACCAGTCCGACTGGGACGCCGCCGCCGACCTGTGGAACGAGCTCGGCCGGCAGGCCAAGGAGCGCGGCATGCGGCTCTACACCCACAACCACGACGCCGCGTACAACTTCCTGCTCGACAGCGGTCCGCTGGACGCCAACGGCAAGCCGACCCGGTCGTCCGGCATCCGCAAGCTCGAGTACTTCATGGCCAAGACCGACCCGAAGTACGTCTTCTTCGAGATGGACATCTTCTGGGGGTACGTGGCGCGCTACAAGCACACCAAGTACATCAACTCGGCCGGCCGCGAGCGCACCGACATCTTCGACCCGATCCTCACCGTGGCGCGGCGCCCGAAGCGGTTCCCGCTGTTCCACGCCAAGGACGGCGACAAGAACACCGCGGTGCCGAACGGCTACGACATGGTGCCGCTCGGCGACGGCGACATCAACTTCCAGCAGTTCTTCCAGACCATCGGCGAGTACGACTTCCACCACGCCAACTGGGAGCAGGACACCGCCCCCGGCGGCGCGGCCAACCCCGGGCAGTCGCTCGCGTTCGCGGAGCGCAGCTACCGGCACATGGCGGAGTTGAGCATCTACCGCGAGGACTGATCGTCCGAGCACCGGGACCCGGCCGCGCGCACGCGCGCGGCCGGGCCCCAGGTGTGCCCGACGCGCCAAACAGGTGTGCCCGTCGCACCAAGTTGATCAAGAGATCCGCGACGCCGGCACGCCCGTTTTTGCTGCTCAGACCCGGATCATCCGGGATCGACGCACTCGCCCGAAAGATTGTTTCGCCGAGTCTGTCAAGGACTTCTGTTTCGTTCGAAAAAAGTTACGCCTTAGTGGACCAAAGCTCTAGACACAGCCGTGAGAAGACTCCTACTGTGTCGAGCACAACACGCCAAGGTTTCCGCGGCGTGAACCTTCCCCCGGAGGTACCCCCCGTGCGCACCTCGGATCCGCTGCACCTGCGCCTGTTGCGCCTGTTGCGCGATCAGGGCGCCATCTCCCGCGCCGAGCTCGCCGACCAGCTGGAGATCGCGCGTCCCCGGCTGCTCGCCGAGCTGGACCGGCTCGTCGGCACCGGCTTCGTGACCGAGGCCGGGATGGCGGCGTCCCGGGGCGGCCGCCGGTCCACGTTGGTCGAGCTGAACCCCGACCTCCGCTTCGCGGCGGTGGACCTGGGCGCCAGCTCGATCGACCTCGAGGTCACGAACGGCCGGCTGGAGCCGATCGCCGCCTACAGCGAGCCGTCGGACATCCGCTCCGGACCCAAGGTGATCCTGCACCGGGTCAACGAGCTGCTCGCAAAGGCGAAAGTGGACGGCGTCTACGAGCGGCTGGACTCGATCGGCATCGGGGTGCCGGGGCCGGTCAGCTACCGCGACGGGGTGCCGGTCTCGCCGCCGATCATGCCGGGCTGGGACCGCTTCCCGGTGCGCGAGCTGCTCACCCGGGAGCACGGTTGCCCCGCGGTGGTGGACAACGACGTGAACATCATGGCGATCGGGGAGCGGCACGGCGGGGTCGCGCACTCCGTCGACGACTTCCTCTACGTCAAGATCGGCACTGGCATCGGCTGCGGTATCTACCTCGGCGGAGAGGTCTACCGCGGCACCGACGGGTGCGCCGGCGACATCGGACACATCCAGGTGGACGGCATCGGTCCGATGTGCTCGTGCGGCAACGTCGGCTGCCTGGAGGCGGTGTTCAGCGGCGCCGCGCTCGCCAAGGACGCGACCATGGCCGCCCGCTCCGGCACCTCGCCGGCGCTCGCCGAGCGGCTCGCGGCCACCGGGACCGTCACCGCCCGCGATGTGGCGCAGTGCGCCACCGAGGGGGACCCCACCTGCATCCGGCTGATCCGCGACGGCGGGCGCCGGGTCGGCAGCGTCCTCGCCGGGCTGGTGAGCTTCGCCAACCCTTCCATGATCGTCATCGGTGGCGGGCTGGCCCACCTCGGGCACATCCTGCTCGCCGAGATCCGCAGCGTGGTCTACCGCCGTTCGCTGCCGCTGGCCACCGGCAATCTGCCGGTGGTCCTGTCCGAGCTGAATTCGCGAGCCGGTGTCGCCGGCGCCGCCGTGCTCGCCAGCGACGTCGCCTTCGAGCAGGCGTCATGACCGATTCGACCACCGTGAGCCGAGGAGCCCAGATGGCCGACACCGACGACCGCCCGGTCGTGCTGCGCCTGACCGACGTGGTGAAGACTTTTCCCGGCGTACGCGCCCTCGACGGCGTGCAGCTGGAGGTCCGCGCCGGGGAGGTGCACTGCCTGCTCGGGCAGAACGGCGCCGGCAAGTCCACGCTGATCAAGGTGCTGGCCGGGGTGCACCGCCCGGACTCGGGCACGGTGGAGTGGCTGGGCGAGGAGGTCTCCTTCGCCAACCCGCAGGCCGCGATGAAGACCGGCATCGCCACCATCTACCAGGAGCTCGACCTGGTCGAGGACCTCTCCGTCGCGGAGAACGCGTTCCTCGGCCACGAGCCGCGCCGGTTCGGCTTCGTGCGCCGGGCGCAGATGGCCCGGGTCACCCGGGAGATCCTCGGCCGGCTCGGCCACGCCGAGATCCCGCCGCGCCGGCTGGTGCGTTCGCTGCCGGCGGCCGGCAAGCAGATCGTCAGCATGGCCCGCGCGCTGTCGCACGAGGCCAAGCTGATCATCATGGACGAGCCGAGCGCCGTGCTCGCCCACGACGAGGTCGAGAACCTCTTCCGGATCATCCGGGAGCTCACCGCGCAGGGGATCGCGGTCATCTACATCTCGCACCGGATGGAGGAGATCCGCGAGATCGGTGACCGGGTGACGGTGCTCAAGGACGGCCGCACCACCGCCGCCAACCTGCCCGCGCGCACCACCCCCACCCGTGAGCTGGTCAGCCGGATGACCGGCCGGACCATTGAGTACGTCTTCCCCGACCGCCCGCCGGCGGACGCCAGCGCCGAGGAGCTGCTCCGCGTCGAGGGGCTGACCCGGCACGGTGAGTTCGCCGACGTCTCGCTGACCGTCGCGGCCGGCGAGATCGTCGGCATCGCCGGCCTGGTCGGCTCCGGCCGCTCCGAGCTGCTGGAGACGATCTTCGGCGCCCGGCGGGCCGAGGCGGGCACGGTCCGGGTGGCCGGCAGGACGCTGCGGGCGGGCAGCGTCGGGGCCGCCGTCCGCGCCGGTATCGGCCTGGCGCCGGAGGAGCGCAAGAGCCAGGCGCTGCTGCTGGGCGAGCCGATCTACCGCAACGTCACGCTCGCCACCTTCAGCCGCCTGGCCCGCGTCGGCTTCACCAACGCGGAGCGGGAGGTCGCGGAGGCGAACCGGATCGCGGACACGCTGGAGCTGCGCCCGCGCGACGTGCACCGGGCGGTGCGGCAGCTCTCCGGCGGCAACCAGCAGAAAGTCGTCGTCGGCCGCTGGCTGCTGGGGGAGACCCGGCTGCTGCTGCTCGACGAGCCCACCCGCGGCGTCGACGTCGGCGCGCGGGCCGAGCTGTACCAGGTGATTCGCGACCTCGCGGCGCAGGGCGTCGGGGTGCTGCTGGTCTCCAGCGAGGTCCCCGAGGTGCTCGGCCTCGCCGACCGCGTGCTGGTCATGCGCGAGGGGCGGGTCATCCACGAGGCGCCGGGCAGTGAGCTCGACGAGGAGACGGTGCTGGACCTCGTGATGGCGGGGGCGCTGATGGAGGGCGCAGCCGCATGAGCGATGCATTCGACACCGGATTCGTGACCGAAGGAGAAGGACTGTGACCGCGGACGAGGCGACGGCGACCGCCGTACCTGGGGAGGCGACCGCGACCGCGGCGGCACCCGGGCAGACGAAGCAGCATGGCCACGGCGCAGGCGCCAACCAGAGCTGGTGGCGGTCGGACGCGAGCGACTACGCCCGGCGCAACCTGGGTCTGATCGGCGTGCTGGTGGCCCTGGTGGTCATCGGCATCATCACCCAGCCGCAGCTCTACAGCGACGCGACCTGGGTCAAGAACAACACGTTCACGATCCTGCAGCAGGCCTCCGCGATCGGTGTGGTCACGGTCGGCATGACGTTTGTGATCATCGGCGGCGGCATCGACCTGTCGGTCGGCGCGATCATGGCGCTGGCCGGCGTCTGGGCCACCACGCTGGCGACCCAGAGCTACGGCGCCGGCGGCATGATCTTCACCGGGCTCGTCGTCGGCCTCGGCGTCGGCCTGGTCAACGGGGTGCTGATCTCGTACGGACGGCTGGTGCCCTTCATCGCCACGCTGGCGATGATGGTCGCGGCCCGCGGCCTGGCGGCGGAGATCTCCAACAAGCAGACGCAGGTCTCGACCTCGCAGTTCATCAACGACCTCGCCAGTGCCAAGCTGCTCGGCATCCCGGTGCTGGTGGTGATCCTGGTGGCCGTGGGCGCGCTGGGCTGGGTGCTGCTCAACCGCACCACCTTCGGCCGGCGCACGGTCGCCGTCGGTGGCAACGTCGAGGCGGCCCGGCTGGCCGGCATCAACGTCAAGGCCCACACCCTGATGCTCTACGCGCTCTCCGGGCTCTGCTGCGGCATCGGCGCGCTCATGCTCACCTCGCAGGCGACCTCCGCGCAGGCGGCGATGGCGAACATGTACGAGCTGGACGCGATCGCCGCGGCGATCATCGGCGGCACGCTGCTCAGCGGCGGCCGCGGCACCATCGTCGGCGCGCTCCTGGGCGTGCTGGTCTTCTCCACCATCACCAACCTGTTCTCGATCAACGGTCTCAGCACCGAGTCGCAGAACATGATCAAGGGCGCGATCATCGTCGCCGCCGTGCTGATCCAGCAGTTCCGCTTCAACGCGCTGACCCAGTTCCTGTCCCGAAACAAGGCCATCAGGGCCTAGCGAACCTCCCATGACACCGGCCGTCCCGGCCGGCGAAATACCCGCACCACCGCAGGTGGTCGTCGAGAAATGCGACGTCCGCCGGGCTCCACACACCCGGATACCCCCACCACGAAGCGAATCAGGAGGTCGTCATGACCAAGTCCTTCGGCCGCGCGGCCGGCAGCGACCTGTCGCGGCGCCGGCTGCTGCTCGGCGCCGGCGCGCTCGGCGCCGGCGCGCTGCTCACGGCCTGCACCAGCAACGACGCGAGCCCGCAGGAGGCCCAGACCAAGGGCGCCGACTCGGGCAACCCGAACGCCGCGGCCGGCAAGAAGGTGACGATCGGGTTCTCCGCCCCGGCCGCCGACCACGGCTGGATCGCCGCGATCACCAACAACGCCAAGGCGCAGGCCGCGGCGTACTCCGACGTCGAGCTCAAGATCGTCGAGGCCGGCGCGGACGCGGCGGCCCAGCGCGCCGCGCTGCAGACGCTGGTCGGACAGAAGCCCGACGTGATCGTCGTGCTCCCGCACGACGGCAAGGAGCTCAACGCGTTCGGCCTGGAGGCCATGAAGGCGAACATCCCGGTCGTCAACCTCGACCGCGCCTTCCCGGACGCGCTGGCGTACCGCCTGCAGATCAAGGGCGACAACTACGGCATGGGCGTCTCGGCCGGCCACTACATCGGCGAGCAGCTCAAGGCCAAGGGCGTCACCAACCCGGTGATCGGCGAGATCCCCGGCATCGACTCGCTCGAGCTGACCCAGGAGCGCTCCGCCGGCTTCAAGGCCTCGCTGGCCACCTACGGGTTCAGCGTGGCGCGTCGGCTGCCCGCCGAGTTCACCGCCGACACCGGGCAGCGGGCGGCGGCGCAGATGCTGCAGGCGCTGCCGAAGCTCGACGCGCTCTGGAACCACGACGACGACCAGGGCATCGGTGTGCTGGCCGCGATCAAGCAGGCCAACCGCAGCGAGTTCTTCATGGTGGGCGGCGCGGGCTCCAAGGCGGCGATCGAGGCGATCCAGGCCGACAACAGCGTGCTGAAGGCGACGGTCACCTACAGCCCCTCGATGGCCTCCTCGGCGATCTCGCTGGCCCGCCTGATCGGTCAGAGCAAGGGCATGTCCGACCTGGTCGAGCTCGAGGTGCCCAAGGAGATCACCCTGGCCTCGGAGACCATCACCAAGGAGAACGCGAGCAACTACCTCAAGCTCGGGTTCTGACGCACGCGGGGAGGCCACCTTGTCTACTGTGGAAAAAGAGCTCCGAATCGGCATGATCGGCTACGCGTTCATGGGCGCCGCGCACTCGCAGGCGTGGCGCACCGTGAACCGGGTCTTCGACCTGCCGGTGCGGGCCCGGATGGCGGCGATCTGCGGCCGCGACGAGTCGAAGGTGGCCGAGGCCGCCGACCGGCTCGGCTGGGAGAGCCACACCACCGACTGGCGCGCGCTAGTCGCCCGGGACGACATCGACGTGATCGATATCTGCACGCCCGGTGACAGCCACGCCGAAATCGCGCAGGCCGCGCTCGCCGCCGGCAAGCACGTGCTGTGCGAGAAGCCGCTGGCCAACACCGCCGAGGAAGCGCGGGAGATGACCGCGGCGGCGGAGGCGGCGCGGGCGGCCGGGGTGCTGGCGATGTGCGGGTTCAACTACCGCCGCGTCCCGGCGATCGCGCTGATGCGCCAGCTGGTCCAGGCGGGCCGGCTCGGCGTCATTCGGCACGTCCGCGCCAGCTACCTGCAGGACTGGATCGTCGATCCGCAGTTCCCGCTGGTGTGGCGGCTACAGAAGGACAAGGCGGGCTCCGGCGCGCTGGGTGACATCGGTGCGCACATCATCGACACCACCCAGTACATCACCGGCCAGCGGATCACCGCCGTCAGCGGCCTGACCGAGACGTTCGTCCCGGAACGGCCGCTGCCGGTCCAGGCCAGCGGGCTGGCGGCGTCGGCCGGCGGCGGCCCCGACGGGGCCGCACCGGCCACCGGCCCGGTCACCGTCGACGACGCCGCGCTGTTCCTGGCCCGGCTCGACGGCGGCGCGATCGGCACGTACGAGGCGACCCGCTTCGCGACCGGACGCAAGAACGGCATCCGGATCGAGATCAACGGGTCGCTCGGCACGGTGGCGTTCGACTTCGAGCGGATGAACGAGCTCGAGTTCTACGACGCCACCCTGCCCAGCCAGGAGCAGGGATTCAGCCGGATCCTGGTGACCGAGCCGGACCACCCGTACCTGTCGGCCTGGTGGCCGGCCGGTCACCTCATCGGATACGAGCACTCCTTCACCCACCAGGCGCGCGACTTCCTCGAGGCGCTCGCCACCGGTGTGGACCCGTCACCCTCGTTCGCCGACGCCCTGCAGGTCCAGCTGGTGCTGGACGCGGTGGAGCGCTCGGCCGAGCAGCAGGCATGGATCGCGGTGGAATCGGCCCTGACCGCGGCCAACGCCTGACCCGAGAGAAAGACTCCTCGCCCGCACGCGAGGGTCCGGCACGTGGTTGCGCCCCACGTGCCGGAGCTGCGGGCACCGAGGAACGGCCGTCCGGCGCGGCCGGACCGGGATTCCCCGGCCGCGCCGGACGACCAGAAGGCGCAGCGCACAACCTTGGCGGACGTGGCACCGCGCCAGGGATGGCACCAGGGTCCCCGCACCCGCAACACCAACCCGTGCCAGCGGCGAGGCATCACCGCCTCCCGATCCCCGGAGGAAACACACATGGCATCAACGGCACGACGATGGCTTCCCGTCGTCGCGGCGGCCGCGATATCCGCCCCACTGGTCGCGACCGCTCCGGTGGCCGCGCACCCCGGACACGAGCACCCGGCCGGCTACCAGGTCCTGGTCTTCACCGGCGGTGACGGCGCCCGGCACGACTCCACCGCCAAGGGCGTCAACGCGATCCGCAATCTCGGTGACAACAACGGCTTCACCATCGACGTCTCGCAGAACGCGACCGCGTTCAGCGACGAGAACCTCGCCAACTACAAGGCGGTGGTCTTCCTCAACAGCTCCGGCGAGCTGCTCAACGACGTCCAGCAGGAGGCGTTCGAGCGCTACGTCAAGGCCGGCAACGGCTACGTGGGCGTGCACGCGGCCGCCGAGGGCGAGCCGCAGTGGGCGTTCTACCGCGACCTCGTCGGCACGACCGTCTCCGGCGCCTCCGCCGTGACCAGCGGGCGCATCGACGTCGCCGACCGGGCGCACCCGTCGACCAAGCCGCTCTCCCGCGAGCTGACGCTCGAGGACGAGTGGTACAACTTCGCCACCAACGTGCGCGGCAAGGCGCACGTGCTGGCGACCGTCAACGAGCAGAGCTACACCGGCGGCACGATGGGCTTCGACCACCCGGTCACCTGGTGCCGCGACTACCAGGGCGGTCGCTCCTGGTACACCGGCCTCGGCCACTCCGCCGGCACGTACGCCAACGGCGCGTTCCGCAAGCACCTGCTGGGCGGCATCCAGTGGGCCGCGGGCGCGGCCGCCGGCGACTGCGGCGCCACCGTGCTGGCCAACTACGAGAAGGTGATCCTCAACGACGAGCCCGGCGAGCCGATGACGCTGGCCGTGCTCCCCGACGGCCGGGTGCTGCACAACACCCGCGCCGGCGAGGTCCGGCTCTACGACCCGAAGAGCGGCGCCAGCCCGATCATCAACACGCTGCCGGTCTACCAGCACGACGAGGACGGGCTGCAGTCCGTCACCCTGGACCCGAACTTCGCCACGAACAAGTGGGTCTACCTCTACTACGCGCCGCGGCTGAACACCCCGGTGGACGACCCGGCCACGCCGGGCGTCAACGAGGGCGACGCCCCGGCCATCAGCGACGACCCCACCGTCTGGGACAAGTTCAAGGGGTACAACCTGCTGTCCCGGGTGAAGTTCGTCGAGGAGCCGACGCCGCACCTGGACATGTCCACCGAGCAGGAGATCCTGAAGGTGGACGTGGACCGCGGCATCTGCTGCCACGTCGCCGGTGAGGTCAAGTTCGACGGCAAGGGCCTGCTCTACCTGGTCACCGGCGACGACACCAACGCCAGTGGCTCGGACGGCTACACGCCGATCAACGAGTCCCCGACCCAGGGCCCCGGCTACGACGCCCAGCGCTCCTCGGGCAACACCAACGACCTGCGCGGCAAGGTGCTGCGGATCAAGGTCAAGGACGACGGCTCGTACAGCGTTCCGGCGGGCAACCTGTTCCCCGAGTCGGAGGACCGGGACAACAAGACCCGGCCCGAGATCTTCCTGATGGGCCTGCGGAACCCGTTCCGCTTCGACGTGGACTCCCGCGGCTTCGTCTACATCGGCGACTACTCGCCGGACTCCCGCGTGCCCAGCGCCACCCGCGGCCCGGAGGGCGCCGGTCGCTGGCTCGCCACCAACAAGGCCGGCAACTTCGGCTGGCCGTACTGCTACTCGCCGAGCCTGCCCTACATCGACTACGACTTCGCCACGAAGACGTCGAAGGGCGCGTTCAACTGCGCGGCGACGGTCAACGACTCGCCGCGTAACACCGGCCGCACGACGCTGCCGCCGGTGGCGCAGCCGCAGTTCTGGTACACCTTCAACGGCACCACGCCGTGCGCGGACAGCTACCTGAAGACGCCGGCCGGAACCTGCGACTTCAAGTGGCCGGTGATTGGCACCGGCGGCGTCGGCCCGATGGGCGGCCCGATCTACAAGTACGACGCGGACCTGGCCTCGCCGAACAAGCTGCCGGAGTACTACAACGACGCCGTGGTGTTCGGTGAGTTCACCCGGGACAAGATCTACATGATGCGCACCAACGGCAGCGGCAACCTGCTGGGCGTGGAGCAGTTCCTGCCGGGCTTCGTCTTCGACAACCCGATGGACATGGAGTTCGGCCCGGACGGCAGCCTCTACCTGCTGGAGTACGGTGACGGCTTCTTCCGGGCCAACCCGGACGCGGCGCTGTCGGTGATCCGCTACGTCAAGGGCACCCGTGGCCCGGTCGCCGAGCTCACCGCGTCGGCGACCTCCGGCCAGGCGCCGCTCAAGGTCGACTTCTCGAGCGCCGGGTCGTACTCGCCGGAGCCCGGTGAGTCGATCTCGATCGCCTGGGACTTCGACGGCGACGGCACCACGGACTCGACCGCGGCGAACGCGTCGTACACCTACACCACCAACGGGGTCTACTACGCCAAGCTGACGGTGACCGACTCCAGCGGCAAGACCGCGTCGCTGAGCCGCACCATCACGGTCGGCAACACGGCCCCGACGGTGGAGGTCACCTCGCCGGTGGCGGGCTCCTTCTTCAACTGGGGCGACACGGTGCCGTTCACGGTGAAGGTGACCGACCCCGAGGACGGGGAGATCGACTGCAGCCGGGTGACGGTCTCGTTCGTGCTGGGTCACGACGACCACGGCCACGGTGAGACCTCGACCACGGGCTGCACGGGCACCCTCGTGACCCCGGCCGACGGTGCCGACCACGCCGGTGGCTACCTGTACGGCGGCATCAGCGCGTCGTACACCGACCTGGGCGCCAACGGCCAGCCGGCGCTCAGCGCGGTCGGCCAGACCAGCATCCAGACCCGGCAGCAGCAGGCCGAGTTCGCCCGGGTCAAGCAGGGTGTCACCGTCGCCGCCACGAACGACACCGGCGGCGGCCAGCACCTGACCGGCATCGACAACGGCGACTACATCGCCTTCGACCCGATCAACCTCGGCGACGCGGACAGCATCACGTTCCGCTACGCCGGCGGCTCGGCGGCGACCGCGGGCACCCCGCGGGCCATCGTCGAGGTGCGGGTCGGCGCGCCGGACGGCCAGCTGGTGACCACCGCGACGATCAACGCCACCGCCGGCACCAACGCGTGGGCGAGCCAGAGCGTTCCGGTCAACCACCCGGTCGGCGCGCAGAAGGTCTACCTGGTCTTCAAGCCGGTCACCGGTGGACCGACCACCGGCTTCTTCAACCTCAACTGGGTCGAGTTCGGCTCCACGACCCCCTGATCGCACCGCCGGCCGGGCGGGTGGCACTCCCGCCCGGCCGGCGGGGCACCACAACTGAATAAGCGAGAGACAACTGAATAAGCAATGTGGAACAGCGGGGGAGGCAGGGTCGAGACGCCGACCGACCCTGCCTGCCACTGCCTCGTTCGCCTGGCCGACCGGGCCCGGGACGGCGTCGTCGACGCCGACGTCGGCGCCGTCACGGTGGTGCCACCCTGGATCGGCCAGGCGGACGGGGCCCAATTGTCCCCGGTAGGTTGATCGATCGATGTCAACCGGTCCGCGTACGGGGATCGGCACAACAGCCACGTCGGCGTCGTGGCACTGGAGGCGAAGATGCGTACGGGAGTCTGGTTCATCGGCGCGCGTGGGTCCGTCGCGGTCACCAGCATCGTCGGGGCGTTGGCGCTCCGCGCCGGCCTCACCGAGGCGACGGGGTGCGTCACCGAACTGCCCGAGCTGCGCAGCCCGGCCCTGCCCGGCTTCGCCGACCTGGTCCTCGGCGGCCATGACATCGCCGAGACGCCGCTGGTGAAGAAGGCCGACGCGCTGGCCGCCGCCGGGGTCGTGCCGGCCCGGCTGGTCGACGCCGTGCACGACGAGCTGGTCGCGCTGGAGCGGGAGGTCCGGCCGCTGCCGAGCGCCGCCACGCAGGCGCTGACCGCCGCGGCGATCACCGCGGACCTCGTCGCGTTCCGGGAGCGGCACGGGCTGGACCACGTCGTGGTGGTCAACGTCGCCACCACCGAGCCGGTGCCGCCGGCGCATCCGGCCCACGCCGACCTGGCCGCGTTGCGGGCCGCGCTCGACGCCTCCGGCGAGGTGCTGCCGCCCAGCTCGCTCACCGCGTACGCGGCCTTCGGGGCTGGCTGCGCCTATGTCGACTTCACGCCCTCGACCGGCGCCCGGCTGCCCGCGCTGGCCGAGCTGGCCCGCGCCGCCGGCGTGCCGTACGCCGGCCACGACGGCAAGACCGGCGAGACGCTGGTGAAGTCCGTGCTCGCCCCGATGTTCGCGCTGCGCAACCTGCGGGTGCGCACCTGGTCCGGGGTCAACCTGCTCGGCGGCGGCGACGGCGCCGCCCTGGCGGAGCCGGGCGCGAACGCCGCGAAGACCGCCAGCAAGCAGCGGGTGCTCGGCGAGACGCTCGGCTACCAGCCGCAGGGGACCACCCGGATCGACTTCGTCGACGACCTCGGCGACTTCAAGACCGCCTGGGACCTGATCACTTTCTCCGGTTTCCTCGGCACCGCGATGCGGATGGAGTTCACCTGGCACGGCTGTGACTCCGCGCTCGCCGCCCCGCTCGTGCTGGACCTGGCCCGGCTCGCCGCCGCCGCGCACCGCGCCGGCCGGAGCGGGCCCCTGCCCGAGCTCGCGTTCTTCTTCAAGGACCCGATCGACGCCGGCACGCACTCGTTCGGCGAGCAGTGGAGCGTGCTCACCGCGTTCGTCCGCGGCCTCGACGGCGGGGCGGCGTGATGCGGCTCCGCGATCTCGTCGACCTGGTCCGCGCGCCCGCCGCGCTGTCGGTCCCCGGCGACGTGGTGGCCGGCGCCGCCGCCGCCGGCGCGCTCGACCGGCGTACCCCCGGGTTGGCCTCGGCCTCGGTCTGCCTCTACTGGGCCGGCATGGCGGCCAACGACTGGGCCGACCGGGAGCTCGACGCGGTGGAGCGCCCCGAGCGGCCGATCCCGTCCGGGCGGATCAGCGCGCCCGCCGCGCTGGGTATCGCCGCCGGGCTGACCGCCGCCGGGCTGACCCTGGCCGGCGCCGCCGGCGGCCGTCGCGGCCTGGGCACCGCGGCGGTGCTCGCCGCGGCCGTCTGGACGTACGACCTGAAGGCGAAGAACACCGCGGCCGGCCCGGCCGTGATGGCCGCGTGCCGCGGCCTCGACGTGCTGCTGGGCGCCGGCGCCGGCCGCCCCGCCCGGGCGGTGCCCGCCGCGCTGGCGGTCGCCGCACACACGTACACCCTCACCGAGCTGTCCCGGCGGGAGGTCTCGGGCGCGGATCGCCGGCTGCCCGCGCTCACCCTGGCCGGGACCGCGGCGTTGGCCGCCGCCGCCGGACGGCGCGGCGCCGGCCGATCCTGGCGTCGGGCCGTGCCCGCCGCGCTCGCCGCCTGGTACACCGCGCAGTACGGCGGCGCGCAGGCCCGGGCCGCGGCAGAGCCCACCGCACCGCGGATCCGCGCCGCGGTCGGCGCCGGGATCACCGGACTGCCGGCGCTGCAGGGGGCGCTCACCGCGCGCGCCGGCGCGGCCGGCGCCGGGCTGGCCGTCGCGGCCGCCGCCCCGCTCGGCCGGCGCCTCGCCCGCAAGGTGTCCCCGACATGACCGGCCTCCGCTTCGGGTACGGGACCAACGGGTTCGCCAACCACCGGCTGGACGACGCGCTGGCGGTGATCGCCGAACTCGGCTACACCGGGGTGGCCCTCACCCTCGACCACGACCACCTCGACCCGTTCGCCCCCGAGCTGGCCCGGCGGGTCACCCGGGTCGCCGACCGGCTGCGCGACCTCGACCTGGCCGTGGTGATCGAGACCGGCGCGCGCTACCTGCTGGACCCCTGGCACAAGCACGCCCCGACGCTGCTGCACGACGAGCCGGCGCGGCGGATCGAGTTCCTGCGCCGGGCCGTCGCGATCGGCGCGGACCTGGGCGCCGAGGCGGTGTCGTTCTGGGCCGGGGTGCGCCCCGCCGACGTGCCGGAGCCGACCGCGTGGGAGCGGCTGGTGCACCACACGACGACCGTGGTCGCGGCCGCCGACGCCGCGGGCGTGCCGCTCGGCTTCGAACCCGAGCCCGGCATGCTGGTGCAGACCATCGCCGACTGGCGGCGGCTGCGCGACGCGCTCGGCGCTCCGCCGCGCTTCGGTCTCACCCTCGACATCGGACACTGCCGCTGTCTGGAGCCGGCGCCGGTGCCGCAGTGCGTGGCCGAGGTGGCCGGGGACCTGGTCAACGTGCAGATCGACGACATGCGCCGCGGAGTGCACGAGCACCTCGAGTTCGGCACGGGGGAGATCGACTTCCCGCCGGTGCTGCGGGCGCTCGCCGACGGCGGCTACCGGGGGCTGGTCGCCGTCGAGCTGCCCCGGCACTCGCACGCGGCCCCGACCGTCGCCGCCGAGTCGCTGGCCTTCCTGCGCGACGCCGAGCGGCGCGCGCCGGAGTCGGGGCCGCACCCGACCGTGCCCGCGCCGCGGAGCGCTGCCGCTGGCAGCGCGGCGGTACCCGTACCGACCACAGGGGAGCACGAGTGATGGAACCCGACGACCTGCGCGTCGCGCTCGCCGCGCTGTCCACCGCACCCGAGCAGGAGTGGCTGCGGGAGGCGCTGGCCCGCGTCGCGCGCGAACCCGACGACATCGGTGGGCTGTTCGCGACGGCCGCGCGCCGGTGCGGGCGCGCAGCGCTGCCGTCGGCCCCCGGGTGGACCGTCGACGAGGCGGCCCGGGCGCTGCTGCTCGCCGCGCTCCCGGCCGATCAGGTCGCCACCGCGGCCGACACGCTCTACCGGTACGGCGACGCCGCCGAGAAACGCGCGGTGCTCAAGGCTCTGCCGCTGCTGCCGATCGGCGCCGGCGCGGTGCCGCTGCTGCACGACGCGATCCGCACCAACGACACCCGGCTGGTGGCCGCCGCCCTCGGGACGTACGCCCGCCACCTGGACCAGCCGATGTGGCGGCAGGCGGTGCTCAAGTGCGTGTTCATGGGTGTGCCGCTGAACGTGGTGCACGACCTGGACACCCGCGCGGACGGCGAGCTCGCCACGATGCTCGCCGGGCTCGTCGAGGAGCGGCGCGCCGCCGGCCGTGACGTCGCCGCCGACGCCCTCGCCCTGCTGGACCGCCTGGCCGCCGCCGAAGGAAAGAAGGCGTGATGCGCATTTTCGACCCGCACATCCACATGACCTCCCGCACCACCGACGACTACGAGGCGATGGCCGCGGCGGGCGTCCGGGCGATCGTGGAGCCGGCGTTCTGGCTCGGGCAGCCCCGCACGAACCCGGGTTCGTTCGCCGACTACTTCGACTCGCTGATCGGCTGGGAGCCGTACCGGGCCAGCCAGTTCGGCATCCGGCACCACGCCACCATCGCGCTCAACCCGAAGGAGGCCAACGACCCGCGCTGCCGGCCGGTGCTCGACCTGCTGCCGCGGTACCTGGCCAAGGACGGGGTGGTCGCGGTCGGGGAGATCGGCTACGACTCGATGACGCCGGAGGAGGACGAGGCGTTCGCCGCGCAGCTCGCCCTCGCCGTCGAGTACGAGCTGCCCGCGCTGGTGCACACCCCGCACCGGGACAAGGCGCGCGGCACCGAGCGGACGTTGGCGGTCGTCGCCGAGTCGGGGATCGAGCCCGGTCGGGTCGTCGTCGACCACCTCAACGAGGTCACCGTCGGCCTGGTCCGCGACTCCGGCTGCTGGATGGGCTTCTCCATCTACCCGGACACCAAGATGTCCCCGCCGCGCATGGTCGAGATCCTCAAGGAGCACGGCCTGGAGCGGATGCTGGTCAACTCGGCCGCCGACTGGGGGCGCTCGGACCCGCTGCTCACGCTCCGCACCGGCGAGGCGATGCTCGCCGCCGGATTCAGCCCCGATGACGTCGACCGGGTGCTGTGGCGCAACCCGGTGGAGTTCTACGGGCAGTCCGGGCGGCTGGACCTCTCCGACATCGGCGAGGTCGAGGCGACGTTCGAGGGCAGCTCCATCAAGCGCGGGGGCAGCTGATGCGCCTGTCGCATCCCGACGGGCAGACCCTGCACCTCGGCTACTGCACCAACGTGCACCCGGCCGAGGACCTGGACGGGATCATCGCGCAGCTCGACACGTACGCGCAGCCGGTGCGGGAGCGGCTGGAGGCGGACCTGCTCGGGCTCGGTCTCTGGCTGTCCGCCCCGGTTGCCGCCGCGCTGGCCGCGGACGCCGGGCAGCGGCGGCGGCTGCGCCGCGAGCTGGACGCGCGCGGGCTGGAGGTCGTGACGCTCAACGGCTTCCCGTACCGGGCGTTCCAGGCGCCCGTGGTCAAGCACGCCGTCTACCACCCGGACTGGAGCACCCGCGAGCGGCTCGACTACACCCTCGACCTGGCGCGGGTGCTGGCCGATCTTCTCCCCGAGGGGGCGGCCCGCGGCTCGATCTCCACGCTTCCGCTCGCCTGGCGGGAGCCGTGGGAGCCCGGGCGCGCCGCCGCCTGCGCCCGCCGGCTCGACGAGCTCGCCGCCGGGCTGGCGCGGATCGCCGGCGAGTCCGGGCGGCCGATCCGGGTCGGCTTCGAGCCGGAGCCCGGCTGCATCGTCGAAACCACCGACGACGCGATCCGCCACCTGTCCGAGATGGACACCGAGTGGCTCGGCATCTGCCTCGACCTGGCGCACCTGGCCTGCGCCTGGGAGGAGCCGGCGGCCGCGATCGCCGCGCTGCACCACGCCGCGCTGCCGATCGTGAAGGTGCAGGTCTCGGCCGCGCTCGTCGCCGAAACGCCGGAGACCGACGCCGACGTGCTGCGCGGGTACGTGGAGCCGCGCTTCCTGCATCAGACGCGGGGCGCGCACGGCGGCGCCACCGACGACCTCGACGCGGCGCTGGACGCCGGGCTGCCCGGCCCGTGGCGGGTGCACTACCACGTGCCGCTGCACGCCGCGCCCGCCGCGCCGCTGACGTCGACGGCGCCGGTACTGCGCGCCGCGCTCGCCGAGCTGGCCGGCGGTCCGGTCGCGCTCTGCGACCACTTCGACGTCGAGACGTACACCTGGGGGGTTCTGCCGGACGGACACCGGCCGCAGACCCCCGACCAGCTCGCCGGCGGTATCGCCGCGGAGCTGGCCTTCGCCCGCGACGAGCTGCGCGCGCTGACCGCGCGGGCCGGGTCGTCGCCCACCCCCACGGAGGTGTCCTCGTGAGACCACTGCTCGTTCTCGACGTGGTCGGGCTGACGCCCCGGCTGCTCGCGCACATGCCGCGGCTGTCCGCGGTGGCGCGGTCCGGGTTCCAGGCCCCGCTCGGCACGGTGCTGCCCGCGGTGACCTGCTCGGTGCAGTCGACCTTCCTCACCGGCGAGCTGCCCTCCGGGCACGGCATCGTGGGCAACGGCTGGTACTTCCGGGACCTGGGCGAGATCTTCCTGTGGCGGCAGCACAACGCGCTGGTCGGCGGGGAGAAGCTCTGGGACGCGGCGCGGAAGGTCAAGCCGGACTACACGGTCGCGAACGTGTGCTGGTGGTACGCGATGGGCGCCGACGTGGACTGGACGGTCACGCCCCGCCCGATCTACCACGCCGACGGGCGCAAGGACCCCGACTGCTACACGTACCCGCCGGCACTGCACGACGAGCTGACCGACAAGCTCGGCACGTTCCCGCTCTTCAGCTACTGGGGTGCGGGCGCCGGCATCACCTCGTCGGCGTGGATCATCCAGGCCACCGAGCAGATCATGGCCGCCCACTCGCCGGACCTGACCCTGGCGTACGTGCCGCACCTCGACTACGACCTGCAGCGCCACGGCAGCTCCGCGCCGCGTGCCGCGGCCGCCGCCGCCGAGCTGGACCGCGCGCTCGCCCCGCTGCTGGACGCGGCCGCCGCCCGCGGCGTGACCGTGGTGGCGCTGTCGGAGTACGGCATCACCGACGTCTCCCGCCCGGTCGACATCAACCGGCTGCTCCGCTCCGAGGGGCTGCTGGAGGTCTACACCCAGGCCGGGATGGAGTACCTCGACCCGTGGACGTCGCGGGCGTTCGCCGTCGCCGACCACCAGGTCGCGCACGTCTACGTGAAGGATCCGGCCGACGTGCCGGCGGTGGCGAAGCTCTGCGCGGCGCTGCCCGGTGTGGCGGAGGTGCTGGACGCCGAGGGGAAGGCCGCGCACGGGCTGGACCACGAGCGCGCCGGTGACCTGGTGCTGGTCGCCGACCCGGACGCCTGGTTCACGTACTACTACTGGCTCGACGACGCCCGTGCCCCGGACTTCGCCAAGCTCGTCGAGATCCACCGCAAGCCCGGTTACGACCCGGCGGAGCTCTTCTTCGACCCGGCCAACCCGGGCGCGGCGAAGGGGCGGGCGGCGCTGGCGCTGCTGCGCAAGAAGGTCGGGATGCGCTACCTGATGAGCGTGGTCGGCCTGGACGCCGGGGCGAAGGCGGTGCGCGGGTCGCACGGGCGGCTCCCCGCGGATCCGCTGGACGGACCGGTGCTGCTCTGCTCCGACCCGGCGGCGGCCCGCACCGAGTTCGCCGCCACCGACGTCAAGGAGTTCCTGCTGCAACTGGCGGGGCTGGCGCACACGTCGCCGGCCGCCGGGGAGAGGTGAGGCGGCCATGACCGCTCAGCTGGCGCCGGAGACCGGCACGGAGGGACTGCGCGCGCGCTGCGACGCCGAGCTGGCGGCCTTCCTGGACCGGCAGGATCCGGGCTGGCCGGACGGGGCGCCGCGCGGGGTCTTCGACACGCTGCGCCGCTTCGTGCTGGCCGGCGGCAAGCGGCTGCGGCCGATGTTCTGCTACTGGGGCTGGCGCGGCGCGGGCGGCGCGGACCGCCGCGAGATCGTGGCCGCGGCGGCCGCGCTGGAGCTCTTCCACGCGTTCGCGCTGATCCACGACGACATCATGGACGGCAGCGACCGGCGCCGGGGGGAGCCGTCGGTGCACCGGCTCTTCGCCGACCTGCACGCCCGGCTCTCCTGGCGCGGCGACGCCGGCGCGTACGGCCGCAGCGCCGCGCTGCTCTGCGGCGACCTCTGCGCCACCTGGGCGGACCAGATGTTCCACGAGTCCGGGCTCCCCGCCGACCAGCTCCAGCAGGGGTACGCGGTCTACTCCCACATGCGGACCGAGGTGATCGCGGGGCAGTACCTGGATCTCGTCTCCGGGGTCGGCGACGGTTCGGTGGCCAGCGCGCTCACCGTGATCCGGATGAAGGCCGCCCGCTACACGGTCACCCGGCCGCTGCAGATCGGCGGGGGACTGGCCGGGGCGAGCGAGGAGCTGCAGGCCGCGTACGCGGCCTTCGGCGACCCGCTCGGCGACGCCTTCCAGCTCCGCGACGACGTGCTGGGCGTCTTCGGCGACCCGGCGGTCACCGGTAAGTCGGTCCTCGACGATCTGCGTGAGGGCAAGCCGACCGTGATGATGGCGCTCGCGCGCGACCGGGCGGATCGCGCGCAGGCGGCGCGGTTGCGCACCCTGTTCGGCAACCCGGAGCTCGACGCGGACGGCGCCGCGGAGCTGCGGTCGATCATCGTGGAGACCGGGGCGCGGGACCGGATCGAGCAGATGATCCGGGTGCGCGCCGACAGCGCGCTCGCCGCGCTCGCGGAGGCGCCGCTGACCGCCGGGGCGCGCGAGGCCCTGGCCGCGCTCGCCGAGTCCGCGGTGGATCGCCAGCGGTAGCCATTCGTCCGGCAACGTCGGCTGAAGGTTGATCCAGTCCCCCCTGCCGGTGATCTACCGTCCTGGACGCGCCCGTGACGGCCGTCACGGGGGGCTCTGGTGAAGTCACGCAGTGCAGTGTCCAAAGGAGGCACACGTGGTGATCCGCGAAGCCCACCCGGTCGAGCTCGAACCGGTCCCGCGCCCGTTGGCGCGGCCCGACATCGCCGACGCGCCGCACGTCCCCCGGCAGCGGGGCGGCGATGACGCGGGCTGGCGCCCGCTGCGGATCGCCATGATCGGCCAGAAGGGGATGCCCGCGACGTACGGCGGGATCGAGCGGCACGTCGAGGAGTTGGCCAGCCGGCTCGCCGGCAACGGGCACGAGGTCACCGTCTACTGTCGGCAGAGCTACGGCGCGGTGCCGGTGCAGGAGTACCGGGGCGTCCGGCTGCGCGAGCTGCGTACGGTGCCCAGCAAGCACCTCGACGCGATCGTGCACTCCGGCCGGTCGACGCTGGCCGCGCTGCGCGAGCGGGCCGACATCGTGCACTACCACGGTCTCGGGCCGGGGTTGATGGCGCCGCTGCCGCGCTTCCTGTCCCGGGCACGGGTCGTGCTGACCGTGCACGGCCTGGACAATCAGCGGGCCAAGTGGGGGCTGGCGGCCCGCACCGTGCTGAACACGGCGCACTGGCTGAGCGGGCACGTTCCCGACGAGCGGGTGGTGGTGTCGCGCGCCCTTGCCCGGCACTACGACGAGCGCTTCGGGCGGGCCGCCCGCTACATCCCGAACGGCGTCGCGGCCCCGCGTCGGGTGCCGCCGCGGCAACTCGGCGCGCGCTTCGGGCTGACCCCCGGCGGCTACCTGCTGCTGGTCGGCCGGCTCGTTCCGGAGAAGGCCGCGGACCTGCTGATCCGGGCGTTCCGCCGGGTGCCCACCCCGCTGCGACTGGCGGTGGTCGGCGGGTCGTCCTTCACCGACGAGTACGTGGCCCGGCTGCGGGCCGCCGCGGACGGCGATCCGCGGATCGTGTTCACCGGCTTCGCGTACGGCGACCTGCTCGCCGAGCTCTACTCGCACGCGGCCGGCTTCGTGCAGCCCTCCCGGCTGGAGGGGCTGCCGTTGACGCTGCTGGAGGCGGCCTCGTACGGGCTGCCGGTGCTGGTCAGCGACATCTGCCCGCACGTCGAGGTGGTTGGGGCGGACGGCCCCGGCCGGCGACTGTTCCGGGACGGGTCGGAGGACGATCTGGTGCGGGCGTTGCGGCGGTTCACGGCCGATCTCGCGGCGGAGCGTGCCGGTGCGATTGCGTTACGTGATCGAGTATCCGATGAGTACACCTGGGACGGCGCGGCCCGGGACCTGGAACGGCTCTACCTGTCGCTGGCCAGGCCCGTTGCGGCATGATCCCCCGGAGGGGCGATTGACGGAAAGTCGACGGATCGACCCATAGTCACTCTGCGTATTGCCGGTTAGATTGTGGCGACCTTGTGTCCCGCCGAGACGTTGGGAAGGCCCCTTCCTATGCACAGAACGATATGAAGGGGCCCCTCCCGACCTCCCCCCGGGTGCTCAGCGTGGGTGCTGCCGTTGTGGCGGCGGCGGCCGCGGTGGTCGCCGGGGTCTCGATGGCGTCGGGCGACAAGCAGGGGGCGGTCCTGCCGCTCGCCGCGGTCGGCGGACTGATCGTGGCGGCGCTGGCGCTGACCCGCTTCGCCGCGTACGTGATGCTGATGCTCGCGGTGCGCTCCTGCGTCGACCTGTTCAAGCTCAGCGGCCGTACGGCCGGCCGCGCCGACGTCGATGGCGCCGCCCGCGCCCTCGACCCCTCGACGCTGCTCGCCGTCCTGTTCCTGCTCGCCGCCGGGCTCTGGCTCGCCGCGCAGCTGCGGCGGCACGGCCGGCTGCACGGCTCGCCGCTGGGCTGGGCGCTGCTGCTGGTCGGCGCGACCGGCGTGGTCAGCGCGCTCGGTGCGACGCACCCGACCACCAGCCTGCTGGAGGCGTTGCGGATCCTCACCGTCGTGGTGATGTTCCTGGTGCTGCAGCAGCTGATGCCCGACACCCGGGCGATCCGGCGGATCCTGCTCGCCTGCTACGCCTCGCTGGTGCTGGCGCTCGGCTACACCCTGGTGATGTCGCTGCTCGGCCAGCCGCCGTCGGAGGTGAAGGGCAGCTTCACCCGGATCAGCGGCCCGTTCAGCCAGTCCACCACGTTCGGGCGCTACCTGATGTTCATGGTGATCTTCGGGTTCGGCGTCTACCGGTACCTGGAACGGCGGCTGCGGCTCGCCCTCGGCGCGCTGCTCGCGCTCTCGCTGGTCTTCCTGCTGCTGACCAACACGCGCAGCGCCATCCTCGGCGCGGCGATCGGCCTGGTGGTCGTCGCGGTGCTGCAGCGCAGCGCCCGGCTGATCGTCCTGCTCTGCGGGGTCGCGGTCGCCGGGGCGGTGCTGCTGCCCACCGTGGCCGACCGGTTCGCCCAGCTCGGCGAGGTACGGGCCGTCGGGGGCGGCCCCACCGGCAACACGCTCGCCTGGCGGGTGGACTACTGGACCGAGATCGTCACGCTGGCCAACCGCAACCCGGTGACCGGCATCGGCCCGAACATGACGCAGCGCGAGACCGACGAGGCCAAGAAGCCGCACAACGACTTCCTGCGGGCGTACGTCGAGACCGGCGTGCTCGGGCTGCTCGCGTACCTGGCGATGATGCTGCTCAGCCTGCACACCGGCCGGCTGGCCCTGCGCCGGGCGCCGCCCGGCAGTCTGGAGCGCGGCATCGCCGTCGGGTTCCTCGGCTGCGCGGTGGCGTTCATCGCGGTCAGCGCGGCCTCGAATGTGATCTCCAATGTGGTCACACTCTGGTATTTCGTCGCCTTCGCGGCGGCGGCGGCCAGCGTCGCGCACCGCGCGGCGGCCGACCCGGCGGCGTCACCGGCGCCGCGACAGCTCGTAACGGCTCAATAGAAGTGGGGAGCGCAAGCGTGGAGATCGTCGACTACCTGCGGGTCGCCCGGCGGCGACTGTGGGTGCTGGTGGGCGTCCCGGTCGTCGCCGCCGCGGCCGCGACGGCAATCGTGCTGCTCGCGCCGCAGCGGTACGCCGGCACCGCGTACGTGGCCGCGCCCGCGCTCGTCGGCGGCGCCGCCGCCCAGCAGTTCACCGGCGTCCAGGCCGCGAACCAGTTCGTCGCGGCGTTCGGCGCGGCCGTGACCGCGCCGAAGGTGGTCGAGCAGGTGTCGGCCGACACCGGGGTCGGCGCCGGCGCGCTGCGCGACGGGCTGAAGGTCACCCAGGTCGGGGCGAGCAGCCAGCTGGAGCTCCGCTACACCAGCACCGATCGGGACACGGTGTCGCCGGTGCTCGCCGCGACCGCCGAGCACGCGCTGGAGTTCCTCTTCTCCTCCCAGGTCGAGGTCGGCGACCGGGAGGTCGAGACCGCCACCGGTGAGGTGACCGCGGCGACCGCGGCGATCACCGACTGGGAGAAGACCAACAAGGTGTCCCAGCCGGACAAGCTCTACCAGGCGCTGCTCAGCGAGTCCGCCAGCCTGCGGCGGCAGCAGCTGGAGATGGCGGCGGTCGGCAACAGCGGGGGAGCGGCCAGCTCCGCCGCGGCCATCGCGGCGCTGCAGAAGCGGCTCGACGCGCTCGGCCCGAAGCTGCCGGAGTACCAGGCGCTGATCGCCCAGCGGGACAGCGCGACGGCGGCGCTGGCCAAGGCGCGCGAAGGGCTCCAGGCGGCGCGCGCGCAGGTTCAGGCCGCCGATCCGGCGAAGGTCGCCAGCGTGGGGGAGACCGAGCGGGTGTCCCGGACGGGCGCCGTGATCCGCACCGTGGTGCCGGTCGCCGGCGCCGGCGTGCTGGTCGCCGTGCTGCTGGTGGCCCTGCTCGAACTCGTGGCTCGCAACCGCCGTGCGGTCGCGGCGGCTGCCGCCCCGGCCGATGCCGCCACCCCCGCCGCCGTCCCCGCGCCGCGGGCCCACGCCGTCACCGACGTCACGACGGCGGGTCGATGAGGTGACCACCCGGTCCGTGCCGCCGGTGGCGCCGCCCGCCGACGCGGGTGACCGCCACGTACGCGGCATGGCGCGCGGCGGCGGACTCAACCTGATCGGGGCGGTGCTCAGTCAGGCGGCGGTCTTCGGGATCATGCTGCTGCTGGCCCGGGTGCTCGGCGTCGCCGAGGTCGGCCGGTACGCGCAGTGCTACGCCGTGCTCGCCCTGCTCGGGCTGCTGTCGCTCGCCGGCTTCCGGGCCGGGCTGACCCGCTTCGTGGCGGTGCACCTGGCCGACGACGACCCGGCCGCGCTGCGCGGCACGGTCCGGCTGGGGCTGGCCATCTCCGCGGGCTCGTCGGCGCTGATCGGCGTCGCGCTCGCGCTCGCCGCGCCTCGCCTGGCCGACCTGCTGCACGACCCGCAGCTCGTTGCCGGACTGCGGCTGGTGGCGCTGACCCTGCCAGCCACGACGGTCTGCGAGGCGGCGCTCGCGGCGACCCGCGGCTGGCGTACGCAGCGGCCGTTCACGCTGATCGGGCAGGTCTACGAGCCGGGCGCCCGGCTGGCGCTGACCGCGCTGGCGCTGGCCGGCGGGGCGGGGCTGACCGGGGCGTACTGGGCGCTGGTCGTGGCGGCCTGGTCCGCCGCCGCGTTCGCGCTCGCCGCCGTGTGGCGGCTGCTGCGCCGGGCCGCCCCCGCCGCCCCGGTCTACCGGCCCGGGCCGCTGTTCAGCTTCTCCACGGTGAGCTGGGTGTCGTCGCTCTCCTCCACCGGCCTGATCTGGATCGACACGCTGCTGCTCGGCGCGTTCGCCACCGACGACATCGGCGTCTACAACGTCGCCACCCGGCTGGTCACCATTGCGATCTTCGTGCTGGCGCCGATCAACGCGGCGTTCGGGCCGTACCTGGCCTCCCTCTACCACCGGGGGGCGATGGACGATGTGCGGCGGATCTACGGCGCCGCGACCGGCTGGGTGGTGCGGTTGTCGCTGCCGGCCTTCGTGGTGCTGCTGGTCTTCCCCGAGCACCTGCTGCGGCTCTTCGGCGGCGACTTCGCCACCGGGGCGGCGGTGACGGTGATCCTGGCGGTCGGCCAGCTGGTGAACGCCGCCACCGGCCCGTGCGGCACGCTGCTCAACATGTCCGGCCGGGTGGTGGTGAACATGGCGGACAATCTGGCCGCGCTCGTCCTCAACGTGCTGCTCAACCTCTGGCTCATCCCGGCGTACGGGCTCATCGGCGCCGCGGTGGCCTGGGCGGTGTCGCTGGCCGCGGTCAACCTGGCCCGGGTGCTGCAGGTGCGCGCGCTGGTGCGGGCGGTTCCGGTCACCGGCGGCATGCTGAAGGGCCTCGCCGCCGGGGCGCTCGCGCTGCTGGCCGGGTTCGGCGCGCGCTGGCTGGCGTCGGGCTGGCTGGTCGAGATCGTCGTCGGGGTGGTCGTCGTCGGGGTGGTCTACCTCGGCGCGGTGCTCGCGCTCGGGCTCAGCCGCGAGGACACCATGGTGCTGCGCTCCCTGATCCGGCGCCGCGGCGGCGTCGGCCGGCCCGGTCGCGCCGACCCGCCCGTGGCGGTGGACGCGTGAGCCGCCGGGTCGCGGTGGACCGGCTGCGCCGGGCGGTCCGCGGCACGCGGGCGTGGGGCAGGGGAGTCCTCGCGCCCGGCGCGCTCCCCGACTTCCTGATCATCGGCGGGCAGCGCTGCGGCACCACCTCGCTCTACCACTACCTCGCCGCCCATCCCCGGGTCCGCGTCGCGACCGGCAAGGAGCTGCAGTTCTTCAGCCTCCACCACGGCCGCGGCACGCGCTGGTACCGCGGTCACTTCCCGGCGGCCGCGCCGGGGACGCGCAGCTTCGAGGCGAGCCCGTACTACCTCTTCCACCCCGAGGTGCCGGCCCGGGTCGCCGCCACGCTGCCGCAGGGGCGGTTCATCGCGCTGCTGCGCGACCCGGTCGAGCGCGCCTACTCGCACTACCTGCACACCCGCTCGTACGGCCTCGAGCCGCTCGACTTCGCCGACGCGGTGGCCGCCGAGCCCGACCGGCTCGCCGCCGCGCTGCGGCACGGCCCGGACAGCCGCACCGCGCACGCGGCGCTGCGCAACCACTCCTACCTCGCCCGCGGCCGGTACGCCGAGCAGTTGGAGCGGTGGTTCGCGCACGTACCGCGGGAGCGGCTGCTCGTGCTGCGCAGCGAGGACCTGTACGCCGATCCCGCCGCCGTCTACGGCGAGCTCCTGCGCTTCCTGGAGCTGCCGCCGTTCACGCCGGCGGCCTTCGCCCGGCACACCCGCCGCGTCGACCCCGGCCCCAGCGCCCTCACCGACGCGCTGCGCGCGGACCTGTCCGCCTACTTCGCCCCCCACAACGCCCGCCTCGCCACCCTCCTCGGCTGGCCGAACACCTGGCCCGCCTGACCCCGCCCGCTCCGCCTGATCACGACGATCTTGGGCTTATGGCTGGTGGAAACGGACAGAACCTCGCCATAAGTCCAAGATCGTCGTGATCGACGGTGTCCCTGTTCACACGGGTTTGGGGAATCTCGCCCCGACGGCGCAGGGTTGGAGGCTTACATGATCCTCTCGCCCTCGGGGACAACGCTGTGATCCAGATCCAGGGACTGCGCAAGACGTACCGGTCCCGCCGCCGCGCCGTCGCCGCCGTCGACGGCGTCGACCTCACCGTGCGCGACGGCGAGGTCTTCGGCGTGCTCGGGCGCAGCGGCGCCGGCAAGAGCACCCTGCTGCGCTGCGTCAATCTGCTGGAGCGTCCCGACGCCGGCACCGTCACCGTGGACGGCGTGGAGCTCGCGTCGCTGCGCGGCGGCCGGCTGCGCCGGGCCCGGCAGGGGATCGGGATGATCCACCAGCACTTCGCGCTGCTCGGCTCGCGCACCGCCGCCGGCAACGTCGCCTTCCCGCTGGAGGTGATGGGGGTGCCGCGCGCGGAGCGCGCCGCCCGGGTCGCCGAGCTGCTCGACCTGGTCGGGCTGGCCGACCACGCCGGGGCGTACCCGGCGCAGCTGTCGGGCGGCCAGAAACAGCGCGTCGGCATCGCCCGCGCGCTCGCCGGCCGCCCGAGGGTGCTCCTCTCCGACGAGGCCACCTCCGCGCTCGACCCGGAGACCACCGGCTCGATCCTCGCCCTGCTGCGCGACCTCAGCCAGCGGCTCGGACTGACCATCCTGCTCATCACGCACGAGATGGAAGTGGTCAAGCGGATCTGCGACTCCGCCGCGATCATGCGCGACGGGCGGATCGTCGAGGCCGGCACCGTGACCGACCTCGTCCGCCGCCCCGGCTCCGAGCTGGCCCGCGATCTGTTCCGGCTCGGCCCGGCGCCGCAGCTGCCGGACGCCACCGTCGTGGACGTGACGCTCGCCGGCGACGCGACCGACCACTCGTTCCTCTCCGTGCTCGCCCGCGAGCACGACCTCGACGTACGGATCCTCAGCGGCGCCGTCGAGGAGCTGCCCGGCGGGCGCGTCGGCCGGCTGCGGCTCGCGCTGCGCGGCGCGCACGCCGCCGAGGAGGCGCCGCTGCGCCGACTGCGCGAACACGGCCTGATCGTGGAGGTGCCCCGATGACCTGGAGCGAGATCGCGCCGCTGCTCTGGGAGGGCGCGCAGGAAACCCTGTACATGCTGGGGGTCTCCACCGCGCTCACCGCGATCGGCGGCCTGCTGGTCGGCGTGCTGCTGGTGCTCACCGACCGCGACGGGCTGCTGCCGGCGTGGCCGCTGCACGTCGTGCTCGGCCTGATCGTCAACATCGGTCGGTCGCTGCCGTTCATCATCCTGCTGGTCGCGATCATCCCGTTCACCCGGGCGCTGGTCGGCACGACCATCGGCACCGAGGCGGCGATCGTGCCGCTCACCGTGGGCGCCATCCCGTTCTTCGCGCGCATGGTCGAGACCGCGCTGCGCGAGGTCGACCGGAGCGTCGTCGCGGCCGCGACCGCGATGGGCGCCTCCCGCCGGGAGATCGTCGTCAAGGTGCTGCTCCGCGAGGCGCGGCCCGGCCTGGTCTCCGGCCTGACGATCACCGTCGTCGCGCTCGTCGGCTACTCCGCGATGGCGGGCGTGGTCGGCGGCGGCGGCCTCGGGGATCTGGCGATCCGCTACGGATACCAACGTTTCGAAGACGAGGTCATGCTCGCCACCGTCGCCGTGCTGATCCTCTTCGTGCAACTGGTGCAGGTGCTGGGCGACCTGATCGCCCGGCGGCTGTCCCACCGGTAACACCACCACCGAGAAAGGCAAGCTCCGTGCGCCGTACCCTCTCCGCCACCCTCGCCGCGGCGGCCCTCGTTCTGGGCCTGGCCGCCTGCGGGTCCAGCGACTCCGACAAGCCGGCGTCGCCGGACGCGCCGCTGAAGGTCGGCGTCAGCCCCGTGCCCCACGGCGAGATCCTGACGTACGTCAAGGACAACCTCGCCGCCGCCGAGGGGCTGCAGCTGGAGATCGTCGAGTTCAACGACTACGTCCAGCCGAACGTGGCCCTGCAGGACAAGCAGCTCGACGCGAACTACTTCCAGCACAAGCCGTACCTGGAGGAGGAGGTCGGGTCGAAGGGCTACAAGTTCACCGCGCTGCGGCCGGTGCACATCGAGCCGTTGGGCGTCTACTCCAAGACCATCAAGAACCTGGCCGACGTGCCGAACGGCGCGGTCGTGGCGATCCCGAACGACCCGTCCAACTCCGGGCGCGCGCTCAACCTGCTCGCCAGCAAGGGCCTGATCACGCTGAAGGACGGCGCGGGCGTCAACGCCACGCAGCGGGACATCGTGGAGAACCCGAAGAAGCTGAAGATCACGGAGCTGGAGGCGGCGCAGCTGCCGCGCAGCGTCGACGACGCCGCGCTCTCGGTGATCAACGGCAACTACGCGATCCAGGCCGGGTTCACCCCGGCGCGGGACGCGCTCGCGCTGGAGACCGGCGCCGACAACCCGTACGCCAACCTGGTCGTCGTGCGCACCGGCGAGGAGAACGACCCGCGCGTGGTGAAGCTGGAGAAGCTGCTGCACTCCGCCGAGGTCAAGAAGTTCATCGACGAGAAGTACCAGGGCTCGGTCCTCGCCGCGTTCTGATCGGTGACAGTCCAGTGGGCCCGTCCGGATTCCGGGCGGGCCCGCTGTCGTCACTGCGGCTGGTAGTCGCCGGTGAGGCGGCCGAGCTTGAGCGCCAGGTGCAGGCAGAGCCGCTCGTTGCCGTCCTTGAGGTCGGTCTCGGCGAGCTGCTCCACCCGTTGCAGGCGGTAGTAGAGCGTGGTGCGGTGCAGCCGCAGCTGCTCCGCGGTCGCGTGCGCGTTCCCGGCCAGGTCCAGGTACGTCTCCAGCGTCTCCAGCAGCACCCGGTGGGCCTGGTCGCGCAGCAGCCGCTCCAGCCCCGGATGCACGCCGCCCACATCCAGGTGTTCCCCGTCGAGCCGGGCCAGCACCCGGTAGACGCCGAGCCGCGACCAGTCGACCACCCGGCCCAGCCCCGATAGCTGCACGGCGACCCGGGCCGACTGCACCGCCTCGTCGTACGAGCCCGCCCCGTCCGCCAGCCGCGGCCGCGTCTGTCCGATCCCCACGACGGTGCGCGCGACCGAGCCGACCCCGCGGGTGGCGTGCCGCAGCCCGGCGTCGAGGTGCGCCGCGGCCTCGTCGGGGGTCGGACGCCCGGCCCCGCGCGGCCCGCAGAGCAGCAGCGCGCCGTGGTCGTGCCGGACCAGATGCAGCGCCGCGCGGGGCCCCAGCCACCGCCGGGTGCGCACCAGCGCCTGTTCCAGCGCGATCCGCGCCACCTCGTCCGGGCCCTCGCCGTCGGCCGTGACGAGCTGGGCCACCAGCGCGGTGGTCGGCCCGTCGCCGGCCAGCACCCCCTCCTCGAGCAGCGCCCGCACCGCGTGCGACCGGTTCGCCGGCGCCTCGACCAGCAGGGTACGGGCGGCCTCGGTCTCCCGCTGCGACGCCAGCTCCCCGAGCAGCGTCTCCCGGTAGAGCGCGAGCGCCAGATCGGCGGTGGCGTCGGCGGCGGTGTCGACGTCGGCGTCGCTCATCGTGCCGTCGGCGTCGATGAACCAGACGAAGCCGAGCAGCAGGTCGTCATGGCGGACCGGCAGGCAGACCCGGGCGAGCAGGTCCAGTTCGGGGCAGGCCGCGGTGCGCACGGGCGTGCGGGCCGCCATGATGCCGGCGCGGCGGAACCAGGCCACCACCTCCGGGCTGGTCTGTCGGCTCAGGATCGACGCGCGCCGCACCTCGTCCATCGGCTCGGAGTGTTCGCTGTAGACGAGGACGCGCTGACGCCGGTCCTCGATCAGCGCCGGTCGCCCGACCCGCGCCGCGACCGCGTCGACGATCCGTTGTAGCTCGCCCTGCATCCCCGCTCACCCTGCATCCCGGCTAACGCTGCCTCCCGCTCTTCCCTGGAAGGAGTCACGTTTCACCCTCTGCCGAGGGGGCGCCGGAAATCAAGATCTCGTTCGACAGAAGTTCTGTCCGCCGGGACCCCGTTCCGGCATCTGTCCGAAGACGATCGGTGTCTATGCGTGCGTACGGCGCTGTGCCGGGTGCGCGCACGACGCTCCGTCAGCTGTCGGAAGCGCACCGGCAACCTGCCGACATCTGCACGGTGACCCGCCCGTCCGGCCGGCCATAGATTCGCTGCCACGGCGTGCTCACCCGCGACCGGCGAGGCGTCTGCGCGCCTACCCCCCCAACGAGAGGTGACTCCATGCACCTTGTCATCGCCAAGCGGTCGCGTCTTCGACGGTCCGCGCTGGCCGCCGCGGTCACGGCCGCGGTCGTCGTCTCCGGCGCGGCCGCGCCCGCGTACGCCGCGCCGGCCAACCCGGCCGGCGGGAGCGCACCGTTCCAGGCGCTCGATCCGCAGAACTGGCAGAACCCCGACGCCATGACCTGGAACGATTACCGCCCGGTGCCGAACACGAACTGGGCCGACCCGTCCGTCAAGGGCTCCAACCGGAACTTCAGAATCGCGCTGGTCACGCTCGACTACCCGGACCAGCCGTTCGTCGTCACCCAGCGGGCCCGCTCCACCGTCTTCGGCAACCCGCAGGCGACCGCGGCGAACATCCCGCGCGACCAGGTCGCGACGTTCTACCGCGACTTCCTGAACACCCCGAACGCGCTGAACCGCGGGCACACCCTGCACGAGTACTGGATGGAGGACTCGAACGGCCGCTACGGCGTCGATCTGACCGGCTTCGGCCCGTACACGATGCCGGCCAAGTCCTACCAGTACGGCATCGACAACGGGTTCAACCCCGGCGCCTGCCCGACCGGCGAGACCTGCGCGAAGAACATCCGCACCGACGGGCTCGGGGCCTGGCGCGCGGCGGTCGGCGAGGAGGTGGCCAGCCAGTACGAGCTGGTCTTCATCCTCTCCGCGGGCCAGGACGAGTCGTCGACCTGGCAGGAGTTCGGGCAGATGATCTTCCAGAACAAGGAGGACGTGCCGGACGCCTGGGGTCCGCCGGACCCGAACCTGCCGAACTGGGCGAAGACCCGGTACGTCGAGTGGACCTCCTGGAAGGCGGCGGCGACGCTCTGGCCGAACGCGGGCGGCGGCTCGTCGACGCAGGGGGAGAGCTCCGGGATGGGCGTCTACGCCCACGAGCTGAGCCACCTGCTGAGCATCGGCGACAACTACAACAACCCGTACGGCACGCCGCTGCGCCGCGCGTACACCGGCATCTGGAGCATGATGTCGCGCGGCTCGTTCAACGGGCCCGGCGGCCCGCACACGCGGTGGCAGATCCCGCCGGTCAACGGCGGCTCGATGGGCTCGCTGCACACGCTGCGGGACAAGATGAAGATCGGTCTGGTCGACGAGAAGAACGTGCTGCGGCTCTCCCGCGAGGCGCTCTCCTCCTCGGGCCTGGTGGTCGCCGAGGTGACCGCGCGGGCCGTGGACGCCGGGCCGACCGGGCTGACCGGCCTGAACGTCGCGATGAACAAGGACCTCTCGGCGGCCTGCAACACCGCCACCGACCCGCTCTGCGACGGCGGCAACTTCAACAACTACACCGTCGAGGTCGTGGACCGGATGGGCGCGGACTCGTTCACGCCGGACTCCGGCGTGTTGCTGAGCAAGACGAAGAACGTGGACAGCGCGCCGTTCCAGTGGGTGGTCGACGCCAACCCGCAGGACATCGACATGATCGACTTCTACCGGCCGGACGGCACGCCGCAGAAGATCACGATGGGCGACTACCGGCAGCTGTCGGACGCGCTCTTCCATGCCGGCGCCCGCTCTGGCAGCGAGTACGAGTACGTCGACGAGGCCAACCGGCTGCACTTCTACGTGCTGGACCTGAAGCGGGACGCCGACGGCGTGCTGTCGTACACCGTCGCGGTCCGCTCGCTGGACGGTGACGGCGGCCCGAGCACCCACGGCGTCGCGCTCGGCAAGGGCGAGGTCACCAGCGGCGGCAAGCCGACCAACCGGGGTGTGACCTGCTCGTTCCCGCTGACCAATACCGGCGCCTACTCGGCCGGCGGCCAGGCCCACCCGGAGAACGTCAACGCCTACCTCAAGTCCGACGTCTACCGGCTCTCCGCGGAGGTCGCCGGCAGGGGCTGGCGGGTGGAGCTGCCCAACGCGCTCGCCACGGCGAAGTTCGGCAAGTCGACGACGGTCAAGGTGTCGGTCGGCGCCAGCGCCGACGCGGCGGCGACGGGCTTCGTGAAGCTCACCGCCACCTCGGAGAGCGACCCGAGCAAGACGGTCACCAGGCAGTGCCGGGTCGAGAAGTGACCCGCTGAGAACGGGTCGGGCCTCCGCCGGGAACGCCGATCCCGGCGGGGGTCCGACCGCTCGTCGTAGGAGCGAACCATGACTGCAGCGTCGCCGGGATCCCGGCGGGTCGCCGGCCTCCTCGCCGGCCTCGCCTGCGTCGGCGCGTTCGGCGCGGGCTGCGGCGCGGACGCGCCGGCCGGTTCGCCGATGACCGTCCGGCTGCTCGTCCGGGACATCAACATCCGCCCCGCCGGTGTCGACTGCGCCGGCAGCGGCGCCTACCTCTACGTGCACCGCTCCGCCCCGTACCAGGTGACCGACCGCGACGGCGCGGTGCTGCACCGCGGGGAGCTGCCGGCCGGCACCGCGGTGCCGGCGTTCGAGGAGGACCTCGAGGTCGAGCGGATCCCGACCTACTGTGCTTTCGCCATCCCGGTCTCCGTCCCCGAGCGCGGCGGCTACCGCCTCGTCATCGACGGCCGCCCGCCGATCGAGTTGACCACCGACCGGGAGAACCCGGAGGGACCCTCGCTGGTGGCGGTGATCCCGTGACGGGCCGGCTGCGCGGACTGCTGCCGGCGCTGCTGGTCGCGGCGCTCGCGCTCGGCGCGTGCTCGTCGCCCGCCCGCGAGCCGGACGCCCGCCCGCCGGCCGGCGGGGCGCAGACGCTGCCCGGCCCGCCCCCCGCGGACCTCGCGCTCCGGCCGCCGCCGGCCACCGCCCCGGCCGCGCCGTCCTTCACCGCGACGCTCACCGACGGCACCGGAGTCGCGGCGGCGACGCTCTGGGCCGACCGCCCCGTCGTGCTGCTCTTCGTCAGCTCCTGGTGCACCACCTGCGCCGACCGCCAGCGCGCGCTGGCCGACCTGGCGCGGCGCTACCGGGACCGGGTGGTCTTCGTCGGTGTCGCCGGTGAGGACGAGCCCGCCGCGCTCGACGGATACCTGCGCGAGCACGGCGTCGAGCATCCGGTCGTGATCGACGGGTCGATGACGGTCTGGCGGTCGTACGCGATGCGCGAGCCGCCCGGCGTGGTGCTGATCAGCCGCGGCGGCCGGCTGCTGCGCGGCTGGCCCGGCGGTGTCGACGCCGCCACCCTCGACGCGCAGCTGCGCGCCCTCGCGCTGGCCCCCTGACCGCCCGGCTCGCCGTGCGGCCGTGGCGCGCCGCCCGATCCCGCCCGCGGCCGCCGACCACCTCACCCGCCGAGCGATATACCTGTGCGGCATTTTTATGCCCCACAGGTATATCGCTCGATCGTTCATACGCCGCTGACCGGCGTCACGTACGTGTGCCATGAGGGTTGACGGTCGATCCCCCGTTTCCTACCGTTGCGCCACCTGCGACGTCCGTAACCCGGCCGTCACGTTCGGAAAGGACACCCCGCCCACGTCACACCACGGCACCAGGAGGCAGCATGGCTCAGCGCGTCAGACTCCGCGGACTCCCCGGTGAACTCGCGGCCGAGTTCGCCGGCACGATGGTCCTCATCCTCTTCGGAGTGGGGGTGGTGGCCCAAGTGGTCGCCGGCGGCATCGGCGACCACGACAGCATCGCCTGGGCCTGGGGGCTCGGCGTGACGCTCGGCGTCTACGTCGCCGGCCGGATCAGCGGCGCCCACCTCAACCCGGCGGTGACCCTCGCACTCGCCGTGTTCAAGGGCTTCGCTTGGCGCAAGGTGTTGCCGTACAGCCTGGCGCAGACGGCCGGCGCGTTCGTGGCCGCGCTGATCGTGCGCTGGAACTACACCGAGGTGCTGTCCAGGGCGGACCCCGGCCACACCATCAAGACCCAGGGCGTGTTCTCGACCCTGCCCGGCAACGGCGAGCTGCCGGTGGGGCAGTGGGGCGGGCTGCGCGACCAGTTGATCGGCACGGCGATCCTGCTCTTCGTCATCCTCGCCCTCACCGACCTGCGCAACTCGCCGCCCGCCGCGAACCTCGCGCCGGTCGTGATCGGACTGCTCGTGGTGGCGATCGGGATGGCCTGGGGCACCAACGCCGGCTACGCGATCAACCCTGCCCGCGATTTCGGCCCCCGGCTGGCGTCGTTCCTGACCGGCTACGACACCGCCTTCCGCGACCAGTACGGCGACCTCTACTTCTGGGTGCCGATCGTGGGACCGCTCGTCGGCGGCTTGATCGGCGCCGGCCTCTACCACCTGCTGATCGGCCGTTTCCTGCCACCCGAGGGCGCCCCGGACGCCGCCGGAGAACCGGGCCGCCTGCCCACCCGCGCCGAGAACGAGCCGGCCAAGCTCTGACGGCGACCGTTTGCGAGAGGAGACCCCCGATGGCTGACTACGTCGGCGCGATAGACCAGGGCACGACCAGCACGCGCTTCATGATCTTCGACCACGGCGGCACCGAGGTGGGCCGCCATCAGCTCGAACACGAGCAGATCCTGCCGAGGGCGGGTTGGGTGGAGCACAACCCGGTGGAGATCTGGGAACGCACCACCTCCGTGGTGCGCACCGCGATGAACGCGCTCGGCCTCGACGCGGGCCATCTCGCCGCGGTGGGCATCACCAACCAGCGGGAGACCACGGTGGTGTGGAACCGCCGCACCGGTCGCCCGTACTACAACGCGATCGTCTGGCAGGACACCCGCACCGATCACATCGCGGCGCAGCTGGACCGGGACGGGCGCGGCGACGTCATCCGGACCAAGGCCGGGCTGCCGCCGGCGACGTACTTCTCCGGCGGGAAGATCCAATGGATCCTGGAGAACGTCGACGGTGTCCGGGAGGCCGCCGAGCGGGGCGATGCGATCTTCGGCAACACCGACAGCTGGCTGATGTGGAACCTCACCGGCGGGGTCGACGGCGGCGCGCACGTCACCGACGTGACCAACGCCAGCCGGACCATGCTGATGAACCTGGAGACGCTCGACTGGGACGACGAGCTGTTGTCGTTCTTCGGCATCCCCCGGGCGATGTTGCCCGAGATCCGCCCCTCGTCCGACCCGGACCGCTACGGCGCGACGCTGCGGACCGGGCCGTTCGGCGGGGAGGTGCCGCTCACCGCGATCCTCGGCGACCAGCAGGCGGCCACGGTCGGCCAGGTCTGCTTCTCACCGGGCGAGGCCAAGAACACCTACGGCACCGGCAACTTCATGCTGCTCAACACCGGCACCGACATCGTGCGGTCGCGGTCCGGGCTGCTCACCACCGTCTGCTACCAGTTCGGCGCCGAACCCGCGGTCTACGCCCTGGAGGGTTCGATCGCGGTCACCGGGTCGGCGGTGCAGTGGCTGCGCGACCAGCTCGGCATCATCAGCGGCGCCGCGCAGAGCGAGTCGCTGGCCGCGCAGGTGGACGACAACGGCGGCGTCTACTTCGTTCCCGCGTTCTCCGGGCTGTTCGCCCCGTACTGGCGCTCCGACGCCCGCGGCGCGATCGTCGGGCTGTCCCGCTACAACACCAACGCCCACCTGGCGCGGGCGACGCTGGAGTCGATCTGCTACCAGAGCCGCGACGTCACCGAGGCGATGGCGCAGGACTCCGGGGTCACGCTCGACGTGCTCAAGGTGGACGGCGGGGTGACCGCGAACCGGCTCTGCATGCAGCTGCAGGCCGACATTCTCGGCGTGCCGGTGAGCCGCCCGGTCTGCGCCGAGACCACCGCGCTCGGCGCGGCGTACGCGGCCGGGCTCGCGGTCGGCTTCTGGAAGTCCCCCGACGAGCTGCGGGCCAACTGGAACGAAGCCGAGCGCTGGCAGCCGACCTGGTCGGAGGAGCGGCGCGCCGAGGGGTACGCGAAGTGGAAGAAGGCGGTGCAGCGGACGCTCGACTGGGTCGACGTCGACGGCTGAGCCGGCGGGGCGCCGGCCGGACGCCCGACCGTCCGGCCGGCGTCCACCGGGACGGCGATGGCCGGGGCGCGCAGCGCGCCCCGGCCACCATCGTCCGTGCTACAGCCCGGCGGCGTGCGCGGCGGCGGTGCCGCCGACCACCGGCAGGACGATCTTGCTGCTCTTGAGCGCGATCTCGATGCTGGCGCGGGTCTGGTCGACCTGGCTGGAGTAGCCCGAGTAGCTGCCGACCACGATCACGCCGATCTGGTGCCCGGCCTGGAAGACGTAGTCCTCGGGCAGAAGCGGGAAGTCGAAGTTGTACGTCTGCCCGGGCACCAGCGGCTCGGCCGTCCGCACCGACGTGCGGTTGAGCGCGTCCAGCACGCCCTTGGTGACGACCTCGTAGTCGGCGGTCTGCACCCGCTTCTGGGTCTGCTTGTAGCAGCCGTCGTCGGTGGGGCTGCTCTCGCCCCAGCAGTCCTCGGTGGTGAGCGTCGTGATGCCCTCACCGCTGACGTTGTGCGCGACCCGCTCGGCGCGGCCGTAGTCGACCAGGATCACGCCGAAGTTCGTGTCCGTCTGGTCGGCCGAGGCGCGCAGCCGTACGGTCGGCGTGCCGGAGATGTGCAGCGGCGCGCTCAGCGGCGCGGACAGGAACGCCAGCCGGTTCGCGCTCACCGTGGTGGGGTTGGTGACCATCGTGGTCTGGCTCTGGCTCGGGGTGTCCTGGAACTTCGCGGTGGCGGGTCGGGCCAGCGGCACCAGCCCGAGCGAACCCGCGTTCTCGCCGGTCTTGAGGAAGACGTCGGTCGCGGCGGCGCCGGGGAGCGGCCAGTCCGCGTGCGTCTCCCACACGTCCGCGGCGCGTTCGATGTCGACGCGCGGCTCGTCCATGATGCCGTTCGGCACGCCGTGCAGCCAGAAGTCGAACCAGCGGTGCAGCGTGCGGACCCACTCCGCGCGCCGGAAGTCGAACGGGTCGACGTGCCCGGTCTGCGTCAGCCACATCTTGCGCGGCACGTCGTGCGCGGCGATCGCGTTCCAGAACTTGCTCATGTTGTCCGGCTTGACGTTGTTGTCGTTGATGCCGTGGACCATGAATACGCTGGCCTTGACCTTGCCGGCCTTGTTGACGTAGCTGCGTTCGTTCCAGAACGCGGTGTAGTCGCCCGTCTCGTCGCCGTCGGCGGCGGCCAGTGCGTCGCGGACCGGCTTGCAGTAGTCGCGGCGCGCCGGGTTGGTGACGGTGTTGGCGAGCGACGACGGGTAGCTGTTGCCACGGGTGACCACCCCGTTGCTGCGGGTGTAGTCGTACCACTCCGCGACGCCGCCGATCGGCACGATCGTGGTGAGTCCGTCGACGCCGGTGACCGCGGTGGCCATCGCCTGCGCGCCGTCGTACGACTTGCCGATCATCCCGGTCCGGCCGTTGTGCCAGTCGGCCCTGACGGTCCGGCCCGCCGCGTCGCGGCCCACCGCGCGGCCGTTGAGCCAGTTGATCGCCATCTTGGCGCCGATGTTGTCGCTGCTGCCGCCGGTCGTCGGACAGCCGGTCGAGTTGTTCGTGCCGATCATGTCGAGCAGGATCACCGCGTAGCCGCGCGGCACGAAGTAGTTGTCGTAGAAGAGGGGCCACTTGTCGAGCAGGCCGTCGCCGTCGAGGTCGGCCTTGCACTCGGTCTCGTTGCCGCGGCACACGGTGGAGTAGTAGGGGCTGGCGTCCATCACCACGGGAACCTTCAGCCCGTCCTCCGTGGCCTTCGGCCGCATGATGTCGAAGGCCACCACGTCCCGCAGGCCGTCGCTGTCGGTGTCCACCGGGGACTCGACGAAGATCCGCTCGCGGACGGCGTCGGCGTAGCCGAAGACGGGCTGCGTCACGCCGTCGGCGATGACGATCGAATTGGCGGTGTCGGCGGCGTACGCGGGGGTCGTCGCGACGCCGGCGCCGACGACCGCGGCGACCGAGAGCAGCGCCAGTCCGGCGCTCCGTAATCTGCCGATGCGTGCCATGCACACTCCTCGAGCTCGGGGGATGCGCTCAGGCTAGGGACCGGCTCCCGCCGCGCCTTCCGCCACCTGTCGGAACTTCCGCACCTCCCGTTCGACACAGGGGCGGTCGGCTTTCAGCGGCGGAGCAGCTGGGACGGGTCGCCGGAGCCGGTGAGGAGCACCGGGGTGTCGGAGATCGTGACGGTGGCGGTGGCCTTCAGCGATTCGCCGGCGGGGGCGGCGCGCAGCCCGGACCCGCCGCGCAGGGTGACCGGCGCGCCGGAGACGGACCAGACCGCCAGCGTCGAGGTGCCGTCGCGGGTGAACGCGACGCCGACCAGGCCCCTGTCCGCCACCGGGGTGACGGTCGCGCCGCGCGCCGCCACGACCAGACTGGCGAGCATCCGGCCGGCGGCCCGCTCCCGGCCGTCCGGCTCCAGCAGGCCGTACCGGACCTCGCTGCCGGCGCGGTTGGCCGGGTTGTACGCCAACGGCAGCCACATCGCCTGGCGTACGCCGCCCGCGACGAGCTGCGCCATCACCTTGACCATTTCGCCGGCCCGGCTGGCCGCGTCCCCGTCGCCGTCGCGCCAGAACTGGCCGACCTCCCACGCCTCCACCGGCACCCCGGCCGGCGTCTGGGCGCGCAGGTACTCCAGCAGCGCCGGCACGGCGCTGAAGTGCTCGTAGAAGTGCAGCTGCCGGAGCTGGACCACCTTGTCGTCGAGCAGCCGTTCGGTGGCGGCGAGGAACGCGAGGTTGCGGGCGTTGGTCTCGTTGCCGAGCGCGGTGCGGAGCTGGGCGACCGTGTTCACCGCCGGGATCTTCTGTCCCCGCGTGCCGATCCGCCGCGCGAAGTACGCCTTGTACGCGGCCACCGCCTCGGCGCCGCGACCCGCCCGCAGCAGCCGGTCGACGACCCCGAATCCGTACGCCACGCTGCTGATGCCGGAGTCGACGACCTGCGCCCGGGGGTCCGCGGCGTGGATCGCCTCGGCGGCCGCTCGGACCAGCCGGACGTAGTCGTCGGGGCTGCCGGCCCAGTACTGCGGCGCGTTCACCTCGTTCTCGATCGCGTACTGCCGCACGCCGTAGCCGGCGTAGCGCTGCACCAGCGTCCGCACGAACGCCCGGTAGGCGCCCATGTCGCGGGGCATCGCCGACTCGGTCTTGTTCGCCTGGCCGCGGGTGTACGCGGGGGCGCCGCCGGTGGCCCAGCAGACCCCGATCCGGATCTTCAGGCTGAGCGTGATGCCCAGGTCCCGGCTGCGCGCCGCCACCTGGTCCACCGACGACCAGTTCGGCCGGCCCTTGGTCCGCTCGATGTCGCACCAGCTCAGCTCGTGGTACGTCGCCGAGCCGGCCAGCTTGCGCAGGTAGGGGGTGAACTGCTGGTAGCGCGACCAGTCCCAGTGCGCGCCGAACGGGTTGGCGGTGCCCCCGCCGGCGGTCAGCGACGGGGCCGCGCCGGTCTCCGCCGGGGCGGCGGTCGACGGGTCGGAGCGGGCCGGCAGCTTCTCGTCGCCCGTGCAGCCGGCCAGCGCGACGGTGGCCGCCGTGACCGCGGCGAGCAGCGCCGCCCGGATCCGGGTCGCGCCCCTCACCGGTACCCCAGCTCACGCAGCATCCGGCCGGAGAAGACCCGCACCAGGATCCGGAGGAACGGGTCGAGCTCGCGGCGGTAGCTGCCGACCCGGGAGCCGTAGATCGGGGCGTCGGTCTTCGCCGCCGCGCGGCGCTTCTCGGCCTCCACGCTGTACTTGCGGGCCACGTCGTGCTGCTTGTCGTCGTAGTCGAGGATGCCCTCTTCCCAGGGCTCGCCGAGGAACTCGAACAGGCCACGCATCGCCTTCTCCGGATCCGTCACGGTGTCCTCGTAACGCAGCTCGTAGTAGCGGTCGGCCGGCAGTGTGCGCCCGACCGCCCGCGCCGTGCGGATGTAGCGCGGCCACTTCACCACGCACTTGACCGCCGACCAGTAGCCGAAGCGCTTGCGGTGCGAGACCACCACGTCGCGGCCGTCGCGGATCACGTGCACGATCTGCGCGTCCGGGAAGACCCGGGTGACGAAGCCCAGCGACATGGCGTACAGCGGGGTCTTGTCGGCCCACCGGGTCTTCCCCCGGGTGGCCGCGTAGTCGGCGTGGATGCCGCCGAAGAAGTCGGCGATGCGGCCCAGCCAGTACTCCTGCGGGAAGCCGAAGCGGGCGAGCCGCTCCCAGTCCCGGCCGACGATCCGCTCCAGGTCGGTGAGGAAGCGCGTCTCCGGTCCGCAGCTGATCCGGGAATGCGAGTCCAGCACCAGCCGCAGCATCGTGGTGCCGGAGCGCTGACAGCCGACCAGAAAGATCGGCGCCGCCGTGGCGGGTTCGGTCACGGGGCCACCTTCTCGATCGGGGATGCCGGGCGGGACGCGGCCGCCGCCAGCCGCGCGGTCAGCTCGTCGCAGCGGGCGCGCACCCGCCCGTCGATGTCCAGCGGATCGCGGCGCGGGGTGCGGCGGGTGATGTGGGCGTGCAGCCGCGGGTGGTAGGGGAAGTCCAGGAACGCGCAGAGCCGACGGGTCTGCGCCTCCGGATCAGCCACCAGCGCGTCGTACGAGCAGAGCAGCACGTCGTCGCGCTCGTGCAGGCCGAGCCGGAAGTAGAGCCCGTTGCGGACCCACCAGAACAGCGCGGCGGCGGTGTGCGGATCCATCCGCTCCGGGTCGAGGTCGCGGATCACCTCGACGGTGGCCGGGTCGAGGCGCTGGCCCTGCCACCGCGCCCCGATGGTGCCGTCGGCGATCGCGCGCAGCGCCCGCAGGTTGGCGTCGCCGAACTTGGCGACCTCGGAACGGGCCCGGTCGTCGACGTCGCGCCAGCTCCACAACGCCCGGCCGGGCCGCGCGCCGGGCAGCGCGAGCAGCTCGTCCACCCGGTGCGTCTCGCAGAGCGGCTTGACCAGCACGTACGCGTGCCGGCTCCGGCCTATCACCTCGGTCAGCCGCGCGTCGGAGCGCAGTTGGAAGCGGTGGAAGACCGCGCCGTCGTTCTCGTTGCGCACCTCGAACTCGGGAGCGGCGTCCAGGCCGCGCACCAGCATGTTCGTGCCGGAGCGCTGCAGTCCGACGAGGTAGACCGGGCGGGCCGCGCCGGGCGGGCCGCCGTGCCGGCGTCGCCAGCGCCGCTTGGCCAGCGCCGTGGCGACCCGCTCGACCGGGTTGAGCCGGTCCTCCTCGATCAGCCGGCCGATCCCCTCGGTGCGCGCCCAGCGCACGTGCCGGGCGATCCGGCGGGCCGTGTACACGAGGGCGGAGGGGTCGTCGTCGTGGACCACTGCTCCTCCTTGCTCGCGCCGCCGGCCCGCGGGGCGGCCGGGCCCGCGACGGGGCCGGCCGGATTGGCAGGTCACTCGGCGCAGCCAGGCTATACACAGAGGATGGCGCCTGGCCAGCGCGGCTGGCCGGACGGGCACACGAAGATCACCCGTTCAGGCAGATGGCGATCATGATCTGGACTGACCGGCCGAACGGTGCATAGCGTGCATCACCGATGCGCGTCCTCCATGTGAACAAGTTCCTCTACCGCCGCGGCGGGGCGGAGGGATACCTGCTGGACCTCGCGGGGCTGCAACGGGCGGCCGGCGACGAGGTGGCGTACTTCGGGATGACGCATCCTCAGAACGAGTCACCGCTGCCGTACGCGGAGCATTTTCCCTCGTATGTGGAGCTGGACCCGCCGCCGCGCGGTCTGCGGCCGCGCGCCGCGGCCGCCGGGCGCATGATCTGGTCGCCGCAGAGCCGGCGCGGGCTGGCCGCGGTGCTCGCCGACTTCCGCCCCGACGTGGTGCACCTGCACAACGTCTACCACCAGCTCTCGCCGTCGGTGCTGGCCGCGGCGCGCGCCGCCGGGGTGCCGTGCGTGCTGACGTTGCACGACTACAAGCTCGCCTGCCCGAGCTACCAGCTGCTGGACCGGGGCGCGGTCTGCGACGCCTGCGTCACCGGCGGCCCGCTGATGGCGGTGCGCCGGGGCTGCAAGGGCGGGCTGGGCGCGAGCGCGCTGCTCGCGATCGAGTCGTGGCTGCACCGGACGCTGCGGGCCTACGACGGCGTGGCCGCGTTCGTCAGCCCGAGCCGGTTCCTGGCCGGCGTGATGCGCCGGGCGGGGGTGTTCCCCGACCGGATGCACGTGCTGCCGCACTTCGCCGACGTCGCGGCGCTGCCGGTGAAGGTGGCGCCCGGCGGCGGCGTGGTCTACGCCGGCCGGCTCGCGCCGGAGAAGGGCGTCGACACGCTGATCGACGCGGTCGCCGCGCTGCCGGCCGGGGTGCCGGTCGACGTCGCCGGCGACGGCCCGGCGCGGGCCGCGCTGGAGGAGCGCGCGTCGCGCCGCGCGCCGGGCCGGATCCGGTTCCACGGGCGGCTGGACAAGCCCCGCCTGCACGAGCTGGTCCGCTCGGCGGCGGTGGTGGCGGTGCCGTCGCGGTGGCACGAGAACCAGCCGATGGCGGTGCTGGAGGCGTTCGGGTGCGGGGTGCCGGTGGTCGGCACCGACCTGGGCGGGCTGCCGGAGCTGATCACGCCCGGGGTCGACGGCGAGATCGTGCCCGCCGACGACCCGGCCGCGCTCGGCGCGGCGCTGGCCCGGCTGGTCGCCGCGCCCGGCCGGGCGTACGAGCTGGGGCGCGCCGCCCGGGCCAAGGTGGAGCGGGACTTCACGCCGGGGGCGCACCTGGCGGGGTTGCGCGAGCTGTACGCGCTCGCCGGGGCGCCGCGATGACGCCGGTCCGGGTGCTCTACCTGGCCGGCAGCGGACGCAGCGGGAGCACGCTCATCACGACCGTCCTCGGTCAGCTCGACGGCGTCTTCGCGGCGGGGGAGCTGCGCTACCTGTGGCAGCGGGGGATGATGGAGAACCGGCCGTGCGGCTGCGGCGCGCCGTTCGCCGAGTGCCCGCTGTGGAGCGCGGTCGTCGCCGAGCTGTTCGGCGTGGACCCGGCGCGGATCGCCGCCGGGCTGCGCGGCCGGCTGCGGATGCGGGGCCTGCCCGGTCTGCTGCGCCGGCACCGCGCCGGCGCCCGCCCGGTCGCGCCCCACCCCGACGACGACGCCATCGCCGCGCTCTACGCGGCCGTCGCCCGGCACGCCGGCCCGGTCATCGTCGACTCGTCGAAGCTGCCGCCGTACGGGGCGTTGCTCGGCGCGCTGCCCGGCGTCGAGCTGCGGGTGCTGCACGTGGTCCGCGACCCCCGCGCCACCGCGTTCTCCTGGCGGCGGCGGCGCGGCCTGGACGGCACCGACGACGACCGGCTGATGAGCCGGCCGCCGGTGTGGAAGGCGGCGCTGCTCTGGCTGGTCTGGAACGGCGCGACGCTGCGGCTCTGGGCCGGGCGCCCCGACCGCTACCTGCGGGTCCGGTACGAGGACTTCGTTGCCGCGCCCGCGGAGACGACGCGGCGGATCGCGCGGTTCGCCGGGCTCGCCCCGGCGGCGCTGCCGTTCACCGCGGCCGGGACGGTCCGGCTGGCCCCCACCCATTCGGTCGCCGGCAATCCGTCCCGGCACCGCGTCGGCGCGGTGGCGATCACCGACGACGCCGAGTGGCGGCGCGCGCTCTCCCGCCGGGCGTACGCCGTCGTGACCGCGCTGACGGCGCCGCTGCTGCGCCGCTTCGGCTATCCGGTCCGCCGCGCACCCCATCCGGTCGGCCGCGCAGCGCGTCCCGAGGAGGAGTAACCGTGTTGTCTGTGGTGGTCGGCACCGGGCGGTGCGGCTCGACGCTGGTGCAGGAGCTGCTCTCCCGGCACCCCGGGGTCGGCTTCGTGTCGGGCCTGGACGACAAGCTGTCCCGGCTCAACCTCGCCGGGCGGTTCAACGGCGCGCTCTACCGGCGTTCGGCGCCCCGCCCCGCCGGGATGACCTCGCTGAAGCACAGCCGCCGGCTGTTGGAGCGCGGACGGCTGCGGGTCGCGCCGTCGGAGGCGTACGAGCTGCTCGACCGGCACGTGATGGGCGGTTACTCCCGGCCGTGCCGGGATCTGCTCGCCGACGACCTCACCCCGTACGTCGCCCGGCGGCTGCGTGGCTTCTTCGACGGTCGGATCGAGCGGCAGGGCTGCCGGGTGCTGCTGCAACACGTGACCGGGTGGCCGCGCACCGGCTTCCTGGGCGCCGCGTACCCCGAGCTCCGGGTGATCAACGTGGTGCGGGACGGCCGGGCGGTGGCCAACTCCTGGCTGCAGATGGGCTGGTGGGACGGGTGGCGTGGCCCGGACGCGTGGTTGTACGGGCCGCTGCCGCCGGCGCTGCGCGCGGAGTGGGAGTCGTCGGGGCGGTCGTTCCCGGTGCTCGCCGCGCTCGGCTGGAAGATGCTGATGGCGGCCTTCGCCGAGGCGCGCGCGGTGCACCCGGCGGGGCAGTGGCTGGACGTGCGCTACGAGGACCTGATCGCGGCCCCGCGGGAGGAACTGCGCCGGATGCTCGACTTCCTCGGGCTGGACTGGTCGCCGGCGTTCGAGAAGGGGTTCGGCCGGTACACGTTCCACGCCGGGCGCGGGGCGGCCTACCGGGACGAGCTGAGCCCGGCGCAGCTGGCCGCCGTCGAGCGGGTGCTGGCCGAGCCGTTGGCGGCGTGGGGCTACCCGGCGGCGGAGACTTTTGGTCGGTCGGGCGAAAGCTGAGAGCGCTCCACCGAATACATAGACGCATCTAGGCGAATCTATTAGTCTGTCGTTCACAACTTCCGAGTTGTTGCGGCGGTGCCGATGGCGCGGCAATCGTCGTATGTGGACGGCGGCACGGAGTCGACACCGCGCCACCGCCTCCGGCGTCCTGGCGGTCGTGGCACCCCGCCGGGCCGCTGTCCCGTCACGGCAACTGGCGCGGCGGCGCGCGCCCTGCCTGACCCCACCGCAGTCAGGAAAGGGATGCACAGCCATGTCCATATCACGTGGACGGACCGCGGGCGCCGCACTGGTGCTCGTCGCTACGTCGGCCATCACCGCACTGGCGGGGACACCGCCGGCCGCGGCCCATACCATCAACGCCGCCGACTTCCAGCAGGTCACCCTCGCGAAGGGGGTGGCCGAGGTGGGCGAGCCGATGTCGCTGGCGATCCTGCCGGACCGCTCGGTGCTGCACACCGCCCGCAACGGCACGGTACGGCGCACCGACGTCAACGGCACGACGTCGGTGATCGGCACGCTGTCGGTCTACAGCCACGACGAGGAGGGGTTGCAGGGCGTCGGCGTCGACCCCAACTTCGCCTCCAACCGGCAGATCTACCTCTACTACGCCCCGCCGCTGTCCACCCCTGCCGGCGACGCGCCGGCGTCGGGCGGCAACTGGGCGACCTGGCAGGGCGTGAACCGGCTCGCCCGGTTCACCCTCAACGCCGACTTCACCCTGAACATGGGCAGCCAGGTCACCGTCCTCGACGTGCCCGCCGACCGCGGCATGTGCTGCCACGTCGGCGGCGACATCGACTTCGACGCCGCCGGCAACCTCTACCTGTCGACCGGCGACGACACCAACCCGTTCGACTCCGCCGGCTACGCGCCGCTCGACGAGCGCACCGACCGCAACCCCGCGTACGACGCCCAGCGCAGCGCCGGCAACACCAACGACCTGCGCGGCAAGATCCTGCGCATCAAGGTCAACGCCAACGGGTCGTACTCCGTCCCGAGCGGGAACCTGTTCGCCCCGGGCACCCCCAACACCCGCCCCGAGATCTACGCGATGGGCTTCCGCAACCCGTTCCGAATGAGCGTCGACAGGGGCACCGGCGCCGTCTACGTCGGCGACTACGGCCCCGACGCCGGCACCACCGATCCGAACCGCGGCCCCAGCGGCCAGGTGGAGTTCAACCGGATCACCTCGCCCGGCAACTACGGCTGGCCGTACTGCACGGGCACCAACACCTCCAGCGAGACGTACAACGAGTACACCTTCCCGTCCGGCCCGTCGGCCGCGAAGTACAACTGCACCGGCGGCCCGACGAACAACTCGTTCCGCAACACCGGCCAGGGCACGCTGCCACCGGCCCGCCCCGCCTGGATCCGGTACGCGGGCGACGCCGGCTCACCGTCGGAGTTCGGCGGCGGCTCCGAGTCGCCGATGGCCGGCCCGGTCTACCGCTACAACGCCGCGCTCAACTCGCCGGTGAAGTTCCCGCAGGGCTTCGACGGACAGTTCTTCGCCACCGAGTTCGGCCGCGGCTGGATCAAGCCGATCCACGTCAACAGCGACGGCACGCGTGGCGCGATCGAGAGCTTCCCGTGGGTCGGCAAGCAGGTGATGGACTCGGCGTTCGGCCCGGACGGCGCGTACTACGTGCTCGACTACGGCACCGGCTACTTCAACGGCGACGCCAACTCGGCGCTCTACCGCTTCGAGTACATCGGCGGCGGTAACCGCGCGCCGATCGCGGTCGCCAGCGCCAACCGCACCTCCGGCCCCGCGCCGCTGACCGTCACCTTCTCCTCGGCCGGCTCGTCGGACCCGGAGGGCGGGGCGCTCACGTACGCGTGGAACTTCGGCGACGGCACCACCTCCACCGCCGCCAACCCCACGAAGACGTACAACGCCAACGGCACGTACACGGCGACCCTGACCGTGCGCGACCCGGCCGGCGCCACCGGCAGCTCCAGCGTCGTGATCGCGGTCGGCAACTCCGCGCCGACGGTCACGGTCTCGGCGCCCGGCAACGGTCAGCTCTTCGCCTTCGGCGACACCGTGCCCTACCAGATCACGGTCACCGACCCGGAGGACGGCGCGATCGACTGCGCCCGGGTCAAGATGACGTACGTCCTCGGGCACGACAGCCACGGCCACGCGATCACCTCGAAGACCGGCTGCTCCGGCTCGATCACCATCCCGGTCGACGGTGAGCACGACGACGCGGCGAACATCTTCGCCGTCTTCGACGCCGAGTACACCGACAACGGCGGGCTGACCACGCACACCCAGCAGACGCTGCAGCCCAAGCACCGGCAGGCCGAGCACTTCAAGACCATGTCCGGTGTCGGCACCTTCGACAAGGGCACCGCCGAGGGCGGCAAGACCGTCGGCGACATCAACAACGGCGACTGGATCGCGTTCGAGCCGTACCGGCTCGGCAACGTCACGTCGTTCTCGGCCCGGGTCTCCTCCGGCGGCGCCGGCGGCACCCTGCAGGTACGGGCCGGTTCCCCGACCGGGACCGTGCTCGGCTCGGCCACCGTGCCGGTGACCGGCGGCTGGGACATCTTCACCACGGTCTCCGGCGCGATCAGCGGCGCTCCCGCCGGGACCACGACCCTCTACCTCACCTTCGCGGGCAGCGGCACCGGCGCTCTTTACGACGTCGACGCGTTCACGTTCACCACCGGCGGGACCACGCCGCCGCCGACCGGTGGCACCGGGCCGATCCGGGGCCTGGCCGGGAAGTGTCTGGACGTGCGGAACGCGGCGACGGCGGACGGCACGCAGATCCAGATCTACACCTGCAACGGCAGCGGGGCGCAGACCTGGACGGTGACGTCGGGCGGTGGTCCGGTCAGGGCGCTGGGCAAGTGCCTGGATGTCTCGGGTGGGGGCAGCGCGGACGGCACGAAGATCCAGCTGTGGAGTTGCAACGGCACCGGCGCGCAGAACTGGGCGGCGCAGGCGGACGGCACGCTGCGTAACGCGCAGTCGGGCAAGTGCCTGGACGTGTCGGGCAACAACTCGGCCGACGGCACGGTGGTGCACCTGTGGAGCTGCACCGGCGCCGCCAACCAGAAGTGGACCCTGCCTTAACCGAGCGGAGGGGCCCCTCCTGGTCGACGCTGTAGGGAAGGGGCCCTTCCGCACCCCCTCACGGGAGAGATCGAGATGAGACGACAACTCAGCAGATCCGTCCTGGGGATGGCCACCGCCACGTTCGCCATCCTCGCCTGCACCACTGCCGCCGGTCCCGCGGCCGCGGCCGACGCCCCGTACGACGTGCTGGTCTTCTCCAAGACCGCCGGGTTCCGGCACGACTCGATCGCCGTGGGCACCCAGGCGATCCGCGAGCTCGGGGCCGCCAACAGCTTCACCGTGACCGCCACCGAGGACGCGGCGACGTTCACCACCGCCAACCTGAGCCGGTACGAGGCGGTCGTCTTCCTCAACACCACCGGCGACGTGCTCAACCCGACCCAGGAGGCGGCGTTCGAGTCGTACATCCGGGCCGGCGGCGGCTACGTCGGGGTGCACTCGGCCGCGGACACCGAGTACGGCTGGTCCTTCTACGGCAACCTGGTCGGCGCGTACTTCGCCTCGCACCCCGCGATCCAGCAGGCGAACGTCAAGGTGGAGAACCGGGCGCACCCGGCCACCGCCCACCTGCCGCAGACCTGGACCCGCACCGACGAGTGGTACAACTACCAGACCAACGCCCGGTCCACGGCGCGGGTGCTCGCCACCCTCGACGAGTCGTCGTACTCCGGCGGCGGCATGGGCGCCGACCATCCGCACGCCTGGTGCAAGGCGTACGTCGGCGGCCGCGCCTTCTACACCGGCGGCGGCCACACCCAGGCGTCCTACGCCGAGCCGGCGTTCCGGTCGCACCTGCTCGGCGGCATCCGCTACGCCGCCGGCCGCGCCAAGGCCGACTGCCGTCCCGAGACCGGCTACACCACGCTCTACAACGGCTCGACGAGCGGCTGGTCGCAGGCCGGGCCGGGCAGCTTCAGCAACTCCGACGCCACCCTCACCTCGGTCGGCGGCATGGGCCTGTTCTGGTACAGCGCGAAGCAGTTCACCAACTACTCGCTCAAGCTGGACTGGCGGATGCCCGGCGACGACAACTCCGGCGTCTTCATCGGCTTCCCGCCGTCGAGCGACCCGTGGTCGGCGGTGAACAACGGGTACGAGATCCAGATCGACGCCACCGACGCGGTAGACCGCACCACCGGCGCGGTCTACACGTTCAAGTCGGCCGACATCGCCGCCCGCGACGCCGCGCTGAACCCGCCGGGGGAGTGGAACACCTACGAGCTGCTCGTCGAGGGCGAGCGGCTGCAGGTGTTCCTCAACGGCGTGAAGATCAACGACTTCACCAACACCGACCCGGTACGGTCGCTCGCCGGCCACATCGGGATCCAGAACCACGGCACCGGCGACGACGTCTCGTTCCGCAACATCCGGATCAAGGAGCTCGGGGGTACGCAGCCGCCGCCGACCGGTGGCACCGGGCCGATCCGGGGCCTGGCCGGGAAGTGTCTGGACGTGCGGAACGCGGCGACGGCGGACGGCACGCAGATCCAGATCTACACCTGCAACGGCAGCGGGGCGCAGACCTGGACGGTGACGTCGGGCGGTGGTCCGGTCAGGGCGCTGGGCAAGTGCCTGGACGTGTCGGGTGGGGGCAGCGCGGACGGCACGAAGATCCAGCTGTGGAGTTGCAACGGCACCGGCGCGCAGAACTGGGCGGCGCAGGCGGACGGCACGCTGCGTAACGCGCAGTCGGGCAAGTGCCTGGACGTGTCGGGCAACAACTCGGCCGACGGCACGGTGGTGCACCTGTGGAGCTGCACCGGCGCCGCCAACCAGAAGTGGACCCTGCCCTGATCGCGTCCACGCCGCGTTGATCGGGCGGATCGCGACCGTGCCCCGAGCTCGGCCGGGGCGCTGAGCGGCCGGATGGTCGGCACTCTCCCACGGTGCCGGCCATCCGGCGCGTCCCGGTCCGCGCGGCCATCCGGCGCGTCCCGGCCCGCGCGGCCGCCGCGGCGCGTCCCGACTCGCGCGGCGCGTCCCGGACCGGCGACGATGCCTCCCCGCGCGCCTTTGCTCTGCTTACCCATGGGAAACACCCCGGTCGGCGCGCACCTGATCCGATTCTCGCCGTCGCCGTCGCCGTCGCCGTCGCCGTCGCCGTCGCCGTCGCCGTCGCCGTCGCCGTCGCGGCCGCGGTCGCTGGAGCCGTCACTTACCGTGACCGCCGCGTGCGCGCGGCTCCGACCGTCGCTTCGCGACTGCCCAGCTCAGGCCGTGCTTCGTCTCAGTAAGCAGAGCAAAGGAGCGCGGACGCATCGCCCCGACCCCGCCGGCCGTCACCGTGGGTCATCGCTCGGCGGTCCGGTGGGCGCGCCGGTGCGCGCTCTTCCGCATCCGCGCGCCGGGACCTAAGGTGGGCGGTGGTAGTCCCGGAACCGGGTCGGCGTTCCGGGTGGGAGGCGCAACCCACCCGGCGTGGATGCCGTGCGCACGCGCTGTCCTCGGATCCGGGTCGCCACGCGCATTACCGGCCATGGACCGGTCACCCTCGCGCCTGTCCAGCGGACGCCGCACGCGCGGCGTCCGTAGCGAATCCCGGGTAACCGACAGGGGAGAAGCACATCATGGCGCGACCCATCACGCTCTTCACCGGCCAGTGGGCCGACCTTCCGTTCGAGGAGATGTGCCGGCTGGCCTCCGAGTGGGGCTACGACGGCCTGGAGATCGCCTGCTGGGGCGACCACTTCGAGGTCGACAAGGCGCTCGCGGACGACTCGTACATCGAGCGCAAGCGCGAGACGCTCGCCAAGTACAACCTGCAGGTCTTCGCGATCTCGAATCACCTGGTCGGGCAGGCCGTCTGCGACCACCCGATCGACGAGCGGCACCAGGACATCCTGCCGGCGCGGATCTGGGGTGACGGCGAGCCCGAGGGCGTCCGGCAGCGGGCGGCCGAGGAAATCAAGAACACTGCCCGCGCCGCCGCGAGGCTCGGGGTGAAGACCGTCGTCGGCTTCACCGGGTCGTCGATCTGGCACACCGTGGCGATGTTCCCGCCGGTGCCGCCGTCGATGATCGAGAAGGGGTACGAGGACTTCGCGAAGCGCTGGAACCCGATCCTCGACGTCTTCGACGAGGTCGGCGTGCGGTTCGCGCACGAGGTGCACCCGAGCGAGATCGCCTACGACTACTGGACCACCAAGCGGACGCTGGAGGCGATCGGCCACCGGCCCGCGTTCGGCCTGAACTGGGACCCGTCGCACTTCGTCTGGCAGGAGCTGGACCCGGTCAACTTCATCTTCGACTTCGCCGACCGGATCTACCACGTCGACTGCAAGGACGCGAAGGTGCGCACCGGCGACGGCCGGCGCGGCCGGCTCTCGTCGCACCTGCCCTGGGCGGACCTGCGCCGCGGCTGGGACTTCGTCTCCACCGGCCATGGCGACGTGCCGTGGGAGGACTGCTTCCGGGCGCTCAACGCGATCGGGTACGACGGCCCGATCTCGGTCGAGTGGGAGGACGCCGGCATGGACCGGCTCGTCGGCGCGCCCGAGGCGCTGCAGTTCGTCCGGCGGCTCGCCTTCGACGCCCCGTCGGCCGCGTTCGACGCCGCGTTCAGCAGCAAGGAGTAACCGCAGTACGACGAAGCGCCCGCGACGCCGAGCCGGCGTCGCGGGCGCTTCGCTGTGCGGAGCCGCGGTGGGTGGGGACCGGGACCGGATCCCCACCCACCGCCGTCACCCGATCAGCGGCCACCTCCGCGGATCGAGGCCGACAGCTGCGTGTTCACCGCGTCCGCGTCCCGGAGCAGGACCGCCCGGACCTCCGCGTTGGACACCAGCTTCGGGTCCTCGACCAGCGCCCGGAACCGCTCGAGCTGGGCGACCGCGCGCCGCTCCTGCCCGGCGTCCTCGAACTGCCGCACCTTCGCCAGGGAGTTGTGCAGCCGCTGCGCGCCCTTGTCGGACAGCCACCCGGTCGACCGGAACCGGTCGATCAGGTTTGCCATGTCCTTCGTGGACGTGGTGACCGTGAAGCTCACCGACCTGGTGGACGTGTTGCCCGCCTTGTCGGTCGCGCTCACCGCCAGCGTGTGCTTGCCGAGCGACAGCTCGAAGAGCCCCACCAGGGTCCCGTCGAGGATCGGCCTGCCGTCGAGCGTGCCGGTCACCGACGCCAGCCCGGAGGTGCCGTCGGTGGCCGAGAACGTGACGCGCACGTCCTGGCTGTCGCCGTACCTTCCGCCGTCGGCGACCCCGGAGAGCAGGACGGTCGGCGCCGTACCGTCGATCTTGAGTACGGCGGCCTTCACGTCCTCGACGTTGCCGGCCCTGTCGGTCGCGCGGTACCGCAGCGTGTGCTGGCCGTCCCCGCGCACCTCGACCGAGTCGGCGTACGTCGCCCAGGCGCCGCCGTCGAGCGAGTACTCGACCTTCGCCACGCCGGAGGCCCCGTCCGTCGCGCTGATCGTGACCGGCACCGCGCCGCGGTGCCACCCGGCGTCGCCGGACGGCGCGAACGCCGCCGAGGAGACCGGGGCGGTCCCGTCGCGCTTCAGCGTGAGCGACCGGGCCTGCTCGGTGTTGCCGGCCTTGTCCACCGACCGGTACTCCAGCGTCCGCTCGCCGTCGCCGGTGACCAGCACCGGCTCCGTGTACGGCTGCCAGTCCCCGCCGAGCCGGTACTCGGTGCGGTCCACGCCGCTGTCGTCGTCGGTGGCGGCCAGCGTCACCGTGACGTCGGAGCGGTACCAGCCGTCGCTGCCGTCCGGCCCGGCCGGCGACGGGGTCGCCGTCGTGACCGGGGCCGTGGTGTCCGTCAGCTCCTTGATCCGGACGTTACGGAAGTGGACGTCGTCCTCGTTGCCGTGGTTCTGGATACCGATGTAGCTCGGGGCGTTCATCCGCTCCGGGTCGGTGTCGGTGTACTGGTTGATCTTCGTGCCGTTGAGGTAGACCGTGATGGTCTGACCCCGGACCACGATCTCGTACGCGTTCCACTCGCCCGGCGGCTTGAGCGCGGCGTCCCGCGCGGCCAGGTCGGCCGACTGGAAGTTGTAGATCGCGCCGGTCGTCTTCTCCGGCACGTCCGTGGCGTCGATCTGGATCTCGTGGCCCTTGTTGACCGCGAGCCACGGGTCGGTCCCCGGGTTCGGGAAGCCGACGAAGACACCGGCGTTGTCGTCACCGGCCATCTTCCAGTCCAGCTTCAGGCTGTAGTCGCCGAACGGCTGGTCGTACCAGTACAGCCCCAGCCCGCCGTACGACAGCAGCGTGCAGTCCCCGGTGTGCAGGAAGCCACCCGGTCCGGCCTGCTTCCACTTGCCCAGGCTGCCCGGCGTGCCGTCGAAGAGGCTGGCGTAGCCCTCCTCCGGCTTCGTCGGGGTGCACGAGTGCTGCGGCGCGTCGTCGACCCGGAAGAAGTCGAACGTCACCGGGTTGCCCGTGCCGTTGAACGCGGCCAGGCCGACGCTCGGGTTGGGCACCGCCGCCAGCGACCGCGGCCGGCCCACGGTCGTCCACTGCTCGCCGTCGGTGGAGTACGCCGCGGTCACCGTCTGGCCGTCGCTGACCACCCGCATCCAGACCGTGTTCGGGAAGTCGAACGCGAGGTTCGGGGAGCGGTCGACCGCCCCGCCGTCGATCGGCGAACCGTCCTGCTGGTGGATGAACTCGAAGTTGCGCACCCCGTTCGGCACCTCGATGAACGCGAACTTCACGAAGTTGCGGTCATCGCCGTGCACCAGGATCCCGGCCTGCTCGTACGTCTTGCTGTGATCGATGGTCACCTTGGTGACCGCCTGCCACGGCCCGGCCGGCGCCTTCTGCAGCAGGATGTTCTTCGCGTCGGTGGTGCCGCCGTACATGTCGCCGGGCAGCGCGTCGACCTGCAGCGCGCCGCCGCTGACCCGGTAGTGCGCCGGGTCCTCGCGCAGCACGTTCCACCGGCACCGGTCGATGGCATCCCCGGTGAACTCGTCGTCCGGGTTCACCGTGTTGGACGGGTCGGCGCAGGGCGGCGCCAACACGTACGCGTTGATCTTCACCGTGGCCGAAGCCGCCAGCCCCGAGGCGTCCGTCGCGGTCACCTTCGCGGTGTAGAGCCCCGCCCTGGTGTACGTGTGCGACGGGTTCTGCTCCGTGGAGGTGGCGCCGTCGCCGAACTCCCAGGCGTAGCGGAGCGTATCGCCGTCCCGGTCGGTGCCGTTGGCGGTGAACGTCACGTTCACCGGCACCTTGCCCGCGGTGACATCGGCCGCCGCGGTCACCTCCGGCCGGCCGTTGGACGCCACGCCCTTGCCGTGGAAGGTGAACGCGTCGACGTCGAACAGACCACCCCCGGAACCCTTGAAGACCAGGTAGAGCCGGTGGGTGCCGCCCGGGTCGGTGACCGGGGCGACCGCGCTGTCGACGTAGTTGTCGTAGCTGCCGGTGTTCGATACCGGAACCGTGGCGGCCAGCGGGCCGGTGGGGGAGTCCACCCGGAACTCGATCCTTCCGCCGCCCCCGCCGGAGGAGACGCGCGCCTGGACGCCGGTGATGCCGGTCAGGTTGTAGGTGTCGAACGCGATCCAGTCGCCGTCGTCGATGTAGCCCACGCGCTTGCCGCCGCGCGCCCCGCCGGCGTCGACCACCTGGGCGCCGCCCGTCTCGCTGAGGTGCTCGGCCTGCCGTGTCCGTGGCTGCAGCGCCAACCGGGTCTGCCCGGTCAGCGCCGGCAGGCCGTCGGCGCCCTTGTCGGTGTAGGTCGCGGCGAGCACGCCGTAGAGGTTCGTCGCGTCGCCGTGACCGTCGTCGGCCACCGTCGACAGCACGCCCTCACAGGCGTGGGTCTGCACCAGCCCGTGGCTGTGGGTGTCGTGGCCGAGCGCGTAGTCGATCTGCACCCGGTCGCAGTCGACCGTGCCGTCCTCGGGGTCGGTGACGGTGGCCTTGAACGGCACCTGGTCGCCGAACTGGAAGATCCCGCCGGCCGGCGGGCTGGCGAACGCGACCACCGGCGCGGTGTTGCCGACCGTGACCTGCACGCTGGCGCTGCCGGCGTTGCCGGCCGGGTCGGTCACCGTCAGCCGCGCGGTGAACTGGCCCTTCGTGGTGTACGTGAACGTCGGGTTCGGCTCGGTCGAGTCGGCCGTGCCGTCGCCGTCGAAGTCCCAGCTGTAGCTCAGCGCGTCACCCGGGTCGGGATCGCGGGTCCCCGCCGACGAGAACGTCACGGTCAGCGGCGCGGCGCCCGAGGTCGGGGTGCCCGTCGCGACCGCGACCGGGGAACGCTTGCCCTTGACGTAGTCGATCCGGTAGAGCGCGGAGTCCGGCGCGCCGCCGAAGTAGCCGCTGCCGTAGTCGAGGACGTAGAGCGAGCCGTCCGGCCCGAACTCGATGTCCATCGGCCGGACCACCTGCTCGGCGAACGGGTTGATCGCCAGCGGGCGCCCCTGCTCGTCGAGGGTGATGTTCTTGATCCAGCCGCGACCCCACTCGGCGGCGAAGAAGGTCCCGTCGAAGTAGGCCGGGAACTTCGTGTCCCACTTCAGGTTCGGGTCGTAGCGGTAGACCGGGCCGCCCATCGGCGACTCGCTGCCGTCACCGAACTCCGGCACCGACGCCCCGTCGTACGCGATCCAGGCGGGCTGCGCCGCGGGCAGGTCGCGCTTGCCGGTGTTGCGCGGCGAGTCGTTCTTCGGCGCCGCGCAGTCGAACTTCGCCCCCGACGTGCCGGTCGCGAAGTCGACGTCGTTGAACGGGACGTTCGGGCCGACGCAGTACGGCCAGCCGAAGTTGCCGGCCTGGCGGATCTGGTTGAACTCCACCATCCCGGCGGGGCCACGGTTGGGGTCCGCGCCGCCCGCGTCGGGGCCGTACTCGCCGAGGTAGAGCCAGCCGGTCTTCGGGTCGACGGTGAACCGGAACGGGTTCCGGAAGCCCATCGCGTAGATCTCCGGCCGGGTGCCCGCCTCGCCCGCGGGGAACAGGTTGCCCGCCGGCACGTCGTAGCTGCCGTCGGCGTTCACCTTGATCCGCAGCACCTTGCCGCGCAGGTCGTTGGTGTTGCCGGAGGCGCGCTGCGCGTCGTACGCCGGGTTGCGGCCGGCCCGCTCGTCGATCGGCGTGTAGCCGTTGGAGGCGAACGGGTTGCTGTCGTCGCCGGTGGAGAGGTAGAGGTTGCCGGCCGCGTCGAAGGCGATGTCACCGCCGGCGTGGCAGCAGATGCCGCGGTTGGCCGGCACCTCCAGGATCTTCTTCTCGCTGGCCAGGTCGACGGCGTCGCCGGTCAGCGTGAACCGGGACAGCCGGTTGACCCCGTCGAAGCGCGCGAAGTCCGCGGCGGTGCCGTCGTTCGGCGCATCACCCTCCGGAGTGGACAGCGGCGGCGCGTAGTAGAGGTAGATCCAGCCGTTGCCGGCGAAGCCGGGGTCCACCCCGACGCCCTGCAGGCCGTCCTCGTCGTGGTTGTAGACCGGGATCCGGCCGGCGAGCGTGGTTGTGCCGCTGGGGGAGGTGATGAACACCCGGCCGTCGCGCGAGGTGTGCAGCACCCGCCGGTCCGGCAGCACCGCCATGTTCATCGGCTCGCCGGTGGTGTCGGCGCCCCGGGCGAGCGTCACCTGCTCGAAGTTGGCGTCGACCGTCGCGCCGCAGTCGGCCGCGACCGCGCCCGCCGCGCTCTGGATGCCGCCGAGCAGGTGCTTCAGGAACTCCGGCTCCGCGTACGACGCCTCGGTGTGACCGCCGCCGGTGTACCAGGACCGGCCGCCGCGGTAGTCGTGACACCAGGCGATCGGGTGGTCCAGCCCCATCGCGCCGCCGCCCGCGTTGTACGACTTCTCGTCCAGCGTCGCCAGCACGTGCACCTTGCCGCGCGGGTTGGTCTGGTAGTTGTACCACTCGTCGGTGCGGGTCCACCGCGACGGTATGTCCTTCGTAGACGGATGCATCCGGTCCGCGGTGCGCACCGTCGACTGCTGGATCGCCGGGTGGTCCTTGAAGTACGCCCCGACGAGGCCGCCGTAGAACGCCCAGTCGTACTCGGTGTCGGCCGCCGCGTGCACTCCGGCGTATCCGCCGCCGCGCTCGATGTACCGCTCGAACGCGCCCTGCTGCTCACCGTTGAGCACGTCGCCGGTGGTCGACAGCCAGATCACCACGTCGTAGTTGCTCAGGTTGTCGTCGGTGAACGCCGCCGAGTCCTCCGTGGTGTCCACCGCGAAGTTGTGCTGCTGGCCGAGCTGCTGGATCGCGGCGATCCCCTGGGGAATCGAGCTGTGCCGGAACCCGGCGGTCTTCGAGAAGACCAGGGCGCGGAAGTCGGGCGCGGCGGCCTGCGCGGCGGCCGGGGCGGCCTGCGCGGGGGCCGACAGCGCCGCGGCTATCGGCAGCGCCAGCAGCGGTGTGACCACCGCCGCGAGCAGTTGGCGTAACGATCGTCGGGACACGCGTCCTCCTCAACGTTCTGAACGGGCGGCTGCCGTGCGGCCGCCGCCCGGTGTGGCGCCGTTGACCCAAGGTGCGGAGGTGATCGTGGTGCGACCGTCGCCGGACAGGCACGTCGGGGCGCGGATCGGCGCTCGACGTGACGCGCGCGTGCCACTCGCGGGCGTCGACGGTGAACGACGGCGGCCGCGTACGCCGGCACGGCTGCCGTCGGTGTGGTGGGGGTCGGCGAGCGGTACGGGGGTTCGGCGCCGGGGGTTCGGGGGAGGCTCGGCCAACTCCTAGCCGGACAATAATTGACAGCGGTAACAAAGAACAGGCCCGCGCATTCAACTTCCACCGCCCGGGCGCAAAGTGGGGGCCGGTCGCCGCCCGCGACCGGCCCCCTTACCCCACCCCCGGTTAGACCGTGGTGCCGTTGGCCCCGCCCTTCGGGCCGCTCGGCTTGGGCATCTCGGCCGTGGCGGCGCTGCCGCTCGACGTCGACCGCCCGCCGACGCTCGACGTGGCGAACTCGCTGCCGTCGACGCCCAGCTTCTCGCCGAGCTTCGAGTGGCTCAGCTTGTCCTTACCCTCCGAGTACAGCCGGGTGGCCTGGGCCTGTGCGACCCCGGCCGCCTCCTGCACCGTCGGGTGGTCCAGCACCTTACGCGCGTTGAGGACGATCTCTTCGTACTTCTCCCGGCCCGCGCGGGCGCCCAGGACGAAGCCCGCTGCCATCCCGCCGAGGAACATAAGCTTTCCGCGCATGGCGGCTCCTTCCGTGCCTGACGCGTGTGGTGTCCGAGATCGCTCCGGCTACCCACCGTGTTCGCGCCTGCGTCGTCTGTCCTGAGTTACCTACCCATCCTCCTCCCGAGTCATGCGCGATCGGCGCCCGCTTGGCGGTTTGCCCCGGTTTCGCCGCCCGGCGTGTCGGCGATAACCCCGTGGCGCACGACCGGGAAACGTCATGTACTCTTGTTCCGTCGCACCGAGCCGGAGTGATCCGGAGCGCCACGCGATCCCCTGTAGCTCAATTGGCAGAGCAGCCGGCTGTTAACCGGCAGGTTATTGGTTCGAGTCCAATCGGGGGAGCTCTTCCTCCCACATCCGCCCGCCGGCCTCCGCTGGCGGGCGTTTTTGCGTTTCCGCCCCGTTCGGGTCGCCGATCACCCGCTTCCGCCTAGGCTGCGAGTTGCGTCGATGCGATCGTCGATTCGAGGGGGCGTGGATGGCGGGCGGCACTCGGAGAGCACTGCTCACCGCGATCGCGGTGGTGCTCGGCTGGCTGGTGGTCGGTGGGGTGGTCGGCCCGTACGCCGGCAAGCTCGGGGAGGTCGCCACCAACGACAACACCTCCTTCCTGCCCGCCGACGCCGAGGCCACCCGCGCGCAGGAATTGGCCACCGGCTTCACCAGCCGGCCGACCACCCCGGCCCTCGTGATTTACGAGCGCGGCTCCGGGATCACCGACGCCGACCGGCAGCGGGCCGCCGGCGACGCCGCCGAGTTCGCCCGCGTCCCCGGCGTCGTCGGCCCGGTGTCGCCGCCGATCCCGAGCGAGGACGGCCGGGCGCTGCAGGTGATCGTCCCGCTGGACGAGTCGCTGCGCGACGGACTCGGCCCCAGCGTCGACCGGCTGCGCGCCATCACCGGGCGGGACAGCCCCGGCCTCGCCGTGCACGTCACCGGGCCGGCCGGCTTCCTCGCCGACCTCGTCGAGGTCTTCAAGAGCATCGACGTCACGCTGCTGCTGGTCACCGCGACCGTCGTGCTGGTGATCCTGCTCGTCGTCTACCGCAGCCCGGTGCTCTGGATCATCCCGATGCTCGCCGCCGGGATCTCGTACGCGCTGGCGGCCTTCGCCGTCTACCTGCTCGCCGACGCCGACGTGATCGTCCTGAACGGGCAGGCCCAGGGCATCCTCACCGTGCTCGTCTTCGGGGCCGGCACCGACTACGCGCTGCTGCTGATCGCCCGCTACCGGGAAGAACTGCGCCGCCACGACCGTACCGTCGACGCCCTGAAGGCCGCGTGGCGCGGCGCCGCACCGGCGATCATCGCCTCGGCCGGCACGGTCATCGCCAGCCTGCTCTGCCTGTTGCTCTCCAGCCTCAACTCCAACCGCGCCCTCGGCCCCGTCTCGGCGGTCGGCATCGTCGCCACCCTGCTCGTCATGCTCACCCTGCTGCCCGCGCTGCTGCTGATCGGCGGCCGGTGGGTGTTCTGGCCGCGGATACCCCGCACCGACCCGGCCGCCGCCGAGCGGCCCGGCGGCCTGTGGCGGCGCGTCGCCGACCTCGTCGCCCGGCGCGCCCGGCCCGTCTGGATCGCCACCACGCTGGCGCTCGCGGCCTGCGCGCTCGGGCTCACCCAGCTCGGCTCGACCGCGCTCGGCCAGTCCGACGTCTTCACCACCCGGCCCGACTCCGTCGCCGGTCAGGAGGCGCTGGTCCGGCACTATCCCGGCGGCGCCGGCAGCCCCGCCACCATCATCACCGCCGCGTCGACCGCCGAGACGGTCACCGCCGCCGCCCGGGCCGTCCCCGGAGTGGTCCGGGTGGCGCCGCTGACCGAGGGACAGCCCGCGACCGGCGGCCCGCCGACCGGCCCACCCCGGGTCGTCGACGGCCGGGTTCAGCTGCTCGCGACGCTCGCCGCCCCCGGCGACACGGCCGAGGCGGAGCAGACCGTACGCCAGCTGCGCGAAGCCGTGCACGCCGTCCCCGGCGCCGGCGCGCTCGTCGCCGGCGCCACCGCGACCAGCGTCGACGTGATGGACGCGTCGACCCGCGACCGCAACGTCATCATCCCGGTGATCCTCGTGGTGATCGCGCTGATCCTGGCGCTGCTGCTGCGCTCGCTGCTCGCCCCGGTGCTGCTGATCGCCACCGTGGTGCTGTCGTTCGCCGCCACCCTCGGGCTCTGCGCGCTGCTGTTCCGGCACGTCTTCGGCTATCCCGGCGTGGACGCCTCGTTCCCGCTGTTCGCGTTCGTCTTCCTGGTGGCGCTCGGCATCGACTACAACATCTTCCTGATGACGCGGGTGCGGGAGGAGTCGCTGTGCCGGGGCACCCGGGACGGGGTGCGGTACGGGCTGATCGCGACCGGGGGAGTGATCACGTCCGCGGGGGTCGTGCTCGCGGCGACGTTCTCGGCGCTCGCCGTCCTGCCGCTCATCGTCCTGGTCGAGCTGGGCGTCGCGGTGGCGCTCGGCGTCCTCCTCGACACGGTCATCGTGCGCTCCCTCCTCGTCCCTGCCCTCGTCCACGACCTCGGCCGGATCATCTGGTGGCCCAGCCGCCTCCCGCGCGAGCCGGCGGATCGGTGATTTTCAGTCATGTGAATACGTGCTGATCACGCGGCATCCGCTGATCGATGAACCGGCACGGCCGAAACGGACACGAGTCGCGCGACGTGGTGGTCCGGGCAGCGCTCTGCGGGATAAGATCCCGGCGCTGGTAGGGGGCGGTAGCTCAGCCGGTTAGAGCAGGGGACTCATAATCCCTCGGTCGCGGGTTCGAGTCCCGCCCGCCCCACCGACCGGACCATTGTGCGAACCGGTGGTTATTCATCGTGAGTGCCCCCGTCCGGGTCGGGCGGGGGCATCGTTGTGTCGGTGGGGATCTTGAACACGGGGACGACTCCCTGGTCGGTGAGTCGGACCTCGGCGATGAGGGTCTCGATGGCGGCCTTGCGTCCGGTGGTGGTGCCGCTGGTCATGATCGTGCTGACGTGGTCGCGGATCCGGGTGATGGTGCCGGGCGGTGGGGGTGCCGGTGGGGCGGCGAGGTCGGCTTCGAGTTCGGCGTGCCGGGTCTGGAGTTGGGCCAGTCGTTGGCGGAGTTCGCGGATACGTGGCCCGGCGGTGCCGTCGTCCATGGTGCAGTTCTCGAACGCGGTGTGGTAGCGGGTGATCGCCGTTTCGGTGCTGGTGATCTGGTGGGCGGTGCCGGTGAGTTCGGCGCGTCGGTCGTCGCTGGTGGAGTCTTGTTGGGCTTGGGCGCGTTCGATCATGGCGGTGAGGACGGGTTCGGCGGTGGTGTAGAAGTCGTAGAGGGCTTGCAGGACCATCTGGTTGAGGTCGTCGGCGGGGAGCCGGGGTGCTTGGCAGGTCGTGCGTAACGAATTGGTCACGAACCTTGTCGGTGATCCCTTCTATTGCTATGGAGCGTCCTCTTGTGGCTCGGAGTTCCTTCCCTTGCCTGCCCGGCCCATCCGTGTCCGGGCGCCTCCTGGCGCAGGCGCTGAGCGTGGTTGTCGGGCTCCAACGTGAGGACGGCAATTGAACAGGCACCCCGGGATCGGCGCCGACGTAACCGCAGCCGTTTTCAACTTGCACCGCACCGCCAGGGATTCGCAGCGGGCAGCCGTCACCAGTGTTGATCACTTTGGGCAAGAAGGGCACAATCGCAGGGTGATCGCGAGCGTGTTCTTCGACGTGGGCGAGACAATCGTCGACGAGTCCCGGGAGTACGGGACCTGGGCGGACTGGCTGGGCGTACCCCGGCACACCTTCTCGGCCGTCTTCGGGGCGGTGATCGCTCGCGGCTTGGACTACCGGGAGACGTTCCAGGTCTTCCGGCCCGGGTTCGACCTGGCTGAGGAGCGTAAGCGCCGCGCCGCGGTCGGCCAGCCGGAGCATTTCTCGGAGGAAAACCTGTACCCGGATGCTCGGCCGTGCCTGGCCGCGCTGCGTGAGTTGGGCGTGCAGGTGGGTCTGGCCGGGAACCAGACGGCACGGGCCGAGACGATCCTGCGAGCCTTGGACCTGCCGGTGGACGTGATCGGCACGTCGGACGGTTGGGGCGTGGAAAAGCCGTCGGCGGCGTTCTTTGAGCGCGTTGTCGCGGAGGCGGGCTGCCCAGCCGATCAGGTGCTCTACGTCGGGGACCGGCTAGACAACGACATCCGGCCCGCGCAAGATGCCGGGATCGCGACCGCGCTGGTCCGGCGCGGCCCCTGGGGATACATCCTCGATGACAGGGCGGTCAGCGAGCGCTGCCTGTTCCGGCTCGACTCGCTGGCTGAGCTGCCCGAGCTGGTGCGCAAGCACAACGAGTCGGCGGCTTAGCTGCCGGGTAGGGCGGCTCTGCTGGCGGCGAGGGCGGCGATCCGTTCGTCGAGCCGCCTGCCCTGCCGGCTGTCGCCGAGTACGTGCCGGACGGCCCTGACTCGGTCCAGGCCAGTGCCGTACCAGTCGGTGTGTAGGGCGTCCATCGCCTGGTTGAGATAGTCGGCGGCGTGGTCGCCGTCGCCGCTGTGTGCGGAGGCGAGGTCGGCGAGTATGACGCTGCGCTGCTTGGCCGCGTTGGCAGTCAGGCCGGCGAGGGCCTCGGTGAGCTGTCTGGTGGCCTCGGTGTGGTCGTCGGCCGCGAGGGCCGCGTAGCCGGCGAAGGAGTGCAGCCGACCGGCGTCGTAGAAGTCGAGCCATTCCGGCGGGGTGGGGTTGGCCTCGATCGCGGTTGCAGCGAGGTCGATCTGGTGGCGGCTGGCTGCTCCGGCGCCGGCGCGGGCTTCTACTTCCGAGGCGACGCAGTGCAGCCACGAGCGGACGGCCGGGCTGACGCCGTGCCAGGTGTGCTGCAGCGCGGCGTCGACCAGTGGGCGGGCGGCAGAGGGGTCGTGACTGAAGGCGGGGATAAAGGCCATGTGGCCAAGGACGCCGGCGGCCAGGGCGTGGTCTCCGGCTTCCCGGGTGGCGGCGAGGGCGACGTCGTAGCAACGCTGGGCGACGGCGGGTTGGTTGAGGTCGAAGAACGCCAGCCGGGCGGTGAGGAGCGCGGACTCGGCGAGGGCGGCGGCGAGGGCGGTGCGGCTGGTGCCGCTCGCCGCTCGGACCAGTCCGGTGCCGAGCTGGGTGTGAGCGTATGCGGCCTCGTAGAGCGGCCGCGCCGGGCTGGTCCAGTACAGCGCCCGCTGGCAGCGAACGATTTCGGTGTACGCGTCCGGGTCGACGGTCTTCGCGTCGGCATGCGTTGCCTGCGGGTCCAGTGACAGCAGCGGCGCGACCAGCGGGAGCATGCTCGCGCCGAACAGTGCTCGGAGGACGGCTGCCCGGTCCCAGCCGGCTTCGTTGTCGTCTCCGGTGAGCATGTCCCACAACCTCCTGAACTCGTGCAGTGTCTCCGCCTGCGGGCACATGGCCAGCTCATCGGGGGTGAGCAGGCCGAGCTGGCTGGCTGTCTTGTCGAAGATGGCCACCAGGTGCTTGCGGTAGCGGGGGTCGGGCCACCGTTCGCCCGTCTCCCATCGCCGCACCGTGTTGGCGTTGAGGCCGGTGTCGGTCTCTCCGGCATGGCTCATCCCCGCACGAATACGCTCGGCGACCTCCTCGTACGACCAGCCCCGCTGAAGCCTCTCCCACGCTAGCCGGCGGTTCGGGGGATAGCGCCGTCCGGCCATCTGAGCACCTCCGCGCATTGCCTGTCGACGACCGTCACGCTAGCCACCTCCGCTACGGCCCGTCACTACCTGGCTGCGAGCGGACGGCTAGTGGACGGTACCGCCCGGCCTTTGTGGACGGTTCGCTGTTGACGAGCATCGAAGACCGCTGCCGAGCGGCGGGCCAGCTCACCGACCCATTGTCATCGACGCCAGGGGATTCATGGTGGACAGATTGATCGAGTCTGGCAAGGCGGCCAGGGAGCTGACTCGGCCCACTGTAGCGGCGGCTGGATGTGCGTTCGTGAGGTTGACTCCCCGTCCGCGTACCGCCATCGAGGCTGCGCGGGCGGGTGACCGGCGGGGTGCTCCCAGCCGCCGCCTCGCGATGGCGGACCCGCCGGGATCCCAGCGGGTCCGCCAGGACTGGCAACCAAGAGGTCCGCGGGTTCGTCGAGCGGTGGCGCCATGACCGTGTACGTTTCGCGGCACGCCTTCGCCAGCAGCACGGGCACGCCACGCCCCTCGGCTTCCGCCTCCGTGCAGGTGGCTACCGGCCGGGCGACGGTCTCGTCGGCCGAACCACCTCTACTCACGCATGTGTGGCAGCGGGTGTTCGCGCAGCGGACCGGCACTGGTGGGCAGCGATGATGGCCCGGGTGCTGGTGAGCGGGGCTGCCGGGTTCATCGGCTCACATCTGGTTGACGCGCTCCTCTCCCGTGGTGTGGAGGTGGTCGGCCTGGACCGCCGCCGGCTCGGTGAGCACGCCATCGCGGATGAGAACCTCGCGGCAGCAATCGGGAATCCCCTGTTCACCCCGCTACGCCGGGACCTGTCCACCGACCAGCTCGACGACGCCGTGGACGGCTGCGACACGGTCTTTCACCTGGCCGCCCGGCCAGGAGTCCGTCCGTCGTGGGGCGCTGAGTTCGTCGACTACGCCCAGGCCAACGTGCTTGGCACCCACCGGCTGCTCGACGCCTGCGCTCGATCGGGCGTACGACGGGTGGTCTACGCCTCGTCGTCCAGCGTCTACGGCCCAGCGAACCGGCCCAGCCATGAAGATGACCCGACCTGTCCGGTCTCGCCATACGGCGTCAGCAAGCTCGCCGCCGAGCACCTGTGCCTGGCCCACGCCCGCCGACCGGACAGCCGGCTCACCGCCGTGGCGCTGCGCTACTTCACCGTGTACGGGCCGCGGCAACGGCCCGACATGGCGATCGGTCGGCTGTTGTTCGCCGCGTACACCGGTTTCCCGGTCACGATCTTCGGCGACGGCAGCCAGCGGCGGGAGTTCACCTACATCGGCGACGTCGTCGCCGCCACGCTCGCCGCCGCGTACGTGGATGCCCGCTACGCCGTGGTCAACGTCGGCGGCGGGGCGAGCGTCTCCATGCGCGGCGCGATCGAGGAGGCCTCCAAGGTCACGGGCCGGCACATCCCGGTCCAGGCGGCGGACGCCCAGCCCGGGGACGTCCCGTCGACCTCGGCCGACCTGACCCGCGCGGGCCGGCTGCTCGGCTACTGGCCCACCGTCGGTTTGCACGAGGGCATGGCCCGCCAGTCCGCCTGGCTGGTCAACCTCTCCCGCGATCGGCTTGCTGCCTTCACCTCCTGATCCGAAGGAAGACCTACATGATCGTCTTAACCGCGGACTCCGCGAGCGAGCTGTTCAACGCCGCCTGCCAAGCGGTGCTGCTCAACGGCCGAGCGGTGTGCCCCCGGGACATGGTGACCACCGAGGTCATGGGCGCGCACCTGTGCCTGACGAACCCCCGACGGCGGCTGGTCGCCATCCCACCCGCCCGCGTGATCAACCCGGCGTTCGCGGTCGCCGAGGCGCTGTGGATCCTTTCCGGCTCCGACGACCCGTGGATCTTCGACTTCAACGCCAACCTGCGCCGGTACGCCGACGACGGCGTGCTGCAGGGCGCGTATGGGCCGCGGATCCGCCGGTGGGGCGGCGGCATCGACCAGCTCGACGCGGTCGTGCGGAAGCTGTCGTCCGACCGGGATTCGCGGCAGGCCGTCATCCAGATCCACGACCCGTCTCGTGACCACCGGGGCTATCGGGATGTGCCGTGCACGCTCGGGTACCGGTTCTTCATCCGGCAGGGCCGTCTCGTGATGCACACCAGCATGCGCAGCCAGGACCTGTGGCTCGGCTTTCCGTACGACATCTTCGCCACCACCCTCCTGCAGGAGTTGATGGCAGGGTGGCTCGGGGTCGAGGTCGGGGAGTACCACCATCACGTCGACTCGCTGCACCTGTACGCCGAAAATGCCGCTGCCGCCGCCGAATGCCTCCAGCACCAGCCCGAGGTCACGGAGATGCAACCGATCTCCGTGGCCTGGCCCCACCTGGATGCCGTCCTCACGCAGGTCCTCTCCAGCGGCAGCGGTCTGCCGGATGGCGACCCGTGGAACGCATTCGGGCGCGTGCTGGCCGGCTACCGAGCCTGGAAGGCCGGCGATCGGGACCAGGCGCGCAAGCTCGCCCACGACACGCCCGGCCCGCTCGGCACCGCCCTCACCGCCTGGTACGACCACCTCACGCCGGCGGCGCTCACCGTGGGGCATCTGTCATGACCGCGAGCGTCGTGCTCGGGCTGTGTGCGTACACGCATGACTCGGCAGCAGCGCTGCTGATCGACGGCCGGTTGGTCGGCTTCGTCGAGGAGGAACGCCTCGACGGAGCCAAACACAGCAAGGCGTACCCGGAGCGTGCCGTCGCCTGGCTGCTCGGCGAGGCCGGCCTGTCGCCGCAGGACGTGACCACGGTGGCGTACAACTTCGACGGGCGCCGCTACCTGTTCGCGCTGGGCCAGTTGCCCGCTCACCTGCGACAACCGGCCAGTCGCACCCGTGCTCTCGCCCGGGCTCGCAGCTTCACCACGGTCCACCGCCGCTACCAGGCCCGGATGCGGGAGCTGTCCCAACGCTTCCCACGCGCCCGCCTCCAGCCCGTGCAGCATCACCGCGCCCATGCCCTGTACGCGTTTCTCGCCTCCGGTGTCGACGACGCGGCGGTCCTGACCGTCGACAGCCTCGGCGAGCTGCAGACCACCACCACCTGGCACGCCCGCCGAGACTCGCGGCTCACCCTTGACCTGCGGCATGCGGTCAACGACCCGGCATCCCTCGGATACGCCTACGGGGCCATCACCGAACACCTCGGCTGGCGACGCAGCGACGAGGAGGGAACGGTAATGGCCCTCGCCGCCCTCGGCGACCCGGCCCGCTTCCGGGATGTGATGTCCTGGGCGATCCGGCTCACCACCGACGGCTTCACCCTCGATCCAACACTGCTCGCCCTGCGAGTCCTCTCCAGCCGCTACGGCCGAGTCACGTCCGCGTTCGCCGACGTGACCTGCCCGCCCCGCCCGCCGACGGCGCCGGTCGAGCCCGTACACGCCGACCTGGCCGCCGCCCTGCAGGAACGCACCGAGCAGGTGATGCTGCATCTCGCCGCCCGCGCCCGCCAGCTGACCGGATCCGGGCTGCTGTGCCTCGGCGGCGGGGTCGCGATGAACTGCGTTGCCGCCGGCCTCATCGCTCAGGCCGGCATCGTCGACGAGGTGCACGTACCGCCCGCCCCCGGTGACTCCGGCACCGCGATCGGCGCCGCCGCAGCAGCGTGGCTGGACGCGACCGGCCTCCCACCCACCGACATCGCCCAGCGTTGCTACCTCGGCCCCGCCTACCCTGGCCTAACGCTGCCAGCCGCGCCCCGACCCGGTCTCCACGCGGCCCGCCTGGCAGAACCCGCGCATCACCTGGCCCGGCACCTGGCCGAGGGCCAAATCGTCGGGCTGTTCACCGGCGAACTGGAGACCGGGCCGCGGGCTCTGGGCCACCGGTCGATCCTCGCCTCGCCCCTGAACACCGGCGTGGTCGAACGACTCAACGCCACCGTCAAGTTCCGCGAACCGTTCCGGCCGTTCGCCCCGGTCGTCCTCGCCGACAAGGCCGCCGACTACGTCCGACTGCGCCAACCCTCGCCGTTCATGTCGCTCGCCGCTCCGGTAACCGACCTGACCCGCGACCAGCTACCGGCGATCGTGCACGTCAACGGCACGGCCCGGGTCCAGACCGTCACCAGCGAACAACACCCCTTCCTCGCCGACGTCCTCACCGCCTTCGGCGATATCACCGGGCACCCCGTCCTGATCAACACGTCGTTGAACATCAAGGGCAAACCGATCTGCGGCACACCCGACATGGCCCTGGACTGTCTCACCGAATCCGGCCTCGACGCGCTGCTCATCGAAGACTGGTGGGTGACGAAGTGAGGATCGGCTACAGCTACTGGGGATTCCTCGGCCCTGGCATCACCGACACCCCGGACGGAGGCCGCAGCCACCGCCGGACCCTCGTCGACGGACTGCGCACGGCCGGCCACGACATCGTCTTCCTGCAACCCAATCGCGACCTGAGCGAGGCAGGAGACGACCTAACCGACCACTACCGCTGGGACATCGGCCTACCCGACATCGACGTCCTGTTCCTCGAATGGCGCTGGCCCATCCCCGGCCGCAACACCACGCCATGCGGCCGGCCCGGGCACACCTGCGACCTGCACCGCCAAGCGGACCTGCTCGCCCACTACACCCACCGGTTCGGCACCCCCACCATCCTGTGGGACAAAGACCGCCAACTTCCCGCCACGGACCCACTCCGCCGCACCCGCAACATCACCGTCTGTGAACCAGCGCTCCGCCCAACTCGCGGCGCGGTGCCCCTGCTGTTCCCGGTGGCCGACACCGCCATTGACGCCGCCGACCCCGCCGCGCTGACCGCCCTGCCCCGCCCCACCCCACTGGTCTACGTCGGCAACCAGTACGACCGCGACGACGCCTTCGACACCTACTTTGCGCCCGCCGCCGCACAACTACCCCACCTGGTGGCCGGCAAATGGGCCGACACCACACGCCGGCCATACCTACGCTTCGTCGGCCGAGTCCCCTTTCCCCGCGTCGCCGAGATCTACGCCGACGCCCTGGCCACCGTTCTGCTGCTGCCTCGCCGCTACGCCGCCGCCGGGCAGATGACCCAGCGGATCTTCGAGGCCGTTCTTGCCGGCTGCGCGCCGCTCCTGCCCGCCGATGTCCGAGGCAGCGCCGCGTTCGTCCCACAGTCCCTGATCGTCCGCAACGCCACCGACGTCCGGCACCGCGTCGGCCGGCTCGCCGAGATCGCCGGCACCGGCGAGCACGCCCGGCTGATCGCCAAATGCCTACGGCACCTCAACCCGTTCCGGCTCTCCACCCAGCTCGACGTGCTCGATCGCCTCCTGCATCACCCGGAACCGGTGGCCTGATGACCCACCATGTCGCCTCGGCGCGACGCCACCGCACCCCTACCCTGGAGAGCCATGGACAGGATCGCCATCATCGGCTGCGGCGGCAGCGGCAAATCCACCGTCGCCCGGAAACTGGCCCAGATCCTCGACGCACCGCTGACCCACCTGGATGCCATCTACTACGACGAGCAGTGGAGCCCACTGCCGCAGGAAGAGTTCGCCGCCCAGCAGGAGAAACTCGTCACCGGCGAACGATGGATCATCGAGGGCAACTACGCCAGCACCCTGCCCATCCGGCTCGCCGCCGCAGACACCGTCATCTTCCTCGACCTACCCGCGGCCACCTGCCTGTGGGGCATCACCCAGCGACGCTGGCGCTACCGAGGCGGACAACACCACCAGGACGGCGTCTACGACCGCATCACCTGGAACTTCGTCCGCTACATCCTCGGCTACCGGCGCACCATGCGGCCCCGAGTGCGGAAACTCCTCCGCGAGCACGGACCACACGTACGGCTGATCACCCTGACCAGCCGTCGACAAGCCAACCAGCTCATCACCCGCGTACGCCGCGAACACCAGCCCCGGGCCTGAGCGCGGCGGACGGGACGGCGGTCGGGCCCTTCGCCGACGCCGAACCGTCCTGCACCGCTCAACCCACCGCCAGCTATGGCACAGCGGTGCCGGTATGAGCGGCGGGATCTTCGTCAAGCGGTACGACGACCCGGAGCGCTGCTCTACCGCTGCCGCCCACCACGCCTGGCTCACCAGCCTCGACGCCGGTGTCCGCCTCCCACGCCTACTGGCGACCGACGCCCAGCGTCTGATCTTCGAGCGACTGCCGGGACACACACCGACGGTCGCTGACCTGCCTCGGGTAGCCGCGACGCTCGGCCGCCTGCACGCCGCCGCACACGAACGCGAGTTGCACGCTGCGCGCCTCCACCAGCCCCACACCACGACGACCGGACTGGTGATCCCGGACTTCACCGATCCACGCCGCGCGGCGCTGCACCGCGCTGCCGCCGTCGCAGGCACAGACGCGGCGGCAGTGGATGCGCTACTCGACCGCCCCGGCCTGCCAGCAGCCTTCTACAAGGACCCAAATGTCCGAAACTACCTTGTCGACGGAGAAGACATCGCAGTCGTCGACTTCGACGACTTGACCCTCGCTCCCTTCGGCTACGACCTCGCCGGACTGCTCGTCACCGCCTCCATGACCTACGGCCGCCTCGACGAACCGACCCTCGCCGACTGCGTTGATGCCTACCGTGCCGCGGTGGCACCTCAGCAGTGCCGCCCCGTTGACCTGCACCAATTCGCCGAGCTGCACCACCTGCTGACACTTCGCTACGTCGGCCTCAACGGCTACCGGCACCCGTGGCCCGCTGTCCGGCCCTGGCCCGATCCGTTCCCGCCACGCTGACCGCACCGCGAAGGAGCCCCCTCGTATGGTCCCGACCGAACTCGTCATCGCCCGCCACGGCGAAGCCGCCTGCAACGTCGCCCGAATCGTCGGCGGCGAACGCGGCTGCACCGGACTCACCAACCACGGCCGCGATCAGGTCGCACAGCTCGCCGCCCGCCTGGCCCACGAACACTTACACCAGCCATACGCCGCCTTCTACGCCACCCCACGGCTCCGCGTGGTTGAAACCGCCGAGATCATCACCGAGGCCCTACGCCTGCCCGCCACCATCGATCCGGAACTCCGTGGCCCGGACCATGGCGACGCCGACGGCCAGCCCTGGGTGGACGTCAAGACCGCCTTCCAGGGACCGCTCCAGCACGCTCCCGACCGCCCGTACGCCCACGGCTCCGAGACCTGGAACCACTACCTCGACCGAGCGACGACCGCCCTTCAGAAGATCCTCGCCAGACACGACGGCGAACGAATCCTCATCGCCGCCCACGGCGAAACCGTCGAGGCAGCCCACACCCTGCTACTCGGTCTTCCCCAAAACGCCTGCCTGCGGCTCGGCTTCGTCACCGACCACGCCTCGCTCAACCGGTGGCAGCGGCCCACCAACCGCTTCGGCCGCACCATCTGGCAGCTCGTCACCCACAACGACACCCGACACCTCGGTAACCCGCGGTGACCGACCTCGACCTCCTCCTGGCCCTCTGCCAACGCCTCCTCGACACCGACGCGGTACCCGCCGGCTGGCATTCCGGCCACGCCGGCACCCGCGCACTACGCGCCTCAACGGGCACCCACGGCGAAGTCATCGTCAAAGCGCACCGCAGCCCGGAACGCCACACCCAGGAAGTCCACGCCTACCGAACCCGGATACCCGCGCTCGAAGACAGAGCACCCCGGCTGCTCGCCGCAACGGACGACCCACCAGCAATCGTGGTGACCGCCGTACCCGGAGTCCCGCTCGCCGGGCGTCAGCTCGAACCTGAGGCCGAGCAGGACGCGTACCGGCAGGCAGGGCAACTACTCGCAGCCCTGCATGCCGCCGGACCGGCCCGCCTCGAACCAGACTGGATCGCCTGGCTCGTCGAACGCGCCGAGTACTGGATCCACCGCGCCGAAGACCGCATCACGGCAAGCCGCCGAAGCGAGATACGCGCCCATATGCAGGCTCTTCGTGACCTCGCTCCGCTGCCGGCCCGGCCGTGTCACCTGGACTTCATGCCCCGAAACATGATCTACAGCGACGACGGTGTCGTCCGTCTGATCGACTTTGAGCACAGCCGCTACGACCTCCCAGCCCGCGACCTCGTACGCCTCGCCACCCGCATCTGGCCTTTCCGCCCGGACCTACGTGACAGCTTCCTTGAGGGATACGGCCCGCTCACCGCCATCGACCACGAGGTGATAGATCACTGCGCCTACTTCGACGCCCTGACCAAGCTGTGCAGCTCGTCCTCGCCTGAAGGCCGTGCCGCCGCCACCGTCACGGTCCTGGATGAGCCCCACACCGAACCGGCTGGCCGACTGAGACCTACCTGATCCCTCACCCCGGCCGCAGGCAAAACGAACTACATCGCGACTCCTCGACACACCGAACAAACCAGTAATCACCGATACCTTGACACCCTGGTGTTCAATGCCCGGTTCATGGCGAGGCGACTCAACGACGTTCGTAGGGACCGTTCGTGTCTGGTGTGAGTTCTCTCTGGGCGCATAGCCCTGCTCCTGGCAGCAGCCGGTGGCATTCTCTTGTCGATCATCTTCGTAGTACGGCGGAGCTGGCGCGACGATTTGCCGTTCCATTTGGCGGGGGTGACGTGGCGTACTGGCTTGGTGCGCTGCATGACGTGGGTAAGGCGGCCTGCGCCTGGCAGGACAAGCTTGCTGCTGTCGCGCCCACCGGCCGTCCAGTCGGTATCGACCACAAGTCGCTCGGCACCCGGATCGCATTCGAACGTGGCCTCGGCGCGTTCGCCGGTGCGGTCTTCGGCCATCATGGCGGACTGATCGACTCGCCTAACCTCCGTGAGGCGTTCCGACGCAGGCTGTCTGACGCGCCCGACAACGTGGCGTCCGCCGAGCGGGAGCTGCCCGGCCTGTTGCCGGACCTGCCGGAACGGCTCGACCATCTGGTGCCGGCGGACTGGCGGGCAGATCCGCTGGTGGGGGAGATGGCACTCCGTCTGTGCTACAGCGCTCTGGTCGACGCGGACAGCCTGGACACCAGCGCGCACTTCCAGGGACTCGCCAGCCCACGGGTACGTCCAGACGCCGACTTTGGCCACCTCTACAAGCTGTTCGAGCAGCGGCGGCATGACGAACTCGCAGGGCGCGGCGGCACGCCGATCGGCAGTCTGCGGGAGCGGGTCTACACGGACTGCCTCGCGGCGGCCGAGCGGGATCGTGGGGTGTTCCGCCTCGGTGCGCCAACCGGAGCCGGTAAGACCCTTGCGAGCGGCGGGTTCGCGCTGCGGCACGCGGAGAAGCATGGTCTACGCCGGGTGATCGTGGCGGTTCCGTTCCTCACCGTCACCGAGCAGAATGCCGCCGTCTACCGTCGGCTGCTCGATGAGGACGATGTTGAGCCGGTCGTCCTCGAACATCACAGCCAGGCCGACTTTGACGACCCGAAAGCCGGCCGGTGGGCGCGACTTGCGGCCGAGAACTGGGACGGTCCGTTCGTCGTCACCACGTTTGTTCGGCTCTTCGAATCGTTGTACGCCCGCAAGCCGTCGGCGATGCGCCGGGTGCACCGGCTGGCACATTCGGTGATCGTGCTGGACGAGGTGCAGGCGCTGCCACACGCGATGCTCGCGCCGATCCTCGACGGGCTCCGGCTGCTCGTGCGGCACTTCGGCGCGACCGTGCTGCTCTCCTCGGCGACCCAGCCGAGCTTCTGGGCACTGGATGAGTTCAAGGGCGTGCCGTGCACCGACCTGATCCACGACACTCCGAAACTGGTCAGTGATCTGCGAAGAGTGCGGTACGAGTGGCAGCTCGACCCGAAACCGACGCTGGCCGACATCGCCGACCAGGCCGCGTCGGAGGCAGCGGCGCTGGTCGTGGTCAACACGACCGCGGACGCGAAGGCGGTGTTTGACCAGTGGCGTGACACCGAGCCGGATGGCGTTGCCTGGCACCTGTCCACCCGGATGTGCCCGCACCATCGGCGGCGGGTGCTGGAGAAGGTGCGGGCACGCCTTAACCGGAGCGAGCGTGTCCTGCTCGTGGCCACCCAGCTGATCGAGGCTGGGGTGGACGTCGATTTCCCGGTGGTGTTCCGTGCGATGGCGCCGGCCGATTCGCTGCTTCAGGCGGCCGGGCGAGCCAACCGCGAGGGACGGATGCCGGACGGGGGACGAGTGGTCGTGTTCGCTCCAGAGGACGGCGGGCAGCCGCCCACGTACAAGACATTGGTCGGCTGCACCGGGCGCCAGTTCGGACCGGATAAGGCCGACCCGGACGATACGGAGGCGCTCGGACGCTACTACCGCAACGTGTACGACGTGTTGAATCTCGCCGACGGCCAGCACGTCGGGAAACGCATCCAGCACGCCCGAGGACGGTGGCAGTTCGAGACCGTGGCCGAGGGGCCGATGGACGCGAGCACCAAACGGCGGGACCGGAGGCTGGCATTCCGAATCATCGACGATGACGGGATTGGCGTGGTGACGCCGCAGGGGGCCGAGACACCTGAGTTGCGGCGCGAACTGGAGCAACTGATCGAGGAACTGCGCCTGGCGCCGGTTCCTGACCTGGCGAAGCTGCGGCGGTTGCAGGCGTACACGACAAACCTTCACCCCAGCGCCCTACGCCAACCCGGTGTGATGGCGCTGATGCGGCCGATCCTCGGTAACGAGGTGCGGCGGGGCGTGCTGGTCGAGTGGGTCGGCGAGTACGACGATGCCATCGGCATCAGTCTTGACCCGAAGCCGGAGCAGTTTGTTCTCTGACGAGGGCCGAGAGGGTCACCAGGTAAACACGAATGCGTTGGGCGCTCACCTGGTGACCCAATCTCACTTCATGATCGCGTTTAGCGAACCTGCCGTGATCAAACTGGCGAGCACGCCTGCGGAAACACTGTCGGCTGTGCCGACCATGATGCCGACTGCCCCGCTGAGCCCGATGATGACTGCCCAGCGGACAGGCAAGGGAGCCGGGCTCTTCGGCTCGTGGTCCCGGTTGAGTGGCCTGCGGTCGCGGCGTTGATCTACTGTCATGTGGTTCCCTTCGGCCTATCGGACGGCGGGGGAGCTGGGCGGTCCGCTGTTGGCGCAGCGGACCGTCGTTTTTGAGGGACGGTTTCCGCCCGGCTCGGAGCCAGGCATTCGCCCGACCGCGTCAGTTAACTCGATTATGGACGGTCCGGCAAGACCACCACCTGAGGAAGTGGGATACACTGCGTCGGCGCCGGCTCGGAAACTGGGGCGCCTGCAGCGCCTTCTGGTGCTGAGGATCGCAACCTCAGGTGGTGATCGAGCACCTTCGTCGCTGCCGGCATGGACTGAGGGTCGTACAGTCCATGCCGGACGGTCACCGACCGATGGCGAGCCTCACCTGGTTGATCAATCAGCCGGTTTTGTCGTACCGGTCGTGGATCCTCGCACCTGTTGTGTGAGAGGTCCGCCGATTTCATGGTTGGGTGCCTTATCGATCGTGTGTTCGATCAGCTCTGATCTTGGGAGGGGTTTGTGCTGTGACGACGGATGTGGTCAACGGGCTGACTCTGAGGCGCAGCCCGGACGGTGACCTTCCGGTTGTGGTGCAGGTCAGTGGTGAGGCGGCGCTGTTCTCACGGCCGGAACTGAAGGTGGAGCGGGTCAGTTATCCGGTGATGACCCCGTCGGCTGCGGTGGGCGTACTCGAATCGATCTTCTGGAAGCCGGAGATGCGGTACCAGGTTGTCGCGATCGAGGTGCTCAAGCCGGTGAGGCAGTTCTCGGTTCGACGTAACGAGACCTCCGACGTCGCGCCGCTGGCTGAGGCGATCAAGGGCACCCGCCGGGTGGACACGGCCGCGCACCGCGACCAGCGCAATGCCGTCTGCCTGCGTGACGTGGCGTACCGGATCCACGCCCACATCGAGTTGGCTGCGCACGCGGACAAGCCGGTCGCGGCGTACCGGGATCAGCTTCGTCGCCGAGTCCGCAAGGGTGCCTGTTTCCAGCAGCCGTATCTCGGCACTCGGGAGTTCAGCGCCGAGTTTGGCTGGCCGGATGACACGCCGCGGGCGGACGTCAACGAGGAGGTCGGCATCATGCTGCACTCCATCCACCGGGACGGAAAGCCTGGCCAGCCGCGGATGGAGTGGTTCGCCGCGCGGGTTGTCGCCGGTGTGCTCTATGTGCCCGACCGTGGGATTGAGCTGGCGCTTCCGGTGGAAGGCCAGGTGGCGTAGTGCTGCTGCAACGGCTGGTGGAGTACGCCGACACCAGCGAGGACGTCATCCCGGCCTTCTACGCCCGTAAGCCGGTGCGGTGGAGCCTGGAGATCGACGGGAACGGCGTACCCGAGGGTGACCTGGTCAGCACAGCGGACAAGGACGACCCGCAACGAAGGTTCGGGGTATCCCGCCTGGTTCCGTCGGTGACCCGGACTGTCGGGATCTCACCCGCGCTCGCGGTCGACAACGGCGAGTACGTCTTCGGCTGGCTGTCGGAGGGAGCCAAGCCGGAGCGGGTCGCGAAGCAGCACGAGGCGTTCCGCGCCCTGATCACCGAGTGGGCCGCTGCCGAACGGAACGGCCCGGGCCCGGCCATCGCCGCCTTTTATCGGGACGGGCATGCGGGCAAGCTCCGGCCGCCGACCGATTGGAGCAGGGGTGATCTGATCGGCCTCTGGGTCGATGGGGTGTATGCGGCAGACACCGGCTCGGCGCGGCGGTTTTGGGCCGGGGTGGCTGGTGACCGGAAGGGTTCGGGGCGGTCGGGCCTGTGTCTGGTCTGTGGGCAGGTGCAGCCGTTGCTCAAGACTGTGCCGCAGCAGATTCCTCGGCGGTGGGTGCCTGGCGCCACCCAGAGCGCGTCGCTGGTCAGCATGAACGAGGCCGTGCACGGCTACGAGCTGCAGAAGTTCCTGACCAACACCCCGATCTGCGCCGACTGCGGCCTTAAGTTCATGACCGCGCTGACCGGTCTGCTTTCCGATCCGCTGCACAGCACCGCCCTGTCCGGGCAGAACGCTCGACTCGCCTGGTGGGTGTTGGGCGGGTCGGACTTCGATCCGTGGGCGACGGTCGAGCAGCTGGACCCGACCCAGATCCAGAACCTGATTGCGGGCCCCGCCAGCGGCAAGGAATCGGCGGCGGACGACCTGTCCCGGTACTGCTCGGTGACGGTGGGCGGCAACGTCGCCCGAGTGGTCGTACGGGACTGGGTTGAGCAGCCGATCCGCCAGGTGAAGGACAACATCAGGGCCTGGTTCGACGACCACAAGATCGTTGACGCCTGGACCGGTGAGGTGGTGGAGGTCAAGGTCTCCCAGTTGGCCCGGGCGGCCGGGCGGTTCGAGGCCGGGCGCAACGGAGGCCCCGGGACCTGGACCAAGTTCGGTGCGTCCGGCGAACACCGACCGCCCGACCTGTTCCACCGGCTGCTTGGTGCGGCGCTGCTCAAGCGGCCGTTGCCGCCGAAACTGCTCAACCATGTCATCAACCGGATCCGTATCGACGGCCGGCTCGACGCGGCTCGTGCCGCACTGATCCGGCTCGCACTCCGCCGCCACCCCAACCTGCCCGAACATGAACGAGAGAGGCTGACGCCGACCTTGAGCGTGGAGCACAAACAGAAGCCGGCCTACGTGTCCGGCCGAATCTTCGCCGTCATGGACGACCTGCAACGGACCGTGTTCCGGGTCGCCGACCAGAAGCTGAACACCACCTTCGCCGAACGCTACTTCGGCCGCGCCATCGACAACCCGCAGGTCGTCATCGTTTCCGGCCGCCGCAACGTGCAGGCATGGCTCAAACGGCTGCGCGGGCCACTGCGCCGGCCGAACTGGTCCGAGGCATACGAACGGCGACTCGATGACCTGTTTGTCCAGCTCGACGCAATTCCCAACGGCGCGGTGCTGACTGACAAGGCCCAGTTCGTCCTCGGCTACCACCAGCAGCGGGCCGAAATGCGGACCGAACGACTCGCGGCAGCCGCCAACAAGAAGAAGACCGACCTGCCCCCGGAGCCCGACGACGTGGCGCCGACCACCGACGCCGAAGGAGACGATGCATGACCGCCGCGCACCTCGACGCGACCCGCCGCCACGACGCCGTCCTGCTGTTCGACGTCAGCGACGGAAACCCGAACGGCGACCCGGACGCCGGCAACCAGCCGCGCACCGACGACGAGAGCGGACAGGGCCTGGTCACCGACGTGGCAATTAAGCGCAAAATCCGCGACACGGTGTCGCTGCTGCGGGGCGACGACCCGCGCTACGGCATCTTCGTCGAGGCAGGCTTCGCCCTGAACACCCGGATCGAGGCGGCGTTGAAGGCCAACCCGGGCAAGGCCGACGACGCGCAGCGGTGGATGTGCGAGCACTACTTCGACATCCGAATGTTCGGCGGCGTACTCAGCACCGGCAAGGGAGGCGGTGCCGGCCAGGTCCGCGGCCCGCTCCAGCTCACCTTCGCCCGCAGCATTGATCCGATCCTGCCCACCGACCACACCATCACTCGGGTTACCCAGACCCGGCAGGAGGACATCGACAAGGGGGAGCGGACGGAGATCGGCTCCAAGTGGTCCGTTCCGTACGGCCTGTACCGGGCGCACGTGTTCTACTCTGCGCCCCGCGCCGCGAAGACCGGCGTGACCAGCGATGACCTGGCTGCGCTCTGGCAGGCCATCACGGTCATGTTCGACCACGACCGGGCCGCCACCCGCGGCGAGATGAAGCTGTGTGGGCTCTACGTGTTCAGCCACCCCGACGCGTTCGGGGTCGCCCCCTCGGCCGCCCTCACCCAGCGCATCACGCTTAAGCGCAAAGACGAAGACAAGGCGGCGCGCGCCCACACCGACTACAACCGCACCATCGACGAGTCGGGGCTACCGGACGGTGTCGAGCTGACGAAGCTGGTCGACCTCTGGCCGTGACCGACGACCACCCGGCGGACAGCGGCACCGACCTGCGGGAGGTGCCGCTGTCCGCGCTGGAGCACTACGCCTACTGCCACCGGCAGACAGCGCTGATCCACGTAGAGGGCGTCTGGTCGGAAAGCGTCGAGACGGTGCGCGGCGACCTCAGCCACACCACGGTCGACCTGCCGGGCATCCAACGCCGCCGGGGCCTCACCGTGATCCGGTCACTACCGGTCTGGAGCCACACCCACGGCCTACGCGGCATCTGCGACATCGTCGAATTCGAGAAGGGTACGGCCACACCGGTCGAATACAAGGTCGGGCATTACAAAGCCGGCGGGCCCGCCGAGCTGCAACTCGGTGGGCAGGCACTCTGCCTTCTCGAAGCCGGCTTCGACGTGCCAACCGGCTACATCTACTCGGTCGCCGAACGGCGCCGGCACGCGATACCCATCGACACCCACCTGCTCGACCGGGTCGTGGCCGCGACCGTGGCCGTACGCCGGCTGCTCGACACCCCGGCTTTGCCGGGCCGCGCGCAACGACGCCCGCTGCCGGCGATGTTCACTGCGCGAGGACTGCCTGCCCGAACTGACCGACGGCCGGCGGCAGGCCACACCCGACCTGTTGACCCCACGACCATTGGGACAGTGGTGTGACTGAGCTGCTCAACACCCTCTACGTGCAGACCCCCGGAACCAGCCTGCACCTCGACGGCGACACCGTCCGCGTGCACCACCCCGACCAGCCCGGACGCCGGCTGCTACCGCTCGTCCGACTCGACCACCTGGTCCTGTTCAGCGGCGTGACACCCAGCGACGACCTCCTGCTACAGTGCGCCGACGACGGCCGCTCGGTCAGCTGGCTCACCGGTAACGGACGCTTCCGAGCCGGCCTGGTCGGCCCCACCCACGGCAACCCACTGCTCCGCAAAGCCCAACACCGGGCCGCCGACTCGCCGGACCGGCAACTACCAATCGCGATCGCCATCGTCGCCGGCAAGATACACAACGCGCGACAAGTGCTGCTACGCGCCGCTAGGGACACCAGCGGACACCGGCAAACAGCGCTACGGGCCAGCGCCGAAATACTGGCCGGGCGGCTTGAACTGCTCACCACCGCGACCAGCAGCAACGAAGTGCTCGGCGTCGAAGGCATCGCCGCACGCGACTACTTCGCCGCCATGCCCTACCTGCTCGGCGACAACAAGGACTGGAAGGCCTCCGGGCGCAACAAACGACCACCCACCGACCCGCTGAACTGCCTGCTCTCCTTCCTGTACGGCATGCTGCGGGTCGCTGTGCAGGGCGCGCTCGATCAGGTCGGACTCGACCCGTACATCGGCTTCCTACACGCCGTCCGGCCGGGCAAACCCGCTCTCGCGCTGGACCTGATGGAAGAGTTCCGGCCACTACTGGCCGACCGGCTCGCGCTCACCATGCTCAACCGGCGCGAGCTGAGCCCGACCGACTTTGAGGTACTGCCAAACAAGGCATACCGGCTTACAGACGGTGGACGTAAGACCGTGCTGGCCGCCTGGCAGCAGAGCAGGCAGCGTAACTGGCCGCACGCGCAGCTCGGCCGGGAGGTGCCCGCCGCGCTGCTGCCGCTCGTACAGGCCCGGCTGCTCGCACGTCACCTCCGCGGAGACCTGGTCGCATACCAACCCTGGACGGTGAACTAGTGGACTTACTCGTCACGTACGACGTCGAGACGGTCACGCCACGAGGGCAACGCCGACTGCGCAAGGTCGCCAAAACCTGTGAGGCGTACGGCCATCGCGTGCAACAGTCGGTGTTCGAGGTGGTCTGCCGCGAAACCGACAAGGTGCGCCTGGTCGCCGCGCTCCAAGAGGTCATCGACCCGGCCCAGGACACCATCAGGATCTACCGGCTGCCGGCCCACGCGCTCGACGACGTCGAACATCTCGGCAAACCACGGCTGATCGAACCACGCGGAGCGTTAGTGATCTAGGAACCCCAAGTGAACGCCAAAACCCGGGGGGTTCCGAGCCGAATGATGTGGAGGAACTGCGCAAATCGGACTGCGTGCGAGTCGAATATGCATCGTCAGATTGCCATTTTCGCTGCTCGCAAACGCCTGCGCCCGGCCATCGCGCCGGGCGAGGATCGCAACTGGGTGTGAGGAGGTGCCCGTGGCTATCACCGAGCGCCTGCGCCCGGCCATCGCGCCGGGCGAGGATCGCAACGGCCGGTGCCGGGCGATCAGCAGCTTCTCGGCGCAGGCCTGCGCCCGGCCATCGCGCCGGGCGAGGATCGCAACTCCTTCGGGCCGGCCGGCGCGACGGGTGCATTCGATGCCTGCGCCCGGCCATCGCGCCGGGCGAGGATCGCAACTCCGCCTCGCCGGCGGCCTTCCACACCCGGCGGAGCCCTGCGCCCGGCCATCGCGCCGGGCGAGGATCGCAACGAGGTGTGGGACATGACCGACGTGCCCGTGGAGGAGTCCTGCGCCCGGCCATCGCGCCGGGCGAGGATCGCAACCCGTCGTCGCGCTGCTCGACGGTCGCCGGCCAGAACCCTGCGCCCGGCCATCGCGCCGGGCGAGGATCGCAACGGGTCGCTCGCCGACGCGCAGGTCTACCAGACGACGGGTCCTGCGCCCGGCCATCGCGCCGGGCGAGGATCGCAACACGGCGCCCTACGTGGTGGTGGGCCGCCCGCCCGGCGCCTGCGCCCGGCCATCGCGCCGGGCGAGGACCGCAACGGGTCGCTCGCCGACGCGCAGGTCTACCAGACGACGGGTCCTGCGCTCGGCCATCGCGCCGGGCGAGGATCGCAACACGGCGCCCTACGTGGTGGTGGGCCGCCCGCCCGGCGCCTGCGCCCGGCCATCGCGCCGGGCGAGGATCGCAACGGGTCGCTCGCCGACGCGCAGGTCTACCAGACGACGGGTCCTGCGCTCGGCCATCGCGCCGGGCGAGGATCGCAACACGGCGCCCTACGTGGTGGTGGGCCGCCCGCCCGGCGCCTGCGCCCGGCCATCGCGCCGGGCGAGGATCGCAACTTGAGAGGAACGGGGATGCCGACCTTGGACTGGTCGCCTGCGCCCGGCCATCGCGCCGGGCGAGGATCGCAACCCCGGCCACGCAGACGGCGCTGCAGGTGCGCTACGTGCCTGCGCCCGGCCATCGCGCCGGGCGAGGATCGCAACAAGTACGACGGCGGTATGGCCGACATGGTCGAGTTCACCTGCGCCCGGCCATCGCGCCGGGCGAGGATCGCAACTCTGACCTGGGGCTTTGGGGGTCACCCCCCACCCCCGTCCCTGCGCCCGGCCATCGCGCCGGGCGAGGATCGCAACCACTTGCTGATCATCCAGTTGAGCGCGGAGCGGAATGCCTGCGCCCGGCCATCGCGCCGGGCGAGGATCGCAACGCGCTGCGGTCGTACACCGACGGCGGGGAGCACTACGCCTGCGCCCGGCCATCGCGCCGGGCGAGGATCGCAACACCACCTCCGACAAGGCCACCGCGTCCACGCGGGCAGCCTGCGCCCGGCCATCGCGCCGGGCGAGGATCGCAACGAGCGCTTGGCTGCCGAGGTCCGTACCGGCTCGCCAGACCTGCGCCCGGCCATCGCGCCGGGCGAGGATCGCAACCGCACCACCGACAAGGTGACCGGGGCGTGCGCCTGGCCGCCTGCGCCCGGCCATCGCGCCGGGCGAGGATCGCAACCACCCACCGCACGAACCCGGCGCGGCTGGTGATCCCGCCTGCGCCCGGCCATCGCGCCGGGCGAGGATCGCAACTGGCTCAGCCAGCACGATGTGTCCGTCCCGATGACCCTGCGCCCGGCCATCGCGCCGGGCGTGGATCGCAACGATCGCGTCGGCCACCTGTCCGCCCAAGTGGTTGAGGGCCCTGCGCCCGGCCATCGCGCCGGGCGAGGATCGCAACGTTTGGGTGTCAGGATGGCACCACCTCGTAATGGGCCTGCGCCCGGCCATCGCGCCGGGCGAGGATCGCAACCACGCCTCCATCGCGTCGCGGTACGGGCGGCGCCACGACCCTGCGCCCGGCCATCGCGCCGGGCGAGGATCGCAACTCGTGCGGGTCCTGCGTGTCGGCCCACCACTCCGCGACCCTGCGCCCGGCCATCGCGCCGGGCGAGGATCGCAACTGCCGCGGCGTGACCCCCTGCGCCCGCCCGTTCCGCCACCTGCGCCCGGCCATCGCGCCGGGCGAGGATCGCAACATCCCGCGGCTCGGCAACCGCGCCCGGTCCCGTGCCCTGCGCCCGGCCATCGCGCCGGGCGAGGATCGCAACAAGAGTCTTGGGTGGAAGGAGGTTCGCGGCGGTCTCAACCTGCGCCCGGCCATCGCGCCGGGCGAGGATCGCAACCGCGAGAACGGCATCCCGGTCGCGGTGATCGACGGCGCCCTGCGCCCGGCCATCGCGCCGGGCGAGGATCGCAACCCGGTGTCGTCGCGCATCGACCCGACCGTGCCGCCGGCCTGCGCCCGGCCATCGCGCCGGGCGAGGATCGCAACGACTACGCGGAGCACTGGGACCAGACCCGGCCGTCCGCCCTGCGCCCGGCCATCGCGCCGGGCGAGGATCGCAACGAGGGGGTGGGTCGGTTGATGCGCTGGTGCTCGGGCCACCTGCGCCCGGCCATCGCGCCGGGCGAGGATCGCAACCGCGGATTCAGCACCGTGACCAGCGGTTCGCCGTACGCCTGCGCCCGGCCATCGCGCCGGGCGAGGATCGCAACTCCCCCTGGTCGACGGCCAGCCGAAGGGGACGCTGGTGTCCTGCGCCCGGCCATCGCGCCGGGCGAGGATCGCAACGTCGAGTGGCTGATGGGCCTGCCCGCCGGCTGGGTCCCTGCGCCCGGCCATCGCGCCGGGCGAGGATCGCAACCTGTTTCTAGATGAGACACTAACCCCGGTAGCCCGGTGCCTGCGCCCGGCCATCGCGCCGGGCGAGGATCGCAACTACGAACCGGAAGTCTGGTGGTCTGTCACCCCCACCACCTGCGCCCGGCCATCGCGCCGGGCGAGGATCGCAACGACGGGATACTCGACGACCTGAATTCCGACCCCAACCCTGCGCCCGGCCATCGCGCCGGGCGAGGATCGCAACACGCTGCACCCCCGCCGTACACCTCGTTGGCCGTCTCCTGCGCCCGGCCATCGCGCCGGGCGAGGATCGCAACACCCCGGAGCCCGGGTGGCTCGGGAAGACGGGGTCGGGCCTGCGCCCGGCCATCGCGCCGGGCGAGGATCGCAACCAGGAGAAGACCCCGCCCTACCTCGTCACGGTCGTCGAGCCTGCGCCCGGCCATCGCGCCGGGCGAGGATCGCAACTGAGAGGGGCCAGGGCATGGTCTTTCCCGAAACCGAGCTCCTGCGCCCGGCCATCGCGCCGGGCGAGGATCGCAACGGCCTCGGCCTATTCGGCGCTCTCATCATCATTGCGGCACCTGCGCCCGGCCATCGCGCCGGGCGAGGATCGCAACCTCGCGGCCGGCGACGGGGTGGCTCATGGCGTTGGTCCCTGCGCCCGGCCATCGCGCCGGGCGAGGATCGCAACCGCGATCTTGATCAGCGTGGCGAGTGCGGCCCGAATGTCCCTGCGCCCGGCCATCGCGCCGGGCGAGGATCGCAACGTCCACAGCCAGTGCAAGACGACGCCGCGCAGCTCCGCCTGCGCCCGGCCATCGCGCCGGGCGAGGATCGCAACGAGGTCGGTCCCACCCTGCTCGGCATGAACGCCGCCACCCCTGCGCCCGGCCATCGCGCCGGGCGAGGATCGCAACTCGACCACGAACGCCTTGTACGGGCGGCCCCGCAGCTGCCTGCGCCCGGCCATCGCGCCGGGCGAGGATCGCAACTCCGGGGTGCCCGGACCGCCACCGCTGGATCCGGCCCTGCGCCCGGCCATCGCGCCGAGCGAGGATCGCAACTCCCACGTCATCGCCTTGTCGATGAACAGGTGGAAGCCTGCGCCCGGCCATCGCGCCGGGCGAGGATCGCAACGAGTTGGTGATCGACAGTGACGCCGACGAGCACGAGCCTGCGCCCGGCCATCGCGCCGGGCGAGGATCGCAACGACCGGTTGGGCGACGCCGCCGGTGACACCTTGACGATCCTGCGCCCGGCCATCGCGCCGGGCGAGGATCGCAACCGTGCAGCGAGGTGAGCGACCAGCAGCGCCTGCGGCCTGCGCCCGGCCATCGCGCCGGGCGAGGATCGCAACACTGGGCTGGCCAGCTCGGTGGTGGACGGTGTGTCGGCCTGCGCCCGGCCATCGCGCCGGGCGAGGATCGCAACCCCGCTGTGGGAGGCCGCCGACGGGTCCGGATCCGACGCGGCCTGCGCCCGGCCATCGCGCCGGGCGAGGATCGCAACCGCATTGGCCCGTGGTCCTTCGCCATGGTTCGCTACCGCCTGCGCCCGGCCATCGCGCCGGGCGAGGATCGCAACAGCCGCTTGATCGCCTCGTCCGTGACGGGGACGTCCTGGCCTGCGCCCGGCCATCGCGCCGGGCGAGGATCGCAACGCCAAGAGTGCGATGAACGGCGGCGAGGGCGGCACCACGCTGCGCCCGGGCCATCGCGCCGGGCGAGGAACGCAACGACTACCCGCCACCGTCGTTCGTCTCGTGGGCCAACGGGTAACGGCACCCGGTCTCCGTGTCACTGTCACACGAGATTCGCATCGCGAAGCCGGTTGCTATTGTCCGATTGACGGCAGGTGCATGAAGGTTGACACAAGGTCGCCGGAACGAGTTGATCTATTCGGCACCAGCAAACCTCGCGGGCAAGGCACAGGTCATTGGGCACCGCCCGATGCCCGTGAGCTGGACATAGTCAGCGGTAGCGGATCGCCGGCGATGGTCGCCGGTTGGTTCGCGTGGTGGTACCTCCGGCCCACCAGCCGTTTTCCTCGTCAGAGCTTTTTCGGCTGCCCAGGCGGACCGCGTCAAGGTCTGGACCAAGGCTCTCAGTCCGCATTGAGTCCGCAGCACGACCATCCGCCCGGTCGAGGCGGTCCGCCACCTGGTCCAGGTCGTCTTCCAAGAGGTCCGCGTACACGTCCAGCGTCATCGCCGCCGCGGCGTGCCCGAGCATCCGCTGCACCGCCTTCACGTTGGCGCCCTCGGCCACCGCGAGACTCGCGGCCGTGCGCCGCAGCTCGTGCGGCGTCAGGCCGGCGATCTGTGCGGCGCTCCGCCCCGAACCTCGGCCCTCCTCAGAGATCCGCTAGCGCCCCAGGTATCCGCAAACGATCACTCCGTGCAATCCAAAGCGGCTGAAAGGCGGGCGATGTCGGCAGCATCCTTGGCGCGTCGAGGCCGGCCGGGCACCCACACCGGCATCATCTGCTTGATCTCGATCTGGGCTCGTGGCT
>NZ_FNPH01000005.1 GCF_900107255.1 Micromonospora pattaloongensis | reverse complement strand
CCGCCATGACGCTCAAGGAACACCTGGACATCCCGCTGGTGGCGACCATCCACGCCACCGAGGCGGGCCGGCACCAGGGCTGGCTGCCGGAGGAGCTGAACCGGACCATCCACTCCGTCGAGTGGTGGCTCGGCCATGAGGCGTGCCGGGTGCTGGTCTGCTCGGCGTACATGAAGTGGGAGGTCAGCCGCCTGTTGGAGGTCGACGACGACCGGGTGGAGGTCATCCCCAACGGCGTCGACCACCGGGTGTGGCGGGCCGCGCCGCGCGCGGTCGCCTCGGCGCGCGCCCGGTTCGCCGCCGACGGCCCGCTGGTCGGTTTCGCCGGCCGGTTGGTCTACGAGAAGGGCGTGCAGCATCTCGTGCACGCGGTGCCGCGGCTGCGCAGGCGGCACCCCGGGCTGCGCGTGGTGATCGCGGGCGACGGCCCGTACCGGCAGGAGCTGCAGGAACAGGCGCGCGAGCTCGACCTGGACGGCACGGTGGCGTTCGCGGGATTCATGAACGAGGTGCAGCTGCCCGCGGTGCTGGCCGCCACCGACGCGACCGTGGTCCCCAGCCTCTACGAACCGTTCGGCATGGTCGCTCTGGAGGCGGCCGCGGCCGGGGCGCCGCTGGCGGTCGCCGCGACCGGCGGCCTCGCCGAGATCGTCGAGCCGGGGGTCACCGGCATGACCTTCCCGCCCAAGGACCCCGAGTCCCTGGCCGCGGCCGTCGACGCGCTGCTCGGCGACCAGATGTTCGCCCGCCGGGTGGCGCGGCAGGCCCGGTCGATGGTCGCCGAGCGGTACGGCTGGGCGACGATCGCCGCCCGTACCGCGGCGGCGTACGTGACCGCGCAGCGCGAGGTCGCCGGCTTCAACACGCTGCGGGCGGCCACCCGGCTCACCGAGGGGCGGCCGACGATCGTGATCCGCGAAGGAAACCTCCTGGCCCTCGACGCGTCCTGAAACACGGGAAGGGGGCAACCTCCCCGAGTCATCCACTGTGGAAAGATCGCGGATTGCTCCGCCGTGCGATCTTTGGCACAGTGGCGCGCGACGCTCGATGACCTTGGGGAGAGTGCACGACGATGATGGGGCCGTCCCATGCGCTGTCCGGCGCCGCGACGTGGCTGGCCGGATCCTGGGCCCTGGACTACTTCGCCGGTTACGAGCAGTCGCCGCTGGCGATCGCCGTCGGCACGGCGGTCTGCGCCGGCGGCGCGCTCTTCCCGGATCTCGACCTGTCCGGCCGGGTCACCCGCAACCAGGGCGGCGCCACCGTGGCCCGCACCTTCGGCGTGGTGTCGCTCTTCGTCGCCGAGGTGATCGAGAAGATCTCGCTCGGCGTCTACACCGCGACCCGGCTGAGCAGGGACCCGGTCCGCAACAACGGCCACCGCACCCTGACCCACACCATCCCGTTCACCGTGCTGGTCGGCTGGGGCACCACCGCGCTCTGCGCGCACTACGGCAAGTGGGCCGTGATCGGCATCCTGTTCTTCATGATCGGGCTCGCGCTGCGGGGCCTGTTCGACGAGTGGGCCAAGCGCGCGGGCTGGGTGATCGTCACGCTGGTCTCGCTCGCCGCCGCGTACTTCACGTACCTGAACCTCCCCGGCGACCGCGGCTATCCGATGATCGGACTCGCCGTCGGGGTCGGGTGCTTCGTGCACATCATGGGCGACATCGTCACCAGCAACGGCGTGCCCATCCTCTGGCCGATCCCGCTCAAGCGGCGGATGTGGAAGATGGTCGGCATCCCGAACCAGTTGGCCGTCAAGGTCGGGGGCACGGTGGAGACGGTCGTGCTGCGCGGCGCGTTCACCGTGATCTCGCTGCTCTCCGCCGCCGGGTTGCTCGCCCCGTCGGTGCTGCGGCGGTTCAATATCGAGTTGTGAGCGCTCCGACCGACGACGCCGACGTTCCCGCCTTCTGGCGGGGCCTCGGCCTGCCCGGCCTCGCCGACGTGCACGTGCACTTCATGCCGCCACGGCTGCTGCGCCGGGTGTGGGAGTACTTCGACGCCGCCGGCCCGCTGGTCGGGGTGCGGTGGCCGATCCGCTACCGCTGGCCCGACGAGGAACGCGTCGCGCACCTGCGCCGACTGGGCGTCCGGGCGTTCACCGCGCTGTCGTACGCCCACCGGCCCGGCATGGCCGGCGACCTCAACGACTGGGCGCTGGCGTTCGCCCGCGCCACGCCGGGGTGCGTGCCCTCGGCGACGTTCTACCCCGAGCCCGACGTCGCCGGCTACGTGGCGGCCGCGATCGACGCCGGCGCGCGGGTGTTCAAGGTCCACCTGCAGGTCGGCGGCTTCTCCCCCACCGTGCCGGAGCTCGATCCGGTCTGGGGGCTGCTCGCCGACGCCGGCGTGCCGGTGGTGGTACACGCCGGGCACGCGCCGGTCGGCACCGCGCACACCGGCCCCGAACCGTTCGCCGCGGTGCTGGCCCGGCACCCCCGGCTGACCGCCGTGGTGGCGCACCTGGGCGCCCCCGACTACGAGGAGTTCCTCGCGCTGGCCGAGAAGTACGAGCGGGTCGCGTTGGACACCACGATGGCGTTCACCCCGTTCTTCGACCAGTTCACGCCCTTCCCCGCGGCGGCGCTGCCCCGGCTGCGCGAGCTCGGTCTGGGCGGCAAGGTGCTGCTCGGCAGCGACTTCCCCAACATCCCCTACCCGTACGCCGACCAGCTCGCCGGCCTGGCCCGCCTCGACCTGGGCGACTCCTGGCTGCGCGCGGTGTGCTGGGAGAACCCGGCCCGGCTGCTCGGGTTGGACTGAAGGGGGGGTGCCGGCGTCGTTACGACGCCGGCACCCGCTGCGCCGGCACCGTGAGCCCCCACTCGGCGACCAGCTCCGGCGTGTCCACCCGGCTGCCGTCGCCGACGCCGTCACAGGAGACGTCGACGACCTGCTCCCGATGCGCGAGCAGGTACGGCCGGGCGCCGCCGTCGGTGTTGCCGAGGTCCGAGATCGCCGGCCAGTGCTTGCGACCGAAGACCATCGGATAGTTGCGCAGCCCCCCGTAGGTGGCGCAGACCAGCACGTCCGGGTACGGCAGCGCGGAGACCCGCCGCAGCGCCTCGGGCGTGATCCCCGGCATGTCGACGGGCATCACGGCCACGGCCTCGACCGGGCTCATGGTCAGCGCGCCGAGCCCGACGCGCAGCGACGAACCGAGGCCGGTGCCCCAGGCGCGGTTCACCACCACGCTCGCCCCGCGCAGATCCGCGACCGCCCGCACCTCTTCGGCCCCGGCCCCCAGGACCACGACGATCGGGGACAACCCCGCTTCCCGTACGGTTTCCAACATCCGCTCCACCAGGAGCCGTTCCCCCTGGTAGAGCAGCGCCTCCGGGCCGCCGATATTACGGCCGCCGCCCGCGGCGATAATCATTCCTGCTGTCCGACTCAGCTCGTCACCCCCGCCATGGTGATCGACCACCCCGCCCGGGCCCGCGGGCCCGCCGGTGCATGCGACGCGGACAGCCGAAGCCGTCCGCAGTGGAACTTCCTACCGGCGCTCGCCGGCCCGGGTCGCGCGGGCCACACCGCCCTCACCGACCCCGTGCAGCGCACACCGGACCAACGAGCAGCGACCCCCCAGGTCGCGCTATTTGGCCTCGGCGTAGCTGTCGACGACCGTCGCGTCCAGCGGAAACCGGACCGGGGTGTCGCCGAACAGCAGCCGGGTGGCCCGCGTCGCCGCCTCGCCCACCCGCCCGGCGACCTCGTCGGCGCGCGCGGCCGGGCAGTGCACCAGCACCTCGTCGTGCTGGAAGAAGACCAGCTGGGCGCCGGTGCCGGCGAGTGAGCCGCGCAACGTGGCGAGCATCGTCGCGGCCCATTCCGCCGCGGTCGCCTGGATCACGAAGTTGCGGGTGAACCGGCCACGGGCGCGCGCCGCCGCCCGCGCCCGCGGCCCGGCCGGGTCGCCGTCCGCGCCCACGTCGAACTCCGCCGCGTCCGGGTCGGCCTCGCGCAGGCTGACGGACGGCGGCGGGCAGGTGCGGCCCAGCCAGGAGCGGACCAGCCCGCCCGCCTCACCGGTACGCGCGGCGGTCTCGACGTAGTCGAAGGCGGTCGGGTAGCTGCGCCGCAGCGCCGCCAGCGCCGGCACGGCGGCGCCGCCGGTCTGGCCGTACATCGCGCCGAGCAGCGCCACCTTGGCCCGCGCCCGGTCACCGCCGAACGCGTCGCGGGCCAGCGCCGCGTAGAGGTCCCCGGCGCCACCGGCCGCGGCGAGCCGCGCGTCGCCGGAGACGGCGGCCAGCACCCGCGGCTCCAGCTGGCCGGCGTCGGCCACCACCAGCCGCCAGCCCGGGTCGGCGCGCACCGCCCGGCGGATCACCTTCGGGATCTGCAACGCCCCGCCGCCGCGGGTCGCCCAGCGGCCGGAGACCACGCCGCCCGGCACGTACTCGGGGCGGAAACGCCCTTCGTGCACCCACGCGTCCCGCCACGCCCGGCCGTGCGCCGTCCAGATCCGGTAGAGCTCCTTGTATTCGAGCAGCAGCGGCACCGCCGGGTGGTCGACGCCGCGCAGCACCCAGGCGCGGGTGTTGGGCAGCTCGATCCCGGCCCGGGCGAAGGCCCGCAGCAGCTCGGCCGGGGAGTCGGGATGCAGCTGCCGGTCGCCGAGCGCCTCGGCGATCAGCGCGGCCAACCGGGCCAGCCGCCTCGGCGGGCCGCCGACCGGTGACGGCTCGCCGAGCAGCTCGGCCAGGAGCGCGTCGTGCACGTCGGCCCGCCACGGCAGGCCGTCGGCCCCCATCTCGGCGGCGATCAACGCGCTCGCCGACTCCGCGGCCACCAGCAGCCGGAACCGGCCGGGATGCCCGGTGCGGGCGATCCGGACCTGCTGGTCGGCGTACACCTCGGTCAGCGCCCGCAGCGGATCGACGCCGACCACCGGCGGCGGCGCGGTGATCTCGTCGAAGAGCGCGCCCTGGCCGTGGCCGGGCGGGTCCGGGGCCCGCGGCGGCGGGTCGGCCGGTACCGGGGCGCCGGTCAGCCGCGCCCAGGCCGCGGCCAGCGCCCGCGGTTCGCCCCAGCGGCCGGCGTGCCCGAGCAGCAGCGCCTCGGTGAGCTCGACGTCGTGGCAGCGGTCGACGCGGACGCCGGCGCGCAGCAGTGGCGGGTAGATCGCCGTCGCGGTGGCCCAGAGCCAGCGCGGCCGGTCCCGCCGCTCCCGCTCGGCGATCGCGGCGGCGAGGTCCGGGCAGCGCTCGACCGGGCCGGCGGGGCGTCCGTCGGCGTGCAGCGGCTGCAGCCGCCCCCCGCCGCTCTCCCCTGCGCCCCGATCACCTGCGCCCCGATCACCTGCGCCCCGATCACCTGTGCCCAGATCCCCGCGCACCACCGCCACCAGCACAAACGCATTGTGCCCGACGCATCCGACATGATCGCGGACCGGATTACTTGACCGCGCCGGCGGTGAGGCCCTGCTGGATCTGACGCTGGAAGAACGCGTACACGACGATCATCGGCAGGACGGAGAGCGTGACGGCCGCGAACAGCGCGCCCCACTCGGCCTGGTAGCCCGCCGACGTGTTGATGTTCGCGATCCCCTGCGTCAGCACCCATTTCTGGTCGGCGTTCTCGCCCTGCATCAGCGCCACCGGCAGCAGGTACTGGTTCCACTGCCCGATGATGTTGAAGATCGTGATGCTGACCAGGGCGGGTCGCGCCATCGGCATCATGATCCGGAAGAACAGCCGGGTGTGCGAGGCACCGTCGAGCATCGCCGCCTCGGCCACCGACTGCGGCAGCGTCTTGAAGAACGCCGCCAGGAAGAAGACGGTGAACGGCAGCGAATAGGCGATGTAGACCAGGATCAACCCGGTGTACGTGTTGAGCAGCCCGAGATTGTTGACCACCAGGAAGAGCGGCACCAGCGCCAGGAAGACCGGGAACGCCAGCCCGGAGACGAACATGTAGTAGATCGCCCGGTTCCCGGGGAAGGAGTAGCGGGCCAGCACGTACGCCGCCATCGCACCGAACAGCATCGTGCCGGTGGTGCTCAGCGAGACGACCAGCAGGCTGTTGAGGAAGTAACGGCCGACGTTCGCCTCGTTCCACGCCTGGATGTACGTGTCCGGGCTGATCGACGCGGGCAGCGAGAAGGCGCCGCCGAGAAAGATCTCGGTGTTGGTCTTGAAGGAGCCGAGCACGATCCACAGCAGCGGGGCGATGACCACGATCGCCCAGACCAGCAGCGCGAGGTGCCCCAGGCCGGAGAGCAGGCGGACGTCCCGTGCCGTGCCGCCCGGCACCCGGGCCTTCTTCGACGCGGCCACGGGAGCCGCGGGCGCGCTCGGCGCGATTTCTGTCGTCATCTCCGGCCCCACTCAGAGCTCGATCGTTTCACGCCGGCTGACGCGCAGGGTGAGCGCCGCGAACGTGATCGTCAGGAAGAACAGCGCCACGCCCATCGCGGACGCGTAGCCGAACTGCGAGTACTCGAACGCGTTGCGGTAGATCTCCACGCCGAGCACCGTGGTGGCGCGGTCCGGGCCGCCGCGGTCGACCGAGAGCACCCACACGAGGGCGAACGCGTCGAAGGCCGCGATCCCGAGGTAGACCCAGGCGACCTGCAGGGTGTCCCAGAGCAGCGGCAGGGTCACCCGGAAGAACATGTTCACCCGGTTGGCGCCGTCGATGGTGGCCGCCTCGTAGATGTCCTTCGGGATCGAGGCCATGCCCGCGGAGAAGAGCACCACGTAGAAGCCGACCGCCTGCCACACCAGCACCGCGATGACGCACCAGAGGGCGATGCCGGGGTCGGCCATGAACAACAGCGGTTCGAGGCCGACCGCGCCCAACGTCGCGTTGAGCAGGCCGCTCTCGTCCGGGGCGTAGACCCGGCCGAAGATCACGGCGACGATCACGACCGCCAGGATCTGGGGGAAGAAGAACACCACACGGTAGAACTTCGACCCCCAGACCCCGGTCATCGCGCCGCCGCGGCCGCCCCCGCCCACGTTGAGCATGAAGGCGAAGAAGAGCGCGAGCACGATCGTGATCAGCGGCATGGCCAGCAGCAGCACACCGTGGTGACGCAACGCCGTCCAGAAGACGTCGTCCTGCAGCAACCGCTCGAAGTTCTGCAGGCCGACGAAGCTCGGGTTGGCGTCCACCCCCCGCCAGCTGGTCATCGCGACGTAGAACGCCTGGGCGTACGGAGCGATGACGAAGGTCACGTAGATCGCGACCGGCGCCGCGAGGAACCCGACGATGAACGGGTACTTGCCGTGCCGCATGGTCCTATCTCCTACGCCGGCTCAGCGCTTGAACTTCTCGATGGACGAATCCTTCTTGACCGCGTCGGCGGCCTTCTGCATGCGGTCGCAGAACTTCTGTGCGGTCCCGCCCCGGAACATCAGCTCGTTGGTGGCCGACCGCGCCTCGTCGTCGAGCTTCTTGTACCAGGTGTCGAAGCGGTAGGCGAAGTAGTCGCTGCCGGCGGCGGTGAGCATCGCGTTGCTGCTGGTCAGGCCCGGCGAGATCTCCAGCCCGTCGACCGCGCCCTTGACCACCGTGAGCACCTTGGTCAGCTGGGTGAAGCCCTTCGCGCCCTCCTTGGAGAGCATGTGCCGCAGGTACTCCATGCCGCCGCGCGGGTTCTTGCCCTTGGCGGCCACGAAGTACATCTCGCCGGCCGCGGCGTAGACCGCGGTCTGCGGCAACTTGTCCGCGCCGGTGACGCTCGGAGTCGGCATGACGGCGTACTTGAAGCCGGGCGGGGTGTCCTTGGCCTGCTCGTTCTCCAGCCACGACCCGCTGGGGTAGAACGCCACCTTGCCCTGGTTGTGCTGCAGCTGAACCTCGGTGTGCTTGAGGCCGAGGTGCGCCTTGTTGCCGTACTTGGCGCCGATCTCGGCCCACGCCTCGGCGGCCTGCTTCACCGCGTCGGCCTGCCAGGCGCCGTCCTCGAGGTTATCGATGTTCTTGAGGACGTCCGGGCCGCCGATCTTCGCGGCGCTGGTCAGCATCACGAGGTACTGGTAGTAGGCGGCGTTCGCGCCCGCGTACGAGTAGGGCGTGATGCCGGCGGCCTTGATCTTGTCGCAGAGCGCCGTGAACTCGGCCCAGGTCTTCGGCGCCGTCCAGCCGTTCTTCTCGAACAGCGCCGCGTCGTACCAGAGGCCGAAGACGGTGAACGCGTAGTTCAGCACGTACGGCTTGTCGTTGAAGGTGCCCTGCGCGATCGTGCCCGGGATCAGGGTGTCCTTCACCTTCATGCCCGGCTGGTCCAGCGACTCCGCCTCGAACAGCTCGGTCAGGTCCTGCACCTGGCCCGCCTGCACCAGCGCGCCCTGGTCCATCAGCTTGGAGCCGGCGTTGTTGACCATGTCCGGCGGGGTGTTGCTGGTGAACCGGGGCTGCAGGACCGTGCCGACCTCCTGCGTCTCGGAGAACTTCACGTTCGCCTTCGGGAACTTCTTCTTGTACGACGGGATGTGCACGTCGGTGGCGTACTTGCTGCCCAGGCCGCCGTTGAAGATCACGATCTCCAGCTCGGCGTCCTCCTTGACGCCCAGCGGGTTGTCCGCGCTCTTCTCGCCCTCGGCCTTGGGCCCGGAGTCGCCGCCGCCGCTGACACAGCCGGCGAGCAGGCCGGCGGCCGGGGTGGCGAGCAGGCCGGCGGCCGCGGCCCGCTGCAGCAGACTGCGCCGGCTGAGGTCGGACGTGCTGTCGGGGGTTACAGACATCTCTGGCTCCTCGGATCGGAAAAATCGCGTCGGGTCAGGCGGTCCGCCGAATGCGCCCGGCGTACCGCGACTCAAGAGCATGGTTGTGGTCGTCCCCGCCGGGGACGTTCGCGGAGAGGTAGATCGGGGGCGCCTCCCCGGCGAGGTGGAACCGTCGCACGACCTCCGCGGTCAGCAGCTGCGCCAGCAGCGCAGCGGTGACCGATGAGACCGCGCAGACCGCGCCGCCGCCTTCCAGCGGCAGCAGTGCATCGCCGTACGGCGCGCCGTTGTCCAGCACGACGTCCGCGAGTTCGGCGAGCCGTCGACCGGACGGGTGCCGCGGGGGCACCCGCGCGGTGTGCTCGACCGAGGTGACCGCGATCAGGTGATGACCGCGCTCCTTGACCAGCCTCGCCAGCTCGACGACCGAGCCGTTGATGCCGGACTGGGACGCCACCACGAACACGTCCCGCGGCTGCGGGGCCGCGAGCGCGTAGATCTGGTGGGCGATGGTGGGGTCGCGCTCGAGCTTGGGGTCGTCGAGCACCCGCGGTGCGGCGCCCCCGTACACGACGAGGTCGCGCACCGCGAGCTGGTTGGTGGGGACCAGGCCGCCGGCCCGGGCCACGAGCTCCGCGGCGAAGACCTCGGAGTGGCCGGCGCCGAAGGCCTGGAGCACGCCGCCGTCGCGAAGGCTGGCGGCGATCAGGTCGGCCGCCCGGGCGATGCCGGCGGCCTCGCGGTCGACGAGCCGGTCCAGGATCGGGCGGAGGGCGGCGACGTACCCCTGCATGCTGATCATGCCGATCGCACCTCCTTGCCGGCCTTGTGGCCGTCGACGGCCCGGGCGGTGCTCCGGAACGCGGCGTGCGCCCGGTCGTGGGTGCGCTGCGCCACGGCGATGTAGAGCAGGTCGAGCACGACGAGCTGCGGATGCCGGGCCGAGAGCGCGTCGGGCCGGAACGTGGTCGCCTGGGTGGCGGTGACCAGCACGATCTCGGCGAGCTCGGCCAGCGGCGAGCGCGGGAAGCTGGTCAGCGCGACCGTGGTGGCGCCGTGGCTGCCCGCCTCCGCGAGCATCTCGATCGTTTCGCGGGTCTGACCGCTGTGCGAGATCCCCAGCGCGACGTCGCCGGCACGCATCAGGGCGGCGCTGGCCAGACCGTTGTGCACGTCGGTCCAGGCCCAGGCCGGTACGCCGATGCGGTGCAGGCTGAACTGCAGCTCCTCGCCGACCAGGGCGCTGCCGCTGGCGCCGAAGATGTTGACCCGCGACGCCCCGGCGACCGCGTGCGCGGCCCGCTCCACCTCCGCGAGGTCCAGCAGCGCGGCCGTGTCGTGCATCGCGCGGGTGTCGGCCGCCATGATCTGCCCGAGCACCCGCTCCAACGGGTCGCCCGGCTGGATCTCGCGTCCGATGTCGACGGTCCAGCCCGCGGACCGGGCGCGCCCGGTTTCCGCGGCGATCCCCAGCCGCAGGTCGGCGTAGCCTTCGAAGCCCAGCGCGCGGCAGAACCGCGTGACGGTCGCCGGCGATGTGCCGCTCCGCTCGGCCAGCTCCACGATGGTCGCCCGGGCCGCCGCGCCCGGGTCGGCGAGCACCTGCTCGGCGACGCGCCGCAGGGCGCCGGTGAACTCCGGCAGCCCCGACCGCACCCGCGCCAGCACGCTGTCGGTCGGCGACAGCCTGGCGGTCACCGGGGCATCGACCACCGCGGTCCGCGCGGCGGTCTCGGCCTCGTGATCAACCATCGGCGGTCGCCTTTCGGAAAACGTTCTTTACTGATAGTGGTAAAAGTTCTTACTGCGGGCCCTCTCTTGTCAATACCGTGGGCGAAGTTTTCAAACTGTTACCTGCCCCGGGGCTTGCCGCACCGGCCCGACGGTCGCAGCATTGTCCGAGGTAACCGGGGCGATGGAGGGCGCACGACGGATGTCAGCGGCGATCGTGGTGGGCCTCGACGTCGGCGGCTCGACGACCCGGGTGACCGTCGTCTCCGTGCACGGCGAGTGGCTCGGCGCCGGGCGGGCCGGGGGCGGCAACCCCACCACCCACGGCGCCGAACGCGCCGCCGAGCAGCTGCGGGCCGCGCTCACCGAGGCTCTGTCGAGTGTGGACCCCGGCGACGCGCGCGCCGGGGTGATCGGGCTCGCCGGCGCCGGACGACTGCTCGCCGACCCGGCCGGGCGCGCCGCCTTCGACGCCGTCTGGCGCGCGGTCGGGCTCCGCTGCCCCTACACGGTGCTCGGCGACGCCCTGGTGGCGTACGCCTCCGGCACCCCGGCCCCGGACGGCACCGTGCTGATCGCCGGGACCGGGGCCATCGCCGCGGCCGTGCGCGCCATGACCCTCGACCGGGTCGCCGATGGCCACGGATGGCTGCTCGGCGACGCCGGCTCCGGCTTCTGGCTCGGACGCGAGGCCGTCCGGCACACCCTGGCCGGGCTCGACGCCGGCGGCGGGCCCACGCCGCTGGCGGCCCTGGTGCTGACCCGGCTGCTCGGCTCCACCGCGATCGCGCCGCGCCGGCGCGACACCGTCGACGCGGTCGTGCAGACCGTCACCCGGCGGCCCCCCATCGAACTCGCCGCGCTCGCGCCGCTGGTACTCACCGCCGCCGACGACGGCGACCCGGCCGCGACCGCGATCCTCGCCGACGCGGCCCGGCACCTTGTCACCACCGCGGCCCGGATCCGCGCCGCCGACGAGACCGGCCCGGTCGTGCTCGGCGGCGGGCTGCTCACCGGGCACACGCCGCTGGCCGACGCCGTGACCGCGGCGCTGCGGGACCGCTGGCCGCAGGCGCCGCTGCTGGTCGCCGGCGACGGCGCCGCCGCCGCGGCCTGGCTGGCGGCGCGCTCCCTGCCCGGCGTGGACGCCGACGCCCTGCACCACCGGCTGCTCCCGCAGAGCGGTGCGTGACGGTGCCGCGCGCCGGCACCATCAACTCTGGGTCGGGAAGCCCAGATTCACCCCACCGTGCCGCGGATCGAGCCAGCGGCTGGTCACCACCTTGCCCCGGGTGAAGAAGTGCACGCCCTCCCGGCCGTGCGCGTGCGTGTCACCGAAGAGCGACGCCTTCCACCCACCGAACGAGAAGTACGCCATCGGCACCGGGATCGGCACGTTGACGCCGACCATGCCGACCTCGACCTCGTGCTGGAAGCGCCGGGCCGCGCCACCGTCGTTGGTGAAGATCGCCGTGCCGTTGCCGTACGGGTTGGCGTTGACCAGGGCGAGCGCCTCGTCGTAGGAGGCGACCCGGACCACCGACAGCACCGGCCCGAAGATCTCATCCGTGTAGATCGACATCTCCGGGGTGACGTGGTCGAAGAGCGTCGGCCCGAGCCAGAAGCCACCGGGCTCGCCGTCGGGCTCCACCGTACGGCCGTCCACCACCGCCGTCGCGCCCGCGTCCACACCGGCCTTCACATAGGAGACCACGCGGTCCCGGTGGGCGCCCGTGACCAGCGGCCCCATCTCGCAGCCCGGCCGGCGCCCGTCGCCGGTGCGCACCCCGTCGAGCCGCGCCGCGATCCGGGCGACCAGCTCGTCGGCGACCGGCTCCACCGCCACCACCACCGAGATCGCCATGCACCGCTCCCCCGCCGAGCCGAACCCGGCGCTCACCGCCGCGTCGGCGGCCAGGTCCAGGTCGGCGTCGGGGAGCACCACCATGTGGTTCTTCGCCCCGCCCAGCGCCTGTACCCGCTTGCCGGCCGCGGTGCCGCGCTGGTAGACGTGCCGCGCCACCGGCGTGGAGCCGACGAACGACACCGCCCGCACCCCGGCATGGTCCAGCAGCGCGTCGACCGCCTCGGCGTCGCCGTGCACCACGTTGAAGACCCCCGGCGGCAGCCCCGCCTCGGCGAACCACTGCGCCAGCAGCGTCGGCGCGGACGGATCCTTCTCCGACGGCTTGAGCACCACCGCGTTGCCGCAGGCGATCGCGATCGGCACGAACCACAGCGGCACCATGGCCGGGAAGTTGAACGGGGAGATCACCGCCACCACGCCGAGCGGCTGTCGCAGGCTGTAGGAATCGACCTCGGTGGAGACGTTCTCGCTGAACCCGCCGCGCAGCAGCGTCGGGATGCCGCAGGCGTACTCGACCACCTCCAGCCCGCGCTGCACCTCCCCGGCGGCGTCGGAGAGCACCTTGCCGTGCTCGGCGGTGATCGCCGCGGCCAGCTCGTCACGCCGGGCGTGCAGCAGCTGGCGGAAGGCGAACATCACCGCCGTGCGCCGCGCCAGCGACGCGTCCCGCCACTGGCGCGCCGCACCGGTGGCGACGTCGACCGCCGCGGCGACGTCGGCGGTGGAGGCGAAGGCGACCTCCGCGCTGACCTTGCCGGTGGCGGGGTCGTAGACGTCGCCCCGGCGGGTCGACCGACCGGTCCACGGCGCGCCGCCCACGAAATGATTGATCATGACGCAGCGCCGATCGCGTCGACGAGAATCGCCAGGCCCTCGCGCGCCTCGTCCTCGGTGAGCGTCAGCGGCGGGCCCATCCGGATCACGTTGCCGTACAGGCCGCCCTTGCCGACCAGCAGCCCGCCGCGGCGGCACTCGTCGAAGACCCGCGCCGTCGCCACCGGATCCGGCTCCCGGGTGCCCGGCCGGGTGAACTCGACGGCGAGCATCAGCCCCTTGCCGCGCACCTCCGCCACGATCGGGGACCGCGCCGCCGCCGCGCGCAGCCCGTCCCGCAGCACCGCGCCGACCCGCGCCGCGTTGGCCTGCAGGTCGTGCGCCAGCAGGTAGTCGAGCACCGCGTTGCCGGCCGCGGTGGAGACGGGGTTGCCCCCGAAGGTGGAGAACGAGATGGCGGGCACGCTCTCCATCACCTCGGCGCGGCCGACCACGCCGGCCAGCGCGAAGCCGTTGCCGATCCCCTTCGCGAAGGTGAGCAGGTCCGGCGTCACCCCGTGCGCCTGGTAGCCCCAGAAGTGCTCGCCGGTGCGGCCCCAGCCGGTCTGCACCTCGTCCGAGATCAACAGGATGCCCGACTCGTCCAGCACCTTCTTCCAGGCGCCGAAGAGCCCGTCCGGCGCGTGCACGAAGCCACCGACCCCCTGGACGGGCTCGGCGATCAGACACGCCACGTCGCCGGCCGTCTGCGTCGCCAGCACCTCGCGCAGGTCGTCGACGGCCGCCTCGACGTGCGCGTCATCGTTCAAATGCGACAGCAGGCCGCGCAGCCGGTCGCCCGAGTGCAGCCAGCTCACCTGCAACGGGTTGAGCCCACTCGCCGACCAGCCGCGGTTGCCGGTGGCGCCCATCGTGCCGTACGACCGGCCGTGGTAGCTGTTGCGGACCGCGAGGATCTGGTGGGAGCGCCGGTAGTTGGTGGCCATCAGCAACGCGGCCTCGTTGGCCTCCGTGCCCGAGTTGGTGAAGAAGACGCGGGCGTCCGGGATGCCGGAGAGCCCGGCGATCTTCTCGGCCAACTCGACCTGCTGGCGGATCAGGTACAGCGTGGAGGTGTGCACCACGCCGGTGCGCAGCTGCCGCTCGACCGCCTCCCGCACCTCCGCGATGTCGTAGCCGAGCATGTTGGTCAGCACGCCACCGAAAAAATCCAGATAGGTGCGCCCGGCCGCGTCGGTGACGCGGCGGCCCGCACCCGAGACGATCTCGATCGGTTCGTCGTAGTAGAGCGGCATCCAGGACGGCAGCACGGCCCGGTGCCGGGCCAGCAGATCGTCGGTCGTCATAGTGAGCAACCCCTCGCCGGGTACGTCGATCACTGCACGCTTTCACCGCCGACGCCACCCGGGCAACTGCCAGCCTGTCGCACACCGATGCCGATGCGCTGACAGACCGTCAACCCGGGTCCTGCCCGGTCCGGCGACGGCACGCCGCACTCCCCGACCCGCCGCACTCCCCGACCCGCCGCACTCCCCGACCCGCCGCGCTAGCCTGGTCCCCGCGGCGCCGTGCGGCCTTTGCGGAGCGCCACGAACAGCCGCCACCCGATCAGCAGCGCCGCCGCGGTCACGGCGCAGCGCCGTCTCCACCGTCACAACCTAGGGGCGCACGAGCAGGCGGGTTGGTTCCGACCCGTCCGGCTTTTTTCCGCGCGGGTCAGGCCGTGTCGCGGATGGCCTGCACGAACACCTCGGAGCGGTGCTCGAAGTTGCGGAACCGGCCGTAGCTGGGCGCCGCCGGCGACAGCAGCACCACCCCGCCGACCGGGGTCAGCTTGCGGGCCAGCCGCACCGCCGCGACGAGATCGTCGGTGACCTCCGTGCGGACCTCCGGCAGGTCGCGCAGCGTCGCGATGATCCGCTCGCCGCTGTCCGGGATGCCGATCACGGTGAGCCTGCGCGTCGCGAGGTGCTCGCGCAGCGGCGTGTAGTCCAGACCCCGGTCGGTGCCGCCGACGATCACGGTCAGCGGGCGGTCGTCGTACGCGTCGATCGCGTGCATCGCCGAGTACGGGCTGGTCGACAGGGTGTCGTCGACGAAGGTGATGCCGGCCGGATCGAGGATCTCGGCGAGCCGGTGCGGCAGCCCGGCGAACGCGGCAACCGCCCCGGCCAGCGTTTCCCGCTCGGCGACGCAGTCGATCCCGAGCGCCTCCAGCACCGTCAGCGCGACGCAGAGGTTGCGCTCGTTGTGCCGGCCGACCAGCGGCAGCGCGGCGCGCGGGAAGAGCGGCAGGTCGGCCCGGAAGACGTACGGGGCGCCGTCGGGGCCGGGCGCGACGTGGTAGCCGGGGGGCACCGCCGCCGCGACCGCCGGGCGGTCGCCGATCATCGCGGTCAGCCGCTCGTCGGTGCCGTTGAAGACGACGGTCTCCGGGTCGTGCGCGATCAGGTTCAGCTTGTCGCGGTAGTACTCGGCCTCCCCGCCGTGCGCGTCGAGGTGTTCGGGGAAGAGCGAGGTCACCACCGCGACGCGGGGCGAGTCGGCCAGGTCGCTGCACTGGTAGCTGGAGAGCTCCAGGACGTACAGGTCGCTTTCCGGCAGGTCCAGCAGCGGCACCCCGATGTTGCCGCCGAAGACGTTGGGCCGGCCGACGGCGGTCAGCAGGTGGCTGATCAGGCTGGAGGTCGTGCTCTTGCCCTTGCTGCCGGTCACCCCGACGGTGCGGGCGGCGTGCTCGGCCATCCACAGCGCCGTGCCGCCGGTGATCGTGACCCCGCGCCGACGCAGCTCGATCACCCACGGATGGGTCTGCGGCACCCCCGGCGAGCGCACCACCACGTCCGCCCCGGCGAGCTTGGCGAACGCCTCCTCGCCGGTGAACAGCGGCGCCGCCGCGGCCAGCGCGCCGTCCCACGACAGTGAGAGGAAATTGGCGCTGTCGTCGACGGCGACCAGCTCGGCCGGGGAGTGCGCGGCGATCGCGGTGACGGCGGCCCGGCCCTCCCGGCCGGTCCCCCAGACGGCGACGGAACGGCCGCGAAGGTCAGCCAGGCGCACCGGAACTCCTTCTGTCAAAACGGGCACGACTAGTATGGCTCGCCGGAACACAGTGAGGAGCTACGGGTGGCGCACGAGCAAATCCGGCAGATGACCGAGTTCGGCTTCCCTTCCTACTCCTTCGATCCCGGCACCGGCGTGGCCAGCTTCGAATACGCGCTGACCGGCCCCGCGGGGGACCTGCGGTTCGCCGAGGAGATCACGTTCCCGCTCCCCGCGGCCGCCCCGGACCCGGCGACGCTGTCGAGTTTCCACCGGGTGCTCGAGCTGCTGCACCTGGTCGCCGGGGTGAGCTACTACAAGGTCGCCGCCCCGCCCCGGCTGGTGGCGCCGGCGCCGCTGTCGGCGGCCGCCGTCGCGCTGATCGAGGCCGTCTACACCAAGGGCCTCGCCGAGTACGCCTACCGCAATCAGCTGTCGCACGTGCTGGAGCTGACGCTGACCGTCCCCGACGGGGTGGCGGCCACGCCGGAGCCGGTCGACACCAGTGACCGTCGGCCGCTGTCGGCCGTCGGCGGCGGCAAGGACTCGATCGTCAGCCTGGAGGCGCTGCGCCGCGCCGGCTTCGACCCGGTCCCGTTCTCGGTCAACCCCAACCGCGTGATCCTGTCGGTCAACGACGCCTCCGGGCTGCCCGCGCTGGCCGCCCGCCGCCGGATCGACCCGCAGCTGTTCGAGCTGAACAACGCGGGCGGCTACAACGGGCACATCCCGGTCACCGCGATCAACTCGCTGATCGCGGTCGCCACGGCGGTGCTGCACGGCCTCGGCCCGGTGGTGATGTCCAACGAGCGCTCCGCCTCCGACCCGAACCTGATCTGGAACGGCCACGAGATCAACCACCAGTGGTCGAAGGGGGTCGAGGCCGAGGCGCTGCTGCGCGCCGCGCTCGCCGCGCACGCCGGGCTCACCGAGCCGTACTTCTCGCTGCTGCGGTCCCTGTCCGAGCTGCACATCGCCAAGCTGTTCGCGCAGTTCACCGGGTACGACGCGGTGGTCACCAGCTGCAACGCGGCGTTCAAGCTGCACGGGGCGAGCGACCGGTGGTGCGGCGACTGCCCCAAGTGCCGGTTCGTGTTCCTGGCGATGGCGCCGTTCATGCCGCGGCCGCGGCTGGCGGAGATCTTCGGCGTCGACCTGTTCGCCGATCCGGCGCAGGTCCCCGGCTACCTGGAGCTGCTCGGCATCGACGCGCACAAGCCGTTCGAGTGCGTGGGTGAGGTCGAGGAGTCGCTGGTGGCGCTCGGCCTGCTCGCCGAGCAGGAGCAGTGGCGCGACGCCCCGGTGGTGCGGGCGCTGATGGCGGCCGTGCCGGAGTCGGCGTGGGCGGCGGCGTCCCGCTCAGACGTGCTCACGCCCGGCGGCCCGCACTTCGTCCCACCGGCGTACGCCAAGGCGCTCACCGCGCTCGGTTGACCGATCCTGCCGCTAGCCGGCGAGCGCGTTCAGGACCTGCTCGCCGTACTTCGACAGCTTGTTCTCCCCCACCCCGCTGATCCGGCCGAGGTCGGCCAGGGTCTGCGGGGAATCGGTGGCGATCTGACGCAACGTCGCGTCGTGGAAGATCACATACGCCGGCACCCCCTGTTCCTTCGCGGCGGCCGCCCGCCACGCGCGCAGCCGCTCGAACAGCGGCACGGCGGTCGGGGGAAGGTCAACGGCGCCCTTGGCCGACCGCGACGTGGGCGTGCGCGAGCCGGACGCGGTGCGCGTCGGCTCCCGCCGCATCGTCACCTGGCGCTGCCTGCTCAGCACGTCCCGGCTCGATTCGGTCAGCACGAGCGTGCCGTAGTCGCCCTCCACCGCGAGCAGCCCCTGCGCCAGCAGCTGCCGGACCACGGCCCGCCAATCGGCCTCGCTCAACTCGGTGCCGACGCCGAACACGGTGAGGCTGTCATGGCCGTACTGGGAGACCTTGTCCGTTTTCCGGCCGAGCAGGATGTCGATCGACTGGCCGGCGCCGAACTTCTGGTTGCGCTCGCGGTGCAGGCGTAACACGGTCGAGAGCAGCTTCTGCGCCGCGACCGTGCCGTCCCAGGACTCCGGCGGGCTCAGACAGGTGTCGCAGTTGCCACACGGGGTGGCCCGCTCGCCGAAGTACGCGAGCAGTTGGACGCGACGGCACTGCACCGTCTCGCACAGGGCCAGCATGGCGTCGAGGTGGGCGGCGAGGCCGCGGCGGTGCGCGAGGTCGCCCTCGGAACTGTCGATCATCTTGCGCTGCTGCACGACGTCCTGCAGGCCGTACGCCAGCCAGGCGGTCGACGGCAGCCCGTCACGGCCGGCCCGCCCGGTCTCCTGGTAGTAGCCCTCGACCGACTTGGGCAGGTCGAGGTGGGCGACGAACCGCACGTCGGGCTTGTCGATGCCCATCCCGAACGCGATCGTCGCGACCATCACCAGGCCGTCCTCACGCAGAAAGCGCTTCTGGTTCGTCGCGCGCGTCACCGCGTCGAGTCCCGCGTGGTACGGCAGCGCCGGGATCCCGTTCTGGGTCAGGAACTCGGCCGTCTTGTCCACGGACGCCCGCGACAGGCAGTAGACGATGCCGGCATCGCCGGGGTGCTCCGTGCGGAGCAGGTCGAGCAGCTGCTTGCGGGGCTCCCGCTTCGGCACGATCCGGTACTGGATGTTGGGCCGGTCGAAGCTGGCCACGAAATGGCGGGCATCCTCGAGCTTCAGCCGCGACGCGATCTCCGCGCGGGTCGCGCTGGTCGCGGTGGCCGTCAGGGCGATCCGGGGTACGGTCGGCCAGCGCTCATGGAGCATGGACAGCGCGAGGTAGTCGGGGCGGAAGTCGTGCCCCCACTGCGAGACGCAGTGCGCCTCGTCGATCGCGAACAGCGCGATATCGCCGCGGTCGAGGAGCGCGACGGTGGAACCGGTCCGCAGCGCCTCCGGCGCGAGGTACAGCAGGTCGAGCTCACCGGCAAGGAAGGCCGACTCGACCCGGCGGCGCGCGTCGAGATCCTGCGTGGAGTTGAGGAAGCCGGCCCGCACCCCGAGCGTCGTCAGGGCATCCACCTGGTCCTGCATCAACGCGATCAGCGGCGAGATGACGACCCCGACCCCGTCCCGGACGAGCGCGGGGATCTGGTAGCACAGCGACTTGCCGCCACCGGTCGGCATGAGCACCAGCGCATCGCCGCCGCCGATGACCTGGTCGATGATTTCCCGCTGGTTTCCGCGGAACGTGTCGTAGCCGAAGACGCGCCGCAGCGTCCGTAACGCTTCGTCGGTCAGTTGATCGGTCGGGGATGCCACCGGGGGATTTTACGGGAGCGCGGGGGCGGCGCCCATCCGGCCGCGTTACTTGTCGCGGACCGCGTCCAGGGCCAGCAGGGCGACGTGCAGGGACAGGCAGGTCTCGACCGCGTCCAGGTTGACGTCGAGGATGCGGCCGATCCGGAACAGCCGCTCGTAGAACGCCGGCCGGGACAGGTGCGCCGCCGTCGCCGCCGCCGACTTGTTCCGCCCGTGATCCAGGTACGCGCGCAGCGTGCCGAGCAGCTGTTCGCGCGGATGCTTGGCGTCGTACGCCAGCAGCGCCCCGAGCTCACGCTCGACGAACGTCTGCAGCCGCGGCTCCTCGCGCAGCAGGTGCAGCAGGCCGGCGAGGCCGACGTGCGGCAGCCGGAACACCGGCATGTCCCGGGGGTCGCGCCGGGCGGCGTCGGCGATCTGCCGCGCCTCGATCAGCGACCGGCGCGCCTCGCGCGGCGCCGCCACCCCGGTACCGGCGGCGACGATCAGGCCGCGGCGGCCGCTGCCCGCCGGGTCGGCGTCACCGCGCAGCCGGTGCAGCGCGGCGGCGAACGCCGACAGCGCGCGCTCCTCCTCGGCCGCGCCGCGCAGCGTCAGCAGCGCCCCCACCGCGTGCTCGTCGAGCGCGCTGGCCAGCCCGGACAGCTTCGCCTCCCGCAACGCCTGGCTGACCGCCTCGGCCAGATCACGCAGCCGCGCCTGCGCCGCCTCGGTGCCCGGCTCCGCCGCCGGGTCGTCCGTGCGCGGCCGGACCACCACGCCCACCAGGTGCCGACGCTCCAGCGGCACCCCGAGCGCGCGGGCACGCAGCGCCACCTCGTCGACCGGGCGGGCGTGGTCGAGCAGGGCGGTGAGCAGCGTGCGGTGGATCTGGCGTTCCAGCCCCTCGGCGTCGCGCCGGATCAGCCGACCCAGCGCCAGCGTGGAGGCCGCCCGCTCCACCAGGATCGTCAACCGGGTCGGCGGACGGTCGGCGGCCTCGGCCGCCACCCCGGGGGCGGGCCAGCGCAGCAGCAGCCGTCCCCAGTCCTGGCCGCGCGCGCCGACCGTGGTGACCAGCCACCCGGCGTCCGGGTCGTACGCCGTGCGTCCCGCCGGCTGGATCCGCCGCGAGTGCTGCTCCCAGCCGTCGAGCAGCAGCTCGGCGCTGTCGCCCGCGCTGTCGTACGCCAGCACCTGCCGCGACAGGTTCTCCAGCACCACCGGGCAACCGGCCAGCGTGGCGGCCTGCTGCACCACCTCGGCCGGCTCGGCGCCCTCCACCGACAGCTCCGTGAAGCGCTGGTGGATCTCCTCGGTGGCACGCAGCTCGGTCAGCTGCGCGTCGACGATCAGCGCGTGCACCGCCTCGGTGATCCGGACGAACGGGGTGGGCCGGCGCAGCTCGACCAGGGGCAGTCCGTGCCGTTCGGCCGCGGCGGCCATCACCCGCGGAACGCAGCTGTCGTAGCGGCGGCCGAGCTCGACGACCAGCCCCGCCACACCGACGTCGGCGAGGTCGCCGATGAACGCCCGCAGGCCCGCGTCGTCGGCGGGCAGCCCGATCCCGGTGGTGAGCACCAGTTCGCCGCCACCGAGCAGCGACGCGATGTCGGGCACCTCGGCGACGTGCACCCAGCGCACCGGCCGGTCCAGGTGCGCCTCGGCGGCGACGACCCGCGGACCGCCGTGGCGCACGGGGTCGAGGCCCAGAACCTCACGGACGGTAGGGAACACGGCGATCACGGTACCCGTGGGCACGGACCGGAGCCGCCACCCGCTACAGCGGGTCGTCCCGGCCGAGCTCCCAGAACGCCACCGCGGCCGCCGCCGCCACGTTGAGCGAGTCCACCCCGCGCCGCATCGGGATCGCCACCCGCTGGTCGCTGGCGTTCAGCGCGTGCCGCGACAGCCCCGGCCCCTCCGCGCCGAGCAGCAGCGCGGCGCGGGCCCGCTGTTGCGGGGTGAGGCGCTGGATCGGCAGCGCGTCCGGCGCCGGTGTCAGGGCGAGCACCGCGAAGCCGGCCTCGCGCACCCGCGCCAGGCCGTCGGGCCAGGGCGCGAGCGTCGCGTACGGCACGGCGAACACCTCGCCCATGCTCACCCGGACGCTGCGCCGGTAGAGCGGGTCGGCGCAGGACGGCGACAGCAGCACCGCGTCGACGCCGAGCGCGGCGGCGCCCCGGAAAACGGCGCCGAGATTCGTGTGGTTGTTGACGTCTTCCAGGATGGCGATCCGGCGGGCGGTCGCCAGCAGCTGCTCGGGGGTTGGCAAGGGCCGCCGGTGGAACGATGCCAGCACCCCGCGGTGCACGTGGAAGCCGGTCGCCCGTTCCAGCACGTCGGGGTTGGCCGCGTAGACGGGGGCGTCGTGGGTCTGCAGGTCGGCCAGCTGATCCACGCGCTTCGCGTCGACCAGGAACGACCGCGGCGGGTAGCCGGCGCGCAGCGCCCGGCGCAGCACCAGCTCCCCCTCGGCGATGAACAGGCCGTGCGGCGGCTCCCAACGGGTACGCAGCTCGACGTCGGTCAGCGCCCGGTAGTCGGCGATCCGCTCGTCGTCAGGGTCGGTGATCAGTTCGACGGACACACCGCCGATTCTCGCCGGTCACGCTCCGGCGTCGCCGTCGTGGGTGGCGACCGGGGCGTACGCCGCCGGCCGGCCGGCCGCCGCGCCGTCGGAGCCCTGCCGGACCGGCGGCCCGGCCAGCTCGGGACCGCCGACCGTCGGGATCAGCCGGCCGGCGGTCCAGGCCAACCCGATGCCGGCGGCCACGGCGAGCATCGCGCCGACGGTCTGCAGCGGGCCGATGAGCAACCCGGCGACGCCCAGCATCGGCGCGGCGACGATCAGCATCACGCCGTCGACCAGGGAGAAGAGCCGCGACCGCACCACGGCCCACCCGACGAGCAGCCAGCCCACGCTGTAGAGGCTCGCCCCGGCCAGCGTGAACGCGCCGGAGGGGATCACGCCGACCCGGGTCCGGCCGGGCAGCACCACGAATGACAGCATCAACGCCGCGCCGACCAGCCCGACGACGAGTCCGAGCGCGGCGCTGCGCCGCCCGCGGGCCCCGGCATGGATGGCGGCGACCGCGACCAACGCGATCAGGCCCAGGCAGAGCGCGGCGACCCAGCCGATCAAGCGGACCGGCTGGCCGTGCGCCAGGTACGACGACGGGCCGCCGGCGTGCAGGTCGCCGAGGGTGCTCGCGCCGTAGAGCAGGCCGTACACGGGCAGGACCCAGACGGCGGCGCGGGTGAACTGGCGTAGTGACTCGGCCCAACTGCCGTTCGTCGCCGGGGTGCGCGCCCGGTCGGGGCCGGCGGCGGCCAGCACCGCCACCCCGGCGTCGCTGCGGGCGACGACCCGCAGCGACGCGGTCCGCATCACGGCGTAGGCCGTCCTGGGGGGTCGCGTGTTTCGCGCGGTCTGGCTCATCGGGGCACGCGCCTCCTCGCCGCCGCCGAGGGCGTGCGGCTCCCCGGCGCCGGTAACCGGTCCTGGTACGACCCGATCGTGGCAGGCGGGCGGCGCGGACGGGCGGAGTTCAGCGTTTCCGCGACAGCCCGGCGCGGGCGACTGACTACCCGGCGCGCGGCGCCGGTCGCTACCGGCCGGCGCACCCCGCGCGACCGGGGCGCCAGGCCCGCGCCTGGCGCCCCGGTCGCGGGTGTCAGGCCTGCTCGGTCCGGCGGGCGGCGACCGGCGTCGCGGCGCCGGAATCACCGGTCACCGGCGCCGCCGGGACGGCCTCGGCCGCGGGCAGCCCCTGCGGTGCCGTGCCGGAACTGACCTGCGCCTCGGCGGCGCGTACCTCGTCGGTCACCCGGCGCGCCTCCGCCGCGGCGGCCTCAGCGGCCTCGACCGCCTCCCGCTCGACCGCGCCGGCGTCCACAGCCGCCGACGGGACGTCTCCGGCCATCTGGCTCAGCCCGCCGAGCGCGCCGCCGAGCCCCTCCAGCGCCTTGGTCAGCTCGGCCGGCACGATCCACACCTTGTTGGCCTGGCCGTTGGCGATCTGCGGCAGCGCCTGCAGGTACTGGTAGGCGAGCACCTTCTGGCTGGGATTGGCCTGGTGGATCGCGTCGAAGACCGTACGGATCGCCTTGGCCTGCCCCTCCGCCTGCAGGATCCGGGCCTGCCGGTCGCCGTCGGCGCGCAGCACCGCCGCCTGCTTCTCACCCTCGGCGGTCAGGATCTGCGACTGCTTCTGGCCCTCGGCGTTCAGGATCGCCGCCCGGCGGTCCCGCTCGGCGCGCATCTGCTTCTCCATGGAGTCGCGGATGCTCGGCGGCGGTTCGATCGCCTTGATCTCGACCCGGGTCACCTTGATGCCCCAGCGGCCGGTCGTCTCGTCGAGCACCCCCGAGAGGTGGCGGTTGATCTCCTCGCGGCTGGTCAGCGCCCGCTCCAGGTCCAGCGAGCCGATGACGTTGCGCAGCGTGGTCACCGTCAACTGCTCGATCGCCTGCAGGAAGTTGGAGATCTCGTAGGTGGCGCGCACCGGGTCGACGACCTTGAAGTAGAGCACGGTGTCGATCGAGACGACGAGGTTGTCGGAGGTGATCACGGGCTGCGGCGGGAAGCTCACCACCTGCTCGCGCATGTCGACCTTGGTGCGCACCGCGTCGATGAACGGCACCAGCAGGTTCAGCCCCGGGCTCAACGTGCGCTTGTACTTGCCGAGGCGCTCGACGACGTCCATCCGCTGCTGCGGCACGATCCGCACGGCCTTGACCAGAGTGATCACCGCCAGCAGGGCGATCGCCCCGACCAGCACCGCGACCACGGCTTCCATATCCTCACCTTTTCCCGACTAGGGGTTGTCGTCCCGCCAGACCATGGCGGTCACGCCTTTGACCTCGATCACCCGCACCCGCTCCCCGGTCGCGAAGACCTGGGTGCCGTCGTATGAGCGCGCGGTCCACAACTCGCCGTCGATCTTGATCATGCCGCCGTTGACGTCGACCGGCTCCACCACCATCGCCGTGGCGCCCTCCAGCGCCTCCACGCCGAACGCCTTCTCGTCGCCCTCCAGCGCCGGGCGCACCCGGCGCTGGATCGCCGGCCGGGCCACCGCGACGGTCAGCGCCGACACCACGGCGAAGACGATCACCTGCACCAGCACGGGCGCGCCGAGCGCCGCGGCCGCCGCGGCGGCGGCCGCCCCGACCGCGAACATGATCAAGAACAGCGTCGTGGTGAAGACCTCCGCCACCGCGAGCAGCACACCCAGCACGATCCAGATCACGGGCTCCACGGATCGATCGTGACATACGCGCGCACGTGATCACGATCGGTGAAGCTGACCATGAAGACGGTAACGTGAGCCGCGTGGCGGCCGTTGAGCCGGATGGTGTCCGCACCGCGCCGAGCAAAGGAGTCCCCCACCGTGTCGCTGTTGCCGGAAACCGCCCGCCTCGTCGATGCCCTCGTCGCCGAGGCGCAGTCGGTCGGACAGGTCCCCTCGCTGGTCCTCGGCGTCGTCCGCGACGGGGCGCTGGCCCACTTCACCGGCACCGGCGAGCAGCCCCGCCCCGACCCGGGCACGCAGTACCGGATCGGCTCCATCTCCAAGACCATGACCGCCGCGCTCGTGCTGCAACTGCGCGACGAGGGGCGCCTCAGCCTCGACGACCTGCTCTACCGGCACCTGCCCGGCACGCCGGTCGGCAGCGTCACGCTGCACCAGCTGCTCGGCCACGCCGGCGGCCTGCAGCGGGAGCCGGAGGGCGAGTGGTGGGAGCGCAGCGAGGGCGTCGACGTCGACACCCTGCTCGCCGGGCTCACCCCCGACAAGGTGGCGTTCCCGCCGCACCGCAGCTACCACTACTCCAACCTGGCGTACGGGCTGCTCGGCGCCGTCCTGGAGCGGATCACCGGGGAGGAGTGGGCGACGCTGCTGGGCAAACGGCTGCTCGACCCGCTCGGCCTGCGCCGCACCTCGTACCACCCGGTCGAGCCATACGCCCGCGGCTACGTCGTGCACCCCTGGCACGGCACGCTGCGCGAGGAGCCGCGCACCGACACCGGGGCGATGGCCCCGGCCGGACAGCTCTGGTCCACCGCGACCGACCTGGCCACGTGGGCGGCGTTCCTGGCCGACCCCACGCCGAGCGTGCTCGCCCCGGAGACCATCACCGAGATGTGCGCGCCGGTGGTGATCAGCGACCTCGAGTCGTGGACGCACGGGCACGGGCTGGGCCTGGAGCTCTACCGGGTCGGCGAGCGCGTGTACGTCGGCCACAACGGGTCGATGCCCGGCTACGTCGCCTCGCTGGCGGTGCACCGCCCGTCGCGCACCGCCGTGATCGGCTACGCCAACGCGTACGGCCTGCGCGACGGCTCGCTCGGGGCGCTCGGGCTGCGCGCGCTCACCGCCGTGCTCGACCGGGAGCCGGCGCGGCCCCAGCCCTGGCGGCCCGGAACGCCGCCGCCGGAGGAGATCGCCCCGCTGCTCGGACGCTGGTGGTGGATGGGGCGCGAATACCAGGCGAGCTGGGACGCCGAGCGGGACGAGCTGGTGTTGACGTTGACGCGCCCGGCGGGCGCCGCGCCGCAACGCTTCGCGAAGGAGCGCGCCGACCGCTGGCGCGGCCGGTCCGGCGCGAACGACGGCGAAATCCTGACCGTACGCCGGGACGCCGCCGGGGCGCCGGTCGCGCTCGACATCGCCACCTTCGTCTTCCACCGCGACCCGGACAGCGTGGCCTGAACCCGGTGGCGCTGCCGAGGAAGGGCTCGCGCCCGATCACCGTCGACGGGGTCGACTACCGCTGGATGGTCCGCCGGCGCGCCAGCGCGGGACCCGCGCCGCTGTCGTTCGTCGTCGAGCACGCCGACGATCCCGGCGCGCTGCTGGTGGTGTCGCTGCCGTGGGCGCACCCGCGTCCCGGTCAGGGGCGGCCGGGCGAGGTGGTCCGACCCGGGATCGTCGCGTCGGCGATCACCACCGCGCGGGACCGCGGATGGCACCCCGATCAGCCCGGTCCGCCGTTCCCGCTCAGCGGGGACGACCTGTCGCCGCTGTCGTGATCCCCGTGATCAGGGGGCCGGTGCGGCGCCGCGCCGACGACACGCGCGAGCCCGTCCCTGATCACCGTGATCAGGGAGGCGGATCAGGTGGGGTCGGTGACGAAGTCGATCAGGCGTTCCATGGCGTTGATCAGAGGGGTTTCCACGTCGTGGAAGCTGTTCACGCTGGCCAGGATGCGGCGCCACATGTCGGCCGGCTCGGCCACGCCGACGGCGGCGCAGACGCCCTCCTTCCACGGCCGGCCGGGCGGCACCACGGGCCAGGCGCGCAGGCCGACCCGCTCCGGCTTCACCGCCTGCCAGATGTCCACGTACGGATGGCCGGTCACCAGCACGTGCGGCGAGGTGACCGCGGCCACGATCCGGCTCTCCTTCGAGCCGGCCACCAGGTGATCGACGAGCACCCCCAGCCGCCGCCCCGGCCCCGGCCCGAACGCCCGCACCTCCGCGGCGAGCGCGTCGATGCCGTCCAGCGGCTCCACGACCACGCCCTCGATGCGCAGGTCGTCGCCCCAGATCCGCTCCACGAGCGCGGCGTCGTGGATGCCCTCCACCCAGATCCGGCTCGCCTTCGCCACCTGGGCGCGCACACCGGCGACCGCCACCGAGCCGGACGCGGTGCGCCGGGGCGCGGTCGCCACGGCGGTCGGGGCGGGCCGGCGCAGCGTCACCGGCCGGCCGTCGAGCAGGAACGCGGCCGGCATCAACGGGAAGTTGCGACGGCGGCCGCGCCGGTCCTCCAGCACCACCGCGCCGGCCTCCCAGCCGACCACGGCCCCGCAGAAGCCCGAATCGGCGTCCTCGACCACCAGCTCCGGCTCCGCGTCGACCTCGGGCACCACCTTGCGCCGCCGCCAGTCGCCCGAGAGCACGTCCTCGTACCGTCCGTCCCGCACCACGCCCATGGACGCTAGTCGCCGACGGCCCGCCACGCCGATCGGCGCGCCGGGTGAGACGTGACCCGGCCCATGGTGAGCAGCGCGTCGCAGCCGAGACAACACGCTCGGTGCCCCGTACCCTTGCCTGCATGTCTCCCGCAGTGGGCGCGGCGACCCTGGCGTCGCGCCGCTCCAGCCGCTTCGTCGCGTGGGCGCGCGCCTGGCGCGCCGGCCTGGTCCCGTACGACGACATCGCCGACGAGATCGCCGGTGACGAGGAGCACCTGGTCGCCGACGCCCCCGGCACCTGGACCGACGTGCCGCTCCGCGAGGCGCTGCCGACGCTGTCCAAGCTCTCCCCCGACGACATCCGGCTCGCCCTACCGGCGCCGGGCGACCCGCGTGGCCTGCCCGGCCCCGGCCCGTTCACCAACGCGGCGACCGTCGCCGGCGAGGCGGTGATCGCGCGCGGGCTCGGGCTGATTCCCGAGGTACGCAGCCACACCTCCGGTTCCGGGGTGACCTTCGAGACGGTGCTGTGGCGGGTCTACCCGCTGCCGGAGAACGCCCCGGCCGCCGCGCTCGCCGGGCCGAGCCCCGCCGAGGCGGAGGGCGAGCTGGCCGCCGCGCTCGCCGAGGCGACCGCGGCGCTGACCCGACTCGACGTGGCGCACTGGCGCCCGGAGCTGGCCACCGCGCTGGCCGCCCTGCGCCGTCCGGACAGCTCCAGCGAGCTGCCGCCGGGCTTCGACCCGCGCGCCCGCCGCCTCTTCGCCCGCGCCAGCGTCCTGGACCGTGTCCTCGTCCTCGCCGAGCACGTCGCTCCCGGCGGCGCGGTCAACAACTACGAGGTCCAGCAACGCGACGCGGCGCTGCGCCCCCTCACCACGGCCTGCCGCCGCGCCCTGGTCGCCGCCTGCAACGCCCCGCTCCGCCCCTAACCCGAGATCCGCGTGATCAGGGACCGGCTCCGCGTGTCGTCGGCGCGCCGCCGCGCCACTCCGCTGATCACGGCGATCTTCGGTCAGATCTCGTCGATGAGATCGGCGACGGAGTTGACGATGCGGGACGGGCGGTACGGGTAGCGGTCGATCTCCGCACGCGTGCTGATCCCGGTCAGCACCAGGATCGTCTCCAACCCCGCCTCCAGGCCGCAGAGGACGTCGGTGTCCATCCGGTCGCCGATCATCGCGGTGGTCTCCGAGTGCGCCTCGATCGTGTTGAGCGCCGAGCGCATCATCATCGGGTTGGGCTTGCCGACGAAGTACGGCTCCACCCCCGTCGCCTTGGAGATCATCGCCGCGACCGAGCCGGCCGCCGGCAGCGCCCCCTCCACCGACGGGCCCGTCGGATCGGGATTCGTGCAGATGAACCGCGCCCCGTCGTTGATCAGCCGCACCGCCTTCGTGATCGCCTCGAAGCTGTAGGTGCGGGTCTCACCGAGCACGACGTAGTCCGGCGAGAAGTCGGTCAGCACGTACCCGACGGCGTGCATCGCGGTCGTCAGCCCCGCCTCGCCGATCACGTACGCGGTGCCGCCCGGCCGCTGGTCGGCGAGGAACTGCGCGGTGGCCAGAGCCGCCGTCCAGATCGCGTGCTCCGGCACCTCGAAGCCCATCCGGGTCAGCCGGGCCTGCAGATCGCGCGGGGTGTAGATCGAGTTGTTGGTGAGCACCAGGAACGGCTTGCCCGAGGCGCGCAGCCGATTGATGAACTCCGGCGCCCCCGGCACCGGCTGCCCCTCGTGCACCAGCACGCCGTCCATGTCGGTCAGCCAGCTCTCGACCGGCTTACGCTCCTTCACCCCGTCACCCCCGAACCCGCGCGGGCGCGGTGCAGCAGTCGGCCGGGCAGGTGTCCCAGATCGGCAGCTCACCGAGCCGCTCGCGCCGCTGTGTGCCGGGCCCGCCGAGCCGCTCGAGCACCAGCTCGCGGACCATCGCCACGAACCGCGGATGGACGCCGGGCGTGCCGGCGCGCGCGAAGTCGAGGCCGAGCTGCTTCGCGGTCGTGGCCGCCTCGGTGTCGAGGTCCCAGACCACCTCGAGGTGATCGGAGACGAAGCCGATCGGGCTGACCACGACCCCGGTCACCCCGGCCGCCGGCAGCGTCGCCAGGTGATCGTTGACGTCCGGCTCCAGCCACGGCACCTGCGGCGGGCCGGAACGGCTCTGCCACACCAGGTCGTACTCGAGATCCGGCGCGGCGGCGGCCGCGACCAGCCGCGCGGTCTCCCGCAGCTGCGCCTCGTACCGGCCGCCCTCCGGGCCGGCCGTGGCGGCCATCGAGGTCGGGATGGAGTGGGCGGTGAAGACCAGCCGGGTGGTGGCGCGCCGCGCCGGGTCGAGGGTGGCCAGCGCCGCCCGGACCGCCTCCGCGTGCGGCTCGACGAAACCGGGGTGGTCGTGGAAGTGCCGCAGCTTGTCGATCACCGGCGCGTCCGGGCCGACCGCGGCCCGGGCGGCGCCGATGTCCTCCCAGTACTGCCGGCAGGACGAGTATCCGCCGTACGCGCTGGTCGCGAAGCCGAGAGCGCGGGTGACCCCGTCGTCGCGCATCTGCGCGACCGTGTCGGCGAGCATCGGGTGCCAGTTGCGGTTGCCCCAGTAGATCGGCAGGTCGATCCCGTTGGCGGCGAAGTCGGCGCGCATCGCGGCGAGCAGGTCACGGCACTGCTGGTTGATCGGCGAGACCCCGCCGAAATGCAGGTAGTGCTCGGCCACCTCGGCCAGCCGCTCGGGCGGGACCCCGCGACCGCGCGTGACGTTCTCCAAAAAGGGCAGAACGTCGTCCGGGTGTTCCGGGCCGCCGAAGGAGAGCAGCACCACTGCGTCGTACGCCATGGTCACCATTCTTCCCGTCCCGCCGCTGCGGCCGCGGGGCAGGGCCCCGGTCGAGTGACCCGGCGCCCATCGCCGCTTCAGGCGCCGAGCGCGTGGTACCCGCCGTCGACGTGAACGATCTCCCCGGTCGTGGCCGGGAACCAGTCGGAGAGCAGCGCCAGGCAGGCGCGCGCCGCCGGCTCCTGGTCGGTCAGCGACCAGCCCAGCGGCGCCCGCTCGGTCCAGGCGTGCTCGAACTGCTCGAAGCCGGGGATCGACTTGGCGGCCATGGTGCGCAGCGGTCCCGCGGAGACCAGATTGCTGCGGATCCCCTTCGGCCCCAGGTGCAGCGCCAGGTACCGCGACGCCGACTCCAGCCCGGCCTTGGCCACGCCCATCCAGTCGTAGACCGGCCACGCCTTGGTGGCGTCGAAGGTCAGGCCGACCACCGAACCGCCGGGCGACATCAGCGGCAGCGCGGCCATCGCCAGCGACTTGTACGAGTACGTCGAGACGTGCAGCGCCGTCGACACGTCCTCCCACGGCGCGTCCAGGAACCCGCCACCGAGGCAGCTGGCCGGCGCGAAGCCGATCGAGTGGACCACGCCGTCGAGCCCGTCGACGTGCTCGCGCACCTTGTCGGCGAGCCCGGCGAGGTGCTCGGGGTTGGTCACGTCGAGCTCGATCACCGGGGCCTCGGCCGGCAGCCGCTTGGCGATGCGCTCCACCAGCGACATCCGCCCGAAGCCGGTGAGCACGACCGTGGCGCCGTTCTCCTGCGCGAGCTTCGCGACCGAGAACGCGATCGACTGGTCGGTGATGACGCCGGTGACCAGCAGCCGCTTACCGGCGAGCAGTCCAGACACGTGCGGTTCCTCCGTACTCGTTAGTGGCCCATGCCCAGACCGCCGTCGACCGGGATGACGGCGCCCGAGACGTAGCCGGCGGTGTCCCCGGCGAGCCAGGTGACGACCCCGGCGACCTCGTCGGGGGTGGCGAACCGCCCGGCGGGGATCGCCTTGCGGTATTCGGCCTTGCGCTCGTCCGGCAGGGCGGCGGTCATGTCGGTCTCGATGAAGCCCGGTGCCACGACGTTGGCGGTGATGTTACGGCTGCCCAGCTCACGGGTGATGGAGCGGGCGACGCCGACCAGGCCCGCCTTGCTGGCCGCGTAGTTGACCTGGCCCGGACTGCCGTAGAGGCCGACCACCGACGAGATGAAGATCATGCGGCCCCACCGGGCCCGCACCATCTTGGTGGCGGCCCGCTTGGCGCACCGGAAGGCGCCGGTGAGGTTGGTGTCGACGACACTGCTGAACTGCTCCTCCGACATGCGCATCAGCAGCGTGTCGTCGGTGATGCCGGCGTTCGCGACCAGCACCTCGACCGGCCCGAGCTCGGCCTCCACCGCGGTGAACGCGGCGTCGACCGCCGCGGCGTCGGTGATGTCGCACTGCACGCCGAACAGGTCGCCGTCTCCGACGCCGCTGCCCCGGTGCGTGACGGCCACCCGGTCGCCCTGCTTCGCGAAGGCCTGCGCGATCGCCAGTCCGATCCCCCGGTTGCCCCCGGTGACCAGCACGGTTCGGGCCACGGTCTCCCCCTTCAACTGCTCACGTGCGCCGCGCGCCCGTACGGCACGCCTCGCGCGGATGGTGCGCGATGGACACTAGGGGTTACTGACAGGTAAGCCATAACGCCGGGCAGGTCGCGCGCGGTGCGGCCGCCGGCGCTCACCCCCGACGGACTGTCCACTCGGCCCATGCCGCGGCGCCCGCCGCAGGGGTGTACGATCACTGCGGTTCTGAGCCCGGTACGACCGACGGAGGTGATCGCTGTGCGAGATAGCGATCCTCCCAGTCGCAGCCGGGCCGTCGGTCAGCCACGCTGAGCACTCCGCCCTCAGCCCGGTGAGCTGATCCCACTCGCTCCCACACACCGCCTTGCGCGCGTCCCGACCCCTCGGTCGGGGCCCCGCCCGGGTGCACCCGGCGCGGGCGCCGGTGGGGGCCGGCCCGGCTGTGACTTCCGCGCGATTCCCGCCCCCTCGCGCGCACCGGTCGGGCGTCTCCACCCCGACCGGCCGTGCCCCGCCGCCACCGGAGAACCGCCGATGAACCGCTACGTCGCCCCGCTGGGCTTCACCCTCGCCGCCGTCTGGGTCGTGGTCGTCTTCGTCCTCGCCAGCGGCACGCACTGACGCCCCCGTCCCGGTCGATCAAGGGGCCCGCGGCCGGCAATGCCCGGTCGGGCACCGCCGGCCCCTTGATCAACGCGAGCAGCGCGGGCTCAGGGCAGCCTTGAGGTCCACAACAGACTCATGGCGGCCGCGGAGAGCGCGAAGAGCAGCGCCACGCCGGCGTACCACTGGGTCACCTCGCGCGGCACGGTCTGCCGGCCGATCGAGCTCCCCATGTCCTCGTAGACCTGCTTGAGCTCGCTCGCCGACGCCGCCTCGTAGAAGAAGCCGCGCGTGGTCTCCGCCAGCCGCGCCAGCGCGAGCCGGTCCACCGGCACCCGCTGCACCTGCCCGCCGATGTCCACCTCGCCGGCGTCCGTGCCGAACGCGATCGTCGAGACCGGCACGTTCGCCGCCGCCGCGGCCGCGGCCGCCTCCTCGACCGAGCGGCCGGAGGTGCGGTAGCCGTCCGAGAGCAGCACGATCCGCGCCGGCGGCAACCCCTCGGCACCGGCCGCCGGCACCGAACGGATCGCCTCCATGCAGGTGAACACCGCCTCCCCGGTCGCGGTCGCCTCCGCCAGCGTCAGCCCGTCGATCGCCTGCGTCACCGCCGCGCGGTCCTTCGACGGCGGCACCAGCACGTTCGCCGACTTGGCGAACGCCACCAGCCCCAGGTTGTAGCTCTCCGGCAGCTCCGCCACGAACTGCTTCGCCGCCTCCTGGGCCGCCTCGATGCGGCTCGGCGTCACATCGTGCGCCTCCATCGACAGCGACACGTCGATCGCCAACATGATCGTCGCGCGCTCCAGCGGCTCCTCCGTGTCGATCGACGGGCGGGCCATCGCGGTCGCCAACGCGAGCAGGCTCAACAGGAACGCGGCCGGCGCGAGGTGACGCCGCCAGCCCAGGCCGGCCGGCGCCAACGTCCGCAGCAACTCCACGTTGGTGAACCGCACCGCGTACGAGCGCCGGCGAAACTGCCGCCACACGTACGCCCCCGCGACGGCGAGGACCGGCAGCAGCGCCAGCAGCCCCCACGGCTGCAAGAAGCGGATCATCGTGCCCCACCTTCCACCCACGCCGGGCGCGGCGCGCGGACCGTCCCGCGGGTCCGGGCGTGCCGCTGCCCGGCGACGAACCGGACGATGTCCAGCAACCAGTCCGAGTCGGTGCGCAGCCGCAGGTGCGCCGCGCCCGCGGCCCGCAGCTCGTGCGCGATCTCGGCGCGTTGCGCGGCCGCCGCCTCGGCGTACCGTCGCCGCAGCCGCGGATCGGCGGTCTGCACCTCGTGCAGCTGCCCCGTCTCCGGGTCCACGACGGCGAGCACCCCGACGTCCGGCAGCTCCAGCTCCCGCGGGTCGACCACCTCGACCGCGAGCACGTCGTGTCGCACCGCGAGCTTGCGCAGCGGGCGTCCCCACTGCGGCGGCGGCGCGAGGAAGTCGGAGATCACCACGGCGACACCGCGGCGCCGCGGCGGCCGGTTGAGCGCGTCGATGAGCGCGCCCAGGTCGCTGCGCCCGGGCCGCGTCCCGGTGCGCGCCACCGCCCGCATCAGCGCCTGCGCCTCCTTGCGGCCCGGCCGGGCCGGCATCCGGACGATCCCGGCCCCGCGCGCCGGATCGCCGGTGCCGATCACGGCGCCGACCCGGTTGCCTCCGCGCACCGTCAGGTGCGTCATCGCCGCCGCCGCGGCCACCACCAGATCCCGCTTGAGCATCCGCGCCGTGCCGAAGTCGAGGCTGGCCGACAGGTCGATCGCCAGCCAGGTCTCCAGCTCGCGGTCGGCGACGGTCCGGCGTACGTGCGGCAGCGTGGTGCGCGCCGTGACCGGCCAGTCCATCCGCCGCACGTCGTCGCCGGGGAGGTACTCGCGCGACTCGCCCGCCTCGCTGCCGGGCCCCGGCAGCAGCCCCACGTAGTCGCCCTGCAGCAGCCCGTCGAGCTTGCGGGTGACCAGCAGCTGCAGCCGGGACAGCACGGCCTCGGTGCGCGCCGGCGTGACCCCGGACGGGGTGGCGCCGGCCGGGATCACGGCAGCCGTCCGGGCCAGGCGCCGGCCGGCTGGGCCCCCGGCGGGGCGGGCGGCGGCACCGGTGCCGCGTTCTGCCGCGGCGCGACCGACGGCAGCGGAATCGTCGACATGATCCGGCCGACGATGTGGTCGGCGGGCACGTCGTCGGCGAGCGCGTCGTAGCTGAGCACCAGCCGGTGGCGCAGGATGTCCGGGGCGATGTCCTGCACGTCCTGCGGCAGCGCGTAGTCGCGGCCGCGCAGCAGCGCCAGGGCGCGGGTGGCCCGCACGATGCCGAGCGAGGCGCGCGGGCTGGCCCCGTACTGGATGAGCTGCGCGACGTCGGGCATGCCGTGCTCGGCCGGCGAGCGGGTGGCCAGCACCAGCCGCACCGCGTAGTCGACGAGCGCGTTGTGCACGAACACCTGGTCGGCCTTCCGCTGTAGGGCGACCAGGTCGGTCGGGTGGAACACGCGCACCGGCTCCGGCGGGGCGACGCCCATCCGGTAGACGATCTCGCGCTCCTCGATGTCCGTCGGGTAACCCACCACGATCTTCATCAGGAAGCGGTCGCGCTGCGCCTCCGGCAGCGGGTAGACGCCCTCCTGCTCGATGGGGTTCTGCGTCGCCATCACGAGGAACGGGTTCGGCACCCGGTGCGTCTGCCCGCCGATCGAGACCTGCTGCTCGGACATCACCTCCAGCAGCGCCGACTGCACCTTCGCGGGTGCCCGGTTGATCTCGTCGGCGAGCAGGAAGTTGACGAAGACGGGCCCCAGCTCGACGTCGAACTTCTCGCTGGACTGCCGGTAGATGCGGGTGCCGATGATGTCGGCCGGCACCAGGTCGGGGGTGAACTGGACGCGCGCGAAGCTGCCCCCGACCACCGTGGCGAGCGTCTCCACCGCCAGCGTCTTGGCCACCCCCGGCACGCCCTCCAGCAGGCAGTGCCCGCGCGCCAGCAGCGCGACGAACATCCGCTCGACCATCCGGTCCTGCCCGACGATCACCCGCTTCACCTCGAACAGCGCGCGTTCGAGCAGGGTGGCGTCCTGGGCCGGGGTGGTCGGCGGGGCGGCGGGGGCGCCGTCGGCGGCGGAGGGGCCGGCGGATTCCACCGTCGGGGTCGGCGCATCGGGCATGGTCGGCTGGGCCACCGGTCCTCCACAGCGGTCGGTCGTCATCGAAAAGGGTGGCGTGCTGCTTCCGCCGCAGCAAGCCTCGCATGCCGCTGGGACGAACCGGGCGCGGAGAACCGGAATTCCAGCGGGCGGGCGTCGCTGACCAGCGCGGAAACACGGGGGGACACGAACGGGATTTTCGCGTGTACGATTCAGCCGTCGCCGGGCGGCTTCCCCCGTGGCCGCCCGGCGCACAATCCCCTCGCCGTGGCCCGGCTCCCGCCGTGGTCCGCGCAGTCCGACGCGCGGCGGTCGCTCCGTAGACTCGTGCCCGTGACCGACAACCCGCCGCTGATCTGTTCCGCCCGCGGCTGCCCGGCGTCGGCCGTCTGGTCGCTGCAGTGGAACAACCCGAAGATCCATACGCCGGAGCGGCGCAAGACGTGGCTCGCGTGCGGCGAGCACCGTGAGACGCTCGGGGAGTTCCTCGGCGTCCGCGGCTTCCTGCGCGACGTGGCGCCGGTGCGGTGATCCCCTACGCTCGGGGCGTGACCGACGAGCGCACCGACCGCGTCGAGCCGACGGCCGGCCCGATCGACCCGCTGGAGCCCTGGCCCGAGACCGTGCAATGGCGGCCGGTCTCCCCCGACCTGATCTGGGTCGAGCTGGTGCGCCTCGCCGCCACGATCGCGGTGTTCCTGGTCGGTCTCGGCATCGGTTGGGCGCTCACCGGACACCGGCTGTTCGGGTACGCCATGGCGGCGCTGCTCGCGCTCGCACTCTGGCGGGTCGGCGTGATCGTGCGCGCGGTCCGCGCCTGGGGCTACGCCGAACGCGAGGACGACCTGCTCGTCCGGCACGGGCTGCTGGTCCGCCGGCTGTCGATCGTGCCGTACGCCCGGATGCAGTTCGTCGACGTCACCGCGGGGCCGTTGGAGCGGGCCTTCCAGCTCGCCACCGTGCAGCTGCACACCGCCGCCGCCGCGAGCGACGCGCGGGTGCCCGGGCTGCGCCCGGCCGACGCGTCCCGGCTGCGTGACCGGCTCACCGCGCTCGGCGAGCACCGCACGGAGGGGCTGTGAACGACCCGGGCCAGTGGTCCGACGGCGCCGCGGCGCACCACTCCCCCGGTCCGGCCCCGGAGTCGGCGCCCTGGGCCGTGACCGGTCCGGACGCGCCGCCGCCGACCGAGCCCCGCAAGCGGCTGCACCCGCTCAGCCCGGTGCTGCACGGCGCGAAGTCGCTCGCCGTCATCATCGCGGCGCTCTCCTGGCAGACGCTGTCCCGGGTCGGGCTCGGCTGGTTCGTCGCGATCGTCGTGGTCTTCCTGATCGGCGCGCTGGTGCTGTCGGTGGTGGCCTGGTTCAACACCGGATACCACGTCGTCGGCCGCGAGCTGCGCATCCACGAGGGGCTGCTGTGGCGGCGCACCCGCGCCATCCCGCTGGAGCGGCTGCAGGCCGTCGAGGTCGTACGTCCGCTGCTGGCGCAGCTCACCGGCCTGGCCGAGCTGCGCCTGGAGGTGGTCGGCGGGGGCAAGACCGAGGCGCCGCTGGCGTACCTGACGGTCAGCGACGCGGCCGTGCTGCGGGAGCGGCTGCTGGCGCTCGCCGGCCGTCGCCCCCCGCAGGCCGCGGCCGCCGCCGGCGACCCCACCGCCCCGGCGGCGCCGGCACCCGGCCGGCTCCTGCACGGCGTCGCCAACCGGGACCTGGTGATCAGCCAGCTCCTGACCCCGCAGGCGCTGCTGCTCCCGTTCGGCCTGGCCTTCGTGGTCGCCCAGTTCGTCTACGAGGCGACCTGGTCGTTCATCGCCGTGGCCAGCACGCTGACCGCGATGGCCGGCGTGCTGCTGCAGCCCGCCCGCCGGGTGCTCGTCGACTGGAACTTCCGGCTGGCATGCGACGACACCGGGCTGCGGGTGCGCCAGGGCCTGGTGGAGACCCGGTCCCAGACGATCCCGTTGAACCGGGTGCAGGGCGTGCGCGCGACCTGGCCGCTGCTGTGGCGGCCGCGGCGCTGGCTGCGGCTGCGCCTGGAGGTGGCCGGGTACGGCATGCCGGACCCGCAGGAGAACCCCGCCGACCGGCTACTGCCGGTCGGCGATCTCCCCACCGCGGAGTTGGTGCTGGCGGAGGTCCTGCCCGGCGTGCGGCTCGCCGCGCTGCCGCTGACCGCGCCGCCGCGGCGGGCCCGTTGGCTGCACCCGCTGGCCCAACCGACGCTCGGGGCGGCGCTGGCCGAGCAGGTCTTCGCCGTCCGGCACGGCCTGCTGACCCGGCACGTCGTCGCGCTGCCCTACGCCCGCATCCAGAGCGTGCGGGTGGTGCAGGGGCCGCTGCAGCGACGGCTCGGGCTGGCTTCGGTGCACGCCGACGCCGCCGGCGGGCTGACCGCCGTGGCGGGCGACCGGGACGTGACCGAGGCGCGGGCGCTGGCCGTCGAGCTGACCGCGCGGTCCCGCGCCGCCCGCGCTACGACGTGACCGACGGCTCCGCGGCCGGCGGGCCCTCGACGCGTCCCGTCGTCCGCCGGCGCCACCACCGCTCGGCGAGCCCGACCACCAGGAAGGTCATGCCCACGTACGCCCAACCGACGAGCACGTCGATCACGTAGTGCTCGCCGGCGTAGACCAGGGTGAAGGTCATCGCGAGCGGGTAGGCGAGCAGCAGCGGCCACCACCGCCGCCGCACCGAGCCGAGGAAGAACACCACCACGAACAGGGCGAAGGCGGTGTGCAGCGAGGGCATCGCGGCGACGGGGTTGGACGCGATCTGTCCGGCGTTGAGCAGGTTGCCGGCGCCGTGCATGCCGAACGCCCGCCACCCGCGCGTCGAGATCCGCGCAACCTCCTCCAGCAGCCCGTACTTCGCCGCCCACCACGGCGGCGCGGCCGGGTAGAGGAAGTAGGTCACCAGTCCGGTGGCGCACAGGAAGGCCCACCGCCGCATGAACGCCGCCCAGCGATCCCGGTTGCGCAGCCACAGCACCACGGCCGCGGCCAGCGCAACCACGAAGTGTGAGAAGTACACCCAGCTGGCCAGCACGTCCCACCAGCGCACGGCCTCCGGATCGTAGAGCCGCTCCTGCAGCCACACCGTCGGCACGTCGCCGCCGAGCAGCCACCCGAACATCCACCGGTCCGCGGCGACCAGCTCCAGCACGTGCGGCGTCGCGCCGTTGTCGGCGAAACCGCGCGACAGGTTGTAGGCGGCGAGCAGCAGCACGACCGGCAGCCAGTCGCGGGCGAAGCGCAGATGCGTACGCCAGGGCCGGTGGCTGTTCCACGCGACCGTCGCCGTCCAGAGCCAGACGAAGGCGTACAGCGGATCGGTCGGGAGCCCGATGCCGAACCAGCCGGCGACGAACGCGACACCCCAGACGGACATGGCGACGAGGCGCCGGCGCCGGGGCGGCTCGGACGGGGACGGCGGGTCGGCCGGCGGCACGACTGGCGCGGGCTCGGTGGAGGTGACCATAGGGGGTTCAGGTTAACGGCGGCCCACGGCACGGCGAACGAGGCCACCGGGCGGAGTGGCCGGTCACGCCGCTTATGGTCCGACCGTATCGAAAACGCCTACCCTGAACGTCATGGAGCAGAAGCGGGATCCCGGCTTCACGGCCGGGCTGAGCGCCCACGTGGAGCTGACCGTCACCGACTCCGACACCGCCCAGGCGGTCGGCTCCGGCGACGTGCCGGTGCTCGGCACGCCGCGGGTGCTCGCCCTGGTCGAGGCGGCGACCGTCGCGGCGACCGCGACCCGGATGCCGCCCGGGATGACCACCGTCGGCACCCGGGTCGAGCTCGACCACCGGGCGCCGACCCCGGTCGGCCGCACCGTCGTGGCCCGCGCCCGGCTCGCCAAGGTCGACGGGCGGCGGCTGCTGTTCGAGGTGTCGGTCAGCGACGGGGCGACCGTCGCGGCCGAGGGGCGGGTCGAGCGGATCCTGGTCGACCGACATCGCTTCGTGGAGCGGGCCGTCGGCGACCCCGGCCCGGCCGCCAAGGGCGCCGGAACGGCGTGACGCCGACGTTCGTGGAGATCGCCGACGGCGTGCACGTCCTGCGGTATCCACTCCTCGACGTCAACGTCACGCTGGTCGTCGGCGACGGCGCCGCGCTGCTGGTGGACACGCTGTCGACCGCCGCGCAGGCGCGCGAGCTGGTCGCGGCGGCCCGGGCCGTGACCCCGCACCCGTGGACGATCGTCAACACCCACCACCACTTCGACCACTGCTTCGGCAACCCGGTCGCGGCCGGCGACCCGCCGGCCGAGATCGTGGCGCACGAGCAGACCGCGCTGCTGCTGCGCGACGGCGCCGACGCGGTGCGCCGGGAGGCGTACGAGGAGATGCTGCCGCTGGACGGCGCGCTGGCCGCGCAGCTCGCCGGGGCGCCGGTGCTGGCGCCCACCCGCACGGTGGCGCAGCGCTGCACACTCGACGTCGGGGGGCGACGGGTGGAGCTGGCGCACCTCGGACGCGGGCACACCGCCGGGGACCTGGTGGCACACGTGCCCGACGCCGACGTGCTGATCGCCGGCGACCTGGTCGAAGAGGGCGCCCCGCCGGCGTTCCGCGACTCGTTCCCGCTGCAGTGGCCGGAGACCGTGGCCGCGCTGCTGCGGCTGACCGGCCCCGGCACGACGATCGTGCCCGGGCACGGCGCGGTGGTCGACGAGACGTTCGTCCGGGCGCAACACGCGGATCTCGTCACGCTGGAGTGGCTGATCCGCGACGGGTACGGCGACCGGGTCCCGGCCGAGCGGGTGGCCGCCCGCGCCCCCTTCGGCACCGACACGGCGCTCCCGGCCGTACGCCGCGGCTACGCCGAACTCGACGGCCGCACCTGATCCGGCGATCGACCGTCACATGCCTTCCGCCCGGAATCGACGGGCGACGTCGGCGCGGGTGGGCATCGCGACCGCGCCGCCCGGGGACTCGCACACCAGCGCCGCCACCCGCAGCGCGAAGGCGACCCGGGGCAACCAGCCGGACGCGTCGTCGGGAAGGCCCTCGGCGAGCAGTTCGGCGATCAACGCGGCCATCACCGAGTCCCCCGCCCCGGTCGCGTCGACGGCCTCGACGGCCGGAGCCTCGACGAGCACCGTCCCGTCCCCGGCCGCGACCACCGCCCCGGCCGCGCCGCGGGTGACCACGACCGCGCCGGCGCCCGCGGCGCGCAGCCGCCGCGCCGCCTCCTCCGGCGAGGCGCCGTCGTAGAGCACCTCGGCGTCGGCGGCGCTCAGCTTCACCAGGTGCGCCGTCGCGGCGAACTCGGCGACCACGGCGCGGAACCCGGCGAGCGCCGCCGCGTCGGGCAGCATCCGGGGTCGCACGTTCGGGTCGAAGACCCGCAGGCCCCGGGTCGCCGCCCAGGCCTGCCGGGCCGCGGCGAGCACCGGCGGGCAGAGCAGCGCGATCGACCCGCAGTAGAGCACCGCGGCGTCGGCGACCAGTGCCGGATCGACCGAGTCCGGGGCGAGCAGGCCGTACGACGGCGGCTCGCCGTAGAAGCGGAAGTCCGGTTCGGCGCCGGTGAAGGTGGCGACGGCGAGCGTGGTCGGCGCGGCGACCTCGACCACGCCGCGGACGCCGACGCCGGCCGCGTCGAGGAAGGTACGGATCCGGCCGGCGAGGACGTCGTCGCCGAGGGAGCCGGCGAACTCGACGGCGCCGCCGAGCCGGGCGACGCCGACCGCGACGTTCAGCGGCGCCCCGCCGATCGCCTGCCGGTAGACGAGCTGCCCGTCGCACTCTCCTTCGAGCAGGTCGACGAGCGCCTCGCCGAGCACCACCGCATAGCTCATCGCGCTTCCTCCCCTCCCGCGCCGAATGACAGCATGCCCGCTGTCGGGCCGTGGCGGAACCGGCGGGCCCCCCAGTATCGACGTCTGACTATTGATTCGGGCCCCGATCCGTGATGGGATGACGGTGCCGAGGCAGCGCGGGGGCTGACGCGCTGTGCCGGGCGCCGGCAGAAAGTCACGCGAGGGCAGCGGTCCACGACGGACCTTCCATTTCCATGTCCGCAGGATCCCCGTGTCCGCACGTCCGGACGCGCCCCCACCCTGCGGCACTGCTCTCCCAAGGAGTACTCGGTGAAATCTCTTCGCAGAGCGGCGGTGGTCGCCGCCGCCGCGGCGCTCGCCGCCGGCATGCTGGCGGTGGTGAACCCCACCCCGGCGCAGGCGCACGGCGCGGCCATGGTGCCGGGCAGCCGCACGTACCTGTGCTGGAAGGACGGGCTGTCGCCGCAGGGCAACATCGTTCCGCAGAACCCGGCCTGCGCGGCCGCGGTCGCGCAGAGCGGCGCGAACTCGCTCTACAACTGGTTCAGCGTGCTGCGCTCGGACGCCGGCGGCCGCACGGTCGGCTTCGTCCCGGACGGCCAGCTGTGCAGCGGCGGCAACAGCAGCTTCACGGGCTACAACCTGGCCCGCACCGACTGGCCGGTCACGCACCTCACGGCCGGCGCCAACTTCAACTACCGGTACAGCAACTGGGCCCACCACCCGGGCACGTTCTACTTCTACGTCACAAAGGACAGTTGGAGCCCGACGCGGGCGCTGGCCTGGAGCGACCTGGAGAGCGAGCCGTTCCTGACGGTGACGAACCCGCCGCAGAGCGGCGCGGTCGGCACCAACGAGGGCCACTACTACTTCAGCGGGCGGCTACCGTCCGGCAAGAGCGGCCGGCACATCATCTACTCCCGCTGGGTCCGCTCGGACAGCCAGGAGAACTTCTTCGGCTGCTCCGACGTGGTCTTCGACGGCGGCAACGGCGAGGTGACCGGCGTCGGCGGTGGCGGGTCCACCCCGCCGCCGACCAACCCGCCGACCAACCCGCCACCGACCAACCCGCCCACCAACCCCGGTCCGGGTAGCTGCGCGGCCACCTTCCGGGTCACCGGCTCCTGGTCCGGCGGCTTCCAGGGCGAGGTGACCGTGACCAACCGCGGCAGCTCGGCGATCAGCGGATGGACGACGAGCTGGACCTGGCCCGGCGGCCAGAGCATCAACAGCCTCTGGAACGCCAGCTACACCCAGAGCGGCAGCAGCGTGACCGCCAGGAACGCGGCCCACAACGGCAGCCTGGCGCCGAACGCCTCGGCCACGTTCGGCTTCACCGGCACGGGTAGCAGCGCCACCCCAACGGTGAGCTGCGCCAGCTCGTAGCGGCGACGAACGCCACCGGGGCCCGGCGCCGTGCGGCGCCGGGCCCCGATCGTCGCGCCGGTATCAGGAGACCATCGACCCGACGACCGGCTTGGTGAGCAGCGCCGACTGGTTGCGCTGGATGCCGGGGTCGAGGGAACGCTCGACGAAGATCGCGTGCCAGATGCAGAAGATGAGCACGGTCCAGACCTTGCGGGAGTGGTCCGCCTCCTCGCGCTTGTGCTCCTCCAGCAGCCGCATCGCGTACGACAGGTCGAGCAGCTCGCCGGCGCCCGAGGTGGCGAGCACGTGCCGCGCCCACTCGTACATCTCGCCGCGCAGCCACACCCGCGTCGGCGTCGGGAAGCCGAGCTTGCGGCGGTTGACGATCGGCGGCGGCACCACGTCCATCAGCGCCTGCCGCATCGCGTACTTGGTGGCGTCGGAGCGGGGCGGCAGCTTCAGGTCGACCGGGATGATCGAGGCGACCTCGAAGACCTCGCGGTCCAGGAACGGCACCCGCACCTCCAGCGAGTGCGCCATGGAGATCCGGTCGGCCTTGACCAGGATGTCGCCGCGCAGCCACGTGTAGAGGTCGACGTACTGCATCTTGGTCACGTCGTCGAGTTCGGGCACCTCGGCGTAGATCGGTGCGGTGACGTCGGTGTAGCGCACCGACGGGTCGTAGCGGCGCAGCAGTTGCCGCTTCTCCTCCTCGGTGAACATCCGGGCGTTGCCGTAGTACCGCTCCTCGATCGGGGTGGTGCCCCGCTCCAGGAAGCTCTTGCCCTTCACGCCCTGCGGAATGACCTTGGAGACCGCCCGCAGCCCCTTCTGCATGGAGTCGGGCAGGCTGTTGACCGCGTTGAGCGAGAGCGGCTCGCGGTAGATGGTGTAGCCGCCGAAGAACTCGTCGGCGCCCTCGCCGGAGAGGACCACCGTGACGTGCTCGGCGGCCTTCTTCGCCACGAAGTAGAGCGGCACCAGCGCCGGGTCGGCGACCGGGTCGTCCAGGTGCCACACGATCTTCGGCAGGGCGTCGATCATGTCCTGCGGCCCGATCTTCGTCGGGATCGTGGTGACGCCGAGGTGTCGCGCGGAGTCCTGGGCGACGTCGATCTCGGAGTAGCCCGGCACGTCGTAGCCGACGGTGAAGGTGAGGATGTTGGGGTTGAACTCGCGGGCCAGCGCCACCACGGCCGTCGAGTCGATGCCGCTGGACAGGAACGAGCCGACCGGCACGTCCGAGCGCATGTGCATCCGGACGCTCTCGCGCAGCGTCTCCCGGATCCGGTCGTAGAGCTTCTGCGGGTCGTCCACCGGTCCGGGATGGAAGACCGGGCGGTACCAGCGGCGCACCCGGGCGCCCTCCGCCGCCGACCAGGTGAGGGACTCCCCCGACCCGATCCGGTTGATCCCCCGGTGCAACGTGCCGGGCTCGGGCACGTACTGCAGGGTCAGGTAGTGGGACAGGTTGGCGGTGTCGATCCCGGCGTCGCCGGTGTTCGCGGCCGCGGAGAACGGCAGCAGCGCCTTCTTCTCCGAGGCGAGGTAGACGCCGTCGGCGGTCTGCAGGTAGTGCAGCGGCTTGATCCCGAAGTAGTCACGGGCGGCGAACGCGCGACGCTGCTCCCGGTCCCAGATCACGAACGCGAACATCCCGCGGAGCCGCTTGAGCACCGCCTCGCCCCAGTAGTGGTAGCCGGCGACGATCACCTCGCCGTCGCCCTGGGTGGCGAACTCCGCGCCGAACTCGCGGATCAGCTGCTCCCGCAACTCGATGTAGTTGTAGATCTCGCCGTTGAACGTGAGCAGGTAGCGGCCGTTCGCGTACGCCAGCGGCTCCTGACTGGAAGCCACGTCGATGATCGCCAACCGCTTGTGGGCGAAGACCGCGTCCGCGAAGTGCCCGGAGGCGTCCGCGACGACCTCGACACCGGTCTCGTCGGGTCCCCGATGGTGCAGGCATTCCAACGCGCTGGAGATCGCATCGCGGTGCGCGCCGGCGTCGCCGCGGGCGCTGAAGAAGGCCAGGAGTCCGCACATGGCAGACATCTTTCCACGCGCGGCCCGCGCGTCCGCCGGCACCGCTGCGGGCACCCCGCGACCGGCTCCGCGCCCGCGCGGTACGGTTCGGGGGCGGGAAACCGGACGGAAGGCGGCGGCATGGGCGAGGAGCGGACCGAGGGCACGGCCGGGCAGGCGCGCACGGAGTCGCATGATCCGGACTTTCCGGAGAAGTTCCTGCAGTTCATGCGGAGCGGCTGGCGCAACGACGACCTGACGGTGACGCCCCGCGCCGAGGTGCCCAACTACGCGAAGCGGCGCGCCGCGCTCTCCGCCGCCTTCGGTGGGCAGACGCTGGTGATCCCGACGGGCACGGAGAAGGTGCGCGCGAACGACACCTACTACCCGTTCCGCCCGGGCAGCGACTTCGTCTACCTCACCGGCGACCACGACCCCGACGGCGTCCTCGTGATGCGCCCCAACGGCGACGGCCACGACGCCGTCCTCTACACCCGGCCCCGCTCGTCGCGGGAGAACGACGAGTTCTTCCGCAGCCGCGACGGCGAGCTGTGGGTGGGCCGCCGGCTGGCCCTGGAGGAGAAGGCGGCCGAGCTGGCCGTGGAGACCGCCCCGCTGAGCGACCTGCCGGCGGCGCTGGCCGACTGCGCGCCGCGCCGGACCCGCGTGCTGCGCGGTCACGACGCGTGCGTCGACGCGGCGGTCCGGCCGTACGACGCCGACGGGGCGGGCGCTCGCGACCGGGAGCTGGCCGCGACGATCGCGGAGCTGAAGCTCGTCAAGGACGAGTGGGAGCTGGCGCAGCTGCAGGACGCGATCGACGCGACGGTGCGCGGCTTCGAGGACGTGGCGCGGGTGCTGCCGGCCGACCGCTCGGTGTCGGAGCGGCTGCTGGAGGGGGTCTTCGGGCTGCGCGCCCGGCACGACGGCAACGACGTCGGCTACGGCTCGATCGTGGGCGCCGGCCCGCACGCGACGATCCTGCACTGGGTGCGCAACACCGGCGCGACCACGCCGGGCGAGCTGCTGCTGATGGACATGGGTGTGGAGAACCGGCATCTCTACACCGCCGATGTCACCCGCACCGTGCCGGTCTCCGGCACCTTCACCCCGCTGCAGCGGCAGGTCTACGACATCGTCTACGCGGCGCAGCAGGCCGGCATGGAGTTCATCAAGCCGGGCGTGAAGTTCTCCGACGTGCACCGGACCTGCATGCGGGTGCTCGCCGAGGGCCTGGCCGAGCTGGGCATCCTGCCGGTCAGCGTCGACGAGGCAATGGAGAAGGAGTCGACCGTCTATCGGCGCTGGACGCTGCACGGCTTCGGGCACATGCTCGGCATCGACGTGCACGACTGCGCGCGCGCCCGCGCGGAGCGCTACCGCGACGGCGAGCTCGGCGAGGGGTACGTGCTGACCGTGGAGCCGGGGCTCTACTTCCAGCCCGAGGACGACCTGGTGCCCGAGGAGCTGCGTGGCATCGGCATCCGGATCGAGGACGACGTGCTGGTCACCCCGGCCGGCGCGGTCAATCTGTCGGCCGGCCTCCCGCGGCGCGCGGTCGAGGTGGAGGAGTGGCTGGCGGCCCAACGCGAGGCCGGCCCCCGCCTCCCCGGCTGACCTCCGGGTTGATCAAGGGGTCGACAGGAGCGGACCGCCGGCCCCTTGATCGACCGCGACCGGGCGGTGTGAGGGGGGGCCGGCTGGGGCAGCGGTTCAGCGCGTGTCGCGGTTCCCGCCTACCCAGGCTAACGGGCAGATTCCCCTACGATGCTCCTAAATCGGACCGATTGGCGTGTGGTCGATCGGTGCCGACGGGGGGACATATGACAGCGATCTTGATCGCCGACGACGATCCGGACATCCGGGACCTCGTCGCCTTCAAGCTCGAGCAGGCCGGGTACGACGTGCGCGCCGTCGACAACGGACTCGCCGCGCTCTCCGCGGCCCGCGAGAACCCGCCCGACCTCGCGGTACTCGACGTGATGATGCCGGGAATGTCCGGCGTGGACGTCTGCCGCGAGCTGTACGCCAACCCCGCCACCGCCACGCTGCCGGTGATCCTGCTGACCGCGCGCGCCCAGGAGGGCGACGTGGAGGTCGGCTTCGGCGCGGGCGCGGTCGACTACGTCATCAAGCCGTTCAGCCCGCGCGAGCTGGTCAGGCGCGTCGAGGCGGTGCTCGCCCGGACGCGGGCGTGACGTGGTCGGGATCGCCACCGGCGCCCTGCTGGTTCTCACGGCGGTCACCGTCGTCCTCGCAGCGGTGATCATTTTCGGCCGCGCGGCGCGCCGGATCGGCGACGCCCGGCGCGCCCGTCTCGCCGCGCCGGCCCGTCGTGCTCTGCTCGCGCTCGCCGCCGGCGACGACGAGCAGGCGAACTTCACGACGCTGGCGAGGCTGGAACCCGGCGTGTGGCGCGCCGTCGAGCCCACCGCCGTCGCACTGCTCGGCAAGGTACGCGGGGAGGCCCGCGCCGTGCTGGTCTCGGTCTTCGAGGAGCGCGGGTCGGGCGAACGGGCGCTGCGGCAGACGCGCCGCGCCGGGGCGGTGCGGCGGGCCCGCGCCGCCGAGGTGCTGGGCAACCTGCGGCGGCGCGACGCCGTGCCGACGCTGGTCGCGCTGCTCGCCGACCCGGACCCCGACGTGCGCGCCGTGACGGCCCGTGCCCTGGGCCGGATCGCCGACCCGACGGCTGTGCCCGCGCTGCTGGCCAGCCTCGTCGGGCCGCGGCCGGTTCCGCCGCAGGCGGTCGCCGACGCGGTGCTGCGGATCGGCGCCGACGGCCGGGACGCGCTCGTCGGGGCCCTCGACCACCCGGCCGAACTGGTCAGGGTCACCGCCGTCGAGGTGCTGGGCCTGGTCGGCGCCATCACCGCCGCGGGCCGCGTCATCGAGGTGCTGAGCGGCGACGCGTCGCCCGCGGTGCGGGCACGCGCGGCGGTCACGCTGGGACGGCTCGGCACCCGGCAGTCGCTGGGCCCGTTGCTGACCGCGGTCGAGCCGACCCAGCCGCCGGCCCTGCGCGCCGCCGCGGCCCGCGCGCTCGGCGACCTGGGCGCGGTGGCGGCCGCCCCCGCGCTCGGCACGCTGCTGGCCGATCCGGACCACGACGTCGCGCACGCGGCCGCGTACGCGCTGCTGCGAATGGGCGACGCCGGGCGGGCGGCGCTGGCGCGCGCGGCCCACGCCGCACCGGCCGGGTCCGACCCGCCGGTCGAGACCGCGACGGCGCGGGCGGGGGCGTACGCCCGGGAGGCGCTGGCGGTCGCCGAGCTGGAGGCGCGCCGACGCGTCGGCGCGGCCGCGGCCGCGGCGGTGCGGTGATGACGACGGACGGGGTTCTCGACGTCGTCCGGGACGTGCTGCGGGTGACCGACGGCGTGATTCTCGGCTACTTCCTGTTGATCAACACCAGCTATCTGATCCTCATCGCGCTGGCGACCGTCGAGTTCGCGCGGCACGTCCGCCGGGCGCCGCTGGCCGGTTTCGAGGAGACCTACCGGTCGCCGCTCACGCAGGCGATCTCGGTGGTCGTGCCGGCGTACAACGAAGAGGTCGGCATCGTCGAGTCGGTGCAGGCGATGCTCGCGCTGCGGTATCCGGCGTTCGAGGTGGTGGTCGTCGACGACGGCTCCACCGACGCGACGTTCGAGCGGCTCGCCGCGGAGTTCGACCTCGTGGAGGTGCCGCGCGTGATCCCCGACGCGGTGCCCACCCGCGGCGCCGTCCGGTCGGTGCACGTGCCGCGGCTGCGACCCGAGCCGCTGGTGGTGGTCCGCAAGGAGAACTCCGGCCGCGCGGACGCGCTCAACGTCGGCATCAACGCCGCCCGGTCCCCGTTGGTCTGCATGGTCGACGCGGACTCGCTGCTGGACCCGCAGTCGCTGCTGTCGGTCGCCAAACCGTTCGTCGACGACCCGTTGCGGGTGGTCGCCGCCGGTGGCGTGGTCCGGATCGCGAACGGCTCCTCCGTGGTCGCCGGCCGCATCGTCGAGACCCGGATGCCGCGCGGCTGGCTGCCCCGCATCCAGGTCGTCGAGTACCTCCGCGCGTTCCTGCTGGGGCGCACCGGCTGGTCCCGGTTGAGCGGGCTGCTGGTCATCTCCGGGGCGTTCGGGCTGTTCCGCCGGGACGTACTGCTGGAGGTCGGCGGCCTGGACCCGGACAGCATCGGCGAGGACGCCGAACTGGTGGTCCGCCTGCACCAGCACCTCCGGCGCGCCCGGCGCGACTACCGGATCGTGTTCGTGGCCGAGCCGGTGTCCTGGACCGAGGCGCCGAGCACACGGTCGGTGCTGGCGAGCCAGCGGCGGCGCTGGCACCGTGGGCTGAGCGAGATCATGACCAAGCACCGGCGGATGATCGGCAACCCCCGGTACGGGCGGATCGGGCTGGTCGCCCTCCCCTACTACCTCGTCTTCGAGCTGCTCGCGCCGCTGGTCGAGCTCGCCGGCCTCGTGCTGGTGCCGCTCGGGTTCGCGCTCGGCGCGGTGGACTTCGGGTTCGCCTGGCGCTTCGTTCTGGTGGCGTACGGCTACGCGATGCTGATCAATCTCGTCGCGTTGGCGGTGGAGGAGTACACGTTCCACCGGTACTCGCGCTGGCGCGACCTGGCCGCCGCCGTCGCCGCGTCGATCCTGGAGAACATGGGATACCGGCAGCTGACCGCGGTGTGGCGGGTCCAGGGCGCCTGGTCGGCGCTGCTGCGCCGCCGCCACGAGTGGGGGGTCATGACGCGGACGGGTTTCGGCGGCCCTCCCACCTCCGACTGATCCGCCGGCTCAGCGGGCCACGGGTGCGCGCAGTTCGGCGGCGAGCGCGTGCAGGAGCGGGGTGAGCAGCGCGAGCTCATCGTGGAGCCGCCGCAGGGTCGGCTCCGGGTCCGGCAGCGCTCCGCGGCAGGCCCGCTGCTCGAGCTCGTCGAGCAGCCCGGCCAGGATGGTCGCGCCGAGGTTGGCGGCCGAGCCCTTGAGCGCGTGCGCGCCCTCCCGCACCGCGACCGGGTCACCGTCGCGCAGCGCGTCGCCGAGCCGCGCCAGCGCCTCGGGCGCCCGGGTCGTGAAGGAGCCGAGAATTCTGACCAGCAGCGCACGTCCGGCCTCCCCCTCGTCCGGGTCGCCCAGTTCCGCGAGGCGCTCCCGCAGGTCGGCCTCGCGTGGGTCGTTCCCTCGTGGGTCGGCGGCCGTCGGCGGCGGCGGTCGGTCGTCGGCGGCGTCGCGGGCGAGCGGACGCAGCGGGGCCAGCACCGTGGCGAGTTCGTGCGCCCGGACGGGCTTGGCGAGGTAACCGTCCATGCCGGCCGCCGCGCAGGCGGCGCGGTGCTCGGGCAGCGCGTTCGCGGTCAGAGCGACGATGCGGGGCTGCCGGTGGGCGGGCAGTTCGGCCCGGATCCGCCGGGTGGCCTCCAGCCCGTCGAGGACCGGCATCTGCACGTCCATGAACACGACGTCGTAGTCCGCGCGGTGCAGGGCCTCGACGGCCTCCGCGCCGTTGGCGACGGCGTCGACGCGGTGGCCGAGCCGGGACAACATCAGCCGCGCGACCCGATGGTTGACCTCGTTGTCCTCGGCGACCAGGACCCGCAGCGACGGGGTCCGGGGCGTGGGCGGGGCCGCCGGCTCCGGGGCCGGCGCGGGCTCCGGCCGCTCGACGGCCGGACGCAGCAGGGCGGTCAGCGTGAAGACCGAGCCCGCCCCCTCTTCGCTGCGCACGGTGATGTCGCCACCCATCGCCCGGGCGAGCCGGCGGCTGATCGCCAGCCCCAGGCCGGTGCCCCCGTACATCCGGGTGGTCGACGCGTCGACCTGACTGAAGGATCGGAACAACCGGTCCATCCGATCGGCGGGGATGCCGATGCCGGTGTCCCGCACCGCGACCCGCAGCCGCACCGCGTCGCCGGTTCGCTCCGCGCCGACGGTGGCGACCACCTCGCCGCGCTCGGTGAACTTGACCGCGTTCGAGAGCAGGTTCACCAGGATCTGCCGCAACCGCGTCACGTCACCGCGCAGCAGCGTCGGGCAGCCCCGCTCGACCCGACCGACCAGCTCCAGGCCCTTCCGGGCGGCGGGGACCGCGACCAGCGCGAGCGCCCCCTCCAGACACTCGCGCACGTCGAACGCGGCGTCCTCCAGGTCCAACTGGCCGGAATCGATCTTCGAGAAGTCGAGAATGTCATCAATGATGACGAGCAGCGCCTCACCGCTGTCCCGGACGGTGGTGACGTACTCGCGCTGCGCGGCCGTCAGCTCGGTCTCCAGCAGCAGGCCGGTCATGCCGATCACGGCGTTCATCGGGGTGCGGATCTCGTGGCTCATGGTGGCCAGGAACTCCGCCTTCGCCGACGCGGCCGCGAGCGCCTCGTTGCGGGCGACCAGGATCGCCTCGTTGGCGGCGCGGACCCGCCGGTACAGCAGGGTCACCTCGCGCAGCAGCGACGCGAGCACGACCAGCGCGGCGAGCAACGCCAGCACCCGGGCGCCGTACCAGCCGATCGTGTACCGGGACCGGGCGAACAGGGTCAGCATCGTGTCGCCGCACGACGCGGCGACGGCCACGAACGCCCACGCTTCCAGCCCGGGCGCCGTGCCGCGTCGGAACCGGGTCGCGGCCAGCAGCAGCGCCGCCGCGTTCACCGCGATGATCGCCGGCCCGAACTGCCGCGTCAGAATCGAGTAGTCACCGTTACGGATGATCACGGGTACGTGCGGGTGGCCCGCGGTGACCAGCCACGTCACCCCGACCACGCTCACCAGGACCAGCCCGGCGACGACGGCGATCGCGCCGAACCGGCGCCGTACGGGGCGGTGCCGGGGGCCCCGGGCCCACGCCTTCGCCGGCCACGGCGCCATCGCCACCCCGATCAGCAGCGGGAATCCGACGTGCCACGCGGTCCACAACCACGGAGCGCTGCTCGGGACCGCGTTCAACAACCCGGTCGGGGTGAACAGGCCGGGGAAGACCATCGCGTGCGGCACGATCACCGCCGACGACCACAGGTACGCCGCGGCCAGCGCCAGCAGCCGGGGCGAGGAACCCGCGGCGAACTGGTTGAAGAGCAGGAGTGCGGTCAGCAGGTCCAGCACCCAGATCACGGCCAGGAACGCGGGCAGGAACGCCGGCACCGACCCGAGCTGCCGATCGGCGAGCAGCCAGAGCACGATCGTGAGGCCCGCGGCCGCGGCAGCGAGCAGCACCGGGGCGCGGCCGGCCCGGACGGGCCCGCCCGAGACCAGGGGCGGAACGGACAACGTCATGGAGAACCAATCGGCTCCGATCAGACAAAGTCACACAATATCGGAGCCTTCCTCGCGCTATTGGAAAAATGTCCCAGCCTGGGCCCACGTGACACCGACCGGACCGACCACATCGGCTGATCAGCGTGCGGCGGCCAGCTCGACGGCGAGCGTGGCGACGAGCTCGGCCGCGGGCAACGGGCGGATGTCGCGCCACCCCTGGCCCGTCCACAGGTGCACCGTGTCGGCGTCGCCCCGCTCGGCCGCGGCGGCGCGCAGCGGACGCGTCAGATGGTGCACCCACGGGTACGCCGCCGGGGCGTCGGCGGTGTGCTCGCGCAGGAAGTCGTTGACCAGGCCGCGCGCGGTGCGGCCGGTGAACGCCCGGGTGAACGCGGTCGCCGTGAAGCGCGGGTCGGCCAGGGCGCGCCGGTGGGTCTCGCTGGTGCCGGCCTCCGGGCAGCACAGGAACGCGGTGCCGAGCTGCCCGGCGACCGCGCCGGCGGCGAGCGCGCCGGCGATGTCCGCGCCGGTCATCAGCCCACCGGCGGCGATCACCGGCGGCGGCGCGGTCGGGGCGAGTTCGGCGAGCAGCGTCGCCAGCGGACGCGCGGCGCCGCCGAGCGGCGTGTGCGGATCGTCGTCGAAGCAGCCCTGGTGGCCGCCGGCCTCGGCGCCCTGCGCCACCAGCGCGTCCGCCCCGACCCGCTGCGCCTGCACCGCCTCGGCGGGGCTGGTCACCGTCACCGCGACGAGGCTGCCGGCCCCGTGCAGCCGCTCCACGTCCTGGGCGGAGGGGCAGCCGAAGGTGAAGGCGACCATCGGCACCCGCGCCGCGACCAGCAGCTCCAGCTTGCCGGCGTACCCGTCGTCGTCCCAGCGCCCGTCGCCGAGCGGGACGCCGAGCCGCTGCGCGACCGGCGCGAGCCGCAACGCGTAGCGGTCGAGGGCGGCGACGTCGACCGACGACGAACCGGGGACGAAGACGTTGACCCCGAATGGCCGGTCGGTGAGCGCGCGGGTCCGGGCGATCTGCGCCTCGAGCTGCACGGCGCTGCGGTAACCCGCGGCGAGGAAACCCAGCGCGCCCGCCTCGCCGACCGCGGCGACCAGCTCGGGCGTGGACGGGCCACCGGCCATCGGCGCGACGACGACGGGCAGCGGCACACCGAGGCGGGCGAGCGGACCGGATGGCATGTCGCCCAGTCTGCCCGCCCGCCGGTCGGATCACGCGGTGCGGCGCGGAAGACGAGTCCCGGTCACTTCTGGACGAAAACCGCCACGCTGCGGGCCGGCACGGTGAAGGTGCCGGTCGCGGCGTCGAAGCGCGCGGTGCGCAGCGCCGGATCGGCCGACGTGGCCAGCACCGGGTGCAGCGCGACGTCCGCGCCGCGCAGCCCCCCGACGGTCTGGGTGACGGTCGACGGCGTGGCGTTGAAGACCACGGTGATCGAGCTCCACCGCTTGTCGAGGCCGGTGCCGTCGAGCCGCATGGTGAGCACGCCGGGGGTCTCGCCGGTGCCGGAGAGCGGGAACGACACCCGCTGCTGCACCTGCGCAGCGGTGGTCAGCCCGAACACCGGTGACGAGGCCCGGATGCGGAGCAGTTCGGCGTAGCGCGCGTCGGCGAGGTTGATCGCCGCGCAGTCCGGCACCAGCTTCGGGTCGGCCAGCAGCGGTTTCGCGTACGGCCACTTGTCGCGGTTGTCGGCGGCCGGGGGCAGCCCCGCGCCGAAGCCGTTGCCAGCCGCGCAGTCCCAGCGGATCTGGTTGAACCAGTCGCCGGAGTTGAAGGAGTTGCGGTCCAGCGACTTGGATCGCAACCGCTCGGAGCCGGTGGTGACGAAGCCGGTCCCCTGCCCCATCACGACGGTGGCCAGCGCCAGCACCTGCATCCGGGCCCGGTCGGTCGCGGAGGTCGCCGCGGGCAGCTTGTACGCGAGCGCGTCGTACAGGATCTCGTTGTCGTGCGCGTCGACGTAGGTGACCGCCTCCCCCGGCGCCGCGGTGTAGCCGGCGGGCGCGCCGTTGTAGTCGATCTCGGCGCCGGTGACGGTCCGGCCCGACGAGTCGACGAACCGGTAGCCGGCGAGGTTGCCCACCAGCCCGACCTTGATCTGATCGTGTTGCCGCAGCAGTCGGGCGCGCTGCGCCGCGGGGTCGCCGTTGACGTCGTCGCCGTTGGGGTCGGTGAAGAGCCCGGAGGCGAAGCCCTGGCTGCGCGGGTTGGCGTCGAACGGCCCGCCGCCGCGGACGGCGTCGCGGAGCCGGTCGTTGAAGGTCCCGATCCCGGTGCCGGCCATGTTGGCCTGGGTGGCCTGTTCGAAGCGGGCGTCGCCGGCGACCTCGCCGAAGTCCCAGCCCTCCCCGTAGAGCAGGATCGACTTTCCGTCGACGCCGTCGCGGGCGACGGTGAGCGTGTCGAGCGCGGCCCGCACGGCCAGGATGTTGGCCTTGGGGTGGTGACCCATCAGGTCGAAGCGGAAACCGTCCACCTTGTACGCCCTGGCCCAGGTGACCAGCGAGTCGACCACCAGCTTGCCCATCATCGCGTGTTCGGGGGCGGTGTTGGCGCAGCAGGTGGAGGTGGCGACGGCGCCGTCGTCGAGCAGCCGGTGGTAGTAGCCGGGCACGATCTGGTCGAGCACCGACTTCGGGTCGGTGCCGGACGCCGAGGTGTGGTTGTAGACGACGTCCATCACCACGCGCAGCCCGGCCGCGTTGACCCCGGCGACCATCTGCCGGAACTCGCGGGTGCGCGCCGCGCCGGCCGGGTCGACCGCGTACCCGCCCTCCGGCACGGTGTAGTGCAGCGGGTCGTACCCCCAGTTGTAGCCGTCGGTCTCCGCGACCGCGGCGACGCAGGCCTGCTGCTGGTCGGAGTCGGGCGGCAGCGCGGCGAGGTCGCAGGCGGGCTGCTTCTGGTCGGCGCGGCGTTCCGGGATGGTGGCGAAGTCGAAGGCCGGCAGCAGGTGCAGGTGGGTGACGCCGGCGTCGGCCAGCGCCGTGAGGTGGCGCATGCCGGCGGTGGTCGGGTCGGTGAACGCCAGGTAGGTGCCGCGACGGTCGGCCGGCACGGTCGCGTCGGCGATCGAGAAGTCCCGGACCGAGAGCTCGGAGATCTGGGTACGCGTCGCGGGCACGGCCGGCGGCTTGGGCACCGTCGCCCAGCCGGCCGGGGCGAGCGCCCGGTCGGTCAGGTCGACGAGCTGGCTGTGCGTGGAGTCGGCGGCCAGCGCCAGCGAGTACGGGTCGGTGACCGCCGCGGTGATCACCTTCTGCGCGGCCGGCTGCCACGCCCGCACCTGGTAGCGGTAGTACGCCCCGCGCCACTGCCGGTCGCCGGTCACCGACCAGACGCCGGTGGCGTCGTCGCGGCGCATCGCCACGGTGCGGGGCGTCGCGGTCGGGGTGTCGAAGAGCTGCAGGCTGACCCGCTGCGCGGTCGGCGCCCAGAGCGCCAACTTCGGCCGGCCGCCGGCGAAGGTCGGGCCGAGCCGGCTCTTCGTCGCGGCGGCGTAAAGGTCGTCGAGGACGCCGGGAAGTTGCACGCCGGTCGCGGCGAGCAGGTTGCCCTCGTGGTCGCGCTCGGTGACCAGGACCTGTCCGCGCAACGCGCGGGCCAGCGTGGCGCGGTCGGTGGCGTCGACGGTGAACGCGGCGTAATCCCACAGGTGCGGGAAGGCCGCCCGCTGCGCCTCGGTGAGCCCGTTGCGCCGCGCGGACAGCGGGATCGCCGAGTACGTACCGGTGAGCTTGCCGTCCGCGATCGCCAGCCCGCCGTTCGGGGACCAGACCAGCTCGTAGCGTTTGCCGTCGGTGGGCCCTGTCCGCCAGGCGACGGTCGTGCGGTCGATCCAGTGCGCCCGCTGCTTGGTGACGTCGAGGTCGCGCCCGGCGGTGGCGGTCACCGGCAGCAGCCGCCCGGGGGTTGCCGACAGCAGCCACGCCTCGCGCCCGGCGGTGGCGAAGTCGAGCCGCTGGTCGCCCGGAAGGTCCTTCGTGTCGCCGGAGTGGATGATGTAGTTCAGCCCGGTGGCCCCGGCGGCGAGCGGCACCCGGAAGGTGACGCCGTACGCGTCCCGCGCGGCCGGTGCGAGCGGGGTCGACCAGTCGGTGGGGTTCGCCGCGCCGTCCCAGACGTGCAGGCCCCAGCCGTCATAGTTCCCGTCGGCGCGCCGGTAGTGCAGCACCGCGGTGTCGGTGTCGACGGGCGGATCCGGTTGCCCGGTGGCCGCCTGGCGGCTGAGGTGGAGCGCCGGGTCGCCCTGCTTGACCCAGACCTCGCCGGTCTTCGTCACGTCGACCGTGCGGTCGACCGCGCCGTCCTTGTTGCCCGCCCGGTCGACGACCAGGAAGCCGACGGACCTGGCGCCCGGCTTGAGCTTGACCCAGGCGAACCGTCCGTAGCTGTCCTCCCCGACGAACGGCTGTCCGGCCGGCCACGTGGTCTGGTACGCCGGGTCGATGTCACCCCAGGCGTACAGCCCCCAGTCGTCGTAGCCGCCGGCGGGGCGCTGGTAGTGCACGACCAGCCAGTCCCGCGAGGCGGCCGGCGGCGGGGTGCCCACCGTCGCCCGGGATTTCGCCGTCGCGGTCCGGCCCTTGCTGTCGCGCACCACCGCCTTGTACTCGATCGGCGTGCCCGCGGGCAAGCCGGTCAGGTCGTGGAACACCCGATAGGGGGCGCGGTCGGCGGTGCCGAGCAGCGTCCACGCGCCGCGGCCGACCCGGGCCGCCACGGTGACCGTCGACAGCGGGTCGCCGGTGACCTCGGCGACGATCTCGGCGCGGGTGGCGACGGCGGCGCCGTCGGCGGGCCCGGTGATCCGCACGGTCGGCGCGGCGGCCGGGGTCGGGATCGGCGCGCCGGCCCGGTGGACCACCGCCGACAGCGCCGGCACGGTGAGGGTGAGCTTCCCGTCGCCGTCGGCGGCGGTGGTGTCCGAGGCGCCGTAGACGCCGCGGAACGCCGTCCCGGCCGACCAGGTGTCGAGCGTGACCCGCTGCGCGGTGGTCGCGTTGTTGACCGCGACGACGTACTCGACGCGGTCGCGCGGGTCGATCCGGGAGACGGCGAAGACGCCGGGGCCGTCGGCCGCGTGCCGGGTGACCTGGACGCCGTCGCGCAGCGCCGGGTGCGCCCGGCGCAGCGCGCCGAGTTCGGCGATCGCCCGGTAGAGCGGGTGCGCGGTGTCGTACTGGTCGGCGGCGTGGGTGCGGTCGGTGCCGAGCAGGTCGTCGTCGAGGTAGTCGGCGACCTCGGAGGCGAACATGTCCTGCCGGGCGTCCTTGTCGCCGCCGGCGCCGGTGAAGCCCTGCTCGTCGCCGGAGTAGATCACCGGCTGGCCGCGGGTCAGGAACATCAGCTGGTGCGCGAGCACGTCGCGGCGCAGGTGGCTGGCCGGGTCGGTGCCGCCGGTGGCGATGAACGTGCCGATCCGGCCCATGTCGTGGTTGCCGAGGAAGGTCGGCAACCGGCCGGCGTCGGTGCCGCGGGCGGTGTAGAGGTCGTCGCGGGCGTACAGGTCGGCGAGCGCCCTGGCGGAGCCGTCGCCGGCGACGTAGCCACGGGCCGCCTCCTGGAATGGGAAGTCCAGCGTGGCCGGCAACTCACCCTGGCGCACGTAGGTCGAGGTGAGCTCGGGGTCGCCGCTGTAGACCTCGCCGAACATGAAGAAGTCGGGCTTGCCGGCGCGCCGGGCGGCGTCGGTGACGCCGCGGCTGAACTGCGGCCAGAACTCCATGTTGACGTGCTTGACGGTGTCGATGCGGTAGCCGTCCACCCCGGTCTTCGCGACCCAGTCGGAGAAGATCTTCGTCATCCCCCGGACCACCTCGGGCCGCTCCGTCCACAGGTCGTCGAGGCCGAAGAAGTCGCCGTACTCGCTGTTCTCGCCGGCGAAGGTGGAGTCGCCGCGGTTGTGGTACATGGTCGGGTCATTGAGCCAGGCCGGCGCCTTGACGGTGGCGTCGGCCGGGGTCGGGAAGACCGGCGTGTACGGGAACGACGTCGCGTTCACGGCCGGGAACGGGCGGCTGCCGTCGGCGTAGTTGCGGTCGTCGAAGGCCCTCCCCTGCGCGTCCCGGTACGGCTTCGTCGCCTTGTCCACGTAGGAGTACTGGTTCTCCGCGTACCGGATCACGTCCGCGGTGTGGTTGGTGATCACGTCCAGGTAGATCTTGATGCCGCGCTGGTGCGCGAGCTTCACCAGCCGCTTCAGGTCCTCGGTGGTGCCGAAGTGCGGGTCGATCCGGGTGAAGTCGGTGATCCAGTAACCGTGGTAACCGGCGGAGATCTCGGCGCCGCTGCCCTGCACGGGACGGTTCTTGAAGACCGGGGCGAGCCAGATCGCGGTCGTGCCGAGGCCCTGGATGTAGTCGAGGCGGTCGATCACGCCCTGCAGGTCGCCGCCGTGGTAGAAGCCCTTGTCGGCCGGGTCGTGGCCGGTGCGCAGCCGGTCGCCGGTCAACCCGCCCCGGTCGTTGCGCGGGTCGCCGTTGGCGAACCGGTCCGGCAGGACGAAGTAGAACTGCTCGGCCCGGTCGCGGGTCGCGGCGCCGGCGTTCGCCAGCGTCGCCGCCGACGGCTCGGCGCTCCACCGCGCGGCGCCCGGGGCGGCGGGCGTGGGCGTCGGGTGCGGCGGCGCCGCGGCCGCCGGGGACGCGGTCAGGGTGAGGGCGAGCAGCGCGACGGCGGCGAGCAGACGGGTACGGGGGCGGGGCGAGGTAGGCATCGACGGCCCTTCCTGTGTCGCTGGCTGCCCGCACGCTAGCCGTTGCCGAAACCGTCTGCAATACCCTGCAAATAAAGTCGTAACCCGTGCATCATCTTGCGCAAGTCGCCGTGCGTTCCGTCCCGGCGCGGGAAAAACCAGGCGCGCCCGGCCGGTCGCTGTCGGTAGCATCCGCCGGGCCCCGCAGGGACGGAACCATGGAAAGCAGACGTGCGATGGAACGGGTGACCGAGCAACAGATCCGCCGGTCGATGGTCAACTGCTCGCGCGGCGAGGCGTCGGGCATGTCGCTGCCAAAGGAGCTCGACCAGCTCGATTGGGCGAGCTGGGACTTCCTCGGCTGGCGCGACGCGAAGGCACCGCTGCGCGGCTACATCGTCGGCTGGCGCGACGGACAGCCGGTCGGGATGGCCCTACGCGCCGCCGACTCCACGATGGGCCGCGCCCGCAGCGCGATGTGCTCGCTGTGCCGCTCCGTGCACTCCGCGGACGCCGTCTCGCTGTTCACCGCCCGCCGCGCCGGCGCGGCCGGCCGCAACGGCAACACCGTCGGCATCTACATCTGCGCGGACCTGGCGTGCTCGGCGCACATGCGCGTCAAGAAGCCGGGCGCGCCGATCCAGCCGGATCAGGGGATCGACCTGGCCGAGCGGTCGAGGGCGCTGCTCGCGCGGCTGGACGCGTTCCTCGACGACGTGCTGCGGGCGTAGCGGCGCGGTCAGCGCATGTGGATGACGGTGCAGATGGCCGGGCCGCGCTCGGCCATCCGCAGCAGGTAGCGGAAGCCCTCGCCGGGCACCGACCGACCCTGGCTGTCCAGGTACTCCCACTCGACGGTGACCATCGACAGCGCGGTCGACAGCCGCTGCACGTCCAGGATCCGGGCGTGCGCGGCGACCAGCTCCCGATCCTGGTAGCCGGGAGCGGCGCCGATGAAGGACAGCGCGATCGCCGCCGCCGAGGTGAAGGAGAAGCTGTAGCCGTCGGTGATCACGATGCCCGGCAGCGCGTAGCAGCGTGCGATGGCGGGCACGTCACCGGCGGTCAGGGCGGCCCCGTACCGGTCGAAGAAGTCGCTCAGCGTCGCCAGTTCGGTCGAGGTGTCCACGGCCGCTTCCATTTCCGGCGCGTCACCTCGGCAAACCTCCGGCCCGCGGTTTCATGATCGCGAAGCAGCCGGCGCGCCATGACCGCCCGGATCCCTCGCGATCACGCGTCGGGCGGGATCCGCACCGCGATCTCGGCGCCCAGGCGCACGCCCGGCGGCAGCGGAAGGTCGTCGCCGCTCCAGAACCGCCCGGGGTCGTACCAGTTCGGGCGGCGGCCGGCCGGCAGCAGCCCCATCGCCTCGTACGTCACCGCCACCACCTCCGCGCAGTACGCCGTCTCCAGCGTCGCGTCGCGACGTCCGCGTCCGACCGCCGGCACCCGGCCGCGCAGCCACCGCCACGCGAGCTGGGCGGTCGACGGGAACGGCGTGCCGTCGAGCCGGGCGACGGTGCGCAGCGCGGCGTTCTCCATCTCCCGGGTCGCCGGCGGGTCGAGTTGGCGCAGCCAGGCGCGCTGGCCGTACCGACGCGCCCAGACCAGCACGGCGGAGCGCAGGTCGTGCAGTTGGACTCCCCGCTGGTGCGCCCCGGCCCAGAGGTCGGGCAGCGAGCGCCCGAGCTCGGCGTGCCACATCAGCGGGGGCAGGTCGTCGATGACCACGGCCATGCCGACGTGGTTGACCGGGCTGTTGGTGGTGAGCTGGATGGCGCGGTCGGGCCCGCTGCGCCCGCGGAAGACCCAGACGTCTCCGGTGCGCGTCAGGTCGACGGCTTCATCGAGACCGATCACCCTGCCTACGATAGGCGGATGCGGGGTCGGATGCGTTGGTGGAAGCTGCTCGGGCTGGCCGGATTCGTCGGCGTCGCCGCGACCGGAGTCGTCGTCGCGCGCGCCGAACGGCGCCGCCGGGCGTACACCCCGGAGGAGATCCGCAGTCGGCTCCGCGAGCGGATCACGGAGCCGTCCGGCTCGGATTCGTAGCCCCCGCCCCGCCAGTGGCGCGGGGGCGCGGGCGCGGCGTGCTGGATCATGATGGGCACCCCGGTGTCCCAGAGCGTGGGGCACGCTTGCGTTACTAACAAGACGGACGTACGGTTTTGTAGATGCACGAGGGTGGGCGGTAAGTCTCACCTAAGGCGCGACGTGCGGTGACCCGTACGAAAGACTGCTCAGGACTATTCACGGTCGCTGGTGTGAAGGAGTACGACGTGGCGAGCCTCGACACCTTCGGTGCGAAGAGCCAGCTCCGCGTCAACGACGCGAGCTACGAGATTTTCGGGATCAGCAAGGTCGACGGGCACGAACGCCTGCCGTACAGCCTGAAGATCCTGCTGGAGAACCTGCTGCGCACCGAGGACGGCGCGAACATCACCGCCGACCACATCCGGGCGCTCGGCGCGTGGGACCCCACCGCCGAGCCGAGCGTGGAGATCCAGTTCACCCCCGCGCGGGTGCTGATGCAGGACTTCACCGGCGTGCCCTGCGTGGTCGACCTCGCCACCATGCGGGAGGCGGTCCGCGAGCTCGGCGGCGACCCGACCAAGGTCAACCCGCTGGCCCCCGCCGAGCTGGTCATCGACCACTCCGTCATCGCCGACCTCTTCGGCCGCGAGGACGCCTTCGAGCGCAACGTGGAGCTGGAGTACGAGCGGAACAAGGAGCGCTACCAGTTCCTGCGCTGGGGCCAGAGCGCGTTCAACGAGTTCAAGGTCGTCCCGCCGGGCACTGGCATCGTGCACCAGGTGAACATCGAGTACCTGGCCCGCACCATCATGGAGCGCAACGGCCAGGCCTACCCGGACACCGTGGTCGGCACCGACTCGCACACCACCATGGTCAACGGCCTCGGCGTGCTCGGCTGGGGCGTCGGCGGCATCGAGGCCGAGGCCGCGATGCTCGGCCAGCCGGTCAGCATGCTGATCCCGCGGGTCGTCGGCTTCAAGCTCTCCGGCGAGATGCCGGCCGGCACCACCGCCACCGACCTGGTGCTGACCATCACCGAGATGCTGCGCAAGCACGGCGTGGTCGGCAAGTTCGTCGAGTTCTACGGCCCCGGCGTGAGCGCCGTGCCGCTGGCCAACCGGGCCACCATCGGCAACATGTCCCCGGAGTACGGCTCCACCGTCGCGATCTTCCCGATCGACGAGGAGACCGTGAAGTACCTCAAGCTCACGGGGCGCACCGACCAGCAGGTCGCGCTCGTCGAGGCGTACGCCAAGGAGCAGGGACTCTGGCACGACCCGGCCGCCGAGCCGAACTACTCCGAGCGCCTCGAGCTCGACCTGTCGACGATCGAGCCGTCGCTGGCCGGCCCGAAGCGCCCGCAGGACCGGGTGCCGCTGGGCAACGCCAAGACGATGTTCCGCTCCTCGCTCAAGGACTACGTCGCCGACCACGAGCTGGGCAGCTCCGCCGACGGCGAGGGCGGCGTGCGGAACAACCCGCCGTACGGGGTGGCGGGGCGCGCCGACGAGGCGAGCGCCCAGTCCTACCCGGCCAGCGACCCGCCGGCCGCCGACGCGGCCAACGACCCGGAGGACCGCCCGCACGACCCGGTCGAGGTCGGCCAGGGCGGCGGCGGCCGGCCCGCCAAGCGGGTCCGGGTCACCGGCGAGGACGGCACCGAGTTCGAGCTCGATCACGGCGCGGTGGTAATCGCCGCGATCACCTCCTGCACCAACACCTCCAACCCGCAGGTCATGCTCGGCGCGGCGCTGCTCGCCCGCAACGCCGTCGAGCGGGGCCTGACCCGCAAGCCGTGGGTGAAGACCACGCTGGCGCCCGGCTCCAAGGTCGTCATGGACTACTACGACCGCGCCGGACTCACGCCGTACCTGGAGAAGCTCGGCTTCCACCTGGTCGGCTACGGCTGCACCACCTGCATCGGCAACTCGGGCCCGCTGCCCGAGGCGATCTCCGCCGCGGTCAACGAAAACGACCTCGCCGTCGTGTCGGTGCTCTCCGGCAACCGCAACTTCGAGGGCCGGATCAACCCCGACGTCAAGATGAACTACCTCGCCTCCCCGCCGCTGGTGGTGGCGTACGCGCTGGCCGGCACGATGGACATCGACCTGGCCAACGAGTCGCTCGGGACCGGCGCCGACGGCCAGGAGGTGTTCCTGCGGGACATCTGGCCGAGCAACGCCGAGATCCAGGACGTCATCGCCTCGGCGATCGGCGCCACCGGCTTCGGCCAGGCGTACTCGGACGTCTTCGCCGGCGACCAGCGCTGGCAGTCGCTGCCGACGCCGACCGGCGACACGTTCGCCTGGGCGGACGAGTCGACGTACGTGCGCAAGCCCCCGTACTTCGAGGGGATGGCGCACGAGCCGCGGCCGGTCAGCGACATCGCCGGCGCCCGGGTGCTGGCCAAGCTCGGTGACTCGGTCACCACCGACCACATCTCGCCGGCCGGCGCGATCAAGGCCGACTCCCCCGCCGGCCGCTACCTGGCCGAGCACGGGGTGCCGCGGCACGAGTTCAACTCGTACGGCTCGCGGCGCGGCAACCACGAGGTGATGATCCGCGGCACCTTCGCGAACATCCGGCTGCGCAACCAGCTGGTGCCGGGCGTCGAGGGCGGGTTCACGGTCAACCACCTGACCGGCGAGCAGACCACCATCTACGACGCCTCGGTGGCGTACGCCGAGGCCGGCGTGCCGCTGGTGATCCTCGCCGGCGCGGAGTACGGCTCGGGCTCCTCGCGGGACTGGGCGGCCAAGGGCACGATGCTGCTCGGCGTGCGCGCGGTGATCGCCGAGTCGTACGAGCGGATCCACCGCTCGAACCTGATCGGCATGGGCGTACTGCCGCTGCAGTTCCCGAAGGGGCAGAACGCCGAGTCGCTCGGGCTGACCGGCGCCGAGACCTTCACCATCACCGGCGTGGAGGCGCTCAACGAGGGCCGGACCCCGCGCACGGTGAGGGTCACCACCGACACGGGGATCGAGTTCGACGCGGTCGTCCGCATCGACACCCCGGGCGAGGCCGACTACTACCGCCACGGCGGCATCCTGCAGTACGTCCTGCGCAAGATGCTCCAGTCCTAACCCGCACGCGGAGTGGGGCCCGGGCGCTGCGCGCCCAGGCCCCTCTCCGCGTCTCCCCCGCCGATCTTGCACTTCTGGCCGCCCTTTCGCCCGCTTTTGAGGCGCTTCACCGGGGCCGTAACTGCAAGATCGACGGGGGCAGGGCGGGGCGGGATGACGCACGCTGTGCCAGGCTCGGGGGCATGGACGATGCGGCGGTGCTGAGGCGGATCCACGAGCTCGTCGACGAGGAGCACCGACTACGCGGTCAGCTGACCAGCGGGGCGATCTCGTCCGAGGACGAGCAGGCGCGGCTGCGCGAGCTGGAGGAGTCCCTCGACCAGTGCTGGGACCTGCTGCGGCGCCGGCGCGCGGCCCGCAACTCCGGCGACGATCCGGACCGCGCACAGCCACGCGGCAAGCCCGAGGTCGAGGGCTATCTGCAGTAACGGATCGCGGCATGCCCGGATCGCCAGAGCGGACGCGTCACATCGTCAGGCGGCGGCGAGCACGGTGGCGAGCGCCGCGATCACGCTCTCGCTCATCCGGGTCGGGGCGAAGCGCGTCTCCAGCCAGCTCCGCCCGCGGTGCAGCCACACGCTCGGCAGCCCCATCGCGGCGGCACCCCCGATGTCGGCCTCGGGGCTGTCGCCGATGATCCAGGCGCCATCGAGCCGCATCCGGACCCGTTCGGCGGCGAGCGCGAAGATCCGGGGATTCGGCTTGCTCACGCCGGCCTCCTCGGAGATCACCCAGTCCGCGACGTAGCGGTCCAGGCCGGTCCTGCGGATCTTCGCATCCTGCTGTCGGACGGCGCCGTTGCTCACCACCACCGGGATCCAGCCGGCGTCGTCGGCGATCCGCAGCGCGCAGGCGACCAGCGGGTCGAGCCGGGTGTACTCCACGACGCCGTCATGCAGCGCCTCGACGAGATCGAGCACAGAGTTCCGCAAGCGGTAACGGTCGCGGATCGCGTCGGCGAGATCCCATCGGTCGGTCAGACCATCGGCATCAACGGAGAGTAACCAGTCGATGTCACGCGTTGGCGCGTCGATGGCGGTCAGAAAATCCGTTCCCCAAGCCCGAAACGCCCCGGCCCGATCGAGCAGGGTGTTGTCCAGATTGAGGAGCAGGAGCGGCACTCGGGCACCCTACGTGACCTGTGCCACGTCACAACAGACCCGTCGTGTTAACAAAAATTAGCCCCCCAGCACGGTCCGGGCCTCCCCCTGATCGGCAAGCCGGTCCCGCAGCATGCTGTGCGCGGCCCGCGTCGCGGCGAGCTCGGCCGGATCGAGCACCGCCACCAGCACCGCCTCGCCGGAGTCGCCGCCCCGGACCAGCGGCCGGCCCTCCGGGTCGTACACCGCCGCCCCGCCGTTGAACCGCCACGGCTCCGCGCCGCCGACGGCGTTAGCGAACACGACGTACATCGTGTTGTCCAACGCCCGCGCCGCGTAGTAGAGATCACGGCGGTGCTCGGAACCGACGACGTAGCCGCTCGGGCACAGATAACCGTGCGCCCCCGAGGCCGCGGCGGCCCGCCCGTGCTCCGGGAAGCAGCCGTCGTAGCAGACCCCGAGCCCCAGCCGCCAGCCGTCGACCGCCAGGGTCGCCCCGCGCCGCCCCGGCGCGAACAGCTCGTTCTCGTCCGGTCCCCACAGGTGCTGCTTGTCGTAGGCGGCCGCGATCCCGCCGGCACGGTCGACGACAAGCGACGCGCACGCCGGGCGCCCGTCGTGGTGCCGCACCGCCGCGCCGACCACCACCACCACGCCGCGGTCCCGCGCCGCCGTCGCCAGCGGGTCGAGCCGCGCGTCGGCGACGCGGCGGGTCTCGTCGGCGGCGAGGTAGGTGCCGTCGGGATCGGCACGCAACGTCGGCGGATGGTAGGCCGGCAGGAACAGCTCCGGGAGTACGACCACCGCGGCGCCGGCGTCGGCAGCCCGGTGGACGAGACGGGCGGCGGTCGCGGCGTTGCCGGTCAGGTCGCCGGGGACGGGCTCGGCCTGCACGGCGGCGACGGCGAGCGGGTGACCGGGAAGAGCGTCATCGGCTGCGGACACAGCTGGATCGTAACGGGCGCAACTCAACAAGCCGTACGTACGGATTGCATAGGCCCCCGCCACCTGCCACGATCGACTCATGCCCCGGGTGAGTCAGGACCAACTCGACGCGCGCCGCCACGAGATTCTCGCGGCGGCCCGAGACAGCTTTGCCCGGCACGGCTACGAGGGCGCGACCGTCCGGGTGCTCGAGGAGGCGACGGGACTCTCCCGCGGCGCCATCTTCCACCATTTCCGCGACAAGGAGTCGCTGTTCCTCGCCGTCGCGGAGGACGACGCGGTCGCGATGGTGGAGACGGTCGCACGCAACGGCCTGGTGCAGGTGATGCGCGACCTGCTGGAACGCGCCAAGTCCCCGGACACGACGGGCTGGCTCGGCACCCAGTTGGAGGTGTCGCGGCGGCTGCGCACCGACCCCGCGTTCGCGAAGCGCTGGTCCGAACGGTCGGCGGCGATCGCCGAGGCGACCCGGGAGCGGCTGCGCCGACAGCGCGACGCCGGGGTGCTCCGCGACGACGTGCCGATCGACGTGCTCGCGCAGTTCCTCGAGCTCGCGTACGACGGTCTCGTGCTGCACCTGGCGATGGGGCGCCCCGCCGGCGACCTCGGGCCGGTGCTCGATCTCGTCGAGGAGGCGGTCCGCCGGCCAGCCGCCAAGAGCTGACCAACCCGGCCGCCGGTAACCCATCTTGGCAGCGTGGCACGCCTGTCCCACAATGAGGCCCAGCCACCTCTTTGGACGACAGGAGCACCGACGATGACGGTCGTCGCCGCCCCCGGGGACACCTGGGGCATTTCCGGTCCCGCGTTCCTGCTGATCTTCTCTCTCGCGGCCGCCGCGCTGGTCCTGGCCGCCCTGCTGCACCGCAACCTCATCTTCGCCGGCCCGCGGGACCGCCGCGCCCCCCAACTGACGCCGGAGCAGGCGGCCTACCTCAACGGCGGCGACCGGCTCGCCGTTTACACGGTCGTCGGCGGCCTGCGCGCGGCCGGCGCGCTCGGCACGGCCCCCGGCGGGTCCCTCACCGTCACCGGCCCGATGCCGACCGGGAGCACCCCGCTCGCCCAGGCGGTCTACAACGTCGCCGCGCAGGGCACCCGGACCCGTGCCCTGGCGACGCACCCGTGGGTGACCGCCGCGCTCGGGCGGCTGCGCGACGGGCTCGAGCGGGACGGGATCGCCGCCTCCGCGGCCCAGCGCCGCGCCGCCCGCCGGATTCCGCTGCTGCTGCTGGCCCTGGTCGGCCTCGGCGTGGTCCGACTGGTCGCCGGGTTGGCCGCCGACCGGCCGGTCGCGTTCCTGGTGCTGCTGCTGTTCGCCGTCACCGGCGTGACGCTGGTGCTGCTGGTCGCGGTGCCGCGGCAGACGCGGGCGGCGAAGGCGGCGCTGCGCGAGCTGCGGACCACCCACCGGCACCTCGCGCCCGCCAGTTCCCCGGCGTACGCCACGTACGGCGCGACCGGCGTGGCGATGGGCGTCGCGCTCTACGGCACCGCCTCGCTCTGGGCGATGGACCCGGCCTTCGCCCAGCAGGCCGAGATCGAACGCCAGATCCAGAACGCCAGCAACGGCGGCACCAGCTCGTGCGGTGCCGGCAGCTCCTGCGGCGGGGGCGGCGGCTGTGGCGGCGGAGGGGGCTGCGGCGGATGACCGCCCAGCCGTACGGCGTGGGGATCGGGTGGCGGCCGGAGATCGACGGCTTCGTCGCCGAGCTGCCCGGACTGCGGTTCGTCGAGGTCGTCGCCGAGGGCGTGCCCGGCACGGGACCCGTTCCCGACGGGCTGGCCGCGCTGATCGCGCGGGGCGTCACGGTCGTACCCCACGGGGTGCGGCTCTCCCTCGGCGGCGCCGAACCGGTCGAGCCGCAGCGGGTCGGGCACCTGGCCCGGGTCGCCGAGCTGCTCCGGGCGCCGCTGGTCAGCGAGCACATCGCGTACGTCCGGGCCGGCGGGATGGAGGCCGGACACCTGCTGCCGCTGCCGCGCACCCGGGCCGCCGTCGACGCGGTGGTGGCCAACGTCGCGCGTACCCGGGCCGAGCTGCCGGTGCCGATCGCGTTGGAGCCGATCGCGGCGCTCTTCGACTGGCCGGACGACGAGCTGACCGAGGCGCAGTTCCTCACCGAGATCCTCGACCGCACCGACGCGTTGCTCCTGCTCGACATCGCGAACGTCTACGCCAACGCACGCAATCGCGGCACGGATCCGCTCGCGCTGCTCGACGCGCTGCCGCTGGACCGGATCGCCTACGTGCACGTCGCCGGCGGCGACGAGCACGACGGGATCTACCACGACACGCACACCCACGCGGTGCCGGAGGCGGTGCTCGCGCTCATCCGCGAGCTGTGCGCCCGGCAGCGACCGCCGGCGCTGCTGCTGGAGCGCGACGGCGACTACCCGCCGGCCGACGTGCTCCGCGCCGAACTCGATGCGATCGCGGCCGCCGCCGACTACCCGACGGTGACGTGACCGGCGGGCACGACCTCGCCGCGCGGCAGGCCGAACTGGTCGCCGCGCTGGTGGCGGGGGCGCCGATCCCGGCCGGTTTCGACCAGCGGCTCGTCGGCGCCGCCCGCGCCGCGCTGCTGCGCAAGCGCGCCGGGGAGGTGGCACGGCACTGGCCGCTGCTCGCCGCGGCGTTCGGGCCGCGCTGGCCCGCCACATTCGCGCGGTGGGCGGCGGGACGGCCGACGCAGGGCGGGCTGCGCGACGGCTGGGATCTGGCGCGCACGCTGGTCGGCCGGGACGAGCTGCCCGCCGCCGCGGTCGAGGAGTTGGCCGTCCGCGACGCCGGCTGGCGGTACGACGGCACGTCCGCGCCCCGGCGCCGCCGGCTTCCGGCGCTGCGGCGTACGCCCGGCGCTGTCGTGCTCCAGGTGGCGGGTCGGGTGCGCGTGCTGCGGCCGGGCGGGGGCGGGTAGCGCGGCGACCGGCGCGGTACGGCAGGATCGGCACATGGATCTCGGGCTCACAGACCGCGTGTACGTGCTGACCGGCGCCTCCCGGGGCCTCGGGTTCGCCACCGCCCAGGCGCTGGTGGCCGACGGGGCGCGGGTCGTCATCTCGTCGCGGGACGAAACGAAGGTGACCGATGCCGTCGCGACGCTCGGCGGCCCCGACCGCGCGGTGGGCGTCACGGGCGACCTGGCGGAACCGGAGCTGGCGCAGCGCCTCGTCGACCTGGCGCGGGAGCGTTTCGGGCGGCTCGACGGCGCGCTGATCTCGGTGGGCGGGCCACCGCCCGGCACGGCGGCGCAGGCGACCGACGAGCAGTGGCGGAACGCGTTCGAGACGATCTTCCTCGGGATGGCGCGGGCCGCCCGCACGGTGGCGGCGGCGTTGTCCGACGGAGGCGCGATCGGGCTGGTGCTCTCCACGTCGGTGCGCAGCCCGATCGCCGGGCTCGGCATCTCCAACGGGCTGCGGCCGGGGCTGGCCGGCATGGCCAAGGACATGGCCGACGAGTACGGCCCGCGCGGCGTACGGGTGATCAGCCTGCTGCCGGGGCGGATCCTGACGGATCGCAACCGGGAGCTCTTCGGCGCGGCCCCCGACCCGGAGGCGGCGCGGGCCCAGGCGGAGGCGGGCATCCCGCTGCGCCGGATCGGTGACCCCGCCGAGTTCGGCCGGGTGGCCGCGTTCGCCCTCTCCCCCGCCGCCAGCTACCTGACCGGCATTTCGCTCCCGGTCGACGGCGGCGCCCTCCGCCCGCTCTGACCACCCTGATCCGCGTTGTGCAGCGATAAGCCCGGGATCGTCGCGATCACGGCGGGCGCCGTGTGGTGAGGCCGACGCGGGAGGATCTCATCGCGGCGGCGGGGCGGACGATTGCGGACGTTCTTCGTCCGGATTTGACCGTGCTGTTCTGCGGGATCAACCCGAGCCTTTACTCGGCGGCCACCGGGCACCACTTCGCCCGCCCGGGCAACCGCTTCTGGCCGGCGCTGCACCGCGGCGGATTCACGTCGCGGCAGTTGGCGCCGGCCGAGCAGCACGAGTTGCTCACCGCGGGGCTGGGCATCACGAACCTGGTCGCCCGGGCCACCGCCCGCGCCGATGAGCTGCACCCCGACGAGCTGGCCGCGGGCGCGGAACGTCTCACCGAGAAGGCGCGGCAGCACCGGCCCCGCTGGGTGGCCGTGGTCGGGGTGACGGCGTACCGGATCGGGTTCGGCCGGCCGAAGGCCGCGCTCGGGCGGCAGCCGGAGACCGTGGCGGGCGCGGGACTGTGGGTGCTGCCCAACCCGAGCGGCCTCAACGCGCACTACACGGTGACGACGCTCGCCGCGGCCTTCGCTGAGCTGCGGGCCGCGACGCTGGTGCCGTCGCCGCTCAGTCGTCGTAGCCGTGCGGCGGAATCGTGACGACCGGCTCCGGCCCCACCTCGTCGACGTACGGCGCCGGCGAATCGGCGACCGCGAACTGGGTCCGGTAGAGCTCGGCGTAGAGCCCGCCGGCCGCGACCAGCTCCTCGTGCCGCCCGCGCTCCACGATCCGACCGCCGTCGACGACCAGGATCTGATCGGCGTCACGGACGGTGGAGAGCCGGTGCGCGATCACCAGGGCGGTCCGCCCGGTCAACGCGACCGACAGCGCGCGCTGCACCGCCGCCTCCGACTCCGAGTCGAGGTGCGCGGTGGCCTCGTCGAGGATCACGATCGACGGGGCCTTGAGCAGCAACCGCGCGATCGCGATCCGCTGCTTCTCCCCGCCGGAGAACCGGTACCCCCGCTCCCCCACCATCGTGTCCAGGCCGTCCGGCAGCGAGCGCACCAGGTCGGCGACCTGCGCGCCGCGCAGCGCCGCCCACAGCTCCTCGTCGGTCGCGTCCGGCTTGGCGTACCGGAGGTTCTCCGCGATCGTCTCGTGCAGCAGGTGCGAGTCCTGCGTGACCACGCCGATGGTGTCGCGCAGGGAGGCCATCGTGGCGTCCCGGACGTCCACCCCGCCGACCCGGACCTCGCCGGAGGTCGCGTCGTAGACCCGCGATGCCAGCATCGCGGTGGTGGACTTGCCGGCCCCGGAGGGACCGACCAGCGCCACCATCTGCCCGGGCTCGACGGTGAACGAGACCCCGCGCAGCACCGGCTCGGCCACGGTGCGGTCGAGCGCCGCGACGTCCTCCAGCGAGGCGAGCGAGACCTCGGCGGCGCTGGGATAGCGGAAGTGCACGTCCCGGAACTCGAGTCGACCGGAGCCGGCCGGGATCGCGACCGCATCCGGCTTCTCGGCGATCGACGGGTTGAGGTCGAGGACCTCGAAGACCCGGTCGAAGGAGACCAGAGCGCTCATCACGTCGACCCGGACGTTGGAGAGCGCGGTGAGCGGGCCGTACAGCCGGGTGAGCAGCAGCGCGAGGGTCACGACGGTGCCGGCGCTGACCGCGCCGGTGACGGCGAGCCAGCCGCCGAGGCCGTACGTGAGGGCCTGGGCGAGCGAGGCGACCAGCAGCATCGCCACGAAGAACACCCGTGAGTACATCGCCGACTGGATGCCGATGTCCCGGACCCGCTCGGCCCGCTCCGCGAAGCGACGCGCCTCGACCTCGGGCTGTGCGAAGAGCTTGATCAGCAGCGCGCCGGCGACCCCGAACCGCTCGGTCATGGTGGCGTTCATCCGGGCGTCGAGGTTGTACGCCTCGCGGGTGATCTCGGCCAGCCGGCGGCCGACCCGGCGGGCCGGCACGATGAAGATCGGCAGAAGGATCAGCGAGAGCGCGGTGATCTGCCAGGAGAGCGTGAACATCACCGCCGCGGTCAGCACCAGCTGGATCACGTTGCTGACCACGCCGGAGAGCGTGGAGGTGAAGGCGCGCTGCGCGCCCAGCACGTCGTTGTTGAGGCGACTGACCAGCGCCCCGGTCTGGGTGCGGGTGAAGAACTGCAGCGGCATGCGCTGAACGTGGTCGTAGACCCGGGTGCGCAGATTGAGGATGATGCCCTCGCCGATGCGCGCCGAGTACCAGCGCTGCGCCAACGACAGCAGCGCGTCGGCGATCGCGAGCCCGGCTATGAACAGCGCCAGCCGCACCACGATCGTGCCGGCCTCCGGGCCGCCGCGCGTGATCGCGTTGATCACGTCACCGGCGAGCACCGGGGTGGCGACTCCGATGACCGCCGCGACCACCACAGTGACCAGAAAGACGGCGATGTCGCGCCGGTACGGCCGCGCGAACGCGGTGATCCGCCGGGCCGTGCCGCGGCTGACGCGGTGGCCTCGTACGTCGTCGCCGTGCCGCATCGACCGCAGCATGCTCCAGCCGCCCATGCCACCGGCGCCCATGCCACCGCCGCCCATGCCACCGGGCCCGGCCATCGGGTTGGGAGACACCCGTTACCTCCGTGTCGTCGTCAGTCGGCTTCAGTCTCGCCGACGACTACGACAACCACGGAAGTAACCGCCTTCTTCCCGACACGGTCCTTACAGCCCGCGGCTACTCGCCGTGCCCGGCCAGGTCCCGCAGCCGGCGCGTCTGCGCCTCCCGCTCGGCCCGCTGCTGATCGGCGTGCGACCGACCGGACGCCCCGGCGAGCAGCGCCTTGATCTCGATCACCGCATCCCGGTTGCCGGCCAGCAGCGCGGCGGTCAGGTCCCGCACCGCGGAATCGAGCTCCGCGCGGGGCACCACGACGTTGGCCAACCCGATCCGTTCGGCCTCCGCGGCATCCAGGCGCCGCCCGGTCGCACAGATCTCCAGCGCCCTGGTGTAGCCCACCAGCTCCACCAAGCGCTTCGTGCCGGCCAGATCCGGGACGAGCCCGAGCATCACCTCGGCCATCGACAGCCGCGCGTCGTCGGCGAGAACCCGCAGGTCGCAGGCGAGCGCCAACTGGAAGCCGGCGCCGATCGCGTGTCCCTGCACGGCCGCGATGGAGATGATGTCCGGCCGGTGCAGCCAGGTGAACGCCGCCTGGAACTCCGCGATCCGGTCCGCGCACTCCTCCGGGGGCAGGCGAACGAGATCGACGAAGGATGACCCGTCGGCGTGTTGCGACGGCGCCGGCGCGGCGCCGCCGGCGACGCCGCCGGCGACCGAAAGGTCGAGCCCGGCGGAGAACGCCCGCCCCTGCCCGCGGACCACCACCACGCGTACGTCACCGGGAAGTTCGCGCGAAAACGCGAGCAGCGCCCGCCACATGGCCGGGGTCTGCGCATTGAGCACGTCGGGCCGGTCCAACGTCACCGTTGCGACCGGCCCGTCGCAATCCAGCCGCACTCCGCCGTTCGACGTCATCTGGGGCACGCGCCGACGGCGGAGGCGGAACGGGCTGATGTGCTGGTCACGCCTTCTTACGGCGACGCGCGCCGCCGCGCTGGCGCAGTTGCACGCCGGATTCGGTGAGCACACGGTGGACGAACCCGTATGAACGGCCCGTGGAGGCCGCCAGAGCACGGATGCTCTCTCCCGAGGTGTACCGCTTGACCAGGTCCTTCGCGAGCGTCTGCCGCTCGGCACCGACGATTCGGCGACCCTTCTCAGTGCTGGTGGCTGTGCCAGTGGCTGCCATCTTGATTCCTCACGTCCCAGACTGTGCGGTTCGGTACGGTCCCACCTATTAGACCGCCTCGGACGATCATGCGCTAGATATCGAATGTTCGCCAACCGACACGCACAGCACTGTCGCTAACCCGATAGCGTGTTGCGGCGTGGTATGTGAAGGGTCTGAGACATGTCGCCGAAACGCCCGGCGCGACCTGCGCTTTGGTTCGGCCTGACATTTTTCGGAATGACGTTCACCTATTTCGGGGCACGGCGCGGCACACGGCTCCGCGCGGGCCGCGTGCCGTTTCCGGAGGCACCGCGCCGGCCCCGGCGGCGTCGCTCAGGCGAGCTCCACCAACTCCAGCAGGTCATCGCTCCAGGCGTCCTCGTCGCCGTCGGGCAGCAGGATCGCCCGGTCCGGCTTGAGCGCCTGAACCGCGCCGGGGTCGTGGGTGACCAGCACGATCGCGCCGGGATACCGCGCGATGGCGTCGAGCACCTGCTCGCGACTGACCGGATCCAGGTTGTTCGTCGGCTCGTCGAGCAGCAACACGTTGGCGCCGGAGCAGACCAGGGTGGCCAGCGCCAGCCGCGTCTTCTCGCCGCCCGACAGCACCCCCGCCGGCTTGTCGACGTCCTCGCCGGAGAAGAGGAACGCGCCGAGGATCTTGCGCAGGTCCGTGTCGGACTGCTCGAACGCCGCGCTGCGCATGTGCTCCAGCACCGTACGGTCGACGTCGAGCGTCTCGTGCTCCTGCGCGTAGTAGCCCAGCCGCAGTCCGTGCCCGGGCCGCACCTCGCCGGTGTCCGGCTCCAGCAGCCCGCCGAGCATCCGCAGCAGAGTGGTCTTGCCGGCGCCGTTGAGGCCGAGGATGGCTACCCGCGAGCCGCGGTCGACCGCGACGTTGACGTCGGTGAAGATTTCCAGCGAGCCGTACGACTTCGACAGGCCGGCCGCGGTCAACGGGGTCTTGCCGCACGGCGCGGGATCGGGGAAGCGCACCTTGGCGACCCGGTCGGCGACCCGCACCTCCTCGAGCCCCGCCATCAGCTTCTCGGCGCGGCGCGCCATGTTCTGCGCGGCGACGGTCTTGGTCGCCTTGGCGCGCATCTTGTCGGCCTGCGCCATCAGCGCGCCGGCCTTCTTCTCGGCGTTGGCGCGTTCGCGGCGGCGGCGCCGCTCGTCCGTCTCGCGGGCCTCCAGGTACGCCTTCCAGCCCAGGTTGTAGACGTCGACCACCGACCGGTTGGCGTCGAGGAACCAGACCTTGTTGACGACGGCCTCGAGCAGCGAGACGTCGTGGCTGATCACGATCAGGCCGCCCTTGTGACCGGAGAGGAACCCGCGCAGCCAGGTGATCGAGTCGGCGTCGAGGTGGTTCGTCGGCTCGTCGAGCAGCAGGATGCCGCCGCCGTTCTCGCCGGCGTCCCGGAACAGGATGCGGGCCAGCTCGATGCGGCGGCGCTGGCCGCCGGAGAGGGTACGGATGGGTTGGGCGAGCGCGCGGTCCGGCAGGCCGAGATTCGCGCAGATCCGGGCCGCTTCGGCCTCGGCGGCGTACCCGCCGAGCGAGGCGAACTGGTCCTCGAGCGCGCCGTAGCGACGGACCAGCTTGTCGTCGGCGCCGTCGGCGAGCCGCTCCTCGAGCGTCTTCATCTCGGCCATCAGCACGTCGAGGCCGCGCGCCGACAGCACCCGGTCCCGGCCGGTGACCTCCAGGTCGCCGGTGCGCGGGTCCTGCGGCAGGTAGCCGATCGCGCTGCGCCGCTCGATCTGCCCGGCGTAGGGAATGCCCTCGCCGGCGAGCACCTTCAGCGTCGTGGTCTTGCCCGCGCCGTTACGGCCGACCAGACCGATGCGGTCTCCCGGCTGGACGCGCAGCGTCGTGTCGGACAGCAGGATCCGGGCGCCGGCGCGCAGTTCCAGGCCGGTGGCAGTGATCATATCCTCGGACTCGCTCTCCAGGGCTCGAAGGCTGACTCACGGCACAGAAGAACGCCGACGGGCGGTGAGGTCTTCCCGTCGGCGCTGGGCATTCAGCCTCGGCAGAGCAGCACGCGGCCATTGTACCGGCCGCCGTCAGACCACGAACCGGATTACCGATCAAGATCAACGGGTACGGATCGGCAACGGCGATTGCATCACGGGACGGATCGGCGATCGGGGCTGCCATGGAACTCAACGAGAACGCGCGCATCGACACGAGTCAGGTGGAGGACCGCCGCGGCGGCGGCGGCGGACTGGCCGGCAGCGGCATTCCGATCCCGATCCCGACCGGCCGGGGCGGCATCGTCGGTCTGATCATCGCGGCGCTCGTGGCGCTGGTCGGCGGCGGATTCGGCATCAACGCGGCAACCAGCGGGGGCGGCGATCAGGGCGACAACGCCGCGATCGAGCAGCGGTGCGCCGCGAACGACGCGCTGCAGCAGCTGGACTGCCGCAACACGCTGTTCGTCAACTCGATCCAGGCGTACTGGCAGACCGCGCTGCCGCAGCACTTCGGGGAGCGCTACCAGCAGGCGGACACGGTCTTCTTCCAGCAGGCCGTGAACACCGGCTGCGGCGCGGCGGATTCGGGCGTCGGTCCGTTCTACTGCCCCGCCGACCGGCACGTGTACATCGACCTCGGCTTCTATCAGGTGCTGGCCCAGCAGCTCGGCGCGCGCGGCGAGTTCGCCCAGCCGTACGTGCTCGCGCACGAGTACGGCCACCACGTGCAGACCCTGCTCGGCACCGAGGCGCAGATGCGGCGTCAGCAGCAGCGGGACCCCGGCAACGCCAACCGGCTGTCGGTGATGCTGGAGCTGCAGGCCGACTGCTACGCGGGGGCCTGGGCACGGAACGCGACCGGCACGGCCGACGCCGGCGGCCAGAAGATCTTCAAGAGCATCAGCGCGGCCGACATCCGCGAGGGACTCGACACCGCGGCGGCGATCGGCGACGACACCATCCAGCGGAAGTCCGGCGGACAGATCAACGAGTCGAAGTTCACGCACGGCAGCTCGGCGCAGCGACAGCAGTGGTTCAACCAGGGGTACGAGAGCGGCGACCCGAAGAGCTGCGACACCTTCAACGGCCAGGTCTGACGCCGCCGCCCCGCGCGCGTCAGCGCCAGCGGCACGGCCACCCCGGCCCCGCGCTCGCGCGCGGGGCCGGCGCGGTTCCGGCGGAGGTGCGGCGCGGGTCCGGCGGGGTGCGGCGCCGGGTCCGGCGCACCGCCGCTCGGTCCGGGATACCGCGCTCGCCACCTTTGCTCTGCTTACCTAGCGGAAACGCCCGGCGTCCGGTAACCGGACGGCGGGTGTTTCCCATGCGTAAGCAGAGCAAAGGGGGGCGGCGGGTAACGGTCGGGGCGCGGCGGACGGCGCGGACGGCCCGGCGGACGGACGACGCGGCGGGCAGAAGGCGCCGCGGACGGACGGCGCGGCGAGCGCCGCGGACCGGCGGACGACGGCGCGGCGGGCGCGCGGAAAGCGTTAGGCGGGCTGCGGGTCGCGGACGACGATCCGCACGGCGCGCGCGGCGCCGATTGCCTCGACCAGGACAGCGTGCCGCGGCTCGGGCACGTCGAGCAGCCGCTCGACCCGGAGCGCCGCGAGCGGGGCGAGCCGACGATCGCCGAGGATGGTGTCGACGGTCCGCCGGTCTCCCCCGCAGACCAGCGCGGCGAGCGACCCGACCTCGGGGAGCAGCAGCCGCACCGCGAGATCGGCCGCGTCGCCGGCCGCCGCCTTCGCCTGGTTGTCGCGACGGCGCGCGAACCGCTGCTGCGACCAGCCGCCCGCCGCCGTACGGCCCTGCACGTACCGGCTGTCCACCTTGGACGCGACAAGACGCTCACCGTCGGCCACCCCGACGGCGACGGCCCCCTTGCGGGCGAGCAGCAGCCCGAGCCGGCGGGGCGTCGCCGCAGCCGCCAGGAAGCCGGGCAGGCCGACGTCGGTCGGCGCGCCGGGCGGGGCGTGCAACTCGGCGGTGGCGCCGTCGGGAGCGGTGAGCAGCACGCCGTACCCGAACGGCGCCGCTTGCGGCGCGCCGTGCCGGCCCGCGAATCCCTCGATCCAGCGCGACACCCGGGCCGGGTCGACGTCCACCCACCGCCCGCCGCCCGCCGCCGGACGGCTGCTCATGATGGAACCTCCGTGTCCATGCCCAGACCGTACGCGCGGCCGGGTAGCAGCCAGACAGTGAGGACGCCGATCACCGTCGCCCGATCGAGAAGGTTTTCGCCGGGACATCGACCGCCATGCGTCTTTCCGGCTACCATCCGGTAACCAAAACGTTTCGGTCTCCTGCCGCCGCGGCGGCGGGCCCGGCCTCCGCCGGGAGCTCCACGGTCACTGTCCCCGCACCGATGGAGGGGATCCCGCCCATGAGCCGACGTGTCATCGACCGGACCCTCGCGGCCGCCACCGCCGCCGCCACGGCGGTCGCCCTCAGCCTCGTCGTCCCCGCCGGCGCGCCGGCCGCCGCTTTGCCGCCCGCCCCGGCGGTCGCGTCGTTCGCCGCCGACGACTACTGCCTGGGCCAGTGCGCGGACATCCTCCCGCCGGGCCAGAACGGCAACGCGACCCTCGTCGACATCCGCGGCCACCAGACCCTCGGCACCATGCCGCGGCACACCGGCGACCAGCTCGACCGGTACGCCGACCTCGTCTACGGCTACGCGGGGCTGCGCGAGGACCAGCTGGACCGCTTCTTCAACGACGCCTCGTTCGGCGTCCCGCCCGGACAGGTGGAGCGCACATACTCCCCCCGCGCGGACGTGACGATCGTCCGGGACACGGCCACGGGTGTCCCGCACATCACCGGCACGACCCGTGCCGGCACGATGTTCGGCGCCGGCTACGCCGGCGCCGAGGACCGGCTGTTCACCATGGACCTGTTGCGACACGTCGGCCGGGGCACGCTGACCTCCTTCGCCGGCGGCGCGCCCGGCAACCGGGCGCTGGAGCAGAGCGTCTGGCGCAACTCGCCGTACACCGAAGCCGACCTGCAGGCGCAGGTGGACGCGCTACGCCGGCAGGGCGACCGGGGCGAGCTGCTCCACGGCGACGTGCACAGTTACATCGCCGGGGTCAATGCGTACATCGACAGGTGCATGGCCCGCCGCAACTGCCCCGGCGAGTACGTGCTGACCGGGCACCTCGACGCGATCACCAACGCCGGCGGGCCGCAGCGGTTCACGATGACCGACCTGATCGCGATCGCCGGCGTGGTCGGGGGGCTGTTCGGCGGGGGCGGGGGCGCGGAGATGCAGTCCGCGCTGGTGCGGATCGCGGCGCGGGCGCGATACGGCCCGGCCGAGGGAGACGCCGTGTGGCGCGGCTTCCGGGCGCAGAACGACCCCGAGACGGTGCTGACGCTGCACGACGGGCAGAGCTTCCCGTACGGCGACGCCGCCGACGACGCGCCGAGCGTGGTGCTACCGGACGCCGGCTCCGCGACCGTCGAGCCGGTGACCCGCGCGCCCACCGGCTCGGCACGGTCGGCCGCCCCGGCGCCCGGCGCCGACCTCGCCGCCGCGCTGGCCGGACTGACGCTGCGTCGCCCCGGCATGTCGAACGCGGTGGTCGTCTCGGGCGCGCACACCACCACCGGAAACCCGGTCGCCGTGTTCGGCCCGCAAACCGGCTACTTCGCGCCGCAGCTGCTGATGGTCCAGGAGCTGCAGGGGCCGGGGATCAGCGCCCGCGGCGCCGCGTTCGCCGGCCTCAACCTCTACGTGCTGCTCGGCAGGGGCCAGGACTACGCGTGGAGCGCCACCTCGTCGATCCACGACATCACCGACACGTACGCCGTGCCGCTGTGCACGGTGGACGGCAGCGCGCCGACTCTGGCCGCCACCCACTACCGGTACCGCGGCCAGTGCGTGGCGATGGAGAAGCTGTCGCACGTCAACCGCTGGTCCCCCACGGTCGCCGACCCCACCCCGCCCGGCTCGTACGAGCTGGTGGCCTGGCGCACCAGGCTCGGGCTGGTCGCCTGGCGCGGCACCGTCGACGGCGTCCCGCACGCCTTCGCCCAGCTGCGCTCGACGTATCGCCACGAGGCGGACTCGGCGATCGGGTTCCAGATGTTCAACGACCCTGCCGCCATGGGCAGCGCCCGGGCGTTCATCGATGCCGCCGCGCACATCGGTTACACGTTCAACTGGTTCTACGTCAGCTCGACCGAGGCCGCGTACTTCAACTCCGGGCTCAATCCGGTGCGTCCGGCCGGCGCCAACCCGAACCTGCCGATGCGGGCGGAACCGGCGTACGAATGGGAGGGGTTCGACCCGGCGGCCCACACGGCCCGCTATGCGCCGCCGGCGCAGCATCCCCAGTCGGTGAACCAGGACTACTACGTCAGCTGGAACAACAAGCAGGCGAAGGACTTCGGGGCGGCGGACGGCAACTTCAGCTTCGGCTCCGTGCACCGCGGCGAGCTGCTCGACGCGCCGGTGCGGTCGGCGCTGGCGGCCGGGCGGAAGTTCGACCGGGCTGGCCTGACGCGGCTGGTCGCCGAGGCCGGCGTGACGGATCTGCGCGGGATCGCGCCGCTGGACGCGCTGCTGCGGGTGCTGACCGCACGACCGGTCACCGATCCGGCGCTGGCGACGGTGATCGACCAGCTGAAGGCATGGCGGCAGGCCGGCGCGAAACGCGAGGAGACCGCCGCCGGGTCAAAGACGTACCGGCACGCGACCGCGATCCGGGTCTTCGACGCCTGGTGGCCGCTGCTGGTCCGGGGGCAGTTCCGCGCCGGGCTCGGCCCCGAGCTGTACCAGGCGCTGGTCAACGCGTTGCAGATCAACGAGTCGCCGTCGGGGCAGCAGCGCGGCGACGTCTCCACGCTGCCCGGCTCCGCCAACGAGGCGCAGGCCCACAAGGGATCGTCGTTCCAGTACGGCTGGTGGGGGTACGTCGACAAGGACCTGCGGGCGCTGCTCGGCGAGCCGGTGTCCGGCGGACCGGGGCGGGTGTACTGCGGCGGCGGCGCCCTGGACGCGTGCCGGCAGATGCTGCTCGACACGCTGCGGGCGGCGGCCGCCCAGCCGGCGACCGAGGTCTATCCCGGTGACGAGCACTGCGCGGCCGGCGACCAGTGGTGCGCGGACGCGATCGTGCAGTCGCCGCTCGGCGGGATCACGCACGACCCGATCGCGTGGCAGAACCGCCCGACCTACCAGCAGGTGGTGTCGTTCCCGGCCCGGCGCGGCGACCACGTCGGCACGGTCGACGCGCTCGGGGGCACCCGCCGCGTGGCGGATGCCCCCGATTGGACGCGCGGAGAACTCAGACGTTGAAGCCGAGCGCCCGGAGCTGCTCGCGGCCCTCGTCGGTGATCTTGTCGGGGCCCCACGGCGGCAGCCACACCCAGTTGATCCGGATGTCGGAGACCAGCCCGCCGCCCGGTCCGGTCGTCAGCGCCTGGCGCGCCTGGTCCTCGATCACGTCGGTCAGCGGGCAGGCCGCCGAGGTCAGCGTCATGTCCAGGGTCGCCACGTTCTCGTCGTCGACGTGGACGCCGTAGACCAGCCCGAGGTCGACGACGTTGATCCCCAGCTCGGGGTCGACGACGTCCTTCATCGCCTCTTCGATGTCCGCGATCGCCGCCTTCTTACCGGCTGCGGGTTCTGCCGCCGCCGGCGTCGCGGTGTCCTGCTCGCTCATGCCTTCACCTCCGGGCTCACGCCCACACCGGCGCGCGCCGCGGCGTCCTTGAACGCCATCCACGGCAGCAACGCGCATTTCACCCGCGCGGGATAGCGGGCCACCCCGGCGAACGCCACCCCGTCACCGAGCACGTCCTCGTCCGGCGTGACCTGGCCACGCCCGGACATCAGCTCCAGAAACGCCTCGTGCACCTCGAACGCGGCGTCGACCGGCCGGCCGCGCAGCAGCTCGTGCAGCACGCTCGCCGACGCCTGGCTGATCGAACACCCCATGCCGTCGTACGACACGTCCGAGATCCGGTCGCCGTCGACGGCCACCCGGATCGTCACCTCGTCGCCACACGTCGGGTTGACGTGGTGCGCCTCGCCGGACCGGTGCGGGGCGCCGTCCGCCGACAGAGCCGGCTCACGCAGCCCCCGGCCGTGCGGGCGCTTGTAGTGATCCAGGATGATTTCCTGGTAGAGCTGGTCGAGCTGCATTACGCGAAGACCTTCCGCACCTGTTCGAGGCCGCGCACCAACGCGTCGATCTCGTTGGTGGTCGTGTAGAGGTAGAACGACGCGCGGGTGGTCGCCGGCACGCCGTAACGCACGCAGACCGGCCGGGCGCAGTGGTGCCCCACCCGGACCTCAATCCCTTGGGCGTCGAGCACCTGCCCGACGTCGTGCGGGTGGATCCCCTCCAGCGCGAACGAGATCGTGCCGCCCCGGCCGACCGGCACCGTCGGACCGAAGATCCGGAGCCCGGGCACGGTCGCGAGCGCGTCCAGCGCGTACGCGGTGATTTCCTTCTCGTGCCACTGGATCGCCCGCATGCCGATCCCGGACAGGTAGTCCACCGCCGCGCCGAGCGCGACCGCCTCGGCGATCGGCGGCGTGCCGGCCTCGAACCGCGCCGGCGGGGGCGCGAAGGTGGAGCCGGTCAGGGCCACGGTCTCGATCATCGAACCGCCGCCGAGCACGGGCGGCATCGCCGCCAACAGCTCGGCGCGACCCCAGAGCACCCCGATGCCGGTCGGGCCGCACATCTTGTGCCCGGTGAACGCGATGAAGTCGACGTCGTAGTCGACCACGTCCATCGGCATGTGCGGCACCGACTGCGAGCAGTCCAGCATCAGCAGGGCTCCGACTTCCCGGACCCGCTCCGTGATCCGGGAGGTGGCGTTCACGGTGCCCAGGATGTTGGACATGTGCACCAGCGAGACGAACTTCGTCCGCTCGTTGATCAGCTCGTCGAGGTTGGACTCGTCGAGCCGCCCCTCGTCGGTGACGTTGAACCAGCGCAGCGTGGCGCCGGTCCGCTCGCAGAGCAGTTGCCACGGCACCAGGTTCGAGTGGTGCTCCATCTCGGAGATCACCACCTCGTCGCCGGGGCCGAGCCGGAACCGCGGATCGCCGGCGGCGCTGGCCGAGGCGTTGGAGAAGGCGTACGCGACCAGGTTGATCGCCTCGGTGGAGTTCTTGGTGAACACCACCTCGTCGGGGCTGGACGCGTTGATGAACGCGGCGATCTTCGCCCGCGCTCCCTCGTACGCCTCCGTCGCCTCCGTGCCCAGCGTGTGCACCGAGCGCGAGACGTTGCCGTTGTGCCGCTCGTAGTGCTCGCGCAGCACGTCCAGCACCTGCCGCGGCTTGTGCGAGGTGTTGGCGCTGTCCAGATAGACCAGGGGGTGGCCGTTGACCTCCCGACTCAGGATCGGGAAGTCGGCGCGCACCGCTTCGACGTCGAAGCGGGGTACGTCGTCGAACTGCGGCATCCCCTCAGGGATCACGATGGTGGTCATCGGGACAGCACCCTTCCTCGAACGGACCGGACCAGGCGAACGGGTCGGCTCAGGCCTTCGCCGCGCCCGCGCCCGCGACGTACCGCTCGTAGCCCTCGGCCTCGAGCTTCTCGGCCAGCTCCGGGCCGCCCTCCTCAACGATCCGGCCGGCGACGAAGACGTGCACGAAGTCGGGCTTGATGTAGCGCAGGATGCGGGTGTAGTGCGTGATCAGCAGCAGGCCGGTCTCACCGGTGTCGCGGACCCGGTTGACGCCCTCGCTGACCACGCGCAGCGCGTCGATGTCGAGACCGGAGTCGGTCTCGTCGAGGATCGCCACCTTCGGCTTGAGCAGCTCCAGCTGCACGATCTCGTGCCGCTTCTTCTCACCGCCGGAGAAGCCCTCGTTCACGTTGCGCTGCGCGAACGCCGGGTCCATCTGCAGACGCTCCATCGCGCCCTTGAGCTCGCCGGCCCAGGTGCGCAGCTTCGGCGCCTCGCCGTCGACCGCGGTCTTGGCGGTGCGCAGGAAGTTGGCGACCGAGACGCCGGGCACCTCGACCGGGTACTGCATGGCCAGGAAGAGGCCGGCGCGGGCCCGCTCGTCGACGGACATCGCCAGGACGTCCTCGCCGTCCAGCGTCACCGAACCACCGGTGATCTCGTACTTCGGGTGGCCGGCGATCGAGTAGGCCAGGGTGGACTTACCCGAGCCGTTCGGGCCCATGATGGCGTGGGTCTCCCCCGACCGCACGGTCAGGTCGACCCCGGCCAGGATCGGCTTGAGCTCGCCCTCGGGCAGCTTCACCGACACCTGCAGGTTTCGGATCTCCAGAACGCTCACGGTGCTGTTACTCCATTGCTCGGGGTCAGACTGATGTAGATGCCGCCGTCGCGGATCTCGACGGGGTAGACGGGCACGGGTTCGGTGGCGGGCAGCCCGGTCGGCTCACCGGTGCGCAGGTCGAACCGGGAACCGTGCAGCCAGCACTCCAGCGTGCACCCCTCCACCTCCCCCTCCGACAGCGCCACCGCGGCGTGCGAGCACTCGTCCCGCACCGCGTAGAACTGGTCGTCCTCGGCGTGCACGATCGCGATCTGGGTGCCGTCGACGTCGGCGCTGATCGCCGTGCCCTTGGGCACGTCCTCCGTCGAACAGATCAGCACGGGCTCGGACATGATCAGGCAGCCGACTTCTGCAGGCGCTGCTCGATCGCGTCGCCGAGCCGCTCGCGCAGCGCCTCGACCGGGACCTTGTTGAGCAGCTCGGCGAAGAAGCCCCGCACCACCAGCTTGCGCGCCTCGCCCTCGGGGATGCCGCGCGCCATCAGGTAGAACAGCTGCTCGTCGTCGAAGCGGCCGGTCGCGCTGGCGTGCCCGGCGCCGGCGACCTCGCCGGTCTCGATCTCCAGGTTCGGCACCGAGTCGGCGCGGGCGCCGTCGGACAGCACCAGGTTCCGGTTGATCTCGTACGTGTCGGTGCCGGTCGCCGCGGCACGGATCAGCACGTCGCCGACCCAGACGGTGTGCGCGTCGTCGCCCTGCAGCGCGCCGCGGTAGCCGACGTAGCTGCGGCAGTCCGGCACGGTGTGGTCGACCAGCTGCCGGTGCTCCTGGTGCTGGCCGGCGTCGGCGAAGTACAGGCCGTAGAGCTCTGCCTCGCCGCCCCGCCCGGTGTACTCGACGGTGGTGAACTGACGCACCGCGTCGCCGCCGAGCGTCACCTGCACGTGCGTGACCTTCGCGTCCCGGCCGAGCCGCACCTTCAGGTGCTGCGCCTGCACCGCGTCGGCGGCCCAGTCGGTGACCGTGACCAGCGTCAGCTTCGCGCCGTCGGCGACGGCGACCTCGACGTTGTCGGCGAGGGTGGCCGAGCCGACGTGCTCAAGCACGAGGGTGACCTCCGCGAACCGGCCGACCTCGACGAAGGTGTGCCCGTACGCGACGCCCTCGGCGCCGCCGCCGACCACCCGCACCACCGCCGGCTCGGCGACCTGCGCGTCGGGCGCGACCGTGACCAGCAGCGCCTGCTCGGCGCGGCCGTAGGCCAGCGCGCTGATCCGGTCGAACGGGGTGAGCACGCTGCCGACGCGCGGGTCGGCCTTGTCGATCATGGCGGCCGTGACGCCGTCCGGGAGCTGCGCGTACTCGTGCGTGACCGACGCCGTCGCGGCCGGCTCACCGCCGGCCAGGCCGCGGAACCGCTTCAGCGGGGTGAAGCGCCACTCCTCCTCCAGGCCGGTCAGGGCCGGGAAGTCGGCGACGTCGTACGAGCGCAGCGCCTGCGACTTGGTCGTCGGCGGCGCGAAAGCCTGTGTGCTCATCTCTTCCTTGGTCTTTGTCTCGCGAATGTCGACCTGGACAGTGCGCCCGGGCGGGGCGCCGTGCGGGGGCGATGGGCTCCCGGTCCACCGGCCCCCGGGCCGTCGGCCCGGGGGTCGGCCGCGGGCGGCGTCAGCCGACCGCGCCCTCCATCTGCAGCTCGATCAGGCGGTTGAGCTCCAGCGCGTACTCCATCGGGAGCTCCTTGGCGATCGGCTCGATGAAGCCGCGCACGATCATCGCCATCGCCTCGTCCTCGCTCAGGCCCCGGCTCATCAGGTAGAAGAGCTGGTCCTCGCTGACCTTGGAGACGGTCGCCTCGTGCCCCATCGCCACGTCGTCCTCGCGGATGTCCACGTAGGGGTACGTGTCGGAGCGGGAGATCGTGTCGACCAGCAGCGCGTCGCACTTCACCGTCGAGGCGCTGTGGTGCGAGCCCTCCAGCACCTGCACCAGACCGCGGTACGAGGTGCGGCCACCACCGCGGGCGATCGACTTGGAGACGATCGTGCTCGAGGTGTGCGGCGCGGCGTGCACCATCTTGGCGCCGGCGTCCTGGTGCTGGCCCTCGCCGGCCATCGCCACGGAGAGCACCTCGCCCTTGGCGTGCTCGCCGGTCATGAAGACCGCCGGGTACTTCATGGTGACCTTGGAGCCGATGTTGCCGTCGATCCACTCCATGGTCGCGCCCTCGTGGCACACGGCGCGCTTGGTGACCAGGTTGTAGACGTTGTTCGACCAGTTCTGGATGGTCGTGTAGCGGCAACGGGCGTTCTTCTTGACGATGATCTCGACGACCGCGCTGTGCAGCGAGTCGGACGAGTAGATCGGGGCGGTGCAGCCCTCGACGTAGTGGACGTACGCGCCCTCGTCCACGATGATCAGCGTCCGCTCGAACTGGCCCATGTTCTCGGTGTTGATCCGGAAGTAGGCCTGCAGCGGGATCTCGACGTGGACGCCCTTGGGCACGTAGATGAACGAGCCACCGGACCACACGGCGGTGTTGAGCGCGGCGAATTTGTTGTCGCCGACCGGGATCACCGTGCCGAAGTACTCCTGGAAGAGCTCCGGGTGCTCCTTGAGGGCGGTGTCGGTGTCGAGGAAGACGACGCCCTGCTCCTCGAGGTCCTCACGGATCTTGTGGTAGACGACCTCGGACTCGTACTGGGCGGCGACACCGGCGACCAGCCGCTGCTTCTCCGCGTCGGGGATGCCCAGCTTGTCGTAGGTGTTCTTGATGTCCTCGGGAAGCTCGTCCCAGGTGGTCGCCTGCTTCTCGGTCGACCGGACGAAGTACTTGATGTTGTCGAAGTCGATGCCGGTGAGGTCGGCGCCCCAGGCGGGCATCGGCTTGCGGTCGAAGAGGCGCAGCCCCTTCAGTCGCAGGTCGAGCATCCAGGCCGGCTCGTTCTTTTTGGCCGAGATGTCGCGGACCACGGCCTCGCTGAGCCCCCGCTGAGCAGCCGCACCGGCCACGTCGGAGTCGGCCCAGCCGTATTCGTACTTCCCCAGGGCAGCGAGCTGCTCCTCCTGGGTCAGGGGCTGGACGATCTGCTCGGTCATCTATCTGTCCTCACAGTGGTGACGGTGGTGTTACCGGTCGGAGCGCGTCGGGGATCGGGAATGTGCGTGGTGCACACCCCGTCGCCGTGCGCGATGGTGGCCAGGCGCTGCACGTGGGTGCCGATCAGGCGGGAGATGACCGCCGTCTCCGCCTCGCACAGCTGAGGAAACTCGGCGGCCACGTGCGCCACCGGGCAGTGGTGCTGGCACAGCTGGCCGCCGGAGGCGATCGTGGACGCGTTGGCAGCGTAGCCCTCGGCCGTGAGCGCCCCCGCAAGCGCCTCCGCCCGCGCGAGCGGGTCCGGGCCGGCGCCCTCCATGGCGGCGCGGCAGCGCGCCTCCAGCGCGGCGACCTGCTCGGCCGCGAACGCCTCGACGGCCTCGGCGCCCCCGTGCCGGGAGATCCAGCGCAGGGCCGCGGTGGCCATGCCGTCATAGGTGTGGGTGCCGCAGCGGATCCGCGCCGCGTCGGTCAGCACGAAGACCTTGGCCGGACGGCCCCGGCCGCGCTGACCGCGCACCGGCTGTTCCCGCGCGACGACGTCGCCGTCGGCGAGCAGCGCGTCGAGGTGCCGGCGGATCGCCGCCGGGCTCAGCCCCAGCTCCGCGCCCAACTGGGCGGCGGTCGCCGCCCCGTGCTCCAACAGCAGCTGCGTCACCCGGTCCCGGGTGCGCCCGTCGGAGCCGGCCGGATTCGCCGGGGAGCTGGCGGCGCCGACGACCGGATCGGTCGCCGGCTGAGGCTCGGAGAGCACCGCCAGGTTTTTCACAACGCCAACGTTACGTATTTCGCGACCGACCCGCAAACGCGAGCCCCGGTGATCCCCACCACCGGGGCCCACCGGACGCGCCCGAACGCAGAACTACGCTGCGTAGGATTGCGCGCGTGAAGCGATCCGACCGGTTTCCGGTCAGCACCCACCTGCTCCGGCGTATCGCGCTCGCCTCGCTGATCGCCAATATCGTGATCGTGGTCACCGGCGCGGCCGTCCGACTCACCGGCTCCGGGCTCGGCTGCCCGACCTGGCCGCGCTGCACCGACGATTCGTACACCGCCACCCCGGCGATGGGCATCAACGGCGCGATCGAGTTCGGCAACCGCCTGCTCACCTTCGCCGTCGCCGCCGCCGCGCTGGCCGGGCTCGTCGCCGCGCTGCTGCACCGGCCGCGCCGCCGGTCGGTCGTGCTGCTCGCCGGCGGCGTGCTGGCCGGCATCCCGGCCCAGGCCGTGATCGGCGGCATCACCGTGCTGACCAACCTCAACCCGTGGGTGGTCGGCCTGCACTTCCTCGCCTCGATGGGCGTCATCGCCGTCGCGTACGCGTTCTGGCGGCGCGTCGACGAGCCCGACACCCCGGCGATCCCGGCCGTGCCGTCCCCGATCCGCGCGCTCGCCGGGCTCACCGTCGTGGCCAGCGCCGCCGTGATCGTCGTCGGCGTGATCGTGACCGGCAGCGGACCGCACGCCGGCGACGCCGACGCCAAGCGCAACGGGCTGGACCCGGCGACGATCTCCCAGGTCCACGCGGACCTGGTCTTCCTGCTGCTCGGTCTCTCCGTCGCGCTCTGGCTCGCGCTCAAGGCCGTCGGTCCCGCTTCCGCGGCCCGCGCCGCCGGCGTGCTCGTCGTGGTCGAGCTGGCCCAGGGGATGATCGGTTTCGTCCAGTACTTCACCGGCCTGCCGGTGATCGCGGTCGGCGCGCACATGCTCGGCGCCTGCCTGGTCTGGGTCGCCACGCTCGCCGCGCTCTGGTCGACCCGCACCCGCCGGCCCCGCACCGACGACGCCGCCACCGCCTCCGCCCGCGCCGCCGATCAGGGACTGGTTCACGCGCCCTGACCCCGGGCGGGGATCCCGTCAGGGCAGGCGGCGGACGATCGCGTCGGCGAGCCGGTCGGCCGCACCGTCGGCGTGGCCCAGGAAGAGCGACGGCTCGGTCAGCTCCAGCTCGACCAGGATCGGCGTGCCGTCCGCCCCGGGGATCAGGTCGACGCGGGCGTAGAGCAGCGGCTCCATGTCCTCCGGCAGCGCCGCGAGGACCTGACGGGCCGCGGCGTGCTCGGCGTCGCTCGGGGTCCGCGGCGTGATCTTCTCGGGCTGGTAGAGCGAGTTGGTGGCCGCGTCCGGACCGGTCAGCATCGCGCCCTTGCGGATCGCGTGACTGAACTCCAGCCCGTCCGGGCCGGCGAGGAAGAGCAGGGCGGTCTCGCCGTACGTGTCGACGGCATCGAGGTAGGGCTGCACCATCACGAGCCGGTCGGCGGCCTGCAGCCGGGCGACGTGCGCGACGGCGAGCGCGCGCTGGTCGGCGTCGGCCAGGTCGTAGCGGCCGGTGTCCTGGCTGCCGGCGCTCACCGCGGGCTTGACGACGTACTCCCCCGTCTCCGGCGGCGTCCACTCGTCAGCGGCGCCGAGCCAGTCGGTCGGCACGGTCGGCACGCCCGCCGCGGCGAGCTCGCGCAGGTAGCGCTTGTCGGTGTTCCACCGGACGGTCAGCGCCGGGTTGGCCAGCGCCGGGACGCGGCGCGCCCAGGCGACGAACTCGTCGCGCCGCGGCACGTAGTCCCACGGCGAGCGCAGCACCGCGAGGTCGTAGTCGCCCCAGTCGACGTCGGGGGCGTCCCAGACGACCGGCTCGGCGACGACGCCGCGGGCGGCCAGCGGTGCCAGAACGAGCTGGTCGTCCGGCTCGAGCTCGGGAAGGTCGGCGCAGGTAACGAGAGCGACCCGGGCGCGGGCCCGGGTCGCCGTACGGTCGTGCTCGGATGTCACAACTGGTGCCTGTCGGTCGGAAAGGGATGGGAAGCGCGCCGCAGGCGCACCGGGGGGTGGGAAGCGCGCCGGAGGCGCATCGGGGGGGTGGGAAGCGCGCCGGAGGCGCATCGGGGGGGGTGGGAAGCGCGCGAGCGCGCTCGCCGGAGGGGGATTCGAATTCAGCGGGCCAGGGCCCGGCGGGACATCGAGCGCCAGATATCGGCGTTGGGCGCCATCTCGTCCATCAGCTCCCGCTCCCAGCCGTTCTCCACCGCGACGCCGGCCTTGACGCACGCGGCGCGCGCGACGTCGGTGCCGTCGGCGAACTGGTCCGCCCAGACGCCGTCGGAGCCCACCAGGACGATCCGGGCGCCGCGCTTGCCGACGTACTCGATGACGGCCTTGGCGCCACCGTGCGCGGAGGCGAAGGACTTGATGCCGCCAACCAATCCGCTGGGCGCCCCGGGGAGCGTCTCGGTCGCCAGCGTCGTATCGGAACCATCTGCCATGAGCCGAGCCTATGCAGACCAGCCGCGGTAAGTCGTTCACCTACTGGGGGATTGTGACGCCAATTACCTACGGGTTTAACAATTGCCAGGGAACGTTTAGCCCGATTTTTCCGACACGGGTGCCGGATTTGGCATCAGGAAATGAGCGCGGCAAGGGATTCAAAGCATTAATCGGGCATTCCGCCCAAACACGATCGGGTTACAAGAGCGCGTCGACGGCGACCGCGACGAACAGGATCGTCAGGTAGGTGGTCGACCAGTGGAACAGCCGCATCGGCCGCAGCGGCTCACCCCGGCGCGCCCGCCCGGCCAGTCGGTGCGCCTCCAGCAGGAACAGCGCGCCCACCACGACGGCGGTGAGCCCGTAGACCGGGCTCATCCCGAGCGGCCACACGGCCAGCGACGCCGCGACCGTCAGCCAGGTGAAGAGGACGATCTCCAGGTTGACCCGGCGGACCGAGGCCACCACCGGCAGCATCGGGATACCGGCCCGCGCGTAGTCGTCCTTGTACTTGATGGCCAGCGCGTAGAAGTGCGGCATCTGCCAGAAGAAAACGACCGCGAACAACGCCCAGGCGGCCGGCGACAGCCCGCCGGTGACCGCGGCCCAGCCGATGAGCACCGGAGCGGCGCCGCAGATCCCACCCCAGAACGTGTTCTGCGGCGTCGTGCGCTTGAGCCACATCGTGTAGATGACGTCGTAGTAGACGATGGCGGCGAGCGTCAGCGCGGTCGCGAGCCAGTTCGTGAAGGCCGCCATCAGGGCCACCGAGACGGCGGCGAGCACCAGGCCGAAGACCAGCGCCGCGCGCGGGGTCACCGTGTGCGCCGGCAGCGGTCGGCGCTTGGTCCGACGCATCAGCTGGTCGATGTCGCGGTCGATGTAGCAGTTGAGGGCGCTCGCCGCCCCGGCCGCGAGCGCGCCGCCGACCAGCACCACCGCGACCAGCCAGAGCGAGGGCAGGCCACCGGCCGCGAGCATCATCGCCGGCACGGTGGTGACCAGCAGCAGCTCGACGATCCGCGGCTTGGTCAACGCCACGTACGCCTTGATGATCGCCGGGATGTCCCGCCCACCCGCCGCGGCGGCGCCCTCCGGCCCGGCGGTCGGCGACCCGGCAACCGGCTCGGCCGCATCCTCGGACGGACCCGCCGCCCGCCCGTAGGCAGGGCGCTCGGTGATCATGCTCACGGATTGCACCTTCCGGCGTCGGCGCTGGCGATCGGACGGCGGGCCCCCGCATGGTCAGCGCGCCGAACGACAGCGTACGCGCAGGCATTCGCCCTGCCCGGCCGACCCTTCACGGGTGCGGGCGATCACACAATCGGGCGATCCGGGCCTCCCCGACCGGCTCGACCACGCCACACCGCACCGGGTTGACGTGATCGGCGCACGGAGGTTTAGAAGGGGCCGATAGGGTCATCAGAGAGGGTTCCGCCCACCTGCCGAGGAGCACAACCATCGTGGCTGCCACAGATTCCGCGCAAGCGCCCTTGAATTGGTCTGATCTGGACCGCCGAGCGGTCGACACCGCCCGCGTGCTGGCGATGGACGCCGTCGAGAAGTCGGCCAACGGTCACCCGGGCACGGCGATGAGCCTCGCGCCCGCCGCGTACCTGCTGTTCAACCGCGTGATGCGGCACGACCCGAGCGACGCCGGCTGGGCCGGCCGCGACCGCTTCGTGCTCTCTGCGGGTCACTCCAGCCTGACGCTCTACATCCAGCTCTACCTCTCCGGCTACGGCCTCAGCCTCGACGACCTCAAGTCGCTGCGGCAGTGGGGCTCGCTCACGCCGGGGCACCCCGAGCACGGGCACACGCTCGGCGTCGAGACCACCACCGGCCCCCTCGGCCAGGGCGTGGGCAACGCGGTCGGCATGGCGATGGCGGCGCGCCGCGAGCGCGGCCTGCTCGACCCGGACGCCGCCCCCGGCGGGTCGATCTTCGACCACCACGTCTACGTGATCGCGTCCGACGGCGACCTCGAAGAGGGCATCAGCCACGAGGCGTCCTCGCTCGCCGGGCACCAGAAGCTCGGCAACCTGATCATGATCTACGACGACAACGAGATCTCGATCGAGGACGACACCCGGATCGCGAAGAGCGAGGACACCGCCGCGCGCTACGAGGCGTACGGCTGGCACGTGCAGACCGTCGACTGGCGCGCGGGGCACGACGCGGGCGACGGCGAGTACCGCGAGGACATCGAGGCGCTCTACGCGGCGCTGCAGGCGGCGAAGGCCGAGACCGGCCGTCCGTCGATGATCGTGCTGCGCACGATCATCGGCTGGCCCGCGCCGAACAAGCAGAACACCGGCAAGATCCACGGCTCCGCGCTCGGCGCCGACGAGGTCGCCGCCACCAAGCAGGTGCTCGGCTTCGACCCCGGCCAGAGCTTCGCCGTCGACGACAAGGTCCTGGCCCACGCGCGCGAGGTGCTCGACCGGGGCCGGCAGGCGAACGCGCGCTGGAAGGACGACTTCGCGGCCTGGGCGCAGGCCAACCCGGAGCGCAAGGCGCTGTACGACCGGCTCGCCGACCGGTCGCTGCCGACCGGCTGGACCGAGGCGCTGCCGAGCTGGCCGGCCGATCCGAAGGGGGTCGCCACCCGGGCCGCCTCCGGTCAGGTGCTCAACGCGCTCGCCCCGGTGCTGCCCGAGCTGTGGGGCGGCTCGGCCGACCTGGCGGAGAGCAACAACACCACGATGAAGGGCGAGCCGTCCTTCATCCCCGAGGAGTTCGCCACCAGGGAGTTCCCGGGCAACCCGTACGGGCGCACGCTGCACTTCGGCATCCGCGAGCACGCGATGGGCGCGATCATGAACGGCATCGCGCTGCACGGCGGCACCCGGCCGTACGGCGGCACGTTCCTGGTCTTCAGCGACTACATGCGCCCGTCCGTGCGGCTCGCGGCGCTGATGAAGCTGCCGGTGATCTACGTCTGGACGCACGACTCGATCGGCCTCGGCGAGGACGGCCCCACCCACCAGCCGGTGGAGCACCTCTCCGCGCTGCGCGCCATCCCCGGCCTCGACGTGGTCCGGCCCGCCGACGCCAACGAGACGGCCTGGGCGTGGCGGATGGCGCTGGAGCACACCGACCGCCCCACCGCGCTGTCGCTGACCCGGCAGAACGTGCCGATCGTCGACCGTGAGAAGTACGGCTCGGCGGAGGGCGTCCGGTACGGCGGGTACGTGCTGGCCGACGCCGGCAACGCCCAGCCGCAGGTGATCCTGATCGCCACCGGGTCGGAGGTGCCGCTGGCGCTGACCGCCCGCGAGCGGTTGGAGGCCGAGGGCGTCCCGACGCGGGTCGTCTCGATGCCCTGCCAGGAATGGTTCCGCGCCCAGGACGAGGCGTACCGCGAGTCGGTGCTGCCGCGGGGCGTGCGGGCGCGGGTCAGCGTCGAGGCCGGCATCGCGATGTCCTGGCACGACCTGGTCGGCGACTGCGGCGAAACCGTCAGCCTTGAACACTTTGGGGCCTCCGCGCCGTACACCGTGCTGTACGAGCAGTTCGGCTTCACCCCCGACCGCATCGTGGCGGCGGCGCACGCGTCGCTGACCCGGGTCGGCGACATCACCGGTAGCACCACCGGAAACTGAGGGAGACCGCACTATGACTGACCGTTTGGGCGAACTCACCGCCGCGGGGGTGGCGGTCTGGTTGGACGATCTGTCCCGGTCGCGACTGACCGGCGGCAACCTCGACCAGCTGCGCCGGGAGAAGCACGTGGTGGGGGTGACCACCAACCCCACCATCTTCGCCAAGGCGCTCAGCGACGCCGACGCGTACAACTGGCAGCTGCGGGACCTGGCCGCGCGCGGCGTCACCGTCGACGAGGCGGTCCGGATGCTGACCACCTACGACGTGCGGTGGGCCTGCGACGTGATGCGGCCGGCGTACGACGCGTCGGCCGGCGTCGACGGGCGGGTCTCGATCGAGGTGGACCCGCGGCTGGCGCACGAGACGGAGAAGACCGTCGCCGAGGCCAAGGCGCTGTGGTGGCTGGTGGACCGGCCCAACCTGTTCATCAAGATTCCGGCGACGCTGGCCGGCCTGCCGGCCATCACCGCCACGCTCGCCGAGGGGATCAGCGTGAACGTCACCCTGATCTTCTCGCTGGAGCGGTACACCGCCGTGATGGAGGCGTTCCTGGCCGGGCTGGAGCAGGCGAAGGCGAACGGCCACGACCTCACGAAGATCGGCTCGGTCGCGTCGTTCTTCGTCTCGCGCGTCGACACCGAGATCGACAACCGGCTCGACAAGATCGGCGGTGACGCGGCGAAGGCGCTGAAGGGTAGGGCCGGGGTCGCCAACGCGCAGCTGGCGTACGAGCGCTACACCGAGGTCTTCTCCTCCGAGCGGTGGCAGGCGCTGGCCGACGCGGGCGCCCACCCGCAGCGCCCGCTCTGGGCCTCCACTTCGACGAAGAACCCCGACTACCGGGACGTCATCTACCTCGAGGAGCTGATCGCTCCGGGCACCGTCAACACGATGCCCGAGTCGGCGATGAACGCGTACGCCGACCACGGCGAGACCCGCGGCGACACCGTCACCGGCTCGTACGGGACGGCCCGGAAGGTGATGTCCGACCTCGCGGAGGCCGGCGTCGACTTCGGCGACGTGGTCGCGGTGCTGGAGCGCGAGGGCGTGCAGAAGTTCGAGGCGAGCTGGCAGGAGCTGCTCGCCGGCGTCCGCGAGTCGCTGGAGGCCGCGGCGGAGGGCTCGCGCCGTCCCAACGCGGCCGCCCAGGGCCACGGCGAGAAGGCGGAGCAGGCGGGAGGCAACGCGTGACCGACTTCCTGGACGGCGGCGTCGAGGCGGCGGCGGGGCTCGCCGTCTACGGCGCCGAGGCGATCGACAAGTCGGCGCCGGCCTCGACCCGGGAGGCGCTGGTCGCCGACGGGGTGCCGGCCCAGCTGGCCGGCAAGGACCCGACGCTGTGGGGCCCGGAGGCCGAGGCCGAGGCGCGGATCCGCCTGGGCTGGGTGGACACGCACCGGCGCAGCCGCGAGCTGCTCCCCCAGCTCGCCGAACTGCGGGCCGAGCTGGGCGACCTCGACCACGTGGTGCTCGCCGGCATGGGCGGCTCGTCGCTGGCGCCCGAGGTGATCACCCGTACGCTCGGCCGGCCGATGACCGTGCTCGACACGACCGATCCCGGCCAGGTGCGGGCGGCGCTGGGCGACCGGCTGGAACGCACCGTCGTCGTGGTGGCCAGCAAGTCGGGCTCGACGGTGGAGACCGACAGCCACCGGCGCGCCTACTGGCAGGCGTTCCTCGACGCCGGAATGACCGAGGCCGAGGCGGGGCGGCACTTCGTGATCGTCACCGACCCCGGCTCGCCGCTGGAGGAGACCGCCCGGCAGATGGGCGCGTTCGTGGTGCTCGCCGACCCCGAGGTCGGCGGCCGCTACTCGGCGCTGACCGCCTTCGGGCTGGTCCCGTCGGCGCTGGCCGGCGTCGAGGTCGGCTACCTGCTCGACGAGGCCGACGCGCTGGCCGAGTCGCTCGGCCGGGACGCCGACAACCCGGCGCTCGCGCTCGGCGCGGCGCTCGGCACCGCCGCCACCACCGGCCGCGACAAGGTCGCGCTGATCTCGGACGGCACCGGCATCGACGGGCTCGGCGACTGGGCCGAGCAGCTGATCGCCGAGTCGACCGGCAAGGGCGGGCTCGGCATCCTGCCGGTCGTGGTGGAGAGCCCGGAGAGCCCCGGCGCGACCGGCGACGACGTGCTGACCGTGACGTACGGCGGGTCGCAGGCGCCGAACGCGGTGCCCGGCGGCGGGGTCCGGCCGCACCTGGCGGTCAACGGACCGCTGGGCGCGCAGTTCCTCGCCTGGGAGTACGCCACCGCCGTCGCCGGCCGGGTGCTCGGCATCGACCCGTTCAACCAGCCGAACGTGACCGAGTCGAAGGAGAACACGGCGCGGCTGCTGGAGTCGGGGCTGCCCGCCGAGAAGCCGGCGTTCGCCGAGGGCGCGATCGAGGTGTACGGCCCGGCCGGCGGCCCCGGCACGGTCGCCGAGGCGGTGCGCTGGCTGATCGGCAGCGTGATCGACGAGGGCTACATCGCGATCATGGCCTACCTGGACCGCGCCGCCGACGCCGACGCCGCGCAGCTGCGCCCGCTGGTGGCCGAGGCCGCGCGCCGGCCGGTCACCTTCGGCTGGGGGCCGCGGTTCCTGCACTCCACCGGCCAGTACCACAAGGGCGGACCGCAGGTCGGCTCGTTCCTGCAGATCACCGGGGCGGTCAACGAGGACCTGCCGGTGCCGGGCCGCCCGTACACCTTCGGGGAACTGCAGGCGGCGCAGGCCGCCGGCGACCGGCAGGCGCTCGCCGCCCGGGAGCGGCCGGTGCTGCGGCTGCACCTCACCGACCGCGTGGCGGGTCTCGCACAGCTGGTTGCCGCGATTCGCGGCCTCGCGGGCTGACAATGATCAGCACGAGCACGATCTGAAGGAGGCGACGTGAACCCGTTGCGCGACCCGCAGGACCGGCGGCTGCCGCGCATCCCGGAGCCCTGCGCTCTGGTGATCTTCGGCGTGACCGGCGACCTGGCCCAGAAGAAGTTGCTTCCGGCCGTCTACGACCTGGCCAACCGGGGGCTGCTGCCGCCCGGCTTCGTCGTGCTCGGCTTCGCCCGGCGGGACTGGGGCGACGGTGACTTCGAGGCGCTGGCCTACGAGTCGGCCCGCAAGTACGCCCGTACCCCGTGGCGGGACGAGGTGTGGGGGCGGCTGGCCGGCAACATCCGCTTCGTCGGCGGCTCGTTCGACGACGACGCCGCGTTCGACAAGCTCGCCACCTGCCTCGACGACCTGCGCGCCAGCCACGGCATTCCGGGCAACGCGGCGTTCTACTTCTCGATCCCGCCGGCCGCGTTCCCCACGGTGCTCAAGCAGCTCGCCCGCACCGGGATGGCCGACAACGACCGCTCCGGCGGGTGGCGCCGCGTCGTGGTGGAAAAGCCGTTCGGGTACGACCTGCCGTCGGCCAAGGCGCTCAACGACCTGGTCGACGACGTGTTCACCCGCGACGACGTCTTCCGGATCGACCACTACCTCGGCAAGGAGACCGTCCAGAACATCCTGGCGCTGCGGTTCGCCAACAGCCTGTTCGAGCCGCTGTGGAACTCCACCTACGTCGACTCCGTGCAGATCACGATGGCCGAGGACGTCGGCATCGGCAGCCGCGCCGGCTTCTACGACGCCGCCGGCGCGGCGCGCGACGTGGTGCAGAACCACCTCCTCCAGCTGCTCGCGCTGGTCGCCATGGAGGAGCCGACCAGCTTCGACGCCGCGGAGATCCGCGCCGAGAAGCTGAAGGTGCTCAGGGCGATCAGCCTCCCCGAGGACATCGCCGCCGGCTCCGTGCGCGGGCAGTACCTGCCCGGCTGGGTGGCCGGTGAGCGGGCCGTCGGCTACCTGGAAGAGCCGAACGTGCCGCAGGACTCGACGACCGAGACGTACGTCGCGGTGAAGCTCGCCATCCAGAACCGCCGGTGGGCGGGGGTGCCGTTCTACGTCCGCGCCGGCAAGCGGTTGCCGCGCCGGGTCACCGAGGTCGCCATCATGTTCAAGAAGGCGCCGCACCTGCCGTTCAACCGCGCCGACGTGGAGATGCTGGGCCACAACCAGCTGGTGATCCGGGTGCAGCCGGACGAGGGCGTGGTGCTGAAGTTCGGCTCCAAGGTGCCCGGCACGACGATGGAGCTGCGCGACATCGCGATGGACTTCCAGTACGGCGAGGCGTTCACGGAGTCCAGCCCGGAGGCGTACGAGCGGCTCGTGCTGGACGTGCTGATCGGCGACCGCACGCTCTTCCCGGACGCCGCCGAGGTGGAGCAGAGCTGGCAGGTCGTGGACCCGCTGGAGGAGGCCTGGGCGGGCACCCGCCCCGAGCCGTACCGGTCCGGTGAATGGGGCCCGCGCGCGGCCGACGAGATGCTGGCCCGCGACGGCCGGGCATGGAGGAGAGCATGATCAGCCTGTGGGACACCACCGGCACCGAGGTGGTCAAGGCGCTCGCCGCCGAGCGGCGCAGCGCCGGGGGCGTCGCGAGCGGCATGGCGCTCACCCTCATCGTGGTGGTCGACGAGAAGTCCGTACGGGAGGCCGAGGCGGCCGCCACCATCGCGGCGGCCACCCACCCGTGCCGGCTGCTGGTCGTGGTCCGCTCCGACATCGAGCGTGACCGCAGCCGCCTGGACGCCGAGATCGTCGTCGGCGGCCGGCTCGGGCCGTGCGAGGCCGTCGTGATGCGGATGTCGGGACGGCTCGCGCTGCACGCGGAATCCGTCGTGATGCCGCTGCTCGTGCCCGACGTTCCGGTCGTCACCTGGTGGAACGGGGTGCCGCCCGAGGAGATCGCGACCGACTTCCTCGGCGTGGTCGCCGACCGGCGGATCACCGACTCGGCGCAGGCCGCCGATCCGGTCGCCGCGCTGCGGCAGCGCGCCATCGACTACGCCCCCGGCGACACCGACCTCGCGTGGACCCGGATCACGCCGTGGCGCACCCTGGTCACCGGCGCGTTCGACACCGCCGAGGCCCGGATCGTCGGGGCGACCGTGGTGGCCCCGAGGAGCGACCCGACCGCCGCGCTGATGACCAGTTGGCTGGCCGCGCGGCTCGGGATCCGGCCGGAGTGGCAGGAGACGACCGAGTTCCCCCGGATGCGCGCGGTCGAACTGCGCTGCGCCAACGGCGACCAGGTGCTGCTCACCCGGGAGAACGGCTCGGCGATCTTCACGCGGACCGGGCAGCAGGAGCGGCACCTGCCGCTGGTGCGGCGCCCGCTCGGCGAGGAACTCGCCGAGGAGCTGCGGCGCCTCGACGCCGACGACGTCTACGCCGAGGCGCTGGGCACCATGGCCGGGCTGCCCGGACTGCGGGCCCGGCCGGCGCGGCGGGTGCACGTCTGGAAGGACCCGGCGCTCGCCCAGCGGGCGGAGGCGTCGGTCGGCGCGATGGCCGGTCCCGGCGGGTCGGCCGCGTGAGCGAGCGAACCACCGGGCTCCGCGCCGCCGGTCACGGCGGCACCCGGCGGAGCGGGGTGACGGCGTGACCGAGACCAGCGTCGTCGTGCACGCCGACCCGGACGTGCTCGCGCAGGCGGTCGCCGCGCGCCTGATCGTGAAGCTGATCGACGCGCAGGCGGAGCGGGGCGAGGCCGCCGTCGTACTCACCGGCGGGCGGGTCGCCGCCGCCGTTCAGCGCGCCGTCCGCACGCTGCCGGCCCGCGACGCGATCGACTGGTCGCGGGTGGACGTGTGGTGGGGCGACGAGCGGTTCCTGCCGTCGGGTCACCCCGACCGCAACGAGACGCAGGCCCGGGAGGCGCTGCTCGACGCGTTGCCGCTGGACCCGGCGCGGATACACCCGATGCCGGCGAGCGACGGCCCGGACGGCGACGACCCGGAGGCGGCGGCCGCGCGCTACGCGGCGGCGCTGGCCGCCGCGGCCCGGCCGGGCACCGCCGCGCTCCCCCACCTCGACGTGCTGATGCTGGGCGTCGGCGAGGACGGGCACATCGCGTCGGTCTTCCCCGAGCACCCCGTCACGTACGAGACACGGCCGGTCAGCGCGGTGCGGGGCAGCCCGAAGCCACCGCCGACCCGGATCACCCTGACGATCCCCACCATCAACGCCGCCGAGGAGATTTGGCTGGTCGCCGCCGGCGCGGACAAGTCGCGGGCGGTCGGGATGGCCATCGCGGGCGCCGGCCCGGTGCAACTGCCGGCGGCCGGCGTCACCGGGGTCGAACGCACCCTGTGGCTGCTCGATCGGGCCGCGGCAGCCGACGTGAAGCGGAGCGTCCGCAGCCTGCGCTGATGCCGACGCTCAGCGCTGGCCGCGGCGCTGGCGCAACGCGGCCAGCGCCTCGGCGAGCAGCGCCTCGCCGTCGGCCTCGCTGCGCCGCTCCTTCACGTACGCGAGGTGCGACTTGTACGGCGCGCTGCGCGCCGGTCCGGGCGGGTCGTTCGGGTCCTGGCCGGCCGGCTTCCCGCAACGCGGACACTCCCAGATCGCCGGGGCGTCCGCGTCGGCCGCGAGCAGGATCTCGACGTGATGGCCGTTCCCGCACCAGTACGAGACCGGACGACGTGGAGCGGGTTCGCTTCGTCCCGGGGGTCGGGCGGGGCCGGCTCCGACCCGGCTGCCGCGGATGGCGCTGCTCGGCACGGTGGTTCGCTCCTGTCGTCGAAAGGGGTGTCGCCGCCGGGGGTTGGCGGCGCGACGCGGTGAAGCGGGAAAAGTACTGCGCGCGGCCCGTCGAACGACGGACCGCGCGCAGTCTATGACGAATGGGGGCCGGTCAGGCAGTCCCGGCCGTCGCGAGTTTCAGCCAGAGGCCCAGCCCGATGATGGAGGCGAACCAGACGATGCCCACGAGCACCGTGTAGCGGTCGAGATTCTTCTCCGCGACGGACGAGCCGGCGAGGCTGGAGCTGACACCACCGCCGAACATGCTGGAGAGGCCGCCGCCCTTGCCCCGGTGCAGCAGGATCAGCAAGGTGAGCAGGACGCTCGTGATGATCAGCAACACGATCAACGTGTATGCGAACCAGATCGGCATGGTGACGGTCAGTCCTCTCGAAATGGGGGCCCGCCAAGAATAGCGGCAGGTGACGTTCCGCGGTGCACCCGGCCGGCCGGACGGCCCCGCCGAACGTCGGCGGGGCCGTGGCCGGTCACCGCGCGATGTGCTCCGGGAAACGGCAGATCTGCGTGAACTCCTCGGCGTCCAGGCTCGCCCCGCCGACCAGCGCGCCGTCGACGTCGGGTTGGGCCATGATTCCCGCGATGTTCGCGGCCTTGACCGAGCCGCCGTAGAGGATCCGGACCCGGTCGGCGGTCTCCTGGCCGTACTTCTCGGCCAGCCGCTGCCGCAGCGCGCCGCAGACCTCCTGGGCGTTCTCCGGCGTCGCGGTCTTGCCGGTGCCGATCGCCCAGACCGGCTCGTACGCCACCACCACCTTCTCCACCTGGTCAGCCTTGAGACCGGCGAGCGCGGCGTCGAGCTGGTCGCGGCAGTACGCCACGTGCCCGTCCGCCTCGCGGATCTCCAGGCCCTCGCCCACGCAGAGGATCGGCGCGATGTTGTTGCCCAGCGCGGCCTTCACCTTCGCGTTGACCAGCGCGTCGTCCTCGGCGTGGTAGGCGCGCCGCTCCGAGTGCCCGACGACCACGTACTGGCAGCCGAGCTTCGCCAGCATCACCCCGGAGATCTCCCCGGTGTAGGCCCCGGAGGAGTGCGCGGACAGATCCTGCGCCCCGTAGCCGATCAGCAGCTTGTCGCCGTCGACCAGCGTCTGCACGCTGCGCAGGTCGGTGAAGGGCGGCAGCACGACCGCCTCCACGTCGGTGAGCTGCTGCTCGGTCAGGCTGAACGCCAGCTTCTGGACGAGCGCGATGGCTTCCAGGTGGTTCAGGTTCATCTTCCAGTTACCGGCCATCAGCGGCCGGCGTGCGAACTTCTCAGCCATGTGCTCAGCTCTCCAGAGCGGCGACGCCGGGGAGGGTCTTGCCCTCCAGGTACTCCAGCGAGGCTCCCCCGCCGGTCGAGATGTGCCCGAACGCCGACTCGTCGAGCCCCAGCGCCCGTACCGCCGCCGCCGAGTCGCCGCCGCCGACGACGGTGAAGCCGTCGACCTTGGTGATCGCCTCGGCGACGCCGCGGGTGCCGGCCGCGAACGGCGCGAGCTCGAACACACCCATCGGGCCGTTCCAGAAGACCGTCTTCGCCGCCGCGATCGCCTCGGCGAAGGCGGCCACGCTGCGCGGCCCGATGTCCAGGCCGAGCCGGTCGGCCGGGATCGCCGCGGCGTCGACCACGTCGTGGTCGGCGTCGGCCGCGAAGGCGGTGGCGGCGACCACGTCGGTGGGGAGCAGGATCTTGCCCTCGCCCCGCGCGAGCAGCTCGCGGCAGGTGTCGACCATCTCCTCCTCCAGGAGGGACTTGCCGACCTCGTGCCCCTGGGCGCGCAGGAAGGTGAAGCACATCCCGCCACCGACCAGCAGCCTGTCCACCTTCGGCAGCAGCGCCTCGATCACCGCGAGCTTGTCGGAGACCTTGGAGCCGCCGAGCACCACCACGTACGGGCGGTCCGGCTCGCCGGTCAACCGCGACAGCACCTCCAGTTCGCGCAGCACCAGGCGGCCGGCGACGTGCGGCAGCCGCGCCGGCACATCGTGGACGCTGGCGTGCTTGCGGTGCACCGCGCCGAACGCGTCGTCCACGTACGCGTCGGCGAACTCCGCCAACTGGTCGGCGAAGGCGCCGCGCTCGGCGTCGTCCTTGCTGGTCTCGCCGGCGTTGAAGCGCAGGTTCTCCAGGAGGGCGACCTGCCCGTCGGCCAGCGACGCGACCGCGGCGCGGGCGGACTCACCGACCGTGTCCTCGGCGAAGGTCACCGGGGATCCGAGCAGCTCCCCGAGCCGGGTGCCGACCGGGGCGAGACTGTACTTCGGATCCGGCGCGCCCTTCGGGCGGCCGAGGTGCGAGCAGACGATCACCGCCGCGCCCGCGTCGCGCAACGCCACCAGGGTGGGCAGCACGGCGCGGATGCGGCCGTCGTCGGCGATCACACCGGGGTTCTCCTTCTCGAAGGGAACGTTCAGGTCGGCGCGAACGAGCACGCGCCGACCCGACACCCCCTCGGCGAGAAGATCGTCGAGAGTCCTGACCGTCGCGCTCACAGCGACGAGCCCACCAGCTTGACCAGGTCGACCAGGCGGTTCGAGTAGCCCCACTCGTTGTCGTACCAGCCGACGACCTTGACCTGGTTGCCGATCACCTTCGTCAGCGGCGCGTCGAAGATGCACGACGACGGGTCGGTGACGATGTCGGTGGAGACGATCGGGTCCTCGCTGTAGGTGAGGAAGCCCTTGAGCGCGCCCTCCGCGGCCGCCTTGACCGCCGCGTTGACCTCCTCGACCGAGGTCTCACGGCTCGCGGTGAAGGTCAGGTCGGTGGCCGAGCCGGTCGGGATCGGCACCCGGATGGCGAAGCCGTCGAGCTTGCCCTTCATCTCCGGCAGCACCAGCCCGATCGCCTTCGCGGCACCGGTCGAGGTCGGGACCATGTTCAGCGCCGCCGCGCGGGCCCGGCGCAGGTCCGAGTGCGGGCCGTCCTGCAGGTTCTGGTCCTGGGTGTACGCGTGGATCGTGGTCATCAGACCACGCTCGATGCCGATCGCGTCGTTCAGCGCCTTCGCCATCGGCGCGAGGCAGTTGGTGGTGCAGGACGCGTTCGAGATGATCGTGTGCTGCGCGGGGTCGTACGTGTCGTGGTTGACGCCCATCACGACCGTGACGTCCTCGTTCTTCGCCGGCGCCGAGATGATGACCTTCTTCGCGCCCGCCTCGACGTGCGCCCGCGCCTTGGTGGCGTCGGTGAAGAAACCGGTCGACTCGATCACCACGTCGGCGCCCAGGTCCGCCCAGGGCAGCTTGCCCGGGTCCCGCTCGGCCAGCGCCTTGAACGTGTGGCCACCGACGGTGATCTCGTCGGCGGTGGCCTTCACCTCGTGCCGCAGCCGGCCGAGGATGCTGTCGTACTTCACCAGGTGCGCGAGCGTCGCGTTGTCGGTGAGGTCGTTGACGCCGACCACCTCGATGTCCGCGCCGGACTCGAGCGCGGCCCGGAAGAAGTTACGGCCGATGCGGCCGAAGCCGTTGATGCCAACCCGGATGGTCACAGGTCCCATCTCCTCGCGTTTCAGGTCCGCCGGCAGAAGCCCGTTGACCGACGGACGTTTCTGCGCCGACCGGTGGCGGTCGGCCGCTGATACGTCAACCCGGCCGCCCCGCCACGGTCCTGCAGGGACCTGACCGCCCGAGGCGGTGAGCACGGCGGCGGCGCCGGGTGCCGGCCACGTCGCCGTATGTTGCCGACCCTATCCGAGAGGGCGCCGACCGGGTGAGGCGGGGCACATCCGCCCCACCCGTGTCGCGCGTACCGGGGTCAGCCGACGAGCATGTCGGCGGTCACCGCGGCTTCGGTGTCCGGAATGCCCAGATCCCGCGCCCGCTTGTCCGCCAGCGCCAGCAGCCGCCGGATGCGTCCCGCGATCGCGTCCTTGGTCAGCGGCGGATCGGCCAGCGCGCCCAGTTCCTCCAGCGAGGCCTGCCGGTGCTCCAGCCGCAGCCTCCCGGCCGACGTGAGGTGGTTCGGGGCCTCGTCGGCGAGGATCTCCAGCGCGCGCGTGACCCGCGCCGCCGCGGCGACCGCCGCCCGTGCCGAGCGGCGCAGGTTCGCGTCGTCGAAGTTGGCCAGCCGGTTCGCCGTGGCGCGCACCTCGCGCCGGACCCGCCGCTCCTCCCAGGCCAGCACGCTGGCGTGCGCGCCGAGCCGGGTGAGCAGCGCCGAGATCGCATCGCCGTCCTTGACCACGACCCGGTCCACGCCGCGGACCTCGCGCGCCTTGGCGGTGATCCCGATGCGGCGCGCCGAGCCGACCAGCGCGAGCGCCGACTCCGGGCCCGGACAGGTGATCTCCAGGGCGCAGGAGCGCCCCGGCTCGGTCAGCGAGCCGTGCGCCATGAACGCGCCGCGCCACGCGGCGACCGCGCAGCAGACGTTGGCCGAGACGACGTGCGGCGGCAGGCCGCGCACGGGACGGCCCCGCACGTCGAGCAGGCCGGTCTGGCGGGCGAGCGCCTCGCCGTCCTTGACCACGCGCACGATGTAGTGGCTGCCCTTGCGCAGCCCTCCGGACGCGAGCACGTGGATCTCGCTGGGGTAGCCGTACACCTCGGCGATCTCGCGGCGCAGCCGGCGCGCGACCGCGCCGGTGTCCAGCTCCGCCTCCACCACCACTCGCCCGGAGACGATATGCAGACCCCCGGCGAAGCGCAGCAGGGCAGCCATCTCCGCCCGCCGGCAGCAGGGCTTCGGCACATCAACCCTGCTCAGCTCGTCCTTGACCGCAGCGGTCATCGCCATTGTTTCGTCACCTCGTGGGGCCGGTCCCGGCGTGTTGCCGGTGATTCGTACGTGCTTAACGATCGGCGCCCAAGACAGGCACCAGTGCGGCTCCCAGCGCCTTGAAATCATGCCGGGGACTTCCGTCCGCTACCGCGAGCGGCGCGAGCACCAGCCGCGCACCCAGCGATTCTGCCGCACGATCGACCGGTTCGGGGTCACCTACGGCTTTCCCGTCGGCGAGAACTGTGTCGACATGTAATTCCGGTAGGTACCAGGACAGGGCGGCAAGGTGGTCGGCGACCGACAATCCGAGGGTTTCCTTCTCGGACGCCAGGTTCAGGGTGACCAGCCGGCGGGCCGGGCTGGCCACGATCGCCGCCGCCAGCTCGGGGATCAGCAGGTGCGGGATCACGCTGGTATACCAGCTCCCGGGACCGAAGATCAACCAGTCGGCGGTGGCGACGGCCTCGAGCGCCTGCGGGCACGCGGGCGCCGCCTTCGGCGTCAGCCGTACGATCTCGACCTGGCCCGGGGTGACGGCGACCGCGTGCTGCCCGCGGACCGTGACCACCTCGTGCGGGCGCTCCGGGTCGACGCCGCGCACCTCCGCCTCGATCCCCAGCGGCTGGCACGCCATCGGCAGCACCCGCCCGGTGGCGCCGAGCATCCGGCCCACGTGGTCGAGCGCGGCGACCGGGTCGCCGAGCATCTCCATCAGGCCGCAGAGCACCAGGTTGCCCACGGCGTGACCGGTGAGCGGGTCGGTGGGCAGCTCCACGCCGGGGTCGGCGACGACGCGACAGCCGGCGGTCTCGCCGCCGGCGTCCGGCGCCGCGGGCGTCGCCTCGAAGCGGTGCTGGAACAGCTCGGCGGTGACCTGGTTGAGCCGCTCCGGCCCGGCCAGCGCGGCCAACGCCTGCCGCAGGTCGCCGGGGGGCAGCGCGTCGCGCTGCGCACGCAACCGACCGCTGGAGCCGCCGTCGTCGGCGACCGTGACCACCGCGGTGATGTCGAGATCGAGGCCGTGCGCGTGGCGCAGGGCGCGCAGTGAGGCGGACAACCCGTGCCCGCCGCCGAACGCGACGACCTTGATCGCGGTCACTCGCGCCCCAGGTCGCGGTGCTGGGCGTTCGCCGCCAGCCGCGACTGGCGCAGCTTGCCGGCCAACTCCTCGGCGATCGCGACACTGCGATGCTTCCCGCCGGTGCAGCCGACCGCGACCGTGAGGTAACGCTTCCCCTCACGCTCGAAGCCCGAGGCCGTCGCATTGATCAAACTGGCGTAGTTCTCCACGAACTCAACAGCGCCGTCCTGACCCAGAACGTAACCGCTGACCGCCTCCTCGCGGCCGGTGTGCTCGCGCAGCTCCGGCACCCAGTACGGGTTCGGCAGGAAGCGGGCGTCCAGCACGAAATCGGCGTCCGGCGGCAGCCCGTACTTGAAGCCGAACGACAGCACCGTCACCCGCAGCCGCCGGGCGTCCTCGCCGCCGAAGAGCTCCTCGACCCGCCGCCGCAACTGGTTCACGTTCAGATGCGTCGTGTCGATGATCACGTCGGCCTGCTCGCGGGCCTCGGCGAGCAGCTCCCGCTCCGCGGCGATGCCGTCGGCGAGCCGCCCGTCGCCCTGCAGCGGGTGCGAGCGCCGCACGCTCTCGAAGCGACGGATCAGCACCTCGTCGTCGGCGTCGACGAAGACCACGCGGGGGTGGAAACCGCGCTCCTTGAGCGCCCGGATCGCTCCGGCGAGGTCGGTCGAGAAGGCCCGGCTGCGCACGTCGAGCACCATCGCCGTGTGCCGCGCCGCGCCCCCGGCCTTCAGTGCCAGCTCCGCCATGTCGAGCAGCAGGGCCTGCGGCAGGTTGTCGACGACGTAGAAGCCGACGTTCTCCAGCGCCCGCGCGACGGTGCTGCGGCCACCGCCGGACAGCCCGGTGACCACGACGAGGACGTTGTCGGCGCCCACCGTCTCCGGCTGCTGCCCCGCTTCGTCCGTGATCTGCTCGCTCGGTTGCCGCACGCTCATCCTGTCCGGGTCGGGGGGTGAACTGTTGGTACCTCGTCCTGGTGCCAGATTCTAGGCATCCGTTCCGGCCCGCCCGGGCATCGACCCGTCGGGCGTGGCCTGGTCAACTGCGGATTCGTCCGGCGCCACCGCGGCGGCATCGACGTCGACGGGCGGCGCGCCCGCGGGCGTGGCCGGACGGGCGGCGTCGCCGTTGAGGGCGTCGATGATCGCCTGCGCGGTCCGCTGGCCGATCCCCGGCACCTCGGTGATCTCCTCGACGGTCGCGCCGGCGAGCCGCCTCAGCGACCCGAAGTGCCGCAGCAGCGCCTTGCGCCGCACCTCCCCCAGGCCCGGAATGCCGTCCAGTCCCGACTGCGTCATCCGCTTCGAGCGTCGCTGCCGATGGAACGTGATCGCGAAGCGGTGCGCCTCATCGCGGACACGTTGCAGCAGGTAGAGCCCCTCGGAGGTGCGCGGCATGATGACCGGGAAGTCATCCTCCGGCAGCCACACCTCCTCCAGCCGCTTGGCCAGGCCGCAGAGCGCGATGTCGTCGATGCCCAGCTCGGCCAGGACCGCCGCCGCCGCATTAACCTGCGGCTGGCCGCCGTCGACCACGACCAACTGCGGTGGATACGCGAACCGGCGCGGCCGCCCGGTCGACGGGTCGATCCCGGGCTTGTCGGGATCGGCCGCCATCTCGTCACCCAGCTCCCCGGTCTCGGCGCGCGCGTCCAGGTACCGCGCGAACCGCCGACGCAGCACCTCCGACATCGCCGACAGATCGTCGGTCGCGCCGCGGATCGCGAACCGCCGGTATTCGTTCTTGCGCGGCAGCCCGTCCTCGAAGACGACCATGCTGGCGACCGCGTCCGTGCCCTGGATCTGCGAGATGTCGTAGCACTCGATGCGCAGCGGCGCCGTCTGCATGCCGAGCGCGTCCGAGATCTCCTCCAGAGCCCGGCTGCGTGTGGTCAGGTCGGAGGCGCGGCGCAGCTTGTGCCGGTTGAGCGCCTCGGCGGCGTTGCGCGCCACCGTCTCCAGCAGCGTCTTCTTGTCGCCGCGCTGCGGCACCCGCAGCGCCACGCGGCTGCCCCGGTGCTCCGAGAGCCAGTCGGTCAGCGCGTCCGCGTCCGCCGGCAGCGCCGGCACCAGCAGCTCCCGCGGCACGTCGGCCTCGCCGCGCTCGTCACCGTAGACCTGCGTGCAGAAGTGGTGCACCAGGTCGCCGGTGGTCAGGTCCTCCACCTTCTCGACCACCCAGCCCCGCTGGCCGCGGATGCGGCCGTCCCGGACATGGAAGACCTGCACCGCCGCCTCCAGGGGGTCCTCCGCGAACGCCACCACGTCCGCGTCGGTGCCGTCGCCGAAGACCACGGTCTGCTTCTCCATCGCGCGCCGCAGCGCCGCGATGTCGTCGCGCAGCCGCGCCGCGCGCTCGAACTCCAGCTCCTCGGAGGCCTGCGTCATGTCGCGTTCGAGCTTGCGCACGAACGCGTCGGTGCGCCCGGCCATGAAGTCGCAGAAGTCGTCCACGATCCGTCGGTGCTCGTCCGCCGAGACGCTGCCGACGCAGGGCGCCGAGCACTTGCCGATGTAACCGAGCAGGCAGGGGCGGCCGATCTGCCCGGCGCGCTTGAACACCCCGGACGAGCAGGTGCGGGCGGGGAACACCCGCAGCAGCAGGTCGAGCGTCTCCCGGATCGCCCACGCGTGCGAGTAGGGCCCGAAATAGCGCACGCCCTTGCGTTTCGCCCCGCGCATCACCTGCAGCCGCGGGAACTCCTCGTCCAGCGTCACCGCGAGGTACGGGTACGACTTGTCGTCGCGGTACTTGACGTTGAACCGCGGGTCGTACTGCTTGATCCACGTGTATTCGAGCTGCAGCGCCTCGACCTCGGTGCCGACGGTGACCCAGTCGACCGAGGCGGCGGTGGTCACCATCTGCTGGGTGCGCTGGTGCAGGTGCCAAAGGTCGCCGAAGTAGGAGTTGAGGCGGCTGCGCAGGCTCTTGGCCTTGCCGACGTAGATGACCCGACCGGTCGGGTCGCGGAACCGGTAGACCCCGGGGGCGTCCGGGATCGTGCCCGGCGCGGGACGGTACGTCGAAGGGTCTGCCATTGCGGAAAGACTAGTCCGTGGGTGCGACATGATCCGTCGCACGCGCCCCCGGCGCCGCCGCGACGTGACGCGCGCGACGCCGGACGGCGCGGACGGTTCAGGCGAGCACGATGTTGCCGCCGTCGACCTTGACCTGCTTGGCCGGCAGCGGGCTCGGCGCCGGGCCGCCCTTGACCGAGCCGTCCTCGATCGAGAACTTGCTGTTGTGGCAGGTGCAGTTGATGGTGCCGCCGTCGATGCTCGACACGGGGCAGCGCTGGTGGGTGCAGATGTTGCTGAACGCCTTGAAGTTGCCCTCGCTGGGCTGGGTGACCACGACGCCCTGCTCCGCGAAGATCTTGCCGCCGCCGACCGGGATCTCCTCCGCCTTGGCGAGCGCGGTCGTGCCGGTGTCGCCGCCACCGGCCGGCGCGCCGGAGGTCGTGCCACCGGCCGGCTGGCTCTGGCCGGTCGTGCCGCCGTCGCCCAGGTCGGTGTCGCTGCCGGTGCCGCACGCGCTGAGCGCGACGGTCGCGCCCACCGCGCCCGCGCCCAGCAGCAGGGCTCGCCGGCTGGGGCTGCTCGCCCCGGTCACGGCCTGATCCTCACTCATGCGAAGCCTCCCTGTCGGCTGCCCGCGGCCGGTGCTGCCGCGGCCCACGACAGTACACACGGCGGATTGGCGGGCCCGGTTCACCGCGGGCGCGATATTGCGAAAAATCCGTCCCGTACCGCCGGCGTCACGACGAGAAAAGGGGGCGTCGCGGCGCGCGGCCGCGACGCCCCCTTCGGAGGCAACCGATCGTGCTACGCGCCGGCCTTGGCCGGCGCACGGCGGGCGCGCGGCTTCTTCGCCGCGGCGTCACCGCTCGGCTCGGCACCGTTCGCCTTGGTCCCGTTCGCCTTGGCCCCGTTCGCCTTGGCGCCCCCGGTGGCCTTGGTTCCGCCGGCCCTCGTGCCGTTGGCCTTGGGCCCGCCACCGGCCTTCGTGCCGTTCGCCCTCGCCGCCCGCGACGTCGCCTCGGCCGCGCCGGTCCCCGCGCCGTCGAGCCCGAGCACGGGCCGCAGGAAGCGCCCGGTGTGGCTCTCCGGCACCTCGGCCAGCTCCTCCGGCGTGCCGGCGGCGATCACGGTGCCGCCCTTGTGGCCGCCCTCCGGGCCCATGTCGATCAGCCAGTCGGCGGTCTTGATGACGTCGAGGTTGTGCTCGATCGTGATCACCGTGTTGCCCTTGTCCACCAGGCTCTCCAGCACCCGCAGCAGCTTGCGGATGTCCTCGAAGTGCAGACCCGTGGTCGGCTCGTCGAGCACGTAGACCGTGCGCCCGGTGGACCGCTTCTGCAGCTCGGAGGCGAGCTTCACGCGCTGCGCCTCGCCGCCGGAGAGCGTCGGCGCCGACTGGCCCAGTCGCACGTAACCGAGGCCGACGTCGACCAGGGTCTTGAGGTGCCGGTGGATCGCCGGGATCGCCTCGAAGAACTCGGCGCCCTCCTCGATCGGCATGTTGAGCACGTCCGAGATCGTGCGGCCCTTGTAGTGGACCTCCAGCGTCTCCCGGTTGTAACGCGCCCCCTTGCAGACCTCGCACGGGACGTAGACGTCGGGGAGGAAGTTCATCTCGATCTTGAGCGTGCCGTCACCCGTGCACGCCTCGCAGCGCCCGCCCTTGACGTTGAACGAGAAGCGGCCCGGGCCGTAGCCGCGCACCTTCGCCTCGGTGGTCTCCGCGAACAGCTTCCGGATGTGGTCGAACACGCCGGTGTAGGTCGCCGGGTTCGAGCGCGGGGTGCGCCCGATCGGCGACTGGTCGACCCCGACCACCTTGTCGACGTGTTCGAGCCCGGTGATCCGGGTGTGCCGGCCGGGCACCATCCGGGCGCCGTTGATCTGGTTGGCGAGCACCGTGTAGAGAATGTCGTTGACCAGCGTGGACTTGCCGGAGCCGCTGACCCCGGTGACCGCGATGAACTGCCCCAGCGGGAACGCGACCGTCAGATTCTTCAGGTTGTGCTCGCGCGCGCCCTGCACCACCAGCTCACGGCCGGGCGTGGCCGGGCGGCGCTGCGGCGGCACGGGGATCGCCCGGCGACCCGACAGGTACGCCCCGGTGAGCGACTCCTCGTTCTTCAGCAGCTCCGGCACCGACCCGCTGTGCACGATCCGGCCGCCGTGCTCGCCCGCCCCCGGGCCGATGTCGACGATCCAGTCCGCCGTGCGGATGGTGTCCTCGTCGTGCTCCACGACGATGAGCGTGTTGCCGAGGCGCTTGAGCCGGACCAGCGTCTCGATCAGCCGGTGGTTGTCGCGCTGGTGCAGCCCGATCGACGGCTCGTCGAGGACGTACAGGACGCCGACCAGCCCGGAGCCGATCTGGGTGGCGAGCCGGATCCGCTGCGCCTCGCCGCCGGAGAGGGTGCCCGCCGCGCGGTCGAGGGAGAGGTAGTCCAGCCCGACGTCGACCAGGAACCGCAGCCGCGCGTTGATCTCCTTGAGCACCCGCTCGGCGATCAGCTTCTGCCGGTCGGTGAGAACCATCCCGCCGAGCAGCTCGGCGCAGTCCCCCACCGACATGTTGCAGACCTCGGCGATATTGCGCCCCGCGATCGTCACCGCGAGCACCTCCGGCTTGAGCCGGGTGCCGCCGCAGCTCGCGCAGGGCACGTCGCGCATGTAGCCCTCGTACTTCTCCCGCGACCACTCCGACTCGGTGTCCGAGTGCCGGCGCTCGATCCACTGCACCACGCCCTCGAAGCCGGTGTAGTAGGAGCGCTCACGGCCGTACTTGTTGCGGTAGCGGACGTGGACCTGGTCGTCGGAGCCGTACAGGATGGTCTTCTGGGCGCGGGCGGGCAGCTGGCGCCACGGGGTGTCGAGGGTGAAGTGCTCGGCCTCGCCGAGCGCCGTCAGCAGCCGGAGGAAGTACTCCAGCGTGTGCCCGCCGGACCACGGCTGGATCGCGCCCTCGCGCAGCGTGCGCTCGACGTCCGGGACGACCAGTTCGGCGTCGACCTCCTTCTTCGTGCCGAGGCCGGTGCACTCGGGGCACGCGCCGTACGGGGCGTTGAAGGAGAAGACGCGCGGCTCGAGGTCCTCGATGGCGAGCGGGTGGTCGTTGGGACAGGCGAGGTGCTCGGAGAAGCGCCGCTCCCGCTGCGGGTCGTCCTCGGGCAGGTCGACGAAGTCGAGCACGACGATGCCGCCGGCGAGCCCGAGCGCCGACTCGACCGAGTCGGTGAGGCGCTGCTTGGCGCCGGCCTTGACGGTGAGCCGGTCGACGACCACCTCGATGGTGTGCTTCTCCTGCTTCTTCAGCTTCGGCGGCTCGGTCAGCGGGTGCACCACCCCGTCGACCCGGGCCCGCGCGTAACCCTTGGACTGCAGCTCGGCGAAGAGGTCGACGTACTCCCCCTTGCGGCCACGCACCACGGGGGCGAGCACCATGAAGCGGGTGCCCTCCTCCATCGCCAGCACCCGGTCGACGATCTGCTGCGGGCTCTGCTTCGCGATCGCCTCGCCGCAGACCGGGCAGTGCGGCTCGCCGACGCGGGCGAACAGCAGGCGGAGGTAGTCGTAGACCTCGGTGATGGTGCCGACGGTCGAGCGCGGGTTGCGGGAGGTCGACTTCTGGTCGATGGAGACGGCCGGGCTCAGCCCCTCGATGAAGTCCACGTCCGGCTTGTCCATCTGGCCGAGGAACTGCCGCGCGTACGACGACAGCGACTCGACGTAGCGCCGCTGCCCCTCGGCGAAGATCGTGTCGAAGGCGAGGCTGGACTTGCCGGATCCGGACAGACCGGTGAACACGATCATGGCGTCGCGGGGCAGGTCGAGGCTGACGTCACGCAGGTTGTGCTCGCGCGCGCCACGGATGATCAGTCGGTCGGCCACTGTCCGCCCACTCCCGGGAGAAAAAAGACGATATGTCGAACTGGTGCCCGCACACGCGAGCCAGGTAACGGCGCGAGTCACGCCCGCGGCAACTCTAGCCGCGGGTTATGACACTTTCCCTCGACCGGACATTCCCGCAGATCACCGACGCGACGCGCGCCACGGCCGCGACGTGCGGTCGTTCACCCGGACGGGGTCGCGCGCCGGCCCGGCATCGGAGAACGGAAATATGGGGTATCTCCCACATTATCGACACAGCCCGCGTAGCGTAAAGGCCAGCGATCCGCCTCCGGAAGCCGGGCCGGTTCGTCCTATCGGGGGGTGGGACGGACCGGCCCTCTCCTCGTTCGGGGGCCGCCGCACCCGCCCCGGCACGGACGCGGCCGGCCCGACGAGCCGCGCCGAGCCCCGCCGGCGTCAGCCGCCGGCGGAGAGCCCGCGCGGGCGGCCGCTCCGCCGGGCGGCCCGCTCCCGCGCCGCCAGCCGCGCGTTCTTCCGGCCGGTCTCGAACGCCACCTCGCGCTGCAGCTTCCGCCAGCTCTCCCAGCGCCGCCCCGTCAGCTCGCCGGACTCCAGCGCCGCGGCCACAGCGCAGCCCGGCTCACCGCCGTGCGCGCAGTCCGCGAACCGGCAGGTCGCGGCCAACGCGACGATGTCGGCGAACGCGTTGTCCAGCCCGGCGGCCACGTCGAGCAGCCCGACGGCGCGGATGCCGGGAGTGTCGATCACGGCCCCGCCGTCGGGGATCGGGATCAGCGCCCGGTACGTCGTGGTGTGCCGCCCCTTGCCGTCCACCCGACGGATCGCCTGGGTGGCCATCACCGTCGCCCCGGCGAGCCCGTTGACGAGAGTGGATTTCCCGGCGCCCGACGGCCCGAGCAGCGCGAGGGTGCGTCCGGCGGCGATCCGGGGCCGCAACGCTGCCAGGCCGAGGCCGCGCTGCGCGCTGACCGGCAGCACCTCCACGCCGGCCGCGACCCGCGCGACCTGTCCCGCGACCGCCGCCGGATCCGGGGCCACGTCGCATTTCGTGAGGACGACCAGCGGCTGCGCCCCCGACTCCCAGGCGAGCGCGAGCAGCCGCTCGATCCGGGTCAGGTCGGGCGCCGGGTGCATCGGCTCGACCACCGCCGCGGTGTCGGCGTTGGCGGCGAGCACCTGTGCGGTCGAGTCCTTGTCGGCGGTCCGACGCAGAATCGCCGTACGCCGGGGAAGCACGACCTCGGCGGTGACGCGCCCGTCCGGCCAGCTCCGGACGGCGACCCAGTCGCCGGCGCAGGGCAGGCGGACCGGGTCCCCGGCGGCGGCGGCGAGCACCGTGCCGGCGAGCGTGGCCCGCACGGTGCCGTCCGCACCGAGCACCGTGCACACGCCACGGTCGGCGCGGATGACCCGGCCGGGCCGGAGGTCGGGAGGCAGCCGCCGCAGCGCGGCGGTGAGCGGGGCGTCCCAGCCGAGGGACGTGAGATCGAACGTCATCGGAACCCTTACGAGCGGGGGCGGTGCGCGGCCGGCGGGCCGTCAGACGCCCGGCGAGGTGGGGACGACGTGCACATCGCCCCCTTCCAGGTCCTGCGTGACGCGTCGGCACCGACGGTAGATGGCGCCGGTGAGCGGAGAAAGTGATTTCCGGCGGGCCCGGCGGCGCGGACGCGGTTAGGGTCGGGGGGTGACCGTTGACCCGCTCGGCCTGATGGCCGAGGTGGACCGCGCCACCGACCGGCTGTTGCGCACCGTCGCCGGCCTCCGCGACGACGAGCTGCGCACCCCGTCACTCCTGCCCGGATGGACCCGCGGTCACGTACTGGCGCACATCGCCCGCAACGCCGACGGCTACGTCGACCTGCTCACCGCCGCCGCCACCGGCGCACGCGTCCCGCAGCGGGTCAGCGTCGCTGCGCGGGACACCGACATCGAGGCGGACGCGCACCGGCCGCTCGCCGCGCACCTCGCCGACCTGCGGGACTCGGCGTCGCGCTTCGCCGACGCGGTCAACGCGATGCCGGCGCCGGGGTGGCGCGTCGAGGTCGAACCGAGCCTGGGACCGCGGCGTCCGGCGGCGATGCTCATGTGGGGGCGGCTGCGCGAGGTGGAGGTGCACCACGTGGACCTGCGCGCCGGGTACACCGCCGCCGACTGGCCGGAGGCGTTCAGCCATCGGCTGCTGCACGAGGTGGTTACCGGGTACGGGGGCCGGGGCGACGCGCCACCGCTCGTGCTCTCCCCCGCCGACGCCGGGCATGCGCTTATGATCGGCGAGGCCGACGGCGCGCCGAGGGTGTCCGGTCCGGCGCACAGTCTCGCCGGCTGGTTGACCGGCCGCGGCGACGGCGACGGGCTCACCATCGCGCCCACCGGACCGCTGCCGACCCCGCCGATCTGGATGTAGAGGTCCCACCATGGCTTACACCGGCGACGTGACGACCGGCGGCGCGCCGGACGTCCGCGAGCTCGACGCCCTCACCATCACGAAGGTGTCGGTCGGCCCGATGGACAACAACGCCTACCTGCTGCGGTGCCGCGCCACCGGGGAGCAGGTGCTGATCGACGCGGCCAACGAGGCGCCGCGGCTGCTGGAGCTGGTCGGCGAGGCGGGCCTGACGGCGGTCGTCACCACGCACGGGCACATGGACCACTGGGTGGCGCTGGAGGAGGTCGTCGCGAAGACCGGGGCGCGGCCGCTGGTGCACGCGGCCGACGCCGACGCGCTGCCGATCGAGTCGGGAGCGCTCGCCGACGGCGACACGGTCCGGGTCGGCGACTGCGCGCTCGAGGTGATCCATATCGTCGGGCATACGCCGGGCTCGGTCTGCCTGCTGTACCGCGACCCCGCCGGCTCCCCGCACCTGTTCACCGGCGACTCGCTCTTTCCCGGCGGCGTCGGCAACACCGACCGCGACCCCGTCCGGTTCGCCTCGCTGATCGGCGACGTGGAGCACAAGCTCTTCGAGCGGCTCCCCGACGACACCTGGTTCTACCCGGGGCACGGCAGGGACAGCACGCTCGGCGCGGAGCGCCCGGCGCTGCCGGAGTGGCGCGCCCGCGGCTGGTGACCCGCGCCGGCCGTTACTGTTCGGAGTCGTTCGATTACTCCTAGTGGCCTAGGTCACGTCCGGTTATTCGCATCCGCGCGTTCCTGCGCCGAATAGTCACGTGGCGCAGGTCATAACGCCGGACCGCGCCCCTGTACCCGCAGGTGTCCGCGCCGCAAGCCGTCCGAGCCGACGCACGGCGCACCGCCACCGCCGCAGGCACGCGTGCGCGCGTCTCCTGCCCGTGCGCACCGGACGCCGACCGGAGCAGGTGTACCCGACGGCCGGCGCAGACAGGAGCATCATGACCCAGGGCAGCATCCATTCGGGAGGAACGCGGCGTTCGCTGCGGCAGCGGTACGCGGACACCCGCATCGGCACGAAGTTCGGCGTGACCGTCGCCGCGCTAACGCTCGCCGTCGTGTCCGTGGCCGGCGTCGGCATCTGGGGATCGTCCAAGCAGGGCACCACCCGGACCGAGGTGTCGCAGCTGCACACGATGCGGCACGAGATGCAGCTTCTGGAGTGGTACAACCTGGACCTCATCGCGTGGCAGGCCTGGTACATCCTGGACGGCTACGCGAAGAGCCCGCGGGAGTCGGTGGATCCGGCCAGCCCCAACCGGGCGGGTTACCTCAAGGCGGTCGAGGACCTGAAGGGCGTACTCGGCGGCATCCACGAGGAGTGGATGACCGACCAGGAGCGGGCGGCGATGGCCGAGCTGCGCCAGCAGTATGAGACCGTCTTCGCGACCGACGCCAAGATCGTCAGCACGCTGCAGGCGAACACGCCGACCAGCGCCCACGAGGCCGTGAAGATCCTCAACGGCGACTCGAACGACCTGTTCGGCGCCATCGGCAAGACCACCAAGTCGCTCGTCGACTCGGTGGGCCAGCGGTCCATTCAGGCGAACAAGGACGCGGACGCCGTCGCCCGCAACGTGCTGCTGCTGACCATCGCCGCCGCCGTCGCCGGGCTGCTCATCGGCGGCGCGCTCGCGCTCTGGACCGCCCGCCTCATCGTCGCCCCGGTGCGCCGGGTCCGGGACGTGCTCGGGAAGATGGCCGACGGCGACCTGACCGAAGCGGTCGAGGTGAACAGCCGCGACGAGGTCGGTCAGATGGCCGCGGCGCTCGAGCGGATGCGGGTGTCGCTGGGCGACGCGGTGGCCGCCATCGTCACCACCTCCGGCGCGCTGTCGGCCTCCTCCCAGCACCTCAACGAGGTGAGCAGCTCCATGGCGGCGTCCGCCCACGAGATGTCCGCGCAGGCCAACGTGGTGGCCGAAACCGCGGACCAGGTGTCGCGCAACGTGCAGACCGTCGCGGCCGGCTCGGAGCAGATGGGGGCCTCCATCGGCGAGATCTCCCACAACGCGAACGAGGCCGTCACGGTCGCCGGGAAGGCCGTCGAGGTCGCCGCGAACACGACCGGAACCATGAGCAAGCTCGGGGACTCCTCGTCCCAGATCGCCGACGTCGTCAAGGTGATCACCTCGATCGCCGAGCAGACCAACCTGCTGGCGCTGAACGCCACGATCGAAGCGGCGCGCGCCGGGGAAGCCGGGAAGGGCTTCGCCGTGGTGGCCAGCGAGGTCAAGGACCTCGCCCAGGAAACGGCGCGGGCGACCGAGGACATCGCCCAGCGCGTGCAGGCGATCCAGGGCGACACCGCGGGGGCGGTCGAGGCGATCGCGGAGATCAGCGCGATCATCGGCCGGATCAACGACTACCAGCTCACGATCGCCTCAGCCGTGGAGGAGCAGTCGGCGACCACCGCCGAGATCACCCGGAGCGTCTCCGACGCCGCCACCGGCAGCACGGAGATCGCGTCGAACATCGCCAGCGTCGCCGCGGCCGCGGGCGCGACGACGCAGGGCGTGACGGAGGCACAGCACGCGGCCGAGGAACTGGCCCGGATGAGCGACGATCTGCAGCAGGTGGTCGGCCGCTTCCGCGTCTGACACAACTCGCCGCTGGCGCCGGGGGACCGAGAACGGTCCGTCGGCGCCAGCGGCGTTTCCCGCTGGCGAACGCGCACCGGGTCAGCCGGTGCGCAACCGGCCGATCAGCTGCGTGGCGCTGCCGTCCCAGTCCGCCAGCGCCGCGGCGACCCGGCCGGGCGGCGGCGCTCCGAAGAAGACCGGCTGATCGTCGACGGCAAGGGTCGGGACGCCCCGCACCCCGACCGCCGCCGCCTCCGCGCGCAGCTGCCGCAGCCGCAGCTGCAGCGCCGGCTCCCAGGCCGCGGCCACCGCGTCCGCGGCGCCGAGGTCGCACTCCCGCGCCATGCGCCCCAGCACCCGCTCGTCGCCGACGTCGCGGCCCTCGACGAAGAACGCGCGCTGCGCCGCCGTACGCCACGCGCGTCCCGCGCCCTGCTCCTGCGCCCACAGCCCGGCGGCGAGGACGAGCGTCGACCGCGGCTGGTGGACCGGCACGTGGATCTCGATCCCGTACGCGACCGCGAGCGGATAGACGTGATCACGCCAGTGGTCGCGGATGTACGTGCCGCGCGGATCGGGCAACGGGTCCGGGGCGGGACGCAGCTCGAACGGGACCCACTCCACCGCGAGCCCGGCGTCCTCGGCGGCCTCCACCTCGGGCATCAACAGATAGCTGTACGGGCACACGACGTCGAAGTAGTACCGGAGCATGCCGGGCACGTTCCCCTCCCCGGTCGCGGCGACACCTGCGGGCGCGGCGCGCGATGACGAATCGCGTCATCACCCGGCCGTCAGCGGCGCGGCCGCAGCACGCTGGTCTGGGTGAGCTCCGCGTCCGGGAATGCCTCCAGCGGCGGCCCCCGGTAGCTCTCCACCACCTCCAGCCGCTCCTGCGGCAGGTGATGCCGACCGGGGTCGCCGACCAGTACCCGCGCGCCGCGCGCGGTGACGCGCTCCAGGAAGCGCAGCACGCGCCGCGCCAGGGGCGGGTCGTACAGGACGTCACCGGCGAGCACGACGTCCGCGTCGCTGCCGTCGCCGTCGAGCAGGTCGCCGTCGCGCAGATCGACGCGGACGCCGTTCGCCCGGGCGTTCAGCGTGATCGCGGCGAGCGCGTACGGGTCGACGTCGTTGGCGATCACCTCGGCGGCCCCGGCCATGCCGGCGGCGATGCCCGCCAGCCCGGAGCCGGCGCCCAGGTCGAGCACCCGCTGCCCGGCGGCCGCCTCGGGATGGTCCAGCACATATCTGGCGACGGCCTGTCCGCCCGCCCACGCCGACGCCCAGTACGGCGGCGGCAGGGCGTCGCGCGCCTCCGCCTCCATCCGGGCCCACCACACGATCGCGTCCTCGGCGAGGTACAGCCGGATCTCGGGCACGAACGGCACGGCGAGCAGGCGGAGCCGGTCCAGGCCGCCCGCGTCGGGCCCGGAGATCTTCCGCTCGAGGTCCGCGACGGCTCGCCCCACCCGGCTCATCACCCGTCCAGCATGGCCGACCCGCGCCGTGCCCGCGGCGACTCCGCCGGCGCGGTCCCGACCAGTCGGGCCCGAAAAGCCGTCCGGGCGGCTACTGTCGGGAGGCGTGGGTCACACATCGGGCCGCGGCACGTGGGGCCCGCAACGCGGAACCCACATGGTCAAGGAGAAATGCATGGCAACCGGCACGGTCAAGTGGTTCAACTCCGAAAAGGGTTTCGGGTTCATCGAGCAGGACGGCGGAGGCCCGGACGTCTTCGTCCACTACTCCGCGATCTCCATGGCGGGCTACCGCGAACTCCAGGAGGGCCAGAAGGTGGAGTTCGAGGTGACGCAGGGGCAGAAGGGTCCGCAGGCGGAGAACGTGCGGGCGGCCTGACGGCTGCCCGCCACGCCGGGCGCCCGGCCGGCACGGATCGCCCCCGCGCCGCGCGCCCCCCAGGTGGTGGCGGGCCGGAGCGCCGGCGTCCGGCGGCGGTGGCCCCTGGGCGGATTGTCGGTGAATTCGCCGATCGCCTCTTCCGTCCGGCTCGTCTGATGCCGAGACTGGGGACGACCCGCGGGACGGGTCGTCCAGCTCCGTCTCCCCCGCATCGGAGGTTCCGTTGACCCCCACCATCGGTACGCCCCGGCAACCCTCCCGGTACCGCCTCGCCCGTAGCCTCGCCGCGCTGGCGGCGTTGGTCGCGGCCACGCTGCTCGGGCCGTCGGTCGTCGCACCCGCCCAGACCAGCGCGGCCTCCGCCGCCGTCTACGGCTCGTGCACGATGGCGCGCTGCGCCGACGCCCGCGACGCCCGCGCCGGCTGGTCCGGCAAGGGCTTCCCCACCTCCCGCGGCTGGTACGCGTGGAGCGGCGGGCTCTCGAACTTCGCCGGTGGCCAGTTCATGAACTACGAGGGCCAGCTACCCGGCGGCGCCACCTACCACGAGTACGACGTCTACCCCCGCCGCCAGGGCGCCGCCCGCGACGCCTACCGCATCGTGGTCAACCGCAGCACGGGGGCGACCTGGTTCTCCCCCAACCACTACACCGACTTCTACCGCCTGTAGCGCCCAGCGTCCCCGGTGGGCGCGGCGTGCCCACCGGGGGCCGGAGGTACCCATGCACGACTCCACGTCGGCGCCGACCGGCGCCGCGATCCCGGCCTGGCTACGGGTGTCGAGTGACGCCCCGCCCGCGGACGCCACCGTGGTCGGCGGGCGCGCGTGCCGCACCCGCTCCGGCCTGTTCGCCGAGTGGGCCGGGGCGCTGGGGCTGCCGGAACACTTCGGGCACAACTGGGACGCGCTGGCGGACAGCCTGCACGACCGACTGCCCGACGACGGGCTGACCATCGTCGTGGCGCACGGGGAGCAGCTGCTCGCCGACGAGGCCCCCGGCCAGCTGCGCGCGCTGCTCGCCGTGCTGGCGCACGTCGGGCGGGGCGACCCCGCCCGGCTTCGTTTCGTCCTGCGCACCGCGCCGGGGCGCGAGCCGGAGGTGCGCGAGCGACTCGCCGCCGCCGCGGCACACTGATCCGACGGCCGGCACCCACTTCGACGCCGGGCGCGTGCGACCCGTGGTGGAGCGGTGCGGCCCCGCGGCGTCAGTCGGCGACGCCGGCCGTTCGCAGCCGCCGGCGGGCGCCGAGCAGCACGATCCAACCGACGACGAATCCGATCGTCACGGTGACCACCATCGGCAGCGCCCCGCCCGGCAGAAGTCCGCCGAGCGAGCGACCGACCACCCCGAGCAGCACGTAGAGCCCGGCCCAGAGCGCCGAGCCGAGCGTCGCGGAGGCCAGGAACCGCCGGTACGACATTCGGAGCCCCCCGGCCGCCAGCGGCACGAGCGCGTTGAGCACCGGCAGGAACGGGGCGAGCACGACCAGCCGACCGCCGCCGCGGCCGAGCGCGCCCTCGGCGGCGCTCCAGCGCGCCTCACCGATCCACCGGCCGACCCGACCGCGGCGCAGCCGGTCGCCGAAGTGCCGCCCGGCGAGGAAGCTCAGGGACCAACCGGCGACGCAGCCGGCGACGACCGCGGCGAACGCCAGCGCGCCGCCGCCCGGGGCGCCGACACCGATCGCGGCGAGCACCGCGACGTCGCCGGGGACCAGAACCCCGATCAGCGGGATCGCGTCGAGCATCATGACCAGACCCAGCACCCCGACGAAGAGCAATTCCGGCAGCTCCGCGACCGTCCCCCACCATTGCGCCATGATCCGGAACGCTACGACCGGCGCGGGTCGCGGCGCGTCGGGGACCACCCCGGTATGGCGCGCGCCGCACCCCTGATCTTGCTCAGGGTCGCGCCTCCGGGGCCTCCGTCGCCCCGAAAAATGCGCGAATCAATTACCGATCGTTTTGCAACCCGCCGACGCCGCAATTCCTTTTCGTCACCGGCACGCCCTTTCTCGGCACGCCACACGCCGATCACGTGATAAGTGCCCGGTTGACCGATTCCGTGCTCGGCCCGTGTGTCCATTGTGTCTGATGAGACGCGAGAAACTCATGGTTTCAGCGCGGCGGCCGAGGGGGTACCGCAGATGACGCCCCGCGAGAGCGGCTTTGCGAAAACAGCGGAAAAACATCGGCAGGCATTTCTATCACCGATCGGGTGATGGATTTCCCGGGCCTGCCGACGGCGGAAGGATAAACGATGGTGAAACGCGCAGCGCGGGTTGCCGCGGCGGTCGGAATCGGTTACCTCCTGGGACGACGACGGAAGCTGCAGCTGGCCCTGACGTTGGGGGCCGCCGCGGCGGCCGGACGGCTGAGCGGCGACTCCGGACGGCTGCTGCGGCGCGGCACGGAGTCGCTGCTCTCCTCGCCGGAACTCGGCAAGCTCTCCGGGTTGAGCCGGCCGCTGGTCGGCGCGGCGAAGGCGGCGGCGATGACGGCCGTCAGCAGCCGGGTCGACGCCTTCAGCGACCAGCTCCAGGATCGCGCGGAGATGCTGCGGCGCGGGCCGAGCGCCGGGTCCGGCCGCTCGCGCGCACGGTCCGAAGCCGACGACCCGGACGACCGGCGCGACTCCGACGACCGCTACGACTCCGACGACCGGCGGCACGCGGAAGACCGGTACGACTCCGACGACCGGGACGAGGACGAGCCGTACGACGCCCACGACGAGCCGGAAGACGACGCCCGGGACGACGACGAGTACGCGGACGAGGACGACGACCGCGAGGACGAGTACGACGACGAGGACGACGACCGCGACGACGTCGACGCCGGAGAACCGGAGCCGGCCCGGCAGCGCACCACGGCCGTCGTGCGGCGGCGCCGGAGGTGAGGCGGATGGCGACGTACGGGCGGCTCACGGCGGAGCTGCGGAATCTGGCCGACGCCGCGGGCGCGCGGCTGACCTCGACCGCCGCGGAGCGGATCGGCGCGGCGACCGAGCGGCTCAGCGCGTACGCGGAACGGGGTGGCGGGCCCGGCCTGGTCGCGGCCGCGACCGGCGCGCGGCGGCTGGCCGAGGGGAAGTCCCCCGCGCGGGCGGTGCTCGGGGCGGGCCTGGCCGGCGCCAGGGAGAAGCTCAAACAGGCGTTCGGCGCCGGCGGCGCGAAGAACAAGATCAAGGTGACGAACATCGTCGAGACCGTCGATGTCGGCGCCCCGGTACGGCTCGTCTACGACCAGTGGACGCAGGTCTCGGACTTCCCGCGGTTCATGAAGAAGGTCGAGCACGCGGAGCGCGAGTCCGATCGGAAGCTCACCTGGAAGGCGCAGGTGCTCTGGTCACACCGGGAGTGGGAGTCGACCGTCGTCGAGCAGGTGCCCGACGAGCGGATCATCTGGCGATCGACGGGCCGCAAGGGCTCCGTCGACGGCGCGGTCAGCTTCCACGAGCTCGCGCCCGGGCTGACCCGGATCGTCGTGGTGCTCGAGTACCACCCGCAGGGGCTGTTCGAGCGGACCGGGAACCTCTGGCGCGCGCCGGGCCGGCGGGCGCGGCTGGAGCTGAAGCACTTCGTCCGGCACGTGATGACCGAGACCGTGCGCCACCCCGAGGGAGTGACGGGCTGGCGCGGCGAGATCCGCGACGGCCGGGTCGTGCGCGACCACGACGCGGCGATGGCCGACGAGCAGCACGACACCGCGCGCGCCGGCGCGGATCCCGACGGCGCGGTGCCGGGCGAGCAACGCCGGGCGCCGCGGGGGCGGTCCGGGCGCCCGGAGCGACGCCCGCGCCGCGGCGACGAACAACCGCGCGGACGCGGCGGAGAGCGCCACGACGACGAACAACCCCGCCGGCCCGGCGGAGAGCGGCCGCGCCGCACCGGCCCCGCCGGACGCGCGCGGGACACCGAGAGGAGCGAACAGTGACCAGTGCCATGCAACCTGCCGGCGGCGCGAGCGTTTCCCGCGGCGGCGGCTCCGCATCCGATCTCGCCGAGGTCGTCGGCACGATCCTCGACAAGGGCATCGTCATCGACGCCCACGTCTCGGTCGGCATCGTCGGGATCCGCATCCTGACCATCGACGCCCGCGTCGTGGTGGCCAGTGTGGACACCTATCTGCGCTTCGCCGAGGCGACGAACCGGCTGGATCTCAACGGATCGCAGGCCGGCAAGGGCCTGCCGGAGATGGTGCAGGGCCCGAAGGGCGCGCTCATGGAGAAGGCCAGCGACATGTTGGGCGAGCTCGTCGGGGGCAACGACCGGGAACGGGCGCCGCGCCGCCGGCGCCGGGAGGAGAACTGAGATGGCCCAGCAGACGACCGAGGTCGGCTACTTCATCTACGGCATCGTGCCCGGCGACGTCGAGCCGACCGACGCCGCGCGCGGCCTGGGCGACCCCGCCGCGCCGGTCACCGCGGTGACGCACGGCGACCTCGGGGCGCTGGTCAGCGAGGTGGCACTGGACCGCCCGCTGGGACGCCCCGACGACCTGCTCGCGTACAAGCGACTGCTGGACGAGACCGCGGTGGCGGCGCCGGTGCTGCCGGTGCGGTTCGGCACCGTCCTGTCCAGCCGGGACGCGGTCGCCGAGCTGCTCGCCGGCGACCACGACCGCTACCTCGCCGCCCTCGACGAGCTGGAGGGACGCGTCGAGTACGTGGTGCGGGGCCGGTACGTCGAATCGGCGGTGCTGACCGAGGTGCTGTCGGAGAACCCGGAGGCGGAGGCGCTGCGCCAGGAGCTGGCGGGCGCGCCGGAGAGCGCCCCGATGGAGCTGCGGATGCGGCTCGGCGAACTGATCAGCGCCGCCGTCGAGGCCAAGCGGGCGGCGGACACCCAACGGCTGGTCGACGCGCTGGCCGCCACGGCGGTGTCCCACGTGCCGCGCCCGCCGACCCACGAGCAGGACGCCGCGCACGTGGCCTTCCTGGTCGAGACCAAGCGTCGGGACGAGTTCGAGCGGGCGGTGGAGCGCTTCGCCGGCGACGAGTGGTCCGACCGGGTGACCGTGCGGCTGCTCGGCCCGCTGGCGCCGTACGACTTCGTCGGCGGCCCGGCGCCGCAGGGGTGAGGCGCGATGTTGCTGACGCTGCTGACCCTGCCGCTCGCCCCGGTGCGCGCCCTACCGTCGCTGGTGCGGCTGCTGCGCGACCGGGCGAACGAGCAGCTGTACGACCCGGCGACGCTGCAGCGCCAGCTCGAGGAGCTGGACGCCGCGGCGGCCGCCGGACAGATCTCGGACGAGGAGCTGGCCGAGGCCCAGCAGCGGATCATCGATCGGCTGCTGGGTTGAGGCGGGCACGGCGACGAGCGGAGGTGTTCGGGTGCCAAGCGACGATCACGACGCCGACGGGCGGGACCGGCCACGCCGGCGACGTGCGGGCACGTACGACGAGGACGAGCGGCCGGCGCCGCGCCGGCCGCTGTCGGCGAGCGTGGCGGCCCGGGCGGGGCTGCAGCACATCGCGGAGCTCTCCGGCAAGACGCCCACCGGAGTGACGTCGATTGAACGGAGCGAGGACGGGTGGGTGATCGGGATCGAGGTGATCGAGGACCGGCGCATCCCGTCCTCCACGGACATCCTCGGCGTCTACCAGGTCGAGGTCGACATGGACGGCGAGCTGGTGACGTACCGGCGGATCCGGCGCTACCCGCGCGGCCAGAGCGACAGGGGGTGACTGGCGGCTGACCCGCCGGGCCGCCGCCCCGCGCCGGGTGTGCGCGGCGGCGGCCTGGGTACGCGGCTGCGGTGAGCGATGCGACCGCGACCTCGACCGTCACCTTCGTCGGGACCGCCACCACGATCCTGCGGCTGGGCCCCTTCACCCTGCTGACCGATCCGAACTTCCTGCACTTCGGTCAGCGGGCCTACCTCGGCTACGGCCTGTGGACCAAGCGGCGCACGGATCCGGCGATCGGCATCACCCAGTTGCCCCCGCTCGACGGCGTGGTCCTGTCCCACCTGCACGGCGACCACTTCGACCGGGTGGCGCGGCACGGGCTGATGCGCTCGCTGCCGATCGTCACCACCCCGGCGGCGCAGCGGAAGCTGCGCAAGTGGGGCTTCGGGGCGGCGATCGACCTGCGGACCTGGCGCCGCCACGAGATGAGCCGGGACGGGCACACGCTACGGATCACCGCCCTGCCGGGTCGGCACGGGCCGGGGCTGCTGGACTACCTGCTCCCGGAGGTGATGGGCAGCATGATCGATCTTGAGCGCGACGGGGCACGCCAGCTACGGCTCTACGTCACCGGCGACACCCTCAACCGCCCGATGCTCGCCGAGATCCCGGAGCGGTTCCCGGAGATCGACGCGATGCTGATCCACCTCGGCGGCACCCGGATCGCGGGAATCCTGCTGACCATGGACGGCCGTCAGGGCGCCGACCTCGTCGACCTGATCCGGCCCGGTGTGACGGTCCCGATCCACTACGACGACTACCGCGCGTTCCGCTCGCCGCTGAGCCACTTCCTCGACGCGGCCCGGCAGCGGGGGCTGCTGCCGGGAATCCGGCCGATCCTGCGCGGCGAGACCATCGCGCTGTCGCCGCACGCCTCGTCGAACCCCGGCCGGTAGCCGGGGCCCGACGCGCGCGGCGGTGCGGCCGGCCACACCGGTTCCGCCGCCCGGCCTAACACGATCTTCTGCCGTAGCCTGACGGAACACTCCAGCGCCACGGCGCTCGGCGTGCGTGGCGGAGCGACGGCGAGGACAAGGGGGAAACGTGAGCCAGGAAGTGCGCGGCGTCATCTCGAGGGCGAAGGGCGCTCCGGTGGAGGTCACCACGATCGTCGTGCCCGATCCGGGGCCCGGCGAGGCGGTGGTGCGGGTGCAGGCGTGCGGGGTCTGCCACACCGACCTGCACTACCGCGAGGGCGGCATCAGCGACGAGTACCCCTTCCTGCTCGGGCACGAGGCGGCCGGCATCGTCGAGCAGGTGGGTGAGGGCGTCACCGACGTCGCCCCCGGCGACTTCGTGGTGCTGAACTGGCGCGCGGTCTGCGGTGTCTGCCGTGCGTGCCGCCGCGGCCGCCCCTGGTACTGCTTCAACACCCACAACGCGGCCCAGAAGATGACCCTCACCGACGGCACCGAGCTCTCCCCCGCGCTCGGCATCGGCGCGTTCGCCGAGAAGACGCTGGTGCACGCCGGGCAGTGCACGAAGGTGGACCCGGCGGCGCGGCCGGCCGCGGTCGGGCTGCTCGGCTGCGGAGTCATGGCGGGGCTCGGCGCGGCGATGAACACCGGTGAGGTCACCCGTGGCGACTCCGTCGCGGTGATCGGCTGCGGCGGCGTGGGCAACGCCGCGATCGCCGGGGCGGCGCTCGCCGGCGCGACCACGATCGTGGCGGTGGACGTGGACGGTCGCAAGCTCGAATGGGCGAAGAAGTTCGGGGCGACCCACACCGTGAACTCGAGGGAGACCGACCCGGTCGAGGCGGTGCGCGAGCTGACGGGCGGGGTCGGCGCCGACGTGGTGATCGACGCCGTCGGCCGTCCGGAGACGTACCGGCAGGCGTTCTACGCCCGCGACCTGGCCGGCACGGTCGTGCTCGTCGGCGTGCCGACCCCGGAGATGACGATCGAGCTGCCGCTGCTGGACGTCTTCGGCCGTGGCGGGCGGCTCAAGTCCAGCTGGTACGGCGACTGCCTGCCCAGCCGCGACTTCCCGATGCTGACGGAGCTCTACCTGCAGGGCCGGCTCGACCTCGACGCGTTCATCACCGAGGAGATCACGCTGGACCAGGTGGAGGAGGCGTTCACCAAGATGCACCACGGTGACGTGCTGCGCTCGGTGGTGATCTTCTGATGGCGGCCCGCATCGACCACACGGTCACCTCCGGCACCTTCTCGCTCGACGGCCAGACCTGGCACGTGGACAACAACGTGTGGGTGATCGGCGACGACGACGAGTGCGTGGTGATCGACGCGCCGCACGACGTGGAGACGATCCTCGGGGTGGTCGGCGGGCGCCGGGTGGTCGCGGTGCTGGCGACGCACGCGCACGACGATCACGTACGGGCGGCGCCGGCGCTGGCCAGCGAGACCCGCAGCCGGGTGCTGCTGCACCCCGACGACCGGGTGCTGTGGGATCTGGTGCACCCGGACGTGGCGCCGCAGGGCATGGTGCGCGACGGCGAGACCGTCGAGGTCGCGGGCACGACGCTGCGGATCCTGCACACCCCGGGCCACAGCCCGGGCGCGTGCTGCGTCTACGCCCCGGAGCTCGGCGTCGTCTTCACCGGCGACACCCTCTTCGCGGGCGGACCCGGCGCGACGGGCCGCTCCTACAGCGACTTCGGCACGATCATCGAGTCGATCCGGACGAAGCTGCTGACCCTGCCACCGGAGACCGTGGTGCACACCGGGCACGGGGACAGCACGACGATCGGCGCCGAGGCGCCGCACCTCGACGAGTGGATCGCGCGCGGTCACTGAGGAGCCCTCGTCCGCGCGTCGGGGCCGGCCGGTTCTCCGGCCGGCCCCGACCCTTTCCGGCTCCGACTTTCTTCCGGCCCCGCCTTTTCCGGTCCGGCACCCGGCACCGCTTCCCCAACCGCCCCCGCGCCGGGCATCCTGTACGTTCCGGAATCCCGATCACGAGGGGAGGCAGCGGCCGGTGTCCGCGGGCCAGGCCCGTCGGCGCTCCGGCGTCGCGCGCCCGATGGCCGACACCACGCCCCGCGACCGCTCCGCCGATCCCGCCGCCGTGCGCCGCAACGGCGACGCGGACTGGGACGCCTGGCCGGTGCCGGACTATCTGGCGGAGAACTACCGCGAGCTGCACCCGGCCGACGTCGCGGTCATCGACCATCACGCGCGCTACTACGGCCAACTGCCGGCCGACGGCATCGACGTCGGGCTCGAGGTGGGCGCGGGCCCGAACCTGTACCCGCTGATGCTGGCCGCGGCGGTGTGCCGGCGGATCGACGCGGTCGAGCCGAGCGCGGCCAGCCGGGCGTATCTGCGCGGGCAGCTGACCCGCGGCGCCGATCCCTCGTGGGACGCCTTCTACGCGCACTGTCGTGAGCGGCTGCCGAGCCTGCCGTCCAGCAGCGCGGCGGCGCTGTCCCGGGTGACCGTCTCCCGGGGCGACGCCCTGGCGCTGCCGTCCGGCCGGTACGGGCTGGCGTCGATGCACTTCGTGGCGGAGAGCGCCACGGAGGACTACGACGAGTTCGGCGCGCTCTGCCGGGCGTACGTGGGCTCGGTGCGCCCCGGTGGGCATCTCGTGGCGGCGTTCATGGAGAACATGGGGCGCTACCGGGTGGGCGCGGGCCCGCAGTGGCCCGGCTGTCCGGTCGACATCCCGGCGATCCGCGCGGTGTTCGCCCCGTACGTCGACGACCTCACGCTGTGCCGCGTCGACGCCGATCCCACCCTGCCGGACTGGGGCTACACCGGGATGGTGCTGCTGACCGGCCGGCGCGCGGCGGCGCCGGTGCGGTGAGGCGGGGCGGAGGGAACGCGTGGTGCGGGAGGTGCGATCCAGTTCGCGCTTCGGCTACGCGCGCCGGTGTGACCGCCGATACATCCTCGGGGGGCGCGGGGCGTTCGGCCGGGACCGTCGGCCGCGGGGCCACGTTTCCGACGCCCTCGCACGGGTGCGGCGCGGGGGAAGAATGATCCAAGTTTCGGCCGAAAAAGCATTTTTGGCACATAATGGGCAACGGGCCATCCGCGCGTTCGCCGGCTGGCGCGAACGACGAGCGGCGGCCGACGGCGGCCCGGTGATGGCAGGAGGGCGGATGACGGCGCGCCGGCGGATGACCGTCTACCTCGCGGCCGCGACCGCCGTCAGCGCGGTCTACTACGCCGTTCCCGCCTGGCAGCCGGTCACCTGGGGCCTACTGGGACTCATCAGCGCCGCCGCGGTGCTGGTCGGGCTGCGCCACAACCGCCCCCGTCGCCGCGCGCCGTGGCTGCTGGTGGCGGCGTCGCTGCTGATCTTCACCGTCGGCGACACCACCTACAACATCCTCACCCACGTCGTCGGGCAGGTGAACCCGTTCCCCTCCCCCGCCGACGCCTTCTACCAGCTCTTCTACGGGCTGCTCCTGGCCGGCCTGCTGCTGCTGCCCGAACGCGGCCCGCGCGGGCCGGACCGGGCCAGCCTGCTCGATGCGCTGGTCCTGACCGGCGGGCTCGGGCTGCTGTCCTGGATCTTCCTGATCAGCCCGCACATCGAGGCCCACCACCTCACGCCGGCGCAGCGCGCCCTGTCGATCTCGCTGCCGCTGTGGGACGTGCTGATCCTGGCCGCCGGCGCGCAGCTGGTGTCGTCGGCACGGCGCAACCCGGCCGTGTTGCTGCTGGCCGCCGGCGGCGTCGGGCTGCTCGTCTCCGACGTCCTGTACGGGCTCAGCCAGCTGCGGGGCGCGTGGCAGATCGGCGGCCCGGTCGACCTCGGCTGGACGGTGTTATACATCAGCTGGGGCGCGGCGGCGCTGCACCCGTCGATGGCCGCGCTGACCGAGCCGCGGGCGCTGCGGCACCGCGAGGCGGGCACCCTGCGCCTGCTGCTGCTGGCCCTCTCCTCCCTCATCCCGCCCGCGGTACTGCTCGTCGAGTCGACCACCGGCGAGGTGCGCGACGCCACCGTGATCGCGCTGTTGTCGGCGGTGATGTTCCTGCTGGTACTGGCCCGGCTGACCGGGGTGATCGGGACGCACCGGCAGGCGGTGGCGCGCGAGCGCGGCATCCGGCGGGCCAGCACGGCGCTGGTCTGGGCGACCAACGTGGAGCAGGTCGCCAGCGCGATCCGGGTGGCGCTCGCCGATCTGCTCCCCACCGGCGTCGAGTACCGGGTTGCGCTCGCCGAGGACCGCGACGGCACCGGACCGTGGCCGCCGCCGCCCGCTCGCGGCGAGGTCGCCCGGCTGGTGGCCACCGCGACGCTCGACCCCGCGCTGGCGGCCCGACTGGGCGGCTTCGACGCGGCCTGGCAGTGCCGGATCACCCTGACCGGACGCCCGGCCGGCGACCCGCACATCGGCACCCTCTACGTGGCCGGGCCACGGGCGGCGCTGCGCGGTCTGGACGAGTCGGTCGAGGCGCTGGCCGCGCTCGCGGCGCTGGCGCTGGAGCGCATCGCGCTCAGCCAGGAGATCAACCGGCGCAGCAGCGAGGAGTACTTCCGGACGCTCGTGCACAACACCGCCGACGTCATCCTCATCCTCGACGACGACGACCGGATCCGCTACGGCAGCCCGTCGGCGACGACCGTGTTCGGCCCGCCCGCGCTGACCGGCCTGCCGCTGTCGGAGATCGTCCACCCGGAGGACCGCGCCGACGCCACCGAACTGCTGGCGCTGCTGCGGGCCGGGGCGCGCGACACCGCCGACGCCGACTGGGCCGTGGTCGCCGCGGGCGGGCGCCGGGTCGAGGTCGAGGCCTCCTGCCGGGACCTGCGCGGCGACCCCACCGTCGACGGTCTCGTGATCACCCTGCGCGACGTGACCGAGCGGCGCGAACTGGAACGCGAGCTGACGCACCGGGCCTTCCACGACTCGCTCACCGGTCTGGCCAACCGCGTGCTGTTCCAGGAGCGGATGCAGCAGGCGGTCGCCCGGGCCCGGCATGCCGGCATGGTCGCCGCCGCCCTCTTCATCGACATCGACGACTTCAAGGTCGTCAACGACACGATGGGCCACGCCGCCGGCGACGAGCTGCTGATCGCGGTGAGTCAGCGGCTGGCGGGCTGCCTGCGCGGTCAGGACACGGCGGCGCGATTGGGCGGCGACGAGTTCGCCGCCGTCGTGGAGGACGCGGCCGACCCCGCGGAGGTGGAGGAGGTGGCGGCGCGGGTCACCGCCGCGTTCGCCCGGCCGTTCCCGCTCACCGCCGGCGTCGTCAACGTGACGGCCAGCGTGGGCGTGGCCACCACCGCCGAGCTCACCGAGGGACAGGACCTGCTGCGCCACGCCGATCTGGCACTGTACGTGGCCAAGGGCGCCGGCAAGAACCAGTGGCGGCGGTACCAGCCGGCGCTGCACACGGCCGTGCTCGACCGCATGCAGCTGCGCACCGATCTCGACCAGGCGGTGCCCAGCGGCGAGCTGGCGGTGCAGTACCAGCCGATCGTGGCGCTGGACACCGGCCGGCTGGTCGGGCTCGAGGCGCTGGTGCGCTGGCACCATCCGGCCCGCGGCCTGCTCACTCCCGCCCAGTTCATCGACGTCGCCGAGGAGAGCGGGCTGATCGTCCCGATCGGATACTGGGTGCTGGAGCGGGCGATCACCGACGCGGTGGCGTGGGCCGGCGAGCTCGGCCCGGACCGGGCCCCGTACGTGACGGTCAACGTCTCCGTCCGACAGTTCCGCTGTCCCGGCTTCGTCGACCGGGTCCTGCGCACCCTCACCGACGCCGGTCTGCCGCCCGAGCGGCTCGTCCTGGAGATCACCGAGAGCCTGCTGCTCCGCGACGACGACCGCGTCTGGACCGACCTGGCCGCGCTGCGCGCCGCCGGCGTACGGCTGGCCATCGACGACTTCGGCACCGGTTACTCGTCGCTGAGCTATCTGCGGCAGGTCCCGGCGAACCTGCTGAAGCTCGAGAAGTCGTTCATCGACACGATCCTCGTCGAGCCCGACCAGCGCTCGCTCGTCGAGGGGATCCTGCGCCTGGCGCACACGCTCGGGCTGGCGATCATCGCCGAGGGGATCGAGGATCCCGCCGAGCGGCAGGTGCTCGCCGAGATCGGCTGTCAGTTCGGCCAGGGTTACCTTTTCGCCAAACCGATGGACTATGACGACATGATCAAATGGACACTCGCGCCCGACACCACGATCTGAACCGCGAGGTCCCCCGTGACGTCAACCCCCCGCCTGGCCGACCTGGCCCGGACGCCCACCAGCACCCCGATCTACGACGCCGTCATCGACGAGATCCGCGGCCGGCACATCCGGATCGGCGACGACTGGCTCGTCGACTTCGCCTCCTGCAACTACCTGGGCTTTGATCTCGATCCGGAGATCATGGCCGCGATCGGCGAACAGGTCCGCCGCTGGGGCACCCACCCCAGCTGGTCCCGGCTGCTCGGCAACCCCCGCCTCTACCCCGAGATCGAGGAACGCCTGACGGAGCTGCTCGGTGCCCCGGACACCCTCGTGCTGCCCACCGTCACGTTGATCCACATGGCGGTGGTGCCGATTCTCGCCGACCGCGGCACGGTGTTCCTCGACAGCCGGGCCCACAAGACCATCTACGACGCCGCCCGCTACGCCCAGGGGCTCGGCGCGACGCTGACGCCGTTCCGCTCGGGCGACCTCGACCAGCTCGCGGAGCTGCTGCGCGGCGCGCCGGCGTCCGGACCCCGGCTGGTCTGCATCGACGGCGTCAACAGCATGACCGGCAACCTGCCGGACCTGGCGGCCTATCTGGAGCTGTGCCGGGAACACGGCGCCCTGCTCTACGTCGACGACGCGCACGGCTTCGGCGTGATCGGCGAGCGCCGCGCCGACGAGACGTCGCCGTACGGTTGCCGCGGCAACGCCATCGTCGCGCACCAGGGGCAGAGCTACGACGACCTGATCCTGGTCGGCGGCTTTTCCAAGGCGTACTCGTCGATGCTGGCCTTCCTGGCCCTGCCGACGGCGGTGAAGCAGCAGCTGAAGGTCAGCGCACCGCCGTACCTCTACTCCGGACCCTCGCCGACCGCCTCGCTCGCCACCGTGCTGGCCGGCTTCGACGTCAACGCCGCCCGCGGCGACGCGCTGCGCGCCCACCTCCACCGCCTCACCGCCCGGGTGCTCGACCACGTCGCCGCGCGGGGGCTCAGCACGCCGAACACCAGCGGCACCCCGATCGTCGAACTGCCGGTGGCGCCCGGCCGCGAGCTGGCCGAGGTCGCCGAGGTGCTGTGGCGGCACGGCAGCTACGTCACGTTCGCGGCCCATCCCCTGGTGCCGCTGCACGAGGTCGGGATCCGGATCCAGCTCACGGCCGCGCACACCGACGCCGACATCGACCAGCTCGGCACGGCGCTGGACGCGCTCGCCGACGCCGGGTTGCTGCGCCGGGCGTGATGACCGACGCCGATCTGTGCCAGGGTGGGGACATGACGGATTTCGACGACCCCATCGATTCACCGGGCGGGTGGCAGCGCGAGCACGCCGAGCGGTACGTGGCGACCGACGGCGCCGAGGGGCACCTGTGGAACGGCGTGCCGACGCTGCTGCTCACCACCCGTGGCCGCCGTTCCGGCCAGGCGCGGCGCACCCCGCTGATCTACGGCCAGGACGGCGACGACTACCTGGTCGTGGCCTCCAGCGGTGGCAGCGACACCCCGCCCGCCTGGTACCGCAACCTCAGCGCCGACCCCCGGGTGCGGGTCCAGGTCGCGGCGGACCGCTTCGACGCCACCGCGCGCGCCGCGTCGGCCGAGGAGAAGGCGCGGCTATGGCCGGTCATGACCGCGATCTGGCCGGCGTACGACGAGTACCAGCAGAAGACCAGCCGGGACATCCCGGTGGTCATCCTGAGTCGGAGCTGACCGCCGGCTGGTTACTGTGAGGGCGTGCAGCCAGGGATCGAGCCGGACAACGGCCTGCTGAGCGCCGTCGAGCAGGAGCTCACGGTGCTGCTTCGCCGTGCGCGCGGGGCCTACCACCGCGCGGCCAAGGAGTTCGATCCGGACATGGACCCGGCGGCGTACGGCCTGCTGCTGCGCCTGGACGAGGTCGGCAGCTGCCGGGTCACGGACCTCGCCGCGTTCTTCGGCATCGGCAAGCCGACGGTGAGCCGCCAGCTGCAGATGTTGGAGCAGTCGGGGTTGGTACGCCGGCACGCCGACGCCGAGGACGCGCGCGCGGTCCGGTTCGCGCTGACCGAGGCCGGCGCCGGGCGGCTGGCCGCGGTGCGCCGGGCACGCCGCGAGCGGCTGCGCGCCGGCCTGGCGGTGTGGCCGGCGGAGGACATCGCGGAGCTGGGCCGGTTGCTGGCCCGGTTCAACGCCACCGAGTTCTGAGCCTTCGGTGTGGCGTCCGCCTCGTCGCCCTTTAGTTGCCTCAGGCAACTAACCTGATATTGTTGCCTTAAGCAACTACAGGGGGGGTGCGATGGGACAGCGGGCAGAGACGTGCGCCGCACTGGCCTCCGAGGTCAACGCGCTCGCCGCCACCCGCCGTGAGCTCGTCCGCCACCTCGCCGCCGGCACGGTGACACTCGGCTGCCTCGCCCCGCTCGCCGCCCTCAGCCGCACCGAGGGCCGCCGCGTCGGCGAGATCGCCCAACGGATCCGCGTCGACATCTCGGTCGCCAGCCGACAGATCACCGCGCTGGAGGCCGCCGGACTCGCCGAGCGCGCCGCCGACCCGCGCGACCGGCGGTCCCACGTCGTCCGGCTGACCGAGTCCGGCGACCGGGAGCTGCGGCGCCTGCGCGCCGAGGTCGGGGCGTTCACCGAGACGACCCTGACGGACTGGTCGCTCGACGAGATCGAGCAGCTCCTCACGGGCATCCGCCGGCTGCGCCGCACCTGGGAACACGCCCTGGCCGCACCGGCCACCACCGACCCGGCGTAGACCGCCGTACACGCAATCCGACCGAAGGAAGTCATGACTGTTACCACCGAGGCGCCCAGCGCACCACCCAGGGTCCGACGCGAGGTGCTCGAGTCGCTGATCGGCCTGCTGCTCGGCATGTTCGTCGCGATCCTGTCCAGCTCCGTGGTCTCCACCTCGCTGCCGAAGATCATCGCCGACCTGCACGGCTCACAGGCGTCGTACACCTGGGTGGTGACCGCGACGCTGCTGGCCATGACGGTCAGCACCCCCATCTGGGGCAAGCTCGCCGACCTGTTCAACCGCAAGCTGCTGGTGCAGCTCTCCCTGGTGCTCTTCGTCGTCGGCTCCGCGCTGGCCGGCCTCGCGCACTCCACCGGGACGCTCATCGGCTTCCGGGTGATCCAGGGGCTGGCCGCCGGCGGCCTCACCGCGCTGTCGACCGTGGTGATCTCCGACCTGATCTCGCCGCGCGAACGCGGCCGCTACATGGGCATCCTCGGCGGCGTGATGTCCGTCGGCATGGTCGGCGGACCGTTGCTCGGCGGTGTCATCACCGACACCTCCTGGCTCGGCTGGCGCTGGAACTTCTACGTCGGCGTCCCGTTCGCGATCCTGGCGATCATCGTGCTGCAGAAGACCCTGCACCTGCCCGCGCTGCCCCGCCGGCGCGTGCGCATCGACTACCTCGGCGCGACCCTCATCGCCGCCGGCGTGTCGCTGCTGCTGATCTGGGTCAGCCTCGCCGGCCAGGAGTACGCGTGGGCGTCCCGGCAGACCGCCGCAATGGTCGCCGGCGGCCTCGTGCTGCTCGCCCTCGCGGTCGCCGTGGAGCTGCGCACCGCCGAACCGATCATTCCGATGCGACTGTTCCGCAACCGCACCGTCGTGCTGGCCATCATCGCCAGCGTCACCGTCGGCGTCGCGATGTTCGGCACCTCGGTCTTCCTCAGCCAGTACATGCAGATCGCCCGCGACAAGACCCCGACCCAGTCGGGCCTGCTCACCCTGCCGATGGTCCTCGGCTCCCTGGTCTCGTCGATCGTGGTGGGTCAGATCATCAGCCGGACCGGCCGGTGGAAGCGTTGGATGGTGCTGGGCGGTGTGCTGACGATCGCCGGCATCGCGCTGATGGGCACCATCGGATCGCACACCAGCTTCGTGCTGCTCTCGATCTACATGGCGGTGCTCGGCCTCGGCGTCGGCATGACGATGCAGAACCTGGTCCTGGTCGTGCAGAACTCGATCAACGTACGCGACATGGGCGCGGCGACCGCCACCGTGACGTTCTTCCGCAGCATGGGTGGCGCCATGGGCGTCTCGGCGCTCGGCGCCCTGCTCGGCAACCGGACCGCGGAGTTGATCACCGAAGGGCTGGCGCGGCTGGGCATCCGCGCTCCCGGCGGCGCCGGTGGCCGGAGCATCCCGGATGTCTCCGCGCTGCCCGCGCCCATCCGCACCGTGGTCGAGGACGCCTTCGGTCAGGGCGTGGCGGAGCTGTTCCTGGCCGCCGTTCCGCTGGCGGTGATCTCGCTGATCGCGATCCTGCTGCTCAAGGAAGTCCCGCTGGGCACCAAGACCGGCATCGAGCTCGCCCGCGAGGAACTCCCCTAACCCCCCGGCCCCCACCCCCTGCCCCGGCGATCTTGCAGTTGCGGCCCTCGCAAATCACCACATTCCGGCCTAAAAATACGGCCATAACTGCAAGATCGGCGGGGTTGCCGGGTGGGTGGGTGGGGTGGGTTAGGTGGGGCGGAGGGCGGTGGCGGTCCAGATCGTCAGGGCGGCTAGGAATTCGCCACGGGCGGCCGCCGCGTCGACTGCCGCGAACCAGCCCTCCCACATGCCGTCCGGCACCAGGCCGGCCGGCATCGGCAGCCGCCGGTCGAACATCGGCAACACCGTCGCGGCGTCGTCGGGGTCGGTGAAACAGCACGTGATCGGCTCGGTGATCACGTCGACGAGGCCGGCCCGGACCAGCCGGCGGCGCAGCGTACGCCCCATGGAGCGGTGCTGCGGGCCGGCACCCCCGGCCAGGTGCCGGCGCAGCGCCGCGGTCAGCTCGTCGGGGAGCCCGTCCGCGGTCAGCGATTCCCAGTCGGTGTCGACCAGGCAGACCCGTCCGCCGGGGCGGGTGACCCGGACCAGTTCGGCGACGGCGGCGTCCGGGTCCGCGAGGTGCTGCAGCACCCGTTCGGAGCGCACCCGGTCGAAGGTCGCGTCCGCGAACCCGAGCGCCGTCATGTCGCCCACGGCGTAGCGCACCCGGCTGCCGTCGTGACGCAGCGCGGCGATCGCGACCGCGGCGGCGGAGAAGTCCGCCGCGACGACCTCGCCGGTCGGCGCGACCAACGCCGCGAGCTGCCGGGCGACCTCACCGGCGCCGCAGCCGGCGTCCAGCAGCCGCTGCCCGGGCAGGGGCAGCAGCGCGGTCTGCGCGGCCCGGCGCACGCGCTGGATCTCCGGCTGCGCGGCGAGCGCGTCGAGAGCGGCGATCAACCCGGCCAGCACCTCGGGCGGCAACCGGTCGAGCTGCGCGAAGGGTGACCCGGTCGGCGGCTCGTCCCCCATCCCGTCATTGTCGCCACCGGGCGGGTCCGGGCATGGCCGGTTCACGAACGACCGCGCTCCGCCGCGGTGCCCCCGCTCTCCGTGCCGACCGGCAGGAACACCGCTGACGGACGCGATGGATCGTGGAAGACCACCCGGTCCCCGGCGCGCAGCCGCACGGCGGCGCCGAGCGGTTCGCCGGTGCCGGGGTTGCGGGCGTAGCGGGGGTGGGCGCCACCGCTGACCTGTACCCGCAGCCGGTGCCCGACGTCGAAGCGGTGCGCCGCCGGCCAGAGCTCGACCGGCACCCGCAGCACGCCGTCCGCGTCGCACGGAAACCGGTCGGGGGTGACGCGGGTGAGCCCGTCGCAGATGTTCCACGACCGTCCACGCGGATCGACGTCGCAGAGCCGGACGAACACGTCGAAATACGGCAGGGTGCTGCGCACCCAGAGCTCGGCGGTGACCGGACCGACCACCTCGACCGGCGCGGTCAGCGGCGTGCCGGTGTAGGTCAGCACGTCCGGGCGACGCTCCAGCGGGCCGTTCTCCACCCGACCGGCCCGCTGTGCGACCAGCAGCGGGCCGCCCAGCGACGGCGTGGGGTCGGCCGGGTCGTAGCGCAGCGCGTCGGGCGTCGACGGTGGCGGCGTGGCGGGCGCGAGCGCGCCGCCGGGCTGCAGCCGCCACGCGGTGCTGCGGGCCGGCGGCGGCCAGTGCAACAGCTCCCGCCATCCGCCGCCCCGACCGCCGACATGGACGCGCACCGGCGCCGCGCGCAGCCGCTCGGTCTCGCCGGACAGGTGCGCGCGCAGCCAGCCGAGACCCTCCCGCAGCGCCGTCCGGTGCAGTCCCGGGCTGCCGTGCGTCCACGGGCCGATCGTCAGGTACGGCCGGGCGCCGGCGGCGCGCAGCGTGGCGTAGTCGCGCAGCTGGGCGGGGAGGAAGATGTCCTGCCATCCGGTCACCATGGCGACCGGGGCGCGCACCTCGGCGAGGCGCCCGTCGAAGACGCGGGGCGTCCAGTACGCCGCCGCGGGTCGGTGGTGCGTGAGCCACTCCTGGAAGAACGGGACGGTGTCGCCGGTGGCGATCCGGTCGGCCTCGGCCAGCGGCAGGTGTGCCAGCGCGGCGAGCAGCCGCGGCTGACCGCGCCTGAGTTCCAACTGCCGGGCCAGCCAGGGCGTCGTCTGGGCGGCGAGCAGCTCGGCCCAGGTGAGCACGGTGTCCAGCGCGAACGCCTCGCCGGCGTAGGTGGAGTCCCGGGTGGCGGCGGCGGTGACCACCGCGACCATCGCGCGCAGCTCGTCGCCGGCGTCGGCGGCCAGCGCCCATTCGACGAAGCCCTGGTAGCTCACCCCGAAGGTGCCGAGCCGGCCCGCGTACCAGCGTTGCCGGCGCAGCCAGTCGAGGGTGTCCATGCCGTCGGCGTGCTCGTGCAGCAGCGGCTCGAACACGCCCGTGGACCCGTACGTGCCCCGGCACGACTGGATCACCGCGTGGTACCCCTGCGTCGACAGCAGCGTGCCGAGCAGCCGCATCGGCCCGCCGCGGCCGTACGGCGTGCGGATCAGCACCGTCGGCGCCGCGGGCAGTTCGGGCGCGTAGTGATCGGTGCGCAGCTTGATTCCGTCGCGGGCGCGCACGGTGAGGTCGCGGGTGATCCGGACGCGCCCGGTGCGCGGCGGCGGTAGGCCCAGCGCGCCGGCCAGCGCCCGCGCCGTGGCCGCCCGGGTGGCGGCGAGCGCGCCGCTCAGAACGCGAGGCACTCGCCCGCGGTCATCAGCGCCCGGCGCGGCGCCGCGGGCCCGGCTCCTCATCGCGTCTCCTGCCGTCACCGACGACCCGGCCCGGATCGCGACCGCACCATAACAGCGATCTCGATCACGTGGGGGTGCGCCGATGCCCGGGTCGGCCCGGCGCGCACCGGGCGGCCGGCCTCGGCGCGGGTATTCTGGGAGGCCGACCAGCAGCGCCGGTGGCCGCACGGGCCGCGACCGTCTCCACGATCATGGCGCCGCCGCGATCAGCGCGGCGGGTACGGAATCAGCAGCCCCGCACGCGCGTTCCTCCCCTGGGCCGTGCGGTACACGACGGCCGCGCGGACGTTTTCCGACGAGAGCCGAGGAAGGCTCGGGTCACCCCGCGTCACAGCCACCGATCACCACCACGAAGAATGGATGCCATGCAGACCCGCTCCGATCTCCGCAACGTCGCCATCATCGCGCACGTCGACCACGGCAAGACCACCCTGGTGGATGCCATGCTGCGCCAAGGCGGCCAGTTCCACGCCCGCGCGGAGATGGCCGACCGCGTGATGGACTCGATGGACCTGGAGCGGGAAAAGGGCATCACCATTCTCGCCAAGAACACGGCCATCAGCTACGTGCCGGACAGCGGCGACCCGGTCACCATCAACATCATCGACACCCCCGGTCACGCCGACTTCGGCGGCGAGGTCGAGCGCGGCCTGACCATGGTCGACGGCGTCGTCCTGCTGGTCGACGCGAGCGAGGGGCCGCTGCCGCAGACCCGCTTCGTGCTGCGCAAGGCGCTCAAGGCCCGGATGCCGATCATCCTCGTGATCAACAAGGTCGACCGTCCCGACGCCCGGATCAAGGAGGTCGTCGACGACACGTACGAGCTCTTCCTCGACCTGGACGCCGACGAGGAGCAGATCGACTTCCCGATCGTCTACGCCTGCGCCCGCGACGGGATCGCCTCGCTGACCCAGCCCGCCGACGGCACCGTGCCGGCCGACAGCGACAACCTCCAGCCGCTGTTCCGCACCCTGCTGGAGACCATCCCCGCGCCCTCGTTCGAGGAGGGCGCGCCGCTGCAGGCCCACGTGACCAACCTCGACGCCTCGCCGTTCCTCGGCCGGCTCGCGCTGTGCCGCGTGCACCAGGGCACGATCCGCAAGGGCGAGACCGTGACCTGGTGCCGCACCGACGGGTCGATGCAGAAGGTGCGCATCTCCGAGCTGCTGATGACCGAGGGGCTGGACCGCAAGCCGGCGGAGCAGGCGGGGCCGGGCGACATCATCGCCGTCGCCGGCATCCCGGAGATCATGATCGGCGAGACCCTCGCCGACGCGGAGGACCCGCGGCCGCTGCCGCTGATCACCGTCGACGAGCCGGCCATCTCGATGACCATCGGCACCAACACCTCGCCGCTGGTCGGCAAGGTCAAGGGCGCCAAGGTCACCGCCCGGATGGTGAAGGACCGGCTGGACAAGGAGCTGATCGGCAACGTCTCGCTGCGGGTGCTCCCCACCGAGCGGCCGGACGCGTGGGAGGTGCAGGGCCGTGGCGAGCTCGCGCTGGCCATCCTCGTCGAGCAGATGCGCCGCGAGCAGTACGAGCTGACCGTCGGCAAGCCGCAGGTCGTGACGAAGGAGATCGACGGCAAGACCTGCGAGCCGGTCGAGCGGCTGACCATCGACGCGCCGGAGGAGTACCTCGGCGCGATCACCCAGCTGCTCGCCACCCGGAAGGGCCGGATGGAGCAGCTGGTCAACCACGGCACCGGCTGGATCCGAATGGAGTGGCTGGTACCGGCGCGCGGCCTGATCGGCTTCCGCACCGAGTTCCTCACCGAGACCCGCGGCACCGGCATCCTGCACCACGTCTTCGAGTCCTACGAGCCGTGGTTCGGCGAGCTGCGCACCCGCAACAACGGCTCGCTGGTCGCCGACCGTTCCGGCGTGGCCACGCCGTTCGCGATGATGAACCTGCAGGAGCGCGGCACGCTCTTCGTCGAGCCGACCACCGAGGTGTACGAGGGCATGATCGTCGGGGAGAACTCCCGCTCCGACGACATGGACGTCAACATCACCAAGGAGAAGAAGCTCACGAACATGCGCTCCTCCACCGCGGACGAGACCGAGAAGCTGATCCCGCCGCGCAAGCTGTCGCTGGAGCAGGCGCTCGAGTTCTGCCGCGAGGACGAGTGCGTGGAGGTCACCCCGGCCGCCGTGCGCATCCGCAAGGTGGTGCTCGACCAGACGCAGCGGGGCCGGATGGCCGCCCGCCGCAAGCACCAGGGCTGACCGCCCCACCCGTTGATCGAGGGCCTGTTCACCCGGGGTGAACAGGCCCTCGATCCACTTCGCGTCGCGGGACCGCGCTACTCTGCCGGCCATGACGTGGCAGCGCCTCGACGCGGAACTGGCCACCGCGTCGCGCACCGTCTCGGTGTGCGTCGGCCGGCTCGGCGCCGCTCCGGCGTACACCCGGCTGCCCGACGTCGGGCACTACGCGGCCAGCACCATGAAGCTGGCCGTGCTCACCGCCCTACACCGCGCCGCCGAGGCGGGCGCGCTCGATCTCGACGCCCCGGTGCCGGTGCACAACGCCTTCGACTCCGCCGCCGCCGGCGCTCCCCGCTTCGCCTGCACCCGGCGCTACGACAACGACGATGTGGTCTGGGAGCGGATCGGGGCGACCGCGCCGCTGCGCTGGCTCGCCGAGCGCATGATCGTCAAGTCCAGCAACCTCGCCACCAACCTGGTCCTGGCCCACGTCGGTCTGCCCGCCGTGGCGCGCGTCTGGGATCTCGTCGGGGCCCGGCACAGCGTCACCGGGCGCGGCATCGAGGACTTCGCCGCCCGCGATGCCGGCATCACCAACGAGGTCACCGCCGCCGACCTGGCCGCGCTGCTGTCGGCGATCGCCCGCGGCGCGACCGCCGCCGGACCGTGCGACGCCCCGGTCGTCGGCCCCGACGCCTCCCGCCGGATGCTCGACGTGCTGTTCCGGCAGGAACACCGCGAGGACCTCGCCGCCGGGCTGCCGCCGGGCACCCGCATCGCCCACAAGAACGGCTGGGTCCACGGGGTACGCCACGGCGCCGGCGTGGTCTTCCCCGACGACGCGCCCCCGTACGCGGTGGTGGCCTGCACCACCACGACGGACCCCGCCGACGAGCGCGGCGACGACGACGCGTGCCGGCTGATCGCGCGGATCTCCGCGACCGCGTGGACGCGTCGGCACGAGCTCACCCCAACAGGTGCCCCCGCAGCGCCGTGAGCGTGGCCTCGTCGAGACCGAGCCCGTCGCGCAGGTAGCCGTCGAACGACCCGTACACCCGCGCCACCTCCGCGTAGGCCGCGTCCAGGTACTCCTCGCGCACCTCCAGCACCGGGCGCACCGCGTCCTCGTCCAACTCCGGATGCCGGCGGCGCATCGCCCGCAGGATCGCCTCCCGCGTCCCGGCGCCCAACTGGTTGCTGCGCAGGTAGTCCGCCCGGATGGCCGCGTCGTCCACGCCGAGCGCGGTCAGCAGGATCACCGTCAGCCAGCCCGTGCGGTCCTTGCCGGCGCTGCAGTGGAACAGCAGCGGCAGGTTCGCCGGATCGGCCGCGAGCCGCACGGCCCGGCCGAACCCCGCCCGGGCCGGCGCGCCCGTGACGAACCAGCGGTAGATCTCCGCCATCGCCGCCGGCGTCCCCTCCCGGGCCAGTGCGGCGTACGCGCCGAGATCGTGGCCGGCCAGCACCGCCGACAGGTAGATGAAGACCGGATGCTCCCGCTCCGACACCGGCAGGTGCACCACCCGCGGCTGACCCGCCAGCCGGTCCGGCGCCGCCACCGAGATCTCGGAGGCGTCCCGCAGATCGACGACGCAGGTCACGCCGAGCTCGGCCAGCACCCCGACGTCGGCGTCGCCCAGCCGACCCGGCGCGTCGCTGCGGATCAACATGCCGGACCGCACCGGCCGCCCACCGGCGCCGGTCAATCCACCCAGATCCCGGCTGTTCGGCGCGCCCACCAGAATCCCACCCGGACGTGACATCCGCCCTCCCCGATACGACGATCTATTCGGGGATAGGGTGCCGTACATGTCGATTGCGGCGGTACGCACCCATCGGCTCAGCGCCGCCCTGCACACCCCGTTCGTCACCGCCCTGCGTCGGACCACCACCGTCGAAACCCTCGTCGTGGAGGTCGTCGACAGCGACGGGTGCTCCGGGTTCGGCGAGGCACCCCAGGTGTGGCAGGTGACCGGCGCATCGGTGGACGGCTCCGACGCCTGCGTCCGCGAACTCCTCGCCCCGCTGATGACCGGCCGCGACCCCGACGATCTGGTCACCCGGTGCCGCGAGGTGCGCCGCGCGGTGGCCGGCAACGAGGCCGCGAAGGCCGCCGTCGACGTCGCCCTGCACGACCTCGCCGCGCGCCGGCTCGGCGTACCCCTGGTCCGGCTGCTCGGCGGCACGGCGCTGCGGGTGCCGACCGACATCACGCTCTCCGCGGGCGACGCCGACGCGCTGGGCGCGACGGCGCGGCAACGCGTCGGCGCCGGGTTCACGATCCTGAAGGTCAAGGTGGGTACGGACGCCGCCGGCGACCTGGCCCGGGTGCGCGCCGTGCGCGACGCCGTCGGGCCCGGCCCCCGGATCCGGCTCGACGCCAACCAGGGGTGGACGCCGCGCGAGGCCGTCCGGGTGATCCGCGGGATCGAGGACGCGGAGCTCGACGTCGAGCTGGTCGAGCAGCCGGTGCCGCGCTGGGACCTCGACGGGCTGGCCTGGGTCAGCGACCGGGTCGAGGTGCCGATCCTCGCCGACGAGGCGGTCTTCGCCACGCGCGACCTGGTCGAGGTGATCCGGCGCCGCGCCGCGGACATGGTGAACGTGAAGCTCGCCAAGTGCGGGGGCCTGACACCGGCACGCACGCTGCTCGGGCTCGCCGAGGCGCACGACATGGGCACGCTCGTCGGGTCGATGATGGAGACGCAGATCGGCGTGGGGGCGGCCGCCAGCCTGGTCGCCGCGTACGGCACCACGGCCGTCAGCGACCTCGACGCCGCCTGGTGGCAGGCGTCGTCGCCGGTCCGGGGCGGTCTGCGGTACGACGGCGCGGACGTGGTGCTTCCCGAGGCGCCGGGACTGGGCGTGACGGGGTTGGGCTGACGGGGTCGATGGTTTCCGCAGAACCGACAGATAGAGGGGTGCAGGGTGACTCTCCAGCCGGGCCGGGAGGCCCTCGTCCGGGTCGCGGTGGCGACCCTGTGGGCGCGCCCCGAGGCCGTCCGCCCGATCGACGCGCCGGCGCTCGCGCCGCTGACCGACCTGTCCGCCTGGATCTCCGGGATGGACGCCGACCAGCAGGTCGGCGACGCGGTGCTCAGCCAGCTCCTGCTCGGGGAGCGGGTGCTGATCGAGGAGCTGCGCCCCGACGGGTGGGCGCGGACCATCGCCGTGGAACAGCCGGCCGCGAAGCTGGATCCGCGCGGCTACCCGGGCTGGGTGCTCGCGGCGCAGCTCGCACCCGCGCCGCTCGCGGCCGACGACACGCCGCCCAGCCTGGTGGTGGACGCGACGGTCACCGCGCTGCGGGCCGCGCCCGGCGGCGAGGTGGTGATCCCCGGCGTCATCCTCGGCACCCGGCTCGCCCCGTACGGTCCGCCGCGCCAGCAGTGGCGACCGGTCCGGGTGCCCGGCCACGCCGAGCCGCTGTGGGCGCCCGCCGGCGACCTGGTGCCCGTTCCGCAGACCCGGCCGACCGCCGAGGAGGTCCTCGCGGTCGCGTCCCGGCTGCGCGACGTGTGCTACGTCTGGGGCGGCGTCTCGGCGTACGGCATCGACTGCTCCGGACTGGTGCACCTGGCCTGGCGCCGCTTCGGGGTGCAGTTGCCGCGGGACGCCGACGACCAGGCGCGGGCGACGACGCCGCTGGCGCTGGGCGACGAGGCCCCAGGCGACCTTTACTTCTTCGCCCGCCCCGGGAGGAACATCCACCACATCGGCATCGTCACCGCCCGCCCCGATTCGCAGGGGCGGCGGATGCTGCATGCCTGCTACACCAAGCGGCGGGTGCTGGAGGAGGAGCTCCCGGACGAACGGACGGCCACGCTGGTCGGCGCGCACCGCGTCTGACCGCGTCGGCGCCCCCACCGGGCGGACCGATGCGGGGACCGCCGCCCGCCCGCGATGCCCGCGCCGGCGGGGGCATCGGGCGGTGCGGTCAGCCGACGGCGTCGACCAGGGCGCGCTTCTTGTCCCGGCTCGACTTGATCAGGCTCGCGATCGTGGCGATGCCGAGCGCGCCGATGATGACGGCGAGGGAGAGTCCGATCGGCACGTGCGGCGCCCAGGGGATCGGCTGACCGCCGTTGATGAACGGCACGTTGTTGCCAGCGAGGGCTTCGAGCACCAGCTTGACGCCGATGAAACCGAGCACCGCGGCGAGACCGATGTTGAGGTAGACCAGCCGGTCCAGCAGGCCGCCGAGCAGGAAGTAGAGCTGCCGGAGACCCATCAGCGCGAAGACGTTGGCGGTGAAGACCAGGTACGGCTCCTGGGTGATGCCGAAGATCGCGGGGATCGAGTCGAGCGCGAAGATCAGGTCGGTGGTGCCGATCGCGATCATCACGATGAGCATCGGGGTGAAGAGCCGCCGCCCGGTGGCCGGGTCGGTGACCGTCATCCGGGCGCCGTCGTAGCTCTGCGTCAGCGGCAGCGCCCGCCGGCTCCACCGGATCAGCAGGTTCTCCGAGAACTCGTCCTCGTCCGGCTCGCCCTGCCGCAGGAAGTTGATCGCGGTGTAGACCAGGAACGCGCCGAAGATGTAGAACACCCACGAGAACTGCGAGATGAGCGCGGCGCCGGCGGCGATGAAGCCACCGCGCATGACCAGCGCCAACACGATGCCGATGAGCAGCACCTTCTGCTGGTAGGCGCGGGGCACCGCGAAGCGCGCCATGATGATCACAAAGACGAAGAGGTTGTCGACCGAGAGGCTGTACTCGGTCAGCCAGCCGGTGTAGAACTCGGCGGCGTGCACCCCTCCCCAGGTGACCCAGATTCCGGCGCCGAAGAGCAGCGCCAGCCCGACGTAGAACGCGACCCAGAGGCTCGATTCGCGGATGCTCGGCTCGTGGGGTCGCCGACCGATGATCAACAGGTCGGCGGCGAGGACGGCGATCAGCGCGACCAACGTCACGAGCCAGACCCAGGGGGAAACGCCCAACTCAACCTCCGGCAGACACGGGACACCATCAGCCGGGCGCGTCCGACGTGGACGAGCCTTGGCGAGGATGTGCGATGTTGTGGCTGTCGGAGGTCTCTTCCGCCACCGTGGCCGGCCCGTCAGGACGGGCCCGTCGCGGTGACCGACGGCGCCGGGTCGGGCCCGGCGAGCCGGCCGACGACCGTGTTGACGACGCAGTCGCGAGGGAATACTCCCCTCCTACATCCGTCATTGTCCCTCAGCCCCGCGGGCCGGGCGACCGCGACCCCCCGCCTGATCTTTGTGCCATGGCACACTCCGAAGCGCGTCCTAGGAGGCTGGGCTGAAGGGGTCGCGGCGTGGCGCCTCCACCCCGCGCAGTCCCGAGCCCGAGCGGCGTGCGACGCTGCCGTCATGGTGTTGGAGGTTGCGCTGATCGACGTGGTCGCCGGTCAGGAAGATGATTTCGCCGCGGCGTACGCCAAGGGGCACGCGGTGCTCGCCGGCACGCCCGGTTGCCGCTCGGTGCGGATGACCCGCGGCATCGAGTCGCCGTCGCGCTTCGTGCTGCTCGTCGAGTGGGACTCGGTCGCCGCCCACGAGGAGAACTTCCGGGCCACCGAGCGCTTCACCACCTGGCGGTCGCTCATCGGCCCGTACTTCGCCGGTCCGCCCCGCGTCGAGCACTTCACCGACGTCACCCCCGACCGCCCCTAGCGTCCGCCACCGATCGACGCCCGCCGCGGCCGCGGCGCGCGAGTCCCTGCCATGCGGCTCGGTCCCGTACACGATCGACGGAACGCGGCCCGCGCGCGGTAGCGTCGCGGCATGCGGCTGCTGATCGTCACGGCCGGGTCGCGTGGCGACGTCGGGCCGTACACGGGGGTCGGTGCCCGGCTGCGCGCCGCCGGCCATGACGTGACGTTGGCCGCGGATCCCGAATTCGAGCCGATGGTCACCGGCGCCGGGCTGCGGTTCCGGCCGGTCCCCGGCGATCTGCGCGCGCTGCAGGCGACCTCCGCCGGGCTGCGGCTGCACCGCGCCGGGGGCACGCCGCACGGGCTGACGCACTTCGTCCGGCTCGGCCACCGCATGATCGACGGGCTGGGCGATCACATCGCCGCCGCCGCCGAATCCGACACCGAGGCGCTGCTGCTCGCCACCAGCACCGCGCCGCTGGGCTACTCGGTCGCGGAACACCACGGCATCCCCAGCATGGGGCTGTTCCTGCAACCGGTGCACCCCACCGCCGCCTTCCCCTCGGTGCTGGCGCCGTGGCCGCTCGGCCGGGTGGGCAACCGCCTCGTCGGCCGGCTCGCCCGCGTCGTCGCCCGCGCCGTGTACGCCGGGGCGTCCCGTCGGCTACGCGCCCGGCTGCGACTGCCCCCGATCCCGCTCGGCGCGCTCGAACGGCGCGCCGAAGCCGCCCGATATCCGATCCTGCACGGATTCAGCCCCGCGGTGCTGCCCCGTCCGCCCGACTGGCGCCCGGGGCTGGAGGTCGCCGGCTACTGGTGGCCCGCGCCCGTGCCCGGATGGCGGCCGCCGGCAGCGCTCGTCGACTTCCTCGCCGACGGGCCGCCGCCGGTCTTCGTCGGCTTCGGCAGCATGGCCGGCGACGGCGAGCGGCTCAGCGAGCTGGTCGTGCCGGCGCTGCGCCGGGCCGGCGTACGCGGCGTGGTGCAGTCCGGCTGGGCCGGGCTCTCCGCGGGGAGGGCCGGACCCGACATCATCACGATCGGCGATGTCCCACACGACTGGCTCTTCCCGCGGGTCACCGCCGTGGTCCACCACGCCGGCAGTGGGACGAGCGCCGCCGGGCTCCGCGCCGGCGTGCCCGCGGTGCCGGTGCCGATGCTCGCCGATCAACCGTTCTGGGCCGGGCGGCTCGTCGCGCTCGGCGTCGCGCCGCGGGCCATCCCCGCCCGGCGGCTCACCGTGGAGTCCCTCGCCGCCGCCATCCGCGCCGCCGTGACGCAACCCGTCTTCGCGCGACGGGCCCGCGCGCTCGCCGACCGCCTCGCGACCGAGGACGGCGCGGGCGCGGTGGTCCGGGCGGTCGAACGGCTCGCCGGCTGAACCGCGACTACCCGGTGGCGAACCGCGCGCGCCGCCCGATCACCGTGAACCCGAGCCGTTCGTAGAGCCGTCCCGCCGGGTTGTCGACGTTCACGTCGAGCAGCGCCGCGGTCAGGCCCGCCGCGCGCATCCGCGCCAACGCCGCCGCCGCGAGCGCCGCGCCGAGCCCGCGGCCCCGCGCCCCGGGGACCGTGCCCAGCTGCACGATCCAGCCGTCCGCGCACGTCACGAAGCCGACGTCCCGGACCACGGGGTCGGTCGCCAGCAGCGACCATTGCGGCCGGAATCCGTCGTCACCGCTGGTCCAGTCGATCCACCGCCGCGCCGACCAACCGGGGAACCCCGGCCGTTCCCGGAACGCCGCCCGGTAGACCGCGAAGAATCGCTCCGCCGTCTCCGGTCGCCACGGCACCAGCGCGATCCCGTCGGGCAGCGGGTGCGACGGCAACGGCGTGCCGGCGAGGTCGAACCGGAGCACGTCCTCCGCGAAGACCCGCCGCAGCCCCTGCCGGCGCAGGAACTCCTGCCCCGCCGGCGTGAGCGTCTCGGTCTCCACCGTCAGGCGCTCCCCCACTGCGGGCGCCGCCGCCGTACCCCAGTTCAGCAGCGCCGAGCCGAGCCCGCGCCCGCGGTGCGCCGGGTCGACCAGACCGGTCAACACGGCCGCGCGTACCCCGTCGGCGCGCTGGGCGCGGAGCGCGGCGACCGCGATCAGTTCGCCCCCGGCGTCCCGCACGCCCCGGCCGAGCACGCCGTCGCCGCTGTAGCGGCGGCCCAGGAACGGCTCCGTCGCGGCCAGCGGCAGCCCACCGTCGACCGCGAGACAGCGCAGCGCGAGCGACGCCACAGCGCCGAGATCATCGTCGGCCAGCGGCCGCCATCGGGGTGTCACGGCCCGCAGCGTAGGCGCGGCGCGCCCGGCGGCGCACCGCATTTGGGTCGCGCGTGATGGGCCGGGCCGGTCGGCTCCCGGGCGTGCCCCGGGCGATCGAGGAGTGTGCGGCAGCGGCCGACGGGTCAGCGGACGCCGGCGACGTCCATGGCGCGCAGCTCCTTCTTCAGCTCGGACATCTCGTCGCGGATCCGCGCGGCCAGCTCGAACTGCAGCTCCCGCGCCGCGTTCAGCATCTGGTCGTTGAGCTCCTGGATGAGCTGGGCCAGATCCGCCCGCGCCATCCCCGCCCGCGACGGCCCGGCGGCCGCCTTGCCCCGGCTGCGCGTCTCCGGCACCGGCGCCTTGCCCCGCGACATCTGCCGCCCCGCGCCGCCGACGATCGCGCCCTCGGTGTCCTCGGCCTCCCGGTAGATGTCGTCCAGGATGTCGTGGATCTTCTTGCGCAGCGGCTCCGGCGAGATGCCGTGCGCCTCGTTGTGCGCGATCTGCTTGGCCCGTCGCCGGTTGGTCTCGTCGATCGCGTCCGCCATCGACGGCGTGATCTTGTCGGCGTACATGTGGACCTGACCGGAGACGTTCCGGGCCGCCCGGCCGATCGTCTGGATCAGCGACCGGCCGCTGCGCAGGAAGCCCTCCTTGTCCGCGTCGAGGATCGCCACCAGCGACACCTCCGGCAGGTCGAGCCCCTCGCGCAGCAGGTTGATGCCGACCAGCACGTCGTAGTCGCCCTTGCGCAGCTCGCGCAACAGCTCCACCCGCCGCAGCGTGTCGACCTCCGAATGCAGGTAACGCACCCGGATGCCGTGCTCCAGCAGGTAGTCGGTGAGGTCCTCGGCCATCTTCTTGGTCAGCGTCGTGACCAGCACCCGCTCGTCGCGCTCGGTGCGCAGCTTGATCTCGTGCATCAGGTCGTCGATCTGCCCCTTGGTGGGCTTGACGATCACCTCGGGGTCGATCAGCCCTGTCGGCCGGATCACCTGCTCGACGAACTCGCCGGCAGCCTGCTCCATCTCCCATGACCCGGGGGTGGCCGACAGGAAGACCATCTGCCCGACGCGTTCGAGGAACTCGTCGAAACGCAGCGGGCGGTTGTCCTGCGCGCTGGGCAGCCGGAAGCCGTGGTCGATCAGCATCCGCTTGCGCGACGCGTCGCCCTCGTACATGCCACCGATCTGCGGGATGGTGACGTGGGACTCGTCGATGACGGTGAGGAAGTCGTCCGGGAAGTAGTCCAGCAGGCAGTGCGGCGGACTGCCGTAGTCCCGGCCGTCGATGTGCATCGAGTAGTTCTCGATGCCGGAGCAGAAACCGACCTGACGCATCATCTCGATGTCGTAGGTGGTGCGCATGCGCAGCCGCTGCGCCTCCAGCAGCTTGCCCTGCCGCTCCAACTCGGCGAGCCGGTCGGCCAGCTCCGCCTCGATGTCGCGGATCGCCCGCTCCATCCGCTCCGGGCCCGCCGCGTAGTGGGTGGCCGGGAAGATGAGCAGCTGGTCGACCTCCTTGACGACGTCGCCGGTCAGCGGGTGCAGGTAGTAGAGCCGCTCGATCTCGTCGCCGAAGAACTCGATCCGCAGCGCCAGCTCCTCGTACGCCGGGATGATCTCCAACGTGTCACCGCGCACCCGGAAGGTGCCGCGGTTGAACGCCAGGTCGTTGCGGGCGTACTGGATGTCGACGAGCCGCCGCAGCAGCTTGTCCCGCTCGATCTCCTCGCCGATTTTGACCTTGACCGCCCGGTCCAGGTATTCCTGCGGGGTGCCGAGGCCGTAGATCGCCGAGACCGTCGCGACCACGACCACGTCGCGGCGGGTGAGCAGCGACATGGTCGCCGAGTGCCGCAGCCGCTCCACCTCCTCGTTGATCGAGGAGTCCTTCTCGATGTAGGTGTCGGTCTGCGGGATGTACGCCTCGGGCTGGTAGTAGTCGTAGTACGAGACGAAGTATTCGACGGCGTTGTGCGGCATCAGCTCGCGGAACTCCTTGGCGAGCTGGGCGCAGAGCGTCTTGTTCGGGGCCAGCACCAGGGTCGGGCGCTGCAGCCGCTCGACGAGCCACGCCGTCGTCGCGCTCTTGCCGGTGCCGGTGGCGCCGAGCAGCACCGCGTGCCGGTCGCCGCGGCGCACCCGCCGCTCGAGCTCGTCGATGGCCGCGGGCTGGTCGCCCGCCGGCTGGTAGTCGCTGACGACCCGGAACCGGCCGTCAAGTCGCGGAATGTCAAGCGCCATGCCATCAAAGTTACGCCGGGCCTGTGACAATCCGGGGGCGCGTGCGACGGAGGGTGCGCGATCCGCTTCGATCCAGCCATTGTGTGCCGAAGATCACCAGACTACCGTGCTACGGGTAGGCCGCTCGCGGCGGCCGGCCGGGTAACGATCGGGCCTCCACACCGGCTGATCGACCCGGACGCTGTGGTTGCTGCCCCGCATCTCGCTGGCGTGCGCACCGGACGCGGTCGCGCGGAAGCGCAGACCGGCCGCCGCGAGCGCCACCTCACGATTGCGCTGCCCCGCGGCACCTGCACGTCGTCTCGGGCCGATCCCGCCGCTGGGCGCGCCGCAGCCAGGCGGAGCCGAGACGCGGTCGGAGGGACGCCCCGGCAGCTCAGCGCCCCCAGCCGGTGGCCGCGGCCCACCGTTCGGCCCGCGGGTGCACCTCGTCGAACCACGGCTCCTTGGCCGCCGCGTACGACTCGGCCGAGCCGGTCGCGGCCACGAGGTTCCGCTTGAGCGCCAGATATCCGGCCCGGGCCTCCGGGTCGGCCCGCAGGTAGTCCCGCAGCAGCAGCGCGTACCGCCAGCCGGGCGAGTTGAGCACCCGCAGGTGCAGGTTGACCGGGCGGGCGGGGTCGGCGTTGCCGTGCAGCCGCGTGGCCGCCGCGGCCGCCTCCGGCGCGGACGGCTCCGGCGCATCGAACCACCGGCGGGGGCGCGGCGGCAGCCCGGCGGCGGCGAGCGTCTCGGCGAGCGCGTCGGCCTCGTCGAGCGACGCGACGCCGAGTTGGACGTCGAGCACGTCCCGGGCGGGCAGCCCCGGCACCGCGGTCGAGCCGATGTGCTCCACGCGCCGGTCGGCGCCGACGGCGTACCGGATCCGGGCGGCGAGCCGGGCGAACTGCTCCGGCCAGCCCGGGTCGGGGTCCGCGAGGACCGCCGCGGCGGGCCGGGGGGCCGGTCGTCGGTCGCGCACGTTCCGTTCGCACGGCAGCAGCCGGTCGCGCCACGTCGCGTCGACCGCGGCCTCGAGCTGCCCGAGGCTGCCGTCGTTGCGCAGCAGCACGTCGGCGACCGCCCGCCGCTGGGCGTCGCCGGCCTGCGCCGCGATCCGGGCGTACGCCTGTGCCTCGGTCATCCCCCGGTGCTCCACCAGCCGACGCAGCCGGACCGCCCGACCGGCCTCCACGACCACGACCAGGTGGTACGTGGGGGCGAGCCCCACCTCGACCAGCAGCGGCACGTCGTTGACGACGATCGCGTCGGGCGATGCCGCGGCCACGAGCTCCGCGCTGCGGGCCCGGACCCGGGGATGGGTGATCGCCTCGAGCGCCCGCCGCGCCGAATCGTCGCCGAAGACCACCGCCGCGAGCGCGGGACGGTCCAGCGTGCCGTCCGGCGCGAGCACACCGGCGCCGAACGTGGCGACGATCTCCCGGAGCCCGTCGGTGCCGGGCCGCACGACCTCCCGGGCGATGCGGTCGGAGTCGACGATCACCGCGCCGTTGGCCGCCAGCCGCGCCGCGACCGCGCTCTTGCCGGCCCCGATCCCACCGGTGAGTCCCACCATGAGCATCCGGACAGTCAACCGCACCGTCGGGTCGGCGCCGCCGGAAGGGTCAACTCCGGCGTGCGGCGGCCGATCTGCGACATGTGCAGCGTGTTCGGGAGGCGACGTGACGGTGTCGTCGCACCGCCTCGGCGGCCTCGGCGACGACCGGGCGACCGTGTCGGGACGCACGGCCGGCTTTCTCTTCGTCGCGTGCGGGTTCTACGGGTTCATCACCCTGCCGCTGCCGACGCCACCGGGCTTCAACCACGCGGCCGTGTCGATCGTCGCGCTGGCCGCGGTCACCGTCGGGCTGATCGTGCGCCGGCTGCCGTGGCACCGGATCCCCACCGCCGGGCGCCTGACGTTGGCGCCCGCCGCGATGGCGCTCGTCGCCGTGCACAACGTCGCCTCCGGCAACGACCCCTTCCGGTACGGGGCGTTCTTCTTCATCGTCTACATCTGGATGGGGCTGTTCGAGGCCCGGTGGGTCAGCCTGAAGATGACGCCGTTCGCGCTGCTGGCGTACGTCCTGCCGCTGCTGCGCGACGGGATCTCGCCGTCCGTGCTCGCCTCGATCAGCTACGCGGTGCCGCTCTTCGCCATCGTCGGCGAGGTGCTGGCCTGGCGGACGGCCCGGCTGCAGAGCCTGCAGCACCGGCTCCGCTATCTCGCCGAGCACGACAGCCTCACCGGCCTCTACAACCGCGTGGTGTTCGTCGAGGCGCTACGCGCGGCGTGCGAGGAGCGCGCCGAGGCGGCGGTGATCTTCATCGACCTGGACGGCTTCAAGCAGATCAACGACCGCCTCGGTCACGACGCCGGCGACCGGGTGCTGGTCGAGGTGGCGGACGCGCTGCGCCGCTCGGTGCGCGCCGACCGCCAGGACCTGCCGTGCCGGCTGGCCGGCGACGAGTTCGTGGTGCTGGTCCGCGACGCCGACCCGGAACGCGCGGCCCGGGACGTCGCGGAACGCCTGGTCGGGCTGCTCGCCGAGGTCGGACCCGCCGATCATCCGGTGCGGGCCAGCGTCGGCATCGCCAGCGGCACGGCGCTGGAGTCCCGGGACATCGTGCGGGCCGCCGACGAGGCGATGTACGCGGCCAAACATTCCGGTGCCGGCCTGGTCGCGGTGACCCTCCCCCGCGCCGCCTGACCCCTCCCGTCGCCACCGCCCGACGCACCACAACCGCACGATCGACGCGCCGTCCGCCCGGTGCCGCGCCGGAATGACGTCGGGCCCCGCCCGCGACTCGCGTCGCGGGCGGGGCCCGATGTCGGTGTGGCTAACTCAGCTCTTGCCGCCGGCGAGCTTCTCGCGCAGCGCGGCGAGCGCCTCGTCGGTGGCGAGGGTGCCGGCCGGCTCCTCCGCCTGACGCGCCGGGGCCGGGGTCGACGACGTGGTCGCGCCGGCGGCCGGCGGGTTGGCCGCCGCGTCCGCGTCGGCCGCCCGGGCGTTCTGCACCTGCTTGGTGTGGGCCTCCCAGCGGGTACGCGCCTCGGCGTACTGGGTCTCCCACGTCTCGCGCTGCTTGTCGAAGCCCTCGAGCCACTCCCCGGTCTCCGGGTCGAAGCCCTCGGGGTAGATGTAGTTGCCCTCGTTGTCGTACGTCGCGGCCATGCCGTAGAGGGTCGGGTCGAAGTGCTCCTCGCCCTCGACGAAGCCCTCGTTGGCCTGCTTCAGCGACAGCGAGATCCGGCGACGCTCCAGGTCGATGTCGATGACCTTGACCATGACGTCCGAACCCACCTGGACGACCTGCTCCGGGATCTCGACGTGACGCTCGGCCAGCTCGGAGATGTGCACCAGGCCCTCGATGCCGTCGTCGACGCGGACGAACGCACCGAACGGAACGAGCTTGGTGACCTTACCCGGCACGATCTGCTGGATCGCGTGGGTGCGGGCGAACTGGCGCCACGGGTCCTCCTGCGTCGCCTTCAGCGACAGCGAGACCCGCTCGCGGTCCAGGTCGACGTCCAGGACCTCGACCTCGACCTCCTGGCCCACCTCGACGACCTCGGACGGGTGGTCGATGTGCTTCCAGGACAGCTCCGAGACGTGCACCAGGCCGTCCACGCCGCCCAGGTCGACGAACGCGCCGAAGTTGACGATCGAGGAGACGACGCCCTTGCGGACCTGGCCCTTCTGCAGCTTGTTGAGGAACTCGGTGCGCACCTCGGACTGCGTCTGCTCCAGCCACGCGCGGCGGGACAGGACCACGTTGTTGCGGTTCTTGTCCAGCTCGATGATCTTGGCCTCGAGCTCGCGCCCGACGTACGGCTGCAGGTCGCGCACGCGACGCATCTCGACCAGCGAGGCGGGCAGGAAGCCGCGCAGCCCGATGTCGAGGATGAGGCCACCCTTGACCACCTCGATGACGGACCCGCGGACGACGCCGTCCTCGTCCTTGATCTTCTCGATCGTGCCCCACGCGCGCTCGTACTGCGCCCGCTTCTTCGAGAGGATCAGGCGACCCTCCTTGTCCTCCTTCTGAAGGACAAGCGCCTCGATGTGGTCCCCGACCGACACGACCTCAGCCGGGTCCACGTCGTGCTTGATCGACAGCTCGCGCGAGGGGATGACGCCCTCGGTCTTGTAGCCGATGTCGAGCAGGACCTCGTCCCGATCGACCTTGACGACGGTGCCTTCGACAATATCGCCGTCATTGAAGTACTTGATGGTCTCGTCGATCGCGGCGAGGAAGGCTTCCTCGGAACCGATATCGTCGATGGTGACCTTGGGGGCGCTCGAGGTGGCCTCGATGCTGCTCGTCATGTGGGCGGTTGCTCCGGTCGGATGGATGTCACTGCTGGCTGAAGTCGTCGCGGTGACCATTTCGCGCCAGCGGACCCGTCGCTGGGCACCACACACCGATCAGGGTGATCATGTCGATCAGGATGATCATGTGTTGTGTCCGGCGACCGCGGGCCTGCTCCCTGCCGAGGCACACGATCCGCGAGCGCATCGACTAGCTTACCGTGCGCATTACCACAGCGTGCAAGCCCTCCCGGGTTGCCACGGGAGAGTGCTTCTGAATCGCAGCAAAAGGCCTCTGCTGGGCGAAATGGGTGTCGCCGGGGTCACAGCGAACGGCCGCCGCACCGGGCCCGGGCGGCCCACCGTAGCGTGATCGCCGTGAACGACGAGGCGGTGGAGCCCGGCGGACCGGGCGTGACGCGCCGGCAGGTCAGTGACGCGCAGACCCGGATGGCGAGCCGGGGCTGGTGGGACCGGGACGCGGACGCCTACCAGGCCGAGCACGGGGCCTTTCTCGGCGACGTCGACTTCGTGTGGTGTCCGGAGGGGTTACGCGAGGCGGACGCCCGGCTGCTCGGCGACGTGCGCGGCCGGCGGGTGCTGGAGCTCGGCTGCGGCGCCGCGGCGGCCGGGCGGTGGCTGGCCCGCGAGGGGGCGCGGGTGGTCGCGCTGGACCTCTCCGCGGGGATGTTGCGGCACGCGGTGGCCGCCGCCGACCGATCCGGGGTACGCGTGCCGCTGGTCCAGGCCGACGCGCTGACGCTGCCCTTCCCCGACGCGGCGTTCGACACCGTCTGCACCGCCTTCGGCGCGGTGCCGTTCGTGTCCGACTCGGCCGCCGTGATGCGGGAGGTCTTCCGGGTACTGCGCCCCGGCGGCCGCTGGGTCTTCTCGGTGACCCACCCGATGCGCTGGATCTTCCTCGACGATCCCGGCGAGGGCGGCCTGGTCGCGGTCCACTCGTACTTCGACCGCCGGCCGTACGTCGAACACGACGCGCACGGCGTGCCCACCTACGTCGAACAGCACCGCACGCTCGGCGACCGGATCCGCGAGATCGTCGGCGCCGGCTTCGTGCTGCGCGACCTCATCGAGCCGGAGTGGCCCGAGGGTCACGAGCAGATCTGGGGGCAGTGGAGCCCGCTGCGCGGCCGGCTCTTCCCCGGCACCGCCATCTTCGTCGCCGACAAACCGAACGACGACGCGTGAACCGACGTGGTGGGCGCTGTGCCGATCGCCGAGATCGCGCCCCAGCCCGGTCAGTCACCATGCGTGATGACGCCGCAGCAAATCCGTAGTCGATCCGTGGTTGGTGCCATCCGCCCCGGGTATTCGATGGGCGAAGGCAGAACGCCATCACGGAGGTGAGATTAGTGAGCGACAGGAACGTGCGTTCGGTGCGGACCGGTGAGGTGCAGCAGCGCGCCCGCGAGGCCGGGATCCAGGATGTCGAGGCCAAGAACAAGGGCCAGCTGCTGGACGAGCTGAACGCCCGACAGCAGGGCGACGGTGGCCGCGGCGGTGGCGGTGGCGGTCGGCGCCGATAACGCATGAGACCGCGGTGGTTGGCAGGCGCCGAGGCTTCACAGCGGCCCGTCAGACCGACTCCCGCGAGGGCGGACGCCCCCACCTCCGGGGGCGTCCGTCACCCGTGACAGGCGGATCGCCGGCGAGGCGTTAGTGGTCCGCGCTGTTCCAGTCCGGGCCGAGCCCGACCGACACCTCGAGCGGCACCGAGAGCGGATACGCCCCGCCCATCTCGCGGCGCACCAGCGCCTCCAGCGCGTCCCGCTCCCCCGGCGCCATCTCGAAGATCAGCTCGTCGTGCACCTGCAGCAGCATCCGCGACCGCAGCCCCGACTCGCGCAGCGCGGCGTCGACGTGCAGCATCGCGACCTTGATGATGTCGGCGGCCGATCCCTGGATCGGCGCGTTGAGCGCCATCCGCTCGGCCATCTCGCGGCGCTGCCGGTTGTCGCTGACCAGGTCGGGCAGGTAACGCCGCCGCCCGAGGATCGTCTCGGTGAACCCGTCGTGCCGGGCCTGCTCCACGACCGTGCGCAGATAGTCGCGGATCCCGCCGAATCGTCCGAAGTAGTCCTCCATCAGCGCCCGCGCCTCCTCGGTGGAGATGCCGAGCTGCTGGGACAGGCCGAACGCGCTCAGCCCGTATGCCAGGCCGTAGTTCATGGCCTTGATCCGGCGGCGCTGCTCGCCGGTGACCTGCTCCACCGGCACCCCGAAAACGGACGAGGCGGTGGCGGCGTGGAAGTCCGCGCCGGAGTTGAACGCCGCGATCAGCCCCTCGTCGCCGGAGAGGTGCGCCATGATGCGCATCTCGATCTGGCTGTAGTCGGCGGTCATCAACGACTCGTACGCGGAACCGACCACGAAGGCGCGGCGGATGCGCCGTCCCTCCTCCGTGCGGATCGGGATGTTCTGCAGGTTCGGGTCGGTCGACGAGAGCCGGCCCGTCGCGGCCACCGTCTGGTTGAAGGTGGTGTGGATGCGCCCGTCCGGCGACACCGACTTGAGCAGACCGTCCACCGTGGACTTGAGTTTCGCGACGTCCCGATGCCGCAGCAGGTACTCCAGCACCGGATGCGGGTTCTGCGCGTACAACCACTGCAGCGCGTCCGCGTCCGTCGTGTAGCCGGTCTTGATCTTCTTGGTCTTGGGCAGGCCGAGCTCGGTGAAGAGAATCTCCTGCAGCTGCTTCGGCGAGCCGAGGTTGAACTCCCGACCGACCGCCTCGTACGCCCCCTGCGCCGCGGCCTTCACCTCGGCCGCGAAATGCGCCTCGAGCTCCGACAGGTAGTGCGTGTCGGCCGCGATCCCGACCCACTCCAGCCCGGCGAGCACCTCCACCAGCGGCAGCTCCACCTCGGCGAGCAGCCGCGCCGACTGCTCGCCGTCGCGGGACAGCTCCGCGTCGATGGCGTCGGCGAGATCCAGCGTCGCCCGCGCCCGCAGCATCAGGTTCTGCTCGGCCTCGCCGTCGTCGCCCAACCCGTCCAGCGTCAGCTGGCCGGTCTCCGGGGCGTCGACCCGCAGCTCGCGGTGCAGGTAGCGCAGAGCCAGATCGACCAGGTCGTACGAGCGCTGGTCGGGTCGGGCCAGGTAGGCGGCGAGGGCCGTGTCCCGGCCCACCCCGCGTAGCGTCCAGCCGTGCGCGGCGAATGCCAACCGGGCCGGCTTGCTGTCGTGCACCACCTTCGGCCGCTCCGGGTCGCCGAGCCAGCCCGCGACGGCGGCCTCGTCACCGGCGTCGAGACCCGCGGGATCGAACCACGCGGCGGTGCCGTCGGCGGTGGCCAGCGCGACCCCGGTCAACGACCCGGTGCCGCGGCCGAACGTGCCCGCGACCGCGACCCCGACCGGCACGCCGGGGCGGGCGTGCGCGGTCAGCCACGCCCCGATCCCGCCCGTCCGCAGGATCTCCCCCGCCAGCTCGAAGCCCGCCTCGGCCTCGGGCTCGACCGCCTCCAGGTACTGGTACAGCCGGTCGCGCAGGATCCGGAACTGCAGCGTGTCGAAGACCTGGTGCACCGCCTCGCGGTCCCAGCCGGCCCAACGGGCATCCTCCGGCCGCACCGGCAGCTCCAGGTCCGACACCAGGCAGTTGATCTCGAAGTTGCGGATCACGTCGGCCAGCCGCTCCCGCAGGCTGTCGCCGGCCTTGCCCTTGATCTCGTCGGCGTGCGCGATGACGCCCTCGAGGCCGCCGTACAGGTTGATCCACTTGGCGGCGGTCTTCGGGCCGACGCCGGGCACCCCGGGCAGGTTGTCGCTCGTCTCCCCCACCAGCGCGGCGAGGTGGCGGTAGTGGTCGGGACCGACGCCGTACTTGTCGGTGACCGCGGCGGGGTCCATCCGGGCCAGGTCGGAGACGCCCTTGCGCGGGTACAGCACGGTCACCCGGTCGCCGACGAGCTGGAACGCGTCACGGTCGCCCGTGCAGATCAGCACGTCCATGCCGGCGTCCCGCCCCTGCCAGGCCAAGGTGGCGATCACGTCGTCCGCCTCGTAGCCCTCCTTCTGCACCACGGGGATCCGCAGCGCCGCGAGCACCTCCTGCACCAGGCTCACCTGCCCGGCGAAGTCGGCCGGGCTCTCCGCGCGCCCCGCCTTGTACTCGGCGTACCGCTCCGTGCGGAACGACCGGCGCGACACGTCGAACGCGACCACGATGTGGGTGGGCCGCTCGTCCCGGAGCACGTTGATCAACATGGAGGTGAAGCCGTAGACCGCGTTCGTCGGCTGCCCCGTCGAGGTGGAGAAGTTCTCGACCGGAAGGGCGAAGAACGCCCGGTAGGCCAGGGAGTGGCCGTCGAGAAGGAGCAGGCGGGGCACGTTGTCGGTCACGTCAGACGACTCTAGTCCGTGACTCCGACAGGTCAGCACGCGACGCGGGTGACGGAGACCCGGGTGGTGCCGGTGATGCGGATCCACATGTCGCTGCCGGGAGCCTCGGTCCGCGGCTTCGCCACCGCGTCGCCGTAGTAGAAGGTCGTCCGGCAGCCACCGCGGACCATGAACGCGTCGACGTCGTAGTAGTACGCCGATTTGGCGCTCGAACTCTCGCCCAAGGCCAGCCAGGCGTCCGCCTCGCGCGCCGCCCAGCTGTCGTGGTTCTTCACGCACTCCAGCTCCGGGCCGACGAAACGCTGCAGCGCCGTCCAGCACCACTGGTTCGCGACCCGGATCGGCGCCGCACTGCCTTGGTTGACGACCGTGCCGCCGCAGCCGGGCGTGCCGCACGTCCCGGCCGCGGCCGGCGACGCGACGCCGACGACGGCGCCGACCGCCACCGCCGCGGCGGCGCCGACGGCCGCGAACATCTTCCGCGCCCTCATCCCATCCCACCCCGAGATCCGACCGGACCGTGTCGCGAGCGGTCCGGCGAGCCGGCCAGGGGATTCCCGCGCACGCGGCTTTCATGCCGCGGCACGGGGCGCGGGGCTAGAGGACCTTGCTCAGGAACGTCCGCGTGCGATCGTGCCGCGGGTTGCCGAGCACCTCGTCCGGCGCGCCGCTCTCCACCACCACGCCGCCGTCCATGAAGATCAACGAGTCGCCGACCTCGCGGGCGAAACCGATCTCGTGGGTGACCACGATCATCGTCATCCCGTCCCGCGCGAGGTCCTTCATCACGTCGAGCACCTCGCCGACCAGCTCCGGGTCGAGCGCGCTGGTGGGCTCGTCGAAGAGCATCAGCTTCGGCCGCATCGCCAGGGCCCGCGCGATCGCCACCCGCTGCTGCTGGCCGCCCGACAGCTGCCCCGGATAGTTGCCGATCTTGCTGGCCAGGCCCACCCGGTCGAGCAGCGCCGTCGCGCGTTCGCGCACCTCGGCACGCGACTCGCGGCGCACCCGCAGCGGCGCCTCCATCACGTTCTCCAGCGCCGTCATGTGTGGGAAGAGGTTGAACCGCTGGAACACCATGCCGATCGACCGGCGCTGCGCGGCGACCTCCTTCTCGCGCATCTCGTACAGCTTGCCGCCGCGCTCGCGGTACCCCACCAGCTCGCCGTCGACCCAGATCCGGCCGGCGTTGATCTTCTCCAGGTGGTTGATGCAGCGCAGGAACGTCGACTTGCCGGAGCCGGAGGGGCCGATGACGCACGAGACCTCGCCGGGCCGCACCGCCAGGTCGACGCCCTTGAGCACCTCCAGCGGGCCGAACGACTTGTGTACGTTCTCCGCCCGCACCATCAACTCGTCGCTCATCCGACGGCCCCCGTTCCGCCACCGCCGCCGCCCTGCTCAGCCGCGAAGCCGCGCAGCTTCATCCGCGCCCGAGCCTGCTGTCCGTACCCGCGCGAGAAGTGCCGCTCCAGGAAGTACTGCCCGACCAGCAGCACGCTGGTGAGCAGCAGGTACCACAGGCAGGCGGCGACGTACATCGGGAAGATCTGGAACGTGCGCTTGCCGACCGCGTCGAGCTGGAAGAACAACTCCATCGAGACCGGCACGTACAGCAGCAGCGACGTGTCCTTGAGCATGGCGATCGTCTCGTTGCCGGTCGGCGGGATGATCACACGCATCGCCTGTGGCAGCACCACCCGGCGCAGCGTCTGCCCCCGGCTCATGCCGAGAGCCGTCGCCGCCTCGGCCTGCCCCCCTTCGACGGACTGGATGCCGGCGCGCACGATCTCGGCCATGTAGGCGGCCTCGGAGAGCGCCAGCCCCAGCAGCCCCGCCATGAACCCGGTCAGCACATCGCGGGAGGTGAAACCGAACGCCCGCAGCTCCAGGTTGTCGATGCCGAAGAGCCGGCCGATCTGCGTGTCGAAGGGCACGCCGAACTCGATCCGGCTCCACAGGATGCCGAGGTTGCCGAAGACGGCCAACAGCACCAGCCGGGGCACCGCCCGGAAGAACCAGGTGTACAACCAGGCCACCGCGCGCAGGATCGGGTTGTCGGACAACCGCATGACCGCGATCACGACGCCCAGCGTGACGCCGAGGAGCATGGCGCAGATCGTCATCACGACGGTGCCGCGCACCAGCCCCTCGATGATCGGCGGGCGGAACATGTTGTCGACCATGAAGGCCCACTGGAACGCGTCGTTCGTGACCAGCATGTGCACGAACATCGCGGTCAGCACGGCCAGCACGGCCACCGCCAGCCAGCGGCCGGGGTGCCGCACGGGCACGGCCCTGATGGGTTCAGGCCGTGCCCGTTCGGTTGTCGCTTCGGTGATCGTCATCGAATTCGATCAGGGGTTGATGGCGGGATCGGTGATCGCGCCGCCCTGCACCTTCCACTTCTCGAGGATGGTCTTGTACGAGCCGTCCGTGATCAGCGCCTTCACGGCGTCGCGGACCGCCTCGGCGAACGCCGTCTGGTCCTTGTCGACGACGTAGCCGTACGGCGCCGCCTCGTACTGGTCGCCCAGCAGATCCAGCTGCCCGTTGGACTGCGTCACCGCGTACACCCCGACCGGGTAGTCGGCGAGCATCGCGTCGTCCTTGCCGGACACGACCGCGGCCGTCGCCTGGTCCTGGCCGGGGTATTGGTCGATCGTGATGGCCGGCTTGCCGGCGTCGGTGCAGGCCTTGGACCGCTTGGTGATGTCCTCGACCTGCACGGTGTCCTTCTGGACCGCGATCTTCTTGCCGCAGGCGTTGTCGATCGCGATGCCGGCCGGGTTGCCCTTCTTGGTCGCCCACTGGGTGCCGACCTGGAAGTAGCTCACCATCTGCGCGGCGGCCTTGCGCTCGTCGTTGACGGTGAACGACGAGACGCCGATCTCGTACTTGCCGGTGTCGACGCCGGGGATGATGTCGCCGAACGGCGCGGAGACGAACTCGGCCTTCAGGCCGAGCTTGCCGGCGACCGCCGTGAACAGGTCGACGTCGAACCCGATCACCGTCTTGCCGTCGGTGTCCAGGAACTCGGCGGGCGCGTACGTCGAGTCCGTGCCAACCACGATCTTGCCGTCCGACTTGATGGCGTCCGGCACCTTGCCGGCCAGCGCCGCGTCGACCGACGTGGCCACGCTCGCGCCCCCGCCCGGCTGGTCCGTGGCCTCCTTCTCGCCGCAGGCGGTGAGGGAGAGCGCCAGTGCCGCGGCACCGGCGAGTCCGAGTGCGGCGCGACGGCCGCGGTTATTCGCGATAAACATTCGTGTCCTCCAGGGTTGCCCAACGTACCCGACGGGCTACGCCACGCCCAGGTAGGCCTCTTTGACGGCCGGGTCGTGCAGCAGCTCCTGCCCGGTGCCGCTCTTGACGATCCGCCCGGTCTCGAGGACGTACGCCCGATGTGCCCGCGAGAGCGCCTGCTGGGCGTTCTGCTCCACCAGCAGCACCGTCGTGCCCTGCTGGTTGATTTCCGTGATGATCGAGAAGATCTGCTGGATCAGCATCGGCGCGAGCCCCATCGACGGCTCGTCGAGCAGCAGCAGCTTCGGCCGGCTCATCAGCGCCCGCCCGACCGCGAGCATCTGCTGCTCGCCGCCGGAGAGGGTGCCGCCCGGCTGCTTGCGCCGCTCCCGCAGCCGCGGGAACAGCTCCAGCACCCGTTCCAGGTCGGCGTTGATGCCCGCGCGGTCGCGTCGGGTGTAGGCCCCCATGTCGAGGTTCTCCAGCACCGTCATGCCGGGGAAGATCCCCCGCCCCTCCGGCGCCTGGCACAGCCCGCGCCGCACCCGCAGATCGGCGCGGAGCTTCGAGATGTCCTCGCCCTCGAACCTGATGCTGCCGGACGCGATCGGCCGGATCCCGGAGATCGCCCGCATGGTGGTGGACTTGCCGGCGCCGTTCGCGCCGATCAGCGCCACCACCTCGCCCTCGTTGACCGTCAGGCTGATGCCGTGCAGCGCCTGGATCCGCCCGTAGAGCAGGCTGACATTGTCGATCTCAAGCAGCATCGTCCGGCACTCCCAGGTAGGCCGCGATCACCTTCGGGTTCTCCCGCACCTCGGCGGGGAGCCCTTCGGCGATCTTCTTTCCGAACTCCAGCACCACGATCCGGTCGGTGACACCCATCACCAGCCGCATGTCGTGCTCGATGAGCAGCACCGTGATCCCCCGGTCCCGGATCTGCCGGATGAGCTGCAGCAGCTCCTCCTTCTCCGCCGGGTTGAAGCCGGCGGCCGGCTCGTCCAAACAGAGCAGCACCGGGTCGGTGGCGAGCGCCCGGGCGATCTCCAGCCGCCGCTGCTCGCCGTACGACAGGTTGCGGGCCGTCTCGTGCATCCGGTGGGCGATGCCGACGAACTCCAGCAGCCGCTCGGCCTTTTCGATGCCCTCGCGCTCCTCGCGCCAGTGCCGCGGCAGCCGGAACAGCGCCGAGATGACGCTGGTCTTGTGGTGCGCGTCCGCGCCCACCTGCACGTTCTCCAGCGCGGTCATCTCGGGGAAGAGCCGGATGTTCTGGAACGTCCGCGCCATTCCCATCTGGGTGATCTGGTGCTTCTTCCGGCCGCTGATCCGCTCGCCACGGAACCGGATCTCACCCTGCGTCGGCCGGTAGATGCCGGTCATCGCGTTGAAGCAGGTGGTCTTTCCGGCGCCGTTCGGCCCGATCAGCCCGAGGATCTCGCCCTTGTAGAGGGTGAAGTCCACGTTGTCCAGTGCGACGACACCGCCGAAGCGCAGCGTGACGTTGTCCACTTCGAGCAGCGGCTCCCGGCCGCCCCCGGCCGGAACCGCCGCGCTCTCGTCCTGCGGGGCGTCGGTCTGCACGGTCTCACTCACCGACGATCACCTCCTTGCGGCGGTCCTTGAACTCCGCCGCCCGTCGTCGGTTCGGGATCAGGCCCTGCGGCCGGAAGATCATCATCACGACGAGCACCAGGCCGAAGACGAGGAACCGGTACTCGTACAGCTCGATGCCGAACAGCTCGATGCTGCGGAACCGCTCGATCATGTACGCCACGAGGCCGCCGCCGACGATCGCGCCGACGATGTTGCCGGACCCGCCGAAGATCACCGCCGCCAGAATGATGATCGAGTTCAGCAGCTCGAAGTTCTGCGAGTTGACGAAGTTCTGCTTGCCCGCGAAGAGCGCGCCCGCCAGGCCGGCGACCGCCGCGCCCGACGCGAACGCCCAGAGCTTGAACTTGAACGTCGGCACGCCCATCAGCTGCGCGGCGTCCTCGTCCTCCCGGATCGACACCCAGGCCCGGCCGACCCGGCTGCGGGTCAGGTTCCGCACCCCGATCACCACGAGAATGATCAAAGTCAGCACCAGCCAGTAGTACGGCCGGGCGTCGAGCACGCCGAAGACCGGCTTGCCGTCGGCGTACTGCCCCGGCGGGTGCGGGATCTGGTTGAAGCCGCGCTGTCCCTTCAGGAACTCCGAGCTCACCGCCGCGATCCGGATCATCTCGGCGAAGCCGAGCGTCACGATCGCCAGGTAGTCGCCGCGCAGCCGCAGGGTGGGCGTACCCAGCATCACGCCCGAGACCATGGTCAGCGCGATCGCGATCGGCACCACGAGCAGCCAGGGCCACAGGGTCTTGATGTCGCTGCTCGGCGACGTCAGCACCGCGACGGTGTACGCGCCGACGGCGAAGAAGCCGAAGTAGCCGAGGTCGAGCAGGCCGGCGAAACCGACCACGATGTTCAACCCGACGGCCAGCAGCACGTAGATCGAGATGGTGAACAGCACCTGCGTGAAGTTCGCGCCCGGGGTCGGGATCGGCCCGAGGTACTGGTAGAACTCCTTGTTCGGCAGCGCGTAGAAGAACACGATCACCGCGGCCAGCAGCGCCCAGCGCACCCAGCGCGGCGCGCCGCGCCACCGTTCCCCGACCGCCTGGCGGCCGGAGTGCACCCTTTCCAGGATGGTCGTCATGCCCGCGCCCTCCCCAGCGACTCACCCAGCAGACCGGTCGGCCGGAACATCAGCAGCACGACCAGCACCGCGAAGGCGGCGAAGTCCTTCCAGTTCGTCCCGAACACCGCCGAGGCGTAGTTCTCCACCAGGCCCAGCAGCAGACCGCCGAGGAGCGCGCCGCGCAGGTTGCCGATGCCGCCGAGCACCGCGGCGGTGAACGCCTTGAGCCCCAGCAGGAAGCCGACGCTGTACGTCAGCGTCTGGATCCGCACGTCGTAGAGCAGACCGGCGACGCCCGCCATCGCCCCACCGACGACGAAGACCATCAGGATGATCCGGTCCTTGTTCACGCCCATCAGCGCGGCGGTGTTCGGGTCCTGGGCCACGGCCCGGATGCCCCGGCCTACGCGGCTGCGGTTGATGAACATGTCCAGCAGGATCATCATCAGCAGCGCCCCGCCGATGGTCAGCAGCTGCACCGGGTTGATCGGCACGCCGAAGACGTGGAAGAGCGGATCCTGGCTCACCAGGCGCGGCCCGCTCTCCGGCAGGCGGCGGGTGTAGATGCCGAACGCCTCCGAGATGGCGATCGAGGCGCCGATCGCGGTGATCAGGAAGGCCAGTGGCGGCGCGTTGCGCTTGCGCAGCGGCCGGTAGGCCACCCGCTCCACCACCGTCGCCGTCGCGGCCGAGGCCAGCGCGGCGACGAGCATCGCGATCAGCAGATAGAACACGATCGCGCCGAAGCCGGTCACGTTCGAGTCCTGGTTGAGGCCGAAGGCGCCCCAGGTCCAGATGGCCGCGAACGCCCCGGCGATGAAGACCTCGGAGTGCGCAAAGTTGATCAGTCGTAGCACGCCGTAGACCAGCGTGTAGCCGAGCGCCACGAGCGCGTAGATCGCGCCGATCGTCAGGCCGGTCGTGGTGAGTTCCCCGAAATTGGAGAAGAGTTCGTTGAAGTCCAAGGAGGGTGCTCCATCAGGCTTGGAAAGACGGAGGTGCGGCCGGGAGCTGCTCCCGGCCGCACCCGCGATCACACAGCTACTACCGCCCAGCGGGAAGCCGGCCGGTCACGCCTTCGGGATCTCCTGGTCCGGCACGACCTTGCCGCCCTGGACCTTGAACGCCCAGACCTTGACCTCGGCCGGGTCCAGCTCGCCGGTCTCGGTGAACTTGTAGTTCGCCGCGACACCCTCGCCGGTGTAGCCCTTCACGAACTCGAGCATCGCCGGACGCGTCGCCTTGCCCGCCTTGATGCCGGCGAGCAGGATGTTCGCCGCGTCGAAGGCGGTGTCGCTGTAGGTGCCCGGGTCGGTGCCGTGCAGCGCCTTGTAGTCCGCCGCGAACGTGCCGCGGGCCTCGGTGGCCGGCGCGCACGGGCAGGTCAGGATCGTGCCCTCGGCCGCGGCCTGACCGGCGGAGTTGATGTACGCGGGGTCGTTGACGCCGTCGCCGGCCACCAGCACGGCCTTGACCCCGGCAGCGGTGAGCTGCTTGCGGATCAGGCCCGCCTCCTGGTAGTAGCCACCGTAGAAGACGGCGGTGGCGCCGGAGGACTTGACGCGGGTGACCGTGGCGGAGAAGTCGGTCTGCTTGCCCTCGCCCTGCACCTTGTCGTTGCCGGCGACCGCGGCGCCGAGGACCTTCTTGACCTCGTCGGCCAGGCCCGCGCCGTACGCGGACTGGTCGTCGATGACGAAGACCTTCTCCGCCTTGAGCACGTCCTTGATGTACCGTCCGGCCGCCGGCCCCTGGCTCAGGTCGTTGCCGACCACCCGGAAGAAGGTCTTCCAGTTCTGGTCGGCGAGGCTCGGCCGGGTCGCGGACGCGGTCAGGTGCACCAGCCCGGCCTCGGAGAAGAGCGGGTTCGCGGCCTCGGACTCACCCGAGTACGCCGGGCCGACGATGCCGACGATCTTCTCGTCGTCGATCGCCTTCTGGGCCAGCTGCGGCGCCTGGTCCGGGCTGCCCTGCGAGTCCAGCGGCACCAGCTCGACCTTGCAGTCGGCGTTCTCCTTGTTGTACTTATCGACGGCGAGCTTCACGCCGTTGTTCTCGTTGATGCCCAGCGCCGCCGAGCTGCCGGTCAACGCGCCAAAGAATGCGATCTTGCTGCCACAAGAGTCGCCACCAGCCGTGTCGTCGCCGCCGCCGCTGCTGCAGGCCGCGGCGCCGGTGACGAGCGCCATCAGGGCGACGCCACCGAGCACGCGTGCGAGCTTCTGCCTCAAGGCTCGAACCCCTCCTCCGTCCAGGCCCCGTGCCACCCACCGCCGATTGGCTCTTGCAGGTGCGACGAAGCTGACCGTGAACCGGTCTTGGGGCGGGACGTTATCCCACCGGCGAGGGTGCCCGTAAGGTCTGAACAGCGGCGTTGGCTAAACCGTTACGTACGATGCGCCTATCAATGACGTTGCTGTAACAGACATCTAACATTATCCCTGGCCAGACGGGCTGGGCGTCTCCGTCAAGATCCGTTCGGCCACTTCCCGCATGGTCATCCGGTGGTCCATCGCCATCCGCTGGATCCACTTGAACGCCTGTGGCTCGGTCATGCCGTACGTGGTCATCAGCGCCCCCTTGGCCCGCTCCACCACCTTGCGGGTCTCCAACCGGTCGGTCAGGCCCGCGACCTCGGACTCCAGGGTCGCGATCTCCGCGTACCGCGACAGCGCGATCTCGATCGCCGGCACCAGGTCACTCTTCTGGAACGGCTTCACCAGGTACGCCATCGCGCCCGCCGCCCGCGCCCGCTCCACCAGGTCCCGCTGACTGAACGCGGTCAGGATGATCACCGGGGCGATCCGGGCGCCGGCGATCCGCTCCGCGGCGGCGAGCCCGTCCATGATCGGCATCTTGATGTCGAGGATCACCAGGTCCGGCTTGAGCTCCTCGGCCAGCCGCACCGCCGTCTCGCCGTCGGCGGCCTCGCCCACGACGTCGTAGCCCTCCTCGGCGAGCATCTCCGCCAGGTCGAGCCGGATCAACGCCTCGTCCTCGGCGATCAGCACCCGCCTGCGCTCGGCACCCGCCTGCGTCTCGGCCACGAACCCCTACCCCCCACACCTGTCCTGAACCAGCACCACCAATGCTTACGCATGAGACTAGTCGGGTACAGTGGGCCGCATCCTTCGGGATGGCTACGCCGGGATGATGGAATCGGCAGACATGAATGCCTCAAAAGCATTTGCCCGAAAGGGCGTGCGGGTTCGAGTCCCGCTCCCGGCACCAGCTTTGTTCTACAACGGCACCTGACCGAACCTCGTCGACGCCCGCAAGGCGGCGATGCGCGCCGCATTGGCGGCCACCGCGCCGCGGGTTCGCCAAGCAGGGCCGTGTCGGCATGCGGAGCTACGCGGAGCACCGGTGCCGGTCTACGCCCCCGCCCCGCACCGGCACAAAGCACGACCGGCCGATCCTGCCGACCGACCGGCAACGGGAGTTAGCGGCCGCCCATCCGGGGCATTTAGTTGGACGCGACAAGGTCTGGCGTCTATCCGCGTTACATGTTCACCACCGAGTCGCGCGACATCATGGGGCCCTGCCGGTGGGGCGTGACCTGGTCGGCGTCGAGTGGCGGATGAACCGGCGCAACTCGCCGTCGGTGGCGAAACGGAACTGGGTCGCCGCGCTGGACCGGCACGTCGGGCCGAAATCGTGACGGGCCGGAAGAAACCACGTCCGAACCAGGTTGGAGGAGCGTGTGATCAACGTACCGCTCTCTGTTCTCGACCTCGCGCCGGTCGCGGCCGGCGCCCCCGTCGGTGAGGCCCTGCGCCACACCACCGAGCTGGCCCGCCGCACCGAGCAGCTCGGCTACCACCGCTTCTGGGTGGCCGAGCACCACAACATGCCCTCCATCGCCTCGTCCGCGCCGGCAGTGCTGATCGCGCACCTGGCCGCCGCCACCGCGACGATGCGGATCGGCTCGGGCGGGGTGATGCTGCCCAACCACGCGCCGCTGGTGGTGGCCGAGCAGTTCGGCACGCTGGAGGCGCTGCATCCGGGCCGCATCGACCTGGGGATCGGGCGCGCACCGGGCACGGACCAGGCGACGGCGCTGGCGCTGCGCCGGACGATGGAGGGGCTGTCGGCGGAGGGGTTCCCGCAGGAGCTGGCGGATCTGATCGGCTACTTCGCCGGTGACCCGCGGTTGCGGATCACCGCGACGCCGGGGCGCGGGGACATGCCGGGCGTCTGGCTGCTGGGGTCGAGCGGGTTCAGCGCGCAGCTGGCCGGGATGCTTGGGCTGCCGTTCTCGTTCGCCCACCACTTCAGTTCGGAGAACACGCTGCCGGCGCTGGCGCTGTACCGGCAGCATTTCCGGCCGTCGCGGTGGCTGGAGCGGCCGTACGCGATGGTGGCCGTGAACGTCATCTGCGCGGAGACCGACGAGCGCGCGGAGTGGCTGGCCGGACCGAGCGCGCTGTCGTTCCTGAAGCTGCGGGCGGGGCGCCCGGAGCCGCTGGTGTCGCCCGAGGAGGCGGCGGCGTACCCGTACAACGACCTGGAGCGCGAGTTCGTGCTGAGCCGCCGTGAGGGGCAGGCCATGGGGTCGCCGGAGACGGTGCGGCGGCAGCTGGAGGAGCTGTCGGCGCGCACGAAGGCGGACGAGTTGATGCTGACCACGATGGTGTACGACGTCGGCGACCGGGTGCGTTCGTTCGAGCTGGTCGCGGAGAAGGTGGTGGGCGGGCTGCGCCGCCCGGAGTGAGCCGGCGGACGGCCCCTGGCCGATGCGGAGCCAGGGGCCGTCGCGTACTCACCGGATCGCGAAGCTGGGGTGGGGCGGCTGGTTGTAGGCGGTGTTCTGCCAGGCGAGCGCGAGGCGGTACTGCGGGTCGTGCAGGAGGGTGCGGACCCGGCGGTCGGTGGGGATTCCGGTGGCGTAGATGCGCAGCGCGGTGGAGTCGGTGGTGCGCCAGATGACCTCTTCCCGCCAGTCGCCGAGCAGGTCCCCGGAGAGCGCCGGGGTGGCCTTGGTGCCGTTGTTGGCGGCGACGCCGGCGCCGGTGAGCAGCCGGGTGTCGCCGCTGGTGCCGTACTTGTCGATGCGGGTGGCGTCGAGGAGTTCGCGCTGCGGGTCGCCGTCCCACCAGATGACGAAGTTCGTGGACGAGGGTTTGCGGCCGATGTTCCGGCCCTGGGTGTCCTGCAGGCCGGCGACCGCGGCGGACCAGGATTCGGCGCCCGGGCTGCCGGCCCAGATGTCGGCGGAGACGCCGCGTCCGTTGTCGCCGGAGGCGGGGGTGGACCAGAGGACCTGGCCGGTGCGGGCGTCGGCGAACCAGGACGACGGCTTGCTGGCGTCCTCGTCGACCTTGAAGACCTCCAGGCCGGCGCGGTCGGGGGCGAGGTCGCCGACGTGCAGGGCGTCGCCGTGGCCGTTGCGGGTGTTCCACAGTGGCGCGCCGTTGTCGTCGAGCGCCATGGCGCCGAAGACGATCTCGTCGCGGCCGTCGGCGTCGACGTCGGCGATGGCGAGGTTGTGGTTGCCCTGGCCGGCGTACTGGCCGCCGGCGGAGTTGGAGTCGAAGGTCCAGCGGCGGGTGAGGGCGCCGTTGCGGAAGTCCCAGGCGACGATGACGGTACGGGTGTAGTAGCCGCGCGACATGATCAGAGAGGGCCGGGCGCCGTCGAGGTAGGCGGTGGCGGCGAGAAAGCGGTCGACGCGGTTGCCGTAGCTGTCTCCCCAGGACGGGACGCTGCCGCGGGCGGGTTCGTAGCCGGCGGTGGCCAGCGCGCCGCCGGTCCGGCCGTCGAACATGGTCAGGTATTCGGGGCCGGCGAGGACGTACCCGCTGGTGTTGCGGTGGTCGGCGGAGGCGGAGCCGATGGTCTGGCCGGTGCCGGAGCGGGTGCCGTCCGCGGTCTTGACGGCGACTTCGGCGCGGCCGTCACCGTCGTAGTCGTAGACCTGGAACTGGGTGTAGTGGGCGCCGGCGCGGATGTTGCGGCCGAGGTCGATACGCCACAGCCGGGCGCCGCTGAGCCGGTACGCGTCGAGGTAGACGTTGCCGGTGTAGCCGGACTGGGAGTTGTCCTTGGCGTTGGAGGGCTCCCACTTGAGGACGATCTCGAGTTGGCCGTCGCCGTCGAGGTCGCCGACGGAGGCGTCGTTGGCGGCGTAGCTGTAGCTTTCGCCGGTCGGGGTGGTGCCGCCGGGTGGGATCTGCAGCCGCACGTCGAGGTAGCCGCCGGCGAACTGCAGCGCGGCCGGCGACGGCGGCTGTTCGGCGCCGTTGACGACGGCGCGCACGGTGTACGCGACGCCGGCCGGGGCGCCGGCGTCGAGGTAGTTGGTCGTCGCGGTCACGGGGGCGGCGGTGACCCGGGTGGCGCCGCGGTAGACGTGGAAGCCGGCGCCGTCGGGGTCGGTGCCGAGCAGCCGCCACGAGACGAGGTTGCCGTCGCCGGAGCGGACGCTGATCAGTCCGCGGTCGAGGTTCTCCAGTTGTCGGGCGGCGGCGAGGGGGCCGGCGGCGGCTCGGGTGGCCGGCGCGTCGGGGGCGGCGTCGGCGCCGGGAACGCCGGCGAGGGCGGTGAGGCCGGTCGCGACGGCGGCGGCGAGCGCCAGGAGGCGGGATCGGGGTGGTCGCATGCGGGGCTCCGTACGGGTGGGATGCGCCGCGCCGATCGCCGTGCCTGCGCTGCCCGGGGCGCGGCCGGCCGGTACGCCACCTGTGCGGCGACGCGGATCGGAGGGCGCGATCGAGGGGGGTGAGTGGCTCCCGCTTCCGGCCATGCTAGCGGCAACCGCTTTCCCCTCACAACGGACCGGGCGCCCCGCCACCGGCATCTACTCTCCGGTATCCGACGCGTTACCGTGTGCTGGCTGACGTTCGTCGATGGGGAGCAGCTTCGGCCGCCGGCGTACCACCGCCGGGGGCGGGAATGGAGGCGCCGACGTGTCCGACGCATCACCCGCCACCGGCGTGCCGGCCGAGCAGCCCGGCGTGGCGACGCCGCCGGAGGCCCGCGATCCGTCGACCAAACGCGCCGACATGGTCACCATCGCCGACGTCGCCCGGCACGCCGGCGTCGCGGTGAGCACGGTGTCCTATGTGATCAGTGGAAAGCGGGCGATCTCGGCCACGACGCGGCAGCGGGTGCTCGCCAGCATCCGCACCCTGGGCTACCACCCGAACGCGGGGGCGCGGGCGCTGGCCAGCCGCCGGGCCAACGTCATCGCGCTGGTGCTGCCGCTGCGCTCCGGGATACATCTACCGGTGCTGATGCAGTTCGCGACCGCCGTGGTGACCACCGCCCGCACCTACGACCACGACGTGCTGCTGCTGACCGCCGACGAGGGGCCGGCGGGACTGCGGCGGATCGCGGCGAGCGCGATGGTCGACGGCGTCGTGGTGATGGACGTGGAGATGCGCGACCCGCGGGTGCCGTTCCTGCGGGAGCTGGAGCGGCCCAGCGTGTTGATCGGATTTCCCGACGACGCCGCCGGCCTGACCTGCGTCGATCTGGACTTCCACCGCGCCGGCGAGGCCTGCGTCGACCATCTGGCCGCGCTCGGTCACCGCGACATCGCGCTGCTCGGCGCGCCGGCGGTGGTCTACGAACGCGACACCGGGTTCGCGCACCGCACGCGGGCCGGCGTCGTCGACGCCGCCCGGCGGCACGGCATGACGGCGGTGGCCCAGCCGTGCGAGGAGCAACCCGAGGCGGTGCGCCGGGCGGTGGCCGGGCTGCTGGAGCGGCATCCGGAGCTGACCGGGCTGGTGGTGCACAACGAGGCCGCGGTCGCGCACGTGCTCGCTGCGCTGCCGGCGCTGGGTCGGACGGTCCCGGACGACGTGTCCGTGGTGGCGATCTGCCCCGACGAGGTGGCGGAGCGCGCGGGCCCGGCGCTGACCTCGGTGCTGGTCCCCGCCGAGGAGGTGGGACGTCAGGCGGTGTCGCTGCTGATGCGCAAGCTCACGGGCGAGCCGGTCCCGGAGGGAACGCTGCTGAGCCCGCGCCTGACGGTCCGGGCCAGCACGGGCCGGGGGCGCATCCCCGAGCAGCGCCGCCCGCGGTGACCTCCTGGCGGTCAGTGGGAGCCCGAGAGGGCGCCGACCGGTTCGGCGGGCTCGGCGGGCGCGGGGGCGGGGGCGGCAGCGGCGGCGCGGCGGGTGCGGAGCAGCGCGCGGACCGCGAACGTGGCCGCGGCGATCCAGGCGAGCACGATCGCGACGTAGACCACCGGACGGATCCCGGCGGCGACGTCGAAGGCGCGCATCAGGGTACGGGCGTTGGTCAGCACGATCACGCCGCCGACCGCGGCGCCGAGCAGCTGGGCGGGCACCACCTTGATCAGCCAGGCCGCGATGGGCGCGGCGATGAGGCCGCCGATCAGCAGCGCCGCGACGGTCGGCAGGATGAACCCCTCGGAGCCGAGCCCGATCAGGAAGCCCAGGCTGGCCGCGCCCGCGACCAGGAACTCGGAGGTGTCGACCGAGCCGATCACCTTGCGCGGCTCCATCCGGGCCGAGACGAGCAGCGACGGGGTGGCGACCGGCCCCCAGCCGCCCCCGCCGGTGGCGTCGACGAAGCCGGCGACCAGGCCGAGCGGGGCCAGGAACCGGGTGCGCAGCGGCCGGCGCGTGGTGACCTGCCGCAGCGGCCGGGCGAACCGGACGAGCAGGTAGGTGCCGAGCGCGAGCAGGATGCCGGCCATCCAGGGGGCGGCGGCCTCGGTGGAGATGGAGCTCAGGAAGGTGGCGCCGGCGAAGGCGCCGACCGCGCCGGGGATGGCCATCCGAAACACCACCCGCCAGTCGACGTTGCCGAAGCGCCAGTGCGCGACCCCGGACGCCAGGGTGGTGCCGATCTCGGCGAGGTGCACGGAGGCGGACGCCGAGGCGGGCGCCACGCCGGCGAGCAGCAGCAGCGTGGACGAGGTGACGCCGTACGCCATGCCGAGCGCACCGTCGACCAGTTGCGCGGCGAGCCCGACCAGCGCGAGCACGAGCAGCTTCCGCACGCCTCCACCTCCCTTGACCAGTTTTCCTACCGACTTAGTGGAGAATGCCGCAGGGCGCCGGCAAGGTCAACCCCGTGTTCGGGTAATGGGACGCGCCGGTCAGCTCCAGGCGGTGGGATCGGCGGCGAGAACGCGCACCCGCTCCGGCAGCGTCGCGGCGGCGACGTCGGCGACGGTGACGAGTTCGAGGATCTGCCGTTCGCTGGCGCGCAGCGCGATCCAGACCTCCTGCAGGGCGCCGGCCGCGCCCCGGTAACCGAGGTCCTCCGGACGTTGGCCCCGCACGTGCGCCAGCGGCCCGTCGATCACACGGATGATCTCGGCCAGCGAGATCTCCGGGGCCGGGCGCGCCAGCCAGTAGCCGCCGTCGGGCCCGCGCTGGGCGTGCACGATGCCGCCGCGGCGCAGCTGCAGCAGGATGCTCTCCAGGAACTTCGGCGGAATCTCCTGGGCCCGGGCGATCTGTTCCGCCGTGACGGGAGTGGGGGGACGGTCGGGGCCGGCGCCCGCGGCGGCCAGTTCGGCGGCGGCGCGCAGCGCATAGTCGACCCGGGCAGACAGACGCATACCGCACAGGTTATCGCCGCGGGCGACGCCGGCCGCCGGCGGCGCTACTCCCCGACCCGGCGCAGCAGTCCCTCCTGGACGGCGCTGGCGATGTGCCGCCCGTCGCGGGTGAACATCCGGCCGGTGGCCAACCCGCGCGCTCCCGACGCCGACGGGCTCCAGCAGTCGTACAGGAACCATTCGTCGGCCCGGAACGGCCGGTGGAACCAGAGCGCGTGGTCCAGGCTCGCCCCCACCACGCCGCCGGGACCCCAGACCTCGCCGTGCACCGACAGGACCGAGTCGAGCAGGGTCAGGTCCGAGGCGTACGTCAGAGCGCAGGCGTGCAGCAGCGGATCGTCGGGAAGCTTCCCGTCGATGCGCATCCAGACCCGCTGGTACGGGTCGGCCGGCCGGTCGCCGGGGCGGACCCAGCCGGGCTCGCCGACGTAGCGGACGTCCATGGGGCGCGGGATGATCGACCAGATGCCGAGCCGCTCCGGGTAGCGCGCCAGCCGGTCGGCCATCGTGGGCACCTCGTCCGGGCCCGGCACGTCCGGCGGCTGCGGCGCCTGGTGGTCCAGCCCGTTCTCCGCCCGCTGGAACGACGCGGACATGAAGAAGATCGGCTTGCCGTGCTGCAGCGCGACCGAGCGGCGCACCGAGAACGACCGACCGTCGCGGACGTTCTCGACCTGGTACTCGATCGGCTCCGCCGGATCCCCCGGCCGCACGAAGTAGCCGTGCAGCGAGTGCACGTACCGCTCGGGGTCGACGGTGCGGCCGGCGGCGACGAGCGCCTGGCCGGCGACCTGCCCGCCGTAGACCCGCTGCGGGCCGACCGGGGGGCTGATGCCGCGGAACGACGCCGCGCCGAGCTGCTCCAGGTCGAGCACCTCGAGCAGCTGGTCGACGGCGGCCTGGCCGACGACCGGCCCGTCGCCCGTCACTGCAACGCCCGCGCCGCCGCGGCGGCGTCGACCAACGAGCCGAGCTGGTGCACGCGCAGCGTGTTCGTGGAGCCGGGCGTGCCGGGCGGGCTGCCCGCCACGATCACGACGTAGTCGCCGGGGTTGCACCGGCCGAGCCCGAGCAGCGCCTGGTCCACCTGGCGGAACATCGCGTCGGTGTGCTCGACGAACGGCATCAGGAAGGTCTCCACGCCCCAGGAGAGCGCCAGCTGGGCGCGGACCTCCGGGACCGGGGTGAAGGCCAGCAGCGGCAGCTCGCAGTGCAGCCGGGACAGCCGCCGCACGGTGTCGCCGGTCTGGGAGAACGCGACCAGGGCCCGGGCGCCGATGTTGCGGGCGATCTGCGAGGCGGCCACGGTGAGCGCCCCGCCGTGGGTGCGCGGGTCGTGCTGCAGCCGCGGCACGGCGAACGAGCCCGCCTCCGTGGTCGTGACGATCTTCGCCATTGTGCTGACCGTGAGCACCGGGAACTTGCCGACGCTGGTCTCACCCGAGAGCATCACCGCGTCGGCGCCGTCGAGCACCGCGTTGGCCACATCGGAGGCCTCCGCGCGGGTGGGGCGCGAGTTCTCGATCATCGAATCGAGCATCTGCGTCGCGACGATCACCGGCTTGGCGTTCTCGCGGCACAGCTGCACCGCCCGCTTCTGCACCAGCGGCACCTGGTCGAGCGGCAGCTCGACGCCGAGGTCGCCGCGGGCGACCATGACGCCGTCGAAGGCATCCACGATGGCCTCGAGGTGGGTCACCGCCTCCGGCTTCTCCACCTTGGCCAGCACCGGCCGACGAACCCCGAGCTCGTCCATGATCGCGTGCACGAGCTTGATGTCGTCGGGCGACCGCACGAACGACAGGGCGACCAGGTCCACGCCGAGCTGCAGAGCGAAGCGCAGGTCGGCGGCGTCCTTGTCGGACAGCGCCGGCACGCTCACCGCCACGTTCGGCAGCGACACGCCCTTGTTGTTGGAGACCGGCCCGCCCTCGACCACGAGGCAGCGGATGTCGTTGCCGGCCACGTCGCTGACCTCGACCGCGACCTTGCCATCGTCGATGAGCAGCCGGTCGCCGGCCTTGACCTCCTGCGGCAGCTTCTTGTACGTGCAGGAGACGCGCTCGCGGGTGCCGACGATGTCGTCGCTGGTGATGACCACGGAGTCACCCGTGCGCCACTCGTGCGGCCCGTCGGCGAAACGACCGAGCCGGATCTTCGGGCCCTGCAGGTCGGCCAGGATGGCGACGGCCCGGCCGGAGGCGTCGGCGGCCTCGCGCACGAGCCGGTAGACCTGCTCGTGGTCCGCGTGCGAACCGTGGCTGAAGTTGAGGCGGGCCACGTCCATCCCCGCCTCGACCAGCCCGCGAATGCGCTCGGTTGAGGCGGTGGCGGGACCAAGCGTGCAGACGATCTTTGCGCGACGTGTCACACCCATCAGGCTAGTCTCTCCCCCGGGTCGGCCCCCCGGCCGACCCCCCGTCGGATATCCGAACAGTTACCCAACGTTGCGTAATGTCTGCCTGACACGCGCGTCGACGGTACGCAAACGGTGGTGGCGGGCATCGACGACCGCGCGGGACAGCTTACCGACGGCTGCGACGGACGCCACAACACCCCTTCGGCCGGTCACGGCGGGAGATGAGGCGCACGCCGAACGGGACGGCGCCGGGCGGCGCCGTCCCGCGTACCGGGCGAGGGTCAGACGCCGGCGGCGGTGAGGGCGGCGAGGTAGCCGTACCGGTAGCCGTTGGCGTTCGGGTGGTAGGCGCTGGAGTTGAGGGTCAGGCCGTTGATCCACGGGCTGCCGGCGCAGACCCCGTGGCCGGCGAAGGCGGAGCGGACGTCGACGTACGTCGCGCCGGCGGCCGCGGCCCGGGCGGCGATCACCGAGGCGAGGTGGTCGGCGCCGGAGTTGATGACCGTGCGCTTGTACAGGCTCATGCCGAACAGCCCGCAGCTGGAGGTGAGTTCGAAGATCCGCGGGTAGCCGAGCACGATCAGCCGGGCGCTGGGCGCACGGCTGCGGATCGCGGCGTACGTCTGGTCCAGTCGGGCCGGCAGCTGGTTGCTGGCGAACGCCTTGCCGTTGTTGACGGCGGTGGCGCAGGCGGAGTCGCTGCCGAGCTGGCAGGTGGTCAGCACGCTGGCGAAGCCGGCGTCGTTGCCGCCGATGGTGATGGTCACGCGGTTGACGCTGGTGTCGAGGGCGGAGACCTGGTTGTTGCGGACGTCGGCGGTGACGGCGCCGCTGCACGCGACGAAGCGGAAGCTGGTCACCGCGTTGGCACTGGCCCAGAGCGGGGCGTACGCCCGCTGGCTGCGCTCGCAGCCGGAGGAGTCGTACGGCGGGGCGCCGGTGCCGGAGGAGTAGGAGTCGCCGAGGGCGGCGTACGTCAGGGCGGGGGCGGCCTGCGCCGGTGCGGCGATGGCGAGGCCGGTGAGAGCGAGGGTCAGCGCGAGTGCGGCGCGGACCAGCGGCGGACGGAGTCGCATGGACGTACCTCCACGAGGGCTGGATGGTGCCTCGTGGCCGCGCGCGTGGCCGGAACGTAACAACCGATCCGTAACGGTTGTTACTTGACGGTAATACTATCGAAACATATCGCTACCCGAAAGAGCGGAACACGCAAGATCCGCGTGATCAGGGGGCGTGAACACGACGCGCCAATGACACGCCGGAGCTATTCCCTGATCACGCGGATCTTCCGCGGATCACGCGGATCTTGCGTTAGGTCAGCGGAGGGCTAGGGGGTGGTCGGTGGAGGTGACCGGGGCGGGGAGGTCGCCGGCGCCGCCGAGGTAGGAGTGGATCGCGGCGGCGGCGGAACGGCCCTCGGCGATCGCCCACACGATCAGCGAGGCGCCGCGGTGCATGTCGCCGGCGACGAAGACCCCGTCCACGTCGGTCTGCCAGTCCGGGCGCGCGTCGATCGCGCCGCGGGCGTTGCGGGCCAGCCCGAGCTGGTCGAGCAGCGGCTGCTCCTCGGTGCCCTCGAAGCCGATCGCCAGCAGCACCAGGTCCGCCGGCAGCTCGCGCTCCGAGCCGGGCACCACCGTGACCACCCGGCGGCCGTCCCGGCGTTCCACCGTGACCTCGGCGATCCGGATCGCGCGCAGCGCGCCGGTGTCGTCGGCGACGAACTCCTGCACCGCCACCGCGAAGATCCGCTCGCCGCCCTCCTCGTGTGCCGGGTAGCTGCGCAGCACCCACGGCCAGGTCGGCCACGGGTCGCGCGCCTCGTCGCGCTCGGACGGCGGCAGCGGGTACTGGTCGAGCTGCGTCACGCTCGCCGCGCCCTGCCGGTGCGCCACGCCGAGGCAGTCCGCCCCGGTGTCGCCGCCACCGATGATGATCACGTGCTTGCCGGCGGCGTCGACCGGCGTCGAGTCGGCCTTGCCGGCCACCACCCGGTTCGCCGGCACCAGATGCTCCATCGCCAGGTGCACGCCGCGGGCGGCCCGCCCCGGCGTCTCCGGCGTGTCGCGGCCGGCGAGCGCCCCGCAGGCCAGCAGCACCGCGTCGTGGTCGGCGCGCAGCTGCGCCGCCGTCACGTCCACGCCGACGTTGACGCCGGCCCGGAACCGCACCCCCTCCGCGGCCAGCTGCGCCAGCCGCCGGTCGATGTGCTCCTTCTCCAGCTTGAAGTCCGGGATGCCGTAACGCAGCAGCCCGCCGATCGCGTCGTCGCGCTCGTAGACGGTCACCTCGTGCCCCGCCCGGGCGAGCTGCTGCGCGGCCGCGAGCCCGGCCGGACCGGAGCCGACCACCGCGACCCGCTTGCCCGACGGCTCCGGCACCGCCTGCGGCGTCACCAGCCCAGCGTCGAACGCCCGGTTGATGATCTCGACCTCGACCTGCTTGATGGTGACCGGCTGGCCGCCGCCGATGCCGAGCACGCACGCCGCCTCGCACGGCGCCGGGCAGAGCCGCCCGGTGAACTCCGGGAAGTTGTTGGTGGCGTGCAGCGACTCGATCGCGCCGGCCCAGCCGCCGGTGCGGACCAGGTCGTTCCAGTCCGGGATCCGGTTGCCCAGCGGGCATCCCTGGTGGCAGAACGGGATGCCGCAGTCCATGCAGCGGGTGGCCTGCTCGCGGATCAGCTCGTCGCTGGCCGGCGGGTAGACCTCGCGCCAGTCGGAGATACGCACCGGCACCGGGCGACGCGTGGGCAGCTGCCGCTCGTACCGCAGGAAACCATTCGGGTCAGGCACGGGCCACCTCCATGACGGCCTGGTCGACGTCACGGCCGGCAGCTTCGGCGGTCCGTATCGCTTCCAACACACGCTTGTAGTCGCGCGGCACCACGGCGGTGAACTCCGCCACCGCCTCCGGCCACCGCGCCAGCAGGGCCTGCGCCACCGTCGACTCGGTCTCGGCGGCGTGCCGCTCCAGCAGATCCCGCAGCGCCACCGCGGCCTCCGCGGAGACCGGCTCCAGCTCCACGAGCTCCCGGTTCACCAGCGTCGGCTGCAACCGCCAGACGTACGCGGTGCCGCCGGACATGCCCGCGGCGAAGTTGCGCCCCGTCGGGCCGAGCACCACCACGGTGCCGCCGGTCATGTACTCGCAGCCGTGGTCGCCGACGCCCTCGACCACCGCGGTGGCGCCGGAGTTGCGCACCGCGAAACGCTCGCCGACCCGACCGCGCAGGAAGAGCTCGCCGCCGGTCGCCCCGTACACGATGGTGTTACCGGCGATGATCTGCTCCTCGGCGGCGGCGAACGGCGCCGCCCGGTCCGGGCGGACGATCAGCCGGCCGCCGGAGAGCCCCTTGCCGACGTAGTCGTTCGCGTCGCCGAAGAGCCGCAGCGTCACCCCGCGCGGCAGGAACGCCCCGAACGACTGCCCGGCGGTGCCCTCCAGCGTGATCTCGATGGTGTCGTCGGGCAGCCCCTTGCCGCCGAAGCGGCGGGTGACCTCGCCGCCGAGCATCGCACCGACGCTGCGGTGCTCGTTGCGCACCGGCACCGTCGCCCGCACCGACGACCCGTCGGCCAGCGCCGGCGCGGCCAGCGCGATCAGCTCGTTGTCCAGCGCCTGCTCCAGCCCGTGGTCCTGAGCGCGGATGCCCCGCCGGGCGGCGCCGGCCGGCAGGTCGGGCACGTGCAGCACCGGCGTCAGATCGAGCCCCTTGGCCTTCCAGTGCGACAGCGCGCCGGCGGTGTCGAGCAGCTCGGCCTGGCCGATCGCCTCCTCCAGCGTGCGGAAGCCCAACTCGGCGAGGTAGCCGCGGACCTCCTCGGCGAGGAAGAGGAAGAAGTTCTCCACGAACTCGGGCCTGCCGTTGAAGCGCTCGCGCAGCACCGGGTTCTGCGTGGCGATCCCGACCGGGCAGGTGTCCAGGTGGCAGACCCGCATCATCACGCAGCCGGAGACGATCAACGGCGCGGTGGCGAAGCCGAACTCCTCGGCGCCCAGCAGCGCCGCGACGATCACGTCGCGACCGGTCTTGAGCTGCCCGTCGACCTGGACGGTGACCCGGTCGCGCAGCCGGTTGAGCAGCAGCGTCTGCTGCGCCTCGGCCAGCCCCAGCTCCCAGGGGGTGCCGGCGTGCTTGAGCGAGTTCAGCGGCGAGGCGCCGGTGCCGCCGTCGTGACCGGAGATCAGGATGACGTCGGCCTTGAGCTTCGCCACGCCCGCCGCGACCGTGCCGACCCCGACCTCGGAGACCAGCTTGACGTGCACCCGGGCGGCCGGGTTGACGCACTTGAGGTCGTGGACCAGCTGCGCGAGGTCCTCGATGGAGTAGATGTCGTGGTGCGGCGGCGGCGAGATCAGCCCGACGCCCGGGGTGGCGTGCCGGGTCTTGGCGATCCACGGCCAGACCTTGTTGCCGGGCAGCTGGCCGCCCTCGCCGGGCTTCGCTCCCTGCGCCATCTTGATCTGCAGGTCGTCCGCGTTGACCAGGTACTCGCTCGTCACCCCGAACCGGCCGCTGGCGATCTGCTTGATCGCCGACCGGCGCTCCGGGTCGTACAGCCGGTCGACGTCCTCGCCGCCCTCGCCGGTGTTCGAACGGCCGCCGAGGCGGTTCATCGCGATCGCGAGGGTCTCGTGCGCCTCGGCCGAGATCGACCCGTACGACATGGCGCCGGTGGAGAAGCGCTTGACGATCTCGGAGGCGGGCTCGACCTCGTCCAGCGGCACCGGCGGGCGGACCCCGGTCCTGAGCGTGAACAGCCCGCGCAGCGAGCCGGCCTGCGCGGCCAGCTCGTCGACCTTGGCCGTGTACTGCTGGAACACCTCGTACTGCCGGCTGCGGGTGGCGTGCTGCAGCAGGAAGACCGTCTCGGGGTTGAACAGGTGCAGCTCGCCCTCGCGACGCCACTGGTACTCGCCGCCGACCTCCAGCCGCCGGTGGGTGCGCTCCGCGGAGTTGGCCGGGTAGGCGCGGGCGTGCCGCGCGGCGATCTCGGCGTGCAGCTCCGCCAGGCCCGCACCGCCGATCTTGCCGGGGGTTCCGGCGAAGTAGCGCTGCACCAGCTCGGCGTCGAGGCCGACGGCCTCGAAAACCTGGGCGCCGCAGTACGACGAGACCGTCGAGATGCCCATCTTGGACATGATCTTCAGGACGCCCTTGCCGAGCGCCTTGACGTAGTTGCGGACCGCCTTCTCCGGCTCCAGCCCGGTCAACCCGGTGGCCGTGCCGGCATGGCGGACCATGTCCTCGACCGACTCGAACGCCAGGTACGGGTTGACCGCGGCCGCGCCGTAGCCGATCAGCACCGCGGCGTGGTGCACCTCGCGGCAGTCGCCGCTCTCGACGACGAGCGCGACCTGGGTGCGGGTCTGCTCGCGGACCAGGTGCTGATGCACCGCGGCGGTGAGCAGCAGCGACGGGATCGGAGCCAGGTCGGCGGTCGAATCCCGGTCGGAGAGCACGAAGATCCGTACGCCGTCCTCGATCGCCTCGGAGACGTGCCGGCAGATCTCGGTCAGCCGCGCCTTGAGCCCCTCGGCGCCGTCGCGCAGCGGGTAGAGCCCCGAGACCCGGACCGCCTTGAAGCCCGGCATGTCGCCGTCCGCGTCGATCGACAGGATCTTCGCCAGCTCGTCGTTGTCGATCACCGGGTACGGCAGCACGATCTGCCGGCAGCTCGCCGGTCCCGGGTCCAGCAGGTTGGCCTCGGGCCCGATCGTGGACTGCAGGCTGGTCACCATCTCCTCGCGGATCGCGTCCAGCGGCGGGTTGGTCACCTGGGCGAAGAGCTGATGGAAGTAGTCGTAGAGCAGCCGCGGCCGGGTCGACAGCGGCGCGATCGGGGTGTCGGTGCCCATCGAGCCGAGCGGCTCGGCGCCGCTGCGCGCCATCGGCGCGAGCAGGATCTTCAACTCCTCCTCGGTGTAGCCGAAGGTCTGCTGCCGGCGCTGCACCGAATCGTGGGTGTAGACGATGTGCTCGCGGGCGGGCAGCTCCTCGAGGTGGATCAGTCCGGCGTGCAGCCACTCCTCGTACGGCTCCGCCGCGGCCAGCTCGGCCTTGATCTCGTCGTCCTGCACGATCCGGCCGGCCACGGTGTCGACCAGGAACATCTTGCCGGGCTGGAGCCGGCCCTTGGCGACCACGGTGGCCGGGTCGAGGTCGAGCACGCCGGCCTCGCTGCCGAGCACCACGAGCCCGTCGGAGGTGCGCCACCAGCGACCCGGACGCAGTCCGTTGCGGTCCAGCACCGCGCCGACGATCTCGCCGTCGGTGAAGGCGACCGCGGCCGGTCCGTCCCACGGCTCCATCAGGCTGGCGTGGAAGCGGTAGAACGCCCGCTTCGCGGGGTCCATCTCCGGGTCGTTCTCCCACGCCTCGGGGATCATCATCAGCACGGCGTGCGGCAGGCTGCGCCCGGCCAGGTGCAGCAGCTCCAGGACCTCGTCGAAGTTGGCCGAGTCGGAGCCGCCGGGGGTGCAGACCGGGAAGATCCGCTTGATGTTGCCGGGCAGCCGCGGGCTGGCCAGCAGCGCCTCGCGGGCGTTCATCCAGTTCTTGTTGCCGCGGATCGTGTTGATCTCACCGTTGTGCGCGATGAGCCGGTACGGGTGCGCCAGCGGCCACGACGGGAACGTGTTGGTGGAGAAGCGGGAGTGGACCAGCGCGATCGCGCTGGTGACGCGCGCGTCGGTCAGCTCCGGGAAGAACTCCGGCAGCTGGTCGGGCGTGAGCATTCCCTTGTAGACCATCGTGCGTGACGACAGCGACGGCAGGTACGCCGGCACGTCCCGCTCGGCGGTCTCCCGCTCGGCCTGCTTGCGCACGCAGAACGCGACCCGGTCGAGTTCCAGCCCGGTCAGCGGCTCCCCCGCCGGCCCGTCCGGCGATCCGGTCAGCCGATGCGCGGCCAGGAAGATCTGCCGGATCCGCGGCAGCACCGCCAGCGCGGTCTCGCCGAGCCCGTCGGCGTTCACCGGCACGTCCCGCCAGCCGAGCAGCTCCGCGCCCTCCACCAGGGCGTACTTCTCCAGCACCCGCCGGGCGCGCGCCTCGTCGGCGTCGTCGTCGGGCAGGAAGACCAGGCCGGTGGCGTAGTGGCCGGCCGGCGGCAGCGGGAAGTCCACGGTCGCACGCAGGAACGCGTCCGGAACCTGGATCATGATGCCGGCGCCGTCACCGGTGTTCTGCTCCGCGCCCCGCGCGCCACGGTGGTCGAGCCGGCACAGCGCCGACAGGCCCTTGGCCACCACGTCGTGCGACCGGCGGCCGTTGAGATCCGCGACGAAGGCCACCCCGCAGGCGTCATGCTCGTTGGCCGGGTCGTAGAGGCCCTCGCTCGGGCGGATCTGCTGCGGCGAGCGATGCGGTCGCCGGGGGTACGGAAGAGCCACCGGACCTCCTGTCGTCGTGGGCTGTTACGAAGATCGGGACGACGTCGGCCCTGGCTTGGGTTCTTGAGTCTACGTTAGGGTGCGGCGGTCTTCACCAGTGCAGATAGATCACACTTCCACGTGTTGGGACGTGTAGTCTCGCCGCGTGGCGCTGCGGGACGGTGACCTTTTCGGCCGGTTGGAACGCTTCTACGATGCCGTGCCGCGCGACATCGCGCGGGCCGAGGAGATCGGCGGGCTCGTGCTGTTCGTCCGCGACGGTGCGGGTTGGCCGCTCTACGCCCGGCCCCGGCGGAACGCGGATCATGCCCCGTCCGCCGCCGACATTACCGCGACCCGTGCCCGACAGCGCGAGCTGGGTGTGCCCGAGGCGTTCGAGTGGGTGCACGAGACCAGCCCCGACCTGCTCGCCGTCGCCCGCTCAGCCGGACTGTCCGTGTTGCAGGCGCCGCTGATGCTACTCCGTCCGGAGGCGCTGGCCGCGCCGGAGGACTTGTCCGACGTGCCGGTGCGGCTGGTCGACCCGGCCTCCGAACGGTTCGGGACGGATGTCGCGCGGGCCGCGGCGGTCGCCGCCGTCGGCTTCGCCGACCCCGGCCTGGAGATCGGTGACGCCGGGGCCGCCGAACGCGACGCGGCGGTGCGGGAGCCGGCCGGCGACGAGCTCAGCCGGGAGCGGCAACTGGCCGTCGCCGGTCGACGGATCACCGCGCTGGCAGACTCCCCCACCGAGGGGGCACTGGCCAGCGGCGTCGTGCAGCGCGTCGACGACGTCGCCGAGATCGTCGGCGTCGCGACGCTGCCCACCGCCCGCCGGCGCGGCCTCGCGGCCGCGGTCACCGCGGCCCTGGCCCGCCGCGCCCTCGACACCGGCGCCACCCTGGTCTTCCTGACCGCGGGAAGCGAGGACATCGCCCGCGTCTACCTCCGCGTCGGCTTCCACCGCGTCGGCACCGCCTGCATCGCCGAGCCCTCCGCCGCCACTGTCTAGGGTCAGGCGGGTGGGGTCCATTGGGCGGCGACCGAGGACGCGCTGCCCATGAGGCGGGGAGTGATCGTGCCGAGGGCGGCGTCACGGGCGCGCAGCGCCAGCCGACCGCGCGCCTGCAGCACCGCCGACATCCGCCGCGTCTGCCGGACGATCGTGACGGTGCGCGGGCGGCGCAACCGGGTGTACGCCCGCACCGCCTCCCGCAGTGCCTCCCCCGGCGCCGCGTCGCGGACCGCCGACCGCAGCGTGGCGGCGTCCTCGAACCCGAGACACGCACCCTGACCGAGGTGGTGCGGCATCGCGTGCGCGGCGTCCCCGATCAGCACCACCCCGCCGGAACCGGCGGGGAACCCGTACTCCCGCGGCAGCGGACGCAGCTCGCGCACCTCCTGCTGCACCAGGTCGTCGGGCTCGGTGGCGGCCAGCAGCTCGCCGATCGGGGCCGGCCAGTCGGCGAACCACCGGCGCAGCAGCGCCAGCTGGGTGGCGGGCTGCTCGGGCCGGGGGGCGCCCGCGGCCGTCGCGACCCAGTAGATGCCGCCCCGGCTCGACCCGCCGGCCGAACCGCGCTCACCCAGCGACGCCGCCACGAACCGGTAGCCCGCGCCGAGCGTCTCGCCGGTCACCGGCCGGTCGTCGGCCAGCCGCGGCGCCCGGTACCAGGGGATCACCGCCCGCCACGCCGTGCACCCCGAGCTGACCACGCTCGAGGCCGGGGCCAGCCGCCGCCGCACCGTGCTGTCGATGCCGTCGGCCCCGACCAGCAGGTCGGCCTCGACGGTGGTCCGGCCGACGCCGACCGCCGGACGCCCGTCGGAACGCGCCCGCACGGTGTCCACGGTCACGCCGGTACGGATGTCGACCCGGTCGCCCAGCCCGGCCACGAGCGCGTCGTGCAGGTCCTCGCGGTGCACCACCACCGGCGCCCGATCGGCGGTCGTCGGCCGCGGCTGCACCAGCCAGTGTCCGTCCGGGCGGCGTACCCCCATGTCCGGCAGCGGCGTGGCGATCGCGTCCAGCCCGTCACCGAGCCCCAGCGCACGCAGCGCCCGGATTCCGTTCGGCCACAGGATCAGCGCCGACCGCGCCGCCCGTACCCGGTCGTCGCGCTCCAGCAGCGTCACCTGCCAGCCCGTGCGGGCCAGCGCGCCGGCGGCGGCGAGTCCCGCGATCCCCGCGCCTACCACCACGGCCGTACGCATGAGCGCCGTCCCCTCGGTCAGTGCCGTGCTCAGCGGTCCTCGACGCCGCGCGCCGCCGGGCGCTGCGCCCCCTCACCCGCGCTCGGGGCGTTGCCGGCCCGCGCCGTCTTCGCGTCCTCCACCACCGGCGGGTCGATTTCGTCGTCGTCGGGTTCGTCGTCGGCGAAGTCGTCGAGCAGCTCGCCGTCGTCGGTCAGCGCGTCGTCGTCATCGTCGGGCAGTTCGCCGGTCTGCTGGTAGCGCCGGTACGTCGGCTCGTCGACCACCCGGTAGCCCTGTGGTGGCGCGACGGGCCGCGCGGTGGCCGAGACGTCGACCTGGGAGACGCCGCTCGCCGGGGCGGCGTCGGCACCCGCCGGGGCCCCGCCCACCGGGGTCGCGCCCACCGGCACCAGGAACTCCTGCGGCCCGCGGACGCGCACGAAGTAGAGCAGCGCGCCGAGGAAGACCAGCACGGCGGTCCAGACGTTGACCCGCAGCCCCAGGATCTCGTTGGCCGGGTCGGTGCGCATCAGCTCGATCCAGAACCGGCCCGCGGTGTAGCCCATCACGTAGAGGGCGAACGCGCGTCCCCGCCCCAGCTTCCAGCGCCGGTCGGCGGCGAACACCAGCACCGCGACCCCGATGTTCCAGAGCGCCTCGTACGCGAAGGTCGGGTGGTAGAGGCCGGGCTCGGTGATCGGGTTGCCCTCGAGGTCGCGCACGGCCCGACCGCCGGCCATCCGATGCACCTCGAGCCCCCACGGCAGCGTGGTGGGACCGCCGAAGAGCTCGTTGTTGAACCAGTTGCCGAACCGCCCGACGGCCTGCGCCAGCGGCAGGCCCGGCGCGAGCGCGTCAGCGACCATTGCGAACGGCAGGCCGAGCTGCCGGGCGGCCAGCCAGGCCCCGACCGCGCCGCCGGCGACCGCCCCCCAGATGCCGAGCCCGCCCTCCCAGATCTTGAAGGCGCCGAGCGGGTGACCGTCGGCCCCGAAGTACTGCTGGGGAGAGGTGATCACGTGATAGATCCGCGCCCCGACGATGCCGAGCGGCACCGCCCAGACGGCGATGTCGAGGACCGCCCCGGGCGGGGCGCCGCGGCGGCGCAGCCGCGCATCGGTCACCACGCAGGCGACCACGATGCCGAGCACGATGCAGAGCGCGTACGCCCGGATCGGCACCGGACCGAGGTGCCACACCGCAGTGGTCGGGCTGGGGATCGCAGCGACTGTCACGGGTGCACACGCTACCGCCGGAACCTGCCCGCGCGGCACCCCGGTCCGGCGACCATTGCGCCATGGCTGACTTCGGCTGTCTACGGTCGTACGCTTTTTGTCTATGACCTCGCTCACATCCGCGGTCGCCGCCGTCATCTCCGACGACGCCGGCCGCGTGCTGCTCTGCCAGCAGACCCAGGGACACCGGCGGTGGGGGCTGCCGGGCGGCCGGATCCGCCCGGCGGAGAGCCCCGTGCACGCCGCGGTCCGCGACATCCGCGAAGAGACCGGGATGGAGACGGAGATCGCGGACCTGGTCGGCATCTACCACCTGACCGGCGAGGCCGCCGGGCAGGGGCTGCCCGACGTGCTCGTCCACGTGTTCCGTGGCCGGGTGGGCGCCGGGGAGGCCACGGTGAACGCCCCCGGGCGGATCTGCCGGCTCTCCTGGCACGACCCGACCGCGCTGCCGGAGCCCATGACGCCGGTGACCCGCGCGGCGCTCGCCGACGCGGTGGCCGGGCGCGCCGGCGTGCTGTGCGACGTGCGCCGGGACGCCGAGCCGGCAATCCCGGACGCGACCGAGCCCGAGCAGGAGCCGGTGGTGGCGGCCGTCGCCGCCTGACCCGCACCACCAGCGGGCCGGCAGGTGCGCCGCCCGCACCACCAGCGGGCCGGAAGGCGCGGGCCCGCACCGCCGCGCGCCCGCAAGCGCGGGCGGTTCGCTAGCGGCGGACCGCGCGGACGCCGGCGGCGAGCTCGGTGCTGAGCGCGCGCAGCGCGTCCAGGCCGGCCGCGAGGTCCGGGGCGCCCAGCAGGCAGCGAATCAGCGCGCTGCCCACGATCACCCCGTCGGCGAACGAGCCCACCTCGGTCGCCTGCGCGCCGTTGCCCACGCCCAGGCCGACACCGACCGGCAGATCGGTGACGGCCCGCACCCGGCGGACCAGCGCCGGGGCGTCCGCCGAGGTCTGCTCGCGCGCGCCGGTCACGCCCATCAGCGCGGTCGCGTAGACGAAGCCGCGGCAGTGCGCCACGGTCATCGCGATCCGCGCGTCGGTCGACGACGGCGACACCAGGAACGTGCGGTCCAGTCCGTACGCGTCCGAGGCGGCCAGCCACTCGTCGGCCTCGTCGGGGATCAGGTCGGGGGTGATCAGCCCGGTGCCGCCGGCCGCGGCCAGGTCCCGCGCGAACGCGTCGACGCCGTACTTCTGGATCGGGTTCCAGTACGTCATGGTCACCACGGGCGCGCCGGTGGCGGCGACCGCCTCGATCACCCGCAGGCCGTCGGCCAGCCGCACCCCGTTCGCGAGCGCGATGTCGCTGGCCTTCTGGATCACCGGCCCGTCCATCACGGGGTCGGAGTAGGGCAGCTCGACCTCGATCACGTCGACGCCCGCCTCGACCATCGCGGTCATCGCGGCGATGCTGCCGTCGACCGTGGGAAACCCGGCCGGCATGCAGCCGACCAGCAGCGCGCGCCCCTCGGCGCGGGCCTTCTCGAACGCCACCGCGATGCTCACCCGTGCTGCCCGTCCCGCCCGTCGAGGATGCCGAAGTAGGTGCCGGCGGTCTGGACGTCCTTGTCCCCGCGGCCGGAGAGGTTGACCACGATCGTGGGTTCCCGGCCGAGCTCCTCGGTGAGCGCCGGGATGATCTTCAGGGTGCCGGCGAGCGCGTGCGAGCTCTCGATCGCCGGGATGATCCCCTCCGTGCGGCACAGCAGCTGGAACGCGTCCATCGCCTCGGCGTCGGTCACCGGCGCGTACGTCGCGCGGCCGGCGTCGGCGAGCCAGGCGTGCTCGGGCCCGACCGCCGGGTAGTCGAGGCCGGCCGAGATCGAGTGCGAGTCGAGGGTCTGGCCGTCGGCATCCTGCAGCAGGTAGGTGCGGGCGCCGTGCAGCACGCCGAGGGACCCGCCGGTGATGCTGGCCGCGTGCCTGCCGGTCTCGACCCCCTCGCCGCCGGCCTCGAAGCCGTAGAGCCGCACGTCGGCGTCGGGCACGAAGGCATGGAAGATGCCGATCGCGTTGGAGCCGCCGCCGACGCAGGCGGTGACCGCGTCGGGGAGCCGGCCGAGCTGGTCGAGGCACTGCTGGCGGGCCTCCACGCCGATGCCGCGGACGAAGTCACGGACCATCGACGGGAACGGGTGCGGGCCGGACGCGGTGCCGAGCAGGTAGTGGGTGTGCGCGACGTTGGCGACCCAGTCCCGCAGCGCCTCGTTGCAGGCGTCCTTGAGCGTGCGCGAGCCGGTGGTGACCGGCACGACGGTCGCGCCGAGCATCCGCATCCGGGCCACGTTCAGCGCCTGCCGCTCCGTGTCGACCTCGCCCATGTAGACCACGCACTCGAGGTCGAGCAACGCCGCCGCGGTGGCGCTGGCCACGCCGTGCTGGCCGGCGCCGGTCTCGGCGATCACCCGATTCTTGCCCATCCGCTTGCTGAGCAGCGCCTGGCCGAGCACGTTGCGCACCTTGTGCGCGCCGGTGTGGTTCAGGTCCTCGCGCTTCAGCAGGATCTGCGCGCCGACCCGGGCGGAGAGCCGCTCGGCGCGGTAGAGCAGCGAGGGGGCGCCGGCGTAGTCGCGCAGCAGCGCGCCGAACTCGGCCTGGAACGCGTCGTCGGCCATCGCGTGCCGGTAGGCGGCGTCCAGCTCGTCGAGCGCCGCCACCAGCGCCTCCGGAACGAACCGACCGCCGTAGCGGCCGAAGTGACCGGTGGCGTCGGGCAGCAGGCCGGACTCGCCGGCCGTGGCCGTGGCACTCATCAAAGCTCCTTCACACGTGGACGCGCGGATCGGCGGAGGCGACGGATCGACGGTGACCCGGTCAGCGCACCGGCCGGGGCGTCGCGGGGTGGTTGCCGGCGTTGACCAGCTCGGCCACCGCGTCGCGCGGGCTCTTCTGGGTCACCAGACCCTCCCCGACCAGGACGGCGTCGGCGCCGGCCGAGGCGTACCGGATCAGGTCGTGCGGGCCGCGGACCCCCGACTCGGCGATCTTGACGACCGTGTTGGGGAGCCCCGGCGCGATCCGCTCGAAGACCGACCGGTCGACCTCCAGGGTTCGAAGGTTACGCGCGTTGACGCCGATGACGCGTGCTCCGGCCTCCAGCGCCCGGTCGGCCTCCTCCTCGTCGTGCACCTCGACCAGCGCGGTCATGCCCAGCGACTCGACCCGCTCCAGCAGCCCGATCAGGACGTTCTGCTCGAGCGCGGCGACGATCAGCAGGACCAGGTCGGCGCCGTGGGCCCGGGCCTCGTGCACCTGGTAGCTGGAGACCACGAAGTCCTTGCGCAGCACCGGGATGTCGACGGCGGCGCGCACCGCGGCGAGGTCGTCCAGGGAACCACCGAACCAGCGCCCCTCGGTCAGCACGCTGATGCAGCGGGCTCCGCCGGAGGCGTACTCCGAGGCGAGCTCGGCGGGATCCGGGATGTCGGCGAGCGGCCCCTTCGACGGCGACGCACGCTTGACCTCGGCGATCACCGCGACGCCGGGGCGGCGCAGCGCCGCGTAGGCGTCGCGCGCCGGCGGCGCGGCGGCGGCCAGCTCACGGATCCGGTCCAGCGGGACGCGCTGCTCGCGCAGCGCGACGTCCTCGCGCACCCCGGCGATGATCTCGTCGAGCACGCTTCCCGACCGCGCCGCACCGGCGTCGTCGTCGCCCGCGTAGGAAGGCTCAGCAGTCACCAAGGGACTCCCCTCTCCGGGTGTCATGGGCCGATGCTAGGTGGCGCCACAGGGCAGACCACGCCGGGGGTATGGCGCGCCTCACGGGATGGGCTGGGGCATAATCCCGCACCTGTTGTGCACATAAGATCACCGAGGGTACGCCAGATCCGACCGCGCGCATAAAGCGATGAGAACACAGCTTCCAATGGACCGGCATCTCGTCGGCGGCACCGCACTGTGACCGACGTCAAGGAAGAGCATCGACGAAGGGCACGTTGCGCTGATCGGCGACAGCGTTTGACGGCGGGTTCACAAGCCGGAAACCGACCGCCGGCAGCATCGGTTTCGGGCACACTGGTCGGCGGCGGGCGCCGACCGCAGCAACCTCGGTGGGGGAAGACATGAGCACTGCGCAGCGCGAGTCGCGGATCGATCTGGCCGATCTTCCGCGCGCCCTGCTCTCCGTCGCCGCCGGCGTCGTGCACAACGTCGAGCGCGCGATGGTCGGCGAGGCGCGGGTGCGCACCGCCCGCGGCAACGCATGGGAGGCGATCTGCGCCGACCGGGCCCGCGCCGACCAGCGCGACGAGCTGCGGCGCATCGTCGCCGCGCTCGCCACGACCCGGGTCGGCGCCGACCGGCGCGAGCGCGTCAACTGACCGTCGGGTCCTCGCCGCGGTCGAGCGCGTCCCAGGCGCGCGTCGTGCCGGTGCCCTCGACCCGGCCGGCCGGGCCCGCGACCGCACCCCCGTCGCCAGCGCGTCCGGCCGCCCGCTCGTAGCGGGCGCCCATCGCCGGCCAGTCCCGTCCCCGCGCCACCGTCGTCACCGCGGCCGCGGTCACCAGCAGCCCGCCGACGGCTCCCAGCACCGGCCACGCCAGCGCCGCGCCGCCCGCCGCACCGCGGTCCACCGCGACCGCCCCGTAGCCGCCGCCGAGCGTCAGCGCCACGCCGATCAGCACCAGCAGACCACCGACCAGCCGGCGCGCCGGTCCCCGCGTCGCGATCACCGCGCCGGCCCCGGCGAGGCCGACCACGGCCAGCGGCGGCAGCCAGGGCATCAGCGCGCCACCGGACTGCCCGGTGCGCACGCTCGGCAGCGGCGCCGGGCGCACGGTCACCTCGACCGCCCAGGTGCGGGTCGCGGCGAACAGCGCCAGGCCGGCGCCGACGGCGGCGAGCAGCACCGCGTACGTCAGGGGCCGGCGGTTGCGCACGGCGGTGGTCGCGGGCCCGGTCACCGGGCCGGCCGCAGGGTCTCGGCCGCGGCGATCGCGGCCAGCACGGCGGCCGCCTTGCTGCGGGTCTCCCGCTCCTCGGCGGCCGGGTCCGAGTCGGCCACGATGCCCGCGCCCGCCTGCACGTACGCCCGCCCCGGCCGCATCAGCGCCGTGCGGATCGCGATCGCCATGTCCATGTCGCCGCCGAAGCCGAAGTAGCCGACGGTGCCGCCGTACAGGCCGCGCCGGGTCGGCTCGAGCTCCTCGATGATCTCCATAGCGCGGACCTTCGGCGCGCCGGACAGGGTGCCGGCCGGGAACGTCGCGGCGAGCGCGTCGAACGCCGTCTGTTCCGGGCGCAGCTCCCCGACCACCGTCGACACGATGTGCATCACGTGGCTGTAGCGCTCGATCGTGGCGAACTCCGGCACCTCGACGGTGCCCGGGCGGCAGACCCGACCCAGGTCGTTGCGGCCCAGGTCCACCAGCATCACGTGCTCGGAGCGCTCCTTGGGGTCGGCGAGCAGCTCCGCCGCGAGCGCCGCGTCCTGTTCCGGCGTCGCGCCGCGCGGCCGGGTGCCGGCGATCGGGTGCAGCATGGCCCGGCGCACGCCGCCGTCGCCGACCGTCACCTTCAGGTGCGCCTCCGGCGAGGAGCCGACCACGTCGAACCCGTCGAACCGCAGCAGATACATGTACGGGCTGGGATTGGTGCTGCGCAGCACCCGGTAGACGTCGAGCGGATCCGCCGACGTCTCGCGCTCGAAGCGCTGCGCCACGACGATCTGGAAGCACTCCCCGGCCCGGATCGCCTCCTTGGCCTCCTCGACCGCCTTCGGGTACGCCCCCTCCGGCGTCCGGCTGATCACCTCACCCACCGGCGCCCCGGTGACCGTGGAGATCATCGGCGGGATGGGCCGGGACAGCGCGGTGGTCATCGCGTCCAGCCGCCCGACCGCGTGGTGGTACGCCGCCGCCACCGTCGCCGCCCGGTCGGGGTCGTCGGCCTCGGCCGGCAGCACGGCGTTGGCCACCAGGATCGCGGAACCGTCGAAGTGGTCGAGCACCACGAGATCGGTCGCGAGCATCATGCCCAGCTCGGGCACGCCCAGGTCGTCCTCGGCCCGCGACGGCAGCCGCTCGAAGCGGCGCACCAGGTCGTAGCTGAGGTATCCGACCATGCCGCCGGTGAGCGGGGGCAGCTCCGCGCCGCCGTCGCCGCTGTCGGCGACCGGGCCGGCGAGCGCGGCCACGGTCTCGCGCAGCACCGTGACCGGGTCACCGCCGGTCGGCACCCCGGGCGGGGGCGTGCCGAGCCACACCGCCGCGCCGTCCCGCTCGACCAGCGTCGCCCCGCTGCGTACCCCGATGAACGAGTAGCGCGACCACGCGCTGCCCGCGGCGCCGCCGCCCTGCTCGGCGGATTCCAGCAGGAACGTCCCCGGACCGCCGGCGAGCTTGCGGTAGACCCCGACCGGGGTCTCCGCGTCCGCGAGCAGCCGCCGGATCACCGGCACCACCCGGCGGGTACGGGCCAGCTCTGCGAAGGTCGCCACGTCGGGGCTCACCGCGCCGGTGGTCATCGCCGCTCCTCCCCCGCCAGGTCCGGACCAGCGTCGCCGGAGTCGCCCGGCGCGCCGACGGTGGCCGGCAGCACGGTGAAGAAGCAGCTGCCGCTGCCGGTGTGGCAGGCCGCCCCCACCTGGTCGACGCTGACCAACACGGCGTCGCCGTCGCAGTCCAGCGCCACCGACCTGACGTACTGGTGGTGACCGGAGGTGGCCCCCTTCACCCAGTACTCCCGCCGGCTGCGCGACCAGTACGTCGCCCGCCCCGTGGTCAGGGTCCGGTGCAGCGCCTCGTCGTCCATCCACGCCACCATCAGCACCTCCCCCGAGTCGTGCTGGCGCACCACCGCGGCCACCAGCCCCTCGGCGGTGCGGCGCAACCGCGCGGCGATCGCCGGGTCGAGCGCGGACGGGCGCGCGGGGCCGGTCGCCGCCGGGCCGGTCGCGCGCGGTGGGGTGTCGGCTACAGACGCATCAGGTACGGGCACAGCGTCCGATTGTTCCGCACCGCCGGTCGGCGCAGGCGACGTGGCCCACGCCCGTGTTCCGTGGCTCTCCTTCAGGAACGCGTTCGACGGCCCCGCCGGCCTCATGTTCGGGGCTGTGCGGCGCGGCGCCGAGCGGTACCGTGACTGTGCGCCGGCACTGGACCTGTCGCGCCGCGCTGGCTCCCCTCGCACCGTCGCCGTCGACGTCAGGCGCGCTGCGCTGCGCCCGGCGACGCCACGCCGGACGTGCGGGGGTGACCGGTCCTTCCGCGACAGCCGAGAGCAGCGGACGGAGGACCACGCCATGCAGCCCATGTCCATGTCGATGCCCACTCCCCCACCTTCGGAAGCGCCCGAGCCCTCGGCGGCGTTCCCGCCGGGGGACGCGCCGGTGCCGGGTTCCCGCGTCCCACCCGACGGCCCGGTCGCGCAGACCGGACCGGAGTTCGACCCGGACGCGCACCCGGAGACCGTCGTCGAGCCGGACGCCCCGCCGGAGCCGGAGACCGGGCCGGAGCCCGCCGTGGACGCCGAGCCCGCGCCGGTCGACGAGCCGCGCACCGATTCGGAGGAGGTGCTGGGCCCGGCGCCGCGCGACGAGCCCGAGCCGGATGACGCGTGGGCGGTGACCGCGCACGGCGACGCGGGCGACCTCTTCGACACGGCCGAGGCGTTCGACGACGACGAGCAGCCGGAGGTGGAGATCGACGACGACGAGCCGGAGGTCGACGCCGGTGGCGCGCCGCTGCGCCCGGGCGATCTGCCGGAGACCCCGATCGCGATCTGGAGCGAGGAACGCGCGCAGGCGTACCACGATCAGTGGCACGACGTGAAGGCGCTCTTCGTCGACGAGCCGGAGGCGGCCGTGGCACAGGCGCAGTTCCTGGTCACCGACGCCGTGCACGCGCTCGCCGAGACGCTGCTGGCCGCGCAGACGGACCTCGACCCGCGCCGGCAGAGCCTGTCGCCGGACACCGAGACGCTGCGGGTGGCGATGCGCCGCTACCGGGAGTTCCTGGACCGGGTCCTCGCCCTCTAGGGGCGGGCGCGGCCCACTCGACGTCAGGAGGGACTCGGGGCTCCGGGTCCGCAGTTGAGGTCCACCCCGCGCGCCTTCATCCACGGCTGCGGGTCGACCTGCTTCCACAGCGCGCCCAGGTGCACCTCGAAGTGCAGGTGCGGCCCGGTGGAGTCGCCGGTCGCGCCCTCGTACCCGATCACGTCGCCGGGCGCGACCTGCTGCCCCTTCGCGACCGCGGTCTTGTTCATGTGCGCGTAGTGCGTCAGCACGTCGCCGCCGTGGTCGATCACCACCGAGTTGCCGTATCCGCTGTAGAGCGGGCCGGCGGCCTTCACCGTGCCCGCGCCCGCGGCGTGGATCGGGGTGTCCTCCGCCATCGCCAGGTCGATGCCGGCGTGCAACACGCCCCACCGCTGCCCGAAGCACGAGGTGGTGCGGGCGCCGGGCATCGGGCTCACCCACTCCGGCTTCAGTTCGGGCGGCGCCGCGTCCCGCTGGGCCCGGTCGGCCCGTGCGTTGGCGTCGGCGCGCGCCTGCCGCTGCGCGACCTCCTCCGCGCGGTGCCGGCCCGACCGCACGCGCTGCTCGGTCAGGACGGCGCCCACCGCGCCGAACAGGGCGAGCACGGTGACCAGAGCGGCGATCCGCCGTCGCCGCGTGCCGGCCGCGGTGGCGAGCAACCGTCGCCGGGGCCGAATGGTGCGGACAGGGTGCGCGGGCCCGTCGTCGGGCGATGGCGTGTGCTGCACGGAACCTCCGCGTGTGGGGCGATGACCGACACGGGGGGTGAGTGGGGGGTACAGCGGCTGCCGACGCCCATGATGCCACCTCCCCGGGCGGCTCGGCCCCACTGTCGTGCGACGCGGGGGCGCGGCCCGCAGCGGCACGCGGAAACCGGGCCGATCGGGTGATGTCGGACGGCCGCTTGTGCACCCCGCCGAATCTCATCTAGCGTTGAGTTCAACGGGTGATGAGTTTCCCTATCGAAGGATCACCATGGACACAGCGATCGAGGTCCGGGACCTCGTCGTCGAGCGGCGGGGGCGGCGGGTGCTCGACGGCATCTCGTGCGCCGTTCCGCGCGGCGCCGTGACCGGCCTGCTCGGCCCCAGCGGCAGCGGAAAGACGACCCTGATGCGCGCCGTCGTGGGCGTGCAGCTCATCCGGTCCGGCACGGTCACCGTGCTCGGCCATCCCGCCGGCAGTGCGCCTCTGCGCCGCAAGCTGGGCTACCTCACCCAGGCCCCCAGCGTCTACGCCGACCTGACCGTGCGGGAGAACGCACGCTATTTCGCGTCGCTGCACGGCCTGTCGCGCGCCGACGCCGACGCCGCGGTCACCGACGTCGGGCTCGCCGGCGCGGCCACCCAACTCGTGGGCACGCTCTCCGGCGGCCAACGCAGCCGCGCCTCGCTGGCCTGCGCCATCCTCGGCCGCCCCGAGGTACTCGTCCTCGACGAGCCGACGGTCGGCCAGGACCCGGTGCTCCGGACCGACCTGTGGGAGAGGTTCCACGCGCTCGCCGCGGCCGGCACCACGCTGCTGATCTCCAGCCACGTCATGGACGAGGCGGGCCGCTGCGACCGGCTGCTGCTCATCCGCGAGGGACGGCTCGTCGCCGACGACACCCCCGCCGCGGTCCGGGCCGCCGCCGGCACCGACGACCTGGACGAGGCGTTCCTGCGGATCATCCGGGACCGCGAGCGGGCGGGCGCGGAGAAGGGGACGGTGCGGTCATGAGCCCGCGGATCCTGGCCGCGACCACCGGGCGCATCCTGCGGCAGCTGCGCCACGACCGGCGTACGGTCGCCCTGCTGCTCGTCGTTCCGGCGCTGCTGCTGACGCTCCTCTACTTCATGTACGCGGACCAGCCCACGCCGCCCGGCCAACCGTCCATGTTCGACCGGATCGCGCTGGTCATGCTCGGGGTGTTCCCCTTCGTGATCATGTTTCTGGTGACCAGCATCGCCATGCTGCGCGAACGCACCACCGGCACGCTGGAGCGGCTGCTCACCACCCCGCTCGGCCGGCTCGACCTGCTCTTCGGATACGGCATCGCGTTCGGTGCCGCCGCCGCGGTGCAGGCCAGCGTCGCCGCCGTGGTGGCGTACTGGATCTTCGGCCTGGAGACCGCCGGCCCCACCGCGCTGGTCATCCTGATCGCGGTGGTCAACGCCGTGCTCGGAGTGGCGCTCGGGCTGTTCTGCAGCGCCTTCGCGCGGACGGAATTCCAGGCCGTGCAGTTCATGCCGGTCGTGGTGGTCCCGCAGCTGCTGCTCTGCGGGCTCTTCGTCGCGCGCGGGCAGATGGCGGGGTGGCTGCAGGCGGTCAGCGACGTGCTGCCGCTGTCGTACGCGGTCGAGGCGCTGCAGGAGGTCGGCGCGTACGCCGAGCCGACCGGCACGATGTGGCGGGACGTGGCGGTGGTCGCCGGCGCCGTCGTCGTAGCGCTCGTCCTCGCCGCCGCAACGCTCCGCCGCCGCACCCCCTGACCCCTGCCCCGCCCGCCTGCGCGATGATCAAGGGGCCGGCGACGCTCCGACCCACGCGTCGGGGACGCCGGGCCCTTGATCACGAGAGAGGACCGCATGGCACGACGGACCGGCCGGCGTCCCGGGAACCCGGACACCCGGGAGGCGATCCTCGCGGCCGCCCGGGAGGCGTTCGCGGAACGGGGCTTCGACCAGGCCTCGATCCGTGCCATCGCCGCCGCCGCCGGAGTCGACCCCGCGCTGGTGCACCACTACTTCGGCACCAAGGACCAGCTCTTCCTCGCCGCCATGAACTCGCCGATCGATCCGGGCGAGCTGATCCCGCGCGTCTGGAACGGCGACCCGGACGCAGTCGGCGAGCGACTGGTCGGGGCCTTCCTCGGCATCTGGGACTCGCCGGCCGGCACCGCCGCCGTCGCCCTGCTGCGGTCGGCGGTGAGCAACGACTGGACCGCGCGGCTGTTGCGTGAGTTCATGCTGACGCAGGTGATGCGCCCGATGGTGAAGGCCGCCGAGCTCGATCCGGCGGAGGCGGCGCTGCGGGTGCCGCTGGTGGCCTCACAGCTGGTCGGGCTCGCGATGGTCCGCTACATCATCAAGGTCGAGCCGTTCGCCTCGGCCCCGACCGGGGCGCTGGTCGCCGCCGTCGGGCCGACCATCCAGCGCTACCTCACCGACGAGCTACCCGGCGCCTTCGACCACCTGCGCTGACGCGTCCCCGCGCGGTCCCGACTCCGCGCGGTGCCAACTTCCCGCGCGGCGCCAACTTCCCGCCGCGCGGTGCCGACTCCCCGCGCCGTCCCGACTCCCGCGCCGCGACGCCGGCCCGGAACTCGGTTCGGGCGCCTTTGCTCTGCTTCCTCATCCGCAACACCCACTGTCCGGATATCGGACAGCGTGTGTTTCCTCCGGGTAAGCAGAGCAAAGGTGACGGGCGGAGGCACCTCGCCCGACCACGGCAGCAGGCCCCACCACGGCAGCAGGCCCCGCTACGGGAGCAGGCCCCGCCACGGCGCGGAACGTCAGCGATGGGCGATCAGGTCTCGCTCGGCCGGCCGCAGCGACCGGCGCAGCGTCGGCAGAGCACCGGATGCAGCAGCCGGGCCAGTTCCGCGCGATCGCGCACCGGGTGCGGAAACGCGAGCCGGGCGTACGGCGCGCGTCCGGCGCCGAGCGCCACCACGAAGCCGTACCGGTCGAGCCGCACCACCCGCGGCGGCTCCGGACCCCCGTCCCGGCCGGCGACCCGCAGCTGCCGCCGCAGGTAGTCGCCCAGCTCCGGCCCGTGGTGACCGGCCAGGTCCGCGAGCAGCTCCGCCTCCACGGCGTGCAGCGGATCCGGCTCGGCGTCCCGGTAGTCGTCCGGGTCGACCTCGACCGTCGTCCCGCCGCGCTCCAGCCGCACCTCGGCGACCTCGACACGGTGCAGCGTGAACGCGCGCCCCACGTCGAGCAGGTCCCCCGCCGGGTCGACGTCGGCGTACTGCAGGGCGGCCTCCCGCGCCGCCTCGCCGGCGAGCGGGCTGACCCAGCCGGAGATCCGCACCCGGCCGAGCCCGGGCGCGCCGGGCAGCGGCGGGACGTCCGGGACGTCCAGCACGATCGCGGCGTCGTCGACGCCCGGCTCCGGCCGCAGCGCCCGGGCCGCCCGGCCCGCGGACGGGACGAGCAGGAGCACCCGGCCGAGCGGGTCGGTGACGTGCCGGACGGGATGCGGGCCGGGCCGGAACGCGACGTGTGCGACACCGGGCAGCCGGCCGGCGGCCAGGGTGCGGGCGAGCTCGGCGGGGGTGGGTGGCATATCCGGAACCTCCCGGGTGTTAGTAAGGTCAGCCTAACCTCAAAAGAAAAGAGGTGTCCCGTGAACCAGGCCCGCCCCAAGGCGCGGCTCTCCCGCGCCCTCGGCCTCCCCCTGACCCCGAAGTGCGCGAAGTACTTCGAACGCCGTCCCTTCCCGCCGGGCGTTCACGGGCGGCAGCGCCGTAAGACCTCGGACTACCAGGTACGGCTGCTGGAGAAGCAGCGCCTGCGCCACCAGTACAACGTCAGCGAGACGCAGCTGCGCCGCACCTTCGACGACGCGGTGCGCAAGAGCGGCAAGACCGGTGAGAACCTCGTCGGTCTCCTCGAGCGCCGCCTGGACGCGGTCGTGCACCGCGCCGGGCTGGCCCGCACCATCTACCACGCCCGCCAGCTCGTGGCGCACGGCCACTTCGCCGTGGACGGCGCGAAGGTCGACCGGCCGTCGTACCGGCTTCGGCCCGGGCAGGTCGTGCAGGTCCGGGAGCGGAGCCGGCAGAAGCCGCCGTTCCAGCTCGCGGCCGCGGGCGCGCACCTCGGCGACGGCCCCACCGCGCCGTACCTGTCGGCCAGCCTGACCGACCTGTCGGCGACGCTGCTGCGCGAGCCCGCCCGCAGCGAGGTCCCGGTCATCTGCGACGAGCAGCTGGTCGTCGAGTTCTACTCGCGCTGACCCGAAAGGCCCCTTGTTATCCGAAAAGCGATGACAAGGGGCCTTCTTTCAGCGGGTCTGCTCCAGCCAGGAGGCGAAGAGCTTGCCGTAGACCGACGACGGATCCCCGACCAGCTCGTCGTGCGGGCCGCGCTGCACCACCCGCCCGCGGTCGACCACGATCACCTCGTCGGCGGACTGCGCGGTCGAGAGCCGGTGCGCGATCGCCACGGTCGTCCGGCCGCGGGTCACCGCGTCGAGGGTGCGCTGCAGCCGCACCTCGGTCGCCGGGTCCACCGCGCTGGTCGCCTCGTCCAGCACGAGCAGATCGGGGTCGGCCACGTACGCCCGGGCCAGCGCGACCAGCTGCCGCTCGCCCACGCTCAGCGCCTCGCCCCGCTCCCCCACCTCGGTGGCGAGTCCGGCCGGCAGGCCGGCGACCCAATCGGTGAGCCCCAGCTCGGCGAAGGCGAGCGTGAGCTGCTCGTCGGTCAGGGACGGCCGGGCGAACCGGACGTTCTCGGCGACCGTGGCGTTGAACAGGAAGCCGTCCTGCGGCACCATCACCACCCGCGACCGCAGCGACGCGAACCGCACCTCGTCCAGCGGCACGCCCGAGAGCAGCACCTGCCCGGAGGTCGGGTCCATCAGCCGGGTCAGCAGCTTCGCGAACGTCGTCTTGCCGCTGCCGGTCTCGCCGACCACCGCCACCCGGGTCTTCGCCGGGATGTCGACGGTGACGTCGGAGAGCACCTGCGGGCCGCCGGGATAGGCGAAGCAGACATCGACGAAGGCGACGTCGAGCGGACCGGGCGGCAGGTCCCGGCCGTTCTCCGCCGGGTCGGCGACATCCGGCGCGACGTCCAGCACGTCGAGCACCCGCCGCCAGCCGGCGATGGCGTTCTGCGCCTCGTTGAGCACCTCGGTGGCGATCTGCACCGGCTGGATGAAGAGCGTCACCAGGAACAGGAACGCCGTGAGCTTGCCGATCGTCAGGGACCCGTCGATGCCGAGCCGCACCCCGAGCACCACCACGGCGGCCAGCGCCAGCCCGGCGGCGATCTCGCCAGTGGAAAAGCCGATCACGCTCGTGCGCAGCGCCCGCTGCTGCGCGCGCCGCTGCCCCTCGATCGCCTCGTCGAGCCGCTTCGCGGTGCGCGCCGACACCCCGTACGCCCGGATGACCGGCGCGCCGACCACGCTCTCCGCGATCGCCGCGAGCAGCGCGCCCATCCGCTGCCGGACCGTCGCGTACGCGCCGGCCAGCCGCTTCTGGAACGCCCGGATCACCACGAACGCGGGGATGAACGCGGCGAGGACCACCAGGGTGAGCTGCCAGGAGTAGACGGCCATCACGGTCGCGGTGACCACCACCTGGCCGCCGCTGATCAGCAGGATCACCCCGCCCCACTGCAGGAACTGGGTGATCTGGTCAACGTCGCTGGTGACCCGGGAGACGAGCGAGCCGCGCCGCTCCCCCTGCTGGTGCAGCATCGACAGGTCGTGCACGTGCCGGAACGCCCGGGTGCGCACGCCGGCCAGCGCCGTCTCGCTGACCGTGAAGAGCCGGCGCATCATCAGGTAGCCGCAGAGCGTGGTCACCGCCAGCACCGCGGCGCTCACGGCCACGACGGCGCCGACCACGCCGAGGTCCGGACCGCCGGCCGCGCGCAGGCCGCGATCGATGCCCTGCTGCACCGCCACGGGTACGGCGGCCCGCCCGACCATCGACACCAGCGCCAGCCCGATCGTGCCGGCGAGCCCGGTGCGCAGCTCCGGCGAGAGCGCCAGCCCACGGCGCATGGTCCGCCACGTCGACTCCTGCCGGACCGACTGCGCGGTCATGCCCCCACCTCGGCGTCCAACGTGGCCTCCTCGTACGCCTTCTCGCGTTCCCGCTCCGCCTCGGCCTTCTCGTACGCGGTGACCAGGTCCGCGTAGCCGGTACAACTCGCCAGCAGCTCCGGATGGGTGCCGTGCGCGACCACCCGGCCGTGCTCGACGTAGACGACCTCGTCGGCGAGCGCGATCGTGGCCCGCCGGTACGCGACGACCAGGATCGACGTCGCGGTGTCGGCGCGACGCAGCGCGGCGAGGATCGCCGCCTCGACGCGCGGGTCGACGGCGCTGGTGGCGTCGTCGAGGACGAGCAGCCGGGGGCGGCCGGCCAGCGCCCGGGCCAGCGTCAGCCGCTGGCGCTGCCCACCGGAGAGGGTGGTGCCGCGCTCGCCGACCATCGCGTCCAGCCCGTCGGGCAGCCGGGCCACGAACCCGTCCGCCCCGGCCAGCCGCAGCGCCGCCCAGACCTCGTCGTCGGTCACGCCGGGACGGTCGAGCGCGATGTTGGCCCGGACGGTGTCGTCGAAGACGAACGGCACCTGGGCCACCAGCGCGGCCGTGGCGGCCAGCGACGCGGCCCGCAACGACCGGACGTCGAGGCCGTCGATGGTGACCCGGCCGGACTGCGGATCGACCAGCCGCACGGCGAGGGCGGCGATGGTCGACTTGCCGGAGCCGGTGGGGCCCACGAGCGCCACGGTCCTACCGGGCGGGACGGTGAAGGAGATGTCGTGCAGCACCGGCTGCGCGGGCTGCTGCGGATCGGCCGGTTCGTAGCCGAAGCCGACCCGGTCGAAGGCGAGCGTCGCCGGGGTGTCGCGGGTGTCGAGCTCCGCGTCGCCGTACGGCATCTCGCCGGTCGCGGTGAGCACGTGCCGCACCCGTTCCCAGCCGGCGACGCTGCGCGGCAGCTCGGCGAGGACCCAGCCGATCGCGCGGACCGGGAAGGCGAGCACCGTGAACAGGAACGCGACGCTGACCAGCTCGGTCACGGTCACCGCGCCCTGTCGCAGCCGCCACGCGCCGATCAGCAGCACGGCGAGGGTGCCGACGCTGGGCAGCGTCTCCAGCATCGGGTCGAAGACGCCGCGGAGCCGGCCGACCGAGATCAGCGCGTCGCGCAGTTCGCCGGCGCGGGCGGCGAACCGCGAGGTCTCCTGCGCCTCGCGCCCCATCGTCTTGACGACCAGCGCGCCGTCGAAGCTCTCGTGGGCGATCTCGCTCACCTCGGCCCGCAGTTGCTGCGCGCGGGCCTGGCGGGGCGCCATCCGACGGGAGTAGACGACGTTGAGGGCGAACAGCGCCGGGAAGATCGCCACGCCGACGAGGGCGAGCACCCAGTCGGTGGCGAACAGGGAGGCGAACGCGGTGACGAGCATCACCACGGTGCCGACCGCGAACGGCAGCGGGGCGATCGGGAACCAGGTCGCCTCGACGTCGGAGTTGGCGTTGGAGAGCAGCGTTCCGGTGGCGTGCCGCTGATGCCAGGCGAGCGGGAGCTCGAGGTAACGGCGGGTGACCCGGCGGCGGTAGGCGGCCTGGAGCCGGAACTGCATGTAGCCGGCGCCGAGCCGGCGGCCGAAGATGCCGACCACCTTCAGCACGCTGATCCCGATCAGGGCCGCGGCGCCGAGCGCGAGCAGACCGGTGTCGGCGCGGCCGGTGGAGATGGCGGGCACCACGACGTCGCCCACGATCGCCCCGACGAGGTACGCGCTGCCGATCGTCAGCAGCCCGAACAGCACGCTGCCGCCGACGGCGACGGCGAAGATCTTCGGCTCCTCCCGGATGGCGCGGCCCAGGACCCGCAGTCCCCGCACGAGGACGTCTCGACTCGTCTTACTCGCCACACTCTCCCCCGCCGTAAGCCTTGGTCGTCATCCTCATCCTTACCGATCGGCATCCCCGGCGACGACCCGATCGCGACTGTGTCGGCCGCCACGCCCTCCACGCGACCGCCTCGCGCGCCTAGGATCGACGCATGGCTCGGTACGCACAGACGGAACGCCGGGAACTCGCCGACCTGTTCCTCACCGTCGGCCCCGACGCCCCCACCCTCAACGCGGGGTGGACGGCGCGCGACCTCGCCGCGCATCTGGTCGTGCGGGAGCGCCGGCCCGACGCGCTGCCCGGGCTGCGGCTGCCCTCACTGAGCCGTTATACCGAGCGGGTCCGACAGGCGGCGGCCGCGCAACCGTACCCGCGCCTCATCGACCAGCTCCGACGCCCGCCGTGGTGGAGTCCGCTGGGCAACCCGCTCACCGACGGGCCCGCCAACACGCTGGAGTTCTTCATCCATCACGAGGACGTACGGCGGGCGCGGCCCGACTGGCGGCCACGGGAGCTGCCGCCCGGCCAGCAGGCCGCGCTCTGGAAGCCCGCGTCGCTGCTGGCCCGGCTGCGGCTGCGGCGCTTCCCGGCCGCCCTGCTCATCCAGGCCGTCGGCTTCGGCGAGGTCAGGGCCGGCGCCGGCGGCGAGCCGCTGCGCCTGGAGGGCGCCCCCGCCGAGCTCGTGATCTTCCTCAGCGGGCGGCAGTCCGCGGCCCGCGTGCACCTGGACGGGACGCCGGCGCTGGCGGAGCGACTCCGCACGGCGCCGCTCGGCCTCTAGGCGCCGGCGGCTACCCGTCGGACTTCCACGACGCCACCGGCCGCCCGGCGTCGCAGACCACCTCCACGTCGACCTTCCGCTCCGCGCCCTCGAACCGCACCCTGGCCCGGCGCTCCGGCCCCGGCTCCGCATGGGAGCCCGCGTAGCCGGACGCCGGCGACCAGGACAGCAGCTGGACCAGCCCGTTCGCGCACGCGGCGACGACCGTGCCGCCCGGGGTGGACACCGCCGCCCGGGCCGGGTCCGGCGACGGCGACGCCGCGCTGGTCGGTGAGGCCGCGGTGGTCGGTGGGGCCGCGGTGGCCGGCGCGGGCGCGGCGGTGGGCGACGCGGCGGCGAGCGCCTCGGCGACCTGCTCCGCGGTGAGCAGCTCGCCGCTGGCGTCGCCGGTGATGCCGGCGCCGATGAGGCGGACGGCGGCCAGTCCGACCAGCGTCGCCGCGACCGCGGCGGCCAGCCAGCCGGCGACGGTGAACAGCCCACGCCGAGTCATGCCCCCGACTATCCCCCCTCACGGGTTAAGGCGAGCGCCCCGGCACCCTAAAACGCGGTAAAGAGACGCTGGTCGCGCCGGACGAACGCGATACGGTCCGTGCTGTGCCCCGCCTGTTGCTCATCGAGGACGACCTCGCCATCCGCACCCCGTTGATCCGGGCGTTGCGCGAGCGCGGCCACGCGGTCGCGGCCGCGCACACCGCGATGAGCGGCCTGCAGAGCGCGCTGGACGAGCGCCCGGATCTGGTCGTACTCGACCTCGGACTGCCCGACCTGGACGGTCTGGAGCTGTTGCGGATGCTGCGCGCGGTCAGCGCCGTGCCGGTCATCATCGCGACCGCGCGCGACGACGAGGCCGAGATCGTCCGGGGGTTGGACGGCGGGGCCGACGACTACGTGGTGAAGCCCTTCACCGCCGCCCAACTCGACGCCCGGGTGCGGGCGGTGCTCCGCCGGGGGGCGCCCGACGAGCCCGATCAGACCGTCATCGTGGGCGAGCTGCGGATCGACCCCCGCGGCCGCCGCGCCAGCCTCGCCGGCGTCGCGCTCGACCTGACGCCGCGCGAGTTCGACCTGCTGCATCACCTCGCCGCCCGCGCCGGCCGGGTGGTGACGAAGCGCGAGCTGCTCACCGAGGTCTGGCAGGTGCCGTACGGCGGCGCGGACAAGACCGTCGACGTGCACCTGTCCTGGTTGCGGCGCAAGCTCGGCGAGACCGCGCAGGAGCCGCGCTACCTGCACACGATCCGCGGCGTCGGGGTGCGGCTCGACGCACCGGGACAGCCCCGGTGAGGCGCCGGCTCACGCTGCTGGTCGCGGCCACCACCTGCCTGGTGCTGGTGGCGTTCCTGGTGCCGCTGGCGCTGCTGGTCCGCACGGTCGCCCAGGACCGCGCGGTGGTGGCCGCCACCGCCGACGTCCAGGCGATCGTCTCGGTGGTCGGCACCGCGGACCCGACCACGCTGCGGCTGACCATCGAGCAGGCGGCCGCGACCCGCCCGCTCACCGTGTACCTGCCCGACGGCAGCGTGCTGGGCACCCCGGCCGCCCGTACCCCGGCGGTCGAGCTCGCCGCCCGCGGCCGCAGCCTGACGGCCGTCTCGCCGCAGGGACGCGAGATCGTGGTGGCGGTGCAGGGACGGCCCGACGGCACCGCGGTGATCCGGACGGTCGTGTCCACAGCGGAGCTGAGCCGCGGCGTCACCCGCGCCTGGCTGCTCCTCGCCGGGCTCGGCCTCGCCCTGGTGCTGCTGGGGCTGCTCGTCGCCGACCGGCTCGCCCGCCGGCTCGTCGCCCCGATCACCGAGCTCTCGGCGGTCTCGCACCGGCTGGCCCGCGCCGAGCTGACCGCCCGCGCCCGCCCGGCCGGGCCGCCCGAGGTGCGGGACGTCGCCGCCGCGCTCAACCAGCTCGCCGGGCGGATCCAGGAGCTGCTGCGCGAGGAGCGGGAGCAGGTCGCCGACCTGTCGCACCGGCTGCGCACGCCGCTGACCGCGCTGCGGCTGGAGGCCGAATCGCTGGCCGAGCCGGCGGACGCCGCGCGGATCACTGCCGGGGTGGACGCGGTCGAGCGCGCCGTGACCGGCCTGATCCAGCAGGCGCGACGCCGTGGCGCGGCACCGACCGGTCCGGGTGACGCGGCCGCCGTGGTGCGCGACCGGGTGGCGTTCTGGTCGGTGCTCGCCGAGGACACCGGACGTACGCTCCGGCTCGACCTCGATCCCGGCCCGCTGCCGGTCGCGGTCGCCGACGACGAACTCGCCGCCGCCGCCGACGCGTTGCTCGGCAACGTCTTCGCGCACACCCCCGACGGCACCGCCTTCGCGGTCTCGCTCGCCGCGGTCCCCGGCGGCGGCGCGGTGCTCACGATCGCCGACGAGGGTCCCGGTCTGCCGGTCGGGGCGGCCCACCGGGGCGCCAGCACCCGCTCCACGGGCCTGGGACTGGACATCGCCCGCCGCGCCGCCCGCACCAACGGCGGCGACCTGCGCCTGTCCACCGCCCCCACCGGCGGCGCCATCGTCACCCTCCACCTGGCCCCACCCCCCTGACCCGTCCCGCCCGCGGTGGGGTCTTAACCCCGAGTTAGGGGTGGGACAGCGCGGCGCTATCGGCGGTGCGGCGAGTGTGGACGTGTCCACAGGAGCCAACAGGAGGTACGTAATGAAGCGCAGGACTTTGGTCGTACTCGTCATGGGTGGCGTGGCCGCGCTGGCCGCCACCGGCACCGCGCTCGGCGCGACCGCCAGCGAGGTGCTTCCGTCAGCGAGCAGCGCCGCGACAGCGCCGGCGGCGGACGACGGGGCGACCTCGGCGGCGGCGCCCGACGGGGTCGATCGGCGGCGCGCCGCCGAGATCGCGCTCGCCCGCGTGGGGGGCGGCGACGTCGTGAAGGTGGAGCGGGAGGTCGAGCACGGCCGGCCGGCGTGGCACGTGCGGGTGATGAGCGGGGGCGCGCGCCACGACGTGTACGTCGACGTGGCGACGGGCGACATCGTCAAGGCGTCCGGCCGGGACGGACGCAGCGGCGGTGACGATCGGGGCCGCGACGACAAGGGCGGCCAGCGCCCCGCCGGCACGAGCGACGACCGCGGGTACGACGACAAGGGCGGCCAGCGCCCCGCCGGCACGAGCGACGACCGCGGGTACGACGACAAGGGCGGCCACCGCGGCGGCGACGACGACTGACCGGCCGGCGTCATGCGCGCGTTCCGGGTGCGGCTCGGCCGCACCCGGAACGCGCGCGCGTCAGCCGATCCGGCAGGCGGTGCCGTTGAGGCTGAACCCGGTGGGCGCCGGGTTGTTTCCGCTGTGGCTGCCCTGGAAACCGAAGCTCTGCGCGCCGCCGTTGGCGGGGATGCCGCCGTTGTAGGCCACGTTCCGGGCGGTGACCTGGCTGCCCGACTGGGTGACGGTGGCGTTCCAGGCCGACGTGACGGTCTGGCCGGCGCCGAACGTGAAGGTCAGCGTCCACCCGTTGATCGCGGCCGTGCCGTTGTTGACGACGCGGACGTTGCCGGTGAAGCCGCCGGTCCAGCTGTTCGCGGTGTAGGTGACGGTGCAGCCACCCGTCGGCGGGTTGGTCGGCGGGTTCGTGGGCGGGTTGGTCGGCGGGGTCGTCGAGTCGAGCCCGAAGAACCGGATCGCCTCGGCGGCGTTGATGGGCAGGTTGTGCGAAACCCCCTGCATGCTGATCGCCTCGACCGGGGCCGTCGGCCCGCTGCCGCCGTACCGGGTGCGGGTGTAGCCGGACTGCGGCGTGTCGGTGTACGTCGGCGTCTGGCTCAGCCCGTGCACGTTCGTCCATTGTTTGATCTCTTCCCCGAAATTGGGGTAGCGCAGCGTCTCGTCGTTCGTGCCGTGCCAGAGCTGCATCCGCGGGTAGCGGCCGCTGTAGCCGGGGTACGCGGCGCGGACGAGGTTCCCCCACTCCTGGGCGCTCCTGATCACCTGGCCGTTGGCGCACTCGCTGTTCCAGGTGGACCCGCCGGTGGTGGCGAAGCAGCTGTGCGGCACGCCCGCGAAGGCGGCGCCGGCGGCGAAGACGTCCGGGTAGTTGCCGAGCAGGACGTTGGTCATCATGGCGCCGGAGGAGGAACCGGTGGCGAAGATCCGCGCCGGGTCGGCGTTGTACCGCTGTTGGACGTACCGGACCATCGACATGATCGAGACCGGGTCGCTGCCGCCGTCGCGCCGCAGCGCCTGCGGCGAGTAGACGTCGAAGCACTGCCCGCTGCGGGTCGCGGACGGGTAGATGACGATGTACCCGTACCGGTCGGCGAGCGAGGCGAACTGGGTGCCGGAGTAGAAGGCGGGGCCGGTGCCGGTGCAGTAGTGCACCGCGACCAGGATCGCCGGCCGGGCGGCGACGCGATCGGGCACGTACAGGTGCATCCGCAGGTTGCTCGGATTGGTGCCGAAGTTGGTCACCTCGGTCAACGTGGCCGCCGACGCCGACGGCGCGAACGCCACCGCCGTCGCGGCGAACACGACCGCGGCGCACAACGCGCCGAGAGCGCGTCTCAGGATCTTCATGATCGCTTCCTTCCTGCGCACACGACTCCTGCGCACACGACGGGCCTCCTCCGGCGCGACGCCGCGGGCACCGGGCCGGAACATTTGAAAGTATCGATGGAAGTGCGGAGATGCACAACACACCGGTTCCGCGTGCCTGGCACCCGCGTTCCGGTCGACCGACATCTCCCGAGCTGGTCAGCCGGGGGCCGCGGCGCGGCGACCATCGGGGCAACTCTCGGAAATTTTCCGGGATACTCCGGTCCGGGGCACCACGCGACCTCGCCCCGATCGACCCGCTGGCCGCCGACGGCGCGCTGGCTGCGGGCGTATGTCTGGCCGGATCAGACCGCCCGCGCGGCCCGACTCGCCGGCGCGCTGGGGCTCGCCGCACGGGTGCCGGCCGAGCTGGTCACCGCCGGCGCCGCCGACTTCCTCGCCGACCTCGAGCTGCGGCCCGGCACGCACGTGGCGTTCGGGCCGCGGCGCGTCGGCGGGGAGCACCGGTTCCGGCTCTCCGTGCGGCTCGGGCGCGGTCCCGAGGTCGTGCCGGCCGGGGCGCGGCCGCACGGACTGCCGGCCCACGGGTCGCGCCGGCCTAGCGGCAACGCGGCACCGCGGTGCGGACAGCGAAGGTCCCCGGGCGCGGGGGTGGCGCCCGGGGACCCGTGTCGCGATGGTCAGCTCACGAAGAGCAGCCGGTTCGGCGAGCCGGAGCCGGGGCTGGTGACCACGCCGGTCGTGGCGCGGCTGACCAGGGTGCTGGACACCTGGGCCGGGGTGTAGCTCGGGTTGGCGGAGAGCACCAGGGCGGCCGCGCCGGCCACGTGCGGCGCGGCCATCGAGGTGCCGCTGATGGTGTTCGTCGCCGTGTTGCTCGTGTACCAGGCCGAGGTGATCGACGAGCCGGGGGCGAAGATGTCCAGGCAGCTGCCGTAGTTCGAGTAGGAGGCGCGGGCGTCGGTGCTGGTGGTGGCGCCGACGGTGATCGCGCTGGCAGTGCGGGCCGGCGAGGAGTTGCAGGCGTTGGCGTTGGAGTTGCCGGCCGCGACGGCGTACGTGACGCCGGAGGCGATGGAGTTGGCGACCGCGTTGTCCAGGGCGCTGCTGGCGCCGCCACCGAGGCTCATGTTCGCCACGGCCGGCTTCACCGCGTTGGCGGTCACCCAGTTGACACCGGCGATCACGCCGGCGTTGGTGCCGCTGCCGGCGCAGTCGAGCACGCGGACGCCGACCAGCCGGACGCCCTTGGCCACCCCGTAGGCCGCGCCGCCCACGGTGCCGCCGACGTGGGTGCCGTGGCCGTTGCAGTCATCGGCGGTGCCGCCGTCGACCGCGTCGTAGCCACTGGTGGCCCGGCCGCCGAAGTCGCTGTGCGCGAAGCGCAGCCCGGTGTCGATGATGTAGGCGCGCACGTTCGTCGCCGTGGTCGGGTAGGTGTAGGACCGGTTCAGCGGCAGGTTGCGCTGGTCGACGCGGTCCAGCCCCCACGAGGGTGGGTTGGTCTGGGTCGCGGCGAGCGACACGACGTGGTTCTGCTCCACGTACGCGACGTCCGGGTGCGCGGCGAGCCGACGGGCGGCCTGCGCGCTCATCCGCGTCTCGAAGCCGTTGAGCGCGGCCGAGTACGTCCGCTCGACGCTGCCGCCGTAGCTGTCCGCCAGGCTGCCCGCACGACTCGACACCGCCGAGGCGGCCCGGGACGCGCCCGCCTTGGCGCCGACCGCGCTGTCCTTGAGCACCACGATGTAACTGTCCGCGATCGCGGTCGCGCCGCCGGCCAGCCGGATCTCGCCGGTCGCCGGCGCGGCGTTGGCCGGCGCGGCGGCGGCGGTGACCACCGCCGTGAACAGGCCCGCCACCAGCAGGTGGCGGGCGCGGATCCCTCGGAGTCCCATGTGGATCCCTCCTCCCCTCATTCCGGTCCCGCCTGCCGGGTTGCGCCCGGGGCGGAAAGCCGGAAACCGATGGACGGGATCGTAGGCAGGAGCGCTCGACTATCTTCTATATCGATCTCCCCATACCGCGGCCGCGAGCCGGGGTCGCGCGCCGCTGCGGGGCCCGTTCCCGCAGCCCAGGGCGAGTCCCCTCTAGCCGAAGCGGCCGCCTGGCAATACTCTTCGGTAACACGAATACGTGACGGCGGTCACGAGCACATAACCCCGGAGGCGGCTCTCCCGATGGCTCTCGATGTTCCATACCGGTCTATTCCGGACATGTTTCTGCAGCGCGTGGCGGCGTCGCCCGACAGCGACGCGTTCGCGCACCCCGCGCCCGACGACTCCGGACCGGTCTGGCTCACCTGGGCGCAGGTCGGTCAGCGGGCCAAGGCGATCGCGGCCGGACTGCGCGGCCTGGGGATCGGCGACGAGGACCGGGTGGCCATCCTGGCCAACACCCGGCTCGACTGGATCGTCGCCGACCTCGGCGTCATGTGCGCGGGCGGCGCGACCACGACGGTCTACCCCACGACGGAGCCGGAGGAGGCCTGTTTCATCATCGCCGACTCCGGCTCGAAGGTCCTGATCGCGGAGAACCCGACGCAGGCAGCGAAGATCTCGGGCGCCGAGCTGCCCGCGCTGACCCACGTCGTGGTCATCGACGGCGCGGCCGACCCGGCCGCGAACCCCCCGCAGCTCACGCTCGCCGAGCTGGAGGCGCGTGGGACGGAGGCGCTCGCCGCCGAGCCGGACATGATCGACAACATCGCGAAGGAGATCGGGCCGGAGCGGCTCGCCACGTTGATCTACACCTCCGGCACGACCGGTCGACCCAAGGGGGTCGAACTGCTGCACGGGGGCTGGTGCTGGGAGGCGGTCGCGCAGGCCGACCTCGGCATCATGCGCGCGGACGACCTGCAGTACCTGTGGCTGCCGCTGTCACATTCGTTCGGCAAGACGCTGGTCTGCGGCATCATCCACGTCGGCCTGCCGACGTACGTCGACGGGCGGGTCGACAAGCTGATCGACCTGCTCGGCGTGGTGCGCCCGACCCTGATGTGCGCGGCGCCGCGGGTGTTCGAGAAGGTCTACAACAAGGTCGTCACCAACGCGCAGGGCGAGGGCGGCGCGAAGGCGAAGATTTTCGCCTGGGCGGTCCGCGTCGGCAAGGAGAAGGTGGCGCTGGAGCAGGCGGGCCGGCCGCTGCCGTTCGGTCTCAAGCTCCGGTACGGGCTGGCCGAGAAGCTGGTGTTCAGCAAGCTGCAGGCGCGTCTCGGCGGCCGGATCCGGATCCTGGTCTCCGGCGCCGCGCCGCTGAGCAAGGAGATCGGCGAGTTCTTCGCCGCCGCCAACCTGCCGATCTCCGAGGGGTACGGCCTCACCGAGTCGAGCGCAGCGAACTTCGTCAACCGACCCGGACAGCTGAAGATCGGCACGGTCGGGCAGCCACTCGGCGATCTCGAATGCCGCATCGACTCCGACGGCGAGATCCTGCTGCGGGGCGCGCCGGTGATGCGCGGGTACCACAACCTGCCCGAGGAGACCGCCAACGCGTTCACGGAGGACGGGTTCTTCCGCACCGGCGACATCGGCGAGCTCGACGCCGACGGCTTCCTGAAGATCACCGACCGGAAGAAGGACCTGGTCAAGACGTCGGGCGGCAAGTACATCGCCCCGTCGCACATCGAGGGCACGTTCAAGGCGATCTGCCCGTACACCTCGCAGGCGGTCGTGATCGGTCAGGCCCGCAACTACTGCACGATGCTGGTCACGCTCGACCCGGACGCGATCGTCGGGTGGGCCGCGGGCGGCCCGCTGGAGGGCAAGTCGTACGCCGAGATCGTCGCGTCGCCGGAGGCGAACGCGATGGTGGAGGGCTACGTCGCGGAGCTGAACAGCAAGCTCAACCGCTGGGAAACGATCAAGAAGTTCGTGATCCTGCCGCGCGACCTCACGATCGAGGACGGCGAGATGACTCCGTCGCTGAAGATCAAGCGGCGTGGCGTGGAGGCCAACTTCCGCGACGAGATCGAGCAGATGTACGCCGGCACCCTCGCCGAGATCTGACGCCCGCCCGGTGGGCCCGTGCCGTCGGTCAAGGAGTTGCGCACCCATCGCCGTGTGCACAACTCCTTGACCGGGCACGACCGGGCCAGCGCGCGCCTCAGGCGATGACCGCCGGTTCCCGCCACTGGCGGCGGCCGGCCCGGTCGAGGTCGTAGCGGACCGCGGCGATCCGCTGCACCGCGTCGGTCAGGTCGGCGGCCGGTAGCGTGAACGGCAACCGGAGGAAGCGCTCCAGCGTGCCGTCGATGCCGAACCGGGGGCCGGGCGCGAGCCGCACGCCGACGTCCTCGGCGGCCCGGGCCAACGCGCTGGAGATCGGCCCGTCCAGCTCCGCCCAGAGGGTGACGCCGCCGCGCGGCACAGTCACCCGCCACTCCGGCAGCACCTCGCGCACGGCGGCGAGCAGCGCGTCCCGCTGCGCGGCGAGCTGCGCCTGCCGGGCCGGCACGATGGTCTCGGCGGCGGCGAGCAGGTGCACGGCGACGAGTTGGTCGAGCACCGGGCTGGCCATGTCGACGCCGACCCGCAGCGCGGCGAGCCGCTGCACCAGCGGCGCGGAGGCGCGGACCCAGCCGATCCGCAGCCCGCCCCAGTAGGGCTTGCTCATCCCGCCGATGGAGACCACCCGGCTGTGCCGGTCGTAGACGGCGGTGGGGGGCGGCAGCGGGGTGCCGTCGAGCGGCAGGTCGACGAAGGACTCGTCGACGACGAGGTCGGTGCCGCTGGCGTGGGCGGCGGCGACGACCCGCTCGCGCAGCTCGGCCGGCATCAGGTGCCCGGTCGGGTTCTGGAACTCGGGGATCAGGTACGCCAGCCGCGGCCGGGTCTGCCGCAGCCCGGCCAGCAGCAGCTCGGCGTCCCAGCCCTCGGCGCCGTCGAGGCCGTGCGTGGTGATCCGGGCCCGCCGGGCCGAGAGCGCGGCGAGCGCGTTGGGATAGGTGGGCGACTCCACGAGTACGCCCGCGCCGGCCGGCACGGCCAACCGCAGCACCAGGTCGAGCGCGTGCTGAGTGCCGCTGGTGATCATGATCTGCTCGGGGCTGGTGGGCAGTCCCCGGCCGGTGTACGACCGGGCGACGGCCTCGCGGAGCTCGATGATGCCGGTCGGGTGGTAGCCGGCGTCGCTGAGGTAGCGGGGCAGTTCGTCGGCGGCGGCCCGGGCGGCCGGGACCAGCTCGGCGGGGGCGGCGAGCGCGGCGCAGCCCAGGTCGATCATGTCGAGGTCGGTGGTCGGGGTCCAGAGGCCGGAGCTGGCCACCCGGTGGCCGCCGGGCAGCGCCGTCCAGCTACCGGCGCCGCGCCGGCTGGTCAGGTGGCCGGTCTCGCGCAGCTCGCGGTACCCGGCGGTGACGGTGGTCCGGCTGACCTTGAGCGCCTCGGCGAGTTCGCGTTCGGCGGGGAGGCGGACGCCGAGCGGCAGCCGCCCGTCGGCGAGCAGCCCCCGGATGGTGCCGGCCAGCGCCGCGTAGTCGGGGCTGCGCCGCCGTCCCGGCAGGGCATGCCAATGACCGAGAAGGCGAGCCAGTTGTGCCCCACGCACGATGCCCGTCATGCCACCTCCGCAAGATTGGCTCTTCATTTCCCCCGGATTGGCCACCAGAGTGGCATGCATGAGCACGATTGGCAACCTCCGGGACCGGCCGCTGCGCCGGCTCGTTCAGCTATACACGGGCCTGGCGCTGTACGGCGGCAGCATGGCTCTGATGATCAAATCCGGCCTCGGCCTGGACCCGTGGGACGTCTTCCACCAGGGGCTGGCCGAACTCACCGGGCTGTCGTTCGGCACGGTCGTCATCGCGGTCGGCGCGCTCGTGCTGCTGCTCTGGATTCCGCTGCGCCAGCGCCCCGGCATCGGCACGGTCAGCAACGTCGTGGTCATCGGCCTGGTCGTGGACGCCGCCCTGGCCGTTCTGCCGGCCGTGCAGTCGTGGCCGTTGCGGATCGGCTTCCTGGTCGCCGGCATCGTGCTCAACGGCGTCGCCACCGGCCTCTACCTCGGCGCACGGCTGGGGCCGGGGCCGCGCGACGGGCTGATGACCGGCTTCGTCGCGCGCCGCCCGCAGCACTCGATCCGGCTGGTCCGCACCATCATCGAGGTCACCGTGCTGGCGACCGGATGGCTGCTCGGCGGAACCGTCGGCGTGGGCACCGTGCTCTACGCGGTGAGCATCGGACCGCTCGCGCACGTGTTCATCCCGATGTTCACCGTGCCGACCGGGCCGCAGGAGCCGGCACCGGGCTCAATCCAGGGGCCGGTAGTTAACCCCGAGGCGGTCTAGCCGGCCGAGGTGGGCGGCGAGCCGGCCGCGGAACTCGCCGAAGTCTCCGCCCGCGCCCGACCAGCCCACCTCGGCCAACGCGGCCAGCCGCGGGAACGCCCGCCACTCCACCCGGTCCGTGGTCGGCAGGTACTCGCTCCACAGTTGGCCCTGCACGCCCAGCACGGGGCCGGGCGCGAAGCCGTACACCCGCTCCAGCGGCAGCACCCCGGCGATCGCCAGCGGCTCGTCCGGGCCGTCGTGCTCCGCCCAGTCGAAGTAGGTGTGGGTGTACGGGGCGGCCACCACCTCGTGGCCGGCGTGCCGGCCGGCCAGGATCCGGTCCTCACCGCGCCACGCGAAGATCGTCGTGCCCTCGGCCGGGCGGCGGTCCAGGATCTCGTCCCACGCCGCGGCCCGCCGGCCCCGGCGCGCCAGGTGGTCGGTCAGGTGCGCCGTCCACCAGCCCTGCAGGTCCGCCACCCGGGCCAGGCCGAGCTGGGCCGCGCGCCGCTGCGCGTGCGGACTCGCCGCCCACTCCCGCGACGGCACCTCGTCGCCCCCGATGTGCACGTACTCGAACGGGAAGACGTCGACCACCTCGTCGAGCACGTCGCGGACGAAGTCGAGCGTGGCGTCGGCGACGTTGAGCACGTGCGTGGAGATGCCCCAGGTGGTGCCGACCGGCAGCCGGGTGCCGGGATCGTTGCCGAGCTCCGGATAGGCGGCGATCGCGGCCTGGGTGTGGCCCGGCAGGTCGATCTCCGGCATGACCCGCACGCCGCGCAGCGCCGCGTAGTCGACCAGGTCGCGCAGCTCGCGCTGCGTGTAGAAGCCACCGTGCGGCACCCCGTCGGCGCGTTCGTCGCGGGCGTGCCCGAGCGGTGACTCCCGGCGTACGCCGCCCAGCTCGGTCAGCAGCGGGTAGCGCCGGACGTCGAACCGCCACCCCTGGTCGTCGGTGAGATGCAGGTGCAGGGTGTTGAGCTTGTGCAGCGCCAGCAGATCGACGTAACGGTAGAGGAACGGCAGCGGGTGACACCACCGGGCCACATCGAGCAGCGAGCCGCGCCAGGCGTACGCGGGAACGTCGGTGACCTCGACGCACGGCAGCCGCCAGTCGACGCCGCGCACGACGCGGTCGGCGTACACCGGATCGGGCAGCAACTGTCGCAGCGTCTGCGCCGCCCAGCGCAGCCCGGCCTCGGCGGCGGCCCCGGCCACCACGCCGGTCGGCGTGACCCGCAGCCGGTATCCCTCCTCCCCCAGCTCGGGGTCGGCGGCCAGCCGGAAGGTGAGCACGCCGTCACCGGGGGCCGGCGCGTCCGGCAGCGGCAGGCCGGTCGCCGGGGTGAGCAGCGCGCGCAGCAGCCGGGCGACCGGCTCGGGCGCGTGCACGCGGGTCGCCGGCGAGAGCGGGAACGCGCCCTCGGAACGCCGCATCCGGGTGGGACGGGGTAACAGCATCAGATCACCCGACCTCGGGAGTTCCGCGACGGCCGATAGCACGGCATCATTGCCGCATGGCGGACGACGGATGGCGTTGGGCCGACGCGTGGATCTTCGTCTCGGTGGTCATCGCGGGCGGCGCGGGGCGGCACCGGCGCTCGCCCTCGACCCGGCGCCCGGAGGGGATCCGCCTCGCCGACGTGCTGTCCACTGCGGACCATCTCAACCGCGCCATCCCGACTCGCAAGGACGTCGAGGTGGCGGTACGCCGCCTCGGCGGCGCCGGTCTGATCTCGGTCTCGGACGGCTGGTTCCAGCTGACACCCGCCGGGGAGACGCTCTGGCGCACCCGACCGCGATGCGGGATGTCCACCGTGGTCGATACCGTCCACAGTGCTCTGCTGACCCGGTACGAGCCGGGCGCGGCCCAGTGGCGGCTCGGCGACGACGAACACGGCGCGGCCGTCCAGGAGTACCTCGTCCGGCGGATGGCGCCGGCCCCGCGCCGCCCCCTCTAGACCGGGCGCGGGCCGACGGCGCTCAGCCACCGGCGACGGAGGGCAGCAACTGCACCTCGGCGTCGGCGGGGACGGGCGCGGCCAGGCCCCCGGCGACGCGGCAGTCCTGCCCGTCGACGTAGACGTTGACGTAGCGGCGCAGCTCGCCCCGCTCGTCCCGGATGCGCCGGGCCAGCCGCGGCCAGCGGAGGGCGACCTCGTCGAGGACGGATCCGAGGGTACCCGCGGCCGCGACGCGCAACCGGGCCGCGCCGCCGGCATCGCCGCGCAGCGCCGCCGGCACCAGCAGCGTGACCATGTCAGACCTCCGCCGCGCGCAGGCAGAGCACGTCGGGCAGGTGCGCCGCGACCAGCGACCAGCTCCCACCCTCGTCGCGGCTGGCGTAGACCTCGCCGGACCGCGTGCCGAAGTAGACCCCGGCGGGGTCGACGTCGTCGACGCACATCGCGTCGCGCAGCACGGAGGGATAGAACGGCTCCGTCGGCAGACCGGCGGAGAGGCCCTCCCAGGTGGCACCGGCGTCGGCCGACCGGAACACCCGACACGTGCGATCGACCGGGAACCGCTCGCCGTCGGCGGTCAGCGGGAAGGTGTAGATGACGCCACCGCGGTGCGGGTGGGCCACGATCGGGAAGCCGAAGTCGCTGGGCAGCCCGTCGGCGATCGAGCGCCAGGTGCCGCCGGCGTCGTCGGAGCGGTAGACGCCGTGGTGGTTCTGCGCGTAGAGCCGGTCCGGGTCGGCGGCATCGCGCGCGACCTTGTGCACGCACTGGCCGAACTCCGGCCACTCGTCCGGCAGGAAGTACGCCCGGATGCCCCTGTTGTGGGCGTCCCAGGTCGCCCCGCCGTCATCGCTGCGGTACACACCGCCGGTCGACATCGCCACCACCAGCCGCGCCGGGTCACGCGGGTCGGGCAGCACCGTGTGGATCGCCTGACCGCCGAACCCCTCCCCCCACTGCGATCGGTGCGGATGGTCCCAGAGCGGCCGGACCAGCTCGTACGTCCGGCCGCCGTCGACGGACCGGAACAGCGCCGAGGGTTGGGTGCCGGCGTAGACCACGTCGGGTTCGTCCGACGTTCCGGGGGCGAGCTGCCAGACGCGGGTGAGGCTGGCCCCGGTGTCGGACGGAAAGGCGACCGGGGCCCCGTCCGGCTCCTGCCAGGACGTCCCGAGATCGTCGCTCGCGGCGACGCTGGGGCCGAAATGCGAGCTGGTCATGCCGGCCAGCAGCCGGGGCGTGCCGGGCCGCTTGTCGATCGCGGTCGCGTAGACCGCCGTCATCGGAAAGTGCGGGCCGCTGAGCCGCCAGCGGACCCGGCCATCGTCGCTGGTGGCGAGGAACAGCCCCTTGCCGGTGCCGATCGTGAGCAGAGTTGCCATCACCCTTCCTCCGATCCGGCGCGCACCGCGCGCGCCTCCCGCCAGTATCGCGACGACCCCCGACAGTCCCGCGCATCGCGCACGGTCGATCGCGCGGCCGGCTCTCCGCGCGCCTGTCTGCTCAACCGTCGCGCGCGGCGCGACGTGACGACCCGCGAGTGCCGCGGCCGGACCGCGACCGCCGCGCTAGATTGCCGGCGGGGACGCCGGCGCACGGGCCGTGCGGGGCGGGAACGGGGGCGACGATGGGCGCAAGTCGGTGGAGCGAGCTGACCGGCGGCAACGCCGACGCCGGCGCGCGGTACGCGTCGCGGTTCGCCGCCCTGGCCGCCAGCGGCGCGGACGTGCACGGCGAGGCCCGGTTCTGCGCCGACCGCGCGGAACCCGGCGCCCGGGTGCTCGACGCCGGCTGCGGCACCGGGCGGGTCGCGATCCGGCTCGCCGAACTCGGCTACCGCTGCGTCGGCGTCGATCTCGACGAGTCGATGCTGGCCGAGGCGCGGCGGCTGGCCCCGGAGCTGCCCTGGATCCGGGACGACCTCGCCGAGCTGGACCTGCCGGGACACGGGATCGCCGAGCCCTTCGACCTGATCGTGGCGGCCGGCAACGTCATCCCGCTGCTCACCCCGCGGACCGAGCCGGCCGTCCTCGCACGGCTCACCGCGCATCTGCGCCCCGGCGGGCTGCTCGTCGCCGGCTTCGGCCTCGACCCCGCGCACCTGCCGCTGAACTGGGCCCCGGTCGACCTGCGCCGGTACGACGAGTGGTGCGCCGCGGCCGGGCTGGCGCTGCACGAACGGTACGCCACCTGGGACGGCGAGGAGTACGCCGGCGGCGGCTACGCCGTCAGCGTCCACCGCCGCAGCTGAGGCGGCGACGGCGCCCGGACCGCCAGCCCCGCGCACCCCACGGCGAGCGTCGGGGTACGACCGCGCACCGAGGCGGACCGGAGGACCTCAGCACGGACCGGGAACGACCGATGGGAGAGGCGGTCCACGCAAAGGCCGCGACGGCACAGCCGGCAGACTCCGCACCCTGGTCAACCACGGGATACGGGACACACGGATGACCTTCGCGGACGGTACGGTGTGGCGCACCCTTCCCTGACATCGAGGTGAGATGTACCCACAGAACCCGCCAGAGCCGGGCTTTGGCGAACATAAGAACCCGCACGAGCAGGTGCCGCCGCCGTACGTGCCACAGTCCGGGTACGCGCCCCAGAGCGGCTACCCCCAGGCGTACGGATACCCGGCGTCCTCCCCCGGACTCAAGCCGGACAACTACCTGGCGTGGTCGATCGTCAGCACCATCATGTGCTGCTGGCCGATGGGCATCCCCGCGATCGTCTTCGCGTCCCGCGTCGACTCGGCGTGGATCCGGGGCGACTACCTGGGCGCGCACGAGGCGTCCCGCAAGGCGCGCGGATGGACGATCGCCAGCGCGGTCACCGGCGGAGTCTTCATCCTCGGCTACATCGCGATTATCGCTCTCAGTATGGTCGCGAGTTCGTGACCGCACCTCCGGTCGCGGGCGGGCGGATCGGCGGGGCCGGTCTTCGGCTGGCCCTGCCACCGGTCGTCGCGGTCGGCGCGGCGATCTGGTTCCGGGCGTTCCCCGCCGGGTCCTTTCCGTACCCGCCCTGTCCGCTGTACGCCCTGACCGGCCTCTACTGTCCCGGCTGCGGGTCCACCCGGGTGTGCCACGCCCTGGCGGCCGGTGACGTGCCGGGCGCGTTCCGGCAGAACCCGTTGGTCGTGGTGACGCTCGCCGCGCTGGCCGCGCTCTGGGTCCGGGCCGTCGTACGGGCGGGCCGGCCGCCCGCGGCGAGGGCGGCGCGACCCCGGCTGATCGCCGGCGTCGCCGCGGCCGTGGTGCTCTTCGGGGTGCTGCGGAACCTGCCGGGCCTGGAGCTGCTCGCGCCGCGGTGACGGCGGCTCCCGGCGTCAGCGCACCGGGTGGCCGGCGCCGCGCAGCGTCTGTTTGACGTCGCCGATGGTCAGCTCGCCGAAGTGGAAGACGCTGGCCGCCAGCACCGCGTCGGCGCCGGCCGAGACCGCCGGCGGGAAGTGGCCGAGCTGACCCGCCCCGCCGCTGGCGATGACCGGGATCTCGACCGCCTCCCGGACCGCGGTGATCAGCTCCAGGTCGAAGCCGGCCTTGGTGCCGTCGGCGTCCATCGAGTTGAGCAGGATCTCTCCCGCGCCGAGCTCCGCGCCGCGGCGCGCCCACTCGACCGCGTCGAGGCCGGTGCCGCGCCGCCCGCCGTGCGTGGTCACCTCGAAGCCGCTGCCGGTCGTGCCGGGCGCGGCCCGGCGTACGTCGAGGGAGAGCACCAGCACCTGGCGGCCGAACCGGTCCGCGATCTCGGCGATCAGCTCGGGCCGGGCGATCGCGGCGGTGTTCACCCCGACCTTGTCGGCGCCGGCGCGCAGCAGCGTGTCGACGTCGGCCACGGCCCGCACACCGCCGCCGACGGTCAGCGGGATGAAGACCGACTCGGCGGTGCGGCGCACCACGTCGAGCATGGTGGCGCGCTCGCCGGACGAGGCGGTGACGTCCAGGAAGGTGAGCTCATCCGCCCCGGCCGCGTCGTACGCCGCGGCGAGCTCCACCGGGTCGCCCGCGTCCCGCAGGTCCAGGAAGTTGACGCCCTTGACCACCCGCCCCGCATCCACGTCGAGACAGGGGATCACCCGCACGGCCACCGTCATGCGGTCGAGCCTATCCGCTGGTGGTCGCCGCACAGCGACCACCAGCGGCGGTCCTGATCACAGCCGGACGAGCATCTTGCCGAGGTTCTCGCCGCGCAGCAGCCCGAGGAACGCCTCCGGCGCGTTGCGCAGGCCGTCGACGACCGTCTCGTCGTAGCGCAGCTGCCCCGCGCGCAGCCACCCGCCGACCTCGGCGACGAACGCGTCACGCAGGTGGTTGTGGTCGCCGACGATGAACCCGCGCAGCGTGAGGCGCTTGCCGATGGCCAGCGCCAGATTGCGCGGCGCGGCCGGCGGCTCGGTCGCGTTGTACTGGGCGATCGCCCCGCACAGCGCCACCCGGCCGTGGTTGCGCAGCGCGCCGATCGCCGCCTCCAGGTGGTCGCCGCCGACGTTGTCGAAGTAGACGTCGATGCCGTCCGGCGCGGCCACGCGCAGCGACTCGCGCACCGGGCCGTCGTGGTAGTCGAAGGCGGCGTCGAAGCCGAGCTCGCGCGCGTACGCGACCTTCGTCGCGGAGCCGGCGCTGCCGACCACCCGGGCGGCGCCGCGGAGCTTGGCGATCTGCCCGGCGAGGCTGCCGACCGCGCCGGCCGCCGCGGAGACGAAGACCGTGTCGCCGGGCTTCATCGCCGCCACCTCGACCACCCCGGCGTACGCGGTCAGCCCCGGCATGCCGAGCGCCCCCAGGTACGCCGACGCGGGCGCCACGGTCACGTCGACCGGGCGCACCCCGCGCGCCTCGACCAGCGCGTACTCCCGCCAGCCGAGCCCGTGCAGCACGGTCTGACCGGGCGCGAGCGCGACGCCCTCGCCGGCCGCCACCACCTCGCCGACGGCCCCGCCGTCCAGCGGGGCGTCCACCCGGAACGGCGGCACGTACGACTTGACGTCGTTCATCCGTCCCCGCATGTACGGGTCGACCGACATCACCGTGTTGCGCACCAGCACCTGGCCCGGGCCGGGCGAGGGCACCGGCACCTCGACGAGGCGGAAGTTGTCGGGGGTCGGCCAGCCGCTCGGACGCGACGCCAGGTGGACCTCCAGCCCGGTGGTCACTTCGCCTCCGCGAGCGCGGCGAGCGCCTCGGCGACGGTGAAGGCACCCGCGTAGAGCGCCTTGCCGGCGATGACCCCCTCCACGCCGACCGGCTCCAGCGTGGCCAGCGCGCGCAGGTCGTCCAGGGTGGACACGCCGCCGGAGGCCACGACCGGCCTGTCGGTGCGCGCGCACACCTCGCGCAGCAGCTCCAGGTTCGGCCCGCGCATCGTGCCGTCCTTGGTGATGTCCGTGACCACGTAGCGCGCCGCGCCGGCCTTGTCGAGCCGCTCCAGCACCTCGTACAGGTCGCCGCCGTCGCGGGTCCAGCCGCGCGCCGAGAGGGTACGGCCACGCACGTCGAGCCCGATCGCCACCCGGTCGCCGTACTCGCCGACCACCCGGTCGCACCACTGCGGGTTCTCCAGCGCCGCGGTGCCGATGTTGACCCGCGCCGCCCCGGTGCCCAGCGCCGCCAGCAGCGACTCGTCGTCACGGATGCCGCCCGACAGTTCGACGTTGACGTCCAGCCGGCGCACCACGTCCGCCAGCAGATGGGCGTTGGAGCCCCGCCCGAACGCCGCGTCGAGATCGACCAGGTGGATCCAGGTGGCGCCGTCGCGCTGCCACGCCAGCGCCGCCTCCAGCGGGTCGCCGTACGCGGTCTCGCTGCCGGCCGCCCCCTGCACGAGGCGCACCGCCTGGCCGTCGGCGACGTCGACGGCGGGAAGCAGGGTGAGGGTCAACTCGATCTCCTATCTGGGAAGGGGGTGCTAGGTGCGTCGGCCGAGCGCGATCACCACGAGCGCCGGCAGGCCGAGCAGCCCCAGCACGATCAGCAGCAGCCGGAGCGCCGGGTCGTCGACGAGCAGCCAGACCACGGCGAGCAGCGCCAGCGTCAGCACCGTGATCCCGGCCCGCTCGCCGGCGCTGCGCCGGGGAAAGAGCCGCCCGGTACGCCGGCGCGGCAGCCGTGGCGTGAGCCGGCCGACCAGGGCGCGGCGGCGTTCCCGGCGGGCGACGAGCCGGGCCCGTTTCGCCCGCTGCCGCTCCGCCTCCGCCTCCCGCGCGGCGCGACGCCGGGCCCGCTCCTTGCTCACCGGAGCGCCGCCGCGGCCGGGCCGGCGGCGTCGGACACCACGCTCACAGCGTCGACAGCCAGTTGCGCAGCAGCGCCGCGCCGGTGTCGCCGGACTTCTCGGGGTGGAACTGGGCGGCCGACAGCGCGCCCCGCTCCGCGGCCGCCACGAAGGTGCTGTCGTGGGTGGCGGTGGCGACCAGCGCACCGGCGTCGGTGAGGCCGCCGACGGGCCCGGCCGCGTACGAGTGCACGAAGTAGAAGCGGCTGCCCGGGTCGATGCCGGCGAAGAGCCGGCTGTCGGCCGGCGCGTCCACCGTGTTCCAGCCCATGTGCGGCACCCGGCGGGCGGCCAGCCGGGTCACGCCGCCGGGCAGCAGCCCCAGCCCCTTCGTGACCACGCCGTGCTCCTCGCCGTGCTCGAAGAGCACCTGCATGCCGACGCAGATGCCCAGCACCGGACGACCGGACGCGACCCGCTCCGCGATCACCGGGCCCGCGCCGAGCGCCTCGATGCCGGCCATGCACGCGGCGAACGCGCCCACTCCGGGCACGACCAGGCCGTCGGCGCGGGCCGCGGCGTCCAGGTCGGCGGTGACGGTGACGTCGGCGCCGGCCCGGGCCAGCGCCCGCTCGGCGGACCGCAGATTGCCCGAGCCGTAGTCGAGCACCACGACCCGAGTCATCACTCACCCCCCGGGATCAGCCAGAGCGCGCCGCCGGCGGCCGAAAGCAGCGCCAGCACGCCGACGAGCACCACACCGGCCCGGGACGCGGCCTGCCGGTGCATCGACCACGCGCCGCCGACCAGGATCCCGGCCAGCGCGAAGAGCGCGACGGGAAGGACCGAACTCACAGCGCCGCCCTTCCGTTCGCGACTGCGGGGCTCCGCTGCGCTGCGCTCCTCGCGCTCACGGGGCCTTCCTTTCGTTCGCGACTGCGGGGCTCCGCTGCGCTGCGCTCCTCGCGCTCACAGCGCACCCTTGGTGCTGGGGATGACGCCCGCGGCGCGCGGGTCGATCGAAACCGCCTCGCGCAGCGCCCGCGACACCGCCTTGAACTGCGCCTCCACCACGTGGTGCGCGTCCGGGTGGCCGCCGGGGCGGGCGGCGCGCAGCACGTCGACGTGCAGCGTCATCCGGGCGGCCTGCCCGAACGACTCCCAGATGTGCCGGGTCATGCTCGTCGGGTAGACCGGCCCGATGTACGGCACCAGCGCCGGCTCGTCGTGCACCACGTAGGGGCGGCCGGACAGGTCGACAGCGGCGCGCACCAGCACCTCGTCCATCGGCACGGTCGCCGAGCCGTACCGCCGGATGCCGGCCTTGTCCCCCAGCGCCTCGGCGAACGCGGCGCCCAGCGCGAGCGCGGTGTCCTCCATGGTGTGGTGGGCGTCGATCTCCAGGTCGCCGACGGTCTGCACGGTCAGGTCGAAGCCGCCGTGCCGGGCGATCTGGTTGAGCATGTGGTCGTAGAAGCCGACCCCGGTGCTGATCTCGGCCTTGCCGGTGCCGTCGAGGTCCAGCTCGATCAGGACCTTGGTCTCGGTGGTGGTCCGCTCGACCCGGGCGGTGCGGCTCATGCGTCTGCCTTTCGTTCGGGGTCGCGCCCGACGTCCTCCATGGCGCGCAGGAATGCGTCGGTCTCTTCCGGGGTCCCGGCGGTGACCCGCAGCCAGCCGGGCAGCCCCACGTCCCGGACCAGCACGCCGCGGTCGAGCAGCGCCCGCCACGTCGCCTTCTGGTCGCCGCCCACCCGGTACAGCACGAAGTTGGCGTCGCTGTCGGCGACGGTGTGCCCCCGCTCCCGCAGCGTCGTCACGATCCGGTCGCGCTGCGCCTTGATCGCGTCGACCGTCGCCAGCAGGGCCGCGCGGTGCGCGAGCGCCGCGCGGGCCGCGGCCTGGGTGAGCGCCGAGAGGTGGTACGGCAGCCGCACCAGCTGCACCGCGTCGATCACCGCCGGATCGGCGGCGAGGTAACCGAGCCGCCCGCCGGCGAACCCGAACGCCTTGCTCATCGTGCGGGTCACCACCAGGCGCGGGTGGCCGGGCAGCACGGTCAGCGCGCTCGGCGTGCCCGGCCGGGCGAACTCCGCGTACGCCTCGTCGACCACCACCATGCCCGGCGCGGTCGCCAGCACCGCCTCGATCACGGCCGGGTCGAGCGCGGTGCCGGTGGGGTTGTTCGGCGAGCAGAGGAGGACCAGGTCCGGCCGGTGCGCCTCGACCTGCGCGACGGCCTCGTCGGCGGTGAGCCCGAAGCTCGCGTCGCGCCGCCCGTCGACCCAGGCCGTGCCGGTGCCGAGCGCCAGCAGCGGGTGCATGGAGTACGCCGGCGTGAAGCCCAGCGCCGTGCGCCCCGGCCCGCCGAACGCCTGCAGCAGCTGCTGCTGGACCTCGTTGGAGCCGTTGGCCGCCCACACCCGGTCGCCGGTCAGGCCGTGCCCCAGGTAGTCGGCCAGCTCGGCGCGCAGCGCCACCGCGTCGCGGTCCGGATAGCGGTTGAGGTCGCGCAGCTCGGCCTGCAGCGCCTTGCCGATCGCCTCCACCACCGCGTCCGGCACCGGGTACGAGTTCTCGTTGGTGTTGAGCCGCACCGGCACGTCGAGCTGCGGCGCACCGTACGGGCTCATCCCGCGCAGGTCGTCGCGGAGCGGCAGGTCGTCCAGCGTGGTCATGCCGGCGTCGCCCCGCCGAACCGTGCCTGCACCGCCTGGCCGTGCGCCGGCAGGTCCTCGGCGTTGGCGAGCGTGACCACGTGGGCAGCGACGTCGCGCAGCGCCGCCTCGTCGTAGTCGACGACGTGGATGCCGCGCAGGAACGACTGCACCGACAGGCCGGACGAGTGCCGGGCGCAGCCACCGGTCGGGAGGACGTGGTTGGAGCCGGCGCAGTAGTCACCGAGCGACACCGGCGCGTACGCCCCGACGAAGATCGCGCCGGCGTTGCGGACCCGCATCGCCCAGTGCCGCGCGTCACGGGTCTGGATCTCCAGGTGCTCGGCGGCGTACGCGTCGACGACCCGCAGCCCCGCCTCCAGGTCGTCGACGAGCACCGCCCCGGACTGCGCGCCGGTGAGCGCCGTCGTGACCCGCTCGCTGTGCTTGGTCGCCGGGACCTGGCGGGCGAGCTCCCGCTCGACCGCCTCGACCAGCGCCACCGAGGGCGTGACCAGGACGCTCGCGGCGAGCGGGTCGTGCTCGGCCTGGCTGATCAGGTCGGCGGCGACGTGCACCGGGTCGGCGGTGTCGTCGGCCAGGATCGCGATCTCGGTCGGGCCGGCCTCGGCGTCGATCCCGACCACGCCGCGCAGCAGCCGCTTCGCGGCGGTCACCCAGATGTTGCCGGGACCGGTGATGACGTCGACCGGGGCGCAACGCTCGGTGCCGTCGGCGGTCGTCTCCGCGCCGTAGCCGAGCATCGCCACGGCCTGGGCGCCGCCGACCGCGTAGACCTCGTCGACGCCGAGCAGGGCGCACGCCGCGAGCACGCGGGCGTCGGGCAGACCGTCGTTGTCCCGCTGCGGCGGGCTCGCGACGACGAGCGACTCGACGCCGGCGACCTGGGCGGGGACCACGTTCATGACCACGGTCGACGGGTACATCGCCAGGCCGCCCGGGACGTAGAGGCCGACCCGGGACACCGGGACCCAGCGCTCCGTCACCGTGCCGCCGGGCACCACCTGCGTGGTCACGTCGACGCGCCGCTGGTCGCCGTGGACGCGGCGGGCCCGCGCGATCGCCTCGACCAGCGCGGCGCGGACGTCGGGATCGAGCTGCCGCTCGGCGGCGGCGATCGCCTCGGCCGGCACGCGCAGCCGGTCGACCGTCACCCCGTCGAAGCGCTCGGTGGCCTCGCGGATCGCCGCGAAGCCATGCTCGCGCACCGCCTCGACGACCGGACGGATCCGGTCGACGGCCTCGGAGACGTCGAGCTGGGCACGGGGCAGCAGCCCTCGCGGGTCGCGGGAGCCGCCACGCAGGTCGATCCGGTTCAACACCCTTGCGAGTGTAGGCGGCTCCCAAGGGACGGACAGCGGCCGTCCAATGCGCGGGACGGTGAGTCCTGCCACGCTACGCTCGGCCGATGAGCGCCCAGTTGCCGGTCTTCCCGCTGGGGACGGTGCTCTTCCCCGGGCTGGTCCTGCCGCTGCACATCTTCGAGGAACGCTACCGCGAGCTGGTCCGGCACCTGGTGAGCCTGCCGGAGGGCACGCCACGCGAGTTCGGCGTGGTGGCGATCCGGCGCGGGTGGGAGGTGTTGCCCCCCGCGGGCCCGGCCGGCGGCACCCCGGCCAGCGGCGGGGTCACGCTGCACGAGGTCGGCTGCACCGCGGAGCTGCGCCAGGTGACCGAGCTCGCGGACGGGCGCTTCGACATCGTCACCGTCGGCCGGCGCCGGTTCCGGATCGCCGGCGTGGACGAGCAGTCGACGCCGTACCTGCGGGCGCGGGTGGAGTGGCTGCCGGAGCCGACCGGCTCCGAGGACGTCGCCGACCTGCTCGCCCCGCGCGTGCTCGCCGTGTTCCGCCAGTACCTCGGGCTGATCCGCCGCGGCCCCGAGGAGATCGCCGAACAGCTGCCCGAGGATCCGACCGTGCTGTCGCACCTGGTGGCCGCCACGGCGGCGCTGACCGTCGAGGACCGGCAGCGGCTGCTCGCCGCCCCGGACACCGCCCGACGGCTCCGCGCCGAGCTGCGGCTGCTCAATCGCGAGGCGGCGTTGCTCCGCCAGGTGCGGGCGGTCCCGGTGCCGCTGGCGGAGCTGGCGGTTGCGGCGAGTCCGAACTGACGGGGGCGTCGCTGCCACCGCGACCGTGGTCGCGCTCGCCGGTGCCGATGTGGCCGTGGTCGCGCTCGCCGCTGCCGACGGGGGCGCCCGCCGCCGGGCCATTGCCCGCCGGGAGGTTGCCCGCCGGGACGTTGCCCGCCGGGACGTTGCCCGACTGGCCGTGGCCCGGCTGGCCGGAGCCCGGCTGGACGGCCGGTGCGTGGGCGGGCTGGGTGGCCCGGCCGGGCATGAGCTCGGCGCCCGCCGGCTCGCCGGGCTCGGCATGGAGCGAGGCGTACCGCGACCAACCGGCCAGCAGGGTGTAGGCGACCGCCGCGCCGAAGGCCGGAAGCAGCAGGTCGCCCTGGATCGTCGGGATGAAGCCCTGGACCAGCTCGAACCGCCCGGCCCGCAGGTCCGGCGGCTTGTTCAGCACGTCTCCCACGGCGGCGGTGTGCAGCAGCCGCCGGTATTCCGACAGCCCGATCTGGCGCCCGAGCCCCCAGGCGATCGGCGCCGCCGCCACCGCCCCGGCCACGACGGCGAGCAGCCCGACCGGCCCACGGTGGCGCCGCAGCAGGACCCAGGCCCCGATCGCGCAGAGCACCCCGAAGCCGGCGCCGAGCACGGCGAACCAGCCGTCCGCGGCGACGAACTGCTGCGGCTGGGGGTCGGTCAACGCACCGCCGTCCGCGGTCTTGATGATCGGGACGCTCGGCGCGAGGGCCCGCCAGAGCAGGCCCAGCGGCACGCCCAGCGCCGCCACCGCCAGCGCGGTGGCGAGCGCGACCAGCAGCGTACGGAGCCGCCGTCCCCGGCCGGTCGCCGGCATCGAGCCGGGGGCGGCGGGCGGGTCGGTCAGCGCCCCGTTCTCACCGGCCGGGTCCGCCGGAGCCGCCGGGCCGGTCGTGGGCGGGGGCGGGACGACCAGGGGTGGCAGCGGCGGCGCCGGTGGCGGCGGCGGGAGGGTCGGCCCGGCCGCGGGTTCGACGCGACGCTGGCCGTCGCGGTCGCCGCCGGCGCGGTCGTCGTCGGAGGAAGGGGCGCTCACTCCGCGATCCTCTCAGGCAGCCGTCGCCGCCCGCACGACGGCTGCCGTCCCGGCCCGCCCCGGGGCCGGCGTCCGCCCCGCCCGCAGGGCGGCGCGGCAACCCGTGATCAGCGCGCGAACGGCTCGAGCATCACGGAGGCGGCCTGCAGCCACGCCTGGCGGGTCTCGGGTTGCAGCTGCACGTACTCGATCGACGAGCCGGTCTCCAGCGCCGGGTCGTACGGCACGACCGCGACCGCGCGGGTGCGGGTGGCGAAGTGCTTCGTGAAGTCGTCGAGGAGCGGCGAGGGTCCCGGGGTCGGGCAGGAGAGCAGCGTGACCGCATTGTCGGCCAGCTCCCCCATGCCCACCTCGTGCAGCAGGTCGAGCATCCAGTCGGCGCTGAACGCCGCGTCCTCGCGGGGCACCGTCGTGACCACCAGCTGGTCGGCCGCCTGCAGCACCGTCTGCCAGTTCGCGCTCTCGACGTTGTTGCCGGTGTCCACGCAGATCACATCGTGCGTACGGCGCAGCAACTCCAGCACCCGCCGCACGGTGTGCCGGTCGAGCTGCTGCGCGAAGCGCGGATTCTCCTCCCCGGCGAGCACGTCGTAGGAGCCGTCCGAGGCGTGCCGCAGGTAGTCGTCGAGCCGGTCGGTGAGCTCGAAGCCGTGAGACGCCTCGATCTCGATGAGATCCGCGATCAGGTGCCGGATGGTGCGCGCGTGCCGCGCGCTGCCGGCCCGCAGCCCGAGCGTGCCGCGCAGCTCGTTGTCGTCCCAGGCGAGCACCCCGCGGCCGCGGACGCTGCCCACCGTGGCGGCGGCGAGCACCGTCGCCGTGGTCTTGTGCACGCCGCCCTTGGGGTTGGCGAACGCCAGCACCCGCGGCACGCCCAGGTCGCCGCGGAGCACGGCGGCGGCCCGGTCGGCCGCGGCGTCCGGCCGGGTCTCGCGCCACTCGATCCGCGCCGGATGCGCCGCCTCTGCCGAGCCGTACGCGGTGGGCGGGTACCCGGCGCCGTGGGAGGAGCCGTAGCCGGGCGACGGCGCGTAGGCCGTGGGACGGCCGGCGGCCGGCTCGTACGCCGGGACGGCGTAGCCGGGCTCGACGCCGTAGCCGGGCACGGCGCCGTATCCGGGCTCGGTGGTGTGTCCGGGGTCGGGGGCGTATCCGGGCTCGGGCGCGTACGTGGGCTCGGCGGCGTAGCCCAGCTCCGCCGGGTAACCGATCGGCTGCGTCTCAAGGTAGCCGCCACCCGGCGGCCGCGTCTCAAGGTAGCCGCCACCCGGCGGCCGCGTCTCAAGGTAGCCGCCACTCGGCGGCTGCGTCTCAAGGTAGCCGCCACCCGGCGGCTGCTCGATCGGGCGCGACCGCGCCCGTCCGCCGCGGCCCAGCTCGGGCTGTTCACCGGTGCGGCCGCCGAGTCGGGCGCGCTCGAGCAGCGCCCGCCAGCGGGGCGCTGGTTCGGCCGGCCGATCCCAGCCGGTCTCGGTCCCCTCCACGCCCCGCCCTCCCCGCGTCATCGATGCCCTTGACACGCTACGAGGTCACCCTATTCGGACCCGCGCGGCACGCCTATCCCAACCACCAGCGTGTTTTCAACGCACGGCGCGGCCACCGGATATGGCCTGTGACGTTCATGATGCCGCCGGGGACTCGGCGGTGACCGATTCCGCCGCCGGGGTGGTGTCCGTCGCCGAGGGGCGTACCCGGGTCGGGCTGGGCGAGACCGCCGGGCCGGTGCGGGTCGGCTCGTCCGATGCGACCGGCGAGGGCGATGGCGCGATCACCCCGACGGTGCTGGTCGCGGCGGGGCTGGTCCCGACCGGGCCGGGGGTCGCGGTGGGAGCGGTGGCGAGGTCTCCGTCGGCCGGCGGCCGCACCACGTCCTGCTGTTCCGGCAGCGGCGGCAGGAACACCGCCCGCTCCAGCCGGCGCAGCTCGGGCGCGGGGTCCACCGCCCGCACCTCGGGGCGCTCCGCGACCCGCCGCAGCAGCGCCGGCGTGGCGCGTACGACCGCGGCGTAGACGCAGGAGCAGTGCGACCGGTACGCCGTGGCTTCGGCGAGCGCGACGCGGGCGCCGCTGTCGTAGAGCTGCCGCAGCTCCCGCTCCTGATCACCGTCGCCGGTCAGCGCGGCGCCCCGCTCCCGGTAGTCCCGCGCCTCGATCTCCTTGCGCTGCGCCACCTGCGCCATCCCCGCCGTCACGTCGTCCGGGACGCGCTGCGCCGGAATGCGCACGATCTGCGTCTGGGTGTGCGGCAGCGGCACCCGGCTGAAGACCTCCGAGACGGCGAGCCCGTCCAGCACCGGCGACAGCCGGCCCGGCGCGAGATAGGCGGCGAAGGTGACCAGGGCGTACGTCTCGGTCGGCGCGCTCGGCGGGGCGGCCGACAGGGCGTCCAACTTGTCCCGGCTCGCCCGCACATAGCCGGGGATCGAGTCGCCGTCGACCACGCCGACCCGCACCACGTCGCCGACGGTCTGATCGCCCACCGGACCCCGGTCGGCGGCCCAGACCGCGGTCATCAGCACGGCGGTCACCGACACCGTCGCCGCGACCGTCAGCACGCGCGGGCGGACCTGCCCCTGGCCGAGCCGGGCCATCCCCCTCGCCAGCGGCGGCAGCACTCGGCTGTCCAGCCGTCGCAACAGCTCGCCGGCACGCACGGACGCACTCTCCCTCGTCAGGCTCTGACCTGTTCCGCCATCGACGGGCGACGCTTACTCGCCGAGAATGGCGAGCGCCCGTTTCAGGTCATCAGGGTAGTCGCTGACGAACCGAACCTCCTCGGCCGTACGGGGGTGGAGGAAGCTGAGCGCACGGGCATGCAGCCACTGCCGGGACAGTCCGAGTCGCGCGGCGAGCGTCGGATCGGCGCCGTACGTCAGGTCACCGACACAGGGGTGTCGCAAGGCGGACATATGCACCCTGATCTGGTGGGTACGCCCGGTTTCGAGCCGGATGTCCACCAGGCTCGCCGCCGGGAACGCCTCAACCGTGTCATAGTGCGTGACGCTCGGCTTACCGTGCGAGATGACCGCCCACCTGTAGTCGTGGCTGGGATGCCGGTCGATCGGCGCGTCGACCGTTCCCCGCAACGGATCGAGGTGGCCCTGCACCACCGCGTGGTAGCGCTTGTCCACTTCGCGGGCCTTGAACGCCCGCTTGAGCACGCTGTACGCCTGCTCGCTCTTGGCGACCACCATCAGCCCGCTGGTGCCGACGTCGAGCCGGTGCACGACGCCCTGCCGCTCCGCGGCGCCACTGGTCGAGATCCGGTGCCCGATGCCGGCGAGCCCGCCGATCACGGTCGGGCCGGTCCAGCCGGGGCTCGGGTGCGCCGCCACACCGACCGGCTTGTCGACCACCACGATGTCGTCGTCGGCGTAGACGACCGTCAGCCCCGGCACCGCCTGCGGGGTGACCACCGGCGGCGCGGGCGGCGCCGGGAGGATGACCTCGAGCCACGCGCCGGCGGCGACCTTCTCGGACTTCGCCCGCGGCACTCCGTCGACCAGCGCGTCGCCGGCCTCCACCAGCGCGGCCGCCACGGTGCGGGACAGCCCGAACAGCCGGGAGACCGCCTGGTCCAGGCGCATCCCGTCGAGGCCGTCGGGGACGGGCAGCGACCGGCGTTCTCCGGCGGGACGCAGTTGGCCGGCGTCGTGCGTGGAGGTCACGACCGGCCTCCGGCGTCGTCGCCGGCGGACAGCCGGCTGTCGGCGTCGTCGCCGGCGGACAGCCGGCTGCCGTCGCGCTGCCGGCCGGTGAACTCCAGCAGGATGGCCAGACCGACGCCGGTCATCAGCGCGCTGTCGGCGAGATTGAACACCGGCCAGACCTGGCCGTGCGGGTCGAAGAGGCTGACCATGTCGACGACGTGCCCGACGAAGGGGCCGGGCGCCCGGAATATCCGGTCGATGAGGTTCCCCAGCGCCCCGCCGAGCACGAGCCCCAGCGAGAGCGCCCACGGGATCGAGCCGAGCCGGCGCGCCATCCACCCGATCCAGCCGATCACCGCGACGGTGACCAGCGGAAAGATCCAGGTGTAATCGGAGCCCAGACTGAACGCCGCGCCGCTGTTGCGGGTGAGGGTCAGATAGACCGCGCCACCGAGCAGCCGTAGCGGTTCGCGGTCCTCCAGCGTGACCAGCGCGAGATGCTTGGTGCCCAGATCGGCCGCGACCGCGAGCAACGCGGTCGCCATCAGAACCTGGATGCTGCGACGCCGCCGGCCCCCGGCCACCGGCTCGCCGGCCGGATCCGCCGCCGCGGCGGGCCGCGGCGCGGTCATCTGCTCCCCATCGGCGCTCAGCTGCCTATCCCTCCGCCTCGTGCGGCGGTGTCGGCGAGCTTCGCCCTCGCCCCGGCGCGGGCGCGTGTGACGCGCCCGCCCCGGAAGGCTCGCCCGCGCCTACCGCCGCTCCTCCAGTTGCTTGCACGAGACACACAGTGTCGCGGACGGGAACGCCGCGAGGCGTTCGACGGGGATCGGGGTGCCGCACCGCTCGCACCAGCCGTAGTTGCCCTCGTCGAGCCGCTCCAGCGCCCGTTCGACCTGCGTGATCCGCTCCAGGATGCTGTTGGCGAGGGAGATCTCCTGCTCGCGTTCGAACGTCTTGGTGCCGGTGTCGGCCTGGTCGTCGCCCGCCGAGTCCGTCAACCGGTCCCGCTGCAGCTCGGTGATCTCGCTCAGCGTCTGATCGTACTCGGTGCGCAGTTCGTCACGACGGGCCGCCAGCGCGGCCCGGATCTTCTCGGTCTCCGCGGCGCTGCGGCTGGTCTTGGCGGCCACCGGCTTGCGTCCGGCGGTCTTCGTCTCGGCTGACTTGGCCATCGTCGCTCCCTTGGCCGCGGTCCCCGCGGCGATCGGCGGTGCCTGATCCGGTGCCTGCACCAGGGCCCGGCGGTCCTTCGGGGCTGCCACGTCGCTGAACGTGGCGGAGCTCGTGGGGGCCGTGACGGGCGACCGGGAAGTGCCGGGATACCCCGCTGTCCGGCCGGCCGAACCTCGGCTGACCGCTCCGGCCGCCGATGTCGCGGTCGCGCCGACCCCGTCGGGGCGGCTCACCGCGACCCTCCCCCGTCGACGTGCCCGATCGACACGCCGGCGTCCGCTGCCGCCTTGCGCGCGTCGTGCGCCCGCTCGGCCATAGCGTCCCCCACTTGCAAAACGGGCGCGCGGCGGGACGCCGCGCACTCCGGAGATTGGCAAGAATACGGAACGTGAGCACGTCCCACAACATGCCGCACCGGTGCTACCCATGCCGGTACGGAATAATCCTTAAACCGGGCAAAAGGACGCTAGCAGATCATTCGTCCCGCTCGTCGCCGTACTCGTCGAACCAACGGGCCAACCGTCCCCGCCGGCTGACGGCCCGCAGTCGACGCTCGGCGACGTCGCGTACCGCCGCGGTCGCCACGATCAACAGGCTGTCCCCCACTTTCAGCCGGGTGTCCGGAACGGGCACGAAACCCGCGCCGTCGCGCAGCACCAGCGTCACCGACGCGCCCACCGGCAGCCGCAGCTCGTCCACGTGCACACCGGCCAGCCGCGACCCCTCCGGCACCTCCAGCTGCAACAGATCCGCCTGCATCCGCTCCAGCGGCGCCGTCTCGACCCGGATCTCCGCCGGCTCGGCGGGCGCGGTCACCCGCAACCGCCGCGCGACCGGCCCCAGGGTGCCGGTCTGCAGCAGCGTGAAGATCACGACCAGCACGAAGACCGCGTCGAAGAGCCGGCCCGCGCCGGGCAGGCCCGCGGAGAGCGGAATCGTGGCGAGCACGATCGGCACCGCACCGCGCAGCCCCGCCCAGGAGAGGAAGACCTGCTCGCGCGGCCGGACCCGGAACGGCAGCGCCGAGACCGCCACCGACAGCGGGCGGGCCAGGAACAACAGCGCCAGCCCCGCGACGATCGCCGGAAGCACGGCGGCGTCCAGCCGGCTCGGCGAGACCAGCAGTCCGAGCAGGACGAAGAGCCCGATCTGCGCCAGCCAGGCGAGCCCGTCGGCGAACCCGAGGATGGCCTGGCGGTGCGGCAGCCGGGCGTTGCCGAGCACGACGCCGGCGACGTAGACCGCGAGGAACCCGGAGGCGTGCAGCACCGCACCGGCGGCGTACGCCAGGACCGTGAAGCCGACGGCCGCGATCGGATACAGCCCCGCCGACGGCAGGGCCGCACGCCGCAGCGTCCACCGGCCCGCGACGCCGACTCCGAACCCGACCGCCGCGCCCGCCGCGAGCTCGTACCCGAGCAGCAGCGCCTCCTGCCACCACGGGTGCGCGCCCGGGCCGTGCGTGGCGAGCAGGACGACCAGCAGCACGACGGGGGCGTCGTTGAGGCCGGACTCCGCCTCCAACGCCGCCACCAGCCGGGGCGGCAGGCGCAACCGGCGCAGGGTCGCGAAGACCGCGGCGGCGTCGGTGGAGGAGAGCACGGCTCCATAGAGGAGGGCGAGACGCCAGTCCAGGCCGAGCAGGAGATGCACCGCCACGCCGACGACCGCGATGCTCACCACCACGCCGACGGTGGCCAACGCCGCGGCGAGCCCGAGCACGGGGCGCAGGGTGCTCCACCGGGCGGTCAGGCCCCCCTCCGCGATGATCACGATCAATGCGCAGAAGCCGAGGGTACGGGTCAGTTCGGCGTCATCGAACCGGATGCCGAGCCCGGACTCGCCGATGGCGACGCCGAGCGCCAGGTAGACCAGCAGGCTCGGCACACCGAGCCGGGTGGAGAGCCGCACCGCCCCGACCGCGACGAGCAGCACCGCCGACCCGAGCAGCAGTGCGATGTCCAGCGACCCGGTCATCGCCGGCCCGGCTCGTCGACCCTCACCGCGCCGATCCGGCGCGCAGGCGACGCAGTCGGGCGTCGAGCGCCGCCCCCGCGGGCGCGACGCCGAAGAGCTTATCCCGGCTGGCCGCGCCGGCCCGCAGCTCCACGGCGCCGGGACGGAGCTCCAGCGCGTCGGCGAGCGCGCGACGGGCGGCCTCGGTGGCGCGGCCGTCGACCGCGGGCGCGGTCACCGCGATGATCAGAGCGGACCCGTACGGCCCCTCGTAGCTGCCGCCGACCCTGGTTCGCGACGCGCCGGGCTTGACGCGCACGGCAACCGTGGCCGGCGCGTCGGATCCCGGCGTCTGAGCCGCGGGATCGACGCCGCGGCGGCTGGGGCGAGGCACGGGGGGTCGCCCGCGATCAGCCGCGGCGGGCGTCGGAGAGAAGCGCGTGGTCGGGCTCGCAGCGGCCGCACGGGGTGAACCCCAGCTCGACCGCCTCACGCACCGGCAGCGGCTCGCTCTCCCGGTCGCGCAGGTGGGCGCAGCCGGCGAGATGGTAACGGGGGCGCGCGTCGACGACGAGCACCTCGGTGAGCAGTCGGGCGACCCGCGCCGCGTCGACCGGGCTCACCTGCTGCGGCGGCGGCTCGTCCGCGGGCTCCGCGTCGACGAGCACATCGGACGCCCCGGCCTGCCCGGACCGCGGCTCCACCGGATCGGCGAACCCCGGCGGGGCCGCGCCGAACGCCGTGGCCGTCGGGCGGGCGCCCGGCTCGCCGATCCGGGCCGCCCGATGACGCCGGTCGGTGTCATCCTCGTCGCCGGCACGCAGGTCCGGCTCGTCGTCGCCCGGCGCCGGTCCGGCGCGTCCGGCGGCCGCCTGGCGGGCACCCACCACCAGCGCGACGGCGGCGAAGAGGCTCGCCGCGATCGAGCTGATCAGCAACGCGCTCGAACCGCTGGCCAGGCCGAGCACCAGCAGCGTGACGGCGACGAGGATGAGCAGCAGACTCGCGACAATCACGGCTCACCCCCGCCGCATCGGCTTCCTGTCGTCTTCCGTGACCGCGCGGGGTCAGCGGCCGGCTTCGAGCGCGCCGGAGCGGCCGCCGTAGGAGCCGGCGAGCCCCGCCGTGGCCAGGCCGCCGGAGCCGGAGACCGCACGGTTGCCCTCGGCCCGGGTCATCTCCGCCTCGAGGCCCTGCCCACGACCGTCGAGGTCGCGCAGCTGGCTCTCCAGGTAGGCCTTCAGCCGCGTCCGGTACTCCCGCTCGAACTGCTTGAGCTCCTCGATGTGCTTCTGCAGCGCCGTCCGCTTGGCGTCCAGGCCGCCCATCGCCTCCTGGTGCCGCTGGCGGGCGTCGCGCTCCAGCGCGTCGGCCTTGGCCCGCGCCTCACGCGTGACCTCCTCGGCCTTGGAGCGCGCGTCGGACAGGAGCTTGTCCGCCTCGCGCCGGGCGTCCGACACGTGGTCGTCGGCCGTGCGCTGCGCCATCATCAGCACCCGCAGGGCCTGCTGCTCGCCGTCGCCGCCGGCCGCGACCACGGCGCCGCCCTGGGACCGCACCTGCTCCAGCTCGGCCTGCATCGCACGGGCCGCCTGCTCCGCCGCCGCCTTGTCGCGCTGCGCCCGGTCGAGCTGGGTCTTCATGTCGTTGAGCTCGGCGGCCAGTCGAGGGTCGGCGCCGGGAGCGGCTGGAGCGCCGCCACGGCCGCCGCGCTCCACCTGGGCACGCAGCTCGTTGTTCTCCTCGATCAGACGGGCGAGCTCACGCTCGACCTCGTCCAGGAAGGCGTCGACCTCCTCCTCGTCATACCCCCGCTTGCCGATCGGAGGCTTTTTGAAGGCGACGTTGTGGACGTCGGCCGGGGTAAGCGGCATCGAAACTCCTCGGGTCAGTTGCGGCCGCGTAGCGCGCTGGTCAGAACAAGCTGATCAGCCGCTTCACCACGAACTCCATCAGCACGAACAGGATAACCAGGAGCACAAGGGAGGCCAGGTCGAAGCTCACGGTACCAATTCGCAGTGGTGGGATCACACGCCTCAACGCCTTGAGGGGCGGATCAGTGACGCTCCACACCGATTCCATTCCTGCGGCAGCCCCCCGGCCGGGTTGCCACCGGCGACTGTACTGCAGGACAGCACCCAGCACGAAACGCGCCAACAGCGCCAGGAAGAAGACGTAGAGCAGCAGGTACAGCACCTGGAACAGGATCGACAACACGGCAGACGGCGTCCCTCGTTCAGACTAGCTCAGACTGAAAAAACCGCCCTCAGCGATCTTGGCCTTGTCCTCGGCGGTGACCTGGACGTTGGCCGGTGAGAGCAGGAACACCCTGTTGGTCACGCGCTCGATCGTACCGCGCAGCCCGAACGCCAGACCGGCCGCGAAATCGACCAGTCGGCGGGCGTCCGCCTCGTCCATCTCGGTGAGATTGATGATGACCGGGACACCGTCGCGGAAGTGCTCGCCGATGGTGCGGGCCTCGCGGTAGGTCGTGGGATGCAGCGTGGTGATCTGGTACCGCTGCTCGTCGTCGGCCACGGGGGCGCGCTCGCGCAGCTGCACCTGCGGCGCGAGCGCGAGGTTGTCCCGGGTGGAGTACGTGAGCGCCGACGACGGCTCGGGAGCGCTCGGCCGCGTGATCGAGCGCACGCTGGAGCGCTCGGGCGGCTCCGCGTCGCCACGGTCCACGTCGGCTGCGCGGCCGCTCAGCCGGTCCGAGTGGCGCAGCCGCTCCGACGAGCGGACCCGGGTGAGGACCGGTCCGTCATCCGGCTCGTCCTCATCGTCACCGAAATCGTCCGCGTACCGGCTGTCCCGGTACCGCGACTCACGGTAACCACCCTTGTCGTACGCACCGTCGTCGTACGCCCGGTCGTCCTCGTCCTCGACGAGGCCGAGCCAGACCCCCGCCTTGCGCAGTGCACCCATCGCCGCGCCCCTCCGTCCGCCGTGCGGCACGCCCCCCGTGCCGTGCCACTGTCACGCGCGTGAACACCGCAATGCCCACCGGCCTGAAGACTTCTCCCCCCGGCCCGGCCGCCAAACGACCGGAACCGTGACCCCCGACCAGGGAAGCGCCGCCTCAAACAACACGGATGTAGTTTGGTGTCCCGGCCGTCAGGCTACCGCAGCGTGCTACGCATTCCGAGCAATGCGCTGCCGACGCGCACATGTGTCGCGCCGTGCGCGATCGCCGCCTCGAGATCGGCGCTCATGCCCGCGGAGAGCAGCGTGGCGCCGGGGAAATCGGCGCGCACCCGCGCCGCGATCGCCGCCAGCCGGTCGAAGGCCGACTCCGGCGGCCACCCCAGCGGCGCGACCGCCATGAGCCCGGCCAGCCGCAACGCGTCGGTCCCGGCCACCGCCTCGGCCACCGGCCACAGGCCACGGTCGGGGTCGGCGGCGTCCGGCAGGGCCCCGCCGCGCGCCGGGTCTCCGTCGATGCTCACCTGCACCAGCACGTCCAACGGCGGCCGCGACGCCGGTCGGTGCCGCCGCGCCGCCTCGGCGAGCGCGGCCGCGAGCCGCACGCTGTCGACCGACTGGACCACGTCGGCGTAGCCGACCACCGACCGGGACTTGTTGCGCTGGAGCTGGCCGACGAAGTGCCACCGCACCGTCGCCCCGGCCGCCGCGACCGCGGCCGCCTTGGCGGCCGCCTCCTGGTCGCGGTTCTCCCCCACGTCGGTCACGCCGAGCCCGGCGAGCAACGCGACGTCGCTCGCCGGGTACGTCTTGGTCACCGCGATCAGCGCCACCGACGCGGGATCGCGGCCGGCCGCCGCACACGCGTCGGCGACGCGGGCGCGCACGCCGGCCAGATTGTCCGCCAGCTCCGCGCGTCGCCGTTCCGACGGATCCGTCGATGCCCCGATCATCTCCGCGACGCTCAGGAGCCGTTCTTCAGGAAGTCCGGCACGTCGACGTCGTCGAAGAGAACACGGCGCGGCTGGTTGCTGGTCGCCGGGGGCGTCGTGGGCGTCGACGGGGTCGCGGGCACGGCCGGCTGCTGGGGGGCCGGCGGCGGCGCGACCTTGCGGGCGGGCTCGGCCGGCTTGTACGCCGGCGCCCCACCGTCGAAGCCCGCCGCGATGACCGTCACCCGCACCTCGTCGCCGAGCGCGTCGTCGATGACCGCACCGAAGATGATGTTGGCGTCCGGGTGCGCCGCGTCGGTGACCAGCTGCGCCGCGTCGTTGATCTCGAACAGGCCGAGGTCGGAGCCGCCGGCGATGGAGAGCAGCACGCCGCGCGCGCCGTCCATGCTCTGCTCGAGCAGCGGGCTGGAGATCGCCGCCTCGGCGGCCTCGACCGCGCGGTTGTCGCCACGGGCGCTACCGATGCCCATCAGCGCGCTGCCGGCGCCGCTCATCACGCTCTTGACGTCCGCGAAGTCCAGGTTGATCAGACCCGGCGTCGTGATCAGGTCGGTGATGCCCTGGACACCGGAGAGGAGGACCTGGTCGGCCTGCCGGAAGGCGTCCATCATGCTGATGCCGCGGTCACCGAGGGCCAGCAGCCGGTCGTTGGGGATCACGATCAGCGTGTCGCACTGGTTGCGCAGCTCGTCGATCCCGGACTCGGCCTGCACCTGCCGGCGCTTGCCCTCGAAGGAGAAGGGCCGGGTCACGACGCCGATGGTCAGCGCGCCGAGCTTGCGGGCGATGTTGGCGACCACCGGGGCGCCACCGGTGCCCGTGCCGCCGCCCTCGCCACAGGTCACGAAGACCATGTCGGCGCCCTTGAGGACCTCTTCGATCTCGTCGCGGTGATCCTCCGCCGCGCTCTTGCCGACGTCCGGGTTGGCCCCGGCGCCGAGCCCGCGAGTCAGTTCACGGCCCACGTCGAGCTTGACGTCGGCGTCGCTCATCAGCAGCGCCTGCGCGTCGGTGTTGATCGCGATGAACTCGACGCCCTTCAGGCCGACCTCGATCATGCGATTGACGGCGTTGACTCCGCCGCCACCGATGCCGACGACCTTGATGACCGCCAGGTAGTTGTGCGGAGGTGTCACCGGTTGCCTTCCCTTCCGAGTTCGGCGGTTGTCGACCCGTGCGACCCGGCCTGACCGCGATCGACAACCGCTCGGTACGAGAGGACGAAGGGGTAACCCTCACCCTCTACTAGAGGCTTAGAGTTATGTCAACCTCTGAAAGCCTCGGGGGCAACGTAAGCGGACCGTCCGCGCGATCCAAGAACCGACGCGGCGTGTCGGCAACTCACTGCCCACTGGCGGCCCCGGACGACCGCGCGACACGCCGGATCCGACCGCCGGGCCGCGGCGCACGGATTCCCCCGGTCAGCGGACCGTGACCACGTCCGGCGCGCTCACGTCGATCGTCCTGCCCTCGCGGGACAACAGCGCGCCGGCCACCCGCGCCTTGGTCTCGTTGTCCGAGGCATCGCCCCAGACGATCGTGCGGCCGCCCCGCAACTTCACCGTGATCCGCGCCGGCCCGGCCACCGCCACCTCCTGCAGCTGGCTCCGCAGCTCCGGCGTCAGCGCGCCGAGCACCTGCAGCGCCGCACGCGTCGCCGGATCGTCGCGGCCCGGCGCGACCACCCGCGCCAACGGCAGCTCGGCCGGCCGCTCCGCCAGCGTCCGGAACGGCACGCCCGCGGCGTCGACCACGACGAAGCCCTGCCGCTGCGGCACCACCGCCACGGGGGTGCGTTCCACCACCTGCACCAGCACGGTGCGCGGCCAGTCGCGTACCACGGTGACCCGCTCCACCGGCGCCAGCGCCGCGACGCGCTCACGCACGGCGGCGACGTCGACCCGCGCCAGCGACACACCGTCGGGCACCGCGGCCGCGTTGCGCACCTCGACCGCGGTCAGGATCTGGCCTCCGGTCACCCGCACCTCGCGAACCCCGAAGACGGCGGTGCCGAAGACGATCCAGGCGACCAGCCCGGCGAACGCCAGCACCCCGCCGACGACCGCCCACGGCATCGCGGCCCGCAGCCGCCGCTGCCGGGCACGACGCATGAACCGCCGCACCGAGGGCGGCACGGCGTCGGTGCCGGCGCGTACCAGCCGCCAGCGACGGGCGCCGTGCGCCTCCGAGCCGCCGCGGCCACCGCGACCCGTCGGACCCGTCGTCCCCGACGCCGACGCGCGGCCACCGGGTCCGCCGGGTCCGACCCGGGCAGGCGTCATCCGGCATCCAGCGTCGCCGCGCCCGGACGCGTCGTCTCCGCCCCCACCGCCCCGTCGGCGAGCGCGGCCAGCAGCTCGTCGCCCATCAGCGAGATCGGCGGCGCGCCCATCGTCACGACCACGTCTCCCTCGCGCGCCCGGCGGACGACCTCGCCGGGCACGTCCTCCCAGGACGGCACGAAGATCTTGCGGTCCGCCGGCAGCGGGACCGCCGCGGTCAGCGCGACCCCACCCTCTCCCGGCTGCCGCATCTCCCCCGGCCCGAAGACCTCCAGGATCACCACCTCGTCGGCGATGGCGAGCGCCGCGGCGAGCTCCGCCTCCAGGTCGCGGGTCCGGTAGACCCGGTACGGCTGGAACACCACGATCAGCCGCCCGTCGCCGGCGACCTCCCGCAGCGTCTGCAACGCCGCGGTCATCGAGGTGGGGTGGTAGGCGTACTCGTCGTAGACCTGGATGCCGGCGACCGTCCCCTTGCGCTCGAACCGCCGCCGCACCCCGGGGAACGAGGCGAGCGCGGTCACCGCGGCCTGCAGCGGCAGGCCCAGCTTGAGGGCGGCGAGCACGGCGGCCGCGCTGTTGAGCCCGAGGTGACGTCCGGGCAACGGCAGGAAGATCTCCCCCAGCGACTCGCCGTCCAGCTCGGCCAGGTAGCGCACGCCGTGCCCGGAGGAGACGACCTCCGACATCCGCAGGTCGGCGTCGTGCGCCGTCCCGTACGTGTAGACGGTGCGCCCCTCGGCGCGCAGCGTCTCGGCCATCGCACGGGTGCCCGGGTTGTCGGCGCAGGTGACCACGAAACCGTCCGGGTCGGTGAGCCGGGCGAACTCGGCGAACGCCGCCGACAGCCCGGCGAGGTCGCCGTACGTGTTGAGGTGGTCGGCGTCGATGTTCGTGATGATCGACACGTGCGGCCGGTAGAGCAGGAAGGACCGGTCGCTCTCGTCGGCCTCGGCGACGAAGAACTCGCCGCTGCCGTGGTGGGCGTTCGAGCCCACCTCGGAGATCTCCCCGCCGATCACGAAGGACGGGTCCTGCCCGGCCTGCTGCAGGATGAGCGTGGCCATGGACGTCGTCGTGGTCTTGCCATGGGTGCCGGCCACCGCGATGGTCTGCCGCCCGGTCATGGCGGCGGCGAGCGCCTCGGAGCGGTGCAGCACCCGCAGGCCACGGCGGCGGGCCTCGGCCAGCTCGACGTGGTCGGCCGGGATCGCGGTGGAGTAGACGACCGTGTCCACGCCGTCCAGGTTGGACGGTTCGTGGCTCATGTGGATGGTGCCGCCGAGCGCCCGCAGCCCGGCCAACGCCGGCCATTCCCGCAGCTCGCTGCCGGAGACCGGGATGCCCCGGGTCAACAGCAGCCGGGCGAGCCCGCTCATGCCGACGCCACCGACGCCGATCAGGTGGACCGTGCCCAGCTCCTCGGCGGACACCGTCCCGACCGGCGCGAACTCCGCGGTGTTCACAGGATCACCTTTCCGTTGCCCGCCGCCCGGCACGCCCGGGGCGCCCGTGCGGCACTTTCCTGGCCGGGCCGCGTCATCGCGACACCGCCTCGTACACGAAGTCCAACAGTGCCTCGTCGCCGTCACGCCGCCCGTACGCCGCCGCGGCGCCCGCCATCGCGCCGAGCCGCTGCGGATCGCGCACCAGCGGGATCAGGTGCTGCTCGATCCAGCCCGGCGAGATCTCGGCGTCCTCGATGAGCAGCCCGCCACCGGCCTCCACCACGGGCAACGCGTTGCGCTTCTGCTCCTGGTTGCTGTGCGGGTACGGCACGTAGACCGCGGGCAGCCCGACCGCGGCGACCTCGGCGCAGGTCATCGCGCCGCCGCGGCAGAGCATCACGTCCGCCGCGGCGTACCCGAGCTCCATCTCCGATAGGTACGGCAGCGTGACGTACGGCACCGGCAGATCGCTGGGGACCGAGACGGGCTCGTTGCGGGCACCGATCACGTGCAGCACCTGCACGCCGGCGCGGGCCAGCTCCTTCGCCGCCCCGGCGACCGCGAGGTTGATCGAGCGGGCCCCCTGGGAGCCGCCGGAGACGAAGACGGTCGGCAGGTCGGGGTGCAGGCCGAAGTAGGTCCGGGCCTGGGCGCGCAGCGCCGCGCGGTCGAGGTGGGCGATCGACTGCCGCAGCGGCACACCGACGACGCGCGCGTCGCGCAGCGACTCCGCCTGACCGGGCTGGTGCGGAAAACCGACCGCCACATGCTTGGTGAACTTCATCCCCAGCCGATTGGCAACGCCGGGCGGCACGTTGACCTCGTGGATGACGATCGGCAGCTCGCGGCGCCAGGCGGCCAGGTAGGCCGGCACGGAGACGTACCCGCCGAAGCCGACGACCACGTCGGCGCGGACCTCGTCGATCACCTTGCCCGCCGCGCGCGCCGCCTTCCACATCCGGTCCGGGGTGCGCATCAGGTTCATGTTGACCGATCGGGGCAGCTGGTGCGCCGGGATCTGCCGCAGGTCGTAGCCGCGCGGCGGGATCAGCTCCGCCTCCAGCCCCTTCGCGGTCCCGACGCAGGTGATCCGTACGCCCGGATCGTGTCGGCGCAGGCAGTCCGCGAAGGCCAGCAACGGGTAGACGTGTCCGCCCGTGCCACCTCCTGCCAGCACGACCGACCGTAGCGGACCCATCAGCGTCTCCTCTCGCTCTCTGCCGTCGCGGCACGCGGGCGCGGGCGCCCGGGGTGGACGGCGCCGGTGAGGACGCCGCCGTCAGTCGCGCCGCTTCGCCGACCCGCGCTCGGCTCCGCGCGCCGGCGCGGCGGCGGGCTCCTCGCGCCGACGGTTGTCGGGATGCGGCGGCAACGGGGCCCAGAGTAGTCGGACCCACCGGGCCGGGGGACGCGCGTGTAGGGCGCGGGCCGCATCGGGCTCGGCGCGGGCGAAGGAGGCGAGCATGCCGACCGCCGCCATCGTCACCACCAGGGCGCTTCCGCCGTCGGAGATGAACGGCAGCGGCAGACCGGTGATCGGGAGGAGTCCGACCACGCCGCCGATGTTGATCGCGGCCTGGCCGACCAGCCACGCGGTCACCCCGGCGGCGGCGAGCCGGCGGAAGGGGTCGTCGACCCGGCGGGCGATCCGCAGCCCGGTGTAGGCCAGCACGGCGAAGAGCGCGAGCACCACGGCGCAGCCGACCACCCCGAGCTCCTCGGCGAGGATCGCGAAGATGAAGTCGTTGTGCGCCTCCGGCACGTAGCCCCACTTCAGCCGGCTCGTGCCCAGGCCGACGCCGAACCACCCGCCGTTGCCGATCGCGTACCGCGCCTGCAGCGCCTGGTAGCAGCCGGCCGCCTCGCAGTCCTCGCCGGGGGTGAGGAACGAGGTGAGCCGGGCGAGCCGGTAGTTCTCGTCCTCGGTGGACCCGGATCCCGCGCCCAGCGACGCGGCGGCGATCAGCAGGCCGATGCCGACCAGGCCGACCGCCGACAGCGTGCCGAAGACCTGCAGCCGCACCCCGGCGGCCCAGAGCAGCCCGACCAGCAGCGCGAGCAGGCAGAGCATGGTGCCGAGGTCGTTGTAGCCGACCAGCAGGAAGAACAGGAAGACCACCGGGAACAGCGGCATCGACAGCTCGCGCCACCAGCCCAGCGAATCCCCCTTGCGGGCCAGCACGTCGGCGCCCCAGATCACCAGGGCGAGCTTGGCGACCTCGCCGGGCTGCAGGCCGATCGGGCCGAACGTCAGCGACAGCAGACCGCCGCCGAGCGGGCCGACCTGCACGTGGTCGGTCTTCAACATCGAGGCGGCCACGGTGAACAGCCCGAGCACCACCAGCAGCCCGACCGCCAGCCACAGCAGCGGACGGGCGATCGCGCGGTAGGTGCGCAGCGGCAGCCGCTGGCACACCCAGAACACGACCAGCCCGATGACCGCGTACACCGCCTGCTTGCTCAGCTGCGCGAAGACGCTGCCGTCGTTGACGTAGGCCTGGACGCTGCTGGCGGAGAAGACCATCGTCAGCCCGATCAGCAGCAGCAGACCGGCGCTGGAGATCAGCAGATAGTACGAGGCCAGCGGGCGCGCCAGCAGGCCGCGCAGCGCCGCGAGCCCACCGGTGACGTCGAACCCCCGCGCCACCGCCGCGGACGTCGTCGCCGCGCCGCCGCGATCGGCGCCCCGATCAGGGGCCGCGCGGTCCGCGCCGGCCGGGGTACGCCCGCCGTCCGCCCCCACGGCACGCTCAGACCCCGCGGCACGCTCCGTCCCCCCGGCACGCTCCGCCGCCGTCACCCCGTCGACCCCGCCCTCGGCCACCCTCCCATCATCGACGCTCCCGGGACCCCACCCGCGCAGCACCCCCGGCGTGTCCCCGCCGATCTTGCAGTTGTGGTGGGGCGGCTAACCGACGGCGGTGAGGAACTCGCTGTAGAAGAGGCCGAGGCCGATCGCGACGCCGATGCCGGCGATGATCCAGAAGCGCACGACGATGTTGACCTCGCTCCAGCCGGCCAACTCGAAGTGGTGCTGCAGTGGCGACATCCGGAAGACCCGCTTGCCGGTGGTCTTGAACGAGATGATCTGGATGACCACCGACATCGTGATGATGACGAAGAGACCGCCGATGATCGGCAGCAGCAGCATCGTGCGGGTCGACATGGCCATGCCGCCGATCAGACCGCCGAGCCCCAGCGCCCCGGTGTCCCCCATGAAGATCCTCGCGGGCGAGGTGTTCCACCAGAGGAAGCCGACGCAGGCCCCGGCGGCGGCGCCGGCGATCAGGGCGATCTCCAGCGGGTCCCGCACGGAGTAGCAGTAGGCGCCGCCCCGGCTGTAGTTGAGGTCACCGCACCAGTGGCGGTACTGCCAGAACGCGATCAGGCCGTACGCGGCGAGCACCATGACGGAGGCCCCGGTGGCGAGCCCGTCCAGCCCGTCGGTGAGGTTCACGGCGTTCGTCGTGGCCATCACCACCGCGATGAAGATGATCACGGAGGCGACCTTGCCGACGTCGAGCCAGGAGATGTCCCGGATGAACGAGATGGTCGTGCTGCCGACGGTCTGGCCGTTGGTGCTCGGGAAGTAGAGCGCCACCACCCCGAAGAGGGCGCCGACCAGCATCTGCCCGACGAGCTTGCCGCGGGCGCTCAGCCCCAGGCTGTTGCGCTTGCGGACCTTGAGGAAGTCGTCGATGAAGCCGACCGCGCCGGCGAAGACCATCAGGCCGAGCAGCACCAGCGCGGTGATCGTCGGCCCGATCTGCGCGATCTGCGCCTCGGGGAGCGTGGTCAGCGCGAGGTGCCCGGCCACGTACGCGATGACGGTGGCGATGATGAACACCACGCCGCCCATCGTCGGCGTGCCCTTCTTGCCCTGGTGGGTCGCGGGCCCGACGGCCCGGATCGGCTGGCCGGCCTTCAACGCGGTGAAGACCCGGATGCCGACCGGGGTGAGGAACAGCGAGACGATGAAGGCCACCGCCGCGGCAACGATGACCGCCCTCACGCGATGCCCTCCGCGTCGGCGCGCAGCGCGTCCGCGACGTCCCAGGTGCGGTACCGCGAGCCCTTCACCAGGACGACGTCACCGGCGCGGAGCTCGCCGCGCAGCGCGTCGATCGCCGCCTCCTGATCGGTCACCAGCACCGATTCTCCTCCCCATGTCCGTTCCGCCCGCGCGCCGTCGTGGATCGGGGCGGCGGGCTCGCCGACCACGATGAGCCGGTCGACGCCGAGCTGGGCGGCGAGCCGCCCGACCTCTTCGTGCCCTTCCCGCTCGAACTCGCCGAGCTCGGCCTGGTAGCCGAGCACCGCCAGCGTGCGGCGGCCCTGCCCCATCGCGACCAGCGCGCGCAGCGCGGCCGCGGTGGAGGCGGGGTTGGCGTTGTACGAGTCGTCGATGACCGTGACGCCGTCGGCACGGTCGAAGACGTCCATCCGCCGGCTCGACACCAGCCGCAGCTCACCGAGCGCGGTCGCCAGCTCCGGCAGCGGCATCCCGAGCCGCAGCGCGACCGAGGCCGCGGCGAGGGTGTTGCCGACCTGGTGCCGCCCGGACACCCCGAGCCGTACGGCGGCTCTCTCCTCTTCGCCGGCGACCGCGGGGCTCGCCGGCCCACTTTCCGCGCCCGCGGTCCGCTCCCGGGCGACCACCAGCGTGTACGCCGCGCGGCCCCGCTCGTCGAGCGTCACGTCCGCCGCGCGCACCTGCGCGTCGTCGGCCTCGCCGACGAGCACCACGCCGGCGGCGGTGCGCCCGGCCATCCCGCGTACCCGCGGGTCGTCGGCGTTGAGCACCGCGACGCCGTCGGCCGGCAGCGCCTCGACCAGCTCGCCCTTGGCCACCGCGATCCCCTCGACCGAGCCGAACTCGCCGATGTGCGCGACGCCGACGTTGAGCACGACGCCGATGCGCGGCGGCGCCACCTGGCACAGGTAACGGATGTGTCCCGGCCCCCGCGCCCCCATCTCCAGCACCAGGAACCGGGTCTCCGCGGTGGCCTGCAGCACCGTGTACGGGTGCCCGAGCTCGTTGTTGAACGAGCCGGCGGGGGCGACCGTCGGTCCGAGCCGGGCGGCGAGCTGCGCGATCAGGTCCTTGGTGGTGGTCTTGCCGGACGAGCCGGTCAGCCCGATCACGGTCAGTCCCGGCAGCCGGTCCAGCACCGCGCGGGCGAGCTTCGCCATCGCCGCGAGCGCGTCGGCGACGAGCACCATGGGCACGCCGGGCACCTCGCGGGTGCCCAGCGCGGCCACCGCGCCGTCCGCGACCGCCCCCGCGGCGTAGTCGTGGCCGTCGACCTTCTCTCCCGGGAAGGCGACGAACAGCCCGCCGGGGCCTACCTTGCGGGAGTCGAACTCGACGGCGCCGGTCACCCGGGCGTCCGGGTCGGCGGCGACGAGCCGCCCGTCGACGGCGGCGGCGATCTCGGCCAGCGTCAGCGGGATCATCGCTGTCCCACCAGGTCATCGAAGCGGGCGGCGAGCGCGGCGGCCAACTCGACCCGGTCGTCGAACGGAGTCAGCTCCCCGGCGATCTCCTGCCCCCGTTCGTGCCCCTTGCCGAGCAGCGCGACGACGTCGGCGGGGCCGGCCATCCGGACCGCCTCGTCGATCGCGGCCCGCCGTCCGGCGACCTCCACGATCCGTGCCCCCGTTCCCGCCTCTTCGGCGCCGCGCCGCACCTCGGCCCGGATCAGCGCCGGGTCCTCGGTGCGCGGGTTGTCATCGGTGATCACCACAACGTCCGCGCCGCGCGCGGCGCCGGCCCCCATGATCGGCCGCTTGCCGCGGTCGCGGTCGCCGCCCGCACCGATCACGCAGATCAACCGCCCCCCGCGGGCCGCGGTCAGCTCCCGCAGCGCGGCGAGCGCGGCCACGATCGCGTCGGGCTTGTGCGCGTAGTCGACCACGCCGAGCACCGGGCCCGGCGCATCGATCCGCTGCAGCCGGCCGGGCACCCCGGCGCAGGCGGCGACGCCGGCGGCCGCGGTCGCGGGGTCGACGCCGACCGCGACCAGCGCCGTGATCGCCAGGAGCGCGTTGGCGATGTTGTGCCGCCCCGGCAGCGCGACCCCGGCCTCGACGGCCACCCCGGCGGGCCCGATCGCGGTGAACCGCTGCGCGTAGCCCGTCCCGGTCGCGTCGGCGGCCCGCCAGGTCGCGTCCGGGTCTCCGGCGGCGGAGTACGTCACCGTGGCGGCCTTGCGCAGCGGGGTGAGCGCCGGGTCGTCGGCGTTGAGCACCTCCACGGCGCAGCGCCCGTCGAAGAGCTTGGCCTTCGCCGCGAAGTACTCGGCCGCGTCGGCGTGGAAGTCCAGGTGGTCCTGGCCGAAATTGGTGAACCCGCCGACCGCGAACCGGACCCCGCCGACCCGCCCCATCGCCAGCGCGTGGCTGGAGACCTCCATGACGACGGCGGTGACGCCGCGCTCGCGGGCCGCGGCGAGCATCGCGTGCAGGTCGGTCGCCTCGGGGGTGGTCCGGACGCTGTCGAGGACCACGTCGCCGAGGCGGGTCTCGACCGTCCCGATCAGCCCGGTGACGTGTCCGGCGGCCCGCAGCCCGGACTCGACGAGGTAGGCGGTGGAGGTCTTGCCGGCGGTACCGGTGATGCCGATGACGATCAGGTCCCGGGTGGGGTCGCCGTAGACGGCCGACGCGACCGCGCCGAGCACCGCCCGCGGGTCCGGCACGACCAGCGCCGGCAGCCCGGCCTCGCCGGCGGCCGCCGCGCCCGCCGGGTCGGTGAGCACGGCGACGGCGCCCGCGGCGGCGGCGTCGGCGACGAACGCGGCGCCGTGCCGCCGGGCGCCGGGAAGCGCCGCGTAGAGATCACCGGGGCGCACCTCGCCGCTGGCGTGGGTCACCCCTGTGACCTGCACGGACGCGGTGTCGGGGGCCGGATCGACCGCCAGCAGACCGGCGATGTCGGTGAGCCGGATCGGGGACGCGGTGCGGGGACGCGGATTGCCGGGCACGGCGTCAGACCCTACCCCGTCACGCCGCGCGCATGGCACGGCCCGCCCCGGTCGTCTTCCTTTCACGGGCCGTTCCCCCGTCCCCGCCCGGCGGTGCCTATCGATGCACCACGAACGCGGGCGCCTTGCTGCCCGACGGCGGCACCCGGTAGTGACGCAGCGTGTACGCCATCATCTCCCGGAACGCCGGCGCGGCGACCGCCCCGCCCGTGCCGTTAGGGGTGTGCGCGAAGACCGCGATCACGTACCGCGGGTTGTCCGCCGGCGCCATACCGATGAACGACGCGACCTCCTCCGAGGTGTACCGCCCGTTGACGATCCGCTTGCCGGTGCCGGTCTTGCCGGCGATCCGGTAGCCCTCGATCGCCGCCGACAGCCCGGTCGCGTTCGGGACGGTCGTCACCGCCTCCATGATCGTCCGCGTCGCCGCCGCGCTGCTCGCGCTGATCACCTGCCGGGTCTTCGGCGCCGGCGTCGAGCTGCTCCTGCCGTTGTGGTCGACGATCTCCTTGATCAGGTGCGGCTGCACCCACACTCCGTCGTTGGCGATCGCCCCGAAGGCCGCGGCCATCTGCAGCGGGGTGACGTCGACGCTGTGGCCGATCGGCACCGACCCGTACGCCGACCCGCTCCACTCCTTCGGCGGCAGCAACCGTCCCGAGGCCTCGCCCAGCACCCCGACCCCGGTCCGCTCGCCCAGGCCGAACCGGCGCTGGTAGTCGTAAATCCGCTGCGGACCGAGCAGGGCGCCGATCTTGATCGTGCCGACGTTGGACGAGTACGCCATCAGCCCGGGCAGCGTCATCCGGGTGCCGGGATCCACGTGGTGGGTGTCGGCGAAGACTGTGTCGCCCTTGCGGATCGCCGGCCCGATCGTGACCGTCGAGTCCGGCTTGATCAGCCCCTCCTCCAGCGCGGCGGCGAAGATCAACGCCTTGTGCACCGAACCGGGGTCGACGACGTAGCTGGTCGCCGCGTCCTCCCGGTCGACCGGGTCGAACTTGAGGGGGTCAGCGGCGTCGTAGGTGGGGTAGCTCGCCTGCGCCAGCACCTCACCGCTGCGGGGGTCGAGCACGATCGCTGCGGCGGTCTTGGCCTTACGCTGCTTCATCGCCTGGGACAGGATCCGCTGCACCTCGTACTGCAGGTCCCGGTCGATGGTCAGCACGAGGGAGCTTCCGGGCTTCGGCTCGGTGACCCTGCTGTAGCCACCGGGGATCTCGGTCGCCAGGTCGCCCTGGCCGATCTCGAACACCTTCTCACCGTTGATCCCGCGCAGCACGTCGTCGTAGCGCGCCTCGAGCCCCTCCAGGCCGTTCATGTCCTGGCCAACGAAGCCGATGAGGTTCGCGGCCAGGTCGTGACCCGGGGCCTCGCGCCGCTCGTCGCGGTCGATGCCGATACCGGGAAGCTCCAGCTCCAGGATCTTGTGGGCCACGTCGATGTCGACACCGCGCGCCAGGAACTCGAACTGCGACCAGCGGCCGTCCGGCCGCTTCTGCTTCACGAGGCGCTTGATCAGGTCCGACCGCGGGATGCCGAGCAGCGGCGAGAGCAGCGTGGCGGCGCGGCCCGGGTCCTTGACGCTCTCGGGGTCGGCATAGACGTACCGCGCCTCCACGCTGTGCGCCAGAACCGCCTCGTTGCGGTCGTAGATGGAGCCGCGCGCCGCGGGCAGCACGACGGGCGGGCTGAGCCGGTCCTGCAGGCCCCCGTCGGCGTACGCCGGGGTGGTGACCAGCTGCAGCGCGATGAGCCGGATCCCGATGACGGCGAACAGCGCGAGGGTCAGCAGGGTGGCCAACCGCAGCCGGCGGCGCGGGTCGGCCAGCCGGGGCGGGCGCGGCGTTCGCGGCCCGCGCGGCGGACGCGGTGGTTTGCGCCCGGCCGGCGCCGGGCCCCTGCCGCGGGACGCGGCGGTCGGGCGGGCGTCGTCGGGGCGTCGGCGCGGCGGCAGGACCGACGCCGCGTTGTCGCGGCTGCGGCCGGGGCGGCCCGACACGCGCGGTTCGTCGGCGGGCGGGCGCGCCGGCTGGGCCGCGCGCTGCCGCGGGTCGCGGCGGCCGGAGCGCGACGGCGCCGGTTCGCCGCCGTCCAGCACGTGCAGGGCGGGGCGGAACGGGTCGGTGTCGCGGGCCGGCCGGGGATTGCGGCGCAGCTCGGCGGCCTCCCGGACGGTGCGGCCGCGCGGCGTGTACGCCCGGGCGTCGGCGATTCCGCCGAGGCCCGTGGACCGGCCGGCGTCCTCGCCGGTCGCACGTGACGAACCGCGCCGGGACGTGGAGCCGTCCCGGCGCGGTTCGGTGGAGCGCGGCGTCACCGGCTACCGCCCGGCGTCCGGCTGGCTGGCGGCGGACGGCCGGCCGGTGGCGGGCTGCGGCACGCCGATCACCCGACCGTCGGGGAGCCGGATGAAGGCCGGCGGGCCCGACTCGACCAGCCCGAGCTTGCGCGCCTGGGCCGCCAGGTTGCCGGGCGCCTCGTGCTGGGCGATCTCGTTCTCCAGCTGCTGCTGACGAATGTCCAGCGAGGCCTGCTGCTCCTTGAGCGTGCCCAACCGGAACGCATTCTCGTTGATCTTCGTGTTGACCATCAGAATGCCCAGCACCCCGCCGACGACCACGACGAGGACCAGCGCCACGAACGGCGCCCGCGGGACCGCCACCGGCAGCGGCGGAGCCACCTTCAGCCGCGGCGCGGACGCGCTGCGCGCGGTCGTCGCGGCGCCGGCCTCCTCGGCCGAGCTGTCCCAGACCTGCAACGACTCCTGCGGCTGCAGCGCGGCGCTGCCCTGCGTCGGGTACTCGCGCGCCCCCCGCGCACGAGCGTCCCGAGCGGTCTGCGCCGCCGCCAGCGTGCTGCCCCGGGTCGCCCGCTGCGCCACGGTCCGGCCCCCCGACCGTGGTGTGCGCTGCCCCGCGGCGCGAACGCCGACGTCGTGCCGGCGATCGCGCTTCTCGATGTTCATGTCCCCTCCCCCTCGTCCGTGCCGGGTGTGTCGCCCCGACGTCCCGGCCGAACTGTCGCGTCCTGTGTGGACGGCTGGTGTAGCACCGTGGTACGACGGAACCGTTCGCGGTCGGTCCCGCCCCTTGTCGCCTTGGACGATCCGCCCGGCCCGGCGTCACGCCGGCCCGGCGAACCCTCCTCGATCCGCTCCGCCGCCCGCAGCCGCACCGACGCCGCCCGCGGGTTCGCGGAAATTTCCGCCTCGCTCGCCAGCTCCGCGCCGCGACTGAGCAGTCGCAGCGTCGGACCCGTGCCGGGCAGCTCGACCGGCAGGTCGAGCGGACCCGTGCTGCGTGCCCGCGCCGCGAGCGCCTGCTTGGTGAGCCGGTCCTCCAGCGACTGGTAGGAGAGCACCACCATGCGGCCGCCCGGGGCGAGCGCGTCGAGCGCGGCCGGCAGCGCTGCCTCCAGCGCCGCCAGTTCGCGGTTTACCTCGATCCGTAAAGCCTGAAACGTTCTCTTTGCCGGGTGACCGCCGGTTCGCCGTGCGGGTGCCGGAATCGACTCCCTGACCAGCTCCGCCAGTCGCGCCGACGACGTGAGCCGGCCCCGCTCGCGCTCCCGCACGATCGCCCCGGCGATGCGGCCGGCGAACTTCTCCTCGCCGTACACCCGCAGCACCCGGGCCAGCTCCCCGGCCGAGTAGCTGTTGACGATCTCCTCGGCGGTCACGCCCCGCGTCTGGTCCATCCGCATGTCCAGCGGCGCGTCCTGCGCGTACGCGAACCCGCGATCGGGCGCGTCGAGCTGGAGCGACGAGACACCGAGATCGAACAGAATCCCATCGATCAGCGGATGGCCGAGCCGGTCGAGCACCTCGGGCAGCTCGTCGTAGACCGCGTGCACGAGGTGGACCCGATCGGCGTACGGCGCGAGCCGGGCCCGCGCGTGCGCCAGCGCCTCGGTGTCCCGATCCAGTCCGATGAGGACGGTTCCCGGGTTCGCGGCGAGCACCGCCTCGGCGTGCCCGCCCAGCCCCAGGGTCGCGTCCACGTGGACCGTCTGCCGGTCGCCGCGGGTCAGCGCGGGGGCGAGCAGCTCGAGACACCGCTCGAGCAGCACCGGTACGTGCGTACCGCGAAGCTCCCCCATGTCGACCCCCAGTGAACCGCCGTCGAAATACCTTGCGCCCGCTACCCGCTACGCCACCTGTCGTACCGCCAGATCCCCATCCGCTCTCACCACACCGACCGCGATGGCCGGCACCGGTATCCGCGCTTGGCGCCGGGGAAGAGGCGCCAGGTGCGGGAGCGGGTGGAGATCTCGCAGTACGTCGGGCGGTCGGCGCCGAAGTGGCTCTTCGCGAAAGCCACGTCCCCTCCGGCAACGCCTGCCATCAGGGAGAACTCGGCATTCCCACGCCCTACAGTCCGCCGGGCAGCACCCCCTCCTCGATGTCGGCGAAGTCGTCTTCGCTCTCCGCGAGGTAGGTCTCCCAGGACTGCTTGTCCCAGATCTCCACCCGGCTGCTCGCACCGATCACCACGAGTTCCCGACTCAGTCCCGCGTATTCGCGCAGGTGGGACGGAATGGTGACCCGCCCCTGCTTGTCCGGTATCTCGTCGTGCGCGCTGGCGAAAAACACCCGGCTGTACGCCCGAGCCGCCTTGTGTGTCATCGGTTGCTCGCGCAACTGATCCGCGATCCGCTGGAATTCCGGTGTCGGAAAGACATACAGGCAGCGCTCCTGCCCTTTTGTGATCACGACACCTCCCGCCAACTCGTCCCGGAACTTCGCCGGAAGGATCAACCGACCCTTGTCGTCGAGACGCGGAGTGTGCGTGCCGAGAAACACGTCCCACCCCCTCGCCCCCGAGCGGTGTTCGCGACCCCGCTCCCCCCTTGGGCCGGCGGACCCTCCCGGCCCCGCCAATGCGCTCCACTCTACTCCACTTCCCTCCACCTGCAACCGGATTCGCGGCGATAGCGGGTGCAGATGAGTTGCAAAACTGCACGTCAAATGGGGTGGCGTGAAGTGGAGGGAGTGAACGCGTCGCGGGCGGTCCGCTTTCCGACAATGATCAACTGGAGTGGCGAGCGCCACGGCTTAGCCCCGGAATCGGGGAATTCGGGGTGATCGGGCCGCCCGGAAAGCACCGCGGGGAGGAAAGTGGAGGGAAAACGCGAGCCCGAACCGTCCGCTCCTCGCACCCGGCGGAAACGCGCGCGGGGCGCGACGTGTCCACCACGTCGCGCCCCGCGGGCCGAACCGGGTCCGCCCCGGCGTCGCCTCAGACGGCGAGCCGGCGCACCACGTACCGGTTGCTCCAGATCGTGCGCTTGCCGACCGTCTGGCCCGGTCGCGGCGCGTCGTACATGTAGTTGCCGCCCGCATAGATCGCGACGTGGTAGCCGCGGTTGCCGTCGAGGAAGACGAGAAGGTCGCCGGGGCGCTTCTGCGACTTCGACACCGCCTGCCCGTAGCGCTGCTGGGCGTTCGCGTCGTGCGGCAACGTGCGCCCCACCGTCCTGCGGAAGACGTACTGGGTCAGGCCGGAGCAGTCGAAGGCGTTCGGGCCGGCCGCGCCATAGCGGTACGGCTTGCCGCTCAACCTCCGCGCCTCGCTGATCACCTGCGCCGCGCGGTCGCGCACGGCGACCTTGACGGTTGGCGACGGCCCGGCCTTGTAGACGGGGGCGAGGCCGTTGAAGACGACCCGGTACGTGGTGGTGGCGACGACGCGGTGGGCGTAGCGGGCCTCTCCGCGGTGGTCCAGCCGGATGGTCTTGCCGTTGGACCAGCGCGAGCCCGCGTGGACCTGCAGCGTGGCCGTGCCGCCGCGGACGGGCTGACCGGTGCGCGGATCGGAGAACCGGGCGAGCAGGGACACGTTCCGTCCCCACGCGACGGTCCGGGCGTTCGGTGTCACCTGCATCCGCGGCGCGACCGACAGCGACGGCGCGGCCGCGGCGACCGGGGCGGCCGCGGCAGCGGGGGCCGCTGTGGCAGCCGGGGCGGCCACCAGCTGGCCGGCGCACAGGCAGGCGCCGAGGGTGAGCGCGAGGCTGGCCTTGCCGGTGCGGCGTCGACTCCGGATGGAAGCGTGATGATGCACGGGTAGAAATCCCTTCGGGCACGCCTGCGAGGTGAGCTGTCGGGTTCGGACGCGAAAGGTCGCCCGGCCGCGCGTACGCGGCTTCACCCCGAGGCCGCGCCGTGGACCGCGGGGGCGGTCGGCGTCGGCCGGAGATGGTTCCCCCATCCCTGCCCTGGATGCCCTGCGATTCATCGCAGTGCTGTGACCTCGGTGCGGGCAGGGTTCGGCGTACACCGGCGGTCACATCCGGTGCGCGGTTGCGCACCGGTCCTACCGTTCTAGCCGATCACGCCTTATACGCAGTGTGACGAACAATGTCCGGAACGAAGTTCACCTGGCGGCTTTTGTCCGATTGGTTACTAGTCATCCGATAAATCGCGACGGAGCGTGCGACCGTCGCATCAGGACGTGACGATGGCCGGTGACCTTTGGCACAGAACTTTTCCGCGCCCGGCGGTGCCCGACCGGTCGATCTCCCCCGCGCGGTCCCCGCAGCTCAGCCGGTTCGTACCGTCGACAACCCACCGATCGGCCGGCATCACCACGGAGCCCCACCGCCGCGTCCCCCTCCCATCGCGCGGCAGCGCGGCGCACGCCGATTTCCTGCGCACCCGGTCCGGTAACCTCGTCGCGTGACGGACGCGAAGATGCCCCTGCGGGCGAAGGTGGCCAGCTCCGTGTCGCGTACCGCCGCGGCGCTGTCCCGCGCCGCCGGACGCGGCGACGGTTCGGTGATCGGCGGCTGGATCGGCCTCAAGATCGACCCCGACCTGCTCGCCCATCTGTCGACCGGCCGCGCCATCGCTCTGGTGTCGGGCACCAACGGCAAGACCACCACGACGCGGCTGACCACCGCCGCCGTCGGCGTGCTCGGGCCGGTCGCGACCAACTCCTTCGGCGCCAACATGCCGACCGGGCACACCTCCGCGCTGGCCAAGGCCGGCACCACCCCGTACGCCGTGCTGGAGGTCGACGAGCACTACCTGCCGCAGGTGCTCGAGGCGACCGAGCCCCGGGTGGTCGCGCTGCTGAACCTCTCCCGCGACCAGCTCGACCGCGCCAAGGAAGTCGCCATGATGGCGCAGCTGTGGCGCGCCGCGCTGGTCAAGCACCCCGACGTGCACGTGGTCGCGAACGCCGACGACCCGATGGTGGTCTGGGCGACCGTCGACCACACCGCGGTCACCTGGTTCAGCGCCGGTCAACGCTGGCACGACGACTCCTGGGTCTGCCCCGAGTGCGGGTCCCCGATCGAACGCGCCGACGAGCAGTGGTGGTGCACCGGCTGCCCGCTGCGCCGCCCGGAGGCCCAGTGGGTGGTCGAGGACGACGGCGTCGTCGACCCGACGGGCGCGTGGCACAAGATCGTGCTGCAGCTCCCCGGCCGGGTCAACCTCGGCAACGCCGCGACGGCGCTCGCGGTGGCCGCGCAGTTCGGCGTCCGACCGACCGACGCGGTCTCGCGGCTCGGCGGGGTCGCCTCGGTCGCCGGCCGGTACGCTCAGGTCGTACGCGACGGCCGCAACATCCGGCTGCTGCTCGCCAAGAACCCCGCCAGCTGGCTGGAGGCGTTCGACATGGCCGACGAGGCGCCCACGCTGCTCTCCATCAACGCCCGGGACCCCGACGGGCTGGACACCTCCTGGCTCTTCGACGTCGACTTCGCCCCGCTGCGCGGCCGGCAGGTGCTGATCACCGGTGACCGCGCGTACGACCTGGCGGTCCGGCTGGACGTCAACGGCGTGCCGTTCCAGCACGTGCGGACGTTCACCGAGGCGGTCGCGGCGGTGCCGGTCGGCCGGCTTGAGGTGATCGCCAACTACACGGCGTTCCAGGACATCCGAGCGGAGTTGGACCGTGTCAACTGACCCCTATTCCATGGCGCAGGACCCCTACTCCGTGTCGCCGCACGGCGAGGGCCCCTACCGCACATCGCCGTACGGCGAGCCGGTCCCCGCGGGCACGACGAGCGCGCTGCGCATCGTCTGGATCTACCCGGACCTGCTCTCCACCTACGGCGACCGCGGGAACATGCTGATCCTCGGCCGGCGCGCGCAGCAGCGCGGAATGCCGGTCGAGCTGATCGAGGTCCGCTCCGACCAGCCGCTGCCCACCACCGCCGACATCTACCTCCTCGGCGGCGGCGAGGACGGCCCGCAGGCGCTCGCCGCGCAGCGGCTGATCGCGGACGGGGGCCTGCACCGCGCCGTCGCCCAGGGCTCCGTGGTGTTCGCCGTCTGCGCCGGTTACCAGCTGCTGGGCAGCTCGTTCGTCGCCAAGGGCACCACCTGCGCCGGCCTGCAGCTGCTCGACCTGCACTCCGACCGCGGGCCGTCCCGCGCCGTCGGCGAGCTCGCCGGCGAGATCGACCCGCGGCTCGGCCTGCCGCCGCTGACCGGCTTCGAGAACCACGGCGGGCGCACCCACCTCGGGCCCGACGCCGCGCCGCTGGCCCGGGTCACGACCGGCATCGGCAACGACGGCGCCACCGAGGGGGCCTGGCGGGGCAAGCTGCTCGGGACGTACTCGCACGGTCCCGCGCTGGCCCGCAACCCCGCCCTGGCCGACCTGCTGCTGCGCTGGGCGACCGGCACGAGCGCGCTGCCCCCGCTCGACGACACCTGGTCCGACCGGCTCCGGGCCGAACGGCTCGCCGCGACGCGCGCCGCGTGACGGTCGGCACCACCTCGCCCTCCCCCACCCCGCCGGCCCGGCGGCCCCACCGGGCCCGGGGGCTGATCCGACCGGCGGTGCTGGGACTGGCGGTCGCGGCGCTCGCGCTCGTCGCCGCGCTGCTCCCCCTGGAGCGGCTCGGCTCGGCGGTGGCGACGGTCGGGCCGGCCGGTCCGGTCGTCGCCGTGACCGTCGGGGCGGTGCTGCTGGCCGCCCTGGTGCCCCGCACCGCGATCTCACTCGGCAGCGGCGCCCTCTTCGGCGCGCTCGCCGGCGGCGTCTATGCGCTGCTCGCGGCCGTGCTCGCCGGGGTCGTCACGTTCGTCGCCGGGCGCTGGGCCGGACACGGCCGCCTGGCCGCAAGCGCCGGCGGCCGGCTCGCCCGGGTCGACAACTGGCTCGCCCGGCGCGGGGTGCTCGCCGTGGTCGTGGTCCGGCTGCTGCCGGTCGCGCCGTTCGGGCTGGTCGGCTACGCGTACGGCGCGACATCGGTGCGCGCCCGGCACTACCTGATCGGCACGCTGCTCGGGGCCACCCCGTCCGCGTTCAGCTACGCCGCTATCGGGGCCGCGGCGGTCCGCCCCGGCCACCTCGACCTGCTCACGTTCCTCCCCGCCGCCCTAGGCGCCCTCATCAGCACCGCCGCCACCCTCCACTGGCGCCTGACAGCCCGCCCCGGCCCCCACTGATCCCCGCGATCTTGCAGTTGTGGCCCTTCATATGCTCGGGTTCACCCGTTATTTCCGGGCCACAACTGCAAGATCGGCGGAGTTTCAGAGGACGACGCTGACCATCCGGGCGGGGATGACGATGACCTTGCGGGGGTCGCGGCCGGCCAGCTGGTCGGCGACGGCGGCCAGGGCGGCCTCGCGGACCTGCGCCTCGGTGGCGTCCGCGGGGACCTCCACCCGGCCCCGGACCTTGCCGTTGACCTGCACCGGATAGGTGACGGACTCGGCGCGCAGCAGCGCCGGGTCGGCCACCGGGAAGTCCGCGTACGCCAGCGAATCGGCATGCCCCAGCCGCTGCCACAGCTCCTCCGCGACGTGCGGAGCGAACGGCGCCAGCATCAGCACCAGCGGCTCGGCCACCTCACGCGGGGTCGCCGACAGCTGGGTCAGCCCGTTGGTCAGCTCGATCAACTTGGCGATCGCGGTGTTGAAGCGCAGCGCGTCCATGTCGCCGCGCACCCCGTCGATCACCCGGTGCAGCAGCCGCCGCGTCTTCTCGTCCGCCGGGGCGTCCACCACCCGCAGCTCGCCGGTGTGCTCGTCGATCATCGCGCGCCACACCCGCTGCAGGAACCGGTACGAGCCGACGACCGCCCGCGTCTCCCACGGGCGGGAGACCTCCAGCGGACCCATCGACATCTCGTAGACCCGGAAGGTGTCCGCCCCGTACGCTGCGCACATCTCGTCCGGCGTGACCACGTTCCGCAGTGACTTGCCCATCTTGCCGTACTCGCGGTTCACCTCGGTCTCGCCGCGGAAGAACCGGCCGTCGCGCTCGACGACCTCCTCGGCGGGCACGTACGCGCCGCGCGGGTCGGTGTAGGCGTACGCCTGGATGTAGCCCTGGTTGAACAGGCGCCGGAACGGCTCCTTGCTCGACACGTGGCCCAGGTCGTACAGCACCTTGTGCCAGAAGCGCGCGTACAGCAGGTGCAGCACCGCGTGCTCGACGCCGCCGACGTACAGGTCGGCGCCGCCGGCGTCGGTCGGGGTGCGCGGTCCCAGCCAGTACTCCTCGTTCGCGCGGTCGGCGAACGTCTGCGCGTTGGTCGGGTCCAGGTAGCGCAGCTCGTACCAGCACGAGCCCGCCCACTGCGGCATCGTGTTGGTCTCCCGGGTGTAGCGCTTCGGGCCGTCACCCAGGTCCAGCTCCACCTCCACCCACTCGCGGTTCCGCGACAGCGGGGTCTCCGGCGAGCTGTCGGCGTCCTCCGGATCGAACGTCTTCGGCGAGAAGTCCGCGACCTCCGGCAGCTCCAGCGGCAGCATCTCCTCCGGCAGCGCGATCGGCAGACCGGTGGAGTCGTACACGATCGGGAACGGCTCGCCCCAGTAACGCTGCCGGCTGAACAGCCAGTCCCGCAGCCGGTACGTCACCGCGCCGGTGCCGTGGCCGTTGGACTCCAGCCACTCGATGATCCGCGCCTTCGCCTCGGCGATGTCCAGCCCGTCCAGGAACCCGCTGTTGACCGCCGGACCCTCGCCGGTGTACGCCTTGCCGTCGAAGCCCTCCGGCGGCTGCACCGTACGGATCACCGGCAGGTCGAAGACCTCCGCGAACGCCCAGTCACGCTCGTCCTGGCCCGGCACCGCCATGATCGCCCCGGTGCCGTACCCGGCCAGCACGTAGTCGGCGATGAAGACCGGCAGGCGGGCGCCGTTGACCGGGTTGGTGGCGAAGGCGCCGACGAAGACGCCGGTCTTCTCCTTCGCCTCGGCCTGCCGCTCCACGTCGGTCTTGCCGGCCGCGAACTTGCGGTACGCCTCGACGGCCTCGCGCGGGGTGGCGTGCCCGCCGGTCCAGGCCGGCCGGGTCCCCTCCGGCCAGGCGGCCGGGATCATCGCGTCGACCAGCTCGTGCTCCGGCGCCAGCACCATGTACGTCGCACCGAACAGCGTGTCCGGGCGGGTGGTGAAGACCCGGATCGCGCCGGCCTCGGTCGGAAAGCTGATGTGCGCGCCCGAGGAGCGGCCGATCCAGTTGCGCTGCATCAGCTTGATCGGCTCGGGCCAGTCCAGCAGGTCCAGGTCGGCCAGCAGCCGGTCGCCGTACGCGGTGATCCGCATCATCCACTGCCGCAGGTTGCGCTTGAAGACCGGGAAGTTACCCCGCTCCGAGCGCCCGTCGGCGGTGATCTCCTCGTTGGCCAGCACCGTCCCCAGCCCGGGGCACCAGTTGACGGGCGCCTCGGAGATGTAGGCCAGCCGGTAGTCGTCGACGATGCCGCGCCGCTCCACCTCCGACAGCTCCGCCCAGGCGCGGCCGTCCGGCGTGCCCCGCTGCCCGCTGGCGAACTCCGCGATCAGCTCCGCGATCGGCCGCGCCCGGCCCGCGTCGGTGTCGTACCAGGAGTTGAAGATCTGCAGGAAGATCCACTGGGTCCAGCGGTAGAACTCCACGTCGGTGGTCGCCACCGACCGGCGTTGGTCGTGCCCCAGGCCCAGCATCCGCAGCTGCTGCCGGTAGCGCTCGATGTTCTGCTCGGTCGTGGTGCGCGGGTGCTGCCCGGTCTGCACGGCGTACTGCTCCGCCGGCAGGCCGAACGAGTCGAAGCCCATCGTGTGCAGGACGTTGCGGCCCGCCATCCGCTGGTAGCGGCCGAAGCAGTCGGTGCCGATGAAGCCCAGGGGGTGGCCGACGTGCAGGCCGGCGCCGGACGGATACGGGAACATGTCCATCAGGTAGAGCTTCTCGGCGTTGAACCGCGGGTGCGCCGGGTCGGCCAGCGGGCCGGCCGGGTTCGGCGCGTGGAACGTGCCCCGCTCGTCCCAGCGCTGCTGCCAGCGCGCCTCGATCTCGCCGGCCAGGGTGGCCGTGTACCGGAAGGGCGGGATGTCCGCCGTCGTCTCGGCTGTCTCAGTCATGGTCGCCACCTCGCGTCGTAAGGTCCAGGGCCCGGGTCGGTCCGCCCGCCGGCGCGGCGCGGCGGGCATAAGGGCGCGGAGGGCATAAAAAAGCCCCTCCGCAGGAGGGGTCGCCGTGCTGCCGTCCGGCCGGTGGAGCTGCCGGGACTGTCAGCACGGCCAACTAAGAAGCAGGAAGGCCCTGGCCATGACGGCAGTCTAACCCGCCGGTGACCCCGTGTCGCACCCGCCGTGCCGTAACGGACACCGCCGGCACCCGAGACTCCCTCGGCTAAACATCGCACCTTGGCTAGCCTGGGGGATGCGGGTGGTCCGGGCCCAAAGCACGGCCAAAATCCGCGAACTGCGGCATGCACGGACACGTATAGGTAGGCAGCCGCAGCAGGATGAGGAGGAGGCCCGTGACACAGGAAACCTGGGACGACCTGGGCGCACCGATGTCGAGCGACGAGTTCCGCGCCGCCAGCGACGCCATCGTCGCCAATATCGAACAGGTCATCGAGGGCAAGACCGCCACCGTTCGGCTCGCGCTCGCCGTGCTGCTCGCCGAGGGGCATCTGCTCATCGAGGACGTTCCGGGCGTGGGCAAGACGAAGCTGGCCAAGGCGCTCGCGCGGTCGATCGACTGTTCGGTACGGCGCATCCAGTTCACCCCCGACCTGCTGCCCAGCGACGTCACCGGGGTCAGCGTCTACAACCAGGAGACGCACGACTTCGAGTTCAAGCCCGGGGCCGTCTTCGCGAACCTCGTCGTCGGCGACGAGATCAACCGGGCCTCCCCGAAGACGCAGTCCGCGCTGCTGGAGTGCATGGAGGAACGTCAGGTCACCGTCGACGGCACGACGTACGAGCTGCGCACGCCGTTCATGGTGATCGCCACGCAGAACCCGATCGAGATGGAGGGCACCTACCCGCTGCCCGAGGCGCAGCGCGACCGGTTCACCGCGCGGATCGCGATGGGCTATCCCGACCCGGCCGCCGAGCTCGCCATGCTCGACGTGCACGGGGCGAGCGACCCGCTGCAGGCGCTGCCGCCGGTCGCCGACGCCGCCACCGTCCGCCGGCTGATCGGCACGGTACGCGACGTACACGTCTCCGACCCGGTCAAGCAGTACGCCGTCGACCTCGTCACCGCCACCCGGGAGACCCCCGACCTGCGGCTGGGCGCGTCGCCCCGGTCCACCCTGCAGCTGCTGCGCACCGCCCGCGCCGTCGCCGCGCTCGAGGGACGCGACTACGTCCTCCCCGACGACCTGCAGGTGCTCGCCGTTCCGGTGCTGGCGCACCGGGTCATCCCCACCGCCGACGCCCAGCTCGCCCGCCGCACCACCGACGCGATCATCGCGGAGCTGGTGCACCGGCTCCCGCTGCCGCACGACCGGCAGCGCGCCCCGTACGACCCGCCGCCCTACAACGGCAACGGCCACGGGTTCACCCCGCACGAGCCGCGGAGGGGGTGACCGTGCGCGAGGCGCTGCGCGGCCTGACCATCCGGGGACGGTCCTTCCTGGCCTCCGCCGTCGCGGCCGGGATCTCGGCGGTCGTCCTCGGCGAGAAGGACCTGCTGCGGGTCGCGTTCCTGCTCGCGGTGCTGCCGCTGCTGGCGGTCGCGTACGTGGGGCGCAGCCGGTACCGGCTCGCCTGCAGCCGTTCGCTGGAGCCGCACCGGGTCCCGGTCGGCACCAGCGCCCGCGTGGTGCTGCGGCTGCAGAACCTGTCCCGGCTGCCCACCGGCACCCTGCTGCTGGAGGACCGGCTCCCCTACGCGCTGGGCAGCCGGCCCCGCGTGGTGCTGGAGCGGCTCGGCGCCCAGCAGGCCAGCTCGGTCGCGTACACGGTCCGCGCCGACGTGCGCGGCCGGTACGAGATCGGCCCCCTGGTCGTCCGGCTGACCGACCCGTTCGGCTTCTGCGAGCTGACCCGCGCCTTCCCCAGCGTCGACCGGCTCACCGTGGTACCGCAGGTGGTCCCGCTGCCCACGGTCCCGCTCGGCGGCGAGTACGCCGGCAGCGGCGAGAGCCGCGCCCGATCGGTGGCGGTGCACGGCGAGGACGACGCCGCGACCCGGGAGTACCGGCGCGGCGACGACCTGCGCCGGGTGCACTGGAAGTCGACGGCCCGCACCGGCGAGCTGATGGTGCGGCGCGAGGAGCAGCCCTGGGAGAGCCGCGCGACGGTTGTGCTGGACACCCGCGGGTACGCCCACCGGGGCGAGGGTCCGACGGCGAGCTTCGAGTGGGCGGTCTCGGCCGTCGCCAGCATCTCCGTGCACCTGCACCGGGCCGGCTACAAGCTGCGCCTGGTCACCGACGCCACCGTCGACACCGGCCCGGTCGACGCCGGCGGCGACGGCGTCCTGCTCGACCGGCTCGCCGATGTCCGCCCGGCGCAGCGCACCGACATCGCCGCGCTCGTCGACGGCGTACGCCGGCAGACCGACGGCGGCCTGGTGATCGCCGTGCTGGGCGCGCTGACCAGCGCGGAGGCCGAGCTCCTGGCCGGCCTGCGGATCAACGGCACGACCTGCGTCGGCTTCCTCATCGACAGCTCCGCGTGGCTCACCCTGCCGCCCGGCGCCCGCACCGAGGCGGACCGCGCGCACGGCGCCGCCGCGCTCGCGCTGCTCAACAGCGGTTGGCGGGTCGTCGGCGTCACGCACGGCAGCGACCTGCCGGCGTTGTGGCCGCAGGTGGGGCGGGGCTTCCAGGGCTTCGCGTGGCGGGCCGCGATGGCCGAGACGGTGGCCGGGGGTGTGCGATGACCCGACGCCGTCACCTCGGGGTGGTCGCCGGCCTGGCGACGCTGCTCGCCGCCACGCCGCTGTCGGCCATCTTCGAGCGCTGGACCTGGCTGCTGCAGTGCACGATCGCGATCGCGCTGGTCACCGGCGCGGCGACGCTGGCGCGGGCGCTGCGCGCCCCGCTCTGGGCGCAGCTGCTCGGGATGATCGGCGGGCTGCTGCTCACGTTGACCTGGCTGTTCCCCAGCGGCCAGGAGTATCTGGTGGCGGTGCCGTCACCGCAGACGTTCGGGCACTTCAGCGCGCTGATGACGCAGTCCGCGCAGGACGTGCGCGCGTACGGCGTGCCCGTGCCGGACCTGGATCCGCTGCTGTTCATCACCGTCATGGGGGTGGGCGCGGTCGCGATCCTCGTCGACCTGCTCAGCGTCGGGCTGGGGCGTCCGGCGCTGGCCGGGCTGCCGATGCTCGCCATCTACTCGGTGCCGGTGGCGGTCTACGTCGACAGCGTCTCGCCGGTGCCGTTCGTCATCGGCGCGCTCGGGTTCCTCTGGCTGCTGGTGGCCGACAACGTCGACCGGGTGCGCCGCTTCGGGCGGCGGTTCACCGGCGACGGGCGCGACGTCGACGTCTGGGAGGCCTCGCCGCTCGCCGCGGCGGGACGGCGGCTGTCGGTGGTCGGCGTCGTGCTGGCCATCCTGCTGCCGGTCGCCGTGCCGGGCATGACCAGCGGGCTCTTCGACACGTTCGCCTCCGGGACGGACAGGGCGGGCGGGTCGGGCCGGGGCACCGGCAACGGCCGGGTGAACCTGTTCGCGGCGCTGAGCGGCCAACTCAACCAGTCGGAGGTGCGGGAGCTGGTCACGGTCACCACGAGCGACCCGCAGCCGGCGTACCTGCGCTTCGGGGTGGCCGACACGCTGCAACGCGACGGGTTCGCCAGCCGCCCACCGAACGGGATCCCGATGCGGGACGTCGTGGAGCCCCGCTCGCCGAAGGGGCCCGGGGTGAGCAACGAGAGGTACGAGGCCACGGTGCAGGTCTCGCGCGACTTCGACATGCCGATGCTGCCGGTCTTCCCGGTGCCGACCGGAGCGCGCGACCTCGACGGACGATGGTTCTACGACCGGGACGCGCAGATCGTCTTCACCGACCGCGGCCGCAACCGCGACCGCAGCTTCTCGTTCGACTTCGTCCGCACCTCCTACTCCCCGGCGGCGCTGCGCCGGGCGCTGCCGCTCGCGGAGAACGACCCGATGCGGAAGCAGTTCACGGGGACACCGGTCGAACCGGTGGTGAGTCGGCTGGTCCAGCGGCTAACCGCCGATAAGCGGACGGAATACGACCGGGTTCGAGCGATCTACGACTACTTCTCCCGCGACAACGGGTTCTCCTACAGCCTGCGCACGGAGGGCGGCACCAGCGGCCGGGACATCGTCGACTTCCTGAACACCAAGGTCGGCTTCTGTCAGCAGTACGCCGCCGCGATGGCGTGGCTCGTGCGGGCGGCCGACATCCCCGCCCGGGTCGCCTTCGGCTTCACCAACGGCACGGTGCAGCAGGACGGCGCGATGGTCATGACCAACCGGAACCTGCACGCCTGGACCGAGGTGTACTTCAACGGCTTCGGCTGGGTGCCGTTCGACGCCACGCCGGCGGCGAGCGTGCCCGGCTCCACCCGGACGGCGTGGGCGCCCGACACCGACCGTCCGGAGCCGGTCGTCCCCTCGGCGGCACCGGGCGCGCCGACGGGCGCCGACCCCTCCGCCGGGCCGACCGGCGCGGACGACCCGGCGCGCGACGTCGACGACGGTCTCGCCATCCCGGGCGGTCCCGCCGCGCCGAGCGGTCCGACCTGGCCATGGTGGACGGCCGCGGGAGTCCTGCTGACGCTCGCGCTGCTGGCCGTCCCGGCGCTGCACCGGTCGCTGGTGCGGCGTCGACGCGCCGCCCGCGTCGCCGCGGCGTCGGTCGCGCCACCGGGCGTCGCCGGCGCTGTGGCGGACGCGCCGCCGGGCGCGGCGTGGGTCGTGGTGACGGGCGCGGACGCGGACCGGGCCCGGAGCGACGCGCACGCGGCGTGGGACGAGTTGATCGACACTCTGGTCGACTACCGGGTGCCGGTCGATCCGACGGAGACGCCGCGGGCGACGGCCGACCGGCTCGTCGGGGCGGAACGGGTGCGCGACGAGTCGGCGGAGGCGCTCCGGCTGCTCGGGCGGGCCGAGGAGCGTGCCCGCTACGCGCGGGACCCGGTCCAGGCCGCGGCGTTGCCGGAGGCGCTGCGCACGGTGCGCCGGGCGGTCGCGGCCGGCGCCGACCGCCGTACCCGATGGACGGCCGCGGTCCTGCCCCCCTCGGTCATGCTGCGGTGGCGCTCCCGCACCCTGGACCGCTTCGCCAGCGCCGTCGCGGCCCTAGGCCGCTACCGCAACGCCCTCGTCCGCTGGAGCCCCCGCCGCCTCCTCGCCAACCGCGCCTCGCGCTGACCCGAAAGATCCGCGTGATCAGGGAGAAACTTCGGTGAGTCCCGGGCGTGTCCCGGTCACCGTCCCTGATCACGCGGATCTTGCCGGCATCACGCGGATCTTGGGCGTTAGCGGTGGCCTTCGGGGCGCTGGCGCCAGCGCTCCTCGAGGCGGTCGACGAACGACATCTTGCGGCCGCCGCCACGGGTGCGGCGGGTGGCGGTGCCGCCGACGACGCGCAGGTCGGGCTGCTGGGCGCGGCGGTGCGAGTGCATCGCGAACGCGGCGGCGCTGAGCATGACGACGAAGCCGGCGACTCCCAGCAACGACGTCTTGCTCGCCACCCCGTAGACGAGCAGGACAAGTCCCGCGACGCCGACAGCGGCAGCGACGAGCAGGCGACGCCGCGCGTGGAAACGCGGGTCGCTGGCGCGCACAGCCGAGGCGAATTTGGGGTCCTCGGCAAGCGACCGTTCGATCTGCTCGAACAGCCGCTGCTCGTGCTCCGAGAGCGGCACGGCACTCCTCCCCGGTCACGTTGGCCGGCGCGGTCGGACCGGCAGACCGTGGCAGCCGATCGGCTGCTTAACCGCAAGTCTACGAGGGGGTTCGCGGGTCGGAAAGCGGGTCGACCCCCGGCCGGGGCCGATTTTCCGTCCGGCGCAGGTCATCGCCCCCCAACAGACTAGCCGGACGCACGACCGATCGCCCGAAACGCGCCGCGGCGGCGTCGGCCGCGGCCTCCGCTTCCCGCCACCCGTGCTCGGGCGCGCCGAGCGCGAGCTGCCGCGGCAGCGTGCCCGCTGGCGCCAGCCCCTCGACCCGTACGCCCACCAACCGGATCGGCTCGGTGGCCCCACCGGGCGCGCGCGCCCCGGGCTGCAACGCCGTGAACAGCGCCCAGGACGTCTCGAAGATCTCCCGCGCCACGTCCGTCGCCCCGTCCACGGTGCGGGAGCGGTTGACGGTGCGGAAGTCGGCGAGCCGCACCTTGATCGACACGGTGCGCCCCGCGTGCCCCGCGGCGCGCAGCCGCGCCCCGACCTTCTGCGCGAGCGACAGCATCGCCCGCCGCAGCGCCACCGGGTCCACCACGTCGTCGTCGAACGTCACCTCGGCGCCGATGGACTTCTCGGCCTGCTCCGGGTTCACCCGCCGCGGGTCGCGCCCCCGCGACAGCTCGTGCAGGTGCGCCGCCGCGGCCTCGCCGAGCGCACCGCGCAGCATGCCGATCGGCGCCGCCGCGACGTCGCCGACGGTCGACAGGCCGAGCCGGTGCAGCTTCTCCGCCGCCCGCTCCCCCACCCCCCAGAGCGCGCCGACCGGCAGCGGATGCAGGAACTCCAGCACCCGGTCCGCGGGGACGACGAGCAGCCCGTCGGGCTTGGCCCGGCTGGAGCCGAGCTTCGCCACGAACTTCGACGGCCCGACCCCGACCGAGCAGGTGAGCCGCTGCTCCTCGAAGATCCGCTGGCGGATCATCCGCGCGATCCGCGCCGGCCGCCCGAGCAGCCGGCGCGCGCCGGCGACGTCGAGGAACGCCTCGTCCAGCGAGAGCGGCTCGACCAGCGGGGTGACGTCGCGGAAGATCTGCATCACCGCGCGGGAGGCCGCCGAGTATTGCGCGAAGTCGGGCGGCAGGAAGACCGCCCCCGGGCAGAGAGCACGGGCCCGCATCGTCGGCATCGCGCTGCGCACGCCGTAGGCCCGGGCCTCGTAGCTGGCGGAGCTGACCACGCCACGCGGGCCGACGCCCCCGACCACGACCGGGCGGCCGCGCAACTCCGGCCGACGCCGCACCTCGACCGAGGCGAAGAACGCGTCCATGTCCACGTGCAGGATCGGGCAGTCGGTGTCGTCGGCGTCCGCGCCGAAGCGCGGATCGCCACCGCGCGGCACCGCAGAACTCCGACCCATGCCCGCGAGACTAGCCCGCGGGTACGACATTTCCCCTGGTGACGCCGCTACCGGCGGAGCACGAACAGCGGGATCATCATCTCCGCGGCGGTGTAGGAGCCGTGGTACGCGACCAGCTTCGCCTCCGCCGGATGGTCGCTGCGGGTGGCCAGCACCACCGACGAGCCGTGGCAGGCCACCACCACGTCACCGACCCGACCCAGGTGCGCCTCCGGCACCGGCCCGAACCAGCCGGCCGCCACCGCCTCCTCCCGGCTCGCCACCCAGGCCGCATCGCCGAGCACACCCCGCCAGACGGCGATCACGTCGTCGACCGCGCCCGGCACGGTGTGCAGGTAGCGCACCCGCGCCTCCCCGGCCACCACGCGTACACCGTTGCGCAGCCGCGGGTCGGCGTCGAGGTCGAACCGGTCCTCGGCCGGCACGTTGAGCTGCCCGTGATCGGCGGTGACCAGCAGCGCCCCGTCGGCCGGCAGCCCGTCGCGCAGCCGGGCCAGCAACCGGTCCACATCGGAGGCCGCGGCCCGCCACGACACCGAGTCCACACCGGCGGCGTGCCCCTCCCGGTCCAGGTCGGGGTGGTAGCCGGAGACCAGCGTCGGCCCGTCGCCGTGGCACAACGCGGCGAGCATCTCCGCGGCGAGGGCGTCCACTCCGGTCGCGCCCCGGAATGCGCCGCCACGGTTGGCGGCCACCGTCAGGCCGCTGCCCTCGTACTCGGGGCGGGTCACCGCGGTCACCGCGACGCCGGCCGCCCGGGCCCGCTCCAGCTGCGTCGGCACCGGCTGCCACCGGGCCGGTTGCGGGTCGTCACCCCAGGCGATGTGCGTGAGCACCCGGTCGGTGCCGGGCACGTTGACCCGGAACCCGAGGACCCCGTGCGCGCCGGGCGGCGCGCCGGCGCCGAGGCTCACCAGGCTGGTCGGGGTGGTCGAGGGGAACCCGCTGGTCAGCTGCCGGGCGCCGGGGGTCAGCTCGGCCAGGGTCGGGGCGTACGGGGCCGCGACCGGGAGCTGGTGCCAGCCGAGCCCGTCGACGAGCAGCACCGCGATGCGGCGTACTCCGGCCAGCTCGCCGGCCAGCCCGAGCGCGTCCACCGCGCCGGGCACGCCGAGCGCGGCGAGCGCGCTGGGCAGCACGTCGGCCAGGCTCGCCGCGCCGTAGCGGGGCCGGACCGGATCGAACGGCCCGGTTCCGGGCAGCGTCACGACGCCGGGCGGCGGGCGAAGAGGTGCAGCTGCGCGGCCATGTCCCGGTAGGGCGGGTGCGCCGCGGCGGTCAGCTCCAGCTCCAGCAGCGCCGCGGGATCGGCGTCGGCGACCACCGCGGGGATCAGGTCGGCCAGCACGCGTACCCCGTGGATCTGCTCCACCTCGAGCCCGGCGGCGCGCAGCAGCGCCGCGGCGCCCTCGGCGTCGTAGCGCCGGCGCAGCGTGTCGCGCGGCCCCGCGCAGCCTTCCGGGTCGGCGAGGATCGTCGCGGCGAGATCGAGGTGGCCGTTCATGGCCCGGCTGAGCACCGCGGCGGCCCGGCCGGCGACCAGGACGCTGGCCGCGCCGCCCGGCCGCAGCGCGGTGGCGACCGCCCCCACCACCTCGGCCGGATCGTCGACCACCTCGAGCACGGCGTGGCAGAGCACCAGGTCGGCGCTGGACGGCTCGACGAGCCCGGCGAGCGCGTCGCCGTCACCCTGCACGGCGCGCACCCGGTCGGCGACCCCGGCCTCGGCGGCGCGGCGGGTCAGCGCGGCGAGCGCGTCCGGGCTGGCGTCGACGACCGTCACCCGGTGCCCGGCCTCGGCCAACGGCACCGCGAACCCGCCGGTGCCGCCGCCGACGTCGAGCACGGTGAGGGCGCGGTCGCCGAGCCGGTCGAGTTCGCGGCGCAGCACCGCCCAGACCGCGGCCGTGCGGGGGCCGGCATGAGGGCTGGTGGTCGACGTTGGCCGGCCGATCGCCGGGGCGTTCTGGCTTCGCTCCACCCCGCCGAGCCTAGGGCACCCCTGCGGTCGCGTCATCGCCCGCTACAGGTGCGGCCGCCGCCGGACCGATGAAGACAGTCGCCCCCACCTGCATCGACCCGGCTGGGTGAGTGACGGTCCCCCGTCACGTGCCGGGCGCCGGGGCGCACGCGAGGGCATGGCCGATCGGGAGCACGCACCGCCGACCGGCGCCGAGCCGTCGATCGCAGAAAACCCGATGGCGTACGCCCTGGGCGTCCTCCAGCGAGACGGTGGTCTCCCCCGGATCCAGCTCCGGCAGGTACGACAGCGAGCGGCCCGCCGCCCGAGCGAACGCCTTCGCCGCGACCAGGTCCGACGCGGTGAACGGGACATGCATCACGTACCGCCCCGGCTGGTCACTCATCCGCCGGCCGCCTCCCGCATCGACGGTGCCTGCTGCGACTGCCACCGTCGCAGCGCGTCCTTGATCCGCAGGTTCTGCTCATGGGTACGGGCCAGCTCGACATACAGCCCTTCCAGGTCGGCGGCGACCCGCTCCAGGAAATCCCCCACCTCCGCCGGATCCAGCCCGCGCCGACCGAACCGGGTGAGGGCGAACCGCCGCTGCCGCACCTGCCACGGCCGCAACGGCGCGTACGTGGCCGAGCGGTAGGCGGAACCGCGTCGACCTGGACCGCTGCCGACCGAGCGTGGGAAGATCTTGGGGCCTACCAGGAGTCCCCCATGCCTCGCATCTCAGATCGCCAGCGGATCGCGCAGGATATCCGCGACAAGATCGCGTCCGGCGAGCTTGGCCCCGGAGCCAAGCTTCCATCCCTGCGCGAGCTGACGACGCACTACGGCGTCTCCGCCGAGCCGGTGCGCTCTGCCCTGTTGATCCTGCAATCCGAGGGCCTACTCGAAGGCCACCAGGGCAAAGGCGTCTACGTCACGAGCAACGCGAAGACGTCGGAGTCGTAGCAGCCAACAAGGATCCAAGTCGGGGCTGGAGAGGGCCGCCCGCACGCGCCGAGCAGCTTCGCGTGCGCCTCGGCCACGCGTCCGGGTCGGGGTGCGGACTGACCGTCGTGGCCATCCGGATGCACGATGTCGACATCGACTCCGGCACATACGCCCGGAGCCGACCGCCCCAGGCCGGGAAGTGTGTATGCCCAAGCAGCAATACCAGGTGCTCGCAGACGCCCTGCGAGCAAAGATCGAGTCGGGCGAGTGGGCCCCAGGGACGAAGCTGCCCAGCCGCTCGCAACTCTGCAAGGACTACGGCGTCTCGGACACGGTAGTCGGCAAGGCCATGATGATCCTCCGCGCGACCGGGCTGACCGAGACACTCGAAGGCGTCGGCGTTTTCGTAGCCGACCGCAGTTGAGCGACCAGGGCTGATCTTTCGGCACCAAGCGTTTCCCCTCGCCGGGCACCGCGACAAGATCGCCTCGGAAAGCCTGCGGAAGTCAGTGGCACCACTGAGGAGTGGGTGTGTCGTTCCGCCAGGGCCTATCCATATAAGTGCAGTGGGTGGATATGCAGCTGTTGGGGGGTAACGGACCGTTATCGCCGAAGGCGTGCGGCACCGTTCTGCACCAACAGGGTTCGCGCTCGCCTGCGTTCATCACTGAGGGCGACCGTCCGGTCCGAAGTGGGCCGGGGCAGTTGGGCGGGACGGGCGCGAGGTTGCAGGTAGGCGCGTCGGGTTACCCATGTCGGCGTGCTCAACCGGCAACACGCTCAGTTATTTATGGATGCCGTTTCGCGCTTTCGCTCCGGCGAACTCCGTGTCCCGTTGCCAACTTGTGACCTTCCGCAGGGTGACGACGGCTGATGATCTTGCGACCCTTTTTGTTCTGAATGCTTCGGCGGTAAACGCACTACCCGTTACTGCGAATGCCACCGCCTCTGCCGCGATTGCGGGATCGGGGGTGCGCGGCCCCCTCGTGCGCGCCTACATTTCCTGCACCGCTTACGCGGATGATCAGCTTATATCGACGGAGGTGGAAGGCGGCGAAGGCGCGTCACAGCTAGAGCACGCGATCTCGGCGATGTGGTCCGGAGAGTGAGCATGAGACTGTTGGCCGGCGCTTTGGCCCGTATGCACGTCGCTGTGTACGGGTTCGTTCTCGTGGTGATCCTCGAGTCGATCAACTTCTTTGACCGCGGGATGCCCTGGCGCGGCGAATGGAACTGGACCGTCGACTGGATCGGCTCCGTCTTTCCCATCCTGGGGCCGCTGCTCGCCGGGGTCTTCGCTGTCGACGCTGGACTCGCCCGCCGGCGCACGCAGCTGCCGCAGCCCGAGGGTCTGCCGCGCCCGGGCCGGCAGTTTCTGAGAACGTGGGCGGTCGGCGTGGCTGGTATCGCAATCGCGTACGCCGTGGTCGCCGCCGCGTTTCTGATGACGACCGGGACCGCGGCTCACGTGCCGAAGGGCCCCGGCGTGGCGATGCTCGCCGTGCAGGTCCTCGTCTTGGCGCTGTACGCCCTTCTTGGCACGTCCGTCGGACGGGTGGTCCGCCCAGCACTGGGTGGCCCACTGGCCGCAGCGTTGGCTGTCGTGGCGTTCTGGATGCTCGCCCGGAATGAACAGGCCGTCGCCCTGCTGGGCAGCGGATCCGCGACAGCAAGTCTGCTGGGTCTTCAGTACTCGCTGACCTACCTGGCCATCCAGGCGGCAGCGCTGCTGAGCGTCCTGGGTCTGATCGCCGCGGCGCACCTCACCACCGCTGCCGTGTTGCGTCGCTCTGCATTGGTGCTCGTTGCGGTGCTGGTCGGTGCGGCACTGGTCTCCCCGCCCAAGTATCTGAAGTTCGACGATGTTCAGGTTTCCGCGTCGGTTTGTCAGCAGGCTCGCGTCAGCGTCTGCGTCTACCCGGAGCACCGGCGATTCCTTCCGAGCCTGAGCGCAGGTGTCGTGCGGATCCACGACGAGGCCAGTCGCCTGGGGATAAGCGTTGTACTGACAAACGTCTACGTTGAACGACGACCGCACGAGGTCGCGACATCGTCCCGGGATGGGCGGGGTCGGCTCGACCTGCGCCCAGACCTGTTCGGCTCCGACGACATTCCTCTGGTAGACGTCGCCTGGTCTGTCGTCACACCATGGCACTGCCCGCAGCTGTACGCGGACACGCCCCCACCGCCGGAGTTCGGCTCGGCACTGGAGATCGTTGTCACCGAACTGTCCGCAGACGCCGAGGACGCAGCGAGCGTCGGCGTGACGTACGGGATGACGCCTGCGCAAGCCCGCACAGCCCTACTTGCCTTCCACACGTGCGACTTCAGCTGACACGGAACGGCATGAGGATCATCGTCAGTGCGTGGCTGAACGTGCACGACGCCTGGCGCGGCGTCGCTGTGCTCGCCGCCGCAGCCGCCGTGTCGCTGGCGTCGACGGGTGCGGTTCTCCTGGAGTTCGTGACGCCGTTCTCCACGCCAGTGCCGGTGGCGGTGGGCGTCCTGGCCGTCCTGTCCGCGTCGATCTACGCGTACCGCGGTGCGTCCGCCGACTAATCCACCGCCCCACGCCGTTCCCGCCGGGGCTACCGTCTCGGGTTCACTTTCTTCGGCAACCGCCCCGGCTTCAGCCCCGGTAGCTGGCACCGTCCGGCGGATTGGTGGGTCTGCTGCCGACCTGAGTCAGCGGAAGTCGCGGGAGGCGGGGCTGACCGGCGCGGTGATCGCGTCGAGCCGGTCGGCGGTCAGGTTGAGCACCCCCTCGTGCTTCTCCAGCCGGCCCCGCACCACCAGCGCCGCGCTGGTCCGCGCGACCGTCCGGTACCGCTGCCACAGCCCCGGCGAGCAGCTCACGTTGAGCATCCCGGTCTCGTCCTCCAGATTCAGGAACGTCACCCCGCCGGCGGTCGCCGGGCGCTGCCGGTGCGTCACGATGCCGCCGACCCGGATCCGCCGGCCGTGCTCCACCCGCCCCAGCTGCGCGATCGGCACCGCGCCGAGCGAGTCGAGCCGGTCCCGGATGAACCGCGCCGGATGCGTCTCCGGCGACAGCCCGGTCGCCCACACGTCGGCGACCAGCTTGTCCACCTCGTCCAGCCCGGGCAGGGTGGGCGCGGTCGTCGCGGCGATCGTGCCGGGCAGCCGGTCCGGACGCTCCTGCGCGGCCGCCCCCGCCGCCCACAGCGCCTCCCGCCGGCTCAGCCCGAAACACGCGAAGGCGTCCGCGGTGGCCAGCGCCTCCAGCTGCGCCGCGGTCAGACCCACGCGCCGCGCCAGCTCCGGCATGCTCCGGTACGGCCCGTTCGCGGCCCGCTCGGCGGCGATCCGCTCGGCCACGTCGTCGCCGAGCGTGCGCACGGCGGAGAGCCCGAGCCGCACCGCCGGACCGCCCAGCCCCCACCGGTGCGGCGGCTCACCGGGGGCGCTCCCCCACCGGGTGTCCGGTGTCGACTCCAGCATCGCCTTCGCGCCGCTGGCGTTGATGTCCGGCCGCCGCACCTCCACCCCGTGCCGGCGGGCGTCGTCGACCAGGGTCTGCGGCGAGTAGAAGCCCATCGGCTGGGCGTTGAGCAGCGCGGCCAGGAACGGCGCCGGGTGGTAGCGCTTGAGCCAGGAGCTGGCGTAGACCAGGTAGGCGAAGCTCATCGCGTGGCTCTCCGGGAAGCCGTAGCTGGCGAATGACGACAGCTTGAGATAGACGTCGTCGGCGAGCTCGCCGGTGATGCCCCGCGCGGCCATCCCGGCGTAGAGCCGGTCCTTGATCTGGTCCATCCGTTCCATCGAGCGCTTCGACCCCATCGCGCGGCGCAGCTCGTCGGCGCCGCCGGCGTCGAAGCCGGCCAGGTCGATCGCCAGCTGCATCAGCTGCTCCTGGAAGAGCGGCACCCCCAGCGTCTTCTCCAGCGCGTTGCGCATCAGCGGGTGCGGGTACGTCACCGGCTCCAGGCCGTTCTTGCGCCGGATGTACGGGTGCACCGAGCCGCCCTGGATCGGGCCGGGCCGGATCAGCGCCACCTCGACCACCAGGTCGTAGAAGCACTCGGGCTTGAGCCGCGGCAGCGTCGCCATCTGCGCCCGGCTCTCCACCTGGAACACCCCGACGGAGTCCGCCCGCTGCAACATCGCGTACACCTCGGGGTCGTCCAGCGACATGCCACCCAGGTCCAGTTCGGACTCGATCATGTCGTACGCGTAGTGCAGCGCCGAGAGCATGCCGAGGCCGAGCAGGTCGAACTTGACCAGCCCGGCGCTGGCGCAGTCGTCCTTGTCCCACTGCAGCACGGTGCGCCCGGCCATCCGCCCCCACTCCACCGGGCACACCTCGATCACCGGGCGGTCGCAGATCACCATCCCGCCGGAGTGGATGCCCAGGTGCCGGGGGAAGGTCTGCAGTTCGTTGGCGTACTCGACGACGTGCTCCGGGATGCCCTCCACGTCCACCGCGGCGACCGACCCCCACCGGTCGATCTGCTTGCTCCACGCGTCCTGCTGTCCCGGCGAGAAGCCGAACGCCTTGGCGATGTCACGCACCGCCGAGCGCGGCCGATACGAGATGACGTTGGCGACCTGGGCGGTGTGCTCCCGGCCGTACGTCGCGTAGACGTGCTGGATGACCTCCTCGCGGCGGTCGGACTCGATGTCGACGTCGATGTCGGGCGGTCCGTCCCGCTCCGGGGCGAGGAAGCGCTCGAAGAGCAGGTTGTGCCGCACCGCGTCCACGTTGGTGATGCGCAGCGCGTAGCAGACCGCCGAGTTGGCCGCCGAGCCGCGGCCCTGGCAGTAGATGTCGTGCTGCCGGCAGAACTGGACGATGTCGTAGACCACCAGGAAGTAGCCGGGGAAGCCCAGCTCCTCGATCATCCGCAGCTCGTGGTCGAGCTGCTCGTACGCACGCGGGTGCGCCGCGGGCGGCCCGTAGCGCTCCAGCGCCCCGCGCATGGTCAGCTCGCGCAGCCAGCTCATCTCGGTGTGCCCGGCCGGCACGTCGTACGCCGGCAGCCTCGGCGCGACCAGGTGCAGGTCGAACGCGAGCTGCGCGCCGAACTCGGCCGCCCGGGCGACCGCTCCCGGGTAGGCGGCGAACCGGGCGGCCATCTCGGCGCCGCTGCGCAGGTGGGCGGTGGCCGCGGCGGGCAGCCACCCGTCGATCTCGTCGAGGCTGCGCCGCGCCCGCACCGCGGCGACCGCCGTGGCGAGCCGGCGGCGCCCCGGGTTGGCGTAGTGGACGTTGTTGGTGGCGACCGTGGGCAGGCCGTGCCGGCGGGCCAGCTCGTCGAGCGCGTCGTTGCGGTCGCCGTCGTACGGGTCGCCGTGGTCGGTCAGCTCGACGGCCACGTTCTCCGCCCCGAACAGCGCGGTCAGCCGGTCCAGCTCCCGCGCCGCCGCCTCGATCCCGTCGGTGAGCAGCGCCGACGGCACCATGCCCTTGCGGCAGCCGGTCAGCACCAGCACGTGGTCGCGCAGCTCGGCGGCGATCTCCGCCAGCTCGCCGTAGACGGGCCGTCCCTTCTCGCCGCCGCGCAGGTGCGCCCGGCCGATGGTCCGGGCCATCCGGGCGTACCCCTCGGGCCCGTGCGCCAGCACCAGCAGGTGCCGGCCGTGCGGGTCCGGCGCGCCGGTGCGGGGGGCGGCCCGGTCGGCGTCGGCGGCGCCGAGGGACAGCTCCGCGCCGAAGATGGTGGGCAGCCCCAGCGCGCGGGCCGCGTCGGCGAACCGGACCACCCCGTAGAACCCGTCGTGGTCGGTCACCGCCAACGCGGTCAACCCCAGCCGGGCCGCCTCCTCGGCCAGCTCCTCGGGGTGGCTGGCGCCGTCGAGGAAGCTGAAGTTGCTGTGGCAGTGCAGCTCGGCGTACGGCACGCCGGCCGGCTGGCGCGAACCGCCAACCGGCGGTTCGTACGTCGGCCGCTTCTGCGTCCAGGCCGGCGCGTCACCGCCGTCGCCGTCGACGGCGAGCGGATCCACCACGTGCAGGTGCGCGCCGCGTCCGGTGTCGCCCTCGGCGGCGGGCCGGCCGGAGAGCACCCGTTCCAGCTCCGACCAGGACATCTTCGGGTTGTGAAAGCTCATCGGCGCGCCCCGCTAGTCATAGATCGCCTCCACCGCCCACTGGCCGCCGGCGAGCGAGAGCAGCAGCGCGGTCCCGTCGGCGAGGCCGACCTGGAAGCGGGCCCGCCGCCGCGCCTCGGCCGGCGCCCACCAGCGCTCGTCGACCGGCCACGGCCCGGCCCAGCCAACGATCTCCACCGGCGGCCGGGTGCCGATCGCGAGGCGCGCCGGCGCCGCGCTGACCTCCAGGCGGGCGGTCACCGCGACCGGTTCGCCGGCGGCGTCGTAGACGGCCGCCGACAGCGGCTCGGGCAGCACCAGCGCGGGCGCCGGCGACGGCAGCCGACCGGGCCAGGGCGGCGCGTCGGGGCTCGCCGCCGGGCCCGGCCGGGTCGGCACCCGCTCGTCGCCCCACGGCACCAGCCGGACCTGGTCCACGGGGGAACGCCCGCCGCCGAGCACCGCGGTCACCACCGACTCCGGGCCGAGGATGCCCTGCACCCGGCTCAGCGCGCGGTGCGCGCGCTCGCGCTCCTCGCCGGTCTCGCCCCACAGCCCCGGCTGCAGGCCGACGTGCGCGAGCACCCCGTCGGGGACCAGACGCAGCCGGATGATCCCCGACGTCGGCCGGGGCGGCGCGGCGCGCCCGCCGGGCCGGGGCCGCCCCTGGCCGGCCAGCCACCCGTCGAGCTGCCAGCGCACCCGGTCGGCGATCGCCGCCGCGGTCAGCAGCCCGTCGTGCCGCCACACCCGGTGCAGCTCCTGGCCGTGCTCGGTCACCGCCTCGATGCCGAGCCGGGTGCAGGCCAGGCCGTGCCGGGCGAGCGTGTCGTGCAGCCGCTCGGCGAGCGACCGGGCCGCGAACGCGGCCACGTCGACCCGGTCGAGCGGCTCGTCGTAGGTGTCGGTCACGTCGAGGTCGGCCGGAGGCCGCCGCGCCGCGAGCGGCCGGTGGTCACGGCCGGCCGCGAGCCGGTGGGCCAGCGCCGCGTCGAACCCGAACCGGGCCAGCACGTCGCCGGCCGGCAGCGCCGCGAAGTCCCCGAGCGTCCGCACCCCGAGCCGGCGCAGCAGGTCGGTCAGGGCGGGCCGGCCCAGCGCCGCGACGGGCAGGTCGGCGAGGAACGGCGGCGTGCCGCCGGGCTCGATGATCCGCCCGGCCCGGGCGGCCAGCCCCGCGGCGAACACCCCGTCGGCGATCCCGACCTGGCTCTCCACCCCGCAGCTCTGGGCGACGTGTTCGACGATCTGCTCAGCGGCCCGCTCCTCACCGCCGAAGTAGCGTCCCGGGCCGCGTGCGGCGAGCGCGCAGGCGCCCGGCCGGACCACCTCCACCCCGGCGGCGACCTCCTCGACGGCGGCGACGACCGGCTCGAACGCCCGCGCGTCCCGGCCCGGATCGTGGTCGACGGCGGTCAGCTGCGGGCAGCGGCTCTGCGCCTCCCGTTTACGCAGCCCCCGGCGCACCCCCTCGGCGCGCGCCGCCTCGGAACAGGCGACCACCCGGTTGGCGTGCAACACCGCGACCGGGGTGGTGGCCGGCACGCCGTCGACGATCTCGGCAGCGATCACCGGCCAGTCGGGGCACCAGACGAGCAGGGTGCGGACCGGGCCGGTCACGCGGTCCCGCCGACCAGGGTCAGGGCCGCGCGGCGCGACGCCGGACGCGGACCGCCGGTACGCACCGGGTGCGGCGCGCCGCCGGCACGGGTCGCCCCGTCACCGGGCATCCAGACCTTGACCTCCTTCGGACGGGCCGCCGCCCCGCGGCCCCGCGCGCAGATGGTGACCTCGCGGCGGCGCAGCCGGCCCCGACCCTGCCCGAGCCCTTCCCACATGCCCCGCATGACCTGCAGGGTGACGTCGGCGCCCTCCCACGGCCCGTACGGGACGAGCACGCTGCCGCGCTGGCGGGCCCGGGCGGCCAGCCGGGTGGCGACCGACGGGGCGAGCCCCGGCGGGACCGCGGCGACCACGACGTCGACCCCGTCGATCAGGGCGGCCACCACGGTCGCCCACTCGGGGCCGGGATGCGGCACCAGGGCCAGCCGGTCGAGCGCGATGCCGGCGTCGGCGGCGGCGACCGCGCCGAAGGTGGGCACCCCGACGACGGCGCACCAGGATCCGGCGCGGGACGCCTCGGCGAGCAACGCGAGCACCAGCGAGCTGCCGCCGCCACGGGCCGGACGGCCGCTGCTCACCGCGACGGTCGTGCCCCGGCGCAGTCCGCGGTTCGGCAGCAGCGCGGTCAGCTCGGGAACCACCGGCAGCAGCCGGTGCCCGCCGGCCGGATCGGGCTCGCTGGCCGGCCTGACCAGTCCGGCCGCGACGGCGGACAGCGCCGTGGCCCCGACTACCATCCGGCCCGCCATCTATCTCGCCCCCGTGTTGCTCATGCGCTGTTCTTCGCTCGTATTCGGCCCCAACATTGGGACAAATTGGACTACTGATGAAAAAGACGCCCCCGGACGGGCGGATGACTCTCCGGACGTCGCGCCGCGCGACCGACACGGGACGGGGCGGCGCGCCGGGCGCCACCCCGCGGGAAACTCAGGCGGCCAGGCCGTCGAGGACGGGCTGGTGCGCCAGCCCGAGGGCGACCTCGACCAGCGCGACGAACTGCTCCGCCGCGCGCAACAGGTCATCGGCCTCCCGCGCGCTCACCACGCGGGGGATGCCCGCCTCGGCGGCGGCCCGCTTGCTCGCGCCGGCGGCGAAGTAGGTCGCCCACTCGTCCAACTCGGGCGCGACCATCAACAGCAGGATCCAGACGTTGGTGACGCGGTGGCGCCGGGTGGGCGCCGGCCGGGCGCGGGCGGCGAGCATCGCGGCGGCGGCCCGCAGGGCCGCCAGGTGCGCGGCGGCGTAACGCAGCCCGTCGGGGCGGGTCACCGCCGCCTCCGCCAACCCCTGCCGGGCGAGCGCGAGCAGCTGGGCGGGCGTCCGCTGCGGCAGCACGTGGGCCGGGACGGTGGGGGCCTGGGTCGGGCTCGTCGGCATGGGACTGTCTCCTCCGCGTCGCCAATTCGGGGGGCGCGGCGGTCGGACCGGGGTCCGACCGCCGCCGCCGGGGTCGAAGAAGCCCGCGCGCGGAGGAAGACGCGGCGGTGCTCGCCGGCCGGGTGTGATGCTTCCCCACACCCACCCGGCCGGCTGCGCCGGCGGGTCCGTCGTCCGCCGCCCGGGGGTCGAGGGCGGCGGACGGCGGTCCTGCCTGTGGGCTGCGGACCCGCGAATGTCCGACAGCCCCGTGCGGTTCGCGAAACCGCACCGCCGGGAGCCGCGTCGCGAATCGCCACTCCCGGTCCGCTAGCACGAACGTTCGAGTCAATCGAACACCCGTACTAACTACTGCTGACAGTACACCTCGCCACCGACAAAAACGCAACGTCATCGGCGGCGAGTTGTGAAACCGGCTCCGAAGTAAGGGGCGATCGGCACCCGGCGCGTGACACGTAGGCGGTAGCCTCAGCGCCGTGACGACAACGCGCCCCGCGCTCGGCGTCGCGATGGTGGTCGGGTCGGGCGTGCTGTTCGCGGTCAACGGCACCGTGTCGAAACTCGTCCTGCGCGCCGGCCTCGAAGCCCCCCAGCTCACCCTGGTACGCGCCGCCGGCGCCTTCGCCGGGCTGCTCGTGCTGAGCGCGCTGCTGCGCCCCGGAGCACGCCGGCTCCGGGTCACCCGTCGCGAGCTGCCGCTGCTGATCGCGTACGGCCTGACGGGCTTCTTCCTCGTCCCCATGCTCTACTTCGTGGCGATCTCGCGGATGCCGGTCGGGATCGCGCTGCTGTTCGAATACACCGCCCCGCTGCTCGTCGCGCTCTGGGCCCGCTTCGGCCAGCGGCAGCGCGTCCGGCCGCGACTCTGGGCCGGGCTGGCGCTCAGCCTCGTCGGTCTCGGCTGCGTCGCCGAGATCTGGGGCGACCTCAAGCTGGACGGACTCGGCGTGCTCGCCGGGCTCGGCGCGGCGGTCATGCTCGCCTTCTACTACGTGCTCGGCGAACGCGGCGTGCAGCGCCGCGACACGCTGTCGCTGACCACCTGGGCGTTCGGCGCCTCGGCCGTGGCCGGGCTGCTCGTCCGGGCCGCCACCGCCGGGACCGGCGGCTGGGAACCGCTGGCCGGGCGGACCAGCGCCGGCCTCCCCGTCGCGCTGCTCTGCGCGTACGTCGTGGCGCTCGGCTCGATCGCGCCCTACCTGCTGGTCGCCGCGGCGCTGCGACACCTGCCCGCGACCAGCGTCGGGATCATCGGCATGGTCGAGCCGGTGCTCGCGGCGGCGGTCGCCTGGCTCGCGCTCGGCGCCGGCGAGGCGCTCAACGCCGCCCAGCTCGCCGGCGGCGCCCTGGTGCTGGTCGGCGTGGCGCTGGCGGAGACCGCGCGGGTGGCCGCACCCCCGCCCGCGCCGCCCGCGCCCGACGTGATCGCGCCCGCGGCGCGGGCGGCCGTGCGCTGAGCCGCCGCGCGCGGCGGAGGCCGTGCGCTGAGCCGCCGCGCCCCGGTGCGCTGCGCCGCCGCGCCCCCGTGCGCTGATCCGCCGCGCCGAGCAAGATAGGGGCATGCAGCCACACCCGAACGTGCAGGCGGTGCAGGACGCGCTCGACAACGCCGGCGCACGGGACGCCGCCGGCGGCCCGTGCCGGGTGCGGTTACTGCCCGAGGCGGTGCACACGGCCGCGGCCGCGGCGGCGGCGCTCGAGGTCGAGGTGGGGCAGATCGCCAACTCCCTGATCTTCGACGCGGACGGCGAGCCGCTGCTGGTGCTCACCTCCGGGGCGCACCGGGTCGACACCGCGCGGGTGGCCGCGACGCTCGGCGTCCGCGCCGTCACGCGGGCCACCCCGGAGTTCGTCCGGGCGCACACCGGGCAGCCGATCGGCGGCGTCGCCCCGCTCGGGCACCCCAAGCCGGTGCGCACGCTGGTCGACACCGCGCTCGACGGGTACGACGAGATCTGGGCCGCGGGCGGCGTACCCCAGTCGATCTTCGCGACCACCTACTCCGAGCTGTTGCGGATCACCGCGGGCACCCCCGCCGAGGTGGCGTGAGCGGGGAACCCGGCCTCGTCACGCTGCACGTCTGGCGGGTGCCCCGGCGGGCGCTCCCGCGCGCGCTGACCCGGATGGCGGTCGATCCGCGGCGGCTGCGCCGCCTGCCGGGGGTGCGCTTCGGCAAGCTGCTCGGCACCGGGACGGGCACCGGCTTCGGCCCGACCGACGTCGACCCGACCCGATGGGCGGCGCTGATCGCGTGGGACGACGCCACCACCGCGGCGGACTTCGACGAGACCGCGGTCGGCCGGGCGTGGCGGCGGATCGCGACCGCGGGTGCCCGCCTCGATCTCCGGCCGCTGGCCAGCCGCGGCCGGTGGGCCGGCATCGAGCCGTTCGGCGCCCCGACCGGCGGGCCGACGCAGCGGCCGGTGCTGGCGCTGACCCGGGCGCGGCTGCGGGCCCGCCGCGCCCCCACGTTCTGGCGCGCGGTGCCGCCGGTCGCGGCCGCGCTGCACGCCGCGCCGGGGCTGCTCGCCCGGTTCGGCGTCGGCGAGGCGCCGATCGGATGGCAGGGCACGGTGAGCGTGTGGCGCACCGCCTCGGACCTGGCCCGGTTCGCGTACCGTCAGCCGGAGCACCGGGCGGCGATCGCCCGTACCCCGACGGAACGGTGGTACGCGGAGGAGCTGTTCGCGCGCTTCGAGGTGCGGGACGTCGCCGGTGACCGGGCGGTGCTCGGGTGGGTGGGGCGCGACGGTGGGTGGGGCGCGACGGTGGGTCGAACATGAGGAGCGGGGCGGCATGAGGTTGGTGCCATGGCAGCCGGACGATCTCGTTCGGCGGTTGGATGACGTGGTGGCCGTCTACGGGCAGGCGATGGGGTACCGCGCCGAGCTCCTGGAGTCGCGGCGGGGCTACATCGCGACCCACGTGCGCCGTCCCGGCTTCCGCGCGGTGGCGACGCTGACCACCGACGGACACCTGGCCGGCTTCGGCTACGGCTACACGTCGGCGGCCGGGCAGTGGTGGCACGACCAGGTCCGCACCGCGCTGGACGACAGCGCCCGGCGGCGGTGGCTCGGCGACTGCTTCGAGGTGGTCGAGCTGCACGTACGCCCGCCGGCGCAGGGGCACGGGATCGGCGACCGGCAGCTGCGGGCGCTGCTGACCATGGCGGCCGGCACCACCACGCTGCTGTCCACCCCGGAAGCCGACGAGCAGACCTCCCGCGCCTGGCGGCTCTACCGGCGCTACGGCTTCACCGACATCCTGCGGGACTTCCGCTTCCCCGGCGACGAGCGGGCCTTCGCCGTGCTCGGCCGGGATCTGCCGCTGCCGCCACCCGAGCGATGAGCCGACGGCGACTGCCGATCGTCTGGGCGGTGCTGGGCGCGACCGTGCTCGCGCAGATCGCGTACCCGCTCACCGAGGGCGCCGCGCGGGCCCACCTCACCGTGCTCACCGTGCTCCTCGGCTACCTGTTGTCGGTGGGGCACGCGCTGCTCACCCGCGGGCCCCGCGTCGCCGCCGCGCTCGTCGCGGTCACCACCGGCGGCGGCCTGACCGTCGAGGCGCTCGGGGTGGCCACCGGGGTGCCGTTCGGCGGCTACGACTACTCGGGCGACCTCGGCCCGATGCTGCTCGGCGTGCCGCTGATCATCCCGCTGGCCTGGACCTGGATGGCCTGGCCGGCGTGGCTGGCCGCGCTGCGGCTCGCCCGCGGCGCCCCGGCCCGGATCGGGCTCGCCGGGCTCGGGCTGGCGACCTGGGACGTCTTCCTCGACCCACAGATGGTCTCCGCGGGCTACTGGAGCTGGCACGAGCCGACGCCGGCGCTGCCCGGCGTGCCCGGCATCCCGGTCGGCAACTACCTCGGCTGGCTGGTCGTCGCGCTCGCGATGATGGCGCTGCTGTCGCTCACGGGCGGCCCCGCGACGCCGGCCGGGGACGCCGACCTGCCGATGTACGGGCTCTACCTGTGGACGTACGCCTCCAGCGTGCTGGCCCACGCGGTCTTCTTCGACCTGCCGGCCTCGGCGGCCTGGGGCGCGCTGGCCATGGCCCCGGTCGCGCTGACGCTGGCCGTCACGCTGGCCCGCGCCCGCCGGAGCGCCCCGGCGTGAGCTGGCTGCTCGCCGCGGCCGTCGCCGCGCTCACGGTGCACACCGCGCTCAACGCCCGCACGCTGCGCCGGCCGCCGAGCACACCGCCGTCCACGGTGGACGAGCCGGTCTCCGTGCTGCTGCCGCTGCGCGACGAGGCCGACCGGCTCGCCCCCGGGCTGCGCTCGCTGCTGGCCCAACGCGGACTGTCCCGGATGGAGCTGGTCGTGCTCGACGACGGGTCCACCGACGGCACCGCCGCGCTGGTCCGCGCGCTCGCCGGCGACGACCCGCGGCTGCGGCTGCTGACCGGCGTCGCGCCGCCGCCGGGCTGGCTGGGCAAGCCGCACGCCTGCCACCAGCTCGCCGCCGCGGCCGACCCGGCCAGCACCGTCCTGGTCTTCGTCGACGCCGACGTGGTGCTCGCCCCGCACGCCGTCGCCGGCGCCGTCGCCGCACTGCGCGCCGCCCGCGCGCAGCTGCTCTGCCCGTACCCGCGGATCGTCGCCGGCTCGCCCGGCGAGCGGCTGGTGCAGCCGCTGCTGCAGTGGTCGTGGCTGACGTTCCTGCCGCTGCGCGCGATGGAACGCTCGCCGCGGCCGTCGCTGGCCGCCGCGGGCGGGCAGTTCCTGGTGCTGGACCGGGCCGGCTACGCCCGCGCCGGCGGGCACGCCGCGGTCCGCGACCGGGTGCTGGAGGACATCGAGTTGGCCCGTGCGGTCAAGCGCGCCGGCGGTCGGATCGCGCTGGCCGACGGCTCCGCCCTGGCCACCTGCCGGATGTACGCGTCCTGGCCGGAGCTCGTCGCCGGCTACACCAAGTCCCTGTGGGCCTCGTTCGGCTCGGCGACCGGCGCCGCCGCCGTCGTGCTGCTGCTGACCGGGCTGTACGTCGTGCCGCCGCTGCTGGCGGTCGGCGGCGCGCTCGCCGGGACGCCCCCGGTGGCGGCGGCCGGGCTGGCCGGTTACCTGGCCGGGGTCGCCGGCCGGGTGGTCAGCGCGCGGGCCACCGGCGGCCGGGCCTGGCCGGACGCGCTCGCCCATCCGGTGTCGGTGGCGCTCTTCGGCGCGCTGGTGGCCGGCTCCTACCGGCTGCGCCGGCGGGGACGGCTGTCCTGGCGCGGTCGTCCGGTGGTGCCGCGGTGAACCGGGTCGTCGTGGTCGGCGCCGGCGTCGGCGGGCTCGCCGCGGCGGCGCGGCTGGCCGCCACCGGCCACCGGGTCACCGTCTACGAACGCGCCGGGGTCGTCGGCGGCAAGCTCGGCCGGTACGTCCACCACACCCCGGCCGGGTCGTTCCACTTCGACACCGGGCCCAGCCTGCTGACGCTGCCGCAGGTCTTCACCGACCTGTTCGCGGCGACCGGGGGCGGCCCCGGCCCGCTGGCGCCGGTGCCGCTCGACCCGATCGTGCGGCACGTCTTTCCCGACGGGACGGTGCTGGACTCCTGCGCCGACCCGACGGCCTTCGCCGACCGGATCCGGGCCGTGTTCGGCGCTCGCGCCGCCGACGACTGGCGACGGCTGTGGCGGCGCGCGGAACGGGTGTGGCGCGCCTCCTGGCGGGACATCCTGCGCACCGGCATCGACTCGCCGCTCGCGCTGGCCCGGCTCGGCTGGCGGGTCGGCGACCTGGCCGCCATCGCCCCCGGTACGACGCTGCGCGGGCTCGGCCGGCGCCACCTGCGGGACCCGCGGCTGCGGATGCTGCTCGACCGCTACGCCACCTACACCGGCGCCGACCCCCGTCGCGCCCCGGCGGCGCTGGTCGCCGTCCCGTACGCCGAGCTCGCCTTCGGCGGCCACTATCTGCCCGGCGGGCTCGGCACGCTCGCCGACGCGCTGCTGGCCCGGTGCGCGGCGCTCGGCGTGACCGTCCACACCGGCACGCCGGTCACCGCGATCGACGCCGCCGGCGGCCGGGTCCACGGCGTGCGCCTGGCCGGCGGCGCACGCGTCCCCGCCGACGTGGTGGTGGCCAATGTGGACGCGCTCACCGTCTACCGCGACCTGCTGCCCACCCCGACGCGGCTGGCCCGGCTGACCGACCGGAGCCTCGGCGGCTTCGTGCTGCTGCTCGGGGTCCGCGGCACGACGCCCGGGCTGGCGCACCACACGGTGTTCTTCCCGCCCGACTACGACGCCGAGTTCGACGCGGTCTTCGGCGACCCCGGGCGGGGCGTGCCGGCCCGGCCGGCGGTCGACCCGACGGTCTTCGTCACCGTCGCCGACGATCCCGCCGTCCGCCCCGACGGGCACGAGGCGTGGTTCGTACTGGTCAACGCCGCCCCGCACGGCCGGTCGGCCTCGGCGGTGGACTGGCGCCGCCCCGGACTCGCCTCGGCGTACGCCGATCACGTGCTCGACGTGCTCGCCGCCCGCGGCGTCGACGTACGGGACCGGCTGCTCTTCCGGGAGGTACGCACCCCGGCCGACCTCGCGACGGCGACGGGGGCGCCCGGCGGCGCGATCTACGGCACGGCCGGCGGGCTGCTACGGCCGCCCAACCGCGGCCCGGTGCGCGGGCTGTTCCTGGTCGGCGGGGCCACCCATCCGGGCGGCGGCCTGCCGATGGTCACCCTCTCCGCCGAGATCGTCGCCGGGCAGATCGGTGCCGCCTAGCGCCTCAGCGCAGCGCCGTGCGGACCGCGGCCATCAACTGGACCAGCCCGAAGACCGCGAGCAGGATCCAGACCGCGGTGACCAGGGTGACGATCCCCGACGGCAGCTCCGGCTCGATCGCCGCCCCGGCGCCCGCGACGAGCAGCCCGATCGCCGCGACGCAGACCCGGGTCGGGCGTTCGCCCACCGTGACCGCGCCGATCTCCCGCATCCCGGCCGCCGCCGCGCGGGCCCGCACGTACTCGTGCAACCAGGACAGCACCCCGGCCGCGACCACCAGCGGCCCCGCTCCCCCGAGCAACCAGAACGCGGTCAGCCATGCGGCCTCGCCCAGCCGGTCGGCGAGCGAGTCGTAGACGTAGCCGAGCCGGGTCGGCTCTCCGGTGGTCACCGCCACGGCGCCGTCGACGCTGTCCGCGACCGCGGAGAGCACGACGAGCGACGCCCCCAGGAAAATGCCGTACGGCGGCCGGGTCACGCTCAGCGGCACGGCCAGGCAGAGCAGCAGACCGAAGACGGTGACGGCCAGCGGCTTCACGCGCAACCGGGCCAGCCCCGCCCCCAGCAGGTACGCCATCCGCAGCCAGCCGCTGACCACCGGCGTGGCCAGCCGCGGGTCGAACCCCCCGTGCAGCCGCGCCCAGGCGGTCGCGTACTCGTTCCAGTTCAGCCGCGTGCTCATCACGACTTCAACCGCGCGCCGCCGCCCGAGGTCGCGGTCTCAGACCCGCGCGCCGACATCGAGGTTCTGCCACACCTCGCGCGTCGCCGTGGAGCGGTTGAGGGTGATGAAGTGGATGCCGGGCACCCCTTCGTCGATCAGCCGCCGGCACATCTCGCTGCACTGCTCGATCCCGAGCCGGCGCACCGCCTCGGGATCGTCGGCGACCCGCTCGAACCGGGCGGCGAGCGCGGCCGGGAACGGCGCGCCGGAGAGCTGCTCGGAGCGCTCGATGGTGGCCATCCGGGTCACCGGCATCACGCCGGCGACGATCGGGGTGTCACAGCCGGCCGCCGCGACGCGGTCGCGCAACCGCAGGTAGTCGTCGGCGTCGAAGAACATCTGCGTGATGGCGAAGTCCGCGCCCGCGCGGCATTTGCGGACGAAGTAGCCGGTGTCGCTGGCCACGTCGGGCGAGCGCGGGTGCTTGTACGGGAAGGCGGCCACCCCAATGCTGAAGTCGCCGGCCTGCTTCACCAGCCGCACCAGATCCTCGGCGTAGAGCACGCCCTCGGGGTGGCGCACCCACTCCCCCATCGGGTTGCCCGGCGGATCGCCCCGGACGGCGAGCACGTTGCGCACCCCGGCCGCGGCGAGCCGGCCGATCACGTTGCGCAGCTCGGCGACGGAGTGGTTGACGGCGGTCAGGTGCGCCATCGGCAGCAGCGTGGTCTCGGTGGCGATCCGCTCGGTGACGGCGACGGTGGTGTCCCGGGTCGAGCCGCCCGCGCCGTACGTGATGGACACGAACGACGGCCGCAGCGGCTCCAGCTCCCGGATCGCCTGCCACAGCAGCCGCTCACCGTCGGCGGTCTTCGGCGGGAAGAACTCGAACGAGAACGTCGGGCCGGTCTTCCGGATGAGGTCCCCGATCGACGGCTGCGAGCCGGGGAGAACCGATGGAAGACCGAGCGCCATCCTCGGGACTTTACCGGCCGGGCCGCCGTACCCCCTCGCGCGTCTCAGCCCGTGGCCGCGACGACGATCACACATCGTCGCGTCGCCGATACCGATCGGGATCGCGGTACCAGTCGCCGGAGCGGCCGCCGCGCGGGTCGCGCAGGGCGGCGACGAGGCCACGGCGGGCGATCCGGTGGGGGCGGCACGGCCACGGGTCGCCGCAGGCGCGGCAGACCGGGTCACCGGCCGGACCGGCCGGCGCGCCCTGGTGGTCGCGCAGCAGCCGTACGGCCAGCCGCCACATCATCGGCTGCCGCACCTGCTCCGGCGGGTCGTCGGGGGGATCGTCGGGATCGAAGGGCAGCTCCGCCACGGAACGCTCCTCGGGGTCTCGGGTCATCGCGGACGGGCCCAGCAAAGCGTCGTACCGGTCCGGTAGGGAGGAGCCAGCGGGTGGGGGCCAGTTGGCGGCCCCCGGGGGCCGGCCCGCGGGGGTCATCACCGGTCGGCGCCGGCTGCGCGCCGGATCGCCGACGCCGCGACGAGCTGCGGAGGACCACGTGACGATCCCCGGCCCCATCGACACCGCGCCACCGCTCGGCGCGCTCCTGGCCCGGCTGCGGCGCGCACAGGGCTGGAGCCAGGCCCAGCTCGCCGAGCGCCTCTGCGCCGCCTCCGGGGTGCCCACCCTCACCCGGCACGAGATATCGCGGTGGGAGCGACAGCAACGGACGCCGGCGGAGTTCTGGCTCGGGTGGCTGGCGCGGGTGCTCGGCGCGCCGCGCGCGGAGCTGGCGGGGGCGGCCCGCGGGGAGCTGGCGAGGAGGGCACGCGGGGTCGGCGCCGAACGCGGGCCGGCCGGCGGCGAGCTCGACCGCGCCTGCGCGCGGCTGCTCCGCCTCGGGCACCTCTGGCTCGCCGACCCCACGGGCCCGATCACCGATCCCGACGCCGTCGGACTCCGACTGACGCCCGCCGCCGACCTGGCCGGGCTGCGCCGGTTGGACGACGTCGTCGGCGGTCTCGACCTGCTGCCGCTGCTCGGCGAACGGCTGACCGCCACCGGGCCGCCCGGACCCTCGCCGGCGTCCCGGCCGCGGCGACGCCGGCTGTTCGGACCGCTCGCCGAGGCCGCCCAGCTGACCGGGTGGATCACCGCCGACGCCGGGGACGCCGTCGCGGCGCTCCGCGCGTACCAGCGCGCGGTGCTCGCCGCCTCGGCCGCCGGCGACCGCTGCCTGGCGGCGCACGCGCTCGGCTCGGCGAGCCACCTCCTCGCCGGCCACGCCCACTCCGGCACCGCGTTGCTGCTGGCGCGTACCGCGTACGCCGGCGCCCGGCGGGGCGCGTCGCCGCGCGCCCGCGCCCTGTTGCTGCACCGGATCGCCCTGGCCGCCGCGGTCGACGGACGACCGCGGGAGGCGGAGCGGGCGCTGGCGGGCGCCCAGCGCGCGGCCGACCGGGTCGGGCGGCGCCCGGACCCGGCGTGGCTCTACTGGCTCGACGACGACGAGTTGGCGGCGATGACCGGGCGGTGCCTGGCGGCGCTCGGCCGCCCGCTGCGGGCCGCGCCACTGCTCGCCGCGGCGGTGTCCCGCGGCGGCCCCCCGCGGTCCCGCGCGCTGTACGGGGCCTGGCTGGCCGGCACCTACGCGGCGCTCGGCGAGTCGGACGAGGCGTGCCGGGTCGCCGGGGCGGCGCTGCTCGACGCGGTGCGGGCGGGCTCGGCCCGGGCGGCCGTCCTGGTCGACGAGGTGAGCCGGCGGCTCGGGTCGGAGGCCGACACCCGAGCGGCGCAGCGGCACGCCGCGCTGGTCGCGGCCGCCCGCCGCTACCTGCCGCCGCCGGCCGGCACGCTACCGCGGCCGGCGCGCATCGGCACCGCTCGACGGGACGCCGGCCGGTGCGGATCGGCATCGCACGGGCGGACGGGATAGCGTGCTGTCGTGACCGACTCTGCCCCCGCCGCTCCGGTTGATCGCGCCGGCCTCCGTCACCGCGTCGACAAGGCGCTCGCCGCGTTCCTGGCCGAGCGCCGGCGCTGGCTGGTCAGCGTCGATGACGCGCTGGTGCCGGTGGCGGACGTGCTGGAGGCGTTCGTGTTGCGCGGCAAGCGGCTGCGGCCGGCCTTCGCGTACTGGGGCTACCGCGGCGCCGGCGGGGTCGACACCGACCAGCTCGTGGCGACGCTGGCCGCGCTGGAGCTGGTGCAGGCGAGCGCCCTGATCCACGACGATCTGATCGACCGCTCCGACACCCGTCGCGGCGAGCCCTCGATCCACCGGCGGTTCAGCGCCCACCACCGGGCCGCCGCCTGGCGCGGCGACCCGGACGACTTCGGCGACTCGGCGGCGATCCTCCTCGGCGACCTGTGCCTGGTGTGGTCGGACGAGATGCTGCACGGCAGCGGGCTCGACGCCGACACGCTGGGCCGGGCGCGCCCGGTCTTCGACGAGATGCGCACCGAGGTGACGATCGGGCAGTACCTCGACGTGCTGACCCAGGCGACCGGGGACACGTCGGTCGAGCGGGCCAGCATGGTGGCGCGCTACAAGTCGGCCAAATACACGGTGGAGCGGCCGCTGCTGCTCGGCGGCGCCCTCGCCGGGGCGCCGGCCGAGGTGATGGCCGCCTACTCGGGGTACGGGCTGCCGCTCGGTGAGGCGTTCCAGTTGCGCGACGACGTCCTGGGGGTCTTCGGCGACCCGGCGCAGACCGGCAAGCCGGCCGGCGACGACCTGCGGGAGGGCAAGCGCACCTATCTGGTGGCGGTGGCGTTCGACGCGACGGACGCCGCGGGCCGGGCGACGCTGGAGACCCGGCTCGGGGATCCGCGGCTGGACGCGGCCGGGGTCGACCAGCTCCGCGAGATCATCACGGCGAGCGGGGCCCTGGCGCGCACGGAGCGCCGGATCGCCGAGCTGACACAGACGGCGCTGGACGCGCTGACGGGCGTGGACCTGGACGACGAGGCGCGCCGCGTGCTCGTCGAGCTGGCGGCCGCGGCGACGCGGCGGACCGACTAGCGGCGGCGGTCGCCGACCGGCGGGCTGGGGGCAGCCGCCGGCTTCAGAGCACCGGGATCGGCGCGCCCTCCGGGTCGGTGACCGGGCCGGGCCCGCGCAGCAGCACGTAGAGCGGGGGCAGCCCGGCCACCCGCCGCGACCGGGTCGCCGCGACGAGGCTCCGGTACGTCACCGCCCACGCGGTCGGATCGGTGCGCGCCAGCACCCCGTACCGTTCCCAGAGCAGCAGGTGTCCCCGCCCGGGCAGCCAGGACAGGTCGGCGAGGCAGTCGGCGAAGCCGTCCCAGGTGTGGCGGAACCAGCCGGGGAACGACAGTTGCTCGGCGTGCCGGTCCAGCACCTCGGTCGCCCCGGTCAATCCCCGGCCGTCGAGCAGATGGCTGGTCCAGTCGGCCGCGGACAGCTCGCGCCGCACCGGCTCGGGGTGCGCGCGGGACAGCCAGCGGTAGACGCCGGGCTCACGCGCCCCGCTGAGCACGGTGTCGAGTCGCGGGGCCACCGCCGGGCCGGCCGCGCCGTCGAACCGGGTGCGCTGCGCCGGACGGCCGGCCGCCGCGCCAGCGGGCGGGGTCATCGTGGCACCTGCCCGATCCCGTACACCGACTCCCCCTTGCGTCACCGCGTGCCCTCCCCAGGACGCACGTTCCGTTTCGGGCCCCCCGGCCCGGAACGTGCCTGCGCAGTCTGCTGCCCCGATCGGCTGGAGGCAAGCAGCCGGCCGGACGACACGGACCACGTCTGTCCGTACGGTTGACCTCGTTCGGGCCGGACGGGGTCAGGGGCCGCGGCGCAGCCGGCGCAGCAGCGCGCTGCCCTGCCCGGCGGCGGGACCGCGCTGCACACCGCGCCGCCCGAGCCACACCCACACCGACAGCGTGCACAGGATGAGGGCGAATCCGAAGAGCAGATCCTCGACGGGGGCGTACGCCAGCCGCAGCCCGACGATCGCCTCCGGGTCGTACCGGACGATGCCGCGCCCGGTGAGTACCCCGTTGGAGAGCAGCTGGAAGAAGACGATGATGGGGTAGGTGCACCAGAACACGGCCCGGGTGACCAGCCGGGTGCGCAGCACCATCAGGTCCACGACGAGCGCGCCGGCGACGCCGAGCAGCGCCGCGACGGTGTACGTCACGGTTCCGCGTCCGGCTCGTCGCCGAGCCGCCACCGGGGGTCGGTGCTGCCGGGCGGCGCGAGAACCGCCCGGACCGCCTCGAAGCCGAGCACCGCGCAGATCGGCACCACGACGAAGAAGAGCGCCTCGTCCAGCGGCACGCCGCCGGGGAGCAGCACCCCGGTGATCTGAGCCGGGTCGAAATCCCAGTGCCCGGCGGCGATCGCCGCGAGGTCCCAGGCGATGAAGACCGCGGCGACCGGCAGCAGGGTCAGCAGCAGCCGTCGCCAGCGACGCAGAACGTTGACCCGCAGCACCGGCTCCAGCCACACGGCGGCGACGAGACATCCGGCGAGCACCGCCAGATACGACAGGTGTCGCACGCGCGCTCAGAACCCCAACGCCTGCGCCCGGCGTTTCACCTCGCGCGCCCGGTCGCCGCCGAGCGCGGCGGCGGGGGTCCCCGGAAGGGTGTCGTCGGGCTGATACAGCCACCGCAACGCCTCTTCGTCGTTGTACCCAGCGTCGTGCAGCAACGTGAGAATGCCGGGGAGGTGCTTCAGCACGGTGCGATTCGCCACCAGCTCGGCGGGCACCCGCCGCACGCCCTCCCGGCGCACCGCGAGCAACTCCCGGTCCCGGATCATCTGGTGCACTTTGCTGATCGACACGTCGAGCCGCTCGGCGACGTCCGGCAACGTCACCCACTCGATCTGGCCCAGCGACGCGTCGGCGCTGCCCGGCGCCGCGGAAGGTACGGAATCGGTCACCCGATCACCCTCCCATGCCGCCGCCGTCGCGTACCACCGGCACTCCCCATCGGCACGTCAACCCCTCAGCCCCCCACCCATCGCGCGCTCCGGCAGCCGGTCCTGACGGACGCGCCCGTTCGTGCGGCGACCCGTTCCCCCGCGGGTCGTCGACGGAAGGACACTCGACGTGAGCACCTGGCAGGGCGTACGGCGGGAAATGGCGGGCGCGTGGCGTTCGCTGCGGTACGACCTGACGCGGCGGGCGGCGGCGAAGCGCCGCGCGGAGCGTCCGGTCGCCGGGGAGAACGGGCACCGGGCGCGTCGCCTGCTCGCGATGGCGGCGTTCGGACTGCTGGCCGTCGTCGGCGCCACCGGGACGTACTTCGGGGTCGTCGCCGGGCTGGGGGCGCTGCTCTCCGCGTCCCAGCCGCCGGTCGAGCCGGTGCCGGCGGCGGTCCGCCCCGATCGTCCGGTCACCGAGGACGTGGCGCTGACGCCCGACCCGACGAGGCATCCGGCCGTCAGCGCGTCGCCGGCGCCCGCGCGCCCCGGCACACCGTCGCCTTCCCCGTCGCGGGAGTCGGGCCGCGTCCCGGCGCCGGCCAGCCCGTCCCCGTCGGCGGCCCGCACGCCGTTCACGCCGCCGCGCACCTCACCGACGACGGTGCCGTCGAGTTCCAGCCCGTCGGCGACGCCGTCCCCGACCCCCTCGGCCAGCGCGCCCGCGACCCCGACCGAGGTGGCGGCCCCACCGCCGACGCCGGTCGACTAGCCGGACCGTCGGGGCAAATGTCCTGGTCGGCGTCGTTGGGCGGACGGCGGGGCGTTCCTGTTCCCCGGCCGGTGTGGCATCCTGTTCTGCCGTCACCCTTCTGACACATAGACTGCCTGCCGATGGACACACAGGTCGCCGACACGCTGCTGGGCTCGCTGATCGACGGGCGCTACCGCATCCGCGGTCGCGTGGCGCGCGGCGGCATGGCCACCGTGTACACGGCCGTCGACGAACGACTCGAACGCACCGTCGCGCTCAAGATCATCCACCCCGCCCAGGCCCGCGACGCGCATGCGAGCCTGCCCGGCTTCGTGGAGCGCTTCACGGACGAGGCGAAGACGATCGCGCGGCTCACCCACCCCAACGTCGTCGCCGTCTATGACCAGGGCACCCACGCCGGCCTGCCGTACCTGGTCATGGAGTACGTGCGGGGTCGTACCCTGCGCGACATCCTGGCCGAGCGGCGGCGGCTCAACCCGCCCGAGGCGCTGTCGATCCTCGAGCAGATGCTCGCCGCGATCGCCGCCGCGCACCGGGCCGGCCTGGTGCACCGCGACGTGAAGCCGGAGAACGTGCTGGTGGCCGAGGCGCCCAGCGGCGGCGCCGGCAACCTGATCGACAGCGTGGTGAAGGTCGCCGACTTCGGACTCGCCCGGGCCGTGGAGGCCAGCGCCGAGGAGGACGCGGCCGGGCCGTTGATGGCGACCGTCGCGTACGTGGCGCCGGAGCTGGTCGCCACCGGACACGCCGATCCGCGCACCGACGTCTACTCCGCCGGCATCGTGCTGTTCGAGATGCTCACCGGGCGGGTCCCGTACGACGGGGACAAGCCGGTCGAGGTGGCCTGGCAGCACGTCGACCGGGACGTGCCCCCACCGTCGAAGCTGGTCGCCGGCCTCCCGCCGGTCCTCGACGAGCTGGTCACCCGGGCCACCCGCCGCGACCCGGCCGCCCGCCCCACCGACGCCGGCGCGTTGCTCGCCGAGGTGCAGGTGGTCCGCGACGACCTGGGCAACGCCAGCGCGGCGACCGCCGTGTTCCAGCAGGTGGCGCAGCCGACCGTCGTGGTGTCGACGGTGCGCCCCGCCGACCGCCCCTCCTGGGCGCGGCTGCCCGAGGCGAAGGCGACGCCGCAGCCGCGCCGGCGCCGCGCCGAGCAGCGTCCGGGCGCGCTGACCCGGCTGCAGCTGGCGTGGCGGCAGATCGTGTCCGATCGGCGCGGCCGGCGCGCGGTCACGGCCGCGCTGGTGGCGGTCGCGCTGCTCGTGGTGACCGGCGGGTGGTGGTTCGGCTTCGGGCGCTACACCGTCGCGCCACAGCTGGTCAACATGCCGAGGGCCGCGGCGGAGGCGCAGGCCGCGCGCGGCGGTTTCACCGTCGAGTACGGCGAGGAACGCTTCGACGAGAAGGTCGCCAGGGACGTGGTGCTGGTGCAGCAGCCGGCGTCCGGTGACCGGATCATCAAGGGCGGGAAGATCACCCTGATCCTCTCGCTGGGTCCGGAGCGCTACCAGGTGCCCGACGTGCTCGGCAAGACGTTCGAGCTGGCGCAGGTGGAGCTGGACTCGGCACGGCTGACGGTCGCCCGCGGGCCGGACCGGTTCGACAACAACCTCCCGGCCGGCACGGTGGTCGCGGTCGACCCGCCGGTCGGCACCCAGGTCAAGCCCGGCGACAAGGTCACCGTGGTGATCAGCAAGGGCAAGGCGCCGATCACCGTGCCGAACGTGATCGGCAAGAACATCACCGAGGCGCGCGCGATCCTGCAGCAGCTCGGGCTGCAGGCGGTCGAGTCGTACGTCGACTCGGAGAAGCCCAAGGACATCGTGCTCGGGCAGGACCCGGCCGACGGCGCCGGGGCGGAGCAGGGCGGGCAGATCAAGCTCGAGGTGAGCAAGGGGCCGTTGGCTATCCTGGTACCGCGCGTGGTCGACCTCCCCTGCCAGCAGGCGAAACAGCTCCTGGAGAGCCAGCAGCTGAAGGTGCGGGTCGACTTCAACCCCAACGGGACCGTGCGCTACCAGTCCCCGGGCGAGAACTCCCAGGTCCCGCCCGGCACCGAGATCGCGATCGGATGCTTCTGAGATGTCCCTGACCCGCCCTGTGGGCTCGCACACGCCCACCTCCGGCGGCCTGGCCAAGGCGGCCCTGCCCTACGTCGACGCGGCCGCCTCCGAGGTCGTCCAGGTCTACGTCGCGAACTCGCGCGGCTGGGCGCTGCCGGCCGGCAACCCGGCGCAGGACGCGGCCTTCCGGGCCGGCTGCGCCGAGCGGGGCGTCCCCGTCTACATCCACGCGTCGCTGCTGGTGAACCTCGGTTCCCCGACCGCCGCCACCGTCGAGAAGTCGATCGCGACGCTGAACCACGCGGTGCGGCGCGGTGCGGCGATCGGCGCCCGCGGCGTGGTCTTCCACGCCGGCAGCGCGGTCGACGCCACGCACGCCGACAAGGCGATGGCGCAGGTGCGCGAGGCGCTGTTGCCGGTGCTCGACGCCGCCGAGGCGGCCGGTGGCCCGGCGCTGCTGGTGGAGCCGAGCGCCGGCGGCGGGCGGTCGCTGGCCGCCCGGGTCGAGCAGCTGGAGCCGTACCTGGCGGCGGTCGACTGGCACCCGCGGCTGGGGGTCTGCTTCGACACCTGCCACGCGTGGGCGGCCGGGCACGACCTCGCGGCCGAGGGCGGCATGACGCGCACCCTCGACGCGCTGGTCGGGGCGGTCGGCGCGGACCGGCTCTGGCTGGTGCACGCCAACGACTCGAAGGACCTGTGCGGCTCGACGCGCGACCGGCACGAGACGATCGGCAAGGGCAACATCGGTGAGCCCGCGTTCGCCGAGCTGATGACGCATCCGGCCACCGCCGGCGTCCCGATCGTGGTCGAGACCCCGACGGAGGGCCACGTCGGTCACGCCGCCGACATCGCCACCCTCAAGCGCCTCCGTCCCTGACCCGGCGGTCCTGCCCGGCGCTGGGGGCGGGTTCAGACCTCCGCCAGGCCCATCGCCGCGAGCAGGCGTCGCTCGAGCGCGGCGGACTCCCGATTGAGGATCACCGCCCGGATCACGGTCTCCAGCAGCACCGCCTCGTGCCGGTCGCTGCCCCGCCGGTAGCGCGCGCGGTCGCCCTCCACCCACGCCGTGCGGATGCGCCGGCCGCCCGGGCACGGGGCGAAATCGGCGCGGTAGACGCCGTAGCCGGTCCAGCTGCGGTGCAGATGCAGCCGGTCCCCCTCGACCAGCGCCAGCCAGCGTTCGTCGAGAAGTTCGGCGTTGACGCCATACCGGATCCGCGCCCACTGCTCGGCGGTCCAGATCCGCGGCGGCGGTGCGATCGGCTGCGGCCGCCGGATCGGGATCAGGCGGCGGAAGTCGGCGCGGGTGAGCGGATCGGCATCCATCGGCGTCAGCGTAGCCAGCGCCGTCCCCCGCGGATCCTGACCGACGGTTCAGTCTGCACCGCTGATCGGCCGTTCCGGGCGTCCCCCCGGACGCGTCGCGCCCGCCGATCAAGGGATGACTCGCCAGGCGGGTGAACGAGTACGTGATCGACGGGACGCGGCGGGGTCAGCCCCGGAAGATGGCGACGAGGACCTCGATCGCGCGATCGATGGCGGCGTCGTCGAGGTCGAGGTGGGTGACGAGCCGCGCGGTACGCGGGCCGAGCACCGACACCAGCACGCCCTCGGCGCGGGCCGCCGCGCCGAGCCCGGCGGCGTCCAGCGGCGCCTTGGTCAGGTCGAGCGGGACGATGTTGGTGCGCACCGCCGCGGAGTCCACGACCCCGAACGGGGCGAGCGCCTCGGCGAGCCGCGCCGCCCGGGCGTGGTCGTCGGCGAGCCGCTCGATGTGGTGCCGCAGCGCGTACCGGCCGGCGGCCGCGAGGACGCCCACCTGCCGCATGCCGCCGCCCATCCGCTTGCGGATCCAGCGGGCCCGTTCGATCTTCTCGGCGCTGCCGACCACGAGCGAGCCGACCGGCGCGCCGAGTCCCTTGGAGAGGCAGACCGACAGCGTGTCGAAGAGCGCACCGTACTCGGCCAGCGGAACCCGATCGGCCACGTGCGCGTGCCAGATCCGCGCGCCGTCGCAGTGCAGCGCCACCCCGGCGTCGTCGGCCACCCCGCGCAGCTGGCGCAGGGTGGCGAGCGGGATCACCCCGCCGCCGCCCCGGTTGTGCGTCTGCTCGACGGCGATCGCCCTGGTCGGCACCGCGAAGTAGCCGTCCGGCCGGATCATGCCGGCCACCACCTCGGGGTCGATCTCCGCGCCGACCGCGGGCCAGGTGCGCGAGGAGATCCCGCCGATCGCGGCGGCCGCGCCGATCTCGTACGTCACCACGTGCGCGTCGGCGTCGCAGAGCAGCTCACTGGCCGGCGGCACGAGCAGCTGCAGCGCGATCTGGTTGGCCATCGAGCCGGTCGGGGCGAACAGCGCCGCCTCGTGCCCGAACAGCGCCGCGACCTCGGCCTCGAGCGCCGTGACCGTGGGGTCCTCGCCGTAGACGTCGTCACCGACCTCGGCGCCGGCCATCGCCTCCCGCATCGCGGGGGTCGGCTTGGTCACGGTGTCCGAGCGGAGATCAACCACGGAGCATCTCCGCGACCAGGAAGGCCAGCTCCAGCGACTGCTGCGTGTTGAGCCGCGGGTCGCAGGCCGTCTCGTAGCGGTCGGGAAGGTGGATGTCCTCGATCGCCTGGGCGCCGCCGAGGCACTCGGTGACGTCCTCGCCGGTCAGCTCGACGTGCAGGCCGCCGGGGTGGGTCTCCAGGCCGCGGTGCACCTCGAAGTAGCCCAGCACCTCGTCGACGATCCGGTCGAAATGGCGCGTCTTGTAGCCGTTGGACGACTCGTGGGTGTTGCCGTGCATCGGGTCGCACTGCCACACCACCTTCGCGCCGGCGGCGGTGACCTTCTCCACGATCGGCGGCAGCGCGTCGCGCACCTTGTGGTTGCCCATCCGGCTGATCAGCGTGAGCCGCCCCGGAATGTTGTCGGGGTTGAGCTTCTCGCACAGCTCCAGCGCCTGCTCCGGCGTGGTGGTCGGGCCGAGCTTGACGCCGATCGGGTTGGCGATCCGGGAGATGTAGTCGATGTGCGCCCCGTCGAGCTGCCGCGTCCGCTCGCCGATCCACAGGAAGTGCCCCGAGAGGCCGTACGCCCTGCCGTCGGAGACGCGGGTCAGCGCCCGGTCGTACTCCAGCGCGAGCGCCTCGTGCGAGCAGTAGAGCGTGACGGTGCGCAGCGCCTCCTCGTCGGTCATCCCGCAGGCCCGGATGAACGCCAGCGCCCGGTCGATCTCGCGGGCGATCGCCTCGTACCGCTCCCCGGCCGGGGACTTTCTGACGAAGCCCTTGTTCCAGTCGTGCACGGCGTGCAGGTCGGCGAGGCCGCCGGCGAGGTAGGCGCGCAGCATGTTCATCGCGGCCGCCGAGTTGGCGTACGCCCGGATCATGCGCTGGGGGTCGGCGACCCGCGCCTCGGGCGTGGCCTCCAGGGAGTTGATCAGGTCGCCGCGGTAGGCCGGCAGGCCGAGCGCGTCGGTCGCCGACGAGCGCGGCTTGGTGTACTGCCCGGCGACCCGGGCGACCTTGACCACCGGCAGCGACGCGCCGTAGGTCAGCACCACGGCCATCTGGAGCAGGGTGCGCGCGTTGGCCAGCAGGTGGCTCTCGGTGTTGTCCGCGAAGGTCTCCGCGCAGTCGCCGCCCTGCAGCAGGAACGCCTTGCCCTCGCAGACCAGCGCCAGGCGCTGGCGCAGGTGGTCGACCTCGTACGGCGCGACGATCGACGGCACGTTGTCGAGGACCTTGCAGACATCGGCGACCGCGTCCGGGTCCGGCCACGGCGGGGTCTGGGCGCGCGGCAGCGTCCGCCACCGGTCCAGCCCGAGCGCCTCGTCCTCGGCGGAGTCGACGGTGGGGCGGCTGGTCTGCAGGCCGGGATTGCCCACGGCGGGGTAGCTCAACTGGTGCCACTCTTGGCGCATGCCCAAAAGCGTACGGCGGCCCACCCCCGTACCCGCCCGCCAGCCCCGCCATTCCGCTGCGTGAGAACCCCCACCCCTCCCCCGCGATCTTGCAGTTGTGGCCCTGGTTTTGCCCGGCGCCGCCCTTTTTGCCCCGGCCACAACTACAAGATCGGCGAAGTGAAGCGGGGAGCCGGCGATGCCGACTCCCCGCTTGCGCCCGGGCCGCGTGGGGTCAGCCGAGGCCGCTGCGCATGGCGCTGATCAGCTCACCGTTGCCGGTGTCGCCGGAGAGCTCCCAGAAGAAGGCGCCGCCGAGGCCCTGGCCGTTGGCGTACGACATCTTGCCGTTGATCGTGCTCGGGGTGTCGTAGCTCCACCAGTTGCTGCCGCACTTGGCGTACGCGGTGCCGGCGATCGTGCGGTTCGCCGGGCAGGTGTTCTTGAGGACCTTGTAGTCCTCGATGCCCGCCTCGTACGTGCCGGGCGCCGCGCCGGTCGCGGTGCCGCCGGGCGCCTCCTGGGTCACCCCGGTCCAGCCGCGGCCGTAGAAGCCGATGCCGAGCAGCAGCTTGTTCGCCGGGACGCCCTTGCTCTTCAGCTTCTGGATCGCCGCGTCCGAGTTGAAGCCCTGCGTCGGGATCCCCGAGTACGACGTCAGCGGCGAGTGCGGGGCCGTCGGGCCCTGGGCGTTGAACGCGCCGAAGTAGTCGTACGTCATCGGCATGATCCAGTTGAGGTGCCCGGCCGCGCCGGCGTAGTCGGTGGCGTCGATCTTGCCGCCGTTGCTGCCGTCCGCGGTGATCGCCGCCGTGACCAGCGCGTTGGCGCCGAACTTCGATCGCAGCGCGGCGACGACGTTCTTGAACGCGTTCGGGCCGCTGGTGTCACAGGTGAGGCCGCAGGCGTTCGGGTACTCCCAGTCGACGTCGATCCCGTCGAAGACGTCGGCCCAGCGCGGGTCCTCGACCAGGCTGTAGCAGGAGTCGGCGAACGCCGCCGGGTTCTGCGCGGCCTGGGTGAAGCCGCCGGACCAGGTCCAGCCACCGAAGGACCAGATCACCTTGAGGTGCGGGTACATCTTCTTGAGCTTGCGCAGCTGGTTGAAGCTGCCACGCAGCGGCTGGTCCCAGGTGTCGGCGACGCCGTCCACACTCTCCGCCGCGGTGTACGCCTTCTCGTAGTCGGCGTAGCTGTCGCCGATGGTGCAGCGGCCGCCGGTGGTGTTGCCGAAGGCGTACAGGATGTGGGTCAGCTTCGACGCCGAGCCGCTGGTGTGGATGTTCTTGACGTGGTAGTTGCGGCCGTAGACGCCCCACTCCGCGAAGTAGCCGACGATCTTCTTTCCGCCGGTCGGCGGGACGGGCGGCGGCGTGGTGGGGGGCGTGGTCGGCGGCGTCGTGGTCGGCGGGGTGGCCGTCGGCGGCGTGGTGGTCGGCGGCGGGGTGCCGCCACCGCCGCAGGGCGCGCCGTTGATGGTGCAGTTCAGCGGCGCTTTGTAGCCGCCGGTGCCGTTGTAGCCCCAGCTGAACGACGCGCCGGGGGCGAGCGCGCCGGCCCAGCTCTTCTTGACCGCCACGTAGTGGTTGCCGCTGCTGGTGACGTCGGCGTCCCAGAAGCTGCTGATCGTCGTGCCCGCCGGGAGGTCGAACTCGATGCGCCAGGTGCTGACGGAGGCGTCCGAGCCGTTGGTGATGGTCACCCGCGTCTCGTGGCCGGTCCCCCAGTCCGAGGCGCGGGTGAAGGTGGTGGTCACGCTGCCGGCGCCGAAGGCCGACGTGATCGGCACGGCGGTGACCGCGAGTACGGCCGCCGCGCCGGCCCAGAGCGCGCGACGCAGTGATCTCTTCATAGCGTCTCCCAGAACAGTTAGGAAACCTTTCAATAAGTTAAGGGGACGCTACTCAGAACGTCATCACTTCGTCAAGATGTCTATCTTTCGATGACTTCCCCTGACCGGCGAAGCGATCTTGGCGGCGGCCAAGGTCAACTGACAGTCTCGAATGAGCCCTCCACCAACACAGTGGACGGGCCGACCGGCCCGCCCACTGTGTTCGATGCCGTGCGTCGTGCTATCCGGCAAACGCCTGGAACTCCGCGACCCGCACGTTCAGCGCCTGCGGGCTCGCCGTCGCGCAGTCCGTGTTGGCCCGCGGGTCGTTGTCCTGCTCACCGGCGTAGTCCGGCGCGCCCGTGCACTGGTTGGTGACCACCTCGAGCCGCAGGTGGGTCGCCTTGGTGCGCGGGATGTCGAACGACCGGATGAGCAGCTCCGGGGCGCGCGGACGCGGCGCCACGGACGGGAACGCGTCGGCCGGGCTGGTGTAGACCCGCCAGAAGTCGGCGGCGTCCGAGCAGTCGACGTCGCCGTGCGCCGTGCAGGCCAGGACGCGGAACTGCCGCAGCGCGGAGAACCGGTTCTGCCCGGCGTTGTCGGCGTCGGTCGGGATCGTCGGGCGCAGCATCGCGCTGACCTGCACCCGGCGGACCTCCTGCACGCCGCCGGCCAGGTCAACGGTCACCTGCTTGCCGGCGACCGGGCTGTTCAGCGACGCCCAGTTGGTGGCCTCGTCGTCGTCGACGATCTTGTCGAGGTTGATGCCGTCACCGGAGACCGACGCGCCCGACGCGCCGGCCGCGAGGTTGGCGCGCATCAGCACCGGCAGGACGCGCACCTGCCCGGCCCTGACGGTGACCGGCCCGACCCGGACGTGCCCGCGGCCCGGCGCCCGGGCGACGAACTCGTACGTGCCCGGCACCAGCTTCACCTCGCCGGTCAGCGGGGTGGCCGCGTCGGTGTCGGCCATCGGCACCGCCCGGGCCTGGTAGTCGCCGACGAACAGCTGCGCACCCGCGACGGGCCCGCGCTCGCCGAGCGGCAGGAACTTCACCGTCGCCTCCTTCGCGTGCGGCGACGCGAAGCTCGGCACCGGGTCGACGTCGGTGTGGCCGTTGCTGCTGGCTCCCTCGCCGAGGCCGCGCTTGGCGAACGCGTTCCACAGCAGGTCCTGGTTGGCCCCGCCGAAGCGGATCCGGTCGGCGGCGAGCATCGCGTCCCGGGCGTCGACCATGCTGACCTGGCTGACCGCCATCAGCAGGAACGAGTCGAACACCAGCTGGACCCACCGGCGGTTGCCGGGGCAGGCGGTGACCGGCGTCTTGCCGGTGGCGCAGGACTTCTGCAGCGCGGCGTTGCCGGCGCCGTACCGCTGCATCATCGCGGCCCGGATGTCGACGTTGGCGGCGCTCCACACCTCACCGGAGGCGTGCACCTGCAGCCCGACGAAGTCGTAGTCGATGTGGCTGTAGTTGAGCGGGCTCTCGCTCATGTTGTAGTTGCGGATGCCGGCGCCGGGGTCACCGGTGGCGTACTCGCCGATGGTGAACGCGGCGCGCCCCTTCGGCGCGTACCCGTGCTCGTAGAGGTACTCCATGGCCAGCTGGTCGGACCAGCTCTCGCTCATCCCCTGCGGGGAGCTGACGCCCGCGCTCGGGCCGGCGATCATGCGGTTGGTGATCGCGTGGGTGTACTCGTGGGCGATCACCGACATGTCGTAGTCGCCGTCCACGCAGGGCGCGTAGAAGGAGCCGGCGATCGGCTGCCAGAGGTACATGTTCGTGATCGGCGCGACGCCGTCCGGCGGGGTGATCTGGTTGGCGTTGTCGCGGGCCGCGAAGCTCGGCGGGCCGCCGCTGACACCGCCGGCCTGGGCGTTGCCCTGCTCCATGTCGTTGCCGGCGCCACCCTTGCCGAAGTTGTCGTTCTGCATGTTCCAGGTCGCCTCGGTGAAGCCGAGGTGGTACGACCAGTCGTGCATCCGGTTGTGCATGGCGAACAGGTTCGCCCGCGCGGCGTCGAGGTCGTTGCGCTGCGGCGAGGTGAACACGTCCGGGTTGCACTGCTCCTCGAACCACTGGTTCGTCCACGGGTACGTGTAGTCGCGGTTCGGCCGCGCGGTCGCGGTCTCCGTCCCGACGCTGAGCGCGTCGTTGCTGAACCAGTTGTGCACCGCGATCGCGTTGTTGCCGCGCGTGGTGTGGGTCGACTCGCCGGTCGCCGGGTCGACGTCCCACGCGAGCGGCGAGCCGGCGCCGACGGCCTCGTCACAGCCGCGCTGCGGCGTCGCGCACCAGCGGACCCGGGTGTCCTTCGACGAGTAGTCGGTCTTCGGCGAGTTGGGGAAGACGTCCCACTCGGGGTTGTCGGAGTGGTGGTCCACCAGGCTCTCCCGGACCAGCACCGCGCCGTCGCGCGCGTCGACGTACGTGGCGAACGCCTGCGGGTCCGCCCCGGACAGGTCGTCGCCGAGCACCACCTGGTACGCGGCGCGCGTGCCGTGGTCGGCGGTCGGCACGGCCACCAGCTGGGTGCGCAGGATCTTCGCCCCCGGCAGGCCGGCGTCGCTCCGGGCAATCTGCTCGGCCCGCGCCTGCGACAGCGTGGCCGGTGCCGGCGCCGCGCCGTCGCGGGCCAGCGACGACGAGACGTGCCAGACGGCGCCGTCACGCAACCCGACGGAGAGGACGCCGTCGACCGCAGCCGGGAGCTCCCCGAAGCGCTGCCGGAACAGGACGGTGGCGCCCTCCCCCATCGGCGCGACGGTCAGCAGCTCCAGGTTCTGCGCGCCGCTGGCGGACAGGCCCAGCAGCTCGCGGTTGGCGTCCACGTACGCCCGCGCGGCGGCGACGGGCTCGGCCGGCAGGCCCGTCGCCAGGGGACGGCCGGTGGACGCGAGCGACGCGGGCGTGCCGAAACTGGTCCAGCGGGCCCGCGCGCCGAGCGCGTCGGCCCGGTCGCGCTGCCGCGCGGTCGGGGAAACCCGGCCCTTGCGGTTGTCCCTGCTCTTCTCGTGACTGTGGTCTCCCGGCACTTTGACGGATTCGGCCTGGGCCGCCGCCGGCTCGCCGGGTGCCGCCTGGCTGCCGGATCCGGCGGCGAGGACGAGCCCGGCTGCGACCAGCAGCGCTGTGGTCCCGGCGGCCGCACGGGAAGGTGTGCGCACGGTGCCTCCTTGGTTGATCGGCTGGTACCGATCCTGGCATCGGATCAGGAACCAACGCCGTCACGACATGGGTCGAACATCCAAAAGTCGGGGCATCTCCATGTGTCGACGTCCGTGCCACAGTGGAGGCGTCGCTGTCGGTGACGAATGCTGGCGTCTCGTCGCGCGGAGGGTCGGCGGCACGCGACAATGCGACCCGGCGGCATCGAGCGCGGACGCGTAGGGAGCGGCAGTGACCGACAGAGCGCGACAACCAGTCCTGTACGTGGTCGCCTGCGGCGGTCGCGCGGCCGGCGAGCTGGCGCCGTTCGTGAAGGCGGTTCAGGACGAGGGCTGGGACGTCTGCGTGGTGGCGACGCCGTCGGCGCTGAAGTTCATGAACGCGGGCGATCTCGCCGATCTGACCGGGCACCCCGTGCGGCACGACTACAAGCACCCGGACGAGCCGGACGTGCTGCCGCCCCCGGACGCGATGATCGTCGCGCCGGCCACCTTCAACACCATCAACAAATGGGCGTACGGGGGCAGCGACACACTCGCGTTGGGCCTGCTCAACGAGGCGGTCGGGCTCGGCCTGCCGCTGGCGGTCGCGCCGACACCCAACGCCGCGCTGGCCCGGCACCCGGCCTTCGCCGAGAGCGTCGCCCGGCTGCGTTCCTGGGGGGTCGCGGTGCTCTTGGATCCCGGGCGCCTGGCCACCGGCGACACCCCGCCGTTCATCCCGTGGGACGCGCTGATCGAAACCGCCGCCTACTGGCGTGACCGGCGCCTCCCCGGCGCGACGCCGTGACCGGCCGCCGGTGGCGGGGTCAGATGGGGCGGCGGCCGGAGAAGCCGCACTCGACCCGGTGGTACCACCGGATCTCCTCATCCCCCTCCAGCCAGCACCAGAGCACCGGCCGACCGTCGAGCTCGCCGGAGAAGTCCAGCAGCATCGGCGCGAAGCCCTTGACCTGGATGTCGTGCGTGTTGAACTCCTCCAGGATCGCGTAGATCCGGGCCTCCAGCGCCTTGACCTCCGGCACCCCGCCGAGCGGGCTGCTGCCGCCGTTCGCGAGATCGGCACGCAGTTCCGCGAGGTCGGCGCGGAGCGTGATCAGCTCGGCTATCCGGGGACGCAGCGTCGCCATCAAATGACGCGCCTGGGCGAGAGTGAACACGTCCGCCAGTATGGTCCATTCGTTGAGGCGATATGAGACTGCCGGATTTGTCAGAATATCGCCTGCATAAGGTGATGACGGACGTCGATCTCGACGGCGTCGTCGTGCCCGGCCTGTCGGCCGCGTTCCACCGGCGCGCGGCCGGAGGGCGGATCCGGACCGTGGGCGTCTACCGCTACGCCGGGGTCGAGCTCTTCATGGCCTGGGGGTACGTCGGCGAGCCGCACTGCCGCTTCACCGCCGTACGCCGCCCGGATAACTCCTGGGGCCCGGCCCGACCCGGCTGCCCGCCGGTCGTGCGGCTGCGCGACGGCGGCCGGGTCACCGCCCTCGCGATCGACGGGCACGTCCTCACCGCGCTGCTGCCGGACATGCCCGCGCCGCCGGTCGTCCGGCCCGGCACCGTCGGGCCGGACGCGACGCCGCGGACCGCCGCCGCCGCGTGCCGGTAGCGCGTGTCCGGCCGACCGGTCCGCCGCGAAACGGGGCCGGACGGCAATCCGGCGACGGGCGGCCGGACACGCGACTGGCGAACGTCCCGCCGATCGACGCGCCGCGGGGGTCGGGCGGCGCGGCCCGGCGGGACGGCCCTACACCGGCTCCGAGGCGGCCGCGGGGGAAGACGCGGACCGCCGCACGGAGACCAGGGAAGCGATCGTCAGGCCGAGGGCCACTGTCAGGCCGACCGCGTGCACCGCCGGGTGCACGATCGGCACGAAGGCGATCACGGCCACGGGCAGCTGCACCACGGCGACGAGCGCGAGCAGCAGGCCGCGCCGCCGCCCGCCCCACAGGTACGCGGTCCAGAGCGGTGCGGTCACGACCGCCAGCACGAGCACGTCGAGCGCGGCGTGCGCCGCCGGGTTGGTGACCTTGTCATGGGCGAAGGCCGAGGCCGGCGCGGCGACCCAGAGCGCCGCCATCACGCCACCGAGGATTACCGCGAGACGTCGCATGATCCATCACCTCCGAGAGTGCCGCGATAGCTACTCCTTGTGGTGACGCTATGGCCTCGGCCCTCCCGGGGGAAGGGGCTGAAACGTGAATGAATGCCGTTACCGGTTCTGGTCGGCGAGTTCCCGCGCCCGGTCCCGGGCGGCCTCCAACGCGGCGAGCAGCGCGGCGCGTACCCCGTGGTTCTCCAGCTCGCGCACGGCGGAGATGGTCGTGCCGGCGGGCGACGTGACGGCCTCGCGCAGCTTGACCGGGTGCTCGCCGGAATCGCGGAGCATGACCGCCGACCCGATCGCGGTCTGCACGATCAGGTCGTGCGCGACCTGACGCGGCAGCCCGAGCAGGATGCCGGCGTCGGTCATCGCCTCGACGAGCAGGTAGAAGTAGGCCGGGCCGGAGCCGGAGAGCGCGGTGACCGCGTCCTGCTGGGCCTCGGGCACCCGGATCGTCGCGCCGAGCGGCTTGAACATCTCCTCGGCCAGCGCGAGGTGCTCGGCGGTGGCGTGCGGACCGGCGGAGATCGCGGTCATCGCCTCGTCGACCAGCGCCGGGGTGTTGGTCATGACCCGCACCACCGGGGTGCCGTCGGGGAGTCGACGGTTGAAGAAGCTCGTGGGCAGGCCCGCGCAGAGCGAGATGACGACCTTGTCGGCCGGCACCTTCGGGCCGATCTCCTCCAGCAGTGCGGCCGCGTCCTGCGGCTTGACCGCGATGGCGAGCACGTCGGCCTCGTCGACCGCCGCGACATTGTCGACGACGCGGACCCCGTAGCGCGCGCCCAGCTCGGCGGCGCGCTCCGGCCGGCGCGTGGTGGCGATCAGCTTCTGGGCCGGCCAACCCGCGCGCAGCAGCCCGGAGAGCACCAGCTCGCCGATCTTCCCCGTCCCGATCACCGCGATCGTGTGCGCTCCCGGCACCATCGCGCCCGTCCCCTCAGTCACGTCCGCATCCCCCGCTGTTGTACGGCCGCCGCCCGCCGACCATGGACCTACCATGATCGGCGGGGGCGGCCGGCGATCCAACTCAGCTGCCGAAGAAGACCTCGGCCTCGGCGTAGCGCTCCAGCGGCACGGTCTTCAGCTCCCGCGTCGCCTCGACCAGCGGCACCCGGACGATGTCCGTGCCCTGCATCGCGACCATCTTGCCCCAGTCACCCTCGTGGGCGGCGTCGATCGCGTGCAGCCCGAGCCGGGTGGCGAGCACCCGGTCGAACGCGGTCGGCGTGCCACCGCGCTGGATGTGGCCGAGCACCACCGTGCGGGCCTCCTTGCCGGTCTTGGCCTCGATCTGCTCGGCCAGCCACTGGCCGATACCGCCGAGCCGCACGTGACCGAAGGCGTCCAGTTCCTGGTGCTGCAGCACCATCTGGCCTTCGAGGGGGTGCGCCCCCTCGGAGACCACGACGATCGGCGCGTACTGCTTCTGGAAGCGCTTCTCCACGTACGTGGCGACCTGGTCGACGTCGAACGGCCGTTCCGGCAGCAGGATCACGTTCGCGCCGCCGGCGAGCCCGGCGTGCAGCGCGATCCAGCCGGCGTGCCGGCCCATCACCTCGACGACCAGGGTGCGGTGGTGGCTCTCCGCGGTGGTGTGCAGCCGGTCGATCGCCTCCATCGCGATGTTGACCGCGGTGTCGAAGCCGAACGTGTAGTCGGTCGCGCCGAGGTCGTTGTCGATCGTCTTCGGCACCCCGACGACCTGGACGCCCAGCTCGTGCAGCTTGGTCGCGACGCCGAGGGTGTCCTCGCCGCCGATCGCCACCAGCGCGTCGACCCCCTGCTCGGCGAGGTTGTTCTTGATCTTCTCGACACCACCGTCGATCTTGAACGGATTGGTGCGGGACGAACCGAGGATGGTGCCGCCACGCGGCAGGATGCCCCGCACCTCGGCGATGCCGAGCGGCTTGCTGATCCCCTCCAGCGGCCCTCGCCAGCCGTCACGGAAGCCGATGAACTCGTGTCCATACTCCGCGACGCCCTTGCGCACCACCGATCGAATCACCGCGTTCAGACCTGGACAGTCACCGCCGCCGGTGAGCACGCCGATACGCATGATCTGCTCATCCTCCAGGAACTCTTGAGGTAAGCCCATTCAAGCCCCAGGTGCGCAGTCAGGTCAGACCATCGGCGTCATTGCCGGCCCGGGGCGGGCCGTCAGTGCGCACTGTAGTCGTCGCGCGGTACCCGGGCCAGCGCGTCAAAAATGATCCACCCGTCCGGCACCGGCGCGTGTGGACGGGACGCGCGACATCGGTCGCGAGGGTGATCACACGATCACGATCGGCGATGAATGGCCTGCCAGCGGGCGAGGTTGTGTCGCGCGTCGACGAGCGCGTCGTGCCGTTCCGAGGCCGCCTCGGGCAGCCGTGGCCGGCCGCGGTCGTCCCAGAGTTGGCGCAGCTCCTTGGTGAAGCGCGGGATCTCCCTCGGCAGCGCCGGCATCGCCCCCCACAGCTGCGCGAGCGCAACGTGGTCGTACGCCGCGTACCAGGCCCAGAGCTCCAACTCCTCCCCCGGGCGCTCGCGCAGCGGCGCGACCAGGAAGTCGTAGAGATCGTCGCGGATGCGCTCGCGGGAGCGCCAGGCGCGGTCCGCCGGGGAGGGCAGCTTGTCGAGCACGTTGCGGCGGACCCACGGGATCGCGCGGGAGTCGTCGAACTGCGTGGAGACCGCGTAGAACTCGCGGCCGTGCTCGTCGACGACGCCGATCGAGACCAGGTCGACGACCTGGCCGTCCTCGATGAACTCACAGTCGTAGAAATAGCGGTAGACCATCACCGCCATCCTCGCCGATCGACCCCGGCCGTGTCCGCGCGGGGCGCGAACCCGTTCCGGCGCGCCGCACCGGACGGCGGCACGGGCGGGTCGCCACCGTCGGCACGCCCTCCGGCCGGGCATCGGCGCGCGCCACTGTCGAATTGTCGCGGGCGCGGCGTGCATGGCGATATCGCAAAAGCGTCGGTTTCCCGGTGATAAGCGGTAACCGGCCGGAGAGGAACCGATTTCCCCGCTCTCCGGCCGGCCCCGCATCCCCGCGGCCCCGACCCGCCGCGCCCCCGTGCGGCCCCCACCCGACGGCGGATCTGGCGATAATCCTGCGGGACCGCGAGACACAGGACTGTCACAGAAATGATTGCCGGGGTGTACAGCAGGCGACAGGGCGGCCATGATCTATGTTGATAGGACTCAACGAGTGGGTTCTGGTGTTGTTCGCCTGCTTCCGGGCGACACGGATTTAACCGGAGCAGGACTGCCGTCCTTGCCGGGGAAGGGTGGGACCGTGGAGGTTCGCCTGCCGGATCCCGGTGACGCGCTCACCGGCGTCGAGATGTTCGCCGGCCTCGAGCCCGAGGTGCGGCAACGCGTGATCGCGGCGGCCGTGCCCCGCACCTACCGCAAGGGCCAGCTGCTGTTCGTGGAGAACGACCCCGGCGAATCGCTCATCGTGCTCAAGCGCGGCGCCGTCGCGGTCTTCCGCACCGCCCCGACCGGCGAGCGCGCGGTGCTCTCCGTGGTACGCCCCCCGGACGTGCTCGGCGAAGTGTCCCTGCTGGACGCTTCCACGCGCTCGGCCTCGGCCGAGGCGATCGAGGACTGCAGCGCCCTGGCGCTGTCCCGTCCCGCCTTCATGGAGCTGGTGCACTCCAACCCGCGCATCCTCGACGCGGTGATGCGCTCGCTCGGCGCGCTGATCCGCCGGCTCACCGAGCAGAACGCCGACCACGTCTTCCTCGACCTGCCCGGCCGGGTTGCCAAGACGCTGGTCCGGCTGGCCGGCGAGAGCCAGGCGCCGATGATCACGATCGAGCTCAACCAGAGTCAGCTCGCCGAGATGGCCGGCGGATCGCGGCAGAGCGTCAACCAGGCGATCGGGTCGTTCGCGAGCCGCGGCTGGCTGCGCACCGAGGGACGGCGGATCGTCGTCACCGACGTGTCGGCGCTGCGGCGCCGCGCCGGGATGGCCGACCGCTAGCGCGACGCGGGCACCCGGGCGTCGGCGTGCCCGCGCCGCGTGCCGTCACGGCTTGCTGGTCGTCGGCCCCGCCCACGCCTGCTTCTCGGTCACGGGCGGGCTCGTCGGGCCGGCCCACGCCTCCTTCTCGGTCGCCGGCGGGCTCGTCGGCCCCGCCCACGCCTGCTTGTCGACCGTCGGACCCGCCCACGCGTCGCCGGCCTCGCCGTCACCGCGCACGACGCCCGTCGACTCGAGCTCCGCCAGCGTCGCGGCATCCACATCGACCATGTCTCCGGCCGCGTACGTGGTCCCCTGCGCATCGGTCCACTCGGCGGCCAATCGGACGTAAACCATCGACACATCTCCCTCTATCAGTGATGATGAACGGCTGCCCGACTGTAGCCCCGACCGGCCCGGGTGGACTGTCCGTTAACCAACAGCCGGGTTCCCGACACCCTGGCCGGACCGCGATACTCGGCACTGGCGACCCGTCGGGGTCGCCGCGTGGAACACGCTCACCCTCCGAGGAGGCCGGCATTCCCGCCCCATGCGCCCGGTGCGGCCGCAACGGCGCCGACGACGACCGCTTCTGCGCGGGCTGCGGCGCGCCGCTGACGTCCGCCTGCCACCACTGTGGTCATCAGCTTCCGACCGACGCCGCGTTCTGCCCGTCGTGCGGGACGGCGGTGGGCGGAGGGGCCCCGGCGGCGCCCGCACCGCTGGAGGACCGGCGCCGGGTGAGCGTGCTCTTCGTCGATCTGATCGACTTCACGCCATACGTGGAGCAGTCCGACCCGGAGTTGGTGCGCGCGACGCAGACCGGCTTCTTCTCCGCCGCTCGCCGCGTGGTCGGGCAGTACGGCGGCGTGGTGGAGAAGTACATCGGCGACGCCGTGATGGCGCTGTTCGGCGCGCCGGTCGCGACGGAGACCGACCCGCTGCGCTGCGTGCGGGCCGGCCTTGAGCTGCAGCGGGTGCTGGCCCGGTTCGCCCCGGCCGAGGACCAGCGGCGCCGCCCCGACCAGCGCCGGGACCGCGGCGGCGCGCTGCGGTTCCGGGCCGGCATCGCCACGGGCGAGGCGCTGGTGGACGTCGCGGCGGCGCGCGACGGCGGTCAGGCGATCGTCGCCGGCGACGTGGTCAACACGGCCTCCCGGTTGCAGTCGGTGGCGCCGCCGGGCGGAGTGCTGGTCTGCGGCAACACGTACGGGCTGACCAAGACGGCGATCCAGTACGAGGAGCAGGCCGCGGTCACGCTGCGGGGTCGCTCCTCCCCCACCCAGGTGTGGCTGGCGCTGGCGCCGACGCAGCGGCAGCAGCCCGACCGGGAGCCGGACGCCGCACCGCTGATCGACCGGGAACATGAGCTGGGGCTGCTGGTCAACGCGTTGCACCGGTCCATGCGCGAACAGCTGCCGCAGCTGGTGACGCTGCTCGGCCGGGCCGGCATCGGCAAGAGCCGGCTGGTGCGCGAGCTGTTCCGGCACACCGAAGGGCTCATCGACGTACCGCTGACCTGGCGCACCGGTCGCTGCCCGCCGTTCGGGGAGAACGTCACGTTCGCCGCGCTCGCGGACATCGTCAAGGCCGAGGCGGGGATCCTCGACACCGACACCGCGGGCACCGCCGCGCAGCGCCTGGAGTCGGCGGTCGCGGAGCTGGTCGATCCGCTCGAGGCCGACCGGCTGACCGACGCGCTACGCCCGCTGGTCGGGCTCGCCGGGCCGAAGCTGCCGGCCGAGGAGACCGAGTCGGCGTGGCGACGGTTCCTCGTGGCGCTGGCCGCCCGCCGCCCGACGGTGCTGGTCTTCGAGGATCTGCACTGGGCCGACGACACCATGCTGCGCTTCGTCGAGCTGCTCGGCAGCTCGGCCCGGGACGTACCGCTGCTGCTGCTCTGCACCGCCCGACCGGAGCTGGTCGACCGGGACCCCAGCTGGGCCTCGGCGATCGGCGGCTCCCTGACCATCACCCTGCCGCCGCTGCGCGACACCGGCATCGCCACCCTCTACGCGCACATGTTCGGCCGGGCCGCGTTCTCGGCGGACCTGCTCAGCCCGCTGGTCGAGGTCGCCGACGGCAACCCCCTCTACGCCCACGAGTACGTCCGGATGCTGATCGAGCAGGGGGCGCTGCAGCAGTCCGGGCGGGGCTGGTCGCTGGAGCAGAGCCAGGATCTGCCGATGCCGGACAGCGTGCACGCGGTGATCGCCAACCGGGTGGACCTGCTCGACACCCAGGACCGAACGGTGCTGCTCGCGGCCTCCGTGGTCGGCATGCAGTTCTGGCCGGGCGCGGTCGCCGCCGCCCTCGGCCGGCCCGTCGAGGCGATCGAGCGGTCACTGCGGCGGCTGGAGCAGCGCGACTTCGTGCACGAACAGCCCGCCTCCACCATGGCCGGGCAGGCGGAGCTGCGCTTCCGGCACGTCCTGGTCCGCGACGTCTGCTACCAGCGGCTGCCCCGCACCGAGCGGGTGGCGCGGCACGAGCGGACCGCGGACTGGCTCGACGCGCTCTCCCGCGGCCGCGACACCGACCTGGCCGAGGTGCTCGCGCACCACCGGTGGGCGGCGCACGAGATCGCGCGGACGCTGGGGATGTCCACCGACCGGTACGCCGCGCCGGCGCGGGAGGCGCTGCACCGGGCGGCCCGCAGGGCGTACTCGTTGCACGTGCTGGACGCGGCGGCCAGCCACGCCGCTCGGGCGCTCGCGCTCGCCGACGACACCGACCCGGTCGGCCGGCTCCAGCTCGAACTGCTCAGCACCGAGATCTCGTTCTACCGCGACGGCGACGGCTTCCTCTCCGGGGGCGGCACCGACCAGCTGACCGCGCTCGCCGAGCGCCTCTACGCGCTCGGCGACCGGGCCTGCGCCGCCCGCGCCTGGACGCTGCTGGGCAAGGCCGCGTGGCTGCGCGCCGACCGGGCCGCGGCGCTGTCCTGCCTCGACCGCGCGGTGGCGCTCTTCGAGACCCTGCCGGACACCGCCGAGAAGGCCGACGCCTACGCCGAGCTGGGCCGGCTGCACATGCTCAACTACGAGCGCGATCCGGCGATCAACGCGGCCGGGGTGGCGGCCGACATCGCCGAACGGCTGGGCCTGGTCGAGGCGCGTACCAACGCGCGGATCACGATGGCGGTCGCGCGCTACCAGGCGGGTGACCGGGCGGGCCTGGACGAGCTGCACGCGGCCACCGACTACTGCCGCCGGCACCAGCTGCTGGCGCTGCCTCGGGCGATCCAGAACCTGGCGTACGCGGTCCGCGAGGAGGGCGACTGGCTGCGCTCCGATGAGCTGCTCACCGAGAGCGCCGACGACGTGCACGGTGGACACACGCTGGCGACCGGGTACTCCGGCGAGGCGATGCGGGCGTACTTCGCCGGGGAGTTCGGCGAGCTGCTCGCCGCCGCCGACGCCTTCGTCGACACCCCCAGCGGACGGTGGGACATGCAGGTCCGCGGCCTGCGGTCCTGCCTGCGGGTGCTGCGCGGCGAGCCGGTGCCCGGCCCGGAGCCGCTGTCCGGGGCCGCCGGCGGCGGGCGTTCAATGATCGACCCGGCGGCCGCCCCCGTCGACGACGTGAGCGATGCGCTGCAGACCGCCCGGGCCAGCGGCTTCCACCGCCTGCACTGGACCACGCTCGGCCTCGGCGCGTTCTGCCGCGTCCTGCAGGGGCGGCACAAGGAGGCAATCGAGCTGCTCGACGAGCTCGCGGCGGCCTGGTCGGCGGTGCCGGCCCTGGCCAGCGGGGAGTGGATCAGCGCGGCCGCGTACGCGGGGGCGCTCGCCGGACGGGACGCGGCCGCCCAGGTGCGCGGAATGCTCGAGCGGGTCGCCCACCGTACGCCGTGGGCGGAGGCGGCGCTGCGCACGGTGAGCGCGGCGGTGGTGGCGGCGGACGGTGACCACGCGCGGGCCGCGCAGCTCTACCTGGCCGCCGCCGAGACGTACGCCCAGATTCCGGACACCACGGACCGGATGCTGGCGCTGGCGCTGGCGGTCGGGGAACTGCGCCGGGCCGGCGAGCGGGACGTCGCGGAGACGACGCTGACCGAGGTGCGCGCGTTCGCGCTGCGCAATCAGGCCCCGGGACTGCTGCTGCTCACCCGGGCCTCCGACGCCGACCCGTCCGGCACCGGCTGGTCCCCCACGCTCGCCTCCTGACGGCGACCCGTCAGGCGGCGAGCGACTCGCGCGGGCCGGGCTGGGTGGGGACGGGCTGCTGGGTCTTCACCTTCTGAGCGTAGATGTCCACGTATTCCCGCCCGGAGAGCTCCATCAGCTCGTACATGATCTCGTCGGTGACCGCCCGCTCCACGAACCGGTCGCCGGCCATCCCGGCGTAGCGGGAGAAGTCCAGCGGCTCCCCGAAGCGGATCTTCACCCGCTTGATCTTCGGGATGAGCGTGCCCGGCGGCTGGATCTCGTCGGCGTTGAGCATGACGACCGGGATCACCGGGGCCCCGCTCTCCAGCGCCAGCCGCGCGACCCCCGTCTTACCGCGGTAGAGCCGCCCGTCCGGGGAGCGGGTGCCCTCGGGATAGATCCCGGCGAGGTTGCCGCTGCGCAGCACCCGCAGCTGGGTGTCGAGCGCGGCCTGCGCGGCGCGCCCGCCGGAGCGGTCGACCGGGATCGTGCCGGTGCCGACGAAGAACTGCTTGATCAACCAACCTTTGATCCCCTTGCCGGTGAAGTACTCCGCCTTTGCGACGAAGGTCACCTTTCGCTTGACCATGAGCGGCATGAAGATCGAATCGGAGAACGACAGGTGGTTGCTGGCGAGGATCGCGGGGCCGGAGCCGGGGATGTGCCCGCGCCCCTCGACCTGCGGCCGGAAGATCATCTTCAGCCATGGGCCGAGGATGATGTACTTGAGCAGCCAGTACAGCACCGGTGTCCTTTCCCACGGGTCCCGCGCGGCCCCGCGGCGATCGCGGTGGCGGAACTGTCGGCACTGAGCCTACGAAGCGGGTACGCCGCGCCACAACGCACTCCCACAACGACCGGCCGCCGTGTCACGATTCAGTGCACGGCCCGGGGCGGGCGCAGCCGCCGCCGGAGCCGGGATCGGGCGCTCGGCCGCGCCGATGAGGGGAGTGACAGGTGTCAGCGGGTGGGGCACGGCGGGGACGGCGCGACAACGGTCTCGACGCCAGCGAGTACGCCGTCGTGGGCGACGTCGACCCCCGGGTCGGCGAACACCTGCTCGACGTGCTCGCCGCCGGGGGCATCGCCGCGTACCTGCAGCCCTCCGCCGACCTCAATCCGATCACCCGCACCACGACGGTGCCGTCGCGCCCCGTCGACCGGCTCTACGTCGACCGCGCGCACGTGGAGACCGCGCGCGGCTACCTGGCGCAGCTGACCGAGGAGAACATCCCCTCGTCCGCCGGTGCGGCGCGCGACCCCGACGTCGACGCCGCCTGGGCCAGCATCGTCGCCGGTTACCACGCCGAGGTCGATCCGGCCGCCGCCCCGTGGCCCGCCGCCGAGGGGCTGCCGACCGAGGCGCGCGAGACGCCGGCGTCACCCGATCGCGGGGCCGTGGGCACCCGCGCGGACGGGCCGGCGCCCGACGGTGACGGCGGTGGCGCGCCCACCACGCCGGAGCGCGGCACGGAGCCCCGGCGGCTGCCGTACGCCGGCGACATCTCGGGCATCTCGCTGGGGCGGCGGCCGGACGAGCCGTCGCTGCTGGACGGGCTCGACACCTTCGGGGCGGACCTGCCGGACGACGACGAGGGCTACACCCCGCCCCCGCCACCGCCGCTGCCCCGGGTATCGAAGTACGCGGCCGTCGGCGTGCTCGGCATCGTCGCCGGATTCGTGCTCTTCTTCTTCCCCGACCTGCTGCCCGTGGACCGCGCCCTGGTGACCGTGATCGGGTTCGCCAGCGTGCTCGCCGGCTTCGTGACGCTGATCTGGCGGTTGCGGCCGGACAAGGACGACGACGAGCGCGACCCGGACGACGGGGCGGTCGTCTGACCGGCGGATCTATCCATTTAGCCCGGTAGATATCGTCACTCTGTAACGCTCGCGTAACTTGACGTCAGTAGGAATACTGCTGGTAGGCCGTCCCCCCTGCGAGCACGCGATCGCTGACCAGACGCGGTCGTCGCGCCTCGTCGAAACGAGGTGCCGGATGCGACAGAGTTCTCTCGTGGTGGTGGCCAACCGCCTGCCGGTGGACGACAGCGTGGCGCCCGACGGCGCCTGCGAGTGGCGTCGCAGCCCCGGCGGCCTGGTCGGCGCCCTGCACCCGATCCTGCAGCACACCCCGGCGACCTGGGTGGGCTGGGCCGGCGACGCCGGTCCGGCGCCCACGTTGCCCGACATCGACGGCGTCCGGATGCACACCGTCGCGCTCTCCGCGGAGGACATCCGCGACCACTACGAGGGCTTCGCCAACGCGACCCTGTGGCCGCTCTACCACGACTCGGTCGAGCATCCGAGCTTCCACCGCCGCTGGTGGGAGGCGTACCACCGGGTCAACCAGCGCTTCGCGGCCGCCGCGGCGGAGGCGGCCGAGCCGGGCGCGCTGGTCTGGGTGCAGGACTACCACCTGCAACTCGTCCCCGGCATGCTGCGGGCGCTCCGCCCCGACCTGCTCATCGGGTTCTTCCTGCACGTGCCGTTCCCGCCCCCGGAACTGTTCATGCAGCTCCCCCGCCGGGCCGAGCTGCTGCTCGGCATGCTCGGCGCCGACCTGGTGGGCTTCCAGCGGGTGCAGGCCGCGCACAACTTCGCCCAGCTCGCCGCGAAGGTGCTCAAGGTCCCGGCGACCGACCGGCGGATCGCGGTCGAGGGCCGGGTGGTGCGGATCGGCGCGTTCCCGGTCTCCATCGACATGGCCGAGATGGAGGCGCTGGCCAGCCGCCCGTCCGTCGCGGCGCGGGCGCGTCAGCTGCGCACCGATCTCGGCGATCCGCGCCGGGTCGTCCTCAGCGTCGACCGGATGGACTACACCAAGGGCATCGAGCACCGGCTCAAGGCGTACAGCGAGCTGATCGAGGGCGGGCACATCAAGGTGCACGACACGGTGCTGGTGCAGGTCGCGGTGCCGAGCCGGGAACGCGTCGCGCAGTACCAGATCCTGCGGGACCGGGTCGAGCGCGAGGTGGGGCGGATCAACGGCGAGTTCGGGCGCGTCGGGGAACCGGCGATCCACTACCTCAACCAACCGTTCGACCGCGCCGAGCTCGCCGCCCTCTACCGCGTCGCCGACATCATGGCGGTCACGCCGCTGCGCGACGGGATGAACCTGGTCGCCAAGGAGTACATCGCGGCGCGCGTCGACGACACCGGCGCCCTGGTGCTCAGCGAGTTCGCCGGCGCCGCCGCCGAGTTTCCCCAGGCCTACCTGGTCAACCCGCACGACCTCGACGGGCTGAAGCTGACGCTGCTGCACGCGCTGGACGCCAGCCCGGAGGACGTCACCGACCGGATGCGCGGCATGCGCGCGCACCTGCGGGTGCACGACATTCGCGCCTGGGCCCGCGCCTACCTCACCGCCCTGGACCGCACCGGCACCCTGGCCGCCCGACTGGCGCCCTGACCGGCCGATCATCACCCGCCGCGGAACGCGGGTCAGAAGGACGCCCCCTTGTCGAGCCAGTCGAGGATGGCGTCGATCGGTTCGCGCCAGCGGGCGTCGAGCATCAGGTCATGGCCCATTCCGGGGAAGAGCAGCGGGGCATGGCCGTATCGGGCGGCGGCCCGGTCGAGCGCCCTCGCCGGCACCACCCGGTCGTCCGGGCTACCCACCACCAGCACCGGCGGGTCACCCACCGGCGGCTCCGGGGCGCGGTGCGCCAGCACCTGCCACTGGGCGCGCGCCGCGGCCCGGCCGAGCCGCGCCTGGTACGCCCGCGCCACCGGTTCCGGCAGCTCCCGGCTGAACAACTGCCGCCGGGTCAGCCGCAGCCGTCCACCGACGAGCGCCGGCAGGGTGCCGACCGGGTTGCGCCGCAGCGCGGTCACCACGGTGCCGAGGTCACCGAGGACGGGGGCGAGGAGCACCGCGGCGCGGGCGGGATAGCGGGCCAGCGCGCGGGTCACCACGAGCGCACCGGCGCCGTGCCCCACCAGCACCGCCTGCCGCGGCAGGCCCGCCGCCACCTGGACCACGTCGTGGGCGTACGCCCGCAGCGTCGCCTTCGGCGCGGCTGCGCTCCCGCCGTGCCCCCGCAGGCTCACCGCGTACGCCGCGAACCCGCGCGCCGCGGCGTGCTCCAGCCAGTGCTCCGCGAATGCCCACGCGCCGTGCCCGAAGCCCGGCACGAAGAGCACCGGCGGCTTGCCCTCGTCGGTCTCGGGCGTCGCGTGCAGCACCTCCCGGCGGGCCGGCGGCACCGGCCGGGCCCAGTCGCGGATCCGCATGATCCGGACACGGTCCCGCGCCGTCATGCCACCACCCCCAGCTCGTCCAGCGCCTTCTGCAGCGCGCGCAGATAGTCGACGTGAGCGACCTCGAACCAGTGCCGCGTGGAGTCCTCCACGTCCGCCGCGTGCCACCGCCGTCCCGCGTCCGCCTCGACGCGCGCCTGGAAGCTGCCGGACCGCTCCGGCGCGTCGCGCCGCAGCCGCAACCACCGCGCGATCGCCACGGTCTGCCAGTGGACCAGCGGGAACAGCCCGGAGTCGGACTGCAGCAACCCGGCCACCGCGAGCGTCGGCTGCCGGCGCGGGAACGCGTTGAGGTAGAGCTCGGGCCGGCCGTCGCCGTCGGCGCCGAGCAGCTTCGGGTCCAGGAACTCGAAGCGCGGCAGGTAACCGGTGGCGAACACGACCACGTCCGGCTCGATCTGCTCCCCACCGACGAACTCGACGGAGTGCCGCCGGAAACGGACGATGTCGCGTACCGGCGTGATCCCGCCATGGCCCACGTAGTAGACGAGCTGGCTGTTGGCGATCGGGTGGGTCTCGAAGACCCGGTGATCCGGCCGGGGCAGACCCAACCGCGTCACGTCGCCGACCGTCATCCGCAGCGTGCGCTGGTACAGCCACTGCCGCAGCCGCAGCGGGAGTCGCAACGCGAGCATCGCGTCGTTGACCTGATCGGTGGGGCGTCCGAAGAGGTACTTCGGGGCGTACCAGTAGCCGCGACGGGTGGAGTGCCAGCAGCGGGCCGCCTGCTGCGCGGCCTCGACGGCGATGTCGCAGCCGGTGTTGCCGCCGCCGACCACCAGCACCCGCTTGCCGCGCAGCTGCGCCGGGTCCTTGTACGCGGACGCGTGCAGCACCTGGCCCGTGAACTCGTCCAGCCCCTCGTACATCGGGGTCTTCGGCGCCCAGTTGTGCCCGTTGGCGACCACCACGGCGGCGTAGCGCTGCACCCGCTCGGCGCCGTAGCCGCCCGTGCTGCGGGTGGTGACGTCCCAGCGCTCACCGTCGGCGGGCTCGACCCGCACCACCTCCGTGCCGAACCAGACGTGCGGCCGCAGGTCGAAATGGTCGGCGTAGCTATCCAGATAGGACAGGACCTGACTGTGGTGGGGGTAGTCGGGCCACGAGTCCGGCATCGGGAAGTCGGGGAACTGCGTGAACGGCTTCGACGAGATCAGGTGCGCGCTGGCGTACACCGGACTGCGGTCGTGCCGCCAGTTCCAGGCGCCGCCGATCCCGGTCTCGCGCTCGTAGCAGTCGACCGCGAAGCCGTGCTCCCGGAGGTTCTTCACCGCGACGAGGCCGCTGGCCCCGGCCCCGATGACGCAGACCGTCTCACCCCGGTCGTAGACCGGCCGGTCGTCCCGCCCGAGGGTGGCGGCCGCGTGGCTGTCATGGTCGGTGGGGATGGACACCGAGCGATTCTCCTTCTGACGCGGGCGGCGAAATCCTCCCGGCTCGGGGCCGCCTTGTCCACCCCGGCGGCAGGATCGCCACGCCGTCGGCGGGATCGCCACGCCGACGGCGCCGGGTCAGCCGAGCGCCGGCACCATGAGGTCGGCGACGACCGGGAAATGGTCGCTGGCCCGGCGACTCGTCTCGGTGTCGACCACGTCGTAGTCGACGACCCCGATCCGCGGGTCGACGAAGAGCGCGTCGATGCGGTCGCGCGGATTGGCGCAGGAGAAGGTGAGCCGGTCGGCGCGGTCGGCGGCGAGCGCGGTGTCCGTGAGCCCGTCGGCGATGGTGCGCCAGGCGGCGCCGCCGGAGTTCTCGTTGAGGTCGGCGCCGACGATCAACGGCGACCCCACCCCGGACATCGCCTCCTTGAAGAGCGCGGCCTGCCCGGGACGCTCGGTCGGATCGGTGCCGAGGTGCGAGCCGGCCACCACGAACGCCGCGGGCCCGACCGCGCAGCGCGCGAAGACGGCGCCGCGCAGGTGCCGCCCGGGCGTGAGCGGGTACCGCAGGCACCAGGTGTCGACGACCCGCACGCGCAGGGTGGTCAGCACGACGTTGCCCAACGAGGGCAGCCCGCCGGCGGCGACCACCATGCCGAAGGAGCGCGCCAACGCGGCGGCCTTCTGCCGCCACCGGAACCGCCGCGGCCCCTCCTGCACGATCATCACGTCGGGCCGCAGGTCGCGCACGACCGCGACCAGCGCATCGACGTCGTCGCGCCGGCTGTGCACGTTGTACGACAGCACCCGCAGCCGCACCCCCGTGGCCGGCTCGGTCCCGGGGCCCCCGGGATCGGCGTGCGCCTGGCTCACGTCCCGCCCCTCCGTCGTCGCGGTCGCCCGGTCGGCGACCGCCGTCACCGCCGCCGGGCCAGGTCGGCGGCGCCGACCATGCCCGCGGTGTTACCCAGCTCGGCGGGGCGCAACTCCGCCACCGGCAGTCTGCCCCGCTGCGCCAGCGCCTCTACATAGGAGCGCCGGGTGGGCCCGAGCAGCAGGTCACCGGCCTCGACGACGCCGCCGCCGAGCACCAGCACCTGCGGATCGAGGATCTGCACCATGTCGGCCAACCCGATGCCCAGCCAGTGCCCGATCTGGGCGAACGCGTGCTGCGAGACCGGGTCGCCGGCCTGCGCGGCGGCGGTGACCATGGGGCCCGTGATCAGCTCGGCGTCGCCGCCGGCCAGCGCGAGCAGCCCGGTGGCCCGGTCCGGCTCCTGCCGCGCGCCCGCGCGGGCGAAGCGCACCAGCGCGTGGCCGCTGGCGTACTGCTCGATGCAGCCGAGCCGGCCGCAGCCGCACAGGTGGCCGCTCGGCACCGCCAGCATGTGCCCCAGCTCCGCCGCGATGCCGTGGGCGCCGCGCACCAGTTCGCCGCCGAGCACGATGCCGCCGCCGATGCCGGTGCCGACGGTGAACATGATCATCGAGTCGTCCGCGTGCCGGGCCGCGCCGTAGCGGAACTCGGCCCAGGCGGCCACGTTCGCGTCGTTCTCGACGATCACCGGGAGCTCGACCGCGGCGCTGACGTAGTCGCGCAACGGCTCGTCGCGCCAGGCGATGTTCGGCGCGAAGAGCACCGTCGACCGGGCGGCGTCGATCCATCCCGCCGCGCCGATGCCGACCGCCGTCACCGGGTGGCTCGCGGCCAGCTCCGTGACCACATCGACGATCACGTCCCGGGTCTTCGCGACGTCCTCCGCCGGAGTGTCCCGACGGGTGCGCGCCAGCACCTTCCCGTCCGGGTCGACCACGCCGCCGGCCACCTTCGTACCGCCCACGTCGACCCCGATGGTCAGCGTCATGCCGCCACTCCCCTCTGCTGTGCCCGACGCCGGATCGCGATCCGGCGTCGCCGCCCCCTGAGCCTGCGCAGCCGCCTCACGCCTCGGCGCGCGGTTCCGCGTCCCCGCCGTCGGACGCGTCCGGATCATCGTCGATCCGGCGCGGCGTCGCCTTCTTCGGCGACCTCCCCGACCCGACGGACGCCGCGTCCGACCCCGGCGGCGCGCCCGCGGGCCGCCGGACCGCCTTGCGCGCCATCGGCTTGACGCGCCGCGGGCGCGTCCCGCCCGCGGCGTCGCCGGACGCGTCCCCATTCTCGGCGTCCGCGCGGGTCGCCGCCGCCCACACGTCCTGCTGCTCGGACGCGAACGCCACGTCCTGCTCGGACGAGGACGCCACGTCGCGCTGTGCGGGCGCCGGCGACGCGTCGGTGGCCGCCGGCCACGAATCATCGCCGGGGCGGGTGGCGGCGCGCCAGATTCGATCATCGGGGGCCGACGGATCGGGCCGCGCGGCGTCGGCGCGCCCCGACTCGGGCGCGCCGGCGGCGGCCGTCCAGCCGCCGGTATCGCCGGCGGCGGCCGTCCGCCCGCCGGCGTCGTCCTCGGGGGCGGCCGTCCGCTCGCCGGCGTCGCCGCTCGCGGCCGCGAACGAGCGGAGCAGGCTGGCGAGGCCGGCCGCGAAATCGCCCGCACCGGTGGCGAGCCGCTCGGCGAACTCGGGGCTGGGGTCGCGCAGCGCGGCCATCACGCGACAGACCGGGCAGACGCAGCACTCGGCGCTGCCGGTGGCGAAGCCGCCGGCCGGCGTCCCGCCGTGCCGCCCCGCGCCGGCCGCCGGCCCGAAGGCACCCAGGACGGCGTCGCCGAGCGCGGCGAATGGACCGGCCCCGCGCGCGTTGTGCCCGGCGGCGAGCCGGGCCGCGGCGAGCACCGTGGCGACCAGGCGTTCCGCCTCCTCACGCGCCGAACCGGGATCCGTGCCCCGCATCGTCGTGCTCCCCCGCCGTTCTACGAAGTCCGCCCGGGTCCCTCGACCCGGCGCTTGAGCTGCTTCAACGCGGTATCCATGATCATCTTCTCGGCCTTGCGCCGGAACATCCCGAGCATCCCGACCGCCAACTCCACCTCGAGCGTGTACGTCACCGTGGTCGTGCCGTCGCCGTTGTCGTCGAGGTCGTACGACCCGATCTGCCGCTTCTGCATCGTGGAGGGCGCGACCAGGCGCCACTCGATCCGCGAGATATCCTCGGCGTACTCGTACGCGAGGGTGTACTCGTCCGCCAGCACCCCCGCGTCGAGCACGAACCGCACCTGGCTGGCGTAGCCGTCCTCGTACTCCTCGATCACCTCGACCCGCTTGAGCGCCTCGGTCCACTCCGGGTAGCGCGGGAAGTCACAGATCACCGCGGCCACCTGCGGCGGTGGCGCGTCGATGACGATCGACTGGGTGGAGGAGTCGGCCATGGGGGGCAGGCTACCCCGTGCCGACGCGTGATCGATCGGCCGGTTGACCGGCTCCCACGCCGGGCTGGGCGACGGCGGGACGCCGGGGCCGACCGCGCGGGTCCGTCGGCCCGCCGGGTAGGTTTCGTTCCAGCCGGACCGGCCGCACCACGGCCCCACCCCGTCCGGGCCCCCCGAAGAGCACGAGGGAGTGCACGTGCGCGAGTTCTCCGTACCCCCGGTGGTCACGATCGGTGACGCCGCCAACCTGACCGATCCGGTCTGGGACAACGCGGAGCTGGCTCCGGACACCGTGCAGTTCGTCCGTCCGACCCCGGCCGGGTGGACGGACGTGACGTGCGCGCAGTTCCGCGACGACGTGGTGGCGGTGGCGCGGGGCCTGGTGGCCGCGGGCGTCGGCCCGGGCGACCGGGTCGCGCTGATGAGCAAGACGCGGTACGAGTGGACGCTGCTGGACTACGCGATCTGGGCGGTCGGCGCGGTGACGGTGCCGATCTACGAGACCTCCAGCGCGGAGCAGATGGCGTGGATCCTTTCTGACTCGGGCGCGATCGGCTGTTTTGTCGAGACCAACGGCCACGCGATGGCGCTGGCCGGCGTCCGCGACGACCTTCCGGCGCTGCGCGAGGTGTGGCAGATCGACGCCGGCGACCTCGACGCGCTGCGCGAGCGCGGCGCGTCGGTTCCGCCGGCCGAGATCGACCAGCGGCGCCGCGCCGTCAAGGCCGGCGACATCGCGACGATCATCTACACCAGCGGGACGACGGGCCGGCCCAAGGGCTGCGTGCTGAGCCACCGCAACATGCACTCGGACATCTCCAACGCGATCCCGATGCTGCCCGACCTGTTCCACGCGGGCGCCCGGACGCTGCTCTTCCTGCCGCTCGCGCACGCCTTCGCCCGGTTGATCCAGATCGGCATGGTGCAGGCCCGCGCCACGATGCGGCACGCCCCGGACACCAAGAACCTGGTCGCCGAGCTGCAGGACTTCAAGCCGACCTTCGTGCTGTCGGTTCCGCGCGTGTTCGAGAAGGTCTACAACACCGCCAAGCAGAAGGCGCACGCCGACGGCAAGGGCAAGATCTTCGACAAGGCCGAGCGCGTGGCCATCGCCCACAGCGAGGCGCGGGACACCCCGGGCGGCCCGGGACTGGGCCTGAAGCTGCAGCACAAGCTCTTCGACCGGCTGGTCTACGGCAAGCTGCGGGCGGCCCTGGGCGGCCACTGCGCCACCGCGATCTCCGGCGGCGCCCCGCTCGGCGCCCGGCTCGCGCACTTCTTCCGCGGCGTCGGCGTGACCGTCTACGAGGGCTACGGCCTCACCGAGACCTCGCCGGCCGCCGCCGCCAACCTGCAGAACGCGACCCGGATCGGCACCGTCGGCCGGCCGCTGCCCGGCGTCACGATCCGGATCGCCGACGACGGCGAGATCCTGATCAAGGGTGACATCGTGTTCCGGGAGTACTGGAACAACCCGCAGGCCACGGCGGAGGCGATCGACACCGGCGGCTGGTTCCACAGCGGTGACCTGGGCGAGCTCGACGCCGACGGCTTCCTGAAGATCACCGGCCGCAAGAAGGAGATCATCGTCACGGCCGGCGGCAAGAACGTGGCCCCCGCCGTGCTGGAGGACCGGATCCGGGTCCACCCGCTGGTCAGCCAGGCGGTGGTGGTCGGCGATCGGCGGCCGTTCATCGCCGCGCTGGTCACCATCGACGAGGAGGCGTGGCCGAACTGGCTGGCCGAGGCGGGCCACCCGGCCACCGCCACCGTCGCCGAGCTGCGCGACGACGAGCGGCTGCGGGCGGAGATCCAGAAGGCGATCGACGAGGCCAACGCGGCGGTCTCCAAGGCCGAGGCGATCAAGGTGTTCCGCATCCTGCCCCGCGACTTCACCGAGGCGACCGGCGAGATGACCCCGTCGTTGAAGGTCAAGCGCAACGTCGTGCAGCAGACGTACGCGGACGAGATCAGCGGCATCTACGGTCACTGACTACGATCCGTCACGTGTCCGTATCCGCAGCCCCCGTACCCCGCCCCCACCCGCTCGCCGCGACGGCGCGGGTGGTCATGCTCGCGCTGGTGGCGGTGCTGACCCTGATCACGACCCACGACGTCACCGAGCTGCGCTGGATCGGGCTGCTCGCGGTGGCCGGTGTGCCGGCCGTCGTCGCGCCGCGGCACCGGATCCTCGGGCCGCTCGGCCGCTTCGCCGAGGTGGTGATCGTCGCGCTGGCGGCCAGCCAGGTCGCGGCGATGGCCACCGTCGGCGCCTCGCTCACCCCCGGGCTCGGCGCCTCCGCCATGCTGCCCTACCTGTCGGTGCCGCTGACCGTCGCGGCGCTGCACCGGCGCCTCCGCGAGGCGGCCGCGCTGCTCGGCGTGGCCGCGCTGACGCTGCTGGTCAGCGGGGTCCTCACCCGCAGCGGCGGGCAGCCGCAGATCACCCAGCTCGGCTACGTCGCGGTCTGCGCGCAGTGGCTGGTCCTCGCGGCGCTCGGCACCGTGGCGGCCGGCACGCTGCAACGGATCATGCAGACGCGCGGCGAGACCAAGCCCCAGCCGTACGCCGAGGCGACCCGGCTGCTCACCCAGCTGCGCAGCGTGGCCCGGCAGCTGCCCGGCGCCACACTGGATCCGGGCGGCATCTCCGAGCACCTCATCGAGGAGCTGCGCACGGTGGCCCGGGCCGACCGGATGGCGGTGCTGTCGGCCAGCGGCGGCGGCCGGCTCGTGGTGCTCGCGCAGGCCGGCGTCGACCGGGTCGACTGGGAGACCACACTCGACGCCGACTCCGCGATCGCCGACGCCTGGGCGAGCCAGCAGCCGCAGACCGCGAGCCGGTCGCAGGCGCGGTCGCACCGCGGCGGCGACGTGTCGGCGCTGGTGGTGCCGCTGGTCGCCGGGGTCCGCACGATCGGCCTGGTCACGCTCGAGGCCGACGTGGCCAACGCCTACCCGGCCTCGGTGGTACGGCTCGTCACCGCGCTCACCCGCCCGGCCGCGCTGCGCCTGGAGGCCGCGCTCCTCTTCGACGAGGTGCGCTCGCTGGCCACGAACGAGGAGCGGCAGCGGCTGGCGCGGGAGATCCACGACGGCGTCGCGCAGGAGCTGGTGATGGTCGGCTACGGCATCGACAACGCGCTCGCGACGCTGCCCGAGGAGGCCACGGAGACGGCGGAGGAGCTGCGCACCCTGCGCGGCGAGGTCACCCGGGTCATCACCGAGCTGCGGCTGAGCCTCTTCGAGCTGCGCAGCGAGGTCGACCGGCACGGCGGGCTCGCGGCCGCGATCGCGGAGTACGCGCGCACCGTCGGCGCGTCGGGCGGGCTGCGCGTACACCTGTCGCTGGACGAGTCGACCGCGCGGCTGCCCGCCGCGACGGAGGCCGAGTTGCTGCGCATCGCGCAGGAGGCCATCACCAACGCGCGCAAGCACGCGGGCGCGGCGAATCTGTGGGTCACCTGCGCCGTGGATCCGCCCTTCGCCCAAATCGAAGTGTCGGATGATGGTCAGGGCATTGCCGACCAGCGCCCGGACGGGCGGTACGGTCTTGCGATCATGGCCGAGAGAGCGGAACGTATCCGGGGCCGGCTGGAGATCAGACCACGACACCCCAGCGGTACTACAGTGGCCGTGGTGCTGGGAACCTCGCCTCGGCGCGATAGCGTGCGAGATAGCGTGTGAGCACCAGAAGGGGAGTAACCGGAGCATGACCACCAGCCCCATGCCGACGACCCGTACCAAGGTCCTGCTTGTCGACGATCACGACCTGATCCGCAAGGGCCTGCGGCACGCGTTCGAGCGGGACCGGCAGTTCGAGGTCGTCGGCGAGGCCGCGACGGCGGCGGAGGGCGTCCGCCAGGCGGGCGCGCTGCAGCCCGACGTCGTGATCATGGACCTGCGCCTCCCCGACGGCAGCGGCCTCGAGGCCACCCGCGCGCTGCGCAAGTCCAGCGCCACGATGGGCATCGTCGTCCTGACCATGTACGCCGGCGACGACCAGCTCTTCGGCGCTCTGGAGGCCGGCGCGAGCGCGTTCGTGCCGAAGACCGCCCCCGCCGACGAGGTCGTCGCCGCCGCCCGGCACGCCGCGTCCTCGCCGAGCGCGTTCACCGCCGCCGACCTCGCCGAGGCGATGAAGCGGCGGTTGGCCCCCTCCGGGCCGCAGCTGTCGCCGCGGGAGGGGCAGGTGCTCCGCCTGCTCGCGGACGGCATGAGCGTCGCCGGCATCGCCAAGCAGCTCTTTGTCAGCGAGTCGACGGCGAAGACCCACATTTCGAAGCTCTACGAGAAGCTCGGCGCCGCAAACCGTGCGCAGGCGCTGATGACCGCGCTGCGGCTCGGGCTGCTCGAGGCGCCCGACGCGCCGAAGTTCTGATCCCCCACCCGCGCCGGATCCGGGGAGCCGCCGGCACGCCGTCGGCTCCCCTTTCGCGGCGCGGTCAGGAGGTCGGCTGCTCGCCGGCGGCCGGCACCCGCGCCGCCATCGGCCGACCGGTCAGCCGGCGCATCGCCAGATACCCCTCGCATCCGAGGCAGAGATCGAAGGCAGCGTTGAGGAACGCCGCGGCCAGCCCGGCGCCGGCGAGCGTCATGCCGACCACGGGCGCCCCGAGCAGGTACGCCAGCGCCGCGCCGAGCGCGAAGACCAGTCCCACCACCTGCGAGAAACGCACCGGCGCCGCCGGCTCCAGCTCCGCGGGGCGCGGCAGGCGCGGCGCCACGAGAGCGCGGAAGAGCAGGGCGTACGGCCCGCGCCGTGGATCCACGGCGGTGACGGCGAAAACCACCGCCTGAGCGAGAGCGAGCCACCACGCGCCGGTGACGAGGACGGCGACGAAGACGATGGCGGTGAGTACCGCGCCGAAGCGCGGGCCGCGCGGGTCGAGCAGCATCAGGGACTCCGATGGGTACGGGTGGTGCGGCGCCGAGCGTAGCTGAGTGGATGACGCCGCCGGCCGACGCACCGGGCGCGACCGACGGCGGAGGTCATGGACGCGCCGGGGCCAGCAGGGGTGCCAGCGCGGCGATCACCTGCGCCTTCGCCGGCACACCCGAGGCCCGTTGGACGATCCGCCCCTCCCCGTCGACGACGAGCACGGTCGGCGTCCGCCACACTTTCAGCGCCCGGACCGCGTCGAGGTGGCTCTCCGCGTCGACCTCGACGTGCCGTACACCGTCGAGGACCCCCGTCACCTCGGTCAGTACCCGCCGCGTGGCGCGGCACGGCGCGCAGAACGCGGAGGAGAACTGCAGCAGCGTCACCGGCACGCCGGCCTCGACGCCGAGCCCGGCGAGCAGCTCCGGCGGGACCGTGTCCGTCGCGGCCCGGCCCGGCGTCCTGCCGTGGGCGTCCGCCGCCGGGGCCGGGTCGGCGGTCGTTCCGTCCGGGGCCGCCGCGGCCGGGTCCGGGGTCGCGCGGTGAACGTCCGGCGTCGTGGCGGCGTCCGGCATTGTCGCGGCGCGGCGGTGCGGCGTCACGGTGGCGACGGCACGCAGCCGACCGGCGCGGCTGCGCCGCCACAGTCCGAAGGCGGTGGCGCCGGCGAGCACCAGCGCGGCGACCAGCAGACCGGTCATGGGCGAGGTTTGCACGAAATATACGGTGCCACGCCGACCTGGCATTGACCATTGCCGCTCCCGGGGACGGGACTGCGGCACGCCGCGAACGGTCGATGCGACCGAGTGGACGCCGCTACACATATCGCTCGGTCTGGATAGCCGGGCACGGGGCGGGCAGAATACCTAGCGGCGTCAGTGAGCAGGGAAAACAGTGCAACCTGGGACAAATGAGGAGCGAGCTATGCAGCGCCCCGACTGGGCACCGGAGAGCATCGACATCGAGCGACCGAGCGTCGCCCGGATGTACGACTACTACCTGGGCGGGTCGCACAACTTCGCCGTCGACCGGGCAGCCGCGCAGGCGATGATCGCCGCGGTGCCCGAGGCGCCGCTGATGGCCCAGGCCAACCGGGCGTTCCTGCGCCGCGCCGTGCAGTTCCTGATCGACGCCGGCGTCCGGCAGTTCCTCGACATCGGCTCCGGCATCCCCACCGTCGGCAACGTCCACGAGATCGCCCAGCGGGCCGCACCGGACGCGCGGGTCGTCTACGTCGACGTCGACCCGGTCGCCGTCGCGCACAGCCGCGAGATCCTCGCCGGCAACGACCGCGCGACGGTCCTGCACGGGGATCTGCGCAACCCCGAACGGATCCTCGAACACCCCGAGGTCCACAAGCTGCTCGACTTCACCCGACCCGTCGCCGTGATGATCGTCGCGGTGCTGCACTTCGTCCCCGACTCCGACGACCCCGCCGGGATCATCGCGACGTTCCGTGAGACGCTCGCCCCCGGCAGCTACCTGACGCTCTCCCAGGCCAGCGACGACGGCCGCCGGGCCGACGAGCGCGCCGAGGCCGAGCACGTCTATCAGCGCACGGACAACCCGCTCCGGGTACGCAGCCGCGCCGAGTTCGTACGCCTCTTCGACGGCTTCACGCTCGTCGAGCCGGGCCTGGTCTGGGTGCCGCAGTGGCGCCCCGACTCCCCGGAGGGCGCCGAGGACGGCGAGGCCTCCGGCTTCATCGGTGGAGTGGGTCGGCTCGGTGGTTGACCAGGATCAACCGACAGCGCCCACGCCCGCGCCGTCCGGCCTGACCGCCTTCGTCGACGCCTGGGCGAAGGCGGTGAGCGGGACGAGCTACGTCCCGATGACCCCGGCCCAGCTGCAGGAGTTCCTGGCCGGGCTCACCGTCCGGCTCGTCGAGGCGCTTCGCTCCGAGCCGTTCGGCCTGCGCACCGGCCAGCAGGTCGGCGCGGAGCTGGTCGGCGCCCACATCGCCTCCGCGGAAGGGCTCGGCCGCACGCTGGAGGTCATCGACCTGCGCCTGCTGCGCGACCTGGACCTCGCCGGCGCCGGCCTGCACGACCGGATGGCCCGGCTGCTCGGGGCGGTCGCCGCCGGGTACGCCCGGGCGCTGCGCGACCGCACCCTCGACGAACAGGAGACGATTCGGCGGGCCGCGATGGTCGCGCGGGAGCAGGCCGAGCAGGCACTGCGCGAGAGCGAGGCGCGCTTCCGGCACCAGGCGACGCACGACCCGCTGACCGATCTGCCGAACCGGACGCTGTTCACCGAGCGCCTCGGGGCCGCCCTCGACCGTTCCGGTCCGCAATCGCGGCGGCTCGGCGTCTGCTTCGTCGACCTCGACGGATTCAAGATGATCAACGACACGCTCGGACACCAGGTCGGCGACCTGCTGCTCGTGTCGGTCGCCGACCGGCTCCGGCGCACCATCGGCGACCATCTGGTCGCCCGGCTGGGTGGCGACGAGTTCGTCATCCTCGTCGAGGAGACGACCTGCACCGACGACGTGCTCAAGGTCGCTGACGCGGCGCTCGCGGCGATCGGGGCGACCGAGGTGGTCGATGGGCACGAGCTGACCGTCTCGGCGAGCATCGGCATCGTGGAACGGCCGGTGCGTGGCACCACCGCGAGCGAGCTGATGCGGGCGGCGGACATCACGCTGCACTGGGCCAAGGCCGCGGGCAAGGGGCGGTGGGCGCTGTTCGACCCGGAGCGCAACGAACGCGAACTGGCGCGGTACGCGCTGTCGGCCGCGATGCCCGGGGCGCTGGACCGGGCCGAGTTCTATGTGGACTACCAGCCGCTGGTCTCCCTCGAGACCGGCGGGCTGCTCGGCGTCGAGGCCCTGGTCCGGTGGGATCATCCGCAGCTCGGCCGGCTCCGCCCCGACCAGTTCATCACCCTGGCGGAGGAGACCGGGCTGATCGTGCGGCTCGGTGGGTGGGTGCTGGCGGAGGCCTGCCGACAGGCGCGGCGGTGGCTCGACCTCAGCCCCCGGGCCCCCTACGTCAGCGTCAACCTCGCGGTCCGGCAGGTGCAGGATCCCGGGCTGGTCGACGAGGTGATCGAGGTGCTCGACCGCACGGGGCTGCCGCCGGAGCAGCTGCAACTGGAGATCACCGAGAGCGCGCTGATGAGCGCGGCGGACCGGCCCGTACAGGCCCTGCGGCGGCTGGCCGACGTCGGCATCCGGATCGCCATCGACGACTTCGGCACCGGCTACTCCAACCTCGCGTACCTGCGATCGCTACCGGTGCGCGGGCTGAAGGTCGCCGGCTCGTTCGTCGCCGGGCTGCGGGCGGCGGACGGCCCCGCCAGCCACACCGACGAGCGGATCCTGGCCGCCCTGGTAACCCTGGCGCACACCCTCGACCTGACCGTCACCGCGGAGGGAGTCGAGACCGCGGGCCAGGCCGAACGACTCCGGTCGATCGGCTGTGAGGCCGCCCAGGGCTGGCACTTCGGCCGCCCGGGACCGTCGGCCCGGATCGCCGCGCTGCTGGCCTGACCGCCGCCCGGGACCGTCGGCCCGTCGCCCGCGCTGCTGGCCTGGCCGCCGCCCGGCGCGGCGCAGCCCGGCGCGACGCGCCGGCGGATCCCGCTGGCGGCCGGGGCCGCGCTCAGCCGGCGAGCAGTCGGGTCATCCGCGCCGACTGGGTCTCCCAGCGCCACTCCCGTTCCACCCAGGCACGGCCGGCCGCCCCCATCCGGCGGGCCAGCTCCGGGTCGGCGAGCAGGGTCGCCACCCGGTCGGCGAGCTGCGGAACGTCCCGGCCGTTGACCACGTAACCGGTCTCCCCCTCGCGCACCGCGTCGGGAGCGCCACCGGAATCCCCCGCCACCACCGGCAGCCCGGTCGCCGACGCCTCCAGGTAGACCATGCCCAGCCCCTCGACGTCGAGGCCGCGGTTGCGGGTGCGGCACGGCATCGCGTAGACGTCACCGGCGGCGTAGTGCGCGGGAAGCTGCGCCCACGGCACCGAGCCGGTGAAGACCACGTGGTCGGCGACCCCCGCCTCCCGGGCGAGCCGCTGCAGCGTCTCCCGGTACGGCCCACCGCCGACGATCAGCAGCGCGGCTCCGGGCACCCGGCGCCGGATCTCCGGCAGCGCGCGGATCAACGCGTCCTGCCCCTTCCGGGGAACCAACCGCGAGACACACACGACGACGGGCCGGTCGGACAGGCCGAGCCGGCGGCGCACCTCGGTGCCGTCCACGTCCGGGTGGTACGCCTCGACGTCCACCCCCGGCGCCAGCCGCTGCAGATCGGTCAGCCCGTGCAGCGCGCGGTCCAGCCGCACCCGCGTGTACTCGCCGAGGTACGTGACCACGTCGACGCCGCGCCCGATCCGCCGCAACGCCGTACGCGCACCCGGCAGCGCGGCCCAGCCGACCTCGTGCCCGTGCGTCTGGGCGACCGCCCGGGTGATCCCGGCCCGCCGCCGCAGCCCGGCGGCGAGCAGCCCCAGCGGGGCGGCCGCGCCGAACCAGACGGTGTCGCAGCCGTGCTCCCGGGCGAGTTGCGCGGCGCGGCGGGCGATCGCCGGAGTGGGCAGCAGCACCTTCGTCGGCTCCCGGACCACCTCGAACGGCTGGTCGGCGTCGAACTTCTCCGCCCCCCGCCAGGTCGACGCGTAGACCACCAGCGAGCCGGCGGGTTGGCGCAGCGCGAGATTGTGCACGAACGACTGGATCCCGCCCGGCCGCGGCGGGAAGTCGTTGGTCACCAGCAGCGTACGGTTCACCGGCCCGCCTTCCGCGCGTGCGCCCGCGCCGCCGCGATCCGCTCCACCGTGGAGGGATGGGTGGCGGAGTAGAGGTACTCCCAGCGCGGCGGGTCCGGGTCGCTGAGATTGATCCCGGCGAGCCGGCGCTGCATCGCCTCGAACGCCGCCGGGTCGCCGGTCAACGCGAGCGCGTGCGCGTCGGCGCGTGCCTCCACCCGCCGCGACACGAAGGCCTGCAGCGGCGTCGACAGCAGCCCCGCGACGGTGACGACCGCGACGATCAGCGCGAACGCCCGGGGCTCGGCTATCGACTCCACCCCCGCCGCCCGCAACAGCCCGCGCCACGACCCGAGCAGGTAGAGCCCGACGACGACGGCCGCCGCGCCGAGCGCGCCCAGCAGCGTCCCGGCGAGCACATCGCGGTCCTTCGCGTGCCCCAGCTCGTGCGCCGCCACCGCGACCACCTCGCCGGGCGGCGCCTCCCGCAGCAGCGTGTCGTAGACGACGATCCGGCGGGTCGGCCCGATCCCCGAGACGTAGGCGTTGACGGCGCGGGTCCGCCGGGACGCGTCGGCGACCAGCACGGTGCGCACCGGCACGCCGTCGCGTTCGGCGAGCGCGATCAGCTCGGTGCGCAGCGGGCCCGGCTCCATCGGCGTGAACTTGTTGAAGACCGGCTCGACCAGCACCGGCAGGACGAACGACAGGAGCACGACCAGGGCGGCCGCGCCCGCGGCGCCGAACGCCCACCACCAGCGCGGCGCCAGCCGGATCACGGTGTAGAAGCCGAGCAGCGCGACGGCCCCGATCACGGCGGTGATCGCGTACGACTTGAGCACGTCCACCGCCCAGCCGCCCCAACTCTGCGTCGACAGGCCGTAGCGGTCGACGACGGCGTGCCGCCACGCCGCGAACGGCAGCGTCAGCACGTCGGCCAGCAGCACCACCGCCAACCCGCCGACGACCGCCTGGGCGATCCAGTGGTCGCCGAAGGGGCGGCCGGCCAGGGTGATCATCTTCGCGCCCAGCGGCGTCAGGCCGAGCGCCAGCGCCACGACGAGGCCGAGGAGCAGCGCGGCGTAGCCGCCGGGCCGCAGGGCCGCGTGGAACGCCCGACCCCGCGCCACCTGCTGGGCCGGCAGGTCCCGCAGCGCGGCGAGCTGATCGGCGCGCGGCGCGGGCGGACGGGTCCACGGCACCAGCAGCAGCGCCGCGACCGCCAACGCGACGACGAGACCGGCGAGGGTCACCGCCGCCCACGTCCGAGGGGTCATCGTGTCGCTCCTCCCGCCGCCGTCAGCGCCGCCCATCCTATGGCCGGCGCTTGCGGCGACCGACGCCGCGCCGGTCGGCCGCGGGCCGGCCGCTCCTACGCGACGCGGCGTCGACGACGCGGACGCGGCACGAGCCGCAGCGGCGCGGTCTGCCGCGGCGCCGCCAGCACCTGCGGCTCGAGCCCGGCGCGGGCGAGAAGCTCGATCGCCCCCACCTCGTCGGGGGTGAGCTCTCCGACGTCCTGCGACGGGTCGAGCAGGGCCGTCACGGCACACCCGGCGCACGCCGCGCCGCGCACCGCGCAGTTGTCGCAGTCGATCAGCATCGTGCCTCCTCCAGGTCGTGAGCGGACACGTGCGGTCCGACCACCGTGGGTGACATCGACGCTAGGCGACGGGTACGACAACCCGGACGCGCGGCCGGTTCGGGGCGAGGAGGACCTCCCCGCCGATCACGCGAGAGTCCCCGGTCGGCGCGGGACCGCGAGGTCAGGCGCGGGCGAGGCGGCGCAGCAGGGAGTCGGCGCCCATCGGGTAGGCGCCGTGCCGGCGTACCCCGTCGGCGACCTCGCGGTCCGACGAGACCACGATGACCGGGCGGCCGGACGGCTCGGCCCGGACGAGCCGGCGGATCAGGTCGTCGGCGGTCTCCCCCTTGCGGGAAAAGAGCACCCGGACCCCGCGCGGCGCCGGCGGCAGACCGTGCATCCGCTCCGCGCCGTCGAAAACGACGGTCACCTCGTCGCTGGTCCGCGCCGCGATGCCGCCCAGGCCGGTGACGAGCCGCTTGCGCTGCTGCTCCAGTGGCATGTCGCCGAAGCCGCGCTTGGTCACGTTGTAGCCGTCGACGATGAGGTGCGCGCGGGGCAGGGCCAGCAGGTCGTCGAGACGCGCCGGGTCGTCGGTGTCGCGGGCCCGCGCGGCGCTGGCCGCGACCGGCCGCTCGGCGAAAGCGTCCGCGACGAAGTCCGCGGGCAGCCGGTCGGCGGGATCCAGCGCCAGCTCCCGGCGCAGCCCGACCGCGGCCTGACCGATCGTCTCCAGCAGTAGCCACAACCGCGCGTCGTCGACGGCGCGCGCGTCCCTGGCGGTCTGCCGCGCCGTGCCGGCCGCCGCCTCGACGTCGGCGAGCTTGGCGCGCAGCCGTCGCAGCTCGGCGTCGTGGTCGGCGGCCGCCCGCGCGGTCCGCCCCTTCTCGGTGGCGAGCAGTTCCGCGGTGCGCCGCTGGGCGGCCTGCTCCTCGCGGAGCGCCTTGGCCATCACCCGGCTCTCCTCGCGCAGCTGGCCGAGCTCCTCGCGCACCCGCGCCAGCTCGTCGCGGAGCTTGTCGGCCTCGATCTTGGCGACCGCCCGGTCGTGCTCGGCGCGCGCGGCCCGCTGCTCGGCCTCCCGGACGAGGTCCGCCACGGCCGCGCTCTCCGCCTCCGCCCGCACCGCCGCGCCCGCCGCCTCGACCACGTCGCGCCAGCCCGCCGGCCGGGCCAGGTACGCCAGCGCGGCGACGTCGACGGGGTCCGCGGCGCCCGGCGAGACGCCCTCGACGATCGCGGCGCCGAGGTCACCGGCCTCGCCCAGCGCCCGGGCGCCGATCCGCTGCCGGAACAACGGGTCGCCGGCGAGCTGCGTGGCGATCGCCCCACCGCCCAGCCGGGCCCGCCGGTTGGGCGCGAACTTCGCCACCCGGCGCAACGGCACCGGCAGCTCGTCGAGGGGCAGGCCGGGCAGCGCGGCGGCGGCGAGCGCCACCACCCGCTGCCGGACCGGCTCCGGAAGCGCGGGCTCCGGCTCGCCCTCCGGCCCCTCGGGGGCCGCGGCGCGCGCGGGCTCGACCGCTTCGGCGGCGAGGCGATCGTCGGAGGGTTCCGGAGCGGACATGTGCCAAGTCTCCCACCGGCCAGGTCACCGTCGCCCGACGGGCGAAACGATCTTTCCAAGTGGAGCCGATCGTCACGGTGCGCGCACCCGAAAGGAGCGTGTCGTACCCGGCACCTACGCTGCGGCGCGTGGCACAACCGGAGTATGTCCAGGGCACCCTCGACGGCCTGCCCACCGACGTGGAGCTGGGCCCCACCGCCCTGTCGCTGCGGGAAACGACCTTCGTGGTGGTCGACCTGGAGACCACCGGTGGCGCGCCGGCCGGCGGCGGGATCACCGAGATCGGGGCGGTGAAGGTCCGCGGCGGCGAGGAGCTCGGCGTGCTCGGCACGCTGGTCAACCCCGGCGAGCGGATTCCGCCGTACATCACGGTCCTGACCGGCATCACCCAGGCGATGGTCACGCCCGCCCCGCCGATCGAGGTGGTGCTCCCGAGCTTCCTGGAGTTCATCCGCGACGCCGTGCTGGTCGCCCACAACGCCCCCTACGACGTCGGGTTCCTCAAGGCCGCCTGCGTCCGGCACGGCTACCCGTGGCCGAACCCGCGGGTGCTGGACACCGCGGCGCTGGCCCGTCGCGTGCTGACCCGCGACGAGGTGCCCAACCGCAAGCTCGGCACCCTGGCCGCGTTCTTCCGCACCCGCACCCAGCCCACCCACCGGGCCCTGGACGACGCCCGGGCCACCGTCGACGTGTTGCACGGGCTGATCGCCCGGCTGGGCGGCCACGACGTACAGACGCTGGGCGACGCGATCGAGTTCAGCAAGGCGGTCACGCCGACGCAGCGGCGCAAACGGCACCTCGCCGAGGGGCTACCGCACGCCCCCGGCGTCTACATCTTCCGGGCCGCCGACGACCGGCCGCTCTACGTCGGGACCTCCGGCGACATCGCGACCCGGGTGCGCAGCTACTTCACCGCCTCGGAGAAGCGGGCGCGGATCTCGGAGATGCTCGCGGCGGCGGAGCGCGTCGACGCGGTCGAGTGCGCCCACGCGCTCGAGGCGGAGGTCCGCGAGCTGCGGTTGATCGGCGCGCACGCCCCGCCGTACAACCGGCGCTCCAAGTTTCCGGAGCGGGTGCAGTGGCTCAAGCTGACCGCCGAGGCGTATCCGCGGCTCTCCGTCGTGCGCGCCATCGGCCACGGCGACGACGCCTACCTGGGGCCGTTCACGTCGCGTCGCACCGCGGAGCTCGCCGCGGCCGCCGTGCACGACGCGCTGCCACTGCGCCAGTGCAACCACCGGCTCTCCCCCCGCACCACCATGCCGGCGTGCTCGCTCGCCGAGCTGGGACGCTGCCCGGCGCCGTGCGAGCACCGGATCTCGGTCGACGAGTACGCCGACCGGGCCGCGACGCCGTTCCGCACCGCCACGGTCGGCGACCCGCAGCCGCTCGTCGACGCGCTGCTCGCCCGCATCGACACCCTGTCCGCGGCGCACCGCTACGAGGAGGCGGCGGTCGTGCGCGGCCGGCTCGCCGCGTTGCTCCGCGCGACGCTGCGGATGCAGCGGCTGGCCGCGTTGACCCGGATCGAGGAGCTGGTCGCGGCGCGGCGGGCCCGCGACGGCGGCTGGGAGCTGGCGCTGGTGCGGCACGGCCGGCTCGCGGGGGCGGCCACGTCGCCGCCGCGCGTGCATCCGCGGCCGACGCTGGAGGTCATGCGCGCCACGGCGGAGACGGTGCTGCCGGGGCACGGCCCGGTCCCGAACGCCTCGGCGGAGGAGTCCGAGCGGATCCTGGCGTGGTTGGAACGTCCGGAGACCCGGCTGGTGGCGCTCTCCTCCGGATGGGCGTCACCCGTTCGGGGGGCCGCCCGGTTCCGGGATCTGCTGGCCAGGGCGGAGGCGGGAGCGTCGGCGTAAGACTCAACCGAACGACCAGCCGCAAGTGACCGATCGGGCTACGTCCACTCACTTAGTCTGTTAGGCAAGTGCAGTCCTGACAGCCAACGCCCCCGTTGTGCGGCGCTCTCCGGCGTCGATCCCCCGCGTTCGCCGGAGTTCGGTGAGGAGGTGTCCCCGCGTGGACGTCGACGCCGGCCACGGCGCCGCCCTCGGACGTGTCCTGTCGAGTCAGTCAACCGAACTCCCCCTCACCGCCCGGCTCCGGTCGTTCCTGTCCTGGCCGATGTCCGACGACGACCCCGTCACCCGGCTGGCGCGCACCCACCGCGGCATCCATCCCTCCGCCGACACCTCGGTGCTGCGGCGCGGCTACGCGATCGCGGAGAGCATGCACCGGGGGCAGTTCCGCAAGAGCGGCGATCCGTACATCACGCATCCGCTCGCGGTCGCCCAGATCTGCGCCGAGCTCGGGATGGACACCATCACGCTGGTCGCCGCGCTGCTGCACGACACCGTCGAGGACACGCGGTACACGCTGCAGGCGCTCGACGAGGACTTCGGACCCGAGGTGGCCCACCTGGTCGACGGCGTCACGAAGTTCGACAAGGAGTTCTACGGCAAAGCGGCCGAGGCGGAGACGATCCGCAAGATGATCGTGGCAGCCGGCAAGGACGTCCGGGTGCTGATCATCAAGCTCGCGGACCGGCTGCACAACATGCGTACCCTCGACGCCCGCTCCCCCGCGTCCCGGCACCGCATCGCCCGCGCGACGCTCGACGTGCTGGTGCCGCTCTGCGACCGGCTCGGCATCCAGGCGCTCAAGCGCGAACTCGACGACGTGGTCCTCTATCACCTCGAGCCCGAGGAGTACGCGCGGATCGACGACCACGTGCAGAACCGTCCACACTGGGCGGAATATCTCGCGCAGGTGGAGGCGCAGGCGAAGGTCGCGCTCAAGCGGGGGAAGGTGGACGCCACGGTCACGCCGCGCCCGCGCCACTACTACTCCATCTGGAAGGACACGGTCGCCGGCGGCCACCCGGTCCCGTTCGACCTGCCGCGCATCGCGATCGTCGTCGAAGGCCCGGAGACCGACTGCTATGCGGCGCTCGGCGCCATCCACGGCGTCTGGCGGCCCGTCCCGGGACGCTTCAAGGACTTCATCGCCTCCCCCAAGAACAACCTCTACCGCTCGCTGCACACCACGGTCACCGGCCCCGATCAGCGCATCGTGGAGGTGCTCATCCGCACCGAGACCATGCACCAGGTCGCCGAGTACGGCATCGCGGCCAACTTCCGGTTCCCGAGGTTGACCGACGCCGAGAGGGCCCGGGCCGACCAGCTGGCGTGGCTGCGCCGGGTGCTGGACCGGGAGCAGGAGACCGCCGACGCCGCGCAGTTCGTGCAGTCGCTGCGCTGCGATCTGGCCGAGGCGCAGATTCAGGTCTTCGCGCGCGGGCGCCCCATGGTGCTCCCCGTCGGCTCCACCCCGGTCGATCTCGCGTACGAGCTGGACGCCGAGACCGGCGACCAGTGCCTGGCGGCGGCGATCAACGGCCGGCTGGCGCCGCTCTCCTCCGAGCTGGAGGAGGGAGACGTGGTGGAGATTTTCACGGAGAGCGACGGCCACACCGGGACCGACACGGCCGCGGGACCGCGCGGGCCCCGCCGGGAGTGGCTCGGCTTCGTCAAGTCGCCCCAGGCACAGATGCAGATCAACCGCTGGTTCGCCGAACACGACGAGCCCGGCATCACGATCGCCGACAAGGTCCGGGTCGGCCGGGCCACGATCGGGCTGACGCTGCGCAAGCACGACCGGGGGCTGGCGAACGAGACACCGCTGCGCAACCTCGCCGAGGAGCTGGGGTATCCGGACCTGGAGACGATGCTGGTCGCGGTGGTGGACCGGGTGATCGATCCGGACGTGGTCGTGGAGCGGCTGATCGCGCAGGTGGACCGGCGGAGCTGAGCGCGTCTCGCCACGGTCGGGTCCGTACCTCTAGCCTGGTCCTGTGATCACCCGCCGCTCGCCCCTGCGCACCCTGTTCTACCGCGCCTTCTACGGGCTGCCGTTCCCGCTGCGCCGGCGGCTGGTCCGGCTGTTCGTTCCCAAGTACGTGGTCGGCTCGGTGACCCTGGTCCGGGACGCGGAGGCCACCGGCGCGGGCCGGCTGCTGCTGCTGCGCCAGCCACCCGCGCGGCGGGGCTGGGGGCTGCCGGCCGGGCTGCTGGAGCGGCGGGAGCCGCCGATCGTCGGCGCGGCGCGCGAACTCGCGGAGGAGACCGGAATCCGCCTCGCGCCGGACCGGCTTCGCCCGGCGGTGCCGAACGCGGTGGTGCACGCCCAGGGCTGGGTGGACATGGTGTTCGAGACCGAGGTGCCGGCCTCGACGACTGAGCTCGTGGTCGACGGCGCGGAGGTGCAGGAGGCGGCCTGGCACCCGATCGACGATCTGCCGCACCTGACGACCGCCACCGCCCGGTTGCTCGGGCACTACGGCATCGGTCCGCTCGCCGGCCGTTCGGACGCATGACGAGCGGGACCGCCGGGCTCTGCGCCGTCGTGCTCGCCGCCGGCGAGGGCCGGCGACTGCGTCCGCTGACCGAGCACGTGCCCAAGGCGCTCTGCCCGGTCGGGAACGTGCCCCTGCTGGACCGCGCCCTGGCCCGGGTGGCCGCGCTCGGCTTCGATACGCCGGAAACGGTCGCCGTCAACGCGTGCTACCTCGGCGAGCAGGTGGTCGCGCACGTGGGGCGGCGGGCGCACCTCTCGGTGGAGCCGGGCTCGCCGCTGGGCACCTCGGGCGGGGTGGCGCGGCTGCGCGACTGGATCGACGGCCGGGGCGTGTTGGTCGGCAACGCCGACGCCTACCTGGCGGACCCGCACGCCGCGCCGGGGCCGGACATCGCGCGCCTGCTGGCCGGCTGGGGCGGCGACACCGTACGGCTGCTGGGCCTGCCGCTCGACCACGACGAGGTCGGCGCGTTCAGCCGGCACCGCTTCGCCGGCTTCTCGCTGCTGCCCTGGCGGTACGTCCGCGACCTGCCGGCCGACCCCGCCGAGCTGGTGCGGACCGTGTGGCGGCCGGCGGAGGCGGCCGGACAGCTGGAGGTGGTGCCGTTCGGCGGCACGTTCCTGGACACCGGCACGCCCCGCGACTACCTCGCGGCGAACCTGCACGCGGCCGGCGGTGGCAGCCTGATCGACGCGGACGCCCGGGTCACCGGCGCGTGCGAGCGGGCGGTCGTCGGCGCCGGCGCGGTCGTGGCGGGCGCCGTGCGCGACGCGGTGGTGTGGCCGGGCGGGCGGGTCGCGGCCGGTGAGCGGCTCACCATGGCGGTACGGGTGGGACGGGAGCTGACCGTCCCGGCCGGGCCGCCGCTAGCATGAGCGACGTCATCGACGAGAGGAGCCCAGCGGTGATCACCGCGATCGTGCTGATCGACTGCGCCACCGACTCGATCCCCGAGGTGGCCGAGGCGCTGGCCAACCTCCCCGGCGTCAGCGAGGTCTACTCGGTGGCCGGACACGTCGACCTGATCGCGATGGTGCGGGTCCGCGAGTTCGACCAGATCGCCGAGGTGATCGCGGGCCGGATCTCGAAGGTGCCCGGCGTGATCAACACCGAGTCGCACATCGCGTTCCGCGCCTACTCGCAGCACGACCTGGAAGAGGCGTTCGCGATCGGCCTGGCCGACACGGACTAGGCGGCGACGCGTCCGGTCGGTCAACAGGCGCTGTGAGGGCCTGTGGATCTCGCACCCGCCGACCACCCCCGCCCGCTGTCAAACGTGCGTCTGACAGCGGGCGACTGGACGTGATCAGTCGAGAAGGTCACTGATGGGGGTGGTGGGCGGCCCTTGCCGCTGCGCTTCTTCGTGCCGTTTCCGCTTGGTGGCGATCGCCGCCAGAGTCACCAGGGCGCCGATGCCGGCGATGGACAGCACGGTTGACCCGATAGACAGCACTGTCCTTGCCGATTCCCACCGCTCGCTGGCAACCAAGGTCAGGCCGCCGGCGCCGAGCAGACCCCACATCGCCGCAACAGCGCGGGGTGCCGCTCGGAACTGGGCTCCTATCCACCGCGCGGGGGCCGTGCGGGGAAGCACCAGCAGGAACACGGCCAGCCCGAGAAAACCTGCGCTCGACCACGTGAGCGGGGTCATGTCAACGACACCGGAACTTTGAATTCGTGTACCAACGGTGACTCCAACTGCTGTTGATTATGGAGGGCGGCCGGAAGAGGTTCGGGACGCAGCGCCACCAAGGTTCGCACACAGTGCAGCACCGATCACGGAGGTGAACACGGAGATAGCGGATCCCCGTAGCCCATCCAAGGCGTTCATCATCCGCCAGGAGTCGTTCGTGCTCAGCGTGCAGCGCTGCTCGACGCGATCCGCGCCAACGCGCCAGGACCCGGGCGACCTCGCAAGCGGCCCGACGTGCTGATCGCGGACAAGGGCTACGGCCACGACTCCACCCGGCGGGCCCTGCGTCAGCGCGGCATCCGGAACGTCATCCCGGAACGGCCCGATCAGGTCGCCCGCCGGGCCGCCAAGGGCAGCGCCTGCGGGCGACCCCCGGCCTTCGACAAGGTGGTCTACCGCAAGCGCAACGTCGTGGAGCGCTGCTTCAACCGGCTCAAACAGTGGCGTGACCTGGCCACCCGCTACGCCAAACGCGCATCCCTCTACCGCGCCAGCCTGGTCCTCATCGCCGCCATCATCTGGCTTCCATGATCGACAGGTCGGGCCCTAATCAAACTACTGGCCGGTAACATATGGACGTGAGCTCAGCACCCGAATACCGGCAGGAGTACGTCGACCGCGGCGGCGACCGCATCGGACTGCAGATCTATCCCGATCCGGAGGGCGTGACCGGCGCCCCGGTCGCGGTGATCTGCCCCGCGATGGGGGTCCCGGCCCGCTACTACCGGCCGTTCGCCGCCGACCTGCGCGCCGCCGGTCTCGCCGTCGCGGTCGCCGATCTGCGCGGCACCGGCGCCAGCACTCCCCTGCCGAGCCGCGCCTCCGGGTACGGCTACGCCGAACTCGTCGCCGACGTCGGCGCGGTGCTCGACGCGCTCAAGCCGCACCGGGACGGGCGCCCCACGCTGCTGCTCGGGCACTCGCTCGGCGGGCAGGCGGCCGCGCTTCACCTGGCGCTCACCGGGGACGCCACCGTGGACGGTCTGGCGCTGGTCGCCTCCGGTGTCCCCTACTGGCGCGCCTTCCCCGGCGCGATCCGCTACGGGATCCTGCCGTACACCCAGGGGATCGCCGCCACCGCGGCGCTGCTCCGCGTCTGGCCGGGGTGGGGGTTCGGCGGGCGGCAGGCGCGCGGCGTGATCCGCGACTGGGCGTACGCGGCGCGCACCGGGCGTTTCCCGCTGATCGACGGCATCGACCCGCAGGCCGCGCTGCGGGCGGTCACGACCCCCGTGCTGGCGCTCAGCGTCGACGGCGACCGGTACACGCCACACGAGACGCTCGACTACCTCTGCGCGAAGCTCGCCGGCGCGCCCGTGCGGCGCGAGCGGCACCGGCCGGACAGCCCCGTCGACCACTTCACCTGGGTCCGCTCCGGCGCACCGATCGCCGCCCGGATCGCGGCGTTCGCCGCCGATCTCCGCACCCCCGCGCACTGACCATTCCGCGCCCCCGCGGCACCTGTCAGCCACCGATCGTGCCGGACACGGTCGCCCTGATCAGCAGCAGCGCTGGCCGGTAGCTGCGGCCATGTTCGCTCCGCGCAGGGTGAGGGTGCGCCCCGTGCCGCTGTCGGGCGGTTGTCACGGGATGCGTGAACCAGTTTGGTCGGACCGGGCGGGGGCCGCTTCCGGTGTTCGCGCGATGCGGGCTGATGCGTCGTTGAGGCGTTCCGGAGCGGGACGTGGTGACTTGCTGGATGGGCAACTATGGGCAGATGTCAGGAGGTGGCCGACTGGGATGGAACGGCCCCGGTTTGTGACAGACATCTGTCGATGTTCGTTTACAGGCGACCTTTGTGCGTCCTACAGTCAGTCGGACTTGATCAACGACGGCATCTCCGTTCGCACCGAGCGTCCTTGACGGGTTAAGAGGTTGATGGCCGTGAGGGGCGCAGCGCGACGGGTCGGTGCAGCGATCGCATGCCTCATCATGGTGGTCACGGTTGCCGCGTGCGGACGTGAAAGCGCCGACCCTCGCGCCCTGCCTGGCAGTAATCCGGACACCACTCTCGATGAGATCGTCGCGGAAAAAAAGATATCCTTGCCGCGATGCGAGAACGCCGAGGTGCGTTACCTCGACACGAACCACGAATGGGCGGGTCGAGTACTGATCATGATGCGGGTGCCTGGAACATGTCTGGACGAAACGCTGCGAGGCGTCGGATACCACGACACAGAATCTGTTCGCAAAACGTCCTACCTGGACCATCTATTCGAGGACGAATTCGGCGTGAAGCGAACCCCTCCGCGATCGCGTGAAACCTTCTTGCCCGATGATGCCGGTTGCGCACAAGTCATTTTTGACCGAACGGCCGAACCGGCAGAGGTATTTGTCATGTGCGGCTGGTAAGGGGCTCCCCATCCGAGCCCGATCGAACCTCCTTTACACGGTCTGCACTTGCTGGAGGACACCAATGATCGCCGATCGCCACGCCCCGCGAGGGCGGCTACTGAAGGCTGCTGCGATCACCGTCTGCCTCTTGCTGTGCACTGCCGGCTGCTGGGCGGTCGGAGGATCGAATCTCTGGCCAGTCCAACCAAGCGAACTTGTCGGCACATGGGAAGGCCCGTCGGGGCAGAGACTTCTCCTCGAAGCGAATGGCAGATTCGCAGCAGTCAAGGTCCCCAGCGGCTCCGACGCGCTTGACGGAACGGGGCGATGGGCGGTTACCTCGCTAAGCGGCGGCAAGCTAGTCCACCTCCACTTCGAAGAACAGAGATTCGGCACAAGCCTGCACATCCAGCGCAGACCCAACCTTGATATCCGCCTGTTCGAGTTCATCGGCGATCCTGACGGCGGCCAGCGCCTCTATCTCGATCGGAAGCAGGTTCACATCGATGGCTGAGCATTATCGACGGACCTGCAAATGAGACGCGGAAAAAAATTACTGCTCGCCACGGTGGCGCTGGCCGTCACCGCCTTGACCGTGTTCTGCGCACGAGAATCGCCGGAGCGGCGTGCCGCGACGGACTATGCGAGCAAAGTTGACGTGCAAGGGTTCAGGCATACGCACACGAGCAACAATCCGGAAGGGGTGACACGGACGTTCGTGGGGCCGCGTTCCATTGACCTCGCGGCAGCCGTCACCGCACCCGGTTTCACCTTCTCGTCATCGCGGCCAGGTTCCGAGCCGACATCGAATGCGCTGTACACCTACATCGCCAAGGCTAAGGACATCAAAGTCGGCGACATGTCGTGCGCCCTTTCGATTGCTCATTTGAAGGTTGGGGGGCCCGCGGTCCGCGACGAATCGGACGCGGCGGCCGACGGGGATTGGCTCAACACTTTGGGGCTCACGGAGGCCGAGATTTCGGCGGTAGCGCACGGTGACGCGATCGTTCTCGAAATCTACACCGTATGCCATTCCGCGATGTGACGTTGAATCGGACGTGCAGCTCGGCGAGGGGCGGCTACGGCCACACCGCCCGGCCTGCGGCCACCGCGAGTTCTGATGCTGAATCCACAATGCACAGACGATCACGCGGTGGCCGCTTCGCGTCTCCGCCCCGACCAGCGGCACCTCACACGACGGCCGCCGTGCTAGGCGGCGTGCCGGCGCGATCTGGCGGTGCCGGTGCGGCGCGGGCGCGGGACGGTGATCGCGGCGACGAGGACCGCGGTGCCGCAGCCGGTGCAGATCAGCTCCGGGCAGTCGCCGTCGTGCCCGTCCGCGCACGGCGGGGCCTCGAAGAGCATCTCCGCCGCGCAAATCGCGCAGCGCAGCTCACGTTCACGCACGGGGGCCTCCTCTCTCCCGAGGTGCAAATCTGTCCGAGGTGACAAATTACCCCGTTGTCATTCCACGCCACCCACGCCCCGCCCCGGCGGAGGCGCCCCGGCGTGTCGGTGAGAGAAAACCCTCGAAACCCGCGGAAAACGAGCGTGGCGCCCGCCGGAATCCGGCGGGCGCCACGTCGGCGCGGAACTGTCGGCTCAGCGGTGGCCGCTGCCGATCTCCTCGCGGTCGGGACCGGAGGAGACGGGCGGGTGCCCGGGCGATACCGGCGCGTCGACCGGCTTCTCGATCGGGAAGAAGAATCCCTTGACGGCCGGGCCGAGCGCCCCGAGCCGGTTCATCTTCTTCGGCACCGTCCAACCGATGTACGGCAGCTCCTGCGGGTGGCCGTGCTCGTCCACCTGGGCGAGCGGCTGGTGCACCTCTTCGAACCGACCGTCCGGCAGCCGCCGGATGATGCCGGTCTCCACGCCGTGCACCAGCACCTCGCGGTCGTGCTGCTGGAGACCGAGACAGATGCGGTGCGTGAAGTAGTACGCGAGCGGCGGGATGATGATCAGCCCGATCCGGCCCGCCCAGGTCATCGCGTTCAGGCTGATCCGGAGCTTGTCGGCGATCACGTCGTTGGCGCCCGTGAACGTCAGGACCAGGAAGAACGAGACCGCCATCGCGCCCAGGGCCGTGCGCTCGGGCACGTCGCGGGGGCGCTGCAGCAGGTTGTGGCTCGCCTTGTCCTTGGTCATCCGCGCCTCGATGAACGGGTACGCGATGGTCAACATGACCAGGATGCCGGGCAGCACCACGGTCGGCCAGAAGATCGGCGGGATCACGTAGCCGTCCCCGATCGGGATGTGCAACTCCCAGCCGGGCATCAGTCGTGTCGAGCCGTCGAGGAACATGACGTACCAGTCGGGCTGGCTCGCCGCGGAGACGACGGCCGCCTCGTACGGGCCGAACAGCCAGATCGGGTTGATCTGGAACAGGCCGCCGAGCAGCGCGATCACGCCGGAGACGAGCAGCATGTAGCCGCCCTGCTTGATCGCGTACCGCGGGAACATCCGCTCGCCCACGACGTTGTCGTTGGTCCGGCCGGGGCCGGGCCACTGGGTGTGCTTCTGCTTGAACACCAGGCCCAGGTGGGCGCCGATGAGCGCGAGCAGGAGCGCCGGGATCAGCATCACGTGCGCGATGAAGAAGCGCGAGATGATGATGTCGCCGGGGAACTCCCCACCGAAGATCGACGAGGTCACCCAGGTGCCGATCACCGGGATGGAGAGCATGATCGCCGAGGCGATCCGCAGACCGGTGCCGGAGAGCGCGTCGTCCGGCAGCGAGTAGCCGGTGAAGCCGGCGAGGAAGCCGACCCAGAACAGCAGGCTACCGATGATCCAGTTGCCCTCACGCGGCTTGCGGAACGCGCCGGTGAAGAAGATCCGGAGCATGTGGCAGACGATCGACGCCATGAACAGCAGCGCCGCCCAGTGGTGCATCTGCCGCATGATGAGGCCGCCGCGCACGTCGAACGACAGGTTCAGCGACGACTCGAACGCCGCCGACATGTGCACCCCGCGCAACGGCGCGTAGGAGCCGTCGTACGTGACCTCCCGCAGAGACGGCTCGAAGAAGATCGTCAGGAACGTGCCGGTCAGCAGCAGCACGATGAACGAGAAGAGCGCGATCTCACCGAGCAGGAACGACCAGTGGTCCGGGAAGACCTTGTTGAGCAGCCCGCGGAGCGGGGTCGCTACCTGGAATCGCTCGTCGACGCCGCGCGCCGCGGCGGCCGGCATCGACTTGAGGTCAACTTTCCGGCGCTTCATGGCCGCTCCCAGAAGTCGGGGCCGACGGTCTCGGTGAAGTCGGACTTCGCCACCAGGAAGCCCTCGTCGTCGACGGTGAGGGGCAGCTGGGGCAGTCGACGGCTGGCGGGTCCGAAGATCGGCTTGGCGTTGTCAACGATGTGGAACTGCGACTGGTGGCACGGGCAGAGCAGCCGGTTGGTCTGCTGCTCGTAGAGGCTCGCGGGGCACCCGGCGTGCGTACAGATCTTCGAGTACGCGATGTAGTTGCCCCACATGTAGCCGTTCTTGCGCTCGCGCTCGTTGGCCTCCCGCGCCTTCTGCGCGTCATCCGGGCGCAGGTGGATGAGGAGGGTCGGCGAGTCGGCGTGCAGGTTCTTGGCGCCACCGGGGATGCCCGGGAAGACCGTCATCTGGCCGCCCGTGGTCACGTCCTCCGGCCGGATCGGCGTGCCGTCCTCGCGGGTGAGCCGCACCAGCTTCCGGCCGCCGTGGTCGTCCTCGATCGGCGCCCACCCGGTCCGGAACATCTGGTTGTTCTTGTGCGGCTGCGAGATGAGGCCACCGACCAGCGGGGCCGCCACGACCGCGCCGATCGGCGCGAGCCCGGCCAGCAGCGAGATGCCGAGCAGCGGGCGACGCTTCACGCCCAGCTCGTCGGCCATGTACGACATGGTGTCCGCGACCGCGGTGACGTCCTCGGCCTTGGACGCGCCCTCGTGCCGGTCCTGGATCGAGACCTCCCGCGGCAGCAGCTTCTTGCCCCAGGTCAGCACGCCGATGCCGACGAACAGCAGGGCGAGGCCGAAGGTGAGGCCGAGCAGCGGGGTGTAGAGCTTGTCCGGGCCGGAGCCGTACTCGTTGCGCCAGGGCCACCAGATGTAGATCGCCAGGAAGGCGGTGCCGGCGAGACCGGCGAGCAGGAACAGCGACGCCACCGTCCGCGTCATCCGCCGCTCGGCCTTGCTGCCGGGCTCGAACTGCGGCTCGTAGTGGACGATGTTGATGCCGTCCGCCCGCGCGTGCTCGCGGACGACCTCGAACCGCTGCTGGACCGGGTCGTTGACCTCCGGCCCCTGTCCGGCTCCGTGAGCCGTCGTCGTGCTCATGACTTCCCCGCAATCCAGAGGCTGGCGAAGACCAGCGCCGTGACGCCGACCACGAAGATCGCCAGGCCCTCGGTGCTCGGGCCGTAGCGGCCGAGGTTGAACCCACCCGGGTCCTTGTCGCCCTTCAGCGTCTCCTGGACGTACGCGATGATGTCGCGCTTCTGCTCCGGCGTCAGCTGGTTGTCGCCGAACGCCGGCATGTTCTGCGGCCCGGTGAGCATCGCCGCGTAGAGCTGACGGTCGCTGGCCGGGCGCAGGCTCGGCGCGTACTTGCCGGACGAGAGCGCGCCGCCGCTGCCGGCGAAGGCGTGGCAGGACGAGCAGTTGAGGCGGTAGAGCTGGCCGCCCTTGGCGACGTCGGCGCCCTGCTTCAGGTCCCGTCCCTCCGGCAGCTGCGGTCCGCCGCCCAACTCCTGGACGTACTGGGCGAGCTGGCGGGTCTGGGTGTCGTCGAAGACCGGCGGCTTCCGCTCCGCCTGCGCCTCCTGACGCGCCATCGGCATCCGCCCGGAGCTCACCTGGAACTCGACCGAGGCGGCGCCGACGCCGATCAGGCTGGGTCCGCGGTCCTGCACGCCCTGGGCGTTGCGCCCGTGGCAGCTCACGCAGCTCTGGTCGTACAGCACCTTGCCCTCCTGGGCGGCGCTGGAGAGCTGCGGGGTGTCCTGCGCCTGCAGGCCCGGCGCGAACACGGTGTAGGCGCCGCCGGCCAGGAACAGCGCGGCGAGCAGCCGCGTGGCGGCGCCCAGACGTCGGCGACCTCGGCTGCGCGGGGCGGACCGCCCGCTGCGGAGCCGCGCGAGCAGGCCGCGATCGCGGCCGCCTCGCCGGTCGGCGGGGGTGTCAGAAGTCATGGCCTGTCCTTCAACGGTTTTCGACCTGTTTTCAAGCGGGGCATCAGCGCGAAAAAGGCGGCGCGATGGTCACCGGAGCCAGTAGATCATGAGGTACAGCCCGATCCACACGACGTCGACGAAGTGCCAGTAGTAGGACACGACGATCGCCGAGGTGGCCTGGGCGGGCGTGAACCGACCCATGGTGGTGCGGATCATGTAGATGACGAACGCCACCAGACCGCCGGTCACGTGCAAGCCGTGGAAGCCCGTGGTCAGGTAGAACATCGACCCGTACCCGTCGGTGTTGATCTTGATACCGTGGTGGACCAGCTCGCGGTATTCGTTCAGCTGGCCGAGCACGAAGACCAGGCCCATCACGAACGTGATCGCGAACCAGCGCCGCAGCGCGTGGACGTCGCCCTTCTCGGCCGCGAAGACACCGAGCTGGCACGTCACCGAGGACAGCACCAGGATCACGGTGAACGTGGTCGCGTACGGGATGTTCAGCAGCGGGGTGTGTTTCTCCCACTGGCTGTAGTCCGCCGCGCGGATGGAGAAGTACATCGCGAACAGCGCCGCGAAGAACATCAGTTCACTGGAAAGCCACACGATCGTCCCGACGCTGACCATGTTGGGTCGCGTCAGAGAGTGGATCCGGCTCTTGTCAATGGCTGGGGCCGCAGTCACGCGGTCATTATTGCCCGCGATCAGGACAGTCGTTCGGCGGGGTGGCAAACCTCGTCGTGTCGCGGCCCGCCGGACTTCGACCAGCTCGACTGGCCTAGCCTTTCAGGCGTGGCCCACGTCGATCCGATCCTCACCGCCACCTCGGCGCCGACGCTGATGTTGGCGGCCGGTGGCGACGCGCCGCCGCCGTTCACGGTGTCGGCGATGCTCACCGAGACCCGCCTGGACAGCTGGCTGGCGGTGCTGCTGGTGCTGGCCGGCGGGGTCTACCTCTACGGCGTCCACCGGCTGCGGCTGCGCGGCGACCGCTGGCCCGTTCTCCGCACGGTGCTCTTCCTCGGCCCCGGCCTGGGCGGCATCGCGTCGGTCACCGTCAGCGGCCTGCACGCGTACGACACCGCGCTGCTGTCGGTGCACATGGTCCAGCACATGATGCTGTCCATGGTGGCCCCGATCTTCCTCGCCCTGGGCGCCCCCGTGACGCTGGCGCTGCGCACGCTCCCCGCGGCTCCCCGCCGACGCCTGCTGGCGCTGGTGCACAGCCGGTTCGCCCGGGTGGTGGCAAACCCGCTGGTGGCCTTCACGATCTTCGTGATCAACCCGTTTGTGCTGTACTTCACCGACCTCTATCCGCTCACGCTGCAGAACGTGTTCGCCCACGAGGTCGTGCACGCGCACTTCATCCTGACCGGCTGCCTGTTCTTCTGGCCCCTGGTCGGCCTGGACCCGCTGCCCGGACGCTGGCCCTACCCCGCACGGGCGCTGCTGATGGTGCTCTCCGTGCCATTCCACACCGTCCTCGGTCTGACGGTCATGCAGAGCACCACGCTCTTCGGCGGGGACTGGTACCCGTCGCTGCAGCTCGGCTGGGTGGACCCGTGGGAGGACCAGAAGGTCGCCGGCGGCATCCTCTGGGCCGCCGGGGAGTTCGTCAGCGTCACCATGCTCGGGGTGCTCGTCCTGCAGTGGATCCGGCAGTCCGAGCGGGAGGCGCGCCGCATCGACCGGGAGCTGGACCGGCGCGAGGCCCGGGAGCGGGTCGCCGACGCGGCGTCCTGACCAGGCCCGCGTTCCCGGCATGCGAACCACGCCACCCCGGAGATCCGGGCGGAGCGGAGCCGGCGGGCGTCGACCGGTACGATCAGCGGGCAGCTACGACGTGGGAGCCTTCCGACGATGACCGATCGTGTTTACACCGTCCTGCTCTACAGCGACGACCCGCAGGTCCGCGACCGGATGCGGCTCGCCGTCGGCACCCGACCGGCGCACGACCTCACGGTCGAGTTCGTCGAGGCGTCCGACTACGGCCAGTGCGTGCGGCTCGTCGACGAGTACGAGGTCGACCTGATGCTGCTCGACGGTGAGGCCAGCCCCGCCGGGGGCATCGGCATCGCACGGCAGATCAAGGACGACCGCGACGACGCGCCGCCGACCTGCGTGGTCATCGCCCGGGCCGCCGACCGCTGGCTCGCCGCGTACGCCCACGTCGACGCCACCCTCATGCACCCCCTCGACCCGGTGACCACCGGTCAGACCGTCGCCGGCCTGCTGCGTGCCGGTGGGGCGGTGCCGGCAGCGTAGCCGGCGCGGCAGATCGACGGGGGCCCTCGCACACGCACTACCGCCCCTCGGGAGGCCCACCATGGGCGAACGGACCTGGCCGAACCTGCTCGCCGCGCTGCTGCGCGGGGAGGAGCTCTCCACCGCCGACACCGCGTGGGCGATGAGCGAGATCATGTCGGGCTCGGCCACGCCGGTACAGATCGCCGGCTTCGCGGTGGCGTTGCGCGCCAAGGGCGAGACGCCCGGCGAGCTCGCCGGTCTGGTCGAGGCGATGCTGACCAGCGCGGTCCCGGTCGGACTGCCCGACGCGCTCCGCGCCGACGTGGTCGACGTGGTCGGCACCGGCGGCGACCGGGCCCACACGGTCAACATCTCCACGATGACCGCGATCGTGCTCGCCGGCGCCGGCGTACGGGTCGCCAAGCACGGCAACCGGGCCGCCTCCTCGTCATGCGGCGCCGCCGACCTGCTGGAGTTCCTCGGCGTCCCCCTCGACCTCGGGCCCGCGGGCGTGGCGCGCTGCGTCGAGGAGGTCGGGATCGGGTTCTGCTTCGCGGCCCGCTACCACCCCGGCATGCGGCACGCGGCCGTGCCGCGACGCGAGCTCGGCACGCCGACGTTCTTCAACTTCCTCGGGCCGCTCACCAACCCGGCCCGCCCGCGCGCCGGGGCGATCGGCTGCTTCGACACCCGGATGGCGCCGGTGATGGCCCGGGTCTTCGCCGACCGCGGCGACTCGGTGCTGGTGATGCGCGGCGAGGACGGGCTCGACGAGTTCAGCACGGCGGCGCCGACGCGGCTCTGGGTCGTGCACGACGGCACCGTCCGCGAGGAGCTGGTTGACGCCGCGGAGCTCGGCGTGCCGAGCTCGAAGCCGGGCGACCTGCGCGGCGGCGACGCGGCGTTCAACGCGGACGTGGCCCGGCGGCTCTTGGCCGGCGAGACCGGACCGGTCCGGGACGCGGTGCTGGTCAACGCCGGTGCCGCGCTCGCCGCGCACGGCGGACTCGGCGGTGACGTGGTCGGCACGATCCGGGCCGGCATGACGCGGGCGGCCGAGGCGATCGACTCGGGCGCGGCGGCGCGGCTGCTGGAGCGCTGGGTGGCGTTGGCCCGCGAGGCCAAGGCCGCCGAGTAAGCCGCTCCAGCGGGACGCTCCGGCCGGGAACGGCACCGCGACACGCCGCCGCCGATCACGGAAAAGCCCGCCGATCAGGGACGAGGTCCGTGATCGGCGGGCTTGAAGCGCGTCGTGCGGGTCAGTGCTCCGCGGTGCGGCGGGTGCCGGAGTAGTACTCGAAGAGCATCGCGGCCGAGGCCACCGTGGTCAGGGCCAGCCCGACACCGATCAGCCAGAACTGCCAGAACGCGAGCCCCAGCCCGGCGATCGTCGCGGAGAGCGCGATGCCGAACGGCCAGTAGCTGCCCGGGCTGAAGAAACCGATCTCACCGGCCCCCTCCGCGATCTCGGCGTCCGCCCGGTCCTCCGGCCGCGGGTCGATGCGGCGCGAAACGAACCAGAAGAAGCCGGCCAGCATCGTGCAGAGCAGGCACGACAGCAGCAGCGCGACGGTGCCCACCCAGTCGTAGTGGTGGAAGAAGATCTCATTCCACACCGAGTAGACGATGGCGATCAGCAGCAGGAAGGCCGCGACGATAGCGAACAGCCGCCATTCAGTCTTCATGCCGTCCTCACCTTCCGGTGCCGGTGGTGTTGTTGAAGTTCTGCAGGTCCCGCTTGGTCTGGAACGGGTCGGTGGTGGTCGCCGTCGGCGACTGCCCGATCGCGATCAGCGCGTCCTGCGTCGACTTGCCAGCCCGCTTCGCGGCGAGGAACTGGTCGAACTTGTCCGGCGTCACCGCCCGCAGCTCGAAGTTCATCATCGAGTGGTACGTGCCGCAGAGCTCGGCGCAGCGTCCGACGTAGCTACCGGGGCTGGTGACGGTCACCTCGAACACGTTGCGGGTCTTGCCGGGGAACACGTCCCGCTTGAACAGCAGCTCCGGCACCCAGAACGAGTGGATGACGTCGCGGCTGATCTGCTCGAACCGGATCGTCTTGCCGGTCGGCACGACCAGAACCGGGATCAGGTCGGTGGTCCCGAGCGTCGAGGCCACGGTGTTCGCCTCCGGGCCCTTGCCGTCCCGGTAGTTGAACTGCCAGTTCCACTTGAACGCGACGACCTCGACGTTGACGTCCGGGTTCTTGCTGAGCTTGTCGACGCCGTTCTGAACGACCGCCGTGTAGTAGAAGAGCACGGAGATGATCAGGATCGGCGTGATGGTGTAGAGGAACTCCATCGGCATGTTGAACCGGGTCTGCACGGGCAGCGTGTCGCCGCGCCGCCGGTACCGGATGATGCACCAGAAGATCAAACCCCACACGAAGACGCCGACCGCGAGCGCCGCGATCGTCGACGCGATCCACAGGTCGTACATCTTCTCGGACTGCTCCGTGATGCCGTGCTGCGGCCAACCGAAGCCGTGGAACGTCCTGCCCACATCGCATCCCGCGAGCAGGGTCAGCAGCACCGCTCCACTGACACCGAGCCCGGCCAGCCGCCCGGCACGGCTGCGCTGGCTGTGCCGACGGGCTGTGGGCCGTACTTCCGAACCCCTTGCGACCACCTGGTCCTGCCTCCCTGCAGCGCCGCTGGTGTCTGTTTCGTGTGCACCGGCGGCAAAGGCGTCACCGACGGTCGCAGATTACTCGACCATGCAGCACCGGACCGCCTTGGGGTCGGCGTGTCAACCCTGGTCTGATCATGCTCGATCGCCCGCGCGATACCGTTCATTTGTGACCGTGACAGGCGCCTACTTCGACGCGGCCACCGCCGCGCCGCTGCACCCGGTGGCGCGGCAGGCGTTGCTCGCCGCCCTCGAGGACGGCTGGGCCGACCCGAACCGGCTCTACACGCAGGCCCGCCGGGCCCGCCAGCTGCTCGACGCGGCGCGGGCGGTCACCGCCGACATTCTCGGGGTACGCCCGGACGAGCTCTCCTTCACCGCGAGCGGCACCGCCGCGGCGCACGCGGCGGTGCTGGGCGGACTGGCGGGGCGGCACCGCGCCGGGCGGACGTTCGTGCACTCCGCGATCGAGCACTCCGCGGTGCTGCACGCCGCGCAGCGGCACGTGGCCGCCGGGGGTGCCGCCGCCTCCGTGCCGGTCGACCGCCTCGGCCGGCTCGACCCGGACGCCTGGGCCGCCGCGGTCGCGGCGCCGGGCGTCGGGCTGGCCGCCCTGATCAGCGCCAGCCACGAGGTGGGCACGGTGCAGCCGGTCGCGGCGGCGGCCGAGGCGTGCGCGGCCGCGGGGGTGCCGCTCTACGTCGACGCCGCCCAGTCGGTGGGTCGGACGCCGGTGCCGGAGGGCTGGTCGCTGCTGTCGGCGAGCGCGCACAAATGGGGCGGGCCGCCGGGCGTCGGCGTGCTGGTGGTGCGCAAGGGCACCCGGTGGGAGTCGCCGTACCCGGCGGACGAGCGCGAGTCCGGGCGTACCCCCGGGGTGCTCGACCTGCCGGCGGTGGTCGCGGCCGCCGCGGCGCTGCGGGCCGTGACCGCCGACGCGGCCGCCGAGGCGACCCGGCTCCGGGCGCTGGTCGACCGCGTCCGGACGACCGTGGCCGCGACCGTGCCGGACGTGGAGGTGGTCGGCCATCCCACGGACCGCCTCCCCCACCTGGTGACGTTCTCGTGCCTGTACGTCGACGGTGAGGCGCTGCTGCACGCCCTGGACCGGCGGGGCTTCGCGGTGTCGTCCGGCTCGTCCTGCACCGCCTCCACGCTGCGCCCCAGCCACGTCCTGGAGGCGATGGGGGTGCTCTCGCACGGCAACGTGCGGGTGTCGCTGCACCGCGACACGACGGAGGCGGAGGTCGACCGGTTCCTGGCCGAGCTGCCGCAGGTCGTCGCGGACCTGCGCGCCGAGGCGGGGGCGGCGGGGCTGTGACCGGACCCACAGAGGTGCTGGACTGCCTGGGGCAGCGGTGCCCGCTGCCGGTGATCGCGCTCGCCCGCCGCCTGCCCGAGTTGCCGGTCGGGGCGGTGCTGCGGGTGCTCGCCGACGACCCGGCCGCGGCGGTGGACATCCCGGCGTGGTGCCGGATGCGCGGCCAGGAGTTCGTCGGCCGCGTCTCCCCGACCTCGTACGACGTCCGCCGCGAGCGCTGACCCGGCGGCGGGCCGCGGCGCTACGCGCCGAGGTGACGCGCGACCTCGGCCGCGGCGTCGTCGCCGTACGACTCGGTGAGGCGCTTGACGAAGACGTCCCGCCGGACCGTGTACTCCTGGGTGCCGACGGTCTCCAGGACGAGGGTGGCGAGCAGCGAACCGACCTGCGCGGCGCGTTCCAGGCCGAGCCCCCAGGAGAGCCCCGCGAAGAATCCGGCCCGGAAGCCGTCGCCGACGCCCGTCGGGTCGTACGCCTCGATCTCGCGCGCGATCGGCACGTGGATGCGCTCGATGTCCCGGCCGGTGATCTCGACGCCGTGCTTGCCGAGCGTCGTCACCCGCACCTTCACCCGGTCCAGCACCTCGGCGTCGGTCAGCCCGGTCTTGCTCTCCAGCAGCGACTTCTCGTAGTCGTTGGTGAGCAGGTAGTCGGCGCCGTCGATCAGCTTCAGCACATCGCCGCCGTCCATCCGCGCGAGCTGCTGCGACGGATCGGCGGCGAAGGCGTAGCCGCGGTCCCGGCACTCCTCGGAGTGCCGGATCATCGCCTCCGGGTCGTTGGCGCTGACCAGCACGAGGTCGAGCCCGCCGGCCCGCTCGGCGACCGGGCGGAGCTCGATGTTGCGCGCCTCGCTCATCGCGCCGGCGTAGAACGACGCGATCTGGCACATGTCCACGTCGGTGGTGCAGACGAACCGGGCGGTGTGGGCGATCTCGCTCACGTGCACCGAGTCGCAGTCGACGCCGTGCCGCTCCAGCCAGGACCGGTAGTCGGCGAAGTCGGCGCCGACCGCGCCGAGCAGGATCGGGCGGAGCCCGAGCTGGGCCATCCCGAAGGCGATGTTCGCGGCGACGCCGCCGCGGCGCAGCACCAGGTCGTCGACGAGGAACGACAGCGACACCTTGTGGAGCTGGTCGGCGATGAACTGATCGGCGAACCGGCCCGGGAAGTGCATCAGGTGGTCCGTGGCGATCGAGCCGGTGACGGCGATCTTCATATCGGCCTTCGGGGTCGTGGGACGATGGCGGCGGTCAGCCTACCGGGCGCCGGAACAGCGAAACGGGGCCGCCGCGGCGCGCGCCGATCGCGGGCCGCGTGGCGCGGCGGATCGGCGGCGCCGCATTCGGCGGCCCCGTCAAGCGGTTGTCCGGCTCAGTGGAACGAGTCACCGCACGCGCAGGAGTTCTGCGCGTTGGGGTTGTCGATGGTGAAGCCCTGAGCGTCGATGCGGTCGGCGAAGTCGATGGTGGCCCCGGCCAGGTAGGGGGCGCTCATCCGGTCCACGACGACCTCGACGCCGTCGTAGTCGGTCACGATGTCGCCGTCGAGCGAACGCTCGTCGAAGAAGAGCTGGTAGCGGAGGCCGGAGCAGCCACCCGGCTGCACGGCGACGCGGAGCCGCAGGTCGTCGCGGCCCTCCTGCTCGATCAGGGCCTTAACCTTCTGCGCCGCGACGTCGGTGAGGACGACGCTGGTCGGGGCCGTGGCCTCGGTCGACTCGGGCTGCGCTGAAGTGGTCACGATGAAGGTCTCCCTGCGCCGGTGGCGGTCTAGTCCGTACTGGCCAACGCTAACCGGCTGGCCGCTCATTCCCAATCCGGGTTCGAATTTTACTGCGGTGAGGTGCAGCTCACGGCGGGCGACCCGCTCACCGGCTCCACTGGCCGGCGAGGCGCGCGGCGATCTCCCGCAGCCCGGCCGCCGGCTCGGCCATCGCCCGCTCCACGTCGCCGCCGAAGTGCTCGACCAACGCGTACGCGTCGGTCACGCCCGCCGCGGCGGCCTCGCGCCGCCCCGTGCTGACCCGCCCCGCCACGACCACGCACGGCAACCCCCGGTCCCGCGCCGCCCCCGCGACCCCGGCCACCACCTTGCCCCGCAGTGACTGATGGTCGAACGAGCCCTCGCCCGTGATCACCAGGTCCACCTCGTCGAGCGCGGCGTCGAGACCGATCAGGCGGGTGACCAGCGCGATTCCCGATTCGCACCGCCCGCCGAGGGCGAGGATCGCCGCGCCGAGCCCACCGGCGGCGCCGGCGCCGGGCACCGCGGCCAGTCCGGGCGGGCAGCCCGGCAGATCCCGTTCGAGCACACCGGCGAAGCGCTCGAGCGCCGCGTCCAGCAGCAGCACGTCCTCCCGGGTCGCGCCCTTCTGCGGCCCGTAGACGTTCGAGGCCCCGTGCAGGCCGGTCAACGGGTTGTCCACGTCGGTGGCGGCGACGAGCTCGACCCCACGCAGCCGGGGCGCGCCGTCCAACGCGGCGACGGCGGCGAGCGCGGCGCCGCCGTACGGCAGGGCCCCGCCGGTCTCGTCGAGCACCACGGCGCCGAGCGCGGCGAGCATCCCCGCGCCGGCGTCGTTGGTGCCGGACCCGCCGAGCCCGATGACGACCCGCCGCGCGCCGGCCTCGACGGCGGCGAGCAGCAGCAGCCCTAGCCCGTACGAGGTCGTGTGTTTAGGGTCACGCTCGCCGCCGGCCAACAGGTGCAGGCCGCACGCCTGGGCGCTCTCGACGTACGCCGTGTCGTCCACCAGCAGCACCTCCCCGGCGGCCGGGCGGCCCAGCGGGTCGACGGTCGCGACCGGCAGCCGCCGGCCGGCCAGCGCCGTGGCCAGCACCTCGACAAATCCGGGTCCGCCGTCCGCGAGGGGGCGCAGCAGCGTCTCGTCGGCCGGGGCGCGTTCGTGCCAGCCCTCGGCGACCGCGGCGGCGACCTCGGGCGCGGAGAGGGTGCCGGCGAACTTGTCCGGACAGATCAATACGCGCATGTCCGGCAGTGTGGCAGGCCACATCGCTGCCGGCCGCACGCCATCCGCGCTATGGGACGATGTTGGACGTGACTTCGACCTGGGTTGAGCCCTCCAGCACCGCGACCGCCCTGCTGCTGCTCGGACGCGGCAGCGACCCGGCCACCGAGCGTGGCGTGGAGTGTCCCGGCGAGCTGCCGGCCCCGAGCGACCCGGATCTGGTGGCGCGGGCGACGGCGGCGAAGGCCGCGCTGGGCGAGAAGGTGTTCGTGCTGGGCCACCACTACCAGCGCGACGAGGTGATCCAGTTCGCGGACGTGACCGGCGACTCGTTCAAGCTGGCCCGGGAGGCCGCGGCGCGGCCCGACGCCGAGTACATCGTCTTCTGCGGCGTGCACTTCATGGCCGAGAGCGCGGACATCCTCACGAGCGACGCCCAGAAGGTGATCCTGCCGGACCTGGCGGCCGGCTGCTCGATGGCGGACATGGCGGTGCTGTCGCAGGTGGAGACGGCGTGGGAGACGCTGGCGGAGCTCGGCGTGGCGGCCGGCACGGTGCCGGTGACTTACATGAACTCCTCGGCGGACATCAAGGGCTTCGTGGGGCGCAACGGCGGCGTCGTCTGCACCTCCTCGAACGCCGAGCGGGCGTTGACCTGGGCGTTCGAGCGGGGCGAGCGGGTGCTGTTCCTGCCCGACCAGCACCTGGGCCGCAACACCGCGGTGCTGGAGATGGGCTTCGACCTGGCCGACTGCGTGCTCTACGACCCGCACAAGCCGGGCGGGGGCCTGACGCCGGAGCAGCTGCGCGACGCGCGGATGATCCTGTGGCGGGGACACTGCTCGGTGCACGGCCGGTTCACCCTGGACAGCGTTGACGAGGTGCGCGAGCGGGTGCCCGGGGTGAACGTGCTGGTGCACCCGGAGTGCCGGCACGAGGTGGTCACCGCCGCCGACCAGGTCGGGTCGACGGAGTACATCATCAAGACCATCGAGGCGGCCCCGGCCGGTTCGGCGTGGGCGATCGGCACGGAGCTGAACCTGGTGCGCCGGCTGGCGAACGCCAACCCCGACAAGCAGATCATGTTCCTGGACCGCGCGGTCTGCTACTGCTCCACGATGAACCGCATCGACCTGCCGCACCTGGTGTGGGCGCTCGAGGAGTTGGTCGCGGGTCGGGTGCCCAACCAGATCACGGTCGACCCGGCCACCGCGGAGCACGCCCGGACGGCGCTGGACCAGATGCTCGCCCTGCCGTGACCCTCGGTAACCGGCGGTAACCGTCAGTAGGGAAAATTGCGCCACTTCCCCGATTAATGCCAAGCCAGGCGGCGGTGTCGCCCTTTCACCGTCACGGAGCGCTATGCTCCCACGGGCACCAATCCGGGCAAAGTAGATCATGGCCGCCGGATTTCAGAACAGCAGCATCGATGCGCTGGAGGTTGCGTTGACCGACGACGTCCTGATCGTGCACGGCAACACGCCGCTGCGCGGGCAGATCCGCGTGCGCGGCGCCAAGAACCTGGTCTCCAAGGCCATGGTCGCGGCGCTGCTCGGCGACGAACCGAGCCGGCTGTACGACGTGCCGCGCATCCGGGACGTCGAGGTGGTGCGCGGGCTGCTGGAGCTGCACGGCGTCAAGGTCAGCGACGGCGACGAGGACGGGGAGCTCGTCTTCGACCCGGCCAACGTCGAGCGCGCCTCCACCGACGAGATCAATGTGCACGCCGGGTCGAGCCGCATCCCGATCCTGTTCTGCGGCCCGCTGCTGCACCGCCTCGGCCACGCCTTCATCCCCGACCTGGGCGGCTGCCACATCGGGCCGCGGCCGATCGACTTCCACATGCAGGCGCTGCGCGAGTTCGGCGCGGTCGTGGAGAAGCGCCCGGAAGGGCTGCATCTGACCGCACCGAACGGGCTGCACGGCACCAAGTTCTCCCTCCCCTACCCGAGCGTCGGGGCGACCGAACAGGTGCTGCTCACCGCCGTGATGGCGGAGGGCGTGACCGAGCTGCGCAACGCGGCCGTGGAGCCGGAGATCATCGACCTCATCTGCGTGCTGCAGAAGATGGGCGCGATCATCAAGGTGCACACCGACCGGGTGATCGAGATCCAGGGCGTGACCCGGCTCGGCGGCTACTCGCACCGGCCCATCCCCGACCGGATCGAGGCGGCGAGCTGGGCGGCCGCCGCCCTGGCGACCGGCGGCGAGATCGAGGTGCTCGGCGCGGAGCAGGTCGACATGATGACCTTCCTCAACGTGTTCCGCTCGGTCGGCGGGGCGTACGAGGTCACGGACGCGCGCGCGCCGCGCGCCGGCTCCGCCGGTCAGGAGGGCGGCATCCGCTTCTGGCACCCCGGCGGGGAGCTGCGGGCGGTGGCGCTGGAGACCGACGTGCACCCGGGTTTCATGACCGACTGGCAGCAGCCGCTGGTGGTCGCGTTGACCCAGGCGCGCGGGCTGTCGATCGTGCACGAGACGGTGTACGAGCAGCGGCTCGGCTACACCGACGCGCTCAACTCGATGGGCGCGACCATCCAGGTCTACCGAGACTGCCTCGGCGGCACCCCGTGCCGCTTCGGCCGGCGCAACTTCAAGCACTCCGCGGTGATCGCCGGACCGAGCAAGCTGCACGCGGCCGACCTGGTCATCCCCGACCTGCGGGCCGGGTTCAGCCACCTGATCGCCGCGCTCGCCGCGGAGGGCACGTCGCGGGTCTACGGCGTGGATCTGATCAACCGCGGCTACGAGGACTTCGAGGCGAAGCTTGCTGCGCTCGGCGCCCACATCGAGCGCCCCTGACCACCCCGCAAGATCGCGACGATCGTGGAGTTATGGCGAAGATTCGTCCCCTTTGTGGAGCCATAAGTCCAAGATCGTCGCGATCTCGGCGGTGATGTGCAGCAGGGGGGCACGGGCGGCTACTCTTCATGCCGTGCCGTCGCTGTTTCGTCGTAAGTCCACCACCCTCGTCGAGGAGCCCATCGCCGTGTCGACGGCCACCGACGAGTCCACGCCCGCGCGCGCGAAGGGCCACACCCCGAGCAAGAAAGAGCTCGGCAAGGTGACCCCGAAGCGTCCGGCCATGGGCCGCCGACCGGTCGCCGAGACGCCGCCGGCGACCAAGGAGGAGGCGCGGGCGCGCCGCCGAGCGCAGCGCGCCGAGGCCGCCGCCGAGTTCCGGCGCGAGGGCGGTCCCCGGGACCGGGGCCCCGAGCGCGCGCTGGCCCGCGACGTCGTCGACTCCCGCCGTACGGTCGGGACCTGGTTCTTCGGCGGCGCGCTGGTCGTGCTGATCGGCTCGGCGCAGACGATGCCGCCGATCGTGCGGCTCGTCTCCAACGTGCTCTGGGTCGTGCTCGCCCTCGGCGTCGTGATCGACTCGGTCCTGATCTCGCGGAAGATCAAGAAGCTGGTCCTGCAACGGTTCCCGAAGACCGACCAGAAGATGGGGTCGCTCTACCTCTACGCGATCATGCGCGCGATCACGTTCCGCCGGATGCGGGTCCCGGCGCCGCGCGTGGAGCTCGGCGACAAGATCTGACGTCCCCCGCCACGGCCCCGGTGCGACCGCACCGGGGCCGTGGCGTTCCCGGCGGCGTCACTCGACGCCGGATGCAGGTGGCGTCACTCGACGCCGGATGCGGGTGGTGTCACTCGACGCCGAGCAGGCGCAGCACTGCGGCGGTGCCGGCGGCCGCGAGGACCACCACGACGAAGGGCGCGCGCCGCCACGCCAGCACCGCGCCGACCAGCACCCCGGCCGGGCGCGCCACCCCGGCGAAGCGGCCGGCCTCGGTCAGCGCCGCGGTCGCCGCCAGCGCCGCGAGCAGCACGGCCGCGGAGACCGGCAGCAGCGTGCGGAGCCGTTCGGGCAGGTCGAGCCGGTCGCGCAGCACGACACCGGCCAGCCGGAAGGCGTACGTCCCGACGGCCAGCGCCAGGATCACGGCGATCAGCACGGCTGCTCCTTCCGTCGCCGCGGCACCAGGAGCACGGCGAGGCCGCCGAGCGCCAACAGCACGGGAAGCCCGGCGGGCAGCACCGGCGTGGCGAGCACGGCGATCGCGGCGCCGGCCGCCGCCACCGTACGGGTCCGCGGATCCCGCAGCGCCGGCATCAGCAGCGCGAGCAGACCGGCGGGGAACGCCGCGTCCAGGCCGAGCACGGCCGGGTCGCCGGCGGTCCCGCCGAGCAGCACCCCGAGCAGCGTGCCGGCGTTCCAGGCCAGAAAGAGCACGATGCCGGCGAGCCAGAACGCCCGGCGCCGGGCGGCGCCCTCGGGCTGCGCCAGCGCGAACGCGGTGGCCTCGTCGGTCATGAAGTGGCTGCCGAGCAGCTTGTCGCGCCAGCGGGCACCGAGGGTATCGCCGAGCGCCAGGCCGAACGGCAGGTGCCGGGCGTTGATCAGCAGCCCGGCGAAGATGGCGGCGAACGGGCTGCCGGCGGCGATCAGTCCGACCGCCATGAACTGCGCCCCGCCGGCGTACAGCACCGAGGACATCGCGACGACCGCCCACACCGGCAGTCCGGACGCGATCGCGATCGCGCCGAACGACGCCCCTACCGCGGCCATGGCCGCGGCGATCGCGGAGACGTCCCGAACCAGAGTGCGGTCGGGTGTTCGTTTTGCCGTACGCATAGTCCAGAATATTGAACGCCAGACCGTGCGTTCGTCAACGCGAACAGAGCGACCGATGGAGCGAACATTGTCACAGAGCGCTTCACCACTGCCGACGATCGCGGCCGCCCTCCGCCGCGAACGCGAGCGGGCCGGGCTGTCCCTCACCGAACTCGCCCGCCGGGCCGGCATCGCCAAGTCCACGCTCTCCCAGCTCGAGTCCGGGGCCGGCAACCCGAGCGTGGAAACCCTCTGGTCACTCGGCGTCGCGCTCGGCGTGCCGTTCAGCCGGCTCGTCGAGCCGGTCACCCCGACCGTGCAGGTGATCCGGGCCGGGGAGGGGCCGCGCGTGCAGGCGGAGCGGGCCGAGTTCGCGGCGACGCTGCTGTCCGCGGGCTCGCCGCACGCCCGCCGCGACATCTACCTGCTCACCATCGAGCCGAGCGCGGGGCGGGAGGCCGACGCACACCTGCCCGGCAGTATCGAGCACCTGATCGTCGCGGCGGGCCGGCTGCGAACCGGACCGGTCAGCGAGCCCGTGGAGCTGGGGCCGGGCGACTACGCCACGTTCGGCGGCGACGCGCCGCACCGCTACGAGGCGCTCGAACCCGGCACCGTCGCCGTGCTCGTCATGGAGCACCCCTGACGCTCGGGCGCAGAACGCGAGTTCGGGTCGCGTAGCGGTAGCCTGATGCGGTTATCGCGGTAAATGTCCTGAACCAACGGACAAAGTTTGTCGTCAGGTGCGGTGGCGCAGTGGCGGTGACCGAGTCCACGCCGCTACCCTCCTTGCGCGACCACGCTGCGCGGATGCGGGGGACTCCATCCGGAGCGGGCGGGCGCTCAGCGACACATTTTCGACGAGGTGACACCGTGACCGAGCGACGCGGGCGCGACGCCGGGTCATGCCGCGCGCGGCACGGCGGTCACCACGCGGCGGAAGCGACTCACGGCGAGGTGGCGGTGTGACGGACGACCGCCGGCACCGGCCGGGCGAGCCATCCTGGGTGGGCGAACCCACCTCGGAGTGGACCCCCATGCCCGGCCAGCGCTACCCGGGCGACCCGGGCCCGCAGCGCCGCCGCCCGCCGACCGCCGCCGGCCGCGCCGGCGTCTACCCGTCGGGCGGCCCCGGGCCCCGTCGCACCGACGCCGAAGGCGGTTCCTGGACCGAGCGTTCCGGCGCGCAGGACGGTCGGTCGCGGCCCGAGCCGCAACCGACCGACCCCCGGGACCGCCGCTGGCCGGTGCGCCCGCCGCGCGAGGCGGACGACTCGCGCGGACGGCGCGAACCGGACGGTCGCGACCCGTACCCATCGGGGGGCCGCGCCCCGCACGACCGGACCCCCCACGACCACCGGCCCGGCCACGGTCCGGAACCGCTGCCGCCCGGCCGACCCGGCGGGCCAACCCGCGGCTACCCACCGCCACCCCCCGGGCACCCCGGCTTCGACCGGTTCGTGCCGCCGCCCGGTCGCGAACCCGCCGCCGGGCAGGGGCCCCGCCGCGCGGGCGAACAACCCGAGTACGGCGCCCGCCGGCCCGGGCCCGGCCCCGTGCCGCCCGCTCACCCGCCCGCGCGTCCCGGCACCGCGCCGGGCATGTCCCGTCCGGCCGCGCAGGCCGGGCCGGGCGGCTGGGGGCCACGGCCTTCCGGGGAGCCGGCCGGCCGGCCACCGTTCGGGCCACCGCCGGCCACCGGCGACCACCGTCCGTACCGGCCCGGTCCGGGCGGCGAGTCCCGCACCCCGCCGGGGCCGCCCCCCTCCCGACTGCGCCTGGAGTTCCTGCCGGGACCCGGCACACCGCCCGCGCCGCCCGCCGCCCCGGTCTCCGGACCACCCACGCCGGTCTCCGGACCGCCCACGCCGGTCTCCGCGCCACCCACGCGCGTCTCCGGGCCACCCGCATCGCGTCCGGAGACCGCGCCGCCCGTCTCCGCGCCGCCGCAGCCCGCGTCGCCCGTCTCCGCGCCGCCCGTCTCCGCGCCGCCGCAGCCCGCGTCGCCCGTCTCCGCGCCGCCCGTCTCCGCGCCGCCGCAGCCCGCGCCGCCCGTCTCCGCGCCGCCCGTCTCCGCGCCGCCGCAGCCCGTCTCCGGGCCACCCGCGACGCGCGCCGAGAACCCGGCACCCGTCTCCGCACCACCACGGCCCGTCCCCGGGCCACCCGAGACCGCGCCACCCGCCCCCACACCGCCACGGCCCGTTCCCGGGCCACCCGCGGCGCGCGCCGAGAACCCGGCACCCGTCTCCGCACCGCCACGGCCCGTTCCCGGGCGACCCGCGGCGCGCGCCGAGAACCCGGCACCCGTCTCCGCACCGCCACGGCCTGTCCCCGGGCCACCCGCCGCCGCGTCGCGCCCGGAAGGCTCCACGCCGGTCTCGGCGCCCCCAGGCACGGCACCGGTCTCCGCTCCCCCGGCTCCGGGAGCGCCGGCACCGGACGCTGCCGCGGCCGCGCCGACCTCCGCACCGCCGGCGGCCGCCGCGCCCCGCGCCGTCGCGTCCCCGCCCCCGGCATCCGCACCGACCACCGCGCCGTCAACCGCGCGCCCCGCCGACACCGCGCCGCCAACCGCGCGCCCCGCCGACACCCCGCTGCCAACCGCCGCCGTATCGCGCACCACCGCGTCAGCAGGCCCACCCGCTGACGCGCCGTCAGTACCCGCGGACACCGGCCCGCGGCCCGCCACCGGCTCCGACACCACGCCGCCGCGCAGCACCGACTCCGACACCGCACCAGCGCGCAGCACCGACTCCGACACCGCACCGGCGCGCAGCATGGGCTCCGACGCCGCCCGGGCGGCCGCCGCGGGCTCCGACGCCCCGGCACCGACGGACGAGCCGGCCCACGCGCCATCGGGCGCCCCGGAGCCGGCGCCGGCCGGGCCGACCGTCGGCGGCACCCCGGAGGCGTCGAGCGCGCCGGGCACTCCCCCGGCCGATCCCGCCCCGGTCCCGCAGGTCGGGTCCGCCGGTCGGGCGGGCGGCGACGGTGACGCCGACGCGCCGTCCGAGCAGACGGACCCGCCCGGCTCCGCGCCGGGCGACGACGGCTCCGCGCCGGACGACGACCGGGCGCGCGCCGGCACGCCGGTCGCCGAAGCGAGCCCGGACACCGTGCTTCCGGCGCCCGAGGGGGCCGCGGCCGGTGCCGCCACCGCGCTCGCCGCGCCCACGATGCTCGCGCCGATCGTCCGGCCGGGCGAGCCGAATCCGGCCGCCGAGCCACCCGCCGAGCCGCGCGGCACCGAGGCGCCGGCCGGGGACCCGGAGCAGGTGCTGTCGTCGTACCGGTGGCGGTTCCACCATGAGACGTTGCGCGAGCTCGTCGAGGACCCCGACGAGCTGCGGGCGATCCGCGACCGGCTCACCGAGAAGCTGGAGCCGGCCACCGACAACCGCACCCGGGCCCGGCTGTTGAGCCTGCGCGCCGTGGTGTCGCGGATCCTCGGCGACCTGGGCAAGGCGCTCTCCGACGGCAAGCTGGCGCTGGCGCACGCGGAGGCGACCGGCGAGCTGCGCCGCATCGCGATCGCGCAGGCGCGGCTGGCCCACGTGCTGCAGTGGCGGGGTGACTTCGCGGAGGCCGACCGGCTGTTCGAGGAGGCGAACTCCTCGGAGCTGCCGGACCGGCTGCGGGCGACGATGCACGAGCACGCCGGGCGGTCCTGTTACGACCAGGGCCGCTACATCGAGGCGTGCAACCACTTCGAGCGCGCCCTGGAGCTGCGCAAGGTGGAGGATCCCGACCTGATTGCGCGTACCGAGCTGGCGCTGGACGCCGTGCTCACGAAGGTGGCGCAGAAGGGCTGGGGGCCGTACCCGCGCAGTCGGGACGAGGTCCTGCAGGCGCACCGGCCGCCGGCGCCGCGGTTCAGCGAGCGGGTGCAGCGGTGGGGCTACGCCGACGCCGACGGCGAGCTGGCGATCGCGCCCAGCTACGCGGACGTGCAACCGTTCCGGGACGGGGTGGCCTGGGTACGACGGCCGGAGACCGAGACGTGGGAGCTGATCGACGAGACCGGTGAGCTGCTCGTCGGGGCGTCCGCCGGTTACCTGGGCGTCGGCTCGTTCTCCGACGGACTCGCCTGGGTGTCCCGCAACGGCGCCGGATCGTGGATCGCCATCGACAAGACGAACACGGTGGTGATCTCGGAGGGCTTCGACGACGTCCGGCCGTTCCGGCGCGGGGTGGCCGCCGTCCGCAAGGGCGGATGGGGCGCCGTCGACAAGTCCGGCCGCCTCGTCGTGCCGACCCGCTACTCCGGCTTCACCACGGCGCTGACCGACGGCCGGTACGTGGACGGGTTCACCGACGAGGGCCTGGCCATCGTGGACGTCAGCGGGCGCAAGGGTGTGGTCGACCGGGGCGGACGGGTGATCGTGCCGCCGGCGCATCCCGCGCTGGTCATCCATCCGGTGGCGTTCCTGGTCGGCAGCGGCGCGGGCCAATGGGGCGCGCTGGACCGGCGGGGCGAACCGCTGATCGACATGGTGCACCCGAGCCGGGCGGACGTGATGGACGAGATCGACCGACTGCTCGCGGACACGAAGCCCGTGTTGTGACCTTCTCGCCCGGCGGTCAGCGAGTGGGCGACGTCGAGGGCAACTAGGGTAATCGGTATGGAATTCCGACACCTTGGCCGCTCCGGCATGCTCGTGAGCGAGATTTCGTACGGAAACTGGATCACCCACGGCTCCCAGGTGGAGGAGGAGGCGGCGACGGCGTGCGTCCGCGCCGCGCTGGACTCCGGGATCACCACGTTCGACACCGCCGACGTGTACGCCGGCACGCGCGCCGAGGCGGTGCTGGGGCGGGCACTGAAGGGCGAGCGCCGTGAGGGGCTGGAGATCTTCACCAAGGTCTACTGGCCGACCGGCGAGGGCCCGAACGACCGCGGCCTGTCGCGCAAGCACATCATGGAGTCGATCAACGGTTCGCTGCGTCGCCTGCAGACCGACTACGTCGACCTCTACCAGGCCCACCGCTACGACTACGCGACGCCGCTGGAGGAGACGATGGAGGCGTTCGCCGACATCGTGCACTCGGGCAAGGCGCACTACATCGGCGTCTCGGAGTGGAAGGCGTCGCAGATCCGCGAGGCGCACGCGCTGGCGCGCGAGCTGAAAATCCGGCTGGTCTCGAGCCAGCCGCAGTACTCGATGCTGTGGCGGGTCATCGAGTCCGAGGTGATCCCCACCTGCGAGGAGCTGGGCATCGGCCAGATCGTCTGGTCGCCGATGGCGCAGGGCGTGCTGACCGGGAAGTACCAGCCGGGGCAGCCGCCGCCGGCCGGCTCGCGCGCCACCGACGAGAAGTCCGGCGCGGCGATGATCGCCCGGTGGATGACCGACGAGGTGCTCGGCACCGTGCAGCGACTCCAGCCGCTGGCCGAGCAGGCCGGGCTCACCATGGGTCAGCTCGCGATCGCGTGGGTGCTGCAGAACCCGAACGTCTCCTCCGCGATCGTCGGCGCCTCCCGTCCGGAGCAGGTGTACGACAACGTCAAGGCCGCCGGGGTGAAGCTGGACGCGGCCCTGCTGAAGGCGATCGACGAGGTGCTCGACCCGATCACCGAGCGCGACCCGGCCAAGACCGACAGCCCCAAACAGCGCCCCTGACCCCCGTCATCCCGCCGATCTTGCAGTTTCGGCCCGGGCAAATCCGGATTTATCAGGACGAAACCAGGGCCATAACTGCAAGATCGGCGGGAAAGGGCGGGGCGGGAAAGGGCGGGGTTAGGACCAGAAGCGGATCAGGGTTAGGCCCTGGGCGTAGAGGGGGGCGGGGAGGGCGATCGCGTCGCCGACGGCGAACACCGCCGTGAAGAACCAGCCCCCGATGCGGGGGTTCCACAGCAGCCCGAAGAGCAGGATGAAGCCGAACGGCGCGAGCATGTCGTAGCCGCGCCGCCACTGCGGCGACAGCCACGGCTGGAGCATGTTGCCGCCGTCGAGGCCGGGTACCGGCAGCAGATTGAGCACGCTCGCGGTGAGCTGGAGGAAGCCGAGCAGCGCCACCCCGGCCCAGAACGCCGGGCGGGCGGCGACGTCCACGCCGATCGCGAACGGCACGACCAGCAGCAGGGTGAAGAGCACGTTGACGGCCGGGCCGGAGAGGCTCACCAGGGTGTGGCGCAGCCGGCCGGGGATCTGGTGCCGGTCGACCCAGACCGCCCCGCCGGGCAGCCCGATGCCGCCGAGCAGCACGACGACCACCGGAAGGATGATCGACAGCAGCGGGTTGCTGTACTTCAGCGGGTTGAGTGTCAGGTAGCCGCGGTGCGCCACCCCGGTGTCGCCGGCCCGGAAGGCGACCAGCGCGTGGGCGTACTCGTGGAGGCAGAGCGAGACGAGCCAGCCGGAGACCACGAAGAGGAACACGTCGACCCGGACGTTGCCGTAGCCGACCCACGCCATCGCGCCGCTGGCGACGAAGAGCGCGACCAGCGCGAGGAAGATCGGGCTGGGGCGGAACGCCCCGCGCGGCACGCCGAGCACGAGCCGGTCGCCGCCCGGCCGGTCCCGACTCACCTGCTGCCCCGGCTCATTCGGCGGCCGGCAGCAGGCTCATCTTGTACTCCACGCGGTCGTCCTCGAGCAGCACCACCGAGGTGACCCCCGCCGCCGCGAGGTCGCGCCACGCCTGACCGATCCAGGACTCGGCGTCGGACTGGCTGCCGAACGTCTCGGCCGGTCCGCTGACGGCCTGTCCGTCCGTGCTCTCGTACCGCCAGCTCCACGGCATGTCGCAGCTCCCCTCGGCGTCGGACCCCGCCAGCGTAGCCGCAGCGGAGCGTCGATGGCCGGCACGCGCTGTCGGGCGGACCGCCCCGACCGGCGCGCGTGATCCCGCCACCGTGGATCTAAGGTACGGGCATGTCCGATGACGGGTGGAACAGGATTCTCGTGCTGGGCGGGATCCGCTCCGGCAAGTCCGAGTACGCGGAGTCGCTGGTCGCCGCCGCGCCGACGGTCCGATATGTCGCTACCGCGCCGGGACACGAGGCCGATCCGGAATGGCAGGCACGGATCGAGGCGCACCGCGGCCGCCGGCCGGGAAGCTGGACCACCGAGGAGGTCGGCGCCGACCCGTCCCTGCTGGTCGAGGTGATCTCCGAGGCGAAACCGGGCGAGACGCTGCTCGTCGACGACCTCGGTGGCTGGGTGAGCGTGCTGCTCGACCCGGCGCACCAGCCGGCGGACGACACCGCCACGATCAGTGAGCTGGCCGCGGCGATCCGCGGCAGCGCCGCGCGGCTGGTGCTGGTCACCCCGGAGGTGGGGCTCTCGCTGGTGCCGACCACCCCGATCGGGCGGGCCTTCGCCGACGCGCTCGGCGTGACCAACCAGGCGGTGGCGCGGGAGTGCGACGCCGTGGCGCTGGTCGTCGCGGGACAGCCGACGTGGCTGAAGCAGCGCCCCAGCGACATCGCCGGGGGCGCGGCGAGCGCCGGGGGCGCGGCGAGCGCCGGGGGCGCGGCGAGCGCCGGGGGCGCGGCGAGCGCCGGGGGCGCGGCGAGCGCCGGGGGCGCGGCGAGCGGTCGGGAGAGCGCGCGGACCGACGTGACCGGGGTCGGGGGCGCCGAGCGGGAGGCGCCGCCGGTCGAGACGCCCGAGGTGCTCACCCCGGTGGCCGCGCCGACGCCGGCCGCCCGGCCCGGGCCCGCCGACGGAGCGACGATGATGCTGCCGATCGTCGAGACCGGCCTGGTCATCCAGCCCGGCATGGACCTGCCGATGCCCGACGAGTCCGCCGCCGAGGCGGCCCGCGACCGCCTCGCGGCGCTGGATGTGCCCGGCGCCGGGCTGGGCCGGCTCGAACCCCTGGTCACGTTCGCGGCCGCCACCCAGGGCACGGGCGTGCCCGCGGCATGGCGCTCCCCCCGGGTGCTGCTGCTGCACGGCGACCACGATGGCGGCGCGTCCGCCGGCGCGCTGCCCGGCGAGTCCGCGCGCCGCGCCGAGCAGGCGCGCGCCGGGCAGGGCCCGCTGGCCCGGCTCGCGGCGGAGGCCGGCGCCGATGTGCAGGTGGTACGCGCGCCGACGGCGGCGGCGATCGAGGACGGGCCGGCGTTGGGCGTGGAGGCGGTCGAGGCGGCGCTGCACTACGGCTGGCGGCTCGCCGAGGAGGCGGCGGCGAGCGGCGTGGACGTGATCGTGCTGGCCGCCTGCGGCGCCGGCACCGAGGCGGCCGCGGCCGCGGTGCTGGCCGCGACGTCCGGGGCGGAGCCCGTCCGGGTGCTGGGCCGGGTCGTCACCCCCGGCCGGGGCGTGGACGACAACGCCTGGATGGCGCGCTGCGCCGCGGTCCGGGACGCGCTGCACCGCAGCCGGCGGGAGCTGCGCGGCCCGATCGAGATCCTCGCCGAGCTCGGCGGTGGGGACATCGCGATCGCGACCGGGATCCTGCTGGGGGCGACCGCCCGCCGCACCCCCGTGCTGCTCGACGGCCCGGTCGGGGTCGCCGCCGGCCTGGTGAGCCGGGACTTCGCCGGGCAGGCACGCCACTGGTGCCTGCTCCCCGACCACAACGGGCAGCCGGCCGTGCGGCTCGGCGCCGACGTGCTGGGGCTGGAGCCCGTCCTCGACCTGCGGCTCGATCTCGGCGAGGGGGCGACCGCGCTCACCGCGCTGCCGCTGCTGCGCGCCACCCTGACCGTCGCCGCGAGCCTGTCCGGGCACCCGGCGCGCAGCGACGACGACGGGTCGTACGCCGAGCCGGAGCCCGCCGGCCCCGGTCCCACGGCGCCGCCCGGTGCCTGAGGGGCGGCTCGTCGCCGGCGCGCGGCTCGCCGTCACGACCTTCACGGTCCTGCCGCTGCGTCCCGGCCGCGTCGACCGGCCGGCGGCGGCCGTGGCGATGGCGCTCGCGCCGGCCGCCGGCGCGCTGCTCGGCGCGGCGCTGGCGGCGGCGCTGCTGGGTCTCGCCGCGGCCGGCGCCCCGCCGTTGGTCGCCGGGGTCGCCGTCGTCGGGCTGGCCGCGCTGCTGACCCGCGGGCTGCACCTGGACGGGTTGGCCGACACCGTCGACGCGCTCGGCTCGCACCGTTCCGGCGAGGCGGCGCTGCAAATCATGAAGAAGCCCGACGTCGGGCCGTTCGGCGTGGCGGCGCTGGTCGTCGTACTCCTGCTCCAGGCAGCGGCCCTCGCGGCGCTGCCGACGCGGGGCTGGCCCGGCACGCTCGCGGCGGTGATCGCGGCGACGGCGGTCGGGCGGCTCGCGGTGAGCTGGGCCTGCCGGCGCGGGGTGCCGGCCGCTCGCCCGGAGGGGCTGGGCGCGCTGGTCGCGGGCACCGTCCCGGCGCCGGTGCTGGTGGTCTCCACGGCCGCCGTCGCGCTCGCCGCCCTCGGCGCGGCGCCCGGCCGTCCGTGGCAGGGGCCGCTCGCCGTGCTGGCCGCGCTCGCCGTCGCGCTGCTGCTCCTGCCCCACCTGGTACGCCGCTTCGGCGGCATCACCGGCGACGTGCTCGGCGCGGCGGTGGAACTCACCACGACCGTGGCGTACCTCGGGCTCGTCCTCGGCGGGTAGCCCGATCCGCGCCGTCGGCGGTAGTAGCGTTCGACAGACAGCACCAGTGCGGTCGAGCGGGGGGCACGCATGGCGATCACGGATGAGTTCCTGCCGGTGCCGGTGCCGGAGTCGCTGTCGGCGACCTACCTGGTGCCGACCGCCCGGGGTTCGGGGGCGAAGCCGGCGGAGGCGGTCGCGGCGCTCGGCGAACGGCTGAGCGATCCCGTCGGGGACCTGGCGCTGCAGATGATCGACAGCCCGCTGATGACCGTCGACACCCGCCCGGTGTCGCAGTTCCCGGAGCTTCCGCCGGACCTGCTCGCGGCGTTCGGGGCGACGCCGGGCCAACTGGAACAGCTGCGCACGGCGAACGAGCTGGTGGTGGTGCAGGCCGGCTACCGCCCCGGCTGGCCTCCCGTGCACGAGTGGTCGGCGCGGGCGGTGGCGGCGGCGATCGCGCAGTCCCTCGACGGCGACCTGATCGACGTGTTCAGCCTGCAGTTCCTCGACCCCGCGACCGCGCTGCGCTCGCTGCCCGACAACGACGGCCGGCTCCGGCTGGTCGACTGGATCCTGGTCCCCTACTCGCCCACCGACACCGGGCTGTGGTTCACCACGAAGGGACTGCGCCGTTTCGGCCTGCTCGAACTGCAGGCCCAGGAGGTGCCCGCCCAGTTCACCCGGGCCTGGGGCGCGATCATGACCGGCGCCGCCCGCCGGCTGCTGCGGATCTGGACCGAGTCGCTGACCGAACAGGACGTGCCGGCGTTCGTCCAGCTCCCCATCGAGACGACGGTGACCGGCCACGACATCGCGGTGGCGTACGGCAGCCCGGAGCGGCACGACTCCGCCGGGAGCGCGGGGCTGCGGCTGGACCTGGACCCGGCCACCGACCCGGACGCCGACTCGTTCCTCACCCTGCTGCCCCCGGCCGGGCAGGCCGCTGCCCCGGCCGAGTACTTCGCCCAGATCTGCACGCGGCTGTTCGGCAGCGGACAGCCGGAGATCCGTTACACCCGTCCGAGCGACGCGATGGCCCGGGCCGTCGAGACCGCGCGCCGCTCGCTGCGGTCGGCCCGCGACCGCTTCCTCATCGGGGGGCTGCCGCCCGGCGTGCAGCTCGTCGTCAAGTACGGGCTGGCGACCGACGAGGGGCAGGAGTTCGTCTGGGCGAGCGTCACGTCCTGGTCGAACCCGGGCCGGATCGTCGCGACGAGCACCAGCGACGCGGCCTCCGACCCGACGGTGCGGGTCGGCACGCCGGTGGTGGTGGAGACCGCCGACGTGGTCGACTGGGCGCTGCTCGACGGCCGCGGCGTCATCGAGGGCGGCTGGACGCAGGCGGTCCTCGACGAGCGCCTCTGACGCGGCGGGACTACTTCACCGACGGGGTGACGAACGGGGGCTTGACCACCCGCATCGCCGAGTGGCGGCCGCGCACGTCGACCTCGACGGTCGACCCCTCGCCGAGGCCGGCGGCGGTGTCGAGCAGCGCCAGCGCGATGCCGGTCCGGCGGGTCGGGGAGAACGTTCCGCTGGTGACCTCCCCGACGGCGGTGTCGCCGGCGTACACGGTCATGTGGCAGCGCGGGATGCCCCGGTCGACCGCCTCCAGCCCCCACAGCGCGCGCCGCGGACCCGCGGCCTTCTCGGCGACCAGCGCGGCGCGCCCCCAGAACGCCGGCTTGCCCCAGCCGACCGCCCAGCCCAGCCGGGCCTGCACCGGGCTGATCTCCGGCGACAGGTCCTGGCCGTGCAGCGGATAGCCCATCTCGGTGCGCAGCGTGTCCCGCGCGGCCAGCCCGCAGGCGCGGATCCCCTCGGGCTCCCCCGCCGTGAACAGCGCGTCCCAGACCGCCACCGCGTGCTCGGCCGGCACCACCAGCTCGTAGCCGTGCTCGCCGGTGTAGCCGGTGCGGCAGACCACGACGGAGACGCCCGGCCCGGCCAGGTCGGCCTCCACGAAGCTCATGTACGCGTGCCCGGCCGGCAAGCCGAGCGCCGTCAGCACCGCGGCGGAGCGCGGCCCCTGCACCGCGAGGATCGCGTACTCCTCGTGCTCGTTGGTGACGATCACCGAGGGGGGCGCGGCGGCCTTCAGCCGGCGGACCACCTCGGCGGTGTTGGCCGCGTTCGGGATCAGGAAGACGTGCTCGTCGGTGAAGCGGTACGCGATCACGTCGTCGACCACCCCGCCGGTGGCGTCGTCGCAGCAGAGCGTGTACTGCGCCTGCCCGCCGCCGATCCGGTCCAGGTCGTTGCTGAGGCAGGCGTTGACGAAGGCTGCCGCGCCCGGGCCGGTCACCCGTGCCTTGCCCAGGTGGGAGACGTCGAAGACGCCGACCGCCTCGCGCACCGCGGTGTGCTCCTTGATGACCCCGCCGCCGGCGTACTCCAGCGGCATGTCCCAGCCGCCGAACGGGGCGAACTTGGCGCCGAGCGCGGCGTGCCGGTCGTGCAGCGGGGAACGGCGCAGGTGCGTGGCGGCGGGAGCGGTCACGTCGGTCATGGGTCGCAACTTACCTGTGATCCACCGCGTGGCTAGCATCGGCGGGACATCGCCCGATCCGGCGGGTAGGTTGCGCCGGAGGAACATCATCGCCGGTACGCACACAATGCGGCCGGCCAGGCCCGTCCGGAGAAACCGCGTGACATCGCCCATCACCACCCTCAGCCTGGTCGACACCGACCCCGCGGAGCTCGCCGTCGACGCCGTCGTCATCGGTGTGCACAGCCAGACCGGGGAGGAGGGCGACGGGGGTCCCGCGTCGGCGCTGCTGCTGGCGAGCGGGGCGGAGAGCATCGCGGCGGCGTTCGACGGGAAGCTGACCGAGACGCTGGCGCTGCTCGGCGCGACCGGCGGTGCCGGCGAGGTCGTGAAGCTCGCGACGCTGGGCACGATCACGGCCCCACTGGTGGCCGCCGTCGGCCTGGGTCCGGAGCCGACGGGCGCGGCGCCGGCGCCGGAGACGCTGCGCCGGGCCGCCGGCGCGGTGGTGCGGGCGCTGGCCGGGTCGGGCTCGGTGGCGCTGACGCTGCCGCTGCCGGACGACGGGGACGCGCCGGCGGCGCTGCGCGCCGTCGCCGAGGGGGCGCTGCTGGGCGGGTACCGCTTCGCCGGCTACAAGACCAGGCCGCAGCCGACCCGTCGCGCGCCGGTCGCGTCGGTCGCCGTGCACGTGCCCGACGCGGCCGACGCGACCGCCCGGGCCGAGATCGCCCGCGCGACCGTCGTGGCCGGGGCGGTCGCGCGCAGCCGCGACTGGGTGAACACCGCCCCCAACGAGCTGCGCCCGCCGGCGTTCGCGGACGCGGTCGCGGCCGCCGCGCGCGATGCGGGGCTGACCGTCGAGGTGCTGGACGAGGCGGCGCTGGCCGCCGGCGGGTACGGCGGCATCCTGGCGGTCGGGCAGGGCTCGGAGGCGCCGCCGCGGCTGGTGAAGCTCTCCTACACCCCGGCCGGGGCGGCCGCCGACGCCACGCGCGTGGCGCTGGTCGGCAAGGGCATCACGTTCGACACCGGCGGCGTGTCGATCAAGCCGGCGCAGGGCATGTGGGAGATGAAGTCGGACATGGCCGGCGCCGCCGCGGTCGCCGCCGCGATGCTCGCGGTCGCCGAGCTGAAGCCCGCGGTGCCGGTGACCGGTTACCTGCCGATGGCCGAGAACATGCCCTCCGGCAGCGCGTACCGCCCGGGCGACGTGGTCACGATGTTCAACGGCAAGCGGGTCGAGGTGCTCAACACCGACGCCGAGGGCCGGATGGTCCTCGGTGACGCGATGGCGCGGGCCTGCGCGGACGGCACCGACTACCTGCTGGAAACCTCGACGCTGACCGGCGGGCAGGTGGTCGCGCTGGGCAAGCGGATCGCCGGCGTGATGGGCACGCCCGAGCTCTGCGAGCGGGTGCGCACCGCCGGTGACGCCGTGGGCGAGCCGGCCTGGCCGATGCCGCTGCCGGACGACGTCCGCAAGGGGATGGAGTCCGAGGTCGCCGACATCTCGCAGGTGAACGCGGGGATGGACCGGGCGGGGCACATGCTGCAGGGCGGCGTGTTCCTGCGGGAGTTCGTCACCGACGAGGTGGCCTGGGCGCACATCGACGTCGCCGGTCCGGCATACCACTCGGGCGAGCCGACGGGCTACTGGACGAAGGGCGGCACCGGCGTCCCGGTGCGTACCCTGCTCGAGCTGATCGACGACATCGCCGCGAACGGCTGAGGCGTCGCCGGCGCGCGGCGGCGCTCAGCCCGCCGCGCGCTTGCGGCGCTCGTTGTAGTCGCGCATCCGCTGCGGATAGCCGACCAGTTGAATGTCGTAGACGGGGATGGCCATCTTGTGCGCGAACCGACGGGCCCCCTCCGGGCTGTCGATCCGCCGGCGTGTCCACTCGCCGTCGTGCGCGATCAACAGGACGGTGGTCTCGGTGACCGTGGTGCGCGGCTCGATGAAGGCCTCGACTCCGCGGCGGCTCCGGACAAATTCCTCAAGATGATCTAGATCAGCCCGATGTGCCTGCCGGCCGCCTGGCACTGAGCCCGACTGTCGACGCCGACGAAACCACGCCACCCGCGATCTCCTCCCCAGCCACCACGGTCGATTGCGGCAAGCCTACGTCGCGCCGACGTGTCGTTGGGCACCTCGATGCGCCATGTGGCGGTACAAGTGACAAGATGACCGAGGCGGGTCTGCCCATCTCCGTGGGACGACACCCTCGTAGCAACGAAGCGACCTGGGAGAGAACTGTGAGTGAGCCGAACGGCGGGACCTTCGACGTCGTCATTCTCGGGGGCGGCAGCGGGGGTTACGCCGCCGCGCTGCGCGCCGCGCAACTCGATCTCTCGGTGGCGCTGATCGAGAAGGCCGAACTCGGTGGCACCTGCCTGCACCGCGGCTGCATCCCGACCAAGGCGCTGCTGCACGCGGCGGAGATCGCCGACCAGACCCGCGAGTCGGAGCAGTTCGGCGTGAAGGCCGACCTGGTCGGCATCGACATGGCCGGGGTGAACAGCTACAAGGACGGCGTCATCAGCCGCCTCTACAAGGGACTCCAGGGCCTCGTCGGCTCCACGAAGATCACCTTTGTCGCCGGCGCGGGCCGGCTGGTCGCGCCGAACGCGATCGAGGTCGACGGCCAGCGCTACACCGGGCGCAACATCATCCTCGCCACCGGCTCCTACTCGCGCAGCCTGCCGGGGCTCGAGGTGGACGGCGAGCGGGTGATCGCCAGCGAGCACGCGCTCAGGCTCGACCGGGTTCCCTCCTCCGCGATCGTGCTCGGCGGCGGCGTCATCGGCGTCGAGTTCGCCAGCGTCTGGAAGTCGTTCGGCGTCGACGTGACGATCATCGAGGCGCTGCCCCGGCTGGTGGCCGCCGAGGACGAGGAGTCGTCGAAGGCGCTGGAGCGGGCGTTCCGCAAGCGCGGCATCAAGTTCAAGACCGGCAAGCCGTTCGAGAAGGTCGAGCGCACCGACGCCGGCGTCCAGGTGACGATCGCCGGCGGCGAGACCATCGAGGCGGAACTGCTGCTCGTCGCCGTCGGCCGCGGGCCGACGACCGCGAACCTCGGTTACGAGGAGCAGGGCATCCGGATGGACCGCGGCTTCGTCCTGACCGACGAGCGCCTGCGCACCAACCTGCCCAACGTGTACGCCGTCGGCGACATCGTGCCCGGCCTGCAGCTCGCGCACCGCGGCTTCCAGCAGGGCATCTTCGTCGCGGAGGAGATCGCGGGGCTCAACCCCGCCGTCATCGACGAGAACGGCATCCCGCGCGTCACGTACTGCGACCCGGAGCTCGCCTCCGTGGGCCTCACCGAGGCGAAGGCCAAGGAGCAGTACGGCGCGGACAAGGTCAAGACGTACAACTACAACCTCGGCGGTAACGGCAAGAGCCAGATCCTCAAGACGCAGGGCTTCGTCAAGCTCGTGCGGGTGGAGGACGGCCCGGTGGTGGGCGTTCACATGGTGGGCGCGCGGGTCGGCGAGCTGATCGGCGAGGCACAGCTGATCTACAACTGGGAGGCCTACCCGGCCGAGGTGGCGCAGCTGATCCACGCGCACCCGTCCCAGAGCGAGGCGCTCGGCGAGGCGCATCTGGCGCTCGCGGGCAAGCCGCTGCACGCGCACGCCTGACCACGCATTTACCGCGGCTCGCCCGGTCGGCAGTCCGGGCGGGCTTCGCAACACAAAGGAGTCTTGAGAGATGCCGGTATCGGTAACCATGCCCCGGCTGGGCGAGAGTGTCACCGAGGGCACCGTCACGCGCTGGCTGAAGCAGGAGGGCGACCGGGTCGAGGCCGACGAGCCGCTGCTCGAGGTCTCGACCGACAAGGTCGACACCGAGATCCCCTCCCCCGCCGCCGGCGTGCTCAGCCGGATCGTGGTGGGCGAGGACGAGACGGCCGAGGTGGGCAGCGAGCTCGCGGTGATCGCGGGCGAGGGCGAGGAGGCCGGCGCGCCGGCCGAGCCGCAGGCGCAGGCCGCCCCCGCCGAGCAGCCCGCCCAGCCGGAGCCGCAGCCCGAGCCGGCCCAGACCGCGCCCGCCGCGCAGCAGCCGGCCCAGCCGGCCGCGCAGGGCGGCGGCGAGGGCACCGCGGTGCGGATGCCGGCGCTCGGCGAGAGCGTCACCGAGGGCACGGTCACCCGCTGGCTGAAGCAGGTCGGCGACACCGTCGACGTCGACGAGCCGCTGCTCGAGGTCTCCACCGACAAGGTCGACACCGAGATCCCCTCCCCCGTCGCGGGCACCCTGCTCGAGATCAAGGTCGGCGAGGACGACACCGCTCCGGTCGGCGCCGAGCTGGCCGTGATCGGCGCGGCCGGCGGCGCACCCGCCGCGGCGCCGGCCCCGGCGCAGGAGCCGACGCCGGGCGCCGGGTACTCCACGCCGGCGCCGGCGGCCGAGAAGGCCGCGCAGCCGGCGCAGGCCGAGCGGGAGGCGCAGCCCGCACCGCCGCAGGCCGCCCCCGCGCCGGCCCCGCGCCCCACCCCGCAGCCGGCCGCGCAGGCCCCGGCTCCGGCCGCGCAGGCCCCGGCCGCGCCCGCCGCGGGCGAGGACGCCGCCGGCTACGTCACGCCGCTGGTCCGCAAGCTCGCCGCCGACAAGGGCGTCGACCTGTCGACCGTCACCGGCACCGGCGTCGGCGGTCGGATCCGCAAGCAGGACGTGCTCGACGCGGCCGAGAAGGCGAAGGCCGCCGCGCCGGCGCGTCCGGCCGCCGCCGCGGCGGCCGCGCCCGCCACCCGCGAGCCGAGCCCGCTGCGGGGCCGCACCGAGAAGATGTCGCGCACCCGCGCGGTCATCGCCAAGCGGATGTACGAGTCGCTGCAGAGCTCGGCGCAGCTCACCACCGTCGTCGAGGTCGACGTCACGAAGATCGCCCGGCTGCGGCAGCAGGCCAAGAACGACTTCCAGGCCAAGCACGGCGTGAAGTTGTCGTTCCTGCCGTTCTTCGCGCTGGCCGCGATCGAGGCGCTGCGCACGTACCCGGTGGTCAACGCCTTCATCGACATGGAGGCGGGCACGATCACGTACCCGGAGAACGAGCACCTCGGCATCGCGGTGGACACCGAGAAGGGTCTGCTGGTTCCGGTGATCAAGGATGCCGGCGACCTCAACCTGGCGGGCCTCGCGCGGCGCATCGCCGACGTGGCCGAGCGGACCCGGACCAACAAGATCGGTCCGGACGAGCTCTCCGGCGCGACGTTCACGCTGACCAACACCGGCAGCCGGGGCGCGCTCTTCGACACCCCGATCGTCCCGTCGCCGCAGGCGGCGATCCTGGGCACCGGCGCGGTGGTCAAGCGGGCCGTCGTGGTCGACGACCCCGACCTGGGCGAGCTGATCGTGCCGCGGTCGATGGTCTACCTGGCCCTGTCGTACGACCACCGGCTGGTCGACGGCGCCGACGCGGCCCGCTTCCTCAGCGCGCTGAAGGAGCGGCTGGAGGCCGGCAACTTCGAGGCGGAGCTCGGCCTGGCCTGACGCCTTCGCACCTGCCCGAGGGGCGCGCCGGCCACCGCCGACGCGCCCCTCGGCCATCCCCCACCCCCCACCCGCGACGATCTTGGAGTTATGGCTCCACAATCCGGACATATCCTCGCCATAAGCCCAAGATCGTCGGGATCATGGCGGGGGGCGGGGGCGGGGGCGGGGGCAGGCGACGAAGATGGCGGTATGCGGATCCTCATCGCCGGCTCGTCCGGTTTCCTCGGCACGCGGCTCACCGCCCGGTTGCACGCCGACGGTCACGAGGTGGTGCGGCTGGTGCGGCACGAGCCACGCGGGGCGGGGCAGGTCTTCTGGAAGCCGTCGGCCGGGGAACTCGACCCCGCCGTCATCGCCGACGCCGACGCGGTGATCAACCTGGCCGGCGCGGGGGTCGGCGACCGACGCTGGACCGACGCGTACAAGGCCGAGATCCGGTCCAGCCGGGTCGACAGCTCCACGACGCTGGCGCGGGCGATCGCCGACGCTCCCCCGGAACGGCGCCCCCGCGTGCTGATCAACTCCTCGGCCATCGGCTGGTACGGCGACACCGGCGACCGGATCGTCGAGGAGGACGCCCCGCCGGGCGACGGGTTCCTCGCCGACGTCTGCCGGGTCTGGGAGGCCGCCACCGGGCCGGCCGAGGACGCCGGCGTCCGGGTGGTCCGGCTGCGGACGGGGCTACCGCTGCACCGCGACGGCGGGCTGCTCAAGCCGCAGCTGCTGCCGTTCCGGCTCGGCATCGGCGGGCGGTTCGGCAGTGGGCGGCAGTGGGTGCCGTGGATCTCGCTGGCGGACTGGCTCTCGGCCACCCTGTTCCTGCTGGACCGCGACGACATCGCCGGACCGGTCAACGTGGTCGGGCCGGCGCCGGTGACCAACGCGCAGTTCACCAAGGCGTTCGCGGCGGCGCTGCACCGGCCGGCGGTCCTGCCGATCCCCGGGTTCGCGCTGCGCGCCGTGCTCGGCGAGTTCGCCACCGAGCCGCTGTCGAGCACCCGGGCCCTGCCGGGGGTGCTGAGCCGGACGGGCTTCGCGTACCAGCACGGTGACCTGCCGACCGCGCTGCACGCGGCGCTGCACGACTGACCGCCGTGCCCTCCGCGTGGGACACCCTGCCGTCGGACCGGGTGCCCCACACGGTCCGTCACACATCTATGCCCGTGGAGTAAGGGTCCCTGCTTGTGCCTCTTCGCACCGCAGGGACCCTTAGTCACGACTCAGCAGTCGCGCAGCTCCGGCGACTGGTTGCGGATCTGCGCGACCGGCGAGATGAACCGCCGGTACGTCTCGCCGCCGACCGCGCCGAGCGGGAACGCCGCCACCCGGTGGCAGTTCTGGAAGGCCAGCTTCACGCCGAAGTGCCGCTCCAGCCCGCCCCGGATCGCGTCGCTGGCCAACGCCCGCAGCAGTTGGCCGCGCTCGGCCTCGCCCGGCGGCGGGACCGCGTGGTCGGCGAACTCGGCGGTGGTGACGGCGGCGCGGGCGGCCACCTCGGACACGACCGACCAGGCGTACGGCAGGGAGCGCCGGACGCAGTCGACGAACTCCGCGTCGTCGATCCGGCCGGACTCGGCGCGCTCCAGCAGCGCGGCGGGTACGTCGAGGGACATGGGTTTCTCCTTCGGGTCAGCGGACCAGCAGCTCCGGTCCGAGGACGAAATCGGGGTCGACCTGGGCGGCGAGGTTCTCCCCCACCCGGTCATTCGCCCAGGCGTTCGCGTTGCGCAGGTGGAACTCGACCGCCTGCCGGGTGTAGGTGACCCAGTCCTTGCGCGCGGCGTCGACAGTGGCGCGCATCAGCTCCAGCGCCGCCCGGTTGCGCGGCTCCAGGGATGCGATCGGTGCAGGCCGGCCGCGTTCGGCCGCCTTCACGTACGACGAGCGGCCGATCCAGGTCAGCAGGTCGTCGCCGACGTGCCCGCGCAGGAATTCGAGGTCCGACTCGTCGTCGATCTTGTTGCCGACCACATGCACGGCCACCCCGAACTCGCGTGCGTAGCCGACGTACTGCCGGTAGACCCCGACGCTGCGCAGCGTCGGCTCGCAGACCAGGAAGGTCGCGTCGAAGCGGGTGAACAGCCCGGAGGCGAACGAGTCGGCGCCGGCGGTCATGTCGACCACGACGTACTCGCCGGGGCCGTCGACGAGGTGGTTGAGGAGCAGCTCGACGGCGCCGACCTTCGAGTGGTAGCAGGCCACCCCGAGGTCCTCGGTGGCGAACGGGCCGGTGACGGCGAGCCGGACTCCGCCGACGTCGCGGACGAGCGCGTCGTAGATCGGGTTCGGGCCGCCGATGGTCAGCAACCGGGAACCGCGGCCGGGCGGCGTGGTCTTGACCATCGCGGCGGCCGACGAGATCCGCGGGTTGTCGCCGCGCAGGTACTCCTTGATCTCGGGCAGGTGGTCGCCGAGCGCCGGCAGCAGCACCGCCTCCTCCTCGCCCGCCCCGAGCGCGGCCGCCAGGTGCTGGTTGATGTCGGCGTCGATGGCGAGCAGCGGCGGCGCGGCCGGGTGGTCGGCGGCGGGTCCGGCGATCAGGTGTCGGGCGAAGAGGGCGGCGAGCGTCGTCTTCCCGCTGCCGCCCTTGCCGACGAAGCAGATCTTCACGGTACGAGTCTCCTATCCGGCGGGCGTAAGAGGAATTGGTAGTCGTTTTCAATAACGACGTCAACCATCGCCGCGACACGGGGGTCCCCGGCCGGATTGGTAGTCTGCGCCGCGTGCCGATCGCCTCGACCCAGTCCGCCGCAACGCCGGTCACCTCCCCGGACGCGGCCCCGACACCCCGGCGCCGCACCGATCTGCTGGTCGCCGTCGCCGCCCTCGCGCTGGCGTTCTGGGTGACCAGCGGGCTCTGGCTGGACCCGAACGGACGGGCTATCACCGTCAACTCCAGCGACCAGGCGTTCTTCGAGTGGCTGCTGGCGTACGGCGGGCACGCCGTCACGCACGGCGGCAACCCGCTCTTCACGAACCTGATCAACGTGCCGGACGGCGTCAACCTCGCGGTCAACACCTCGATCACGGTGTACGCCGCCGCGTTCGCGCCGCTGACGTACCTGATCGGGCCGCCCGCGACGTTCCTGGTGATCCTCACCCTGAACCTCGCCGCCACCGGCTACGCCTGGTACTGGTTCCTCTCCCGGTTCCGCCCCGCGCCCGGCGCCGACCCGCTGGTGCGCTCCCGGCTCGCCGCCGCGGTCGGCGGGCTGTTCTGCGGGTTCGCGCCCGGCATGGTGTCGCACGCCAACGCGCACCTGAACTGGACCGCCGGCTGGCTCGTGCCGGTCATCCTGTGGCGGGTGCTCCGGCTGCGCCGGCCCGACCGGTGGCTGCGCAACGGCATGCTGCTCGGCGTGCTGGTCGCGGTCGCCTTCTCGATCGCCGCCGAGGGGCTGTTCTTCACCGCCCTCGCCTGCGGCATCTTCCTCGCCGCCTGGGCGCTCGACCCCGGCCGCCGCGCCGAGGCGCGCGCGGCGCTACCCGCGCTGCTGCGCGGCCTCGGCGTCACCGCCGTGACCGCCGCCGCGCTGCTGGCGTACCCGCTGTGGCTGCACTTTCTCGGGCCGCAGCGCTTCCACGGCACCGGCTTCGACGCCCGCATCCACGCCGAGGACATCGCCGCGTTCGGGGCGTTCCCGGAGCGCTCCCTCGCCGGGATCGCCGGGCTCGGCACCTCGCTCGCGCCGAACCCGACCGAGGAGAACTCGTTCCTCGGGCTGCCGCTGCTGATCCTGACCGTCGCCGGCCTGGTGCTGCTGTGGCGGGCCGCCGGGCCCGGCCGCCGGGCCACGCTGCGCGCCCTGGCGATCACCGCCGCCGTCTTCACCGTGCTCTCCTGGGGACCGCAGGTGAAGTGGTTCGGACACATCACGGACGTCCCGCTGCCGTACGCCCTGCTGGAGCACGTACCGGTCTTCAACGCCGCGCTGCCGGCCAGACTCGCCCTGGTCGTGACGCCGGTGATCGGGATCGTGCTCGCGCTCACCGTCGACCACCTGCGCACCGCCGCGCCGCGCACCGCCGCGCCGCGTCGATCGGGGCTCGCGTGGACCGCCGGGTTCGCGGTCGCGCTCGTGCCGCTGCTGCCGACCACGCTGCTGACCATCGAACGCGAGCCGATCCCGACGTTCATCACCTCCGGCGCCTGGCGACAGCACGTCCCCGCCGGCGGGGTGCTCGCGCCGGTGCCGTTCACGCTGGACGTGCTGCCGGACGGCCAGCGCTGGCAGGCGTACGCGTTGGCGCACCGGCAGGGCGAGTTCGCCATCCCGTCCGGCTTCTTCCTCGGCCCCGGCGGCCCCGACGGGCGCGGCCGGATCGGCCCGGTCCCCCGCACCACCGACGCGCTGCTCTTCGACGTCGCCAGGACCGGCGTGGTGCCGCCGATGACCGACGCGGACCGCGCCGCCGCCCGGTCCGACCTGCGGCACTGGAACGTCGACGTGGTGGTGCTCGCCGACCGCGTGCACGGCGCGAAGTTCCCCGTGCACCAGCCGGAACTGCTCCGCGCGACCACCGACCTGCTCGGCCCGCCCCAGCGCGTCCACGACGTCTGGCTCTGGCGCGTCCAGTGAGCACTCCGCCTTCTCGGTGACCACGGCGTGACTCCGGCCACGGGCCGGGGTGACCGGACGGTAGCGGATTAGGGTGGGGACCGTGACCAGCATCGTTACTCGACCGGAGAGCGTCCGGGTGGGTGTGATCGACTACGAGAGCGCCTGGGCGGAGCAGCGGCGGCTGCACGAGGCCGTGGTGGCCGGCGAGCGGCCCGGCACCGTGCTGCTGCTGGAGCACCCCAGCGTCTACACCGCCGGGAAGCGCACCGAGCCGTGGGACCGGCCGATGGACGGCACCCCGGTGGTGGACGTCGACCGCGGCGGCAAGATCACGTGGCACGGGCCGGGGCAGCTGGTCGGGTACCCGATCGTCAAGCTGCCGGACCCGGTCGACGTCGTCGCCTATGTACGCCGCACCGAGCAGATGCTGATCGACGTCTGCGCGGAGTTCGGCCTGGGGGCCGGGCGGGTCGAGGGACGCAGCGGCGTCTGGGTGCCGGAGGACGACCGGGGACCCGCCCGCAAGGTCGCGGCGATCGGCATCCGGGTGGCGCGCGGCGTCACCCTGCACGGCTTCTCGCTCAACTGTGACTGCGACCTGACGTACTTCGACCGGATCGTGCCATGCGGCATCCGGGACGCCGGGGTCACGTCGCTGAGCGCGGAGCTGGGACGCCCGATCACCGTCGACGACGCGCTGCCGGTGGTCGAGCGCCACCTGCCGACCCTGACCACGGTGGCCGGCTGACGCGCCATCGATCGCGTGACGGCGCGCCCGTGGCCGAGTGACGGTGTCGCCGGCCGGGTAGTGGTGTGTCACGCCCCGCAACCCCCGGCCCCGCCGCGACGTAAACGGAAGGACCCCCATGAGCGACGTGATGTCGGCCCAGCAGCAGATCGCCGACGAACTTCAGGTCAGCGCGACGTTCGACGCGGAGCAGGAGATCGAGCGCCGCGTCGTCTTCCTCGCCGACCGCCTGGTCGACACCGGGCTGACGGCGCTGGTCCTGGGCATCAGCGGCGGAGTCGACTCCACCACCGCGGGCCGCCTCTGCCAACTGGCGGTCGAGCGGGCGCGCGCCGCCGGCCACTCCGCCGTCTTCGTCGCGATGCGGCTGCCGTACGGGGTGCAGGCCGACGAGCACCACGCGCAGGCGGCGCTGGAGTTCATCCGCCCCGACCGGGTGCTCACCGTGGACGTCAAGCCGGCCAGCGACGCCGCGCTGGAGACGCTGGTCAACGGCGGGCTCACCTTCACCGACGACGCCCAGCAGGACTTCGTGCACGGCAACATCAAGGCCCGGCAGCGCATGATCGCCCAGTACGCGGTGGCCGGCGCGATGAAGGGGCTGGTCGTCGGCACCGACCACGCCGCCGAGGCAATCACGGGCTTCTTCACCAAGCACGGCGACGGCGCGGCGGACGTGGTGCCGCTGACCGGACTGACCAAGCGCCGGGTGCGGGCCATCGCGCAGGCGCTCGGGGCCCCCGCCGAGCTGGTCGGCAAGCCGCCCACCGCGGATCTGGAGAGCCTGGCGCCGGGCAAGCTCGACGAGGACGCGCTCGGCCTGGCGTACAACGAGATCGACGACTTCCTCGAGGGCCGGCCCGTCCCGGCGGCGGTGGAGGCGGCGCTGGTGGACCGGTACCGGGCCACCGAGCACAAGCGACAGCTGCCACTGGGCCCCTAGCCGGTACGCCGGCGGCCGGCGGACAGGCACGGTCATGTATCCCGCGGCCCGGTGATCGACGTCACGCCGCCGCCGGCGTGAGCCGGGTCGCCCACCGGATCCCACCTCGCGGACATCGGCGTAGGCTCGGCCCCGTGACGATCGCTCCCGAGGGCCGGCGCATGCTGCGCATCGAGGCCCGCAACGCCGAGACCCCGATCGAGCGCAAGCCGCCATGGATCAAGGTCAAGGCGAAGATGGGCCCGGAGTACACCGAGCTGCGCGGCCTCGTGCAGCGGGAGGGCCTGCACACGGTCTGCCAGGAGGCCGGCTGCCCCAACATCTACGAGTGTTGGGAGGACCGGGAGGCAACCTTCCTCATCGGCGGTGACCAGTGCACCCGCCGCTGCGACTTCTGCCAGATCGACACCGGCAAGCCGGCCGAGTTCGACGCCGACGAGCCGCGCCGGGTGGCCGAGTCGGTGGCCGCGATGGGGCTGCGGTACGCGACCGTGACGGGCGTGGCCCGCGACGACCTGCCCGACGGCGGCGCCTGGCTGTACGCCGAGACCGTGCGGCAGATCCACGCGCTGCAGGCGGGCTGCGGCGTCGAACTGCTGATCCCCGACTTCAACGCCGACCCGGCGCAGCTCGCCGAGGTCTTCGGGTCGCGGCCCGAGGTGCTGGCGCACAACGTCGAGACCGTGCCGCGGATCTTCAAGCGGATCCGCCCGGCGTTCCGCTACGAGCGCTCGCTCGATGTGATCCGTCAGGCCCGCGCGGCCGGGCTGGTCACCAAGTCCAATCTGATCCTGGGCATGGGCGAGGAGCGCGCCGAGGTCTCCCAGGCGCTGCGTGACCTGCACGACGCCGGGTGCGAGCTGATCACCGTCACGCAGTACCTGCGCCCGACCCCCCGGCACCACCCGGTGGAGCGCTGGGTCAAGCCGGAGGAGTTCGTCGAGCTGCGCGAGGAGGCCGAGGAGATCGGCTTCGCCGGGGTGATGAGCGGCCCGCTGGTGCGCTCGTCGTACCGCGCCGGCCGGCTCTACCGGCAGGCGATCGACGCCCGCAACGCCGCTTCCGCGTAAGGCGTTTCAGCTCGGGGTGAGCAGCCCGAGCCGGTGCGCCACGGCGGCGGCCTCCACCCGGTTGCTGACCGCCAGCTTCGCGATGATCCGGGAGACGTGCACGCTGGCCGTCTTCGGCGAGATGTAGAGCTCCTCCGCGATCCGGCTGTTGCTGTGCCCCTCGGCGACCAGCCGCAGCACCTCCAGCTCGCGGCTGGTCAGCCCGTCGCTCGCCGCCCCCGGCCGTCCGCCGTCGCGCAGCCCGACCCGGCGCGCCAGCGTCGCCGCCTGCTCGGCCAGCGGTCGCGCACCCAACTGCCCGGCGATCGTCGCGGCCTCCGCCACCGCCGACGCCACCGCGCCGCGGTCCCCGGCCGCCGCGGCGGCGGTCGCGGCCGCCAGCAGGGCACCCGCGAGCTGGTACGGCTGCCCGTCGGTCCGCCGCGCCTCGACCGCCGCCCGCCAGGCCGCGAGCGCCTCCGGCGGCGGGGCCAACGTCGCGGTGACCTCGGCCGCCGCGGCCCGCTCGGCCGGGTGCCGGGCGGGCACGGCGTCGACGATCTCCCGGATCCGGGCCGCGAGGACCGCGTCCGGGGCGGACGCGTCGGCCGACACGGCGGCGCGGGCCGCCGCGACAAGCAACGGCCAGGTGTAGCGCGGCTCCCGGGGCAGCACCGGATCGTCGAGCGCCGTGGTGGCGGCGGCGACCGCTTCGGCGTGGTCGTCGGCCGCGAGCGCGGCGGTGATCCGCAGCTCGTAGAGGGGGATACGCTGCTGCGGCGACAGGTACGGCTTGCCGAGATAGCCCAGCACCCGGGCCACGGCCCCGACGGCGCCGGCGTGCCCGCGGGCCAGCCGCAGCCGGGCCCGGATCTCCAGCCACGGCACGGCGAGGGTGCCCGGCGGGTCGAGCCGGGCCGCCTCGGCGCAGAGCGTCTCCGCCTCGTCCCAGCGGCCCAGCGCGACCAGCGCCTCGGCATGGTTGGCGATCAGGTACGCCCCGCTGGTGCGGTCGATGCCCACCCGGCGCGCGTCGGGCATCGCCTCCGCGGCGGTCCGCGCCGACTCGGCGTACCGCCCGAGTTCGAACAGAAGGTGGGAGACGCTGACCTGGGCCCTGATCAGGTTCGTCACGTCGCCGAGCTCCCGCGCGGTGTCGGCCACGCGCGTGACCTCGACGAGCGCCTCGTCGGCCGCGCTGGCGGGGCTGCACACGTTGGTGGAGGTGATCCGGGCGGAGAGGTGCAACGTGGCGTCGTCCGAACCCGCGGCCGCGGCGACCGCCTCGCGGGCGATCCGGGCCGCCTCGTCGGCGGCGACCGGCCCCAGCGACTCCGCGATGTGCGAGAGCAGCCGCACCCGCTCCGGGCCGTTCTCGGCGTCGCGCGCCAGCTCGTACGCCTGGCGCAGCTCGGCGACCCCGTCGCTCTTGCCGAAGTTGCGCTTCAGCTTGCCGCGCCGCTGCAACAGCCGGGCGGCGCGCAGCGGCTCCGCCGCGCTGTCCACCTCGCCGAGCGCGGCGCGCGTCAGGCTCAGCGCGCGCGTGTAGTCCCCGGCCGCGACCGCGGCGCGCAGCGTCTCCTCCACCAGCGCCAGGTGGTCCATGCCGATCCGGTCGGCGGCGTCCGGGACCTGCTCCCACAGCTCCAGGGCGCGCTCCAGCAACCGGCTCTGCTCCGCGTACGCGTACCGCGCCTCGGCGGCGGCCGCGGCGTGCAGGGCCGCGGTGAGCGCGCGCGGGTGGTCGTGCGCGGCGTGCCAGTGGTGCGCGATCTCGGCGGGGGCCCGGCCGGCGACGACGAGCTGCGGGTCGGCCTCGATCGCCGCGGCGTACCGGGCGTGCAGCCGGACGTGCTCGCCGGGGAGCAGGTCGTCGTGGACCGCCTCGCGCACCAGCGCGTGCCGGAACTCGTACCCCTCCTCGGGGATCGCCACCAGCAGCTGGGCCGCGACGGCGGCGCGCAGCGCCTCCTCCAGCTCGGGCTCCGGCATGCCGGCGACGGTGAGCAGCAGATCGTGTCCGAAGCGGGAACCGCCGGCCGCGGCGATGCGCAGCACCCGCTGGGCCGGCTCCGGCAGCCGGTCGACACGGGAGAGCAGCAGGTCGCGCAGCGTGTCGGGGATCTCGCAGCAGCCGTTGGGGTCGCCGCAGGCGGCCAGCTCCTCGATGAAGAACGGGTTGCCCTGGGCGCGCTTGTGGATCGATTCGACGGTGCCGGGGCGGGGTTCGGAGCCGAGCAGGTCGGCGAGGATCTCGCCGGTGCCGTCCCGGTCGAGCCGGGCGAGCTCGACGCGCTCGACGCCGCGCACCCGGTCGAGCTCGGCGAGGAACGGGCGCAGCGGGTGGCCGCGGTGCAGCTCGTCGGTGCGGTACGTGCAGAGCAGCAGCATCCGGGCGGTGCGCGCGGAGCGGACCAGGAAGGCGATCAGGTCACGGGTGGAGCGGTCGGCCCAGTGCAGGTCCTCGATGACGAGCACCAGCGGACCGTCGGCGGCGAGCCGGCCGACCAGGCCGGCGACGAGGTCGAAGAAATACCCGCGGTTGCTGTCGGCGGCGATCTGCGGCCCGGCGGGGCCGAGCTCCGGCAGCAGGCGGGCGAACTCGGGCTCGTGCCCGGCGAAGGCGGCCGGGCCGTCGCGGCGCAGCACCTCACGCAGCGCCGCGGCGAACGGGGCGAACGGCAGGCCCTCCTCCCCCAGTTCCAGGCACTGCCCGGTGAGCAGCCGCGCGCCGTCACGCGCGGCGAGCCGGCCGAACTCCTCGACCAGCCGGGTCTTGCCGACGCCCGCCTCGCCGCCCACCAGCAGCGCCGCCGGCTCGTCGGCGCGGACGCGCTTGAGCGCGTCGGTCAGGGCGCCGAGCTCGGCCTGGCGGCCGACGAGGACGGTGCTGGTGGTGCGTGCTGTCACGGCATCGAGAATGCCATGGTGGGCGGCCGCGGCGGCATCGCCGCTCCGGGCGGCCAGGCCGGCATCGCCGCTCCGGGCGGCCAGGCCGGCATCGCCGCTCCGGGCGGGCGGGCCGGCCGGTCGGGCGCGGGTCGGGGCGGTCACGGCAGCGCCGGGGTACGGGTGCCGCCGTGGCGCGGGCGCCGGAGCAGCCGGCCGATCCAGCGCACCGGCTGGGGTTGCGGGCGGGGGCGCGCGGCACGGACCAGCCGGTCGTGCGTGGCCAAGGCGCGCAGCTCGGCGGCGCGCGCCTCGTGAGCGCGGAGGGCGTCGTGGACGTCGGGGTACGGAAACACGGGGAACTCCTCGCGGATCGTCGGTCGAGTGCTGACTGAAACTCTTCGCGCGAAGGCCCCCGACGCACATGGGTGCCGTGCCTCATCTTCGGGCGTGATCACCCCCTTACGCGCCGCTAAGTACCCGGCGGCGCGGCCGTAAGGTCCTTACGTCGGCGGTGGTCCGGCCCGGCCTCGGCCACGCGACAGCGGTGCGGCGGCCGACCACTACACTGCCCGCATGGCAAAGCCCCAGGAGAAGGTCTCGTTCGGCCAGCGGCTGAAGCAGATCGGGATGGTGTTCTCGTTCACCGCTAAGCGCGACAAGTGGTTCGCACCGCTCGCCGCCGCCGCGGTGCTGATCCCGCTCGCGCTGACCGTGGTCGCGGTCCTGCTCTGGGGCTGGATCTGGCTGCCGGTCGGCGTCCTGGTGGCGCTGCTGGCGCTGCTGATCGTGCTCAACCTGCGCTCGAACACCGCGATGATGACCGCCGCCGAGGGCCAGCCGGGCGCCGCCGCGTCGCTGTTGGAGACCATGCGCGGCGACTGGCGGGTCACCCCGGCGGTCAGCTCGACCACGCAACTGGACATGGTGCACCTGGTGATCGGGCGGCCCGGCGTGATCCTGCTCGCCGAGGGCAACCCACAGCGGGTGCGCGGCCTGCTCGGCCAGGAGAAGAAGCGCCTGGCGAAGGTGATTGGCACGGCCCCGCTGCACGACTACGTCATCGGCCAGGGCGAGGGCGAGCTGCCGATCCGCAAGCTGCGGATGACGCTGATGCGGCTGCCCCGAGCCCTCAACGGCAAGGACGTCAACGCCCTCGACAAGCGGCTGACCGCGCTGACCGCCCGGCCGCAGATGCCCAAGGGCGCGATCCCGAAGAACATGCGGCCGCCGAAGGGCGCGGGCCGGCAGATGCGCGGCCGGTAGGCGGACGTCACACTCCGCAGGTGACGTAACACAGCAGAAACACACCGAACATGCCGGGGCAACGGCACGGCCATAGCGTCGCTACCAGCCAGCCACCCGTGGACGTGCCAGGAGGACGTGTGTTCGCCAATCCCGAGGAACTGCTGCGTTACCTCAAGAACGAGGACGTGAAGTTCGTCGACGTACGCTTCTGTGACCTGCCCGGCGTGATGCAGCACTTCAACCTGCCGGTCGAGTCGTTCGACGAGAGCGTCTTCACCGACGGCCTGGCCTTCGACGGATCGTCGATCCGCGGCTTCCAGGCGATTCACGAGTCGGACATGCTGCTGTTGCCGGACGTCGCCACCGCCTTCATCGACCCGTTCCGGGCGCAGAAGACGCTGGCGCTCAACTTCTTCATCCACGACCCGTTCACCCGGGAGGCCTACTCCCGGGACCCGCGGAACGTGGCGAAGAAGGCCGAGGCCTACCTGGCGGCGAGCGGCATCGCCGACACCGCCTACTTCGGCGCCGAGGCGGAGTTCTACATCTTCGACTCGATCCGCCACGAGACCTCCGCCCACCAGTCCTTCTACTACATCGACTCGATCGAGGGCGCCTGGAACAGCGGGCGCGAGGAGCCGGGCGGCAACCGCGGCTACAAGACCGCGTACAAGGGCGGCTACTTCCCGGTGCCGCCGGTCGACCACCTCGCGGACCTGCGCGACAGCATGGTGCGCCGGCTTGTCGACGCCGGGTTCGCGGTGGAGCGCTCGCACCACGAGGTCGGCACCGCGGGGCAGTCTGAGATCAACTACCGGTTCTCGACGCTGCTGCACTCGGCCGACCAGCTGCAGCTGTTCAAGTACGTCATCAAGAACGAGGCGTGGGCGGCCGGCAAGACCGCGACCTTCATGCCCAAGCCGCTCTTCGGGGACAACGGCTCCGGCATGCACACCCACCAGAGCCTCTGGCTGAACGGCGAGCCGCTCTTCTACGACGAGACCGGCTACGCGGGCCTGTCCGACATGGCCCGCTGGTACATCGGCGGCCTGCTGCACCACGCCCCGTCGCTGCTCGCCTTCACCAACCCGACGGTCAACTCGTACCGTCGCCTGGTGCCGGGCTTCGAGGCGCCGGTCAACCTGGTCTACTCGCAGCGCAACCGCTCCGCCTGCACCCGCATCCCGGTCACCGGCAGCAACGCCAAGGCCAAGCGGGTCGAGTTCCGGGTGCCGGACCCGTCCAGCAACCCGTACCTCGCGTTCTCCGCCATGATGATGGCCGGCCTGGACGGCATCCGCAGCAAGATCGAGCCGCCGGCGCCGATCGACAAGGACCTGTACGACCTGCCGCCGGAGGAGTGGGGCTCGGTCAAGCAGGTTCCGGGCTCGCTGCCGGAGGTGCTCGACGCGCTCGAGGCCAACCACGACTTCCTGCTGGAGGGTGGGGTCTTCACGCCCGACCTGATCTCCACCTGGATCGAGTGGAAGCGCACCAACGAGGTCGACCCGGTCCGCCTGCGGCCGACCCCGCACGAGTTCGCGATGTACTTCGACTGCTGAGCACCGCGCTCCGCTTGTCAGGGCCGGCCCGCCTTTGCGGGCCGGCCCTTTCGCTAGCCGGCGAGACGGGCGGTGAGGTCGCGGACGACGTCGACGAGGGCGTCGATGTCGGCCTCGGTGGTGCGCCAGTTGACGATCGCCGGGCGCAGCGCGACGCGACCGCCGTACACGGTCGTGCCGGCGAAGACCCGGCCGTCGTCCAGCAGCGCCTCCCCCAGCCGCCGGTTGAAGTCGTCGAGCTCCGCCTCCCGCATCCCCGCGGGACGTGCCCGGAAACAGACGATGCAGAGCGGCACCTCCGCGAGCCGCTCCAGCTCCGGCGCCGCGTCGACCAGTCCCGCCAGCCGCTGCGCGAGATCGAGGTGCCGTTCCACCATCGCCCGGTGGCCCTCGCGGCCGTACGCGGCGAGCGTCGCCCAGATCGGCAGCGACCGCGCCCGCCGCGACGACTCCGGCCCGAGCAGCGCGTAGCCGCCACGCGGACTGTCCGCGCCCGGCAGGTACGCCGCGCCCGGCATCCCGAAGGCCGCGCCGAGCCGGGCCGGCTCCCTCAGGAACGCGAAGCCGCTCTCGTACGGCACGTTGAGCCATTTGTGCGCGTCGCAGCCGATGGAGTCGGCGCGCTCGATGCCGCGTACCAGGTGGGCGGTGCGCGGGGAGAGCGCCGCGAAGAGCCCGAACGCCCCGTCGACGTGCAGCCAGGCGCCGTGCCGCTCGGCGATCTCGGCGAGGTCGGCGACCGGGTCGAAGTCACCGGCGTTGACCTCGCCGGCGTTGGCGATCACCACGGCGGGCGTGCGGAGCTCGGTCAGCCGCCGGTCGAGCGCGTCGAGATCCACGCGTCCCACCGCGTCCCGCGCGAAGACCTCCACGCTGTCGCGGCCGTGTCCGAGCATCTGCAGCGCCTTGCGGGCGCTGGCGTGCACGTACCCGCCGGAGAGCACGGGCATCCGGGGCAGGCCGGCGAGTCCGTCCGCGGCGATGTCGGCGCCGTGCCGCTCCCCCCACCAGTGCGTGGCGCAGGCCAGGGAGGTGAAGTTGGCGAAGGTGGCGCTCGCGACCAGCGCCCCGCCGTACGTCTCGGGCAGGCCGAACAGCTCGCGCAGCCAGCGCAGGGCGACGGTCTCGGTCTCGGTCGCGAGGGCCGAGGAGGCCCGGAAGGCGGCGTTCTGGTCGAGCATCGAGGCGGTCCAGTCGGCGGCGAGCGCCGCCGGGGTGACCCCGCCGATGACCAGGTGGAAGAAGCGCGGGCCGGTCGAGTGGGTCGCGGCGGCCGTGCCGACCCGGAGCAGCCGGTCCACGACGGCGTCGGCACCGTCGCCCTCGTCGGGCAGCGGATCGGCCCGGCCGAGCTCTGCCAGCAGCGGCGCGGCCCGGGGGTCGTGGACCGGGCGGGCGGCCAGCGAGTCGAGGTACGGCCCGGCCGTCTCGTACACCCGGCGCAGCACCGAATCGGTAGCGCCACGCTCCCCCAACGGATCGCCCATCGGCGTCCCCCCTCCAGGCACGGAAAATCATCCCACGCATCCCGGCGATCTTGCAGTTGTGGCCTGGGCAAAAAGGGCATAAGGCCACGTAACGACGGCCAAAACTGCAAGATCGCGGGGGGAGACCGCAGGGGGGTTAGGAGGGGTGGGTTTGGTGGGGGCGGCGCTGGGCGCGGGTCCAGCGGAGGGCGCGGTGGGTAACCCACACGATCAGCACGACCATCACGATCGTGCCCTGGAACTTCGTGAACCGGGCGAGGTTGTTGCCGTCCGGCAGGGTGAGGAAGACGGCCACCGCGACCGGGATCAGGAACCACCGGGTCCGCCGGGCGGTCGCCGCCAGCACGGCGAGCGGCCAGGTCGCGTACCAGGGGTGGAAGACCGGCGCGAGCGCGACGGTGGCGGCCAGCGCCAGCCCGGCGTAGAAGACCGGGTCGCGGTGCCGGGCCCGCCACCAGAGCACCACCAGGACCACGGCGAGCACGAGGAGCGAGAGCGCCCGGGTCACCGGCACCGCGTGGTAGTGCAGCCCGAAGGGGCGACCGAGGTACTCGACGAAGATGCCGAGCGCGGTCGGCGGCGCCGTCCACTGCACGGAGTCGCCGCTGTGGCTGAGCCCGCCGATCCAGCCCAGTCCGAGCCCGGAGACGAGCGTCGAGCCGAGGATCGCGGCGATCGCCCCCACCCCGACCCACGCGCCGTGGCGCAGCAGCGCCGGCAGCCGGTACCGCCCGGGGATCGCGGCCAGCGCCGCGAACGGCAGCACCACCACGGCGGTGATCTTGATGGCGACGGCGAGCCCGAGTAGCAGGCCGGCGCCGAGCTGGGCGCCGGGCCGGCCCGGCCGGGCGGCGACGACCAGCAGTCCGGCGACGAGCAGCCCCACCATCAGCGCGTCGTTGTGGGCGCCGGAGACCAGGTGCACGGCGACGAGGGGGCAGGCCAGCGCGAGCCAGAGCGCGCGTCCCGGCGGGATGCCGCGCCGGCGGGCCAGCGGCGGTACGCAGAGCGCCATCAGCACGACGCCGACGACCGCGAGCGCGCGCAGCAGAGCGATGCTGCCCCACAGCGTGCCGCCGAGCGCGACCGCGGCCCCGGCGAGCAGCACGAAGACCGGCCCGTACGGCGCCGGGGTGTCCCGCCACATCGGGGTGACGGTCGAGAGCCACGGACAGCCGAGCTCGGCGACGCCGTGGGTGTACGGGTCCCCGCCGCTGTCGTAGACGGCGCCCTGGCAGGCGTACGAGTAGACGTCGCGGCTGCCGAGCGGCGGCGCGACCAGCAACGGCAGCAGCCAGAGCCCGACGGTCACGTAGATCCAGCGCAGCGGCGGGTCGGCGTGCCGCGCCGACCACCACGCCCAGAACAGCAGGCCGGTGCCGAGCAGCCAGGTGAGCAGGACCCACGCGCCGTTGCCGTGTTGCGCCAGCTCGACCGGGTTGCGGTTGCGCGGCAGCGGCGGCAGCGCGCCGCCGAGATAGGCGGCGACGGCGAGCAGCAGCGCACCGACGAACCCGGCGTACCGGATGACGCTATACCGGGGCGCTCCAGGCATATGTGTCACCGTACCTTTCCGCAGCGGGCTCCCGGCCACACTCGACCGGACACCACGTGCCGGCCGGGACGGGTCACCCGGACCGTCGTCCAGCCGCCCGCCGCCGGCGCCAGACACGCGCCCGGGCCGTCCACGGTCAACCAGCGCGACCAGCGCACCCGGACCAGCACGTCGCCCGCCCGGTCGGCGTCGAGCGTCACTCCACCGGCGTCCGCCGCCACCAGCCGGCCCGGCGCCGCCACCATGGGGGTCGGGTCGATCACGGCGTACAGCCGCCATCGGGGGTCGCGCCACACCTCGCGCAGGTAGGGCAGCCCACCCCCGATCAGCTCGGCCTCCCGCCGCCCCACCCAGGACGGCGGGGCCGCGGCGACCGCGACGTACGCGACCGCATTCTCGCGCAACCAGGCGGCGTACGAGCGGGCGTCCAGCGTCCCGTCGAAGAAGACCGGGTTGCGGGCGAGGTCGAGCTGCCGCAGCCAGCCCCGGGCCAGCGGCGCCACCTCCGGCACGTACGCCGCCTCCCAGTAGTTCGCCGTCGGCACCACCTCGACCCGCCCGGCCGGGCGGCGGGCCAGCTCGGCCAGGAGCGGCGAGAAGTAGCGTCGCCCCGCGGTCGGGTCGCCGGCGCCGAACAGATCGGTGCGGGACACCGGCGGCTGCGCCAGCGCCACCACCGCGAGCAGCACCGCCAGGGCGGGCCGCGGCCGCACCAGGCGGTGCCGCGGCAGCCGGGCGTACCCGGCGAGCACCGGCAACGCGAACATCGCCGCCAGCCGGGTGGCGTTGAGCCCGACCGGGGTGTGCAGCGCGAAGGCGGCGGCCACGCCGAGCGCCGACAGGAGCGCGCCGACCCGTACGGTGCGGCGCGGCACCAGCAGCGCCACCACGAGACTGGCGCCGCCCGCCCGCGCCGCGTCGAGCGCGCTGATGTTCATCCAGCCGCCGTCGCCGAAGAGCAGCGCCATCGCCGCCATCGGCACCGCCGCGGCGAGCGCGATCGTCGCCCCGTCGGCGCGCCGACGCCGGTCCCCGATCGCCAGCGCCACCCCGGCCAGCCCGGTGAACAGCCCGGCGACCGGGCTGGCCGCCGCGGCCAGCGCGGCGGCCGCGACCGCCCCGCCGCCGCGCAGCCAGCGCCGCGTCGAGGTGAGCGCGAGCAGCGCGAGCAGCCCGAACGCCACCCCGACCGCGTACGTGACCCGGCCGGAGACCAGGTTGCCGGCGATGCAGCACGCGCCGACCACGCCGCCGAGCAGCGGACGGCGGGCCCCGGTGCGCACCAGCAGCAGCGCGAGCGCGACCGCGGAGACGACCGCGGCGAGCGCCCCGGTGGACCGCGCCCCGAGCAGGCTCATCACCGGCGGGGTGATCAGGCTGTAGCCGTACGGCGAGACGCCGCCGTACCAGCCGAGGTCGACCGGGGCGACGCCGTGCCGCGCGAAGAAGCCGGCCCGGGCGACCTGCGCGGACAAATCGGTGCCCAGCGGGGGCGCGAGCAGGAACACCGCGGCCAGGGCCAGGGCGACCGCCGCGGTGGCCGCCACCGCCCACGGCCGGGCGCGACGGTCAGGCATCGAGGACGCGCTCGACGGCCGCGCGCGAGCGCCGGGCCGTACGCAGGTACTCGTCGAGGAACTCCTGCGGGTCCGTGCCGCCGAGCAGCCGCACGGCGCCGGCGAGCTCCACCCCGTGCCGGGGCAGCTGGTCGGTGGCGCGGCCGCGGACCAGCATCAGCGCGTTGCGCACCTGAGCCGCGAGGGTCCAGCCGGCGGCCATCGCGGCGGCGTCGACCGGGTCGACCAGCCCGGCGTCGCGCGCGGCGGTCAGGGCGTGCAGGGTACGGGTGTCGCGCAGCGCCGGAAGGGTCCCGGCGTGCCGCAGCTGGAGCAGCTGGACCGCCCACTCCACGTCGGCGAGCCCGCCACGACCCAGCTTCGTGTGGGTGGCCGGGTCGGCGCCGCGGGGCAGCCGCTCGTGCTCGACCCGCGCCTTGATCCGGCGGATCTCGATCACCTGCTCCCGGCTGAGCCCCTGTTCGGGATAGCGCACCGGGTCGGCGATCGCCAGGAACTCCCGGCCGAGTTCCGCGTCGCCGCAGACGAAGCGGGCCCGCAGCAGCGCCTGCGCCTCCCAGACCTTCGACCAGCGCGCGTAGTACTGGGCGTACGCCGCGAGGCTGCGCACCAGCGGCCCCTGGCGGCCCTCCGGGCGCAGGTCGGCGTCGACGCCCAGCGGCGGGTCGGGGGCCGGCATGCCGAGCAGCCGGCGCAGCTCCTCCGCGACCGCGTGGGCGGCGGCGCTGGCCGCGTCCTCGGCCACCCCGGACGGGGGGTCGTAGACGAAGAGCACGTCGGCGTCGGAGGGGTAGCTCAGCTCGTACCCCCCGAGCCGGCCCATCCCGATCACGGCGAAGCGCAGCCCCGGCATCGGCGGCGCGGCCACGCACGCCACCCGCAGCGCGGCGGCGAGCGTGGCGTCGGCGAGGTGCGTCAGCGCGGTGCCGACCGCGGCGATGTCGACGGGTTGCGCCGGCGCGAGCGCGCCGGCCCGGCTGAGCACGTCGGCGCAGGCCACCCGGAGCAGCTCGCGGCGGCGCAGCGCGCGCACCGCGGTGATCGCCTGCGTCGGGTCGGCCGGGGTTTCCAGGTGCCGGGCCGCGGCGGCGGCGAACCCGTCGTGCAGCACCTCGGCGTCGCGCGGGGTGAGCTCGGCGTCGTCGGCGAGCAGCCGCAACGCCTCCGGCTCGCGGGCCAACAGGTCGGTGACGTACCGGGAGAGCACCAACGAACGGGCGAGTCGCGCGGCGACCGGACCCTCGTCGCGCAGCAGGCGGAGATACCACGGGGTACGGCCGAGCTTCTCGGAGACCTGGCGGTAGCTGAGCAGCCCGCGGTCCGGCTCCGGGGCGTCGGCGAACTCCTGCAGCAGCACCGGCAGCAACGTGCGCTGAATCGCGGCGGTGCGCGACAGCCCGCCGGTGAGCGCCTCCAGGTGGCGTAGCGCCCCGGCGGGATCGGCGAAGCCGAGGATCTCCAGCCGTTGCCGGGCCGCCGCCGGGGTCATCCGCAGCGACTCGGCGGGCACCCGGGCCACCGACTCCAGCAGCGGCCGGTAGAGCAGCTTCGCGTGCAGCCGCCGCACCTCGGTCGCGTGGCTGACCCACTCGGCGCGGAACGCCTCCACGGCGTCGCGGCCGGGCGTGGCGGTGTAGCCCAGCGCGTGGGCCAGCCAGCGCAGTCCGCCCGGATCGGCCGGCACGGTGTGGGTGCGGCGCAGCGCCTGCAGCTGCAGGCGGTGCTCGACGGCGCGCAGGAACCGGTAGCCGCCGAGCAGCGCCTCCCCGTCGGCCCGCCCGACGTACCCGCCGTCGACGAGCGCGCGCAACGCCGGCAGCGTGCCCGGCACCCGCAGCGACTCGTCGATCCGGCCGTGCACCAGCTGCAGCAACTGCACCGCGAACTCGATGTCGCGCAGCCCGCCGGGCCCGCGCTTGATCTCCCGCTCCAGCTCGCGCGGCGGAATGTTGTCGATGATCTTCCGGCGCATCGCGCGCACGTCCTCGACCGCCTCGGGACGCTCCGCCGCCGCCCAGACCAGCGGGGCGAGCCGGTCGATCCACTCCTGCGCCAGCGCCGTGTCGCCGGCCGCCGGGCGCGCCTTGAGCAGCGCCTGGAACTCCCAGGTTCGGGCCCAGCGCTGGTAGTACGCGAGGTGGCTGGCGAGGGTGCGCACCAGCGGGCCACGGTTGCCCTCCGGCCGCAGCGCGGCGTCGACCGGCCAGGCGACGAGGCCGCAGACGTGGATCAGCCGGGTGGCGAGCGTGGTCGCGGCGGCGAGATCGTGGTCCTCGGCGGCAACGAAGATCACGTCGACGTCGGAGACGTAGTTGAGCTCGCCGCCGCCGCACTTGCCCATCGCCACCACGGCCAGCCGCGGCGCGGGCGTGCCGGCGGGCAGTTCGCGCAGCGCGATCGCGTACGCCGCCGCCAGGGTGGCGTCGGCCAGCGCGGAGAGCGCCGCCATGGTCTGCTCCAGGTCGCGCCCGCCGGTCAGGTCGGCCGCCGCGATCCGCAGCAGCGCCAGCCGGTACGCCCGGCGCAGCGCCGCGATGTCCGCGTCCGCCCCGGCGATCTCCAGCATGCCGTCGGCCTCCGGGGCCGCGCCGTCGGCGCCGCTGACCAGCACCGCCCACTGGTCGGGGTTGGCGACCAGATGATCGCCGAGCGCGCTGGAGGCGCCGAGCACCGCGATCAGGCGCTGCCGCAGCCCCGAGTCGTCCCGCAGCGCCTCGACCAGCGGCGGGCCGGGCGGACCGACGCGCCGCTCGGCCTCCACGATCCGGTGCAGCTGGCGCAGCGCCAGATCCGGGTCGGCCGCCCGGGACAGCGCGGTCAGCAGCTCGGCGGCGCAGGCGTCGGCCGGCTCCCGGGTGGCGGTGTTCCACAGCCCGAGCCCGTCCGGGCCGAGCATCTCGGCGGTGCGTGCCCCGTTGGCGATGTCGAAGCCGTACCGGGCGAGCCGGGCCGGCGACCCCGTCGGTCTGGTCATGACCGCTACTGCCCGAGCAGCGGCAGCGTCCGCGGCGGCGCGCCGTCCAGCTCACCGAGCGCGAGCGCGGCGAACCGCGCCACGAACGGCTGCCACACGTCCTCCACGTCGGGCAGCACCGCGTCGCAGGCGGCCACGACCGCCGCCGCGTCGTAGCCCAGCTCCGTCAGCGCCGCCGAATCGGCCGCCCAGTCGGCGATCATCGCGGCGTCGCACTCGATGTGGAACTGCAGCCCCCACGCGCGGTCGCCGACCCGGAACGCCTGGTGCGGGTAGCGGGTCGAGGCGGCCAACAGCACCGCGTTGCGCGGCAGCTCGGTGATCTCGTCGAGGTGCCACTGCAGCACGTCCGGCATCAGCGGGACGTACTTGAACAGCGGGTCGGTGTCCGCGGCGTCGCGCTTGCCGACCAGGCCCGGCCCGATCTCGGGGCCGGACGGGCTCCGCTCGACCGTGCCGGCGTGCGCGGTGGCCAGCAGCTGTGCGCCGAGGCAGACGGCGAGCGTGGCCACGCGGTGCCGCACCGCCTTGCGCAGCAGGCCCTCCAGCGCCGGGAACCAGGGCGCGCCCGGCGTCCCGTCCGGCGCCGGGTACGCGGACTGCTCCCCGCCGAGCACGACGAGCGCCACGTAACCGTCGAGCGTCTCCGGCAGCGCGTCGCCGGCGTGCGGGCGCCGCACCTCCAGCCGCAGCCCCGCCTCGGTCAGCCACTCGCCCAGTCGCCGGACGTCATCGGTCGGGTCGTTCTCGATCACCAGCGCGGTACCCACGCGTCGAGGCTAGCGGGCCGCGGCCCCGCCGCCCCGCACCGGGACGCCCGCACGTCCCTCGCGTCACTACCCTCGACAGCTGTGACCGATGATCAGGCCGTACGTCCCCCCGCGCTGCGCCCCGGCGACGCCGTCGCGCTGGTCTCCCCCTCCGGGCCGACCCGACCGGAACGGGTCGCCCGCGGCATCGAGCTGCTCACCGGGTGGGGGCTGCGGCCGGTGCCCGCCACCAACGCGTACGCCCGGCACGGGTATCTCGCCGGCACCGACGAGCTGCGCGCCGCCGACCTGAACGCCGCCCTCGCCGACCCGGAGATCCGCGGCGTGATCTGCACCCGCGGCGGGTACGGCGCGCAGCGGGTGGTCGACGCGATCGACATGGCGGCGGTGCGGCGCGACCCGAAGGTGGTGGCCGGGTTCTCCGACATCACCGCGCTGCAGTTCGCGCTCTGGCGGGGCGCCCGGCTCGCCACCGTGCACGGCCCGGGCGCGGCGTGGCTCGACGACCGCACGCCGGCCGCGTCCGCGGAGTCGCTGCGGGCCGCGCTGATGAGCCCCGCGGCGGTGACGATCCCGCGGCTGCCGACCGGGGAGACCGCGTCGGTGGTGGTGCCGGGCACCGCGACCGGGCCGCTGATCGGCGGGAACCTCTGCCTGATCGTCTCCTCGATCGGCACCCCGGACATGCCCGATCTCACCGGCGCGATCCTGTTGATCGAGGAGGTCGAGGAGCCGCCGTACAAGGTGGACCGGATGCTGGTGCACCTGCGGCGCTCGGGAGCGCTGCGTGGGGTCGCCGGGGTGGCGGTCGGGCAGTTCACGCGCTGCGCCGACGACTGGCCGGTCGACGTGGCGGACGTGCTCACCGAGGGGCTCGGCGGGCTCGGGGTGCCCGTGCTCGGCGGCCTGCCGATCGGACACGGCGTCGGACAGCTGACCGTGCCGCTCGGCGTGCCGGCAACCCTCGACGCCACCGCCGGCACCCTCACCGTCACGCCCGCCGTCCGCTGACCGCCGCGTCCGCCGCGCCCTCGGCCGGCAGCCCCGCCAGCGGTGCCCGGCGCGGATTCCCAGCGTCGTTCCAGCCGGCACCGGGTTTCGGCACAGGTTGAGCGGCCACACTGACGGCCGTCATCCGCACCACGACGACAAGGGAGGATCGATGCACCGAGCGATCACCAAGAAGACCATGTTGGGTGGCCTGGCGGCCGCCGGCGTGTTGGCGGTGGGAATCGCCGCGCCGGCGGTGGCGATGGCCGACCCGACGCCGAGCTCCAGCGCGTCGACCAGCGGAAAGAGCGATCTCCGGGAGCACCGGGCCGAGAAGCGGGACAAGCTGGCCGAGGCGCTGGCCACCGAGCTCGGGGTGCCGAAGGAGAAGGTGCAGGCCGCGCTCGACAAGATTCAGGACGAGCGGCAGGCGGCCGGGAAGTCGGCGCGCGAGGACGGCGAGAAGTTCCGGACCGAGCGCAAGGCCGACCGGCAGGCGCAGCTGAAGGAGCGCCTCGACGACGCGGTGGCGCAGGGCAAGCTCAGCCGGGAGCAGGCCGACGCGATCACCAAGGCCTTCGAGGCCGGCGTGCTGCCGGGGATCGGCAAGGGGCACCACGGCGTGCGGCCGGACGCCGGGAGCACCGACCAGGGCAAGTAGTGCGATAACAACGGGGCGCCGTCCGAACAGCTCGGGCGGCGCCCCGTTTCCGCTAGAGCGCCCCGAGGTAGCGCTTGCGCTCGTACGGGGTGACCTCGCGGCGGTACTCCTCCCACTCCGCGCGCTTGTTGCGGAGGAAGAAGTCGAAGACGTGCTCGCCGAGCACCTCGGCGACCAGCTCAGAGTTGGACATCACGTCGATCGCCTCGGCGAGGTTCTCCGGCAGCGCCTCGTACCCCATCGCCTTGCGCTCGGCGTTGGTCAGCGACCAGACGTCGTCCTCGGCGCCCGGCGGCAGCTCGTACCCCTCCTCGATGCCCTTGAGGCCGGCACCGAGCATGACCGCGAACGCGAGGTAGGGGTTGGTGGCGGCGTCGAGCGACCGCACCTCCACCCGCGCGGAGTTGGGCTTGCCGTAGGCGGGCACCCGCACCAGCGCGGAGCGGTTGAGGTGGCCCCAGCAGACGTACGCCGGGGACTCGGTGATCCGGTCGGGCAGCGCCTGCGGGAACAGCCGCTTGTACGAGTTGACCCACTGGTTGGTCACCGCGGTGTATTCGCGCGCGTGCACCAGCAGCCCGGCGATGAACGCCTTCGCGACCTTGGAGAGCTTCATCGGGTCGCCGGCGTCGTGGAAGGCGTTGCGCTCCCCCTCGAACAGCGACAGGTGGGTGTGCATGCCGCTGCCCGGCTGGTCGGTGAAGGGCTTGGGCATGAACGTGGCCCGTACGCCGTGCGAGAGCGCGACCTCCTTGACCACGTGCCGGAAGGTCATGATGTTGTCGGCGGTGGCGAGCGCGTCGGCGTAGCGCAGGTCGATCTCCTGCTGGCCGGGGGCGACCTCGTGGTGGCTGAACTCCACCGAGATGCCGATCCGCTCCAGGGCGAGCACGGCCTGCCGGCGGAAGTCGCGGGCGACGGCGTGGGTGGTGTGGTCGAAGTAGCCGCCGTTGTCGACCGGGATCGGCACCGAGCCGTCGTTCGCGCCGTTCTCCACCAGGTAGAACTCGATCTCCGGGTGGGTGTAGAAGGTGAAGCCCTTCTCGGCCGCCTTCGACAGCGCCCGGCGCAGCACGTGCCGGGGGTCGGCCCAGGAGGGCGAGCCGTCGGGGAGCAGGATGTCGCAGAACATCCGGGCGCTCTCGCCGCTGACCCCGCCCTCGAACGGGAAGACCTGGAAGGTGGTCGGGTCGGGCATGGCGACCATGTCGGACTCGAAGACCCGGGCGAAGCCCTCGATCGCCGAGCCGTCGAACCCGATCCCCTCCTCGAAGGCGGATTCCAGCTCGGCCGGCGCGACCGAGACGCTCTTGAGCGTGCCGAGCACGTCGGTGAACCACAACCGGACGAACCGGATGTCACGCTCTTCCAGCGTGCGGAGCACGAACTCCTGCTGACGGTCCACGTCTACCCCTCGTCAGTGTGCTGCCCGGACCCGTCCATTGTCCGCGCGGTCGTCCCACGGCGCAGTCCCGCCGGCACCGGCTCGCGCCGAGCAGCCCAGTCTCCCCCGCGCTCGTTTCACGGACGTTACGCGGCAAAAGATCCACCTCACGGGCGTCCTGCCACAACCGGTCCGCGTCCCGAGCGTTGATCCTCAGACAGTACGGGAGGGATCAACCATGGGGCAGCAAGGCAGCCGGCACGTCGTGTCCGCGGTGCGCGGGCGGGGCAGGGTCCGGCCGCCGCGCGCCCGTACCCTGGTCGGCGGCGTGCTGCTCGGCGGCGCGCTCGTGGTCGGGCTGCTGTTGGCCGGCGTGGTCGGCGTGCCCGGCGTCGTCGTCGCGGAGCCGCCGCTGGGTCGCTGGTCCACGGTCGGCCCCGACCCGCTCATCGCGCGGCAGCCGGAGCTGACCGGCGCGTTGCTCGGCGCCGCCGACATGCCCGCCGGCTACGTCACCGCTCCGGCGAGCGGCCCCTCCCCCACCCCGACGCCGAACCCGACGCGTCCGTCGCCCCGTGCCGTGGAGCGCGGCGAGGTGGAGCTCGACCCCGACTGCCGGCAGCTGCTCGAACGCCCGTGGGACGTGGCGGCCGACGCGGCGCGGCCGGTCGACCGCGCGGTGGTGGAGCTGTCCCAGCGCCGTCGCGGCGACGTACTGCGGCAGACGCTGACGGTCTTCGGCCACCAGGACGCGCGCCGGGCGTTCGCGCGGCTCGACCGGCTCGCCGAGGGGTGCCGGCAGTTCGACGCCGCGCTCGACGACGGCACGGCGGTACGGGTCCGGGCGCGGGAGCTGCGGGTCGGGCGGATCGGCGACGAGACGTCGGCGGTGCTGTTCACGGCGCGCGCCGGGCAGCAGCGGTACGCCGGTTATCTCGCGATGGCCCGGCTCGGGCCGCTGCTGATCGTGCTGCGTCACGTCGGGCCGGCCGGCTCGGTCGGCGAGCCGGAGGAGGTGGCCGAGACGCTGCGCCGGTCGATTGCGAAGGCCGGCCCGTTCGCGAGGGAGCGGGACGACTGACCGCCGGGGATTGCCCCGCGGTCGCTGCGCGACGATGACGCTGCGGAAAGATGACGGGATGCCGACCCTGCGTCTCGCCCTGGCCCAGGTCAATCCCACCGTCGGTGATCTCGACGGCAATGCCCGGATGGTGCGGGAGTCCAGCCGGGCCGCCGCCGACGCCGGTGCGCAGCTCGTCGCGTTCCCGGAGATGATGCTGACCGGTTACCCGGTCGAGGATCTGGTCTTCCGGGACTCGTTCGTCGCCGCCTCGCGCGCCGCGCTGCACCGGCTCGCCGCCGATCTCGCCGCCGACGGCCTCGGTGAGCTGCCGGTGCTCGTCGGCTACCTGGACGCCGACGGCCCGCCGGCGATGAGCGCCGACGCCCGGCCGCGGCGCGGCCCGCGCAACGCGCTGGCCGTGCTGCACGGTGGCGCGGTCGTGGCGACGTACTTCAAGCACCATCTGCCCAACTACGGCGTCTTCGACGAGGACCGCTACTTCGTGGCCGGGGACGTGCTCACCGTGGTCCGGGTCGGCGGGGTGGACGTGGCGCTGACGATCTGCGAGGACCTGTGGCAGGCCGGGGGCCCGTTCGCGGCCGCCCGCCGCGCCGGCGTCGGGCTGGTCGTCACCGTCAACGGCTCGCCGTACGAGCTGGACAAGGACGACGTGCGGCTGCCGCTGGTGCGGCGCCGGGCGGCGGAGGCGGGCGCCACGGTGGCGTACGTCAACATGGTCGGCGGGCAGGACGAGCTGGTCTTCGACGGCGACTCGATGATCGTCACGGCCGACGGCGCCCTGCTGGCCCGCGCCCCGCAGTTCGTCGAGCACCTGCTCGTGCACGACCTGGAGCTGCCGGCGGCGCCCGCCGCGCCGACCCACCCGGACGGCCCGGGGGCCGACCGGGCGGCGCGCGCCGAGGGAGCCGGCGGCGCCGACGACCTGACGGTCGCCCGGGTGCGGGTCGGCGACGAGCTCCCGTCACCGCCGGCGCCGCGCGCCGAGGGTGGCGTGGCCGAGGCGGTCACCGGCGAGGCGGAGGTCTGGCGGGCGCTGGTGCTGGGCGTCCGCGACTACGTACGCAAGAACGGCTTTCCCTCGGCCGTGCTGGGGCTCTCCGGCGGGATCGACTCGGCGCTGGTGGCGGCCATCGCGGTCGACGCGCTCGGGCCGCAGCGGGTGGTCGGGGTGTCGATGCCGAGCCGGCACTCGTCGGCACACTCGCGCGACGACGCCGCGGAACTGGCCAAGCGGACCGGCCTGGACTACCGGATCGAGCCGATCCAGCCGATGGTCGACGCGTTCCTGGCCAACATGTCGCTGGCCGGCGTCGCCGTGGAGAACCTGCAGGCGCGGGTGCGCGGGGTGATCCTGATGGGGCTCTCCAACCAGGAGGGACACCTCGTGCTCACCACCGGCAACAAGAGCGAACTCGCGGTCGGCTACTCCACGCTCTACGGCGACTCGGTCGGCGGTTTCAACCCGGTCAGGGACGTCTGGAAGTCGATGGTCTGGAGGCTGGCCCGCTGGCGCAACGCCGAGGCGCGGCGCCGCGGCGAACAACCCCCGATCCCGGAGAACTCGATCGCCAAGCCGCCGAGCGCCGAGCTGCGCCCCGGCCAGCTCGACACCGACTCGCTTCCGGACTACCCGGTGCTCGACGCGATCCTCGCCGGGTACGTCGACGGGGACGCCGGCCGCGACGACCTGGTGGCGGCCGGCCACGACGCGGCGCTGGTGGACCGGGTGCTGCGGATGGTGGATCTCGCCGAGTACAAGCGGCGGCAGTCGGCGCCGGGTCCGAAGATCTCGATCAAGGCGTTCGGGCGGGACCGGCGGCTGCCGATCACGAACCGCTGGCGCGAGCGGGGCAGCGCGCCGGCGCCCGCGGCCGACCAGCCGACCGACGCGCGGGGCGGCTACGCCGGCCTGTGAATAACCGCACTGAACGCTGACGCGCCGACGCCCGGCGATGGCACGATCGGGCCGTATCCCGGGGACCGCGAGGGCGGCCTCGAGGGTGAGAGGAGACGACGATGTCCCAGTCCACACCAGAGGTGTCGACGCTCTACGGCGGTCCGGCCCACCGGCGGGTACGGGCCCGCGAGCTGGTCGCCGCGAAGGACCGCGGCGAGCGGTGGCCGATGCTCACCGCGTACGACCAGTACACGGCGGCGATCTTCGAGCAGGCCGGGATCCCGGTGCTGCTGGTCGGCGATTCGGCCGCCAACAACGTCTTCGGGCACGAGACCACCCTGCCGGTCACCGTCGACGAGATGCTCTCGCTGGTCCGGGCGGTGGTCCGGGCGACGACGCGCCCGCTGATCGTCGGCGACCTGCCGTTCGGGTCCTACGAGGAGGGTCCGACGCAGGCGCTGCGCACTGCGGTGCGCTTCATGAAGGAGGGCGGCTGCCACGCCGTCAAGCTGGAGGGCGGCCGGAACGTCGCCGACCAGATCCGCGCGATCACCGGCGCGGGCATCCCGGTGATGGCGCACGTCGGCTTCACCCCGCAGCGTGAGCACACCCTCGGCGGCTACCGGGTGCAGGGCCGGGGCGAGGCCGCCGAGGACGTGATCGCCGACGCGGAGGCGGTGGCCGCGGCCGGCGCGTTCGCGGTGGTGCTGGAGATGGTGCCGGGCGAGGTGGCGAAGCGGATCACCGACGCGCTGCCGATCCCGACCGTCGGCATCGGCGCCGGACCGGACACCGACGCCCAGGTGCTGGTCTGGCAGGACATGGCCGGCCTGCGCACCGGCAAGGCCCCCCGCTTCGTCAAGCGCTACGCCGACCTCGCCACCGTCCTATCCGCCGCCGCCACCCACTTCGCCACCGACGTCCGCACCGCCCAGTTCCCCACCCCCGACCACACCTTCTAGCCCCAGATCCGCGTGATCAGGGAGGGACTCGCGCGTGTCGCCGGCGTGGCGCGCGCGACCCTTCCTGATCACGCGGATCTTGCGCGCTAAACGTCCGTGACGCGGAGGCCGGAGTGCGCCCGGTAGCGCTTGTTGATCGCGATCAGGTTGGCGGTGAACGCCTCGACCTGGTGGGCGTTGCGCAGCCGGCCGGCGTAGATGCCGCGCATGCCGGGGATCCGGGCGGCCAGCGCGGCGACGACGCCGACGACCTCCCGATCCTCGGTGCAGATCAGCACGTCGAGGTCGATCCGGTCGATCCCCGGGTCGGCCAGCAGCGGCGCGCTGACGTGGTTGAACGCGGCGGCCAGCCGCGACTCGGGCAGCAGCGCGGCGGCCTGCTGCACGGCGCTGCCCTCCTCGACGCGCAGCGCGTACGGCCCCTGCTTGTCGAAGCCGAGCGGGTTGACGCAGTCGACCACGATCTTGCCGGCGAGCGGCTCCCGCAGCCCGGCGATCGTGTCGGCGTGCCCCTCCCACGGGACCGCCACGATCACCACGTCCGCCCGCGTCGCCACCTCGACGTTCTCCGCGCCGGCGATCACCGTGCCGGCCGGGATGCCGGGCAGCGCCGCGATCTCCTCGGCGGCGGCGACCGCGCGGTCGGGGCGGCGGGAACCGATCAGGATGGTCTGCCCGGCCCGCGCGAGGCGGTATGCCAGGCCGCGCCCCTGGTCGCCGGTGCCGCCGATGATCCCGACCGTCAGCCCGGACACGTCGGGCAACGTGCTCGCGTCGAATGCCATGCGCTCATCCTCGCAAACGGGTCGTACCTCCGGCCCGACGGGCGGTGTGACAATCACGCCTTTTCGAACAGGACCTGCCGCCGCTCCGGGTCCGCGGTGACGAGCCGGACCCGCACCCGCTCGCCGAGCGGCAGTTCACCGGTGCAGCGGGCGATCACCGGCGGCTCGTCCAGCGCGACGATTCCGCGCGGCTTCGCGGGGCGCCCGTCGTCGCGCGGACCGTCGACGTCCAGCACCGCGGCGTCGAACTCGGCGCCGACCCGGTCGCGCAGCAGCACCGCCTCGGCCAGGTCGATCGCGCCCCGGTCCGCCGCCGAGGACACCCGGTCGGTCCTGGCCATCACCTCCGGCAGCCGCGGCAGCGCGTCGCGCGCCCACTGCGGCACCGCTGTCCCGTCGTGCAGCGCGAGGCAGACCTCGGCGGCGTACCGGTCGGCCAGGCGCCTCAGCGGCGCGGTGACGTGCGCGTACGCCGCCGCCACCCCGCTGTGCGTGGGTTGCGGCGGGACCGTGCCGTCGAACGCCGTGTAGGCCGCCCCGCGCAGCAGCTCCGCCGCCTGGTCCAGGAAGGCGGCGCCGCGCGGGTCGGCCGGGTCCACTGTGTCCACCACCGCGCCGACGGTCGCCCCGTCCGGCCAGCGCACGCCGAGCCCCGCGGCGGCCGCCCGCAGCCGCTCGACGGCCCCGGGCGCCGGCTCGGGCATGGTGCGCAGCAGGCCCACGCCGCCGGCCAGCATCAGGTCGGCGGCGGCCATGCCGGTGAGCAGCGAGATCTGCGCGTTGTAATCCTCGATCGGCGCCGGCGGGCGCAGCACCAGCCGCCAGCCGTCCCCGTGCGGCTCCACGTCCTGCTCCGGCAGACGCAGCGTGATGGCGCCCCGGGCCCGGCCGCGGGCGAGCAGCAGCTCGCCGATCTCGGGGAGCAGGGCGATCGGTTCGGGGATGGCGCCGGCCGCGACGTCGGCCTGGACGCCGGCGTAGTCGAGTTGGGCCCGGCTGCGCACCCGGGCCCGTTCCAGGCGTACGGCGACGGTCGCGCCGTCACCGTCGAGGTCGATGGTCCAGACGACCGCGGCGCGATCGACGCCGGGCAGCAGGCTGGCGCCCTGCTCGCTCAGGATCTCGGGGTGCAGCGGGACGTTGCCGTCCGGCAGGTACACGGTCTGGCCGCGCCGCCAGGTCTCGGCCTCCAGATCGCTGCCGACCGGCACGTACCGGGCCACGTCGGCGATGGCGTAGTGCACACGGTAGCCGCCGCCGGAACGCCGGGCCAGGAACATCGCCTGGTCGAGGTCGCGGGAGCCGCGCGGGTCGATCGTGACGAACGGAATGTCCGTACGGTCGGTGGCCGGCGGCGCGGTCGTTGCGATGGCCCGCTCCGCGACGCGCTGCGCCGCGTCCGGGTACCGCTCGGGCAGCCCCAGCTCGCGGCGGAGCACAGTGAAGTCGATGCGGGGCGCCAGGACACGTCGGATCACCACGCGTCATTCATATCAACGCGGCGGATCTCCGGCCGCCCGGCGCCCCGCGCCGCGATCAGCTCGTCGACTTCCGGGCGGTCATCCGGGTCGACTTCTTCGCCGCCACGTCCCGGGCGATCGCCTTCTTCGCGGTGGTCTTCTTGGCCGCGGCCGGCGCCGTGCTGCCCTTCTTCGCCGCGACCGGCGTCCGCTTGGCGGCGTTCGCCATCTTCTTCTCCGCCAGCTTGGCCGTCGTCTTCGCCGCGGTCGCCTTGGTGGCCGGCGCGGTCTTCTTCGCCACGGTCGTCTTCCGGCTGGTGGTCGTCTTCTTCTCGACGGCCTTGCGGGCGGTGGTGCCGCCGCGCGCCGTCGTCGACTTCACCGTCGTCGCCTTCTTCGCCGGGGCGTTCTTGGCGGTGGACTTCTTGGCCGGCGCGGTCTTGCGGGCGGTGCGGACCCGCTGTTCCGTCGTGGCCTTGGCGGCGGCCTTGCTCGCGGTGGCCTTCTTCGCCGCCGTCGCCTTCTTCGTCGCCGCGGCGGCGCTCGCGACCGCGGTGGTGGCCTTGCGCGACGGGCTCGACGTCTTCGTCGCGGCCGCCTTCTTCGCCGCAGTGGCGGCCTTGGCGCCCGTGGTGCTCTTCGTGGCGGTGGTGCCGGTGGTGCCGACGGTCGCCCGGGTGCCGCGCGCGGAGCGGGCGGCGGTGCTGGTCTGTCGGGCGGTGACCCGCGACGCGGTCGCCTTCTTCGCCGGCGCCTTGGTGCCGGCCCGGCTGGCCGGGGCCTTGGTGGTGGCCTTGCTCGGCGTCACCTTCGTCGCGGTGGCCCGCTTCGCCGTCTTCTTCGGCGCGGCGGTGGTCTTGGTGGCGGCGCCGGTCGACGCGCTGGCCTTGGTGGCCCGGGCCGCCGTGGTCTTGGTGGCGGCGGTGGCCGGGGTCCGCTTGGCGGCGGCCTTCTTCGCCGGCGCCGCGCTCGTCACGGTGTTCCGCTTCGAGCTGGCCGTGCTCGGGCTCGCGGCGACGGTCTTCTTCGCAGTGGCGCGCTTCGCGGTGGCCGGGGTGGCAGCCGCGCGTTTCGCGGCCGGGGTGGTGGTGGCCTTTTTCGCTACGGCCATTGTTGTCTCCTCCTTGCGGGGTTGCGGTGGACCTGTCTCCTCGTGGAGCCCGTCAGGTCCTCGACGCGGACGTTCGCCACGTCGCTAGCGACCCTCCCCAGACCAGCGGGCGTCCTCGGCGTCCCACGCCTCGTTCCGTTGCTGCACCCGCTGGAGCGCACGCTCGGCATCGGCTGCCGACGTGTAGGGACCCAGTCGGTCTTTGGCGGCGCACCCGTCCGACTCGGTCTCCACTCGATGGTGTCGCAGGCACCAGTAGTACTGCGCACCACTATCGCTGTCGCTCATGAGATCACTGTGCACCCCAAAACGACCATGCGCTACCGTTTCACGCAAAAACGTACGCGCAGTCCACAATAGAGCGGGCGGCGGCCGCGTACCGCCGGAACCGCTGGTCACACGCGTTTTGACGTACAGGGCTTATGCAATAAGGGATTTACCTCGGTGAGCCCGTCGCCGGCACGGCCGCCGGTCGACACGGTCGTTCGGAAAAGAAATCTTCGCCACATTGCCGCATTTCCCCTCGTCGGACGTCCTCGGCGGGTCCACTCGCGACGCATTCGGCGGGTCGGGCCGCCACCCCGGGCTGCCCCCACATCGGCGTGGGCGCCCCACGACCGTCCCCCGCGAAGGGACGGTCACGCCGTCGCGGACCCGGCGCGACGGGCGTGCGGACGCCGAAGGGGGTTCCCCGCCACGACGGCGACAAACGGGCGGCTTTCAGGACTCCCGGATCGCTTCGCCGGCGATTTCGATCCGCACCGTCTTGCCCACCAGCACGCCACCGGTGTCGAGGACGACGTTCCAGACCAGGCCGTAGTCCTCGCGGTTGATCTCGGCGGTCGCGGTGAAGCCGAAGATGTCCTGCCCGTACGGGTCGCGACGCGCGCCACCGAAATCCACCTGCAGGTCGACCGGCCGGGTGATCCCCTTGACCGTCAGCTCCCCGGTCAGCGTGAACCGCGTGGCCGCGCGGGCGGCCTGCTGCGGGACGTGGCCCCCGCCCCTGCGCGCCAGCCCGTTGCTGCGCAGCCGGGCCCACATGAAGATGGGGTCCTCGTGCTGTTCCCACGTGATCCCCGTGCTGCGGTACTCCAGCGTGGGGAAGCGCTCCACGTCGAGGAAGTCCGCGCTCATCAGGTGCGCGTCGCGGTCCGGTGTGCCGGTGCCGATGCTCGCCGCCCGGATGGTCGCGCTCACCGAGGAGTCGAACGGGTCCTCGGTGACGACGATCTGCGCGGTCCCCTCAGCAAACTCACCGCGTACGGGGCTCACCATCATGTGCCGGGCGAGGAAACCGATGCGCTTGTGCGCCTGGTCGAGAACGTAGGTGCCGGGAGCGGGGATGGTCATGCCTCGCCAGGACCGTGTGGGGGAACCGGTCACGTTTACGCCTTCCACGTCGTACCCGATGGCGGGGACGTTCACCCAGGAGTGGGGCCCTGCCGGTCGGGCGAGCATAGGAGGCCGCCCAGCGGTCTCCTCGCTCCGTCGGGCGAAGGGTGACGCAGGTCAAGGTGGGTGTGTCCGGGGTCGCGGCAAACAAAAATCAGGCCACGCGTGCGAGCGCACGCGTGGCCTGACGGGCGGCGGACGAGTCGACCTGTACGCCGAAGATCCGCTGACCTGTCGGCCGAATTTTCGATACAGCTTGACCGGCCGGGCCAGTACCCTCGCGCGAGTGCCGGTACGCCCACATCCAGAAGACTGCGCCGACTCCCTGCTTCTCGCCGACGACGGCACGACGCTGGCCCGGATGCGCATACGTGACGACTCGGGGATGCGGGTCGCGGCTGAGGTTCGACCGCTGCCCGGGGCGGCTCAGAGCCAGATTGCCGAGCAGGCGCGCCGTGATCTCGCCGGATTCCGGCTGGAGACGTCCGATGACGGCCTGGCGGCGTCGCTGGTGGCCGGCGGTCTTGCACTGCACAGGGCCGCGACGGACATGCGTCACGGTCTGGCCGATGTGTCAGCGCCGGTGACGTTGCCGGCCGGATGGTCGCTAGGCAGCCCGGGTTGGGACGACGATCTCGCGGAAGGGCTGGCAGCGGCGTACGGGCCGGGCCATCCGGACGGGCCGTGGCAGGCCAGTGACACCGAGGCGGTCCGGGCGATGTTCGACGTCGGTGACCCGGTACCACCGCTGCTGCCCGCCTCGGCTCGGTTAGTGGATCCCGACGGTCGCAGCGCCGGCCACATCCTGTGCGCCGGACCGGTGCCGTGGACCGACGATGTCTGCGCCTGGATCCTCAATCTCGCCGTGGCGCCTCGGGCACAGAGCCGCGGGTTTGGCCGGGCACTGCTGACGCACGCGTTGCGCGGCGCGCACGAGGCGGGGTTGCCGGCCGTCGGTCTGTCGGTGGCTGACGGGAACCCCGCGCGCCGGATTTATGAGAGCGCAGGTTTCCGTCCGCACACCCGGGTGCTCTCGGTGCTGCTGCCCGAGCCCTCCGATCCGCCGGTTTGTGTGCCGGCCAAGCGAGCGTCGTAGAGCATTCGGGCAGACAAACTGATGCTTGACAAACCTAGAACGTCTAGGACGTCCAGAGGGTGACCAACGGCATGAGATCGCGAATCCCCACGCTCTTCGCGCGGCGGAGCTGCGGTAGGGGCGCCTCCGGCGGGATCTTTGACAGAGATGGGCTTCAGACGCAACCCGAGGAGCCCGGCCATCCACGTGCCACCGGACGACACGCCCTCTGCGCTGATGAAATGACCTCCGGAACATACGGCGGTTATCTCGAACCGCGCGGGAAGCTCTGCGGCGGCCCAATGCTCAAGGGGATGCTCCCCTCGCCAACCAGTTGACCAACCGGGTGCCGAACACCCTGCCGCCATACCAGGAACACGGATGGTCCATCGCTACCCTGCCACCGGCCGTACCGTCGGCGGCTGTAACCAGGGCGCCCTCAGCGGGGTGTATATCGGTGACAGCCATGAATAGGGACGGTGCGGATGGGTACGACCGACGACTTTGACGCCTTTTACACAGCGACCTCGGCGCGCGTCGTGCACCAGGTGTATGCCGTCTGCGGCAACCTCAGCGAGGCCCAGGACGCCGTGCAGGAGGCGTACGCCCGCGCCTGGATACGGTGGTCGTGGCTGTCGGGCTACGAGGACCCGGAGGCGTGGGTACGGACCGTGGCGTGGCGGGTGGCGGCCAACCGATGGCGCAGTGTCCGGCGCTGGCTGGCCGCGCGGGCCAGGCTCGGCCCGCCCGTGACGGTTGCCGAACCGTCGCCGGACCGGATCGCGGTGATGGCGGCGTTACGCCGGTTGCCGGAGGCGCAACGGCGGGTCGTGGTCCTGCACTACCTCTGCGACCTTCCGATCGCCGAGATTGCCGAGACCACCCGCATGCCCGCCGGCACCGTCAAGGTCTACCTAGCCCGCGCGCGGGCGGCGCTCGCGCCGCTGCTCGGCACCCACGACGAACGGAAGGAATCCGATGTCAGCGCACATCCGTGAGGCCGTCGCGGCCCTCAAGCACGACACCGCCGCCCTGAAGCTGGCGCCACCCGCGCAGGTTCGCGCCCGCGGAGAGGCCTTGCGCCGGAAGCGTGTGGCCGGCAGCGTGGCGGCAGCCAGCGTGCTCACCGCCGTTGGGGTGTTCGCTGCCGTGTCGGCCACGGCCGACCGCGGGACGAACCCATCCCCGCCACCCGTGGGTGCGAGCGCGGCCGTGACGTCGGCGGCCGCGCTGGACTGCGGCAGCCACAAGTTAGGCCCCTCCGAAGGCCTGCCGCCCGCGGCGATCACCTGCTTCCTCGACGCGGTGGAGGCACGCCGGCCCGCCCGCCTCGCCGAGATCTGGCCGACGATCGAAGGTGACCTGATCCGCACCGACTATGTCGCCGATAGCGACGGTGCCGTGCAGGTCACCATGGATACCCGGCAGGACAGATTCGGTAGCCGGCGTATCACGCGGCGGACGTGCACCGGACCCGTCGTCGACGACAAGCGCATCGGCTTCACGCAGTGCTCTTCGCCGGAAGCCGTCTGACCTGCCGGATGAGGCGCGCATATTCGGTTGCCGCCCAAGACGGACACCCGCGTCCGCCAGCGACGCTTGGTCACGGCAGCACCTGCGCCGTGGCCGGGCCGATGATGGCTCGCGACCGGTGCGATGCTGACAGTCCTCGCCGCCGTGGCCCTGTTGCGGCTTGGACCCGCGAACTACGACTTCCAGCCTGAAGCTCCACAGCTCAAGTCAGGGGCGTCTCCAGGGCGTCAGGGCGTCTTCAGGGCGTGGAACGCCGAGCAACGTTGACCATCACCGACCATCCCCGCCCGGAAATAGAACCAGGCCAGAGCCTTGATCGCGGCTCTGACCTGGTGGGCGGCGGACGAGTCGACCTGTACGCCGGATTCTGTGCCCGGCGGCACCGTTGCCGTTGTCGCCGGGGGCGGTCATCCATCTCGGCCTGCCGTTGCCGACAGGCTCCAGCGGCCTACCCGCAGGCATCGGGCGGGCCGCCCTCGATCGCCTGCGCAGGCCATCACCTCGCGGTGAGGACCCTTCTTGGCCTTGCTCCGGGTGGGGTTTACCTAGCCACCCCGGTCACCCGGGATGCTGGTGGGCTCTTACCCCACCGTTTCACCCTTACCGAGCGGGCTCGGCGGTTTGTTTTCTGTGGCACTGTCCCGCGGGTCGCCCCGGGTTGCCGTTAGCAACCACCCTGCCCTGTGGAGTCCGGACGTTCCTCGGCGGCGGGGCGTTGGCCCCGCCGACGCGACCGCCCGGTCGACTCGTCCGTCGCTTGTCCAATGCTACGGGGCCGCGGTTTCTTCCCGAATCGGGGCACGCTCGGCCGCCCACGGGATCTTTGGGAGGGATATGCCCGAGAGGCATATTTATGACTCTGAGGTATGTCCCTCAGCCGGCTGCAGGTGGTCCGGTCGGCGCAAAAGACGACAACCGCCGGTGGTTGCGCGCTATCGCCCGTAATGCCGGGGTACTAGCCTCAGCGACGATGGATCTCAGCGAAGCGGCAGTGCTGCTCGCGGCCGGACTGGGCGCGGGCACCGTCAACGCGGTCGCCGGCGGCGGCTCGCTCATCACGTTCCCGACCTTGATCGCGACCGGCCTGCCGCCGATCGCGGCCAACGTCACCAACTCGGTGGCGGTCTGTCCGGGCTACCTGGCCAGCGTGGTCGGGAGCCGTCGTGACCTGCCGCCCGCCCGCTTGCGCCGGCTGATCCCCACGGCGGTGCTCGGCGCGGTCGCCGGATGCGGTCTGCTGCTGGCCACGCCGCCGCGCGCGTTCGAGCTGGTGGTGCCGTTCCTGGTGCTCGGCGCGACGGCGGTGCTCGCCTTCCAGGACCGGCTGCGGCGGGTGGTCGGGCATCCCGCCGAGCTGTCCGCGCGCCGCCGCGGGGTCACGCTGCACGCGATGGTCGGGCTCGGATCGCTCTACGGCGGTTACTTCGGCGCCGCGCTCGGCGTGATGCTGGTGGCCGGGCTGGCGTTGGTGCTCGACGAGACGCTGGCCCGGGTCAGCGCGCTGAAGAACCTGCTCTCCGCGGTCGTCGGCCTCACCACCGTGGCGGTCTTCGCCACCTTCGGACCGGTCAACTGGGCGGCGGTGGCGGTGCTCGCGCCGGCGACGGTCACCGGTGGCTACGGCGGCGCCCGGCTGGTCCGCCGGCTGCCGCCGGCCGTGCTCAGGACCCTGATCGTGCTCTTCGGTACCGTGATCGGCCTCGTGCTGCTGGTCCGGGCCGTCACCTGAGGGCCAGGGGGGCCGCGTGACGCGGCGAGTAGGTCGTACTCCCCGCGTCACGCGGCCCGGTTACCGCCCGGCGGCGGCGATCTGCGCGGCACCGCCGGACGGAGTCAGTAGGCCTCGCCGACCGCCTCTTCCGGCGTCCGCTCCGCGGCGCGGGCCCGCCGGTTCCAGCGCGACCAGAGCACCCGTTCGCCGTATCCGGCGGCCATCAGGTGCGCGCAGGCCAGGTAGACCAGCGCGCCGGCGGACAGCACCGCGGCCCCGGCCCAGAACGGCAGCGTGTCGGAGTGCTCGGCCAGCTTGCCGGAGATGATCGGCGCGGGGGCGGCGGCGCCCCAGCGGACCAGGTTGAAAGCGCCGGTCGCGACCCGGCGGTCCGGCGACCCGAGTCCGAGCGCCAGGTCGGTGAGATTGGCGTTGGCCAGCCCCATGCAGAGCCCGGCCAGCAGCAGCGCGATGAGCGACTCGGTCAGCCCGGTCGAGGTGGCGAAGAGCGCCAGGCAGCCGAGCAGCCCGGCGACCGCGATCCCGACGGTCTGGACCGCGCCGATGCGGTGCGCGAGCCGGTGACCGATGACCAGGATGCCGGCGGCGAGGCCGAGTCCCCAGCCGGTGAAGGCCAGACCGAGCGGCACGACGTCGAGGCGCAGGAACAGCGGCGTGTAGCCGAGGATCACGAAGAAGACGAAGTTGTACGCGGCGGTCACCGCGCAGAGCGCGACGAACGCCGGCCGGCGATACGTGCCGAAGATGGCGGCCACCGTGACGGGGGGCTGCTTCGTGGCGGGCTCGCGCAGCCGGCGCGCGGCCACGGCCAGGGCGAGCACCATGAACACCCCGCAGACGAAGAACGGCAGCCGCCAGGTCAGCCGGCCGAGCAGCCCGCCGATCAGCGGCCCCACGGCGAAGCCGAGCCCGAGCGCGGTCTCGAAGAGCCCGACCACCCACTCCCGGTCGGTGGCGAGCGCGACGAGCACGACCATCGCGGTGGCGAAGAACATCGCGTTGCCGAGGCCCCAGACGCCGCGCAGCACCGAGAGCTGCACGATGTCGTTGCTGAACGAGGCCAGGATGGCGGCCGCGCCCACCACCGCGACGCCGGTGACCAGCACCGGCTTGAAGCCGAAGCGGCCGCTCGCCAGGGTCGCGGGGATCATCCCCACCGCCATCACCGCGATGTACGCGGTGAAGAGGAGCTCGACCTGCCACGCGGAGACCCCGATCGCGTCGCCGATGACCGGCAGGATCGGGTCGACGACGGCGATGCCGGCGATGGCGAGGAAGGCCACCAGCGTGGTGGCGTAGATGGCACCGCGGTTCGGTTCGTCCTGTCGGCCCACGTCGCCTCCCATATAGCTGTATAGTACAGATACTTCATCTGTATCATACAGCTATGGACGACGACGCGGCCCTCGGGCAGATCGAGACCGAGGTGGCGCTGCTGATGCGGCTGGGCGAGGCGACCCGGCGGGCCACCCCGGTCGCGGCGCACCGCTCGCTGGACCGCGCCGCGTACGTGATCCTGCGGCACCTGCAGGACGCCGGCCCGCAGAACGTCTCGGCGCTGGCCGCGCGTCTCAACCTCGACGGCTCGACGGTCACCCGGCAGGTGTCGGCGATGCAGCGCGACGGCCTGGTCACCCGCGAGCCCGACCCGCACGACGGACGCGGGGCGGTGATCAGGGCAACGCGGGCGGGTCTGAACCGGGTCGACGCCGTGCGGGCCGCGCGCACCGCGCTCTACGGCGAGATCCTCGCCGACTGGTCCCCCGGCGACCGGCGCGCGCTGGCCATGCTGATGCGCCGGCTCAACGAGTCACTCGACGCGCACACCCGCCGGACGCGATGAGCGCGGTGGCCCCGCCCGCGTCGCGGGCGGGGCCACCGCGCCGCCTCAGACCTGGGGGGCCGGCTGCACCGCGGCCCCGCTCTGCTCCCGCGGCTCGGCGCCGACCCGCGGGTCGGTCTCGTCGGCGAAGTAGTCCGCCGGCGTCGTCCCGTCGACCCCCTCCGGCACCTTGGCCGCCCGCAGCGCGAGCGTCAGCACCGCGGCGACCAGCAGGTTCACCAGCACGGCGACCAGGCCGACGTACACCGTCCTCGGGGTGTCGAAGCCGAACTTCTCCAGGGGGAAGGCCGAGCCGCCGAAGTGGGCACGCTTGGCCGCCGGGTTCGGGATCTGGTAGAGCATCCACATCCCGAGCCCCATCCCGGCCGCCCAGCCGGCGATGAGCGCGCCGCGATGGAACCACCGGGTGTAGAGGCCGAGCGCGACCGCCGGCAGGGTCTGCAGGATGATGACGCCGCCGATCAGCTGCAGGTCGATGGAGAACTGCGGGTCGAGGAAGACGATGCAGGCCACCGCGCCGACCTTCACCAGCAGCGAGGTGATCTTCGAAACGTTCGCCTCCTGCGCCGGGGTGGCGTCGCGCCGCAGGTACTCCTTGTAGATGTTCCGGGTGAACAGGTTCGCCGCCGCGATCGACATGATGGCCGCCGGCACCAACGCGCCGATGCCGATCGCCGCGAACGCGATCCCGGTGAACCAGCCGGGGAACTGCTGGTCGAAGAGGAGCGGCACCACGGTGTTGTTGTCGACCGTGCCCGGCTTCGCGCCGGGCAGCGGCGTGACCCCCGCGGCGATCGCCATGAAGCCCAGCAGCGCGATCAGCCCGAGCAGGAAGCTGTACGCCGGCAGCGCCGACATGTTCCGCTTGATCACGTCGCGGTTCTTGCTCGCCAGCACGCTGGTGAGGCTGTGCGGGTAGAGGAAGAGCGCCAGCGCCGAGCCGAGCGCGAGGGTGATGTACTGCAGCTGGTTGTTCTGGTTGAGCAGCACCCCGTCGTTCGGCGCCGGCGACGCGGAGAACTTCGCGTCCGCGGCGTCGAAGATCGCTCCCCAGCCGCCCAGCTTGTACGGGATGTAGATGACCGCGGCCAGGATCACGATGTAGATCAGCGTGTCCTTGACGAAGGCGATCAGCGCCGGCGCCCGCAGGCCGGACTGGTAGGTGTAGGCGGCCAGGATCGCGAAGGCCACGATGATCGGCAGGTGCCGGGCGAGCGCCCCCTCCCCGGTCAGGCCCATGGTCTTGAGCACCGCCTCGATGCCGACCAGCTGCAACGCGATGTACGGCATGGTCGCCACGATGCCGGTGATCGCGATGACCAGGGCGAGGGTCGGCGAGCCGAACCGGTGGCGGACGAAGTCCGCCGGGGTGACGAAGCCGTGGCGGTGCGACACCGACCAGAGCCGCACCAGCACCAGGAAGACCATCGGATAGATGATCACGGTGTACGGCACCGCGAAGAAGCCCGCGGCCCCGGCGCCGAAGAGCAACGCCGGCACCGCGACGAAGGTGTACGCGGTGTAGAGGTCACCGCCGAGCAGGAACCAGGTGATCCAGCCGCCGAAGTTGCGTCCGCCCAGCCCCCACTCGTCGAGGTGCGCCATGTCCTTGGGCGCGCGCCACCGCGCCGCGACGAACCCCATCGCGCTGACGAACAGGAAGAGCGCGGTGAAGATGATGATCTCGGTCAGATGATCGCGCCACATCGCCGCGTCACCCCCGCTTCTTCGTCATCTGGTACACCAGCGTCGTGGTGCCCACGCCGAGCAGGATGAAGGCGAACTGCAACCAGTAGAAGGCGGGGAAGCCGAACAGCCGCGGCGTCTCGCGGTTGAACAGCGGGGTCAGCAGCGGCACCACGATCGGCACGAACAGCAGCCAGTTCCACGGGCTGCGGTCCTTCGCCCTGGAGGCGACGGCCTCCGGCGCCGGACCGACGTCAGATTCATCCATGCCGATACCCTCCCCGACCGTCCCGATCCCACGAATCGGCCGCAGGGTATCCCCGGCCGAGACGGCGGCCACCGTTGACGGACGGGCCGGCGCGCCGAATGGCCGACGCGCTGCGCCGAACGGCGGAGCCCGCCTTGATCGAGTGGCGGGGCCGCTATCCCTCGACCAGGTGGGCGGTGTCGTTGACCGCGCGCACCGCGACCCCGCCGTCCGGCCACGTGTCCACGATGGACAGACCGGCCGGGTCCAGGTAGAGCCGGTGCAGGAAGGCGTCATTGGCGGCGAGCGCGTCGCGCAGCATCAGCTTCAGCGGCGAGACGTGCGAGACCACCACGACGGTCTGCCCGCGGTACGTCTGCAGGAGACCGGACACCGCGCGGCGCACCCGCGCGCCGACCTCGATGAACGCCTCACCGCCGGGCGGAGCGACGCTCGTCGAGGCAAGCCACGCGTCCATCTCGGCCGGCCAGCGCTCGCGTACCTCGGCGAACGTGCAGCCCTCCCACTCCCCGAAGTCGCACTCGACCAGGTCCCGCTCCGGCAGCACCGGCGTCCCGCCGAGCGCCCCGGCGATCGCCTCGGCCGTCGCCGTACACCGGGCCAGCGGCGAGGTGACCACGGCCGCGACCGACGGGGCCAGCGCCGCGATCCGCGCCGCGGTCGCCGCCGCCTGCGCCGCGCCGCGCTCCGACAGCGGCACGTCGCCCCGGCCGGAGTAGCGGCGCTGCGCGGTCCGCTCGGTCTCGCCGTGCCGCACCAGCAGCAGCCGCGTCGCCGCGGTCGCCGGCCGCGGCTCCCACGAGCTGCGCGCCGTCGGCGCGTCGGCCCGGGCTCCGCCCGGCTGCGCCCCCGACTCCCGCGCCTGTGCGGCCGTCTCCCGTGCCTGCGCCGCGACCTGCCGCGCCTGCGCGCGGGCCGGCGAGTCCGGCGCGGCCACCTCGCGCGGCTCCGGCTCGGGCTCGGCCACCTCGACGGTGCGCACGGTCTTCGGGGTCTTCCCCGCCGCCACGTCCATCGCGGCGTTGGCCAGGGCGTCGGCGTGCTTGTTGCGCTCCCGCGGAATCCAGCCGTAGCGCACCGCGTCGAAACCCCGGCTCAGCGCCGCCGCGCGGGCGGCCAGCGGCCGCAGCCCCGGGTTCTTGATCTGCCAGCGGCCGGACATCTGCTCCACGACCAGCTTCGAGTCCATCCGGACCTCGACCTCGGTCGCGCCCAGCTCGGCGGCCGCCTCCAGGCCGGCGATCAGGCCGCTGTACTCCGCGACGTTGTTCGTCGCCACCCCGATCGACTCGGAGCGTTCGGCCAGCACCTCGCCGCCGGCGCCGCGCACCACCGCGCCGTAGCCGGCGGGCCCCGGGTTGCCGCGCGAGCCGCCGTCGGCCTCGATGACGACCCTGCGGTGCACGGTCACAGGCCGGACTCAGCGGTCCGGACCATGATCCGCCGGCACTCCTCGCAGCGCACCACGTCGTCGGGGGACGCCGCCCTGATCCGTGCCCGGTCGGCCCCGGACAGCTCGATCCGGCAGCCGCCGCAGCGACCGGCCGTCAGCAGCGCGGCGCCGAGCCCGCCGGAGGTCTCACGGATCTTGTCGTAGAGCCCCACCAGGTCGGCCGGCAGGTCGCCGGCGAGCGGCGCCCGCGACGTGGTCTTGAACTGCTCCTCGCGGGTGATCTCCGACAGCGCCTCGTCCCGCCGGGTCTCGGTCTCCGCGCGCCGCTCCCGCGCCGCCGCCAGCCGCTGCTCGACGGCGGTGAGTACGCCCTGCGCCGCCTCCCGCTGCTCCATCAGCTCCAGCTCGGCGTCCTCCAGCTCGGTCTGCCGCCGGTTCAGCGAGGCCAACTCGTGCTCCAGCGCGGTCAGCTCCCGCGCCGGCCCGGTCCCCGCGGCCAGCCGCGCCTGGTCCTTGTCCTTGCGGACCCGCACCTGCTCGATGTCCCGCTCGAACCGCACGATGTCGCGGTCGATGTCATCGACGGCGACCTGCGCGCGGACCCGCTCGTCCTCCAGCGCCGACAGCTCGCGCGCCAGCGCGTCCAGCTCCGCGTGCTCCGGCAGGGTCCGCCGCCGGTGGGCGAGCTGGGCGAGCGCGGTGTCGATGGCCTGCAGATCGAGCAGACGGCGCTGGGATTGCGGGTCGGCCTTCACGGGCGGGGCTCCTTCACGGTCGGGGCGCCGGTCACGGCGGGGGTGCCGGATGCGGCGTGCAACGTCCACGGGTCGGTGTCGAGGTCGGAGACCAGCGTCTCCAGCGCCAGCGTGTCGCGCAGCCATTCGGCGAGCTCGTCCAGCCACGGCCGCTCGGTCGCCCAGTGCGCGGCGTCCAGCAGCGCCGGCCCGCCGGCCGCGACGTGCTCGCTGGCCGGATGGTGACGCAGGTCGGCGGTGAGGTAGGCGTCGGCGCCGGCCGCGGTCGCGGCGGCCAGGAAGGAGTCGCCCGCGCCGCCGCTGACCGCGACCGTCTCGATCACCCGCTGCGGGTCGCCGGCGGCGCGTACCCCCCACGCGGTGGCGGGCAGCGCGCGGGCGGCGCGCGCGGTCAGCTCGGCGAGCGTGAGCGGCTCGGGCAGTCGGCCGACCCGACCAATACCCCGCCCCTGCCCCGCGGCCGGGTCGTCCGGCGGGGCCGGCGACAGCGGGCGCAGATCGCACAGGCCGAGCCGGGCCGCGAGCGCGTCGGAGACGCCGGGGTTGGCCACGTCGGCGTTGGTGTGTGCGACGTAGAGCGCGACGTCGCGCTTGATCAGGTCATGGACGATCCGACCCTTGTACGTGGTGGCGGCCACCGAGGAGACGCCGCGCAGCAGCAGCGGGTGGTGCGCCACGATCAGGTCGGCCCCGACGTCGAGCGCCTCCGCGAGCGTCTCCGGCACGCAGTCGACGACGCAGAGCACCCGTCGCACCGGCAGCGCGGGGTCGCCGACCACCAGTCCGACCCGGTCCCATTGCTGCGCCCACGCCGGCGGGTAGCGTCGGTCCAGCGCCGCCACCACGTCGGCCACGCGCACCGCGCCGGATCCAGTTGTGCCCACGGCCGGCAGCTTACCGACCCCCGCTGTACGCTGCGCCGCCGCACGCTGCGCCGCCGCGCGCCGCCGCCGGTGTCCGCACGGCGTCAGCGCCGGTGGTTGCGCGCCGCCAGCCGCGCGCCGAGCGCGTCGAGCGCCTTGCGCCACGGGAACCGGTCCAGGTGCTTGTCGCCGGTGCCCGGCGCGTGCAGCGGCATCACGTCGTCGCCGAAGAGCACGCTGACCCCCCAGCGCCGCAGCCGGGCGAGACTCTCCCGGAACGCCGGGTGCGCGGCCATCGCCGCGTTGGTGAACGGCACCGCGACGATCGGCAGCCCCTTACCCTGCCCCTCGACCAGCAACCCGAGCGCCAACGTATCCGCGATCCCGGCCGCCCACTTGTTGATCGTGTTGACCGTCGCCGGCGCCACGATGATGGCGTCCGGCGGGGGCAGCACGTCCGGGTCGCCGGGGTTCTTGTACGAGGTGCGCACCGGAAAACCGGTCTGCACGACGATGGCCGGCACGTCGACGAACTTGCGCCCGTCCGGCGTGACGACCACGCAGACCTCCCAGCGCTCGCGTTGCGCCATCGCGACCAGCTCGCCGACGTCGCGGGCCGCCGGCGACCCGCAGCAGATCACGTAGAGCACGCCCCGGCCGGGCAGCGGGTCGCTCATGCCCACCGGGCCCGGCTCATACGCCCACTCCCATGTGCTCGGCCAGCTCCGCGATCGGCGCCGGCGGGGTGCCCCGGGTCCGGCGCAGGACGTCGGACATCACCTCGTGGGCGATCGGACGGCAGCGGATCTCGGCGGGCGCCAGCCGGTCCCCCTCCAGCAGCATTTCGCTGGCCTTCTCGACGTCGCCCAGCTGCGTGTAGCCGCGGGCGATGTCCAGCAGGTGGTGCGCCCGACGCTCCGGCAACAGCGACGCGAAGCCCTCGTGGTCGATCGTCTCGTGCGTCTCGACGGCGTACCGCCCCTCGCCGAGCTCGACCGCGGCCGCCGCACGGTGCAGCTGCACGTTCGTCGGGCCGAAACTCGTCCAGTAGTGGTTGTGGTCCCCGCCGAGCGCCCGGGCCGCCTCGTCGGCCCCGTGCAGCAGGTCGCGCACCGTCGCGCTGTCGCCGATCCGGGCCGCCGCCATCGCGCCCTGCAGCAGCAGCATCCCGTAGACCGACAGCCGCTGCGGGGAGGCCTCGTCGCCGTTGCCGGGGGCGAGCCGATTGGCGATGTTGACGTTGACCTCGAGCGCGGGGCGGGCCCGCCCGAGCGCGAGCAACGCGTTGCCGACCCGGTACGTGGCGACCCCGGCGAGCAGCGGGTCGCCGGCCCGCTGGGAGACCGCGATGGACCGGTCGGCCGCGAGCCAGGAGAGCTCGTGCTCGCCGAGCTTGCGCAACGCCGACGAGGCGATCTGGTAGACCTGCCCCAACAGATGGGCCGCCTCCGGCGCCTGGTCGCCCGAGCCGTGCGCCGTGTCGGCGGCCTGCGCATCGCGCAGCAGCTTCGGCAACGCCCGGGCGAGCACGCCGTACTTGGCGTGCTGGTACGTCAACCAGGCGTGGCTGACCGCCTTGCGGATCTCGGGCACCGGCGGCGGCTGGGGCGCCGCGTCGAAGAACGCGCTGATGCAGTCGTAGCGCTCGAGGGCGGCGCGGATCTCCTCGACCTCGATCTGATCGATGCAGCTGATGCTGTCCGGGCGCCGCTCCGGCTCCCGCCCGAGCAGGAGCTGGACGTCGAGCTGCAGCACGTCGGCGATCTCGTAGACGACGGAGAACTTGTCGAGCCGGCGGACCCCCCGCTCGACCTTGTCCACCCAGCTCTTCGACTTTCCCAGCCGGTCGGCGAAGACCTGCTGCGACATCTTGCGGCGCCCGCGCCAGTACGCCACGCGGCGCCCGATGGGCAGCTCATCCACGTTCGTCCCCTCCCCCCTCGCGTCTCGCGTGTCCCCCTGCCGGATCTCGCAAGAAGGCGACGATGCCGTCGCCCAGTCTCACCCCTGGCGACCGATCGCACAGCATGTGCGTTGCCGCGTCGACCGATGCTCGTAATTTTTGGTGCAACTTGCAAATGGCTCCCTGTGAATGGCAACGACAACGTGACGTGTGGGTGACGGTGATCGATGGCCGGCGTGACACCGGCCGGCAAGGTTGGGGGGGTCCAACCATGGGGTGGAGCGAACGATCGCCTCTGGTCCGGGCGCGACTGCGCAACCGCGCGCTGCGCTACGCGGATCACGGATGGGAGGTGACGCCGGGCGCCTGCCTGAGCCGCGGCCGCTTCGTCTGCGGACGGCCGGGCTGCCCGACCATCGGCTGCCACCCCGCGCTGGAGCGCTGGGAGCAGGCGGCAACCCGGGATCCGCGGCAGGTCGCCGCCTGGTGGCAGCGTCACCCGCACGCGGTGCTGCTGGCCACCGGCCGCGCCTTCGACGTCCTCGATGTGCCCACACATCTCGGGCTCTGGGTGCTCGGCGCCGCCCGGTTGCACGCCCGGATAGCCGGGTCCGACCGCGGCCGGGTCCGCGGACCGGTCGCGGTGACGCCGACCGGACGCTGGATGTTCCTGGTACGCCCCGGCGACCCGCTGCGTCCCGAACTCGCCGACTCGCTGGACGTGGTCCGGCACGGCCGCGGGTCGTGGGTGCCGGCGCCACCGACCGTGCTACCCGAGGGGCCGGTGCGGTGGGTGGTGGCCCCGGAGGAGACGCGGTGGCAGCTCCCGGCCTCGTACGCCGTGCAGGACATGGTGGTCGACGCCCGCACCACCTCGCCGCGGCACCTGATGACCGCGCGGGCGCCCCGACCGCTGCCGCGGCTGCACCGGGCGTGACCGCCCCCGGTTCACCCCGGCGGGTCCGCGTCGCAGCGACCACCGGGGCCCCGCGCTCGTTAACGCGGGTAGCGGCCCTGGTCCGGGCGCGGGTGGGGGCAGACATGCCAGGTCTGAACGAGGTGGGGTTGCCCGGCGGGGTCGAGGCCGACGCGGCGGGCTTCCGGCAGCTGCGCTGGGCGGGGACCCGCCCCGGCGGCGCCGGCCCGGGCAGCTCACGCCCGACCGGTTCGCGCCCCGCCGGCACCCACCGCCCGGTCCGCGCCTGACCGACCGCCCGGGGGCTATCCCGCGACCGGCAGTCCCGCCGACTGCACGCAGTGCTCGTCGTCCATCACCACGGCGCAGTCGTACCCCGGCAGCGCGACCGCCCACCCCGCGCCGGCCGCGCCCATCGCCACCGCCGCGGTCGCGTACGCGTCGGCCGTGCCCAGATCCGGTCCGACCACGGTCACCGAGCGCAGCCCCCAGGCCGCCACCCCCCGGCGCGGGTCGATCACGTGGTGGCCCCGCTCGTACACCCCGGAGGTCGCCACCGCGAGATCCGTGCCGGTGAGCACCCAGGACGTCCGGTGCGGGTCCCCCGGATGCCGCACCCCGATCCGCCACGGGTCGCCGTCCGCGTTGTGCCCGCGTACCCGCACGTCGCCGCCCGCGTTGAGGCAGTGGTTGGCCGCCCCCGCGGCGACCAGCCGGTCGGAGGCGACCTGCACCGCCCACCCCTTCACGTAGCCGGAGGGGTCCAGGCGGCCGGTGGCGTAGCTGTCGAAGTAGCCGTCCGTTTCCCGCCACAGCTCGGCGCAGCGCAGCAGCACCGCGCGCAGGTCGTCCGAGATCTCCCGGTGCGGCAGCTCCCGCCGGTCGAGCCGGGACACCTCGCTGTCCGTCCGGTACGTGCTGAACCGCCGGTCCACCTCGTGCAGCCAGTCGAACACCCCGTCGGCGAGCTCGTCGAGCCGGGCCCGGGGCAGGTCGTCGGCGAGATCGAGGCTGACCGCGGTGCCCATGAGGTGCTCGACCCGGCGCAGCCCCGGCCGCTGGACGACCCCCGACCGGTCAGCCACGCCGCCCTCCCGCCGCCGCGTCGATCGCCGCCGCCAGCGAGTTGCGGTAGCTCTCGCTCGTGGCCGTCGCCCCGGAGACGGTGTCCAGCTCGGCGCTCTGCCGGCCCACGACCTGACCCGCCGGTCCGCTGTAGGCGGCGTCGACGCGCTCGCTGCGCCGCGACGATTCCGCCGTCTCCTGCGGCAGCTCCACGGCGGTCACGTCGCTGATCCGCCCGCGCAGCATCGTGACCCGCACCTGGACCCGGCCGTACTGGTTGGTGACGACCGGGCCGGTGGCGGTCACCGGGGCCGTGTCCGCCGGGGCGGGCGTCGGCTTTCCGGCCCGGGGCGGTGGCGCGCTCCGGCCCGGCTGCCGCGGGGTCGGGGGCGCGGCGGCGACGGCTCCCGCGTCGGACCCGCCGTTCCGGCCGGCCGGAACGTTCTGCGCGACGGGGGCCGGCGACGGCCCGCCCTTGAGCACCACCAGCAGCGTCGTGCTGGCGGCCAGACCGGTGACGGCGAAGACGGCGCGGCGCAATGGATCTCCTCGACTACAGCTCGAAGGTGGCCTGATGGATCTGCCGACGCGGTACGCCGGCGCGCCGCAGCGCGACCGTGACCGCCCCCAGCAGCCCGGGCGGCCCGCAGAGGTAGACGTCACGGCGGGCGACGTCGGGCACGAGCCGGGTCAGTCCGCGCGCGCTGAGCGCCTGCCGGGGCGCCGGATCGTCCCGACCGCCCACCACGTACCAGATCTGGGTTCCGCGCGCCTCGGCGAGCCAGTCGAGCTCGCGCTGCAGCAGCACGTCGGCGGGGGTGCGGGCCCGGTAGATCAGCGCGGCGCCCGGCGGCATCTCCTCCAGCAGCGCCCGGATGGGAGCGATGCCGCTGCCGCCGGCGATCAGCAGCGCGCGCGGCCGCCGCCGGTGCGCGGCGGTGAACGTGCCGGCCGGGCCCACCGCCCAGACCCGGGTCCCCGGATTCAGTTCGCGCAGGTCGGCGGTGTGCGACCCGACCACCTTGACGGTCACCCGCAGCCACCGCCCGTTGCCCGCGGCGGAGAGCGAGAACGGGTGGGACTGCCACCAGCAGCGGCGGGCCAGGAAGCGCCACCGGAAGAACTGGCCGCCGAGAACGTCGAGGCGGTCCAGCCGACGCCCGGTCAGGTAGATGGAGAAGACGTCGGGGCTCTCGGCGACGACGTCGGCGACCCGCAGCCGGTGACGGAGGTTGAAGGCCAGCGGCGTGACGACCCGTCCCCAGACGAGCGCGACCAGCACGACGACGTAGAGCGCCAGCCAGCCGGTGCGCACCGGACCGGGGCGGAACAACTGCTGTCCGTGCGTGAACTGGTGCCCGAAGCCCAGCACCAGCACCGCGTAGCTGGACAGGTGCAGGTAGTACCAGAGCTCGTAGGGCAGCGCCGCGCGGACGGCCCGGATGCCGAGCAGCCCGAGCGCGACCATGATGCCCGCGGCGGCGAACGCGCCGACCATGTGCTCGTACCCGAGTAGCACCCGGATCTCGCCGAACAGCGACTGCCGCTCCAGCCCCGCGTAGCCGACCAGGATCAGCGCGGTGTGCGCGAGCACCGCGATGACGAGCGTGGCGCCGATGTCACGGTGCCAACGGGCCAACTGCTCGGTGCCGATCCACCGCTCCAGCAACCGCAGCCGGCTCATCAGCAGCAGCTGCACCAGCAACACGTAACCGGCGACCAGGCCGGTGATCCGCCCGGCGGCGATCAACACGTCGTCGGTGCCGCGCAGCGAGCCGGTCGGCGTCTCCAGCCACCAGGGCAGCACGCTGGCGAGCAGCCCCAGCCAGAGCACCAGCACGACGAGCCGGCGGCCGGCGGGTCCGCGCCGTTCCGGCACGGCCGCGGGTACGGGTTGCGGTGGTGCGGGTCGCGGTGGTGTCGTCAGGGTGGCCGCCGAGCGCCCTGCCGACGCGCTGCGGGCCGGACCGTCCCGCCTCGGCTCGTCCGGCCACGCCCGGTCATCGCGCCATCCGCGGTCATCGCGCCATCCGCGGTCATCGCGCCAGGACGGGTCACGCGGCCCCGACCGGTCATCGCGCCACGCCGCGGCATCCGACCATGCCGGGTCATCGCGCGACGTCGGGGCATCGCCCGGTGTCGGGGCGCCGTCGCGCCACCTCGGGTCGTCCCGCCACGACGGACCGCCGCCCGACGCGGTCTCGTCGGGCCAGCCCCGATCGTCGCGCCCCGACCGGTCATCGCGCCACGAGTCGCCGTCGGGCCACGAGCTGCCGTCGGGCCAGGCCGGGCGACCGGAGCGCCGTGTCCGGCGGGTCACGCGGCGAGCCCCACGGGAGGGTGCTGACTATGCATCCGGTGCGCCTCTCCGCTCCGCTCGGGAAGGGCGTGCCCCGCCCCGGGCGGGATCCCGTGGCGGCCGTCGCGGACCTCTCCCGTGTCCCGCCGGCCGCCGAGGAAGCCGCCCGCGGGACCGACCCGTCGCCGGGCCGACCCACCGCCGCGGCCTCCCCCGGTGCGCGGGGGCCTGCCGGGGCGGCGCGTGCTCGTCAGCCATGTGCGAAATCCTGTTTCTCCCGGTGCGCGGGGAACGGCCGGGGGCGGCCGTGGCGGGGGTGGTGCGACGGTAGCCAGCGGCATGACCCGTCTCAAGACGTCCGACCGGCGCCGCGCGGGCCACTTAAGACAGAGCTCAGGCGGCGACCACGTGGCGGCGGCGGGGCGCACGGGACGGACCGGGTGTTTCCCGGCGCGGCGCGCCCACGGGCCGAGTGATCGGCGTGCGCGCGGCACAGCGAAACTTAAGGGACCGCTAACCCCACCCCAAGATCGTCACGAACGGCGCGGCCGAGGACCCGGATGGGCCGGATCGGCGTGACGGGCTCAGGAGTGGGTACCTCTGGGGCAGCCCGAGTTGACGCATGAGGGGAAGGGCACCGCCATGCTCAGCAGAGAGGATCAGCGTCGGTTCGACCAGATCACACGGCAACTGCGCATGTCCGATCCGGAGTTCGTCGCCCGACTCGGCGACACCGCCGCCACCCGTCGCAACCGCCTCGCGATCGTCGCCAGCCTGCTGCTCTGGGCGTCCGTACCGGCCTTGACCGTGATCGGCGGCTGGGCGGCCGGCGCCACCTCGGCGGCGCTGCTCGGCATCGCCGGCGTGCTCGCGCTGCGCGCCCGCCCCTGGTAGCACCGTCGATCAAGGGGCGCGCGGCGGCGGCACCGGGGCGTACCGCCGGTCCCTCGATCAACGCGACGGGTCGTCGGCCTCGGCGAGCGCGGCGAAGCGGTCATAGGCGCGGCGCAGGCGCTCGGTCAGGCCCGGGCCGCCGATGAGCGTCGGGGGCGGACCGAGCTGGCGAAGCAGCAGGTCCGGTGCGGTGACCAGCGTGGCCGGCCGGGGCGGCACCGGCACCGGCGGGGCCCAGAACCGGTCGGCGGCCTCGGCCGGGGGCAGGTCGGGCAGCCCGGTGAGGGCGGGCGCGGCGCCGACCGGCGCGTCCGGCGGGGCGACGCCGGGCACGAGCGCGGGCTGCGCCCGGGAGCCGCCGCGCAGCTCACGCAGCCGGGCCAGCAGCCGCTCCCGAGCGCGTCCCCGCCAGTGCAGCAACTGGAACGGGTCGGCGTCGAACGCCTCGGCCAGCAGATAGAACGTGGCCGCGATGTGCTTGCACGGCACCGCGAAGTCGGGGCAGTTGCACGACATGTCCAGCTCATCGACGGTAGCCGGGAAGAGCGGCGCGCCCGCCTCGATGAGCACCTCGTCCAGCTCGGGCGGCAGGTCACCGGAGAGCAGCCGGGCGGCGTACAGCGCCTGGACCGCGAGGAGCAGTTCGACGCGCTCCCAGACCGGCTCCGGATAGGCGCGCAGCCCGATGCGCACCGCGTACGGCTGGGGGCGCGAGCCCTGCACGGACGCGGTCACCTCGCCGGGCGCGACGTCGAGCGCGAGCACCTGGCCACGCCGGGCGTACGCCCGGCCGCGGGTCAGCCGGGTGCCGAGCGCGAACGATTCGAGCACCTCCACGAAGCGTCGCGACCACCAGGACTGCCCGATCGCGCCGCGGGTGCTGCGCGCGCGCAGACCACCCTCGACGCGGCGCGGCGGCCCGAAGTCGGAAAAGTCGGTCACTCCACCACCGCCCCCGCCTCCAGCGCGAAGAGCCGGCGCAGCTCCGAGGTCGACAGCTCGGTCAACCACTGCTCGCCGGTGCCGACGATCCTCGCGGCGAGCCCGCGCTTCTCGCCGATCATCGCGGAGATCTTCTCCTCCACGGTGCCCGCGCAGACGAACTTGCGCACCTGCACGGCGCGCCGCTGCCCGATCCGGAACGCCCGGTCGGTCGCCTGGTCCTCGACGGCCGGGTTCCACCACCGGTCGACGTGCACGACGTGGTTGGCGGCGGTGAGCGTGAGCCCGGTGCCGCCGGCCTTCAGCGACAGCACGAACAGCGGCGGCCCGGCATCGGTCTGGAACCGGGCGACCAGCTCGTCGCGGGCCGCCTTGCCGACCGCCCCGTGCAGGAAGAGCACCTCGCGACCGAGCCGCGCGGACAGGTGCGCGCGCAGCATGTTGCCGAACTCCGCGTACTGCGTGAACAGCAGCGCCTTCTCCCCGGCGGCCAGCACCTCGTCGAGCAGCTCCTCCAGCCGCGCCAGCTTGCCGGAGCGCCCCGACATCGCCGAGCCGTCGCGCAGCAGCTGCGCGGGATGGTTGCAGACCTGCTTCAGCTTGGTCATCGTGGCCAGCACCAGGCCGCGCCGCTCGATCCCCTCGCTGGACTCGATCCGGGCCAGCATGTCGTCGACCACCGCCTGGTAGAGCGACGCCTGCTCGGCGGTGAGGTTGCAGAGCACCTCCATCTCCAGCTTCTCCGGCAGGTCGGAGATGATGGACTTGTCGGACTTGACGCGGCGCAGCACGAACGGTCCGGTGATCCGGCGCAACCGCTGCGCCGCCTCGTCGTCGCCGTGCCGCTCGATCGGCTCCGCGTACCGCTTCTTGAACGTCGGCGCGGCGCCGAGCAGGCCGGGGTTGGCGAAGTCCATGATGGACCACAGGTCGGCGAGCCGGTTCTCGACCGGCGTACCGGTGACCGCGATCCGGTGCCGAGCCGGCAGCGCACGCACCGCGACCGCCTGCCGGGTGGCGGCGTTCTTGATCGCCTGGGCCTCGTCCACCACGACCCGGTGCCACTCGATCACGGCCAGGTCGGCGGCGTCGCGGGCCGCGATCGAGTAGGTGGTGACCACCAGGTCCGCGTCGCGTACGGCCGCGGTGAACTCCGGGCCGCGCGGTCGCTCGGCACCGTGATGGACGTGCACGCGCAGCTCCGGCGCGAACTTCGCGGCCTCCCGCTGCCAGTTGCCGACCAGCGACATCGGACAGACCAGCAGCGTCGGCCCCGTCCCCTCGTCACGCGCCAGCAGCGACAGGATCTGCACCGTTTTACCGAGTCCCATGTCGTCGGCCAGGACCCCACCCAGCCCCAGCGACTGCAGGAAGCTCAGCCAGGCCAGCCCCCGCTTCTGGTACGGCCGCAGCGTGCCGCGGAAGCCGGGCGGCTCGTCGACCGGGGCGAGGTGCCGCTCGGCCCGGCCGGCCAGCAGGTCCCCGAGCGCCCCGTCCGCGGTCACCCCCAGCACCGGCAGCGCGTCCGGCTCGTCGCCCAGCTCCAGCCCGAGTCGGAGCAGGTCGCCGACGGTCATCTCGCCCGCGGAGCGGAGCAGCCGGAGCCCGGCGGCGATCCGCTTCGGGTCGACCTCGACCCACTGCCCGCGCAGCCGCACGAGCGGCGTCTTCAGCGCCGCCAACCCCTTCAGCTCGTCCTCGGTCAGCGGCTGGTCGCCCAGCGCCAGCTCCCACCGGTAGTCGACCAGCGACTCCAGCCCGAGCGAGCTGCGCGCGGCGACCGTGCCGGGGGCGGTGCGGGTGCGGGCCGCGACGCGCGCCCCGAGCCGCGCGCCGGGCCGCTGCCACCAGGACGGCAGGAGGACGCCGAAGCCGGCGGCGTGCAGGATCGGCGCCCCGTCGCGCAGGAACCGGTGCGCGCCCTCGCTGTCCAGGTCCAGCGCCTCCGGCATCGCGGTGCGCAGCGCCGTCTCCAGTCCCGGCCAGAGCCGGCTGGCGCGGCCGAGCTCGCCGAGCAGCGTCTCCTCGGGGGCGTCGAGGTGCCGGGCGAGCCCGGGCAGCTCCCCCTGCGCCGCCCAGATCCGGTCCGCGGCCACGACCAGGCTCGGCTCGTCGGCGGCCTGCAACGCGAACTCCAGGCGCCACCGCTCGTCGTCGTCCCCGACCGCCGGCTCGACCATCCGGAAGCACGCCCGGACCGCCCCGCCGGCGGCGTCGCGCTGCCAGCCCCGCAACTCCCGGTCGAGCTCGGCGAGCGCCCCGGGCGGGCCGGCGACGGTGCGCTCGCGGCCGGTGAGCGCCCGCAGCCAGCCGCGAACCGCGGCGTCGGTCCCGGTGCCGCGCCGCGCTTCGGTCAGGCGTACGCCCTCCAGCGCGACCCGGGCCGCCGCGTCGGTGAGCCGGTCGAGGGCGTCGGCGACCAGCTCCGCGGCGCCGAGGCGCGGCTCGACACCGTCCGGGCCGGACGGATCGGCGGGTCCCGGCGACGCGGCCTTCACCGCCGGGGGCAGCGCCATCGCGAGCGCCCGCGCCCACCCGGCGTCGGCGCCGGTGAGCAGCGGACGCCACACCGCCCGGTCGCCGTCCAGGCCGGGCAGCGTGCGACCCCGCGCCACCAGGTCGAGGGCGAACTCGGCCAGCTGCGCCAGGTGACGCGGCCCGGCGCCGGGCACCGCGCCGGGCAGGCCGGTGTCGCGGTGGATCGTCCGCAACAGCGGCAGCGCGTCGTCGGCGTCGTACTCCAGGGTCGGCACCCGCCACGGGACGAGCGTGACGGCCGCGCGGCCGGGCGCGGCGGGCTCGGCGCGGACCAGTTCCGGCGACTCGACGGGGGCGCCGGCACGGGTCGGCAGGGTGAGCGGCCGGATGCCGGTTGTCGCCGTCGTTGCGGACTCCCCCAGCGCCTCGGCGAGCGCGGTGTGCGCCGCCGCGAAGGGGTGCGGGCGCTCCCGGGGCGGCCGGCCCGGGCGCCCCGGCGGGCGCTCGGGCAGCGTCGAGTCCTCGGCCCAGAGGGCGAGGCGGCCACCGGCCAGCCACAGGCCATGGACCACCAGCAAGGAACGCCCCTTCTCATGATTCTGCGTCGAGGAAGCGTCCCTTCCCCCGCCGTGCGAGCGACGCGATCACGGTACCCCCGATCCTGACCCAGCTCTGGGTGCCGAACCGGGGCGCCGCCGCGGTCGTGGCGCACGAGGCCGGGATCGTGTCGCCGCCGTCATGACCGCTGCCCGGCGACCACCAGGCGCCGTACGCCGGGGACCGTCCCCAGCGCCGCGGTGAGGCGTGCGGCCAGCGGCCCGAACGCCAGCACGGTCGCCGCGGTGACGGTCGCGCCGAGGACCAGCCCGGCGATCACGTCGTGCGGGTAGTGCGCCCCGGCCGCGACCCGCAGCCCGGCGGCGACCAGCCCGAGCGGCAGCGTCAGCGCGGCCAGCCGCGGCGCGAGCAGCGCCAGCCCGACCGCGAGCGCCCCGGCGATGGTGGCGTGGTTGCTGGGGAAGGACCAGTCGCCGACCGGTGGGCAGTCGACCGGCGGGAGGCCGGTGAGCGCCCGGCACGGCCGCTGCTCGTCCACGACCGGCTTCAGCGCTTCGCTCAGCGCGTACGCGACGGTCGCCCCGACCGCGACCAGGGCGGTGCGCGCCGTGGCCTGCGGACCGCGGCGGCGGCCGACCCACCAGACGGCGGCCGCGAGCAGCACCAGCAGCACCAGCGCCGCCTCGCCGACCAGCTCCGCGGGGCCGTGCCAGCGGGTCGATCCGTCCACCACCCACCGGTACGCCGACGCGGACGCGCCCGCGGTCACGTCCACCGGTTCGGGTCTCCCCCAGCCCCCGGGCGCGAGCCCGGCCACCACCGCGGCGCCCAGCGCGAGGAGCAACAGCGCCACCAACAGCCTCTGCTTTGCCATGAATCGGACGGTACGGACTCCACCGGCCCGAGCCACGACTCTCAAGGCAGACACGGCAGTGGGCGAAGGTCAGGGTTGACGTGCAGCCTCGCCTCGATCATGGGATTGACCTGCATCGGTTCACAGCACGTTGATCATCCGGTCACGGATGTGACACGGGCCGACCGCAGAGTGAGGCCATCGTTCTCCACCTGCGAGGAGCAGCATGGCACCCACTGCCCCCACCGACGCCGAGCTGGACGTCTTCATCCGCGCCCGGCTCGCCTCCCTCGGCATCGATCTCGACCAGCTCCCGGCCGGCACCGTCGCCGACCCGGAGACCGGTTCCCCCGGCCGTGACTCGGTCATGGCCTCGCTCCGCTCGTTCGTCCGCACCACGCTGGTGCCGCTCGCCGGGTACCAGCTACCCGCTCCCGGCGTCACCAACCCGGCCACGGCGGCCGCCCTCTCCCAGCAGCTCGCACCGATGCTCTACCCCTCGATCAGCACGGAATGGCGGAAGTGATGACGACCGAGCCTCTCGACCGTACGGTCGACCGCCGGGCCTTCCTGGCCCGCACCGCCGCCCTGGCCACCGCCTCGGCGATCGGCGCCGTCGCGCTGCCCTCGGCGGCACAGGCGCAGAGCGAGCTGGCGCCCAGCGGCGCGACGCTGCGCTGGAACCCGGACCTGGACCGTCCGAGCGCGTACACCAGGCCGCGGGCCGAGGCGATCGCCGACCCGACCGAGCTGACCCTCGCCGAGGCGGCCTGGCTGATCCGCGCGGGCAAGCTGACGCCGGAGAAGCTGGTCGAGGCGTACCTGGCCCGCATCTCGACGTACGACGCCACCTATCAGGCGTTCAACCTGGTGCTCGCCGAGGCGGCGATCAAGGCGGCCCGCGCCGCCGCACGCCAACCGCACCGCGGCGCCCTGCACGGCATCCCGCTCGCCATCAAGGACAACTACTACACCGGCGGCACGCGCACCACGGCCAACTCGTACCTGTTCAAGGACTTCGTCGCGCCGTACGACGCCACCGCCGTCGCGAAGCTCAAGGCGCAGGGCGCGATCGTGCTGGGCAAGACCCAGATGGGGCCGCTGGCGACGACCCGGGCCACCACCCCGGCCGGCGTGATCACCACGGTGAACGCCTGGACGCCGGCCAACCGCAACACCGACCCGGGCGGCTCGTCCACCGGCACCGCCACCGCGGTCGCCGGCCGACTGGCCGCCTCGGGCACCGGCACCCAGACCGGTGGGTCGATCACCGCGCCCGCCAACGCGCAGAACCTGACCGGTCTCAAGCCGACCATGGGCCGGGTCTCGCTGAACGGCATCATCCCGCTGAGCTATACCCGCGACCACCCCGGCCCGCTGGCCCGCGACGCCAAGGACGCCGCGATCATGCTCACCGCGATGGCCGGACCCGACCCCGCCGACCCGCGCACCCAGGGGCTGCCGCCGCTGCCCAACCTGATCACCGCGGCGACCCCGGTGTACGCCGGCCGCACGGTGAAGCTGCGCTGGAAGACGCGGATCGGTGTGCTCCCCGGCTTCGCCGGCGGCACGTCGCCGACCGCGCTGGCCCGGCAGGCGTACCTGGCGAAGCTCGCCGCGATCCCCGGCGCCACGGTCGTCGAGGTGCCGTTGCCCGACGAGTGGGAACTGCTCACCGGCAACGCCTTCAACAACGTACGGCTGCCGGAGCGCAGCGAGCCGTTCATGCCGTACCTCCGCAACGACCTGCGCGGGTTCGGCGTCTCGGTGACCGGCTGGCTGCAGGGCGCACTGATGGGCGGCAACGAGTTCCTCACCGGGCAGCGCGCCAAGTTGGTGCTGATGGAACGGGTGCTGGACCAGCTCTTCGACAAGTGCGACGTGGTGGTGCAGACCAGTCCGGTGCCCTTCGACATCATCGGCCTGCCGGAGATCGGCTTCCCGATCGGGTTCACCGACGCCGGGGTGCCGATCGGCACCATCCTCGGCGGCCTGCCGTACGCCGAGGACCGGCTGTTGTCGGTGGTCGCCGCCTACCAGGCCGTCACCGACTGGCACTGGCGCCGCCCGGCGAACCCGACGGCGACCGCGGCGACCGCGGCGGGGGCGCGCACCGCCGCCCGTGCGGCCACCGTGGTCGGCCCCGACCGCCTCACCGCCGAGCAGGTCGCGGCCCTCAGCCAGTGATTCGCTGATCCGGGTGTGGGTGCGTTTGTTGTTGCTCTGGCGACAACAAACGCACCCACACCCCTGTTACGACTCCGTGTGCCGCCGAGTCACCTGCCGTGCCGCCCACCGCACGTGGCTGGCGGTGGGCCGCCCGTCGTCCATCACGCCCACCACCTGCTCGTGACGACCACCAGGAAGAGAAGGAGTACGGCACCGGGCCAGCCGGTGCGGAGCAGCAGCTTGATCATGGCCGCTCCCCCACGTCGTACTGCCGCCGCTGCCCGTAGGTGAGCAGCGGCAGCCCCTGCACCTGGGTCATCGCATTCCAGTTCGGTTGGGCGCTCGGCGCGGCGCCGGACGCGTACGCCCCGCGCTGCCCGCCGTAGACCGTGGCCGGACCGATGGTGTCGACGGGTTCGCGCCGCCGCTGAAACCACTTCCACCGCCGCATGTCGTCGCCCTCTCGCCGAAAGAAGGCAGCGACGGCCCGCGATACGGGGGAAATCAACGGGCCGCCGCGCCGACCGATGAGCGCGACGGCGGCACGTACTCCGGTGCTGATGGATCCGCGGTCGCCGCGCTCAGCTGGGGACTTCGCCACCGCCGCCGCTGGTTGCTGACCGGAGCCGCACGGTGACGAAGCCGCCTTCAACCTAGTGGACTAGCTTTACTGAACACAAGTACATGTCGATGCATTGGCATCGCGACGGTCGCTGTGATCGACTAGGCAGGCTGACCGGAGGGGGTGCCCCATGCCCAATACGCCTGCCTACCTGCGGATCGCGGCCGAACTCAGGGCCCGAATCCTGTCGGGAGAGCTCGAGCCCGGAGCGAAGCTGCCCAGTGAGACCACGCTGATGGCCGAGTACGGCGTCGGTCGGACGGTGGCGAAGTGGGCGATCTCGGTGCTCAAAGGCGAAGGACTCGTGGAAGGTCGCGCGGGGTCGGGCGTCTACGTCCGGGAAGTCCACCGCCTGGTCCGGCACGCGTACGGCCGCGACGTGCGGACCGGGAGCGGGCCAACGTCGCCGTTTGCGCGTGACGCGGCAACCGCCGGACAGCACGCCACCTGGGAACACGAGAGCGCGCACGCGGATGCCGACGAGCGGATAGCGACGCGGCTGGGCATCGAGCCGGGCGACCCGGTGATGCGGACCGACTACCGATTCCTCGCCAACGGCGAACCGATCCAGCTCTCCACCTCCTGGGAGCCGTTGGCGATCACCGGCGACACATCCGTGGAGTGGCCCGAAGCGGGCGCGGCCGTCGGAGTGGTCGCGCGGATGGACGCGATCGGCATCCACGTGGACGAGTTCACGGAGCGCGTCACGGCGCGCCCCGCGCACGACGACGAGATCGCGCGGCTGGCGCTGTCGCCGCGCGGCGCACACGTGTTGGTCATCGAGCGGACGTACCACGCGGCCGGACGAGCGGTGGAGACGGCCGACATCGTCTTCCCCGGCGACCGTTACGAGCTCGTGTACCGGGTCCCTGTCGATTGAACGCCGCGCTAGCGCCGCGGATGCGCGTCGTAGCGGGCGAACCTCGGGACGAGAAACGCCAGCAGCACCACCCCGGCGACGCAGGCGAGGCCGCCGGTGACCGCGCTGAGCGCCGGTCCGATGCCGGCCGCGACCACGCCCGCCCGGACGTTGCCGAGGTGCGGCACGCCGGCGCCGACCACGAAGTTCACGCCGTTGATCCGGCCGAGCAGCGCGTCGGGGGTACTGAGCTGCATCATCGTCATCCGGAACACGACGCTCACCATGTCGGCGGCGCCGGCGACGGCGAGCAGCGCGACGGCGAGCCACAGCGTGTGGGTGAGCCCGACCCCGGCGATCGTCGCGCCCCAGACGGCCACGGCGAGCAGCACGGCCGCCCCCTGACGGCGGATGTGCGACAGCGGACCGGAGAACAGCGCGGCGAGCACCCCGCCGATGGCCGGCGCCGCGTAGAGCAGCCCGACGGTCTGCGAGCCGCCACCGAACTGTGTCTCGGCGAGCGCGGGAAACAGCGCGTGCGGCATGGCGAGCACGGTGGCGTTGATGTCGACGAGCAGGATCGCGGCGAGCACCGGCTGGTGGCGCAGGAACCGCAGCCCCTCGCCGATCGACCGCAGACCCGGCTTCGCCCCGCCGCCTTCGGCGCGCATCGGGGGCAGCCGCAGCACCCCGTAGATGGCGAACACGAACGTGGCCGCGTCCACGGTGTACGCCGCCTCGAGTCCCCAGGCGGCGATGAGCACGCCGGCCAGCAGCGGGCCGACGATCGTGCTGATCTGGAAGGAGAGCTGCCCCAGGGCGCTGGCCGCGGGGAAGAGCTCGGGTCGCAGCAGCCGGGGCATGAAGGTCTGCCGGGCGGGCGCGTTGATCGCCACCAGCGAGGACTGCACGGCCGTCAGGGCGTACAGCAGCCAGAGCTGGCGGAGGTCGAGCAGCGCCTGCACCGCGAAGCCCACCGACACCGCGCCCAGCAGGACGCTGGTCACCAGGACCAGCCTGCGGCGGTCGACCGCGTCGGCGAGCGCCCCGCCGACCAACCCCAGGACCAGCAGGGGTACGGCCAGCGCGAGCCCGATCATCCCGACCGCGAGCGAGGAGTGCGTCAGGGAGTAGACCTGCACGGGCACGGCCACCGCGGTGATCTGGCTCCCGATCCCGGACAGCGACTGGCCGATCCAGAGTCGCCGGTAGTGGGGCGATTCGCGCAGGGGCCGGAGGTCGGCGAGGAGTCGTCGGCGGGCCCGCTGCGCGGGGGCGGCTTCGGTCTCCGGGGATGCTTCGGCCGCTTCGGTCACAACGGGGGAAGCTAACAGAGGCATCGATATCCGGCCGCCGGTTTTCCGGCCGCTGCCCGGTCCCGGCTCCGACGGTACGACGCTGTTCGACCGGTCCGTCGAGTGAGCTAGAGCTCGTTGAACGGCTGGGCGTAGGCGAACTCCCCACGGAGCGACGGGTCGTACGCGGTCAGCGGCCGGGCCTGGAAGTGCGCGCCCCAGCGCGGCTCCGGCGGGGTGACGCCCAGCTCGACGGCGGGGCGGAACCCGAAGCGCGGGTAGTAGTCGGTGTGGCCGAGCAGCACGACGAGCGGCTCGTCGAGCGCGTCGGCCGCACCGAGCACGGCGTGCATGAGGGCGCTGCCGACGCCACGCCGGTGCACCGCCGGGTGTACGCCCAACGGGCCGAGCCCGAGCGCCGGCCGCGACCCGACCCGGGCGCGGGTGCAGACCACGTGCCCGACGACGCCGCCGTCGGGGTCGGTGGCGACGAGCGAGAGGGCGGGCAGCCACGCGTCGCTGGCCCGCAGCGCGTCGACGAGGCCCGCCTCCGAAGGGGTCACCCCCGGGCGGCGCGGGTCGGCGAAGGCGGCCGCGTGCACAGCGCGGATGGCCTCGAGGTCAGCGGTCGTCTCGCGTCTGATCAGCACCGGGCCACCGTAGGGGGCGGCGTTCCGCCCGTCCACCGGATTGCGATCATGTCGCGCCGGTGCGCCCGGCGTCACCGGTGTGCCGGCTCGGGCGCGTCGGCCGGGTCGGCGAGCGGCGCGCGACCGTCCTGCGCGAGCGAGAGCAGCGGTCGCAGCGACAGCGCGAGCAGCGACGCCACCAGGCAGCCCGCGATCACCAGGACGGACCAGTACAGTCCGCCGCCCGCCCCGATCAGCGGCCCGGCCGTGACCGGCCCGATCACCCCGCTGATCCCGAAGATCATGGAGCTCATCGCGTTGTAGCGGCCGCGCAGCTCGTCGGTGGCGAGCGCGTTGGTGATGGCGGGCATCACCGGCGAGAGCATCGTCTCGCCGAAGCCGAAGATCGCCGAGCACGCCACCACGCAGAGCGCCGCGACGACCGCGTTGCCGGGGCCGACGAAGCCGGCGGCGCCGAGCACCAGCCACGCGGTCGCGAAGACCACCCCGACGGTGGCGAGCGCACCCGACCGGCTGCGCCCCTCCAGGCGGCGGATCATCAGCAGCTGGGACAGCACGATCATCACGGTGTTCGCCGCGAGCGCCCACGCGACCACCCGCGGGGTCACCTCCGCGACGCGGATGGCGTAAGCGGTGAAGCCGACCTCGATCTGCGCGTAGCCGCACGTGGTGAGCACCAGGCCGAAGATGACCAGTCGCCGGAACGGACGGTCCCGCAGGACGGTGAGGTACCCGCCGCCGCTCGCGCGGCCGGCGCCGGAGGCCCCGGTCGCGCCGAGCTTTCCGCCGACGCCCGGCATGCTCAGCAGGATCGCCGCGGGCGCCAGGTAGCTGAGCGCGTCGATGACGTAGATCGTCTGGAAGGTGACGGGGCGGGACGTGTCGACGATCGCGCCGGAGATCAGCCCACCCACCCCGATGCCGAGGTTGAGCAGCGCGAACTGCAGCCCGAACACACGCTGCCGCTCCTGGTCCCCGGTCAGCGACGCGAGGATCGTGGACTGACCGGACCAGATCGCCGAGCCGCCCACGGCGATCGCCGTGGCCGCGGCGACGGCGGAGGCGGTCGAGTCGACGAGCGCCAGGGATCCCACGCCGCCGGCCTCGATGATCAGGCCGGGCACCACGACGCGCCGCGCGCCGAAGCGGTCGATGAGCGTGCCGCCCAGCGGCGACAGCACGAGCATGACCGCGCCGAGCCAGCCGATCACCAGCCCGGCCCGCGCGTCGGAGAGCCCCCGCACGTCCGTGAGGTAGATGAACAGGAACGGCAGGGTGAGGCCGCGACCGACCGCCGACAGCAGGGTGCCGAGGAGAATCCGCCGGGCTTCCGGGCGGCTGGGCAGGACGCGACGCAGCATGCCGGCGATTCTGTCGGTGCGGTACGACACAACGCGACCGGTTTATTCCGTCAGCCCGTTACGCCCGCCGGGCTGACCTCAACGCCGCGGCTCGTCCGTGTCGCGGTGCCGGCGCGGGGCGCCGTAGACGGTGCCGCGAGCGGCACGGTCACCCGCGGGTTCGCCGTCGGCGTTGGAATCGGAGTCATCGGCCCGGCTCCCGTGGTTGCGGCGCCGTCGGATCAGCCGGCTGATCACGAAATACCCCACTCCGAGCACCGCCGCGGCGATGACGACGTTCTGGAACGTCCCGGCGTACCCCTGGACAGCCTGCCAGTTCTCCCCGAGCAGGTAGCCGGCCATCACGAACAGGGTGTTCCAGATGAGGCTGCCGAGCGTCGTGTAGAGCAGAAAGGTGTGCAGCGGCATCCGCTCGACGCCGGCCGGGATGGAGATCAGGCTGCGGAAGACCGGAACCATCCGGCCGAAGAACACCGTCTTCCGGCCGTGCCGCGCGAACCACGTCTCGGTCCGGTCGATGTCGGCCAGGGTCACGAGCGGCAGTTTGGCGACGATCGCGCGCGTCCGGTCACGACCGAGCACAACCCCGACGTAGTAGAGGATCACCGCGCCGACGACGGAACCCACCGTCGTCCACACGATCGCCGCCGCGAGGCTCATCCTGCCCTGACTCGCCACGAACCCCGCCAGGGGCAGGATCACCTCGCTCGGGATCGGCGGGAACAGGTTCTCCAGCGCGACGGCGAGGCCGGCGCCGGGCGCGCCGAGCCGCTCGACCAGGTCGATCACGAACCCCACGACGCCGCCGTCGGGCGGCGCGGACGAAGCGACCAGCACGCCGGAGCGCATCCACATCCCCCCGTTCACCAGATGGCACCGACGGTATTAACCGCCGGGAGCGGAAACCATGCCATCGCCGCGGCCCGACCTCACCAGCGTAGACACGGGAAGATCGGGCATCGGGCGCACCCGCGCACGACCCGGACGAGTACGCGGGGATAGCGCCGCCCGTCGCCGTGCGGCTCCGGCACCACGCCGCCCGGCACGTGCCCTCCTGGCCAACCCCCGCAGCCTCGGCATCCACCGTTCGGACGAGCGAAAGAAAGCCGAATGGCCTGTCGTCCGGCTGCTACCCCGGCCGCGTCTTGAGGGCGCACAGGACATGCACGACGCCCGGCCGGCGGCCCTTCCCTCCTTTTCCTCAGAACGGGGCTTTCATGAACGCGATTTCCTCGCGGACCATCGCTCGCCGGACCCTCCTAGCCACCGCCGCCTTCACCGCCGGTTCCGTAGTGCTGCTGACGGCCGCCTGCGGCACCGACCAGGCCGTCCCCGGACTCCAGACGCCGTCCCCGGTAGTCGCCGGAAGCCAGACGCCGTCCCCGGTACCGGCGGTCTCATCGCCGCCGCCCCCGGCTGCCACCTCGCCGTCGCGTGCGCTGCCGGTTGCGGGTTCGATCGCGGGGTTGCCGGGTTGGTTGTACTACGCCGATTTTGACCGGCTGGTTCGGTTGACCAGGTCCGGCGTGAAGACGGTATTGACTACGGGCGCGCACGAAGCGAACGTGTCCCCGGATGGCGCCAGCATCGCGTTCGTCAACGACAGCGGCAACGTGGTGATAACCGACCGCGACGGACAACACCCCCGCACCGTGCTGCGCGACAGCATCACCCTCGGATACGAACCCGCCTGGTCACCCGACTCCCAGCGACTACTCGTCGCGAAAAGCCTCGGCCCCGGCGACACCACCGTCGGGATCCTCACCATCGCGTCGTCCAACTTCACCCCGCTGGCACACCAACCCCAGGGAATCCATCTCCTGTGGTCCGCCGATGGACAACACCTCGCATACTCCACAGGCAACTGCCGCATCGTCACGGCCGACGCCGATGGCGGCAACGCCCGCACCGTGCCCGGCTTCGGCGACCCGAACAGCACCGCCAACCCGCAGCAGCGACGTAGCTGCGACCCCTACAGCATCTCCCCCGACGGCAGCCTGATCGCGGTCAACCAGCGCACCGGCAGCCAGCCCAACGGCGACATCGGCCGCGACCTGTTCGCCAACACCATCATCGACACCCGCACCGGCCGCAACATCACCCTGCCCGTCACCGGTTCGATCACCGCCATCCTCTTCCAACCCAACGGCGACACCCTCGTCCGCACCAAAAACGGCACCACCAACCAACTCACCCTGCTCAACCCCGACCGCACCATCAAAGCCCAGGTCACCGAACCCGCCACCGTCAAGAACACCCGCCTCCTCGGCTACACCCCCAACTGAGTGCTCATTGCCGGTCGGAGCGCCAAGGAGTCTTGGGCGCTCAGGCGTACCGGGAAAGAGCCGGTTCGCTGCCTCGCCGCCGAACCTGCACCCGCCCCACGCGGCGGGATCTTGATACATTCGCGCTTCGCTTTGAATCGACAAGGGGACACGCATGTCCGACACGGGGTCCGGATCTGATTCAGGATCGACGGCGGACCGGGTGCGCGGTCCGGAGGCGGCATGGACGCCGGTGCCCGGCGGTGCGGCTCCCGAGCCGGCACCGGTCCACGGCGCGCCACCGCCGCAGGTGCCACCGCCGGCAGGCCAGCCGTTCGGGCCGCCCATGATGGTCACACCGTTCGGACCGCAACTGCCAGCCGACCCGCCGCCACCCGGCCACCGCAACCGCGGCCTGATCATCGCCGTCGTGACGCTGAGCGTACTGCTGTTGGTGGCCTGCTCGGGCCTGCTCGGCGGGGCGTTCCTGCTGCGCTCCACGGAGCGCGACGCGGCCGAGCCGGCGACGGAGACGCGGCGGTCGCCCGCGACCGGTAACTCGGCCCCGAGCCCTGCCCCCAGGGAGAGCGCGGAGCCGGTGCCGCAGGGGCCGCAGCGCAGCGACTACGCCGCAACCGAGATCTCCGATCTGAGCAACGTGTGCGACGGCATCCTCTACTACCCGCAGTCGCCCAAGCGCGCCGGCAAGGCCCCGCACCCGGTGGTGCTGCTCATCGGCGACGGCCCGGGAAACCACCGCCGTCAGGACAACGGCTACTACTACGACGAGGGCCTGTCGAAGCGGGTGGAACAGACCTGGGCGTCGGAGGATCCGAAGAACGTGCAGATGGTCGCCTGCCTGGACCGGGTCAGCACCGGCGCGACGATCCGGCGGTGCAAGTACGACGACCCGAAGCCGGCCACGTTGACGCTGCTGAAGGCCAGTTACCGCCTTCGGGTGTACGAGGTGGCGACCGGCCGGAAGCTGCTCGACAAGGCCATGGGCGGCGACGACCAGGACTGCCCGTACGTCGTCCTCTTCGGTCCCGACAAGAAGATCTACGCCGAGGTCAGCGACCGGTCGCTGCTCGCCGCGCTGCGCAACCTGGTGAAGCGGTAGCCCGGGCCCGGCCCGGACACCCAATCATCCTGCGCCGGGCGCTGGATTGCACATTGCTGTCACCGTTGCCGGCATCGGCCGAATCTCTGATCTTCAACCGTTGTCGGTGCTGATGCTGAAAGGTGGGCGCGGCAGGTTTCGAACCTGCGACCCCTCGCTTGCAAGCTCTGCGCGCTCGGTCCGGACCAGTCCGCGCACGTCTCTGACGTCGGACGCTGATCCGTAACCCGCCCCGTAGCTTTCTCACCGTCCGGCCCTGTTGCTGTCACCGTTGCTGTCCACAGCAACAGAGCCGAGCACTTCGGTGTGAAGCAACGATCACTGCGTTAGCAACTGCCTCAACAGCTCCCCGATCGGCAATCACCCATCCTGGCTGTCCAGAATCGTCTAGTTGGTCTAGGACGGTCGTTACCCAGTCGGCCGCTAAGAGACAGGGAGTGGGAAGTAGCCGCAGCCTCGACCAGATCTCGTAGTCTCGAGCTGCGGGTTCGCTTATGTCCGTTAGCCGACACGCCTTCCCCCAACGATGGCGCTCGACTTGCCGCATCGTCTAGTACATCGAAGTCGATCGGGGGTGCTACCTCCTTCTGGCGAAGGCGTTCAATCAAGGCCTGAGTCGGCGGCGAAAGCGGGAGGCACTGTGGCAGTGGAATGCGAGGTCTACGACTGCGGCATCGACGCGATCGGGCGTTGCTGTAACGGGGCCAACTGCGAAGTGTCCGGCGGCGCGGCGTACTGCACTTCGCACGGCTACGGCGGGCAGTGCCGCCTCTGTCTCGACGCGTGGCCTCGGCATCAGGAGGAGTACCGCGCCGCCGTTGACGCCGCCCGTGAGCGGCTCACGCGCATCGCCGCCGCACTGACCGACGCCGGAGTGACACCGGTCCGCTACCCCTCTGGCCGCACGCGGCAGCGAAAGGTCAGGGTCGGGTTGTTGCGGCTCGAGACCCATTGGGTTAGTGAGCCCGACCCCGACGCGATGCGGTCCGGATGGTTGCTGGGCACCTACCGCTGGAGCAAATGGGTGACCGACAAATATGGCGAGGGGGGTTGGCACTGGGACAGGGACTATCCGACCTACCTGAACACGGACGGCACCCTCGCAGCCGAAGGGCTCGACGGCGGGGATATCCGCAAGGTCTCCCTCACGGGCTGGGACCAGCGAGACGTCGACTTCTGGAACGGACTCGCGGACACGGCCGCAGCCCTCGCGAAGCGCCAAGGCGTGCAGGTCACCGACTAGCTGCCCTGCAGCCACCACAAGATCAGCATTGCCCGGTCTTGACCGCTACAACGGGCACGCCTCGGGCACGACGACGACTAGCGAGCGGGTGGTACAACGATCACCGACGATGGATGAAGGAGCGCGATGGAAGCACTGCAAACAATCACAATCGTCGTTGGCGTTGTAGGAGCGGTCGCCGCAGGTCTCGCGGCAGCCTTCGCCGGTTCACAGGCAATGGCTGCAACTCGGCAGGCGCGTTACGCTCAGGGGCAACTCGCGCTGGCCGAACAGGTCCGAAAGGATCAAGCCCAGCCCTACGTCTTCGTCGATCTTGCGCCCGACGAGCATGATCCACAGAAATTGATGCTAGTTGTCCAGAACACGGGCATGACTGTTGCTCACAACATCCGTGTGACCTTCGACCCGCCACTTCAATCGGTCACCAGGCCAGACTTCGCCGAGACGACTCCGGCACTGCTGGCGCCGATCTCGGCGCTTCCGCCCGGCCGCAGGGTCCGATGGTTCTGGGAGATCGGATTCCGGCTCTTCGAGAACCTGCAGATACCCCGTAGTTACACCGTGACGGTCAACGCTGACGGCCCGTTCGGTACCGTAGGCGAGCTGATCTACGAGATTGACCTCGATAACCTCAGGTACAGCGACGCCACTGCACCCGCCTCGAAGAAGCTCGTCGACGAGCTCCAGAAATCTCGAAAGGCGTTGGAGAAGATCTCGCAAAAGGTCGACTGAACCACCAAACGCCGCCATCCCGATGCTCCTATGGAGGTCAAGTGGTCAGGGCGTTGAAGTCTGCGACTAGGGCGGTGTAGACGTCGCGGACAATGTATCGCTTGAGGCAGCGCAGGAGCTCGGGTTTGGTGAGGCCTTCGGTGGTGCGGCGGTCGATGTAGGCGCGTGTGCGCTGGTCGTAGCGCATGCGACACAGCGCGATGGTGTGTAGGGCGTGGTTGGCGCCGCGGTCGCCTCCTCGGTGGAGGCGGTGGCGACGTACCCGTCCTGAACTGGCAGGGATGGGTGCTGCGCCGCAGAGGTGGGCCAGCGCCGCTTCGGAGTGCAGCCGGTCGGGGTTGTCGCCGGCGGTGGTGAGCAGTTGAGCGGCGACGTCGGGGCCGACGCCGAACAGGGCGGTGGTGCGGGGTGCCACTTTCTCGACGATGGGTGTCATCTGCCGGTCGAGGGTGGTGATCTCCTCGGTGAGGGCGGTGACTCTGCGGGCGAGGCCAACCAGGGCTGCGGTGGTGGCGTGTTCTGGGTTGTAAAGCTTGGTCGGGTCGTAGGTCAGTGCGCCGCACCGGGTGACCAGCACGGCAGCACTGAGCTTGGTCAGCTGGGCTCGCAGGGGTTCCGGGGCGGCGGCGACCAGGCCGCGCATCTGATTCAAAGCCGCAGTGCGGGCCTTGACCGCGCCTCGGCGGGTCACCCTGAGAGCACGGATCGCCTCGACCGGTCCGGTGCGGGTTTTCGACAGTGCCCGTCGCGGTGCCGGCGAGGGTTGCCCGGGCGGCCGCGATGGCGTCCAGTGGGTCGGACTTTCCGTTGGCGCGACGGGCGCGGCGGTCGGGCCGATCGACCTCGGTGACGGCGATCTTCTCGCTGGTCAGATGGCGGGCCAGACCGGCGCCGTAGCTGCCGGTGCCCTCCACTCCCACCGCCGAGACCCGCCCGAAGGACCGCATCCAGGCCAGCAGACTCGCGTAGCCGGCGGTCGTCGCGGGGAACTCGGCGTCGCCCAACAGGCCGCCAGTGCTGCCGATGACTGCGGCGTGGTGCGTATCGCGGTGCGTGTCGACACCACCGATAACAGATCGCTTCTTGGCTGCCATGCTGGTCAGGTCCGCCTTTCTCGTTGCGTCGAGAACCGTGGACACGTCACCGGTCAGGCAGAGCGGACAACACAGTGGTGTGCGCCTCTCGCACAGGCTCCTATCAGGTCACGACGCCTGACCGGTGACATGCAGGTACGGAGGCCACCGAGCCGGCCGACGAATCGGGACAAGGACAGCACGCGTCGGTCTGCCGATGAGTCAGACCAACCCGGCGACCCACCCCACCATCCTCACTGTCTGCCGCCGACCCGCCCTCCTGGGGAGCGGGCCATCGCCCGGCCCGCCACGTCAAGACGGCCTTGACACACGTTCGAACGCTGGCGGGCCGGGCGGTGGTCTGCTCGGCTTGCCCGGGTCGGCGACAGACGGGATGGCCCGCGCAACCATCCGCGGACCGCGACCCGCCGACAGACCCCCGACCATCTCGGAGTCGCTTCGCCCCCGCCGGAGGCGCCCTAACCGCAACCCCGCGACCGCCGCCAGCCCGCCGACCCGGCCGGCGTGCGCTCCCATACGCCGCGCGGGCTCGTGGCCCCGCGGCCCGGCCGGCTGCCGGCCCATTCCTTACCCGTCAACGGTCTGTCGTTCTGCTGCGGCCCGTCCGGGTCCCCCGCTTCCGCGCCAGCCGCCGGGCGTTTGGCGTGGCCCGGCCCTGGCGCAACGTAGAGGGGCCAGGCCGCGCGCCCTGGCGGCGGCGCGTGCGACCCGGGCCGCCTTGATCATGTGCCGAAACTGTGCTCTAGATGGCGCTGCCGTGTTCGGCGTACGCGGAGATGCCACTACTACGCGCTGCGATCGCACTGCGGATCCTGCGGGCGAGCCGGGCCGGGCCGTACTGCTCCAATGACTCTGCATCCACATAGCGCCATTCGGTTAGTTCACCGTCGGCGAAGCGGATGTCACGCTCTTGCTCGGCGCCGAGTGAACCGCCGTCGAAGATGAACAGGAGCTTGTCGCCCTCGTGCTCCGCGGGTGCCCAGTCAACGACGAGCATCGGTCCGAACGCAGGTGTGAGGCCAAGTTCCTCTTGGACCTCGCGTACGCATGCGGCTCGTGGTGACTCGCCGGGTTCGACGTAGCCTCCGGGGATGTCCCAGTGCTTCTTGTAGCTGGGGCGTACGAGGAGCACGCGGCCTTCGTTGTCGAAGAAGAGGGCGCCTGCGGCGACGCGTGGGGTTGCCATGGGTGGCATCTCGTTGGCCGTCACCAGGGCAGCCTAGATGGGCTGGGTTCAGTCGAGCACCTTGAGCCGACGAGCCAGGCCGACCAGTTCAGCCGTCGGCTTGCCGCGTTGCCGGCGTACCCAGGTCAGGGCGAGTTGACGGCTGAGGAAGTGGTGTCGGATCTGTTCGGGTGCCATCTGTTCGGCGTCGAGCAGCATAGCCTGGGCATCGTCGATCCGGTTCCAGGAGCTGTAGGCGCGGGCGACTTCGAGGGCGTGCCGTACGCGGCGTTCCATCGGTAGGCCGGCGGTGTCGACGCGCGGGCCGAGGTCGACGGCGACCTGGACATCGCCCAATTCAGCGGCGGTGGCGACGCGGTGGATGACGACGTTGGTGGGGCCGAACGCGGTCCAGAGGTGGTTGGCGTCTGCTCCGAGCTGTCTCGCGGCGCGATCGGCGGCGTCGAGGAAGGTCCGGGTAGTGGCCGCGTCGTTGCACCGGGCGGCGGCCATCGCGCCGGACAGGAACAGGGTTCCGTAGACGGAAAGCAGTGCTGGCGTGGCGTGCTTGAGGTGGGGCTCAAGGTAGCCGGCGGCGTCCTCGGTGAGGCGTACGGCTTCGGCGTAGCGGCCGGTGGCGTGCAGGGCGTGGCCGACCGAGCGGAACAGGGAGCCGGTGACGAGAGGGTCGCCCGTGGGTCGGACGGCGGCCAGGCCGCGGTCGGCGGCGATCCAGGCGAGGTCGCTCTCTCCGAGCTTGGTGAGCTGGGTCGCGGCGAGCTGGTATGCCAGGCCGAGTAGGCGGCGGGCCTGGTCCTGGTCGTCGCCGTCGTGGTGGTCGGCGGCGGCCTGGGCGCGGTGCAGCAGGTCGGGCAGGCGGCCGGTGACGTACCCGAACCGGGAGTCCTGGTATGCGTCCCAGAGGGCGCCGACCTCCTTCCTGAGCATCGCAACGCTCGGCGGGTCTGCGTCTGTGCGGCCGCCGATCGGGGCAATGGCGCGGTAGTTCATCAGGGCTGCGCGCAGCGCGGGCACGGTCTCCGTGCCGCTGTCGCCGGTCCAGTCGAGCAGCGAGGGTTCGCCGAGGAGGTCGCCGAGGGAAACGTCCAGGACTTCGGCGAGGGACTTGATGACAGAAAGCCGGTCCAACTCGATGCGGTTGTTCTCGATCTTTCCGAGCCAGTCGGCGGTACGGCCGATGAGTCCGGCCAGAACCTCCTGGGGAAGACCGCGCCGCCGGCGGTACCAGCCGACGCGTTCGCCGATGGTCAGGGTGTTCGTCATCCCGCGCACCGGTTCACTGTCTCCCCTCGGTCGACTGCGACCCCGGAAGGATTTTCCGGGCTGCCGGGCGCCTTGCGGCACAACCTGTCTGCATGACGGGGCTGAACGTATCGAGCAACTGCCAATCCTGCTCGGACGCGGGCTGGAAGTACACCCTTGCCCGCACCGCCATCCGGGGAATGGGGCGTGGGACGGAGAGGACTCGTTCGCTTGCCCGGCGGTCCTGTCTGGACTGCGCGGGTCCGGGTCGCTCGGCGACCTGCTGAGGCTGGCCCGGGGTGGGTGCTGGCGTGGGACCGCGACCCGAACGACGGCCCGTGAATGGCCCGCCCACCCCGGTGCCCCGCAAGCCGGCGCCGTCCCGGCCGCGCATGCCGGCGCCGGGTGACCTGATGCTCATCGACGGCCGGGCGTCGGTGCAGTTCGGCGGCGGTCGCGCGCTGTGGCTACGGGTGACGTCGGTATGCGACAAGCCGACCTACTACGGCTGGTGTGGCTCACCGGCTACGGCATCGACCTGGCCACCGGTAAGGCGCTGGCGCGGCGGGAGGTGTTCACGCAGATCGTCGGCCTTCAGATCCAGCGACGCACTACCGACAACGCGCCGCCTCGCAACGTGGCGCCGGTGATGAGGAGGCGCGGTGTTTGACGTTCGGGTACGACTCGGCGCGGTGCTGACGATCGATGCAGCCGATCGTCTTCTGCCGTCGGACGGGTCGGTGACGTTGTGGGTGACCGGGGTTCGGCTGGTAGCCAACCGTCCGCCGCAGGATGAGTGGATCTGGGTCGAGGGATTCAGGCTCGGTCCGTCCGGCCGTCACGGTCGGCAGGCGCAGATTTTGATACGCGCGAGCAAGCTCCCGCCCGAGAGGCCGGCCCAGTGACCACCTACCTGTCCAGTGCGGTGCGCGACCAACTCCGGGCGGCACAGGCGCAGCTTGACCGGCACACGCCGTCGAGCGCGGACGGGCGCTGCGCCACCTGTGGCGAGGAGGGGCCGTGCCCGCAGCGTCAGGCAGCGTTGCGGGTGTTCGGCCGGTACGGGTGCCTGCCGCGTCGGTGGCCGGGTGCGACTCGTCCGGAATCGGTGGGACCGTCATCGTCGTGGTCGGGGTGGCTGGCGCGCAGCGGTCGGGCGTGTGACGCCCAACGGCTGAGCTGACCCCCTGTTCTGTCATGTAGATCGGTATCAGAACGTCCATGACACGTCGGCCGCGACGGCGGCCCGTACGATCACGGCGTGAATCAAGCCGGGTCGCCCTGCCGCTGCATCCTCTGCCACGACTACGGCGACTCCGACGATCGGCACCCGATGGAGCTGACCACGATCAGGCACGTCCAGCTGCACGGCTGGAGCGTCATGACGATTCCTGACGATGACAAGGGACCTGGCTGGTCCTACACGATCGGACTCTGGCACACGCACCGGATGCCGGAACTCGCCATGTTCGGCCTGAACGTTGAGCTATCGCAGACGTGCCTGAACGAGCTGGGAGACAAGGCACGCGACGGCGTCCCGCTGGAAGCTGAGCAGGCCCGCGACGATGTCATCGAGGGCTACCAGGTCCATCTCAAGTCGATCGACTACGGCTGGTACAAGGCGTTCTTCGGTCGTGCCATCGCCTTCTACCGCCGGCCCCCCATCCCCTTCCTGCAAGTCGTCTGGCCCGATCGGCAGGGCAGCTTTCATTGGGACCGCAACCCCGACGAGCAACTCCACCGGCGTCAGCCTCAGCTCTGGAAGCGCCCCGAGGACCATCCGGTCAGCGTCTGGATTCAGGACCTCTAGATCCTCCAGCTGGATGTATCACCCACGTCCCAAGATCGATCTGGCGCGCACGTCCTGAGACCCGACATGCCGGCTGCCGGCCGCCCTGCGCCACGCTCAGGCCGTCGCCGGTCATTCACACGTGGATGTCACCGAAGGTCAGGGCCCGGCAAGTGTCGGGTGCGGGCGGAGTGCCTGGTCAGGCAGTGGTGGGCGCGGCAGGTTTCGAACCTGCGACCCCTCGCTTGTAAGTTCTGGGCGCGCCGTCCGGCGGGGTTCGGCTGGATCCGTCACCTCGAATTGCTGTCCGCCTGCGGAGCGTGCCGGCCGCGCCGATCCTGGCTCGTTGCTGTCACCGTTGCTGTCGAAAGCCCCTTGTGATCAAATCCGTGCGGCCCGCCGTGCCTCGCGAGGGAGATCAAGGTGAGTCAGGAACAGCGCCGTCAGACGCGGCTTCGGGGCCGCCATCTTGTCGCTGCTCTGGTCCTGGCCGTGCTCGCCTCGTGCGGGACAACCTCCGTGGTGGCCCGCGCATATGCCGCTTGCGATGTTGGAGTCAACGCGAGCGCCAACGCCTTCGGGCTCATAGCGTTGCTTCCCGTGTTGACCATCGTCCACGGCTTGGCTCTTGTCGTCGCATACACGGTCAATGCGCGGTGGGTGATGTCGCCGGCCCTGCGGGCTGGTGTCTCAGTGTTGACCACCGTTGTCGTCGTCGTGGTTCTCTCCTGGGCGTACTTCGCGCTTGCCGGCCTGCCTCTGCGGAATGCCCTGTGCCCGGCCGGAGAGCCGCCTTGGTGGCCGGGCTGGGTACCGCCCTCCCACGACGTCTACCCGTAGTCCGGCGGACCATCAGACGTTGAAGCGGAACTTCGGCTGTCTCTCCCGTGACCTGCGGCAACCTGGTCGGCGCACTGGTCACGCCCGCTCCTGGGCTTACGTCGTTGATGGCTCGTTGCCGACGTTTCACAGTGTCTTGTGCCCCGTGTGTGCCCCGGCAGACTCCTTGACCCCCAGGCAACCAGCGCGGGGCTCCGCCATCTGCTGCTTCACGCGCTCCCGGCTGCTGCGGCGGTCCCCCGCTGTGCATGTTCATCCGCCAGCGTCCGTCCTGATCGTCACCCAGATGGTCACTCAGTTCGTCGCTCCCCTTGGCGGCCACGGCGACGCTCGATCAGCCAGAGCGCTAGAAGTGGTGGGACCGTCAAGGTACCCAGCAGCAGGGAACCTGCCCAGAAGCTGTCTCGCCACAGCAGTTCAGCAGCGAAGAGGATCAGGCTCGCCGGTATCGCCAGCATGGCGAGAGCCGACAGCTCCACGACCTGCTCCCACCGCTTGCGGTCGGGTCGCCTGTGCCTCACTCCTGTTACTTCGTCGCCGAGTCTCCTGACCTTCGGTTTTCCTGCGGCCACCGTCAGTTTGGAAGGTGCATTGACCCGCCGACTTCGCCGCGCCGGTGGTCCTGGTAGCAGCGCCGGTAGATCCTCTGCCCGGCCGACGTTCTCGCGGCCTGCCTCTTGCTAGCCCTAGTTGACCGGGGTGTCGGGCACGTGACGGGCACGCCGCGCGGTAGGCAGGGGTTAGCCCTGCCCAGCCCTAAACGGGGGCCTGAATTGTTCAATGACGGTTGAGAACAATCTGCCGAATGCTTTCGATACACGGTCGGGTCGCCTAGTGTCGAGTCTGGCGTCGGCGGCCTGAAAATTCCGGAACGAGTCGGCCCAGAAGTTGGAAGTGGACTTCATCTTGAGAATTGCTGGGAGACTTGGCCCCCCGACTTCGGCCAATCCCTCAATCATGTCAAGCTCCGCAAGGTCCATCAATTCAATTGGGGCGATGTCGTGGTTTTGGAGTATGCCACGCGCCGCTAGCTCATCTCGAACCAATGCGGTTGTGATTGGATTATTCGGAAAGCTCTCCGTCAGCACAACGATAGGATAGAACCTGCGATTGCTGACTGCCGGAAAACCTGTCAGCAAGTGCTCGGCCGATCTTAGGCGTTCAATGGTCTCGGCAATTTGGGTTGCCTCTTCAATCACCATCTCTCTGTCTCGGATCAAGCCGTCAAGAGATGCCGCATTGACGGTATCCCTAGAAACTTGGCGGGTCGTCGCCTCGAGAACGACCCAGGAGTCGCCGTAGTCAACGGCCACATCGGCAATTTTGCTATCCTTATACGCGCGCTTAAGTTGTTCTCCGGAGAATACGCGACCACTTGCCGGCGATCCGGCCAAACTCCTGAACACTTCAAGGACGTACCGTTCGGAGTAGTCATCGAACGCTCGGCGGATCAAATTCATTCTTTTGCGTTGATCCGAAAGTCCGGCTTGGATGTCGAATATCGGCAGGAAACTCAGCACTCTTCTAAGCAGGAGATCGGGATCTACAACGATCGCCCGCGAGTCAAGGCGGATAAGCGGGTATCGCGCGAACGTCGTGAAGTACCAATCTAGCGTGTGCTCGGCAAGTTCTTGGGCTACAGCCACCCGGTATTCATCGAGCGGGAGGCTCATCAAGGACAGGGCCACTTCCGCCCTCGGGGCCTCCCACCCCAGCGAACTGAAGAAGCCCTCGATATCGATTATCGGCTGACCGTTTTGGGTTGCCGATACGAATATCGCCACAGCAGCCGCCACCTGGTCCAGCAGCTCTACACCGGTTGCGTCTCGAAAAGCTTCTAGCAGCGACTCCTTGTAGAAGGGACTGGGTTCCTCCGCCTGCATCTCTATCCACCGTCGTTGAAAGACCGCCATTTGCGAATCCAGGCGGAAGTTCGCGTTAAAGTGATGATTGGCGGCGAGTTCTAGCGATATCTCGCTCATGAGCGGTATCCCATCCTCGCCTTCAATGGGCGTTCCAGGATCGAGGGCGTCGGCCATAATTAGCAGGAGCGCAGGAAGTGAGAGTGCTATGCGGTCCTCTTCCGGCACTTCGTCGGGGCAGAAGTGCAGCATCAACTTCGCAAGTACCATCAATAGCTGTGGAGCATGAATAACTGATCCGCTATCAAGAGCAGCCTTCAACCTTGACCGCGTCGGTTCAGTGAAGAACTTTAGAGAGTCCCTGTCTAGCTCTTCGGTCGCTTTGGGTTTGGCAAAGTTCCGGATAGCGCTCATGGTAACTGCTACAGCAGCCAATGCGTCCAACAGAGGCGTCCGTCGGAGTGCGTTGCAAAGCCACTCGATGCTAATGCGTCTTCCGCCGGTCGCTTCCCTCATCGTTATGTAGGACTTGGCGTAGTCGAGCGGCTGACCGGCTACCTGTGCACGCTCAGGAACCCAAAGACCGCTTGGCAATCGCCTATATCCGCCGATAACTGGAGCGAAAGTTCCGGAAAAGTACCTTCGCTCCTCCTGAGGTACGGCAAGGTACGGCGCGACGCCGGACGGCTCTTCTGAAGCCAGCAGCCGCCGCAGTTGCTCTATGTCCACACGCCATCCGTCCGCCAAGCACGACAACGTCCAACAACTCTCGATCACTACGCTCGGTCATACGTGGACAAAGCTTCTCTCTGCCTCAGCCCTTCCACGCCTCTACCTCGTAGTTACAGCCCACTATGTCGCGCCATCCCGCCTGCCGTCGACCCGCCCTTCTGGGGGAGCGGGCCGCCGCCCGGCCCGCCACGTCAAGCGGGCCTTGACGGCTCGCGCGGGCACTGTCGGCGACGCGTGAAAACTGACCCCCGGGCGACGGGCGAAGCTGGACCCCCCTTCCAGGATCGGGAGGGTGTTGAGCGTGGAGGATTGGGCGG
>NZ_FNPH01000024.1 GCF_900107255.1 Micromonospora pattaloongensis | reverse complement strand
CTACGCGCAGTGGGAGAAGATGGCCGCTGAGATCGTGCAGGGCACCTACGGTGTCGGCCCGTATGCCGGCCTGGCCGCCCAGCACTGACACCGCTCAACAACAGCACAGACACACGCCACGTGGGCGCCTTCCCGACCGGGAAGGCGCCCACTGTCGTATCCGCCGCGCCGACCGCGAGGGTCTCCACTCGCCTTCGCCGTTTGACCGGCGACGACCGAGACGTCCGGCGTAACGTCGACTGCGCCGAGATCGGCCCGCCCACGCCGGATTCCGCATCCGCGCCGTTCGCGCCCACCGCGGACCGGCGGCGGCGGTGCACGCGGACGGTGTCGACCGTCCGGCACGGGACGTGGAGGGCCAGCGCATGTGTTCCGACCGCCAATGCTGAGAATCCGCCGGGTCCCACGGCAACCATCCGATGCGTCGTCGCCGGCCGCACCGACCGGCGACGACAGCCCCGGCCTACGCGGGCGGATCCTTGGCACGGCCCGCGCCGCCCGGGCGACCCTGAAGGTGCCGGACGGGTGGCGGGGACCCCGGCGCACCGCGGACGGTGAGCCGCCACCGCGGTCGACGTCGGTGGCGCGCCGGCGGCTCGGCGTCGCGGTGTTCGCGGCGCTCGCCGTCACGGTCGCCGCGCTGGTCGCGTCCGCGCGGCTGAGGTCCCCGGCCGAGCTCGCCGCAGAGACCGCCCCGCCCCCGGCGTCGGCGCGGACCGCGCCGGTGGAGAAGCGGGTGCTGACCGACACGGTCGTCACGCGCGGCCGGGTCGGCGCCGAACAGACCGTCGACGTCGTGCCGCGTACGGCGGGCGGGCAACCGCCCGTGATCACCGGGGTGACGGTCAAGCCCGGCGACCGGGTGGACGCGGGCCGGGTGCTGATGGAGATCTCCGGGCGGCCCGTGTTCGCGCTGCCGGGCGGCGTCGCGGCCTACCGGGACCTGCGGCCGGGCGCGGTCGGGCGGGACGTGGCCCAGCTGCAGACGGCGCTGACCACACTGGGGTTCGGCACCGACGACCGCGCCGGCAGCTACGGCGCGGGCACCAAACGCGCCGTCGCCGCGTTCTACCGCGCCAAGGGGTACGCGCCGCGGCCGGCGAGCGACGAGGACGAGGTGCTGCTGACCCGGGCGCGCGGGGCGGTCACGGCCGCCGAGCGCGCGCTGCGGGACGCGCGGATCGCGCGGGAGTCGGCGTCCAGCCCGGGAGGGGCGCGGGTAGCGGCCGCACAGCGTGCCGCCGACGACGCCGCCGCGGACCTGGAGCTCGCGCGGCGCGAGCAGGAGCAGGTCGTACGCCGTACCGGCCCGATGGTGCCGGCCGCCGAGCTGGTGTTTCTGCGCGGGTTTCCCGGCCGCGTCGACGCGGTCACCGCCGTCGTCGGGGCGGAGGCCAGCCGCCCGGTGCTGACGGTCAGCGCCGGGCGGCTCGTGGTCAGGGCGGACCTGACGCCCCAGCAGCACGGGCTGGTGCGGAAGGGGCAGACCGCGCGGGTGAGCGCGGAGTCGGGCGCGAGCGCGGAGGCGACGGTGCGGGACGTCGCCGAGGGGACGCGCCCGTCCGTCGACGGCCGGGACCCCGCCGGTGCGGAGTCGGCGGCAGGCGCGTACGAGATGGTCGCGGTGCCCCGTCGGGCGCTCGATGCGGCGCTGGCGGGACGGGAGGTCGGACTCACCGTGATCGCCGCCTCCACCCGGGAACCCGTGCTGGCCGTTCCGATCGCCGCGGTCGCGGCCGAGCCGGACGGCCGGACCTCGGTCACCGTCGTGGCCGACGGCGAACGCCGGCGCGTCGACGTGGTACCCGGCCTGGTGGGCGACGGATACGTGCAGGTCACGCCCGTTGCCGGCGCCGAGCTCGGCCCGCCCGACCAGGTGGTGGTGGGAACGTGACCGTGCCGGAGCCCGCCGCCGGATGCGCGGTCCCCGACGCGGTCGCGCCGGCACCGGTCATCCGCTTCCGGGGCGTGGCGTTGACGTACCCCGGCCCCCCGCCGGTGCACGCGCTGCGCCCCTGCGACCTCACCGTGCGGCGCGGCGAGTTCGTGACCGTGATCGGCCCGTCGGGCTCCGGAAAGTCGACGCTGCTCAACGTCGCCGGGCTGCTGGACCGCCCGTCGCGCGGCCACTACGAGTTCGACGGCATCGACGCGCACCGCCTGCCGGAACGGGACCGCGCCGCGCTGCGGGGCGCGCGCGTCGGCTTCGTCTTCCAGGCGTTCCATTTGCTGTCCGATCGCAGCGCGGAGGAGAACGTGACGCTGTCGATGCTCTACACGGGAGTGCCGCGCGGGCAGCGGCGGGCGCGGGCGCGGGCGGCGCTGAGCCAGGTCGGGCTCGACGACCGGACCGACGCGCCGCCGTCGGAGTTGTCCGGCGGCGAGCGGCAACGGGTCGCGGTCGCGCGCGCGATCGTCAACCGGCCGGCGCTGCTGCTCTGCGACGAACCGACCGGGGCGCTCGACACCGCGACGTCGGCCGGGATACTCGACACCCTCGACGAACTGCACGCCGACGGACTCACGATCGTCGTGATGACTCACGACCCCACGGTGGCGGCGCGCGGGCAGCGCACCATCGACATCCACGACGGGGTGTTGCGCGAGGGCGCGACGGTGTCGGGGGTGCGATGAGTCGGCGCCGCGCCGCCGACGCGCCGATCCGCCCGTCCCGCCTGGACGGGCGGGACCTCGCCGCGGAGGCGCTCGCCGGCCTGCTCCGACATCCCGGCCGCGCGCTGCTGACCTCGCTCGGCACCACGCTCGGCGTGGCGACGTTCGTCGCGGTGCTGGGGCTCGCCGCAACCGCCGCCGCGCGGGTCGACAGCCGCTTTCACGCGGTCACCGGGGCCGAGGTCGTGGTGGAGGACGCGGGCACCCGCGACGCTTCCGACCCGTTCCCGCCGGACGCGGAGACGCGGGTGAGGCAGGTCAACGGGGTGGTCGGGGGCGGCGTCTACCGGCGGGTGCCGCAGCGGAGCCCGGTCCGCGCCGGACCGGCCGGGGTCGACGTGGCGGCGGCCGACGTCTCCGTCTTCGCCGCGTCACCGGGTCTGTTCACCGTCGTCCAGCCGCGGCTGGCGGCGGGGCGCACCTTCGACGCGTTCCACGACCGGACCGGCGCGCGCGTCGCCGTGCTCGGGGCCGGCGTGGCGCGCCGCCTCGGCGTCGGCTCCCTCGACACCCCGTCGGCTGTCTTCATCAACGACGTGCGCTACACCGTCATCGGGCTGCTCGATCGGGTCGAACGCCTGCCCGAGTTGACCTCGGCCGTCACGATTCCGACCGGCTCTCTGGCCGCGGTCGCGTCGACCTCGAACGGCGGTGACGCCCCCAAGATGCTGGTCGTGACGAGGCTGGGCGCCGCGCCGCAGGTGGCCGAGGAGTTGCCGCTCGCGCTGCGCCCGGACGCGCCGGATGCGCTCCGCGTGTTGCCGCCGACCGACCCGGGTCGGCTGCCCGACGCGGTCCGCGCCGACCTCGGGGCGTACTTCCTCATTCTCGCGGGCCTCTGCCTCCTCGTCGGCGCGGTCGGCATCGCGAATACGACACTTCTCGCGGTCCGGGAGCGCATGCTCGAAATCGGGCTGCGCCGGGCGCTCGGCGCGACGCGGCGCCAGGTGACGGCTCACGTCCTCGCCGAGTCCGCGGCGCTCGGCGGGCTCGGTGGCCTGTTCGGCTGCTGCACCGGGGTCATCACCGTGGTCGGCGTCGCGGTCGCGCTCGGATGGACGCCGGTGGCCGAGCCGTGGACCATCGCGCTCGCGCCGCCGCTCGGGATCGTCGTGGGGATGGCCGCCGGCGCGTACCCCGCGATCCGGGCCGGCCGCATCGAACCGGCCGAGGCGCTACGCCGATAGCCCCGAACCCGTGGTGCTGGCCGCGACATCCGTGCCGCCTTGGGTGGTTTGGCCGTCCCGAACGGCGGAATGAGCGGCGGTGGGGGCGGGTTGTATCTGGTCCCACCGCCGGGATTCGCTGGTTGGCGGCGGGACGGTGGAATGGCCGGCGGCTGCCGGTCGTTGAATAGGTCCCCCCGCCGGTGGTTCGCGAACTGCCCGGGCGGACGGAATGGCCGGCCGGTGCCGGTGGTTGTACATGGTCCCCGCGCCGGGGCTGTTGATCGGCCGGTCGGGTGGCGGAATGAGCGGGTAGCGCCGGTGGTTGTATATGGTCCCGCTGCTGGCGGGTGGAATGACCGGCCGGTGCCGGTGGTTGTATATGGTCCCGCCGCTGATCGGGCGGGGGAATGGCCGACCGGGGCCGGTCGTTGTGTCAGCTCCGTGAGATGGATCCGCGCCGCAGGTCGCGGCCGCGTGAAGACTCTCTGATCTTCTTTTCTTGTCCGG
>NZ_FNPH01000028.1 GCF_900107255.1 Micromonospora pattaloongensis | reverse complement strand
TGTACTGCCCAGGGAGGTTGGTTGAGGTTGTGTGACGACACGACGTAGATAGACGTGATGACGAAGGCCTCCGGTTGTGGAGTGGAGCTGTCTAGGAACCGCTCCGGCAACCAGGAGGCCTTCGTGTCCCACGCTAACGCCGCTTTGACTCCTCGTGCACGTCTTCGCCTGGCGCGTCTGGTCGTGGATCAGGGGTGGCCGGTCGCTCGCGCGGCGGAACGCTATGACGTGTCCTGGCCGACGGCGAAACGGTGGGCGGTGCGCTACGCCGAGCTCGGCGCGGACGGGATGGTCGACCGGTCGTCCCGGCCGCACCACAGCCCCACTCGCACGCCTCAACCGGTTGTCCGCAAGGTCGTGCACCTGCGATGGAAACACCGCCTGGGGCCGGTCCAGATCGCCGGCCGCCTCGGCATGCCCGCCTCGACCGTGCACGCGGTGCTGACCCGCTGCCGGGTGAACCGGCTGTCACACATCGATCGGCGCACCGGCGAACCGGTGCGCCGTTACGAACACGACCACGCCGGGGCGATGCTGCACATCGACGTCAAGAAACTCGGCCAGATTCCCGACGGCGGCGGGTGGCGTTACGTCGGTCGGGTCCAGGGCGAGCGCAACCGGGAGGCCACCGCCCGCCGCACCGGCACCCGCAACCACCGCTGGGAACCGCGGGTCGGGACCGCGTTCGTGCACACCGTCGTTGATGACCACTCACGGGTGGCCTACGCCGAGGTCTGCGACGACGAGAAAGCCGCCACCGCTATCGCCGTGCTGCGCCGCGCGGTCGCCTGGTTCGCCGCCCGCGGTGTGGTCATCGAGCGGGTGTTGACCGACAACGGCTCCGCCTACAAGTCCTACGCGTGGCGCGACGCCTGCACCGAACTCGGCGTCACCCCAAAGAAGACCCGCCCCTACCGGCCCCAGACAAACGGCAAGGTCGAACGCTTCCACCGGACCCTGACCGACGGCTGGGCCTTCGGCCGGTTCTACTCATCCGAAGCAGCCCGCAGGAAGGCCCTGCCCGCCTGGCTGCATCACTACAATCACCACCGGCCACACACCGCAACCGGCGGCAAACCGCCCGTCACCAGATTGACCAACGTCCCTGGGCAGTACA
>NZ_FNPH01000010.1 GCF_900107255.1 Micromonospora pattaloongensis | reverse complement strand
CACCGCGCGAGGAAGCAGGAATCCACCCGGACGCCGCGTGTTCCACGCGCAGCGTGGAGGGAATCTCCGTCCTTCAGGGCGGAGAGATCGTCAAGGTGGCAGCGTGCGACTTGTGATCACCGCGGACACCCACGTGCCGAAGCGCGCGCGGGATCTGCCGGACCCGCTCTGGGACGCCGTGCGCAGCGCCGACGTGGTGGTGCACGCGGGGGACTGGGTCGACGAGTCACTGCTGGACGCGATGCAGGACCGGGCACGGCGGCTGGTCGGGGTGTACGGCAACAACGACGGGCCCGCGCTGCGCGCCCGGCTGCCCGAGATCGCCCGCGTGGAGCTGGCGGGGCTGCGGATCGCGGTGGTCCACGAGACGGGCCCGGCGGCCGGGCGCGAGGCGCGCTGCGCCGAGCGCTTCGGCGACTGCGACGTGCTGGTCTTCGGCCACTCGCACATCCCGTGGGACACCGTCGCGCCCGGTGGGCTGCGGCTGCTCAACCCCGGCTCGCCGACCGACCGGCGGCGGCAGCCGTACGCCACCTTCCTCACCGCCGAGCTGAGCGACGGCCGGCTCGACGCGCTCACCCTGCACAGGCTGCCCCCACGGACCCCGCGCCGGTAGCGCCCACGGTCACCGCTCGGGTGCCGGCAGTCCGGTCATGGTGCCGTCGGTGCGCCGGTGGGCCCGGTCGAGAACCTGCATCACCGGGGTGCCGAGCACGCCGTGCACCACCACCGACACCAGCACGACGAACCCGCAGCCCGCCCAGACCAGCTCGGCCCCGGGGAAGTGCGCGTGCGACATCGCGTAGGCGACGTAGTAGAGCGTGCCGATGCCGCGGATGCCGAACGCCGCGATCACCCAGTGCTCCTCCCGGTACCCCGGCGCACCCCACATGGTCAGCCACCCGATCAGCGGGCGGACGACCAGCAGCAGCGCGAGCCCGACGGCCGCCACCTTCCAGGTGAGCGGGGCCAGCACGCCGGCCACGATCGACCCACCGAAGAGCACCAGCATGAAGACCGTCAGCAGCCGTTCGATCTGCTCCGAGAAGTCGTGCAGCACCTGGTGGAAGTGGTCCGGACGTTGCGCGGCGCGGATCATCCGGGCGGCGACGAAGACTCCGAGGAACCCGTACCCGCCGACCACCTCCACCAGGCCGAACGTCAGTAGGCTGGAGGCCAGCGCCAGGAACCCCTCGGAGTGCCGGGCCAGCCGCAGCGTCTCGGAGTGCGCCCGGAAGAACAGCCGGCCGAGCGCCCAGCCGACGGCGATGCCGCCGAGGATGCCCATCACGCCCTTGTAGACCATGTCCACCGTCGCCCACCGGGCCAGCCACTCCAGCGACGGCGCCGGCACCGCGACCAACGCGATCGCCAGGTAGACGAACGGGAACGCGGTCCCCTCGGTGAGTCCCGCCTCGGAGGTCAACGCGAACCGCACCTCGTCCTCGGAGTCCGGCACGTCGGTGGGTTCGCCCACCTGCACGTCCGAGGCGAGCACCGGGTCGGTCGGGGCCAGCGCGCCGCCGAACAACAGCGCGGCAGCGGGGGCGAGACCCGCCCATGCCCAGCCGAGCAGCGCGACGGTGGCGACCGTCAGCGGCATCGTGATGAGCACCAGACGCCAGGCCGACATCCACGACCGGAAGCCGAGCGGACGGTCGATCTTCAGCCCGACGCCCATCAGCGCGACGATCACGACGATCTCGGCGAGGTGCGCCGCGAGTTCCGGGTGCGCGCGGGGATCGGGGCGCGGCAGCCCGGTCGGCAGGGCGAACACGATCATGCCGATCCCCAGGAACACGATCGGCATGGAGAACGGGCGCCGCTCCATCACCCGCGGCAGCACGCCGGCGAGCAGCGCGCCGAGGCCGAGCAACGCGTAGGTCAGGTCCACCGGATCCCACGTCACGGCCGCTCCCGCCTGCCTCGTCGCCCCCGCCCAGTTCATCAGCTCCACGCAGGGCCGAGGGCGCAATGCGGCGAACTTGGATCGCCGCGGCGGCGGTCGCGGGCCGGTGGCCGGGAGGCGACGGTCGGCGGTCAGCCCAGCGACGCGATCGGCGAGGTGTCCAGCTCGCTGAGCAGGGCCGCCGGGTCGTCGTAGACCGCCACCGCGCCGGCGTCGGCCAGCTCCGCGTGGCTGGTGCCGCCGCAGGCCACCGCGACGCACGGGATGCTCAGTCGGCCGGCGGCCGCCACGTCCCAGACCGAGTCGCCGACGAACACCACCCGGTCGGCGTCGAGACCCGCGTCGGCCAGCGCCGCCTGCACGATGTCCGGGGCGGGTTTGCTGTGTGCGGCGTCCGAGCCCGACGTCGCGCCGGCGAGCACGTCGTCGACGTCGAGCACGGCGCGCAGCACGTCCACCTCGCGTCCGGTCGCCGACGACGCGAGCACGACCCGCAGCCCCCGCTTCGCGCAGGCGCGCAGCAGGTCGGTGGCGCCGGGCAGCGGGCGCAGCCGGGGCCAGTACTCGGCGTACAGGGCGGAGTGCGCGGCGCGGAGCCGGTCGTCGGCGCCGCGGTCGCGGCCCGCGCCGAGCAGGTGATCGAGCAGGTTGTCCGCGCCCATGCCGATCGCCCGGTGGATCCGCGACATCGGCACCACGTGGTCGGACTGGCGTAGCGCCTCCCACCAGGCGACGGTGTGCAGGTAGGTGGTGTCGACGAGAGTGCCATCGACGTCGAAGAGCACCCCGGCCGGGCGGTTCTGCTGTGTCATGCCGCCGCTACTACCCACCGGAAGGCGGCGCGACGCCCGCCGCGTCGACGGGTTCGTCACCGCCGGGCGGCACCAGGATCTCGAACCACACCGTCGACCCCCGTACCGCCGGGTCCGTGCCCCAGGCGTCGCTGAGCTCCTCGATCAGCCCGAGCCCCCGGCCGCGACTGCTCAACGTGTCGGTGCGGGTCCGGGTGACCGTGCCGCGGGTGCCACTGTCGGCCACGGAGACCAGCAGCCGCTCGGAGCTCAGGTCGAGCTGCACGATCGCCGGCGTGCCGGCGTGCAGCAGCGCGTTGGTGGTCAGCTCACTGGTGCAGAGCACGGCCGGCCCCACCACCGACTCCGGCAACTGCCACGCGGTCAGCTGCGCGGTCATCCAGTGCCGCACCCGTCCGGGCGCCGTCGGCTCGGCCGGCATCTCCATCACCGCCGAGCGGCTGGGCGCGGTCGCGTGCTCGACGGCGAGCACGGCGACGTCGTCCTCGGTCGAGCCCGGCACCGCGGCGCTGGCCAGCGCGCAGAGCGTACGGGGATCGCCCCGGGTCGCCCCGCCGATCACCGTCGCCAGGCCACGCATCCCGGCGTCGATCTCGGCGTCCCGCCGTTCGATCACCCCGTCGCTGAACAGCAGGAGCGTGTCGCCCGGCAGCAGCGGGAACTCGGTCGCGCGGCGCTGGCCGCCCAGCCCCAGCGGCGGCCCGGGCGGCACGTCGACGTAGCGCGCCCCGCCGTGGCCGCGACGCAGCAGCGGCGCCGGATGTCCGGCGCTGGCCAGGCGGAGCCGGCCGGTGCCCGGGTGCAGCATCCCGTAGAGGACGGTGACGAACAGCTCGTCCGTCGGGGTCTCGGCACTGAGGCTGGTCACCAGCGCGTCCAGCCCCCGCAGTACCGCCGCCGGGTCGGGGTCGGCCAGGGCGAGCGCCCGCAGCGCGGCGCGCACCTGCCCCATCAGCGCTGCGGCGCGCACGTCGTGCCCGGCGACGTCGCCGAGGACCACGGCGAGCAGCCCGTCGTGATCGCCCGACGGTGGGAGGGTGAACGCGTCGTAGAAGTCGCCGCCGGCGGAGTTGCCGTCGACGCCGGGGTCGTAGCGGGCGGCGATCCGGAAGCGCGGCACCTCGGGCAGGCGGTGCGGGAGCATGCTGCGTTGCAGCAGCTGCGCCGTACCGTGCTGGGTCTCGAACCGGCGCGCCCGCTCCGCGGCCTGCGCGACCAGCTCGGCCGCGGCGGCCAGCAGCGCCCGCTCCGGCGGTGGCCAACGGTGCGCGACCCGGTAGCCGAAGGTCAGCGCGCCGCGCAGCGACGGCGTGCGCAGCGGCAGCGCGGCCAGCGCGCGGACCTTCTGGTCGTGCCGGTCCAACGCGGTCGCCGCCAGCGGCTGCCCGTCGACGGTGAACTCCGCGACCCCCTCGGTGGCGGCCACGACCAGCGGCGCCGGCGAGCCGGCCGAGAAGCGACGCCAGACCGGCGGCAAGCGCTCGTCGGCGTCGTCCAGCAGTTCCCCGCGGACCCGGCGGACCACCCGCCAGCCGCCGCCGTCGTCCACGCCGAAGGCGACCTGGTCCACATCGAAGGTCGACAGCCCGTAGCGCAGCGCCACCCGGGCCACGTCGTCCAGGGTGAGCGTGCCGGCCAGCGCCGCGGTCAGCTCGCTGAGGCTCTGCAACCGGCGGGTCACCGCGGACTCCGCGGCGACGCTCAGCGTTCCGATGATCCGGCCCGTGCCGTCCCGGACCGGCGAGCAGCCGCGGCTGACCGGACTCGGCTCGCCGCCGTCGCCCGGATCGCGCGGGCCAAGGATCAACCCCTCGGTCTCCAGGTACGGCTCCCCGGTGCGGTACACCCGCTCCACGAACTCGCCGATCCCGGCGTGCCACGCGTCGCCGAAGACCGCCGCGGCGGGTTGCCCGAATGCGGCGGGATGACGGGGGCCGAGCAGCGTCGCGAAGGCGTCGTTGTAGACCATGGTGAAGTCGTCACCGAACGTGAACGCCATGGCGATCGGCGACGCGAGCACGAGATCGATCACCGCGCGCAGCGCCGGGTCCCAGCCCTGCCGCGGTCCCAACGCCGTGTCCTGCCAGGGTCGAGGGGCCCCGGGCGCCGTGCCGCGCCCTTCCCCGTTCCGGGCGGCGGGTACGGCGGAGGGGGTCGTGTGGGTGTGCCCTGCCGTGCCTGGCATAGCAGCAGAGTAACGGGCCAGACCCGACCGTGTGGGATTAGGCCCCATCAAAGCCTTACCGTGGGTGATTGCCGGGCGGATCGGTGCGGCTCCGACGCGCTGACCGGGGCGGGTCCGCGGGCGCGACGGGCATGAATGGTCGCGGCGCGGGGTATGTGGGCGGCCATCGACGACCCCGGAGGGGACGATGACGGAGGGGACGATGGCCCACGTCGAGGACGGTCCGGACGCCGCGCACCAGCGGCCGGCGGGAGTGGACGACGCCACGGTACGCGCGCTGGGCAAGCTCAGCGAGGCGCTGGAGACGGTCGAGCGGGCGCGCGGGCACCTGTACTCGGTGCACCAGCTGATCGGCCACGCCGACCTGATGCTCGACGAGGCCGTCGAGCTGTTCCGGGCGGCCGGCCACTCCGGGTTCGCCGACCGGATCGGGCGCGAGCTGATCGGCCGCAACGTGATCGCCGGACGGTGGACGTTCCAGATCGTCGAGGACTTCGACGACGGCTACTACGGCACGTTCCGGACGCTGGAGACGCAGGCGCGCGACGAACTCGCCGGCGGTCGACGCCACCTCTACGAGGCGGAGATGAAGGAGCGGCGCCGCACCCGGGGCCTGCCCGGGCACGAGGCGCGCCCGGCGTGCTGAGCGGTTCCCCGACGGCGCCGGTCGTTACTCCGGGCTGCTGTCCGTCGCGGGACGACGCCGCATCGCGTCGTCCGCGAGGATGACCGTGGCGACCATCATCGCCACGCAGACGCTGAACAGCCACGACTCGTCGGGCAGCAGCCGGGCGGACACGGGAGCCTGCAGCGCGGTCAGCACGAAGCCGAGCCAGGCCAGGCGGCGCTGGCGCGCGGAGAGGAAACCGGGAGCCTGATGCATCCGGAAAGTCTTGCTCGCGGCTCCGCCTCCGCCGTCAGCCGATCGGCCGATTCTGCCTGACCTGTCCGGTTTAGATGACGTCGCCGCTATCGCGCCGTCCCTCCTGGCGATGGGAAACATGCCGTGCCGACGGCGTTGGCGGGCGGCGCGGGCCATCGGGGATGATCGCCGACTGTGTCCACATCTACCGCGGCCGCTCCCCGGGCGTCGCTGCTCGCCCTCGCATACCTGGCCTTCGTCAGCCTGGGCCTGCCCGACGGCCTGCTCGGGGTCGGCTGGCCCTCGATCCGCGCGGAACTCACGGTGCCGACCGCCGCGGTCGGCCTCCTGCTGACCGCCGGCACCGCCGGCTACCTGACCTCGAGCGTGGCCGCCGGCTTCATGCTCACCCGGCTCGGCGTCGGCGGACTGCTCGCCGCGAGCACCGCGCTGGCCGCGTCCGCGCTGACCGGCTACGCGATCTCGCCGACGCTGGCGCTGATGGTCTGCTGCGCGCTTCTGCTCGGCCTCGGCTCCGGCGCGATCGACTCCGGGCTCAACGCGTACGCCGCCGGCGCCTTCGGACCGCGCCACATGAACTGGATGCACGCCTTCTTCGGGCTGGGCGTCGCGATCGGCCCGCTGATCATGACCGGCGTACTCAACCTCGGGCTCTCCTGGCGCTGGGGGTACGGCATCGTCGCGACCGCGCAGCTCGCACTGGCGGCGGCGTTCGTGCTCACGGTACGGGCGTGGGCGCGCGGCGGCGACGCGGCGCAGCCGGGGGAGCGCGCGCCGGCGGTCGCCCCGGTCCGGGCGACGCTCGCGCTGCCCGCCCTCTGGCTCGGGGTGCTCGCGTTCGCCGTCTACGTCGCGATCGAGGTGGGCGCCGGGCTCTGGGCGTACCTGCTGCTCACGCAGGGACGCGGGATGGGGGCCAGCGCCGCCGGCATCTGCGTCTCCGGCTACTGGGCGAGCCTGTTCGTGGGACGGGTGGTGCAGGGGGTGGTCGCCGAGCGGCTCGGCACCCGCCGGATCCTGGTGGGGAGCCTGGTCGGCATGGCCGTGGGGGCGGGGCTGGTGGCCGTGCCGGGGCCCGCGGCGGTGGCGGTCGCCGGCCTGGCACTGATCGGCTTTGCCGCCGCGCCGGTCTTCCCGCTGCTCACGCTGACCACCGCCGAGCGGGTCGGCGCGGCCCACGCGGACCGGGCGATCGGCCTGCAGATCGCCGGGGCCGGCCTCGGCGGCGCCCTGATCCCCGCCGGCATCGGCGTGCTCCTCGGCACCGACGTCGAACGCCTCGGCCCCGCGCTGCTCGCCCTCGCCGTCCTCCTCCTCGCCCTCTACGCCGCCACCACGAAGATCCGCGTGATCAGGGAGCCCAACGGCGGCGCGCCGACGACACGCCGGAGTTAGTCCCTGATCACGCGGACAGTGGGGTCAGTGGGGGCCGTTGCGGCCGGTGGTGGAGGGGCGGTACGCGCGGTGTTCGTCGGTCTGGCCGCCGGCGCGTTCGCCGTGTGCGCGCCCCACCTCGCTGGCCTCGGCGTTGTGGCCGTACGCCTGCTCCTGGCCGGCGTCGTTCCCCGTCACGTCGTCGAGCTGACCGTCCAGCGCGGGCGCGGACATCGCTCTCTCCAGCTCGTGCACGGGCAGCCGTTCCTCGTCCCGCCAGATGCCACTTCCGGTATCACTCATACCCCGGTTCCTACCCGCCCCCCGGAAGCGCAAACGATCGCCGGGCGGCGCACACGCCGACCGCCCCGGACCGGCGGGGTCCGGGGCGGTCGACGGCGAAGGGGGTTACGGCTGGGGGCGGCTGACCTCGCCGCGCCAGGCGCCGGTCTCCTGTCCGCCGCGGCTCTCGATGAACTCCTTGAACCGCTTCATGTCGCCCTTGACACGCCGGTCGACGATTCCGAGCTTGTCGCCGGCCTGCTCGGCGATGCCGTCCGGCTCGTACTCCAGCTGCGCGGTGACCCGGGTGTGGCTGTCGTCGAGGCGGTGGAACGTGATCACACCGGCCTGCTTGACCCCGCCCGTCGAGGTCCAGGCGACGCGCTCGTCGGGAACCTGCTCAGTGATCTTGGCGTCGAACTCCCGTGCCACGCCGGCGATCTCCGTCTTCCAGTGCGTCATGGTGTCCGAGATCTGCCGGACCTCGGAGACCCCCTCCATGAAGTGGGGGAACTCCTCGAACTGGGTCCACTGGTTGTACGCGGTCCGCACCGGCACCGCGACGTCAACGTGCTCGGTAATCGTTCCCATCCTGGGCATCCTCCTTCGGGGGGTGAGTGACGGTCAGGGGGCCGCCGTCACCACCGTCGTGTCTCGTTCGCGTGCCCCAGCGCGGCCCACACCTCGGACACGGTCTCGAACGTCGTGTTGTCGGGCAGCTGGTCGAGCTGCGCCAGAATCTCGTCGGGCGCGTCGTTCTCCTCGGCGTTGAGCCGCAGCACCGCCCGGTCGCCCGGTAGGGCGGAGAGGCTGATGTAGCGACCCAACTGGCTGCGCTGCTCGACCTCCTCAGTGGTCATCCCCTGAGGAACGCCGGTGCGATGTCCGGGTGGCACCACGTTGGCCGCCGGCTGGTCCTCGCCCGCGGGCTCCGCCTGGTGCCACTCCTCGGCGCGCGATCCGGCACCACCGTGCGTGGTGCCCTGCACCTCGGCGACCATCGCGTCGTCGGTACGCGGCCCGTGTTTGCTGTTGCCCCGCTGCGGTTCCATGCCCTTTTGGCTACCCTGCCCCGGAGTGCCCAAACCTTCCCGGCGGGCCCGGCTGGGCTCAGTCCTCTTCCGGCGCGACCTTCGGCGGCAGCGGCTCGTCCGGCTTCAGCTCGCCGGCCTGCATGGCGCGGCCGCGCTGCAACTCCGCGTTCACCTCCACGCCGAACAGCAGCGCGCAGTTGGACAGGTAGAGCCAGACCAGGAAGGCGATGATCGCGCCCAGGCTGCCGTACGTGGCGTCGTAGGAGCCGAAGTTGGCGACGTAGATCCCGAACGCCACCGAGGCGAGCGCCCAGACGACCAGGGTGACCGCGCCGCCGACCGTCAGCCACCGGAAGCGCGGCGGTTCGACGTTCGGCGCGAACCAGAAGAGCAGCGCCAGCACCAGCATCATCACCGCCACCAGCAGGGGCCACTTGACGATGTTCCAGGCCGTCCGGGGCGCGTCGCCGAGGTGCAGCGCGTCGCCGACCGCGTTGGCGACCGGGCCGCTGACGATGAGCAGGGTCGCGACGACCGCCAGCAGCACCAGCACGAGGGCGGTGACGCCGAGCTGCAGGGCCCGCAGGCGCACGAACGACCGGCCCTCGTCCACTCCGTAGATCCCGTTGGAGGCCCGGCTGAAGGCGCCGACGTAGCCGGAGGCGGACCAGAGCGCGCCGAGTACACCGAAGCTGAGCAGCACGCTCGCCGAGCTCTGCTGGTTGACCACCCCGTTGATCGCGTCCACGACGCCGGGGTTGCCGACCACCGAGCCGGCGCCCATCTCGCGGGCCAGCCCGATGATCGTGCCGACCGTCTTGCTCCCCTCCGAGACCAGCCCGACCAGGGCCACGATCACGATCAGCGCCGGAAAGAGCGCGAGCACCGCGTAGTACGTCAGCGCCGCGGCCCAGTCGGTGCACTTGTCCTTCATGAACTGCTGCGCGCTGCGCACCGCCACGCCGCGCCAGGTCGCGAGGGTCAGCTGTCGCAGGTGCAACGGGCGTCGGCCGGCGGCGTACGGGGCGCCGGAGCGCGTTGTGGTCGTCATGGGTCGCCTCCTGGCTCCGGACGCGGCCGGTGAGAGCGGGCACGCCGATGGCTGGTCAGCACCGGCTACCCGGCGGGGAAATCCCACAAACCCCGACGCGGTTTACGGTCACCGCCGGCGGGCACGCAGTCGGGATAGGCGACGACACGACAGGAGGCGCACCATGCCGCAGGAGCGCGACGACATCCCGAGCACGTTGCAACGGTCGCCGGAGAAGGCGCAGCGCACCTGGAAGAAGACGCACGACTCGGCGGTGGGGACGTACGGCGAGGGGCAGCGGGCGCACCGCACCGCGTTCGCGTCGCTGAAGCACTCGTTCGAGAAGGTCGGTGACCGGTGGGAGCCGAAGGAGCAGAAGGGCCCGAGTGACCCGCAGGCGGAGCGCGGGGCCACGCAGGAGCGCGGTCCGACGGCCGGCGGCGTGGACGTGAACGCGTCCCGGCAGCACCTGGAGGAGGTCGCCGGGCGGCTGAACATCCCCGGCCGCTCGTCGATGAAGAAGGCGGACCTGGTCGACGCGATCGGCAAGGCCAACCGTCGGGAGACGGCCGAGGCCCGCGAGGCGGACAAGGGGCGCGGGCGGTAGCGCCTGGAATGGGCGCGGGCGGTAGCACCTACCAGTGGGGGTGCGGGCCGCCGGGCGGTTCGAGGTGGACGGCCTTCGTCACGGTGAGCTCGTCGAGCAGTTCGGGTCCGTACCCGAAACCCTGGCCGCTGCCGCGCCGCGGATGCGCGGCTCCGCCGGGCGCGCCGCCGAAGACCGCGTTGATCTTGACCGTGCCGACCGGCAGCTCGCGCCACGCGCGCTGCGCGTTGCTCATCGAGGCGGTGAGCACGGAGGCGGCCAGACCGTACGGGGAGGAGCAGGCGCGTGACAGCGCCTCGTCGAAGGAGTCGACGACCATCACCGGAGCGACCGGGCCGAAGGTCTCCTCCCGCATCACCGCCATCGCGTCGGCGCAGTCGGCGAGCACGGTCGGCGGGTAGAACGCGCCTGGCCCGTCCGGCACGGCACCGCCGTGCAGCACCGTCGCGCCGTCGGCGACCGCCGCGGCGACCTGGGCGTGCACGTGCTCCCGGTGTCGCCGGTCCACCAGCGGCCCCAGCTCCGTCCGCGGGTCCCGGCCCGGACCCACCCGCAGGTCCGCGCAACGCTGCACGAGCTCGCCGAGGAACCGGTCGGCCACGGACCGGTGCACGTAGATCCGCTCCACCGCCACGCAGATCTGACCCGAGTTGGCGAACGCGCCGGTCGCGGCCTGCTGCGCGGCCCACACCGGGTCCACCTCCGCGTCGACGATCAGCGGGTCGCTGCCCCCGTTCTCCAGCAGCGCCTTCGCGCCGGTGGCCGCGCAGGCCGCGGCGATCGCCCGTCCGGTCGCCGTGGAGCCGACGTGGGCCACCACATCCACCTCCTGGCCGGTCAGCGCCGCCCCCACCGCGCCGTCGCCGGTCAGCAGCGACAGCACCCCCTCGGGCAGGTGCTCGGCCAGGATCCGGGCCAGCAACCACCCGGTCGCCGGGGTGCGCTCGCTGGGCTTGTAGATCACGGTGTTGCCGGTGACCAGGGCGGCGCCGAGCAGCCCGCAGGAGACCGCGACGGCATCGTTCCACGGGGTGATCGCGGCGACCACGCCGCGCGGCTCGTACGCCATCAGGTCGATCGCGTCGCTCGCTCCGGCCAGCGTCCGGCCGCCGTGCACCGGGCCGAGCTCGGCGTACTGGCGCAGCGTCGCCACCCCGGCCTCGACCCCGCCGCGGGCGCCGCCGACCGGCCGTCCCATCTCCGCCGTCTGAGCCTCGGCGAGCCGGTCCGCCTCCGCCTCCAGCGTGTCGGCCGCGCGCCGCAGCGCCGCGGCCCGCTCGGCGGCCGGGGTACGCGCCCACCGGGGCGCCGCCTGCCGGGCGGCCTTGACGGCGGCGTCGACATCGGCGGCGGTCGCCACCGGCACGTCGCTGACCGGCGTGCCGTCGGCCGGATCCACCACCTCGAACCGACCGTCGCCGCCGGCGACCCACGCTCCGGCGATGAGTTGCTCCACTCGATACATGGGCCGCTGCATCCCCCGGTGACACGACGCCAAACCTGCGATCTTCGTGCCCGGATCGGTGGAGAATCGACACCGTGCACGATGTGGATGCGGTGGTGGTGGGGGCGGGGCACAACGGCCTGGTGGCGGCGAACCTGCTCGCCGACGCCGGCTGGGACGTGGTGGTGCTGGAGGCGACGGGGGCCGCCGGCGGCGCGGTGCGCTCCGCCGAGGTGACCGCCCCGGGCTACCTCAGCGATCTCTACAGCTCGTTCTATCCGCTCTCCGTGGCCTCTCCCGTGCTGCGGGGGCTGCGCCTGGACCGGCACGGTCTGCGCTGGCGGCACGCCCCCGACGTGCTCGCCCACCTGCTGCCCGACGGGCGGGCCGCGGTGCTGAACCGGGATCCGGCGGTGACCGCGGCGAGCCTGGAGGAGTTCGGGGACGGCGACGGCGAGCGGTGGCTGTCGGCGTACGCCGAGTGGCGCGCGTTGTCGCCGCGCCTGATCGACGCGCTGTTCACCCCGTTCCCGCCGGTCCGCGACACCCTGGCGCTGCTGGCGCGGCTGCGCACCGCCGGTGCGCTGCGGCTGGCGCGCCGGATGGTGTTGCCGGTGCGCGCCCTCGGACGGGAGCTCTTCGCCGGTGAGGGCGGGCCGGTGCTGATGGCCGGCTGCGCGTTGCACACGGACCTGTCGCCGGAGGAGGTCGGCTCCGGGGTGTACGGCTGGCTGCTGACGATGCTGGGTCAGGAGCTCGGCTGGCCGGTCCCGGCCGGCGGCGCACAGCGGCTCACCGACGCGCTCGTGGCCCGGCTCACCTCCCGGGGCGGTCGGATCGTCTACGGCGCCCGCGTCGACCGCGTCCTGGTCGCCCGCGGCCGGGCGATGGGGGTACGCACGCTGGGCGGGCAGGACTGGCGGGCGCGCCGGGCCGTCCTCGCCGACGTGCCGGCGCCCGCGCTCTACCTGGACCTGGTCGGCCAGCGATGGCTGCCGCCGCGGCTGGTCGAGGACCTGACGCACTTCCGGTGGGACGGCGCGACGGTCAAGGTCGACTGGGCGCTGTCGGGCCCGATGCCGTGGAAGAACCCGGCGGTGGCCGGCGCCGGCACCGTGCACCTCGGCGCCGACCTGGACGGGCTCACCGGCTACGCCGCCGCGTTGGCCCGCGACGAGATCCCGCGCGACCCGTTTCTGCTGGTGGGGCAGATGACGGTCGCCGATCCGGCGCGGTCGCCGGCGGGGACGGAGTCGCTCTGGGCGTACACGCACCTGCCGTTCCGGCGGCAGTGGCGGGACGAGGAGATCGCCGCGCACGTCGAGCGGATGGAGGCGGTGCTGGAGGAGCACGCGCCGGGCTTCGGCCGGCTGGTGCGCGCCCGGCACGTCGCCGGACCGGCGGACCTGGAGCGGGCGAACCCGAGCCTGGTGGCCGGGGCGCTCGGCGGCGGCACGTCCGCGGCGTACCAGCAGCTCGTCTTCCGGCCGGTGCCCGGGCTCGGCCGCGCGGACACCCCGATCGACCGGCTCTTTCTGGCCAGCGCGTCCGCGCATCCCGGCGGCGGCGTGCACGGCGGCCCGGGATCGAACGCCGCCCGGGCGGCGCTGATCCGCGACCGCGGGCTCGGCGGGGGCGTCTACGCGGGGGTGATCCGGGCGGCGCACCGGGCGGTCTACCGCTGATGCGCGGCGTCACCCGTACGACGGATCGGCGGGTGTTATGGACGCGGCGTGATGTAGGCGGCGTGGAGGGCTGCTGCTAGAAATTCTTCAAGGCCGGCCTTGGTTTAGCAAAAAATCGTCCGTCCCCCCGCGAACGGAGACCACCATGCCAGCACCCCGCCGCCCGCTCCGCCGACGAATCGTCACCGTGTTGCTCGCGGCGTTCGCCGCCACCGTCACCGCTCTCGGCTTCGCGACCCCCGCCTTCGCGGTCAGCCACTCCAGCGCCACCTCGCAGCTGCGCGCCGCGGGGATCACCTGGAGTTCCAGCGGCGGCTGCAGCGACCGCAACACCCCCACCTGCACCTCGTTCGAGGGCATTCGGCAGACCACCATCGACGGGATCATCACGTTCAAACGGGCCAGCGGCTGCGCCGTCAACATCACCGGCGGCACCGAGACGGGCCACGCCAGCGGCACCTACAGCCACTGGAACGGCTACAAGGTCGACACCAGCCTGAGCACCTGCATCGAGAACTACATCAAGGCCCACTACACCTACGTCGGCTACGTGTCCGGCTGGGGCTACCAGTACCGCGCCCCCTCCGGCAACCTCTACACCAAAGAGGGCAGCCACTGGGACGTCCTCTACTACACCTGCGGCTGCTGACCGCCACTGATCCCGGTGCGCCCGCCGACCCGTTCGGCGGGCGCACCCGCGCGTCGGCGCGGCCCGGTTCCACCGCGGCCGGGGCATGAGTTCGGGCGCGTCGGGGCACATGGTGGTCGTGAGTTGCCGAAATCGGGCCGGTGTGGGGTTGCCGGAATAGGGCCGGTGCGAGTTGCCGGAATGGGGCCGGGAGGTGCCGGAATGAACCGCGTGACGAACACGGACGCAGCGGGCCTGGCGGAGATGGCGGGGCTCGATCCCTTCGACGCGCTGGACTGCGAGGCGGCGCGGATCGAGACGTTCTACCGCGGCCTGGCTCCGGCCGACTGGTCGGCCCCGACGCGCTGTGCCGGATGGGACCGGCGTGACCTGCTGGCCCACCTGGCGGCGATCGAGGACTACGTGCGGGCCGGGTTGGACGCCAGCGTCGGGCAGCTGCTGTCCCGGTCCGGCGGCGGCGATCTGGCGCAGCGCAACGCCCGGGGGATCCAGCAGCGCGCCGGGCTCTCCGTCGACGAGCTGCTCGCGCAGTGGCGGGCGGCCTCGGCCGACAACCGGCGGCGGCTGCGCGAGCGCGGCGCGGACGGGCTGATCGAGACGGCCGCGGGCGACTACCCGGTCGGGCGCCAGGTCTTCTACCTCGCCAGCGAGCTGGCCACCCACGCCGACGACGCGGGGGTGCCGGAATCGGAGGGGGAGCGGGAGTTGCGGCTGCAGTGGCGGGTGCGCTTCGCCCGGGTCGCGGTCGCCGAGGCGGAGCGCGGAGTGACCGTCGTGCCGGACGGCGGCGCGCAGCTGGTGCGCTGGTCGGACGGGCAGGCGCGGCTGTCGGAGAGCGACTTCGTGGCCGTCGTCGCGGACCGGCTGGACACCCCGGCGCTGCCGCCCCCGATCCACGACGCGCTGGTCGTGCTGGCCTGAGGCCAGCCCGATCGGCGGCGTCAGCGGCGGGCGCGGGCGACGGTCGCCAGGGTGCGCGCCGCCGCCCCCAGGCCGGCGACCACCATCCCGGCGGTCGGCCTGTGCGTCGCCGCCCACAGCTCGACCGAGCGCGACCGCGCCCGGTCGTCGAAGATGCCGTGCGCCCCCCGGTCCCGCTCCTCGTCCCCGGGCCGGTCGAGGTTGTCGCGCCAGCCGGCGGGGTCGATCGGCGGGTCGGTCTGCTGGGCGTCGAAGCCGACCCGTGCACGCGACAGCAGCCAGTCCAGCAGGCCGGGGGCGAGCACGTCGCCGATCCGGGCCCGCAGCGTCGGCGCGCCGACGTTGAGTTCCCGGACGCCGTGGTCCGCCGCCCAGACGATGGCGTCGGCGGCGACCTCCGGCTGAAAGATCGGCGGCACCGGCTGCGGGTGCCGGGGCAGCCGGGTGCGCACCCAGGAGAACTGCGGGGTGTTGACGGCCGGCAGCTGCACCATCGACAGGGTGATGCCCGGACAGTCGTGCAGCAGCTCGGCGCGGAGCGAGTCGTTGAACCCCTGGATGGCGTGTTTGCTTGCGCAGTACGCCGCCTGCAGGGGGATGCCGCGGTAGGCGAGCGCGGAGCCGATCTGCACGATCGTCCCGCGGCGGCGCGGACGCATGTGTCGCAGCGCCGCGAGGGTGCCGTGCACCGTGCCGAGGTAGACGACCTCGGTGACGCGCCGGAACTCGGTGGCGGTCACCTCCCAGGTGGGGGCGAAGACCGACACCATGGCGCCGTTGATCCAGACGTCGATGTCGCCGAACCGCCCTGCTGTCGCGTCCGCGGCCCGGTCCACCGCCGCCGCGTCGGCCACGTCCACCCGGTGGGTGAGCACGTCCGCCGCGCCCAGGGCGCGGCAGTCCCGTTTGGTCGCCTCGAGTCCGGCGCGGCCGCGCGCGATCAGCCCGAGCCGCGCCCCGCGGCGGGCGTACGCGCAGGCCAGCGCCCGCCCGATGCCGGCGCTCGCGCCGGCGATCACCACTGTCTGCGTCATCAGCGCCCCCACCCGTGCGTCGCCAGGTCCGCCAACCGGCGCAGGGTCTCCCGGTTGCGGTGGTACAGCACGAGGTCGTTGGCGCGGTTCCAGATCGCGCCGAGGGGCCCCGCCGAGAAGTCCTCGGCGAGCGTGACCCGCGTCCCGCCGCCGTCGGTCGGCGCCAGCCGGAATTCCACGGTCGCCTCCCCGGTCGGCCACACCCCGGCGCAGATCGTCAGCTGGTGCGGCTCGTCGCACGACACGACGGTCGACTTGTCCTTCAACGAGAACGGCCACGGGCCGGCCTTGTGGTGCAGGCTCGACCCGGGGCGCGGCCAGTCGGCGTCGACGTCGCGGATGTGTGCCGTCCCGACCACCCAGTCGCCGTACGTCCAGCCGTCCTTCAACACCGCGAACACCCGCGCCGGCGGGACCGGCATGACTTCCTCGACGACTGCCACGAGCCGCCGTTACCCCCGGGCGGCCGCCCCTAACGCGACGCCCCGGACCGCGTCGACGTGAGGTTTACTCTCCGGTGCCCCGGGAACTCGCCACCCGTGCAAAGCGGCCAAATCGGGCGCGGCGGCCCCGACCTCTTCGACGCGGTTCTCTTCGATCGCGACGGCACCCTCGTGCACGACGTGCCGTTCAACGGGGACCCGGCGAAGGTCCGGCCGATGCCCGGCGCCCGGCCGGCGCTCGACCGGCTGCGCGCCGCCGGGCTGCGGCTGGGCGTGGTCACCAACCAGTCCGGCATCGCCCGCGGCCGGTTCACCGCCGACGAGCTGCGCCGCGTGCACGCCCGCGTCGCGGAGCTGCTCGGGCCCTTCGACACGTGGCAGGTGTGTCCGCACGACGACGGCGACGGGTGCGCCTGCCGCAAGCCGGCGCCCGGAATGGTGCTGGCCGCCGCGCGCGCCCTCGGCACCACGCCCGCGCGATGTGTGGTGGTCGGCGACATCGGTCGCGACATGACCGCGGCGGGCGCGGCGGGCGCCGCCGGGATACTCGTGCCGACGCCGGAGACGTCGCCGCGGGAAGTGGCGTCGGCGCCGGCCGTCGCCGGTGACCTGGCCGGCGCGGTCGAGCTGATTCTCCGACGCCAGCGACTGATGAGCGGGGCTCAGGCCGCGGGCGCCCGGGTCGGGCGCCCGCGGCGCGTACTGGTGGCCCGCGCGGACTCCGCCGGCGACGTGCTGGTCACCGGGCCGGCGATCCGGGCCGTCGCCGCCGGCGCCGACCGCGTCGTCATGCTCTGCGGGCCCCGTGGCCGGGCCGCCGCCGAGCTGTTGCCCGGCGTCGACGAGCTGATCGAATGGCCGCTGCCGTGGATCGATCCCGCGCCGGGTCCGGTCGACCGGGACGAGCTGGCGCGCTTGACGGCGCGGCTCGCCGCGGCCCGGCTCGACGAGGCGGTGCTGTTCACCTCGTTCCACCAGTCGCCGCTGCCGCTGGCGCTGCTGCTGCGGATGGCCGGGGTCACCCGGATCGCCGCGATCAGCGACGACTATCCGGGCGCGCTGCTGGACGTGCGGCACCGGGTGCCGCACGGGATCCCGGAGCCGGAACGGGCGCTGTCGCTCGCCGCCGCCGCCGGGTTCGCGTTGCCGCCCGGCGACGACGGGCGGCTGGGGCTGCGCGCCGAGTGCCTGGAGTCGCCGCCGCCGGACGAGGCGGTGGCCGAACCCGGCTACGTCGTGGTGCACCCCGGAACGTCGGTGGAGTCGCGGGCCTGCCCGCCGGCGCGCTGCGAACAGATCGTCGAGGCGCTGGCCGCGGCCGGCCACCGGGTGGTGGTGACCGGCGGACCGGCAGAACGCGAGCTGAGCGCGCGGGTCGCCGGCCGGGCCGGGGTGGACCTGGGCGGCCTGACGTCGCTGACCGGGCTGGCCGCGGTCATCGCCCGGGCCGGCGCGATGGTGGTCGGGAACACCGGTCCCGCGCACCTGGCGGCGGCGGTCGGCACGCCGGTCGTGAGCCTCTTCGCGCCGACCGTCCCGTTCGGACAGTGGGGGCCGTACCGGGTGCCCTGGGTGCGGCTCGGGGACGCCGCGGCGCCCTGCCGGCACACCCGCGCCGCGAGCTGTCCGGTCCCCGGTCATCCGTGCCTGTCCGACGTGGCGCCGAGCAGCGTCGTGGCGGCGGTCCGGCTGATCGGACAGGCGGCGCCGTGAACATCCTGGTCTGGCACGTGCACGGCTCGTGGACCACCGCCTTCGTGCACGGCAAGCACCGGTACCTCGTCCCGGTCACCCCCGACCGCGGCCCGTACGGGCTGGGCCGCGCCCGCACGTACCCGTGGCCGGACACGGTCGAGGAGGTCACGCCCGAACAGCTCGCCACCGCGGACGTCGACCTGGTGGTGCTGCAGCGCCCCGAGGAACTGGCGCTGGCGTCGCGGTGGCTGCGCCGTGAGGTCGGCCGCGACCTGCCCGCCATCTTCGTCGAGCACAACACCCCCAAGCGCGACGTGCCGCATTCCCGGCATCCGCTCGCCGACCGCGAGGACCTGGTGATCGCCCACGTCACGCACTTCAACGAGCTCTTCTGGCACACCGGCGCGACCCGCACCACCGTGGTCGAGCACGGCATCGTCGAGCCGACCGCCACGTACAGCGGCGAGATCGAGCGGCTGGCGGTGGTGACCAACGAACCGGTGCGGCGCGGCCGCGTCACCGGCACCGACCTGATGCCGCGCTTCGCCCGGGTCGCCCCGCTGGACGTCTTCGGGATGGGCGTCGCCGGCCTGCCGCAGTGGCTGGAGCTGCCCGACGGCCAGATCGCCCCCCACGACGACGTACCGCAGGCACGGATGCACGCGGAGGTCGGACGGCGCCGCGTCTATCTGCATCTGTGCCGGTGGACGTCGCTCGGGCTGAGTCTCATCGAGGCGATGGCGATCGGCATGCCGGTCGTCGTGCTGGCCACGACCGAGGCCGTCGCCGCCGTACCGCCGGACGCGGGGGTGCTCTCCACCCGCATCGACACGCTGGTGGACGCGGCCCGGTGGCTCATCGACGAGCCCGCCGCGGCCCACCGGCTCGGGGAACAGGCCCGGGCGGTCGCCCGCGCCCGCTACGGCCTGGACCGGTTCCTCGCGGACTGGGACCGGCTGCTGGAGGAGGAGCTATGCGCATCGCGATGATCTCAGAGCATGCCAGCCCGCTCGCGGCGCTCGGGGGCGAGGACGCCGGCGGGCAGAACACGCACGTGGCGGAGCTGGCCGCCGCGCTGGCCGCCGACGGGCACGACGTGCGGGTCTACACCCGGCGCGACGCCGCCGACGTGCCGGAGCAGGTGCGGCTGACCAATGGTGTGACGGTCGTGCACGTGTCCGCCGGTCCCGCGGAGCCGATCCCGAAGGACGCGCTGCTGCCGTACATGCGGGACTTCGGATTGTGGCTGGCGGGGCAGTGGCGGCGCGACGACTGGGTGCCGGCGGTGGCGCACGCGCACTTCTGGATGAGCGGGCTGGCCGCGCTGGTCGCCGCGCGGCAGACGGAGGTGCCCGTGGTGTTGACGTATCACGCGCTGGGCACGGTGAAGCGTCGGCACCAGGGGACGGCGGACACCAGCCCGCCCCGGCGGATCGGGTACGAACGGGCGCTCGGTCGCGCGGTGGACCGGGTGGTCGCGCAGTCCCAGGACGAGGTCCGCGAGCTGATCGAGATGGGGGTGCCGCGGTCGCGGCTGGTGGTGGTGCCGTCCGGCGTGAACGACGCGGCCTTCACCCCCGAGGGTCCGGCCGCGCCGCGCGAGCCGGACCGACCCCGGATCCTGTCGGTCGGCCGGCTGGTGCCGCGCAAGGGTTTCCAGGACGTGATCAGCGCGCTGCGGCTGGTGCCGGAGGCGGAGTGCGTGGTGGTCGGGGGGCCGCCCGCCCGCCGGCTGGCCGACGACCCGCAGGCGCGGGCGCTGCAGGCGTTGGCGGAGCGGTGCCACGTCGCCGACCGGGTACGGCTGGTCGGCGCGGTGCCCCGCGAGGAGATGCCGCTGTGGTACCGCTCGGCCGACGTGCTGGCCGCGGCGCCCTGGTACGAGCCGTTCGGGCTCACCCCGCTGGAGGCGATGGCCTGCGGGGTGCCGGTGGTCGCCACCGGGGTGGGCGGGCTCAACGACACCGTCATCGACGGGCTCACCGGTGACCTGGTGCCGCCGCGGGATCCGCGCGCGCTGGGGATCGCGCTGCGCCGGCTGCTGGGCGACCGGGTCCGCCGCTTCGCGTACGGCACGGCCGCCCTCGACCGGGCGCGGCAATGCTTCACCTGGCAGCGCGCGGCGGCGCAGCTCGGCGGGGTCTACGCCGCGGTGAGCCAGGTGCGGCACCCGACGGAGGTGGTGGCGTGAACCCGGATCACCTGGAGGTGCTCGACGCGCACCTGGCCGGGCTGACGGCGGCGCTGCTGCCGTACCGGGAGGCGGCCGGCACGCTCGGCCGGTGGGGCAGCGAGCTGGCCTGGACGTTGGCGCACGGGGGTCGGCTGCTGGTGGCCGGCAACGGCGGCAGTGCCGCCGAGGCCCAGCACCTCGCGGCCGAGCTGGTCGGGAAGCTGCGCGAGGACCGTACGCCGCTGTCGGCGATCGCCCTGACCGCGGAGACCTCGTCGTTGACCGCGATCGCGAACGACTTCGGCTACGAGGAGGTCTTCGCGCGGCAGGTGCGCGCGCACGGCCGCCGCGGTGACATCCTGCTGCTGCTGTCGACCAGCGGGGCCAGCCCGAACCTGCTCGCCGCCGCGCGTGCCGCGACCGAGCTCGGGATGCGCTGCTGGGCCTGCACCGGGCCCGCGCCCAACCCACTCGCCGACAGCGGCGCCGACGTGCTGGCGGTGCAGTCGGCCGACCCCCAGGTGGTGCAGGAGCTGCAGCTGGTCTCGGTGCACGTGCTCTGCGAGCACGTCGACCGGAGCCTGCCCGCCGTGCTGGGCGGCAGCGCGCCGCGGCGGCGCCGTCGCGCCGTGGTCGCGGTGCCGGCGCCCGAGGCGGCGTCCCGTCCGGCCGGGGTCGCCGCGAGCGGGGCCGGGGCGTGACCGCGCGCCTCGTGGTCGTCGGTGACGTCCTCCTGGACCGTGACGTGGACGGCGCGGTGCAGCGGGTCTGCCCGGACGCGCCGGCGCCGGTGCTCGACGAGCGGTCCAGTGTGGAGCGTCCGGGCGGCGCGGGGTTGGCGGCGCTGCTCGCCGCCGGGCAGGGTTTCGAGGTGCACCTGGTCACGGCGTTGGCCGATGACGCCGGCGGGGCGCGGCTGAGCGAGATGCTCACCGCGGCCGGCGTGCAGCTGTACGCGCTGCCGCTGACCGGGACGACGCCCGAGAAGATTCGGCTGCGTACCCGCGGGCAGGTGCTGCTGCGGCTGGACCGCGGCGGCCCGCCGACGCCGCCGGGGGAGCCGTCGGAGGCGGTGCTGGAGGCGCTGGCCGGGGCGGCGGCGATCGTGGTCAGCGACTACGGCCGCGGGGTCGCGCGGCAGCCGACGCTGCGCGCCGCGCTCGTCGGCGCCGCCGCGCCGATCGTGTGGGATCCGCACCCGCGCGGCGCGGCCGCGGTGCCGGGGGTACGCCTGGCGACCCCGAACGAGACCGAGGTGCGCCAGCTCACCGGCGAGATCTCCGGGGTGTCCCGGCTCTCCGCGGCGTCGCGGGGAGCGCAGGAGCTGCGGCGCCGCTGGCGGGCGGCGGCGGTCGCGGTGACGATGGGCGGGGAGGGGGCGCTGCTCTGCCATGCCGGGTCGACGCCGCTGGTGGTGGCGACCACCGGGAGCGCGCAGGGGGACACCTGCGGGGCGGGGGACCGGTTCGCCGCGGTCGCGGCGGCCGCGCTGGCCGACGGGGCGGTCGTCTCCGAGGCGGTGCAGGCGGCGGTCGAACAGGCGACGGCGTACGTCGCCGCCGGGGGCGTCACGGCCGCCCTGCGCGCCGGCCCGGGCGTTCACGCGCCCGCGTCCGCTCACGCGCCCGCGCTGGTCCACGGTGGCCGGTCCAGGTCCGCGCCGGTCCACGCGGCCCCGCCCGGCCGGGCGGCGTCGGGGGCGGGGCCGGAGGGCGCACACCGGATCGGTGCGCACGCGGCCGGCGGCGTGGCGGCGGCGGTCCGCGCGCGCGGCGGCACCGTCGTGGCCACCGGCGGCTGCTTCGACCTGCTGCACGCCGGCCACGTCGCCGCGCTGCAGGCCGCCCGCCGCCTCGGCGACTGCCTGGTCGTGTGCCTGAACTCCGACGCCAGCGTGGCGTCGCTGAAGGGTCCGGAGCGGCCGGTGGTGCCGCAGTCCGACCGCGCGCGGCTGCTGGCCGCGCTCGGCTGCGTCGACGCGGTGGTGATCTTCGAGGAGTCGACGCCGCACGCGGTGCTCTCCTGGCTGCGCCCGGACATCTGGGTCAAGGGGGGCGACTACGCGGGCGGCGGGGCGGGGGAGGCGGACCTGCCGGAGGCGGCGCTGGTGCGGCGCTGGGGCGGGCAGACCGCGATCGTGCCGTACCTCGACGGTCACTCGACCACCGGCATGATCGCCGCCGCCCGTTCGGGGCGCGGGCGGGGCGCGAAGGAGCCGCGATGACCGCCGCGCCCGGACCGTCCGTGCTGGTGACCGGCGGGTCGAGCGGGCTGGGGGCCGCGGTCGTGGCGGCGGTGGGCAAGGCCGGCGGCCGGCCGTACGTGCTGGACCGGCGGGCACCGGCCGACGGCGTGCCGTGGCAGGAGTGCGACCTGGCGGACACCCGGGCGGCCGAGGCGGCGACGCGCCGGCTGGCCGAGTCGGCCGGCGGGCTGGACGGGGTGGTCACCGCCGCCGGGGTGGACGTGCCCGGGCGGCTCGCCGACGTGCCGGCGGAGGTCTGGGAGCGGACCGTGGCGATCGATCTGCTCGCCACCGCCGCCGTGATCCGGGCGGCCCTGCCCTATCTGGAGCGCGCGGGGGGCTCGGTGGTCACCGTCGCCTCGACGCTCGGCGTGAAGGCGGTGAGCGACGCGACCGCGTACTGCGCGGCGAAGTTCGGCGTCGTCGGCTTCACCCGCGCGTTGGCGGCCGAGCTGGCCGGAACGGTCGGGGTGACCCTGCTGATCCCCGGCGGCATGCGCACCGCGTTCTTCGACGACCGCGACGAGCAGTACAAGCCGGGCGCGGACGCGGTGCTCAACGATCCCGCGCATGTGGCGGCGGCGGTGCTGTTCGCGCTGCAGCAGCCACCGGGCTGCGCCGTGCGGGAGCTGGTGGTCTGCGCGGACCGGGAGGTCTCCTATCCGTGATCCTGGTGCTGCGGGCGCTGGGGATCGGCGATCTGGCCACCGCCGTTCCGGCGCTGCGCGGGCTGCGGCGGGCGTTCCCGGACCGGACCCTGGCGCTGGCGGCGCCGCAGTGGCTGGCCCCGCTGGTCGAGCTGGTCGGCGGGATCGACCGGCTGGTGCCGGTGGCCGGGCTGGCCCCGTACCGGTGGCCGGTGCCGCCGCCGTACTGGGCGGTCAACCTGCACGGCCGCGGGCCGCAGTCGCACCGGCTGCTGCGCGCGGCCGCCCCGCGGCTGCTGCGGGCCTTCCGGTGTCGCGAGGCGGGACACCTCGACGGTCCGAGGTGGATCGGGGACGAGCACGAGACACGGCGCTGGTGCCGGCTGCTGAGCTGGTACGGCGTCGCGTCGGACCCCGGCGACCTGGCGCTGCGCCGGCCGCCGCCCGGACCGTTGCCCTCCGGGGTCACCGTGCTGCACCCCGGCTGCAAGGAGCCGCAGCGGCGCTGGCCGCCGGCGCGGTTCGCCGCGCTGGCCCGTCGGCTGGTGGCCGACGGCCACCGGGTGGTCGTCAGCGGTTCGGCGGCCGACCGGCCGCTCGCCGCCGGGGTGGCGGCGTTGGCGGGGCTGCCGCCGACGGCGGTGCTGGCCGGCCGTACCCCGATCGCGGAGCTCGCCGACCTGATCTCCCGGGCGCGTCTGCTGATCAGCGCGGACACCGGCGTCGGTCACCTGGCGACCGCCTACCGCACCCCCTCGGTCCTGCTCTTCGGGCCGACCTCCCCGGCGCGCTGGGGCCCGCCGGTCGTGCACCGGTGGCACCGTGTTCTGTGGTGTGAGAATCTCGGTTCCATGAGGTGTGAATCCGGGACACACCCGGCGTTGGCGGCGATCGGCGTGGACGCGGTCCTCGCCGCGGCACAGCAGGTCGACGTGGCCGCTACCCCCCGGCTCCAAGCGGTGTCCGATGCGACTGCGGCGCAGTGATCTCAACAAGCCGGGCTACACCCGGCGGCGGCGCGGACGCGGCGTCACCTTTCTCGATTGCGACGGCCGGCCGATCACCGATCCCGACGAGCTGGCGCGGCTGCGCGGCCTGGTGATCCCGCCCGCCTGGCGGGACGTGTGGATCTGCCCGCGCCCCAACGGCCATATCCAGGCCACCGGCGTCGACGCCGCCGGCCGCAAGCAGTACCTCTACCACCCGGTGTGGCGGACCAGGCGGGACGAGGCGAAGTTCGACCACGTGCTGGAGGTGGCGACCCGGCTGCCGGCGCTGCGCGAGCGGGTCGACCATGACCTGCGCGGTCGCGGGCTGTGCCAGGAGCGGGTGCTCGCGACGGTGACGCGGCTGCTGGACATGGGGATGTTCCGGATCGGCAGCGACCAGTACGCGGCCGGCGACGATCCGACCTTCGGCGTCGCCACGCTGCGCCCGGAGCACGTCCGGGGCCAGCGCGGCTGCATCGTGTTGGAGTTCACCGCCAAGGGCGGGATCGAACAGATGCGGCGCGTCGAGGACGCCGACGTCTGTGCGGTGCTGCGCGAGCTGCGGCGCCGGCGGCGCCGGGCGGAGCGGCTCTTCGGCTACTGGGACGGGCGGTCCTGGCACGACGTGCACAGCGACGAGATCAACGCGTACCTGCGGGAGGCGAGCGGCGGCGAGATGACCGCGAAGGACTTCCGCACCTGGCACGCCACCGTCCGCGCGGCCACGCTGCTGGCCGCGGCCGGTCCGCAACGGGCGGCGGCGAAACGCAAGCGGACGGTCGCCGGGGTGATGCGCGAGGTGGCGGAGCTGCTCGGCAACACCCCGACCGTCGCCCGCGCCTCCTATGTGGACCCGCGGGTGGTCGACCTCTACCAGGACGGGGTGTCCGCCGACATCCCGGACGGCGCCGGTCAGGAAAAGGCGGAACGCGCGGTGCTCGACCTGCTCCGCGAGGAGTAGCCGCTGCGAGGGTCGCATCGACACTCACCGCGGAGCCGGTCGCTGCGTGCGCGCCGCGGTCAGTCGTTGAGCACGTGCGACAGTTCGTCGCGGAAGCGGCGCTCCGAGTCGCTGACGATGTCGCCGCCGATGCCGAGCATTCCGCCGGTCGGCGCCGCGGTGACCACCTGCTCGGCGATGCCGACCAGCCAGTGCTTGTACGCCCCCGCCTCGCCCTCGTCCACCCGCCGGGCGAGCAGGATCGCCGCCGTACGCGCCCGATCGAGCACGTCGCCGATCATCGCCTTCGGGTCCTCCGGCTCGATGACCGGCAGCTCCTCGCCGGTTTCGGGGTCGCCGACGCGCGAGACGACCTCCTGCGCGACCGCGCGCACCAGCGGGCTGCTCTCCTCCCGGCCGGCGGCGATCGCCTCCAGGCCGGCGGCGTTCTCCGCGCGGGTGCGGCGTCCGCCGTCGGACTCGGCCGCGCTGGCGGCGGTGAGCACCGCCTGCGGCAGCCCCACGAGCAGCCCCCACTCGTCGTCGGAGAACCCGAGTTCGGCGAAGACCGGAAGCTCCGTCACTGGTACGCCCCTTTCGGAGAAATTTGACCCGGACAGCCTAGTTCAGCCGGCCTCGACGGCCAGCAGTCCCTGCTCGCTGACGACCGGCACGGACAGCGTCTTGTATCCCACGTCGTCGAAGAGCACCGTCATCCGGTCCTCCTCGTACCCGAGCACCATCCCCGCGCCCCATTCGGCGTGCCGGACCGTGCTGTGCACCGGGAACGGCCCGTCCGCGATGGTCTCGGCGCTGCTGCTGCCGGCGTGGCAGCTGTCGCAGTGCTCGCACACAGTGGACATGTGCTCGCCGAAGTAGGCGAGCAGCGTCTGGCCGCGGCAGGCGCGGGTCTCGGCGAAGGCCCGCATCATGTCCGTACGCGAGCGTTGCACCGCCTGCTGCCGTTCCGCCTCGGCCACGGCCGCCCGGGCCGCGTCCGCGGGCGCGGGGGCGTACCGGCCGACGGAGAGCTTCGTGCCGCGCCGGGTGCACGCGCCGACCTGTTCGAGCAGGGCGAGCAGCTGGCCGAGCTTGCGCGCGGACAGGCCGGTCTGCTCCCGCAGCGCGGTCCGGGTGGTCGGGCCGGTGGCGAGCAGCGCGGCGAGTTCGGTCAGTTCCTTCGCGTCGGGGAGGCCGCCGGTGAAGAACCGCTGGAGCCCGATGTCCTCGGCCCGCCACAGCAGCAGCGCCCGCGCCGGTTCGCCGTCCCGGCCGGCCCGGCCGATCTCCTGCAGGTAGCTGTCGGGCGAGTCGGGCAGCGCCACGTGCGCCACCCAGCGGATGTTGGGCTTGTCGATGCCCATGCCGAACGCCGACGTGGCTACCATGATCGGGACCTGGTCGTCGAGGAACCGCTCGTGCAGCGTCTCGCGGGCGCCCGCCGGCATGCCGCCGTGGTAGAACTCCGCGGGGAAGCCGGCCGCGTCGAGCCGACCGGCGAGCTCCTCGGCGGCGCGCCGGGTCGGCGCGTAGATGATGCCGGGGCGCTGCTCGGATTCCAGCAGCGCGACGAGCCGCCGCCACCGGTACTCCTCGGTGGGGCAGTGCGCGACCTCCAGGAAGAGGTTCGGGCGGTCCAGCCCGGAGATGATGATCTCCGGGTCGTCGAGGCCGAGCCGGTCGAGGATGTCGTCCCGGACCGGTGGGGAGGCGGTGGCGGTCAGCGCCACGACCGGCGGCCGGCCGAGGCCGCGGATCAGATGACCGAGCGCCAGGTAGTCGGGCCGGAAGTCGTGCCCCCACGCCGAGATGCAGTGCGCCTCGTCGACGGCGACCAGCGCGGGACGCAGCGCGCGGACCTCGGCCAGCCGGTCGGGGGAGCTGAGCTGCTCCGGGGTGATGAACAGGAAGCGCGCCCGCCCCTGCCGGATGTCCTCCAGGGCGGCGGCCTGCTGGTTCGGCGTCTCGGCCGAGCTGACCCGCACCGCGCGCAGGTCCGGGTGGCCCCGGTCGTTGAGCGCGCTGATCTGGTCCTGCTGAAGGGCGAGCAGTGGCGAGATGACCACGGTCGGGCCGCGCAGCAGCGTGGCGGGGATCTGGTAGACGGCGGACTTCCCGGCGCCGGTGGGGAGCACCACGAGGGCGTCGCGGCGGCGCATCACCGCCCGCATCGCGGTGAGCTGGTGCGGGCGCAGGGTTCGCCAGCCGAAGCGCTGCCGGGCGGCGAGGCGCAGGCGGGGGGCGTGCAGCGGGTGCTTCATCGGGATGCGTGGTTACCCGGCGTGCGCCCGCCCGAAACGACGCGCCCGCTACGACGCAGACGCTCAGCGCACGTTCGGCAGCACGTGCTCGGCGTACATCTTCATGAAGCCCTCGTAGTGTGGCCCGGTGTTGGCCACGTAGAGCTCGTCGTAGCCGGCCTGCTTGTACGTCTCGATCTGCTTCAGGTGCGCCTCGGGATCGTTGCCGCAGACGAAGAACTTCTTCATCATCTCCGGCTGGACGAGCTGGCTGGCCTGTTCGAAGTGGCGCGGGGACGGCAGCACCTGGGAGAGCTCGCCGGGGAGCCCGGCGTTGGGCCAGCGCTCGTACGCGATCCGCATGCCCTCGTCCTCGCTGTCGGCGAAGGCGGCCTTGAACCCGGCCTGGCACGGCTTCTCGCCGCCGCCGACCCCCCGGAACCGCCGCACCAGCTCGGCGTCGGGCATGGTGCCGATGTAGCCGTCGCCGATCCGGGCGGCGAGGTTGACCGATCGGGGACCGAAGCCGGAGACGTAGATCGGCGGGGGCTTGTCGGGCAGCGTGTAGATCCGGGCGTTCTCCAGGGTGTAGTGCTCGCCGTCGTGGTGAACGAACTCGCCTTTCCAGAGTTCCCGGATGAGTTCGACGGCCTCCTTGAGCATGTCGAGCCGGACGCTGGCCGACGGCCACGCGTCGCCGTAGATGTGCTCGTTGAGCGCCTCGCCGGTGCCGACGCCGAGCACGAAACGCCCCTCGTGCAGGACGGCGGCGGTCGCGGCGGCCTGCGCGATGATCGCCGGGTGGATGCGCATGGTCGGACAGGTCACCGAGGTGGTCACCGGCAGCCGGCAGACCTGGCTCAGCGCGCCGATCATCGACCAGACGAAGGGGCTCTGCCCCTGCGCGTCGTTCCACGGGTGGAAGTGATCGGAGATCCACAAACCCTGGAACCCGGCCCGCTCGGCGGCCCGCGCCTGTGCCAGCAGCTCCGCCGGGCCGAACTCCTCGCTGGACAGCATGTAGCCGATGCGCATCCGATACCCCCGGTGCCGTCGTGTCGCGGATGGGCGGGCAATACCCGATTGTCGCGGCGGCATGCGTGGGTGGACCCGAACGGGTGTCAGCGCCCGCCCTTGCCGAACATCGACCGGAGGGCCGCGACGAGCAGCAGGATCCCGAGCACCCCGCCGAGCAGTTTCACGGCCGGGATGTCGTGCCAACTCACGTCCTGGGCCGCGAGAACCATCTGTCGCATCCCGGCACTGTCGCACGCCCGGCCGGCCGCCGACAGCCCCGCGCGCGGCCTCAGGCTGTCTCGATCTCCAGGAGATCGGCGTAGTGCGGGTTGCGCTCGATGTAGCCGGCGATGAACGGGCACCGTGGGATCACCCGCTCGCCGCGCTCACGCACCTGTTCGAGCGCGCCCTGCGCCAGGTTCGTGCCGATGCCCTGCCCCTGCCGGGCCGCGTCGACCTCGGTGTGCAGGAAGATCACCGTGTCCTGCCGCAGCTCGTAGGAGGCGAAGCCGGCCAGGCTGCCGTCGACCAGGATCTCGAACCGCCGTCGCGCGGGATTGTCTTCGACCAGGACACTCACCGGCCCGACCCCCCTTCCACCGCAGCTCCAGCCTACGGGGCCGCACCCGCGCGCGTGCCAGGAAAGGCGCTGGCAGCCACCCCGTACCCTCGGTGGGGTGTCCATGAGCTCTCGCCCCTCGCCCGCCCCTGTCCGTCGGGTCGCGGCGCTCGCCGCCGGCCTCGCCCTCGCCGCCGCCGTCCTCGCCGGCTGCAGCTCCGAGGGCGCCTCCACCGACTGCGGGCTGGACGCCTGCACCGTCACCTTCAACCGTGGCGTCGAGGCGAGCGCCAACATCCTCGGCGTGGAGGCGAAGCTCGTCGGCGCCGACGGCGACCGGGTGACCGTCGAGGTCGCGGGGGAGCAGTTGGCGCTGACCGTCGGCCAGCAGGCGACCGAGGTGGGCGGCCTGGCGGTGACGCTGGAGAGCGTGACCGCCGACAAGGTGGCGATCCGGGTCGCCCGGAACTGAACGTCACCCGGCGCCGGATCCGGCGCCGCGGCGTTTGAAAATCATCCGGGTCGGTGAATGCACCGGCCATGTCGTTGAGTCTTGATGCACACGCCGGCGCCTCCCGGATGGCGCGCAGTCGCCCGCTCGAGCTGCTCGCCCGCGGCGGGTTCGTCGGCTACGGGATCGTGCACCTGCTCTTCGCCTGGCTGGCGCTGCAGATCGCCTTCGGCACGCCGGCCGGCGAGGGCGACCAGTCCGGGGCGCTGAAGCTGCTCGCCCAGCAACCACTGGGCCGGTTCCTGGTGGTGGCCGTCGCGGTCGGGTTGGCCGCGATGGCGCTGTGGCAGGCGTTCGAGGCGGCGATCGGGCACCGGGCCGACCGCGGGGCGGAGCGCGTCTTCGAGCGCGTCGCCTCGGCCGGCCGTACCGCCGTCTACCTGTACTTCGCGTGGACGGCGTACCAGGTCCACCGGCACGCCGCCGCCAGCAGCGCCGACAAGCAGCAGGCGCTCAGCGAACGGCTGATGGGCTCGGCGGGCGGCCGGTGGCTGGTGGCGCTGCTCGGGCTGGCGCTGGCCGGTCTCGGGGTCGGGCTGGTGGTCTACGGCGTCATCAAGCGCTTCGAGAAGCACCTGGAGACCGGGCGGATGAGCGCCGGCACCCGGCGGCTGGCGCGGCGACTGGGGGTCGCGGGCTACGCCGCGAAGGGCGTCGCGTACGGCGTCGCCGGCGCGCTCGTGATCGGGGCCGCGGTGACGTACGACCCGGACAAGGCGCGCGGGCTGGACGCGGCGCTGCGCGCGCTGCGGGAGCAGCCGTACGGGGCGAGCCTGCTCACGCTCGTGGCGCTCGGGATCGGGGCGTTCGCGGCGTTCTGCCTCGTGCAGGCCAAGTATCGACAGGTTTAATGCGATTGAATCCGGCCGCATCGGGCAAACTAGCGGTTTTTTGATCGAGCCGCTTGTTCAGGGGGTTGCCCGTGCCGACCGTGCTGACCGTGATCGCCGCCGTGCTCGCCGCGGCGGCGATCGCTCTGCTCCTGGTGGAGGTGGTGCACCGAGTCGTCCGCCGGCTCGGTAGACGCTCGCTCCTCCTCTGCGAGCTGGCCGAACACTCGCACCGGCCGTTCCAGGTCGCAGCCACCGTGTTGGCCGTGCAGTTCGCCGTCCGCCTCAGCACCGGCACGGCGGCCCGCGAGCCGTGGCTGGCCGCGGTGCTCCACGTCCTCGTCCTCGCGGTGATCGCCTCGACGGCCTGGCTGGTGGCGTCGCTGCTGCTGGTCACCGAGGACACCGCGCTGGCCCGCTTCCGCATCGACGTGGCCGACAACCGGCACGCGCGGCGGGTCCACACCCAGGTCGTGATGCTGCGCCGGCTGACCGTCGCGGTGATCGCCGTCCTCGCCATCGGCGTGATGCTGATGACCTTCCCGAGCGTGCGCGGCGTGGGGACCAGCGTGCTCGCCTCCGCCGGTGTGATCGGTGTGGTGGCCGCGCTCGCCGCGCAGAGCGTCCTCGGCAACGTCTTCGCCGGCCTGCAGCTGGCGTTCAGCGACGCGGTCCGGATCGACGACGTGGTGGTCGTCGAGGGGGAGTGGGGCCGAATCGAGGAGCTGACCCTGAGCTACGTCGTGGTGCACATCTGGGACGACCGGCGGCTGATCCTGCCCACCTCGTACTTCACCACCAAGCCGTTCCAGAACTGGACCCGCACCCGCGCGGCCGTGCTCGGCACCGCCGAGTTCGACGTCGACTGGTCGGTGCCCGTCCAGACCATGCGCGAGGAGCTTCGTCGGCTGGTCGAGGGGAACGAGCTGTGGGACGGGCGGGTGTGCGTGCTGCAGGTCACCGACGCGACCGGCGGCATGGTGCGGCTGCGGGCGCTGGTCAGCGCCCCCGACGCGGGAAGCCTGTGGGATCTGCGCTGCGTGGTCCGCGAACACATGGTCCAGTGGCTGCGCGAGCAGCGGCCGACCGCGATGCCACGGGTCCGTGCCGAGTTCGGCGACGCGAACAGCAACCTCGACTGGCAGTGGAAGAACTCGGCGCGCCCCCGGCGGCGCACGGCCGGCGCCGCGGCGGCGCCGGAGGTGCCCGACGACGCGCGGGTCTTCGGCGGCAGCGACGACGGCGACGCGCGCAGCGAGGCGTTCGTCGGCCCGGAGGAGCCGGTCGACGCGCTGCGGTAGCGGCCGTTTCCCGCTCGGCGCGCGCCCGCCTCTGGTACGACGGAACTCTGCCGCCCCCGCCAGGACGATCCCGCCAGGGAGGGTTCCGCGCATGCCGACTGAGGTTCCCGCGGTGGTGGCCCGCGCCAAGAACGCCCCCGCGACGGTCGAGACGATCATCGTGCCGGACCCCGGGCCGGGGGAGGTGCTGGTCGCGGTGCAGGCGTGCGGGGTGTGCCACACCGACCTGCACTACCGCGACGGCGCCATCGGCGACGACTACCCGTACCTGCTGGGACACGAGGCGGCGGGCGTCGTCGAGGCGGTCGGCGACGACGTGCACGACCTTGCCCGCGGCGACTTCGTCATCCTCAACTGGCGGGCGTGGTGCGGGCGGTGCCGCTCGTGTCGCCGCGGCCGTCCCTGGTACTGCTTCGCCACCCACAACGCCCGTCAGCCGATGACCCTGCTCGACGGCACGACGCTCACCCCCGCGCTCGGCATCGGCGCGCTCACCCCGACCACGCTGGTCGCGGCCGGGCAGTGCACCAAGGTGGACCCGCACGCCCCCGCCACCTCGGCCGGGCTGCTCGGCTGCGGCGTGATGGCCGGGATCGGCGCGGCGGTGAACACCGGCGCGGTCGGATACGGCGACTCGGTGGCGGTCTTCGGCTGCGGCGGGGTGGGCGACGCGGCGATCGCCGGGGCGGTGCTCGCCGGGGCCACCACGGTGATCGGCATCGACATCGACGAGCGGAAGCTGCGGTGGGCGCGGCAGTTCGGCGCCACCCACACGATCAACTCACGGGAGCGGGACGCGATCGACGCGGTGCGCGCCCTCACCGACGGGCACGGCGTGAACGTCACGATCGACGCCGTCGGCCGCCCCGAGGTGTTCATGCAGGCGTTCTACGCCCGCGACTACGCCGGCACGCTGGTCCTGGTGGGCGTGCCGACCCCGGCCATGCCGTTGTCGCTGCCTCTTCTCGACGTCTTCAGCCGGGGCGGGGCGATCAAACCCTCCTGGTACGGCGACTGCCTGCCGTCGCGGGACTTCCCGATGCTGATCTCGCTCTACCGGCAGGGACGGCTGCCGCTGGACCTGTTCGTCACGGAGACGATCGGGATCGACGACGTCGAGGGCGCCTTCGGGCGGATGCAGCGCGGCGAGGTGCTGCGCAGCGTCGTCGTGCTCGGGTGATCTTCGCGTTCAGGATTGCACGCCGTGGAATGGGGGCATACACCCCGTGTCTCGGAAAGGAGGACACCATGGCCGACGTCCTGAACCGGCCGCCTGCCCAGCAGTCGACCGCTGAGCTGGTGCAGCACGCCAGCGAACAGATATCGCGGCTGGTCCGCGACGAGCTCACGCTGGCGCGGATGGAACTGGCCGAGAAGGGCAAGCACGCGGGTGTCGGCGCCGGGCTGCTCGGTGGCGGCGGCGTCGTCGCGCTCTTCGGCCTCGGCACGCTGATCGCCGCGGTCGTGCTGCTGCTCGCCCTGGCGATGCCGGCCTGGGTGGCGGCGCTGATCGTCGCGGTCGCCCTCTTCGCCGTCGCCGGGGTGCTCGCGCTGGCCGGCAAGAAGCAGGTGACGCAGGCGGTGCCGCCGATGCCGACCGCGGCGGCCGACGGCGTGCGCGCCGATGTGCAGACGGTCAGTGATGCGGTCAGGGCGCGGCGGCGGACATGAGCAGCGGCAACGGAAGCGGAGACGTGGAGGCGCTGCGCGCCGAGATCCGGCAGACCCGGGCCGAGCTCGGCGAGACCGTGCAGGCGCTGGCCGCGAGGGTCGACGTGAAGGCCCGGATGCGGGAATCCGCGGACCGGACGAAACAGCGGATCCAGGACCAGGCCGCGCACACCGCCGACGTGGTACGGGAGTCGGTGCGGGGCACGGGCGAGAAGGCGCGCCGCAACGCGGTGCCCTGGGCGCTCATCGCCGTGGCCGCGACCGCGGCCACGGTTCTGGTGGTGCTGATGCGAGGGAGGCGCAGGTGAGCAACACGGTCAGCAAGATCGCGTACCGGCCGGTCGGGATCGTGCTGGGCATCGCGGCCGGCGCGCTCGCCGGGGCGCTGTTCAAGCAGGTCTGGAAGATGACGGGCGGCGACGGCGAGGCGCCCGACCCGACCGACGAGCACCGCGGGTGGGGCGAGATCGTCGCCGCCGCGGCGGTGCAGGGGGCGATCTTCGGGGCGGTGCGCGCCGCCGTCGACCGCGCCGGCGCGACCGGCGTACGCCGGCTCACCGGCCAGTGGCCGGACTGACCGCGCCCGCGAACCCGATCCGGAAGGACCATTCCCCGCCTCGACGGCGGCGAATGGTCCTTCCGCGCATGGGTAGCATCCGTGCATGCGCCGACTCGCCGCGCTCGCGGCCGTCCTCGTGACCCTGACCGCGCTCGCCGGCTGCACCCGCGGCGACCGCGGGGATGACCGTGCCGCCACCGGCGACCTGCCCCCGGCGGCCGAGCTGCTCTCCGGCTGCGCCACCGAGCTGCGCTCCGTGGGAACCGCCCGGTTCGAGATCACGACCAGCGGGGCGGGGGAGATGCTCGGCATCGCCGGCGCCAAGGGCGTGATCACCCGGGCCGGCGACGCGGAGGGGACCGCGCAGCTGGCCCAGGGCGGCAACCCCGTGGAGCTGAACTTCGTGGTCAAGGGCGACCAGCTGTACGTCAAGGGGCTCACCGGCGGCTGGCAGAAGCTGCCGCTCGCCGCGGCGGCGAGCGTCTACGACCCGTCCGCGCTGCTCGACCCCGACCGCGGCGTCGCCCACGTGGTCGCGACCGCCCGCGACGGCCGTACCGAGGCGCGCGAGTCGGTGGACGGGGTGGACACCTACCGGATCCGGGCCACCTTCGACACCAAAGCGTTGACCACGCTCGTACCGGGACTGAACGAGCAGATCACCGGCACCCTCTGGGTCGGCGCGGACCGGCGGCTGCTGCACCGCATCGAGCTGCCGGTACGCAACCGCACCGGCACGATCACGGTGAACCTCACCGGCTACGACGAGCCCGTCACCATCAATGCCCCCGTCTGACCCTGCCCGCTGCGACACCCGGGTCGCGGCGCTGGCCGGTGGCGGTGCGGCGCGCCGCGGGTTCGCGATCGGCGCCGGTGGGGTGGCGGTGCTGCTCGCCGCGCTCGACGCGTACGTCGTGGTCACCCTGCTCGTGGAGATCCTGCGCGACCTGCGGGTGCCGCTCAACCGCCTGGAGCGGGCCACCCCGATCGTCACCGGTTACCTGCTCGGCTACATCGCCGGGATGCCGCTGCTGGGCCGCCTCTCCGACCGGTACGGCCGGCGGCCGCTGATCCTGGCCTGCCTCGCCGGCTTCGCCGCGGGCTCCGCGCTCGCCGCGTACGCCGACTCGATGCCGGCGCTGGTCGCGGGCCGGGCCCTGCAGGGGCTCGCCGGCGGCGCGCTGCTGCCGGTGACGATGGCGCTGGTCTCCGATGTGGTCTCGGCCCCCCGCCGGCCGGTGGCGCTCGGCCTGGTCGGCGCGGCCCAGGAGCTGGGCAGCGTGCTCGGGCCGCTCTACGGCGCCGGGCTGGCCGTCCTCGTCGGCTGGCGGGGCGTCTTCTGGATCAATCTGCCGCTCGCCGCGCTCGCCGCCGTCGTGGTTCACCGGTCGGTCCCGCCGGGCCGGCCGCGGGTCGGACCGCCGCCCCGGGTGGACGCGGTCGGCGGGGCGCTGCTGGCGGTGGCGCTCGGACTGCTCGTCGTCGGCCTCTACAACCCGGATCCGCAGCGGGCCGTGCTGCCCCCGTGGGGCCCGGCGACCCTGGCCGCGGGGGTCGTGCTGCTGGCCGGCTTCGCCGTCTGGGAGTCCCGGGCCGCCACCCGGCTGCTCGACCCGGCCGGGGTGCGCGCCCGGCCGTTCCTGGCCGCGCTCGGCGCGAGCGGGCTCGCCGGCGCCGCCCTGATGGTGACGCTGGTCGACGTCCAGCTGCTCGCCCAGACCGTGCTCGGGCGCGACGCGGTCGACGCGGCGCTGCTGCTCACCCGGTTCCTGGTCGCGCTGCCGATCGGCGCGGTCGTCGGCGGGTTCCTCGCCCGCCGCGGCGGGGAACGCGCGGTGACCGTCGCCGGCCTGCTGCTGGCCGCCGCGGCGTACCTGGCGATCGCCGGCTGGCCGGCGGACCTGGCCGCCGCCCGGCACGGGTTCGGTCCCCTCAGCCTGCCGCGGGTGGACACCGATCTGGTGCTGGCCGGCGCGGGGCTCGGACTCGTGGTCGCGCCGCTGTCGGCCGCGGTCCTGCGTGCCACCCCGCCGTCGCAGCACGGCATCGCCTCGGCCGCCGTGGTGGTCGCCCGGATGATGGGGATGCTGGTCGGGGTCGCCGCGCTGACCGCCTGGGGGCTGCACCGCTTCCAGCAGCTGACGGCCGACCTCGCCACCCCGCTGCCGTTCGGGGTCTCCCGCGCCGAGTACCAGCGGCAGCTCGACGGGTACGCCGACGCGGTGCGCGCCGCGCTGCGCACCGAGTACGCGGAGATATTCACCGCGACCGCGGTGCTCTGCGCGCTCGGCGCGCTCGTCGCCCTCGCCCTGGACGGACGGCGCGAGGCGGCCTGAACCGCCCTGCGGGGCACATCACGGGGCGGGTTGTCGGGTAGACTGTTCGAAGTTTTTGCGTACGTGGTTTGCTGGACCCCATCGTCACGCGACGGTGCGGGGTGAGAAGTCTCCTTCCGGGGGCCCTCAGGCGCCGCTGCTCGAAAACGGCCAACCGGCCGCATGGCGTGCTCGGCCGCCAGTTTTATGAAGGAGATACACATGGCGCAGGGAACCGTGAAGTGGTTCAACGCTGACAAGGGCTTCGGCTTCATCACCGTCGACGGCGGGGGCGCGGACGTCTTCGTCCACTTCTCGGCGATCCAGTCGAGCGGCTACCGCTCGCTGGAGGAGAACCAGCGGGTTGAGTTCGAGATCGCCCAGGGCCAGAAGGGCCCGCAGGCTGAGCAGGTTCGCCCGCTCTGATCCCGGGTAGGCCGGCACCGGCCTAACCACCGACCGTCCCACGGTCAGGCGAGCCCCGCGCACCCCTCGGTGCGCGGGGCTCAACGCTGTCCGCCGCCACGCCGCCACGCCGCCACGCCGCCACGCCGCCACGCCGCCACGCCGCCACGCCGCCACGCCGCCACGCCGCCACGCCGCCACGCGCCACGCCGCCACGCGCCACGGGCGGCGGCTCGCGGCCGGGGCGCTACGCCGACGGGGTCCGGCGGCGGGCCCGCAGCGCGAGCCAGAGCACGAGCAGCCCGGCCAGCGACACGAGCGGGCCGATCACCGCCCACGCCGTCCGGCCGCTCATCATGCTGCCGTCGAGGTAACCCAGGCCCTGCACCGTCCAGAGCGCGCCGACCACGACGGCCAGCAACCCGAACGCCAGGGCGAGCCAGCCCCGCATCACCGCCTCCTCCTCTCCGCCGTGCCGGGTGCGGGCTACCAGCGGTGGTGCACCTGGGGACGGATCAGTTCGTCGTAGACGGCCGCGATCGTCGCGGTCGCCTCCGCGGACAACGGCGGCAGATCGGCGGCGGCCACGTTGGCCCGAGCCTGCTCGGGATTGCGCGCGCCCGGGATCACCACGGTCACCGCGGGCTGGTCGACGAGCCACCGGAGCGCGAACTGCGCCATCGTGGCACCGGCGGGCACCAGCGGCAGCAGCCGCCGCACCGCCTCCAGCCCGGTCCGGAAGTCCACACCGGAGAACGTCTCGCCGACGTCGAACGCCTCTCCGTTGCGGTTGTAGCTGCGGTGGTCGTCGGCGGCGAACCGGGTGTTCTCGTCGTACCGGCCGGAGAGCAGCCCGCTGGCGAGCGGAACCCGCGCGATGATGCCGACCCCGGCGGCGCCCGCCGCCGGGAGCACCCGCTCCAGCGGCTTGTGCCGCAGCGCGTTCAGAATGATCTGCACGCTGGCCACGTGCGGCCGGGCGATCGCGGCCAGCGCCTCGTCGACGGTCTCGACGCTGACGCCGTACGCGGCGATCCGCTTCTCCTGCACGAGCGTGTCGAGGGCGTCGAAGACGGCGTCGCTGTGCACCACCGGGGTGGGCGGACAGTGCAGCTGGACCAGGTCGAGGGTCTCGACGCCCAGGTTGGCCCGGGAACGGTCGGTCCAGGCCCGGAAGTTGTCCAGGGTGTAGTTACCGGGCTCCTGCGGCACCCGCCGACCCATCTTCGTCGCGACGGTGAGCCCGGCGCCGGGGCGGTCGCGGAGGAAGCGGCCGATGAGGCGCTCGCTGCGGCCGTCGCCGTACACGTCTGCGGTGTCCAGGAACGTCACGCCGGCGTCGACGGCGGCGGTCAGCGTCGCCAGCGCGTCGTCCTCGCTCACGTCGCCCCAGTCGGCGCCGAGCTGCCAGGCGCCGAGACCGATCACGCCGACGTCGCGGCCCAGGCGGGGAAAGGTGCGGATCTCCACGCGCTGAGCCTAACGCCGGGGTGGCGGGGGGCGCACGGCGGCCGTCGCGCGGCCCCGCGCTGAGGTCCGCGATAACCTCGGGTCCTTCCCGTTCCGCGGGGTCTTCCTCGTCGCCCGCGCGGGCGCCCGTCCCCGACCGTCGCCCGCCGGGCCCGTCTTCTCAGGAGCAGTGGTGACCGACCTGACGTCCTTCATCGCCGGACTGCCCAAGGTGGAGCTGCACGTGCACCACGTCGGCTCGGCCTCGCCGCGCATCGTCGCGGAGCTGGCGGCCCGGCACGAGGGAAGCACGCCGGTCCCCGCCGACCCGGCCGCCCTCGCCGACTACTTCGCGTTCCGGGACTTCGCGCACTTCATCGAGATCTACCTCAGCGTCGTCGACCTCGTCCGCGATCCCGAGGACGTCCGGATCCTCACCTACGAGGTGGCCCGCGAGCTGGCCCGCCAGCAGGTCCGGTACGCGGAGCTGACCCTCACGCCGTACTCGCACGTGAAGCGGGGCATCCCCGCGCCGGCGTTCTGCGAGGCGATCGAGGACGCCCGGATGCGCGCCGAGGCCGAGCTGGGCATCGTGCTGCGCTGGTGCTTCGACATCCCCGGCGAGGCCGGACTGCCGGCCGCCGAGGAGACGCTGCGGATCGCGCTCGACGAGCGCCCCGACGGGCTGATCAGCTTCGGTCTCGGCGGACCGGAGATCGGGGTGCCGAGGCCGCAGTTCAAGCCGTACTTCGACGCGGCGCGGGCGGCCGGGCTGCGCTCGGTGCCGCACGCGGGGGAGACCACGGGCGCGGAGACGATCTGGGACGCGCTACGGGAGCTCGGCGCGGAGCGGATCGGGCACGGCATCTCCTGCGTCAACGACCCGGCGCTGATGGCGCACCTGGCGGAGCGGCGGATCGGCATGGAGGTCTGCCCGACCTCCAACGTGCGCACCCGGGCCGTGGCCACCATCGACGAGCACCCGTTGCGGCAGATGGTCGACGCCGGCCTGCTGGTCACGGTCAACAGCGACGACCCGCCGATGTTCGGCACCACGCTCAACGACGAGTACGCGGTCGCGGCGCGGCTGCTGGACTGCGGGCCGGACGGGCTGGCGGCGCTCGCGCGCAACGCCGTCACCGCCTCGTTCCTCCCCGATCCGGAGAAGTCCCGCCTCACCGCCGAGATCGACGCCTACACCGCCACCAACGCGTAGCCGGGTGGGCGCGCGGCGGGGCCGGCTGATGAGGGGGGACCGGGCCCCGCCGCGCGCGACGCTTCCCGGACCAGGGTGTGGGATGAGATTGCGGGCATTGGTCCGGGAACCGGATGGGATCGTCATCGATGCTGCCACCGCGAGGGCGGGCCCCGGAACGGCGTTAACCGAGACCTAAGGAAGACCTCAGGAACGCCTGTCGATGCCTACGCTCAGTCCGTTGCGCGTTGCCGCGGCCAGCGCCGCTGCCCGGGGTCGCGCTCCCGCGCGCGCCGGCCGACGAGCCCGAAACGGCTGACCTGACGCGGCGTGGCGTCGGCGTCCGCGAGCAGCATCACCACGCTGGCGCCGCCGAGCCCGGCGCGGTCGATGCTGACCGACCCGTTGGCCTGCTGCGCGACCCGGCGGGCGATGTCCAGGCCGAGCCCCGTCGAACCCTGGTCGCTGGCGCCGCGCCGCAGCGCCCGGTCCGGGTTCGCGATGCCGGGGCCCGCGTCGTCGACCCGGATCGCGACGTAGCCGTCCCGCCGGGAGACCGCCACCTCGAAGGCGGTGCCCTGCGGCGTGTAGCGGAAGACGTTGCCGAGCACGGCGTCGAGGGCGGCGGCCAGCTCGGCGCGCTGCACCGCCACCGGGATGCGCAGGTGCGCCCCCACCACCTTGTGCGGGCGGTTCTGGTCGCCGGCGAGCGCGGCCCAGAACTTCATCCGCTCGCGTACGACCTCGCTCGCGTCGCACATCCCGGGCGCGGCCTCGTGCGCGACCGCCTTGCGGGTCGTGTTGATCAGGACGTCGATCTCGCCCTCGAGCGTGACGATCGCCTGGCGGATCCGCCGGATGGTGCGGCGGCGATCCAGCTCCGCGGCCGAGAAGGTGCCGACGCTGGTGTCGTCCGAGTCCAGCGCGTCGGCGTCGAGACGGAGGACGGTCAGCGGGGTCCGCAGCCGGTGCGACAGGTCGGCGACGAGCTCGCGCTCGTTGGTGCGGGAGGTGACCAGCCGGTCGGCCATCCGATTGAAGGCGTAACCCGCCTCGGCCAGCTCACGCGGCCCGCTGGGCTGGGTCCGTACCGCGAGGTCACCGTCGCCGACGGCCATGGCCGCCTCGACCAGCCCGCGCGCGGACGCGACGGTGCGGGCGGCGAGCCGGTCGACGACGACCACCGCGGCCACGACCAGCCCGAGTGCGATGCCGGCGAGCAGCAGCCAGTGACCGCCGCTCCCGGCGGTGAGCGCGGCCTCGGTGACGAAGACCTCGACCACGACGACGGAGCGCCCGACGGTGACCGGCTCGAGCCGGACCACGCCACCGGAGACGTCGGCGACCACGACGGTCCGCTCCCGCGTGGCCCGCGCGACGTCCGCGGCGCCGGCGCGCGGCTGCCCGCCGGCGTTCACCCCGTGCACCACGGGTCGCCCGGCCGGGTCCGCGCTGGCCGCGGTGGCGGCCCGGGTCACGGCCGCGGGGTCGGCGGTGACGGCGAGCGCGCCGGCCACGACGCCGCTGCGCCGGGCCGCGTCGGCCAGGGCCGCGGCGCGGGTGCCGCGGTCGAGCAGCACGCCGAGGGGTACGAGGAAGGCCAGCGCCACGAGGGCGGTCATGCCGGCCGTGAGGTAGGCCAGCGCGGGCCTCAGTCCGGTACCACCAACCTGAAGCCGACCCCCCGCACGGTGCGCAGGTAGCGCGGCTTCGCCGCGGACTCGCCCAACTTGCGGCGCAGCCAGTACAGATGAACGTCGATGGTCTGGTCCTCGCCGACCGATGGCTGTCGCCATACCTCCTCCAAGAGCTCCCGGCGGGACACTACGCGGCCGGGTCGGGCGGCGAGATAGGCCAGGAGGTCGAACTCCTTGCGGGTCAGCGACAGCGGGACCCCGTCGAGGTGCGCCGTGCGCTCGCCGACATCGACGCGCAGGCCCCCCACCTCGTGCACCGCCGGCTGAACCGTACGGCTGGCGCGCCCGACCCGGCGCAGCACGGTGGTGATCCGGGCGTCCAGGTGGGCGCCGGTGAAGGGCTTGACCATGTAGTCGTCGGCGCCGGCCCGCAACAGCCGCACCACCGACTGTTCGTCGTCGCGGGCCGTCGCGATGATGATCGGAATGTCCGTGATGCCCCGCAGCATCCGCAACGCGTCGGCCCCGTCGAGATCGGGCAACCCGAGGTCGAGCACGACCAGGTCGGGGGTCTCGGCGGCGACCCGGCGCAACGCGTCGAGGGCGGTGCCGACGGCGTGCACGGCGTGCCCGCGGTCGGCCAGCGACCGCAGCATCGCGCCGCGCACGACATGGTCGTCCTCGACGAGAAGTACCGTGGCCATGCGAAGACGGTACTGCCCTTGGCAAGTCTGCGGCGTTGCGCCGGTGCGCCGGGGTCGGAGATGATCGATAGGACATGACGTTCACGCTGTACGACGACGCCCGTCTCGGCCTGGCACGCGACAGCCTGACGGGCCTGTCGGTGGCCGACGCGCTCGGGGCGCAGTACTTCGTGCCCGGGATTCCGCGCGACGCCGCACCGCCGGATCCCGTCTGGGAGTGGACCGACGACAGCGAAATGGCGTGCTCGATCTTCGCCATGCTCGCGGCGCGCGGCACGATCGACCGCGACGAGCTGGCGATGTCGTTCGCGCGGCGGTGCGAGCCCTATCGCGGGTACGGGCCGGGCGCGGTGACGATCCTGCGGCTGATCCGCTCCGGCACGCCGTGGCCGATCGCCGCGTCGACCGCCTTCGACGGGCAGGGCTCGTGCGGCAACGGCGCGGCGATGCGCGTCGCGCCGCTGGGCGCGTACTTCGCCGACTCCACCGCGCACGCCGCGGCCGAGGCCGTCGCGGCCTCGGAGGTGACGCACGCCCACCCCGAGGGCATCGCCGGCGCGGTGGCGGTCGCGGTCGCCGCGTCGCTCGCCGCCAAGGCCCGGCTCTCCGGCCACCGGCCGGCCCCGCCCGAGCTGCTGGAGGTGGTCGCCGGCGTGCTCGAGGCGGGGGGTCGGGTGCGGCGCGGCCTGGAACGGGCGCTGGGCCTGCTCGGACGCCCGCCCACCGAGGCGGCGTACGAGCTGGGCAACGGGTCCGCGGCGACCGCGCAGGACACGGTGCCGTTCACGCTCTGGGCGGCCGCCACCTTCCTCGACGACTACCCGGCCGCGGTCCGGGCGTGCGTGGCGGCCGGCGGCGACATGGACACCACCGCGGCGATCGTGGGCGGCATCGTCGCGGCCCACACGGGCGTCGGCGCCGACGGCGGGGTGCCGCGGGAGTGGATCGCGGCGCGCGAGCCTCTCCCGGCCTGGGTGCGCTGACCGCCCGCGCGGACGCCGACGGTTCCCCTCCCCACGCGATGACAACCGGTTCAGGGCAGCCGGAGCACCCAGCGGTAGGCCTGGACCAGGCCGGTGTCGAAGCCCGCCGCCGAGCCCCACAGGAACAGCCGGAACCGCCGGTAGAGCGGCTCGCCCCAGCGTCGCACGATGTCGTCGCGCGCCGCGTCCAACCGGCGCGCCCACTCCCGGCAGGTCAGGTAGTAGTTGTGCCGGTCATCGGTGACGCTGAGCAGCTCGAACGGCGAGCGCGCGACCTGGCGCAGATACTGGTGCAGCAGCAGCGGCGCGGAACGGCCGGGGTAGACGTACCGCTTCATGAACGTCGACGCGATGTGCTTACGGCGCATCGCCAGCGCGTCGAGGTAGACGTGCCCGCCGGGGCGCAGCAGCTCCGCGTACTTGCGCAGCGTGGTGCGGTAGTCGGGCAGATGCTCGGTGACGCCCATGTTGACGATCGCGTCGTAGGGCCGGTCGGCGGTGTAGCCGAAGATGTGCTGCCGGACCACCCGCACCGGCAGCTGCTCGCGGGCGAACAGCTCGGTCAGGTAGCGCTCCGACTCCGTCGACAGCGTGGTCGTGGTCACCTCGATGCCGCGCCGCGCCGCGTGCTCGGCGAACGCGCCCCATCCGCCGCCGACCTCCAGCACCCGGTCGCCCGGCTTGACCCCGATCGCGTCCAGCGCGAGATCCATCTTGCGGGTCATCGCGTCTTCCAGCGGCTCGTCGTCGGCGGCGAAGACCCCCTCGGTGTAGCAGCGGTGCCGGGTGTCGAGGAAGGTCAGGAAGAACTCGGACTCCTCGTCGTAGTGGTGCGAGATGGCGCGCCGGTCGTCCTCGCGACCGCCGCGCAGCAACGCGGGCACGAAGCGGGAGAACCAGGCGACCGGGTGGAAGTCGGTGAAGAAGGCGCGCATCCGCAGCGCGGCGGCGAGATCGCCGTCGACGTCGAGCCAGCCCTGCAGGTACGCGACCGCGACCGCGAACTGGTCGAGAGCGGCGAGCGCCCGGGCGCCGCGCGCGTCGGTGACGCGGATGGTGAACTGCGGGTCGCCCGCGCCGAAGACGTGCGTGCCCCCGCCGGCCGGCGCGACCGCGAAGGGCACCGCGGGGCGTCCGGCGAAAAACGTGTCGTACCTGCGCTGCAGGACGGTGACCATGTCCGAAGGACCCACAGCGTCAATGTAACGCCGTCGTCGCGTCCCCGCCGGCAGTAGAAACCAGGACCGATAGCATCGGGGAGCCGAAAACCCCGGGTCCACCCGGATCGCCTGAATCGAAGGAGTCACCGTGTCCGAACCCCGTACCCCCGCTGTGGCCGACTCCGTCGTCGTCCCGGCCGGGACGACGGCGGCCGACGCGGTGGCCGCCGCCGGCCTGCCGGCCAACGGGCCGAAGGCGATCGTCGTGGTCCGCGACCCCGAGGGCCGGCTGCGCGACCTCGACTGGGCGCCGGAGTCCGAGGTGACCGTCGAGGCCGTCCCGATGGACTCGCCCGACGGGCTCAACGTGCTGCGACACTCGACCGCCCACGTGCTCGCCCAGGCCGTGCAGGACGTCTTTCCCGAGGCCAAGCTCGGCATCGGCCCGCCGATCGAGAACGGCTTCTACTACGACTTCGACGTGGCCTCGCCGATCACCCCGGACGACCTGGGCAAGCTCGAGAAGCGGATGCAGGAGATCATCAAGTCCGGGCAGCGCTTCCGCCGCCGCCGCTTCGCGTCGTTGGACGAGGCGAAGGCGGAGCTCGCCGACGAGCCGTACAAGCTGGAGCTCGTCGACATCAAGGGCGACGTGGACTCCGCCGAGGTGATGGAGGTCGGCGGCGGCGAGCTGACGATCTACGACAACCTCGACGCGGAGTCCGGCAAGACCTGCTGGTCGGACCTGTGCCGGGGCCCGCACCTGCCGTCCACCCGGCTGATCGGCGCGTTCAAGCTGATGCGCTCCGCCGCGGCGTACTGGCGGGGCTCGGAGAAGAACCCGCAGCTGCAGCGCGTGTACGGCACCGCCTGGCCCACCCGGGACGCGCTCAAGGCGTACCTGAAGCTGCTGGAGGAGGCGGCGCGCCGCGACCACCGCAAGCTCGGCGCGGACCTGGACCTGTTCAGCTTCCCCGACGAGCTGGGCTCGGGGCTGGCGGTCTTCCACCCCAAGGGCGGGATCATCCGCCGGGAGATGGAGAACTACTCGCGCATCAAGCACGAGCAGGCCGGCTACTCGTTCGTCAACACGCCGCACATCACCAAGGGCAATCTGTACGAGGTCTCCGGCCACCTCGGCTGGTACGCCGACGGCATGTTCCCGCCCATGGAGATGGAGGGCGCGAAGTACTACCTGAAGCCGATGAACTGCCCGATGCACGACCTGATCTTCCGGTCGCGCGGGCGGTCCTACCGCGAGCTGCCGCTGCGGATGTTCGAGTTCGGCACGGTCTACCGGTACGAGAAGTCCGGCGTGGTGCACGGCCTGACCCGGGTGCGGGGCATGACGCAGGACGACGCGCATATCTTCTGCACCGAGGAGCAGATGGCGGGCGAGCTGAAGTCCCTGCTGCAGTTCGTGCTCGAGCTGCTGCGCGACTACGGCCTGGAGGACTTCTACCTGGAGCTCTCCACCCGCAACCCGGAGAAGTCGGTCGGCACCGACGAGAACTGGGAGAAGGCCACCGAGGCGCTGCGCTCCGCAGCGGAGGAGTCCGGCCTCACCCTGGTGCCCGACCCCGGCGGCGCGGCGTTCTACGGCCCGAAGATCTCGGTGCAGGCCAAGGACGCGATCGGGCGGACCTGGCAGATGTCGACGATCCAGGTCGACTTCAACCTGCCGGAGCGGTTCGAGCTGGAGTACTCGGCGGCCGACGGGACGCGGCGGCGGCCGGTGATGATCCACCGTGCGCTCTTCGGGTCGATCGAGCGGTTCTTCGGCGTGCTCACCGAGCACTACGCCGGCGCCTTCCCGGCCTGGCTGGCGCCGGTGCAGGTGGTCGGCATCCCGATCCGCGACGACCACGCGGCCTACCTCGACGAGTTCGTCGCGTCGCTGCGTGAGCAGGGGATCCGCGCCGAGGTCGACACCTCCGACGACCGGATGCAGAAGAAGATCCGCACGGCGCAGCAGCAGAAGATCCCGTTCATGGTGATCGCCGGTGACCAGGACGTCGCCGACGGCACGGTCTCCTTCCGCTACCGCGACGGCTCGCAGCGCAACGGCGTGCCGCTCGCCGAGGCCGTCGCCCACGTGACCGACGTGGTCCGCTCCCGCACCAACATCGGCCCGTCCGCGTCCTGACTGATCGCCACGTCGATCGTGCAGTGGTGGTGCGCGACCGGTGCCGGTATCCGGCTCCCGTCACCGCCCACCACTGCACGATCGCCGGCTGATCGACGCCACGGCGGGCCCCCGCATGGTCAGCGCCCAGGGGTGAAACCGGTGCGGTCACCGTAGGATCATCGGCGTGACTGCGCAGCACGCCGAGACCGGCACCCCGGACGGCCTGGAGCGGCTCTGGACGCCGCACCGGATGACCTACATCTCCGGGGCGGACCGTCCCGCCGAGGGGTACGAGAAACCGACCGGTTGCCCGTTCTGCCTCGCCCCCGACCGCGTCGAGGACAGCCTCGTGGTGGCCCGCGGCGACGCGGTCTTCGCGGTGCTGAACCTCTATCCGTACAACCCCGGCCACGTGCTGGTCTGTCCCTACCGGCATGTCGCCGACTACACCGAGCTGGACCTCGCCGAGACCGCCGAGCTGGCCGCCTTCACCCAGACCGCGATGCGGGTGATCCGGCGGGTCAGCAACGCGCACGGCTTCAACATCGGCATGAACCAGGGCGGCGTCGCCGGCGCGGGGATCGCCGCACACCTGCACCAGCACGTCGTGCCGCGGTGGGGCGGGGACGCGAACTTCATGCCGGTGATCGGGCGGACCAAGGTGCTGCCGCAGCTGCTCACCGACACCCGGGACCTGCTCGCCGCCGCCTGGACGGAGTAGCCGCGCCGGCGGGCGGCTGCCCGGCCGGCGCCGGGCAGCCGCGGGCGGGTCAGGGTCGCCGTCACTCCGCCGCCAGGGGCCCACCCGGACGGCGGGAGCGGCGTCAGTGGCCGGTGCGGGTCAGATGCTCGGCCCGGACCTGCTCGGCGAGGTGGCTCGGCATCGGCTCGTAGCGCGCGAACGACCGCCGGAAGGTGCCGGCGCCGGACGTCATCGACCGCAGCTCGACCGCGTACCGGACGAGCTCGGTGGCGGGGACCTCGGCCCGGACGAGCGTGCGTTCGCCGCCGGCGTCCGGCTCGGTGCCGAGCACCCGGCCGCGCCGTCCGGACATGTCGCTGATCACCGCGCCGACGAACGGGTCCGGCACCCGGATCACCAGCTCGTCGACCGGCTCCAGCAGCGTGACGTCGCCCTTCTCCGCGGCGTCGCGCAGCGCCAGCGCCCCGGCGGTCTGGAACGCCGCGTCGGAGGAGTCGACGCTGTGCGCCTTGCCGTCGAAGAGCGTCACCCGCAGGTCCACCACGGGATGGCCGGCGATCAGGCCGCGCTCCATCTGGGCGCGTACCCCCTTCTCGACCGACGGGATGTAGTTGTGCGGCACCACACCGCCAACGATCTTGTCGACGAACTCGAAGCCGGCGCCCGGCGGCAGCGGCTCCACCTCGATGTCGCAGACCGCGTACTGGCCGTGCCCGCCGGACTGCTTGACGTGCCGGCCGTGCCCCTTGGACGCGGCGGTGAACGTCTCGCGCAGCGCGACCCGCACCGGCTCCGTCGACAGCTCCACGCCGCCGCCGCGGAGCCGGTCGAGCACCACGTCGGCGTGCGACTCGCCCATGCACCAGAGCACCAGCTGGTGGGTCTCGGAGTTACGTTCCAACCGCATCGTCGGGTCGCCGGCGACGAGCCGCCCGAGGTTCTTGGCCAGCGCGTCCTCGTCGGCCCGCGTCTTCGCCACGATCGCGACCGGCAGCAGCGGCTCCGGCATCTCCCACGGGGCGATCAGCAGCGGCTGGTCCTTCTGCGACAGCGTGTCACCGGTCTCTGCGCTGCCCGACTTGGTGATCGCGCAGATGTCGCCGGCGACGCAGTACGGCACCTCGCGCAGGGCGGCGCCGAGCGGCGAGTAGATGTGCGAGATCCGCTCGTCGGCGTCGTGGTCGGGGTGGCCGCGTTCGCTCATGCCGTGACCGGAGACGTGCACGGTCGCCTCGGGGCGCAGCGTGCCGGAGAAGACCCGGACCAGGGAGACCCGGCCGACGTGCCGGTCGATGGTGGTCTTGACGACCTCGGCGACCAGCGGCCCGTCCGGGTCGCAGGTCAGCGGCGGGCGCGGCGAGCCGTCGACGCCGGTGACGGCGGGCAGCTCGTGCTCGCGCGGCGACGGGAACCCCGCGGTGAGGACCTCCAGCAGCGCGTCGAGCCCGACGCCGGTCCCGGCGCAGACCGGCACGACGGGGTAGAAGTGGCCGCGCGCCACGGCGCGCTCCAGGTCCTCGATCAGGACGGAGACGTCGATCTGCTCGCCGGCGAGGTACCGGTCCATGAGCGTCTCGTCCTCGCTCTCCGCGATGATCCCCTCGATCAGCTCGCTGCGCGCCTCCTCGATGGCGGGCAGGTGCTCGGGGTCCGGTTCGCGCACCTCCGGGGGGTAGCCCGCGGAGTAGTCGAAGACGCGTTGGGTGATCAGCCCCATCAGGCCGACCGTCGAGACCCCGTCGTCGCCGAGCATCGGCAGGTAGAGCGGGACCACGTTGTCGCCGAAGACGCGCTGGCAGAGCGCCACGGTCTCGTCGAAGTCGGCGCGCTGGTGGTCCAGCCGCGTCACCGCGACGGCCCGCGGCATCCCGACCGCCGCGCACTCCTCCCACAGCGTCACCGTCGCGGCGTCCATCCCGTCGACGGCGCCGACCACGAACAGGGCGGCGTCGGCGGCGCGCAGCCCGGCCCGCAGCTCGCCCACGAAGTCGGCGTAGCCGGGGGTGTCGAGCAGGTTCACCTTGACCCCGTCGTGCAGCAGCGGCGCGCAGGACAGCGCCACCGACCGCTGTTGGCGTACGGCCGCCGGGTCGTGATCGCACACCGTGGTGCCCTCGGTGACGCCACCGGCCCGGCTGATCGTGCCGGTCACCTCGAGCAGCGCCTCGACCAGCGTGGTCTTGCCGGCGCCGGAATGGCCGACCACGACCACGTTGCGGACCCTGCCGGGCTCGTCCACCACCGGCGCGGGGCCGGTGAGTCCCTTCTCCTGACTCTTCTGCGCCATCGGCGCACCTCCCTAGCGCGTGGATGGTGGGGCGTTCGCGGATGATTTCAGCGGCGACATCGTCAGGTGGGTGGTCATCTGCCGTTAACGTGAACCGTGTCCGGGTGAGGTAGCTCACCGTCCCATTGCGATCCCACACCCGCGACGCCCCGTGCACAACCCCGACCCGGGAAGTAGGGAGCCCGGCTGTTCGGCCGGCGTGGCCAGGACCGCTATCGTGGGACCGCCATGGCGAAGATCTTCAGAGTGTCGGCGCGGGCCGGCATGACCCGCGTGGTCGAACCCGTCGCCCGGCGCCTGCTGCGACTCGGGGTCTCCCCGAACGCGGTCACGGTGGCGGGCACCGTCGGCGTCCTCGTCGGTGCGCTCGGGTTCGGCGCTCGCGGTCATCTCATCACCGGTCTCGTGATCGTCACGCTCTCGGCGCTCACCGACATGCTCGACGGCACGATGGCCCGGCTGTCCGGCGGCTCGACGACGTTCGGCGCGTTCCTCGACTCCAGCCTGGACCGCGTCGCCGACGCCGCCATCTTCGGGGCGGTGACCTACTGGCTGGCGGTCACCGGCCACCACTGGGGGGCGGTCGCCGGGCTGATCTGTCTGACCGCCGGGCAGATCGTCTCGTACGTGAAGGCCCGCGCCGAGGGCCTCGGGATGACCTGCAACGTCGGCATCGCCGAGCGCCCCGAACGCCTGATCACCGTCGGGGTCGGCGGCCTGCTCAGCGGGGTGCACCTCGACTGGGGGCTGCCCGCGGCGCTCTGGGTGCTGGCGGTGCTGTCGGTCGTCACGGTCGCGCAGCGGATCCTGCACGTCTACCGGCAGAGCCGGCGCGCGACTCAGAGCGCCGACGCGTGAACCTCGTCGAGCTCGGCTACGCCGCCGCCTGGCGGCTGGTGCGTACCCTGCCGGCGCCGGTCGCCGCCGCGGCCTTCCGCGTCGGCGCGGACCGGGCCCACCGCTCCGGCGGCCGGGGCGCCCAGCGCCTCGCGGCCAACCTGCGCCGCGTGGTGGGTCCGCAGGTGCCGGACGCCGAGCTCGACGCGCTGGTCCGGGCGGGGCTGCGCTCGTACGCCCGGTACTGGATGGAGGCGTTCCGGCTGCCGTCGCTGTCGGGGGAGCAGATCCTGCGCGGCTTCCGGTTGGACGGCGCCGAGCTGCTGGCCGCGGACGTGGCCGCCGGGCGCGGGGCGATCATCGCGCTGCCGCACGCCGGCAACTGGGACGCCGCCGGCGCCTGGGTGGTGGCGAACGGCTGGCCGCTCACCACCGTCGCCGAGCGCCTCAGGCCCGAGGGGGTCTACCGGCGCTTCCTCGCGTTCCGGGAGCGGCTCGGCATGGAGATCATCCCCACCGAGGGCGCCGACCGCGCCCCGATCGACCTGCTCGCCGACCGGGCGGCCGAGGGCCACGTGGTGCCGCTGCTCGCCGACCGCGACCTGTCCGCCCGCGGGGTCGAGGTGACGTTCTTCGGCGGCCGCACCCGGATGCCGGCCGGGCCGGCGCTGCTCGCGCTCCGCACCGGCGCGCCGCTCTACGTGGCGTCGATGTGGTACGAAGCGGACGCGGCCTGCGGCCGGCTGCACGGGCCGTTGCCGGTGCCGGGCCCGGAGCGGGGCCCACTCGACCAACGGGTGCGGGCGCTCACCCAGCAGATCGCCGACGGTTTGGCCGCCGGGATTGCACGGCACCCGGAGGATTGGCACATGCTGCAACGCATGTGGCTGGACGATCCGCGGCAGTCCGCGCAGACCGCACCGGCGGCACCGGAACCGACCGCCGAGTCGGCCTGAGGGAGAGGGGCGCTGTGCGGATCGGCATCGTGTGCCCGTACTCCTTCGACGTGCCGGGCGGTGTGCAGAACCACATCGTGGACCTGGCCGAGGCCCTGATCGGCCTGGGCCACGAGGTCAGCGTGCTGGCGCCGGCCGACGAGGACTCACCGCTGCCGCCGTACGTGGTGGCGGCGGGCCGGGCGGTGCCGCTGCCGTACAACGGGTCGGTGGCCCGGATCGCCTTCGGCCCGGTGTCGACCGCCCGCGTCCGGCGCTGGCTGGCCCGCGGCGACTTCGACGTGCTGCACGTGCACGAGCCGTTGACGCTCAGCCTCTCGCTGCTCGCGGTGCTCTCCGCGCGCGGCCCCGTGGTGGCGACCTTCCACACCGCGATGACCCGGTCGCGGGCGATGGCCGCCGCCCAGGGCGTGCTGCAACTCGTGCTGGAGCGGATCACCGCCCGGATCGCCGTCAGCGCGCTCGCCCGCCGGGTGCAGGTGGAGCACCTGGACGGCGGCGCCGTGGAGATCCCGAACGGGGTGGCGGTGGCGAAGTTCGCGGACGCAGCGCCGCTGCCCGGGTGGCCGGGGGAGTGCGGGGTGGGCCACGGCGGGACGCTGGGCTTCCTCGGCCGCTTCACCGAGCCGCGCAAGGGCTTCGCGATCCTGCGGGACGCGTTCGTGGCGCTCGCCCCGCACCGGCCGGGCCTGCGGTTGCTGGTCGCCGGCCCCGGCGACCGCGCGGACCTCTACCACGGCATCCCGGCCGAACTGCGCGACCGGATCGAGTTCCTCGGCATGGTGTCGGAGCGGGACAAGGCGCGGATGCTGCGCAGCGTCCACCTCTACGTCGCCCCGAACACCGGCGGCGAATCGTTCGGGATGATCCTCACCGAGGCGATGGCGGCCGGCGCGACCGTGGTCGCCAGCGAGCTCGACGCGTTCCGCCGGGTCCTCGACGGCGGGCGGGCGGGGCAGCTCTTCCCGACCGGCGACGCGGTGGCGCTGCGCCGGTGCCTGGCGGAGCTGCTCGACGATCCCGGCCGACGCACGGCGCTGGCCGCCCACGCCCGCGGGGCCGTCGCGGCGTTCGACTGGCCCGCCGTCGCCCGGCGGGTGCTGGAGGTCTACGAGACCGCGATCGAGGCGACCGACGGGGGCGTCCTCGACCAGGAGTGGGTGGAGCCACGCTGATCGGGGCCACGCCCCCGCCGCGGCCCGCACTACGATGCCGGGAATGTGGTGGGTGCTGGTCGTGGTCGCCGTGGTCGTCGTGCTGACGGCGTACCTGACGTGGACGGCCGCGCGGGTCGACCGGCTCCATGAGCGGGCCGCCGCCGCGGGGCGCGCCCTCGACGCCCACCTGATGCGCCGCGCGGCCGCGGCCGCGGTGCTGGCCGAGGAGCGCTACGCCGTCGAGCTGTACGCCGCGGCGCGGATCGCGCTGGACGCCGAGCCGGAGGAGCGGGAGGCCGCGGAGAACGACCTGACGCGGCAACTGCGCGCCACCGACCTGGCCGGGGAGGACCCGGACCCGGCCGTCGTCGCCGTGGTGGCGGCGAGCCGCCGGCTCGCGCTGGCCCGCCAGGTGCACACCGATCTGGTGCGCGACGCGCTGTCGGCGCGGCGGCGCCCGCTGGTGCGGCTGCTGCGGATGTCGCGCCGGCACGACCGGCCCCGCTACTTCGACGTGGACGACCCCACCCTCGCCGCCGACGCCCTCCGCGTCAGCTGACCCAATCACCGGCGGGGCGCGCGTGAGGGGGGCCACAGGGCAGGCCACCTGGGGGGCGATTGGCTGTCGGGCGGCGTCCAATCCGCGCGTACGATCGGCTCGACGATCCCTTGAACACGCCGTTGAGGAGCCAAAACACCGTGTCCGAGACCACTGAGCAGCCCACCACCGCACCGGTCACCGGCACCGGCCGCGTCAAGCGCGGCATGGCCGAGATGCTCAAGGGCGGTGTGATCATGGACGTGGTCACGCCCGAGCAGGCGAAGATCGCCGAGGACGCCGGCGCGGTCGCGGTGATGGCGCTGGAGCGGGTGCCCGCCGACATCCGCGCGCAGGGCGGGGTGTCCCGGATGAGCGACCCCGACATGATCGAGGGCATCATCGACGCGGTCTCGATCCCGGTGATGGCCAAGGCCCGGATCGGCCACTTCGTCGAGGCCCAGATCCTCCAGGCGCTCGGCGTCGACTACGTCGACGAGTCCGAGGTGCTCACCCCGGCCGACTACGCCAACCACATCGACAAGTGGGCGTTCACCGTGCCGTTCGTCTGCGGCGCCACCAACCTGGGCGAGGCGCTGCGCCGCATCACCGAGGGCGCCGCGATGATCCGCTCGAAGGGCGAGGCGGGCACCGGTGACGTCTCCAACGCCACCACCCACATGCGCAGGATCCGTTCGGAGATCCGCCGTCTGACCTCGATGGCCGAGGACGAGCTCTACGTGGCGGCGAAGGAGCTGCAGGCGCCGTACGAGCTGGTCAAGGAGGTCGCGGAGAGCGGCAAGCTGCCCGTGGTGCTCTTCACCGCCGGCGGCATCGCCACCCCGGCCGACGCGGCGATGATGATGCAGCTCGGCGCCGAGGGCGTCTTCGTCGGCTCCGGCATCTTCAAGGCGGGCAACCCCGCCCAGCGTGCGGCGGCGATCGTGAAGGCGACGACCTTCCACGACGACCCGGAGATGCTGGCGAAGGTGTCGCGCGGGCTGGGCGAGGCGATGGTCGGCATCAACGTCGACGACATCCCCGTCCCGCACCGCCTCGCCGAGCGCGGCTGGTGACCCACCCCCGTCGTTGACCTCCGGCACCCGCGCCTCACGCGGGTGCCGGAGGAATCACGTCCGTCCAGGAAAGGACCGCAATGGTCATCGGTGTCTTGGCCCTGCAGGGCGACGTCCGGGAGCACCTGCGCGCGCTGGCCGAGTGCGACGCGCTGGCCCGCCCGGTGCGCCGTCCGGAGGAGTTGGAGAGCGTCGACGCGCTGGTGATCCCCGGCGGCGAGTCGACCACCATGAGCAAGCTGGCCGTGGAGTTCGGTCTGCTCGAACCCGTCCGCAAGCGGATCGCCGGCGGCATGCCGGCGTACGGCTCCTGCGCCGGCATGATCATGCTGGCCACGAACGTCCTCGACGGCCGCCCCGACCAGCGCGGCTTCGACGGCATCGAGATGACCGTGCGGCGCAACGCCTTCGGGCGGCAGGTCGACTCCTTCGAGTCCCCCGTCGAGATCACCGGCGTCGAGGGCGGTCCGTTCCACGCGGTCTTCATCCGGGCGCCGTGGGTCGAGTCGGTCGGCGCCGAGGTCGAGGTGCTCGGCCGGGTCGCGGGCGGCGACGCCGCCGGCCGGATCGTCGCGGTCCGACAGGGCAATCTGCTCGCGACCTCGTTCCACCCCGAGCTCACCGGCGATCTCCGCCTGCACCGCTACTTCGTCGACCTGGCCCGCGCCGCATCCTGATCCGCCCGCCGCGGGCATGCGGCGGGGTGTGCGGTTGTTGACGCGTAATGACAATCGGCGGCGAGAATCGCGGGGATCAGTCGGCGGAGGCACTCCTGGACAGGGGTGCGGCGTGGTAGGCGTCACCGCCGGTAGGATTGTCGCGGTTCGGCAGGGCAATCTGCTCGCCATCGCCTTCCGCCCATCATCCGCCGGAGGCCGACCGGTTCGCCGGTTCTTCGCGGAACGGGCGCGGGCGACCACGGAAAGACGACGGAGGGCTAATGTCCGGCCATTCAAAATGGGCGACCACGAAGCACAAGAAGGCGGTCATCGACGCCAAGCGCGGCAAGATGTTCGCCAAGCTGATCAAGAACATCGAGGTCGCGGCGCGTACCGGCGGTGGCGACCCGGCCGGCAACCCGACGCTCTACGACGCCATCCAGAAGGCCAAGAAGAGCTCGGTCCCCAACGACAACATCGACCGCGCCGTCAAGCGCGGCTCCGGCCTTGAGGCCGGCGGCGCCGACTGGCAGACCGTGATGTACGAGGGGTACGGCCCGAACGGCGTGGCGCTGCTGATCGAGTGCCTGACCGACAACCGCAACCGTGCGGCGACCGAGGTCCGCACCGCGCTGACCCGCAACGGCGGCTCGCTGGCCGACGCCGGCTCCGTGTCGTACATGTTCTCGCGCAAGGGCGTCGTGATCGTGCCGAAGGCGGGGCTCTCCGAGGACGACGTGCTGCTCGCGGTCCTGGAGGCCGGCGCCGAGGAGGTCAACGACCTCGACGAGGCGTACGAGGTGGTCTCCGAGCCGGGCGACCTGATCGCGGTGCGCAACGCGCTGCAGGAGGCCGGCATGGAGTACGAGTCGGCCGAGTCCTCGCTGATCCCGAGCGTCAACGTGCCGCTCGACGAGGACGGCGCGCGCAAGGTGTTCAAGCTGATCGACGCGCTCGAGGACTGCGACGACGTGCAGAACGTCTACGCCAACTTCGACGTCTCCGACGAGGTCATGGCGGCCGTCGGCTGACCGCGGCGAGCCCGCGGAGGAGGCACCGGCCCCTGGTCGGTGCCTTTTTCGTACCCGAAACGTGACGCTCGCGCCTGATCGACGCGCTCAGACGGGCCGGTACTCCACCTCGGGACGGCCCGGTCCGCCGTACCGCGGCGCGCGCACCACCCGCCCGGTCTCGGCGAGGTGTTCGAGGTAGCGGCGGGCCGTCACCCGAGAGGTGCCGGTGCGGCTCGCGACCTCGGTCGCCGACAGCCCCGGCCGGGCCCGCAGCGCCGCGAGCACCGTGTCCAGCGTCTCCGCGCCGAGCCCCTTCGGCAGGGTGTCCGCCGCGGGGCTGCGCAGCGTGGCGAACATCCGGTCCACCTCGTGCTGCGCGGCGACCTCGCCCTCGGCCGACACCTGGCGGCGGTACTCCGCGTACCGCTCCAGCTTGTCGCGGAACGCGGCGAAGGTGAACGGCTTGAGCAGGTAGTGCGTCACGCCGAGCGCCACCGCCGCGCGGACCATCGTCAGGTCACGCGCCGACGTGACCGCGAGCACGTCGGTCGTGCTGCCGGCCGCGCGCAACGCCCGGCACACCTCCAGGCCGTGCAGGTCCGGCAGCCGGAAATCCAGCAGGACGAGGTCGGCGGTGTCGCCGCCGCGCAGCGCCGCCATCGCGGCCCGGGCGGTGTGCACCACCCCGACGACCGTGAAGCCGGGAACCCGCTCCGTGTACTCCCGGTGCGCCTCGGCGAGCAGCGGTTCGTCCTCCACCACCAGCACCCGGATGGTCACGCGCCGGACCTTTCCGCGATCGGCAGCCGTACGGTGAACAGAGTGCCACCTCCGGGGGCCGGCGTGACGTCCGTTCGACCGCCGTGCCGGGCGACGACCTGGCCGACCAGCGCCAACCCCAGTCCGCGGCCGCGCTGCTTGGTCGACCATCCCCGCCGGAACGCGTCGGCGACCCGGCTCGGGTCCAGCCCGGGACCGGTGTCGCGGACCCGGACCACGACCTCGGCGCCGGCGGTTCCGACGAACACCTCCACCCGGCGCGGCGTCGGCGTCCCGGCGACCGCCTCCAGGGCGTTGTCGACCAGGTTGCCGACCACGGTGAGCAGGTCGCCGGTGGGCAGGAAGCCCTCGTCGAGCCGTGACCGCGGGTCGATGACGAGTTCCACGCCGCGCTCGCCGGCCTGGGCGGACTTGCCGAGCAGCAGGGCGGCGAGCGCCGGTTCGGTGACCGCGGCGACGACCCGGTCGGTGAGCTGCTGGGCGACCGTGAGCTCATCGGTCGCCAGCCGCACCGCCTCGTCGGTGCGGCCGAGCTCCACCAGCGTCAGCACGGTGTGCAGCCGGTTGGCGGACTCGTGCGCCTGCGAGCGCAGCGCCTCGCTCAGCCCGCGCGCCGAGTCCAGCTCCCCGGCGAGGGTCCGTAGTTCGGTGTGGTCGCGCAGGGTCAGCACCGTGCCCAGCGGGCGCCCCTCGAAGAGCGTGGTCTGCTGGTTGGCCACCAGCACCCGGTCGGCGGTGAGCACCGGCTCGTCATGGGTCTCCCCGCCGGAGCGGAGCAGCTCGGTGACGGCGGGCGGCAGCCGCAGCTGCGCGACGGGCCGGTCGACCAGCTCCGCGTCCGGGCCGAACCCGAGCAGCCGCCGACCCTCGTCGTTGACCAGCGCCACCCGCTGGTCCCGGTCGACCACGATCAGCCCTTCGCGCACCGAGTGCAGCACCGCGTCGTAGTACTCGTACATCCGGGTGATCTGCGCCGGGCCGAGCCCGTGGGTCTGCCGGCGCAGCCGGCGGCTGAGCAGCCAGGAGCCGGTGCCGGCCAGCGCCAGCGCGGCGGCGGTCGCGCCGAGCAGCACCGGCGCCTGCCGGAGCAGCTCGCGGTTGATCGCCTCGGTGGTGATGCCGACCGAGACGAGGGCGATGACCTGGCCGTGGGTGTCGTGGATCGGCACGACGGCCCGGACGGACTCGCCGAGCGTCCCGACGTAGGTCTCGGTGAACGGCCGGCCGGCCAGCGCGGGCGCGACCGTGCCGAGGAACGGCTGACCGATCCGGCCGGGGTCGGGGTGGGTGTAGCGGGTGCGGTCGGGGGCCATCACCACGACGAAGTCGGTGCCGGTGGCCCGCCGGGTGGCGTCGGCGTACGGCTGCAGCGCGCGCGACGGGTCGGCGGAACGGACCCCGGCGCGTACGTCGGGGGAGCGGGCCAGCGTCTCGGCGACCGCGAGCACCTCCTGGCGGGCGCTGGCGCGGGCGTCCTCGCGGGCGAGCAGCACGGCGCCGACCGTGCCCGCGCCGACGAGCAGCGTGACCACGACGACCTGCAGGGCGAAGAGCTGCCCCGCGATGCTCCACCGGCGTACGGACATGTGTTCCAGTGTCGCGCGGCGGCACGGCGATGTTTCGTCCGGAAGTCGCGATGGTGAACAGAATGAACGCAATGATGCGTTCAGCTGAGATGCAACCCACAGTTCCCGGTATGGAAAGCCAGCCCCCCGCCCCGCGCTCCCGGCGGGATCGCACTCACTATCTCTACATTCTCGTGATCGTCGCGGTGATCGCCGGAATCACGCTGGGATTCGTCGCGCCGGACGTGGCCGTCGAGCTGAAGCCGATCGGCACGGGCTTCGTCGACCTGATCAAGATGATGATCAGCCCGGTCATCTTCTGCACCATCGTGCTCGGCGTGGGCTCGGTGCGGCAGGCCGCCAAGGTCGGCAAGGTCGGCGGGCTCGCGCTCGGCTACTTCCTCGTGATGTCGACGGTGGCGCTCGCCATCGGTCTGGTCGTCGGCAACCTGATCCAGCCCGGGGCCGGCATGAACCTGAGCGAGGAGATGGCCGGCGCCGGGCAGAAGGCGGCCGGTGGCGCCAGCGAGGGCACCGTCGACTTCCTGCTCGGGATCATCCCGACGTCGCTGCTGTCGGCGCTGACCGAGGGGCAGGTGCTGCAGACGCTGCTGGTGTCGCTGCTGGTCGGCTTCGCGGTGCAGGGCCTCGGCTCCCGCGGTGAGCCGGTGCTGCGGGCGGTGGCGGTGGCCCAGCGACTGGTCTTCAAGATCCTCGCGATGATCATGTGGCTGGCCCCGATCGGCGCGTTCGGCGCGATGGCGGCCGTCGTCGGCGCGACCGGCATGGACGCGCTGAAGAGCCTCGCCCAGATCATGATCGGGTTCTACGTCACCTGCGCGATCTTCGTGGTGGTCTTCCTCGGCCTGCTGCTCTGGCTCGTCGCGCGGGTGTCGATCTTCTCGCTGCTGCGCTACCTCGGCCGCGAGTTCCTGCTCATCGTCTCGACCTCCTCGTCCGAGTCGGCGCTGCCGCGGCTGATCGCGAAGATGGAGCACTTCGGCGTGAGCAAGCCGGTCGTCGGCATCACCGTGCCGACCGGCTACTCCTTCAACCTCGACGGCACCGCCATCTACCTGACGATGGCGTCGCTGTTCGTCGCCGACGCGATGGGCAAGCCGCTCTCGATCGGCGAGCAGATCTCGCTGCTGGTGTTCATGATCATCGCGTCGAAGGGCGCCGCCGGCATCACCGGCGCCGGTCTCGCGACGCTCGCCGGTGGCCTGCAGAGCCACCGCCCCGACCTGGTCGACGGCGTGGGGCTGATCGTCGGCATCGACCGCTTCATGTCCGAGGCGCGGGCGCTGACCAACTTCGCCGGCAACGCCGTCGCCACCGTGCTCATCGGCACCTGGACCGGGGAGTTCGACCGCAACCAGGCGCGGGCCGTGCTGGCCGGCGAGCGTCCGTTCGACGAGAGCACGATGCTCGACGACGACCGCGACGCGTCGGAGGCCGCCGCGCCGGCCATCCCCGAGGCGCGCACCGCCCCCGTCCCGTCCCGCGCCCCCGAGCACGTCTGACCCCGCGCCCCCCGCGCTGATCAAAGGGGCCGGCAGCGCCGTCGACACCGTCGGCCGCTGCCGGCCCCTTGATCGACCCGGATGGGCGGGAAGGCGGTCAGCCGGTGGTGGGGGTGCGGAGGCGGTGCAGGCGGAGGGCGAGCTGAACCTCCAGCGCCCGTTCCGGGCGCTGCCAGTCGGGGCCGATCAGCTGCCCCACCCGGTCCAGCCGCTGGGTCACCGTGTTCACGTGCACGTGCAGCAGCTCCGCGGCGCGCGCCAGGCTCCCACCCACCCCGAAGTACGTCTCCAGCGTCTTGACCAGCGCCGTGCCCCGGCGAGCGTCGTAGTCGACCACCGCCCCGACCGTCTCGTCGAGGAACCGCGCCACGTCCCGGTCGCCGGCCTCGCCGACCGCCCCCAGCAGCAGCCCCACGAAGCCCAGCTCGGCGCTGCTCGCCCCCTGACCCTGCCGGCCCAACGCGGCCAGCGCGGTCAGGCAGCGGTCCGCCTCCCGGAACGCCTCCGCCAGCGACGCCGGCCCGGACGACGGGCCGGCCGCCCCCGCGGTCACCGGCCGGCCGAGCAGCCGCCCCAGGTCGCGCGCCACCGCCCGCGCGGCGCCCCCGGCGTCCCTGCCCGGCAGCATCAGCACCACCCGCCCGTCGCGCGCCGCGGCCAGCCCGCCACGGGTCCCGGCGTACGTGGTCGCCCAGGACGCCACCCGCTGCCGCGCCGCGCCCGTGCCGGACCCGGCATCGTCGCCGACCGCGACCAGCACGTGCGGCGCGTCCAGGTCCACCCCGAGCCGGCGCGCCCGGCCGCGCAGCGCCTCGACGTCGCGCACCGGCCGGGCGATCAGGTCGTCGAGCAGCTCGCCCCGGACCCGGCCCTCCGCCTCGGCGACGGTGCGCCGGAAGAGCAGCAGCAGCGCGGTCACCAACGCGGCGCGCTCCAGGATCCGCTGGTCGGCGTCGACCAGCTCGTGCGTCGGGCGCAGCACCAGCGCTCCCAGGTTCTCCGCGCCGGCGACCACCGCGGCGTACCAGAGGGAACCGCGGCGCACGCTGTGCCCCTCGGCCCGCGACGCCGCGACCGCCTCCACCATCGCCGAACGGTCCGGCTCGTCGATCTCGCCGACCCGCGCCAGCCGCCGGCCGTCGGCGTCCAGCGCCAGCAGCGCCCCGCCGAGGACCTCGGTCACGGCCGCGGCGACGTCCTCCACGCCGCCACCACGCAGCACCAGCGAGGTCATCCGGTCGTGCGCGGCCGCGGCGCGCTCCACCGAGGCGCTGTGCGCCTGGATGGTGCCGTTCGCCGCGGAGAGCTCGGCCAACGCGGCCCGCGTCTCGGCCAGCAGCCGCGCGGTGTCCAGCGCGACCGCGGCGTGCGCGGCGAGCGACACCAGCAGCGCCACCTCCTCCGGCGCGAACGGCCGGGCCGAGCGGTTCGCCGCGAAGAGCACGCCGATCACCGTCGACCCGAGCCGCAGCGGCACCCCGAGGATCGCGACGAGCCCCTCCTCGGTGACGCCCGCGTCGATCTCGCCGGTGTGCCGGAAGCGCAGGTCCTCCGGGTAGTTGGCGGTGGCGTACGGGGTGCCGGTCTGCGCGACCAGCCCACCCAACCCGGCGCCCATCGGCAGCCGCAGCCGCTGGAACCGCCCCGAGATCGACCCGTCGGTCACCCGCATGTACGTGTCGCCGCGCGCCTCGTCGTTGAGCGTCATGTAGGCGACATCGGTGCCGAGCAGGTGCCGGGCGCGGTGCACGATCGCCCGCAGCACGGCGTCGACGTCGCGGAGTCCGGCCAGGTCGCTGGCGGTGTCGTACAGGCCGGAGAGCTCCACCTCGCGCCGGCGACGCCGCTCCAGCAGCGCGCGCACCCGCAGCGCCACCAGCTTCGCCGACTCCAGCTCGCCCAGCCGCTCCGGGGACGCCCCGGCGGCCCGCGCGGCGACCAGCGGTCCTTCGAACTCCACCGCGGCCGCCTCGCGCGCCAGCAGCTCCAGGAACTCCACCGGTGCGGACACGTCGCTCATTCTGCGCGACGGGCTCAGTTGGCGGTCCAGCCGCCGTCGACGGCGATCGAGGTCCCGGTGATGAACGCCGCCGCCGGCGAGCAGAGGTACGCCATCAGCTCGGCCACCTCGGCGGGCTCGATGAGCCGCTTGATCGCCGCCCGGGCCAGCATGATCTTCTCCACGACCTCGCTCTCCGGGATGCCGTGGCTCGCGGCCTGGGCCGCGATCTGCCCCTCGACGAGCGGGGTGCGCACGTACGCCGGGTTGATGCAGTTGGCGGTGACCCCGTGCGCGGCGCCCTCCAGCGCGACCACCTTGGAGAGCCCCTCCAGGGCGTGCTTGGCCGCCACGTACGCCGACTTGTACGCCGAGGCGCGCAGCCCGTGCACGGAGGAGATGTTGACGACGCGGCCCCAGCCGCGCGCGTACATGTGCGGCAGCGCGCGCCGGATGATCAGGAACGGCGCCTCGACCATCACCTTCTGGATGTAGGCGAACCGCTCGGCGGGGAACTCCGGCACCGGCGCCACGTGCTGCAGCCCGGCGTTGTTCACCACGACGTCGACCCCGGCGTCGAGCCGCTCGACGGCGCCCGGCTCGGCCAGGTCGACGCCGACGGCCCGGCCGCCGGTCTCGTCCGCGACCCGCTGCGCCGCCCCGAGGTCGCGGTCCACGACGACCACCGTGGCCCCGGCGGCCGCCAGCCGCAGCGCGCACGCCCGGCCGATGCCGCTGCCGCCCCCGGTGACCAGTGCGGTGCGTCCCGCGAGGTCCAGCGCTACCACGTGGGGGACCGTCCCGGATTGTGCCGTCATGGCGCATGAAGCTACGAGCCATCGGGCCGGCAGCACATGGGGCGCGGGCACATACTGCGGTCCGGATCTGTGTGGCCGGGGTCGCGCGCGTCGAGGGCGTGTCGACGGCGGCCCGCGCCGGCGGCCAGGCTAGGGTGTCGAACACACGTACTGCTGGCGGCAGGGGAGGGGGCGGACGTGCGCGTCCTCGGTGTCGACCCCGGGCTGACCCGGTGCGGCGTCGGCGTGGTCGAGGGGGTCCCCGGCCGGCCGTGCACGCTGGTCGCGTACTACGTCATCTACACCGACCCCGACGACGAGCTGCCGCTGCGGCTGCTGCACCTGGACCGGTCGCTGACCGACCTCGTCGCCGAGCACCGCCCGCAGAGCGTCGCGGTGGAGCGGGTCTTCGCCCAGCACAACGTCCGGACCGTGATGGGCACCGCGCAGGCCAGCGGCGTGGCGGTGCTCGCCGGCGCGCGCGCCGGGCTGCCGGTGCAGACGTACACGCCGAGCGAGGTCAAGGCGGCGGTGACCGGCTCCGGCCAGGCCGACAAGGCCCAGGTCACCTCGATGGTGACCCGGCTGCTGGGACTGGACGCCCCGCCGAAGCCGGCGGACGCCGCCGACGCGCTGGCGCTGGCCATCTGCCACATCTGGCGGGGCGGGACGCGGGCCCGGCTGGCCGCGGCCGAGGCGGCCGCCCGGCGCGGGGCGCCGCCGCGCCGGGGCCACGCCGTCCGACGAGGAGGAGCGAGATGATCGCGAGTGTGTCCGGTGTCGTCGCCGCCGTCTCGCCCGACGGCGCCGTCATCGAGGTCGGCGGGGTCGGCCTGGCCGTGCAGTGCGCGCCGGGGACGCTGGCGAACCTGCGGCCGGGCGCGCCGGCGCGGCTCGCCACCAGCCTGGTGGTCCGGGAGGACTCGCTGACGCTGTACGGCTTCGCCGACGACGACGAGAAGCAGCTGTTCGAGCTGCTGCAGACCGCGAGCGGGGTGGGGCCGCGGCTGGCCCAGGCGGTGCTGGCGGTGCTCACCCCGGACGCGGTGCGCGCGGCGATCGCCGGCGGCGACACCGCGACGCTGACCCGGGTGCCGGGCATCGGCAAGAAGGGCGCGGAACGGCTGGTGCTGGAGCTGCGCGACAAGATCGGCCCGGTCGCGGTCGGGTCGGACGGCGCGGCCGGGGTGCTCCCGGGCGCCTGGCACGACCAGGTGCGCCAGGCGCTGATCGGGCTCGGCTGGAGCGCCGCCCAGGCCGACCAGGCGGTGGCGGCGGTGGCCGAGACGGTCGACGGCGTGACACCGCCGGTTCCGGTGCTGCTCAAGCACGCGATCCGGCTGCTGGGCAAGACCCGATGAGCGAGCATGAGGGGCTTGTCTCGGCGTACGCCAGCGACGCGGAGCGGGACGCGGAGGTCAGCGTCCGGCCGAAGCGGTTGGCCGAGTTCATCGCGCAGCACCGGGTGCGCGACCAGCTCGATCTGCTGCTGCGCGGCGCGATGGGTCGGGGCGCCCCGCCGGACCACATCCTGCTCTCCGGGCCTCCGGGCCTGGGTAAGACGACGTTGGCGAACATCGTCGCGGCGGAGCTCGGCTCGTCCATCCGGGTCACGAGCGGCCCGGCGATCGAGCGCTCCGGCGACCTGGCCGCGATCCTGACCAGCCTCGCGGAGGGCGATGTGCTCTTCATCGACGAGATCCACCGGATCGCGAAGCCGGCCGAGGAGCTGCTCTACAGCGCGATGGAGGACTTCCGGGTCGACGTGGTGGTCGGCAAGGGGCCGGGGGCGACCGCGATCCCGCTCGACGTGGAGCCGTTCACCCTGGTCGGCGCCACCACCCGCTCCGGGCTGCTGACCGGTCCGATGCGCGACCGGTTCGGCTTCGTCGCGCACCTTGACTTCTACAGCCCCGCCGACCTGGAGACGCTGCTGCACCGCTCGGCGCGGATTCTCGGGGTGCCGATCACCGACGACGGCGCCACGGAGGTCGCCGGACGGTCGCGGGGCACGCCCCGGATCGCGAACCGGCTGCTGCGCCGGGTGCGGGACTTCGCCGAGGTCCGCGCCGACGGGGTGGTCAACCGGGAAAACGCGCGGGCGGCGCTGGCCGTCTACGACGTCGACGAGCGGGGTCTGGACCGGCTGGACCGGGCGGTGCTGACGGCGCTGGTGGATTCGTTCCGCGGCGGCCCGGTCGGGCTGTCGACGCTGGCGGTGGCGGTCGGGGAGCAGCCCGACACCGTCGAGGAGGTCTGCGAGCCGTTCCTGGTGCGGGCCGGGCTGCTGGCGCGCACGCCGCGCGGCCGGGTCGCCACCGAGGCCGCCTGGCACCATCTCGGACGTACGCCGCCAACCGGGACATTCGGCGCGGCGCCCCCGGCGACCCCGGATCTGTTCTCCGCGGAGACCTAACCATCCGTGATCCGAACGTGATCTGCGCCGCATTCGGCGTTCCCAGGCGTACCGATTAGACTCGCCGCGGTCCGCACAGGATGTCAAATCCTGCCTCCGCTCCGGCGTCGTAGCCGGTCGGAGGCCAATGGGAAGGTCACTAACCGTGCTTTACGCAGCACCAGAGGGCGGCGGAGCGGGCAGCTTCATGCCGATCCTCATGATCGGTCTGCTCTTCGCCGTCATGTACTTCATGATGATCCGCCCGCAGCAGAAGCGGCGCCGCGAAGCCGAGCAGATGCAGGCGTCGATCGGCCCCGGCGACGAGGTGGTCACGATCGGCGGCCTCTACGGCACGGTCGCGAGCGTCGACGACGAGACCGTCGTGCTCGAGGTGGCTCCCGGCGTCCAGACCCGGTACGCCCGCCCGGCGGTCGCCCGGGTCGTCAGCAAGGCGGAGCGCGCCGAGCCGGTCGCGGACGAGGCCGAGCTCGAAGCCAAGGAGTGACCCGGATCGGGGCGACCCGAACGGCACCTCATCGAAGATAATGGATAACCGTGCCGGTGTGATCTGATGCCGGCCGGCGCGCACGTCGCCGGCCGGCGCGCCGGCGCCCCACCCGCCGCCGCAGCGTGGCGGCCGAACCGCGCAGGGAGACAGGACAGCCGTGGCACCACCTCAGGGACAGATGCGGCCCGGGCGGCAACTCGCCGTACTCGGGCTCATCTTCGCCGTCCTCTACCTCTTGGTCTTCTTCGCCGGCGCCAGCGGCAGCTGGAAGGATCGACTCCACCCCAAGCTGGGCCTGGACCTCGTCGGCGGCACCCGGGTGACGCTGGAGGCGAGCACCGAGGGCGGTAACGCGCCGCCGGCCGCGTCGCTGGAGCGGGCGCGCGAGATCATCGAGAACCGGGTCAACGGGCTGGGCGTGTCCGAGGCCGAGGTGGTGACCGAGGGCAACCGCAACATCGTCATCTCCCTGCCGGGGCAGAACCGCGATCTGAGCGAGGTCGGTAACGCGGCCGAGCTGCGGTTCCGCAAGGTGCTCAAGGTGACCGACGGCGGCCCCGCCGCCGCGGCGCCGACCGCGGCCCCGAGCCCCGCCCCGAGCGGGTCGGGCGCGGCGCCGACCCCGAGCGGCGCGGCCAGCCCGGCCGCGACGCCGAGCGCGGGCGGCCAGGGCGGCATGGCGCCGGCCCCGACGCCGACCCCGAGCGCGTCGGGCACGCCGGCCGCGACGCCGAGCCAGGTCGCCGCGCCGGACAACCAGACGGTCGAGCAGCAGCGCGAGGCCGTCCGGAAGAAGGTCGGCGAGGCCGCGTGGACCGCCGCGAGCGGCCTGCAGGCGCCGGCGAACGTCGCGCAGGACCCGGCGCTGGCCGAGAAGCTCAAGCCGTTCGGCACGCTCTCGGCGGACGAGGTCCGGGTGCTCACGCCCGCGATGCAGTTCAACGTCCCCACGATCACCTGCGAGCAGCTGGACAAGCGGCAGGCCGGGTCGATCCGCGACCCGCAGCAGCAGGTGGTCGCCTGTGAGGGCCCGACCAAGAACCTGCTCGACCAGGGCAAGGTGCTCGGCACCGACGTCAGCGGCGCGAGCGCCGTGATCGACCAGACCACCGGGCAGTGGGTGGTGAGCCTGCAGTTCACCGGCGACGGCCAGAAGAAGTGGACCAACCTCACCCGCGAGGCCTTCAACAACGAGGGCGGCGCGTGTGACCAGAGCGCGCTCGGCCAGGACGGCAAGTGCCGGGTCGCGGTCGTGCTCGACAACACGATCATCTCCTCGCCGGAGATCCAGGGCGTGCTGACCGGCGACTCCCAGATCACCGGCCAGTTCACCAGCAAGGACGCCAACGAACTGGCCAGCAACCTGCGGTTCGGCGCGCTGCCGCTCACCTTCCACCAGGCCGAGGCGCAGAACGTCTCCGCCACGCTCGGCATCGAGTCCCTCAAGGCCGGTCTGCTGGCGGCCGCGATCGGCATGCTGCTGGTGGCGATCTACGCGTTCTTCTACTACCGCCTGCTCGGCTCGGTCATCTTCCTCAGCCTGATCCTCTCCGGCCTGCTGGTCTTCGGCGCCCTGGTGGTGCTCGGCCGGCAGATCGGCTTCACCCTGACGCTCGCCGGCATCGCCGGGTTCATCGTCTCGCTGGGCGTCGCGGCCGACTCGTTCGTCATCTATTTCGAGCGGCTCAAGGACGAGATCCGGGAGGGGCGCAGCCCGCGCAGCGCCGTCCCGCGTGCCTGGGTCCGGGCCCGCCGGACGATCATTTCGGCGAACGCGGTGTCGCTGCTGGCGGCCGTCGTGCTCTACATCGTCTCGGTCGGCACCGTGCAGGGCTTCGCGTTCGCGCTGGGCCTGGCGACCGTGCTCGACCTGGTGGTGGTCTTCCTCTTCCGGCACCCGATCATGACGATGTTCGCCCGTACCCGCGCCTTCCTGTCGCCCCGGGTGAGCGGCCTCGGCCGGGTCCTGGAGCACCGTCATGAGGACGCCGCCCCGGCGACGTCCCGCAACCCCCGCGCGAAGGAGGCCTGAGATGGCCCGCAGCGGTCTCGCCACCCGTCTCTACCGCGGTGAAGCCGGCCTCAACGTCGTCGGCCGCCGCAAGACCTGGTTTGCCGTCGCGGCCGGGCTGGTCCTGGTCGCGATCCTGAGCTTCGCGTTCCGCGGCTTCAGCCTCGGCATCGAGTTCAAGGGCGGCAACGAGTTCCAGGTCCCGGTCAGCGTCGGCACGATGCAACAGGCCGAGGACGCCGTCAACGCCGCGATCGGCGCGCTGCCCGGCGAGAGCGAGGGGCATGTCGTCTCCGCGCAGCAGGTCGGCAACGCCACGTACCTGCTGCGGACGACGGAGCTGAGCGGCCCGGAGGCGACGCAGGTCCAGCAGAAGGTGGCCGACGAGTTCGGCATCCCGGCGGCCGACATCAGCAGCAATCAGGTGAGTGCGGCCTGGGGTGGCCAGGCGACCGAGCGCGGTGTGCTCGGTCTGGTGGTCTTCGTCGCGCTGGTGATGGTCTACCTGATCCTGCGCTTCGAGTGGCGGATGGCGCTCGCCGCGGTCTCGTCGCTGATCCTCGACCTCATCCTCACCGCCGGCGTCTACTCGCTGATCGGCTTCGAGGTCACCCCGTCCACGATCGTCGGCTTCCTGACCATCCTGGGTTGGGCGCTGTACGACGTGGTCGTGGTCTTCGACAAGGTGCAGGAGAACACCCGGGGCATCACGGCCGGCAGCGTGCAGACCTACAGCGAGGCGGCCAACCTCGCGGTGAACCAGACCCTGATGCGGTCGATTAACACCGGTCTCGTCGCGCTGCTGCCCGTCGGTGGTCTGCTCTTCATCGGTGCCGGCCTGCTCGGGGCGGGCACGCTGAAGGACCTCGGTCTGGTGCTCTTCGTCGGTATGGGGATCGCGGTCTTCTCCTCGATCTTCTTCGCGACCCCGGTGCTGGCCACGCTCAAGGACTACGAGCCGCGGATCCAGGCCCACAACAGGCGGGTGCAGGCGCGGCGCGCGTCCGGCGCGACCGGCCGGGACGTGGCCAAGAGCCCGACCCGGTCGGCCGCTCAGACCGCCGCGCCGGCCGAGGCCGAGGCCACCGCGCTCACGGGCGCGGCGCCGAAGGTCGGTGCCCGCCCGGCGGGCAAGCGGTCCGCCGGGGCGCGCGGCGGCCGTCCGGGTGGTGGCAACCGACCGGGCGGCGCGAAGCGGCGTTGATCCGTGGGGTCGCGGTAGCGACGGCGACCCCTGGTAGGTCGCGGTAGCGACGGCGACCCCTGGTAGGTCGCGGTAGCGACGGCGATCCCTGGTAGGTCGCGGTAGCGACGGCGACCCGCTGTGGGTCGCGGTCACGGCGTCCGTCATGCTGTGCGAGCAGCGTGACGGACGCCGTGCCATTTGTGGAGAGGAACGACGTGACGGAGACCCATCCGGCGGTACGTGGCGACAGCGGACCGGTCACCGCGCAGTTGGTGGCTAGTCGCGTGCTGGACGTGCCGGACTTCCCGAAGTCCGGCGTGATCTTCAAGGACCTGACGCCGCTCTTCGCCGACGGCGCGGTGTTCCGTGAGGTGATCGACGGGATCGTCGCGCACTACGGGCGGGACTCCTTCGACGTGGTGGTCGGGATCGAGGCGCGCGGCTTCGTGATCGCGGCGGCCATCGCGTACGCCACCGGGGTCGGCGTGGTCCCGGTGCGCAAGGCCGGCAAGCTGCCGCGGCCCGCCTTCAACGCGAGCTACGCCCTGGAGTACGGCGAGGCGGTGCTGGAGGTGCACGAGGACGCCTTCGCGGCGGGGCAGCGGGTGCTCGTCGTCGACGACGTGCTCGCGACCGGTGGCACCGCGGCGGCGACCCTGGACCTGGTGTCCCGGGCCGGCGGCACGGTGGTGGGCTTCACCGTGCTGTTGGAGCTTTCGTTCCTCGCTGGCCGGGACCGGTTGGCCCCGCGTCCGGTACACGCGCTTCTCACCGTCTGACACCTTTTACGACGCGTTGCCGGGTTGCCGGGCGGGGAAACCCCGTTCCACGCCTCGTACGGGTACGCTTACTTGTCTGACCAGGCAGGGATGCGTCTTTCCCGGCTGGCGCAGGAGCAGGTGGGCCGGTTACGGTCGGCTCAACCCCGGCGGATGTGAGGAGGCCGGTGTCCCACGACGTCGCCCCTTCGGTGGAGGGCACTGTGCACCCGACTGGCGAGGCTAACGGCACCGACAACGTGACCGAGGCTGCCCAGGGCGCGCCCCCGTCGCCCGTGACACCCATCGACGCCGCGGCATCCCGCAACGGCGTGACCGAGTTCACCGCGTCGACCGGCGACGGCGGGCAGCACCCCGGCACCGTGGTGCCGTTCCCGGCCTCCGGGCGGCCGGCTCCGGGTGAGCCGGGCGCGCCCACCTCCGGCTTCGGCCTGGTCAACGCGCCGACCGGCCGACGCGTCCGGGCGAGGCTGGCGCGGTTCAACGCGCCCTGGCAGACGCCGCAGGTCAGCGAGGTTCTCGAGCCGCTGATCGCGACGCACCGGGCGAGCCATCCCAAGGCCGACGGCCGGCTGCTGCAGCGCGCCTTCGACACGGCCGCCAAGTGGCACACCGGCCAGTACCGCAAGTCCGGTGACCCGTACATCACCCACCCGCTCGCGGTCGCGACGATCCTGGCGAACCTCGGGATGGACACCACCACGCTGGTGGCCGCGCTGCTGCACGACACGATCGAGGACACCGACTACACGCTCGATCAGATGCGTGCAGACTTCGGCGCCGAGGTGGCGCTGCTCGTCGACGGGGTGACGAAGCTCGACAAGGTCAAGCTCGGCGACGCGGCGAAGGCCGAGACCATTCGCAAGATGGTGGTGGCGATGGCCAAGGACCCCCGGGTGCTGGTCATCAAGCTCGCCGACCGGCTGCACAACATGCGGACCCTGACCTTCCTGCCGAAGGCGAAGCAGGATCAGAAGGCCAAGGAGACGCTGGAGATCCTCGCCCCGCTCGCCCACCGCCTCGGCATGAACACCATCAAGTGGGAGCTCGAGGATCTGGCGTTCGGCACGCTGTTCCCCAAGCGCTTCGAGGAGATCAACCGGCTGATCGGCGAGCACCAGCCGCAGCGCGACACGCTGCTGCGCCAGGTGACGCAGAAGGTTCAGCTCGACCTGAAGGCCGCCAAGATCAAGGCGGAGACGACCGGCCGGCCGAAGCACCTCTACTCGATCTACCAGAAGATGATCGTTCGCGGCCGCGACTTCAACGACATCTACGACCTGGTCGGCGTGCGCATCCTGGTCGAGACGGTCCGCGACTGCTACGCCGCCCTCGGTGTGATCCACGCGAACTGGCAGCCCGTGCCGGGCCGGTTCAAGGACTACATCGCGATGCCGAAGTTCAACATGTACCAGTCGCTGCACACGACGGTCATCGGCCCGACCGGCAAGCCGGTCGAGATGCAGATCCGCACGTACGCGATGCACCGCACCGCCGAGTTCGGCATCGCCGCGCACTGGAAGTACAAGGAGCAGAAGGGCGCGACGATCGTCGGCCCCCCGGCCCACATCGACGAGATGACCTGGCTGCGCCAGCTGCTGGACTGGCAGCGGGAGGCGAGCGACCCGAGCGAGTTCCTCGACGCGCTGCGCTTCGACCTGTCCAGCCAGGAGGTCTACGTCTTCACGCCCAAGGGCGACGTGATCCCGCTGCCCACCGGGTCGACGCCGGTCGACTTCGCGTACGCCGTGCACACCGAGGTGGGGCACAAGTGCATCGGCGCGCGGGTCAACGGCAAGCTGGTGCCGCTGGAGTCGACGCTCTCCAACGGCGACGTGATCGAGATCTTCACCTCGAAGTCCGACACCGCCGGGCCGACCCAGGACTGGCTCGGCTTCGTCAAGAGCCCGCGCGCCCGCACCAAGATCCGCCAGTACTTCAACAAGGAGCGGCGTGAGGAGGCGATCGAGGCCGGCAAGGACGCCATCGTCAAGGCGATGCGCAAGCAGGGGATGCCGCTGCAGCGCATGCTGACCTCCGACAACCTCATGGCGATCGCCCGCGACCTCCACCTGGCCGACGTCGCCTCGCTGTACGCGGCGGTCGGCGATAGCCAGGTGTCGGCGCAGTCGGTGGTGCAGCGCCTGATGGCGGGGTACGGCGGCGAGGAGGGGGCGGCCGAGGACCTGGCCGAGACGGCCGTGGCCACCCGCCCGCCGCGCAATCGCGCCGCCGGCCACGACCCCGGGGTCGTGGTGCGCGGGGTCAGCGACGTCTGGATCAAGCTGGCCCGCTGCTGCACCCCGGTCCCGCCGGACACCGTGTTCGGCTTCGTCACCCGCTCCGGCGGGGTCAGCGTGCACCGCGACGACTGCGCCAACGCCGAGGACCTCAAGGTGCAGTCGGAGCGAATCGTCGAGGTGAGCTGGAAGCTGACGTCGGCGTCGACGTTCCTCGTCGCGATCCAGGTGGAGGCGTTGGACCGGCACAAGCTGCTCGCGGACGTGACGCGGGTGCTGTCGGAGGAGCGGGTGAACATCCTCTCGGCCACCGTCACCACGACCCGCGACCGCGTGGCGGTGAGCCGGTTCAGCTTCGAGATGGCCGACCCGAAGCACCTGGGGCACCTGTTGGCGGCGGTCCGCAAGGTCGACGGGGTGTTCGACGCCTACCGGGTCACGTCGGGGGCCTGAGACCCCTGACGATCGGCCGCGTACCGGCCGCGGTTCTCGCGACAAGGGCTCCCCGCCAGCTGGCGGGGAGCCCTTTTGTGGCGTCTGCGCTGCTACTGCGGCGCGGTGACCGTGAGGGTCTTGATGGTGATGTCGTTCTTCGGGTGGCCGCCGCCGGGCTGCGGGTCGAACGCCCCGTCGTGCCCCTTGGCCGTCGCCTTCTTGATGTTCTCCAGGCCCGAGGTCACCTTGCCGAGGACGGTGTAGTCCGGGCTCAGCTCGACGTCCTCGTAGATGAAGAAGAACTGGCTGCCGTTGGTGTCGGGGCCGCTGTTGGCGAGCGCCACGACCCCGGCGGGGTAGGCGGGGCGCTGGTTGATCGGCAGGTTCTCGTTGGCGTACCGGAAGGTGGGTCCGCCGGTGCCGTCGGTCTCGCGGTAGCCCTTGCCCTTGGCGCTCGGGTCACCGCACTGGAGCATGCCGGGGAACATGCGGTGGCACTTCGTGCCGTCCCAGAACTTCTTGCTGGCCAGGTGGCTGAACGCCGCCGCGCTGCACGGCGACTTCGACAGGTCCATGGTCACGGCGATCTTCCCGAAGTTGGTGTCCAGGTTCATCACCTGGGTCCCGCTGGTCGGGGGCGTCGTCGTGGTCGGCAGCCCGACGTCCTTGGTGGTGGGGCTGCGCTGGTCCGCGGGTGTCTCGGTCCAGACGCAGCCGGTTGGCGCGGCGGAGGCGCTGGGCGCCGCCGCCGGCGGCGGGGTGTCGTCGTCGCCGAGCTTGGTGACCAGCCACACGGTGCCGGCAACCACCAGCAGAAGCGCGAGCCCGGCGCCGACCGTGGCCTGCAGCTGGCGGCGCTTGCGGGCCGCTGCGGCGCGCTCGGCCATCTCCTTTTCGAGGCGGGCCCGCGCGGCGGCGCGCTGCCGGTCCCTGGTGGACGTCACGGTGGCTCCTCCTGGAATGTGTGCGGTGGGGCGGTCGGGGCTAACCCGCGGTCGACGGCGAGCCGGACGGGGTGGCGGTGGCCGACGGCGCGGGGGCCGGCTCGGTGGTGACCTCGCCGACGGTGAGGCTCTGGATGAGCACGTCGGTCTTCGGCTTCACCTTCTGGCCCGCCCCATTGTCCACGGTTTCCATCGCCCCAATCTTGCGGACGACGTCGAGACCGGAGCTGACCGTGCCGATGATCGAGTACGTGGCGTCGGCGGGGTTGGCGTCCTTGAAGAAGATCAGGAACTGGCTGCCGTTGGCGCCGGGCGCGGTCCCGGTCGCCGCCACGGTGCCGGCGGGGTAGCGCGGCGGCTGCTTCGCCGCCGGGCTCGCCGCCGGGGTCGGTTCGGGCGCGCTGGGGACGTTCTCGTTGAAGAAGGAGTACGTCGGACCGCCCTGCCCGGTGCCGCTCGGGTCGCCGCAGAGCAGCGCCCCCTCCGACGTGATCTCGTGGCACTTGGTGTTGTCGAAGAAGTTGCGGCCGGCCAGATGGGCGAAGCTCGCCCCGGCGCACGGGGCGTCGGTCAGGTTGAGCGCGACCGTGATCGGCGCGCCCTGGTTGGTGGTGATGGTCATCGGGCGCGTGCCGCTGGTCGGCAGCCCGGTGGTGGGCGGCCGGTCCACGTCCTTGAGGTTGCTGTTCGCGGTGGCGTCCTGCGGGGTCCACGAGCAGATCTCGGGGGCGGCCGCCGACTCCGGGTCGGAGTCGAAGCCGCCGAGCGCCCAGACCGAGCCGAGCACGATCAGCAGCAGGGCGAGCGCGGCGCCCACGCCGGCCTGGATCTGCCGCCGGCGCCGCGCGGCGGCGGCCCGCCGGGCCATCTGCCGGTCGAGCTTGGCGCGCGCCAGTTTGCGCTGCCGGTCCCTGCTGGAAGCCACCGGTGCTCCCCTTCCTCTGACCATCTCCGGAAGGCATGCGTTGTCATCGCACGTCAAGTGCCCCGTCACACGCCGGCAAGAGTGTACGGGTATCGGCTGGGAAATTGTTGGCCGAGATCGGGCGCCGCCGGCGAATCGTGATCGTCGCTGCCGCGGCGCGACGGGGGTGTTCGGCGCGGAAACGGTTAGCGCCTGCGACTAGGCTCGGGGAGGACGGCCCGGGACAACCCGGACCTGGACAAAACTGAGGAGAGCGCCCGTGCTCGTCGCCGGCTTTCCCGCCGACGCCTTCGGCACCAACTGCTACGTGGTGGCGACGGCACCGGGGGAGCAGTGTGTGGTGGTCGACCCCGGCATCGGGGTGCTCGACCGGCTCGACGCCCTGCTCGCCGAGCACCGGCTGCACCCCGCCGCGGTGCTGCTCACCCACGGCCACCTCGACCACACCTTCTCGGTGGCGCCGGTCTGCGGCGCGCGGGGGATCACCGCGTACGTGCACCCCGCCGACCGCGAGCTGCTCGCCGACCCGGCCAAGGGGCTCTCCATGGACCTCACCGCGCTCTTCGGCGGCCGGTTGCCCTACACCGAGCCGGAGGACGTGGCCGAGCTGACCGACGGCGCCACGCTGACGCTGGCCGGGTTGGAGATCACGGTCGACCATGCGCCGGGCCATACCGGCGGGTCGGTGCTGTTCCGGCTGCCCGGCGCGGGCTCGCAGTGGGAGGCGGAGCAGCTCTGCCTCTCCGGCGACGTCCTGTTCGCCGGCTCGATCGGCCGCACCGACCTGCCGGGCGGCAGCCACTCCGCGATGCTGACGAGCCTGCGGGACAAGGTCCTGCCGCTCGCCGACGACACGGTCGTGCTGCCCGGCCACGGACCCGCGACCACCATCGGCCGGGAGCGCGCCGCCAACCCGTACCTTCTCGAGGTGCTGGACCGCGACGGCGCGCAACCGGCCCCCACCACCGGCCTGTGATTCGCGCTCGCGCCGGCGGCGCGAGGACCGAGGAGCTTTCAACATGAGCAAGCCCACCCCGATCTCCGGTTTCCCCGAGTGGCTGCCGCCGCAGCGGATGATCGAGCAGTACGTCGTCGAGCGGATCCGCTCCACTTTCGAGCTGTACGGCTTCGCGCCGCTGGAGACGCGCGCAGTGGAGCCGCTGGACCAGCTGCTGCGCAAGGGCGAGACCTCCAAGGAGATCTACGTGCTGCGGCGGCTCCAGGAGGAGGGCCCGGGCGGCGACGACGCGCTGGGGCTGCACTTCGATCTGACCGTGCCGTTCGCCCGCTTCGTGCTGGAGAACGCCGGCAAGCTGAAGTTCCCGTTCCGCCGCTACCAGATCCAGAAGGTGTGGCGGGGGGAGCGTCCGCAGGAGGGGCGTTACCGGGAGTTCCTGCAGGCCGACATCGACATCGTCGACCGGGACACGCTGCCGGCGCACTACGAGGCGGAGCTTCCGCTGATCATCGGGGACGCGCTCGGCGGGCTGCCGATCCCGCCGATCCGCATCCAGGTCAACAACCGCAAGGTCTGCGAGGGCTTCTACCGGGGGCTCGGGCTGACCGACCCGGAGGCGGCGCTGCGGGCGATCGACAAGCTCGACAAGATCGGTCCGGACAAGGTCGCGGCGCTGCTGGCCGAGACGGCGGGGGCGAGCGACGCGCAGGCCAAGGCCTGCCTGGCGCTGGCCGAGATCCGCACCGACGACGCGTCGTTCGCCGACGCGGTCCGGACGCTGGGGGTCAGCGACCCGCTGCTGGACGAGGGGCTCGCGGAGCTGGTCGAGGTGGTCGAGACCGCGGCCGAGCACGCGCCCGGACTCTGCGTCGCCGACCTGAGGATCGCGCGCGGCCTCGACTACTACACGGGCACGGTGTATGAGACCCAGATGCAGGGCTACGAGCGCTTCGGCTCGATCTGCTCCGGCGGTCGCTACGACAACCTCGCCACCGCCGGCACGGACCGTTTCCCCGGTGTCGGCATCTCGATCGGCGTGACCCGGCTGCTCGGGCTGCTCTTCGGCGCCGGGGAGCTGTCGGTGTCGCGGTCGGTGCCGACCTGCGTGCTGATCGCGCTGCCGGCGGAGGAGCGGCGCCGCGACGCGGGCCGGATCGCCGAGGCGCTGCGCCGCCGCGGCATCCCGACCGAGGTGTCCCCGTCGGCCGCGAAGTACGGCAAGCAGATCCGGTACGCCGAGCGCCGGGGCATCCCGTACGTCTGGTTCCCGGGCGGGGACGGGACGCCGGACAGCGTCAAGGACATCCGGTCGGGTGACCAGGTGGACGCGACCGCGGACGCCTGGACGCCGGCGGCGGAAGATCTGCGTCCGGTGGTGAACTGATCAGTAACTAGCGCGGGACGCCTTTCTTACCTACGGTGGCGTAAGTTACGCCACCGTAGGGAGAGTTCGCATGACCGTCGGAGCCACCCCGCTGACCCAGACCGCCCTGCTCATCGAGCTGGAACCCGTGGTCGCGAAGAACCTCGACCGGCACCTCGCCATCGCCAAGGAGTGGTTTCCGCACGAGTACGTGCCGTGGAGCGAGGGGCGCACCTTCGACGGGGTGCTCGGCGGCGAGGCGTGGACGCCGGAGGACTCGCCCATCCCCGACGTGGCCCGCACCGCCCTGGTCGTCAACCTGCTCACCGAGGACAACCTCCCCTCCTACCACCACGAGATCGCCACGCTGTTCGGCCGGGACGGCGCGTGGGGCACCTGGGTCCACCGGTGGACGGCCGAGGAGGGGCGGCACGGCACCGCGATCCGCGACTACCTGACGGTGAAGCGCGCGGTGGACCCGGTGGCGCTGGAGCGGGCCCGGATGGACCACATGTCCGCCGGCTACGTCAACGCGCAGGGCGACGAGGTGCTGCACTCGCTGGCGTACGTGTCGTTCCAGGAGCTGGCCACCCGCATCTCGCACCGCAACACCGGCAAGGCCACCGGTGACCCGCTCTGCGACCAGCTGCTCGCCCGGATCGCCGCCGACGAGAACCTGCACATGATCTTCTACCGCAACCTGCTCGGTGCCGCGTTCGAGCTGGCGCCCGGCCAGGCGATGCGGGCCGTCGCGGACGTGGTCTCCGACTTCCAGATGCCCGGCGTGGGCATCGAGGGGTTCGCCCGCAAGTCGGTGCAGATCGCGCTGGCCGGCATCTACGACCTGCGGCAGCACCGCGACGAGGTGGTGATGCCGGTGCTGCGGCAGTGGGACGTCTGGAACGTCACCGGCCTGGACGCCGACGGTGAGGCCGCGCGCGAGCAGCTCGCCGCGCACATGGACGAGCTGGAGCGGGCCGCCTCGCGCTTCGAGGAGAAGCGGGAGGCGCGTCGGGCCCGCCGCGGCTGACGTTCCCGCCCCGGCCGCTCACGTCCCGCCCGCGCCGGCCGATAGGGCCGTGACGACGACTCGGTGAGGGAGAGCGGATGCGGGCGACCCTGGTACGTCCCACGGGGGTGGAGCGGACCTTCGACGAGGACGAAATCATCGTCAGCAAGACCGACACCCGCGGTGTGATCACGTACGCGAATGACGTGTTCCTGCGGGTGTCGGTCTACGACGAGGCCGACGTGATCGGGCAGCCGCACAACGTCATCCGGCACCCCGACATGCCGCGGTGCGTCTTCAAGCTGCTCTGGGACACGCTCAAGGACCGGCGGGAGATCTTCGCGTACATCGTGAACCTCGCCTCCGACGGCGGCCACTACTGGGTGCTCGCGCACGTCACCCCCTCGTTCGACGCGGGCGGCCGGGTCGTCGGCTACCACTCCAACCGCCGCCGCCCGAACCGAGACGCGGTGACCGCGGCGAGTGCGCTGTACGCCCGGCTGGCCGCCGAGGAGCGGCGGCACGCCCGGCCGGCCGACGCGATCGAGGCGTCCTCGCGGATGTTGCAGGACCTTCTCGACGAGCGCGGCCAGTCCTACGAGGAGTTCGTCTGGGATCTCACGAACGGGAGCGCCGCGTGATCCACAATCGCCGTCATCAGTCGGTGTCCGGGGACGGCGTGGACCCCGGGGCGTTGCGCACGATCGCCGAGGTGTGCCAGCGTGCCGCGGCCGGGGACATGGAGGCGCGGCTGCCGTCGCTGGGTACGGCGCCCGACGCGGTCGCCGCCCGGCGGGCGCTGAACCATCTGCTCGACGTCACCGACGCGTTCGTCCGGGAGTCGGGCGCCGCCCTGAACGCGGCCACCGAGGGGCGGTTCCACCGCCGGTTCCTGCCGCGGGGCCTGCGCGGCTCGTTCCGGGACGGCGCGATGCTGATCAACCAGGCCAACGAGCGGATGCGCGAGACCAGCGAGGGGTTGGCCCAGGCGGCCGCGGCGCGGCTGGCGCTGGCGGATGAGCTGGAGTCGGCGGTATTGACCGTCTCGGAGCAGGTGGCCACGGCCGCCACGGAGATGGGGGCGTCCGCCAACGGGCTGGCCGAGTTCGCCCGCGAGGCGGTGGCCGGTGCGGAGCGCGGGCTCGACACGGTCGGTTCGCTGCGCTCCGCGTCGGACCAGATCCGGCACGCCGTCGACCTGATCAACCAGGTGGCGTCCCAGACCCGCCTGCTCGCGCTGAACGCCACCATCGAGGCGGCCCGGGCCGGCGAGGCGGGGCGCGGCTTCAGCGTGGTGGCCAACGAGGTCAAGACGCTGGCCAACGAGACGGCCAGCTCCAGTGAGGACATCATGGGGCAGGTCGCGACCGTGCAGCAGGCCGCCGCGAGCGCGATCGAGGTGCTCGAGGCGGTGACCGGCAGCGTCCGGGAGATGAGCAGCCTGGTGTCCGGCATCGCCACCGCGGTCGACGGCCGCGGCGACGCCGACGCCGCCGGTCTCTCCCAGCTCGCCGAGGTCCTCCGCGGTGAGGTCCACCGCTTCGTCACCACCGTCCGCCAGTCCTGACCGCACCACCCCCACCCCGCCCCCGCGCGCTCCGGCGTTGATCAAGGGGCCGGTAGCGCCGCCACGCGTGTTTCGCGCTGCCGACCCCTTGATCACGACGGCGGGGCGTGCGTCGAGGGTTGGTCAGCGGGAGGGGGTGGGGGGCGGGACGTCGAAGATCATGCAGCTGGAGATGGCGTGGGCGACCAGGCGGTCGGCGGCGTCGGTCAGCTGGGCCTGCGCCAGCGCGGTACGGCGACCGCGCTGGATGACCGTGCCCTCGCAGCGCAGCAGCCCCGACTCGACGGTGACCGGACGCAGGAACTTCACGGTGAGGTCCTGCGAGGTGTAGCCGACCCCGGCCGGCAGCGTCGTGTGCACGGCGCACGCGGCGGCGGTGTCGAGCAGCGTCGACAGCACGCCGCCGTGCACGCTGCCGAGCGGGTTGTAGTGGAACTCCTGCGGCGTCAACCGCACCACGACCCGCCCCTGTTCGGCGTCGATCCCCTCCATCCCGAGCAGATGCATCACCGGCGGCGGCGGGAGCTCACCGCGCGCCATCGCCTGCAGCAGCTCCAGGCCGCTGCGCCCGCGCAGCTGCCCGGCGTGCAGCGCGGGGTCGGACCAGCTGAACGTACGGCTGCGCGGATCGGTCTGGGTCATGGACGCAGCCTCGCAGTCGCGCGTCGAGCCACGGTCGCCGGGCCGGGACCGGTGAGACCCAGGGCACGCGGGCGGCGCGCCGCCCGACCGGACGCCGCGCGGGAGTCCCCGGCGTGGCGACCGGCGCTTGGGTACGTTGCGCTTGATGAGCGCCACCCAGCTGCCCAGCCCCGCGCCGGTGTCGTCGTGGGCGCCGCTCCGCAACACGGTCTTCCGCAATCTGTGGTTGGCGGTGCTGGCGAGCAACATCGGCACCTGGATGCAGACGGTCGGGGCGCAGTGGCTGCTGGTCCACCAGCCGAACGCGTCGACGCTGGTCGCGTTGGTGCAGACCGCCAGCATGCTGCCCATCCTGCTGCTCGCGCTCCCCGCCGGGGCGCTCGCCGACACCCTCGACCGGCGGCGGCTGATGCTGGCCGTACAGCTGTTCCTCTTCGCGGTCGGCGCGGTGCTGACCACGCTGACCGCGTTCGGCCGGATGCCGCCCGCGCTGCTGCTCACCCTGACCTTCGCCCTGGGCGCCGGGCAGGCGCTCACGCTGCCCGCCTGGCAGGCGGTGATCCCCGGCCTGGTGTCGCGCGCGCACATCCCGGCGGCCTCGGCGCTCGGGTCGATCAGCGTCAACCTGGCCCGGGCCGTCGGGCCGGCCGTGGCCGGCCTGCTGGTCGCCCGGGTGGGCGTCCCGGCGGTCTTCGCCCTCAACACCCTGTCCTTCCTGGTGTTCGCGCTCGCGCTGCTGCGGTGGCGCACCGACGAGGAGAGCGACACGGAGCTGCCGGAGCGGTTCGGACCGGCGCTGCGCGCCGGCGGCCGGTACGTCCGGCACTCCCCGGTGGTGCGCCGGATCCTGCTGCGCGCGGCCCTGTTCGTGGTGCCCGGCAGCGCGCTCTGGGCACTGCTGCCGCTGGTGGCCACCCAGCGGCTCGGGATGGGCTCCGGCGGCTACGGCGTGCTGCTCGCCGCCATGGGCTCCGGCGCGGTCGCCGGCGCGGTGCTGCTGCCCCGGATCCGGACCCGGATGTCGAACACCCATCTGCTGCTGCTGGCCGGGTTCGCGTTCGGCCTGGTGCTGCTCGTCCTCGCCCTGGTCCGCGTCGTTCCGGTGGTGACGCTCGCGCTGCTGCCGGCCGGGATGGCGTGGATGACCGTGCTGTCGAACGTCAACGCGGCCATGCAGCTCTTCCTGCCCGGCTGGGTGCGCGCCCGCGGCCTCTCCATCTACCAGATGGTCTTCTCGGCCGGGCAGGCGCTCGGCGCGCTGGCGTGGGGCGGGCTGGCGCAGGCGACGAGCCTGGTGGTGGCGTACGTCGTCGCGGCCGGCGTCATGCTCGCCGGGGCCGCGACGGTGCGGATCTGGCCGCTGTTCGAGGTCGCCGGCCTCAACCGCGATCCGGCGGCGTACTGGCCGGAACCCCACCTGGTGCTCGAACCGCACCCGCACGCCGGCCCGGTCCCGATCACCGTCACCTACACGGTCGAGCCCGCGCGGCAGGAGGAGTTCCTGGCGGCGATGCCGGCGCTGCGACGCTCGCGGCTGCGTACCGGCGCGGTGCGGTGGGGGATCTACCGCGAGGGCGAGGCGCCGCAGCGCTTCGTGGAGATCTACGTTGTCCCGTCGTGGGACGAGCACCTGCGCCAGCACGCGGTGCGGCTCACCGAGATCGACCGGCACGCCGAGGAGCGCGCGCGGGCGCTCGCCCAGGGTGAGCCGGAGGTACGGCACCTGCTACCGCCGGTTGAAGATTGAATGATGTGTCGCGCGTCCCATCGGGTCGCCGATGCACCGGCATCCCTCACAGCGGCGCGGCCCAGGCCGATAGAGGATCATCCAACCGCTGTGGAGGTCCGATCATGATTTCGATATTGCGCCGGCTGCGCGTGGGCGCCCGGCTGAGCGTGGCGTTCGCCGTCGTCGTGGTGCTGCTGAGCATCGCGGCCGTGCTCGGGCTCACGGGGATCTCGACGCAGCGCGAGCGGGGCGCGGAGGCGCAGCGGCTGGCCAATGTCTCGGCGCAGCTCGGTGAAATGAAGTTCTACACCGACACCCTCAACTACTGGCAGTACTTCTACATGTCCCAGGCGCTGCGGGACGGCCCGGCCATGGCCGCGCCGGACTCCGAGTTCCGCAAGGGCATGAAGCAGGCCAAGGACGAGATGTACGCCGTCCTCAACGCCATCCCGACCGATGTGCTGACCGCCTCCGAGCGCACCGCGCTGGATGCGATGAAGGCCCGGTGGACCGGGTTCTTCCAGAACGACGACAAGGTCGCTGCGGCGGCCGCGGCCGGGGACGACAAGACCGCCTTCGCGACGTACGACAAGAACTGGCTGGAGAACTACGGCCCGATCCTCGCCGAACTCAAGAAGCTGACCGACTCGGTTAACGGGCGTAACGCCGCCCAGCAGGCCAGCATGGTCGCCTCCTCGAAGCGGATGAGCCTGATCGCCGCGACCGCGCTGGTGCTGGCGGTCGCCCTGGCGGTGCTGCTGGTCGTGCTGGTCACCCGCAGCATCACCCAGCCGCTCGGTCGGACCGTCGCCACGCTGCGCCGGCTGGCCGCCGGCGACCTCACCGCCGCGCCGGAGGCGCGCGGCTCCGACGAGCTCGCCGTGATGGACGCCGCGCTCGCCGAGGCGATGCGCAACACCCGGGACGCCGTCACCACGCTGACCCGCGAGGCCGCGGTCGTGACGGAGATGGCCGGCGGGCTCAGCGGCACCGCGAAGGAGATCCAGGACCGCAACGCCCAGACGGCGGCCAAGGCGGCGGCGGTCGCGAGCGCGGCCGATCTGGTCGCCAACAACGTGCAGACGGTCGCCGCCGGCGGCGAGCAGATGGGCGGCTCGATCCGGGAGATCGCGCAGAACGCGACCGAGGCGGCGCGGATCGCCTCGGTGGCGGTCGCGGCGGCGGACACCACCAACGAGATCGTCGGGAAGCTGGGCGACTCGTCCGCCGAGATCGCCACCGTCGTCAAGGTCATCACGTCGATCGCCGAGCAGACCAACCTGCTGGCGCTGAACGCGACCATCGAGGCGGCCCGGGCCGGCGACGCCGGCAAGGGCTTCGCGGTCGTCGCCGGCGAGGTCAAGGATCTGGCGCAGGAGACCGCGAAGGCGACCGAGGACATCACCCGCAAGGTCGAGGCGATCCGGGCGCACAGCTCGGACGCGGTCGCCGCGATCGGCGAGATCTCCGAGGTCATCGGGCAGATCAGCAGCTACCAGACCACGATCGCCGCGGCGGTCGAGGAACAGACCGCGACCACGAACGAGATCGCCCGCAACATCACCGAGGCCGCGAGCGGCTCCGGCGAGATCGCGACGAACGTCTCCGGCGTCGCCGAGGCGACCGACTCGACCAGCGCGAGCATCGCCCAGGTGTCGGCGGCGGCCGAGGCGCTCACCGCCACCTCCGACCGGCTGCACGCGTCGGTCACCCAGTTCCGGATCTGACCCGCAGGCACGAGTGAGGCCCCCGGCATCCGCCGGGGGCCTCACTCGTGCCGCGGTTTCCCGGGTGTGGGTGGGTTACTGCGTGGGGACGTACAGGGTCTGGCTGTTGTAGTTGTGGCGGGTGCCGTCGGGCTTGTAGTTGTTCTCCACGTTGCCCGCGATGTCGACCGCGAACCAGTTCACCATCGTCTTCCCGGTGATCGTGATCTGCTGGGCGCCCTCGCGCATCCCCGACGCCGTCAGCTTCGTGGAGTTGAAGGTGGGGCGGCTGCCGTCGAGCGTGTAGTAGATGTTGGCGGGCTCGTCGATGGCGAACGTGAACGTCTTGGCGCCGGCGGCCTTGCCGGTCACCTTCAGCTTCGACACCGGGCGTTGCTTGTCCGCGGCGAACGCCTGCGCCACCTCCAGGATGGCGATCTGCCCGCTGGCGAACTCCATCGCCTCCTCGTGTCCCTCCGCGAACGGCGGCTGGAAGCCGACCGCCTGGAAGCGCTTGGTCGCCGGGTCGTACACGTCCGCGCCGACCTCGAAGTCCCAGCCGATGATGCCGCGGTTGTACCAGTGCTCGTCGGCGCTGTTGCCGGCCGCCGAGTAGAGGACGTCCGGCACCGGGCCGGTGCGGCCGGGCCAGATCGCGGTGCCGCGCCAGGACTGCACCGCCGAGAGGATGTGCGTGGAGGCGTCCCAGAAGTAGTTCTCCGAACCGAAGTCGACCCGCGGCAGCACCTCACGGCCGGCCGCCTTGTACGACCCCGGCGGCCACATGAAGTAGCCGCCGTACGAGTGGGTGTTCATCGCGAACTTGATGTTCGGGTACTGGTGGGTGAGCCACACCTGGTTGCGGGCCTCGGGCTCGGACAGCTCGGTCGGGCCGGCGAAGACGTCGCTGGTGCAGAGCGTCGACGCGCCGCTGTAGCCGTCGTGGACGGAGCCGACCGAGAAGTTGCGGTTCAGGTCGACGCCCCAGGAGTTGCGCCGCGCCGGGTCCGCGTTCGCGGCGGTGCAGTGGTTGGTCATGTTGCGGCGCTGCATGTTGAAGTCGTAGAAGCTGTAGTGCCCGCCGTCGGGGTTCGCCGTCGGCAGGATGAAGATGTCCAGCCCGTCGACGAGCTTGCGGGTCCGCTCGTCGGTGGCGTAGTTGCGCAGCAGCCGCTCGGCGGTCTCCACGCAGACCAGCGGGGTGACCCACTCGCGGGCGTGCTCCTGGCAGTAGAGGAACACCCCGATCTTTGAGCCGTCGCGCTTCTTGCCGATCCGCAGCGCCTTCATCTGGAACGGGTCGCGGGACACGCTCGCCGGGGCCTTGAGACCGTCGGTCAGCCTCGTGGCCGGCGCGGCGGCGACCACCCCGCCGCCGGCGTTGCCGCGGTAGGTGCTGGCGCCCAGCAGCGCGGCCGCGGCCGCGTGGCCGTTGAGCGCGTCCACCACGCCGGCGGCGGTGGTGGTGATCGCGCCCGCGGCGTCGGTGCCGAGGGTGACGACCACGTCCCTGCCGCTGACCGCGACCGCCAGAGCGCTGCCGGCCGTGTCCGGCTTGACCAGCGCGAGGCTGACGTCGTTGCCGCCGGCCGAGCCGTACGCCTTCGAGGTGACGTAGAAGGTGCTGGCCGGGTCGGTGCCGAACTGCGCCTGCGCGTGTCGCCGGTAGCCGTTCGTCCTGTTCGGCAGCTCGATGATCTGCGCGAGCCTGGGGAACTCGCGGGCCAGCGTGGTGATCCGGTGCGTCACCTCGGTCGGGTCCATGTAGTGGTCGACGAAGTCGGCGATGTAGTGCCGGCCCGGCTTGGGGCGCTTGGCCCCCAGCCACTTGGTGACCCCGACCGTGACCGTGCCGCCCCGGCTGCTGGTGACGGTCACGCTGCTCGGCGCGGCGGTGACCGGCAGTGGGGCGCTGAAGCGGTGGTACATGTACTGGCCGGCGTCGGTGAACCGGGACATGGTGGCGGTGCCGCCGGAGCCCGGCGCGGTGCCCTTGCCGCTGTCCCAGGCCGCGGTCAGCACGGTCTCCGCGTCCGTGGCGCTGGACTTCACCTCCACCGAGAGGAACCGCTGGTCGTCGACGCTGGTGAACCACTCCGCGCGCAGCGGGGTGAGCGTGTCCGTCTCGGCGGCGGCCGCCGCCGCGGCCGCGACGGCGGCGCGCCGCTCGGCCTGGTTGGTCGCGAAGTCACGCTGGTCGGCGAGGGCGTCGCGGACGTCGAAGCCCTGTGCGCGCAGCTGCCGGCTCTCCTCCGGGCTGAGCACGGCGTGCACCTCGAGGCCGCCGTCCACGGCCTTCTTGTATTCGGCGAGGTCCACGCCCATCGTGTTGAGCCGGTCCACGTCCGTCTGGCCGGGCACGACGATGCGCATCAGCGCCACCCCGTCCTGCTCGGTGCTGGACAACCGGTCGGGGGCGACCCGACCGGACGATGTGGCTGGCTGGGCCTGTACGGGCAGCGCCCCGACCGCGAGCGCGAGGGGGAGCGCGAGTAACGCGGTGGTCCGGGTGGCGCGAGAACTCCTCATGAGAGATCCCTCCGACGTGGAGCGTGCCCGCCGGGCCCGGGGGTCGATGCCCGCGCGGCACGCAGGTGCGAGCGAGTCTTCGCCGTACGACGATCTTCGTCAAGGCCCGGCCGCCGGCCGCCACGGCGCGGGACCGCCCCCGCCGCCGGTCATCGGGGTGCGGGTGTCGAGGGGGCGGGTGGGGGCTGGAAGAATGCCGGGGAGACCCAGACGCTGAAGGAGACGCTTGCCGTGATCCGTACCCATGACGCCGGAACGCTGCGCGCGACGCACGCCGGCACGACGGTGACGCTCGCCGGGTGGGTGGCCCGCCGGCGCGACCACGGCGGCGTGATCTTCGTCGATCTGCGGGACGCCTCCGGCGTCGTGCAGGTCGTCTTCCGCGAGGAGATGGCGACCGCGCACGCGCTGCGCAACGAGTTCTGCGTGCAGGTCACCGGTGAGGTCGGGCGCCGTCCCGAGGGCAACGAGAACCCCGAGCTCGCCACCGGCGAGATCGAGGTGACCGCCACCGAGCTGGTCGTGCTCTCCGAGGCCGCGCCGCTGCCGATGCCGGTCGACGACCAGATCGACGCGAGCGACGAACTGCGCCTCAAGTACCGCTACCTGGACCTGCGCCGCAGCGGCCCCGGCCGCGCGATGCGGCTGCGCTCCCGGGCCAACCAGATCGCCCGCACGATCCTGCACGAGCGGGACTTCCTGGAGATCGAGACGCCGACGCTGACCCGGTCGACGCCGGAGGGCGCCCGCGACTTCCTGGTGCCGGTGCGGCTGCAGCCCGGCAGCTGGTACGCGTTGCCGCAGTCGCCGCAGCTGTTCAAGCAGCTGCTGATGGTCGCCGGCATGGAGCGCTACTACCAGATCGCCCGCTGCTACCGGGACGAGGACTTCCGCGCCGACCGGCAGCCGGAGTTCACGCAGCTCGACATCGAGATGTCGTTCGTGACGCAGGACGATGTGATCGAGCTCGGCGAGGCGATCGTGGGCGCGCTCTGGAAGGAGCTGGCCGACCACGAGATCACCACGCCGATCCCGCGGATCACCTGGCACGACGCGATGGCCCGGTACGGCTCCGACAAGCCCGACCTGCGCTACGGCGTCGAGCTGGTGGAGCTCACCGACTACCTGCGGGGCACCGAGTTCCGGGTCTTCGCCGGGGCGATCGACGCGGGCGGCTACGTCGGCGCGGTCGTGATGCCGGGCGGCGCCTCGCAGACCCGTAAGGAGCTCGACGGCTGGCAGGACTGGGCCAAGGCGCGCGGGGCGCGCGGCCTGGCGTACGTGGTGCTCGACGCCGAGAGCGGCGAGGCGCGCGGCCCGGTGGCGAAGAACCTGTCCGAGGCACACCTCGGCGGGCTGGCCGACGCGGTCGGCGCGAAGCCCGGCGACGCGATCTTCTTCGCCGCCTCGACGGACCGGCGCGAGGCGCAGGAGCTGCTCGGCGCGGCGCGCGTCGAGATCGCCAAGCGGGCCGGGCTGGTCGACGAGAACGTCTGGGCGTTCTGCTGGGTGGTCGACGCCCCGATGTTCGAGCCGACCGAGGAGGGCGGCTGGACCGCGGTGCACCACCCGTTCACCTCGCCGAACGCGGAGTGGATGGAGCGCTTCGAGGACGCCCCCGATGAGGCGCTCGCCTACGCGTACGACATCGTCTGCAACGGCAACGAGATCGGTGGCGGCTCGCTCCGTATCCACCGCGCCGACGTGCAGCGCCGGGTCTTCGACCTGCTGGGCATCACCGCCGAGGAGGCGTCGGACAAGTTCGGCTTCCTGCTGGAGGCGTTCAAGTACGGCCCGCCGCCGCACGCCGGCATCGCCTTCGGCTGGGACCGCACCTGCATGCTGCTCGCCGGCGCCGACTCGATCCGCGAGGTCATCGCGTTCCCGAAGACCCGCGGCGGCTTCGACCCGCTGACCGGCGCGCCGACCCCGATCACCGCGCAGCAGCGTACCGAGGCCGGCGTGGACGCCAAGCCGAAGCCGGCGGGGCCGACCGCCGGGACCAGCGGGGTGGCCGCGCCGGTCGAGCCCAGCTGATGACCCTGCTCGTCGTCGGCGCCAGCGGCCACCTCGGCTCCGAGGTGTGCCGCCGGGCGCTGGCGGCGGGCCAGCGGGTGGTCGGCACGTACCACCGGGCGCCCGGCACGGTCGAGGGGGTCGAGTGGTACCCGCTGGACCTCCGGGACCGCGCCGCCGTGTCCGCACTGGTCGGGCGGGTGCGACCGCGCGCCGTGGTCAGCTCCGCCTACGTCTACGGTGACTGGGCGGTGACCGCCGAGGGCGCCGCGCACGTGGCGGCGGCCGCGAGCGAGGCGGGGGCAAGGCTGGTGCACCTGTCCAGCGACGCGCTGCACGGCGGCCGCGCCGAGCCCTACCCGGACGACGAGCCACCCACCCCAATCTTCCCGTACGGCGCGGCGAAGGCGGCCGCCGAGACGGCGGTGCGACTGGTCGACCCGGCGGCCGCCATCGTGCGCACGTCGTTGATCCTCGGCGACGAGCGCAGCAAGCAGATCCGGCTCTGCCTGGACGCCCTGACCGGCGCCGGTCCGCGCCTGTTCAGCGACGAGGTGCGCTGTCCCGTCGGCGTTGACGACCTGGCGGCGGCGGTGCTGGAGCTGGTGCAGTCCGACTACGCCGGCCCGCTCAACGTCGGCGGGTCCGACGCGGTGACCCGGGTGGAGCTGGGTCTGCTCGTCGCACACCGCTACGGCCTCGATTCCGCCGGCCTGCGTGCCACGACGATCGCCGGGTCCGGCCTGATCCGTCCGGCGGAGGTGCGCCTGGACAGCTCCCGCGCCGCCGCCGTGCTGAAGACCCGCCTGCGCGGCGTCCGCGAGCTGCTCGCCCCGCCCGGCTGATCCGCGGCACGCCGGGGCGCGGCGTGCCCGACGGGGCGCGCAGTTCGACGTACGATGGCGCCCTTTTCCTCATCTGTGTGCCGGGTGGCCCGATGGGGGGATCCAGAATGTCCCGACCGGGCTCGACGTGGGCGGGACCCGGCGGATCGGGAGGAAGCCTCGTGGCAGGTGCGCGGCTCGCGGCTGCCCGACCGGCGCCGCAGCCCTCGGAGGGGCCGCGATCGCCTGCACGCCCCACGCTGCGGGTGCTGTACGCCGACCCGGTGCTGCGCCGGGCCGCGCTGGCCGGCGTCGCCTGGTTGACGGTCTTCGCGATCTACACCGCGATCAACCGCCGCCTCGGCATCACCGGCGTCTCCCCGCTCAGCGTGCTCTACCTCGTGCCCATCGCCGGCGCGGTGGTGTGCAGCGCGCTGGCGGCGCGCGGGTCGAGCGGGCACCGGCGGCTGGCCTGGTGGTTGTTCTGCGCCGCGAACGTGCTGTGGCTCGTCGGCGAGATCATCTTCCTCGGCTACTCCGTGGCCCGGGAGGACGCTCCGCCCACCCCGTCGATCGCCGACCTGTACGTGCTGCAGTATCCGGTCGCGCTGGTCGCCATCCTCATCGGGCTCGGGCCCGGCAACGTCTTGCGGCAGGCCCGGGGCACCCTGGACGCCGCGCTGGTCGCCGGGGGGACCGGCGCGCTCGGCTGGAAGCTGATCATCGGGCCGTCGGTGCCGGAGACGTTCGACGCCGGCGCGGTGGTGACGTTCGCGTACCCGGTGCTCTCCGTCCTGATCGTCAGCGCGCTGCTCGCCGTCGGCCTCGCCGGCTACCGGACGTTGCCGCTCTGGATCATGGTGACCGGTGTCGGCCAGGCGGTCTCCGGCTTCAGCGACGCCCAGTACGCGTACCTCGCGGTGCTCGGCGAGTACACCGAGTCGAGCTGGCTCGACCTCGGCTGGCAGGCGGCATCGCTGCTGCTGTGCCTCGCCGCGCTCATCGCGCTGCGGCATCCCGAGCCGGACGCGGAGCTGCGCGAGGTGGACGGCGATGTCGCGATCGTCCCCTCGCTGGTCAGCGCGGTGACCGTGGTCGGACTCTTCACCGCCGACCACATGGACGGGCAGCACACCGACACCTCCACGCTGCTGGTGGCGGCGATCCTCTGCGTCGGCCTGCTGGTCCGGCAGGTGATGGTGACCCGTGACCGCACCGGTCTCGCCGCGCAGCTGCGCGACGCGTTGCGCGAGCAGGAACGGCTGGCGGTCACCGACGCGCTGACCGGCGTCTACAACCGCCGGTTCTTCCAGGAGATGCTGCGGCTGGAGGCCGAGCGGGCGGCCCGGCACGGGCGGCCGCTGAGCCTGGTCCTGGTGGATCTGGACCACTTCAAAGCGATCAACGACGGCTACGGTCATCCGGCCGGGGACGCGGCGCTCGTCCAGGCCGCCGAGCGGTTGCGCCGCACGGTGCGCGGCAGCGACGTCATCGCCCGGTACGGCGGTGAGGAGTTCGTCTGCCTGCTGCCCGGCGCCGACGCGGACGCGGCGCTGACGGTGGCCGAGCAGCTGCGACGGGCGCTGTGCGACACCCGGGTGACGCTCGGCGACGGCGTTGAGGTGCTGCTCACCGCGTCGGTGGGGGTGGCCACGGCCGGCGGCCGGGGCGGCCGGACGGGCCGCGGCGCCGTCGACGTCGAAGCGCTGATCAACGACGCGGACGACGCGCTCTACCGGGCGAAGGCGCGTGGCCGCAACCGTACCGTGGTGGCCGGGGCCGTCCCCGGCCTGGACCTCGACACCGATCCCGACCTCCCACCGGCCCTGGTCTGGCTGGCGGATCAGGTGGACGCGAAGCTGAGCCCGGAGGAGCACAGCACGGCGGTGGCCCGGTGGGCGCTGCTCACCGGGGAGCGGATGGGGCTGGACCACGCGACGCTGCGGCGGGCGGCGGCGGCCGGCCGACTGCACGACATCGGAAAGGTCAACGTGGCGACGCCGATCCTCGCGAAGCCGGGACGTCCCACCGAGGAGGAGTGGCAGGAGCTGCGCCGTCATCCCGACGAGGGCGCGCGGCTGCTGATCGAGTTCGGCGGGCGGCCCGACCTCGCGCCGCTGGTCGCGGCGCACCACGAGCGGTACGACGGCCGGGGCTACCCGCGCGGGCTGGCCGGCGCCGAGATCCCGATCGAGGCGCGCATCATCGCGGTCTGCGACTCGTGGGCCGCGATGCGCTCGCACCGCGCCTACTCCCGGGGGCTGACGGTGGCCGAGGCGCGGCTGCAGATCGAGCGCGGCCGGGGCGGGCAGTTCGACCCGGAGGTGGCCGACGCGTTCCTGAGCCTCGTCGACGAGGGGGCGATCGACGAGCTCGCCCCGCTCGCGCCGCTGCCGCCGCGCCGCCCCGAACGCCCGGCCTCCGCCCTTCCTCGCGCGTGATCTCCGTCATGATCCACGCGGTCGCGCGGTTATGGTGCGAATTTGTCCGGATCGTTCCGCCATAACCTCGAGATTGGCGGGGTGGGAACGTCCATGGTGGAGATTGCCGGGGCCCTTGGGTGGGTATTGACGCCGGTGACCAACTCCACCCCTCGGGAGGACCCCATGCTCGCTATCGTGGCGGCCGCGATCTTCGGCTTCGCGCTTCTGCTCGACTTGCTCAACAGCAATCTCGGCGCTCCGGACCTGTTCAACTGGAACACCCTCGTGCTCATCGGCCTGCTCTGCCTGGCTTTGTATCTCGCGGGCGTGGGCCGGGGCGGCACGACCGGCGGCGGTCGCTGGTACCGGGGGCGCCGTCCGGGCCGTGGCTGACGGTCACGGGCTCCGTCCGGACCGCGGAAACCGCCCCGTTATCGCCGCATTTCCGGCGGCCGAGATCGGGCCGGTACTGTCTTCGTGATGGAGCCCGACGGTCTGTTTTCTCTCACCGGTCCCGGTGGTGCGCCCAGCGCCCCGCCGGGATCAGGTGGCGTCGATGGCTTCGCCGCGCCCGGGGCCGACTCGCCGTTGCCGGTCCGGATGCGTCCGGCGACGATCGACGAGCTCGTCGGCCAGGATCACCTGCTGGCGCCGGGCGCGCCGCTGCGCCAGCTGGTGACCGGATCGGCGCCGATGTCGGTGATCCTCTGGGGCCCGCCGGGCAGCGGCAAGACCACGATCGCCCATCTCGTCGCCCGCGCCACCGACCGGAGGTTCGTGGCGATGTCGGCGCTCACCGCCGGCGTCAAGGACGTCCGCGCCGTGATCGACACCGCGCGCCGCGAGCGTCGCGCCGGCGGGCCGCCGACCGTGCTCTTCATCGACGAGGTGCACCGCTTCAGCAAGACCCAGCAGGACTCGCTGCTGGCGGCCGTCGAGGACCGGACCGTCACGCTGCTCGCGGCGACGACGGAAAACCCGTACTTCTCGGTGATCTCGCCGTTGCTGTCCCGCTGCGTGCTGCTGACCCTGCAGCCGTTGACCTCCGACGCGGTGCGCGGCCTGCTGCGGCGGGCGGTCACCGACGAGCGTGGCCTGCGCGGCGATGTCGCGCTCAGCGCGGAGGCGGAGGACCATCTCGTACGCCTGGCCGGCGGCGACGTGCGCAAGGCGCTGACCGCGCTGGAGGCGGCGGCGTCGTCCGCGGCGGCGCGGGGCAGCGCCGAGATCGACCTGGCCACCGCGGAGCAGGCCGTCGACGTGGCCGCGGTGCGCTACGACCGCGACGGCGACGCGCACTACGACGTGGTCAGCGCGTTCATCAAGAGCATGCGGGGCTCGGACGTGGACGCCGCCCTGCACTGGCTGGCCCGGATGCTGGTCGCCGGCGAGGACGCGCGCTTCATCGCGCGCCGCATCGTGATCTTCGCGAGCGAGGATGTCGGCATGGCCGATCCGAGCGCGCTGAGCGTGGCCACCGCCGCCGCGCACGCGGTGGAGTACGTCGGGTTGCCCGAGGCCCAGCTCAACCTCGCCCAGGCCGTGATCCACATGGCGACCGCCCCCAAGTCCAACTCGGCGACCACCGCGATCTTCGCGGCGATGGGCGACGTGCGGGCGGGTCGGGGCGGCGGCGTTCCCCGCCACCTGCGGGACGCCCACTATCCGGGGGCGCGCGGCCTCGGGCACGGCACCGGCTACCGCTACCCGCACGACGACCACCGTGGCGTCCTGACGCAGCAGTACCTGCCGGACGAGTTGGTCGGCGTCGAGTACTACCGGCCGACCGACCACGGGGCCGAGCGGGCGGTCTCGGGCCGACTGCCGCTGCTGCGGCGCATCGTGCGCGGGCAGCCGGCGTCCGGCGACACCGGACGGTCCGCGCCGGCGGGCGACAGCGGGCGAGGCACCACAGCGGCGAACGGGCGCCCGGCGCCGGTGCCGGCCGGCGGCACGGCATCCGACGACAGCGGCAGCGGGGCTGCCGGGGAGGACCACCAGTGAGATCGCGGGGATCGGATCGACCTGAAGACGGTCCCGACGAGCGGCGGGACGCCAAGGGCAAGGCCCGGCGGTGGGGGCGGGGCCGGCCGGAGCCCGAGCCCGAGCAGCAGGTCAGCGGCGAGGAGCTCGGCTGGCTCGCCGACCTGCGCACCGCCAAGGAGCAGCGGGTCGACATCGGACCGGGGCACGTTCCCGGCGGCGACGCGCCCGCTGCCGCGGACCAGCGCACGCCCGCACCGCCGCCCGGTCCACGCGGCGAGCCGAGCGCCCGTCCCGAGGTGCCGGGTCGTCCCGACGTCCCGGGTCGTCCCGACGTGCCGCCGGGTGCGGATGTGCCGCCCGGTCGTCCCGACGTGCCGGGGGTGCGTGCCGAGGCGCCGGGTCGTGCCGACCTGACCCGTGGTGGCGCGCGCGGGCGCGGGCGGCCGGACGGGCCGGGCCGGACAGAGATGCCGGGTCGGAACGACGTGCCCCCTCCGGCCGCGGAGCCGTCGCCGCGGGGAACCGGGCCGGCGGAACCGGGCGATGAGCCACGAGGGGGACGCCGGGCGCGCCGGGCGGCCCCGGACGCTCCGGAAGCCATGCCGGAGCGCCGCGCCGCTCCGGAGGCCGGACCGGAGCGCCGCGCCGCACCGGAGGCCGGACCGGGTCGCCGGGCCGCGGCGGAGGCGGGGCCGGGCCGTCGGATCGCGGCCGAGGGGCCGCCGGAACGCCCCCGCCACGGGCACGGGGACCCCACGCCGCCACCGACCTGGTCCGCCGCCGCTGGCGGCGGGCCGATCCCACGGAACCCGCGCAGCCCAGAGGAGCCGACGGTGCCGCCGCGGGCCTCTCGGCACGGAGCCCCACCGACCGAGCCGGCGCCGCGGCCGGAGACGGGGCGCTCGCGGCATGCCGCGGAGCCGCCGGCGGGTCCGCAGGGCCCGGAGCCGTCGCCGGGACGGCACGGCATGCCGCCCGAGGCAGCCCGCTGGTCGGCGCCGTCACAGCCGCACCCCGCCGCGTCCGGCTCCGGCGGTCCCCGACGCCTCGCTCCGGAGACGGGCGACCCGCGCCCGGGCGAATCCGGCCGCGATCCACACACCGGCGACCTGCGCCCCGACGGCCCGCGCCGCGCGGCGCGCCGGTCGGGCGACGACCCGTCCGGGGAAATCCGACATGGTGCACCGGGGGGCCCGCCCCCCACCGCGGCGCGACACGGCGCCGATGGAGGCCGGGGCCGGCGGGCCGCGGAGCCCGTCGACGTGCCGCCGGCGACGCGACCCGGTCCGGCGACCCCGCCCGGGCAGCCGCTGCCGCCGCCTCCCGCGGCGGGGCGCGGCCGGCCGGACGGGCCGCCCCGCGCAGGGTTCGGCACCGGCGAGAGCCCGTTCGTGCCGAAAACCGGCAACGCGCCGCCCGTGCCGACGGGCACGCCCGATGGCGGCGCGGACGCCCGTAGGCGCGGTGTCCCCGCGGTGCCGCCGGCCGCCGCGGACCCCCACGCGGCCCCGTACGGCCGCGCCCCCGGCACCCCGACAGATCCGGCCGGCGCCCAGGCGCGGGTCGGCCGACGCCGCGCGGCCGAGCCCGAGCCGCCGGGCGGGGAGCGTCCGGGACGTTCCGCGCGGTGGAGCCGGAGCGCGGACGGCGACCGTGGCGCGGGGGCTGCACCGGTCGCCCCCTCGGCCCCTTTTGCCGGACCGAGTGCGGTCCCGCCGGCCGGCCCGCCAGGGGTCGGCGCGCGCAGCACCGGCGACACCGGCGCCGCGAGCGTCCCCCGGTCGGCCGGCCGTCCGGCCGGACGGCGCGGCCCCGCCGGCGTCGGCCCCGACGTCCCGGTCACCGGTGCCGTCTCCGCCGGCCGCGTCGTCGCCGGTGCGGCGGTACCGCCCGAGCGCCTTCCCGTCGACAACGACGGTGCCGCCGACCCGGGCCGCGCCGGCGCCGGTTACCGCCCCACCTCCGGCCCCGGTGATCAGCCCGGCGTCGGGCCGGATGGTCGGGGTCGGGCGGACCGGAGCAGCGCGCCGCCGGGGCCGGAGGCCGAGCCGGGTCGCCGCCGTCGCGCGGACCGCACCGGTGGCGGCCCGGAGGTCGAGTCCGGTGGCCGCCGTCGGGCGGACCGGACCGCCGTCACCCCGGAGGTCGAGCCGGGCGGTCGCCGTCGGGCGGATCGCCCGGAGCCGGGGACGCCCGTCGCGGGCCGGTACGGCGCGGGGCCGGCAACACCCGACGTCGCGCCCCCCGGACCGCCCGTTCCGCGTTCGATGGCGCAACCGCCGATGGCCGGGCCACCGGGGGCGTCCGCTCCGCCGGCCGCGCGTCGCGCCCGTTCCGCCGGACCCGTGCCGGCCGGACGTGCCGGTGCCGACGCGCCCGGCCCCGCCGGCCCCCCGTCCGGACGGGGCGCCGCGGCGGGGCCGCCGCCGGCCGCCGGCGCGGCGCCGACCGGGGCCGCGAGCGCCGCGGTCGCGCCGGTGCCGCCGGGCGCCGCGACGCCGCCGCGCCGCGCGGGCTCCGCCCGGGCCGCCGCCGGCGGCCCGAACCCGCCCGCGACGGCGATGGCGACCCCACCGGGGATGGCGAAGCCGACCGTCGAGCCGACCGCTCCCGCGGTGGCGAAGGCGGCTGCTGCCGCGCCCGGGGTGGCGAAGGCGGCTGCTGCCGCGCCCGGGGTGGCGAAGGCGGCTGCTGCCGCGCCCGGGGTGGCGAAGGCGGCTGCTGCCGCGCCCGGCGTGGCGAAGGCCGCCGCCGCCGTGCGGCCCGCCGCGCACGACTCGGCGGCCGTCGCCGGCCCCGACCGGGCCGTCGGCCCCGCCGACGCGCCGCGGCCCGGGACACTCGCCGCCGGGGTCACCGCGCTGAAGGGCGCGCGCTCGGAGCTGCGCAAGCAGATGCGGGAGCAGCGACGGATGCGGATGCTGGCGCTGGCCATGGTCAGCGTGCTGATCCTGGGGGCGCTGCCGCTCTACTTCGGTATCCGGGCGGCCACCCGCGACCCCGTCTTCAACGCCCTGGACGGGTTGTCCGTGCCGTCGTGGGCCGCGGTGAAGACCGACGACCAGGTCAACGGCAGCCGCTGGTGTCTCATCGAGTGCCGGTTCCGGGAGCGCACCGCCGAGTCGCAGAAGAACCCCGAGGAGACCGCGCAGGTGTACGAGCGTGCGCTGGCAGGTGCGGGGTGGCAGCCGTGGAAGGCGGCGCTCTGCCCGGGGCAGCCGGTCGAGGGGCACTACACGTGCTGGAAGCGGGACGAGCTGACCCTCGACCTGTGGGTGCGGCAACCCACCTGCGAGCAGGATCCGCTGGCGCTGCGGCCGACGGTGGGCTCGCAGGCGACGCCGCAGGCCGAGCAGAAGTGCGACGGCGCGCTCGTGTCGGTGAAGGTGCGTAACGCCATCGACGATGATCGGATCAAGCCGCAGCCGAGCACCGGACCGTCATTCACCGGGGAGACGCCCGACCCGGTCCTGACCGATGATCCACTTTCCGACCTGACACCCTCCCCGTCGTGAGGCCGGGGAGCGTCACGGACGGTAGGGTCTGCACGTTGGCGCAGAGTGAGGCGTTTTCCGGTTGATGCGAAATACGCCGGAAGGTTCGACGCGGCTCGGGTGATGGTGGCCGCGCACGCGAAACGGTACGGCTGAGGAGGACACGCGTGGATGCTGGACAGCTCGGAGCGATCGCGGCGTTGGTCGCGGCGGGCGCATTTCTGATGCTGGTGATCGTGCTCGCCGTGCCGATCCTGCGGCTGCGCCGCACGGTCGACGCGGCGACCCAGGCGATCAACGACGTGAACGAGCGCACCGCGCCGCTGTTGGTCAACGTCAACGCCACGGTCGACAACGTCAACACCGCGCTGAGCCAGATGCACACCTCGTTGGACGGCGTGAACATTCAGCTCGCGAAGATCGACACGATGACCGGCCACGCCCAGACCATGACGGCGAACGTCGCCAATCTGGTGACGGTGGTCTCCGCGGCCGCCGCGAACCCGCTGGTCAAGGTCGCCGCGTTCGGATACGGCGTGCGTCGCGCCGCCGCCGCTCGCCGGCACGCCGACACCGAGCGCGAGGTGCGCGAGACCATCAAGCAGCAGCGTCGCACGGCCCGCCGCGGCGGCCGCTGATCCGTCGCCGGGGCGCGGTGGCACACGCCGCAGCACGCCCGCCGCGTGCCGCGGCACATGAAGACGAAGGAAGGATGTAGCCATGAAGCGGTTGCTGTGGTTGGGCATGGGTCTCGCCGTCGGTGCGCTCGTGGTGCGCAAGGTGACGCAGAAGGCCCACTCCTACACGCCGGCCGGCATGGCCGCGTCGTTGTCGGAATCCGCTGGCAGCCTCGTCGAGTCGGTGCGTAGCTTTCTAGACGACGTGCGGGACGGCATGGCGGAGCGGGAGCGGGAGATCCAGGCCGCGTTCGCCGAGGGCGTCACGTTCGATGACGATTTCGCGGAACCGGGCTCCGGTGAGCAGACCCATCCCCAGGAAGGCGTTCGATGAAGACGGCGGAGATCAAACGGCGGTTCCTCGCGCATTTCGAGGCCAACGGTCACACGATCGTGCCGTCCGCTCCGCTGCCGGCGATCGAGGACCCGAACCTGCTGTTCATCAACGCCGGCATGGTGCAGTTCGTGCCCTTCTTCCTGGGGCAACAGTCGCCGCCGTACACGCGTGCGGCGAGCGTGCAGAAGTGCATCCGGACGCCGGACATCGACGAGGTCGGCAAGACCTCGCGGCACGGCACCTTCTTCCAGATGAACGGCAATTTCTCCTTCGGCGACTACTTCAAGGACGGCGCGATTCCGCTCGCCTGGGAGCTGTCCACCAAGTCCGTGGAGGAGGGCGGCTTCGGGCTCGACCCGGAGCGGATCTGGGCGACGGTCTACCTGGACGACGACGAGGCGTACGAGATCTGGCGCGCGACCGGCGTGCCGCCGGAGCGGATCGTCCGGCGTGGCAAGAAGGACAACTTCTGGTCGATGGGGATCCCCGGTCCCTGCGGCCCCTGCTCCGAGCTCTACTACGACCGCGGCCCGGCCTACGGGCGCGAGGGCGGCCCGGAGGTCGACGAGGACCGCTACCTCGAGTTCTGGAACCTCGTCTTCATGCAGTTCGAGCGGGGGCGCGGCACCGACAAGGAGAACTTCGAGATCCTCGGTGACCTGCCGGCGAAGAACATCGACACCGGCATGGGGCTGGAGCGGATGGCCTCGATCCTGCAGGGCGTCGACAACCTCTACGAGATTGACGAGGTCCGCCCGATCCTGGAGCGCGCCGCGGAGCTGACCGGTAAGCGCTACGGGGCGCGGTCGGGCCAGGTCGCGGCCGAGTCGCACCCGGACGACGTGCGCCTGCGGGTCGTCGCCGACCACGTCCGGACCGCGCTGATGCTGATCGGCGACGGCGTGACCCCGGCGAACGAGGGGCGGGGCTACGTGCTGCGCCGCATCATGCGCCGGGCGATCCGGGCGATGCGGCTGCTGGGCTGGCAGGGGCGGGCGCTGCCCGAGCTGCTGCCGGTGGCGCGGGACTGCATGTCCCCGTCCTACCCAGAGCTCGAGGCCGACTTCGACCGGATCTCGCAGTACGCGTACGCCGAGGAGGACGCGTTCCTCTCCACGCTGCGCGCCGGAACCACCATCCTGGACACCGCGATCAGCGACACGAAGTCCGCCGGCGGGAGCACGCTCCCCGGTGACAAGGCGTTTCAGCTGCACGACACGTACGGCTTCCCGATCGACCTGACGCTGGAGATCGCGGCCGAGCAGGGTCTGCAGGTGGACCAGGACGGCTTCCGCCGGCTGATGGCCGACCAGCGGGCCCGGGCGAAGGCCGATGCGCAGGCGCGCAAGACCGGTCACGTGGACCTGTCGGCGTACCGTTCCGCGCTGGACCTGGGCGGCCCGGTGCAGTTCACCGGCTACTCGGAGGTGGCCCGGGAGTCGACCGTGCGGGCGCTGCTCGGCGCCGGTGGCGCGCCGGTCGCGGCCGCGGGCGAGGGGGAGATGATCGAGCTGGTGCTCGACGCGACCCCGTTCTACGCCGAGGGCGGTGGCCAGCAGCCCGACGTCGGGCGGATCACCGTCGGCGAGGGGCTGGTGGAGGTCGTCGACGTCCAGCAGCCGGTGCCGGGCCTGATCGTGCACAAGGCGCGGGTGATCCGGGGTGAGGTGCGCGCCGGCGAGGCGGGCTACGCCGAGATCGACGTCGCGCGGCGGCGCGCGATCTCGCGCTCGCACACCGCGACGCACCTGGTGCACCAGACGATGCGCAACTTCCTCGGCGAGTCGGCGACCCAGGCCGGGTCGCTCAACGCGCCCGGCCGGCTGCGCTTCGACTTCAACACCCCGGGCGCGGTCCCGGCGAGCGTGCTGACCGACGTGGAGCAGCAGATCAACGAGGTGCTGCTCGGCGACCTGGAGGTGCGGGCGTTCATCACCTCCCAGGAGGAGGCGCGGCGGCTCGGCGCGATGGCGCTGTTCGGGGAGAAGTACGGCGAGCAGGTGCGGGTCGTCGAGGTCGGCGACTACGCGCGCGAGCTGTGCGGCGGCACCCACGTGGCGCGGTCGGCGCAGCTCGGGCTCGTGAAGATCCTCTCCGAGTCGTCGATCGGCTCCGGGGTGCGCCGCGTCGAGGCGCTCGTCGGCATGGACGCGTTCGGTTTCCTGGCCCGGGAGCACCTGCTGGTCTCCCGGCTCGCCGAGCTCTACCGGGTCCCGGCCGAGCAGGTCGCCGACCGGGTGGAGCAGACCATCACCCAGCTGCGGGACGCGGAGAAGGAGCTGGAGAAGCTGCGGGCCCAGCTCGTGCTCGGCGGGGCCGGGGCGCTGGCCGCGCAGGCCAAGGAGCTGCGCGGGGTGGCGTTCGTCGGCACGGAGGCGCCGGAGGGCGCGGCCGGCAACGACGTGCGCACGCTGGCGCAGGAGATCCGCGGCAAGATCGACCCGGCCCGTCCGGCGGTGGTCGCGGTGGCCGCCCGTTCGGGCGGCAAGGCCTCGCTCGTGGTCGCGGTGAACGCGGCCGCGAAGGGGCGGGGCTTCGCCGCGGCCGACCTGGTCAAGGGGGCGCTGTCCGGGCGTGGTGGCGGCAACGCCGACCTGGCGCAGGGCGGTGGCGTCCCGGCGTCCGAGGCGGCGAACCTGCTCGCCGCGGTGGAGAAGGCGGTCGCCGAGGCGGCGTGACCGTCGGAAAATAATTGTGTTGATCAAGGGCTTGCCGGCGGTGGTCTCCGTACCCCTGAGGGCAGGCCCTTGATCGCGCAGGGGTGTGTCCGGAGGGAAGGGGCGGTGTGAGCGGTTTCGTGCGCGGCGTGCGACTCGGCGTCGACGTGGGCAAGGTTCGCGTCGGCGTGGCGATCTGCGACCCGGACGGGATCCTGGCCAGCCCGCTGGTCACGCTCCGCCGCGACCTCGAACCGGAGCCCGACGCGGTGCCGACCGACGTCGCCGAGCTCGCCGGCCTCGTCCGCGAGCACGACGCGATCGAGGTGATCGTCGGTTTGCCGGTGAACCTGGCCGGCACGCACGGACCGGCCGCCCAGCATGTTTCGGCGTACGCCCAGGTCCTGGCTCCGGCGATCGCTCCGGTCCCGGTGTCGCTCACCGACGAGAGGATGTCGACGGTGGTCGCAACCCGTAGGCTGTCGGAGCGAGGCGTCCGGGGGAAGCGGCAGCGGGCCGTGGTCGACCAGGCGGCCGCGGTGGAGATCCTGCAGAGCTGGCTGGATGCGCAGCGGAGGCGGATGTGATGATCGACGAGCTGGAGCTCGCGTTCGACGAGCGGACGGAGAAGGGACGGCACCGGCGCGGCTACCGCAAGAAGCAGGCGCGCCGCGAGGCCGGCGGTGGCGGTGGGCGCGGCAAGACCGTCGCCGCGCTGCTGGTCACGTTCCTCCTGCTCGGTGTGCTCGGCGGTGGCCTCTGGTACGGCTTCGACCGCGTGCAGGGCCTGTTCGGCGCGCCCGACTACAGCGGCAGCGGCGCCGGTCAGGCGCAGATCCAGATCAAGCCGGGGGAGTCGCTGACCGAGATCGGCAACTCGCTGGTCCGGGCCGGCGTGGTCAAGAGCGCGGCGGCCTTCGTGGACGAGGCGGGCGCGAACTCCCGCAGCACGAACATCCAGCCGGGCTTCTACAACCTGCGCAAGCAGATGAGCGCCGAGAGCGCGCTCGCGATGCTGCTCGAAGTCGCGAACAAGGTCGCCAACACGATCACCATTCCCGAGGGGCGTACGGCGAAGCAGACGTACAAGCTGCTCTCGGAGAAGACGAAGATCCCGGTGAAGGACTTCGAGGCGGCGGCGAAGGACCCGCTCGCGCTCGGCGTGCCGGAGTTCTGGTTCAACCGCACCGACGGGAAGAAGACCAGGCCGTCGATCGAGGGGTTCCTCTTCCCGGACACCTACGAGTTCGACCCGAATCCCACCGCCGAGCAGGTCCTGAAGACGATGGTCGGGCATTTCCTCGCGGTGGCCGAGGAGCTGGACTTCGTCAAGACGGTGGAGTCCGAGCGGGGCGGGGTCAGCCCGTACGAGGCGCTGATCGTGGCCTCGCTGGCGCAGGCCGAGGCCGGCACGAAGGCGGACCTCGGCAAGGTGGCGCGGGTGGCCTACAACCGCGCCTACAGCGGCACCTTCCCGTGCTCCTGCCTCGAGATGGACGTCACGGTCAACTACTACCTGGAGCTCAGCGGCAAGGCGACCAAGCGGTCCGGGGACATGACGCCGGAAGAGCTGGACGACCCGAAGAACCCGTACAACCGCAAGCTCAGGGGCATGGTTCCCACCCCGATCAACAACCCCGGCAAGGAGGCGCTGCAGGGCGCGATGGACCCGCCGGCCGGCAAGTGGCTGTTCTTCGTGGCGATCGACAAGCAGGGGAACTCCGCTTTTGCCGAGACGAACGATGAGCACCTGCGCAACATCCAGAAGGCGTGCCGGAACGGCATCCCGCTTTGCTGACTCGCCGCGCCGGCGTGCTCGGCCGCCCGATCGCGCACTCGCTCTCGCCCGTGATCCACAATGCCGGGTACGCGGCGGCCGGGCTGACCGGCTGGTCGTACACCGCGATCGAGTGTGGCGCCGGGGAACTGCCCGGCCTGGTCGCCGGGCTCGGCCCGGAGTGGGCCGGGCTCTCGGTGACCATGCCCGGCAAGGAGGCGGCGCTCGTGGTCGCCGACGAGGCGTCGCCGGTCGCGGCCGCGGTCGGGGCCGCCAACACGCTGGTACGCAGGGACGACGGCTCCTGGTACGCCGACAACACCGACGTGCCGGGGATGGTGACCGTGCTGCGCGCGGCGGGCGTCGCCGACGGTGCGACGGTGACCGTCCTGGGTGCCGGCGGGACGGCGCGGGCCGCGATCGCCGCGGCCGCCACGCTGCGCGCCGCCGGGGTGACGGTGGTGGCGCGCCGACCGGAAGCCGTCGAGGAACTACGCCCCGTGGCGGGGGCGCTCGGCGTACGTCTCTCCGCCGGGCGCTGGGCGGACGCGGCGGCGCGGTTCGACGCCGACGTGGTCGTCTCGACGGTGCCGAAGGGCGTCGCCGATCCGCTCGCGCCGGTGGTCCGCTGGTGGCCGTCGGCGGTCTTCTTCGACGCGCTCTACGATCCCTGGCCGACGCCGTTGGCGGACGCGGCGCACGTCGCCGGTCTGCGGATCGTCTCCGGCCTCGACCTCCTGCTCGCGCAGGCGGTCGGCCAGTTCGAGCAGTTCACCGGCGTCGGCGCGCCGGTGGCGGCGATGCGGTCCGCGCTGGCCGCGGCGATCGGCCGGCCGTAGCGGCTTCCGTCCCCGGCCTCCGGGGGAGTCGTCCGCGCTCACACGTGAGCGGCGTTCGGGACCGTTTCGGGTCGAGACATCGACGCTTGATAGTGTCTGAGCATTCCCGATGGATGGGGGATGCAGATGACGGGACCGCCGATTCCGCTTGCCGCCGACTTCCCACCCACGCTCGACAGCTTCGACTTCCGCAGCCTGGTTCCCGCGCTCGACGGCACCGCCTGGGCGGGGCTCTTCACGAAGATCACGCTGCTGGTCTGGATCACCGTCGCGATCCTGATCGTCTTCTTCCTGGTCAGCTACCGCAATCCGCAGCTGGTGCCGACGCGCCGGCAGTGGCTCGCCGAATCCGTCTACGGGCTGATCCGGGACAGCGTCGCCGTCCCGGTCATCGGGCGGGAGGGCGTGCGCTTCGCGCCGTACCTGACCGCGCTGTTCGCCTTCATCCTGCTGAACAACCTCTGGGGGATCATCCCGTTCGCGCAGATCTCGCCGAACGCCCACCTCGCCTTCCCGGCCGTGCTGGCGGTGGCCACCTGGCTGCTCTACCTGGCGGTCGGGATCCGTCGGCACGGCTTCCTCGGCTATCTCAAGGTGAGCTGCTGGATTCCGGAGGCGCCGCTCGGGGTGCAGCCGCTGCTGGTGCCGATCGAGTTCGTGTTCAACCTGCTGTTGCGCCCGGTGACCCTGTCGGTCCGGCTTTTCGCCAACATGTTCGCCGGCCACATGATCCTGCTGGTCTTCACGCTCGGCGGGGTCGCGCTCTTCCAGGCCGACGCGTTGCTGCTCAAGCCGGTCGCGCTGGTGAGCTGGGCGATGGCGATCGTGATGACCGTCTTCGAGCTCGGCATCATGGTGCTCCAGGCCTACGTGTTCACCCTGCTGACCGCGACGTACCTGCAGAGCTCGCTGGCCGAGGCGCACTGACGGCCGGCCGGGCGCCGACCCGGGTCAGCGGCGGCGGGCCAGGATCAGCGCCGCCACCAGCGCCAGGTCGGCGGCGCCGCAGATGACGATCGCCATCGGCACGGCGTCGTCCTGGCCGCCGAGCCCGACCAGCGGGGCGGCGAGCGCGCCGATCGTCGACTGGACCGCGCCCATCACGGCCGACGCGGTGCCGGCGCGTTCGGGGTGGGGGTCGAGGGCGAGCGCGACCGCGTTGGGCTGGGCCATGCCGACGCTCGCGACGAAATAGAACAACGCCACGGCGACCACCGCGAGGTTGCCGTGGACGGCACCGGCGAGCAGCGTCAACGCCGCGGCGAGCCCGGCGGCGAGCGCGACCAGCAGCAGCGTACGGGGGCGGTGTCGGCCGACCAGCGCGCCGTTGAGCCGGCCCAGCGCGGCCTGGCCGAGCGCGTTGCCGGCGAAGATGAGCCCGAACGCGGTCGCCGAGAGGCCGAACACGTCCTGGTAGACGAACGACGACCCGGCGATGTACGCGAAGAGGCCGGCGAAGGCGAACCCCTGGGCGAGGCTGTAGCCGACGAAGACGCGGTCGCCGAGCAGCACCCGCATCGCGCGCAGGGTGTGCCCGACGCCGCCGACGCTGCGCCGGGCGGGCGGCAGGGTCTCCGGCAGCCGCAGCGCGACGAGCACGGCGAGCAGCGCGCCGATGGCGGCGAGGACGACGAAGACCCCGCGCCACGTGGTGTGCCGCAGGACGAGGCTGCCGAGGACCGGCGCGGCGATCGGGGCCAGCCCGAACACGAGGGCGAGCCGGGAGAAGTAGCGGGCGGCCGCCGCCCCGGCGAACAGGTCCCGCACGACCGCCCGGGCCACCACCACGCCCATGCCCCCGGCGAAGCCCTGCGCCAGGCGCAGTCCCGCCAGCGCCTCGGCCGTCGGGGCGGACGCGCAGAGCAGCGACAGCGTCGCGTACCCGGCGGCCCCGACGATCACCGGCCGGCGCCGCCCCCACCGGTCGCTGAGCGGCCCGGTGAGGAACTGCCCGAGCGCCATTCCGATCAGGCAGGTGGTGAGGGAGAGCTGCACCCGTGCGGGCGGCGCTGACAGATCGTCGGCCATTTCGGGCAGCGCCGGCAGGTACATGTCCATCGAGAGCGGGCCCGCGGCGGTGAGGGCGCCGAGGATCACGAGCAGGGTGGTGCCGGGCGGACGCGACGCGGACGCGGTCGGTCGCGCGGACGCCGGGGCGGCGATGGTGGGCACGTCCGTCTTCTTCCCCTGGTCGTGACTTCCGGCACAGGCACGATAGTCACCGGAGCCCGGTTCGTGATCACGGGCCGGCCGCCGCCGTCGGCGCCCGTTGTCCGGAACGCGGGACACCCCGTCCGGCGTGCGGTCGCGGGCACGCCGCGTGACAAACTGGGCCCGTCGCCCCGCCGGTGAGTGGGCGCCGACCGACAGAAAGGCTGTCACGTGTTGCGTTGGCTGACCGCGGGGGAATCGCACGGGCCCGCCCTCGTCGCCGTGTTGGAGGGCGTGCCGGCGGGGATCGAGGTGACGACCGCCGAGATCGGGCGCGAGCTCGCCCGGCGCCGGCTCGGTTACGGCCGCGGCGCGCGGATGTCGTTCGAGCAGGACGAGGTCGACGTGATCGGCGGCATCCGGCACGGCCGGACGCTCGGCAGCCCGGTGGCGATCCGGGTGGGCAACTCCGAGTGGCCGAAGTGGCAGACCGTGATGGCCGCGGACCCGGTGGACCCGGCGGAGCTGGCCAACCAGGCGCGCAACGCGCCGCTGACCCGGCCCCGGCCCGGCCACGCCGACCTCGCCGGCATGCAGAAGTACGGCCACACCGACGCCCGGCCGATCCTCGAACGCGCCAGCGCCCGGGAGACCGCCGCCCGGGTGGCCGTCGGCACGGTCGCCAAGGCGCTGGTCCGGCAGGCGCTGGGCATCGAGATCGTCTCGCACGTGATCGAGCTCGGCTCGGTCGCGGCCAAGCCCGGCCTGCTGCCCCGGCCCGAGGACGCCGAGCGGATCGACGCCGACCCGCTGCGCTGCCTGGACCCGGAGGCGAGCGCGCGGATGGTCGCCGAGGTCGACGCCGCCAAGAAGGACGCCGACACCCTGGGCGGCATCGTCGAGGTGCTGGCGTACGGTGTGCCGCCGGGTCTGGGCAGCCACGTGCAGTGGGACCGCAAGCTCGACGCGCGGCTGGCGACCGCGCTGATGTCGATCCAGGCCATCAAGGGTGTGGAGATCGGCGACGCGTTCACCCAGGCCCGTTCCCGGGGCTCGGTCGCGCACGACGAGATCATCCCCACCGCCTCCGGCGTGAAGCGGGTGACGGACCGCGCCGGCGGGCTGGAGGGCGGCATCACCACCGGCGAGCCGCTGCGGGTCCGTGCCGCGATGAAGCCGATCTCCTCGCTGAACCGTGCACTCTCGACGATCGACGTCACGACCGGCGAGCCGGCCACAGCGATCAACCAGCGTTCGGACGTCTGCGCGGTGCCGGCGGCGGCGGTCGTCGCCGAGGCGATGGTGGCGCTGGTGCTCGCCGAGGCCGCGACCGAGAAGTTCGGCGGCGACTCGGTGACGGAGATCCGGCGCAACCTCGCCGGTTACCTCGACAACCTCGTCATCCGATGACCCGTCCGGTCTGCGTGCTGGTCGGGCCGCCGGGCGCCGGTAAGACCACCATCGGCGAGGGTCTGGCCGACGCGCTCGGTCTGCCGTTCCGGGACACCGACAGCGACATCTCCACGGCGGCCGGCAAGCCGATCTCGGAGATCTTCGTCGACGAGGGGGAGGAGCACTTCCGGGCGTTGGAGCGGGCGGCGGTCGCGACCGCGCTCGATTCCTTCGACGGGGTGCTCGCGCTCGGCGGCGGCGCGATCCTGGCGGAGCAGACCCGGGCGGCGCTCGCCGGTCACACGGTCGTCTACCTCTCCGTCGAGTTGACCGACGCGGTCAGGCGTGTCGGGCTGGGCGGGGGTCGCCCGCTGCTGGCGGTGAACCCCCGCGCCACCCTGAAGTACCTGCTCGACCAGCGCCGCCCCCTCTACGAGGCGGTCGCCACGACGACGGTGGTCACCGACGGCCGCACGCCCGAAGAGGTCGTCGGAGAGATCCTCGGCATCATCGGCCCCGACCCGCGCTGATCTCGTACGTGTGGTGCCTGTTCCGTCGTCGGCGGGACGGACTTGACGAACACCACATCTGCAAGATCAACGAGCGCGGGGCGCGCCGGGCCGTAAGATCTTTTCGGACAAGATCCGTCCGGATGGCTGGCGAGAGGTCTCCTGTGTCACACCCGGCGTCGCGCGTGCTCGGCATGCTCGAGCTGCTCCAGGCCTACCCCCGACTCACCGGCGCCGACCTCGGCCAGCGCCTCGGGGTCGACGAGCGGACGGTACGGCGCTACGCCGCCACCCTGATCGAGCTGGGCCTTCCGGTCGTGGCGACGCGGGGGCGGCGGGGCGGCTACCGTCTCGGCCCCGGGCGGAAGCTGCCCCCGCTGATGCTCACCGACGACGAGGCGTTCGCCGTGCTGCTCGGGCTGGTCGCCGCCGAGCAGCTCGGCCTCGACGCCGACGCGCCGGGCACCGCGCCCGCCCTCGCGAAGATCGGCCGGATGGTCCCGGCGGGGCTGGCCGAGCGGCTCGCCGGCGCGCGCCAGAGCCTCGGCCTCACCCGCGAGCGCCGCGAGGGCGAGGCCCGTCCGGCGGGCACGACCCTGCTCACCCTCGGCGCGGCGACCCGCGCGCGGCGCCGGGTCAGCGTCACCTACCGGTCCCCGCGCGGCGGGGTCTCGCTGCGCGAGCTGGACCCGTACGGGACGGTCTTCCACGGTGGGCGCTGGTACGTCGTCGGGCACGACCACCGGCGCGACGAGATCCGCACCTTCGAGGTCGACCGGATCAGCGCGGTGGACGTCGAGGACGGGAGCTGCGACGGCGGGAGTTTCGACGGCGGGAGCTTCACCGTGCCGGAGGGGTTCGATCCGGTCCGGCACGTGACGCGGGCGCGGGCCGGCGGGACGTACGCCTGGGAGGTGGAGGTGTTGCTGGAGACCGACCTCGGCCAGGCGCGGCGGCGGGTGCCGACGACGATGGCCGAGCTGACCGAGTCCGCCGACGGGGTGCTGCTGCGCGCCCGGGTGCAGGATCTGGACGCGATGGCGCTGCTGCTGGCGGGCCTCGGCTGCCCCTTCACGATCCTGCGCCCGACCGAGCTGCGCGCCGCGGTCACCGCGCACGCGTCACGACTGACCGCGTTGGCCGCGCGGGAACCCGTCCCAGCCGGTGGTAGGGGTTAGGCTCGGCGTCGATGGACGAGCTGACCCGGATCCCCGTTGCTGGCGATCATCCCTACGACGTTCTCGTCGGACGCGACCTGTTCGGCGCGCTGCCCACGCTGATCGAGGGGGCGGAGCGCGCCGCCGTGCTGTACGCGCCGCCGCTGAAGGAGCAGGCCGACGCGATCGCCGAGCTGCTCGGCGCGCGCGGGGTGCGGGCGCTGCCGATCGAGGTGCCGGACGCCGAAGCGGGCAAGACCGCCGAGGTCGCGGCGCGCTGCTGGGAGCAGCTGGGGGCGGCCGGCTTCACCCGCACCGATGTTGTCGTCGGGGTGGGTGGCGGCGCGGTGACCGACCTGGCCGGCTTCGTCGCGGCCTGCTGGCTGCGCGGGGTGCGCTGGGTGCCGGTCTCCACCTCGTTGCTCGGCATGGTCGACGCGGCCGTGGGCGGCAAGACCGGCATCAACACCGCGGCGGGCAAGAACCTCGTCGGGGCGTTCCACCCGCCGGCCGGGGTGCTCTGCGATCTGGCCCTGCTCGACACCCTGCCCGCCCCGGAGCTGGTGGCCGGCCTCGCCGAGGTCGTCAAGTGCGGGTTCATCGCCGACCCGGTCATCCTCGAGCTGCTGGAGGCCCACCCGCTCGGCCCCGTGTACCGGGACCGCGGCGTGCTGCGGGAGCTGGTCGAGCGGGCGGTGCGGGTGAAGGCCGACGTGGTCTCCTCGGACCTGCGCGAGTCGGGTCTGCGGGAGATCCTCAACTACGGGCACACGCTCGGGCACGCGATCGAGAAGGTCGAGGGCTACCGCTGGCGGCACGGTCACGCGGTCTCGGTGGGGTTGGTGTACGCCGCGGCGCTGGCCCGGTGCGCCGGCCGGCTCGACCCGTTGACGGCGGGGCGCCACCGCGCGGTGCTGGCGTTGCTGGGCCTGCCGACGAGCTACCGGGCCGACGCCTGGCCGGAGCTGCTGGCCGCGATGCGGGTGGACAAGAAGGCGCGCGGCAGCCGGCTGCGGTTCGTGGTGCTCGACGGGCTGGGCCGGCCGTCGATCCTGGACGGGCCGGACGACGCGCTGCTGCGCGCCGCGTACCAGGAGGTCAGCGGCGCGTGAAGGTACTCGTGCTCAACGGGCCCAACCTCGGGCGGCTCGGCACCCGCCAGCCCGACGTCTACGGGGTCACCACGTACGCCGACCTGGTGGCGCTCTGCGAGCGCACCGGCGCCGAGCTGGGGCTCGATGTCGAGGTGCGGCAGACCGACGCCGAGCACGAGATGCTGGCCTGGCTCCACGCGGCGGCCGACGAGGCCGCGGCCGTGGTGCTCAACCCCGGCGCCTGGTCGCACTACTCGTACGCGGTGCGCGACGCCTGCGCGATGCTGCGGGGCCCGCTGGTCGAGGTGCACATCTCGAACATCCACGCCCGGGAGTCGTTCCGGCACCACTCGGTCGTCTCGGCGGTCGCCCGCGGGGTGATCGCCGGCCTCGGCGTCGACGGCTACCGGCTGGCGCTGCACCACCTGGCGACGGGGCGGGAACCGGCGGCGTAGCGCACCCGCGCCCGCGCGGGGGCGCGCTGGCCAGTAGACTTGACGGGTCTGTCCGCCAATTGAAGATCAAGGCAGGAAATGGCCACCACCAACGACCTGAAGAACGGCATGGTTCTCAACCTCGACGGCGAGCTCTGGGCCGTCGTGGAGTTCCAGCACGTCAAGCCCGGCAAGGGTGGCGCGTTCGTGCGTACGACGCTGAAGAACGTGCTCTCCGGCAAGGTGGTCGACAAGACCTTCAACGCGGGCACCAAGGTCGACACCGCCACGGTCGACAAGCGGACCATGCAGTACCTCTACGCCGACGGCGAAGACTTCGTCTTCATGGACCTGGAGACCTTCGACCAGATCCACGTGCCGGGCGGCACGGTCGGCGAGGCGTCGAACTACCTGCTCCCCGAGGCCGAGGCGATCGTCGCGACCCACGAGGGCGTGCCGCTCTACATCGAGCTGCCCACCAGCGTGGTGCTCGAGGTGACGTACACCGAGCCCGGGCTGCAGGGGGACCGCTCGACCGGCGGCAACAAGCCGGCCACCGTCGAGACCGGGGCGACCGTCCAGGTGCCGCTCTTCATCACCACCGGTGAGAAGATCAAGGTCGACACCCGCGACGGCCGTTACCTCGGCCGCGCCTGATGGCCGAGGGCCCGAAGACGCAGATGCCCGCTCGCCGCAAGGCGCGCAAGCGGGCACTCGACGTGCTCTACGAGGCCGACGTGCGGAGCCTTCCGCCGGTCGAGGTGCTGGCCAACTACCTGGAGCGGATCGCCGCGCCGAGGCCGGAGCACCTGCCGTACGCGGTGAGTCTGGTGGAGGGCGTGGCCGGCCACAAGGACCGGATCGACGAGCTGATCGCCAGCTACGCCGAGGGCTGGACACTGGAGCGGATGCCGGTGATCGACCGGAATCTCGCCCGGATCGCGGTGCACGAGCTGCTCTACGTTGACGAGATCGACGACGCGGTGGCCATCTCGGAGGCGGTGGAGCTCGCCAAGCAGATGTCCACGGACGACTCGCCGCGCTTTCTCAACGGCGTGCTCGGCCGGATCGCCGAGTACGCCACCCGCTGAGCGCCGAATAACGCGAAGGGGCCCACGCCGACGGCGTGGGCCCCTTCGCGTGGGGCTCAGGACGCGAAGAACGCGCGCGGGTCGGCGACGAGCACGCCGTGCTCGTTGAGGCGCTCGATCAGGCCGGACGGCGAGATGTCGTACACGATCGCCAGCGCGCGCAGGTCGTCGGCGCGGATGGAGAGCACCCGGCCGTTGTAGTCGCCGCGCTGCTGCTGGATCGCCCGCGCGTAGCGCGCGACGTACGCCAGGTCCTCGGAGGCCTCGTCGTAGAGCCGCTCCAGGTCCAGGACGATCTTGTTGGTCGGCTCGTGCCGGACGCCACTGCCGTCGGGCAGCAGCTCCGAGACGGGCACCCGGTAGAAGTCGGCCAGCTCGGCCAGGCGCGAGACCGTGACGGCGCGGTCGCCGCGCTCGTACGAGCCGACGACGACGGCCTTCCAGCGCCCGTTCGACTTCTCTTCCACCCCCTGCAGGGAGAGACCCTGCTGCTGACGGATAGAGCGCAGGCGGGCGCCCAACGACTTGGCGTACTCAGAGGGCATGCGGACACTCCCAGTGGCTGGCCCGGGGGGTTTCCCCGGCGATCGCTACGGAGCGTGACGGTACGGGGGTTCCGAGATGTGGTCAAGTGGTCAACGGTGACCGGTTGCGAAAATCGTGTGCAGTTCCGCGATTTTTCGGCTCCTCAGTGTGGCGTCGAGCGCATCGCAGCGTGTTCGGCCCAAGGTCACTGGTAACGTAGCGTGCAGCCAACAGCCCGACCGGACGACTGGTCGGGCCGCAATTGACGTCCTTTAACGACCCGTCCCGTGAGGCGGGGAAGGAGGTCCGCCGTGGCCTATCCGCAGGCCGCCCAACCCGCGGTGGCGTCGCCACCGCCCGCGAAGGTCATCCTGACCAGCGCCGATCTGCATCGGGTGGTCGACCGCATCGCCCATCAGATCCTCGAGAAGACCCAGGGCGCCGACCGCACCGTCCTGCTGGGCATCCCGACCCGGGGCGTGCCGCTGGCCCGCCGCCTCGCCGACCGGATCCGCACCTTCGAAGGCGTCGAGGTCCCGGTGGGTGTGCTCGATATCACTCTCTACCGGGATGATCTCCGGCTGAGGGCGACCCGCGCGGTCGGGCACACGGAGGTGCCGTCCGGCGGCATCGACGGCCAGCGCGTGGTCCTCGTGGACGACGTGCTCTTCTCCGGCCGCACGGTGCGCGCCGCGCTGGACGCGCTGAGCGACCTCGGCCGGCCGAGCTCCGTCCAGCTCGCCGTGCTGGTCGATCGCGGCCACCGGGAGTTGCCGATCCGCGCCGACTACGTGGGCAAGAACATCCCGACGTCGCTCACCGAGAGCGTCAAGGTCACCCTCGCGGAGAGCGACGGTGCCGACGAGGTGAAGCTGATCGGGGGCGCGGCCCAATGATCAAGCATCTGCTCTCCGGCGCCGACCTCGACGCCGAGACCGCGACCCTGATCCTCGACACCGCCGCCGAGATGGCCACCCTCGCCGGCCGCGAGGTCAAGAAGCTGCCGACGCTGCGCGGCCGCACCGTGGTCAACCTCTTCTACGAGGACTCCACCCGGACCCGGATCTCGTTCGAGGCGGCGGCCAAGCGGCTCTCCGCCGACGTCATCAACTTCTCCGCCAAAGGCTCCAGCGTCTCCAAGGGCGAGAGCCTCAAGGACACGGCGCTGACGCTGCAGGCGATGGGGGCCGACGCCGTGGTCATCCGGCACCCCGCCTCCGGCGCGCCGCACCGGCTGGCGAACTGGATCGACGGCTCGGTCGTCAACGCCGGCGACGGCACCCACGAGCACCCGACGCAGGCGCTGCTGGACGCGTACACGATGCGGTCCCGGCTGGGACGCCTCGCCGGGCTGCACGTCGCGGTCGTCGGCGACGTGCTGCACAGCCGGGTCGCCCGCTCCAATGTGCTGCTGCTGTCCACGTTGGGCGCCAAGGTCACGCTGGTCGGCCCGCCGACGCTGATCCCGGTCGACATCGCCACGGCGCTCGCCCCCGGCGTGCAGGTCTCCTACGACCTCGACGCGGTGCTGCCCACCGCGGACGTGGTGATGATGCTGCGGGTCCAGCGCGAGCGGATGGCCGACTCGTACTTCCCGTCGGCCCGCGAGTACGCCCGCCGCTACGGCCTGGACGCGCCCCGGATGCGCCGGCTGGCCGAGCACGCGATCGTCATGCACCCCGGCCCGATGAACCGCGGCATGGAGATCGCCGCGGAGGTCGCCGACTCGCCCCGCTCGACCATCGTCGAGCAGGTCGCCAACGGCGTCAGCGTCCGGATGGCGGTGCTCTACCTGCTGCTCGGCGGCCGCGGCGCCGGGGCCGCCCAGTGAACCGCCGGAATGGAGATCCTGTGAGCTCGTACCTGATCAGGGGCGTGCGCGTCCTCGGCCGGGAGTGGACCGACCTGCTGCTGCGCGACGGCGTGGTCGCCGAGACCGGCCCCGGCCTGGACCCGAGCGGCGCGCAGGTGATCGAGGCCGACGGCCTGGTGGCGCTGCCCGGCCTGGTGGACCTGCACACCCACCTGCGCGAGCCGGGGCGCGAGGACGCGGAGACCGTGGAGACGGGCTCGCGCGCCGCGGCCCTGGGCGGCTACACCGCGGTCTGCGCGATGGCCAACACCTCGCCGGTCGCCGACACCGCCGGCGTCGTGGAGCAGGTGTGGCGGCTCGGCCGGGAGGCCGGGCTGGTCGACGTGCAGCCGATCGGGGCGGTCACCGTCGGGCTGGCCGGCGAGCGCCTCGCCGAGCTGGGCGCGATGGCGGCCTCCGCGGCCGCGGTGCGGATCTTCTCGGACGACGGGTTCTGCGTGGCCGACCCGCGGCTGATGCGCCGGGCCCTGGAGTACGTCAAGGCGTTCGACGGGATCATCGCCCAGCACGCGGAGGAGCCGCGGCTGACCGAGGGCGCCCAGATGCACGAGGGCGAGGTGTCGACCCGGCTGGGGCTCACCGGCTGGCCGGCGGTCGCCGAGGAGGCGATCATCGCCCGCGACGTGCTGCTGGCCGAGCACGTCGGCAGCCGGGTTCACGTCTGCCACCTCTCCACCGCGGGCAGCGTCGACATCGTGCGCCAGGCGAAGGCGCGCGGCGTGCGGGTCACCGCCGAGGTCACCCCGCACCACCTGCTGCTCACCGACGAGCTGGCCGCCAGCTACGACCCGGTCTTCAAGGTCAACCCGCCGCTGCGGACCGCCGCCGACGTGACGGCGCTGCGCGCCGCGCTGGCCGAGGGCGTCATCGACATCGTCGCCACCGACCACGCGCCGCACGCGGTGGAGGACAAGGAGTGCGAGTGGGCGTACGCCCGCCCGGGCATGGTCGGGCTGGAAACGGCGCTGTCGGTGGTCCTCTCCACCGGCGCGCTGCACCGCGACGGCGAGCCCGACTGGGACCTGATCGCCGAGCGGATGTCGCGGGCGCCGGCCCGGATAGCCGGCCTGGCGGCGCACGGGCACGACCCGGCGCCCGGCGCCCCGGCCAACCTGACCCTGGTCGACCCGGCGGCGCGGCGCGTCGTCGACCCCGGCGAGCTGGCCAGCCGGAGCCGCAACACCCCCTACGCCGGCACGGAGCTGCCGGGCCGGATCGTCGCCACGTTCCTGCACGGGCGGCCGACGGTCCTCGACGGAAAGGCTGTGAAGTGAGCAAGCGCAGGCAGGCGATCCTGGTGCTGGAGGACGGGCGCGTTTTCCACGGCGAGGCGTACGGCAGCGTCGGGGAGACCTTCGGCGAGGCCGTCTTCACCACCGGCATGACCGGTTACCAGGAGACGCTGACCGACCCGTCCTACCACCGGCAGGTGGTGGTGCAGACCGCGCCGCACATCGGCAACACCGGGGTCAACCACGAGGACGACGAGTCGTCGCGGATCTGGGTGGCCGGCTACGTGGTGCGCGACCCGGCCCGGGTCGGCTCCAACTGGCGCGCCACCGGTGGGCTGGAGGACCGGCTCGCCGCCGAGGGCGTGGTCGGCATCTCCGGTGTGGACACCCGCGCGCTGACCCGGCACCTGCGCGAGCGCGGCGCCATGCGAGTCGGCGTGTCGAGTGTGGAGGACGACCCGCAGGCGCTGCTGCGCCGGGTGCGCGAGGCGCCGCCGATGGTCGGCGCCGACCTGTCGGCCGAGGTGAGCACGCCCGAGCCGTACACGGTCGCGGCGGAGGGAGAGCACCGGTTCACGGTGGCCGCGCTGGATCTGGGGATCAAGCGCAACGTCCCCCGCCGGCTCGCCGCGCGCGGGGTGACCACGCACGTCATGCCCGCCGCGTCGACCATCGACGACCTGCTGACCACCGGCGCCGACGCGGTCTTCTTCTCGCCCGGCCCGGGCGACCCGGCGACCGCCGACCACGCCGTCGGGCTCGCCCGCGAGGTGATGCGCCGGCAGGTGCCGCTCTTCGGCATCTGCTTCGGCAGCCAGATCCTCGGCCGGGCGCTCGGCTTCGGCACCTACAAGCTCGGGTACGGCCACCGCGGCATCAACCAGCCCGTGCTGGACCGGGCGACCGGCAAGGTCGAGGTGACCAGCCACAATCACGGCTTCGCGGTCGACGCGCCGCTCAACCAGGTGATCGACACGGACTTCGGTGCCGTCGAGGTCAGCCATGTGTGCCTCAACGACAACGTGGTCGAGGGGCTGCGGGCCAAGGACGTGCCCGCCTTCACCGTCCAGTACCACCCGGAGGCGGCCGCGGGCCCGCACGACGCGGACTACCTGTTCGACCGCTTCGCGGAGCTCATTGAGAAGAAGGGCCGCTGATGCCCAAGCGCGAGGATCTCAAGCACGTCCTGGTGATCGGCTCGGGGCCGATCGTGATCGGTCAGGCCTGCGAGTTCGACTACTCCGGCACCCAGGCGTGCCGGGTGCTGCGCGCCGAGGGGCTGCGCGTCTCGCTGGTCAACTCCAACCCGGCGACGATCATGACGGACCCGGAGTTCGCCGACGCCACCTACGTCGAGCCGATCACCCCGGACTTCGTCGAGCTGGTCATCGCCAAGGAGCGCCCGGACGCGATCCTGGCGACCCTCGGCGGGCAGACCGCGCTCAACACCGCGGTCGCGCTGCACGAGTCCGGGGTGCTGGAGAAGTACGGCGTCGAGCTGATCGGCGCCGACATCGAGGCGATCCGGCGTGGCGAGGACCGGCAGCTGTTCAAGGACATCGTGGCGCGCGCCGGCGGGGAGACCCCGCGCAGCCGCGTCTGCCACTCGATGGACGAGGTGTACGCCACCGTCGAGGAGCTCGGGCTGCCGGTGGTGATCCGGCCGTCGTTCACGATGGGTGGGCTCGGCTCCGGAATGGCGCACACCCGTGAGGATCTGGAGCGGATCGCCGGCACCGGCCTGGCCGCCAGCCCGGTGCACGAGGTGCTGATCGAGGAGAGCGTGCTCGGCTGGAAGGAGTACGAGCTCGAGCTGATGCGCGACAAGCACGACAACGTCGTGGTCGTCTGCTCGATCGAGAACCTCGACCCGATGGGCGTGCACACCGGCGACAGCGTCACCGTCGCCCCGGCGATGACCCTGACGGACCGGGAGTACCAGCGGCTGCGCGACCTCGGCATCGCCGTGCTGCGCGAGGTCGGCGTCGACACCGGCGGCTGCAACATCCAGTTCGCGGTCAACCCGCGCGACGGCCGGCTGGTCGTCATCGAGATGAACCCGCGGGTGTCCCGCTCGTCCGCGCTGGCCTCCAAGGCGACCGGCTTCCCGATCGCGAAGATCGCCGCGAAGCTGGCGATCGGCTACACCCTGGACGAGATCCCCAACGACATCACCCTGCAGACCCCGGCGGCGTTCGAGCCCACCCTCGACTACGTGGTGGTCAAGATCCCGCGGTTCGCGTTCGAGAAGTTCCCCGGCGCGGACCCGGAGCTGACCACGACGATGAAGTCGGTCGGCGAGGCGATGAGCATGGGCCGCAACTTCACCGAGGCGCTGAACAAGGCGATGCGCTCGATGGAGACCAAGGCGGCCGGTTTCTGGACCCAGCCCGACCCGGCCGGGGCGACGCTGGAATCGACCCTGGAGGCGCTGCGCACCCCGCACGACGCCCGGCTCTACACCGTGGAGCGCGCGCTGCGGCTGGGCGGCACCATCGCCCAGGTCTCCGAGGCGTCCGGGGGGATCGACCCGTGGTTCCTCGACCAGATCGTCGCGCTCATCGAGCTGCGCGCCGAGATCATCGCGGCGCCCGTACTGGACGAGGGGCTGCTGCGGCGCGCCAAGCGCGCCGGGCTCTCCGACCGGCAGCTGGCGGCGCTGCGCCCGGAGCTGGCCGGCGAGGACGGGGTCCGCAGGCTGCGGCACCGCCTCGGCCTCCGCCCGGTCTACAAGACGGTCGACACCTGCGCCGCCGAGTTCGCCGCGAAGACGCCCTACCACTACTCGTCGTACGACGACGAGACCGAGGTCGTGCCGTCGGACCGGCCGAAGGTGCTGATCCTCGGCTCGGGCCCGAACCGGATCGGCCAGGGCATCGAGTTCGACTACTCGTGTGTGCACGCCGTGATGGCGCTGCGCGCGGCGGGTTACGAGACCGTCATGGTCAACTGCAACCCGGAGACCGTCTCCACCGACTACGACACCGCCGACCGGCTCTACTTCGAGCCGCTGACCTTCGAGGACGTGCTGGAGGTCTGGCACGCGGAGGACAGCTCGGGCAGGGCGGCCGGCGGACCGGGCGTGGTGGGCATGGTGGTGCAGCTCGGCGGGCAGACCCCGCTCGGCCTGGCGCGCCGGCTCAAGGCCGCCGGGGTGCCGATCGTCGGCACCTCGCCGGAGTCGATCCACCTCGCCGAGGAGCGTGGCGCGTTCGGCGCGGTGCTGGCCAAGGCCGGCCTGCTCGCCCCGGCGCACGGCACCGCCACCTCGTTCGAGGAGGCGAAGGAGATCGCCGACGGCATCGGCTACCCGGTGCTGGTCCGCCCCTCGTACGTGCTGGGCGGGCGCGGCATGGAGATCGTCTACGACGAGCCGACGCTGCGCGACTACATCGGCCGGGCCACGGACGTGTCGCCGGAGCACCCGGTGCTCGTGGACCGCTTCCTGGACGACGCGATCGAGATCGACGTCGACGCGCTCTGCGACGCGACCGGCGAGGTCTACCTCGGCGGCGTGATGGAGCACATCGAGGAGGCCGGCATCCACTCGGGCGACTCGTCCTGCACGCTGCCGCCGATCACCCTCGCGGGCTCGCACCTGGCCGCGGTCCGCAGCTACACCGAGAAGATCGCCCGCGGCGTCGGGGTGCGCGGGTTGCTCAACGTGCAGTACGCGCTCAAGGACGACACCCTGTACGTGCTGGAGGCCAACCCCCGCGCGTCCCGGACGGTGCCGTTCGTCTCCAAGGCGACCGCGGTGCCGCTGGCCAAGGCCGCCGCCCGGATCATGCTCGGCGCGACGATCGCCGAGCTGCGGGCCGAGGGGCTGCTGCCGGGCTCCGGCGACGGCGGCGCTCCCGTGGACGGCGCGCCGATCGCGGTGAAGGAGGCGGTGCTGCCGTTCAAGCGGTTCCGCACGCCGGCCGGCAAGGGCGTCGACTCGCTGCTCGGGCCGGAGATGAAGTCGACCGGCGAGGTGATGGGGATCGACACCGGCTTCGGGCACGCCTTCGCCAAGTCGCAGTCGGCGGCGTACGGCTCGCTGCCCACCGGCGGGAAGATCTTCGTGTCGGTGGCGAACCGCGACAAGCGCAGCATGATTTTCCCGGTGAAGCGCCTGGCCGACCTGGGCTTCCAGATCGTGGCCACCGCCGGCACCGCCGAGGTGCTGCGCCGGCACGGGATCGCCTGCGAGGTGATCCGCAAGCACTGGGAGGAGGCCGGCGACGGCCCGAACGCGGTCTCGCTGATCGCGGCCGGGGAGGTCGCACTGGTGATCAACACGCCGCAGGGCTCCGGCGCGAGCGCCCGCTCCGACGGGTACGAGATCCGCAGCGCCGCGGTCACCGCCGACATCCCGTGCATCACCACGGTGCCGGGCGCGGCGGCCGCGGTGATGGGCATCGAGGCGCTGATGCGCGGCGACATGTCGGTCCGCCCCCTCCAGGAGCTGCACGCGGCCCTCCGGGCCGCCCAGTGACGCCGGGCTCGCCCACCCCCGTCGATCAGGGCAGGGGCCGCCCCTGCCCTGATCGGTCGGTGTGGCGGGGGACCGCCCGGTGATCGACGGGTACGGGCTGGCGCGGTCGGCGCTGTTCCGGATCGGCGGCGGGGACGCCGAGGCCGCCCACGAGTGGACGCTGCGTCGGCTCGCCGCCGTCTCCCGGAACCGGGTGGCGCTGGCCGCGCTGCGGGCCCGCTACGGCGTGACGGCGCCCCGCCGGGTGTTCGGGGTGGAGTTCCCGAACCCGGTGGGGCTCGCCGCCGGCATGGACAAGAACGGCGTCGCGCTGCCGGCCTGGCCGGCGCTCGGCTTCGGCTTCGTCGAGGTCGGCACGGTCACCGCGCACGCACAGCCCGGCAACCCGCGGCCCCGGCTGTTCCGGCTCCGGGACAGCGAGGCAGTGATCAACCGGATGGGCTTCAACAACGCCGGCGCGGCGGCGCTGGCCGCCCGGCTGGCGGCGCTCGGGCCGCTCGCCAGCGGGCGGACCCCGGTGCCGCTCGGCATCTCGCTCGGCAAGTCGAAGATCACGCCGCTGGACGAGGCGGTCGACGACTACCTGGCCTCGTACAAGGCGCTCAGCGGGCACGGCGACTACTTCGCGGTCAACGTCTCCTCGCCGAACACGCCGGGGCTGCGCTCGCTGCAGGACCGCGATCAGCTCGACGCGATCCTGTCGGCGCTGGTGGGGGAGAAGCCGATCCTGGTGAAGATCGCGCCGGACCTGACCGAGCCGGCGATCGCCGAGGTGCTGGAGGTCTGCCTGGCCCGCGGCGCCGCCGGGGTGATCGCCACCAACACCACGCTCGGCCGCGACGGGCTGGCCGCCGCGGACGCGCCGCGCGCCGCCGAGGCCGGAGGCCTCTCCGGCCGCCCGCTGACCGAGCGCGCCCGGTCGGTCGTCTCCTTCGTGCACCGCCAGACCGGCGGGGCGCTGCCGGTGATCGGCGTCGGCGGCCTCCTCGACCCGGACGACGCGGCGCGGATGTTCGACGCCGGTGCGGCCCTGGTCCAGCTCTACACGGGTTTCATCTACCGCGGGCCGGCGCTGGTGCGCGCCATCGCCCGGCAGTGCCGGGCCGCCCCCTCTCGTTGATCATGAGATGTACCGCGCGATTCGCCGTGCCGTGCGCGGCAAACCTCATGATCAACGCAGGGCGGCGGGGCGCTGGGCCGCGCAGAGAGGGGAGCAGCGCGTGAGGGCGGAGGAGATCGCCGGGTACGACCGGGCGCACGTCTGGCACCCGTACGCCCCGATGCCGGCCGGCGTGCCGCCGTACGTCGTGGAGAGCGCGACCGGCGTGCGGCTGCGGCTGGCCGACGGCCGGGAGCTGGTCGACGGCATGTCGTCGTGGTGGTCGGCGATCCACGGCTACCGGCACCCGGTGCTGGACGCGGCCGTCACCGACCAGCTCGGCCGGATGAGCCACGTGATGTTCGGCGGACTCACCCACGAGCCCGCGGTCACGCTGGCACGTACCCTCGTCGCACTCACCCCGCCCGGCCTGGAGCACGTCTTCCTCTGCGACTCCGGCTCGGTCAGCGTCGAGGTCGCGATCAAGATGGCCCTGCAGTACCAGCGCGGCCGCGGACGGCCGGACAAGCGCCGACTGGCCACCTGGCGCGGCGGCTACCACGGCGACACCTTCCACCCGATGAGCGTCTGCGATCCCGAGGGCGGGATGCACCATCTCTGGACCGGCGTGCTGCCCCGGCAGATCTTCGCGCCGGCGCCGCCGGACGGGTTCGACGCCCCGCTCGACGACGCGTACGTCGCGACGCTCACCGACGCGGTCGCGCGGCACGCCGACGAGCTGGCCGCCGTGATCGTGGAGCCGGTCGTGCAGGGCGCCGGCGGGATGCGGTTCCACAACCCCGGCTACCTGCGCGTGCTGCGCGAGGTGACCGCGGCGCACGACGTGCTGCTGATCTTCGACGAGATCGCGACCGGCTTCGGGCGTACCGGCGCGCTCTTCGCCGCCGACCACGCCGGGGTCACGCCCGACGTGATGTGTCTGGGCAAGGCCCTGACCGGCGGGTACCTGACGCTGGCCGCGGCGCTGTGCACGCCCGAGGTGGCGCGGGGGATCTCCGCGCAGGGCGTGCTCGCGCACGGCCCCACCTTCATGGGCAACCCGCTGGCGTGCGCCGTCGCCAACGCCTCCATCGGGCTGCTCGGCGCGGCGACGACGCCGGCGGCCGCGTCGGGGCCCGGTGCGGACCGCGACGCCGCAGCGGGCGGCTGGGCGGCCGCGGTGGACCGCATCGAGGCGGGGCTGCGCGCCGGGCTGGCGCCGTTGGCGGGGGCGCCCGGGGTGGTCGACGTCCGGGTGCTCGGCGCGATCGGGGTCGTGCAGCTCGACCGCGAGGTCGACATGGCGGCCGCGACCGCCGCCGCGGTGGCCGAGGGCGTGTGGCTGCGCCCGTTCCGGGATCTGATCTACACGATGCCGCCGTACGTGGCGGCCGACGAGGACGTCGCGCGGATCACCCGCGCGATCGGCGCGGCCGCCCTGGCGGCCTGACACGACAGGGGTACCCAGATGGAGACCTTCGGCGTACGGCTGCACCGGGCGACGGCGGAGCGGGGGCCGCTCTGTGTCGGCATCGACCCGCACCCGTCGCTGCTGGCGCGGTGGGGGCTCTCGGACGACCTCGCGGGCCTGACCCGCTTCTCCGAGACGGTCGTCGCGGCGCTCGCCGACCGGGTCGCCGTGGTGAAGCCGCAGTCGGCCTTCTTCGAGCGTTTCGGCTCCCGAGGAGTGGCCGTGCTTGAGTCAACTATCCGACAGTTGCGCGAGGCCGGCGCGCTCGTGCTGCTCGACGTGAAGCGCGGCGACATCGGCTCGACGGTCGCCGCGTACGCCGCCGCCTACCTCGATCCGTCGAGCCCGCTGGCCGCCGACGCGATCACCGCCAGCCCCTATCTGGGTGTCGGCGCGCTCGCCCCGATGTTCGACGCGGCGGCGGCCCACGGCGGCGGCGTCTTCGTGCTGGCGCTGACCTCGAATCCGGAGGGGCCGGCGGTGCAGCACGCGCGCGGCGCCGACGGCCGGACCGTCGCCCAGACGGTCATCGATGAGATTTCCCAGCTCAACGCGGGTGCGCAGCCACTGGGCAGCATCGGGCTCGTGGTCGGCGCGACCATCGGTGACACAGGTCACGATCTGTCCACCGTGAACGGTCCGCTGCTCGCGCCGGGCCTCGGCGCGCAGGGCGGGACCGCCGCTGACCTGCGAACGGTCTTCGGTTCCGCGATCCGTTCCGTGCTGCCGTCGTACTCCCGGGAGGTTCTCGGCGCGGGGCCGGAGATCGCCGATCTGCGCGCCGCGACCGCCCGCGTGCTGGTCGAATGCCGGTCCGCGCTCGACGTCGCGGCTCTGTGACGGGGCTGTGCCGTTTTAGTGATCATGGCGTGCCCACGTTGCCGAAAACGTCGCTGGCGGCTAGTTTTCCCCGCGCTGGGAACCACATGCCCCTTTGGTTCACGGCCACACCACGTTTCACAGATGCGGCGGTGCGTCCCGCCCGTCGCAATAGGGACCTGAGGAGAACTGGTGCCGCTCCCGTCACTGACCCCCGAACAGCGCGCAGCAGCGCTGGAGAAGGCCGCGGAGATCCGCAAGGCCCGTGCTGAGCTGAAGGATCAGCTCAAGCAGGGCAAGACCACGCTCGCCGACGTGCTCGACCGGGCGGAGGCGGACGACGTCGTCGGCAAGCTCAAGGTCTCGGCCGTCCTGCAGGCGATGCCGGGCATCGGCAAGATCCGGGCGACGCAGATCATGGAAAAGCTCAAGATTGCCGACAGCCGCCGCCTCCGCGGCCTCGGCGAGCAGCAGCGCAAGGCACTGCTTGGGGAGTTCTCCGCGAACTGATTCGCGGGCTCGTGTAGAAACAAGCAGTGAGCATGGATGACGACGCGCGCCCGGCAGCTCGGCTCACGGTGCTTTCCGGCCCCTCGGGGGTCGGCAAGGACAGCGTGATCGAGTTGATCCGGGCGCGCTCGCCGTGGGTCTGGCTGTCGGTGTCAGTCACCACGCGAAAGATGCGCGACTACGAGGTCGACGGGGTGCACTACTACTTCGTCGACCGACCCGAGTTCGAGCGGATGATCGCCGATGGCGACCTGCTCGAGTGGGCCGAGTTCGCCGGCAACCTCTACGGCACGCCCCGCAAGGCGGTCGAGGCGAGGCTGCACAACGGCGAGCCGGTCCTGTTGAAGATCGACCTCCAGGGCGCCCGGCAGGTCCGGGCGGCGATGCCGGAGGCGCAGCTGGTGTTCCTGGCGCCGCCCAGCGTCGAGGAGCTCAAGCGGCGGCTGATCGGGCGCGGCACGGACGACGAGGAGACGATCCGTCGTCGCCTGGTCCACGCCGACGAGGAGCTCGCCGCCGAGAACGAGTTCGACGTGACGGTCGTCAACGACCAGGTCGAGCGGGCCGCCGAAGAGCTGGTAGGATTGCTCGGTTCATCATTTCTGACTCCGGCCCAACCGCAGAGCTCCGCCTGACGACTCGGGAGCTCACGCAGACACAGAGGTTGCACACTCGTGGGATCCATCGCGAATCCGGAAGGCATCACCAACCCGCCGATCGACGAGTTGCTCGAGAAGACGACGTCGAAGTACGCGCTGGTGATCTTCGCCGCCAAGCGCGCGCGGCAGGTCAACGCCTACTACAGCCAACTCGGCGAGGGCCTGCTCGAGTACGTCGGCCCGCTGGTGGAGACCACGCCGCAGGAGAAGCCGCTCTCCATCGCCATGCGCGAGATCAACGCCGGTCTGCTCACCGCTGAGCCGATTGAGCAGTCCTGATCACACCGTCGCCGACGCCTCGGGTCCACGCGTAGTTCTCGGCGTCGGCGGCGGCATCGCCGCGTACAAGGCGTGCGAGCTGCTGCGGCTCTTCACCGAGAGCGGCCACCGCGTCCGCGTGGTCCCGACCGCGGCGGCGCTGCGCTTCGTCGGGGCGCCGACCTGGGCGGCGCTCTCCGGCCATCCCGTCGCCGACGACGTCTGGTCCGACGTGCACGAGGTTCCGCACGTCCGGCTCGGTCAGCAGGCCGATCTCGTGGTCGTCGCCCCCGCCACCGCCGACCTGCTCGGCAAGGCCGCGCACGGGCTCGCCGACGACCTGCTCACCAACACGCTGCTGACGGCCCGGTGTCCGGTCGTGCTGGCGCCCGCCATGCACACCGAGATGTGGGAGCACCCCGCCACCGTCGACAACGTCGCGACCCTGCGCCGCCGCGGCGTGCTCGTCATCGAGCCCGCCGTCGGCCGGCTCACCGGGGTCGACACCGGCAAGGGGCGGCTGCCCGACCCCGCCGAGATCTTCGCGATCGCCCGCCGGGTGCTGGCCCGCGGGGCGACCGCGCCGCGGGACCTGACCGGCCGGCACGTGGTCGTCACCGCCGGCGGCACCCGCGAGCCGCTCGACCCGGTCCGCTTCCTGGGCAACCGGTCGTCGGGCAAGCAGGGGTACGCGTTCGCCCGCGCCGCCGCCGCGCGCGGCGCCCGTGTGACGCTCGTCTCGGCGAACGTGTCCCTGCCCGACCCGGCCGGGGTGGAGCTGGTGTCCGTCGGCACCACCGAACAGCTGCGCGCGGCGACCCTGGCGGCCGCGGAGACGGCCGACGTGGTGGTGATGGCCGCGGCGCCCGCCGACTTCCGGCCCGCCCACTACGCCGAGTCCAAAATCAAGAAGTCGGACGACGGCGTCGCGCCCGTGATCGAGCTGGTCACCAACCCCGACATCGCCGCTGAGCTGGGGATGCGCAAGCGTCCCGGCCAGGTGCTCGTGGCGTTCGCCGCCGAGACCGGCGACGCGCTGGCCAACGCCCGGGCGAAGCTCGCGCGCAAGCGGGCCGACCTGATCGTCGTCAACGAGGTCGGTGTCGACAAGGTCTTCGGCGCCGAGACCAACGCGGCCACCGTGCTCGGCGCGGACGGCTCGACCGAGGTGCTCCCGGAGCGGCCGAAGGAGGACCTGGCCGACGCCGTCTGGGACCTGGTGGTCGCTCGTCTCGCCGCGTCGTCCTGATTTGTACGCAAGCCCTCGGCTTCACCTTCGCCGTCCGTGCGACCGTGACTAGACTGCCGCGGGAACTACTCGTTGAGATTGAGGAGCACCGTGGCACGCCGCCTATTCACCTCCGAGTCGGTCACGGAAGGCCACCCCGACAAGATCGCCGACCAGATCAGCGACGGCGTCCTCGATGCGCTGCTCGCCCAGGACCCGCGCAGCCGGGTCGCCGTCGAGACGCTGATCACGACCGGTCAGGTGCACGTCGCCGGTGAGGTGACCACGCAGGCGTACGCCGACATTCCGACCATCGTCCGGGAGACGATTCTCGGTATCGGCTACGACTCGTCGAAGAAGGGCTTCGACGGCGCCTCCTGTGGGGTGAGCGTGTCGATCGGGTCCCAGTCGCCCGACATCGCGCAGGGCGTCGACAGCGCGTTCGAGCTGCGCGCCGGCGAGAGCGGCGACGCGCTCGACGCCCAGGGCGCCGGCGACCAGGGCATGATGTTCGGTTTCGCCTGCTCCGAGACGCCCGAGCTGATGCCGTTGCCGATCGCGCTGGCGCACCGGCTGGCCCGCCGGCTCTCCGCGGCGCGCAAGGACGGCACGATCCCGTACCTGCGGCCGGACGGCAAGACGCAGGTGACGATCGAGTACGACGGGCTGCGTCCGGTGCGGCTGGACACCGTCGTGGTGTCGAGCCAGCACGCGGCCGACATCTCGCTGGAGTCGCTGCTGACCCCCGACGTGCGCGAGCACGTCATCGCCCCCGAGCTGGAGGGGCTGGGGCTGGACACCGAGGGCTACCGGCTGCTGGTGAACCCGACCGGCCGCTTCGAGATCGGCGGGCCGATGGGTGACGCCGGCCTGACCGGCCGGAAGATCATCGTCGATACGTACGGCGGCTATGCGCGGCACGGTGGCGGCGCGTTCTCCGGCAAGGACCCGTCGAAGGTCGACCGCTCGGCGGCGTACGCGATGCGCTGGGTGGCCAAGAACGTGGTCGCCGCCGGGCTCGCGGAGCGCTGTGAGGTCCAGGTGGCGTACGCGATCGGTAAGGCGCACCCGGTGAGCCTGTTCGTCGAGACGTTCGGCACCGAGAACGTGCCGGTGGAGCGGATCGAGAGGGCGATCGGCGACGTTTTCGACCTGCGGCCGGCCGCGATCATCCGCGACCTCGACCTGCTGCGCCCGATCTACCAGCAGACCGCGTCCTACGGTCACTTCGGCCGTGAGCTGCCGGACCTGACCTGGGAGAACACCGACCGGGCCGCAGATCTGAAGTCGGCCGCCGGAGCCTGACGGGCCGCCGCCGGCTCCCCGCCGGCGGCGTTCCCGCACCGCTCGCGTGCGACAGCCACGCGGCGCGGCCCGCGGCCTCGCGCGAGAAGGCGGACTCCGCCGGTCCCGGCTCGAACATGTGACACGCCTACCGCGCGGACCCGGCGGAACGACAGGTCGTCGCCGGGGCAGGGCAAGATGGCGCGGTGACGACGACGCGCAAGCGCAGCGACCGGCAGCCGGCGCAACGGCTGCCGGTCGCGCGCGTCTGCGTCGACGTGCCGCTGGCCCACCTGGACCGGCCGTTCGACTACCTCGTGCCGGCCGAGCTCGCCGACGACGCCCAGCCCGGCACGCGGGTACGGGTCCGCTTCGCCGGGCAACTCGTCGACGGCTGGCTTCTGGACCGGGTCGAGTCGTCGGAGCACGGCGGGCGGCTGGCGTACCTGGAACGGCTGGTCTCGCCCGAGCCGGTGCTGAGCCCCGAGATCGCCCGACTCGCCCGCGCGGTGGCCGACCGGTACGGGGGCAACCTCGCCGACGTGCTGCGGCTCGCCGTGCCGCCCCGGCACGCCCGCGCCGAACAGGCGGCCACCACGCCCGCCGCCCCCGATCCCGCCGCCCCGGATCTCGCGGCCTCCGATCCCGGCATCCCCGATCCCGCCGCCGTTGATCCCGACGTCGCGGCGGGCGGGCCCGGGGGCGACACCGAGAAGCTGCTGGCGGAGCTGGACCAGGGGTGGCGCGACTATCCGACCGGGGCGGGCTTCCTGCGCGCGCTGGCGCACGGACGGGCCCCGCGGGCGGTCTGGTCCGCGCTGCCTGGCGAGGACTGGCCGGCCCGACTGGCCGAGGCCGCGGCCGCGACCGTCGCCGGCGGCCGGGGCGCGGTGATCGTGGTCGCCGACGCGCGCGACCTGGAGCGGCTCGACGCCGCGCTGACCGCGGTGCTCGGGCCCGACCGGCACGTGGCGCTCTCCGCCGCGCTCGGCCCGGCCAAGCGCTACCGCGCCTTCCTGACCGCGAGCCGCGGCGCCGTGCCGGTGGTCGCCGGCACCCGGGCCGCGATGTTCGCGCCGGTCGGGCGGCTGGGGCTGGTGGCGATCTGGGACGACGGCGACGACCTGCACGCCGAACCGCGCGCGCCGTACCCGCACGCCCGCGACGTCCTGCTGACCCGGGCGCAGCTCGCCGACGCGGCCACCCTGGTCGCCGGGCACACCCGCTCCGGCGAGGCGCAGTTGCTGATCGAGACGGGCTGGGCGCGCGAGATCGTCGCGGACCGCGAGACGCTGCGGCGGCGTACCCCGCGCATCGCCCCGACCGGCGACGACCCGCAACTGGCGCGCGATCCCGCGGCGGCGACGGCCCGGCTGCCGAGCCTGGCGTGGGAGGCGGCGCGCACGGCGCTCAAGGCGGACACCCCGGTGCTGGTACAGGTGCCGCGCCGCGGTTACCTGCCGGCGGTGTCGTGTGTGGACTGTCGTACCCCGGCCCGCTGCCCGCACTGCGCCGGCCCGCTCGCGCTGCGCTCGGCGTCCTCGCCGCCGGCCTGCCAGTGGTGCGGCCGGATCGCCGCCGCGTACGCCTGCCCGCACTGCGGCGGACGTCGGCTCCGCGCCGCGGTGGTGGGCGCGCGTCGCACCGCCGAGGAATTGGGGCGGGCGTTTCCGGGCGTGCCGGTGCGCACCTCCGGCCGCGACGAGGTGCTCACCGCGGTGCCCGGCGGGGCCGCCGTGGTCGTCGCCACGCCCGGCGCGGAGCCGGTCGCCGACGGCGGGTACGGCGCGGTGCTGCTGCTGGACACCTGGGCGCTGCTGACCCGCGCCGACCTGCGCGCCGGCGAGGAGGCGCTGCGGCGCTGGCTGAGCGCCGCGGCGCTGGCCCGGCCGGGCGCGGCCGGCGGCCGGGTCGTCGTCGTCGCCGACGGCGGGCTGGCCCCGGTGCAGGCGCTGCTGCGCTGGGATCCGGGCTGGTTCGCCACGCGGGAGCTGGCCGAGCGGCGGGAGCTGGGCTTTCCGCCGGCGGCCCGAATGGCCAGCCTCACCGGAACGCCCGAGGCCGTGGCCGACCTGCTGGCCGCGGCGCGGCTGCCCGACGGGGCGGAGCTGCTCGGTCCGGTGCCGGCCGCCGACGACCAGGAGCGGATGCTCGTCCGGGTGGCCCGGTCCCGCGCCGCGGCGCTGGCCCGCGCGCTGCACGAGGCCGCCGCGGTACGGACCGCGCGCAAGGCGGCCCAACCGGTCCGGATCCAGATCGACCCGCTCGACCTGTTCTGATCCGCGTGCCCCGGCCACCGCGCCGCCGCCTGCCGGCCCGCATCCGGTCAAGCGCGGATCCGGCCACACCCTAGACTGATACGGCACGAAATCCGCCATTCACGAAGGAGCCACCACGCGTGACCGTCCAGCCCATCCGTCTGTTCGGGGATCCGGTGCTGCGCACGCCGGCCGAGCCGGTGGTCGACTTCGACGCCGAGCTGCGCAAACTGATCGCCGACCTCACCGACACGATGCGGGAGCAGGGCGGGGCGGGACTCGCCGCGCCGCAGCTCGGTGTGGGGCTGCGGGTCTTCACGTTCGACGTCGATGACGTCGTCGGGCACCTGGTCAACCCGGTGCTGGAGTTCCCCGACTCCGAGGAGCAGGACGGCCCGGAGGGCTGCCTCTCCATCCCCGGGCTCTACTTCGACACCAAGCGGCGGCTCAACGTGGTGGCGAAGGGTTTCAACGAGTACGGCGACCCGATGCAGATCGTCGGGACCGGCCTGATGGCGCGCTGCGTGCAGCACGAGACCGACCACCTCGACGGTGTGCTCTTCCTCGACCGCCTCGACCCGAAGGGGCGCAAGGAGGCGATGAAGGCGATCCGGCAGGCCGAGTGGTACGACCCGGGCGCCCCGCCGGTGGTCAAGGTCAGCCCGCACGCCGCCGCCAGCCCGTTCGGCCTGGGTGGGTGAGCGGATGCGTCTGATCTTCGCCGGCACCCCCGCCGTCGCCCTGCCGTCCCTGGACGCCATCGCCGCCTCCGGACACGAGTTGGTCGCCGTGGTGACCCGCCCCGACGCCCCCGCCGGCCGCGGCCGGCGGCTGGTTCGCTCGCCCGCCGCGGCCTGGGCCGACGAGCGCGGCATCGAGGTGCTCACCCCGCAGCGTCCCCGCGAGCCCGAGTTCCAGGAGCGGCTGCGCGCGCTCGCCCCGGACTGCGTGCCCGTGGTCGCCTACGGCGCCCTGGTCCCGCCGTCGGCGCTGGAGATCCCCACCCACGGCTGGGTCAACCTGCACTTCTCGCTGCTGCCCGCATGGCGCGGCGCCGCCCCCGTGCAGCACGCGGTGCTGCACGGCGACGCGGTGACCGGGGCGAGCGTCTTCCAGCTGGAGGCCGGCCTGGACACCGGTCCGGTCTTCGGCACCCTGACCGACGAGATCCGCCCCACCGACACCTCCGGCGACCTGCTGGAGCGGCTCGCGATCTCCGGGTCGCAGCTGCTGGTGGCGGTCCTCGACGCGATCGACGCCGGCACCGCGCGCGCCGAGCCGCAGCCGGCCGACGGCATCTCGCTGGCCCCGAAGCTGACCGTGGAGGACGCCCAGGTGCGCTGGTCGGAGCCGGCGTTCGCGGTCGACCGGCGGATCCGGGCCTGCACCCCGGCGCCGGGCGCCTGGACGTCGTTCCGGGACGAGCGGGTCAAGCTGGGGCCGGTGCGGCCGGCCGGGGACGCCCCGGAGCTCAAGCCGGGCGACGTGCTCGTGGAGCGCAACCGGGTGCTGGTCGGCACGGCCACCGCGCCGGTGGTGCTCGGCGAGGTCCGAGCGGCCGGCAAGAAGGCGATGCCGGCGGCCGACTGGGCCCGCGGCGCGCGGGTGCAGACCGGGGAGCGGTTCGCGTGACGGACCATGCGCGGCGGCCGGGCCGGCCCGGCGAGGAGCGGGGCGACCGGGGACGCGACCGCGGCGGTCGGCCCGCGCGCCCGAACCGGGCCGCCGACGTCCCGCGGCAGGCCGCGTACGAGGCGATCGCGGCGGTGCACCGCGACGACGCGTACGCGAACCTGGTGCTGCCGGCGATCCTGACCGACCTGCGGCTGTACGGCCGCGACGCGGCCTTCGCCACGGAGCTGACCTACGGCTCGCTGCGCGCCACCGGCACCCTCGACGCGATCATCGAGGCCGCCGCCAACCGGGCCGTCGACCGGATCGACCCGCCGGCCCGCGACGCGCTGCGGCTCGGCGTCTACCAGCTGCTACACACCCGGGTGCCCGCGCACGCGGCGGTCTCGGCCACCGTCGACCTGGTACGCGGGGTCGCGCCCGGCGCGGCGGGCTTCGCCAACGCGGTACTCCGCGAGGTCGCCACCCGCGACCTGGACGCCTGGGTGGAGCGCGTGGCCCCGAGCTACGACGAGGACCCGATCGGGCACCTGGCGCTGGCGTACCAGCACCCCCAGTGGATCGTCCGGTCGTTCGCCGAGGCGCTCGGCGGCGATCTCGGCGAGACCACCCGGCTGCTGATCGAGGACAACGAGCGCCCCTCGGTGCACCTGTGCGCGCGGCCGGGCCGGGCGGACGCGGCGGAACTCGCCGACGAGGTCGGCGGGGCGCCGGGCGCGTTCTCGCCGTACGCGGTGTATCTGCCGGGTGGGGCGCCGGGGGAGCTGGCGGCGCTGCGCGACGGCCGGGCGCACGTCCAGGACGAGGGCTCGCAGCTGGTGGCCGCGGCGCTGGTCGGGGCGGAGCTGGAGGGCGCCGACGAGCGCTGGCTGGACCTGTGCGCCGGACCGGGTGGCAAGGCCGGGCTGCTCGGCGCGCTGGCGGCGCCGCGGGGCGCGACCGTCACCGCGGTCGAGATCGCCGAGCACCGGGCGCGGCTGGTGTCGCAGGCGACCCGGGGGCTGCCGGTGACGGTGCTGAACACCGACGGGCGCACGGTGGGCTCCGACCGAGACCTGCCGGCCGGGGGCTTCGACCGGGTGCTGGTGGACGCGCCGTGCACCGGGCTCGGCGCGTTGCGCCGGCGGCCCGAGTCGCGCTGGCGTCGGCAGCCGTCGGATCTGCCGCCGCTGACGCGGCTGCAGCGCGAACTGCTCGGCGCGGCGCTGCGGGCGGTGCGCCCCGGCGGGGTGGTCGCGTACGTGACCTGCTCCCCGCACACGGTGGAGACGCACGTGACGGTCACGGAGGCGGCGCGCCGGTCCGGGGCGGGCGTGGACTTCGTGGACGCCCGGCCGCTGCTGCCGGCGGGGATGCCCGGCCTGGGGGAGGGCCCGACGGTGCAGTTGTGGCCGCACCGGCACGGCACCGACGCGATGTTCCTGGCGGTGCTGCGCCGCGCGCAGTGACGGTGCGTCGCCCGCCGCGCCGTACCGGCGGCGGGCGCACTACCGGACCGGCAGCCCCTTGTCGCCCACGCCCTTGATCGACCGGGTCAGCGTGCGGTCGCTCAGGTACGCGAAGCAGTGGACGCCCCGGTCCCCGTCGGCCCACGCCTCCCTCGACGGGACGTAGAAGAAGGTGCCGGCGCGGAAGCGGATCCGCTCGTCGTTGGGGACCTTCGCGTACGCGGCGAGCACGTCGCGGCAGCCCTCGTGCGTCCGCTCCCGATTGCTGTTGAAGCTGTCGTACGTGGTGTCCGGGGCCGTGTGGACGCCGACGTACTCGCTGCGGTGCGGTGTGCGGCAGCCGACCGGCTCCATCCCCTCGACTTTCTTCTTGACGATCCTCGGGTTGAAGCAGCCGAAACGTAGCGGGGAGGTGGCGGTCAGCGCGGCGGCGAGACTCGCCGTCCGCGTCGTTTCGTGCCAGCTGTCGAGGGCGACCATTTCGGTCACGTCGCAGCGGAACCACCGGCCGCCGGCCGCCCAGGCACGGCCGGGGGCGTACCGGATCGCGAGCCCCAGCCGGCCGTCGCGCCATTCCCCGCCCACGTACTCCGTGGTCTTCCTGTCGCACTCGGCGAACGCGGCGCGGGCGGCGGGGGAGCCGGCCGGTGGCGGCGTGAGCCGCTGGGCGTGCTCGCCGGTGAACACGCCCACGTGCACCGTCTCGAACAGGTGCGGTCGGGCGCAGTCCACGGGGTTGTAGACGCTGACCAGGGCGGTTTGCTCGTCGGCCGGGTGGCACACCCCGGCCGCCGGCACGAACACCTTCGGCTCGCTGATCGCCGGCCAGTCGTCGGTGAGGTTCCCGTCGACCCCGGCGGGCGCGCCGCAGCCGGTCAGCGCCAGCGCCGCGGCGCCACCGATCGCCACCGCGGTCAACCACCGTCGCATCGCAGGCCCTCCCCAGCCGGATCCGATCATTCCGGCCGACGCCGGGACGAGTGACCATCGGCGCAGGAGCATATGCGACGCGGCCCGCGTGCGGGTGCCGGTACCGGCGGCGCGACCGGTCGAGCAATTCGGCGGGGATCGCCGCGGGGGCGGTGGGGCGTGTCACGCGTCGGCGGTGATTCGTACACTGGCGCGGTGACCGCACCATCGCCGATCGTCGCGCCCAGCATCCTCGCCGCCGATTTTGCCCGCCTGGCGGAGGAGGCGCGCGCGGTGGAGGGGGCCGCGGACTGGTTGCACGTCGACGTGATGGACAACCACTTCGTGCCGAACCTGACCATCGGCCTGCCCGTGGTGCAGAGCCTGTTGGCCGCGACGAGCCTGCCGTTCGACGTGCACCTCATGATCGAGGACCCGCGGCGGTGGGCGCCGGCCTACGCCGACGCCGGGGCGTACAACGTCACGTTCCACGCGGAGGCCTGCGACGATCCGGTCGCGCTGGCGAAGGAGCTGCGGTCGGCGGGAGCCAGGGCCGGGCTGGCGATCGACCGGGACACGCCGATCGAGCCGTACCTGGAGCTGCTGCCCAGCTTCGACACGCTGCTGATCATGACCATCAAGGCCGGGTTCGGTGGCCAGCGCTTCATTCCGGAGCTGCTCGACAAGGTCCGCGCGGCCCGGCGGCACGTCGCGGGCGGCCATCTGGAGCTGCGGATCGAGGTCGACGGCGGGATCGCGGCCGACACGATCGAGCAGGCCGCCGCGGCCGGCGCGGACGCCTTCGTCGCCGGCACCGCGGTCTACGGGGCCGCCGACCCGGCCGAGGCCGTCCGGCGGCTGAAGCGCCTCGCCGAGCAGACGCAACGACCGTGATGACCGTCGACCCCGCCGAGGAGCGGCCGGACCTGATCCTCGTCGTCGACGACGATCCGGACATCGCGCGCTTCGTCGAGGTCAACCTCCGGCTGCACGGCTTCGACGTGGTACGGGCCAAGGACGGCCAGGAGGCGCTGGAGTTGATCGAGCGTCAGCGCCCCGACCTGGCGGTGGTCGACCTGATGATGCCGCGCGTCGACGGCCTGGAGCTCACCCGCCGGCTGCGCGCCGACCCGATGACCGCGGTGCTGCCGATCATCATGCTCACCGCGAAGGGGATGACCGTCGACAAGGTGGTCGGGTTGACGGCGGGGGCCGACGACTACCTGGTGAAGCCCTTCGACACCGCCGAGCTGGTCGCCCGGGTCGCCACCACGCTGCGCCGCACCCGCGAGTTCCGCGAGGTCTCCCCGCTGACCGGGCTGCCGGGCAACGCCCGGGTCGGCCGGGAGATCACCGATCGGGTGCGCAGCGGCGCCGACTACGCGATCGCGTACATCGACATCGACCGGTTCAAGAGCGTCAACGACGTCTACGGCTTCGTCCGCGGTGACGAGTTCATCAGCGCGCTGGCGCGGAGCCTGCACCGCGCGGTCGTCTCGGTCGGCCTGCCGCCGGCCTTCCTCGGGCACATCGGCGGCGACGACTTCGTGGTGGTGTGCGCGCCCGAGCAGATGCGCCCGCTGATGGAGCGGGCGATCCCCGATTTCGAGCGGTCCGCCGACGACCTCTACGACCCCTCGGACGCCGAGCGGGGCTACGTTGAGGTGAAGGACCGGCGGGGCAACGTCCAGAAGGCGGCGCTGGTGACGCTCTCGGTCGGGGTCGCCTTCTCTACCGGCGAGCGGCGCTTCAGCGATCCGCGGGAGATCATCGCGGTGGCGAACGAGATGAAGTCCGTCGCCAAGGCGCAATGGGGATCGTTCATCGCGACCGATCGACGCCTGTCGGGCGGTTGACCGCTGTGAGGTAGGTCGCCTCCGCCTCGGCACACGCCGGTCGGTGTGTAAGACTCATGGGGTACCCACCACGCGCTGGCGGGACTCGGTGTAATTCCGAACCGGCGGTGATCCGCGGCGGCAGCCGCGGTAAGCCCGCGACCCGGTCGTCACCAACGGCCGGTGGACCTGGTGTGAATCCGGGGCCGACGGTTGGGGGCAGGGCTGGCCTGACGGCCGGCTGGGCGCCCAGACAGTCCGGATGGGAGACAGCGCGCGGGACGGACGGGCCGATCGGTCGCCGGTGCCTCAACGGGCGCCGTCACCGCCGGCCCACCGGGGTCGGCCGTGCCGTCCCCCGCTCCGCCGCCGCTACCGTCGGCCCGGCTTCCACCGCCGCCGATGGTTCCCCCCGCCCGCGCGCCCGAACGGCACGCGAGGAGAAGAGGGGCCATGGCGAGCGTCTCCATCGACGAGGCGATGCGCCGCGCCATCGAGCTGGCCGGGCGCGGTCTCGGCTCGACCAGCCCCAACCCGGTCGTCGGCTGCGTGCTGCTCGACGCGGCGGGCGACGTCGTCGGCGAGGGCTTCCACGCCTACGCCGGTGGTCCGCACGCCGAGATCGTCGCGCTGGCCCAGGCGGGTGAACGCGCCCGCGGCGGAACCGCGGTGGTCACCCTCGAGCCCTGCAACCACACCGGCCGCACCGGCCCCTGCGCCCAGGCGCTCGTGCAGGCCGGCGTCGCCCGGGTCGTGATCGCGGTGAGCGACCCGAACCCGGTCGCCGCCGGCGGCATGGAGACGTTGCGCGCCGCCGGGGTCGAGGTGCGGACCGGGGTGCGCGAGGCCGAGGCGGCCACCGGCAACATCGCGTGGCTGACCGCGGTGCGCCGCGACCGGCCGTACGTGATCTGGAAGTACGCCGCCACCCTCGACGGGCGCTCCGCCGCCGCCGACGGCACCAGCATGTGGATCACCTCGGAGGCCGCCCGCATCGACGTGCACGCGCTGCGCGGCACGGTCGACGCGATCATGGTCGGGGTCGGCACCGTGCTCGCCGACGACCCGCGGCTGACCGCCCGCAACCTGCGCGACGGCAGCCTCGCCATCCGGCAGCCGCTGCGCGTCGTGGTCGACAGCGCCGGCCGAACCCCGGCGGACGCGCGGGTCCGCGACGGCGCCGCGCGCACCTGGATCGCGACCGGCGCGGAGGTCGGGACGGGGCCGGACGGCCGCGTGGACCTGACGCGGCTGCTCGCGCTGCTGTACCAGCGTGGCGTGCGTTCGGTGCTGCTGGAGGGGGGCCCGGCGCTCGCCGGGGCGTTCCTCGCCGCCGGCCTGGTCGACAAGGTCGTCGGGTACGTCGCCCCCAAGCTGCTCGGCGCCGGGGCGCCGGCCCTGGCCGATGCCGGCGTGCGCACGATCACCGAGATCATCGATCTGACGTTCACGGAGCTCACGCAGGTCGGCCCCGACCTGCGCTTCACCGCGGTGCCGCGGCAGAGAGAAGGCTGAGCAGATGTTCACCGGGATCATCGAGGAACTGGGTGAGGCGGTCCGGCTGGACTGGCACGGCGAGGCCGCCGTGCTCGCCATCCGGGGTCCGCTGGTCGCCGCTGACGCCCGACACGGCGACTCGATCGCCGTCAACGGCGTCTGTCTCACGGTTGTGTCGGTCGACGGCGACACCTTCACCGTCGACGTGATGAAGGAGACGTTCGACCGCAGCGCGCTCGGCGGGCTGGCGCCGGGCGACCGGGTCAATCTCGAACGGGCGGCGACGCTCGCCACGCGGCTCGGCGGCCACCTCGTGCAGGGGCACGTCGACGGGGTCGGGGTGATCCTGCGGCGCACCCCGGGCGAGCGCTGGGAAGAGGTCGAGATCGAGCTGCCGCCGCCACTGAGCCGGTACGTGGTGGAGAAGGGGTCGATCACGGTCGACGGGGTGTCGTTGACGGTCGCGGCGGTGACCGACGCGCCGCAGCACCGGTTCACGGTCAGCCTGATCCCCACCACGCTCGAACTGACCACGCTCGGCCACAAGGGCGTCGGCACGGTGGTCAACCTGGAAGTCGACGTGATCGCGAAGTACGTGGAGAAGATGGTGACGGGGGTGCGGTCATGACTCAGATCGTCGAGCAGGGCGCGACGGCCGCGGACGGGCCGACCGGCTTCGGCAGCATCGAGCAGGCGCTCGCCGACATCGCCGCGGGGCGGCCCGTGGTGGTGGTCGACGACGCCGACCGGGAGAACGAGGGCGACCTGATCTTCGCCGCCGAGCTGGCGACGCCGGAGCTGCTCGCGTTCACGGTCCGCTACACGTCGGGCTACATCTGCGCGCCGATCACGGAGGCCGACGCCGACCGGCTCGAGCTGCCGCCGATGTACCACACGAACCAGGACCCGCGGGGCACCGCGTACACGGTCACGGTGGACGCCCGCGAGGGGGTCAGCACCGGGATCTCGGCCGCCGACCGCGCCCACACGATCCGGTTGCTGGCCGACCCGGCTACCCGCCCGGTCGACCTGGCCCGTCCCGGGCACGTGGTGCCGCTGCGCGCCAAGCCCGGCGGGGTGCTGCGCCGACCGGGTCACACGGAGGCCGCGATCGACCTGGCCGTGCTGGCCGGGCTGCGCCCGGCCGGCGTGCTCTGCGAGCTGGTCAACGACGACGGCACCATGATGCGCCTGCCGGACCTGGAGAAGTTCTCCGCCGAGCACGGCCTGACGTTGATCAGCATCGCGGACCTGATCGCCCACCGGCGGCGCACGGAGGCGCTGGTGGACCGGGTCGTCGAGACCCGGATTCCGACCGAGCACGGCGTGTTCCGGGCGATCGGCTACCGGGCCGAGCACGACGCCGCCGAGCACGTGGCGATGGTCTACGGCGAGGTCGGCGACGGGCAGGACGTGCTGGTGCGGGTGCACTCCGAGTGCCTGACCGGCGACGTGTTCGGGTCGCTGCGCTGCGACTGCGGGCCGCAGCTCAACGCCGCGCTGGCCCGGATCGCCGAGGAGGGGCGCGGCGTGGTGCTCTACATGCGCGGGCACGAGGGCCGGGGCATCGGCCTGCTGCACAAGCTGCAGGCGTACCAGCTGCAGGACCTCGGGCGCGACACCGTCGACGCCAACCTGGAGCTGGGGTTGCCGGCCGACGCCCGCGATTACGGCACGGGCGCGCAGATCCTCTACGACCTGGGGGTGCGGTCGATGCGGCTGCTCACCAACAACCCGGCCAAGCGCGCCGGGCTGGAGGGGTACGGCCTGACGATCGTCGGCCGGGAGGGGATGCCGGTGCGGCCGCACCCGGAGAACGTCCGCTACCTGCGGACGAAGCGGGACCGGATGGGGCACCTGCTGGAGCTGGACGACATCGCGGAAGGGCTTGCGTAGTGGCTGGTTTCGGGGAGCCGGCGCTGGAGGCCGTGGACGCCCACGGCCTGACCGTCGGGGTGGTCGCCACGCGGTGGCACGCCGAGCTGGTCGACACCATGCTCGACCGGGCGGTGGCGGCGGCGAAGGCGTGCGGCGTGGCCGACGTGGTGGTGGCGCGGGTCGCCGGCTCGGTGGAGCTGCCGGTGGTGGCGCAGGCGCTGGCGCGGCGTTGCGACGCGGTGGTGGCGCTCGGCGTGGTGGTGCGGGGACAGACGCCGCACTTCGAGTACGTCTGCCAGTCGGTGACCGACGGGCTGACCCGGATCGCGCTCGACGAGTCGACGCCGGTCGGCAACGGGGTGCTCACGGTCAACACGATCGAGCAGGCCCGCGACCGCGCCGGCCTGCCGGGCTCCGCCGAGGACAAGGGCTGGGCGGCGACGGTCGCCGCCCTCGACGCCGTCCTCGCCATCCGCACCCTCCACACCGCCTGACCCCCGCTTCCTGCGGTTGATCAAGGGATCCGCAGCGGTCCGGCCGGCCCGTGCCGCCGCGGATCCCTTGATCACGCGGGGGGTCAGAGCCGGCCGGCCTCGATGATGCGGTGGAGGAACTGTCTCGTGCGGGGGTGGGTGGGGGTGGCGAAGACCTGCTCGGGCGGGCCCTGTTCGATGACCTTCCCGCCGTCGAGGAAGCAGACCCGGTCCGCGACCTGACGTGCGAAGCCCATCTCGTGCGTGGCCAGCACCATTGTCATGCCCTGCGCCTTGAGGTCCCGGATCATCGTCAGCACCTCGCCGACCAGCTCCGGGTCCAGCGCCGAGGTGACCTCGTCGAGCAGCATCAGCCGCGGCGAGTTCACCAGCGCGCGCACGATCGCGACCCGCTGCTGCTGCCCGCCGGAGAGCCGGTCCGGGTACGCCCCGGCCTTCTCCGCCAGCCCGACCCGCGCGAGCAGCTCGCGCGCCTGCGCCTCGGCCGCGGCCCGCTCCCGCCGGTGCACCCGGCGCGGCGCGAGCGTGACGTTGTCCAGCACGGTCATGTGCGGGAACAGGTTGTAGGACTGGAACACGATCCCGATGCGCTGCCGTACCCGGTCCGGGTTCACCCGCGGGTCGGTGATGTGCTCGCCGTCGAGGTGGATCGTGCCGTCGTCGATCTCCTCGAGCAGGTTCACGCAGCGCAGCAGCGTCGACTTGCCGGAACCGGAGGCGCCGATCAGCGCGACCACCTCGTGTTCGGCGACGTCCAGGTCGAGGCCGTCGAGCACCACGTGGCCGGAGAACTCCTTGCGCAGCCCCCGGCAGGAGAGCACCGACATCTATCCTCCCGCCTGCCGGCGCGCCGCCCGCAGCGTCACCCAGTCGGTCACCGCGATCAGCGGGATCGCGAGCAGCACGAAGAGCACCCCGGCCACGATGTACGGCGTGTAGTTGAACGTGTCCGCGGTGGCGATCTGCGCGGCCCGGACCGCGTCGATCGGCCCGGCCAGCGAGACCAGCCCGACGTCCTTCTGCAGCGCGACCGTGTCGTTGAGCAGCGGCGGCGCCACCCGGCGGACGGCCTGGGGGAGCACCACGTGCCGCATCGTCTGCCGGTACGTCAGCCCCAGCGACCGGGCGGCGGCCCACTGGCTCGGGTGCACCGACTCGATGCCGGCGCGGAACACCTCGGCCAGGTAGCCGCTGTAGGTGATCACCAGCGCGATCCCGCCCAGCACCAGCACGGACGGCATGCCCTGCAACCGCAGGCCGGGCACGCCGAGGGTCAGCACGTACAGCACGATGATCAGCGGCAGACCGCGGAACGTGTACGTGTAGCCGGTGGCCAGGGCCCGGACCGGGAAGAACACGGGTCCGCGCAGGGTGCGCAGCAGCGCCACGACCAGCCCCAGGGCCAGCGCGCCGAACGCGCAGAAGAACAGCAGCCGCACGTTCAGCCAGAGCCCGGCGAGGATCTCGGGCAGCGCCGCGCGGGCGATGCCCGGGTCGAAGAAGGACGCCCTCACCCGATCCCAGCCGGGCGCGCCGGTGACGGCGACGACGAGCAGCGTGCCGAGCACGCCGGTGGACCCGGCGGCGATCAGCACCGAGCGGACCGTCTGCCGTCGCCGGTGGACGGTCCGCTCGCGGGCTGCCTCGGAGCGGGGTTGCTGCGCGGTCCTCACGTGAGCTCGGGCGCGCCCGCCGTCTGGGCGAGCCACTGCTTCTCCAGCTCGGTGAGCTTGCCGTCGTTGCGCAGCGCGTCCACGGCCTGGGTCACGCACCCGGTCAGCGGCGAGTCCTTGTCCAGCACCAGGCCGAACTGCTCGGGCACGCCGACCTGCGGCAGCTGCCCGACGATCGTCGCGTCGGTGATCTCGGCGCCGGTGATGTAGAACGCGGTCGGCAGGTCGACGACGAGCCCGTCGATCTGCCCGTTCTGCAGCGCCTTCTTGGCGTCGTCGTTGGAGTTGTAGACCTGCGGCTTGCCGCTGGGCTTGATCACGTCGGTGATTGCCTGGTAGCTGGTCGTGCCGACCTGCGCGCCGAGCGTGGCGCCCTTGAGGTCGGCCAGCGACTTCGCGCCGGCGATCTTCGAGCCCTTCAGCGCGATGACGGTCTGCCGCACGAGGTAGTACGGCGACGAGAAGTCGACCGCCTTCCTGCGCTCCTCCGTCACGGAGAACTGGTTGATGTCGAAGTCGAACGGCTTCGGGCCCGGGGCGATCGCGTTGTTGAACGTGACCCGCGTCCAGACCACGTCCGCCCGGGCGTAACCGAGCTTCTCCGCCACCGCGTACGCGACCGCGGACTCGAAGCCCTTGCCGTTCTCCGGCTTGTTCTCGGTGAACCACGGCTCGTACGCCGGGTCGTCCGTGCCGATCGTCAGCTTGCCGCCGGTCCGGGTCTTCAGCGCGTCCTTGCCGCACGCGAGCCCGCTGGCGCTGGGGGTGGACGGGGTCGACTCCTGCGGGGCGCAGCCGGCGACGGCGGCGAGGAGCACGCTCGCGCCCGCGAGCGCGACGGGGATGGATCGGCTAGGCATGGCCGACAGCATAGGGGTGTACGGCGCGCCGGCCGATCCGCGTCCCAGCAGGGAAAACGTCAGGTTGGCCACAATTTCGTCGCGGCCCGGCGTCGCCTCGTCCGCCGCCGGTCCACCTGGTGGGCGGCACGACGACCCGGCCGGCGGGCCGCCCGTGGCCGGCTGCGAGAATCGGCAGCCGTGAAGACGTTCGAGGAGCTGTTCGCCGAGCTGCAGGCCAAGGCCGCCGCCCGCACGCCGGGGTCGGGGACCGTGGCGGCGTTGGAGGCCGGCGTGCACGCGATCGGCAAGAAGGTCGTCGAGGAGGCGGCCGAGGCGTGGATGGCGGCCGAGCACGAGGGGCCGGAACGGGCGGCGGAGGAGATCTCGCAGCTGCTCTACCAGGCCCAGGTGCTGATGCTGGCCACCGGACTCGACCTCAAGGACGTCTACCGACATCTCTGACGTGCCCCGTCGCGACAACCGTTTCGATCGAAGGAGCACCTGAGATGCTGCGCATCGCCATCCCGAACAAGGGCACCCTCTCCGGGCCCGCGACCCGCATGCTGCGCGAGGCGGGCTACGCCCAGCGCACCGACGACCGGGATCTCGTCTGCCGGGACGAGGCCAACGAGGTCGAGTTCTTCTACCTGCGCCCCCGCGACATCGCCACCTACGTCGGCTCCGGCGATCTCGATCTCGGCATCACCGGGCGGGACCTGCTGGTCGACGCCGCCATCCCCGCCGAGGAGGTCCTCGACCTGGACTTCGGCGCAGCGACGTTCCGGTTCGCCGCCCCGGCGGGGACCATCTCGAAGGTCGAGGAGATCGACGGCCGGCGCGTGGCGACCGCCTACCCCGGCGTCGTCGCCCGCTACCTCGACGAGCACGGGCTCACCGCCTCTGTTGTCCGGCTCGACGGCGCCGTGGAGAACGCGGTCCGGCTCGGCGTCGCCGACATCGTGGCCGACGTCGTCTCCACCGGCGCCACGCTGCGGCAGGCCGGGCTGGCCATCGTCGGCGAGCCGATCCTGCGCTCCTCGGCGGTGCTGATCCGCCGGGTCGACGCCCCGGCCGGCGGCCACCAGGTCGACCAGCTGATCCGGCGGCTGCAGGGCGTGCTGGTCGCCCGCAAGTACGTGATGCTCGCCTACGACGTCCGCGCCGACCTGCTCGAGCGGGCCACCGCGCTGACCCCCGGCATCGAGTCGCCGACGATCTCCCCGCTGCACCGCGAGGGCTGGGTGGCGGTGCAGGCGATGGTGACGCGCGCCGAGATGCACCGGATCATGGACGAGCTGTACGACCTCGGGGCCCGCGCGATCCTGGTCACGGACATCCACGCGTGCCGGCTGTGACGCCGGTGGGGGCGCCGGCCGGGACGGGCCGGCGGTGAAGGCGCTGCCCCCCTGGGCGGCGCTCTGCCTCGCCGGGCTCGGCGGCGTCGCGTCGGCGGCGCAGAGCGCGGCCAACGCCGAGCTGGGCGTCCGGGTCGGCAGCGCCGTGCTCGGCGCGGTCGTGAACAACCTCGGCGGCTGCCTGATCGTGCTCGCCGGGCTGTTCCTGATGCCCTCGATGCGCAGCGGCCTGCGCGCGCTGCGGCACGCCCGGCTGCCGTGGTGGGCGTACCTCGGCGGGGCGGGCGGGGCGTTCCTGGTCACGGCCGCCACCTACGCCGTGCCGGTGCTCGGCGTCGCGGTCTTCACGATCGCCCAGGTGGCGGGGAACAGTCTCGGCGGGCTCGCGGTGGACCGCACCGGGCTCGCCCCGGCCGGTCGGCTCGCGTTGACGGGCCCGCGGGTCGCCGGGGCGCTGCTGGGCATCGGCGCGGTGGCGCTGTCCCAGCTCGGCCGCCCGGTCGGCGAGTTCGCCGTCGGCGTGGTCCTGCTCGCCGTCGCGGCCGGGCTCGCCGTGGCGCTGCAGTCGGCGCTCAACGGGCGGGTCTCGGCCGCCAGCACCACCGCGGCCGGCACGGCGGTGAACTTCGCGGTCGGCACCCCGCTGATCCTGGCGGTGGCGGCGGCGGTCGGGGCGTTCGGCGCCGCCGCCCACGCGCGATGGCCGTCGCAGTGGTACCTCTACTGCGGAGGGCTGCTCGGCGTCTGCATCGTGGTGATCCTGCTGCTCAGCGTCCGCTCGGTGGGCGTGCTGCGGACCGGGTTGAGCGTGGTGGGCGGGCAGCTGGCCGGGGCGATGCTGCTCGACGTGCTACTGCCGGGCAAGCCCGCCGTCACGCCGGCGTTGCTGGCCGGCGCGGTGCTCACGCTGCTCGCGGTGGTCGTCTCCGGCCGTGCCGTGCGTCCGGTCGCCACCGGCACCTGACGGCGGCGCGACCGGGGGCTGGTGGCACACTCGGTACGTGACCTCCTCCGACGTCCTCCGTCTGCGGCCGCACCGGATCAGGGTGACGTGCTGGCTGCTCGCCGCCGCGCTGCTGATCACCTTCACCCTGGTCGGCACGGCGTTGCGCGGGGCCACCGGCGGGGGGATGGGGGCGTTCCAGCGCGGCGACCAGCTCGCCATGGTCGGGCTCGGCCTGTTCGGCGCGGCGATCATCCTGCTCTTCACCCGTCCGAGGGTGGAGGCCGACGCGCGCGGCGTCCGGGTCCGCAACGTGATCGGCTCGTACGAGCTGCCCTGGGAGGTCGTGCGGGCGGTGCGCTTCGATCGGGGCGCCGCGTGGGCGAGTCTGGAGCTGCACGACGACGATCTGATCCCGATGGTGGCGCTGCAGGTGGTCGACCGGGAGCGCGCCGTGGAGGGCGTCCGGGCGCTGCGCGCGCTGCACGCCGCCCACCAGCAGCAGGTGCCCGTCCGGTAGCGGCGCCCCGCGGGGACGTCGCATCGGCGAACGCGAACCCCCGGTTCGCCGATGGCGCGCCGACCTGCTAGCCTTGCTGCGTCGACCGCGCTGTCACCACGCGTGACAGCCGCAAAGCGGAGCGCCTGCTCCCACCCGAGTCGCCCATCTGGTGGCCGGGTCCGGTCACCCGGGTCGGAGCAGTCCGGCTCGGGTCACGCGTCGTTACGACGCCGTTGACCGGTCGAGTGGGCCCTGGCATGTGCCGGGGCCTTCTGCTTTCCCGGGTCGGTTCCCAACCGGGGGGCCGACGGGGGTCGGCACCGAGGAGAACGGACTCGAGGAGGCCCCATCAGCGTCGAGCCACGCGTGAACGAACAGATCCGGGCACGTGAGGTCCGACTGGTCGGCCCTGAGGGTGAGCAGGTGGGCATCGTCCCGCTGGAGCGCGCCCTGCAGCTGGCCGCGGACGTCGACCTGGACCTGGTCGAGGTTGCGCCGATGGCGCGCCCGCCGGTGTGCAAGCTCATGGACTTCGGCAAGTTCAAGTACGAGAGTGCACTCAAGGCGCGCGAAGCCAGGCGGAACCAGCAGCAGACCGTCATCAAGGAGATGAAGCTCCGGCCGAAGATCGACCCGCACGACTACGAGACCAAAAAGGGTCACGTGGTGCGGTTCCTCAAGGCCGGTGACAAGGTCAAGGTGACGATCATGTTCCGCGGTCGGGAGCAGAGCCGCCCGGAGCTGGGTTACCGGCTCCTGCGCCGGCTCGAGTCCGAGATTTCGGAGCTGGGCTACGTCGAGGCCGCTCCGAAGCAGGACGGCCGTAACATGATCATGGTTTTGGCTCCGCACCGAGCCGTCAAGGCGTCCGCCACGGCCGCCAAGGCGGGCTCGCCGCGCGAGCGGGAGGCCGGTGCCGAGACGGCGCCGCCGGCCGAGGCGGCCGGACCCGCCGGGACCACCGGCGAGTAACAGGGGAGAGACGTTTCAGATGCCGAAGATGAAGTCCCACACCGGGATGGGCAAGCGGGTCAAGCGCACCGGCAGCGGCAAGATCGTCGCCGAGCAGGCCGGCAAGCGCCACCTGCTGGAGGGTAAGTCCTCCAAGCGGACCCGCCGGCTGACCGGCGTGGCCGAGGTCGCCAAGGCCGACGTCAAGCGAATCAAGAAGCTGCTCGGCCGCTGACGCGCGCCACCTGACCTGAAGGAGTACGTGAGATGGCACGCGTCAAGCGGGCTGTTAACGCCCAGAAGAAGCGCCGCGCCCTGCTGGAGACCGCGAGCGGTTACCGCGGTCAGCGCTCCCGCCTCTACCGCAAGGCCAAGGAGCAGGTGCTGCACTCGATGCAGTACGCCTACCGGGACCGTCGCGACCGCAAGGGCGACTTCCGGCAGCTGTGGATCACCCGGATCAACGCGGGTGCCCGCGCCAACGGGATGACCTACAACCGCCTGATCCAGGGCCTCAAGCTGGCCGGCGTCGAGGTCGACCGCAAGATCCTGGCCGACCTCGCCGTCAACGACGAGGTCGCGTTCAAGGGCATGGTCGAGATCGCCCGTGCCGCCGTCGCGGCCGAGGGCACCGGCGGCGCCGCCGCGCAGGCCGCCTGACCAGCACGCGTTATCGAGGCGTCTCTCATGTCGATGCATCCGCATGAGGGGCGCCTCGATCGCGTCTGGGACTCCGACGCGCCGCGCTTCACCGCCCGTACCCCGCGGATCGTGGCGGCCCGGCGCCTGCAGCGGCGCCGCGAACGCGACGAGACCGGCCGGTTCCTGGCCGAGGGACCACAGGCGGTCCGGGAGGCGCTCACCGTGCCGGGCGTGGTCCACGAGCTCTTCGGCACCGAAGCCGGCCTCGACCGCTATCCCGAACTGGCCGCCGCCGCGGCCGCGGCCGGGGTGCCGGTCTCGCCGGTGACCGACGACGGGCTCGCCGCGTTGACCGAGACCGTCGCCCCGCAGGGGGTCGTGGCGGTCTGCGCCCACCGCGACGTACCGCTGGCCGCGGCGCTGCGTGAGCCGCCCCGGCTGGCCGCGGTGCTCGCCGAGATCCGTGACCCCGGCAACGCCGGGACCGTGCTGCGCACCGCGGACGCGGCCGGGGCGGGCGCGGTGGTCTTCGCCGGCGACGCGGTGGACCCGTACAACGGCAAGTGTGTGCGCGCCACCGCCGGCAGCCTCTTCCACGTGGACGTGGTGCGCGCCGCCGACCCGGCCGCGGTGGTGGCGGCGCTGCGCGCGTCCGGCCTGGCCGTGCTGGCCGCCACCGGGTACGGCGAGACCGATCTCGACGATCTCGCCGACGCCGGCGGGCTGGCCCGCCCGACCGCCTGGCTCTTCGGCTCCGAGGCCCACGGCCTGCCAGCCGAGCTGGCCGCTGCGGCCGACGCCCGGGTCCGGGTGCCGCTGCACGGCCGCGCGGAGAGCCTGAACCTGGCTGCCGCCGCCGCCGTCTGCCTGTACGCTTCGGCCAGAGCATTGCGATCCAGGGAGTCGTCACGATGAGCGCCCGTCGGCACTCGTTTACCCGGCCCGCCGGTCCCGGCGGGCGGCAGGCCTGATCCCTTCCTGCTCTCCTCCCCGCACCGGTGGGCTACGGCGAAGCCGCGCGTCCGTAGACTCTGATGGCCATTGCGCCCGCGATGGCCGCACGCCGTGAGGGAGTGCCCGCTCGTCATGACCTATCGCAATGATCCGTACGACCCGAAGCAGGCGGCGCTGCTCGACCCCAGCGCGCTGAAGGAGGCCGTCACCTCCGCGGAGATGGCGTTCGCCCACGCCGCCGACCTCGACGCGCTCGCCGCGGTCCGCCACCTGCACCTCGGCGACCGCGCCCCCGTCTCGCTGGCCCGACGGGAGATCGGCGCGTTGCCGCCGGCCGCCAAGTCCGACGCCGGCAAGCGCGTCAACGAGGCCCGTCGCCTGATCGAGGCCGCGTTCGCGGCGCAACAGGTCGAGCTGGAGCGTCAGCAGGCGGAAAGGGTGCTCGCCGAGGAGCGGGTCGACGTCACGCTGCCCTGGGACCGCCGTCCGCGCGGGGCCCGGCACCCGTTGACCACGCTGATGGAGCGCATCGGCGACCTCTTCGTCGGCATGGGGTACGAGATCGCCGAGGGCCCCGAGGTCGAGCTGGAGTGGACCAACTTCGACGCCCTCAACATCCCCGCCGACCACCCGGCCCGCGGCCTGATGGACACGTTCCACCTGGACCTGCCCGGCCTGGTGCTGCGCACCCACACGTCGCCGGTGCAGGCGCGCACGATGCTGCTGCGGGAGCCGCCGATCTACGTGGTCTGCCCGGGCCGGGTCTACCGCACCGACGAGCTCGACGCGACCCACACCCCGGTCTTCCACCAGGTCGAGGGCCTGGTCGTGGACAAGGGCATCACGATGGCGCACCTGAAGGGCACGCTCGACCACTTCGCCCGCGCCATGTTCGGTGCCGACGCCAGAACCCGCTGGCGCCCGCACTACTTCCCGTTCACCGAGCCGTCCGCGGAGTTCGACGTGTGGTTCCCGGGGCACCGGGACGGCCCGCGCTGGGTCGAGTGGGGCGGCTGCGGCATGGTCAACCCCCGGGTGCTGCGCGCCTGCGGCATCGACCCGGAGGTCTACTCCGGCTTCGCGTTCGGGATGGGCATCGAGCGGACCCTGATGTTCCGGCACGGGGTGAGCGACATGCGCGACATGGTCGAGGGCGACGTGCGGTTCACCCGCGCGTTCGGGGTCGAGGTGTAGCCGATGCGGAACCGAGCTTTGGAAACGGCGGTCTGAGTCATGCGAGTTTCTCTGTCCTGGCTGCGCGAGCACGTCGACCTGCCCGCCGATCTCACCGTCGAGCAGCTCGAACGCGCGCTGGTCGGTCTCGGGCTGGAGCCGGAGGCGATCGTCGACCAGGGTGCCACGATCACCGGGTCCCTGGTGGTCGGCGAGGTGCGGCAGATCGAGGAGCTGACCGGCTTCAAGAAGCCGATCCGCCACTGCCTGGTCGACGTCGGCGCCGCGAACGGCACCGGCGAGCCGCAGGAGATCGTCTGCGGCGCGACGAACTTCTCGGTCGGGGACCGGGTCGTCGTGATCCTCCCCGGCGGCGTGCTGCCCGGCGGCTTCGCCATCGGCGCGCGCAAGACGTACGGGCGGATGTCGAAGGGCATGATCTGCTCGGCCCGCGAGCTGGGCATCAGCGACGAGCACGCCGGCATCCTGGTGCTGCCGCCGGACGTGTCCGCCGAGCCGGGCGACGACGCCCGCCCGGTGATCGGGCTCAACGACGTGGTGATCGAGCTGGAGATCACCCCGGACCGCGGCTACGCGATGTCGGTGCGCGGTATCGCCCGCGAGCTGTCGCACGCGCTGGACGTGCCGTTCCGGGACCCGGGCGCGGTGGCGGCGCCGGGCGCGACGCCGACCCCGGCGTACCCGGTGGAGGTGCGCGACCCGGTCGGCTGCGACCGGTTCAGCGCCCGCGTCGTGCGGGGGATCGACCCCGCCGCGCCGTCGCCGGACTGGATGGTGCGACGCCTGACCGTGGCCGGCATCCGCAGCATCAGCCTCGCGGTCGACATCACCAACTACGTGATGCTCGAGCTCGGTCAGCCGATGCACGCCTTCGACCTGGACCGGCTGCGCGGGCCGCTGGTCGTGCGGCGGGCGACGGCGGGGGAGAAGCTCACCACCCTGGACGGGGTGGCGCGGGTGCTCGACGCCGAGGACATGGTGATCCTCGACGACACCGGCCCGATCTCGCTCGCGGCGGTGATGGGCGGCGAGACCAGCGAGGTCGTGCCGGGCGCCACCGTCAACGTGCTCTTCGAGGCGGCGCACTGGGACCCGGTGATGGTCGGGCGCACCGCCCGACGGCACAAGCTGTTCAGCGAGGCCGCCAAGCGCTGGGAGCGCGGGGTCGACCCGGCGCTCACGTTGGTCGCGGTGGACCGGGCGGTCGCGCTGCTGACCGAGTACGGCGGCGGCACGGTCGGCGACGAGATCCTCGACGTCGATCACGTGCGCCCGCTCGCCCCGGTCGTGATCGACGCCGACCTGCCGGCGCGCCGGATCGGCGTGCCCTACCCCGCCGCGCGGGTGACCGAGCTGTTGGAACGGATCGGTTGCGTGGTGGCCGCCGACGGCGACCGGCTCACGGTGACCCCGCCGAGCTGGCGGCCGGACCTGACCGACCCGGCGGACCTGGTCGAGGAGGTGGCGCGGCTCGACGGGTACGACAACGTGCCCGGCGCGCTGCCGTTGGCCCCGGCCGGCCGCGGCCTGACCGACGAGCAGCGGCGCCGCCGTTCGGTGGCGCGGGCGCTGGCCGAGAACGGCTACGTCGAGGTGCTGTCGTACCCGTTCGTGTCGACGGAGTTCGGCGAGGCGCTCGGGCTGCCGGCCGACGATCCGCGGCGCGCGGCGGTGCGGTTGGCCAACCCGCTGTCGGACACCGAGCCGCTGCTGCGTACCACGCTGTTGCCGCCGCTGCTGGCGACGCTGCGCCGCAACGTCGGGCGGGGGCAGCGCGACCTCGCGCTCTACGAGATCGGGGTGGTGTTCCATCCGCGCGCGGGGGCCGCTGCGCCGTCGGCGATGGGCGTGCACGACCGGCCGTCGGAGGCGGAGTTCGCCGCGGCCGACGCGGCGGTGCCGCACCAGCCGTGGCACGTCGCGGCGGTGCTCGCCGGTGAGGTCGAGCCCGGCGGATGGTGGGGCGCGGGCCGGCCGGCGAGCTGGGCGGACGCGGTCGAGGCGGCCCGGATCGTGCTCGACACGGCGGGGCTGCGCGGCGAGCGGGTGGTGGTACGCCAGGGCGAGCGCGCCCCGTGGCACCCCGGCCGCTGCGCCGAGCTGGTGGTGGACGGCACGGTGGTCGGGTACGCCGGTGAGCTGCACCCGGCGGTGGTCTCCGCGTTGGAGCTCCCGCGGCGTACCTGCGCGATGGAGCTCGACCTCGACGCGCTGCCGGCGCTGCCGGTCGCGCCGGCGCCGCGGATCTCCGGTTTCCCGCCGGCGCTGATCGACGTGGCGCTGGTGGTGGACGCCGGGGTGCCGTCGGCCGACGTGCAGCGGGCGCTGCGCGACGGCGCGGGCGAGCTGCTGGAGTCGGTGCGGCTCTTCGACGTGTACGTCTCGGAGCAGCTCGGCGAGGGGCGCAAGTCGTTGGCGTACAAGCTGACGTTCCGGGCCCCGGACCGCACCCTCACCGTCGAGGAGGCGGTGGTCGCCCGCGACGCCGCCGTCGCCGAGGCCGCCTCCCGGGTCGGAGCCGCCCTGCGCGCCTGACGGTCTCTCCGCCCTGATCGACGGGCCCCTCCCGCTGCCGCGCGCCGTGGGACGGGGCCCGTCGTCATATGCGTCGCCATGCAGCAGCGTGCATGACCTTGCAGCCGCCCTCGCATCCTGATACCGTTGCCTGCATAGCAATACGGAGGTGCGTATGGGGATCCGAGTCGCGGTGGCAGGGGCGAGTGGGTACGCCGGGGGCGAGCTGCTGCGTCTGATCGCCGGGCACCCCGAGCTGGACCTCGTCGCGGCCACCGCGCACAGCCGGGCCGGCGCGCCCGTCGCCGCCGTCCACCCGCAGCTCGTCGGGCTGGACCTGGTGCTCGGCGCGACCGAGCCGGCCGCGTTCGCCGACGCGGATCTGGTCTTCCTGGCGCTGCCGCACGGCGAGTCGGCGGCGCTGGCCGCCGCGTTGCCGGCCGGCACCAAGGTCGTCGACCTCGGCGCGGACCACCGGCTGCGCGACGCCGATGCCTGGACGCGCTACTACGGCGGCGCGCACGCCGGCGCCTGGACGTACGGCCTGCCGGAGCTGCCCGGCCAGCGCGCGGCGATCGCCGGTGCGCAGCGGGTCGCCGCCACCGGCTGCTACGCGGTCGCGACGATCCTGGCGCTGGCGCCGTTGATCGCCGCCGGCGTGGTCGAGCCCGACGACGTGGTGGTCGTGGCCGCCTCCGGCACCTCGGGCGCCGGCAGGTCGCCGAAGGTGAACCTGCTCGGCAGCGAGGTGATGGGGGACCTGTCGCCGTACAAGGTCGGGGCGCACCAGCACGTGCCGGAGATCAAGCAGGCGAGCGGGGCGGCGACGCTGTCGTTCACCCCGGTGCTGGCGCCGATGCCGCGCGGCATCCTGGCCACGGTCACGGCGCGGCCGACCGGGTCGGCCCCCGCCGACGCCGCGCGGGCGGCGCTGACCGGGGCGTACGCGGACGCGCCCTTCGTGCACGTGCTGCCGGAGGGGGCGTGGCCGCACACCGCCGCCACCCTCGGCTCCAACGCCTGCCACCTGCAGGTCGCCACCGACGTCGACTCGGGCCGGGTGATCGTGGTCAGCGCGATCGACAACCTCGGCAAGGGCGCCGCGGGGCAGGCCGTGCAGTGCGCCAACATTATGCTTGGTTTGCCCGAAACTACTGGTTTGTCTGTCTACGGAGTCGCCCCGTGAGTGTCACCGCCCCGAAGGGGTTCCGGGCGGCGGGCGTCGCCGCCGGCCTCAAGAGCAGCGGCGCGCCCGACGTCGCGCTGGTCGTCAACGACGGCCCGGACGCGACCGCGGCCGGCGTCTTCACCGCCAACCGCGTCAAGGCCGCACCCGTGCTCTGGAGCCAGCAGGTGCTGCGCGCCGGCATCGTCCGCGCCGTGGTGCTCAACTCCGGCGGCGCCAACGCCTGCACCGGACCGCTGGGCTTCCAGGACACCCACGCCACCGCCGAGCACGCCGCGGCGACGCTCAGCGCGGCCAACCCCCGGCTGCTCGTCGGCGCCGGTGACGTCGCGGTCTGCTCGACCGGCCTGATCGGCGAGCGGCTGCCGATGGAGAAGCTGCTGCCGGGGGTGCGGTCGGCGGTGCGGGGGCTGTCCCGCGATGGTGGCCCGGCGGCCGCCGAGGCGATCATGACGACCGACACCCGGCCGAAGACCACGGTGGTGGCCGGCGCCGGCTGGAGCGTCGGCGGCATGGCCAAGGGCGCGGGCATGCTCGCGCCCGCGCTGGCCACCATGCTCTGCGTGCTCACCACCGACGCGGTCGCCGGCTCCGAGGCGCTCGACGCCGCGCTGCGCGAGGCGTGCCGGCTGACCTTCGACCGGGTCGACTCCGACGGCTGCATGTCGACCAACGACACGGTCCTGCTGCTGGCCAGCGGCGCCTCCGGCATCGAGCCGACCCAGCAGGAGCTGACCGCGGCGGTCACCGCCGCCGCCCACGACCTGGCGCAGCAGCTGGTCGCCGACGCCGAGGGCGCCACCAAGCAGATCGCCGTCGAGGTGGTCGGCGCGGCCAGCGAGGCCGACGCGGTGGAGGCCGGGCGGTCCGTGGCGCGCAACAACCTGGTCAAGACGGCGCTGTTCGGCAACGACCCGAACTGGGGACGCATTCTCGCCGCGGTCGGCACCACCGCCGCCGCGTTCGAGCCGGACGCGATCGACGTGGCCGTCAACGGCGTCTGGGTGTGCCGCGGCGGCGCGGCCGCCGAGGACCGCGCGAAGGTCGACCTGTCCGGGCGGGACGTGGCCATCCGGGTGAACCTGCACGCCGGCGACGCCGCGGCCACGATCTGGACCAACGACCTGTCACACGCGTACGTCCACGAGAACTCGGCGTACTCGACATGAGCGCGCCCAGCGGGCTGACCCGCGACCTGACCGTGGCGCAGGCGAAGGCGGCCACCCTGATCGAGGCGCTGCCCTGGCTGGCCCGGTTCCGCGGTGCCACCGTCGTCGTCAAGTACGGCGGCAACGCGATGATCGACCCCGAGCTGCAGCGGGCGTTCGCCTCGGACATGGTCTTCCTGCGCTACGCCGGCCTCAAGCCGGTCGTGGTGCACGGCGGCGGGCCGCAGATCTCGAAGATGCTCGGCCGGCTCGGCATCGAGAGCGAGTTCAAGGGCGGGCTGCGGGTCACCACGCCGGAGGCGATGGACGTCGTGCGGATGGTGCTGGTCGGGCAGGTCGGCCGCGAGCTGGTCGGGCTGATCAACGAGCACGGCCCGTACGCGGTGGGGCTCTCCGGCGAGGACGCGCAGCTGTTCACCGCGGTGCGCCGCCCGGCGTACGTCGACGGCGAGCCGGTCGACGTCGGCCAGGTCGGCGACGTGGACACGGTCAACCCCTCGGCGGTCTCCGACCTGATCGACGCCGGCCGGATCCCCGTGATCTCGACGGTGGCGCCGGACGCCGACGGGGTGCTGCACAACCTGAACGCCGACACCGCCGCCGCGGCGCTGGCCGTCGCGCTCGGGGCCCGCAAGCTGGTGGTGCTCACCGACGTGCCCGGGCTGTACGCGAACTGGCCCGACACCTCCAGCCTGGTCTCCCAGATCACCACCGATGAGCTGGCCGAGCTGCTGCCGACGTTGGAGTCGGGGATGGTGCCGAAGATGGAGGCCTGCCTGCGGGCGGTGCGCGGCGGGGTGCCGGCGGCGCACGTGGTCGACGGCCGGGTGGCGCACTCGACGCTGTTGGAAGTCTTCACGTCGGAAGGGTTCGGCACGATGGTGGTGAGCGGGTCATGACGTCGCTGGTCGAACGCTGGTCGCAGGCGTTGATGGACAACTACGGCACGCCGCCGCTGGCGCTGATGCGCGGCGAGGGCGCGGTGGTGGTCGACGAGGCCGGCCGCTCCTACGTGGACCTGCTCGGCGGGATCGCGGTCAACGCCCTCGGCCACGCCCACCCGGCGGTCGTCGAGGCGGTCAGCCGGCAGATCGCCACCCTGGGGCACGTCTCCAACCTGTACGTCGCCGAGCCGACGGTGGCGCTCGCCGAGCTGCTGCTGACCCTGACCGGCCGCCCCGGCGCCGTCTACTTCGGCAACTCGGGCGCGGAGGCCAACGAGGCCGCGTTCAAGCTCTCCCGCCGCACCGGGCGCACCCACGTGGTGTCGACGGTCGGCGGCTTCCACGGCCGGACGATGGGGGCGTTGGCGCTGACCGGCCAGCCCGCCAAGGCCGATCCGTTCCGGCCGCTGCCCGGCGACGTCACCCACGTGCCGTACGGCGACGTCGACGCGCTGGCCGCCGCCGTCACCGACCGCACCGCGATGGTGATCCTGGAGCCCATCCAGGGCGAGTCCGGTGTGATCGTCCCGCCGCCGGGCTACCTCGCCGCGGCGCGGGAGATCACCACCCGGCACGGGGCGCTGCTCGCCATCGACGAGGTGCAGACCGGCATCGGCCGCACCGGCCACTGGTTCGCCCACCAGGCCGAGGGCGTGGCGCCGGACATCATCACGTTGGCCAAGGGGCTCGGCGGCGGGCTGCCGATCGGCGCCTGCATCGCGTTCTCCGACTCCTCGGCGGTCGACCCGGCGAGCCTGTTCACGCCGGGCAGCCACGGCAGCACCTTCGGCGGTAACCCCGTCTGCTGCGCGGCGGCGCTCGCCGTGCTGCGCACGATCGCCGCCGAGGGGCTGCTCGACCACGTCAAGCGGGTCGGCGAGCAGCTGCGGCGCGGCGTCGAGGCGCTCGGCCACCCGCTGGTCGCCGGGGTGCGTGGCGCCGGGCTGCTGCTCGGCGTGGTGCTCAGCGCGCCCGCCTCGGGCGCGGTCGCCGGCCTGCTGCGCGACGCCGGCTTCCTGGTCAACCCGATCCAACCCGACGTGGTGCGGCTCGCCCCGCCGTTGGTGCTCACCGCCGAGCAGGCCGACGCGTTCCTCGCCGCCCTGCCCGCCGCCCTCGACGCGGCCGCATTCTCCGGAGACCCCGCATGATCCGTCACCTGTTGCGCGACGACGATCTTTCGCCGGCCGAGCAGTCGGCGGTGCTCGACCTCGCCGCGACGATGAAGGCCGATCCGTACGCGCACCGGCCGCTGTTCGGGCCGCAGTCGGTGGCGGTGCTGTTCGACAAGCCGAGCCTGCGCACGCGGGTCTCCTTCGACGTCGGCATCACCGCGCTCGGCGGCAGCCCGATCATCATCGACACCCAGGCGACCCATTTCGGCCGCGGCGAGACCCTCGCCGACGCCGCGCGGGTGCTGTCGCGCTACGTCTCGGCGATCGTGATGCGCACCCACGGCGACGAGCGGCTGGCCGAGGTGGCCTCCGGCTCGACGGTGCCGGTGGTCAACGCCCTGACCGACGGCTTCCACCCGTGTCAGATGCTCGCCGACCTGCTCACCATCCGCGAGCGCTGCGGCGGCACCGCTGGGCGGACGCTGGCGTACGTCGGGGACGCGGCCAACAACATGGCGCACTCGTACCTGCTGGCCGGGGTCACCGCCGGGATGCACGTGCGGGTCGCCGGCCCCTCCGGCTACGACCCGTCGCCCGGGGTGGTCAACCGGGCCGACGAGATCGCGGCCTGGACGGGCGGCTCGGTGCAGGTGCTGCGCGATCCGTGGGAGGCGGTCGACGGGGCCGACGTGGTCGCCACCGACACCTGGACGTCGATGGGTCAGGAGGGCGACGGCCGCGACCGGCTCACCCCGTTCTGGCCGTACCAGGTGAACGCGAAGCTGCTCGGGGCGGCCGCGCCCGAGGCGATCGTGCTGCACTGCCTGCCCGCGCACCGCGGCGAGGAGATCACCGACGAGGCGCTCGACGGTCCGCAGAGCGCGGTCTTCGACCAGGCGGAGAACCGGCTGCACGCGCAGAAGGCGCTGCTCGCCTGGTTGCTGGCCGCCAGCTCGCCGGGCGGCCCGCGGTGACCGCACCCGTCACCCGTACGGCCCGGCACGCCCGGATCGTCGAGCTGATCCGCGACAGGGCGATCCGCTCCCAGACCGAGCTGGCCGAGCTACTGGCCGATGAGGGGGTGCAGGTGACCCAGGCGACGCTGTCGCGGGACCTGGAGGAGCTGGGGGCGGTCAAGGTACGCGGCGGCGACGGCCCGGCGGTCTACCTGATCCCGGAGGACGGCAACCGGCCGCTGCGGCCGGCCGAGCAGGCGCCGGCCCGGCTGGTCCGGCTGCTGCACGAGCTGCTCACCGGGGTCGACTCCAGCGGCACCATCGCCGTGCTGCGCACCCCGCCCGGGGCGGCGCAGTTCCTGGCCAGCGCGCTCGACCGGTCGGGACTGCCGGAGATCGTCGGCACCATCGCCGGCGACGACACCATCCTCGTGGTGGCCCGCGAAGAGGTCGGCGGCGCCGCGCTGGCGGAGAAACTCTCCGGCTGGGCGGCGAGCCAAGCGGGGTAACCGCAACTGAGACGTTTTCCATGAACAAGACAATCCGGAAGGGAGTAATACATCGTGACTGAGCGGGTCGTACTGGCGTATTCGGGGGGTCTCGACACCTCGGTCGCCATTCCCTACCTGGCCGAGCAGATCGGCGCCGAGGTCATCGCCGTCGCCGTCGACGTGGGCCAGGGTGGCGAGGACATGAACGTCATCCGGCAGCGGGCGCTCGACTGCGGCGCCGTGGAGTCCGAGGTGATCGACGCGCGCGACGAGTTCGCCGCCGACTTCTGCCTGCCGGCGATGCGCGCCAACGCGCTCTACATGGACCGCTACCCGCTGGTGTCGGCGCTGAGCCGCCCGCTGATCGTCAAGCACCTGGTCGCCGCGGCCAAGAAGTACGGCGGCACGGTCGTGTCGCACGGCTGCACCGGCAAGGGCAACGACCAGGTCCGGTTCGAGGTCGGCATCGGCGCGCTCGCGCCCGACCTGAAGGTGATCGCGCCCGCCCGGGACTTCGCCTGGACCCGTGACAAGGCGATCGCGCTGGCCGAGGAGAAGGGGCTGCCGATCGACGTCACCCACAAGTCGCCGTACTCCATCGACCAGAACCTGTGGGGCCGCGCCGTCGAGACCGGCTTCCTCGAGGACATCTGGAACGCCCCGATCGAGGACCTCTACTCGTACACGTCCAACCCGGCGGAGCCGCGCGACGCCGACGAGGTCGTGATCACCTTCGACCGCGGCGTGCCGGTCGCGATCGACGGCGAGACCGTGACGCCGCTGCAGGCCGTGACCGAGCTCAACCGCCGGGCCGGGGCCCAGGGCGTGGGCCGGCTGGACATGGTCGAGGACCGGCTGGTCGGCATCAAGAGCCGCGAGGTGTACGAGGCGCCCGGCGCGATCGCGCTGATCACCGCGCACCAGGAGCTGGAGAACGTCACCGTCGAGCGTGACGTGGCCCGGTTCAAGAAGGGCGTGGACCAGCGCTGGGGCGAGCTGGTCTACGACGGCCTGTGGTTCTCGCCGCTCAAGGCCGCGCTCGACGCGTTCATCGACGAGACGCAGCAGCACGTCAGCGGCGAGGTGCGGCTGACGCTGCACGGTGGCCGTGCGGTGGTCACCGGCCGGCGCTCCGAGGCCAGCCTGTACGACTTCAACATGGCCACCTACGACACCGGCGACACGTTCGACCAGTCGCTGGCCAAGGGCTTCGTGCAGCTGTGGGGCCTGCCGAGCCGGATGGCGGCGGCGCGGGACGCCCGCCTCGGCGACCAGTCCTGACGGGGGAGCGGGGCGGGGCGGTGGCCCCGCGCTCGCAGGAAGGGATCTTCTCAGTGAGAATGGCCGACGTGGACGACAAGAGCTTGACCGAGAACAGCGCCGCGACCAACCGCACCAGCCTCTGGGGTGGCCGGTTCGCCGGGGGACCCGCCGAGGCGCTGGCCCGGCTGTCGGTCAGCGTCCAGTTCGACTGGCGGCTCGCCCCGTACGACCTGGCCGGGTCGCGCGCGCACGCCCGCGTGCTGGCCCGCGCCGGCCTGCTCGACGCCGAGGAGCTGGGCAGGATCCTGGCGGCGCTGGACGACCTGGAGGCGGCCTGCGCCTCCGGGTCGTTCCGCCCCACCGTCGACGACGAGGACGTGCACACCGCCCTGGAGCGGGGGCTGCTGGAGCGGCTCGGCACGCTCGGCGGCAAGCTGCGCGCGGGGCGCTCCCGCAACGACCAGGTCGCTACCGACCTGCGGCTCTACCTGCGCGACCACGCCCGCGGCGTGGCCGCCCGGCTGATCGAGCTCGCCGAGGCGCTGGTCGAGCAGGCGTCGCGGCACGTGGAGACGCCGGCGCCCGGCATGACCCACGTCCAGCACGCCCAGCCGGTCACGTTCGGGCACTGGCTGCTGGCACACGTCCAGCCGCTGCTGCGGGACCTCGACCGGCTGCGCGACTGGGACGCCCGTACCGCGATCTCGCCGCTCGGCGCGGGTGCGCTCGCCGGCTCGTCGCTGCCGCTCGACCCGGTCCGGGTCGCCAAGGAGCTGGGCTTCACCGCGCCGGCGGCCAACTCGATGGACGCCGTCGCCGACCGGGACTTCGTCGCGGAGTTCCTGTTCATCACCGCGATGGCCGGGGTGCACCTGTCCCGCCTCGGCGAGGAGGTGGTGATGTGGACGTCGCAGGAGTTCGGCTGGGTCGAACTCGACGACGCGTTCGCCACCGGGTCGTCGATCATGCCGCAGAAGAAGAACGCCGACATCGCCGAGCTGGCGCGGGGCAAGTCGGGTCGGCTGGTCGGCGGGCTGGTCACCGTGCTGACCATGCTCAAGGGCCTGCCGCTGACGTACGACCGGGACATGCAGGAGGACAAGGAGCCGGTCTTCGACGCGGTCGACACGCTGGAGCTGCTGCTGCCGGCGCTGGCCGGCATGATCTCCACGATGACGGTCCGGGTGGACCGGCTCGCCGCGGCCGCCCCGGTCGGCTACACCCTGGCCACCGAGGTTGCCGACTGGTTGGTCCGCAAGGGCGTGCCGTTCCGCGAGGCGCACGAGGTGACCGGACGGCTGGTCGCGCTCTGCGTCGCCCGCGACTGCGCGCTCGACGAGGTCTCGGACGAGGACCTGCGCCTGGTCAGCGAGCACCTCGACCCCGGCGTGCGCGACGTCCTCTCGGTGCGCTCCGCGCTGGCGGCCCGCACCACCCCCGGCTCGACCGGCCCCGGCCCGGTCGCCGACCAACTCGCCGCCGCCGCGGATCAGCTGGCCACCTGGCGCACCTGGGCCGCCGCCCAAGTCGTCCCCCGCTAACCCCTCAAGATCCGCGTGATCAGGGACCGACTCGCGCGCGTCGTCGGCGTGCCGTGAGAGGAACCGCCTGATCACGCGGATCATGATCGGCCCGGGGCCGGGGTCAGGGTGATCGTCGGGGTGCGTCGGAACGGGCCTCGATCGCGCGGAGCACCGCGACCATGTCGGCCTCGCCGTGACCGAGCGACAGCGTGTCGCCGTACAGGGCGTGGCAGACGTCGAGCAGCGGCGATGCCAGCCCGGCCGCGCGGGCGGCCTCGGCCACGAGCCGGTTGTTCTCCAGGACGTTGGCGATCGAGGCCTGTACGTCGAAGTCGCGGTCCACGAGTTTCACCGCCTTCACCCGCGACACGCTGCTCGCCATCGGCCCGGCGTCGAGCACCGTCAGGAACTGCCCCATGTCCAGACCGTGCCGGTCGGCGAAGTGGACGGCTTCGGCGAGCCCGGTGACCATCGTGATCAGGAACAGGTTGACCGCGAGCTTCATCAGCAGCGCGTTCGGAACCGGTCCGCAGATGATCGTCTCGTGGCACATGGGTCGCAGCAGCGGGCGCACGGTCTCCGTCGCGGCCGGCTCGCCCGCCACCATCGCCACCAGTTGCCCGGCCTCGGCGGGCTTGCGGGAACCGGAGACCGGGGCCTCGACGTAGCTCCCACCGGCCGCCCGGATGTCGGCGTCGAGCAGTCGCGAGTAGCCGGGTGAGGTCGTACCCATGTGGACGATCGTGCGGCCCGCGACGTTCTGCGCGAACCGCGCGGTGCCGCGGGCCAGCGTGGCGTCGATCGCGGCGCCGTCGGCGAGCATGACGAACACGACGCGTGCCCGCCGGAGGACCTCCGTCGGGCTCGGCGCGACGGTGGCGCCGGCCGCGCGGAGCGCCTCGCTCCGGGCGGCGGTGCGGTTCCACACGATCAGCGACGTGGCGCGGGCCAGGTTGAGGGCCATGGGCTGCCCCATGACGCCGAGACCGATGAAGCCAATGTCCACCCGCGCCCCCACCGAACGCACGTCGGATCGTTCGGGACCGAGCGTCTCCGGTGGAGTGCGCCGGGGCCAGCGCCAATCGCGCGATCCTGGATATCGCCGGCGGTGCGGGCTGATCGATGCCCGGCCGCGCCGGCGCCGGCCCGCCGGGCGCGGACTCGTCGTGCGGCGTACCGGACCCGTGTGCTGTGCTTGCCGGCATGACGGAGAACGGCTTTCCGGTATGACGGACAACGCGACGTCGGAGCTGGCCGAGCTGCTCGCCGGGCCGGTCGTGCCGGCCGCGCGCGGGCTGCTCGGCTGCCACCTCGACGCGAACGGCGTCACGGTGCGGATCACCGAGGTCGAGGCGTACGCCGGCACCGCCGGGGACCCCGCCTCGCACGCCCATCGGGGCCGCACGGCACGCAACGCCGTCATGTTCGGCCCCTCCGGATACGCCTACGTGTACTTCACGTACGGGATGCACTGGTGCATGAACGTCGTGACCGGGCCCGAAGGGGAGGCCTCGGCGGTGCTGCTGCGCGCCGGCGAGGTGATCGACGGCCTCGAGGTCGCGCGGGCGCGGCGAACCGCCGTACGCCGGGATTTAGATCTTGCGCGTGGTCCCGCGCGGCTCTGCGCGGCGCTCGGCCTGGACGGCGCGGCATACGGCCGCTACCTGCTCGGCGACGGGCCGGTGCGGCTGACGCCGGCGCCGACGCCGGTCCCGCCGGACGAGATCGTGTCGGGTCCGCGGGTCGGGGTGACCGGCGCGCACGACCGGCCGTGGCGGTTCTGGCTCGACGGTGACCCGACGGTGAGCCAGTACCGCCGGCACGTGCCGCGGCGCCGACCCACCATCGCGCCCTAGTCGCGCCGGCTGCGGCCGATCGCGCCGCACCGCCTCCGGGGTACGCCCCACAGCGCCGACCCGTCGTCCACCAGCAGGATCGGACGCCGGCGTGCCACCGCCCGTCCGCGCGATCGCGCCGGGAATCCCCGGTCGGCGGGGGCGGTTACATCTTCGCGACACCCGAACCCGGATGGTCCGCGACGCGGGCCGGGCCGGGAGGGGGAATCGCCAGCGCGCCCCGGTGGTTGTGCTGGTGGCGGGGCTGAGGCTCCCGGAGACGATCGGTGACATCCGATCTCGCGGGGGAATGTCCCGGAGCGGTAGCCGGTTGTACTACCGGCGAGGGCGACTCCCGGTCGTCCGGTTCGCCGGACGGGTCGGGAATGGCCCAGGTTCGGAAGCGGTTACATCCGATACGGCCCCGCTGCGGCGCCGCCGATCGGGAGTGACCTGGCGAACAGGTCCGGCGATTTGGCGATGCCCAACCGGGTCGGTAATGTTTGACCCCGGCGGGGGAACGGACGCGGTAGCGGCCGGCCTGCTAAATCCCTTGAGTGCGCGTGGTGGGTGGCTGCTGTGTGTGTTCGGGGGGCTCGGTGGTGTAAAGCGTGATAATCCGGTGGATACCGGGTTGACATGGCGGAAGCGGCCGGGTAACGTAGTCGGAGTGCCTGGCGGTGCCGGGCGAAATAAACAAAGCCCCGATGGGTGTTCCACTTGGTGGTTCGCTTGTTGGTGTGTGTTTGTTCTTTGAGAACTCAACAGGGTGCTTGATAAGCCAGTGCCAAATTGATTTATACCCCGGCCGGCTTGGATCTTTATGGTTCTT
>NZ_FNPH01000021.1 GCF_900107255.1 Micromonospora pattaloongensis | reverse complement strand
CCGGACAAGAAAAGAAGATCAGAGAGTCTTCACGCGGCCGCGACCTGCGGCGCGGATCCATCTCACGGAGCTGACACAACGACCGGCCCCGGTCGACCATTCCCCCGCCCGATCAGCGGCGGGACCATATACAACCACCGGCACCGGCCAGTCATTCCACCCGCCAGCAGCGGGACCATTTCCAACGACCGGCGCTGACGACCCGGCCGGTACGTGAAACCACCAGCGCGGGGACCAGATATAACGAGCGGGGCTACCCCGCCATTCCAGCCACCCAGCCAGCAATTCAAAGAACCAGCGTGGGCCCCGATGTAACGGCCTACGTCCGCGGACCATTCCACCGTTCGGCCTGCGCGGACCGGACGGCGCGGGACAGTGGTGACACCAGGCGCGGCGCTTGCGACACTGAATCGGACACCGCGGCGTTCAGGGAGCATTCGTGCCGAACCGATTCCTGCACCTCGTCCGACACGGCGACGCGCTGGACGACGGCGCGCTCACCGAGGCCGGCGTCGAGCAGGCGCGGCTGGTGGGCCAGCGACTCAGAGAACTTCCGCTGTCGGCCATCCATCACAGCCCGCTGCAACGCGCGGTCCAGACCACCGAGTTGATCAGGCAGTACGTTCCCGACGTACCCGTCTATTCGTCCGAGGTCGTCGGCGACTACATCCCACCGATCCCAGATGGGGACAGACTGAACGGGCCCGCCGCGATGGTCTGCGACGGCGTGCCGCCGGACGAACTCGGCCGCGGCGCCGCACTCGCGGCTGCCGCAATCGAGCGGTACGCGGTGCCCGCGGAGCGGGACTCGCATGAGCTGATCGTCACGCACAACTTTCTGATCGGCTGGTTCGTCCGTCACGCCCTCGACGCCCCGGCCTGGCGCTGGCTCGGCCTCAATCAGTGCAACTGCGCGCTGACAACGATCCTCTACCGCCCGAACCGGCCACCATCGCTCGTCGCCTTCAACGACATGGGCCATCTCCCGCCGGCCCTGCGCTGGACAGGTTTCCCGCCAGAGCTCCGAATCTGAACCCTGCGGCTGTCCGCAGTGGACCGCGTACGGTCGCTTACTATCCGCATTTTCTGGTTTTCCCGCTCCTCGTGCCGATAAGAGATGTGCATCGTGCGCATCGGCACGACGCATCGATCGTGGAGGCGGGTTCGTGAGTACCCAGTCGGCGGCCGCGCGGCCGGTCAGGCGTCGCCCGTTCGCTGATCTGAGCGTCAGCGTCAAGATCTTGAGCGCGGTGGGGCTGGGCGCGTTCGTGGCCATCGTCGTGGCCGCGACCGGGATGGTCGGCCTCGGCCGGACCAGCGCCACCGCAGATCTGATCTCGAAGCGTAGCGTCGCGGCCGTCGCCTCGGTCGGTCAGCTGAGGACCGCCGTTGCCCAGGCAGACGCCACCATCGCCAATTCCGCGCTGGCCCCGTCCGACGCCGCCTCGGAGTACTTCAACGACGCGTTCGACAAGAGCGTGACCTCGTTCGACGAGGCGCTGGCCGCCTACCGGGCCAGCAATCCCGCCGGCAGCACGCAGACGATCGCCGACCTGCAGAAGAATTGGCAGTCGTACACGGCAATCGCGAAGGACAAGCTGCGGCCGCTGGGCAACGACAACAAGCTCGACCAATGGTCGGCGGTGCGGACCGACCAGGTGCAGCCACTGCTCGAGAAGATCACCACGGAGCTGGACGAGCTCGCCGAAAGCGAGGCGGCCGACGCGGTAACGAACGCGACAGCCGCACAAGACACCTACCGCACCAGCCGAACCATCGTCTGGACCGTGCTCGTCGTCGGCCTGCTGCTCGCACTCGGGATGGCTGTCCTGCTTGCCCGCAGCATCGTCCAGTCGCTGAACAAGGTCAAGGCGGTCTGCGAAGCGCTGGCCGTCAACGATCTGACCCGCACGACCGGACTCACTTCGGCCGACGAGCCGGGGCAGATGGGCCGTGCCCTAGACGCCGCGATCGTCGCGCTGCGCCAGACCGTCGCCACCATCGACGAGTCGGCGTCGTCGCTGGCCGCCGCCTCCGAGCAGATGACCGGCACCGCCGCCCAGATCGCCGCATCGGCTGAGGCGACGTCGACACAGTCGGAGGCGGTCTCCGCCGTAGCCGCAACGATCTCTCGCAGCGTCGACACGGTGTCGGCCGGCGCCGAGGAGATGGGCGCCTCCATCCGCGAGATCTCGCAGAACGCGGCCGAGGCGGCCCAGGTCGCCGGCGAGGCCGTCGCCCTGGCTTCGCGCACGTCGGCGACCATGAACAAGCTCGGCGAATCCTCCTCGCAGATCGGCAACGTCATCAAGACCATCACGGCGATCGCGGAGCAGACCAACCTGCTGGCCCTCAACGCCACCATCGAGGCGGCGCGCGCGGGCGAGATGGGCAAGGGCTTCGCCGTGGTGGCCAGCGAGGTCAAGGACCTGGCGCAGGAGACCGCGCGAGCCACCGAGGACATCTCCCGGCGGGTGGAGGCCATCCAGGTCGACACCACCGGCGCGGTGACGGCCATCAACGAGATCAGCCACGTCATCGGCAGGATCAGCGACTTCCAGACCACGATCGCCTCGGCAGTGGAGGAGCAGACCGCAACCACCGCGGAAATGAACCGCAGTGTTTCGGAGGCCGCGAACGGCACGGGCGAGATTGCCGGCAGCATCAACCGGGTCGCGCAGGCCGCCGCGAACACGAGCGCCGGGATCGACGAGACACAGGAGGCGGCCTCCGACCTCGCCCGCATGTCGACGGAGCTCAAGGCGCTCGTGGCGGGCTTCCGGCGATAACCTCGGGGCCGGCCGTAGTTCGCGCGGGTTCTGGGTTGTAGTTCGGGGTTTTCTCGGGGCTCGGGGTTACCCCGCCGACAACACTAATGTCCTCGCCCGCCGCTGGATCACCTCGGTGTGTGCACCTGGCCCCCACCTCATGAGCAAGCGGCACTGCACTCGCCGGGGTCAGTTGTCGTCTCGACGTTCTCGCGCCGGAGACGCTGCCATGACGAAATCATGGTCACGACTGAGATCTCCGGAGGGGCTCGCTCAGGCGTCTCGCGGGCCGTCGCCGAGAAGGCTTCACTCTCGGCACGAACGACGGCTCAAGGTCAACACCGGAACCACCATCCGGTGTTGACCTTGAATCGAGCGCAGCTCGATCCGATCTTGGCGACGCGCGAAGCGTCGTCGCCCGACCGCAACCATCCACACACCAGTTACCAACCGACCAACATCAACCATCCACACACCTACACCACCACTCACTCACCTCTGCTCACAACATGGTTTAGATCCCGACCGAAAATCCTTCCGGGTCGATGTCGGCGTACCCGCGCACCCGCAGAGACCCGCTGGGCAGAGTTTCGGTCTCACCGCGGTGCGCCGAGGCGGCGCCGATGAGGTCGCCAGGGAGCCACGCTAGCGCGTTTGGCTCCACCCATGGCTCCACGAATGGGCCTGGAGATCGGCTGGCAAGCCGCTGACCTGGGTGCCCCCGGCAGGATTCGAACCTGCGACACACGGTTTAGGAAACCGATGCTCTATCCCCTGAGCTACGAGGGCGCGAGGGCCCAGTCTAGCGACCTGCGGGTTGCCCCGGGTGGCAGGGAGTGGCCCGCGTTGACCTGGGTCGTCCCGGCCGGTCTGGGCGGCCGATGACCACATGCTGATCACACCGGCCGGGCCAGCGGCCATGATCATTGGGCCGCGTTGACCCGGCGTGCCACCGATAGACCCGCGCTGGCATCTGCTGGAGAGCACACCACGCGCACATCAACCATGATCATGGATCTCGGCCGATCCCCCGGCCCGGGGCGCCGCCGCAGGGCCGAACATGGAGTCGCCGCAAGTCTAAAGCGAACCTCCTCGCAGTTCGTCTTCCGTGCGACTCCACCCTGGGCCGGGGCGCTGTCAGCTGACGGGTATGCGGCGGGTTCTGGCGGGTTACGGGTTCAGCCAGGGTGGTGCGCCAGGCCGTGGCGAGTGTTGCAACGTCGGGGTATCGGTCGGCGGGTGTCGTGGTGGTGGCCCGCACAGAGGCTGAATCGCAGCCGCTCGCCGCCGACATTCTCGTGCTCGAACAGCCACACGTCCTCGTACGAGCACTTATCCTCGGCGACGCCGGCCATCCGGAAGGACAGGACGGCCCCGTCGGCCAGCCGCACCGCACCGGGGCCGCCGGCAAAAGCGACGAAGCCTCGAACGGTCGGCGACCCGCTCGCGAGGACGGCCGGCCTTGAGCAGAAGTCGTACGCGCTGAGGTGCGGGGTCAACGCACCACGAGCCGCAGATCCGCCGGCACCACGTAGTCGGAAGCGTTCCCGGGCACCACGGCCCGAAGCGCCGCCCCGTCGATCGAACCGGTGACGGTGACCAGCGCGGTCCGGCCCAGGTCCACGAATTCCATCGGGATGCCACCGCCGTACTCGATGGCGGAAATCGTCAGGCCGTCGGCGACGGGGCGGCCCCGGCGGGAGCCAACTCGACCCGGTCGCCCAGCCGTACCGTCCCGGCGACGCAGCGCACCGTCGCGGTCAGCGAGCTGTACGTCAACCTGATGATCTCGTGGAGCCGCAACTGTGGTCGGTCAACCATTGCCCGCCTCCCGGACGAAACGCTCGATCTGTTCGGGCGACAGCTTCGGCAGGTTGTGCAACGCCGGGCTAATGTCCCCCGTGGAGATCCGGATGGGCACGGGGAAGCTCATGCCTTTGAGGATCTCCCGGGCCTGCTTCAACGGAATGATAATCGTCGACCGGCGCTCGAAGCCTTTCCCAAACTCGCCGCCACCCGCAGGGCCGCGGCATAGCGGTGGACCCCTTCCACGAACGCCTTGGAGGCCCGGACACCCTGATGACGACCCTGAATCAGTACGACGGCGTCCGGTGATCGCCTATCCGGGATCGCTCGTCGGGCCGGCGACCGAGTGACCGTGCCGGCCGGTCTGAGTGACCTGTCCGACGGCGGTGTGCAGCCGGGCGTCGGAGCGGTCTTGATCAAGGCTGGGACCACCACGGGTCGCCGTCGCGGGGTGCGGCAGGCGCGAGGCTGGGCGTTTGCTGGTTCACGGGGATCGCGGGCGTAAACATCCTCGGGCCATCACCTCGATGGTGAGGACGGTGGCGGTGGCTTCGACGGCGAGGAGGCCGACGAGGACGAACAGTTGGGTGATTCCCGCGGTCAGCGGGCTGGCGCCGCCGAGGAGGACGCCGACGAAGGCGCCGGGGAGGGTGACCAGGCCGACGGTGCGGGTCTGGTCGAGGGCGGGGACGAGTGCCTGGCCGGCGGCGGGGCGGCAGACGAGCAGCCGGGCGTCGCGGGGAGGTAGTCCCAGCGCGAGCGCGGCTTCGACCTCGCCGCGCCGGGAGTGCAGATCGTCGTTGAAGCGTCGCCCGGCGAGGCTGGTGGCGGTCATCGCGCCGCCGGTCAGGATGCCGGCGATGGGAATGATCGCGATGCCGCGCAGGGGCACCAGGCCCGCCAGGAGCAGCGCGGCGACGACGGTCAGGCTTGCGGTGATGATCGGGACACCCGCCCACCAGCCGTACGGCCCACCGGTGATCCGCCGGCCGGAGGTGCCGGCGGCGACCACGCACATGAGCAGGACGAACGTCCCGGTGGCCCACAGTGAGCCGACGATCGCGGTGATCACCAGTGACACGGCGGCCAGTTGCAGCGCGGCGCGGACAGCGGCGACGGCGATCTGCCGGCCGTGCCCGAGCCGTCCGACGGTGGCGACGGCGGCCCCGAAGGCGGTCAGCAGCGCCAGCGCGACGGCGAGTTTCGGCCCGATCACCAGCATCGTCGAGGTCATCCGGCCAGTGTCGCCTCAGCGCCGACGGGTCGTTCAGTCGGTGCGGGAGGGGTTTCCGGACACCGTCGCCTCGGTGGGCGGGGTTGCCGCGCGGCGGCGGGAGCGCAGGAGTTGGATGCCGATCGGCAGGACGGAGACGACCACGATGGCGATGAGGATGAGCTCGATGTTCGATTTGACGAAGCTGATCTGCCCCAGGAAGTAGCCGAGCACGGTGACGCCGGTTCCCCAGAGGATGCCGCCAAGGACGTTGTAGGTGAGGAAGGTGCGGTAGTGCATGCGGCTGACCCCGGCGATGACGGGGGTGAAGGTCCGCACGACCGGCACGAAGCGGGCCAGCACGATCGAGCGGGCGCCGTAGCGGGCGAAGAAGGCGTTGGCCCGGTGCACGTTCTCCTGCTTGAACAGCCGGGAGTTGGGGCGACGGAACAGGCTCGGGCCCACCCGCTTGCCGAACAGGTAGCCGACCTGGTCGCCGGCGATGGCGGCGACGGCGACGAGCAGGCAGACCAGCCAGAGCGGCTGGTGCAGGTAGCGCCCGTCGGCGACGAGCAGCCCGGCGGTGAACAGCAGCGAGTCGCCGGGCAGGAACAACCCGATGAGCACCCCGGACTCGGCGAAGATGATCGCGAGGATCCCGATCAGCCCGAAGGTGGAGATCAGCCATTCCGGGTCGATGAAGCTGGGGCCCCCGCCGAGTAGCGCCTGAGGCGTGGACATGGCATGACCTCCGGAACGAGGGGGCGGGGTGCTCAGGCGGTGGTGTCGAGGCGGCGGCCGGTACGGCGGTCGTAGGCGCGGCCGACGACGCCGATGGTGGCGACTGCCGCGGCGGCGATGAGCGCGCCGACGAGGATGTCGCCGGGGTAGTGCACGCCGGTCCAGACACGGGCGAAGCCGATGATGGTGGCGAGCACGCTCAGCGCTACCCCCCACCGGCGGGACAGAAACGCCCCGACGGCGAACGCCACCGCGAACGCCGCGGTGGCGTGGTCGCTGGGCAGCGATGCTCCGGCGGCGTGCGGAATCAGCTGGTGCACGGGGTGGGTCTGGAAGGGCCGCACCTCGGTGCTGAGCGCGGCGACGGCCTGCCCGACGGCGAAGGCCAGCCCGAGGGACGCGACGACGCGCACCAGTGCGGCGCGTCCGTGCCGCAGGTGAGTCAGGACAGGTATCGCCGCGGTGGCGGCGAGGACGTAGATCAGCCACACCGCCGACCATTCGAAGAAGTCGTCGACGAGGTCGCTGCGACCGGCGGCGGCGTTGACGAGCTGGAACAGGTGATAGTTCATCGATCTCCCCGGAACTGGTGGTCCGCCCCGCACGGGCCGCCTGGCGTCCAGCTTTACGACCGCCACCTGAGAGGAGCCTGAAACGGACCAGGCCCGCCTTCAATCCTGGTCGGCGTCACCGTCTTGGGCAGGAGGATTTCAACGGTCATCCCCGGACCGGGCATCACCCGCACCCGTCCACCGTGCGCCACGACGACCTCGCGGGTGATGGCGAGGCCGAGACGGATCTGACCGACGCGAGGCCGACCACGGCCGCGGCCAGTACAACCGCACGGTACGTGTTCGTGGTCGGACGGGTCACCGCCCCCGCCGGAGTTCGTCACACACCGTGGCAGGTGAGGCGAGGCTTACCTTATGGTGAGCTGGTGCTGCTGAGACGTCCTGCTGCCGCCCTCACCGACCTCGCGGTGCGAGCCGTCGAAGCGTCCACCGGGTCAACGGGTCGGCTGTCCGACCTGCCCCCGGGCAGTCGGGCCACGATCGTGGGGCTGGCCGACGGGACGCCGCCTTCGACGGCTCACCGGCTCGCGGACCTCGGGTTCACCGCCGGCACGCCGGTGCAGGTCGTCCGTCGCGCGCCCCTGCGGGATCCGGTGGTGTACCGGGTCAAGGACTACGACCTGTGCCTGCGCCGCGCGCAGGCCGCGCACGTGCTGATCCGGGACGTGCGGTGAAGGACGCGGGTTGCCACGCTGAGGCCGGGGGTGGCGCGGTTGACACGGCACTGCCCCGCCTGGCCCTGGCGGGCAGCCCGAACGCCGGGAAGACGAGCATCTTCAACGCGCTGACCGGTCTGCACGCCAAGACGGGCAACTACCCCGGCGTGACGGTGTCCCGATTCGTCGGCACCATCCAGGCGGGCGACCGGCGGTACCTGATCGAGGACCTGCCGGGCACCTACAGCCTCGACCCGATCAGCCCGGACGAGCAGATCATGGTCGACGTGCTCGACGGCCGCCTCGACGGCGAGGCGCCGCCGGACGCGCTTCTGGTCGTGGTGGACGCCACCACGCTGCGCCGCTCGCTGCGGTTCGTCGCGCAGGTGCTGCGCCGCGGCCTGCCCACCTGCCTGGTGGTGACGTTCACCGACGAGATGACCGTACGGCAGGGCCAGTTGGACCTGTCGGCGTTGCAGCAGGCGTTGGGTGTGCCGGTGGTGCGGGTGCTCGGCAACCGCGGTCAGGGCATCGACCAGCTGCGTGAGCAGATCGTGCGGTGGCCGACGTGGCCGACGCCGGCCCTGCCGCCACCGGCGGACGCGGCCGAGGCGGACGCGTGGGCCGAGTCGGTGCTCAGCTTCGCCGGCTACCGGGCCCCGGAACGCCACCGCATCACCCAACGCGTCGACGCGGTGCTGCTGCACCCGCTGTGGGGCACCATCGTGTTCCTCGCCGTGATGGTGGCCTTCTTCCAGACCGTGTTCACCCTCGCCGCGCCCCTCCAGGGTTACGTGGAGTCCTTCTTCGGGGGGCTGTCCGGGCTGGTGACCACCCACGTCGGCAACCCCTGGCTGGCCGGGCTGCTCGGCGACGCGATCATCGGCGGTATCGGCGCGGTGCTCGTGTTCGTACCGCAGATCATGCTGCTGTTCCTGCTGATCTCCCTGCTCGAGGGCGTCGGCTACATGTCCCGTGCCGCGTTCCTGATGGACCGGGTGATGGCCCGCGCGGGCCTGGAGGGCCGCGCGTTCGTGGCCCTGCTCTCCTCCTTCGCGTGCGCGATCCCGGGCATCATGGCCACCCGCACCCTGCCGTCGGCCAAGGACCGCCTGGCCACCATGATGGCCGCGCCGCTGATGACCTGCTCGGCCCGGCTGCCGGTGTACGTGCTGCTGATCGGCCTGCTCGTCGACCCGTCCACCCGGTGGGGGCCGTTCGGGGCGCAGGGCCTCGTCATGTTCGGCATGTACCTGCTCGGTGCGGTCTCGGCCATGACCGCCGCCTGGGTGTTCAAGAAACTCGGCGACCGCACCGGCCCGCTGCTGCCGTTCTACATGGAGATGCCCCCGTACCGGATTCCCTCGGCCCGCTCGGTGCTGATCGCGGTCGGCGACTCGGCCAAGTCGTTCCTGCGCAAGTGCACCACCATCATCGCGGTCACCACCGTCAGCCTCTGGTTGCTGCTGAACCTGCCCCTGCACTCGACCGCCGACCTGCGCGCTCACGGCGTCGACCCGGGTAACGACACCGCGGTTTCCGCGTACGTCGCCGACCACAGTTACGCCGCCGGCCTGGGCCACCTCGTCGCGCCGGTATTCGACCCGCTCGGCTTCGACTGGCGGATCAATATCGGCGTGCTGTCGGCACAGTCGGCGCGGGAGACGTTCGTCGCCACCCTCGGCCAGGTCGCCGCCGCAGAAAACCCCGACGAACCGTCCACGGCGCTCAAGGAGATGACCTACACCGACGGGCCGCACGCCGGGCAGCCGCTGTTCACCGCGCCGACCATCGCAGCGCTGCTGGTCTACTTCGCCTTCGCGTTGCAGTGCATGGCCACCGTCGGCATCATCCGCCGGGAGACCGGCGGCTGGAAATGGCCCCTGATCGCGTTCGGCTACCTGACCGCGCTGGCCTGGATCATGGCCTACGCCGCCAGGACCATCACCGCGATCCTGGCGGGCTGAGGTCATGATCCCCATTCACCCCCAGCCCGTCGCGGGTCACCCCGAGCAACTGCGCTGGATCACCCCGGCCGGAGTGCTGCCCTTCACCGGCGTCGCCGCCACCCTGCCGGATTCCCTCGCTGCCCTACGCGACGACTGCACCCTCGCCCAGGTCCGCGTCGAACCCGCAGCGATCGTCACCACGCTGCATCCCGGTCGGCAGTGGTCCCGCGACGGTGCCCGGGTCCGTACGGCGCTGCACGCCGCTCTCGCCGACCCGACCCACTGGACCCCGGCCGACAACTGCGGCGAGCCGGACGACGGGCCACTGCGCGACGCCGCCCAGGAGCTGCTCGACGGGCCCGTCGGCGACCTCGCTCGCTCCCACGGCGGGCACATCGAACTCGTCGACGTGCGCGACGGCACCGTCACCGTCAAGCTCGCCGGCGCCTGCCACGGCTGCCCCGCCGCCCGCACCACCCTCCGCCAAGGACTGGAGAACCAGCTCCGCCGCAACCACCCGCAGCTGCGTGTCGTCACCGCTGATCCGTGCCGCGGTTGAGCCGGGCCGGGCTGCTTGCCCGCGCGGGAGGAGCAGGTCTCAGACATACCCCAACCCGCACCTGCGAGATCGTTGTGCCGGCGTGCCCACCTCCCCCGCCAACACCCCGGGCAGAAGGTGCGACAACCGGAGTAGAAAGGTCTCACCCGGGAGGCTAGGCATCGGGTGCATGCGGGCGGATCCCGAGGCCCGGGGGATAGCCAGCAGGGTTGGCCGGGGGGGCATCCCGACACGTTCAGGTCCGGGGCACTCCCCCCGGCAGCGCCGCCGAAGACGCACTCAAACTCGACCGATCAGGCCCACGAAGAATCAGGGAAAAGAAGTTCGCCCCTCGTTAATGCGCCACCCGACGCCTAGCTACGAGCTACCAGAGTCTCTGTTCAAGCCGCCCAGGAAACGCAGGCCGGTGTACGGCACGATGCTGTGATGGATCAACGAAGGGCGCAACTGGCGAAGACGCTACGGGAACTGGGGTTCTGGCAACATTTCTCCGAGGAGGATGCTGCGGCCGGAGAACAAGCGGTCACCCGAGGTGCTCATCCGCTCGGAGGACGGGCGACTCTCGACGAGGAACCGGGCCTCCGGTTTTTCCACGTGGACGGGGAGACCATGGCCGAGGGCGGGGTGGGCCGGGTCCTGGCGGAAATGGCCCCCGCGCTGCGTCGTCATGCCGTGGAACCGCACGTCGAGCTGGTGACCTATCCCGACAGCGTCGAGAGCGGCGACTACGTCATCAGAATCAATGGCCGCACCTGCGTCGTGTGGACGCCGCGGGACTGGGTTGCGAACAGTCCGTGGACGGTGGCCACCGTCCGGCCGCTCGCCGTCCTCAACGACCTGCTGGCCGAAGCCGGCGCGGTCCCCCGGCTCTACACCCTGCAAACCGGCGGAAACGACGGAGAAGCATGGCTCCTCGACCCGCGCGCCGTCGCCGCCATCACGGAAAGCGGGCTGTTCGGCGAAGACGAGACGCCGGCACTGGCCACTCAGGACTGACCAGAGCGTCGCCGGCCCGCCGTACTCGACGAGCTCATCCCTTCCGCTCGGCATCACGTCGAGCAGTACGCCAATAATCCGATCGAGGCTGATCACAGCCAGCTGAAACACCGACTGAGACCGATGCGCGGACTACGAACGGACGAGACAGCACAGGTGATCATCGCCGGGCACGCCTTCATACAGAACCTGCGGCGCGGGCACTATGAAATCGCCGTCGACGCCCCATATGTTGCTCCTCCCCGTGTTGTCCTGCGGTGTTGCTAGTCGCCCCACTCCCAGAACAGGTGCCCCTCGGCCTTGAGCTTGTCGAGGGAGTAGACCAGGCCCTGCGGGTCCGTGCTGGGCGCGATGTCGAAGACAATGAACCGGTCACCCCAGTGCTCGTGCGGTATGCCGTCGAACTCCGCGACCGGCACCAGCGCCTCGGTGAGGCCGGTCGGCGCCGTCGGCGTGAACAGGACGCGGAGCACCCGGTGACCGGACCGTTCGTGCACCCGGATCGGCCCGCCGGCCGGGTCGAGCGCCACCACGTCGTGGCGGGCCAGGCCGTCGGTCCAGAACGGCACGCAGACGATCCGTGCCAGCCCTTCGCCGAGATCGGAGAGCCACAACTCCTCGACGTGGCCGGGCAGCTTGTGCTCAACCGAGACATACGCCTTGCGCAGAGGTGCTGGCCACCCGGCCGGCTCGGAGTGCACCACGTAGGTGGGTTCGGTCACCGAGGGCTCCGTCTCATCCACGTTTGTGTCTCATCCCGCGCACAGGAGGCACCACTCCTGAATCATCGACTTGGGCCACCAGGGCTGCGGCCACGTGCCGGTGTATCCCTTGGGCGGGATCTTCGGCACGATCCTATTGTTCTTGAACGGGTTGCAATGCCCGCAGGCCTGCGTCAGGTTCTTCGGATCGAGGTTGCCGCCGTGGATGCGGGCGTCGACGTAGGCCACCCGTGGTCATCGTGGCCGTGACCGCCCCGCCGCCCTTCTCCTGCAGCGGTTCTGCCCGTCGTAGAGATAGCTGGTCGTCGTACCGTTGACCGTGCTTGACAGCCGCCGGCCGTCGGCGGCGTAGCCGCCCGAGCGCGTCCCACCTGCGAGTCGTTGACCGAGGTGAGCTCTCGGATGATGCCGGCATGACCAGCATGGTCTGCGTCTCGCCCGCTTGGCGACTACTACCTGGCCGAGGACTACCACCGCGGCACCTCGCCCCGAGCAAGAACCCGCACGGCTACCGCAACCCGGCCCCAACGGCCTAGCCGCCCGTTGGCATCGCCCGCACCGAAAGCCTCAAGGTAGCGGTGGCTGACCGGAGGGGCCCGGCGCACATCGCGCCGAGCCCCACCCTCTCCCTAGCTGTACTGCCCAGGGACGTTGGTCAATCTGGTGACGGGCGGTTTGCCGCCGGTTGCGGTGTGTGGCCGGTGGTGATTGTAGTGATGCAGCCAGGCG
>NZ_FNPH01000007.1 GCF_900107255.1 Micromonospora pattaloongensis | reverse complement strand
TCCAGCGGCGCGCCCTCGGCGTGCCGGGTGACGACGGTGACCTCGTGGCCGGCGGCGGCCAGCGCGACCGACAGCGCGTGCACGTGGCGGCCGAGCCCGCCGACCACCACGGGCGGATATTCCCAGGAGAGCATGAGCACCCGCTGCGGTCGCGGCATCCGGATGTCGATCACTTCGGCGTTCGGTGCCATCGGCACGGCCCCCCTTCGTCGTCAGCCAACCCGGGCGCGCGCCATCGACACCGGGCGGGCGGTGCCGACGCGTCGCTGGGTTGCGGCCCATCGTGCCGAAGCCGCGATAACCAGCGAAGACACCCGGATTGCGAACGTGTAACCGCTTATCGGACGAGCCGTCGGGCGCGCAGCAACTCGGCCACGGACCAGGCCTGGAACGGGCAGCCGGTGGCGAGGTGCGGCGGCCGCGCGTCCGCCGTCTCACTGACGGAGCCTAAGCCAAATTCGGTCAAATGAGACTCGAGTCCGGTGAAGATGGCATGAACATCGACGGACGCCCGGGCGCACGCCGTGGCGTACGGGCCGATCAGCCACGGCCACACCGTGCCCTGGTGGTAGGCGCCGTCGCGCTGCGCCGGCCCGCCGCGGTGCCGGTCGCAGTAGCCGGGGGAGCCGGGGGCGAGGCTGCGCAGCCCGAGCGGGGTCAGCAGCGCCGCCGCCACCGCGCGCAGCGGCCCGGGCTCCGGCTCCAACGGCGCGTACGGCAGCGACCACGCCAGCAGCTGGTTGGGCCGGAACGCGTCGTCGTCGACGTTGGGGTCCCCGCCGAGCGGATAGTGCGCCGGCGCGTCCACCACGTCGTAGAGCCAGCCGCCCGGGGCGGGGAAGCGGTTGCGGAACCCCTCGTACGCGCGCCCGTGCGCGGTCGCCGCCGGACCCGGGTCGGCGCCGACCAGTTGGGCGAGTTCGGTCACCGCGGCCAGCCCGTTGACCCAGAGCGCGTTGATCTCGACAGGCTTGCCCTCCCGCGGGGTGATCGGCACCCCGTACACCCGGGCGTCCATCCAGGTCAGCGCGGTTCCCGGCGCGCCCTGGGTGAGCAGCCCGTCGGCCGGGTCGACCCGGATGCCGTACCGGGTGCCGGCCAGGTGCGCGGCGACCACGTCGCGCAGCGCCGGCAGCAGCTCGGCGGCCAGGTCGGTGTCGCCGGTGGCGGCCACGTGCCGGTCCACCGCGTGCAGGAACCACAGCGTCGCGTCCACGGTGTTGTACTCGACGGTGCCGGTGTCGGCGGTGTTGGCCAGCATCCCCTCCGACAGCGTCGCCGCGTACCGGCGCAGCAGCTCGCGGCCGGCCTCGGCGCGGCCCGTGCCGAGCAGCAGCCCCTCGTAGGCGATCATGGTGTCCCGCGACCACACCCCGAACCACGGATAGCCCGCCACCACGTCCGGGCCCGCGCCGCTGTCGACGATGAACGCGTCGGCCGCGTGCGCCAGCGTCGCGTCGACCGCGTCGACCGGCTTCGCCGCGGCCACCACCGCACGGCTGCGCTCCCGCGCCGCGGAGACCAGCTCCACCGCCGGCGCCGGCCGCTCGGCCAGCTCGCCCGCCCACGCCGACACCTCGACCACGTCGCCGGGACGTTCCAGCCGCCCGGTGAACCCGCCCGCGTACCAGAGATCCTCGGTCGCCTGCAGGCCGCGTTCGGCCTCCTCGCGGTGGTGCGCGCCGTGCCACCACTGCCCGGCCGGCTCCCAGCCCGGCCCGGCGATCCGGTACGCCGCCTCGATCACCGCCCCGTCCTCGACCGCCTCCATCCGCGGCGGCGGCGCGTCGGCGTAGCGCTCGGCGTGCGCGTCGCGCCACGTGCAGGCCGCCGCCAGGGTCAGCTCCACGGGGCCACCCGAGATCAGCCGGTGCACCACGCCGACGCACGGGCTGCCGTACGCCATCGCCAGCTCGCGCTCGATGACCACGTCGCCGATCCGCCACCGCCACCGCGGCACCCCGTCGACGAGGTCGAAGCGCTCCAGCAGCTCGAACCCGGTCGGGTCCACCGCGCCCGAGGCCCACTCGTGGGTGCCGAGCCGCACCTGCGCCCCCGATGGCAGGATCACCGCGGGGTCCAGGCTGGCCAGCGCGACCCGCCGCGTCGCGGGCGTCGGCCCGGCGACCACCAGCAGCCCGTGGTAGCGACGGGTGCGCAGCCCGCTCACCGTGCCCGTGGCGTAGCCGCCGAGCCCGTCGGTGACCAGCCACTCGCGGGTCGCGCCGGCCGCCAGATCGCCGCAGACCTGCGGCCCGAAACCGATCTCGATCAATGGTCCCCCCATCGCCGACCGGGATAAGCGCGTGTAACACGCCACCGGAACAATGACCCGTGTGGTCAAGTTCGTCTGGAAGATTGAGGATACGGAGGTGATCACCGAGGTGCCGGTTTCCGGGAGTGCAGGGAGCGTCGCGGAGCGGACCCGCCTGGCGCAGGCCGACGCGGGGGAGCAGCCCTGGCGGGCGTGGGGGCCCTACCTGTCCGAGCGCGCCTGGGGCACCGTGCGCGAGGACTACAGCGAGCACGGTACGGCCTGGGACTACTTCCCGCACGACCACGCCCGGTCCCGCGCCTACCGCTGGAACGAGGACGGCATGGCCGGCGTCTGCGACGACCGGCAGACGTTCTGCTTCGCGCTCGCGTTGTGGAACGGCGAGGACCCGATCCTCAAGGAGCGGATGTTCGGGCTCGGCGGCGACGGCGGCAACCACGGCGAGGACGTCAAGGAGTACTGGTGGTACCAGGACTCGACCCCGACCCATTCCTGGATGCGCTGGCGCTACCACTACCCGCAGGCCCGGTTCCCGTACGACGAGCTGGTGCGGGTCAACGCCGAGCGGGGCCGGGACGAGACCGAGTACGAGCTGGTCGACACCGGCGTCTTCGACGACGACCGCTACTGGGCGGTCACCGTGGACTACGCCAAGGCCGGCCCCACCGACCTGTGCATGGTGATCACGGTGGCCAACCGCGGCGACCAGCCGGCCCGGCTGCACGTGCTGCCCACGCTGTGGTTCCGCAACACCTGGGCGTGGCGGCTGCCCGGCCGCGATCACGTGCCGACCATCACCGGCGACGGTGACCGGCTGATCGGCGAGCACGCCGGCCTCGGCCAGCTCGTGCTGCAGGGCGACGGGGCGCCGACGCCGCTGCTCTGCGACAACGACTCCAACGCCGAGCGGCTGTGGGGGCTGCCCAACCGCACCCCGTACCCGAAGGACGGCATCAACGACCACGTCGTGGCCGGCGCCGACACGATCAACCCGGACCGCGTCGGGACCAAGGGGTCGCTGCACTACGTGCTCGACGTGCCCGCGCGCGGCGAGGCCCGGATCCGGCTGCGGCTCGCGCTGACCACGCCGCCGCCCGGCGGCGTCCCGGCGCCGCGACTCGACCTCGGCGCCGACCACGCCGCCACGGTGGCGGCGCGGCGCGCCGAGGCCGACGGGTTCTTCGCCGACCTGGCGCCGGCGGGGGCGTCGGCCGACGAGGCCGCGGTGCTGCGGCAGGCGATCGCGGGGCTGATGTGGGGCAAGCAGTTCTACCACTTCGACGTCGCGCAGTGGCTCAGCGGCGACCCCGGCTCCGCGCCGCCGCCCGGCCGGCGCTACGGCCGCAACAGCGCCTGGCCGCACATGAACAGCTTCGACGTGATCTCCATGCCGGACCCGTGGGAGTACCCCTGGTACGCCGCCTGGGACCTGGCGTTCCACTGCGTCACCATCGCCCGCGTCGACCCCGGCTTCGCCAAGGAGCAGCTGCTGTTGCTGCTGCGCGAGTGGTACCTGCACCCCAACGGCCAGATCCCGGCGTACGAGTGGGCGTTCGGCGACGTCAACCCGCCGGTGCACGCCTGGGCGGCGCTGAAGGTCTTCGAGATCGACGGCAGCCGCGACTACGGCTTCCTGGCCCGGGTGATGCATAAGCTGCTGCTGAACTTCACCTGGTGGGTCAACCGCAAGGACGTCGGCGGCAACAACGTCTTCGAGGGCGGGTTCCTGGGGCTGGACAACGTCGGCCCGTTCGACCGCTCCGCCGCGCTGCCCGTCGCCGGGGTGCTGGAGCAGTCCGACGGCACCGGCTGGATGGCGATGTACGCGCTGAACCTGCTCGACATGGCGTTGAAGCTGGCCGTGCGCGACCCGACGTACGCCGACATCGCCACCAAGTTCTTCGAGCACTTCGCCTACATCGCGGCCGGCGCGTACCAGCAGGGGCTCTGGGACGACGACGACTCGTTCTTCTACGACGTGCTGCGGCTGCCCGACGGCACCAAGGTGCCGCTGCGGGTGCGCTCCGTCGTCGGCCTGGTTCCGCTGGCCGCCACCACCACGCTCAGCTCCGCGACGCTGGCCCGGCTGCCGGAGATCGGCGCGCGGCTGCGCTGGTTCCTCACCAACCGCCCGGAGTACGCCGAGGTGATCGGCGCGCGCCGGCTCGCCCCGGACGGGCGGCAGCGGCGGCTGCTCTCCATGGTCGGCCCCGACCAGTTGGTGCGGATCCTCGCCCGGATGCTCGATGAGGAGGAGTTCCTCTCCCCGTACGGGCTGCGCACGCTGTCCCGCAGCCACCTGGACAAGCCGTTCACCGTGTCGCTGGGCGGCCAGGACTTCACGGTCGGCTACGAGCCGGCCGAGTCGACCAGCGGGCTGTTCGGCGGCAACTCCAACTGGCGCGGCCCGATCTGGATGCCGACGAACTTCCTGCTCATCTCGGCGCTGCGGGACTTCGCCGGCTTCTTCGGCGACGACCTGCTGGTCGAGTACCCGACCCGGTCGGGGGTGAAGCGCACCCTCGGCGAGGTCGCCGACGACCTGTCGCGGCGGCTGATCGCGCTCTTCCTGCGCGACGAGTGGGGGCGACGACCGATCTACGGCGCGTGCGAGCTGTTCCAGACGCATCCGGACTGGCGGGACCTGATCGCCTTCCCGGAGTACTTCCACGGCGACAACGGCGCGGGCCTCGGGGCCTGGCACCAGACCGGCTGGACGGCCCTGGTCGCCGACCTGATCCTCACCGTCCGCCGCTGAGGGGTCGCGCCCCACGCCGGGCGCGCCCCACGCCGCGCCTCCGCTCACTCGACGTCGACGGTTGTGCCGGGGCTGCGGCGCGCCCGGATCTACCGGAAGCTTTTCGGAACCGAGCGATCTTCTGGTGCGCGGCGGGTCTCCCTGATCGCACCCGCCACGCGCGCTCTTCCGGTGGTTAACAACAACGTCTTGTGCTCCGAAACGATCCGTAACATACTTCGGAATATTTCAATGTCCGCGCGTCGTGGTCAACGAGCGGTCCGGGCCCGCGCATCGATACCCGCGAATGCGTCTCGCTCCGGAAGTGCCGCGGAACGGCGACGCCGCTGCGGAGCTCGGCTGCCACCGTCGAGGTGCCCACGGGGCGGGACGGGAGAAAGGACGCACAGATGAGATCGACCAGATCTGCCGACCACGGCAACCGCAACCGGCGCACCCTGGTCACCGGAGTGGTCGCCGCCGCGTTGACGCTCGTCGCGACCACCGCCATCGCCACGACGTCCGAGGCCGCCGCCGCCTGCAACGGGTACGTCGCGCTGACCTACGACGACGGCCCCAACCCCGGCAACACCGCCAACCTGCTCAACGCCCTCCGGCAGAACGGCCTGCGGGCCACGATGTTCAACGTCGGCCAGAACGCCCGGAACAACCCGTCGTTGGTCCGGGCGCAGGTCGACGCCGGCATGTGGGTCGAGAACCACAGCTACACCCATCCGCACATGACGAGCCTGAGCCAGGCCCAGATGCAGTCCGAGCTGTCCCAGACCCAGAGCGCCATTCAGGCCGGCGGCGCCCCCGCGCCGAAGCTGTTCCGGCCGCCCTACGGGGAGACCAACTCGACGCTGCAGTCGGTGGCGTCCGGGCTCGGCCTGCGGACCGTCACGTGGGACGTCGACTCCGGCGACTGGAACGGCGCCACCACGGCGCAGATCGTGCAGAAGGCCAGCACGCTGCAGAACGGGCAGATCATCCTGATGCACGACCAGTACCAGACCACGCTCCAGGCGGTCCCGCAGATCGCCGCCAACCTGGCCAGCCGGAACCTGTGCGCCGGCATGATCTCGCCGAGCACCGGCCGGGCCGTCGCGCCCGACGGCGGCAGCCCCAACCCGCCGCCGCCGGGCGGCGGTAGCTGTACGGCGACGCTGTCGGCGGGTCAGAGCTGGAGCGACCGGTACAACCTCAACGTGTCGGTCTCCGGGGCGACCAACTGGGTCGTGACGATGACGATCCCGTCCCCGGCGAAGGTCATCGCGACCTGGAACGTCAGCACGAGCTGGAACTCCACCGGCAACGTGATGACCGCCCGGCCCAACGGCAGTGGCAACAACTGGGGCGTGACGATCCAGCACAACGGCAACCGCACCTGGCCGACGGTCAGCTGTCGGGTCGGCTGAACGACGGTGGGTGCATCTGTTGCCGCGCCGGCGACAACAGATGCACCCACAGCGCGCGCGTCAGAGCCGGGCTCCGTGCCGATCTGTCCGACGGCGTGAACCGGCGCTCCGGCTGGCGCGTCCACTCGGTATGACACGCTCCCGCGTACCACCGTTGATGTTCGCGTTGCTGCTGCTCGCGGCCGGATGCTACCGATCGCCGGACGCCGCGCCCCCGCGCACGCCCGAGACCACCACGCCCGGGACCTCGGCGGCGGCCGCGCCGTCGCCGAAGGCCCGCCCGGTCACGACATCGCCCACCGTCCGCAGGCCGGCGCCGACCGTCGGCAAGCCGGCACCGACCGGCTCGCCCTACCGCGTCCGGTACGGCTGGGCGATCCCCTCCGCACCGGCGCGCGTCGCGCACGCGGTGCGTCCGCCCATCGCGCCGCCGCCGGCGCCCGCCCTGCCGTACCTGGTCGAGATGAACGCCGCCGATCATCCCGAAGGCGAGCCCGGTTACAGCCGCTTCTCGTTCTACTTCCGCGGCGCGTTCCCCGGCTACGAGTTCCAGTACGTGCCGCGGGTGACGCACGACGGCAGCGGACGGCCCGTGGAGTTGACCGGCAACAGCTTCCTGCGGCTGCGGTTCACGCCGGCGCAGGCCCACGACGGCAACGGCCGCTCGTCGATCGAGCGGGCGCCGAACCGGCAGCTGGGCTTCCCGACGCTGCGCAGCTACGGGCAGGCCGGCGACTACGAGGGGTATCTGACCTACGGCTTCGGGATCCAGGTCGCGCCCGGAGGTGATCAGGTGATGCCGATCCGGATCGGCGAGATGATCCGCCCCGACGGCCTGCACGTGGTCGCCGTCGACGTCCGTCGCGGCTAGCGCCGCCACTTCGCGGCGTACGCGATCCGCTCCGGGGTGATCGTCACGTTGCCGGCGCGGTCGGTGACGCGGATCCGCCAGGTGAACCGGCCGTTGTACCTCGTGGTGTCCAGGCGGAACCCGTGCGGCGCGTTCGTGTCGATCTTCACCGTCACCCGGTTGACGACCAGCTCGACCAGCCGGATCCCGCGGGCGTCGCTCGCCGTCGCGACGATCGGGATCGTGCCGCGCACCTGCGCCGTGTGTCTCGGGCCCTTCGTCACCCGCACCGTCGGCGCGACGTGGTCGGCGTACACCGTCCGGGACACCACGGTCCGGTTGCCCAGCCTGTCCGTGAGCTGCCACTGCAGCTGGACGGCGCCGGTGTGGCCGGCCAGGTACACGAAACCGGTCCACGGCCACCGGGTGCGCCGGACCACCAGCTGGCCCGACACGTACAGCTCGGCGACGGCGACCCCGGCCGGATCGGTCGGCTGGACCACGCTGTTCACGAAGCCGGTCAGCGCCGCCTTGGAGTCGGGTGCCACGAAGTCGACGATCGGACCGGCGTGGTCCGCGATGACGCTCACGGTCGCTGCCGCGGAGTTGCCCGCCGCGTCGAACGCCTCCACCCTGATCGGGACGCTGCCGTTGCGGCCCGTGGTGTCGACCGGCACCGTCCACGGCTCGGCGGAGCGCGTGCCGGCCAGCACGCCGGCGGCGTAGACGTCGACCCGGGTGACGCCGACGTTGTCGGTGGCCGCCGCGCGGACGTTCACGACGCCGCGTACCCGAAGGTTGGCCGCCGGGCTGATGATCGAGACGGCGGGTGGCTCGGCGTCGGTCTCCTCGGCGGCCACCGGAGCGGGCGAGGCGATCAACGCGGCCACGACCGAGGCGGCGAGGGCGGCCCGCCCGCGCCGTGCGTGCGGGCCGGCGAGCCCAGACCTGTGCGCCACCCGCTCCACCTCTCACCCGCCGCGGCCGTCCGATGACCACCTGATCGGCGGGCACCCGCCGGATGTGAGGCATCGCCGCTCGCCGCTCGCCGTGACGGTCGGCGGACGGGTCTGCAGCCCCGTCCACCTCGAACCGGCTAGTCGCGCAGGTGGCGCTCCGCGTACACCTTCATCGCGTCGCGGACCAGCACCGCGGTGCCAGCGCCGTGGCGATCGTAGTTCGCGGTGAAGCGCGGATCCGCCACGTACATCTCGCCCAGCCCGACCAGGTACCCCTTCGTCGGGGTGGTCGTGCTCGACAACCACGCGACGTGCCGACGCGTGATCGCCTGGACCTCGTCGCTCTCCGGCGACCGGCCGGCCAGGCAGGCCCGGCCGTAGTCCGCGGCGATGTCGAGTTGCTGCTGCTGGAACGCCTTCTTCTCGGCGTCGCTCAGCGAGCGCCACCAGCGGTCGCCCTTCTCCCAGGCGTCCCGACCCCACCGCTGCGTCACTTCCCCCGCGTACCGGGTGTGGTCGAAGCCGTCGAACATCTCCTCCGCCATGAGTTGCTCACCTCCCTCCATTCTGCGCAGTGTCGTGGTGACCGACTCGATCTGCCGGGCGAGCCGCTGGCGTTCCTGCTCCAGCAGCCGCACATGCGTCCGGAGCGCCACGGCGGTGTCCCGCTGCCCGTCGAGCACCTCGGCAATGGCCGGCAGGCCCAGGCCGAGCTCGCGCAGCAGCAGGATCCGCTGCAGACGGAGCAGGGACTCCCGGTCGTAGTAGCGGTAGCCGTTGCGCCCGATCCGGGTGGGCGGGAGCAGCCCGAGCTGCCCGTAGTGGCGCAGCGTCCGGCTCGTTGTCCCGGCCGCTCTGGCGAGCTCCTGGATCGACCACTCCATCCCCGACCACCTCCCGTCGATCGCGTCGGTGATTCCACCGTAAAAGTTGACGTAGCGTCACAGTCAACCGATCGCGGGTGGGGGTCAGGGGAGGCGGCGACGGCCCGCGACCCCGAGGTCGGGGCGGTGGTACCAGGCCAGCTCCGGCTCACCCTCCAGCCAGCAGAGCTGCGCCGGGGCGCCGTCGATGTCGGCGGGGAAGTCGATGAGCAGCGGCGCCAGGCTCTGCAGCTCGGCCCCGGTCTGCTGGACCTCGGTCATCAGCTCGTCGAGCCGGGCCTGCGCGCCCTTCCACTCCGGTAGCCCGCCGAGCGGCGTCGGCGCACCACCGTCGGTCAGGGACGCGGCGAGCTCGGCCGCGTCCGCCCGGATCGCCACCAGTTCGTCGAGCACCGGCCGCAGCCGCGCCAACTCCCGCCGCGCCTCGGCCAGCGTGAACAACCCCATCCGCCCGAGTCTGCCATCGCCGACCGCCGCCCCACCGCGGGCGGGCGCGCCGTACCGCGGCGGAGTCGGCGATCGGAGCTAGCCGAGCTTGCCACGGACGATCGCGACGGCGACCCGGCAGAACTCGTCCATGTCCGGTTCGAAGCCCGCCGCGATGTCGGGATGCAGCCCCGCCTTCGTCTCGTCCAGCAGTCGCTGGCACACGGTCTCCACCGGCTCGCCGCCGTACGTGGTGCGCACCCGGTCGGCCGCGGCTTGCAGCGCCGACGTCAGCTGCTCCTCGAGCGGACCGCGCAGCTTCTTCTCGACCGGACTGAGGCCGGTGGGATCCAGCGTGATGTGCGGCTCGGACATGGCTGCCTCCCTCGTTCGGGTGCCGCCGTACCCGGAGACGGTGCCGCGTCAAACTCCGTGCACTCCGGGCGCCGGCTCACTCCGAGTCGGACAGGGCGGCGATCCGTACCAGGTATGACGGCTCGTCGGCCGCCTCCTCCCGGTAGGAGATCTGCCGGATCTGACGGTCATCGGTGTAGAGCGCGACGTCGACCAGCACGCCCAGGTGGGCCAGGCTGCGGTCGCGCGCCCGCCTCTTATCTTGCAGTACGTCGCCGATCCCGCCGAGGAAGTTCGACGCATCCCCCGACGGGTGGCCGGGCGGGCAGCGCAGCACCACGTCCAGCGAGACCGGTTCGGCCAGCGGCGTCCAGCCGCTGCGCTGGGCGGCGGTGCACGCGGCCTGGAGCAGGGCGCGCACCCGTCCGGCCTGGCGGTGGCCGGCGGCGAGCATCGACAGACCCTCGTTCTTCAGCGGCGGCAGCCCGGCAACCTCGAACGACAGCGTGCGCGTGCCGATCTGCGGCATCACGGCACCTCCTCGGCGCGCCGCTGGGCGGGCAGCGGCAGGGTGGGGGCGCGGCGTGCCGCGCCGGTCCTCCAGGGGCGGTGTCGGCGTCGGCGGCGACAACGTATCTATCGACGGTACCGAGATCGGCACCCTGCGCACCAGCCTCCGAACGTCGCGCGCCGCGCCCCGCGGTGGTGTGACACACGGTTACATCGTGTTTGGTCTTTGCATACGCCGGGCAAGAAAGGCCACCACGACGCGCACCCTCCGCCCGAGCGCAGCAGCGCCACGGCCAGAGTGCGGGTCTTTTCGCCGTGCGACGGGGCACATCCCCTGCCCCCGCGTGCGCGCGTCGGAAAGGGAGGCGGGGAAACATGAGCGGATTCCAGCCGGGGCGCTCCCGGTGGGGTCGACGGGCACGCGTGATCGCGGCGGCCGCCGCGATCACGCTGGTGGCGCCGATGGCCGCGTGCGCTTCCGGCGGTGGCGGCGGCACGCCGACCATCAATCTGTACTACGGGCCCGAAGAGAACCTGCAGAAGGTGGTCGACGACTGTAACGCGGCCGCGGCCGGGCGTTACCGGATCGACTACCACGTGCTGCCGCGTCCGGCGGACGACCAGCGGGTACAGATGGTCCGGCGGCTCGCCGCGCAGGACAGCGGCATGGACGTGCTGGGGCTCGACGTGACCTGGACGCACGAGTTCGCCAGCGCGAAGTGGCTGCGGGAATGGACCGGCCAGCGCCGGGCCGAGGCGCAGCGCGGCACACTGCCGGGGCCGCTGGAGTCCGCGAGCTACCAGGACAAGCTGTACGCGGCGCCGAAGAACACCAACACCCAGCTGCTGTGGTACCGCACCGATCTGGTGCAGCAACCGCCGAAGACCTGGGACGACATGATCGGCATGGCCCGGGACCTGAAGGCGCAGGGCAAGCCGTACCAGGTGATCACGATGGGCGCCCAGTACGAGGGCCTCGTGGTCCTCTACAACACCATGGCGGCCAGCGCCGGCGGCACGATCCTCAGCGCCGACGGCGGGAAGGCGGTCTTCGACGACAACGCCGTGCGGGCGCTCGAGCTGCTGCGCCGCTTCGCCACCGCCGGGGTGACCAACCCGTCGTTCACCAACGCGTACGAGGACGACGCGCGGTTGCAGTTCGAGTCGGGCAACGCCGCGTTCCAGCTCAACTGGCCGTTCGTCTACCCGGCGATGCAGAAGGGCGCGCCGGAGCTGGCGAAGAAGGTCGGCTGGGCGCGGTATCCCGGCGTCGACGCCGACACCCCGAGCCGGGTCACCATCGGCGGCTACAACCTCGCCGTCTCGGCGTACTCGAAGCATCCCGAGCAGGCGTTCGACGCGGCGCTGTGCCTGCGCAGCCCGGAGCACCAGAAGTTCTCGGCGATCAATGACGGCGTGCCGCCGACCATCGAGAGCCTCTACGCCGACCCGGAGGTGGCGAAGGCGTACCCGATGAAGGACGAAATCCTCGCCGAGCTGAAGGACCCGGCGATCCGTCCGCTCACCCCGGCGTACCAGAACCTCTCCACCGTGATGTCGGCGACGCTGTCGCCGCCGGCGGCGATCGACCCGGAGCAGACCGCGGCGACGCTGCGCACGGCGATCCAGGACGCGCTGGAGTCGAAGGGAGTCCTGCCGTGACCGTTCTTGAACGCGAAACCCCGCCCGTCGAGGCGGAACCGCCGAAACGGAAGGCGCCGCTGAGCGAGGGGAAGAAGGCGGAGCGCCGGCTGGGCTGGCTGCTCTGCGCCCCCGCCGCGATCGTGATGCTGGCGGTGACCGCCTACCCGATCCTCTACTCGGTCTGGCTGTCGCTGCAGCGCTTCGATCTGAAGTTCCCCGACCAGCGGCGCTTCGTCGGCCTGGAGAACTACGTCACCGTGCTCACCAACGAGTACTGGTGGACCGCGTTCGGGGTGACGATGCTGATCACTGTCGTCACCGTCGCGGTGGAACTGGTGCTCGGCATGGGGCTGGCGATCGTCATGCACCGCACCCTCGTCGGGCGGGGGATCGTCCGCACCGCGGCGTTGGTGCCGTACGGGATCGTCACGGTCGTCGCCGCGTTCTCCTGGCGGTACGCGTGGACGCCGCAGACCGGCTACCTGGCGACGCTCTTCGGCGACGGCGCGCCGCTGACCGAGAAGGCCAGCGCGCTGGCGATCATCATGCTGGCCGAGATCTGGAAGACCACGCCGTTCATGGCGCTGCTGCTGATGGCCGGCCTCGCGTTGGTGCCCGAGGATCTGCTCAAGGCCGCCTCGATGGACGGGGCGAGCGCGTGGCAGCGGTTCACCAAGGTGACGCTGCCGGTGATGAAGCCGGCGATCCTGGTGGCGCTGCTGTTCCGCACGCTCGACGCCTTCCGGGTCTTCGACAACATCTACGTGCTGACCGCCGGCGCCAACGAGACCTCATCGGTGTCGATGCTCGCCTACAACAACCTGCTGCGCGGGCTGAACCTCGGCATCGGTTCGACGATGTCCGTGCTGATCTTCCTGGCCGTCGCGGTGATCGCGTTCGTCTTCGTGAAGCTGTTCGGCACCGCTGCCCCCGGCAGCGCCGATGAGGGGAGGCGTTGATGGCGAGCCTCGACACGGGCGCCGCGGCGAAGTGGCGGTGGGGCCTGCTCGACCTCGTCGTGGTGGTCTTCGCGCTGGTGCCGGTGCTGTGGATCGCGTCGCTGTCGTTCAAGACGACCGCCACGCTGACCGACGGCAATTTCATCCCGCGGGAGTGGACCCTCGACAACTACCGGACCATCTTCTCCACGGATCAGTTCGTCCGGGCGCTGATCAACTCGATCGGCATCGCGCTGATCGCCACGGCCATCGCGGTCGTGCTCGGCACGATGGCGGCGTACGCGATCGCCCGGCTGGACTTCCCCGGCAAGAAGCTGCTGGTCGGTGTCTCGCTGCTGATCGCGATGTTCCCGCAGGTGTCGCTGGTCTCGCCGCTGTTCGAGATCGAGCGGAAGCTGGGACTCTTCGACACCTGGCCGGGGCTGATCCTGCCGTACATCACGTTCGCGCTGCCGCTGGCCATCTACACGCTGTCGGCGTTCTTCAAGCAGATCCCGTGGGACCTGGAGAAGGCCGCGAAGATGGACGGCGCCACCCAGGCCGAGGCGTTCCGGAAGGTGATCGCGCCGCTGGCCGCGCCGGGGGTGTTCACCACCGCGATCCTGGTCTTCATCTTCTGCTGGAACGACTTCCTGTTCGCGATCTCGCTGACCTCCACGGAACGGTCCCGGACCGTGCCGGTGGCGCTGTCGTTCTTCACCGGCGCGTCCCAGTTCGAGGACCCGACCGGGGCGATCGCCGCGGCCGCCGTGGTGATCACCATTCCGATCATCCTGTTCGTGCTCTTCTTCCAGCGCCGCATCGTCTCGGGCCTGACGTCCGGCGCCGTCAAGGGTTAGGTGGGTAGCTCGTGGCCGACATCGTGCTGGACAAGGTGAGCAAGAAGTACCCGGACGGGACCGTCGCGGTCCGCGACGTCGACCTGGAGATCGCCGACGGCGAGTTCGTGATCCTGGTCGGGCCCTCCGGCTGCGGCAAGTCGACGACGCTCAACATGATCGCCGGGCTGGAGGACATCAGCTCCGGGGAGCTGCGGATCGGCGGCGAGCGCGTCAACGACCGGGCGCCGCGGGACCGGGACATCGCGATGGTGTTCCAGTCGTACGCGCTGTATCCGAACATGACCGTGCGGGAGAACATGGGCTTTCCGCTGAAGCTGGCGAAGCTGTCCCGGTCCGAGATCGACCGCAAGGTCGAGGAGGCGGCCAAGGTGCTGGAGCTGACGCAGCTGCTGGACCGCAGGCCGGCGAACCTCTCCGGTGGGCAGCGACAGCGCGTCGCGATGGGGCGCGCGATCGTCCGCAACCCGAAGGCGTTCCTGATGGATGAGCCGCTGTCGAACCTGGACGCCAAGCTGCGGGTGCAGATGCGTACGGTCGTGTCGCGGCTGCAGAAGAAGCTGGGCACCACGACCGTCTACGTCACCCACGACCAGACCGAGGCGATGACGCTCGGGGACCGGGTGGTGATCATGCGCGGCGGGGCGGTGCAGCAGGTCGGCGCGCCGCAGGAGCTGTACGACCACCCGAAGAACCTCTTCGTCGCCGGGTTCATCGGCTCGCCGTCGATGAACTTCCTGCACGCCGCCGTCGACGGCGGCCGGTTGCGCACGGCCCTGGGTGACCTGCCGCTCGGCGACCGCCTCCGCCGGACGCTGGAGGGCGCCGACGCGCCCCGGGAGTTGATCCTGGGCATCCGGCCGGAGCACTTCGAGGACGCCGAGCTGATCGACGACGCGGCGCGGGAGCACGGCGGGGAGTTCGAGGCGCCGGTCGATCTGGTCGAGTCGATGGGCTCCGACAAGTACGTCTACTTCTCGCTGGAGGGCGAGCGGGCCAGCGCCGCCGAGCTCGACGAGCTGGCCGCCGACGCCGGCGCGGGCGATCTGCCGTCGTCGGGCTCGAACCTGATCACCCGGCTGTCGGCGGAGTCGATTGTTCGGGAGGGCGAGCCGCAGCGGGTCTGGTTCAACCTGGACAAGATCCAGCTGTTCGACCCGTCCAACGGGCGCAACCTGACCCTGGAGCAGCCGGCGGCCGCTTCGGTCGGCTGAGACGACGACCGCGCCGACCCGGCCCGGTGGGCCGGGCGAGGCGGCGATGACGCCAGGACCGGTGGTACCGGGCGGGGGCTCTCAAACCCGCCCGGCGCCACCGGCTCGTCCTGGCTACCCCGGATTTTCCGGACTAATCATGTGTGTCCGCCGGTGACGCCGCCGAGCGCCGGCGCCGGCGCGAGCAGATCGGCGAGCAGATCACCCAGCACCGTCAGCCCGTCCCGGCTCAGCACCGACTCCGGGTGGAACTGCACGCCCGCGAAGCCCGCGCCCCGCAGCGCGTGCACCGCGCCGTCGGCCGCGTCGCGGGCCAGCCGGACCGGACCGTACGGGCTCGCCAGCTCGTCGACGTCCGCCAGCGCGGTGAAGGTGGAGTAGAACCCGACCCGGCGCGCCGCGCCGAACAGGTCGATCTCCCGCTGCAGCCCCTGGTAGGGGGCGCTGCGCCGGTGCAGCCGCAGCCCCAGCAGCCCGGCGAGCAGCTGGTGGCCGAGGCAGACCGCCAGCAGCGGGCCGCCCCCGTCGAGTCGCGCCGTGATCAGCCGCCGCATCGCCGCCATCTTCGGGTCGTCGACGCCGCGCGGATCGCCGGGGCCGGGCCCGGCGACCAGCAGCGCGAACTCGTCCGCGTCGCCCGGCGCCGTCCACGGCCGCAGCGTCACCGACAGCCCCAGCGCCCGCAACTGGTGGGCGAGCATCCCGGTGAAGGTGTCCTCCGCGTCGACGATCAGCACCCGCCGGCCGGCGAGCCCGGCCCGGGTCGCGGCGCCGGGGGAGCGCTGCTCGAGCCAGAAGCGGGCCAGCCGGTCGTTGCGGGCGGCCAGCGCGGCCCGCACCTCGGGGTCGTCGGCGAGCCGGACCGCCTCCGTGCCGGCGGACCGGGGCGCCGCCGGTGGGCGCAGCCCGAGCGCGGCGAGCACCCCGGCCGCCTTCGTGTGGGTCTCGGCGACCTCGCCGGCCGCGGTCGAGTGGCGTACCAGGGTGGCCCCGACCGGCACCCGCAGCTGCCCGTCCGGGGAGAGCTCGACGGTGCGGATCAGGATGGGCGCGTCCAGCGTCTGCCGTCCCGCGTCGTCGTGGCCGAGCAGCGCCAGCACCGCCGCGTAGTAGCCGCGCCCCCGGCGCTCGTGCCGCGCGATGACCCGGCAGGCGTTCTCCATCGGGCTGCCCGTCACGGTCGGGGCGAACATCGTCTCGCGCAGCACCTCCCGCACGTCGAGCGAACCCCGCCCGGCCAGCAGGTACTCGGTGTGCGCGAGGTGCGACATCTCCTTCAGGTAGGGGCCGATCACCTGTCCGCCGTGCTCGGCGACGGTCGCCATCATCTTCAGCTCCTCGTCGAGCACCATGTACAGCTCGTCGGTCTCCTTCGGGTCGGCGAGGAAGCGCAGCAGCGCGGTGCGATCGGCCCCGTCGGGCCCGTGCCGGAACGTGCCGCTGATCGGGTTCATCATCGTCAGCCCGTCCTCGACGCTGACGTGCCGTTCCGGACTCGCGCCGACCAGGGTGCGCGCCCCGGTGTGCACGAGGAACGTCCAGTACGCCCCACGCTCGCCGACCAGCAGCCGGCGCAGCGCGGTCAGCGCCGCCGACAGGGGCGTTCGCCCGCCGGCCAGCCGGGCCGTGTAGGTGCGGTGGATGACGAAGTTCGCCCCCTCGCCGCGCCCGATCTCGTCGCGCAGCACCCGGCCCACCATGTCGGCGTACTCGTCGTCGGAGATGTCGAACCCGCCGCCCGTGGTCTCGATCGCCGCGTCGGGCAGCAGCGCCAGCGCCGCCGCCAGCGGCACCGTCTCCTGCCCGGCCACCGCCAGGCACTCCAGCGGCGCGCCGTCGTCGACGCAGGCGAAGCCGCGCTCGGCGATCTGCCGGTACGGCACCAGCGCCAGCGTGCGCGGTCCCGGCGCGCCCGCGGGCAAGGGGAGGTCGGCGAGCCGGTCGACGGTCGTCACCGGGCCGGTGAGAACCTCCACCTGGTCGGCGCCCTCGCGTCGGAGCAGGGCGAACGGGCCGGGATCGGAGCCGGCGGCGATGGCGGTGAGCAGCTGCTGCAGCAGGGTCATGTCTCGTTTCCTCGGGCCGGGTGACCGTCCGTCGGGGCGTCGGTGCGCCGGGGAAACGCGGCGGCCGCCTCGATGGGCGGCCGCGTGGGGTGAGCTACGCGCGGAGGAGGGCCGCCGGGATGGCGGGCCACCAGGAGTTGAGTCGCGCGGGCATGGCGGTAAGCGTACGGTCGCCGCGGCGTGGGCGACAAGGCGCCGCGGGATGCGTCCAGATGCTGGACGGCGGGGCGCGCGGTCGGGGAGATGGCCTGGATCGCCACCGGTACGGTGGCGGCGATGAGCATTCTCGCCCTGGACCTCGGGACCTCCTCGGCGCGGGCCATGGTCCTCGACAGCGCCGCCCGCCCGCTGCCGGGGGCGCTGGCGCGCCGTAAGGTCGTCATCACCCAGGGCCGTGACGGCGCCGCGACCATCGATGTGGCCGTCTACCTGGCCGCGGTGGTCGAGTGCCTGGACGAGCTGTCCGCGGCCGGCCGGCTCGACGGCATCGCGCTGGTGGTGGCCACCGGGCAGTGGCACTCGCTGCTCCCGGTCGACGTCGCGGGCACGCCGCTGGGACCGGTGATGACCTGGCTCGACACCCGGGCCGTCGCGCCGGAAACCGTGTCCGGGCCGGTCGATGCGGCCGCGTTCCACCAGCGCACCGGCGCCTGGTGGCACCGCTTCTTCTGGACCGTGCGGCTGCGCTGGCTGCGCGAGCGGCTGGGCCCGGGCCCGGTGCGCTTCGTCGGGTTGCTGGAGTACGTCTATGCCGTGCTGCTCGGCGACGCGCCGATGTCCGTCTCGCAGGCCTCCGGCACCGGCATGCTCGATCTGGCGACCCTCGACTGGGACCCCGAGGCCGTCGAGCTCGCCGGCGTACGGCCGCGTGAGCTGCCCCCGCTGGCCCCGGCGGGCTGGCGCGGCCGGTTGCGCCCCGAGTACGCCCGGCGCTGGCCGGGGCTGCGGGACGTGCCGTGGGCGCCGTCGACGGGCGACGGTGCAGCCTCCAACGTCGGATCGGGCTGTGTGGACGCCACCCGCGCCGCCGTCACCGTCGGCACCTCGGCCGCGGTCCGGCTGGTGCAGCCCGTCCCGGCCGGGCGCCCGCTGCCGCCGCTGCCGCAGACGCTCTGGCGCTACCGCGTGGACCATGAGCGCATCGTCACCGGCATCGCGTACTCCTCGGGCGGCAACCTCTTCGCGTGGGCGCGGCGGGAGCTGCGGCTGCCGCGCGGCCCGGAGCTCGAGGCGGCGCTGCAGCGGGTGACCCCGGGGGCGGGGGTGCGGGCCGACCCGCGCTTCGGCGGCGACCGGCCGCCGGGGCAGGCGCCGCCGGGCTCCGGGCAGCTGGCCGGGCTCAGCTTCGACACGACCGCGGTGGAGCTGCTCGCCGCGCTGATGGACGGGGTTTGTCAGCAGGTCGCCGCCGATCTGCGGCTTCTCGAGTCAACTGTGGACCGGACGGTGGAGGTCGTACTGGGCGGCGGCGCGGTCGCGGCCTCGCCGTGGTGGCGGCGGGCGTTCCACGAGACGCTGGCGCCACGGTCGGTGCGTCGGGTGGCCAATCCGGAGGTCGGTGCGACTGGGGCCGCGTTGCTGGCGCTCGGCGCTCTCGATGGACCGGGGGGCCTCGACGCCATCGGCCGGACGGATGAGGGCGGCTCGTCGGGATCGGCAGACCCGGTCAGCCGCTGACTCCGTAGTGTCCCTTACCCCTGGTCGACGCGTTGACACCGGTCCGACGGCTGGTTGGGATGGACTCCGCTCGTCGGCGCGGCCGGTATCGAGGTATGTGACAGGAGGCGTGGTGGTTGCAGCCCCGGGACCGTCCACAGGCGCGGTGCCGCACCACCGTCGTGGCCGCCCCGACGTCAGGGTCGCACCGCACCGCCGCCGCTCGCGCCTGCGGATGCGCGACTGGCGCATCGGCACCAAGCTCGGCGCGGTGCTGGTCATCCCGTCGGTCGCGTTCCTCGTGCTGGCTGCCGTCCAGACCAGCTCCCTGATCGGGCAGTCGACGGTGCTCAGCGAGTTCTCCCGGCAGGTGTCGGTCGGGCAGGAGATCACCGCGCTGGTCCACGAGTTGCAGCAGGAGCGCGACCGCAGCGCCGGGGAGCTGGCCGGCCGCAAGGCGGCGCCGGAGCGCTACGACGTCGCGCTGGGCACGCGGTCGCTGCAACCACACTACGAAGCGGTCGACCGCGCGACGGAGCAGTTCCGGTCGGCGGCCGACCCGCTGGCGCTCGGCGACGCCGCCTGGCGGGTGTCGTACGGCCGGGTGACCGAGGGACTGGAGCAGCTTCCCGGCCTGCGGGCGTCGGTCGCGGGTGGACTGGTCAGCACGGCCACGGTCGTCGGCAACTACACGCGCATCATCGAGGCGCTGCTCACCCTGCTCGCCGAACCCTCGCCCGGCGCGGAGCATCCGGAGCTGACCGAGGCGGTGCTGCGGTACGTGCAGCTGGCCCGGATCAAGGAGATCGGCTCGAGGATCCGCAGCCGCCTCTACAACGCCGCCCGCGCCGGGCAGTACGGCCCGGAGGACTTCGTCGAGCTGACGGACCTGCGAGCGCAGCAGCTCACCGCGCTGGCCGAGTTCCGGATCACCGCCACCAGCCGGCAGGTGCAGCGCTACCAGCTGGCCGCGGCCGACGGGCGGTTCACGGCGGCGCTGGCGCTGGAGGAGACCACGTTCGCCTCCAGCGGTGACAGCCCGGCGGTCCTCAACGCGACGCAATGGTGGTCGCTGAGCCAGGATCGGCACCATCTGCTGCGCCAGGTGGAGCAGGACGTGCTCGGCGCCGCGGCCGACGAGGCCGGCGCGCGCAGTTCACGGCAGCTGCGGGAGACGCTGACCGTCGCCGGCGCCGTGCTCGCGGTGCTGTTGACGGCCTTGCTGACGTCGATCGCCATCGGCCGGTCGATCGCCCGGTCGTTGCGGATCCTGCGCGGCCAGGCGTTGCAGGTCGCGCAGTTCGATCTGCCGGACGCGCTGGAGCGGCTGCGCACCGTCGACGCGGGCATTCCGGAGATCGAGGTCCCGCCGGCGCCGATCCGGTCGATGGACGAGATCGGCGAGGTCGCCGAGGCGTTCGTCGCGGTGCACCGCAGCGCGGTGAGCGTCGCGGTCGAGCAGGCCGCGATGCGCCGCAATGTCAACGCGATGTTCGTCAACCTGGCCCGCCGCAGCCAGGTGCTCGTGGAGCGGCAACTCGAGCTCCTCGACGAGCTGGAGCGCGAGGAGAGCGACCCCGACCAGCTGGACAACCTGTTCAAGCTCGACCACCTGGCCGCCCGCATGCGACGCAACGACGAGAGCCTGCTGGTGCTCGCCGGGACCGAGGGCAGCCGGCGGTGGCACCAACCGGTCGCGCTCTCCGCGGTGATGCTCGCCGCGATGGCCGAGATCGAGCAGTATCCGCGGGTGCGTCAGGAGGTGGGCGACGATCCGCACATCGTCGGGCACGCCGTCGCCGACCTGGTGCACCTGCTGGCCGAGCTGCTGGAGAACGCCACCGCGTTCTCCCCGCCGTACACGACGGTGCGGATGAGCGCGGGAGTCGACCGTGAGCGCGGCGTGACGATCGAGATCGGCGACGAGGGCCTGGGCATGACCGAAGCGGCGCTGGCGCAGGCCAACGTGCTGCTGGCCGCTCCGCCGGCCGCGGACGTCGCGGCGTCGGAGCGGATGGGTCTGTTCGTGGTCAGCCACCTCGCCGCCCGGCAGGGCATCCGGGTGCGGCTGCGGCTGGCCGACCGCGGCGTGGTCGCGGTCGTGGCGTTGCCGCCGGCCCTGCTCGGACCGGCGCCGGCGGCGCCCGCCGGCCGTACGTCGCCCGCGCCCCAGGCCGGGCTCGCCGCGGCGGCGCCCCGACCGATGCTCGGCGGGCAGCCGGCGCCGGTGCCGGCCGAGAGCGTCGCCGCGCCGGCCGGACTCGGCGTCGAGCTCGGGGCGGCCCCGGCGCGCGCGGGTTCCGCGCCGCTGGTCGTGCCGCAGTTCGATCTGCCGGTGGCGGGTCGTCGTCCCGATCCGCTCCCGGCGCCGGTCGAGCCGCCGCGCCCGGCGCACCGGGCCGATGCCATCATCGCGTCGGCGGCCGGTGGCGACAGCGGCGCCGGCAGCGTCTGGTGGGAGCGGCAGCGCGGACCCGCCGTGGCGGCCGAGCCGGTCGCCCCGCCCCGGCCCGAGACGCCGGTCACCGGCGGGGTCAGCGCGAGCGGACTGCCGATGCGGGTGCCGATGGCGGCGCTGCCGATCGTCACCGAGTCCGCGTCGCCGACGTCGCCCGCGCCGACGCGCCGGGAGCCGGATCCGGACGCGGTGGGAAGCATGCTGTCCCGGTTCTATGGCGGGGTACGGCGGGCAGAAGCAGAGGACACCACCGAGATAACCTTGGCGCCGGCGGTCCGGCGCGGCGAAGAGGAGCAGCATTGAAGACGCTCAGTCAAGAAGCCCGTGATCTGAGCTGGCTGGTCAGCGCGTTCGCGGAGCGCGTTCCGGGCGTCGCGCACGCGATCGTGGTCTCCACCGACGGGCTGCTGGTGGCGGTCTCCGATCACCTGCCGCGCGACCACGCGGACAAGCTCGCGGCGGTGACGTCGGGGTTGTCGAGCATCACCACGGGCGCTGCGCAGATGTTCGACGGTGACGTGGTGAAGCAGACCGTCGTGGAGATGGGCCGGGGCTATTTCCTGGTCATGAACATCCGCGACGGGTCCATTCTGGCCACTCTGGCGGCGGCCGACGCCGACATCGGCGTCGTGGGCTACGAGATGGCGCGCCTGGCCAAGCAGGCGGGGGAGATGCTCACGCCGGCGCTGCGCGAGGAGTTGCAGCAGGCATTGCCGCGCTGAGCGGGTACGCCGGTCAGTCGTTGTTCTCCCGCTGCTGCTCCGCGCCGAGCAGTAGCGGGAGCAGCAGGAGGTCGAGGCGGGCGGCGGTGTCCGAGGGAATCGTGCCGGCACGCCGTCGATCGTCGATCTGCCGTCGCAGCTCCTCCACGCGCCGACGCAGCTCCCGACCCTCGCCCAGCCGGTCACGCAGCTCGGTGAGGCCCCGCCGCAGGTCCCGTACCGAGTCCTCATCGATCTGCCGCGCCGCGAGCGCCTCGGCGAGCAGCGAGTCGATCGCGTCGACCGCCGCGCCGGGGCTGGTCGGCGACGGCCCGCGCCCGGGAGCCGACGGGTCGATCGCGGCAGGGGCGGAGGCGGCCGGCGGTGTGCCGGCGGGCGTCGTCGGCGCGCCGTGCCGGGTCTGCGGCGTGCTCAGGAACGCCGCCGAGGCGATGATGACGCTGAGCCCCGCGGCGATCACCCCGCCGGCCACCACGACCGTCGCCAGCCGGGACCGGGGCGCGTCGTCCTCCATCAGGTACGGCTCGTACGCCGGCTCCGGGTCCGTCGGCGGCGAGGCGACCGTGACCGGTGCCGAGGCCATGAAGCGCGGGCGCGGCAGTGACCCGCCGGCCGACGCGGCGACCGGACGGTCGGGCACGGTGCGGGGCTGCTGGTGCGGGATGTGCCGCCCCCCGGCCGCCGGGTCGGGGTACTCCGTGACGACGCCGAGCGCGGCGTTGAGCGCGGCGGCGAGCTCCTCGGCCCGCGGGCGGTCCTCCGGGTCGCGGGCCAGGCAGGCGAGGCAGAGCTCGGCGACCGCGGGCGGCAGGCCGGCCACCGCCGGCGGCGGCACGGTCTGCTCATCCTGGTGCGCGTCCGCCGCCTCGGCCCAGCTGTTGACCGGGATCGGCAGCTGTCCGGCGAGGCACTCGTAGAGCAGCGCGCCGAGGGCGTAGACGTCGGTCGCGGGGTGTGCCGCGCCGTGCCGCAACCGTTCCGGCGCCGCGTACGCGGGCGTGCCGACCAGCCAGCCGCGGTCGGGATCGGGCGCGCCGTCGGTGAGCGCCGCGATGCCGAAGTCCAGGATCTTGACGCCGGTGGCCGTGAGCATCACGTTGCCGGGCTTGATGTCGCGGTGCACGACGCCGAGCCGGTGCGCCGCGGCCAGCCCGGTGGCGACCTGCGCGGCGACCCGCGTGGCGGCCGGCCAGGGCAGCGGCCCCTGCTCCAGCCGCTCGGCCAGGTTGCGCCCTTCGACCAGCTCCATCACCAGGTAGGGCACGACCTCGCCGCCGGGCAGTGTCGCCTCGCCGTAGTCGTATACCTGTGTGACGTGCGGGTGGGTGAGCCGGGCCGCGGCCCGGGCCTCGCGCCGGGTCGCCGCCCGCAGCGCGGGGTCGACCGTCGGGGCGAGCGCCTTGACCGCCACCGGGCGGCCGAGGAGTTCGTCGACGGCCCGCCAGACGTCCGACATGCCACCCTGGCCTATCTGTTCGGCCAGGGTGTACCGCTCGTGCAGCCGCAGCCCTGAAGTAAACACCGTGACCAGGGTACGGCGGAAATGCCGGTTGCGTCCCGGCCCTTGGCGGAGCCAACCGTCGGTCTGACGGCGCCTGCCGGGGCGGTCGGACACCCCCGCCGGCAGGCCGCATGGCCCTGCGTCGAACCGTGCCGCGTGGCCCGCGCGGTGCACGGTCGATCACCATGATCGCGACGCGGCCGAGCGGCACCGTTACCACTCGCCGCGCTTTGCTCTGCTTACGCGGGGGGAACGGGCGGTGTCCGATAACCGGACGTGGCCCGTAGCCGCGAGGTAAGCAGAGCAAAGGCGCGGTGGGGGATTCTCGATCTCCCGACGGAGCGTTACCGCGTGGTCGCCTCCGTCCATGGCGGACTCATGTGCGACTCCCGGCGCCCCGTCGGCATCAGATGGTGTTGCTCGCGATGACGCGGCGGTACCAGTGGGCGCTGCGCTTGAGGGTGCGACGCTGGGTCGGGTAATCGACGTAGATGAGGCCCCAGCGCTGCTCGTAGCCCTCGTCCCATTCGAAGTTGTCGAGCAGCGACCAGACGTGGTAGCTCTGCAGCGGCACGCCGTCGGCGATCGCCCGGTGCGCGGCGGCGAAGTGGTCGCGCAGGAACGTGACACGTTCGGCGTCGTCGATCGTGCCGTCGGCGGCCGGCGCGTCCGGCGTCGGCAGGCCGTTCTCGGTGACGGTGAGCGGTACCCGCCCGTAGTCGCGGGTGACGCGGGTGAGGATGTCGTACATCCCCTCCGGGAAGATCTGTTGCCAGCTCGCGTTCGACGTCGGCCGCTTCTGCACGGCGGCGCCGTCAGCCGTGACGTAGATGGGCGTGTAGTACTGCACGGCGAGCAGATCGACCGGGGTCGAGATGGTTTCCAGGTCGCCGTCGCGGATCGCGGTCACCATGCGGCTGTTCGCCCCGAGATCGGCGAGGACGTCCGCGGGATACGCGCCGCGGAAGATGGAGTCGAGGTAGAGGCGGTTCTCGTAGCCGTCGTAGAGCCGGGTCGCCGCGCGCGCCGCGGCGCTGTCGTCGGCGGGGTAGCACGGGTGCAGGTTGAGCGCGGGGCCGATCCGCCCGTGCGGGGCGGTGGCGCGCAGCGCCTGGACGGCGAGCCCGTGCGCGAGCTGCAGATGATGGGCCACCAGGTACGCGGCGTCGGGATCACCACGGTGGCCCGGCGCGTGGTGGCCGTAGATGTAGCCGTTCTGCACCACGGTCTTCGGCTCGTTGATGGTCAGCCATCCGGGCACGTCCGCGCCGAGCTCGGCGAAGACGGCCGCGGCGTAGTCGGCGAAGCGGTGGGCCACGTCCCGCGACTCCCACCCGCCGCGGTCCTGCAGCGCCTGCGGCAGATCCCAGTGGAACAGCGTCGCCATCGGCTCGATCCCGCGTTCGTGCAGGCCCGCGATGACGCGGCGGTAGAAGTCGAGGCCGCGCTGGTTCGGCTGGCCGGTGCCGTCGGGCTGGATGCGCGGCCACGAGATGGAGAACCGGTACGTGCGCAGGCCGAGATCCTTCATCAGGTCCAGGTCCTCCAGGTAGCGGTGGTAGTGGTCGACCGCCACGTCCCCGGTGTCCCCGCCGCGCGTGCGTCCGGGCGTGTGGCTGAACGTGTCCCACACGGACGTGCCGCGGCCGTCCTCCTTGACCGCGCCCTCGATCTGGTACGCCGAGGTCGCCGCGCCCCAGCCGAAGCCGGCCGGGAACCGGAGGCCGAGCGAGCGTTCGGGCCTCGGATCGGGCCCGGGACGGCTGCCGTCGCTGGCCGAGGTGGTCGCCTCGCCGTCGGCGTGGTGGCGCCGGGTCGGTGTCGACATCGTGGCTGTCTCCTCAGGAGTGGTGCCCATCCGCGTCACGACAGGCTGGAAGGGGCCGAAAACGCAGTACGGCCGACCGGTTGGGCGCACACGCGCCTGTCCCGTCGGCCGATTCCCCGCTGTTCCGGGAGGGGGTAGCGTGGGGACGGGGAGGGCAACCCCCGTCCCCACGATCACTTACTTCCACGCACGGGCGGAATTGCGGTCCGGGTCGTGCGTGCCGCGCGGGAGCCGGGCCACGCGAGTGGCTCTGGTTCCACCTCCTTCCGAACGAGTGCTCAGTCGGCTGGTGACGGAGTCCGGGCTGGTCCGCCCCAGCCTGACGGCGAGGTGTTCGACGTCCTCCCCGGGCAGGGCCGACGTCAAAGGTGGCGCACGATATGGACTTGTACGCCTATCGATGGAAGCGCTCCCATCGACGTTGGTCTGGACTGTAGTCCGCGTTACGAGTTTGTGAAAGCCCCGAAATAAGATCGAAACTGCGCTTGCCGCGGGAGCGCTCCCATGGAAGACTGTCGAAGTACGCGCTGCGGGAGCCAGAGCGCGCGATCGCGGGCCGCCGAGGGCATCCGAGTTTCGGTACGGCGCCCCCCGCACTGACCGGAGCCGCCACGTTCGGCGCCCCTCCGTCGCACGCCGACCCCGGTCCGGGACGGGTTGACCACTTTCCGGCGTCTCCGCCGGCGGAGCTCACATCGACAGGCCCCGTTGGCGGGCGCCCAGCCGGAGCCGTACGGCCCGGCCTGGTCCGCGAGGAGAAGTCAGCACATGAAACCCACCGCAGCACGACGACGGCTCGCGATGGTCGCGGCCGGCGCGCTGGTCGTGGCCGGCGTCAACGTCGCACCCGGCGTGGCGCACGCGGCCACCGCCTGCGACGTGGTCTATACGACCAACGACTGGAGCACCGGCTTCACCGCCAGCCTCACCGTGAAGAACCTCGGTGACCCGATCAACGGCTGGACGCTGAAATTCGCCTTCCCCGGCAATCAACGCGTCACGCAGGGCTGGTCGGCGAACTGGACCCAGTCCGGCAGCGAGGTCACCGCCACGAGCCTGTCGTACAACGGCAGCCTCGGCACCAACCAGTCCACCACGCTCGGCTTCAACGGGTCGTACAGCGGCGCCAACGCCAAGCCGACCTCGTTCTCCATCAACGGGGTGACCTGCGGTGCCGCTGCGCAGCAGCCGCCGACCGTTGCGCTCAGCGTCCCGGCCGGACCGTTCACCGCGCCGGCGACGGTGCCGTTGACCGCGACGGCGAGCGACCCGGACGGCAGCATCGCCCGCGTCGAGTTCTACCGCAACGGCCTGCTCGTCAACACCGACAGCACCGCCCCGTACGCGTACACCCTGGAGAACCAGCCGGCGGGCAGCTACACCGTGCAGGCCCGGGCGTACGACAACAGCGGGCTGAGCGCGGTGTCGGAGAAGTCGTTCACCGTCAACCCCGCCTCCGGCCCGCAACTCGTCGCCACGCCCACCGCGGTGAGCGTCGCCGAGGGCGGCACCGCGAGCGTCAACCTGAAGCTGAGCGCGGCTCCCAGCGGCAGTGTGCCGGTGACGCTGACCCGCACCGGCGACGCCGACATCACCGTCGCGCCCACCTCGGTCACGCTCACCACCGCGAACTGGAACACCGGCGTGAACGTCACCGTCTCGGCGGCGGAGGACTCCGACACCGCGGGCGGCACGGCGACGGTCACCGCGTCGGCGAGCGGCCTGTCGCCGCTGGCCATCACCGCCACGGAGATCGACAACGACACCCCGGGCGGCAGCAGTCCGTACACGACCCGCTTCCTGGAGCAGTACAACAAGATCAAGAACTCGGGTTACTTCAGCCCGGAGGGCGTGCCGTACCACTCGATCGAGACACTGATCGTCGAGGCGCCCGACCACGGCCACGAGACCACCTCGGAGGCGTTCAGCTTCTGGATCTGGCTCGAGGCGCAGTACGGGCGGGCCACCCAGAACTGGGCGCCGTTCAACAACGCCTGGACGGTGATGGAGAAGTACATCATCCCGTCGCACGCCGACCAGCCCACCGCCGGCGTCAACGGCACCCCGCAGTACGCCGCCGAGTACAACCTGCCCAGCCAGTACCCGTCGCAGCTGCAGCCCAACGTCCCGGTCGGCACCGACCCGCTGCGCAGCGAGCTGCAGTCCACGTACGGCACCGGCGACATCTACGGCATGCACTGGCTGCTCGACGTCGACAACACGTACGGCTTCGGACGCTGCGGCGACGGCACCACGCGGCCGGCGTACATCAACACGTTCCAGCGCGGCCCGCAGGAGTCGGTGTGGGAGACCGTGCCGCAGCCGTCCTGCGACACCTTCAAGCACGGCGGCCCCAACGGCTACCTCGACATCTCCATCAAGGACTCCGGCACCCCGGCCAAGCAGTGGAAGTACACCAACGCCCCGGACGCCGACGCCCGCGCGATCCAGGCCGCCTACTGGGCGCTGACCTGGGCCAAGGCGCAGGGCAAGCAGGCCGAGGTGGCGGCCACCGTGGCCAAGGCCGCCAAGATGGGCGACTACCTGCGCTACGCGATGTTCGACAAGTACTTCAAGAAGATCGGTAACTGCGTCGGCCCGACCACCTGCCCGGCCGGCACCGGCAAGGACTCCGCGCACTACCTGATGTCCTGGTACTACGCCTGGGGCGGCGCGACCGACCCCGCGGCCGGCTGGTCGTGGCGGATCGGCTCCAGCCACAACCACTTCGGCTACCAGAACCCGTTCACGGCGTGGGCGCTGACCAACGTGCCGGAGCTGAAGCCGCAATCGCCGACGGCGGTCACCGACTGGACGAACAGCCTCAACCGGCAGCTGGAGTTCTACCAGTGGCTGCAGTCCGCCGAGGGCGGCATCGCCGGTGGCGCCACCAACAGCTGGGACGGCGCGTACGCCCAGCCGCCGGCCGGCAAGCCGACGTTCTACGGCATGTTCTACGACGACCACCCGGTGTACGAGGACCCGGGCAGCAACCAGTGGTTCGGCATGCAGGTCTGGTCGCTGCACCGGGTCGCCGAGCTGTACTACGTGACCGGCAACGCGAAGGCCAAGGCGATCCTCGACAAGTGGGTCCCGTGGGCGATCGCCAACACGACGATCGGCACCGGCGGGGACTTCCAAATTCCGTCGGACCTGCGCTGGACCGGCGCGCCGGCTACCTGGCCCGCGGCCAACACGAACCTGCACGTCGAGGTCACCGCGAAGGGCCAGGACGTCGGTGTCGGCGCGGCGTACGCCCGCACCCTGATGTGGTACGCGGCGAAGTCGGGCAACGCGGCGGCGAAGGACACCGCCAAGGGCCTGCTCGACGCGATGTACGTGCACGCCGAAGCGAAGGGCGTTTCCACGGTGGAAAGCCGCGCCGACTACAACCGCTTCGACGACGTCTACAATGCCTCGACGGGACAGGGCCTCTACGTGCCGCCCGGCTGGACGGGCAAGATGCCCAACGGTGACACCATCGCTGCGGGTAAGAGCTTCGTCGACATCCGCTCGTTCTACAAGAACGACCCGGATTGGCCGAAGGTGCAGGCGTACCTCAACGGCGGCGCGGCGCCGCAGTTCCGGTACCACCGCTTCTGGGCCCAGTCGGACATCGCCATGGCGTTCGCCGACTTCGGCGCTCTCTTCCCCAACGGCTGAGAGTGGGTCGGGTGGGTGCCCGCACACCCACCCGCACCGCCTCGCGGCCCGCGCGGTAGTCCGCCGGTGGCGGGTGAGCGCGGCCCATGAACGGGCCTGACATCCCACGGTCAGGCCGCCCGGTGGCGGGCCCGGCCGGATCGGCCAACGCAGCGATCCGGCCGGCCCGCCATCACCCCGCAGGTGGCCGGCTCCCGCCGAGGGGGCCGGCCACGACGGTACGCCCGACTGCCGCACACGCGGACCGGACGCACAGTCCGGGGTCGGTAGCCGGCCGCGCGGCGTCAGCGGTAGCAGCGCCAGGAGGTGGCGTCGTTGCGGTTGGTATAGCGCGCGACCGCGCCCTTGCCGTACCGCTGCACGCAGGCAGCGGTCATGTCGATCATCTGCTCCGGCCTGTCCCGCTCGCGGCAGTGCCAGTTGTTCTCGGCCGCCCCCTGCCAGTCGCGCAGCCATGCCCGCGACCGCGGCGAGCGGCTGCGGCAGTAGTCGTTGAGCATCCCGAAGAGTTCCTGGCCGCTGGCCGGTCCGAGCAGGGCGGGCCGGCGTGGTGGCGTGCTGCTGGGGGTGCGCCGCGGCGTCGGTCTGACGGTGCTCGCGCGGACGGTCGGCGAGGGCTTCTTCGGTGACGGCGAGGCCGACGGCGTCGCCGTGACCGGGGCGACGACGGGTGCCGAGACCGTCGCGGTGCCCGGGGTGGTGGCCGTGCCGGTCGGGTCGGCGGAGTTCCAGGCGGGGCCGCGATTGGAGACGAACGGCAGCGAGCAGAGCAGCACGACGGCGATGCCGCCGGCGGCAGCCGCCCACCCGTACCTCCTGGCCCACGTGCGCCGGTCGTCCCGCTCGGTCGGGGCGTCGGTGGTCACCGGCGTCCCGCTGACGGCGGTCGTGCTCGGCTCGGCGGTGGCCGCGCCGACCGGCGTGGCCGCTGTCGCGGTCAGCGCCGGGAGCGCGGTGGTCGGCGCGTGGCTGGGATCGACCAGCGAGGTGGCGGCGACCACGGCGCTGCCCTTGACCGGGGGCGCCGGCTCGGCGAGCGCCTTGCGGACCCGGCGCGGGAGTCGGCGGCGTGGCTTCTTCTGTGTCACGGCGGGCTTCTCCGACGGCGTCGCCCGGTCGACATCCGGGGCGGACGCCGTCGTGGCCCGCGCCGCGGCCGGTGCGGCCGGCGGCACGGCCGTCCTGTCCGGCGTGCTGTCGCGACGCGCGGGTCCAGTGGTGTTCGGGGGCGCGACGCCGTGCGCGGGCGTGACGGCGGGCGCAGGCGTCGCCGCGGCGCCGCGGGGGCGCGGCGACTTGGTGGCGTTCGCCGGTCCGGTCGTGGTGTCGCGGGGGCGCGCGGGCTCCCCGGTGTTCGTGGGCCCGTTCCCTGTGTCGCCGCGACGTGCGGCGGCGGCGAGCGCCGCGACCATGTGCGGCAGTTCCATGGTGGACGACGGGTCCGGCACCGCGGGCATCGTCGGAGTGGGCCCGGTCGGCGCCGGCGCCGACCGCGGCGGGGCCTGCTCGTCCTCGTCGTCGGTGGGGCGGTAATGCCGGCCGCGACGGGACGGCGACGCGGGCGTGGACCCGGACGATCCGGATGACCCAGACGATCCGGATGACGCGGATGATCCGGACGACGCCGACGCGGGTCCGCCGGCGGCGTGCCGCGGCGTCGGGATGACCGGGCCGGTCGGGCCGGCGTCGCCGGCGGTCCGGCGTTGTGGGAGGACCGGTTGCGGCAGTGTGGACTCCGCCATCGGCTGGCGGGGCCGGATCATCGGCTGCTCGCGGGTCGCCGGGGCCGTCGGGGTCTGTCCGGACGCGACGGTGGACCGGCGTCCACCCGCATTCTTCGGGTAGCCGGGCGAGTCGGTCTCGGCGGCGGGGTCAATCTGGTGTTCGGCCACGAACGCCGGCCTCCTCGGTGCGCAGATGCGGGGCAGCCTCGAACTTTAATCACCGGCTCATCTGCGGTGAACCCTGCGGGGCACGGCGACGGAGACCGGGAGGTGTGGTTGGTTGTCGACCCGTGCTCATCGCCCGGCAGGCGCTGCGTGCGGTGGCTGCTCCGCGTCGTCGCGATCGCGCCGGTCGGCGGCCAAGAGGGCGGCTCGGGCCGAGGAGGCGCCGACCAGAAGGGACCCGGGACAGGGGCCTGGGCCTGGGCCTGGGCCTGGGCCTGGGCCTGGGCCTGGGCCAAAGGGGGTCCGGGATAGAGGGATCCGGGATAAAGGGGAGAGGCCGCCACGGGGGAAGCGGCCCCTCCACGGCTGTAGGTTACTCCCCATCGGCCCGTCGTGGGGGGCCAAGTTTTTGCGGGTCGGGCGCGACGGCGCCGGGCGTCGGCGGCGGCTGCACCGGGTGGCGCAGGCCGGGATGCCCCTGCGGCAGCGAGCGCCGCATCACCCACCAGCTGACCGCCAGACAGGCGCCCACCAGCGGCCAGGTGAGCAGCGCGCGCGCCGCGGTCAGCGCCAGCACCTGGTCGGCGTAGTAGAGCGGAACGAAGACCGCGAGCCGGGTCGCGTACTGCGCGACCCACACCCAGCTGCCCCGGCGGTACGCGCGCAACAGCGCGGGATCGCGCCGCCACGCCCCGCGTTGGCCGAGGGCCGTGCCGACCACCACGCCCAGCAGCGGCCAGCGCACCGCGATGCTGACCATCCAGGCCAGGGCGCTGGCCGCGTTGGAGGCGATCTGGAGCAGGAAGAAGTCGGTGGCCCGACCGGTGCGTAACGCGATGAGGGCGGCGACGCAGACCGCGAGCAGACCGACGAGGACCGAGCGGGGTCGGTCACCGCGGTGCAGCCGCCAGAGCGCGACCACCGCGCCCACGGCGAGCGCCGCCACTCCGCCGCCCCAGACGGACTGCTCGGTCAGCAGCCAGCCGACGCCGAAGGCCACCGGCGGCAGCGTCGCGTCGATCGCTCCCCGGCGCCCGCCGAGCAGGGTGCTCAGCGACTCAGGTCGCTCATCCCGCGCCGCCACGACCACCCCCGATCCCCGCCGTTAGGTTAACCTAACTTGGCGCTGGTGGTTGTCCGCAAATGCGCGAGCACTACCGGGTCGATCCGGCCCGGCGCCAGCCGTTCCTCCAGGTTCTCCACCCCGGCCCAGGAGGCGAGCGCGTCGTCGAGCTCCGCCCGGCCGTGCCCGGCCGCGGCGAGCAGATCGCGTACCTCGTCGGCGAGCGGGCCGGTGAGCTCCAGCAGCGTCGCCGGGTCGGGCCGCTCGAAGAGCATCACGTGTACGCCCAGCAGCCGCGTCAGCTCCGCGACCGGATCGGGATGGTCGTCCACCCGCAGGTCGACCGCGATGTCGCTGGTGCCGCCGTAGCCGCTGTCCTTCGCGACCACCAGCACCGCCGCGCTCTGCCGGCCGCGGCGATCACCGCCGGCCCGGTCGCCGGCGTGCAGCGCCGCGACCAGACGTTCGGCGAAACGCTGCTGCTCGGTGCCGGCCAGCCAGGCGTCGCGCATCGCGTCGAGCACCTGCGGGCCGGCCAGGATGTTGCCCTGCACCGCCCAACCCGGACCGGCCAGCCCGCCGGCCCAGTCGTGGCACCCGTCACCGGTGTACGTGGCGCCGTCGCCGTCCGGGCCGACCACGCCGATCTGCCGCTGCGCGCGCCCGCGGTCGGCGGCGACCAGCGCGGCGACCACCTGGTCCGCCGGCAGGCCGGTGCGCAGCAGCGCCAGCCCCTGCGGGCGGTAGGCGAGATTGGCGTAGGCCTGGGTGGCGAGCGCGCCGACCTCGGCCTCGGCGGCCGGCACGGCCGCGCCGACGGCGAGGAACTTGCTGGCGACGGCGACTCCGTGGAACCGGCCGTCGGCGGAGCGCGCCACGATCGAGAAGGTCACGCCGGCGAGATTACCGATTCCGAATGAACGCCAGGAATCTTGCCCACCGGGGCGTCGACGGGCACGATCAGGCGGTGACGACTCGCTGGGGCATCACCGTGCCGTTGAGCGGAGTCCCGCTCGCCGACCACGCCGGCATCTACGCCGCGCTCGCCGAGGCCGGCTTCACCGACCTGTGGTCCTCCGAGGTGGCCGGCGCCGACGCGTTCACCCCGCTCGCCCTCGCCGCGGCGTGGCAACCGGAGCTGCGACTGGGCACCGCGATCGTGCCGGTGTTCACCCGGGGGCCCGGGCTGCTGGCGATGACCGCCGCGGCGCTGGCCGACGCCGCACCCGGTCGTTTCGCGCTCGGCATCGGCTCCTCGTCGCCGGTGGTGGTGGGGGACTGGAACGCCGTGCCGTTCACCGAGCCGTACCGCCGCACCCGCGACGTGCTGCGCTTCCTGCGCGCGGCCCTGCGCGGCGAAGCGGTCGACGAGCGGTACGACACGTTCACCGTGCGACGGTTCCGGTTGGAGCGTCCGCCGATGGTGCCGCCGCCGATCCTGCTCGCCGCGCTGCGGCCGCGGATGCTGCGGCTGGCCGCCGCCGAGGCCGACGGGGTCATCCTCAACTGGCTGGCCGCGACCGACGTGCCGCGGGTACTCGCCGAGGCGGGGGAGCCGCGCGCCGGATTCGAAGTGACCGCCCGGATCTTCGTCTGTCCGACCGAGGATGCCGGGTACGCGCGCGCCGTCGGGCGGCGGCTCATCGCCGCCTACCTGACCGTACCGGCGTACGCCGAGTTTCACCGCTGGCTCGGCCGGGAGCCGGTGCTGGGCCCGGTGTGGGCGGCGTGGGCCGCGGGCGACCGGCGCGGGGCGCTGGCGGCGATCCCCGACGAGCTCGTCGACGAGCTGATCGTGCACGGCTCGCCGGAGCAGTGTCGGGCGCAGGTGCGGCGTTACGTCGACGCCGGCGTCGAGACGCCGGTCATCGCCCTGCTGCCCACCCCCGAGCTGGAGGCGGGCGGGGCGGCGGCGCTGGCGACCATGGCGGCGCGACTCGGCCACACCACCGTGGACGGGTGAGTCCGCACCTCGCCGGTGCCGGCGGCCACCGGCCCGCCGTCGCGTCCCGCGACCACTGACCCGTCGCGTCGTCCCGCGGCCACCGGCCCGTCGCGAATACGCCGTTCGCGGCGCGGTGGGGGCGCGGCGCGGTGCAGAATCGCGATGGGCCAGGCGCCGTCCCGCGTAGCGTCGGCGCCGCGCGTGGCACTCGCCGGCCGGCTCCGCCGGCGCCGGGCGGGGCGCGCAGCCGGACGGGAAGGACAGACCATGGGGAATGTTCGGAACGGAGGTCGACCGGCGCGCGTCGGCGACAGCGCGGCGGCCCGGGGAACACGGCGGCCGGTCGCCGCGTCCGGGAGCGCCCGGGGTCGGGGGCCGACGTGACGAACGGAGACGCCGAGGCCGCTCGCGCGCAGGTCCGGAGGACGCGGGCGGAGCTCGCCGAGACCGTCCAGGCGTTGGCGGCTCAGGTCGACGTGAAGGCGCGCGGGCGCCAGACGGCGATGCGGGCCGCGGGTCGGGCGCGTGAGCTGGCGATGCGGGCGGGCGACGCGGCGCGCCAGCGTGCCGCCGGGGTGGCGCGGCGCGGCACGTCCGGCAGGGAGCCGATCGGCCGGCGGGCGTCGCGGACCACCGGCACGGCCCGCCGGGTGGGCCAGGAGAGCGTGAGCGCGGCGGGCGTGTCGGCGTTCCGCGTCGGTGCGGCGATCCGCCGCAACCGCGCGGCGGTGGCGGCCATCGCGGCCGCCGGGGCGATTGTGGCGGCCGCGCTGCGCCGGCAGCGCCGCCAGCAGCCGCAGCGTGTCATGCCGTGGTCGGCGCGCTCGGACGGGAACCGCGCCCTGCGTGCCCCGCTGTCGGCGTGGCAGGCGCCCGCGCGCCGGTGGGGCGCGCGGCGCTGACCGCCCGCAGGCCGAGCCGCGCTCGCCGCCGGACGGCCCGGGCTGCGGCCGCCGCGCCGTTCAGCGGTGCCAGCGCAGCGGGCCGGGGTGCACCGACCAGAGCAGCCGCCGCCACCACGGCCGGCGCTCGCGCACCTGGTCCGCGTACGCGACGGCCTGCGCGGCGGCGCGGCGCGCCTGCTCGTCGTCGGCCTCGCCCGGCGCGAACGCCGCCAGGTTCACCAGCGTCGCCAGGTCGTCGATCGGCGGCACCGCCACCCGCACCGGCCCGGACCGCGCGTCGGCACCGGCCGCGCCGGACCGCGCGTCGACCCCGCGGGCGTGCGCGGCGACCTCCGTCGCCGCCAGGTGCGCCGGCGCCGGATGCCCGGCCAGCCGCAGCGCGTCGCGCACCTCCAGCCAGGCGCCGGCGATCCGCGCCGCCGGTGACCCGGCGTCGAGCCGGCGGCGGCGCTGCGCCCGGCGCTGCAGCACGATCCCGGTGGCGCCGCCGGCCAGCAGCAGCACCAGCGTGCCGGCGCCGATCCCGGCCAGCAGCGGTCCGGCGGGGCCGCGGTCGCGGGGTGGCGGGGCCGCGGCGGCGCTCGTCGACGGCGGCGCCGTGGCCGGGGCGGTCGGGGTCGGCGCCTCGGTCGGCGGCGGCGTCGACTTCTCCGGCTTGGGCTTGAAGTCCTCCTCGACCGGCCGCGGTTCGGTGTTCGGCTGCGGCAGCGGATCGAATGCCACCCACCCGATGTCGGAGAAGAGCACCTCGGGCCAGGCGTACGCGTCCGCACCCCGGACCGGGCCGTTCCCCGTGGGCGAGTGGAAGCCGACCACCACCCGGGTCGGCAGCCCCATCAGCCGGCCGAGCACCGCGAACGCGGCCGCGAACTGCTCGGAGGTGCCGCGCTGGCCGCCGGCGTTGCGGGGCCCGAAGAGGAAGAAGTTCAGATTCGGGTACGCGTGCCCGCTGGGGGCGTCGGAGACCAGCCGGTAGTGCTCGGCGAGGAACTGTTCGATCGCCGATGCCCGCTGGTACGGCGAGCCGTTGTCGGTGGCGAGCTGCTCGGCCAGGCGCTGCAGCTGCTCCGGCGCGCCGTCGGCCACCCGCAACACCCGCGCCACCGCGTCGCCGGCCGGCACGTTCGCCGCGCTGAGCTGGTTGTAGTCCGGGCGCTCCTGCGCCGACTTCACCGTGTAGCGCTGTCCGGCGTTCAGCCCCTCCGGTCGGATCAGCGTCCCGCTGCCCGGGTCGTACGCCACCCGCGCGCCAACCACCTGCTCCGGCGTAGCCACCGCCGGCAGCAGCCGACCGGTCAGCTCGGCGACGGTGATCTCCTGACGGACCGGCTCCACCGTGGCGCCCGGGCTGCGCGGCGCCGCCGGCAGCACCCGCCCGGCGTTGCGGTAGGTCGCCCCGACCCGCCAGGTCACCCCGTCATAGTCGTTGAGCACCGCGAGCCGGATCCACACCCCGCCGCGCCCGACGCCGTCCGGCTCCGCGTCCGCGCCGCCACCCGCCGACGGGGCCGGGGATGGGGCGGCGCCGGTGGTGGCGACGTCGAGCAGCTTCTGGTCGGGACTGAGCGCCCAGCCGGAGATCCGGATCAGCGGGCTCTCGTCGAGGCTGTCGACCTGCGGCGGCTGCACGTAGCGGCGCGGGTCGACCGGCTCGGTGGTGACCCGGTCGGCCACCGTCGGCGCGATCGCGGCCCCGAGCGCCAGGATCGCGGCCACCCCGGCGGCGGCGCCGGCCGCGACGCGGGCCCGCAGGGCGGCGCGCACCGGCGCCGGCACGTCGCCGTCGACCGCCGCCGCCCCGGCCGGGCGTCCGGTCGCGGCCAGCCCGGCGACCGCCAGGGCGGCGAACGCCAGCGTCGGCCCGACCGCGGTCTGCGCATTGGGCCCCACGACGTAGACGGCGCCGACGTAGAGCAGCGCCGGCGGCGCGTAGCCGAGCAGCACCCGTCGGGCGCGCAGCGCCAGCTCGGCGCCGGCGAGCCCGGCCAGCCAGGCGGCCACCACCGGCACCAGCACCGTGTCGGGCAGCGGCTCGACCGGGATCATCGCGGTCAGCAGCCGGGGAATGCCGCTGCGGGCGGCGTCGGCGATCACCTCGGGCAGCGGGTCGGGCAGCGCCGCGCGGCTGGCCGCCAGCCGGAGCGCGAACAGCGTGTAGCCGGCGAGCGCGACCACCGAGACCGGCGCGACCAGCCACGTCGGCAGCCGGCGGGCCGCCAGGCTCACCGCCACCGAGCCGGCGCCCGCGCCGAGCATCAGCTGCGTCAGCAACGGGTCGGCGTAGATGCCGCCGAGCACCACCCCGGCCAGCCCGATCATCGCGATCAGCGCCAGCGGAACGGGCGCCGCCCGCAGCACCCTCACCATGCGCGCGACCCGTCCCACTCCGCGGCGAACTCGGCGCCGTCCGCGGCGTCGATGACCAGCATCCCCTCCACCGCGCCGGCGCCCGACCCGGCGTCGCCGCCGCCGTGCAGCACCCCCACCAGCACCGCCGGGTACGGTCCGCGCAGCGCGCCCAGCAGGCCCAGCTCGGCGCGGGCGCCGGGACCGGTCAGGAACACCAGCGTGTCGCCGAGCCGCTGCTGTCGCAGCCGCGTCGTCGCCGTACGCAGCCGGTCGTCGCGCTCGCGCGGGCCGGGACGCAGCGCCGCCTCGGTGAGCCGGTCGAGGTGATCGCCGTCGACGCGGTCGTCGTCGACCATCAGCAGCGTCACCGGCAGGTCCTCCCGCACCGCGGCGGCGATGACCGACGCGGCCGCCTCGCACGCCGACTCGAACGTCTCGGCCACGCCGTCGACCACGTCCGGGTGCGCGCTCGTCCGGTTGTCCAGCAGCACCACGATGCGCGGCAGGCTCGTGTCGAGATCCTCCCGCACCATAAGCTCGCCGATCCGCGCGCTGGTGCGCCAGTGCACCCGGCGCAGCTCGTCGCCGACGACGTACTCGCGCAGCGAGTCGAAGGTGATCGTGCCGTGCGGCACCCGGTCGAACCGGCCGTCGAGGCTGCGGGCGACGCCGGCGGGCACCGCGGCCAGCGGATGGATCCGCGGATGCACCCGGACCCGGGTCGGCTGGCCGTGGGAGCGGGCCGACGAGATCAGCCCGAGCACGTCGCGCCGGGTGACCCGCAGCGGACCGACCGGCACCACTCCGCGGCGGTGGGTCGGCACCGGATAGCTGACGGTGGTGTCGCGGCCGGGGCGCAGCCGCAGCAGCGGTACCGGCACGTCGCGGGCGCCGCAGCGGTCGTGGGCGAGCAGGTTGGCCGCGCGCAGGCGGCTGTCGTTGCGCACGGTCAGGGTCATCGTGGCGGCGTCGCCGCGCGCCACCCGGTCGGGGTCGGCGGTGCGCGACACGTCGAGCCGGGGACGCCAGGCGGCGTGCGCCAGCGCGCAGGCCAGCGCGATCGCCGCGACCGTGCCGAGCAGGCTCAGCTCGGGGTAGCCGAACCGGAAGCCGGCGACGAGCAGCACGGCACCGCCGACGAGCAGGCCGATGCCACGCGGAGTGAGGGTCATGTCGCCGGGCCGGGCCTCAGGCGCCGGCGGGGGCGGGCTGTCCCGCGGGGAGCGGGACCGGCACCCCCTGGACCGCGTCGTGCAGCACCTCGGCGGCGGTGACCCCGCGCAGCTGGGCGTCGGGGGAGAGCAGCACGCGGTGCGCGAAGACGGGCTCCAGCAACGCCTTGAGGTCCTCGGGCAGGACGAAACCGCGCCCCTGGATCAGCGCGTACGCCGACGCCGCGCGGGTCAGCGCGATCACGCCGCGGGGACTGACGCCGACCCTCACCTGCGGGTGGTTACGGGTGGCCGCGGCGAGCCGGACCGCGTACGCGTAGAGCGGGTCGGCGATGTGCACCTGCTGGGCCATCCGCACCATCTGTTCGACGGCGGCGGTGTCGGTGACGGGCTCGAGCGCCTCAGGGGAGCGCCGCGTCGCGCCGCGCAGCACCTCGACCTCGACCTGCTCGTCGGGGTAGCCCACCGACAGCTTCACCAGGAACCGGTCCAGTTGCGCCTCGGGCAGCCGGTAGGTGCCGTCCATCTCGACCGGATTCTGCGTGGCCACGACCAGGAACGGCTGCGGCACCGCGTGCCGGACGCCGTCGACGGTGACGGTGCGCTCCTCCATCACCTCCAGCAGCGCCGACTGCGTCTTCGGTGACGCCCGGTTGATCTCGTCGGCGATCACGATGTTGGCGAAGACGGGGCCGGGGTGGAACTCGAAGCCGCGGGTGGCCTGGTTGAAGATCGTCACTCCGGAGACGTCCGCGGGCAGCAGGTCGGGCGTGAACTGGATGCGCCGCCACTGCCCGCGTACCGTCGCCGCGATCGCCCGCGCCAGCGTCGTCTTGCCAACCCCGGGCACGTCCTCCAGCAGCACGTGCCCCTGGGCGAAGAGGGCGGTCAGCGCCAGTCGGACCACTTCGGGCTTGCCGAGCACCACCGTGGAGATGGTGTCGGCGAGCTGGTTGGCCAGGGTGGCGAAGCCCTGCACCTGTTGCGGGGTGAGGGGCTCTCGGGTGTTCACAGTGGAGGTGCTCCTTGCGCGGTGGTGCCGATCAGCAGGTGGGCAGCGGTCCGGTGGAGTTGATGCCGTAGCCCTCCAGGTTGAACCAGGCGAACGAGATGTAGCCGGTGCCGCCGCCCCACGGCACCCGGATCCAGATGTTGGTCGGGTCGGCCTTGCCCTTGTTGTACACGTAGTGGCTGATGTTGCTGCCGGTGACCTTGCAGATCGCCTCGAGACGGTCGTTCTGGCCCGCGCGGCCGAGCCGCCCGGCCTGCTCGGAGGTGCCCGACCGGATCTCGCGGCCGTTGTTGGGGTTGTCGCACCACGTGTGCTGCGCGGGGTCGGAGCTCGAGGTGTTGTTGTTGCAGACGGCTCGCCCGTAGACGGCGACCGTGCTGCGCGTCGTCTTCGCGGTCGCCTCCCCGGCGGCGTTGCTGGCGGTGACCGTGACGGTGTAGCTGCTGCTCGGCTTGAGGCCGCCGACGGTGAGTCGGCTACAGCTGCCGCTCGCGGCCGTCGCGCCCGGCACCGTGGCCCGGCACTGGGCCTGGCCGCCGCCGTCGTTGACCGTGAAGTTCACCGTCACCGACGTCTCGTCCGAGCTGCTGCCGGTGATCGTGACCTGCGGCCGGGCCACCGTCTGGGCGGTATCGGTCGCCGCCTGACCGGCGCCGGCCTCGTTGACCGCCTGTACCTTCACCGTGACGGACTCGCCGTCGCCGAAGCCGGTCAGCTTCGTCCGGGTGCCGTCGCTGACCTCGCTGCGGCGGCCGTTGGCCTCGACGACGTACTTCGTGATCGGCCGGCCGTTGTCCTGCGCCGGGGCCCAGCTGACCAGGATCGTGCCGCGCTCGCCGGCGACGGTGGTGGCCTCCAGCCCCTGCGGCGCGTCGGGCAGGGTGAACGGGACGACGCTGTTGCTGATCGGGGACGCCTTGGAGCCGGCGCCCTTCTCGTTCACCGCGATCACCGAGAACGCGTACTGCGTGCCGTACTCCAGTTCGCCGGTCGGGATGACCAGCTGGGTCTTCGGTGACTCCCCGACGGGCGCGCTGGCCCCGGCCGAGGTGGCGGTTACCGCGTACTTTCTGATCTTGCGGCCCTGGCCGTTGGCCGCCGGCCACTTCACGACCACCGTGCCGTCCGGCCGCGCCTGCGCCGTGACGCTCGCCGGCGGATCCGGCACCTCGGCGGTGGGCACGACGGGGTTGCTCATCCGGGCCGGGCCGGCTCCCTTGGCGTTGACCGCGTGCACCGAGAAGCGGTACGGCTTGCCGTTCGTCAGCCCGGTGATCTCCAGCGATCGCTGGTTGGCGCCGACCTCGCGGGTCTTGCCGGCGCCCTCCACGACGTACTTGATGATCGGTGCGCCGTTGGAGGCGGCGGCGTCCCAGCTCACCCGTACCTGGGCGTTGCCGGCCGAGGCGCTCACGCTGCGCGGCGCGCTCGGCTTGCCCACCACGGGCTTCTTCGGCGGGGGCGGCGGCGGGGGCGCCGGCGGCGGGTCGCCGCCGAGGATGTCGTTGGCGTACTTGTCCACCACCCGCACCGTGTGCTTCGCGTCGACCACTCGGGCGGTGGAGGAGTTGGGCGCGTTGATGAACAGGTGGTTCTCCCGGACCTCCAGCTCCAGCAGCCCGCCCGCGCCCTTCACCTCGACGGTGTCGATGAGCTTGCCGGTCGCGTCGAACGCATACACCTTGCCGGTGGCGTCGTCGGCCACGTAGAACCGTCCGGCCCACGCCACCGCTGCGCGTAGCCGGTTGCCCGCGCCCGGCACGCCGAACTTCTGCACGCCGCTGTCGCCGACCACGACAATCTCCCGCGCGTCGGGAACGGTCACCGGGACCTGGGCGCCGCTGGTGTGCGGCGGCAGCGCGCCCGGCGCGCGCAGGCTCAGCGGGACCTCGCGCTGCTGCTCACCGCGCACGATGACCAGGGCGTTGCTGGTCCGGTTCAGCACCGCCACGCCGTTGTCCAGCGCGGAGATGGCCAGGTCGTTGCTGGGCGGGGCGACGGCCACGGTGCGGATCAGCTTCGGGCTCAGGCCGCCGCCACCCGCCGGCGACGGCGCGGCGGACGAGGACAGCGGCGCCGCGGTGATCGCCGAGACCGTGCCCTCGCTCGGCACCGCGATCCAGAGCCGGCCGGCGCCGTCAAAGAAGCCGCCGGTGATACCCGGGGGATAGCGCACCGGCTCGCCGACGGGCACCAGGGTGCGCGGATCGAGCTGCCGCACGATGCCCTGCACTGCGTCGACCACGAACGCCGCGTCCTCGTGCATCGCGACGCTGACCCCGAGCCCGGCCGTGGTCATCGTCGTCGCGGTGATCTGCAACGTGGCCAGGTCCAGCGAGCTGACCCGGCCGGTGGACAGGTCGCGCAGGATCAGGAAGCGGTCGGTCTGGGTCACCTGCATGGGGTGACTGCGCGCCTGCGGGACCTCCATCCGAGTGTCCACGCGACCGGTGACGCCGTTGACGCGCGCCATCTCGCTCCTGGCCGCGCTCCACAGCCACGAGCTGGCGTCGTAGCTGGCGACCGCGTTGTCGGCCGCGCCCAGCCCGAGCACGGTCAGCCCCATGGCGGCCACGAGCGCGACGACGGTGCCCGCCGTGACCAGGCCGCCGCGCGTGCGCAACCGCCGCTTCGGTGTGCTGGTGGTGTCGCTGCTCGTGGTGCCGTTGCCTGTGGTGACCACAGCCGGCCGCCTCCCCACGCGTGTGCGGACAGTGTCTGTGGCGCCCGCTGTCGCCGGCGCTCCTCCCCAAAGCCGGAGCCATCATATGGGCTGGTCAATAGCGGCGGGAACCCGTCGCCTCCGCCTGTGGACAGTGCGTGGTAGCGCCTGTGGATGACGCGCTGTCGATTGTGGTGTCTGCGCAGCGTAATGGCGGCGTGCGCTAGCGCGGCGTGGGCGTGGCGCGACTCGTGCAGACCTGTCCGGAGGTGGCGTACCGGTCGGTGGAGTAGACCGCCAGGACCGTGAAGCAGTAGTCCAGGCGCGGGCTCAGGCCGTTGATGCTGTAACTGGTCTCGCCGGGGTCGACCCGGCCCATCATGGCGAGCTGTTGTCCGGTTCGCCCGCCGGCGACGATGAACGGCACCGTGCCCGGGGTGGGGTCCCGCCAGCTGACGGTGATCGCGGAGCCGTCGTCGCGCAGGCGCAGCTCCGTCGGGGGCTCACCGCCGAGCGCCGGCCCGGCGGTGGGGGAGGCCTGGGACTGCGTCGGCGCCGACGACCGGTCGGCCAACACCGCCAACCCGACCACCGTCGCCGCGATCGCCGCGGCGGTGGCGGCCACGGCGGCGGCCACCGTCACCAGGCGCCCCCGCGCGGGGGTCTCGGCCGGCGGCGCCGGTTGCGGCACCGCAGCCGGTGCCGGCTGAATCGTCGGATACGACTGAATTGCCGGGTACGGCTCGAGCTGCGGTGTCATTCCGGGGTACGGCTCGGGCTGTGGCATCGCCGAGAACGGGTACGGGGCCCCGGGGTGCGGGTCGACCGGATGACCCGGCGTCGGCTCGACGGGGTACGGCGACGGGTGCCCATCGAGCGGATAGCTCGGCGCCGGCTGCGCGACGGGCTGCGTCGGCGGCGGCTGATCGACCGGATGGCCCGCCGGCGGCTGCGCGACGGGCCGCGTCGGCGGTGTCTGATCGACCGGGTGGCCCGGGGTCGGCTGCGCGACGGGCTGGGTCTGTGGCCACGGCGGCGCCGACTCGGCCGGCGGCGGGACGCTCGGCGGCGCGTCGCGGCTCGGCGCGGGGTCGAGCGGCACAACGCTGACGGGCGGGCCGCTGACCGGCGTCGTCGGCGCGGGGGCCGGGGCCGCCATCGCGACCGGCTCGTGCGGCGTGTCCGGCGTGATCGGCTCGGGGCCGGGGCCGGGCGCGATGGGCGCGGTGAGCGGCGTCGGCGCGGGCGGCTCGGTGGCCGCCGCGGCGCCGGGTTGCGCCTCGCCGAGGTACTCGCGCGCGGCGCGTACCTGCCAATGATCGTCACCGAGCACGGCGGGCCCGGTAGCGGCGATGCGGCCGAAGTTCTTGCGGGCCTCGTGCCGGTTGCCCAGCTCTTCCGCGACCCCGCCCAACTCGAAACAGAGTCCCAGCATCAGCGGGTGCGAGTAGCCCAACGGCCGCTCGCCGGCCGCGATCGCCTCCTCCAACACCCGCCGCGCCGCCATCGGATCGTCGGCCTCGCGGTGCAGCGCCGCCAGCAGGTGCGCGGTCTGCAGCACCTCCGGGTGATCCTCGCCGAACGCCGGCCGTGCCGACTCCAGCGCGCGTTCGAGGTAGCCACGGGCGGCGGTGAGATCACCCGAGTCGCGCAGTGCCTGGGCGTTGCGTGCGACGGCGGCGAGCGGGGAGGGCTGGGACACGCCGTCATGCTGCCTGGCCGTGGGCGAATCGCGCCAGTCCGGCACCGGGTCAATCCGGCAGCGCCGCGGTGACGTCCAGCTCGACGAGTTGCCCGGGGAAGCCCAGCGCCGCGACCCCCAGCAGGGTGCTCGCGGTGCTGAAGGCGGGGCCGATCGGGAACTGCTGGAACCGGCGCCACACGCCGCCGAGCACGGCGGTGTCGTCGGTCGCGACGCAGATCACCGTACGCACCACGTGCTCCGGGCTGGCGCCGACCGCGGACAGCGCGGCGAGCGCGTTCGTCGCGATCTGATCGACCTGCTCCCCGGGGTCGCCCGGGCCGACGACCGTGCCGGAGTGGTCGATCGGGCACTGCCCGGCCAGGTACGCGGTGCGCCCGGCCGGCGCCACCGTGACGTGGTGATAGCCGGGGGTGGGGTGCAGGCCGTCGGGGTTGAGCCGGCTGATCGTCATGGCCGGATTGTCGCGGCTGGGCTGACCGTCCCGCGGTCGATTTTCAGGCCGGTTTGCCGGGCTTGTCGGCGTGGCGGCGGGGGATGTGCATGATCGCGGCGCGGCGGTGTACAGTAATCCACCGTGCGGCCCGCCGGGCGGCCGATGGACGACGACATCATCACGATGAAGACGTCCGGACGGCGCGAGGTAGGCTGCACAGGCAAGTCCGGGTGGCGGAATGGCAGACGCGCTAGCTTGAGGTGCTAGTGCCCGTATAGGGCGTGGGGGTTCAAGTCCCCCCTCGGACACTTTGAACGGGGAAGAATCCCCGGACTTCCTTCAGGCCCCGGTCGGCGACAAGAACCGCCCAAACGGCCGATACGAAACGGGACATAACGGGCACGATTTGTGTGCCGCGCCGGCCCTCGCTGGCGGGAGCGCTGTGGTGCGCCGGGTAGACCTCCCGGCGCTGCCCACACTCCTCCCCGCCGCCAGCTCCGAAGCGGCCTACGGCCTCTCCCGCGTGGACGATCACGGTCGTCTCCGCGACGCGAAGGTCTTCGCCGAGATGGGCTGGACGCCGGGTACGGCGATAGCCCTGACGCTCACCACCGAGGGGCATCTCCTACTGGCCCAGGCCGCGGAGGCGCCCGCTGGCTCCGCCGTCGTCGTCGCGCTCGACAGCAAGGGACGCCTGAGCATCCCCCTGGCCCTGCGCGAGGCTCTCTTCGCCACCGCAGGCTCGCCCGTACTTCTCCGTGCCGACATAGACGGCGGCACCGCCACCGTTTACAGCCAGTCCGCCCTTGACCGTGTCCTCGGAGTTCCCAGTGCCGCAGCAGCCTGACTCCATCAACCTCGCCCAAGCTCTGTTGGCACAGCTCGGGGTCCGACCCGAGGACCTGCTCGCCGCGTCGACCGCACCTTCCGTCGATGTGCCGACCGTGGCCGCCTTCTGCAAGGTCATCCGGGCCAACGAGACGGCAGGAATGTTGCGGACGTATGACCTGCACTGGCGTCGGTTGTGCGAGGCGCTCGGCGCCCAGGCCGTGACGAACGTACGCACCATCGACCTGCTCCGCCAGGTCCTCGACCTGATTCTGGCTCGGGGACCGCTGGTCGCGGCGGGAGCGCCGTTGTCACTCCTGCTGCCTGTGTTGCTGGTCTGCGATGAGTTGGCCGAGTTGGCGGCGGCTGGCAACGCGAAGCAGCAGGACGAGGCCCGCACCCTGCTCCGGCGCATCACCGCCCTGGGCCGCAAGGCCAACGTGGCCGTCCTACTCGCCACGCAGCGCACAACCGCGACGAGCATCGACGTGACCACCCGCTCACTGCTCACCTGGCGCGTAGCGCTGGCCCATCCCGACGACCACCACGGCTCGGAAGCCGTACTCGGGCAAGGTCGCCATCACGCCGCCGGCCTGTCCGGCACCGACCGTGGCGCGGCCTACGTCACGGCGGGTGGTCCGCCGGTCCTCACTCGAGTGTTCGACCTTCCCCGCACGGCGGTGCCATCCCTCGCCGTGCACGGCGTGCCGTTACCGCTCCACGAGCTACGGGAGTGGGACCGGGTCGCGCTACGAGAACTGAGAAGGGCGTGAGTTCAGCGCCGCCAGAAACGGCGTCGCGGAGCCTGCTGCGCAGCAGCGTGCGCTGCGACAACCTCCTCGAAACGGCCAAGCAGAGCGCGCAGTAGCTCGGTGTACGCCTTCCGGTCGAAGTGGAAGTGCATCGGTGGGTCGAAGCCGTCGTTGGCGGCCACGAAAGGCTCGTAACTTACCTGCCACCCCAGGTCGCGCCACTCGACGGTCTCGTCGTCAAGTACGAGGGTCGTGCTCAGTGTTTGGCATCCGAGGTCCGCGTCGATGGGACAGAACAGCAGTGGCACACGGCCATCATCGAAGTCGCCCGGTTCATCCCCGAGCAGCCGGCGCAAACTCTCGACAGCAGTCTCCGGCCACGTCCCCAGCTCGCACAGAGGTGTCATTTCCTGGGCGGGGTTCGGGGGCTGCCGGTCCGCGGTCACGAGCTCGCGCAGCGGAACGCCGTCCACGATCCAGTCCTCGAACGGAACCTCGTGGACGACTTTCCTGTTTCCCACCCAGCCGGTGTGCTCGGCCCACGTCGTATGGGTTGCCACGGTCCCTAAAACGTTCATCCCACACCTCCTCTGCTCCGGCTGTGTGTACCGAGCAACCAGTGTGCAGGACGGCCGTGAGCTGCCAAAACGGAGCGCGCCCAGGTTCAGCCAGGCGGGGAGGTGGACGTCGCTCGGCGTGAGGGGTGTGAGGGTCGTGAGCCAGCTTGTTGCCGCTTCTTCGGCTCTCCGGACGGTCATCGGCGCACCGCCCTGCGCGCGGTGCCCCGATGCCATCGCGGCACGGGTCGGACACCCTGAGTGAGGCGACTTTGAGCAAGGTTCAGACCGCCATCCCCGCCCTCGAAACCGAAGGCGCGAACGAGCTACTGGCCCGTGACCTGCCGCCCGTGCGAATGGTCGTCGGCGACATCATCCCTGCCGGCCTGCTGCTCCTGGCCGGTGACCCGAAGGCAGGCAAGTCCCTGCTCATGCAGCACCTGGCCCTGTGTATCGCCCTGGGCGCACCCGCCTGGGGCAGCCTTCCGGTCGAGGCCGGCGACATGCTGTACCTAACGAACGAGGGCGGTCAGCGCTCGTTCAAGGCACGTCTTGAAGCGATGCTGACGGACGCCCAGCCACCCGAACGCCGCCGCCCCCTGTTCTTGGCGGGCCGAGCGGGTACACCCGCCCGGACAAGCAAATCAAGGCCCGGATATCCGGGTGGCTGAAGCAGGAGCGCGAACGGTGATCGTCCACGTGCACAGGGTGCGGTCGTGCACAGCTGTGGCCACGTCTGCGTCGCCGCTGCCGGAATTCCTCCGCCTGTGGGCGGTGTCCCCGCTGCTGACTAGTGGCAGAACGCGTACGGGACGCGGCAATCCACCAGATCGCTGTCACTGCATCGAATTGAGGCATGCGCGTCAATGCCACTCGCGTCGGGTCCTGGACCGCCAACGCAAGAGCAGCATGCAATCACCAGCAGCGGTCGATGACACGGGCCACGTCGCTGTCGGAAGTAAGGGAACAAGCGCGACATGTGCCGGGAATCCGTGGTCTCGCCATGTGTCATTACGATCAGTGCCACGCGCACCGGGTTTGCGGGCAGCGGCCCGCCGGCCACACGCCGGGCCGCCGAGCAGCAGGTGGTGTGGGCCCACCTCGATCGCCGGCGCGGACGCATGGCACGGTGATCACTTCTGGGGCGGCGAGGCTGGACTGCGCGCCAGCCTCGCCGCCCCGTAGCCCGTGAACTCGGCCACCGCCAGCGACTCACATCCCGAGCAGGTTTCGGCGCAGCGCCGCCTCGTGAGCCGCCTCGGCCTGTTCGTCGACCGTCGGCTGAATGGGTCCGATGTCGGGCGGCGATTCGAGCGCGGCAAGCCGCAAACCATAGCCGCAGCGGGACGAGGCCTTGATGACCAGTGCCGCAGCCGGCGGCGCGGGCCAGGCGACGACGAGGAACCGCTCGCCCGACTCGCCAACCACTTGGTCGAAGTGGCGGTCACGGCCACTGGCGTGGATCCGCACCCGGTAGTGCCCCGGCCCATCGGGGCTGAGGTCGGGCAGTTGCGGCGTCTCTGTCGGCGGATATTCCAGTTGCGCCACCGTCAGCGACCCGTGGGGAACAAAGACGCTGAACTCCGCGACGTCATCCCATGCGGCCAGGTCCGACCACTGGTCGGGGGTGTCCAGCGCAGGACGGTCAGCGACCGGCTGGGCGATCACCGTGACATAGCCCCGGTCGACGCCGGCGCTAACCAGCGCCGCCGACTCCATGACCCCGGCAAGACCAGTCGAGTAGTCCATCGCCTCGAACGGGGTGCTGACGTCGTGGTCCGTGATCAGGAAACCGTGGTCCTGGACATAGATACGCAGCTCGACGGTCATCCTGTCCACCCTCCTGCTGTTTTCACCAACGCGCGACCGGCGCCGCAGGATGCTGCGTCCAGCATCCCGCGACGCCAGCCCCGAGCGACGGGGTGGGTCTAGCTGCCGATTCCCACCCGGTAGGGGTCGCCGCCGAGAACTCGGAAATCGCGGTGAGGCGCCTCACGCCTGGTCCGCACCGACTGGACCGATTCGACCGGGGTGGCTCGGTGGCGTACCCGATCGCGGTCGTACATCGCCCAGCAGCGTCTCGCCCACGGTGGTGAGGTGGTGCAGCACGAGGTTGCCGTGCCGCTGGCTGGTGATGAGCCCGGCCTCGCGCAGGATCGTGGTGTGGTGGCTGGTGGTAGCCGGCGAAATGCCGGCGCGCCGGGCCAGTTCCCCGGTGGTTGCGCCCCTGGCGGCGCCTCGTAGGACGGCCAGGCGGGTGTGGCCGAGCAATGGGCCGAGTCGGCGCTCCGGGTCGGCCGGTGTCGCCGGCCCGGCCGTCGGCTCTGGTCGCTGTCGCCGGGCCGGATAGACCAGGGCCGGGGGCAGCTCAGGGTCGGCCAGTGCGATCGGCGCGTGCCAGCAGAAGTATGACGGGATGAGTGCGATCCCGCGGCCGTCGAGGTGCAGGTCCCGGTACTCCGGGTAAGGGTGCACGGACAGCAGCGGTGGGTCCCAGCGCACCTCCGGGCCCAGGTCGGCGAGGATCTGGCCGGCCCCGGTGTCGAGTATCCGAACTCCGCGCAGTGCCCGGTCGCGGGAGACGGCTGCGCCGATCTGGGCCTGGTAGGGGGCGACCGCGACGCGGAAGTAGGCGCGTAGCGCGTCGCCGAGGCCGTGCAGGGCGGCGAGCCGGCCGGCGGCCAGCTCGTCCAGCCAGGTGCCGTTGAGCGGGGCCGCCATCCGCCCCAGTTCCGTGCGCATCCGTCGGGTTGGGGTGCCGAGCACGCGGTCGATTCCCTCGCCGAGGTCGGTGACTGGGCCGGGTGTCAGGAAGTCCGGGAAGTACCGGTCGCGCGGCAGGATGGGCAGGAGCCGCTCGCGGATCATCGGGACAAGGCCGGCCTGTTGCAGGTCTTGGCGCACCTGGCGGTACCAGCCGGCGTATCCGGCGTAGCCGGCGCGGGTCTGCAGGCGGTGCAAACTGCAGACGATTTCCCACAGTGGATCCGGCTGGACGGCCAGCCGGGTGCGGCTGAGGTCTTCGGCCGTGAAGTGGATCCGTAGGGTCCCCATGGTGCTCATTGTTTAGAGAGTGACCACCGCGTTCAATCGCGTCCACGACATTGACACATGTCACTAGAATTCATATTCCACGCCTATTCGGAACGCTGGCGGACGACCCGACCACCCACACCGACGCTAACCAGTGACGCAGCCGACCGACGGCCGGACGGGACGGCAGCCGAACGGCTGCCGTCCCGCTGGATACGACAGTTCAGCCGACGCTGCAGGTCGACAGCCACCGGTGGGAGGCGATGTTGTCGTTGGCGTTCTGCATGTAGCCGTCGCGGTTGGAGCCCCAGGTGAACCAGGCGCCGGTGAGGTTGTCCCAGGCGTCGCCGGCACCCAGGCAGGCGTACGCGCCGGAGTAGCTGGGGTGGACGTAGAGGGCGACCGGCCGGCCGGTGTTCCCGTCGTTCCACGCCGAGGACGCCAGGTTGCGCATGCTTGCCCGGTTGTTGTTGTCGCAGTTGGCGTTCTCGGCGACGTTGATGGTGTCCCAGTTGGTGTCGGCGTTGTACCACCAGCACCACCGGCCGGCCCAGTAGGCGTCCTGACTGACGTACAGGTATCCGCTGCCGGCCGTCGTGCGTTGCACGTCGACGTGCGGCGTCGGCTTGGGCGCGGCCTGCGCGGCGGTGGCGGTGAAGGCCAGCGCGGCTCCCGCCGCGACCAGGGTGGCCAGCACGGACCGTACTGCTCTCATGGTGTTTCCCTCCGGTTGGGCTCTACCGTGGCGGTTTGCCACGGAAGTCGTGGTGGTGTCAGCCGGCGGCCAGCACGGCACGGGCCCGCGGCAGCGCGGCGGCTTCGAGGCGCAGCCGGTCGGCCACCTCCGTGCGGAACTGCCGTTCAATGGCTCGCTGGTGCTCCGCGTCGAGCCGCCGGGCGAGCCGGCCGAGCCCGGTGTTCGTGGCGCAGGTCGCCTCGGCCAAGGCCAGCCCGACCTCGCTGGCCGGTACGGTGTCGGACGCCGGTTCGGGCACCGACGCGCGGGCGGCGGCCGGGTCGGCGAAGTCCTGCCCGGCGGTGCGCATACATCGCCGCCACGCCGTCACGCCGGCGGTGTAACGGGGGTCGGCGAGTACCCGGCCGACGCGCAGCCCGGCCAGGTTGTCGGTGGTCTTGGCGGCGCGGTACCAGGTGGGCAGGTCGCCGTAGAGGTGGCGCTCCGCCTCGGAGGCGCAGCTGTGGCCGCTGCGGCGCAGCACGCCGCCGCCCGGCAGCGTCGCACGCAGGGCGTCCGGTTCGCTGGGGTCGCCGTTGACGGCGCGTACGGCGGCCGCACCGCGCTCAGGCGGCAGCTCCCGCGCGTACCGCGCGTTGGGGTCGGCCGCCATCGCCGCCTGGAACCGGCGTTCAAGCACCCCGCCGTACCCGTAGCGGCGGGCGTAGGACACGTCGTCGAGGACGTACGGGAACTCGCGCAGCTCCGGCACCGGGCGCTCGGGCACCGGCCAGTAGCGGAACCCGCGGCGCTGCATGCAGTCGCGGATCAGCAGCTGCGTGGCGGCATACAGCACCTCCGCAGGCGGGGCGGATACGGCCTGCGCGGTCGCCGCCGGCTGCGGCCCGGCCGGGCCGCCGGCGCCGGGCGGGAGTGTCGTGCCCCTCCCCGCACCCAGCGCTGCGGCGAGCGCCGCCGCGAGGACGGCCGGGACTGCGGCGGCGTACCACCATGACCGTGACTGGCGGAATACAACCGGCATGACACCCACCTCCGCTGTCCGGGGCGCCGGACGCGCCCGTCAAGAGACAGCCTCCGTACGGGGCGCGCCCCGGGACAGGGGACTTCGATCAGGCTCGAACGACCGGTGCCCTGGATCGCCGGACGGCTGCCGCCGGGACGAGACGGCGTTGGCCGGCCGCTGTGGCGCGCGGTGCCGGTGGAGCGCCCTGCGCCCCCTTGCGGGATGCGCTGTAAGACAAGTAACAACATGGACAGAACCGTGATCAGGCGGCGCACGGCTGACTCCTCCCAGGCCAGGGATGTGTGCTGCCCACCTTCCGCACCCGGAGCGGGCCGGCCTATCAGCTACCTGTCACCGCGCGCTCACCGTCCGTCCTGGACTTTCCCCGCCCGGAGCCCGCGAACGGCCGTCGGCTGTCGATTGGGGCGCATGACCTATGACGGACTGCCCGCGGCGCTGCGGTGGGCGTTGACGACCCAGGCGTCCGGTAGGCCGATCCACTCGTTGTCGCCCACCCGCACCACCGCACCGTCCAGCTTCGGCAGCAGCGCCGGGTCCTCCATCGGGCAGAGCACCCACATACCCCCCGCCCCGCTCCGCGCCGCATCCGCCCGCTCGTAGAGCCGGTCCATCGCCCGGTGCCGCGCCAGCACCGCCGCGTCGTGCAGCAGCACCGGCCCGGCCTCGGCCGACAGCTCGGCGCGCAGCTCCGGCGCGGCCAGCTGCCACGCCCGCTCGACGTACTCCCCGAGCTTGATCGCGCCCCGGGATCCGGGCGGCGCGATGTCCGCCCCGACCACCGTCTCCCTGGTCGGCTTCGGGTGCGCGTCGACCAGGGCGTGCAGGTGGTCGAGGAAGCGGGCCGCCACGTTGACCGGTCGGGCGTCGAAGCGCCGGGCCAACTCCTTCCGCGCCAGGCCGTACCGGGACAGCGCGAGCCGACGTGCCTTCTGCTTGGTTCAATTGCGGAAAGTGGTCGAAGGAATCGATTCATCAAGCATGTGACCGAATCGATAAACTTATGCCGACGTCTTCCTGGACTCGATCGTTGAGCCCTTTTCATCGTGACGGTGCAGGTCGCGGCAGGTGGAACCCTGGCGCGCCAGTGCCGCGGCGCCCGCCGCGTCGGCTGTGAAAATCGCTGTCCGGTTGTCGAAGCACAGTGATAGAAAGCCGGGATGCACAAAACTCTCACGTTCTCTGATCATCTGCGGCTGATTGACGAACGGTCGACCGCCTTCCGCGCCGCGGTCGCTGCGGCGCCCAGCCTCGACATGCCGGTGCCGACCCATCCCGAGCGGACGCTGTTCGATCTCGTGCAACACGTCGGCATGGGCCGCCGCAAGTCGGCCGCCATCGTCGCCGCAGGGCCTGCAGACGCTCCCCCGGAGAAGTCCGCTTGGGAGGACGGCACGGGTGCGCCTCGGGAACGCGAGGCTCTCCTGGCCTGGTGGACCGAGTCCGTCGAGCGATTGACGAGCGCGCTGCGCGAGGCCGGCCCGGACCGCGGTTGTTGGACGTGGTGGGGTGACTCGCAGTCACCGCAGACCTCCGGCGCATGGGCACGGCGCCAGGTTCCCGAGATCGCGGTGCACACCTACGATGTCCAGCTCACCGTGGGTGCCCCGCAGCCCCTGCCGGAGGAGGTCGCCCTCGACGGTTTCGACGACTGCCAGTTCACCCTCTGCTCGACGGATGTCGCCTGGCCGCACGAACCCGCCGTCGTCGATTACTACGCCACCGAGGGCCGCTCTTGGCGCCTTCGGCTGTCCCGCGACGGCGCATGGGCCGCCCGCGTCGGCGCGCCGGCTGCCAGCGAGGACCCGGACACGGCCGACGCCTCCGCCCGGGGCACGGCCAGTGACCTGGTCCTGTTCTTTTACAGCCGCATACCGCCGGATTCTTTGAAGCTAAAGCTGGACGGCGACCGTCGCATCTTCGACCAGCTCATCGCCTGGGACCCGTCCGTGTAACAACGATCCCTTTTATCCTGCGTAGGCCCGGTTCTCGACGTGATGCAGAACCAGAATCGCCTGCAGGATCGCGGAGGCGCGGTGTGGGCAACAGCGCACTTTCGTCAGAACTTTCCAGGTCTTGAGGGTGGCGTTGGCGCGTTCACCGATGGCCCGGATCCGGGCGTGAGCGCTGTTGACCTTCTTCTGCCAGCGCGGCAGTTTCGGCCGGTAGCGGTGGCGTTTGAACGGTGTGCGGATGCTGCCGCGGGCGCCTTGGTAAGCCTTATCGGCAAAGGTCATCACGTTGGCGCTGTTCAGGGCGTCGATGATGCCGGAAGCGCGGGCCGCGGTCAGGTCATGGACCGAGCCGGGCAGGGCAGCTGAGGCCCAGACCAGCCGGCCTGCCGGGTCGGGCGGCGGCTGAGACGCGGCTGTTCGTCCGGCGGTCAACCGCTGCGAATGCGACCGGTCGGCGGCACCGGGCTCCAGCAGTCCGATGAGCACGTTGACGCGCTATCGCTGAGCAGGCGGTGGGGGCAGGGGAGGGCTTCGCGGTGGTGGGGACGCCCGGCTTGGGTCAGATCCAGGTCCAGGGGCGGACGGCTCTGTTCAGGCGGGCGCGCCATCGGGTACGTCGAGGGTGGAGAAAGACCTGGATGTCGTCCAGGGCGGTGTCGGCGGTGCCACGGATGTGGGGGATCGATTGGGCGCGGCGGAGAGCGGCGACGACGCGGGCTTCGTCCAGCTGGCGGTACACCCTCGCCAGGTGGCCCAGGCACGTGGCGGCGAGGGCGCTGACCTGGTGATCCTCGTGATGCAGGAGCCGAAGATAGAGTTCCTGCAGCTCCTGCCAGTCCCCGTCGCCGTACAGCGCGGTGCCGACCATCGCATCAAGAGCGCCGGAGAGGTCGCCGCGGTCGAACGCCGCGAGCACGTCAGCCGGTGTTGCCGGGGGTGGGTTGTGGAAGACGCCATGCTTGTGGCCCATGCGACACATCCTCGCTTACCCGGGGACGTCCCCATTGGTCGAGTTGGCGGTCGTCGCGCAGGCGTCCCGATCCGCCTGACTGCCCGCTGTTGAGCCTGGGGCGGGAGGCGTCGCACCGCCGACGGGATGGCCGGACTGGGTGGTTCTGCTGCGAGCATTCGCGCTACGTCCCCCACTCGCAACACTGTGGACGTCGTGTGACGACCGAGGCGCGGTGCCGGCCCCGGATCTACTGAACTGTTGGCCCGACCGACCGCCTACAGCCGTCCTGCCGCTGTGGTTCGCTGCCTCGTTCAGTCGGGAACGGCAAGGATTTGCGGTGGCTGGTCGTACTCGCCAAGCGCGTACCGGAGTCGATGGTTCAGGTCGTTGAGCGACCGCCGCAGGTCACGTTCGGTGCTGCCTGGTTCGAGCAGCGTCCTCCTCTCGAAGCGGTGTCGGATGCGACCGGCGAGGTGCTCGGAGACGTCACCCGTCATGAGCTCGCCTTCGATCATCGCGAGCAGACCGATCACGGCCGCGAAATCCGCGGCTCGGCAGGGCCGGGGCGTGAGTTTTACCGATACCTCATCACCCGCCTCCTGAGCGTAGCGTCGCCCAGGGTGGCGGCACGAGCACGGGAGTCAGGCAGTGCCGTGGTCCTGCTCGAGCCATCGGCGGACCGTAGAGAAATCGGCCTCGGTCAGCCCCAGGTGTGGGTCGACTCGGTGCAGCAGTGCCCGCTCGGGGTGGTGGGTGGCGACCCAGTGCCGGTCAACATCGGTTGTCTCGTCGTCGAGCCAGACGAACGGGCGTCCGGTTGCCCAACGGGTGAGGGGTGCCGTTTTCCAGTGCAGGCCCGGCGTTGGATCTTCGTCGGTGTCGGGCCATTCGATGACGGGCAGGTTCGGGAGCCCGAGTCGCGGTGAGATGACCTCGTTCGCCTCGGACATCCAGGTCGTTGCCCAGACCAACTGGCATCCGAGCGCCAGCAGCCTGCGCCCGTCGTGTGGGTTGAGCCGCTCGAGCAGAGGGTTTCCACTGGCGGCCGATTGCCGTGCGGCGGTCCTTCCGAGGGCACGCCCGTGATTGGCGGGCCGGGCGGCGAACGGGAGCAGCGGGCCGTCGACGTCAAGGAAGATCAAGGGATGGTGGGCGGGGCCGGGCAGCACGCGCGAACCGTATCCCAGGCGGGGGCCCCGCCCATGCGCGTTCAGTTGGTTGGGCCGTCTATGAGACGGCGTAGTGCTTTCCCGGCGGTGGGGTAGGCGAGTCGCAGTGTGGGCGGTGAGTTGGATTGCCCATCAGGTGAGGGCGACGAGGTAGCCGACGATGAGGGCGCTGCTGGTGTTGCTGGTGAAGACGATGGCGTAGCCGATGGCGAGGCCGGGTGCGGTGATGGTGCGGATGGTGCGGCTTCGGCTGGCGGTCAGGGCGGTGGCGATGCCCAGCAGTGCGGCTCCGGCGCTGCCGACGAGGCTGGGCATGCCGGTCAGGTCGACCGGCGGGGTGAGGGTGAGCGCTGCCCGCATGAGGTAGATGCCGCCGGTGGCGATTGCGGCGGGCAGGATCGCCGGCCGGGTGCGTGCGAGCCAGTCGGGCAGCTGCGCAGCGGGGATTCGGGGTGCGGTGGCGGCGATGACGGTGGCGCAGACGGCGAGGGGTAGCGCGGAGCCCAGGGTCCATTTCAGGTACGGGCGGTAGTCGAATTCGACGGCGGTGCCGGTGGCGAGGCCGTAGAGGACGGCGGTGATGGCGCCACCGACGGCGGCGGCGAGGTATCCGCGTCGGATCAGGCTGCCGGTCGCCGGTTCGGGTGCGGAGGTGGTGGGTGTTCCGGCGAGCCAGGTGGTGGGGGCGAGGTGCGCCACGGCGAACGCGGTGAGCATGGCGAGCGCGCCAGCGATGCCCAACTGGGGTAGGGAGATGCGGACGCCGACGACGTGGACGGTGAAGGTGGTGACGATGTCGGCGGTGAGGATGGCTTGCAGGAGCAGGGTGAGCGAGCAGGCGCCCAGAAGGATGGCGCCGGTCAGGTCCCGGATGCGGAGCCGAACTCGTGGCAGTTGAGTGTCGGCGGCGGTGGTTGTTGCCTGGTGGTGGGGTGCGGTGAGGGTCAGGGCTCCGTTGGCAAGCGCGTGGGAGTGGTCGTTGAGGGTGGTGGGAGTGTGGCCGGTGGCTGCGGTGAGCCGTTCTCGCAGGCCGGGATCGCTTCGGCTTCGCGGTGGATCACGCCGCTGAGGTGTTGGCGGTCCACGTCGGCGGCGTCGAGGAGGTCCTGAACAGCCGGGTCGATCTCGTCGAGGAGGGGCTGTGCTGCGGTGGTGACGTCATCGCGGGTGATGACGGCGGGCTTGCGGGGTGCGGGCAGGAGAACGGGCGCGCGGTCATGAGCCGTGAGGACTTGCCTGGCCTGACGGACGGACTCCAGCAGCGCTTCGTCGTCGTGTCCGGGTGTGGTCTGGGGTGCTCCGGCTTGTAGTGCCTCGTCCGCGGTGCTGCGATCGACGATCTTCTGGGCGAGCTCTTGGTCCAGCTCGCGGGTCGGGCTGATCGTTCGAGTCGCGAGTTCGCGGTAGCCGTCCGCGCTGACCTGGAGGACGGTCAGGGTGACCGGGTGCCGGTCGGCCTGGCAGATGAGCAGACAGGAGCCGTCCGGGACGCTACCTGCAGCCGTCGCGTAGGCAGCGAGTGCCGCTGGTGCGGTGACCATGGCGGGGCGGGCAGACCGGCGCGGGCGGCCGCGTCGGTGAGGTGCCCACGTCGGCGCGGCCCCCAGGCCGAGGGGATGGTTACGGCGAGGGCGGCGACGGGTCCGCCAGCCTGGCGGGTGGCCTGGTCGGCGATGTGCCACAGCTGCCCGGCTAGCAGCTGCACGGCGTCGACCGGCGGGTCGGCCTCGGTTGGGCCGAGCAGCTGCAGCGGGTCGGGGATGAACTGTTGGTTCGCCGAGGGCTCTGGTGGCGCGGTCACGCCCACGTACAGCTGACCGGCGGGGTCGACAGTTATGCCGTACGGCATCACGAAACGACCGTTGAGCATGACGGGGATTCGGGCGCCGTCGCGGTCGGCGGTGGCGGCGATGGCTGACGAGCTCAGATCGATCGACAGTCGGATGCCCCCGTTTGGCATGCGACGCAGTCTCTCCCGACGGGGAAGGAGATCGCCAACCACCGTCTCGTCCGGTGATCCTTTGTGCGCGCATGGTGAAAATTCTTCTCCACGAGATGATCACCGACGCGCATTGCCGCGTATGCGAGAAGAAGTCGCTATCAAGCGGGGGAGGAACAGCGTGCCGCACGAGTCGCCGGGCACAGGTGACGGTGGCGGGCCCGACCGTCACTGAACCGCGAGAGGCCGGGCCGTCGTGTCCGACATCCGATCGTGCGGATATGATCACGCTGGGCAATGGGAGCGCGTGACTGACTAACATGAGCGGTGTTCCGGTCACGGCAGCATGACCCATGGTCGTCGCTCCCGGGGAGGTGCCCGTGATGCCGACGGAGGCCGTTCGTCATCCGTCCCTGAGCTTGATCCGACCGAGGCTGATCACCGCGTTGGAGGTCCGACCGCTCTCCCTCGGCCTGGTCGTCGCGCCCGCCGGCGCGGGCAAGACCACACTGCTCGCCCAGTACGCCGGCGGTTGCGCCGGCCCGATGGCGTGGCTGCGCATCGTGCCGTCGGACGCGGACCCGTCAGGGCTGGCGGACCGGCTGGACACGACCCTGCCCGGCGGCGGCGGCGGGCTGCTGGTCGTCGACGATCTGCACCTGATCGAGGGCTCACCGGGGGAGTCCGTGCTGCTGGACCGCGCCCTCGCGCTGACCAGGGCGGGCGTCCGGGTGCTGATCGGCACCCGCCGCGCCCCGGCGCTCGTCCTGGCCCGGCACGAGTTCTCCGATAGCGTCGTCATCGACGCCGAGCAGCTCAGGTTCCGCACCTGGGAGGTCGAACGGCTGCTGCGTGACGTCTACCGGGAGCCGCTGCCCGCCGACGACGTGGCGGCCCTGACCCGGCGGCTCGGGGGATGGGCGGCCGGCCTGAAGCTCTACCACCTCTCCACCCGCGGCCAACCGATGCCCGAGCGGCGGCGCGCGGTGGCCTCGCTGGCCATGCGCTCGGCGCTGTCCCGGGACTACCTGACCCGGACGGTCCTGGCCGAGCTGACCCCGTCGCTGCGCCGGTTCCTCGTCCGCACCTGCGTGTTCGAGGTGCTCACCGCCGAGCGGTGCGACCGGCTGCTGGGCGGCGACGATGGGCAGGCCGCGCTGGAGGAGCTGGAACGCCGGCAGGCGTTCACCGTCACCCACGACGGCGGCCGTTCCTTCGCGTACCACGAGGTGCTGCGCGCCCACCTGACCGCCGCGCTGGTGGAGGACGTGGGGGAGGCCGCGGCGCGGGCCTGGCACGCGCGCGCGGGCCGGCTCCTCGCCGAGGAGGGCGCGGCGCTGGAGGCCGCCCGGTGCTTCGCCCGGGCCCAGCTCTGGCCCGAGGTGCACCGCCTGCTCGACGTCGCCGGCGCAGCCGCGGCCGTGCCGAGCCTCGACGAGTGGTCCGACCTGCTGCCTGCCTGGTTCATCGCCGAGGACCCGTGGCTGGTGCTGGCCGACGCCCAGCACCGGCTCCACGAGGGTCAGCTGGCGAGGGCGGTGCCGTTGCTGCGCCGGGCCGAGGAGATGTTCGGCGGCGGGGCGGGCGCGGCCCGCTGCCGGGCGCTGCGCGCCGACGTGACGGCCTGGCTGCCGGACGGGCCGCACTGGCGTGGCCACTGGTCCGGCTGGCTGCGCACCGCCAGTCGCCGTCACCCGATGGTCGTCGTCGGCGAGGCCGAGCGGCTGACCGGCGCGGAGGAGACCCTGGTCCGGGCGGGGGCGCTGCTGCTCTCCGGGCATGCCGCCGAGGCGGTGCGCGTGCTGGACCGCGCCGTCACTCCCGCCGACACCGGCCTGGTCGGCCTCGGCTGCCGGCTGCTGCGGGCCGCCGCCGCGGTGGCCGGCGGTGACCCGGAGGCCCCCGCCGCCGTCGCCGCCGTCGGCCTGGACGCCGATCGGGCGAGTCTGCCGTGGCTGGCCCGGCTCGCCCGGGCCGTACCGGCCCTGAGCGGGGCGGACGCCGACCTCAAGGAGGCGGTCGCCGTGGTGGAGGAGTGCGACCGGCTGGGGGACCGGTGGGGCGCCCTGCTCGCCGGCGGGTGCGCCGCGCTGGCCCGGTCGCTGCGCGGCGGGCCGGAGCCGGAGGAGGCGGCCCGGCTGCTCGACCGGGCCCGCGAGGTGGACACCGGCGTTCTCGCCGCTTGGGCGCAGTCCCTGCTCGCGCTGGCCGCCGCGCGGGCCCGCCTCCCCGACGCCGACGTCGAGGTCCGCCGGGCCGAGAGCACCGCGCGGGCCGCCGGAGTGGCCGGGGCGCGGGTGCTCGCCCTCGCCGCCGGCGTGCCCGCCGGGCCGGGGCGGGCGGGCGCGCTGTCGGCCGTGCACGCCGCAGCCGAGCAGGCCGGGCTGCCCCGGGCCGCGGTGGCCGCCTGGCTCGCCCCGGACCTTCGGGCGGCGCCCGCGCCGAACAGCGCCCCGCTGACCGTACGCTGCTTCGGCGGCTTCCGGATCTGCCTGCACGGCGAGCCGCTGAACTGGTCCTCGCTGCGGCCCCGGGCCCGGGCGGTGGCCCGGATCCTCGCCATGCACGCCGGGCCGGTGCACCGCGACCGGTTGCTCGACGCGCTCTGGCCGGACACCGACCCGGGTACGGCCACCCGGACCCTGCACGTCGCCCTGTCCAGCCTGCGCCGGTTCCTCGACACCCACCTGCCCGCCGGCGCGGGCGAGACGTTGCTGCACCGCGACGGGGACGCGTACCTGCTGGCCCTTCCCGCGGACGCGTGGTGCGACGTCCGGGAGTTCCGGCAGGCCGTGGAACGGGCGTCCCGGCACGGGCCGACGAGTGACCCGCGGGTGCTGGACGACCTGCGGGTGGCGGTGACCGCGTACGCCGGTGAGCTGCTGCCGGAGGACGGCCCGGCGGAGTGGGTGGTGGCCGAGCGGGAGACCCTGCGCCGGCAGGCGGCCGACGCGGCGGCCCGGCTCGCCGAGGCGGCCCTCTCCGGAGCCGGCGGTGCGGCACCCGAGCCGGCGGTGGCGATGGCCGCCCGCTGTGTCGAGATCGACCCCTGCCACGACGCCGGGTGGCGGCTGCTGATCGCCGCCCATGACCGGGCGGGCAACGTCGCCGCCGCCGAACAGGCCCGCCGCCGGTACGCCGACGTGCTCGTCTCCCTCGGGCTGGACCTGTCCCTCGCCACGGGCACCCCGCCGGGCGCCCCGGTCACCGTCGACCGAAGAATTCCGCTTCCCCGATCGCCACGGACGGAATCAGCCCAGGCCCGTACGTCGAACGCACCACCAGTCTGATCCGCACCACCTTCGACGCCTCCACCTCGAAGTGCTGTTCCCCGGGTTCGTCGCGCAGTTCGATGTCGGTCTTCTGCTGCTTGCCGTCGGCGGCCACAGTGACCACGGTCAGCCCGCGCGGCCGCCCGCCGGCGAGGAACGCCTGCCGCCGTGGGCCGACCCCGGGGGTGATCACCACGGTGAGCAGTCGGACCGGCTCGTTGAACCGGCCCTCCACCCACGCGTCGACGGCCTTCCCGTTTGGCGCCCAGTACCGGTTGTTCGCCCCGTCGGTCAGCTTGGCCGCTGCCGCGCCGGGCGCCTCCGAGGACGCGGCCACCGACGCGGGCACGAGCGGCGTCGGGTCCTCGGTGCGGTCGCGTACCGCCTCCAGGGCGCGGCGGGCCAGCGGTGGCCCGGTCACGGCCAGCACCCCGACCAGGCAGAGCACCAGCACGATCAGCAGGCTCCGGCGGGCGGCCCGGGAGGCACGGCGTTCCTCCCGCCGGGAACGGCGGGGGGCGCGGCGGCGCAGCCGGTCCCACCATCGCTGCCACCACGTACGCCGCGGCGCGACGGCCGCCGGGGCGGAGAGTTGAGTGCCGCACGCCCGGCAGAACCGCCGGCCCGGGTCGTTGTTCACGGCGCAGGCAGGACAGACCAGCCGGGCAACGGGCGGGCGGGCCGCCGGGTCGACCGACTCCACCGGGACGGGTTCCGGACCCGACCCCTGCCCCCGTCGTTCCGGCGGTCCGGGCTGCCGGGGCGCGGGCTGGGCGCCTCCGCCGGCCCGGTCACCCGTCCCCGAGCCGTCCGTGGGCTGTCGGGGCGGCACGTCCGCGTCGCTCCGGTGGGTGTCGCCGCGGGTGGAGGCAGCGACCGACGTCGGGACGTCGACGGTCGGTGGGAGCGGGCCGGCGTCGGTCCCGGGCCCGGCCGCGCTGGCCCGCGCGCCCGCGTCCGGGCCGGTCCCCACCCGCGTGTCGACCGCCGGCCGTCCCTCGGCGGGGCGCCCGGCGGGTGGCCCGTCGTCGGCCGGCCGGCCGGCGGGGGCACGGTCCCCGGCCCCGCCGGTCGACGTCCCGGCGCCCGCGTCCCAGCGCAGGAACTCGCCGCACGCGCCGCAGAACTGGTCGTCGTCGCCGTTGGTGGCGCCGCACGCGGTGCAAATGATCATGGCTGCGTCTCCAGCGTCACCCGGACGTGGGCGGGCACGGCGGACGCCACAACCTGGCGCACCAGCGCCTCGTCGACGTAACCCGGCACCCGTATCCGGACCTCCGGCACCTCGTCCGGCGGCGGCGCGTCCGTCGGCGTCGCCGACCAGGTCACCCCGCCGCTGTCGGTGATCTCCACCGTGGCCCCGGTGGCGACCCGCACCGCCAGCGCCACGCCCCGGGCCGTGCCGCGCCAGCGGTGCACCTCCACCGCGCGCCGGACCAGCTCCCGGCGTACCTCCGGCGGCCCGTCCCCGTCCAGCGGCGCGGCCACCCAGCCGGCCAGCCAGTCCAGGAAGTCCGGCGGGGCGAGCGCCAGATCGAAGTAGGCGTCGAGGCAATCGAGCGTCAGCAGGATCGGGGCCAGCACCTCGTCCAGGCCGGCGGTGAACCGCTGCGCGAAGTCGTCCTCCAGGTACATCGCGGGCAGCTGCTGCCCGATCGGGTGCGGGCTCACCAGCCCCGGTACGGAACCCCGCATGATCCACTCCTGTCGTTCACGTGCTGACCCGCACCTGATGGCCGTACGAGAAGGCGAGCGCGTTGACGTTCAGCTCGATGCGCTGCACGGCCTCACCGCGGTCCCCGGTGGTCGGGTCGGCCCCGAACAGCCGCACGTCCTCCACCAGGTCCACCCCGTCGACGCGCTGCAGCACGGCGTGCAGCTCGCCCGACTGGACCGGCCGGCCGAACGGCCACCCGGTGCCGTCGGGGCCGCCCCGCACCGGGTCCAGGTAGTCGTAGAGGGCCCGCAAGGCCCGGCGGCGCAGGTCGGCGGCCGAGCCGGTGGCCCGGGGCCGGGCGCGCACCTGGGCGACCACCGTCACCCCCTGGTAGAAGGGCGGCTCCACCAGCACCCGGGCACCGACGCAGCGCCGCGCGTCGAGGAAGGACCGGATCCGCTCCAACGTCTCCTCCCGAGGCCGCAGCGCGGCGAACCGGGCCACGTCGTCGTCGGCGTCGCGGTGCTCGCCCAGCGCCGGCACGACCAGCACCCGCACCGCCGTCGAGCCGTCGCCGGCCGGCACGCACCGCACCCGCAGCACCTCCGGGGCGGCCTGCCGGGCCAGCTGCTCGTAGTCCTCCGTGGTGACCGCCCGCTCCCGGGTCCGCAGCGTCAGCGGTCCCCGGACCGACGTCTCGGCCAGCGACTCACCGTCCACCCCGCCGGTGGCCGCCGCCCGGTTGCTCACCGTCGACACGAACGGCACCGGGTCGCGCAGCACGGTCAGCGCGCGGGCGGCCACGTTGCCCTGCCGGCCGCCACCCGTCCGATACGCCGGGATCCGGACCACCGCGCCCTTCGGCGGCACCGCCCCGTACCGGCGTACCGCGCCGTCCGGCTGCCGCACGGCCGGCCCGAAGCGGATCTCCCCGCCGGCCCGGTCCACGCACACGTGCCGGTCCTCCGGCCCGGAATCGGCGAAGCTCGCCACCTCCCGCCAGGTCTGCCAGCCGTCGGCCGTACCCACCTCGATCTCGACGGCCCCGTCGGCGGCCACGATCGGCGCGCGCTGCACCGTGAAGCGCTGGCCCGGCACCCCCTCGGACGCGCCCAGGCTCTCCCCGGCGATCAGCTCCGCGTGGCAGGCCTCGACCGTCCCGCCCACCGTGGCCGCCTGCGCCCGGCCCAGCCGCGGCGGGGCGTGGAAGAACGGCTGCCCGGCGACGGGCTCCCGCAGCCGGCAGCGCAACCAGCCGGCGCGCTGCCGGGCCACCACCGACGCGGCGTGCCCGGCGGGTACGTGCAGGACCACCTCCCCGGCCCGGTTCAGCGCGCCGGTGGTGTCCCGTTCCACCGGGCACGCCACCCAGCCCTCGTCGGTCCACGCCTCCCAGGCCAGCGGCGGGTTCGTCGGGTCGACGCCCCGCCCGGCCACCACCCAGTCCATGGTGAGCAGCACCGCGCAGCCGGGCACCGGCACGTCGAGGCCGAACAGCACGGCGTCGCCGGCCGCCGGCGGATCGGCGAACGCGGGCAGCCGATCGACCCCGCCCAGCTCGCCGGTGCGGTCGGTCGGCTGACCCCCGTCCGGCACGGTGACCACCCGGACCAGCCGGCACGGGGGCACGGTCAACTCGCGCAGCGTCTCGAAGGTCACCGGCTCGACGTGCTCGGCCCGGACGGTCGCCACGTGCGTGCCGGCGGATACGACAACCGGCGCGTCCCGCGGCGCGGAGAGCCAGAACGTGACGTCGGTCGAGGCCACCGCCGGCGGGAACGGGGTGATGCCGAGCAGGTCGAGGAACTTCACGTAGTGCCGGTCCGGCACCCGGTTCAGCCGGTAGAGCAGCTGGTCGACCAGGTACGCGAACGTCTCGATGAGGGTCACCCCCGGGTCGGAGACGTTGTGGTCCGTCCACTCCGGGCAGCGCCGCTGCACCAGGCGCTTCGCGTCGTCGACCAGGTCCTGGAAGCGGCGGTCGTCGAGGTGGGGTGCGGGCAGGGCCATCACTCGGCTCCGGGTTCGTGGGCGGGGATGACGTAGAACGGGAAGACCAGGTTGCGGGGGTCGTTGTCCTGGCGCAGCCGGTAACGGATGTCGATGTGCAGCGTCCCCCGGGCGGCGTCGGCGAAGTCGACCAGCACGTCGTCCAGTTCGATGCGGGGCTCCCACCGTTCCAGCGCCAGCCGGACCTGGTAGGCGACCTGACCGGCGGTGGACGGGTCCGCCGGTGCGAACGCCAGCTCGTGGATGGCGCAGCCGAACTCGGGCCGGCCGGGCCGTTCGCCGGGGGCGGTGCCGAGGATCAGCCGGATGCTCTCCACCACCTCGCGGTCCCCGCGCACCAGGGCGATCCCGCCGGTCGGGTCGGTCCGCAACGGGAACGCCCAGCCCGCGCCGACGAAGTCGGTGGCCATGTCCGTCACCCGCCGATCAGCACGGTGGGACAGCCGGCGACGATCGGGGCGCCGCAGCCGGCGAGGTCGCCGAGCCGGGCGGCCGGCCGGCCGCCGACGAGGACGGTGGGACAGCCGGGCGGCAGCAGCGGCGACGGCGGATGCGGGGGCGTGCCCGGGAAGGAGCAGGCGTGCAGGGTGCCCACCGTCGCGGCGGGCTGCCCGCCGATGAGGACCGTGGGCACCCCGGGGCCGCCGACCGTCCCCGGGTGGGCGGTGGGGTCGCCGACGCGAGCGGCAGGTGGCACGGCTTGCTCCCTTCGTCACCGATGCTTCAGTTGATCCGCACGACCGCGCCGCGGACGGTGACCGGCCCGCCGGCGGTCAGCTCCGCGCCGCCCTGGCCGGCGACCTTGACGGTGGCGCCCTCCACGGATACGCCGCCCGTGCCGCGGACGCCGACCCGGCCCTGGCCCTCGATGCCGACGTCGCTCTTCGACGTGACGGTCACCTTCTGCCCGGTCAGTTCCAGCGGCCCGGAGCCGGCGTCCAGGCTGATCCCGTTGCGGGCCCGCACGCTCACCTTCCCGTCGCTGACGATCTCGATCTGCTTCCCGCTGCGGTCCAGCCGCAGGGTGAACTTGCGGTCCCCGGTGGCCAGCAGGACGCCGTCGGGGCCGCTGCCGGCCTCCAGCAGCTCCAGTCGGTGACCGGTGCGGGAGACCAGGGCGCGGGCGGCGATCCGGCCGCTGCCGCCGTCCACCGGGTCGGTGTCCAGCTTCGGGGGCGCGTCGGTGCCGTTGTGCAACCCGCCGAGCACGTACGCGGCGTCCAGGTTGCCGCCGGTGAAGCCCACCAGCACCTCGTCGCCCACCTCCGGCAGCAGCACCGCGCCCCGGTCCGCCCCCGCGCCGGGCTGCACCACGCGCGCCCAGCCGGTGGTGTACGCGCCGTCGAGCCAGGGCAGGGTGAGCCGGACCCGGCCGAGCTTCTTCGGGTCCTTCACGTCGCTGACCACCGCCGGGACCAGCCCGTCGGCGGTCCGGGCCGGCTCGGCGGCGCCCGCCGTCAGCCCGTACAGGGAGCGGTCGGAGCGGCCGGAGACGGTGAACGCGGTGGTGTAGCCGGCCTGCTCGCTGAAGACGTGCCGGGTGCTGGTCAGCACGTACCTGCCCTGGAACGGTTCGCCGATGTTCGCCAACGCCACCGCGGCGCCGGCGCGCAGCTTGGCGTTGCCCTTCGCCACCCCTTCGATCTCGGTGCAACCGCCGCCCAGGTCGCCGGCGAGCGCGCCGGAGACCGCCCGGACCGCGGCGTCCGTGCCGAGGGTGGGATCGGCCACCAGGTACGGCGGGCTGCCCATCTTCCGGCCCAGCTCGGCCGGGTCGACGCCGATCCCCTCGGCGCCCGGCACCCTCGGCGTGGCGGTGGCGCTGACCGCCCGCTTGGTGGCCGGATCCCAGCCCCGCGCGCCCACCTCCGGCACCTGGGCGGTGGCGGTGACCCCGGCGCGCAGCGCGATCAGGTTCCGGTTGACCTCCAGCACCAGCGGGTCCTGGGTGGCCCGCGCCGACGGGTCGGGGGCGCCGGCGGGCGGTTCGGGCATCCGCAGGTGCAGCGCGCCGTCGAGCACCAGCACCTGCGCGCCGACCAGTTCCGCGAGCCGGTGCAGGAACACCCAGTCGCTGACGTTGTCCTGGCTGAGCTGGGCCTCCGGCTCGCCGCCGATCCCGGCCACCGGGTCGATCCGGCCCGCCTTCAGCCCGGCCCGCTGGGCCACCTTGCGCACGATGTCCGGCACGCTCATCCCCGGGTACGCCGCGACCCGCCGGCCGCGCAGCAGCCGGTGGGCCAGGTCGAGGCCGCGCACCTCGGTGAACGTGCCGGTGGCGTCCAGCTCGCACTCGAGGGCGGTGACCTCGCCGGTGAGCAGGGGCGCGGGACCGCCCGGGTCGGAGGTCTGCACGGTCAGCCGGACCGGGGCGCCGATGGTGAAGCCGCCCTTGGCCAGCACCGTCCGGTCCGGGTCCCGGTAGCGCAGCAGGAACCGGTCGGGCAGGTTGCGGCTGTCGTCCACCGCCGCGTACGTCAGCAGCGACGCGATCTCGGCGGGCAGCGCGCTGCCGCCCACCTCGACGAGGAGGGCGTTGGCGAACTGCTCATTGGCCACGGGCGCTCAACTCTTCCGGGGCGGGCACCAGCAGGGCGGTGCCCGGGCGCAGCCGCATCGGGTCGTCGATGTCGTTGGCCTCGGCGATCTGGCGCCACAGCCCGGCCCGCCCGTACGCCTGGTAGGCCACCGAGTGCAGGGTGTCCCCGGCGACGACGACGTGGATGTCGCGGGCGGCGAGGGCGCCGGAGGTGGGGTTCTGCCCGGCCAGCTCACCGGAGATCTCCTCCAGCGTCACGGTGCACAGGGCCCGCACCGGGGTGCCGCCGGGGGTGAACAGGGTGTACTTGGCGCTGACGCTGGACACGAAGGACGGGAAGCCGACCATGCCGCCCCAGTGGAACACCACCCACGGCGGCGAGCCCTTCTTCTGCTGCCGGCTGGCGTCGGTCGGCACGCAGCAGGCGAAGAGCTCCTCCACCCGCTTCACCACCGAGCTGTCCATCGTGTCGGTGGCGTCGAAGAACATCTCCAGGCTCAGCTTGCACGGGTCCGAGCCGGTGAACTCGGGCACGCCGCTCTTCTTGGCGTTGCGCTGCGCGTCCCGCTTCCACTTGGCGGTCTTGGTCAGCGCTAGCTCCTTCGGGTTGAACTGGAACGGGATCCGACCGAGCTGCGGCCCGGGGGAGGCGGTGCCGCCGTTGCGCGGCGGCTCGTGCAACTGCAGGTACGCGTGGGTGAGCTGCGGCGGCGGGCCGCCGCCCCGGCCGGCGGGGCTGCCGGCGGCGGTGAAGGTGACCGGGGAGGCGGTCATCCGGTCACCCCCCGGTCCCGGGGCCGAAGAAGCCGTGGTGGGCCAGCTCCAGCGTCTCCACGGCGACCTTCGGGCTGTCCGGGCTGAGCTGCGGCCCGGTCCACTTCACCGGGATCACGTCGAGCAGTCCCCATCTGGCGATCACGGTGCCCTCCAGGGTGCGGGCCTCGATGGTGGCGGTCTTGCGGGTGATCCCGTTGGCCATGCCGGAGAACCAGCGCATCAGCTTGGTGCTCTCCGCCGTGACCGGCCGGGAGAGCTTGACGTTGGAGAACTTCATCCGGGTGGGCAGCTGCCAGACGTGCCCGTTGTTGCCGCCCTCCTCCCGCTGCTCGACCACCACCTCGCAGCCGAGCCCGTCGCAGGTGTTGAACGCGCCGAGATCCTGGTCGTCGATCTTGACGACGAAGGCGATCGCGACGGCGACCTCGTCCTTGGCCATTCATCCCTCCTGGTCGGTCGGCGCTGGATCGTGGGAACGTCCGGGGCGCACGGTCAGCCCGGCCCGCCGAGCACCCCGTGCCGCTCCCGGTCGAGGCGCAGCTCGGTCTTCAGCCGGCGCAGCAGCGGGTCGTAGAGCTTCTTCAGCAACTCCTCGGGCTCCACCCCGGCGGCCGGAGCGGTGCCAGCCGCCGGCTGACCGGTCGCCGTCGGCCCGCCGCCCGGCGGCGGCTCCGCCGCCGGGGACGGGGTGCGCACCTCCGCCGGCGGCGCGTCGGCCGGTTCCGCCCGCTGCGCCACCGGGTCCGGCCAGCCGGGGTACGCCGAGGGCGGGCTGTCGCCGCCGGAACGCGACCGGCCGGGCACGGCGGGGGGAGACGAGTCCGGCAGCGCCCCCACCCACCGCTGGACCGGGACCGGCCCGGCGGCGCCGGGCGAACCGGCCACCGTGAACGTCCCGGTGCCCTCGGGTGCAGCGGCGCTGGGCAGCGGCACCTCGGGCTCGACGAGGTGGCCCGGTTCCGGGCGGGGCGGACCGGACACGGGGGTCGCCGCCGTCTCGTCGTGCTGCCAGGTGACCCGCTGGACGCTCGGGCGGGGTGGCGCGGGCACGTCGGGCACCGCGCCGGTCAACAGCCGCACGGGCCGCTCGCCGACCAACCGGGACACGACCAGGGGCGGGGGAGCGGGCGCGGAGGTCGCGTCGGGCGGCCCGCCGTCGGCCGCGTCGCCGGTGGCGTCCGGCGCATTCGGGTAGCCGCCCACCAGGTCGGCCGTGGCGGGCCCGGCCTCCGCCGGTGGGAGCGGAGCGTGGTCGGGTGCGACGAGGGGTCCGCCGGTGCCGCCGGTCGGGTCGGACGTGGTGCCGGCCGTCGACCCGCCGGTGCGGTCAGGCTCGGTGGACGTGCCGGGCGCCGCCAGCCGGGACACCACCGGCAGGTCGGACGTACCGGGTCCCCGGCCGTCGGCCCTGCCCGCTGCCCGGCCACCGGCGGTCGTGGCCGTCGGGACCTCGGCGGTCGTGGCCGTCGGGACGTCGGCGCTGGGGGGCGGGGAGCCGCCGACGGTCGTGGGCGGCTCGGCGAGCAACGGCGCCATCCGCAGGTCGGTGAGCGCGCCGTCCTCCGGCGGCACGAAGGTCTGCACGGGCGGCGGCCCGTCCGTACCCGAGCCGGCCGCGCCGCCGTCCGACGGCGTGGCGTCGGCGTGGGATGTCCGACCGGCTGCCGCGCCGGTGACCGGCAGCTCGCCGACCGGCGGCGCGGGGCCGCGCACGGCCCCGGCGTCGGCCGGTGTGTCCGCCGGGGAGGGGTCGAGGGCGGTGGCGGACGGGTCGGCGGACGCGCCGAGGCGCGAGACGACCGCCTCCCCGATCAGCCCGGCCGAGGTTTCCGCCGCGGTGGGGGCGGTGTCCGGCGATCCATCGCCACCGTCCGGTGGACCGAAGGGCCGTGGACCGGCGACCGCCTCGCCGACACCACGTGGCGGCCGGTGCGCCGGGGATGGGCCGCCGTCCCCGATCGACCGGCGTTGGACCGGGAGGCCACCGGCCGCTCCCGCGTCGCTGGCGGCCGGGCTCGGCGGACGCGGCGGGGGCACGATCGGTTCGCCCAGGCCGAGCCGGCGGGGCCGCCCCGGGCCGTTCCCCGCCGACCGCTGCACGGGCAGGTCGGGCGCGGAGCGTCGCGCTTCCGGCGAGGCGATCGGCCCGGCCGTCCCCGCCGCCGGCTCAGGCCCCGTCGGCGCGTCCGCGCCCCGGGACGCGCCCGGTTCGACGGGGAACGTGGCGGGGCCCGCCACCTGAGCGTCCAGCCCGAGCGTCGGCGCGCCCGGCTTCTCGGGCGTCTCGGGCACCCCGGGCGCGCCGGTCGGGTCGGGCGCGGCGCTGTCGACGGTCCGCTGGACCCGGTCGGCCGGCCGGTCGACGGCCGGCAGGTGCAGTTCCAGCGGAGCCGGAGGCGCGGTCAGCAGGCGGCTGACCGTCCCGCGCTCCACCGGAACCGGTCGTTCCCCGGGCGACACGGCCGGCGGCGGCCCCGCTGACGCACCCCCGATCTGCCGTTGCAGGGACGGTGCGGTGCGGCGGGCCTCCGGCGGCGGCGTCACGAGCGGCAGCGACGTGAGGGTGTCCGCCGGGGTGCCGCCCGCGGTCCCCGGGTCTGCCGGTGCCGGCTCGGGCACCGGCAGCACCGCCCCGTGCAGCACCCCGGCCGGCTCGCCGTCGCCGACGAGGTGCCCGAGCGGCGACAGGTACGACGGGTCACGCCAGGCGGCCAGCGAGCCGGTGAAGGACTCGGGCAGATTTAGCCGTGGCTCGTCCGGGGTGACCCGCTGGATCGCCGGCAACCCCAGCCATGCGGGCGGCTCGTCGCGGCGGTGCGTCGGTGCGCCGGCCGGCGGCCCGGCGTCCCCGGTCGGCGCCGACGTGGACGCGGCGCCGTCCGTGGTGGACCGCTGCATGGTCCGGTGCGATCGCCACGGCCACCGCCACATCGGGTCACCGTCCCTGACTGATCCGGGTGTTGATGCTGGCGATCTCGGCCACGTAGCGCAGCCGCTCGCCGTGTTCGAGGTCGAGGAGCTCGTCCAGCGACCAGTGGAAGTGGTAGGCGACGTACGCGACCTCGGAGTAGATGCGGTCGGCCGCGTACGTCACGATTCCCCCAGGCGGCCGCCGGCGAGGTCGACCGCGAAGCGGTGCTGGCACTCCGGGCAGACCACACTGGCCCGGGTGTGCCCCTCGCTGTTGATCCGCCGGTACATGTCCTGCAGGAACGCCAGGTCGGAGGCGAACAGGTCCTCCACGATGCCGGGGTGCACGTCGACCACGGTGCCGATCCGGGTGATCACCCGGCTGAGCAGCACCACGGTGAGGTACGGCGGGTTCTCGCGGACCCGGTCGTCGCGCAGCGGCACCAGCTCGTCCCGCGCGGTCGCCAGCCGCATCACCCCGTCCCGGTGCACCGTGCCGGAGCCGTCGACGTACCCGCGCGGCAGCTCGAACGGGAACTCCGTGCGCAGCGTCTCGCGCCGTGGGGCGACGGCCGCCGGCTCGACCTGCTCGGGGCCGGGCGGCGGGACGAGGGACGAGGTACGGCGCATGGGGCTACTCGACCTCCATCGACTCGTACGTCACCACGAGCTTCTCGGTGAGCACGCTGGTGTCGCCGGCCTTCAGCGAGCTGATCTCCAGGCTCTTGGCCCAGGCGTTGGTGAGCTTGTACCGCTTGATCGGCATGCCCTCGTAGTCGAAGACGATGATCGCCCCGCCCTTGCGGGCGTCGCCCATCTTGCCGAAGCGGCAGTCCTTGATCCACCGCTCGAAGCTGTTGTCCGCGGTCAGGCCGCGGGTCAGCGTGACCTCCCCGGCCTTCGGCGCACCCGGCGCCTTGCGGACGACGAACTTGCCGTCGGCGGTGTTGGACTTGTACTCGATGACGTCCTGCTCCATCTTGAGGCCGGAGACCTCGGTGATCTGCTTGATCACCACGCTGTCCACCTCCAGGCCGAACGAGTGGCCGACGGCGGAGTCGAAATCGGGGAGCGGCACGACTGCCTCCTGACGCTACGGGGACTACTCGTTGACCAGGCTGGTGCCGCCGGACATCTGCGCCAGCTGGAAGATGACGAACTCGGCGGGCTTCACCGGGGCCACGCCGATCTGGCAGACCACCTGCCCGGCGTCGATGCCCTCGGCCGGATTGGTCTCCCGGTCGCACTTGACGAAGAACGCCTCGTCCGGGGTGAGGCCGAACAGCGCCCCGCGCCGCCACTCGTTGACCAGGAAGGCGCTGACGGTACGGCGGATGCGGGCCCAGAGCATGTCGTCGTTGGGCTCGAAGACGACCCACTGCGTGCCGTTGAGGATGGACTCCTCGAGGTAGTTGAAGAGCCGCCGCACGTTGAGGTAGCGCCACGCCGGGTCGGACGACAGCGTCCGCGCGCCCCAGACCAGGATGCCCCGGCCGGGGAAGGACCGGATGCAGTTGACGCCGAGGGGGTTGAGCAGCTCCTGCTCCGCGCGGGTCAGCTGGGTCTCCAGGGCGACCGCGCCCCGGATCACCTCGTTCGCGGGGGCCTTGTGCACGCCCCGTGCGCCGTCACTGCGTGCCCACACCCCCGCCAGGTGTCCCGACGGCGGCATGAACCGGTTGGTGCCGGTCACCGGGTCGAACACCTTGATCCAGGGGTAATAGAGCGTCGCGTACTTCGAGTCGTACCCGGCCTGGTCGGTGCGCCACTCCTTGACCTGCTGCGGGGAGAGGCCGGGCGGCGGGTCCAGGATGGCCATCCGGTCGCCCATCAGCTCGCAGTGGGCGATCATCGCCGACTGCACGGCCTTCACCGACTCCAGGTCGATCGCGCCGCGCTGGTAGGCCCCCATCAGGTCGGGTACCGCGACCATTGTCACCTCGTCGACGGCCTCCAGACCGCCGAAACCGGTCCGTTCGGCCGCGTCGCCGACGTACTCGTCGGCGGACACGTTCTCGGGGGCGCTGACCGCCGGCGGGGGAGCGGTGAGCGCCACCTCGCCGCCGCGGGGCCGGGCCAGCTGGCCGGTCGGGGCCGCCTCCTCGATGGTGATCAGCTTGGACTTCTCGCGGACCACGGTCACCACGTTGTCCTTGCCGCGCTTGGTGGTCACCGACTCGAACGTCTCGACCACCTGACCGCCGCGCTTGACGACCAGGTTGAACCGGTCCTCGCCGGCGCCCTCCGGCGGGTCGGCCACCTCGACCGTCAGGTCGTCCGGGGTGCCCTCGGGCAGGGCGCGGGCCACCACCCGGTAGGTGCCGAGGATCGCGGTCGGCTCGGGCGCCGGGGGCAGTGCCTCCTCGCTGGCCCGGTCGCCGCCGACCCGCACGATGTACGCGGCCCCGCCGCCCTGCATGAAGTACCCGTAGACGGCGTGGCCCAGGTAGCAGTCCGGGGCGAACTCGCCGAAGATCTGCGCGTACTGGCTCCAGTTGGTCACCAGTGTCGGGGTGTTGAACGGCCCCTGCGCGGCGAAGCCGACGAACGCGGCGACCGCCGTGCCGACGCCCTCGATCGGGCGGGAGCCGGACTCCACCTCCTCGACGTACACGCCCGGCGCCAGGTAGTTGGGCATCACGCCTCCTCGTCCCTCAGTCAGGGTCGAGTTGAGCGTCTCGCGTGTGCTGCGCTGGTCGTACGTCCAGGCGGACGCATGATCGGGAAACGTTCGACGCCCTTACGGGCACCTGGTCCGCCGAGGCATCCGGCCTGCGGGTGCCTCGGCGGCCTTCGCTCAGCGGCCGAGTTCGGTGTAGGCGCGCTTCCGGTACTCGAGGAACGCCAGGTCGGGGCGCCTCATGTACTGCCAGGGCCACTCGGTCACGAGGTCCCCGATGATGTCGAACTGCTCAGCCGCAGCGGTCCAGTCCCCGCTGAAGGAAAAGGCCGTGGCGAACGAATTGTGCACCGATGGCCACCCCGGCCGTCGCACGTAGTCGGGGTGCCGCACCGAGCGGTCGGCGGCGGCGAGTAGTTGTGCTCTCACCTCGGCCGATCCGATGTACGCGGCATCCTCGTCGCTGTCCAGGTCCAGCCAGTGCTCCAGGTGGGCGGTCGCCGTAAGCCGGCCCAACGGCGAACCGGCCGGCATCTCGGCCAGTGTCCGCTGCGCGAACTCGTGCATCAGGTCGTGCGAGCCGCTCCATTTCCGGCACAGCTGCTGCAGCATCTGGTCGTGTGCCTCGAGGTGCCACGGGTAGCGCCGGCAAACCTCCTCGAAGCGGCGCCGGGTCTCATCGATCCCGAGCTGCCGTCCGCGCCCGAGAATGACGAGGAACACCCACGGCGTGGCGCTGTCCCGGTCGCGGTCGGTGACCTCGTCCAGGCAGTCCTCGGCGAGCTTCAGTCGCTTGAAGAACAGCCGGAAAGCCTCGTCGCCGACGGTGCTCGCCCGCCCGCCACCGCGGGCCTCCCAGGCCCAGTGGATCGCGTGCGCACCCTTGACCAGCAGTGGGAGCGCCGAGTGCGGCTCGGCCGCGACCCAGTCGTCGATCCAGCGCTCCACGCCACTGTTGTACGCCGCCGTCCGAACATAGAACGTGTGATCGTCCGGATGCTCCACATCGGACAAGGTGTCGCCGATCGTGCGCCAGTCTCCCTGCTTCGCGGCCGCGATGAGCCGCGCGGCGATCGGGTCGCCCATCGCTGGATCGATCGGCAGTCCCTCGGTTGACGCCCGTCGACGTCGAAAGGGCCACATCTAACGCGTTCCTCCCGTGTCGTTGATCGCTGAACTATAGGCGGTTGTCCGAGTCGGGGCGAGGCGGTACCTTCCCGTACGCCCATGCGGAACCATGGGCACACGGGGAGGAAACAGCATGCCTGTAATGATCCGCGCCCTCATCTCGGTCGTCATGCTGGCCGGGTTCTACGTCCTGGCGCTGGTGCAGCTGATCGCCGGCCTCGCCTTTGCCATCTGGATCGGGTCCGTCACGTCCGGTGTGATCGCAGCCAAGTTCGGCATCGCCGTCTTCCTGGCGACGGTGTGGGCGGTGGGCTACGGGACCTGGAAGGCACTGCGCACCAAGCGCCCCGAGCCGAACGGTCTGCCACTGCCCCGGACCACCGCGCCGTACCTGTGGGCGATGGTCGACCACCTCGCCGCAGTGGTCGGCACCCGGCCGCCGGACGAGATCTACCTGGTACCCGACGTCAACGCCGCAGTCGAAGAGCGCTCCAAGCTGATGGGTCTCATCGCCGGCCGGCGGTACATGTACATCGGCATGCCACTGTTGCAGGCCTTCACCGTGGCGCAACTGCGCTCGGTCCTCGCGCACGAGCTGGGTCACTACTCAGGCCGGCACACCCGCCTGGCCGGCGTCACGTACCGCGGCCGGATGGCGCTGGAACGCACGATCAGCCACATCGGTTCGGGCAATGTCGCCGGCTGGATCTTCCGCGGCTACGGCCGGCTGTACGTAATGGTGCACAACGCGGTCAGCCGACGGCAGGAGCTGGAGGCAGACCTGGCATCGGTGCAGGTGGCCGGGCGTGACGCCGCCGCCAGCGCGCTGCGTGAGAGCAAGGCCCTCTCCGCCGCCTTCGCGTTCTACCTGAACCGGTACGTCGGGCCGGGTCTGGAGGCGGGTTACGCACCTGCCGACCTGTTCGCCGGTTTCGGCGAGCTGTTGCGCGCCCGCGCCGACGAAATCGCCGAACTACGCACCGACCAGCCCGATGGCGAGCAGTCCGTCTGGGACACCCACCCACCGCTGGGCATCCGGCTCGCAGCGATCACGGCCGCGCCCGAGTCGGCGGTACCGGTCGACAACCGTCCCGCCTGGGTGCTCATCCCGGCCCCGGATCGGGCCGGCATCGCCCTGCAGCAGCGGATCCTCAACGCCGAAAAGCTCACCGTCCTGCCGTGGGACCAGTTCACGGCCGCCGCCGCGAGCGCCAGGCTGCAGGAGAACATGGACGGGCTGCTGCGTACCGTCTCGCGCGCGGTCAACCAGCCGGTACCGCACGTCGGGGCGGTCCTCGACCACATCGCCGCCGGCCGGCTGGACGACATCGCCGCGCCGATCTTCCCGGAGGCGACCCGACGTGAGTCGCGGAAACTGTTCGCCAAGCCGCTCACGGCGCTGCTCAGCCTCGCCGCAGTCCGCTCCGGTGCCGCGCGCTGGCAGCACTCCTGGACCGGAGCGACCCGGCTCGTCGGTCCCGACGGCACCGAACTGGACCTCAGCGACATCGCCGAGCTGGCGGTCGACCCGGCGACGATCGAGGAAGCCCGCCGCCAACTGGCTCAGCGCGGCATCGATGTCGCTGCGGCGACGCACGTCGAGCAGCGGGCGACCGCCCGGCGCGCCGAAATCTACGCCGGAATCCTCAACATGAAGGTCAACAAGAAGCGCAGTGACGTACTCATCCTCAGTCACGGTCTGCTGCTCGTGCCGAGCGTCGCGAAACTCAAGGCGATGACCGCACGCCGCCGGATGGCCCAGTGGATCGAGTCCGGCGACCCGCGGCCGCTCGCCACGACCGAGGGCAACCGGTTCATCGCGTACGAGGACATCGCCGTCGCGCAGGTGGTCAGCAAGTTCCCGGTCAAGTACGAGCTGACCCTGCACAACGGCGAGAAGGTGGAGATCCGCTGGTCCACCGAGTCCGAAGAACAGGCCAACGGCAGCGAAGTGCTGGCGCAGGCGCTCCGTGCCGCCAACAACGATTGACCGGCCCGGGCTGGACCGGGTGGAGGCTTCGGTGCGTACCCCGAGCACGGCAGTGGCGGGAGGATGACCTGCCGCACTTCGAGGTCGGCTGGCGGCTCGCGTGCTGGGCCTGGGGCAAGGGGTACGCCTCACGACGAGCCCGCTTGGCCGCATTCCGCGTCAATCTCGTTCAGCAGGTTGGACATCGCGTCGCGCTCCTCATCGTTCTCACCGAGCTCATCGCGGTGCCAGACCCCATCGGTGCGAAGTGGATGGGACCAGTGGAGCTCGTGCACGAGTACCGCGCCGAGAGCGTTGTTGCCCTTGAGTCGTTCGATGCCACGCTCCAGGACGCACCGATAGTTCCGCACGATGACGTGGCCGTCGCCCCTCGGGAGCGTCACTCGATCGAGACGCAGCCCCCTGAACTCGACGTCGTGAAGCTCGGCACGAGAGAAGTCGATGTCCGTCATCGGGTTCGGACTTGCTTTTTCGCTGGTAGGCGGCCGGTCCCAGAAGATGACCCGCCGCAGTTCCCCGGCAAAGGTGCAGCGGACGAAGCTGGAAGCACCAAAGTCCACGTCGATGATTTTTGCCCCCGAGAAGTTGACGTCCTGGAATGAGGCTGCAGGGCATGATATCTGGGTCAGGTCCGCCCCCTGGAAGTCGGCGCCCGTGTACTCGTTTCCTTTGTTCTCGTGCCAGGCTCCCAGATAGGTGCCAGCCAGTTTGGCGCCGCGGAAGGAGGAGTTTCGAACGGTCGACTTCCAGACTCTCAGATCATCGAACTGGACCTCATCGAAGCGACACTCACGGATCGTGACCTCGAAGAGCCTGATGCCACGGAGGTCGGCGCCGCTGAAATCAATACCCTCCAGCGAGACGTTCTGCAACCTCGGTTTCTTGGCACGAGCTTCCGGTATTTCGCCGCGTCGGGCCATCTCCTGAAGAGTGGTCGGAGATGGAACCGATATGTTCCGTAGATCCAGTCTGCCCTCGTGCTCGTCGAACGAAAGGCGGTCCAACGACTGTCCTGAAAGAAGCCGGGCGAAGACTGAGCGCGCGAGTTCGACACCCTCTGCTGTCTTCCAGAACTTCTTATCCACCGGCACTCCTCACCTCAGCGCGCGTAGACGAAACATTGGTCGAAAATGCTGCGCAGTAGTCTTTGTAGGACATCGGAGTATAGGCGATCTCAAGCGCTTCGGCACCGTACTGCGCGGCGTACCGGCTGAGGTGCGCCGCCCAGTCCTTGTGCGTTGTCAGATCGCCCCACCACTTCCTGGAAGATTCGTAGAAGTCGGGCTGCTTGACGCCGCGAGCAGAGAATACGACGTTTTCCTCGTCAAGTAGAGGATCGCCGCCTGCGGTTTCTTTGAAATGCTTGTCGATCTCGGTCCCCTGGTGCATCGCGTATCGAACGAACCAGGGGCGTCCCTCCAACGTCGTTCCGTTCTTCTTCGCGGCTTCGTCGGCCAGCTTCCGTCGCTCCACGTCGCGTATTTCGTCGACAGTAAGTCCTACGCTGCGGAAGGTGGCCACCGCTGCATCTGCGTGTCGCCGAAGTGCGGCTTCGGCTTCAGGACTCCACTTCGCTGGTGCGGTCAGGTCGTTCCGCTTGTATGTGGCCCCGTACTCGACTATGGCTCGGTCGAGGGCGCTGAAGGCAGCCTTCACGCCTGCGTCGGCCGTGTTGCCGTTGGCCCGTCTCAACTTTCCGCGCGCCATTCCAGCCCGTTGTACGATCCCCCGAAGTGCGGAGACTTCAGCAGCCTTTTTCGGCTTGCCTTTGAGAATGATGATGAGGGCGCGGCATTTGTCGATCACTCGCCCTTCGACGCTGGCTATCGTCAGCTCGCCGGCAGCGGTGAGGCGTAGCGTGTGGCTTTCCGTGTGCATCGTCGGGGCCGAAGACAGCGTCTCGCGGGCCGCCTCGGGGCCGCCAGCGGCTCGATCCTTCTTGTTCTTGGTGAACTTGTTCCTTATACGGCCTGCGCCGGCCCTCAGTTTCGCCCAGAGCTTCTTGCCGAGGCCGACGATCTTTCCGACCACCCAGTCCGCGGCCTTCATCACCGGCTTGCTGAGCGCCTTGAAGAACTTCTGGACCTTCTGCGCGATCCCGCCGATGCTCAGCACCGCCGCGAGCACCCCGATCAGCACCGGCACCGACCGTGCCAGGGCCTTCTCGATCAGCGCCGGCACTCCGCCCGTCCCGCCGCCCGCGATCGCGATGATGGCGTCGAGCACGGAGTTGACGAACTCGATGATCTGGGCGCCCTGGGTCACGATGAACGTGACGAAGTCGATGATCATCTTGACCGCGCGGACGAACGCCGAGGCTGGGTTGAGCAGGCTGATGATCCAGGTGATGCCGGCCATCAGCACGGTCGGAATCAGGTATTCGCTGATCTTGGCGAACAGGTTGGCCTTGAGGTCGCCGACCTTGTCCTGGATCTCCTCCCACATGCCCCCGAGGCCCTGGGCCTGGACCTTCTGCACCAACGGCACGGACTGCTCGACGGCGCTCATCGCCGGCTCGGGCACGCCCTTCTGTACGATCCGGCCGCGGATCGAGGCCCAGGTCAGGCCGAGCAGGGAGCCGATCATCAGGACGATGCCGCGCAGGTCGAACTTTGCCGGCAGCTCCAGCCCGGCCCCGGCCATCGCGCCGGTGAGCCAGCCGACCAGGCCCTTCTTCAGGTGCTCCCCGATGTTGGCCAGGAACGCGCGCAGGCCCGCCCCGACCGCGCTGACCAGGTTGCCGAGGAAGCCGATCGGGTCCTTGATGATGGCCATGACCGCCTGGGCGGCCTTGGCCAGGACGCCCATCAGCATGTCCTTGAGCTGCATGATCGTCTTGATCACGCCGGCGACCGCGTCGACGGCCTTGGCGACGAGGCCCTTGTTCTTCTCCTTCTCGGCGGCGATCTCCTCGTCCACCGATTTGAGCGCCTCGTTGTACTTCGACGCGAGGGTCTGCACCAGTTCGGTGCCCTTGTTGTTCACCGACTCGGTCAGCTCGTCGAACTTCCCGGCGAACTCGCCCGCCGCCTCCCGGCCGATCGCCTTCAGGTCGGCCGGGAGCTTCCTGACCTCGGCCTGCAACTGCTCCCGGCCCGTGGCGATGCGCTGCTTGGCCCGGGTCAGCTCCGCGCCGATCACGTCTGCGACGCCGGAGATGACCTGCTGCATCCGGTCGACGTAGCCCTTGCGGGCGGTGACGAAGATCTGGTTGGCCTCCTCGGGCAGTCCGGCGAACTTGTCCTTCAGCCATCGGCCCTTACCGAGCAGGCCCGAGTACCGCTTGTCCTTGTACTCGTCCATCCGCCGCTTGTGCTCCGCGGTGAACGCGTCGCGGGCCGCCTTCTCGCCGGCGGTGAACTTCTCGTCGACCTTCTTGTCCAGGCCGGACAGGATGTCCTCGACGTCCTTCTTGGTGGCGTCGAAGACCTTCTGCAGGATGCCGGTGACCTTCGCCCGCTTGGCCTCGTCGGCGGACTTCGCCTGCTCCTTGCCGGCCCCGACGGCCTGCCCGGCCTGCTTGCGGTGGCCGGCGAGGGCGTTCATCGCCGCGGCCCCCGCTTGACCGGCCGCCGCCTTCGCCCCGGCCAGGGTCTGCGCCTCGGCCGCGCGTACCTGGCCGGGCGCGGTGGCCGAATGCTGCTCGGCGACGTTCTTCTCCTTCAGCGCGCCGGTGAACTCCGGCTCGTTCGATTTGGCCAGCTGCTCCTCGGTGACCTGCGCCTCGGCCATCTGCTGGTCCACCTGCTTCGGCCCACCGGAGAAATCAGTCGCCGCCGGCGGGGCCTTGTCCGGTACGGCCTTCGCCGGGTCCGGCGTGCCTGGGGTGGCTGGCGGCTTGTCCGCCACCAATGGGGTGACCGGCTTGTCGACCGCCTTTGAGGTGTCCGGGGGTGCCTTGGTGGTGGTCTCGATGGCGTTCGCCGACGCCTTCTTGCCGTCGGTGACCTGGCCCTGCACCTGCCCCTTGACCGCGTCGGCCTTGCCGGAGTCGCCGAACTTGTCGGCCTCGTCGAGGTTCTTCGGCGCCTGCGCCGCGATGGCCTCGTTGACCGCCCGGACGAACGCGGCCTTGTCGAACTCGCCCGGCTTGGCGGCATTCATCTTCTCCGCGTTGGCCGCCTTGCCCTGAGCCTCCTTGTCGTCCTGCGGGGGTTTCGCCGCGCCCTGCGCCTTCGCCGCCTCCGCCTTCGCGGGCGGATGGGCGGCGAGCAGCTTCTGCTTGCCCCGCACGTCGGCCGTGAGCGCGGCGAACTTCGGGTCCGCGTGCGGCCCCGGGCGGTGCACCGGCCCCGCGTCGGTCGCCAGCCGCTGCACCGTCGGCCCGGGCACGTCCGTGGCCGGGCCGGTGGAGGCCGTGGTCGAGCCGGGGCCTGCGGCGGCGGTGGCCGAGCCGGCCGTCGCCGAGGCGGTCGAGCGCTGCGCCGGCAGGCCCGCGCCGCGTGACGCGCCCCCCGCGCCGGACCGCTTCCCGCCGGGCGTACGCGCCGACGCGGCGCGCCGCTGGGCGACCAGCGCCGCCACCGCCCGGTTGCCCGCCCCGGACTGCAACCGCTGCACGGCCGCCCGGCTCAGCGGACGGTCGGCGGGCTCGCGTACCCCGGCGGAGGGTTCCGGCTCGGCGGCCGTGCGCGGCGGTGGGGCCGGCGTGGCGCGGCGCGGCGGCCCACCCCGCTCCTCGGCCGGTGCCCTCACCTCACACCTCCCCGCTCAGGCGGGCTCATCAGTGGCTCAACGACTCGCCGGCGGCCAGGTCACAGGTCGCCCTACTCCTCGGCGGACTCCTCCTCCTCGCCGGCCGCCTGCCGCTGCACGTACGTCTGCGCCGACTCGTCCTCCTCGGACATCTCCTCGGCGCGCTGCACGGGCGGGTGGTCGGTCCCGTCGTGCGCCGCCGCCCGCTGGACGGGGGCGGCTGGCGCGGGCGACGCCGCGGCCGGGCTGGACATCAACCGGTCGGCGGTGGCGACGGCCTCCCGCTCGAACCGGTCGGACGGGTCACTGACCTTCACCCCGGCGCCGTGGTCGGTGCCGTCGACCGGCCCGCTGCGCTGCTGCACCACGTGGGTCAGCTCGTGGGCCAGCACGTGCTGACCGGCCGCCGACGACGGGTCGTAGCTGTCGCGTTGGAAGACGATGTTCGAGCCGACCGTGTACGCCTGCGCGTTGACCGACTTCGCCGACTCGTGCGCCGCCCCGTCGGTGTGCACCCGGACGTCGCCGAAGTCCTGGCCGCCGAAGCGGGCCTCCATGTCGGATCGGACGTCCGGTGTGAGCGGGGCGCCGCCGCCGGAGCTGATCACGTCGTGTACGGGGGAGCGCGGGGCGGTCGGCTCCAGCAGTTCCCCGACGGCCTGGTTGCCCACCGCCCGTTGCAGGCCCAGCAGGCCGGACGCGCCGAGCACGTCGGGTCGGCCGGCGGTGGCGGCGGCGTACGTCAGGGCGTCGTTGTCCCGTTCGGCACCGGTGGGACGGTCGCCGGCCGGGCGTACCGCCGACTCGGCGTCGAACTCACGGTGTCCGCGCATGGTCTACCCCCTCGGGCCGGGCCTGCCTCGACCGTCCACCCTGGGCGGAGGACCGGGCCAGCCCCGCCAGACCCGACGCGAGGGCAACAGCGGCTGCCCGAAAGGGCAGAGGCGCGGTCATCCCACCGCCAACGGCAGCCACCGGCCGAACTCGCTCTCCAACGTCAACCGGCCGAGCTTGCGGTACTCCCGCCCGACCGCGCCGATCAGCTCCGCCATCCCCACCGGTCGGCCGGCCCCGGCAGCCAGGTAGCCGGCGGTCACCGCGGCGGAGCGGATGTGCCCGCCGGCCAGCTCGAAGGCGGCGGCCAGGAAGTCCAGGTCCATGTCGGGCGCGCGTGGCACCCGGTCGCCGAGGCAGCGGTCCCACAGCGCCCGGCGGGCCGTCTCGTCGGGCACCGGGAAGTCCACCACCACGTCCAGTCGCCGGGTGAACGCCTCGTCCAGGTTGGCGCGCAGGTTGGTGGCCAGCACCGCCAGCCCGTCGAAGGTCTCCATCCGTTGCAGCAGGTAGGCGCTCTCGATGTTGGCGTACCGGTCGTGGGCGTCGCGGACCTCCGAGCGTTTGCCGAAGATCGCGTCCGCCTCGTCGAAGAGCAGCACGCCGTTCACCCCGGCCGCCTCGCCGAAGATCCGCTCCAGGTTCTTCTCGGTCTCCCCGACGTACTTGTCCACCACGGTGGCCAGGTTGACCGTGTACAGGTCGAGCCCCAGGCTCCCGGCCACCACCTCCGCCGACATCGTCTTGCCGGTCCCGGAGTCCCCGGCGAACAGCGCCGTCACCCCGTGGCCGCGCCCACCGCCGGGGCGCATCCGCCACTCGCGCAGCACCCGGTCCCGGTGCCGGGCCCGCCCGGCCAGCTCGTGCAGCAGCGACAGCGTCGGCGCCGGCAGCACCAGGTCGTCCCAGCCGACCTCCGGCACGATCCGCCGGGCCAGCCGCTCCAGGCCGGCCGCGTTCTGCGTACGCGCGCCCGCGCGCAGGTGCGCCTCACCGACCGGCTCGCCGGCGGCCGTGGCGAGTTGCACGGCCACCGAGGCGGCCCGCCGGATCGCCGGCTCGCCCAGCACGAACTGGGCGGTGGCGGCCGCCGGGTCGAGCCCGTCGGCCAGCCCGCCGGGCAGGGCGGACCGCCACACCGCCGCCCGCTCGTCGGCGGTCAGCGGCACGACGTCCACCTGCAACGGCGCGAGCGCCGTCCAGGCCGGGTCCCACGGCTGCGTCCCGTACGCCAGGACCGGCACCTCGCCGGCGGTCAACCGCGACCAGACCGCCCACGGCTCGTCGCCGCGCACCGGCCCGACCACCAGGCCCGCCCCGGTGAGCAGGGCCTCCCGGACCAGCGCGGTGGCCAGGTCGGCCGGTCGTGGGTCGGCCGCGAGGCGGGGCAGGTCGACGGCGAGGGCGCGCCGGCCGGCGTCGTCGAGCGCGGCCACCGCCAGCGCCGCCGCGCTGCCGCCGGGCCGCTCCCGCAGGTACGCCAGGCGGGCCCCGGCCCGGGCCAGCGCCCGGCCCAGCGGTGCCGCGCCGGGCGGCGGCGGTCCGGCCGGGGCGACCGGCCCGGCGAGGCCGAGCAGCAGCGGCTCGGGCGCGTCAGCGCCGAGCAGCCAGCCCCCCACCCGGTCCGGCACCCACAGCCCCCGACTCAGCACCGGTCGGTCGGGGGAGTCCACGCACAGCAACGCGAGGTCGATCAGTGGCGCGCCGGCGGTCAGCCGGAGCCGGGCCGACGCGACGGCCTCCGACAGCCCGCACAGCCGCAGGGCCAGGCCGATCGACGGGCGACGGCGGGTCACGTCGTCGTTCAGGTAGCCGTAGAACTGCTCGAACCGGCTGTCCACGTCAGGGGCGAGGGCCACCAGCAGCAGCGCCTCGTCCAGCGCGGTCAGCCCGGCCGCGGCGGCCAGCGTGGCCAGCCGGTCACCGGACTCCGCCGTGCGGTCCGGTGGGCCGGCGGGCCAGGGGGCGAACGGTTCGCGGGCCGCCGCGAGGGCCGCGTCGACCGCCTCGTCGGACAGGTAGAGGCCGCGGAAGGGGTCGTCCGGTTGCGGGTCGCCCTCCCGGCGCTGCGCCACCGCCGCGCGTACCGCCAGTTCCAGCCGTTGCAGGCGGCGCAGCAGCGGGCGGGCGGGCGCTTCCACCGGTCAGCCTCCGGCCCGGGCCCGGCGGTGCCCGACCCGGTCGCCGTCGCCGTCGGCGCTCCGGTCGGCGACCTCGGCGACCATGCCCTCGCGGGCCGGCGGCCCGACGGGCACCTCGCGGCCGCTGTCGACCGGGACACTGACCACCAGGTCCAGCGACGGCTTCAGCTCCCCGCCGAGCGCGGTCCAGACGTCGGCGAACGCCCGGTCCTCCGGGGGCGGCAGCGCGACCGTCATCGGCACCGGCATGCCGATCGTGGCCACCGCGCCGGTCAGCACCGCCGGCGGTACGGCGTCGAGGCGCAGGAAGCACAGCAGCAGCGAGGAGAGCAGCCGGTGCTCGTCCTCCGGGCGTTGCGTCCACGCCGTGACCAGGTAGGACAGCTTCACGTAGCGCGGTGGGGCGACCCGGCGGGCGACCTGCCCGCGCTCGTCGTACTCGTTGACCAGGCCCCGGGAGCGGCGGCGCAGGTCCTCGCGGATGTCGTAGAGGTAGAGGTTGACGGTGGGGGCGTTGCGGCGGGCCGCCCACTCCTTCGTCGGCGCCTCCAGCACGATGTCCACGCTGGAACTGGGCAGCGCCTGCTCGCGTACCAGCCGGCGCAGCGCGTCGTCGATCTCGTGGATCACCGGCTCACCCCCGGCCGCTGAAGACGGGCGGACCCAGCTCCCGCGGCACCACCAGGAACGGAACGGGCGCGCGGACCGGCCCGAAGGCGGGCCCGGTGACCGGGCCGGCGGTCAGGTCGCGTGGGCCCAGCGTGTCCTTGCGCAGCACCAGGACCTGGGCGCGGAAGCTGCCGTCCGGGCCCACGACGGCGGTGTCCGGGACGGTGGTGATCCCCGGCGACCAGCGCAGCCGTACCCGCGCTCCCGGCGGGAAGTCGGCGCCCACCGCGGCCGTGACGAAACCGGGCGGGCCGATCGCCGGGTCGAGGCGTACCCGGGGGGCCAGCACCCGGACCGACGCCTGCGCGGTACGCGTCGCCGCCACCTGCCGTACGGTCGCGCTGAGCCGGCCGGTGACCGGGGCGGCGACCGCCGCCCGCGCGGGCAGCACCACGGTCACCACCTGCTGCCCGCCGGGGCCGAGGGTGCCGAACAGGCAGCGCCGCAGGCCGGCGTCGCACCGGCTGTCGGGGCTGGTCAGCGGCAGCAGCGGGGTCGGCGGGGCGACGTCCAGCCAAACGTTGTCGGCCGGCAGCCGGGTGGCGTTACGGACGGTGAAGGTGACCGTGACCGGGTCACCGCCGACGTAGCCGGGCTGGCCGGCCACCGAGACGGTGAGGCTGATGTCCGGCACCGGCAGCCGCTGGAACGCCGGCTGGTAGCCCACCTCCCGGATCACCGTGGTGGCCGGCCCGCCGGCGCTCGGCAGCACTACGATGTCCGCAGCGCCGGCCGAGCGCAGTTCGGGATCCTCGGTACGGCTCAGCGCCACCGCCAGCCGGCGTCCGTCGGGGGACCAGGCCGGGTCGTCGGCCCTACGGCCCGCCCGGTCGGCCGTCGACAGCGGATGCCGGGCGGCGGCGCCGTCCGGGGCGACGACGCACACATCGCCGCCGCTGTCGGCGAACGCGATCGCGGCACCGTTCGGCGACCAGGCCGGCGCGCGGTCCACGGACCGGCTCGGGCAGGCCGGGCCCACCCGCGCGCTCAGGTCGCGCTGGTCGGTGACGGTCAGCGTGCCGGTGACGCTGCCGTCGAGCCGGGCGAGCCAGATCCGGCTGCCCCGGGCCGTCGGGTCCGCCACCACGATCAGCGCCGTGTCGGAGCCGGTGCGGCCGCCGCCGTCGGTGGCCGTACAGGTCACCACGGTCTGCCCGATCGGGAAGAGGGAACCGGAGGGCGGCTGGCAGCGTACCGGCAGCGGCCGGTCGGCGCTGTCCACCGCCGACGCCGTGTAGTTCACCCGAGCGCCGTCGACGCCGGTGGCCGTGGCGCGCACGTCGTCAACGCGGACCAGGGGGACGTCCGGCCGGGCGATCCGGACGGTGAGGTCCTGCACGGCGTCGGCGCCCGCCTCCGGCGGGTCGAGGTCGAAGCGGACCGTGCAGTGCAGCACCGTGCCGGGGCTGGCGCCCGGGGCGACCGTGACGTTCTCCCGGAAGACCGCCGGGTCGCCGGCGGGCACCCGGGCCGGATCGGGGTCGAACCCGACGGAGAGCCCGTCGTCGCAGGTCGCGGCGGGGCGCACCGTGACGGTGAGGTCGCGGATCGCCTGCTGCACCGCGTCGATCATCTGCCCGGGGTCGCTGTCGCCGGTGAGCCGGCCGCCGGTGGCCGCGGTCATCCGCCCGGCCGCCCCGTCGTAGTTGAGCCCGCGCTCGAAGTCGGCCCCGACGATGGGCACGCCGATCAGCGCGATCCCGGCCGCCTGCAGCTCCCGGGTCAGGTCGGCCTCGGCGATCACGCCCTCCTCCGGCGGCGGGACGCTCTTATCCACACTGTCGGTGTCGCTGATCAACACCACCACCCGGCTGCCGTCCGGCCGGAAACCGATCCGGTCGTTGCGGGCCAGCTGCCGCAGCGCGTAGAACCAGTTCTCCACGCCGTACGGGTTCTGCGCGGTCAGCGCGTCGACCGCGCGGTACACGGCCGCCTCGTCGTCGGTGACCGCCTGCCGGGGGAAGTACATGTGCTCGTCGTAGCCCCCCTCGCCGTCGACCCCGCTGAACGTGGCGAGGCCGAAGCGGGCGTCCGGCCGGCTGCTCCGGACGTTCCTGATCACCTCGGGCAGCCGGGCCTTGAGCTGCCCGATCACGCTCGCACCGCCCTCGCCCGGCTGGGACATCGAGGCGGTGTCGTCGACCAGGAAGACGATGTCCGGGCGGGGCGGGATCTCCGGCGTACGCACTGACTGGGTCACCGTGAACGTGCTGCCGGGCCGCGCCGGCCGGTCCACCACGGGGGTCTCCAGGTCGCTGTCCCGCGGCCGGGCGTCCCGGGCGAAGGCCAGCTGCCGGCCGTCCGGCGACCAGGACGGCTCGCTGTCCCGACCGGTCAGGTACGCGGGCATCGGCACCTCGGCGAGCAGCCGGGCGTCGGCGACCGAGGCGGCCACGATCCGGGACGGCTCGTCGCCGTCCGCCGGTTGCCGGCTGAACGCGATCGCGTCGCCGGCCGGCGACCACGTCGGGTCGGTGTCGCGGTCCCCGCCGGCGGTGCCCGGCGGGGCCAGGACCTGCGGGTTCGCGCCGGTTGCGTCGGCGACCACGATCCGGGCGCCGCCGTCCGGCTGCTCGGCGCTGTAGGCCAGCCGGGTGCCGTCGGGGCTGAACGCCGGCCCGTGCTCGGACAGCTCCGGCCGGGCGGTGTGGTCCCGCCGGTCGGCGCCGGTGGCGTCCGCGCTCCACACGTCGGTGCTGGCGTCCTCGTCGGTGTCCGTCCACAGCAGGTCGGCGCCCCGCCAGGCGGGCTCGTGCTGCGGCAGCGGGCCGGTGGCGACCGGGACCGTCCGGCCGTCCCGGAGCAGCTGGACGTCGCCGGCGGGATCGTCGCGGGTGGTGGTGAACGCGAGCCGAGCGCCGTCGGCCGACCAGGCCGGCTCGGTGGCGTCCCCGGGGCCGGGCACCGCCCGGGTCACCGGGCCGCCGGTCGGGGCCACGGTCGCCACGGTACGCAGGCCCGGGGCGCTGCCCGGCGCGAACCGATCGGTGGTGAAGGCGATCCGCCGGCCGTCCGGCGACCACGCGGGCTGCCCGTCGGCGGCCGGGCCGTCGGTCAGCCGTACCGGGGCGCCGCCCGCCGACGGCACGATCCAGAGGTCACCGGCGAGGTCGTCGCGGGTGCTGGCGTACGCGATCCGGGCGCCGTCGGGCGACCAGGTGGGCCAGGTGTCCTCGGCCGGATGGTCGGTGAGCCGGCGCAGCCCGGTGCCGTCGGTGCCCACCACCCAGACGTCGGCGTTGCCGGCCCGGTCGCTGGTGAAGGCGACCCGCCGGCCGTCGGGGGAGAGGGCGGGGTGGGTGACCGTGCCGGGGGCGCCGACCAGCCGCCGCGGCGCGGCCCCGGGCTGGCGCAGGTAGAGCCCGCCGGTCAGGTCCGCGCCCCCGCCGGCCGCCCGCCGGCCGACCCAGACCAGCTGGCCGGCGCGCCCGTCGGCGTCCTGCTCGGCGGCGCCGCGCTCGGCCTCGGAGAGCAGCGGCTGCGGGGTGCCGGTGCCGCCCCGGGCCACCATCAGGGTCGGCCGTTCGGGGCTGGTGTAGCCCAGCCGGTAGTCGGCCGCCGCGGCCGGTGGCGTGGGCGGGGCCGGCGGCGGGCCGGGCGGTTCGGGCGCGGCCAGCGCCGGCCCGGCCAGCAACCCGAGCACCACGACTCCCCAGCGGCGGCTGCCCCAGCGCACGACACCTCCCGTGGTCACGCGTGTCGCCACCACCGTGGCCGGTGGGACGCGGGAAGGTCGTGACAGTCTGTGCCGGCCTGCGGGCAGGGCGGGCTGCCCGAAGGGGCAGCCCCGCTCAGATCAGACCGTTGCGCAGCGCGTAAGCCACCGCGTGGCAGCGGTTGCGCAGGTGCAGCCGGTTCGTCACGTCGTGCAGGATGTTCTTGATGGTCCGCTGCGAGTAGGAGAGCTTGGCCGCGATCTCGGCGGTGTCGAAGCCCTCCGCCACCAGGCGCAGCACCTCCACCTCCCGCTCGGCCAGGCCGGAGAAGGTCAGCCCGCGCGGCCCGAGCACCTCTCGTTGCAGCGCCCCGACCTGCTGCAACAGTCGACCGAGCAGGTCCGGCGGCACCGCGCCCTCGCCGGCAGCCGCGGTTCGGATCACCGCGACCAGCCGGTCGGCGCTCGCCTCCGAGCGGCGCACGATCCCCGCCACCCCCTGCTCCACGGCGGCAACCAGACCGGCGTCGTCGGCCTGAGTGACCACCAGGACCAGCGCGGAGCGGTTCCGGCTGCGCAGCGCGCGCAGCGTACGCAGGGTGGGCTCGTCGATGCCGTCGCTGACGACCACCGAGACGACGGCCTGGTCCGCCTCGGACTCGTCGAGCAGCAGCACCTCCGGCCGCGGCCGGAGCTGGCTGACCACGCCAGCGCGCGAGATGACGTCGGTGGAACAGAGGTGGACGGGCAGACGTCGCATTGGCTCCCCCAGCAGTGCGCGGTCGGTACGACACGTCGCGCCGAGTATCACCGTGGGCACCAATCGTGCAGTCAACGTGGGCTCAACGACCCTCCCGCGTTGCCCGAAGGTCTTCCTCTCCGCCTGATTGAACCGGCCCGGACGTTCCTAGAGTCGCGACCATGACCACGGACGCCAACCTGGACACCGATCTCGTCGAGGTCAGCCCGGGCAGCGAGTCGAGCTGCCGGCTCGAGATCCGCAACGCCGGGCCGATCGTCGAGTCGTACGTGATCGAGGTGCTCGGTGAACCGGCCGGCTGGGCCAGCGTGGATCCGCCCACCGTGTCGGTCTATCCCGGCTCCGCCGAGTCCGTCGCCGTCCGGTTCCACCCGCCCCGCTCGGCGCAGGTGGTCGCCGGTGAACGGCCGTTCGCCGTGCGGGTCACCCCGGCCGAGACCCCGGACACCCAGGTCGTTCCGGAGGCGACGGTGCGGGTGCTGCCCTTCGTGGAGCTGGCGCCGGAGATCCTGCCCCGCACCTCCCGGGGCCGGCGGGGCGGCCGGCACGAGGTGTCCGTGGCCAACCTGGGCAACGTCCCGCTCGGCCTGGCGTTGACCGGCAGCGACCCGGACAACCGGCTCGCCGTCGCGATCCGCCCGCCGCAGGTCGTGGTGGCGCCCGGCGAGGCCGCCTTCGTCCAGGTCCGCGTGCGCCCCCGTCGTCTGCTCTGGCGCGGCCACCCGGTCACGTTGCCCTTCCAGGTCGGCGTCGCCTCCGACGAGACGCCCCCGACGGCCCTCGACGCCGCCACCGTGCAGGAGCCGGTGCTCCCGCGCGGTCTGGCCCGGGTGGTGGCCGCGTTGCTGGTGCTCGCCCTGGTCGGCGCGGGCCTCTGGTACGCGCTGCTGCGCCCGACCGTGAAGTCGCTGGCCGAGGAGGCCGCCCAGGAGCAGGTCGCCCCGGTGGCCCAGCAGGCCAGTGCCGCCGGCGACCGCGCCCAACAGGCGGACGACAAGGCCCAGCAGGCGGTCGACGCGGTCGGGGGAGGCCGGCCCCCGACAGCGGGCAACCCCTCGCCCACCCCGAGCAGAGGCGTACCGGCCGTCCCGCCGGGCGCCCAGTCCTTCAACCGGCGGCTCTCCGTCTCCGCGGGCACCGGCAGCACCCGCACCGACCAGTACGCGGTGGCGTCCCGGCGGATCCTCGTGCTGACCGACATCTTCCTGCAGAACCCGCAGGGCGACGAGGGGCGGCTCGACCTGGTGGTCGACGGCACGACGGTGCTCACCGTGGCGCTGAACAACTTCCGCGACCTGGACTACCACATGGTCACCCCGATCGAGGTCCCCGCCGGCCGGGTGATCAGCCTGCGGGCCACCTGCCGGCGGGCCGGCACCACCCTGGACGGCGCTGGCGGCGGGGGCGGTCAGTGCCGGGACTTCGCCCTGCTCAACGGGTACACGCGCCGCGCCGGCTCGGCCACGGCGTAGCGGCGGATCGGCACCGCGCTCGACCGCCCCGAGCAGGTCGACCTCTCCCGCGCCGGGTCCTCCGACGGCGGCTGCGCCGCGACCCGGTCGAGCCGGGCGTGGAGTTCGGACTTCGTCCTGAGCCTCCCGCAGCGAGCAGGCGGGCGCTCTGCGCGTCGTCGGCGGTGAAGCGGGCGTGCCGCAGCACCTCCATGGCCTCATCCACCCGGCCGTGCCAGAGCAGTTGCTGCGCCGTGACCACCCCGGCGCGCGGCCCGAGGCCGCCGTCGCGGGCCACCGCGGTCAACGCGGCGAGGTGCCGGCCGGCCGAGCGACGGGTCGAGCTGCCACTCGACGCTGGCCAGCATGACCTTGAGGCCGGTCCGGTCCGGGCGCCTCGGTCGCCGCCGAGTGGGCCAGCTTCAGCAGTTCGATCGCGTACGGCAGGTCGCCGGCCGCGACCGTCCGCCGCGCGGCCTGCCGCAGCACCGGTACCGCCCAGCTCTCCGGGGGTGTCCCGGCGGCGATCAGCTGCCGGGCCACCTCGGTCGGGGCGGCGCCGTGCCGGTGCAGCAGTTCGGCCGCCCGGCGGTGCTGCTCGGGTCCCTCCTCGGCGATGAGGTGGCGCAGCATCGCCGCCGGGGCGGCCGGGTGGCGGAACCGGTCCTGGTGCAGCAGACCGGACGCGGTGAGCAGGTCGAGCGCGGAGCGCACCGCCGCGGTGTCGACGTCGGCGAGCCGGCCCAGCGTGGTGGGCCGGCCGGCGTCGCCGAGCACGGCGAGCGCCCGGGCGACCCGCAGCGTGGTGGGCGTGCCCCGGTAGAGGCAGTCCAGCAGCGCCTCGGTGAAGGCGTCCCCGACCACCGTCGCGCCGGACCGGCCGCCGCCCGCGTTGGGCCGTCCTCGATGAGCGCCTTGACCAGCAGCGGATTACCCCCGCTGAGCCGGTGGTGCTCGCTGGCCAGGGCGGCGTCGATCAGGCCGTCCGTCTGTCGGGCCAGCAGCTTGGCGACGCCGTCCACAGAGAGCAGACCGACCGGCCGGCACGGATCCCGCAACGGGATCCGTGCCGGGTGGGCCGATCAGATGAACGAGAGCGAGCTGAAGAACGCCGGGTAGCAGTCGACATAGATGTCGTAGACGCCGGGCGGCACGTGCACGGGGCCCAGGGTGGCCCCGTTGGAGCACCGGGCGCTGACCGCGGTCGTCGGCTGGCCGGTGAGGGTGCAGCCCTGGAACACGATCAGCCACGGGTCGATGTACTGCCCGGCGTACGGGCAGGAGCCCGACATCACCGAGAAACCGCCGCCCTTCGCCGGTGAGGCGGCGGCCGCCGTCGACTTCTTGACGCTCAACGTGCCGGCGGAGCTCGCCGATGCCCGCTCGGCTCCGATGGCGGCGACAGCCGGGTCTCCGCTCGGCGCGGGTGCCGCGACCGCCGCGGACGGTGCGGCCATGAACGCGGCGAGCATCGCCGTCGCGGCCAACAGCAGACTGGATGCGCGGAGAATGCCGGATCGTGCTCCGGCGGAGGGTCGACTACGCCATGTCATAACCAGAACCACCTCTCGAGTGCTGTGCGATCTGCGGATGCCGGGGCGCGTACCTGGTCGCGCCCGATCCGGCCGGGCCGTCGTCCGACGTCCATGGCGAAGCGTTTCAGGGTGCCGGTGGCCGGGTCTTCGTGACAGGGCGAGAACCGGGTCGCCGGCGTACCCCGGTTCTTGCGAATGTCCGCAAGGCTGTCCGGTCCGCGTCAACCGGGCGGCGCGGCCGGAACGCATCGATTACCGTCGAACGGCATGGGCGGTCTGTTCAGCCTCTGGCGGCAGCGAGTGGCCGACAACGCCCGCCGGGCGGTGGACGCCTACCAGGAGGAGCTGCTGGAATACCGCAACCTCGCGGCCATGCCGCGGGTGCGGTCGGAGATGCTCGATTTCGCGGTCTTCCTCCGTCAGCGCACGGTCGACCTCGCGGCGGACAGCGCGCCGTTCCACGTGCAGGATCTGGACCTGATGGCCGCGATGGGCCGCCAGCGCGGCGAGAAGGGACTCACCCTGACCGCGCAGCGGCAGGTGCTGCTCGTGCACACCCGGCTGACGCTGCGCGAGGTGTACGAGGCGGCCGGCCCGAACGACATCGCCGCGACGATGCACACGCTCGCCTGGCTGGCTCCCGCGGGACTGGCCGCCCAGGGCGCGTACACCCGGGGCTGGATCGAGGGGCAGCGGCGCACGCTGGCGACCGTCGCCCAGGTGCGGCTGCTGACGGTGATGCTGCTGGCCGGCGACGACAGCGCGACCGATCTGGCGCGCGGCCTGCACATGCCGGTCCCCGACCACGTCGTCGCGACGGTGGTCCGGGTGGCCGGCGGGTCGCCTGGGCCGGACCAGGCGGCGCGGGACGAGTTCGCCGGCGCGCTGCTGAAGACGCACTGGATGCCGCTGAGCTGGCCGGAGCCGCACGAGGTGGTCGCGATGATCCCCAGCTCGCCGGGCGGCCGGCAGCCGGCGGTCGAGCGCGGGCTCGCGCTGGCCCGCGACGTGGCCTCGATGACCGGCCGGCCGTGCGCGGCCGGCACCGCGCCTGGGCGGGTGCGCGCGTTCGGCGACGCCGTGGCGCTGGCCCGGCAGGTCAGCGAGGTCGCACCGGTGCGGGCCGTGCCGCGCCACGCGTACACGGTCACCGACGTCTTCGCCGAGCTGGGCGCCGCCCGGCTGGCGGAGGTCGGGCAGTGGCTCCAGGTGGTGGCGGCGCAACTCGACGCCGGCCCTGACCTGGTCGCCACGCTGGACGCCTACTACCAGCACGACATGAACCGGCTCGACACCGCGGCCGCGCTGTGCATCCACCCGCGCACGCTCGACTACCGGCTGACCCGGGTGCGCGACCTGACCGGGCTGGAGCCGGGCTCGACCCGCGGCGTACGCGTGCTGAGCACCGCCGTCGCCCGGATCCTCGCCGGCTAGATCAGCAGCCGGGTGAGCTCCATGAGACATGAAGGGCTATCTGGCGGACCGCGTTCGTACCGAACGATGGGCAATTGAAGGCGATGAAACGGCTGGCAGGCATGAAATGAACGTGTGGCCGGAGGGGGCCCACCTCACGGTCGGCCTCTGGTTCGACCGTCCGTCGGCCCCCTGCGCGCTGGCCCAAGTTTGCGACGTCCTCGAGTCCCAGGGCGCCGGTTTCAACGGGGCCGTCGCGTCCGGCCCGCGGGAAGCCCGCTTTTCCTGGGTGTTCGAGGTGCACAACTTCGGGTTCACCGAAGGACTGCCGCCGTCACTGGTCCGGAACCAGCTGCACGACGGTGCTCTGTACCGGGTAGGCATGCACATGCCGGGGCTGGGTCCCGTCGCCGTGACGTACGACGGGACACCCCGCGCCGAGTTACCGGCCGCCGCTCATCCGGTCCTGCTCGTGCTGGAGGCCGACGAATTCGGCATGCCACGCGAGGTGTGGTCCGCCGACGACCATATGAGGGCGGAGCAGCGGCAGCAACGGGTCATGCAATGCCTGAAGACGCTGTGCGACATGCTCGACCCGGCGTACGCGGTGCTCGGGGTTGAGCATCTGACACCTATACCGGCGGCCCTGACCGGTGGCGCCAGCCTCGCAGCCGACGCCTACGTCTCCCGCCGCCTGTCGGGTGCTGCGGCGCCGATGTTGCCCGTTCGGCTGGCGGAAGTCGCCGCGTACGGCCGGGAGGTGCCATGGCGCAACGGTGTCTTCTACTCGGGTGGTTCCTCGCCCCAGCCGACGACCGGGACAGCTTCGACGCCGCATGGAAGGCCGCGTCCCTGCTGGTCGGGGAGGCATTGTCGGACGAATGAGGGCGTTGCGGGCCGAAAGTAATTCCGGTGGTGACCGAGCCCTGGCTCGGTCAGCGCAGAGCTGCCGAACTGTCATTGCCCGACCTGCCGCCGGTCTGGCCAGCGCCCCGACCTTCCGGCGCAGGCCGCTGAGCCTCGCTGGGCGAACGACCCCAGGGCTGGTAGAGACTGGGTAACCGGAGCGCTCAGACCGTGCTGTCGGGCTACCGGACTCAGGCAACGGTGCGGCTGGTGGTGTTGCCGCACGCCGTCATGATCCGGCTCAGGCTGTCACAGGCTCGTGTAAAGATCGTCGCCGTGACGAGATGGATCTACAACGATCGCCCTGCGGGTGTCAGGTTCTTGGCCGAGCGGATTGCGGCGGTGCCGGCGGAGCTGGTGAACACGAGCTGGTCGCTGGCCGGGCGGCCGTGTCGCTCGTGATGGGCGGTGAGCCCGGCGACGCACCGTTCGTTTTGCAGACCGGACCGCGGGTCGCAGCGAGGATTCGGACATGCGGCCGACCCAGCGGGTCACCCGATAAGTATGCCCAGGCCGCCCAGTAGCGCGGTTCCGCCTATCACTCCCAGCAGGATCCACCACGCTCGTACCGGGGTCCGAGCGCGATAAGACAGCGCGGCGAGCAGGAACAGTACCCCGGGAACTCCCCAGATGGCCCACATGGCGCCGAAGTTGAACCAGCCTTCGGGGCTCATATTGCTGATGCCCTTGTCAAGGGGGTGCATCGCGCCGGTCAGGATCAGGCCCTTCACCACGGTCTCGGCGACCGGGTACACCAACTGAACGGCTGCGGCGCCCCATAGTCCAGCAAGAACTATCCACGACGGGATCCGCTTACCCCATGCTTGCACCGACGCCAACGCCAGCGCGACGGTGAGCATCCGCAAGCAGACCGCCAGGATGACCACCCCGTTGTCGTTCCACGAGGTGCCGTGGGCCACGTTCCACAACACCGTCGTTCCAGCGATCAGACAGAACAGGCCGATATAGGCGGCGGCGGCCAGCGCGGGCCACCGCCGAGTCGGTGCCTGCGGACTCGTCACTATGACCCCAGCTCGCGAGGTCGACAGGTCGACACGCTTTCGATTGACATGCTTCCATCGTCGCTGTGCCGATCGCTACGCCCCATCAGTGATCCCCCTGACGTTCGAGCTACTTCCGATCAGGGTTGCTCGCCATCCATAGAGAAGTCAAATAGAAGTATTCCGGGCGACCCGCCATCACCGAGCCCGTGCCGTCGGTCACGGTCGATCTGCGCCCGATCTTCGCTGCGCGCAGCCATCTGGGGTTCGCCGCCGGGGCCAACGCCGTCAACAGCCTCACCCTGCTGTCGCTGGTCCGTACGCTCGAACCAGACACCAGCCTCGTCGTGCTCGACTGGCAGCACCAGATGTACCGGTTTTGGCCGCATCGGTTCGCCTGTCTACCGGATCCGCAGTGGCAGACGGAGGTCTTCCCGACCGGCGACTACTACATCTTTCTCACCGAGGACATGAGCACGGGTACGTTCGGCCATCCATGGGAGAAGACGCTCTGCGTGTTCGGTGAGCCGCTGGTGTCCTCTTTAGTCCCACTACTCACAAGCTGGCCGCCAACCAAACGCAGCAATCAGTAGCAAAGCGGAGTCGCCGGCCCGCGGGACCGGCATATTCCAACCACAGAGGCCGTCGGGCCTCCGCCGGGACGCGACAGCGGCAGATCAGTACGCGCGCTGGGAGAGGTCAACAACCTGCGTCTGCTCCAGTCGGTCCAGTGCCACATAGGCCTCTCGAAGCCGGTCAGTTAGGTCGACTGCGCCTTCGAGGCCTGCACGGATCTGACCCACGGTGATTCGGTGACCGGCGACCCACGAGCTTGCTCGGGCGGCTGTCTTGACCTGATCGGCTGGAACCTCAACGGCTTGCTCAATGTTGTAGGTGACACTGTTCAGGATGACAAACACGCAGACATCGAAGCTCCAACTCCGAAACGGCGAGTAGACGTGGGTACGTCGGCTGCCGGGCTCGATGACGCGGCACTTGACCTGCAGCAAGGTACCGTCTGCCGCACGAACGTCCCAGCTCTTCTCCGACTGCGGCGCGAGTTGGCCTCGATAGGCCTGTGCAACGACGGACTCGGCCAGGTCACCAGCAGGGGCGTTGCGCGACCTGACAACGCCACGCTGGATCAGCTCAGTGAGGATCCGAGAGTAGAGCCCGAGCAGTTGCCGGATGCTCATCGATCGGAGGTCAGGATCGGTAGCTGCCTGCACGGCGTGACGGTACACCCCGGCAGGTACGAGTACGCCTCGCGAACCCGCCCGGCGGCGGATTAGCGCGCGGCGCGCCGGGCAGGACGCCGGCCGTGGAAGGGTGCCAGGGATCGGTGGCCGCTGACTGCTCGAAGAGGTTCGCGCGGCTGCGCCGGCGGTGCGGCCCGCCGTGCTGCGGGCGACGAACGCGCTGTTCCCGATAAAAAAGCGCGCCGATGTGGTGCAACACGTAGGGACTCCGACCGTCCGATCAAACCAGCGAGCGCCGCTTGGCTCAGTCCTCGTCGACGCCGATAGGCCGCAATACGTTCGCCGATTGATCCGGACACCATGGCAGCATTTTCTCACACATTTGGCGGGAGTTGATGAAAGAGCCGGTCGCGGGGTAGTCCGGGTAGGTGTGGTGACGGCCGTCGCCACCGTTTCTGTCCAGACGAATTAGGGATGATTGATTAATGACCGTACGTGACGTGAGAACCGACGAGTCCCTTTCCGGCGTACGGGTCCTGGTCACGGGGGCGACCAGCGGCCTTGGCCGCTCGATGGCCGAGGCGCTGGCCGACAGCGGCGCGCGGGTGGTCATCACCGGCCGCGATGAGGGCCGCACGGCCCAGGTCGCCGAGCAGATCGACGCCGATCGCGGGCGGGTCGGTGGCGTCGCCATGGACGTCCGGGATGAGCGCTCGGTGGCCGACGGTGTCCGCCGGACGGTCGACCGCCTGGGCGGACTCGATGTGCTGGTCAACAACGCGGGGATCGGCATGCGGACCGTGAACCCGGAGTTCTTAACCGAACCTCGGGGCTTCTGGGAGGTCACACCCGACGGTTTCCGGGACGTGATCGACACGAACCTCACCGGCTACTTCCTGGTCGCCCGCGCGGTCGTACCGACCTTCTTCGACGCCGGCGGCGGACGCATCGTGAACATCTCGCTCAACGAGGAGACCATGATCCGTAGAGGTTTCGTGCCCTACGGCCCGTCACGAGCGGGGTCCGAGGCGCTGTCCCGCATCATGGCCGCCGATCTGCGCGAGCACTCGGTATGGGTCAACGTGCTCCTGCCCGGCGGGGCCACCCGTACCGGCATGATCCCTGACGGGATGCCCCAAGCGGTTCGCGAGCAGATGCTCGATCCCGCTGTCATGGCCGCGCCGATCCGCTGGCTGTGCTCCCCGGCCGCCGACGGTGTCACCGACGAGCGCATCGTGGCCCGCGACTTCGACGCGTGGCTGCGTACCCCGACCGATCCGTCCCGGCTCGGGTGACGCGCCGGTGACGCGAAGGCCAGGTCGGTGACGCGAACGCCAGGTCTGGGTCCGGGGACTACTCGGCGGAGTGTCCCCCATCAAGTGGAGCCAACCTGTAACGCATCAAGCGGAGTACGACAGCCGGCCCTGCCGGCTGTCTAGATCGAGGTGCCGTCGAAGTACGCCTCGGCGGACTTCGTCCGACCGTCGTACTGGCGGGCGCGCGGGAAGCTTGATGTGCCGAAGGAGCGGTTCATCTCCTACCCGCAGGTTGGTCGGGACTGCGACGGCAGTGAACTGATCGGCTGGGCCGGGTGGGACCATCTGAAGCAGGCGCAGGCGCTCGCCACCGTCTATCTCGACCGGAAGACCCAGGAGTCGTGGCCGGCGCACCGGCTGCTGCCGCTGCTGGCCGGGCTGATCGAGATCGAGCCGTGGCTTCACCAGTGGCACTCGGGCGAGGAGCCCGGGGGTTCCCCGGGCTGCCGGCTGAGTTCTTCACCGACTTCATCAACGCCGAGCTGTCCCAGCTCAGCTCCGACCGGTCGGCGCTGGCGCTACTGCGCGGCGTACCCGAGCTTGCCTGAACGCGGGGAGCCGCTCGACGACGGGACGTCCAGAGACGGAAGTCTATTTATTCCGCATATGTGTCCAACTACTATGCGTAGTTGCCGGCCTCTGGAGGGGGAACGATAAAGCTTCGTTTTTTGACGACGTCGAGCAACTCCGGGTCCTGCCCCACTCTCTACGAGACCGACGGGGGTGACATCGTGGTGCAGGGGTACCAGCTGACCGGCCCCGAGGTGCTCGCGCAGTTGCGCGACGTGCTGCCGAACGAGACGTTCGTTGTGGTACCGCGTGAGCTGATGTCCTGGTTCGAGAAGAAGAGCTGAGATGGGGGCAATCATCACTGACCCGGACGCCTTTCAGCGTCTCTTCGAAGACTTTCAACACGCTGCCTTTAAGCTGGAGGTCCGCCGGTCATACGGCCTCGCCTCCGAGGACGAGCCATTTCAGACGTTCAGGCTGGGCCAGGCCCACGCGCTTTGAAGGCGGGGGAGAGCACCAGGAACTCTAACGCTTCCATGCGTCGATAGATCATAGCCCGAGCATCGTTGGGCTGGCGATCCTAGTGTGCGATCAAGCTGATGCGGCTGTGTTACGTCCGGTACGCTCACCGCGGGGCGCCGGGCATGGCCCAGCGACAGCAGTGAAGAAGCCTCGGCTTTGCCTGCGATGTCTGCATGAAAACCATCAACTTCCGACGCCACCACACGCTAGGACCAAGCCGTCAGTCCTCAGGGGACATACGACGCGAGCCCTCATTTCCCGGTGTGGACTCGTTCGGTCCGGCCGCGTCATCGTCCATCGCAATCAATCGGTATCGGGACCGCACGGGGGAAGCATGCTGGAGCATCGGGCCGCGTTGCAGGCGGTGTTGGACGGAGAGGTCCGCCCGCACGCGGCGGACATCGATCGATCGGGGCAGTACCCTCGCTCCGCGATTGCCGCTCTCGGCGACGCCGGTTTGCTGGGGCTGACGAGTGCTCGCGAGGTGGGCGGCGCAGGTCTGGGGCTGGATGCGGCCGCTGAGGTGGTTGAGGCGCTAGCCGGGGTGTGCGGATCGACGGCGATGGTGACATTGATGCACTATGCGGCGACTGCCGCCATCGAGCAGAGCGGGCCGGAGGATGTCCGCCGCGCGATCGCCGCCGGCCGGCACGTGACCACGCTCGCGTTCTCGGAACAGGGCTCACGCAGCCACTTCTGGGCGCCGCAGTCCTCCGCAACCAGCAGCGGCGACAAGGTGCTCCTCAACGCCCGCAAAAGCTGGGTGACGTCCGCCGGCGAAGCCGACAGCTACGTCTGGTCGAGCCTGCCACTGGCCGGGGACGGGATGAGCCTGTGGCTGGTCCCGTCGGCGACGGCGGGGCTGGAGGTAGCCGGGCCGTTCGATGGTGTCGGCCTGCGAGGCAATGCTTCCCGCCCGATCACCGCGACCGATGCGGTGGTGCCCGTCGACGCGCTGCTCGGCACGGACGGCGCGGGCCTCGACGTCGCCCTGGGAGTGGTGCTGCCGGTGTTCACCGTGCTCAGCGCCGCGTTCTCGCTGGGTGTGTCGGAACGTCTGGCCACTCTGGCAGCCGAGCACCTCACCCGCGCCCGCCTCGACCACCTGGGACAGTCCCTGGCCGAGCAGCCGATCCCCCGGGCGGCATTCGCCAGAGTCAGGACGAGCGTGGACACCACCCGGGCATTCCTGTCCGCCACGCTGGCCACGCTGGCCGCCGGGGAGCCCGCAGCGCAACTGCGGGTGCTGCAGGTCAAGGCGGTCGCCGGGGAGACGGCCGTGTCGGTCGCCGACGAGGTGATGCGCCTGGCCGGCGGTTCGGCGTTCCGCAAGGAACTGGGCATTGAACGGCACTTCCGGGACGCGCTCGCCGCTCGGGTGATGGCGCCGACCACCGAGGCGCTACACGACTTCACCGGCCGGGCGGTCCTCGGTCTGCCGCTGTTCGACGCTCCGGCGGTGCCGGCATGACCGCCTTCACGATGGGCGCGGTCACCTACGACCCGAAGGTCGTGACCATCTGGGACGGCTTCCGAGTCTGGCTCACCGCCGCCGGGCTGCCGTTCGACTACGTCCTCTACTCCCACTACGAGCGACAGGTCGAGGACCTGATCGCCGGGCGCATCGACGCGGCCTGGAACTCCCCACTCGCCTGGATCCGGGCCCGCCGGCTCGCCGAGGCCCGGGGCCTGCCGATCCGGGCGCTGGTCATGCGGGACACGGACCGCGACCTGGCCAGCGCAGTCGTGGTTCGCGCCGACAGCGACATCGCCTCGGTCGACGACCTGCGGGGACGAACGGTCGCGACCGGAGCAGTCGACTCGCCGCAGGCGACGCTGCTGCCGCTGGAGCACCTGCGCCGCCACCGCCTGCAGCCCGGCACCGACTTCACGGTCCGCCGCTTCGACGTCGGGGTCGGCCTGCACGGCGACCACCTGGGCGGGGAACGCGACGCCGCCCGGGCCCTGATCGCCGGCGAGGTCGACGCCGCCTGCGTGCTCGACGGCAACCACCTGCTCTTTACCAAGGAGGGCGTGCTGCCCTCCGGGAGCACCCGGCTGCTCACCACCACTGACCTCTACGACCACTGCAACATGACGGTCACCGGCGCAGCCGACGCCTCCCTGGTGGCGGGCTTCGAGGAGCTGCTGCGGTCGATGTCGTACGCCGACCCGGCCGTGCGCCCGCTGCTTGACCTGGAGGGGCTGACCTCCTGGGAGGACGGCCGTACCGACGGATACGACCTTCTGGAGTCGGCTGTCACCGCCTCCGGCTTCTACGACGGGACGGGCACGGTAACCGCTGCCGAGTACCGGCCGTGAACCTGGACCTGGCCGGTCTGGCCTTCGACACCGGCGGGCGCCTGCTGGTACAGAAGACCCTGGCCGGCCTGCCGCCGGAGAGCACGATCACGGTCACGGGCCGCAATCCCTTCCTGACCCTGCACCTGCGGGCCTGGTGCCGGGCTTCCGGCCACTGCGCGACTGTCGGCGACGACGGACGGGTCCAGATCGTCAAGGGCCGTCAGGACGCCGACCGCTGGGTGCGTGCGGAACGGGCCGGCGAACCCGACACGGTGGCCCGCTGGCCGCCCGGGCACTGGGGGCTGGCCGCCCGCGGCGCGCTACTCGAAGCAGGCGGGCCCGAACCGGCTTACGACCTCGACGATCGGGACGTCGTCTGGGCCGACCTGGCACCCCGCCTGTACGCCCACGCCGCAGCTGGGCAGTGGGACCCAGCGACCGCCGTCCCGTGGGACTCGCCGTTCACGCTGCCGACTGACATTGAAGCCGCGGTCGTGCAGATCATGACCTACCTGGTCGAGAACGAGCAGGCCGCCCTGGTCATCCCCGCCCGGCTGTTAACCCGCATCCACCCGCACTTCCGGGAGGTGGTCGGGCTGCTCGCGGTGCAGGCCGCCGACGAGGCCCGGCATGTCGACGTCTTCACCCGCCGGGCGCTGCACACGGGTGGCCGGATGGGCAGCTCCTCTGCCGGCGGCCGGGCGTCCTTGGCGTCGCTGCTGGCCGAACCGGACTTCACCCTGGCTTCATTCCTGCTGTCGGTGCTCGGCGAAGGCACGTTCGTGTACCTGCTCACCTTCCTTGACCGACACGCGCCAGACCCCGTCACCCGGGCGGTGACCCGGCTCGCCCGCGCCGATGAGGCCCGGCACGTGGCGTTCGGGGTGGCGCACCTCGAACACCAGTCGGCAACAGACCCGACGATGCTCGGCCGGCTGCGGAGAGCCATCGAACGCCGCCACGACGTGCTCGTCGACACCGCCGGCCTCAATCAAGACGTGTTCGACGCCCTGCTGCTGCTCGCAGCCGGCGATTGGGCCCCCGAGGCACTCAGCCGCGGTCACCGCGAGGTGCAGCAGTTGCAAGCGGACATGGATGCCGGGCGCAGACGACATCTGTCCCGGCTCGGCTTCCCCGACGACGAAGCCGCCGAACTGTCCGCGCTGCACACCCGCAACTTCATGTGAGACTCGGACGTCGATGGGGTCGCAGGTTCCGTAGAGCAGGGTTTCACGTTCGGGGTCGACTCAGGACTGTTGCTCGCTGCTGCCCGCCCTCTGGCGTACGGTCACCGGACCATAGCCCGAGGTAGCCACCGGCCATCAGCAGGACGTTCGCGGTCGTCGGCCGCCACTGAGGTGTGACGCCCATCGCGAGGGGCCCCAGGTGGCGCTCCGTGTGGGCGCTGCGGTCGACTGCGACGTTTGAGACCGCAGCGGTGGGCGCTGAGACGGTTAGCACGGAGGGCCAGGCGCCGATGCGGTTGGCCAGCGGGTTCGACAGGCCGAAGGTCTCGACGTCGGTCGCGACCAGCGCCGGTTGTTGCCACGTGGAGGTGCGCGCGTACCACGGTTGTCGGCTGAAACGCCGTCGCGGCCACGAACCTGTCAGGGCATCATGCGAGCATGATCGTGATCCAGCGGGTGCGGGTGCGATGGAGTTCCGCCGGTCGTGGGGCCGCCGCCGCGACCGCGCGCAGCGGGCTTGCCGACGTGTACCTGCTGCCGTCCCCCCTCGACGGGTCGCCGGTCGTGCACGACGTCCTCCTCGACGAAACCGCCGACTACCAGCCGTCCAGTCGCGTGGTCGTCGGTGACGATCGTGCCCGGGAGGCCGGATTGTGGCTAACGACCGCCGGCGACAAAACGGTCACCGTCGACCGGCTGCCCGGATGGGCCGCCTACCCGCGGTGGTGGCAGAGCCGGGGACGGCTGTTCACGCTGGCTGCCGGTCAGGTCGGGCGGTACCGGGCCAACCTGCGTGCCACCGGCTGCCACTGCGCGCCGCAGTGGTACTACGAGCAGTGGACCATCCACGTGGCCAACGCCCCGGCGACCACGGACCTGTTCCTACGAGCCCGACCCGACCGCGACATCGACGACCGGGTCCACCTGTACGGCGCCAGCCGACGCCGTTCGAAAAAGGCGCCGGCTCGCTGACGGCCGGGGCCGGTGGTTTATCGCCGCCGGCCGCCCCGTGGAGGCGTGAGGGTGGGGAAGCGCCTGGCCGTGGCCTGGTGACCGGCCGAAATTCCCGTGACGCGCCGCAGTCGCCATAGGTAGCGTCGGCACGATCATTCGCAGCAAGTAAAGGCGAGAGTCACCGGTGAGACGTCGGTCGCCGCAGGAGAAGAAGGCGTTGAGCTACGCCCGCGACTGCCGCAACGTCTACGGCGAGAACGACAAGAGCTCGCGCACGAGCATCCGGCGCAACAAACGGTTCCCACACCGGGCCAACCGGCGCCACCACCGCCAGGCCCTCACCGCGTGTATCGGCGTTCCCGCCCCGGACGTCGACGAAGCCGTCGAGGTACGGATCCGCGGGCGGCGACGCGCATCCTGGCGGAAGTGGCCAGACCTCCCGCTGGGCATGGTCGTCACGTCACGGCGGGCCGGGTGAACGCCGAGCCTCCGTCGGCGGCGGCCATGACCCGCCGGCTGCGCCTGCACCGGCGGGAGTGGCACCACGGCGGCCGTCGCTATCAGGTGATCGCGCTGCGGCCGGCGAATCCGGCACGGTACGCCGTCACCGCTCAAGACCGCTGGACGCTGGTGCGGTCGGACCTGGCCGGCGCGCGGCTGTTGGGCCGACTGTTGTGGGGACTGTCCTACCACCGGCGGCCGCACACGCTGTTGGTGCTCGATCCCGGCCGCATGGTGGCCGATCCCGACAACGGCGGTCCCAGCCCAGCGATGGTAATCGCGGTGGCGGCCCGCACGGTCCTCACGGCGACGGCCCAGCGGCTGAGCCGGCCCGGGCTGTGGAGGACACGGCCTGCTCGCACGGTCACCTGGAATACCGCCGGATTTCCTGCCGGGGTGACTGAGCTGCACGCCTGGCAGGACGACCGGCGGGCCGGGCTGCCGATCCCGGACCGGTACATCCCCGCGTATCCGGCCGCGACGTTGCGCGTCGCGCTGCAGTTCGTCGGGGGGGCGAGCCAGGCGCCGGCGACGGTGGCCGCCGCGGCGAGGCCGCCGCGGTCCAGGCCATCGTGCGGCGTGCGGCGGCCGCTCTGGCCGTTTCCGTGACGAAAGTCCACCGTGGAGGCTTGCATGATCTGCCTGTCCGCGTCCCGCAGGCGCTTGACCGAAGGTGGGAACTGCAGCCCACGATAAGGCGCTGAGTGCCGGCACCGGCAAACTAGTTAAAAAGCGGACCAAGTAGTTCAGTCCTGGCTAGTGTCTTCCGCGGTGGAAACGACAGTGCGGGCGAGTCCGTGTCCGGCCCGGCGACAGCGCCGACCTTGGCCGGTGCTGCCGCTGCTGTGCGGTCTGCTGCTGCTCGCGAGCTGCTCCGGCGGCAGTCCGTCGGCCTTGAATCCCGCGGGGACCGGGGCGGCGCGTGTCAACGGCCTCTGGTGGCTGCTGTTCTGGACCTCGGTGGCGGTGTTCGCCGAGGTCATGGCGCTGCTCGCGTGGGCGCTGGTGTTCCGGCGGGGCGCCGCCCGGGTGCGGCACGGCCAGCCGCTGCGCTTCGTGGTCATCCTCGGGGCCGGGCTGCCGTTCGTCATCCTCGTGGCCGTGTACGGGGTCGCCCTGCGGGACCTCGCCGCGCTCGGCGCCGGCCCCGGGCGGGACCCGCTGACCGTGGAGGTCATCGGCCATCAGTGGTGGTGGGAGGTGCGCTACGCGGGGCGATCCGGCGCCACTGCCAACGAGATCCACATCCCGGTGGGGGAGCGGGTCAAGGTGCGCCTGCGTACCGACGACGTGCTGCACAGCTTCTGGGTGCCGCAGCTGATGCCGAAGACCGACCTGATCTCCGGCGAGACCCGGGAGACCTGGTTGGAGGCGCGGCAGGCCGGTAGCTACCGGGGCCAGTGTGCCGAGTACTGCGGCACGCAGCACGCTCACATGGCGTTTCTGGTGGTGGCGCAGCCGCGCGCCGACTTCGACGCCTTCCTGACCCGGCTCGACGCTCCGGCCCGGGCGCCGCAGACCGACGCCGAACGGCGCGGTCAGCAGGCGTTCGTGCAGGGCACCTGCGCCGCCTGCCATACAGTGCGCGGCACCGGCGCTCAGGGGCGGGTCGGGCCCGACCTGTCGAACGTGGGATCGCGGTGGAGCATCGGGGCCGGCGCGGTGCCCAACGACGCCGGGCACCTGGGCGGGTGGATCGCCAACTCGCAGTCCGTCAAGCCTGGCAACGCGATGCCCCCGCAACCGGTCGACGCCGCCCGGCTGCCCGACCTCATCGCCTACCTTCGGTCGCTGGAGTAGGTGACATCAATGTCGACAACCACCAGCACGGCCGGTGGCATCGACCGGGACGACCTGGCCCGGCTGGCCGAGCACTGGGACGAGCCCCGCTCGCTGCGCGCCTGGTTCACCACCGTGGACCACAAGAAGATCGGCCGGCGCTACCTGGTCACCGCCGGGTTCTTCTTCGCCCTCGCCGGACTCAGCGCCCTGGTGATGCGTACCCAGCTCGCCCGGCCCGAGGCGGGCGTCCTGTCGCCGGACGAGTACAACCAGCTGTTCACCATGCACGGCACAGCGATGATCTTCCTGTTCGCCACGCCGATGCTGTTCGGCTTCGGCAACTTCCTCGTCCCGTTGATGATCGGCTCCCGGGACATGGCATTTCCGAGGTTGAACGCCTTCGGCTACTGGGTGTTCCTCTTCGCCGGGCTGTTCATGTGGGCAAGCCTGCCGTTCGGAGCGGCGCCGAACAACGGCTGGTTCGCGTACGCGCCGCTCAACCAGGAGCAGCACAACCCGGGCCTGCACATGGACGTCTACGCGCTGGGCCTGCTCTTCCTCGGCATCTCCACCACCTCGGGCGCGATCAACTTCATCGTCACCGCGCTCAAGCTGCGCGCGCCGGGGATGTCGCTCAACCGGGTGCCATTGTTCGTCTGGGCGATCGTAGCCACCGCGTTCATGGTGGTCTTCGCCCTGCCCGCGCTGAACGCGGACAACGCCATGCTCTTTCTGGACCGCCGCTTCGGCACCCACTTCTTCGACCCGGGTGGCGGCGGGAACGTGCTGCTCTGGCAGCACCTGTTCTGGATCTTCGGGCACCCCGACGTCTACATCATCGTGATGCCCGGGCTGGGCATCGTCTCCGCCGTGCTGCCCGCGTTCACCCGCCGCGGCGTCGTCGGTTACCCGCTGATCGTGTTGGCGATCGTCGCGATCTCCATCGTCTCGTTCGGGGTCTGGGTGCACCACATGTTCGCCACCGGCCTGCCACAGCTGTCGTACAGCTTCTTCAGCGCGGCCAGCACCATCATCACCATCCCGTCCGGGATCCAGATCTTCGCCTGGCTGGCCACGATGCTGCTCGGCCGGCTGGTGCTGCGGACGCCGCTGCTGTTCGTCATCGGGTTCATCGTGACCTTCGTGCTCGGCGGTTTCACCGGCGCGATGTTCGCGCTGACCCCCTTCGACCAGCAGGTCACCGACTCGTACTTCGTGGTGGCGCACTTCCACTACGTGCTGCTCGGCGGGGCGCTCTTCCCGATACTCGCCGGCATCTACTACTGGCTGCCGAAGATCACCGGCCGGATGTACCACGAGGGGCTCGCGCGGTGGGCGTTCTGGCTGTTCTTCATCGGCATGCACGTCACGTTCTTCCCCATGCACCTCATCGGCCTGTTCGGCATGCCCCGGCGGGTCTACACGTACCGCGGCGGCCTGGGCTGGGATGTGGGCAACCTGATCAGCACCATCGGCGCCTACCTGCTCGCGGTCAGCCTGCTGCTGACGCTCATCGGGGTGGTACACGCCGTCCGCCGGGGCAGGCCGGCCCCGGCGGACCCGTGGGAGGGCGACACCCTCGAGTGGTCCGCCGCGTCACCGCCCGAGCCGTACAACTTCCCGGTGATCCCCCGGGTGCACAGCCTGCACCCAACCTGGGACGAACGCACCGCCGAGTCGACCACCACGGGCGCGACCGAGGACCGCATCCTCAGCGAGGGCCGGCGCACCCTGTTCACCAGCGAGCTGGACGCGCGCTCCGAGCGGGCGGCGGAGATGCCGGAGCCCTCGTTCAAGCCACTCGTGCTCGCCGGCGCGCTGTTGGTCTTCTTCATCTCCATGCTGCTGGCCTGGTATCCGATCGCCATCGCCGCGGTGGTGACGGTGGCGGCGACCCTCGCGGCCTGGCTCTGGCCGGTGCGCCGCCCTGACGAGGAACTCGGAGTCGCGTCATGACAGACCGGGGCGGAGCCGTGGCCGCGGCCACCGGCGCCGAGGCGCTGAGCACGGAACTACCGGTTGGCCGGCCCACCAGTTGGTGGGGCATGGTGATGTTCGTGGCCACCGAGGCCACCCTCTTCGCCTGCCTGCTCGGCAGCTATTTCTACCTGCGCTTCCAGTACGGCCCGCAGTGGCCCCCGCCCGGGATCGAGGATCCCAAGCTGCTCAAACCGCTGGTGATGACCGCGATCCTGCTGCCCAGCAGCCTGCCCGTGATGTGGGCCGAGCACGGCATCCGCCACGGCCAACGCTGGCGGCTGAACCTCGGTATGGCGGCCACCTTCGTGATGGGGACCAGCTTCCTGGTGCTGCAGGGCACCGAGTACGACGAGAAGCTGCACATGTTCACCCTGACCTCGAACGCCTACGGCTCCTTGTTCTTCGTCATCACCGGATTCCACGGGCTGCACGTGCTGGTCGGCCTGAGCATGATCGGCTGGCTGCTCGTCGCCTCCCTGCGCGGGGGCAGCTTCGGAGCCCACCGCCACGACCGGGTCCGCAACGTCGCCATCTACTGGCACTTCGTCGACACGGTGTGGGTGGCCATCCTGTTCACCATCTACCTCTCCCCGCGGCTGTGATGAGCGTCCAGCCCGGTCCCCGGGTCCGCCTGGCCGGCGGGCTGCTGCTCTGGTACGGCGTGCTCGGCGGTGCCGTCGCCTGGGCGGTGCACGTGCTCGCCGCCTGGAGCCTCGACGAACTGGCCTGCGCAGCCGGGTCAGACCACGTCTCCGGCATACCGCTCTGGCAGGCACTCGGCGTCGCCGTACTGGTCCCGGCTCTGGCCGCCCTTGGTTCATTGCTGGTCGCCGCCCTGGTGTGGCAGCGCACCGCGCGAGCACGATCGGCCGGCACCGACAACCCGGCGCTCGGCCGCTCCCGGATGCTCGCCGTGGTGGGCATCTGGGCGAACCTGCTGTTCCTGGCCATCATCGTGCTCGGCGGAGTCGCCGTGCTGGTGTTCCCGCCATGTCAGCGCTGAGCGGCTCCCGGGCACACGGGCCCGGCGCGAGCGAGGTGGCCGAGGGCCTACTCACCATGCTCGTCGTCGCCGCGCTCTGCCTGCTCGCCGCCGGCTACGGCCGAGGCGTGCACGAGCTGTGGACGCGCCGCGGCCCCGGCCGGGTGGTGCCGGCCTGGCGGGTGGCCGCGTTCGGCGGCGGGCTGCTGGTCGTGCTGGCCGCCGACCAGGGCCCGCTGCACCGGCTCGCGGAATCGTCCTTCGCCGGCCACATGGCCCAGCACATGCTGCTCCTGCTGGTGGCCGGCCCGCTGCTCGCGGCCGGCGCGGCCGGACTGCCGCTGACCCTGACCGCACCCCGGCCACTGCGCCGGCTGCTGGCCCGCGCGCGGGCCGCGGCCCCGGTGCGCCGGCTGCGCCAGCCGATCGGGTACGCCCTGCTCGCCGGAGCGGCGCAGACTTTCGTCCTGTGGCTGTGGCACCTGCCGGGCCCGTACGTGGCCGCGGTGGACGCCCCGGTCCTGCACGCCGCCGAGCACGTGAGCCTGGTGGCGGCGGCCTGGCTGCTCTGGGCGCCGGTGCTCGGCCCGGCGCGCCACCGGGTGCCCGCGCCGGTGTCCCTGCTGCTGCTGGTCGGCGCCATGCTGCCCGCGTCCGCGCTCGGCGCGGCCCTCACCTTCGCCCCCGAGCCGGTCTACCCCGTCCGCGTTCTCGGCCCCGACCCGGTCGCCGACCAGCAGCTCGCCGGGCTGCTCATGTGGGCGCCGATGGATCTGGCGGTGCTGGTGGCGGCGCTGGCGGTCTTCCTCGGCTGGCTGCTGCGACTGGACCGGGAACGACCCGACCGCCTGGTTGCCCCCCGGCCTGGGCGGCTCGCGAGCCCGCCGACCGGTGCCGCAACGGAAGGAACGGTGCGATGAATGGTTGTCGTTGGATGCTGGCAGTCGTGCTGGCGGCGCTGCCGGTCGTCGCCGTGGCCGGCTGCTCTTCGGCGCCGCCACCACCACCGCCCGAGTCCCGCGCCGGCCGGCCGGACCGGGGCGCGATGCTCATCGCGCAGTACGGTTGCGGTTCGTGCCACACCGTCCCCGGCATCGACCGGGCTGATGGGCTGGTCGGCCCGCCGCTGACCCGTTTCGGCGCCCGCTCCTACATCGCCGGTGAGCTGCCCAACAACGCCGACAACCTGCAACGGTGGATCACCGACCCGCAGGCCGTCGAACCGGGCACCGCCATGCCCAAGCTGGGCGTCAGCGCGATCGACGCGCAGGACATCGCCGCGTACCTCTACACACTGGACTGACCGATGCGGCGACCACGAGCCCTGACGCTGCCCACCCCGCACCCCCGCCGGGCCCTCGCGGTCGGGTCCGTCCTGGCGCTGGCCGTCGGGCCGGTGGCGCTCGCACCCGCACCCGCCCCGACACCCGCCCCGACCCCGTCCGCCAGCACCCCCACCGCCAACCGTGGCACGCAGCTCTACCTGGAGCAGTGCGCGAGTTGCCACGGGCCGCAGGGACAGGGATCGCAGCAGGGCCCATCCCTGATCGACGTCGGCCCCGCCTCGGTGGACTTCCAGCTCTCCACCGGCCGGATGCCCCTGTCGCACGAGACGCAGCAGGCCGGGCGCCGGCCGCCGGTCTTCTCCGCCGAGGAGATCTCCGCGCTGGTCGGCCACGTGGCCAGCTTCGGCGGTGGCCCGCAGATCCCGCAGGTGAGGCCCGGCGACGTCGTGTCGGGCCGGGACCTGTTCGCCGCCAACTGCGCACCCTGCCACGGGGCGGCCGGCTCGGGCGCGGTACTGACCAACGGCTGGACCGCGCCACCGCTGTATGACTCCACGGCCGTTCAGGTTGCCGAAGCGGTCCGGGTCGGACCCGGGCTGATGCCGGCCTTCCCGAGCCAGGTGCTCACCGATCGGCAGGTGGACGACCTGACCAGCTACGTGCGGCAGTTGCGCAGCGAACGACTGGACCGGGGCGGCGGATCGCTCGCCCGGCTTGGCCCGCTGGCCGAGGGACTGGTCGGTTGGGTAGTGGTGCTAGGGCTGCTGGTGGGCGCCGTGCGGTGGCTGGGCCGGAGGGCGGGGGAATGAGTCGCCGAACTCCGTCGAAGGCCGAGCGGGTGGCGAGCCGCCGGATCGCGGGCGCGTTCCTGGTGAGCGCCGCCGGGGCGGTCGGCTTCGCGGTGACGTACGGGCTGAATGGCGGCACCCAGTGGGAGGGCGTGTGCCTGGCGGTCGCCTTCGCCGGTCTGGCGGTGGGGCTCGCGGTCTGGTCGCGGCGGCTGGTACCGACCGGCGGCTACGTCGAGGAGCACGAGGGCTTCACCCCGCCGCCGGCCGAGCAGGCGATGACCGCGGCGGTGTTCCGCGCGCCGGAGAGCCCGACGCGTCGGTGGGGGCTGCTCGGGGCCCTCGGGTTCGCGCTGACCGCCCTCGGCGTCGCCGCGCTGTTCCCGCTGCGTTCTCTCCTTCCCTGGGACCGGCAACGCCCGGCGCGGTCGCTGAAGAACACCCCGTGGGGGCCGGGTGTCCGGCTGGTCGACGACCAGGGACGGCCGTTGCGCCCGGACGGCGTGCCCGCCGACACGATGGTCGCGGTCTTCCCCGAGGGCAGCATCGACGTCGGGGACGCGCCCGCGTTCGCGGTCCGCCTCAACCCGGAGCGCTTCATCCGCCAGCCCGCCGGCGGGCACCTGGGCGGCCTGGTCGTGTGGTCGCTGCTCTGCACCCACGCCGGCTGCCCGGTACGGCTCTACCTCAAGGGCGCCGCCCGGGTGCTCTGCCCCTGTCACCAGTCGTCGTTCGACCTGCTGGCCGGCGCCCGGCCGATCGCCGGCCCTGCGGCGCGTCCGCTGCCAGGGCTGCCGATCGAGGTCGGCCCGGACGGCTTCCTGCGGGCCACCGGCGACTTCACCGCGCCGCCCGGCGCCGGATTCTGGAGCCGACGATGATCATGCGTCCGCTGGCCCGCGCGCTGGACGACCGGCTCCGGCTCTCCCCGATCACCCGCCGGGCGCTGGCGAAGATCTTCCCCGACCACTGGTCGTTCATGCTCGGCGAGATCGCGCTCTACTCGTTCATCACGCTGATCCTCACCGGCGTCTACCTGACCTTGTTCTTCGACGCCAGCTCCGCCGACCGGGTCTACCACGGCTCCTACGCCCCGCTGGACGGTACGACCACCTCCGCCGCGTACGCCTCGACGGTGCGGCTGAGCTGGGACGTCCGGGCCGGCCTGCTGATCCGACAGACCCACCACTGGGCCGCGCTGGCCTTCGTCGCGGCGATTGTCCTACACCTGTCCCGGATCTTCTTCACTGGAGCCTTCCGCAAGCCGCGCGAGATCAACTGGCTGATCGGCGTGACCATGCTCGCCCTCGCCCTGGCCAACGGCTTCACCGGCTACTCCATGCCCGACGACCTCCTCTCCGGGCTGGGCCTGCGGATCCTCACCTCGGTCGTGGAGTCCATCCCCGTGATCGGGACCTGGCTGGTCACCCTGGCCCTCGGCGGCGAGTTCCCCTCCGACGACATGATCCCGCGGATGTTCATCACCCACGTGCTGCTCGTCCCGGCCGTCCTCGTCGCCCTCGTCTCGCTGCATCTGGGCATCCTGGTGCGGCAGAAGCACAGTCAGTTCCCGGGCCCTGGCCGGACCGAGCACAACGTGGTCGGCTCCCGACTCTGGCCCGGCTACACCCTGCGCACGCTCGCCCTCTTCGCCTGGGTACTAGCGGTGCTGTTCGCCCTCGGCGGGCTGGTCCAGATCAACCCGGTCTGGCTCTACGGTCCCTTCGCGCCGGCCGAGTCCACCTCGCCGGCGCAGCCCGACTGGTACATCGCCTGGGGCGATGGGGCACTGCGCCTGTTCCCGGCGTGGGAGTTCCGCATCGCCGGATACCTGGTACCGGCCCCGTTCTTCCCCGGCGTCGTGCTCGGCGGGCTGTCCTTCGCCGCCCTCTACCTGTGGCCGTTCATCGAACGATGGCGCACGGGCGACCACCAGCCGCACCAACTGCTCGACCGGCCCCGAAACCACCCGGTCCGGCTCGGCATCGGCGTGGGCGCACTGACCTTCTACGTGGCCCTCGTGGTGGCCGCCGGCGACGACATCCTCGCCCGGCTGCTCCGGGTGCCGCTCTACGACCTGTTGGCGCTGTTCCGGGTCCTGGTGCTCGTCCTGCCAATCCTTGCCGGCATCCTCGCGTTCCTCATCGCGCGGGCGCTGCGCCGCAGCGAGGCCGCCTCCCTCGGCGGACTCACCCGAGCCGACCTGCGCCAGGCGACCCGCCCCGGACCCCGGCACCCGGTCGGCGAGGACGAACCCGAGGCCCCCACCCTCCACCGCCCCGGGGAACGGATCGAGCTGTGGCCCGAGGGCGAGCTGTGGCGGTGGCGCTACCGCAACGAGGCCGGACAGCTGACCCTCACCAACAACCGGGCCGTCACATCGGAGGAGGAGGCGGTCGAGACCGCCGGACTGGCCTACCCGGGCGTGGACCGGATCGTGGTGCCCGGCCCGCCACCGCCCCCGCCGCCCGGCCGGATGCGCACCGCCCTGCGTCGCTGGAGTCGCGCCGCCGCTGCCGCATCGTTGCTGGTGAGCCTCTTGCTCGAGCGCCGGCGGCGCGGCGGCGATCAGGGGCCGCAACCGTCGGATCCGGCCGAGTCCGGGTCGCCGACGGCGGATGAGCATGTCAGGCCGGGTGGGCGGCCGTGAAGGAGCTGGTGGGGCATCCGCCCGAGTTGGTGTGGGTCGGGGTCAAGGCGGTGCTGCTGTACGTAACCGCTGTGGTCGGCTTCCGGATCAGCGGTCGTCGCACTGTGGGCGAGGTGTCCCCGTACGACTTCGTCGCGGCCGTCGCGGTGGGCGCGATTGTCGGCAGGTTGCCCAGCGCGTCGGACGCCAGCTATCTGGCCGGCCTGGTCACGTTGCTCGCGGTGCTCCTCGTCCATGCCCTGGTCACTCGGGTTCGGTTCACTCGGGTGGGTCGTCGTCTGGTCGACCATCCGCCCCGGCTCCTGGTGGCGCGCGGTCAGGTTCTGGACGACGAGCTGCGTGGCGCGGGCCTGACCCGTGCTGATCTCGACGCGTTGCTGCGTGGGCACGGGGTGACCGACCCGGGTGGGATCGACTTCGCGGTGCTGGAGCAGCAGGGTCGGCTGTCGATCGTTGCGCGGGCACCAGCGGGATGAAGGACCTCCAGGAGCCCGCAACTCCATCGTGTACCCCGACGGCGCGCGGCCCATCCGGCCCCGCCAGCTGCGGGCCGGGCAGATGATGGCCTCTCGGGCCGCAGGTCGGGCGGGTAGGGGTGCCAGACCTCGGCCCGTTCGTCGCCGATGGTGAAACTCCCACGCCAGCGGGCCACGTGGAGGTAGACAGGGTAGGTAAGCGCGACCGGCCGGGGGTGCCATGGGAATTCGAGAGACGTTCCTGCCCTGGCCCGTGTTCCGGCAGGTCCGGTCGATGGTCGCCGCAGGAGACCGGCTCGCGCGGGGTGCGGCGGCCCGGTCATCACGGACCGATCAGCTCAAACCACGGACCATGACAGCGGATCGGGTCGTGGGCAGCGTCTGCCCGTACTGTGCGGTGGGCTGTGGGCAGTTGGTCTACGTCAAGGGCGAGCAGGTCGTCCAGATCGAGGGGGATCCGGCATCGCCGGTGAGCCGTGGCCGGCTGTGTCCGAAGGGCGCCGCGACCAAGCAGCTCGTCACCAACCCGCTTCGGGAGACGCGGGTGCGTTACCGCCGGCCCCACGGGACGGACTGGGAGGACCTCGACCTCGACAGGGCGCTGGACATGATCGCCGACCGGGTCATCGCTACCCGCGCGCAGACCTGGGCCGATCGGGACGAGCAGGGCCGGCGGCTGCGCCGGACGATGGGCATCGCGGCGCTCGGCGGTGCGACGCTGGACAACGAGGAGAACTACCTGATCAAGAAGCTTGGCACCGCGTTGGGAGCGGTGCAGATCGAGAATCAGGCGCGCATTTGACACTCCTCCACGGTCCCCGGTCTGGGAACATCGTTCGGTCGCGGCGGCGCGACCACGTTCCAGCAGGATCTGCAGAACTCTGACTGCATCGTCCTGCAGGGCTCGAACATGGCCGAGTGCCATCCGGTGGGCTTCCAGTGGGTCATGGAGGCGAAGGCGCGGGGTGCCACGCTCATTCACATCGACCCGCGGCTGACCCGGACCGGGGCGCTGGCCGACCTGCACGTGCCGATCCGGGCCGGCACCGACATCGCGCTGCTCGGGGGCCTGATCAACTACGTGCTCAGCAACGGCCTCGAATTCCGCGAGTACGTGGTCAACTACACCAACGCGGCGACCATCATCAACGAGGAGTTCAAGGACACCGAGGACCTCGACGGGCTCTTCTCCGGCTGGCGCGACGACACCTCCAGCTACTCCAGCGACAGCTGGCAGTACGAAGGCGTCCGCGTGGCGAGCGCCGCCGGCAAGCGGCAGCAGGGCGCGAAGCAGGCGCGGGAGGCCGTTGAGCAGCGGGCGTACCAGCGGCACGCGACCGAGCGGGGCCACGAGCACGGCAGCCACGGCGCCGCGCTGGAGGACCTGCACAAGCTACGCCGGGACGAGACCCTCGAGCACCCGCGGTGCGTCTTCCAGTTGTTGAAGCGGCATTACCGCCGCTACACGCCGGAGATGGTGGCGAGGATCTGCGGTATTCCCGAGGCGCTCTTCGGGCAACTGGCCCGCGCGGTCACCGAGAACTCCAACCGGAATCGCACGACCGCGTGGGCGTACGCGGTGGGGTGGACGCAGCACACCGTCGGGGTGCAGTACATCCGGGCCGCCTCGGTGCTGCAACTGCTGCTGGGCAACATCGGGCGGCCCGGCGGGGGGATCCTCGCCCTGCGCGGTCACGCCAGCATCCAGGGCAGCACGGACATCCCCACGCTCTACAACCTGCTGCCGGGCTACCTGCCGATGCCGCACCCGGACTCCCACGGCAGTCTGGACGAGTACGTCGCCGACGACTCCGCCGAGACCGGCTACTGGGGCAACATGCGCGCCTACGCGGTCAGCCTGCTCAAGGCGTACTGGGGAGATGCGGCGACCGCCGACAACGACTTCTGCTTCGACTACCTGCCCCGCATCACCGGCGATCACAGCACCTACCAAACGGTGCAGGCGCAACTGGACGGCACCTGCAAGGGCTACTTTCTCAACGGGCAGAACCCGGCCGTCGGCTCGGCCAACGCACGGGCGCAACGCCTTGGCATGGCCAACCTTGACTGGCTCGTGGTCCGGGACTTCGCCCTGATCGAGAGCGCCACCTGGTGGAAGGACGGCCCGGAGATCGAGTCCGGCGAGCTGCGGACCGAGGAGATCGCCACGGAGGTGTTCTTCCTGCCCGCGGCCGCGCACACGGAGAAGGACGGCAGTTTCACCAACACCCAGCGGATGCTGCAGTGGCACCAGAAGGCGGTGGAGCCGCCCGGCGACGCGCGAAGCGACCTGTGGTTCTGGTACCACCTGGGCCGGCGGATCCGGGCGAAGCTGGCCGGCTCGACGAACGAGCGGGACCGCCCGATCCTCGACCTGAACTGGCACTACTCCACCTCCGGCCCGAATTCGGAGCCGAGCGCGGAGGAGGTGTTGCAGGAGATCAACGGCCGGCGGGGGGACGGTTCCTGCCTGTCGACGTACGAGGAACTCACCGACGACGGCTCGACCGCCTGCGGGTGCTGGATCTACTGCGGCTCCTATGCCGGCGGGGTGAACCAGACCGCGCGGCGTAAACCGCACACCGAGCAGAACTGGGTGGCTCACGAGTGGGGCTGGGCCTGGCCGGCGAACCGCCGCCTGCTCTACAACCGCGCCTCCGCCGACCCACAGGGCAGGCCGTGGAGCGAGCGCAAGGCGTACGTGTGGTGGGACGCGGAGAAGAAGAAGTGGACCGGCCACGACGTCCCGGACTTCCAGCCGACCAAACCGCCGGACTACCGGCCGCCTGAGGGCGCGAAGCGGCAGGACGCCCTGTCCGGCGTCGACCCCTTCATCATGCAGGCCGACGGGAAGGGCTGGCTGTACGTGCCGGCCGGGTTGTCCGACGGGCCGCTGCCGACACATTACGAGCCGCAGGAGTCCCCGGTGCCGAACCTGCTCTACGGCCAGCAGCAGAACCCGGCCCGCCAGCTGAGCCGGCGGCGGGACGTCGACCCCTACCAGCCCAGCGGCGACGACCGGGGCAGCCAGGTCTTCCCGTACGTGCTGACCACCTACCGACTCACCGAGCACCACACGGCCGGGGGGATGAGCCGGTGGCTGCCGTACCTGTCCGAACTGCAACCGGAGATGTTCTGCGAGGTGTCACCGGAGTTGGCCGCCGCGGTCGGGCTGGACCACCTCGGCTGGGCGACGATCGTGACGGCCCGCAGCGCCATCGAGGCGCGGGTGCTGGTCACCGATCGGATGGTGCCGGTGCGGGTGCACGACCGGATCGTCCATCAGGTCGGGCTGCCCTACCACTGGGGCCGCAACGGCATCACCACCGGCGACTCCGCCAACGACCTCACCCACATGTCCCTCGACCCGGACGTGCACATCCAGGAGGTCAAGGCGCTCACCTGCGACATTCGGCCCGGCCGCCGTCCCCGCGGCCCGGACCGGCGGCGCCTGATCGCGGAGTACCAGCAGCAAGCGGGGCTTGTCGCCGCGACCGGCACCGCGCACCGCACCACGGAAAGGCACGGGGAGCCAGCATGACCGAAAAGCTGCTGGAGGGTACAAAGGATCCCGCGCCCGACTCCGGCTATCCGCAGCCGCCGCGGCGGATGGGATTCTTCACCGACACGTCCGTGTGCATCGGCTGCAAGGCGTGCGAGGTCGCCTGCAAGGAGTGGAACCTGATCCCGGACGACGGCTTCTCCCTGCTCGGCATGTCCTACGACAACACCGGCATGCTCGGCGCCGACACCTGGCGACACGTCGCGTTCATCGAGCAGGACCGCCCGCTCGGCCGGCAGAACAACGCCGTCGCCCTTATGCCGACCGGCCCGTCCGCGAGCGCGCCCAACGCACTGATGGTGGCAGCCGGCTTGGGCGAGGAGCACGGGGCCCGTCTCGGCACGGAGACCGGCGCCATCCAGCTGGAACCGAACACGGACGGAAAACCACGGCAGCCGGTCAGCGCGGACGGCCGCACCGAGTTGCGCTGGCTGATGGCCAGTGACGTGTGCAAACACTGCACACACGCCGCCTGCCTGGACGTGTGCCCCACGGGCAGCCTGTTCCGCACCGAGTTCGGCACCGTCGTGGTGCAGGAGGACATCTGCAACGGCTGCGGCTACTGCGTGCCCGCCTGCCCGTACGGGGTGATCGACCAGCGCAAGGACGACGGCCGCGTGTGGAAGTGCACGCTCTGCTACGACCGGATGAGCGACGGGCAAGAGCCGGCGTGCGCGAAGGCGTGCCCCACCGAGTCCATCCAGTACGGCCCTCTGGACGAGCTACGCGAGCGTGCCGCCCACCGGGTCGCGCGGCTGCACGACGCCGGAGTGGCCGACGCCCGGCTGTACGGGGCCGACCCCGACGACGGCGTCGGCGGGACGGGCGCGTTCTTCCTGCTGCTCGACAAGCCGGAGGTGTACGGCTTCCCACCTGACCCGGTCGTGACCACCCGCGACCTGCCGGCCATGTGGCGGCACACGCTGTTCGCGGCCGTGGCGGTGGCGGCGACCGCGCTCGCCGCGTTCGCGGGAGCCCGTCGGTGAGCGCCGCGCAGGAAACCGGCAGCGAGGTGCGCCGGGACGGCCTCCACCACGTCGCACCGGGCCGCGAGGCCCTGATCGGGTCTCGGGGCGGCCGACGACCGAGCCGCGGCGGTGAGGTCGTGCCACCGGCGGAGTTCCGGTCGTACTACGGCCGAGCGGTCATCAAACCGCCGGTCTGGAAGGCGCACAACATCGCCGGATACCTCTTTCTCGGCGGCGTCGCCGGCGGCGCGGCCCTGCTGGCCGCCGGCGCCGACCTCACCGGCCGCCCGGGCATGCGCCGCGCCGCCCGGCTCATCTCCGCCAGCGCGACCGGGCTGTCGCTCAGCGTGCTGACCCGTGACCTCGGTCGGCCGGAGCGTGCCGTGCACATGCTGCGCGTCGTCAAGCCGACCTCGCCGATGTCGATCGGCACCTGGCTGCTCGGCGGTTTCAGCCCGCTCGTGGCGGTCGCGGCGCTCGGCGAGATGTCGGCCGCGTTGCCACGCCGCGCGGCGGACCTCGTCGGGCTCCTGGCCCGCCCCAGCGGGTTGGCCGCCACGGCCGTCGCCCCCGCGATTACCACCTACACCGGCGCCCTGATCGCCAACACGGCCGTCCCGGTCTGGCACGAGTCGCACCGGGAGTTGCCGTACCTGTTCGGGGCGAGCGCCCTCGCCGCCGCTGGTGGCCTGGTGACGGCCACCACCCCGGCGCGCGAAGCGGCGCCGGCCCGGCTGGCCGGCATCGTCGGGTCCGTCGCGGCGCAGGTGTTCGACCGGGCCATCCACCGCCGGCTCGGGATGGTGGCCGAACCGCTGACCGGCGGGCGACCGGGCCGGCTGCTGCGCGCCTCCCGCTGGTGTGCCCGTGCCGGGACGGCTCTGCTCGCGGCGTCGGCGATGCGCCACAGCCGGGCACTGGACGTGGCCGGCGGACTGGCGCTCGCCGCCGAATCCGCGCTGACCAAGTTCGGCTACTTCCATGCCGGCACCGCTTCCGCGGCCGATCCCAAGTACACCGTGCTGCCGCAGCGCGAGCGCGCGGAGGCAGCGCAGTAGGCCAGATCCGGAGCTCTCGAACCCGGTTCCGGCGTCGTCAGGCGAGGACCGGCAGCCCGATCAGCGCGGCGAGGATCGCGGCCCCGAAGATCAGCCATGCCACGTAGTCGGCGATGTGGCCGGAGTGCAGGGCACGGCAGGGGCCGGTTACGCGCTGCGCCGTAGCAGGTGGGCGGCGGCCGCTGAAGCGCCGCCAGCAAGGGCGGCGGCGAGCAGGACGGCGCCGACCCGGGCAACGCGTCGGTGCAGTGGCGGCTGCGGCGGGCGCGGCACGCCGTCCTCCGGGCGTCCGTCCCGGTAACCGTCGGGGCCGTGCTGGCGGGCCATCGTCAGGACCTGCCCGATGTGCAGCCCTCGGCGGCCGGTGCCGGCGTCGGCGATCTGTGTCTTACAGGAGAAGCCGTTGGCCACGATGAGCTTCTCCGGCTCTGCCGCGCGTACCGCTGGCAGGAGCTTCTGCTCACCGCAGTCCAGCGAGATCTGCCACTTGCCTTTCTCGAATCCCCAGGAGCCGGCGAGCCCACAGCAGCCGCCCGCCACGTTGTCAACGGTGGCGCCCATCTGCTTGAGCAGTTCGAGTTCGGGATCGACCCCGCCGGTGGCCCGGTGGTGGCAGTGGCCCCACAGCAACGCCTGCCGGTGCAGCGGCGGCGGCGCGATGTCGAAGGTTCGGAAGAAGTCGGCGAAGTGGTACGCGTTGGCGTGCAGTCGGGCCGCGTCGTCGTCGTGCGGAAGGATCTTGGTGAGTTCGTCCTTGAAGACGGCCAGGCAGCTGGGTTCCATGCCGACCACGGGAGTGCCGGCCCGGATGTGTTCGCGCAGCATGTCCAGGACGTTGTGCAGGTACCGGCGGGCGAGGTCGAGGAAGCCGTAATCGTAGAGCGGCCGGCCGCAGCAGATGTGTCCTTGCGGCATGATGACCTGCCAGCCGGCAGCCTCGATCGCCTCCACGCAGGCGACGCCGACGTCGGTGTGCAGGTGGTTGTTGAAGGTGTCCGGGAACAGCACCACCGGCCGGCCGTTCGGGTTGCGGGTGCCGCCGCGCCGCTTGAACCACTGCTGCAGCGTCATCGGGGCGAAGCGGGGCAACGGCCGGTTCTGGTCGATGCCGCCGACCGCGCGTACCAGGTGGGCCAGGCCGGGGGTCTGCGTGGCGAGGTTGACCAGCTCCGGCACGGCCGCCGCCAGCCGGGCGAACTGGTCGATCAAGCCGAACGAATACGCGTAGCGTGGCCGCCAGCGTCGCAGCGACTTGTAGTGGTGGTAGCGGAACTCCGCCTTGTAGGTGGGGATGTCCACGTTGACGGGGCAGTCCTTGGTGCAGCCCTTGCAGGCCAGGCAGAGGTCCAGCCCGTCGGCGACCTCGCGGGACTGCCAGCCGTCGGTGATCACGTCGCCGCGGAGCATTTCGAACAGCAGTCGGGCCCGGCCGCGGGTGGTGTATTTCTCCTCGTGGGTGGCCTGGAAGCTGGGGCAGATGGTGTCCTTCGCGACCGGTTCGCGGCACTTGCCGACGCCGACGCAGCGCAGGGTGGCGTGGGCGAAGTCGTTGCCGTCCTCGGCGTAGGCGAAGACGGTGCTCGGCCGGGCGGGGTTGTAGTCGGTGCCGAGGTTGAGGTCCTCGTCGAAGCGGTAGGCGTCGACGACCTTGCCCGGGTTCATCTTGGCGTCCGGGTCCCAGATCAGCTTGAACTCGCGCATCGCCTGCATCAGCGCCGGGCTGTACTGCTTGCCCAGTAGTTCGGCGCGCTGCTGGCCGTCGCCGTGCTCGCCGGAGATGGAGCCGCCGTAGGAGGCGGCCAGGTCGGCCGCGGACTCCAGGAATGCCCGGTAGTTGGCGATGCCGGTGGCGCTGCGCAGGTCGAAGCTGAACCGGCCGTGCAGGCAGCCCTGTCCGAAGTGGCCGTAGAGGGCGCCGCGTAGCCCGTGCTTGTTCAGTAGCGCCCGCAGGTCACGCACGTAGTCGCCGGCCCGGTTGGGTGGCACGGCCGAGTCTTCCCAGCCGGGCCAGTGGTCGAGGCTGTGCGGGAACGCGGTCGAACCGAGCCCGCCTTCCCGGATCGTCCACACCGTTTCGCTCTGGCCGCCATCCTGCGCACTTAGCAGCCGGCGTACCCGATCCTGGCCGTACCCCTTCGTCTCGGTCGCCCAGTCGGTGAACCGCCGGGCGGTGTCGACTACCTGATCGGCCTCGTCGGCGCCGAACTGCACGAGCAGCCAGGCGCCGGCATGCTTCCGCCACGGCAGCTCGGTGAGGTCGCTCAGGTTCATCTGCAGCGCCTGCTGGTCCTCGATGAGGACGCGGTCGATCGCCTCCAGCCCGATCGGCCGCCACCGGTCCAGGATTTCCTGGGTGTGTTCGGCGGCGTCGGGCAGGTCGAGGTAGGCGATTACCACGGTGGCGCGTTGCAGCATGGCCGGGGTGAGCATGAGCGTCGCCTGCAGCACCGTCACGCAGGTGCCCTCGGTGCCGGTGACCGCTCGGGCGACGTTGAACCCGTTCTCCGGCAGCAGCTCGGCGAGGTTGTATCCGGAGACCCAGCGGGGCATCGCGTCCACCGACGGGTAGCCGGCGCGGATCTCGTCGGCGTATCGGTCGCGTAGGTCGCGCAGCTTCGCGTAGATCTCACCCTTGCGGCCGCCGGCGGCGATGATGTCGTCGAGCTGGTCCTCCTCGTTGACCCCGACCCAGAACCGCTGCCCGTCGTAGGTGACCACCTCGAGGGCGTGCACGTTGTCGGAGGTACGCGGCCCGGGTCCGTACAGCTGGGACTGCACGGAGTGGATGCCGCACGAGTTGTTGCCGATGTTGCCGCCGATGGTGCACCGCGAGTGCGACGACGGGTCCGGCCCGAAGATCAGGTTGTGCTGTCCGGTCACCACGTTGAGCTGCTCGTTGACGATGCCGTTCTGGCAGGTGACCAGGCGGGCCTGCGGGTCCACCGAGCCGACCGCGGTCAGGTACTTGGAATGGTCGATCGCCACCGCGTAGTTGACCGTCTCACCGGACAGGCTGGTGCCGCCGCCCCGGTTCACGACGGGCGCGCCGTAGCGGTGACACACCTTGTGCGTGGCCACCACGTCCTCCAGCGTCCGCGGCACCACCACGCCGATCGGCACCTGCCGGAAGTTCGACGCGTCATGGGCGTACATCGCCCGCGAGCCCGGGTCGAAGCGCACCTCGCCCTCGATGGCCCGCGCCAGGTCCCGCTCCAGCTTGCCGACCGGGATCGCCTGCCGCCCCCGCGGTGGCCCGGAACTGTCCGGCCGGGTCTTGGCCGGCACCTGCTGCACCGTCTTGGCTCCGATCGCCACCGCTGCCTCCTCCTCAACCCTGCTCGCGAGTGGGGAGCGCCTGGTAGAAGTCGCTGAGCTTCTGCCGGAAGCCGCGCATCCCGATGCTGACCCGCTCCGGGTCCTTGATCATTGCCTCGGTGGTCTTCTGCGCCTGCTCGTACATCACGTGCGGCGGGATGGGTGGGATCTCGCTGTCCACCCGGAACTCCAGCAGCACCGGCCCGGAGCCGCCAAGTGCCTCGTCCCAGGCCTGACCGACCCGCGTCGGGTCGTCGCAGTAGATGCCGCGCAGCCCCAACAGTTCGGCGTATTTGGCGTACGGCATGTCTGGCACGGCCTGCGAGCCGGCGAACCGGGCGTCGCCAGCGAGCGCCCGCTGCTCCCAGGTCACCTGGTTGAGGTCCTGGTTGTTGAACACGCAGAACACCAGCGGGGAAGGGCTGCCAAGGCGGTCGGCGTACCGCTTGACGGTGAGCATCCCGTTCATGCCGTTCATCTGGAATGCGCCGTCACCGACGAACGCGATCACCGGCCGGTCCGGGTAGGCGAACCTGGCCGCGATCGCATACGGCACCGCCGGCCCCATTGTCGCCAGGGTCCCGGACAGTGAGGCCTGCATGCCCTCCCGCAGCCCGACGTAGCGGGCCCACCAGTTGGTCGATGATCCCGAGTCGGCGGTCAGGATGCAGTTGTCGGGCAGCCGGCGCCCCAACTCCATCGCGACCGACTGAGGGTTGATCCTCCCGCCGAAGTGCTGTCCGGCGCGGTCGCCCAGGATCCGGTGCCATTCCCGGACGTTGTCTTCGATCTTCTCGCGCCAACTGCGGTCCGACTTGCGCTTCAGCATCGGGATCAGCGCGCGCAGCGTCTCGGCGGAGTCGCCGATCAGCGGGGCGTCGATGGGGAACCGGGCGCCGATCAGCCGGCCGTCAATGTTGATCTCGACGCCCCGGGCCGTGCCCTCCTCGGGCAGCCACTCCCCGTACGGGAAGCTGGTCCCGATCATGAACAGGGTGTCGCAGTTCTTCATCATCTCGTCGCTGGGCTTACTGCCCAACAGCCCGATCGGGCCGGTTACGAACGGCAGGTCGTCGGGCACCGCGTCGCGTCCCAGCAGCGCCTTGGCCACGCCCGCGCCGAGCAGTTCGGCGACCTCGACCACCTCGGCTCCGGCCCGGGCTGCGCCCTGGCCGATCAGAATCGCCACCCGGCTGCTCTGGTTGAGGATGTCAGCGGCGCGCCGCAGGTCCTCGTCCCGCGGCAGGATCCGCGGCTGGCACCAGCCGACGCTGCTGTAGACCGCCCCGTGAATTTTCGGCGGCGACGTCTCGGCCGGCTCCTCCTGGACGTCCTCGGGAATGACGATGGTCGCTACCGAACGCTCGGTCAGCGCGTGCTTGAACGCGAAGTCCACCACGTGCCGGGCCTGCGCCGGATGCACGATCGCGTGACAGTACGCGGAGACATCGGAAAACAGGCACTCCAGCGCGATCTCCTGCTGGTAACGAGCGCCCAGCGACATCCGCTTCTGCTGCCCGATGATCGCCACCACCGGCTGGTGATCCAGCTTCGCGTCATAGAGGCCGTTGAGCAGGTGGACCGCGCCTGGTCCGGAGGTTGCCATGCAGCAGCCCACCTGGCCGGTGAACTTCGCGTGGGCGCAGGCCATGAAGGCACCCAGCTCCTCGTGTGGCGGCTGGATGAACTCCGGATCGCCCTTGGCCCGCTCGAACGCGCCGAGCATGCCGTTGACCCCGTCCCCGGGATAGGCGAATACGCGGTGCACACCCCACTCCCGCAGCCGGCTGAGCACAAAGTCGGAAACCTTCGCTTGCATGGAATCCCCCAACTCGTCACGCAAGATGATCGCGCCATCTACGCGGGTGAAGCGCCATGAACGGCTGTGCCAGCTGTCAAGCGGGCCGGCGAAGCCGTCATCGAAGGGGGGTTAGGGGCGCTGCGCATACGCCCGGTACTGCTCCAGATCCGACCAGCGCACCTCCAGGCCCAGACCGGGACGGTCCGGGTCCGGCCACAGAGCGCTGTCGCGCAGCACCGGAAGGCCGTCGAACGCCGAGTGCTCGATGCGCACGTGGTCGTGGAAGTACTCGAGGTGCCGCAGCCGCTGCACCGCACAGAACGCGTGCGTGGAGACCGTCGGCGCGCGGTGCCCGGACAGGTCCAGACAATGGCCCGCAGCCAGCCCACCGATCTGCACTACGCGGTGATCCCGCCGCAGCGGGTCACATCGGCCTGCAGGCAATCTACCGTCCGGTGCTCGATCAGATTGGTGAAATCACACCGACGCGAGCTTGGACTCGACAAACGACGCCACCGACACATCGCCGTACGGTTACCCCAGCGCCCACACGTCACCGGCGTGCCCCGTACCAGAACCATGGTGGTTGAGTCCCGGGTCTGGGTGGTGTCCTGCTCGACCCGTCGGGCCCGTCGGTGGGGATCGTGAACGCGTGCACGTCCAAGCGGTCAATCGCCACCCGCCCGGCGACCGGCCAGGTACACGGCCACCAGCGCCCCGCCGATCACCACAGCGAGGCTCGGGGTCACCTTCGACTTCAGGTGCGACCACCCAGTCTTCGGGTCGGCGGCGGTTCCCGCCAGGGTGCCGGCGGCCTTGGTCGCCCGTTCTTTCACCTGTTGGGTCTTCATTGCCCCGGCTCACTCTCCATGGCGTGCGGTGACGGTTTGCGGTTGGAGAACCGCAACGAGCCTCCGGTCGCGTTGTGGTCGACGCGCCCCGACTACCCAGGCCCCGGCCGTTCACACCGCCACCGATCCGCGCGTCAACGGGTGTCGGTCCATTCGCACGGTGTCGCCGGGCACGCCCCTGCACGAGCCGCGCCATTGTCGGTACCGCAGCGTCGGCGTGGATGCCGAGTGACGAGCCGTGCCGTGCAGGCGTGGGACGCGGTGCTACGGGTTCGCTACCCCAGCCGGCGGGTCTGCGGCCTGGTCGCCGACCCGGACTACCAGCGGGTGACGCGGCTGGAGCACGGTCGCCCTGCGGGAGGCCGTGCTCCAGCCCACCGCACCCTGGTCACTGTCCGGACCGTGCGGCCCGTCCCTCCGCATGGCGGCGGGGGTACCGGGTAGCGCGTCGAGGTGAACAGCCTCCTGCTCGGCTACGCACTCGTCGGCGCACTGGCCGTCCTGCTCGCGCTCGGATCGAGTGCCATCCGTCGTACCCCGTTCACGGAACCCATGTTGGCCCTTTTCCTCGGGGTGCTCGCCGGTCCGGTGCTCGGTCTCCTCGACCTCGACGACCGGCTGGGCGCGGCGCTGATGCGCGAGGTGAGCCGTGCACTGCTGGCGGTCTCGCTGATGGCGGTCGCCCTGCGTTTCCCGCTGGCCGGCTACCGGAGGGTGCTCCGTCCGGTGCTCGTGCTGCTCACGGCAGGGATGGTGGGCATGGCGGTGCTCAGCGCGGGGCTGGCCTGGCTGCTGCTCGGGGTACCGCTGAGCCTGGCCGCCCTGCTGGGAAGCTGCCTGTCGCCGACCGACCCGGTTCTGGCGTCCGGCATCGTGTCCGGGGGCCCGGCCGAGCGGCAGCTGCCTGCCCGGCTGCGGCAGGTGATCAGCGGCGAGTCGGGCGGCAACGACGGCCTCGCCTTTCCCCTCGTCGTCCTCGCACTGGCCGCAGTCGGCGCGAGGCCGTGGGCCGATCAGCTCGTCGTGGCGGTCTGGGGCGTGCTCGGGGCGGTGGTCGTGGGCGTCCTGCTCGGCTGGCTCGCCGGTCGGGCAGTGCGCGCCGCCAGCCGGCGAGAAACCCTGGACCGGGGCTCACTCGTGGTCTTCGCCATTCTGCTCGGCATCGCCGCGCTCGGGATCGGCCAGGTGTTCCACACTGACGATATCCTGGCCGTGTTCGTCACCGGGTTGGCCTACAACCGGGTCATCGGCGACCAGCCCCGGATCGCCGAGCAGAAGCTCGACGACGCCCTGACCCGCTACCTGGTACTTCCCCTGTTTTTCATGCTCGGCGTCGAACTGCCGTGGCGTGACTGGCTTGACGCCGGCTGGCGGCTCCCGCTCTTCGCGGTGGCGGTGCTGCTGGTGCGGCGGCTGCCGGTGGTGGCCGGACTCAGGGCCCCGCTCAGACTGGGCTGGCGTGAGGTGGTCTTCCTCGGCTGGTTCGGCCCCATCGGGGTGTCGGCGCTGTTCTACCTGACCTTCAGCGCCGACGAAGGCGCACGGGATCCCTTGCTCTGGAACGCCGGCAGCCTCGTGGTCGTGCTGAGCATCGTGCTGCACGGGGCCACGGCGATGCCGGGCCGACGCTGGTACGCCGCGGCAGGCAGCCGGGGCGACGGGTGACCGGGACCAGCGCTACGGGACCCGGGGGGAGTGACCGGTACCGACCGACTGATCGCCGCGCATCTCGGCGGAGCGCTCGCCGGGACCCGGCGGTTCGCCGGGGCGCCGCCGATTCCAGTCACGAGCCGAGCAGCCGGCGGATCTCCGTCGCGGCCGGGTGCCCCGGGGCGACGGCGAGGAACCGCCGCAGCGTGACGGGTGCCTCGGCGGGCCGGGTGGTGCGTTGGGCCAGGCCGAGCACCAGCAGCCCGTCGGGCGAGTCGGGGGTGTGACCGAGGACCTCCCGAGCGCTGCGTTCGGCGCCGGGGGCGTCAGCCGCTCGCAGCAGGGCGAAGGCGAGACGCAGCCGGATCGCGTCGTCGTCCGGACGCGCCGTCAGGGCCTCCCGGTACAGCTGCGCCGCGGCACCGTAGCGCTGCTGTCCCTCGAGGTCCTGAGCGAGCCGCAGGGAGACCACCGCGGGGTCGGCGGGCGGAGGCCGCGTCGCGGGCGGCGTGAGCCGGTCGGCGGCCACGGCCACCGTCGCCACCAGGGCGACCAGGCCCGCCGCGGTGAGCCACCAGACGATCCGCGACGACCGCGGGCGACCGTGGGGCACCGTGGGGCCGGCGGCCTCCCGCCGTCCGGGTCGCAGCGTACGCGCCGCGGCGAGGCCGCCGCCGAGCAGCGCGACGGCCGGCACGACCCACAGCAGCAGCCCCGGGCCTCGTGTGGGCGGCTGGGCGAGCACCTCGTCGCCGTATCGCTGGACGAACCACCGGTGGATCTGTTCGGGCTCGCGGCCCTGCGCCACCTGGTCGGCGATCACCTGCCGCATGGAGGCCGCGATCGGGGACCGGGACTCGGCCAGCGACTCGCCCTGGCACGCCGGGCAGCGGAGCCCGGCCGCGACCTCGGCGACCGGGTCGGCCCGGCCCGCCGGCCCGGCCGAGCGCAGCAGCCCGGCCAGCGCCGCCGTGACGAGCACACCCAGGCCCAGCACGACGAGGAGCCGCCTGCGGGTCATGGCGTGCCCAGCAGGGGAGCGAGGTGCTGTTCCAGCCACTTCGCGGTGACGACACCGGGTTGGTGCGCGACGATGCGGCCGTCCCGGTCCACCACGAACGTCTCGGGCACGCCGCGTACGCCCCACTCCACCGCCCGGACGCCCTCCGGGTCGGGCACCACGGTCAGGTCCTCGGCGCGGGCCTCCGCCAGCAGCGCCCGGACCGCGTCCGGGCCGTCGCGCAGGTTGAGGCCCACCACCTGTAGCCCCTGGGGCGCCCAGCGCCGGCCGGTCCCGACCAGCAGGGGCAGTTCGTCGCGGCAGGGGCCGCACCAGGAGGCGAAGACGTTCACCAGGACGACGTGTCCGCGCGCCGCGGCCAGGTCGTACCGCTGGCCGGGCAGCGTGGTGCCCGCCAGAGCGGGCGCGGCCCTCGGGCGGTGCGCGACACCCGGCCCGGGCCGCTCCCCGGCGGCGAGGACGACGCCGACGCCCAGGGTGAGCAGGAGGATGGTGGCGGGGGCCACCCGCGATCTCCGCCGCCAGGCACGCCGGTCCGGGGCGCTCATGCCGGTGCCCCGGCGGCCACCGCTGTCCGAGCCCCCGCCGGCTCCGGCCGTCGGTGCCGGTGCCGCCGGACCGCCCGGGCCAGGGCGAGCACCCCGCCGGCGGTGGCCACGGCCCCGCCGGCCCAGATGACGCCGACGAGGGGGTTCACGGCCAGGCGTACCGTCGCGGTGCCGCTGTCGGCGGAGACCGCGAGGAGAGTGAGGTAGACGTCGCGGCGGACGCCGCCGTCGATCGCCGGGACGGTCACGGCGGTTTCCCGCGCGGGGTCGTACCGCAGGGCGGGCACCGCCGTGCGTGTCGTGCCGGCCGACGACACTGCCAGCCGCGCCCGCACGGCCATCCGGCCGGCGGGAGCGCTGCGCTGCACCGACACGAGGCGGACAGAGACGTCCGACACGCGCAGCGTCTCGCCGACCCGCAGGGTCCGCTCCTCCGCCCGCCCGTAGGCGGTGGAGGCAGCCACGCCGAGGGCGAGCAGGGCGAGCCCGGCGTGCCCGAGCACCGCCGGCCGGAGCAGGGGCCGCGCGGTGGCGAGGCCGGCGAGGACGAAGGCGGCCGCACCGAACCCGGTCAGGGCCGCCGTGCCCGGCCGGCTCGACAGGCCTACGCACGCCACGGTGGCCAGCCCCGCCGCACCGGGCAGGACGAGGCGACGCAGTGCCTCGGCCCGGCCGCGGACGCGCAACGCCGGGGTGACACCGGCCAGCAGCAGCACCAGCACGGCCAGTGGTACGGCGGTGCGGTGGTAGTACCCGGCCCCGACGGCCGCCCGGCTGCCCGTGACCGGCTCGGCGAGCAGCGGCAGGACGGTTCCGGTGAGCACGGTGGCGGCGATAGTGAGCAGGAGCGCGGCGTTGCCGAGCACGGCGGTGCCCCGGGAGCGGAGCGGGGACGCGGGCGCCGGCGCCGGCGCCGTGCGGGGGCGGCCGGTGAGGACGGTGGCCGTCAGCACGGCCAGCAGGACGAAGCCGAGGAGCAGTGGGCCCAGCGGCGAGTCGGTGAAGGCGTGCACGCTCGCCACCGCCCCGGAGCGGGTGAGGAACGTGCCGAGCAGCACCAGCAGGAACCCGGCGCAGGCCAGCACGCTGTTCCACCGCTCCCGGCCGCGCCCGCCGCCCAGGGTGGTGTGCAGGAACGCGGTCGTCGTGAGCCAGGGCAGCAGAGAGGCGTTCTCCACCGGGTCCCAGGCCCAGTAGCCGCCCCAGCCGAGCACCGCGTACGACCACCAGGCGCCGAGCACGATGCCGGCGGTGAGCGTGCACCACGACACCAGCGCCCAGGGGCGGGCCACCCGCAGCCACCGCCGGCCGGCCGGACCGGCCAGCGGGGCGGCCAGCGCCAGCGCGAAGGGTACGACCGTGCCGAGGTAGCCCGCGTACAGCAGGGGCGGGTGCACGCCCATCGCCGGGTGCTGCTGCAGCAGGGGATTGGGGCCGGGCCCGTCGGCGGGGGCGGGCGTCACGGCCCGGAAGGGGTTGGCCGCGAAGACCGAGAGCGCGAAGAAGAACGTCGTGACCACGCTGACGACGACCATCGCGTACGCCCGCAGCCGGTCGGGCCGTCCCCGGGCGAGCAGGGCGGCGTAGGCGGCGAGGACCAGCAGCCACAGCAGCAGGGAGCCGTCCATGGCCGACCACAGGCTGGTGACCGTGTAGTAGACGGGCACGTGGCGGCCGCCGTTCTCGGCGACGAACCGGACGCTGAAGTCGTGGGTCAGCAGAGCCGTCTCGAGGGCCACGACGGCGGTGGCGGCGGCGAGCAGCGCGGCGGCACTGGCCAGCCGGGCGGGCCGTGCCGCAGGCCCGGCCAGGGCCACCCGCAGCCAGAGCAGTGCGGCCAGGGGAGCGGTGAGCAGTCCGGCGGCGAGACTCGCGGTACCGAGGTCAGCGAGCACCGGTGGGCTCCGCGGCCGGCGCGGGCCGGTATTCGTTGCCGTGCCGCACCAGCACGTGGTCGGCGTCGAACACGCCGTCGGTGCCGAGGCGCCCCTCGACGACGGCGTCCACGCCCTCCCGGAACGTCTCCGGCGGCACGCCACGCTGGCGGACGGTGACCTCCCGTCGGTCGTCGGAGAGGCGGAACGTCACGAGCTCACCGTCGTGGCGCACGGAACCGGGGACGACCTCGCCCCCGAGCCGGATGCGGTCGCGGGAGTCGTCGGAGCGGGCGAGCATGTCGGTGGGGCTGCGGTAGTAGGTGAGGGTGCCACGCAGGGCACTGGCCACGAGCAGCCCGCCGGCGGCTAGCAGCACCGCGACCAGCGCGAGGCGGCCCGGGCGGCGGATCATCGCACCCGTGCCGGCCCGGCGGCGGTCTCCCGCGTTTCCGCTGTGGAGGTGGATGGGGGTTGGAGGCGGGTCACCCGGTGCGCGAGCACCCACGTCGCCGTGACGGTCGCCGCTGCGACGGCCAGCAGCAGGGCCGCCGCCATCCGCGGGTCGATCGGCGGCCGCCCGGGGGCGAGGATCGTCGCCTGCTGGTGCAGCGAACGCCACCAGACCACGGAGAAGTGCACCACAGGCACGAGCAGGAAGCCGCCGACGCCGAGGCGGGCCACGGGGTGGGCCACGCGGCGGTCACCGTGGTGCGGTGTGCCGGAGCGCTCGGCCAGGGCCCGGCGAAGTGCCAGCGCGGCGGCGTACACCAGCAGCATCAGGGCGGTGCTGACCAGGCGCGGGTCCCAATCCCACCAGGTCCCCCACACCAGCCGCCCCCAGAGCGAGCCGGTGACGAGGGTCAGGGCGGTCAGCACCACGCCGATCTCCGTGGCGACCAGGGCGATGCGGTCCCACTGGCCGTCACCCGTGACGAGGTAGGCCCAGCTGGTGGCCAGGACGACGGCGAACGCCAGGTACGCCACCCAGGCGGCGGGTACGTGCACGTACATCAGGCGTTGTGCCGGGCCCTGCAGGGCGTCGGCGGGAGCGAGCAGGCCGCCGGCCAGGCCGGCCGCCGTGGCGAGGCCGCCCGCGACCCAGGCCGTGGTCCGCCGCGCGGCGGCGCCCCGTGGTGTGTTCGCGGTCAGGTCCACGGTGGAGGTTCGCATCGTCGTCCCGTCTGCGTCGTCGGCGCTGGCCGTCGCCCCGACTCTAGCCAGTTAAGCGGGAGTAATCGCCATTTCTGCCCTATGAGCCGCATAAGCATCGCGACTGGCTATCGTCGGTCCCGATGGACGCGAGGCGGCACTCGACGACGCGCTCCGGCCGGCGACGCCGGGGCCCGAGCGCCGTCTGCGTGGCGGTCATGGCCGGGCTGCCCGCGCTCGGCGGCTGTGCCCGCGCGCCGTCCGCCGCGGTGGCACTGCCCCGCCGGGAACGGTCACGGTGACCGGGATCCGGCTCACCGCGGAGGCGTACGAGGTGCCGACCGACGCGCCCGAGGCCGACGGCACCCTGGCCTGGACCAGCACCACCCTGGTGCTGGTCCGGGTTGAGGCCGACGGGCGTGCCGGGATCGGCTGGACCTACGGACCGCCAGCGGTGGTGCCGGTGGCGACGGGACTGCTGGCGCCGGTGGTCGCCACCGTCGATCCGGACGACGTGCCGGCCGCATGGACGGCGATGCGGCGCAGGCTGCGCAACGCCGGGCGCCCCGGCATCGCCGGCCTGGCGCTCTCGGCCGCCGACTGCGCCCTGTGGGACCTCAAGGCCCGCCGGCACGAACTCTCCCTGTCCCGGCTGCTCGGGACCGTACGCCACGAGGTGCCCGTCTACGGCAGCGGCGGCTTCACCACCTACGACGACGAGCGACAGCACCGGCAGCTCGCCGGCTGGGTGCACGAGCAGGGCATTCCACGCGTAAAAATCAAGATCGGCGAGTCGTTCGGCTCCGACGTGCGGCGGGATCTCGCCCGGATGTCGGCGGCCCGACGCACGATCGGCGACGACGCGGAGCTATACGTCGACGCCAACGGCGCCTACCAGCGCAAGCAGGCCGTCCGGGTGGCGCACGCCGCGGCGGACCTGGACGTGCGCTGGTACGAGGAGCCGGTCAGCTCCGACGACCTGCCGGGCCTGGGTCTGGTCCGCGACCGGGTCCGGCCCGACGTCGCCGCCGGCGAGTACGGCTACGACCTGGTGTACTTCCACCGGATGGCGCCGTACGTCGACTGCCTGCAGGCCGACGTCACCCGGTGCGGCGGGATCAGCGCCTTCCTGCGGGCGGCGGCCGTCGCGGACGCCGCCGGCCTGGAGGTCTCCGGTCACTGCGCGCCGCACCAGCACCTGGCCGTCGCCGCCACCACACCCAATCTGCGGCATCTGGAGTGGTTCCACGACCACGTCCGCATCGAGTCGATGCTGTTCGACGGGGCGGGCCCCGCCGACGGCGGACGGTTGCGGGTGCCCCTGGACCGACCCGGCAACGGCCTGGAGTTCCGCGCGGACGGTGCCCAGCGGTACCGGGTGGCCTGACATGCCCCGCCCGGTCCACCCGCTGCTACCCGGCCTGGTGGTCGCTGCCCGGCTGGGCTGGGGTGGCCTGTTGCTGCTCACGCCCGGCCGGCTGACACGGCCGGTGGCGCCGCCGACGAGCCCAGCCGTGGCGACGCTGCGCGTCCTCGGTGCGCGGCATCTCGTGCAGGCCGCCACCACGATCCGCTGGCACGGATCGGTTGTCTTCGCCACCGGCGCCGCGGTCGACGGCATCCACTCGATGGCGGCGCTCGCCCTGGCCGCTGTCGACCGGCGGCAGCGGCGGTCCGCCGCGCTGGACGCCGCCGTCGCCGCCGCGCTGGCGGTGCTGGGCGTCGTCATCGCCGCACACCAGGAGGATCGATGAAGGTTCAGGAGATCCACCGGACGACCGGCCGGATGCTCGTACTCGTCTGCGACAAGGGCGAGGAGCCGGTGACGGCGATCGGCGAGGCGCTGCGCCGGCAGCACGTGACGGCGGGACGGGTCACCGCGGTCGGGGGTTTCCAGGAGACCGAGATCGGGTGGTTCGACCGCGAGCGGCGGGACTACCGGCGGATCCCGGTGCGGGAACAGGTGGAGGTGCTGTCACTGGTCGGCGACGTCGCCGCCCGCGACGAACAGCCGGCGCTGCACGTCCACGCCGTGCTCGGTCGGTGCGACGGCAGCACGGTGGGCGGCCACCTGCTGTCCGCCCGGGTGTGGCCGACGCTGGAGGTGATCGTCACCGAGGTCGCTCCCGAACTGGCCAAGCGCGTGGATCCGGAGACCGGGCTGGCGCTGATCGCGGGACCGGGCGACTGATCCGGTCAGTGACAGGGGTCCACCTGGCCGAGGGTCACCGCCGTCTCCAGCATCAGTGCGTGCACGAAGCCCTCCGGCAGGTTGCCCCGCAGCTGCCGCTGCCGCACGTCGTACTCCTCGGTGTAGAGCCCCGGCGGCCCGCACGCGGCCCGGTTGCGCTCGAACCAGCGATTGGCCCCCACCGTGTCTCCGGCCTGCCAGGCCGTCAGAGCCGCGGCGAAGCCGCAGAGCAGAAACGCACCCTCGGCGTCACCGAGCGGCCGCCGGTCCGGCCGGAACCGGTACAGATAGCCGTCCTCGGCCAGCTGGGCCAGCACCGCCCGATGGGTCGACGCGGTGCGGGGGTCCTGCGGGGGCAGCGCACCGCGGATGCCGGGCAGCAGCAGCGCGGCGTCTACGCGGACGTCGTCGTAGGCACGCTGCCAGTGCCCCCCGGGCGCGAGCGCGTGCGCGGCGGCGTCGGCGAGGATCCGGTCCGCCAGGCCCGACCAGCGGGCGGCCGCACCGGGGGAGGCGACGCGGGCGGCGGCCCGTAAGCCGGCCACACAGGTCAGCTTGGAATGCGTCCACTGCCGTCGCGGGAGCTCCCAGATCCCGGAGTCCGCTTCCGACCAGCGGCCGGCCACGGCGGCCGCCGCCACCTCCATCGCCCGGCGCCCGTCATCGCCCAGCCGGTCGTGGTGCTGCGCGGCGGCCAACACCATCAGCACCTCGCCGAAGGCGTCGAGCTGGAACTGGCCGCGTACCCAGTTGCCGGTGCGCGGGTGCGCCCCCGGGTACCCCGGCAGGTCGCGCAGCGGACGCTCGTCAGGCACCGTGGCGCCCGAGACGGTGTACGCCGGCGCGAGGCGGTCGCCGTCGGCGAGCACCCGATCGGTGAGAAAGGCGACGGCGTCGTCGAGCAGATCGTAGCGGCCGACCAGCGCGGCGGCGTGCCCGGCGAACGACTGGTCCCGGATCCACGCGTACCGGTAGTCGTAGTTGCGTCCGGCCATCGCCCGCTCCGGCAGGGCGCTGGTCACCGCCGCGACCATCCCCCCTCCGGGCCGCGTCATGCCGCGCAGCACCGCGTACGCCAGGACGGCGTCACGCGCGGCGGGCCCCGACAGCTGCGGGACGGCCGAGCCCCAGTGGTGCTCGGTGGTCCGCCACAGTTCACCGGGCGGCTGGCACGGCTGCTCCAGCGGCCGGGACGCCAGCTCCAGGACGAGATCGTGCCGTCCGCCGGCCGGCACCGTGAGCTCCCCGACGAGGAACCCCTCCTCCTGACGGTGGAGCTCGCCGCCGCCGTCGAGACGCAACCACAGCTCACCGGTGCGGGCGTGCCACTGATCGCCGTCGCCGCGGGCGTCGCGGACGCGGTCCCGTCCGAACCCGGCGCGAGGGTCCACGACCACCCGCACCCGGGCCGGCCGGTCGACGGCCCGGATCTGGCGCACCAGCACCAGACGGTCCGCCTCGCCGGGTGCGACCAGAGCCTCCCGCGACTCGATGATCCCCTCCCCGGTCACCCACCTGCTGCGCCAGATCAGCGAGCCCGGTTCGTAGTGCCCGCCCCAGACGAACCGGTCGGTGGCGGGAGCAACCAGGAAGCCGCCCGGAGCGCCGAGGAGCGCGCCGAACACCGCGGGGTCGGACCAGCCGGGCGCGCAGAGCCAGCCCACGTCCCCGGCCGGCCCTACCAGAGCTCCCCGGTAGCCGTCGGCGAGCAGCGCGTAGTCGCGCAGCACCGCCGGGGTGCCGACGTCGGGACTTCCGCCGGACACGGCCGCCTCACCTCGTGAGCATGCCGCAGCCAGTGCGCTCGGCCTCGTCACCGAGGTGGATCGCCGCCCGCTCGGCGTTCGCCATGTCTGCTGCCTCCCGCATCGTGAAGCCGCCCGGGCGTCGGTCTACCCTTTCCCGCCCACGCGACACCGTGCGCTCGCCACAGTTCTGGCCGTCCCTCGGCGACTGGGCCGTCACGCGCCGGGTAGAGCCCCGGACGCGACCTGACGGGAGGGACCATGCGGAAGGAACACCGGATCGACGTGGCGGTGGTGACCGGGGCGAGTGCGGGAGTCGGCCAGCCACCGTGCGGCTGCTGGCCCGACCGGGCGTCGCCATCGCACTGCTGGCGGGGGGAAGAGTGGGACTGGAGGCGGCGGCCGAGGAGGTGCGCGCGGCCGGCGGCTGATCGTCACCGTCCCGTCGGCCGACGCCAGATCACCGGGCGCCTGCACACCCGGTTGAGCACCCGGCCGCCGAAGCCCGGCGCGTGCTGCTCCAGCAGCTCCTCCACGGCCGCCACCTGCCGCCGCACCACTTCGGGGTCGCCCGCGATCCGCCGGGGCAGGTGCGTGTACGCCCACACCACCTCCGTGCCCTCCGGTGACCGGGTGGGGTCGGCGGCGGTCATCTGCCCGAGCAGGAGGAACGGCTGCCGGGGCCGCCGGTCGGTGGCCAGGTCCGCCGCGTAGTGGGTCAACCCGTCCAGACCGCTGCCGAGGTGGACCGTGCCCGCGCCGCGTACCTCCTCGGCGGTCCACGGCACCGGACCCGACAGCGCCCAGTTCAGCTTCAGCGTGGCCGGATACCAGGCGAAGCGGCGCAGGTCGGACATCACGCGGTGGGACGGATCCGCTTCGCGAACGGACGTGTCACCCGGGCGGGCCTGGGTAGGCGGGCTGCCAGGCCCGGAACGACACGACGAGGAGACGGTCATGGCACACCAGAAACTCAACCAGATGAAGACCGGCGAGGTCGCCAAGCAGGCTCGCAAGGCCGGCGTCGACAACGTCGACCGGATGAACAAGGACGAGATGATCCGATGCGATGAGCCGCGAGGGGCTGGGCGCGCCCGGCCGTGGCGGTGGTAAGTGCGACACGCGAAAGCCCAAGGGCACCAGCTTGCAGCAGCAGTGGAAGGACGTGCCCGGTAACCCGAGCTGACCCTGCCGGCACGTCCGACTCAGGGCCCTTCCGTGGCGGCCGCTTCGGTGGCGGCCACGGCTCCGGCCTCCGTCAGGACAGGAGGAGTCATGACCGCACAGCAGCAACCGCCGATGCGCCCGAGCAACGAGGCCACCGCCGAGCAGCTTGAGGTGGCGCGATCGCAGGGCGACGCGTACGGGCGCGCGATGCAGGCGATGGCCGAGGAGGACGGTGCCGAGACGGCGCGCGCCGGTGATCTCGTCATCGCCTTCGTCAACGAGGAGGCCGAGGGCATGTACGCGCTCGAGGGCGATCGGCTCGTCTGGCGTGAGGCGGCCGAGGAGGCGAACGTCCACCTCGAGGTGGCGGTGGCCGACGCCGGAGACGGCCGGTTCGTGCCAGGGCTGTCGGTGTCCGTGGAGCTGGCCCGCGACGGCGGTGCAGTGCTCCACGCCGAACTGCCCTTCCTGTGGCACCCGTTCCTGCACCACTACGGCGCCAACGCCCGGGTGCCGGACACGGGCCCCTACGACGTCACCGTCCGCGTCGGACCCGCCCAGTTCATGCGGCACGACCCGGTCAACGGCCGCCGGTACGCCCAGCCCGTCGACGTGCACTTCGCCGGGGTGCGGCTGAGCAACGGACGCAAGCCGAGCCCCTCGGCGCAGCCTCGTGGAGCCGCGGCGCCAACCGTCGCTGCCTGAGTCGCGCACACCAGGGACCCCGCCGCACGGCGGGCCCGTGGCCACACGTGACGTCTGGTTGCCGGGCAGGTTCCTTTGGTCCTGCGGACAGACGCCGCGGGGCTTCGGAAACTTCTGGGCCTGCCCGCAGCCGCGGTGGGCGTTGGTCGTGCTGCCCAGTGCCCGGACCATGCCGTCCTGTTCATCTGGTGGCCGAGACGGTACGCGAGGAGGGCGACAAGAGCGGTGGCTCCGACGGCCTCGAGACCGACGACGCGGGCCGGCTGTACCTCACCTCCGCGGTACGCCAGTCTCGGTGATGGCGCCGTAAATGTGGAACTCCGTTCAGGTGTTGTGGCGGTGGGTGCCGCGGAGACCGAGGCCGCCACGGCGACCGCCCACGAGCAGGACGCGCGGCGTGACCTTGTCTCCTCCGCCGCCGGCGTCAGCTGGGTCGCCCGGCTGTACACCGAGGCCGCGGAAGAGGACTACCGGATCCTGGTCGAGGCCGAGGAGAACCTTCCGGTACGAGACTTTCCCAAGTACGCGGGCGGCGGCTTACGGCAGCCGCGTGGGCCGTCGATCAAGGTGTGCCTGCAACAGCGGAACGTCACGACCTCGGCCGGCTACAACTGGCATTACCTGGCAGCGATGTGGCCACTCATGCACGCCGCGCGAACCGACTGGGTCACCAACCGCGCCCACCCCAAAGCCGCCCACGACAGAGCCGGGCACCAGCAGATCGTCGCCGCGGGAGTACCCCCATACGTGGGCCGTGGCGCGGGCCGAGCACACCGCGACCGTGAGGAGGCCCGACAGCGGGTATGCACCCCACTCGGGTCGCGGGGATACGAAACCCCTGGCAAAGCCTGCACCAGTCGCGACCGCGGCCCGGCCAGGCTCCGGTCGGGGAACTATCTCGCTAACGGCACCTCTCTGTGTCAAGGCATTGGCAGCAGAGAGGTCTCCGTTAGATCCACAGTCCCCGTCCACCGAACCGACCGGGGTACCGGGTCGATGGTGACCTCCGGTCGGCGGCGCGAAACTGTCGGGCCGCGTGGTGCGCGAATGCGCGGTGCGCCGAGAGGTTCAGGGTGTCTTCAGGTGTCGGCGTCGGATGATGAGCCAGGTGATCCAGCCCGCGCCGATGATGAAGCCGAAGCTGATGATGCGGTAGAGCACGACGGTGGCGATGGCGGTGGGGGTGTCGACGCCGCCGGTGACGAGACCGAGGATGAGGGCGCTGTCGATGATGCCGAGTCCGCCGGGGATGACGGTGATGGTGCCAGCGGCCATGCCGGCGCTGAAAGCCAGCAGCACCTGGGTGGTATCGATGGGGTCGTTGCTGACGGCGTGGAAGCACATCCAGAGGCAGACGGCGTCGAGTAACCAGTTGAGCACCGCGAACACGGCGGACGCGGCGGCGTGGCGGGGCGTGAGGCGAGCAGCGCGGAGCTGGTCGATGAAGTCACGGATGCGGTCGAGGCCGTAGGTGGCGGGCCGGTGGCGCAGCTTGTTGACACGGGCGAGGGCAGCGCGGGTGGCCGGTTCCAGCGCCTCGGGGCGGCGGGTGACCTGCCGCACGCTGAGGGCGATGAGGACGGCGGCGACGGTGAGGCCGGCGAGGGTGTGCCATTGCGGGGTGCCGTGAGCGGCGACGGCACCGGCGGCGGTGACGACGGCGAGGGCGGCAGCGGACAGGATGCCGGACAGGGCGATGCACCAGGAGGCGACGGCCGGCGTGGCGCCGAAGCGGCGCATCTGCTGGTAGTTGAATTGGGTGGAGAACGCCGGACCGCCGGGCAGGGTGACGCTGAGCGAGTGGGCCGCGTAGGTGAGAGCGAGTTGGCGGTAGAGCGGCACGCGTAGGCCGGCGGAGCGCAGCAGGCGGCGCTGCATCCGTGCGTAGGCGCCCATTGCGGCCAGCTCGGCGGCGACGGCGGCGGTGAGCCAGCCTGGCTGGGGTGCGCGCAGCTCTGCCAGTGCCGTGGTCAGTGATGGCCAACCCAGGATCAGTTCGACGGTGAACAGGGTGAGCACTGCGGCGACGGCGATGGGGCGCAGCCAGCGGCGCTTGTGGCGCCGGGGTGCGCCGGCGCGGTGGTCGGCGGCAGGGCCGACGGCGGGGGTGTCGCTGCTGCGCACAGGCAAGGCAGCCTCGGTTTCGTGGGGTGCGAACGTGTTGTTCGGTTGGTCGCGGTGCGGTGTAGTGGGGTGCCGGCCACCCGTGCGGTTCGGCCGGCACCCCGTCACGGGTCGTGGCGTGACCTGTGACGCGTCGCGGTCAGGCGGCCGTCGCGGGCTCGGGGCCGGCGGTCGTACCGGATGGCCCGGTGCCACCGGTCCGGGCGGCGCGCACGCCGCCGATGACGCACAGCACGGCGCCCAGCACCAGCCAGGACAGCAGCACGATGAGTGGCTGGGTGGCGCCGCGGCCGTCGAAGAAGGCGGTGGAGCGCAGCAGGGTGCCGGCCGCGCCCGGTGGCAGGAGCTGGCCGAGTTGACCGGACCAGCCGGGCAGCATCTCGGGGGCGGTGCCCGTACCGGACAGTGGGTTGCCGATCAGCATGACGACGACGGCGCCGAGGCCCAGCCCGGCGGTGCCGAGCAGCGTTTGCAGGCCGAGCAGGGTCAGGGCGGTGGCGGCGATCGACAGTGCGATCACGCCGGCGTTGGCCCCGTAGTTCCCGGTGATCGAGCCGAACCAGAACTGCAGGATCGCGGCCAGGGCCAGACCGCCGGAGACGGCGAAGGCGAGCGCACCGGTCAGCCGGCGGGTGGTGCCGCGCACGCGGCCGGTGAGCAGGACGGCGGCGAGAATTCCGCCCATGACCAGGGGCAGGGAGCCGGCCGCCAGTCCGGCGCCGCGGGGGTCGTCGGCGGGCAGGGCGGCGACGTCGCGTACCGCCACGGCGGGGGTGGCCGGCGCGCCGCCGGGGGCCTGCGCCAGCCCGGCCGCGATGCTCTGCAGGGTTTGCGCGATGACCGGGCTGCCGGCGGAGGCGATGATGACCTGCGGGGTGCCGGTGCTCACGTCGATGGCTCCGTAGGCCTCCCGGTTGCGCACGGCGGTCTCGGCCGCGGCGGTGTCCGCCGCGCGGGTGATGTCGAACGCGCCCGGCTGGCGTTGTTGTAGCGCGGCGGCGATCCGGTCGGTCGCGGTCGGCGGGCCGGCCAGCACGATCGGTACGTCGTGCGCCGAGGACCGCACGGCCGGCCAGGCGAACGCGGTGAGCAGCACGCTGATGATGACCGTCAGCAGCGCGACCGTCGCGACGACCTGCGGCCATGGGGTGGACGTGGGTGCCGAGTCGTGGGTGGGGGAGGACGTGTCGGTGTCCATGTCGGTTCCTTTGATGAGAGGACGTCGCGGCGGCGGAAGCCGGTGACGGCGACGGCGGTCAGGGCGAAGGCGACGAGGCCACGAGGGCGAGGCCGGACCATCCGGGGGTGGTGGTGAGGTTGGGGACGTGCCGCAGCGGGCTGATGCCCAGCGCCCAGTCCCACAGCCGGAACAGCGGTCCCAGGATGGTCAGGGCGAAGGCGGCGACCACGCCGAGCCACTTGACCAGGCCCTCCACCTCGATGACCACATCGCGGTCGCCGCCGACTACGGCAGCAGAACTCATGATCGTCCTTCCTCGGTGGGACAGGCAGCGGAAAGCGGCCGCGGCCAGGCTCTCGAGCCGGGGTGGGACCGGTCACGCCGGCTAACCAACGTGCACAAGCATCCGATCGGCATCCTGGACCATTAGTACATGGTATATTTACTCGTGTGTCAAATGCCGGCGAATTGCCCAGTCTGCTGAATGCGTCTCGCCCGTCGGTCCCCTCCGACCTGGTGGACGCGGCGCTACACGCCGCCGAGCGCCTGGGCAAGGACGTTGCCGACGTGCCCGTCCTGGCGATCGCCCAGGAAGCCGGAATCTCCCGCAGTACCCTGCTACGTCGTCTGGGCGGTTCGCGTCAGGCCTTGGATGAGGCGGTGCGCGCCGCCGGCGTGGACCCCGGCGGGCAGCGACCGGTGCGCGAGCGCGCGATCGATGCCGGTGCGCACCTGATCGGCGAGCACGGCCTGGCATCGCTCACCCTGGAATCGGTCGCCGCCGCCGCGCACTGCTCGGTGCACAGCCTGTATTCCGCATTCGGCGGCCGCGACGAGTTGCTGTTCGCGATCTTTGAGCGCTACAGCCCGATCCTGGATGCCGAAAAAGTGCTCTCCGGTCCGCATGCCGACCTGGCCGACACCGTGCGTACCCTGTACCGGTTGCTGGCCGAGGCGCTCAGCCGCCAGCCGCGGGTGATGCCGGCGATGCTTGCCGAAGTACTGGCCCGCCCGGCCGAGTCGGCCCTGCAAAACCTGGCCCGGCACGTCGTCCCACGCCTGCTCGCCGGGGTGGGCCAGTGGCTGGCCGATGAGGTGGCCGCCGGGCGGATCCGCGCCATGCCGATCCCGCTGCTGATGCATCAGATGGTCGGCCCGCTGCTGATGCATTTCCTGACCCGCCCCGCCCTGCACAGCGTGCCCGGGGTGGAGCTGCCGGGCGTGGAGGAGACCTGCGAGGCATTCGCCGAAGCGTTCCTGCACGCCGTCGCTCTACCCCAGCCACCGCATGCTCGAGGCCACGGCGGGGCACCTTCGGAATAGGGATTGATCGGGAGGTTGCGGGAAATCAGCCTGGGCGGTGCATGTGGGGGCCGTGAGGCTGGTTCGACTGCACTTCTTGCGATGATTCGTCGATCACTCGGCGAGGACCGGGCGCCGTCGGCCCTGTGCAGCGGTCGGGGTCGGCGACTGTCGCCGGGTGCCGTTCGCGGGCGACGGGGATCCGGCCGCTGCCCTCTGCCGGAACATAGGGCCACCAGTTCGTCGCCACACGACGGGTGAGCCGCTGCGCGCCGTGCAGGTTCCGAACCCGCCGGCACGCCGGCTTTCCCCGGTCGACGCAAGGGCCGGGGACAGCCACAGCCGCGACGCCAGTTGGCGTCGCGGCTGTGGCTGTGGTGGGTGGTGGTCGCGTCAGGTGTGCGTCACCGACGGGCGGCGGCGTTTGGTCGCGCCGGGGCGATGCGGTTGTGGCGTCCGGCCAGCCACGGAGCCGGAGAATGCGCGCACCGAGGCCGGCACGGCGAGCTCGCACGGAAAGCGACGCGCAGGACCTCAAGAGTCACGGCCGGCAGTGAATCACCTCAATCCCGGTTTAGATCAACAGAAGACCCTAAGACCCGACGTCTGCTCATCGGCACGACCGGATGGTGCCGTTGGACAAGCCTTGCCTCCGCGGCGGCGTCAGTTCTACTCGCCAACCGGGCCGCCGGCGAGCTCGACGACAATGTCGAGGTGCCCAAGATGGCGGGCATATTCCTGCACGAGGTGAAACAGCACCCGTTCCAGCGGCGGCGGTTGCGCACCGTCCCACCGTGGACCAGGAACCCCTACCGTCGTGAGTTCGTTACCTGCGATGACGGCCCCGGTCTGCGCACCCTGTGCACGCAGCGCCGCCACCAGATCGTCGCGGGTCTCTTCGGGCGCAACGTACCAGCGGTCCCCGCATCGGTCCCCCCACGGCTCGTCCACCTCGTGCCCCTGAAATCCCCATTCGATCCAGCGCAGCTCGACGTAACGCAGGTGTTTGAGCAGTTCGAGCGGGGTCCACCCTGACGGTAGCCTGCTGCGGCGTAGCTCATGGTCGGGTAACGCGGACACCTTCGACAGCACGGTCTCGCGGAAGTAGTCGAGGTACCGCAGGAACACCTCGGCGCGCCCTGCTGCCGGGACAGTCGGCGAGGGGAACGGCATCGTCATCTCACCATTGTCGGGTCACGCCGGGCCACTTCGGACGACGCCCACTGCTCGAAATAGGGCTGTTGGCGGACTGCGGAAAAGGGGGAGGCCTGGCGAGGTCTTTGACGGGCACAATGACGCCCGTGCTGATCACCGCCGGCGAGCTGCTCGCCTCCCTCGAAGCGCTTCCGCATCCGCAGCGAATGCGGCGCCTGGCCGCGTCCGCGCCGGATCTCGCACCGGGTGTGCTGGCGGAGCTGGCGGAGGGTTCGGCGTACGAGCGTCGCCTTGCGGTCACCGCGGCGGCGGTAGTTGGCGACACCGGGGTCTTGACGGCGCTGCTGGGCTCGTCCGACGTGCCGGTACGGTCGGCCGCTCTGCGGTCGTTGCTGCGCCACGGTGCACCGCCGGTGCCGCTGTGGGGCCTTCTCGAAGACGCGCCGGCCGCCGGGCGGCGGCTGGTCTATCGGGTGCTGCGCGGCCGCGGACCGGCGGTTGAGGAGCAGGTCGGGCAGCTGCTCGCGCCAGTTCGGGAGCGCTTCGGCGACGCCGAGGCCGCCGTGCTGCTGCCATCGGCGGACTCGGAGACCGTCCGGCGGTGGCTGCCCGGCCTGGCCCATGCCGTGCGTGGCTGGTCCGTGCTCGCCGACCGGCACGGCGATGTCGTCCTGGGGTGGGCGGGCGCGGCGCTGGCCGGCGGGGACGCGACTGAGCGCGCCGAGTGGTGGGCGCGGCACGCCAGTACGGTGCTCCGTGCCGCGCCGGCGCATCCTGTCGCCGTCTTTGACCTGCTGGAGCGGTATGCCTCTGCCACTGCGCTGCCGGGCTTCCCGTACCGGTACGGTGCACTCGCCGCAGCCGATCAGGATCGCCTGTTGCGTCTGCTCGTCGCGCCTGGCCGCCGGTCCTGGCTGCGTCGTACCTGCCTGCCCGCAGGCTTGTTGCGTCGTCTGCGCGAGGCCGACCTCACCGAGCTGGCCCGCGCGTTGGGCAGCGGTCGGCTTGCCGCGCTGCTGCGGGCTGTGCCGCCCGCCCGGCGGGGCGCCTTGTACGACGCGGTCGTCTTCGATGCCTACGTCGATGTCGCCGAGCCCGATGCCGCACTGATGGACGTGTTGCCCCGTCGTTGGCAGGAGCGCGAGGCGCGGCGGATGCTGCGCCTGGACCACGTGCGCGGTGACGAGGCCGCCGTGCGCCGGTGGACGGCGTACTTGCCGTGGGCGGAGGCGCTGCCACCGCTGGTGGAGGCGACCCGGGCGGCCGACGCCATCGACCGGGCGACGGCGTACCGGCTGCTGACCGCGGCAGCGCGGCGCAGCGGCGATCCCGCCGCGGTGCGGCAATTGCTTGATCGGTTGCGGCGGCTGCGCAACGAGCAGGACCCGGTGCGCGCCGCGGCCCTGGAGGGTCTCGCCGACCTGGCGCCATTGATGACCGTCGACTCCGTGCCGGATCTGACGCTGCTCGCTGTCGACGCCGTGCAGGCGCGTGACACCTCGTCGGTGGCGCTGGGCTCGCTGGGGCGCCTCGCTGCGGCAGCGCTGCGTCACCACGTCGACCAGCCGGAGTTGATCCGCTGGGCGCTGGAGACAATCGACAGGCTCTTCGGCGGTCACCGGCTACCTGCGCTCGAACCCTTCGACCGCACGCTGCGCCGCGGGCAGGAGGCGCAGCTGTTCGCCCGGCTCCACAGCTGGCTCGAAGCCGGCATGGCCCGCGGCGACTTCGCCGCCCTGTTCGCGGTTACCCGGGCCCTCGGTCGCCGCGCCTGGAACCTGCCGCAATTGCAGGAGCTGCTGCGCCGTGGCATCGACCACGGGCAGGTGTCTTCGGTCGTGCGGCAGTGCGTCGAGCTGTGGCTCGATGACCCGCGCGGCCGCGACGAGCGGGCGGGTCACGTGCTCAGCGTGGACAGCTCCACCATCACGCTGCCGCAGGTCTGGCACACAATCTGCGCGCGGCGCACCGACCTGCTCGACCGGGTATTGATCGGTCGGGCCCCGACGGGAAAGTTTCTCGCCGACGGGGTTCGCTGGGTTCCGGGGTACCCGGCGCACGTCGACAGGTGGTTGCCCCGGCACCACCGGGCCTACGCCCGCCTGCTGGGTGCGGTCGCCGCCGACGCGGGTACGCCGACATGGCAGCGGGCGGCCGCAATCGCCGCGGCCGCCCGGGTGCCCGACCATGGTCGCGAGATCGTGCTGCGGTACATCGACTCGCCGAACGTCCCCCTCGCCGAGGCGGCGCTGGGCGCGCTGCCGTGGACGCGTGACCCGGACGAGACATTGCCGCTGCTGCTCAGGCACGCCGACACCGACCGGGCCCGGGTCGCGCTGTACGCCGCCGGCCGGGCGGCCCGCTTCGCCGCCCCGTCCCGGCTGCCTGCCCTGCTCGGCCCCGTCGCCCTGGGCCGCGGCAAGGTGACCAGCCGCAAGGAGGCATTGCGCCTGCTCGCCGCCTTCGGCCCCGCCGATGTCGACGAGCTGCTGCTGGCCGCCTGGCGCCAACCCGACCAGCACCGCGACGTACGCACCGCGGTGATCTCCGGCGCCCGGCGGTTTTTGCACCGCGGCGGGGCGTGGACGATCCTCGACGAGGCGGTACGCGGCGGCCGCGAGGACATGCTCGCCGTGCTGCGCGCCGCGCCGTACACCCTCGCTGAGCCGGACCGCGCCCGCTACGCCGGCCTCGTCGTCGCAGCCTGCCATGCCGCAGACCCGATCGCCGCCCGCGCCGGATACCGGCACCTGCCCGCTTGGCTGCGATGGACCCCCGACGTGACCGACCTACTCACGAGCGCCCTTACCGACCTCACTGACCACCAGGTATGGCCAGCCGTGCCGCCCGTGGTCACCGCCGTCCTGGACCACCCGGCCGGCGCGGCCACCCTCGACGCCGTCCTCACCGCTCTGGTCGCCGCCGACGACGCCGACACCACGCCCCACGGGCCGCCCCACGACCGCCCGGCACGCCGTCGCCTCGACACAGTCGTCACCGCCGCGACCGAGTGGGCGGCCCGCGCCACTCCCGACATCGACCGCACCGGAACACGGGCCGCCGCCCACCGCCTCGCCACACGTCCCGACTACGTCGCGCAGGCGGCCAAACTGCTGGCGGTGCTGCTGCGCCCCGACGTGCCGGAAACCGACCATCTGGGGGAACTCGCCGACCTGCTCGCCGACCGCCCCGTGCTGGCCGCCTCTCTCGGTGACCGGATCCGCAGCCCTCACCCCGGCGTCGTCCTCACCCGCGCCGCCACGTTGGTCCACCGCGCCGACGCCGCCGCCGGCCTGCTCGCGACGGCGATGGTAAAAGCCGGCGCGGAACACGCATGGACAGCGCCCTGGCGGGACCTCGTCACGGCCCTACGCCGCCACCCGGCAGCCGACGTCCGCGACGCCGCCAACGCCCTGCGGATGGTGACCACGTGACCGAGACGCACGAACCTTAGTGCGGAAACCAGCGGCGGAACCTCGCGCGATCAGCGGCATGTGAGTGCTTTTTGACCGGCGTGCGTAGACCGTCGGCATACTCCGGGCTCGCGTCCAGGTGTGTCACTGGACAGCCGTGCGCGCAGGCTTGATGCGTTCAGGCCGACGACCGGCTGTATCGATGCCTGCGGACTGGCCAGGTCAGCGCCCATGTCAGCAGGCGCATGCCGTCCCGGCGGCCGGTGCGGTGAGGTCGTCGACCGGGCGCACGATCAGGCCGTCGGCGGTCCGCACGGGGAGACCTTCACGAACCCAGTACTCGTACCCTCCGATCATCTCCTTGACCTGGAAACCGAGCCGGGCAAACTCGAGCGCCGCCCGGGTCGCGCCGTTGCACCCGGGTCCCCAGCAGTACGTGACAACGACAGCGTCGGCCGGCAGAAGCGCCGAGGCCCGGGCGGCGATCTCGGTGGTGGGCAGATGAACCGCGCCGGGCAGATGGCCCTGTCGCCATGCCTCGTGGCTGCGGGAGTCGACGACGACCAGACCGGCGACGTCGGCTTCCAGATCGGTGTGGACATCGGAGACATCGGCTTCGAAGGACAGGCGGGTGGCGAAATGGGTGGCGGCGCGGGCCGGATCGGCCGGCGGCACGGACAGTACAGCGGACATGACAACGATCATCGCGAGGAACGCAACGGCCGGATAGTGGCGTGAACGACACTGTTCGCTAAGATTCCGCCATGGGTACGCGTGTGCCGCGCCGGGTGCCGACCGTCTCCGTGCTGGCCTATGAGGGCATGTCGGTCTTCGAGACCGGCATTGTGACCGAGGTGTTCGGGCTGCCGCGGCCGGAGTTCGACGTGCCCTGGTACGAGTTGACGATCTGCGCACCTCGGCCGGGGCCGGTCCGGGTCATCGGTGGCGCCGCCCTGCACACGCCACACGGGCTCGACACCTTCGCCGAAGCGGAGACCGTCATCGTCCCCGGCGTTCCCGACGTGTCCGCCGCTCCCGACCCGGAGGTGATCGCGGCGCTGCGCCGGGCAGACGACCTCGGCGCGCGGATCGTGTCCATCTGCTCCGGTGCGTTCGCGCTCGCGGCGGCCGGCCTACTCGACGGCCGCCGCGCCACCACCCATTGGCGCTACGCCGACCTACTGCGCCGCCGGTATCCGCGGATCCAGGTCGACCCGAACGTCCTCTACATCGACGACCATGACGTGCTCACCAGTGCCGGCAGTGCGGCCGGCCTCGATCTGTGCGTCCACCTCGTCCGAAAGGACTTCGGCCCGGCTATCGCCAACGCTGTCGCCCGCCGGATGGTCATCCCACCGCACCGCGATGGCGGCCAGGCGCAGTTCATCGAAGCGCCGGTCACGGCGGACCCCGAAGACAACCGGGTCGCGCAGAGCATGGCCTGGGCGCTGACGCACCTCAACGAACCGATCACGGTGGAGATGCTGGCGGGCAAGGCACGTACCTCACCCCGGACATACCTGCGCCATTTCGCGCGCAGCACGGGCACCAGCCCCATCCGATGGCTCATCGCCCAGCGGATACAGGCCAGCCTCGCCCTGCTAGCCGACACCGACGACCCGATCGAGGAGATCGCAGCGGCCGTCGGATTCGACACCGCCGTGACATATCGCCACCACTTCCACCGTGCGATGCAGACGTCACCATCGGCATACCGCCGGTCGTTTCGCACCAACGCCATCGCCTGACAAAGGACCACCGTGTGGCCGTGCCGCCGCACACGGTCGACTCCACATTGATCGGGCGCGTCAGAACGCAGACGGACCGTACTACGTCGGCACGAGCTCGTACTTCCATCGGCAGTCGACGTCTGTCACCATCAGCCGATGGCAATGACCAGACCCATGATTGCCGGGGCTGTCGTCGCCCTTGCCGGGCACGGCCTCCCTTGCTGTCGGGGTCACGATTGCCGTGGCCATCGCTGGTGGCGGTGGCCCGAGTGCAGACCTGGATGCCGGCGGAAGGTTCGCAGCACTCGTCTTTAGCCTATTCACGTACGGCATCGCACAGCTGGTGTTGCTGGGCAGCTGTGTCGCGCTGTCCGGACGTCATCGATGGAAAGGTGCTCGGGCGGCAGTACGGACAGTGACAGCTCTCCGGCAGGGCCGGGTGTACCTGCTCGGCGGTAGATGAGGACGCCTTGGAACGGCTCCTCAGCTGTAGAAGTCCTCCAGGCTGGCGGGCCGTGGGCATTGGGTCGCTAGCTCAACTGGCTAGAGCATTCGACTGAGTAGCGACTACCGGAGCGATCCGGCCCAGGGCGCCAACGCCCTGGGCCGAAAGTAGCGCCCCGCTGTCGGTCTTGCCGATCAGACGATGTTGATGTCGCTGCACCACATGTAGGTCTGGTCCATGTGTGACGCCTTCCAGATCACGAACAGGACGTGGTTTCCGGTGCGTCCAGAGGTCGAGACGTTGAACGAGATGTTCTGTGCCGGCGCGTAGCGCCCGGTCGTCGTGATCAAGTCGAGGTTGCCCCACCCGACCCGCTGCGTGGTCGGGTTGAATCCCTGCTTGGTGACGTAGACCCGGAAGTAGTCAGCACCGTGGCTGGCCTGGTCGTACAGCTGGACCGTGAAGTTGCGGCTGACGGTGGTGCTCTTCCATGCTCCGGGCTGGTTCAGTGTGTCGTTCCTGGAGAGGGCGTTGCTGCACAGCTGGCCGTCCGGGGTGCGGGCTTGGTACTGGCCGGCGAGGCCGTCCCGCAGCGCGCTCATCCAGTTCCACATGGTGTCGGGGTTGGCCTGGAACGCGCGCCAGCACATGGGGTCTTGCTGTTGCATGGCTGGGTTCGTGTGTTGGCTGCCCCAGGTCTTCCAGCACTGGTAGGCGCGACTCGCCGGGTTGATGATGGTGCCGTGAGCCTGGGCTGCGCCGGTCCAGGTCAGCGTGCTGGCCAGCATGGCGAACAGCAGGGCGAGCGCTTGGAGGGACCGACGGACGGTTGACCGGGGTCGTCCGCCGGATTGATCGGACGTGTGTGAACGCACTGTTCATCCTCCGTTCTTCGGTACGAGAGACCACAATGGGAACGCTCCCAACCCACTGTTACATCTATGAACCTAAATATCAAGATTGATCTATCTATGCGGGGTGTGGATCGAGCTGACCGGGATCGCACTCGAGTGCCTCTCCCGGAACTGACCACGTCCGACCACTGGAACTGCCGGGCAGCCACCCACCGCACGGTGCGGCACGGGTCGCCGACCCGACGGCGGATCACCGACGGGTATGCGCATCGAAGGCGGCAGCCGCGACATCGCCGTACGGATCGCCCGCCACGGCATCCGCTGCGGTACGCGGACGGATCACAGCGCCCGACCGCCCGGCATGGTCAAAGCCCGGCTGCGACGTCGTACCGGCGGCGCTGGTCGGCCATTTCCGAGTCGGTCAGCGCCTCCTTGAGCGCCAAGTCCGCGTACTTGTCCGGGAACATCTCCCGGAGCCGATCAACGAACATGACGTCGGCGGTCGCCTCGACGACCTGGATGCCCGGAGGATCGGTGGACATGTCCATGATCACAGGTCCGGCCAGCTTGACCGCCACGTCCCAGGGGCGCTTCTGCTCGGCGATCCCGCAGAGGTGGAAGCCGTAGACCGTCCGCACGTCGGCGAGCGCGGTAACGTCGGCCGGCTCATAGCCGTAGACGCGGACCCCGCAGATCACTGCCGGCTTCTCCCCGGCGGTGGCCACCTGCTGGACACCGTGTCCGGCGTGGTTGTGCTGCCCCGGGTCCGCCTGTTCGAGCGTGGTACGCATCCGGGCCATAATCTGCGCTTGCAGATCCGCCGGCTCCGCCTTCGGCCGGGGCCGGTTGACCAGTACGGCCGCGCCGGCCGACACCAGCAGGATCACCGCCACCCACACCAGGCGGTTTCGGTACCACCCCGCGAAATTCTCTCGGGAAATCATGATCCCTTCTCACCTCATGGCCGGTTCTGGTGCACTGCCAGACCGAATCGGACGCCCACGGCGTGTCAGACGTCGAGCGTCGGCCGTCGGGGACACGTACCGGGGGATACGTACGGCGGGCGAGGATGCCGGCCCGGCAGAAAGCCCGTCGTCATCGAGATGGCCCGGCGTTGCGGCATGCGAGCGTCCGCCAAAGCGGCGCCCTGCCGGCACTGCGATGCTCCCGCGCTGACCGTTCCCAGCGCGGTTGCCCCCGCGCTGCGGCGATGCCAGCAATTCCACCACGCGACGATCCGCTCTGACAACATCGACGAGCATCAGCGCGAATCCGGGCCCGACCATCCGCTCGGCGCCGGGGGAGGCGGGTGGCCGTCCGTCGCCGCCGAGAGGTGCTGGACGGCGGATCCGGCCGAGGTGTCGCACCGTCCGCCTCGAAGCCACCGCGGGCACCGATCCTTCGCGTCCCTGTGCGGTGGCAGCCCGGTCAGGTGGGTGTGTCGAGGTCGGTGCCGTCGGCGATGTCTTCGCAGGGTACGTGCTTCACGAGATGGGGGTGGGCGTTGAGGTAGCGGCGGGCGCCGACGTCTGCGGTGGCCATGGCGGCTACGCCCGTCCAGTGATCGCGTCCGAGTAGGACCGGGTGTCCCGGTTGGCCGTGGTACGTGGCGACGGCCAGCGCTGCGGGGTGGCTGAGTACGCGGAGCCGTCGGATCGCGGCGGGGGTGATGGCGGGTGTGTCGACGAGTAGGACGGCGACTGCGTCGACGGGGGAGTCGGTCAGTGCGGCCAGCCCTGCCCGTAACGAGGAGCCGATGCCGGTGTCCCAGTTGGGGTTGTCGGTGATGGTCGCGCCGGTGAGGTTGGTGCTGGCCCGTACCTGGCTTGCCGCCGCGCCGAGCACGACGACGATCGGGTCGCATTCTGCCTCGCGCAGGGTGGCCAGGCCGCGTTCGACGAGGCGTTCCCCGTCGAGCAGGACAAGTGCTTTGGGCATCCCGTATCGGCGTCCTGCGCCGCCGGCCAACAGCAGCCCGGCGACTCCGGATCCGCTTGCGCTTGTGCGTCTAGGCGGGGTTTTCGCGGTGGATCCTTCCGCTGCGCAGCGACAGTCTGCTGCCGCTGCCACCCCGCCTGTTCGCGATGATCTCCGCGGCGATGCTGACCGCGGTTTCTTCAGAGGTACGAGCGCCGAGGTCGAGGCCGATGGGGGAGGCGAGCCGGGCCAGCTCCGCCTCGGTGAGCCCGGCCTCGCGCAGCCGGGCCATCCGGTGGTCGTGGGTGCGGCGCGATCCCATGGCGCCAACATAGGCCAGCGGAATCCGCAGGGCCACCTGAAGCACGGGCACGTCGAACTTCGGGTCGTGGGTCAGCACGCACACCACGGTCCGCTCGTCCAACTGGCCCGCCTGTGCCTGGGTGGCCAGGTAGCGGTGTGGCCAGGCGACGACAACCTCGTCGGCGTCGGGGAAACGGCGCTCGGTGGCGAACACGGGGCGGGCATCGCAGAGGGTGACCCGGTAGCCGAGGAAGGAGCCGACGCGGGCGAGGGCCGCGGCGAAGTCGATGGCGCCGAAGACAATCAGGCGTGGCGGGGCCGCGTAGCAGTCCACGAACAAGCTGAGCTCATCCCCGCCAGGTTGCCCGTCGTGCCCGTAGCGCAGCATCGCGCTGCGGTCGGCGGCGAGCAGCGCGCGGGTGTCGTCGGTGGCCGTGTCGTCGAGTCTGGTGCTGCCGAGCGAACCCGCGGTGCGGTCGGGCCAGACGATCAGGCGCCGGCCGGTCGGTGTGGATTCGGCGTGTACGCAGGTGACCACTGCGACGGGTTCCCCGTCGGCGATGGATGCCAGGACCTCGTCCAGCTCGGGGAAGCTGACGTGGTCGATGCGCTGGACGAAGACATCCAGGGTCCCGCCGCACGTCAGCCCGACCTCGAACGCGTCGGTGTCGGAGATTCCGTAGCGCCGCAGCACCGGCACCCCGCTGACGAGAACGTCTTGCGACAGTTGGTAAACCGCACCCTCGACGCAGCCGCCGGAGATGCTGCCGACGGCGGTGCCGTCCGGGCCGACCAGCATGCTCGACCCGGCCGGCTTGGGCGCTGAGTGCCAGGTCTCCACCACGGTCGCCACTGCCACGGCCTGACCGGCCTTGCGCCAACGACGTAGTTCGCCGGCTATCTCACGCATGGCGGTGGCCTCACCGAAATCCTTGCGCGGCGAGGTTTCACAGGAGCTTGTCGAGAGTGATCGGCAGGTCGACGACACGTTTGCCGGTGGCATGGCGGATGGCGTTGGCCACGGCCGCGGCTACGCCGGTGATGCCTACCTCGCCTATGCCGTGCATGCCCAGTGGTGTGGTGGGGTCTGGTTCGTTGAGCCAATCGACGTCGATGTGCGGGATGTCGGCGTGCACTGGCACGTGGTATTCCGACAGGCTCGGGTTCATGATGCGGCCGGTGCGGCCGTCGATGAGTGTCTGCTCCGACAGCGCCGCGCCGATGCCCATGATGATCCCGCCGCGTAGCTGGCTCGCCGCGGTGCGGGGGTTGATCACGGTGCCGACGTCGAAGACGCCGAGCCAGCGTGACACTCGTATTTCGCCGGTATCGGCGTTGACGCGGACTTCGCAGAACTGTGCTCCGGATGCGCCGGTCACCCAGCGGCGGCTGTCGATGGCCATGCGGGCGACGAAGCCCAGCATACTCGGTTTGAATGCCGCTTCCAGATGATCGCGGCCGGCCGCGGACAGGATTTCCGCGTAGGTCTGGCCGCCGTCGGGGTGGTGCAGGCCGCTGTCGCGGGCTTGCAGGTCTTCGAGTTTACGGCCGCGCAGGGGTGAGCCTGGTGCGCGGCGGGCCAGCGTGAGCAGCGATCTTTTGAGCATGGTACTGGCAGCGATGACGCCCGCGGCGACGCTTGCGGTTTGGACCGAGCCGATCGCGCCGGCGCTGGGCGGCAGGTCGGAGTCGCCGTATTCGACGTGCACGGACGCCAGGGGCACGCCCATTTCGTCGGCGACGATCTGTGCCTGGACGGTGGCGCTGCCCATGCCCATCTCGTGCATGCCGCAGCGCATCACGACCGTGCCGTCCGCGTGCAGCCGCAGGGTGACACTGGCGGGCATGCGCATCGACGGATGGTAGGCGGTGGCCACCCCCATGCCGACCAGCCACGGGCCGTCACGCCTCGCGCCGGCCCTCGGGTCGCGTTGGTGCCACCCGAAATTCTCAGCCCCTCGGGTGTACGCCTCGCGCAGCATCCGGTGGGTGAACCGTTGCCCGCCGGCGGGGTCGCGGTCGGGCTCGTTGAGCATCCGCAGCGCGATCGGGTCCATGCCCATGCGCCAGGCCAGCTCGTCGACCGCGGATTCCAGAGCAAAGGTGCCGATGGCCTCGCCGGGTGCCCGCATGAAGGTATTGCTCAGCAGATCGAGCTCGACGGAACGCTGACTCAGGTGAATATTCGGCACAGCATAGAGATGCCGCGACGCGGCGGTGATTGGCTCTGCCATGCCGCCCACCCGGCCGGTCCGCGAGACGCTGGTGTGGATCAGTGCGGTCAGTTTCCCTTGCGCGTCAGCGCCGAGCGCCACGCGTTGCGTGCTCGGGGTGCGCCCGCCGACGGTGTGATAGACGCCGGCGCGGGTCAGCGCCAGCCGCACCGGACGGCCGGTGGCCCGCGCGGCCATTGCGGCGATCAGGACACCTGGCCAGGCCCGTGACTTGCCGCCGAACGCGCCGCCGACGAACGGCGAGATAATCCTGACCGCCTCTTCGGGTATGCCGAACCGCTTCGCCAGATGTTTGCGTAGCCAAGGGATGTTTTGCGCGGGCTCGTGCAGGGTGAGCTGGTCGCCGTCCCATACCGCGGTCGTGGCATGCGGTTCGATCGCGTTGTGGTTGTGCGGCGGTGTGCTGAACTGCAGATCCACCGAGAACGGCGCGTCGGCCAGCGCCTGTGCCGCTTTTCCCTTGTCGGCCTTGGAAGGCATCAGGGGCATGCTTCTTTCGGGTACGGCGTTGGGCGCCTCGGCCGCGAAGTCCACCACGGCCGGTAGCTCCTCATAGGACAGATCTACCAGTGACGCCGCATGCCGCGCGGTCTCCCACGTCTCGGCCACCACGACCGCAACCGGCTGGCCGTTCCAGTGCACTTCGTCGGTGGCCAGATAGTTGACGGATGTGGCTGAGGCGACCGTGCTGAGGTCGAGCAGGCTCAGCTTGGGTGCGGGGATCATGGCGGGCGCGTTCTCGTGGGTGAGTACAGCGATGACATCCGGCACGGCGCAGGCCGCGGCGGTATCGATAGCGGCGATACGGCCACGGGCGATGGTGGCGTGCACGAGCGCGGCGTAGGCCATATCCGGGTAATGGTTCTCCGCCGCGAACCGGGCCTGGCCGCTGACCTTGGCTGGCCCGTCGAGCCGCTCGACCGGGCGGCCGACGTACGGGGCGGTGTCCGTCGTGGTCTCGGTCTGGATACTCATCGCCGCGTCCCTTCGTTGCTCAGCTCACGCAACGTCGCCACGATCGTGTTCGTGGCAAGCGCAACCTTGAACGCATTACCCGGCCGCACGGCCGCGCTGGCCAGCTCTGCCTGCGCCGCGCGGCGGAAGGCCGCCTCGTCGGCCGGGCCGCCGGCCAGAAGCTGTTCGGCCTGCCGGGCTCGCCACGGCTTCGGGGCGACTCCGCCGAGTGCCAGCCGGATATCCGTCACCGCCCCGTTTTCGATCTGCAAGCCTGCGGCGACCGAGACGAGAGCGAACGCGTAGGACGCCCGGTCGCGGACCTTGCGATAGGCCGAGTTGCCGGTGGCCGTCGGCAGTTCGACGGCGGTAATGAGGTCGCCGGGGGCAAGGTCGGTCTCGATGTGCGGTGTCTGGCCGGGAAGCCGGTGCAGCTCGGTGAGGGGTATGCGGCGGGTACCGCCGGTTCCGGTGACTTCGACGACGGCGTCCAGGGCGGTGAGCGCCACGCACATGTCGGAAGGATGCGCGGCGATGCAGTCGTCGCTGACGCCCAGGATCGCGCAACTGCGGTTGAACCCGTCCAGCGCGTCGCAGCCGCTGCCCGGATCTCGTTTGTTGCAGGCCGACGCCTCGTCGTAGAAGTAGGGGCAACGGGTGCGCTGCAACAGGTTGCCGCCCACGGTGGCCATGTTGCGCAGCTGACCGGAGGCACCGGACAGCAGCGCCTGCGACAGCACCGGGTAACGGGCTCGCACCCGCCGATCGGCGGCGAGATCGCTGTTGCGTACCAGTGCCCCGATCCGCAGCCCACCGTTGGGCAGATCGTCCACTGCCGACAGTGGCAGGCCGGTTACGTCCACGACGGTGTCGGGCTGCTCGATGCCCTCACGCATCAGATCCACCAGGTTGGTGCCACCGCCGAGGAACTTCGCGCCCGGCGCCGCGCCCGCCGCCACAGCGGCCCCGATGTCGACTGGTTTGACGTAGGCGAACGGTTTCATCGCGCGTCACTTCCGGCCACATCCATGATCGCGCCGACGATCCCGTTGTACGCGCCGCAGCGGCACACGTTTCCGCTCATGCGCTCCCGGATCTCGGCCTCGCCCAGCCCGCCCGAATCGGTGACAGCGCTTGGCATCCCGGCCTCGTACTCGGAAAGCATGCCGATCGCCGAGCAGATCTGCCCCGGGGTGCAGTAGCCGCACTGGAACCCGTCGTGGCGCACGAACGCCTCCTGCAGCGGGTGGTCCACACCCTCGATCGTGGTGATCTGGCAGCCGTCGTACTGGATCGCCAACGCCAGGCATGCGTTGATCCGCCTGCCATCGGCCAGTACCGTGCACGCGCCGCAGGCGCCTTGGTCGCAGCCCTTCTTCGGGCCGGTGACCCCGAGCCGTTCGCGTAGCGCGTCGAGCAGGCTGACCCGGGGCTCGATTTCGAGCGACTTCGCCGAGCCGTTGACGTTCATCCGTATCAAGGTCACTCGATTCCTCCCACAACCCGGCACGCTAACAGGACGCCGTCCCCTTAACAAGAGAACAGCGTTCTTTTAAGTTGCGCCAGTACTCTGGAGCACGAGATGACACGATCGGCATTCCTGCGGGCCAGGCGGCCCGAACATAAGCAGCAGCGGCGCGAGGCGATCCTCGCCGCCGCCCGCGAGCTCGCCCGCGCTTCCGGCGTGCGCAACGTGAGCCTGGGCGCGGTCGCCGACACCGTCGGGCTGGCCAAATCGAACATCGCCCGATACTTCGGCACCCGCGAGGAGATCTACCTCGAACTGCTCGCCGAGGAATGGCGTCAGTGGGCACAAGCCGTCTCCGCCCGGCTCCGCGACGCCCGCGGCACAGCCGAGGCGATCGCCGCGTTGGCCGAGACGATCGCTGAGCGGCCGCTCTTCTGCGACTTACTCAGCCACGCCTCGACCAGCCTGGAACACAACGTGTCGGTCTCCGTGGCCCGCAGCTTCAAGCACGCGCTGCACGATCTGCTCGACACCATGGGCGCCGACGTAGCCCGTGCCACGGAGCTGACCGAACGCGAAGCCGGCGAACTGATCGCCATGGCCAGCGGCATGGCCGGCATGCTCTACCCCGCCGCCAACCCGCCACCCGCACTAGCCCAGGTCTACGCCGAAGACCCGCAGCTGGCCGCTTCCCGCCCCGCGTTGCTACCTATGCTGATCCGCGCCCTGTCCGCGCTGGCCGCTGGCCTGCCCACGCTCAGGGACAACCCACACCGTTAGCCGCGACCACCAAAGCCCACACAGACTGTCAGCGGCCGAAGCGCTTGCCCTGAGCCTGATGGCTGCGTGCGGCTCACCCTGCGCAGCGGTGGCCAGTTTGAGGCCCCGACCACGACGATCAGCGCCGGTTGTAGCGGTACATCGTCAAGGTGCCGAAGACCGCCACGAACCCCGCGCTCCACAGCAGCAACCACATGGTGTTGGACGGGTCGGACGATCCCGCCATCGCCGCCCGGACCGCGGCGACCAGGTGGGTGATCGGGTTGACCTTGACGAATGCCTGGAGCCAGCCGGGCATGGTGCCCGGCTCGACGAACACGTTGCTGAGGAACGTGAGCGGGAAGAGCACCATCATGCTGACGCCCATCACGGACTTCTCGCTGCGCAGGATCAGACCGAAGAACGTCCAGACCCAGGAGAAGGCGAACGAGAAGACCACCAGCAGGCCGATCCCGGCCAGCACGCCGAGCACCCCGCCGTCGGGCCGGAACCCCAGCACCAGCCCGACGCCGAGGATGACCAGGGCGGCGAGGACGTAGCGCAGCACGTCGCCGAAGATCATGCCGACCAGTGCGGCCGGTCGCCAGACGGGCAACGTCCGGAACCGGTCGAAGACGCCCTTCTCGATGTCGGTGTTGAGGCCGACGCCGGTGTACATGGTGATCATCACGACGCTCGTGACCATGATGCCGGGCAGGAAGAACTGCAGGTAGTCACGCGGGCTGTCGGCGAGAGCCCCGCCGAACAGATAGGTGAACATCAGCACCATGATGATCGGGAACGCGGTGACGTCGAACAGCTGCTCCGGCACGTGCTTGATCTTCAGCATCGCGCGCCAACCGAACGTCAGCGATGCCCCGAGCGCGCTCGGCCTGGGCGGTCGCGCACCTGGCGCGAGGACGGTTGCCAGCGCCTCGGCGGACGGTACGTAGACCGACGACGGCCGGCCGGTAGTGGTAGCGGTGTCGCTCATCGGGCTGCCTCCATCTGGTCGTCCCGCTCGTCGGCCGCGGGATGGTCGGTCAGGGCCAGAAAGACCTCGTCCAGACTCGGCTGGCCGAGGGAGAAATCGTCGACGACGATGCCGGCGCGGGCCAGGTCCCCGAGCGCGCGGGCGGCCTGCTCGCTCGCGACGAGGTCCGAACCGTCCCCGCCCACCCGTGCCGTCAACGCGACCGGATCCGCCTCGGGCTGCACCGCCACGCCGAGCGCCGCCCCGAGCAGCTTCTCGGCCTCCGGTCGCTGCGCCGGATCACGCAGCCGCAGGTGCACCGTGCCGGAGCCGACCGACGACTTCAGCTCGCCCGGCGTGCCCTCCGCGATCACCTTGCCGTGGTCGACGACCGCGATCCGTCCGGCGAGCTGGTCGGCCTCGTCCAGATACTGCGTGGTCAGCAACACCGTCGTTCCGTGCGACACCACGGCCCGGACGATCTCCCACACCTGATTGCGGCTGCGCGGGTCCAGTCCCGTCGTCGGCTCGTCCAGGAACAGGAGGTCGGGCGTGTTCAGAATGCTCGCCGCGATGTCGATGCGCCGCCGCATGCCACCGGAGTACTTCTTCACCTGGCGGCCGCTCGCCTCCGTCAGGCCGAACGCAGCGAGCAGCCGCTCGGCACGCTCACGGGCGGCCGGTTTGCGCAGCCCGAGCAGCCGCCCGAGGAGCACGAGGTTCTCCGCCCCGGTCAGGTCCTCGTCGACCGAGGCGTACTGGCCGGTCAGGCTGACCCGGGAGCGAACGGCGTCGGCCTCCTCGACGACGTCGTGCCCGAAGACCCTCGCCCGCCCGCCGTCGGGACGCAGCAGCGTCGCCAGCACCCGTACCGCGGTGGTCTTGCCGGCGCCGTTCGGACCGAGCAGGCCGTAGACGGTGCCGGCGGGGACCCGGAGATCGATACCGTCGAGCGCGCGGGTTTTCCCGAACGACCGGCGGAGGCCCTCGGCCTCGATAGCCAGGCCCGTGGTGCGTCTGCTCATGATCACAACCTTCCTCCCATATTCGTGGGTCCGGGGCGCTGGTCTGCCGTGGCCGAGCGCCAGGCCCCATCAACAGAGCTGGCCGAGCAGTTCGACGCCGACGGAGTCGCGAACCGTCACAGTGTGCAGCGTGGTGACGGCCGTGCGGAGCCGATCGACCGCGAGCGGACAGATGGAAACACAGCCGTACGACACGACATCGACGCGCGTGGCCCGCCACTCGTCGTACGCCGGAACGCGGCGGGACGGAGCCGATCCAGGCACCTTCGGGCCTATCGCGCCGCCGAGCCGATGTCGACCACCCGGGCCCAGGCCGGCGGCCGCTGCGACGTGTAGCCGGGATTGTCTTCACTGTCCGGCTTCCCGCGGGGGAACAGCCCGATCACGGTGCGGCACGGCGGCTGCCGCGCTGGCCAGGGTGTCTGGCCGTCGGTCAGCACGACGATCACGTCCGGCCGGGTCCGCAGGGCCCGGTCGAAGCCGGTGCGTAGATCGGTGCCACCCCCGCCGACCAGTGGGATCTGGTGGGGACGGCTGAGTTGGTGGACGAGCGGTGCGTCCGCGTCGCAGGGCAGGACAGTGATCAGGTCGCGGCGGCCGGACAGGGCGCGGGCGATCGCGGCGACTTCGAGGAGGGCGCTGCCGAGCTCGGAGTCGCTGACCGATCCGGAGGTGTCGATGACCACGCAGACCCGGGGTGGCCGGCGGCGCAGGCTGGGCAGGATGGCGCCGGGCACGCTCGCACAGCGGCGGGACGGCCGGTTGTAGGTGTAGTCGTCGCCCACGCCGGGGCCGGACGCGGCTGAGCGGACCGCCGCGCCGAGCAGCTTCTTCCATGGCTGCGGGGGGTGGAACACCTGCTCGGCCCACCGCTGCCAGCCGTGTGGCGTGTTTCCGGGGTGGCCGCTGATTCCCTCGGCCACGCGGAACCGTACCGCGTCGCGCGCTTGTGGGCTGAGGCCGCGGCCGCCGGCCGGTCCGAGATCCCACTCCCGTTCCAGGCCGTCGGCACCGCTGCCGCAATCGATCCAGACCATGCTCTGGGTGCGTGGCCCGAGCCGGAATTGGCGCAGGTAGTCCTCCATCAACTCGCCGGGGGGCAGGCCGAGTGCGGCCGGGTCGACCGCCCCGTCCGGGCGGACCAGCCCGTCGCCGTACGCGTCGTCGTTGATCTCGCAGTCGGCGGCGATGTTCATTCGGAGTCGTTCGCCCGGCCCGGTGAGCCCCTGCCGCTCGGCGTACCGGTCGCCGCGCCCGTGATGGTCGCGCAGCAGGTGGGACACCTCGTGTACCCACACGCCGGCGAGTTGCTCCACCGGGGTGTGGTCGACGAACGCCGGCGAGACGTAGCACCGCCAGTACGGGTCGACCGCCATCGTCGGCACCCGCCGCGACTCCACCACATGCAGGGCGAACAGCGCCGTGGCCAGGTACGGCCGGGCCCGGACGGCCAGGAGCCGGGCGGTGTAGAGCTTGTCGAGGTCCAGCGTCTTCGTGCTCATCGGCCGGCACCCGCGGCGGCCCCGACCCGGGCGGCCGCCTCGTCTGCCCGGTGGGACAGGTTCACCACCCCGGCGAGCCGGTCGATGGCCGCCGGTACGGTCCAGTCGTCACGGCGCAGTGTGGCGAGCGTGGTCGCAGGTACGACAACCAGGTCCGGAGGGCCGGTCTGCGACGCCCGGTCCAGCAGCGCCCACGCCGCGTCCCAGCGGGCCTTCTCCGGCCGCTTGCGCACGGCCGCGACCACGGCATCGAGTACGGCCTGGCGCAGGTCGCCCCGCTCGGGCAACGCGGCCCCGGTCGGGTCGGCGAGCAGCTCCTCAGGATCTGGCAGGTCGAGCCGGTCAAGGCTGGCCAGCAACTCCAGCCCCGGGCCGTCGCCGACCGTGCCTCTGACCAGCATGGACAGTACGTCGCGGGACGTACCGGCCGCCGTGGCAAAGGCGATCAGACGCAGCGCCATGTCCCAGCTGCGCGGTGAGGGCCACGGGCCGCCGCGACGCGCCTCGTCGGTGGGCATCCGGTGGACGAGTCCGGGGCGAGCCGACAGGAACGCGCACACCGCGCGGCGGGCGAGGCTGACCGCGTCCGGGAGGCGCGTGCGATCCAGCCGCGGCAGTGCCGTCCGGGGCCAGGTTCCGCCGAGCCCTCGTACCACGACGTCGTGTTCGTACGTCCATTGGAGGTGGACGAAGCGATTGGCCAGTGGTGGGCTCAGCTCCCAGCCGTCGGCGGCCGAGGAGCGCGGGTTGGCGGCTGCGACGATCCGCACCGCGGGCGGTAGCCGTAGGGTGCCGACCCGTCGTTCCAGGACGAGGCGCAGCAGCGCCGCCTGGACGGCAGGCGGCGCGGTGGACAGCTCGTCCAGGAACAGCAACCCCCGGCCGGTCCGTACCAGGCGTACCGCCCAGTCCGGCGGGGCCATGGGGACGCCTTGCTCGGCGGGGTCGTCGCCCACGATCGGCAGGCCGGAGAAGTCGGATGGCTCGTGCACGCTGGCGATCACCGTGGTCAGCGGCAGCTCGAGGTCGGCGGCGAGCTGGGACAGCGCGGCCGTCTTGCCGATCCCCGGCTCGCCCCACAGTAGTACGGGCAGGTCGGCGGTGACGGCGAGCATCAGGGCGGACAGCTGCGGGTCGGGGCGGGGTTCGGTGGTGGTGTCGGTCAGCAGCGCGAGCAGTTCCGCGGCGATGTCGAGCTGTGGTTTCAGGGCATCGGGCATGTGTCATCACCTGAGGGTGTGCGGGCGGGCCGGAGCCCGGGTGGTCAGCGGGAGGTCGTGTGGCGTCGGTGGACGCGGCGGTCGGCGGACTGGCGGTGCCGTGGGCCGAACGGCACGACTCCGGCGAGCCCGCAGCGGAAGAGCCCGTACGTGATGCGCCGTAGCGCGGCGGTCTCGAGCTCTTCTCGGAGCGCCCCGGCGCGTAGCAGCGCGTCGGGGCCAAGCAGCGCCTCGACGGTGGCCAGCGCGCCGGCGACGTCACCGTGGTCGAGGCGGGCGCGGACGTCGGGAAGGCACTCCGGGTGGCGGTGCGCCTCGTCGATCACGCGCAGGCAGGGCAGCGGGGTGCCGGTCAGCGCGGCGAGCAGCTCCTCCCGGCGGATCTCCGCAGCGTCGTGGTCGAGCGGTGTGAGCACCCCGCCGACCACGCCGATCCGATGCCGGACGCCCCGGCACTCCACCAGACGCGAATGCGGGTCCGGGCGCGGCGGCGCGACGGCCCGCGGGGGGCCCGGCCCCAGCGCCGCCGCGACCAGCGGGTGCAGCCGGTCGGCCTCGACCAGTCCGGCGTCGAGCAGTTCCTGATCGGGCAGCGTCCAGGTCGCCGCGTCGGGTAGCACGAGGGGCTCACCCGCCCGTCGGCCCGTACCGGTGCTTTGTCCCAGGAGCAGGCGCTTGCCGCCGCCGAGCCGTACGGCGACCGTGCCAGCGGCCATCCCTTCTGCGTCCAGCAGGATCGCGGCCTCGTCCGCCCACCTGTCGATGGCCCAGCCCCGTTCGTGCGGGGACAGGCCCGCGCGGACCCGTAGCTCGCCCGCCCTTCGCGCGTCCCACAGATGGCGGTGGAAGTCGAGGCGAAACCGCCGGTCGGGATGGGGATGTGGGTGGGCGCTCGGTCCCTGGCCGGACCGCGTCCACAGTGCGAGGCTCATCCGCTGGCCGGCATCGGCCCAGGCCGGGGGAGTGCGGACCACGAGATGCATCGGCCCGTTCGGCCCAGCCAGGTCGTACCGGGCCAGCGAGACCGTCAACCCCGGGCGCAGCAATCCGTCCGGCGCGATCCTCGGCATGTGCCAGCGCAGCAGGTCCGGTGCCAGGTGACGCAGATCGGACCGGATCCGCGCGGCGACCTCCCGGCCGTACAGCCGAGCCGCGGACCTCAGGTTGAAATCAACATCGACGCGTGCGGCGCTACACGCACCCGCCCAGTCCCCGACACGCCGACGGGCGGTCACAGACTCGATCATGGAAGGCGGCACGGCGTACTCGCGCACGCGCTGCCAGAGGAAGAGGCGAGAATCCCGGTCCATCGCTAGGGAGCGCATCAGCACTCACCGTTCGTGGACTGGACCCCCAATCTGCTACGAGATGGAGTCGTCATCGCCGGAGAGCATAGCGCCCCGCACCACCGGCGTCATCAGTCCGGCCCCCGGGTACGCCAGCAACCACCTCCGCCCGATTTCGCGGTTACGGTCTCTGCCTACTCGATCATGTGCCACTGCCGTCGCAAGCGCCAGGCGCGTCCAGCACCGCAAACGTCAGGCACCGCTGGTCGCGCCACGTCTAGCGTGCCCGCTCGGCGGCGGTCCCGTGGCCTTGGTCGGTGGAGACGTGACGCAAGGTGTGGAGGAACTCCGCGATCTCGGCATCCACGGCGCTGCGGCGTGTAGAAGACCGAAAATCGGTCCCGGAGCGTTGTGACCGGTGCGGGGCGGGTGGTATCGCGTCAAGGTGGAGACATCGGGCGGAGCTCGAGCGTGCGAAGGGAGGTCCGGCGTCATGCCGACCCGACGGTCGTTCGTGGTCACCGGGGGCGCTCAAGGCGTCGGCCGGGCCGTCGCCGAGCGCCTGGCTTGCGACGGTCAGGTCGTCGTGCTGGACGTCACCGGTCAACTCGGCTGGCGGCACGAACGTGTCACGCTGGTCACCGGCGACGCCCGCGATTCTGAGGCGGCCCAGCGAGCGGCCGCGACCGCCGAGGCCACGGGCCCGCTGCTCGGCTGGGTCAACAACGCTGCGATCTTCCGCGACGCCGGTCTCGGTGACACCTCGGCCGCCCAAATCCTGGACCTCATCACCGCGAACCTGGCCCCGGTCATCACCGGCTGCCACACCGCGGTCAACCACTTTCTGGCCAACAAGCGCGCCGGCGCGATCGTCAATGTCTCATCCCACCAGGCCCAGCGTCCCGTCCGCGGAGCACTGCCCTACGCGACCGCGAAGGCGGCGGTCGAGGGTTTGACGCGCGCCGCGGCCGTCGACCACGGGCCGGCCGGTATCCGCACCAACGCCGTCGCGTTGGGCTCCATCGCCACCGACCGGTTCGAGCGGTACCGTGCCCAGCACCCCGAAGTGGACGCGCAGATGGCCGCGCTGCATCCGCTGGGCAGAGTCGGCGCCCCGAGCGAGGTGGCGGACGTTGTCGCCTTCTTGCTGTCCCCTGCCGCCGGATTCGTCAACGGCGTCGTCCTCGCCGTCGATGGCGGACGAACAGTCAACGGGCTCGACCCCGAAGCCACCTGACCGGAACCGAACAGCCATCGCGGCAGTTGAGGATGAGTCGTGCCGGGTCAGGTGGCGCAGGCGTCGGGTCCGCACCGGTGGCGCCAGCCCGCCGGCCGTTGCGAGGATCCTTGCGACCGGTGCGATTCCTAGCACTTCCCGGGCTGCTCGCCATCGGCCAGGATTATCCAATGACCCACGAACCGATCGATCTCTCGGCCGCGCTGGCCAGCTTCGACACTCTGTGGAGCCCGCGGATCATCGCCCGTGTCAACGACTACGACGTGCGCATCGCCAAGGTGGCTGGCGAGCACGTCTGGCACGCCCACGCCCACACCGACGAGTTCTTCCTTGTCATCGACGGCGAACTGCACATCGCTTTGCGAGACCGCGCGGCCGACCCCGGCGGTGACGGCCGAGGGGAGCGCGTGGTCGTGCTGGCCCCCGGAGCGGTGTTCGTCGTCCCCGCCGGCGTCGAGCACCGGCCGTTCGCGCCGGCCGGAGCGTCGATTCTCATGTTCGAACCGGCCGGCACCTCGACCGTCGGCGACCGCCACGACCCGATTCCCGACCACGTCGACGTCACCACAGGGCATCTCCTCACCTGACCGCCCGGGAAACGTCGGTTCGAAATCCGCGCTCCGTCCCTCTTTTCGGCGTACGGCCCTCGTAATGATCGTCGAAGCCTAACGGCACTGATCTCGGCACCTACTTGGACAGGTCCCCTGGCGGTCAACTTGATTCGGGCTTCGAAATCTGTTCGCACGCCTCCGTTCGGTGCGTACGGCTGGGTTCGGGTTACCGCTGTAGCGCCGCTACGGGTGGAATCCGTGTCGCATGGCGTCGGTGTACGCCCGCAGGATTGCGCTTGTGGATCACTGCCCGAGAATCGCCCGAAAGGCCGCGTCGGAGCATAGACCGGCGAGGGCCCGCGCGAGGCGGGCCTAAACGGGCATGCGGCCCATTTCCATCTCCTCATCGGGGATTAGGTGGCCTGGTGCCGTCGTCCCGATGAACAACATCGTACGGCGCCGACGACGACCTGGTGGGTTGATCAATAAGTGCCGCCGGGCAACCTGGGGGTGATGGTGGAAATCGCAGGTCAAGCCCGTCGAACGAGTTTTGGCATGGCGCGCGGGGCCTCGGCGGTGATCGATTGCGGAAGACACTCAGCGACGCTTGTCTATTGCTTTGAGTGGCCAACTGACGATAGTGTCGCTGCACGTGGCGACATCGCCGCTTTCGCGCACATCGATGGAGCATCGGGGGTTACATCGTGAAACGCAGGTCTCGATTCATCGCCCAGATCGGAGTTATTGGAGCCGCCCTCCTCGTGTCCACGGCGGCTGTGCCAAATGCCGTTGTCGCGGCCGAGGTGCAGCCCTGGGGCACCGACCAACTCCGAATCACTGCGTCAGGGGCCAACCAGGACTCAGGCACGTTCGCCCGTTCAGCCACGGAGATCGAGTTTGCGGCAACGGCCACGAGCGCGCTGCGCGCGGACGTGACCCTCACTGTCGGCGGCAAGAAGTTCGTGGCCAAGAAGGACCTCTCGAAGGGGGTCGCTCAATGGTCCGGCGGAGGGGCGGCACTGCAACCGGATGACCACGACGCAATTGTCGCCTTTGCCGAGGATTTGAGTTCCACCTGGGTGAGCGAGGACAACAGCAAGGCGGCTATTCCACTGCACCGCGACTCGATCCTCCGCTTCGCCCTGCTGCTCGCCGAGGCGCCCGTTGGGGTCAAGATCGGCACCCAGGATGTGCCCCGCCCGGTGGAACGTTACGGTAAGCGGAAGCTTCCTGAGGGTACACCGGCGGTAGAGAGCTGTATCGAAGCAAGCACCGCCAACGCCAGTCTTGACAGTGCCGAACGAGGCGCGGCGCTCGCGGCATGTCAAGAGAGCAACGAAGACGGCATCTTGTACACCGGATGCAACGAGAACGCCTGGGTGGTTCACGATGCGGACAGCCACTGCTTCCTGGGCGAAACCATCTACGTCGGCCCGGCTTCATACGACTGCATGGGTAAGTGCGGCGGCGGATGTTTCATAATCACCGGATACACCTATGACTGTGCCGATCACGACCGTTGCGGCCGGGCTCACGGTGGATCGACGGACCCCTGGGACAGCGAGTGCGGCGACGAGTATTGGGAAGCCGACGACGATTTCCTGTGGTCCACCAACCAGTGTGGTTAGAGCACTCTCGTTATGAAGAAATCACTTGCCCTCACCGCATGGCTGGCCCTGGTTGTGTGGATGGCGGCTGGCTGTTGGTCCACGGGTCGCTCCGTGGACCAACAGCCACAGCCGAACGTCCTGGCCACAGTGTCCGGGGAACCAATCACGATCGAGCAGGTGCGCGCGCTGATGGTTGACCGCCCGTTGCCGGCGGTCTTGATCCCGGGCCGATACGCCGGCCCGTGGACAGAGGCGCTGGAACGGGCCATCCGCGACGAGCTGCTTGTCCGCGAGGCCGCTCGCCGAGGAATCGACGCGCCAACCAGGGCCCAGCAGATCGCCGAACTCATCAGGCGAGAGCAACGCGACGGTCACGGCCTCACGGCTGATGACATCACCGACGGGGAGGCGCGCGCCTGGTACGAGCAGAACCGTGCGTTGTTCGGAAAGGTGGAGCAGGCCGATGTGGCCTGGGCAGAGTTCACCAACGGCCCCCAGGCCAGGAAGCTTCTCGAAAGCGTTACGGGTACCGACCAGACGACATTCTTGCGATTGGTGCGCGAGGCTGACGCGGCTCACAACGGCACGGCCACAATTGATCACAAAGCTGAAGGCGCCGATCCGATGATTGCGCGCGCGGCCTTCGCCGTGGGCACTGCTGGCGGCGTCGGCTTGGCACCCGATCCGGCGAATAACCGGTGGTGGCTGGTCCGGGTCGAGCGCATCTCGTTCGAGCGGGTCACGTGGGACGCCGAGGTGACCTACCAGGTAAAATCGGCGCTGGCCGCCCATCGCCAAGAGGAGCACCTGCGCCGGCTCACCGACTCGTTACGGAAGCAGTGGCCGGTCGACGTGAACGAGACTCGGATCGCCGACATGGTTAAAAGGGAGTCGTAATGACCGTTGCAACCATTGTCGGCGGAGTTCTGGCGCTGTTCGTCGCCGTGGCGGCGTTCATTTACCTGGGGCGCCGGCGCACTACGCCGCAAGCCCTTGGCAGAGCATTACGACTGCTCGCGTTCGGGGCGACGCTGGGGATTGCCATCGCCCTGGTGCCCGCCACCACGTCGGACAGCGGTGCCTCCGCCGCTTACCTGCTGGGTGTGCCGATGGCCGTGGCCGTGTTGCCCCTCGTCGCAGACCTGACGGGCCGCGCGGTCGGAATCACGACGGCGCTGGGGGCGTTGGTGCTGCTGGCATGGGGCCTGATCCTTGGCCTCGGCGACGGAGTCTATTTCGTGATTCCGGCCCTGGTTCTTGGAGTGGCCGCGGTCGCATCGATTACCCCACGGCGTGGGATGTCCGCCCGCAATCACGGGGGGCAGACCGTCAGGGCCCCGGAGTAATCCGCAAAGGTCCACTTTGGGCTGACCCGATTGGGTGCCCGGATGCAGGGCGAGCACGGCACCTGTGGATCCTGGAGTTGTCCAGGCGTCACGATCTACAAGAGGTGCCGTGCTCGGCCGGCCCCGGCCCCGGCCCCGGTAGCCACCGCCGGCGGCCCTGACGCGAAGCAGGCGATGGCGCGCTGACGATCCGGGTCCGGACGAGGGGTTGACCCGCCACCGCACGGCACCTACTGTGACGTGAGTCGATGCGACTTGTGAGATCGACTCTGACGTGGGTGATTGCAATATCGGGGGCCAGATCTGATTCCGGCGATTCGTCGGGATCATCCTCCGCGCGGGACCGGCAAACACCAGAGCCAAACAGACACGGGGGTGTCTCGGTTGATGACTGCGTCCGTCATTGTGAAATCTGACCCGGGCCTGAAGAGGGCGAGCGCAGGCCGGTCCGCAACTCCGTCCTGAGACACCGCCACCGCAAGATTTGTCGGCGACCGTGCGATGGCGGTCCACGACCATGCGGACCGGCGGCGCCGTCGATCGGAGACGTCTTCAGGATCAACACGGGGAGAAATGCGGGTGGGTAAAAATAGCGGGGAAGTATCGGTGGCCGTGATCGGCCTAGGCCCTACCGGCACGTGCTTTGTGTGGAAGCTCATCGACGAGCTTCAGGCCGATCCGTCCGCGGCCCCGGTACGGCTGACGGCGGTCGACCCTGCGGAGGAGCCGGGATCGGGCTACGCCTTCCAGGCAGCGCACCGCCTGAACATGCGGGCCGGCCGCCTGCACGTCGACCCCCGGTCTCCCAACGGTTTTAGCGACTGGTTGCGCGTCCATCGCGGTGCCGTAGACCGCGACGACCTGGAGTATCCGCCGCGTCGGCTCTTCGGGCGCTACCTGAGGCAGGTCCTCGCCGGGGCGGTCGCGTCGGCCGAGCGGGCAGGCGTAGCCGTCGAGCACTGGCGGACTACGGCGGTGGACCTCGATCGCAGCGGCGAATCGTTCCGGATTTCTGGTGCGGACGGTGCGACGCGGATGTTCGACGTCGTGGTCCTGGCGACTGGGGAGTCCCGCAACGGCGCCCTCGCCCACTGGGCGGACCGGCAGAACTTTGTCGCCTCCCTCGCCGACACACACCAGCTCGGGCAGATTCCGCCCACTGCAGATGTCGGCATTGTCGGCAGCAGCCTGAGCGCCGTCGACGTCTGCGTCCAACTGCTCGCGCAGGGCCATCAGGGGCGGATCTCCTGCTACTCGCGTACACGGGGATTTCCGAAGGTCCAGAGCGCGACCGCCGAGCAGCAGCCGGCGCTGCTCGATCCCGGCTGGTTGCACGGGGTGACCCAGGCGGGACGCCGGCGGATCCGGCTGAGCACGGTGGCGCGGGCGGTGGCGGAGAGTCTCGACGCCCGCGCGCGCGAGCCCTACACACCCGGGATGCCGGATGCCCGGGAGTGGTTCTCCCGCGCCGGTCGGCGGCACCGCCGACGACAGGACGAGAATCAGGTCTTCGCGGCGGCGGTCGCCGCGGCGGTGGAGTCCCCAACCACCTGGTACCACGCGCTGGACTCCTTGTCGCCACATACCCCCGCCATCTGGCACGCCATCGACGAGTGCGACCAGATGCTATTCCTCACCAGGTGCCGCGCTCGCTGGAACGAGTATCGGCACAGCATGCCACTGGTCAACGCACGGGCGCTGCTGCCTGCCGTGCTGAGCGGACAACTGACTGTGCGCACCGGGCTGACGTCCGTCACTCCGGAGGATTCCGGCACTGCCCGCCGCTGGCGGATCAGCACCCGTTCGGGCCCGCCCGGCCACGCGTACGATTTTCTCGTCGACGCGACCGGCGGGCATCTGGCCATCGCCTGTCAGCGTGACGCGCTGCTCCGCGGCGCGATCGTGCGCGGTCTGCTCACGATCGACCCGCGTGGCGGCGTGCGGGTGGCGTTCGACACCTGCCAGGTCCTCAGCGCGGACGGCAGCACGCGCCCGAATCTCTACCTTGTCGGCCCGCTGACGTTCGGGACGCATTTCTACACGAACTCGTTCGAGACCAACCGGGACAACGCCTTCCGGGTCGCCCGTGCGGTCCGCCTGAGCCTCGCCCGAGCCCGGGGCCGGCCGGCCAACCGGGCGGCGGGCGCCGAGATGACGCAGATGACCGGGGGGAGTAGGTGACGTGGCACAGCGGATGCGGATCCGACGGGTGGTGCGCCTGCGGCGCGGAAACACGTTTGTCTGGCGGCCCGCCGAGGCGGGCGACGCCGAAACGATCTGGGGATGGTGGACTACCCCGGGCCTGGCGTACTGGGGTACCGCTCCTCGGGTGGCGAAGGTCGGACCGCCGCCGCACGGCCCGGAGACGGTACGCGACTACCTGGCGCTGCCGGCGGACCGGCTCGGGGTCGAGCCGGTCGTCGGTGAGCTGGACGGACGGCCGGTCGCCTATGCCGAGACCTACGCCAAGCGGGACAGCCTGCTCGCCGACGTTCCACTGATCGAGGACGAGGCCCGCGGGTCGCACCTGCTGGTCGACCCGACGGCGCGGGTGGACCGGCGCATCGTCCTAGAGGTCATTGTGGACGCGGTGGACTGGGCCTTCGAAACCTGGCCGGAGGCCAGGCACTACATCGGAGACCCCGACATCCGCAACCGGTCGATGGTGAACCTGCACAAGATGCTGGGGATGCGGCAGATCGCCGTGGTCGAACTGCCACACAAGACCGCCTGCCTCGTCGCGGTCAGCCGCACCGACTGGACGAACGACCGCGAACGGATCGCCTCGCTCATTCGCTGAGGACACAGGGGGTTTCACGTGCTGCCGGAGACAGAACATCGCGACGAGACGGTGACCGGGCTGCTGGAGCGGATCGCCGCCACCGGGACTGGCGAACTGCTCGTGGCCGAGACCGGCGAACGGGTTCCGCTCGCGGATCTCCTGCGGATCAGCCGGACGGCGGCCGCACAGTTGCGCGCTGATGGCGTCCGTCGGGGCGATCCGGTGGGACTGGTCGCGGAGAACGGCCTGGTGTTCCTGCGCGCCCTGCTCGGGATCCTGCACGCCGGCGCGGTGGCCGTTCCGCTTGCCATTCCCTCGGCGATGGGTGGGGTGCACGGCTACGTCGACCACCTGCGACGGGTGCTTACCGACTCCGCGATGCGACACCTCGTGGTCAGCTCGGCCTGCCTGCGGGTGCTTCGCGCCCGCACGGCCGAGCTACCAGCCGTCCGGCTGATCGACGGCGACGCGCTGCCGACCACGGGATCGGAGCTGGCCGAGCCGGTGAGCACCGACTCGCTCGCGGTGATCCAGTACACGTCCGGCAGCACCCTCCGGCCCAGGGGCGTAATGCTGAGCCACCGCAACGTCGTAGCAGGACTCGACGCGATCGTCGACGGGTGCGCGCTGACCCGGACGGACGTGGCGGGACTCTGGATCCCCCTGTTCCACGACATGGGGCTGTTCTCGACCCTCGCCGCCCTCGTCCAGGGCATGCGCGTGGTCCTCTGGCGCCCGTCCACGTTCGTCCGGCGTCCGGCAGCGTGGCTGGAGCAATTCGTCGACCACGGCTGCACGGTCACCACCGCGCCAAACTTCTTCTACGACCAGCTGATGGACGACGCCGACCGCATCCCGAAGGACCTCGATCTGTCCACGTGGCGCCTGGGCCTGAACGGCGCGGAGCCGGTCCAGGCCACCACCGTCGACCGGTTCCGGGGAGCCTTCGCCGACCGGGGCCTGCGTCCCGACATCATGGTGCCCGTCTACGGGATGGCCGAGGCGACGCTCGCCGTCACGTTCGCGCGGCGCGGCACCCGCCCGTCGGTCCTCTGGCTGGACCGGACCCGGACCCACGAGAGCGGCCTGGTTGTGCCCGCTGAACCGGGTGCGCCCGGCGCCCGCCCGCTCGTCGCAGTAGGTCAGGCCGTCAGGGGTGTCCGGATCCGCATTGCCGGTGCGGACGGCGCCGAGGACCGCCTCGGTGAGATCGAGATAGCCGGCACGCCGGTCACCGCCGGCTACTTTCGGGAACCGGCTGGGGACCTCTTCACGTACGACGGCTGGCTGCGGACGGGGGATGAGGGGTTCGTGCACGGCGGTGAGCTCTACGTCGCCGGCCGGACCAAGAACATCGTGGTGATCCGCGGCCACAACTACTACGCCGAGGACGCGGAGGCGATCGTCCGAGACCTGCCGGGCGTCTACCGCCGGCGGTGCGCAGCCGTCGGTCAGGACGACGAGCGCGGAGAACGGCTGGTCATGGTGGTGGAGACCGGGATCGAGTCGAGCGACGAACGACGGAGCCTGACCAACCGCATCCGATCCGAGATCTCCGCCGGCCTCGGTCTGCTCGACGTCGCCGTCCAGCTGATACCGCCGCAGAGCCTGCCCCGCACGAGCAGCGGCAAGGTGCAACGGGCCAAGGTGCGCGCCAGCGTGCCGTCGGTGCCCTGAGCACCGCCGGGCTCTCGAACGATCCGACCACGGAAGGAAGCGCCATGCGTGATCCGCACGCCACGGTGGAACACCAGGTCCGCGTCGTCATCGCGGACCTGCTGAACCACCCCGTCGAGACAGTCGACCAGGATGCCGGCCTGTCCGACCTGTCCGGCTTGGACTCGCTGACCCTGTTCCAGATACTCGACGCCGTCGAGAAGAAGTTCGCGATCTCCCTGGACGAGTCCGAGCTGTACGGGGCCAGTTCCCTGAGTGATCTGACGAAGCTCGTGGAGGTCGCGTTGACCGACAAGACGCTGGCAGCGGGCGATACCTCCGGCATCGCGACGAAGTCCCCGACCGCAACAACGGGTGACGGCCATGAGCGTCAGTGACACGGCCCGTCCGGGCATCGTCAGCCTAGCCTTGGATGATCTCGTCACACGTGCGCGGGAAGCGGCGGGTGACGATGACCGGCGGCCACTGCGGTTCCTGCCCGCCCTCCGGCGCCTGCTCGACGCGGTGGAGAGCGAGGCGGACCTGAACCCCTTCGGCCGCCAGGCCCTGCACGACTTCGTGGTCGCCCAACTCGTCACGCAGATCGAGACGAGCCGGCTCGTGCAGGCCAATCCGGAGATCGAACGGATTCCGGTGGAGAACGTCGTCGTGATCACGGGCATGCCGCGCACGGGTACGACCGCTCTGCACAACCTGCTCGCGGAGCACCCTGACCTGCGGGCGCCACGGTTGTGGGAGATGCTGGCGCCCGCGGCATCGACCGATCCGGCCTCGGAGGAACGGCTGATCCGGACTGCCAGCAGGTACGTCGAGCAGTACTACAGCGTGGCGCCGGCGTTCCGGGATCTGCACCCCTTGGACGCGCTGCGGCCCGACGAGTGTCACCGATTAACCGCTACAACCTTCTCCAGCTCGATTTTCGCGCAGCGTTACCATGTGCCGAGCTACCTGGCCTGGCTGGACGAGCAGGACCTACGGGAGACGTACGAGTACCACCGCACGCTGCTGCGGTGCATGCTGTGGCGGCGGCCCGGGCAGCACGTCGTCCTCAAGTGCCCGTCCCACCTGTGGCACCTGGAGGCGCTGGCCGCGGTATACCCGCAGGCGCGAATCGTCCGGCTGCACCGCGATCCGGCGACCAACCTGGCCTCGGCGTGCAACCTCACTGCGGTCGTACGGGGGGCCAACGGGGCCAGGGCCGACCGGCACGCCATCGGCAGCCAGTGGTTCACGTACGCCCGACAGGGATTGTCGGGCCTGCGTCAGGGCGACCGGTACGGGCCAGCCGCGCACACGCTCGACGTGCGACAGCGGGACCTACGGGCGGACCCACTGCGCGTCGCCGCGCGGGTGTGCGAGTTCGCTGGGGTGGCCCTTTCCCGGGAAGCGGGCGCCCGGCTGGCCCGGCACCTGAGCGAACAGGCACCCGAGCGCAGCGGCGGGCCTGGCTACTCGCTCGCCGACTTCGGGCTGGACCAGAGCCGGATCGATCGACAGTTCGGCGGTTACCGCGCCGAGTTCAACGTGTGAATGCAGAGACCGGCGGCGCGCCGCTGCGGGGGAAAGGACGACGTCCATGACAGACATTGCCAAAGAGCTCGCCGCCGTTCACCGGGAGATCGGCCATCGGCGGATTCCGGCGGGCGACGGGCGCAGCGTTCTGCTGCGGCGTGGTTACCGGGCGAGCGCGGAGGAGGTGTGGGACGCCCTCACCAATTCCGAACGGATCTCACGCTGGTTTCTCGCCGTCAAGGGTGAGGGGCGTCCGGGGGCGGCCTTCGCGTTCGAAGGCAACGTGCACGGCACCGTCGTGCGCTGCGAGCCGACGCGGCTGTTCACGCTGGAGTGGGTGATCGGGGACAGCCCGGCGGCGGAGGTGACGGTGCGGTTGTCCGACGGTGCCGGGGAGACCCTCGTCGAACTCGAACACACGGCCGTCGTCGACGAGCGCTTCTGGGCGGAGTTCGGGCCGGGGGCCACCGGCGTCGGGTGGGACCTGGCGCTGCTCAGTCTGCACCTCCACCTGCGCAACGAGGCGATCGTTACCGCGGATCCGGAGGCCGGTCAGCACTCACCGGAGTTCACCGGGCTGGCCGCGTTGAGCAGCCGGGCGTGGGGAACGGCGCTCGCCGCAGCGGGTGCGAGCGCGGCGGAGGTGACCACGGCCGTGGAGCACACCGCTGCGCTGTACGCCCCGCCGGCCAAGATGTTCGCCACCCGCAACTGGATGCGGGCCAGCCGGGCCGCGTTCCTGCGGCACCTCGTGTCGGCGCCGGCCACCCCCGCCGATCGCTTCCCCCTGTCGGCGACGTCGCGAGTAGGCACTTCCGATGCTGACTGACGAAGATCTTCGCGGCACCTGCGCAGCGGACCGGTCGGCCGCAGAGCTTGAGCAGTTCCTGGGCGACCCGAACCATCCCGAGGCGGTATCCGCCTTCTCCCGCAGCGTGGAGGAGGACGAACGCGACGAAATGCCCTGGCACGCGATGGACGCGCTGCGCTCCTGGCAGTTCCCCGGCTTCCTCGTACCGCAGGCGTTCGGTGGCCGGCTGCACTCCTTCCAGGAGTTGTTCGCGATGTGCCGTACGATCGCGCGCCGGGATCTGCGGCTCGCGGTGTCGTTCGGCACCACCCTGCTCGGCGCGAACCCGGTCTGGCTGTGGGGCGACGACCGGCAGCGGCGGTGGCTCGCCGGCCGGCTGCTCGCCGGCGACCTCGGCTCCTTCGCGATGTCGGAGCGCGACCACGGCAGTGACCTCGCCGGGTGCCAGGTCTCCGCCCGGCGCGTCGGCGACCGCTACGTGCTCAACGGCGAGAAGTGGCCGGTGGGCAACGCCACCCGGGGTGCATTCTGCACCCTTTACGTCACCACCGGTCCCCGTCAGTTCTCGCTGCTGCTGGTGGACAAGGCGCGGCTGCCGGCCGAGCGCCACCACAACAGTCCGGGCGTCCCGACCGTCGGCCTGCGCGGCCATGACCTGAGTGGCATCGCGTTCACCGACTGCCCGGTGCCCGCCGATGCGCTGCTGGGACCACCGGGCGCCGGCATACCGCAGACGCTGAAGACCCTGCAGATCACCCGTACGCTCATCGCGGCGCTCTCGTTGGGCAGTCTCGACACCGCGCTACGCGTGGCGTACGCGCACGCCCGTGGTCGCCGCCTCTACGGGGCGCCGATCACCGCCCTGCCGGCGATCCGGGACATCCTGGTACGGGCTTACCTCGACCTGATCATCGGAGAGTGCGTGTCGATCCCGGCGGTCCGGGCAATCACCGAGGCGCCCGAACGGCTTAGCCTGTGGTCCGCGATCGTGAAGTACTTCGTCCCGGTCACCGTCGAACGGGCGCTGGCCGATCTCAACACCGTGCTCAGCGCGCGGGGCTACCTGCGCGACACCGTGCCCGCCCGCACATTTCAGAAGCTGCACCGGGACCAGGCGATCGCCAGCATCTTCGAGGGCACGACGCACGTGAACCTCAGCTCGGTAGCGGCGGACCTGGTGTTCGCCCCCGCCGGTGCGGGCGGTGACCCCGCACCGCTGCCGGCTTTGTTCGATCGGCGGGCCGAGCTGACGCCGTGGACGCACGACGCCCGGCGCCTGCACCTGACCAACGGTGGTCGGGACGAGATCGGGGGTGCGTGGCCGGAGCTTGCATCGCGCTTCTCGTCCTGGAAGTCAGTACGCCGGCTCGACGCGGCCCACCGTGAGCTGGTCGAGCGGCTGTCCGGCGTGGACCGGCGGGCGCACGGCTCAATGCTGGCGCACACGGCCGCTCGGGTCCACTGCGTGCTGCACGCCGCCGCCTGCGTGCTCCTGACCGGTGTCCACAACACCGGCGGGGTCTTCGCGGACGAGAGCTGGATGCTCGCGGCGTTGGACCGGCTCGCCCAGCACCTCGATCCGACCTGGCAGCTTTCGCCGGGCCCGCTCGCCGCGGTTGAGGGGATGCTGACGGCACAGGTCGAGGCGCCCGAGCTGTTCTCACTGACCCCGATTCCGCTGCCGACCGGACAACTACCCGAAGGATAAACTCTCGCCAATGGATCCCACTCAGGAGTACATCGACCGTGACGGGGCTCGGATCGGGGTGCAGAGCTACCCGGAGCCGGGCCTCGCCGACGCACCCGCCGTCATGATCTGGCCCGCGATGGGCGTGCCGGCCCGTTTCTACCGGCCGTTCGCCGAGCAACTCGTGGCTGCGGGGACAGCCGTACACGTGGTGGACCTGCGCGGCACCGGCGCCAGCTCGCCCCGCCCCGACCGCTCCTCCCGGTACGGGTACCCAGAGCTTGCGGCCGACGTCGGCGCCGTCCGCGACTGGCTCGCTCCCCGCATCGCCGGGCGGCGCACGGTGCTGCTCGGCCACTCCCTGGGTGCCCACGTGTGCCTGCTGCACCTCGCCCTCGACGGCGGATCCGGCGTCTCCGGCATGGTCGTAGTGGCCGCCGGGCTCGCGTACTGGCGGACCTATCCGGGGGCCCGCGGGCTGCTGACGCTGGCGCAGACACAGACGGTCGCGACAACCACGGCGCTGCTCGGCGTCTGGCCAGGGTGGGGTTTTGGCGGCCGGCAGTCCCGCGGCGTGATCCGCGACTGGGCGTACACCGCGCGGCACGGTCGCTACCAGCCAGTGGCCGGGACCGACCCGGAGCCGGCCCTTGCCGCGCTCCGCGTGCCGGTGCTCGCGGTCAGCGTTGCCGGTGACGACTACGTACCCCCGTTCAGCCTCGATCACCTGTGCGGCAAGCTCGTCTCGGCACCGGTGGAGCGGGTGCACTACACCGGTGAGACCGGTGCCCGGCTGAACCATTTCGCCTGGGCGCGGACCGAGGGCTCGCTCGCCCGCCGGGTGGCCGACTTCGCCAGCCGCCACTGACCAGACGGCGGCTGTTCGTCGGTGATCGACCATGCTGATCACAGCGCGACCCATCGCGCCCGGCACACCCACTCCACCAACCACCGACGGATTCAGGCTCAGGCGGGGGCGGCGGCGGAACTTTCGGCGATGCGGAGCGCCTCGACCAGACCCCGGTAGAGGGAGTCGCGCTCCATCAGGTCGGCGTGTGTGCCGCGTGCCCGCACTCGACCGTTCTCGATCACGACGATGGTGTCGGCGTCGAGCACCGTCGAGAGCCGGTGGGCGATGGTGACCACGGCGCCCTCGGGGTGGGTGAAGAGCAGGTTGTCGCGGATCGTGCCGGGCAGCAGCGGGGTTTCCTGTTCGACGTACGCCAGCCGGCGGCGGATCTCGGCGTGCGAGTAGGTGGGGTAGGGGCGGCCGTCGAGGGCCACCGTGCCGGAGGTCGGCTCGAGGAAGCGCAGGATGAGGGAGAACAGCGTTCTAGGGTGGCCGCGGTGGTGCTCATCGCGGCAGCCCGCACCGTAGATCGGCGGCCCCGCACCCCGCGCTGTACGCGTCGGGATGTGAGAGATAGTGGGGGCAGACGTGACGGAGTCGCCGTACCGGCTGGCGGTTATCCTCGCCAGCGTCCGCTCGGGCCGATTCGGTCCGGTGGTGGCGAAATGGTGCACCCGGCAGGCCGAGCAGCGCGGAGACGTGGTCGTAGACCTGATCGACCTGGCGGAAACCCCGCTCCCGGTGGCCGGCCAGGCCACTCCGGTCGTCACCGGGCAGTACGAGGCCGAGGATGTACGCGCCTTCGCCGAGCGAATCGGCCGGGCAGACGCATTCGTGGTCGTCACGCCCGAGTACAACCACGGCTACCCGGGCGCGCTGAAAATTGCCATCGACGCGGTGAATCCGGAGTGGCATGCCAAGCCCGTCGGCTTCGTGTCCTACGGCGGCATCTCCGGCGGCCTACGGGCGGTGGAGCAACTGCGGGTGGTCTTCGCCGAGCTGCACCCCGTGACCGTCCGCGAGACGGTCAGCTTTGCGATGTGCCACGGCAAGTTCGGCGAACGTGGTGAGCCGCTGGAGAGCGGGCCGGTGAACCAGGCGGCGAGAGCGCTGCTGGACCAGATCGCCTGGTGGGCGCGGGTGTTGCGCGATGCCCGCGCAGCTCGGCCCTACCGCGCCTAGGGGTGCTTAGCGGGAAGCCGCCCCGCCGCCCGTGACGCGTCTACGACACAAGCGTGGTGGTGCCCGTGGACGAAAGCCAGTTGACGGCGCGGTGAGGATGCGGGTGTGCGTACGTTCAACGACCTGGTCGATGAGGCCGCCGCGGTGGACGTGTCCGGGTGGAGCTTCGACTGGCTCGACGGCCGGGCCACCGAACAGCGACCGCCGTGGGGGTACTCGCGCCTGCTCGCGTCGCGCATGCCCCACGTTGCCTCGGCGTTGGATATCGACACCGGCGGCGGTGAGGTCATCGCCGGGGTGCCGCAGCTGCCGCGGCGGATGGTGGTCACCGAGGGGTGGCGGCCGAACGTGGAGCGTGCCCGTGCCCTGCTGTGCCCCCGGGGAGTTGAGGTCGTCCCGGTTGAGCCGGGCCGGCCGTTGCCGTTCCCCGACGCCAGCTTCCAGCTGGTGACCAGCCGCCATCCCGTCGACCCCGACTGGTCGCAGATCGCCCGCGTGTTGGTCGATGGCGGCAGCTACCTTGCCCAGCACGTCGGACCCGCCTCCGCGTTCGAGCTCATCGAGTACTTTCTCGGCCCGCTGCCCGGCCAGCGCCTCGCTCGTGATCCCAACCGGGAAGTCGCCGCGGCGCGGGCGGCCGGGCTGCAGATCGTGGACCTGCGCACCGCCCGTTGCCGGATGGAGTTCTTCGACATCGGCGCGGTCGTCTACGTCCTGCGCAAATGCGTCTGGTGGGTACCCGACTTCAGCGTCGAGCGCTACCGTGCCCATCTCGAACGACTTGATGCCCACATCCGCAGGCATGGCGCCTTCGTGGCCCATTCCAGCAGGACCCTGATCGAGGCCAGACGCGCACCCCGCTGACTCCGTGTCTTCCGCTCGTAGCCGCCGTGCGCGCGTTGCCGCCTGCGCGGTGTGCAATACATCCAGCCGTCGACCGCATGTCGTGGCGGCTGCGGTGTCGGACGGTAAGCATGGCGTTGGTGTCACAGGCTGGCCGTAGTCGAGGCCATGGCCGATGGGGCCCGGGGGATGTGGTGCGCCGGCCGAGGAACTGAGTCGCCTGCTCCGCTTGGCTGCTGACCACGCGGCCGGCTACCAGCGGTGCGCCCACTGGTCCTCGGTTGGTGCAGCGCACTCGGACGGTGGTCGAGTCGTTCGGCGTCCCGGTAGTCGCCGTGGACCGGGCGTGCCAGGCAAGTGAGTCCTGGTCAGCTGGGCTTAGGATCTTCCGCATGCAGGAAGGCCGGTGGACGACGATCACGCCGTCGCAGTTCGCGCACGAGCGCGAGGCGCTGGCGCACGTCCAGGCGCTGCTGCCGGACACTGAGCCCTACCGGGCCTGGTCGAACTTCACCTTCACCGCGCAGACCGGCCACCCGTACGAGGTCGACCTGCTGGTGGCGGGACCGGGTGGGCTCTACCTGATCGAGATCAAGAGCCTGACCGGCCGGCTGGTCTCCAGCGGCTCCAACTGGATCCTGAACGGGCCCAACAGCACGCGCACTTTCGAAAACCCGCTGCATCTGGCGGACATGAAGGCCAAGAAGCTCAAGTCCCTGCTCCAGGTCGCGGCGACTCAGCGCAAGGGCGCGTCGGTCAAAATCCCGTTCGTGCAGGCGGCGGTGTTCCTGTCCAAGCCCGGCCTGCACATCGGCCTCTCCGATTACCACCTGCACGGCATCTACGGTCCGGAGCCGGCGGCCGGTCACCAGCCGGGCCCGCTGCCGGCGATCACCTCCCTGTTGCAGCGCCCGCCGCAGGACGAGCAGCATCGGGTCACGAAGGAGATGTCCGCGTCGCTGCCGGACCTCCTCAAGGCGGTCGGCATCGCCCGCAGCCGCAAGCACTACGAGATCGGGTCGTGGCAGCTGGAGCCGCGCCCGTTCGACCTCGGCCCGACCTGGCAGGATCACGAGGCCCGGCACCGCGACCTGGAGCGGGAGCGCCGGAGGGTCCGGATCTACCTCGTCGAGCGCAACGCGGTGCAGGCCGAGCGGGCCAGCATCGAACGCGCCGCCAAGCGCGAGATGCAGGTGCTGCACGGCATCAATCACCCCGGGATCGTTCAGGTCGACTCGATGGAGTCGCACGAGGCGGGACCGGCGCTGATCTTCCGGTACGACCCCCGCTCGATCCGCCTCGACCACTACATGGCCCAGTACGGCGACCGCCTCGACGCGCTCAGCCGCCTGGCGATGATCCGCCAGCTCGCGGAGACAGTCGCGTACGCGCACCGCCGGCGGTTGCACCATCGCGCCCTGTCGGCGCGCAGCGTCCTGGTCAGCCCTGGACGGCAGCGGCGGGGTGGCAGCGAGGACGAGGCGTGGCTGACTCCTCAGCTGCAGCTCAGCGACTGGCAGGCGGCGACCCGCGGTGTCGACGGGAGCGGCGGGGGCAGCAGCGGCGACCCGGTCACTCTCTCCACGCACGCGGCCTCGCACATCGAGCGCTCCGCCGAGGCGTACCTCGCGCCGGAGCTGACCGCGCCGAAGCCGGACGCGGTCGCGATGGACGTCTTCGGCCTGGGCGCGCTGAGCTACCTGATCCTGACCGGCCAGCCGCCGGCGGCGAAGCGTGCCGAGCTGCTGACCCGGCTGGCCCGGGACAACGGGCTGCGCGCCTCCGCGATCGCCGACGGGATCACCGAGTTCGCCGACGAGCTGATCCAGGCGGCCACCGCGCCGGTGCCGACCCAGCGCCTCACTACGGTGGCCGAGTTCGTCGAGATGCTCCAGGTGGTCGAGGAGGAGCTGACCGCGCCGCCGCCGGCGTCGGTGCACCCGGAGGAGCCGGAGCCCGAGCAGGTCGACCCGCTCGAAGCGCGCGGCGGCGACCGGGTCGGCGAGTGGAAGATTGTCCGCAGCCTCGGCACCGGCTCGACCTGCCGGGCGTTCCTCGGCTTCAACGAGCGCACCCGCCGGGAGGAGGTGCTCAAGGTCGGGCTCTCCGACGAGAAGGGCGCCCGGCTCGCGCACGAGGCGAGGGTGCTCGGCCCGCTCACCGACTCGCGGGTGATCCGGCTGGCCCGGCCGGAGCCGCTGCAGATCGGCAACCGCACGGTCATCGTGCTGGAGCACGCCGGTGACCGCACCCTGGCCCGCAAGCTGCGCGACGACGGCCGGCTCACCGTCGACGAGCTGGAGACCTACAGCGACTACCTGTTCGGCGCCCTCGACTACCTGGAGGGGGAGGGCGTCTACCACCGGGACATCAAGCCCGACAACATCGCCATCCGGGTGCGCCCCAACCGCACCAAGCAGCTCGTGCTCTTCGACTTCTCCCTGGCCGGCGTCTCGGTCAAGGAGATCACCGCCGGCACCCCCCGCTACCTCGACCCGTTCCTCGGCACCGCCAATCGCCCCGGTTACGACAAGCACGCCGAGTGGTACGCCCTCGGGGTCACCCTGCACGAGATGGCCTCCGGCGAGCTGCCCGTCTGGGGTGACGGCGGCACCGAGCCGCAGCTGACCGAGGGCCCGCCGGTGCTGGCGGTCGAGGCGTTCGACCCGGCGATCCGCGACGGCCTGGTGGACTTCCTCCAGCGCGCCCTGCACCGCGACCACCGCCAGCGGTTCGCCTCGCTCAAGGACATGCGCGACGCCTGGCAGCAGGTGTTTCGCCGCTCAGACGCGAGCGCCCCGGTCGGCACCGACCACCCGGAGATCGAGGCCGACGAACCGGACGAGAAGGCCGCCGAGGCCGCCCGCGACGAGGCCGCCACCAAGGCGACCCGCGCGACCGCGCTGGAGGCCGCCGGGCTGACCCCGCGCGCGGTCTCCGCCGCCCACCGCCTCGACGCCACCACCGTCGGCGAGCTGCTCGCCGTCGCCAACAAGCTCGCCCACCTGCCCGGCCTGGGTGCCAAGACCCGCCAGGAGCTGCAGCGCCGGGTGAAGGAGTGGCGCGGCCGGCTGGGGGAGCGGGAGACCATTCCCACCACGGCCGCCGCGCGCAAGGCCGCGACGGAGGAGATCGCCTCCGAGGCCGCTGCCGGGGACGGCGACCCCGATCTGGTACGCGTCGGACTGGACGCCATCGCCACCCTGCTCGTCCCGGCCAGCCGCAATCCCAAGGACGTCGAGGCCACCCGGCTGGCGCTGCACCTGCCCGACGCCACCGGCGTACTGCCGGACCTGCCGCTGTGGCCCCAGCACCCGCAGGTGGCCAAGCGGCTCGATGTCACCCCGGCCCGGATCGCGCAGATCCTCGGCAAGCAGCGCAAGCGCTGGAACGACATCCCGGTGGTCGGCAGCGTGCGTACCCAGATCATCGAGCTGCTGCGCGACGGCGGCCGGGTGATGGGCGTCGCCGAGCTGGCCGCGGCCCTGCTGAGCAGCCGCGGCTCGGTGCGTACCGGGGATGCGTTGCGGCTCGCGGTGGCGGTCGCCGCGGTGCGGGCCGCCGTGGAGATCGACGCGCTCGCCGACGAACCGCGCCTGCTGCTGCGCCGGCATGCCCGCGCCGACATCAACGGCAAGCCACACCCGCGCGGTGACCGGCTGCTGGTGGCCCTGGAAGCGGGAGAGGACGACGCGCCGGACACTCCGGCCGCGCCAGCGCTGCTCGACTACGCCGACGCGCTCGGCAGGGCTGCCGACAAGCTCGCCGCCAGCGAGGTGCTGCCCAGCCCGGCGACGGTGCTGCGTACCCTCGCGGCGGTCACCGCGCCCGGCGGCGCGGCCGACGTCATCGACGAGCGGCGGCGCGTGCTGCTCGCCGCGGTGGCCTCGGAGCGCGCCGCTGCGACCGCGCGGCTGGAGCTCTACCCGCGCGACCTCGACCCGGTCCGCGCGCTGCGGTTGGCCCAGGCCGGCGTGGTGCCCCCGGCGGCCTCGCCGGACGGGGGTCGCGGGCTGACGCCGGAGCAGGTGACCCAGCGGGTGCGGACGCGCTTCCCCGAACTGGACCCGCTGCCCCCGCATCCGAAGCTGGACCGGCTGCTCGCCGAGGCCGGCTTCGAGCTGCGCTGGGACCGCGACCGGTACGTCCCGTTGCCGGCCCGCAACGCCTCGTCCTCCATGTCGATCATGCAGCGGCGCCCGTCGGTGACCGCCGCGCCGAGCCGGTGGACGGCCGAGTCGCCGGAGCTGGCGGCGGCGATGCGGGCCGAGGAGCGACTGACCGGCGCGCGGTCCGCCGGCGGGTTCCGGGCCCTGACGGTACGACTGTCCCGGTACGGGCTGGCGCGCGAAGAGCTGGCCCGGCGCTTCGACGCCCGACCGGTCAACGTGGCGGCCCGATTCCTCGACCACCTGCACGCCCTGGTCGACGCGCATCCCAAGCCGACCTGGGAGACGGTGGTCGGAGCGGACATCGCGCCGCCCGGCTCCCGGGGCGCCATCAAGCTGGGGGAGTACGTCGAGCGGGCGTGGCAGTTGGCCGCGCCGGAGCTGCGCGCCGAGCTGTCGGCCGACGCGGGGCCGGTGCTGCTGCACGACGCGGCGGTGCTGGCGCGCTACCGGGCGATGGACCGGCTCTACGAGCTGGCCGACGCGGCGCGGGGTGGGGCGGGGGACGTGTGGCTGCTCTGCCCGATGGAGGATCCGGCGCTGCTGCCCAAGCTGGACGGTTCGGTGGTGCGGGTGGGTGACAACGAGTGGATCGCCCTGCCGGACGCCTGGGTCGTCAACGCTCACCGCAGCGCCGTCACGGCGTAACTCCTAGGCTGAATCGCTGGCGACGTGCGATGGCGAGTACGTCAGGGCGTGGATCCAGGATTCACGCGGGTGTGTCGTAATCAGCAACGGGCCACGGGAGCGTGTAGTACCGCTGCTCCTTCGCCCGTCCTAGCAGTTTCTGGAGGCGTTCTCCCCCGAGCATCTTGAGCGTGAACTGGCTGGGATCGCCTTGACGGACGTTCTCGACCACGTAGATCCAGAAGTCGGGGTTCTGAAGGGCTTCCTCGACCTGGCGGACTTCGAGCCACAGATCGGTGCCCCTGGCTGACTTCCCGTAAGCCTTCACCTCGATCATGCGGGGTGGACTCGCCACGTCACCTGCGGATCCGGTTCCCCTCACGTCGCATGCCGTCCGTCCGGCTTCACGCTCTCTCATGATGACGTAGTCGATCGCAGCTGTCTCAATTGCTCGGTTACCTACGATCTCCATTGTTTGCTCCCACCAAGGAACCGTTGTGCAGGCACGGTACTTCGCGGTCGCCACCAGTGGAAGGACACCGAGGGGACAACCACCAGGATTCGACGTCGGAGTTAAGGGCCGTCCCCTCGTCACTCCGCTGAAAGTCTTGGAGCTGCGCACCTGTCTTTGCCCAGATCCACCGATAGCATTCCGTCATGACGACGTCGGCACGGCAGCGTGTTGCGGCTTTCTGGGACCCACGGCCATGGGACGGCCGTCGCCATCACGTTCGCCAGCGACGCCGTCGCCACCGCCGCCCGTATGGACAAACTCGGTGAGTACATGACTGAGCATGTCCTGGCGGCGTCCGGCATCTGCGTCTGCCGACGACTCGATAGTTGGTCGGCATAGCGTGCTGGGACGCAGACGTGAGGCATCGCGCCCGGAGGCAGCGTTCGCGGCAGGGCAGCTCTCGCACGTCGGCCACCATTACGACCTCGTGGTCGAAGGCGTACCGTCGCGCACCCTGTCATCGCGATGAGACCGGACGGACGCGAGACGGCGTGACGCTCAAGGAGCGCCACCCGAGGTGATGAAGTATGCACCTGTGGTGCGACCCGGCAGCCTCCAACCCCGCAACGATTTCCCTCGCTTCACTTGCTGCGTCGCGGGGTTCTAGTCGCTGATGCAATAACCTCAACCAGGTATTTGATTGTCCCTCGCCTCACAGTGTCGAGGGTTTAGTTGTTCGATCGCACATTCACGTTTCGACAGTTCTTCTAGGTAGCGTCCGAGTGCTCGCCTCGAACCGGTTGATCGATTCTATGACCTCATTAGCGAAGATTCGACATTGCGCCCGTTGGGCTTCACCGAGAACTTCGGGCCGACCGTGAGCGAGAGGTGCTCTATATTGAGCTAGCCCCGTTAGAACGCTTCTCCAGTACACTTTGTCATTCTTCTCGAAGACTTTTTGAAAGTGCTGCCATTCAGCTTGAATGATCGTCCACAAGTCACCAGGATAGGTATAGGAAAGCCAGGGAGCCTGCCGCGCAAACATCTTCTGGTCGCGTTCCATCTTTTGAAGCGCCTCGTTCCGCGCTCGCGTGATTGCCGGACTCTTTTTCGCCACCAATGCCGGCCAATCACTGCCATAAACGTCCATCATTCGGGCCTCCACCGCAGCGCGCAATCGCACTTCGGCGCGACCAAGTATGCCCCAAGGATCCAGACTCCAGGTGCGATTCCTCAACGCATCACGAAATATATCCTGGTCAGATAAGGCTGCTTCATCCGCAGAGCTGTCGCCTCGCAGGGAAAGTATCCCTAGAAGCTCCAACTCCTGCTTCTCAAGTAGCATGTCTTCAATTATTGGACCAAGCACGAATTGCGCCGCAGCGTCAACTAAATCGATTTCATTAAGGTAGTCGATCACCCGGAGAAACAACTTCGATCGTTCCAGGTCGGCAGCGCGTGCCGGATTGCGGTCCGGACGAACGGTCAGCCAGTATTTCACAAGCGCCGGATGACCTCCCGACCACTTCAGGCACTCGATCGCATCGGTCGCACTGATGCTATTGACGCCGGGCACAAAGGAGCTGACATCGTCGATAGAGACGCTTCCTAAAAATTCCGTGTAACAAACGCTGGCGAGCGTCGAAATTCCGCTAACCTTTGCCTCAATAGATTGTAGCGATCTTCGAGACAGGATGAGGGCGGTGCATGGCAATGTCTCCGGGCGGTGAACAAGCTCACGAAAAAGTAGCAAGAATTCTTGTCCATCGTCAAAATGTAGGGCGCGGTCAAATTGGTCCAGGACAAGTATGACATGACAGCCTGCCTGCTCGATTTGCAGCCGCGCGGCCTTCCAAGCTGCGTGTGTGTTCGGTGGAAGCGAGGTTCCGGCTTCGCGCCGTAGACTTTGCGAAGTCGAGGTAGCTATTTCAGAAAATAGCTCCAGCCCAGACATAACTGTCGAGAGGTCTACTCTAACAAGGCGCGCACCACCGCCATCGAGACTTGCGATGACGCGATCTGAGATCCAAGATTTTCCGGAACCGGGACTGCCGTGCACGGCAACGTTCGCTGGTGCGCTTAACAGCGCACGTACTCGCTCGGGAAGATCTTTCCGGGAAGTCAAGATGCTCTCCGCCTCAGGTAGTCGGCATACAGTAGGACGCGAATGGCAACACCCGTGTCCGTCTCGCGAATAACTCCACGCATTCGAAGATCTTCGAGCGCCTTCGTCTGCCTTGCTTCTAGTTGCAGCGCCTCAATCGAAATTGGGTTGTTCTGACTCCCAGACAGGAGTGCAATCCGACGCAGGACCTCCATTGCAAGACGTGAACCATCCTCTTCATGCTCCTGGTTTATCGCTGAGAGCAAGGAATGCGTGTTGTCGGCGCTAACCAGACAATCGAACTTATGCGGCTCGATGCAGTCATTTCCTGACAGCAGACTTTCAACTGCCTCCTCGACATCACTTTGCGTTATATTTGATCGTCGTCTTGAGTTTACGAATTCAATTATTCGGTCGCAGAGTATTTGGGTGAAGAAGGGATGGCCCTCGGTATATGTTGCGATAGTGCTCAGTGCATATCCCGTGTATCGACTAGCATTCTGTGGTGTCCGCACGGGAACGTCAGCCAAGGCCTGGGTCTCTTCCAGGCTTAGATAGTCGAGTCTCCGAGTAGCCATTACGCTAAATTCGTTGGGATAAGACTCTAGGAATCTCGGCATAGTGTCCTGTCCCACTAGCAGAGCCGAGAAGAGCCGGGCCTCCAAGATTCCCTTAAGCTGTCGCATGAAATCTCGGAGTTCGTTGTGCTCACGAGGCTCAATACCGCGACGTCGAAGAACTTCGTGCAAGTATGTGAACTCGTCCACGACGACAACGAACGGCGTCGCCGAGAATCCTGCCCGCCGCAGAACGGTTCGACCCGCTTCTCGTGCTCGTTGCAGGCTTCGAAGCGGGCGCCTCTCGATCGTTGTCGCATCCGGCCAGCGCGCGAGGAGCGGATCCGACAGTTCAGATGGCAATATGCGGTCCAACTGGACACGGAATTGATCAAGAATTTCCTCGACGAAATCGACCGTCATGCTTCTTCTGTCGATTGTCCCCATCGACAGACTCGCAACGATAGCTCCTCGTTCAGTCAACCGAAGCCTAACCTGCTCTAGGACACTCGACTTCCCGGTTCGCTGTTGCCCGTATAACGCGTAACACATACCTCCAGGGGGCTTGGCTAACTCCCTTACAAACTCATCAATCAAGGTTCTGCGGCCAAAGAACATCTCACGCTTGGAGACAGGAAGGCCGCCAGCATACGCCCGGAAGGGGTTGGCAATTTCTTGATGCTCTTCCTTTCCATGTATTTTAACGATAAGAGTTTGCCGAGGCGTTTCTAGAGTTGCGCCACCAGGTCCGATGAAAGACAGGTGCGCGTCAACCCGAACCTCAGTTCGGGATCCCTGCTTTCTATTGTCTCTCATTCTTGCAGTTAGAATGGGCGATTCGCCGGCCCGCAATTCTTCAACAACGGGAAGACTCCCGATTACCTTCAGATTCCTAAATTTATCGAGAATCAGGCGAACGTTACGCACACTCAGTGACGGTTGATCGAGCGACACCCGGACCGGAAGCTCGAATTCGTTGTCGTTGCCGCGCGTTACATTCACCGTATCTTGCGTAAGAATCCGCGGCGCGGAGCTTCCCTTTTCGGCCAAGGCCTTTGAATGTAGACGCTCTATTTCTATCAGCGTTTCAAAAATCTCGTCCAGAGCTGTCGGCAACGTTCCGGCCCGGCCCTGATGGCTTCGACCTTTCCTTACATTTCGCTCCGAATTGAAGAAGCTAGTTCGTGCATCTGAGTCCGACACCTTAGTGTCGTCTCCGCATTGGAGTAAACGAAGTAGTTTTCCGGCTACTTCGAGTACGGCCTCCGCCCGTTGGCGGTTTACTGAGGACGTGATGAAACCGAGGTCTTGCGCAAGACGAGCGGAGATAAGTTCTGTCCGCTTTACATAGTCATGTTGCAAAGCTGCAGTACGAAGCGTTTCCCGGAGTCCGCGCGCGATGTCGCCCTGGCTACGGACGCGGCCCAGCTCCTGCTGAGGAGCAGGCTCTGAGGCCTTTCCCTGCCGAGAGGTGGGCCGCTGAGACCTATGCCGGGGGGTGGGATGGTGCGCCGTGGCCGACCTAACCGCTCCGATCGGTACCCTGATTATTCGGCCATCGTCCGTCATTAGCCTAATATCGGTCTCGAGAACGTTCACCACCTCGGCTATTAAGGTGTACGACGAGCGCGTCCCGACAAGCTCTAACTTATAACGTGTGCCGACCCGCAGGTTATGGTCATCCGACGCCAAGATCACACACTTTCTCGCGAGTTCTAGCTCCAACTACTTGGGCGTCCCCGCCTATGGAAGGCCGAGCGCCCGTACCCTTGTACTCAACTCCACCAGACTTCTGGCGTCAATACCGTCATTTGCGACGTCCATCCTTGCAGTAGGTGAGTGTTTGAGAGTGGTGTCGCACGGCGTGTCCCTGGCGGCGGCGGGAACCGCGTGAAGCTGGCGGGGTGGAGCGTGAGCGGCGGTGTCCGTCGGACTTGACCGATGGGTAGTGCGAGTTGGTGGAGCCGATGTCCCGTTGATCAAGTCACCTGGGCGGATCCCGAAGCACCCGCGTCGGGCGATGGTGGATGCGATTTTGTACGTGGTGCGTAGTGTCTGCTCGTGGCGGCAGCTTCCGGTCGATTTCCCGCCCTGGCAGAGGGTGTACCGGCAGTTCCAGCAGTGGGAGAAACGCCGGGTCACCGACCGGATTCTGGAAGAGCTGCGGGAGCAGGTCTCTATCGCTGAGGGTCGCGATCCCAAGCCGTCAGGCGGTCGCAGACTGAACGACATGGAACATCAGGGCACGATCACCGGCGAACTGCACCGAGGCCCGGCCGTCGATGAACAGCAGGTCGCCGGGGGAGGGGTGCACGCCTATCAGCTGCCGTCATTGGTGTGGTACTCCTGCGGCGGTCGGCCCTCCCGGGCGTGCATGGTCTGCCAGTCCCGCAGCGCCCGCTTGAGTCGGTCGTTCTCCTGGCTGAGCATGCGTACCTGTCGGTGGAGGTCGCTCAGCTCGTCGGCCACCTGGGCCTGGAAGTCGCGTACCTGATCGGGGTCGGCACCGCGCCGACGCGGGTCGAACTCGCGGGTCCGCACCTCGTGCGGCGTCAACCGAGCCGGGCGACCGGTCCCGTAGAGCTGGCCACCTCGATACACCTGGGCCACGTCGGTCCTTTCCTGAGCATGCGGGGGCGGGGAAGGCCCTTTCGGTGGGTCTGGAAGGGCGGGCCGTCCGCACGCCGGCCGCAGGCGGCCCGCCCGCCCCGCCGCCGCAGCTCTGACCAGCGGTACGACAGCGGAGCAGTCCGGTGGGTCGGGACGGGCACGTGCACCCGCCCCGACCAGGGGGACGAGCCGAACTCGTTGCCACGCGAGGAGCGGCTCCGGGCAAACATAACCAGGGAACACAGGGAAGTCAAAGCACGTTGTTTAGTGAGTCGAGCTGTGATCGAATTCGGGTTGCCACGCGAGGAGTGACATGCCCGAATCAGCCGAATATCTGCGTATCGCCGATGACGTGATGGCCGACGTGAGGTCGGGGAAGCTGAAGCCCGGTGACCGGCTGCCGTCGATCACCGAAACGCGCGCCGACTACGGCGTCAGCTACGGGACCGTGCAGTTGGCCTACGTCCGCCTCGAAGCTCTGCGGGTGATCCGCCGGCAGCAGGGCAAGGGCGTCTTCGTCACCGACCCAAAGACCTGGATGCGGGAGCCGTAGGTAGCGACCCGACGGGCGAATCGGGCCTTACGGGTAACACCGTCACGCGAGTGGGACGACTAGAGTCGTCGCGTGATCGACCGGAAGCTGCTCTTGTCCGACCTGCAGAAGCAGGTCAAGAACCTGGAAAAGGACCTGCGGGAGCAGGCCGAATCGGTCGAGGAGGTGCGCCTCCGACTGGGTGGTGAGTACGACCACGCCTTCAAGGTCGGGCGTACCGCCGCCACCTGGGCGGCCTGGCGGGACGAGCGGGTCACCCAGGTCGCCGTCGCGTGGGTGCTCGGCACCGTGTTCGTGCGGTTCTGTGAGGACAACGGCCTGCTCCCCGACCCCTACCTGGCCGGGCCGGGGGACCGCCTGGTGCTGGCTGAGGAGGCCGAGGCGCAGTTCTTCCGCGACCGGCCCGAGGAAACCCTGCGCGGCTGGCTTGAGCAGGGCTTCGACGCCATCGCCAGCACCCAGGCCGGCAAGTCGCTGTTCGACAAGCGGCACAATCCGCTCTACCAGATCCCGCTGTCACATGACGCAGCCAAGGAACTGATCGCCTTCTGGCGCCGGCGCGGCGAGACCGGCGGCCTGGTGCACGACTTCACCGACCCGGAGTGGGACACCCGCTTCCTCGGTGACCTCTATCAGGACCTGTCCGAGGCGGCCCGCAAGACGTACGCCCTGCTCCAGACTCCAGAGTTCGTCGAGGAGTTCATCCTCGACCTGACCCTCACCCCGGCGATCGCCGAGTTTGGCCACGACGTGGTCAAGATGATCGACCCCACCTGCGGCTCGGGCCACTTCGTCCTCGGCGCCTTCCACCGGCTGCTGAAGGAGTGGGAGCAGCACGCCCCCAACCGCGGCCCCCACGAGCGGGTACGCCTCGCCCTCGACGCCGTCCACGGCGTCGACATCAACCCGTTCGCGGTCGCGATCGCCCGCTTCCGCCTCCTGGTCGCCGCCCTCCGCGCCAGCGGCGTCAAGTCCCTCGCCGACTCGGCCGGCTACGTCTTCCCGATGCACCTCGCTGTCGGCGATTCGCTGATCAAGCGGCGGCAGGCCATGCTGTTCGGCGAGGACCCGATGACGGAGTTCGCTTACGCGACCGAGGACGTGCAGGAGCACTCGGGCATCCTCAGCTCAGGCCGCTATCACGTCGTCGTGGGTAATCCGCCGTACATCACGGTGAAGGATAAGGGCCTCAACGAGGCGTATCGCGAGATGTACGACGCCTGTTCCGGTAAGTATGCCCTGTCGGTGCCATTCGCCCAGCGGTTCTTCCAGCTCGCGAGGACAGGTGACGGAGACGGTAAGGGCGCAGGGTACGTCGGGCAGATCACGGCCAACTCGTTCATGAAGCGCGAGTTCGGCAAGAAGATGATTGAGAAGTTGTTCGCGGTCGACGTCAACCTGACCCACGTCATCGACACCTCTGGCGCATACATTCCTGGCCACGGCACGCCGACGGTCATTCTGGTCGGCCGCAATACCAACCGCGGCCGGGCGGGCACGATCCGCACGGTCATGGGCATCCGCGGCGAGCCCGGCGCCCCCGGGGACCCGAGCCAGGGCCTCGTCTGGCAGGCGATCATCGGTCAGGTGCACCGGCCCGGCTCCGAGAGCGAGTGGGTCACCGCTGCCGATACGCGGCGTGCAGACCTGGCAGCCTTCCCATGGAGTCTCAGCGGAGGCGGCGCGGCTGGGCTGATGGTGGCGCTGGAAGCAGGTGACCGGACGCCACTACAGCGGAGCATCAGCGGCGCGATCGGGTTTGCTAGCTTTCCCGGCCAGGACGAGGCGTTCTTTGCGCCACCAGCCTGGTTCCGTCGTGCAGGAACAGACTCGCTGCGTCGTCCGCTGGTCACCGGCGACGTCGTCCGTGATTGGGACATCGCCCCCGAAGATCACGCGCTGGTGCCCTACGGGGTCGATCTCAAACCGGTGCCATTCGACCTCACCACCGCCTGGGGTAGGCACTTGTGGTCGCTGCGTCGAGTCCTCGGATCCACCACAGGATTCGGCGGCCAGACGCGCGCGCAGTCGGACGAGCCGTGGTGGACGTGGTACCGCTGGGTCCCCGAGCGGTACCGGACGCCGTTGTCGATCGCGTTTGCGTTTGTGGCTACGCATAACCACGTTGTGTTGGACCGGGGTGGGAAGGTCTTCAATCGTTCGGCGCCGGTGATCAAGCTGCCGGAGGGGGCGTCGAAGGACGAGCACGTGCGGCTGCTCGGCGTGCTCAACAGTTCGACCGCGTGCTTCTGGCTTAAGGAGGTCAGCCACGACAAGGGCATCCGCGGTGAAGGTGGCGGCTTCACCAGTGATGACTGGGAACGCTTCTACGAGTTCACCGGTACCAAGCTGCAGGAGTTCCCACTGCCGTCCGCGTACCCCCTCGAACTGAGCCGGGAGATCGACGGCCTGGCGCAGTCGCTCGCCACGGTGAGCCCCGCCGCGGTCGCGGCTTCTGGGATGCCGACCCGCGAACGGCTGACTGCCGCTCGTGACGAGTGGCATTCGGTCCGGGCACGGATGATCGCGTTGCAGGAGGAGTTGGACTGGCAGGTCTACTCGTTCTACGGGTTGCTGGACGAGGAGTTGACCGCCCTGGCCGGTTCGGTGCCCGAGCTGAAGCTGGGGGAGCGGGCGTTCGAGATCGTGCTCGCTCGCAAGATGGCGGCGGGTGAGGCGGAGACGCAGTGGTTCGCGCGGCACGGGTCGACGCCGATCACGGAGTTGCCGGCGTACTGGTCGGATGAGTACCGGGCGGTGGTGGAGCGGCGGATCGCGGTCATCGAGGGCAATCGCAACATCGGGTTGATCGAGCGGCCGGAGTGTAAGCGGCGGTGGGCCAGCGAGGGCTGGGACGCGATGCAGGCGAAGGCGCTGCGCGACTGGCTGCTGGACCGGTGCGAGGCGCGGGAGCTGTGGTATCAGCACGTCGACGGGCTGGAGCAGCCGCGCCCGCTGACCACCGCGCAGCTCGCCGACGAGCTGCGCCGCGACGAGGACGTGCTCACCGTCGCCGGGATCTACGCGCCCGGTCAGGATCTCGGCAAGGTGGTCGCCGACCTGGTCGCCGACGAGCATGTGCCGCACCTGGCCGCGCTGCGCTACAAGGACTCCGGGCTGAGCAAGCGGGCCGACTGGGAGCAGGTGTGGGACCTGCAGCGGCAGGAGGACTCGCTGCCCGACGAGGCGGCGAAGCGGGAGTTCCGCAAGCGGATCCCGGTGCCGCCGAAGTACACCTCGGCGGACTTCCTCAAGGGCAGCTACTGGCGGCACCGGGGCAAGCTCGACGTGCCCAAGGAGCGGTTCGTCTCGTACCCGGGTGCCAGCCGCGACGGTGACGCGTCGCTGCTGGTCGGCTGGGCCGGCTGGGACCACCGCGAGCAGGCCCAGGCCCTGGCCACCCTGATCGTGGCCCGCGAGCAGGAGGACGGCTGGGCCGCCGACCGGCTGCTTCCGCTGGTCGCGGGGCTGCGCGAGATCCTGCCCTGGGTACGCCAGTGGCACGGCGACTTCGACCCGGAGTGGGGCGCCTCGCCGGCGGACATCTACGCCGGCTTCCTCGCCGAGACCACCAACCGCCTGCACCTCACCGACGACGCCCTCACCTTCTGGCGCCCGCCCAAGGCCACCCGCGACCGGCGACCCAAGGCATAGCAGCACGGTGGACCTGTCCCCACACTGCGGCGGTCTCTTTACTCGACGGCGATGGAGGGAGCGGCATGGCGAGAGACATCCCGGCCGACTGGCGTATCAGGGAGATGCTTCCCGTCCGGGGACGACTGCAGCAGTACCGGCTCCAGTCAGGGGTGACCTTCCGTTGTGGCCGTTGCGGCCGTGACACGACCACCAAGACGGTCGCTACTCTCGACTGGGACTGGTCAGCGCCGATGTGCGACGGCTGCCACGCCACCCTGTCCACGACCAGGGGTGCCGAACCCGTCGGCCGATCGTCCCTGAGCCGTGGAAGCCGTCCGTGCCGGAGTCGCGGAAGCCACGGGCCGGGGAAACCGTCTCCGCGTCGCCCCCCCCCCCGGCAAGCCGCAAAGCCGGGCGGGTTCGCAAGGCTCACCGGGGAAGCCGCGCATGGGCTTCATCCAACTGGCCGCCATCCTCCGGGACCGTGCTGCCGGGGCGAAGCTGAACCCTGAGAAACGCCTGGCGCTCAAGGTGCTCGCGGACGACCTGATCTTTTCGGTGGCGTTGCGCTACGCCGAGCTGCTCGACGAGGGTGACGCCATCGTGGGCAGGCACAGCGGAAAAGCCGTTCCCACCCACGCCGGGGCGCTCGCTCGGCAACGTGTCGACGCCGTGCGGCGGTTTGAAGACCGCTCGGTGGCGGGGTTGGCTTCGACCGGCCGTATACCGGTGTGGCTATGAGGGGCGACCTGCCAGCGCAGCGGTCGTTCGACGCCGACGCCTACTGGGCCGGGGTGGACGAGCACGACCGCCTGTGCCGCTCGCTGGTTGCCCACCTGGCCGGTTCGGGCGTGGCAGCGGGATCCGGCCTGGCCGGGGTGAACGTCGACCTGGCGTGGCGGGACGTCGACGGACACCAGTTCATCGCCGAGGTGAAGAGCGTGGCTGCCGGCAACGAGGTCGAGCAGCTCCGGCTCGGCCTAGGTGTACTGCCCAGGGAGGTTGGTTGAGGTTGTGTGACGACACGACGTAGATAGACGTGATGACGAAGGCCTCCGGTTGTGGAGTGGAGCTGTCTAG
>NZ_FNPH01000014.1 GCF_900107255.1 Micromonospora pattaloongensis | reverse complement strand
CGGCCACCAAGACCAACGACTAGCAAGATTCAACCAGCAGAGGGGGTCCGTTTTCGGCCGTCGCGAAGGGGTCCGTTTTCAGCCGTCGTTGACACACCGGCCACAGATTGCCGAATTGCGCTCTATCAGATCAAGGCGGCCCGCAAGCGGGCCGCGCCGGCCCGGCCCCGGCCTGCTGGCGACCTCCGGCCGGCATCAACCGGGCCGGCCGGCCACGCTGGCGGACTGTAAGAGCTGTTTGCCCTCCGGGCGGGGGATCTTCGACAGAGATGGGGAAGCCCGTCCGGACGGTGCGGTAGTCGGTGGTTGAGCGGGTCGCAGCAGGAGCGATCCCCTGGCTTTGACCGAGCGCGTCCCCGATACTCACGGCGTGATCAGCAACGACCCCCGCGCCCCCTGGCTGCCTCGCGCGCACCCAGCCGACAGCCCAACACTGCCCATCTACATGGTCATCTTCTTCGTCTTGGGCCTCGTTGGCTTCGCGGCCCACGGACTGGCCGACGGCCGGGAAGCACTCGTTATCGCGAGCATTGTCTCGGGAGTGTTCTTCACGTGCTTCCTGATCCTGTTCGCGATCTACTGGACCGGATACCTGCTGAAGGGACACGCCCTCTGGCAAGCCGAGCGCCAGGCTGAGTCCGATGGGCCATCCACGGGCCAGTAGCCAGAGGGCTGAGCGGTCGCGAGGGGGCACGAGCCTCAAACCTGTCAACCGCCGGCCACAGGCGTTTCGGGCATCACGACCGGTTGAGCACGCTCTTCCAAACTGACGGTGCGGGTTCGATTCCCGTCGCCCGCTCCACCCACGAAGGCCCAGGTAAACCGCATGATTGCGGGACCTGGGCTTTTCCAGTTCTCCCCCACTTGGATCTTGCTTGCCATCCGCGTGCCATTCACGGTCGGCCTCGGCCCTCTCTAACGCGGCGGCCCATCGCACGGGCGAGCTCGCGGTCGTAGGCCGACAGCAGGATCTCCCCGCCGCAGCAAGCACCCACCCACCACGCAGAACTTCCGACTCCCCTGGTCGTCGGGGTTGGGTGAGACCAGGGGTTCAGAGCAAGTAGCCCACCCGGGTCGAGGATGGATTCGCCTTCGATGACGATTCCACCACCGGCAATTGTGTGCGCACAGATATGTGCGACAGCCGCCCGCCAACTGACGCTCGACGCCTGCGCGGATCGCGGCAATGCGGATGGGCGTCGATCATTCGGCGAGGAATGCGATCACGGTAGTGAGGTAGTCGTCTGGAACGGTCTCGTGCACCAGGTGGCCGGCCGCGATCGTCGTCAGCCGGGCCTCGGCCAAACGATCGGCGAGTTCGGCGACGTGCTCCTGGGGGACCGCACTCGCTGCTCCGCCACCGATGAGCAGAGTGGGTGCGGTGATCCGGGCGACGATACCGGCCCAGCCTGGATCCGGCTCGTCGATCTCGGGCCGGACCTGCTCCACAACCCGCCAGTCGAAGGGCAGATCTCCCGCGGGACGGTCAGGAAGTCCCGGCGGTCGAGGGTGCGGGAAACCAATGTCCTCAAGCACGAGTTTGCGGATGTGTCCCCGCCGTTCGGAGGCCGCCACCACACAGGCCACCAGCCCGCCGAGGGAATGACCGACCAGGTCCACCGCGCCGGTGTCCAGTTGGTCCAAGACACCGATGACGTCTTTCGCGAAAAGATTAACGCTGTACGTGCCGGGCCAGTCACTAGTGCCGTGGCCCCGCAGGTCGACGGCGTACACCGTCCGCTCAGCACACAGGCCCGAGGCGATCACGTCCCAGTCGCGTGCGGTCTTTCCGGTCGCATGGAGCAGCACGGTGGGCGTCTTGTCCTCGTCAACGGCTTGCCATACCCGCAGTGAGAAGTGCAGATCACCGACCACGATGTCCATGAGCTCAGGCACACCCCGAGCTTCCTCAACCGTTGCCTCCGAATTCAAGACATTCCGCCGCGGGCAGACCCACACAGTGCACTCGGCCATGACCCCGCATCCGAAAGCCGCGGTGGACCACTAGGACGGGGCGTACGGACAATGAAGGTTCGCCGGGAGGCCCCTCGCTCGGCGGCAGATCCGTGCATCTGCTGACCTTGGTGGACGAGGGTCCAGCGGCATGAGCGTGAGCTAGTGGCCGGCGGCCGTGCGGGTCACGGTACTGGTCGGTCGCGGCGGCACGGACGCCGTTCCGGAGACACGCAGCTTGTCTGGTTGGTTTGGTTAATGGGTTGCGGGCATAGGACGCACTGGGTAGAACTGGCGACCGGACTGACAAGGAAGGAGGGCTGAGCCATGTACGCCACGCACACCGCGCTCGTGTCCTCCCAGGTGACCAGCTGAGCTGATCCTGGAGCGGACAGGGCGCCTCCAGACGGAGATCGCCTTGACTTTGCACCAGCATGACCTGACCCTGCGCCCGATCACCGGGCCTGATGAGCTGGACCTGTTCAACAGTTTGCCGTACGTCCTTAATGACGAACTCGGCAGTGACTTGGCGGCCGGTCGCCGCCGCCCGGAATGGCTTTGGCTCGCGCTGCGCGGTGATCGCGTGGTGGCCCGGGCCGGATGGTGGTCGCGCGCCGGGGACGAGCACGCGCTGTTGATGGACATCTTCGACATCGACGGTGACATCGTCGACGGCGTGCGGTTGCTGAAGGCCGCACTGCCCGCCGTGGTCCCCGCCGGCGCGACACCCCCAGAGTACGGTCGGTTCCTTCCGGCGGACTGGCGCAACCACCAACACACGCGTCAGGCCGTCCACGACCGGATGGGCGCACTCGAACGTGTCGGAGCCAACCTGCTCGTCGAACGGCTGCGTCTGGAATGGCGACCCGGCACCCCCATCCCCGAGCTCAGCGGGCGGCTCGTCTTCCGGCCGGTTCGCAACGCGGGCGAGCTCATCGAGCTGATGACGCTCGTGCTGGACCGCACCCTCGACGCGCACAGTCGCGACGACCTGACCCGCATGACCGCCCGCCAGGCCGCTCAGGAGCAGTACCACAACGAACTCGAGCGCTACGCCAGCCCGCACGAGTGGTGGCGGATCGCGACGCTACCGGACGGAGAACCAGTCGGGTTCGTCATCCCCGCGCACAACGGCTACAACCCGATCATCGCTTACCTCGCAGTGGTGCCTGCGCATCGCGGGCACGGCTACATCCACGACGTGCTGGCCATGGGTACGAGCCTGCTCGACGCGCAGAACGTACCGCGGATCCGGGCAGCCACCGACGTCGGCAACGCGCCGATGGCGGCAGCCTTCGCCCGGGCCGGCTACGTCACCTTCGAGCGCCAGATCGACATGACCTGGCGATGATCACCTGGGCGCTGGACCTGGGCCACTCCAGGTCCAGCGCTTGCAGGAGGGTCCATGAAACGGGGACGCGAGCCGAGCCTCGGCAGGAGCCCGTTTCGAGTGTCTCCTTCATCGACAGATCCGCTGCGCCGCGAGGCGCCTTGTCGTATCCCCAGCGCAGCTGGAAGGAACTCGGAGGGAGGTCTGATGGCTGACCTGGACCCGAAAGGTGAAGGGGACAAGAACATGCCAGGAAAGCGGTGGTCGTGGCTGACAGTCTGGGGATCTCTGCTGCCAGCCTCACGGCTCGTGACTCAGAGCGGTAGCCAGGCAGCGGCGTTCTTTCGTGAGGTTGCTGGTCACCGAACCGTCTGGTTCGTGCGTGACGCTCAGGGAAGTCCCGCTCCGAAGACTTCCAGCGGCGCACGAGCCATGCCGTACTGGTCGTCCCGGGCTCGTGCTCAGCGAGCGGCTGACATCTGGGGCAACGACCTCCGTCCTGTTTCCGTCTCCCTGGAGGCGTGGCGGAACGACGAGCTCCCGGAACTCGCCGATGAGGATTACCGGGTAGGCATCAACTGGACCGGGCCTCGACTGGTGGGCTGGGATTTCACAGTGTCCGAGGTGCTCAACCGCTTGGCTCACGCCCTGCGTGAAGGCCCGCACTCGGACGAGCGCCCCGCCCGCTAGACCTCGTTGTCGTCGCCGTCACCGGTCATCTGCGCCGCCCCGAACCCCGACCCTCCAGAGATGCGGATCACCCCGCCGGGCACCACAAGGGCTACCAGCTTCCCCGGACGGTCTACGACTGCCCGAGGAGGAGATCCGCTATCTACCCTTGGAGCCGTTGCGCCCAGTACACCTGCCCGTCCGGCCCCATATAAACCAGGGCCAACAGCAGGTCCGAAATCGCAACCGGGGCGGTGGGCACGTGGACCGCCGCCCGTAGCGCCCCCTCCACATGCGGAAAGAGCGCGACGAACGTTAGCGGCGAAGCGTTCCCGTCGGACACGGCCAGTCTGGATCCATAGCTCGACCAGCCGTTCCCCTCTTTGACGTCACCTGCGCCCCGTAGCCAGGGATAGCGCTCCGGGATTTTGTTTTCGACTCCGGCGCTCCCGAGGCCGACGGCCTCCTGCCGCGGCGACGACGCGCTGAAGCCTCCCGCCTTGAGGTTGGTTCGCTTGTCAATGAGAAAGATCGCGAAGTATCCGCCATCGAGTGGCTTAGGCGGGGTCTGCCAGGAAACCCGCCCAAGCACCAGCTGGTCGCGTCCGTTGGACACCGGGGCATTTACCTTCTCGCCGAGCGCGGCCTGAGCCTCCTCGTGGCTGACGATCTGAAGTGAGGACTTGATGGCCAGCGCTTCCGGGCCGTACGGCGGGTGGTTGTGCCACCAGCGCCAGCCGACGAAGGCCACCATCGCCAAGATGACCGCCAACACCAGCCCGGTCCTTCGCCACGTCATGCGCGATAGTGAACCATGCGATCACCAGACGACCAGCCATCCGTGATCTTCTTTTAACTCGAACGCCGGCATGGGCCATCTGCGGGCCAGTAACCGTGGCGCGCAGCGGGCACGAGCGGCCACGAGACGCGACCGGACCTGCCGGTGCCTACACGCGTTTCGGGCATCACGACCGCTTGAGCACGCTCTTCCAAACTGACGGTGCGGGTTCGATTCCCGTCGCCCGCTCCACAGCCTCCGGCAGGTCAGAGGCTTCATCCTCCGATCCTGCGCCGGTCGACCACTCCCCCCGGCTCTGATCTCGGGCCATCGTGGGCCGTTAGCCGCTCTGCCACCCGTGCGCCGGGCCTGCCGGGCAATCCGCCGGTCCATGGCAGAGGCGATCTCGCGGTCCCGCTCGCTGGACGCGTGCTGGTAGATCAACGCCGCACGCATGCTCGCGTGCTCCATTCGTTGCATCAGCCCGCGAGTGCTCCCGCCAAAGGCAGCGGCGAGGGTGTTCCCGTGCCGCAGGTCATGGAAGTGAACGCGTGGTGCCGCCACGCGGGCAAACGCAACGCTGCGGCAGGTATGTGGAACGGGTGGATCGGGCGACGGGATCGAACCGACACCTCGTGATTACTGGCCGGTCGATGGCCCAGCGGGAAACGCATTGCCTGGTCCCCAGAGCTGCGGCAGCCTTCAAGAGTGATCGAAATGCGTGTGCTCACCGAGGGCGATTGGCGGGTCTGGCGGGAACTGCGGCTCGCTGCACTGGCGGAGGCGGCGTACGCCTTCGGTTCCCAGCTGGCGGACTGGCAGGGCGACGGCGACCGTGAGGAACGCTGGCGCGGTCGGCTGGCCATCCCCGGCTCGTACAACGTGGTGGCGATGCTCGACGGACAGCCCGTTGGGATGGCTAGCGGGGTACCCGCCGACCAGGAGTGCGTCGTCGAGCTGATTTCGATGTACGTGGCGCCGGTGGGACGTGGCCGGGGCGTGGGCGACCACCTCCTGCGTGCGGTCGAGCAGTGGGCTCGGCAGGTGGGCGCGCGGACGCTGCGGCTGGCCGTGGTGGAGGGCAACATGAACGCCTGGGCGCTGTACCAGCGGAACGGCTTCCACGACACGGGTGAGCTCGGTGACCTCATGCCCGACGGCATCCGTCGGGAGCACATCATGGTCAAGAACCTCGCTGCTTAGCGGGTCGGCCGCCAATCGGCCCGCCGCCTGCCGCCTCGGCGGCGACACGTCCTAAGGGGTACGGGTCGGGAAACAACCCTCCCTGCCGATCGTGGCGGTCGGACCCGCGTGCCGCACCCGCCGCCGTTCTACGGCGGTTACGGGGATCCGCTCCTGCACCAACGGTGGGACCAGTCGTCCGGCGGGCAGACCGGCGGCCAGGCCGCCGGTGACACGGGTGTCGATGCGGCGAGCACGCTTGTCAGCTGAAGCTGCTCGTCCTCCGGAGCGCTGCCCTCCGGCACCTCGTAGCTCGCCACCCGCTCCAACCAGTCATGGGGCAGGTGGCCCCGGTCCGGATCGCCCACGAGGACCGGGACGCCCGTCGCCACGACGCGGGCGAGGAACGGCAGCATCCGGGCCGCCACGGACGGGTGGTAGAGCGCGTCGCCGGCCAGCACCACATCCGCACCGTCCCCGTCGCCGTCAAGCAGGTCGCTCGACGACAGAGTCAGGTCGACGTCGTTGGCGTGGGCGTTCGCGTTGATTGCCGCGATCGAGTACGGGTCGATGTCGTTGGCGGTGACCCGGGCGGCGCCGGCGATCGCCGCGGCGATGGCGACGAGCCCGGAGCCGGAGGCGACGTCGAGGACGTGACGACCGGCCACCGTGTCCGGGTGATCGAGGATGTAGCGCGCGAGACCCTGCCCGCCGGTCCACGCCGACGCCCAGTACGGCGGCGGAAGCACGTGTCCCGCCTCGGCTTCGAGCCGGGCCCAGAGGACGATCGCGTCTTCGGCCATGAGCAGCCGCACCTCGGGCACCAGCGGCGCCGGGGCCAGCCGGAGGTCGTCGATGCTGGTACTCCGGGGCCGGTGCTCGGGGGCGGACAGCGCGTACAACAGCAGCGTTTCGAGGCCGGGAACGAGCCCGGCGTCGAAACGGACCGGCTTTCGCGGGTCCGTCTCAGCCACCGCCGTGGCGACGGGAGTGCCCCCGTCGCCGCGGCTTGGCGGAGTCACCGTCAGACCACGCGGATGTTGGCGGCCTGGAGGCCCTTCTGACCCTGCTCGATGTCGAACTCGACCCGCTGGTTCTCGTCCAGGCTGCGGAACCCGCTCGACGCGATCGCGGAGTAGTGGGCGAAGACGTCGGCGCCGCCGCCCTCCTGAGCGATGAAGCCGAAACCCTTGTCCGCGTTGAACCACTTGACTGTGCCGAATGCCATGTCTTCTCCTCTGAGTAGCTGATGGAGCCCGTCGGGCTCCCGGGTTGTCGCCGCCGCTCGTCCGGAAGAACCGGCAGAACAAAAAAGCGCCTGGTGGGTTAGATACCCACCAGGCGCTGGCAAAGTATGCGACAAACCGAAGGTCGTAACCTCAGGCTAGCACGCCCTGCCGCCCACGCGGTGTCTTCGCGGTCAGCGCTGACCGCGGCGGCGGCTACCAACGCGCGTGCCGGAAGAAAACGCGGCCGCGCCCCGTGGCGCGGACGGGACCTCGGCGGCACCCGCCCGACGGCCTTCCGGGGCTCTGCCACGTGCCGCGGCGGCGGTCGACCCGCCCGTCGCGGTACGGCGATCCGGGCGCCGGGCGGCGCTGTCGGCTCGTCCGCCCCGCGGCTCCGTCGTCGTGGCGCCTCGTCCGCCACGCGGCTCCGTCGTCGCGGCGCCTCGTCCGCCCCGCGGCTCCGTCGTCGTGGTGCGCGGCGTCACGAAGCGGCGCTCGCCGGGTGCGAGTTCGGCGAGCAGGGCGTCGCCGGGACCGAGCCGGGTGACCGTCGGGTTGATGCCGGCCTGACGGGTGAGGTCCCGTACGTCCGTGACCTGGTCGTCGGTCATCAGGGTGACCACGGTGCCACTCGCTCCGGCACGCGCGGTCCGCCCCGAACGGTGCAGGTACGCCTTGTGCTCGGCGGGCGGGTCGGCGTGGATCACGAGAGCCACATCGTCGACGTGGATACCGCGCGCCGCGATGTCGGTCGCGACGAGCGTGCGGGCGTCGCCGGCGGAGAACGCCGCCAGATTGCGGGCGCGGGCGTTCTGCGCCAGGTTGCCGTGCAGTTCCACCGCGGGCACGCCGGAGGCGACCAGTTGACTGGTCAGCTTCTTGGCGCCCCGCTTGGTGCGGGTGAACACGACCGTGCGCCCCGGGGCGGCCGTCAGGTCGACCAGAACGGGAAGCCGGTCGTCGTGACGCACCCGGAGCACGTGGTGGGTCATCGCGGCGACCGGCGACATCGCCGAGTCGACGCTGTGGGTGACCGGGTTGGAAAGGTACCGCCGCACGAGGACGTCGACGCCCCCGTCGAGCGTCGCCGAGAACAGCAGCCGCTGGGAGCGGGGCGGTGTCTTGTCGAGGAGTCGCCGTACGACCGGCAGGAAGCCCAGGTCGGCCATGTGGTCCGCCTCGTCGAGCACCGTGATCTCGACGGCGTCGAGGATCGCGTGGCCGGTCGAGACGTGGTCGGCGAGCCGCCCGGGGCAGGCGATGAGGATGTCGACCCCGGCACGCAGCGCGGCGACCTGCGGCCGCGGGCTCACCCCGCCGAAGATCGTCAGGGTCCGCAGCGACAGCGCGGTGGCCAGCGGTGCGATCGTCGCTTCGATCTGGGTCGCCAGCTCGCGGGTGGGCGCCAGGATGAGCGAGCGCGGGCGGCCGGGCAGCCGCGGAGACGTGGCGGCCGCGAGCCGGGCGAGAACCGGGAGAGCGAAGGCGTACGTCTTGCCCGATCCCGTCCTGCCACGACCGAGCACGTCGCGTCCGGCGAGTGAATCCGGGAGCGTGGCGGCCTGGATCGGGAACGGCGTGGTGATGCCCGCCTGCTCGAGCGCGGTGACCAGACGGCCGGGCACGCCGAGGTCGGCGAAGGAGGTGGGTGTGACAACGGGTGTCTTGCTGGGGCGGCGTGCCGCCATGTAGTTCTCCGAACGTGGAAGGGGTCGTCCCGCACGGCGCTGACCGATCGGTCGCGGCCGTGTGGTCGACGTCAGACGCGGGCCGTGGTCGGAACCGACGGGCCGCTCGATCAATCTTACCCGCACCCAGGGCCACGGCGTACACGATCATGGATCTGGGCTAGAGTGCGGCAGGCGAAGCGAAACGGATCCGACGCCCAGACGGGCACGCATCCACCCCGCTCATTTTCCCCACCCGGCTCACATGTGAGAGCGGGTGAGTCGCGCGTTGGCGCGCAAACCGTGGAGCAACTGTTGACCGATTCAACCACCCATGCCGCAAGTCCATTCCGTGCAGCGGCGGAAGCGGACGCCTCCTTCGCGCACAGACCGCCCGTGGACGTGAGTGCGGTGGCGATGGCCCGCCTGCGCACGCCGTTCGCCACCGAGCGGGACGGTGCCCCGGAGCCGGCGGCCGCGCCATCGTCGCTCGTCAGGCATCACGACGCCACGGAACCCGGCCGGTAACCGCAACCCTCAAGATCATTATTGTTCGCCTGGTCCGCTGCGGTGTTACCGTCAGTGGGTGAAGATCGAGCGTCACTGGTGGAACGGCGACCGTAGTGCGCGGGGGCGTCGCGACGTCTACATCCGCACCGACGGCCTGCGCTGGGAGGTAGAGGCGCAGACCGGCGGCAGCGCGGGCCGGTCCAAGCTGCACGCCTGCCCGAGTCGGACGTCCGCGCAGATCCTCGCCGACGCATGGCTCGGTGGGCGTCCGGAGTGGCGGGAAGTGGCGCCCTGACGGCGACCGTCAGGCGGACAGGTCCGCGCCGGGCAACTCGAATTTCTCGGCAACCTCGGCCTCGTTGAGGTCGAGCGCCGGTGACTGCTCCCCCGCCGCCATCACGGCAGACACCGGGAGCGTGCCGACGAAGGCGCTACCGACGGATCAACCGCTTCGGCGGTTACCCCACTGGCGCGGACTCTGGACCGAGCCCCGGCCGGCGAGGCGCTGGCCCTTTCCAGACGGTTGCGGCGACGTTCCCTTGCCCTTCGCGCGTCGGGCAGCCCTATTCGCGTAAACGGCCGGCTCATCGGCTGGCGTGTCGGCACCCTCAGCGTCGGCGTCGTGAGCGGACTCGGGCTCCAGCATCGGTATCTCCCTGAACTCGTCGGGGCGCCCTGGGGGTCACCGCCAGCCCGTGAACACGGGCTGCTGGAGGCCGGTCTGGACGCCTTGACGGTATCGCAACGCGGACGCTGTCCGAGCGGCGGGACCGCGGGGCGGGTGCACGCCGCGCGTTTCGTAGCGGTCCGACCACGTGCGGAGGATCGAGCACGCCGCGGCGAAGGGCGGGTCCCGACGTCGCTGCACCCCTGACCGGGACAGCACACATCAACAACTGTCCCTACCCTGTCGACCATGGGAGCACTCAAACCGTGGCACCTGTCCGTCTTCACGCTCTGCTGCCTCTTGCCAGCGGCGGCGGCCATTGTCGGCGGAGTCTGGGCAGTGCGGCGATCTCGCAGCGGTAAGTAACGACGGGCTCAGGACAGGAAGGCAGCGAGGGAGCATCAAGCCGGTTGATGCCGGGCCGCCGTCTCCACCTCCTGGAGTACGAGTCGCAGCGTTTGTGAGCGCCGCTCGGCCGGCAACGCGGCCCAGACGCGACAGGCGTGTCACCGTCGTCCGACGCGACCCGCTGCCCAAGCTCACTGACGGGTCGCCTCTTAGGAGGCGGCGGCCGTTACCGGTGGTGCCGTCGTCGCGACCATGAAGACCACAGACAGCTCGACCGCGCGCAATCTTCTGTGCCGGTGGCTCATCAGGGCTTTACAGTTCACGGGCGCTACAGCGATCGGTGCTCTCTCCTCGCCGCCCTACGAGGCAGCACACGGCTCGCGAGCACTGGGATCGCCGCAATCTTGTCGTCCGTAAGTTGGTCCCAGAGCACTCCCTTCGGGCGGCGGCCGCCTGGACAGGTAATGATCGCGTCGGGAGTGGCAATGGCGTCGACGCGGAAATCGTGCGGCGCCTCAGGTAACCGCCCGTCGATGATCTGTAGCGGGTGCACGGTCGTCACTATCGTGGTGTGCGCGTCGACGAGTCCGGCCTCGGTGAGCAGCGCGAGTTCGAGATCGGAATAGCCCGCGCCCTTGCCGATTCGAACACCCTCGCCGTTGACGGCGACGCTCCCGCACACCACCAGGTCAATTGCGGGCATCTCATCGACCGTCACGGTGGTCGCTGCTGCCGCAACGGCCTGGTGCGAGACTGACGTCTCGAAGGGTCGCGGCAGCTTCGCAGGATCGAGCAGGTAGAACGGCCTGAGGGTGGTGAGGTTGGGCACCGCCATGTAGACCGTCTTATCCGCGTCCAAGGCTTGGGCGCGAACCGGGAGTTGCGCCCGATCCGGGTTCGCTTTGATCACCCGGGCCGACTGCCACGACGGTAGCGTTGCCAGCCGTTCGGCTGCGGCACCGGCACCGGCGAACGCGGGAATGTGCCCCGAGACCCCTGGGTCCACGGCCCGGTAGCGCTCCAGCAAGGTCCACACACGCTCACGGATTTCCTGCTTGGCCTGCGGTATCGATGCATCGAGGGTTGGCACGTGGACTCCTTACGTTGCCACGAGCGCGAGCAGCCGGTCGTGCACATCCTGGACGGCAGCTTGCTGACGCCACGGGTTCAGCGCCCTGCCAGCGGTGAACGCGACCGTCAATCCCCCGCCCCCACGAGTCGCCTCCACGATGTCGATCGCCCGATGCAGGCTGTCCACCGCATCGTCGATCTTGTGGTCGCGGGTCAATGCCAGGGCGAGGTTGGCTGCGGCGACTGCGGCCGCCTTTGTCCGGCCAGCATGTGTCAGTGTCTCGGTGAGGAACGCCGTTGCCTTGGCCGCCTCATCCAGGTGGAGATAGCAGGCACCGGCCATCCGGCTCGCATCGAACGGGCTGAGTAACAGTCCGGCGCCGTCGGCCGCGGTTACCTTTCCGAAGTATGTGTCGGCCGCGCTTAGTGCGCTCTCGCATGGTCGTCGCTGTTGCCGCATTGCGTACGCTTCGGCGACGTGTAACAGCGCCAAGCCGGCGAGTGCGTTGCTGACACTGCAACTCGTAGCGGCCGCTTGGGCTGCCATTTCCAATCCGGTTCTTGCGTCCCACTGCCCGTACAGAGCGACAAGGCTCCTACGCAGGTGCCCGCGAGCGGCCAGCAGAGGATCGCCGGCCCCGTCGGCGGCCTCAATGACGGCGTCGAAGTACGACAACGCTGACGCGTGATCTCGACGGAGCGACGCGTCCCAGACCAGTTGGCCCATAAGGATGGCGGACGCAGCGAAGGTCGCAAGCAGCTCGCGTTGGATCCGGCCATTGCTGGCCCAGGCTCGGAGGTAGGCGATCTGTGCATGGCGTTCGCCGGCAGGTCCGAGGAGTGTGGCCGACGGCTGATGGTCGTACGCGGCGTCGAGACGGGCCACCTGCTTCCGCAGGTAGGCGACCGTCATCGCATCGGCACGACTCGGGTGAGCCAGGACGTACTCCAGCCGCCGGGCGCTATCGGAGGCTGCGACCGGAACCACCATCGCCTTCAACTCGTTGAGCGCCGCCTCGAATCGCCTACGTACATCGTCGTCGGCTCGGCTCAGGTCCCGATCGAGGACCTCTTGGGTCTCATGCCTCAGGCGGATCAGCTCTCCACGCTGCTCCCAGTTGGTCACGGACGCGACCGCTACACCGAGGTGACCCGCGAAGGCGCGCACGCTCATTCGCCTCGCCTCACGCAGTGCCCGTGCCTCCCGGCCTGACCACCGCACGATCGGAGTCACCAGACCATCCCTCAACGTTCGACGCAGCGTTGTCGAATCATTGACCAGCGTAATGGCCTGACGTCGACACGGATAGCACAAGACCAGGACAAGACCAGCACACCGTTGCGTTCCCGGGACCCACGATGCGCAGAAAAATCGTCACCAGCGGTCGGAATCAATCGGCGTCCGACCACACGGAAGTCAGATCGAAGATCACCCGGGATGGTCGATGAGTCCCGACAGCGAAACTGCTCCACCCCGCGCGTCTCGTACTCGCCGCTGCGCACGGTGCTGGAGCACGGCGTCGAGTCGGCCGAGCGGGTGAGCGAATTCCTGCGGGAGCAGTCCCGCGGTTGAGCCGGGGCCACGGCGGCCTCCCCCGAGCCGCCGTGCCCCACCTACCCCTGGAGGCGCCCATGGGGATCGCGATCACGGCGGTGCTCTGCTCCGTGTTCGGCTTCGGCGTCGGGCTGCTGACGTTCAAGAAGGCGCAGCAGTGGTGCCCGGAGTGCGGGGCGACGTTGACCTGCGCCGACTGCCGCGCGTCCGGTCCAGCGCCACCAACGGAACCGCCGCCCGAATCCGTCGAGCCTCACCGCAACAGCCGGCAGCGGCGCGACGACGCCGACGCACCGGAGTCGGGGATCGGGCGCCGGTGGGATGAGTGAGCTGCACGTTCCGGACCGGCCGTCATGGCAGTGCGCGCGCGGGGACGGCCCCTGGCCGTGCGACGCCGCCAAAGCCGAGCTGAGGGCGGCGTACGACCCGGTCGGGCTGGCGATGCACGGCGCGGAACGGCTCGCCGAAGCCGCCGCCGAACTGCCCAACGCCACCCCGCGCGAGCTGTTCACCCGATTCGTTGCCTGGACGAAGAGGCCATGACTCTGTACCGAAGCACGCTCACGATCCCGCCGGTCCCCGCCGGAACCCTGTTGGAACTCGACGCCGACGACTGGTTGTTCGGGCGCGGGCAGCCGCCGGGTCAGCCGTACACCCTGGTTGTCACGCGGGTGCGCATCGAGCTGGCCCGCTGCTACGACAACGAGCTGGTGTGGGTCATCGGCCACGCCCCGGACTGCGCCGGTGACCACCCGCCCTGCCGCGAAGCGCTCGTCCGCACCACCGCGCTGCGGCACCGGGCGGAGACGCGCAGCGGTACGCCCTTCGGGCCCCCGTCCGGGCGGCGGTCGCGGCCGGGAGAATGACGGCATGCAGGTCACGATGGCCACCAGCCCGTCCCGGCCCGAAGGGCCCAACGAGGACTTCACCGCCGCGCTCCCGCACGCCGCCGTGCTGCTCGACGGCGCCGGGATCCCCGTCAACGACAGCTGCGCGCACGGCGTGGCGTGGTACACGCGCCGGCTCGGCGCGGCGCTGCTGGCCGGGCTCGCCGCCGACGACCACCAGGAGCTCACCGCGATCCTCGCCGCGGCGATCGGCGAGGTACGCGACCTGCACGCCGACACCTGCGACGTCGACAGCCCGGACAGCCCGTCGGCGACCGTGGTGCTGCTCCGGCTCGACGGCGGGCGCGCCGACTACCTCGTGCTCGCCGACTCCGTGCTGCTGCTCGACACCGCCGACGGGGAGCCGGTCGTCATCTGCGACGAGCGGAACGCGACCTTCGCGGCGCAGCACCGCGCGGCGATGATCGCCGCGTCACACGGCACCCCGGAACAGCACCGGGCGCACCTGGCGTACATCGAGGCGGTGCGGGTGCACCGGAACCGGCCGGACGGCTTCTGGGTGGCGGCGGCCGAGCCGCGGGCGGCGTACGAGGCGCTCACCGGCAGCGTGAGCGTCGGTGACCTGCGGGCCGTGGCGCTGCTCAGCGACGGCGCCGCCCGGCTCGTGACCCCGTTCGCGCTGATCGACTGGGCCGGCCTGGCGGAGCTGCTCCGGCAGGAGCACCCGGCCGAGATCGTCACCGCGGTACGCGCGGCCGAGCACTACGACCGCGACGGCCAGCGGTGGCCGCGGGCGAAACTGCGCGACGACGCGACGATCGCCTACTGCACGCGGCTCGGCGGATAGCCGCCGGCCAACTCGGCGAGCATCCCCTCGCAGCTGCGGACGATCACCTGCGCCGCCCGCCGCTGGTCGAGGTTGAGCAGCGGATCCTCGGAGTGGTCCTGCCACCGGCCCAGCGCGTCGGCCCCCAGCTCCCAGAGCTCGCCGATGCTGGCCTGGTAGTCGATGCCCAGCCGCGCCGCCAGCGCCGTGCCGTTGCCGCCGATCAGCCGCACCGCCTCGGCCGACAGCTCGGCGTCGAGGCTCAGCTGCGCGTCGGCCAGCGCCGCAAGCAGCCGCAGCTCCCGGAAGTCGTGCGCGCTCGCCAGGATCTGCTCCAGCCGCGCCGACAGCTGGGCGCTGCCCTGCCGGGGCTCGGCGCGCAGCACCCGTTCCAGCGCGGCGAGCGCGGAGCGGGCCTTGAGCACCTCCGCCCGGTCCACGAAGTACCGGCCGAGCGCTTCACGCAGCTCGGTGAGGCCGCTGCGCCGCACCAGCTCGGCGGAGAGCTTCGGCCGGCTGTCGAAACCGGCGCGGATCAGCGTCGTGGCCAGCCGTACCCCGAAGAGACCGAATCGTTCCAGCAGGCCGCGCCGCAGCCCGGCGTCGAGCGACGCCGGGAACGCCGGCCCCACGAAGCGGTCGGTGGAGAGCAGGTACGGCTCGAGGTCGGCGCGCGGCATCGCGGCGAGCACGGCGAGTGCGCCGAAGTCCCCGTCGATGAGCACCCGCCCCGCGAGCGCGACCAGCCCGCCGAGAGCGAGCACGCTGACGCAGAGCGCGCCGACCCGCGGGTCGCGGCGGTGCCGCCGGGCCAGCTGCCGGGCGGTCAGCAGCGCGTCGACCCGGCCGCCGCCCACCTCGTCGGCGCGGGACAGCACCAGCAGGACGTTGACCGGCGCCGCGTTCGCCACGGCCCCTTCCTGCGCACGATGCAGGAACCGCAGGTCGCTGTCGCGGGCGTCGCGGGTCAGGTAGAGCACGGCATCGGCGTCGTCGAGGATCCCGTCGCCACCGTCGGCCCGGCCGTCGTCGCCGGCGCCGGCCGGCAGCGCCGGCGTGTCCACCAGCGTCATGTGCCGAAGCGTCCTGCTCGGCCATTTCACCACGATCTCGGTGACGTGGTCCGGCCGCGGGCCGGACAGCTCGACCCGCATCCCCCGCGTCGACCGCGTCACCGGCAACTCCTGCACGACGCCCCCGGCGGAGTACGCGGTCGCGCGCGGCGCCGGCCCGTCCTCGTACCAGGTGACGGTCTGGCGACCGTCCCCGACCTCCACCGGCGCGACCTCCTCGCCGAGGATCGCGTTGATCAGAGTCGACTTGCCGGACTGCCACGGGCCGGCGACGGCGATCCGCACCGGCTGCTCGAAGCGCGCGAGCTGGTGGCGCAGGTGCAGGGTGGCGCGCGGGCTGTCCTGGTAGACGCGCAGCGCCTCGTGCAGCAGCGCCCAGACCGACTCGTCGAGGCGGTCCATTCCGCTCATACCCGCGGCCCCAGCGGCACCCGGGACGCGGTGGCGCGGCCGGTCAGCAGCTCCTGGGCCTGCTCGTAGAGCGCGCCGAGCCGCTTCATCTGCTGCTCGATCTGCCGTTGCCGCTGGTCGCGCTCGACGGCGTCCGCGTCGGCCGCCTGCTTCGCCGTGCGGAACGACTGGACGATCGCCTCCTGCAGCTCCTCGGTCACCGCCGTGAAGTGGTCCCGCAGCGTCCGCTGCACGTTGCGGACCGTGTCCTTGCAGTCCTTGTTCAACTTGATGAAGAAGTCGTCGACGTGCCGCTGGACGGCGCCCTTCGCGACGGCCTGCCGGCGTTTCAGCAGGCTGCGGCTCTCGTCGTGGATGCTCTTGCCGCCGAAGAGCGCGCCGGCGCCGAGCGAGATGGGGTTGATCAGGGGCATCCCGGCGAGGGTGGTCGCCAGCCCGAACATCAGCAGGCCACCATATGAGCCCTTCAACCCGGTGATGACCTTCTGGACCGGGGTGAACCGGTCGACCGGCGGCTGCTCGATCGCCGAGAGGTGGCTGCCGGGGTCCTGCGGCGTGGTGAGGGACCAGTCGGGGGCGGCGTCGTAGCCGTAGCCGCGGAAGTTGTCCGCGACCCGCTGCGCGATCCACTCGCAGCGCTGCACCAGCCACTCGTAGTTGGCCTCCGCCGCCTCGACGAGATTGCTCTCCAGCCACTCCTGGAACGTCTCCCACGCCGGCACCGGGTCGGCCTCGTCGAACGCCTCGTCGACCTTGCGCAGGATCTGCCGGGTCCGGTCGCGCAGGTCGTATTCGATGTCGCTGATCAGGTCCGTTACCTCGTCGTTGAGCGAGTTCTGCCAGCGCGCCGAGAGCCGGCGCAGCTCGTCGACGGCCCGCTGCGCCTCCCGCAGCCTCGACATCGGACCCGAGTCGTCGGCGTCGTCGCGAGTGGACAGTTCGGCCCGGAGCGGCGCGGCGAGCTGCTCGATGACGGTACGGGCGGTGAGTCCCGCGGTCGCTCCGGCCAGCACCTCGTTCTTCCGGCTCAGATCCCGGCTGAGCCGCGCGATCAGCTCGGGGAAGCCGGATTCGGCGTTGATGTCCCGGTCGTTGCTGCGGGCCGCCCGCAGGCGCAGGGTCGCGGAGACCGGGATGAGCGCCGCCGGGATGCCGGCGTTCGCCAGGTGGTGGCGGTTGCGCTCGGCCACGGCGCGCCACTGCGGCGCGATGTCGATTTTGCTGAGCGCGACGATGATGTGCGGATGCGACTGCAGTACGTGCAGGAGCAGGTTCAGTTCGGTGACGGAGAGTTCGCGGGTCGCGTCCGACACCATCACCACCACGTCCGCCCGGGCGAACCCGACCGTGCCGTTCATCACGCGGGCCGGATCCTGCGTGTCGGTCCCCGGTGTGTCGATGAGCACCAGCCCGGTGGCGAGCAGCGCCCGTGGCACCCCGACCTCGACGTGCACCGATTCGTCGGCCGTGCGCTGTCGCAGCTTGCCCCCGATGCCGGTGGCGACCTGCTCCATCGGCAGCGGGATCCGGTCCTCGGCCCGGGACGCGTCGGCCGCCGGCCGTCCGGCCACCGGCAGCGGGCTGCGGACCAGCACCGCCGACGGGGTCTCGGCGTGCTGCACCACGGTCGGCAGCGCCGTCGTGGGGCCGTCCCCGACCGGACAGACGGGGGCGTTGATCAGGGCGTTGACGAGTTGGCTCTTGCCCTGCTTCGGTTCGCCGATCACCAGCACCCGCAGCCTCGGATCGAGCAGTTGCGCGCGCTTCTGGCGGAGCCGCTCCAGCAGGTCGGTGCGGCCGTGGGCCACACACAACCGGGCGGTCTCGTCGAGCACGTCGAGCCAGATCGGCGCCATCACGGCACCAAGTGTGCTCATTTCGACGCTGTTATCAAGCGGTCGGGGGTCGGACCGACCACCAGCGATCCGACCCCCGACCGAGCGTGCCGAGCTGCTAACTCAGAGCAGCCCGCCGAGCAGGCCGTGCCCCGACGCGTCCGCCGAGGCGTCCGCCTGCGCGTGGCCCTGCACGCCCAGACCACCGGTGATGCCGCCGACCGTGCCGGTGACGCCGCCGAGGACCCCGTCCACACCCAGGCCGTCCACGGTGCCGCCGACCGTGCCGGTCACGCCGCTGACGACGCCGTCCACGCCCAGGCCGTCCACGGTGCCGCCGACCGTGCCGGTCACGCCGTTGACCAGGCCGGTGACGCCCAGCGAGTCGACGGTGTGGCCGACGGTGCCGAGCGCGTTGCCCGCGATGCCGGTCACGCCGTCGCCGAGCAGCCCGTCGACGGTGCCGCCGAGGCCGCCGCCCACCAGGCCGTCGGCGGTGCCGCCGACGCCGGCGACGACGCCGTCGACCGTGCCGACCGCGCCCACCGCGTCCTGGGTGACCGGGTTGAGCACACCCGCGTCCAGCGTGTGCGCCACGTCGTTCACGCCCGACAGGTCCGCGGTCACGCCGTCGGCGCCGAGGCCCACGCCGATCCCCGGCAGCACGGAGGCGGCGATGTTGCCGAGCCCGCCGGCGTCCACGCCGATCACGCCGAGGGCGCTGACGTTGACGTCGGCGGTGTGCGAGCCCGCCGCCCCGACGTTGAGGCCCTGCGCCACCGTGGTGAGCTGGCCGATGACGCCCAGCGGGTCCGCGCTGACGGTGCCGAGGCCGAGGCCGGTGTCGCCCAGCACGTCCAGCGACGTGATGCCCTGCACCGGGACGGTGTCCAGCACCAGCGGAACCACGTCCTGCACGTCAGCGGCGGTGATGTCGCTGAGCCCGGCGGCGCGCAGCGCCCCCTCGGGGTCGAGCTCGAACGCCGAGCGCGCGTCGGCGTTGGTGAGCAGGTTGAACACGAAGTCGTGCAGGGTCTGAGTGGTTTCCATCTGCCGGATCTCCTTGGGGAACTACGAGGGGTAGCGGCTCACCACGCGGTCGCACCGATGGAAAGCTGTGCCGGTGAGATCGCGGTGCCGGGAAGAAACGTATGGATCGGGGGCCGCACCGGACATCGGGGACGGTTCCCGTATCTGCGCGGCCGCGACTAGGGCCGGGATCACCGATCACGTTAGGGGCTTAGGGGATCAACGGCGCCGGGATTTAGGGTCCCAGTGGTGGAGCGATCTCTGGTACGAACAGGGGGGCCCGCACGGAACGCACCGTAAGGGTGAGGCGCGCGCCGGATCGGCACCGGCGGCAGCGCCTCGTAGCGGTTAAGGATTGGTCGGATGCCCTACGTCCTCGGGATAGACATCGGCAGCACCTGCACGAGTGCTGCGGTTTCCCGGTTCCGGGACGGCAGTTGGAGCCCGCCGGAGCCGGTCCGACTCACCGCGCAGTCCCACTCGGCGCCCTCCGTGCTCCACATGACATCGCACGGCTCCCTCACTGTGGGTGACCCTGGTCAGCACGTGTCGACGATGGATCCGACCCGGATGGCCCGCGGCTTCAGCCGCCGGATCGGCGACGACGTCCCGTACGTCGTCGGCGGCGAACCGTTCACCCCGCACGCCCTGACCGCCGTGCTCGCGATGTGGGTCGTCGAGCGGGTGCTGGCCCAGGAGTCGCGGTACGCCGAGCAGATCGTGCTCAGCCATCCGGCCTCCTGGGGCCCGTACCGCCGCGATCTGCTGCGTGGCGCGCTGTGGGAGCTGGGGCTGTCCAACGTGACGCTGCTGCCCGAGCCGGTGACCGCCGCCGAGAGCCACGCCGCCCGCGGTTTCACCGCCGCCGCCGACGGCGCGTGGGGGGTCTACGCGCTGGGCGGCAACGGCTTCGAGGCGTCGGTGGTGCGCCGGGCCACCCACCACGCCGGGTTCGAGCTGGTCGGGGCGCGGCCGGCCGTCCAGCCGCTCGGCGGCGCCGACTTCGACGAGGCGCTCGTCGGCCACGTACGGGCGCGGCTCGGCCGGGAGCTGACGGAGCTCTCCCCCGCCGACCCCCGCACCCGCCCGGCGCTGGCGGAGCTGCGCGAGGAATGCGGCCGGGCCAAGGAGACGCTGTCGGTCGCCACCGAGGTCGACGTGCTCGTGCAGCTGCCCCACCGGGTGGCCCGGGTGCCGGTCACCCGCGCCGAGTTCGACGAGCTCATCCGACCGGCGCTGCTGCCCACGGCGGAGACGCTCGCCGACACGATCCGTTCCTGCGGGCTGCGCCCCGAGCAGCTCCACGGGATCCTGCTGGTCGGGGGCGCCACCCGGATCCCCCTGGTGGCGGAGGTGCTCGCCGCGCGGTTCGGCGTACCGCTGGGGGTCGAGCCGGAGCCGCAGCTGACGGCGGCCGCGGGCGCGGCACTGGCGGCGGGCCAGATCGTGTCCGGGCCGACGCGGCCGCGACCGGATCCCGCGTGGGCACCGACCGCGGTGGCCCGCACGCAGCCGACCGCGCAACCTCCGGCGCCCGTGGTGGACGACCGCGACGACCACGCGGGCCCCACCGTGCCGCCGCCGCCCCGTCCCCCGGTCAACATCACCCCGCTCAAGCTGCCGCGGATGCGTTCCGCGTCCCGACTCGTGCCCGGCCGGCCCCCGCGTGCGCTCCCCGGCCACGCCGACCGCACGCTGGGGCTGACATGACACCGGTGAGGCCCCTGTTGAGTCTGCGCACACCCCTCCAGCCGCAGCCCGTCCTGGACGCGCCGACCAGAGCGCTGATCGCGGCGGTCGAGGCCGACCCGCACGCGCCGCTCTGCGTCGGCATCCAGGCCCCCGGCGGGTACGGCAAGACCGTCCTGCTGCGCGCGCTGGAGCGCAGCTACCGGCAGGCCGGGGTGACGGTCGTCGACGCGTGGCAGGACCGGACCGCGAACCCCGGTCCGGACAGCGTGGTGCTGGTCGACGACGCGCACCTGCTCGACGAGGATCGGCTGCGGGAGCTGGCGCGGCTGGCCGTCCCGGGCGGGCCCCGGCTGGCGATCGGCTACCGCCCCTGGCCACGCCCGCCGGCAATGGCGGAGCTGACCGAGCTGCTGCGCCGCACCGCTCCCCCGCTGCTGCTGCACCCGTTCACCCCGGACCGCACCGCCGCCGCGCTCCGGCTCCTGGCCGGCGCCGACGTCCGTCCGGCCACCGTCGAGTTCGTCCACGCGCAGACCGCCGGGATCCCGCGGTTCGTCGACCGGCTGGCGCGGGCGCTGCTCGGCACGGACGGCGCCGGGGTTCCCGGGCAGCTTCCCCAGTCCGCGATCCTGCCGTTCGCGTCGGACCTCGACGGCCTCGACGACGAACTCCGGCGGCTGCTGCTTGCCGCCGCCGCGGACGTCGACCTCCCCATCGATCTGCTCGGCGCGCTGCTGTCGACGGAGCCCGCGCGGGTGGACGCCCTGCTGACCGCGGCGCGGGCCACCGGACTGCTCGGGCCGGACGACCGCCTGCCCCCGATCGTGAAGCGGGCGGTCGCCGCGCTGAGCCCGGCCACCCACCGCGTCGCGGTGTGGCAGCGGCTGGCCGAGTTCCAGCTCCGCCGCGGCGGCCCCGTGCTCCCGCTGGCCCGGCCGCTGCTCGGCCTCGGCGTCGCCGGCGCCGCGCTGGCCGAGATCTTCGAGGCGGCCGGGGACGAGGCGCTGCCCGTCGAGCCGGCGCTCGCGGCCGAGCTCTTCGCCGCGGCCGGCGCCGCCGGCCGGCCGACCGCCGCGCGCCGGGCCCGCGCGACCGCGCTCGCCGGTGATCTCGACACCGCGCTGCGGCTGGCCGACCGCCTGATCGCGGTCGACCACGCGCCGGACCGCGCCGAAGGGGCCTCCGTCGCCGCGACCGCGCTGGCCCACCGCGGCCACCTCGGCCGCAGCGCGGAGCTCTACCGCTGGTCGGGCAGCGCGTCGTCGGCGGTCTTCGGCGCCATCGGCGCAGCCGGCGCCGGCGACCCCGCGACGCTGACCCGGGTGGTGGCGGACCCGCCGGTCGACGGCCCGCCGACCCTGCTGGCCAGCGCGGCGCTGCTGATGGCGCGCGGCGTACGGGAGACGCTGTCCGGGGCACCGACCACCGCGCTCTCCGCGCTGGTGCAGGCGGCGGCGCTGCTCGAGCCGGCGGGCCAGGCCGTGCTGCTGCCCGACAGCCCGGCGGCGCTCGCCGCGCTGGTCGCCCTGCACAGCGGGGAGTTCGAGATCGGTGAGTCCGCGCTGGACCGGGCGGTCGCGACCCGCACCGGCGGTCCGCTGTTGGCGCGCCGGCACCGCCTGCTGTACGCGTGGGCGCTGATGCTGCGCGGCCGGACCGCGGCCGCCGCCGAGCACCTCGTCGGCGTCACCGCCGGGGGCGCCCGGCTCGAACCACGGGACCTGCTCTTCGCCACCGGCCTGGAGGTCGGGATCGCGCGCCGCAACAGCGACCTGGCCGCGCTGCACCGCGGCTGGTCGCACGCCCGCGACGCGCTCGTCCGGCACCCCGTCGACCTGTTCACGTTGCTGCCGCTGGGCGAGTTCGCCATCGCGGCCGCGCGCCTCGGCGAACAGGCCCGGCTCGGCACCCACCTGGAGGCGGCCCGGCTGCTGCTCGAACGGCTCGGCGACCCGCCGCTCTGGGCCGCGCCCCTGCACTGGAACGGCCTGCACGCGGCGATCGTCGCCGAGCAGCCCGACGTCGCCGACGAACACGTCGCCGCGCTGGCCGCCACCGCCGGACACACCCGGTACGGCGCGGTGGTGGCGGCCGCCGCGCAGAGCTGGGTGGAGGTGCTGCGCGGGACGGTCGACCCGGTGCGGGTGGAGGCCGCCGCCCGGGGCCTGCACGACGCCGGGCTCTCCTGGGACGGGGCGCGACTGGCCGGTCAGGCGGCGATCCGGACGTCCGACCGGCGCGCGATGACGACGCTGCTGGACTGCGCGCGGCTGCTGCAGGGCCGGCCGGCCAGCCACAAGGGGGCCGCGGCCGGCGCCGACGCCCCCGCCGAGCAGATCGCGGAGGCGTCACCGACGCCGAACGAGGGGCGGCTCAGCGACCGCGAGCTGGAGGTGGCGGACCTCGTCCTGGCCGGACTGACGTACAAGCAGATCGGCGACCGGCTGTTCATCTCGGCGAAGACCGTCGAGCACCACGTGGCGCGGATGCGGCAGCGGCTGGGGTGCGCGAACCGGGGTGAGCTGCTGGCCCGACTGCGGGACATGGCCGCCGACCGCGCCGGCGACCGCCGAACCCGCCCGCCCTGGCCCCGACGCCCCACGGAGTGATCCCGCACGACCCGTACGCCCGGACCCTCGACGACGGCAGAAAGAGGACGACAGGTGGCGCTTCCGACGGTCACGACCGGCAACCTCGCGCAGTTACTGGACCAGCTCGTCGCCCGGGTGCCGGAGGCCGAGCACGCGGTCGCGCTCTCCCCCGACGGGCTGCTGCTCGCCGCGACCACCGGGGTGGACGAGGAGCTCGCCGAGCAGCTCTCCAGCGTGGTGGCGGGGCTGCGGGCGCTGGCCGTGGCGGCCGGGGAGCATTCCGGCAGCGGCGGGGTCCGCCAGATCATCGTCGAGATGGGCAATGGGTTCCTGTTCATCGCCGCGACCAGCGGCGGCGCGATCCTCGCCGTGCTCTTCGCCGCCGACTCGGAGGTGGCCTCCATCGCGTACGAGGTGGCGCTCTTCGCCGGCCGGCTCGACCTGCACCTCCCACCCTTCGGCGATCCGTCGCGACCGCCGGTCACGGCAGGGTGATCCACGGTGGAACCGTCGCAGGTGCGCCCGCGGTACGGCGACGACGGCCCGGTCGTCCGGCCGTACCTGATGACGCGCGGGCGGACGGCGCCCAGCCGGGGCGCGTTCGACCTGATCACGCTGGTGATCGCCCGACGGCCCCCCGCGCCGGAGCAGGCCGCGACGCTCTCCCCGGAGGAGGCCGAGCTCCTCGCCCGGTGCGCCGGGCCGTGCTCGGTCGCCGAGCTCGCCGCCGAGCTGGATCTGCCGGCGGGCACCGTGCGGGTGCTCCTCGGCGACCTGCTGGAGGCCGGACTGATCGAGGCGCACCAGCCGCCGACGCCCGCCGACGCGGTGCCGGACGGCCTGCTGCGGGCGGTGCTCGTCGGGTTGCGCGCGCTCTGACCGGCGCGCCCGCGGTGACCCGTCGCGCCCCCGCCGACCGGCTGGCGCGACCTGACAACGTACGGAAGGAAACCTCGTGACGCAGCGCCCCCGGCGGACGGTGCCCGTCGCCCTGCTCGACCTGACCGCGGTCCCGCTGACGGCGCTGCGTGATCGGCTCCGCGCCGCCCGGCGGCGGCTGGGCGACCGGGCCCTCAGCGGGATCGCCGCCGGGGCGCTCGCCGTCCTCGGCGGCGTCGCCACCATCGTGGTGGTGCTGCTTCCCGGCCCGCGCCCGGTCGTTCCGGCCTCCGCGCCGCCGCCGGCCGACGCGGCCGCGACGCCGCCTGCGGGCAGCCCCGGACCGCACGCCGGCGCGGCCTCCCCGGTGTCGCTCGCCGCGCCCGGGTCGTCTGCTCCCGCCCCGACCGATGGGCGCCGGACACCGCGGCCGGAGTCGACGCCGGTCGTGCTCACCGCGCGGTACGCCACCCTCGACAGCACGCTGCTCAGTCATCGGGTCTCGGTCGTCATCACCAACCCCGGTGCCGCACCGGCGGCCGGCTGGACCCTGGTGGTCACGGTCCCCGGTCGGGGCCGCACCGTGACGCAGGTGAGCGGGGCGCAGGCGCGGCAGTCCGAGCAGACCTGGACGTTCGTCCCCGAGTCCGGCGGCCCGCCACTGGCGCCCGGCCGCTCGGTGGAGGTGCGGTTCACCGTCGGCGGCGCGCTGCTCGGGGCCGCCCCGACCGAGTGCACGGTCGATGGCCGCCCCTGCGAGATGACCGCGGACTGACGCTCAGCCGGTCCGCCGCAGCACCACCCGGTGCACGGGGGCGAGCACGAGCGCCATCACCAGTGCGGCGGTCCCCGCGATCGCGGCCGCCCCGCCGCCGTACGCGACGGAGAGCCGCCGCCGGCTGAGCTCTTCCGGGGGAATCGCCGACACCGGTTCGTTCACGGTGAGGGCGACCGCGGCGGCCGCCAGCAACAGCACCCCGGCGAGCGCCAGCAGGGTGACCGCGAGCCGGTGCCCGGCCCCGGGCTCCATCTCGGCGCTCGCGGGTTGGGTCAGCACGAGCACGAAGCCGGCGAACGCCGCCCACGCCCCCACCATCAGCAGCGACGCCACCGCGTCGCTGGGCCGGTGCCAGCCGGCGGACAGAGTGGCGACGCCGGCGACCGCGGCGTATGCGGCGCCCAGGACCGCCGCCAGGCCCCGTACCCGCGCCGGCACCACCAGCACCAGGGCCACCGCGACCGACGCGGCGACCGCGGTGTGTCCACTGGGGAGGCTGTTGCCGGCGCCGGCGCGTTCCGGGTCGATCCCGAGGTCGGGCCGGACGGTCAGGTACTTGACGAGCTGCGTGGTCAGGTTGGCGCCGAGGACGAGCAGAGCGGCCATCAGCGCGAGCATGATGCGGCGCCGGATCAGCGCGATGAAGACGATCACCGCGGTCGCGATCGCCAGCGACGCCACCGACATCGCGTTGAGGACGGTGTCGGTGATGCCGTCGACGCGGTCACGGCCGATGCTGTTGCCGGCCAGCCCGAGCGTGTCGAGCTGCTGTCCGCGTCTGGTGTGGACGAAGAACCACCACACCTGGATGAAGACCGCGACGTGCACAGCGGCCAGCAGAAGTAGGACCGCCGCCATCAATCCCTTTGACCGACCTCGCATGCGCGGCAAGCTACCCCGCGAGGCCGGCGCGGAATCACCCGGTCCGGCGAATTCTCGTCAGAACAGGCCGGACAGCCAGTTCCACGCCGCCACGACCCACTCCGTCTGACGCAGGTAGGCGATGCCGACGGCGACCAGGAAGGCGCCGGTGATCAGGTGCGAGGGCCGGGCGGTGCGCCGCGTCCGCCGCAGATACCGCTCCAGCACCACGCGGCCGATCAGCCGGCAGAGCGCGAACAGCCCGATCGCGACGAAGAGGCTGAGCAGAAAGGCGAGGACCGGGCTGGTGAGGTTGCCGCGCGCCGAGATCGCCCAGATGCCCCAGCAGACGAACGCGAAGAGCCCGCCGGCGCCGCTCCACTCGCCGCCGCGGCGCAGCTGCGCCAGGTGGTACGCCATCGGCCGGCGCGGCTGCGGCTCGACCGCCTCGGGCCAGCCCGTGCCGGTCGGCTCGTGCGCCGCGTCGAAGCCCACCGTGCGCGGCTCGACGCGCGGGCCCACCTGGGCCACCCCGCGATGGAATGCGCCCGTCCGCGGCGGGGCCTCCACCGTGCGCTCCGCCCAGTGCTCCGTCTGATCTGTCATGATTCCTCCCCGCGGCCCGCGACCCCGGACCCGCCGCCGCACCCCATCCATCTTGACAGAAGCGACCCGACAAAACGGTCGCCGAACCCGCGCCGTTGGCGTTGAACGCGACGGAAGGTGTCGCGACCGCGGTCGGCCGGCGCGGTACGGTCGGCACATGGCGGATCCCGAGCGGCGGCGACGCCGCCTGCGGCACTCTCCCCCGGGCGGCGTCGACGACGCGGGCGACCGCTTCGCGACCACGGCCGACGTGAACGACCCGGAGCCGACGGCCGGCCGGTCGCGACGGGGCGGCGGCGCGGCCGGGGCGTCGGCCGAGGAGCGCGAGGCCGAGCGCGGGCTGCGCGGCCTGGTGGGCTCGGGGGCGTCCCAGGTGAGCGTCACTGCGGCGCTGCGGGCCCGGGACGCCGCCCGGCCGAGCGACGCCGACCTGGCCGAGGCCGAGCAGCGGCTCGTGGTCGTGCGCCGCAACTGGGTGCCCCGCGAGGAGCTGCCCCGCAGCGGGCGCTGACCCGTTACGGAAGCTCGGGCAGCTCGCCCGACTCCTCGTACGCGCCGACCTGCGAGATGCGTCGGCTGTGCCGCTCGCCGCCGGAGAACGGGGTGGTCAGGAACGCCTCCACGATTGCGGTCGCCTCGTCGAGGGTGTGCTGCCGCGCCCCGATGGCGACCACGTTGGCGTCGTTGTGCTCGCGCGCCAGTTGCGCGGTCTCCACGCTCCAGGCCAGCGCCGCCCGAACGCCCCGGACCTTGTTCGCGGCGATCTGCTCGCCGTTGCCCGAGCCGCCGATGACCACGCCGAGACTGCCGGCGTCCGCGACCACCCGGGTGCCGGCGTGGAAGCAGAACACCGGGTAGTCGTCGTCCGGGTCGAAGACGTGCGGCCCGACGTCGACCACCTCGTACCCCTGCTTGCCCAGGTGGTTGACGAGGTGCACCTTCAGCTCGTAGCCGGCGTGGTCGGCTCCCAGGTAGACGCGCATACCGCGCAGTCTGTCAGCCCCGGATCCCGGCGGCGTGCGCGGGGACGCCCGCCGCCGGAATGCGGACGCCTCAGCCGAGCTGGGCCAGAACGAGCCCGCCGCGCGCCTTCGGGGTGAACCAGGTGCTCTTGCGCGGCATCTTCTGGCGGGCCAGGTTCACCGCGACGAAGTCGTCGACGGTGACCGGCGCGATCAGGATCGCCAGCTCCGCCCGGCCGGCGTCGACCTCGGCGGCCAGCCAGGACGCCGGGTAGTCCCCACCGACGTAGGTGATCCGCTTGTCGCCGGGGTCTAGTCCGAGCGCGTCGCGCAGCAGCACCCGCTCGACGACCGCGTGGTCGAGGTTCTCCACCACGCTGCCCGGCCCGGCCGGCAGCGTCACCGCGTAGGCCCGGCCCCCGGTGTACAGGTGCACCGTCCCGCCCGTCGCCGGCACGGTCGACGGGCCCGCGAGCGGCTCGACGACGGCGCCCGCCGCCTCCAGCCGGGCGACCAGCTCGGCCGGCGTGGTGGTCAGCTCGCTGACCAGCCGGTTGTAGGGCTGGATCGCGACCGAGTCCGGCGTCGTGATCACCGCGAGGAAGCGCGGCAGCTCGCCGATCTGGGCCGCGAGGCTGCGGTGATTGCCGTCGGCGACCACCAGCTCACCACCGCCGGCGAGCGCGCAGAGCTCGTCCTGGGCGGCGCCCGGCCCGAGCAGCCAGATCGCGTGGGTGCGGCCGGCCTGGTCGATGTCGGTCGCCGCCGGGGCGCCGGCGCCCTCGCACGCCGCGGCCAGCGCCGCGTGCAGCTCCGCGCCGCGCGCGGTCTGCAGCAGCAGTACGGGCGAGAGCAGGTGCCCGACCGCCTCGGCCAGCGCCACCCGCTCCCGGACCTTCTCGATGAAGACGTCCTCGTTGCGGATCACCAGGCCGGGCTCGTCCGCGCTGGTCGAGATCTGGTCCGTGTCGACCAGCCCGAACATCCCGTACGCGGCGGCGTCGCTCGCCGGCTCGGTGATCCGGTAGAGGACGACCACCCGCTCGGCCGGGGTGTAGCTGCCGTCGGCCTTCGCCTCGGCGAGCCGGACCGCCGCGTCCGGCAGGCACTCCAGGAACGACCGGCCGACGCTCGCGGGCGCCCGGTGGGGCATCTCGATGGCGAGCGCGCTGCGCGGGTTCGCCTCGATGATCGCGGTGATCTCCGCGTCGTTGGCGAACTCGTCGTAGTTCTGCGCGCCGGTCTCGCCGGTGGTGATCCAGGCTCGGGTGATCGGGTGGACAACCGTCATGGTCAGTGACGGTACCGTCGCGTCCCGGCACCGGCGTCGGATACCCCGCCGTGTCCACCGGCTGGACAGCCGGGGCCCGGATCAGGCGACCCGGGCGACCCGCCGGTGCCGACCGGGGCGCGCGGGAGCCGGCGCCAGCGGCGGGGCGGGGGCCAGCGTCGGCGGCGCCGGTGCCGGCGCCGGGATCTGCACGTCGCGCACGATGAGCGTCAGCGGATCGGCGCCGGACTCGACGATCGGGGCGAGCGGGCGCTCCTCGGGGCCGAACGGCGCCGCGCCGACCACGACCGGCGTCGCCAGCAGGTCGCCGACGCCGTCCGGAGGGGTCGCCTGGTCCTCCGGCCAGCCGCCGTCGTGCACCGTCCAGTACACCGCGCCGAGGCTGGCGGCGATCGCGTCGCGCAGCACGGGCAGGTCGTCCCAGGACGTGGAGTCGTGTTCAGCCATGATCATCCCTCCGGTGCGACGGGGGCGACGCGGCGGTCGCCGGCTGGACATCCTGCGCAACGACCGTCGCCGGGGCCGGACACGTACACGGTGTGCGACGCGCCGGCACCGTCACACCGGAGGGAGCACGGGTGGTCAGTCGAAGCGCGGGTCCTCGTCGCGCGAGCGCTTCAGCTCGTAGAAGCCGGGCGTACCGGCGACCAGCACCACGCCGTCCCAGAGCCGCCCCGCGGCCTCACCTTTCGGCGCGGGGGTGACCACCGGGCCGAAGAACGCGATCTGCTCGCCGGACCGCGGGCCGGGGGCATGGATGACCGGGGTACCGACGTCGGTGCCGACCGGCTTCATCCCGGCGTTGTGGCTGACCCGCAGCGCGTCGTCGTGGTCGGTCGAGTCGGCGGCCGCGGCCAGCGCCGGATCCAGCCCCGCGTCGGTGAGCGCCGCGGCGTACAGCTCCGGGCCGAGCTCCTGCTTGCCGAGGTGGATGCGGGTGCCCAGCGCCGTGTAGAGGTCACGCAGCACCTGGTTGCCGTACTTCTGCTCGGCCGCGATGCACATCCGCACCGGGCCCCAGCCCTTCTGCATCAGCTCGACGTACTGCTCGGGCAGTTCCCGTCCCTCGTTGAGCACCGACAGACTCATCACGTGGAATCGGATGTCGAGTGGACGCACCTTCTCCACCTCGAGCAGCCACCGCGAGGTGAGCCATGCCCACGGGCAGATCGGGTCGAACCACATGTCCACGGTTTCGCGCTCGGCCACCGCCGGTTCCTTTCGCCATTTCGGTACGTGAACCTGAGTTATACCCCCAGACGATCGCCGCCTACCGGGTGAGCCGGGGTGCCCCCGCCGATCTCCGGTGACATGGAAGACTTGTGCCCGAGAGTCCCTTGATATGGGCTTCCGCGGCGTCGACGGGGACGGCGCGTCGATTCGGATGGAGACACACACGTGGCCGGAGTGCGCAACCTGACGCAGGTCGAGGCGGCGGAGCGAGCCCGCCTGCTCGATGTGACCGGATATGACATCCGCCTGGACCTGTCCACCGGGGGCAGCGCGGCCACCCGGACGTTCCGATCCGTCACCGAGGTCAGCTTCCGTTGCAGCGAGCCGGGCGCGAGCACCTTCATCGAGGTCGCCGCGGAGAGTGTCCGGTCGGCGACCCTCAACGGCGCGCCGGTCGACATCAGCGAGTGGTCGGCGGAGCGCGGGCTCACTCTGACCGGGCTCGCCGCCGAGAACACGCTGGTCGTGGACGGCGACTTCCTCTACTCCAACAGCGGCCAGGGCCTGCACCGCAGCGTCGACCCGGTCGACGGCGAGACCTACCTGTACAGCCAGTTCGAGACGGCCGACGCGCAGCGCGTCTTCGCCGCCTTCGACCAGCCCGACCTCAAGAGCGTCTACACCTGGCACGCCACCGTGCCGGCGCACTGGCGCGTCGTCTCCAACATGCCGGTGGAGCGCGAGGAGACGCACGACGAGGAGACGAAGACCGTCCACTTCGCTCGCTCCGAGCGGATGAGCACCTACATCACCGCGCTCTGCGCGGGGCCGTACCACGAGGTGCGGGACAGCCACGACGGGATCGACCTCGGCGTCTTCTGCCGCGCCTCGATGGCGCAGCACCTCGACGCCGACGACCTCTTCCTGATCACGAAGCAGGGCTTCGACTTCTTCCACGAGCAGTTCGGCGTCCGCTACCCGCTGCCCAAGTACGACCAGCTCTGGGTGCCGGACTTCAACGCCGGCGCGATGGAGAACTTCGGCTGCGTCACCCACGCCGAGTCGCACTACATCTTCCGGTCGCAGGTCACGGACTTCGAGTACGAGCAGCGGGCGAACACGATCCTGCACGAGCTCGCGCACATGTGGTTCGGCGACCTGGTCACGATGCGCTGGTGGAACGACCTGTGGCTGAACGAGTCGTTCGCGGAATGGGCCAGCCACTGGTGCAACACCAACGCGACGCGGTTCAAGGACGCGTGGACGACGTTCCTCTCGGTCCGCAAGAACTGGGGATACCGCCAGGACCAGCTCTCCTCCACCCACCCGGTCTACTGCGAGATGCCGGACCTGGAGGCGGTGGAGGTCAACTTCGACGGCATCACGTACGCCAAGGGCGCCAGCGTGCTCAAGCAGCTCGTCGCGTACGTGGGGATGGACCCGTTCGTGGCGGGGCTGCGCAGCTACTTCGCCAAGCACGCGTGGGGCAACGCCACCTTCGACGACCTGCTGTCGGAGCTGGAGGCGGCGTCCGGGCGCGAGCTGCGCAAGTTCGCGGCGCAGTGGCTGGAGACCGCCCAGGTCAACACGCTGCGTCCCGAGGTGTCGATCGGCGCGGACGGCAGCTACGAGCGGGTGGTGGTCCGCCAGGAGGCGCCTGCGAGCTACCCGACGCTGCGCACCCACCGGATCGGCGTGGGCCTGTACGACCTGGTGGACGGCGCGCTCAAGCGGCGTGACCGCCTCGAAATCGACGTGACCGGCGACGCCACCGAGATCCCGCAGTTGGCCGGGGTGCGCGCCCCGGACGTCCTGCTGCTCAACGACGACGACCTGACCTACGCCAAGCTCCGCCTGGACGAGGGGTCGATGGCGACGGTGGTCCAGCACATCGGCGGCTTCGAGTCGTCGCTGGCCCGGGCGCTGTGCTGGGCGGCGGCCTGGGACATGGTGCGGGACGCGGAGCTGGCCGCGCGGGACTACCTCGCCCTGGTGCTCGCCGGCCTGCCGACCAAGCAGGACATCAACCTGGTGACCGCCACGCTGCGCCAGGCCTCCACCACGCTGGCCTTCTACGCCGATCCCGACTGGGCGCCGACCGGCTGGGCGGAGCTGGCCCGGACCGCCCGGACCGCGATGCAGGCCGCCGAGCCGGGCAGCGGCTTCCAGCTCGCCTGGGCCCGGGCGTACGTCTCGGCGGCGCGCGGCGACGAGGACCTGGCCACGCTGCGGGGCTGGCTCGACGGCGCGGAGGTGCCGAACGGCCTGACCGTCGACACCGAGCTGCGCTGGTCGGTGCTGCAGTCGCTGGTGGCCAAGGGCGCGGCGGACGCGGCGGAGATCGACGCCGAGCTGGCCCGGGACCGGACGGCCAGCGGCGAGCGGGAGGCGGCGCTGGCGCGGGCGCTGGTGCCGACACCGGAGGCGAAGGCGGAGGTCTGGCGGCAGCTCACCGGCGACGAGGCGCTGCCGAACTGGCGGCACCGGTCGCTGTTGCAGGGCTTCCAGCACCCGACCCAGGTGGAGCTGACCGCGCCGTACGCGGGGCGGTTCTTCGCCGAGGTCAGCCGGATCTGGGCGACCCGGGACAGCGAGCCGGCGCAGGAGTTCGTGGTGCTGGGCTACCCGGCGTACCAGGTGAACGACGACACCGTGGTCGCGACCGACGCCTGGCTGGGCCAGGAGGGGCGCCCCGCGGCGCTGCGCCGGCTGGTCGCGGAGGGCAAGGACGGCGTGCTGCGCGCACTGAAGGCCCGGGCGAAGGACGCCGGCTCGGACAGCTGACGGCTGTTGCACGAGGGCCTGTTCACCGTGCGGTGAACAGGCCCTCGTCGTTGCGGAACCAGTCGAACATCAGATCCGCGTAATCAGGAACTTCTGCGCGCGGCGCGCCGGCGACGCGCGGGAGCTGGTCCCTGATCACGCGGGTGGAGCATCGGAGCTCAGGCGCGGCCGGCGTGGGTGGAGAGTTGGTCCAGGCCGCTGATGATGCCGCCGGCCAGGTCGCCGTTCGTGAACGCGGCCACCATGGACAGGGCGGCCAGCTTCGCGTCGCGGTCGGTGATGCGCCGGCGCGCCTCGGCGCCGGTCACGACCTCCAGAACCCGCTGGTTCGGCGAGACCGCGACCAGCACCGCCTTGTCGGCGTCGACGAGCTCGGCGTGCAGCTTCTCGGCGTGCGCGCGCACCGGCTCGTCCAGCGGGCCGACGTAGACGCTGAACCGCAGCCCCGTCGACTCGTCGGCGATCCGCAGCGCCTCGTCGAGGCGGAGCAGCTGCCGGGTCGAGAACGGCCCGTCGAGCACCTCGGGGTGACTGGACGGCCGGTGTTCCTTCTGGCCGATCTCACCAACGGTCACTTGCGCCTCCCGTCACACCGGCCCGCGTACGCGCGGCATCGGTCTCGCCGCCGGCCCGCACCGCGGGCGCGGGAACCCCGCCCGGAAGCACCTTGCGGCCGAGCGTCTCCGGCTGGGCCACCTGCTCCGGCGAGGAGAGGAACCAGACAGGGGTGAAGTCGAACGGGCGGCCGGGCCGGTAGCGCTTGTCGCCGCCGCCGGCGTGACCGCTGCGGCTGGTGAGCATGACCAGGCCGCCGATCACGAGCACGATCAGGACCGGTATGCCCACGAAGTAGAGCAGCGTGTTGGTAACAGACAACCTCAACGCCCCCAGGCGTCAGATAGGGACCAGGGCGTCCGGCGAGGGCGGAAAGGCCGCACCGCCGATCTACCCAGACTCAGACACCCTTCACGGTAGCGGAGGACATGAACCACCTGATCTCGGGGTGGTGTCACACACCTCCGCGAGCTGCGCGACGGGCCGCGGGCGGGTTGACCGGCCGGCCCCGGTGCCTCAGCCTAGCGGCGCGGCACGACCCGCGAGGGCCGAACAGCGCCACCCGGGGGCACCCGGCGCGGATCGCCCGCCGGAGTGGTCGGCGGCGCCGGTCGTACCGGCCGGGACCGGCAGCCGCTACGGTGTCGCGGGTGACCGATCATCTTCTCGTTCGTGCCCGCGGGCTGGACGCCGCCGACCCGCTCGCGGCGTTCCGGGAGCGCTTCGTGATCACCGATCCCGACGTCGTCTACCTGGACGGCAACTCGCTGGGGCGGCTGCCGAAGGCGACCCGTGACCGGCTGCGCGAGGTCGTCGACCGGGAGTGGGGCGCGGAGCTGATCCGCGGCTGGGACCGCTGGATGAGCCTGGCGCGCGAGGTCGGCGACGTGCTCGCCGGCGGGGTGCTGGAGGCGCTCCCCGGCGAGGTGGTGCTCTCCGACTCCACCAGCGTCAACCTCTACAAGCTCGCGGCCGCGGCGTGCGACGCCCGGCCGGGGCGCCGCGTGATCGTCACCGACGACGACAACTTCCCCACCGACCAGTACATCCTGCAGGGGCTGGCGGCGGCCCGCGGGATGGAACTGCGGGTGGTCCGCAGCGATCTCGACGCGGGGGTGTCCGCGCGGGAGGTAATCGCGGCGCTGGACAGCGACGTCGCGCTGGTGTCGCTCTCGCACGTGGCGTACCGCTCGGGCGCGGTGGCGGACCTGCCGGGCATCACCGCGGCGGCGCACGCGGTGGGGGCGCTGGCGTTGTGGGACCTGTGCCACTCCGCCGGCTCGGTCCCGGTGCCGCTGCGGTCCGCCGGCGTCGACCTCGCCGTCGGCTGCACCTACAAGCACCTCAACGGCGGGCCGGGCGCCCCCGCGTTCCTGTACGTGCGCGCGGAGCTGCAGAGCACGCTGCGGCAGCCGATCTGGGGGTGGTTCGGCCAGCGCGGGCAGTTCGACATGGCCGGCGGGTACGACCCGGTGGAGTCGGTGGAACGGTTCCTGGTCGGCACGCCGCCCGTGCTCGGCGGGTACGCGGCGCTGGAGGGGGCGCGGATCACCGCGGAGGCCGGCATCGACGCGATCGCGGCCAAGGGGCGCGCCCTCGGCGCGTACGCCATCGAGCTGTTCGACGCGTGGCTCGCGCCGCACGGCTTCGCCCTCGCCTCGCCGCGCGACGACGCCCGCCGCGGGGCGCACGTGACGCTGCACCATCCGCAGGCGTGGCAGATCAGTCAGGCGCTGCGCGCGGCGAACGTGATTCCCGACTTCCGCACGCCGGACCGGCTGCGCCTCGGATTCGCCCCGCTGTACACGAGCTTCGCCGAGGTGTGCCTCGGATTCGAGCGGCTGCGGGAGATCGTGGAATCTGGTTCTTATAAGGCATTTCCGGCGGAACGCTCAAGGGTCACGTAAATAGCGTTACCGGCTTTTCTGATTTTTATCTTTACCCCTTCCCTCAGTGGGAAAGTGTCTCTGTTGACACACCCACCGGTCCTGTTCCACCGGGGAGGGGAATCATGCGGGGACTCGGATCAACGGGTCGGGCCGCCTTCGCCAGCATCGTGGCCGTTCTACTGACCGGCATGGCGGTGCTGCTCGGCGCCGCCCCGGCCCGCGCACAGGATACGTTCATCCAGGTCACGCCGAACCCGGCGCGCGCCGGCAGCCGGGTCGCCCTGAGCGGCAGTTGCGGCGACGGCAACACCGTCACCGCGACGGCGACCTCCGACGCGTTCGGTCGGGTCGTGCTGATGCCGCGGGACGGCATGGTCACCGGCAACGTCACCGTTCCGTCGAGCAAACGGCCGGGGCGTTACAACGTGCACCTGCAGTGCCAGAACAACCGCACCGCCGACACCACGCTGACCGTCACCAACCTGACGCCCGCCCAGACGCCGGCGCCGACCATGAGTCCGCCGCCGCAGGGCCCGAACACCGGCGGCGGCGGCACGGCCGACGAGGACGGCAGCGATCGCCTCGTCCTGACCGGCGGCCTCACCACGATCGGGGTCGGCATCGCGCTCGGCCTGTTCGCGCTGCTCCGGCGGCGTCCCGAGACCGCGGTGCCGCGCCGGTCGCCCGGGCGGGTGAGGTAAGCGCCGATGGCGGGATCGGAGCCGCCTGAGCGGCCGGCGCCGCCGTGGTGGGCGCGGATGGCGGAGCCCGACCCGCCGGCGCCCGAGCCCGAGCCGGACGACGCCGAGCGCACGACCGACGTCTCCGGGGCGGAGCCCGCGGCCCGGCACTGGCTGGTGGCGGCGGCCAACCAGGCCGCGCTCGCCGGCACCACCGCGCACGTGCCGGCGGCCCCCACCCGGACGTACGGCACCCCGACCGGCCCCGTTCCGCCGGCGGCCCGGCACCGCGCCGTACGCCGGCGGGCCCGCAAGGAACGGGCGCGCCGCGGCCTGCTCGGGCACGCGCTCGGCGCCCGCTCCCCCCGCCACGCCCGGCCGGGACCGACGGGTGGCCGGGAGCGGACCGTGATCTCCGAGGGCGTGACGGCGCGCGGCTGCGCCGCCGTGGTGGCGCGCGCGAGGGCCACCGTGCGGCCCGGCGGCCGCCCGCCCGACGAGCCGCGGCGGCCGGTGGCCACCGCCGTGCCGGCGCGCTTCCGGCGGATCCCGGTCGGCCCGTTCGCGGTGCTGATCGTCCTGGTCGGGGTCTTCGCCACCGGGCTGGGCCTGCAGCACCTCACCGGGTCGAACACCAACTTCCTCAGCGGGGGCTACCGGCAGCCGCCGCGCAAGGTCGCGGCGCTGCAGCCGAGCCAGCCGACCACCATCGCGATCCCGGACCTCGAGCTGCGTGCCCCCGTGCACAGCGTCGGGCTCACCCCGGACGGCGCGATCGAGGTGCCGGCGCTGGAGCGGCACCACGAGGCGGCCTGGTTCAACCAGAGCCCGACCCCGGGCGAGATGGGCCCCTCGGTGATCCTGGGGCACGTGGACAGCCGGGACGGACCCTCTGTCTTCTACAACCTGCGCCGGCTCCAGCCGGGGGCGAGGATCGAGGTCAACCGGCAGGACCGGTCGCGGGCGGTGTTCCGGGTCGAATCGGTGGAACGGTTCAACAAGCGCGCCCTGCCCAACGACCGCGTCTACGGCGACTTCAGCGCGGCCAACCTGCGGCTGATCACCTGCGGTGGGCAGTGGGTCGGCGGGGAGACCGGGTACGCGGACAACGTGATCGTGTTCGCGTCACTGGTCTCCACCGCCCGCGACCGCTGACCGGGTCGCGCGGGCTCCGCCCCACCCGCCGGTGGTCAGGCCGCCTCGACGTCGCGCAGGTCCAACCAGTCCGCCCAGCGCGGATCCGGCGGGCGGTGTCCCAGCACCCGCCAGGCGATGCCCTTGGGCGCGGTCGGGGCCGCGTGCAGCCGCCAGCCGAGCTCGCCCGGGGTCTTGTCGCCCTTACTGTGGTTGCATTTCGCGCAGGCGGCCACGACGTTGTCCCAGGCGTGCCGCCCGCCGCGGCTGCGCGGGAAGACGTGGTCGATCGTCTCGGCCGGGCCGCGGCAGTAGGCGCAGCGCCACCCGTCGCGGGCGAAGATGGCCCGCCGCGAGAGGCCGATGTGGGTGCGGTACGGCACCCGGACGAACCGGGTCAGCCGCACGACCGACGGCACCGGCAGCGAGTGCCGGGCGCTGTGCAGGACGCCGTCGCCGTCGGCTACGCAGACGGCCTTCGCGGAGAGCACGAGAATCGTGGCCCGACGCACTGAAACGACACACAGCGGCTCATACGTTGCGTTGAGCACCAACGAACCGGAGCCCACCGTGGGTCGTATGTCAGGCATCGCGCTCACCCTCTCGGTCGTATCTCGCCCGCTCCTGTCACAGCCTGTGCCGCCCGGCCTGCTTCGCAGACCGCGACCGACGCCGGCACTGCACCGGCGTCCGTCCGCCAATCGTCCCCGATAGATGACCCAATTGCACGTACTATTCCGGGCTCTCCCGGTGAACCTTCCCGACCGACCGGCGACATCGCCCGTTCCGTCCCATTGCGCCGGCGCTCCGGGGTGACGACCTCCCGACGGTGGCGGGGTGGGCGCAGGCGCCACAGGTTCGTGCGGTACGACATTCACCGTGACCCCCGCAGACCTGATCCTCGCCGCCGAGTCGGACCCGTCCTCGTCCCCCAGCCCTAGCTGCCTCGACGACACGCTGTGCAACCTGGTCTGGGACTGGACCAGGTCGTCGTGGTTCGCGGAGAGCAGCTTCTGGGTGCTGATCAAGCCGCTGCGGATCATCATGATCCTGCTGATCGCGATGCTGGCGCGGTACCTGCTCAATCGCACGATCGCCCGGCTGGTCCGCACCACCTCCCAGACCTCGGTGCCGACCATCCTCAGGCCGCTGCGCGAGCGCATCCCCACGGCGCCGACGACCGATCCGGCCGCGATCTACCCCGAGCGGCGCCGGCAGCGGGCCGAGGCGATCGGGTCGGTGCTGCGCAGCCTGGTCACCGCGTTCGTCTTCTCGATCGCGGCGCTGATGATCCTCAAGGAGCTCGGCTTCGACCTGGCGCCGCTGCTGGCCAGCGCCGGCATCGCCGGCGTCGCGCTCGGCTTCGGCGCGCAGAGCCTGGTGAAGGACCTGCTCGCCGGGCTCTTCATGCTGCTGGAGGACCAGTACGGCGTGGGTGACACCGTCGACCTCGGCGAGGCGACCGGTGTCGTGGAGGCGGTCGGGCTGCGGATCACGACCGTGCGCGACGGTCGCGGGGTGCTCTGGTACATCCGCAACGGCGAGATCGTCCGGGTCGGGAACAAGAGCCAGGGCTGGGCGATGGTGATCGTCGACGTGCCGATCGGCTTCGCGAGCACCGAGGAGGCCACGCGGGTGATGCGGGAGGCCGCCGAGCGCGTCGCGGAGGACCCGGAGCTGGCGTCGGAGTTCGTGGAGCATCCCGAGGTGCTGGGCGTCGAGCAGCTCACGGTCGACGGCGCGGTGATCCGTACGGTCGCGAAGACCACCGCCGAGGGGCAGTTCGCGATCAGTCGCGCCCTGCGTCGGCGGCTTGTCGAGGCGCTGGAGAACTCCGGGATCGCGGGCCGGATCGCCGCTGCCCGGGTGTTCCCCCGGCCCGCCGCGCCGCCGGACCAGGGCGGAACCGGCCAGGGCGGCGCGACCTGAGCCGGCGGGTGCGCCGGAACGAGAAGTCGATGATCGACGATGCGCGGGTCGCGCGCCGCATGGACGGTCAGGTATCGTCCGTTCGTTCAGTCGGAGATGCGATTGACCGTCCGTTCGCACTAGCCAGGTGTCAGACGATCGGGCAGAATCCGGGAAACAGAATCTCGGAGAGTAACTGCGATATTGCTCATCCGCACGTCTGACAACGTTCGCCGGCAGCCCCGACACCGAGGTGAGCGGCCGAGAACGATGGAGGCACCGGTGTCCGACGAGGCACAACCGGCCGCACGGCCCGCCACCTTCCGCGAGGTGTTCGGGCAGCGTGAGTTCCGGGCCCTGTTCAACGCGGCCGTGCTGTCGTGGATCGGTGACTACATGGCCAAGGCCGCGGTCACCGTGATGGTCTACCAGGAGACCGAGTCGGTCGGGATGTCGGCGGCCGCGTTCGCGGTCAGCTACCTGCCGTGGCTGGTCGGCGGGCCGCTGCTCGCCACGGTCGCGGAGCGCAGCTCGTACCGGCGCGTGATGATCGCCTGCGATCTCGTCCGGATGGTGCTGATCGCCCTGGTCGCCGTGCCCGGCCTGCCGGTCTGGGTCATGCTCTTGCTGCTCTTCGCCACCACGCTGGCCAACCCCCCGAGCCAGGCGGCGAAGTCCGCGCTGATGCCGATCATCCTTACCGGCGACCGGCTCGTGGTCGGTCTCTCGGTCAACACCAGTGCCGGGCAGGCGGCGCAGGTCGCCGGATACGTGGCCGGGGCCGGCGTCGCGGCGGTCAGTCCCCGCCTCGCGCTCTTCATCGACGCCGCGACCTTCGCGGTCTCCGCGGCGATCATCCGGTTCGGCGTGCGGGAGCGGCCACCGGCGATGGCCCGCGAGCACCGCACCCACCTGCTGCGGGAGACCGGCGAGGGCTTCCGGTTCGTCTTCGGCACGCCGGTGCTGCGCGCCACCGCGGTGCTGGTCTTCACCGCGATGCTCTTCGCGATCGTGCCCGAGGGGCTGGCGGCGGCGTGGGCGGCGGAGCACGCCGGCGACGAGGCCGAGCGGGGGCTCGCCCAGGCGTTGATCATGGCAGCGAGCCCGGTCGGCTTCATCCTGGGCGGCCTGATCATCGGGCGGACGGTCCGACCGGACGTACGTCGGACGCTGATCCGCCCGTTCGCGGTGCTCGCGCCGCTCGCGCTCGTCCCCGCGCTGCTCGATCCGCCGCCCGCGGTGGTCGCCGCGCTGGCCGCGATCTGCGGCTTCGCGGTCGCCGGGCTGATGCCCGTCGCCAACGGCCTGTTCGTGCAGGCCCTGCCGCACGGCTACCGGGCCCGCGCGTTCGGGGTGATGGCCACCGGCACACAGGTGATGCAGGGCGCGGCCGTGCTCGCCACCGGGCTGCTGGCCGACCGCTTCTCCATCCCCACCGTGGTCGGGGTCTGGAGCGTGGCCGGGGTGCTGACCATGCTGGTGACGGCGGCCCAGTGGCCCAGCGCCGAGCGCTTCAACGCCGCCATCGCGGAGGCGAGCCGCCGCGGCGCACCGTCCGTGCCGTCCCAGCCGACGCCGGGGGCCACCGCTGCGGGCACCGCCGCCGCCACGACGAACTCGGGCGCCACGACCGACCCGGCCGCCACCGCGGCCCCGTCGGCGCCGGCCGGCGCCGCCACCCCCGACTCGCCCGCGCACCGGTCCGCGCCGCCGGCCGGCCTCAACGCGCTGTGAGCCACGCCCCACACGTTCCCGGCCGCCTCGCGGCGGCTGGCAGGATGGAATCGTGAATTCTGCAGGCGAGCAGGCGGAGACCGGACGGCCGGACGGGGCTACCCCGGCGACCTTCTTCGAGGCGGTCGGCGGCGAGCCGACCTTCCGACGGTTGGTCGAGGTGTTCTACTCCGGGATCTCGGACGATCCGCTGTTGCGGCCGATGTACCCCGAGGCCGACCTCGGCCCCGCGACCGAGCGGATGACGCTCTTCCTCATGCAGTACTGGGGCGGACCGAACACGTACTCCGCGCAGCGCGGTCACCCGCGGCTGCGCATGCGACACGCGCCGTTCCGGATCGGCGTGGCCGAACGCGACGCGTGGCTGCGCCACATGCGGCACGCGGTCGACAGCCTCGGGCTGCCGGCGGACCAGCACGCGATGCTCTGGGACTACCTGGAGCGGGCCGCGCACTTCATGGTGAACGCCCCGGAGTGATGGCGCCGACGGCGGCTCAGAGCAGCGCGCCCTCGTCGTGCAGCCAGTCGACGAACGTGGTCGCCACCGCGGCGCCGCAGTCGAGCATCTCGACGAGGAGCGCGTCGTGCGCGCCCGCGCCGAGCGGCACCTGCAGCTCCGCGTAGATGGGCAACTGCCCCCGCTCGGTGGGGTCACCGACGTACGCCTTGCAGAACCGGCGGGTATGGTTCCACTCGTTGACCACGCGGTAGGCCCGGTCGGCCCAGTCCGGGGGAACTGTCGAGTGTGGACGGGCGCGTACGACGAGGATCTCGTCGTCCGGGCCCTCCAGCGTGAACAGCACCGCGTGGCGCTCCCACATCGCCAGCAGGCTGCCGTCGCCGTCGGCCAGGTAACGGATGTCGAGCAGGTCGAGCGCCTCGCCGACCCGGCTCAACGTGACCGGCGCGGCCGGCGCGGAGACCGTGTCCATCGTGGATATGTCGCCGGACGGGCAGGGCTTCTCCGGCTCTCGCGGCGTCGGCACTCCGAGCCGGACGCTGCCGCCCCCGGCCATCGCCTTTCGAGATTCCGGCTCAACGCCACCGGCGTGACCGGGGCGCCACGACCACCACGGCATCCTCGCGCACCTCGCTCCCCAGCGGATCCATACGTTTACGTTGCGTTGGACCCGAGGCACGACGGTACCCGGACAGCCGCCCGCAGGCATCCCCCCAACGGTCGCACCAAACCGGACAGACCATTTCACCTCATCCGTTCGGACGAGTACCCGCCATTCGCACCGCCAAGGTACTTACGGGCGGTAGCCACGCGACTCCGTAGGGTGCAGAAAGCCCGATCCAGCGACCGGCGATCCGGACATGGACCGGGACCTCCCCCGCCTCCTCGGCCGGGCCGAGGAAACCCATCCGGACGATCGCCTGGACCAGCCGCTGCGGCACCTCGATCCGGCCCACCCCGGGCCCGGTCACCACGACGGCGACGTGGTCGAGCAGCGCGTCCCGGAGCATCCGCTGCCCCACGGCCCGCCCGCCGACCCCCTCGGTCGCGGCCGTCCGCAACGTCCCCGCCGCCGCCTCGGCGACCTGCCGCACCTCCGCGGCGCTCACCGTCTCCACCACCGGGCCCGCCGGCGGCGGCAACGGCCACCGCCACTGCTGATCCCGCCGCGCCGGCAGCGCCGCCCCGCCCCGGGCCACCTCGGCCAGCAGCTCCGCCGCGCCCACCGTCGCGTCGGCCGGGCCCGCCCCCGCGACCGCCCGACCGACCAGCACCGCCCAGGGCAGCCGCCCCCAGAGGACGGTCCGGTCCGCTCCGACGGCGCGCAGCCGTACCACGGCGCCCGGATCGAGCCGGGTCAGCCGGGCCAGGAAGGCTCCGACGTCCGGCACGCCGGTCAGCCCGTGCGGCTCGGTCATCGCGACCGGACCTCGGCCGGCAGCGGTTCTCCCGCCGCGCTATCGGCGGCGCCTTCGGCCGGCGCCGCGTACCGGGCCAGGAAGGTCCGCTCGTCCCCGGTCAGCCGCCGCGGCCGCTGCTGCTCCAGGTCGAACGGGACCAGCACCGAGCGCGCCCGGCTCGCCAGCACGTCGCCGTCGAAGAGCTCGTAGCCGATGGTGAACCGGGAGGCCCGGATCTGTTCGACCCACATCTCGATGCGCACCTGCGGCGGCGTCTCGGCGGTGGCCCGGCCGAGCGCGTAGTCGACCGGCCGCAGATAGTCGATCTCGTGCCGCGCGATCACCACGCCGTCGGAGAACGACCCCACGCCCCACGCCCGCCCGCCGACGAACATCAGCGCCACCCGCGCCTCCTCGTAGAGAGTGAGGAAGCGCGCGTTGTTGACGTGCCCGTACGCGTCGAGGTCCGACCACCGCAGCGCGCAGTGGTAGACGTACCGGTGGTCAGCCACGCGCGTGCCGGGAGCATCGCCCCCGGCACGCGCGTCCGCGATCTCAGTCACGCGTGAGCTTGCGGTAGGTGACGCGGTGCGGCCGCGCGGCCTCCGCGCCGAGCCGCTCGACCTTGTTCTTCTCGTACGCCTCGAAGTTGCCCTCGAACCAGAACCACTTGGCGGGGTTCTCGTCGTCGCCCTCCCAGGCCAGGATGTGCGTCGCCACCTTGTCCAGGAACATCCGGTCGTGGGAGATCACCACGGCGCAGCCGGGGAACTCCAGCAGCGCGTTCTCCAGGCTCGACAGCGTCTCGACGTCCAGGTCGTTGGTCGGCTCGTCGAGCAGGATCACGTTGCCGCCGATCTTCAGGGTCAGCGCCAGGTTCAGTCGGTTGCGCTCACCACCGGAGAGCACCTTCACCGGCTTCTGCTGGTCCGGCCCCTTGAAGCCGAACGCCGCGACGTAGGCGCGCGACGGCATCTCGACCTTGCCCACCATCAGGTGGTCCAACCCGTCGGAGACGACCTCCCAGACGGTCTTGTCGCCGTCCAGGCCGGCGCGGTTCTGGTCGACGTACGACAGCTGCACCGTCTCGCCGACCTTGACCTCGCCCTTGTCCGCCTCCTCCAGGCCGACGATGGTCTTGAACAGCGTGGTCTTGCCGACGCCGTTCGGACCGATGACGCCGACGATGCCGTTGCGCGGCAGCGAGAAGCTCAGGTCGTCGATCAGGGTCCGGTCCCCGAAGCCCTTGATCAGGTTGCGGGCCTCGATGACCGTGTTGCCCAGCCGCGGACCCGGCGGGATCTGGATCTCCTCGAAGTCGAGCTTGCGGGTCTTCTCCGCCTCGCTCGCCATCTCCTCGTAGCGCTCCAGCCGCGCCTTGGACTTGGTCTGCCGCGCCTTGGCGTTGGAGCGCACCCACTCGAGTTCGTCGGTGAGCCGCTTCTGCAGCTTGGCGTCCTTGCGCCCCTGCACGGCCAGCCGGGCGGCCTTCTTGTCGAGGTAGGTGGAGTAGTTGCCCTCGTACGGGTAGGTGTGGCCTCGGTCCAGCTCCAGGATCCAGTTGGCCACGTTGTCGAGGAAGTACCGGTCGTGGGTGATGGCGATGACCGTGCCGGCGTACTTGGCCAGGTGCTGCTCCAGCCAGTGCACGCTCTCCGCGTCCAGATGGTTGGTGGGCTCGTCGAGCAGCAGCAGGTCCGGCGCCTCCAACAGCAGCTTGCACAGCGCCACCCGGCGGCGCTCACCCCCGGAGAGCGCGGTGACGTCGGCGTCCGGCGGCGGGCAGCGCAGCGCGTCCATCGCCAGCTCGAGCTTCGAGTCGATGTCCCACGCGTCGGCGTGGTCGAGCTCCTCCTGGAGCTTGCCCATCTCCTCCATCAGCTCGTCGGAGTAGTCGGTGGCCATCTGCTCGGCGATGGAGTTGAACCGCTCCAGCTTGGCCTTCGTGTCGGCGACCGCCTCCTCGATGTTGCCGAGGACGGTCTTCGACTCGTTGAGCGGCGGCTCCTGGGCGAGCATCCCGACGGTGTAGCCGGGCATCAGCCGGGCCTCGCCGTTGCTCGGACGGTCCAGGCCGGCCATGATCTTGAGAAGGCTGGACTTACCGGCGCCGTTCGGCCCGACCACACCGATCTTGGCGCCCGGCAGGAAGTTCAGCGTCACGTTGTCGAGCACGACCTTGTCGCCGTGCGCCTTGCGCGCCTTTTCCAGGACGTAGATGAACTGGGCCACGGTGCGGCCTACCTCCAGAGTTCTCGTCAGACTCGTGTGCGCTCCGGGCGCTGTCGCGGCCGGAGTCGCCCGTCGACGACCGCCGCGGGGCGCAGGCGGGTCGCGTACGGAGACCGATTCGGCGGACGCCGCCGTCAATCCTGACAGGTGGGGCGCGGTGCGCGCACATCGCCCCGCTGATGCCGGTACGGCGCGGGACCGCCGATCGTCGCCCATCGGGATCGCCGATGGACGCTCCACGGGACGCAACGCCGGGGGCGGCGTTTTCCTTCCGGCGCGCCGCCACGCTCGCCGGGTTGCGGCGCGGCCGGAAGGGCGGTGTGATGGTGATCAACTCGATGTTTCGCGGCCGAAACGGACGGGGCAGTAAAGAGCGGGCGGGGACGCTTTGCCTCGGCGGCGCTTAGTACGCTCAGGGTCGGTCCCGTAATCACCGGAGGTGTGCGGAACGTGACGGTTCGCAGTTCGTTTGTTGTCGTAGCCAACCGCCTGCCCGTGGACCAGGTGAACACGCCCGAGGGGAAGCAGTGGCGGCGCAGCCCCGGTGGTCTGGTGACCGCGCTGCATCCGGTGCTCGCCGAACACCAGGGGACCTGGGTCGGCTGGGCCGGCGGCGTCGGCGCCGCCCCCGAGCCGTTCGAGCTGGAGGGCATCCGACTGCACCCCGTCCCGCTCAGCTCCGAGGAGCTGGAGCGCTACTACGAGGGGCAGTCCAACGCCACCATCTGGCCGCTCTACCACGACGCCGTCGAGACACCGGCCTTCAAGCGCCGCTGGCGCGAGGCGTACCGGGTGGTCAACGCCCGGTTCGCCGAGGCCGCGGCGGAGGTCGCCGCCGAGGGCGCGACGGTCTGGGTGCAGGACTACCAGCTGCAGCTGGTGCCGGCGATGCTCCGGGAGCTCCGGCCCGACCTGCGGATCGGCTTCTTCCTGCACATTCCCTTCCCGCCGATCGAGCTCTTCATGCAGATGCCGCTGCGCGCCGAGATCCTGCGCGGGCTGCTCGGCGCCGACCTGGTCGGCTTCCAGCAGCGGCTGGCCGCGCAGAACTTCGTCCGGCTGGCGCGCCACCTGCTCGGGCTGCGCTACGAAGGCCAGACCATCGAGGTCGACGGGCGCCGGGTCAAATCCGGCGCCTTCCCCATCTCCATCGACGTGGCGGAGATGGAGCGGATGGCCAACGACCCGATGGTGCAGGCGCGGGCGAAGCAGATCCGGGCCGAGCTGGGCGACCCGAAGACCGTGATCCTCGGCGTGGACCGGCTCGACTACACGAAGGGGATCGAGCTGCGCCTCAAGGCGTTCCGCGAGCTTCTTGCTGACGGAAAGTTGACAGTTCCCGATGCGGTTATGGTGCAGGTCGCCACGCCGAGTCGCGAGCGGGTCGAGCACTACCAGGCGCTACGGGTCAAGGTCGAGCGCGAAGTTGGCCGGATTAATGGCGAATTCGGCCGAGTCGGGGTGCCGGCAGTGCATTACCTCCACCAGTCGTACAGTCGCAGTGAACTCGCCGCGCTCTACTGCGCGGCGGACGTGATGATGGTGACCCCGCTGCGAGACGGAATGAATCTGGTGGCCAAGGAGTACGTCGCAGCGCGCGCCGACCACGGTGGCGCGCTCGTGCTCAGCGAGTTCGCCGGCGCCGCTACCGAGCTGCGCCAGGCCTTCCTCTGTAACCCGCACGATCCCGACGGGGTGAAGGACGCGCTGCTGCGCGCCGTGCACGTCGACGAGGGCGAGGCGCGGCGCCGCATGCGCATCATGCAGCGCCACCTGCGCACCCACGACGTCGGGCACTGGGCGCGGTCCTTCCTCAACGAGCTCGGCGTCCCCGAGACGGAGGCGGCATGACACCGCCCGTCACGGACGGGCACGCGCACGGCATCGACGGGATCACCCCGGAGCTGAGCGCTGCCATCGGGCGGATCGCCCGGGTGCCGTTGCTGCTGGTCGCCTGCGACTACGACGGCACGCTCGCACCGATCGTCGAGGACCCGACCAAGGCCGTGCCGCTGCCGGAGTCGGTCGCCGCCATCCGGGCGCTGGCCGCGCTGCCGCAGACCACCGTCGCGGTGGTCTCCGGGCGCGCGCTGCGCGATCTCGCCGCGCTGTCCCGCCTCCCCAGCGAGGTGCACCTGGTCGGCAGCCACGGCTCCGAGTTCGACATCGGCTTCGTCGAGCGACTCGCCCCCGAACTCGTCGCGGTCCGCAGCCGCCTCAAGGCCGAACTGCGGCAGATCACGCACGGCCACGCCGGGGTCCGGTTGGAGATCAAGCCGGCGAGCGTGGCGGTGCACACGCGCGGTGCGGACCCGGGCGTCACCGCGGAGGTCGTCGAAGCGGTTCGATCCGGCCCCGCCACCTGGCCCGAGGTGACCGTCACCCACGGCAAGGAGGTCGTGGAGCTGTCGGTTGTCCCGACCCACAAGGGCACCGCCGTCGACCAGATCCGCACCCAGATGTCGGCGAGCGCCGTGCTGTTCATCGGCGACGACATCACCGACGAGAACGCCTTCGCCCACCTGCACGGCCCGGACATGGGCATCAAGATCGGGCCGGGCGAGACCCGCGCCGAATACCGGGTCGGTGAGCCGATCGACGCGGCCCGCGTGCTCGGCCTGCTGCTGGAGACCCGCCGGCACTGGCTGTTCGGCGAGCGCGCGGTGCCGATCGAACGTCACTCCATGCTCGCCAACGGCCGTACCGTCGCGCTGCTGACGCCCGAGGCCAAGGTCACCTGGCTCAGCCACCCCAAGCCCGACTCCCCCGCGGTCTTCGCCGACCTGCTCGGCGGCGGACCGGCCGGGCACTTCACGGTCACCCCGGACCGCGGCGGCCTCCCCCTCGGCCAGCGGTACCGGCCGGGCACCATGACCGTCGAGACGCGCTGGTCCGGCCTGACCGTCACCGACTGGCTCGACCACCGGCCGGCCGACATCGCCGGTGGGGACACCGGAGACACCGGGGACTCCACGCTGGTACGGGTGCTCAGCGGGACCGGGCGGGCCCGGATCGAGTTCGCCCCGCGGCCGGAGTTCGGCCAGGTCTCGGTGCAGCTGCAACCGCTCGGCGACGGGTTGCTGGTGCTCGGCTCCAACGAGCCGTTCGCGCTCTACTCCCCCGGCGTGGAGTGGGAGATCGTCCAGGACGGCGGGCACGAGAACGCGCGCGCCGTGGTCGACCTCCCCGCCGCCGGCGGCTCCGTCACGCTGGAGCTGCGCTTCGGGTCGCACAGCCTCGAGCACCACACCACGCCGCTGCAGGAGCGCCAGGGCATCGCCGAGACGCCGTGGCGGTCCTGGCTGTCCGGGCTCCGGCTGCCCAGCACCGCCCGCGAGCTGGTCGCGCGCAGCGCCCTGACGCTGCGCGGGCTCTGCCACGAGGCCACCGGCTCGATCCTCGCCGCGGCGACCACCTCGCTGCCCGAGGAGATCGGCGGGGTCCGCAACTGGGACTACCGCTACTGCTGGCTGCGCGACGCGGCGATGACCGCGCGCGCCCTGGTGGACCTCGGCTCGCTGACCGAGGCCGAGGCGTTCCTGCGCTGGGTGGACGGCTGCGTGGAGCGCACCGGCGGGCACCCGGAGCGGCTGCACCCGCTCTACACCGTGGAGGGCTACGAGCTCGGCGCCGAGGCGGTCATCGACACCCTGCCCGGCTACGCCGGCTCCCGGCCGGTCCGGGTCGGCAACCTCGCCAACCACCAGCTCCAGCTCGACGTCTTCGGGCCGATCGCCGATCTGCTCGCCGCGGTCGCCGACGCCCGTGGCTCGGTGCGCGAGCAGGAGTGGAGGGTGCTGGAGTCGATGGTGCAGGCCGTCGAGCGACGCTGGCACGAGCCGGACCACGGCCTGTGGGAGGCGCGGCTCGCGCCCCGGCACCACGTCTACTCCAAGGTGATGTGCTGGATGACCGTGGACCGGGCGCTGCACGTGGTGCGCCGGCACGGCGGGCAGGACCGGCCGGAGTGGGTGGCGCTGCGCGACCGGATCGGGCACAACGTGCTCGAACACGGCTGGCACCCCGGCGCCGGGGCGTACACCGTCGCGTACGGCGACGAGGAGATGGACGCCTCCTCCCTCTGGATCGGCCTGTCCGGGCTGCTCCCCGACGACGACCCCCGCTTCCTGGCCACCGTGCTCAAGGTCGAGGCCGACCTGCGCAGCGGTCCGGTGGTCTACCGCTACCGGTGGGACGACGGGCTGCCGGGCCGGGAGGGCGGCTTCCACATCTGCACCGCCTGGCTCATCGAGGCGTACCTGCGCACCGGGCGGCGTGGCGACGCCGAGGAGCTGTTCATGCAGATGGTCGACACCGCCGGCCCGACCGGGCTGCTCCCCGAGCAGTACGACCCGCTCGGCGAACGAGGCCTCGGCAACCACCCCCAGGCCTACAGCCACCTAGGCCTGATCCGCTGCGCCCTCCTCCTAGACGACATGCTCAAAGACTGACCGCGCCCCAGACCCGACCCGCGATCTTGCAGTTGTGGCCGTTGATTTGCCCGGTTTCGTACTAGTTCGGGCGGGCCACAACTGCAAGATCGCGGGGGTCAGGGGCGGGGTAGCGCGGTGACCACGTCGCCGAGGACGACTACCGCGGGCGGGCGGATTCCGGCCGCCCCTACCTGAGGGACGAGGTCGGCCAGCGTGGTGCGCAGTGCGCGCTGCTCACCCGTGGTGCCCTCCTGGACCACCGCGACCGGTGTCGCCGCCGCGCGTCCGTGCGCCAGCAGCGTCGCGGCGATCGCCGGCAGGTTCTTCAGGCCCATGAGCACCACCAGCGTGCCGCGCATCCGGGCCAGCGCCGGCCAGTCCACCAGCGAGGCCGGGTCGTCCGGCGCGACGTGCCCGGAGACGACGGTGAACTCGTGGGCGACACCGCGGTGCGTCACCGGGATGCCCGCGGCGGCGGGCGCGGCGATCGAGCTGGTCACGCCGGAGACCACGGTCACCGGCACGCCGGCCTCGGCGCAGGCGATCGCCTCCTCGCCGCCGCGCCCGAAGACGTACGGGTCACCGCCCTTGAGCCGCACGACGAAGCGTCCCGCGCGGGCGCGGTCGACGAGGATCCGGTTGATCTCCTCCTGCGTCTTCGCCGGCCCGTACGGGATCTTGGAGGCGTCGACCAGCTCGACCTCGGGGCGGAGCTCGTCCAGGAGCAGCCCGGGCACCAGCCGGTCGGCGACCACCACATCCGCCCGGGCGAGCAGTCGGCGCCCCTTGACGGTGATCAGCTCCGGGTCACCCGGACCGGCGCCGACCAGCGCGACGTGGCCGCCGGTCGGCGCGTCGGCGGCCGGGGGCGCGGACGGCGACGGCGCGGCCAGGGTGCCGGCGACCAGGCCGTCGCGGATGGCGTCCCGGAGCCCCATGGCCCGGCGGGGATCGCCGCCGCCGAGCACCGCCACCGTGACCGGCCCGTGCCGGGTGACCGCCGGGGTCCACGCGGTGGCCCGGCTGCGGTCGTCGGCGCGGACGCAGAACACCCGCCGCTCGTCGGCCGCGGCGCTCACCTGCGCCGCGGCCACCGGATCGTCGACCGCGACGTGCACCAGCCACACGTCGTCCACGTCCGAGGGCTCGAAGCGGCGCGGCTCCCAGCGGAGCCGGCCCGCGTCCGCGAGCGCCTGCAACGCCGGGGTGAGCCGCGGCGCGACGAGCACGACGCGGGCGCCGGCCTCCAGCAGCGCCGGCACCCTGCGGGTCGCCACCGCGCCGCCGCCGACGACGAGCACGCCGCGGCCGTCCAGCCGCAACCCCAACGGATACAGGTTCACTTCTCCGACACTCCCGCCGAGTCGAACGTCGCCACATCGTGCAGCACCCGCACCGCGCCCGCGACGATCGGCACGGCCAGCATCGCGCCGGTGCCCTCGCCGAGGCGAAGCCCGAGGTCGAGCAGCGGTTCGAGCCCGAGGTGCCGCAGCCCGGCGCTGGCGCCGGGCTCGACCGAGCGGTGTCCGGCGATCATCGCGCCGATCGCGTCGGGCGCGAGCGCGGCGGCGACCAGGGCCGCGGAGACCGCGATCACCCCGTCGAGGAGCACCGGCACCCGGGCGGCGGCGGCACCGAGGATCAGCCCGGTCAGGGCCGCGTGCTCCAGGCCGCCGACCGCGGCGAGCACGCCGAGCGGGTCGGCGGGGTCCGGGCGGTGCAGGTCGAGCCCGGCCCGGACCACGGAGGTCTTGTGTGCGTACGTGTCGTCGTCCACCCCGGTGCCCCGGCCGGTCGCCTCCGCCGGGTCCGCGCCGGTGAACGCGGCGATCAGCGCCGCCGCCGGGGTGGTGTTGGCGATGCCCATGTCCCCCGTGACCAGCAGGTTCTCGCCCCGGTCCACGAGGTCGCCGGCGACCCCGATCCCCACCTCGACGGCCGCGACGGCCTCGGCGCGGGTGAGCGCCGGCTCGACGGTGAAGTCCCGCGTGCCGCGCCGGACGTTCTTGGCGACCAGACCGCGCACCGGCTTCAGCGGCGTCGCGACCCCGACGTCGACGACGGTCAGCGAGGCGCCGGTCTGCCGGGCGAAGGCGTTGATCACCGCGCCGCCGTCGAGAAAGTTCGCGACCATCTGCGCGGTGACCTCCTGCGGCCACGGCGTGACGCCCTGGGCGTGCACGCCGTGGTCGCCGGCGAAGACCGCCACCGTCGCCGGCTGCGGCACCGGCGGCGGGCAGGCGCCGGCCAGCCCGGCCAGCCGTACCGACAACTCCTCCAGCACCCCGAGCGACCCGGCCGGCTTGGTCAGCCGGTCCTGCAGCGACCGCGCCGCGGCCATGGCCGCGCCGTCGAGCGGCCGGATCGCCGCGAGCGTCGCGGACAGCAGCGTCGTGTCCAAATCACGCCTCCAGAAGCTTCGTCAGCACCGCGGTGAACGCGTCGGTGGTGGCAGTGTCGCGTACCGCCACCCGGAGCCAGTCGGCGCCCAGCCCGGGGAACGTGTCACCGCGCCGCACCGCGTACCCCTGCTGCCGCAACGCCAGGCGCAGCCGGTCGGCGCCGTCGATCCGGACCAGCACGAACGCGCTGGCCGGGTCGGCCGCGACCGTGACGCCGGGCAGCGCGCGCAGCCGGGCGACCAGGTGGGCGCGGTCCGCGGCGAGCGCGACGGCGATCTCCCGCTCGGCCGCCACGGCGGCCGGGCCCGCGCAGGCGACCGCGGCGGCCAGCGCGGGGGTGGAGACGGCCCACAGCGGCTGTACGGCCGCGAGCCGCCCGATCAGCTCGGCCGGCCCGAGCAGGTAGCCGATCCGCAGCCCGGCGAGCCCCCAGGTCTTGGTGAGGCTGCGCACGACCACCAGGCCGGGCAGGTCCCGCCGGGCGGCGAGCGACTCCGGCTCCCCCGCCACCCCCGGCGCGTACGTGGTGTCGGCGAACGCCTCGTCGACCACCAGCACCCGGCCGGGGCGGGCGAGCGCGGCGAGCGTGGCGGCGGGGTGCAGCACCGAGGTCGGGTTGGTGGGGTTGCCGACGACCACGAGGTCTGCGTCGGCCGGGACCCGCTCGGGGTCGAGCGCGAACCCGTCCTCGGGCCGCAGCAGCACCCGCTCGACGCGGTGACCGGCGTGCCGCAGCGCCGCCTCGGGCTCGGTGAACTGGGGGTGCACCACGACCGGGCGGCGCGCGCCGGACAGTGCCCGGGCGAGCAGCACGAACCCCTCGGCGGCGCCGGCGGTGAGCAGCACCTCGTCGACCGGGCGGGCGTGCCGGGCGGCCACGGCGGCGCGGGCGGGCACCGGGTCGGGGTAGTCGGCGAGCCGGTCGAGGGTCGCGGCGATCGGCCCGGACAGCCAGGGCGGCATCGGGGCGCGCCGGACGTTGACCGCGAGGTCCACGAGCCCGGGCGCGACCTCGGCATCCCCGTGGTGGCCGAGCGCGTCGTCGTCGTAGTGCCCGTCCCCCGCGTACCCCTGCATGGGGCGATCATCCCCGGCTGGGCCGAAAGCGACCGAGGGCGGGTCCTCCGGAGGCCAGAACGTGAGTACCGCTCGGCCATTCCGATCCGCTTAAAAGCCGTTATGTCATAGCTTTACGGTGTGATGAAGCGAACTCGCGTCGCCATCGGTCGCCTCATTCCGCTGCTCCGGGCCGGACTCATCGCCGGCGTCGTCATCGCCGGCGCGACCTTTCCGCTCGCGGCGGCGGGCGGCCTCACCACCAAGGCCACCACCGGCCCGGTCGACCCGTGGCCCGCCGAACTGCAGACCTTCACCCCGGCGCAGACGAGCTACGTCTACGCGGCGGACGGCAAGACGCTGCTGGCGATGTTCTACGAGGAGCACCGCCGCTACGCCACGCTCGACGAGATGTCGCCGTACATCCAGCAGGCGATCGTCGCCTCCGAGGACTCGCGCTTCTATACGCACAAGGGCGTCGACGCCAAGGGCATCGGACGCGCGTTCGTCGCCAACCAGCAGGCCGGCGGGGTGTCGCAGGGCGGCTCGACGCTGACCATGCAGTACGTGCGGATGGCCCTGCGCGACGGCGCCGACACCCCGATCGAGGCGCAACGCGCCACCGAGCAGACCACCGTCCGGAAGGTCCGCGAGATGCGGCTGTCGACGCAGCTGGAGACGCGGATGTCGAAGCAGCAGATCCTGGAGCGCTACCTCAACTCGGCGTACTTCGGGCACAACGCGTACGGCATCTTCGCCGCCGCCGAGGTCTTCTTCTCCAAGCACCCCAAGGACCTGACCATCACCGAGGCGGCCACCCTCGCCGGCCTGGTGAAGTCGCCGTCCGAGTACGACCCGGCGACCTCGGACCGCAAGGCCGCGACGGAGCGGCGCAACTACGTCATCGACCGGATGGTCGGACTCAGCTACCTGCAGCCGGACGCGGCCGAGCACGCCAAGCAACAACCGATCAAGTTGAAGCTGCACACCCCGCCCAGCGACTGCGTCTCGCTGCCGAAGAAGCTGAACAGCTGGGGCTTTTTCTGCGACTACTTCAAGAACTGGTGGACCAGCCAGCCGGCGTTCGGCAGCAACGCGTTGGAACGCGAGGACAAGCTGCGCCGCGGCGGCTACCGGGTCGTCACGTCGATCGACCCGAAGCTCCAGGAGGCGGCCGAGAACAACGTCGGGGCGCAGGCCGCGCTGGGCAGCCCGTTCGCGTACGGGATCGTGCTGAGCGAGGCGGGCACCGGGCGGGTCAAGGCGATGGCGGTCAACCGGACGTACTCGCTGGACCAGAGCGAGAACCCGCTGCACTCGATCAAGGAGCTGCGGAAGAAGAAGATGAAGGGCAACTACCCGAACACGGTGGTGCCGCTGCTCGGCGGCGGGGACCTGGCGGGTTACCAGGCGGGTTCGACGTTCAAGATGTTCACGATGCTCACCGCGCTCGACAAGGGCATGCCGCTCTCGACGTACCTCGACTCCCCGTTCCGGTACAAGTCGATCTACGACGGCGGTGAGGGGAACATCTGCGGCAACCGCTGGTGCCCGACGAACGCCAGCGGCGCGATGACCGGCCGGCACGCCATGTGGTCCGGCTTCGGCAAGTCGGTCAACACCTACTTCGTGCAGCTGGAGGAGAAGGTCGGCGCGGCCAACGTGGTGCGGATGGCCGAACGGCTCGGCCTGGAGTGGCGCACCCACGTCGACAAGTGGAACGCACTGCCCGCCAACGCCAACAACTGGGGAGCCTTCACGCTCGGCACCTCGGACGTCACGCCACTGGAGATGTCGAACGCGTACGCGGCGATCGCCGCCGAGGGCCGCTACTGCGACCCCTCACCGGTCATCTCGATCACCAACCCGGACGGCAGCCCCGCGATGTACCGAATGCAGGACGGCACCACGATCCCGATCGCCGAGCCGCACTGCAGGCAGGTCTTCTCCGCCGACGTCGCCCGGGCGGCCACCGACGCCGCCCGCTGCCCGACCGGGGACAGCCCGGCCGCCGGCGGCTGCGGCGGCTGGTCGACCGCCGACAGCGTGCGCGGCACGGTCGGCCGCCCGGTGGCCGGCAAGACGGGCACGACCGACAGCACCCGGTCGGCGTGGTTCGTCGGCTACACCCCGGAGTACGCCGCCGCCAGCTTCGCGGCCGACCCGGACAACCCGTTCAACGCGGTCGGCGACGGCCAGTCGAAGATCCCGGTCGACGCGGTGGCGGGGACGTTGAAGGACGCGCTCAAGGGCAAACCCGTGCGCCAGTTCGCCCCGCCCAGCGCCCGGATCGTCGGCGGCGGCGAATGAGCCCACCCGTGCTCACTTCAGGTCCGCCGCGACGAACGACCACACCTCCAGGTCGACCCGACCCGAGTGCACGTGACCGGCGTTGCGCAGCAGCCCCTCGTACGTGAACCCGGCCTTCTCGGCGACCCGACGGGAGGCGGTGTTGCCGGGCGCCACCCGCAGCTCGATGCGCTGGAAACCGTGCTCCAGGATCAGCGCCACCGCCAGCGCGTCGACGGCCTCGGCGGCGACACCGAACCCGCGGGCGTCGGGGGCGATCGCGTACGCCACCTCGGTCACCCGCCCCACCCAGTCGGTGCGCTTGGTCCAGAGGCAGCCGACCAGCCGGTCGTCCTCGCGCCGCACCACGCCGTAGTGGTCGCCGACGCCGCTGTCCCGGCGCTCCTCGGCCATCTCCGTGCACCAGGCGAGGCCCTCGATCTGGCCGTACTCCTGCGGTAACGGCAGCCAGCGCTGCGTCTGCTTGTCCGCGAAGATCGCGTCGACGGCGTCGGCGTCGGACGCCTCCAGCGGGCGCACGTGCACCCGCGGCGTGGACACGGTCAGCGTCGGGAACCGCGGCACCGCGACGTGCCCGCTCACGCGTCACCTCCGGTACCCGCGGCGCCGCTCTCCGCCGTGGCCTCTGGCTGTTCCTCCGCCGGCATCGGTTGCGCGGGGCGCGGCACCCGACCGGCCGACGGGGAAACCGGCTCAGCCGCGGCCGGCACCCGACCGCCCGCCGCCGCGGTCGGGGTCGGGGTCGGTTCGGACGGTGACGACGCGGAGCGCGCCGTCGGCAGCGCGACCCGCGGCGACGGGCCGCGCTTTTCGAGCGGCACGGCCGCGGCGGCGACGAGCCGGCGGGCCAACCCCGGCACGCCGGCCCAGTGCAGCGCGAGCTGTGAGGCGTGCACGCGCCGCCACACGAAGCCCTCGGCAGCGCCGTTGCCCCAGCTCCAGGCGGGGGTCTGGCCGGCGCGCGGGATCAACACCCCGCGGTGCTGCTTGTAGCCGGTCAACCGGGCGCCGGGCTGCGCCACCGCGGTCGCCGCCCGCGCGGTCGCCTCGCGGTAGCCGATCACGGTCTGCTCCATGCTCACCCCGGTCGCGTCGAGCACCCCGCACATCGGCCGGCCGTCGAACTCGCGCGCCAGCCACAACAGCCCGGCGCCCTCGGCGAGCACCGGCGCGCCGGCGCGGGCCAGCTCCGCGACCGCGCCGCAGAGCCGGCGGTTGGCGGAGAGCTCCTCCGCGTACGACTCGGGCAGCCCGGCGCCGACGACGAGCGCCGCGGTCCCCTCCGGCAGCGCCTCGTCGCGCAGCGGATCGACCGGGGCCACGGTCGCACCGGCCGCGGTGAGCAGTTCGGCCGTCTCGGCGTACGTGTAGGGGGCGCCCGGCCCGCCGGCGACCGCGATCACCGGACGCCCGTCCGCCTCGGCCGGGCCGCCGTCGGCCGGCGACCACGGCTGGACCGGCAGCCGCGGCGCGGAGCGGGCCAGGGCGAGGACCCGGTCGAGGTCGACCGCGGCGGCGACCGCCTCGCCGAGCCGGCGCACCGCCCGGGTGGCCTCGATACTGCGGTGCGCGACCGGCACCAGCCCGTGCTGCCGTCCGGGCAGCACGGCGGGCAGGTCGCGGCGGCGCAGCGCGCCGAGCACCGGCACCCCGAGCTCGCCGAGCGCCTCGCGCAGCAGCTGCTCGTGCCGCTCGGACGCCACCCGGTTGAGGATCACGCCGCCGAACCGCAGCACCTCGTCGTAGGCGCGGAACCCGTGCACCAGGGCGGCAACCGACTGCCCCATCGCGGAGACGTCGAGCACGAGGATCACCGGCGCGCGCAGCGCGGCGGCGATCGTGGCGGTCGACTCGGTCTCGGCGCGCCCGGCGAGGCTGTCGAACAGCCCCATCGTTCCCTTGATCACGGCGAGTTCGGCCCCGGCCGACCCGTACGCGAACAGCGGCCCGATCCGGTCCGCGCCGACCAGCTGCGGGTCGAGATTGCGCCCCGGCCGTCCGGCGGCGAGCCCGAGGTACGCCGCGTCGGCGTAGTCAGGACCGATCTTGAAGCCGGCCACGGGTACGCCGCGCGCGGCGGCGGCGGCGAGCAGGCCCACGGCGACCGCCGTCTTGCCGTGCCCGGACGACGGTGCGCTCACGACTACGCGCGGCACGGCGGTCATCGGCGGCCTCCGGGGGGCGAGAGGGTGGCCGGACGGGTGTGGTCCGGGGCGGGCCAGCACGACGGCCCAACGGTGGTCGATCCGTCGCGGGGGCGACGATACCCGTTACCGCGACCGCGCAACGGCCGCGGCCGGCGGCCACCGCGCGGGTGGCCGCCGGCACAGCGGTAACCTCGCTGGTGTGTACCGGTTCCTGCTGACCCCCCGCTGGCTCGGCTATCTCGCGCTGACCGTGGCGGCAGCCATGGTGATGGTCCTGCTCGGCAACTGGCAGCTGGATCGCTACCGGGACCGCACCGCGATCAACGACCGCATCGACGCCGGCAGCCGCGGCGCCCCGGCCGAGCTGGGACGAATCCTGCCGGCCCCGGGCGGCGGCGCGGGCAGGGCCGGGCCGCCGCCGGCGGCGGAGACCGCCTGGCAGCGGGTCACCGCGACCGGTCGGTACGACACCGCGAACATCGTGCTGGTCCGCAACCGCAGCGTCGAGGGCCGGGCCGGGTTCGAGGTGCTGACCCCGCTGGTGCTCGCCGACGGCTCCGCCGTCCTCGTCGACCGCGGTTGGGTGCCGCCCACGCCCGGCGGCAGCGCGATGACGCAGCCGGAGGTGCCGGCCGCGCCGGCCGGCGACGTGACGGTGGTGGGCCGGGTGCACCTGTCGGAGAGCGGTTCGTACCCGGTCGAGCGCCGCGACGGGAAGCTGGAGACGCGGCGGGTGTCCGTGCCCAAGCTCGCCCGCGAGCTGCCCTACCCGGTCTACGGGGCCTACCTCCTGCTGGACACCCAGGACCCGCCGGCCGATCCGGGCTTCGTGCCGGTGCCGGTGACGCGGGAGAACAACGTGCTGAACGCCGCCTACGTGGTGCAGTGGTGGCTGTTCGCGGTGATGGCGCTGGTCGGTTTCGGCTGGGTGGCGCGGCGCGAGGCGCACGGCGGCGCGCCGGGCCGGGACAAGCCGCTCGACCGGGCCGCCGAGCCGGTCGCCCCGGCCGCGCCCTGACCGGGTGACCGTTGGCGCGGCGGCGGCGTCGCTGCCCGGCGCGCGTCCCGGGTTAGGGTGCCCGGCATGAGCGTCGATCCCCCGCCGACTCCGGGCCCCGCCCTACCGCCTCCGAGCGCCGACGCCCCCGGCGCGCTGGTGGTCGCGCAGATCGGCGAGATCGCGGTCACCTCGACGCTGGTGCGGACGCCCGCCGGGGACCTTCCGCTGGCCGGCTCGACCTGGCACGTCACCGAGGAGTGGCAGCCGGAGCAGCGCACCCCCACCTGGGCGGTGGTGGCCGCCATCGTCGGCTTCTGCGTGCTGCCGGTGCTGAGCCTGCTCTTCCTGAAGGTGCGCACCACGGTCTACCGCGGCACCGCGCAGGTGGTGGTGACCAACGGGCCGCGGCAGTACGTCGCACGCGTCCCGGTGAACGGGCAGGCCCGGATGCGGCAGCTGCACCAGCAGGTCAACTACGCGCGGTCGCTGGCCGCGCTCTGACCGGGCGCGCGGCCCGCGTGGATCGCGCGGACCGCGTCGATCGTGTCCGCCTCCGCCGCGGTCTTGTCGTCGCGGTACCGCACCACCCGCGCGAACCGCAGCGCCAGGCCGCCCGGATAGCGCGGGCTGCTCTGCACCCCGTCGAAGGCGATCTCCACCACCTGCACCGGCCGCACCCGGACGACGTACTCCCCCCGTTCCACCGCCAGCTCCAGGAACCGCTCGGTCTGCCAGCGCAGCAGCTCGTCGGTGAGTCCCTTGAACGTCTTGCCCAGCATCACGAAGCCGCCGGTCGCCGGGTCGCGGGCGCCCAGGTGCAGGTTGGAGAGCCAACCGCGGCGCCGCCCGCTGCCCCACTCCACGGCGAGCACGACCAGGTCGAGGGTGTGCCGCGGCTTCACCTTCACCCAGGCGGCGCCGCGCCGGCCGGCGTCGTACGGCGCGTCGGGGGACTTCACCACCACCCCCTCGTGACCGGCGTCGATCGCCGCGGCGAAGGCGTCCGCCGCCGCGTCGACGCCGTCGACGAAGACCCGGCCGACGAGCAGCCCGGTCGGGAGGGCGTCGGCGAGGGCGGCCCAGCGCTCCCGGCCGGGCGCGTCGAGCAGGTCGACGCCGTCGAGGTGCAGCAGATCGAAGAAGTACGGGGTGAGCGCGGCCCCCGGCGCACCCGGGGCGGCGGCGCGGGACAGCTCGGCGGCGACGCGGCGGCGGGCGCCGCGGGTCGCCGCCAGGCTGGAGGTCTCCTGGAACGGGCGGGGGCGTCCGGTCGCGTCCAGCGCGAGCGCCTCGCCGTCGAGGACGAGCTCGCGTGCCGGCAGCGCCCGGACCGCGGCGACCACCGCCGGCAGCCGCGGGGTGATCTCGTCGAGGCTGCGGGTGAAGACGGCGACGTCGTCGCCGGAACGGTGCACCTGGATGCGGACGCCGTCGAGCTTCACGTCGACGGCCGCCGGCGTCCCGGTCGCGGCCAGCGCCTCGTCGACCGACGCCGCGCTCTGCGCGAGCATCGGCGCGAGCGGGCGACCGACCTGCAGCGCGAACGCCCCGAGCGCGGCCGGGTCGCCGCTCAGCGCCGCCACCGCGACGGCCTTCAGGTCGCCGGCGAGCAGCAGCGCGCGGCGTACCGTCGCGACCGGGACGTCGGCGGCCCGCGCGATCGCGTCGGCGAGCAGCCCCGCCTGGGCGCCCTGCCGCAGCTCGCCGCTGAAGAGCCCGACGAGGAGACGTTGCTCGTCGGCGGTCGCCGCGGCGAGGAGCGCGCCGAGCAGCTGCCGCCGCCGGGCCTGCGAACCGTGGCCGCTGACCGCCGACAGCTCGGCGATCGCCGCGTCGACGGCGGCCACGGTGAGCGACGGCTCGACGGCCGGCGCCGGCAGGTCGCGCAGGCTGGCGTAGCCGACGCCGGTCTGCCGCTGGGGCAGCTCTCCGGCGAGGTACGCCGAGCCGGCGGAGATCTCGTCGGGCGCGAGGCCCCGCAGGGCCGCGGCGAGCAGCTCGACCTTGGCCCGCCGGCCGGAGGTCGCCGCTACCGCGGCCGAGGTGGCCGCCAGGTCGATGAAGCGCACGCCCCATCCTGACAGCCACCCCCGACAGCGCGGTCGTTACGCCGCGACCGGCTCCTCGATCCGCAGGCCGCGGGCGCGCACGTCGTCGGCGACGCGGGACAGCAGCGCGTCGAGCGCGCAGAGCGCCCGCGAGAGCTCGCCGAGCTGGTCCCGGAGCGCGTCGTCGGACCACGCGGAGACGTCGACGTCCCCCAGAGCACTGACGGCGGCTCCCAGCCGCACGATGGCTTCATTCGTACTCATGTTCGAAACCATATCGCAAACCTCCGACAGCCCCGGCAGCTTTCCGGCGTGTCCGCGCCATGTTTCCGGCGTGTCGATCAGGGACTTCCGCGCCGGTGACGGGGCTGTTGCCTCATCGAGGGGGTCAGGACGCCGGCTTGCCGACCTCGGCGACCTTGGCGAGCAGCAGCGCCTCGGCCAGGCACACCCGTGCGAACTCCCCCAGGTGCAGGCTCTCGTTCGGCCCGTGCGCCCGCGAGTGCGGGTCCTCCACACCGGTGACCAGGATCGCCGCCTGCGGGAACATCTCCTGGAAGGTGGCGATGAACGGGATCGAGCCGCCGACGCCCATGTCCACGGCGTCCACGCCGTCCCAGGCGGCGCGGAAGGCGGCGCGCGCGGCGTCGTACATCGGGCCGGTCGCGTCGATCACGCACGGCCAGCCGTCGTGCTCGAAGGTCACCTCGACCTTGGCGCCCCAGGGGGCGTGCTTCTCCAGGTGCGCGACCAGCGCCGCGTACGCCCGCTTGGGGTCGTCGCCGGGGGCCAGCCGCAGGCTCAGCTTCGCCTTGGCCGCGGGCACCAGCGCGTTCGGGGCCTCGGCGGTGCGCGGCGCGTCGATGCCGAGCACGGCGAGCGCCGGCTTGGTCCAGATCCGGTCGGTCAGCCGGCCGGTGCCGATGAAGGAGACGCCGTCGGCCAGGCCCGCCTCGGCGCGCAGCCGCTGTTCCGGGTAGTCGACGGTCGCCCCGGTCCGGCCGTACAGCCCGTCGACCGCGACGTCGCCGGCGTCGTCGTGCAGCGTGGCGAGCAGCCGGGAGAGCGCGGTCAGCGCGTCGGGCACGGGGCCGCCGAACATGCCGCTGTGCACGGCGTGGTCCAGCACGCGCACCTCGACGAAGCAGTTGATGAGCCCGCGCAGCGAGGTGGTCAGCGCCGGGACGCCCACGTCCCAGTTCGCCGAGTCGGCGATGACGATGACGTCGGACGCGATCTCGTCGCGGTGCTGCTCCAGCAGCCGCTCCAGGGAGTCGGAGCCGAACTCCTCCTCGCCCTCGATGAACAGCACCACCCCGACCGGCAGCGCGTCGCCGAACGCCCGCAGCGCGGCGATGTGCGCCATCACCCCGGCCTTGTCGTCGGCCGCGCCGCGCCCGTAGAGCCGCCCGTCCCGCTCCACCGGCTCGAACGGGTCGCTCAACCAGAGCGTGAGGTCGCCGACCGGCTGAACGTCGTGGTGGGCGTAGAGCAGCACGGTCGGCGCTCCGTCCGGCGCCGCCCTGCGCCCGATCACCGCGGGCTGCCCGCCGGAGCGCGTGATCTGCACGTCGAGGCCGCAGCCGCGCAGCAGCTCGGCGACGGCCTCGGCGGAACGCTCCACGTGCGAGTGATCGAAACCGTCGAAGGCGATGCCGGGAATCCGGACCAGGCGCTCCAGATCGGCGCGGACGCCGGGCAGCTCGCGCTCGACGGCGGCGCGCAGCTCGGACTCGGTGAAGGTGGGTGCGGTCATGACCGCGATCGTAAGCCGGCCTTACCGACCGCCGTCGCCGGATCCCTCCCGGCCAGCCCCGTCGCCGCCGCCGGTCCCCGTACGCCGGGCGCGCGCGGCGGCCTCGCCGGCCGCGCGCGCGGCCGCCTCCTGCGCCGCGCCCATCCAGGCGCGCGCCCGCCCCGCGTGGCCGCCCACCCACTCCCCCAGGTCGGTGGCGCCGTCACCGAGCCGGCGCAGCAGCCCGACCAGCGGGTCCTGCGACCGGCCGAACGACTCCCGGTAGGAATCCGCCGCCGCCTTGATCTCCTCCGACGCCGACGCCGCGCCGTCGTCATCGCGCCGCGGGTAGTCCCCGCCGAGCACCCGGCCGTAGCCGCCGTCGTCGATCCACCGCCGCAGGTCGGCGGCGCGGGCGACGGGCACGGGATACCGGCTCCACGCCGTCATGCGGATCTTGTGCAGGCTGTCCCGGAGGTCGCCGCCGCCGTCGTACTCGGCGGCCTGCTCCAGGAACGCCGCCGTGTCGATCTGGCTCAGGTCGCCGCCGCCGGCCAGCTTCATCAGCAGCCGCAGCGACGCCGCCGGGTCCTGCCCGGCGAGCAGCCCGGCACGGTCGGCGGAGAGTTCGGCCTTGCGCCACCACTCCAGCATCGCCGCCATGATGGCCCGCAGCGCCATGGCCCCGACCGGCAGCCAGCTGAGGTTGGCGGCCCAGCGCGTCAGGATCGACAGGATCGTCTTGTAGACGGCATGGCCGCTGCGGACGTGCCCGAGCTCGTGGCCGAGCAGCGCGCGCAGCTCGTCGTCGTCGAGCTGCTGCACGCAGGCGGTGCTCAGCACGATGAACGGCCGCTCCAGGCCGATCGACTCGGCGTCGAGCCAGGGCGACTGGGTGACGTACAGCTCGGGCAGCTCGGGGACGTCCAGCGCGGTGGCGGCCTCGACGAAGCGTTGGTGCACGCGCGGGTACTGCCGGTGGTCGACGCGGATCGCGGCGGCGAGATAGGAGAGCCGGAAGCCGCGCTCGTTCCACATCCCGAAGAACGCCCTGACCACGTCGTCGAAACCGCGCAGCTCCCGCAACGCGGTCAACGCCCCGCGGTCGGCCGGATGCTCCCACGCGCGGGAGCTGATTCCGGTCAGCGCGACCCGGCGCCGAGTGGGCGCCGGACCGTCGTCGTCTCTGGCCATCGCGCACTCCCCGGACTCGCGCTGCGGTTACCCGCCGATCCTGCCGCAGCCTCCGCGCGACGTCCATGCCGGATCGATGCGCACGTATTCCACGGCCGGATCGTGCGGCGTCTCCGGCGCGCCGTCGACGAGCAGATCGGCGTGCTCGGCGGTGGCGTCCGCGCGGAAGTGCAGGTCCTCGCCGCGCCGCCAGTTCTCGAGGTACGGCCGGATCGTCACGCCGTCGCGGGCGAGCGCCCGGGCCAGCCGCAGTCCGGACGGCGCGGTCACCAGGACGGCGAGGGTCAGCTCCGGTCGGATCTCGGCACGCGCCACGCTCACCCCCTCCAGGAGCACCACCGGCGCGGGCGGCAGTTCCGTCCACTGCGGACCGAACTCGCGCCGGTGCCAGTCGTAGCGCCGATAGCGGGCGAGCCCCCCGGCGCGCAGCGGCCCGAGCACCCACTCCGCCAGGCGTGACCAGAACGTGAACTGGTCGTCCCAGCCGGCGAGCAGGTCATCGCTGTGCACCACCGGCGCGCCGTCCAGCGCCGCCACGAGACGGGTGGCGAAGACGGTCTTGCCGGCGCCGCTCGGCCCGTCGACCGCCACCAGGCGGGTACGCCCGAGCCGCGGTGGCCGGGCCAGCACCTGCCGAGCCAGGTCGGCGTACCGCTCGACGGTCACCCGGGGGCGCCGGGCGGAATGAACGGCAGGCCCGGCGTCGGACCGGCCTCGATGAGCCGCCAGAGGGCATCGGTGTCGAGGTGCTCCTCGACCAGATCGCCGAGCAGGTCGAGGCCACGCTCCCGGGCGGCCGCGAACGAGGTGTCCGGGGCGACCGTGAACCCGTGCCGGCCGGCCAGCCGCGCCGACTCGGCGAGGAACCGGCGCCGGAACTCGTCGCACTCGAACGCCCCGTGCCAGTGGGTGCCGAAGACGTTGCCGGCGGCCGCGCCCTCACCCCGCCCGTCGGCGTGGGTCAGCAACGGCGCCGCCTCGCCCCGCGACACGTACCCGTGGTGGATCTCGTAGCCCGCAACCGGGACCGACCCGAACGCCGTGCCGGCGGGACGCGCCAGGGTCTTCCGCGCCGCGAACGTGATCTCGATGGGGAGCAGCCCCAGTCCGGGGACGCTGCCGCGCCCGCTCTCCACCTCGTCGTGGATCACCCGGGAGAGCATCTGGAAGCCGCCGCAGACGCCGAGCAGCGGCTTGCCGGCGGCGGCGTGCGCCAGCACCGCGTCGGCGAGGCCGGTCTCGCGCAGCCAGGCGAGGTCGGCCACGGTGGACTTGCTGCCGGGCAGCACCACCAGGTCGGCGCCGGCGATCTCGGCCGGCTCGACGGTCAGCCGCACCTGCACGCCGGGCTCGGTGGCGAGCGCCTCGACGTCGGTGGCGTTGGAGATCCGGGGCAGCCGGACGGCCGCCACCCGCAGCCACTCGGTGCCGCGCGGCGACGCGGGCCGCCCGAGCACCTGCCCGTAGGCGAGCGAGTCCTCCGCGTCCAGCCACAGGTCGCGGTGCCACGGCAGCACCCCGTACGTCGGACGTCCGGTGGCGGACGCCAGCATGTCCAGGCCGGGGCGGAGCAGTCCGAGGTCGCCGCGGAACTTGTTGATGACGAAGCCGGCGATCAGCGCCTGGTCCTCGGGCGACAGCAGCGCCACCGTGCCGAAGAGCGCGGCGAACACCCCGCCGCGGTCGATGTCGCCGACCACGATCGTGGGCAGGTGGGCGGCGCGGGCCAGCCCCATGTTGACGAAGTCGCCGGGGCGCAGGTTGATCTCGGCGGGGCTGCCGGCGCCCTCGCAGACCACCACGTCGTACTCGGCGCGCAGCTCGGCGAGGGCGCCGAAGACGGTGTCGGCGAGCCGGGACCGCAGCGAGCGGTAATTGGCCGCGCTGACGGTGGTCACGGCCTCGCCGAGGACGACCACCTGGCTGGAGTGGTCGCTGCCGGGCTTGAGGAGTACGGGGTTGAAGCGCACCTCGGGGGTGAGCCCGCAGGCGGCGGCCTGCATCGCCTGGGCCCGTCCGATCTCGCCGGCCCGGCCGCCCGCGTCGAGCACCACCGCCGAGTTGTTGGACATGTTCTGCGCCTTGAACGGCGCCACCTTCACCCCGCGCCGGTGCAGCCACCGGCAGATCCCCGCGGTGAGCACGCTCTTGCCCGCATCCGAGGTCGTCCCGGCGACCAACAACCCCCCACTCACCGCGCGCCCCTTCGGAAGAGCCGCACGGGTGTCGGGCGGGGGGTGGCGGCGATGAGGGCGGAGATGGCGAGGGCGGCGAGACCGACGGTGGCGGAGAGCCTGGCGGCGCGCGTGATGTGGCGGGCGGTGGGGCGCGGGCCGTCGCCGAGGAAGGGGCGGGTCTCGGACCGTCCGAAGTAGATGTTGCGACCGCCGAGCCGGACCCGCAGCGCGCCGGCGAACGCCGACTCGCACTGCCCCGCGTTCGGGCTCGGGTGGTCGTTCCGGTCGCGCCGCCACACCCGCCAGGTCTCCGCGCGCTCGCCGTGCACGACCGGCGCGGCGGCGACGGCGAGCAGCCCGGTCAGCCGGGACGGCACCAGGTTGAGCAGGTCGTCCAGCCGGGCCGCGGGCGTGCCGAACCGGGCGTACCGCCGCGACCGGTGCCCGACCATCGCGTCGAGGGTGTTGGCGGCCCGGTAGCCGACCAGCCCGGGCAGCCCGGCGACGGCGCCCCAGAACAGCGGCGCGACGACCGCGTCGGAGGTGTTCTCGGCGACCGACTCGACCGTGGCGCGCGCCAGCTCGGGCTCGTCGAGCGTCGACGGGTCGCGGCCACAGAGGTGGTTGAGCCGGGCCCGCGCCGCCGGCACGTCGCCGCGCTTCAGCGCTTTGGCCATCACCTTCGCCTCGGTGCGCAGCGTGCGCCCACCGAGCACCGTCCAGGTCCCGGCGGCGACGAGCGCCGCGCGGGCCAGCGGACGGCGCCGGGTGGCCGCGGTCGCGGCCGCGGCGGCGAGCACCGGCGTCCCGACGGCGATCGCCGTGAACGCGGCGCCCGCGCCGTGACCAGGGTGGTACAGGCGTCGTTCCAGCGCGCCGGCGGCCCGCCCGAAGCCGGCGACCGGGTGGAACCGCCGGGGGTCACCGAGCGCCGCGTCGAGCGCGTACCCGGCGACCAGCCCGGCGGCCGTGGCCACCCCGGAGCTCAGTCGCACGCCGCGTCGCTGCCCGTCCGCCCGCACAGCTGATCACCTCCGTGCCGCAGCCTAGCCACCACCGCCCCGCCTCCGACGGTCGGCACGTGCGGGTCCCGGGTCTGCCCTGCCGGCGGGCCTAGACCGTTCAGGCCGGCACGGGCGTCCGCGCCCGTCCCCGCCGCCCGCGCCCGCCGGCAGCGCCGTCGGGCTCCTCCGCGGGCGGGTCGAGTTCGCCCGGATCCGCGGGCGTCTCGGGCCCGCCCGGCAGCGCGGGCGGGTCCCCGGCGGTCTCCGTCTCCTCGGCCGGCTGTTCCGGCAGCTTCTCGGCCGGCTGATCCGGCACCGGTTCGGCCTGCGCCAACACCTCGGCGCCACCGTCGTCGAAGCCGCCACCGCCGCGCAGCTCCGCCAGCGGGTCGTACCCGACCAACGGAGCGACGGACGGGCCGGCGGACGGCACGGCGAAGTCCGGGTCGCCGTCGTCGTCGAAGAGGTGCTCGTCGGCGCGCGCCGGCGCCTCCTCGTCCGGCACCGCCGCGGTGACCTCGCCGTGCACCCGCGTCTCGGCCTCGGCGTCCTCGACCGCACTGGTGGCCATCGCGGGGCGGTTGCGGACGAACCTGCCCCGCCCGCGCGACAGGTCATGGCCGACGGCGACGGCCTCCAGCTCGTACAGCGTGCGCTGGTTACCCTCGCCGTCGATCCAGTCCCGCGTGTAGAGGCGGCCAACCACCACGACCGGGTCGCCGACCATCACCGACGACGCCACGCCCTCGGCGAGCTTCCGCCAACAGTTCACGCGCACGCGCAGGCTGTTGCCGTCCACCCACCGCCCGTTCTCCCGGTCCAGGCGGCGCGACGTGGACGCGACCTTGAAGTTGGCGACCAGGGTGTTGGTCTGGCTGGTGCGCCGCCATTCCGGGGCGGTGAGCACGTTCCCGACAATTGTTACGTTGGTGTCGAACATCGTCTGTCTCCACAGCGTCAGGGGCATCGGTCCGAGTCGACTCGCGACCCAGCCTGGCCGGGCGACCCGCCCCGCGCGACCGCCGACCACGCACGCTGTGGACGGCGGGGCGCCCTGTGGAAAAACACCTGATCAAGCGAAAACGTGCTACGGCGTCAGCCGTGCACGTCGGGGCCGGCGCGCGTGATCGCGATGCGCATGACCACGCGACGGTCGCGCTCCATCGCCGCGCGGTAGTCGTCCCAGTCCGGGTGCTCCCCGGAGATCCGCCGGTAGTAGTCGACGAGCAGCTCCATCGCCTCCGGCAGGTGCACGATCTCCGCCTCCCCCTCGATCTGCACCCAGTCGCCGAAGAACCGGTCGGTCGTGACACAGATCGTCACGCGCGGGTCCCGCAGCACGTTGCGCGTCTTCGCGGCGGTCTCCCGCGTACTCACGATCACCCGCCCCTCGTCGTCCAGGCCGACGGTCACCGGCGACATCTGCAGGCGGCCGTCCCCGTGCCGGGTGGCCAGCACGGCGCGGTGGTGGTGGCGTACGAATTCGCGGGCGCGCTCGATATCCATGCGCCGATTCTGCGCCGCCGCCGTCCGCCGCGCGCCCCCCGGCGCAACCGCGCGGCATCTACCCACGGGTAACCAGTTCGGCGTACCGTCGAGGACGTGGAACCGGACATCCTCGGAGCGCCCTACGAGCGCGAGACGATCGACCTGGGCCGCGACGACGAGGGCCCTGTCGTCGCCACCCTGGTCCGCCGCCGGGCCGAGCGGCCCACCGGCCGGGCCGTGCTCTACGTGCACGGCTACTGCGACTATTTCTTCCAGACCCACCTGGCCGACCACTTCGTCGAACGCGGCTGGGACTTTTACGCGCTTGACCTGCGCAAATACGGCCGCAGCCTGCTCCCACACCAGACGCCGAACTTCTGCCTCGACCTCAGCGAGTACTTCCCGGAGCTCGACGCGGCCGCGCAGATCATCCGGGAGCGCGACGGCAACACGACGATGCTGGTCAACGCCCACTCGACCGGTGGCCTGATCACCGCGCTCTGGGCGCACGCCCGCCGCGACGCCGGCATCGTCGACGGGCTGTTCATGAACAGCCCGTTTTTCGACCTCAACGCGCCCTGGTTCGTACGCCGGCCGCTCGTCGCCGCCGTCACCCGGCTGCACCGCCGGAAGCCCTACCGGGTCCTGCCGCTGGGCCTCAATTCGGTGTACGGCCAGAGCATCCACGCCGAGCACCGCGGCGAGTGGACGTACGACCTGACCTGGAAGCCGCTCGGCGGGTTCGGGGTGCGGTCCGGGTGGCTCGCGGCGATCGCGCGCGCCCAGCGACAGCTCCGCTCCGGCCTCCAGATCCCCGCCCCGGTGCTGGTCGCGTGCTCGACCCGCACCTACCGGAGCGCCAAGTGGCACGACGACGCCACCGTCGCCGACGCCGTCCTCGACGTCGAGCACATCGTCCGCTGGGCGCCCCGGCTCGGGCAGCACGTCACCGTTGCCCGGTTCGACGGCGGCAAGCACGACCTGACGCTTTCCGGCCCCGCCGTACGCGAACGGGTCTTCACGGAGCTGGACCGCTGGATCGGCGGCTACCTCGACGTCACCGCATCCGCCGGGCCCGGGCCGGCCACGGAGTCCGCGCCGGTCTCCCCGCCGCCCGCCGGATCGGCGACCGCGGTGGGCGCGGCGGAGGCGAGCTGACGGCCGGACGACCGGCCGCGGCAAAGCCGTCGTCCCCCGTTGCGGTGAACCGGCGGGAGTCGGCGGTACCCTCTTGTCGCACACGCGCCCGTAGCTCAGCGGATAGAGCAGGGGACTTCTAATCCCAAGGCCGCAGGTTCGAATCCTGCCGGGCGCGCACCTGATCACCATCCGCCTCTATTCGCTGCGGGCGGTTTCCGGACCGGTAATGCGTTCCAACAGAGGCAGAGTGGAAGCGGTGATGCCCAGGCAGACGGCCAGACCGACCACCACGATGAGGTAGTACAACGGCCCGGGCGGGGTCAGCGTGTACTCCATCTGTGCCTGCAGGAAGAGCTGAGCCGCCAGCAAGCCCATTCCGATCGCCACCACCGCGATCGTCAGCATGGGGACCACGCTCTCCAGCGCCACCACCCGGCGGAGGAGGCGAACCGGTGCGCCGCTGAGGCGGAGCAGGCTGAACGGGCGTTTCCGCTCGGTCAGGCCGCCGGCCACACTCACCGCGAGACTGCATCCAGCGAGGGCGAGGCTGGCGATGATGATGAGGTTGGCCAGTTGCTCCCAGCCGCGCAGCTGATCGGTGAAGGTCGACTCCAACTCTCCGGGCGCGTTCGCGGCGACCCAGAAGTTCGGATAGGCGATCGCAAGCACCGTGCGTGTCCGCTCACGCGCCGCGGTCGAGCCGTCCGTGCCGACCACAATGGACGCGATCGGCAGCCTGGCCACCTCCGCCCTGGTCAGCGGCGCGACGGGCCAGACGCGTGTCGGGGACACCGATTCGCGCCAGGGTATGAAGTTCCTCGCCACGATCGCCGCGTCGGCCCCGGCGGCGCAACGGCCATACACCGCAGGGATGTCGCCGCACCCGATGACACCGGCCTCGCCGCCGTCGACCGGGTTCGCGTGGATAGCCGTGACGGTTCGCACGCCGGGGATCGCACGGAGCTCGCCCAGCAGGCTGTCGGGCACCGAGGGCGCATCCTCGGACAGAGCTGTGGACAGGGTGGCCGCGTCGATCGTGCCGAGCTTGGCCGGGCCACGTTGAGCGACGATCGTGGTGATGACGCCGACCGCCACGCTCGTCACGAAGAGGGCCAGCATGATGCCGCTGATCGCGCGGAAGCCGGCCTTCGGGTTGTCGGCCAGGCGGCGCGCGGCGATCAGCGTGGCCGGGTGCCGTGCGCGACGTGCCATCAGACGGGCGCCGGCCATGGTGAGCCAAGGCCCGGCCAGCACCAGGCCCGCCATGATGAGCAGGATCCCCGGCAGGAAGATCGCGGTCTGACCACCCGACGTCTCCGGGCGATGGCCGATCGCGAAGGTCAGCACGCCGACCCCGAGAACAAGCGGGATCAGACGGTACGCCCGGGGCGGGCCCGGTGTGACCCGCCGCGTGACGCCGAGCGGCGAGATGCGTACCCGGGACAGCGAGATCCAGGCCGCGAGCGCAGCTCCGGCTGGAACGCCGATCGCGACGACCAGAATGTCGGGCACGCGCAGGAACATGTCGCCGGGGAAGAACGGCATGCCGGTGAACGGGATGCTCGCGAGCTGACCGCGGAACGCGTAGAACAGCGCCAAGCCCAGTGCCGCTCCGGCGACCGCGGCCACGGCCGCCTCGGTCGCGGCGATCACCGAGATCTGCCTCGGGGTGGCGCCGACCATGCGCAGCGCGGCGAAGCGCTGCTCCCGACGTGCGGCGCCGAGCCGGGTGGCGGTGCCGATGAAGATGAGTACGGGGAACAGCAGGCCGGCGGCGATGACACCGAGGATCAGGTGCACAACAGCCTCGGGCAGTGCAGGGGCTTCGTCGCCGGTGGTCGCCAGCCGCCGCGCCTGCGGCAGTTCGGCCACCTCATCGGGGACGCCGCCGACGATGACGAGCAGCGAATCCGGTGACGGCAACGCCTCGGCGCCGATAGCGCCGAGGTTCTTTCCGGGATAACGGTCGCCGAGTTGCTCGGGCGGTGCCGCGGCCAGCACCTTGGCGAATGCGGGTGAGGTGTAGAACTGACCGGGCCCCGGCGTCGTCGGGATGCCGACCGGTGTCGGTGACCCCGGGCCGGTGGCCGCGACGTCCACCCGCGTGATCTGCCGGCCGTCGAAGAAGTCCTCGCGCGTTGACCACAGCAGGGGTTCTGCGACATCGGTCGTCGATTGTGTCGGGTAAAGCGAGGCGTACCGGGTGAGCTGCGCGTTGACCGCGTTGACGCCGGCCAGCGTGACCAGCAACAGGCCTGCGCCCACGGCGACGGCGAGCGCGATGACGATCAGCCGGGTGATCGCCTCCCGTCCGCCGGAGAAGGCGAGCCGGAACCCGAAGCGGATCACGACGCGATCCGGTCGGCCGCGATGACCTTGCCGTCGCGCACCATGACCTCGCGATCGGCGTACGCGGCCACCCGGGGCTCGTGGGTGACCAGGACGACCGAGGTGCCCTGCTCGCGGGCGCTGCTCACGAGAAGGTCCATCACCTGCTCGCCGGTCAGCGAGTCGAGCGCACCGGTCGGCTCGTCGGCGAACAGCACGCGCGGCCCGGCCACCAGCCCACGCGCCAGCGCGACCCGCTGCGCCTGCCCGCCGGACAGCTCACCGGACCGGCGCTGTTCCATGCCCTCCAGGCCGAGCCGCGGGAACCAGCCGCCCGCCCGCCGAAGCGCTTCGGCCCGCCTCACACCGCCGAGCAGCAGCGGCAACGCGACATTCTCGACCACGGTGAGCTCCGGCACCAACTGCCCGAACTGGAACACGAAACCGAACTTCTCCCGCCGCAGGGCGCTGCGCTTCTCCTCGGTCAGGGTGTCCACCCTGGTGCCGTCGAACCAGACCTCACCCGAGTCGGGGACGAGAATCCCGGCCAGACAGTGCAACAACGTCGACTTGCCCGAGCCGCTGGGCCCCATGATGGCGAGAATCTCGCCCGCCTCAACGGCGATGCTCGCCTGCCGAAGCGCGGGCGTCGTCTTGAACGAGAACACCACGTCCCGTGCCTCCAGCGCGGTCGTCACGGCCGCACCACCCTGCGCAGAGCGTCGAGCCGGGCGCTGGTCGCATCGATCCAGCGCAGATCGGCCTCCAGGTGATAGATGCCGTGGTCGGCGAGCATGACGTCGACGAGCCCGCCGGTCCGCTTGATCTCCGTCAGTTCACGCATCCGCTGCAAGTGGGCGCGACGCTGGGTGTCGAGGTAGTCCTCGGCGGGCCGCTCGAGCATCAGCGCGAGCGCGACCTTAGTGAACAGCAGGCTCTGCAGATGCGGCTCCGGCTCGACCGGCTGGGTCAGCCACTGGTCGACCTCGGTCGCACCGAGCTCGGTGATGACGTACTGCTTGCGGTCGGGCCCAACACCGCGGCCCACCTCGCTCATCACCACCTTGCCGTCGCGAGTGAGCCGGCTCAGCGTCGAATACACCTGCCCGAAGGGCAGCGGCTTGCCCCGCCCGAAGTAGGTGTCATACGCCCGCTTGAGGTCGTAGCCGTGGCTGGGTTCACGGTCAAGCAGCCCGAGGAGGGTCAAAGAAACGCTCATGCCGAGCACCATACACCCGGTGTATACACCGAGTATATGCCTCCGGCGTATACGGCAACCCGTGCCGTCGAGTTGCGCGCGCAGCGAACGATCTCCGACAGGCGGCTCCACCCGCAGATGGCCCCTTACCTGCAGAAACGCAGGGAAGGAGCCATCTGCTTTGACTGCCGAGGCCGTGCACCGGGTCGAGGAGCGGCAGCGGGTCAGCCCGTGGCCACGGGTACGGCCGACTCGCCGGGTCGCCGCGGACGCGCCTTGAGCGCCCGGACGAGTGCATAGACCAGGCCGATCAGACCCAGCAGGACCAGTACGGCCGCGTACAGGTAGGTGCCGTCGGGGTCGAGCGGGTTGACCGAGACGCCGGTGCCGGAGTCGAGCCCTGACACCGAGCCGGGCGGCGCGAGCTTGGCGACAACCCGTCCCTTGACTGCCGACAGGGGTACGGTCCCCCCGTCCAGCCCAAGGTGCGCCCGCGAGTCCCGCGCGATGTCCCGCCTGTCACCGAGCAGGAACACCCGCCCATCCGGAACCTTGACGTTGAACGCCGGCGCGCCGGGTGCGTCACCGGTGATGGTGGGCGGCTCCTTCACGGCACCGTCGACCGTCACCTTGCCCGCGTCCGTACAGCACAGGATGGTGTCCCCGGCGACAGCCCCGACGCGCAGGATGTAGTCCATGCCTGCGGGTTCGTCGGCCCAACCGTCGCTCGCCACCACAACCACGTCGCCCGTACGAAGCTGCGCGCCGTTCGTCTGTGACGCCACCAGGACCTGTTGACCGCGTCCGACGGCGGGGTCCATGACCGTGGTCTGGACCGGATAGAGGTCATAACGCAGGGCAAGCAGCACTGAGCCGGCGAGCAACAGAACCAGGCTCACCACGGCGATGGTCACGTAGCGACGCGTGGCAGATTTGTCGACCGTGTTGATTGGTGCCATCGGATCACTCTCTCTTCAGGTCCTCGGAGCGCAACCTGCGCACCGCAACGAAGCTTCCGGCACAGACAGCCACGATCACGGAGGCACCGGCGAGCGGCATCATGGCGTCGAGCGTCCCGGCATACCAGGGACGGTTGACGTCGTTCAGGCGAAGGGCGACGTTTCCGGCCAGATAACCCGCGGCCGCGGCGACCAGCAGAACGACGACGAGTGCGGCGAGAAGCTGCATGATCTGCGTGAGCCGGATCAGCCTCTTGCGCATCCCGACCACGAGCAGGACGGCGACGTCGCGCCGTCGCTCGACGGCGTTGTCGACCGTCGCGATGCCGAATGCCAGGATCGCCACCAGAAATCCGATGAGGACACCGAACCCGATGACGCCGCGTTGGTTCCGCGCCAACTCGAGAAGGTCGAGATCTTCCCCCCACACACGAACCTGGGTGGCCGGGGACAAGGCAGCGACCCGCACCTTGAACCGCGAGAGCTCCGCCGGGTCGGGATCGATCAGAAAACTCGAGTACGAGTCCGTGGTCCATGCCCACGCCGGTCCCTCGTGCGCGTAGAACAGCCCGCCGTACGCCTGCACCGGGAACGGCGAATCGTCGGGTACGACGAGGCGCTCGGCCGGAACGGTGACCGACTGCTGCGTTCCGTCGCCACGGTCGTAGTTGAATGCGGCGCCGGCCGGGACCTCGTACGCGGTGTTCGCGATCGACCGCGACGCCATGCGGTACCAGCGGCCGTCCCGGCAGTCCGGGTACGCCTGCCGGAACAGCTTACGCAGCCCGGAACAACTCATACTCACCAACCGGTAGCCCGATACCTTGGCCTGCTCTACCACGTCGGTTGTCTGAACCGCGCCGGGCTCGGGCAGCACGCTGCTCTGCACGGTCCACCGGAACCGGGCCGGTAGCTCAAAGACCTCCTGCCGTACGACCGGATTCGGCGCACTGGAGCCCTCGATGTCGACGCTGTAGTTCGTGCCACTCGGGCTGGATCTCAGCTCGAGGTCACGCAGTACGCCGGCGCTGACCCCGGCCACGAGGACCAGCAGCGCCAACCCCACGAGCAGGCGAAGCGTCACACCGGTCTGCAGCGCCAGTCGCGCACCCGCCATCCGTACCGGCAGCGGGAACGACGGACGAGCCATCATCTGGGCCACGGCGGCGAGGATCGGCTTGAGGCTGACGAGCACGCCGAGGACAGTGATGACGACGGAGCCGATCGCCACCCACGTCATCGTGCCCGGCATCGCGTAGTGGACGCCGGCGCCGGCCGGCCGCCGCACGGCGAGGAGCAGGTACGTCGTGCTGCCGAGGCCGAAGACGAGTGGCAGCAGGAGCCACGGGCGCGGGCGGACCTCGGAGGTGTCCTTGCGCGCGTCAATGGGCCGGTCCAGGCTACGCCGGAGACCCGCCGCGCCGACGAAGCCCGAGGCGATACCCACGAAGACGGTCAGGAAGCCGATGGAGACCGGAGTGAAGCCGGACTTGTCCGGATACCACGAGAAGCCGAGCAGGCCACTGGACGCCAGCGCCGGATGGGCCAGCCGAAACAGCACGATGCCGATAAAACCGCCGATCAGACCGGCGACGGACGACTCCAGGAATGCGGTGCGTAAAACCAGCCCGCGCCGCATGCCGAGCAGCCGGAGGGCGGCGTAGCGGCGAAGCCGGGTCGCCGCCGCCAGCCGGCCACAGACGACCAGGTAGATGACCACAGGCGGCAACACCAGCAACGCGAGGCTCTGGGTCAGCCCGGCCTGTTGTTTCTCCAGCGCGAGGCTGTCGCGACTGCCGAAGGAGGCACCGTTGTGCGCGTCCGCCATCCGGTCGCGCTCCACGCCGACGTAGGCGAACAGTTCGTCTGGGCTGAGCAGGCCGGCCGGCTGAACCGTGCCGACGACGCGACCGGGCACGAGGACGGCGAGGTCCGGCTCGTGCGGCAGTCGCGCCGCCAGCGCCGGAGAGACGACGACCTCGCCAGCGTTCGGAAGGCGGGTGACGCCCGGCGCAGTCACGGTGGACGACCGCACATCGGCGAGGAAGGTACGCCCTAACCGTTGACCGTCCCAGACGTCCGTGGAGGTGGAGAACGCGAAGTTGGCGTGTCCGTTCTCAACGGGAGGGCTCGGCATGCGGGCGTTCATGACCTCCGCCCGACCGTGGAGGACGCCGGGCATGACGGCCACGAGGGTGCCGGCCGTCATTCCGATCGCGATGCCGAAGACGACGAGAGCCAGGCGCAGGAAGCCCGCGACACCGCCGCCGCGGACGAGGCGAAAGGCGAGTCTCAACGTCATTCGGAACCGACCATGCGTCCGTCCCGCATCTCGACGACCTCGTCCGCTCGACGGGCGATCGCCCTGTCGTGCGTGACGAGTACGACTGACGTTCGGTTCACCTTGGCCAACTGGAGCAGCGACTCCAGCACGATCGCACCGTTGACCGAGTCCAACGCGCCGGTCGGCTCATCAGCGAAGAGCATCCGCGGCCGGTGCGCGATGGCGCGGGCCACGGCAGCTCGCTGCGCCTGCCCACCGGACACCTGCACGGGTCGCCGATCGGCCTGCTGGTGGATGTCCAGTTGCTCCAACAGTTCGTCGACACGCTGCTTGCGAGCGGAACGGCGCCAGCGGTTGAGTTCCAGCGGAAGCGCGATGTTCTGCCGCAGCGTCAGTTCGGGTACCAGCTCGGCGAACTGGAAGACGAAGCCGAAATCCTTACGTCGGAGGTCGGACCGATCGTCCTCCGACAGACCGTTGAGGAGGACCCCGTCGAAACGGATCTCGCCGGTGTCCGGGGTCAGCAAGCCGGCCAGGCAGTACAGCAGCGAGGACTTCCCGGAGCCACTGGCCCCGATGAGGGCGACAACCGATCCTTCGGCGACGGTGACACTGGCTCCCGCCAGTGCGACCGTCTTGCCGTAAGCCAGCCCCACGTCGCGGGCACTAAGCACAACATACCACTTTCGATCGACGATGACCGATAAGACTACCGGCAGTACCACTGAGAGACGCCGCAGGTGTCCGACCCCACGTCATCCACGCCACGCTGGCAGCCACGGTGCCCTCACTGCCCGAACAGTGCGCGGGACATGGCCTCTGCAGACCCGCGCTACCGCCACTGAGCGGGACCGCCGGCGGCGTCGGGATCTGCGGATGATCGCGCACCCGATATCGCCGAGCTCTGCGCCGACGTGGTCTGTCCCGAAGACGTGGCGGGGGTCGGAACGAGATTCCCGGTCGGCCATGCATGGGTGCTCCTACGCACCGGGTGCGGCCTCGGTGGTGACCGGCTGTCGGAGGATGGTGCGCTGCTTCTCGGGTGCGACCCTGCGGAAGTCGCTGAGATAGATCTCGTGGTGAGTGCCGACCATGCGAAACCCTTGGTCGGGGATGACCTCGTGATGCAGTTGCGACAGCACGTCTGCTTCGTCGTCGAAGGGACCGACGTGCAGCGTCTGCACGCACCGCCCCTCGGACAGCTTCTCCAGACGGATGTCATCCAGACGCGCCGGCTGGTTCTTCGCCCGGGCTTGCTCGACAGCGGTGATGAACATGGCCTGGTTGATCCAGTCCGGGACCATGAGCATCAGCGTCCAGTTCCACCGCGATTTGTCCCGTGCCGCTGTGAAGGAGGCCATGTCCTCGGCCCACCACAGGCCTTCCAGAGGCGGGACGACATAGTCGCGCCCGAGGTCTCGCTTGCTCGCGAACTTCAGTTTGTACGCCACCGGATAGAGCGCTTCGACCGCCTCGGTGAAGGCGGGCGAGGTGTTGGGGTCGCCGTGGCCGTCGATCATGAGATATTGCATGTCGGGCACGTCCACAACCCGGAACCGGCCCCGTTGTGCCTGGTAGGCGTCGACGGTTGTCTTGAAGTCAGTTTTGTTCGTCATCGGGCTCATGCACGCTGGTTTCCTACCAGGGTCAACAGGGCTGCGTGTGTTTGCTCGTCGGCCGCCACGACGAGACCGCCCGCGCCGGTGTGAAGAGGTTGGCCGTCGATCCCGGTCACCACACAGCCGGCTGCCTGGCAGAGGGCGATGCCGGCCGCGAAGTGCACACTGTCGCTCAGGTGGCCATCGGTTACGTAAGCGGCTCGTCGGCCGGCAGCGACCCAAGCCCACCGCCAGGGTGGTGGAGACGACGCGTGGGCGGAACTGCTGGATGAACCCTTGATCGGCAAGTAACCGCGCGGCCCGGAAGACGCGCTCATTGGGGAACGGTGGATCGAGATTGACGTCCACCAGCCTCGACGCGGCCGACGGGGCAAGTCGCTCGTCCGCGCCGCCGTGACGCACGTGTGCCCCAGCACCGTCGGTCCAGAACACCTCATCGGTGAACGGGTCCGCCGAGGCCGCCACGCCGACCTGCGTTCCAATTCGCAGAGCTACGTTGACCGAGACCAGCATGTTGTGTACGGCGTAGTTCAGCGTCCCGCACAACGGGTCGACTAGCCACATGCGCCCGTTCCCGCCGGTCCCCGTACGTCCGCTTTCCTCTCCCACCACGAGGTCGTCCGGCCGGACAGCGTGCAAGACGTCGAGGATGGCCCGCTCTGCTTCAATGTCGGCCGTCGTGGCGAAGTCTCCGGCAGACTTCTCGAAGCGTGTCAGCGATGACCCGTAGTGCGAGCGCACGATCGCTGCGCCGGCTTCCGCGGCTTGGATGGCCAGATCTCGGTCGGCAATCGACATGCACGCACGATAGATGCCGTCCTGGCTACATTGCGGGCCTCGATCGCGTATCCGGATCTGCCGCTGTCCGGGCGTTCGCAGTCGGTCGGCCGCGCTCGACCGGGCGCAGGACGCCGACGGCGACACCTCCGAGGCCGAGGCGCAGGTGGACCGGGCCGAACTCGACGTCGACGAGGCCGAGGACGCCGTCGCCGGTACCACCTTGAAGGCGCCGATGGCCGGCACGGTGGTCGCCGTCAACGGCACCGTCGGCGGATCCGCCTCTGCAACTTGCTTCCGGAACTGGCAGCGCGCCTCTGGGCGGCGCTGAACCTCGCCAAGCACAGCGCTGAAACGCGTCCAGCCCGACGAAGCATCGAGCCGGGCGCGTCGAGCGAGCTATGCCACGAAGGGGGAACGGCGTCGGCGTCCGATCAGGTAGCCAGCGCCGCCGAGGAGCAGAAGCGCACCGCCGATGCCGGCCACGGTCGCGGTGTCGGCACCGGTCACGGGCAGCCCACCGCCCTCGCCGCCGGGGGACCCAAGGCTGGAGGAGGGAGCAGGGGTCGGTGCAACGGTCGTCGTGGCGCTGGGCGTGGCACTGGGCGTCGCACTGGGCGTGGCGCTCGGTGTCGGTGTGGGCTGAGACGCGCAGTCAAGCGCACGTGCGGCGTACAGTCCGTTGTTCAGGTAATCCAGGTAGACATCAATGCCTGGGTCGTCGAGCACCTTTTGCGCGGCCGCCTTCACGTTGGCACCAGCGCCCGTCAACGTCCGGACCACCGTGACCCGCAGAGCCAGTGACCAGGCGTTCTGCACGCCCGCCTTGAGGAATGCGCGCAGATCATCCGCGGTGCCGTCCAGCCGCTCCTGTATTGCGTCGGGCAAAACGGGCAACGAGTCGGCTTTTGCTGCGGCCAAAATCTGGTTGGCCAACACCCGCACCTCTACATCGGTGGCGGTATCCAGGTCGATGGTGACAAGCTCGCGGATATCCTTGTACACCTTGCGCTCGACCGTTTGGCAGGCCTCGTTCAGCCCGGGCGATTCGGTTTGAGCCACCGCCGGTGCCGCCGGAATCAGAAAGGCCAGCGCCATTAGCACGCCGGCCGGCGTCTTCCATCGCATGTGGATCTTCCTCCCCGCTGCAGGCCAAAACATGAAGATGTTACCGACAGTGGGCGGGAAAGCAAGAAGGAGTTTGTGTGGTCGAGAGCGCCCAGGGCATCCGACCAGAGCAGGCCTTGACGCCCGAGGATGGCTGACCGCCTGGCCTGCGCAATGAGCGCCTGTGCGACGAGCGGTCGGCGCTCAAGTGCCTCCATAAGGGATGAAAAACGCACCACCTAGACCATTTTGGTACTCGTAGCAGGCTGGGCCGACGGGACCGGGACAGTACGGCGCGACCCGGCCGTCTTCGGCTCGGCGAGTGGGAGCCGCCCGTCCGCGCGCTGCACCGCTTTGCCGAACGGTCAGCTGCCGGCGTCGAAGTCGATGTCGGGCCAGTCCGGCCCGAGCAGATCACCGCGGCGAAGTCCGACCGTGAGCGGCCCGGCATTTCAAAAGTAAAGGCAAGGAGGGTTATTCACTCCTTGCCACTCTCAACATATAGCGCACTGGGGGCCTTGCGGCAAGACCCGGGTCGCGCCGCAGAATCTCCGCGAAGCCAGAAGCTGCGGATGCCAGGGATTTCGCGAGTACGTGTTCTTCGCAGCCGACCGAAAATGCACCGTTGTTGAATGGGGATTCCATGATTGACGTCATCGTTGCCGGCGGCGGGCCGACCGGCTTGATGCTGGCCAGCGAGTTGCGGCTGCACGGCGTGCCCGTGGTCGTGCTGGAGAAGGAGGCGGAACCGGCCGCGTATGTCCGCGCGCTCGGCCTGCACGTGCGCAGCATCGAGGTGATGGACCAGCGCGGTCTGCTGGACCGGTTCCTCGCGCTCGGCCGGCAGTACCCGGTCGGCGGTTTCTTCGCCGGCATCGAAAAGCCTTCGCCCGACCGGCTGGACACCGCACATGGCTACGTCCTCGGCATCCCGCAGACCACCATCGATCGTCTGCTGGCCGAGCACGCGACCGAGGTCGGTGCCGAGATCCGGCGCGGCTGCGAGCTGGCGGGGCTGAGCCAGGACGACCTGGGGGTGACCGCGGAGCTGGCCGACGGCACGCAGTTGCGCTCGCGCTACCTGGTCGGCTGCGACGGTGGTCGCAGCACGGTGCGCAACCTGCTCGGCGTCGGCTTTCCCGGTGAGCCGTCCAGCGTCGACACGCTGCTGGGTGAGATGGAGGTGGCCGTGCCGCCGGAGACGGTGGCCACCGTGGTGGCCGAAGTCCGCAAGACCCAGAAGCGGTTCGGGCTCGGGCCACTCGGGGACGGGGTGTACCGCGTCGTCGTGCCCGCCGAGGGGGTGGCCGGGGACCGTTCGGTCCCGCCGACCCTCGAGGAGTTCAAGCAGCAGCTGCGGGTGTTCGCCGGCACCGACTTCGGCGTGCACTCGCCGCGCTGGCTGTCCCGCTTCGGCAACGCCACCCGGCTCGCCGAGCACTACCGGGTCGGCCGCGTGCTGCTGGCCGGCGACGCGGCGCACATCCACCCGCCGACCGGCGGGCAGGGCCTCAACCTCGGCATCCAGGACGCGTTCAACCTCGGTTGGAAACTGGCCGCCGAGGTCAACGGCTGGGCGCCGGAGGGGCTGCTGGACAGCTACCACATCGAACGGCGCCCGGTCGCCGCCGACGTGCTGGACAACACCCGTGCGCAGATGGAGCTGATGTCCACCGAGCCGGGGGCCCAGGCAGTGCGTCGGCTGGTCGCGGAACTGATGGACTTCGAGGACGTGAGGCGGTACCTGGTCGAGAAGATCACCGCGATCGGGGTCCGCTACGACTTCGGTGAGGGCCACGAACTGCTCGGCCGGCGGATGCGGGACGTGAGGCTGAAGCGGGGGCGCCTCTACGAACTGATGCACCACGGGCGCGGACTGCTGCTCGACCAGACCGGCCGGCTCTCGGTGGCGGGCTGGGCAGATCGGGTCGACCACGTCGTCGACGTCAGCGACGAACTGGACGTGCCCGCCGTGCTGCTGCGGCCGGACGGCCACGTCGCGTGGGTCGGTGACGATCAGCAGGATCTGCTCAGCCAGCTGCCACGGTGGTTCGGCGCCGCCGTCAACTGAGCGCGCCGATGGCGGCGTTGCGCAGGGCGGCCATGAACTGTCGGAGGGCCGACGCGGGACGGCTCGACCCACCCGACGCAGCGGACGAGCCGCGACTCTGCCTGGGCCCTGGATTCTGATCCAACGTACGGCGAGCCCCACGGGCGGTCGCGTCTGTACGGTGGCTCAACTGCCGAAGCCTGCGATGGTGAATCCGGCGAAGCCCACGGCCGCGAGCACCGTCGCCGCGGCGAGCGTCTGAAGACGTACCCGGTGGGTCTGCGCGATGAACAGGATCAGGACGACGCCCAGGGTCGCTTCGATCGCGGCGGTCTGCAGGCTGTCGGTCCGGTAGTGCGGTCCGCCGCCAGGGTTGTCGCTGCGGTTGACGAGCGTGGCCGCCTCGGCCAGCAGTACCGCGCCGGGCATGGCCACGGCGATCACCCGTAGCCACGGTTGCCGGTCGTGACTGAGTCCGCCGGCCGCTCCGAAGAGTGCGCCGGCGAGGACGCCGAAGAACGACCAGATCATCGCCGTCGAGGACCACAGGGTCTGCATGTTGTCGTTCATCACGACGACCGCTGCAAGATAGTAGGCCTGCACGGCGACGACGAGCAGCACGATCCCGGCGAGGGCCGACCGCCGCCAGCCGGCACGAAGCCACCACCCGATGCCGAACGCGCCGAGTGCCCAGACGGCGCTGGAGTTGGCGAGGTTCGCCCACGGGTACGGCAGACTGCGCTGTAGCAGCAGGTCCACCACTCCAAGGACAATCCCGCAGGCCGGTACGGTCAGGGTTGAATACCGTCGCCGGACGTCGCGGCCGATTGTCGTCATGCGGCAATACTGCCAAACCGCACTGCCCGGAACATCCGCCGAAAGACGGGCTTCATATCTTGGCGGCGCCGGCCGTCCATTCAGGGCCCCGGCAAAATCGCGGACTCCCTGCCCATCCGATGAGTCGCGGACGCCGCGGGCCGGTGCTGACCTGCCGGGACCGGGCAGTGGGTCAGGAGGCGGTGGCGGACTTTTTGGTGGGATGGGCCGAGGTGGCGTCGCGAGTGGGGCGGCGGGTCAGGACCTGGGGGCCGGAGGCCGTGATGGCGACTGTGTGTTCGGAGTGGGCGGTGCGGGAGCCGTCGGCGGAGCGAATCGTCCAGCCGTCTTTGTCGAACGTGATTTTGTCGGTGGAGCGGCAGAACCAGGGCTCGATGGCGATGGTGAGGCCGGGGTCGAGTTTCATGCCGCGGCCGGCGCGGCCGTTGTTGGAGACGTGCGGGGCCTCGTGCATGGTGCGGCCGATGCCGTGGCCGCCGAACTCGGCGTTGACGCCGTAGCCGTAGGAGTGGGCGACCTCGCCGATCGCGGCGGAGATGTCGCCGAGGCGGCCGCCGGGCTGGGCGGCGGTGATGCCGGCCTCCAGTGCGACCTCGGTGGCCTCGATCAGCTTCAGGTCGGCCGGGTCGGGGGTGCCGACGATGACGGAGAGCGCGGAGTCGGCGACCCAGCCGTCGATGCCGACCGCCATGTCGATGCTGAGCAGGTCACCGTCCCGCAGAACATAGTCGTGCGGCAGGCCGTGCAGCACCGCGTCGTTGACCGACAGGCACAGCACGTTGCGGAACGGGCCGCGGCCGAACGAAGGGGCGTAGTCCCAGTAGCAGGATTCGGCGCCGCGTTCGGCGATGCGGCGGCGGGCGTGGTGTTCGAGGTCCATCAGGTTGACGCCGACCGCGGCGACACCGCTCAGCTCGGCGAGCAGCTCGCCGACGAACTGCCCGGTCACCGCCATCCGGCCGATCTCCTCGGCGGACTTCAGCTCGATCACGACAGCCTCCCTCTCCGGATGCGGTATTTCTATACCACGCCAGGTTGGGGATGCTCCGGAGGGATATCCTGCGGCAATGGTTCGCCAACCACTCACCGCCGAACAGATCGCAGCGGGCCAGCGCCTCGGAGCCGCCCTCCGGGCCGCGCGGGCCGGCCGCAGCCTCGTCGAGGTGGCTCTGGCAGCCGGCATCTCCCCCGAGACGCTGCGCAAGATCGAGGCGGGCCGCCTTCCCGCACCGGCCTTCGGCACCGTGGTCTGCCTCAGCCAGGCCCTCGACGTTCCCCTCAGCGACCTGGCCGACGTCTGGCTGTCCGATATGCCCATCCGCCAGGCGTCCTAGCTGTACTGCCCAGGGAGGTTGGTTGAGGTTGTGTGACGACACGACGTAGATAGACGTGATGACGAAGGCCTCCGGTTGTGGAGTGGAGCTGTCTAG
>NZ_FNPH01000004.1 GCF_900107255.1 Micromonospora pattaloongensis | reverse complement strand
CCGGCCTCGGCCGCGCACGGCGCCACCGAGGCGCCGGCGGTGACCAACGTTGCCGTCGCCCAGCAGGTCGTCGCCCAGGCCGAGAACAAGGAAGCCGCGCCGTCGGTCGAGCAGCTGATGACCAACGGCATGCCGGCTGACCAGTCGACGTATGAGATGACGCCGGAGCGGATGGCGAATGCGAAGGCGATCATCGAGGCGGGTAAGCAGATGAACCTGCCGCCGCGGGCGTGGGTGATCGCGATCGCGACGTCGCTGCAGGAGTCGAAGCTGGACAACCTGGGTCACCTCGGTGACCGTAACGACCATGACTCGCTGGGGCTGTTCCAGCAGCGTCCGAGTTCGGGTTGGGGTAGCCCGGAGCAGATCACCGACCCGAACTACTCGGCGAAGGCCTTCTACGCGGGTCTGAAGAACGTCGAGGGCTACGAGAAGATGCCGCTGACGGTGGCGGCGCAGACGGTGCAGGTCTCGGCGTTCCCGAACCACTACGCGCAGTGGGAGAAGATGGCCGCTGAGATCGTGCAGGGCACCTACGGTGTCGGCCCGTACGCCGGCCTGGCCGCCCAGCACTGACACCGCTCAACAACAGCACAGACAACACACGCCACGTGGGCGCCTTCCCAACCGGGAAGGCGCCCACCGGCATATCCGCCGGCCGTCGACGCGACGCTGCGTGCCGCCAGCGGCAGCCGCTCCGGCCGTCAGGTCAGCGCAAGGGGCGCCGGTCGTGGAATGTCCGGTGTGGACATCTTCTGCAGGTCCACACCGGCCAGCGCGTCCCGGTGCGGCACGTGCGCGAGATCGGAATCGGCGAGGCCGAGCCGCCCGTACGCGGTGTGCAGCGCGGCCACCACGGCGCCGAGCGCGCCGGAGAGGTCGCCGAGTTCGGCGCTCTGGACGCCGGGCGCGGCGGGCAGGATGTCGCGCAGCCGCGCGCCGAGGCGTTCGGGTTCCAACGCGTGCGAGATGCCGCCGCCGAGCACGATCACCTCGGGCTCGTACGCGACCACGGCGGCGGTGAGCACGATGAGCAGCGCCTGCTCGACGTGTTGTCGGACGGCGACCAGCCGGGGGTCGGTGGAGCGGAACACGTCGGCGGGGTTGTCGAAGTGCAGTCCGAGTTCCCGGCTGCGGCTGAGGATGCCGGGGCCGCTGATGAGCTGTTCGAGGGCGGAGCCGAGCGGACCGGCCGGTAGATGCCCGAACTCGCCGACCAGGCCGCTGCGGCCGCGGAAGAGTCGTCGTTCCAGGGCGACCCCGGCGCCGAGCCCGGCGCCGACGGTGAACATCACGGCGGTCTCGGCGTCGCGGGCGGCGCCGAAGCGCAGCTCGCCGAGGAGCGCGTAGTTGGAGTCGTTGTCAACCTCGACGCGGCCGTCGAGCCGTTCCTCCAGCAGTCGCAGGAACCGCGGGTCCTCCACCTGGCGCAGGTTGGGGGCGTTGGAGACGGTGCGGTCGTCCTGGCGAACCGCGCCGGGCAGGCCGAGCGCCACGCAGTCCAGTCGGGTCGAGTGGTCGCCGACGGTGTCGGTGATCAGATCGGCGAGCCAGTGCGCCAGCTGCGCGGCGTCGACGTGGCCGGGGGTGGGCACGGTCCGGGTGGCCAGCGGCGTGGCGGCCAGGTCGGCGACCACGACGCGGACGTTCGAGCCGCCGACGTCGACGCCGCAGACCACGGCGCGTTCGGCCGCGACCGTGACCGGGGTGGCGGGACGCCCGCGCGCGGGGGTCGCGGCCGCGTCGGTCTCGGTCAGCAGCCCTTCGTCGAGGAGCTGCTCCACGATCCGGGAGACGGTGGCGGGGGAGAGCCCGGTCTGGAGTCCGATGACGGCGCGGGTGACGGGACCGTGGGCCAGCACGTGGGCCAGGACGGCCGACCGGTTGGCGCGTCGGGGCGCCTGGGATTCCACCTGTCCCACCTCCGCCGGGGCCTGCGGCGTACCTCGGTCAGTGCACGCCTTCTTTTCAACGCGAAATGCTAGGGGTGCCGGGTGTGCATGGTCAACGCAGGCACGTAGGGTGAGTTGGCCGGATAGGACTCGATATGTACGCTTCCAGCGTGCCGAGACGCCCCGAGACTCGACCGTTGCGGCCCTTGACGCTCCTGTGACCGCGCCTAATACTCTCAGCCTGAGCGAAATTGGTTGCTCACCAGGCTCGACCAGCGGCTCTGCCCGACGGTTCGGCGGATACGGATCCCCGCGACGCGGGGCCCGTGCCGGCGGCCGGGCGGCGGCGCCGGCCTCGGGAGCTACAGGTTCGAAAGGGAACGATCGATGAAGATCAGCCGTAGGCGAGTGGCGGCGGTTGCCGGCCTCTCTGCCCTGGTGCTCCTGGCCGGCGCGTGCGGGAGCGGAAAATCCGACAGCAACGGCGGGGGGAGCGGGTCCAACGCGGCCCGGACCGAACCGAGCCGTTCGTTCACCGGCCCCAACGGGGAGACCCCGACCGCCGCCGACCAGCTGAAGCTGACGCCGGAGGACGAGGCGAAGGTCAAGGCCGGCAACTACACCGCCGCGTTCGTGTGGCACGAGAGCTCGGCGCTGACCAAGGCCGTCGAGTCCGGGGTGCGCGCGGAGTTCGACAAGCTCGGCATCAAGGTCGTGGCGAGCACGAGCGCCGAGTTCGACGCCGCCAAGCAGGCCAACAACGTTCAGACCGTGCTGGCGCTCAAGCCGGACGCGATCGTGACGATCGCGGTCGACCCGACCGCCGCGGCCGCGGCCTTCAAGCCCGCCGTCGACCAGGGCGTGAAGGTGGTCGTGATGACCACGCCGCCGAAGGGCTTCACCGCGGGTAAGGAGATCGTCGGCATCGTGACCGTCGACCTGACCGCGTTCGGTAAGGCCAACGCCGAGCTCATCGGCAAGGCGCTCGGGGGCAAGGGCAAGGTCGGCTACCTCTACCACGATGCCGACTTCTGGTTCACCAACCAGCGCGACAAGGCGTTCAAGGACTGGCTGGGCTACCTCTACCCGGACATCGAGATCGTCGAGGAGGCCGGCTTCTCGGACCCGGCCCGTACCGAGGACATCGCCAACGCGATGATCACCCGGAACCCGGAGCTGAAGGGCGTCTACGTGGCGTGGGCGACCGCGGCCGAGGGCGTGCTCGCCGCGGCCCGGCAGAACGGCCGCAACGACCTGAAGATCGTGACCAACGACCTGGAGGCCAACCTGGCCGCCGACATGGTCTCCGACGGCAACGTCGTCGGCATCGTCGCGAACGGCTCCACCCGGGTCGGCCAGAACCTCGGCATCGTCGCGGCCTACGGCCTGCTCGGCAAGAAGGCCCCGGCGCTGACCGTCACCGAGCCGATGGCGGCCACCAAGGACAACATCGCCGAGGCGTGGCGTGACGACTTCGGCACGGACGCCCCCGCCGAGGTCCTCAAGAAGTAGCACCGGCCGCGCGGAAGGGCCGTCACCGCGTACGGCCCTTCCGCGCGCCCACCCCCTCCACCCCGCGCAAGGAGAAAAGATCATGGGGTACGTCCAGACAGTCCGCGGGCCGGTGGCCCCCGAGGAGCTCGGCCGGGTGCTGCCGCACGAGCACCTCGGCTCGCTCGTGCCCGGGCCGTGGCTGTCCGGCGGCGTCGCCGACGACCGCGCCGACCTGGCCGTCAAGGCGGTGCAGGGCCTTGCCGAGCTGGGCTTCGGCACCATCGTCGACCTGTCCCCGTACGAGGTGGTCGGGCACGACGTCACGCTGCTGCGCGAGGTGTCGGAACGCACCGGCCTGCACGTCGTCGCGGGCTCGTCGATCTACCTGGAGCCGTACTCGCCGAAGTGGGCGCTCGAGGCCAGCCTCGACGAGATGCGGGACCGGTTCGTCACGGACGCGACCCACGGCGTGGGGGACACCGGCATCAAGGTCGGCATCTTCGGCGAGCAGGCCACCGGCCTCAACGAGATCACCCCGCACGAGGAGAAGTGCCTGCGCGCCGCCGCCCGGGCGCACGTGGCCACCGGGCTGGCGATCAACACGCACACCACGCACGGGACGATGGCGCTGGAGCAGGTCGAGCTGCTGCGCGAGGAGAAGGCCGACCTGTCCCGGGTCGTCATCGGGCACATGGACATCCACCCCGACCCGGCCTACCTGCGCGCCGTGCTCGCCACCGGCGTCAACATCGCCTTCGACACCATCGGCAAGCAGTTCTGGGACTTCGTGCTCGCGCCGCTGCCGGCGGACCCGCCGGAGGGCGAGTTCGGCAAGCGGGCGTACTACCGTCCGGACCGGGCGCGCCTGGCGAACCTCGCCGGACTGGTCCGGGACGGGTTCGCCGACCGGATCCTGCTGTCGATGGACATGACGGGCGCGGAGGCCTACCTCAACCCGCGCACGCACGGCCAGCTCGGCTACTCGTACCTGGGCAAGGAGTTCGTGGCCGACCTGGCGAAGCTGGGGGTTTCGGACGAGGAGCTCGACCAGATGCTGGTGCGCAACCCAGCCCGTCTCCTGACGATTGGCTGATGGCGGCCCCGGAACTGCCGCCGCTGGTCGACCCCGGCTACGTCGCCGGGGTCGATCTCGGGGGCACGAAGGTGCGGGCGGCGCTCGCGGACCTCACCGGACGGATCCTGGTCGAGGAGGCGGTCGGCACGGATCCGCGTGGCGGCGCGGCGGTCACCGCGCAGATCGCCACCCTGGTACGGGAGCTGGCCCACGCTGCCGGCGTCGCCTGGAGCGACGTGCGGACCACCGCCGTCGGCATCCCCGGCGCGCACAACCCGACCACCGGCGCCGTGGAGCTGGCCCCGAACGTCGCCGGCTTCGCCGACGTCGACGTGCACGACGATCTGGTCCGGCGGCTCGGGCACGCGGTGGTGCTCGACAACGACGTGAACATGGCGGCCTTCGGCGAGCAGTGGGTCGGCGGCGGCCGCAACCACCGTGATTTCGTCTTCGTCGCGGTCGGCACCGGCATCGGCATGGGCATCGTCGCCGACGGCCAGCTGATCCGGGGCGCCACCGGCGCCGCCGGCGAGATCTGCTACCTGCCGATCGGCACCGACCCGTTCGACCCCGCCAACCAGGCGCGGGGCGCGCTCGAGGAGGCGGTCGCCGGCGCGTCGCTCGCGGCCCGGTACGCGGCGGCGAGCGGCGAGGAGACGACCGTGCCGGACGTCTTCGACCGCGCCGCGGCCGGTGACGCGCGGGCCCGGGCGGCGCTGGACGACGAGGCCCGCTACATCGCGCTGGCCGTCGTCTCCGTCGCCGCGGTGCTCGACCCCGAGGCGGTCGTCCTCGGTGGCGGCATCGGGTCCCGTGCCGAGCTGCTCGAGCCGGTACGCCGCTGGGTCGCCGCGCTGCGCACCGGCGGCCCGATCGTCAAGACCAGTCAGCTCGGCCACCGTGCCGGGTTGATCGGCGCCGTCGCGGCGGCCCGGCGCGCGGCGATCTCCACCGGGCGGCCGCGGGCGCTGGCCCACCGGCACGGCGACCGGATCAGTTCTCTCAACCAGCGAAGGGACCACAGATGACCCAGGCCGACGCCGCGCTGAAGGCGAGGAGCGGACCTCGCCTGCGCGGATTCAACTGGCGCGAGTACGTCGTCTACATCGGATTCGTCGTCGTGTTCCTCTTCTTCGCCGTGACCCAGGGCGCCAACGGCTTCCTGACGACGACGAACCTCACCAACATCGTCATTCAGACGGCGCCGATCACGGTCATGGCGGTCGGACTGGTCTTCGTGCTCTCCGCCGGCGAGATCGACCTGTCGATCGGCTCGGTGGTGGCGCTCTCCGCGCTGATCGCCGCGGTCACGCTGCGGGCCACCGACAACATGCTGTACGGCGCGGCCGCCGGCCTCGGTGCCGGCGCGCTCGTCGGTCTGGTCAACGGCCTGTTCGTCACGCTGGTCAGGTTGCCGTCCTTCCTGGTCACGCTCGCGACGATGGGCGCGGTCGCCGGCCTGGCGCGCGAGGTGACCGGGCTGCAGTCGGTGCCGGTCGCCAACGACGCCTTCCTGTCGCTGTTCGGGCAGGGCGACGTCTTCGGCATCCCGGGGCTGGTGGTCTGGTCGATCGCGGCGGTCGTCGTCGGCTACGTGGTGCTGCGGCAGACCCGCTACGGCGCTCACACCCTCGCGGTCGGCGACAACATCGGCGCGGCCCGGGTCAGCGGCATCAAGGTGGCGCGCGTCAAGATCATGGTGTTGATGGGGAGCGCGATGTGCGCCGCGCTGGCCGGCCTGCTCTACGCCGGCCGCCTGCAGGGCGCCCGCTACACGCTGGGCGAGGCCGATCTGATGACGGTGATCGCCGCGGTGATCGTCGGCGGGACCAGCCTCTTCGGCGGCAAGGGCTCGATCGTCGGCGCGCTGCTGGGCAGCCTGCTGATGGGCATGCTCAACAACGGCCTCATCCTCGCCGGGCTCTCCGTCTCGCAGCAGATGATGGCCCGTGGCGCCATCATCCTCATCGCCGTGTCGCTCTCGCTGCGCGAGAAGCGCAGCTGACCTGGAGGCCAGTCATGTTTCTGGAGCTGCTGCGGCGCCGTAACCCCCGCTTCCTGCGGGCCGCCGCCGAACTGCACCACACCGGGGCGCTGCCCGCGAACACGTACGCGCTGGATCTGGACACGGTGGCGGCCAACGCCGCCGCGATCCGGCGTGAGGCCGACCGGCTCGGCCTGGCCGCCTTCGCGATGACCAAGCAGGTGGGGCGCAACCCGGACTTCTGCCGCACCATCGCCGCGGCGGGCATCACCGAGGCCGTCGGCGTCGACCTGCAGTGCGCGCTCGCCGACGCCCGCGGCGGGCTCGGCATCGGCCACCTCGGCCACCTCGTCCAGATCCCGCGGCACGAGGCGGCGACCGCGGCCGCGCTGAACCCGCGGTTCTGGACGGTCTTCAACGACACCAAGGCGCGCGAGGCGGCCGCGGCCAGCGCCGCGCTCGGCCGCGACCAGGCGCTGCTCGCCCGCATCGTCGCCGCCGGCGACCGCTTCTACCGCGGGCACGAGGGTGGCTTCGCCGCCTCCGACGTCGTCGCGGTCGCCGACCGGCTGGATGCGCTCGACGGCGCGCACTTCGCGGGCATCACCACCTTCCCGGCGCAGCTGTTCGACGCCGAGGCGGGGAAGGTCGTGCCGACGCCCAACCTGGGCACGCTGCGCGCGGCCGTCGAGCGGCTGCGCGCCGCCGGCCGCGACGACATTGAGGTCAACGCGCCGGGAACCACCTCCGCGGCGATGCTGGCGATGCTCGCCGAGGCGGGCGCCACGCAGGTCGAGCCCGGCCACGGGCTGACGGGCACCACGCCGTGGCACGCGGTGGAGGACCTGGTCGAGGAGCCCGCGGTCCTCTACGTCAGCGAGGTCTCGCACCGCTACGGCGACCACGCGTACGTCTTCGGCGGCGGCCTCTACGTCGACCCGGTGCTCGGGCTGGGCGCGACGCGGGCGCTGATCGTGCCGCAGGGCGGCACGATCGACGACGCGTACCTGGTCGACGTGGAGATGCCGGCGCCGGAGGCGATCGACTACTACGCGATGGCCGACGTGCGCGAGGCGCCGACCGTCGCGCCCGGCGACACCGTCATCTTCGGGTTCCGGCCGCAGGCCTTCGTGACCCGGGCGCTGACCGCCGGCATCACCGGTGTGCGCGCCGGCACGCCCGCCGTCGCCGGGGTCTACGCCGCCGACGGCTCCGACCCGATCGGCCCGGCCGACATCAACCCCACCGTCATCGCAGGGAGGGCATCGTGAGCACGGTGATCGAGGAGTCCGTCCCGGGGGCCGGGCCGGGAGCCGGCGGCGTGCCGCTGCAGCTGAGCAACATCCGTAAGCAGTTCGGCGGGGTGGTCGCGATCGAGCGGTTCGACCTGGAGCTGCGCGCCGGGGAGATTGTGGCGCTGGTCGGCGACAACGGGGCCGGCAAGTCCACCCTGGTTAAGATCATTTCTGGTGTCTACCAGCCGAGCGAGGGCGAGCTGCGGATGCACGGCAGGCCCGTGTCGTTCCGGGACGCGTCCGACGCGCGGCGGCAGGGCGTCGAGGTGGTCTACCAGGACCTCGCGCTGGTCGACTCGCAGCCGGTCTACATGAACATGTTCCTCGGCCGGGAGCTGACGCGGGGCCCGCTGCGGCTGCTCGACCGGCGGCGCATGGCCCGCGAGACCCAGGAGCTGGTGGACCGGCTCGACGTGCGGATCCCGAGCGCCAAGGCGACGATCCGGGAACTCTCCGGCGGTCAGCGGCAGGCGGTCGCGATCTGCCGGGCCACGCACTGGGCGAGCAGCCTGGTGTTGATGGACGAGCCGACCGCGGCGCTCGGGGTCGCCGAGACCGCGAAGGTCGAGGAGCTGATCATGCGCCTGCGCGAACGCGGCGCGGCAGTGCTGGTGGTGAGTCACAACCTCGACCAGGTGTTCCGGATCGCCGACCGGGTGACGGTGCTGCGCCGCGGCAGGCACATCGGGACCCGCGACATCGCCGCGACCACCCGCAACGAGATCGTCTCGATGATCACCGGCGCGTAACCGCGTCGGCCCCTCGCCCCGTCGATCGGGGACCTCCATCCACGGATGGCAGTCCCCGATCGACGGGGTTCTGCGTTACCGGGCCGTTGCCGCGCCCGGCCCTCCCATTCACCCGTTCGGGCCGTCTCGTCTGACCGAAATGGCCACGCCGCACGACCGCGGTCGATTCGTTGACCCGATGTACGTCGATGCGCACCGGCGGCGGACCGCCACGACTCGCGGTCGCCGCCGGAGGCGGTGCTCGGCCGACAAAGAGCTTCGCCGAACTCACAACGTTGAATGGGGAATCTCCGTGTGGGAAGAAGAGACGTCCGGCCCGGGGCGGTCGACGCGCCCGCGGACGGTGCGACGGCGGTTGTCGGCATGGCGGCGGACGCCGGTCCTGGTCGGGGCGCTCGCCGGGACGGCCGGGGTCGTCCTGGTCGCCGCCGCGTACGTGGGCACGCCCTCCCCGGCCGATCCGCGACTGCCGCCGGACGGGACGGTCGAGCTGGCGCTGGACCGGCCGGTCAACACCTTCAACGGCAGCCCGGCGCTGGGCGCGGGGGTCGACGGGCTCGAGGGCGGCGAGATCAACGAGGTCTGGACCCCGGAGAACCTCGCCGCGATGCGGTCGGCCGGTTTCGGCTCGCTCAGCTACCGGTTGCGCACCGAGCTCGGCGTGAAGGCCTGGCACTGGAACCCGCAGGGCCGCTGGAGCGACAGCGCCCGGCGGCAGGGCTACTGGACCTCGGACACCACGATGGACCACGACCCCGGCGTCTCGTACGGATACCACCTGCCGCGTCGCGGCAACACCATCGACCAGGCCAACAACGACGGTTACTCGCGTCTCGCCGACGGTGACCCCCGGACCTTCTGGAAGAGCAACCCCTACCTCGACTCGCACTTCACCGGCGAGCCGGACGCCCGCCATCCGCAGTGGATGCTGGCGGCGTTCCCCGAGGCCCTGCCGATCGACCAGGTCACAATCCGGTGGGGGACGCCCTACGCGACGCGGTTCCGGGTCCAGTACTGGACCGGCTCCGACGCCCTGCATCCCGCCGAACCGGGCAAGGTGGGCTGGAAGGACTTTCCGGCGGGTCGGCACGCCGGGCAGGGCGGCACCCAGACCGTCCGGGTGGCGCAGACCCCGCTCAAGGCGCAGTTCGTCCGGGTGTTGATGACGGCCGACTCGGACACCGCGCCGGCCGGCTCGACCGACGTCCGGGACCGCCTCGGGTACGCCGTGCGGGAGCTGTCGATCGGCTACGAGGGGGGCCGCGGCTTCGTCGACCACATCACCCACAAGCCGTCGCAGGGCCAGACGACCATGTACACGTCGTCGACGGACCCGTGGCACCGCGCGGTGGACGTGGACACGGACTACGAGCACGCCAGCTTCGCCCGCACGTACGCCAGCGGTCTGACCGCGGGGCAGCCGATGATGGTGCCGGTGCCGGCGCTGTACGGGACGCCGGAGGACGCCGCGGCGCTGCTGCGGTACCTGCGCGACCAGGATTTCCCGGTCCAGCGGATCGAGATCGGCGAGGAGCCGGACGGACAGTTGGCGCAGCCGGAGGATTACGCCGCGCTGTATCTGCAGATGGCGCGGGCGATGAAGAAAGTCGACCCGGACGTGGAGTTCGGCGGGCCGGGCTACCAGACGGTGCTGCCGGACTGGTTCGCCTGGCCGGAGGCCGGCGCGTCGAGTCGGTCGTGGACCGGGCGCTTCGTGGCGTATCTGCGCGCCCGCGACGCGATGGCGGAGTTCGACTTCTTCTCCTTCGAGTGGTATCCGTTCGACGACGTCTGCGCCGACCCGGCCCGGCCCGTCGCGCAGCATCCCGCGCTGCTGGCCGCGCTCATGCGTCGGCAGGAGGCGGCCGGCCTGCCGCCCGAGGTGCCGAAGGTGATCACGGAGTACGGCTACTCGTCGTTCGCCGGGCAGGTGGAGTTGGAGCTGCCGGGCGCGATCGTGAACGCGGAGACGGCCGTGCAGTTCCTCGCGCTCGGCGGCGAGACCAGCTACTTCTACGGACTGGAGCCGAACTGGGTCTTCCAGGAGAAGGAGGGGAAGCCCTGCGACACGTGGGGGAACCTGATGCTCTTCCAGTTCTACGACGAATTCAAGATCCGGCCGATCGTCACGTTCCACGCGGCTCAGCTGGTCAACGCGCAGTGGGCGCAGCCCGGCACCGGCGAGCACACCGTCTTCGCCGCCACCAGCGATCTGCGCACCGCCGGGGGGCATCCGCAGGTGACCGCCTATCCGGTGCGTCGCCCGGACGGCCGGCTGTCGGTGATGCTGTTCAACAAGGACCCGAAGAAGCCCGTGACCGTCCGGCTGATGCGGACCGGGGACGGCGCCCGGGAGCCGCTGCCCGGCGCCCTCGACCTCTTCCAGTACTCGGGGGAGCAGTGGCGGTGGATCCCGGAGAAGCGCAACGGGGGCCGCCCCGGGCGCAACGATCCGCCGGCGAGGTCGGTGGTGGCGCCGGGGCGCGACGCGACGATCACGCTGCCGCCGTACTCGCTGTCCGTGGTGCGGACGCAGGATCGGCTGCGCTGAGCGCGCGCCGACGCCGGCGCTCCACGGTGGACGGCCGGCTGCGTATCGAAACCTGTAACCGTCTCGTCACAGCAATAGCGTGATTCCCCGCGTACGGTCAGCGACGTTGTTGACCGTACGCGGGCGTCGGGGGCATCGGCGGCCGCGGCCCGATCCGCCGTTGGAGACGCGACATGTCGTCATGCCATCCGCGGCCGGGAGGCCCGCCCGTGCGCCTGGCTGACAGGTTCTACCTCGCCGCTCACCACGACGTGACCGGCCGGCCCCGGCTGCACGCCCGGGCGATGGCCTACGGCCTGGCCGCCGGCCTGCTCGCCGAGCTGCTCTACGCGCGCCGGATCCTGATCGACCGCGGCCGGCTGGCCGTCGTCGACCGCACCCCGCCGCCCGATCCGCTCGCCCACACCGTGCTCGACCACCTCGTCACCGAAGCCGAGCACACCGGGGTGCGGATCTGGCTCGACTTCCTGTCGCACGACGCCGGCGAGCGGGTCGGCCAACGGCTGTGGCGACAGGGACTGGTCCGCCGCGAGGAGTCGCGCCGGATGTGGCGCACCGCGACCGTCTACGTGCCGGCCGACATGAACGTCGCGGCCTGGTGCTGGATCAAACTCGCCACAAAGATCAAACGTGCCGAGGAGCTGACCCCCGAGGAGGTCGCGCTCGCCGGCCTGGTCGTGCAGACCGGCCTGGACGCACACGTGCTGGCGGGGGCGCCCCGCGCGGCGCGCGACTACCTGCACGAGCTCACCGACGCCGCGTGGCCCCCACTGCGCGAGCTGCTGGTGCAGACCGGCGTCGCCATCGGCGGCGGCGTGCTCAGCAGCCGGACCTGATTCCCCCCTCGTCCCCTCACCCCCCTGGAGGCGCAGCCATGTCCGCCCCTGCCCCGAATCCCCGTGCCGGCGCCGTCTCCGCGGTGCTGGCGAGCAACCGGCTGGGCATCCCCAGCGTGGTGTTCTTCGTGATGGCGGCGGCGGCGCCGCTCACCGTCGTCGCCGGCGGCGCCACCACCGGGTACGCGGTGACCGGCATCGTCGGCATCCCCGTGTCCTACCTGGCCGTCGCGGTCATCCTGGCCCTGTTCGCGGTCGGCTACGTCGCGATGTCCCGGCACGTCGTCAACGCAGGCGCCTTCTACACGTACGTCAGCCACGGGTTGGGCCGGCCGGCCGGGGTGAGCGCCGCGTTCGTGGCCCTGCTCGCCTACAACGCCATGCAGATCGGCCTGTACGGCGGGTTCGGCGCGGTGCTCGCCGACTACCTCGCCGGGCGACTCGGCTGGGCCGTGCCCTGGTGGGCGTGCGCGCTGCTCGGCTGGGCCGTGGTCGGCACGCTCGGCGTGCTGCGGGTCGACCTCAACGGGCGGGTGCTGGCGGTCATGCTGATCCTGGAGATCGCGGTGGCGGTCGTCTTCGACCTGGTCATGGTGGCCCATCCGGCCGGCCGGGTGGTCGACTTCGCCACCCTCGCGCCCGCGCACATCTTCGCCGCCGGCATCGGCGCGGCGCTGGTCACCGCGATAACCGGGTTCGTCGGCTTCGAGGCCACCGTCGTGTTCTCGGAGGAGACTAAGGACCCCAAGCGCACGATCGCCCGCGCCACGTACATCGCGGTGGCCGTCACCGGTCTGCTGTACGCGCTGTCGTCCTGGGCGATGTCGGTGGCGACCGGCCCGGACCGGATCGTCGAGGCCGCCCGGGCCGACGGCACCGAGCTGATGTTCACCCTCGTCGCGCCGCACGTCGGGCCGACGCTCGTCGACGTGGGGCACCTGCTCTTCATCACCAGCCTGTTCGCCGCGCTGCTGGCGTTCCACAACACCGTCGCCCGTTACCTGTTCGCGCTCGGCCGGGAGCGGGTCGTGCCGGCCGCGCTCGGCCGGACGAACCCCCGCACCGGGGCGCCGCTGTTCGGCTCCCTCACCCAGAGCCTGCTCGCGCTGGGGGTGCTCCTGGGGTACGCCGTGGCGGGCCTCGACCCGATCCTGCACCTGTTCTTCTGGGTCACCGTGACCGGCGGGCTCGGCGTGCTGATCCTGATGGCCGGCACCTCCGCGGCGGTCGTGGGTTTCTTCGCGCGGGATCCGCACGAGGAGCCCGCGTGGCGGCGCGCGCTGGCGCCGGCGCTCGCGACGCTCGCCCTGGTCACCGTGCTGGTGGTGACCATCCGAGAGTTCGCCGTCCTGCTCGGCGTCGCGCCGACCTCGCCGTTGCGGTGGCTCTTCCCGGCCAGCTACGGCGTCGCCGCGCTGCTCGGTCTCGGCTGGGCACTGCTGCTGCGCGCCGCCCGGCCACGGGTCTACGCCGCGATCGGGTGGGGCGCGGCCAGCGCCACCGTGCCGCCGCCGCCCACCGTGCCCGCCGCCGCCCGACCCGCCAGCCACGCCCGCGTCTGAGCCGACCCGAGGGAGGCCCCCGATGACCCGAACCCGACCGGCGGTCGCGATCCGCACCGGCACGACCGCCGACACCGACGTGATCACCGCGCTGCTCGCCGAGGCGTTCCTGACCGGGCCGGTCGCCGACTGGCTGGTGCCGGACCCGCGTCGACGCCGCGACGCCTACCTCGCGTTCTTCCGGCAGGAGGTGGAGCGCGCGCTGCGCGGCGGCTACGTGCACCTCGCCACCGACCAGAGCGCGGTCGCGCTGTGGCAGCTGCGGATGCGGCCGCCCGCGGAATCCGCCGAGCGCCCGGAGCGGCTACCCGGGGCGTGTGCCCCGTTCGCGGACCGGTTCGCCGCGCTGGCGGCCGCGTTCGCCGACCACCATCCGACCGTCCCGCATCACTATCTGGCGTACCTCGCGGTCGCGCCGCCGCGGCAGAACCGCGGGGTGGGCGCGGCGTTGCTGCGCCACCAGCACGCCGCGCTGGACCGGGCCGGCATTCCCGCCTACCTCGAGGCCAGTAACGGCGACAACCGCCGGCTCTACCTGCGGCACGGCTACCGCTCCGCGGCGCCGTTCCACCTGCCGTTCGACGGGCCGCCGCTGTGGCCCATGTGGCGCGATCCGCGCGCCGTCTGACGCCGCGGGGGCGCGTCCCGCGATCCGGCCGCCGTGCGACCCGACGTCCGGGCTGCGCCCCCTCGCGCGGGTTGAGCTGTTCCCAGGGGTGGATCCGGTTCGGGGAGTGCCTGGTCCGGAATGTCGGTTCCTGATGGTGCCGGCTGTCCGGTTTGCCGCGTCCGCCCGCTCGCGGCCCGCAGCTTAGCGCGCACAACCGCTGGCCGCCCCCTTTTTTGGAATGTCTCGCGCCCCGGCTCGGTTACATTCTCTGTACGCCTGAGCAACCGATGCTCGAGCGCCATTCTTCTTCGCCGCGGTATCGCGGCGCCTTTTCTCCCCGGCGTTTTCCGGGTGCGTCTTCCCGCAGCGCGACTCGCGCGCGGATTTTCCTCGAAACGGAAGGGTTTCCATCGTGAATACGATTTTCGGTCGATGGCTGCCCGCCATCGCTCACAGTTCTGCTCGTAAGGCTGTCCTGGCCGCCGCCGGTCTCGCGCTCGCGGGCGGCGCGGTCGCCGGCCCCGCGGTCTCGGCCGCGCACGCCGCGCCGGCCGGCACGCACGTGGCGACGCAGGCCGCGGTCGCGGCGCCGAAGGCCCCCGAGGCCAAGCCGGAGCTCGCGGTCAACGCCGCGCCGGCGAAGGCGCTGCCGCACGACCACCAGCTACAGCCCAACTACTACTACTGCGGCCCGGCCGCGACCCGGATCGCGCTGAGCGCCGACGGTCACGCCATGGACATGGACGCGATCGCGGCGAAGCTCGGCACCACCACCGACGGCACCAACTCGGCTGAGGACATCACCCGGGTGCTGAACGGCGTCCTCGGTGGCGACACGTACAAGATGACGACGATCCCGGGTCCGACGGCGAAGCCGGCCGAGGTCGACAAGCTGAAGGCCGACGTCGTGCGTGCGGTCGACGGTGGCCGCGCGGTCGTCGCGAACATCGCGGGCACCGCGACGGACATCGAGGGCGGTAGCCACTCGTTCGAGGGCGGCCACTACCTGACCGTCGTGGGCTACAGCGACAAGGGCAACACCGTCGAGATCGCCGATCCGGCGAACCCGGCCGGCGCCGTCACCTACAAGATGACGACCGACACCCTGGCGAACTGGATCGCCACCCGCGGCTACGCCGCGTGAGTCGGCGTCCGGTGAGCGCCGGTGACGGCGCGGGCGCGTCGAACATCCGTTTCGGCGTGTCCGTGCCCGTCCGGCCCGTCTCGGCGCGTGTGCGCCGGAATTCCCCAAGCGAAGAACAGACGGCCCGGCCATCGGCCGGAATGTGCGCCGGCGCCGGGCCGTTATATCTCCCGTGAGCCTGAGTGGTAAACGTTTCAGCTCACCCCGCGGGCCCCGATCGGAATGCCGGACGGACCGCACTTGTTATATCTCCTGCAAGCCTGAACGGCAAACATTCGGGCTTGGGCCGCGAGCGTCTTCTACCGCGGCTTCAACCCCCCGGCCGTATTCATTCCGGGGCGCTCTATGTCTTGAGGCGCACGGCGGTTTCTTACCGTGTTCCCCTTATCAGAAAGGCACCCCTCGTGAACACGACCCTGAAGCTTTCGCGTATTTTCCAGACTTCTCACCGTAAGGCTGTGCTCGGTATCGCGGGTCTCGCGCTCGTCGGTGGCGCCTTCGCCGGCCCGGCCGTGACCGCCACCGCCGCGCAGAACGCGCCGACCACGCAGGTCGTGGCCCAGGCCGCGGCGCAGGCCCCGGCGACCAAGCCGCTGGACGACATCGCGTCGAAGCCGGCGAACGCCGACGTCAAGCATGACTACCAGCTGCAGCCGAACTTCTACTACTGCGGCCCGGCCGCGACCCGGATCGCGCTGAGCGCGAGCGGTCACGATCTGAGCCAGGACGAGATCGCCGCGAAGCTCGGCACCACCGAGGCCGGCACCAACTCCGCGGTGGAGATCACCAAGGTGCTGAACCAGGTGCGCGGTGGGGAGGCGTACAAGACCACGTCGATGGGCGAGGCCGTGACGCCGGCCAAGATGGACCAGCTCCAGGCCGACATCGTCCGCGCGCTGAGCGACGGGCGCCCGGTGGTGGCGAACATCGCCGGCACCGCGTACGACACCGACGGTGTCGCCCATTCCTTCCCCGGCGGCCACTACCTGACCGTGGTCGGCTACAGCGACCAGGGCCGGACGGTGGAGATCGCCGACCCGGCGAACCCGCAGGGCGCCGTGCACTACAAGATGACCACGATCGACCTGGCCAACTGGATGGCCACCCGGGGTTACTCGGCCTGAGTGCCGACTCCGGAGCCCACGGGCGATCGGTGACACCGGATCGATCCGCGAAGGGCCAGCTCACCTCGAGCTGGCCCTTCGTCGTATCCGCGTCACGGGCTGTCCGCGTCCGCCCGCACCCGGAGTTGCAGCTCCCGGACGGCGAGCGCGGCGAGATCGCCGATCTGCGACTGCTCGACGACGGCGCCGCGCAGGCTGAGCAGCCCCCGCGCGACGGGCCGCAGATCGTTGCCGCGCAGGTCGGCGCCGGTGATGTCGCAGTCGTCGAGCTCCAGGCCGGTCAGCCGGCACGACCGGGCGACCAGTCCGGTGAGTCGGCTCTGGATCAGCAGCGAATAGCTGAGGTCGCACTGGGTGAGCGCGGTCGGCCCGGTGATCCGGGCGTGCAGCACGGTCGCGTGATCCAGGCGGCAGTCCTCGAGGATGACGTTCTTCAGCGCGGTGCCGGCGAGTTGCACGGCGGTCAGTTGACAGTCGACCAGATGGCACCGCTCCATCGTCACCCCGGTCAGCGTGGCGCCGGTCAGGTTGACCCGCTCCAGCCGGCAGCCGTACAGCGCGACGCCGCGCCAGTGCGTCTCGGCGAGGTCGACGCGCTCGACCTGACTTCGGCTCAGGCTGAAATCGACGAAGTGGGCGCGCGGCCACGCCTGGTCGGCGATGTACGCCTCGGTCAGATCGTCGGCCGGCGCCCGCGTGACCGGGACGAGGACCCCCGGCGTGAAGTGGGGAGTCAGGATCTGTACTTCGCCGATCTTCCTGGTCTGCATGGACGGCTCACCGTGGGGGCTTTGGGCGGACACGACGGGTTGATGGCGGGACGAGTTGTCTAACGACGTTCCATGTTGAAGCGCATCGATTCGGGCGTGCCATCTCCGGTGCGGCGTGACCCGCGTCAGTACAGCGGACCCCCGTGATCCCCCCATCGACGCCGCCAACCGTTACGATCGATGCCCATCTGAATGTGACCCACGCCACAGCGTTCCGGCTGGTTCCCCGTCCACCCGCGGCGACCCGCAAGGAGTAGGGCAATGGTCTCCACCGACACCCCGTCCCACCCCGCCCGCCCGACCGACGTCGACGAGGCGCTGCTCGGCGGCGGCACGTACCGCAGCCTGGGGGAGCAGCGGCTCTCCCCGACGGAGGAACGCTTCGAGCGTTCCCGGCGGACCATCGGCCTCTGGCTGGCGCCGCTGGTCACCATCGTCTTCCTGGCCCTGCCGCTGGACATGCGGCCCAGCCAGCAGACCCTCGCCGGGGTGCTGCTCGGCGTGATCGTCCTGTGGGTCACCGAGCCGGTGCCGATCCCGATCGGCGGGCTGATCGGCGTCGGGGTGATCGTCGTGCTCGGCGTGGCGCCCGCCGCCGACGTCCTCGAACCCTTCGGCTCCTCGACGGTCTTCACCTTCATCGGCGCGTTCATCCTCGCCCAGGCGATGCTCAAGCACGGAGTCGCCCGGCGGTTCGCGTTCCGCATCCTGTCGTTGCCCGGCGTCGGCCGCACCACCGGCCGCGTCATCGTCGCCTTCGGCGTCATCACCTGCGCGCTGTCGGCGTTCGTCTCCAACACCGCGACCGTGGCGATGCTGCTGCCGACCGCGCTGGGCATCCTCGCGGTCATCGCCAAGCTCATGCAGGACCGGGGGATCGCCGCAGCCGATTTCGACCCGACCCGGCTGCGCGTCGGGGTGGCGCTGATGCTGATGCTGGCGTACGGCGCCAGCGTCGGCGGACTGCTCACCCCCGTCGGGACGCCACCCAACCTGATCGGCCGCGCGCTGATCGAGGAGGCCACCGGGCGGCGGATCTCGTTCGCCGAATGGATGGCCACCGCCTTCCCGGTCTGCCTGCTGATGTTCATCGTCCTCGCCGCGATCCTGCTGCTGCTCAACAAGCCCGAGATCCGGCGCATCGACGGGGTCGCCGAGTACGTCGCCGCCGAGCGGGCCCGGCTCGGTCCGCTGTCGCGCGCGGAGAAGAACACCCTCATCGCGTTCTTCGTCACCGTGACCCTGTGGATCACCCCGGGCATCGTGGCGCTGGTCGCCGGCAGCGACTCGGCCATCTACGACACCGTCAGCGGACGGCTCAACGAGGGGACCGTCGCGGTGCTCGGCGCCGCCCTGCTCTTCCTGCTGCCCACCGACTGGCGCACCCGCGAGTACACCCTGCGCTGGAGCGACGCCGCCCGCATCGACTGGGGCACCGTCGTCCTCTTCGGCACCGGCGTGATCTTCGGCGCGCTGCTGCAGCGCAGCGGGCTCGCCGAAACCATCGGCACCGGCAGCGCGAACGTGCTCGGGCTGACCAGCGTCTTCGCCATCACCGCCTTCGCGGTGCTGCTCGCGATCCTCGTCTCCGAGACCACCAGCAACACGGCGTCGGCGTCGGTGGTCGTACCGATCATCATCCCGATCGCGGCCGCGGCCGGGGTCGATCCGCTGGTGCCGGCGCTGGCCGCCACGTTCGCGGCCTCGTTCGGCTTCATGCTGCCGGTCTCCACCCCGCAGAACGCGGTCGTATACGGTTCGGGGGTGGTGCCGATCACCAAGATGATCCGGTCCGGCGTCTCCTTCGACGTCCTGGGCGCGATCCTCATCCTGCTGCTCCTGCCGCTCATGATCGCGGCGGTCGGACTCGGGCGCTGATGACCGCCCAGCGCATCGCGGTGATTCCCGGCGACGGCATCGGCGTCGAGGTCACCGCCGCCGCGCGCCGCGTGCTCGACGCCGTCGCCGCGCGGCACGGCCTGGCCTTCCGGTACGACGAGTACGACTGGTCGTGCCAGCGCTACGCGCGCGAGGGCGCGATGATGCCGGCCGACGGCCTCGACCGGCTCCGCGACAGCGACGTGATCCTGCTCGGCGCGGTCGGCTGGCCCGGCGTGCCCGACCACGTCTCGCTCTGGGGGCTGCTGATCCCGATCCGCCGGACCTTCCGGGAGTACGTCAACCTGCGGCCGATCCGGGTCTTCGAGGGCGTGCCCAGCCCGGTGCGGGGCGCGGAGCCCGGCGCCGTCGACTTCGTGGTGGTGCGCGAGAACGTCGAGGGCGAGTACAGCGAAATCGGCGGGCGGCTCAACCGCGGCCAGCCCGACGAGGTGGCGGTGCAGGAGGCGGTCTTCACCCGGGCCGGGGTGAGCCGGATCGCCGACTACGCCTTCGCACTCGCCCGCACCCGCCGCGCGTACGTCACCTCCGCCACCAAGTCCAACGGGATCGTGCACACCATGCCGTTCTGGGACGAGGTCGTCGCCGAGCGCGCCGCCGCGCACCCCGACGTGCGCTGGGACGCCGAGCACATCGACGCGCTCGCCGCCAAACTGGTGCTGCAGCCCGGCCGGTTCGACGTCATCGTCGCGTCCAACCTCTTCGGCGACATCCTCAGTGACCTGGCCGCCGCGGTGGCCGGCAGCATCGGCATCGCGCCGTCGGGCAACATCGACCCCACCCGAACGTACCCGTCGATGTTCGAGCCGGTGCACGGCTCCGCGCCGGACATCGCCGGCCGGGGCGTGGCCAACCCGCTCGGCGCGGTCTGGTCGGCCGCGATGATGCTCGACCACCTCGGGCACCCGCGGGCCGCCGCCGACGTGACCGCCGCGGTCGAGGCCTGCCTGCGCGAGCCGACCACCCGGACCCGCGACCTCGGCGGCTCCGCCGACACCGAGCGGGTCGTCGAGGCGCTGCTGGGGCGGCTCCGGTAGCGAATGACCGGGGACATCCGCACCGTGCATGTCGTGCGGATCGACGATACGCTGCCGGTTATCCGGACAAACACCGGCTATTCGTGGTGAGCAGCCGGAGCAATCTATCTGCAATTTGTCACGACGCTGTCATGAGCGAAAAATACTCGCCCCCGGGCGGCGGCTCCGTCGCATGTGGTGGCGGGACGAAAACGTCGGACACATGCGAAACTCCGGGTCCGGCGCGCGGCGGATCGCGAACGGATGTCTGATACCTGCGCCTCGTCACGCTGGGCGCGATTTCGAAGGTCTGGGCCGACTGTTGCGGAAATCCCTGGGAGCGCCCACAAATCATGGCACACCGAGTGACATTCTTCCGGCGCGTCATGTCGCAACGCGGACAACAGTCTATGCCTTTTCTCCCCGTCGATTTCTCATGTGCTGAGGCCGCGGCATCGTGCCGTGGAGTCGTACGGAAGGGATCGACATGCTCAAGACGAAAAGGACGTTCGTCGGCGCGGTCGTCGCCACGACCGCCGCGCTGACGGTTCTCGGGGCTCTGCCGGCGCAGGCGGCGCCGGGCAAGGACAAGGAGCCTGCGCGCGCGGCCGCTAAGGTCGACGAGAGCCGCGCCCCGGACCGGGCGGCGGGCGTGCGGGCCGCCTCGTCGGCCGCCACCGCGGCGCTGGCGACGATCCAGACGCGGGTCGCGCGCTACGTCGCGACGAACGGCACCAGGTACACGTTCGGCAGCTACCTGGACCCGGCGACCGGGAACATCGTCCTGGAGACCGACGCGCCGGCGGGCGTCGTCTCCGCGTTGACCGACCTGTCCGGGGCGGCCACGGCGCAGCGGCAGGCCGCGACCGGGGTTCAGGTGCGGCGCGCCAGCGCGACCGACGCGTGGCACCGGCGGGACGACATCCAGCCGTACTACGGTGGCGGCGGCATCACGGCCGGCGGCGCGATCTGCTCCTCCGGCTACGCCGTGCAGAACGCCGCCGGCACCCGGTTCTCGGTCACCGCGGGCCACTGCTGGGCCAACGGCACCAGCGTGTCCACCGAGTCCGGCGCGAACAACTACGGCACGGTCTCCGACCGGCGGCTGGCCAGCGTCACCGGGGACGCGATGGACTTCGAGCTGATCGGTGGCCGGTCGTACTCGGGCCGCGTCTTCACCGGCGGCGTGACCAGCACCAGCAGCATCCCGGTGGTCGCCGCCGGCACCGCATACGTCGGCTACACCGACTACTGCCACAGCGGCCGGACCACCGGCGAGAACTGCGGGCACACCGCCAACAGCATCACCGCGCAGGTGTGTACGGCGACCGGCTGCAAGTCGCCGGTGATCGCGTTCACGGGCGGGACCATGATCCAGCCCGGTGACTCGGGCGGCTCCTTCTACGCCAAGGACGCCTCCGGGGCCTGGATCCGCGGCAACGTCATCGCCACCAACGGCGTCACCGGCTACGCCCAGCCGTGGACCGTCATCTCCGCGAACCTCGGCGTCAGCATCGTGACCGGCTGACCGAACCGTCCGCGGAAGAGCGGCCGGCGACCGTGCCCCGCGGTCGCCGGCCGTCGGCGTCTCAGCGCACCTCGATCGGCCACGGCCCGCCGAACGACTCCACGGTGGACCCGCCGTCGGGGGTGAACACCACCCGGCTGTACAGCTCGTACGTGCCCGGTCCGACCGTGTTGCCGCCGGCCGCGCACGACACCAGCGAAACGTCGCCGGGCAGCCGCAGCGGCTCACCCGGGGCGAGCTCCCACCGCACCCCGGCCGCGTCCTGTGCCGGCGGAACGGTCACGACGCGACCGTCGCGGACCAGGAATCCGCCGGCCCGCGGGGTTCCGACGCCCCGCACCGCCTCGCGGCTCGTGACCTCGACCGTGCCGCCGACGCTGTCGACGCCGGCCGACACGGCGGTGGGGAACTGGACGGTCATGGTCAGCGCGACGTCGACCGGCGGTCGGAACGGCTGCCCGCACTCGATGGTGGTGGCGGTGGAGGGGTTCACGGTCACACGCTCCTCGGGGGACGCATCGGGGTCCGACCCGCCGCCCACGGTGGCGCCGCCCCCGCACCCGGTGGTGGCGAGGACGGCGGCGAGCAACAGCATCGCGACCCCGCCGGCGGAACTACGGCGGTCTGACATGGCTACTCCCGGTGCTTCCTCAGTTCCCGGTGCTTCAATTTCCACTGGGATCACCCGTTTCGACGCCGTGAGCGCCGGCGGGCGTTCCGGGCGGCGCCGAAGCTGGCACACCGCGACATGCCGCGGTCAGTGTGCCGCCCGGGCGTGAACGTCCGGGTCCTCGGGCAAGATCGGTGGGGAAGCACCGGGCCGCGACGAGTTGCGAGGAGCGCGCGCAGATGACCGACACCGAGAAGAGCGACGAGTACGTCCGCTCACCGAACGCCTTCACCGACCGGATCACCGCCGACGGCTCGTCGGGCTGGCCGGTCGAGCCCGGCCGCTACCGCCTGGTCGTCAGCCTCGCCTGCCCCTGGGCGAGTCGCGCGCTGGTCGTACGCCGGCTGCTGGGGCTGGAGTCCGCGCTCTCGCTCGCGGTCACCGACCCGATCCAGGACGAGCGGAGCTGGCGCTTCACCCTCGACCCCGACGACCGCGATCCCGTGCTCGGCATCCGCTTCCTCTCCGAGGCGTACCTGGCGCGGGACCCGGACTACGACGGCGGGGTCAGCGTGCCGGTGATCGTGGACGTGCCGAGCGGCAAGCTCGTGACCAACGACTACCCGGAGATCACGCTGAACCTGGAGACGGAGTGGACGGCGCTGCACCGTCCCGGCGCCCCCGACCTCTACCCCGAGCACCTGCGCGCCGAGATCGACGCGATCAACGAAGACGTGTTCCGGGACGTGAACAACGGCGTCTACCGGGCCGGGTTCGCCGAGTCGCAGCCGGCGTACGAGAAGGCGGTCTACCCGCTGTTCGCGCGCCTCGACGAGCTGGAACGGCGGCTGCAGCGCCAGCGCTACCTGGTCGGGGACACGATCACCGAGGCCGATATCCGGCTCTTCACCACGCTGGTGCGCTTCGACGCCGTCTATCACGGGCACTTCAAGTGCAACATCCGCAAGCTGGCCGAGATGCCGGCGCTCTGGGCGTACGCCCGGGATCTTTACCAGACGCCCGGCTTCGGGGACACCGTGGACTTCGACCACATCAAGCGGCACTACTACCAGGTGCACCGCACCATCAACCCAACCGGCATCGTGGCGGTCGGCCCGGATCTGCGCCAGTGGCTCACCCCGCACGGCCGGGAGACGCTCGGCGGCCGCCCGTTCGGCGACGGCACCCCGCCGGGGCCGCCGCCGGCTGACGAGACCGTCACCCCGCTCGAGGTCGCCGGGAGCACCGCCGCATGACCGACTACGGCCACCCGCTGCGGTTCGGGGCGTTCGTCACCCCCGACGCGGGCAACCCCCACCGGACGGTCTCGCTCGCCCGCACCGCCGACACGGTCGGGCTGGACATCCTCGGCGTGCAGGACCACCCGTACCAGGCGGGCTTCTTCGACACCTGGACGTTCCTGTCGTCGCTGGCCGCCCAGACGCGGCGCCTGACGCTCTTCCCCGACGTGATCAGCGTGCCGCTGCGCCAGCCGGCGGTGCTGGCCCGCAGCGCGGCCACGCTCGACGTGCTCAGCGACGGGCGGGTCGAGATGGGGCTCGGGGTCGGCGCTTTCCCGAAGGGGATCGCGGCGATGGGCGGACCGGAGCGCACGCCGGGCGAGTCGATCGACGCGCTCGAAGAGGCGATCGCGGTGATGCGGGCGCTGTGGAACCCGGGCGGCGGGCCGGTGCGGCTGCGCGGGCGCTATCACTGGGTCGACGGCGCCGAGCCGGGGCCGCCGCCGGCGCATCCGATCGGCATCTGGATCGGCGCGTACAAGCCGCGGCTGCTGGGGCTGACCGGCCGGCTGGCGGACGGCTGGATCCCGAGCTCGATGTACGCCTCCCCGGAGCAGATCCGCGAGCTCGCCAAGATCATGGATCGGGCCGCGTCGGCGGCCGGGCGGCACCCGGGAGAGATCCGCCGCTGGTACAACGTCGCCGGCAGCTTCACCAGCCGCGGGGGCGGCTTCCTGCAGGGCGCGCCGAAGCTCTGGATCGAGCAGCTGACGGAGCTGGCGCTGTCCCAGGGCATCAGCGGGTTCATCCTCGCGCCGGGCCAGGCCGGCGAGTCGGATCTGCGGCGCTTCGCCGAGGAGGTGGCGCCCGGCGTACGGGAGAACGTCGCGGCCGCGCGCGGGACGGCCGTGCCGCAGCGCGCGGAGCAGGCCGACCTGGCGCCCTCCGAGCGCACCACGGGACACGCGATCGACCTCGACGAGGCGAGCCGGCCGCGCGCGCCGAAGCGTCCCGCGGCGCGGCGGACCGAGACCGGACAGTCCGGCGCGGACGCCCTGGTCTACTTCCACAACAACCTCCGCTCCGAGCTGGAGCAGCTCGGCGGGGTGATCGAGCAGGTCGCCAGCGGGCACAGCGACCCGGCCGCGGCGCGGTCGCTGATCAACCGGATGTCGATGCGGCAGAACTACTGGTCGCTCGGGGCGTTCTGCGCCGCCTACTGCCGCGTCGTGACGGTGCACCACACGATCGAGGATCAGCGGATGTTCCCCGACCTGCGTGACGGCGACCCGGAGCTCGGACCGGTGCTGGACCGGCTTGGGGAGGAGCACGAGGTGATCGCCGCCGTGCTGACCCGCCTCGACGAGGCGCTCGTCGCGATGATCGACGACCCGGACCGGCTGACGGCGGTGCGCGCGGAGTTCGACCGGCTGTCGGAGATGCTGCTGTCGCACCTCGACTACGAGGAGGAGGAGCTGCTGGAGCCGATCGCCCGGCTCGGCATCGTGGTGTAGCTGTCGTGCAGACGGTCGAGTTGCTCGGTGCGGCGGAGCTGGAGGCGGCGGTGCGGGCGGCCTGGGAACGGCTGGCCGCCGCCGGTCTGCCCAGCCTCGCCGGCCACCCGCACGCCACCAACCGGCCGCACGTCACCGTCGCGGCCGCCGACCGGTTCACGCCGGTGGTGCGCCGGCGGCTCGACGCGGCTGTCGCCGCGGCGCTGCCGCTCGACGTACGCCTGTGCGGGCTGCACCACTTCGGTCACCGCGGCTCGCTGGTCTGGCTGCTGCACCCGGACGCGGCGCTGCGCGCCGCGCATGCCGAGGTCTGGCGGGTCCTCGAGGGCGTGCCGCGGCGCGACCCCCGGTACGCCCCCGGCGGCTGGACGCCGCACCTCAGTCTGGCGCTGCGGCTGCCGGCCGACCGCGCACCGGACGCCCGCGCCGTCCTCGCGGGGGCGATGCCCGTCGTCGGCGCGTTGGTCGCGGCGCGCAGCTACGACGGCACGACGCGAACCGTCAGCCCCCTTGGCGACGCCTCCTCCGGTCGGTGACGGCGGAGCGGGGCGAGGACCCGGCGGCCGACGTCGCGCAGGGCATCGTCCGGCAACTCGTTGAATGCTCAATAAACCGGAGTATGGTGGGGGCAGTGCTTGACACCTCAAGCGCTACTCCGAGGAGACGCGATGCCCACCACCACCGCAACCGTCCGGACCGACCGTCCCGAGCGGTACATCAAGCAACTGGTCAGCCACATGGGGCGCAAGATCCCGGCCGAGCTCGCGACCGACGGAACGGGCACGCTCCGGTTTCCCACGGGTGGCCGCGTCACCCTCACCCCCACGGACGGCGCCCTGATCCTGCTCGCCGACGCGACCGACGCCGCCGGCCTCGCGGCCGCCGAGGACGTCGTCGCCCGGCATCTGATCCGGTTCGCCGCCCACGAGCAGCTCACCGTCACCTGGCGCCCGGTCGGCGTGGACGCGGACGCCGAGGACCCGCGATGACCCCGCCGGTGTACCCGCTGGACCGGCACCTGGCGACCGCGTTGCCGGCCACCCGCGCGCAGCGGGTCTGGTCCCCCGCCGACGGGCCGCTGCCCGCGCTCTACCTCAGCCACGGCGCGCCGCCGCTCTTCGAGGACACCCGGTGGATGACCGAGCTCTTCGACTGGGCCCGGCGCCTACCCAAGCCGACCGCCATCCTCGTGGTCAGCGCCCACTGGGAGTCCGCGCCGCTGAGCCTCTCCGGCACCGCGGCGGGCACGCCGCTGGTCTACGACTTCGGCGGCTTCGCCCGCCGGTACTACGAGATGACCTACCGCACCCCGGACGCCGCCGCGTTGGCGCGGCGGGTGGCCGCCGCGATGCCCGACACGGAGCCGGTCTACGAGCACCGGGCGCGCGGGCTGGACCACGGCGCCTGGGTGCCGCTGAAGGTGATGTACCCCGCCGGGGACGTTCCCGTGCTCCAGATGAGCCTGCCCACGCACGACCCGACCACGCTGCTCGACCTCGGGCGGCGGCTGCGGCCGCTGCGCGACGAGGGCGTGTTGATCGTCGGATCCGGCTTCATGACGCACGGCCTGCCGTTCCTGCGCCGCGAGGACGTCTCCGGCGCCGCGCCGGCGCCCGCCTGGTCCCGTGACTTCGACGCCTGGGCCGCCGACGCGCTCGCCCGCGGCGACGTCGACACGCTCGCCGACTTCGCGCACGCCGCGCCCGGGATGCCGTACGCGCACCCGACGGTGGAGCACTACACGCCGCTGTTCGTCACCCTGGGCGCCGCCGACCGGCCCGACCGGCCCGTCACCACGACGATCGAGGGGTACTTCATGGGCCTGTCGAAGCGTTCGTTCCAGGTCGCCTGAGTCGGGCGACCGCACCGACAGGGCTCTCCTCTACCCGGGTCGGCGGGGTAGAGGAGAGCCCGCAATCGCGTCGGGCGTCATCGTCACGGCCGCCACGCCGCTCATCCTCCGGCCGCCGTCGGTGAGGCGCCGGAGATCGCTCACCTCATGGTCCGCTTGGTCGTCGGTGCGTTTTCCGCCGAAACGAACATTTCGGACGACGCGCGCGGAAACCGAAAACCGGCTGACGCGTTGGGCAATAGACGGGTACACGTGGTGGGCAGGTTCGACGACGGAGGGGACTGGTATGACCGCGAAGAAGGTCGAGGTCCGCGGGAAGATCGAGGTCGTGGTCGACGGCCGGGTCACCGACGACTTCACCGCGGACGTGGACGACGGTGGCACGATCCTGACGCTGCGCACCAACGGCGACCGGGTGGTCGGGGCCTACGCGCTCGCCGAGCCGTACCACGGCCCCCAGACCTACCAACAACCCGAAACCGACTGACCCCCAGTCCGCGCGCAGCAGCCCAACCCCGTCGATCTTGCAGTTGTGGCCTGCCTTATGCCCCAATTCACGGCGCTATGGGACGGCCACAACTGCAAGATCGAGGCAGGGTCAGCGGGTGAGGCCGAAGACCCGTAGCGGGATGGAGTCGCCCAGGACGCGGTCGCCGGCGGCGTTGGGGTGGTAGCAGTCGTCGCGCCACGCCGCGCGCATGACGGTCGGGTCCGCCGGGTCGCGCAGCACCGCGTCGAAGTCGAGGACCGCGTCGAACGTCCCCGAGGTGCGGATCCACCGGTTGACCGCGAGCCGGGTCTCTTCCTTCGCGCTACCCGCCGCGTTGCACATCGGCAGGATCGTCGCACCGACGATCTTCTTGCCGGCCGCGTGCACCCGGTCGGCGATCTGCCGCATCGCCCCGATCACCTGCTCCGCGGGCGCCGGCGGGGCGTACGCGCCGCCGCCGATGTCGTTCGTCCCCTCCAGCAGCACCACGTACCGCACACCGGGCAGCGAGAGCACGTCACGCTCCAGCCGCAGCGGCGCGGGCGGCCCGCAGCACTGGTTGGTCGGGTCGTACGGGTTGGGCTGGACGCTGACGGTGTTGCCGCTGATCCCGGCGTTCGCGACCGAGAGCTGACGCCACGGCGGAAGCGCGTTGATCCGCTCGGCGAGCACGTCGGTCCACCGCGGGCCGCCGCCGACCGCGCCGTACCCGTCGGTGATCGAGTCGCCGAGCGCCACGATGGTGCCCCGCGCCAGGGAGTCCGCCGCGATCGCGTCCACCCACCACAGCGTGCCGGGCCGGAACTCCCCGTACGCCGCCCCGCCCACGTCGCCGGTGGCGTCGCCCGCGCCGGACAGGAACGAGCCGGGGGTCTTCGTCTCCGGCGGCGGGAAGGTGTGGTCGTTGACCGGGGCGCCGGGGGCGTACACGCTGACCGCCACCGCGTCGCCGGCGCGGACCGCGATGCGCACCGGATCGCTCCACACACTGCCGCCCGGAGCGATCGTGACCCGATGCGCGCCGCGGAAGGTCGCCGCCCGCACCGAGCCGGGCCACAGCGCGGGATCACCGGCGGCCCGTTGCCGACCGACCGAGACCGCGCGGACCGCCAGCGGCGTCGCGCCGAACGGGTTCGACAGCCGTACCCGCAGGTCGTGTCCGGCCACGGTCGCGGTCAGCACGTTGCGCACGGTCGCGTCCGGCGCGGTGCCGTGCACGCCCTGCAGCGCCGACTCCGTCAGCGTCACCTGCCCGGGCCAGGCCGGCCCGGCCGCCCGCGCGGGGCCGGGCGCGCCGAGCGCGACGACCAACGCCGCCGCGGCGGCGAGCGCCCACGCCCGGCGGCCCCGTCTTCCGATCTCTGCCATGTCGCCTCCCCGCTCACGCTCTCCTCGCCGACCCATCGATCATGGCCGTTCCCGCGCCGGCCCGGCACCCGCGCTGCGCCCAGCGCGCGACGACGCGCGTCGATCGGTGGGTTCGCGGCGGCCAACGGCGCGCGGCGGCGGCCGGATGGACGGAAGGGGCGGCGGCCACCACGTCGCGGGGGTCGGACGCGACCGCGGTTTCCGCGTCCGGGGTGGGCCGTCGCGTCAGTCCGCGTGACCGCGATCACTGACGGCGGTCTCCTCAGCCGCGGCGGCGCGCGGCCGATCGGGGCGGTGTGACGGCGATACGCGGCAGAGCGGGCTTCCTCGCGCGGCTGATGCTCATCGCCGTGCTGCCTGTGTTCGGCCTCGGGATCGTGCTCGGCCAGCAGTTGCGGGACATCGTTCGCGATGGCGCGGTCGACGACGGCCGGCGGATCGGCGAGCTGGTGACGCGGCTCGGCCTGCAACCGCACCTGGAGCCCGCCGACTTCGCGCGGGGGCTCGACCCCGGGCGCTACGCGCGGCTGGACCGCTCCGTGCGGGACAGTGGGTTCCTGGGTGGCGAGGTGGCCCGGGTGAAGGTCTGGAACGCCGACGGTGTGGTCGTCTACTCCGACGACCCCGCCCTGGTCGGCCGCCGCTTCGACCGCTCGCCGGGGCTGGCCCGCGCGCTGGCCGGCCACACCCACTCGGAGCTGCTGTCGCGGCTGGAGGAGGCCGAGCAGGCGAGCGAGCGCGACTACGGCGCGGTGGTCGAGGTCTACGTCCCGGTGCGCTTCGCCGGCGACGCCGCGCCGCGCGGCGCGTTCGAGCTCTACCTGCCGTACGCGCCGATCGAACGGAAGGTGAACGCGGAGGTACGCCGCCTGTACGTGTTCCTCGCCGGCGGGCTGATCCTGCTGGCCGGGCTGCTGGCCGGCGTGGCGGTGATGACCGAACGGCTGCGGCGGCAGGCGGCGGCCAACCGGCATCTCGCGCTGCACGACGCGCTGACCGGGCTGCCCAACCGGACCATGCTCTACGACCGCCTCGATCAGGCGCTGCTGGCGGGCAACCGCAGCGGCGCGCCGGTGGCGTTGATCGCCGTCGACCTCGACGGCTTCAAGGAGGTCAACGACACGCTGGGCCACCAGGCGGGCGATCGGGTGCTGATGGAGCTCGCCGACCGGCTACGCGGCCAGGCGCGCGCCGCCGACACGGTGGCGCGGCTCGGCGGCGACGAGTTCGCGGTGCTGCTGCCGGCCAGCGACATCGCGGGCGCGCGCGAGGTGGCCGAGCGGATGCAGCGTCGCCTGACGGAGCCGCTGCTGGTGGCGGGGGAGCGGGTGCGGCTGCGCGCCAGCATGGGCATCGCCGTGCACCCGCTGCACGCCACCCAGCCGGACAGCCTGCTCGGCCGGGCCGACCTGGCGATGTACGCCGCCAAGTACGCGGCGCTCGGAGTGGTCGTGTGGCACCACGACATCGACCAGATGACCGGCGACGCGGCGTGATCGCCGTCGTCGGACGGGCCCGACGCTCAGCGCGGGTCGGCGGCCGGGCGTGGCGCGGCGCGTTGCCGGAGCGGGGTGCCGGCGGCACGGCGGGACTGACCGGGGTGATCGGGCGCCACCCGGATCCGGTCCGGGAGCCCGCGTTGCTGGCCGTCGCCCGGCACCCGGCCACCCGCCGGCGCACCGTCGGCGTCGGACCCCTCGCGCTCGCTGCCGAGCAGCTCGGCGATCTCCGCGTCCCGGGCCCGGGTGACACCGGCCCGGACCAACTCGCGCACGGGGGGCAGTACCGCGAACGTCGCGCCGGCGCCGAGGGCCGCGTCCCGGACCTCGCGGATCAGGTCCGGGTCGGCGTGGGCGGCGGGGAAGAGCACGCCGACCGCGCCGGTCCGCGCGATCGCGGCCGGAACATCGCGCCGCCCGCCGAGCACCCGTACGCCCTCCAGGCGCAGCCGCCGCGTCGCCGGATCGTCGTCGAGCAGGCCGACGGGGCGGTAGCCGCCCCGCGGGTCGCTGACCATCGCGCGCAGCACGCCCTGTCCGGCCGCACCGACCCCGAACAGCAGCACGGGTCGGGCGGTGGCGGCGTCCGGGCGCAGCGACCGCTCGTGCCGGCGCCGGCACGCCGCGCGGAGCGCGATCATCACGAGGAACGCCAGGGCGGCCCCGACGGCGGGCGCCCCGGGGGGCACCGGCCGGGGCCGCGCCGCCAGGTCGGCGACGAGCACGAGCGCCCCGGCGACGGCGGTGGTGCCGGCGAGCGCGCGCAGCTGCTCGAAACTGCCGCACGGGTAACGCCCGAGACAGCGCCGACGCGCCGTGTCGAGCGCGGCGTGCACGATCGCGGCGATCAGTCCGACTCCGACGGCACGCGCGAGGTGTGCTCCGGTGAAATCGAATTCGAATCGTGTCCAGACCGCGACCACGAAACCGCCGATCCAGGCCGCTGCGTCACCGACCAGCAGCCCCGCCGTAGGTCGCCGAGCATTGGGTCGTGAATCGCCGCGGCTGGCCGCGGCAGATGAAATCAACGGCATCGATATCTCCTGGTGCGGCGTGTTCGGCTGCCCTTGGCGTGCCGCGGCGGCCCTGTCGTCAGGTACTCAATGCCTATCCCGGCGAATTCGATGGGGCCCTGTGTTTCACGTTTTCCATGCGCCGATTTCCCGGCGTGACCGGACGAATGTCCGCGTCGTTGATTCAGATGCCGGCCGACGCTGTTTTCGGGCATGCCGTACCCCGCCATGGCGCCGCGCGGCTCGCCATGTCATGAGCGCTCAAAGGACATTCGACACACCATGCGGATTCTCATCACCGGCGGGGCCGGATTCATCGGGGCGAACCTGGCGCGCGTCGCGCTGGCGAATCCGTTCTTCAGCGACGTGCGCGTCATCGACGACCTCTCCACCGGGCTGCGGTCGAATCTGGACGGACTCGACGTGGACCTCGTCGTCGGGTCGATCCTCGACGAGGGCGCGCTGCGGCGCGCGATGACCGGCCGGGACGCCGTGCTGCACCTGGCCGCCGTGGCCAGCGTGCCGCACTCGGTCCGCGACCCGTTCACCGCGCACGCGGTGAACGCCACCGGCACGGTGCGGGTGTTGGAGGCGGCCCGGGAACAGGGGATCGGGCACGTGGTCGTCGCCTCGTCCTCCGCGGTCTACGGCGCGAACCCGCCGCTGCCCTCGACCGAGCTCACCTGGGCCGGCCCGCTGACCCCGTACGCGGCGAGCAAGCTCGCCACCGAGGCGTACGCGCTGGCCTACCAGGCGTCCTACGGGATGCCGACCCTGGCGTTCCGGTTCTTCAACATCTACGGGCCGGGCCAGCGCGACGACCATCCGTACGCGGCGGCGATCCCGCGGTTCGTGCGTGCCGCCCTCGACGGCAACCCCGTGGTCTTCCACGGCGACGGGCGCCAGACCCGCGACTTCACGTACGTGGACGACGCGTGCGCGGTGCTGCTCGACGCGCTGCGTCGTCGCGTGCACCACCCGCAGCCGGTGAACCTGGCCTTCGGCACCTGCACCGACCTGCACACCGTGGTGGGGGCGCTGGAGTCGATCCTGGGCCGCCCGATCGAGCGGCACCTGGCCGCGCCCCGGGTCGGCGACATCCGGCACTCCACCGCCGACACCCGGCTGCTGCACACGCTCTTCCCGAAGCTGACCGAGACGGCGCTCACCGACGGGCTGCGCGCCACCGTGGAGTGGTTCTGCGCGGAGTCGTCCGCGGTGCGCCAGCGGGCCGCCCGCACCGTGTCCTGACGCGCCCGTCCGGCCGGGCGCGCCGCGGTCAGCGCTGGGCCACCCCGATCACGGTCCGTTCGATGATGTCCACGACCCGCATCGCGGCGACCCGGTCGTCGAACAGCCGGATCGCCCGGCGGCGTGCGTGGTCGCCGCGGGCCGCCAGTCGATCGCCCGCGAACTCCCGGTACGCCGCCTCGAGCGCCCCGGCCAGCGCCGCGGGATCGCCGCACGGCACCACCCAGCCCGCCTCCTCGTCCAGCGACTCCGGCAGCCCACCGGCGTCGCTGACGATGCTGGGCAGCGCCATCGCGCTCGCCTCGAGGACCGCCGCGCTGCCCCCGGCGTTGCGGCACGGGCTGACGTTCAGGTCGGCGGCGCGGTAGTACGGCCGCACGTCCGGGGTGGAGTCGACCCAGGTGACGCCGACGCCGGGGTCGTCGGTGATGCCGAACCGCGCCATGAGCCCCTGGCGGTGCGTCTCGCCCGCCTCGCCGACGCCGCCGCCGACGAGCACCAGATGCGACCGCGGCGCGCCCGCGTGGAAGGTGCGCCACGCCTCGAGCAGCACGTCGTAGCCCTTGATGTCGCGTCCGCGGTAACGCGAGCGGCGGGGCGGATAGACGAAGCCGACCATGACGGCGAGGAAACAGTGCTCGTCGACCCCGATCTCCGCGCGCGCCTTCGCCCGCGCCTCGGCGCGCGCCGGCGAGCCCGCGTACCGGTCGCGGGGGGCCCAGGCGGGCCGGAACCGCGCGAGGTTGGTGCCGGCGTACGCGACGGGGCGGCGCTCGGCGGGGCAGCCGAGGCGGCGGTAGTGCTCCGAGACATGCGCGGTGCAGCAGATCGTCACGTCGTCCAGGCGCCACAACAGCCGTTCCAGCCGGCGGGCCCGGCCGGAGTCCAGGTGTGGCGCCTCCGCGGTGACCCGGTGCACGCGCCGCACGGGCAGGCCGAGCGTGCCGAGTCGGGCGGCCACCGCGGCCGCGTACGGGTGGTAGTAGACGGCGTCGGCGCGTAGTTCGCGGATCAGTCGGCGCAGCCGCCGCAGCCCGCGCAGGGTCGCCGGCGTCGGGCGCAGCCGGGGCGGCAGCGGCGCCTCGCGCACCTCGAAGCGCCGCGCCCGCAGCGCTTCGGCCAGCCCGGTCGGGGCCAGCGCCGGGGCCGGTGTCAGCACCACGGTCACCTCGTGCCCGCGTCGGCGCAGCTCCTCGGCCTGGCCGACGATCCACATCCCGGGTCGCGCGATCACCGCGATCCGCACGTCGACCCTTCCCACCGGAGATCCGGTCGGGTCCCACCGGTGGCCGCCGCGCGCCGGTGCGCGGCCGGGGGGCGCCCGCGCGGCGCGGGAGCGGCGGTCTCGGCCCGGGGTGGGCGCGCGGGGTGGCGGTCGTCGACAGGGCTCACGTCAAGCGCTCCAGAACGTCGGGAAGGCGGTCAGGTCGTCGTGCCGGTGGCGTGGTCAGCGCGGCGCCGTGGGCAGCAGGTCCTGCTGGTGGGCGGCGACATAGTCGGTCATGGCGTCGGTGCGCAGCGCCTGCCACAGCGCCGCGCCGCGCGGGGTGTCCAGGTGCACGACGCTCTGGCCGTCCTCCCAGCCGGTGCCGGCCAGCGGCGCGGTGAGGAACCACAGACGTTGCGGTCCCAGCCCCGCCGCCTCGAACGCCAGTTCGCGCAGCTGCTCGGGGCGGAACGAGTCGTCCACGGTGACCGCGCGGGTCGTCGCGTCGAGCAGTCGGTAGACGCGCATCGGGTCGCGGGCCGGATCGGTTCCGGCGATGCCGGTGAAGACGGCGCGCAACAGGTTCTGCTGGCGCCGGATCCGGTCGAGGTCGCCCTCGGGCAGGCTGGAGCGTTCCCGGACGTACGCGAGCGCGGCGTTGCCGTCGAGATGGTTGGCGCCGGGGCGCAGCGCTGGATCCCCGGTTTCCCCACCGGCGGCGACCTGGACGTCGATCCCGCCCAACGCGTCGACGATCGCCCGGAACCCCGCGAAGTCGATGATCATGAAGTGGTCCACCCGGACCCGGGTCAGCTCCTCCACGGTGCGCACCAACAGGGGCGGACCGCCCAGCGGGTACGCAGCGTTGATCTTCATCATGCCGTGGTCGGGGACGTTGACCCACGAGTCGCGCGGGATGGAGACGACGCTGGCCGAGCGGTGCAGGCGATCGAGCCGGATCAGCATGATCACATCGGTCCGCTGGTCGGCCGGGCCGGACCGGTCGTCGGTGGCGTCGAGGCCGGTGCTCTGTCCCGACGAGCGCAGGTCGGAGCCGACCGCCAGGATCGTCTCGCCCCTGGCGGCCGCCGGATCGGTGGCCGGCCGGCTGCCGGGGTCGATCCCGGCGAAGGCCCCGCCGATCCGGCCGATCCCGGTGTTCAGTCGCGCGCCGACCAGGTACGCGGTCGCCGCCGTCCCGATGCTCGCGCTGATCACGACGACGAGTCCCACCAGGCCGACGCGACGCAGCCCCCGCCAGATCGCGCCGAGAGCGCGCCGTTCCCGCACCGTGCTGTGGCCGCGACCGCGGTTGCTCCGGGTCGTCGCCGCGGCGCTGTGCTGACTGCTCACCGCTGCGCTCCTTCCTTGACCAGCGTGCGGGCGGGCGCCACCACGTGGCGCTCGGCGATGCGCGGCAGCTGCGGTGGCGGCGCCGGCGCCGGCTTCTGCAACAACAGGACGATCAGGGTCGTGCCGACCAGCAGCGCGCCGGCCACGGTGCCCGCGGCGGGCAGCACGCCGCCGGCGACCAGGACCGCCAGCAGCCCGCCGCCCGCCGTGCTGAGCACCAGCAGCACCAGCAGCAGGTTCGGCCCGAGGGCGAAGCCGAGTCGGGTGGGGCGGCCGGGGCCGTCCTCGACCCAGCCCCGGTCGCGGCCGGCCACCGCGACCACCACGGCGTCGACCGCCACCACCGAGGTGATCAGCATCAGGATCGGCAGCCCGACGAAGGAACCGTGTCCGGAGTGGACGATCGCGGCGCTGACGGCGAGAAAGAAGCCGGCGCAGAGCGCGCCGCTGTCACCCATCGTGATCCGGGCCGGCGGCGCGTTGTGCAGAAGGAAGCCGGCGCACGCGGCGGCGAGGCAGAGCAGCAGCAGCGCCAGTTCGGTCTGGTCGATCACGAACGCGGACGCCGCGAGCGGCACCGCGGTCGCGCACGTCACGGTCGGCAGCACCCCGTCGGTGCTGTCGAGCACTCGGAACGCGTTGGCGATCCCGACCACCCAGAGCATGGTGATCACGAGGTCGAGCCAGCTGGGCTCGATGAGCCGCAGTCGCACGTCGCCGACCGCGACGGCGAACGCCATCGTCGCGTGCGTCGCCGCCCCGATCGGCAGACGGATCCGCCGCAGATCGCGCAACAGCCCGAGCAGGCTGACCGTGGCCGCGCCGGCCAACAGCGTCGTCAGGCGTACGTCGAGCCGGCCGGTGACGGTCACCGCCGGCGCCAGCGCGGCCGCGGCAACGACCACGCCGCCCAGCCGGGGCACGAACCGCTTCTGGGTGAAGACCCGGTGCCGGGCCGGGCGCTCGACCAGACCGTGCCGCAGCGCGAGTCGGCGCGCGGGCTCGACGAGCAACGCGGGAATCACCAGTGCGGCGAGCACGGCGACAATCTCCGTACTCAATGGGTCGGGAATTTTCATGTCAACCCCTTGACGCGGACATGCGAAAGCGCACCCGATCGCCGGAATCGTCGCCCCGTCGTGGAATGCATTCCGCGTTCTTTCCGCGGGCGATGCGAAGATAACTGTTTATGAACCTCTCGCAGCATAGAGGTGGGCTCCGTGGCGGCGTCGCCGAACCCACCTTTCTCCGCTGAATGGACAGGGCACATCGGCCCTGTGAAGGAGCAGGTCGACCCGCATTGTGGTCGGGCGTCGCCGTCTGTCGGTTTCACATATGTGGCGTTCGCATTCACTGTTCCGGGTGGGTGCGGGAGCGACGCCCCGTCAGCCGACGCAGGCCGGCGACGAGATTCCAGCGCGCGGCCCCGACCAGGTCGTGTGCGTGTTCCAGCGGGGTGTAGTCCTGGCGACGCCTGTTCTCCGCGATCGCGCTGTCCAGGTCGTTGCCGCACGCCGTGAGCACCGAGTCGAAGTCCCGGCGCACCGGTTCGAGCAGGTCGTACCCGAACGACCGGTGCAGCCGGGCGAAGAGCGGCTTGTACAGCCGTGCGCGATCGTGCAGTCCCGTGGAGTACGACATCGGGCTCTTCGGCCGCTGCCGGATGTAGTCCGGCAGCAGGTCGGCGAAGGCCTCCCGCACGATCCACTTCTCCTGCCCGTCGCGCACCTTCAACGCCAGCGGCATCCGCATCGCCAGCTCGACCAGGGCCGGGTCCAGGAACGGCACCCGCGCCTCGACGCCGTGGCCCATGCTGGTCCGGTCCACGCGCTGCAGCTCCGTCCGGCACAGATTGCTGATCTTGTGCAGGAACAGCCTCCGCGCCCGGTCCGCGCCGGCGTCGTCGTACATCCGGTAGCCGCCGAACAGCTCGTCCGAGCCGTCGCCGGTCAGCACCACCTTCACGCCCAGCTCGTGCACGCGCCGGAACAGCGGCACCGAGACGACCGCGTTGATGATGTCGCCGTACTCGGTGAGCTCCGCCATCCGGATCGCGGTGCGGATCTCGGCGAGGCCGATGTCGCCGGGGCGCAGCTCGATCACCTCGTGCGGCACCCCGAGGTCGGCGGTGAGCCGGCGCGCGTACGCCAGGTCCTCGCTCTGGGGCGTGCCGACGGTGAACGCCACGCACTCCGGGTGCAGCTGGTGGACGTGGAGCAGCGTCACCGAGCTGTCCAGCCCGCCGGAGAGCACCACGCCGACGGTCAGGTCGGTGTCGACCCGTACCCGGATGCTGTCGTGCAGCGTGGAGCGCACCAGCTTCACCGCTTCGTCCGGATCGTCGATCGGGGTCTGGTCGGCGCCGATGCGCAGCAGGTCGAGGTAGGGCGTCAGCCGCGGCTCCGCCTCCGGTTCCGCCCAGCCGTGCTGCCCGGGACCCACCTCGTTGATGCGCGCGCCGACCGGCACCAGCGCCTTGACCTCCGAGGCCACGTGCAGGCAGCCGTCGCGGTACGCCCAGTAGAGCGGCTTGACGCCGAGCGGGTCGCGCGCGAGGTATACCCGGCCGGTGGGGCGCTCCACGATCGCGAACGCGAACTCCCCGCGCAGGCGCTTCACCGCGTCCATGCCCCAGCGCAGGAACGCCTCCATCACGATCTCGGTGTCGCTGACGCTGCGCATCCGGCGCCCCACGGCCACCATGTCGGCCCGGAGCTCGGCGTGGTTGAAGACCTCGCCGTTGTAGCAGAGCAGCCACCGACCGTCGGGGGAGAGCCACGGCTGCACCGCGCGCTCCCGGTCCACGATCCGCAGCCGCTGCGTGCCGGCGAGCAGCCCGTGCTCCAGCACCGACTCCTCCACGTCGCCGCGCGGCGCCAACCGGGCCAGCATCCGGGCGAAGATCGCCGCGTCGGCGCGGGCGCCGACGACCAGGGCGATGCCGCACATCAGACGTCACCGCCGAGCGCCCCGAACTCGGCGCGCAGCTCCGGCACCGCGGTGGGGCTGACGCACACGTGCCACACCTGTCCTTCGTCGATCACGTTGATTCCGCCCCGGCCCTGGTGCTCCAGCAGCACCACCTCCAGCGCCCGGTGCGCGTCGAACCGCCGGAACCACGACATCTCGATGTCCATGCCGTAGCCGACGCAGTGCGAGCTGGGCAGCATCGCGGCGTACCCCAGCGCGCGCAAGCGGTGCTGGTGTTCGATGCTGCGGGTGAGGCTGGTGACCCAGAGCGGTGGGGTGCCGGGCGGGCAGATCCGGGCGAAGTCGCGGGAGAGCCGGTTGAGCAGCGCCACGGCCTCGGGCCGGGCCCGGGTGAAGAGCAGCCCGGCGGTGCGGGGCGCCCGTGCGGTCCACACCCGGCGCTCGGCGGCCCGGGTGACCCGGGTCAGCAGCGTCTGGGCCTGCCGCCGGTACCGGAACCGCAGCAGCTTGCGCCGCCGCAGCGGATCGAGGTCGACGAGCTCGTCCGAGCCCAGCACGTCGGCGTCCGTGACGTACGGGCACGTCTCGCCCCACCACATCGCGTCGATCCGCGACAGCAGGTAGATCCGGATCAGCGCGACGACGTCGAGGGCCGCGCCCCGGGTCCGGTGCTGGGCGTCGAGTTCGCGCAGCAGCTCGCCGGTCGTCTCGGCGACTCCGGCGGGGGTCGCGGCGAGCACCCCGGCCAGGGACGGCTCGGCGAGTCGCTCGACGATGATCGTCTCGATCCGGTCGCGGTGCGCGGTGAACGAGTGCGGGGCGACCCGTGCGAGCAGCTCGGCCACCGCGGTGCGGTACGTGGTCAGGTTCGGCACGAAGGGCGTCACGCCGGTGCGACCGTTGCGGCCCCAGGGCGTCGCGATGTCGGGCCGTCGGCCCTGGCCGGGCAGCCGCGCGTCCGGATTCTTGCGCCCGCCGGTGGGGGTCCGCGACCGCCGCGGCGAGGCCGGCGGAACGGTAGCGGCGGGGCGCTCGCGCCGGGACCGTTCCGGCGGCGGCGCGGGCTGCGGGTCGCCGATCGGCAGTCCGCGGCGGCGCGGCAGCACGGCGTCCGGCGCCGCGATCCGGTCGCGCAGCCGCCGCGTCAGTGCCGAGGTCGGCGCGATGAGCGGCGCCACCGTGGGGGCGGGCCGGTACGTGTCGGTGAGTGCGGTCCGTGGCAGCTCGGCGGCGCGGATGAGCCGGGGACGCCCGGCGTCGGTGCCGGCGTCGGCGCGGCCGGCGTCGGTGCGGCCGTCCGGCGCGGGCGCCCGGATGCGCCCGCGCGCCGCGGCGCAGTGGTCGGGGTACGGCGCGCCGGCCGTCGGCGGCCGCCGCAGCCGGTAACCGACGCGCGCCGCGAGGATGAGCGCCAGCGCGACGCCCCCGGCGATGACCGGCGCGGCCGGCGTCAGCGGTCGGTTACCCAGCAGGGACAACCCCGCCAGCAGGAGCGTCGTGGTGAGCGCGACCGTGGTGGTCAGCGTCTCGAGCTCGAGCCGGCTGCCGATCGTGAGCCGCCCGGCCGGCACCGGTCGGAGCCGCGCCACGAGGGCGTAGCCGGCGGTCGCGACGCCGGCGGCGCCGAGCGTCGGGCCGAACCCGGCGGATGGGAGCCCGAATTCATCTCCGATCCACGCGGCGAATATGAATCCGGCGCACCAGGCGGCCGCGTCGTACAGCAACAGCAAAGCGCGGAGTCGTCGTGGCTGCCACATTCGGGATCCGATATTTGTCCCGCGCATTGCGGGACGAGTAGCCGCTTCCATATGTCGCCCTCAAGATCCTGTTTCTGATGGTGGCCGTATTGAGGGATCGGGGTCGGGTACGGCCGTCAATCAACTACATTCAGTTAGGCGGCAAGCACAGTGGTTGGTTGTTTCATAGTCGCATTCCGCGGGGCTGCCGACAGTGTTTCGGCAAGATAGACGGTTATCGCAGGAACGAGAGGATAAAAGCCGATGGAATTTCGCAATCGCCTCCTGGCGGTTCGGCAACGGTGGTGGCTTGTCCTGATGACGGTCGTGCTCGCGCTCGGGATCGCCGGGTTCGCGACCATCCGCGCCGACCCGAAATACGCCACCACCGTGACCTTCTTCGTCACCACCCCGAACCAAGGGGTGAGCGATGCCTACCAGGGCGGACTCTTCCTGCAGCAGCGCGTGAAGTCCTACGTGGACCTGCTCCGCAGCGACCGGCTCGCCCGCGCCGTGGTGGACAGCCGCGACTTCGGTCTCACGACCCAGGAGGCGCGGTCGCGGATCACCGCGCGCGTGCAGCCCGACACGGTGCTGGTGGAGGCGACCGTGGTGGACAGCGACCAGGCGCGCTCCGTGGATCTGGCCCGGGAGATCTCCACCCGCTTCGTGGAGCTGGTGCAGCGGATCGAGACGCCAACGGGCACCGACCGGGCGCCCGTGCGGGTGGAGGTGGTCGACGGGCCCCGGCTGGATCCTGAGCCCGTCTCGCCGCGCCCGGTCCGCGACCTGCCCCTCGCCGGGCTGCTCGGCCTGCTCGCCGGCATCGTGCTGGCCGCCCTGCGCGGCATCACCGACACCACCGTCCGCGACGAGGCCGGGCTGCGGGAGGCCGCCCAGACCCCGCTGCTGGGCCGGGTCCCGTTCGAGAACGCCGCCCGGACCGAGCCGCTCATCGTCGACGACGCCGCGCACTCGCCGCGCGCCGAGGCCGTCCGGAAGCTCCGGACCAACCTGCGGTTCGTCAACCTCGGCGAGGCGGTGCAGGTCATCGCCGTCACCAGCGCGATGCAGTCCGAGGGGAAGTCGACGATGGCCTGCAACCTGTCGATCGCGCTCGCCGAGGCCGGCTGGCGGGTCCTGCTCGTCGACGCCGACCTGCGGCGGCCGCACGTCGCGGAGTACATGGGGATGGAGGCCGGGGTCGGGTTGACCGACGTCCTGATCGGTGAGGTCGCCGTGGAGGACGTGCTGCAGCCCTGGGGGGACGTGCCGCTCTCCGTGCTGCCCAGCGGGGCGCTGCCCCCCAACCCCAGCGAGCTGCTCGGTTCGGCGGCGATGGCCGAACTGCTCACGACGCTCAAGGGGCACGCGGACATCGTCGTGGTCGACACCGCCCCGCTGACCTCGGTCACCGACGGCGCGGTGATCGCGGCGCAGTGCGATGGCGCGCTGCTCGTCACCCGGCGCGGCAAGACCACCGCGTCGCAGGTGGCGGCCGCCACGACCGCCCTACGGGCGGCCGGGGCCCGGATTCTCGGCGCGGTGCTGAACATGTCGGCGCTGCCGAAGGCGGACGCCTACCAGTACGCCGCGTACCGGGTGGCGCCGGCGACGCCGGTGCGGCCGCGGGTGCCGGGCACGTCGGGCAAGGCGATGGCGCCGGCACAGAAGACCGGGGGGGACGACGCCAAGCGGACGCGGGCGAGAAAGCTCAGCAAGGCTTCGCGATGACGTCCACGACGGGTCGCAGCGCCCGCTCGATCTCCCCGGCGCACCGGCGGAACTGGCCCAGCGGCTGCCCGAGCGGGTCGGCCAGATCGTCCTCGCCGGCCCGGGCCGGCTGGACGAGCGCCCGGGCCCGACCCGCGGTCGAGACCAGCGCCGCCAACCGCTCCGCGGGCGCCGCGTCGATCTCGGCCGTCGGCCACCCCCGCTCGGTCGCCGCCGTCACCAGCCGGGAGAACTGCCGCAGCGTGAAGGTACGGCGGATCGCGCCCGGCGCCAGCGCGACGCACGCGCCGCGCTGCTCCCGCGTCGCCGTGAGGACGACGCCGGCGCGCGCGAGCGCCGCGGCGGTGACCGGCCGGCTCCGGAAGGTGTGGCTCTCGCCCGACCACTGGGCGGCGACCGCGGCGGCGTGCGGGTGCATCGGCTGTCCGGGCACGGCGTGGGTGCCGGCGCTCGACACCGCCACGGGCGCGTCGGCCGCCGGCGCCATGTCGGTCAGCATCGCTCGGGCGATGTACTCCGCCATCGGGGATCGGCACAGGTTGGCGTGGCACACGAAGAGCAGCCCGCCGACCATCCGCATCCCCCCTCGCGGCGCTCGATGTCCGTCGGTCTACATAACGCACGAGGTGGGGTGGAACAACGGCCGCGGCCGCAGGGAGCGGGGTCAGAAGTCGGGCAGCGCGTCGTCGTCGCCGACGTAGTCGTACCAGTCGACCTCCACGGTGCCGGCCCCGACGTACATGCCGATCACCCGGCCGGTGAAGCCGCCCGCGACCTCGGTGGACAGGTATCTGCCGTCGAGTTCGGCCAGCGGCACGAATCGCCCGTCGTCCTCCTCGACCCCGAGGCTGACGACGTCCGGCTCCTGCCGCGGGTGGTCCGGGCTGGCGGCCGAGGCGCGGATCTCGATCCGCAACACGACCGGACCGCCGCGCAGCGCCCGCTCGCCCAGCGACTGCGCCAACGGCCCGATCCGGGCCCGCGCCGTCGCCGTCCGCCCGGTGATCTCCACGGCGTAGTGGTGCTGTTCGTCCAGGCGCACCGCGAGCCCGCCGCGGCCGTGCGCGGCGTCGATCCGGGCGCGCACCCGTGCGTTGAGGTGCCCCTGCCGGCGGCCGACGAAGGTGACGCCCGGGTCGTCGAGCGACCGTGCGCCGGGGCGCAGCGTCAGCCAACCCGGGCGTTCGGCCAGCGAGACCCGGTCGGGCGTCCGGGAGCGGAGTGAGATCCACTGCGGGGCCAGCGTGGGCGTGCTGAAGTCGTCGCGGACCGGCGGGTCGGGCCAGGGCGCCGGCGCCAGGGAGGGTCCCTTCATCTCCAGCCCGACCTCGCCCACGACCGGCCAGCCGTCGACCCAGCTGACCGGCGCGAGAAACGTCTCCCGGCCCAGCACGTGCCAGCCCGGCGTGCCGCCGCGCAGACGCGCGCCCAGGAACACCAGCCACCAGGACCCGTCGTGCGCCTGCACCAGGTCGCCGTGCCCGGTGTTCTGGATCGGGTTGTCCGTGCCGCGGTGGGTGAGGATCGGATTGCTGGGGCACGGCTCGAAGGGGCCGGTGGGGGCGGGGCCGCGCGCGACCGAGACCGCGTGGCCCTGTTCCGTACCGCCCTCGGCGATCAGCAGGTACCACAGGTCGTCGTTCCGGTACAGGTGCGGCGCCTCCGGGTACTGCCCGCCGGTGCCGGACCAGAGCCGCCGGGGCGCCTCCAGGGCGCGGCCGGTCACCGGATCGATGCGCACCTGCGCGATCCCCGCGTAGGTGCACCAGCAGTTGCCCTCGTCGTCCCAGGCCAAATCCGGATCGATGCCGGGCACGGCGGGCAGGTGCACCGGCTCCGACCACGGGCCGGCCGGGTCGTCCGCGGTCACGATCAGGGTGCCGCGGTGGGGGACGTTGGACGTGATCAGCCAGAACCGGCCGTCGTGGTGGCGCAGCGTCGGGGCGTAGACGCCGCCGGAGGAGGGCATGGTCTCCGGCAGCCGGAGCTGGGTCGGCCGGTCCAGCGCGTTGCCGATCTGGCGCCAGTGCGCCAGGTCCCGGCTGTGGAAGATCGGCACGCCGGGGAAGTACTCGAAGCTGGAGCACGCCAGGTAGTAGTCCTCGCCGACGCGACAGACGCTCGGGTCGGGGTGGCAGCCACTGATGATCGGGTTGCTGAAGGTGCCGTTCGTGGAACTGATCGGATCCTCCGGGGGCTCGGGTGGGGGGCGGGTCGGCGTCCCCGCGGGGACGCCGACCCGACCGTCGCCTGGTGCGGATCAGTGCTCGCTGACACCGTAGTCAACGCGCGCGCCGGCGGCTCGACCGATCCGCTCCGCCCCGACGGGCGCAGCCTCCCGATCTCGTCACCGGGTGGGTCTTTCTGGGTACCGTACGTGGTTGCGCACGTACCCGCTGTCCGCCCACTGGTGCCGAACCCCGTGCCGCCCCGCCGCGCCGGATCGCCGGTGCGGCGGCTTCACCGCCGGCCGCGGCTCCCGGCGAGAGTGAGCGTGCTGGAGACCGCCGCGTGCGCGGGCTTCGGCCCGTAGTTCTCGTCGAGGAGGTTCGCCGCGCCCTCGCCCTCGAACCAGTCCGGCACCCACGAGTACTTGTCGGTGAAGCCCCAGACGGTGTACGACACGCACTTGCGGGCGAGCAGGCACGCCTGCAGCAGCGCGCTGTAGGCGAACGCCTGCGCCTGCAGCTTGGTCGCGTCCGCCGGCATCGGCATCCGGACGTCCACCTCGGTGAACGCGGTCTCCACGCCGAGCGCGTCGAAGCGCTGCAGGTTCTCCAGCACCTGGCCGGGGAAGCCGTACTGCACACCGAGGTGGCCCTGGATGCCGAAGCCGTGCACCGGCACGCCCTCGCTGCGCAGCTGCTTGATCAGGTTGTAGTACGCGGTGCTCTTGGCGTTGATCCCCTCCACGTTGTAGTCGTTGAGGTAGAGGCGTGCCTTCGGGTCGGCCTGGTGCGCCCAGCGCAGCGCGTCGGCGACGTACCCGGGCCCGAGCTTCTCCAGCCAGATGGTGTTCCGCCACTGGCCGTCGTCGGTGAAGATCTCGTTGGCGACGTCCCAGTGCCAGATCCGCCCCTTGAAGTGCCGCACCTCGTCCTGGATGTGCTTCTTCAGGATCTGGCGCAGCTCCGCGGAGCTGAAGTCGCCCTCCGTCACCCAGCTGGGGTTCTGGTTGTGCCACACGAGCGTGTGTCCGCGGACGAGCTGCCGGTTGGCGCGGGCGAAGTCGACCAGCTGGTCGGCGGCGGCCCAGTCGTGCGCGCCGCGCTGCGGCTCGGTCGCCTCCCACTTCATGACGTTCTCGGCGGTGACGGTGTTGAACTCCCGCGCGACGTGCTCGCGGTAGGGGGTGTCCGAGGCGAGCGCGTCCATGTTGACCGCGGTGCCGATGCGGACGTCGGCGCGGGCGGCCAGGGCCCGCAACGTCGGGCCGGTCGCCGGCTCCGACCCGGCGGCCGGGCCGGCGGTGGCCGCGAGCGGTGCCGCGGCGGTCAGCGAGATGAGGACGGCGGTCGCCGTCGCGGCGGTCGCGACGGCCCGGGTCAGCTTCATGCGGGACCTCTCGGGGTGCGAGGGGATGGGGGATGTCGAAGCACTCCGGAGCGCGGCCGGCGAGGCATCCGGGTCAACTTCCGGAACACTTCCGTAACTTGTGGGAAACGCTAGGGTTCGCCGGCGCGGGCAGTCAACCCCCGTTGCCGGGGCCAAACAACGCCCGGCGGCGTTCGGGGAGCCGGTTCGGTCATCGAAAGTGTTTCGGTCGTACCCTGGAGCCCTCACCGAAGGAGCAGCCCGTGACGGTCGACGAAGGACGCAGGATCACCATCACCGCCATCGCCCAGGAGGCCGGCGTCTCGGTGCCGACCGTCTCGCGCGTGCTCAACGGGCGCAGCGACGTCTCGCCGCAGACGCGTGAACGCGTGGAGGAGCTGCTGCGCCGGCACGGCTACCGGCGTCGCGTGACGCGGGCGCGGGCCGGGGCGAGCCTGATCGATCTGGTCTTCAACGATCTCGACAGCCCGTGGGCAGTGGAGATCATCCGCGGCGTCGAGGACGTGGCGCACGCCGCCGGGGTGGGCACGGTCGTCTCCGCCATCCACCGCCGCTCCACCTCCACCCGGCAGTGGCTGCAGAACCTGCGCACCCGGGCCACCGACGGCGTCATCCTGGTCGCCAGCGATCTGGCCCCACCGGGCTACTCCGAGCTGCGTCGGCTCAACGTGCCGATGGTGCTGGTCGACCCCGCCGGCGTGCCGAGCGTGGACATCCCGACCATCGGCGCGACCAACTGGGCCGGCGGGCTGCGCGCGACCGAGCACCTGCTCTCGCTCGGCCACCGGCGGATCGGCTTCATCGCCGGCGCCCCGCAGATGCTGTGCAGCCGAGCCCGGCTGGACGGTTACCGCGCCGCGTTGGAGGCGGCCGGCCTCCCGGTCGCCGACGAGCTCATCCGACCGGGGGACTTCTTCCACGAGTCGGGCTTCGAAGGGACGCACGCGCTGCTCGATCTCCCCGAGCCGCCGACGGCGATCTTCGCCTCCAGCGACCAGATGGCGTTCGGGGTGTACGAGGCCGTGCGGCGGCGGGGGCTGCGGGTGCCGGACGACGTCAGCGTGGTCGGCTTCGACGACCTGCCCGAGGCGCGCTGGGCATCGCCGCCGCTGACCACCGTGCGGCAGCCGCTGGCCGAGATGGGCCTGCTCGCGGCCCGTACGGTGCTGCGGCTGGCGCAGGGCGAGTCGCTCGAATCGCCCCGGATCGAGCTCTCGACCGACCTCGTCGTCCGGGACAGCTCCGCTCCGCTCGTGACCGGCTGACCGCGGCCACGCCCCACCGGCCCCACGCGGGCGTACGGGTGATCCAGCGGGGCAGTTTTCCGGCATGTTTCCGGTAACTCGTCGGACCGCTGACGTCGTGGACGGCGTCACCGGCGTGCGCGGGCGCGGGCCTGCGGCCACACGCGGCGCGCCGCCGATCGCGGCGGTTAGGGCGCCGCGCACCGGGTATGCGCCGGTCGCGACGCGGCGCTGCGCCGGCCGGGGATGGGGGCTCGGATGCGACTCGATGACGACGACATCAGGACGACCGGTGGTGGCCGTCCGGGTGAGGGGCCGGCGGACGGTGGCGCGGACCCGGCGGGGCGCGACGGCGGCGCGGACGGCGCCGCCCGGGACGAGGGGCCCGCCGACGGCGGCGCCACGCCGGGGCAGCAGGACGGCGGCGCGGACGGCGGCGCCGGCGCACGGCGGGCCGAGGGCCCCGCCGACGGTGGCGTCAACCCGGCCGGTCGGGATGGCGGCGCCGACGGCGCGGCCCGCCCCGCCGCCGACGCGGCGGTCGACCGTGGCGCGGACCGGGGTGTCGAGCGCGGCGCCGACGCGGGGGCGGACGTCGGCGCGGACCGGGGTGTCGAGCGCGGCGCCGACGCGGGGGCGGACGTCGGCGCGGATCGGGGTGTCGAGCGCGGCGCCGACGCGGGGGCGGACGTCGGCGCGGATCGGGGTGTCGAGCGCGGCGCCGACGCGGGCGCGGACACCGGGGCCGACCGCGGCGCCCTGCGCGGCATCGAGGAGGTCACCGACCGCGGTGGCGACCGCGGCGCCGAACGGGGCATCGACGCCGGCGCGGACCGGGGAGCGATCCCGAACGAGGGCCCGGCCGACGGCGGCGCCACCCCGGGTCAGCAGGACGGCGGGGCCGATGGCAGCGCGGTCCGTCGCTGAGCCGGTCCAGCGGATCACCGCCGCGCCGCCGCCCGGTGGACGCCCCGCCCTCGCCCGGTGCGTGGCCGCCGACCCCGACACCTTCGCGGCCCGCTACTGGGGGCGCGCGCCGCTGTTGTCGCCGGCGGCGGAACTCGCCGGACCGGACGGCTTCACCGACCTGTTCAGCCCGGCCGACGCCGACGAACTGCTCAGCCGTCGTGGCCTGCGGACGCCGTTTCTGCGGGTCGCCAGGGACGGACGGGTGCTGCCCGAGTCGCGCTACGCCGGCGCCGGCGGCGCGGGCGCCGAGATCACCGACCAGGTCCTCGACGAGCGGGTGCTCGGCCTGTACGCCGACGGCGCCACCCTCGTGCTGCAGGGGCTGCACCGGGTGTGGCCGGCGCTCATAGACTTCAGCCGGGAGCTCGCCGGGACGTTGGGGCAGCCGCTCCAGGTCAACGCGTACCTGACGCCCCCCGGCAACCAGGGCTTCGCCACCCACTACGACACCCATGACGTCTTCGTGCTGCAGGTCGACGGCCACAAACGGTGGCGGGTGCATGAGCCGGTCCTGCCCGATCCGCTGGAGCGGCAGCCCTGGGGTGGGCGCGCCGACGAGGTGTCCGCGGTGGCCGAGGGGCCGTCGACGCTGGACGTGGAGCTCGCGCCGGGCGACGCGCTCTACCTGCCGCGGGGCTGGCTGCACAGTGCCCGGGCGCAGCGCGGCAGTTCCCTGCACCTGACCGTGGGGGTCCGGGCGCTGACGCGCTACGCCCTGGTCGAGGCGCTGCTCGACCTCGCCGCCGAGGACCGGCGGCTGCGTGCGACGCTTCCGCTCGGGCTGGACGTGGCCGACCCCGACCGGATCGCCCCGGAACTCACGGCGACGCTCGCCGCGCTGCGCAGTTGGCTGGCCGAGGCGGCCCCCGCGGCCGTGGCCGCCCGGCTGCGGCAGCGGGCCTGGCCGGCGACGCGGCCCGCGCCGATCCGGCCGCTGGCCCAGGCCGCGCTGCTCGACGCGGTCACCGCCGACACCCGGCTGGCGCCCCGCCCCGGACTGCGCTGGCGGCTCGTACCGGACGGCGACCACGTGGCGCTGCAGATCTTCGACCGCACCGTCAGCTTTCCCGCGCGGTGCGCCCCGGCGGTACGGGCGCTGCTGGCCGGCGACGTCCGCCGGGTGGGCGAGCTGCCCGGGCTCGACGACGACCGTGACCGCGTCGTGCTCGCCCGCCGGCTGCTGCGGGAGGCGGTCGCGATCCCGGCCGACGACCCTCCGGAATGACACGGGGCGTGCGTCGCGGGGTGTCAGTCCGGCGGCTCGCCGGCGGAGCGGTCCGCCGCCGCGTCCCGTACGGCGTCCAGCGTGCGCGGCCCCCACGGCTGGGCGCCGAGCGCGGCGATCCGACCGCGCAGTTCCCGGTCGGCGGTGACCACCACCACGGGTCGGCGCGGCGCCTCGGCGGCGACCAGCGCGACGATCGCGTCGTCGCCGGAGCGCGGCGCCGGCACGACCCGGACCCCGTCGCTGCCGGGCACGCCGCGGGCGGCCCCCTCCACCACCAGCACCACGTCCAGCGGCGCCGGCAGTGGCGGCAGACCCGCGGTCGCGACGCCGGCCAGGGCGTCGCGCAGCCGCCGGGTCGCCCCCGGCCGGTCGCGCCACCACCCGTCGGGGCGGGAGCCGACCACGTTGGCCGCGTCGACGATCAGCAAGGGGGTGGGTCGCATCCCTCCAGCGTCGCACCGATGAACGTTTGTCGGCGCGAGGGTCGGGTAGGCAGCGAACATGCGATCACTTTCCGGTAGCGACCGGAGCCGTGGGGCGGAGCAGAGAAGGACGGGGAGTAGGGCATGACCGGACCGTTCGGACGCGGTGGCCGGGGCGGAGACCCGTGGGAAGAGCTGTTGGCGCGGTTCCTCGCCGGGGGCGAACCGCGACTGCCCGTACACCGGGTCGATATCACCCGGCTGATGAGCGCGGACGCCCGCGAGCTGCTCATCGACGCCGCCCGGCGGGCGGCGCGGTCGGGCACCAGCGACCTCGACACAGATCACCTTCTCTGGGCCGCGCTGCAACGGCAACCGCTGCGCGAGCTCGTCCGCCGGGCCGGGGCGGACCCCGACGCGCTGCTCGACCAGCTCGGTGGTGGCGGCGGCGTGCCCGGCGGCGACATCCCGATGAACATGACGCTGACCCCCGCCGCGAAGCGGGGTCTGCTCGACGCGCATCAGCTCTCCCGCGCCACCGGCGCGACCTACATCGGGCCCGAGCACATCCTGATGGCGCTCGCCCTGAACCGGGAGTCGGCCGCGGGCCGGATGCTGGCCGCGAGTCGGCTGGAGCCGCAGTCGCTGCGCTCGGCCACCGCCGAGCGCGCCGGCGCTCCGGCGGCCGCGCCCGACCACGGCACCCCCACCCTCGACCAGTACGGCACGGACCTGACCGAGTGCGCCCGGCAGGGCTCGATCGACCCGGTCATCGGCCGCGCCGACGAGATCGAGCAGGCGGTCGAGATCCTCTCCCGGCGTACCAAGAACAATCCCGTCCTCATCGGCGAGGCCGGCGTCGGCAAGACCGCCATCGTGGAGGGGCTCGCCCAGCGCATCGTCGACGGCGACGTGCCGCAGACGCTGGCGAACAAGCGGGTCGTCCAGCTCGACATCACCGGGCTGGTCGCCGGCACCCGCTACCGCGGCGACTTCGAGGAGCGGTTGAAGAAGGTCATGGACGAGATCGCCGCGCACAGCGACGAGCTCATCGTCTTCATCGACGAGCTGCACACCGTGGTCGGCGCCGGCGGGGGCGGCGGCGAGGGGTCGATGGACGCCAGCAACATGCTCAAGCCCGCGTTGGCGCGGGGGCAGTTGCGCGTCGTCGGGGCCACGACGCTGGACGAGTACCGCACGAGCATCGAGAAGGACGCGGCGCTGGCCCGCCGGTTCCAGCCGGTGCTGGTGCCCGAGCCCACCGTCGACGACACGGTGTCGATCCTGCGCGGCCTGCGGGACCGCTACGAGGCGCATCACCAGGTGCGTTTCACCGACCAGGCGCTGGTGGCCGCGGCCCAGCTGGCCGACCGGTACATCGCCGACCGTTTCCTGCCCGACAAGGCCATCGACCTGATCGACCAGGCGGGGGCGCGGGTGCGGCTGCGCACCCGTACGCCGGCGGCGAACGTGCGGGACCTGGAGCGGCAGCTGGAGCAGTTGCAGCGGGACAAGGACCAGGCGGTCGCCGACGAGCAGTACGAGCGGGCGTCGGCGCTGCGGGACCGGATCAACGAGACGCGCGACCGGATAGAGCAGGCGCGGTCCGGCGGGGACGGCGCGCAGCCGGCGGTCCCGAAGGTCGACATGCAGGAGATCGCCGAGGTGGTCGCGCGGGCGACCGGGATTCCGGTCAGCCAGCTCACCGAGGAGGAGCGGGAGCGGCTGCTGCGGCTGGAACGGCAACTGCACGAGCGGGTGGTCGGCCAGGACGAGGCGGTGAACGCGGTCGCCGAGGCGGTGCGGCGGTCACGCGCGGGTCTGGGCGACCCGAACCGGCCGGTCGGAAGCTTCCTGTTCCTCGGACCCACCGGCGTCGGCAAGACCGAGCTCGCCCGCGCGTTGGCGGCCGCGCTCTTCGGCGACGAGGACCGGATGATCCGGCTGGACATGAGCGAGTTCCAGGAGCGGCACACCGTCAGCCGGCTCGTCGGGGCGCCGCCGGGCTACGTCGGCTACCAGGAGGCGGGGCAGCTGACCGAGGCGGTGCGCCGCCGGCCGTACGCCGTGGTGCTGCTCGACGAGATCGAGAAGGCCCACCCGGACGTCTTCAACATCCTGTTGCAGGTGCTGGACGACGGCCGGTTGACCGACAGCCAGGGCCGGACCGTGAACTTCACCAACACCGTCATGATCATGACGAGCAACGTGGGCTCCGAGATCATCACCGCGGGACCGCGGCGGGCGTTCGGCTTCGGCGGCGAGGGCGGGGAGGCCGAGAAGGAGGGCGCCGACGCCGAGGCGCGTGAGCAGCGCGAGCGGCTCATGAAGCGGCTGCAGGACTTCTTCCGGCCGGAGTTCATCAACCGGATCGACGAGGTCATCATCTTCCGGCAACTGGAGCGCGACCAGCTGCGGCAGATCACCGAGCTGCTGCTGGAGGAGACGCGGCGGCGACTGCACTCGCAGGACATCGCGGTGGAGATCACCGACGCGGCCGAGGACTGGATCGCCGAGCACGGCCACCAGCCGGAGTTCGGGGCGCGACCGATGCGCCGCACCATCCAACGGGAGGTGGACAACGAGCTGTCCAGGATGGTGCTGGAGGGCGCGCTGTCGGCGGGGCAGTGCGTGCGGATCGACGCGCGCGAGGACAAGCTCGTGTTCAGCGTCTCCGATGGCGGCGCACCGCGGCGTACGCCGGCGGAGGCGACCGCCCGGCGATGAGAGGAGGGGCCCGATGTACCAGCCCGAGGAGAATTCGCACAAGTCCCGCAAGACCGACGACGTGCTGCTGCGGGGACCGGGTCGCAAGGAGCCCGAGGCCAAGCGGCTGCCGCCACCGCCGCCCGCGGAGGAGGTGCTCAGCGAGCCGGTCGGCCGGGTGACGCGCCGCGACGGCGTGGAGCCGGCGGCCGGGCCGGAACCGCCGGAGTGACGACAGCCGGGGTGTGAGAGGGGGACGGCGATGGCCAGGCGCTACCGCATCGACGCCGACGTGGATCAGCTGTGGGAGGACTTCCACGCGTGCGTCAACGTCAGCTCCGCGCAGCTGCGCGCGTGGCTGATGACCGAGGGCTCGCGGGAGGAGGCGTTCACCGATCCGAAGATGAACCTCGACAGCCGGGGCGGGGCGATCATGGCGATCCTCGGCAAGCGCAAGGTCGACCTCACCGACGACGACATCGCGGTGATGTCCGAGACCGTCGAGGACGTCCAGCGGTTGCTGGAGCGGCGACCGCCGAACGGCCCCAGCGACGACCGGTGGCGGCGGGCGCTGCTCGATCTGGGGCACGACCCGCTGCAGGAGCCGAAGGACAGCCTGCGCTCCGAGCGCGGCCGCGAGACGCTGCACCACAGCGACGGCGGCGGGCGCCGCACGTAGCGGGTCGCGCCACCGGCGCGCCAGTCGTCGGCGTCGAGGCTGGGCCGGCGCGTCAGTCGTCGGCGTCGAGGCTGGGCATGGTCAGCCCCAGCGCGTCGAGCGCCGCCTCCCGGTCGGCGCGCCGCGCCTCCTCGATCGCGATCAGATTCGAGAACTCGACGATCTCGGCGGCGGTCGGCGTCGGCGGCACGCGGCGCAGGAACGCCTCGATCTCGCGGGCGGCCGCGGTGTACGCCGCGGCGGCCCGCCGCGCCGCCTCCCGGTCGTCGACCCCGTCGGGCGGTGAGGTGTCCGTCATGCCGCACCCCGTACCCCGTCGACACTGGTTGACACCCGTTGGCGAGCGCCCCTTCCTATGCGGAGACCGATAAGAAGGGGCCGTTCCTCTCGCCGGGGTCGGTGGGGAGCTGGGCGCCGAACGTCGGGTTGCGGCGCAGCCAGCGGAGGTATTGCGGGTTGCGGGCCAGTGAGTCGGTGTACGCGGCGGTGGCGTGCGAGAACACCCGGTCGGCGTACCGGGCGGCGGGCGTCTCGGGATGCCACCCCAGCAGCAGCCGCCAGCGCAGCGGCGCGCCGGCCAGCGGCCGGGTGACCAGGCCGGAGATCGGCCGGAAGGTGGCCTGGCAGAGCGCTACCGCCTCGCCGGCCTCCACCAGGTCGATGCAGCCGCGGATGTCGGTCTCGTACATCTTGCGCGGGGTGAAGCCGGCGCGCGCGCAGGCCGCGGCGAAGCAGTCGGCGAAGCAGCCGTCGCCGGGCGCGGCCACCCACTGCTCCTCGGCCAGGGCGTCGAGGTGGACCTCTTCGCCCGCGGCCAGCGGGTGCCCCTCGGGCAGCATCACGAAGACCGCGTCCACCGCCACCGCCCGCCACGACAGGCCGAACTCCGCCGACGGCACCGCGTCGCCGCAGACCCCGGAGAGCGCGTAGTCCAACCGTCCGCCGAGCACCATCTGCGCGAGCTCGTCGACGTACCAGGACGCGTACGTGCTGATCTGCGCGTGCGGGTGGTCGGCGGCGAGCCGGTGCACGAGCCCGCCGAGGATGGGGCTGTTGACCCCGCCCAGCCGGAACCGGTCCATCACCGTGCCGGTGCCGGCGAGCCGTGCCGCCTCGTCCTGCAGGCCCTTCATGGCCGGCAGCAGCACCCGCGCCCGGGCCAACACCAGCTCACCCAGCGCGGTCGGGCGCGCACCCCGGCGGTCGCGCTCGAACAGCGGTCCGCCCAGGGTCCGCTCGATGCGCTGGAGCTGAGCGGTGAGGGCCGGCTGCGCCAGGCCCAACATCGAGGCAGCCTTCGTCACGCTGCCCGTCTCCGCGATGGCGACGACCACTTTCAGGTGCCGCAGCTCCAGGTTCATAGCGTGACGGTAGGACCTGATTGGGATCGACGGGAAGACCTTCGGCCAGTGAAAGATCCGCCAACCGTGAAGAACTGGGTAACCGTTCGGTTACCTAATTCTCACGGCCTGCCCACAGTAGGTCACGTTCAGTAACGAGCCGCACGTCGGACGCCGCAAGATCATCGATGCGTTGACTCTCGGTGTTAACACAGACACGCGATGCCCGGCCCGCGGCTCCGGGCATCCGCGGCGGTCACGGCAGATCCGCGATCGACGTACGCCGCCCGGTCGCCACGTCCCGCACCTTGTCCACCACGCCGAGGGCCGGGTCGACCACCTTGTTCCACGGCGGGGTCGCGGGGGCGTCCGGGTGGGGACGGGTCGGCGCCGCCTCCTCGGCGATCTCGACGCGGTTGCCGAGCCGCACCAGCTCCTCCCGGGTGGCCGACGCCCGCAGTCGCGGCAGCAGCCGCGTCGCGGCCGCCTCCACGTGCCGGCGCAGCCGGCCGGCGAGCGTCTCCGCCAGCCGGTCGAACTCCGGATCCGGCGGCGCGGTGCGCTGCAGGTCCCGCAGCGTCCGCAGCAGCGCGCGGTCCTCGGCGATCTCGGCGTCCGCCAGCTCCCGGCCGTCGGGTAGCGCGGCGCGCACCGCCGGGAACAGGTACTGCTCCTCACCCGACAGGTGCCGGGCCAGCGTCGCGGTCAGCACGTCGGCGGTCTCGCGCCGGAGCTGCTGGTCCACGCCCGGGTCGGTGAGCCGCTCGCACAGCAGCGTCAGCTGCCGGTGCTGTTCCGCGAGCAGGTCCACGATGTTGGGGCCACCCGGGTCGTGCGCGGCATCGTCGGGGACGAAGACCGACGGCAGCGGGGGCAGGGGCACGGACACGGTCCCTCCTCGGGGTCGCTCGGCGGACGTCCGCGCGGATACCCGCCGCGCGACCGCGGCAAACGTCGATGCGTGCGGCGGCCGCCACCGGGCGGCGCCGGGTGGGCTGGTATGAAGAACCGCATGGACCGCCACCCCCCGGCGCCGCAGCCGGCCCCGACCGACGAGGTCGTCGAGCTCTGCCGCGACCTGCTCCGCATCGACACCACCAACACCGGCGACAACGCCACCAGCACCGGGGAGCGGGTGGCGGCGGAGTACGTGGCCGACAAGCTCGCCGAGGTCGGCATCGCCGCCGAGATCCACGAGGCGGCGCCGGGCCGGGCCAGCCTGGTCGCCCGGATCCCCGGCACCGACCCCGCCCGCGGCGCCCTGCTGGTGCACGGCCACCTCGACGTCGTCCCCGCCGACCCCGCCGAGTGGTCGGTGCACCCGTTCTCCGGTGAGCTGCGCGACGGCTACCTGTGGGGCCGCGGCGCGATCGACATGAAGGACTTCGACGCCATGGCGCTCGCGGTGGTGCGCGACTGGCAGCGCAGCGGCGTGCGCCCGCCCCGCGACATCGTGCTCGCGTTCACGGCCGACGAGGAGGCCGGCAGCGACTACGGCGCGCACTTCCTGGTCACCGAGCACCCGGAGCTCTTCGAGGGCTGCACGGAGGCCATCGGTGAGGTCGGTGGCTTCTCCTACACCGTCAACAACGACCTGCGGCTCTACCTGATCGAGACGGCCGAGAAGGGCATCGAGTGGCTGCGGCTGCAGGCCCGCGGCCGCCCCGGACACGGCTCGATGGTGAACGACGACAACGCCGTCACCGCGCTCTGCGAGGCGGTCGCGCGGCTGGGCCGGCACCGCTTCCCGGTGGTCGTCACCCCGACCGTGCGGGCCTTCCTCGAAGAGGTCTCCGAGCTGCTCGGCATCGAGCTCGACCTCGACGACCCGGAGGCGGCGATCGCCAAACTCGGACCGATCGCGAACATCATCGGGGCCACCATCCGCAACACCGCCAACCCCACGCGGCTGGACGCCGGATACAAGGACAACGTCATCCCGGGCCGCGCCACCGCCACCATCGACTGCCGCACCCTGCCCGGCAACTCGGAGCTCTTCCTGGAGCAGCTGCGCGCGGTGATCGGCCCGGACCTGGAGATCGAGCACATCCAGCGGCAGCCGGCGCTGGAGACCGACTTCGACGGTCCGCTGGTCGACGCGATGGCGGCGGCGTTGCGTGCCGAGGACCCGGGCGCGCGGGCGGTGCCGTACATGCTCTCCGGTGGCACCGACGCGAAGGCGTTCAACCGGCTCGGTATCCGCTGTTTCGGCTTCGCTCCGCTGCGGCTGCCGCCGGATCTGAATTTCTCCGGCCTCTTCCATGGCATCGACGAGCGGGTACCGGTCGACGGACTACAGTTCGGCGTGCGGGTGCTCGACCGCTTCCTCCGGAACAGCTGACCCGATCGGGGACGGGACAGCCCGCCCCGGCGCGGGGCGGGTCGCACCAACCATCATCGGCGAAGGGACAACCAGACCATGACCGACCAGCACGCGGAGCTCGACGCCGCCCTGGAGCGGGTGATCGAGGCCGCCCGGACGCACCTGGCCGCGGTCAAGGGCGCGCAGGGTCGGATCGACGACGACGGCGTCTGGCAGGCGTACGTCGCGCTCAACAACGCCTCGTACGAGTACGACGAGCTGCTGCTCGACGCGTACGGCGAGGTGACGCCGTGGGACGTGGAGTCCATCGACCCCGACGAGGCCGACCAGCGGTTCGGGGTGGGCATCGGCGGCGTCGACGGGGCGGCGCCGGCCGACCCGCACCCGCACGTGGTGTCGGTGCGGCAGCGGCGCGACTACCGGGTGCCCAGCGTGGCGGCGCTGATCCGGATCGCGGAGGCGGCGCGCCGCGAGGGCACGCCGGACGACGGTGAGAGCGAGCCCGTGGAGACCGTCGGCGAGGCGGTGCTGGAGCTGCTGCAGGCGGGCGACGGGTCGCTGGGCGCCCTGGACATCCCGGAGCTGGAGCCGCTCGACGGGGTGGTGACGGTGCACGAGGTCGCCGAGCGGCTCGACCTCGAGGCGTTCGACGAGGACGACAGCGCCGGCCCGTTCCGGCCGGCGGAGGGGGACCGTCTCGTCGGCCGGCTCGACGAGCACCCGTTCATGCCGCTGGATGCCGACGTCGAGCCGGCCTAGCCGCCCCGGGTCGTCAGTAGGAGAGGCCCGGTTGCGGCCGGTCCGCGACGCGGCGACGCAGCATGACCTGCCGCGTCCCGTCGCGGAACAGCCGCACCCGGGCCAACTCCCAACCGGAGAACTCCGCCTGGATCGCCAGTTGCGCCGCCGCGGTCACCCGATCGACATTCGGCGGCAACCGCAACGGCGCGTATTCGTAGTCCATGCGCTCTATCCTGCCCGCGCCCGCGCCGCCGGCACCACCCCTCGGCGCAGCCGGGGCCGCATTTGAGGTATGTCACGGCAGCGGGTGGGGTACCTCGCGTCGCACCGGGCGTGTCAGCCTTCCCGTTCCGGGTAGCCGACCGGCACCGCGGAGACGTCGTCGAGGGCGATCGCGATCTCTTCCGGCAGCGTCATCCGTTCCACCTGCAGCGCGCCCTGCAGCTGCCCGACGGTCCGGGCCCCCAGGATCGGGGCGACCACGCCGGGCCGGTCGCGGATCCACGCCAGCGCCACCTCCAGCGGCGCGACGCCGAGCCCGCCGGCGGCGGTGACCACCGCCTCGACGATCGCCGAGCAGCGCGGCTCGAGATAGGTGGCGACGAAGGGTTCGAAGTGTGGCGAGGCGGCGCGGGAGTCCGCCGGCCGGCCGTGCCGGTACTTGCCGGTCAGCACCCCGCGTCCGAGCGGCGACCACGGCAGCACGCCGAGCCCGAGCGCCGCGCAGGCCGGCAGCACCTCGCGTTCGACGCCCCGCTCCAGCAGCGAGTACTCCACCTGGGTGGCGACCACGGGCGCCCGACCCGGGTAGGCCGCCTGCCAGGTCGCCGCGCGGGCGGTCTGCCACCCGGAGAAGTTCGAGATCCCGACGTAGCGCACGCGTCCGCTGGCCACCGCGTGGTCGAGCGCGGCGAGCGTCTCCTCCAGCGGGGTGTCCGGGTCGCAGCCGTGCACCTGGAACAGGTCGACGTGATCGGTCCCGAGCCGGCGCAGCGAGGCGTCCAGGGTGCGCAGCAGATGCCCGCGGGAGCCGTCGCGGCGTCGCCCCGGCCCCGGCCGCAGCCCGGCCTTGGTCGCGATGAGCAGGTCGTCGCGGGGGACGAGCGTGCCGATCAGCGACCCGATCACCGCCTCGGCGTCGCCGTCGCCGTACACGTCGGCGGTGTCGATGAGGTTGCCCCCGGCGTCGAGGAAGCTCTTCAGCTGAGCGGCAGCGTCGTCCGCGTCGGTGTCCCGACCCCACGTCATGGTGCCGAGCGCGAGCCGGGAAACCGCCAGCCCGCTTCGGCCCAGCGGTCGCTGTTGCATGGTTGAACCTTATTCAGAACATCGCGTCGCCGATATCCTCGCACCGGTCAAGCGTTGAATCATCTCCCCGCTCGATGCGGGCGCCGATTCCCCGACCGGTGAACCGGCGTATCCGAGCCATTGCGTAACCTCTGGTGCGACTCGTGGCGCCGGAGCCGCTGTGCGCGACAGGCCGGCTCGGTCGCCGCCTTGATGGGGGAGGATCAGTGCGACTCGGACTCAGCCTCGGATATCAGACGGCGTGGAGCACACCGGCCGGGCATCTCGCCCTGGCGCAGGAGGCCGACCGGCTCGGCTATTCGGTGGTGTGGGCGGCCGAGGCCTACGGCTCGGACTCGCCGAGCATGCTGGCCTGGATGGCCGGCCAGACGTCCCGGATCGACCTGGGCGCCGCGGTGATGCAGATCCCGGCCCGGACGCCCGCCGCGACGGCCATGACCGCCGCGACCATCGACACGCTCTCCGGCGGCCGGTTCCGGCTTGGGCTCGGCGTCTCCGGCCCGCAGGTGTCGGAGGGCTGGCACGGGGTCCGCTTCGGCAAGCCGCTGGCGCGCACCCGCGAGTACGTCGACATCGTCAAGCTGGCCATCGCGCGCAAGCAGGTCGAGTACGACGGCGCGCACTACACGCTGCCGCTGCCCGACGGCCCCGGCAAGGCGCTGCGTCTCGGCTTCCACCCGCACCGCGACCACATCCCGATCTACCTGGCCGCCGTCGGCCCGAAGAACCTCGAACTGGCCGGGGAGATCGCGGACGGCTGGCTGGCCATCTTCTTCGCCCCCGAATTCGCCGAGGAGCACCTCGCCGCGGTGCGGGCCGGGCGGGCCAGGGCGGGCAGGGAGCTGGCCGGCTTCGACATCGTGCCCAGCGTCCCCGTCGTCGTGGGCGACGACGTCGCGTCCTGCGCCGAGCTGGTCCGCTGGTACGCCGCGCTCTACGTCGGCGGGATGGGCAGCCGGGAGAAGAACTTCTACAACCAGCTCGCCACCCGGATGGGCTACGGCGACGCCGCGCGCGAGGTGCAGGAGCTCTACCTGTCGGGGCGGCAGCGCGACGCCGCGGCGGCGGTGCCGATGGAGTTCATCGACCGCACCTCGCTGCTCGGCCCGAAGGAGCGCATCGCGGAGCGGATGCGGGAGTACGCGGCCGCCGGCGTCACCACCCTGTCGGTGACGCTCTTCGCCGCCGACGTGGACAGCGGCGTGCAGACCCTGCGCACGGTCGCCGAGGCGCTCGAGCTGTCCGGGGTCGGCGAGTGAACCAGATGGGCTGGATCGAGGCGATCGTCCTCGGGATCGTGCAGGGGCTCACCGAGTTCCTGCCGGTCAGTTCCTCCGCGCACCTGCGGATCACGTCCGCGCTCTTCTTCGAGCACGACGCCGGGGCCTCGTTCACCGCGGTCACCCAGCTCGGCACCGAGGCCGCGGTGCTGCTCTACTTCGCGAAGGACATCTGGCGGATCGCGAAGACCTGGATCGTCGGGATCTGGGACCGGTCGGTGCGCAGCAGCCCGGACTACCGGATGGGCTGGTACGTCATCGTCGGCTCGATCCCGATCGGCATCCTGGGGCTGCTGTTCAAGGACGCCATCCGCGGCGCGGCCCGCAACCTCTGGATCACCGCGACCGTGCTGATCGTGTTCGCCTTCATCCTGGCCTTCGCCGAGTACTGGGGGCGCCAGACCCGGACGCTGCCGCGGCTGAACATGCGCGACAGCGTCGTGATGGGCTTCGCCCAGGCGATGGCGTTGATCCCCGGGGTGTCCCGCTCGGGCGGCACCCTGACCGCCGGACTCCTGCTGAACCTGACGCGCGAGGCGGCGGCCCGGTTCTCGTTCCTGCTCGCCATCCCCGCGGTGGTGATGTCGGGCGTGTTCAGCCTGCCGGACGTGTTCGCGCCCGGTGAGGACGGCACCTCGGTGCCGAGCGGCCCGCAGATGGTCGTCGCGACCGTGATCGCGTTCGGGGTCGGCTACGCGGCGATCGCCTGGCTGCTGCGCTACGTCGCCCACCACAGCCTTTACGCGTTCGTGCTGTACCGGGTGGCACTGGGCAGCCTGGTGATGGCGCTGCTGATGACCGGCACGATCTCCGCCACGTAGCACCGCGGTGCGCCGGGCCGGGGCCGGCACGACCGAGCGCCACGGGTGCGCCGGGCCCGGTCGGGATCCGGTGCACCCGTAGGCTGACGGGGTGGCGACCCTCCTGCTTCTGCGACACGGCCGTACCGCCGCCAACGCCGGCGGGGGCCTCGCCGGCCGCCAGCAGGTCGAGCTCGACGACACCGGACGCGCCCAGGCCGCCGCGGTCGGCGAGCGACTGCGCGCGATGCCGCTGGCGGCCGTGGTGACCAGCCCGCTGGTGCGCTGCCGCCAGACGCTGGAGCTGGCGTTGCCGCAGGCGACCCCGACCGTGGAGGAGGGGCTGATCGAGTGCGCCTACGGCGCCTGGGAGGGGCAGCCGCTCAAGAAGCTCGCCAAGGACCCGCTCTGGCCGGTCGTGCAGCAGCATCCCAGCGCGGCGGTCTTCCCCGACGGGGAGTCGATGGCGGCGATGTCGGCGCGCGCGGTCGCCGCGGCGCGGCGCTGGGACGCCCGGGTCGAGGCCGAGCACGGGCCGGAGGCGATCTGGCTGGCGTGCAGCCACGGCGACATCATCAAGGCGATCGTCGCGGACGCGCTCGGCGTACACCTGGATCATTTTCAGCGGATCGTGGCCGATCCCGCGTCCGTGACGGTGATCCGCTACACCCCGATCCGGCCGTTCCTGCTGCGCCTCAACGACACCGGCGGCGACCTCGCCGGGCTCATCACGCCCAAGCGCCGGCGTTCCCGCCGGCCCCGGCCGGGCGACTCGGACGCCGCGGTGGGCGGCGGTGGCGGTGGCGGGGGCGACAAGGGGCCGTCACGATAGCGGGGATTGTCCCGCGGCGGGCAACCCCCGGCGATTCTCCGTCGGTGCGTTGCGCGGCCGGGTTCGCCGCCGGATAGGGTCTGGTTATGACCCACCAGGTGCACGCCTTCGAACCGCCGGAGCGGTTCGTCGCTGGGACCGTGGGTCCGCCGGGCGAGCGGACGTTCTTTCTGCAGGCCCGCGGCGGCGGGCGGCTGGTCAGCGTGGCGTTGGAGAAGGTCCAGGTGTCGCTGCTGGCCGAGAAGCTCGAGGAGTTGCTCGCCGAGGCGCACCGCCGCTTCGGCGTCCAGCTGCCCGAGGGTGTGGCCGCACCGTCCGACAACGACCCGCTGGACACCCCGGTCGACGAGGAGTTCCGGGTCGGCACGCTCGGGCTCGCCTTCGACGTCGACACCGCGACCGTCGTGATCGAGGCGATCGCGACGGGCGAGACCGAGGCGGTGGAGCTCAGCGAGGGCGACAAGGTCGAGGAGACGGACGAGGAGCCCGATGACGACCTCGACCGGCTGCGCGTGCGGATCTCCCCGGAGGCGGCGCGCGGGTTCATCGAGCGCGCCCGGCGCGTGGTCGCGGCCGGTCGCCCACCCTGCCCGCTCTGTGGCCAGCCGCTGGACCCCGCCGGCCACCTCTGTCCCCGCCACAACGGCTACCACCGCTGAGCGTCGTGACCTCGGGTCTGCAACCTGTGCTCGACGAGAGTGACGCGCTGCGGCTGCTGCGAAGCGGCGAGGTGGAGTTGGAGGGGCGGCTCGTCGACGCCTCCAACACGACGCTGCGCGCGTTCCTGACGCTCGACGGGGTGACCGCGCGCTGCGTCTACAAGCCGGTGCGCGGCGAGCGGCCGCTCTGGGACTTTCCGGACGGCACGCTCGCCGGCCGCGAGGTCGCCGCGTACCTGGTGTCCCGGGCCACCGGCTGGGGGCTGGTGCCCCCCACCGTGCTGCGCGACGGCCCGCTCGGGCCGGGCGCCTGCCAGCTCTGGATCGACGAGCCCGCGGAGGCGGAGCCGCTGGTCGGCTTCGTGCCCGCCCGCGAGCTGCCCGCCGGATGGTTCCGGATCGCGGCCGCCCGCGGCGACGACGGCCGGGCGTACGCGCTGGCGCACGCCGACGATCCGCGGCTGGCCCGGATGGCGGTGTTCGACGCGGTGATCAACAACGCCGACCGCAAGGGCGGCCACCTGTTGATGGGTCCGCAGGACCGGGTGTACGGCGTCGACCACGGCGTCAGCTTCCACGTCGAGGACAAGCTGCGCACGGTGCTGTGGGGCTGGTCCGAGCGGCGGCTGCCGGAGGAGGCGGTCGAGGTGCTGCGCCGGCTGGCGGCCGCGCTGGACGGGCCGTTGGCGGCGGAGCTGGCCGAGCACCTGACCGTCGCGGAGGTGCACCAGGTGGGCTCGCGGGTGCGCCGGCTGCTCTCGACCAACCAGTTCCCGTTGCCCCCGGAGGACTGGCCCGCCATGCCCTGGCCGCCCATCTGACGGCTCGGCGGCGCGCCGCCACCCGCGGCGCTGTCGCGTTGATCACTACGGCCGCGCCGCGCCGCCCGACCGCCGCTGGTTAGGCTGGCAATCATGGAGTCTTGGACCGGGCATCAGGTGCCGCGGCTGCCGGGCACGGGGCAGCCGCTCGCGTTGTACGACTCGGCGCGGCGCGCCGTCCACCCGACCCGACCGAGCGACACGGCGACGATGTACGTCTGCGGCATCACGCCGTACGACGCGACCCACCTGGGACACGCCGCCACCATGATCACTTTTGATCTGGTGCAGCGGATGTGGCGCGACGCCGGCCACGCCGTGACGTACGTGCAGAACGTGACCGACATCGACGACCCGCTGCTGGAGCGCGCCGCGCGCGACGGCGAGGACTGGGTCGTGCTCGGCATGCGGGAGACCGCGCTGTTCCGCGAGGACATGGAGGCGCTGCGGATGATCCCGCCGGCGCACTACGTCGGCGCCGTGGAGTCCATCCCCGCCATCGCCGAGAAGATCCGTGCCCTGCTCGACGACGGCGCCGCCTACCGGCTCTCCGACGGCACCGGCGACGTCTACTTCGACATCACCGCCGCGCCGGCCTTCGGCTACGAGTCCAACCTCTCCCGCGACCAGATGCTCGCCTTTTTCGCCGAGCGCGGGGGCGACCCCGACCGGGCGGGCAAGCGCGACCCGCTCGACCCGCTGCTGTGGCGCGGCGCGCGCGACGGCGAGCCGGCCTGGGAGGGGGGCCGGCTCGGCCCCGGGCGACCGGGTTGGCACATCGAGTGCACGGTGATCGCGCTCGGCCTGCTCGGCGACACCATCGACGTGCAGGGCGGCGGCAACGACCTGCTCTTCCCGCATCACGAGTGCTCGGCGGCGCACGCCGAGCGGCTGACCGGCAAGGCCCCGTTCGCCCAGCACTACGTGCACGCCGGGATGATCGGCCTGGACGGCGAGAAGATGTCGAAGTCCAAGGGCAACCTGGTCTTCGTCTCCCGGCTGCGCGGCGACGGCGTCGACCCGATGGCGCTGCGGCTGGGGCTCGTCGCCGAGCACTACCGGGGCGACCGGCAGTGGACCGACGACGTGCTCAAGACCGCGCAGCAGCGGCTGGCGCGCTGGCGCGAGGCGGCGGCGGCCCCGGCCGGGCCGTCCGGCGCCGGGCTGCTGGCCGCGGTCCGCGCCCGGCTCGCCGACGACCTCGACACGCCGGGCGCGTTGGCGGTGGTGGACGCGTGGGCGGACGCGGCGCTGGCCGGCTCCGGCGACGACCGCGAGGCCCCCGCGCTGCTGGCCGACACCGTCGACGCGCTGCTCGGCATCCGCCTCTGACCCCGGCGCCGGCGGGCGCCGGCGTCGACCGGCCTTGGGCGGTTACCCGAGCACCAGGCCCGGATCGGGGTCCGGGTCGGGCTGCGGCGCGGGGATCCGGTACTCCTCGGTCAGCGTGGTCACCGGGCCCGGCCAGGTCGCCTGGGCGACCTCGAGCGGCTTGTGCGCGGCGTCGTACGCCACGTGCAGCAGGTGCAGCACGGGGGTGTCGGGGCGGATCTGCAGCAGCTCGGCCTCTTCCCGGCTGGGCTGCCGGGCGCTGATCGTGTCGCGGGCGGAGACGTACGGCCGGCCGATCGCCTCCTCGGCCTCCTGGTACAGCGGACGCCCGAACGCCTCCATCCGCTCCAGCGACGTGCCGGCCGCGTCGGCGACCCGGAACCACGAGGCGCCGACCTCGACGGGGGAGTCCTCGGTGCGCACGATGTGGCGGCGTACCAGGAGCTCGGTGCCGTCGGCGACGCCGAACGCGTCGGCGACCTCCGGCGGGGCGGGCGCGCGCCCGACCTCGACCAGGTGTTGCCGGTAGCGCGCCGCGAGGTCCGCGTGGTAGCCGCGGTGTCCGCCGTAGCGGCCGCGGGAGAGCCGGTTGAGCCGCCGCCGGGTGCCCCGGACGTACGTCCCGGAGCCCGGCTTGGTGATCAACAGCCCCTCGACGCGGAGCTGGTCGATGGTGCGCTGGACGGTCTGTTTCGCCACCCCGAACATCTCGGCGATCGCCGGGATCGAGGGCAGCCGCTCGCCCGGCGCCCAGTCGCCGCGCCGGATCTGCGCGCGCAGCTGCTCGGCGATCTGCCGGTGCGGCACCTCGGCGGCGCCCGGATTGATCGTCACGCCTCCACCTCCACTCGTACACCTAGCCTCCTAGGATGCCTTACGGGGTGTGGCGCCGCGCACTCGACACGCGAAAACGGCCCGCCGACGGGGGTCGACGGGCCGTTGGCGAAACCGGGGGAGCGGACTACCAGGAGCCGGCGGTGGGACCCGCGGACCCGCCGCGCCGCCGCAGGTACTTCTCGAACTCCTGGGCGATCTCGTCGCCGGTCAGCGGCTGGATGCCCTCATCGCCGACGCGTTCCTCCAGCTCGCGCACGTACTCGCCGAGCTCGGCGTCCTGCTCGGCAGCGGTGCGCACCCGCTGCTCCCACTCGGCGGCCTCCTCGGCCAGGTCCGCGGTGGGCACCGGCAGGTCGAGCACCTCCTCGACGCGGTGCAGCAGGGCCAGCGTCGCCTTCGGGCAGGGCGGGTTGTTCGCGTAGTGCGGCACGTGCACCCAGAACGACACCGCGTCGACCTCGGCGCGGTTGCACGCGTCCTGCAGCACCCCGACGATCCCGGTCGGGCCGTCGTACCGGGTCGGCACCAGCTGATAGCGCTCCGCCGCGTCCTTGTCGGACGCGCTGCCGCTGATCGGCAGCGGCCGGGTGTACGGCACGTCGGCGAGCAGCGCGCCGAGCAGCACCACGCGGTTGATCTCCAGGCTGTGGCAGACCTCGAGCACCTGCTCGCAGAAGGTGCGCCAGCGCATGCTCGGCTCGATGCCGCGGATCAGCACCACGTCCCGTTCGGTGCCCTCGGGGCTGGCGACCATGAACCGGGTGGTCGGCCACTCGACGCGCCGGGTCTCCCCGTCGGCCATGGTGATGTTGGGTCGGCTCACCTGGAAGTCGTAGAAGTCCTCCGGGTCCAGCGCCGCCACTTCCCGCGCCTGCCACACCTGCTCCAGGTGCTCCACCGCGGCCGTCGACGCGTCCGCAGCGTCGTTCCACCCCTCGAACGCCGCGATCGCCACCGGCGAGCGCAGCATGGGCAGCCCGTCGAACTCGCTCACGACGTCTCCTTGCGGCGGATGGTCACGGCATACCTTTCATCCCTCACATCCGCCAGCCTACGTGCCTGCTCGGGTTGCGTCCCGGTGGCCGCGCCGTCGCCTTCCCGCCGCCGGGACGTGTCCGGGCGGCACGCCGGGGCAGGCCGACAGAGGCCGACGGTCGAGCGATGCCCATCACATAATGTGGGAGCGCAAAGCTTGGCGATCGGTGGCACGCGCGGCGGGCATTAGCCTAGGGACGTGCCGACTTCCCTGCTTGACGCGCTCGCCCACCGGATCCTCATCGCCGACGGGGCGATGGGCACGATGCTGCAGGCGGCTGACCTGACCCTGGACGACTTCCAGGGCCACGAGGGCTGCAACGAGGTCCTCAACGTCACGCGTCCGGACGTGGTCCGCGGTGTGCACGAGGCGTACCTCGCCGCCGGCGCCGACTGCGTCGAGACCAACACCTTCGGCGCCAACCTGCCCAACCTCGCCGAGTACGGCATCGAGGACCGGATCTGGGAGCTGTCCGAGGTGGGCGCCCGGCTGGCCCGCGAGGCCGCCGACGCGTACGCGACGCCGGAGCGGCCGCGCTTCGTCCTCGGCTCGATCGGGCCGGGCACCAAGCTGCCCACGCTGGGACACGCCAGCTACGCGACCCTGCGCGACGCGTACGCGCAGAACGCCGGCGGCCTGATCGCCGGCGGCGCCGACGCGCTCATCATCGAAACCTGCCAGGACCTGCTGCAGGTCAAGGCCGCCGTGGTCGGGTCTAAGCGGGCGATGGCCGAGCTGGGCCGGCAGGTGCCGATCATCTGCCACGTCGCGGTCGAGACGACCGGCACCATGCTGATCGGCAGCGAGATCGGCGCGGCGTTGACCGCCATCGAGCCGCTCGGCGTGGACCTGATCGGACTGAACTGCTCGACCGGGCCGGCGGAGATGGGCGAGCACCTGCGCTACCTGTCCCGCTACTCGCGCATCCCGCTGTCGGTGATGCCCAACGCCGGGCTGCCCGTGCTGACCGCCGACGGCGCGTACTTCCCGCTCACCCCGGACGAGCTGGCCGACGCGCTCGAACAGTTCGTCACCGACTACGGCGTCGGGCTGGTCGGCGGCTGCTGCGGCACCACCCCGGAGCACATCCGGGTGCTCGCCGAGCGGCTGCACGGCGCCGCGCCCCGCCCGCGCGAGCTGCGTCCCGAGCCGGGCGTCTCCTCGATCTACCACCACGTGCCGTTCGCGCAGGACGCCAGCGTGCTGATGGTGGGGGAGCGGACCAACGCCAACGGCTCCAAGGCGTTCCGCGAGGCGATGCTCGCCGCCGACTGGCAGGCGTGCGTCGAGATCGCGCGCGGCCAGGCGCGGGACGGCTCGCACCTGCTGGACCTCTGCGTCGACTACGTGGGGCGCGACGGCACCCTGGACATGCGGGAGCTGGCCGGCCGGTTCGCCACCGCGTCGACGCTGCCGATCATGTTGGACTCCACCGAGCCGGCCGTCATCGAGGCGGGCCTGGAGATGCTCGGCGGGCGCTGCGTCGTCAACTCCGTCAACTTCGAGGACGGCGACGGCCCGAACTCCCGCTACGCCCGCGTGATGCCGGTGGTCAAGGAGCACGGCGCCGCGGTGGTGGCGCTGCTCATCGACGAGGAGGGTCAGGCCCGCACCGCCGAGTGGAAGGTACGGGTGGCGGTGCGGCTGATCGAGGACCTCACCGGCCGGTGGGGGATGCACTTGTCGGACATCCTGATCGACGCGCTGACCTTCCCGATCGCCACCGGGCAGGAGGAGACGCGGCGCGACGGCATCGAGACCATCGAGGCGATCCGCGAGATCGCCCGCCGCTACCCGGGCGTCAACTTCACCCTCGGCATCTCCAACGTCTCGTTCGGCCTCAACCCGGCCGCCCGGCAGGTGCTCAACTCGGTCTTCCTGCACGAGTGCGTGCAGGCCGGGCTGACCAGCGCCATCGTGCACGCCAGCAAGATCCTGCCGATGTCGAAGATCCCCGACGAGCACCGGGAGGTCGCCCTCGACCTGATCTACGACCGCCGCCGCGAGGGGTACGACCCGGTGCAGCGCTTCATCGAGCTGTTCGAGGGCGTCGACGCGGCATCCGCGCGGGCGACCCGCGCCGAGGAGTTGGCGGCGCTGCCGCTGGACGAGCGGCTCAAGCGGCGCATCATCGACGGCGAGCGCAACGGCCTCGAGGCCGACCTCGACGCGGCGCTGACCCAGCGGTCCGCGCTGGCGATCATCAACGACACCCTGCTGGAGGGCATGAAGGTCGTCGGTGAGCTGTTCGGCTCCGGGCAGATGCAGCTGCCGTTCGTGCTGCAGTCGGCCGAGGTGATGAAGACGGCGGTCGCCTATCTCGAGCCGCACATGGACAAGGCCGACGACGCCGGCAAGGGCCGCATCGTGCTCGCCACGGTCAAGGGCGACGTGCACGACATCGGCAAGAACCTGGTGGACATCATCCTGTCCAACAACGGCTACGACGTGGTCAACATCGGCATCAAGCAGCCGATCAGCGCGATCCTGGAGGCCGCCGAGCAGCACGGCGCCGACGCCATCGGCATGTCCGGCCTGCTGGTCAAGAGCACTGTGATCATGAAGGAGAACCTCCAGGAGATGATCACCCGCGGGGTCGCGGAGCGCTGGCCGGTGCTGCTCGGCGGTGCCGCGCTGACCCGGGCGTACGTCGAGGACGACCTGCGGTCGCTCTACCCCGGACAGGTGCACTACGCGCGCGACGCCTTCGAGGGACTGTCCCTGATGGACCGGGTGATGACCGCCAAGCGCGGCGGCGCCGCGGTCGTCGACCCCGAGCGGGAGGCGGCCCTGGCCGCGCGCCGGGCGCGCCGGGAACGGCAGCGCGCCCTGGTCTCCGAGGCGCTGCCCGACCTCGACGACGCGTCGGTCCGCTCCGACGTGGCCCGCGAGGTCGACATCCCCACCCCGCCGTTCTTCGGCACCCGCGTGGTCAAGGGCATCCCGCTCGCGGAGTACGCCACCCTGCTCGACGAGCGCGCCACCTTCCTCGGCCAGTGGGGGCTGCGCGGCTCGCGCGGCGGCAACGGCCCGTCGTACGACGAGCTGGTCGAGACCGAGGGGCGGCCGCGGCTGCGCTACTGGCTCGACCGGCTCACCGCCGACAAGGTGCTCGAAGCCGCCGTCGTCTACGGCTACTTCCCGGCGTACTCCGAGGGGAACGATCTTGTCGTGCTCGACGAGAACGGCCACTCCGAGCGGGCGCGGTTCAGGTTCCCGCGGCAGCGGCAGGAGCGGCGGCTCTGCCTCGCCGACTTCTTCGCGCCGAAGGGCGACAAGCTCGACGTGGTCGCGCTGCAGCTGGTCACCGTCGGCCAGCCGGTCAGCGAGTACACGGCCAAGATGTTCGCCCGCAACGAGTACCGCGACTACCTGGAGGTGCACGGGTTGTCCGTGCAGCTGACCGAGGCGCTGGCGGAGTACTGGCACCGTCGGGTGCGCAGCGAGCTGGTGCTGCCCGGTGGCCGTACCGTCGCCGACGACGACCCGGCCGACCTCGCCGGCCTGCTGCGCACCGACTACCGCGGCTGCCGGTACGCCTTCGGCTACCCGGCCTGCCCGGACCTGGAGGACCGGGCGAAGGTGGTCGAGCTGCTCGGCGCGGAGCGGATCGGCGTGCAGCTGTCGGAGGAGTTCCAGCTGGTGCCGGAGCAGGCCACCGACGCGATCGTCGTGCACCACCCGGACGCCAACTACTTCAACGCCAAGTAGCAGGCGGAGGGGTTGTGAGCTGGGCAGAAGCACTCGACAACGCCCCTTGGACCGTGATCAGGCCGTCGCCGGGCCGTCACCGGTCTCCGGGTCGTCGGCGAAGGCTTCGTCGATGGCCCGGCGGGTCCGATCCTCGCTGCTGGGTAACAGGTGCGTGTAGACCCGCAGCGTGAAGCCGGGGTCGGCGTGGCCGAGGTATGCCGACAGCGCCTTGACGCTCTCCCCGGCGTCGAGGAGAACCGACGCGTAGGTGTGCCGGAGCACGTGCATCCCGTTGTGCCGCGTGTCCTCGATCCCGGTCGCACGGATCGCGGGCTTCCACACGCGCGCGTTGAACTTGGGTCGGCTCCGGCTGCCGGCGATGCCTGGTCTCGCATGATGGTTGAACCCGCCCGGAACGGCGTCGCAGGATGCTTGACGCTTAGGATTGCGATCGGGTTCGGGACTGTGAGCCACGCACCGAGAGCCACCAGGCGATGTCGATGACAACCTGTTCCGTTTCGAGGACATCACGCTCGAACGCTTCCACGTCGACGGGTCCCGGCGATTGATCCATCAGCTCGATGATCTCATTGGGGAGTCGCACGTTGTGCGCGTCGATGTAGTGCGCGAGCCCCTCTGGCCACACGAAGTACTTGCCGTCGGTCAGCTCGGTGGATCCATTGCTGGTGCCACACAGCCGACACAGTGAATGGCCCGCTGTAGCCACGAACCACGTGCCGCCACGCAGGTAGTCGCTTACCCGTCGCTGGCTCGCCACATCGGCCTCGCGGTCCACGAAAAGCGCGGCGTCGGGCCAGTGCTCTTCGCCTGGCTCACACCAGTAGCCGATCAGTCGCAAAGTCCGGGTGTTGTCTGCCTCGCTGCTCGACACGGGCATCATCATCGCAGGATCGGATAACGGGTCGAGCGTCAAGGATCAGCCGAGCCCGCCGGAATCCGTCCACCAGATGCTTGACAGTCGACCTTGGTCTGCTACGAGACTGAGCAGGGCGCGAAGACTGGGAGGGTGCCTTGATCGCGACGGAGCTGCAACTCTTCGCGGACTACTACCAGGTCCACCTGTTCGATGACGGATCCGTCACCGATCTTGGGGACGCCTGGACCGACGAGGCGGTGCTCGACAACCTTGCCGTCGACACGGACGCCATGGCCGTCGGCACCACCGTCAACGTCAACGTGGCGGTAACCGTGGAGGTGTTGGAGGCAGCGCCAGAAGACGACAGCGCGGAGTTCGACCACGTCGTGGAGGCAAGCTTGCAAGTTTCCTCGGGTCGACTCGTCGTCATGGGCTGCACCGACTACGAGCCGGAGGCCGCACGGTTCCGGGTAGCGGCGGGACCGGTTCGCGTACGCGCCGCGAGAAGCAACCTGGCCGAAGAAGAACATCTCGGCATTGATTCCGACGACGATCCGGCGACCATGGAGCGTCTTCGACTGCAGGTATGGCCTGCCCCACATGCTGACCCGGTTGTCATCAAGCGCTGGAAGCCGCTGGCGGCTTAGCTCACCCGCCGACCAACGCTGCCCACGGCGATCATGTCCAGCATCTGGTGGGACGCAGGTGTAAAGCATCAGGCGGGACACAACGCAGCCGGTATGTCGGGCTTCAGTTGATGCGTTACGGATCGTGGTCGGATGATCCGTGACAGCTCCGGTTGGAAATTTTGGGTCGATGCAACGTGAAGCGTATCGGCCGAAGCCGGTTGATTTTGTCAACCCTGAGTGGCCCCACCTGGACGGAGGTACCTGGCCCATCGCCAGGTTGGTCGAGCTGTGTCCCCGTTCCCCGCGCCATCGCCTGCTACGGTCCGCACGGCCGCTTGCAAGTCGCGATCACTCAGGAGGTTCGCGGTGCCGGACACCACTTGCCACATGTCGATCTCGCTGGACGGCTTCGTCGCCGGGCCGGACCAGAGCCGCGAAGACCCCCTGGGCAAGCGGGGGCGGGAGCTGCACGGCTGGCACATCGGCGACCCGCGAGCCAACGATGCCGACAAGGTCGCGAGCGAGTGGCTCATGCGCCCGCGGGGTGCGTATGTGATGGGTCGGAACATGTTCGGCCCGATCCGCGGGGACTGGGATGAGGAATGGACCGGGTGGTGGGGCCCCGAACCGCCGTATCACGCGCCGGTGTTCGTGCTGACCCATCACGGACATGACCCGATCGAGATGGACGGCGGGACGACCTTCCACTTCGTCACCGAGGGCTTCGACGCGGCCTACTCCGCAGCGTGCCAGGCTGCCGGAGACAACGGCGTGGACATCGCCGGTGGGGCCTCGACCGTCCGACAGGCACTGATCGCCGGCGTGATCGACGAGTTCACCCTCGACATCGCACCGGTCCTGCTCGGTTCGGGCGAGCGCATCTTCGACGGTGTTGAATCATTCGGCTTCGAACCCGCCGAGGTGCTTCACTCACCGCTGGCCAGCCACATCCGCTATCGCCGCGTCAGCTGACTCCTCAGGTGCTGCCCGCGCTATCGTGCCGTACTTCGCGGCTTCTCGGGTTTGCGGACCTTGAACCGAACTGCGGACTCGTAATGCGCGGGTCGATCAGCCGAGAAGATGATCTGACAACGGGCACCTGGGGCACTAGGCTCGCTGGCCATGGCTGGTGGTTTGGCTGGTCCGCGGGGGCGGGACACGGGGTTGGTATGGGGGACCGTCGCCGGGCTGTGTCTTGTCTCGGTCCTTTACGCGTGGTTTCGATCGCCCGATGCGACTGACCGGGCGGTGTTCGGTCGGCCGCTGTCGCTGGCGGTGCTCGTGGTGTCGCTGCTGTTGACGGGGATCGCCGCGGTGGCCTCGGTGGTGGCGTGGTATGGCGCGCGGGACTGGTCGCGTGGCCGCCGGTGGGGCATAGCTGGGCCGCTGGTCGCCGTCACGGTTGGGATCGTCGTGCTGGGGATGGGAAGCGTGGCGTCGACTCGTACCGGCAGCGATGCGGTGCTGGGGATGCTGCTGCTGGTCGGGGCGGCGGCGATGGCTGCGGTGGCTATGCGGCTGGTACGGGTACGTGCCACCGCCAGTGGCGAGCGGTTGCGGGGACGTTTCGAGCAGCTACGAAAGGACCGTTCGTGACCGCCGACATCCTCAGTTCGTTGCAGCAGTTCCAGCAGTACGCCGTGGGGATGCAGAACCTCTTGGCGCAGGCACAGGCCGGTGTGCCGGAACGGGTGGAGGCGACGGACCGTAGCGGCATGGTGCGCGCGGTACTCGGCCGCGACGGCCTGCCCGAATCCATCACCGTGGAGCCGGACTGGCAGCACCGGCTGACCGCCGACGGATTCGGTGCCGCGGTGTTAGAGGCATGTCAGACCGCTGCCGGTGAACGGATGGCGGCCTGGTCGCAGGCGTTGCAGGCCGACGGGCTGCGTGCACGGGTCGATCGGATGCGTGAGGACCTGGCCGAGCGGCCGGCGCCGGCGCCGGCCGATGCGCTGCCCGCTGAGCTGCGGCATCAATGGGACCGCGCGCGGCCACGCGGACTGGAGTACCTGGTGGAGGATGTGCTGCGGGCCGCCGACCGGGTCGACGAGTTCGCCGCCGCGTCGCCGTTGGCCGTTAGCGGAACCGGCACGGACGCATCGGGTCGACTGGTTGTCACCGTGTCCAAGGCCGGCCTGGTGTCGTGCGAGGCCGAACCGCGATGGGCGGGCCAGCAGCGTGGGACGGCCCTGACCGCCGCGCTGCGTGAGGCAGTCGCCATGGCTCGCGCGGACCTGGCTCGCGCATCTCAGCCCTCTCACTCAACCGGCGAGCTGGACCAGTTGCTTACCGAAGCCCTCGCGATCCTGAACGACCCGCAGCGGCTGGCCCAATCCTGAAGGGAACTGTCGTCATGTCTCCGCCCCCCAGCAAGCAAGAGGTCGCGGTCGCCACCGAGACGCTGCGTACCGAGGCGAACATGTGGCTGCGCCACAGTGACCAGATGGAAGTTATCGCCGGCAAGGCCCAAGGGCTGCGGATGACCCGGCTGGAGGCGGGAATCTTCCAGTTGCTGGTCTCCCCGTACGACGAAGTCGCCGATCAGATCACCGCCCGCTGCCGCGAGGGTCAGCAGCGGATGGCCGACATCGCTGCCACGCTGCGCCAGGTCGCCGACACCTACGACGCCGAAGACGCCAGCAACGCGCACAAGCTCCAGAACCTCTACTGACTTTGGGAACCGATCCGGATGGCATTCAGCGTCGCTCAGTACGAAGCCACTATCGACAAACTCACCGCCGGTATGGCAGACCTGTCAGCCAAGCTCCAGGAGGTCGGCCCGACGGTGCAGAAGGCGACCAGCCATTGGTACGTCACGCAAAGCGTCGCCGATGACCTCGTCTGGGTGGGCAACAAGATCCTCGAACTCGGATCGTGGGTCCTCGACAAGCTCGCAGAGCTACTCAAAGGCGCCGCCGCGCCCGTGACCTTCTTCTTCACCGCCCGGGACTGGGAAGATGTCCGCGGGCTCGCCACCGGCGTGTCCGGCCAGCTCAAGCCGGAACTGCTCGGGGTGGGCCGGGTCTGGCACGGCAGCGCCGCCGACGCCTACGTCAAGCAGATCAAGCCCCAGTCGGACGCCGCCGCCCGCGTCGGCACCCTCGCCGACAAGACCGCCGTCGCGCTGTACACGTGCGCGGCGACCGGCCTGGCCTTCTACGTGGCGCTCGCCGTCATTCTGATCAAGTTCATTGTCGCGACCATTACCGCGCTCGCGGCGCTCGGCAGTGTGGTCTTCTCCTGGGCCGGTGCCGCGCTCATCGTCGAGGAGGCCGCCGTCAACACAGGAATGATCGTCGCGGCGGTGAGTGGCCTCGTCGCGGTCCTCGGCGCTCAGGCCAGCCAGATGGTGGTACTGCACGGCGAAGCGGTTGACGGCAGCACCTTCCCCGGTGGTCAGTGGCCCAACGCCACCCCCGACCATTTCAGCGACGCCACGGTCACCGACGGCGACGCAGACTGGTCGCTCCAGCGCTGACAGCCACCTCTTCCTAACTCGAGGCTCTCCCCGCTGCCGCAGGCCGAATACCTCGGCCTCCGCCTACAGGCGCTGGGCGCCGCGCGGCTGTACCTGATGAACCGCTTCCGGTGCGGTGACGCCGCCGTCCGGTGCGCCGAGGTCCAGCCGGAGTCGATCGCCCACCCGCTGCGCCTTTGGGTGCCGGCCGCCGACGCGCACCCCGCGGGGGACGACCCGTCGGTCCGGCCGGCCGGGTGACCGCCCGGGTCACTTTCGGTGACTACGCGATCCTGGCTGGTGAGGGCGTCATCGCCTCGGTGCAGGTGGCGAACTGGGACGACGCCGCCTTGCCGCACCCCCGAGACGATCGATCCCGACCGGCCGCGCGCTCCTCGGCACCTCGCTTTCGGTGACGGCATCCACGTGTGCCTCGGCGCGTTCCTCGCCAAGCTCGAACTCAAGATGGTGCTGGAGCAGCTCGCCGTCCGCTATCCCCGCATAAAACTAGCAATTCCGGCGTCCAAGATTCCCTATCGTGCGTCGACTCACCTGCACGGATGCTATGCGCTGCCAATCGATGTCGGCTTGGTGTCGCATGAGTGCGGTAGCGTTGTCACGGACCCGCGATAGTGAGCATGCTATTGATGCAGGTCAGTCTGCATCATGGCAGTAGGGCCGTTGACACCCGCCGGAGCCTCTGTCAGGATCGGCCGGCTGGATCGCTCGGCCCGGAGTTCATCCGGCAACACGAGCAGCTTCACGGGGGAGGCGCTTTGAACAGCATTGGCTCCGTGCTGTACGCACCGCAAAATTCAAGCACCGAAGGTAAGGTTTTCGTCAATCTGCTGGGGCCGCTCGAGATTTTGGACGAATGCGGCAATTCGATCACGCCCGCGCCCGCGAAGATGCGTGCCCTGGTGGCTCTGCTCAGCGCCCACCCGGGGGTGGTCATGACCACGCAGCAGATGCAGGTCGCGCTCTGGCCCGACAACCCTCCCCGCACCGCGACGACCGCGATGCAGGTGTACGTGTCACGGCTGCGCAAGCACCTGGACGCCAACGGCACTCCGCAGGGGGCGATCGCCACCCGGCCGTCGGGATACGTGCTCGACGACGGCGACTACGTCATCGACCACCAAGTCTTCCGGTCGCTGGTTCGGCAGGCCGACCACGCCGAGAGCGAGAACCGCATCGAGGACGCGGTCGAGATGCTCCAGCAGGCGCTGCTGCTGCGCCGTGGGCCGGCCCTGGCCGACCTGCGCATGCTGCCGGCGTTGAACGCGATCGGGCGCCGGTTCGACGAGCAGATGCTGGCGACCTTCGGCCGCAAGGCGGAGCTGGAACTCAACCTCGACCGGCACGCCCGGTTGATCCCCGAGCTGATCGCGATGGCGGCGGAACACCCGCTGCACGAACACATCCACCAGCTCCTGATGTTGTGTCTCTACCGCAGTGGCCGCGCCGCCGAGGCGCTGTCCATCTACGCGCGCCTGCGTGAGCTGCTGATCGACGCCGCCGGCCTGGAGCCGAGCGCGACCACCCAGCGGCTCCAGCACCGGATCCTGCAGCTCGACATGCGACTGAGCGGGGCCGACGCGCTCGCGGCCTGACCGGTGACACCGTGCCCGCGCCGCCCCGTCGAGCGGCGCGGGCACCGGGGGGCCACCGGTCACCGAAGATCACGCCGAGGTGTCACACCACTTTCTCAGCCGCCGGACCGGCCCGCGCTGCCGGGCGTGCCTGACGCGGCGGCGTCCGGCCGGACGGCATAGGCGTTGACCGTCTCCTGGCCGGTCAGCTCCGCGATCCGGTCCATCACCTCATCGGTCATCGCCCGGATTTCCCGGGCGTTGCGCCGCGTCTCGTCGGAGCCCCGGAAGTGGAGCGGCTTGCCGAAGTGGACGCCGACCTCGAGCCCGGCACGGGGTAGGAGCTTGCCGCGCGGCTGCACGGCGTCAGTGCCGATCAGACCCACCGGGACCACCGGGGCGCCGGTCATCAGTGCCAGTCGGGTAACGCCAGTTTTGCCTCGGTAGAGCCGGCCGTCGACGGACCTGGTGCCCTCCGGGAAGATGCCGAATACCTTTCCGCTGAGAATCACCTGACGGGCCTGCTCAAGGCCGGCGAGAGCGGCCCGCCCCCCGCTGCGTTCCACCGGGATCTGACCCACCGACCGCATGAACAGGCCACGCAGTCGTCCTTTGGCGCCGGTTTCGACGAAATAGTCGGACTTGGCCATGAAGAACACCAGACGTGGACAGGCGACGGGCAGAAAGAGATGATCGGCCACGGAGAGGTGATTTGCGGCGAGAATGACCGGGCCACTTTCCGGCACGTGCTCGAAGCCGCTGACCCGCAGTTTCCAGAAGGTCTTCAGTGTGGGGCTGGCAATCATGCGGAGGCTGGAATATGCGAGTGACAACGTACCTTCCAAGTGTCACGGGGCCGGCTCCCCAGGCGGTCGCCCGGCCATTCTGGGTTGCATCACGGCCCGCTTCCGCAGCCCTCCGTATGGTAGATCCCCCTGACGACTCCGGGGAACGGAGCCGGACCGCCGTCGGCCGTTTCAGTAGACGAGTCCGCCGTCCACTCTGATCAGGACGGCATTGATGTAGTCCGCGTCGCTGCCGGCGAGGAAGACGGCGGTGGCCGCGATGTCGTCGACCGAGCCGATGCCGAGCATCGACCGCTGCGCCTTCTCCTCGCGGATCTTCTCATCGAGCGCCTCGCCCAGCCCGGTGTCCAGTAGGCCGGGGGCGAGCACCACGGTCCGGATGCCGTACGCCGATGGGGGAGGGGCCGGCGTGGTGGTGTTCAAACGCGCCGAGCACGCCGCCGCGCGCGGGGCCCGGATCCACGCCCGCCTGGTCGGCGCCGGGGTGACCGCCGACGGTCACGACATGGTGCAGCCCCATCCGGGCAGCCGGGGCGCGATCCGGGCGATCACCCTCGCCCTCGCCGAGGCCGGGCTCGACCCCGGCGAGGTCAGGCACGTCAACGCGCACGCGACCAGCACGCCCGCCGGCGACCTCGCGGAGGTGCGGGCCATCCGCAGCGCCCTCGGCGAGCATCCGGTCGTGACCTCGACCAAGTCGATGACCGGGCACCTGCTCGGCGCGGCCGGCGCGGTGGAGGCGATCGCCACGATCCTCGCCATTCGCGACGGCGTCGTGCCGCCGACGATCAACGTGGACGAGTTGGACGAGGCGGCGACGCTGGACGTGGCGGCGCACACGCCGCGGTATGTCGACATCCCGGTGGCGTTGAACAATTCCTTCGGCTTCGGCGGGCACAACGTGGCGCTACTGTTCAGCAGTCCGTGAGAGGGTCATGACGGGACCACCGTGGCGAAGGTACCCTGAATGCCGATCGGCCAGCGGCGCGGCTGGCGATCGGCCCGCGCGTGCCGATTGGCGAGGAGTTGCTCTCTTGACTGGGTCGAAGATCATTGGGCTGGGTCATTATCAGCCGTCGAAGGTGGTCACCAACGACGATCTGGCGAAACTGGTGGACACCAGCGACGAGTGGATCACGACTCGGGTCGGCATTCGCACCCGGCGCATCGCCGAGAAATCCGAGACGGTCGACGAAATGGCCGCCCAGGCCGGCGCCAAGGCGCTCGCGGCGGCCGGCCTGACCGGCGCGGACATCGATCTGGTCGTGGTCGCGACCTGCACCGCGATCGATCGTTCGCCCTACATGGCCACCCGGGTCGCCGCCCGGCTCGACATGGTGGCGCCGGCCGCGCTCGACGTGAACACCGCCTGCTCCGGGTTCACCCACGCGCTCGCCACGGCCGACCATGCCATCCGGGCCGGCTCGGCCAGCCGGGCCCTGGTCATCGGCGCGGACAAGCTCAGCGACTTCGTCGACTGGACCGACCGCAGCACGTGCGTGCTGATCGGCGACGGCGCGGGCGCGGCGGTGGTGGAGGCGTCGGACGAGCCGGGCATCGGGCCGGTCGTGTGGGGTTCGGTGCCGTCGATGGCGGGCGTGGTCCGCATCGAGGGTCCGTCCGGCCCGTTCCAGCAGGAGGGGCAGACCGTCTTCCGGTGGACCACCACCGTGCTGCCCGAGCTCGGCCGGCGGACCTGTGAGAAGGCGGGTGTCCGGCCGGAGGAGCTCGCCGCGGTCGTGCCGCACCAGGCCAACCTGCGCATCATCGAACCGTTCGTGAAGCGGCTCGGCGCCGAGCAGGCCCTGCTGGCCCGCGACGTGGTGGAGTCCGGCAACACGGCCGCGGCCAGCATTCCGATCGCGCTGGCGAAGCTGGTCGCGGCGGGTGACGTCCCGTCCGGAGCCCCGGTGCTGCTGTTCGGATTCGGTGGTGGCCTGGCGTACGCCGGTCAGGTGGTGCGCTGCCCGTAGGGCCGCGCAGAGGACGCTTTCCGGCCGGGCCCCGAGGGCCCGGCCGGAGTTTTTTCGCGCTCGTGTGCGGATCGCTAAAACCGCGCTTAATTGACGCCGAAGCAATCTCTTGCCGGCCGGCTAAGCGCGTTGCGGGTGAGGTCGGGCGTCTCCTACTTTCGAAATCGACGCGGGGCCGTCGGCGGCCGTCCCGAAATGCGGACGATTGGCTGTTCCGGCGATCCGATCATCGGTCATTCGAAAGAGGGGAAGCGATGCGCGTTACTGAGCGGAGCGGTGCCAGGTTCGGCGTGACCGTCGAATCGTTCGATCCGCGGACGGCTTCCGCAGACGAATTCGAGGCGCTCAAGAAGCTGGTCTACACCGAGAAGATCGTGGTGCTGCGGGGGCAGCGCCTCTCCTCGCCCGAGTTCATCGACCTCGGTCGGCGACTGGGACGCATCGACGTCTACTACGAGCCGATGTACCACCACCCGGAATACCCGGAGATCTTCGTCTCGTCCAACGTGAGCAGCGGGGACCAGCGCGTCGGCGTACCCCAGACCGGCAAGTTCTGGCACGCCGACTACCAGTTCATGGCCGAGCCGTTCGGGCTGACCCTGATCTACCCGCAGGTGCTGCCCAAAAAGAACCGCGGCACCTACTTCATCGACATGGGTCGGGTGTACGAGCAATTGCCCGACGAGCTGAAGGCCGCGGTCGCCAGCACCCGGACGATGCACAGCCCGCGCCGCTACTTCAAGATCCGCCCGAGCGACGTCTACCGGCCGATCAAGGACCTGCTCGAGGAGATCGAGCAGAAGACGCCCGCGGTGGCGCACCCCACCGTGTTCCGCCACCCGGTCACCGGCGAACGCGTGCTCTACCTGAGCGAGGCCTTCGCGTACGAGATCCACGACGCCGACGGCACGGTGCGCACCGACGACCTGCTCGACCGGCTGCTGGAGTTCAGCGGCCAGCTCGACGCCACCTTCACCAGCGAGTACATCCACCTGCAGACCTACGAGCCGGACGACCTGCTGATCTGGGACAACCGGTCGCTGGTGCACCGGGCGCTGCACACGGCCACGCCCGAGCCGGCCGTCTCGCACCGGGTGACCGTCCACGACGCCCACCCGTTCTACGAAGACGCGTCGTAGTCCCGTCGAGTCCCCGGAGCGCTTCTCATGACCGACGCCCAGAGCCGCTGCCCCGTCGCGGCGTTCGACGACACCTTCTTCGCCGACCCCTACCGCGCCTACGCGCTGATGCACCAGGCCGGCCCCGTGCACAGCATCGTGACCCCGGAGGGGGTGCCGGCCTGGCTCGTCACCGGCTACCCGGAGACCCGCGCGGCGCTGGCCGACCGCCGGCTCGCCCGTAACATCAAGCACGCCGGCAGCGCCTACCGAGCCATGCCGCTGCCGGCCGAGTTCCGCAGCCGCACTCTGGCCACCGAGGACGCGCCGGAGCACACCCGGCTGCGCGAGTTCATGAACCGCGCGCTGGCCTTCAAGCGGGTCAAGGGCCTGCGACCGCGGGTCGAGCAGATCACCGAGCAGCTCATCGACGCCGTCGTCGACAAGGGCGAGGCCGACCTGGTGACCGCGCTCGCCGCGCCGCTGCCCATCACCATCATCGGCGACCTGCTGGGCGTGCCGGACGAGCACCGCGCCAACTTCGTCCACTGGAGCGACGCGATGCTGGCCACCATCCCGGTGGCCGACGCCTCCGGCCGCGACTTGGCCGAGGTCGCCCACGAGGCGTCCGGCAGCATGCTGCGGTTCCTCGTCCGGATGGTGGCCGAGAAGCGCGCCGATCCCGGCGACGACGTGTTCTCGCAGTGGATCCTGGCCCGCGACGACCAGGGCCAGAGCCTGGACGACCACGAGCTGATCGGGCTCGGCTTTATGGTGCTGCTCGGCGGCTACGACACCACCGTCGGCATGATCGGCGGCAGCATCCTGTCGCTGCTGGAACACCCCGAGCGGATGGCCGAGCTGCGCGCGCACCCGGAGCGGCTGCCCGCCGCGGTCGAGGAGTTCCTGCGCTACTACGGCACCGCGCACACCGGCGTGCGGCGCTTCGCCACCGAGGACATGGAGATCGGGGGCGTGCAGATCGCGGCCGGCGACGTGGTGATCGTGGCGATGGGCGCCGCCGACCGCGACCCACAGCGGTTCCCCGAGCCGGACGAGCTCGACTTCAGCCGGCCGGAGAACCACCACCTGGCCTTCGGGCAGGGTCCGCACTACTGCCCGGGCTCGGAACTGGCCCGGATGGAGATGACGGTGGCGCTGCGGGCGGTGCTCGACCGGCTGCCGAACCTGCGTCTCGCGGTGCCGGCCGAGCAACTGCCGTGGCGGCGGTCGTACCTCATCCGCATCCTGCAGTCGCTACCCGTGACGTTCTGACCGACGCGTACGCGAGGAGGGTTCTTCGATGCCAGCCCCGGAGGAGGAGCACGCCCTGCGGTTCGGCGAGGACGCCGAGCTGTTGGATCGGGTGCTGCGGCCGTACCGTGAGCACTGCAAGTACCTCAAGTCGGCGGTGGTCACCGCGTCCACCGACCCGGACACCGCGCCGCTGACGGCGCGGTGCGAGTTCGAGATCCCGGAGTCGTGCTACATCGACGACACGGGCCACTTCAACGCCGTCGAGTTCAACATCTGCTACAACCAGATGTTCTACTACGTGGCCGCCAAGGCGGTGCTCGAGAAGGCCGCCGAGCCGTACGCGCAGTGGACGATGGACGACTACTGGCGCCGCCAGCTGCCGAACATCCTGATCACCGACTTCCGCAGCTCGTTCCGGCGGGCGATGCACGGCAAGCGCTTCTACGGCGAGATCAGCTTCACCCGGATCCACCAGCGCGGCAGCCTGCTCATCAACGACACGCGCTGCCGCTACTGGGACGACGGCACCGGCGACTGTCGCGGTGAGGTCAAGGTGGTCATCACCGACGCGCCGGCGGTGGGGTGAGCCGGTGACCACCGCCCCCGCCCGCCGGCACCTCGCCGAACTGCCGCCCCACGCCCGGTGGGCGGCCCTGGAGAACCTGGTCGTCGAGAAGTTCCGGGCCGCGCTGCTGCTGACCCCGGACGAAAACCTGCCGTTGGACGAGAACTACTTCGGGCTGGGTCTCACCTCGCTCGGGGTCACCGAGATCAAGCAGACCCTGGAGGCCGAGCTCGGCTGCGAGATCGACACCTCCGCGCTGTTCCACAAGCTGACCGTCGCCGACCTGCTCGACCACCTGACCGCCACCGGGCTGTCCGACCTGTTCCCGCCGCGTCCGGCCGCCCCGGCGGCCGACGACGGACCGGACCGGGCCGTTCGCCAGGCGCTCGTCCGGGACCTGCTGCACCGGCTGTACGAGGCCTGAACCCCGCCGTCGACCGGCGATCTGCCAGCCACCAGGGAGAACACATGCCGACGAGCGACCACGCCGATCCCGGTGCCCGGGACGAGCTCCTCAACGACCTGCTTCTGGAACGGTACGAACCCGTCGCGATCGTGGGGGTGGGGCTGCGGTTCCCCGGGGACAACGACTCGCCGGGCGGATTCGCCGAGTTCCTGCGCTCCGGCGGCTCCGGCACCGGCCCGATCCCGGCGGACCGCTGGGACGTGGCCGGGCTGGCCGCCACCGAGGCGGGGGAGAAGGGTGCGGTCGGGACCAGCGGCGGTGGGTTCCTGAGCGGCATCGACCAGTTCGACCCGCGCTTCTTCGCCATCTCGCCGAAGGAGGCCCAGTACATCGACCCGCAGCACCGTCTGGTGCTGGAGACGACCTGGGAGGCGCTGGAGCACGCCAACATCGATCCGGCCTCGCTGCGGCACGGCTCGGGCGGCGTCTACGTCGGGGTCAGCTGCGTGGACTACATCCTGGAGGTCGACGCGCTGGGCTACGAGGAGCTGGACGCCTACATCGGCACGGGCACCGCACACAGCGCCATCCCGGGCCGGGTCTCCTACTTCCTCGGGCTGCGGGGCCCCAGCATGGCCGTGGACACCGCCTGTTCGTCCTCCCTCGTCTCGCTGCACCTGGCGGTCGAGGGGCTGCGACGGCGGGAGTGCGAGATCGCGCTCTGCGGCGGCGTCAACGCGATCCACCACCCGCGCAACCACATCGTGTTCTCCCAGGCCAACATGCTGGCACCCGACGGCGAGTGCAAGACCTTCGACGCGGCCGCCGACGGGTACAGCCGCAGCGAGGGCTGCGGCATGCTGGTGCTCAAGCGGCTCTCCGACGCCAAGCGCGACGGCGACCGGATCCTCGCCCTGGTCCGCGGCTCGGCTGTCCGACAGGACGGCGAGAGCGGTGGCCTGACCGTGCCGAACGGCTCAGCGCAGGAGGCGGTGATGCGGGCCGCCCTGGACGCCGCGATGCTGGCGCCGGAGGAGATCCAGTACGTCGAGGCCCACGGCACCGGCACCCCGTTGGGCGACCCGATCGAGATGGGCGCGATCCGTGCCGTCTTCGCCGCCTCGCACAGCATGCGGGAGCCGATCCTGGTCGGCTCGCTTAAGACGAACGTCGGCCACATGGAGGCGGCGGCCGGCGTCGGCGGGATCGTCAAGACCGTCCTGCAACTGCGCGACGGGCAGATATACCCGCACCTCAACCTGGCCCACCCGTCCGAACACATCCCCTGGGCGAGCGCCCCGGTGGCGGTGCCCACCGAGGCCCGGGCATGGCCGGCGGGGACCAGGCGGGCGTTGGTCAACTCCTTTGGGTTCGCCGGCACCATCGCCAGCGTGGTCCTGGAGCAGGCGCCCGGCTGGGGCGAGGTGTCCCCGGCCCCGCCCTCCGGGGACGCGGAACCGCATCTGTTCACCCTCTCCGCGATCACTCCCCGGAGCCTGCGGCTCCAGGCGGCGCGTTACCGCGAATTCCTCGACGCCCGGCCCGAGTTGTCGCTGGCGGACCTCTGCCGCACCGCCCACCTGGGCCGCGCCCACCTCGGCACCCGGCTCGCCAGCGTGGTCCACAACCGGGACGAGCTGACCGAGCTGCTGGCCGCCGAGCCCCGCCCGGCCGGCCCGGCCGCCGCGCGGGTCGCCTTCGCCTTCACCGGGCAGGGCGCCCAGCGTCCGGGGATGGGCGCTCCGCTCTACGACCGGTATCCGGTCTTCCGCCGCCACGTCGACGAGTGCGATCGGCTCTTCGCCGGTCACCTGGGCCGCTCCGTCCGGGACCTCATGCTGGGCCGCACCGACGATCCCGACGAGATCCACCAGACCCGCTTCACCCAGCCGGCCCTGTTCACGCTGGAATACTCGCTCGCCCAGCTCTGGCTGAGCTGGGGAGTACGACCGGACGTCCTGATCGGGCACAGCATCGGAGAGGTGACGGCGGCGGCGCTCGGCGGGGTGCTGACCCTGCCGGACGCCGTGCGGCTGGTCGCGGCGCGGGCCGAGTTGATGCAGGCGGTGTCCGCGCCGGGCGGGATGGTCGCGGTGGCCGCGCCGATGGAGCAGGTGGCGGATCTGGTCTGCTCCCACGACGACCTGGCGTTCGCCGCGATCAACGCGCCCAACCGCTGCGTCGTCTCGGGAGGACGGGAGTCGCTGGCCGCCGTCGTCGAGGCAATCGAAGCGCGCGGCATCGGCACTCGCCGGCTGCCCGTCTCGCACGCCTTCCACTCGCCCCTGATGGCGGAGATCTACCCGCGCTTCCGGGCCGCCCTGGACGGCATCGAGTGGGCCGAGCCGCAGGTGCCCGTCGTCTCCAACGTGACCGGCCGGCTGGCCGATCCGGGCCAGATGAGCGACGCCGACTACTGGGTCCGGCACGTCGGCGAGCCGGTGCGCTTCGCTGACGGCGTGGCCGCCATCGGCGAGCGGGGGTCGCACACCTTCATCGAGATCGGCCCGGGGTCGACGCTGCTGACCCTCGGGCGCGAGTCGCTGGGCGCCGGCGAACACCGCTGGCTGCCCAGCCTCCACCCCGGAGACGAGCACGGCGACGTGCTGCTCCGCGCGCTCGCCGCCCACTACCAGGCGGGGGCGTCGATCGACTGGGCGGGTTTCCACGAGGGCGAGTCGGGACGGCCGGTCGATCTGCCGACGTACGCCTTCGACCGGAAACGGTACTGGCTGCCGCTCGACGGGCGCCGGCACGCGCGGGGCGGCGCGGCCGACGCCGCGGCCGTCACCCATCCTCTGCTGGGGCCCGAGGTCACCACCACCGAGCAGCGGGCCCGCGGGGAGCGCGAGTTCCGCACGACGCTCTCCCCGGACCGGCCGCGATACCTGGCCGACCACGTCGTGCTGGGTCAGGTGGTCTTCCCGGCCGCCGGATACGTCGAGGTGCTGCTCGCGCTCCAGGACGAGGTCTGGGGGGAGACCGGCCGGCTGATCCGCGACCTGGACATCCACGAGCCGCTGCTGCTCCCCGCCGACCAGGAGGTCGAGCTGCGGGCACGGCTGCGTCCGGAGGACGGCGGCGCCGCCGTGGAGGTGGTCAGCCGGGCGCCGGAGACCGGTGTCGAGCGGCGGCACGTGACCGCGTTCATCGCCGCCGACGCCCCGGCCGAGCCGCTGACCGTGCTGACGCGCCGGCTCACCGCCGACGCGGCGGCGCCGGCGACGGTGGTCACCGAGGGGGCGGAAATCTACGCCGACTACGCCGACCTGGGGCTCGAGTACGGGCCGGAGTTCCGCCGGATCGAGCGGATCGAACGGCATGGGGACGTCGCCGTGTCCGTGCTGCGTGGTCACCGCACCGCCGCCGTGGAGATGCTGGCCCCGTTCGTGCTGGACTGCGTGATCCAGACACTGGCGGCGGTCGCCGAGACCGAACACACCTACCTGCCGGTGCGCTTCGGCGCCTTCCGGTTCCTCCGCAAGCCCAAGGGCGAGCGGCTGCGCGGCCTGGTCCGGATCACCGGCGCGGACCCGGAGCGCGACGAGATCAGCGCGGAGCTGCTGCTGCTCGACGAGGGGCGGCCGGTGTTCCAGGTGAGCGGGCTGGCCTTCCGTCGGGTGGTCAACACGGCCGGTGCGGGGCGCCGGCTGTTCCACGAGCCGTCCTGGACGAAGCGGTCCCTGGTGCGGCAGCAGTCCCGGGTCCCCGAGCGGGTGGTGGCGGTGCACCCGGCCGCGGCGGAGGTGGCCCACCTGACCGAGCGGGTTGAGCGGGCCGGCATCGAGCTGGTCGTGGCCGAAAGCGCGGCAGAGGCCGGCAGGCTGCTGGCCGACCGGCCGGGCGACGTCTGCTGGTTCTGGCAGGCGGGCGACGGCCCGGTCGACGCCGGATCGTTGCGGGAGGAGTGCGAGCGCAACTACCGCGACCTGCTGGACCTGGCGCGCCGGCTGGACGGTGTCCCGTTCGGCGACGACCGGCGACTCTGGCTGGTCACCACCGGCGCGCAACGGCTGCCCGGCGACCGCCCGGCGGATTCCCGGCTCGCGCCGGCCACGCTCTGGGGTTTCGGCCATTCGTGGTGGAGCGAACACCCGACGTACCGCGTGACGCTCGTCGACCTGCCCGCCGGCCGTCCGGACGAGGCCGCCGAGTCGCTGGTCACCGAGTGGTGCGGCGCCGAGGCGGACGAGTTCCAGGTCGCCTACCGGGACGGGGCGCGGCACGTGCGGCGGATCCGAGCCGTGCAGCCGGGCGTCGCGACCGACGACGTCGAGCTGGTGATCCAGCGGCCCGGCGAGTTCGACGGCGTGCGACCGGTCCCGGTGCGGGCGGTCGCCCCGATCGACGACCAGGTGCAGGTCCGGGTGCACGCCGCCGGGCTCAACTTCAAGGACGTGTTGAACGCCCTCGGTCTGCTGCGCCAGCACGCCGAGGACACCGGCACCCCCTACCAGGAGCTGCCCCTGGGGTTCGAGGCGGCCGGCACCGTGGTCGCCAGCGGACCGCGGGCCGACTTCGCGCCCGGCGACGAGGTGATGGTCAGCGCGCTGGGATGCATGAAGCGCCTGGTCACCGTCCCGTCGACGGCCGTCGTGCGCAAGCCGGCGGGGATCGGCTTCGCCGAGGCGGCGGCGTTGCCCACCGCGTACGTGACCGCGTACCACGCGCTGCACGAGCTGGCCGGCATCCGGGCCGGCGACCGGGTGCTGATCCACGCCGCCGCCGGTGGCGTGGGTCAGGCGGCGGTGCGCCTCGCCCAGCTCGCCGGGGCCGAGGTCTACGCCACCGGGAGCCCGCGCAAGCAGGAGTTGCTGCGGCGGCAGGGGGTGGCCCACGTGTTCAACTCCCGCACCCTCGACTTCGCCGACGAGATCCTGCGGGTCACCGACGGCGCCGGCGTGGACATCGTGCTGAACAGCCTCAACAAGGACTTCATCCCGGCCGGCCTGCGCGCGCTGGGCCACGGCGGGCGGTTCGTGGAGCTGGGCAAGATCGGGATCTGGTCCACCGCTGCGGTACGCGACGCCCGGCCGGACGTGGCATACCACTTTTTCGACCTCAGCGAGTTGCCGGCGGACGAGCTGGCGGCGACCAACCAACGGATCCTCGGCCGGGTGGCCGATCTGATCGAGCAGGGCGCGCTCACGCCGATCCCGACCACCGAGTACGCGCTGAGCGAGACCGCGGAGGCGTTCGGTGTGCTCAGCCGAGGCGGCAACGTCGGCAAGCTGGTGCTGCGGTTCGGCGACGAGCGACCGCGACCGCGGCCGGTCGAGCTGCGGCCGGACCGGACCTACCTCGTCACCGGCGGGTTGGGCGCGCTCGGCTTGCTGGCCGGCGAGCGGCTGGTGGCGGGCGGGGCGCGCCACCTGGCGCTGCTGAGCCGGCGGGCGGTCGACGACGAGCGGCGGGCCGAGCTGGCCGCCCGGTTCGGGCCGGACGTCCGGCTGGAGGTCCTCCGCGGCGACGTCGCGGACCCCGTCGACATGGCGCGGGTCACCGCCGCGCTGCGCGCGGCGCCGCACCCGCTCGGCGGCGTCGTGCACGCCGCCGGCGTGCTGGCCGACACCCCGATCGCCACCATGGACTGGGCGCAGGTCGAGGCCGTGCTCCGGCCCAAGGTGTACGGCGGTTGGCTGCTGCACCGGTTGGCCGAGGACCTGGGCGGCGTGGACCTCTTCGTCACCTACTCCTCGGTGTCGGCGCCGCTCGGCCCGGTGGCCCAGGGGAACTACGCCGCCGCCAACTCCTTTCTGGACGGGCTGGCGCACTGGCGCGCCGGGCAGGGCCTGCCGGCGCTGAGCATCGACTGGGGCCCCTGGGCCGCGGTCGGCATGGCCGCCGGCATGGACGACCGGAGTCGCCGGCGGATCGAGCAGCAGGGCCTGCGCTTCCTCAGCCCGGTCGACGGTGGGCGCGCCCTGACCCGGCTGCTCGCCGACCCCCGACCGCAGGTCATGGTCGGTGAGTTCGACTGGGACCGGTACGTGGCCAGCCGGCCCGCCGGCAACGCGCTCTACCGCGAGGTGGCCCGCGAGGCCGCGCGGCGCGCGGTGCGGGTGGATCTGGACGAGCTGCGCGCCCAGCCGGCAGCGGTCCGGCTGGCGAGCGTCGGCGAGCTGCTCCGGGCCAAGCTGGCCGCGGTGCTGCACTTCGACGGCGCGGACGACGTGCCGGCCGGTGCCAAGTTCGCCGAGCTGGGCCTGGACTCGCTGATGGCGGTCGAGCTGAAGAACGCGCTCGAGTCGGTCTTCGGCGTCCCGCTGCCCACCTCGATGGTCTTCGACCACCCCACGGTCGACGCGGCCGCCCGATTCATCGACCAGCAGCTCGCGCCGCCGGAGCGGGCCGGCGCTGCAACGCCGGAGCGGGAGGTCGACGTGGCGCAGCTCAGCGACGCCGAGGCGATCGCCGAGCTCGACGCGCTGCGGGGGAGCTGACCGGTGCGGGACTACATCGACTCGCTGGGCGAGCTGTCCAAGCACCAGTTGATTCTCGCGCTGGCGCGGCAGCGCCTCGCGGAGACCGAACCGGCGGCCGTGGTGGGCATGGCCTGCCGGTTCCCGGGCGGCATCTCCGACCCGGCTGCGTTCTGGGCCACCCTCGTGTCCGGCCGGGTGGTGCTGGACGAGTCCCGCGGCATCCCGCGGATGAGCACCGGCGCGCCGCGCTGGAACGTGGCGGCGCCGGATCTGGCGCCGTACGCGGACCTGCTGGCCCGTGGCTCCTACCTGACCGACGTCGACCTGTTCGACCCGGAGCCGTTCGGCATCGGCGAGGACGAGGCGCTCTACATGGACCCGCAGCAGCGGCTGTTGCTGACCACGGCGGCGGCCGCGCTCGCCGACGCCGGGCTCGACGCGCCGACCGAGCGGTCCGTCGGGGTCTTCGTCGGGGTCAGCACGGTGGAGTACAACCTGGCCGGGCTGCGTAACGGGGCAGACCCGTCGCCGTGGATGGGCACCGGCGGCGCGCTGAGCGCCACTGCCGCGCGGGTCGCGTCGGCGTTGCGCCTCAACGGGCCGGCGCTGACCGTGGACACCGCGTGCTCGTCGGCGCTGACCGCCCTGCACCTGGCGGTCGGCGCGCTGCGTCGTCGGGAGTGCGACGTGGCCGTGGTGGGCGCGTGCCACCTGCTGCTCTCGCCGTACACCAGTGTGGTCTTCGACCGGGCCGGGATGCTCTCGCCGACCGGTCGCAGCCTGCCCTTCGACGGGCGCGCGGACGGCCACGTCCGAGGCGAGGGGTGCGGGGTGCTCGTGCTGCGGCGGGAGCGGGAGGCCCGGGCCGACGGCGTCCGGCCGTACGCGTCGGTGTGCGGCGGCTCCGTGCACCAGCACGGCGACCGGCCAGGCCTGGCGGCGGTCTCGGCGGCTGGTCAGCGCCGGACGATCCGGCAGGCGTTGCACGCCGCCGACCTGCCGCCGCACGACGTGCACTACGTCGAGGCGCAGGCGAACGGCAGCCGGATCGGCGCCGTGGTGGAGCTGGAGACGCTGGCGGCGGCGTACGACCGTGGCCCGGACGCCCCGCCGCTGTACGTCGGATCCGCCAAGGCGAACCTGGGTTACCTGGAGACCGCCTCCGGGGCGGCCGCGCTGATCAAGACGGTGCTCGCGCTGCATCACGGTGTCATCCCGCCCCAGCCCGGCCCGCCGGCGCTCGACCCCGCGGTCCCCTGGGACCGGATCGGGATCGAGGTGCCGACCCGACCGCTCAGCTGGCCCACGGCCGAACGACGGCGGGCCGGCGTCAGCGCGTTCGGGTTCACCGGCACCAACGCCCACGTGCTGCTGGAGGCCACGGACGAGCCGGCTGTGCCGGCCGCGTCACCGGCCGACGTCGCACCGGTCACCGGCCGCAGCTACTGGCCGGCCGTCAACGCCTGGTCCTGAGGAGAGACGTGCACCACTCGCAGCTGCGCACCGTCGCCGCCATCCCCGCCTTCCACGCGTCCCGCCGACCCACCGCCACCGCCCTGGTCTGCCAGGGACGCGCCCTCGACTACGCCGCGCTGCACCGGGAGAGCAACCGGGCCGGTCACGCGCTGCGGGCGGCGGGCCTGCGCCCGGGGGCGCGGGTGGCCTACCTGGGCCGGGAGTCGGAGCACTATTACGAGATCCTCTTCGGCTGCGCGAAGAGCGGGACGGTCCTGGTGCCGGTCAACTGGCGGCTGACCGCGGCCGAGGTGCGGCACATCCTGGCCGACTCCGGCACCGAGCTGCTCTTCGTGGAACGGGAGTTCCACGACTCGGTCGCGCGGATCCGCGACGAGCTGCCGGACCTGCGCCACCTGGTGGTGACCGACCGCGACGGCGAGCCCGGCGCCGGCTACCGGGCGTGGGCGGCGACCGGCTCCGACGACGAGTTGGACGCCGGGACCGGTCCGGACGATCCGATCGCGCAGATCTACACCAGCGGCACCACCGGGCTGCCCAAGGGCGTGGTGCTCGCCCAGCGCAGCTTCTTCGCGGTCCGTGACCTGCTGGCCGCGCATGGGCTGGACTGGATCGACTGGCGGGCCGGTGACGTCAGCCTGGTGGCGGTGCCCGGCTTCCACATCGGCGGGCTGTGGTGGGCCCTGCAGGGCCTGTCGGCCGGCGTCACGAACGTGGTGATGCGGATGTTCGCCGATGGGGACGCGGTCGACCTGATTCGCGAGCACAGGGTGACGACCACCTGCATGGTGCCGGCCATGCTGCAGATGGTGCTGGCCGAGCCCCGGGTCGGCCCGGCCGACTTCGCCAGCCTCCGCAAGGTGGTCTACGGCGGCTCGCCCATCTCCGAGTCGCTGCTCGGCTCCTGCCTGGCCACCATGCGGTGCGAGTTTGCCCAGATCTACGGGCTGACCGAGACCGGGAAACACCGCGGTCTGCCTGCCGCCGGCCGAGCACGTCGCGGGCGCGTCCCGCCTACAGGCGGCCGGTCGGCCGTACCCGGGGGTCGAGGTGCGGATCGTCGACCACGCCGGCGGTGACCTGCCCGGCGGGCAGATCGGTGAGGTGTGGATCCGGACGCCCGCCCGGATGCTGGAGTACTGGCGGCTGCCGGAGGCGACCGCGGCGACGCTCGTGGACGGCTGGATCCGGACCGGCGATGCCGGGTTCCTGGACGACGAGGGGTTCCTGTTCATCCGGGACCGGCTGAAGGACACGGTCATTGTGGCGGGGGAGAACGTCTATCCTGTCGAGATCGAGAACGCTCTCTGCCTGCATCCGGCAGTCGTCGAGGCTGCCGTGGTGGGTCGTCCCCACGACCGCTGGGGGGAGACGATCCACGCCTTCGTCGCGCTCGCCCCCGGCACCCGGCCGACCCCGCGGGAACTCACCCTCTTCCTGCGGCAACGGCTGGCCGATTTCAAGCTTCCCACCGGTTACGACTTCGTGGACCGGCTGCCGCGCAACCCCAGCGGCAAGGTGCTGCGTCGGGTGCTGCGGGACCGCTTCTGGGCAGGCCGTGACCGGCAGGTCAACTAGTCGGAGGAATGATGAGCTCATTGGTCACCGCGATCAGCACCGGCCTCAACACCACGTCCCTGGCGTCGGCCCGACTGGCCGGCGGTCTCGCCTTCTGGCTGTTCCGGCACCCGCTGCGGCGGGCCGCCGTGTCGGCCCGGGAGCAGGAGGTGCACGCCCGCGCCGAGCGGGGCACGCTGGTGGTGGACGGGCGGCCGGTGGTGACCTACCGGTGGGGCGACGGTGAGCGACCGGTCCTGCTGCTGCACGGCTGGGAGTCACGCGCGTCGCACTTCGCCGCGCTGGCCGCGGGGCTGGTCGAACGCGGCTGTTCTCCGGTGTCTTTCGACGCCTCTGGGCACGGTGACTCGGCGGGGCGTCGTGGCAGCACCATTCTGGAGTACCGGGCGATCATCGAGCGGCTCAGCGCCGAGCACGGCCCGTTCGTGGCGATCGTCGCGCACTCGTTCGGCGTGCCCTGCGCCTTCTACGCCGTCCGTACCGGGGCGGCGCGGACCGAGCGCATCGTCTCGCTGGCCGGGATCAGCGAGTTCGCCCACCTCACCGACGCCTTCTGCGCGCAACTGCGGTTGCGCCCGGCCATCCGGGACGACTTGCGCCGGCGCACCGAGCGATACTTCGCCGCCGAGGAGCACATCTGGCAGCGCTTCTCCGCCTGCCACGAGCCGGCGCAGGTCGGCGTGCCGGTCCTGGTGGTGCACGACCCGGCCGATCCGGAGGTGCCGATCGCGCAGGCGCACCGCATGCGCGACGCGTACGGGGCGACGTTCGTCAACGCCGACGGGGCGGGCCACCGGCGCATCCTGAAGGATCCCGCCGTGGTCGCCGCGGTGCTCGACTTCGTCGCCCCGGCGCCGGCCCGGTCGTGACGCGCCGCGCCCTGAGGCGGGACCGCGTGGTCGGGCAGCGCGGTGGCGTGACGACGAGCGACGCCTCGACGGTCGCCGTGGTCACCGTGTAGAGGACCGGTGGCCGCATGGACCACCTCGGCGGCGAACAGTAACGCTTCGGCGTACCTTTTCGGCCCGGACGACACATCCACCCGCGTCACCTCTCCTTGCGGTGACACGCGGTCAGGGATGGTTGGCGCCCTCCCGACCACCTCCGTCAGAGCAGAGCCGGGCAGGCCCTACCCACTCCACAGTGTGCGGACGAGGGGCGACGGGATGGCCAGAGGCGCAGCGGGGGAGGTCGGCACAAGCCGATGAGCCGGGCGTTGAACGAGCCCCCGGAGTCTGCGATAGAAGCCGGGCGGACCTTCCCAATGTTGGTGTAAACGCAGGTCAGCAAGCGCGTACTGTACGGCTCCGTAAGTGGTTCCGCAGGGGCATCCCGCCAGTCGTCGACCCGGGACATGCCGAGCAGACCACGGCCCGGCCCGCGAGCGTCCGAACACGTCAAGGTTCGCTTGACGTGTTCGGACCAGGCGGCGGCCCGCTTCCCACGCGGGCGGGCCGGCGGCAGACGGCATGGCCGGGAAGGAAGGGTGCTTAACGGGGTGCTGCTGCGCCAACGAGGCGGGGCTTATTCTGGCCTGCCTCGTGCCATTGGGATCACCGAAGGGTAGATATGGAAAACCTGCTCGTGTGTGTAGTGGTGCTCGCCGCTTTCTTGGCGGTCATGGTGCTGATGGGGCTGCGGAAGGGTAAGCAGTTGCGCGCGATGCTGAAGAACTCTCCTCAGCTTCCTCCTGACCAGCTACGTGCCCTGGGTTTGTCGGTATTGGGCAAGCTTGTCGAGGAAGGTCCCGACAAGGATGGTTACGTCGCAGTACTGCCCGTGCTTAATTCTCTGAAGATCCGTCCCATGTCCCGGGAGCACGTTGACGTCACGACATTCCTCGTTGAGCAAGGCTTCGTTGTAGAGAAGTCGGGTGAGCCAGTGCTGGCCAAGGCGATGGTCACGGATGCCGGCCGCGCTGCACTTGAAGCAGGACGTCCTCTTGCGACTGAGCCATAATGGGCGGATTCAACTGGTCGTCGCAACACCCTGATCGTGGGGGTGCTGATGGGCAGACCAGCGGGGTGGATGAAGGAGTTGACGGGCAGGTCGCCGATGAAGTCGCCGGGGGCACCGTCGCTTCGCCGGGACGTGGAGCGCTTGTTCTGGCGCGAGATCGCCAAGGGGCTCACGAGCGAGGAGGCGGCGTTGGCTGTCGGCGCGTCGCAGGCGGCTGGCAGCCGTTGGTTCCGGGACCGTGGCGGGATGCCCTCGTTCATGCTCACCCCTGTCACGGGCCGGTATCTGTCGTTTCCGGAGCGGGAAGAGATCGCCGTGCTGAAGGCCCAAGGCGCCGGGGTGAGGGAGATTGCCCGCCGGCTGGGCCGTGACCCCTCGACCGTCTCTCGGGAGTTGCGCCGCAACGCGGCGACCCGAGGAGGGAAACTGGACTATCGGGCGTCGGTGGCGCAGTGGAAAGCAGAGCTACTTGCGCGGCGCCCCAAGACGGCGAAGCTCGTCGTGAACGAGCGGTTGCGCGAGTACGTGCAGGAGCGGCTCTCAGGCCAGGTTCGCCGCCCCGACGGGACACCGGTGTCGGGGCCGGTGGCCGCACCGTGGAAGGGGCGTAACAAGCCGCGGCGCCAGGACCGGCGATGGGCAACGGCGTGGAGTCCGGAGCAGATCTCTCACCGGCTGACGGTCGATTTCCCCGATGATGAGTCCATGCGCATCTCGCACGAGGCGATCTACCAGGCGCTCTACGTTCAGAGCCGCGGCGCGCTCAAGCGCGAGCTGGTCGCCTGCTTGCGCACCGGCCGTGCGCTGCGTGTTCCCCGCTCTCGCACCCGCCAGCGCGCAACCGGCCACGTGACGCCGGAGGTGATGATCAGCGAACGGCCCGTGGAGATCGAAGACCGTGCAGTGCCCGGACACTGGGAGGGCGACCTGATCATCGGAACCGACCGGTCTGCGATCGGCACCCTCGTGGAACGCACCACCAGGTTCACGATGCTGCTGCATCTGCCGCGGATGCAGGGCTACGGCTTCGAGCCGCGCGTGAAAAACGGCCCCGCACTGACCGGCTACGGCGCCGAGGCCATGCGGGAAGCCCTCACCGCTCGCATGGCCACGATGCCCGACGAACTGCGGCGTTCGTTGACCTGGGATCGCGGCAAGGAACTCGCCCAGCACACTCAGCTGAGAATCGACACCGGCATCGCGGTCTACTTCGCCGACCCCCACAGCCCCTGGCAGCGCGGTACGAACGAGAACACGAACGGGCTGCTGCGCCAGTACTTCCCCAAGGGCACTGACCTGTCCCGATGGAGCGCCGAGGACATTGAGGCGGTCGCGGCCACGCTCAACGCTCGGCCCCGCAAGACACTCGGGTGGAAGACACCCGCCGAGGCGTTCAACGAACAGCTAACCTCGCTCCAACATGCCGGTGTTGCATCCACCGGTTGAATCCGGTATGAGTGGCTCGGTCGGAGTGCCCGACGCGGCATGCATCAGCGGCCTGTAAGGGCACCTCGATGCCCAGGACCTGAACGAGCCATGCTCCCTGCCAGGGAGCATGGCTTAATCGGTGTAGATCAAACCGACTCGCGGTTCTCCGGGAGGACAACCTTACGAGCGGGTTGAGTCTTGGCCGCCACTGCCTGAACGTCGGGCTGGGCGCTGCTCCCCGCGCGACGCGGGGGCTATCAGGTGTTTGTCACCCCGGTCCAGTGAGGTTCATTTTCGACTCAGTCCCTGGTCGAGTGCGGAGTGACGACCTGCGCGCCGGATACTGGCACGATGACGGATGAGCGGATCACGGGGACGACCCGGTGGACGATCCATGGTGAGCGCATCGTGGACGACACCCGTCGAGCCAGCTTGAGCATCGCGGACGTGGAGTTGCCGGACGGCGTGCGATTCGAGCAGTACGTGATCCGAGCGCCGCGTTCGGCGATGGTTGCGGTTGTCGACGAGCAGACGCGGTTGTTGCTGATGCGCCGGCACCGGTTCGTGTTCGACCGCTGGGTCTGGGAGCTGCCCGGCGGCTACGTCGATGACGCCGAGGATCCGGCCGCGTGTGCCGTGCGGGAGGTCGAGGAGGAGACCGGGTGGCGGCCGCGATCGGTTGAGCCTCTGTTGGCGTTCCAGCCGTGGGTGGGCACCGCGGATGCGGAGAACCTGCTGTTTCTGACCAGGGACGCGGAGCACGTCGGTGACGCCGTCGACGTGAACGAGGCCGAGGAGATCGCCTGGGTTCCGATGGACGAGGCGCGGGAGTTGATCTCACGCGGTGAAATCGTTAGTGCGGGGACGGTCATTGCGGTGCTGGAGTTGGTGGCCCGCCGCCAACGCGGGGAGTTGTAGCGGCTACCGCCGTGGTCCGAGCGCGGCGTCGACCCGGGCGGTGAACTGGCGTACCGTCGGGTGGCGGCGGTGCGGCGCGAGCTGGCTTTGCAGGTTGCGGACGTAGCGGACCGCACGCGCCGAGCGGAGTTGGCGGGTGACGGCCAGGGCCTCGGTGCCGATGGCGCAGGCGCGGTCAAGTTCGCGTTGTCGGGCGTAGGCCGTGGCGAGTAGTGCGAGGTTGAAGGCCCGGCCGCGTACGTAGCGGTTGTCCATCTGGAGTGAGCGTGCCGCGAATCGTTCGGCCTGTTTGGCCTGCCCGAGCGCGAGGAAGCAGTGGCCGAACTTGGCCGACAGGTATGCCTCGTCGAAGTAGCTGATCCATTGGGGATCCCCGTGCCGGTCGGCCCGGTCGAGGGTCTTTTCGGCCTGGTCCAGCGCGAGCGTGCAGGCGTGCGGGTCGTTGGCGCGGGCGTGCGCGTGGGCTTCGAGCACGTGCGCTTCGGCGATGAGGACCGGTACGCCGGCCCGGCGGGCGGTGTGGGCGGCGGCGCGGGCCAGGTCGATGCCGGTCGCGGCGTCGCCGAGGTACGTGGCCTGGTGACTCATCGCGGCAAGGATCTCCGCGCCCAGGCCGTCATCGCCAGCGGCGCGCGCGAGGTCGAGGGAGAGCACCAGGTATCGCTGAGCGATCCCATGTCGGGCACTGTCGTACGCCTGCCATCCCGCGAGCTGCGTCAGCTCGGCGCTGGCGCTGAACAATTGCTGTCCGGTGGCCCGGTCGTATCTGCCGTCGCGTAGCAGCGGCGACACCTCCTGGTCGAGGTAGCGGGTGACTGTGTCTCGGGCGTGGCCGCCGCCGTACTGGTTGTCCAGCCGCCGGTAGGTCGCGGTCATCTCGCGGATGGTGTCGATGTCGGATTGGCCGACGATGCGCTGGCCGTTCTGAACGACGGGAGCTGGGTCGGGGGCGGTGAACCAGTGCAGTGCCGGAAGCATGTAGCCGGCGGAGCTGAACGCCGCCTGGTGCAGTACGTCTCGACGGTTCACGTCACCTCGCCACAGTTCGCAGGCGCTGGTCACGACGTCGCGCCAGGATGGGATGCCGGGATTGGTTGGCCGGACCGACGCCGGAGGTGAGCGGTACGGGGCCTGCTGTGCCGCGAGCCCCATCGCGGTGCGTGCGTCGTCGGGCATGTCGCATCCGTCGGCGATGCGCTCCAGCACGTCTATTGACGTGACCTTGCGTCCGGCGATGATCCGGCTGACGTACCCCTGCTCCAGGCCGACCGCGGCGCCGAGCCGGCTCTGACTGGTGCCGGTGAGCTGGAGGATCAACCGGAACAGCGCCGCGGTGTCGCGCTTGCGCAGGGCCGCACGCACGTCGTCACGCAACCACAGATCCGGCGGGACGCGCAGAGGTTCCACTGGCATCGCCGATCCCTCCTGCTTCCGATATGAGCATCGACGGGGCTGACTGGGAGCGTAGAACCGTGCGCGACGAGCGTCGAGCCAGCTCATGTCACGGTGACATGGCTGCCGGACATGGCTGCGCACCGACGTCCGGCGCGATCGTTCGGGCATGTTCTTCGATGTCGACAACCCGCCCGACGACCCGCCCTCGGGGTGCCAGCACCGCCTGCTGTGGCGGCTGGCGCGGGCATTGTGGGACGCGCACACGCCGGATGGCGACGGCTTCTGCCTGGCGAGCCCGTGCCGCCGTGACAACCACCTGAGCCCGTGCCCAGCGACTCGCCTCGCAGCCGAGGGGATGCAGACCGCCTGCGGGGAGACGGTGCCGACGTCCCCGCAGTGGATCGCGATCACCAGGGCGAGGATCACGGCCGGCGAGATCGACCCGGTCGACGCCATCGCGGAACTTTTGTGGCACCACCACCAGCGCCGGGCGGGGAAGTAGATGGGAACGATCTACGGCTCGGACGCCTTCCGCCGGCACGCGCAGTGGCAGATCGACTGCGCGGACGTCTTCCTGGCCGTGCACGCCGAAGCGGGCCTGAGCCTGTGCCGGTGCGGCCGGCTACATCCGTGCGACGAGCGGCTGTACTGGTTACGAATGCGCGAGCACTACGCCCGGCTCCTCGACGAGGCGGTACAGCAGGGAAGTGCCGCGACCGGGCAGCCCGAACCCGACCGTCAACCCCCCAGCCAGCCGTCGTGACCTCGCACGAAACCCCACGCGCGAAGCCGAACGCGTCGCTCCAGTCGCAGTCCGCTGGTCGCCCTAGTGAGTTGGGGGACGCTGAAGCAGACCGCTCCAGGCGGGACCGAGTCATCGGCGGGTGCGATGGCCGATGCCCCGGTCCTTGCTGTCCGCCATGTTCGTGCTCGTCACGCCGATGGCGCGGTGGTCAGTCGGCCGCTGGCGGCAATAGCGGCCGCAGCGACGGCGCAGCATGCTGCGGTGGCGGCGAGGACCGGCGTGTAGCTACCGACGCTGGTGTGCACGGCGGCCGCTGCCAGGGGCGCGGCGGCCTTCGCGAGGGTCATGGGGACGACGAGGATGCCGGCGAGCGTGGCGTAGCGGTGGGTGTCGTATCGCTCAGCGAGTAGAACGGGTTTGGCGATGGTGGCGACGCCGAAGCCGATGCCGAACCCGATCACGGCTCCGATCGCGCCCGCGATCGTCGCGCCGACGATCGGCAGCGCCAGTGCGGCTGCTCCCTGAACCGCGAAGATCGCGGCGGTGATGGTGGTGGTGCGGTAGCGACGTTGCAGGCCGGTGGTGACCAGTCGGCCGGTCACGGACAGCACGCCGAGCAGGCCGGCGACGGTGGCGGCGAACGCGGGTGGGTGTCCCCAGGCGGTCAGGGCGGCGACGAGGTGCACGCTGAGGCCGGTGATCGCTGCTGTGTGGGCGGTGAACCCGGCGGCCAACAGCCAGAACGCGCGGTCGGCGAGGGCGGCGCGCAGCGTGCCGGCGTCACGGGTGGGTGTCCGCTGTGTGCGTTCCCGGGTGCGGGCTGTCCGTGGCACGGTCAGGGCGTGCAGCGGCACGGTGACGGCCTGGACGGCGGCCAGGACGAGCAGTGCGGTGCGCCAGCCGTGTCGGTCGACGAGGTAGCCGGTCAGGGGCATGAACACGGTGCTGGCGAATCCCGCCACGACGGTGATGGCCAGGACCGCGGTGGAGCGGCGCTCTGGCGTGAACCAGCCGATAACGACCGCGAACGCGGCCTCGTAGAGGCTGGCGGCGCTGGCGGCGCCGATGCCGACCAGCACGGCGTACAGCTGCCACAGGCTGTCCACGTGGGACCAGGCGACCAGCAGCGCCGCGCCGGCGGCGGAGCCGGCGGTCATCAGGGTGTGGCCGCCGTGGCGGTCCAGCCACCGTCCGATCGGTACGGCCAGCACCGCGCCGGTGAGCACGCTGACGGTGAGGGCGCCGGTGACCGCTGTGGTGGTGGTGTGTAGGTCGGCCGCGAGTGGGGCGAGGATGACGGCGAAGGCGTAGTACAGCGCGCCGTAGCCGATGGTCTGGGTGATGGCGAGGGCGGCGAGGAGCCGCCGTCCGGAGACACGGTTCCCGCCGGACCCGGCGGGAACCCGCGTCGCGTGCGACAGGGCCATCAGCCGCAGCAACCGCCGCTGCTGCCGCCGACGGTGATCAGCTGCGGGCGCTCGTCCGAGGCGCGGGTGTCGAACTGCTGGGCGGCATCGTCAACCATCGCGGCGGCGCCCAGCGTGGTGGAGCAGACGCCCGTTTCGGGCAGGACGAGCTGTACGTCGCGCGCGGCGTCCCAGTCGCCCGCGAGGGCGGCGACGATGGAGCGGACCTGCTCGTAGCCGGTGGCCATCAGGAATGTTGGGGCCCGGCCGTAGCTCTTCGACCCGACGGCGAAGTAGTTCGGTTCCGGCTGGGTCAGCTCGTCGACGCCGTGCGGGCGTACGCTGCCGCAGGAGTGCTCGTTGGGGTCGATCAGCGGTGCGAGCGCGCGGGTGCAGCCGAGGGCCGGGTCGAGATCGAGGCGAAGTTCGCCGGCGATGGTGTGGTCCGGGCGGAAGCCGGTGGCGCCGACGACGCGGTGCGCGACGATGCGGCGACCGGTGGCGTCGACCAGCTCGACCCGGCCGTCCGGCAGCGGGCGGACGGTGTGGACGCCGAAGCCGGTCACCAGGTCGACCCGGCCAGAGGTGACCAGCAGCCGCAGTCCGGTGCCCAGGGCCCCGCGAGCGGGCAGCGCGTCGGCGTCGCCGCCGCCGTATGCGCGGTCCGCGCTGCCGCTGCGCATCGCCCACGTGATGTGGGTGTCAGGCGCGGTCTCGGCGAGTTCGGCCAGCGCGAGCAGGGTGTTGGCCGCGGAGTGGCCGGAGCCGACGACGACGGTGTGCGTGCCGGCGTAGGCGTCGCGGTCGCGGCCGAGCACGTCGGGCAGCGCGTGGTCGATCCAGGCGGCGGCGTCGATCTCACCGTGGGCGGGCAGGCCGTTGGCGCCGAGCACGTTCGGGGTCATCCAGGTGCCGGAGGCGTCGATGACCGCGCGAGCGAGTAGCTCGGTGCCGTCGGCCAGGCGCACCACGAACGGCGCGGCCTCGCGGCCGGCGGTCCGGACCCGGTCGACGCCGAGCCGACCGATCGCGGTCACCCGGGCGTTGTAGCGCACGTGGGGGGCGAGGCCGGGCAGCTCGGCCAGCGGGCGCAGGTACCGCTCCGCCAGTTCACCGCCGGTGGGCAGCTCCTCCGGGTTCGGCTCGGTCCACCCGCCGGCGTCGAGGAGTCGACGGGCGGCGGCGTCGATGTTGTAACGCCAGGGGCTGAACAGCCGTACGTGGCCCCACTGTCGGACGCCCGCGGCGACGTCCTCGCCGGCCTCCAGCAGCAGGAACGGCAGGCCGCGCTCGGTCAGGTGGGCGGCGGCGGCCAGGCCGACGGGCCCGGCGCCGATGACCAGTACTGGCAGGTGCGTGACCTCGCTCTGGCCGGCGGCGGGGCGCGCTTGGGTCGCGGCCTCAGTGGCGCCGCAGCAGGGTTCGGTGGCAGCCGCTTCGGTCGCGACTGTGGGCTGGTCGTCGGCGGCGGCGGAGCCGCAGCAGCCGCCGCCCGAGGTGGTCTCGTTGCTCATGGCTTCTCCCGAAGGACCGGTCATTCCGAACTCTCTGCCTTGACAATTATCGAATCAGATCCCGACCCTGGCACCTGTTTCGACATCCGTCAAGCTAGGCAGGCATCAAAGTAGCTGGTGTGGTCGCCGTCGCCCCGCGGCGCGTGTTGGTTGCCGTACGCGCTGCCGCCTGGCAACCTAGACGCATGTCGAAGCAGCGGGGGTCTCTGCCGGAGGTCGTTGCGGCGTGCTGCCCGCCGCTGGCGGTCGCGCCCCTGACCGGCGAGCAGGCCACCAACCTCGCGCCGATGTTCAAGGCCCTCGGCGACCCGGTCCGACTGCGCCTGATGTCGCTGATCGCCTCCACCGATGAGATCTGTGTCTGCGACCTCACCGACGCGTTCGACCTGTCCGGCCCGACCATCTCCCACCACCTGCGGGTGCTGCGGGAGGCGGGCCTGGTCGACGCCGAGCGCAGGGCGACGTGGGTGTGGTACCGCGCCCGCCCGCAGGCGCTCAAGCAGCTGGCCGGGCTGCTCGACGTCGCCACGCCCGCCGCCGTCTGACCCGCCGGCGACGTCACCACTGTTCACCCACGAAGGCCGTTGCCCGGTGGACGACGAGGCAACGGCCTCGCACAGCGGGCCCGCGTCAACGCCGAGACCCGCCGGGAGTGCCCGTGACCACCACCGACCAACCTGCCGCACCGACCGCGGTGGTCGGCAAGCTCTCGCGTCTGGACCGGTTCCTGCCGCTGTGGATCGGCCTGGCGATGGCCGCCGGTCTGCTGCTCGGGCGACACGTTTCGGGCCTGAACACCGCCCTGGAGGCGGTCAAGGTCGGCGGCATCTCGCTGCCGATCGCGCTCGGCCTGCTGATCATGATGTATCCGGTGCTGGCGAAGGTGCGCTACGACCGGGTCGCCGCCGTTTCCGGCGACCGGCGGCTGCTGGTCTCCTCGCTGCTGCTCAACTGGATCCTCGGCCCCGCGCTGATGTTCGCCCTGGCCTGGATCTTCTTGCACGACCAGCCCGGATACCGCACCGGCCTGATCATCGTCGGGCTCGCACGCTGCATCGCGATGGTCGTCATCTGGAACGACCTGGCCTGCGGTGACCGCGAAGCCGCCGCCGTGCTGGTCGCCCTGAACTCGGTCTTCCAGGTGCTGGCGTTCGGCCTGCTCGGCTGGTTCTACCTGTCCGTGCTGCCCGGCTGGTTGAACCTGTCCGGCGCGGCACTGGACGTCTCCGCCTGGGACATCGCCCGCAACGTGCTCATCTTCCTGGGCATCCCGTTGGCCGCCGGCTACCTCACCCGCCGCCTCGGCGAGAAGGCGAAGGGCCGCACCTGGTATGAGTCGACGTTGCTCCCCAGGATCGGGCCGGCTGCGCTGTATGGGCTGCTCTTCACCATCGTCATCCTGTTCGCCCTGCAGGGCGAGGCCATCACCAGCCGCCCGGGGGACGTCGCCCGCATCGCCCTGCCGCTGCTGGCCTACTTCGCGATCATGTGGGCCGGCTCCTACGCCCTCGGCCGCGCCATCGGCCTGAACTACGAACGCACCACCACGCTCGCGTTCACCGCCGCCGGCAACAACTTTGAACTCGCCATCGCCGTGGCCATCGGCACCTTCGGTGTCACCTCCGGCCAGGCCCTCGCCGGCGTCGCCGGCCCGCTGATCGAAGTGCCGGTGCTGGTCGCCCTGGTCTACGTCAGCCTCGCCCTGCGCCAGCGCCTGTTCACCACCGACGTTCGATAGGAGGGTCCGCCATGACCACCAAGCCCAGCGTGCTCTTCGTCTGCGTCCACAACGCCGGCCGCTCCCAGAAGGCCGCCGGTTGGCTGCGGCACCTCGCCGGCGACGCCGTCGAGGTCCGCTCCGCCGGCAGTGCGCCCGCCGCGCAGATCAACCCCGTCGCCGTCGACGCCATGCGCGAGGTCGGCATCGACATCACCGCGAACACCCCGAAGATCCTCGACTACGCCACCGCCGAAGCCTCCGACGTGATCATCACCATGGGCTGCGGCGACGTCTGCCCCGCCTTCCCCGGCACACGGTACGAGGACTGGACGCTCGACGACCCCGCCGGGCAGGGGATCGAGGCGGTGCGCCCGATCCGCGACGAGATCCGCGACCGGGTGCGGCGGCTGCTCGACGATCTGCTGCCCGCCCACTCCTGACGCTTCGGATCGGCGCGCCGCCCGTTGTCAGAGCCCGCGTCCAGCCGACGGTTCGCCAGGTCGACGGAAGCCCCGTCGACCTGGCGAGGTCACCGGTCAGTCGACGGTCTCCGCGACGGCGTGGATGAGGTTGCGAGTCTGCTGGGCGATCGCCAGACGCCAGGCGTCGAAGGTCGCGTCGCTCGGCTGGTAATCGGTCTCGAAGTGCTGCATGTCCGGGGTGTGGATGTGGCCGGCCGGGATGTCCAGGCCCATCCGGTCCCGCAGCAGGGTGTTGCGGTACGCGCTCTCGTTCGACAGGTAGTTACCGCCGCCGCCGCTGTAGCTGCAGCCCTGCGGGTCCGGCGCGATCGGCGGCGTCACCGGCGGATACTGCACCGGCGGCGGGCTGTTGCGTGTTTCCCGCGTCGGCGAGGCGCAGTCGGGGAACTGGGTGTAGCTGGTGTTCCAGACCACCCCGAAGGCCACCGACTGGTCGGGCCACGTGTCGCCGGGCGGGCGGGGAACATTCCGTCCGGTGTCCGCCGCGATCATCTCGGCGATCGGCAAGGTCGCGGACGTCCACTGCGGCGGGTTACGGAGATCGAACGTCGACGGTCCGCCCCAGCGGTCGACGACCATGGTGTTGCATTCCGGGTTGTTGATAGCGAGTTGCGGCACGCCATTGACCTGTGGGCAGGGCCGGAACCGGTCGTTGCCGAGGGACACCCCGTGGTAGCGCGCGTTCCACTGCTCGAGGTTGAACTGCGAGCCACCGGCCTGGCTGACCGTGATGGAGGCGTCGACCTGCCGCGGGCCGGGGACCATGTATGGCCCGACCGTGTCCTCCAGGTAACCGCGGCGGAACTCCGGGAAGCTGACCGGAAGGGTGTACGCCTCGACGTAGGCGATCTCGCCGTCCGTCGTCCGATAGGTGGTGCCGTCGAGCGAGAGCGCGGTGGCGCCGGACGGGTTGCCGTGCCGGATGTTGTTGCCGGCCGCGCCGGGCGCGGTGCCCGCCGGGCCGCCATCGAGGGTGTACGGGTCGAAGCCGCTCACGATCACCCGCTTGACCCGTTCACCGCGGGGGAGGGTGATGTCGAACATGCCCCGCGACCCGCGGTCGAACGCTTCGATGAGGCCGAGCCGCTGTCCGGACGTCAGCGCGAACCGCGGCGTCCACTGCCGGATCGCGGCGGTGGCCTGCACGCGCGTCCAGTAGAGCGGCCGGTCGTCGCTGTAGGGCAGATCGCCCCGGACGTCGCGCCGCTGGGCGCGGTCGACGGCCATCCGCCACAGCTGCGCGGCGCGGCGCGACACCAGCGCCTCCGCGGCCGTGAGGCTGCCGGCGCCGCACAGCTGCCGGACGAACGCGGGTGTGAAGCCCTGGAAGCCGGCGCCGTCGATCATCTGCTGTGCGAACGGCCTGCTCTGCAGCACGGCTGGGTTGTCGTTGTCGGGAAGGGTGAAGGTCAGGCGGCTTTCCTCGACGGAGAGCGTGACGCTCTGGTCGCGGCAGTCACGGGAGGCCGGGCCGTGGGCGTGGGCGGCGGTCGTGGTGGTCGCGACGGCGGCGGCCGACAGCAGCGTCAGAATACTGATGCCGGCCGACGCGGATCGTGATCTTTTTCGGATCATCGTTTCGGTGCCTCCCCTTGAATGCCAAGATGGTTGTGGCACGCGCGTGTGCGGAACGGGTTCCGGCGGAGACTGCCAAACATAGGGGACCGTCGAATGATCCGCAAGATCGAGAAATCGCGGAGCCGGTGCGGCAAGGCCGCCATTGACAGGGCGGCGCCGGACGGTCCAACGTAGACGCACGGCGCTGCGATCGTCGATCGGAGGTAGGCCGCGATGGGTTCTGCGACGCCTTCCGTTCCCGACCGGCCTGGCGATCGACCCACCTCCGTGCGGCGGGTCATCGCTGCCAGCCTCATCGGTACGTCACTTGAGTGGTACGACTTCTTCATCTACGGCACGGCGGCGGCGCTCGTATTCAACAAACTGTTCTTCCCGAGCTTCGAGCCGCTGGTCGGCACGTTGCTGGCGTTCGCGACGTACGCCGTCGGTTTCGTCGCCCGGCCGCTCGGCGGCGTGGTGTTCGGGCACTACGGCGACCGGGTCGGGCGCAAGAACGTCCTCGTGGTGACGCTGCTGATCATGGGGGTCGCCACGTTCGCCATCGGGCTGCTGCCGACGTACGGCGGGGTCGGCGTGTGGGCGCCGGTCCTGCTGGTCGCGTTGCGGTTCCTGCAGGGCCTGGGCTTGGGTGGCGAGTGGGGCGGCGCGGTCCTGATGTCGCTCGAACACGGTGAGCCGGACAAGCGGGGGCTCAACGCGAGCTGGCCGCAGGTCGGCGTGCCGGCCGGTCTGCTGCTCGCCAACGGCGTCATGGCGCTCATGTCGGGGGTCACGTCGGAGGCGTCGTTCCTGTCGTGGGGCTGGCGCGTGCCGTTCCTGCTCAGCGGGGTCTTGATCATGGTCGGGCTCTGGATCCGGCTGTCCATCGCGGAGAGCCCGTTGTTCGAGGCGATCCACCACGGCCGTACGAAGGCGCGCACGCCCGTCCTCGACGTGCTCCGGCTCTACCCCCGGTCGATCCTGATCGCGATGGGTTCGCGGATCGGCACCGACGTGGCGTTCTACACGTTCGTGCTGTTCATCGTCACCTACGTCACGCAGGTGCTGGAGCTGCCGCGGACCACGGCGCTCAACGCCGTGCTCGTCGCGGCGGGGCTCCAGCTGTTCTTCGTCCCGTACTTCGGGCGGTTGTCCGACCGGCTGGGGCGCCGCCCGGTCTACCTGTTCGGCGCCATCGGCGCGCTGATCTGGATCTTCGCCTTCTTCCCGCTGCTGAACACGCGCCACACGCTGTTGATCGTGCTCGCCGCCGTGGTCTCGCTCTTCTTCCACGCCGCGATGTACGGGCCCCAGGCCGCGTTCATCTCCGAGTTGTTCAGCACGCGGTTGCGCTACAGCGGCGCCTCGCTGGGATATCAGATCGCCGGCGTGCTGGGCGGCGCCCTCGCGCCGATCATCTCGATCGCGTTGCTCGATCGGTTCTCGACGTGGGTGGCGGTGGCGCTCTACGTCGGCGCCATGCTTCTGATCACTGTGGGGGCGGTGTTCGCCGCGGAGGAGACCTCCACGGTCGACCTGCATGCGGAGAAGCCGGAGGAGCGGGCGACCCCGGACGCGGCGGTGTGATCTGCCGGCGTCCGTGCGGGCGCACGGAGATAAGCGCCCGCGCGGTTTCGGCCCCCGGCGCGGCCCGCTCGGGGGACGATGGCGGCTGGGATGACAGCTACCACGACGCGCCGCCGACGGCGCCCCGCCGCGATTACAGAAACGGCCGCCCGCACCCGAGCGGCCGCGACGCCACAACCACCGACCGAACCGGCCGCGCCGGACGACGCGGCCGCGGCCGCGTCATCGGACGGCCGGGCCGCGGAGCCGACCGACGAGACGCCGGTCTACGCCGCGTCCGGCGCCTTCCGGCCGCACGTCCGCGGCTTCGGCTTCGTCGACCTGTCCGACGCGGCCGACATCGATTCGTGTTTCGTCCCGCCGCCGCTGGCCGAGGGGCTGCTGGAGGGCGACACCGTCGCGGTGAGCTTCACGATCGACGACGAGGGGCGGGCGACCGCGTCCGAGGCCTCCGTGCTCGCGCGTTCCCGGACGACCCTGTTCGGTGTCGTCGAGCGGGGCGAGAGCGGCCTGGTGCTGCGCGTCGACCCGCACCTCGGGCACGGCCGTTGGGCGGTGAAGGGACGCCCGCGGGAGGGCCAGGCCGTGCGCGTCACCGTGACCGGTGACCGGCAGGCGACGATCGAGCAGCGGTGGGCGGACCCGACGAGCGCCGACGCGCTGCTGGAGCGGATTCGGGTCCGGCACCTCATCCCGACCGACTTCCCGACGGAGGTGCTCGCCGAGGTGGGTCAGCGGGGCGCGCGGCGCGGCCGGCGCGGCAGGCCCCCGCAGCCGTCGCGCCGCGACCTGCGCGATCTGATCACGGTGACGATCGACGCGCCCGGCAGCCGGGACCTCGACGACGCGCTCAGCGTCTGGCCGGCCGATCCGGACGGCGGGCTGCGGGTCGCCGTGCACATCGCCGACGTGGCCACGCAGGTGTGGCCGGGCACCGCCCTCGATGCCGAGGCGCGGCGCGCCGCGACCAGCGTCTACCTGCCCGGTTGGTCACGACCGATGGTCCCCCCGGCGCTCAGTGAGGACGCCCTGTCGCTGCTGCCGGGCGTCGACCGCGACGCGATCACCGTGGAGCTGCGGATCGCGCCGGGCGGCGAGGTGACCGCCGCCGACGTGTACGCCACCCGCATCCGGTCCGACGCGCGCCTGTCGTACGAGACGGCCGCGGACGTGCTGTGCGGACGCGGCGCCGCCGACGTGCCGGAGGAGGTGCTCACGGCGCTGCGGTGGCTGCGGACCGCGGCGGCGCGGCTCGGGGTGCAGCGGATGCGCCGCGGCGGCATCGAGGCGCGCCGGGTGGAGCCGGAGCTGACCGTGCGGGTGGTGGACGGCCGGGCGCAGCAGGTCGAGGCGGAGCCGTCCAACCCCGCCCACCTGCTGGTCGAGCGGTTCATGGTGGCCGCGAACGAGGCGGTCGCGGCGTGGCTGATCGCCCGCGGCCTGCCCGGGGTGTTCCGGGTGCACCCGCCGCCCGACCCCGAGGCCGCCCCGGCGCTGGAGACGTTCTGCGCCGCGGCCGGCTTCCACCCCGGCTTCGGCGCCACGCTGTCCCCACTGGGGTTGGCCGCGCTCGCCAGCCAGCTCGAACTCGCCGCCGACGAGACCGCCGCGGCCGTCTGGGACGTGCTGCTCGGTTACCTGGGCCGCTCCCAGTACACCCCCGACGCCGGCCCGCACTTCGGCCTCGCCTCCGAGGGCTACCTGCACTTCACCAGCCCGATCCGCCGCTACGCCGACCTGACCGTGCACCGGATCATCCACGCGTTCCTCGCCGGGGAACGCGACGCCGCCGCCTATCCCGACCCCGACGAGCTGGCCCGGCTGTGTGCGCACATCAACACCGCCACCGGGGTGGCCGGTCGCGCCGAGGGGCAGATGCGCAAGGCGCTGTGGTTGGTGACGCTCGCGCGGCAGGCCGCGCAGGACGGGCCGGCGACGGTGACCGGCCGGGTCAGCGGGCTGAACGCGAAGGGCCTGTTCGTCACGCTGGACGCCTCCCGGGTCACCGGGTTCCTGCCCGCGCGCGCCCTGCCCGGTCGCGGCTGGGCCCCCACCCCGGACGCCCTCGCGCTCGCCGATCGCGCCGGTCACCGCATCGGATTCGGGGAGGCCGTCGAGGCGTTCATCGACAGCGCGGACCCGGAGTCGGGCCAGTTGCAACTGCGGCCCGTACGTCGCGACTGACCGGCGGATCGGCGGGGAGCACAGCGGTCGGCGGTCACCCCTGCTGCGCGTCGCCGGCGACCGCGGCCAGCGCCGCCGTGACGGTGGCCTCGGTGGCCGCCTTGTCGAGGCCGAGGTCGGCGAGCACGCCGGCGCCGTTTTCGAGCTCCAGCAGGGCGAGCAGGATGTGCTCGGTCCCGATGTGGGGGTGGCCCAGCCGCAGCGCCTCCCGGAACGTCAGCTCCAGCGCCTTCTTGGCCTGCGCGTCGAACGGGACGAGTTCGGGCACCCGGTCGAGCGCCGGCGGCAGGGTCGCGGCGACGGTCCGACGTACGGTCTCGAACGTCACGCCCTGCGCGGTGATCGCCCGTGCGGCCAGTCCCTCCGGTTCGGCCAGCAGTCCCAGGACGAGGTGAGGGGGCAGGATCTGATCGTTGCCGGCGGCCCGGGCCTCGTTCTGTGCCGAGACGACCACGTTCCGGGCGCGCAGGGTGAAGCGGCTGAAGCCCTGGCTGGGGTCCAGGTCGGCCGGCTCGCCCGGGTCCCTCGGCACGAACCGCTTCTGCGCGGCCTGCTTGGTGACGCCCATGCTCTTGCCGATCTCCGTCCAGGAGGCGCCGGAGCGGCGGGCCTGGTCCACGAAGTGTCCGATCAGGTGGTCGGCCACGTCGCCGAGGTGCTCGGCCGCGATGACCGCGTCGGACAGTTGATCGAGCGGGTTGGCGTGCACCGTGGTGATGGCCGCGATGAGGTCGTCGAGTCGGATCGGGTTCGTCGTCTGGATGGGATTCGTCATGCGTCAACCGTAAGTTGACGGCCGGCACGAGTCAACCACTAGTTGACGATCCGGCGATGCGGCCCGCCGGCGTTACCCCCAGGCAAATCGGGGCACCCTGCGCTGTCGGCGCTACCGCGACGCGGGAAGGAGGAGCCGCCATGGCTCAGGCCATCACCGGCGTGGTGTTGGAACCGGCCGCGCAGCGGGTCGTCGAGGCGACCGCGAACCCGCCGTACCTGTTCCAACTCCCCGTCGAGCAGGGCCGGGCGAAGTTCGACGAGCTGCAGTCCGGCGGCGCCGCGCGGCCGGACGCGGACGTCCAGGACATCATCGTGGGCACGCCGACGGGGCCGGTGCCGGTGCGGATCGTCCGGCCGTGCGTGGAGCCGGACGGCGCTCGCGGCGGGACGCTGCGGCAACGGGTCCGGGCGATGGCGCAGGACGTGAGCGCACGCCCGGCGCGGATGCACGGCACGTCGCCGGTGACCCTCTACCTGCACGGCGCCGGCTGGGTCTTCGGCGGGACGACGACCCACGACCGGCTCATCCGGGAACTCGCGGTCCGGTCCGGCACCGCGGTGGTGTTCCCCGTCTACAGCCGTGCGCCCGAGGCGCGTTATCCGGCCGCGCTGCACGAGTGCTACGCGGTCGCCGAGTGGATCGTCGAGCACGGGCCCGAGTTCGGACTCGACCCGGACCGGATGGCGGTGGCGGGCGACTCGGTCGGCGGTGCCCTCGCCACCGCGGTCGCGATGATGGCCCGCGAGCGGGGCGGCCCGCGGTTCCGGCAGCAGGTGCTGTTCTACCCGGTCACGGACGCCGGCTTCGACACCGGCTCCTACCGGGAGTTCGCCGAGGGCTACTACCTCGGCCGCGACCTCATGGCCTGGTTCTGGGAGCAGTACCTGCCGGACAAGGCGCAGCGCGCCGACCCGATGGTGTCGCCGCTGCGGGCCGGCCCGGACCAGCTCCGTGGGCTGCCGCCGGCGCTGATCACCACGAACGAGGCCGACGTGCTGCGTGACGAGGGGGAGGCGTACGCGGCGAAGCTCCGGCGCGCCGGCGTGCCCGTCACCCAGGTCCGCTACCAGGGGGCGATCCACGACCTCGTGATGCTCGACGCGTTGGCGGACACCTGCGCCGCCCGCGCCGCCACCGCGCAGGCGGCCCTGACGCTGCACACGGCGCTGCACGCCTGAGCGACCGATCGCGGTCGGCTCAGCGTGGCGGACGCAGCGCGTCGACGCGCGCGACGGACTCGTCGATGCGTGCCTCGGTGAGGCGGCCGGTCCGCACCAGGTCGACGACGGTGTCGAGCGTCTGGTCCACGACCCTCGTGTCGTACACCTGCTGGTTGGCGAAGACGAGCAGATCCATGCCGGCCTCGAGGCCCAACGCGACCGCCTGGTCGCGGCCGTACCGGCTGGTGATCGCCACCGCCTGCATGTCGTCGCTGACCACGGGCCCCTTCCAGCCGAGCTGCCCGCGCAGCAGGTCCGTCACGACCGCCGGTGACAGCGACGCCGGGCGGTGGGGATCGAGTTGCTTGTTGAGCAGGTGGGCGGCCATGACCGAGTCGGTCGCCCCGTCGGCGATCAGCCTGCGGAACGGTTCGAGCTCGCGCGGGTTCCAGGTGCGGGTGACGTCGACGACCGCGAAGTCGGTGTTGCCGGTGGCGCTGCCGGAGCCGGGGAAGTGCTTGAGCACCGTCTTCACGCCGGAGGACGGGTGCATCTGGATCTCCTCGGTGGCGTTCTTCACGACGACGTCGGGGTCGGCGGAGAACGCGCGTTCGAGCCTGCCGATCGCCGGGCTGTCCGGGTTCACGTTCATGTCGACCACCGGCGCGTAGTTGAGGTTCACCCCGATGGACGTCAGGCCCTGCACGATGGTCTGCGCCCAGGCCCGCGTGCGGGGAGTCGAGTTCGTGGCCCCGATCTGGGCCTGCGACTGCGTCGCCGGAAAACCGTTCTCCGGGTTGAGCCGCGCGACCCGGCCGCCCTCCTGATCGATCGAGACGATGAGCCGACCGGGCGAGGCGTCCCGCAGCGACGTCACCAGCGCGCGGGCCTGGTCCGGCGAGATGATGTTGCGTCGCTCGCGGGTCTGCAGGTCGCGGTCGAACAGGATCACCCCGCCGAGGCCCTCGCGGACCGCCTTCATGATCCAGTCGTCGGCGGCGAGCCGCTCGCCGCGGAAGCCGACCACCAGCAGGCTCGCGATCTTGCGTCGCAACGCGACCTCGTCGCGCGGCCCCGGCGACCCCGTCGGGCGCGCCGTGGCGGGTCGCGATTCCCCCGCCAGCTGCGGCGTGCGCTTCGGCCCGTCCGCGCCACACCCGCCCAGGCCGGCCGCGACCGCGGCCGCGCCGGCCCCGGTGAGCAGCAACCGGCGGGTCAGCTGAGGATCGGTCACCCGATCCACGCTACGGACGCGCGGGGCGGCGGGGACCCGATATCGACGCCGTCGCGTGCGGCGCTCGCCAGGTGTACGGGTACCGGCGTCGGGTAGCCGACGAACCACGTGTCGACACCGGGGGAGCGGCGATGGGCGGCGAGCGGGTTCCGAGCGGGTTCACCGAGCAGACGGCGCGGGTCGGCGACGTCACGCTCCACTACGTCCACGGCGGTCGGGGTAGGACGGTGGTGCTGCTGCACGGCTATCCGCAGACCTGGTACATGTGGCGCAAGGTGCTGCCGGAGCTCGCCGCGCACTACACGATCATCGCGCCCGACCTGCGCGGCTCGGGTGGCAGCGACGCGCCCGCCGAGGGCTACGACAAGAAGACGCTCGCCGGCGACGTCCACGGCCTGCTGACCCAGCTCGGGCTCGACCGCGACGTCAGCCTCGTCGGCCACGACATCGGCGCGATGGTCGCGTACGCCTATGCCGCCGCGCACGCCGGCGACGTGCGTCATCTCGTGCTCACCGAGGCGCCGATCCCGGACCAGAGCCTGTATCAGGCGCCGTCGCTGACTCCGAACGGGCCCGGCTGGTGGAACCTCGGCTTCTTCAGCGTGCCGAACGGCCTCCCCGAGTTCATCGTGGAGGGCCGGGAGGCGCTCTGGGTGGACCGGTTCACCGACTCGATGCTGGTGCAGAAGACCGGCATCCGGGCCGCCGACGTCGCCGAGTACGCCCGGCACCTCCGCGATTCCGCCCACCTGCGGGCGAGCTTCGCCTACTTCCGGGCGATGCCGCGGGACGTGGCCGACAACGCCGAGTACGGCGCGACGAAGTTGCCGATGCCGGTGCTCGCGCTCGGCGGACGCGCCAGCCTCGGGGACCGGGTCGCCGGGCAGGCCGCGCAGTACGCCACGACGGTCACCGGTGGGGTGATCGAGGAGTGTGGCCACTGGCTCTTCGAGGAACAGCCGGCCCAGCTCACCGAGCAGCTCCGGCAGTTCCTGCCGGCGGGCTGAGGCCGACGGGGCGGACGCCGCCCGCCGCGGCCCGGCCGGCGGGGGCGTCCCGGTCCCGCTAGCGGGCGCCCGCCATTGCCGGCGCCCCGATGAAGCTCAGCATCGCCTTGTTGACGTCGTCCGCGTGCGTCCACGGGATCGCGTGCGGCGCGCCCTGCAACGTGACCAGCTCGCTGTTGGGCAGCATCCCCTGCAGCCGCGGCGAGGTCGACGGGTACGGGATGACGCGGTCCGCGTCACCGTGGATGATCAACACGGGGACGTCCATCCGCGACACGTCGGCCCGGAAGTCCTCCATCCAGGCGTCGATGCAGGCGGCCGTGCCGATCGGCGAGGCGCCCCGGGCGATGTCCCGGTTGGCGCGGAACGCGTCGTCGCTGACCTGCTTGTCCTTGGTCTGCTCGTAGTTGAAGAAGTCATTGAAGAAGCTGGTCAGGAACGCGAACCGATCCATCTTGGCCTTCTGCTTGAAGCCTTCCAGCAGGTTCTTGTCGACGCCGTCGGGGTTGTCGTTGGTCTTCACCAACAGCGGCAGGAGTGGGCTGATCACGACGGCCTTGCTCACCCGGCCCGATCCGTACCGGCCGAGGTAGCGGGCGATCTCGCCGGTGCCCATCGAGTGGCCGACGAGCACCACGTCCCGCAGGTCGAGCTCGGTCATGATCGTGTTGAGGTCGGCGGCGAAGGTGTCGTAGTCGTACCCGGTGGCGGGTTGGCTGGATTTGCCGAAGCCCCGCCGGTCGTAGGTGATGGTCCGGAACCCCGCGGACAGCAGCGCCGGCACCTGCTTCTCCCACGCCGCGCCGCTGAGTGGATAACCGTGGATGAGCACCACGGGACGGCCCTGTCCGTGATCCTCGTAGTAGAGGTTGACCAGTGCGGAGTTCTCGGCCCCAACGGTCATGAAGTGCATCGCGTTCTCCCCTCCCAACGCGCACCGGACGTGCGCGGTCGCGGTCGGCTGAGATGGGAGGGTTCCCCCGACGCGCCGCACTATGCCGGCGCCGGCGCGGACCTCGACGCGGACGCGCCCGCCCGGCGGTCCGTGCCGCTGCGCGAGCGAATCGATGGCCGGAGTCATCGCCCGGTTCCGCGGAGGAACGCGCAATCGCCGTCCCGCCATGCATTCACCGACGACGATAAGATTTCTCGCCTGTGGCGGAATCCCGTATGCCACCTCTCCCGCTGTCGATCGCCGTTTCCGTCGCACCCGCACGCGCTGCGACGTTGGGTCCCCATCGGGTGGTTCCGGCAATTTTCGACAGCGCTGCGCCGGCCGTCCCGAGCGGGAATCGCCGCAGCTAGGGGGGCTTGGCAGGCGAATGGGCCCACCAGTAATGTCACCTCGTCCGACCCGGTCGTTGGTCATCGTCCGATGACGCTGGGCGCGGACCCGCTTAGTCGTGCTCGCACGAGCCGGGGACCCATTGCAATTGGGGTGAATCCGCGGGCCATTGGTCCGCGGTAGGGCGATCTTTCCCGCCCGAATCCGTCAGCTAACCCGGTCGGCGGTATCGGAAGGAGACGCAGAGCAGTGCAGCGCCGTCATGTGCCCCGGCACATTCCCCCCGTCCCCCCGCAGTGCGCTTCCCTCGGGCCACGCCTCCCGGTGCTAAGCCTCCCGGTGGTACGCCTCCCGCACAGCGGGTTCGTGACGCTGGATCACTAGCCACGCCACCGGTCCGACGCTCGTCCGGTCGCCCCGACGACCTTCCCCGGCCCGGCGCCGGCCAAACCCCGGCCCCGTTCCTCCCGGGAGCACCGACCGCTTCGCCGCCCTGAGCAGCCCGACCCGCGGGCCGCTCCGGTGACGCATACCCGTCGGCGCCCGACCAGACGACCGCGTCGCCCGTTGACCGCTGGCCCCCATCTCGCCGTTACCGATTGGGACGCCGACTGACAAGTCGGTGCAGCTTTGGAGCCCCGAGTGACCTCGCACCGTATCCGTAAGCCGTTCCGGCACGCCGCCCGCCGCCGTGCCCTCCCGGTCGCCGCGCTGTCGGCCGCCGTCCTCGCCGTCGCCGCGGCGGGCAGCATCGCCCTCAACCAGAATGCCGGCCCCGCCGCCGCCCACGACACCACGCAGGCCGCCACCATCGACATGGCGCTCGGTGTCGACCGTGCCGACCGCGCCGAGCGCGCGGACCGCGCCGACCGTCCGGATGCCACGCCCGCGCCCGACGCCACGCCCGCGAAGGAGGCGCCGAAGCCGCCGTCGCAGCGGGTGCTCGGCTACGACTTCCAGGAGCAGCCGAACTCCTACTGGTGCGGCCCGGCCGCGACCCGGATCGCCCTGACCGCGCGCGGGGTGACGCTCAGCCAGGACGAGCTCGCGACCCGGCTGCACACCGACTTCGGTGGAACGGACTCCGCGAACGACGTCACCCGGGTGCTGAACGAGGCGACCGGCACGACCTTCTACAAGACCCGTGAGATCCGCGGCGCGGCCACCCCCGCCGACATGGACCGGCTGCAGGCCGACGTGGTCAACGCGGTCAGCCAGGACCACGCGGTGGTGGCCAACATCGTCGGCGGCGTCACCACGATCGACGGCGTGTGGCGCGGCTACCCCGGCGGCCACTACGTGGCGATCGTCGGTTACAGCGATGACGGCCGGAGGGTGAAGGTCGCGGACCCGGCCGGTATCGGCGGCGACGGCACCTACTGGGTCACCACGATCAACATGGCGACTTGGATGTCCAGCCGCGGCTACTCCGCCTGATCCCCACCCCGTACCGCGAAAGGCCAGCTCGCCGAGCTGGCCTTTCGCGCATCCCGCGCCGGGGGCGTCCCCACCCCCGGTCGCGACCGGCGGGACGAGGGTCGGTCAGGATGAGCGCGGGTACGCCGACGGGGGAGGGCACACGGTTTTCCAGATGCGGACGCTGCTGATCGACAACTACGACTCGTTCACCTACAACCTCTACCAACTTCTCGGCGAGGTGAACGGGTCGCCCCCGATGGTGCTGCGCAACGACGCGGACTGGTCCGTCGTGCGCGCCGCCGACGTCGACGCCGTGGTGATCTCGCCGGGCCCCGGCCGCCCCGACCGACCGCGCGACTTCGGGATCAGCGCCCGGGCGATCGCCGAGCTCGGGCTGCCCGTGCTCGGCGTCTGCCTCGGGCACCAGGGCATCTGCCATCTGCTCGGCGGGGCCGTCGGACCGGCCCCCGAGCCGGTGCACGGGCGGCGCTCCGCCGTGCGCCACACCGGGCGGGACCTGTTCGCGGGGCTGCCCTCACCGCTGCCCGTGGTGCGCTACCACTCGTTGGCGGTGACCGCGTTGCCCCCGACGCTGGAGGCGATCGCCTGGACCGGGGACGGGACGGTGATGGCGGTGCGGCACCGCACGGAGCCGGTCTGGGGCGTCCAGTTCCACCCCGAGTCGATCGGCACCGCGTACGGCCGGGAGCTGCTGGCCAACTTCCGCGACCTCGCGCTGGCCCGGCGCCGGCCGGGGACCGCCCCGCCCTCCGCGGCCCCGATCTCCGCGCCCTGCGCCGCGCCGATCCCCGCCCCCTGCGCCGCGCGGCCGGGTGGCGCGGCGCCGCCGCGAGACCGCGCGGCGGCGTACCGTATCCACGTCCGGCGGCTGCCGCTGCTGCCCGACGCCGAGGCCGCGTACCGCGAGCTCTTCGCGTCCGGCGCCCCCCGCTTCTGGCTCGACAGCAGCGCGGTGCGCGACGGGTCCTCCCGGTTCTCGTTCCTCGGGGACGGCCAGGGGCCGCTCGCCGAATACGTCCACTACCGCGTCGCCGACGGCACCGTGACCGTGCGCGACCGCCGCGGCGAAACGACGCTGACGCGCCCGTTCTTCGAATACCTGTCGGAGCAGCTGGGCTGCCGGGCTGTTCCGACCCCACCGGGCCTGCCGTTCGATTTCAACCTCGGCTACGTCGGTTTCCTCGGGTACGAGCTGAAGGCCGAGACCGGGGGAGCGGCGGCGCACCCGGCACCGACGCCGGACGCGGCGCTGCTCTTCGCCGACCGGATGCTCGCGCTGGACCACCGGGAGGGCGTCTGCTACCTGCTCGCCCTGAGCGCCGGCGCGGACGACGGCGACGCGACGGCGTGGCTGGACGAGACCGAGCGGCGGGTGCGGCGCCTACCCGCACCGCCCTCCACAGTGGCGGCGCCGCCGATCGCGCACACCGCGACCGACCCGGACCGACTCGGACTGCACCCACGGCACGACCGCGACGCGTACCTGGCCCGCGTCGAGCAGTGCCTGGCCGAGATCCGGGACGGCGAGTCGTACGAGGTGTGCCTCACCACCATGTTCACCTCGCCGGCCACCGTGGACCCGCTGCGCACCTACGCCGCGCTGCGCCGGATCAGCCCGATGCCGTACGCGGCGCTGCTCGACTTCCCCGGCGTCGCCGTGCTGAGCGCCTCGCCGGAGCGGTTTCTCGCCGTCGGCGCGAACGGGGTGGCGGAGTCCCGCCCGATCAAGGGCACCCGCCCGCGCGGCGGCACGCCCGCGCAGGACGAGGCGCTGCGCCGGGACCTCGGGGAGCACCGCAAGGACCGGGCGGAGAACCTGATGATCGTGGATCTGGTCCGCAACGACCTGAACCGGGTCTGCGAGATCGGCTCGGTGGGGGTGCCGCGCCTGTTCGACGTCGAGACGTACGCCTCGGTGCACCAACTGGTCTCCACGGTCCGTGGGGTGCTGCGCCCGGATGTGTCCGCGGTGGACTGTGTGCGGGCGGCGTTCCCGCCCGGCTCGATGACCGGCGCGCCGAAGGTCCGCACCATGGAGATCATCGATCGGTTGGAGGGCGCGGCGCGCGGCGTCTACTCGGGGGCGCTCGGCTGGTTCTCGCTCAGCGGCGCCACGGATCTGAGTGTGGTGATCCGCACGCTGGTCGTGACCGAGGGGCGGGCCGGCTTCGGCGTCGGCGGGGCGGTGGTGGCACTGTCGGACCCGGCGGCCGAATACGAGGAGACGCGGGTGAAGTCGGCGGCGATGACCGCGGCGCTCGCCGCGGGCGGCGCATCGCGGGCAGACGTCGCGGTGGGCCCTGCGGCTCCCCGTTGATGATCACCCCCCGCGCCGCGACACGGTTCGGCTGAGGGTCACGCGCGCCCGACGGCGGCGTTCGGCCGAAAGTGGGGCCCGTGCCGCGACGGTGTCCCGTTCAGGCTGACGCCCGCCCGACGGCGGCCGCGGCCGCCGCCGGCAGCGTGGTCTCCTCGATCAGCGCGCAGACGCCCAGCAGCCGCAGCAGCGGCCAGGGCGCGCCCAGCCAGTCCGAACAGGAGAGGTCGGCCTCGCCCGGCGCCGGAAGCGGGCAGCCGCTGCGCTCCGCCGCGGCGACGACCGACCGCGCGTACGTGACGAGTCCGATGAGGTCGACCGGGCGGCCGGCGGAGTCGACCCCATCGGGGTCGACCGGGTGGCCGGCGGAGTCGACCGATTCGCGGACGGCGGCGGTGTGCTGCGTGACCACGGTCATGAGCACGGGATGGGCCAGCGCGGCGGTCAGTCCGTCGACGCCGACGCGGGCCATGAGGTCGTCGAGCGCGTCGACCGCGTCGGCGACGGGGGAGTGGAAGTCGGAAGTCATGCGCCCGACGCTAGGGGCGGCGCGGCGGCGCGGGAAGGTCAGCGACCGGATGGCAACCGAAGTCTATTCGTGTCACTACCGGCGGCGACCCGACGCCGGTGGATCGGCCGGCTGGCATACTCGCCTGCCATGGTGTTGTCACGAGGATGGGCAGTGTTCCTGACCGCCGTCGGGGTCTGGACCTGGATCATCTGGCCCCGGTTCGCGCTCGCGATCTGGAACGACCCGCGCGCGTGGTCGGCGGGCCGGGCCGGCGAGGGGACGCCGACCTCGTTCCTGTGGGTGCACGCGTTGCTCATCATCGCGTCGCTCGCGATCGGCACCGCCGTCGGCCTTCTCGGCGTGCGCGCGTGGCGTGCGGCGCGTTCCCGCCCCTGATCGCGGCGTTCGCGCCGCTGGTCGCGGCGGTCGTGCGGGCGGGGCGGGTCAGAGGATCGGCCACACCATCGGGGGAGTACGCGGGAACGCCGCCGCCAGGAAGAGCTCTGTCGTCCGATCCCGGATGACGGCGTCCGGCCAGGCGTGCAGCACCTCGGCCAGCGTGCGGTGGCCGAGGACGAGCTGCAGCAGCGCGTCCACCGGCAGCACGGCGTGCACCGCCGGGTCATCGGCGGGGGCGACGGTGCGCGGCGCCGCGGCCACGGCGCTCAGTTCGCCGTCGCGGAACTCGAGCTGCATCCCGTGGCCGTACGTGTCGACGCGCAACGTCCGGTCCGGCCAGCGCAGCGCCGCCGTCCGCCATCGACGCGCCAGCGCCGGCGCCCACCGCCGCAGCAGCGCGACCGGGTCGCCGGTGCGTACGTACCAGGCGCCGGGCCGGTGCGGCACGCCGGCCGGGGCGAACCGGCTCAGCGGGTGCGCGGCGTCGAGCAGCGGGCGGACGCCGCTGAACGGCCGGCCGGCCACCTCGGCGGTCTGCCGGCCGACGACGCCGAGCTGCGCCAGCAGCACCGGCGCCGCGACGGCCCAGTCCGCCGGTCGTGCGCAGCCGGCGGCGAAGACGGCCAGCTCACCGGCGGCGCTCGGACGCACCGCGTGCACGGTGTAGCCGACGACGGTGTCGTCCGGGTCGACCAGCGCGATCACGCCACGGCGCACGAAGTTCTCCGGGTCCCGGTCGCCCAGCTCGTACCGCCACATCGCGGCGTCGCGCGGGCAGTGCAGCCCGTCCTGATCCGCCAGCGCGGCGTCGACCGCGGCCAGCGCGTCGGCGTCGGCGGGCGTGCCGGGGCGGGCCCGCAGCGCCGCCGCGGTCGGCGCGCCCGGCAGCGCCGCCGCGGGGACGAACGGAGCACCGCCGCTGGCCAGCGCGTACTCGTAGCCGAAGCGGCGGTAGAAGTAGGGGATTCCCTCGATCAGCTGCAGCGCGACGCTCTCTCGGTCGCAGCGCTCGTGCAGCGCCTCGAACAGCCGGTCGGTGAGTCGCTGACCGCGGTGCGCCGGGTCGGTGCCGACGAGTTCGACCTGGACGACCGGGAGCTGGACCGGTCCGTGCCGCCACTGCTGCGTGACCGCGACCAGGCTCGCCACCGGCCGCCCCGTGACGACGTCCTCGGCGACCAGGAAATCCGCCGGCGTGACGGTGGGGTGGCCGGCGAACAGGTCGCGCGTCCACGCCGCGATGCCGGGATGCGGCTTTCCGCCCGTCTGGGCCTGCAGGTGCACGGCCGCGTTGATGGCGGCCAGCTCCGCGACGTCCCCGGGTTGCCCGGCGCGGATCCGGTAACGACTGCCGTCCGTATTCACAACTTACCTATCTAGCAGATGATCCATCGTCGTGCGGCGGGACGCGCCGTGTCCGGCGCACCCGGACAGTCCGGGGCGGCCGTGCAGATTCCGGCTTATCCGTCTCATGCCGCTATCGACGGAAAATCACTGATTGGACGTGACACGGAGCACCTCCACTCCCGCGGGATTGCCCCCGCGAACGCCGTTCGGCAGGGTCTTGAGCTGGTGCGTTCCCCCACGTATCACCGCCGCCACCCCAGGGAGCCCCTCGTGCCCGCCGCCCACCGTGCGCCCGTCCCCATCGCCCGCCGTGTCAAGACCACCGCCGTCATCGGCGCGGTCGTCGTCTCCGCCGCCGGCCTGGGCCTCGCCCTGACCCGGGGCGACGAGCCCGTCGCCGGGACCGCGGCGCCGGCGTCGGCCCGCGTCGGGGACCGGGCTTCCCGGGGCGTCGACCGTCAGCCGGTGCCGTCGTCCGCGCCGACCACCCCGGCCGCGCTCACCGCCACCGCGACCCCGTCGCCGGCCGCTTCCGCCGCCGTCGGCGCGATCGTCACCCCGGACAACGGCGCGCCGCTTCGGACGACCGCGCCGGTCACCGCCGCTGCGCCCGTCGCCCCCCGACCCGCCCCGGTGCCCTCGTCGGCCCGGTCCGCCCCCACGCCGGCCCCGACGAAGCCCGCGCCGGCCTCCGCAAAGCCGTCCGGCTCCGTGCGGCCCGCGTCCACCGTGTCCGCGTCCACCGTGCCCGCGCCGACCATGCCGGCGCCCAGCACGCCCGCGCCGTCGACCCCCGCGCCGGGCGTGCCCCCGGTCTCCGTCCCCGCGCCGACCGTCCCGGCCGCGCCCACCCCGCCTACCGCGACGGACACTCCTGACCCGTCGATCCCGTAGCGCCGCCGGGCCGCCCCGGCGCCGTTTGATCGACCAACCGCCGGGTAGTCGGCGGCGGGCGGCGTCGAGAGGGGGTCCGAGGTGAACTGTGCGGAGTTCGTTGCCGCGGCCGGGCGCCGTGCCGGGGTGCCGCCGGAACAGGCGCACGCGTTGACCCGGGCCACGCTCGAGACGCTCGCGGATCGGATCAGCGGCGGACAGGCACGCGAGGTGGCCGCCCAGCTCCCGCCGGAGCTGCGGGACTACCTGCGCAAGGAGCAGGAGTTCCCGGAGCCGTTCGGGCTGGGACAGTTCATCCGGCGGGTGAGCGATCGCGCGGGCGTCAACACGGCGCAGGGCAGCGCCGCCGTCCGCGCCGTGCTCGCCACCGTGCGCCAGGCCATCACTGGCACCGAGTTCGAGGACGTGGTGTCCCAGCTGCCGAAGGAGTACTGGGAGGTCATCACCCCGGTGGGTGTGGAGGTCGGCGTACGACGCGGTCGTCGCTGACCGCCCTCACCCCGGCCGGGCGAGGCCCGATCACCCCCACGCGGTGCACCGTGGCAGTCGGACACTCTCGCGGAGGTGAGTGAGCATGCCGATCAACAGCGACACGCGCCTGGCGAACTACCGCAAACAGACCGGCCGCCCCGAACTCACGCCGCGCCAGCGGAGGCGGGCGGAGAAGAAGGAGGGGACGCGCCGGGCGCAGGGATAGCCTCCTGCGCGGCGGGCCGCCCGCGTGGGCCCCCGTCGGCCCGGTGATGCCCGCCACGAGCGGGGCGCGGCCCGGGCGGGCGCGGCGGCGGGTGGGCGACACTGGTCGGCGGTAGATCCACCGGCCGAGGGAGAACCCGTGACCACGCATCCGGTCGCCGCCGTGCTGTTCGACATGGACGGCACGCTGGTCGACAGCGAGCGGCTCTGGGACATCGCGATGGACGAGCTCGCGGCCAGCTACGGCGGGACGCTGTCGCCGTCGGCGCGGCGGTCGATGGTGGGGTCGAGCATGGCCACATCGATGCGGATCCTGCACGACGATCTCGGCCAGCCGTGGCGCGACCCCGCCGCCGGCATCGCCTTCCTGGAGCGGCGCGTCGCGGAGCTCTTCGTGACCGGCCTGCAGTGGCGGCCGGGCGCGATGGCGCTGCTGCACGCGGTGCGCGCCGCCGCCATCCCCACCGCGCTGGTCACCTCCACCGCCCGGGCGCTGGTCGAGGTGGCCCTCGACACGCTCGGCCGGGACAGCTTCGACGTCGTGGTCTGCGGCGACGAGGTGACGGCGACGAAGCCCGACCCCGCCCCGTACCTGACGGCCGCGCGCCTGCTGTCGGTGCCGATCGAGCGGTGTGTCGCGATCGAGGACTCCCCGACGGGGGTGGCGAGCGCGCTCGCGGCCGGCGCCGCGGTGCTCGCCGTGCCGTGCGAGGTGTCGCTGACCGAGACCGACGGCGTACACCTGATGACGACGCTGGCCACCGCGGACCTGGAGCTGCTCGCGTCCCTGCTGGCGTCCCGCGACGCGCCCGCCGCGATCGGTGTGATCACCGAGTCCTGACCGCGCGGTCCGCGGGGTGCTGCGGGGCGGGGTGGCATCCCCGCCCCGCCCCGCGGGTGCGCCGGCTACTCGTGCGCGATGGCGCCCAGCACGTTGAGCCGCGCCGCGCGGATCGCCGGCAGGACGGCGGCGATGCCCCCGACCAGCGCCGCCAGCACGAGGAAGACCGCCGCCTGCGACCAGGGCAGCACCAGGTTCGTGATGCCCTGGTCGCGCAGCGCCCGGACCACGGCCGCGCCGAGCCCGGTGCCGACGGCCACCCCGAGCAGCGCGCCGAAGACCGAGATCACGACGGCCTCGACGGTGACCATCCACATCGTCGCCCCGCGGCCGAGCCCGATCGCCCGCAGCAGCCCCAGCTCGCGGGTGCGCTCCAGCACCGACAGCGCCAGGGTGTTGACGATGCCGAGCACGGCGATCAGGATCGCCAGCGCCAGCAGCACCTGGATCATCAACAGCAGCTGGTCGAACTGGCCGGTCTGCTGCTCGATGAACGAGGCGCGGTCGGCGACCGACACCTCCGGGCTGTCGGCGAGCAGCGCCTCCACCTGCGGCAGAACCCGGTCGACGGGGGTGCCCGGATCGAGCTGCAGGTAGCCGAGGTTCGGCTGCGGGACCGCGAAATCGCGGGCCGCCTCCACCGGCACCACGAACCCGCCGAACAGGTCCGACTCGGCGTAGATCCCGGTGACCGTGTACGTCTGCTGCTCGCCGCGGGTCAGCTGCACCAGCAGCGTGGATCCGACCGCGACCCCGCGTTCACGCGCCGTCTTCGCGTCCACCAGCAACTGCCGCGGCCCGATCCGGTCGATGCTGCCGCTGGTCGGGGTCGCCTTGTAGATGCCGCGTAGCGCCGACACGTCGCTGGTCGCGGTGACGTAGGTGCGCTCCCCGCCCACCATCGCCATGTCGCCGTAGAGGCCGGCGACGACCCGGACGCCGGGCAGCGCCGCGGCCCTGTCCAGCACGGCCGGGTCGAAGCTCGGCAGCCGCGGCCCGGTCTGGGCCCCGGAGATCACCAGTTCGGCCTGGATCGTCTCCTCGGCCAGCGCGGTCAGGCTGCTCTTGGCCGAGTTGAGGATGACGGTCACGCCGGTGACCAGCGCGATGCCGACCATCAGTGCGGCGGCCGTGATCGCGGTGCGGCGCGGGTTGCGGCCGGAGTTGAGCCGGCCCAGCTTTCCCGGAACCGACCAGGAGAAGATCCGGCCGAGCAGCGCGACGACCGGCTTGCTGATCAGCGGGGTCAGGAGCGCCACCCCGACGAACGACACCAGCACGCCGCCGAGGATCGTCCAGAGGGTGTTGTCGCCGGCGTTGCCGGACAGGCCGAGCGCGAGCAGCGCCCCGCCCACCGCCGCCACCGCGGCGCCCGCGACCGTGAGCCGGGTCAACGGCCGGTCCGGGGTTGCCACGTCCTGCATCGCCGCGATCGGCGGGATCCGGGACGCCCGCAACGCCGGCAGCGTCGCGGCGACGACCGTGACGAGCACGCCGACCACGAACGCGCTGACCACCGCGGCGACCGGCACGCCGATCGGCGCGAGCTCCAGCCCGCCACCGAACTGCCCGAAGACGTACGCCAGCAGCGCCCCGACGCCGACGCCGGCGCCGAGCCCGAGCAGCGCCGCGATCAGGCCGATGACGACCGCCTCGACCAGCACCGCGCCGATGATCTGCCGGCGGCTGCCGCCGACGGCCCGCATCAGGGCGAGCTCGCGGGTCCGCTGCGCCACGATGATCGAGAACGTGTTGAGGATCAGGAAGATGCCGACGAACAGCGCCACGCCGGCGAAGCCGAGCAGGATGTTGTTGAAGAACGCGAGCCCTTCCTTCAACCCCGCGGAGGCCTCGTCGGAGAGCTGCTCGCCGGTCTTGACCACGTACTGGTCGCCGAGGGCGCGGGCGATGTCGTCGCGCAGCGCGGTGGCCGCCACGCCGTCGGCGGAGCGCACGACGACGCTGTTGTAGACGCCCTTCTCGCCGAGCATCAGCTGCTGGGCGACGGGCTCGGTGAACATCACCTCCTGCACGCCGCCGAGGCTGTCCCGACCGCCGCTGTAGCCGAACACGCCGACCAGGGTGAATTCCCGCTTGGGCGCCAGCGTCAGCACGCCGACCCGGTCCCCGACCTTGATCTTCGCGGCCTCCGCGACCGTGGCGTTCACCGCGATCTCGTCGTCGCGGGTCGGCCCGCGCCCGGAGCGCAGCTCGACCAGCTCGTCGTCGCCGGTCCAGTTGCCGCCGAGCTGCGGCGGGCCGAACGACGTCACCACCTTGCCGTTCGTACCGATCACCCGCGCGCCGTCGGCGGAGATCACCCCGGTGGCCGTGGCCACCCCCGGCACCGAACGGATCTTGTCCACCGTGGACGCCGGGAAGTTCGCCGCGACCTGCTCTCCCTCGAACTCGCTCACCGCGACCTTCGGCTTGGCGCTCACCGCGACGTCGACCTCTGAGTACGCGGTGCTGAACACCGCGTCGAAGGAGCGGCCAAGCGTGTCGGTGAGCACGAACGCGCCGGACACGAACATCACGCCCAGCACGACGGCCAGCCCGGACAGGACCAGCCGCAGCTTCCGGGCGAGCAGACTCTTGAGTGTGGCGCGCAGCATCAGACGTCCGCCTCGGCCAGCACGTCGAGCCGCTTCATCGTGTCCAGCACGGTCTCCGGTGTCGGCCCGGTCAACTCGGTCACGACCTGGCCGTCGGCGAGGAACACGACGCGGTCGGCGTAGGAGGCGGCGGCGGGATCGTGGGTGACCATGACGATGGTCTGGTCGTGCTCCTTGACGGAGTTGCGCAGGAAGTTGAGGACCTCGGCGCCGGCGCGGGAGTCCAGGTTGCCGGTCGGTTCGTCGGCGAAGATCACCTCGGGGCGCGCGACGAGCGCGCGGGCGCACGCCACCCGCTGCTGCTGGCCGCCCGAGAGCTGCGCCGGACGGTGGCCGAGCCGGTCGCGCAGCCCGACGGTGTCGATCACCGTGTCGAACCAGGCCGGGTCGGGTTTGCGGCCGGCGATCGCCAGCGGCAGCAGGATGTTCTCCCGGGCCGACAGCGTCGGCAGCAGGTTGAACTGCTGGAAGATGAAGCCCACCTTGTCGCGGCGCAGCCGGGTGAGTCCCGCGTCGCCCAACCCGGTCACCGTCGTGTCGCCGATCGAGATCTGGCCCCGGGTCACCGAGTCGAGGCCGGCGAGGCAGTGCATGAGCGTCGACTTGCCGGAGCCGGAGGGGCCCATGATCGCGGTGAAGCGGCTCCGCTCGAACTCCACGCTCACCCCGCGCAGCGCCATCACCTGGGCCTCGCCGCTGCCGTACACCTTCCACACGTCGTTCGCGCGGGCGGCCACCTGATTATCGCGGGCTACCGTCGCCGTCACTGGTCCTCCTGAAGAAAGCTCTTGTGGACCGGCCACGCTCTCGGCGTGGCCGGCGGATTAATCCTCGGCGACCGGAGGTCGCGGCTCCTCCGCCCGAGGGGTGAGCCGTACGCGGATTTCCTGCTGCGGGTGCGCCCTTATGCCGGGTCAGGGTTCCCCCTGAATCCTCCGGCATGGTCGCGTCGTTTTCGCCCGAAACACCGATTTCAGCGCTGTTTGCCCGTCGCCCGGCCGCCGTACCTCACGGTAGGGCCCGCGCGCACGGCCGCCGTTGTGCGCGCGGACCGTCCCCGGGTACGCCGCCAGCCGGTCCGCGATCCGACCCGAGGAGGAGACGCCGGTCGTCGGCGGCCGTCCGGTGTGGAGCGCCGCTACCCGCGGGGCCGCACCAACCCCGACTCGTACGCCAGCACGACCGCCTGCACCCGGTCGCGCAGCCCGAGCTTCGTCAACACGTGCCCGACGTGCGTCTTGACCGTCGTCTCGCTGACCGACAGCGCCCGCGCGATCTCCGCATTCGACAGCCCGCGTGCCACCTGCAGCAGCACCTCGCGCTCGCGCTCGGTCAGCACGTCGAGCGCCCTGGGTGGCGCCGCAGCGGGGTCGGGCAGCGCGTCGGCGAACCGATCGAGCAGGCGCTTGAGGATGCGGGGCGCCACGACCGCCTCGCCGGCGGCCACCGTCCGGATCGCGGCGACCAGGTCGTCGGCGGGCACGTCCTTGGCGAGGAAGCCGCTGGCCCCGGCGCGCAGCGCGCCGACGACGTACTCGTCGAGGTCGAATGTGGTGAGAATGAGGACGCGGACCGGCAGCCGGGCGTCGACGATCGCGCGGGTCGCGGCCACCCCGTCGAGGCGCGGCATCCGGATGTCCATCAGCACCACGTCGGGCAGCAGCCGACGGGCGAGATCCACCGCCTCGGCCCCGTCGCCGGCCTCGCCGACGATGTCGAGGTCCTCCTCGGCGCCGAGCACCATCCGGAACCCGGTGCGCAGCAGTGGTTGGTCGTCGGCGAGCAGGATCCGTACCGGCCGGCTCGCCCGCCCGCCCGCGGCGGTGCTCTCTCCGGCCGTGCTGCCCGCGGTCATGCCGCCCCCTCGCCGATCGGTCCGCCCAGCTGTTCCATCGGGATCTTGGCGTGGATCCGGAAGCCCCCGCCCGGGCGGGAGCCGGTGCGCAGCGTGCCGCCGTAGAGCGCGACGCGCTCGCGCATGCCGACCAGGCCGTGCCCGACCCGGCCGGGGCGCGGGGCGGGCCCGCGACCGGTGTCGAAGATCTCCAGGATCAGCCAGTAGACCCCGAAGCTCAGCCGCACCTGCGCGGTGGCCGCCCCGGCGTGCTTCAGCGTGTTGGTCAACGCCTCCTGGACGATCCGGTAGATGGTGAGCGCGACCCCGGGATCCAGCGGCGCGGGGGCGCCGTCGACGCGCAGCGTGACCGGCAACCCCGCCTCCCGCACCTGCTCGATGAGGGCCTCGATGCCCGCGAGCCCCGGTTGCGGCGCCAGCTCCGCGGCCGGCTCGGCGTCGGTGCGCAGCACGTCGAGGAGCCGGCGCATCTCCCGCAGCGTCGTGCGGCTGGTCTCCTCGATCGTGCGCAGCGCCTCGTCCGCGACCTGCGGATCCCGCCCGAGCACCCGGCGCGCCCCCGTGGCGAGCACCCCCATCACGCTGACGTGGTGCGCGACCACGTCGTGCAGCTCGCGCGCGATGCGCCGCCGCTCGTCGGCGACCGCCTGCTCGGCCAGGGCGCGCTGGTTCTCCTCGGCGGCCCGCGCGCGCTCCTCCAACGCCAGCGTCGACGCGCGCCGGGCGTGCGCGGCGCGCCCGATGAAGAAGCAGACCAGCGCGAGGAGCACGTTGGTGAACATCATGTAGGCGGGCGAGATGCCGCCCAGGTCGGCCCGGTTCGACGGGGCCACCGCGGTGACCAGCAGAGGGCTCCAGATCAGCGTGCCGGCCAGGGCGGCCCACCACAGCGCGAGACGGGCCGCCACGGAGTAGGTCAGGAAGCCCACCGACACGACCATGGTGATCGCGTCGTGGTGGGCGAAGAGCGGCACCGCGGCGGCGAGCCCGACCGCGACCCACGGGGCGATCCGCCGCAGTGCGAGCGGCAGGGCGCCGGCCGCACTCCACGCCACGATGGTCGGCCAGTCCGCGGTCTTGAGCTCGGGCGGCCCGGTGGCGATCAGCGCGACCTCGACGGCGACGGCGGCCGCCGCGAACAGGCCGTCCCTGCGCAGCAGCCGGTACGCCGGCCGGCCGGCCCGGTCGCCCGGCGCGGCGTCGCCGCCCACGCTCCGCGAGGGGACACCTGACATGACCGCGACGGTAGTCGCCGGACCGGAAACCGGATCCTCGCCGGACATGAGCCGCGCCTCCTCCCCGGGGAGGAGCGTCACTCGTCCGCGCCGGGCACGGCGGGCGTCTGGGCGGCGAGCGGGCCCGCCAGCACCGGCAGCTCCGGGAACGGCGGTGGCGTGCCGCCGAAGCTCGGGCAGAGCGCCTGGTGGCTGCACCAGTCGCAGAGCCGGCTCGGCTTGGGGCGGAAATCCCGTCGCTCGGTCGCCTGCTCGATCGCCCGCCACAACGCGAGCAGCGTGCGCTCGAAGCGCACCAGCTCGTCCGGGTCGGGCGCGTAATCGCAGATCTCGGCGTCCTTGAGGTAGATCAGCCGCAGGGCGCGCGGCACCACGCCGCGGGTGCGCCACAACACCAGCGCGTAGAACTTCAGCTGGAACAGCGCCCGCCCCTCGAACGCCTCGCGCGGCGCGCCGCCGGTCTTGTAGTCGACCACCCGCAGGTCGCCGCCGGGCGACACGTCGAGCCGGTCGATGTAGCCGCGGATCAGCAGCTGGTCGTCGACCACGGCCGACACCAGGCTCTCCCGCTCGGCCGGCTCCAGCCGGCGCGGGTCCTCCACGGCGAAGTAGCCGTCGAGCAGCTTCCGGGCGGCGGTCAGAAAGTCCGTCGTGGCCGCGTCGTCGGCGAAGATCGTGGCGAGCTCGGGCTCGTCGGCGAGGAGCTGCTCCCATTGCGGCGCGACCAGGTCACCGGCGGCGGCCGGGGTGCGCTCGGTCGGCGGCAGGTCGAACAACCGTTCCAACACGGCGTGGACCAGTGTCCCGCGGGCCTGGTCGGCGGTCGGCGTCTCGGGCAGCCGGTCGATGGTGCGGAACCGGTAGAGCAGGGGGCAGGTCTTGAAGTCGGCCGCGCGCGACGGCGACAGCGACGGGTGCGCCGGGCGCTCCAGCGGCCCCGGCCGCCGCGCCGGCCCCGGCTGCCGCTGGCCGGCCGGGTCCGTCGCCGACCCGGCGCCTTGTGCGGTCACGGCCTGCGCGGTCACGGCCTGCGCGGTCACCGCCTGCGCAGCCAGGGTTTGTGCCGCCACCGTCTCCGCCGTCATGGCACGAAGGTTATGCGACGGGTACGACGAGACCGCGCGCGCGGGGTGTGCCGGCATGCCGACCGTCCGGCGCGCCGCGGGCATTCCGTAGCATCAACCCGATGGAGGAGAAGAGCCCGCGGCAGGGCCCGCCGGAGCGGCGTCCCGGCCTGGCGGTCGGTCGGGTGTTCGGGGTGCCGGTCTACCTCAACGCCTCCATGCTGCTGCTGGCCGTGCTGGTGACCGGGCTCTACGGATCGTTCGTCCGCCGCCAGCTCGAGCTCTCCGCCGTCGCCGGCTACCTGGTGGGCTTCGGCTTCGTGGTCTGCCTGCTCGGCTCGGTGCTGCTGCACGAGCTCGGACACGCGCTGACCGCCCGGCGCTACGGCATCGGCGTCCGCGGCATCACGCTGGAGCTGCTGGGCGGCTACACCGAGATGGACCGGGATGCCCCCACCCCCAAGGTCGACCTGTTCGTCTCGCTCGCCGGCCCCGCCGTCTCCCTGGTGCTCGGTCTCGGCGCCGTCGTCGCCACCGTCGCGCTGCCCGACCGCACCCTGCTCAACCAGCTCGCGTTCCAGCTGGCGGTGAGCAACGTCGTGGTCGCCGTCTTCAACTCGCTGCCCGGCCTGCCGCTCGACGGGGGTCGGGCGTTGCGGGCGGCGGTGTGGGCGTACAGCCGGGACCGGCACCTCGGCACCGAGGTCGCCGGCTGGATGGGGCGCGCGGTCGCGGTCGGCACCGCCGCGCTCGTCGCGCTCCTGACCGCGCTCGGGCAGCTCTCCGCGGTCGGCCTGGCCTTCATGCTGCTGGTCGCGTTCACCCTCTGGCAGGGGGCGGGCCAGTCGATCCGGGTGGCGCGGATCAGCCGCCGCTTCCCGCTGATCGATCTCGCCGCGCTGGCGCGGCCGGTCTACTCGGTGCCGACCGGCACACCGCTGGCCGAGGCGCAGCGACGCGGTGCCGAGGCCGGGCGGGGCGAGGACGTGCTCGGGGTGGCGGACTCGGCGGGCCGACTCGTGGCGCTGGTGGACCGGGTCGCCGCCGAGGCCGTCCCGGCGGAGCGGCGGCCGTGGATCACCGTGGACACGGTGGCCCGCGGGGTCGAGGGCGTGCACACCATTCCGGTCGGCCTCACCGGCGAACAGGTGATCCGTGTCGTGCAGACCCACCCGGGCGCGCAGTACCTCGTCACCGCGGGCGAAGATGTGGTCGGCGTCCTGCACGTCGCCGATCTCGCGCAGCTCCTCGAGCCGAACCGAAAGTTGAATCCGTGACCGCACCGTCCGCCCCCGTCCCCGACGTCACCGCCGAGCCGCCCGCGCACCGCGGCCCGTTCCGCGCCGGCGACCGGGTGCAGCTCACCGACCCCAAGGGTCGGATGCACACGATCGTCCTCGAGCCGGGGAAGTCGTTCCACACCCACCGGGGGGCGCTCGAACACGACGCGCTGATCGGGCTGCCCGACGGCAGCGTCGTCACGTCCACCGGCGGCACTGTGTACCTGGCGCTGCGGCCGCTGCTGTCGGACTACGTGCTGTCGATGCCGCGCGGCGCGCAGGTCATCTACCCGAAGGACGCCGCGCAGATCGTGGCCATGGGCGACATCTTCCCGGGCGCGAAGGTGCTGGAGGCGGGGGCCGGCTCCGGGGCGCTGACCTGCTCGCTGCTGCGGGCCGTCGGCGCCGGCGGCGAGGTTCACTCGTTCGAGCTGCGGGAGGACTTCGCGGCGATCGCGCGCAAGAACGTGGAGGCGTTCTTCGGCGGGCCGCACCCGGCGTGGCGGCTGCACGTCGGCGACGTCGCGACGTGCGCGGAGACCGGCTTCGATCGGATCATCCTCGACATGCTGACGCCCTGGGAGGTGCTCGACCTGGTGGAGCGGGCGCTCGTGCCGGGCGGGGTCTTCATCGGCTACGTCGCCACCACTCCACAGCTGTCGGAGCTGGTGGAGGCGCTGCGCGAGCGGGGCGGGTTCACCGAGCCGCGCGCCTGGGAGTCGCTCGTGCGCGACTGGCACGCCGAGGGCCTGGCCGTCCGTCCCGACCACCGGATGATCGCGCACACGGCGTTCCTGGTGTCGTCGCGCAAGCTCGCGCCGGGGGTGACCGCGCCGGCACGCCGCCGCAAGCCGAGCAAGGGCCAAGAGGCATACGCCCTGCGCAAGCAGGGCCTGCAGGAGGCCGAGACGCTGCGGCGCTCGGCGGTGAGCGCCGCGGACGCGGTCGCGGGGGAGGAGGACATCCAGTGACCGAGCGCGTCGGGCGGGACGGATGAGCACGCCGGGGTTCGGTGCTGGCGGCGAGGTCCCCGCGGTCTTCCCGGACTGGTCGCCGTACCAGGATCTGGATTCCGCGGCCCGCGCCTACCTGCGCGACCCGGACGTGGCGCTGGAGGCGCTCGGTGGGGTGTTGCGCGGCGCGGCCGTACTCGGGTTCACCCTGGAGCGGTTCGTCAACGAGGTGAACGGGGTCTGGCAGGAGGTCGTCGTCTGCGACGGCAGCCGGCTGGTGCTCTGGCACGGCGAGGACGTGCCGCCGGGGGACGGCCCGGCCGGCTCGATGACGTCCTCGCTGCGGGTGGTGCCGCTCTCCACGATCACCGAGGTCGGCTGCCGGCGGCGGCTGACCCGTACCCCCACCGGCCCGGCCCGGGTCGACAGCATTGACGTCTACCTGCTGCTGAGCTCGCTCGACGAGGCGGCGCAGGGCGACGACACGCCGGGGCCGCGACACGACGCGCTGCGTTTCGGCAAGACGCTGGACGACGGCGGGGCGGGGCAGATCGCGCGGCTGGAGGAGTTCGCCCGGCTGGTCGCGTCGATGGTGGGGCGTCCGACGCTGTGAGCGTCCGCGCGCCCGGTCCGATCGGGCGGACCGGGCGGCGCTACTCCGCGTCCGGTCCGGCGACCGCGACCCCGTCGGTGCTGCGCAGCACGTGGATGCACTCGCCCGGGCACTCCTTGGCCGCGTCGATCACGTCGAGGCGCAGGTGCGCGGGAACGTCGACCCGGCTGCCCGGCGCGAGCTGCAGCTCGCCGTCGCCGTCCTTGACGTAGGCCAGGCCGTCGACGTCGAACTCGAAGACCTCGGGCGCGTACTGCACGCAGAGTCCGTCGCCGGTGCACAGGTCCTGGTCCACCCAGACCCGCAGCTCGTCGGTCTCTATCTGCGTCGTCACGGCGTACCTCCCCATGTCGTGGTGCCGGCCTCGACGCTACCGGACGCCCGGATCCGACCCGATCGCGGAGGGCCGGCGATCAAGGTTGAAGCGCAGCGCGTCGCGTGGGTTCGGATCGCCGCCGAAACGGTTAGTGTTATGGCAGAACGTTTTAGCCCCCCGGGGAGGTGGGACGTGGCACGCAGCGACGACGCGGATTCGCGCGCCGTACGGTGGGAGAAGGAGGCCCACGATCTCTCCACCCAGGTCGCGTTCCTTCAGGAGGAACTCGCTCTGGTGCGGCGCAAGTTGACCGAAAGCCCCCGACACGTCCGGCAGCTCGAGGAGCGGCTAGCCGCAACGCAGGCACAGCTCGCGCGACTGACCGAAAACAACGATCGGCTCGTGGCCACCCTCAAGGAGGCGCGCGCCCAGATCGTGACCCTGAAGGAAGAGATCGACCGGCTGGCGCAGCCGCCGAGTGGATACGGCGTCTTCCTGTCCCGGCACGACGACGGCACGGTGGACGTGTTCACCGGCGGCCGTAAGCTGCGCGTCGCGGTCTCGCCGTCGATCGAGGTGGCGGAGCTGCGGCGCGGCCAGGAGGTGCTGCTCAACGACGCGCTCAACATCGTCGACGCGTTCGGCTATGAACGGGCCGGCGAGGTCGTGATGCTCAAGGAGGTGCTGGAGAACCCGACCGGGGGCTCCGGGGACCGGGCGCTGGTGGTCTCCCACGCCGACGAGGAGCGGGTGGTCCATCTCGCCGAGACGCTGATCGGCGCCCCGTTACGGGCCGGCGACTCGCTGATGATCGAGCCGCGATCGGCGTACGCCTACGAGCGCATCCCGAAGAGCGAGGTCGAGGAGCTGGTCCTCGAAGAGGTGCCGGACGTCGACTACACCGACATCGGTGGTCTGCAGGCGCAGATCGAGCAGATTCGCGACGCGGTGGAGTTGCCGTTCCTGCACGCCGAGCTCTTCCGGGAGCATCAGCTGCGCCCGCCGAAGGGCATCCTGCTGTACGGGCCGCCCGGCTGCGGCAAGACGTTGATCGCCAAGGCCGTGGCGAACTCGCTGGCGAAGAAGATCGCCGAGCGGCGCGGCGAGGAGAAGCACACCAGCTACTTCCTCAACATCAAGGGTCCGGAGCTGCTCAACAAGTACGTCGGCGAGACCGAGCGGCACATCCGGCTGATCTTCCAGCGCGCCCGCGAGAAGGCGGGCGAGGGCACGCCGGTCATCGTGTTCTTCGACGAGATGGACTCGGTGTTCCGCACCCGCGGCTCCGGTGTCTCGTCCGATGTGGAGAACACGATCGTCCCGCAGCTGCTCAGCGAGATCGACGGCGTGGAGGGGCTGGAGAACGTCATCGTCATCGGCGCCTCCAACCGGGAAGACATGATCGACCCGGCGATCCTGCGGCCGGGCCGGCTCGACGTCAAGATCAAGATCGAGCGTCCGGACGCCGAGGCGGCCAAGGACATCTTCTCCAAGTACATCCTCACGGACCTGCCGCTGCACCCCGACGACCTCGCGGAGCACGGCGGCGACCCGCGGGCGACGGTGGCCGCGATGATCGAGGCCGTCGTGCTGCGCATGTACTCGGAGAGCGAGGAGAACCGGTTCCTCGAGGTCACCTACGCCAACGGTGACAAGGAGGTCCTGTACTTCAAGGACTTCAACTCCGGCGCGATGATCCAGAACATCGTCGACCGGGGCAAGAAGATGGCCATCAAGGAGTTCCTCAACTCCGGACGCAAGGGGCTGCGGTTGCAGCACCTGCTCGACGCGTGCGTCGACGAGTTCCGGGAGAACGAGGACCTGCCCAACACCACCAACCCCGACGATTGGGCGCGCATCTCCGGCAAGAAGGGCGAGCGGATCGTCTACATCCGTACGCTCGTCTCCGGGGGCAAGGGCGCCGAGGCCGGCCGGTCCATCGAGACGGCCAGCAACACGGGCCAGTACCTGTAGCCGCTGACGGCGGTGGGTGCGGCGCGGTGCGTCGCGCCCGCCGCCGTTCGCGTTCCCGCCGCCGCGCGTTCCCACGGCCGGGCGTCGTCGTCGCCACCGCGCTCGGTGGCGATGTGGACACGCCAGCGCGGTGGGGCGCGGCGGAGCGGACTACGCTCGACGCCATGGGCGAGGGAAGCGACGAGGTGGCAGCATGAGCGTACGGCGGATCATGGGCACCGAGGTCGAGTACGGCATCTCCGTGCCCGGCCAGGCGGGAGCCAATCCGATGGTGACCTCCTCCCAGGTCGTCAACGCCTACGGGGCGCGTCCCGAGCTGACCCGGGGCGGCCGGGCGCGGTGGGACTACGAGGAGGAGTCGCCGCTGCGCGACGCGCGCGGTTTCACGTACTCGGGCGCGGCCTACGACCCGGCGGAGGCCCTGGCGGACGAGGACCTCGGGCTCGCCAACGTGATACTGACCAACGGCGCGCGCCTCTACGTCGACCACGCCCACCCGGAGTACTCGACGCCCGAGGTCACCAACCCGATGGACCTGGTCCGCTGGGACAAGGCGGGGGAGCGGGTGATGGCCGAGGCGGCCCGCCGCGCCGCGACCATCCCGGGCACGCAGCCGATCCACCTCTACAAGAACAACACCGACAACAAGGGCGCCAGCTACGGAGCGCACGAGAACTACCTGATGCGCCGGCAGACCCCGTTCGCCGACATCGTCGCGTACCTGACCCCCTTCTTCGTCACCCGGCAGATCGTCTGCGGGGCGGGCCGGGTCGGCATCGGACAGGACGGCTCGCAGCCGGGCTTCCAGATCTCGCAGCGCGCCGACTTCTTCGAGGTCGAGGTGGGGCTGGAGACCACGCTGAAGCGCCCGATCATCAACACGCGCGACGAGCCGCACGCCGACGCCGACAAGTACCGCCGGCTGCACGTCATCATCGGCGACGCCAATCTCGCCGAAACCTCCACCTACCTCAAGGTCGGCACCACGGCGCTGGTGCTCACGATGATCGAGGAGAAGGCGCTCACCGGCGACCTGGGCATCGCGGACCCGGTCGCCGAACTCAAAGCCGTCAGCCACGACCCGTCGCTGACCCACCTCATGCGGCTGCGCGACGGGCGCCGGCTGACCGCGCTCGACCTGCAGTGGGCGTACCTCGAGCGGGTGCGCTCCTTTGTGGAGGACCGGTACGGCGACGACCTCGACGAGGCCACCGCCGACGTGCTGCAACGGTGGGAGAGCGTGCTGCACCGGTTGGGACGCGATCCCATGCTCTGCGCGGGTGAGCTGGACTGGGTGGCGAAGCTGCGGCTGCTGGAGGGCTACCGCGAACGCGAGAGCCTCAGCTGGGCGTCGCACAAACTGCAGCTCGTCGACCTGCAGTACTCGGATGTGCGCCCGGAGAAGGGGCTCTACCACCGGCTGGTGTCGCGGGGGTCCATGAAGACGCTGCTGCCGGAGGAGCAGACCCGGGCCGCGATGGTGGAGCCGCCCGAGGACACCCGGGCGTACTTCCGGGGCCGGTGCCTGGCGCAGTACGCCTCGGAGGTGGTGGCGGCCAGTTGGGACTCCGTCATCTTCGACGTGGGGCGCGAGTCCCTCGTCCGGGTGCCCATGATGGAGCCCGAGCGGGGCACGAAGAAGCACGTGGGCGCGCTCTTCGATCGGTGCGCGAGCGCGAAGGACCTGCTGGAGGCGATCACGGGCGGCTGACGCCGCGCCGGGCGCGCCGGCGATTGCCTCCGCCGTGGGCGAAACGTCGCGTGCGGCGGGCCTTTTCGGTGCGGTGGCGAGGTAGGTTTCTCCCAAGCGATGTTGAGGAGGGACGCAATGGCTACCCGTGACACCGGCGGTCAGTCGCAGTCCGGCAGGGCGCGCCGCGACGAGGAGATCGACGAGACGACGGCCGAGGCCAACCCGGAGGTCGCCGAGCGGCACGCCGAGATCACCGAGGACGTCGACGACCTGCTCGACGAGATCGACTCGGTGCTGGAGGAGAACGCAGAGGAATTCGTCAGGGGCTACGTACAGAAAGGCGGCCAATGACCGGCCTGTCCGATTCCGTGCGCGCGGAAACCGGACGACCGACCACGATGATCGCGGCCTGAGGGCGCGCGGGATACTCTGCTTCATCTGCGACCGCGGGCGCGGTCAGTCCCGACAGGCGCGGGACGACCGGGCGGAGTCGATCACGTACCGAAGGGAACCACGTGGCAGCGGGTTTTGATCCATCCGGGCGTCTACCAGATGTGTTCACCAACGCGGGGACGTCCTCCTTCACCCAGTTCCTGAGCAAGGTGGCGCCGGAGCTGCTGCCCGGCCGCCGGCCGCTGCCGCCGGGGCTCGCCGCCGACATCGCGCCGCACGCCACCACGATCGTCGCCATCGTCAGCGAGGCCGGCGTGGTGATGGCCGGCGACCGGCGCGCCACCATGGGCAACCTGATCGCCAGCCGCGACATCGAGAAGGTCCATCCCGCGGACGCGTACTCGCTGATCGGCATCGCCGGCACGGCGGGGATCGGCATGGAGCTGATGCGCCTGTTCCAGGTCGAGCTGGAGCACTACGAGAAGATCGAGGGGGCCGTCCTCTCCCTCGACGGCAAGGCCAACCGGCTCGCCTCGATGATCCGCGGCAACCTCGGCGCCGCGATGCAGGGGCTGGCCGTGATCCCGCTCTTCGCCGGCTTCGACCTCGCCGCCACCGATCCGGCCCGCGCCGGGCGCATCTTCAGCTTCGACGTCACCGGCGGCCCGTACGAGGAGACCGGCTACGACGCGATCGGCTCGGGGTCGCTGTTCGCCAGGGCCGCGCTGAAGAAGCGCTTCCGCCCCGGCCTGAGCACCCCCGACGCCGTGCGGTTGGCGGTCGAGGCGCTCTACGACGCGGCCGACGACGACACCGCCACCGGCGGGCCCGACCTCTCCCGCAAGATCTACCCGGTCGTCATGACCGCCACGGCCGAGGGCACCCATCGGCTGACCGAGAGCGAGACGGCCGCGGTCGCCGAGGCCGTGGTCGCCGGTCGCATGGAGAACCCGGGCGGCTGAGGCCGCCGCACCCCCCACCGCACCCCGTTCCGTCAGGTCGAAGGAGAGCCGCCGCCGTGGCAATGCAGTTCTACGCCTCGCCCGAGCAGATCATGCGCGACCGCTCCGAGCTCGCGCGCAAGGGCATCGCCCGCGGGCGCAGCGCGGTGGTGCTCAGCTACGAGGGCGGGGTCCTGTTCGTGGCGGAGAACCTGTCCAGCGCCCTGCACAAGGTCAGCGAGATCTACGACCGGATCGGCTTCGCCGCGGTCGGGCGCTACAACGAGTTCGAGAACCTGCGCCGGGCCGGCGTGCGGATGGCGGACCTCAACGGGCTCAGCTACGACCGGCGCGACGTGACCGGCCGCGCGCTGGCCAACGCGTACGCGCAGACGCTCGGCGCGATCTTCACGGAGCAGTCCAAGCCGTTCGAGGTGGAGATCTGTGTTGCCGAGGTCGGGGCGACCCCGGAGGCCGACGAGATCTACCGGCTCACCTACGACGGGTCCGTCAACGACGAGCCGGGCTGCATGGCGATGGGCGGTCAGGCCGACGCGATCGCCGGGGCGCTGCGGGCCAACCACCGCGGCGACATGTCGCTGGCCGACGCGGTGAAGCTGGCGCTGTCTGCGTTGAGCAGCGTCGGCGGCGAGGGCGGCGCGGCCCGGACCATCGCCGCCAACCAGCTGGAGGTCGCGATCCTGGACCGGCGGCGCAAGGGCCGCACCTTCCGGCGCATCACCGGGGCGGCGCTGACCGCGCTGCTCGACGGCGAGGCCGCCGCGAAGGCCGAGGAGGCAACGGCGCGCGACGAGACGCCGAAGACGCCCGAGCCCGGCCCGCGGAAGCCGACCGCGTCCGCCGCGTCGGCGGACCTGGAGGACAAGGACCCCGGACCCGCGGGGGCCTGACCCCCACGCCGGTCCCCGCCGCCCGCTCGCACCGCGCGCCAGCGGCGCGCGGGTTCAGGAGGGCGGCAGAGGCGCGCGCTCCCGTGCCGCCTTCCACCAGCCGGGGTTGTCGCGGTACCACGCGACCGTCTCGGCCAGGCCGGCGTCGAATCCGACGCGCGGGGTGTAGCCGAGCTCCGCGAGCTTCGTGCCGTCCAGGCAGTAGCGGCGGTCGTGGCCCTTGCGGTCGGGCACCTGCCGGACCACCTCCCAGCCCACGCCGAACGCGGCGAGCAGCCGCCCGGTCAGTTCCCGGTTGCTCAGCGGCGTACCGCCACCGACGTGGTAGACCTCGCCCGGCGCGCCGTCGGTCAACGCCCGCTGCACGCCGCGGCAGTGGTCGTCGACGTGCAGCCAGCTCCGCGTGTGCGCGCCGTCGCCGTACAGCGGCAGCGGCCGGCCGCTCAGCAGATTCGTCACGAAGAGCGGGACGACCTTCTCCGGGAACTGGTACGGGCCGTACGTGTTGGGTCCGCGGGTCACGATGGCGGGCAGCCCGTGGGTGTGGTGGTAGGCCAGCGCCATCAGATCGGCTGCCGCCTTGCTGGCGGCGTACGGGTTGCTCGGCGCCAGCGCCCGCTCCTCGGTGGCGGCGCCGGCGGAGACCGACCCGTACACCTCGTCCGTGGAGACCTGCACGAAGCGCGCCACCCGGTGCCGCGTCGCGGCGTCCAGCAGCACCTGGGTGCCGAGCACGTTGGTCGTGGTGAACGGGGTGGCGCGGGCGATCGCACGGTCGACGTGGCTTTCGGCGGCGAAATGCACGACGGCGTCGACGCCGGGCAGCAGCGTGTCGACCAGAGGCGCGTCGGCGACGTCGCCGACGACGAGCCGCAGCCGCGGGTCGCCCGCCACCGGCGCCAGGTTCGCCCGGTCGCCGGCATAGCTGAGCATGTCCAGCACGGTCACCTCGGCGTCGGGCAACTCCGGGTAACCCCCGCTGAGCAGGGTCCGCACGTAGTGCGAGCCGATGAATCCGGCGCCGCCGGTGACGAGCAGTCTCATGATGGCGGCAGTCTAGATGCGCCCGTCGTGCCGTCCCGCGCTCGCCCGGCGAGTCGGTGGGCAGTCTTGCGCGCCCCTGCCCAATGTCGGTTGGGGCGGCTAGTGTCTGGTCATGGAACGGCGAATCTTCGGGCTCGAGACCGAGTACGGCGTCACCTGCACCTACCGGGGACAGCGGCGGCTCTCCCCGGACGAGGTCGCCCGTTACCTGTTCCGCCGGGTGGTGTCCTGGGGACGTTCCAGCAACGTCTTCCTGCGCAACGGCGCCCGGCTCTACCTGGACGTCGGCTCCCACCCCGAATACGCGACCCCCGAGTGCGATTCGGTCGCCGACCTCGTCGCCCACGACCGCGCCGGCGAGCGGATCCTGGAGGGGCTGCTCGTCGACGCCGAGAAGCGGCTGCACGACGAGGGGATCGCGGGCGAAATCTACCTGTTCAAGAACAACACCGACTCGGCCGGCAACTCCTACGGCTGCCACGAGAACTACCTCGTCTCGCGGCACGGCGAGTTCGGGCGGCTGGCCGACGTGCTGATCCCGTTCCTGGTCACCCGGCAGCTGATCTGTGGCGCCGGCAAGGTGCTGCAGACACCGCGGGGCGCGGTCTACTGCCTGTCGCAGCGCGCCGAGCACATCTGGGAGGGGGTCTCCTCGGCGACCACCCGCTCCCGGCCGATCATCAACACCCGCGACGAGCCGCACGCCGACGCCGAACGGTACCGTCGACTGCACGTGATCGTCGGTGACTCCAACATGAATGAGGTCACCACCCTGCTCAAGGTCGGCACCGCGGACATCGTGCTGCGGATGATCGAGGCCGGTGTGGTGATGCGGGACCTGTCGCTGGAGAACCCGATCCGCGCCATCCGCGAGGTGTCGCACGACATCACCGGCCGCCGCAAGATCCGGCTCGCCTCCAACAAGGAGGTCAGCGCCCTGGAGATCCAGCAGGAATACCTGGCGAAGGCGACCGAGTTCGTCGAGCGGCGCGGCGACGACCAGACCGCCAAGCGCGTGGTCGAGCTGTGGGGGCGGGTGTTGCGTGCGGTGGAGACCGGCGACCTGGAGCCGGTGGCGCGCGAGATCGACTGGGTGACCAAGCTGCGGCTGATCGAGCGCTACCAGCGCAAGCACGACCTGCCGCTGTCGCATCCGCGGGTCGCGCAGATGGACCTCGCGTACCACGACGTGCGGCGCGGCCGCGGACTCTACGGGCTGCTGGAAAAGCGCGGCCAGGTGGACCGGATCGCCACCGACCCGGAGATCTTCGAGGCGAAGGAGACGCCGCCGCAGACCACGCGGGCGCGGCTGCGCGGGGAGTTCATCCGGCACGCGCAGGAGAAGCGGCGCGACTTCACCGTCGACTGGGTGCACCTCAAGCTGAACGACCAGGCGCAGCGCACCGTGCTCTGCAAGGACCCCTTCCGGGCGTACGACGAGCGGGTGGAGCGGCTGATCGCCAGCATGTGACCCGGGCCGGGTAGGCTCGACCGCGCTATGACCCACCCCGAGCCCTCCCGCGACGACGCCGACGAGCCCCGCCCCAACTGGCTGGACAAGCGGCGTCAGAAGATCGCCGACGAGATCGCGCGCAACCGGCGCGGTGAATACACGGTGCCGACCTGGGTGCTGGCGCTCGCGCTGGTGGTGATGGTGGGCGCCTGGGTCGCGCTGATCGTGCTCAGCTGACGGGCCCGCCGCGCCGGGCCGCGCTCACTCAACCCGACGTCAGCAGCGCCGCGCCGTGCCGTCCGGCCGCGGCCGCCGCCAGGAAGTAGGCGTAGTCGGCGTCGAGCCCGCGCCCCATCGTGGAGAGCGGCGCCGGGGCGGCCCGCAGCGCGGCGTCGAGCCCGTCGGTGGCCACCCGGACGACGCGGTGCCGGGGCGGCAGCGTCGCCAGCGCCGTCTCGACGAGCGCGGCGAGCCCCGGGTCCAGACCCTCCGGCACGACCAGGTCCGCGCCCGCCAGCGCGACCCGCCCGTACGCGGTGACGCTGTGGTGGGACAGCCCCCGGTGGCGGGGGCGGGGGTCCGCCGCCGAGATCCGCAATGACCCGACGGGGCGGCCGCCCAGCGCGACGGCGGCGTTGACCGCCTCGCCGACGCTCACCCCGGAGAAGCCCCAGCGGGTGCCGGTGCCGAGGTTTCCCGGGCCCTGCGCGACGACGGTGAGCTCCGCGTCGAGCGCGTGCCGGGCGGCGAGCAGCCCGCTGTGCAGGTTCGTCGCCTCCAGGTCGCCGCCGAAGGCCTGCCCGACGGTGACGGTCCCGACGAGCACGTCCCGCAGGCCGGCGAGGGTGCGGGAGAACCAGGCCGGCAGCGCCCCGCCGTCGGTCATCAGATAGGCGATCCGGGTGCCGGGGCGCCCGGCGAGGGCGCCGGCGACGATCGCCGGTAGGGCCGAGTGCAGGTCGGCGGTGATCACCGGCATGCCGGCCAGGTCGTCGGCGTCCGCGAGCGTCGCCCGGTGCGGCGACGCCTCCTCGTCGGCACCGAGCAGGATCGCCTGCAGCGGCGTGTAGCGCGCCTTGACCAGGTGTCCGGCCTCACGCGTCGTCCCGTCGTCCGGCGGGTCGGCCGGCAACCGGTCGGGCAGCGCGACGACCAGCGCGTAGCCGCCGGTGCCCAACCCCATCACCAGGGCCCCCACGTTCAGCAGCACGCGGTCGCCGGGCGCCGGTTCGCCGACCAGGAACGGGTACGCCAGCGCCCGCAGCGTCGCGCCGTCGCCGAGCGTGACGTCCAACTCGACCGCGCCGTGCCACCGCCGCCGTACCCCGGCCACCGTTCCGGACCGCCATCGCACCATGCCCGGCACGTTATCGGCTCCCACGCGGGCGGCGGCCACCGCGGGTACATGATCACTGCGCGTCCCCGCTCCGCGGCGGCGCCGCGGAGCGGGTGGGATCGAGGAAGACGTGCCGGATGCCGGGGTGGCGTGCGCAGAGCCGCCGCTCCGCCTCGGCGGCCGCCGCCTCGATCTCCGCCGCGCTCGCCTCGTCGCGGAAGTCCAGCTTCGCCGCGACCAGGATGTCGTCCGGGCCGAGCTGCATGGTCAGCAGGGTGTCGACGCGGTGCACGGTGGGCAGCGCCGCCAGCTCGTCGTGGATCGCCGTGTGCACCCGATCCGGGACGGCCCGCCCGACCAGCAGCGACATGTTGTTGCGGGCCAGCACGGTGGCGATCACGAGCAGCAGCAGACCGATCGCGACCGACGCCAGCCCGTCCCAGAGCACCCGCCCGGTCAGCTGGGACAGGCCGAGCCCCAGGGCGGCGATCACCAGGCCGACCAGCGCGGCGGAGTCCTCCATCACGACCGCCCGCACCGTGGTGTCGGCGGTGAGCCGCAGGAAGCGGCGGGGTGGCGTCCGCGACCGGCGCGCCTCGCCGCGGACCTGCCGGAGGGAGCGGACCAACGCCCCGCCCTCCAGCCCGAACGCGACCACCAGCACGATGTACGACGCGAGGTAGTCGCCGGTGTACGCGCCGCCGCTGATGGTGACCACCCCGTGCGCGATCGAGAAGCCGGCGCCGACCACGAACGTGAAGGCCGCCGCGAGCAGCGACCACACGTACCGTTCCTTGCCGTGCCCGAACGGGTGCCGGCCGTGCGGCGGCCGGTCGCTGCGCCGCAGCGCGGTGAAGAGCAGCAGCTGGCTGGCGGTGTCGGCGACCGAGTGCGCCGCCTCGGCGAGCATCGCCGCCGAGCCGGAGATCAGCCCGGCGACGGCCTTGGCGATCCCGACCCCCACGTTCGCCGCGCCGGCCACCAGGACCGTGCGCGCGCTCGCCGACACGCCGTTGTTGTCCGGCACGGGTAGATTCTCCCGGATAGTTGCCCCCGGTCGGGCGTGATGGCCTGCACGACCCTGTGCCGCGGGCGTTGTCGCGCCGCCGACACTGCTAGCGTCGGGGCCGTGTCGCGCACCCGCACCGAGCGCCTGGTCAATCTGGTGATCTGCCTGCTGTCGACGCGACGGTTCCTGACCGCCGCGCAGATCGCCGCGACCGTGCCCGGCTACGACCACGACCCGGACGACCCGCGCGACCACGAGGCCTTCCAGCGCAAGTTCGAGCGCGACAAGGCGGAACTGCGCGAGCTCGGCGTGCCCCTGGAGACCGGCACGGCCAGCGTCTTCGACACCGAGCCCGGCTACCGCATCGCCCGCCGCGAGTACGCGCTGCCCGACATTCCGTTGGAGCCCGACGAGGCGGCCGCGGTCGGGATAGCCGCCCGGCTGTGGCGGCACGCCGGGCTGGCCGCGGCGGCCTCCTCGGGCCTGGCCAAGCTGCGCGCCGCCGGCGTCGACGTGGATCCGCACGCCACCCTCGGGGTCGAGCCGGTCGTGACCGTCGACCCGGCGTTCGCGCCGCTGACCGGCGCCGCCCGGGAGCGCCGGACCGTCTCCTTCGACTACCGCGTCCCGGAGCGGGATGCGCCGGGCACTCGGCGGCTGCAGCCGTGGGGCGTGGTCTGCTGGCGTGGCCGGTGGTACGTGGTCGGCCACGACCTCGACCGCGACGCCGTGCGCTGCTTCCGGCTCTCGCGCATCGTCGGCGCGGTCCGGGTCACCGGCCGGCCCGGCTCCTTCCCGCCGCCGCCGGCCGGCGTCGACCTGATCAGTCACGTCGCCCGCTGGTCGGGGCCGGTCGAGCGGACCGGCCGCGCCACCGTGCTGGTGCGCTCCGGCCGCGCCGCCGGGCTGCGCCGGTGGGCCGACGAGTGCACGGCGGGGCCGGACGGCGACCGGCTGATCCTGCGCTACGCCGACCCGGAATCGTTGGCGGCCTCGCTGGTCGGCTACGGCGCCGACGTGCGGGTGCTCGCCCCGCCAGAGCTGCGCGAGGCGGTCATCCAGCGGCTCAAGGAGATCGCCGCCGGACACGAGGCCCCGGCCGCCGGGGCGCTGCGATGACCGCGACCCGCGGCGCCGGGAAGGCGGCCGCGGCCCGCCCCGCCGGCTCGCGCGCCTCCGCGGACCGGCTCGCCCGGCTGCTCAACCTCGTGCCGTACCTGCTGGCCCGCCCCGGCATCGAGATCGCGCAGGCCGCCGCCGACCTCGGCGTCACCGAACGGCAGCTGCGCGAGGACCTGGAGCTGCTCTGGGTCTGCGGCCTGCCCGGATACGGGCCGGGCGACCTGATCGACATGGCGTTCGACGGGGATCGCGTCACGATTACGTACGACGCCGGCATCGACCGCCCGCTGCGGCTCACCCCGGACGAGGCGCTCGCGCTCGTGGTGGCGCTGCGGATGCTCGCCGAGACCCCCGGGATGGCGAACCGAGACGCGATCGAGCGCGCCCTCGCCAAGATCGAGAATGCCGCCGGGGACCTCGTGGGCTCGGCGGTCGCGGTCCGGCTGCCCGGCGACGCGGAGCGGCTCGACCTGCTGCGCGGCGCGGTGCAGCGGCGCCGCGCGCTCCGCATCACCTACTACACCGCCGCCCGGGACGAGACCACCGAGCGCACCGTCGACCCGTTGCGGGTGTTGATGGTCGCCGGGCGGGCCTACCTGGAGGCGTGGTGCCGGCGCGCCGAGGCGGTGCGGCTGTTCCGGGCCGACCGGATCGACGCGCTGACCGAGCTCGACGAACCCGCCATGGCCCCGCCCGAGGCGCAGCTGCACGACGTGACGGCCGGGGTGTTCCGGCCCACGCCCGAGTTGCCGCTGGTGACGCTGCGGGTCGGCCGGGGCGGGCGCTGGATCACCGAGTACTACCCGTGCGAGGAGGTCCGGCCAGGACCGGGCGACGAGTGGACCGTGGCGATGCGGGTCACGGACCTGACGTGGGCGCGCCGGTTCGTGCTCGGCCTCGGCCCCGACGTCACCGTGATCTCGCCGCCGGAGCTCGTCGAGGCGGTCCGGGCCGAGGCGGCCGCGGCCCTCGACGCGTACGCCGTGCCGCAACCGGCGACCCCGGAGCCCACCGGTTAGGCTGGCGGCCGTGGTGATGTGGATCGTGGTGGCGCTGGTGCTGCTCGCGCTGATCATTCTGGCCCTGGCGGTCCGGCCGGTGCTCGCCCGGCTGCCCCGACTGCACCGGGCGGCGCTCGGGCTGCAGCAGCGGCAGACGCAGGCCGAGGCGCTGCAGGAGCGGGCGGCCGAGCTCCAGGAGCGGCTGGTGACGCTGCAGCGCCAGGCCGAGACCACCCAAGAGCGGCTGGCGGCCATCAAGGAACGTCGCTAGCGTCGGCGCCACCGCGATTGAGCAGGGTCGACGCCGCGCGGCGCGGGGCGGCCGTCCGGCTCGAAGATCAGGACTTGTACCCGTTGACTCGTCACCTCTTGGTGACCGAGACTTCACCGGCCGGGGCGAAAGACCGTTGCCCTGGCAGGTGGCATGGTCCGTCGGCGCACGTACGATGGGCTCGTCACCACCCCCCCGCAAACGACAGACCAACTGGAGCATCCCATGGGCGCCCTGAAGCCGTGGCACATCGCCGTACTCGTGGTCGTGCTGATCCTGCTCTTCGGCGCGAAGCGGCTCCCCGACGCGGCCCGCTCGCTCGGCCGGTCGCTGCGGATCATCAAGGCCGAGACGAAGAGCCTCGCCGACGACGACAAGGATCTGGCGGAGAAGGCCGACGCGCAGCACGCCCGTCAGCCGCTGCCGCCGCACACCGTCCAGCAGCAGCCGCCCGCCGCTCCGGTCGTCGACCCGGTGCAGCGCGCTCGCGACAACTGACCGGCAGGCCCGATCATCGTGGGCTTCGCACTGCGCCGGCGCGCTCCGAGCAAATTCGAGCGTGCCGCTGACGGCTCGATGACGCTCGTCGAGCACATCCGCGAGCTGCGCACCCGGCTCTTCCGCGCCTCGCTGGCCATCCTGGTCGGCTTCGGCGTGGGGATCTGGTTGTCCGAACGCGTCCGCATCCTGCTGTCCAAGCCGTACTGCGACCTGCCCGGCTCGATCAGCGCCGCCACGGGCAAGTGTGAGTTCGTGCAGCTCGGTGTCACCGACGTCTTCCTGCTGAACCTGAAGATCGCGCTGTGGGTCGGTCTGATCGTCGCCGCGCCGGTCTGGCTCTACCAGCTGTGGGCGTTCATCGCCCCCGGCCTGCACCGCCACGAGCGCCGCTACGCCTACTTCTTCACGGCGGTCGCCGCGCCTTTGTTCGCCGCCGGCGCCTTCCTGGCGTTCTTCGTGGTCCAGAAGGGCCTCGAGTTCCTGATCAACCTGTCCGGCGAGGACATCAACACCACGCTCGAGGTCACCCGCTACATCTCGTTCGTCACCAATCTCATCCTGCTCTTCGGGGTGGCGTTTGAGTTCCCGCTGGTCGTGCTGATGCTCAACTTCGTCGGCATCGCCAGCGCGAAAAAGCTGCTGGGCTGGTGGCGGATCGCGGTCTTCATCTTCTTCGCCTTCTCCGCGATCGTCACGCCGACCCCCGACCCGTTCGGGATGACCGCGTTGGCGATCTGCCTCTCCGCGCTCTACTTCGCCGCCGTCGGGGTCGCGTTCCTCAACGACAAGCGGCGCGGACGCGGCAAGGAGATCTACGCGGACGTGGACGACGACGAGGCCTCGGCGCTGGAGTACACGCCGGACCCCGTGGAGGCGGGGGAGCGGCTCGAGACGGTCACCCCGGTGGCGCCGCCGAAGCCGATCGAGCGCACCTACGACGACATGACGTGACGCCCGGGGCGCGCCCGGGGCGATGAGGCGGTACGGTGCTCGCCGTGACCGTGCACGATCATCTTCCCGGCGCCGCCCCCGAGGCGTCCGCGCAGGTCGCCCCCGCCGCGGCGCTGCCCGATGGCCCGGTGGCGGTGCTCGCCAACCCGACCGCCGGCCGGGGCCGGCACCGCGGTCTGCTGCCGACCGTGCTGGAGCGGCTCGGCGCGGCCGGACGGCCGGTGCGGCTGCTCGAGGCGCCGACCGCCGCGCAGGCCGAGGCCGCCTGCCACGCGGCCGTCGCCGAGGGCGCCGCCGCACTCGTGACCGTCGGCGGCGACGGCACGGTCCACCTGGGGTTGCAGGCCGTCGCCGGCACCGGTGTGGCCTTCGGTCCGGTGCCGGCCGGCACCGGCAACGACTTCGCCGTCGAGACCGGCTTTCCGGCCAGCCCGCTCGCGGCGGTCGACACGATCGTCGCGGCGCTCGCCGCCGGCCGCACCCGCCCCGCCGATCTGGCCCGGATGACCGGCCCGGACGGCGCGCAGCGGTGGTTCGGCGCGGTGCTCGCCGCCGGCTTCGACGCCATCGTCAACGAGCGCGCCAACCGGATGCGCTGGCCGCGGGGGCCGCGCCGCTACGACCTCGCGATCCTGATCGAGCTGGCCCGGCTGCGGCCCCGCCGCTACACGCTGCGTCTCGACGGGCGGGAGGAGCAGCTCGACGCGGTGCTGGTGGCGGTCGGCAACGGCGCCAGCTACGGCGGCGGCATGCGGATCTGCCCCGACGCGGACCCCACCGACGGCCTGCTCGACGTGGTGGTCGCCGGCCCGGTCGGCAGGACCACCCTCGCCCGGATCAAGCCCCGCGTCTACCAGGGCACCCACGTGACGCACCCGATGGTGCGCAGCTTCCGGGCCCGGACCGTGGAGCTGGACGCCGAGGAGATCACCGTCTACGTCGACGGGGAGCGGGCGATGCCCCTGCCGGTGACGGTCACGGCGGTCCCCCACGCGGTCCGCCTGCTCGCCTGACCCGCCCCTGATCGCCGTGATCAGGGATGTGGTGCGTGGACACGCCGCGACACGCGGGAGCTGTTCCCTGATCACGGCGAGCGGAGGGGTCAGCGGATGTGGAGGCCGAGGGTCTGGGCGATGACGATGGCCTGGGTGGAGTCGATGATCGCGCCGGCCAGCGTTGCCGTGGTGGGGTCGAGCGCGGTGAGGTCGCTGCCGCGCAGGTCGCAGCCGCGCAGCGTCGCCCGGTGCAGCTGCGCCCCGGACAGGTCCACGTCCCGGAAGACGCCGTCGGCGCAGTCCGCGCCGGTCAGGTCCACCTCGCGCATCCGGACGCCGGAGAAGGCGACGCCGCGCAGGTCGGCGCGGGGCAGCGCCGCGAACGACCAGTCGCCGCCGGTCACCCGCAGCGGCCGCAGGTCGCACTCCGCGAACGTGCTGCCGGTCAGCTTGCAGTCGGTGAACTCCGCGTCGAAGAGGTTGCAGCGGGTGAAGGTGCAGCGCAGGAACGCCGAATCGGTGTGCCGCGAGGCGTTGAGGCGGACGTTGCCGAAGGTGCACTCGGTGAAGACCACGCCGCGGCTGACCGCCTCGGTCAGGTCCACGTCGTGGAACGCGCACCGCGTGTAGGCGACGTTTCGCAGCTGTTCGCCGTACCGGTCCTCGTCGCGGAACGACTCGCCCTCGATCACCCGCCGCTCGGTCACGCCCGGGTCACCTCGGCCAGGTCCAGCACGGCGGCGAGCCCGTTGGCCCGGCCCGGCTCGGCGGCGGGGAGCACCAGCGTGGCGCAGCCGGCGTGCACCGCCCCCGCGTCGGCCGGGGTGTCGCCGACCATCAGCGTCCGCTCCGGGTCGACGCCGAGCATCCCGCACGCCCGCAGGAAGATCGCCGGATCGGGCTTGCAGCGCCCCACCTCGTAGGAGAGCGCGTACGCGTCGATCAGCTCCGCGATGCCCCACGCCGCGAAGAGCGGCCGGATGTCGAAGCCGATGTTGCTGACCAGCGCGACCGGAACGCCGGCGGCCCGCAGCGCGCGCAGCGTGTCGGCGGTGTCGGCGTACGGCACCCATCCCTCCGGCCGCAGCAGCCGGTCGTAGAGCGCGTCCGCCAGCCCGGCGACACCGGCGTCGACGGTCGCCGCCAGGCCCGTGTAGGCGGCCCGGTGCGCGTCCGGGTAGAGGTCCCGGTCGCCCCAGACCTCGGCCAGCCGGGGCGGCACCCGGGCCGGCAGCGGCCCGCCGGCGCGTCCGGCGGTGACGAGCCGGTCGGCCAGCACGGTCGCGCGGGGCCGCTCCAGCGTCACCCCGCACGCGGCGGCCGCGGCGAGCACCCAGCTCACCGGGTCCTCGACCTGGGCGAGGGTGCCGTGGAAGTCGAAGAGCACGGCGTCGACGCGCCGGCGGGGCGCCGGGTGGGCGGTGGCGGCGGGTCCGAGCGGCGTACGGGGACTGGGCGGTTCGGTCTGCTCCGGCACGCCGTGCACCCTATCGAGACACTCGCGACGGTCTGCTCGACGGCCTCGGGGGGTACGTGCCGCCCGTACGCACTAATCTTGATGACATGTCGAGCCCCGCCGAGCGGTACGCCGCGGCGCGCCGCCGGGCCACGCAGGCCACCGCGTTCCCCGCGCTTGAAGATTTCGCGCTCGACCTCGGGTTCGAGCTCGACGACTTCCAACGTGAGGCATGCCAGGCCCTGGAGCGGGGCAGCGGCGTGCTCGTCTGCGCGCCGACCGGCGCGGGCAAGACGGTGGTCGGTGAGTTCGCGGTGCACCTGGCGCTGCGGTCGCGCGACGGCGACGGGGGTCGCCCCCGCAAGTGCTTCTACACCACGCCCATCAAGGCGTTGTCGAACCAGAAGTACCACGACCTGGTCGACCGGTACGGCGCCGAGCAGGTGGGGCTGCTGACCGGCGACAACGCGATCAACGGCGACGCGCCGGTGGTGGTGATGACCACCGAGGTGCTGCGCAACATGCTCTACGCCGGCTCGGCGACGCTGCGCGGCCTGGCGTACGTGGTGATGGACGAGGTGCACTACCTCGCCGACCGGTTCCGGGGCGCGGTCTGGGAAGAGGTGATCATCCACCTGCCCGCCTCGGTCACGCTCGTCTCGCTGTCGGCGACCGTCTCGAACGCCGAGGAGTTCGCGGACTGGCTGGTGACCGTGCGCGGCGAGACCGAGGTGGTGGTCAGCGAGCACCGACCCGTTCCGCTGTGGCAGCACATGCTCGTCGGCCGCCGCACGTTCGATTTGTTCCACGACGCGGACGCCGCGCGCAAGCACGACGTGCACCCGGAGCTGCTGCGCTACACGCGGGAGATGCTGCGCCGGCTGGAGATGACCGACGGCCGCGCGGCCGGCCCCGGCGCGGGGCGCGGCGGCGGGCGCGGGCCACGGTGGCGGCCGCCGCTGCGCGCGGACATCGTCGAGCGCCTCGACCGCGAGGGGCTGCTGCCGGCGATCCTGTTCATCTTCAGCCGGGCCGGCTGCGCCGCCGCGGTGCAGCAGTGTCTGGCCGCCGGACTGCGGTTGACCGCACCGGACGAGCGCGCCGAGATCCGGCGGGTGGTCGAGGAGCGGATGCGCGCCATCCCCGGCGAGGACCTGTCGGTGCTGGGCTACTGGGAGTGGCTCGACGGGCTCGAACGCGGCGTGGCGGCGCACCACGCCGGGATGCTGCCGGCGTTCAAGGAAGTGGTCGAGGAGCTGTTCGTGCGCGGCCTGGTGAAGGCCGTGTTCGCCACCGAGACCCTCGCGCTGGGCATCAACATGCCGGCGCGCTGCGTCGTGCTGGAGCGGCTGGTCAAGTACAACGGCGAGGCGCACGTCGACCTGACCCCCGGCGAGTACACCCAGCTGACCGGCCGGGCGGGCCGCCGCGGCATCGACGTCGAGGGGCACGCGGTCGTGGTCTGGTCGCCCGAGGTCGACCCGCGGCACGTCGCCGGGCTGGCGTCCACCCGCACCTACCCGCTGCGCTCGAGCTTCCGGCCGTCATACAACATGGCGGTCAACCTCGCCGGCTCGGTCGGGGTGGCGGCCGCCCGCAGCCTGCTCGAGTCGTCGTTCGCGCAGTTCCAGGCCGACCGGTCGGTGGTGGGCCTGGCGCGGCAGGTGCAGCGCAACGAGGAGACCATCGAGGCGTACGGCGCGGAGATCCAGTGCCACCTTGGTGACTTCGACGAGTACTTCTCGCTGCGGGTGGCGATCGCGGAGCGCGAGCGGGCCCTGGCCCGGCAGGGACAGAGCCAGCGCCGTGCGGCCGCGGTCGCCTCGCTGGAGCGGCTGCGCGTCGGCGACGTGATCCGGGTGCCGTCGGGCCGGCGCGCCGGGCTCGCGGTGGTGCTCGACCCCGGCACGGGCGGCTTCGGGGAGCCGCGCCCGCTGGTGCTCACCCAGGACCGCTGGGCCGGCCGGGTCACCGCGGGGGACTTCACCGCGCCGGCCGAGGTGCTGGAGCGGTTGCGCGTACCCAAGCACTTCAACCACCGCTCGCCGGCGGCGCGCCGCGATCTGGCCGCGGCGATCAGCGCGACCGGCCTGGACCGGCACGCGCGCCGGCGGGGCGGGCGCGCGCGGGGCACCGGCGACGACGAGCGGCTGCTGGAGTTGCGGGCGGAGCTTCGCCGGCATCCCTGCCACGCCTGCCCGGACCGTGAGGAGCACGCGCGCTGGGCGGAGCGGCGCTGGCGGCTGCGGCGCGACACCGACGAGTTGCGCGACCGGGTGGCCGGTCGGACCGGCTCGCTGGCGCGCACCTTCGACCGGGTCTGCGAGCTGCTCGTCAGCCGCGGCTACCTGACGCCGGACGGCGGTGAGGTGACCGACGCGGGGCGGATGCTGTCGCGGATCTGGTCGGAGGCCGACCTGCTGGTCGCCGAATGCCTGCGCCGCGGGGTGTGGGACGGGCTGTCGCCGGCCGAACTCGCCGCGGCGGTGTCGGTGGTGGTCTACGAGGCGCGCCGTGAGCTCGACGACCGGGCGGCGCTGCCGCGCGGCCCGGTCTCCGACGCCGTCGACGCGACGCTGAAGACCTGGGCGGAGCTGGAGGCCGACGAGGCGGCGCGCGGGCTGGAGGCCACCCGCGAGCCCGATCTCGGCTTCGCCTGGCCCATTTTCCGGTGGGCGCGCGGCGAGCCGCTGGCGAAGGTGCTCGGCAGCGGCGACAGCCTCGAGGGCGACATGCCGGCCGGGGACTTCGTGCGTTGGGCGCGCCAGGTCGTGGACCTGCTCGGCCAGCTCGCCGACGCCGCGGGCGCGTCGGCGGAGCTGCGCGGAACCGCGCGGCAGGCGATGGGGATCGTCAACCGCGGGGTGCTCTCCTACAACGCGGTCAGCGGGCCGGGCGAGCCGGTGCGGCCGGGCTGAGCGCCAGCGTTCAGCCGGAGACGGCGTCCACGAGCCGTCGCGTCGCGCCCGCGAGGTTCCACTTCTCGGCCAGGGTCAGCAGACGGTCCGGGTCGGCCGGCGCCGTCGGCAGCGTCGGGTCGAGCGGGCTGAGCGGCGCGTCGCGGGCGACCCGCACCACCGTGGGCGCCACGGCCAGATAGTCGCGGGCGGCGAGCAGCTTGGCGCGCAGTCCGGGGGCGAAGCCGGAGCCGGGCTGGTCGAGCGCCGTGAGGATCCCGTCCAGCGAGCCGTACCGCCCGATCAGCCGGGCCGCGGTCTTCTCGCCGACCCCGGCGACGCCCGGCAGCCCGTCGCTCGGGTCGCCGCGCAGCGCCGCGAAGTCCGCGTACGCCGCCGCGGGCACCCCGTAGAGCCCCTGCACCGCCTGGTCGTCGCAGTCCTGCAGCTTGGCCACGCCCCGCCCGCAGTACAGCAACCGCACCGGCTTGGCGTCGTCGATCAGTTGGAACAGGTCGCGGTCGCCGGAGGCCACCTCCACCGGGCCGGGCTGGGTCGTGGCGAGGGTTCCGATCACGTCGTCGGCCTCGTATCCGGTGGCGCCGGTCGCCGCGATGCCCATCGCGTCGAGCACCTCCAGGATCAGCGGGACCTGCGGGGTGAGCTCATCGGGCACCACCTCGCCGCCGGTCGGGGAGAGCCGGTGCGCCTTGTACGACGGCAGCAGCGCCACCCGCCAGTGCGGGCGCCAGTCGTAGTCCAGCGCGCACACCAGCCGGTCGGGTCGGCGGGTGCGGATCAGCGTGGCGAGCATGTCCAGGAAGCCGCGCACAGCGTTCACCGGGCTGCCGTCCGGCGCTTTCGCCGCCGACGTCGGGATGCCGAAGAAGGCGCGGAAGTAGAGGCTCGGCGCGTCGACCAGCAGCAGGGGGCGGGGTTCGGTCACGCGGACAGCGTCGCACGCGCCCGCCGGGCCCGGCCATCCGCCGCTCCGTCCCGGACCGTTCCGCGGCGATCATCGCCGTGTCTGCGGGAGGCTGCCGGCATGGGTTTCGTGCCGGGGCTGGAGTTGAATCGGCGTTTCTACACCGAGCTGATCGCGCCGCTGCTGGCGGCCCGTTTCCCGGGGCTGCGCTACGCCGCCGGCCGCCTGGACTTCGGCTCGGAGCTGCTCGGTTTCGACACGCCGCGCTCGACCGACCACGACTGGGGTCCGCGCGTGCAGCTCTTCCTCGACGGGGCCGATCCGGCGCTCGCCCAGCAGATCGTCGCGGCGTTCTCGGCGGAGCTGCCGGCGACCTTCCTCGACCATCCGACCCGGTTCGCCCACGACGGCGACACCGGGTTCGGGGTGCTCTCCGCCGCGGGGGACCGGCACGGGGTGACCGTCAGCGAGCTCGGCGCCTGGTTCGAGGCGACCCTCGGCTTCGATCCGCGACGCCGGGTCAGCGACCTGGACTGGCTGTCGGCCCCGACCCAGCGGCTGGCGGAGGTGACCGGCGGCGCGGTCTTCCACGACGGCCTGGACGGCACGCTCACGGCCGCGCGGGACCAGCTGGCCTGGTACCCCGACGACGTGTGGCGCTACGTGCTCGCCTGCCAGTGGTCGCGGATCGGCAGGGAGGAGCACGTCGTCGGGCGGTGCGGCGAGGTCGGCGACGAGCTGGGCAGCGCGATGGTCGCCGCGCGGCTGGCCCGCGACCTGATGCGGCTGTGCCTGCTGCTGGCGCGCCGGTATCCGCCGTACAACAAGTGGCTCGGCAGCGCGTTTGCCCGGCTGCCGGGGGCGGAGGAGCTGGTCGGGGCGCTGCGTAACGCGCTGGCGGCCAGCGACTGGCGCACCCGGGAGCGGTGGCTGTCGCACGCGTACGAGGAGGTGGCGACGCGGATGAACGACACCGGCCTCGCCGAGCCGGTCGACCCGCGCGTGCGGTGCTTCCACAATCGGCCCTTCCTGGTGCTCGACGCGGGACGGTTCACCGGCGCGCTGCGGGCCGCGATCACCAACCCGTGGCTGCGGCGGCTCCCGCCGGTCGGCGCGGTCGACCAGTACCTCGACAGCACCGACCTGGTCACCGCCACCCCCCGCACCCGCGCCGTCGTCTCCGCCGCTCTGGCGCACTGACCCCTGTCCGGCAGGAGGGTGGCGACCGACGGTGGCCAAACGAACGTTAAGCTTGGCGTGTGTCCGATCTCACCGAGCTGTACCCGCCGCAGCGGCTCGCGGCCGCCCAGCGCGCCGCGGCCCGGGCGGGCCTCGACGCGCTGCTCGTCACCCCCGGGTCGGACCTGCGCTACCTGACCGGCTACCACGCGCACGAGACCGAACGGCTCACCTGCCTGGTCCTGCCCACGCACGGCACCCCGACGTTGATCGTGCCGACGCTGGAGCGGCCCGCCGCCGAGGCGTCCCCGGCGTCCGGAACCGGCCTGCGCATCGTCGACCACCCCGACGGCACCGATCCGTACCCGCTGGTCCGCGCGGCGTTGCCCGGCCCGGTCGTCGCCGTCGGGCTCGGCAACCGGATGTGGGCCGAGCAGGTCCTCGCGCTGCGCGCCGCGGTGCCCGGGGCCACCCAGCGTCTCGCCGGCGACGTGCTGCGCGAGTTGCGGATGCGCAAGACCCCGGCGGAGGTGGCGGCGCTGCGCGACGCCGGCGCCGCGATCGACGCGGTGCACGCCCGGATGGCGGAGTGGCTGCGCCCGGGCCGCACCGAGGTCGAGGTCGGCGCGGACATCGCGGCCGCGATCCGGGACGCCGGACACGCCACCGTCGACTTCGTCATCGTGGCCGCCGGCCCGAACGCGGCCAGCCCGCACCACGAGACCTCGGACCGGGTGATCGAGCCCGGCGACCCGGTGGTGGTCGACATCGGCGGCACCACCCCCGCCGGCTACTGCTCCGACTCCACCCGCACCTACGTCGCCGGTGGCGTCCCCGACCCGGAGTTCCTCGCCTACTACGAGGTGCTCCGCGCCGCCCAGCGGGCCGCGGTCGCCGCGGTGCGCCCCGGCGTCACCGCCGAGTCCGTCGACGCCGTCGCCCGCGACATGATCACCGAGGCCGGGTACGGCGCCGCCTTCCTGCACCGCACCGGCCACGGCATCGGCCTCGACGGCCACGAGGAGCCGTACCTGGTGTCCGGCAACACCCTGCCGCTGGAACCGGGGATGGCCTTCTCCATCGAGCCGGGGATCTACCTGGCCGGGCGACACGGAGCCCGGATCGAGGACATCGTCGTCTGCACCCCGGACGGCGTGGAGCGTCTCAACACCACACCCACGGAGTTGACCCTGCTATGACCGTCGCACGGATCCTGCCCACCCCCGAGGCGTACGAGCTGCTCGACCTCGCCACCGAACTCGCCGACCGGGAGCTCGCGCCGCAGGTCGAGTCCTTCGAGGCGCGCGCCGAGTTCCCGCGGGACGTGCTGCGCACCCTCGGCCGCGCCGGCCTGCTCGGCCTGCCCTATCCCGAGGAGGTCGGCGGCGGCGCCCAGCCCTACGAGGTCTACCTGCAGGTCCTCGAGGTGCTCGCGTCCCGCTGGCTGGCCGTGGCGGAGGCGGTGAGCGTGCACACCCTCGCCTGCTACCCGGTCGCCGCGTACGGCGGCGAACAGCTGCGCAAGCTGCTGCCCGACATGCTCGGCGGCGAGCTGCTCGGCGCCTACTGCCTGTCCGAGCCGCAGGGCGGCTCCGACGCCGCCGCCCTGACCACGAAGGCCGTCCGCGACGACGACGCGTACGTGGTGACCGGCACCAAGGCCTGGATCACCCACGCCCACCACGCCGACTTCTACAACATCTTCTGCCGGACCGGCGGCCCCGGCCCGGCCGGGATCTCCTGCCTGCTGGCCGACGCCGGCACGGCCGGGATCGTTCCGCAGGCGCCGGAGAAGACGATGGGCCTGCGTTCCTCGCCGATCGCGCAGATCGCCTTCGACGGCGCACGGGTGCCGGCGGACCGGCTCGTGGGGGAGGAGGGGACCGGTTTCAAGATCGCCATGTCGGCGCTGGACTCCGGCCGGCTCGGCATCGCCGCCTGCGCGGTGGGGCTCGCCCAGGGCGCGCTCGACTACGCCGTGGCGTACGCCCGCGAGCGCGAGCAGTTCGGCCGGCCGATCGCGGAGTTCCAGGGGCTCGGCTTCCTACTGGCCGACATGGCCACCGCGGTCTCGGCCGCCCGGGCGCTGACGCTCGCCGCCGCCCGGCTGCGCGACGCCGGCCGCCCGTACTCGATCGAGGCGGCCAAGGCGAAGCTCTTCGCCACCGACACGGCGATGCGGGTCACCACCGACGCGGTGCAGGTGCTCGGTGGGTACGGCTATGTCGCCGACCACCCCGTCGAGCGCTACATGCGGGAGGCGAAGGTGCTGCAGATCGTGGAGGGGACCAACCAGATCCAGCGCCTGGTGATCTCCCGCTCGCTCGGTCGCCCCTGACGCCGCCGCCCGTCGGACGCGGCCGTGGTGATCGGCCCGTCCGGCGCGCCGGTACGGCCGGTCACCGACGTCACGCGCCACCCGCGGCGTATCGACGTCGCCCGGCGCGGCGCGGGGCGGTAGTTTTCTCGCCGTGGAAGAGATCGACCGCGCCATCGTCGCCGCCCTCACCGTCGACGGGCGGCTGTCCTACACCGACCTGGCCGATAAGGTCGGGCTCTCCGTCTCCGCGGTGCACCAGCGGGTGCGCCGGCTGGAGCAGCGCGGGGTGATCAAGGGGTACGCCGCCCGCGTCGCGTACGAGGCGCTGGACCTGCCGCTGAGCGCCTTCGTGGCGATCCGGCCGCTGGACCCGTCCCAGCCCGACGACGCGCCCGAGCGGCTGGCGCACCTGCCCGAAATCGATTCCTGCTACTCGGTGGCGGGGGAGGACTTCTACCTGCTGCTGGTGCGGGTGGCGAGCCCGGCGGATCTGGAGCGGCTGCTGCAGGAGATCCGGACCGCCGCGAACGTGACGACCCGGACGACCGTGGTGCTCTCCACCCCGTACGAGGGGCGACCGCCGAAGGTCAGCAGCAGTTCCACCGGAGAATGACGGGGCGCGCGTGCTCGTAGCCGAGCACCGACAGGGTCGCGGTGTCGAGGCGGAGCCGGCCGCCGGTGCGGGCCGGCTCGCCGATCCACCGGGCGCCGGCGACCCGCAGGCAGTGGCCGTGCGCGACGAGCGCGACGTCGCCGCGGGCGAGCAGGGCGACGGCCCGGGCCAGCACCCGGTCCAGGCGCGCCGCGACCTGCTCGGGTGACTCCCCGCCGGGGCAGCCGTCGCGCCACAGCTCCCAGTCGGGCCGACGCGCGCGGATCTGGGGCGTGGTGATCCCCTCGTACTCGCCGTAGTGCCACTCGGCGAGGTCGTCGTCGATGTCGGTGACGGCCACGCCGGCCAGTTCCGCGGTGCGCCGCGCGCGCCGCCGGGGGCTGGACAGCACGGCGGCGAAGGCCCGGCCGGTCAGTCGCGCGCCGAGCTCGCGGGCCTGCTGCTCGCCGACCGGTGTCAGGTCGAGGTCGGTGTACGAGGTGTGGCGCCCGGCGGCGCTCCATTCCGTCTGCCCGTGGCGGACGAGGACGATCTCCGGCATCCGTCCAGTCAACACCGCCTGGGCCGCGGGAGCAGGGCTAGCCTCCTAGGACGCTGTAGGGAGTGTGGCACCGAGCCGGCACCCGGACATGAGTCCGACAATATTGTCCTAGGACGCTTTAGAGGATGTGCGCTACCGCGCACACACGAGTAAACCGCTCAGCGGGAAAAGCAAGGCCCGGCTGGCGCAGGCCGGCATGTTTGGGAGCCGGGGGAGTGGGAAGTCCTTATCGCGAGACGGAATCCCAGCGGGGATGACGAGATCCCGATCAGGAGGATTGGCTCATGAGCTTCACCGACAAGCTGACGAACAAGGCCGAGGAACTCAAGGGCGAGGCGAAGGAGAAGCTCGGCGACGCCACCAACAACGAGCGGCTACAGGCCGAGGGCTCCGTCGAGGCCGCCGAGGCGCGGGCCAAGCAGGCCGGGGAGCACGTCAAGGACGCCGGTCGCGACGTGAAGGACGCGTTCACCGGCTGAGGTCGCCACGCGCGAACGACTGCGGGCCCGCACCGAACTCGGTGCGGGCCCGCAGTCGTTGTCCGTGCTCAGTCCAGCCCGGCGGCCTGCTGCTTGGCCCACCACTGCTGACCGGACTCCGGCAGCGTGTCGATCGGGTCGTAGTACGCGTACCGCTTGTCGAGCGCCTCGGCGTCGTCGGCCTCGATGGAGGTGCGGTAGTTCTTGGTCCAGTACGAGATGCCGTGCTCCCGGTCGTACTCGGTGAGCATGTGCACCCAGCGCTTGCCGACGAACGGCACGTCGCAGACGATCCGCGGTGTCGCGTAGCCCGGCAGGTAGCCCATCAGGTCGTGCTGCAGCTGCTGGGCGTGCCAGACCGGCACCCGCCAGTGCTCCGCGTTGGGGATCATGTCGCACATGTAGAAGTAGTACGGCAGGATGCCGGCCTCGCCCTGCAGCGCGAAGCACAGGTCGAGCAGGTCGCCGGCGGTGGCGTTGACGCCCCGCATGAGCACGCCCTGGTTGCGGACGTCGCGTACGCCGACCTCCAGGGCGGTCTGGGCGGCGCGGGCGACCAGCGGGGTCAGCGACTGCGCGTGGTTGACGTGGGTGTGGATGGCGAGGTTGACCCCGCGCCGGGCGGCGGTACGCGCGACACGTTCGAGCCCCTCGACGACGTCATCCTGCAGCCAGTGCTGCGGCAGCCCCATGAGCGCCTTGGTGGCGAGCCGGATGTCGCGGATGGTCTCGATGTCGAGCAGCCGCATCAGGTACGACTCGAGGTTGCGCCACGGCACGTTGGCCACGTCGCCGCCGGAGACGACCACGTCGCGGACCCCGGGGTGCGCCCGCAGGTAGGTGACGTGCGCGTCGTAGCGGTCGACGGGCTTGAGGGTGAGCTTGAGCTTCTCGACCGCGGGGGTGGAGTTGCCGACGAGGTCCATCCGGGTGCAGTGCCCGCAGTACTGGGGGCAGGTCGACAGCAGTTCGGCGAGGACCTTCGTCGGGTAGCGGTGGGTGAGCCCTTCGGCGACCCACATGTCGTGCTCGTGCAGGGAGTCGCGGGTGGCGTACGGGTGGGACGGCCAGTCGGTGCGCCGGTCGGAGGCGACCGGGATCATGTAGCGCCGCACCGGGTCGGCGTAGAACGCCTCGGTGGTGACCGGCGCGACCGGCACCATCGTGTTGATCATCTGCGGCGGCACCAGCATCGACATGGTGGCGAGCGCGGCCTGGTCGGCGGCGAGGTCGGCGTAGAAGGTCTCGTCGACGAGGTCACCGAGGACGGTGCGGAGCTGCTTGATGTTCTTGACGCAGTTGACCCGTTGCCATTGGGCGGACTCCCACTGCTCGCGGGTGACGTGGCGCCAGCCGGGGAAGCGGGTCCAGTCGGGCTCGACGAGTTCGCGGCGGCGGTATTCGTAGGGCTGGCCGGCGGGGTGGGCGGTCACGGCCGACGCGGGGGTGGCGTGCGGCGCGGCGGTGGCCGGCGGCGGCGCGGTCTGCGTCACGGGGTCTCCTGCGTCTGTCCGGTGCGGTGCATGTGGGCGGTCCTGCCCGCAGGCTACTGGAAATCCTTTCGTCAAAAAACTATTCTGCCGTAAGTTTTCCCGTGCAACGAGATGCAGTGCCGGGCCGGTCACGGAGAGGAACGCAGATGGTGGGAACGTCGCCGGTGGGGCTGCACCGCGTGATCGAGCCGGTCGGGGTGCTGCCACAGGCGGCGCAGCGGCTGGACAGCCGGCCGGAGATCGGCCCGGACGAGGTGCGGGTGCGCGTCGAGCGCCTGAACCTCGACGCGGCCAGCTTCCGGCAGCTCGCCGACAAGCACGGCGGGGACGGCGCCGCGGTGCGCACCGAGGTGCTGGAGATCATCCGTACCCGCGGCAAGATGCACAACCCGGTGACCGGCTCGGGCGGGATGCTGATCGGCACTGTCGAGGAGGTCGGGCCGGACTCGCCCCTGGGGCTGAAACCGGGCGACCGGGTCGCGACGCTGGTGTCGCTGACCCTGACGCCGCTTGCGGTCGCGGACGGGTTGGCGGACTGGGACGGGCGCAGCGAGCAGGTGCCGTGCGCGGGGCACGCGATCCTGTTCGGCCGGTCGATCGCCGCGGTGCTCCCCGACGACCTGGACCCGCAGCTGTCGCTGGCGGTGCTCGACGTGTGCGGGGCGCCGGCGCTGACCGGGCGGGTGGTGCGTCGGTACGACCGGCCCGTGACGGTGGCGGTAATCGGCGGGGCCGGTAAGAGCGGTTCGCTGTCGTTGGCGGCGGCGCGCCGGGCCGGCGCCGTCCGTACGGTCGGGGTGGTGCCGACGGACGCCGAGCGTGAGCGGCTGGCGGCGGCCGGGCTGGCCGACGAGGTGGCCCTGGCCGACGCGCGCGATCCGGTGGCGTTGGCGGCGGCGGTCGGCGCGGCGCTGGGTGGGCCGGCCGACGTGACGGTGGTCTGCGTCGACGTGCCGGGCTGTGAGCACGGGGCGGTCCTGTCGACCGCCGAGGGCGGCACGGTGATCTTCTTTTCGATGGCGACGAGCTTCGCGGCGGCGGCGTTGGGCGCGGAGGGGCTGGCGGCGGACGTGACGATGCTGATCGGCAACGGGTACGTGCCGGGGCACGCGGCGTACGCGCTGGAGCTGCTGCGGGGCGAGCCGGCGGTGCGGCGGTTGTTCGAGGCCCGGCTGGCGGCAGACTGAGCCCATGACGAACCCCTCTGTTCTCTATCGCGGCGGCCGGCTGTTCTGTCCGGGGGATCCGCAGGCCACGGCGTTGCTGGTGCGTGACGGGCGGATCGCGTGGCTGGGCCCGGACGCGGACGCGCCGCGCGCCGACGAGGTGGTGGAGCTGGCGGGCGCGTTGGTGACGCCGGCGTTCGTCGACGCGCACGTGCACCTGACGGATACCGGGCAGGCCTTGTCCGGTTTGGACCTGTCGGACACCAGATCGGCGGCGGAGGTGCTGGAGGCGGTGGCGCGGGTCGCCGCGGGACTGCCGGCCGACGCGGTGGTGCTCGGGCACGGCTGGGACGAGTCGGCGTGGGCGCGGCAGACGCCGCCGGACGCGGCGGCGTTGGACCGGGCGGCCGGCGGGCGCCGGGTGTACCTGTCGCAGGCGTCGATCCACTCGGCGCTGTGTTCGACGGCGTTGCTCGCGGCGGTGCCGCACGTGGTGTCGGTGCCGGGCTACGACGGGTCGGGCTGGCTGCGTCGCGATGCGCACCACGTGGTGCGGGCGGCGGCGCTGGGTTCGATCAGCCGCGAGCAGCGGGTGGGTTTCCAGCGGGCGGCGCTGCGCCGGGCGGCGGCGTTGGGGATCGCGGCGGTGCACGAGTGCGGCGGCCCGGGCACCTCGGACGAAGCGGACTTCACGGGTGTGCTGGCGATGTCCGGTGACGGGCTGCCGGAGGTGTACGGCTACTGGGGTGAGCTGCTGGGCGCGGCGAAGGCGCGGGAGCTGGGCGCGGTCGGGGCGGGCGGCGACCTGTACGCCGACGGGGCGCTGGGTTCGCGTACCGCGCACGTGTCGGCGGCGTATCTCGACGGCGACGGCTGCGGGCACGGTTACGTCTCGGCCGATCAGGTGCGTGACCATCTGCTGGACTGCGCGACGCACGGGATGCAGGGCGGGTTCCACGCGATCGGTGACGCGGCGATCGACACGGTGCTGCGCGGCTTCGCGGGCGCGGCCGAGGTGCTCGGGGTGGAACGGCTGCGCGCGGCGCGGCACCGGGTGGAGCACGCCGAGCTGATGAACAAGCGGTTGATCGCCGGGTTCGTCGAGTACGGGATCGTGGCGAGCATGCAGCCGGCGTTCGACCGGTTGTGGGGCGGCGACGCGCAGATGTACGCGCAGCGGCTGGGGGTGCAGCGGTCGCTGGAGTCGAACCCGATGGGGGCGTTGCACGCGGTGGGGGTGCCGTTGGCGTTCGGGTCGGATTCGCCGGTGACCCCGCTGGACCCGTGGGGTTCGGTGCGGGCGGCGGTGTCGCACTTCAACCCGGCGCAGCGGATGAGCGCGCGGGCGGCGTTCGCGGCGCACACGAGGGGCGGCTGGCGGGCGGTGCACCGTGACGGCGAGGGGGCGTTGGCGCCGGGGGCGCCGGCGACGTTCGCGGTGTGGCGGACGCCGGCGGGGGTGGTGAACGGGCTGCCGGTGCTGGTGTCGGAGCTGCCGGAGGAGCGTGGCCCGCACGACCCGACGCCGCTGCCGGTGTGCCGGCGCACGGTGCTGCGCGGCAACGTGATCTACGAGGAGGGTGTGGCGTGAGCGAGCGTCGCGGAGCGGAGCGGGGTGACGGCGTGAGCGAGCGTCGCGAGCGAACCATCGGGCTCAGTAGCGCCGGTCACGGCGTCACGGAGCGGAGCGGGGTGACGGCGTGACCGGGAAGCTCGATCTCGATCCCGCGCTGGTGCGTCGCGCCCGGGAGTTGGCGCGCCGGGCCGGGCAGCCGGTGGTGGAGTTGGCGCGCAGCCACACCACGGTGTCGGTGGAGCGGGCGGCGCTGCGGCTGGCCGGGGTGACCGGCGCGGACCCGGAGGGGATCCCGTGGGTGAACCGGCTGGTCGACGCGGTTGTGGCCGACGTGGGGCTGGGTCACGGGGTGGCGGTGCCGGTCTTCGACGCGCTGGCGCGGGAGCAGATCACCGACGTCACGCTGCTGGCGCAGAAGGCGGCGGCGGGGTCGGTGCGGTTCACGGTGCCTTCCGGCAGGGCGGCGTCGTCGGCCCGTCGGGCGGCACGGCGGGCCACGGCCGCCGGGATCAAGGTGATCGACCGGCGGCGGGCCGAGCGCGACCGCATGATCAAGCGGTACGGGGATCCGGCGCAGCGGCCGTGGATCTACCTGATCGTGGCGACCGGGGACATCTACGAGGACATCCCGCAGGCGCAGGCGGCCGCGCGCGCCGGCGCGGACGTGATCGCGGTGATCCGGTCGACGGGGCAGTCGCTGCTGGACTACGTGCCGGAGGGGCCGACCCGGGAGGGGTTCGCCGGCACGTACGCCACCCAGGAGAACTTCCGGCTGATGCGGGCGGCCCTGGACTCCTCGTCGAAGGAGTTGGGCCGGTATGTGCGGCTGACGAACTACGCGTCCGGGCTGTGCATGCCGGAGATGGCGACGCTGGCCGGCCTGGAGCGGCTGGACATGATGCTCAACGACTCGATGTACGGGATCCTGTTCCGCGACATCAACCCGATCCGGACCTTCGTCGACCAGCGGTTCTCCCGGCAGGTGCACGCCCGCGCGGGGATCATCATCAACACCGGCGAGGACAACTACCTCACCACCGCCGATGCCGTGGACGAGGCGCACACGGTGACGGTGTCGCAGCTGCTCAACGAGTACTTCGCCCACGAGGCCGGGTTGGCGGACCGGCAGCTCGGGCTGGGGCACGCGTTCGAGATCAACCCGGATCTGCCGGAGTCGTTCCGGCTGGAGCTGGCGCACGCGCTGCTGGCCCGGGAGCTGTTCCCGGACGCGCCGCTGAAATGGATGCCGCCGACCAAGCACATGACCGGCGACGTGTTCCGGGGCAACCTGCTCGACGGGTTCTTCAACCTGGTGGGGGCGATGACCGGCCAGGGCATCCTGCTGGTCGGGATGATGACCGAGGCGGTGGTGACGCCGTGGCTGTCGGACCGGGACATCGCGCTGCAGAACGTGCGGTACGTGCTGAACGCCGCCGGCAACCTGCACGAGGACTTCGTGCCCGCGCCGGGCGGTTTCATCCAGCAGCGTGCCCACCGGGTGCTCGGCGAGGCGGTGGAGCTGCTGGAGCGGATCGTCGATGACACCCTGCTCAACGCCATCGCCGACGGCACCTTCGGAATCATGAAGCGCCCCGCGGACCGCGGTAAGGGCCTGGACGGCGTCGCCCGGCACTGCGACGACTACTACAACCCGGCGACCGAGATCCTGGAGGGCCAGGCGTGAGCGAGAACAGGGTGGTGCGCCCGTACGGGGACACCACCGGCGACGGCATGGTGCAGATGTCGTTCACGTTGCCGGTGCCGCACGACAAGCGGGCCGAGGGGGCGGCGCTGCAGCTGGCCGCGAAGATGGGCATGGACCCGGCGATGCTGGTGCACGCCACGCAGATGGGCGACGGGTTCACGTTCTTCGTCGTCTACGGCCGCGTCAACCACCTGGTCGACCTGTCGGCGGTGCAGGTGGTGGAGCGCGACTTCCCGCTGCTGTCCGCCAAGGAGGTCAACGCGCTGGTCAAGGCGCGGCTGCGACGCAAGCTGTCGGTGGTCGGGGCGTGCATCGGCACGGACGCGCACACCGTGGGCATCGACGCGATCCTCAACGTCAAGGGCATCGCCGGGGAGAAGGGCCTGGAGTACTACCGGGAGCTGAAGGTGACCAACCTCGGCGCCCAGGTCAGCGTGCCGGAGCTGGTCGAGGCGGCGCGCGCGGAGAAGGCCGACGCGGTGCTGGTGTCGCAGGTGGTGACCCAGCGCGACGCGCACCTGCACAACACCCGGGAGATGGCGGCGGCGTTCCGGGAGGCGATGCCGGCCGGCATGCGCCCGCTGTTGATCGTCGGCGGGCCGCGTTTCGACGAGTTGATGGCCGGCGAGCTGGGCGTGGATCGCATCTTCGGTCGCGGCACCACCCCGCGGGAGGTGGCCAGCTACCTCGTCCACGCGCTGATCACGACCAAGATGACCACGAACAGGAAGGTGAAGGCGGCATGACCGGGCAGGACCCGCGGCTGGGGTTGACCGTGACGCACCGGCGGTACGTGCCGTACTCGCACGCCCACTACGCCGGCAACCTGGTCGACGGGGCGTACGCGCTGGGCCTGTTCGGGGACGTCGCCACGGAGGTGTGCATCCGCACCGACGGCGACGAGGGGCTGTTCGCCTCGTACTCGGACGTGCAGTTCAGGGCTCCGATGAAGGCCGGTGACGTGCTGGAGGTCGTCGCGACGGTGGTCCGGGTTGGCAGCCGCAGCCGCGCCATCGACTTCGAGGCGCGGGTGGTGTGCCGGGGCCGGCCCGAGCGGTCCGAGTCGGCCGCCGAGGTGCTGGACCCGCCGATCGTGGCGGTGACCGCGACCGGCACGGTGGTGGTGCCGGCGCCGTCGACGCCACCGCCGGGGCCGGGTCTGAGCGGGTGAGCTTCGCGGTCTGCGCCGACGTCGGCTCGACGTACACGAAGGTCGCGGTGGTGGAGCTGGCCGGCGGCCGGCTGCTGGCCACCGCCGCGCGTCCGACCACGGTCGGCACCGACGTGCTGCACGGCCTGGACGCCGCGGTGGCCGCGGCGACCGTCGGGTTGACCGGCGCCGCCGGGGCGCCCTGGTACGTCTGCTCCTCGGCCGGCGGTGGGCTGCGGCTGGCGGTGGTCGGCTACGAGCAGCTCGTGACGGCCCGCGCCGGCGCCCGGGTGGGGTTGTCGGCCGGGGCGCGGGTGGTGCACGTGGCGGCGGGCCGGCTGGACGGCGCGGCGCTGCGGGCGCTGCGCGCCGCCCGCCCGGACGTGGTGTTGCTGGTCGGCGGCACCGACGGCGGGGACGCCGAGGTGCTGGGGCACAACGCGGCCCGGCTGGCCCGCGCCCGCTGGCGGGTGCCGGTGGTGGTGGCCGGCAACGCCGAGGCGCGTGAGCAGGTGTGTGCGACGCTGGCCGCCGGCGCGGTGCCGTTCACCGCGACCGACAACGTGCTGCCCCGCATCGGCGAGCTGCGGCCGCAGCCGGCCCGCACCGCGATCCGCGAGGTGTTCCTGCGGCACGTGATCGGCGGTAAGGGGCTGTCGCGGGGACGGCGGTTCGCGACGCTGGTGCGGGCGGCCACCCCCGACGCGGTGCTGACCGGGGTGGAGTTGCTCGCCGACCACACCGGCGGGGATCTGGTCGTCGTCGATGTCGGGGGCGCCACCACCGACGTGTACTCGGTGCTGACACCGGATGAGCGTGACGGTGGCCCGAGCGCGCAGGTGGCCGGGGTGTTGTGGCGGGCGCGGACCGTCGAGGGTGATCTCGGTCTGCGGTGGAGCGCGCCGGGTGTGGTGGCGGCCGCGGCGGCCGAGCGGCTGCTCGCCGACGGGGAGGAGCCGCGGTTGGCGGCCGCGGCGGCGGCCCGGGCGGCCGATCCGGGGTTCGTGCCGGCCGACGCGGCACAGCGGGCGCTGGACCGGCGGATCGGGGCGCTGGCGGCCACGGTGGCGCTGCGTCGGCACGCCCGGGCCGAGCCGGGTGGTGCCGGCGGCGGCCGGGACCTGCGCGACGTGCGGCTGGTGGTCGGCTCCGGAGGTGTGTTGCGTCACGCCGCGCCGGCCGACGCGCTCGCGGTGCTGGACGCGCCGCTGAGCGACCACGCCGGCGGATATCCGCTGCCGCGACGGGCCCGCGCCGTCGTCGACACCGACTATGTGCTGGCCGCGGCGGGGCTGCTCGCCGAGGCGCACCCGGACGCGGCGGCCGGTCTGCTGCGCCACCACCTCCACGACTGAGCGTATTCATCTCGACACGCCACGTGCGACACGCCGCCACGCTAGATCAACACCGGGGCGGTGGTTGACAGTGATGGGGGTGCACAACGTACCGTCTTTGAGTCCTACTACGGAGAAGCGGCTGTTGTTCGCTTCGTCCCTTCGCCCGCTGGCCGAGCGACATTTCGTCGCAACGAAGGCAACCGCCTTCACCGGCCAGGTCCAGCGGGCGGGGGTCGGCGGGGCGGCGCGAACCGGCCGCGGCTTCCGGTGCAGGGGCAGGGGGTACGCACGGCCAGTAGACAACGGCCTGACGGGAACAGCCAGTTCTCGCCCGGTCGGTCCGAAGGTCGTACCGGATCACACTGCGGCACCGGCCGGGAAGGGCCTGGGAGCTCGGGGCGCGACCACATCGGTCGCGCCCCGATTCCATTTCCGGACTCCACCGATTCCGGGCCACACTCGACGGCGTCCGCGCCCGCCGCCGACACCGCGCCGGCCAGTAGCCTTCGGCGGCCGGTAGCCTTCGGCGGGACACGTCGTCGGAGGTGCCGGCGACCGGCGACGCGGTGGGTGAGGCGCAGGTGACGATGGTGAGTGCGGCCGAAACCCCGGAGGCCGCGGACGCGTCGCGGGAACCGGCCCTGCCCCCGCTGCCCGCGGCGGCCGCCCGGCCCGACCCCGCCCCGCTGCCCACGCCCGCGGCCGTGCTCGCCGCGGTGGCCGCCGGGGCCGCCCTGGTCGCGGCGTTCCCCCCGTACGGGCTGTGGTGGCTGGCGCCGATCGCGGTCGCGCTGCTGGCCGCCGCCACCCACCGGCGCCGGATCGCCGCCGGCGCCGGCCTCGGCCTGCTCACCGGGCTGACGTTCTTCGTGCCGCTGCTGAGCTGGACCAACCTGCACACCGGCAACCTGCCGTGGCTGCTGCTGTCGACGCTGCAGGCCAGCTACCTGGCGCTGCTCGGGGCGCTCGCCGCGTTCGTCAGCCCCCTCGTCGACCGGGCCCGCTGGTCGTGGCCGGCGGTGACCGCGTTGCTATGGGTGGCGCAGGAGGCGCTGCGCGACCGCACCCCGTTCGGCGGCTTCCCGTGGGGGCGGCTGGCGTTCAGCCAGGGCGACTCGCCGCTGCTGCGCGTCGCCGCGATCGGCGGCGCGCCGCTGGTGACCTTCGCCGTCGCGCTCGCCGGCGGGCTGCTGGCCGCCGCCGCCGTACGGCCGTGGCGCGCCGTCGGGGTGCGGGCCCGGCTGCGGGCCGCGGCGCCCGCGCTCGGCGCCGTGGCGGTGGTGCTGGCCGGGCTGGCCGTGCCGGTCGGCGTCGGCGGCCGCGCCGACACCGTGACGGTGGCGATCGTGCAGGGCAACGTGCCGCGGATGGGCCTGGACTTCAACGCGCAGCGCCGGGCGGTGCTCGGCAACCACGTCGACGCCACGATGCGGCTCGCCGCGCAGGTCGCGGCCGGGTCGGCGCGACGGCCGCAGCTGGTGGTGTGGCCGGAGAACTCCAGCGACGTCGACCCGCTGCGCGACGCCGACGCCGCCCGCGCCATCAGCGCCGCCGCCGACGCCATCGGGGTGCCGATCCTCGTCGGGGCGGTGCTGCAGGGTCCCGAGGCCGGCCAGGTCCGCAACGTCGGGCTGCTGTGGCGCCCCGGCGCCGGCCCGGACCTCGACCAGCTGTACGTCAAACGCCATCCCGTCCCGTTCGCCGAGTACGTGCCGCTTCGTGACATCGCCCGCCGGGTCAGCTCCCAGGTCGACCGGGTCCGGGCCGACTTCGTCGCCGGCGAGCGGCCCGGGGTGCTGCAAACCGGCCCCCTGACCGTCGGCGACGTGATCTGCTTCGAGGTGGCCTACGACGAGGTGGTCCGCGACACCGTCACCGGCGGGGCGCAGGTGCTGGTGGTCCAGACCAACAACGCCACCTTCGACGTGGCCGAGGCGCGCCAGCAGCTGGCGATGGTGCGGCTGCGGGCGGTCGAGCACGGGCGCGACGCGCTGATGGCATCCACGGTCGGGGTGTCCGGGTTCGTGGGGGCCGACGGCGCCGTCACCGGGGCGACCCGGTTCAACACCCCGGCGGTCGTGGTCGGCGATATGCGGGTCGGAGCAACGCGTACGCTAGCCACACAGTGGGGCCTTTGGCCCGAGATGGTGCTGGTGGCGCTCGCCGGCACCATCGTCGTCCTGTCGGCGCTGCAGCGCCGTTCGCGACGCGACCCTGTACGTGACGTGGCAGATTCGGAGGCGCGGTGAGCGAGGCCAACGCGGCGGCTGGTTCGAACCCGGAGGGCTACCCGGGGATCGGGCGGGTGCTGGTCGTGATCCCGACCTATAACGAGGCCGACAACGTCCGCCGGATCACCGAACGGGTCCGGCGTACGGTGCCCGACGTCGACGTCCTGATCGCCGACGACAACAGCCCCGACGGCACCGGCCGGATCGCCGACGAGATCGCCGCCGACGACGACCACGTCAAGGTGCTGCACCGGCCCGGCAAGCAGGGGCTCGGCGCGGCGTACGTGGCCGGGTTCGGGTGGGCGCGCGACCGCGGCTACGACGCCGTCGTGGAGATGGACGCCGACGGCTCGCACGCGCCGGAGGAGCTGCCGCGGCTGCTGGACGCGGCCCGCGGGGCCGACGTGGTGATCGGTTCGCGCTACGTGCCCGGCGGCAAGCTGGTCAACTGGCCGGTGCACCGCCTGCTGCTGTCGCGCGGGGCGAACCTCTACACCCGCCTCGCGCTGGGCATGCCGGTCTCCGACGCCACCGGCGGCTACCGCATCTACCGGATGCCGGTCCTGGAGAAGATCGACTTCGCCAGCGTCTCGTCGCAGGGCTACTCGTTCCAGGTCGAGCTCTCCTGGCGCGCCCACCGCGAGGGCTTCCGGATCGTCGAGGTCCCGATCACGTTCACCGAGCGCGCGGAAGGGGCGAGCAAGATGAGCTCCGCGATCGTGCGCGAGGCGCTGCTGCGGGTGACGGTGTGGGGGATCAAGGGCCGCCGGGACTCGGTGGTGCGCGCGCTGCGCGGCCGTACGCAGACGGAGGCGGCGCGCTGGCCGTAGGGCGCGTGTCATGCTTGGACGGGGCGGGGTTTCCGCGACGTCCGAGCCGGGGGAGGTGATATGCGCCGAGGACTGACGCTGCTGCCACTGGCGCTGGCGGCGACCGGGGTGACCGAGATCGCGGTCTTCGTGCTGGTCGGACGCCGGGTCGGTTTCGGCGTGGCGGTGCTGCTGGTACTGCTCGCCTCACTGGTCGGCGTGGCGCTGCTGCGCCGCGAGGGCGTGCGGGCCTGGCGGGGATTCCGCGACGCGGCCCGGGCCGGTCGGCCCCCCGGCGAGCAGGTCACCGACGGTCTCGTGGGGCTGGGCGCCGGACTGCTGCTGGCGGTGCCGGGCCTGGTCACCGGGCTCGTCGGGGCGCTGCTGATCCTGCCGCCGGTGCGGCGGCAGGCGCGCCGGCGTGTGCAGCGCGCCGCGGAGCGGCGCATCTCCTCGGCGGTCGCCGGGGACCTGTTCGGGCCGCGCCGGGTGCGCGTGTACCGCGGAGCGGCGCAGTCCCCACGACCGCCGCAGCATCCGTCGCCGCGCACCGCGAGCGGGGCCGGAACGGCGATCGAGGGCGAAATCGTCTGACAAACGCGAACCGCCCCCGCAGCGTGCGCTGCGGGGGCGGAATCGACGTTGCGGAAGTGGTGGGATCAGGCCCGACCGCGGCGGGTCCGAACCTCCTGGAGCCGCTCCGCCAGAATGTCCTCCAGCTCGGCGATCGAACGCCGCTCGAGCAGCATGTCCCAGTGGGTGCGCGGCGGCTTGGCCTTCTTCTGCTCCGGCTCCGTGCCGTCGACGAGCCGCGCCACGCTGCCGTCGAACTTGCATTCCCAGGTCATCGGCACCTCGGCGTCCACGGCGAAGGGCACCTCGAACTGGTGTCCCTTGGCGCAGAGGTACTCGCGGGTCTGTCGCGGGGCAAGCTCGGTGTTGCGGTCGGACTCGTAGCTGACTGCTCCCAGACGGCTCCCGCGCAGCATGCGCTCGCCCATGATCGGCTTTCCCCTCGGTCGTGGTGCTGGTCTTCAGATGTAACGACGTGCGGCGGCCGGCGGATTCCCGGCCGCATACCAGACGGCAATCTGGTTAAACGCTCCGAGCGTAGCCGGACGGCGGACACGGTGAACGGACTCACCCCGTCGGAGTGATCACGGAAGTCTAGTAGTACGCCCGAATAGCGATTTTTGCACCCTGCGTATTCCGCTGGAGTTGCGATGTCCGTCACCGATGCACCGGCCGGGGCCCCCGGCGGGGACCGGCAGTTCTTCGGCCACCCGCGGGGACTGGCGACGCTGTTCCTCACGGAGATGTGGGAACGCTTCAGCTTCTACGGCATGCGGGCGATCCTGGTCCTCTACCTGACCGCCGCGGCCAGCACCGGCGGGCTCGGCATGTCCGTCGCCACGGCCAGCGCCGTCTACGGCGTCTACAACGCCATGGTCTACCTGATGGCGCTGCCCGGCGGCTGGATCGCCGACCGGCTGCTGGGCGCCCGCCGCTCGGTGCTGTGGGGCGGGGTCGTCATCGCCGCCGGGCACTACGTGATGGCCATCCCGACCGGATGGAGCGTCTTCGCCGGCATGACGCTGATCGTGCTCGGCACCGGGCTGCTCAAACCCAACATCTCCACCATGGTCGGCGATCTCTACGACCGCGACTCCCCGCGCCGCGACGCCGGCTTCTCCCTGTTCTACATGGGCATCAACATCGGCGGTTTCCTCGCGCCACTGATCACCGGCTACCTCGGCGAGAAGATCAACTGGCATCTCGGCTTCGCCGCCGCCGCGGTCGGCATGACCCTGGCGGTCATCCAGTACGTCGTCGGCGGCGGGCACCTCGGCCGCGCCGGCGTCACGCCGACCGACCCGCTGGACGGCGCGGAACGCCGCCGGGCGCTGACCCGCATCGCCGTCGCCGTGCTGGTCGCCGCGCTGCTGGTCCTCGTGCTCGCCGTGACCGGGCTGTTCACCGTCAACACCGTGGTCAACCTGCTCACCGCGCTGACCGTGCTGATCACCGTGGTGTACTTCGCCCGGATTCTGTTCGACCGCCGCCTGGCCGGCGTCGAACGCGACCGGATGCGGGCGTACCTGTGGCTGTTCGTGTTCGCCGCGGCGTTCTGGCTGATCTACGACCAGGCCGGCTCGGTGCTCAACGTCTTCGCGGAGGACAGCACCGACCGCCACCTGTTCGGCTTCACCTTCCCGGCGTCCTGGCTGCAGTCCGCGAACCCGATCCTGATCATCATCGCCGCGCCGCTGTTCGCGGCGCTCTGGGTCAGGCTCGGCCACCGGCTGTCCACACCGGTGAAGTTCGCCCTCGGTCTGGTGCTCAACGGCCTGTCGTTCGTGCTGATGGCCGCCGCCGCGCGGGCGGCCGTCGGCGGCGAACTCGTCTCGCCGCTGTGGCTGATCGCGGTGTACGCCGTACAGGTCTGCGGCGAGCTGTGCCTGAGCCCCGTCGGGCTGTCGGTCACCACCAAGCTGGCCCCGGCCCGGTACGCCAGCCAGATGATGGGGCTGTGGTTCCTGGCGGTGGCGGTCGGCGACGCGATCGGTGGCCAGGTCGCCCGGCTGGCCGACAAGTGGGCGCAGCCGACGTACTTCCTGACCTTCGGGCTCGCCTCGGTCGCGCTCGGCCTCGGCGCGCTGATGTTCACCCGGCACATCCGCACGCTGATGTCCGGCATCCACTGACCCCGGCATCCACTGACGTTGTCAGCCCGCCGGCGCCGCCTCCGGCGCGGCCGGGGCCGCCGGGCGGGCCGCCGCACCGAGGCTCGCCAGCGCCGCAGCCAGGTCGCTGACCTGGGCCGACAGCTGAGCCACCCGGCCCTGTGCGCCGTCGCGGTCCGCCTCGGCGGCCTCCAGCCGTACTCTCCACTGGGCGAGCCCGGCCTCGGCGGAGGCCGCCGCGTCCCGGGCCGCCTGCAGTTGCGGGAGCACCCGAGCCAGCTCGGCGTCCGCCGTCTCGGCCTGCGCCCGCGCCGCGCCGGCGTCCGCGCGCGCCCGTTCACTCTCCGCCTGTGCCTGCTGGGCCGCCGCCCGCGCCCGCGCCGCGTCCGCGGTCGCCGCCGACGCCTCCTGCCGGGCCAGCTCGGTCTCCGCGCGCGCCCGGTCGGCCTGCGCGACGGCCTCCTGCGCGGTCCGCGTAGCCCGTTCCGCCTCGGTGCGGGCCCCGTCGCGCTCGCGTGCCACCGCGTCGAGCTCCCGGCGCAGCGCGTCGTGCTCCGTGCGCAGCGACTGCAGCTCGCGCCGCGCCCCATCCCGGTCGGACTCGGCCTGCACACGCAACGCGTCCGATGCGCTCGCCGCCTGGTGCGCCGCGTCCCGCGCCTGCTCCGCCTCCTGCGCCCGGCGCGTCGCCGCCGCGGCCTCGGCCGTCGCGGTCGCCGCCTCGCCGCGCGCCGCGTCCCGCTCGGCCACCGCGGCCGCCGTCTCCTGTCGGGCCGCGGCCACTGCCGCGGCCGCGGACTCCGCCTCGCGGCGCGCCTCGTCCCGCTCGGCCTGCGCGCCCGCGATCTGCGCCGCCGCCTCGGCACGCACCTCGGCGAGTTGCCGCTCCACGCCGGCCGGCGACAGCTCCCCGTGCAACGCCTCGGTCAGCGTCTCGACGACCTGGTCGAGCCGGTCGACCGCCTCCCAGGTCCGCGCCACCTGCCCGGCCAGCCCCGGTGCGTTGCGATGGCGCATCCGCACGTTGCGCGACGCGCGCTGGCAGGCGCCGTCGTTGTCGCGGCAGTAACGGAACGGACGACCGGCGCCGGCCCGCTGCGGCACGGGACGGCCGCAGTGCGCGCACGGCCGGTTTTCGGCGACCTCGACTGGCGTATCCATACGACGCCGCAGTCTAGTCCGCCACGACCCCGCCATGATCCGCGTGATCAGAGGAACGGCTGCGGTGTGTCGCCGGCGGATGCGCGATGTTCCCGGACGACCTCGGCGTGCGCCGGGGGACAGGCCGCGAACCGTGGGATTACCGGATTGGCATTACCAGTAATCCGATAATCGGAAATCGAGCTCAGAGTAGTCGGATCGTTGCGTAACGTGATGCATCATAATGACAGTTATGTGCGGCACGGGTTTGCTGTCGCACCTCGCCGGTACGTCGCAGACGTGAGAGCCGAAATGACGCGACATCCGGCCGCAGCCGTTGACGGTGTCGTCTGCCAGTTGAGACGGGGCAGAAGGTGAAGATCCTGACGGCACGTGGTGCTTGACGGTGGTCGCGCTCGCAGTCACGCGGATTGCGGCTATGACAGGGCGCGTTGGCCGCCGGTGGTAAGCCTGACCTGGCCCCTCCTACCGCTCAGCGAGAAATGGGAGGAGCTGCTCGGCGGTGTCGACTGCGGGTTCGCGAACCACGTAGCGGCTTATCCCGAACTGCTGAGCCTGGCGGGCGAGTTGGTGAGCCATCTGTTCGATGCTGCCAACCAGCAGGAATGGTGTCTGGGCGAGATCGTCGGGTGTCGCACCGGGCAGTCGCTGCGCCAGTTCGGCCAGCACTTCGGCACGCTTGTTCGTAACAGTGACGACCTGTACCAGTGCTTCGATCTCAGGCGTGGTACCCAGCCGCCGGCTCTCGGCCCGCACCACGTCCAACATGGCGTCGAGATGGGCGCGGGACCACCGCACGTGGTGCCGGTGCCCGTCGGCAAGGGTGCGGCCAAGTCCGGAAAGCGCTACCACGTCAGCGCGAGCGGCGGCTGCCTGGAGGATCCGTCGATGCCCGCCGCCGATCACTAGCCGTACCCGTCCGCTGGTGGGCAGATCATCCAGCCGCGCCCGCAACAGGCTCAGATGATGGCCCGCGATGGTGACGGTCTCACCGTTGAGGAGCCGGGAGACAGCGTCGACGAACTCCACCAAGCGGCCGGCACGGTCACCCGCCCCGGGCCGCGGACGCCCAGTTGCCTCCCACTCGGCGAAGGTGTGCCCGGCCCCAAGGCCGAACAACACGCGCCCTGGCGCGAGGAGATCCAGCGTGGCCGCGTCCGCGGCGGCCTGCACCGGATCGCGTACCCCGGCCTGCAACACGTACGTACCTAACCGCAGTCTCGTGGTCACGGCCGCGGCCGCGCCCAGTGCGGGCCACGGTGCTGGGCCTGAACCTGGGTGGTCACCGACCAGCAGCGCCTCGAACCCGCCGGCGTCGAGCCGGGACGCCAGTGCTAGCCAGGACGCGGCGTCACGCGGCTCGGCCTGCACGCTGATCGTGATCGATGGCATGCGCCCCAGTATGGCCGGGCCAACGCAGGCATCATATGCCAACCACTCGTTGCAACGATTCCTTTGCAAAGCTATCTTGGCATCCATGGCTGAGGATCCGCAGAAGCCCGGGTACGACTCCACGCAGGACGTAGTCCTCGACGCGCGAACGCTGCGTGGTGTAGCCCATCCACTGCGCCTGCGGCTGCTCGGCTCGCTGCGCCACGACGGCCCGCAGACCGCCACCCAACTGGCCGCGAGCCTCGGCGAGTCCAGCGCCGCGACCAGCTACCACCTCCGCACGCTGGCCGCCCACGGCTTCATCACCGACGCACCTGAACTGGGCCGCGGTCGGGAACGCTTCTGGCGCGCCGTCCATCGCTCGACCTGGTTCGACGTGCCCGACCAGAACGCGCCGGAGCGTGAACTCGGCGAGGCCTACCTGCGCACGGTCGCGCGGATGTACGCGGAGAACGTCGAGCGGTCCATCACCGAGTTGGCCGACTGGCCGCAGGAGTGGGTACGGGCGGGCAGCATGAGCGACCTCACGCTCAGCCTGACCGCCGCCGAGGCCAAGCAACTCGCCGACGACATGATGGCCCTGCTGGTGCGGTATCGGGAACGGGCGGCGGACCGGGCCGGCGACGGGTCCGAACGCGTCGCGATGACCACGCAGTTCCAGATATTCCCGCGGCGCGGCCAGCTGGACGCGCTGTTGGCGACGCGGACCGCGTCCGACGGTCGGCCCGTCGGCGCGGGTGCTGAACCGTCCGGTACCGCAGCCGATGAACCCTCCAGGGCCGCCGGCGGGGACCGGCCGTGAGGCGGCGCTCCGCGTACGGGCTGCTCGCCGCCGAGGCGGTCTCGGTCGCCGGCACCCGGATGTCGGTGGTGGCGGTGCCCTGGTTCGTATTGCAGACCACCGGCGACGCCCTGCTGACCGGCGTCACCGCGTTCGTGGAGATGGCCGCCCTGGTCGCCGCACGCGTACTCGGCGGACCGCTGGTCGACCGCGTGGGGCTACGGACAACCAGCGTCGGGGGTGACCTGATCGCCGGGCTGGTGCTCGGCGTGGTGCCCTTGCTGTACGCCGCAGGCCTGCTCGCCTATCCGGTCCTGCTCGTGCTGGTCGGGGTGGTCGGGCTGTTCCGCGGGCCGTCGGACAACGCGAAGTACGCGATGGTGCCCGATGTCGCGGCCGCCGCCGGCTGGAGTAACGAGCGTGCCGCCGGGCTGGCCGACAGCGTCCACCGCCTCGGGTCGCTGATCGGCGCGCCGCTGGGCGGAGTGCTGATCGCGCTGGTCGGCGCGCCCGCGGTCATCGCGCTGGACGCGGTCAGCTTCCTGCTTGCCGCCGCATTGGTGGCGACGCTGGTCAGGGTAAGGCCAGCCGCTTCCGACCCGGCCAAGGCGGACCCGGCCGAAGCGGGCCACCGCATCCGGGTCGGCGGCTACCTCGCCGACCTCGCGGCAGGGCTACGCTTCGTCCGGCGTGACCCCCTGCTACGGGCGATCGTCGCGATGGTGCTGCTGACGAATCTGCTCGACCAGGCGCTGACGGCGGTGCTGATCCCGGTGTGGGCGGCCGAGCGCTTTCATGACGCGACATCCGTCGGGCTCGTGTTCGGCGCGCTGAGCGCCGGAGCCTTCGTAGGGTCACTGCTCGTGTCGGTGTACGGCGCGCGCCTGCCGCGATGGCGCACGTACGCCGTGGCCTTCCTGCTCGGTGCCGTCCCGCGGATCTTCGTGCTGGCGCTGCCGGTCGGGCTACCCGTCGTCGCGGGCGTCGCGCTCGCCGGCGGGGTACTGATCGGGGCCATCAATCCGTTGCTGTCCGCTGCCGAGTTCGAACGCATCCCGGCCGGCCTGCGGGCGCGCGTCCTCGGCGCGGTCGGCGGGCTGGCGTGGGCCGGCATCCCGCTCGGCGGGCTCGTCGGCGGCGTGCTCGCGTCGACGCTCGGCCCCACCGGAGGCATCCTCGTAGTAGGGACGGCGTACCTGTTGGTCACCCTGGACCCGCTGGTCCGCCGACACACCTGGCGGCTGATGAACCGGCCGGCCGCATCAGCCGCGACCACCCCGGTCTCTGTGCCGGGTTGACTGCGGCGTCACCGGTCCCACAGCGCGATCGGGATGGTCAGGGGAGCAACGGCCTTGATGGCCTCAGGGCGCAAGGATGAGGATCCCTAGGCCGAGTGTCACGTCCAGTACCCCGCACCACTCGGCGAACGACCGGGCGACGATTGTGTTGGCGCGCCAGTGGATGGCGTCCCACGCCGCGTGGCCGAGCAGTCCGGCAGCGACGAGATAGTGTCCGATGCCGGCGGACACCGACAGAGCGGCCAGGCCAAGCGCGATGAATCCGAGTGCGGCCGGTGATTGCAGCGCGTACAGGCCCGGCCTGCGCAGCTGCCCGCCGATCAGTCCCAGCGCGATGAAGGCTGCCGCTACGACGGTGAGTGCCGGCCACGGGTCGATGTCGAGCAACCGCAGGACCACAACCGTCGCCACGAGCGCGAACAGCACCGGCCATGTAGCGCGCGGACGGTCGGCGACTGCCATGAACAGGTAGCCGGCAGCCGCGATGGCGAGCAGAAACACGAACTCCGAACCATCACCGAGGTCCCACAGAATGACGGCCGCCAGGGCGAGCGCCAGCCACGTCGGCCAGCGGTGACCGATCACCGACGTGACGCGCCGCCACACGGCCGGCCGGGTCGTGTCCGGGGCGCCGACCGGGTCAATGACCGTGCTCGGCACGGGAGCGGTTCGTGTCATGCCGACACCGTCACCTCAATCGACACGGCAGGCCACCGTCGGAGTGCGGCAGGTCCGAAACTGTGGGATACGGGTCCGTCCGGCCTACGCTTGTGGTCCATGAACGTACGTCCGGTCGCGATCGTCGGCTACGACGACGCCGAACTGCTGGACATCGCCTGCGTGACGACGAGCCTGGGCATGGCGAATGCGACCGGCGAGGTGCGAACGCCGTACCAGGTCACCGTGGTCAGCCCGGGGGGACACCCGATCACGTGCGGTCCCGGTGTGGTACTGCACAGCGGCCAGGCGCTCGAACGGCTCACCGGCCCCCTCGACACATTGATCATCTCAGGCGGCCTCGGCCACGCTCGTGCCGCCGCGAATCCCCTGGTCGTCGCCCACGTTCAGCGGCTCGCCCAGGTGAGCCGGCGGGTCGCGTCAGTGTGCACCGGCGCCAGTGTTCTGGCCGCCGCGGGACTGCTCGATGGCAAGCGCGCGACGACCCACTGGCGGTTCGCCGACGCGCTCGCGGCCGAGTACCCCCACATCCACGTCGACCCGGACCCGATCTACATCCGCGACGGCAGGATCACGACTGCCGCCGGCGTCACCAGCGCCCTGGACCTCACACTGGCCTTCATCGAGGAGGACCACGGCGTCGAACTTGCCCGGATGCTCGCCCGCGACCTGGTGACGTACCTGCAACGCCCCGGCAATCAGGCACAGATGAGCATCTTCACGGCCGGACCGCCCCCCGCCCATGAGATGGTCCGGCGGATACTCGACCACGTCAACGCGAACCTCGACGGCGACCTCAGCACGACAGCGTTAGCCGCCGTGGCCGGGGTCAGCCCACGCCACCTCACCCGGCTGTTCCTGACGTCCCTCGGCCAGACGCCGGGCCGCTTCATCCGGCACGCCCGCACGGCCGCAGCCGCACGCCTTCTCGCTACCACATCGTTGCCGCTGCCAGGCGTCGCGGCGCGATGCGGGTTCGGCTCGGCCGAGACGCTCCGCCTGGCGTTCCTGGCGCGGTACGGGATTCCCCCATCGCGGTACCGCAGCGTCCACAAGGGCTCAGGCGGCACGACGCCCCGCGCTGATGATCCGCCTATGACCGTGCCCTGCGAGCGGTGAACAGCAGGTACTCCCAATCCATCGCTCCTGCACCCAGGTCATGCCGGCGGGCGAGTTCAGCGAGTTCATGGTCCAGGGCGTCGACGCGTTCGGGATGTTCGGCGACGTTGCGGTACGTGGCGATGGTCGGCCCGTACCGGCTCTTGAAGAAGTCGCGGAACGCCTCCGCCGTGGGGAACCGATCCACGCGGACGGTCTTCCGTTCCGCGGTGACATCGGTGATCCGGTCGCCGAAGAGGGCACTGACGTAGTCGGGGTCACCCCACAGCGGCGGCGGCTGTGCGCCGGCCGGCGGGGGCGCGGCGTACGGCTTCATGACGGCGAACATCTGCCCGATGAACCCCTCGGGGGTCCAGTTGAGCAGCCCGATGACGCCCCCTGGACGGGACACCCTGACAAGCTCGTCCGCGCTGGTCTGATGGTGCGGCGCGAACATGACTCCGAGGCACGACATGACGACGTCGAACTCGCCGGTGGCGAACGGCAAGCTCTCCGCGTCGGCTTGGCGCCACTGTAATTGCGCGCCCTGTTGCGCCGCTGCGCGCTCGCCGGCCTCCAGCAGTTCCGGCGTCAGGTCGCTGGCCACCACCTCCCCGCCGGCCAGCGCTGCCGGGATGGCCGCGTTGCCCGACCCGGCCGCGACGTCCAGGACTCGCTGACCCGGCCCGACCCCGCACGCTTCCACCAGCACCCGACCGACTGCCGGGATGACCTCGGCGGCGACCGCTGGATAGTCCCCGAGGGCCCACATCGCGCGGTGCCTGGTCTTGAGCGCCCGGTCTGCCTTGAGCGCGTCCATCGGTGCGGTCATGGCCGTCCTCCCATCGGGTTGTCCGACATCGACCGTAGGAGCGGTGACGTAGCCGGGCCTAGTACTGCATCTGTACTGGACCGGCCGCCACGGCCGGCCTACCGTTCCCGCATGGGAGGCTCGTACCATCAGTTCTGCCCGGTAGCCAAAGCCATGGAGCTACTCGACGAGCGCTGGACGATGCTCGTCGTTCGAGAACTGGTCGCCGGAAGCCACCACTTCAACGAGCTGCGCCGCGGCCTGCCGCGGATGTCGCCCTCGCTGCTGTCGAAACGGCTGCGTCAACTGGTCAACGCGGGCGTCGTGGAGCGGCGACCGGAGGGCACCGAGGTCCGGTACCTGTTGACTCCGGCTGGGCGAGAGCTCGAGCCGATCGTCATGGCGCTCGGTGCCTGGGGTGTCCGGTGGATCGGCAAGCTCGGTGACCAGGACCTCGACCCGAAGCTGCTGCTGTGGGACATGCGCCGCAACATCGCGCACGCGGCTGTGCCGGACCGACGCACTGTGGTCCAGTTCCGTTTCCATGCCGTGGCGCCGCGACTGCGTGACTGGTGGCTGGTGATCACCCCGACCGACGCCGACGTCTGCGACAGCGACCCGGGCCATGAGGTGGCCGTCGTAGTCACCGCCAGCCTGCGGTGCCTGATCGCCGTGTGGCGGGGGGATCTGCCCTGGCTCGATGCGCTTCGCTCCGGGGACCTTGAGATACACGGCCCGGAGGACCTGCGTCGCGCGTTGCCCACGTGGTTCAAGCCCACGGTGTATTCGTCGGTACCCCGGCCCGGTGGCGACGTCGACCCGGTCCCCATCCGGGCGGCCGGCGGGGGTGTATCGGCCTGAGCGCCCCCGTCATCGCCAGGCCTGGCACCGGGGCGGGCGGCGGATGTGCCGCTCCGCCCCGGTACGACTTTCTACGCGGCGACGACGTCGGCGACCACGCAGGCGAGGTTGTCCGGCGCCCCTGCCGCGTACGTCAGCTCCACCAGCCGTTGCACCGCCCCGTCCGGGTCGGCGGCCGAGGCGAGCGCCGTGTGCAGCGCCGCGCGGTCGACGACGGCGGAGACTCCGTCGGAGCACAGCAGATAGCGGTCGCCGGGCAGCGCTGTGCGCAGGGCCAGATCGGCGTCGACGCCGGGTCCGCCGGCGCCGAGCGCGCGCACCAGCAGCGCGCGGTCCGGATGCGTCTCGGCCTCGTCGCGGCCGATCTTGCCCTGGTCGACCTGCGACTGCACCCAGGTGTGGTCCTGGGTGAGCTGGTAGAGCTCGCCGCCGCGCAGCAGGTACGCCCGGGTGTCGCCGATGTGCACCACGGCCAGCTGGGAGCCGCGGCGCAGCATCGCGGTCACGGTGGTGACGGGCTGGTGGTCATCGGTGGCGGCCGCGCGTACGGCGTGGTCGGCCTCGGTGACCGCGCCGGCCAGCATCGTCAGTAGCTCGGCGGCCGGCACGTCGGTGGTCTCCAGCCGCCGGAGCGCGTCGATGGCGGCGGCGCTGGCGTGCGCGCCGCCGGGTCCGCGTACGCCGTCGGCGACGGCCAGCATCCGGTCGCCGGCGTAGACGGCGTCCTCGTTGCTGTCGCGGACGGCGCCGGCCGCGCAGTGCGTGGCGTAGCGGAGGCCGGGGATGGGGGTGTCGGACATGGCGGAGTTCCTTCCGGTGAGGCGTTCGACGAGGAGGGCGGCCAGGTGGCCGCGGGTCGCGGTGTCGGCGGCGATCCGCCGCCAGTGCGCGGTGATCGCCGCGGCGGCGTCGTCGGGCTTCAGATCGGACACGGTGCGGATCTCCGCGAGCGGCATGCCGATGCGGCGTAGCGCGGCGATCAGCCGGGCGCGGTTCAGCTGGTCGGGGTCGTACAGCCGGTATCCGGACTCGGGATCGACCGCGGCCGGCGGCAGGAGCCCCAGCTGGTCGTAGAGGCGCAACGCCTTGGGCGTCAGTCGCGCCGCTCGGGCGAACGCCCCGATGGTCAGCAGGCCCACGTGCCCATCCTCCTCGTGCCGGTCGGGGTGACCGGCACGCACCAGCCTCGGGTCTGCCCGAAGGTCAAGGTCAAGGGCGCGAGGTCTTCAATAGCCGCTGCTTATATAAGCCGAACGTGATAGCGTGCCCGGCGTGCATGCGTTCGACGTGCTGGGCGACCCCGTCCGGCGCCGGATCCTTGAGCTGCTCGCCGACGGCGAGCGCAGCTCCGGCGCGGTGTGCGCGGTCATCCAGCAGGAGTTCGGGATCTCCCAGCCCGCCGTGTCGCAGCATCTGAGGGTGCTGCGGGACGCCGGGTTCGCCACCGTGCGACCCGAGGGGGCGCGCCGGCTCTACGCGGTGAACACCACGCCGCTGCAGGACGTGGATGCCTGGCTCGACCGCTTCCGCCGCTTCTGGGCTCCGCCGCTGGCGGCGTTGTCGACCGAACTGGCGCGCGGCAGACGCGAACGCAGACTCGCCGACCGGGACAACGAAGCCAAGGACCGGGACAACGACGCGAAGGGACAGAAACAGCCATGATCGATGTCACCCAACAGATCAACGCCGTACGCCGGGAGGTCGGCAGCCGCGTGCTGGAAGCGGGCGAGGCGCGGGTCGTGACCATCAGCCAGGTGTACGACGCGCCGCTCGACGACGTGTGGGACGCGTGCACCAACCCGGAGCGCATCCCGCGCTGGTTCCTGCCGGTCTCCGGTGACCTGCGCCTGCACGGCCGTTACCAGTTGAAGGGCAACGCGGGCGGCACGATCGAGCGCTGCGACCCGCCGAAGAGCTTCGCCGCGACCTGGGAGTACGGCGACGAGGTCAGCTGGATCGAGGTGCGGTTCACCCCCGAGACCGACGAGCGCACGCGGTTCACGCTGGAGCACATCGCGCACGTCGACGACGAGCGGTGGGCGCAGTTCGGTCCGGGCGCGGTCGGCGTGGGCTGGGACCTGGGCGTCATCGGCCTGACGCTGCACCTGGCGTCGGGACAGCCGGTCGACCCGGCCGAGGTCGCGGCCTGGACCACCTCCGACGAGGGCCGGCGGTTCATCTCGCTGACCAGCGACCGGTGGCGGGAGGCGAGCGCGGCCGCCGGCACGGACCCGGAGCAGGCGCGGGCGGCGGCGCAGCGCACCACGGCGTTCTACACCGGGACGTCCGAAGGGGCGCAGACGCAGTCCTGACCCGCCCGCCCGAGCACCGTGCCCCTTGCGGATTGGGGCAGTCCCCTGGGGATTGTGGCGCGCCCCGATAGGCCCGTCCGTAGTTTCCAGACCAAAAGCAACGCTAAGAACTGAGGGTTGATCAGGTCCGACCCGACCCCTCGCGTGCCGGCCGTTTGGTGACGGTCGATGCTCAAGCGGTGGGTCCGTGGCGACTCGGGATGTGTTCTCGGCGGAGGAACTGGCGCGACGGGCCGCAACGTGCTGGGCGTGCGGCGGCCTGGTGGGGCCGTCGCCAAGAATGCGTCAAGGTCATCCTGCTGGGCGTTAAGACGATGTCAAGATTCTCGGCGAGCTGCCCCGCGGGCGGTTGGCTGGCGACATGTTCAAGTGGGCCAAGCGGCTGGTGGTGGGCCAGCCGTTGCGCAGTGAGCGGCTGGGCGAGACCTTGCTGCCGAAGAAGCTGGCGCTGCCGGTGTTCTGTTCGGATCCGTTGTCGTCGAACGCCTACGCCACTGAGGAGATCCTGCGCGCTCTGAGCCTGGGCGGGCTCGCCCTGCTGTTCCTCACGCCGTGGATCGCCGCGTCGGTGGCGGTGCTGCTGGCCGTAGTGGTGGCCTCGTACCGGCAGACCTGTCACGCGTACCCGACTGGGGGCGGCGCGTACGCGGTCAGCCGGGCCAACCTGGGCCGTAACGCCGCCCTGGTGGCGGCGAGCGCGCTGCTGGTGGACTACGTGCTGACCGTGGCGGTGTCGGTCGCGGCCGGGGTGGACGCGATCACCTCGGCGTTCTTGACGCTCAAACCGGCGGCTGTGCTGATCTGCCTGTTCTTCGTGGCGGTGCTGACGCTGGTGAACCTGCGCGGGATCAAGGAGTCCGGCACGGTGTTCGCGGTGCCCACGTACGGGTTCATCGCCGTGTTGTTCCTAATGATCGGCTGGGGGCTGTGGCGTACGTCGTCCGGGCACGCGCCGCAGGCCGAGTCCGCGTCGTTCGGCATCGCGCCGGTACACAGCGCGGCCGGGGTGGCGGTGCTACTGCTGGCGTTGCGGGCGTTCTCCCAAGGCTGCACCGCGTTGACCGGGGTGGAGGCGGTCAGCAACGGGGTACCGAACTTCAAGGCGCCCAAGAGCCGCAACGCCGCGAACACCATCACGATCATGGGTGGGATCACGATCGCGATGTTCGCCGGGGTCACCGCGCTCGCGTTGATCGCGCACGTGCGGGTGGCCGACGACCCCGCCCAGCTGATCGGCGCCCCGGCCGGGTATGAGCAGCGCACCGCGATCGCGCAGATCGCCGGGGCGGTGTTCGGGTACGGCACGGCCGGGTTCCTGCTGGTGCAGGCCTTCACCGCGGCGATTCTGATCCTGGCGGCGAACACCGCGTTCAACGGCTTCCCGATCCTGGCCTCGATCCTGGGCCACGACGGCTACCTGCCCAAACAGTTCGCCCGCCGGGGCGACCGCCTCGTGTTCAGCAACGGCATCGTCATCCTGGCCGCCCTGGCCGGGCTGTTGATCTGGGTGTTCGACGCGTCCACCAGCCGGCTGATCCAGCTGTACATCATCGGCGTGTTCGTGTCGTTCACGCTCAGCCAGACCGGCATGGTCCGGCACTGGACCACTGCCCTGCAGGTCACCCGAGACCCGGCCGGCCGGCGTCGGCTGCACCGCTCCCGGCTGATCAATGGGGTCGGTGCGGCGCTGACCGGGGTGGTCCTCGTGGTCGTGCTGATCACGAAGTTCACCCACGGCGCGTACCTGGTGGTGATCGCCATGCCCGCGATCTTCGCGCTGATGAAGGCGATCGAGCGGCACTACCGGCGGGTCGGCGCCGAGCTGGAGCCGGACCCCGGTGGCATGGTGCTGCCCTCGCGGATCCACGCCGTGGTGCTGGTGTCGCGGCTGCACAAGCCGACCCTGCGGGCCCTGGCCTACGCCCGGGCCACCCGGCCGGACACGCTGACCGCGCTGACCGTGGCCGGCAGCCCCGAGGACGTCCGCGCGCTGCAGGGGGAGTGGGCGCAGCGCGGCATCCCGGTCACCCTGACCGAGCTGGAGGCCCCGTACCGCGACATCACCGGCCCGGTGCTGGACTACGTCGCCGACCTGCGCCGCCGGCATCCCCGCGACCTGGTGGTCATCTACCTGCCGGAGTACGTGGTCGGGCACTGGTGGGAGCACCTGCTGCACAACCAGAGCGCGCTGCGGCTCAAGGCCCGACTGCTGTTCCAGCGCGGCGTCATGGTCACCAGCGTGCCGTGGCAGCTGACCTCCAGCCGCGCCGATGAACGAGTGCCGCAGCAGCCGACACCGGCGGCACCGGAACCGGCCGGGGTGGGTGGCCGTATAACGGAGCAGTGAGCATGGGGCCGCGCAGGATCTGGCTCGGCGCGGCCGTCGGCGGCGCCGGGCTCGCGGCATGCACGCTGCTGCTGGCCCCCCACCGTCATGCCGTGTCCCTGGCCGGGATCACCCTGCTCTACCTGATCCCAGTGGTGGCCACCGCAGCGGTGGGCGGGCCGTGGCCGGCGCTGGCCGCGGTCGCTGGCGCCGATCTGCTGGTCAACTTCTTCTTCATTCCCCCGTACCACACGTTCGTGGTGGAGACCCGCGACCACGTCATCGTCCTGGCCGTCTACATCCTGGTGGCCGCCGCGGTCGCCGCGGCCGTCGAAGTAGCCGCCCGGCAACGCGCCCGGGCCGCGCGCCGCGACGCCGAAGTCGCGCTGCTGGCCCAGGCCACCGCCGAACCGGTGGCCGAGCAGTCGCTGACCCGGCTGCTGACCCAGGTCCGCGACACGTTCACCATGACCGCCGTCGCGCTGCTGGAGAGCAGCCCCACCGGCGAACACCCGGTGGCCGCCGTCGGTTCGCCCCCGCCGGGCCGGCCCGTCCTGTCCGCACCGGCTGGCGACGGGCTACGCCTGGCCGCCTGGGGACCGGCCCTGATCGGCGAGGACCGGCAAACGCTGGCCCGGCTCGCCGGCGCCGCCGCCCGCACCCTGGAAGCGCAACGACTGGCCGACCAGGCAGCCCGGGCCCGGGACCTCGCCGAGGTCGACCGGGTCCGGGCCGCGCTGCTCGCCGCCGTCGGCCACGACCTGCGCACCCCGCTGGCCTGCGTCAAAGCCGCCGTGTCCAGCCTGCGCCAACCCGACCTGCACCTGCCGGCCGACGCCCGCGCCGAACTGCTGGCCACCATCGAGGACTCCACCGACCGGCTCGACGCACTCGTGGAAAACCTGCTGTCGATGAGCCGCCTGCAAGCCGGCATGCTCAGCGTCCACCTCGAAAACGTCGCCCTGGACGCCGTCGTTGCCCGGGCCCTGCTGCACCAAAGCGACAACGGCCGCGTCGAACTCGATGTCCCCGACGCGCTGCCGCTCGTGCACACCGACCCCGGCCTGCTGGAACGCATCCTCGCGAACCTGATCGCCAACGCCTGCACGGCCAGCCCGCCGCAGCAGCCCATCCACATCGACGCCACCGCCACCGACCGGCACGTGCGGCTGCGGGTCATCGACCACGGACCCGGCGTGCCCGCCGCCGACCAGGAACGCATCTTCGCGCCCTTCCAGCGTCTGCACGACCGGGGCCACGGCGGCCTCGGCCTCGGCCTGGCGATCGCCCGAGGCTTCACCGACGCCATCGGCGCCACCCTCACCCCCGCTGACACCCCCGGCGGGGGCCTCACCATGACCATCACCCTGCCCCGGAGTGTGCCGTGACCCGGGTCCTGGTCGTCGACGACGACCCGCAACTCGTCCGGGCCCTGCGGATCACCCTGACCGCCAGCGGCTACCAGGTCGCCACCGCCCCGGACGGCACCACCGCCCTCACCCTCGCCGGGCGCACCCCACCCGATCTGGTCATCCTCGACCTCGGCCTGCCCGACCTCGACGGCGTCGCCGTCATCGAAGCGCTCCGCGGCTGGTCACCCGCACCGATCATCGTGCTCTCCGCCCGGCACCATGAAGCCGCCAAGGTCAACGCCCTCGACGCCGGCGCCGACGACTACGTCACCAAACCCTTCGGCATGCCCGAACTTCTGGCCCGGATGCGAGCCGCGTTACGCCGCGCCGCATCGGATGCCGAGGCTGTGCCGATCGTGCAGACCAGCGCGTTCACCGTCGACCTGTCCGCCAAACGCGTCAGCACCGCGGCCGGCGACGTCCGGCTGACCCCGACCGAATGGCACCTGCTGGAAATCCTGGTCCGCGAACCCGGCCGGCTGATCACCCAGAAACAGCTTCTGCATCAGGTATGGGGCCCCGGCTACGACACCGAGACTAACTACCTACGCGTGCACCTGGCGAACCTGCGCCGCAAACTCGAACCCGACCCCGCCCGGCCCCGCTACCTCATCACCGAACCGGGCATCGGCTACCGCTTCACCACCGATCTCTGACCGCACACCACGATGAGGCGGCGGTGCATCCGGGCGCGTGGGCGGGGCGACGCGACGGAATCACGCCCCGTCCGCCATTCCACTTGACGGGCACGCCCACGCGCGCTAAATCTAGGAACAGAGTTGAGTCAGACGGACTCAACCTTGGATCTTCGGCGTAGGAGCACCGAGGAGGTTTCGACATGTTGATGCGCACCGACCCGTTCCGCGAGATCGACCGCATGACGGAGCAGCTGTTCGGCAGCACCGCCCGGCCCGCGGTCATGCACCTCGACGCCTACCGCGACGGCGACTACTTCTAGGCCGTCTTCGACCTGCCCGGCGTCGACCCCGACAGCATCGACTGCACCGTCGAACGCAACGTGCTGACGGTGCGCGCGCAGCGCCGCCGCGCCACCGGCGACGGGGTGGAACTCGTCGCCGCCGAACGGCCGATGGGCACCTTCACCCGGCAGCTCTTCCTCGGCGACACCCTCGACACCGACCAGCTCGACGCCGGCTACGACAACGGCGTTCTCACCCTGCGCATCCCGGTGGCGGAGAAGGCCAAGCCGCGCCGGGTGAGCATCTCCGTCGGCAACGGCCGCAAGCAGATCAACGCCTGACCGCGCCCGCCCGGCACCGCGCGCCGGACGGTCGGCCGCCCCCCTTCCGCGTCCGACCGCCCGGCGCGCCCCGCACGGGACAGCCCCGACCGTCGGCGACACCGCGGTCAGGACGGCGCCTTGTCCCCGCCCGCGTACAGCCGCCCCAGGTCGCGGGCCGTCGCGGCGAATCGTTCCCGCAGCGCCGCCGGGGCCAGCACCTCGACGTCCGCGCCGAGCTTGAGCAGCTCCGTGTGGCCGTGCGCGATCGACTCGATCGGCACGACCGTACGCAACCACCCCGCCTCGTCCGCCGGCCCGGCGGCCGCCCGCGCCGCGCGCGACATCGCCGGCGCGAAGACGAACGGCATCCGCTCCAACGCCGCCGCCGTCACCCGCACCGTCGCCTCGTCGCGGTAGACGCTCTCCTCGTAACGCTGCGCCCACGCCTGCCAGAACCCGGCCAGGTCGAAGTCGTCGGGGCGCGCGAAACGCTCCTCCCGCACGGTCAGCTCCAACACCGCCCCCACCCGGTAGGCGCGGACCTCCGTACCGGCGCGCGCCACCAAATACCACCGGCCCGCCTTGAGCACCACCCCCAGCGGCGCCAGCGTGCGCGTCACCTCCCGCGGCTGCTTCCACCGCCGGTAACGGAGCTCGACCAGCCGGTCGTTCCACACCGCGTCGGCCAACCCCGCCAGATGCGGCGTGGGCTCGTCAGCGCGGAACCAGCCGGCCGCGTCGAGATGAAAACGCTGCCGCACCCGCGCCGCCCGGTCACCCAACTCCGGCGGCAACGCCGCGAGCAGCTTCAGCTCCGCCGCCGCCACCATCGCGCCCAGACCCAGCTCGGCGGCCGGCCCCGGCATGCCGGCCAGCAACAGCGTGTCCGCCTCATCCCCGGTCATCCCCGTCAGCCGCGTGCGGTAGCCGTCGAGCAACCGGTAACCGCCGGCGGGGCCACGCTCGGCGTACACCGGCACGCCGGCCGCGCCCAGCGACTCGACGTCGCGGTAGACCGTGCGCACCGACACCTCCAGCTCCCCGGCGAGCTGCTGCGCCGTCATCCGCCCACGTGTCTGCAACAACAGCAGCAACGACAACAGGCGGGCGGCACGCACGGGTGCGAACCTAACCGCCGCCACCGACAGAACGCGGACCATCGCCCATGCGGGGGAGGGCAGCGGCCTCCCGGACCCCGCCGGGAATCACGCACCGGCCGGCGTGTCGCGGAGCACACCATGATCCACGTTGCGAAGATTGCCCCATGGATCTCGTGCGGACCCGCAGGGCCACGCTCGCCCGTCCCGACGCCGGCCCGCACGATTTCACCGAGGCATGGCTGCGCAACCGCCGCCTCTCCGAGCACACCCGCGCCGCGTACCGCCGCGACGTCGCCGGTTGGCTCGCCTGGTGCGCCCACCGCAAACTCGACCCGCTCGCCGTGACCTTCCTCGACGTCAACGAATACGCCCGCGCCCTGGAGTCCACCCTGGACCCCCGCAGCGGCCGCCCCCTCACCCCGGCCACCGTGGCCCGCAAACTCTCCGCCCTGTCCAGCTGGTACGCCTTCCTCGCCAAACTGCGCGCCGTCGAGGCCAACCCCGTCGCCGGCGCCGACCGACCCCACGTCGACCGCGACCACTCCGCCACCGTCGGCCTCACCCCACACGAGGTCGACGCCCTGCTCACCGCCGTCGAGGCCGACACCGGGCCGACCGCCCCGCGCAACCGCGCCGCCCTCACCCTCCTCGCCGACCTCGGCCTGCGCGTCGGCGAACTCGTCTCACTCGACATCGCCGACCTCGGACAGGAACGCGGCCACCGCAGCGTGCGCTTCGTCGGCAAGGGCGGGCGCCCCCGCCGCCGCGCGCTCACCCCCGGCACCGCCTACGCCGTCGACGCCTACCTGGCCGCCCGCGCCGCCGCCGCCGGCATACCGGTCAACCAGCTCACCGGCCCGCTGCTCGTCACCACCTCCGGCGCCCGCCTGGACCGGCACGCCGTGTTCCGGCTCGTCCGCCGGTACGCCCAGCTCGCCGGCATCGCCGCCTGGGCCAAACTGTCACCGCACTCGCTGCGCCACGCCTTCGCCACCACCGCCCGCGCCGAAGGCGTACCGCTGGAGGACGTCCAGGACGCCATGGGCCACGCCGACCCACGCACCACCCGCCGCTACGACCGCGACCGCCACAACCTCGACCGGGACCCCTCGTACGCCATCTGGGCCGCCCGCGCCCGCCGCCACGGCTAGCGGGAATGCCCCACGCCCACGACCTGCCGCGGGGCCGCCACGCGCGGCCGGCGCCGACGGCGTTAACCGCTGGCCCCTTCGGCACACCCCGCCCAGACTGACGCGGTACCCGCCACCTCCGAAGGACCGCCATGCACGTCTTCCTGGAAACCGAACGACTCACCCTGCGCCGCTTCACCGAGGCCGACCTGGACAACCTGGTCGCGCTCGACGCCGACCCCGAGGTCATGCGCTACCTCACCGGCGGCGTACCCACCCCGCCCGAGGTGATCGCCACCCGCACGCTGCCCCGGATGCTCGACTACCACCGCCGCTTCGACAATCACGGCTACTGGGCGGCCATCGACACCAGCAGCGGACAGTTCCTCGGCTGGTTCGAACTGCGCCCCGGCGACGACGGGCGCACCGACGAACTCGAGCTCGGATACCGCCTGCGCCGCGCCGCGTGGGGCAGGGGGTACGCCACCGAAGGCTCGCGGGCCCTGCTGCGCAGGGCCTTCACCGAACTCGACGCCCAGCGGGTGTACGCGCAGACCATGACCGTCAACGTCCGCTCCCGACGCGTCATGGAGAAGGCCGGACTGACCCTGGTGCGCACCTTCCACCGGGACTGGCCCGACCCGATCGACGGCGCCGAGCACGGCGAGGTCGAATACGCGCTGCACCGCGCCGACTGGCTGCGACGCGACCCTCAGCCCGGCTCGGCGGGGTAGAGGCGGCCCAGCGCCCGGTTGGTCCGATTGGCCCGCACCGCCGCCCGCTGCTGGCCCGCCGTCACGTCGATGTAGTTCTGGCTCGTCGTCAACGTCGCGTGCCCCAGCAACCGCATGATCTCCGACGCGCTCGCCCCGTCCTCGGCCAACCGCGTCGCGAACGTGTGCCGCAACGCGTGCAGCTGAGCGCCGCGCGGCACCCGGTCCGTGATGCCCGCCCGCCGGTAGCAGGACTCCACCAGATACTGCAGACCACCCCGACGCAGCGGCTCACCGAAGCGGTCCACCAGCAGCACCGAATCCCGGCGCACCGACCGCGCCCCGAAGCGTCGCCGCCGACTCTCCAGATAGCCGTTGACCACGGCGTCGAGCTCCGGCTCGATCGGGATCACCCGCGGCTTGCCGCCCTTGCCGGCCACCTCCACCCGGCGCTCGCCGGGCCGCCCGGCGAGCGACCCGACCCGCAGCGAGAGCAGCTCCGACAGGCGCAGCCCGGCGCAGAGCGCCAACGCGAGCACGGCCAGGTCCCGCTCGGGCCACGGGTGCCGCTGCCGCCGGTCGTCCCGCGCCACCGCCTGCAGCAACTGCTCCGGTGTCTCCTCGCCGCGCAGCGGCTTGGGCGAGGGGAGCGGCACCGTCGGCTTGTCCACGGCCGGCATGGGATTGCCGGCCACGACACCGTCGGCGACCAGGAACGCGAAGAAGCTGTTCCAGGTGGACCAGGCCCGGTAGATCGAGGCGGCGGCGCGGGGAGCGGCGAAGCGGGCGAACGCCGCCCGCAGGGCGCGCGCGGTCAGCGCCCCGATCGGCAGGGTCGCGAGGGGGAGGGAAGCATCGGGATCCTCGGCGACCAGCCGGGCGATGGCGAGCAGGTCGCGGCGGTAGGCCGCCAGCGTGTGCGGGGACGGCTTACGGGTGGTCCGGGCGATCAGGAACTCCTCGATGAGAGTAAGTACCGTTTCGTCACCTTTGTGCTGCATAAGGAATATTATGCAGGATTTTCGGGTTTTGCGCGAGACCTACCCGTGGCGAGGTAGCCCCGAGCCGGCTCAGGCGGGTCGCTCGTCGCGGCTGCGGGGTGGGCCGGGTTGCGGTGTCTGATCGGAAGCCCTCAGGCCGCGGCATGGCGGTGTCCTCGCGTCGACCGGGGGAAAACGGGCGCGGGCCACGGGAGTCGGCGCGGCGGGGAGGCCCAGATTGTTGACGGGCGCCAGGTAGCCGTTGCGGCCGGTCCGGGGCCGCGCGGCAGGCTGCGCTGCACGGACCGCGCCGACACCACCGGTGTGTACGCCGTGGCTGCCCGCCGGCTCGGCAGCGACATGCCGCCACCACGCCCGTGTGCGGGTGTGGGTACGCGGCACGCGCCAAGGCTCCGGGGAGGGGCCCGCACCCCTGTCGGAGCTCCCCGATAATCCGCTACTTGACATAATGTGCATTATCGAACAAACACATCGGAGGCGCGCCACGCTCCTCGAGCCCTGCCCGGAAGGCGTGAACCGCGGCAACGTGCCTACGCCGGAGCCGTTCACCGTCACCGGTGAGATCTCCGGCTACCGCTAACCCGTGGCACGCGCGACTACGGCCCCCACGTCGGCATCCTCCCGGGCGGGATCACCTGCCAGCCGGCCCACCGGCCGTGTCTCCCGCGACGCCCGCCGGGCCGAGCTCTGCAGCGGCCGACACCGTGGGAGCTGCGCCCCCGGCGGCGGAAAGGTGGACCGCGCCTCACACATCCCCGAGACCCGCGAGATCACAAGCACCCCTACTCCCCTGGCCAGTCATCGCCGTCGATCGGGCAGGCCAGCCACGCGACCACGTCCACGGGCTCGTGGTCGAACGCGTCAGCCTCCCCCGGCGCGACCCAGAGATGTCCTCGCGCCGACCCTGGGACGAGTCGACGCAGATGCTAAGGCTCGTCCCGGGGTGTCCGCGAGAGCCTCGGTCAGCGGGCGACGTAGGCCGCGAGGTGCTCGCCGGTGAGAGTGGAGCGGCCGGCGACGAGGTCGGCGGGTGTGCCCTCGAAGACGATCCGGCCGCCGTCGTGGCCGGCCCCCGGGCCGAGGTCGATGATCCAGTCGGCGTGCGCCATGACCGCCTGGTGGTGCTCGATGACGATGACCGACTTGCCGGCGTCGACGAGCCGGTCGAGGAGGCCGAGCAGCTGGTCGACGTCGGCGAGGTGCAGGCCGGTGGTCGGCTCGTCGAGGACGTAGACCCCGCCCTTCTCCCCCATGTGGGTGGCCAGCTTGAGCCGCTGCCGTTCGCCGCCGGAGAGCGTGGTGAGCGGCTGGCCGAGGCTGAGGTAGCCGAGCCCGACGTCGGCCAGGTGGGTGAGGATCTTATGGGCCGCCGGCGTGCGCGCGTCGCCGGACCCGAAGAAATCGGCCGCCTCGGTCACCGGCATCGCGAGCACCTCGCTGATGTCCTTGCCGCCGACGGTGTACCCGAGCACCTCGGCCTGGAACCGCTTCCCCTCGCACTCCTCGCAGGTGCTGGCGACGCCGGCCATCATCCCCAGGTCGGTGTAGATGACGCCGGCGCCGTTGCAGGCGGGGCAGGCGCCCTCGGAGTTGGAGCTGAACAGCGCCGGCTTGACGCCGTTGGCCTTCGCGAACGCCTTGCGGATCGGGTCGAGCAGTCCGGTGTACGTCGCCGGGTTGCTCCGTCGGGACCCGCGGATGGCGCCCTGGTCGATCGACACGACTCCGTCGCGTCCGGAGACCGAGCCGTGGATCAGCGAGCTCTTTCCGGAGCCGGCGACGCCGGTGACGACGACCAGCACGCCGAGCGGGATGTCCACGTCGACGTCGCGCAGGTTGTGGGTGCTGGCGCGGCGTACCTCCAGCGTCCCCGTGGGTGTCCGGACCGATGTCTTCAGGCGGGCGCGGTCGTCGAGGTGCCGTCCGGTGAGGGTGCCGCTGGTCCGCAGCCCTTCGACGGTGCCCTCGAAGCAGACGGTGCCGCCCGCCGTGCCGGCGCCGGGGCCGAGGTCGACGACGTGGTCGGCGATCGCGATCGTCTCCGGCTTGTGCTCGACGATCAGCACGGTGTTGCCCTTGTCGCGCAGCTGCTGCAGCAGGCCGTTCATCCGCTGGATGTCGTGGGGGTGCAGCCCGATCGTCGGCTCGTCGAAGACGTAGGTGACGTCGGTGAGCGACGACCCGAGGTGGCGGATCATCTTGGTGCGCTGTGCCTCGCCGCCGGAGAGCGTGCCCGACGGGCGGTCGAGCGAGAGGTAGCCGAGCCCGATCTCCACGAACGAGTCGAGGGTGTGCTGCAGCGACGCCAGCAGTGGCGCGACGGACGGTTCGTTCAGGCCCCGTACCCACTCGGCGAGGTCGCTGATCTGCATCGCGCAGGCGTCGGCGATGTTGATGCCGTTGATCTTCGATGACCGGGCCGCCTCGCTGAGCCGGGTGCCACCGCACTCGGGACAGGTCGTGAACGTCACCGCCCGGTCCACGAACGCGCGGATGTGCGGCTGCATCGCGTCGACGTCCTTGGATAGGAACGACTTCTGGATCGACGGGATCAACCCGGCGTACGTCAAGTTGATCCCCTCGACCTTGATCTTGGTCGGCTCCCTGTGGAGCAGGTCGTGCAGTTCCTTCGTGGTGTACGTGCGGATCGGCTTGTCCGGGTCGAAGTACCCGCATCCGCGGAAGATGCGGCCATACCAGCCGTCCATGCTGTAGCCGGGGATGGTGAGCGCACCCTCGTTGAGCGACTTGCTGTCGTCGTACAGCGCGGACAGGTTGAAGTCGGTGACCGCGCCCATGCCCTCACAGCGCGGACACATGCCGCCGAGACGGGTGAAGGTCGCCTTCTCGGTCCTGGTCTTGCCGGGGCCGCGCTCGATGGTGATCGCACCGCTGGCCTTCACCGAGGGGACGTTGAACGAGTACGCGTTGGGCGAGCCGATGTGCGGCTGCCCGAGTCGGCTGAAGAGGATGCGCAGCATCGCGTTGGCGTCGGTGGCGGTGCCGACGGTGGAGCGGGGGTTGGAGCCCATCCGCTCCTGGTCGACGATGATCGCGGTCGTCAGCCCGTCGAGGACGTCAACGTCGGGTCGCGCCAGCGTCGGCATGAAGCCCTGGACGAAGGCGCTGTACGTCTCGTTGATCATCCGCTGTGACTCGGCGGCGATCGTGGCGAACACCAGGGAGCTCTTGCCGGAGCCGGAGACGCCGGTGAACACGGTCAGCCGGCGCTTCGGGATCTCGACGCTGACGTCCTTGAGGTTGTTCTCGCGCGCGCCGTGCACGCGGATCACGTCGTGGCTGTCGGCGACGTGCCGCGCGGGCGCCGCGGTGTCGGTCCTCGTGGCCAGGCTCATGGTGTCTCCATCTGGTGGCGGGGTCGCCTTCGCGGTCGTGGCGGTCCCCTGTCTACCTGATCAGCGCCGTCGGCGGGGGGTGGCGCGCGAGCGGCTCAGCGCAGCTCCTGGATGCGGAGCAGGTTGCCCGCGGGATCGCGTACGGCGCAGTCGCGGACCCCGTACGGCTGCACGGTCGGCTCCTGGACGACCTCGGCGTCGCCGGCCTGCAGCCGCGTGAAGGTGCCGTCGAGGTCCTTGGTGGCCAGCAGAAGCATCGCGTACGTGCCCTTGGCCATCATCTCGGCGATGGTGCGGCGCTCGTCGTCGGTGATGCCGGGGTCGGCGGCCGGCGGGTGCAGGACGATCGACGTGCCGGGCTGGTCGGCGGGGCCGACGGTGATCCAGCGCATCGTGCCGTTTCCGACGTCGTTGCGGACCTCGAAGCCGAGGGTGTCGCGGTAGAAGGCCAGGGAGGCGTCCGGGTCGGTATGCGGGAGGAAGCTCGCGTGAATGGTGAGGTCCATAGCGCCTCACGCTACGTGCGGCTCGTGACCCGCGCTTCTCGATTCCTGATCGGTCTGGTCACCTGTCTCGCGACGCATGGCGGCATCTCCGCGGTCGCGTGAGCCGCCCGGGCCCGGTAGGTGCTGGGCGGCACACCGACCAACTCCGTGAAGCGAGTGCTGAAGGTGCCCAGCGACGCGCAGCCGACCGCGAAACAGACCTCGGTGACGCTGAGGTCGCCACGACGCAGCAGCGCCATCGCCCGCTCGATGCGCCGGGTCATCAGATAGGCGTACGGGGACTCGCCGTAGGCGCGCCGGAACTCGCGGCTGAGGTGTCCGGCCGACATGTTCACGCCGCGGGCCAGCGCCTCGACGTCCAGCGGCTGCGCGTACTCCCGGTCGATCCGGTCGCGGACGCGGCGCAGCCGCGCGAGGTCGCGCAGGCGCTGAGTCTGCGCGGAGGCACTGGTCACCTGTGCGATCGTGCCACCGGGCGGCGGATTCGCCCAGCGCCGCCGGCGTGCCGTGCCGGCGCGGCCTCCCCCTGTGGTGCGCGCCGCACCGATGGGGTGAGGCCGTTTAGCGCCGATCAGCGGCGGGCAGGGTGACGCAATGTCGACCACGCCCACGGCCCATGCGCTGCACCGTGCGGCGCGGATCGAGGACGCTGTCAACGAGTTCGTCGCGCGACGGCTGTGCCGGCGCGGCTGGCGTCCGCTGATCCTCGCGTACACCGGCTACGGGGCCTCGGCCTGGGCGCGGGTCATGGCGCGGGTGGTGTTGACGCCCCCCGATCCGCGACCGGGACGGCGTCCGGCGAAGGTGCGCGGCTGGCGGAGCTTCACCGCCCGACCGGTCAACGGGGCGTCGGTGGTGATCGAGGCGGGTGGACGTCGGCACGAGGCGCTCGCCGACCGCGGCGGGTACGTCGACTGTGTGGTCGACGGCGACGACTTCACGCCCGGCTGGGCGACGGTGCGGCTGAGGGTCGAGGGCGCCGAGCCGGTGCAGGCGTCGGTCCGCGTCGTCGATCCCGCGGTGCGTTTCGGCATCCTGTCCGACATCGACGACACGGTCATGGTGACCGCGTTGCCGCGGCCGCTGCTCGCGGCGTGGAACACGTTCGTCCTCGACGAGCACGCGCGCGCGGCGGTGCCCGGCATGGCGGTGCTGTTCGAGCGGTTGACCACCGCCCGTGCCGGCGCTCCGATGTTCTACCTGTCCACCGGGGCGTGGAATGTCGCGCCGGCGTTGACCCGGTTCCTGTCCCGGCACCTGTATCCGCCGGGGCCGCTGCTGCTGACGGACTGGGGGCCGACGAAGGACCGCTGGTTCCGCAGCGGCCGGGAGCACAAGCGTTCGACGCTGGCGCGGCTGGCCCGGGAGTTCCCGCACGTGCGGTGGCTGCTCGTGGGTGACGACGGGCAGCACGACCAGGAGATCTACGCGGATTTCGCCGCCGCGCATCCGGAGAACGTGGCGGCGGTGGCGATCCGGCGTCTGTCTCCCACTCAGGCGGTGTTGGCCGGTGGTCTGCCGACGGCGGCCAACACGGATCGCTCCGCCGGGCCGGGCGGTCAGCCGTGGGTGTGCGCGCCGGACGGTGCCGGACTGTGGCGGCTGCTGCGCGAGGCGGGCGTGGTGTGAGCCGGTGGTGGGTCCGCCGCCCACGGCCCCGGACCCACCACCGCCTCCACCGGTCAGGTCCAGGGCACCTGCGGCGACGGGTAGAAGTCGACCTGCTGCAGGCGCCACCGGGGGGCCTGCTCCCCCAGCCGGGTCCGGAACGACTCCCAGTCGTGGCTGGCGGCGGTCGACCAGCCGAGTTCGGCGATGGCGGGCAGCCGCGGGAAGGCCATGTACTCGATGTCGTCCAGGCTCCGCAGCGTCTCCGACCACAGCGGCGCCTCCACGCCGAGGATCGCGTTCTCGCCGACCCCGTTGACCCGGCGTGCCGGATCCCAGTCGTACGCGTCGCGCACCTCGATGTGGCCGGCCCACTGCAGCCCGAGCCGCGTGGTGGCGTCGTACTTCATGTCGAGGTAGGCCTTGTTCGCGGGCGACATGACCACCGTGGTGCCGCGGGCGGCGGCCTCGGCCAGGTCCGCGTTGGTGGTTCCGGTCCCCCAGTACTGGGCCACCACGTCGGTCGGCGGGTCGACCTGGGTGACCTCGTTCCAGCCGGAGGCCCGCTTGCCGTACTTGGCGACCAGCGGCAGCACCCGCGCCATGAACGTGCGGTACTCCTCGTCGGTGGTGGCGTGCGCCTCGTCGCCGCCGATGTGCAGGTACGGCCCGGGCGTCATCTCGGCGACCTCGCGGATGACGTCCTCGACGAACCGGTACGTCCGTTCGTCGTCGATGCACAGCGAGCTGTAGCCGACGGCCATGTCGGTGCGGGGCGCCGGCGCCACCCCGTCGCAGTTGAGCTCGGCGTAGGTCGACTGGGCGGCGTTGGTGTGCCCCGGCATGTCGATCTCGGGAACGATCGTGATGTGCCGCGCGGCGGCGTACGCGACGACGGCCCTGTAATCGGCCTTGGTCAGGAAGCCCGGTCCGACACCGTCGACACCGGTGCCGGGGCCGCCGCCGACGGTGGTGAGCTTCGGCCAGGAGTCGATCTGGATGCGCCATCCCTGGTCGTCGGTGAGGTGCAGGTGCAGGTAGTTGATCTTGTACTGGCTGAGCAGGTCCAGGTAGGCCGTGATCTCGTCGACGGTGTGGAAGTGGCGGGCCAGGTCGAGCATGGCGCCGCGGTAGGCGAAGCGCGGGTAGTCGATGATCCGCCCGCCGGGCACGCGCCAGATGGCCCGCTGCCGGTCGGGCGCCTCGATCTGGGCGGGCAGCAGCTGGCGCAGCGTCTGGGTGCCGGCGAACAGCCCGGCGGCGGTGTGCGCCCGGATGGTCACCCCGCGGCGGGTGACGTCGAGCTGGTAGCCCTCGGGGCCGAGGCGCGCGTCGACGCCGCCGATGAGCAGGGCGATCTCGGGCAGCGGCGTGGAGTGGGCGGGCAGCACCGGCAGCGGGTAGCCGGTGGCCGGGCGCAGGGTCTCGGCGAGCTGGCGTCCGACCCGTCGGGCCGTGGTGGAGCCGGGCGAGGTGCGGATGACGGTGTGCGGGGCGAGCGTGAACGCGTCCCGGGTGTCGGGGCGGGTTTCGACCGGTGCGGGGATGACATCGCTCAGTTGCCGGGCGGGGGCGGCCGGCGCGGCCACGGCCGGGGCTGCGGGGAGAACGAGCGGCAATGCGAGTGCGGCTGTGGCGAGCAGCCGCGTGATGCTGGTGCTGCGACGCACGGGTACCTCCAGGCGCTCGTCGTGATCGGGGGTGATCGATCCGATCCGCACGCTACCCGCGTCGCGCCTGGACTGTAAACCTTCCTTATCGTGGCGCCTGTGCCGACGTCGGGCGGTTACCGCGTCGGGTGTACGGGGGTGGGCCGCCGTTGGGGCTTGGCGCGGTACATGCTCTCGTCGGCCCGGCGCACCAGCTCGTCGGCGTCGGTGGCGCCGTCGGAGACGACGGCGCCGACGCTGGCGCGGATGCGCACCGGCTCGCCACCGAGCCGGATCGGGGTGGCCAGCGCGTCGTCGATCTGGCTGTGCAGCCCGGTGATCGCGGCCGCCGACGCGTTCTCGGACAGGATGAGGAACTCGTCGCCGCCGTAGCGGGCGACGGTGTCGCCGTGCGGGAGCCGGGTGCGCAGCCGGGTGGCGACCTCCCGCAGCAGCGCGTCGCCGGCGGCGTGGCCGAACCGGTCGTTGACGCCCTTGAAGCCGTCGAGGTCGCAGAAGAGCAGCACGACCCGGGGGTGGCCGGCGCGGCCTTCCCGGTCGAGCGCGGCGCTCAGCCGGCTCAGCAGCTCGGCACGGTTGGGCAGCCCGGTGAGCGCGTCGTGGGTGGCCTGGTGGACCAGGGCGTGTTCGGCCTGTTGGCGTTCGACGCTGAGTCGGTGGATGCGCAGCATGACGAAGGGCGCCACGGCGAGGGTGCCGACGGCGATCAGGAGGCCGTCGGCGGGCAGGCCGAGCAGTTGGCGGCCGCCGCCGAGGACGGGATTGGCGACCATCGCGGCGCCGAGGAAGATCAGGCGTCCGCCGCTGAGCCGGTCGACGGGGGCCGGTCCGGGGCGGCTCAGCTCGTGCGCCGAGGGGTGCAGCGCGGCCGACCCGACGCAGAGGTAGGCGATCAGGAACAGCGTCTCGACCCAGCGGGGCCGGTCGGCGGTCATCGACCCGGTGGTGAGCGCCAGGGCGGTGTTGCCGACGAGCGCGATCAGCAGGGCGTACACCAGCAGGTGCAGCGTCAGCAGCCGTCGCCCGCCGACGAACCACAGGCGGCTCAGCGCGCCGAGCACCCCGGAGAGCACGAAGATCGTGACGAGCAGGGCGACCTGGGTGCCCAGCGGCATCCGGGCCTCGGCGAGCCGGGGCTGCAGCAGGCCGGCCCAGAGCAGGCTGCCGAGTCCCATGAGCGCGACGCCGGTGTCGATGAGGCCGCCGATGTCGTTGCGGCCGCGCATGAGCACCAGTGCCAGCGCCCCGAGCAGCAGGACCGTGTGTCCGGCGGTGACGACCTGGTCGCCGACCTCGCGCAGGCGACCGCCGTCGGCGGCGGTGATCCAACTGCCGGCGGCGAGCAGCGTCATGGCGACCAGCACCAGGGCCCAGGGCAGGCGGGCGTGGCGGGCGCTGCGGCGTACCAGCAGGCCGAGCGGGAGCAGCGTGGTCGCCGATATCAACGAGTACGACAGGGGGCGGGCGGTGGCGGGCAGCAGGTGGTGGCCGGCGACCGCGGTGACGGTCAGTGCCGCGTACCACGTGAAGCCGCGCGGTGGCGGCGTCAGCGCGCCCCCGCGGCTGCCCTCGACGCGCTTTCGGACCGGTTGAGGTTCCACTGGATCGTCCCGCCGCTGTCGCTGCCGTGGCTTTCGACTGGGCGGGGCGGTCAGGCCGCGGTGGGCCGCACGGCGGCGTCGATGGCCCGGACGAGGTCCGAGCGGCGTACGACGACCGGCTCGTCGTCGGCTTCGAGGCGGCGGGCCGCCTCCAGCAACTCCCGGATCAACGTCGAGGGCCGCCGGTTCTGCTCGGTGGCCTTGCCCTCGACCCACTGGGCGAGTTCGTCGGGCAGCCGCACGGTGTAGACGAACGACATCCGGCGCGGTTCGCGCTGGACATCAGCGGCCGACCAGTCGGTGTCGGCCATCGACTGCAGCGCCTCGTCGCGGTTCATGGCGCGCCCCTTTCGAGCATCTTGCTGACTGCCTGGATCTCGGTGTCGTCGAGCCGCCGGGCGCCGACGACGAGGTATTCGTCGGCGGCTTCCTCGACGAGGGCGACCATGTACCACCGTCGGTCCGGGCCCTGTCCGGCGATGTGGAGCACGGCGCCGATGTGGCGGCGCACCCGTGGCCGGTTGCGCAGGACGTGCTGCACGGTCTGCCAGGTGACGGCGGCGGCGTCCAGCGCGTCGTAGCTCCGCTCGTCGAACCGGTACGCCTCCTGCACACCTCGAAGATTACACGCGTAATCAGGGGTGTGGGGCCGCAACGGCGCGCCGCGGTGGCGCTCAGAGCCCGCCGGCGACCCGCAGCACCGTGCCGGTGGTGTACGAGGCGTCCGGGCCGAGCAGCCAGACGATCGCCGCGGCCACCTCGTCGGCCTCGCCGGCGCGGCCCAGCGGCACCCGCGGGGCCATTCGCGCGGGGCGGTCGGGCTCGCCGGAGAGCGCGTGGATGTCGGTCCAGATGGTTCCGGGGGCGACGGCGTTGACCCGGATGCCGCGGGGGCCGAGCTCCTTGGCCAGCCCCACGGTCAGGGTGTCGGTCGCGGCCTTGGCGGCCGCGTAGTGCACGTACTCGCCGGGGCTGCCGAGCGTGGCGGCCGCGGAGGAGACGTTGACGATGGCGCCGCCGGCGGTCATGCGACGGGCCGCCTGCTGGGCGCAGAGCACGTAGCCGATGAGGTTGACGTCGATCACGCGCCGCAGGTCGGCGACGGTCACGTCGACGAAGGGGCCGATGACGCTCGTGATGCCGGCGTTGTTGACCAGCCCGGTGAGCTCGCCGAGCTCCTGCGCGGCGTCGAACAGCCGTGCGACGTCGTCGGGGTCGGCGGTGTCGGCCCGTACGGCGATGCCGCGGCGGCCGGCGGCGTGGACCAGATCGCGCACGGCGGCGGCGGCCGACTCGTCGTGGCGGTAGCAGAGCACGACGTCGTGGCCGTTTTCGGCGAGACGTCGCACGGTCGCCGCGCCGATTCCCCGGCTGCCGCCGGTCACCACCGTCACCGGGCTCATCGATCGACTCCCCTCGCGATGCACCGAGGCTACCCGCCGGTCATCCGGGGTGGCGGCGGCGGGGGCGCCGACCGGGGTCCGCATCCGGGGGTGTCCCGTCGATCGCTGTCACAGCGACCTGATAGGAAGAGCGGGATCAAACACCTGTACGGAAGAGGGAGCTGATGGCCGCCGCGCACACCGCTGCTGCAGCCTTGTCCACCGAGGACCTGGCGACGATCCGCGAGACGCTCGCGGCCGGGCGCAAGCCGAAGGTGATGTTCACCGAGGCCGCCGGTCAGATCGCCGGCCAGATCGGCCAGGTGGTGGGGTTGACCGATCCGGCGGTGTCGGAGGAGTGGGTGGTGGTCCGGTTCGGCCGCGACGAGTTGCCCTTCTCCCCCGGCGACCTGTGCATCCCGCCCAAGGGCGCCACGGCCCGGCGGCCGGAGCCCACGGTGGAGCCGGAGCGACCGCCGGCGCCGGAGTTCAAGTTGGACCGGCCGGTGGTGCCGGCCCCGCGCGAGGAGACGACCATGGCGCAGGCCCCTGTCGACGGCGACGCCAAGCCGGCGCGGCCCAAGGCGGCGAAGGCGGCCAGGCCGAAGGGTCCGGCCGGGCTGACCGTGACCCTGGCCTACGCCGAGGGCGAGTGGACCGTCGGCGCGACGCAGGGCAGCAAGGCGCTCGCGAAGCCGTACGTGATCCGGCCGGTGGAGGCGTTGAAGATGGTGGCGCTGATCGACGTGCCGGGGGTGCAGGAGGCGGTGGAGCAGATCCTGGCCGCCGAGCGGGCCGAGGCCGAGCAGCAGGCGCAGCGGCTGCGCGCCGAGCTGGCCGAGATCGAGGCGCGCCTGGCGGAGCTGCGCGACGCCGGCTGACGGGCGGGCGCGGTGCGCACGGGGGCCGCCGGCGACGGTGTCGGCCCCCGCGCGCGCCGCGTCAGTCGGGGATGTTGGCCACCCCGATGCGCCGGCGGAACACCCAGTACGTCCACCCCTGGTAGAGCAGCACGATCGGGGTGAACACCAGCGCCACCCAGGACATGATGGTCAGCGTGTAGGGGCTGGAGGCGGCGTTGTCGACGGTGAGGGTGCCGGCCGCGTCCAGCGTCGAGGGCAGCACGGTCGGGAACAGCGCGGCGAACAGCGCCGCCACGGTCAGGCCGATCGCGGTGGCGGTGCCGGCGAAGGCGCGGCCCTCCCGGCGTACCCGGTTGGCGGCCAGCGCCGCGATCAGCGCGCTCGCCGCGACCGCGGCGAGCGCGACGGCGGCCGGGCTGCTGCGCAGCGTCAGCGTCCAGGCCAGGAACGCCACGGCGAGCGCGGCGGCGACCACGCCGACCCGGCCGGCGAGCCGGTTGGCGCGCGCCCGGATGTCGCCGGTGGTCTTGAGCGCCACGAACAGCGCGCCGTGGCTGAGGAACAGCGCCGCGGTGGTCGCGCCGCCGAGCAGGGCGTACGGGCTGAGCAGGTCGAGCAGGCCGCCGACGTACTCGTGGTCGGCGTCCAGCGGCACCCCGCGCACGATGTTGGCGAACGCGACACCCCACAGCACGGCCGGCACCGCCGAGCCGACGATGATGGCCGCGTCCCAGCGGGCCTTCCAGGAGCGCTCGGGACGCTTGTGGCGGTACTCGAAGGCGACACCGCGCAGGATCAGCGCGATCAGGATGGCCAGCAGCGGCAGGTAGAAGCCGGAGAACAGGGTGGCGTACCACTCGGGGAAGGCGGCGAACAGCGCGCCGCCGGCGGTGATCAGCCAGACCTCGTTGCCGTCCCAGACCGGGCCGATGGTGTTGATCAGCACGCGGCGTTCGCGGTCGTCGCGGCCGAGCACCGGCAGCAGCATGCCGACGCCGAAGTCGAAGCCCTCCAGGATGAAGTATCCGGTGAACAGCACGGCGATGAGCAGGAACCAGACGGTGGTGAGTTCCACGGCGGTCTCCTAGTAGGCGAAGGCCAGCGGCCGGTCGGCGTCGTCGTCGTCGCGGTCGGGCTCCGGTGGTGGGGCGAGCTCCGGCAGCCCGGCCCTGGCGTAGCGCACGAGCAGCCGGAACTCGACGATGGCCAGCGTGGCGTAGACGAGCGTGAAGGCGGTGAAGGAGGTCAGCACCTCGGCGAGGGAGACGCTGATGGACACGCCGTCGCGGGTGAGCATCTCGCCGAAGACGATCCAGGGCTGCCGGCCCATCTCGGTGAAGATCCAGCCGAAGGAGTTGGCGGCCAGCGGCAGCGCGGGCATGATCAGGCCGGCGCGCAGCAGCCACTTCGAGGTGGGGGTGCGGCCCCGGCGCTGCGCCCACAGCGCCCAGAGCGCGATCGCGGCGGCCGCCATCCCGAACGCGATCATGAAGCGGAAGCTCCAGTAGGTGACCGGGATGATCGGGGTGTAGTTGCCGGGGCCGTACTGGGCGGCGTACTGGGCCTGCAGGTCGCTGATGCCGCGGACCTCGCCGTCGAAGCTGCCGGTGCCGAGGAACGACAGCAGGCCGGGGATCTTCAGCGCGTACAGCTCGCGGCTGCCGTCGAGGGTGCCGATGGTGAGCACGGAGAAGGCGGCCGGGCTCTCGGTGTCGTAGAGCCCTTCGGCGGCGGCCATCTTCATGGGCTGCACCTCGGTCATGATCTTGCCCTGGATGTCGCCGGTGATGGTCACGACGACGGCGGCGATCAGGGTGGTCCAGGCGCCGATTTTGCTGGCGACGCGGTAGGCGCCGGCGTCGGGGTTGCCGGGGTGGCGGATGAGGTGCCACAGCGCGACGCAGACCATGAGCGCGCCGGCGACCAGGAAGCAGCCGGCGATGGTGTGCGGGAAGGTGACCAGGGCGACCTTGTTGGTCAGCACGGCGACGAAGTCGGTCAGCTCGGCCCGGCCGGTGTCGGGGTTGATCCGGTAGCCGACCGGGTTCTGCATCCAGGAGTTGGCCGCGAGGATGAAGTAGGCGCTGAGCATGCTGCCGAGCGCGGCGATCCAGATGGTGGCCAGGTGCACGAGCCGGGGCAGCCGGTCCCAGCCGAAGATCCACAGGCCGAGGAAGGTGGATTCGAGGAAGAACGCCAGCAGCGCCTCGATGGCCAGCGGGGCGCCGAAGATGTCGCCCACGAACCGGGAGTAGTCGCTCCAGTTCATGCCGAACTGGAACTCCTGCACGATGCCGGTGACGATGCCCATCGCGAAGTTGATCAGGAAGAGTTTGCCGTAGAACTTGGTGAGCTTGAGATAGCGCTCGTCGCCGGTGCGCAGCCAGACGGTCTGCAGGATCGCGACCAGCAGCGACAGCCCGATGGTCAGGGGGACGAACAGGTAGTGGTAGACGGTGGTGACACCGAACTGCCACCGGGCGACATCGAGGGCGTCCACGGCAACTCCCAGGTATTTACTACGGGACGTAGTAAATACTACCTACCGTCGTAGTTCGGTTCCCAGGGCCTCCGGTCCCGAGACGGCCGCCGACCTTCGGCCCCTCTGCACGCGGCGCTCCGGACCGTGCGACCATCACCGCTGATGGACGCCCCCACCCCCTGGCAGCCACCCCGGCTGTGGCTGTTTCTCCAGCTCGTCGCCCGTGTGGTGGTCGCGCTGCTGGCCCGACTGCGGGTCACCGGCGACGTGCCCGACGACCTGCGCCGCGGGCCGCTGATCCTGGCCGCCAACCACATCAGCCCGTTCGACCCGATCGTGCTGACCGCCGCCTGCCGGGCACGCGGCATCGCGCCGCGGATCATGGCCACCGGAGGGCTGTTCCGCGCCCCGGTCGTCGGCGCGGTGATGCGGCACAGCGGACACATCCGCGTCGACCGGGCCACCGCCACGGTCGCCGAGGCGCTGCCCGCCGCGGCCGCCGCTGTGGCCGGCGGATCGGCGGTGCTCGTCTACCCGGAGGGGCGCATCGGCCTCGACCCCGGCATGTGGCCCGAGCGCGGCAAGACCGGCACCGCCCGGCTCGCGTTCGCCAGCGGCGCCGCCGTGGTGCCCGTCGCCCAGTGGGGCGCACACACCGTGCTGCCGTACGCCACCCCGAGGGGACTGCTGCCGGCGGTGCTGCGGGCGCTGCTGCGCCGGCCGGTGATCCGGGTGCACTTCGGCGCGCCCGTGGACCTGTCCGACCTGGAACCGGACCGACCCGGCCACGCCCGGCGCGCCACCGACCGGATCATCGACGCCCTCACCGACACCCTGGCCCCGCTGCGCCCCGACGAACCCGACCGCCCGCGCCACGTCGACCCGACCCGGCCCAGCGACACCGCCCGCCAGCACCGCCGCGGCTGACGCACGCCCGCGGCGGGCCCGCGTTACGAGGGCGGACGCTGACGCAGGTACGCCAGCACGGCCTCCCGGGTGGTGCGCGCGCCGAGCATGGCGCGGGCCTGCGCGATCCGCCGGTTGGCGGTGCGCAGCGACAGGAACTCCGCGGCCGCGGCGGCGGCGATGGTCTCGCCGTTGGCCAGCCGCTCCAGCAGCGCCCGCTGCTCGGGCACCAGCCGCGCCACCCCGGCGCGCTCGCCGGGCGGCTCCTCCCGCGGGTCCCGGCACAGCGCCCCCAGCCGGGTCAGCTCCTCGACCAGTGCCCGCCCGACGTCGGCGGCCACGTCGGCGATGACCACCAGACCGGCGCCGCGGGCGGCGGCGAGCACCGCCTGCCCGGCGGTGGCCTGGTCGGCGACCCGCCCGAAGAGCACCAACTGGCGGCCGCTGACGTCCCACGGCGCCTCCGGCAGCCCGAACCCCTCCCGGGTCGCCCAGCCGGAGCGCGCCAGCCGCCGCAGCACGGTCGTGGCGTCGGCCGGCGAGCCCAGCACGTAGCGGGGCGGGTCGGCGGCGCTCACGGCGCGGCCCCCGACGACGCGGCCGCACCATCGGGCTGCGCGCCGGGTGCGCGCGGTCGCGCCGCCGCAGTGGCGACGTGCTGTGGTGCCGTCGCGAGGGCGACGACCTTCTGGTGTGCCGTCGCGGTGGCGACGACGTGCTGGTGTGCCGTCGCGAGAGCGACGACCTGCTGGGTGACGCGGCCGGGCCCCCCAGCCCGGTCACGATCGGCGAGTGCGTGTCGCACTGATCCCTCCCGCCACGGTCCGCGGCCACCGCGCCCACACGACGGCGGCACGAACATTGGGATCCTGCGCCGGCAGGATATTCATACTGTGCGCGCCGGCGGTGTGGCCTCGTGCCGGGGCCCGATCGATCGGACCGGCCCGCCACTGTGACGCCGGGTCTTCGCCATTGTCACCGACCGTAGGGCCGTTGAGGAGTCATGGATTCTGCCCGCGCCCGGCGCCGCGACCGCCGCTCGGCGGCCGTCACCGCTCGTGAGCAGGGATTCTGTCGCAGCGGTCGGTCGGCGGGTACCACGGCCACCGGCCAAATGCCGGAAAGTCGACACTTGTCTGGCGGCCGGCCGGCGGATCACTCTCACCACAGCAGCGTGTGGGGATCGGCGGCCATCGCCCGCAGCCGGGCGACCGCCTCCGCCCCGCCCGGACAGCGCGCCACCGCCAGCACGTCGGCCAACACCCGCAGCTGGGCCGGCGGCAGCAGGGCGCCGTCGCGGCTGCGCAGCCGCAACCGCACCGTCGCGGCGTCGGTCACCACCGTCAGCACCGGCGTGTCCCGCACGCCGCCGACCGGCGGCGGCGCCGCGTCCGGGGGCGGGCCGTGGGCGGTGGGGGCCAGGATCACCGCGCGCGCCGCGGCGAGGTTCACCGTCCGCGCCGTCAGGTTGCGCACCGTCAGGAACGTGCCCTCCAGCCACGCCCCCGTCCGGCCCACGAACGCGATCATCACCGCCGCGCCGCCCGCGACCACCGCCGCCGCGATCACCGCCGGCACGACGGCCACCGGCTGCAGGTACGGATGCCGGCCGGGACAGGCGAACGCCCAGACCGCCATCCGCCCCACCGCGTAGCCCACCCCGCCGGCTACCCCGACGGCCATCGCCCCGAGAACCGACAGCGTCACGATCCGTGACCTGCGGGTGCGCTCGAAGCCGACCGCCAGCGGAAAACGCCACGTGGCCGCCTGCACCGGGGCAGGATCGCACAGCGCGCCGCCGACCCGCCCCCGCACGCGCCGGGGCAACAGTGTCAATCCGCGTTCGCCGGGATGTCGCCGCGACAGGGCATACTGCGCTGCGTGCCCGCCCGCTACCTGGACGCTCCCACCCCGCTGGCGTTCGCGCATCGCGGGGGCGCCGCGCACGGCGACGAGAACACCGCCGAGGCGTTCGCCCGCGCCGTCGCGCTCGGCTACCGGTACGTGGAGACCGACGTGCACGGCACCGCCGACGGCGTCGCGGTGATCTTCCACGATCCGACGCTGGAACGGGTGACCGGCCACAAAGGCAGCATCGCCCGGCTGCGCTGGGCCGACCTGGCCACCGTCCGGGTCGGCGGCGCCGCCGCCGTGCCCCGGCTCGACGACGTCCTCGACGCCTGGCCGACGGTGCGGTTCAACATCGACGTCAAGGCCGACACCGGCGTGCACCCCGCCGTGCAGACCATCCAGCGGGCCGGCGCGACCGACCGCGTGCTGCTCGCCTCGTTCAGCGACCGGCGGCTGCACCGGCTGCGCTCACTGGCCGGGCCCTCCGTGGCGACCTCGCTGGGCATGCGCGGCGTCGCCCGGCTGCGCATCGCCTCGGTCACCGGCCGCCGGCTGCGGCTGCCGCCGTCGGTGGTCGCCGCCCAGGTGCCCGTCTGGTACGGGCGGCTGCGCGTCGTCGACCGCCGCTTCGTCGAGTACGCCCACCGCCTGGGACTGCACGTGCACGTCTGGACGATCGACGAACCCGCCGAGATGCACGAGTTACTGGATCTGGGCGTGGATGGCATCATGACCGATCACGTCGACGTGCTGCGCGACGCCTACGCCAGCCGCGGCCTCTGGCCGGCCGACCCCACCGCCTGAGGTCGGCCGACCGGAGCCCGCCCCCACTTCGAGAAGGATGTCGATGGTCGACACCACCACCTCCGCTGTGGAGGTTCCCCCCGCCAGCAGCCGCAGCGAGCGCGTCGGGTGGTACTTCTACGACTGGGCCAACTCCGCCTTCTCCACGACCGTCGTCACGGTCTTCCTCGGCCCCTACCTGACCGCGATCGCCAAGACCGCCGCCGGCTGCGCGGGCGACGACCCGTGCACCGGGCGCACCATCGACGTGCTCGGCTTCGCCATCTATCCCGGCTCGCTGTTCCCGTACACCGTGTCGCTGTCGGTGTTCCTCACCGTGTTCGTGCTGCCGGTCGTCGGCGCGATCGCCGACCGCTCGCCGCACAAGAAGCAGCTGCTGGCGTCCTTCGCCTACCTCGGCGCCGCCGCCACCGCCGGGATGCTGTTCCTCACCGGCGAGCGCTACCTGCTCGGCGCGGGCCTGTTCCTGCTGGCCAACATCGCGTTCGGCGCCAGCGTGGTGGTCTACAACTCGTTCCTGCCGCAACTGGCCGGGCCGGAGGAACGCGACGGGGTCTCCAGCCGCGGCTGGGCGTTCGGGTATCTCGGTGGCGGCACCCTGCTGGCGCTCAACGTCGTCGCCGTCGCCTTCAAGGACCGCCTCGGGCTCAGCACCGGCGACGTCGCCCGCTACAGCATCGTCTCGGCGGGCCTGTGGTGGGCGCTGTTCACCACGCTGCCGCTGCGCCGGCTGCGCAACCGGCCCCCCGCCGCCGGGCCGGCGCGCGGCTCCGTGCTCACCGACGGGTTCCGGCAGCTGTGGCACACCCTGCGCGGCCTCAAGGCGTACCCGCTGACGCTGTTCTTCCTGGTCGCCTACCTGGTCTACAACGACGGCATCCAGACCGTCATCGCGCTGGCCAGCGTCTACGGCACCGAGGAGCTCAAGCTCCCCGACGAGGTGCTGGTGCCCACCATCCTGATGGTGCAGTTCCTGGCGTTCTTCGGCGCGATGGGGCTCGGCGCCCTCGCCAAGCGCATCGGCGCCTGGAAGACCGTGCTGATCAGCCTGGTGCTCTGGACCGTCGTGCTCATCGCCGCCTACCTGCTGCCCGCCGGCCGGGCGGTGCCGTTCGTGCTGCTGGGCGGTGCCATCGGCATCGTGCTCGGCGGCAGTCAGGCGCTGAGCCGGTCGCTGTTCAGCCAGCTCATCCCGAAGGGTAAGGAAGGCGAGTACTTCGGGCTGTACGAGATCTCCGACAAGGGCACCAGCTGGCTCGGGCCGCTGCTGTTCGGCCTGGCGTACGGGGCGACCCAGAGCTACCGGGTCGCGATCATCTCACTGATCACGTTCTTCGTCGTCGGCTTCGTCGCGCTGCTCGCCGTGCCGGTCCGCCGCGCGATCATCGCCGCCGGCAACACACCGCCACGGGTGCTGTGACAGTGTGACCGGCCCCTCGCCCCGCGCCGCACAACTGGCAAGGGGCCGGTCGCACACCGTGCGCTAGGCTGCCCGACCGTGACCGACGACTCCGCCCTGTCCCCCGCCTGCCTGGCCGCCGGTGACGGCCGGCTGCGCCACGGCGCCGCCCTGAAGTTCTTCTGGGGCCCCATGGACTGCGGCAAGTCCACCCTCGCCCTGCAAATGGACCACAACCACGCCCGGCAGGGCCGCCGCGGACTCGTGCTCACCCGCAACGACCGCTCGCTGGGCCCGCAGGTCACCACCCGCATCGGGCTGGCGCACTCGGCGATCGAGGTCACCGACGACCTGGACCTGCGGGCCCTGGTGCGCAGCCGCTGGGCCGACGGGTTCCGCGTCGACTACCTCATCTGCGACGAGGCCTGCTTCTACACGGTGGCGCAGGTCGAGCAGATGGCCGACCTGGTCGACAGCTACGACGTCGACGTGTTCGCCTTCGGCCTGGCCACCGACTTCCGCTCCGCGCTGTTCCCGGCCGCGCAGCGGCTGTTCGAACTCGCCGACGAGGTCTCCCGCATCCAGGTCGAGGTGCTGTGCTGGTGCGGACGCCAGGGGCACCTCAACGCCCGCGTCGTCGCCGGCGCCGTCGCCCGCGAGGGCGCACAGGTCGTCATCGGCGACACCGTCGACCACGCCGACGTCCGCTACCAGGTGCTGTGCCGGCGACACCACCGCGCCGGCGACCTCGGGCCCACCGCCGCCCGGGCGAGCTGACCCCCATGGTCGCCACCGCCCTGCGCATCGACCCCGGCTCGGCGGTCGCCCCCTACGAGCAGATCCGCACCCAGATCGCCGCGCTCGCCGCCGCCGGACACCTGGCCGCCGGCGCCCGGCTGCCGACCGTACGCCAGCTCGCCGACGAACTCGGCCTGGCCGTCAACACCGTCGCCCGCGCCTACCGGGAGCTCGAGCAGGCGGGGCTGGTACAAACCCGCGGCCGGCACGGCACCTTCGTCACCCACCGCGCCGCCGGCGTGCCCGCCGAGGCCGAGGCGCTGGCCGCCCAGTACGCCGCGCGCATCCGCGAGCTCGGGATCGATCCCGCCCGGGCGCTCGCCCTGGCCCGCGCCGCCCTCGGCATATCCGAATAGCCGGTCCCGTCGGCAGCCGATCGCGGACATAAGCCGCCGTGTCGGTCATTCCGGTGGCGCGCGCCGGGCATCATCGACTCCATGAGCGCAACACTGGAGATCACCACGACCGGCTGGGTCGTCACCATAGGCCTGATCGTCGGGCTGCTCGCCCTCGACCTGATCCTCGCCGCCATACGGCCACACGCCGTCGGCTTCAAGGAGGCCGTCACCTGGTCGATCTTCTACGTGGCGGTCGCGATCGTCTTCGGACTGGTCTTCGCCGCCCAGGTCGGCGGCGAGTACGGCAGCCAGTACTTCGCCGGCTACATCGTCGAGAAGAGCCTGTCGGTCGACAACCTGTTCGTCTTCGTCATCATCATGACCACCTTCGCGGTACCCGAGGAACACCAGCACAAGGTGCTCACCTTCGGCATCATCACCGCGCTGATCATGCGCGCGATCTTCATCGTCATCGGCGCCGCGCTGCTCCAGCTCTTCACGTTCATGTTCCTGATCTTCGGCCTCCTGCTGATCTTCACCGCGATCCAGCTGTTCCGACACCGCGACGAGAACCCCAGCGTCGAGGACAACGGCCTGGTCAAGCTCACCCGACGCGTCCTGCCCCTCACCGACCAGTACGTCGGCGGCAAGCTGTTCGCCCGCATCGACGGCCGACGCATGGCCACCCCGCTGTTCGTCGCGCTGATCGCCATCGGCAGCAGCGACCTGCTCTTCGCCCTCGACTCCATCCCCGCCGTCTTCGGCGTCACCGAAGAGGCCTACATCGTCTTCGTCGCCAATGCCTTCGCCCTGCTCGGCCTGCGCGCCCTCTACTTCCTCGTCAAGGGGCTGCTCGACCGGCTCGTCTATCTCTCCACCGGGCTCGCGCTCATCCTCGCCTTCATCGGCGTGAAGCTCGTGCTGCACTACGGCCACACCCTCAGCGACCGGGTGCCCGTGATCCACACCAACGTGTCCCTCGTGGTGATCCTCGTCGTCCTGGCCGTCACCACCATCGCCAGCCTGATCAAGGTGCGCCGCGATCCCGCCGCCCGCGCCCACCCCGGTTCCCTGCGCGCCCACGACGAGGACCCCGACCGCGCCTGACCCGCCCTCATCCCGCCCACCGGCCCCCTGCGCGTACGGCCCACGCCGCGCCCGCCGGGGGCCGGTCCCGTGAGGAGGTACATAGAGCGGTAGGCGGGCACGACACCCTGTGCGATGGTGATCAGGTGATCGTCAAAGCCCTGATGTGCTCCATGTTGATCTTCGTCGCCGGCGGGGCCGTCGGCATCTGGCTCCGTGGCCGGCGCGGCCGCTGACCCCACCACCCCCCACCCGGTGAGGCGCAACACAACCCGACGCGCCACCGCCACCCGGCCGGAAGAATGCCAGCCCATGGACATCGGCTCGCTCAGCACACTCCTCGCCGCGGCCGCCGCGGCCGGCTGGGTCGACGCCGTCGTCGGCGGCGGCGGCCTCCTGCTGCTGCCCACCCTGCTCATCGCCGCACCCGGCATGCCACTCGCGACCGCACTCGGCACCAACAAACTCGCCGCGATCGCCGGCACCAGCACCGCCGCCCTCACCTACGCCCGACGCGCCAAACTCGACTGGCGCCTCGCCGGACCCGCCGCCGCCCTCGCCGTCGTCACCGCCGGAGTCGGCGCCGCCCTCGCCGGCAGCATCCCGGCCAGCGCCTACCGACCCGTCGTACTCGCCGTGCTCGTCAGCGTCGCGCTCTTCGTCACGCTCCGGCCCCGCCTCGGCGTCGTCGCCGAACCGCACAAACGCACCCGCGGCCGCGCCGCCGCCGCGATCGCCATCGCCGGCGGGCTCATCGCCCTCTACGACGGCATGATCGGCCCGGGCACCGGCACCTTCCTGGTGCTGACCTTCACCACCCTGATCGGCGCCGACTTCGTACACGGCTCGGCCATGGCGAAGATCGTCAACGCCGGCACGAACCTCGGCGCGCTCGCCGTCTTCGCCGCCTCCGGACACGTCGCCTGGGCCGTCGGCGCCGGCATGGCCGCCTGCAACATCCTCGGTGCCACCCTCGGCGCCCGCATGGCGCTGCGGCGCGGATCCGGCTTCGTCCGCATCGTGCTGCTCGTCGTGGTGCTCGCGCTGGTCGCGAAGCTCGGCTACGACCAGTGGCTGGCCTGACCGGCCGCCGGGGAGGACGTCGACGCCAGCGCGAGGATCCGGGCGGTGACCAGCTCCGGGTGCTCCATCAACAGCGCATGGCCGGCATGCGGCACGATCTCGGCCCGCACCACGGGCAGCAGCGCCGCCGCCCGTGCCCGGACCCGACGCGCGTCGTGCACCGCGCTGTGCTGTGCGAACAGCGCCAACACCGGCGTACGGACCGCCCGGAGCTCGTCGTCGGTCAGCGGGCGCGGCACGGGTAGCCGCCGGCGGAACGCCACCGCGGCGACCGCGAGCCGCACCAGGTCCGCGTCCCGCAGCGTCGCGTTACGCAGCCAGCCGGCCGCACGGTCGCGCAGGGACGGCGGCGTCAGCGCCGCGCAGCCGCTGGCCACCAGCCACAGATAGAACCGCGCCCGCACCGCGGCGAAACCGGCCGGGTCGACCAGCGCGACCGTGCGCACCCGCGCCGGTTCGTGCAGCGCCAACTGCAGCGCCAACCAGCCGCCGTAGGAGAAGCCCACCAGGTGCGCGGCGGACACGCCCACGCCGTCGAGAACCTGCGCCAACCACCGCGCCCCGTCCCGACCGTGCCGCACCGGGCCCGCCTGCACCGACCGGCCCGGCTCGCCGACCGTGTCGACGACGACAAGCGGATGCCGGGCCCCGAGCGCCGCCACGTGCCGGTGCCACGACAGACAGCTGCCGCCCGCGCCGTGCAGCAGCACCATCGGCTCACCGTCGACCCGTCCGCACCGCTGCACCCGCGTCGTACCGAACGACGTCGGTACGTCCCGCGCCTCGCCCGGCATCGGCCACAGCCGTTCGAAGGCCCGGTCGTACGCGGCATGGAACCGCGCGCGGGCCGCCGGGCTCCGGAATGCGCCGATCCCTGTCATGGCCTTTTCCTCTACCCACTCCCCTGGGCCGGGTCGCCTCCCTGGGTCGGTGCTTTCCGGCGGGTATGCCGGAAAGCACAACCGCTAGAGCGTCCTAGGAAGCTAGGTGTACCTGTGTTTCCCGACCCGGGGCGGTTGGCGCGGTGACGGCGTAGTCGCGAAGAATGTCGGAGACCGGGACCTTCCGGCCGTCCGACGGGAGAGACCGTGACGCAGGCGCCGGACGCGCACGCCACCCTGCACGCCCTGGCCGAGCAGCGACCCGAGCTGGTCGGCCCGTACACCGCCGCCCTGCCGGGAGCCCGCGCGGCCGTCCTCGGCCGGCTCTGGGGCGCGATCGCCCGCGAGCCGATCGACGGGGTCGGCCACCGGATCAGCCGCGACGGCGCCGTCACCGTCGCCCTCGCCGACGGGCGGGGACTGACCGGCCCCGCCGACGCCGCCGTCCCGTTCGCCCCGGCGCCCGCCGGACTGGCGGTGCGGTGGGACGGGCAGCCGTACGACGACGCGTCCGCGCTGCTGCGCGCGCTCGCCCTGCCCCGGGCCGAGCGCCTCGCCGCCGAGCTGGCCAACAGCGTCGCCAACCTCGCCCTGGCCCGCGCCGCCCAGCCCGCCCCACACGGTGGGCCCGCCGCGCTCACCGGACCGGCGCCGCACCCGGCGTTCTGGGAACAGCTCGTCGTCGACGGACACCCGCTGCACCCCGGCTGCCGCACCCGGCTGCCGATGTCGACCGCCGAGGTGCTGGCGTACGCCCCGGAGCACCGGACCACCGTCGAGTTGCGACTGGTCGAGGTCCCGGCACGACGGTGGCTGGCCACCGGCGCCGGACTGCCCCCGGTGCTGCCGCTGCACCCGTGGCAGCATGACCACGTGCTCGACGCGCACCCCTGGCTGCGCCCGACCCGCCGGGTCGCGCCGGCCCGCCCCCTGATGTCGCTGCGCACCGTGGCACCCGTCGCGCATCCGGACCAGCACTGGAAGACCGCGGTGGACGTGCAGATGACCAGCGCGGTGCGCACCGTCTCGCCGGCGGCGCTGCGCAACGGACCGGTGGTCACGGCGTTCCTCGCGGAGCTGACCCGGCCCCTCGACGCGATCACCGTGCTGCCGGAGACCGCCGCCGGGGCGGCGCTGGTCGACGGCGAGCCGTGCCGCAGCCTCGCCGTGCTGGTCCGGCAGGCCCCGCCCGGCGACGCCGTGCCGCTGGCCGCGCTCGCGGCCCCCTCCCCCGCGACCGGAGCGCCGCTGGTGACCGAGGCGGTCGCCCTCGGGTACGCCGGGGACCCGGTCGCGTTCCTCGCCGACCTGGCCGGGGTGCTGCTGCCGCCGCTGCTGTGGCTGCTGCGCCACGGGGTGGCGCTGGAGGCGCACGGCCAGAACACGCTGGTGGTGCTGGCCGGCGGGCGGCCACGGCGGCTGATGTACCGGGACGTCGGCGGGGTGCGGATCAGTCCGGCGCTGCTGCACCGGCACGGGGTCGAGCCGCCGCCGCTGCACGGCGATCTGGCCACCGACGACCCGGAGGAGCTGCGGACCACCCTGCTGGCCGCGCTCGGGGTGGTGCTCGGCGAGCAGGTCGCGGTGCTGTCCCGGGCGTACGACGTCGCGCCGGCGACGCTGTGGGCGGCGATCGCCGCGACGCCGCTGCCGGAGGCCGATCGCGCCGTGCTGACCGGACCGACGCTGCCGGTGAAGGCGACCACCGCGATGCGGCTGGCCTCCGATCCCCTCGAGCCGATCTGGGCGCGACTGCCCAACCCCATGGCGCGATGACGCTCGCCGACCGGCCGGCGCGCAGCCCCGGCACCCTACGCGAGGCCGCCGCACGGACCGAACGGCGACTCGACGCGCTCGCGCCCGAGCTGGTCGACGGGTTCCGGGCGGCGCTGCCGCGCGCGGCGCAGACCGTGGGACGGCGGCTGCTCGGGGCGCTGTGGCGGGAGCAGATCGGCGACGCCCGGCAGCGGTACGCCCGCGCGGGCCGGCGGCACGCCTTCGACCGGACCGAGTTCGACGCGGCGCCGGCCGATGAGCCCGCCGCGCTGCTGCCGCCGTCGGTGGTGGGGCGGGGCGGGGCGGCGCTGGCCGGGGAGCTGACCGACGCGGTGGTCAACCTGGCGCTGGCGTACGCCCGTGGGACGCCGCCGCCGGACGGGGCCGGCGCCGACGGGCGGGCCCTGGACGCGGAGCGGCGGGCGGTCGACGGCCATAATCTGCACCCGTGCGGACGCACCCGGCTCGGCTGGGACGTCGCGGACGTGCTGCGGCACGACCTGGAGGCGGGCACGACCGGGATCGGGTTCGTCGCGGTGCGCCGGGACCTGCACCTCGGCGACGACGTCGGGGCCGCGCTCGCGGACGCCTACCCGGAGGTGCCGGCCGCGCCGCCGGGCTTCGTGGTGCAGCCGGTGCACATCTGGCAGCGCGACGCGGTGTTGCGGCGTCGCTACGCCGACCTGGTGGCGGCCGGAGCGCTGCGGCCGCTGGAGGGCACGCTGCCGGCGGCGCCGACCGCGGCGCTGCGCACGCTGCTGCTGCCGCCCGGCCGCGACGGACGACGCCGACACCTGAAGGTGTCGCTGGACATCCAGGTCACCTCGACCCGGCGGACCATCTCGGTGGCGAGCACCCGTAACGGGCCGGCGCTCACGGCGCTGCTGGAGCGGCTGTTCGCCGAGGACCCCGACGCCGATCGCGTGCTGTTGCTGCCCGAAACGGCGGGCGCGGCGGTGCCGGCCGGGTCGGGCCGGGACATGTCGGTGATCCTGCGCGGCGGGCTCGACGACCGGCTCAGCGGCGCCGAACAGGTGGTGCCGGGCACGGCGCTGACCGCGGGGGGCGTGCTCGGCGACCTGGTCGACCGGTACGCGCCCGAACAGCCGCGGGCGGCGGCCGCGCTCGGCTTCGTCACCGCGTACGCCCGGCTGCTGCTGCCGCCGCTGCTGCGGCTGGCCACCCGGTACGGCATCGCGCTGGAGGCCCACCTGCAGAACTGCCTGCCGACCTTCGTCAACGGCACACCGCACCGGCTGGTGCTGCGCGACTTCGCCGGGCTGCGGGTGTTGCGACCGCGGCTGGCCGCCGCCGGGGTTCGGCTGCCGTTGTGGCCGGGCTCGGTGATCGGCACCGACGACGCCCCGGTGATGCGCGCCAAGCTCGGCTACACCGCGTTGCAGGCGCACCTCGGGGAGCTGGTGGTGCGGCTGACGGCGTCGCACGGGCTGGACGAGGCGGCCGCCTGGCGGGCGGTGCGCGGGGTGGTGGACGAGGCCTACGAGCCGCTGCGCGCCGAGCCGGCGACCGCCGCGGCGGCCGACGCCGACCACGCCGCGCTGACCGCCGGGCGGGTGCCGCACAAGGCGCTGGTGCGGATGCGGCTGGTCGGCAGCGGGGACGTGCACGTGCCGGTGCAGAATCCGCTGCATGTTCGGTGAACGGGTCGGCGCTGCGCTGACGGGCGCGGCCACCCCGGTCTGTGCGTACGTCTACGACCGCGCCGCGCTGCGGGACCGGGCCGCGGCCGTGCGGGCCGCGCTGCCGCCCGGCGCGGTGCTGCTCTACGCGATGAAGGCCAACGGTCACCCCGAGGTGGTGGCGACGCTGGCGGCCGCCACCGACGGACTGGAGGTCGCCTCCGGCGGCGAGCTCGCGGTGGCACGCGCCGCCGGGGCGGAACGGATCGTCTTCGGCGGGCCGGGCAAGACCGACGCGGAGCTGCGCGCCGCCGTCGATGCGGGCGCGCTGGTCAACGTGGAGAGTGCGCACGAGCTGCGCCGGCTGGCGTTGGCCGCGCAGCGGGCGGCCACGACCGCGACGGCGGCGCTGCGGGTCAACCGGGCGGCGGCGGGACCGGCCGGCAGCCACCGGATGACCGGGAACCCGACCCCGTTCGGCATCGATGAGACGCAGCTCGCCGACGTGCTGGCGCTGGCGGAGACGCTGCCGTCGGTGCGGCTGCGCGGCTTCCACCTGCACGCGGTGTCGAACAGCCTGGACGCGGCCGGGTACGCGGAGTTCGTCGCGGACGCGGTGGCGTGGTCGGTGGCGACCGCGGGGCGGCACGGGTTGCCGCTGGCGTATGTCAACGTGGGCGGCGGCCTGGGGATCGACTACGCCGGTGACGGGCGCTTCGACCTGGCGGCGCTGCGCGCCGGTCTGGCCGGGGTGCCGGGCGCGCTGCCCACCGGGGCGGAGCTGGTCGTCGAGCCGGGACGGTTCCTGGCCGCCGAGGCCGGCTGGTACGCCGCCGAGGTGCTCGACCTGAAGCGCACCCACGGGCGGTGGTTCGCGGTGCTGCGCGGCGGCACCCACCACTTCCGGCTACCGGCGGCATGGGGCTACAGCCATCCGTTCACGGTGCTGCCGGTCGAGCGATGGCCGTACCCGTTCGCGCGGCCCGAGGTGCGCGACGTGCCGGTGGACGCCGTCGGCGAGCTGTGCACGCCGCGCGACGTGCTCACCCGCGCTCAGCCGGTCGCGCGGCTACGCGTCGGCGACGTGCTGGTCTTCGGGCGGGCCGGCGCGTACGGCTGGGACATCTCGCACCACGAGTTCCTGCGCCACCCGCACCCGGAGATGATCATCGTCTAGCGCGGCTCCAGGGCGTCGCCCGGATCTCCCGCAGCGCCTCGCGCCGGGTCTGTCCGCGCAGCGTGTCGACGTACAGCTTGCCGTCGAGGTGATCGGTCTCGTGCTGCAGGGCGCGCGCCAGGAAGCCGCTGGCGGTGACGGTCAGCGGCTCGCCGTACTGGTTGAAGCCGTGCGCGGTGGCGTGCATGGCGCGCGGGGTCGGGAAGTAGAGCTCGGGGATGGACAGACAGCCCTCGTCGCCGCCCTGCTGCTCCTCGGAGAGCTCCAGGGTCGGGTTGACCAGGTGGCCACGGTGGCCGTCGGCGTCGAAGACGAAGACCCGCGCGCTGACGCCGATCTGCGGGGCCGCGACGCCGGCCCGGCCCTCCGCGCCGAGCAGGGTGTCCATCAGGTCGGCCACCAGGGCGCGCAGCTCGGCGTCGAAGCTGGTGACCGGCGCGCAGGGGGTGCGCAGCACGGGGTCGCCGATGATCCGGATGGGGTGCATCGTCATGCACGCCAGGCTATCGCCGTGCGGCCCGCGGCCACCGGTCGGCGTGGCGCCCCGGGTCGTGACGGGAGCCTTCCCATGCGGAAAGTGACGACAACGGGCCCTTCCGTGCATCACGGCGCCGCCTGGACCAAATCACCTCGTCCGAAGAGTCGATTCTTCCGCCAACCGCCGGACAGTTGCTCGAAACAGTGTCGTTGTGCTTGGTAACGTGCGTCACTGGTCATGTGAACCATGACACAGCGCCCCCACAGTCCGGAGAACCCGATGTGTCAGCACCAACCGACCTGTCCGTCCGCCGAGGCAACTGATCGGGAGGCCGCGCGCATCATCGCGTGCTTCCCGGAGCAGGGCTGGAGCCTCCTCTGCAACGGGGTGATCGTCTTCGAGGACACCGGCGAGCTGCTCCCCGACGGGAGCACGATCGCGCCGCACCGCGGGCCCGCACGGCACGCGCTCGCCGCGTAGCTCCGCCGCCCCGCCGTCGCGCGGGCCGGGCGCCGCCGACGACCCGCGGCGCCCCGCGCACCCCACCGCTCAACGCCGAGCCTTGCGGCCGCCCCGCCCCCGTGCGGGAGACAGGGGCGGCCGACGATGGCCGTATCCTCAGTCCGCGAACGCCTCCGGCGGCGGGCACGCGCAGACCAGGTTCCGGTCGCCGAACGCGCCGTCGATGCGCCGCACCGGCGGCCAGTACTTCGCGAGCCGGTCCACCCCCGTCGGATAGGCCGCCACTGAACGCGGGTAGGCGTGCTCCCAGTCGTCGCCGCTGACCATCGCCGCGGTGTGCGGCGCGTTGACCAGCGGGTTGTCCCCCGCCGGCCACTCGCCGGAGCCGACCCGGTCGATCTCGGCGCGAATCGCGATCATCGCGTCGCAGAACCGGTCCAGTTCGGTCAGGTCCTCGCTCTCGGTCGGCTCGACCATCAGCGTGCCGGCGACCGGAAACGACATCGTCGGGGCGTGGAAGCCGTAGTCGATCAGCCGCTTGGCCACGTCGTCGACGCTCACCCCGGTCGCCTTGGTCAGCGGCCGCAGGTCGAGGATGCACTCGTGGGCGACCAGGCCCTTGTTGCCGGAGTAGAGCACCGGGTAGTGCTCGCGCAGCCGGCTGGCGACGTAGTTCGCGGCGAGCACCGCGACTCCGGTCGCCCGGGCCAGCCCCTCGGCGCCCATCATCCGCAGGTACGCCCACGGGATCGGCAGGATCCCGGCGGAGCCGTGCGCGGCGGCCGAGATCACCGGCCGACCGTCGCCGGAGGTCGCCGCGCCCAGCGGGTCACCGGGCAGGAACGGCGCGAGGTGGGCGCGCACCGCGACCGGGCCGACGCCGGGGCCGCCGCCGCCGTGCGGGATGCAGAACGTCTTGTGCAGGTTCAGGTGGGACACGTCGGCGCCGAACCGGCCCGGCTTGGCGAAGCCGACCAGCGCGTTCAGGTTCGCCCCGTCGACATAGACCTGTCCACCGGCGTCGTGGACCTTCGCACAGAGCGAGGCGATGCCGGTCTCGTAGACGCCGTGCGTCGAGGGGTAGGTGACCATGATCGCGGCGAGCGCGTCGCGGTGCGCCTCGATCGTGCGGTCGAGGTCGACCGGGTCGACGTTGCCCTCGGCGTCGCAGGCCACCACGACGACCTTCATGCCGGCCATCACCGCGCTGGCCGCGTTGGTGCCGTGCGCCGACGACGGGATCAGGCAGACGTCGCGGTGCCCCTCGCCGCGGTCGCGGTGGTAGGCGCGGATCGCCAGCAGTCCCGCCAGCTCGCCCTGCGAGCCGGCGTTGGGCTGCACGCTGACCGCGTCGTAGCCGGTCACCTCGGCCAGCCACCCCTGCAGCGACTCCACCAGCTCCCGGTAGCCGGCGGTCTGCTCGGCCGGCGCGAACGGGTGCAGGTTCGCGAACTCCGGCCAGGTCACCGCCTCCATCTCGGTGGTGGCGTTGAGCTTCATCGTGCAGGAGCCGAGCGGGATCATCCCGCGGTCCAACGCGTAGTCGTAGTCGGCGAGCCGGCGGAGGTAGCGCAGCATCGCGGTCTCGGAGCGGTGCGCGTGGAAGACCGGGTGGGTCAGGTAGTCGGTGGCGCGCGCCAGCGCGGCCGGCAGCGCGGTCGGGGCCTCGCCGGTGAACTCCGGCACCCCGAACGCGGCCCACACCGCGCCGAGGTGCGGGTCGGTGGTGGTCTCGTCGCAGGCGATCCCGACCCGGTCCGCGTCGACCGCGAGCAGGTTGATCCCGCGCGCGGCGGCGGCCGCGACCACCTCGGCGGCGCGGCCGGGCACCACCGCGGTGACGGTGTCGAAGAAGTTGGCGTGCGCGACGGTGACGCCGCCGGCGCGCAGCCCGGCCGCGAGCCGGGCGGCCCGCTCGTGGGTGCGCGCGGCGATCGCCCGCAGCCCCTCGGGCCCGTGGTAGACGGCGTACATCCCGGCCATCACCGCCAGCAGCACCTGCGCGGTGCAGATGTTGCTGGTCGCCTTCTCGCGACGGATGTGCTGCTCGCGGGTCTGCAGCGCCAGCCGGTAGGCGCGCGCGCCGTCGGCGTCCTTGGAGACCCCGACCAGGCGGCCGGGCAGCATCCGCTCCAGGCCGGCGCGCACCGCGAGGTAACCGGCGTGCGGGCCGCCGAAGCCCATGGGTACGCCGAAGCGCTGCGTCGTGCCGGCGGCGATGTCGGCGCCGATCTCGCCGGGCGCCCGCAGCAGGGTCAGCGCCAGCAGGTCGGCGGCGACCGTGACCAGCGCCCCGGCGGCGTGGGCCGAGTCGACCAGGCCGGCGTGGTCGCGGACCGCCCCGGAGGCGCCCGGGTACTGCAGGTGCAGGCCGAAGAACTCGTCGGGCAGCGGCTCGGTGTCCAGGTCGAGGACGCGTACCTCGATGCCGAGCGGCTCGGCCCGGGTGGCGATGACCGAGATCGTCTGCGGCAGGGTGTCGGCGTCCACGACGTACACCGGAGCCTTGACCTTGGAGGCGCGGCGGGCGAGCGTCATCGCCTCGGCCGCCGCGGTCGCCTCGTCGAGCATGGAGGCGTTCGCGGTGGCCAGCCCGGTCAGGTCGGTGACCATGGTCTGGAAGTTGAGCAGCGCCTCGAGGCGCCCCTGGCTGATCTCCGGCTGGTACGGGGTGTACGCCGTATACCAGGCCGGGTTCTCCAGCACGTTGCGGCGGATCACCGCCGGGGTGTGGGTGCCGTAGTAACCCAGGCCGATCATCGACACGGCCACGGTGTTGCGGGTGGCCAGCGCGCGCAGCTCGGCGATGGCCTGCTGCTCGGTGGCGGCCTCCGGCAGGTCGAGGGTGCCGTGCCAGCGGATCACCTCGGGGATGGCGGCGTCCATCAGCTCGTCGAGCGAGGCGTAGCCGACGGTTTCCAGCATGCGCCGGACGTCGTCGGGATCGGGGCCGATGTGCCGGGCGGCGAACGACTCTGCGGTCACGGGTGCTCCAAGGGCGAGGTCGACGGGCAACCTCCCCCTCTGTCGCGCGCCCGCGCTGGCGCGCACACACTCCAGAGTCGCCTGCCCGCGTGGTCCTTTTGCCTGAGAGGTTCCGGGGAGGATTTGCCCCTTCGGCGCCGTCCGGCTGGTGGGCCGGGCGGTCTCTCCCGCACGGGTGGTACCGGCAAGGTCAACGCTACCAGTCTGAACGCGTCGCCACCCAAATCACCCGGCCCCGTGTCGGCTCGATCCGGGTCCTGCACGAGTTCCTCGGCCTGCTGGCCGAGGAACTCGTGCAGGACTTCCCGGTCAAGGCCGCCGTCCACGGCCGACGACGGTGGTCACGTCGGTTCGACAGGCAGCCACAGCTCGCAGCTCGCGGTGCTGAAGTCGTCGGCGCGCTCGAGGACCGCAACGATCGCGGGACCGGGCCGCAGACGCCACGGGTTGGACGGGAACCACTCGGTCGCAGTCGCGGCCCAGGTCTCCTGCAGGGCCTGCGGGTAGGGTCCGGCGGTGCGGAAGACCGCCCACATGCCGGCCGGTACCTCGATGGCGTCGAGGCCGTCGGGGGCCGGCGTGTCCCGGCAGACAGCGACCCCGTGCAGGTAGGTCAGCTCGCTGCCCTCGGTGCCGTCGGGGTCGAGGTCGTCGCAGACCTGCAGCAGGCCCGCCGGCTCGGTGTCGCCGAGGGCCTTCAGCCGCAGATGCTCCTCCTGCGGCAGTGCGGTGATGTGCTGCTGGATGTGCGGGTTGACGCCCTGGTGGATCAGCGGAACCCGGGCTGCGTGTCCGACGAGCCGGAACGCGGGGCGGTCGACGATGCGGGTGTCCATGGGGGTGCTCCCTTCGACGGTCAGGCGGAACCTGAGCTGCGGTTGTGCGCGAAGAGGACCTCCGTCGCGGCGGACGTCACCGGGGCCGGCGCCATGGACCGCCCGGAACGCCCGCCCGAACGCCTCGGTCGAGCCGTATCCGTGCCGGACGGCGATGCTGAGCAGATCGTCCTCACCCCGCACGACGTCGGCAGCCGCGACGGTCATCCGGCGTCGGCGCACGTACTCCGACAGCGGCATGCCGGCCAACGACGAGAACATCCGGCGCAGGTGGTATTCGGTCGTGCCGAGCGCCGCGGCCAATCCGTTGACGTCGAACTCCTCGGTGAGGTGCTCTTCGACGAGGTCGACAAGCCGGTTGAGTGCCGAGATCATGAGTCCTCCTCTCGCCGTCAAGCCTGGCCGAAGGGAGCCCGGGCGCGCCCGACCGCTGCGGTCCGATCCGATCATGTTGTCGCCCAGCGTGACCGCCTCACGAGGGCCGAGGCGAGGAGAGCGACGGGCCGATCCTCGTCGTGAGCCAGTTGCTGCAGGACATTGCGCGCAATGGTTCCCGGCATCTCGGCGAGTGCCTGGGTCAGTCGCATCCGTACCGCCGAGTCCGCGGTGGGTGCGGCGAGTTCATCGACCAGCGCACTGATGATCCGGTCCGCCCACTTCGCGTCCCGCGCCACCGTTCCCAGGAGCTCGGCCGCCTCGACATCGTTCGCGCCCTCGACCACCATGCCGAGGAGCGTCGGCACGGCCCGGGTCACACCCCGGGCACCCAGTGCGAGCGCGGCATGCCTGCGGATCGTCATGTCCGTGTCCCGGAGCGCGTCCGTGAGCACCGCCGTCGCCTCGTCGTCGGGTAGCTCGGCGAGCGCCCGGACCGCGCGCCGGCGGACGTCCACGTCGTCGGAGGCCAGACCGGATGCCAGGTACGCCACACCGTCACCGCCGGCCCGCGCGAGCGCCCACCGCAGGGCCCCGGCAACGTGGGGATCCGATTCGGTGAGGACCGCCTTGGCCAGCAGCTCGGCGGGCACCGACGCATGCTCGGCCGGGGTCAGGACGGCCTGCTGGCGCCGCGCGGCACTGCGCGAACCCAGTCCGTGCAGGAGCTTCACGATGTGCGCGACGTCCTGCCACCCGGCGGGCTCGGCCGCATCGACCGTACGGAGCCGGTCGATGAGCTCGTGCTCCCGGTTCAGTCGTTCTTCGGTCTTCCGGATGAGGTCGCCGACCAGCGTGGACGGGGTGAATCCGGGATCGTCGAGCGTGCGTGCGATCTGCCGCAGCGACAGTCCCAGGGAGCGCAGACCCTCCACGTACAAGATCCGCCGCATGTCCTCGGGCGTGTACTCCCGGTAGCCACCCACGGTGCGGCCCGTCGGCCGTACCAGCCCGAGCAAGTCGTAGTGCCGGAGCATCCGGGCGCTCACCCCCGAGCGGCGCGCCACCTCACCGATCAGCACGCGGTTGGCTCCTCCCGGTCCGGACCGAGCGCGACGACCCGGGTCGCTTCGTCGACGGCGAGGTCGAATCCGGCATCGGGGTCGTGCAGGAGCCGCTGGGTGGCGCTCGCATGCGCCCGCACCGTCGGGTCGTGATGTCCCAAAGCCGCTCGCAGGACCGGCGCGGCCACGTCGCCGAGCGCGGCGAGGGCACGGCTCAGGCTCAGCCGCACCTCCCGGTCACCGCGGCCGAATTGCGCGGCCAGTTCCGCGGCCAGCGCTTCCCTCTCCCCGTCGGGCACGAGAACGACGGCAGCGCGCCATGCACTCCGCGCGACCTGGTCGTCGGCGTCGTGCAGCAATGACGGCGTGATCGCCGGCCACGCGCTTCTGTCCCCGATCTTGGACAGGGTGTGCAGCGCCTGGCTGCGGGCCTGTGCGCGTCCGGAACGGAGCTCCGCGCGCAGCTTCGGAAGCGTGATCTCCGGCGGTAGGCGGGTCAGCGCCCAGGTGAGCATGTCGCGCACGAAGAAGTCCGGCTCGATCGCGCACCGCGCCACGAGCGCATCGACGACACCGGGCGCGGGATGCGTACCGATTGCCAGGGCGGCCTTCAGCCGCGTCGACGCGTTCCCAGCGGCCAATGCGTCGACCAGTCGCGTGTCCTGCCCGTACCTGTCTGCCGAGTTGATGGCGGACCACCTCCGACAGCCAGTCAAAGCCTTGTCACAGTGACAATGTCAAGTTAAGGGCGGGGGCGGAGCCGTCGGGCTCCGCCCCCGGGCATCCGTTGTCGATCAGGTGACGGAGCAGGCCGCGCCGTTCAGGGTGAACGCGGTTGGCCGGGCGGTGTTCCCGGTGTGGGAGGCCTGGAAGCCGATGCTGACGGACGCGTTCGGTGCAATCGAGGCGTTGTAGGAGACGTTCCTGGCCGTCACCTGTCCGGAGTTGGGCGAGTAGCTGGCGTTCCAGCCGGAGGTGATGGTCTGGCCGCTGGGCAACGCGAAGACCAGAGCCCAACCGTTAACCGCCGTGGTGCCGGTGTTGGTGATCGTGATGTCCTCGGTCAGGCCGTTGTTCCACGCGCTGACCGTGCCGGTCACCCGGCAGGCGCCAGTCCCCGGGGGGTTCGTGGGTGGCGTGGTGGGTGGCGTGGTCGGCGGGTTCGTCGGGGGTGTGGTGGGCGGCGTGGTCGGGCCGTCGGAGAGGGTGGGGGTCTGCCAGGTCCGCCAGTCGGCCAGGTTGCCGGAGGCCCGGCTTGAGATCCGCATCGCGCCGGCCGCGTTGCCGGTCTTCAGCAGGAACTTCTGGATGTTCTGCTGCAAGGGGGTACGCCATTCGGCCCGGTTGGCGCAGTGGTTGCCGTCCTGGATGTCGGACCAGTAGGTGATGTTGCCGCCCACGCCGAGCGCCTGGTAGACCTCCGCCCCGCCCAGGGCCGCCACGCTCGCCGACCTCGGACCCAAATTGGTGATGTGCGGGTTGTCCATGATGAACAGTCCCCGCGGTGCGAACATGGCCACCACCTCGTGCGTGTCCACCGGGAGACTGTTCGGGTTGCTCGTGAAGGAGCCGAACGCGTCGCCGAGCCACGGCTGCTCGCCGTACGCGCTGCTCAGGCTCTGCGCGCCCTCGCCGGGAATCCCGCGGAAGATGGGCACACCGGCGCTGCCCGACTCGATCGGCATGGTCAGCGCGATGCGCTGGTCGAACGCGCCGATCACGAACGCGCCCTTGCCGAACCGCGAGCAGCCCGTCACACCGGTCGCGTCCGGCCGGAGAATGTTGCCGCCCGCCTGCTCGATGACGTCGATGATCCGGCTGACGCCCCAGGCCCAGGCCATCAGCAGACCGGTGCTGCTCGACGAGCCGTAGATGCTGTAGAACGCGCCCTGCTTGTTGTTCCGGGGCGTGCCCTCCCGCCCGACGGCGTACGGGTCGTAGTTGATGACGGCGGCGCCGGCGGCCCGGATGGCGGCCGTGTCCGCACCGAATCCGCCCAGGACCACGACGGCGGGGAACGGACCCGTGCCGCTCGGCAGGCTGACGCTCGCCGAGAAGCTGGAGCTCCTGCCGTTGTGGGAGACGTTCACCGTGATGCCGCTACTCGAGACCGTCCCGGTGACGCTCGCCGGCTTCGCCGGCTTGTCGCCGTAGACGTACCTCTCCGCGAGCTCCCTGATCTCGGCGCGACGACACCGCCAGTCGGACCTGCTGGAGATGCGGGTGCCGTTCAGCCTCGTGAAGGGATCGGGGAGCCGGGAGTTCGCGGTCAACGAGCCCGGCAGCGTCACCGCGCAGTCGGCGCCCTCGTCTTCGACGCCGGCGGCGAGCGGCACGGCGGCCGCGGGAACGTCGGCGGCCGCCTCGGCGGTTGTTGTTCTCGCTACCACCGTTGCCGCTCCCGCGGTCGCGAGCGCCGCCACCGCCACCCCGACGACGGCGGAACTGAGCCTGGAGCGGCGAGAGCTGATGATCACTAGGTCCTCCTTCCGGAAAAGGTTGTGGAAGCGACGCACGCAATCGAAGATCACGGATGTCGAGTACGTCCAGCGTGGCTAACCCATTGAGCAGTGTCAATACCAGCTACGGCGCGGTCCGATCCGCGTCGACCTGGCGGACGCCACCAGGGCGCACCATCGCAACGGCCGACGGCAATCTCGGAAACTTTCCGGGCATCGGACGGCGCTCCGATGGCTGCCGCAGAGGCCGAGCCCAGCAAGCAGAGCGCGAAACAGCGAACGGCCGATATACCTGCCGGGCATAAATATGACTGACAGGCATATCGCCCGACCGGTCCCATCAGACCGGTCGGCGCGGAGCGCCCCGGCGGCCCCGGCACCGGTGCGGCGGCTGCGGGCCCCGTGCCGGTGACCCGGTCGGCCCGGCAACGCCATACCCTACGGTGGACCGGTGACCTATCTCGCGGCCGACGACCGCTACGAGACGATGACCTACCGCCGGGCCGGGCGCAGCGGACTCCGACTGCCGGCGATTTCGCTGGGGCTGTGGCACAACTTCGGCCACGGGCGGCCCTGGGAGCGCCAACGCGACATCTGCCGGCGCGCCTTCGACCTCGGCGTCACCCACTTCGACCTGGCCAACAACTACGGGCCGCCGCCGGGCTCCGCCGAGGAGAACTTCGGCCGGATCCTGGCGCGCGACTTCGCGCCGTACCGGGACGAGCTGATCATCTCGACCAAGGCCGGCTACGACATGTGGCCCGGCCCGTACGGCGAGTGGGGTTCCCGGAAGTATCTGACCGCCTCGCTGGACCAGTCGCTGTCCCGGCTCGGGCTGGACTATGTGGACATCTTCTACAGCCACCGGTTCGACCCGGACACCCCGCTGGAGGAGACGATGGGGGCGCTCGACGCCGCCGTCCGCGCCGGCAAGGCCCTGTACGTGGGCGTCTCCAACTACACGGCGGAGCAGACCACGCGCGCGGCGGAGATCCTGCGCGAACTCGGCACGCCGCTGCTGATCCACCAGCCGTCGTACTCGATGCTGAACCGGTGGGTCGAACGCGACGGGCTGCTCGACGCCCTGGAACGCGCGGGGGCCGGCTGTATCGCCTACAGCCCGCTGGCCCAGGGACTGCTCACCGACCGCTACCTGGCCGGTGTCCCGGCCGACTCGCGGGTGCGGACCAGCGTCTTCCTCAACGAGAGCGACCTGACCGAGGCGACCATGCGGAAGGTACGGGCGCTGAACGCGATCGCCGAGCGGCGCGGGCAGTCGCTGGCGCAGCTGGCGCTCGCCTGGGCGCTTCGCGACCCGCGCATGACCAGCCTCATCATCGGGGCGAGCAGCGTCGCACAGCTGGAGGGCAACCTGGGCGCGCTGGCGAACCTCGACTTCCTGCCCGAGGAGCTGGCCGAGATCGACACCTACGCCACCGAGGACTGAGCGAAGCCCCCGTCGATGAGGTAGCTGGTCGACGGGGGCCAGCTCCCGCCGTTCAGCGGAGGGCGTCGTCGAGGGCGGGCTCACGGGGGCCGAGGAAGACCGGGTCGCGGCGCGTCACCACGTCGACGAGCGCCTTGACCGCCGCGCCGTACTCGCGGATCTCGCCGCGCGCCCACGACCGCTCGAACCGGCTGACCGAGTCGTCGCCGACCCCCACCGCGTCGAGCCCGACGTGCCGGCAGAGCGTCACCGCCCGCGCCAGGTGGAAGGTCTGGGTCACCACGATCGTCCGTTCGACCCCGAAGACGCGTCGGGCCCGCAGGCACGAGTCGTACGTGTCGAAGCCGGCGTGGTCGAGCACCACCTTCTCCGCCGGCACCCCGTGCGCGACCAGCCAGCGGCGCATCGCGCCCGGCTCGTCGTACTCCCAGCGCGCGTGATCGCCCGAGACGAGCAGCGCCCGCACCTTCCCCGTGTCGTAGAGGCGCTTGGCCAGCTCCAGCCGCGCCGTGAGAAAGGCAGACGGAGTGCCGTCGGGGTTGACCTTCGCGCCGAGCACCAGCGCGACCGGGGCGGGTGGGACGGCCTCGGCGTCGTAGAGGTGCCCGCGGGCGCTGGCGCGCAACCACACCACGCTGCCGACGGCCGCCACCGGAACGAGTAGTGCCCCGGCCGCGGCGGCCACCAACAGCCGACGCAGCCAGCGGCGGGATCGCGAGCCCTCACCACCCATGATCTGATTGTCCGCGGGCGGGGTGGAGCACCGGCGGGAACCGACGAATACGGCCGGTCAACCGGCGCGGCGCCGGGCCCGCCGGGCGGCCAACTCGTCGCCGGCCACGTCCGTCACCGCCGCGTCCAGGTCGGCGACCGGCGGAGCGGCCGGCTCGGCCGGCAGGTGCGACAGCGAGCCCTGAATCTCCTTGAAGGCGCCGCCGATCGCGATGCCGAACACGCCCTGGCCGCCCTGGAGCAGATCGACGACCTCCTCCGGGGACCGGCACTCGTAGACGGTGGTGCCGTCGGAGATGAGGGTGATCCCGGCGAGGTCCTCGACGCCGCGGGACCGCAGCGTCTCGATCGCCTTGCGGATGTTCTGCAGGGACACGCCCGCGTCGAGCAGCCGCTTCACGACCTTCAACACGACCAGGTCGCGGAAGGAGTAGAGGCGTTGGGTGCCCGAGCCCGACGCGTCCCGGATGCTCGGCACGACCAGCGCGGTGCGCGCCCAGTAGTCCAGTTGCCGGTAGCTGATCCCGACCGCGTGGCAGGCCGTCACGCCGCGGTATCCGACGGTGCCGTCGGCGTCGTAAGCTGCGTCGGCCGGTGCGGCGGTCCCGGCACCGGGATGCTCCGATGAACCCCGATCGGAGTCTCGCGGCTCATTCATGCGGCAACCTCCCCGCCAGTGCGGTGCCGCGCCCCAGTGGGACGTGCACCCCTCGACACCGCAACCCTATAGCGCATCGTGAGGGGCGCCGGGGAAGCTTTGCCGCGACACGCCGCCTACGGGCGGATACCCCGTGCGTCCACGCCCGTGCGGGGCGTCGCGCCCCGTGTCAGACTAGCCGGCGAAATCCTCCGGGCTGACCTGTTCGAGGAATTCCCGGAACTTCTCGACCTCGTCCTCCTGCTCGTCCGGGATGACGATGCCGGCCTCGGTGAGCACCTGCTCGGCGCAGCGGATCGGAGCGCCGACGCGCAACGCCAGCGCGATGGAGTCGCTCGGCCGCGCCGAGACCCGCAGGTTGTCCCCGATCAGCAGGTCGGCGTAGAAGACGTTCTCCTTCAGTTCGGTGATCTCGACCGCGCGCAGCGGCGACTGCAGCGCCGCCAGGATGTCGCGCAGCAGGTCATGGGTCAGCGGTCGGGCCGGCTTCACGCCCTGCTGCTCGTAGGCGATCGCGGTCGCCTCGACCGCGCCGATCCAGATCGGCAGATAGCGATCGCCGTCGACCTCTCTGAGCAGCACGATCGGCTGGTTGCTGGGCAGTTCCACCCGAACCCCGACCACGCTCAGCTCGCGCACCGCCGCCTCCGTGTCGTTGTCGTCATTCCCAGCAGGCTGTTTCCCGGAACCCTCAAACCCAGCACCGCAGCCCTCCCTGAACCGTACACGGGCCACAGGACGATCGTCCTGCACGCGCTACCGCGCGGCGCCCCCCGGTATCAGGAGAGTTACCCAGCCGAGCCTACGACACGCCCGTCGGGCCGGCTGTTTCCGCACCCGCTCGGGGGAAGCGGCCGAGGTCAACGCCCGAGCGGGTCCCGCAGGCCGGCGCGGAGCAACGCCCCGTGCAACCGCTGCGACAGCCCCACCAACTCCCGCGCCGTCTCGGCCGCCCGGGCCCGCGCCGCCGGGTCGTTCTGCCGCATCAGCGGCGCGATGAGCTGGGCGAAGAGTCCCACCTCACGGTCCGCGGCGGTGCGGAAGGCACGCAGGTGGCGCGGCTCCAGCCCGTACGCGGCGAGCCCGGCGACCGCCTGCGCGATCGCGAACGCGTCCGCGTCGTAACAGCCCGGCGACCGGGTCGCGATCAGCCCCAGCCGTTCGAGCTCGGTCAGCGTCGACTCGTCGACTCCGCTGCGCTCCACCAGCTCCGCACGGGCCAGCCGCAGGTCGGTCGGGGCCGGCTCCGCGTGCGGCACCTCGCCCGTCGGGCCGACCGCGACCAGCGCCGGGCGCTGCCGGCCGCCGCTCGGCTCGGCGCCCTCGTCCAGCGCCGCCAACTGCTCGCGGATGACCCGCAGCGGCAGGTACTGGTCGCGTTGGGCGGTCAGCACGAAACGCAGCCGCGCGACATCGTCCCAGCTGTACTTGCGGTAGCCGGCGGGCGTGCGCTGCGGCTCGACCAGCCCTTCGGCCTCGAGGAACCGCAACTTCGAGATGGTGGTGTCCGGGAACTCGGCGCGCAGGTGCGTGAGCACCTCACCGATGCTCATCAGCGCCGGCCCGGCGCCCGCGGTATGCGCCACCGCCGCCTGCTCGCTCACGCAACCACCTCGCTCCGCCCGGCGCTCATCCGGACAATACTGCTGAGCCAGCCGGTTCGCTCGCTCGCGTCCGTCACCCCCGGCCGGCCTCGTCCTCCGGACGCGGACCGGCGATGAAGACCAGCCGGAACTTCCCGATCTGCACCTCGTCGCCGTTGCTGAGCGTCGCCGCCTCGACGCGCTCCCGGTTGACGTACGTCCCGTTCAGGCTGCCCACGTCGCGCACGGTGAAGGTGCCACCGTCGCGGTGAAACTCGGCGTGGCGGCGTGAGACCGTCACGTCGTCGAGGAAGATGTCACTGTCGGGGTGCCGGCCGCTGGTGGTCACGTCGTGATCCAGCAGGAACCGCGCACCGGCGTTGGGACCACGCCGGACGACGAGCAGCGCCATGCCGGGCGGCAACGAGCCGGACATGCGGCTCGGCACGACGTCAGCGTCCGGCCCCTCCAACACTTCGTCGAGCGAACCGAGGTTCAGCGTCGACGTGACGTCGAGCGGGGGAAACTCGTCGTCTGGGCGCGTCATGGGACCACCTCACGGATCTGTTCGGTCGGCGTCGGGTGTGTCGGGTCGGCCGCCGGCCCCGCTGGGCCCGGCGGGAGGCTCCCCCGTGCCCGGGAAGGCATTTCCGCAACGCGCAACTGTTGGCTTCTCGGTCGACTGGGCGAGCCTAGCCAGCGCCGAAATATAGGGTCAACAAGACTCGCGGGCACGACACGGCCTGTCGGCGTGCCCGCTCAACTCTCGGTCAGTTCGCGGTAGGCCGCGGCGGTGAGCAGAGCGGCCACGGCGGCGGGATCGCTGGGGGCGATCTCGACCAGCCACCCCGAGCCGTAGGGATCGGCGTTGATCTCCTCCGGGGTGTCGCCGAGCTTGTCGTTACGGGCCACCACGGTGCCCGACAGCGGCGCGTAGATCTCCGACACGCTCTTGGTGGACTCGACCTCGCCGATGGCCTGGCCGGCCTCGACGGCGGCGCCCTCGTCCGGGAGCTGGACGTAGACGATGTCACCCAGCGCGTCCTGCGCGAAATGGGTGATGCCGATCCGCACCGGTCCCGCCACGCCGTCACCGGCGACCCATTCGTGCTCGGCGGTGTATCGCAGGTCCTCAGGAATCACAGCCGGTCCTTCGTCGTCGCGCTGCTGTCGTCGCACGCCGGGGGTGGCGTGCGCGCGCCGGTCAGGATACCGGGCGCGCGTGTTGGAGATCTTTGGGTTTGCTCAGGGCCGTGACGTCGACCACTTCGTGTTCTTGGATGGTCACGTTACCGCCGTCGCCGCTGACCGATGCCACCACCCCACCGGGAATGTTGAGCGCCGTACGCATCGTCTTCGGATCGCCGATCACGGTGATGGTGTACGGGCCGGTCAGCCGCGTTCCACCGACGGTGACGCCGCCGTCGGCGTCCAGGAAGTACGTGCTGGCGACGATCCGCACGCTGCCGCCACCACCGGCGATCTGCATCGCCTCGGCCCCCGCGCCGCGCAGCTCCTGCACGGCGTCGAGGATGGCGGCGGCCCGGATCGACTGGGCGCCGCTGGCGAAGTGCACCGTCAACCCGGGGCCGCGCGCGGGCAGGGTGCCGGCGAGGATGCCGAGCTCGTCGGCGCGCCGGGTCGCCTCCTGCAGCGCGGCCTGCCGGCCCTGCGCGCCCGAGTTCAGCTGGCGCTGGCTCTCCTCCAGCGCCGCGATGTCCCCGCGCAGCCGCTCCTCGCGCGCCTCCAGATCCGACAGGATGCGAACCAGGTCCTCCTGCCGGGCGGCCGCCAGGGTGGGGTCGGCGGAGTTGTTCTTCACCTGGACGACCAGGGTGAACCCGAGCAGGGCGATCAGAACGGCGATCATGACGCCGGCCGAGCTGAGTTTACGGCGGGCGGGCGCGCCGCCGCCGTCGGCCACGGGCACCGCGTCGGTCCCGCGGCCGCCGCCGGCCCCGGACGCGACGACGGCGTCGGACGCCGGTGCGACGGCATCCGGTACGGGCGTCGTGGCCGGCGGGCCGGCGTCGCTCGGCTCCTGCGGCCGGGTCGGCGCGCCGGTGGGACCGACGGTGCCGTCCGCCGCTGCCTCGCCGCCGGGGCCGGCGTCGCCCGCCGTCGCGGTCGACGTGGTCGTCGCGTCGCGCACCACCGGCACGATCGGCTCGGTCGGCTCGATCGACGTGGTCGTCGCATCGCGCGGCAGCGGCACGGTCGGATCGGTCGATGCGGTCGTCGCATCGCGCGGCAGCGGCACGGTCGGCTCGTCGGCCGTCGTGCCGCCGTCGCCGGCCGACGGCACCGGCGCCGCCGCGCCACGGGTCAACCGTACGGTCGGCTCCTGCGCCGCGGTCGCGGTATCGCCGGCCAGCGGCGCCGTGACGTCGAGGGCCGCCGAATCCGCGGCCGCCGTGGTGTCGGGCTCCGCGGCCCCGCTGCCGGTGTGCTTCTCGGGCTGGTCGCTCATCGCCGTCGAACCTACGCCCGGAACAGGTGCCGGCGGATGGCCGCCACGTTGCCGAAGATCCGCACCCCGAGGACGACCACCACACCGGTGGAGAGCTGCCCGCCCACGCCGAGCTGGTCGCCGAGGTAGACGATGACGCCGGCGACCAGGACGTTGGAGATGAACGACACGACGAACTGCTTGTCGTCGAAGATCTTGTCGAGCTTGGCCCGGATGCCGCCGAAGACCGCGTCCAGCGCCGCGACCACGGCGATCGGCAGGTACGGCTGCAACGCGGCCGGCACCGGGTGGTCGAAGTAGATGCCGAGGGCCACCCCGACGATCAGAGCGAGGACAGAAATCATCGGCCGCCTCCCGGAGGGCTGCTGGAGGGCCCCGCGTCGGGGGACGACGAAGGGCTGGTGGACGGCCCGGGACCCGACGGCGTCGGGGCGGGCGGGGGCGAGGGGCGCGCGTAGCGCAGTTGCGGCTGACCGGCGGCGGCGAGCGTGATGTCGTCGACCGCCCGTACGCCGAAGGACATGCCGTGCTCGGCCACGAGCTGCCGCATCAGCTTGGCGGCGGCACTGTCCTTGAAACGCCGCTCCATCTGCTCCGGCCCGATCGCGGTGACCTCGTACGGGCCCGTCACGGGGCGGAAGTCGACGAGGATCGCCCGGCCGGCGGCCCGGATCGTGGTCGTCGCCGTCAGGCGCTGGCCGTTGATCGCGATCGCCTCGGCACCGGCGCTCCACAGCCCGTTGGCGATGTCCTGCAGGTCGCGGTCGAGTACCCGCCCGAGATCATTGGCCTGCGCCTCGCCGGTCACCGAGTCGACCTGCGCCGGCGCGTCGCCCACCCGTACGACCACCCCGTCGCCGCGCACCCGGGCCAGCCCCGTGGACGCCTCCAGGTCACGCAGCCGGGCCGCGTCGGTGTCGGTCAACGCCGCGTCGCGCTGCCGCGCGACCTCGACGCGCAACCCGTCGGCGCGCTGCTGCAGCTGGTCGGTGAGCGACTCCCGCTGCTTGATCTGCCCAACCAGCCCCGCCCGCGCCTGGCTGCGGCTCGGCGCCTCGGCGAGCGTCTGGCGGTACGCGATGACCAGCAGGAAACCGACCACCACCAAGGTGATCACGGTGGCCGTACGCGGGACGACCGCCCGCCACCCGGTGGCGGGCCCGGTGCGTTGGCGTCGGGCGGCGGCGTCGGCGTACCCCGGCTCGAGGGGGTTGCGGAACAGTTCGGTGAGGAAGTCCGGCGCGAACGTCCGGCCCCGCTCCGGCCCGCCCGGTCCCGGGGTGCTCACGCGGGCTCCACGGCGGCGTGCCGGGCGGCGCGGACCAACGCCACCGCCTGCACCACGTAGAGCGCTCCGGCCGCCCAGTAGAGCACCAGCCCCCACCAGGCGAGCCCCCAGCCGATGGCGCCGGCGACCGCCGAGCCCGTGGTGCCGGCGAGCAGCAGCACCGGGAACGCGGCGAGCAGGATGAAGGTCGCGGTCTTGCCGACGTAGTGCACCGGCGGCGGCCCGTAGCCATACCGGCGCAGCACCGCGAGGCAGACGCCGAGCATCGCCTCGCGGGCCAGCAGCGCCGCGGTGAACTGCCACGGCACCACCTCGCGCGCGGTGAAGGCGACGAGCGTGGCCAGGATGTAGAGACGGTCGGCGAGCGGGTCGAGCAACTCGCCGAGGCGGCTGACCTGCCGCAGCCGGCGCGCGATGTACCCGTCGACCCAGTCGGTGGTGCCGCCCAGCGCCAGCACCACGATCGCGGCGACGTCGGCGCGCGCCCCGAGGAACAGGTAGAGGAAGAGCGGCACGCCGGCCAGCCGGGCGAAGCTGATCAGGTTGGGGATCGTCAGCACGCGGCGCTGCCGCTGGTCGGCCGCGTCCGGTGTCCGCGCGGACTCCCGCTGCGCAGACGGATACGACACGACTCTCCTCCCCAGCCCTGGGCGCGTCCGCCGCGACCAGGTGCTCCCCGGACCAGGCCACGATGCCGGCGCGGCGCCGGCGCGCAGATGGCCGGCCCCGGGAGCGGGGCGTGGCGCCTGGTGTGGCGCAACTATAACGTGCTGACCAGCGGGGGACAGCAGTCGATGGCCGGCGACGCACCGGCACGTCACACCCCGCGTGCCACGCCCCCGTCAGCCGGGTTTCGGCTTCTCCTGACCGCGCTGCTCGCCCGACGGGCCGGACGCGGGCCTGGCCCCCTCCCCCGCCGGCGGCGCCTTCTCCTCGGGTGGCGGTTCCGGTTTCTGCTCGGGCTGCCTGGGCTTCTCCTCGACCCTGGGGCGGCGCATGAAGAACTGCCAGTAGCCCACCATCCGTTCCGCGCCGTCAACCTTCTTGATCAGCTCGCAGAGCCACCGCACGTGGTCGGAGGTCCAGTATCCGTCGCTGATCATCCAACCGGCAGCGCCGAGCTCGTTGAGCACCTCGAGCCGGCGGCCCTTCAGGGGCGCGCAGGTGTGACCGCCGCGGTCGGCCACCACCGTCACGGTGGGGCCGTACGGGGTCACGCGCTTCTCCTTGTCCGGCTTGCCGGTGGTCTGCACGAAGTACAGGTAGCCGTACTCCCACTTCTCCATCGGCGCCCCTTCCGCGAGACCCGACACCCGCGCCGGCGCGGGCTACCCCTCCCGCCGACCGGAAAAACGCGGATCAGCAGCGTGGGGGCCGTTGACGCCGCGCTGACGCGGGCCGGTCCACAGGAAGGTCACGACGACGGGCGGCCGCGGTCCGGCGCGTACCGGACCGCGGCCGCCCGCACGAAACGAACTTATGCCGCTAAACAAGCAAATCGGATTGCGTCTCCCCTGCCGGCCGGCGGTGTCCCGCTTCAGAGGCCGTGATAGTTCTGATAGTCCCGGTCGGTCTCGCCGATCGAGGGCGTGCCGCGTTTGTCGTGCGGGGCCCGCGCGCGCACGTCGTCCGCCGTACGCGCCTCCGCGGCCTGATCCTCCCAGTCACGCTGCTCGGCACCCTGTTGCTGACCACGGTCGCGCCTGCCGGCCGAGGCCCTCATCGGCTCACGCTCCGGATTCGGGCGCGGCTGCTTGGCGGTCATGGCGCCCTCCCTTCTGTCCCGGCCCGGCTACCCGGCCCCGACCAGGGCAAACGTCACCGCTGCGGGCCGCCAGCCGTCGTTTCGGCACCCCCGCCCCGGGTACGTCGATCACGACCGGCTACCGCAACGGCGTGAGGAGTACGCGATGGCACGCTACCGCGACGAGATCACCGGCCTGGCCACGCCGCTGAGCGACGCCGAGGACCTGGACGCGTTGCTGGACCGGATCGGGGACGCCCGGGTCGTGATGCTCGGCGAGGCGAGCCACGGCACGCACGAGTTCTATCACTGGCGCGCGACGCTGACCCGCCGGCTGATCGACGAATGCGGGTTCTCGTTCGTGGCCGTGGAGGGCGACTGGCCGGACTGTGACCGCATCGACCGCAGCGTGCGGTGCATGCCGGGCGCGCCGGATGATCCCCGCGAGGCGCTGCTGGTCTTCGAGCGCTGGCCGACCTGGATGTGGGCCAACGAGGAGGTGTCGGACTTCGCCCGCTGGCTGCGCGCCCGCAACGCCACGGTCGAGGAGTCGGCGCGGGCGGGCTTCCACGGCCTTGACGTCTACTCGATGTGGGAGTCGCTGCGCGAGATCCTGGTCTACCTGCGGGAGAACGACCCTGACTCGGTGCCGGTGGCGCTGCGCGCGTACCGGTGCTTCGAGCCGCACGGCGAGGACCCGCAGAGCTACGCGGTCTCCACGCGGTTCGTGCCGGAGGGCTGTGAGGAAGAGGTGATCGCGCTCCTGACCGAGCTGCGCCAACGGGCCGGGCGGCTGGTGCCGCCGTACCCGGAGAGCGGATCCAGCGCGGACGGGCAGCGCTGGTCGCAGTTCGGGGCGTGGCAGAACGCGGAGGTGGTCGCGGGCGCGGAACGCTACTACCGGGCGATGGTGGCCGGCGGCCGGTCGTCGTGGAACGTGCGCGACCGGCACATGGACGAGACGCTGGACCGGCTGCTGGACTACTACGGCCCGCACGCCAAGGCCGTGGTCTGGGCGCACAACACCCACGTCGGGGATGCGCGCGCGACCGACATGGCCGCCGCCGGCGAGGTCAACATCGGCCAGCTGGCCCGTGAACGGTACGGGCCGGAGCGGGTGGTGCTCGTCGGCTTCGGGACGCACCGCGGCACGGTGGTGGCCGGGGACGCCTGGGGGGCGCCGATGCAGGAGATGCGGGTGCCGCCGGCGCGACGCGGCTCGCTGGAGGAGGCGCTGCACGAGGCCGCCCCGCCGCAGGCGCTGTTCGTGTTCCCCCGCGACGAGCGGCCGCACCTGCTGACCGAGGAGATCGACCACCGCGCGATCGGAGTGGTCTACCACCCGGAACGGGAGGCGTGGGGCAACTACGTGCCGACCGTGCTCGGCAGCCGCTACGACGCGTTCGCCTGGTTCGACGCCACCCGCGGCGTCGTACCGCTGCGGCCGCGGCGCGCCGACGCCCGGGAGCCGGAGACCTTCCCGGCCGGGGTGTGACACCGGCCGGTACCCGTCACGGAAGGGCCGAATGATGCAGACGCAGACAGCCGCCACGGTCATCCCGACCGGCGACGCCCAGCTCAACGCCGACATCGTGATCCCGCCGAACGCCGCCGGCGTCGTGGTCTTCGCCCACGGCAGCGGCAGCTCCCGGCACAGCCCGCGCAACCGCTCCGTCGCGCAGGTGCTCAACCGGCACGGCATCGCGACCGTGCTGGCCGACCTGCTCACCGTCGACGAGGAGCGGGTCGACGAGCAGACCGGGCACCTGCGCTTCGACATCCAGCTGCTCGCCGAGCGGGTCTTCGGGATCGTCGACTGGCTGCGCGCCGAACACCCGACCGGCGCGCAGCCGCTGGGCCTGTTCGGAGCGAGCACCGGGGGCGGCGCCGCCCTGGTGGCCGCCGCGGCCCGCCCGGACGCGGTGCGGGCGGTGGTCTCGCGCGGCGGCCGGCCGGACCTGGCCGGCGCGTCGCTCGGCGCGGTGCGGGCGCCGACACTGCTGCTCGTCGGCGGGCTCGACGAGCAGGTGCTGCAGCTCAACGAGCAGGCGCGCGCGGCAATGCCGGCCGGGATCGCCGAGGTCCGGGTGGTGCCGGGCGCCACCCACCTGTTCGAGGAGCCGGGGACGCTGGAGCAGGTCGCCGAGCACGCGGCGCGGTGGTTCGAGGATCACCTGCGCGCCGGCGTCGGGGGGCGCTGAGGCGCGGCCCGTCACGGTCGCGGCGGGGCGACGGCCCGGTGCGGCGCGGCACGGAGTGTGCCCAGCAGCGCCACGCCGAGGCCGAACGCGACGAGCGCGCCGACCGGCACTCCCAACGGCTCGGGCGCCGTCGTCGGGGCGACGTTGTTGACGACCAGGCCGAGCACGGCCAGCGCGAAGCCGAGGACAGTCAGCGCGGCCCGCGCCCGCGGCCGGTCCAGCGGCGTCGCCAGCCGCCGGGGCAGCCGGCGCACCCACCACGGCGCCGGCCCGCGCCCGCCCCGCAGCTCGAAGCGGCCGAACACGGCCACCAGCACCGCCAGGGCCACGCTCAGGATCAGCAGCCAGGGGACCCGCCAGAGCAGCCAGGCGGTCGAGTTCACCGGAGGGGTGGGCAGCGCGTGCACGGCCGCCAGCGCGCCGACGACCAGAAGCACGGCGGTCATGTGCCACAGGAAGATCGTGAGGACCACCGAGTTCACCGCGACCACCATCCGCCACGGCCGGGTCCGCCGCCGCAGCCACCGCTCCACCGGATCGCGCAGCGACAGCACCAGCCCGGTCTGCGCGGCGGCGAGCCCGAGCAGGGCCAGGCTCGGCGGGGACATGTTGTGCAGCCGCTCGCCGGGCACGTCGATCATGCTGACCGGGTACGGCCCGGGCACCGTCGCCAGCAGCGCCACCGCCAGCCCCCCGATCAGCAACGGCACCCCCACCGCCGGCCGGGGCGGCAGCCGCCCCTCCCGCCAGGCGAAGCCGAGCTGGTGGATGGCGAGCCATCCGAACAGCAGGTTGGCCCCGGCCAACGGGTGCGGTCCGTGCCGGAACCGGACGAGGTCGCCGAGCGCGACCAGCACCGCGAGCACGGCCGGCACCGCGAGGCCGAAACGCCGGTGCAGGGGCAGCATCACGGGCGTCAGCAGCACCACCACGAGGTAGGCCGAGAGGAACCACAGCGGGATCGACGCGAACCACACGGCGGTGCGGATCTCCGTCGGGGCGGCGCCGAGCAGCCGGGCGACGCCGGCACCGACGGCGAACACCACCAGCAGCACCGTGGTGGGGCGCAACAGCCGTGTCGCACGCTCCAGCAGCCACGCGGCCGCGTCGCCGCCGCGCCCGCGATGGCTGTCCAGCGAGACCGCGTTGGCGTAGCCGCCGACCAGGAAGAACAGTGGCAGTACCTGGACGACCCAGGTGACCGGTGCCGCCCAGCGCAGGTCCACCAGCGCGCTGTGCCCGGTCAACCGGCCGTCGGGGGTGTACCCGATCGCGACGACCATCCAGTGGCCGAGGACCACGGCGGTGATCGCCAGCGCGCGGAGCAGGTCGACGAAGCGCTCGCGCGAGGGCGGTGTCTGCTCGGCGAGTTGCCGCACGCGGCGCATGCGCCTCAGCGTATCGGCGCGCGGGCCGCCGGGCGGCGCGCTCGGCCCGGCCGCCGGGCGGACCGACGGCCCACCCACCATGCCGCCCGCTGCGCGGGTGGCATGGTGGGTGCCGACCGGAGGACATGCCGCTCTGCTGAACGATGCGCGCGCGGCGTCCGGGATGCGTCGGGGCCAGCCGCGGTGCGGGTTGGCGGACCGCCGGGGCGTACCGTGACCGGCGGCCGACGATGCGAGCGGGGGTGCCGACGCGCCCGGCGCACTCATCGGGCGCCCCTGCTCCCGAGCGCGCACATTCGATCATGTTTGGATAGAAACCATGCCGGTCCACCTCAACCCTGACGCCCCGCGTCAGCCACAGTCGGCGACCGGGGACCCCGGGGCCCGGCAAGCGTCCCCACGCACCCGATGGGTCCCGGTCGACGAGCTGTCCGCCGTCGCCCGGGCGCTGCTCAGCGAGGACCTGGGCGGCCGGGACGTGGTGCCGCAGCACGTCGCCGACCGGGTCTCCGCGCAGGCCGCGGAGTGGGTCGAGGAGGGCTTCACGGCCGAGACGGTGCGGCCGTGGAAGGACGCCGACGTGCCGCCGGCCGCCGCGGCGTACCTGGCGCGGCGCGGTGTGGAGCCACGCGTGCTGGACCTGCCGGCCGGCGTGTTCCCCGGCGCCGCGCCGGTCGCGCTCCGGCTGGCGATCGCGTCCGGGCGGCTGCCGGTCGAGCAGGCGTACGAGCTCCTGGTGATCACCGGTGAGCACACCCCGCCGCAGCAGACCGGTGCGGAGACCGCGGGCGCCGAGCAGCCGCCGCGGCCGGTCGACGCGCCGGTGCCGCGGCCGGTGGCGCCGGTGTTGTTCTCGCACGCCGCGACGGATCAGCCGACCGACGGGTCGTAGCGACACGGTCCCCCCGCCCGGGAGGGGATGCGGAAGGCGCACGGCCGCCCCCGAATTCCCATATGGCGGGTAGGACTTCCCCGCGCCGCACGGCGCTCCTACGGTCGAGGGCAGACCCGTCCGCTCCCGAGGAGCCGTGCATGAACCGCTGGACCCCGGACCCGACGTTCTACGCCTCCCCCCGCGACGCGGTGCAGGCCCCCGCCGAGAAGCTGGCCTATGTCGCCGCCTTCGACCGCGCCGCGCAACGCCCCGACGCGATCGCGGTCGTCGACGTGGACCCCGACTCCCCCCGCTACGGCGGCGTCGTCGGCTGGACCGACCTGCCGCACCTCGGCGACGAGCTGCACCACTTCGGATGGAACGCGTGCAGCAGCGCGCTCTGCCCCACCGCCGCGCACCCGCACGTCGAGCGCCGCTACCTGATCGTGCCCGGGCTGCGCTCCTCCCGCATCTACGTCCTCGACACGAAGGCCGACCCGACCCGGCCCGAGGTGGTCAAGGTGCTGCAGGCGGAGGAGCTGGCCAAGCACGCCGGCTACTCGCGGCCCCACACGGTGCACTGCGGCCCGGAGGGCATCTACCTGTCGGCGCTCGGCGGCGCCGACGACCGGGACGGCCCCGGCGGCATCGCACTGCTCGACCACACCAGCTTCGAGGTGCGTGGGGCGTGGGAAGCCGACCGCGGCCCGCAGTTCCTGGCGTACGACTTCTGGTGGCACCTCACCCGGGACGTCATGGTCACGTCCGAGTGGGGCACGCCGTCGATGATCGAGGACGGCCTCGTCGGCGAGTTGCTGCTGGGACGGAAGTACGGCCACGCCCTGCACTTCTGGGACCTGCGTCGCCGGCGGCACGTGCAGACCGTCGACCTCGGCGACCAGCACCAGATGCCGCTCGAGCTGCGCCCCGCGCACGATCCCACGAAGACGTACGGGTTCGTGGGGGTCGTGATCAGCGTCGAGGACCTGTCCGCGTCGATCTGGGTCTGGCATCGCGACGGCGACCGGTGGGCCGCGACCAAGGTGATCACTATTCCCGCCGAGCCGGCCGACCCGGCGCTCCTGCCGGAGCTGCTCAAGCCGTTCGGCGCGGTGCCCCCGCTGGTCACCGACATCGACCTCTCCGTCGACGACCGGTTCCTCTACGTCTCCTGCTGGGGCACCGGCGAGCTCAAGCAGTACGACGTCAGCGACCCGTTCCACCCGGTGGAGACCGGCTCGGTGCGGCTGGGCGGCATCGTCGGGCGCACGCCGCATCCCGCCGCGCCGACGCAGCGGCTCGCCGGCGGCCCGCAGATGGTCGAGGTCAGCCGGGACGGGCGCCGGGTCTACGTCACGAACTCGCTCTACGGCGCCTGGGACGACCAGTTCTACCCCGACGGCGTGGGCGCGTGGCAGGCGAAGCTGGACGTGGACGTGACCGCGGGCGGCCTCACGCTGGATCACCGCTTCTTCCCGCACGGGGACGACTTCCGCGGACTCCGGGTGCACCAGACGCGGCTGCAGGGCGGCGACGCATCGTCCGACTCGTACTGCTTCCCGTGACCTGGCCGCAGCTCGCGGCGCTGGCCGCCCTGGGCGCGTTCCACGGGATCAACCCCGCCATGGGCTGGCTCTTCGCGGTCGCCCGTGGCATGCAGGAGGGGGGCCGGGCTGCCCTGCTGCGGTCGCTGCCGCCGATCGCCGCGGGTCACGCGGCGTCGGTGGCGCTCGTCGCCAGCCTCGTCACCGCGACCCGGTCGGCCGGGGCCGGCACCGCGGTGGCCGTCGGCGGCGGCGTGCTGCTGGTCGGTTTCGGACTGTGGCGGCTGCTCTCCGAGCGGCACTTCCGGTGGGTCGGAATGCGGCTGACGCTGCCCCAGCTGGCCGGCTGGTCCTTTCTGATGTCCTCGGCGCACGGTGCGGGGCTGATGCTGCTGCCCCTGCTCGCCGCGGCTCCGCCGCCCGGCCACCACGCGGGGCACGCGGGTCATCTCGCGGCGGCACCCGCGGGCGCGTGGGAGGGGCTCGGCGCCGCGGGCGTGCACACGGCGGCGATGTTCGGCACCGCCGCGCTGCTGGCGCTGGTGGTCTACGAGGTCGTCGGCCTCGGCGTGCTGCGTACCGCGTGGTTCAACCTGGACCGGCTCTGGGCCGGCGTGCTGGTCGCTGCCGGAGCGATCACGTTGCTCTCCACGGTCTGAGCGCTCTCCCCTGGCGGGGCGCGCGCGGACGGCGCGCCCCGCTCCTGCCCTGCCCGGCGAGTCGATGCGTTGACCACGCCACTCCCCGTAGAGCGTCCTAGGATGATGATGTCCGGGCTGGCGGGCGGGCCCCGGTCAGGATTCGGTTGGTTGCCGGGCAGTCGCGGCGGGATGCCCGACGCGCCTGTCTCGGATACATGAACTTCTCTACCATCCGTGGTGTCCCCGCGACTCGGTGTGCACGATCGCCGCGCCGCGCCCCCGACGGCGAAAGGGAGCTCCGGTGACGGAAACCCGCCAGGACAGCACCACCCGCGCCTACCCGTTCAGCGCGCCCGACCGCCTCGACCTCGATCCGCGCTACGCGCAACTGCGGCAGCACGAGCCGTTGACCCGGGTCCGCCTGCCCTTCGGCGAGCCGGCCTGGCTCGCCACCCGGTACGCGGACGTGCGCACCGTCCTCGGTGACCCGCGGTTCAGCCGCGCCGCCAGCGTCGGACGCGACGAGCCCCGGATCACCCCCCTGCAGATGGCCAGCGGCATCCTCTCGATGGACCCACCGGAGCACACCCGGCTGCGCCGGCTGGTCGCGCGCGCCTTCACCGCGCGCCGGGTCGAGGATCTCCGGCCACGCGCCCGCGAGATCGCCGACGAGCTGCTGGACCGCATGGTCGCCGGCGGACCGCCGGCCGACCTGGTCGAGGCGTTCGCCACCCCGCTGCCGGTCACGGTGATCTGCGAGCTGCTCGGCGTGCCCGTGGCGGACCAGGGACGCTTCCACGTCTGGTCCGAGGCGATCGTGTCGACCACGTCGCTGTCCCCCGACCGGATCCGCGAGTACATCGACAACCTGTACGCCTACATCGGCGAGCTGATCGCGCGGCGGCGGCGGGTCCCGACCGACGACCTGCTCGGGGCGCTGGTGCGGGCGCGCGACTCCGACGACGGGCGGCTGACCGAGACCGAGATGGTGCAGCTCGCCGCCGGGCTGCTCGCCGCCGGGCACGAGACCACGGTCACGCAGATCCCCAACTTCGTGTACGTCCTGCTCACGCACCCGGCGGAGCTGGCCCGGCTGCGCGCCGACCCCGCGCTCGTGCCGTCCGCGGTCGAGGAGCTCATGCGGTACGTGCCGCTCGGAGTGGCCTCCTCGTTCGCCCGCTACGCACTGGAGGACGTCGAGCTCGGCGGGGTGCTGGTGCGCGCCGGCGAGCCGGTCATCGCGTCGCTGTCGGCCGCCAACCGCGACCCGGAAGTCTTCGACGACCCCGACCGGCTCGACCTGACCCGCGCCGCCAACCCGCACGTGGGCTTCGGCCACGGGGTGCACCACTGCATCGGCGCCCAGCTGGCCCGGATGGAGCTGCAGGTGGCGGTCGCCGCGCTGCTGCACCGGCTGCCCGGGTTGCGGCTGGCGGTTCCGGAGCCGGAGCTGGAGTGGAAGAGCGGCATGCTGGTACGCGGGCTGCGGAAGATGCCGGTGGCATGGTGAGCCGGCGGTGGCGGGTCACGGTCGATCCCCGGCGCTGCATCGGATCCGGCATCTGCGCGGGCGCCGCGCCCGGGCACTTCGTGCTCGTCGACGCGGTCTCCATTCCGCTGGACGAGCTGATCGCGCCGGAGGACTCCGTACTGGACGCGGCCGAGTCATGCCCGATGGAGGCGATCGCGGTCCGCGACGCCGCCGACGGCCGAGTCATCGCACCCGAGCCCTGACCCCCCCCCGCCGCGATGCGGTGATCAAGGGATCGGCGGCGGGACACGCACCGGTGCCCGCCGCCGATCCCTTGATCACCCACTCGCTCAGGCGGCGAGGTACTTCTCCAGATCGTCGAGGATCTTGCCGGCGGCGGTGACGCCGATGCCGGTCATCCAGATCTCGTCCTCGACCACGTGCGCCTTGCCCGCCTTGACCGCGGAGAGGTTCTTCCACAGGCCGCCGGCGGTCACCTTGGCCTGCTCGGCGGCGGCCTTCTGCCCGTACGCGCAGACGAAGATGACGTCCCCATCGACCTCGGCGATCCGCTCCGGACTCACCTTGTCCATCCGCTTGTCCTCCTTGCCGGCGAGCAGCTGCCGCTCGGGGCGGCCGACGCCGGCGTCGGTCATGACGATGCCGGAGAACGACTCCGGGCCGTAGACCCGGATCTCGGTGGGCATGAACCGCACGATCGAGACCTTCGTCGCGGCCGCGTCGCCGAGCTTCGCGCCCAGTTCCCTGGCGCGCTTCTGGTAGCCGTCCAGCAGGTCGCGCGCCTGCTGCTCCTTGCCGAGCGCGGCGCCGTCGAGCAGGAAGTTCTCCTTCCAGGTGATGCCGACCTTCTCCGTGAAGACGGTCGGCGCGATCTTCGACAGCTCGTCGTAGAACTTCTCCTGCCGGAACTTGCTGCCCAGGATCAGGTCCGGCTTCAGCGCGGTGATCGCCTCGAGGTCGGGCTCGGTGAGCACCCCGACCTCCTTGATCGCGGACACCTTGTCGCCGAAGTAGGTCGGCCAGCCCTGCGCCTCCCCGGCGCGGGCCGCGCCGACGGGCACCACGCCCAGCGACAGGGCGGTGTCGATCTTGTCGGTGTCGAGCACCACGACCCGCTTCGGCGAGACCGGCACCTGGGTGGTACCCATCGCGTGGGTGATCGGGTGGGTATCACCGGTGCCCGCGCCGGGCACGGGATCGCTCTGACCGCAGCCGGCGAGACCGGCCCCGGCGACGACGGCCACGGCGAGCGCGGCGACGAGACGACGCATCATTGTCCTTTCAGGAGAACGGGAGCGGGGTGCGCCGGCGCCACGGCCGGCGGTCCGGGGACCACCAGCGGGGCGCCGGTCACCGGGCAGGGCACGACCACGCAGTCGAGCCCGAAGACCTCGCGGACCAGGTCCGCGGTGAGGATGTCGCCGGGCGGGCCGGCCGCGACGACCGCGCCGTCGCGCATCGCGACCACGTGGTCGGCGTACCGGGCCGCCTGGTTGAGGTCGTGCAGCACGGCGACGACGGTGCGGCCGCGCTCGACGCGCAGCCGGCGCAGCAGGTCGAGGATCTCGACCTGATGGGCCAGGTCGAGGAAGGTGGTGGGCTCGTCGAGCAGCAGCGCCTCGGTCTGCTGGGCGAGCGTCATCGCGATCCAGACCCGCTGGCGCTGGCCGCCGGAGAGCGAGTCGACGGGCCGGTCGGCCAGCGCCGCGACGTCGGCCAGCGTCATCGCCTCCGTCACCGCGGCCGAGTCCTCCGACGACCACTGCCGCCACCACCGCTGGTAGGGCTGGCGGCCCCGGCCGACCAGGTCGGCGACGGTGATGCCCTCCGGCACGAGCGGACTCTGTGGCAGCACCCCGAGCCGCCGCGCCACCTCACGGGTCGGCAGGTCCCGGATCGCGGCCCCGTCGAGCAGCACCGCCCCGGCGCGCGGGGTCAGCAGCCGGGCCATCGTGCGCAGCAGGGTGGACTTGCCGCAGGCGTTGGGGCCCAGCACGACGGTGAACGCGCCGGCGGGCAGGTCCAGGTCGAGCCGGTCGAGCACCACGCGGTCGTGGTAGCCGGCGACGAGCTCCCGGGTAGCGAGCTTCACGAGGGCCTCCTGCGACCGCGGACGAGAAGGAACAGCAGGTACGGGCCGCCGATCGCCGCGGTCAGCACGCCCGCCGGCAGCTGGGTGGGGGCGAACAGCCGCCGCCCGGCGAGGTCGGCGAGCACGAGCAGCAGGGCGCCGACCAGGGCGGCGCAGAGCAGCGGCGGCCGCTCGGCGCGGACCAGCCGCCGGGCGACCTGCGGGGCGACCAGCGCCACGAAGTCCACCGCGCCGACCTGGGCGGTCACCATCGCCGCGGCGAGCACGCCGGTCGTGGCGAGGCCGACGCGCCGCGCCGTGGGACGCAGCCCGATGCCCCGGGCGGTGTCGTCGTCGAGCGCGGTGTTCGACAGCGACCAGCCGGCCCAGAGCAGCACCGGCAGCAGCACGGCGAGCGTGCCGGCGATGTACGCCGTCTCCTGCCAGCCCCGACCGGCGAGCGTGCCGATCAACCAGACCTGGGCGCGCAGCCCGTCGATCGGGTCGGCGGCCAGCATCACGACCTCAATCAACGCGCGCAGCGCCACCGCGACCGCGACGCCGGCGAGCACGAAGCGCTGCGCGGCCAGGCCGTGCCGGGCGCCCAGCGCGAGCACCGCGGCCGCGGCGAGCAGGCCACCGGCCAGCGCCGCGGGCGCGACCAGGGCCGCGGCGGCGCCGGTGGTCAGCGCGACGGTGGCGGCCAGGCCGGCACCCTGGGTGACGCCGATGACGTCCGGGCTGGCCAGCGGGTTGCGGCTGACGGCCTGCACCAGCGTGCCGGCCACCCCGAACGCCGCGCCCGCCACGGCGGCGAGCACGACGCGCGGCAGTCGCAGGTCGCGCACCACCAGGTCGTACGGGGTGCCGTCGCCGGGCAGCGCCCGCAGCACGTCGACCGGCGCGACGTACGGGGTGCCCAGCGACAGGCTGAGCAGCATCGCGGCGGCGAGCAGGATCAGCAGCAGCACGGCGACGGCCTGGGCGCGGCGGCGCACCAGCAGCGTGACGGGGCCGAGGCGCAGCAGCGACCGGCCGGCCGGTACGGCGGTCACGCGGTCACCACCCGGGCGCGGCGGACCAGGATCGCCAGCAGCGGCGCGCCGATCAACGCGGTGACGACCCCGGCGGGCAGCTCACCGGGCGGCACGACCAGCCGTCCGACGACGTCGGCGCCGAGCAGCAGCACCGGTCCGAGCAGCGCGGAGACCGCGAGGGTCCAGCCGTGGTCGGCGCCGACCAGGGCGCGGGCCAGGTGCGGGACGGCCAGCCCGACGAACGCGATCGGCCCGGCGGCCGCGACGGCGGCGCCGGTGAGCAGCACCGCGCCGGCCCCGCCGCCGATCCGTACCAGGTCGACCCGGTGACCGAGGCCCCGCGCCACGTCCTCGCCGAGCGCGAGCGCGTCGAGGCCACGGGCGACCAGCACCGCGAGCAGCAGGCCGGCGGCCACGAACGGCGCCACCTGTGCGGCGACCGTGACGTCCCGTCCGGCCACCCCGCCGACCACCCAGAAGCGGTACTCCTCGAAGGTCCGGGCGTCGACGCTGAGCAGCGCGTACACGACCGCGCCGAGGCTGGCGTCGAGGGCGGCGCCGCAGAGCGCCAGGGTGACGGGGCTGGCGCCGTCGCGGGTGCGGGCGGAGATCGCGTAGACCAGGACGCCGACGAGCAGCGCGCCGACGATGGCGAACCAGACGTAGCCGGCGAGCGTGCCGACGCCGAAGACGGCGATCGCGAGGACGACCCCGACCGAGGCGCCGGCGCTGATCCCGAGGATCCGCGGCTCGGCGAGGGGGTTGCGGGTCAGCGCCTGCAGCAGCACGCCGGCCACGGCCAGGGCGGCGCCGACGGTGAGCCCCAGCAGCGTCCGCGGCAGGCGCAGCTCCCGGACGATCAGGCTCGGCTCACTGCCGTCGCCGACCAGCAGGCCGTGCCAGACCTGGGCCGGCGTCAGCGACCTGCTGCCGAGCGCGAAGCTGGCCAGCACGGCCAGGATCAGCAGCACCGCCGCGCCGGACACCACGAGCACGCGCCGGGCGCGGGGCGCGGGCCGCGGATCGGGCCGGGACAGCGGCCCGGCCGGGCGCAGCGCAACGGTGGACATGACGGACTCCAGGCGACCATGAGTTAGGTTCGCCTAACCTTACGAGTGGAGGCCCGTCCCGCCTAATTCGTGATCGTGAATCGTCGCGCGGGAGCGGCGTCCGCGGCGATACCGCGCGGGCACCGGACGGGTATGCCGGTCCCCGCGCGGTGACGGCCGTCAGACCGGGACCTTCGCCTGCTCCCCCTTGGCCATCGCGGCGACCATCTGGTTGCAGAACGCCGGTAGATCCGTGGGCTTACGGCTGGTGACCAGCCCGGAGTCGACGTGCACCTCCTCGTCCACCCAGCGTCCCCCCGCGTTGGTGATGTCCGTGCGCAGGCTGGGGAACGAGGTGACCGTCCGCCCCTTCACCACGCCGGTCTCCACCAGCGACCACGGCCCGTGGCAGATCGCCGCCACCGGCTTGGACTGGTCGAAGAACGCCTTCACGAAGCGCATCGCGTCCGGGAACTGCCGCAGTTTGTCCGGATTGACCACGCCACCGGGCAGCACCAGCCCGTCGTAGTCCGCCGGGTTCGCGTCACTCACCGTCCTGTCCACCGGGTACGCCTTCGACTTGTTGATGTCCTTGTTCACCGATTGGATCGAGCCCTGCTGAATGGAGATCAACTCAACCTGCGCACCCGCCCGTTCGGCGGCCGCGCGCGGCTCCGTGTACTCGACCTCCTCGACGCCGTCGGCGGCGAGAAACGCCACCCGCTTGCCCTGCAACGGCGTCTGCTGCTGCTGACCTGCCATCACGTCCTCCTCTCACGGCGCTGCGGTACGCGTCCGGGCGACGGGGGCCGCCGCGGTCTGGTTGGATCGTTCCCGCCCCTGACGTGCACAAACGCCGGCAGGCCGCGCGCGACGGGCGACCCGGATTGAACCTTCCGGCGCCGCGCACCGAACTACCCGATGTGGGAAATCAGGATCAACCACCGCGCGCCGCGCGACGCGGGTGGCGGGCCGCGCTGGCCGGCGTACTCCTCGGCGCGGCCCTCGTCGTGCTCGGCCCGGCGACGCCGGCCCACGCGCACGCCGCACTGGTGTCGACCGCCCCGGCGCAGGGCGCGGTGGTGGGGTACTCGCCGACGGAGGTGGCGCTGACATTCAGCGAACCGGTGCGGCTCGTGCCCGGGAAGGTGCAGGTGCTCGCGCCGGACGGCAAGCGGATCAACAGCGGCCAGCCGCGCGTCGCGGGGGGCACGGTGACGATCCCGATCCGGGTCGCGGACCGCCCGCTCGGCACCTATCTGGTCAGCTACCGGGTGATCTCGGCAGACAGCCACCCGGTCGCCGGCAGCATCACGTTCTCGGTGGGCGCGCCGTCGGCCTCGGCCCCGCAGCCCCGGCAGACCGATGTCGACCCCGTGGTGGCCGTCGCCGTGCCGGTCGCGAAATACCTCGGGTACGTCGGGCTGGCGCTGGTCATCGGTCCGACGGTGGTGCTGGCGCTGCTGTGGCCACGCCGGCTCTCCCGCGTCGGGCCGATCCGGCTGGTCCGGGCCGGGCTGGCCCTGGTCGGCGTCTCCGCCGCGGCGACGCTCTGGCTGCAGGCGCCGTACGCCAGCGGCGCCGCCCCGCTCGACGTCTCCGCGGGCGAGCTGCGCGCCGTGCTGGCCACCGGCTTCGGGGCAGCCCTGGTGCTGCGGCTGGCCGTGGTCGCGGCCGCCGCGGTGCTGCTCGGGCCGGCGTTGCGCGGAGACTGCGGCCGGGCCCGGGCGGCGCTGCTGACGGCGCTGGCCGCGACCGGGGCGGCGACGTGGCCGCTGGCCGGCCACGCGGCGGCGGCGCCGCTGCGCGCGGTCAACGTGATCGCGGACGCGGTGCACGTGCTGGCGATGGCGGCGTGGCTCGGCGGCCTGGTGATGCTCGCGGCGTTCCTGCTCCGCCAGGCCCACCCGCGGGTGCTGGCGCGGCTGCTGCCGGTCTGGTCGCGGTGGGCGGCGCTGGCGGTCTGCTGGCTGGTGCTCACCGGCGGCGTCCGCGCGCTGCTCGAGCTCGGCTCGCTGCGGGCGCTGACCGGCACCGACTACGGCCGGCTGCTCGCGATCAAGGTGGGCGTGCTGGCGCTGGTGCTGGGCGCGGCCGCGTACGCCCGGCGGCTGGCGCAGCGCGGGGCCCGCACCCGCCCGTTGCGGCGGACCGTGCTGGCCGAGCTGGCCGGCGCGGCGCTGGTGCTGGGGCTCTCCGCGGTGCTGGTGCAGACCCCCCCGGGGCGCGCGGCGCTGGCCGAGGCGCGGGTCGCGGCGGCCGACGGGTTCGCGCAGACGCTGACCAGCTCGCTCTACACGCTGCAGTTCGACATCTACCCGGTGCAGATCGGCGAGAACAACACCGTGCACGCGTACGCGTACACCGCGGACGGGAAGCGTCTGCCGGTGGTGGAGTGGCGGATGACCGCGGCGCTGCCGGCGCGGGGCGTCGAGCCGGCCAGCACCCGGCTGCTCGGGCTGGAGCCGCATCACGCCGTCGGCGCGGTCACCTTCGCGGTCCCCGGCGACTGGGAGCTGCGCTTCACGCTCCGCACCTCCGAGATCGACCAGGCAACGGTGACCACCACGGTGCGGGTCTCCTGAAGGGAGGTCTCCGGCTCGATGGCCGGTCAGGAAGCGATCCTTCTTGAGCGGTCCGGCCGGCGTCAGGGCTCGCGGAGGCGCCAGCGCGACCGTCCGGCCGCGACCGGACCGTCGCCATCAAGCTCGGGGTCCGCGACCGACACCGCGTCGTCGCCCGTGCGCCGCTGCGGGTGCGGGTCGCCCGGCGGCCCCGGGGCGGGGCGGCGGCCGCGCGCGAGGAACCAGCCGCCGGCGGCGAGCCCGACGCCGACCGCCAGCCCGGCGCCGAGCAGCGCCCAGCCGCCGGCGCCATCGGGGTCGTCGGCGCCGGCTGACGGAGCCGCGACCGGGTCGGCCGGGGCGTGGCCGGCCTGCGGCGGCGGGACCAGGCTGAGCGCCGGCGCCGGGCGGTCGGGTTGCTCGCCCCAGCGCACGACGGCGCCGTCGGAGTACGTCTGCGTGATGGTGAAGGCGATCCGCTCCGCGTCCGGCAGCGGGCCGACGGAGACCGGCAACCGGACGACCTCACCGGCCGTGGCGGGCGGCGGGGCCGCTCGGGTCCAGGTGATCGTCGAGACGACCTCACTGGTCGTCATGCCGTGGATCGCCTCGATCGGCCGGTCCAGCCGCCGCTGCGCGATCCTCGGCGCCCAGTCGGGCACCGACATCGGGAAGACCTCGGCGATCGGCGCCGCGTCCGGGAAGCGCACCTGCACCGTCGTGGTGTACGCCGACGGGCGCTCGGTGGGCAGTTCAAAGGTGATCTTTGCCGCGTCGCCGCGGACGGCGACGCCCGGCGTGACCGTGACGTCGGCCGCGGCCGGCGGCGCGAACGACAGCGCTCCGGCGAGCGCGCCGCCGAGCAGCGCCAGGACGGGCCACGCGCCGCGCGGGCGCCGACGGGATGGCGACGGGGACTGTGGGTGCTTCACACCCTGTTTCTCGGATCGCGGCGCGCAACGGTTCAAATCGTCGCCGGTTCGCCGCCGAACCCCGCCGCCCCGCCGCCGTCGACGGCGGCGGGGCGGAACGCCGGTCAGGCCGGCAGTGCGGCGCCGATCGCCTCACCGAGCGTGGTGGTCGGGCGTCCGATCAGGGTACGGAGATCGCGACGGTCGGTGTTCAGCTCGCCGCGGGCCACGCCCTGGTCGGAGTCGGCGAGCATGGCCGCGACCGGCTCCGGCAGCCCCGCGGCGGCGAGCGCCGCGGCGTACTCCGCGGGCGGCAGATCGCGGTAGACCACCGTCACGCTGCTCTGCCGGGTGACCTCGGCGGCGAGCTCCGCCATCGTGAACGGCTGGTCGCCGCCCAGCTCGTACACCTTGTTGTCGTGGCCGTCGCCGGTCAGCACCGCCGCGGCCGCGGCCGCGTAGTCGGCGCGCGTCGCGGCGGCGACCCGCCCGTCGTTCGCGCTGCCGAGGATCGCCCCGTGCTGCAGCGCCGGCGCCAGGTTGGCGGTGTAGTTCTCCAGGTACCAGCCGTTGCGCAGCAACACGAACGGCAGGCCGGAGTCGCGCACCAGCGCCTCGGTGGCGCGGTGCTCCTCGGCCAGGCCGACGCCGCTGGTGTCGGCGTTGAGGATGCTGGTGTACGCCAGCAGGCGCACCCCGGCGGCCTTCGCCGCCGCGACCGCGTTCGCGTGCTGCGCGACCCGCTTGCCCACCTCGCTGCCCGAGATCAGCAGCAGCCGGTCGCTGCCGGCGAACGCCTCGGCCAGCGTCTCAGGGCGGTCGTAGTCGGCGTGCCGCACCTGCACCCCGAGCGCGGCGAGCTCGGCGCCCCGCTCCACGTTGCGGACGCCGGCGACGATCTCGGCGGCGGGCACGCCGCGCTGCAGCAGCGCCGCGATGGTGAGCCGGCCGAGCTGCCCGGTCGCTCCGGTGACAGTGATCATGATTCTCCCTTGAGCGGTTGTGTGCCGAACGGTTGTGTTCAGAAGGAGTAGGGACCGAAGCGGCCCCAGGCCACGACGGCGGCGGCCGCGAGCAGCACGAGGTTGACCGGGACGTTGCCCCACTCGGCGCGGCGGGCGTGCACGACGACGGCGCCGATCATGACGATGACGAGGCCGGCGGCGGCCAGCGGCGTGAGGATCACCGCGATCCCGGTCGCGGCGGGCAGGATCAGGCCGAGGGCGGCGAGGAGCTCGAGGACCCCGATCGCCCTGGTCGTGCCGGCCGAGAAGTCCTCGACGTACGGCATCTTAGGCGCGAGCTTCGCCGCGGGTTGGGTGCTTTTCATCAGCCCGGCCAGCCCGAACGCCACGGCGAGCAGGATCTGCAGGACCCAGAGGACGGTGTTCATGGGTGCTCCCGACGACAGGGAAAGGTATTTGAAGTTTCAAGCGACGACCGTAGAGGTAACTGCTTGAACAGTCAAGTACTGCTACCGTGGATGCGTGGACGAGACGCGATGGCTGACCGACGACGAGCAGCGGGCGTGGCGGCGGCTGGGGGCGGTCATGACGCTGCTGCCCGCCGCGCTGGACGCGCAGTTGCAGCGCGACGCGGAGCTGACGCACTTCGGCTACTGGGTGCTGGCAATGCTCTCCGAGGCCCCCGGCCGGGCGGCGCGGATGAGTGAGCTCGCCGCGCTCGCCAACGGGTCGCAGTCGCGGCTCTCACACCTGATCGCCAAACTGGAGCAGCGCGGCTGGGTGCGCCGCGAACGCGCCAGCGACGACGGCCGGGGCTCGGTCGCGGTGCTGACCGAGGCCGGCTACCACAAGGTGGTCGCCACCGCGCCGGGCCACGTCGCACAGGTGCGGGCCCTGCTGTTCGACACCCTCACCGCGGCGCAGGTCGCGCAGCTCGACGAGATCTGCACCGCCGTGCTGACCCGGCTCGACGGCAACGGCACCAGCTGCCTCGGCTGAGCCGGACCAGTAGCCCCGGCGCGCCCAACGGGAACCGCCGCGCGCGCGGCAATCGGCCTGCCCGGCGAACCCGCCGACCATCCATCTGATTGACAGTCCTCATCGCCGACACCAGGATCCGCATAGAGATCCTTCTACCGAGGGGGCGCGATGAGGAAGACACCGCTGGCGACCGCCTGCGTGTTGACCCTGGTCGGCGCGTTGGCGTTGACCACACCGGCGAGCGCGCGGCCACCGTCCGATCCGGGCGGCCGCGACGGCCTGGAGGTGTACGTCGGGACGCTGAACCCACAGCAGCTCGAGCAGCTGCGCTCCACCGGCGTCGAGCCCAACCACGCGACGTCGCACACCGACGCGGCCGGCAACTCCACCGTGGAGACGGTGCTGACGAAGGGCCAGGCCGCGCGGCTGGCCAGCAAGGGCGTGCCGCTGAGCGTGAAGAAGGTGCGCGGCAAGGCGGCCTCGACCGCGCTGCGCGAGCAGGCCGGCGCGGGCTGGCGGGCGTTCCGGTCGTACAGCGAACCGGGCGGCATCCGCGACGAGCTCACCGCGACCGCGGCCCGCTACCCCAACCTCACCAAGCTCCAGACGATCGGCCGGTCCCTGGGCGGCCAGCCGATCCTCGCGGTCAAGGTGACCAAGGGCGCGAAGAGCGTGCCCGACGGGAAGCGCCCCGCGGTGCTCTACGCCGGCGCCCAGCACGCGCGGGAGTGGATCACGCCGGAGATGACGCGGCGGCTGCTGCACCATGTGCTCGACAACTACGGCAGCGATCCGACGATCACGCAGCTCGTGAACACCACCGAGCTGTGGTTCCTGCCGGTCGCCAACCCGGACGGCTACGACTTCACCTTCACGCCCGGCAACCGGCTGTGGCGCAAGAACCTGCGGGACAACAACGGCGACGGCCAGATCACCGGCGGCGACGGCGTCGACCTCAACCGCAACTTCGGCTACAAGTGGGGCTACGACAACGAGGGCTCCTCCCCCGACCCCAGCAGCGAGACGTACCGCGGCGCCGGGCCCAGCTCCGAGCCGGAGACGAAGGCGCTCGACGGTCTGTTCCGGCGCATCGGGTTCGAATTCTTCGTCAACTACCACTCCGCCGCCGAGCTGCTGCTCTACGGCGTCGGCTGGCAGGTGAGCACGCCCACCGCCGACGACGTCATCTACGAGGCGCTGGCCGGCGACGACGCCCACCCCGCGGTGCCCGGCTACGACCCGGACCTCTCCGCCGAGCTCTACACCACCAACGGCGACACCGACACCCACGCCACCGTCCGGTACGGCACGCTCGGCTTCACCCCGGAGATGTCGACCTGCCAGACCGTCTCCGCGTCCGACCCCGACGACCAGTGGCGACCCGAGGACTGCGTCAGCATCTTCACCTTCCCGGACGACGAGAAGCTCATCGCGGCCGAGGTGGCCAAGAACATCCCGTTCGCGCTGGCGGTGGGGCGGTCGGCGGCGACGCCCGACAACCCGGTGTCGATCGTCGGGCGCAGCACCCCGGACTTCGTCGTCGACGCCTTCGACACCTCGTACGGCGCCGACCAGCAGGTCGCGGCGGTCACCCGGCGGTCACTTCGGAACGTGCGGATGCACTACGTCGTCAACGGCGGCCGGCCGAAGACCGTGCCGGTGCGCGAATGGGCCGGCGGCGAGCGCTACGGCGACACCCACGACGACTACTACGCCGAGCTGCGCGGCACGGTGCGCGGCGCGAAGGCCGGCGACCGGGTCGAGGTCTGGTTCACCGGCAGCAAACCCGGGGCCGGGGTGGTCGCCAGCGACCGCTTCACGTACCGGGTGCACGACGACATCGGCGGCGACGTGCTGGTGCTCGCCGCCGAGGACGTCACCGGCATCAGCCCGGCGCAGGGCGGCGGCACCGCGAAGTACGCCGACGAGGCGGCCGCCGCGCTCAGCGCGGCCGGCTACCGCAGCGACCTCTACGACTTCGACGCAATGGGCCGCCGGGCCCCGCACCCGCTCGGCGTCCTGTCGCACTACGACGCGGTGGTGTGGGAGACCGGCGACGACGTGATCCTGCGCTCCCCCGGCCAGCCGGCCGGCACCACCGCGAAGGCCGCGCTCGACATCGAACTCGCGGTGCGGGACTACCTCAACGAGGGCGGCAAGCTGCTGGCGAGCGGCAAGAACGCGCTCTTCGCCCAGGCCGCCAACGGCGCGTACAGCTACCACCCGTACGCCCCGCCGGAGTGCACGACCCCCGGCGACGATCCCTGCCTGCCCATCCTCAACGACTTCCAGCAGTACTACCTGGGCGCGCACACGTACGTCAGCGACGGCGGCACCGCCGACAACGGCACGCCGTACCCGCTGGCCGGCAACTCGGGCGCGTTCGACGGGTTCGCCGGCACGCTCAACGCCGCCGGGTCGGCGGGCAACCAGGACCACACGGCGTCGTTCCTGACCACCTCCGGGTTCCTGCCGCCGGCGCAGTTCCCGCAGTTCGCCAGCGCCGCGCCGATGGACTGGGTACGCCCCGGCGGCGCCCCGTTCGACCCGCGCACCGGCGGCTGGTACCTGTTCAGCGGCCAGTCCGACGCGTCGTACAAGCGGCTGTCCCGCACGATCGACCTCACCGGCGCGACCAGCGCCGAGCTGCGCTTCTTCACCTCGTACGACACGGAGGCGGACTGGGACTTCCTGTTCGTGGAGGCGCACGAGGTCGGCAGCGACGCCTGGACCACCCTGCCGGACCGCAACGGCCACACGAGCACCGACACCGGCGAGAGCTGCCAGTCGGACTGGGACGAGCTGCACCCGCAGCTCGCGCACTACCAGGGCGAGGGGTGCGCGCCGACCGGCACCACCGGCGCCTGGCACGCCGCCAGCGGCTCCTCCGGCGGCTGGCAGGAGTGGTCGATCGACCTGTCGGCGTACGCCGGCAAGCGGGTCGAGGTGGCGATCGCCTCGGTATCGGACTGGACCACGCAGGGACTCGGGGTGTTCCTCGACGACGTGCGCGTCGTGGTGGGCGGCGCGACGGTGGCGGAGACGTCGTTCGAGACCGACCTGGGCGGCTGGGCCGTGGCGCCCCCGCCGGCCGGGTCGGCACAGCCGGCCAACAACTGGTCGCGCAGCCAGCAGGCCTTCGACGAGGGCTCCGTGGTGGTGACGGCGGACACCGTCTACACCGGATTCGGCCTCGAGGGACTCGCCCCCGCGGCCCGCGACGACCTGGTGGCCCGTTCCCTCCGCCACCTCCTCGGCGGACCGACGGCCGACCGCCGCTAGACCCGCGCTGATCACGGGGCCGGCAGCACGACACCGCGGTGACGCGGCTGCCGGCCCCTCGATCACCGGCTCGGCGCTGGGGCGGGGGTGGGGTCAGTGGGGTTGGGCGTCGACCAGGCGGAGGGCCAGCGCGGGGCACATGTTGATCGCCTTGCGGGCGCCGGGCTCGAGCCAGGGCGGCACCGGCGCCGGGGGGAAGGCCGGGAAGCCGTTGCCGTCGAGCGTGATGAGCTCGGGGGCGATGTGCGCGCAGAGTCCGTGGCCGTCACAGCGGGTCCAGTCGACGGTGAGCCGGGGGCCGCCGCCCGCGTCCAGCGTCGCCGGGATCGGCAGCACCCCCTTCACGCGCTTGCCGCACCCGTCGCCGGCCGCGTGCGCGGCGATGTCGGCGGCGAAGACCTCCAGCGCCGAGGTCGCGAACCGCGCTGTGCCGTCCGGGTGGCTGCACGCCCCGCGCCCCTTGACCACACCGGCGGCCGCCCGCACCACGTCGGGCGCCGCACCGCCGATGGCGAGCGAGTCGACCGTACGGGCCAGATCCGGCAGACCCAGCCGGCACGGTCCACACTGGCCGGCCGACTCACCCGCGAGGTACCGCACCACCCGGGCCGCCTCGCCGATCGGGCAGGTGTCGTCGCCGAGCGGCACCATGATGCCCGCGCCGAGACTGCCACCGTGCTTCATCAGGCTCTTGCGGGAGACCTCCGCCCGCGCCACCGCCTCCGGCGCCATCCACTTGCCGTGGAACCCACCCGTCAACAGCCCCGGCCCGACCGGCGCCTCGCACATCCGCAGCACCTCGGCCAACGGCGTCCCGGTCGGGCACTCCACCACCGCCGGCCGCGCCGCCGACCCCGTCACGCTCAGCATCACCGTGCCCGGCTCGTCGGCCGTGCCGACCGCCGCGTACTCGTACGGACCGAGCCGAGCGGCGATCGCCAACTGGGCGTACGTCTCGGCGTTGGACAGCAGCGTCGGCAGCCCGGCGACGCCCGTGTCGCTGGCCCGGACCTTGATCCCCGGCGGGATGTGCGCCTCGCCGTTGATGCCCCGCACCAGCGCGCCGCCCTCGCCGGAGATGAACCGGTGCGGCACCCGCACCACGCTCGTCGGGACCGGCATCCGCCGCTCCCCCAGCGCGGCCGCGAGCGACCCGGCCCCGATCCCGTCGTCGGCCACGCCGATGACGATCTCCTGGGCGTCGAGCGCGAACGCGGCGAGCGCCGCGCCGTCCAGGATCAGGTGCGGGGCGCGGGTCAGCAGCACCTTGTCCTTCCAGGCCGCCGGCTCGCCCTCGGTGGCGTTCACCACCACCACGGTCGGCTTGTCCTGCTTGGCAGCCGACTCCAGCACCGCCCGGAACTTCTTCGCGAACGGGAAGCCCGCCCCGCCGCGGCCCTGCAGGCCGATCGCGTCCGTCAACCGGATCAGCTCGCTGGTCGACAGCGGGCCGATCCGCCCGTGCACCTCCTCGTGCGCGAGCAGGTCGAGCCGGCCGAACTCCTCGAGCCCGGCGGTCAGCCGCGGCACCCCGACGGAAGCGACGGGCGGCACCGACGCAGCGCTCACGGATTCAACCTTCCGTTCGCGACTGCGGGGCTCGCAAGCTCACTCCTCGCGCTCACCGGGCCTCGCCGCGGAGGTTGGCCCAGTAGGCGGCGTCGACGTCGTCGGCCACCGGGCGACGGCGCGCGGAGCGGCTCGACGGCGGGGCGCCCTCGGCGCGCCGGGCCCGCCGGGAGGCGAGGTCGACCAGGGTCGGGGTGTCGTCCGGCGGCAGCTGGACGGTGGCGGCGCCGTACGCCGGGGCGGGGCTCACCAGGTCGTACTGCTCGTCGTCGTCCCGGCTGTGCCGCCCACCGCGACGGCCGGCGTCGGCGGCGACCGGCGGGAGTTCCGGCTCCGACCAGCGCGGGCTCTCCTCCTCGCGCTGCCGCGGCACCGCCGGGACGGCGTATCGGCCGGAGCGGGTGGACGCCACCTCGCGGGTGCGGTAGTCGCCGGCGCGCTCCCACGGCGCCAGGATGTCGCCCGGACCGGGCTCGTCCCGGTACCGCGACGGCGGCTCCACGGTCATCCGGACGTCGCCGCCGCGGCGGCGGGACGTGCCGGTCGCGACCGGGTCGGCGGCCGGCTTCGCGGCCGGCGTGACCGCCCCGGTCTGGGTCGCGAAGACGTCCCGGCGTCCATAGTTGACGGAGAGCCGCACCAGCAGCGCCACGGCCACCATGCCGACGCAGACGAAGTAGCTCGCGGTGACCCAGGCCGCCGGCGGCCGGCCCGCGTTCAGGCCGTGCAGGAGCGCCACCGGCCAGGACGCGTACGCGGTGCTGTGCAGCGCCCGCCACATCCACGGCTTGCCGCCGAGGAAGCGGGAGCGGATGAGGCCGGTCCAGAACACGCCGGTCATCAGGAACGCGGCGAGGGTGCCGAACCCCACGTAGAGCCCGCCGAGGAAGGGCACCAGCACGTCGGCGGCGCCGACCCGGCCGAGCGAGACCTGGGTCAGGATGTGCAGCGCGAGGAAGGTCACCGCCAGCGTGCCGGTGGTGCGGTGCACCGCCTGCATCAGCACCCGGTGCGGGGCCTTCAGCACGATCCGGTCGGTGCAGATCAGGCCGGCCATCACCGTGATGCTCAGCGACACCAGCGTGAACACGCCGGCGTAGAAGTCGACGAAGAAGTAGGCGAACACGTAGGCGATCCGGCCGGACGGGGTGAGCATCGACAACGCCCACAGCGCGGTCAGCACCGACGCGGTCAGCACTCCCAGCGTCATTTTCGAGGGCCGCGCCTTGACCCCCGTGACGGTCTTCGGAATGGCGGATCGCTGGTTGAGCTTCGTCCCGGCCATACACTCCTCGATCTCCCGCATCGGTGCCCCCGACGCGTCCCGCCTGGTCGTTCGCCGTCCGACCACGCGCCTGCCCGGCTTGTGTGACGGGCGTTCCGTTCGCCGTCGCGCTCGGAGGTCCGGCCCGTCCCTCAGCAACTACGTACGAACCGGCCGGACGGATGAAAAATGTTCGGGGCGATTTCCACCGGATGCGCCACCGCCCCGCCCCGGCCGTGACGCCGGCGACAGGGCGGGGCGGCGCGGCCCGCCCGGGCGGCCGGCGGCGCCGGGCTACCCGCGCCGCCGGCGCGGGGGGTCAGGAGGCGCTGACGCGGGGCGTCGGGGACGCCTCCGGGATCGGCGGGACGTCCGGTGTGCCGGTGGGCGCGGGCCCGGTGGGCTCCGGCGTGGGCTCGGGCGCGGTGGGCACCGGCGTCGTGGGCTCGAGCGGCCCGGCGGCGCCGCCGGGCGTGACCCGACACTGGGCCAACGACTCCAGGCCGGTGGGGCGCTCGCCGTCCCGCCCGATCGCGAGGGCGATCCGCTCGATGGTGGCCCGCCGTTTGTCGGCCAGCGGCCCGAGGATGGCGTTGGTGACGAAGTTCGGCCCACCCTGGCCGCGGCTGCTCTCCAGCCGCTGGTTCGCCTCCCCGGTCTGCAGGTTGAGCAGCGCGAGGTTCCGGGTCACCTCCTCCCGGGCGGCCGGCGGAACCGGCGGCAGACGGTCGGCCACCAGCGGGCACTGCACGGCGGGGGCGGCCGTACCCCCGGTTTCGGCCGCGGCGACGCCGAGCCCGGCGCCGAGCATCAGGACGGCGCCGATCACGGTTCCGGCGACCTGCCAGCGACGCAGGCCGCGCGGATCCGGTTCGGCTCGGTGGTGGTGCGCGGTGCGGGAGGAACGGTGAGACATGCCCTGACAACCCAACCCTTCTGCGCCACAGGTGCCGGCCGCCACCGCTGGCGTCGCGGCGTCGCCGGTGGGCCGCCATGGCCCGCCTCCGGCGCCCGCGGGGTTCGCCGCCAGGCTCCGGAGATATCGACGAGGGCGGGACCACCTGCGTGATCCCGCCTCGTTGGTCAATACGTCGGGGCGGTGCCGATCGGTTCAACGCCGTACAGTCGCGCGGTGACCGAAATCCGGATGGATGTTGAGCTTGAGCACCCGCCGGAGCGCGTATGGCGCGCCCTGACCGACCGACACCTGCTTCCCAAGTGGTTCGCCGAGACCGACCTGGAGCCGCGCGCGGGCTCCGTCTTCCGGTTCGAACCGATCACCGTGCCCGGGCTGCCCCGGGTGGTCGACGGCGAGCTGATCAGCCTCGACGAGCCACGCCGGCTGAGCATGCGCTGGCGCGCCGACGACCTGCAGACGCTGGTGGCGTGGGAGCTGACGCCGACCGCGGCGGGCTGCCGGCTGACGCTGCGGGAATCCTGCGTCCGGGAGCAGTGGGACCCGGAGCAGCGGGCGGTGCTGGAGGAGGGATACCGGGAGCTGTACACGGTGCGGCTGCCCGCCGTCCTGGACTGGATCGCCTTCCGGGAGGTGGACTTCGCGGCGACGGTGCCCGGCGGGGCCGGGGGCCGGGGTCGGCGTGGTGGGCGGCTGCTCGCCGGGGTGGCGGCGGTCGTCGCCGCGGCGCTGGCCATGGTCGCGCTGACGGGGCTGCTCGACGCGCGGACGCAGGAGCCGACCGCGGCCGCGCCGGTCGACACCGCCGTCGTGCCGAACCCGGCCGGATCGCCGTCGCCCGGCGCGTCGACGCCGCCGCCGGCCCGCGGCGTGTCGGCCAGCCTCACCCCGTCGCCGTCGCAAGCGCCCCGGTCACCGCAGGATGCCTCCGGAGCGACGACCAGCACGTCACCCACCCGGCCCGCCGGCGCCGCGCTGCTCGGCGCCCGGTACGCGACGGTCGGCTCCGGGTCCTTCGGCTACGACGGCGAGATCACCGTCAGCAACACCGGCAGCGCGGCGGCATCCGGTTGGACGGTGACGGTGACGCTGCCGCCGTCGCCCAGCCAGTCGAAGGTGCTGAGCGCCACCGGGGCACGCCACGAGCAGCGCGGTCGGGTCGTGACCTTCACCGGCGGGGCGCTGTCGCCCGGCGGGACGGCGCGGTTCCGGTTCGAGGTCGGGCAGGCGCCGCTCGGCGAGAAGGCGCCGGCGGGCTGCACGATCGCCGGCCGGCCCTGCGCCGGGCTGTGACGGCTCAGCCGGCGGTCGGCCAGACGTACGGCAGGTCGTCGGGGACGTCGCCGAAGACCGGCCGGTAGAAGTCGGGGTCCTTGCGGACCAGCGCCGCGCGGTGGCTGAGGTGGAAGTCGTCCCGTCCCAGCCACGGCGGCAGCCCGACCACCCGGCCCAGCTCCTCCTGGGTCCGGATGGTCCGGTGCCCGGCGCGCTCGGCGAAGTCGTCGAGCAGCGTGGCCGCCACCGTGTCGCCCCGGCCCGCGGCGCTCCACTCCCGGCACATCTCCAGGCCGTAGCGGATCAGCGCCTCCTCGTAGCCGGCCCACATCTTCACCGCCGGATGGTTGCGCCAGCCGTAGCCCGGCCGGGTCAGCGCGCGGAAGATCTGCAGCGTCTCGACCCGCTGTTTGCCCAGTCGGAGGCGGTCCAGCACGGCCGCGCTGGCCGCGAAGTCCGGGTACGGCAGGAAGGTCTGCACGCCGGGGGCGTACCCCCGGGGCGCCGCGCCTACACCCGCGCGGGTGACCCCTGGACATCCCGCCCGCGAAAGTCAAAGATGCCATGCATGGGCATGGATGAGGCGCGGTCCGGGGCCACTCGTCGCACGTTCCTGTCGGCCTCGGCGGCGGCCGCCGCGGTCCCGCTGGTGGCGGGCGCGGCGCCCGCGGCGGCACAGGCCGCGTCGCGCGGACCCGGACGGCCCGCCCGCCCGCAGCGGCCCGACCGGGCGCTGCGCGAGCTGCTCGCCGAGATCGACCAGCGCCGCATCGAGGCCACCGTGCGGCGGCTCGCCGCGTTCGGCACCCGTCACACGCTGTCCAGTCAGGACGATCCGCAGCGCGGCATCGGCGCGGCGCGGGACTGGATCCACGCGCAGCTGACGCAGTACGCCGCGGCGTCCGGCGGGCGCATGACGGTCGAGCTGCAGTCGTACGTGCAGGAACCGGCGTCGCGCATCCCCACGCCGACCCGGATCACCAACGTCGTGGCGACGCTGCGCGGCGAGTCCTCGCCGGACCGCGTCTACGTGGTCTCCGGCCACTACGACTCACGCGCCACCGACGTCATGGACGCGACGTCGGACGCGCCGGGCGCCGACGACGACGCGTCCGGGGTCGCCGCGGTGATGGAGCTGGCCCGGGTCATGGCCACCCGCCGGACCGAGGCCACCATCGTGTTCGCCGCGGTCGCCGGCGAGGAGCAGGGACTGTACGGCGCCAACCACATGGCGCAGCAGTTCAAGGCCGCCGGCGCCGACATCCAGGCGATGTTCACCAACGACATCATCGGATCCAGCCGGGCCGACGACGGCACCCGGGACCCGCGCGGCGTGCGGCTCTTCGCCGAGGGAGTGCCGACGGCCGAGACGCCGGGGCAGGCCAGCACGCGGCAGTCGGTGGGCGGCGAGAACGATTCGCCGTCGCGGCAGCTCGCCCGCTTCGTGCGGGACGTGGCACAGAACGAGGCGACCGGCATGGAGGTGCGCGTCGTCTACCGCCGGGACCGCTACCTGCGCGGCGGCGACCACATCCCGTTCCTGCAGCAGGGCTACCCGGCGGCGCGGTTCACCGAGCCGCATGAGGACTTCGCGCACCAGCATCAGGACGTGCGGGTGGAGGACGGAAAGCAGTTCGGGGACCTGCCGGAGTTCTGCGACTTCGGATACATCGCGCGGGTGACCCGGGTGAACGGCGCGGCGCTGTGGTCGCTGGCGCAGGCGCCGGGCACCCCGCGCAACGCCCGGATCCTCACCTCGAACCTGACCAACGCCACCACGCTGCGCTGGGAGCGCGGCACGGAGCCGGATCTCGCCGGCTACGAGCTGGTGTGGCGGGAGACGACCGAGCCCGAGTGGACGCACGTGATCCCGGTGGGCGATGTCGACACGGCCACGGTGGACCTGTCCAAGGACAACGTCTTCTTCGGGGTGCGGGCGGTCGACCGGGACGGGCACCGCAGCCCGGTGGCGTTCCCGCGGCCGGCGAGCAGCTGACCGTCGCCCGTTACCCAACCGTTACCTGAATTCGTCTCATCGCCGTATTGCCCTGCTCGCCATCAGCGGCGTTAATTTGTTCAGTCAAATGACAAATCGACCAGCGGCCTCGGCGGGCCGACGGTCCGCACAGCCCTGACCGGTCTTCGGCGAGCCGGGCGGGGTACCCCCCTGTCCGACGAACGAAGGAGATCCTTCGTGTCACATCGCCGACGTCGCGGGCTACGCGACACCCTCTCCCATGCCCTGTTGAGCATGGCGGTCGCCCTCACCGCGACGGCGACCGCCGTCGCGGCCGGGCCGACCGCGGCCCAGGCGGCGCCCGCCGGCGCGGCCGCCGAACCGACCTATTCCGTGCTGGTCTTCTCCAAGACCGCCGGGTTCCGGCACGACTCGATCCCGACCGGCATCGCCGCGATCGAACAGCTCGGCGCCCAGCACGGCTTCGCCGTGGACGCGACCGAGGACTCCGCCGCGTTCACCGACGCCAACCTGGCCAAGTACAAGGCCGTGATCTGGCTGTCCACCACCGGGGACGTGCTCGACGCCGGCCAGCAGGCGGCGTTCGAGCGCTTCGTGCGCGCCGGCGGCGGCTACGCCGGCATCCACGCCGCCTCCGACACCGAGTACAACTGGGCCTGGTACGGCAACCTGGTCGGCGCGTACTTCGCGTCGCACCCGGCCAACCAGACCGCCAGCATCAAGGTCGAGGACCCGGCCCACCCGTCCACGTCGGCGCTGCCGGAGAAGTGGTCCCGCTTCGACGAGTGGTACAACTTCCAGACCAACCCGCGCGGCAAGGTGCACGTGCTGGCCAGCCTGGACGAGCGCAGCTACTCGCCGGGGGCCGGCGCGATGGGTGCCGACCACCCGTTCGCGTGGTGCCAGGACTACGACGGCGGCCGCTCCTGGTACACCGCCGGCGGTCACACCCAGCAGTCGTACTCCGAACCGGAGTTCCTGGCGCACCTGCTCGGCGGCATCCAGACCGCGGCCGGGGCGGTGAAGGCCGACTGCAACGCGTCGCTCACCAAGGGCTTCGAGAAGATCGCCCTGGACAGCAACACCAACAACCCGATGGAGCTGGACGTCGCCCCCGACGGGCGGGTGTTCTACGCCGAGCGGGACGGCCGGGTGCAGATCATCAAGCCGGACACCGGCAACACGGTCACCGCGATCCGGCTCAACGTCTTCACCGGCAACGAGGACGGCCTGATCGGGCTCCGGCTGGACCCGAACTTCGCGACCAACAAGTGGATCTACCTGTACTACGCGCCGAACGACGGCATCGCCCGCAACGTGCTGTCCCGGTTCACGGTCGAGGGTGACACGATCAACCTGGCCAGCGAGAAGCAGGTGCTGCGGGTGGACACCCAGCGCAACACCTGCTGCCACGCCGGCGGGAGCATGGCCTTCGACAGCGCCGGCAACCTCTACCTGTCCACCGGCGACAACACCAACCCGTTCGAGTCCAACGCCTACACCCCGATCGACGAGCGGGCGGGCCGGCAGGACTTCGACGCGCAGCGCACGTCGGGCAACACCAACGACCTGCGGGGCAAGGTGCTGCGCATCCACCCGGAGGCCGACGGCACGTACACGGTGCCGGCCGGCAACCTCTTCGCGCCCGGCACCGCGAAGACCCGTCCCGAGATCTACGCGATGGGCTTCCGCAACCCGTTCCGGATCGGCGTCGACCCGAAGACCGGCACCGTCTACGTCGGCGACTACGGACCGGACGCCGGCAGCGCCAACCCGAGCCGCGGCCCGGAGGGCCTCGTCGAGTGGAACATCGTCGAGAAGCCGGGCAACTACGGGTGGCCGTACTGCACGGGGGCGAACAGCGCGTACAACGACTACACGTTCCCGTCGGGACCGAGCGGGGCGAAGTTCGACTGCACCGCGCCGGTCAACGACTCCCCGAACAACACCGGCCTGACCAACCTGCCGCCGGCGATCCCGGCGACCGTCTGGTACGGCTACGCGAACAACCCGCTCTTCCCGGAGATCGGTGGCGGTGGCGCGCCGATGGGCGGCCCGGTGTACCGGTTCGACGCCAACCTCGCCTCGGAGCGAAAGTGGCCGGCGTACTACGACGGCAAGGCGATGTTCGGCGAGTGGAACCAGAACAAGATGTACACGATGCAGGTCGGCGCGAACGGCCGGTCGCTGGTGGACATCAACAATCTGCTGACCGGCATGACCTTCCTGCGCCCGATGGACTTCGAGTTCGGGCCGGACGGCGCGCTCTACATGATCGAGTGGGGCACCGGCTTCGGTGGCAACAACGACAACTCGGGGGTCTACCGGATCGACTACGTCGCCGGTGACCGCGCCCCGATCGCCGTGGCGGGCGCCGAGCCCACCTCGGGCAAGGCGCCGTTGACCGTGGCGTTCTCCAGCGCCGGGTCGCGCGACCCGGACGGGCAGACCATCACGTACGCGTGGACGTTCGGCGACGGTGGCACGTCGACCGAGGCCAACCCGACCCACGTCTACACCGCGCCGGGCAACTACACGGCGCAGTTGACGGTGACCGACTCGGAGGGCCGCAGCGCGGTCGCGAACGTCCCGATCACGGTCGGCAACACCGCCCCCACGGTTTCCATCGAGTTCCCGCCGGACGGCGGCTTCTTCGAGTGGGGTGACCAGATCAAGTACACGGTCAAGGTGACCGACGCCGAGGACGGCTCGATCGACTGTGACAAGGTCGTGCTGCAGGTGCTGCTCGGCCACGACGAGCACGGGCACCCGCTGGAGTCGCACACCGGCTGCTCCGGCGTGGTGCAGACCGCGCTGGCGGCGGGTCACGGCGCCGAGGCCAACGTGTTCGCGGTCTTCGAGGCCACGTACACCGACGCCGGCGGGGCCGGCGGGGCCAAGCCGCTGACGGGTCGGGCGATCGAGCAGCTGCAGCCCAAGCGCAAGCAGGCCGAGTACTTCAAGGCGACCGGCCGGGTGCCGGGCAGCACCAGCACGGGTGACCCGGGCGTGCAGAAGGAGACCACCGGCGACAGCGCCGGCGGTTCCCAGAACATCGGCTTCATCGAGGACGGCGACTGGTGGTCGTTCGACCCGGCGAACCTGACCGGGATCGACGCGCTGCGCTTCCGGGCCGCCTCGGCCAGCACCGGTGGTCTGATCGAGGTCCGCACCGGCGCGGTCGACGGCCCGCTGGTCACCACGGCCACGGTGCCGGCCACGGGCGGGTGGCAGACGTACACGGACGTGACCGCCGCGATCGGCACGCCCAGCACGGCCGGACCGGTCTACTTCGTGGCCCGCAAGCCGGCCGGCAGCACCAACGACGGCGCGGTGTTCAACGTCAACTGGGTCGACTTCCTCGGCCGAGGCGTGACCGAGAACGCGCCCCCGGTGGTGACCGCGACGGCCACCCCGGCCAGCGGCACCGCGCCGCAGACGGTGAGCTTCACCGGCACCGCCACGGACGCGGAGGGCGACACGCCGCTGACGTACGCGTGGGACTTCGGTGACGGCGGCAAGGCGACGACGCTCAACGCCAGCCACACCTACACCACGCCGGGCACGTTCACCGCGACGCTGACGGTGACCGACAAGCGGGGCGCGAGCGCCTACGCGACGGTCACGGTGAAGATCGACGCGCCGAACACCTCCTGCTTCGGGAGCCGTTCGGACGACTTCACCGGCACCGCGCTGGACAAGACGCGGTGGTCGACGGTGGTCCGGGAGAACCAGCTCTACTCCGTGGCCAACGGTTCCCTGGTGCTGCCGACCTCGGCCACCGACCTGTACGGCGCCCGCAACGACGCCACCAACATCGTGCTGCAGCCGGCGCCGAACGGGGCCTGGCAGGCGACGACGAAGGTGTCGCTCGCGGCGGCGGCGAACTACCACCAGGCCGGTCTGATCGTCTACGGCGACGACGAGAACTACGCGAAGCTGGACCTGCTCTACTCGAGCAGCCGGCGGATCGAGTTCATCCGGGAGACCGCGGGTACCCCGCGCAACGAGGGTGCCGACAGCGCGGCCGCACCGAACGGTGACACGGTCTACCTGCGGCTGACCAGCGACGGCACCAACCTGACCGCGGCGTTCTCCGCCGACGGGCAGACCTTCACCCCGGTCGGTCGGGCGGCCGCGCTGGCCGGCATCACCAACCCGAAGGTGGGGCTGTTCGCGCTGAACGGCGGCACCACCGCACCGGTGCTGAACGCGTCGTTCGACTGGTTCCAGCTCTCGCCCGACACCCCGGCCGAGCCGGTCACCCCGTCGGACGAGTTCACCGGCACCAGCCTGGACAAGTGCCGGTGGAACGCGATCGTCCGCGAGGACGCGAACGGCTACCGGGTCTCCGGCGGCGCGCTGCGCATCGACGTGCCGAACGGCGACATCTACACCGGCAGCAACTCCGGGCCGACGAACTTCATCCTCCAGACCGCGCCCGCCGGCGACTGGACCCTGGAGACGAAGGTCGACGGCAGCCTGCTCAACGAGCAGTACCAGCAGGCCGGCCTGCTGGTGTACGGCGATGACGACAACTACCTGAAGTTGGACTTCATCGCCGACAACCAGGCCGGGCAGGCGGTCACGCGGCGGATCGAGTTCCGCAGCGAGATCGGTGCCGCGGTGCAGAACCCGCAGCCCCAGGTGACGAACCTGACCAACGCGGTCTGGCACCTGCGGCTGGCCCGCAAGGGCAACGTCTACACCGCGTCGTACTCGGCCAACGGCACCGACTGGACGACGTTCAGCGAGTCGCTGACCAACAGCGCGGTCGGGGCGACGCCGAAGGTGGGTCTGTTCACCCTCGGCGCCAACCAGACCGCGTCCAAGACCGCCTCGTTCGACTACTTCCGGCTCACCGCGGCGCCCAGCGACGCGGTCCCGCCGGTGACGGGCGCGAAGGTCGAGGGCACGGTCAGCGGCGGCTGGCACACCGGGCCGGCGACGGTGACGCTGAGCGCCACCGACAACACCGGTGGCAGCGGCGTGGCCAGGACCGAGTACCAGCTCGACGCCGACACCGCGTGGACCGCCTACACCGAGCCGATCGTGGTCTCCGGTGACGGCACCCACCAGGTGCGGTTCCGCTCGGCCGACAAGGCGGGCAACGTCGAGGCGACGAAGACCGTCGACATCAAGGTCGACGCGACCGCGCCGGTGACCACCGCGACGTTCGCCCCGGCGAGCGACGACGGCTGGCACGCCGGCAAGGTCCCGGTCACGCTCGCGGCGACGGACGCCGGGGCCGGGGTCGCCAAGCTGGAGTGGTCGCTGGACGGTGGCCCGTGGACGGCGTACACCGCCCCGGTCGACGTCACCGGTGACGGGGAGCACGAGCTGCTCTACCGGGCCACCGACGGCGCCGGCAACGTCGAGACGCTCAAGTCCGCGGTGCTGAAGATCGACGGCGTCAAGCCGACGGTCATCGTCTCGGGCCTGGCCGACGGCCAGCTCTACGGCGACAGCTCCGACGTGCGCATCCGGTACGAGGCGGTCGACCCGACCTCCGGCGTCAAGTCGGTCGTCGGCACGCTGGACGGCAAGCCGTACCAGAGCAACACGCTGCAGGCGATGCACGAGCTCACGCTCGGCCTGCACGAGCTGACCGTCACCGCGACGGACAAGGCGGGCAACCAGACCACGTCGTCCGTCCGGTTCTTCGTCACCACCTCGTTCCGGGACATGCAGAACCTGCACGACCGGTTCAAGGCGACGGGCCAGCTCTCCAACGTGGCGCACCGGAAGCTCACCAACAAGCTGACGGCGGCCCGGCAGTCCGAGGTGGACGGCAGCGACAAGCGCGCCGTCCAGCAGCTCAACGCGTACATCGGGTTGGCCTCGGACGCGACGCTGGTGCCGGACGCGGACGTGCGCGCGGCGCTCGTCCGGGACGCCAACGCGATGATCGAGCGGCTGGGCGGTCAGCCGAGCCGCGCCGCGGTGAAGGCCAACGGCGGTCAGTCGTTGGCGGGCACCGGCCGCCTCGACCAGGACGCGACCCGCGTCCCCGAGGGCGGCAAGCTGTAACGCCACACCCGCGGGGCGGGCGGCCCACGCCGCCCGCCCCGCCCCACTGATCACGACGATCTTGGGGTTATGGCGAAGATATGTCCGGAACGGACAGCCATAACCCCAAGATCGTCGGGATCTTGAGTGAACGCGGAGGTGCGTGGTGAGCAACCGGACGAAGGCGGCGCGCGGGGGCAGGGCATCAGCGCGGACGCGGCCCGGGTTCCGGCGGCTTGGGCCGGTGGCCCTGGCGTTGCTGGTCGGGGCGCTGATCGGCGGACTGATCGGCGCCGCCCTCGCCGACGACTCCTCCCCCACCGCCGACCGCGTCGCCGAGCTGAAGGCCGCCGAGGCGCGCCGGGACGCGCAGCAGATCGTCGACCTCACCGGGCAGGCACGGCGTACCCAGCAGAGCCTGCTGCCGGTGCTCGACGGCCTGGCGGCCGCGCTGCCACCGGGCGCCACGGCACCCGGACCGACCGCCACGGACGCCGCGGTCACGGGTTGGGCGACCACGACCGACAAGGCGGTCGAGGAGTTCGCGGACCCGCCCTCCGGCGGCACGGCCGTCAACATCGCCCGCTCCGGGCTCACCGCCGCGCTGCGGCAACTCGACCTCGCCGTCGACACCTACACCGCGGCGCTCGCCGCCCCGCCGGCAGACCGGCCCGCACTGCTCGGCCTGGCCGGCCGGCAGCGCGACGCGGCCGTCGCCACCTGGTCGGTGGCCGCCACCCAGCTCGACGTGCTCAACGTCGACGCCGGTCACGGCCACGCCCACGTCTTCCTGCCCGCGGTGCCCGGGCAGGGCGCGCTCACCGCCGACGGCGCCCACGAAGGAGAATGAGATGCGCGCACTGCGAGCCGTCCTGGCCCTGGTGGCGGCCCTGGCGCTGCTGCTGTTGCCGGCCTCGCCGGCCACCGCGCACGAGGGGATCAAGCTCGACGTCGCCGGGGACGGCGCGACCGGCGTGTCCGCGCGGGCGACGTACCGCGACGGGCACCCGGTCGAGGACGTGGTGCTGCGGCTCGTGCTCACGGCGACCGGCGACGACGGCCGCTCCGTCGGGCCGATCCAGCTCAACCCCGCCAGCGAGGGGCGCGGCTTCTACAGCAGTGGCCCCGTGCTCACGCCGGGGCGCTGGCAGGTCACCGTCACCGCGCCCGCGCCGAACGCCGCGCGCGCGGCCGTCACGGTCGAGGCGCGCGCCGCGCAGTCGGCTCCGCCCGTCACACCCGCGGCGGCCGCCGACGCCGGGTCCACCGGCGGCTGGCTGTGGTGGGTGGTGGCCGCCGCGGCCGTCGTCGCGCTGGCCGGCACCGGCGTGGCGCTCGCCCGGCGGCGCTGAGCCGGCACGCGACCGGCGGCCCCGCCGAGCCGCGCCGTTTCGGCCACCCGGGCCCGGGTACGCCGCCATCGGGGCGGCCGTCGTGCCGTCCGGCAGGCGAACGGAGAGGGAGGCTGAGACGGATGGCTGGTCTGCTGTACCTCCGCAGTGTCGCGTTCAACGACCACGACCTGATGCCCGACCGGATGTCCCGCGACGGGGGCAACGTGTCGCCGCCGCTGGAGTGGGACGGCGTGCCGGCGGACGCCACCGAACTGGTGCTGCTGGTGGAGGACCCGGACGCCGGCCGCACCCCCTCGCTGCACTGGCTCGTGACCGGCATCGACCCGGGCAGCACGGGCATGCCCGAGGGCGCGGTCCCGGCGGGCGGCCGGGAGTGGGTCAACAGCTACGGCGCCACCGGGTGGGGCGGGCCCGACCCGCCGCTCGGCGACGACCCGCACCGCTACTTCTTCCGGCTCTACGCGATCAACCGTCCGCTGGAGCTGCCCGCGCGTCCGCAGGCGCCCGACGTGCACCGGGCCATGGAAACCCGGGAGGTGGCCAGCGGCAACATAGTCGCTACCTTCGGCCGATAACACGGAGTAGTAATTAAATAGCGTTCCGTATAAGAAATGCGTGACAGGACACACCACGGCTCATTCCGGGCGGAGCCCCGCCGACATGGCCGACCATGACGTACTCACGGTTTCGCGGCGGGCTCCAGATCCGGCACAAGCTGCTGGCCCTCGGGATGGGCGGCGTGATCATCACCGCCGTCGTGCTGGTCGGCGTCGGCGCCTGGCAGAGCGACCGCTTCGTGGCGGAGACGCGGGACAGCGTCACCCAGCTCACCGAGGCGGACCTCGATCGCCTGACCGACGACACCGCCCGCCTGGTGCGCGCGGTCGGTGACGGCGTGCAGGAGCGCGTCAACGGCGACATGGGCGTCGCCACCGCGATCCTCGCCCAGCGCGGCGGCCTGCGACTGTCCGACGAGACCGCGACGTGGGTCGCCACCAACCAGCTCACCCAGGCGTCCCAGCGGGTACGGTTGCCGCGGGCGACCGTCGACGGACAGTGGCTCGGGCAGAACCGCGACCCGCGGCGCGCCACGCCCCTCGTCGACGACATCCGGCGGCTCGTCGGCGGCACGGTCACCGTCTTCCAGCGCATGAACGCGGCCGGCGACCTGCTGCGGGTCGCCACGAACGTGAAGTCCAAGGCGGGAACGCGCGCCATCGGCACGTACATCCCGGCGCGCACCGCCGACGGCGCGCCGAACGCCGTGGCACAGGCGATCAGCCAGGGCAAGCCGTACCGCGGTGTCGCGCTGGTCGTGGACACCTGGTACGTCACGGCGTACGACCCGATCAAGGACGGTGCCGGGCGGGTGATCGGCGCGCTCTACGTCGGCGTGCCGCAGGCCGAGGCGATCGAGCCGCTCACCGAGGCGATCGCCGCGACGACGGTGGGCCGACAGGGCTGGGTCTCCGTGCTCGGCACCGGAAGCGGCGACCGGGGGCGCGTCATCGCCGCGACGCAGGCCGACACCGTCGGGCAGACGCTGCTCGACCGGGCCGACGCCGCCGGCGTCACGTACGTGGAGGAGATCGTCGCGGCGGCCCCCGCGATCACCGACGACGCCGCGTGGCTGCGCACGTACCAGCTGCCGGGCGCGAACGGCGCGGGTCCGGCGCCGACGCGCACCGAGGTCGCCTACTACGCCCCCTATCAGTGGGCCATCGTCGTGGGCGGCTACCTCCCCGACTACGAGGCCGCCGTGACGCGGCTGGAGGGCGGACGCCGCTCGATGCTGCTGGCGTTCGCGGTCGCCGGCCTCCTGCTGGCCGTGGCCGGCGCCAGCGCCGCGGCGGTGCAGGCCCGTCGGATCTCCCGTCGGCTCGGCACCGTCACGGGGGCGCTCGACGCGCTCGCCGACCGGAACCTGACCGCCCGGATCGACGTGCGCGGGCGGGACGAGATCGGTCGGATGGGAGACGCGCTGAACACCGCGGTGACCGGGCTGCGGGAGCTGATGTCCGAGGTGACGGCGGCGTCGGCCGAGGTGTCGCGCGCCGCCGACCGGGTCTCCGGGGTGGGCGGCGAGTTGGCCGCCGCCGCCGGGACCGCCGCCGAGCGGGCGGGATCCGCGGCGGTGACCGCCGAGGCGGTGGCCCGCGACGTGCAGACCGTCGCGTCCGGAGCGGAGGAGATGGGCGCCTCGATCGGTGAGATCTCCGGAAACGCGCAGGAGGCCGCCCGGGTCGGCCGGGACGGCGTGGGGCTGACCGCGCAGGCCTCCTCGGTGATCGAGGAGCTGCGGGTCTCCAGCGCGAAGATCGGTGACGTGGTGAAGCTGATCGCGAACATCGCCGAGCAGACCAACCTGCTGGCGCTGAACGCCACCATCGAGGCGGCCCGCGCCGGGGAGGCCGGCAAGGGCTTCGCCGTGGTCGCCGGAGAGGTCAAGGAGCTCGCCCAGGAGACCGCGCGGGCCACCGGGGACGTCACCGCCCGGGTCGCCGCGATCGAGGAGGACACCGCACGCGCCGTGGCGGCGATCGACGCGATCAGCGCGACGATCGGCCGGGTCAACGACTATCAGAACGCGATCGCGGCGGCGGTCGAGGAGCAGGCCGCGACCACGACCGAGATGACCCGCACCATCCACGAGGTCGCCGGCGGCGGGGAGCGCATCGCGCAGAGCGTGAGCGCGGTCAGCACGACCATGGAGACGACCCGCCGGGCGGTGGAGGTGTCGCAGGAGGCCGCCTCCGAACTCAACGGAACCGCCCGGCACCTCACCGGGCTGGTCGGGCGCTTCACCCTATAGGCACTCACATCGAGATAGCTGCATATCGCTATTGACCGGTCCGTCGCGGTGTTCGTAACGTCCGTCCCCATCGGGCACTTCCCTCCACCGTCGAAGGGGACGTCATGGCACGACGACATCGGCTGTCGGTCGCCCTCGCCGCGGTGGTGCTCACCAGCACCACCGCGGCGCTGTCCGCCGCACCCGACGCGACCGCGGTCCCGCCGCGGCCGCCGGACGAGTACCGCCCGGTGCGGGGGCCCTCCGCGCCGGCCGAGTTCCGCTACCACCAGAAGACCGCGCCCGGCGAGGCGCTGCCGCGGCACGCGTACGCGACCGCGGCGCAGGCCGCCCGGCGGCTGCCGACGGTCGGCGGCGCATGGCGGTCGGTCGGCCCGACCAACGTCGGCGGCCGCATCACGTCGCTCGCGCTCGACCCCACACGTCGGGACACGGTGTACGCGGCCGCGGCCAGCGGCGGGGTGTGGGTGAGCCGCGACGCGGGCCGGCGCTTCGAGCCGGCCTGGCCGGCCGACCGGACCCAGGCGATGGGCGCGGTGGCGGTCGCCCCCGACGGCACCGTGTACGCCGGGACCGGCGAGGTCAACCCCGGCGGCGGCAGCATCACGTACGAGGGCACCGGCCTGTACGTCTCGCGGGACCGTGGGCGCACGTGGCGGCTGCTGGGGCTGCACGACTCGGGCGCGATCGGGGCGATCACGATCGATCCGGCCGACCCGAGACGGATCTTCGTGGCGGCCGCCGGGTCGCTGTACAACGCGGGCGGTGACCGGGGCGTCTACCGCTCCACGGACGGCGGCGTGACCTGGCAGCGGGTGCTCGCCGGGGCGACGGCGTTCACCGGGGCGACCGAGGTGCTGCTCGACCCGGCCGACCGCGACCGCCTCTACGCGGTGCTGTGGGACCACCGGCGCGAGCCGGACCTGCGCACGTACGGCGGGGTCGGGTCGGGGGTGTACCGCTCCACCGACGGCGGGACGACGTGGCGGCTGCTCACCGGCGGGCTGCCCGGCGCCGCGGCGGCGGTCGGCCGGATCGGGCTGGCCCAGGCGCGGTCGGACCCCGACCGGCTCTACGCCATCGTCAACTCCACCAGCGGCCCGTTCGAGGGCTTCTACGCCAGCAGCGACGGCGGCGACAACTGGACGCGGCTGCCGGCCGGTCCGGAGCTGACCGAATCGCAGTCCACGTTCGGGTGGTGGTTCGGCAAGGTGTGGGTCGACCCGGCGGATCCGCGGCACGTGCACCTCGCCGGGGTGCCGCTGATGACCACGAAGGACGGCGGGCGGACCTGGTCGGCGGACGCCGCGACCATCCACGTCGACCATCACGCGATGGCGTGGGACCCGCACCGGCCGGGCCGGGTCTACCTCGGCAACGACGGCGGCGTGTACCGCTCCGACGCGAACGGCGACGGCGGCTGGGTGAAGGCGGTGCACGAGCCGTACACCCAGTTCTACAGCGCGGCGATCACGCCGCAGGACGTCACGCGGATCTCCGGCGGGACCCAGGACAACGGTTCGGTGCGGTCCTGGGGCGGCCCGGCGTTCAACGAGTACCTCGGCGGCGACGGCGAGGAGAACCAGATCAACCCGCTGGACAAGGAGAACGTCTACGCCTGCTACCAGTACGGCAACTGCTTCTGGTCGGTCGACGGCGGCGACACGATGACGTACTTCGGCAACCAGGTCGCCGGCGCCCGCCGCAACTGGTTCACGCCCCTGGTCTTCGACCCGCGCGATCCGCGCGTCATGTACTACGGCGCGAACGTGCTCAACCGCTCCACCGACGGGGGCCGGACGTGGAGCGCGATCAGCGGTGATCTGACCGGCGGGCCGGGACGCGATCCGGTCTACACCAACTACGGCACGATCAGCACGGTCGCGCCCGCCGGCGACGGCCGCACGATCTACGTCGGCACCGACGACGGCCGGGTGTGGGTCACCCGCGATCTCGGCGAAACCTGGAGACAGCTGCTCTCCGGGCAGCCGTGGGTCACCCGCGTCGTGGTGGATCCGCACGACGCCGGCCGGATCTACGTGACGCTGTCGGCGTACCGCTCCGGCGGCGTCCGGCCGTACGTGCTGGGGTCGGTCGACGGCGGCCGGCGGTTCGTCGACCTGAGTGGCAACCTGCCGCAGGCGCCGGTCAACGACCTGGTGATCGCGCGCGGGGCGACGCTCTACGCGGCGACCGACCAGGGGGTGTTCGTCAGCCGGACGGGCGGCCGGGCGTGGTCCCGGCTGGGGCGCGGGCTGCCGATGGTGCCGGTCGACGACATCGAGTACGACGCGGGCCACCACCGTCTGGTGGCGGCCACCTTCGGGCGCGGGCTCTACGAGACGCGCGTCAACTGACCGCTTTCGGGGCGGGGCCGCACGGTCCCGCCCCGAAGATCACGAGTGCTGGAAGACCGGGGCGAGCACCTCGGCGAGCCGCCGCTTGACCGCCGCGGCGTGCGGCAGCGGGATCGGCGCGGCGCCGGACGACGGCGGCACCCCGAGGTCGGCCAGGAGGTACAGCATTCGCAGGGTCCGCATCGCGTTCGAGGCGTAGGTCGGGGTGGTGCCGCGCGGCATCGCCCGGAAGTCGGCCGCGATCGGGTCGAGCCAGCCGACCGCCGCCGCCTCGGTCAGCTCCGGCCGCGTCAGGGTCAGCGCGATCGCCCGCGCCAGTCGATCGTCCTCCTGCTCGGCGTAGAGGTAGTCGGTGCGGGCCAGCAGCCGCGCGGCGGCGAGCTCCAGCATCGCCTCGGGCCGCACCCGCGGATGCCGGCCGAAGGCGGCAAGCAGATCGGCGCCGTGCGCGACCGCGTGCAGCCAGCCGAGCACCGGATCGTGACCGCGCAGGTCCTGTTCCGCGGGGTACCAGCGGGTGAACGCGACCAGCCACGCCGGGTCGAAGTCGCCGCGGCCGACGATCATGTCCAGGACCAGCGGGGCGAAGGTGCGTGCCTGGATCTCCGGGTCGGCGAAGCGGGCCGCCATCTGGGCGCCGAGCCGGGCGCGCCGTCCGGCGTCGATCACGTCCCGCTGGATCCAGGTCCGCAACACCACGTAGGGCGCGCCGTCGCGGACCCCCGGGTCCGGGTCGCGCAGCGCCACCGCGAGCTCCGCGACCAACTCGTCGAGCGCGCGGCCGGCGGGCAGTGCGCAGCCCGCCTCGTAGATCTTCTCCCAGTCGGTCACGCCGGCAGCCTAGTCAGCGCCGCGGCCGCCGTTACCAAAGGTCGCGCGGGCGACACGTTGCGGCATCATCGCGCCGGGGCGGGGTAACCGGGGATGACGGCCGCTGGAGAACGACGGGAGGTTCCCATGCAACAGGTTCGACTCACGGCGGTGGAGGAGCTGGTGTTCGTGGCGACCACCGGGCTGGAATCCCGTGGCGAGGTGCCGTACCTGGCGGCGATCGCCCGGGAGACGGGGTTGCCGGAGGAGCAGCTCAATCAGCCGCTGCACGAGCTCACCTCGAAGAACCTGCTGCACCGCGAGGAGAGCCCGCTGGACAACACCGATCTCGGACCACGGTGGTGCACCCAGCAGCGGACGTGACGCGCCGGGAGCCCGATGCCGGGTTCACGCGGCGCGCCAGCCGAGCGCGGAGGAGGAGCCGATGGGTCAGCAGCAGGAGCCGCCGGGGCACGGGCTGTTCCGGGTGGAGACCGGCGCGAAGCGTATCCGCGCCTTCCTCGGCGGGGACGTGGTCGCGGACACCACCCGGCCGCTGCTGGTCTGGGAGGTCCCCTACTACCCGACCTACTACTTCCCGGCCGACGACGTCCATGCCCGGCTCACCGCCACCGGCGCGACGGAGCAGGCGCAGGAGCGCGGGACGGCCGAGGTGCTCGACGTCGCCACCGCGCACGGCACCGCGCCGGGCGCCGGCCGGCGCTTTCCCACCTCGCCGATCGAGGAGCTGCGCGCGGCGGTACGGCTGGAGTGGGGCGCGATGGACGAGTGGATGGAGGAGGACGAGCCGGTCTACACCCATGCGCACAACCCGTACAGCCGCATCGACATCCGGGCCAGCAGCCGCCACGTGCGGGTGGAGTTGGAGGGCGTGACGCTGGCGGACTCGCGTACGCCGAAGGTTCTGTTCGAGACCGGGCTGCCACCCCGGTTCTACCTGCCGTTGCCGCACGTCCGGATGGAGCTGCTGCGCCCCTCGCGGCGGCAGTCGCACTGCGCCTACAAGGGCACCGCCGCGTACTGGTCGGTCGACGTGTACGACCGCAGCTACGACGACATCGCCTGGATCTACCGCACTCCCCTGCCGGAGTGCCAGAAGATCGCCGGGCTGGTGTGCTTCTACAACGAGCGGGTCGACATCCTGGTCGACGCCGAGGTGCAGGCGCGGCCGCACACGCAGTTCACCTGACCTCCCCGGCACCCGGAACTCAGTAGCGGAACCGGCCGACCAGCTCGCGCAGCTCCCCCGCCATCCGGGCCAGGTCACCCGCGGCCTGCCGCGCCTCGGCGACGCCGATGGTGGTGCCGCCGGCCGCGGACGCGACCGCGTCGACGGCGGTGGCGATCTCGCTGGTGCGCCCGACCGCCGCGTCGACGCTGCGGCTCATCTCCCGGCTGGTGGCGCCCTGCTGCTCGACGGCGACCGCGATCGTCCCCTGATGGTCGTTGATCTCCGTGACGACCTCGCGGATCTGCCCGATCGAGCGCACGGCCGCCTCGGTGCTGCCCTGGATGCCCTGGACCCGCGCGGTGATGTCGTCGGTGGCCCGCGCCGTCTCCTGGGCGAGTTCCTTGACCTCGTTGGCGACGACCGCGAAGCCGCGTCCCGCCTCGCCGGCCCGCGCCGCCTCGATGGTGGCGTTGAGGGCGAGCAGGTTCGTCTGCTCGGCGATCGAGGTGATCACCTGGACGACCTTGCCGATCTCCGCGGATGAGACGCCGAGTTCGGCGACGGTCGCGCTGGTGGCCTCGACCGCGGTGACGGCGTCGCCGGCGACCCGCGCGGCGGCCGTGGCGCTCTGCGCGATCTCCCGGATCGCCTCGTCCAGCTCCTGCGAGCCGGCGGCGACCTGCCGCACGTGCCGCGAGACCTCCGTCGCGGCGTCGGAGGCCCGCTCGGCCTGCGCGGCGGTGTCCTGGGCCCCGGCGCTGAGCCGGCCGCTGGTCGTGGAGAGGTCCTCGGAGGCGCGGGAGAGGGCGCCGGCGCTGCTGCTGAGCGCCTCCACGGTCGCGCGCAGCTCCGCCGTCATCTGGTCGACGGCGCGGCCGAGCTGGCCGGTCTCGTCCCGGCTGGTCAGCCCGGTGCGGGCGGTCAGGTCGCCGGCGCCGACGCGGCCGAGCACCGCGATGCTGTGCCGCAGTGGCCGCACCACCGACCGGGTCACCACGATGCTCAGCAGCAGGGACAGCACGACGGCGAGCAGCGCGGCGACGACGATGCCGGTGGTCACGAGCGAGTTGGCCCGGTCGGCCTGCGCGGTGAGCGCCCTGCTGCGGGACGCGACGGAGTCCAGGATCTTGTCAGTGGAGGCGAGCAGGTCGGCCCACCCCACGCTGAGCTCCTCGTTCTGCAGGTCGTACGCCTTCGCCATCGACGCCTTGTCGCCCTTGGCGATGTGGGCGGTCATCTGGTCGTCGTACTCGAAGTAGGACTTCCAGAGCTCGGCCTGGCGGTCCAGCTCCGTCCGCTCGGCGGTCGTCATCGCGCCCCGGTCGATCTCGGAGAGCAGCTTGAACACCGCGTCCTTGGACTTCAGCAGCTCCGCCCGGCTGTACCCCTCCGGTCCGACCGCCTGCGGTCCCCCCAGCACCAGCGCCTCGGAGTAGACGTAGCCCTGCCAGCCGCTGACGTCGGCGTCGAGGTACCGCAACTCCTGGATCTGGTCGCCGAGGGCGTTGAGGCGGACGAGTTCGCGCTGCAGCGAGCGGTGGTGCCGGGTTCCCCAGACACCGCTGGCGGCGACGGCGAGCAGCAGGGCACACACCACGACGAAGGCGGCGCCCAAGCGCGCCCCCACGGACAGGTAGCCGAGACGGTTCCGCATGCCGTTCGAATCGGCCCCGGTCCCGCGCGCCTGAGAAGATGACCATTGAGAGCTTGATCATGTTCGGTCGGCCGGCGCCTGCGCTGCCGGGGCCGGCGGGTGGCCCGGAGCGTGCGCCGTCCCACGATCGTGTGATCCTCACGACGGTTCGCGGGCACGGCGCCCGGGTACCAGAGGCGACCGCGGTCGTCCCCCGGATGGCCGCGACCGCATGCTGCGCCTCCGTGGTGGCGCTTCTGCACTCCGCTGCCATCACGGAGGTGACAATGACGTTCCTCGAATACCTGCAGAGTCGCCGGACCCTGCTGCTGGCACAGACCCTGGAGCACGCCACCATCGTGCTCACCGCCGTCGCGATCGCGACGGTGGTCGGCGTGCTGATCGGTGTGGCCACGTACCGACACCGGCGTGGTCGGGCGATCGCGGTGGCGGTCGCCGCGGCGATCCTGACGATCCCGTCGTTCGCGCTGCTGGGTCTGCTGATCCCGCCGCTGGGTCTGGGCTACGTTCCGCCGCTGATCGCGCTGACGCTGTACGCGGTGCTGCCGATCCTGCGCAACACGGTGGTCGGGCTGACCGAGATCGACCCGGCACTGCGCGAGGCCGCCCGCGGCATCGGGATGGGGCCGCTGCGGCGACTGGCCACCGTGGAGATCCCCCTGGCCTGGCCGGTCATCCTGGCCGGGATCCGGGTCTCCACGCAGATGACGATGGGCATCGCGGCGATCGCCGCGTACGTCGGCGGGCCGGGGCTGGGCCACCAGATCTTCTCCGGCCTGGCCAACCTCGGCGGCGTCAACTCGCTCAACCAGGCGCTGGTCGGCACCCTCGGGGTGGTCATCCTCGCCCTCGCCGTCGATCTCTGCCTGGCGTTGCTCGGTGTGCTCACCCGGCCGGGCCGGGGCGCCCGTTCCGCCGCGCGGAATCCCCGGTCCGCCCCACCGGCCGGCGCCGCGGCCACCGCCGGCACCGCCCACTAATCAGAGAGGTCATGTGATGTCCGACGACGTGATGATCAGCCTCGACCACGTCAGCAAGCGATACCGCGGGCAGAAGGTGCCCGCGGTGGAGAACGTGTCGATGACGATCCACCGGGGTGAGATCGTCGTTCTGGTCGGCCCGTCGGGGTGCGGCAAGACGACGACCATGAAAATGATCAACAGGTTGATCGAGCCGAGCAGCGGCCGTATCACGCTGGACGGCGCCGACGTGACCTCGCTCAACCCCACCGAACTGCGTCGCCGCATCGGCTACGTCATCCAGCAGGGCGGTCTGTTCCCGCACATGAGCGTGGCGACCAACATCGGGATGGTGCCCAGGATGCTCGGCTGGGACCGCCGTCGCATCGACGCGCGCGTCGACGAGCTGCTCGATCTGGTCGGGCTGGAGCCGGGTCAGTTCCGTAACCGGCTTCCGCAACAGCTCTCCGGCGGGCAGCAGCAGCGCGTCGGCGTCGCGCGGGCGTTGGCGGCCGACCCGCCGGTGATGCTCATGGATGAGCCGTTCGGCGCGACCGACCCGCTGACCCGCGAGCACCTGCAGAACGAGTTCCTGCGATTGCAGGAGAAGCTGCAGAAGACCATCGTGTTCGTCACGCACGACTTCGACGAGGCGATCAAGATGGGAAGCCGGATCGCCGTGCTCGGCGAGCGGTCCCGGATCCGGCAGTTCGACACCCCGGAACGGCTGCTCGCCGCGCCCGCCGATGAGACCGTGGCGCAGTTCATCGGCGCCGGCGCCTCGCTCAAGCAGCTCAACCTGCGCCGGGTCGGCTCCATCGCGTACGACGAGGCGCACCTGGTGACGTCGCAGGAATCACCGGCCGCGGTGCTGCGCCACCTGGACGAGTCCGGCGACTGGGCGGTGCTCACCGTCGACGGTGAGCGGCGGCCGCTGCGGTGGGTCGGTCCGCGCGATCTGCGGCCGGAGCGGGACACCCTCGACGGGGTCGGCATCCCCGCGCCGACGGTGGAGCCGCGGGCCACGCTGCGCGACGCGCTCGACGCGATGCTGACCTGCGGCTGCGGAGCCGCGGTGGTGGTCGACGACGCCGGCCGCTACCGCGGCGTGCTGGGCATCGACCGCCTCATGCGGGCGATCACGGAGATGCGCGAGACCGAGCGCAGCCGCGACCGCGGCGTGGCGGAGGCGTCGTACTACCGGCCGCCGATGCCCCGGACGCTGGCGGCCCCCGCCCAGCGCGGGGGCGCACGGTGACCGCGACCGCGCACCGCGGCCGGACCGCCGCCGCCGCGCTCACGCCGCCGTCGCGCTGGCGGACCCTGCTGCGCAGCCACTGGGCGATGCCGGTGGTGCTCGCCGTGACGCTGCTCGCGACGTACCTCTGGATCCGGTCGCGACAGCTCGACGACATCGAACGTCGGTCGCTGAACGCCGACGCCCTCATGCGGATGCTCGGCGAGCACCTGCGGCTCACCGCACTGACCACCGTGGTGGTGGTGACCGTGGCCGTCGGCACGGGCATCCTGCTCACCCGACCCGCGCTGCGGTGGATCGCCCCGGCCGCCACCGCCCTGGCGAACATCGGACAGGCCACCCCGGCGATCGGGCTGCTGGTCCTGCTCAGCATCTGGCTGGGCATCGGCTCCACGACCGCGCTGATCGGGTTGGTCGCGTACGCCCTGCTCCCCGTGTTGCAGAACACCATCGTCGGTCTCAACCAGGTCGACCGGAAGCTGGTCGAGGCCGGTCGCGGCATCGGCATGTCGCCGCTCGCCGTCCTGACCCGGGTCGAGCTGCCGCTGGCGCTGCCCGTCATTCTCGCCGGCATCCGGACGGCGCTGGTCCTCGCCGTGGGCGTGGCCACGCTCGCCACGTTCATCAACGCCGGGGGGCTCGGTGAGCTGATCGTCACCGGGATCAAGCTCCAGCGCGCCCCGGTGCTGGTCTGCGGCGCGATCCTCACCGCCGCGCTGGCGCTGCTGCTGGACTGGCTCGGCGGCGTCATCGCCGACCTGTTCCGACCCCGCGGGCTGGGCTGACCGGGCCCGCTCCTGCTCCCCTGCCCGTTCGCACCGCGCCCGCGCGCCAAGGAGGTACCCGTGCCCACCAGAAACCCGCTCACCCGTGTGCTGACCGGTGTCGCGGTCGCCGCCGTGGCGCTCACGTCCGGGTGCTACTCGGTGACCACCGAGAACAGCATCGTCGAGGTGTCCGTCGGCGCGGGATCGATCAAGGAGGACGCGGCGCTGGCGGGCCGGACGATCGCGGTCGGCTCGAAGGACTTCACCGAGTCGATCGTGCTCGGCCACATCACCATGATCGCCCTGCGCGCCGCCGGCGCCGAGGTGACGGACCGGACCAACATCAAGGGCTCGGTGAACAGCCGGAATGCGCTGCTCACCGGGGATATCGACGTGTCGTGGGAATACAGCGGCACCGGTTGGATCAACTATCTCGGCCACACCGACCCGATCCCGGACCCGCGACGACAGTACGAGGCGGTGGCCAGGGAGGACAGGGAGAAGAACCGGGTGGTGTGGGGCGCCCCGGCGCCGGCCAACAACACGTACGCCATCGCGGTGCGCGAGGACAGGGCCAGGGAGTGGAAGCTCGAGACGCTCTCCGACCTGGCCACCTTCGCGGCGAAGAACCCGAGCCGGGCCACGTTCTGCGTGGAGAGCGAATTCGCCGGCCGCAACGACGGCTGGCCCGGCATGAGCAGGGCGTACGGGATGTCGGTGCCGGCCGGCAACGTCAAGACCGTCGACACCGGAGTGGTCTACACCGAGACGGCGAAGGGCGCCGCCTGCAACTTCGGGGAGGTGTTCACCACGGACGGCCGGATCAGCAACCTGAAGCTGCGCACGCTGACCGACGACCGGAGATTCTTCCCCATCTACAACCCGGCGCTGACCGTGAACGGCGACACGGCGGCGAAGTACCCGTCGCTGACGACGCTGCTCGATCCCATCACGGCCAAGCTCGACGACGCCACCCTGCGTCGCCTGAACGAGCAGGTCGACGTGGAGGGTCACCCGGTGGCTCAGGTGACGTTCGACTGGATGAAGGAACAGGGATTCGTCGCCGAGCGGTAGGCCCCGTCCCGTGACCGGCGCCACCGGTCACCACCACGGTCGGTGGCCGGGTCGGCACGCGCGTGCGCGTTACCGTACGCACGTGACGTCCGACTCCCCCCGCCCCGGCCGCCCGCCGATGGCCGCCGGTCCCGTCGTTCTGGTGGCCGGCGCGCTCGCGGTGCTGCTGCTCGCGACCGCGAACGGCTACGGCTACCACCGCGACGAGCTCTACTTCCGGCTGCTCGGGCAGCGACCGGAGTGGGGGTACGTGGACCAACCGCCCGCCACCCCGCTGCTCGCGCGCCTGACGACCGAGCTGTTCGGCGACCACCTGTGGGCGCTGCGGCTGCCGGGTGCGCTCGTCGCCGCCGCCACGGCGATCCTGACCGCGCTGCTCGCCCGCGAGCTGGGCGCCGGCCGCGCCGGGCAGCTCCTCGCCGCGCTCGGCGCCGCCACCGCGTTTCCGCTCGTCTTCGGCCACGTGCTGCTCACCGCCACCCTCGACATGGTCGTCGGGGCCGCGGTCCTGCTCAGCGTCGCCCGGGCGCTGCTCCGCGACGAGCGCTGGTGGCTGGCGGTCGGCGCCCTGGTCGGCGTGGGGCTCTACAACAAGCATCTGATCGTGCTCGCCCTGGCCGCGGTCGGCGTGGCGCTGGTGCTAGTCGGGCCGCGCCGGACCCTGGCGTCGCGCTGGCTGTGGATCGGCGTGGCGATCGCGCTCGCCGTCGGCGCACCCAATCTCGTGTATCAGGCGACGCACGGCTGGCCGCAGCTGGCGATGGCCGAGGCGATCGAACGCAACAAGGGCGCGGAGTCGCGCGCGCTCTTCGTACCGATGCAACTGGTGCTGCTCGGCCCGCTCCTCGCGCCGGTCTGGATCGCCGGGCTGGTCCGTCTGCTGCGCGACCCGGCGCTGCGGCCGGCGCGGGCGCTCGGGGTGGCGTACCCGATTCTCTGCGTTCTGGTGCTGGTCAGCGGCGGGCAGCCGTACTACACGCTGGCGCTCGTGCTGGCGCTCTACGCCGCCGGCTGCGCGCCGACCGTACGGTGGCTGGCCGGCCGCCGGCCGCGCGTGGCGCTGCTCGGCGGCGCGCTGGCGATCAACGCGATCGTGTCCGGGCTGATCGCGCTGCCGCTGCTGCCGGTGCCGGCGCTGGCGAGAACACCGATCCCCGCCGCCAACCAGGCCACCAGCGATCAGGTCGGATGGCCCCGGTACGTCGCCCAGATCGCCGAGGTCTACCACGGGCTGCCGCCGGCCGACCGCGACCGGGCCGTCATCGTCACCGCCAACTACGGCGAGGCCGGCGCGCTCGACCGGTACGGCGACCGCCACGACCTACCCGCCGTCTACAGCGGACACAATGAGCTGTACCACCGGGGCGCGCCGCCGGAGACCGCGTCCGTCGTGGTCGCGGTCGGCTTCCGCGCCGGCCCGGCGCTCGAGGCCGCGTTCGGCTCCTGCGTGGTGGTCCGCGACCTCGACAACGGCGTCGACATCCCGAACGAGGAGCAGGAGCTGAACGTTCGGGTGTGCCGCGACCCGCGCGGGCCGTGGTCGCAGCTGTGGCCGAGGTTCCAGCACTACGACTGACGGTCCGCGCGGGGTCCACCCGGAGTGTCCCCATCCGGTCCGTCGACCGGATGCGTTTCCCCGGGCGGGAGCGATCGTTGAGGTGTTCATCGGGAATTCGATGGGATCGCGATGTCCGATGCCGATGGACACATGACAGGGACCGCGGCGACAGAAGCCGTCGGGCCACGGAATCGTCAGGCCGGGATGCTGTCGCCGCCCCACGCTCCCCGGCGCCGGCAGGCGCGGGCGGGAGCGGGGCGCGGATGATCGCGAACGCTCTTGTCCTCGTCACCGTCACGGCCGGCGCCCTGCTGGTCGGGAAGCTGATCGGGTGGATACTCCTGTGGGCCGCCAAACATTCCCGGCACGAGTTCTATCTGCAGGAAACGAAGCAACGCTGCCAGAACGGCATCAATGCGGTCGCCGTCACGGGCGCGCTGTACTTCGCGCTGCCGGCGACCGCAGGGCCGCTGGCCCGACACGGCCTCCTGCGCCACATCCTGCTGATAGCGCTGATCGCCAGCGTCGGCTGGCTGGTGCTCAAGAAGCTGCGTGCCGCCGAAGAGGCGCTCTTCACCCGCTATCCGGCCGACGTGCCGGAGTTCCGACGCGCCCGACGCGCCCGCACCAAGCTGCAGGTGATCCGCCGGCTCACGGCGATTCTCACCGTCGTGTTCACGGTGGGCGCGGTCCTGATGACCATCCCACAGGTCCGCCAGTTGGGGTCCACGCTGCTGACGTCCGCCGGTCTGCTCGGCATCATCATCAGCATCGCCGGTCAGAGCACGCTCGCACCCGCGGCGGCCGGCATCCAGATCACCTTCTCCGACTCTCTTCGCGTCGACGACATCGTCGTGGTCGACGGCGAGTGGGGACGCATCGAACAGATTCGACTCACGCACGTCGTCCTGCGCGCCTGGGACGATCGCAGACTCATCCTGCCGACCACCTACTTCACCACGAAGTCCTACCAGAACTGGACGCGCTTCGACACGCCGATCCTCGCCACGGTGGAACTGCAACTGGACTACACCGCCCGACTGCAGGACGTGCGCACCGAGACGCAGCGAATCATCGAGATGTCCCCATTCTGGGACCGTCAGCACTGGCAGGTACAGATGATCGACGTCTCCCCGCCGGCGACGACGGTCCGCGTCAGCGTCTCCGCCGCGGACGGCCCGAACGCATGGAACCTCCGGTGCGAACTGCGCGAGGGCCTGATCACGTACCTGCGTGACGTGCACCCGCAGTGGATACCGCGGATCCGCAACGCATACCAGCCGTGAGCGCGCCGCGGCGGCGTCGGCGACAATGTGCGCGTGGCGAAACGCAGTGCCCGCCGGAGCGCGGCCGACGACGCGACCCGGTCCTGCCCGTGCGGGACCGGTGAGGCGTACCGGGAGTGTTGCGGTCGGCTGCACCGCGGGGAGACGACCGCGGCGTCCGCCGAGCAGCTCATGCGGTCGCGGTTCAGCGCGTACGCCGTCGGCGACACCGGCTATCTGCTGCGCAGCTGGCACTCCAGCACGCGCCCGCGACACCTGACCCTCGACCCTCAACAGCGCTGGACGAGGCTGGACATCCTCGACGCGGACCGGGGTGGCCTGTTCGACACGACGGGCACCGTCGAGTTCCGGGCGCACTACCGGGAGACGGGACGCTCCGGCACCTTGCACGAACGCAGCCGCTTCGTCCGCGAAGAGGGCCGGTGGGTCTACCTCGACGCGGCGCCGGGGGCCGGCTGAGCCGGGTCAGAGCACCCGGGTCACCCGCTCGGCGGCCACGCGGGCGTCGACCGCAGCCCTGTCGAGGTTGGCGCAGAGCACCACCGACGCGCCGACGGCCAGCGGCGCCAACAGCCACTTCACCGGGTGCTCGTGGGCGGCGGCGTCAACGAGCAGCCGGTCGCCGGCGCGCAGATCCAGCGTCTCGGCGAGCGCGTGTGCGAGGCTCCCCCACTGGCGGAACGTCGTGCCGTCGACGCTCGCCGCGTCCGTTCGACCGATCATGGCGTACCCCGGAAGGCTGTCCGGGTAGTCGCGGACCTCCGCGACGTAGTCCCGATATCCGGTCGGCACGTCGGCGATCGGGGCACCGCCCGGCGCGAGGCCGAGCACGAACCGGTGACGGGCCTCGGGTACCTCGTCGAGCCAGCTGTCGACCCGGTCCCGCGCGACGAAGGTGGCGTCGAACGGCTCGTCGACGCCAGGGCCCAGCGCCGGCAGGCCGGCGGTCGCCCACCCGCGGAACGACACCGACACGCCGGCGGACCAGGCGCCCAACAGAACCGCCGCGGTCTGCCAGTGCGGCGGCAGCAGGATAGCCGCCCGGCTCCCCGCGCCCAACCCGCAGCCGGCATGCAGCAGCCCGGCGGTCCGCGCCGCCCAGCCGGCCAGCTCGGTCACGGTCAGCTCGGCGCGCTCGCCGGTCGCGTCGTCGTAGTAGGTCACCAGCGGACGGTCCCGCTCGCCGACGGCGCCGGCGAGCAGGGACGGTACGCCGCCGGTGATCGTCTCCATCGGGCTTCCTCCTGGGCACGGCGACATCGGTCGATGCCACCATACCGACCGGCGAGGCCGCGCGGCCGCGGACGGCGAAGCGCGGCATTCAACGATCGCCCGGCCCGGATGCGCGCCGGGCGCACCATCGGACCTGGATGGATGGTCGTCATGGTGTGATGAGCCCGCGTCGGCGGCGTCGTGGGACATCCTTGTGCCGAGCGATATACCCCGGAGTCATAAATATGCCTCAGCGGTATATCGGCCGGAATCATGTTGCCGTCTGGAGCGTCGACGACACCGAAATCATGCCGGGCAAACGCACCGCGGGAACGCGCGTGCGAGAGTGTTGATCCGGGCTGAGCAGCGCCTCGAGGGCTACCACGACGCGCCCCGAGCAGGGAAGGTAGGCCACCGATGTTCAACACCGCACGTCTGCAGGTGGTCCTGGAGATCGCCCGGCACGGCACCATCGTCGCGGCCGCCGAGCAGCTCCGGCTGAGCCCATCGGCGGTCTCCCACCAGCTCGCCACGCTGGAGCAGGAGGCCGGGGTGGCGCTCGTGGACCGGGGTCCGCGCAGCCTGCGGCTCACGGTCGCCGGGCAGCGCCTCGCGGACTACGCGCAGCAGATCGCCGACCTGATGTCGGCGGCGCGCGACGAGCTCTCCGCGCACGGCGAGGGGCGGCGCGGCCTGCTGCGGATCGGCTTCTTCGCCACCGCCGGCGCCGAGCTGCTGCCGCGGGCGCTGTCGCGCTTCACCGACGACTTCCCGCAGGTCGAGCTGGCGCTGATCCTGGGGCAGCCGCACGAGCTGCTGCCCCGGCTCAACCAGGGCGAGCTCGACCTCGTGGTGGTGTTCCAGCATCCGTTGAGCCCGGTGCCGGCGCCACCGTTCGCGACCGTCGAGCCGCTGATGACGGATCCGCAGCTGGTCGTGCTCCCGGCCGACCACCCGCTGGGCGGGCGGCGGCGGCTGCGGCTGGCCGACCTGGCGAACGAGCCGTGGATCACGACGCTCGGGGTGCAGGGCGAGGTGTCGGTACTGGAGCTGGCGGCGCGGACGGAGGGCTTCCAGCCTCGGATCCGGTGCCGCAGCGACCACTACGAGGTGGTGCTGGGTCTGGTGCGGGCCGGCGTCGGCGTGGCGCTGGTGCCGTCGCTGGGGCTGCGCGATCCCGCCGGCGTGGACGTCCGGCAGCTCACACACGCCAAGCTGCACCGGGAGATCGGTGTGGCGCTGCGGCCCGGCAACCCGAACCCGGTGGTCGGCAGCTTCGTCGAGCGGCTGACCGACGCCGCGGCGTCGCTGAGTCAGGAGCTGGCGGCGCGGTGGTCGCCGGCGAGCCGGTCGACCGCGGCCCCCCAGCGGCGCAGCTCGGCCACGGCCGCCCGCTCCGCGCCGGGCGCGAAGGCGCCGATCACGGCGTAGACGACGGTGTGGTGACCCTGGACTATGCCCACGTCGGCGCGGACCCCGGTGTCGGTGCCGGTCTTGTTCAGCACCAGGACCCCGTCGCTGGACCAGGGGTCATGGTCGATGGCGTCGGCGACGAGCCCGCGATCGGTGTTGCGGGCGAGCCATTGCTGCAGCAGCGCGCACGCCGCCGGGCTGTGCCAGGCGCCGGCGGCCACGTCGGCGAGGAAGGCGCAGAGTTCGCGGGCCGTCCCGGTGGCGAAGGCCGGTGGCGCGTCGGAGCCGCGGACCGCCCGGATCCGGTCGTGCACCGTGGTGTCCCGCAGCCCGGCGCCGCGGGCGAGCTGCTGGACGGCGTCGAGGGTCACGAGCCGGAGCAGCGCGTTGGTGGCGGCGTTGTCGCTGACCGCCGCGACCGCGGTGGCCAGGTCGGCGACGGTGTACGACCGCGGCGACAGCGCGCCGAGCAGGCCGGTGCCGCCGAGCCGCCGGTCCTCGGCGGTCAGCTCGACGGCCTCGTCGGCGGCGAGCGTGCCGTCGGCCAGCCGGCGGGCCACCTCGGCCAGCAGCAACACCTTGCCGACGCTGGCCAGCGGCAGCACGAGGTCGGGCTCGGCGGCCAGGCTGCGGTGATCGTCCAGCCGGCGCACCATCGCGCCGACCCGTACGCCGGTCATCGCGACTCCGATCGGACCGGGGCCCGATCCGGGACGGCCAGCACCCGCCCCGGTCGCGCGGCGGTGACCCGGTCGCCGGTCACCACGGTCTCCCCCGCGACGATCACGCAACGGACTCCGAGCGGCGGTGCCAGCGGTTCGTCGTAGGTGGCGCCGTCGGCGACGCGCTGCGGGTCGAAGACGACCAGGTCGGCGGCGTACCCGTCGGCGAGCAGGCCCCGGTCGCGCAGGCCGAAGCGGCGGGCGGGCATGCCGGTCATCTTGTGCACCGCCTCGGCGAGGCTGAGCAGGCCGACGTCGCGGACGTAGTGGCCGAGCACCCGGCTGAAACTGCCCGCCCAGCGCGGGTGCGGGCGGCCCGGCTTGGGCACCCCGTCGGAGCAGAGCATGGTCAGCGGGCTGGCCAGCACCCGGCGGACGTCGTCCTCGTGCATCGAGTGGCTGAGGATGGTGACGTCGCCGCGTTCGGCGACGAGCAGCGCGCAGGCGTAGTCGACCGGGTCGGTGCCCGCGGCGGCGGCGAGATCGGCGATGGTCTGCCCCTGGATGGGCGGGCTGTTCGGGGCGGACGCGACGCGGATCAGGTCCCAGCCGCCGTTGCCGACGGTGTTCTCCCAGCCGGGCACGCCGGCGGTGATGTCGGCGCGGATCCGGTCCCGGACGGCCGGGTCGGCGACGGCGGCGAGCATCGCCGGCACCCCGTCGGCGATCACCCACGGCGGCAGCATCGCGTGCAGCGCCGTGCTGCCGGCGGTGTACGGGTAGACGTCGCAGGCGACGTCGAGCCCGGCGGCGCGCACGGCCTCCAGCCGGGCGAGCGTACGGACGGTGGCGCCCCACGCCCGGCGGCCGGCGGTCTTGTGGTGCGAGACCTGCAGCGCCGCCCCCGCCGCGGTGGCGATCTCGATCGCCTCCTCCAGCGCCGACTCCACCCGGGACATCTCGTCGCGCAGGTGGGTGACGTACGGCTTGCCGTGCGCGGCAGCGACCCGGGCCAGTGCGATCACCTCGTCGGTGCTCGCGTTGACGCCGGGCGAGTAGATCAGCCCGGTGGAGAGTCCGGCCGCGCCGGCGGTCAGCGCCGCGTCGAGCAGCGCGCACATCCGCGCCAGCTCGTCGGGGGTGGCCGGCCGCTGGGCGAAACCGACGACGGCGGCGCGCAGCGTGCCGTGCCCGACCAGGGCGGCGAGGTGGTTGCGCCGGCCCGACCCCTGGGCGGCGGCGAACTCGGCGAACGACGGGTACGCCGCCGCGGGCGGGCCGAAGGTGGCGGCGATGAGCTCCCGGACCGGGCCGTCACGTTCGGGCGGGACCGGGAACGGACTGATCCCGCAGTTGCCGCAGATCTCGGTGGTGACGCCCTGCCGGAGCGGCGCCAGCCGCAGCGCCTCGCGCCCCGGATCGTCGCCGGCGAGCAGGTCGGAGTGGGTGTGCACGTCGATGAAGCCGGGGGCGACGGTCAGGCCGGCGGCGTCGATCACCTCGGTGGCCGGGACGCCGCTGCGCGGCGGCAGCAGCACCAGCCGCCCGTCCCGTACGCCGACGTCGGCGGGCCGGGGCGGCTCCCCGGTGCCGTCGAGCACGTCGCCGCCGGTGACCAGCAGGTCGAGCCGGCTCATCAGAGGACCTTGGAGAGGAAGGCGCGGGTGCGGTCGTGGCGCGGCGCGCCGAGCACCTCCCGCGGCGGACCCTGCTCGATGATCAGGCCCTCGTCCATGAAGACGAGATGGTCACCGACCTCGCGGGCGAAGCCCATCTCGTGGGTCACCACGATCATCGTCATGCCGGTGGCGGCGAGGTCCTTCATCACCGCCAGCACCTCGCCGACGAGCTCGGGGTCGAGCGCGGAGGTCGGCTCGTCGAAGAGCATCAGCTTCGGTTCCATCGCCAGGGACCGGGCGATGGCGACGCGCTGCTGCTGCCCGCCGGAGAGCTGGGCCGGGTAGTGCTGGGCGCGGTCGGCGAGCCCGACCCGGTCGAGCAGCTCGGCGGCGCGCCGACGGGCGTCGGCGGCCCCGATGCCCTTGACCGCGACCAGCCCCTCCATCACGTTCTCCAGCGCCGTGCGGTGCGGAAAGAGGTGGAAGCGCTGGAAGACCATGCCGATCGACTCGCGCTGGCGGCGCAGCCGGGCGTCCGACAGGGGCCGCAGTGTGCCGCCCCGCTCCTCGTAGCCGATCAGCTCGCCGTCGACGTACACCCGGCCGCTCTGCGGCTCCTCGAGGTGGTTGAGGCAGCGCAGCAGCGTGGACTTGCCGGAGCCGGAGGGGCCGACCACGCAGACAACCTGACCGCGTGCGATGGTCAGGTCGATGCCGCGCAGCACCTCGATCCGGCCGAAGCTCTTGCGCAGCGCCCGGCACTGCACCATCGGCGCGGTCATCGGGCGAGCCCGGAGAAGCGCAGGTTGCGGCCGATCCGGCCGCGCAGCGTGTCCGGCACGGTGCCGCCGAAACCGCGGCTGAACCGGCGCTCCAGGAAGTACTGCCCGATGCTGGCCACGGTGGTGAGGACCAGGTACCAGATGGAGGCGACGATGAGCAGCGCGATCACCTCGAAGTTGGTCAGGTAGAGCCGCTGGGCGACGGTGAGCAGGTCGGCGCCGGCGATCACCGAGACGAGCGAGGTGGTCTTCAGCATGGAGATGAACTGGTTGCCGGTGGGCGGCACGATGATCCGCATCGCCTGGGGCAGCACCACACGCCGCATGATCTTCGCGCGGGACATGCCGAGCGCGGCGGCGGCCTCCTGCTGGCCGGGGTCGACGGCGCGCAGCCCGGCGCGGACGATCTCGCTCATGTAGGCGCCCTCGTTGATGCTGAGCCCGAGCAGCGCCGCGACGAAGCCGGTGACCAGGGCGTTCGTCTCCCAGGTGACCAGCTTCGGGCCGTCGAACGGCACGCCGAGCCCGATCTCGGGGAAGATCAGCGCGATGTTGAACCAGAAGATCAGCTGGACCAGCAGCGGCGTGCCGCGGAAGAACCAGACGTACGCCATCGCGCCGGTGCGCAGCATCCGGCTGTCGGAGACCTGCATCAGCGCGACGATCACGCCGAGGATCACGCCGATCACCATCGAGGCGACGGTGAGCTGGATGGTGACCCAGAGCCCGTCCAGGATGACGTCGTCGAACTGGTAGGCGACGACGACGTCCCAGTGCAGGTTGGGGTTGACCGCGATGGTCCAGCCGAGCCAGATCAGGACCAGGGCGGTCAGCCCGGCGGCGGCCCAGCGGCCGGGCCGCAGCGGGTGGCTGATCCGGTTGGTCTCCGGCGTGTCAGCGCCGGCGGGCCCGGCCGAGGCCGGGCCCGCGTCGGTGGTACCCATGCTCACTTCTGGTCGTTGACGGTGGCCGTCTTGACGCCGCTGCCCTCGACGCCCCACTTCTGCAGGAGCTTGGCGTACTCGCCGGAGTCGATCAGCTCCTGGAGCGCCCGCTGGACCGCGTCCCGCAGCTGGCTGTCCTTCTTGTCGATCGCGATGCCCCACGGGCCGGCCTCGTACTGGGCCTCCAGCACCTCGTACTTGCCGCTCTCGCTGGCGAGCAGCTTGGCGACCGGGTAGTCGACGATGGTGGCGACGGCCCGGCCGGCGTCGATCTGCAGCAGGCCGGTCGGGGCGTCCTCGCTCTGCGAGATCGTCATCTTCTTGGCGCACGAGGCGTTCTGCTTCTCACCGATGGCGAGGTTGGAGCTGCCCTTGGCGAGCACCACGGCGCGGCCGCAGAGGTCGGCGAGGTCCTTGACCCCGGCCGGGTTGCCCTTGGCCACCATGATCGCGCCACCGGCCTGGAAGTAGTCGACGAAGTCGACGGCCTTGCGCCGCTCCTCGGTGTCGCTCATCGAGGACATCGCCAGGTCCCAGCGGTCGGCCTGCAGGCCGGGGATCAGGCCGGGGAAGCTGGCGTTGGTCATCTCCAGCTTCAGGCCGAGCCGCCCGGCGATCGCCGCGGCCAGCTCGGGGTCGACGCCGATCAGCTCCTGGGTGCCCTTCTTGTACATCTCCATCGGCGGGTAGCCCTCGGCCGTGGCGACCCGGAGCACACCCTTCTCTTTGAGCGCCGCCGGCACCAGGTCGGCGGCGCTGGCGCCGGCGGCGGCTGACGTGGAGCCGGCGGACTGGGGCGCCTGGCCGCTCGTCGAGCGCCCGCAGCCGGTGACGGCTAGCGAGAGCGCGGCGAAACCGACGACGACGCGAAGGACATGCTTCCTGAGCACCGCAAACCTCCTGGCTGGACCACTGGCGGGCACCCTATCGGGGATTCCACAGCATGAACAGCCTGGGCGCTTCCGATGGTGAGCATCGTGTCGTTCGATGCTCACCCTGCGGGTGAGGTCGCCGCCCCCTCGACGGCCTGCCGGCGCGCCGCCGGCCGCAGATCGATGTCAAGGATTCTAGACACGGTGTAAAACGAGCGCTACATTGCTGGTGTCAAGGATTTTGTACATCGGAGGCGCCATGACCCACGAAGAGAAGCGCGCGTGGACGATGCTGGTCGTCAGCGTGATCACGTACACCGCGTACGTGATTACGATCATCAACCGGGCGAACGGACGCCCCCTGGCCGACGTCCCCTACGCCGCCACCGTGCTGTGGACGATCGGCGCGGCCATCGTCGCGTCGGTCGTGGTCGAGACCGCGATGGCCGTCGTGAACCCGAGGGCGTCGCGCGACAAGGACGTACGCGACCGGGAGATCCGCCGGCTCGGCGAGTACACTGGACAGTCGTTCGTCATCATCGGCGCGGTCGCGGCCATGCTCATGGCGATGGCCGAATGGCACCTCTTCTGGATCGCCAACGTGATCTACCTGGGCTTCGTGCTGTCGGCGGTCCTCGGCTCGATCACGAAGATCGTCGCGTACCGCCGGAGCTTCCCGCAGTGGTGAAGCCGACGCGCGTCACGAACTCCATCCGCGCGCTGCGCTTCGCGCACGGCGAGATGACCCAGGCCGAACTCGCCGAGCGCGTCGGCGTGACGCGACAGACCGTCATCGCCATCGAGCAGGGCCGGTACTCACCGTCACTTGAGATGGCCTTCCGGATTGCCCGGGTGTTCGGCGTTCCGCTCGACGACGTGTTCCAGTACCCCGACTCCGCAGAGGTGTGACGCAATGAAGGCGATCGCTCAGGACGTGTACGGCCCGGCGGACGTGCTCGAGCTACGTGACATCGACCCGCCCTCGATCGGCGACGACGACGTGCTGGTGCAGGTGCATGCCGCCGGCGTCGACCCCGGCGTGTGGCATCTGATGACCGGCCGGCCGTACCTGCTGCGCGCGATGGGGTTCGGGCTGCGCCGGCCGAAGGTCGCGGTGCGTGGCCGCGACGTCGCGGGGGTGGTGGCGGCGGTCGGCGCGCGCGTGGCGCGCTTCCGCCCCGGAGACGAGGTGTACGGGACGTGCGAGAGCGGGTCCTTCGCCGAGTACGCGGCCGCGCCGGAGAATCGGCTGGCGGCGAAGCCGGCGGGGCTGTCGTTCGAGCAGGCCGCGGTGACGCCGGTCTCCGGGGTGACGGCGCTGCAGGCCGTCCGCGACTGCGGGCGCGTGCAGCCGGGGCAGCGGGTCATGGTGATCGGCGCGGCCGGCGGCGTCGGGTCGTTCGCGGTGCAGATCGCGAAGGCGTGCGGCGCGATGGTGACCGGCGTGTGCAGCACCGCGAAGGAAGCGCTCGTGCGCTCCCTCGGCGCGGACGACGTCATCGACTACACCCGCGACGAGATCGACCGACACGGGGCGCGGTACGACGTTGTCATCGACACCGCCGGCAACCGCCCGCTGTCGCTGCTGCGGCGCGCGATGACCCCGCACGGGACGCTGGTCATCGTGGGTGGCGAGCACGGTGGCGGCCCGGTGCTGGCCGGCTTCGACCGGCAGCTCCGGGCGCCACTGGTCTCGATCTTCGTCGGGCAGCGGCTGCGCGTCCTGATGGCCAGGGAGGGCGCCGCGGAGCTCGAGGAGCTGACCCGGCTCATCGAGTCCGGCGCCGTGACCCCGGTCATCGACCGCAGCTACGGTCTCGCCGACGCGCCCGACGCGATCCGCTACCTGGCCGAGGGCCACGCCGCCGGGAAGATCGTCATAACCGCGCGGGCCCGCTAACGATCCGGGCGGTCGGCGGGCGCCATCACGCGCAGCGCGTTGGGGTCCAGGCCGATCCGCAGCGGCGTCTCCCCGCACAGCTCGCCGTCGATCTCGACGCGCGCCGGCCGGTCGGTCTCCAACCGCAGCTCCCCGACGGCGAGGAACGGCACGTCGTCCAGGGTGCGCCGATGCCCGGTCGCCGCGTTGCGCGCCGTCTCGCGCAGCAGCTCGCGCGTCGACGGACCACCCACGGCGTACGCCACGAGCAGCCGGTCGTCGGCGTCGGTGCCGGCGGTGATCGGCCGGCCGGCGTGGAAGCCGCCGTTCGCCACGTACAGCTGGTGGGTCACGAACTCGTGTTCCCGTCCGCCGGCGCGCACGGTGGCCCGCAGCGGCCGGTGCCGGGTCAGCAGCGCCAGTGCGGTCATCGGGTACGCCAGCCGGCCGACGGCCCGCTTGAGCCGCGGCGGCGTCCGGAGCATCACGTCGGCCGACAGCCCGACGCCGATGTGGTTGGTGAACCGCGTCTCCCCCACCAGCCCGAGGTCCACGTCGATCACCTTGCCCTTGGCGAGGACCGCGACCGCGGCGTCCAGGTCGAGCGGGATCCCGACCGTGCGGGCGAAGTTGTTGGTCGTGCCCAGCGGCAGCAGGCCGAGCGCGATGTCGCGGTGGGCGAGCAGCCGCGCCGCCGCGCTGATCGTGCCGTCACCGCCGCCGACGACCAGCAGATCCGGCCCGAGCGCGGCCGCCGCGGCGAGGCTGCGCTCCAGCTCGCCGGCCCGGTGGACCGGGTACGTGCCGAGCAGGGTGAAGCCCGCCGCCGCGAGACCCGACCGGGCGCGGTCGTAGAGTTGGCGACCCCGGCGGGAGCGGGCGTTGACGACGAGGGCCGCCCGCCGCTGCCCCCGGATCGCCGCGGTCAACTCCGGCTTCGATCGCATAGGAGAAGACGTTATCGCCGAACCGGGCGGCACGACCCACGCCGGTGCTGCAGTCCTGTGAGATGGCCGGCGCGTCGCGACCCGAGATCGCCCAGGAGAACGTTTGAACCCAGCCAGCGTGAACGAGAGCCTGTCATAGGGTTCGCACAGCGAATTCAACTTATCAAGTACTGGTTCGAGCCTCACTTCGGCCTGCAGTGAACGCGGCCGTAACGCCCGCCTCACGCCGCCGGGATACGCCCATGCGAGCATCGCGACTCGGCTCATGGTGTGGCTCACCCAGGGCGGCGTCCCGACCGACCGGTTCGCCACGTGTTCCGGGGGCGCCCCCGCGTCGGCGCGGCGGTGTTGGCGGACCCATCACCGGCCTGGTCGCGTGGAGCCAATCCGACATAGGCACCACAGCTGCATGTTGATCGGGTTGTGGAGGCTGGCTAGGGTGCGTGCGGAAGATGGCGCAGGGAGGCCAGCGGGGGGACATGAACGACTTCTTCGTCGATCCGCCGGGCTTGAGCGGGTTGTACAACATTCTGGTGCGCGCGGCGGACCACGCGGACGACACGCTTCAGTACACGACCGATCCTTGTCAGGGCCCGGCGGATCACTCCGACGACACCCGGTACGGCGGATGAACGCGTGGACCCGGTGGCGCCTCGCCCTCCCCCTCATCGGACTGTCCGCGATCTCCCTGACAGCTGCCCTCATCGGGCTTGTCGCGTGGTGGGATCTCAGCGACGTCGGCGAGCGGGCACTCAGCACCGCCATCTCACTGGTCCTGGCCACCAGCCTCGCCGTGAGCGTGTCGATCGGGGTACGCCGAACCGAAGACGTGCCGTGGCTACGCATCGGTGCCGTCGCTGTCGGATTCCTCATCTCCTGCGGCTTGTCCGCGTTCCTCTGACTCTTGCGAACATCCCCGGCGGCGGCAGATGGTCTACGTCGCGCAACCTTCACGACGGAAGCTGCCCCGGCTTCTCCACCACCGCCTGACGCAACACTCCGGTCTCCCGCGTCCCCAGGAAGACGTAGGTAGCGGCGTCGAAGATCAAAAGGTCGCTTTCAGGGAGCCCGACTCCGACCCCGGCCCGACCTGCCGCGTCTCGTACGCCGTTCACCTCCCTGACGCCGGGAACCGACGACAGTGCCTCGAACAGCGCCGCGCGCTGCCGAGCAGTCAGGTACGTGCCGCCACACAGAAGGTCTCTCGCATTCTCAAACACCGCTGCATGCCGCGGTTCGTTCGCAGCGAGGTGTGATGGACTCGGCGATTGACTGGCGCCCTGCTGCCGCTGAGCGATTGCGTAGAGCCACGCGCGCATGGCAGGCCCGTCGCCCGGGGCACTCTTGTTGAAGCCGGGTTGGGAGGTACACGGGTCGGCCTCGTTGGGCAGGTCGTTGGGTGTGGCGCAAGGACGAATCGGTGGCATTTCGGTCCACGCGTTGCGGTGTCCGTGCGGGCGTTGACGGCTGGTGCTGGTCCGGGTCCCGTCCACGGAAATCCACGTTTGAGTAACAGAGGCATCCCTCTCGACCATTTTGGTCGTGCCGTCGGGCTGCTGCATCTGCATCGGGACCGCGCTGACGCTCTCCGTGAAGATGTACTGATCTGGACGGGGTTGTCGGGCGTCGGAGCTGCGCGCGACCAGCGCGGCGTTCCGAAGGACACTCGGGATCTGCTGCCTCGTTCCAACTCCGGGCCGAGGTTGCTGCTGCGCGACCGAAAAGGTAACGGCGGTGACGACACTCAGCGCTGCCAGGCCAGTGATCGCGAGCTGCCACCGCCGCTTCCGGGGTGGGACAGCCGGGGTGCCACCGGCAAGAGCGCGGTGTCGCAGTGAGACCGGAGGAGTCGCATCTGCCGGAGCCAAATCGTCGCCCAGCCGCTTCAGCATGTCGATTTCGTTCACCGTGGCTCCCTGGAGGAGTAGTCGGGCAGGGCTTCGCGAAGCTTGCGGCGGGCGCGGTTGAGCCGGGAGCGGACCGTCCCGACCGGAACCTGTAATGCTTGCGCCACCTCGTCGTAGCTGAGTCCGCCCCATGCGATCAGGAGCAGGACGTCGCGGTCCTTCCGGGACAGCTTCGCCAGAGCATTTGCGAGAGGATCCCGCCACGCTTCGGCTGACGCTGCACCTGCTACCCGGTCGGCCAGGGATTCCTCGCCGTGCTCGTGTTTGACGCGCTGCAGCGTTCGGTACCGTGCGCGCTCCGTCCGGTGGTGGCGAGCAATCTCGCGGTTGATGATCGCGAACAGCCATGGTCGCGCGTCTACGCGCTCCACGTCATATCCGCTGCGCCCACGGAACGCCGCGATGAACGTCTCGGCGACGACGTCCTCGGCGAACTCCCTGCCCAAGCGGCGATACGCATACCCGTACAGCGCAGTGGCGTGCCGTTCGTACAACGCGGCAAACCGATCCGGGTGCTGCAAGGACTCCGCGATGATCGTGGCGTCGGTTGGCCCCGTGATCACATCCGTCATCGTTGGTCGAGCCGTCGTCGGTTCAACTTGAGCCGTCCTTCCACAGTCCGCTACTCCCACTGCCATCTATGCACGAGCAGAGGTTTGGGTTCACGGCAGCTCGCGAGGGCGCTGATCGCGAGGCCCAGCAACGGACGGCCCCGATCGGGCGACATCAGCGTCGCCTCAGACTTGCCGCTTGCGGACACGCCCACCCCACCCGCCGCGGGGTGGCCGTGCGCACCAGCCGATGAACCGCTCGACGACCTGCCTCGTGCTCAGGCGGCCCAGCTCCGTGTTCGCGACCACGAGGTACGGCCTCAGGTAGCCGACCAGCGCCCGCACGTTGCCACCGAACAGCTCGACCAGCTGTCGCTTGCGCGTCGGGCATGGCCACTCGTCACCGCACACGGTGCACGCCCAGTCCGGGCGGGACGGCGCGTGCAGCGCCGGGTAGTCACCCATCGATCCACCGCTGCCGCTGCCGCCCCCACCGCGTCTGCCAGTCCCGCAACGCGCACTTGATCCGAAGGTTCTCGTCGCGCACCCGCGCCAACTCCGCGTAGAGCGCCGCCATGTCGGCCGCCACCCGGTCCAGGAAGTCGCGGACCTCCCCCGGATCCATCCCCCGCCGCCCCAGCCGCGTGGAGCCGAACCGCTTCGAGCGGATCTGGCGCGGCCCCAGCGGCAACCGCGACGCGGCACCGTAGAGCGTGCCGCGTCGCTCCTCCCCCGGCCGCGTCACCGCCGGCCCCACGCGGCAAAAACCAGAGGGTACGTCGCAAGCTCGGCGCCTCCGCGTATCCGGTCAGTGGTGGCCCGCATTTCCCTTCCCTTCGAATACGCCATCGCTACGCACGGACGGCCGGTTGAGCCCGGCGAGGAGGGCGCGACGGGCACCCACCTGCACGCCTGCTCCCCGCCGGGGCCTGGAAGGCCGGCGCCGCCGCAGCCCTCCGCAGCAGTACGGCGGTGCCGGCGCGCCCTCAGATTGACAGGCGTAGAAGTTGGATCTCAACCTTCAGTGGAAGGTTTAATAGTCGTAACAGTCGATTGAAGAATGACGTTGACCATCGATGGGTTACGCGGAACACTGAGCACGGTCGTCGATGAGGAGGTAGGCGTGCCGAGGGAGACCGGCCCGACCATCGCCCGCTGGCAGCTTGGTCGGCAGCTCAAGTCGCTGCGCGAGGCGGCGAGCATGACGCAGGTGCAGATCGCCGACGTGCTCGGCTGTTCGGAGTCGAAGATCTACAAGATCGAGAGCGGTGACGTCGGCATCGGCCGTGGCGATCTGCTCGTGATGCTCGACCGCTACAAGGTGTCCGACGACGGCCACCGCGAGGCGATCCTCGACCTGCAGCAGCAGGGCCGGCAACGCGGCTGGTGGAGCCGGTACGGCCAACTGTCGAACAGCTACGCGACGTACGTCGGCCTGGAGGCCGCAGCGACCACCGTCCGCAACTTCGAACTGGCGGTCATGCCCGGTCTCCTCCAGACAGAGGAGTACGCGAGGGTCATCATCAGCGCGTCGCGGCCGAGTAACGACGCCGAAACCGAGCGGCATCTGCGCCTGCGAATGGAGCGGCAGAAGCGTCTCGACGACGATCCACCGCTGAACTACTGGACGATCCTGGATGAGAGCGTCCTGCACCGGGAGACCGGCAGCCGGGAGGTCATGCGTGAGCAACTCCGCCACTTGATCGAGATGAGCAAGCGGTCGAACGTCACGGTGCAGGTGTTGCCGTACAGCGAAGGCTGGCATCCCGGCACGCTCGGATCATTCAACATCCTGGAGTTTCCGGAGGACGTGCACTCCCCCGTCGTCTACACGGAGACTCTTGCCGGCGACGCGTATCTCGAACGCCAGGAGGAGATCGGGCGGGTTAGCCTGACATACACCCACCTGCACGCGGCCGCACTCAGCGCCACCAAGTCCAGAGAGCTGATCGCGGCTGTCGCCAGAGACCTGGCGTAGACCGGAAGGAGGGGCGACGGTGGAACTGTCCGGCGCCAAATGGCGGAAGAGCACGCGGAGCAACACTAACGGCGCGTGCGTCGAGGTGGCGGACCTCGACGCGGCCGTAGCCGTACGAGACAGCAAGGATCAGAAGGGGCCAGTCCTGGTCTTCGCGCCAGCGCCCTTCGCGGCATTCGTCGCAGCGCTCAAGGACCATACGCTCGTCGACTGAGCGCCACTCCAATGCGTCCATGGGTGAAGGAGAGGCCGGTGGAGTGCCCTGACACGGCCCGCGCGACCTGGCGGAAGAGCACACGCAGCAACGGCTCGGGGAACTGTGTGGAGGTAGCGGAGCTTGCCGGCGGTATCGGCGTCCGCGACTCGAAGAACCTGACGGGCGGCCTTCTCATCTTCGCCGCCCCGGAGTGGTCGACGTTCATCGGCGGCATCAAGCACGGCTCGTTCAACGACTGAGGGAGAGCTCATCGCCGCTGTGGCCAGAGACCTGGCGTAGACGGAAGGAGGAGCGACGTGGACCTCTCTCGCGCCAACTGGCGGAAGAGCACGCGGAGCAACGCGAACGGCGCGTGCGTCGAGGTGGCGGACCTCGACGCGGCGGTAGCCGTACGGGACAGCAAGGATCGCAACGGTCCCGTCCTGGTCTTCGCACCAGGACGCTTCACGACATTCGTCGCAGCCCTCAAGGACCGTACGCTCGTCGGCTGAGCGCCACGTCAACGTCGCGGACGGACGAACGAGCGGCCGGTTGAACGGGTTTCCTCACACTCGCTGATGGACGCCGGGCGCCACCGGCTCGTACACGGTCTCCGGGCCGCGCCGCACACGCACGAGCTTCCTCAGGTAGTCCCGCGTCTCCGCGTCCGTCGCGTAGAGCATCGTGCCGCGCATGCCGCGCGTCATCAGCACCTTGTACGTGTTGCGGATGAGCCGGTCGGCCTCCTCGTCGCTGAGCGCTTTGCGGCTCTTGAACGCCGGGTCCTTTGATTCGCTGCGCTGCGTCACCAATCGTCCGTTCCGCGCCACGAGGTCCGGGCCGAGGATCACGCCCGACCACTCGTACTCGAATCCCTGCGCCGTGTAGACGCAGCCCACCTGACCGAAGCCGTTCGGGTCGGTCGCCCAGTAGGCGCTGCCAGGGGCGTCACCGACGCTGCGGTCGCTCTTCACGTTCCATGGACGGGCCCAGGTGCCGATCTGGACGTCGGGAACGAGCGAGTCGTCTGGGCGGGGATCGCTCCACGGCCAGCAGTAGCCGGCGGAGATCCGGGCGGTCTCTCCGCGCGCCTGCTTGGCCGCCAGGAACGCCTCCAGCTGCTCCGGTGACTCGGCCAGCCGCAGGTCGAACCGCCCGTCGCCCTCCCACGGGTACGGCTCGCCGCCGTCGAGCCCGAGCAGGTGCAGCACCCACCGCTCGTACTCCTCGCTGCCGCCGCACCGGAACTGGTCATGCAGCGAGACCACCTCGACGTCCAGGCCGAGCCGCCGCGCGTACCCGGAAATCACGTCGACGCTGCCCAGCTCGCCCGGCTTGACCACCTGGTGCTCGTCCAGCAGGAAGACCGGCACCCGGGCCGCGGCGATCAGCTCGTCGATCTGCGGCCGGGCGACGTCCCGCTTCGCCTTCGGGGTGTACCGGTTGACCGAGGTCTCCCGGATGCGATGCGCCTCGTCGCAGAGCAGCACGTCGAAGCCGTTGCGCTCGGCGGTCATGAAGCTGTTGAAGTACTTGAACAGATTCTGCAGCCGGGTGGAACCCCGCCCGGCATAGCGGCGCAGAGTCTGCGTGAACGAGCGCGAGCCGGTCGCGTGCATGACCGACCGCTGCTGCCGCGCCAACTCGCCGAGGACCGACAGCGCGATGACGCTCTTTCCGCTGCCGGGTCCGCCGGCCACGACCACGACACTCTTGCGGTCCGCCGACCGCGCGCGCTCCACCGCGTGCAAAACCAGTTCGTACGCCAGGTGCTGCTCGTCCAGCAGCGTGAAGTGCGAGCGCTCCTTCAGTTCCTTCGCCGCGTACGTGAGCAGGTGGCGACTGGGCCGCACCGAGCTGGTGAGGAACCGGTCGGCGGCGGCCGCGCCGGGCGCGGGCGCCAGATGTGTACGCAGGTAGTCGAGAAACTGCCCGCGCCGCTGCTTCGTGAACAACCGGCTCTGCTCGGTCGGGCGCCGCGCGAACAGGTCGGTCACGTCCCGGTCGACCGCGTTGTGCAGGTAGGCCGCGCCGCGCACCGGGGTACGGCGGTCGGCGAGGACACCGAGAAAATCGGTGAGGTAGTCGCAGTAGTCACCGACCTGGACGCCGGGGTGCAGTCGCGGCCCCGCGGCGTGCTCCACCGCGACCAGGGTGTCCGAACCCTCGTACGACGTCGCGTACGACCACTGCTTGAGCTCCACCACGACGTACGAGTCGTCGCCGGTCTTCGGGTCGACGCCGGCGAGGACCACGTCGATCCGCTTGCTCGTCAACGGCAGCTGGTATTCGACCAGCACCTCGACCTGATCAAGGCCCGCGTCGGCGAGATCCTGCCCCAGTACCGCCAGGCTGCGCGACCATGCCCGGCGTTCGGCCGGGCTCACGCCGTGCCCGCTCATCCACACCTGCTCCGCGACCCTGTCCGCGAGGGTGCCTACGGTGGCCAGTCGCAGCAGGCCGTCCGCGGACGTGCGAAACGCCGACATCGAGAGTTGCCCCCGGGCAGCACGAAGTGATCGTGCGGATGGGGGGCATATCCGGAAGCCGGAAGCCCGTCGGTTACCGCTCTGGTTGCCACGACTGTAGCGATGAGATCAACTCAGCGCTATGGGACCCGCGGGCGATTGTCCGCGCCCTGGGGTTCGTGCTCACCATCCGCAACGCACGGCCGCCCGCCGCGCTCAGTCGTGCCGCTCGGTCCGCTCGACCTCGGCGAACGCGGCGGTCAGATAATCGGCCAGCGGCCGCCCGCTGCCGGTGAGGAGGTCCGCGACGAGCAGCGGCGCGTGCCGGGCCAGCTCACCCCGGTCGGGCGGGGTTTCGTCGTCGTCCGGGTCGTACACGCCCAACGCACCGGCAAGCAGGACCAGCATCACGTGGGGGTCCACGGTCGGCTGCCACTCGGCCGCGCCACGCACGGCGCGGGCGAGCACCGTCCGGATGTCGTCGCCGTCGAGCCCGTCCGGGTGGGTCTGCTCCAGCAGCAGCCGAACCACGGCGCCGAGGATCAGACCGGCCCCGTTGGCGGCGGCGAGGGTCGCGACCGCGTCGTCGTACTCCTCGGGATCGCGCCGCTGGACGGCGGCCACGGCCTCGGACGCCGCCAGCGCGATCTCGCGCGCCGGCGCGGGCAGTTCGCGCCATGTCGCCGTCATCGGCCCAGCATGGCAGACCGGTCAGCAGCGGAACGCCGACGGGGTGCGGCTGCACCCCGTCGGCGGACGGCGCCGGGGGTGGCCGTCGGAGCCATAGCTCGGAGTCAGACGCGGAAGCGGGTCACCAGGTCGGAGAGCTCCTCGGCCATCGCCGACAACCGCTGTACGGCACCCTGCGCCTGGGTCACCTGCGCGGTCGCCGCGGCGGCGGCCGTGGCCACCCCCGCGACGTTCGCCGCGATGTCCCCGGACCCGCTGGCGGCCTCGCTGACGCTGCGGTTCATCTCCTGGGTCGTGGCGGTCTGCTCCTCGACGGCGGAGGCGATCGTCACCTGGAAGTCGTTGATCCGGGCGATCACGGTGGAGATCTCGCCGATCGCGGTGACCGCCGCGGCCGTATCGGCCTGGATCGCCGCGACCCGCCCCGAGATGTCCCCGGTCGCCCGCGCCGTCTCCTGGGCCAGCTCCTTCACCTCGCCGGCCACCACGGCGAAGCCCTTGCCCATCTCCCCCGCGCGCGCCGCCTCGATCGTGGCGTTCAGGGCGAGCAGGTTGGTCTGCTCGGCGATCGAGGTGATCACCTTCACCACGTTGCCGATCTCCGCCGACGAGTCGCCGAGCTTGCCCACCAGGTCGTTGGCGGCCTTCGCCGCCGTGACCGCCTCCGCGGCGACCCGCGCCGCCTCGGTCGAGTTCTGTGCGATCTCGCGGATCGAGGCTCCCATCTCCTCGGAGCCGGTGGCCACGGTCTGCACGTTCCGGGACACCTGCTCGGCCGCCGCCGCGACGGTGCTCGCCTGGGCGGCGGACTCCTCCGCCCCCGTGGCGATCGCGGTGGAGACGCCGGAGAGCTCGCCGGAGGCGGCGCGCAGCCCGGTGGCGTGCTGGGTTATCCCGGTGACGGCATCGCGGGTGGCGGCGACGAACCGGTTCAACGACCGGGACATCCGTCCGATCTCGTCGGTCGAGTCGTCGGTGACCTGCTGGGTCAGGTCGCCGCCCGCGGCGGCCTCCATCGCCGTGGCGACCCGGCGGATGCGGCCCACCATGCGCTGGGCGACCAGCAGGCCGAGCGCGAGCGCGCCGACCAGACCCACCGCGACGGTCCCGCCGATCAGCAGGGTGGCCGTCGTGGCCTGCGCCTGCGCCTGCTCGCTCGCGCGGGTGCTGCGGGTCTTGACGGAGGTCACCAGCGCCTCGGTCCGCTCGAGGACCTTGAAGTAGACCGCGTACACCTCGCCCATGATCATCTTGTCGGCCGCCTGCGCGTCGGCCGCCGTGCCCTTCCGGTAGAGCGCGACGGCCTTGTCGTCGAGGACGAAGAACTCGTCCCACAGCGTCACGATCTCCTCGTACAGCCGCCGCTCCTCCGCCGTCATCGCCCCGGTGTCGACGGTCTTGAGCAGGTTGCGCAGGCCGTCCGCCTGCGCCAGGTAGCCCTTGCGGTTGTCGCGGTCCGGCTGCACCGCCACCGGCCCACCGGCGAGCGCCGCGTCCCACGCGTACGCCGTCTGCCAGCCGCTGACATCGGAGTTGTAGTACTTGATGTCCGCGACCTGCTGCATCAGCGTGGTCAGCCGCGCGGCCCGCTCGGATGCCTGCTTCTCCTGCTGGGCCGCGCCGATGCCGACGACGCCGACCGTCAGCGCGGCGACGCCCCCGACGGCGACCACCGTCATGATCTTCGTGCGTACCGTCAGGGTCCGCCGGCTGCGGCCCAGCGGAGCCGCGTCAGAGGTTGAGGTGCTACTCACGCGAACGTTCCTTTCGGTCGTGTCGCACATCACATCGGTCGCGAATCACACAAGGTGAACAGTTCAGACAATCCACGAGGGTCACCCGGCGACGAGGCCTCGGCGGCGTGAAGACGGCCCGGAGGAGCATCGGAGGATCTCCTCACGTCGGCGCGTCCACGCCCGATAGCGGCGGCGTGGCATCCCGCACAGACATCGCCGAGGCGCGGGCGGCGATTGGTGAGGTCGCTGCGAGAGCGGCATCCCTGGCCCGGGGCACCGTCGTCGCCGTCGCCGCCACCACCGCGCTGCTGACCGGCGCACCCTCCACCGCCACGGCGGCACCCGGTGACACCACGACCCCGGGGACCGGCGGTGTCACGCCGACTCCGCCGCCCCGCGTGCGGCTCATGCCGCTGGGTGACTCGATCACCTGGGGCTGGGCCCCCACGGCGCCGAACGGCTACCGCAACGACCTGTACGACCGGCTGACGGGCGTCGGCATCAACGTCGACTTCGTCGGCTCCGTCAAGCGGGGTTCGGGACCGGACACCGACAACGAGGGCCACTCGGGGTGGGAGATCGACCAGATCGCCGCGCGGATCGACGAGTGGATCGCGACGTACCGGCCGGACATCGTCATGCTGCAGATCGGCACGAACGACCTCGGCCGCAACGTCGACATCGCGAACGCGCCGCAGCGGCTGTCGACGCTCATCGACCGGATCCGCGCCGCCCACCCCGGGTGCCGCGTGGTGGTCGCGACGATCACGCAAACTCCGACGGCGGCCCTCGCCCGAAAGATCGCTGACTTCAACGCGGCGATTCCGGCGATCGTCGCGGCCAGGGGACCGTTGGTCTCGATGGTCGACCAGTCGATGGTGGGCAGCCTCCCCGGCGATCTCGTCGACCCCCTCCATCCCGGGACGTGGGGCTACCAGAAGATGGCCTACCAGTGGTACCGCGCGCTCGAGCCACTTCTCAACACCACCGGCTCGCCCTGGCCCGAACGGGACAACCCGTTCCGCAGGACCGCGACGATCACCGCGGTGACGCCGGCGCGGAACGCCACGGTCCGGGCCGTTGTCCCGTCGAGGGTGACGGCCTCCCACCCGAACGGGATCGCCCGTGTCGACCTGTACGTCAACGGTGTCCGCGTCGGCGGCGACACCACCGCCCCGTACACCGTCGACGTCGATACCCACGGCCGCAGCGGTCCCCAGAGGCTGGTCTGGAAGGTGACCGACCGGCTCGGCAACGTCACCTCCCAGCTCCGCGACATCACCGCGGACAACGTCGCCCCGTACGTGTCGGTGACGAGGGCGCCGCAGAACAGATCGACGGTGCGCGGAACGGTCGGTGTGAGCGTGGCCGCGAAGGACACCCACGGGGTCAACCGCGTCGAGCTGATCGTCAACGGCAGAGTCGTCGCCCGCGACACGACGGCCAGCTACTACCTGCCGGTCAACACGGCCAGGCAGCCACGGACCATGTACGTCCAGGTGCGCGCCTACGACCACGCCGGCAACGTGCGGTACACGCCGACCATCGTGTGGCGCCGCTGACCTGGACGCCTCGTCGTCGACGGCGCCGCGCGGCCGGCGATCACACGGCCGACAGGCGCAGTGCGCCGCCGCCCGTCGGCGTGCCGTCGAGCTTCGCCCGCACCTGCGCCGCGTTGGCGTGGCCGAGCTGGTCCAGGATCGTCAGCGCGTCGTGCCAGGCCCGGCACGCCCCGTCGAGATCGCCGGCCAGCTGGTGGACGTCTCCGAGGTTCGTGAGCGTCTCCGCTTCGAGGAACCGCTCCCCCACCTCGCGGAACAGCCGCAGCGCGCGCTCGTAACACGCGATGGCCCGCCTGTGCCGGCCGAGGTGGGCGTACGCGTACCCGACGGTGTCCCATGCGGAGCCCTCGGCGTGCCGGTCGCCGAACTTCCGCAGCAGCGGAAGCGCCCGTTGCGCGCAGGCGAGGCTGCGCCGGTAGTCGCCGAGCAGCGCGTGGCACCAGCCCACCCCGTTGAGCGCCTCCGCCTCCCCGTTGCCGTGCCCGGCGGCGACGTACAGGGCGAGCGCCTTCTCGGCGTGCCGCAACGCCTCGGCGTACGCCCGGCGGTGCTCCAGCACGATGGCGAGGCCGTGGTGTGCACGCGCGTGACCGGGCAGGTCGCCGAGCTGTTCGGCGAGCACGACCGCCCGCCGCAGATGCGTCTCGGCGTCCTCGTGCCGTCCGAGCCGGAATATCGCCCGGGCGAGGCCGCGGTGCGAGCTGGCCTGGCCGACGAGGTCGCCGGTGCGGCAGACGGCGTCGAGCGCGACGCGGTGCACGACGGCCTGGTCGTGCCAGTGGCCGCGGCGGTTCGAGTAGGAGGTGATGCTCCAGGCCAGCTGCCAGGTGTGGGTGGCGAGATCGGCGTCGGCCGCCCGCGCGACGGCGTCTGTCAGCGCACCGTGTTCGGTCGCGAACCAGGCCAGCGCGGCACCGGGGTCGGTGATCGGCACGGTGACGACGCCGGGCCGCGGCGGGCACAGGGTGATCGGTTCCCGGTGCGGTTCCAGCAGCCGGGCGGCGCCGTACGCGGTGTGCAGGTAATGATCGAGCACCCGGTGCAGCGCGGCGTGCCGCGCGACGGCGGTGTCGGTCGCGACGGTGAGTTCGGCCGCGTACGCGCGGAGCAGGTCGTGCAGGGTGTACCGGCCGACGGCGCAGGCGCTGACGAGGTGCGCGCGGGTGAGTTCGGCCAGGACCGGGACGACCTCGGGCACGGGCACGCCGACGAGGCTGGCGGCCGCCGGTACCGCGATCTCCGCGCCGGGGTGCAGCCCCAGCAGCCGGAACAGCTGGGCGGCGCGCGGGCTCAGCGACCGGTACGACCAGGAGAAGACGCTCCGGACGTCACAGCTCGCATCCCCGCCGTCGAAGGCGTCGAGGCCGCCGGCGGCGTCGCGCAGCTCGCGGGCGAGCCCACTCAACGGCAGCAGCGGCTGGGTGGCGGCGCGCGCGGCCACCACGGCCAGCGCCAGCGGCAGCCGGGCGCAGTGGGTGATCACCTCGTCGAGGGCGTCCGGTTCGGTGACCGCGCACCGCGCGCCGAGCCGGCGGACGAGCAGCTGCCGCGATTCGGTCGCGCTGAGCAGCTGCAGGGCGATCGGGCGGGCCCCCTCGACCGCGACCAGGCCGGTGAGCTGGTCACGGCTGGTCACCACCACCAGGCATCCCGGGGCGCCGGGGAGCAGCGGACGCACCTGCTCGGCGTCGCGGGCGTTGTCCAGGATGACCAGGACGCGTCTGCCGGCGAGCAGACTGCGGTAGAGGCCCACCCGCGCCTCCTGGCCGGCCGGGACCCGGTCGGGCGGCACCGCCAACGCCTCCAGGAATCCCCGCACCGCTTCCGCCGGCGGCAGCGGCGTGCCGCTCGGATCGAACCCCCGCAGGTTGACGTAGAGCTGCCCGTCCGGGAAGCGCTCGGCGACCCGGTGCGCCCAGTGCACGGCGAGCGTGGTCTTGCCGACGCCCGCGGTGCCGGAGAGCGCCACGATCGGCAGCGCGGTCGGGTACTCCCCCGCCCCGGCCAGGACCTCGTCGAGAAGCGCCAGCTCGCGGTCCCGACCGGCGAAGCCCGGTACGTCCGGCGGCAGCAGCGCGGGCGCCTCCGGGCCGGTCGGCACCGCCGGGGGCGTGCGCGCCGGATCCGCCGCACCCCCGCGCAGGATCATGGCGTGCACGTCCCGCAGCTCCGGTCCGGGGTCGGCGCCGAGCTGCTCGACCAGCGACTGCCGGGTCACGGCGTAGTGTTCCAGCGCCTGAGCGGCGTTGCCGCTGGCGTACAACGCCCGCATCAGCGCCACGGCGAGCGGCTCGGCCAGCGGGTACTCGTCGATCAACTGGGTCAGCGGGCCGACCACCGCTGCCGCGTTGCCCAACCGCAGCTCCGCCTGCGCCCAGGTCACCGCCGCGTCGAGGCGCAGCTGCCGCCAGCCCTCGCGGCTGCGGTCCGCCCAGTCGCCGCCGATGTCACCCAGCGGTGTGCCACGCCACAGTGTCAGGGCGCGCCGCGACAGCGAGGACCGGTCGGTGTCCGTACGGCGCGGGTCGTGGGCGGCGGCCAGCAGCGAACGGAACCGGTGGAGGTCGACGAGGTCGGCGTCGGCGTCGAGCAGGTACCCGCCGGACCGGCGCACGAGACGGCCGCCGGACTCGGCCAGGGCCTGGCGGAGCCGGGCGATGTAGACGTACAGGGCGTGCCGGGCGCGCTGCGGCGGGTGCTCGCCCCAGATCCGATCGACCAGATCGTCGACGAGGACCGGCCGGCCGACGTCGACCGCGATCGCGGCCAGCACGGCGCGCTGGCGCGGTGGCCCGATCTCCACCTGCCGCCCCGCCGCCCACACCTCGACGGGCCCCAGTACCCGAATCTCCATGAACACCCCGTTTCCGGCGCGCCGTCGAGGCCTGGTGCCGCCACGCCGCTTCGGCGGCACCGCACCGTCAACAACCCGCTCCAGCAACGAAGCTGAAAGTAATACATGTACATCTGTCAGTCATCAGGGTTCCGCCCCGACGGCCCACGCGGCCGAACAGCGCGTTAAGGATTCGGCAGGGATTCGGCAGTCGCCGCCGTCGAGACTCGGCGGTGGACACCCGCGGACCTTCCGTCCGGCGCCCGGCGATCCGTCCCCATCGGTGGTCGCCGCCCCTACCGAAAGGGAACAGCATGCCGAAGAAGGCACTGACCCTGTCCGCGCGCACGCTCGGCCTGGCCGCCGCCGAGGTGGCGGTGCCGAACACCTTCGAGTCGCTGCTGCGCCGGCACGCGGAGCTGCTGCCGGAGGCGCAACGCGCGGAGCTGAACCGGCTCGCGGGGTCCCGGGCGGCGGCGCTACGCCGCGCCCAGCAGGTGGCACAGCGGTAGGACGACGATCGGGGGACCGCTGGCACGGCCCTCGCCTGCCGGGTACAGACCCGGCGGCGAGGGCCGTTAGCGTCACTCGCAGCCGACGCCGTCGCCGTCGCGATCGAGGTGGGAGCCGTAGCCCGGATCGCCGCGGCGAATGGGGGCGGCACCGGCCGCCCGGACCGCCGCGCAGTTCCGGTACTGGACGCTGTCGGTGGAGCCGCCGCCGGCCGGCCGGTTCCCCGAATCCGGCTCGCAGGCGACCCCGTCGCCGTCGCGGTCCAGGCCGGCGCGGTAGCCCGGCGCGCCCCGGCGCAGCGGCGCCTTCCCGGCCGCGCGCACCGCGTCGCAGTTGCGGTAGTAGACCGATCGCGGGGAGCTGGTGGTCCTGCGGGGCGCCGCCGACGTCGTGGTGGCGGCCGGGGTCGGGGTGGCGGCCCGGGCGCGGGTCGGCGACCCGCTCGGCGACGGGGTGGCGGTGGGAGTGGAGTCGACGAGCCGAGCGGAATCGCTGACCACTGTGGAGGGATCAGCCTTCGACTCCGCGGCGGGGTCGTCGCCGAACACGCCGATCGCGGTGAAGCCGCCACAGCAGCAGAGCACCAGCGGCACGGCGAGCAGCAGCAGCGCCCGCGGTACCGGGGGGATTCGCTTCCACCAGCCGCCGGTGGGCGTCGGCGGAGCGGGGTACGACGGCGCCGCGGGGGCGGGCGGGACCGGTTGCCGGCCCCGCCAAGGGTCCTGGGCATCGGGATACTTCATTTGCGGAATTCTGTCGATGGGAACAGCGCGCCCACATCCGCCGATCTGATCACGCACGGCGAGCGGGTCGCTCTTTCCCGTCACCAGATCATCGCTCCGGCCTCACCGACGCATCGACGCACGCCACCTGAACGGACCGCCATCACCGATGATCGGAGACCCGATCGTGGGTGCGGGTGCATCTGTTGTCCTTATAGCGACAACAGATGCATCCACACTGTGCCGCGGATGCGTTATTCGGCCGGCATTGCCGCCATTCACGTTCACCGCCGACCGGCGCGCGCCCAACCCTCGCCCCCGGTCGGCTCCGAAGCCGAGGGCCGGCGTTCCGCCGCACCCCATCACGTCGGCACGCAACCGTTCACCGCCGTGATCAGGGCGGCGAGTCCCCCGAGCAGGGCCGCCAACGCATAGATCGTGGTGTTCCCGTTCTGCCACCGCGTGGATTCGGATGGTTCGGGCTTCTCCATTGCGTCACCCCCCTTCGGTCGTTAACTCCTGAGGTGGCAACGGCAGCGGAAGAGGTCGACGCAGAGCCGCGCATCGAATTTCTCCCGCTTAGTCCCGAACACAGCCTATGATCGCTTAGCGTCATTTCATAGATACGCTACGTATAGACGACATTTAGACATTCGCCCCAGACAGCCTGGTGCGGGATTCTTGGGTGATCCACCCCGTCCGGATGACAAATTTCCGTCGACGCGGAAGGCGCTTGTCCGCCTAAATTAGACAATTCGCCCGGCGATCGCCGGAAGGCCACGGCTGCGCGGCGAGCGAGCGACGCCGCGATCAGCTCCTCCAGCACGCCGAGATCGACCTTGTCGAGGCGCGTGAGGTAGCGGCACGACCTGCCGGTGGAGTGCGGGCCCGGCCGGGCGAGCGCCGCTCGTGACCGGCGAAGCCGTCCATGAGATGGACGGTCAGCGCCGCCTTGCGCGGCGAGAACCCCACCACGGGCCAGGCCAGCTCGCGGCGAAGCGACCCAGCTGCATATCGTGATGCAGCTGTGACACCGCGAGGTGATCTCCCGGCGGCGCGGGACGGACCGCTATGGTGCGCTCGTCGCTCACGAGGCGCACACGACCTCAAGGAAAGGCTCGTCATGACACCTCCCCCCGGCCCGTCTCGGCGCCAGGTCCTCGCCGTCGCCGCTGCCGCCGCGGCCGCGCCTCTGGTTGCCGCCGCCCCGGCGCGGGCTCACGCGCCGGCCCAGCCGAAGACCTACGACCTGACCGTGCTCGGTACTTCCGACACGCACGGCAACGTCTACAACTGGGACTACTACAAGGACGCCGAGTACGACGACAGCCGGCAGAACGATGTCGGCATCGCGAAGCTGGCGACGCTGGTCAACCAGATCCGTGCCGAGCGGCGCGGCAGGGCGACCCTGGTGCTGGACGCCGGCGACACCATCCAGGGCACGCCGCTGGCGACCTACTACGCCAAGCAGGAGCCGATCACGACCACCGGGGAGAAGCACCCGGTGGCGCGGGCCATGAACGTCATCGACTACGACGCCGTGACGCTGGGCAACCACGAATTCAACTACGGGCTGCCGCTGCTGAACCTGTGGATCCGGCAGCTCGGTTTCCCGGCGCTGGCCGCCAACGCCGTCAACGCGACCAGCGGGCGCCCGGCCTTCCTGCCGTTCGTCGTGAAGAAGGTGTCGCTCGGCAAGGGGGCGCCGACGCTGCGGGTCGGCATCCTCGGCCTGACCAACCCCGGCGTCGCGATCTGGGACAAGGGCAACGTCGAGGGCAAGCTCCGCTTCGAGGACATGGTCTCGACGGCGGCCAGGTGGGTGCCGGTGATGCGGCGTCTCGGCGCCGACATCGTGCTGGTCTCCGCGCACGGCGGCGACAGCGGGACCTCCAGCTACGGCCCGGAACTGCCCAACGAGAACCCGTCGGCGCTCATCGCCGAGCGCGTGCCGGGGATCGACGCGATCCTGATGGGCCACGCCCACGCGGAGATCGTGGAGAAGTTCGTCACCAACACCACGACCGGCGACAAGGTGCTGCTCACCGAGCCGTCGAAGTGGGGCCAGCGGCTGAGCCGGATGGACTTCACGCTGGCGCGGGAGAACGGCCGCTGGAAGATCACCAGCAAGCGGGCGTCGATGCTGAACACCAACACGGTGGTCGAGGACCCGGCCGTGCTGGCCGCGGTGCGGGCGCAGCACGCCAAGACGGTCGCCTACGTCAACCAGGTGGTGGCGACGTCGACGGTGGAGCTGTCCGCGGCGGAGTCCCGCTACAAGGACACGCCGATCCTCGACTTCATCAACAAGGTGCAGACCGACACGGTCACCGCCGCGCTGGCCGGCACGCAGTACGCGAAGCTGCCGGTGCTGTCGGTCGCCGCGCCGTTCAGCCGTACCGCGGTTTTCCCGGCCGGCGAGGTGAAGATCCGCGACGTGGCCGGGCTGTACGTCTTCGACAACACCCTCGAGGCCGTCGTGCTCAGCGGCGCGGAAGTGAAGGCGTACCTGGAGTACTCCGCGAAGTACTTCCGGACCTTCGGCCCCGGCGCCCCGATCGACCCGGCGCAGATCAGCGACCCGGCCGTGCCGGACTACAACTACGACATCATCTCCGGGCTCGACTACGACATCGACATCAGCAAGCCGGTCGGGCAGCGCATCACCCGGCTGGTGCACCCGGACACCGGGGCGCCGGTCGGTGACACCGCGCAGTTCGTCGTCGCGGTGAACAACTACCGGCGCAGCGGCGGCGGGGCGTTCCCCGGCATCGTGAAGACGCAGGTGTACAACGAGCAGCAGGAGATCCGCCAGCTGCTCATCGACTGGGCGCAGGCCAGGGGCGCCATCGACCCGGCCGACTTCTACGTGCCGAACTGGAAGCTGGTCCGCGAGGGCGTGCCGGTCTTCTGACGCCACGACGGCGGTGGTCGGCGCTCGCCGCGCCGGCCACCGCCACCGCGCTAGCCCTGCCGGAGCTGACTGAGCAGCACGCCGAAGTCGCCGCGCAGCCGGTCGGCCTCCGCGGACAGCTCGCCGGAGAGCTGCTGGATCCGGTGCGCCACCTGCCCCGTCGCCTCGGCGGAGCCCCGCACGCTCGCGCCCTCGCTGTCGCCACCGGCGATCGCGGCCGCGACCTCCCGGGTGCTGCTGCCGAGCCGCTCCACGGTGTCCGCCATCCGGTCCATGACCCGCGCCGCCTCCTGCGAGGTGCTCTGGATCGACTCGATCTCCCGGGCGATCTCGTCGGTGGCCCGCGAACTCTGCTGGGCGAGCTCCTTCACCTCGCCGGCCACCACCGCGAAACCCTTGCCGATCTCGCCGGCACGGGCCGCCTCGATGGTGGCGTTCAGCGCCAACAGGTTCGTCTGGGCGGCGACCTTGCGGATCACCTCGACCACCCCGCCGATCGTGTCGGCGGCGGTGGTCAGCCCGTTCACCGTGCCGCTGGCGTCGGTCGCCTCGGCGGCGGCGCGGCCCGCCACGTCGGAGGACTCGCCGGCCAGGTGCGAAATCTCGCGTACGGTGCCGACCAGCTGCCCGGTGGTGTCGCCGAGCTCGGCCGCGCCGCGCTGCATCGCCTCGACCGCCTCCTTCAGCCGGCCCGCCACGGTGTCGACCGTGGCCTCCAACCGGTCGGCGACGTCGTCGGCGGCCCGGCGCTTCTCCGCCTCGGCCTGGGCGCGCATGCGGTCGCGCTCCTCGGCCAGCGCCTGCCGCTCGGCGAGTCCGTCGCGCAGTACGCCCAGCGCGGCGCTCATCCGGCCGAGCTCGCCGCGACCGGGCGACGGCAGCGCCACGTCGAGCTGGCCGTCGGCGAGCCGCCGGGTGGCCAGGGTCAACGAGCGCACCGGGCGGGTGATGCTCAGGCCGACGAGCACCAGCACCACGGCCACGCCGAGCATGATGGCACCGGTCTGCACCATCACGTCGCGCTCGTGCGCGGCGATCGCGGCATGCATGTCGTCGATGTAGATGCCCGTGCCGACGACCCAGCCCCACGGCTCGAAGCCGGCGACGTACGTGAGCTTGTCCACCGGGGCGTCGTGTCCGGGTTTCGGCCACTGGTAGTCCACGAAGCCCGCCCCCTCGGCGCGGACCACCTTCACGAACTCCACGAAGAGCAGCTTGCCGTTGGGATCGGCGTTGGTGGAGAGGTCCTTGCCGTCGAGCTCCGGCTTCATGGGGTGCATGACCATCACCGGGTGCATGTCGTTGACGAAGAAGTAGTCGTCGGCGCCGTACCGCATCGCCTTGAGCGCGGTCAACGCCGCGCGTTGCGCCTGCTCCGTCGTCATCGTGCCGTTCTGGGTGGCCGCGTGGTAGCCGGCGATCACCGAGGTGGCGCTCTCCACCAGCGCCCGGACCTTCGCCTTCCGCGACTCCAACTCCATCGGTGCGACCTCGGCGAGCCGGGCCGCCCCCATGGCCAGCAGGCCGGCGATGGCCACCCCCGCCACGACCGCCAGCTTGACGAAGATTCCCACGTTCAACAGCCGCCGCATCTCGCACCCTCCTTTGGGCTCATTACGCACCCGATCGGCAACGGAGCAGCCGACGTGAGGAGAAACACCGGGCCTGACGGCGGGTCGGCCCGGCATAGCCGCCGGCGGGTCGGGTAAGCGCGCACCCCGACGAGTCACAGGGGGACGCGGATGTCTCGGCTAGCCCTTTCCGGGTTCGGCGCCGTCCTGGCGGCGCTCGCCCTGCTGCCCGGCACGGCCACGCCGGCGGCCGCCGCGCCGCACGGCGTGCCGGAGCAGGACCGGCAGTTCCTGCGCGCCGCGCACCAGGGGCACCTGGCGGTGATCGAAGCCGGCAAGCTCGCGGAGCAGAAGGCGACCAACATGCCGATCCGGGACTTCGGGATCCGGCTGGTCGGCGACCACGGCGACCTCGATCGGAAGCTGGGCACGGCGGCGTCGCGGCTGCGCGTGTCGCTGCCGGGCGCGCCGACCGAGACCCAGCAGGCCGCGCTCGACAAGTTGCGCGGCGCCGAGGGTACGGAGTTCAACGCGCAGTTCGTGCTCACCCAACAGGAGGAGCACCTGCGGTTGCGCCAGTCGGCGGAGATGGAGCTTTCCAGCCGCTCCTCCGACTCGCGCGCGAAGCGGGTCGCCAAGCAGTCGCTGCCGGTCATCCAGTCGCACGAGGACGCGCTGCGGGACCTGGCGCAGAGCCTCGGCATGACCACCGGCAGCACGGCGACGCCCGCAACGAGCCCGACCGACGTGCCACCGCCACCGCCGGGCGCCACACCGCCACCGCCGCCGGACGCCACACCGCCACCTCCCCGGCCGACCCGGCGGTGACCCGTCCGGCCGACCGTGGCGGCGTGGCGCGGCGCTGGCCGGGGGTGGCGGTGGGTATCTCGGCGACCTTCATGACCCTGCTGGACGTCAGCATCGTCAACGTCGCGATCCCCTCTGTGCAGGCTGCGCTGCAGGCGAACGCCAGCGAGCTGCAATGGGTGCTCTCCGGGTACGCGCTGACCTTCGGGCTGGTGCTGGTGCCCGCCGGGCGGTTCGGTGACGCGCACGGCCGGCGCGGGGCGTTCGTCGTCGGGATCGCCGTGTTCACCCTGGCCAGCGCGGCCGCCGGGCTGGCCTGGTCCCCCGGCGCGCTGATCGCCGCCCGGCTCGTGCAGGGCGCCGCGGCCGGGGTGGTCAGCCCCCAGGTGTACGGCCTGATCCAGCAGCTGTTCACCGGCGCGGAACGGGGCCGGCCGTTCGGGGCGCTCGGCGCGACCGTCGGCATCTCCACCGCGATCGGACCGCTGCTCGGCGGAATGCTGATCCAGTTGGGCGGGGCGCAGGAGGGCTGGCGCTGGGTGTTCTACGTCAACGTCCCGGTCGGCATCGCCGCCGTCCTGCTCGGGTGGCGGCTGATCCCGCCGAACCCGGACGGCCGGCGACGGCGGCAGACCCTCGACCCGGTCGGCGTGCTGCTGCTCGGCCTCGGGGTGGTGCTCCTGCTGTTGCCGCTGGTACAGCAGCGGCAGTGGCAGACGCCGGTGAAGTGGCTGCTGGTGCCGGCCGGGGTCGCGGCGCTCGCCGGGTTCGCCGCGTGGGAACGCCGGTTCGCCCGCCGCGGGCAGCCGGTCTTCGATCTGTCCCTGTTCCGCGTGCGGTCGTACACCCTCGGCGCGGTCATCGCGCTGCTCTACTTCGCCGGCTTCACCTCGATCTTCTTCATCTTCAGCGTCTACCTGCAGAACGGTCTGCGCTACAGCGCGCTGGGGGCCGGCCTGGCGATCACGCCGTTCGCGGTCGGCTCCGCGCTGGCCGCCGCGCTCGGCGGCCGGATCGTCAACCGGTTCGGCCGCCCGCTGGTCGCCGTCGGGCTGGTGGTGGTCACCGCCGGGCTCGCCGCGACGGTCGTCGCGCTGCACTTCGTGCCCGGCCACGACGCGCCGCTGGCGACCGCCGCGCCGCTGCTGCTCGCCGGCCTCGGCAGCGGACTCGTGATCACCCCGAACCAGACGCTGACGCTGTCGGAGGTGCCACTGCCGCAGGCCGGCAGCGCGGCGGGCATGTTGCAGACCGCGCAGCGGATCGGCGCGGCGCTCGGCATCGCCGCGGTCAGCTCCGCGTTCTTCGCGGTGCTCGCCGCGACGCGGGGCGGCTGGTCGCGGGCGTTCCGGGACGGCCTGCTGATCGCGATCGGCTTCGTCCTGATCGCGCTCGCCGCGGCGGTCGCCGACATCGTCGCGGGGCGCCGCGCCGGGCGGACGTGAGTCAGGCGCCCGGTCGGAGGCCGAGGATCCACTCGTCGGGGTTGCCGGCGGATGCCGTGGACAGCAGCGCGCCGAGTTGCGCCGCCGGCATCGGCCGGGCGAAGTGGTAGCCCTGGGCCTGTGGGCAGTTCAGCTCCCGCAGCTGCCGGGCCTGCGCGGCGTCCTCCACGCCCTCGGCGACCGGCGACAGCCCGAAGGTGCGGGCGATCTGCAGCACGGCCCGGGCGACGGTCCCGCCGCCGGCGCCGGTCATGGCCTGCACGAACGATTTGTCGATCTTGAGGGAGTCGACCGGGAGCACCGCGAGGTGGTTGAGCGAGGAGTAGCCGGTGCCGAAGTCGTCGAGCGCGATGCGCACGCCGAGCTCCCGCAGCGCCGCCAGGACCCGGGCGGCGCCGGGCACGTCGGTCAGCACGACCGTCTCGGTGAGCTCCAGCGTCAGCAGCCGGGCCGGGAATCCGGTCTCGGCGAGCGTGTCCCGCACCCGGGCGACCAGATCCGGATCGGTCAGCTGGCTGGCCGACAGGTTCACGTTCAGCTCGAACCCGGGGCGCGTCCGCTCCCACCCCACGCCCCGCGCGCACGCCTCGCGCAACACCCAGGCGCCGAGCTCCGGCAGCAGACCGATCGACTCCGCGAGGTCCAGGAACGCCGGCGGAGCGAGCACACCGAGCCGCGGATGCCGCCAGCGCAGCAGCGCCTCCACGCCGACGATCACTTCCCCGTCGAGCGCGACGATCGGCTGGTAGTACAGCTCGAACTCGCCGCGCGGCAGCGCCTGCCGCAGCTCCGTCTCCCGCTGCCGGCGGTCGAAGTCCGCCGCGTGCAGCGCCGGGTCGAACCGGCACAGCCGGCCCTTGCCGTCCGCCTTCGCCTGGTAGAGCGCGAGATCGGCGTGGCTCAGCAGCGTGTCGACGTCCTCGGATCGTCCGCGCGCGACCGCGAGCCCCGCGCTGGCGTGCACGGCGAGCGGCCGGCCGGCGGCCGGCAGCGGCACCGCGAGCTCCCCCAGGATGGCCGCCGCGGTGGCATCGGCCTCCGCCGGATCCGCCAGCTCGGTCAGGAGTACGACGAACTCGTCGCCGCCGAGCCGCGCCACCAGGCCGTTGTCGCGGACGCCGGCGCGCAGCCGGTCCGCCACCGCGGTCAGCAGCTCGTCGCCGGCCGCGTGGCCCAGCGTGTCGTTGACGTCCTTGAAGCCGTCAAGGTCGAACAGAATCACCCCGGTCGCGGCGTCGTCGCGGGCGGTGGCGAGCGCGTCGGACGCCCGGGCGATGAACTTGGTGCGGTTGGCCAGCCCGGTCAGCGCGTCGTGGTACGCCTGGTACTCCAGCCGTTCCCGCTGCTCGCCCAGGTCACGCAGGAGCGTCTGGTTCGTCCGCAGGCTCAGGTACTGCCGGACGATGACGATGCCCCCGGTGCCGAGCAACACCCAGAGCAGCACCGCCGGCAGCGTGCCGGTGGTGGTCAGCACCCCGACCGCCAGGCCGAACCCGATCGCCACGGGGGCGAACGGCAGCAGCGCCCACGGGCCGCCGTACTGGTCCTCGATGGAGCTCGGCGGCGGCAGGGGGTACCGGCTGGCGAGGGCGGCGAGCATGGTGGCGACGACGAAACCCGCCGCGCCGCCCCACGCGTACGACGAGCGCCCCTCCCCCCGGTTGTAGAGATCCACCAACGTGCTCATCGCGAACAGCAGCATCGCGACGGCGAGGAACGTCAGCGCCTGCGACCCGCGTGGCACGCTGCGGGACAGCAGAACGATGGCGATCGCGGCGGTGCCGAGCTCCAGCGCCGGCACCAGCAGGATGAGCCCGACCAGCCGCGGGTCCGCCGACGCGACCGCGCGCTCGATGACCAGGTGCCAGGCGACGAAGAACAGCGCACCGAAGATCATCGCGCCGTCGATGAAGCGGCGCAGGCGCACGGCCGCGCCGGCGGCGGCCGGCGAGAGGAGCAGCAGCGCCGCGGGAGCGGCGCAGAGCGCCAGCAGACCGGCGACGAGGTCGAACCAGGCGGACGGGACGACGCCGGCGGTGTCGGCCGCCACGTAGAGGGCGAGCTGGAGCGTCCATGCGCCCAGGGAGAGCGCGGCGAGGGCCCGACCGACCCGCTCGCGTCCGCGCGCGACCCGCGCCTGCCGCCCGTAGCCGAGCGCGGCGTAACCCGCGATGGCGGTCAGCAGCACCCCGACGGTGATGTTCCCGATCCGGGTCGGCAGCCAGTGCGCGGCGGCCTGCGCGGCGGCGCCCACGGTGACGACCACCGCGACCCGCAGTCCGGTCCCCGCCATACGCACACCTCCGTTTCGCCTGATCGGTCGCGTCCGCGCGGAGCTGAGGGGTTCACCCGACGCCGGCCGGCGGTGTGACGCTGATCAAAAAGGGGTATGGTCGCGGGCGGCCCGGACACACACGGCAGCAGTGAGGGGACCGAGATGAGCACCGACGTGGTGGGCGAGGACCGGCTCGCGGCGGTACGCCGGTACGAGATCCTCGACACCCCCCGGGACGGCGCCTTCGACCCGGTCGCGCGGATCGCGGCGACGGTCTTCGGGACCCCGATCGCCACCGTGACCATCGTGGACGCCGACCGGGTGTGGTTCGCCGCCTGTGAAGGGCTGGACGGGGTCAGCCAGATCGGCGTCGAGCCGGGGCTGTGCGCGTCGGCGGTCCTGCAGGACGGCCCGTACGTGGTCAACGACGCCGCGGTCGACCCCCGTACCATCGATCATCCGCTGGTGCGGGGCGCGCTGGGTCTGCGGTTCTACGCCGCGGCGCCGATCACGACCCGCGACGGGCACCGGCTGGGCACGGTCAACGTCATCGACAGCGAGCCCCGCGAGGTCACGCCCGCACAGGCCGCCGTCCTCTCCGAGCTCGCCGCCGTGGTGATGCAGCAGCTGGAGCTGCGGCTGTCGGCGATCCGGGCGGTGCGCGCCGAACGGGAGCTGCGCGCCGAGGCCGACGAGCGGGCCGAACGCGCGGCGCGCCTCGCCGAGCAGATGCGGGTCGCCGCCGCCGCGGCGAGCGCGCGGGAGCACCCGAGCGCGTGCGAGCTGGGCGGCCGACGGCCATGCGCGAAGCCGGCGGAGCTCAAGGTCGCCGACTCGTGGGGCGATTCGGCCTGGGCGTGCACCGCGCACGCCGAGGAGGTGATCCTGCAGGTGCCGTCGGTGTTCGTGGCCGACGAGGCGCTCGGCGGGCTCGCCGCGTACGTGCGGCGCTAACGAACCGCCGTCAGGAAGGCACCTTCCTGCGCTGAATGCGACAGACGGCGTCCCTACGCGACGGTGCGGGTGGCGTCGTCGCCGCGGCGGGTGGCGCCGCGCCGATCGAGAAGCTCCAGCAGCGGCACGGCCACCCGCCGGGTCGTGTCCAGCGCCTGCCGGGCCTGGCTGAGCGTAAACGGCTGCGGCAGCCGGGCCAGCACCCGCACCGCCTCGTCGGGCGCGCCGGGCAGCAGCACGACGCCGTCGGCGACCCGCAGCAGCGCCCCCGCGCGCACGGCCGCGCCGATCTCACGCGGGCCGAGTCCGAGCTCCGCGAGCCGGGCCGCCTCCGGGGCGTGGAACGGGCGCTCGGTGAGATGGACGCGAACCCGCTCGACGGCGCGGGCCACCGACTCGGGGAGCCCGCCGGCGGCACCGGCGACGGAGACCCGTCCGGCCCGGGTGATCAGCGGCGCCGCGACCAGCGCCTCCACGAGCGCGCGGTCCGGCAGCCCCAGCGCGTGCCGCAGCGCCTCGACCGGGGCGCCGGCCGCCAGCGGCTGATCGCGGGCGTGCCGGGTCACCTCGGCGACCAGCCGGCGGCGCAGCTCGCGCCAGTGATCCGGGTCGGCGAGCCAGTCGCCGGCCACCGGCGCGGTCGTCACGGGCACCCCCATCCGGGTCAGCTCGCCGCGGCGCATCAGCCCGCGCCGGCGCAGCTCGTCGCGCTCGTCCGGGCGGCCGTCCATCCCGGCGAGGATGACCGCCCGGTTCGCGGCCGCCCCGCGCCGCGACAGCGGCGGCGGTACGACGTCGAGCACGGTCACACCGCCGGCGACGTGGTGCCGTCCCGGGTCACGCAGCAGCGCGCGGTCGCCGACGCGCAGCGGCAGCGGTCGGGACAGCCGGAGCCGGGCGGTGTCGACGCCGAGCGGACGCACCCGCGCGGTGACCGCCGCGGACCCGACGTGCAGCATCACCGCCGCCGGCAGCTCGGCGACCGGGTCGCCGTGCAGCCGGACGTCGATCAGCTCGGTGGTCTGGAAATGACCGGGGCTCAGCAGCGCGTCGCCGCGGCGTACCTGGTCGCGTTCGACGCCGCGCAGGTTGACCGCGACCCGCGCCACCGCGGGCGCCGCCTCGACGCTGCGGCCCAGCGACTGCAGCCCGCGCACCCGCACCGTGCGCCCGGCGCCGGCCAGCTCCAGCTCGTCGCCGACCGCGAGCCGCCCGGCGCCGAGCGTGCCGGTCACCACCGTGCCGCTGCCGCGGATGGTGAAGCAACGGTCCACCCAGAGCCGCACCGGCGCCTCGGACCGCGGCGCGGGCAGCCGCGCCACGAGCCGGTGCAGGGCGGCGCGCAGCTCGGGCAGGCCGCGGCCGGTGGCGCCGCTGACGGTCACCACCTCGACGTCGCCCAGCGACGTCTTGGCGATCTCGGCCTGTGCGCGTTCCGCGGCGGCGGCGGGATCGGCCAGGTCCGCACGGGTCACCGCGAGCAGCCCGTGCCGGACGTCGAGCGCGTCGAGGGCGGCGAGATGCTCGGCGGACTGCGGCATCCAACCACCGTCGGCGGCCACCACGATGAGCGCGGCCGGCACCGGGCCGACCCCGGTGAGCATGTTCGGCACGAACCGCTCGTGCCCGGGAACGTCAACGAACGCCACCGCCTCCCCGGTGGGCAGCGTGGTCCAGGCGAAGCCGAGGTCGATGGTCATGCCCCGCCGCCGTTCCTCGGCCCAGCGGTCCGGCTCCATCCCGGTCAGCGCGCGCACCAGCGTCGATTTGCCGTGGTCGACATGGCCGGCGGTGGCGACGACGTGCACGTCAGTCCCCCGTCCGCGGCAGCCGCAGCACGGCGTCGCGCACCGCGTCGTCCATCGTGGAGGGCACACAGCGCAGGTCGAGCAGGCAACGTCCCCGCTCCACCCGCCCGACCACCGGCGGCTCACCGAGGCGCAGCTGCGTCGCGTACCGCTCGGGCAGCGCCACCGCCCACGACGGCAGCTCCACGCCGGGCGCGCCGCCGCCGCCGACGACCGCGGCCGTCGGGACCACCTCGGCCTTGTGCCCGGCGGCGGAGAGCTCGTCGCGCAGCCGCTCAGCCCGTTCCCGCAGCTCCCCCGCTCCGGCGCGCAGCGCCTGCCGGGTCGGCGTCTCCGGTCCCTGCAGCGTCGCGTCGAGCGCGGCCAGCGTCAGCTTGTCCACCCGCAGCGCCCGGGCCAGCGGGTGCCGCCGCAGCCGCTCGACGAGCTCGGCGACGCCCAGCAGCAGCCCGGCCTGCGGGCCACCGAGCAGCTTGTCGCCGCTCGCCGTGACCAGCGCCGCGCCGGCCCGCAGCGCCGACGCCGCGTCGGGTTCGTCGGGCAGCAGCGGATCCGGGGCGAGCAGACCGGAGCCGATGTCGACGACGACCGGCGCGTCCAGCGTCGCCAACGCCGCCACCGGTACCGCGGAGGTGAAGCCCGAGACCACAAAGTTGGACGGGTGAACCTTGAGGATGAAACCGGTGCGCGGTCCGAGCGCGGCGGCGTAGTCGGCCAGGGTGGTCCGGTTGGTGGTGCCGACCTCGCGCAGCCGCGCCCCGGTGGACTCCAGCAGGTCGGGCAGGCGGAATCCGTCGCCGATCTCGACCAGCTCGCCCCGGCTGACGATGATCTCCCGGTCGGTGGCGAGCGCCGTCGCGGCGAGCACCAGCGCGGCGGCGCCGTTGTTGACCACGTGCACCGCCCCGGCGTCCGGGGTCGCGGCGGCGAGCGCCGCCATCGCGCCCCGGCCGCGCCGCGCCCGCCGGCCGGTGGTCAGGTCGAGTTCGACGTCGGTGTGCCCGGCGGCCGCGACCACCGCGTCGACCGCGGCGGCCGACAGCGGCGCGCGGCCGAGGTTGGTGTGCAGCACCACGCCGGTGGCGTTGATGACCGGCCGCAGCCCGCCGGGGGCCGCCGGCAGCGTCGCGAGCGCGGCGGCCGCGACCTCCTCGGGCGAGATCTCGCCGCGCCGGGCGCGCTCCTGTGCCGCGGCCACCGCCGCCTTCACCCGGGCGCGCCCCAGCGATCCCGCCGCGGCCACCAGCCGCGGGTCGGCGAGCAGCGCGTCGGTGCGGGGCACCCGCCGCCGGGGATCCGGCGCTCCGACCGCCATGCCTCACCTTCCACCGCCGTGCCGGCGGAACCCGCCGCCACCCGTGCCGACGGACCCTCCCGCCGCGCGTGCCGGCGGAAGGTTCCACTGTCGCCCAGCGGAGGCGGACGGGAATCGAACCCGCCTGGTCCGGATCCCGGGCCACACCGGTTTTGAAGACCGGGAGGGGCACCAGCCGCCTGAACGCCTCCAACCGCCTCTGACCTGCGAAAATGTTGCAGGCTAAGAAGCCATTGCCAGCCACCCTATCAACATCAACCGGCGCTTGCCCGGCCGTTGGTGGATCACCATCCACGGTTCTCCGCTGTTCCCCACAGCTTTTGGCTCGAGCCGACCCGATGCTTGCCGTTCTCCACGAGGTGCGAACCGTCCCGCGATGACCAACAACCGAGGCCCTGAGCCGACCCCGAAAAACCCACGTCAGCGCGCCTGGCTGGCCACCAACGAGCGCCAGTTCCCGACCTTCGGCCGGATGCAGGCGTTCGAGGGAGCGGCCTGCGCGACCTGGCCTGTCCGTTGGTGGCAGGCCGGCCGGTACCGGGGTCCCTGGAACCGGATGACCGCGACGACGTGATCGTGGTCGGCAACCACCACGACCCGGTCACCCAGTTCGACTTCACCGTCGTCACAGCAGGCGGCGCAGCAGCGCCCACACCCCGGTGCCGAGCAGAGCCGCGGCGATGACCAGGAAGACGACGCTCTCGATGAGCTGGAATCCCCAGAACTGGTTGTCCGGGTGGAAGCGGGCACTCAGGCTCGCGATGTTCTGCCGGGTGAGGCAGTTTTCGATGCTGTTGTCCGCGCTGCGGCAGGAGGACGGGTCGAAGGAGACCTTTTGGCCGGACGGGTCGAAGTAGCTGGAGTCGACCCGCCAAGCGTCGTCGGGCACCAGGCTCCGGCCGCTCTGTGATCCGATCGCCGCTCCCTCGGCCACCGTCCCGCGGTTTTCCACCGGATCGAGGTAGTGCGGCCGGGCGAGGGCCGAGACTCCCACCAGCAGCACCAGGTAGAGCCCGATCGTGCTGGCCATCGCGACGACGGTGTTGCGAGCGAGCAACCCTGCCGTCGCGCCCACGGCGAAGGCCACGAGAGTGTAGGCGGCAAGCACCAGACCCTGCGTCTCGAAGCCGGGCGTGACCATCCGGCCGTGCGCCACGTAGCTCAGCGGCCGCAGGCCCCAGGTGGCGACCAGACCGAGGACGAGCGTCCCGACCACCACCGGCACGCCGGCGATCGTCGATTTGGTCGCCCACCAGCGGGTGCGCCCGACCGACTGGGTCAACGTGAAGATGTGGGTGCCGTGCTCGAACTCCCTGGCGAACAGCGGCGCGCCGGCGAACATCCCGAGCAGCACCGGGAGGCAGAGCAGGACCAGCGGAATCACCGACACGTACGACGTGTACTCGTCGCTGAAGGCGTTCATCGCGGCCGATTCGCAACGGCCCTCGTCGACACGCAGGCATCCGGTGATGCCGTTGTCCCGCATGTAGGACATCGCGTCGAAGCGGAAGAAGACCACCACCCCGGCCACCGCAGCGATGACGGCGAGGCTGGCCAGAACCTGCGGGCGCTGCTGACGCCAAGCCACCCACGTCATGCGACCGTCTCCTGTCGGGTTCGGGCCGGTCGCTGCGGCGACGCGGAGCGCAGATATGCCATGGCGAGTTCCTCCAGGGTTGGTTCGTGCAGCTCCCAGCCGGTCGCCCCGTGCCACCCGCCGTCGCGGACCAGCACGGTTTCCTGACGCCCGGTGGCGCGGGCCTCGACGACCGACTCCGGTCGCAGTCCGTGCCCGGCAGGACGGCGAGGTCCGATCATCAGGCGGTGGTCGGCGATGAGGTCCTCGACGTCGCCGACCAGATGGACCCGGCCGGCAGCGAGCAGGATCAGGTGGTCGCAGACACCCTCCATGTCGGCCAGCACGTGCGAGGAGAGCAGGACGGTCATCCCTGTCTCGGCGACCTCCGCCATCACCGTCTGCATCACCTCCTCTCTCGCCAGCGGATCCAGGTCGGCCAGCGGCTCGTCGAGCATCAGCAGCTGCGGCCGGCGGCCGAGGGCGACCGCCAGGGCGACCCTCGTCCGCTGCCCACCGGAGAGCGTGCCGACGCGCGCGTCGAGGTTGACCCCCGCCTCGCGTACCAGCCGATGTGCGTACGCGTGGTCCCATCCAGGGTTCAGGGCCTGACCCGCCCGGAGCACCTCGTCCACGGTGAATCGGCGATACAGCGGCTTGTCCTGGGCCAGGAACGCGAGCTCCTGGTGGGTGCCGCCGCCGCCCGGTTCCTTGCCCAGTACCCGGATGACGCCGGAGGTGGGACGCAGCAGGCCGGTCGACAGCGCCATCAGCGTGCTCTTACCCGCCCCGTTGGGCCCCACGAGCGCCGACACCCGACCGGTCGGCAGCTCGAATGTGCAGTCGCGCAACGCCCAGCCACGCCGGTACCGCTTGCCTAGCCCCACCGCTTCGAGCGCGGCGTCCCGTGTTGTCGTGGTCAAGAACCCACTCCCTCGTGTCAGTAGTGTGTGTCCAGGACGGCCTTGAACAACGCTTCGACGTCTTCCCGCTCCAGGCCCGCGGCGCGCGCCTCGGCCATCCACCCGTCCAGGCGGCTCCGAAGCGGGGCATCCTCGGCGGCGCCTGGCCTGGCCAGCGACCGGCGTACGAACGTCCCCAACCCCGGGCGGGGCTCGACGAGCCCCTCCCGCTCCAGCTCCCGGTAAGCCTTGAGCACGGTGTTTGGGTTGATCGCGGTGGCGGCTACGACCTCCTTGGCGGTCGGTAGGCGATCACCCGGCATCAGCAGCCCGAGTCGTAGGGCGTGCTTGGTCTGCTGCACCAGCTGCAGGTACGTCGCCACGCCCGAGCGACGGTCGATCCGGAACTCGATCACCCAACACTCTTTCACTAATCATGTAGTGAAAGCATTTTTTCGGCCTGCACAGGGGGTGTCAAGGAACTGGACGGGTTCACCCGGCAATCGGGTGGACCCGTCGGCGCGGCAACCCGTGGGCGCGGCGCCGTCCGGTAGGTGGAGCCGCTACCGGACAAGCCTCACGTCCCGGCGCGGACGGACGATGGGCCGTGCGGAGGAGACATGGAGCCACGGGAGACGTCTGGGGTCACGGTCCACGCCATCGTGCGCCACGTACGGGAGCAGGGCGGGGAGCAGGCTGTCCGGCGCGTGCTGGAGTTGGCCGGCGGATCCCGCGACACCGACGCCTATCTGGACAAACGCCGATGGTGGTCGTACGACACCAAGATTTCGCTGTTCACGGCGGCGGCACACGTCCTCGGCGATGACCGGGTGGCACTCCGAATCGCCGAGGCGGTCCTCGAGCACAGCGTGGGCACGGCCGATCGGCTCGCGCTCTCCCTGGCCGGTGGCCCCGCGAGATTGCTGCGAATGGTCGCCAAGGCGGGGGCGAAGTTCAGCTCCGTTGCCGACCTCCGCACCCTGCGGGTGACCTCGGGGCGGGCATCCGTCGAGTACCGCCTCCACGACGGCTACCCGCCCAACCGCTTCGACTGCGACTACACGCGCGGACTGTTGATCCAGTCTCCGGTGGTGTTCGACCTCCCGCCGGCGGCCGTGAACCACACCTCCTGCCAGGTGCGCGGCGCCGCGACCTGCCGGTACGAGGTGAAATGGCAACAGCCCCGCGCGCGGTGGTTGCCATGGCTGCGCGGCACCCGCCGGGACGGCGCGCTGGAGACCGCCATGCTCGGTCAACTCGAACAACTGCAGAACACCGTCGCGGCGTTGGTCGCCGCCCGCGATCCGGCGCTGGCGCTGGCCACCGTCGCCGACGGCGCGGGGTACGCGGTCAACGCCCACGCGTTCCTGCTCATGGCGCGCCCCTCCGCCGACGAGCCGATCCAGGTGCACAGCTTCGGCCTGTCGGAGGCCGAGGTGGCCAGCTACACCCGCGGGCCGGTCACCGGGCTGCGGGCCACTGGGCAGCTGACCGCCCGGATTGCCTCCGCCCAGCACGACTACGGTCACCTGATCGCCTTCGGTGACAACTTCTTCGACTCGGACCCGAAACTCCTCGACGCCTACGCCAACCTGGCGGCCGTCACGCTCGACACCCTCAGCGCGGTGACCACGGCGGCGGCCCGCCAGCGCACCGCCGAGAACCTCTTGGCGCTGTCCAGCGCCCTGACCCGGGCCCAGTCCCGCGAGGAGGTCGCGGACGTCACGGTCAAGGCGGCGCACGCGATCATGTCCGCCGAACGCGCCAGCGTCCTGCTGCTCGACAACGACGGCGCGATGCGGATTACCGCCCACGTGGGCTGGCCGCCGGAGTTCGCGGACAGGTTGAACGCGTTCACGGTGACCTCGGCCGATACCGACTACCTGACCCGGATTCTGGAGCAGCCGGAGGTGCCTCAGCTTCACGACCGGAGCACGGAAGATCCCTTCATCCGCGCGGTGCTCGACATGTTCGAGCTGGATTCGATGGTCATCGTCGGCATCGCCCTGCCCCACCGCCGATACGGGATGATCGTGGCCAGCTTCGACGGTCCACACGGGCTCGCCCGGGGCCAGCGGTTCGCCGTCGACATCGCCGGCGCCGCGAACCAGGCGGCGACCGTACTGCACGGCCTCGAACTGCTGGAGCAGACCTGGCGACAGGCGCACCGGGACCCGCTGACCGGGATACCGAACCGCAGGGCCTTCATGACCGCGCTGGAGGAGGCCGTCACCGGCGACGGTGCGCTGCTCTTCATCGACCTCGACGGGTTCAAGTCGGTCAACGACACCCTGGGGCACGCCGCCGGTGACCGACTGTTGACCGTCGTCGCCGAGCGGCTCTCCGCGTCCATCCGCGGCGGGGACCTGCTGGCCCGGCTCGCCGGGGACGAGTTCGTGGTGCTCGCGAAGGACGTCCGCGGGGCGGCCGAGCTGACCCTGCTGACCGACCGGGTGATGGCCGCCTTCCGGGAGCCGGTTCTGCTCGGCGACACGAGCACACCGGTACGCGCGAGCATCGGCACTGCCCTGTTCACCGCGGGGCAGGACTGCGAGGACGTCCTGCACCGCGCGGACAGCGCGATGTACGAGGCGAAGCGGAAATCCTCGCTGCGCCGGTCCCGGTCCGACCCGGCGCACCTGAACGCCTCCACTGAGAACCTGACCACACGCGATCCCGGCGCGCCCGCCTAGCGACCTTTCCCACTGCCGTGTCAGAGTGGCCGGTGTGACGACCACTCAGCGGCTCCGGCTCACGCAGTACGCGCACGGCGGCGGGTGCGCCTGCAAGATTCCGCCGGGCGAGCTGGAGACGGTGGTGGCCGGCCTGGTCGGCACCGCCGCGCCGCAGGGCCCGGGCGAGCTGCTCGTGGGGCTCGACGACGGTGACGACGCCGCGGTGGTCCGGCTCGAGTCCGGTACGGCGGTGGTGGCGACCGCGGACTTCTTCACCCCGGTCGTCGACGACGCGTACGACTGGGGGCGCATCGCCGCCGCGAACGCCCTCTCCGACGTGTACGCGATGGGCGGTACCCCGGTGGTCGCGGTCAATCTGCTGGCCTGGCCCCGCGAGGTGTTGCCGCTGGAGCTGGCGGCCGAGGTGCTGCGCGGCGGGCTGGACGTGGCCCGCGAGGCGGGCTGCCACGTGGCGGGCGGGCACAGCGTGGACGACCCGGAGCCGAAGTACGGCATGGCGGTGACCGGCATCGCCGACCCGCAGCGGATCATGCGTAACGACGCCGGCCGAGCGGGGCTGCCCCTGACCCTGACCAAGCCGCTCGGCATCGGCGTGCTGAACAGCCGCCACAAGGCGACCGGCGAGACGTTCCCGCAGGCCGTGGCGGCGATGACCACGCTCAACCGGGACGCGTCGGCCGCCGCGGTCGCCGCCGGCGCGGCCTGCGCCACCGACGTGACCGGGTTCGGTCTCCTGGGCCATCTGCACAAGCTGGCGCGGGCCAGCGGCGTCACCGCGCGGATCGACGCGGCGGCCGTGCCGTACCTCGACGGGGCGCGCGCAGCGCTCGCCGCCGGGTACGTCAGCGGCGGCACCCGGCGCAACCTGGACTGGGTGCGCCCGCACGCCGACACCACCGGGGTGTCCGAGGACGAGCTGCTGCTGCTCGCCGATGCGCAGACCTCCGGCGGGCTGCTGGTCGCCGGCGAGGTGCCCGGGCATCCGGTGATCGGCGAGCTGGTGCCCGCCCGCGCCGACGGCGTCACGCTCGTGGTCCGCTGACCGCTTTCCCCAGCCGCACCCGCTGATCCCGGCCGCACCCGCTGATCCCGGCCGACTGCCGGGCGCCGCCCCCACCCGCTCCGCCCGAGGCGCGGATGATCGCGTCCGATCCGGGTACCCGCACGTGCCTGCCCTCGTCGGCGGAGGCCGCCCGCCGCCGATCACCCACTCAGCGCAGGAGGTGCGGACGTTGCCCTTGTTGTCGATGCTCGACCCACGGCACACCACCGCTCCCCCCGGATACAGCCGCTGGCTCATTCCACCGGCGGCGCTCGCGGTGCACCTGTGCATCGGACAGGTCTACGCGACCAGCGTCTACAAGAACTCCCTCATCGCGCACTTCGGGGTCAGCCAGACGGCGATCGGGGTGATCTTCAGCATCGCGATCGGGATGCTCGGGCTCTCCGCCGCGGTCGGCGGCACCTGGGCCGAGCGGAGCGGGCCCCGCAAGACGATGTTCACCTCGGCCTGTTTCTGGGCGGCCGGGTTCCTGATCGGGTCGCTCGGTATCGCCACCAAACAGCTCTGGCTGCTCTACCTCGGGTACGGCGTCATCGGCGGGATCGGACTGGGCATCGGCTACATCTCCCCGGTCTCCACGCTGATCAAATGGTTCCCCGACCGGCCCGGCCTGGCGACCGGCATGGCGATCATGGGGTTCGGCGGCGGCGCGATGCTCGCCAGTCCGGTCTCGCGCCAGCTGCTCTCGCTGTACGACCCCGGCTACGACCCGGCGCACGGCGGGGCCGTGGCCTCGGGTGGCGCCCTCGTTCGGCTCTTCGTGACGCTCGGCATCGCGTACTTCCTGATCATGATGCTCGGCGTGTTCAACGTGCGGGTCCCTCCGCCCGGGTGGCGCCCGGCCGGCTTCGACCCCACCCGCGTCGGCGAGCGAGCCCTGATCACCACGGCGAGCGTCTCCGCGGCGAACGCCATCAAGACCCGCTCGTTCTGGATGCTGTGGATCGTGCTGTTCTGCAACGTCACCGCGGGCATCGGCATCCTCGAGCAGGCCGCACCGATGATCCAGGACTTCTTCCGGGACGGGGTGTCCCCGATCTCGATCTCGGCAGCGGCCGGCTTCGTGGGCGTGCTGTCGCTGTTCAACATGGCCGGCCGGTTCGTCTGGTCGTCGACCTCGGACATCATCGGCCGCAAGCCGATCTACATGCTCTACCTCGGTCTCGGCATCGTGCTCTACGCCCTGCTCGCGCTGATCGGGCGCCACTCCACGGCGTTCTTCGTGGTGCTCGCCTGCGCGATCATCTCGTTCTACGGTGGTGGCTTCGCCACCCTGCCCGCCTACCTGCGGGACCTGTACGGCACGTACCAGGTCGGCGCCATCCATGGCCGGGTGCTGACCGCCTGGTCCGCGGCGGGGGTCGCCGGGCCGTTGATCGTCAACGGGGTGCTCGACACCCAGGGCAAGCCCGGCACGCTGAGCGCGGCCGCATACCGGCCCGCGCTGTTCACCATGGTCGCGATCCTGGCCGTCGGGTTCATCGCGAACCTGCTGGTGACCCGGATCCCGGAGCGCTTCCACGAACCGGGAACCGGCGGCGTGGACCCGAAGGCGCCCGCGGAGAAGACCGACCCCGTCGCGCTGCGGCCGGAAAGCCAGCCGGCGACGCCGCCCGGACCGCAGACCGCCCGGCTGTGGATCTCCTGGATCCTGGTCACCCTGCTACTCGGCTACGGCGTCGTGCAGACCGCCATCACCGCGGCGAAGCTGTTCGGCGGCTGACCCGCGCCCGCGCGGTCCCCGGCCGGAGCAACCGCACCGGCCGGGGCTTCACGCACCGGGCGCGGAGCCCTTGCGTTCCAGGCGCTCCCGCTGCGGCACCACCGTGTACTTCGGGTCCTTCGCCGAGTCGACCCCGGCGTGGAAGACCCCGAACCGGGTGGCCAGCGAGGAGCCGACCAGCGCCGCGCCGGAGAGCATCGAGAGCAGCCGGCTGCGCCGGCCGACCAGGGCCCCGGCGACGCCGCCGAGCAGCAGTGCGCGACTCAGCCGGGTCAGCCTCCCGCCGAGGCCCTGCTGGTAGGGCTCGCTGCTCAGCCCCATGCCGTGCTCGATGCGTCGCTCGGCGACCAGTTCCATCGCCGCCCCGGCCACCGCGAGGCGGTGTACCGGGCCGGTCTCGGTCGGCGGCGCCGCGATCAACGCTGCGCCGCTCGCGCCCACCAGGGCGCTGCCGGCGAAGAGGAACGGCAGATCCGGGTAGGCGTCGTGCCAGGAGGGCACGGCGGTGTCGGCGAGCAGCACCCCGGTGTAGGTCGCCAGCGCCGGCGCCGTCGCCGCCGCGGCGAGCCCCGCGATCCGGCCGGCCGGGGACGACACCCGGCGCGCCAGCCCGAGCACGCCGCGTTCCGGGAGCAGCGGGCCCAGCTCGGCGACCGCGGCCACGCCTGCGGCCGGCCCGAACGCGCTGAGGATCCAGGTGCCGATCGACATCGGCGAGGTCGGCTTCGCCACCCGCAGCATGTGGTGGAAGCGCGCGGGCTTCCCCAGGTCGTTGATCAGGAAGTACGTGCTGGCGACGACCGCGCCCAGCGAGGTGATCCGGGCCGCGCGGCGCAGCGTGGGCCGCCCGGTCAGGTCGGCGCCGGCCGCGATCAGCGAGCTGCCCGCGGCGAGCCCACCGGTGAACAGGTACGCCGCGATGTCGTGCTTCCACACCGGCGGCTTGAGGATCGGCCGACCGTAGTAGGAGCTGAACTCGGCCGGCGGGACGTTGATCGCCTCGCGGTTGCGCCGGCCCCGGTCGCCGGGGCGCGCCCGCTGCGTCTGCGGCGCCCAGTCGCGGCTGCCCGGCTCGCGCACGCCCCGCTCGGTGCGGGACGCCGGCTGCCCGGCGGCGGGCCCGGCCGGATCGCCGCGCTCCGCGAGCTGCCGCTGGAACTCGCGGAACCGCTCCCCCATCGCATCGCCGTCGCTCATGCCGACCGCCGCCCCACGAACGCGGCGACGGCCGCGCCGGCCATGGCCAGCGCCGCCAGCCCGGCGCGCCGCCACATGTCCGGCAGGTCGCGGGTGGTGACGATCGGGTCCGGCGGCAGGCCGTAGACCTCGGGCTCGTCGAGGAGCAGGAAGAACGCCCCGTCACCACCGACGCCGTCGTTCTCGTCGTGCCCGTAGAGCCGGGCCTCCGGCACCCCGTCGGCGTGCAGGCGCTCCACCCGCCGCTGGGCGCGCTCCCGCAGCTCGTCGAGCGGGCCGTACTGGATCGATTCGGTCGGGCACGCCTGGGCGCACGCCGGAACGCGGTTGTCGCGGAGGCGGTCGTAGCAGAGCGTGCACTTCCACGCCCGGCCGTCGCCCTTGCGCTGGTCGATCACGCCGTACGGGCAGGCCGAGATGCAGTATCCGCAGCCGTTGCAGATGTCCTCCTGCACCACCACCGTGCCGAACTCGGTGCGGAACAGCGAGCCGGTCGGGCAGACGTCCAGGCACGCGGCGTGGGTGCAGTGCTTACAGACGTCCGACATCATCAGCCAGCGCAGGTCGGTGCGCTGCCCGGCACGCTCCTGGCGGCCGGGCAGGTCGGTGCCGGGCATGCCGAGGAACTCGGGGCTGGCCGCCATGGCGGCGGCCGGCCCAGGGTGCGGCGCCGGCGGCAGGCCGGGATCGGTGTTGGGCACGCCCGGCGGCGTCGAGGCCCTCTCGGCCAGGTGCGCGCTGCCCGACGGGCCGGTCGCGGTGCCGGCCAACGCCGGCGACTCCGCGCCGAGCGGGCGCGGCTGCTCGATGAAGGCCACGTGCCGCCACGAGTTGGCCGTCAGCGCCCCGGTGTTGTCGTACGACATGCCGAGCAGGTCCAGGCCGTGGTCCGGCACCAGGTTCCACTCCTTGCACGCCACCTCGCACGCCTTGCACCCGATGCAGACGCTGGTGTCGGTGAAGAACCCCATCCGCGGCGGGGCGTCGACGTAGCCTGCGTCGGGTGCGGGGTCGATCGGCCCGAACAGGCTCTCCGCGCTGACCACGGTCAGTCCTCTTTCTTCGTCGAACGCTTGGCGTTCCCCCGCGCCGCGTTCACGGCGTCCGTGGTGACGATCGGCGGGTGGTGGTCCGGCGTGAGCCCGGCCCGCCGCCCGTAGTCCACGATGTACTCCAGGTACGCCGGGCCGCGCGGCCGCCGCCCCGGCCGGACGTCACAGGTGCCGACCTTGCTCTCCTGGATCAACGTGTTCGGGTCGAGCGTGATGCCGAACAGGTCGTTGGCCGACTCGCCCGTCGAGTAGCCCTCGCTGCCCCAGTGGTAGGGCAGCCAGACCTGGTGGATCACCCGGTCCTCGATCCGCAGCGGAGCCATCCGGTCGGTCACCATGACCCGCGCCTCGACCGCGGCCCGCGCCGTGATCACGTGCGCCCAGCCGAGGTGCTCCAGGCCGCGCTCCGCCGCCAGCTCCGGCGACACCTCCACGAACATCTCCGGCTGCAGCTCCGACAGGTAACGCAGCATCCGGCTCATCCCGCCCGCCGTGTGGTGCTCGGTCAGCCGGGCGACCGTGAAGATGTACGGGAACACGTCGCTGTGCGGCTCCGGCGGGCTCGGGTTGATCGGGTTCTCGGGCCGGCGGTAGACCTTGCGGGTCGGGTTGGCCTGCTGGCCGTAGAGCGGGTTGCGCACCGGCGACTCGGCGGGCTCGTAGTGCGTCGGCATCGGGCCGTCCACCAGCCCGGACGGCACGTACAGCCAGCCCTTCCCGTCGCCCTGCATGATGAACGGGTCGTTGCCGGCGAGCGCCGCCACCCCCGTCGCGCCCTCCGGCGGCCGGTACGACGGCGCCTTGGTCCGCTCGAAGTCCGGCACGTCCGGCCCGGTCCACTCCCCCTTGTCGGGGTCCCACGAGATGTAGGCCTTGCGTTCGCTCCACGGCCGCCCCTCGGGGTCGGCGGAGGCGCGGTTGTAGAGGATGCGCCGGTTGGCCGGCCAGGCCCAGCCCCATTCCGGGGCGACCCAGCTCTGCTCCGTGTGCGGCTTGCGCCGGGCGGCCTGGTTGACCCCGTCGGCGAACACGCCACTGTAGATCCAGCAGCCGCCGACGGTGGAGCCGTCGTCCTTCAACTCGGTGAAGTGCGACACCGGCCGGCCCGTCGCCACGTCATAGCCGTTGATCTCGCGCAGCACCGCCTCGGCGTCCGGCTCCTGCTCGGGGCCGTGCAGCGGGTAGTCCCACGCCAGGTCGAGCAGGGCCCGGTCGCGGCGCAGCGTGGAGCCGGCGAGCTTCTCGCGGATGCGGCGCCCGAGGTGGTAGAAGAACCAGAGTTCGGAGCGGGCGTCGCCCGGCGGCTCGACCGCCTTCTCCCGCCACTGCAGCAGCCGCTGCGTCTGGGTGAACGTGCCCTCCTTCTCGACATGGGACGCCGCCGGCATGAAGAACACCTCGGTGCGGCACTCCTCCGGCACGATCTCGCCGGTCTCCACCTCCGGGCTGTTCTTCCAGAACGTGGCGCTCTCGATGAGGAACAGGTCGCGCACGACCAGCCAGTCGAGGTTGGCCATCCCGAGGCGCTGCGCCCGGCCGTGCGCCGAGCCCACCGCCGGGTTCTGGCCGAGCAGGAAATAGCCCTTGATCTTGCCGTCGATCATGGACAGCACCTGCTGGTACGTGCCGTGGTCGCCGGTCAGCCGCGGCATGTAGCCGTAGCAGAAGTCGTTCTCCGGCGTCGCCGCGTCGCCCCAGTACGCCTTGAGCAGGCTCGCCGCGTACGCCCGCGCGTTGCCCCAGAAACCCTTCTGCGACGGGTGCGCGATCGAGCCCACCCAGTCGTCGAAGGTCGGGTGGTTGGCGTGGTGCGGCATCGGCAGGTAGCCGGGGAGCAGGTTGAACAGCGTCGGGATGTCGGTCGAACCCTGGATGCTGGCGTGACCGCGCAGCGCCAGCACACCGCCGCCGGGGCGGCCGACGTTGCCCAGCAGCAGCTGGATGATCGCGCCGGTGCGGATGTACTGCACGCCGACACTGTGCTGCGTCCAGCCGACGGAGTAGACCAGCGTGGTGGTCCGCTCCCGGCCGGAGTTCTCCGTCCAGGCGCGCGCCACCTCCTCGAACTTCTCCCGCGGGATGCCGCAGACCCGCTCCACCACCTCCGGGGTGTAGCGCGAGTAGTGCCGCTTGAGCAGCTGGTAGACGCAGCGCGGATTCTGCAGCGTCTCGTCGCGCGGCGCGTCCGGCGGAATCGGCGGCCCGTGCGACTCGTGCTGCAGCGCCGCGGCGGTCTCGCGCTGCACGGGCGTGTCGTTCATCTGCCCGTGCGGGAGGTGACCGTCGTACTGCCAGCTCGTCGGGTCGTACGTGCCGGTCTCCGGGTCGTAGCCGGAGAAGAGCCCGTCCAGGTCCTCGGTGTCCTGGAAGTCGTCGCTCACGATCGTGGCGGCGTTGGTGTACGCGACCACGTACTCCCGGAAGTCGAGCTCGTTCTCCAGGATGTAGTTGACGATGCCGCCCAGGAAGGCGATGTCGGAGCCCGCCCGGATCGGCACGTACGTGTCGACGGTCGCGCTGGTGCGGGTGAAGCGCGGATCGATGTGGAAGACCTTGGCCCCGCGCCGCTTGGCCTCCATCACCCACTGGTAGCCCACCGGATGGCACTCGGCCATGTTGGAGCCCTGGATGATGATGCAGTCAGCGTTCTGCAGGTCCTGTTGCGGGTTGGTGGCCCCGCCGCGCCCGAAGCTGGTCCCCAGACCGGGGACGGTGGCGGAGTGTCAAATGCGGGCCTGATTCTCGATCTGCAGCGCCCCCGACGCGGTGAACAGCTTCTTGATGAGGTAGTTCTCCTCGTTGTCCAGCGTCGCGCCACCGAGGCTGGAGATGCCGAGGGTGCGGTTGAGCGGGCGTCCCTCGTCGTCGACGTCCTCCCACGTGGCGTCGCGGGCGGCGAGGTAGCGGTCGGCGATCATGTCCATCGCCGTGTCGAGGTCGAGCTCTTCCCAGTCGGTCGCGTACGGCCGCCGGTAGAGCACCGTCGTCTGCCGCAGCTCGCTGGTGACCAGGTTCTTGCTGGCGGAGCCCTTGGGGCAGAGCCGGCCGCGCGAGATCGGGCTGTCCGGGTCGCCCTCGATCTGGCTGATCCGGCCGTCCTTGACGTAGACGCGCTGGCCACACCCGACCGCGCAGTACGGGCAGACCGAGCGGGCCATCGAGTCGGCGGTCTCGGTGCGCGGCTGGAGCCGCTCGGAGCGCGCGGACATCGCGGCCGCGCCCCGGCCCAGCGGGTCGGTGCCGGTCAGCTGGCGGTAGACGGGCCAGCCCTCGATCCAGGTGCGGACACCCACGCGGTCACCTCCCTACCGACGACGCTCGCCTACCGACGACGCTCGGACAAGACGCTTCGACCATAGATCACGGGGGCGGCGTTCGCAGCGCTCCGCCCCGGCATGTCGATTTCGTCTCGATCGGTGGGCCCCGCCACTAGGCTCGGCCGTGATGGACCGTCGAGCGACCCTGCGCGCGGCCGCCGCCTGCGCCCTCGGCGCACTGCCGGCCGCGGGCTGCGACGGCTGGCACGTCGCCCCCGACGGCGGCCCGGCGCGGTCGGGCGCCGCCACCCCGTCCGGACCGGGCACCGCCCCATCCGGACCGTCCGCGCCGTTGCCGGCGGAACTGTCCCACGGGCCCCGAGACCGCCGCGCCGTGGCGTTGACCTTCCACGGGCAGGGCGACGCGGCTCTGGTGCGAGCACTGCTCGGCGAGTTGGAGCGGGGCGGCGCGCACGCGACCGTGCTCGCGGTCGGCACCTGGCTGGCCGAACAGCCTTCGATGGCGCGACGCGTCCTCGACGGCGGGCACGAACTCGGCAATCACACGCAGCACCACCGGGATCTGGCCCGTCTGGACGGGCCCGGCGTGCTCGCCGAGATCACCGCCTGTGCCGGGCAGCTGCGGCAGCTGACGGGGTCGATCGGGACCTGGTTCCGGCCGTCCCAGACGCGGCACGCCACCGAGCGGATCCGGGCGCAGGCGCGCCGTGCCGGCTACCCGACCTGCCTGTCGTACGACGTGGACTCGCTGGACCAGACCGACCCCGGCCCGGCGGCGATCGCGCGCACCGTCGGGGCGGCGGTGCGCAACGGGTCGATCGTCAGCCTGCACTGCGGCCGCCCCGGCACCGTGGCGGCGATGCCGGCGCTGCTGGAGCAGTTGCGCGGGCGCGGCCTGCGCGCGGTGACGATGCGCGAGCTGATGACGTGACCGTCGGCCGGGTGGGCGCGCTGCACCGCTACCCCGTGAAGTCGGCCGGGGGCGAGGCGCTGCGCACGGCGCAGGTCGGCACCGACGGGCTGGTCGGCGACCGGATCTGGGCGCTGCTGGACGACGACGGGGTGATCGTCAGCGCGAAACGGCCGCGCCCCTGGGGGCGGCTGCTGGACGTGACGGCCCGGGTGAACGCGCTGGCCGACGAGGTCACCGTCTGCGTGCCCGACGTCGCGGACACCGCGGCCGGCAGCCCGGAGGCGAACGGGGCATTGTCGCAATGGCTCGGCCGCCCCGTGACGCTCACCCGCACCGTGCCGCCGCAGCCGGTGCTGCACCGGTGGTGGCCCCAGGAGCCGGGCATGATTCCCGACTGGGTGACCAACGCGATCCCCGGCACCGCGACGCGGACCGCGCTGCCGACGCCCGCGGCCGGCCGCTTCTTCGACGGAGGCACCGTCCACCTGATCACCACGGCCGCCCTGGCCGCGCTGAGCGGACGGCACGGCGCGGCCGTCGACCCCCGGCGGTTCCGTCCCAACATCGTCGCCGAGCTGCCCGCCGACCCCCGTCCCGGCCAGCGGCTGCGGATCGGGCCCGAGGTGGTCGTCGAGGTGACGCTGCCGACGCCGCGGTGCGCCGTGCCGGGGCTGGACCACGGCGGGGCGGCGCCGGACGGGCTGCTGCGCACCCTGGCCCGCTACCACCGGGCCGAGATCGCCCCGTTCGGCCGGGCGACCTGCTTCGGCGTCTACGCCGCCGTCGTCACGCCGGGACGGGTCCGCGTGGACGACGACATCGCGGCGGTCTGACGGCCGCGGGACATCGGGCGGGCGGTCTGACGGCCGCGGGACATCGGGCGCCGTCGCCGGACCGTCATGGTCACGGCGTGGGCTGACGTCACGCGGAGATTCGGGGCGGGTCGGCCGGGTCGGGGCGGGCGGTCGACGGCCGGTCCGTCACCGCCCCGCCGACCTCGCGCACCCGCGCGCCGAGCCCTGACAGCGCCACCACCGCCTCGTCGACCAGTCGGGGCGGCGCCGACACCCCCGCGGTCATCCCGACGGTGCGCACCCCGGACAGCCAGCGCAGTTCCACCGCCCCGACGTCCTCGACCAGGTACGCCGGGGTGCCGCCGCGGAGCGCGACCTCGACCAGGCGGCGCGAGTCCGACGAGTCGGCGGAACCGAACACCAGCACCACATCGGCGTGCGCGGCGACCGCCCGCAGCGCCGCCCGGCGATGGGTGGCCGCATAGCAGACCTGGTCGGGGGCCGGCCCGGTGAGGGCCGGGAACCGCCGCCGCAGCACCGCCACCACGTCCCGCACGTCGTCCAGCGCGAGCGTGGTCTGCAGCAGGTACGAGACCCCCTCGGGGTCGGTGACCTCGACCCGCTCGGCGTCCTGGGCGCTCTCCACCACCGTGATCCGGTCCGGATCCTGGCCGAGGATGCCCTCGGTCTCCGCGTGTCCGGCGTGCCCGACCAGCAGCACCGTGTCCCCGCGTCCGGCCGCGCGTCGCGCCTCGTCGTGCAGGCGCGCGACCAGGGGGCAGGTCGCGTCGACCACCGGCAGGCCGCGCCGGAGCGCGTCGGCCCGGACCGCGGGCGGTACGCCGTGCGCGGCGAAAACGGTCGGCGCGCCGTCGGGGATCTCGGCCGGGTCGTCGACGAAGACCGCACCGCGCCGACGCAGGTCGGCGAGGAGGTGCCCGTCGTGGGCGATCGGCCTGTGCACGTAGACCGCATTGTCGGCGCCGGCCAGGGTCCGGTCCAGCACGGCGATCGCCCGCTCGACGCCGGCACAGAACGAGCGGGGCGTGGCCAGCAGCACCTGACGTACGGTGCACGCCGCCGCCCATTCGGCCAGCGCCGGCCCGACCGCCCGCAGCGGCGGTGGGACCGGGAACGCGGCGAGCCGGGTGAGCGCCGATCGCGGCCGGGGGTGCCCGATCACGCGTACGCAGGCGACCGGCCGTCGGGCCGCCGCGAGCAGCACCGCCGACTCGGTGTCCACGGCGAGCGCGCCGGTGGCCGCGAGGCGGTCCCGGGTCGGACCGTCGGCGGGGCGACCGACCGTCACGATCGGTCCGATGTGGACTTTCAGACCGCGACGGCGCAGCTCGGCGGCGATCAGCGGCGCGGCCGGACAGGCGACGGTGTCCGTCGGGACGCCGTCGAGGCGTACCTCGGTCGCGACCACCAGGTCACCGGGGCGCAACGCCGGGCTCAGGCCGACCGCGACCCCGGCCACGGCGAGGACCGCCGCCCCGCGGTGGCGCGCCGCAGCGTGCGTGGCGCGCGCGGGTCCCACGCCCGCGCGGCGCAACGGCGCGCCGACGGGCAGCCCGCGTCGCAGCGTGCGCGCCTCCGCCCGCCGCGGCGCCAGCAGCACCCACTCCTCGGTCATCGCCACGCGAGCCCCTCCTGTTTCGCGGTCGAGGGGAGCTGCCAGGTCCGCGCCGGGCTTTCCCCGCATCCGGCGGCGGTAATCCGACCGACCCGACGGAGTTGCCCGGCCGACCGGGCCACGGGCCCGGTGGGGTGCGGCAATCACGGGTGGGGCGACGGCCGGAAGCCGCATGATGGGGCGGTGAGCGACGAGGACGAGGGCGCCGGGGACGCCGCCGGCGGCCCGGACATGGACACGACGTCGGGCGAGGACGACGACGACGACGGGACCGCCGTCGACGCCGGGGCCGACGAGATCGGCGGCGACCAGGACGACGACGACCTGCCGTACGAGTGAGCGCGGCCGGACGGGCGGCGCGGCGTACCCGGGTCGGCGCTGCGGTCCGGCATCAACCGGGACGATTGCCTACAGGTCGGTAACGCTACCGTTGGCGCATGTCAGAGATCGTGTATCCGCCCGTGATCGCCGCGGCCAAGGCCATGTTCCGACTGCTCGACCTGCGGATCCGGGTGGAGGGGGCGGAGCACATCCCCGCATCCGGCGGCGCCGTCATCGCCTGCAACCACGTCAGCTACCTCGACTTCATCTTCTGCGGCCTCGGGGCGCAGCCGGCGCGGCGGCTGGTGCGGTTCATGGCCAAGCAGGAGGTCTTCGCGCACCCGATCTCCGGGCCGCTGATGCGCGGCATGCACCACATCCCGGTCGACCGCAGCGCCGGGCTCGCCTCCTACCGTGAGGCGCTCGCCGCGCTGCGCCGCGGGGAGGTCGTCGGAGTCTTTCCCGAGGCGACCATCAGCCGCTCGTTCACCATCAAGGAGCTCAAGAGCGGCGCCGCGCGGCTGGCCGCCGCCGCCAAGGTACCGCTGATCCCCATGACGGTCTGGGGCACGCAGCGGCTCTGGACCAAGGGTCGCCCGCGCACCCTGACCCGCCGACACCTGCCGATCACCGTCCTGACCGGCGAGCCACTCGCGCCGGCCGCCACCCGCGACCACGACGCGGTCACCGACGCGCTGCGGGAACGGCTCTCCGCGCTGCTCGACCGGGCACAGCGGGAGTACCCGGACCGGCCGGCCGGACCCGAGGACGGCTGGTGGCAGCCGGCACACCTCGGCGGCACCGCGCCGACCCCGCAGGAGGCCGCGGCCATGGACGTTCGGTCGCCCGAGTAGCGGACGCGTCGCGACATGAGCGGGAGCCGCGCGGGGTACGACCGCAGGCGGTCGCCACGCGCCTCCGACGTCGAGGCGCCCGCCTCTATGATCAGCAGCTGATCTGGCGCCCACTTCAGGGTGGGCGGCCGCGACGGCCCTGTCGGCCGCGGTCCACCACGACGTGGGCGCGACGCGGCGGGCAACGGCTCGCGCCCGTACTCAATCGATGTGATCCCACACCCCGGAGGCCCTGTCGACATGGACGAAAAGCTTGACGCGATCTTCACCGACGTGATCCGGCGCAATCCGGGTGAGGACGAGTTCCACCAGGCGGTCCGCGAGGTGCTGGAGAGCATCGGACCGGCGCTGACGCGGCATCCCGAGTACGCCGAGGCGAAGATCATCGAGCGGATCTGCGAGCCGGAACGCCAGCTGATCTTCCGGGTGCCGTGGGAGGACGACCGGGGCGAAGTGCAGGTCAACCGCGGCTTCCGGGTGGAGTTCAACAGCGCCCTGGGCCCGTACAAGGGGGGCCTGCGCTTCCACCCCTCGGTCTACCTCGGCATCGTCAAGTTCCTCGGCTTCGAGCAGATCTTCAAGAACGCCCTGACCGGGATGCCGATCGGCGGCGGCAAGGGCGGCTCGGACTTCGATCCGAAGGGGCGGTCGGACCGCGAGGTGATGCGGTTCTGCCAGAGCTTCATGACGGAGCTCTACCGGCACATCGGCGAGTACACCGACGTGCCGGCCGGCGACATCGGCGTGGGCGCGCGCGAGATCGGCTACCTGTTCGGGCAGTACAAGCGCATCACCAACCGCTACGAGTCCGGCGTGCTCACCGGCAAGGGCCTGATCTACGGCGGGGCGCAGGTGCGCCGCGAGGCCACCGGGTACGGCGCGGTCTTCTTCGCCGAGGAGATGCTGCGGGCCCGGGGAGAGGGGCTCGACGGCAAGCGCGTCGTCGTCTCCGGTTCCGGCAACGTCGCGATCTACGCGATCGAGAAGGTGCACCAGCTCGGCGGGACGGTCGTGGCCTGCTCGGACTCCTCCGGCTACGTCGTCGACGAGAAGGGCATCGACGTCGAGCTGCTCAAGCAGATCAAGGAGGTACGGCGGGCCCGTCTGAGCGAGTATCCGCAGTCGCGGCCGCACTCCAGCTTCGTCGCCGGGCGCCCGGTGTGGGAGGTGCCCTGCCAGATCGCGATCCCGTCCGCCACCCAGAACGAGATCACCGGCGCCGACGCCGCGTCGCTCGTCGCCGGCGGCTGCCTCGCGGTGGTGGAGGGGGCGAACATGCCCACGACGCCCGAGGCGGTGCGCGCGTTCGCCGAGGCGGGCGTCGGGTTCGCCCCCGGCAAGGCGGCCAACGCCGGCGGGGTGGCCGCGAGCGCGCTGGAGATGCAGCAGAACGCCAGCCGCGACTCCTGGAGCTTCGCCCACTCCGAGCAGCGGCTCCGCGAGATCATGCGGGACATCCACGACCGGTGCTACGCCACGGCGGACGAGTACGGAATGCCCGGCGACTACGTGGCCGGAGCGAACATCGACGGCTTCCGCCGCGTCGCCGAGGCGATGCTCGCGCACGGCCTGATCTGATCCACCGGCGCACTCCCACGGCGGCCGGCCGACGCGCCGCCGTGGGATGACCCCTCGCCTCACGCGCGTTCCCGCGCGCCGTCGCCCCTTGTCCGTAACCCGGTCGTCCGACCATCCCTGTTCGGCGCGACGGCCGGCGGAGGCGGCCGGTGGGCGGGTAACCCATTCGCATGGGCGTCGACGACCTGAGCGCTGACCTATCCGGGACGCGCCGGTCGGGACCGGGGTCCGACGGCGTCTCGATGCTCCTTGCCGACGATCACGCGCTCTTCGCCGAGGCGCTACAGCTCCGGCTGTCCCGCGAGCCGGACCTGCGGCCGGTCGCCGTGGCCTACACCGTCGCGCAGGCCCGCGCCCGGCTCGTCCGGGACCGTCCCGACGTCGTCGTGCTGGACATGGCCTTCGGCGACGGGGGCGCGCTGCCGCTGGTCGAGCACGTGCGCGAGGTGTCGCCGCGCAGCGGGGTGGTGCTGCTCACCGAGGTGACGGCCGTGGACGCGGTGGTCGCCGCGCTGCGGTGCGGGGCACGGGGCTGGCTTCCCAAGACCGTGGGGTCGGCGGAGCTGGTCCGGGCGATCCGCGGCGTCCACCGCGGCGAGGCGTGGCTCCCGCCCGAGCTGCTCGGCCGGGTGCTGCCCGAGCTGCTCGGTGGAGGTCCCGGAACCGACCCGCTCGCGGTGTTGACGGCGCGGGAGCGTGAGGTGCTGCAGTGCATGGTGGACGGGCTGGACCGTCCCCGGATCGCCCGGCAGCTGCGCGTCTCGACCAACACGGTGCGCAGTCACACCCAGAACATCCTCGCCAAGCTCGGCGTGCACTCCACGCTCGAGTCGGTGGCGTTGGCGCTGCGACACGGCGTACGCGGGACGCGCCGGTGAGGCGCCGCGTCATGCAAACGGCGTAGCCGCGGCTGCGGCGATCGGGAGATTTCCCGCGTCCCCCTTGTCGTTAACCTTCTGTTCACCGCAATTCGTTTGCTGAGTCAGCCTGGAACGGAGCCGTTCCCGTTGCATATGGACGCTCGGACCCGCGTGTCTGCGAATGTATGTCGCGAGTCATCGTCAGCCGCCGCGAAAGGGTTCGCGCCAACGCCCGCATACGGCCGTAACCTGCGCCGTCGGCCGCAGTTGCCCGCACGGGCAGCGGATTTCGACAACGCGGACGGAGCCGTTTCGGTGCGGTCCGCGGCATTACCAGAAACAAGGAAATGGTGGGGCGAATTCATCAACGGATGCGGTCGAGGTAAAGGCAGAAGTCCGTTCGGGAAGGGAAGCTTGGTGAAGGTCATTTCAATTCCCATTACTGACACAATGGGGACCTGCGGATGGATGGATATCCGCATCGATCGCGCCTCCGTCAACGGACGGAGGCAGGCGTGACAAGCCTGCCGCAGGACGTCGACAACCACGCCGCCATCGTCAGCCCGCTCTCCCCCACGCACGACAGCGGCGCCGCCGCCGGACACGAGGGGCGGGGGTCGGTGAGCCTGCTGCGGACGCGCGAGCGACGCGCGGGCAGGGACGACTTCCCGGTGAACGGTCACCCGCGCCGGCAGACGGTGAGCGTGGTCATCCCGGCGATGAACGAGGAGCACAACATCGGCTGGGTGCTCGAGCGGATGCCGTCGATCGTCGACGAGGTAATCCTCGTCGACGGGCACTCCTCGGACCGCACCGTGGAGGTGGCGCGCGCCGTCCGCCCGGACCTCGTCGTGGTGCCCCAGCGCTACCGCGGCAAGGGCGACGCGGTACGGGTCGCGTTCGGCGCCGCGAGCTGCGATCTCGTGGTGATGATCGACGCGGACGGCAGCATGGAGCCGAGTGAGATCGACCGCTTCGTCACGCCGCTGCTCAACGGCTACGACTTCGTGAAGGGCTCGCGGTTCCTGGCCGGCGGCGGATCGAGCGACCTGACGCTGATCCGGAAGCTCGGCAACCAGCTCCTCGTCCGGATGACCAACACGATGTTCCTCGTCCACTTCACCGACCTGTGCTACGGCTACTGCTCGGTGCGCCGCGAGTGCCTGCCGGCGCTGGCGCTCACCTCGCACGGCTTCGAAATCGAGACGGAACTCGTCGTGCACGCCCTCAAGGCGGACCTGCGCATCGCCGAGGTGCCGAGCAACGAGCTGCCGCGCCGCTGCGGCACCTCGAACCTGCACGCGTTCCGCGACGGCAAGCGCGTGCTCCGCACGCTGCTCCGGGAGCGTTTCGTCCGCCGTCCCCGACCGGTCGTCGATCCGATCGACCAGCGCGTCCTCCAGCTGTGGCGGCCGGCGGCCGCCCAATCACCCGGCGGTGGCGCGCCCCGCGAGGCGCTGAGCGAAGGGACCCTGTGATGAAGACCCACCTGCGCAGGAAGCATCTCCGGCTCCTGCTCGCCGCGCCACTCGGCGCGCTGCTCACCGTCACGCCGCTGCCCGGACCGCTCAGCCCGCCGTCCGAGGCCGCGGCCGGGAAGGTCGGCTACGCCGGACCGTCGACGTCGGGCGACGGTCCGGCGGCGACCGCGGAGAAAGCGGAGAGCAAGCTGTGGTGGAACGACGGCTTCTGGTGGGCGTCGATGTTCCACACCGCGAGCGAGACGCACCACATCTACCGGCTCGACCGGCGCACACAGCGGTGGCGCGACACCGGCACCGTCCTCGACCCCCGGCCGAAGACGCGGGCCGACACCCTCTGGGACGGCAGCCGGCTCTACGTCGCCTCGCGCGTGCGGGCGGGCTCGTCGGCGGAGGCCACCGCAGGCAACCCCGCGCGGCTGTTCCGATACAGCTACAACCGCAGCACCAAGAGGTACACCCGCGACGCCGGCTTCCCCACGCAGATCAACAACTACTCCAGCGAGACGCTGACCATCGACCGGGACACCAAGGGGGTGCTCTGGGCGACATGGGCCCAGGGATCAAAGATCTACGTCAACTCCACGCTCCCCGGCACCGCTCGATGGGGCACCCCGTTCGTCATCCCGGCCCGAGGCGCGACCACGGTGTCCAGCGACGACATCTCGGCGGTCGTCACCATGCGGGACGGTCGGATCGGTGTGATGTGGAGCAACCAGCGCGAGTCGGCGGTCTACTTCGCCCTGCACAACGACGCGGCCGCGCGGACGAAGTGGAGCGTCCGGAGCACGGCGGTCAAGGGTACGGGCTACGCGGACGACCACATCAGTCTGCGCTCGCTGCAGTCCGGTCCGGGCGGGCGCCTCTTCGCGGTCGTCAAGACCAGCCTCAACGACCGCACCTCACCGGCGTCGGCGCCGCAGATCCTGCTGCTGGCCCGCAACCCGAAAACCGGGGCGTGGACCAGGGCCACGGTCGGACGCATCGCCGATTGCCACACACAGCCGGTGCTGATCCTCGACGCCGCCCGGCAGATGCTGCACGTGTTCCTGACCGCGCCCGACCGCGGTTGTCCGTACTCGGGCGTCGCGGGAACGATCTTCAAGAAGAGTTCCCCGATGAACCGGATCGCGTTCCCGACCGGACGCGGCACCCCGGTGATCCGGGACGTCGCGTCACCGAACCTCAACCACGTGACGTCGACGAAGCAGAGCGTCAGCAAGGCGTCGGGGCTGGTCATTCTGGCGAGCAACGACGTCACCCAGCGCTACTGGCACGCCGACGTCGCGCCGCGCCCGTGAGCACGACACTCGCGCCGCGTCCGCGGCAGGTCGCCGCCGGCCGACCGTTCATTGTGACCAGCCCGGCGCCGGCGGGCGCGTGGGCGGAGGTACTCGCCTCCGCCCCGCGCGCCCTGCCGACCCAGACACCCGAATGGCTCGACTGCGTCTGCGCCGTCGGCGGCTACCGCAACGCCTCGCGGCTCTACGAAACCGCCGACGGGCGCCGGCTGGTGCTGCCGCTCGTCCGCCGCGCGGTGCTGCCCGGGGTGCTCTGGACGGAATCCTCGGGGCCCACCGGGTGGGGGCCGGCGGGTCTGCTCGGCGAGGGCGGCGAGGTCCGACCCGACGACGCGCGGATGGTCTTCGCCGATCTCGCCGACCGGCACGCGCTGCGGGTCTCGGTGCGCCCCGACCCGGCGACGGGCCCGTCCTGGGACGCGGCCCGGCCACGCCGGGCGCTGCGCCGGCCGCTCATGGCCCAGACGCTGTCCCTCGCCGGCGGCTTCGACGAGGTCTGGCGGAAGCGGTTCCGCGGCGACACCCGCACCCGGGTCCGCCGCGCCGAGCGCGCCGGTGTCGTCGTGCAGCGCGACGACACCGGCCGGCTGCTGCCGGTCTTCCAGGAGCTGTACGCCAGGTCCGTCGACCGGTGGGCGCGCCGGGAAGGGGTGCCGCTCGCCTTCGCACGGCGGCGCGCCGCGCGACGGGAGCCGACCCGCAAACTGCCGACCGTCGCCGCGGTGTGCGGCCCGCGGTGCCGGACCTACGTGGCGCGGGTGGACGGACGTCCGGTCGCGGCGATCATCGTGCTGTTCGGGCCGGCGGTCGCGGCCTACTGGCGCGGCGCGATGGACGAGGACGCGGCCGGCCGCAGCTACGCCAACTACCTGCTGCACCGCACCGCCATCGAGGACGCGGCCGCCGCCGGATGCACGGCGTACCACATGGGCGACTCCGCACCCGGCTCCCCGTTGGCGCTCTTCAAGAGCCGCTTCGGCGCCGTCGAGGAGCACTACGCCAGTTACCGGCTGGAACCGGTGCCGATCACCGCCCTGACCGACCGCACCCGACGCCGGGTCAGCGCGGCGCTGCGACGGCGCCGGGGACGGGAGTAGCGCATGGGCTCCCGAACCCCGCCGCCGTACGTCCCCGGCGGCGCCGCTGCCGCCGGCGAACCCTTCGACCACCGGCCCGACCCCGACCCGGGCCACGGGCGCCCGCCGCTCGCGCGGGCCGTGCTGGCCGGCCTGGACGCCGCCGACATCCGGTGGTGCCTGCTGCGCGACGGCGTCACACCACGCGCCGCACGGGACGACGTGGACCTGCTGGTCGCGCCCGCCGACCTGCCGCGCGCGGTGACCGCGATCGAGGCGTGCGGCCTGGTCCGGCTGCGATCCCACGGTCGGGGAACGCACCGGTTCTTCCTCGGCCTCGACGCCGCCACCGCGACGTGGGTCGAGCTGGACCTGGTGACCGAGCTCGCGTACGGCCGGAACTTCGAGGTGCGCACCGGCGCCGCCGCACACTGCCTCGCCCGACGCCACCGCGCGAACGGGGCGTGGACGCTGGCGCCGGAGGACGAGTTCTGGGCGCTGCTGCTGCACTGCCTGCTCGACAAGCGCGCGTTTGCCCGGCACCACGTCGACCGTCTCGGGCACCTCGCGCCCGCGGCGTCGCTGACCAGCCCGCTCGTGCGGGCGATGCCGCCGCTGGCGTCGCCGGCCACGCTGCTCGCGCACGCGCGGGCCGGGCGGTGGTCGGCGCTGCCCGCGCTGCGCCGCCGGTTCCTCGCCGGGTGGTGGCTCACCCACCCCGGGACGGCCGCCCGCCGCGCCGTCGTCTCCTCCGCGCTGCGGGTCGTCGAACGGCCGCTGCAGGCATGGTCGCGGCGGGGTGCGAGCGTGGCGCTGATCGGACCGGACGGCGCCGGCAAGTCCACGCTGGCCGCGGGGCTCGAATCCGCGTCCTACTTCCCGGTGCGCCGCGTCTACATGGGGCTGTGGTCGTCCACCGGCGCGCCGCGCAGCGCCGCCGGGCAGGCGCTGCGCGTCCTGGCGCGCCCCTTCGTGGTGTGGCGCCGCTATCTCGGGGCGCTCCGGCACCGGGCGCTCGGCCGCACCGTGGTGTTCGACCGGTACGTCTACGACGCGCTGCTGCCGCCGCGCGGGTCGCTGCGGTGGCTCAAACGGCCGTACTTCCTGCTGCTCAGCCGTCTGTGCCCGGCGCCGGACGTGGTCCTGCTGCTGGACGTGCCGGGCGCGGTGATGCACCGCCGGTCGGGTGAGTACGACCCCGCGCACCTCGAAGCGGAGCGGGCCCATTTCCGGCTCCTGCAACGGCGGGTCCCGCACCTCGAGCGCCTGGACGCGCACCGGCCGCGGGAGGTGGTGCTCGCCGACGCGCTCACCCGGATCTGGCGGCACTACGTGGAACGGGCGGCGCGGTGAGAGCCGCGGTGGCGCTCGCCCTGCCGGTGCTGCGCGACCGCGCCGCCGGCTGGCGGCGCCGGCGCGAGCGGGCCTGGGCCGCGGCGATCGCGCCGCGGCTGGTGGCCGAGGTCGCCGGGGCCCCACCCGTGGGGGGCCGGCGGGCCGAACGGGCCGTCTTCACCAGCACGGCGGTCCTCGTCGTCACCGTCACCGGCCCCGGCCGGCGTTACGTGGTCAAGGTGCCGTGGACGGCCGAGGGCGAGGCGGGGCTGCGGCGACAGGCCCGGGTGCTCACCACGCTGCGGGCCGATCCGCGGCTGTCCCATTTGCGGCCGGTGCTGCCGCGGTGTCTGGGGCAGGGCGAGGCCGACGGGCGCCGCTACTGGGTCGAGGAGGCGCTGCCGGGAACGCCGGCGGACAACGCGATGCTCCGGCGCACCCGCCGGTCGGCTCTGCTGCGCTCCGCCACGCGGGTCATCCGCGACCTGCACCACGGCACCGGCGAACCGACCCCGGTCGACGACGCCGCGATCGAGGCGTGGGTGGGGGCGCCGCTGCGCCGACTCGCCGCGTTCGCGGCGACCCGACCCGGTCACCGGCCGCTGCTCGACGCGGTACGGCGCACCCGGCGCGAGCTGGTGGCCGCGCTCGCCGGCCGCACCGTGCGCACGTCCTGGATCCACGGCGACTTCTGGCCCGGCAACCTGCTCGCGGGCCGGCCACGCGCCGACGTCACCGGGGTCGTGGACTGGGACCGCGCCGGCGCGCGCGAACTGCCGCTGCACGATCTGCTGCACCTGCACGTCTTCGCCCGCCGGCTGACGCGCGGCGACGAGCTCGGCGACGTCGTCGTGCACGCCCTGCGCCGGGGTCTCGGCGAGGCGCTGGCCGTGCCCGACGCCGAGGCCGCCGGCTGGCTGGACGGCATCCCGCCGCGATCGGCCGTACTTCTCTACTGGCTGCGCCACATTCAGCTCTTCATCGATTCGGAGGGGGACCATGACAGCCCACGGTGGCTTCGCGGCAACGTCGAGCGGGTGCTCGTCAACATCTGAGGCGGCGGCCGTACCCGCCGTCGTTCCGGACGACCGCCGGGCGGCGCCGAGCGTCACCGTCATCATCTGCGTCTACACCGAACGGCGCTGGACGGAGATCGTGCGCGCGGTCGACTCCGTGCGCGCGCAGCGGGTGCCGGCGGATCAACTCGTCGTGGTCGTCGACCACAACCCCGCGCTGTTCGACCGCGCGACGGCGGCCTTTCCCGAGGCCGTCGTCGTGTCGAGCACCGGCCCGCGCGGCCTGTCCGGGGCCCGCAACACCGGTGTCGCGCACGCCCGCGGCGACATCGTCGCGTTCCTGGATGACGACGCCGCGGCGGAGCCGGACTGGCTGGCGCGCCTGGTGTCGCACTACGACGACCCGCGGGTGCTCGCGGTGGGCGGCCGGGCCGTCCCCGCGTGGGAGGGCCGGCGGCCGCGATGGCTGCCCCCCGAGTTCGACTGGGTGGTCGGGTGCAGCTTCACCGGCCAACCGGTCCGGGTCGCCCCGGTGCGCAACGTCATCGGCTGCAACATGTCCTTCCGCCGTTCGGTCCTCGACCGCATCGACGGCTTCGACCCCGCGCTCGGCCGGATCGGTCGCACCCCGGTCGGCTGCGAGGAGACGGAGCTGTGCATCCGGATGCGGCAACGGCACCCGGACGGCGTCGTGCTCTACGACCCGGCGGCGCGCGTGCGGCACCGGGTCACGGCCGACCGGGCCACGTGGCGCTACTTCCGCCGCCGCTGCTTCGGCGAGGGACGGTCCAAGGCGGTCGTGGCGCGCCTGGTCGGCGCCGCCTCCGGGCTGTCCGCGGAGCGCGACTACACCCGCCGGGCGCTGCCGGCCGGCGTACGCCGGGGGCTGCGGGAGATCCGCGCGGGCGACGGCGCCGGCCTGCTGCGGGCGGCGGCGATCGTGGCCGGCCTGCTGCTCACCGCCTCCGGCTACGCCTCCGCGCTCGCGCTGCGGGCCTCCGACGCCACCGCCACGGTCCCGCGGCCGCGCCGCCGCGCGGGGCCGCCGCCGGCGCGGGTGGTCACGGTGGAGCTCTCCGAAGGCGTCCCCGACGTACCCGACGGCGGCCCGGACGGGACGCGGTACGACGCGGCGCACGTGTTCGTCCGGCTGCACGGGCAGCCGCTCGGCCTGCTGGACATCGGGCTGCCACCGGGTGGGCTGGGCGCCCCGGCGCACGCCGCGGCGATCGCGCAACGGCTGTCGAAGGAGCTGGCCGAGCACCTGCGCGCGGACGGCCTGCGGCCGGTCCACCGGTTGGACACCGGGCCGCTGGCCCCGGCGGCGCCCTGCGTCTTCGACAGCGACCGCGCCGGGCCCGCCCCGTTCGTCAGCGTCATCGTGCCGACCTGCGGGAACACCCGACTGCTCGGCCGCGCCCTCGACTCCCTCGCCGGGCAGGACCATCCGCACTACGAGACCGTGGTGGTGGACAACGCGCCGCGGATCGCGTCGACGGCGCGGCTCGTCGCCGAGCGCCGCGCCCACCATCCGCGACTGCGCTACACCGCCGAGCCGCGGGCCGGGGTGAGCCATGCGCGTAACCGCGGGCTGGCCGAGGCGCGCGGGGAGATCGTGGCCTTCGCCGACGACGACGTGACGGTGGACCGGCGGTGGCTGTCGAAGCTCGTCGCCGGCTTCACCGACGCCGACGTCGTCGCCGTGACCGGACAGGTGCTCGCGCGCGAGCTGGAGACGCCCGCGCAGATCTGGCTGGAGCAGTACGGCGGGTTCGGCAAGGGGTGTCGGCGGCGCAGGTTCGACCGGCACGGATACGACACGGTCGTGGCCGGGACGGTCGAGCGGGTCCCCGCCACCCGCCGGTCGCTCTACCCGTACCTGCCGGGCGCCTACGGTTCGGGGGCGAACATGGCCTTCCGGACCGACGCGCTGCGCCGGCTGGGCGGCTTCGATCCGCTGCTGCGCACGGGTGAGGACATCGACGTGCTGCTGCGGGTGGTCCTCGGCGGCCGGGCGCTGGTCTACGAGCCGGCCGCCATCGTGTGGCACACGCACCGGCGGGAGGTGCGCGCGCTGCGCCGCTCGATGTACCACTACGGCGTCGGGCTGAGCGCGGTGGTGGCGAAGCACCTGGTCACGGATCGCGCCGGACGCCGGGACCTGCTCGGGCGGTTGCCCCGCGGGATCGGCTACGCGCTGCGTCCCGGGTCGGACAAGAACGGCGGCAAGCGGCGCGACTACCCGGCGTCGTTGACGGCGCTGGAGCTCTGCGGGATGGCGCTCGGCCCGCTGCACTACGCGGCGGCGGCCTGGTCGGCGCGCGCGGGAGGGACCGGCCGATGACCGCTCCCGGACGCCCGCGCGCCGTCGTGCCCGTGCTCGGGTACCACAGCATCAGCGACGAACCCCGCGACGGAACGCTGCGCTGGTCGGTGTCGCCGGGCGACTTCGACGAGCAGATGGCGCTGCTCGCCCAGCGGGGCCGCACGCCGTTGACGGTGACCGCGTACGCCGCGATGCTGCGCGGGGAGGCGCCACCGCCACCGCGGCCGGTGCTCGTCACCTTCGACGACGGCTTCGCCGACCTCGCCGAGACCGCCCTGCCGGTGCTCCGCCGGTACGGCCTCACGGCGACCGCGTATGTCATCACGTCGCGGATCGGGTCGCCGCGGACCCGGCGCAGCGACCCGTTCCTCGACTGGGACGCCGTGGCGGAGCTGCGCGCCGGCGGGGTGGAGATCGGCTCGCACAGCCACACGCACCGGGCGCTGGACTGTCTCGCCCGCGGTGAGCTGCCGCAGGAGATCACGCTGAGCCGGCTGGCGCTCGAGGACGCGCTGGGCGAGCGGGTGTCGTCGTTCGCGTACCCGTACGGCTACAGCAGCGCCGCGGTGCGCCGGGCCGTGCGCGCCGCCGGCTACACCTCCGCCTGCGCGGTGAAGAACGCGCTCAGCCACGGCGCGGACGATCCGTTCGCCATCGCGCGCGTGCTGGTCGAGCGCGACGCCGGGACGGCGACGATCGAGGCGCTGCTCGACGGGCGGGGCTGGCCGCTGGCCTGGCGCGGCGAGCAGCTGCGCACGCGGGGCTGGCGGGCGTACCGGCGCGCGCGGCGGTACGTCGGGCTCGCACGGGCCGGCGCCGGGCGGGCCGCCGGATGAGCGCGCACCGCTGGCCGGACGCCGGGCCGGCCGTCGTCTCGTACGGCGGCAGCGGGTCCACCGGCGTGGCGCGGCTGCGTGAGCACCTGCGCGAACCGCTGAACACCAACGTCTACGCGTTGATGGTCAACACTGTCGTCAGTTCGGCGCTCGGCATGGGTTACTGGGCGCTCGCGGCGCGGCTCTACCCGGCGCGCGAGGTGGGCACCGGCGCCGCCCTGATCTCGACGATGATGTTCCTGAGCAACCTGTCCCAGCTCAACCTCAACGGCACGCTCGCCCGCTTCCTGCCCGGCGCCGGGGCGCGCGGCCGTCGGGTGGTCGCCTACGCGTACGGCGCGAGCTGCACCGTGGCGCTCGTGCTGAGCGGGTGCTTCCTGCTCCTCGGGCCCGCCGTCGCCGAGGGGCTGGGCTTCCTGACCCGCACCCCGGCGCTCGCGCTGGCCTTCGCGCTGTGCGTCGCCGCGTGGGGTGTGTTCACGCTCCAGGACAGCGTGCTCACCGCGGCCCGCGGCGCGCTGTGGGTGCCGGTCGAGAACACGGCCGTCGGGATTCTCAAGCTCGTGCTGCTGGTGCTGCTGGCCGGCGCGCTGCCCGGGGTGGGGATCTTCGCGTCGTGGAACCTCGCGGTCGTCGCCGCCCTCGTGCCGATCAACGTGCTGGTGTTCCGCCGGCTGCTGCCGCGGCTGGGCGCGCGGCGCGGCACGGTCGGGCTGCCCGCCCGCCGCATGCTGGCCCGGTTCGTGGCGATGGACTACCTCGGATTCCTGTTCATGCAGGCCGGCACGAACGCGCTGCCGATCATCGTGACCGCGCGACTGGGCGCCGAGGCCAACGCGGTGTTCTACATCGGCTGGCTGCTCGGCACCTCGCTCGAGCTGATCGCGTACCACTTCGGAACGTCGCTCACCGTCGAAGCCGCGGCCGACGAGTCGCGACTCGCGGCATACACCCGGACGGTGCTGCGCCGCGGCTTCGTCCTGTTCGCGCCCGCGGTCGTCGCGCTGTGCGCGCTGGCGCCGCTGCTGCTGGCGCTCTTCGGCACCCGGTACGCCGCCGACGGCCCGGCCGTCGTCCGGCTGTTCGCGCTCGCGGTGCTGCCCAAGCTGGTCGTCGTCGTGTTCGTCGCCGTCTGCCGGGTGCGGCGCAGCGTCGGGCGCGTCATCGCTGTCCACGCCGCGGCGAGCGCCCTGGTCGTCTCCCTCTCCGTGCTCGCGATGGGCGGTCTCGGAGTGACCGGCGTCGGGGTCGCCTACCTCACCGGACAGCTCATCGTCGCCGCGGCGATCCTGCCGTCGCTGCGGCGACTCGTCAGGAGGGCGTCATGAGCAGCACGGCTGTCGCACACCGGCTCGCCGAACTCCGATGGCCGAGCCGCGGCCGCATCGCCGCGGTGGCGGCGTGGTCCGTGCCCCCGGTCGTGCTCGCCACCGGCATCCAGGCGCTGACGGCCGCCCGGGTCACGGAGATCGGGCCGCTGGGGCTCGTCTCCGCGCTTCCGCCGCGGCTCTACGCCGCGCTCGCCGCGCTCACGGTCGGGTTCGTCGTCGCCGTGTTCCGCCGCGGCGGCGCCCCGCGCGCGCTGCTCGCGGCGCACGTCGTCGTGCTGGTCGTCCTGCTCTTCGGCGCCGCGCCGATCATCGAACCGCTGCCCCGACTGTTGCCGGGCTGGCTGCACGTCGGCTTCGCCGACTACATCGCGCGCACCGGCGAGACGCTGCCGCAGCTCGATGCCCGGTTCAGCTGGCCGGGATTCTTCGCCCTGGTCGCCATGGCGACACGGGCCGCGGGAATGCCGGACGCGATGCCGCTGCTCGGCTGGGCGCCGGTCGCGTTCAACCTGCTCTACGTCGCCGCGGTGTTCCGGCTGGCCCGGGCGACGTCGTCGGACGTGCGCACCGCGTGGCTCGCCGTGTGGCTGTTCGTGCCGGCCAACTGGGTGGGGCAGGACTACTTCGGGCCGCAGGCGCTGAACTACCTGTTCTACCTGGTCCTGTTGACGGTGCTGCTGGTGTGGTTCCGGCCGCGCGCGTTCGACCACGCGCACCGGCACGCGCACCGGCCGCTGCGCGACCGGCTGTCCCGGATGATCCGGCTTCCCGCACCGCCGCTGCTGTCCGCGTCGTCCGGAAATCCGTACGGCGTCACCTCCCTGCTCGGGTTGATGGTGGTGGTCGTCGTGGTCTTCGCCGCCAGCACCGCCAGCCACCAGCTCACCCCGGTGGCGATAGCGATGTCCGTGGCGTTGCTCGTGCTGGTCCGGCAGTGCCGGGTGCGCGCGCTGCCGGTTCTGCTCGGCGTCATGGTCGTCGGTCACCTCAGCTACTTCACCGTCCCGTACTGGTCCGGCCACCTCGACGAGATCTTCGGCTCGCTGGGCAACGTCCTGGGGGTGCTCAACAGCGGCGCGGTCGAGCGCGTGCAGGGCGACGCGACGCATCAGATCGTCGTGCTGTTCCGGGTCGAGTTGGCGGCCGCCGTGTGGGGGCTGGCGGCCCTGGGGGCGTGGCGGCGGATGCGCGCCGGCGACAACGACCCGGCGCTGGTGGCACTCGCCGGCGCACCGTTCCTGCTGTTGAGCATGCAGAGCTACGGCGGGGAGATCCTGCTGCGCGTCTACTCCTTCGCGCTGCCCTTCATGGCGGTGCTGGTCGCCGCTCACCTGGCGCCCGTCCGGCGGCCGCGCCGCGCGCTCGTCATGCTCATGGCGGTCGTGCTGAGCGCCGCGCTCACCGGCGCCTTCTTCATCGCCCGCTACGGCAACGAGAGCTTCGAGCAGGTCCGCCGCGGTGATCTGGCGGCCGTGGACTGGCTGTACGCGCACGCGCCGGCCGGCACCTCGTTCGTCGCCGCGACCTCCAACGTGCCGTGGCGGTCGCGGCACGTGGAGCGGTACCGGTATTCCACGGTCAGCGACGACGACCGGCCGGTGGCCGTGTCCGCGGTCGAGGACGAGCTGCGGGCCAACCCCAGCGCCTTCCTGATCCTGTCCAGGGGTCAGTACGTGTTCGGGGAGTCGTTCCTCGGCAAGCCGCCGGGATGGGGCAGCGCGCTGGAGCAGCAGGTGATCGGGTCCGGCCGTTTCCGGCAGGTCTACGCCAACGCCGACGCCCGGGTCTACGTACTGACGAAGAAGGGAGAAATCCGTGGTGGAAATCGCTGAGCGCGCGGTCGACCGGAGGCTCGCGCGGCCGGACCGGGAGTCCGTGCCGCCGGAGGCGGTGCGCGCCGCGGCCGCCACCGGTCGGCGCGCCGCAGGGCAGCGGCTCGCCCGCCCGCCGCTGCTGGTGCTGCTGTCGGGCGCCATCGTGCTCGGCTTCGTGCTGTTCGACGCGCCGGCGGCGGTACGGGCCGTGCCCGTGCTCACCTACCTGGCGGTGGTTCCCGGGCTGGCCTGCGTGCGGTTGGTGCGGCTGCGGGACCGCCTCACGGAGCTGATCGTCGCCGTCGCGCTGAGCCTCGCGCTCGGCATTCTGGTAGCGGAGGTCCTGCTCCAATTGGGGTGGTGGTCGCCGGCGTGGGGGCTCGCCGTGCTCGTCGTGATCGCGTCGCTCGCGGCGTCGGTCGAGCTCGGCCGCGATCGCGGGTGGACCGTGCGCCTGCCCTCCCCCCGGAGGCGTTGGTGAGGCCGACCGCGTTTCCGGGCTGGGAGGCGGTCCGGCAGGCCGCAGCGACGGTGCCGCCATGGATCGGGGTCGTCGTCTTCGCCGTGCTGCTCGCGGCGCTGGTCGGCAGGGTGCTCCTGCAGGCCGAGCTCCGCTCCCGCCACCGCCCGGCGCGCCGCCTGCTCGACGCCGTCATCGCACCGCTGCTGTTCGTCTTCGTCGTCATCGTGCTGCAGCGCTTCATCGACCTCGCCTGAGGCGGTGGTGCGCGCGGCGGTGCGGCGTCGACGGTGGTCGCGGCCGCCCGCCGCAGCACCGCCGGCGGTACCACGCCGGGCGCCGGTGCGCGGTGGCGGCGCGGGACATGGCACGAGTACGACGAATGGCCGCCAAGCCCGACGTTTCAGGTGAACCCGACGTCACGACGTGCCCAGTTACTCCTGGTGCTGACGAACCCGGGAGGTGCCGACGTGGACGAGGTGAGAAGCGGTCGGGCGCCCGTGCCGGCGGCCCGGTCGGAGATCGACAACGCGCATCGCGACCCCACCTGGTCGCGGTGCCGCCAACTCAGTCACGACATCCATCACGAGCTGGGAACCATCTCGCTGCTCGCGACGCTGCTGAGCACCGCGCCGGACGTCGGCGCCGACAGCAGGGAGCGTGCGCTGCTGATCCTGAGCGAGCTTCGATGGCTCGGGCGGCTGCAGCGGGCGTACGAGGAGTGCGTGCTCGCGCCGACGGATCCGCGCCCCCGGCCCCGTCCCGGGCACACCCGGCTGGACCTGGTGGCGGCCGAGGTGGTCGAGACCATCCGGCGCTCCCACAGCACCCTGATCGAGTTCCGCGCCGAGGAACTGACCGCCGTCACCGACCGGCTCGCGTTCTGGCGGGTGCTGCGCAACCTGCTGCAGAACGCGGTCCGCGCGGCCGGGCCGACCGGCACGGTGCGGGTGTGGATCGGCGCCGAGGCGGGCGGCGCGGTCACCCAGGTCGAGGACGACGGCCCCGGCTTCGGCACGACGCGGCCCCGACCGGACGCGCGCGGCCTCGACATCGTCCGGGAGCTGACGGCCGGCGCGGGCGGCGGTCTGGAGATCCGGTGCGGCGGGCTCGGCGGCGGCTGTGTCCGACTCCGGTTGCCCATCGCGCCGCCGGCCGAGCAGCAGTACGTCGAAGGGCTGTCGGCGTGATCCGCGTGCTGATCTGCGACGACCATCCGGTCTTCGCCGAGTCGCTCGCCGAGCTGCTGGGCGCGGCCGGGATGCGCGTCGTGGGCGTGGCGCACGACCCCGACGCGGCCGTGACCGTGCTGCGCCGCGAGCCGGTGGAGGTGTGCCTGCTCGACGTGATGTTCGGTCCGCACTCGGTCCTGCCGCGTCTGCCCGAGCTCCAGCGGCGCGGGCCCGAGACCCGGATCGTCCTGCTCACCGGCCGCGTCGACGTCGACCTCGTCACGGCCGCGCGCCGGGCGCGGGTGGCGGGGGTGGCGAACAAGCGCTGCCTGACGCGGGAGATGGTGCAGCTGCTCCACCGGGTGCACGCCGGTGAACGGGTGTTCCCGACCGACGCCGCGCCGCCGCCCGCCCGACCGGCCACCGCGGCCTCGGACGAGGAGGTCCGCCGGCTGGCCGCGTTCCTGACCCCACGCGAGCGGCAGACGCTGAGCGCGTTGGTCGGCGGGCACGACACGCGGCAGATCGCCCGCACCCTCGGCGTCACGCCGGCCACCGCGCGCTGTCACATCCAACGGGTGCTGACGAAGATGGACGCGCACTCCCGCGTCGAGGCCGCGACGACGGCGGTGCGGTGCGGCCTGGTCAGCCCGGAGACCGGCACCTGGCTGCTGCCCGTGCACTGACGTCCGCCACCGGCCGCGCCGCCGCCACCGACGCCGGCGCGTCCGCTGGCGTCGGTGATCAGGACGACTGGTCCAGCCCCGACAGGGCGGGCGGCAGCGGACCGGGGTGCAGCACGCCGAGGCGCTGCGTGGCGCGGGTGAGCGCGACGTAGAGGTCGCTCTGCCCGCGCGGCGACTCCGCGGCGATCCCCTCCGGATCGACCACCAGCACCGAGTCGAACTCCAGCCCCTTGGCCTGCCGTACGGTCAGCACCACGACCGGGCTCTCCAGCTCCGGCTGCGCGCCCACCGCCGCCTCCGGCGCCGCGTCGACGACCGCCCGGGCGAGCGCGTCGAGCCGGCCCGTCGGGACGATCACGCCGAGCCGCCCCTCCCCCACCTCCGCGAGTTCCCGCCGGACCCGTCCGGCGAGCTCGTCGGCGAGCCGCTGCGGCGGCACCCGGAACGTCCACGGCGCGACGCCGGTCTCGCGCACCGAGCGCGGCGGCTTCAGCGACGGGTCGATCCCGGCGAGCACGCCGGCCGCCACCGCCATGATCTCCGCGGGCGTCCGGTAGTTGACCTCCAGCTCCACCAGCCGCCACCGATCCGCCACGTACGGCGCGAGCACCTGCGCCCACGACGACGCCCCGGAGAGGTCCCCGGTCTGGGCCACGTCCCCGGCGACCGTCATCGACCGGCTGGGCGAGCGCCGCATCAGCAGCCGCCACGCCATCGGCGAGAGCTCCTGCGCCTCGTCGACGATGACGTGCCCGAACGCCCAGCGGCGATCGGCGGCGGCCCGCTCCGCGGTGGTGCGGCGGTCCTCCTCCTCGTGCCGTTCGCCGAGGCGGCCGGCGGTGAGCAGGTCGGTGGCGCTCAGGATCTCGGGGTCGTCCTCGTCCTCGACGTCGATGGAGCGGGAGCCCGTCAGGATCTCCAGGGCGCCCTCGGCGTACTCGGCGAGGGCCCGGCGTTCGCGCTGTTGGCGCGCCGCCGCGGCCCGGTCGTCCTCGCCGAGCAGCTCGGCGGCCTCGTCGAGCAGCGGCACGTCCGCCGGGGTCCAGCCGTGCTCCGGGCCGCGCAGCAGCAGCGCCCGCTCGGCGTCGGTGAGCTGGGGCGCGGCCGCGGCGAGCCGGTCGGCCGAGACCAGCAGGCTGCCGACCAGCCGCTGCGGGGTGAGGATCGGCCACAGCCAGTCCAGCACCGCCTGGACCTCGGGCTCCGCGCGCAGCTCCCGGCGGATCTCCGCCAGGTCGGCCTCGTCGAGCAGGTTCTCCCCGCCGAGCGGGTCGGCGCCGATACGGTCGGCGACCTGCCGGGCGAGGGCGTGCACGATCTCGGTGTCGAAGATCGGCCGGGCCAGGTTGTGCAGCTTGCCGGAGCGGCGGGCCGAGGCGCGCGCCGCGCGGATGGTCTCCGGGTCGAGCACCAGGGTGTCCCGTTCGACGACGATCTCCAGCGGCTCGTCGGGCACCCGCTGCCGGTCCCGGATCGCCGCGGCCAACACCTCGGTCATCGCCAGCCGGCCCTTGATCTCGGCGGCGCCGGCCGGCTCGTCCGCCCGCGCGGTGACGCCGGGGAACAGGTCGCCGAGGGTGCGCAGCAGCACGCCGGTCTCGGCCAGCGACGGCAGCACCTGCGAGATGTAGCGCAGGAACGTCGGGTTCGGGCCGACGATCAGCACGCCCCGGGCGGAGAGCTCCCGGCGGTGGGTGTAGAGCAGGTACGCGGCGCGGTGCAGCGCGACAGCGGTCTTGCCGGTGCCGGGTCCGCCCTGCACGACGAGGACGCCGTCCAGGTCGGCGCGGATCACCCGGTCCTGCTCGGCCTGGATCGTCTCGACGATGTCGCGCATCCGGCCCGTACGCGTCGCACCGATCGCGGCCAGCAGCGCCGCCTCGCCGGCCGGCCCGGCGTGGGTGTCCCGGGCCGCCGCGAGGTCGAGCACCTCGTCGTCCAGCCCGACGACCTTGCGGTCCCGGGTGCGGATGTAGCGCCGCCGCGCCACGCCCTCGGGGGAGGCCGCGGTCGCCAGGTAGAACGGGCGGGCCGCCGGGGCACGCCAGTCGAGCAGCAGCGGCTGGTGGTCGCCGTCGCGGAAGAGGCCGATGCGGCCGACGTAGCGCGGCGCCGCGGCGTGGAAGTCGAGCCGGCCGAAGCAGAGCCCCTGCTCGACGGCGCTGAACTGGGCCAGCTGCTCGGAGTAGAGCGCGACCGCGCTCTCCCGCTGGGAACGGTCCTGCAGGGTGCCGCCGGTCTCGCGCAGCGCCCGGCTCAGCCGCTGGGCAGCGTGTTCACGCAGGTCGTCGAGGCGTCCGTAGAGCGTCCCCACGTACTCCTGCTCGCGGTCGAGCTCGTCGGTCCGGATTTCGTCCGGATGCCCCGCGGAGGTTGACAATGCGACTCCCTAGCTGCTAATATCTCAACAGAGCCGCTGATTCAGCGGTTCTTTTTTTATGCGCTCAAAACGTCGACGATAGCGCATCCTCCGCCCCCGCCGGACGCGTTCGGCGTCACGGCGCCTCCCCTCCTCCCCCGGGAAGAGGGGAGGCTTTCCCGAGCCGTCCTCGCAGAACGGGCCTAGCATCGGTCACACCCGTCGGAGAGGAAAGATCGTCATGCCACAGCCCGAAGGCGCGGATCTCGCCGCGATCCGCGCCCGCCGCGATTCTCTGCGCGACACCCATCTGCGGCCGGTCGGCCGGCGCCCCGCCACCATCGGGCGCGGCGTGCACCACGTCGCGCTGGTCTGCCGCGACGTGGCCGAGACCATCCGCTTCTACCAGGACTTCCTCGGCTTCCCCCTCGTCGAGCTGGTGGAGAACCGGGACTACGCCGGCTCGAGCCACTTCTTCTTCGACGTCGGCAACCGCAACCTGCTCGGCTTCTTCGACTTCCCCGGCCACGACCACCAGCCGTACCTGGAGACCATCGGCGCGGTGCAGCACATCGCCATCTCCGTGTCGGCGGAACGCTTCGCCGAGGCGAAGGCGAAGCTCGACGCCAACGGCGTGGAGTACCTCGGCCCGGACCGCGGGGTCGAGGACAGCCTCTACCTGCGCGATCCCAACGGGGTCGGCATCGAGCTGTACCGCGAGGAGCTCGGCGTCTTCGAGGGTGCGGAACTGATCGACCGCGCCGGCTGACACGCCGACGGCCGCCCCGGAAAACCGGGGCGGCCGTCGTGATCGGTGTGACGTGTCAGACGCGGAAGCGTCCCACCGCGTCCTGCAGCTGCGTCGCGAGCGCCGCCAGCTCCGCGGTCGTCTGTCCCGCCTCGACCAGCGTGTCGGTGGTGGCCTTGGCCGCGGCGGCGACCCCGGCGATGTTGGTGGCGATGTCGCCGCTGCCCTGTGCCGCGTCGCCGACGCTGCGGCTCATCTCGCCGGTGGTCGCGGTCTGCTCCTCCACCGCCGAGGCGATCGTCACCTGGTAGTCGTTGATCTTCGCGATGATCTTGCTGATCTCACCGATCGCGGCCACCGCGTTCGACGTGTCGGACTGGATCGCCTCCACCCGCCGGGAGATGTCCTCGGTCGCCCGCGCCGTCTCCTGCGCCAGGTCCTTGACCTCGCTGGCCACCACCGCGAAGCCCTTACCGGCCTCCCCGGCGCGCGCCGCCTCGATCGTCGCGTTCAACGCCAGCAGGTTCGTCTGCTCGGCGATCGACGTGATCACCTTGACCACGTTACCGATCTCCATCGACGACTCACCGAGCGTCGAGACCGTACGGTTCGTCGACTCCGCGACGCCCACCGCGTCGGAGGCGACCCGCGCGGCCTCGTTGGCGTTCTGCGCGATCTCGCGGATCGACGCGCCCATCTCCTCCGCGCCGGCGGCCACCGTCTGCACGTTGCGCGACACGTCACCCGCGGCGTCCGCGACCACGTTCGCCTGGGCGGCGGCCTCCTGTGCGCTGGATCCGATCCGCGCGGCCACCGCGCCCAGCTTCTCGGTGTTCGCGCCCAGCGTGCGGGCGCCGATCCCGAGCGTCTCGACCGTCGCCCGGATGCCCGCGCTCGCCCGGTTGACCGCGGCGGCCATCCGGCCGAGCTCGTCGCGCGAGCGCACCTCGGCCCGGCGCGTCAGGTCGCCGTCGGCGACGGCGTCGAGCGCGCCGCCGACGCTGGCGAGCTGACGGCGGAAGTTGACGGCCACCCAGACGTCCAGCGCGCCGGCGAGCAGCAGCCCGAGCACGAGCACCGCGATGGTCACGAGGCGCGCCTGCGCGTACTCGTCGGACGCGGCCGCGGCCAGCGCGTCGGCCTCCTCCTCCTCGGTCTTCTTCAGCTGGTCCATCGCCGCGTGCATCTCCTGCTCGGCGGCGACGAACATCGGACCGATCTTGTCGGGCGTGGGCATGACGAAGCCGGCCGGCGGCTGCTTGCGCAGGACGAACACGTCGCGCAGCGTGGTGTGGGCGCTCCACGCCTTCTCGAAGGCGTTCAGCGCCGGGTTCACCGCCTCGCCGCCGTCCGACTCCAGTTCGCGGTACCGGGCGAGGGCCTGCTTGACCTGGGCGTCGGCCTCCTCGAGGTTCTTGCGCCCCTCCGGCTGGTACGTGGGGTCACCGCTGCTGCCCGAGGCGAGGAACAGGCCCCGGAACATGGTGCCGAACCCACCGCTCAGCTCGTTCAGCAGCCGCGCCTGCTCGACGTGGTGGTCCTTCATCGTCTTGAGGTCGTCGTTGATTCCCGCCATCCGCATCAGCGAGAACGCGGTCGCGCCGACCGCGACGAGCATGACCACCACCACGGCGATCGACGTCTTGGTGCTCGTACGCCGGTCGGCCAACCAACCGACGAACCGGTTCCGGTCGATGGTGATCTCGACCGATGTTTTGTCCGCGGCCATCTTCCCCACCGCCTCCTTCCGCCTCCCGGCACCCCTGAACGGGGGTCGTCTGGGCGTGATATCGGCACTGTGGTAGGGAAGGTTAGGCCGCGGACCGCATTGCCCACAGCGTGGGAAGCCTCAGCGTGGGAACGCCTCAGCCGGCGAAGAGCTTCGCCGCGGTGATCGCCGTCTGGACGACGCCATAGCCGAGCAGCGCGGCGACCAGCAGCCACGACACCCACAGCCGGGCGGTCTGCTTTCCGGACCGGTCGCTCATCGGTTGCTGCCTCCTTCGGTCGCGACCGCCGCGGTCGCGGTGTCGGGTTCGGGTGTCGGCGCCGCGGCGGCCCGCGGCTCGTGGAAGCGTTCCGGGATCGGCCGCACGAGCAGGTTGGTGAGGAAACCGAGGGCCAGCACGCCGACCATGGTGAACAGCGCCGGACGGTAGGAGGCCGCGGTCAGGGTCCCCGGTTCGCCCTGCGCGTCGAGCACCCCGTTCACGATCAGCGGCCCGGCGACCCCCGCGGCGGACCAGGCGGTGAGCAGCCGGCCGTGGATCGCGCCCACCTGATAGGTGCCGAACAGGTCCCGCAGGTACGCGGGGATGGTGGCGAATCCGCCACCGTAGAAGGACAGGATCACGCAGGCGATCAGCACGAACAGCGCGGTGGCCGTGTGTCCGACCAGCGCGAGCAGGGTGTAGAGCACCATGCCGAGCCCGAGGTAGAGCACGTAGATCGGCTTGCGGCCGATGATGTCCGAGGTGGACGACCAGACGAACCGGCCCGCCATGTTGAACAGCGAGAGCAGGCCCACGAAGCCGCCCGCGGCGGCGGCCGTCACGGCCGAGGCGCCGTTGTCCCGGAAGAAGTCCTGGATCATCGGCGCGGCCTGTTCCAGGATGCCGATGCCGGCGGTCACGTTGCAGAACAGCACGATCCACAGCAGCCAGAACGAGCGCGTTCTGATGGCGTTCGCCGCGGAGACCTGCGCCGTGGTCACCATCGGCTTCGCCGTGACCGTGGCGGGATCGAAGCCGGCCGGCCGCCAGCCGGGCGCGGGAACCCGCACGTTGACCACGCCGAACATCATGATCACGAAGTAGCCGATGCCGAGCGTGAGGAAGAGCCCGACGAGAGCCCCGCTGGACGCCACGGAACCGGCGTTACCCGGGTCGTAGGTGGGGTCGTACAACGAGAGCAGCTGGCGCGACAGTGGACTGGCGACCATCGCGCCGCCGCCGAAGCCCATGATGGCCAGGCCGGTGGCGAGGCCAGGGCGGTCCGGGAACCACTTGATCAACGTGGAGACCGGCGAGATGTAACCGATGCCGAGCCCGATGCCGCCGAGGAAGCCGTATCCGAGGTAGAGCAGCCAGAGCTGCCGGGTGGCGATGCCGAGCGCGCCGACCAGGAAGCCGGCCGTCCAGAAGCAGGCCGAGACGAACATCGCCTTGCGCGGCCCGTTCGCCTCCACCCACGTGCCACCGACCGCCGCCGAGAGCCCGAGCATCACGATCGCGATGCTGAAGATGACCCCGATCGCCGTCTGGCTGGTGTCGAAGTGCGCGATGAGGGAGTTCTTGTAGACGCTCGTCGCGTACGCCTGGCCGATGCACAGGTGCACCGACAACGCGGCCGGCGGGATCAGCCAGCGGCTGTACCCGGCCGGGGCGACGGTGTGCTGGGGGTCGAGCGCGGAGAGCACGGGCGGGCACCTTCCTTGTCTGTGGTAAGTGGATCGGCCCAACCCGCGTGAAATGTCCGCCACGTTGCGCTTCTTCCACTTGGTCGGAACTTAACCCGACCGCGCCGATCGCGCGAGTCGAGCGAGGCCCGATTCGGCGGACGGTGCCCGCGCTGAGCCGAGCGGCGCGGCCGTCACCGGGTGGCATGGGCACGCATCGGTGGGGTACCCGGCCACCTGTCCGCACGAGAAGAGGGGGAGAGATGGCACGCATCAAACGCGGCGCGCTCGTCGCCGGGCTCGTGGCGCTGGCCCTGGTGCCCGGCACGGCCGCGCACGCGGTCGCCGCGCCGTCGGCACAGGATACGTCGTTCCTGCAGGCGGCCCATCAGGCGAACATGGCCGAGATCTCGAAGGGGAACCTGACGCAGCAGAAGAACGCGAACCAGCAGGTGAAGGACGTGGGCTCCCGGTTGGTCAGCGACCACACCCGCCTGGACCAGTCGCTGCAACAGACCGCCTCGAAGCTCAACGTGACGCTGCCCGGCTCGCCGACCGCCGACCAGCAGTCGGCGCTGACCCGGCTGCAGGCCGTCAACGGCCCGGACTTCGACCGGATGTTCGTCTCGATCAACCTCAGCTGGCACGAGCAGACGATGCAGCTGATCCAGACGGAGCTGTCCCAGGGCTCGGACCCGGACGCCAAGCGGGTGGCGCAGGACGCGGAACCGGTCATCCGGTCGCACCACGACGCGCTCCGGGCGCTCGCGCAGAGCCTCGGACTGTCCACGTCGGGCACGCCGTCGCCCGGCGTCAGCGGCGGCCCGGGCACCGGCACCCCCGGCCCGGGCGGGAGCGGGACGCCCGGCGGGACCGGGACGCCCGGGCCCGGCGGAGGCGGCACCGGCGGTCCCGGCGGGACGTCGACGACCGAACCGGGCACGACGGCCGAGCCGCAACCGGATCAGAGCTGACGCCGACCGGCGCGGCGCCGGAGATGGCCAGGCCCACCGCGGCCTGGCCATCTCCGCGCGCACCGCGGCCGCGCCCGCTACCCCAGCATCCGCACGAGCTCGAGGCGGGAGCGGATCCCGAGCCGCGTGAAGATGTTGCGCAGGTGGTGGTCCACGGTGCGCGGACTGACGAACAGCTGCGCCGCCACCTCCCGATTCGTCTTCCCCTCCGCCACGAAGCGCGCGATCTGCAGCTGCTGCGGCGTGAGCTGCTTGGCCACCGGCTGGGCCACCGGAGGCACCGCCTCGCCGGTGGCCCGCAACTCCGCGCGGGTCTGGTCGCACCAGAGCCGCGCGCCGAAACGCTCGAACGTCTCCAGCGCGCTGTGCAGGTGCTCGCGCGCCCGCGCCGGCCGGCGCCGCCGGCGCAGCGCGTTGCCGTACAGCAGCTCGGTGCGGGCCCGCTCGAAGTCGGAGTGGCCGGTGGCGTGCAGCCGCAGCGCCTCCCGGAAGTACTCCCGGGCGGCGTCCTCCCCGTCGGCGAGCAACGCGTGCGAGCGCGCCGACAACGCCAACCACTCCCCGTACCCGCTGGCCCGCGCGAACGCGTCGAACCCCACCAGCGCCCGGCGCGCGGCCGCCGCGTTGCCGCTGCGGACCGCCGCCTCCACGAAGTGCGGGACGGTCAGCACCCGCACCACGAAGTGCGTCGGACCGGCTCCCGGCCGGGCCAGCGTCCGCAGCCGCAGCGCGGCGGCCGACGAGTCCCCCCGGCTCTGGTCCAGGAACGCCTCGGCCCAGACGGTCAACGACGCGGCCAGCCCCAGACCGTGCGCGGTGGCGCGGGTGCCGGCCGCGCGCGCCCGGCTCCGACAGGTCTGCTCGTCGCCCGCCACGGCGGCGAGCAGGGCCAGCGCGGCCAGGTGCTCGGTGGCGCAGTTGCGCTGCCCGGTCTGTTCGGCCAACCGCAGCCCCTCCACCGCGTTCGGCAGCGCTGAGAGGTACTGGGCCGTGCACAGCTCCGCGTAGACCAGGGCCGCCAACGCCTGCGGCAGCGACGCGATGCCGCCCCGGGCCCGCGCCATCGCCACCGCGCGGGCCGCCAGCGTCCGCGCGCCCATCGCGTCGCCGTACAGCAGCGCCGCGACGCTCGCCCAGGTCAACGCCGACGACTCGTCGAGCTCGCGGCCGACCCGCACGACCCGGCCGAACGCCGCGCGAGCGGTCCGGTGGTCGCCCCGGGACGCGGCGACCGTGCCGGCGAAGTAGTCGAAGATCAGCGTGAGCCGCGGCGGGTCGTCCGGGCGGCGTAACCGCGCGGCCCGGCGGGCGATCCCCGCGTACGCCGCCAGGTCACCAGCGAACGAGCTGGCCTGCCCCGCCCGCATCAGCGCCCGGACCGCCAGCCGACGGTCGTGCGGCGCCAGCGTCTCCGCCGCCTCCAGCAGCGTGCGACGCGCCTCGAGCGCGTCGCCGTCGCGCAGCTCCAGATCGCCGCGGAGCAGCTCGGCCCGCCCCCGCGTCGGGGCGCTGGTCGCGAGCGGCAGCGCGGCCCGCAGCAGCGCGCGGGCCCGGTCGGTGTCGCCGGCGAGCCGCGCGTCACCGGCCCCCGCGATCAGGTCCCGCGCCTTCGCGTCGCCGCTCGTGCGCAGCTGCGCCGCGCGCTCGAACGCGAGGCAGGAGGCGGGGTAGTCGCCGCGGCGGCGGGCGACGGCGGCGGCCCGGCACAGCTCGTCGGCGAGCCCGTCATCCGGCCCCGACGCCGCCATCGCCCGGTGCCAGGCCCGCCGGACGCGGTGGACGTCGTCGGTGAGCGCCCGGGCGAGCGCGGCGTGCACGGCCCGCCGGCGCGCCAGCGGCGCGCCCTGGTAGATGGCGGACCCGATCAGCGGCGAGCGGAGCCGGACGACGTCCCCCCGCATGTGCAGCAGCCCGGCACGCTCCGCCGGTTCCAGCGCCGACACGTCGAGCCCCTCGGTCGCCGCGGCGCGCACCAGCGTGTCCACATCGACCTCGTCGTCCGCGGCGACCAGCAGCAGGAGCCGTTGGGTCGCCGCGGGCAGCCGTGCGACGAGGGCGCGGTGGGCGCGCAGCAGCGCGCTGCCCGCGGGGAGCGTGACCGGACCGGTCGCCCCGGCACCTCGGGCGGCGGCGGTCTCGACGAGCTCGACCAGGGCCTGCGGATTGCCGGCCGCGGTGCGCAGCACCCTGTCGCGGACCGGCTCCGGCAGCTGGTCGCCGGCGAGCGCGGCGACGAGTTCGCCGCTCGCGACCGCGTCCAGCGGGGACAGCCGGAGCGCGGGGATGCCGGGCAGTAGCGGTGCGTCGTGTTCGCCGTGTTGCTCGCGCGCGGCGAACAGCAGCACGACCCCCTCGGCGTCGAGCCGCCGCGCCGCGAACGCCAGAGCGTCCAGCGACGGCTGGTCCAGCCAGTGCGCGTCGTCGACCCGGCACAGCACGGGCACGTCACGGGCCAGTTCGCAGAGGAGGCTGAGCACCGCCGCGCAGAGCAGGAACCGGTCGGCGTCAACGGCGCCGCCGAGCCCCAGCGCCGCCTCCAGCGGCGCCACCTGGGACGGCGGCAGCGTAGACCGCCGGTGCGCTACCGGCCGCAGCAGCCGGTGCAGGCCACCGAACGGGATCGCGGTCTCGGACTCGACGCCGCTCGTGCGCAGCACGAGGAAGTCGGCGGCGATCGCGGTCGTGGCGTCGAGCAGCGCGGTCTTGCCCAGTCCGGGATCGCCCAGCAGCAACGTCGAGCCACTGCGACCCGCGCGCGCCGCGGCGATCAGCGCACCGAGTTCGGCCTGCTCGTCGCTCCGGCCGCAGAGCCCGGGGCGGCTGCGGCATGACCCCGCCCTCATGTACTTAAGTTACGCGCTGGTAACCAGAATAAAAAGTGCTTGTTAGGAACTGGCGAGTTCGCCGATGCCTCGGTGAAGGACGCGGCTCGAGACTGCCGGTGCCTCGATTGGCACCGCCCCAGGGAGGTCTCATGCGCCGCTCCGTTCTCGTCGCCGTCACCGGGTTCCTCGTCGTCGCGGCCTCGGTCCTGCTCCCCTCCACGCCCGCCCGGGCGGCCGCGCCGCGCGACCCGGTCGTCTTCGTTCACGGCTACGCCAGCAACGGCCTGGTCTGGATCCCGATGGCGGCGCGCGCCCTCGCGGCCGGCTACCCCGCCTCGCGGGTCTACACCTTCGAGTACGACGTCAACCAGTCGCTGATCACCTCGGCCGGCCAGCTCAGGTCCTACGTCGACGGAGTCCGGGCCCGCACCGGCGCCAGCAGGGTGGACCTGGTCAACCACTCGATGGGCGGGCTGGTCACCCGCTACTACCTGAAGAATCTCGGCGGCACGGCCGCAGTGGACCAGTGGGGCTCACTGGCCGGCGCCAACCACGGCACGACCGCGGCGTACGCGTGCCTGCTGTTCACCTCGTGTCAGCAGATGGCGCCGAACTCGGCGTTCCTCCAGCAGCTCAACTCCGGCGACGAGACCCCCGGCGCGGTGACCTACCGCACCTGGTACTCCGCCTGCGACGGCGTGATCATCCCGTACCGGAGCACTCTGGTCAGCGGCGCCGTGAACACCGACGTCGGCTGCGTCAACCACCTCGCGTTCCTCACCGACGGCGGCGTGGGCAACCAGGTGATCGACTGGCTCGACTGAGCCGGCCCGGACCGGGCAGGGGCCGTCCGCAGCGGAACGGCCCCTGCCCTAGTGCCCGTGGGCGTGGTGATGGTGGTGTTGGTGGCCCGGCTCATCGGGGTGGTGGTGCGGCAGCTGCGGCGCGCCCAGACGGTGCTCGTGACCGGGCAGCGCGACGCGATAGAGGCACGCGTCGCAGTTGGCCCGCGCGTCCCCCCGCGTCGCCTCCGCCCAGCGCTCCAGCACCAGCTCAGCGAGGCCGTCGCAGTCGCCGATCACCTCCGCCACCTCGACCGGCACGCCCGCCTCCGCCGCCCAGGCCCGCGACTGCGCCGCCACCCGGCGCGGCAGCACCCCGGTGAAGAGGAAGTACGGCAGCACCGCGATCCGGCGCGCCCCGAGCCGCCGGCAACGCTCCAGCGCGGCGGGCACACCGGGGGCGGCCAGCGAGACGAACGCGTACTCGACGCCGGCCACCGGCGTGGTCTCGGCGAGCAGCCGGGCCGCGCGCGCGACGTCGGCGTTCGCGTCGGGGTCCGTCGAGCCCCGCCCCACCAGCAGCACCGTGGTGTCGGCGTGCGGGGCCAGCGCCGCCAGACGCTCGCGGAGCAGGCCGAGGATCGTCGGGTGCGGCCCGAGCGGACGCCCGTACGCGATGCTCAGCCCGGCGTGCCGGACCCGCTCGCGGGCCAGCGCGGCCGGGATGTCGCCCTTGGCGTGCCCGGCCGCGACCAGCATCAGCGGCACCGCCGCGATCCGCCGCGCCCCGGCCGCGACGAGATCGGCGACGGCCTCGCCGAGCGGCGGCGGTGACAGCTCGATGAACCCGCCGGCGACCGGCGCGTCGTGCCGGGCCGCGACCCGGGCGACGAATCGCCGGAACTCCTCGGCGCCGTCGGCGTCCGCGGTGCCGTGTCCCGCGATCAACAATGGTGTGGTCATGACAGCGGGTCTCCATACAGCAGGGCGTTGACGGCGGCCGCCGCGACGGCCGACCCGCCGCGGGCGGTGACATTGGACAGCTGGGGCAGGGTCGTGGCCCGCAGCGCGGCCTTGGACTCGGCGGCGCCGACGTAGCCGACCGGGAGGCCGACCACGAGCGCCGGCCGCAGCGCGCCGTCCCCGGCCAGGCGCAGCAGCTCGAACAGCGCGGTCGGGGCGTTGCCGACCGCCCAGATCGCGCCGGGGCCGACCCGCTCGGCGGCCAGCCGCACGGCCGCGGCGGAGCGGGTGAGGCCGGCGGCCGCCGCGAGGTCGCGGGCCTCGGCCGTGCCGACCAGGCAGACGGACGGATACGTGGTGACGCCGGCCGCCAGCATCGCCACGTCGACGACGAGCGGCGCGCCGTCGGCGAGCGCCCGCGCCCCGGCGTCCAGCGCCGCCTCGTCGAGCACGAGGTCGTCGCGCCACGACGGGTCGGCGGTGGTGTGGATGATCCGCTCCACCACGTCCCGGCTGCGCGGGGCGAGGTCGGTGGTGTCGACGACGGAGCGGATGATCCGGTACGACTGCGTCTCGATCGGATGCACCGTGCGGGTCATGTCGTGGGCTCCGCGTCCCGCGCCGGGTTCGGCTCCGCGGTCGAAGCGAAGCGGCGGTCGAAGCGGCCGAGCCGCCAGGCGAGCGCCGCGCCGCCCCAGGAGAGGAGGAAGGCGCCGACGACGACGTAGCCGAGGAGTTCGAAGTGGTCGGCGAGGCCGGCGTACCCGCCGAGCGCCCCGTCCGCGCCGCTCGCCCGGCCCAGCAGGTCGGCCAGGTAGACGGAGGCGACGAAGAACGCCACGGCCACCGTCATCGAGGTGGTCGCGAGGTTGTAGTAGAGCCGGCGGGCGGGGTGCCGGTACGCCCACGAGTAGGCGCGGCTCATCAGCAGCGAGTCCGCGGTGTCCATCGCCGACATCCCGGCGGCGAACAGCAGCGGCAGGGTGATCACGGCGAGCGCGGGCAGGCCCCCGGCGCTGGCGGTCGAGGCCTGCAGCGACAGCAGCGTCACCTCGCTGGCGGTCTCGAGGCCGAGCCCGAACAGCAGCCCGACGGCGAACATGTGCCAGCTGTTGCGGATCATGCCGCGGGCGCGGCCGCCCAGCAGCCGGTTCATCAGCCCGCGGTTGGCCAACTCGCGGTCGATCGTGGCCTGGTCGACCTCGCCGCGACGCAGCCGACGCCACAGCCGCACCATCGCGGTGAGCACCATGGCGTTGAGCACCCCGACGAGCAGCAGGAAGCCGACCGCGACGACGAGCGCCAGCACGCCGCCGACCTCCTGCACGGCCGCCATGTTGGCCTCGGTGGCGGCGCGGGCGGCGAAGGCGACCAGCAGCGAGAGCACCAGCACCACCGCGGAGTGCCCCATGGCGAAGAAGAAGCCGACACCGACCGGACGGCGCCCGCGCAGCAGCATGAGCCGGGTGGTGTCGTCGATCGCGGCGATGTGGTCGGCGTCGAAGGCGTGCCGGATGCCCAACAGGTACGCCAGCGCCCCGGCGCCGGCGAACGAGCTGGCCACCGTCGGGCTGGAGGTGTAGTAGAGATACAGCGACCAGCCGACGATGTGCAACGCGACGACGACGGCGACGATGCCGGAGAGTCGGATCCGTTCGGCGCGGGTCCAGGCGCCGCTGGGTATGGCGGTCTCGGTCATCGCGTCTCCTCCGGGTCGGTGTCGCCGTCGTGCCCTGCGGTGTCGTCGGCCAGCCGGATGGCGTCGGCCGGGCAGATCTCGACGCACTCGCCGCAGCGCGTGCAGCGGTCGTCGCGGACGCGCAGCCGCCCGGCGTCCGGGATCAGGGCATGGGTCGGGCAGGTCAGCAGGCAGGCGCCGCAGGCGGTGCAGGCGGCGGTGACGGTCAGGGCAGCCATCGGTATTCCCGCGGCGTGACGATGCGGCCGGCCACCGTGGCGGTCCGGCTGGAGCCGACCACCACCACCGAGAGCATGTCCACGATGGACGGATCGTCGGCCAGGGCCCGCAGCGTGGTTCGGACGACGCGCTCCCCCGGCCGGGTGGCGTCGCGTACCACCCCGACCGGGGTCGACGCCGGCCGATGCTTGCCGAGGATCGCCAGCGCCTCGTCGAACTGCGCGGTACGGCGGCGGCTGCGCGGGTTGTAGAGCGAGACCACCAGGTCGGCCTCGGCGCAGGCGCGCAGCCGGTCGGCGATCACCGCCCACGGCGTGTGCAGATCCGACAGGGACAGATAGGCGTGGTCGTGTCCGAGCGGCGCGCCGAGCAGCGCGGCGGCGGCCAGCGCGGCGGTCACCCCGGGCACCACCTCGACGTCGACGTCGGCGCCGGCCACCTGCAGCGCCGGGGAGGCCATCGCGTAGACGCCGGCGTCGCCGGAGCCGATCAGGGCCACGGCGTGCCCCTCGGTGGCGAGCGTCACCGCGGTGCGGGCCCGCTCCTCCTCCGCGCCGAGGCCGCTGGCCAGCACCCGGGTGCCGGCCGTGAGCAGCGGCCGGATCTGATCGACGTACTGGTCGAGGCCGACCACCACCGCCGCCCGGCGCAGCGCCGCGGTCGCCCGCGGCGTCCGCAGATCGGCCGCGCCGGGACCGAGCCCGACGACGGTGAGCCGGCCGCGCGGGGTCAGCCGGGCGACCGCGACGGTGCTCATGGCGGCGGCACGCTTCTCGACCACGAGCGCGGCGGCGCGGCCGGCGGCCCGGGCGGCCCGCAGCGCGGCCGCCTCGGCGACGCTCGGGGTGCCGACCGCGGCCCGGACCACCTCCGACGGGTTCGGCACCGCCTCGGCGGCGAGCTCCGCCGCGGGGTAGGTGAGCAGCGGCCAGCCGCGCCGGCGGGCCACCTCCACGATGCCGGGCTCGTCGGCCTTGACGTCCGCGGTGGCCAGGGCGCGCACCGACTCGGGCACCAGGGCGGCGTCGGCGAGGGCGGCGTCGATCAACGCGTCGAGCTCGTCGGCGGGGGCGCCCCGGCTGGCGCCGACCCCGACGACCAGCGACGGCGGCCGGTAGACGAGGTCGGCGGCGACGTCGGCGCGGTCGGTCACGGCCAGCGTGTACGGCGCCGGTGCAGCGGTGACCAGCGGCGGCAGCGGCCACACCGCGTCGGCCTCGACGCGCAGCGCGGCGCCGTCGAGCACCGCGCGGGTCACCGCGGCGACAGCGGTCGGGTCGGGCAGCCGGAATCCCAGCTCACTGCCGTAGCTGTCCAGCGGTGTCCGGCCCACCGCGTCGGTGCCGGTCGTGACGACCGGCTCCGCGCCGAGCACCTCGCCGACCGCCGCGGCGAGCCCGTTGGCGCCCCCGCCGTGCCCGCCCAGCACCGGCACCGCGTAACGGCCGGCCTCGTCGACGCAGACCACGCCCGGGTCGGTGTCCTTGTCGCGCAGCAAGGGGGCGGCCAGTCGTACGGTGGCGGGCACCGCGAGGAAGCAGACGATCGCGCCGCAGTCGGACCAGGCCGCGCGGAGCTGCTCGGCCACCGTGCCGGCGTACCGCCGCGTCCGTCCCGGCCACGCGTCGGCGAGCCGATCGGCCGCCGCCCGGCCGGCGGCGGTCGCCGCGACGAGTCCGATCACCTTTGTCACGGGAGTTCTCCCCACAGCACGTGGACGGGATTGGTGGCCGCCAGCCGGTGCGCGCCGCCGGGCAGCGGCAGCAGCCGGTTGGCCTGCAGTTGGGTGCCGGCCGACCGGTAGCCGGCGGCGTCGAACGCGGCCAGCGCCGGCCCGACCCGCTCGATGGCGGCGAGCGCCGCGACCAGCCGCGGCGGTCGCCGGCGCAGGCAGGCGTCGAGGACGTCGATGCCGCCGCCGCCGACGAAGACGGCGTCGGCCTGGGGCAGGTCCGACAGCGCCGCCGGGGCGGCGCCCCGGACGACCTGCACGTCGACGTCGTGCCGGGCGGCGTTGGCGGCGATGGTGTCGCAGGCCGCCGGGTCGCGCTCCACGGCGATCGCCGCGGCGCCGAGCCGCGCGCACTCGACCGCCACCGAGCCGCTGCCCGCGCCGACGTCCCAGACCAGATCGCCGAGGCGCGGGCCGAGCCGGGCGAGCGCCAGGGCGCGCACCTCGGCCTTCGTGATCATCGAGTCGCGGTGGTCGAACGCGGTCTCCGGCAGCGCCCAGCCGGTCGGCCCGGGGTCGGCGCCGGCGACCCAGCGGGCCGGGCCGGGCGCCGCCGGTTCGGTGCCGAGCACCAGCGCGACGTTCGGCTCCAGCGCCCCCTCCGGCCCGGTGACCCGCTCGTCGGCGGCGCCGAGCCGGGAGGCGACCACGATCCGGCGCGGCAGCCCGCGCAGCGCCTCGGCCAGCTCGCGGGGGCCGGCGCCGGGCGCGGTCAGCACCGCGACCTTGCGGTGCGCGCGGCAGGCGTTGACGGCCCGGCGCAGGTCGCGCCCGTGCGCGGAGACCACCACGGCGTCGTCCCACGGCTCGCCGATGCGGGCGAAGGCGTGCGCCACCGACGACGCGGCGGGCAGCACCGCCGGGGCGAGTCCGGCGCGGCGCAGCGCCCGGACGATGCCGAAGAACCCCGGATCGCCGCTGGCCAGCACCACGGCCGGACCGTCGTGCCGGGCGAGCCGCGAGACCGCGGCGGCCACGTCGCCGAGCACGATCCGCTCGGCCGGGCCGTCGATCCCGGCGAGGTGGCGGGCGCCGCCGACCAGCAGGGTCGCCGCGCGCAGCGCCGCGTCGGCGCCGGGCGGCAGCGGCCCGCCGTCGCATCCGACGACCGTCAGCACGGCAGCCACTCCGGCGTCGTGGCGGCCACGACCGTCCGGCCGGTGAAGTCGACCATCGCCACCTCGGCGGTGAGCACCCCGGCGGTGAAGGCCGTCAGCACGTCCCGCACCCGGGCGCAGAGCGCGTGCCCCGCCGCCGGCAGCAGCCCGGCGGACTCCCACAGCTCGTACGCGTGCCGCGCGGTGTTGGCCGCGTCCACCTCGGCGGCCAGCGCCGGGTCGCCGCCGAGTTCCCGGGTCAACCGGCCGAGCAGCCCGGTGTCCACCCGGGAGCGGGTGTAGTGGGTCATCAGGATGCCGGCGGCCAGCTTGGTCAGCTTGCCGACCATGCCGACGAAGACGACGCGGCGCATGCCCTCCTCGGCCGCGGTGCGCAGCGCCGCGCCGGTGAAGTCGCCGACCTCGACGAAGCAGACCTCCGGCAGTTCGGGCAGCAACGCCATCGCGCCCTTCTCGGTGCGCCCGCCGGTGCAGAGCACGATCGTCGGCTCGCCCTGCGCGGCGGCGACCCGGACCGCCTGGACGACGCTGGCCCGCCACGACGCGGTGGAGAACGGCCGCACGATCCCGGTGGTGCCGAGGATCGAGATGCCGCCGAGGATGCCGAGCCGCCGGTTGGTCGTCTTGCGGGCCATCCGCTCACCGTCCGGCACGCTGATCACGACGTGGGTGCCGCGCCCGCCGACGACCTCGGTCACCGCCTGGGTGATCATCTCCCGCGGCACCGGGTTGATGGCGGGACCGCCGACGTCGAGTCCGAGCCCGGGTCGGGTCACCGTGCCGACCCCGTCGCCGCCGGCGAGCTCCACCCCGGCGCCGTCGCGCCACGCCACGCACGCGGTGAGGTGCGCGCCGTGCGTGACGTCCGGGTCGTCGCCGGCGTCCTTCACCACGACCGCCTCGGCCGCCGCCCCGCGGCGCTCGGCCCGCTCCACCGCGAAGGTGACCCGGCGCCCGGAGGGCAACCCGATCTCGACCCAGCGCGGCGGCACCCCGGTGGTGAGCAGCAGGGCGGCCGCCTTGGCCGCCGCCGAGGCGCAGGTGCCGGTGGTCCACCCGGTGCGCAGCGCCTTCGGCCGCACCTTCGCGGTGCGCGGCAGATCGGGCTCCCGCAGCGGCGGCAGCGCCCCGGCGGGCTCACCTCCGGCCCCCGCCAGCGGCCCGGGCTCAGCCGGCATGACCGCCGCCGCGTAGCGCCACCCGCGCCGCGGGATCGGCGCGGCGGAACCCGTGGAAGTGTCCGGGGTGATACAGGTGGCTGCGGGTGCCGGCGGCGGCCAGCGCCGGACCCACCAGGAAGAGCGTGTGCTTCCAGAGCTTGTGCTCGCGGACGGTCTCGGGCAGCGTCGCGACGGTGCAGCGCAGCACCAGCTCGTCGGGCCAGGTGACCCGGTAGCCGACCACGACCGGGGTGTCGGCGCCGTACCCGCCGGCCAGCAGCTGCTCGGCGAGCTGCCGGGCCCGCGCCGCGGAGAGGAAGATCGCCATGGTGGCGCCGTGCGCCGCGAAGCCCGCGATCGTCTCCCCCGCCGGCATCGGGGTCTTCCCGCCCTCCAGCCGGGTGAGGATCACCGACTGCGCGACCTCCGGCACGGTCAGCTCCCGCCCCACGGTGGCGGCCAGCGCCGCGTACGCCGACACCCCCGGCACGACCTCGACCGCGAGCCCGAGGCCCGTGCAGTGCTCCAGCTGCTCCTGCATCGCGCCCCAGAGCGCCGGGTCGCCGGAGTGCAGCCGGACCACGTGCAGCCCGTCGTCGGCCGCCCGGCGGTAGATCTCGACCGTCCCCTCCAGGGTCAGGGCGGCGGAGTCGACGATCTCGGTGCCCTGACGGGCGTAGTCGAGCACCTCGGGGGCGACCAGGCTCGCTGCCCAGACCACGACGTCCGCGGACTCCAGCGCGCGGACGCCGCGCACCGTGATCAGGTCGGCCGCGCCCGGTCCCGCCCCGACGAAGGTCACCCGTCCGGTCACAGCTTGCCTCCCCGGCGGTCCCGGCGGGCCGGGACGATCACGGTGGCGAGGTACGGAGCCGCCCCCTCCACCTCGGACAACGGCCCGATCCGTTCGGCGGCCAGGCCCAGGTGCTCGCCGTAGACCGCCTCGCGACCGGCCGCCCTGACGACGTCGGTGACCTCCGGCAGGCGCCGCCCACCCTTGTAGACCACGACCGTGCCGTCGCCGCGCAGCGCGTCGGCCAGGCCGTCCACGCCGCGGGCCAGCGGCAGCAGCGTCAGCGGCTCGCCCCCCTCGACCAGCGGGGTGCCGCTGGCGGCGGCGAGCGCCTGCATCGCGGTGATCCCCGGCACGGTCTCGACGACCACCTCGGGCAGCAGGTCGCGGACGGTCTCGGCGAGGTAGCCGAAGGTGGAGTAGACATTGGGGTCGCCGATGGTCGCGAAGGCGGCGGTGCCGCCGGTCTCGCGCAGCCACTGCGTCACCCGCGCGCCGGCCGCGTCCCAGTAGCGTTCCCGCCGCGCCCGGTCCCGGCGCTCGTTGAGCGCGAAGACCAGCCGTTCGATGCGGTCGTGCGCCGCGTGCGCCCGCACGGTCGCCTCGGCCCGCCCGGTGTCGCGTTCGTCGAGCACCGGCACGAAGACCCGGCCGGCGGTGGCGAGCACCCGGACGGCCTTGACCGTGGCCAGTTCCGGGTCGCCGGGCCCGACCCCCACCCCGATCAGCCGCATGCCGTCACCAGCCGGTGTGCGGCACCGGGCTGTCCGGCCCAGTGCAGATGCAGGTAGGAGGCGTGCACCCGGCCGACGGCGAAGCCCTCCGGGGGCGCGTCGCGCCAACCCCAGGCGGGGGTCGCGCCGGCGCGCGGGGTGACGATGGTGCGGTGGAACTCGTGGCCGGTGACGCGGCTCCCGGCCGGGTGCAGCGGGCTGTCGGCGAGCGCGACCGCGTCGCGGTAGCCGAGGGTGAGCCGCTCGGTCATTGTGGCGTCGGCGTCCAGCACCCCGCACATCGGCGCGCCGTCGAGGGTGCGACACAGCCAGAGCAGCCCGGCGCACTCGGCCACGATCGGCCCGCCCGCGCCGGCCAGCGCGGCCACCGCCGCCCGCAGCGGCGCGTTCGCGGACAGCTCGGCGGCGTACACCTCCGGGAAGCCGCCGCCGACGACCAGGGCGCGGGACCCGGCGGGCAGCGCCTCGTCGCGCAGCGGGTCGACGGTGGCGACCTCGGCGCCGGCGCCGCGCAGCAGCTCGACGGTCTCGGCGTACCCGAAGCTGAAGGCCGGGCCACCGGCGACGGCGACCACCGGGCGCCCCCGCACGGGGTCGGGCGCCTCCGGCGACCACGGCTGCGCGGTCAGGGCAGGCGCCCTCCGCGCGAGCGCCCGCACTGCGTCGAGGTCGACCGACGCGGCGATCAGCGCGGCGAGCGCCCCGACCGACGCGGCGGCCTCGGCCGCGCGCTCCACGACCGGCACCAGGCCGAGGTGGCGCGCCGGCGCGGCGACCGCGTCGTGCCGGCGCAGCACCCCGAGCACGGGCGTGCCGACCTCCTCGCACGCCGCGCGCAGCAGCGCCTCGTGCCGGTCGGAGCCGACCCGGTTCAGGATGACCCCGGCCAGCCGCACGGATCCGAACGAGCGGAACCCGTGCACCAGCGCGGCGACCGAGCGACCCTGCGCGGCGGCGTCCACCACCAGCACCACGGGGGCGGCGAGCAGCGCGGCGACGTGCGCGGTCGAGCCGGCGTCGCCCTCGCCCACCCGCCCGTCGTAGAGCCCCATCACGCCCTCGATCACGGCGAGCTCGGCCCCGGCGGCGCCGTACGCGAAGAGCGGCGCGATCCGATCTTCGCCGACGAGGACCGGGTCGAGGTTGCGTCCCGGGCGGCCGGCGGCCAGCGTGTGATAGCCGGGGTCGATGTAGTCGGGGCCCACCTTGAAGCCGGCCACGGCGGTGCCGCGGGCGGCGAACGCGGCGAGCAGCCCGGTGGCGACGGTGGTCTTGCCGTGCCCGGAGGCGGGCGCCGCGATCACCAGCCGCGGGACGCTCACCATTCGATGCCCTGCTGACCCTTGCGGCCCGCGTCCATCGGGTGCTTGACCTTCGTCATCTCCGTGACCAGGTCGGCGAGGGCGACCAGGTCCGGGTGGGCGTCCCGGCCGGTGATCACCACGTGCTGGGAGCCGGGCCGGTCCCGCAGCGTCGCGACCACGTCGGCGACGTCGACCCAGCCCCACTTCATCGGGTACGTGAACTCGTCGAGCACGTAGAACCGGTAGCGCTCGGCGGCCAGGTCGCGCTTGATCTGCGCCCAGCCCTCGGCCGCCTCCGCCGCGTGGTCGCGTTCCGCGCCGGGGCGCTGGATCCACGACCACCCCTCCCCCATCTTGTGCCAGGTCACCGGCGCGCCCTTGCCGGATTCGCCGAGCGTGCGCAGCGCACCCTCCTCGCCGACCCGCCACTTCGGGCTCTTCACGAACTGGAACACCGCGATCGGCCAGCCGGCGCTCCAGGCGCGCAGCGCCATGCCGAACGCGGCCGTCGACTTGCCCTTGCCCTGTCCGGTGTGGACGGCGAGGATGGGCTGGCGGCGGCGCTGCCGGGTGGTCAGCCCGTCGTCGGGCACGGTCTCGGGTCGGCCCTGGGGCATCAGGCGGCGCTCCTCACGGTCGCGGCCGACAGGTGCGCCAGCGGCAGGCAGTCGGCGTTCAGGGCGGTGGCCAGGGCGCGGGCCAGTCCGAGGCGCACCGGGCCGGACTCGCAGTCGATGACCACGGTCGCGGTGCCGGCCAGCGCCGGGGCGACGGTGCGCGGGTCGGGTCCGGCGGTGGCCCGGCCGTCGGTGACGACGACCAGCAGCGGCCGGCGCCGCGGGTCGCGGCGACGCTCCGCGAGCAGCGTGCGCGCCGCGGTGGCCAGGCCGGCGGCGAGCGGGGTACGCCCCCCGGTGCGCAGCGCCGCCAGCCGGGCGACCCCGACGGAGTGGCTGGAGGTGGGCGGCAGCACGACGTCGGCGGCGGCGCCCCGGAAAGTGATCATGCCGATCCGGTCCCGTCGCTGGTAGGCGTCGCGCAGCAGCGACAGCACCGCGGTCTTGACGGTGCGCATCCGTTCGCGGGCGGCCATCGACCCCGAGGCGTCCACCACGAAGAGCACGAGGTTCGCCTCCCGACCCACGTGAATCGCCTCGCGCAGGTCGGCCGCCGCGACGGCGCGGGCGCCCCGGGCGGCGGTGGCGCGCAGCGTGGCGGGCAGGTGCAGCGCCCCCGGACGCCCCCCGACGGGCCGGCGCGCGCCGACGACGCGGCCGCGCCGGGCGTACGCCGGCGAGCGGCGGCCGGTGTGCGCCCCGTCGCCGCGCCCGCGCAGCGCGAGGGTGCGGGGGCGGTACGCGGCGCCGGTCGGCGCCGGTCGGGCGGGCCGGTCGCGCCGTTCCGGGTCGGCGTCGCCCTTCGGCCCGCCGTCGCCGTCGTCCGGTCCACCGTCGCTCTTCGGGCCGCCGTCGCCGTCGTCGGGCCCGCCGTCGCTCTTCGGGCCGCGGTCGCCGTTCGGCCCGCCGTCGTCGGGGTCGGGGTTATCCGGACCGCGGTTATCCGGACCGGGGTCGTCCGGATCATCGCCGTCGTCGGCCTCGCGCAGCGCCCGCTCCAGCTGCTCCTCGTCCGCGCCGGGAGGATCGAGCGGATCCCGGCGGCGCCGGTGCGGCAGCGCGAGCCGGGCGGCCTCGCGGACGTCCTCGGCGGTGACGGTGTCCCGGTCGTGCCAGGCGGCGAGCGCCACGGCGGCGCGGGCCACCACGAGGTCGCCGCGCAGTCCGTCGACCCCGTAGCCGAGGCAGATCCGCGCGATCCGGTCCAGCTCGCCGTCGGGCAGCCGCACCCCGGGCAGCCGGCGGCGGGCCGCGGCGATCCGATCGGCGAGCGCGGCGTCGGCCCCGACCCAGCCGGCCGCGAAGCCCGCCGGGTCGGCCTCGTACGCCAGTCGCCGACGCACCACCTCCGCCCGCGGGCCCGGCTCGTCGGGCGCGCCGACGGTCACCACCAGCCCGAACCGGTCGACCAGCTGCGGGCGCGGCTCCCCCTCCTCCGGGTTCATCGTGCCGACCAGCAGGAAGCGGGCGGCGTGCTTGACCGACACGCCGTCGCGTTCCACGTGCGCGCGGCCCATCGCCGCCGCGTCGAGCAGCAGGTCCACGAGGTGGTCGGGAAGCAGGTTCACCTCGTCGACGTAGAGCATCCCGCGGTGCGCGGCGGCGAGCAGCCCCGGCTCGTACGCCTTCACGCCCTCGGTCAGTGCGCGCTGCACGTCGAGGGTGCCGACCACGCGGTCCTCGGTGGCGCCGACGGGCAGTTCGACCAGGGCGGCGCGGCGGTAACCGACCACGTCGGAACGCCGGCCGTGCGGACCGTCGGGGCAGTCGCGGTCCGGCGCGTCGGGGTCGCAGGCGAAGCGACAGCCGGGGACGACGGCGATCTGCGGGAGCAGTGCCGCGAGCGCCCGGACGGCGGTCGACTTCGCGGTGCCCTTCTCGCCGCGGACCAGCACCCCGCCGATGGCCGGCGAGACGGCGGTGAGCAGCAGGGCCAGCCGCAGGTCGGCGAGGCCGACGATCGCGGAGAACGGGTAGGGCGGGGTCATCCCCCGCTCAGGCACGAAGCCACGCGCGAGTCCCTTCCGCGGGTGTCCACGCCCGCGTGTCAATGGGTCATCCGAGCGGCGGAGTCTCCTGACTCCCGGATCACCGCTCCCCGCGGCCTTCCAGCCGTCGCCGGCCGTGGCCTTGCCTGCGGGTCGCTCCCCGGTCACAGTGGCGGGACCGCCCCGGATTCGCACCGGGTTCCTCCCTACCGCTCGCCGGCCATGCTGTCGCATCACCGCGCCCGCGTCAATGCCACCCCGCCCAATGTGATCATCCCCCCTCGGCGAAAAGTCCTTGGTCGACCGTCGGGGCGGTTCGGCCCGCCGGGCGCGTCGGAGTCGCCGTCCGGCGCGACACGGATGCGGAGCGCGACCCCGAAGTCGTCATGCGGGGCTATCGTTCGCCGATTAAACGATCAGGAGACCTCGGAAGGACCGGCATGGACACTGGCGACGAGCGCCCGGCGCAGGCTCGCTGGCTCGTGCCCGGCCTGCTGGCGACCGGTGCGGCGTTCGCCGCGGTCCACGCCGCCAGTGACGTCACCGGGCGGACCGCCGTGATGACGGTCGCCAGCCTGGTGGCGACCGTCGGCGTGATCACCGGTCTGCGGGTCAATCGGATCACGGACGACCGGCACTGGAAGATGAGCCTGCTGGGCCTGGCCCTGCTCACGGCCCTCAACGCCATCTCGTTCGTCCAGGTCGGCCTCGGCGGCGCCGAGCGGGTCACCTCGCCGGTGGCGCCGTTCCTGCAGGCCGGCGGCTACCTGGCGCTGCTCGCCGGCAGCGTGGTGGTGGTGTTCCGGCACGCGCCGCAGGACAGCGGCGGGGTGATCGACGCGGCGCTGATCGGCGTCGGTGCCGCGGCGCCGATCTGGGAGTTGCTGCTGCGGCCCCGGCTGCAGGCCACCGGCACGCCCACCGTCGCACAGACCGTCGTGCTGGCCCAGGTGCTGGCCCTGCTCGCCACGCTCGGGGCGTTGCTGCGGATCTCACGCACCACGGCGCGCGGCCGCGGCTCGCTGCGCTTCCTGTTCGCGGCGTTGGCCAACACGGTGGCCGGCCTGCTGCTCTCCATTCTCACCACCGACCCGGCGACCGGACGGTCGGCGCCGTACGTCGGGATCTTGTGGATGAGCGGGTACCTCTGCCTCGCCGCCGCCGTCCTGCATCCGAGCGCCGCCGGCTTCACCGTGCCCGGCAGTTGGCGGCGCGACCAACTCTCGCCGGTCCGTTTCGGCCTGCTCGGCGTCTGCCTGCTGCTGCCCCCGGTCATCGGCGGCATCCCCCAGCTGTTCGGTCGCGCGCCCGACGGGTTGCTGCTCTGCGTCGGGCCGCTGCTGAGCGTGCCGCTGGTGCTGGCCCGGATCAAGCAGCTGATGGGCCAGCACGTCGAGGACCAGCGCCGGCTGACGCACCAGGCGAGCCACGACGAGCTGACCGGGCTGCCGAACCGACGACACGTGTTCGCCCTGCTCGACGCGGTGCTGCGCGCCGGCGACCGGGACGTGGCGGTCCTCTTCTGCGACCTGAACGACTTCAAGCCGATCAACGACCGGCTCGGGCACGAGGCCGGCGACGACGTGCTGCGGACGGTGGCGGGCCGGCTGCGCGGCTGCGTCCGCTCCGACGACGTGGTGGGGCGGATCGGTGGTGACGAGTTCCTCGTGATCTGTCCCGGTGCCGGGCTCGACGCCGCCGCCGCCACCCGCGACCGGATCGAACGGGCGCTCGCCGCGCCGCTGCGCTGGCGGGGCGAGACGGTCCGGGTGGGGACCGCGGTCGGCGCGGCGACCGCGCCGGCCGGCACGGACATCACCGCCGGGGCCCTGGTCGCCGCCGCCGACCAGGCGATGTACGTCGACAAGCGCGCCGGCAAGGACGCGGCCGCCGATCACGCGGCTGTACAGACGATCTGATCTCCGATCGTCCGCGCCGGCCCCGGATCGACGGCGGCGGACGCGTCCCTCACTCGCCCTCCAGGTCACCCTCCACGGCCAGGTACGCCGCGCGCAGCCCGTCCAGGGTCGCCGGGTCGGGCGCCGCCCAGAGCCCGCGCTCGGCCGCCTCCAGCAGCCGCTCGGCGATGCCGCGCAGCGCCCACGGGTTCGACCGCTCCAGGAACTCGCGCACGCCGGCGTCGAAGACGTACGCCGCGGCGAGCTGCTCGTACATCCAGTCGTCCACCACGCCCGCGGTGGCGTCGTAGCCGAACAGGTAGTCCACGGTGGCGGCCAGCTCGAACGCGCCCTTGTAGCCGTGCCGGCGCATCGCGTCGATCCACCGCGGGTTGACCACCCGGGCCCGGAAGACCCGCTTGGTCTCCTCGGCCAGCGTGCGGGTCTTCACCTGCTCCGGCCGGTGCGAGTCCCCGATGTAGGCCGCCGGGTCGGAGCCGCGCAGCGCACGGACCATCGCCACCATGCCGCCGTGGTACTGGAAGTAGTCGTCCGAGTCGGCGATGTCGTGCTCGCGGGTGTCGACGTTCTTCGCCGCGACCGCCATCCGCCGGTAGACGGTCTCCAGGTCGTCGCGGGCCGGCCGCCCGGACAGGCCCCGGCCGTAGGCGTAGCCGCCCCAGACCGCGTACACCTCGGCGAGGTCGCGGTCGTCGCGCCAGTTCCGCGCGTCGATCAGGGGCAGCAGCCCGGCGCCGTACGCGCCGGGCTTGGAGCCGAAGATCCGGGTGGTGGCGCGCCGCCGGTCGCCGTGCCGCGCCTCGTCGGCCGCAGCGTGCGCGGCGACGAAGTTCTGTTCGTGCGGCTCGTCGAGCTCCGCCACCGCCGTGATGGCGTCGTCCAGCAGGGCGATGACGTGCGGGAACGCGTCCCGGAAGAACCCGGAGATCCGTACGGTCACGTCGATGCGGGGCCGGCCCAGCTCGGCCAGGGGGACGATCTCGAACCCGGTGACCCGGCGCGACGCGTCGTCCCAGACCGGCCGCGCGCCGATCAGCGCGAGCACCTCGGCGATGTCGTCGCCCTGGGTGCGCATCGCGGAGGTACCCCAGACGGTCAGGCCGACCAGGCGCGGCCACTCGCCCGTGTCGGCGCGGTGCCGGGCCAGCAGCGAGTCGGCGAGCGCCTGCCCGACGTCCCAGGCGTTGCGCGACGGGATCGCCTTGGGGTCGACGGAGTAGAAGTTGCGGCCGGTCGGCAGCACGTTGACCAGGCCGCGGGTGGGCGACCCGGAGGGGCCGGCGGGCACGTAACCGCCGTCGAGGGCGTGCAGCACCGCGCCGATCTCGTCGGTGGTGGCCGCCAGTCGGGGCACCACCTCGGTGGCGGCGAACCGCAGCACCGCCTCGACGGCCGGCGGCGACGCGCCGAGGACCTCGGCGACGACCGCCGGCATCTTGTCGGCGTCCCAGTCCAGCGTCTCGGCGCCGACGACGAGCTTGCGGGCCAGCGCCTCGAGCAGGTCGACGAGGTCGGCGGAGGTGGCGGCCGGGCCGTCGACCAGCTCGGTGAGCGCGGCCGGCGCCTCGACCCGGGACGCGTCGCCGATCAGCGTGTGCTCGGCGAGCCCGACGTGCGCGGCGAGCGCCTCGCGCAGCCCCGGCAGCGCCCCGCTGCGCCCGCCCCATATCTGGCGGGCGCGGAGCACGGCGAGCACGAGGTTGATCCGGGCCTCACCGGCCGGGGCGGCGCCGAGCACGTGCAGCCCGTCGCGGATCTGCGAGTCCTTGATCTCGCAGAGGTACCCGTCCACGTGCAGGATGAAGTCGTCGAACTCGTCGTCGCCGGGCTGCTGCTCGACGTGCAGGTCGTGGTGGAGCTGCGCGGCCTGGATCAGCGTCCAGATCTGCGCGCGCACGGTGGGCACCTTGGCCGGGTCGAGCGCCTGCACGGTGGCGTACTCGTCGAGCAGCTGCTCCAGCCGGGCCAGGTCGCCGTAGGTGTCGGCGCGGGCCATCGGCGGCACGAGGTGGTCGACGACCGTCGCGTGCGCCCGCCGCTTGGCCTGGGTCCCCTCCCCCGGGTCGTTGACGATGAACGGGTAGACCATCGGCAGATCACCGAGGACGGCGTCCGGGGCGCAACCGCGGGACAGCCCCAGCCCCTTGCCGGGCAGCCACTCCAGCGTGCCGTGCTTGCCGAGGTGCACGACGGCGTCCACGTTCTCCGCCAGGTAGCGGTACGCCGCCAGGTAGTGGTGCGACGGCGGCAGCTCCGGGTCGTGGTAGATCGCGATCGGATTCTCGCCGAAGCCGCGCGGCGGCTGGATCATCAGCGTGAGGTTGCCGAAGCGCAGCCCCGCGAGAACGATGTCGTCGCCGTCCACGTAGAGCTCTCCCGGCGGCTCGCCCCAGGCCCGCAGCATGTCGTCGCGCAGCGCGGGGTCGAGCGCGTCGAACCAGGCCCGGTAGTCCCGCAGCGGGACGCGGATCGGCGCGGCCGCCAGCTGCTCCTCGGTCAGCCACTCGACGTCGTGGCCGCCGGCCGCGATCAGCGTGTGGATCAGCGCGTCACCGTCGCCCGGCGCGTCACCGACGTCGTACCCGGCCTCCCGGAGCGCGGCCAGCAGCGCGACCGCCGAGGCGGGGGTGTCCAGCCCGACGGCGTTGCCGACCCGGGCGTGTTTCGTCGGGTACGAGGACAGCACGACCGCCAGGCGCTTGTCGGCGTTGGGCAGCCGGCGCAGCCGGGCGTGGGCCACGGCGACGCCGGCGACCCGGGCCGCGCGCTCCGGGTCCGCGACGTAGACGCCGATCCCGTCGGGTCCGGCCTCCTTGAAGGAGAACGGGACGGTGATCAGCCGGCCGTCGAACTCGGGGATGGCGACCTGCATCGCCGCATCCATCGGGGTGAGCGCCGCGTCGGAGGCCGCCCAGGCCGCCCGGGAGCTGGTGAGGCAGAGCGCCTGCAGCACCGGCACGTCCAGGGCGGCGAGCGCCGCCGCCGACCAGGCCTCGTCGTCCCCGCCGGCGCTCGCGTCGGCGGGTCGGGTCCCGCCGGCGGCGAGCACGGTGACGACCAGCGCGTCGCAGCGGCGCAGCAGGGCGATCAGCTCGTCGTCCAGCTGCCGCAGCGACGGCACGTAGACCGGCAGCGCGTTGGCGCCGGCCTCCCGCAGCGCCGTGGCCAGCGTGTCGACGAAGCCGGTGTTTCCGCTGAGCTTGTGTGCGCGGTAGAAGACGACGCCGACGGTGGGACGCTCCGGGCTCAGCAGCAGGTCGCCGTGGATGCCGAACGCGGGCGTGGCGGCGGGCGGCGCGAAGCCCTCGCCGGTGAGCAGCACGGTGTCGGAGAGGAAGCGGTGCAGCTCGCGAAGGTTGTCCGCACCCCCCTCGACGAGGTAGCGCAGCGCGTCGTGGGCCACCCCGGCGGGTACGGTGCCGCACGCGGTCAGCTCGGCGTCGGGGGTGGACTCACCACCGAGCGCGATCACCGGCAGCCCGGCGGCGCGCACCGCGTCGAGCCCGTCGGGCCAGGTCCGGCGGCCGCCGAGCAGCCGGACGACCACCGCGCCGGCACCCGCGAGCAGCGGCGGCAGCTGGGCGGGGTCGAGCCGGGCGGGGTTGGCCACCCGCCAGGGCGCGCCGCTGGCCCGGGCGGCGAGCAGGTCGGTGTCGGCGGTGGAGATGAGTACGAAGGCAGCCGTCACGGCCCGGTCCTCCTGTCGGGGTCCGCGCCCCGTTCGCAGGGTCACCGCGGGCACGGTGCGCCCGCGGCGGCGGCCGGAGTCTCCTGACTCCCGGATCGTCGCTCCCCGCGGCCTTCCAGCCGTCGCCGGCCGTGGCCTTGTCTGCGGGTCGCTCCCCGGTCACAGTGGCGGGACCGCCCCGGATTCGCACCGGGTTCCTCCCTGCCGCCACGCGGATCGTACGCCAGGACGGGACGGGCCGATGACGCGACACCGGGCCGGCGGGGGCGGCCCGCCGGCCCGGTGCGAGGGGGCGAGGCGTCAGTAGACGCTCACCCCGTAGACGCTGAGCGCCTCGGTCACGGGCTGGAAGAACGTCGTCCCGCCGCTGCTGCAGTTGCCGCTGCCACCCGAGGTGAGTCCGAGGGCGGTGGTGCCGGCGTAGAGCGAGCCGCCGCTGTCGCCGGGCTCGGCGCAGACGGTGGTGCGGATCATGCCGTACACCGCGCCTTGCGCGTAGTTGACGGTGGCGTTGAGGGCGGTGACGGAGCCGCTGCGGGTACCGGTCGTGCTGCCGCGGCGGGTCACCGACTGGCCGACGTAGGCGTTGCCGGCGGACGTGATGTCCTGGGAGCCGACCGCGCCGGGCTTGGCGATCGACGTGTTGGTGTAGCGGACGATGCCGTAGTCGTTGCCGGGGAAGCTGGTTCCGGCGCGCGTGCCCAGGGTGGTGCTCCCGTTGGTCCAGGTCGTTCCGGCGTTGGTGCAGTGGCCGGCGGTCAGGAAGTACTGGGTGCCGGCGCTGTTGCGCACGTTGAAGCCGAGCGAGCAGCGCGACCCGCCGGTGTAGATGGCGTCGCCGCCGGAGATCGTGGTGCTCAGCGTGCCGGGCGTCGACTCGACGCGGACCGCTCCGCCGAGGCCGCGCGCGACGCGCTGCACGGTCGCCAGTTTGGCGCCGGTGACGGTCTCGTCGACCGACACGACGACCTGGTTGGTGACGGGGTCGACCCACCAGGCCGTGCCCGGGATCTTCGCGGATCGCTCCAGCGCCGCGGTGGCGCGGTCGAGTTCGGCCGCGCCCCGCGCGACGAGCTTGGCGACGGCGCCGCCGGCGCGCACCTGGCGGGCCGCGGCCTCGTCGGTGACGGTGACGATCATTCGGCCGCTGGCCGGGTCCAGGTAGGAGCCCGCGGAGCGGGCGCCGAGCCGCTCCGACAGCGTGGCGGCACTGTCCGGGTCGGCGGCGGCCGGGGCGGCGCCGGCGGGGGCGACGCCGACGGCGGTGGCGAGCAGCGCGCCGGCCGCGCACATGATCGCGATGCGGTGGACCGATGACCTCGTGAGTCTCATTCAGGGCCTCCCGGGGGGCAATAGGACGCGCGCGGTGTGCGCGTCCGGCAGGGAACCCGGCGCCGCATGCCGTCGATCCAGGGCGGCATGGCCGCGCCAAGTGAGAGTAAGTATCGATATGCACGAGATCACTAACAAGACATGAAGGCGCGGTATGACCAGGGCGGTATGACCCGACGACTCGAGCGCACATCACATATTCATTGGTAGGCACATTTAGGAACGTCAATTTAGATTGTCAACGCCGCCACCCATGACATGTGTCATGCCCGACCGTGCACCATTCACCGCACGGGAATGACTTAACACACTAGAAACAGCTCCCCGGGGCCACGCAGACTCGATGACATCGAGCATCAGGGAATCCACCTACGGGATTCACCCGAAGGAGCCGTGACGATGGACGAGCGCTACGACGCGTACTGCGCGGTCGATCCGCTGTTCTATGACTCCCTCGGCACCACGGGCGCCAAGTCCGCCCAGTTCACCGCGGCCGAGCGTCCCGTCCCGCCGGGGTGGGCGCGGGAGCCGAGCGACGACTGGTTGATCTACGGACCGGAGGGCGGTTCGCTGCCGCCGCAGGGCTGGAAGATTCACGTCTCGGCGTGCCTGGACAACGCGGAACGGGTGCTCGACGCCGTCTGGGCCTACTGCGTCCCGCGCGAGTTGCCGTTCAAGTTCCTGCGCGGCCCGCGGATGTTGCTGATGCGCAACTCGAAGTATGCCGCCCGCGGCTCCAGCGGCAAGTTCGTCACCATCTATCCGCGGGACGAGGCCGAACTGGAGCTCGCCTGCAAGGAGCTGGCCGAGCTGCTCGACGGCGAGCCCGGCCCGTACATCCTGAGCGACCTGCGCTACGGCGCCGGGCCGGTCTTCGTCCGCTACGGCGGCTTCGCCGCCCGGTACTGCGTCTCCGACGAGGGCCAGGTCGTGCCGGCGATCGAGGACGCGACCGGCGTGCTGGTACCGGACCGCCGCGACCCCGTCTTCCACGTGCCGGACTGGGTCACGCTCCCCGCGTTCCTGGCCCCGCACCTGGCCGCGCGCAACGCCACCACCACCACCGACCTGCCCTACCGGATCGAGCGCGTGATCCACTTCTCCAACGGTGGCGGCCTGTACGTCGGCCGCGACACCCGCACGGACACCCCCGTCGTGCTCAAGGAGGCGCGCCCGCACGCCGGACTCGACGCCACCGGCGCCGACGCCGTCGCGCGGCTGGCCCGCGAGGCCGAGAACCTGCGCCACCTGGCGGAGGTGCCGCAGGTGCCGCGGGTGCACGACGAGTTCACGCTGGGCGATCACCACTTCCTCGCGCTGGAGTTCATCGAGGGCGAGCCCCTCAACCGGGCTCTGGTCGCGCGCTACCCGTTGACCGACGCGGACGCGTCGCCCGAGCGGTTCGCCGCGTACACGGCCTGGGCGCTGCGGGTGTACGAGCAGGTCGAGCGGGCGATCGACGCCATCCACGAGCGCGGCATCGTCTACGGCGACCTGCACCTGTTCAACATCATGGTGCGGCCCGACGACACCGTGGCCCTGGTCGACTTCGAGGTGGCCGCCCCGGCCGGCGCGGACACCCCGCCGGCGCTGCGCAACCAGGCGTTCGCCGCGCCCCGCGAGCGGACCGGCGCCGCGGTGGACCGGTACGCGCTGGCCTGCCTGCGGCTGGCGTTGTTCCTGCCGCTGACCCAGGTGCTCCGACTGGCGCCCGCCAAGACCGGGCACCTGGCCGAAATCATCGCCGCGCGATTCCCGGTACCCCCGGCCTTCCTCGACGAGGCGGTCGCCGAGATCACCGGCGTACCGCGCGCGGTCAGCCGCTCGGTGACCGCGGGACCGGCGGACTTCTCCCCCGACAGCGGGGACTGGCCGCTGCTGCGTCGCCAGCTGGCCGCCGGCATCATCGCCAGCGCCACCCCGTACCGCGACGACCGGCTCTTCCCCGGCGACATCGACCAGTTCCGCACCGGCGGGCTCAACCTCGCGTACGGCGCGGCCGGCGTTCTGCACGCCCTGCACGCCACCGGGGCCGGTCGCTACCCCGAGCACGAGGAGTGGCTGGTGAAGCGGGCACTGAACCCGCCGTCCGGCACCCGGTGCGGCTTCTACGACGGCCTGCACGGCGTCGCCTACGCGCTCGAGCAGCTCGACCGGCGGCAGGACGCGCTCGACGTCCTCGACATCTGCCTCGGCGAGCCGTGGGAGGAGCTCGGCCACGACCTGGTCAGCGGGCTGTCCGGCGTCGGGCTCAACTTCGCCGAGTTCGCCGGCCGCACCGGCGAGGCGGTGTTCCGCGACGCCGCCTGGCGCGCCGCGGAGCTGGTCACCGCGCAGATCGCGAGCGACACCGACGCCACGGTCAGCGGCGGGCGCCACCCGTACGCCGGGCTGACCCGCGGCCGCACCGGCCCGGCGCTGCTGTTCCTGCGCCTGTACGAGGTGACCGGCGACGCCGGCCTGCTCGATCATGCCGCGACCGCGCTGCGACAGGACCTGCGGCGCTGCGTCGTTCGCGACGACGGCGCGATGGAGGTCAACGAGGAGTGGCGCACGATGCCGTACCTCGCGCACGGCAGCGTCGGCATCGGCGTGGTGCTCGACCAGTACCTGCGACACCGGCACGACGGCGAGTTCGCCGCCGCCTCCGCCGCGATCCGGCGCGCCGCGCGGTCGCCGTTCTACGCCCAGTCGGGGCTGTTCGCCGGCCGCGCCGGGATCATCGCCTACCTCGCCGCCCGTGTCACGGCCGCCGCCGGGGACACCGGGGCCGATCGCCAGGAGCTGACCGCCCAGGTACGCCGGCTCGCCTGGCACGCGCTGCCGTACCGCGGCTTCCTCGCCTTCCCCGGCGAGCAGCTGCTGCGGCTGTCGATGGACCTCGCCACCGGCGGCGCCGGTGTCCTGCTCGCCGCGGGCGCGGCGCTGCACGACCAGCCGGTGACGCTCCCGTTCTTCGCGCCGCTCACCGGCGCGACAAAGCTGCCCCCGCGACCGCGGGGGTGAAGGTAAGAACACCTCGAAGGGATGGTGCCAAGATGGCGCTTCTGGACCTCCAGGGCATGGAGCTCAAGGGTGGCGGCAACGGCGGCGGCAGCCGGGCCAGTCTGCTGCTCTGCGGCGACAGCTCGCTCTCTGTGACGACCTGTAACTGACCGGGTCGCTGACGCCGTTGCCCCGGGCGGGTAGACGTACCCGCCCGGGGCAACCCGCTTTCCGGGAGGGACGATGACCGTCGCCGCGCGCAGCCGCCCGCTGCTGTGGCAGGCCGTGCGGCACGGCGGCGGATGGCTCCCGGTGCTCGCGGCCGCCGCGCTGCTCGGCGCGGCGGCCGAACTGCTGCTACCGGCGGTCGTCGGGCTCGCCGTGGACGCCGCGCTGCGCGGACAGGGGCCACGGTGGCCGGTCGTCGCCGCCGGCCTGCTGGCGCTGATCGTCGTCACCGACGCGCTCGGCGATCTGGCGGCCGGCTCGGCGACCGCGCGCGCGACCGCCCGCGTGCGTTCCCGGCTGCTGGGGCACGTGCTGGCGCTCCCCCCGCGTGCCGCCGCCCGCCGCCCCGTCGGTGACCTGGTCGCGCGCCTGGTCGGTCAGGCCGCGGACGCCGGAAACGCCGGCGTCACCGTCGTGCTCGGAGTCGCCGCCCTGCTGCCGTCGGCCGGCGGCGTCGTCGCGCTCGGCCTGCTCGACCCGCTGCTGGGACTCACGTTCCTCGGCGGCCTGCTGCTGCTGGCCGTGCTGATGCGGGCCTTCGTCACCGACGCCTCGGCCGCGTTCGCCGGCTACCAGCACACGCAGGGGGTGATCGCGGGGCGGCTGCTGGAGGCGCTGACCGGGTCGCGGACGATCGCGGCCGCCGGCACGCTGTCGGCGGAGATCGCCCGGGTGCTGGCACCGCTGCGCCGGCTGCGCGCGCACGGCGAACGCACCTGGCACGCGCTGGCGCGCGCGGCGACGCGCAGCGCCGCGCTCGCCCCGCTGACCCAGCTCGCCGTCCTCGCCGTCGGCGGCTGGTCGGTCGCGCACGGGCGGCTCACGCCGGGGCAACTGCTCGCCGCCATCCAGTACGCGGCGCTCGGCGCCGGTCTCGGCGCGGTGGTGGCCACCCTCAACCGGCTCGTCCGGGCGCGCGCCGGGGCGGCCCGGGTGGCCGAGATCCTCGCCGAGCCCCCGCAGCGACACGGCGGGGCGACGCTGCCGGCCGGCCCGGGGCAGCTGTCGCTGCGGAACGTGTCCGTGCGCGACGACGACGGCGCCCCGATCCTCGACGGCATCGGGCTGCACGTGCCGGGCGGCTGGGCGGTGGCCGTGGTCGGCGCGTCCGGCGCGGGTAAGTCCACCCTGGCCGCGGTCGCGGGCCGGCTGCGCGACCCCGACGACGGCGAGGTGCTGCTCGACGGCATCCCGCTGCCCCGGCTGAGCCGGGCGGGGCTGCGGCGCGCCGTCGGGTACGGCTTCGAGCGGCCGGTGCTGGTCGGCGACACCATCGCGGACGCGATCGGCCTGGGCGCCAGGAACGGCCCCTTGTTGTCGCTTTCCGCAGCGGAACGAACCCTTCCCACCATCCGGCGGGCCGCGCGGACCGCCGCGGTCGACGGGTACGTCGAACGGTTGCCGGACGGCTACCGGACACGGCTGGCGGACGCGCCGATGTCGGGCGGCGAGGCGCAGCGGCTCGGGCTGGCGCGGGCGCTGCGGGCGGAACGGCTGCTCATCCTCGACGACGCGACCTCCAGCGTGGACACCGTAACGGAGCACCGCATCGCCCGCGCGGTCGCCGCCCACGCCGACGGGCGTACCCGGCTGATCGTGACCCACCGCGCGGCCACGGCGGCCGCGGCCGACCTGGTCGCCTGGCTGGACGCCGGCCGGTTGCGCGCGCTCGCGACGCACCGCGAGCTGTGGGCGGACCCGGACTACCGGGCCGTATTCGCGTCCGCGACGGAACCGGCGGGTGATCCCCGGTGACCGCCGCCGCCGTACGCGGGGCCGCGCTGGCCGCGCTCCGCGCGCGGCCCCGCGCGGTGCTGCGGCTCGCCGCCTGGTCCGCGGCCGAGGCGCTGCCCGCGCTGCTCACCGGCTACGCCACCGCGCGGGCGGTGGACGACGGCTTCCTGGCCGGGCGACCCGGGACCGGGCTGGCGTGGCTGGCGTGGCTGGCCGTGGCCGTCGTGGTGGGGGCGGTCGGCAGCGGCCGCGCCTTCGCCTGCCTCGGCCAGATCGTCGAACCGTTCCGCGACGACCTCGCCCGCCGGGTCGTCGACGCCGCGTTGCACCGGGCGACCGGTGCCGGCGGCCGCCCGGACACCTCGGCCGTCGCCCGGCTCACGCACCAGATCGAGATCGTCCGGGACACCCTGGGCGGCCTGGTGATGGCGGTCCGGGGCTTCCTCTTCGCCGCCGCGGCGGCGCTGCTCGGACTCGTCTCGCTGGCGCCGCTGGTCGCCGCGATCGTCGCCGGGCCGCTGCTGGTCGCGCTGGCGCTGTTCGGGGCCGCGCTGCCGGCGATGGTGCAGCGGCAGCGCGAGTATGTGCGCGCCGACGAGCGGCTCGGCGAATCGGCGAGCGCGGCGTTGGCCGGCCAGCGCGACGTGGTGGCGTGCGGCGCGCAGGACGCGGTGGCGGGCGAGGTCGGCGCGCAGATCACGGCGCAGGAGGCGGCGGAGCGGGCGCTGGCGCGGATGGCGGCGCTGCGCAGCCTGATCCTGGCGGTCGGCGGGTGGCTGCCGATCGGGGTGCTGCTGCTGGCGGCGCCCTGGCTGGTGCGGCGCGGCCTGTCCGCCGGCGCGATCCTCGGCGCGCTGGTCTACGTCTCGACCGGGCTGCAACCGGCGCTGCACACCCTGGTGCAGGGGGTCGCCGGGGGCGGGCTGCGCTTCGCCGTGACGCTCGACCGCATCCTGGCCACCGCGCGACGCCGCCCGCGGCCGTACGCCCCACGCTCGGCGGCGGTGCCGCGGCGTGCCCCGGTCGCCGTCGAGCTGCGCGATGTGACGTTCCGGTACGGTCCGGCGGCGCGGCCCGTGCTCGACGGCTTCGACCTGGTGCTTCCCGACGGGGACCACCTGGCCGTGGTGGGCCCGAGCGGCGCCGGCAAGTCAACCCTCGCCGCGCTGACCGCCGGGCTGCTGCGGCCGCAGGCGGGCACCGTGCGCCTCACCGGGGTGCCGGTCGCCGGGCTCGAGCAGTCGACCTTGGCGGCGTTGCGGGTGCTCGTGCCGCAGGAGGCGTACGTGTTCACCGGCACGCTCGGCGACAACCTGCGTTACCTGCGCGGCGACGTCGACGAGGCGGAGCTGGCCGCCGCGGTCGACGCGCTGGGGCTGCGGCCGCTGGTGCGGCGGTTCGGTGGGTTGTCGGCGCCGGTGGACCCGGCGGCGCTCTCTGCCGGGGAACGGCAACTGATCGCGGCCGTGCGCGCCTATCTGTCGCCGGCGCGGCTGGCGATCCTGGACGAGGCGACCTGTCACCTGGACGCGGCCACCGAGGCGCGGGTGGAGGCGGCCTTCGCGGCACGGCCGGGGACGTTGATCGTGATCGCGCACCGGATCAGCTCCGCGCTGCGCGCCCGGCGGGTGCTGATCGTCGACGGCTCCCGGCCGGTGCTGGGCACCCACGCCGAGTTGCTCGCCCGCTCGGCCGCGTATCGGGAACTGCTCGGTCACTGGCAGGAGCGACCCGCCGGACACTCCGGCACCTCGCTGACGTCCGCCTGACCGGCGCCCGGCGGCGTCAGATCCAGCCGGCCTCACGGGCGATGCGTACGGCCTCGATGCGGGTGCGGGCGGCCGCCTTGGTCAGGATGCGGGAGAGGTGGTTGCGCACGGTGCCCGGCGCGAGCGACAGCTTGATCGCCATTTCCCGCACCGGCAGCCCCTCGGCCGCCAGTTGCAGCACCTCGGTCTCCCGCGCCGTGAGCGGGCTCTCCTTGTTGAGCGCGGCGACGACCAGATCGGCGTCGACCACCGGCTCACCGCGGGACAGCTGGCGCACGCCCTCGACCACGCGCAGCGGCGGGACGTGGTTGCCCAGGAACCCCACCGTCTGGGCGCGGACGTGGGTGCGCAGGACGCGGCTGAGCGCCTGCGAGCGGCGGGGGTCGACGAGCATGAGCATCGGCGACCGGTGGGTGCCGGCGGGACAGTGCGGTGGGCCCTCCGCGCCGAACAGGTCGAAGTCGACGACGGCGACATCGGGGTGCATGGAGCAGAGCGCGGGCGCGATCTGCTCTTTCCCGTCGAGCTCGGCCACCACGTCGATGTCGTCCTGACCGCCGAGTACGAATGCGAGCGAACCGCGCACGAGTGCACCGTCGAGCGCCAGCAGAGTACGGATCACATCTCCCCCTGAACTGGGCACCGTCACTGGAAGATCACTAACTGTAGATATTGAAACACATGCTTAACGGGTCCGCCTGTTGAGCGAAAATCGTGAGCGGGCCGGACAGGGGGCGGAGACCGGCCCACTCACAGTCATTACAGCCAACCTTCCTGCTGCGCGCGGCGAATGGCTTCCATTCGGTTGCGCGTCCCGGTCTTTCGCAATATGACCGATAAATGGTTACGCACCGTACCGTGTGCCAGGAAGAGCGTCCGCGCGATCTCCTTCGACGGCAACCCCATCGCCGCCGCCCGGAGCACCTCCCGCTCCCGTCCGGTGAGCGGACCGCTCGTCGGGCGCAACGCGGCCACCGCGGCGACCGGGTCGACCACGCGTTCGCCGCGCGCGACCGCGCGCACCAGCCGCGCCAGCTCCGCGGGCGGCACGTCCTTGCCGATGAAGCCGCGGACGCCGGCGAGCAGCGCCTCCTGCAGCGCCTCCGGGCTGCGTTGCCGGCTCAACGCCAGGACGGCGCAGCCGGGCACCTCCCCGGTCAGCCGGCGCAACACGGCCAACATGTCCGTCCCGGCCAGCTCGAGATCGACCAGCAGCACGTCCGGCCGTTCCCGCGCGGCCACGGCCGGCACGTCCGCGCCGTCCGAGAGGTCCGCGATCACCTCCAGGTCATCCTCGCTCGACAGCACGGCGCGCAACGCGCCCCGCAACAAGCCCATCTCTTCGACGATCATGATGCGGATCACCAGCTCTTCTCCGATCTCGGTTCGCGGATTGCCGACAGGGACGGCCGGAGTCACCGGGCCGATCACGTGCACCGGGTACGGGCGCCGTCGGCGGCGTGGCGGCCACGAACGTGGCCGGACGCCGCCGCGGGCGGCGATATCGGCATCGGTCGGACCGACGGGGTCGTCGGCGCGGCCGACCGGGCCACGGGGGGCACGGTCAGCCGGGAAGAGCCGGGGCCGCGGGCGAGCGGCCACCGCGAATCGTGTCGGCGAGCCGGATCACGGAGATGGACATGGAGTCGGCCAGCCACGGCCCCGCCGCCGGCAGGGCGTGGAGCTGGAGGGCGCCGGCCGGGGCGGCGACGTCGCTGCCGGCGAGCCCGCGACCGACGGGGCCGAACGGAATCGGCGCGGCCGGGCCCGGCGCCCGGAGCGCGACGACGGAGGCCTGCGCGCGCGGGCCGGGCGCGTCACCGTCGGAGCGCACGCCGGCACAGCAGACCCGCAGGGCCGCGGCGAACCCGTCGTCGCGACCCGCCGGGCGCGGCGGGGCGGGCTGCCGATGGCCGGCCCCGGGGTCCGGTGAGGATTGTCCGGATGGCCGCGGGGGCAGCGGCGCCGAGGGCAGCGGCGCCGGGGACGGCGCATCGGGCGGCCGGTCGGTGCCGCCGGGCGGCAGCGGCACGTCGGGAGGGGACGGCACCAGCGTCTCGACGGTCCCGACCACCGTGCCGACCAGGTCGACGACGGCGACGGGAACATCGACCAGCACCAGGGACGTCACAGCCCTCGGCAGCGGGAGCGCGTCGGCGAGCCGCGCCGTCACCCCGATCACCGGTCCGGTGAGGGCCCGCAGCGCCGCCGTCGGGGCCCGCGGGGGCGCCGACGGCGCCGCACCGGTCGGGCGCGCGGCCGCGCCGCGCGCCGGGGCGCGGCGGCCCGGATCGGAGGTGCCGGGCGCCACCGCACCGCCGGGCGCCCGGGGTTCGGCGCCGACCCCCGGACGGTCCGGGGTGGACGGGCCGGCCGGGACGGTCGGACGGGTCGGGACGGTCGGACGGGTCGGGACGGAGGGGCTGGTCGGGATGGAGGGACGCGCCGGCGCGTCCCGGGGGACGCGCCCGGTCGGCGCGGGTTCCCGCGGCGGCAGGGCGGGCCGGCGCGCGACGGGGTCGACCGGAACGGGCGGCCTCGCCGCGGGGATGCGATCGCCGGCCGACGGTCCCGAGCCGGCCAGCGACCGCGGCACCGTGGCCACGACGTCGAGCACTCCACCGATCAGACCCGGCCGCGCCGGGCGTTCCCCGGCGTACGCCGGACCCTCGTCGAGCAGGATGAGCGCCAGGAACGCCCCCACGGCGGCGCCGGCGATCACCACAAGGCGCGCCGTCAGCGCCGACAGGCGCCGCTCAGGCTGCCCCGGTTCGCCCGGCGCCCGCCGCACTGGCATCACACAACGCATGACCTCGATGTGACCCTCCGTATTGGCCAATCGATCGACACCATACCGCCGTATTCGGAAGGTTGCAGGGGGTGAGCAGTAGCCGATCGGATTTCTGACAGCTGAATGCACATATCAGAATCATTTTCTGGCACAATTAGTGCCATTTTTCGGACACAATTATGACTTGGCGTCACGTCTCGCCCCGAAGTCGTCGCGTTCCCGACCCGGCATCGAACCGCCGCCCCCTCCCGTCCGTACCTCTGCGCGGAGCGGCAGGATCGACGGAGGAGCAGCATGGCGGAGAAAGCACAGATCGGCGTCACCGGCCTCGCGGTCATGGGACGCAACCTGGCCCGGAACCTGGCGCGGCACGGTCACGTGGTGGCGGTGCACAATCGCACTCCCCACCGGACCAGGGAGCTGGTTGAGGAGTACGGCCATGAGGGCACGTTCCTGCCGGCGCAGTCGGCCGAGGAGTTCGTGGCCAGCCTCGAGCGCCCCCGCCGAATCGTGATCATGGTGCAGGCCGGGCCCGCGACCGACGCCGTGATCGACGAGCTGACCCCGCTGCTCAACCCCGGCGACCTGATCGTCGACGGCGGCAACGCGCACTTCGCCGACACCCGGCGGCGGGAGGAGGCGCTGCGCAAGCGCTGGCTGCACTTCGTCGGCGCCGGCATCTCCGGCGGCGAGGAGGGCGCGCTGCACGGGCCGGCCATCATGCCCGGCGGCGCGCCGGAGGCGTACGAGTCGCTCGGCCCACTGCTGGAGGGGATCGCCGCGCAGGTCGACGGCGAGCCGTGCTGCACGCACGTCGGCCCGGACGGCGCCGGCCACTTCGTCAAGATGGTGCACAACGGCATCGAGTACGCCGACATGCAGCTGATCGCCGAGGCGTACGACCTGTTGCGCCGCGCGGACGGGCTGGCGCCGGCCGAGATCGGCGCGGTCTTCCGGGGCTGGAACGACGGGCGGCTCGGCTCGTACCTGATCGAGATCACCGCCGAGGTGCTGGGTCACGTCGACGCCGCGACCGGCGAGCCGTTCGTGGACGTCGTGCAGGACCGGGCCGGGCAGAAGGGCACCGGCCGATGGACGGTGCAGAGCGCGCTCGACCTCGGCGTGCCCGTCACCGGCATCGCCGAGGCGGTCTTCGCGCGGTCACTGTCGGGCGACGCCGAGCTGCGCGCGGCCGCCGCCGGGCTGCCCGGTCCGCTCGGCACGGGGCGCCGCGCGTCCGGTTCGCTGGTCGCCGACGTCGAGCAGGCGCTGTACGCGTCGAAGATCGTGGCGTACGCGCAGGGCTTCCACCAGATGCAGGCGGCGAGCGCCGAATACGGCTGGAAGATCGACCCGGGCGCGATGGCGCGCATCTGGCGGGGCGGCTGCATCATCCGCGCGCGATTCCTCGACCGCATCCGGGCCGCGTACGCCGGCGCGCCGGAGCTGCCCAGCCTGCTGGTCGACGACTACTTCCTCGAGGCGGTGCGCGGGGCGCAGGAGTCGTGGCGCCGGGTGGTGGCGACCGCCGCCGAGCTGGGCATCCCGGTGCCCGGCTTCGCCTCGGCGCTGGCCTACTACGACGGGTTGCGCGCGCCCCGGCTGCCGGCCGCGCTGATCCAGGCGCAGCGGGACTTCTTCGGCGCGCACACGTACCGGCGCGTCGACCGCGACGGCAGCTTCCACGTCGCGTGGGGCGGCGACCGGCGCGAGACGCTCTGCTAACCGCCGGCGGTCTGCGGGGGCATCGGCACGCACAGGCAGGTCGTGCCCCGCAGGTCCAGCCACGCGCTCTCCGGGCCGCGCACGACCCGGAGCACGACCTCGGCGCAGCCGGGGCACCGGGCCACCAGCCCGGGCGCGTGGTCGTAGACGGTCAGGCTCGCGACCGGCGCGGTCAGCGCGCACGACACGCACCGCGTGCTGGCCGCGGTGACGTCCACCGCGAAGATCTCCTGCAGCGGGCCGGCCAGTGCGTTCCCATCCACGTACTGCTGCGTCATCTCACCCTCCGGGCTGTTCTTCGCCCGCGACCGCGCCGGCTCACCCGCTCGGCTCGTTCGCTGCTCGTGTTCACGCTGTCGCGCCGAAACGTTCGGTCCGGACGCGTTCCGGGTCGTGTCCGAGCCGCACCAGCAGCTCCGCGACCGCCTCGACGAAGCCGGTCGGCCCGCAGACGTAGCAGCGCGGCGCCAGCTCGGGGGCCCATCCGTGCGCGCGCAGCTCGGCGGCGCCGAGCCGTCGGGGCGGACCCGGCCAGTCGGGCGGGGCCTGACGGGTGTAGGCGAACGTCACGCTCAGCCCGGCGTCGTCGCGGTCGCGGCGGCGCAGTTCCTCGGCGTAGAAGACGTGGCCGGGCGTGCGCACCGAGTAGATCAGCCGGAACGGCGCCGCGCTGCCGGCCGCGGCCCGCGCGCGGATCATCGCCATCAGCGGCACGATCCCGGAGCCGCCGGCGACGAGCAGCGCCGGCGCCGCGTCGGTGTCCCGCCACACGAACCACCCACCGGCCGGCCCGCGGAGCTCCACCGGGTCGCCGGGGGCGAACGTCCCGGTCAGGTACGGCGACACCTCCCCGGCCGGGACGGCCTGGACGGTGAGTTCGACGCGGTCGCCGTCGACCGGGGAGGCGATCGAGTAGCTGCGGGACGCCTGGTAGCCGTCGGCGGCCGTCAGTCGCACGTCCACGTGCTGCCCGGCGAGGTGCCCCGGCCAGCCGGGCACGTCCAGCACCAGGGTCCGGGCGGTCGGCGTCTCGCCGCGGGTCGCCACCAGCTCGGCCACCCGCCAGCTCAGGCGACCGGTCAGTCGCCCTGGTACCGCTGCTCGCGCCACGGGTCGCCGTAGTCGTGGTAGCCGGCGCTCTCCCAGAAGCCCGGCTGGTCCTCCGTGAGCAACCGGATCCCCCGCACCCACTTGGCCGACTTCCACAGGTACAGGTGCGGCACGAGCAGCCGCGCCGGCCCGCCGTGCTCGGGCACCAGGTCGGCGCCGTCGTGGCCGTACACGATCCAGGCCCGCCCGTCGCGCAGGTCCGCCAACGGAAGATTCGTGGTGTAGCCGCCGTAGCAGTGCACCAGCGCGTAGCCGGCGCCGGTCGGCAGGTCGGCGAGGAGGGTGTCCAGCGACACTCCCTGCCAACTGGTGGCGAGCTTCGACCAGCGGGTCACGCAGTGCAGGTCGACGGTGGGGCGCTCGCTGGGCAGGGCGAGCAGCTCCGGCCAGGTCCACCGCCGGTCCAGCCCCTCCTCCGTGGTGAGCACGAATTCCCACTCGTCGAGCGGGATGCGCGGGGTCGGCCCGGCGGAGAGCACCGGGAAGTCCTCGGTCAGGTACTGCCCGGGCGGCAGCGCGGCCGCCGGCCGGGGCCGTCCACGGAAGCCGGGTGACACGATGCCCACCCGACAGTCGTACCACCGTCCGCCGGGCCGCCGCCGGGATTCCGCGGCCGGCGTCAGAGCTCGAACAGGTCCCGCATCGCGGCGCCGAGCCGGGCCATGCTCGCCCCGGTCACCATGCCCAGCCGCTCGGCGCCCGCCGACGCGCGCAGCCGGCGCATCCGGTTGACGACGACCACGCCGGAGAGCGGGTCGGTCTCGGCGAGCGGCACGACGAAGGGCGGAAGCTCGACGCTGCCGCGTTGCCGCACCACCGGGGCGCAGAACGGCGAGGCGCTGGGACGGTCGTTGTGGGCGCTGCCGGAGAGCACGACGACGCGGTAGCGCATACTGCCGCGCTCCCCGATGGTCCAGATCTCGCCCCGGTTCACGCCGCGCCAGTCAGATCCGACCAGCCCGACTCCAGGGTGTCGGCGAGCCGGTCGAAGCCGTCGAGTTCGTCGCGGACCTCGGGGTTGGCGGCGAGCCACTCGTCCTGGCGGCGCCCGGCGTCGCGCAGCGCCTCGCGGCGCGCCGCCCGCTCCATCCACGCCGAGAGGGTGATCCCCTCGTGCCGCGCGGCGGCGCGCGCCCGGGCGAGCGTGTCCGCGCTCAGGCTGAGCGTCACCTTCTCTGCCATAGCGGCGATGGTACAGACGGTGGTGTCCGGAGCCGTCCCGCCGCTGGTCAGGCGGCGAGCTGGTTGCGGCCGCGCCCCTTCGCGACGTACAGCTGGCGGTCCGCGGAGTCGAACAGGTCCCGCCCGTCCATCCCCTGGTTCAGCGCCGCGACGCCCATGCTGAGCGTCACCCGCAGCCCGGGCGCGAAATCGTCCCAGTCCCGCGCCTCGACCACCTGCCGGATCCGCTCGCCGACGCGGGCGGCGGTCTCCAGGTCGGTGCGGAGGAAGAGCGCGAACTCGTCGCCGCCGAAGCGGATCGGGACGTCGTCGGGGCGGCAGTGGGCCTGCAGGACGCTGGCGACCTCGCGCAGCACCCGGTCGCCGACGCCGTGCGAGTAGCGGTCGTTGATCACCTTGAACCGGTCGACGTCGACGAGGAGCAGCACGACGGCGGAGGCGTCCTCCACGGACGCCAGGTGACGGTCGAAGAGCCGCCGGTTGCCCAGCCCGGTCAGCGCGTCCTGCGCCGCGTCGCTGTCGGCGCGCGCCCGCTCGGCCTCCAACCACACCCGGCGCTTCGCCTGTTGCAGCATCGACCGGCGCTCCATCCGCAGCCGCCACAGGTGCCGGGCGTGTCCGCGCAGCGCCGCCAGCATGGCGTCCGCGGCGTCGCCGGGGAACTCCGCGGCCGCCAGCACCGCCAGCTCGTACTGGGACAGCAGCCGCTGACTGGCGTGGCCGGCCCGCGCGGACAGCTCCTCGGCCGCGACGAACTCCCGCCGCGCGGCGCGCAGCTCGCCGCGGCCGCGCAGGCAGACGCCGTGCGCGAGGTGGACCAGGCGGGCCTCCCGGAACTGGCCGGCGCGGCGCAGCGGGACGAGCATGGCGGTGCAGAGTTCGAGCGCCTCGTCGATGTCGCCGATCTTGGCCAGCCCGAGCGCGAGCAGCGCGGCGGCGAGCGGCGACTCGCCGTCCGGGCCGTGCCCGCGGTAGACCGTCACCCAGTGCCGCGCCAGCTGCGCGGCGCGGGCGAAGCGCAGCCCGGCCTCGTCGACCAGGTCGACCTGCTCCAGCCGCAGCCCCCACTCCAACAGCAGCTCCGTCCTCACCAGCTCGGCCGCGGCGCGGTCGTCGGTGCCCGGCGGGAACGCCTCGACCGCCGCGTGCGCGCACTGGTCCGCGAGCTCGAACAGCTCCACGGAGCGGGCGGCCTCGCCGACCGAGGAGAGCGCGGAGATGTAGCGGGGGTTGGTGCGCGGCGTCTGCTCCAGGATCGCCATCGCGTCGGCCAGCCGGTGCAGTCCCTCGTCGATCCGGCCGAGACGGATCAGAATGTCGCCGCGGTCCGCCAACGCCTTCGCCTCACTGGCACGCGCGCCGCTCGCCCGGTGGCGGCGCAGCAGCGTCTCGTTGGCGACCAGCGCCTCCGGCAGGCGCCCGAGCCCGACGTACGCGTACATCCGCGTCTGGGTCAGCATCGTGACGGTCCGCTCGTCGCCGAGCAGCGACGCGACCCACTCGTACTCGTCGGCGAGGTGCAGCGCCTCGGTGTTGCGGCCCTTCACGGTCAGCTCGTGCAGCCGCCAGGCGAAGCCGTTGAAGGGGCCGAACGGTTGCACCGGAGCAAGCAGTTGCGGTTCGTCCGCCATCTGCCCCTCCATCCGATCCTCGACCCTCGTCGCCTGCCTGTCGGCAGGGTACGGGCCCGGATGAGGAAACTGGCGTTCGCGACCGGGGGAAGCGGCGCGGTGACCGGCGCCACCCGTTCGCCGCCGACGGGCAAAGCGGCGCCTTGCCGCGGTCGCAGCGGCGCGATACGGAAAGATGACGTGTGTTCAGCGCTTTCACCGCAGCACAGGAGGATCTGCCGCATGGAGAAGCCCACAGTCGGCCCGATCGCGGGCGCTCCGCCGACCGACCTGGTCATCGAGGACGTGACGGTCGGCGAGGGGCCCGAGGCGCAGCCGGGGCAGGTGGCCACGGTGCACTACGTGGGGGTGGCGTTCTCCACGGGGCAGGAGTTCGACGCCTCGTGGAACCGGGGAGAGCCGTTCAGCTTCCCGCTCGGCGCCGGCCGGGTCATCGCCGGGTGGGACCGCGGGGTCGTGGGGATGAAGGTCGGGGGGCGGCGCCGGTTGATCATCCCGCCGCAGCTCGGCTACGGCGACCGCGGCGCCGGTGGCGCGATCAAGCCCGGCGAGACGCTCATCTTCGTCGTGGACCTGCTCGCGGTCGACTGACCGCGTTCCGACCACGCCCGCCGGTCGATCGGGGACCTTCCGGTCGACCGGCGGGCGGGACGGGTCAGCGCGGTTCGGCGCGGGACAGCGAGAGGCTGAACAACCCCTCGGGGTCGGTCCACCAGTACCGCACGGCGAATCCGGCGGTGGCCAGCTCGGCGGTGAGCCGGTCGCGGCGGAACTTCGCCGACACCTCGGTGAGCAGCTCCTCCCCCGCGTCGAACGCGATGGTCACGCCCAGCTCCGGCAGGCGCACCCGCATCGGGGTCCGGGCGCGCAACCGCATCTCGATCCACTCGTGCCCGGGATCCCAGCGCGCGACGTGGTCGAACGCGCCCGGGTCGAAGTCGGCGCCCAGCTCCCGGTTCAGCACGTGCAGCACGTTGCGGTTGAACTCGGCGGTGACCCCGAGCGCGTCGTCGTACGCCGGCACCAGCACCGCCGGATCCTTCACCAGGTCCGCGCCGAGCAGCAGCCACTCCCCCGGCTCCAGCAGGTCCCGCAGCTCCGCCAGCAGCCGGGCCCGCGGGCCGGGCAGCAGGTTGCCGATGGTCCCGCCGAGGAACGCCACGGTGCGGGTCCCGCCGCGCGGCAGGTGACGCAGGTGCCGGGTGAAATCCCCGACCACGCCGTGCACCTGCAGCGCCGGATACTCCGCCGCGATCGCCGCCACCGATTCGCGCAGCGCCGTCTCGGAGACGTCCAGGGGCACGAAGGCGCCGAGGCTGCCGTGCGCCCGCAGCGCGTCGAGCAGCAGCCGCGTCTTGTCCGACGAGCCGGAGCCGAGCTCGACCAGCGTCTTCGTCCCGGTGTGCGCCGCGATCTCGTCGGCGTGCGCGCGCAGCGCCGTCCGCTCGGCGCGGGTCGGGTAGTACTCCGGCAACCGGGTGATCTCGTCGAAGAGCCGGCTGCCGCGGGCGTCGTAGAACCAGGTGGGCGGCAGCCACTTCGGGCTGCCGGTCAGTCCGGCGGCGGCGTCGGCGGCCAGCGTGCGGGCCAGCTCGTCGGCGCCGATGTACACGTCGACGTCGGTATCGTTCACTGCGGTTGTCCCCCGTCCGGTAGCGCGATCACATCCAGCGCGGCCCCGGTGGCCACGATCAGGTGCCCGTCGGGCAGCGGCGTCCAGGCCGGCTCCCCGTCGAGCGGCTCGGAGCTCAGCAGCACCGCGGCGTCGTCGCGACGGGCCCACAGCGAGTGGCCCACGGTGGTCGCCGCCGCGATTTCTCCGTCGGTGAGCAGGAGGTTCAGTCGGGATCCGGGCGCCGCCGCGGCGACCCGCACGGCGGTCTCCGCCAGCGCGGCCGGCGCGGTGGCGCCGGCACGCAGCCGGTCGCGGATCATCGCCCAGATCAGCGCCGAGTCCGTCGGCGCGTCGACCGTCAGCAGGTCCCGCACGGGCAGCCGTTCGGCGAGCTTGAGCACCGAGTCCGGCCAGCCGGCGATCACGCCGTTGTGGCTGAACAGCCAGCGCCCGGCGGCGAACGGCGCGACGGCGGTCTCCACCAGCGGCATCCCGACGGTCGCGGAGCGGACCGCCGCGAGCATCCCGGTGGCGGTGGTGACCGCGGCCAACTGCGCGAGCCCGGCATCCGACCACATCGGACGGTCGCGCCGGTACCGAACCGGGTCCTGACCGGCGCCCGGATACCAGCCGACACCGAAGCCGTCGGCGTTCACCGTGCCGCCGCCGCGCATCTCGCGCGGCGCCCAGGACTGCCGCACCAGCGCGTGCGGCGGGTCGAACAACAGCTCCGCGAGGCGCACGGGCGCACCGAGGTACGCCAGATGTCGACACATCCGTCTCAGTCCGCCTCGCCGGCGCGGGGATCACGGGCGCAGCGGAAGCCGCTGAAGATCTGCCGGCGGATCGGGAGGTCCCAGTTGCGGAAGGTGCCGCGGCAGGCGGCGGCGTCGGTGCCGAACGATCCGCCGCGCAGCACCTTGTACGCCGGGCCGAAGAAGACCTCCGAGTACTCGCGGTACGGAAAGGCGGCGAAGCCCGGGTACGGCCGGAAGTCGGAGCTCGTCCACTCCCACACGTCGCCGATCAGCTGGTGCACCCCCAGCGGCGACCGCCCGGCCGGGTAGGCGCCGACCGGCGCGGGCTCCAGGTGGCGTTGGCCGAGGTTCGCGTGCTGCGCCGTGGGCTCCCGGTCCCCCCACGGGTAGCGGCGGGAACGGCCGGTGGCCGGGTCGAAGCGGGCCGCCTTCTCCCACTCCGCCTCGGTCGGCAGCCGCTTGCCGACCCACGCCGCGTACGCCTGCGCCTCGTAGAAGCAGACGTGCAGCACCGGCTCGTCGTCGCGCACCGGCGCGATCCGGCCGAAGCGCCGGTACGCCCAGCCGTCGCCGTCGCGCAGCCAGTGCAGCGGTGCGCTCAGCCCCGCCGTCATCCGGTGCCGCCAGCCCGGCTCGCTCCACCAGCGCGGGTCGTCGTAGCCGCCCGCCGCGATGAACCGCGCGTACGCGGCGTTGGTGACCGGCGCCGCGTCGATGAAGAAGGCCGGCACGTCGACGCGGTGCGCAGGGCGCTCGTTGTCCAGGGCCCAGGCCTCGGTCGAGGTGCCCATCGTGAAGGGCCCGGCCGGGACCAGCACCTCACCGCCGACCGGCACCCGGGCCGGCGGCGGCGGCGGGGCCTGCAGCACGGGCTCGCCGTCGCGGAGCTGGTGCGTCGCGAGCATCGTCTCGTCGTGCTGCTGCTCGTGCTGCACGATCATGCCGAAGGCGAAGCCGTCGGCGACCAGCGCACGCCCCTCCAACGGGACCCGGTCCAGCAGGTCGAGCACCTTCTCCCGGACCGTCCCCACGTAGGCCCGCGCCTGCGTGGGGTCGAGCAGCGGCAGCCGGGGACGGTCGCGGCGGGGATGCCGGAACGCGTCGTAGAGCTGGTCGATGTCCTCGCGGATCGGTGTCAGCCCGCCGACGTCGCGCACCAGCCACAACTCCTCCTGGTTGCCGACGTGCGCCAGGTCCCAGACCAGCGGTGACATCAGCGTCGAGTGCTGCCGCGTCAGGTCCTCGTCGTCGACCGCGTCGGCCAGGCGGGCGGTCCGGTCGCGGGCCCGGCCGAGCTGGTCGGCGATGCGGGCGCGCAGTCGTTCGGTCTGCACCGTCACGGGTGGAACTCCCTTCCGGGGGCGCCGGCCAGCCGGCGCTCCACGGTCACGGCGACCTCGTCGCGCACGGCGGGGGGCAGGTCGGTGTGGGCCAGCCCCCGGCAGGCGACGTCCAGCACCTGCCGCGCGGTCGCGGCGAGCAGCGGCGCCGCCAGCCCGTGCCGGGCGGCGTCGACCCACCGGTCGGCGGCCGGGGCGGCCAGGTCCCGGACGGTGTCGACGGTGGCGTCGGTGGCGGTCGCGGCGGCGAGCACGGCGACCGGCGCCAACCACGCCGCCGGGGGCTGGCTGTCGAGGTAGCGCAGCTCCAGGTAGCCGCGCGGGCGCACCGGCGGGAACAGGGTGCTGAGGTGGTAGTCGAGGTCGTCGGTGGTCGGGGGCCGGGGCAACGCGCCGCGGATCCAGTCGGCGAAGCTGACGTCGGGTGGGGCGTGCCAGCCGCCGTTCGGGCGGCGGACGCAGAGCAGCGGGGCCCGCAGCGCGTACCGGGCCCAGGCGTCCGCGGGGTCGTCGGTGACCTCGACCGGAGAGGTGCGTTCGGGGCGCATGCGGAGCCAGGCGCGCATCCGGGCCGACGCCCAGCCGGTGTCGCGTCCGGCGTGCCGGGGCGAGGTGGCGAAGGTGGCCAGCAGCACCGGCCCCAGCGCGTGCGCCACGGCCCACCGCGGGGCCAGCTGGGCGGGGGTTCCGGCGTCGAGGCAGACCTGCAGGGCGGCGGTGCTGCACATCATCACGAGCCCGTCACGGCCGTCCCGCGCGAACGCCGTTGCCATCGCGTCGTAGCGGGGGGTGGAGAGCAGGCGGGAACAGCGGCGGTGCGGGTCGATGCCGCCGGGGTGGAGCGCCAGCCCGGCGTCGGCGAGCCGGCGCGTCAGCCGGTCCAGGTCCGCGGCGGTCGTGACGCGCAGGGCGTCCAGGGAGGCGTGCGGTGGAGTGGAGAGCTCCACCTGACCACCGGGCTCCACAGTGACCGTTGCGCCGCCGGGCAGCGGCGCGTGTGGGCTGTCGGGGTCGAGGGTGCGGGGGGCGTGCGGGCCGAGAGCCGCACGCAGCACGGTCGGATCGATCGGGCGGCCGGGATCGTCGCGGGCGTGCGCGACCCATTCCATTTCGACGCCGATCAGCCGTGGCGGGCCGGTCTTGAAGCAGATCGACGCGACGTAGGCCTCGGCCTCGTCGACGCTGCGCACCGTCGGATGTCGGTCGGCGGTCGGATGCTGCTGCGCCACGGGGCGCTGTCGCGAGACCGTCACGCGTCCTCCCTTGCGTGTACCGGGTGGTCGCCGAACGGCCCGGTGTCGGAGAACCGAAACCGGCCGCGGCGCCGGGGGCAGGGCGTCGTCCGGGAAATAGTCAACCACATCACGGGGGGCGCGCGGCCGGCTCGGGGAAGACGCGTGAGCGCCCGTACGGGCGCCGGGCGTGGAAGACTTGCCGGGGTGACGGCGGCGGGGGCCTTGGTCGTGACAACGGCGGTTGCGGGTGATGGGCGGCCACGCCGGTCGCTGGACCGGCCGGCCCGGGTGGCCCTGCTGTTCGGGCTCGCCGGGGTCGGCTACCGGCTGGTGCTGATGCTGCTCACGGTGCCGGGGACCAACAGCGACGAGGCGACGTTCGGGCTCGCGGCGCTGCACATCGCGCAGGGGCGCGAGTTTCCCGTCTACATGTACGGCCAGCACTACATGGGGGTGCTGGAGTCGTACCTCGCGGCGCCGCTGTTCGCGCTCTTCGGTCCGAGCTGGGTGCTGCTACGCCTGCCCCTGTTGCTGCTCTTCGCGGCGTTCCTCTACCTGATGTACCGGCTGACCCGCGAGCTCTACTCCCCCTGGCTGGCGACCGTCACCGTCGGGCTGCTCGCGCTCGGGTCGGAGCGCGTGGTGCGCGACCAGATGACCGCGGCCGGCGGCCGGCCGGAGACGAAACCGGCGCTGGTGCTGCTGGTGCTGATCGCCATCGCGCTGGCCCAGCGGCGCGTGCGGCGGCGCTGGCTGGCGTACACGGCGTTCGGCCTGCTCGCCGGCGCGACGCTGTGGTCCGACTGGCTCGCCGTGCCGTACCTCGCGGCGGCGGCCGCGGTGCTGCTCGCCGGCGTCGGCCGGCGGCTGCTCGGCGCGCCCGGGCTGCTGGTGCTCGGCGCGTTCGTCGTCGGCGCGGCCCCGCTGCTCTGGGACAGCCTGACCGCGCCGCCCGGCAAGGACGCGATCTCGGTGTTCCGGCAGCTCGAAACGATCGGCGGGGATCGGCCGACGACCGCCGCCGAGCACCTCGACGGCGGCGTGCTGCAAGGGGTACCGCTGGCCACCGGGCTGTGCCCCCCGACCGGATGCGCACGGTGGCAGATGGCGTGGGGGGCGCTCTACGTGCCGCTGCTGCTGGTCGCGGCGGCGATGGCGCTCGCCGGGCTGGTCCGGGCCCGGCGGACGGCCGGCGTCGGGGACGCGGCCGGTGCCGCGCCCACGGGGCGGCCGGCGCGGCCGTGGATCCGGCACGTCGCCACACTCGCCCTCGCCGCCGCCGCGGTGGCCAGCGTGGTGAGCTACGCGCGCAGCCCCGCCTCCGCCGTGACGCCCCTGGCCAGCGCCCGCTACCTGACCGACCTGCAGATCTCGCTGCCGGTGGCGCTCTGGCCGCTGTGGCGGGCCACCCGTTGGGCGCGGCCCGCGGCGGCAGTCCGGGCGCCCGCCCGGGTGGTCGGCGCGGCCGCGCTCGGCGTCCTGGCCGCGGTGATCGCCGCCATGCTGGTCGGCACCACCACGCTGGTCGCGCGCGTGGGGTCGATCCGGGCGGAGGAGCAGCGGGCGTCGGCGATGGCCGCCGCGCTGCGCGAGGCCGGCGTGCGGCACGTGTACGGCGAGTACTGGACCTGCAATCGGCTCACCTTCACCACGCGCGAGCAGGTGGTCTGCGCCGTGCTCGGACAGACGCTGAGACCGGGGCAGGACCGGTACGACCCGTACCCGCGGCGGGTGCGCGCCGCCGACCGCCCGGGGTTCGTCTTCGCCCGTGACGGCGCCGCGGACCGCGCGTTCGCCGCGCGGCTGCGCGGGCGCGGGATCACCGCGCGGGTGACAGAGGTCGGCGACTACCGCATCTACCGCCCAGACGTCACCGTGCACCCATGGCGATGACCGCCGTGACCACCACCCGCGCGGGTCAGCGCCGCGGCAGCCAGCCCTGCCAGACCTTCGGATTCGCGTCCAGCCACTTCGCCGCCGCCTGCTCCCGCGTCATCTTGTCGACGGTGATGTAGCGCGCCACCGTGTTCTGGTCGGCGTCGGTCCACTGGAAGTTCTTGATCAGCTCCGCGGCCGGGCTGCCGGAGAGCGCGAACCTCCGATTGGCGATCTTGTCGAGGTCGTACGGCTGGTAGTCGCACGCCACCGTCTTCGGGTCGGCGTCGCAGCCCGGCACGTACGTCGGGAGCTTGACGTGCACCAGCTCGACCTCCGACAGGAACCACTGCGGGGCGTAGAAGTAACCGATCAGGGGCTGCCTGCGCTGCTCGGCGCGGCGGAACGCCTGGATCAGCGCCTCCTCGCTGCCGGCGTACACCACCTTGAAGTCGAGTTTGAGGTTGCGCACCAGCGCCTCGTCGTTCGTCACGTACGACGGGTCGCCGTCGAGGAACTGCCCCTTGCCGCCGGACTTCGGCGTCCGGAACAGCTCCGCGTACTTGTTGAGGTTGCGCCAGTCGGTGATGTCCGGGTACTCCTCGACCATCCACGGCGGCACGTACCACCCGATCACGCCCTTGTTGCCGGTGACCCCGTGCTCGACCGCGGCCTTCTCCTGGTCGATGTAGCGCTTCTTCAGATCGTCGTGGCCCCAGTTCTCCAGGATCGCGTCGACCTCGCCGCGCGCCAGCGCCGCCCAGGACTCCTCCTCGGTCAGCTCCTTCTCCACCACCGTGCACCCCAGCTCGTGCTTGGCGAGGTAGCTGACCACGGCGACGTTGGCGTGGAAGCCCACCCACGGGTTCACGGCGAGCGTGACCGTGCCACAGGCGGTGCCGGTCGACACGCCGGGGGGTGGGGCCACGGGGCGGATGCTGGACGCGCATCCGGCGATGCCCAGCAGCGCCGCGGCGGCGGCGGCCACGACGCGCGACCACCGCGCTCGACTGTGCACCGGCACTGTCTCCTCCTGATCCGATCCGGATGGGCTGGTCGCGACGGTCACCGGGCGCCGACCCTCCGGCCCGGCCCCAGACGTTGGGCGAGCACCTCCTCGGTCAGCGCCACCAGCACCTGTTTCACGGACTCGCGGCTACGGGCGTCGCAGTTGACGAGGCAGACGTCCCCGTCGACGCCGAGCGCCTCCCGGACCTCGGCGAGATCGAAGCGCGGCGTCTGCTCGAAGTTGTTGACGGCGAGCAGGAACGGGATCTGCTGCTCCTCGAAGTAGTCGACCGCGGGGAAGCAGTCCTCGATGCGGCGGGTGTCGACCAGGATCACCGCACCCAGCGCTCCGTCGACGAGGTCGTCCCAGAGGAACGCGAACCGGTCCTGCCCGGGCGTGCCGAACAGATACAGCAGCAGCGTCTCGTCGAGGGTGATCCGGCCGAAGTCGAGCGCGACCGTCGTGGTGGTTTTCCCCGATACCTCGCTGGTGTCGTCGACGCCGAGCGAGACCTCGGTCATCTCCGCCTCGGTGACCAGCGGCTCGATCTCGGAGATCGCGCCGACAAAGGTGGTCTTGCCGACCCCGAATCCCCCGCTCACCACGATCTTCACCGCGGTCGGAGCGGCGGGCGGCGGCTGGTTAGAGCGCCCGAACACGGTCCCGGATCCTCTCGATCATTTCAATGGTTAGCTCGCCCTGCTCCGCCGAGTGCAGGTAGCCCTCGACCACCAGGTCCGCGACGAGCACGCGGGCGACCCCGAGCGGGACGCGCAACGCCACCGCGACGTCGGCGACCGACATGGCGCGCTGACACAGCTCGACGATCCGGCGGGCCTCGAAGCGCAGCGGCGCCGACAGCGCGGCCGGCAGGGCGGAAAGGATCGTCTCCACCCGCAGCCCGTCCTTCACGGGCCGGGTGCGGCCCCCGGTGAGCAGGAACGGCCGGACCACGACGTCATCGACGGGTTCCTCGGGCGGCGGCTCGGGCTCGCGGGGCGCGGCCGGCGTGGGCGGCTGCCGCTGCCAGTGCGGGATCATCCGCGGGTCGGGGAGCCGGGGGCCAGGGAGCCGGGGGCCAGGGAGCCGGGGGTCGGGGAGCCGGGGGTCGCTCATCGCGGCAGCTGCTGTCGGGACTCGGAGATCAGTGCCGGGGTGAGCAGCGCGCCGAACCGTTCCGCGAGCAGCGAGATCTCGTATCCGACCAGTCCGAGGTCGCAGTCGCCCTCGGCGAGCACCCCGAGGCAGCTGCCGCCGCTGATCGCCGACACCAGCAGGAAGCCCCGCCTCATCTCGATCATGATGAGCTTCAGCCCCTCGAAGTCGTACCGGCGGGAGGCGCTGCGGGCGAGGCTGGCCATGCTGGAGACGATCGCCGCGAGGTGGTCGCCCTCGGTGCGGGTCAGCCCGTCGGAGGCGGCGATGAGCAGCCCGTCGGAGGAGACCGCCACCGCGTCGCGGACCCGGTCGGTCTGCCGGACGAAGTTGGCCAGCAGCCAGTTGAACTGGTGCCGGTCGGTGTGGGTGTCCACGGTCATTGGCTCTCCTCCAAGCCTCGGTGCCGGCGCCCGTCGGCGCCGGGTTGCCCACCGTCCGGCGGCCGCTGAGTCTGGCCGCGCAGCATGCCGGCGCGCAGCGCGGTGAGCCGCGCGCGCACCTCGGCCGGCGAATCGTCGAGGGTCCCGCTCCGGCCGGTCCGGGGGGCGGGCTGGTGCGTCGGCGCGTCCGGCGCGGCCGGTTGGGGGCGCCGACTGCGCGGGATGCGCTTGCGCAGCCCGTTGGCGGTCCGCTCACCCTCCGGGGCGGCGCCGGCCCCCGCGGCCCCGGGGAGCGGGGGGCCGCCCGCGGCGGTGGGGAGCGGGTGCCCACCCGCGGCGGTGCGGAGCGGGTGCCCGCCCGCGGCGGTGCGGAGCGGGTGCCCGCCGTTGCTCGCCGGGCCGGCCGGCCCCCGCGACTCGACCACGGGCATGGCCGCGGTCGGCGCCGTTGCCGCGGTGGTCGGCATCGGCGCCCCGGACTCGGTGAGGTACTCGACCACCGGCGCGGGACGGGCGCCGATCGCCTTGGACGGGGTGGGCGGCGCGGCGGGCGCCGGCTGCGCCACGGCGGCGTGTGGGACGGACGCCACGACCATCGCGGGCTCGGCCGGGGTCGCGGTGACCACCTCGGCGCGCGCGAGCGGCGCCGGCGCGGCCATCACGGCCGCCGGCAGGGTGACCCGGGCGGTGATCCCGGTGACCGGGGACGGGGCGAGCTGAACGTCGACGCCGAGCTGTCGGGACAGCTGTCCGACCACGTAGTGGCCGAGGTAGCGGGTGGGTGACGAGACGAAGTCGGCCTCGCCGCGCAGCCGCTCATTGGCCCGCGCCAGGTCGTCGGCGTCCATGCCGACGCCCTGGTCGGTGATCGCGATCAGGTAGCCGTCGCCGGTGCGCCGCCCCTGGATCTCGACGTCGGAGTCGGGCGGCGAGAAGTTGAGCCCGTTCTCGATGAGCTCGGCCAGCATGTGGGCCAGGCCGCTGACCACGGTGCCGGCGACGTACGCGTCGTCGATGCGGCGCAGCGACACCCGGCGGTACTCCTCCACCTCCGACACCGCCGCGCGTACCACGTCCGCGATCGGCAGCGGGGCGCTCCACTGCCGCGGGCTCGCCGCCCCCACGAGCACCAGCAGACTCTCCGCGTTGCGCCGCATCCGCGTCGCGAGGTGATCCAGCTCGAAAAGGTTGGCGAGCCCCGTGGGGTCGGCCTCCTCGCGTTCCAGCGTGGTGATGAACCCCAGTTGGCGGCGGAGCAGGTTCTGATTGCGCCGGCCGAGGTTGGCCAGCGACTCGGTGGTGCTGCGTCGCAGCAGCGCCTGTTCGGTCGCGAGGCGGTAGGCCACGGCCTGCACCCGATCCAGGGCATCGGCGACGGAGCGGACCTCCGTGGTGGCCCGGACCGGTACCCGCACCGGCGGTGGGGGTGGTGGGACCTCGTCGCCGTCGCCGCTCTGCACCCGGCCCACCGCCTCGGGCAACCGGTGGCTCGCCAGGCCGTCCGCCTCGGCGGCGAGCGCCGCCAGCGGGCCGGTGATCGACCGGGACGCGACGACCAGCAGCACCACGGCGCCGGCCAGGCAGAGCGCGACGACGCCGGCGAGCACGCCGAGCCGCCGCGCCGCATCGACCTGACGGACGTCGGCGCGGACCTGGATCTCCGACCCGACGTACTGCTGCATCTGGCGCATGTCGTCCAGCACCGTCGTCAGGGCCGACCACCACGACTGCGGGTTGACCTGGAGATGACGGCCGTTCGCGGCCGACAGCGCCACCTGCTCGAAGTAGGCGGCCTCGCGCGCCGCCCCGGTGTCGAGGACGTACGCGTTGGCGGCCTTCTGCCGCTGCGTCGCGTGCTGCGCGAAGTCGGCCAGCGCCGACTCCTTGGCGGCGCGCATCGCGGCGAACTGCAGGAACTCCCCCTTGGCGAAGCCACCGGCGGAGAAGACGCCGTTGAGGAAGGCCCGTTCCTGTGCGGTGCTCTCCTTGAGCCGCCCGAGCGCGCCGAGCACGGCGACGTGCCGGCGCAGGGCGGCGTCGCCGGCCTCGCCCAGGCCGAAGTCGACGCCGTTGAGCGTGGCGATCCGCTCGGTGAAGAACTGGAACGCGGCCGCTCGCCCGGCGCCGCCGCTGTCGGCGGCCGATCGGATCGCGGGCAGGCCGTCCAACTCCCGCAACGCCCGGCCGACGCGCTCCTCGAGCTCGCCGCCGTCGGCGATGCGCCGTTCCACCTCGGCGCGTTCGGCGTCGACCTGCCGCCGCGCGGGCGGAATCTCGTCCCGGAACCCGACGTTGCCGCCGAGCAGGCCGGCGGTCAGACCGCGCTCGGTCTGCAGCTCCTGGACGAGATCCTGCACGGACAGGGCGAGCTCGACCGCGCGCGAGGTCTCGGTGGAGGTGCGGTAGTCGCTCACCTCGACCGCGGTGACGTAGCCGAGGAGCAGCAGAACCGCGAGCGCCGGCAGCGCCAGGATGCCGAGCAGCCGCCGTCGGATCGTGCCACCCTCGCGGGCCGCCGCACTATCCGGGACCGTCGGGGTATCGCGCGCCGTCGGGACCGTCGATGCGGACCTGTGTCGGGGCAAGGCGCCTCCCATGAGCCGACACGAACCCGACCCATCATTGACATCGGCCATTGCGTTCGTGTGTCAGCGACCATTGTTCGTGTTTCAGCGACCATTGTTCATGTGTCAGCGAAATGTCGATGCGCGCCGCGACACACGCCGCCGCGTGTCGGCACAAGCGCTGAGATTAGCGGCCCGTACCGCCGCCGTCACCCCCCGGAGGCTCCAATTTAGAAACCGCCATCAGGATTCGTCTACTGTAGAATCCCCGGTCCCCGACGCGGCGCGACCCGGGCCTGACGTGCCGATGGTCGGTTCACCGCACCACCGCGCCGATGATCGACCGGCTTGACTCAGCGGCACCGGCGACGGCACCCTGTTGCGTACCTCACGGACCCGGACGTCGATCCATCATGGAGGGAGTGGCGTGCCGCTCACAGTCGCGGTCTCAGGCACCACGGGCCCGGCCGGCGCCGCCCCGGCGACGGCAGCCGGCCCGACGGCCGCGACCGCGGCGGGCCGCCCGGCATGAGCGCCCGGCGCTACGACTTCGTCATTGTCGGCGGCGGATCGGCCGGCTGCGCGCTCGCCAACCGGCTCTCCGCCGATCCGTCGAACCACGTGCTGGTGCTGGAGGCCGGGCGCCCCGATTACCGGTGGGACGTGTTCATCCACATGCCGGCGGCGCTGACGTTCCCGATCGGCAGCCGGTTCTACGACTGGCGGTACGCCTCCGAGCCCGAGCCGCACATGCACGGTCGGCGCATCCATCACGCCCGCGGCAAGGTGCTCGGCGGGTCGAGCAGCATCAACGGGATGATCTTCCAGCGGGGTAACCCGATGGACTACCAGCGGTGGGCCGCCGACCCCGGAATGGAGAGCTGGGACTACGCCCACTGCCTGCCGTACTTCCGGCGGCTGGAGTCCTGCCTGGCGGCCGCCCCGGACGACCCCTACCGGGGGCACGACGGTCCGCTGACGCTGGAGCGCGGGCCGGGGACCAACCCGCTCTTCGGCGCGATGCTGGAGGCGGCGCGGCAGGCCGGCTACCCGGCGACCGACGACGTGAACGGGGAACGGCAGGAGGGCTTCGGTCTCTTCGACCGGACGATCCGGCGGGGACGGCGGCTGTCGGCGGCCCGCGCCTACCTGCATCCGGTCATGAAGCGACCCAACCTCACCGTGCGCACCCGCGCGTTCGTCACCCGGGTGCTGTTCGACGGCGACCGGGCGGTCGGGGTGGAGTACACCCACGGCCGCGGCGCCCCCCGCCGGGCGTACGGCGGCGAGGTGATCCTCTGCGGGGGTGCCATCAACTCACCACAGCTGCTGCAGCTCTCCGGCGTGGGCAACGCCGACGAGCTGCGCGCCCTCGACATCGACGTGGTGCGCCACCTCCCCGGCGTCGGGGAGAACCTGCAGGACCACCTGGAGGTCTACGTCCAGTACGCGTGCCGCCGGCCGGTGTCGGCGCAGCCGTACCTGAAGTGGTGGCATTGGCCGTGGATCGGCGCGCGGTGGCTGTTCCTGCGCGGCGGTCCGGGGGCGACGAACCACTTCGAGGCCGGTGGCTTCGTCCGCGGCGACGACGCGGTGGCGTACCCGAACCTGATGTTCCACTTCCTGCCGATCGCGGTCCGCTACGACGGCTCGGCCCCGGCCGGCGGCCACGGCTACCAGGTCCACATCGGACCGATGTACTCCGACGCGCGCGGGTCCGTGAAGATCGTCAGCCGCGATCCGCGCGTTCATCCGGCGCTGCGTTTCAACTACCTCTCCACGGCGCAGGACCGGCGCGAGTGGGTGCAGGCGGTCCGCGTCGCCCGGCACATCCTCAACCAGCCGGCGCTGGACGAGTTCAACGGCGGGGAGATTAATCCCGGACCGTCGGTGCGGACCGACGAGGAGATCCTCGACTGGGTCGCCCGCGAGGGCGAGACCGCGCTCCACCCGTCCTGCACGGCGAAGATGGGCACCGACGACATGTCGGTGGTCGACCCGACCGATCTGCGCGTGCACGGCCTGACCGGCCTGCGGGTCGTCGACGCCTCCGTGATGCCGTACGTCACCAACGGCAACATCTACGCCCCCGTGATGATGGTGGCGGAGAAGGCCGCCGATCTGATCCTCGGCAACACCCCCCTGCCCCCGTCGCCGCTGCCCTTTCACCGCCATCACTCGGGCCCACGCCTTGACGTCGCTCCGTCCACAGGAGAAGGTGGTCGGGCTCGTTGAGCGGGGCCGCGGGAAGCGCAACGGGGAGTCGTCGGTGAAACAGCTGTTCATCGCAGGTGAGTGGCGCGAGCCGGTCGCGGGCGGGCACCGGGCGATCCGGTGCCCCGCCGACGGCCGTCCGGTCGCCACCGTCGCCGAGGCCTCCCACGCGGACACCCTGGCGGCGATCGCCGCGGCGCGGACGGCGTTCGACGCGGGGCCGTGGCCCGGCACGCCGGCCCGCGATCGGGGCGCGCTGCTGCACCGGGTCGCCGACCTTGTCTCCCGCGATGCCGACGAGCTGGCCCGCGCGGAGTCGCTCGACACCGGCAAGCGCCTGGTGGAGAGCCGGTACGACATCGACGACGTGGTCGCGACCTTCCGGTACTACGGCGGGATCGCCGGCACCGACGGCGGACGCGTGGTCGACACGGGGCGCGCCGACGCGATCAGTCGGGTGGTGCACGAGCCGGTCGGGGTGTGCGGGCTCATCACCCCGTGGAACTACCCGCTGCTGCAGACGGCGTGGAAGGTCGCGCCGGCGCTCGCCGCCGGCAACACGTTCGTGCTCAAGCCCAGCGAGCTGACCCCGTCCACGGCGATCCTGCTGATGCGGCTGCTGCAGGAGGCGGGGCTGCCCGACGGCGTCGCGAACCTGGTGCTCGGGGCGGGGCCGGAGGTGGGCGCGCCGCTGGCGGAGCACCCGGACGTGGACCTGGTCTCGTTCACCGGCGGGCTGGCCACCGGGCGCGGCGTGATGGCGGCCGCGGCCGGCACCGTGAAGCGGGTGGCCCTGGAGCTGGGCGGCAAGAACCCGAACGTCGTCTTCGCCGACGCCGATTTCGACGCGGCCGTCGACTTCGCGCTCACCGCGGTCTTCTTGCACTCCGGGCAGGTCTGCTCGGCCGGCGCCCGGCTGGTCGTGCAGGAGACCCTGCACGACGCGTTCGTCGACGCGCTCGTCGACCGCGCCGGCCGGATCCGCCTCGGCGGACCCTTCGATCCCGAGGCGGAGACCGGGCCGCTGATCTCGGCCGCGCACCGCGGGAAGATCGAGGCGTACGTCGCCGCCGGGCTCGCCGAGGGCGCGGTGCTGCGCTGCGGCGGCCGCCGCCCGGACGACCCCGCGCTGGCCGACGGGTACTTCTACCTGCCGACGGTGCTCGACGGCTGCCGGCAGGGCATGACCGTGGTGCGGGAGGAGTCGTTCGGCCCGGTGCTGACCGTGGAGACGTTCACGGACGAGGACGACGCGGTCCGGATCGCGAACGACACCGACTACGGCCTGGCCGGCGCGGTCTGGACCGGTGACGCCGGCCGGGCGCAGCGGGTCGCGCGGCGGCTGCGGCACGGCACCGTCTGGATCAACGACTACCACCCGTACGTGCCGCAGGCCGAGTGGGGCGGTTTCAAGCGGTCCGGGATCGGCCGCGAGCTGGGCCCGGCCGGGCTCGACGAGTACCGCGAGACGAAACACATCTGGCACAACGTCGATCCCCGCCCGCAGCGCTGGTTCCGCGGCTGACCGCGAGCCCGCCGGCGCGAACGGCGGTCGGAGAGAAGGGGCTGCATGACTACCCAGACGGCCGCATCGTCGCGCCGCGCGCCGGCCCGCGACGCCGCACCGGTCATCACGGTGCGCGGGCTGTGGAAGGTGTTCGGACCGGATCCGTCGCGGGTGCCGCGCTCGCCGGAGCTGGCGGCGCTGTCGCGACGCGAGCTGATGGCACGCACGGGGTGCACCGCCGCGGTGCGCGAGGTGGCGTTCGACGTCGCCCCGGGCGAGGTGTTCGTGGTGATGGGGCTCTCCGGCTCGGGCAAGTCCACGCTGGTGCGCTGCCTGACGCGGCTGGTCGAGCCGACCGCCGGCGAGGTGGTGTTCGAGGGCGAGGACATCCTGCGCGCCGACGCCCGGCGGCTGCGCGAGCTGCGTCGGCGGAAGTTCTCGATGGTCTTCCAGCACTTCGGGCTGCTGCCGTACCGGCGGGTGCTGGAGAACGTCGGCTACGGGCTGGAGATCCGGGGCACCGGTCGCGCCGAACGCGTCCGGCGGGCGATGGAGGTCATCGAACTCGTCGGCCTGGACGGCTACGCGCACGCGTACCCGGACGAGCTCTCCGGCGGGATGCAGCAGCGGGTAGGGCTGGCGCGCGCGCTGGCGGGCGACCCGGACGTGCTCTTCTTCGACGAGCCGTTCTCCGCGCTGGACCCGCTGATCCGGCGAGACATGCAGAACGAGGTGATCCGGCTGCACCGCGAGGTCGGCAAGACGATGGTCTTCATCACCCATGACCTGTCGGAGGCGCTCAAGCTGGGCGACCGGATCCTGATCATGCGGGACGGCCGGATGGTGCAGACCGGCACCGGTGACGAGCTGGTCGGCGCGCCGGCCGACGACTACGTCCGCGATTTCGTCCGCGACGTGCCCCGCGCCGACGTCCTGACGCTGCGATGGATCATGCGTCCGCCGCGTCCCGGAGACGTGCTGGACGGCCCCGAGCTGAGCCCCGACGTGGTCGTGCGCGACGCCGTGCGGGACGTGCTCGCCGCGGACCGCCCGGTGAAGGTCGTCGCCGACGGCGAGCTGCTCGGCGTCGTCGCCGCCGAGCAGCTGCTCGCGGTGCTCGCCGGCCCGGAGCCCCGCTGATGTCGGCCACCACCACGGCCGTCGCTGGGCCACCCCCGGTCGCGCTGCGCCGGCGGCTCAACCGGCCGTTCGCGGTGGGCGTCGTGCTCGCGGTCTGGCTCGTCGGCTGGGCGCTGCTGCGCGGGCGCGACACGTTGGACCTCTCCCCCGCCTCGCTGACCCCGCTGCACCGCTGGCTCAACGACGTCAACGACGCCGTGGGGGCGAGCCGCACCAGCAGTCCGGTCTTCCGCTACGTCGTCAACGAGCTCCGCGCGGCCATCGACACCCTGGTCGTCTTTCTCCAGGGGCTCATCGCCGAACCGTCGTACGGCCGCCCGGTCCCGGTGCTGGGCTGGCTGGGCGTGATCGCGGTCGTCGCGTACGCCGCCTGGGCGCTCGGCAACTGGCGGGTGACGGTGCTCGCCGTCGGCGGGTTCACGCTCTTCGGGCTGCAGGGGCTCTGGCAGGAGAGCATGCACACCCTCGCGCTCACCCTGTCGGCGGTCGGAGTGTCGCTGCTGGTCGGCATCCCGCTGGGGATCTGGGCCGGCCTGTCGGACCGGTTCCACCGGCTGATCACACCGGTGCTGGACTTCATGCAGACGATGCCCACCTTCGTCTACCTCGCGCCGCTCACCCTGCTGTTCATGATCGGACCGGCGTCGGCCACGATCGCGACCCTGGTGTACGCGATGCCGCCGGCGATCCGTCTCACGGCGCACGGCATCCGGACGGTGCCGCCGGCCGCACTGGAGGCGACCGAGTCGCTCGGGGCCACCCGGCGGCAGGCGCTGACGACGGTCCTGCTGCCGCTGGCCAAACGCACGATCGTGCTCGGCGTCAATCAGACCATCATGGCGGCGCTGTCGATGGCGACGATCGCCGCGCTGATCGACGCTCCCGGGCTGGGCAAGACGGTCATCAAGGCCCTGCAGACCCTCGACGTCGGCACCGCGTTCAACGCCGGGCTCGCGATCGTGGTGATGGCGGTCGTGCTGGATCGGGTCACCACCGCCGCCGGCGTCCGGGTCCAGCACCCCCCGCGGCGGCGGCCCGGCGTTCGCCGGCTGCTGCTGGGCGGGTTCGGCGTCGCGACGTTGGTCTGCTGCTACCTGTCGTACACCTACGTGTGGGCGGCCGAGTTCCCGACCGGGGTCGCGCTCGGCCCCGAGCTGTCCCGGGCGGCGGCCTCCGTCACCACCTGGGCGCAGGACGATCTGTCCGGGGTCACCCGACCGTTCAAGGACGTGATCACCGTCGCGCTGCTGAACCCGTTCCAGACGCTGCTGACCGGCTCGCCGTGGTGGCTGGTGGCGGCGGTCGTCGTCGGGATCGCGGCGCTGCTGGGCGGCGTACGGGTCGCGCTCGTCGCGACGGTCTGCGTGGCGGCCCTCGTCGGCACCGGCCTCTGGCGGGACAGCATGACCACGTTGGCCATGACGATCGTCGCCACCGTGCTCGTGATGGCGCTCGGGCTGGTCGTCGGCGTCTGGATGGGACGCAGTCCCCGCGCCGACCGGGTGATCCGCCCGGTGCTGGACGCCGCCCAGACGATGCCGGCGTTCGTGTATCTGATCCCGTTCCTCGCCCTGTTCGCGGCGAGCCGGTTCACCGCGATCGCCGCGGGCGTCGTGTTCGCCGCGCCGGTCGCAATCAAGATCATTGCGGACGGCATACGGGCCGTCCCGGCCGCCACCGTCGAGGCCGCGACCGCGGCGGGGTCGAGCAGCTGGCAAATGATCACAAAGGTGCAGCTGCCGATGGCGCGCCAATCGCTGACCCTGGCGGCGAACCAGGGGCTGATCTACGTGCTCTCCATGGTCGTCGTCGGCGGTCTCGTCGGCGCCGGCGCGCTCGGCTACGACGTGGTCGCCGGGTTCTCGCAGGGAGAGCTGTACGGCAAGGGGCTCGCCGCCGGCGTCGCCATCGTCCTGCTCGGCATCATGCTCGACCGGATCGCGCGCGGCGCCGCCCAGCGCTCCGGCGGCGTCCCGGTCGGCACGCCCCGATGAAACGTGCCACGCCGCCGCCACCGGCGGCGCCGTGGCCGGCACCTCCCGCACCTCCCCACCACCATCCCCCACACGCGGAGGAAACCGAAGGATGAGACGCACCATCACCAGGACCGTACGGCTGACCGGTGTCTCGATCACGACCGCGGCGGCCCTCGCGCTCGCCGGTTGTGGCGGCGCCAAGGTCGGCGCCGACGACGACGCGGCCGCCCGGTCGGTCGACTGCGGCACGGTCAACCTCGCCGTCAACCCGTGGGTGGGGTACGAGGCGAACGCGGCCGTCATCGCGTACGTCGCCGAGACCGAGCTGGGCTGCAAGGTGACGAAGAAGGACCTCAAGGAGGAGATCTCCTGGCAGGGCTTCGGCACCGGCGAGGTCGACGCGATCGTCGAGAACTGGGGTCACGAGGACCTGAAGAAGAAGTACATCGACGAGCAGAAGACCGCGGTGGCCGCGGGCTCGACCGGCGTGCAGGGCGTGATCGGCTGGTACGTGCCGCCGTGGATGGCGCAGAAGTACCCGGACATCACGGACTGGAAGAACCTCAACAAGTACGCGTCGCTGTTCAAGACCTCCGAGTCCGGGGGCAAGGGGCAACTGCTCGACGGCGACCCCTCCTTCGTCACCAACGACGAGGCGCTGGTCAAGAACCTCAAGCTCAACTACAAGGTGGTCTACGCCGGCAGCGAGCCCGCGCTGATCCAGGCGTTCCGGCAGGCCGAGGCGAAGAAGACGCCGCTGATGGGCTACTTCTACGACCCGCAGTGGTTCCTGTCGGAGCTGCAGCTGGTGAAGGTGAACCTGCCGCCGTACACGCAGGGCTGCGACGCCGACGCGGAGAAGGTCGCCTGCGACTACCCGAAGTACGACCTGGACAAGGTGGTGAGCAAGAAGTTCGCCGACGCCAACGGGCCGGCGTACCAGCTGATCAAGAACTTCACCTGGACGAACGCGGACCAGAACGTGGTGGCCAAGTACATCGCCGAGGACAAGATGTCGCCGCAGGACGCCGCGAAGAAGTGGGTGGAGGCCAACCGGGACAAGGTCAAGGCCTGGCTGCCGAAGAGCTGAACGACGACACCCGGCCCGGCCGCCGCGAGCGGCCGGGCCGGTAGTCAGCTTCACCTTCTGAAGAAGCGGTGACGGGCCCCACCGGCGTAGCCGCATTCGCCCCTGGGTAAGGATTGCGCTGTGTTGGGTTCAGGAGCAGTCGTCAGCAACCGCTACCGGTTGGAGGAGCATCTCGCCACGGGCGGCATGGGCGAGGTGTGGCGCGCCAGGGACCTGGCGCTCGGCCGGACCGTGGCGGTCAAGGTGCTGCTCCGCTCCCTCGTCCGTGACCCGGACTTCGCCGCGCGGTTCCGCGCCGAGGCCCGGATGATGGCCGCGCTGCGCCACCCCGGCGTCGTCGACGTGTACGACTGCGGCGAGGACGACCTGTCCGACGGCGAGCACGTGCTCTACCTGGTGATGGAGTACGTCGAGGGCGAGCCGCTGTCCCGACGGATCGCGACCGCGGGGCGGCTCGACCTACCCGAGGCGATGTCGGTTGTCGCGCAGGCGGCCCGGGCGCTGCACGCCGCGCACGGCAGCGGGATCGTGCACCGCGACGTCAAGCCCAGCAACCTGCTGGTGCAGCCGAACGGCACCGTGAAGCTGGTCGACTTCGGGGTGGCGCGCTCGGCGGCGGTGACCAGCGTGACCGGGACGAACGCGATCGTCGGCACCGCGCTGTACATGGCACCGGAGCAGGCACGCGGCCGTCCCGTCTCGGCCGCGACCGACATCTACGCGCTCGGCGCGGTCGCCTATCACTGCCTCTCCGGCCATCCGCCGTTCCCCGGAGACAACCCCCTCGAGGTCGCCGTCCGGCACCTGCACGACACGCCGCCGCCGCTCCCGGCGGACGTCCCGGCACCCGCGCGGGCCCTGGTCGAGCGGGCGCTCGCCAAGGAACCCGCGGACCGCTACCCCAGCGCCGCCGCGCTCGCCCGCGACGCGCGCGCGATCCTCGCCGGCCGCGGCGACACCGTGACGCTCGCCGCCGCCGCGGCGGGCGCGGCCGTGCCCGCCGCCGACCAGACCCGGACGCTCGCGGCGGACGCCGTCGGCGCACCCGTCGCGGCGCGCCCCACGGCCGCCCGCGGCCGCGGTCGCCGCCGCACCGCCGTCAGCGTCGCGGGCGGGGCGCTGCTCGCCCTCGCCGGCCTGACCGCCGTGCTCGCGTTCACCCCGGACGCGAACGCCCCCACCCGGCAGGGCCCGGCGACGCCGGCGCCCAGCGCCCCCACCGCCAAGCAGGTGCGGATGCCCGGCGGGGACACCCCCCAGACCTCCGGTGAGCGCGCCGGCTCCGGCTCCAGCGCCGGCGCGACCGCGTCCCCGACCTCCGCGCCGACGCGCCGCCCGGCCGGCGGCGGCGCCGCCCCGACCACCGCGCCGACGACCGACCCGGCTCCGACCCCCGACCCGACCACCCCACCCGGCTCCGAACCCCAGCCCACCGGCAGCCCCGACAGCCCGCCGCCGTCCCCGGCGGACGGCCAGGCCCAGCCGGTCGCGACGACGAACCCGACCGCGCGACCCGGCACCGCCGCCGCGGAGGGCTGACGGCCGCAACGGCCCGCGTTCGGCGTGCGTAAACGCCGCGATTCCGGGAAGCCCGCCGTGTCGAGAACACAGACGCGAAGGGTGGAGCCCGATGACGACGGCCGGGAAGCAGGACGTGGTGGAGCTCCTGCTCGACCAGCACAACCAGATCAAGTCCCTGTTCAGCCGGGTGGCCACTGAGCCGCAGGGCGCGCAGAAGCGCGAACTGTTCGAGCAGCTGGTCCACCTGCTCGCCGTGCACGAGACGGCCGAGGAAGAGGTCGTGCATCCGTACGCGCGACGCAAGATCGAGGCCGGCGAGCAGGTTGTCGAGCGTCGTCAGCACGAGGAGGACAAGGCCAAACGGGAGTTGGCCGCCCTCTACGACATGGGTGTCGACCACCCGGACTTCAACGCCAAGCTGCAGACCTTCAGCGAGGAGGTGCTGCAGCACGCCAACCGTGAGGAGTCCGAGGAGTTCGCCCGTCTCCGCCAGACAGCGTCGCAGGACCAGCTGACCCGGATGGCCGGCGCGGTGCGCGCCGCCGAGGCGACGGCCCCCACCCGGCCGCACCCGCACAGCGGCGAGTCCGCGACCGCGAACCTGGTGGCCGGCCCGCCGCTGGCGGTGTTCGACCGGGCCCGCGACGCGGTGCGCGACTGGCGTCAGAAGCAGGGCAGCGAGTGAGCGCACGGCGCCCCGCGCCCGGCATGTGAGACAACCCCCCGCTGGCTTGACCACCCGGTCGCCGTGGACGCGCGACCGCGACCGTCGGAACACAGGTGAGGATCAGGATGGGTCGAAAAAGCAGGGGTCACAAGAACACAGCGCTCCACATCCGCTCGATGAAGGACCCGTTCGGCATCGAACGGGAAGCGCAGGACCGGTCGCAGGCGATGGCCCGCTTCCTGGGCTGGTGCAGTCTCGGATTGGGGGTGACGACCCTCGCCGCCCGGCCGAGAGTCGCCCGGATGTGCGGCGTCGACGACTCGCCCACGGCGCAGACGGTGCTGCAGGCGGCGGGGATCCGGGAGCTGGGGCACGCGGCGGCGCTGCTGATTCCGCGCCGGCGGGTCGGCTGGGGGGCGTGGACCCGGGTGGCGGGTGACGTGATGGACCTGACCGCGTGCGGGCGCGCGATGCAGACCCGGCGCGGCACGCGGCGGATGCGCCTCACGTACACCATGGCCGCGCTCGCCGGCATCACCATGATCGACCTCTACACCGCGATGCGCGCGACGCGGGGCCGGCGGATGAAGGACGGCACCCGGGTGCAGGCGTCGGTGACGGTGAACCGGCGGGTCGACGAGGTCTACCGGTTCTGGCACGACTTCCAGAACCTGCCGCGCTTCATGCACCACCTCGAATCGGTGCAGGTCATCGGTGATCGTCGGTCGCGCTGGACCGCGAAGGCGCCCGCCGGCCGGACGGTGGACTGGGAGGCGGAGATCGTGGACGACCGCCCGAACGAAATGATCATGTGGCGCTCGGTGGACGGGGCGAAGGTGCCGAACTCCGGGTGCGTGCGGTTCGTGCCCGCGGCCGGCGGACGCGGCACCGAGGTGCGGATCGAGCTGGGCTACTCGGTGCCGGGCGGCGCGATGACCGCCAACATGGCGAAGATCTTCGGCGAGAACCCCGGCCAGCAGGTCTGCGATGACCTGCGGCGGTTCAAGCAGGTCATCGAGACCGGCGAGGTCGTCCGCTCCGACGGCAGCCCGCACGGCACGGCCATTCGGCAACAGGCGAAGCAGCGTCCGGCGCAGCCGCTGGCGATGCACCGGTGAGCAGAGAGGAAGTCGGATGAAGGCCAACTGTTGGGTGGCGCCGAATCAGGTCGCCGTGGAGAACGTCCCCGACCCGCAGATCCTCAACCCCCGCGACGCCATCGTGCGGATCACCTCCGCCGCGATCTGCGGCTCCGACCTGCACCTGCTGCACGGCTTCATCCCCGCGATGAAGAAGGGCGACATCCTCGGCCACGAGTTCATGGGCGAGGTCGTGGAGCTCGGCCCCGGCGCGCGGGACGGGCTGCGGGTCGGCGACCGGGTGGTCATCCCGTTCCCGATCGCCTGCGGCAACTGCATCTCCTGCGAACGCGGCCTCTACTCGCTCTGCGAGAACTCCAACCCCAACGCCGCGGTCGCCGAGGCCGTGATGGGGCACGCGCCGGCCGGCATCTTCGGGTACTCGCACCTGCTGGGCGGGTATGCCGGCGGGCAGGCGCAGTACGCCCGGGTTCCGTTCGCCGACGTCGGCGCCCTGAAGATCGAGGACGACATCCCGGACGAGAAGGTGCTGTTCCTGTCGGACATACTGCCGACCGGATACATGGCGGCGGAGATGTGCGACATCCAGCGCGGCGACATCGTCGCGATCTGGGGCGCCGGCCCGGTCGGGCAGTTCGCCACGTGCAGCGCGTTCCTGCTCGGCGCGGAGCGGGTCATCGTGATCGACCGGTACCCGTACCGGTTGCGGATGGCGCGCGAGAAGGCCGGCGCGGAGACGATCAACTACGAGGAGACCGACGTCATGGACGCGCTGCGGGACATGACCGCCGGACGGGGCCCGGACGCCTGCATCGACGCGGTCGGCATGGAGGCGCACCACCCGTCCGCGGCGCTGCAGGCGTACGACCGGGGCAAGCAGGCGCTCAAGAGCGAGACGGACCGGCCGCACGCGCTCCGCGAGGCCATCCTGAGCTGCGCCAACGGCGGCGTGGTCTCGGCGATCGGCGCCTACGCCGGCTTCATCGACAAGTTCCCGATGGGGTCGTTCATGAACCGCTCGCTGACGCTGCGCTCGGGGCAGTGTCACGTGCAGCGCTACATGCGTCCGCTGCTGGACCGCATCCGCAAGGGCGAGATCGACCCGAGCTACATCATCACCCATACGCTGGGACTCGATCAGACTCCGCATGGGTACGACATCTTCACGAACAAGCGGGAGGAATGCGTGAAGGTGGTACTGAAGCCGTAGCCGCAGTCGTTCGGCGTCGTGCCCGGGTCGCTGCCCGGGCCGGCGCGTCCCGGTGCGAGCAGCCCGTCGCAGCGCGAGGAGGACCATCATGGCGGCGCCCGTCGTCGAGGACGGCACCAGCTTCGCCGATCTGGCGCTGCGTCCCGAGCTGCTGCACGCGCTGGCCGCCCTCGGCTACGAGGAGCCGACGCCGATCCAGCGTGAGGCGATCCCGCCGCTGCTGCAGGGGCGGGATCTGCTCGGGCAGGCCGCGACCGGCACGGGCAAGACGGCGGCGTTCGCGCTGCCGGTGCTGCAGCGGATGGTGACCGACGGCGCCGCGAGTTCCCCCCAGGCGTTGGTGCTGGTGCCCACGCGGGAGCTCGCCGTGCAGGTTTCGGAGGCGATGCACCGGTACGGGCGGGAACTCGGCGCCCGGGTGGTGCCGATCTACGGCGGTCAGCCGATCGGCCGGCAGCTGCGGGCGCTCGAACACGGTGTCGACGTGGTGGTGGCGACGCCGGGGCGGGCACTGGACCACATCGGCCGGCACACGCTGCGGCTGGACGAGCTCAAGATGGTGATCCTCGACGAGGCGGACGAGATGCTCGACATGGGCTTCGCCGAGGACATCGAGTCGATCCTCGAGCAGACGCCGGAGCAGCGGCAGACGGTGCTCTTCTCCGCGACGCTGCCGCCCCGGATCGACGGCATGGCCCGCCGCCACCTGCGCGACCAGGTCGAGGTGAAGATCGCCCGCGAGGTGCCGCCCCCCGGTGAGGCGCCGCGGGTGCGCCAGGTCGCGTACGTGGTGCCACGGGCGCACAAGCCGGCGGCGCTCGGCCGGCTGCTGGACGTCGAGTCCCCCACGGCGGCCATCGTGTTCTGCCGCACCCGCGAGGAGGTCGACTACCTCAGCGACGCGCTCAACGGGCGCGGCTACCGGGCGGGGGCGCTGCACGGCGGGATGAGTCAGGAGCAGCGCGACCGGGTGATGTCACGGCTGCGCAGCGGCACCAACGAGCTGCTGGTCGCCACCGACGTCGCCGCGCGCGGCCTCGACATCGAGCAACTCACCCACGTGATCAACTACGAGGTGCCCTCCTCCCCCGAGACGTACGTGCACCGCATCGGCCGGGTCGGCCGCGCCGGCCGCGAGGGTGTCGCGATCACGCTCGCCGAGCCGCGCGAGCACCGGCTGCTCAAGACCGTGGAGCGGGTGACGCGGCAACGCATTCCCGTGGAGAAGGTGCCGAGCGTCGCCGACCTGCGGGCCCGCCGGCTGGAGCTGACCCGCGGGGCGCTGCACGAGAGCCTGCTCGAGGACGACCTGGAGCGCTACCGCGTGGTGGTCGAGACGCTCACCGACGAGTTCGACGTGATGGAGGTGGCGCTGGCCGCGGTCAAGCTGGCGCACGAGGCGTCCGGACCACCGGGCGACGAGGAGGAGATCCCCGAGGCGACGTTCCGGCCCGGGCGCGACGGCGGGCCGCGGCGGCCGGCCGGCCGGGACGGCCGGGAGGGCCGGGAGGGGCGCCGGGGGCGCGCGCCCGCGGGCGGGATGACGCGGCTGTTCGTCGGCGCCGGACGCAGCGCCGGGATCCGGCCGCAGGACCTGGTGGGGGCGATCGCCGGCGAGTCGCCGCTCGACGGGCGCGACGTGGGGGCGATCGAGATCGCCGACCGGTTCTCGCTGGTGGAGGTCCCCGAGTCGGCGGCCCAGGACGTGATCGGGGCGCTGCGGGACGCGACCATCAAGGGCCGGAAGGTGACCATCCGCCGCGAGCGCTCCGACGGGAGATGAGAAAGGAAGGACCCCTTGTTGTCGCTTCCGCGATAGGAAGGGGCCCTTCCCCCCACGTCAGAGGCCGAGCGCGACGCGCCCGCCCACGATCGGGATCCGCAGCTCGCTCCCGGTCGGCGCGACGGTCAGCCGGGTGCCGTCCAGCGGCAGCAGCGTGTACTCCTGGTCACTGGAGAAGACGACCACCCCGATGCGGTGTCCGGCCGAAAAGACGTAGTCCTTCGGCTCCAGCGTCCAGCGGTAGTCGTACATCTTTCCCTGCTTCAGCGGCAGGCCCTGCGCGGCGCTGATCCGGTTCTGCGGATCCATCCAGCCGCGCGTCACCACGACCGGCGAGCCCGTCGAGCCGGCCGGCCCGTAGTCGACGAGGTACACCGTCAGGTTCGCGTCGGCGCGGTTGTCGATCGACATCCGCAGCCGCATCTCCGGGCGCCCGGACATCCGGACGTCGGCCGGCAGCGCCGCCGTACGGTAGACGAGCCGGTTCGCGCTGGCCTCATCCGGCCCGGCGACCAGCGCGTCGGGGCCGATCGTCCGCCCCGCGTCGACGAAGCCCTGGGTGACGCGGCTGGGCCGGGCGCGGTCCGCGGTGAGGCCGCCGGGCGCGGTGGCGTCGGCGGCGGTCAGCCGCAGCGGCACCACCCGCGCCGCCGGGTCGGGCCAGTTCGCGTACGTCGTGTAGGCACGATCCTCGCGCTGCACCACCGCCGTCGGCTCGTCCATGATTCCGTTGCGGACGTTCCACAGCCAGTAGTCGAACCAGCGGTTCTCGGTCTGCCGGTACGTCCAGCTCCGCCCGTCCGGCAACGTCACGGTCGCCGCGGCGCCCGGGCCGCCGTGCCCGCCCTGGTGCAGCCAGATCTTGCGCGGAACGTCGAAGCGGGCGAGCTGGTCCCACCAGCCGGCGAAGTTCTCCGGCTTGACGTTCCAGTCGTTGAGCCCGTGCACCACGAAGACGCTGGCCCGCACGTTGCGCGCGTCCGGCCGGTAGTCCCGCTCCCGCCAGAACCGCGTGTAGTCGCCGGTGACCCGGTCCTGCTCCTCGGTGATCCGCGCGATCTCGTCTGCGCACGGGCCCTCCGCCCGTGCCTGACCCGCGGTGAACTTCGCCAGCACGTCCGCGTCCTCGCCCTGGTACGTGCCGGGCGCGACGACCAGCCCGTTGGCGCGGTAGTAGTCGTACCAGCTGCTGATCGCCGAGACCGGGATGATCGTCTTCAGCCCCGCCACCCCGGTGGTCGCCACCATGTTCGGCAGCGTGCCGTTGTACGACACCCCGGTCATGCCCACCGCGCCGGTGGTCCAGCCCGCGGTGACCGGCTCCCCCGTCGCGGTGAAGCCCTTCGCGCGCCCGTTGAGCCAGTCGATGACCGCCTTGGTGCCGAGCGTCTCGGCGCGGTCGCCGCTGGTCGGGCAGCCATCGGAGTCGCCGGTGCCGATGCTCTGGCCGAGCACCACCGCGTAGCCGCGCGGCACGTAGTAGTCGTCCAGCGAGCCGGGCAGGTTGGCCTTGGCGCGCTGGATGGCGACGTCGAGCGAGCGGGCGCCGAGCCCGTGGCCCCGCCCCGCCTGCGGCAGCTCGTCGACGAGCACGCTCGGGTACGGCACGTCGCCCCAGACGCCCTTCCGGTAGGGGCTGTGCTCGAAGATGACCGGCACCTTCAGCCCGGCGGTCGCCGTCTCGCGCGGTCGGGAGACGTCGATGGCGACGCGGTCCCGCCGGCCGTCGTTGTCCGTGTCCAGCGGCGTCTCCACGTACACCCGTTCCTCGATCGCGTCGGCGAACGAGTAGATCGGCTGCGTCATCCCGTCCTGCACCACGATGCCCGGTGGGGTGTCGGGCCGGGCCGACGCGGGCGAGCCCGGCGGGGCCAGCAGCGCCGCGCCGGTGAACGCGGCGGTGAACAGGGCCATGCGGCGCGGTTGGCGCATGGACACCTCCTTCGACGATGGTTCAGGGGTTCGGACACGCTACCGCGATACGCGCGTCGATCGTCATCCGTCTTTCGTGGACGCTCAGCCTTTCGTGGACGCTCAACCTCTCGTGGCCGGCCGGGGGGGGGCGACCGGCCGGCGAAGCTGATCGGCACCAGCACGGGAACCTCGGCGCCGTCGGCGCCCGACCGCGCCGGACGCCGGGGAAGCGCCGTCGGCTACCGTCCCAGCCAGGCACGCCTGGAACGAAAGTGGGGACGCCATGCCGCAGTCGGCACCGGAGAGCGCGGACGCCACGCAGCGGATGTACGACGCCGACGCCGCGTCGCGGGGACTCGGCATCGACCTGGTCTCGGCGGGCGACGGACGCGCGGTGGCGCGGATGCGGGTCACGTCCCATATGGTCAACGGCCACGCGATAGCGCACGGCGGCTACCTGTTCCTGCTCGCCGACAGCGCCTTCGCCTTCGCCTGCAACAGCTACGGCCCGGTGACGGTGGCGGCCGGGGCCGACATCACGTTCGTCCGGCCGGTGCGCGAGGGTGACGTGCTGGAGGCGCGCGCCGAGGAGCGGACCCGGTACGGCCGCAGCGGCATCTACGACGTCACGGTGCTGCGCGGCGACGAGGTGGTCGCGGAGTTCCGCGGCCGCAGCCGGGTGATCGAGCAGCGGTAGCGGCGGTCACCGCCCGTCGACGATGCGGCGCATCTTGCCCATCGACCGCTCGACGCCGTCGGGCGCCAGCACCTCGACCTCGATGCTGACGCCGATGGTGTTCTTGACCTGCCCCGCCAGCGTCGCGCCGGCCCGCTCGGCCGCCGCCGGTTCGACGCCGGCGCGACGCTCGACGCGGACCGTGAGCGTGTCCATCCGCCCCTGTCGGCCGAGCAGGCACTGGAAGTGCGGCGACAGCTCGGGCGTACGCAGGATCAGCTCCTCGATCTGGCTCGGGAACAGGTTCACCCCGCGCAGAATGATCATGTCGTCGGTGCGTCCCGTGATCTTCTCGATGCGCCGCATCGGGCGGGCGGTGCCCGGCAGCAGCCGGGTGAGGTCGCGGGTCCGGTACCGGACCACCGGCATCGCCTGCTTGCTCAGCGAGGTGAGCACCAGTTCGCCCACCTCCCCGTCCGGCAGCACCTCCCCGGTGTCCGGGTCGATGATCTCCGGATAGAAGTGGTCCTCCCAGACGTGCAGCCCGTCCTTGGTCTCCACGCACTCCACGGCCACTCCCGGCCCCATCACCTCCGACAGCCCGTAGATGTCGAGCGCGTGCAGGTCGAGCCGCTGCTCCATCTCGCGCCGCATCTGCGCGGTCCACGGCTCTGCCCCGAAGATCCCCACCTGCAGCGAGCACCCGCGCGGGTCCATGCCCTGACGCTCCATCTCGTCGAGGATGGCGAGCATGTAGGTCGGGGTCACCATGATGACGTCCGGCTCGAAATCGCGGATCAGCATGACCTGCCGCTCGGTCATCCCGCCGGAGACCGGGATGACGGTGCAGCCCAGCTCCTCGGCGCCGTAGTGCGCGCCGAGCCCGCCGGTGAACAGCCCGTACCCGTAGGCGACGTGCACCTTCTCCCCCGGCCTACCGCCCGCGGCGCGGATCGAGCGCGCCATGAGCCGCGCCCAGGTCCGTACGTCGTCGCTGGTGTAGCCGACGACGGTGGGCCGGCCGGTGGTGCCCGACGAGGCGTGCAGCCGGGACACCTGCTCGCGCGGCACGGCGAACATCCCGAACGGGTAGTTGTCGCGCAGCTCCGCCTTCGTGGTGAAGGGGAACCGGGCCAGGTCGGTCAGGTCCCGCGCGTCGTCGGGATGCGCTCCCGCGGCGTCGAAGGCCGCCCGGTAGTGCGGCACGTTGTCGTACGCGTGCCGCAGCGACCAGCGCAGCCGGTCGCGCTGCAGCGCGCGCAGCTCGTCGACCGAGGCGCGCTCGATCGGCTCCAGCTCCTCCGGCCGTGGGCTCCGGTCCTGCACGCTTCCTCCCCGGGGGCCGACCGCCGTCACCGTTGGCGGCGATCATGGTGCAATCTATGCCCGCCGGGCGGCGGGTGCCACCGCCGCGCGGCTACGGTCGGACCGTGACCCGTCGATCGTCGCGCCCGGCGCGCCGGAGGGAGCCGGTCGAGCTCGGCATCGCCGAGCTCGTGCCCGATCCCGCGCACCCGGACGGCTGGACGCTGCTGATCGACGGCGTGGAGCAGTCGTACGTGGACCTGGCGGATCCGACGCGGCTGCGGTTCGCGTACGTGCGCCGCATCGCCTCCGTCCTCGACGCCGCCGCGGCACCGAACCGCCCGCTGCGGGTGCTGCATCTCGGCGGCGGGGCGCTCACGCTGCCGCGCTACGTCGCCGCGACCCGCCCCGGTTCGGCGCAGCGCGTCGTCGAGCGGGACGCCGCGCTGGTCGCGCTGGTCCGGCGGGAGCTACCGCTGTCGGCCGACGCCGGGCCGCGCATCGACACCGCCGACGCCCGCGACGCGATCCAACGGATCACCGACGAGCGGTACGACGTGGTGGTCGCCGACGTCTACCGGGGCGCACAGCTGCCGGCGCACCTGGCGGGCACCGGGTTCGCCGCCGAGGTCGCCCGGGTGCTGACCCCGGACGGGATCTACGCGGTGAACCTCACCGACGCGCCGCCGCTCGCGGTGAGCCGCACCCATGCCGCCACGCTGCGGACGGTGTTCGCCGACGTCTGCCTGATCGCGGACGCGGCGCTGCTGCGCGGCCGACGCTACGGCAACGTGGTGTTCGCCGCCGCGCTGCGGCCGCAGCGGCTGCCGGTGGCGCGGTTGGCCGCGGTGGCGCGGCGGGATCCGGTCGCCGGCCGGGTGTTGCACGGCCCGGACCTCGACGCGTTCGCCGTCGGCGCCCGCCCGGTCGACGACGTCGACTGAGCGGGCGATCAGGGAGTTGCGCGGCGGGCCTAGTGGGACGGGCTGATACCGCCGACGCGGCGGATCGTCGCGACCAGCTCGTCGATGGAAACACCCTTGAGCAGGTACGCGATCGCACCCGCGGCGCGCATCTCCTCGCGCGCGCTCGGATCGCCGTACGCGGTGAACGCGACGACGCGGGTGCGCGGCGAGCACTGCCGGATCCCCGCGACGGCGTGCGCCCCGCCGCCCGGCATCCGCATGTCGACCACCGCCACGTCCGGCTCATGCTCCACGGCCAGCGACACGGCCTCGTCCGCGTTCTGGCCGATCGCGACGACGTCAAGATCCGGCTCGACGGCGAGCACGTCGCGCAGCGCCTCGGAGATCATCAGATCGTCGTCGCAGAGCAGCACCCGCAGCTGCCGGGGCGCGCCGGTCACGACGACACCACCGGCGGGGCGGCGTCCGGGGCGTCCGGGGCGTCCGGGGCGTCGGGGGCGTCCGGGGCGTCGGGGGCGGGCGGCGCGTCGGGGGCGGGCGGCGCGTCGGGGGCGGGCGGGGCGGTAGCCGACGCGGACGGCGGCGCGGTCGGGGTCGACGGCGGCAGCGGGACCCAGAACTCGACCGTCGCGCCGGACCCGGCGTCGCTGGTCATGCTCCACCAGCCACCGGCCATCTCCGCGCGTTCGCGCATCTCGACGAGGCCGAAATGATCGTGCGGCGACCCGCCGTAAGCGACGGCGTCCGTGCCCACGCCGTTGTCCCGGATCCGGACGAGCAGCCCGTTACGCGCCGTCGACACGTGCAGCTCGACTTCGGTGGCGCGCGCGTGCTTGCGCACGTTCGTCAGCGCCTCCTGCGCGATCCGGAACACCGTTATCGCGGTCTCGTGCGGGGGTTCGTGCGCGAGGTCCACCCGGAGCGTGTGCTTCATCCCGGACTCGCCGACGACCTGGCCGAGGTACGCCGCGAGCGAATTCACCAGCCCGCCCTGGCGGTCGATCGCCGGCGGCCGCAGCCGGTAGACCAGGCTCCGCAGCCGGCCGATGCTGCCGCGCACCGTGTCGTCGAGCTTGCCCACGGCACCGGCGTACTGCGGAGGCAGCGCCCGGGCGAGCAGCTGCAACCGCATGCCGACCGCCACCATCGACTGGATGGAGTCGTCGTGGATGTCCCAGGCGATGCGGCGCCGTTCGGCCTCCTGCGCGTCGACGAGGTGCGCCAGCAGCTGCCGGCGCTCGGTGAGCGTCTGCTCGGCGAGACGCCGTTCGGTCATGTCCCGGGTCACCTTGCCGAAGCCCTGCAACACGCCGCTGTCGTCGTACAACGCGGTGATCACGACGTTGGCCCAGAACCGCGACCCGTCCTTGCGGAGCCGCCAGCCCTCGTCCTCGACCCGGCCGTCGCGCGCCGCGATCTCGAGCTCCTCCGCCGGCCGTCCGGCCGCGATCGCCTCAGGCGGGTAGAACGTCGAGAAGTGGCGTCCGATGATGTCGTCGGCCGTGTACCCCTTGATCCGCTGCGCGCCGGCGTTCCAGCTCGCGACGTTCCCCTGCGGATCGAGCATGAAGATCGCATAGTCCAGCACGCTCTGCACGAGCAGCCGGAAGCGCTCCTCGCTCTCCCGCAGGGCCTGCTCGGCGGCGCGCCGTTCAGTCATGTCCCGGGTCACCTTGCCGAAGCCCCGCAACACGCCGCTGTCGTCGTACAACGCGGTGATCACGACGTTGGCCCAGAACCGCGACCCGTCCTTGCGGATCCGCCAGCCCTCGTCCTCGACCCGGCCCTCGCGCGCCGCAACCACCAACTGTCTGTCCGGCTGCCCCGCTGCGACCGCCTCCGGGGGGTAGAACGTGGAGTAGTGCCGGCCGATGATCTCATCGGCCGTGTAGCCCTTGATCCGCTGCGCGCCGACGTTCCAGCTGGTGATGTTCCCCTGCGGATCCAGCATGAAGATCGCGTAGTCCAGCACGCTCTGCACGAGGAGCTCGGGGAACGCGCTGGCGGAGAACCAGCGTTGGGGGACACGACCGGCGTGCGCGTCGTCGGGGATCCGAGCGGTGGACATACCGCAGCCTGGCACACGGCGGGTCGAATCGCCCACGGAGAGTCGCTCAGGTCACCGGCGTGTGATCAGGCGGCGGCGCCGGTAACGGGCTGCACGACGGCCGGGGCGACGGCCGGCACACCGGGCAGCTCACACCAGACGACCTTGCCGTGGGGACGCGGGTCGACGCCCCAGGCGGTGCTCAGCCGCTCGATCAGGTGCAACCCCCACCCGCCGTCCGCCCCGGATCGGCGCGACCGCGGCATCACCTCGCTGTCGTCGACGACCTCGATGCGCAGCCAGTCACGCATGCCGGACAGCCGCAGCACCGGGCGTCCCCGCCCGTGTCGCAGCGCGTTACCGACCAGCTCCGACACGACGAGCTCGACGTCGTCATGGCAGCCCGCGAAGGGCCAGATGGCGAGCGTGGCGCGCACGTAACGGCGCGCCTCCGCGACGCTGCTGTAGGCCTCGGCGAGGGAGAACTCGACATCGTAGACCGCCGGCTGCTTATCCACGGTTCAAATATCAAGAACAGGTGGTGAAGCAACCAGACGCAGCAACGTCATTTTTGCCTGATGCAGATGCATCAGACGAGCAGGCTGCATCAGTCGAGCAGGCCATCGCGCCGCGCGATGGCCACCGCCTCCAGCTTCGAGCGCGCGCCGAGCTTCTCCAGGATCCGCTGGACATGGTTGCGCGCCGTGTTGCGGGCCACCTGCAGGCGCTGGCTGATCTCGTCGGTGCTGGCTCCCTCGGCCAGCAGGGCCAGCGTCTCGAGCTCACGGGCGGTGAGCGCGCGCCCACCCGGAGCGCGGCCGGTCAGCCGTTCGAAGACGCCGGTCAACAGGCCGGGCCCGAACGCGGCGTCCCCGGCGGCCACCCGGCGGACCGCGCCGGTCAACTCGTCGAGCCGGGAGGACTTCAACAGCAGGCCGGCGCCCCCCGCCTCGACCACCCGGGTCGCCACCGCGGCCGTGGCCTCGCCGGTGATCACGAGCACCCGGGCGTCGGGGGCGACGGCCCGCAACCGCGGGATCGCGGTGACGCCGTCCCCGTCGGGCAGACGGCGGTCGAGGAGCACGACATCCGGCAGCTCCCGGCCGGCGGCGGTGACCGCCTCGGCGATCGACCTGACGCGCGCGATGATCTCGATCCCGGGGTCCTGCGTCAACGCCAGACCGAGCGCCTCAGCGACCATGTCGTGATCCTCGACGAAGAGAACCCGTACCGCCCGCTCGCCGGTCAACGGCGACATGTCTGACATGAGTTCCCCGCATCGAATCGGCAGCACGCGCGCGCATCCATCCTGTAGCCAACGCCGTGACCAGTCCAATCGAGCGCCTGTGCCACTGACCACCCCTTTCCCGTACGGGAGCACGGCCACACCCGCCTCAGGGAGTGGTTTCCGGCCCGGCGAGCGAGAAGTCCGACTCGACCAGGAGCTCGGCGACCCGTTCGGCGGCGAGCGGACGCGCCAGGTGGAAACCCTGGCCGAGCCGGTAGCCGAGCGGGCGCAGCCGCTCCACCTGCGCGGCGCTCTCGATCCCCTCGGCGACCGCGTCCAGCCGCAGCGCCGCGGCCATCTGCGCCACCGCGGCGGCCACCGCCAACCGTTCGTCGTCCTGACCGTCCTCGATGCCGTCGACGAACGACTTGTCGAGCTTCAGGATGTCCACCGGGAAGGCGCGCAGCAGTCCGAGCGAGGACTGCCGGGTGCCGAAGTCGTCCAGCGCCAGCTTGACCCCGAGCCGGTGCAGCTCGTGCAGGGTCTTCAGGACCTGCCGGGCGTTGAGCACCGACGACTCGGTCACCTCGATGACCAGTCGGTGCGGCGCGAGACCCGCGTCGCGCAGCGCCGCGGCGACGTCACCGGTGAACCCGGGCTCGCCGAGCTGGCGGGCGGCCACGTTGACGCCGACGGTGTAGAGCGCGGACGTCCCGTACTCGTCGCGCCAGGCGGCCAGCTGCCGGCACGCCTGCCGCAGCACCCACCGGCCGAGCGGCACGATCAGCCCGGTCCGCTCGGCGACCGGGATGAACTGTCCGGGCGGGATCAGCCCCTGCTCGGGGTGCCGCCACCGCACGAGCGCCTCGGCGCCGACCAGCCGGCGCGTGTCGAGATCGACGATCGGCTGGTACTCCAGGTAGAGCTGGTCGCGCTCGAGCGCCTCGTGCAGCTCCCCGCCGAGCCGCACGTGCTCCACGATCTCCTGCCGCATCTCCGGAGCGAACCGCGACCACGACGCCTTACCGTTCTCCTTCGCGGCGTACATCGCGATGTCCGCGTTGCGCAACACCTCGTCCGGCCCGTCGCCGGGGCCCGCCGGGGCCACCCCGATGCTCGCCTGCACCAGCAGCTGGTGTCCGGAGGCCGTGACCGGCGCGGCGAGCCCGGCGAGGATCCGCGTCGCGACCTCGTCCGCCCGCGCCGGATCGGCGTCGCGCACCAGCACGGCGAACTCGTCGCCACCGAGTCGGGCGGCGAGGTCGCCGGGGTCGATGGCGAGGCGGAGCCGATCGGCGACCGCGACCAGCATCTCGTCGCCGACCGCGTGCCCGAGGGTGTCGTTGACGGTCTTGAAGTCGTCGAGGTCGATGAGGAGCACGGCGACGCCCCCGCGCTCGGCGAGCGCCTGCGCCAGCCGAGCGGTGAGCATCGTCCGGTTGGCGAGCTGGGTCAGCGCATCGTGGTGCGCCTGGTACTCCAGTCGCGCCTGGTGCCGGCGGACGCTGCGCAGCAGGCGCGCGTTGTCCCGCAGGCCGACGACCTGCCGCGCCACGACGGCCGCGGTCACGGCGACGGCGCCGGCCACGACCACCTGCCCGGACCGGCTCAGCTCCCCGGCCGTCACCGCGACCAGCAGCGCGCCGGCGGCGGCGAGCGCGCCGTAGGGCAGCAGGCTGTAGGTACGCCGGGTGACGACGGTCGTCGTGCCGGCCGACGGCCGTCGGGCGGCCCGCTGCCCGCAAACGGCCGCCGCGGCGCCGCACAGCGCCACCGCGGGCAGCGCGGAGACCCCGCCGAGCAGCTGCCCCGGCACGCCGAGCATCAACATGGCGGCCGGGGCGGTGCCGGCGATGACCAGGCTGGCGGCGAGCAGCCGGAGCGCACCGGCGCCGACCGGCGCGGCGGCGGCGAGCAGCACCTTGCTCAGCGCGGTCAACGCCAGCAGGCCGGCCAGCCCGACCAGGGCCGTGGCGACGGCCGTCGGGGCGCTCCCGGCATCAATCGCCGGGGCCAGCGCGAAGTGCCAGAAGATCAGCGCCGCACCCAGGAGGATGGTGACGCCGTCGAGGAGGAGCTGGGCCCAGTGACCGCGGGAACGCGGCCGCGGCGGCAACCGCAACACGGCGGCGAGCAGCACGACGAGGGCGACCAGCATCGGCGAAGCCGCCAGCGGCGACAGCCCGGGCAGCTCGCGGGGCGGCGGCGCGTCGAGGGCGACCCCGACCGTGTCGATGACACCGCCGGCGAGCGCGAGCGCCCCGGCCAGCCGCACCGACCGCCAGAAGCGGCGCGCCGGCTCGGGCTGGGTCGGATCGACGGCGACCCGGTGCACGGCGAGCGTCGCGAAGACCAGCGCGACCGGACCGCAGGCGAAGCCCAGGACGAGCGGAGCCGACAGGTCCGCGGTCCACAGGACGGACCAGGCGGCGGCGAGCAGCAACAGCACGGCGGCCGCCGCCACGGGTCGTACGTCGACGCGTCGCGCGGTCGTCGCCTCGTCGCGGCAACGGGAACGCGCTGCGGTCATCGCATTCGTCCCGGCTGTCGTCGTCGGTCCATGCATCGACGATCGGCAGGTGGGACCGAAGCTGAGGAGTCTGGCCTGTGCATCACGCTCCGTGTCGGCGAGGGGGCGTAGCCGGCACTCTTCGCGGCGCCGGAGGTCGGGAGGGTCAACCGGGAGTCGCTATCTCGGGTGCGGTCGGTGCGGGGATTGCGGCAGCATGCCGGGATGGCCCGGAGATCGCAACCCCCACCACAGCTGCCGCCCGGCACCCAGGTGGTGCTCCGCGCGGCGACCGTCGACGACGCCGGGGTACGGGTGCAGCGCGGCGCGACGGGACGGGTCACCGGACGGCGGAACGACGACTACCTCGTCGCCCTCGGCGACGGCCGTCAGGTCACCTGCGCGCGGGGGCAGCTTTCGCTGCGCCGCGCTCACCAGCAGCAGGTGGCGGTCGGGGTGGCGCCGGACGCCGGGCCCGCGCTGGTGGCGCGGCACACGATCTACGCCGCGGTCGTCGGCTCGCGGGCGTACGGGCTGAGCCGGGCCGGCTCGGACACGGACGTGCGCGGCGTGTACGTGGCCCCGACGGAGGCGTTCTGGTCGCTGTCGAAACCGCCGGCGCACGTGGCGGGCCCGGGGCCGGACGAGTTCTGGTGGGAGGTGGAGCGCTTCTGCGAGCTGGCGCTGAAGGCGAACCCGAACCTGCTGGAGGTGCTGCACTCCCCCCTCGTACTGACCGTCACCCCGCTCGGGCGGGAGCTGCTCGCGTTGCGCGGCGCGTTTCTGTCGCAGCTGGTGTACCAGACGTACTCGGGCTACGTGCTCAGCCAGTTCAAGAAGATCGAGGCGGACCTGCGCCGGCGCGGGGAGCCGAAGTGGAAGCACGTGATGCACCTGCTGCGGCTGCTGCTGGCCGGCGGGGACCTGCTGCGGCACGGGCGGGTCACGGTCGACGTCGGGGCGCACCGGGACCGGCTGCTCGCGGTCCGGCGCGGGGAGTTGTCGTGGGCGCAGGTGGAGAGCTGGCGGCTGTCGCTCCACGCCGACCTGGACGCGGCGCTGGAGGTGACCCCGCTGCCGGCCGCCCCGGACGTCGCCCGGGTCGACGCCTGGCTGCGCGCGGTGCGGGCGCGCGGCGTGTGACGCACGCGAGCAAGGGCGCCCTGTCATCGGTCTTCGATGACAAGGCGCCCCTGCGGTGCGTCAGCGGCCGGCGGTGGTCGGTGACGGCGCGGGTGCCGCGCCGGCCGGCGACGGGGCCGTCCTCGCCTTCAGCTCCTCGGGCACCGGCAGCGCGCTGCCCTTGACGTACTCCTCCCAGCTCATGTTCCAGGCGGTCCAGCCGTTGCCCGGGTCGAGCTTCGCCTCCGTGCCGGTGACCGTGACGAGGTCGCCGACGTGGGTGACCTTCATCAGCCAGTTCGCGTCCTCCGGGGAGACGTTGGTGCAGCCGTGCGAGACGTTGTCGTAGCCCTGGCTGCCGACGGACCACGGGGCGGAGTGGATGAACTCGCCGCCCCAGGTGAGGCGCTGGGCGTCGTCGACCGGCGTCACGTACGGGTCGGCCGAGCCGGTGGTGTCGAAGACGGTGAACTCGAACTTCTCCATGATCACCATCTTGCCGCTCGACGAGGGCGTGCCCGGCTTGCCGAGGCTCACCGGGATCTTCTTGGTGAGCTTGTCGCCCTTGAAGACCTTCATCTGCTTGGTCTTGCCGTCGATCTCCAGCGACACCTTGTCACCGATCTTCGCCGAGGCGCCGCGGTCGCTGTCGCCGTAGCTGCCGTTGCCCATCGGCAGCCCGCCCAGCGCGGCGCGCACGCCGATCTTCGTGCCGCTCTGCCAGAACTCGGGCGCGCGGTACATGACCTGCTTTCCGTCGTCGGTCCAGTGCCACACGCCGGGCTGCGGCGGATCGGTGGTGACGAAGAGCCGCCGCTGCACGTCCGCCCGCTTGTCCTTCGGGATCCCCGGGTCGAAGTCCACCGCGACCGGCAGGGCCGTGCCGTACGTCTCGTTGTCCTTCACGTACAGCGTGGTCTTGGTCTGCTTGGCGGGCTTCTTCATGGTCGTGAAGGTCGTGCTCTGGCTCGTCGTCTTGCCCTTGTTGTTCACCGCGGTGACCCGGGCCGTGTACGACTGGCTGTACCGCAGCGCGCGGTCCGGCAGCCAGCTCGCTCCGTCGGCCCGCATCACGCCGTCGACCTTGGCGCCCTTGGCGTCGGTCACCGCGACCTCGGTGACCTTCCCGCCGGTGACCGAGACGCCGAGCTCCGTGCTCACGGGGACGTCCGCCGCGTTGCCGCCGGGCGTGAGCGCGACGGTCGGCGGTGGCGCCCCCTTCTTGATGGGATTGTCGGTGCAACCGGTCATCACCAATGGCGCGGCGGCGACCATCGCCACCAGCACTCCCACGCGACGCTGTCGTTTCATGATCCCCACCCCATTCCGTTGGCTGCTCGGGCCCAGTCTGTGCCGCGGCAGGGTGAGGCCGAGCGGGTTCAGCGCAGAACCGTCCTGGCGGTCCGGGGGGACACTCCGACCTCGGTGCCGGAAATCCTCATGTCGCTACGTGATTCGACGATCACGGTGTGCATGGAGCGGCCCGGGGCCGCTGATCTGAAGGAGTGCCCATGCTCACGTACTTCTCTTCGCACCTGACGTCGTTCGTCAACGCGTTGCGCGAGCGCGCGGACCGCGGCGCCACGGCCGTCGAGTACGGCCTCATGGTGGCCCTCATCGCGGTCGTCATCATCGCCGCGGTGATGCTGCTCGGCGACAACCTGAGCGGGATGTTCAGCGGCGTCGCGGACGAGGTGGGCGCCACCACCCCCACGACCGGGCCGTGATCATGCGGGCGTGTCCGGCGTCGCTGCGGCGCCGCACGCCCCCGTTCCCGCGGACCCGGCCGGCCGGGCGCCCCTTCTCCCTCCGGGGCGTCCGGCCGGCCGCACCCGGCCACGACCGCGGCGCGGCAGCCGTCGAGATGGCGCTGGTGATGCCGCTGCTGCTGCTGTTGCTCTTCGGGATCATCGACTTCGGTCGGATGCTGCATGCGCAGATCACGCTGACCGAGGCCGCCCGGGAGGGGGCGCGGGCGGAGTCGCTGCGCCAGCCCGCCGGGCCGCGCGTGACGGCGCTGACCGACCGGCTCGGCCCGGTCACGATGCAGACCATCCGCTGTGCCGGCGCCGCGCCTTACGCGGACGCCGTCGTGACGCTCTCCCATCCGTTCGAGCCGGTCACCCCGCTGGGCCCGATCATGCGCATGGTCGGCGGTGAGGAGACCGGCGCGGTCACGATCACCGCCAAGGGAGTCATGCCATGCCTCGGCTGAGCCGGATCCGCCGGCCGTCCGACGCCGATCGCGGCGCGGTCACGACCACCGTCGCGATCGTGCTCGGCTGCGGCGTCCTGCTCGGGATGGCCGCGATCGTCGTCGACGTCGGGCGGCTCTACGCCGAACGGGAGCAGTTGCAGAGCGGCGCGGACGCCGCGGTCTGGGCGATGGCCGAGGAGTGCGTCCGCACCCCGGCCGACTGCACCGACCGCTCCCCCACCGCCGCCCGCTACGCGAACGCGAACGCCGCCGACGGCGCCGCCACCGTGGCCGTCGTCTGCGGCCGCGGCGGCGCCCTGCCCGGCTGCCCGCCGCCGGCCACGAACCACACCGCGTGCCTGGGCGCCGCGCCCGCGACCGGACCGTACGTCGAGATCCGCACCGCGACCCGGCTGCCGGACGGGAGCACGCTGCTGCCCGCCACGTTCGCCGCCGCCGTCACCCCCGGCGACGACGACGGCACCGAGGTCGGGGCGTGCGCACGGGCCGCCTGGGGCTCGCCCCGCAGCGTCGACGGCCTGGCCGTGACGATCTCGACGTGTGAGTGGCGCGAACTCACCGACCACGGCACCACCTTCTGGCCCGCCCCCGAACTCGGCAACCCGCCGACGAGCGCGGAGCGGGTCCTCTACCTCAAGGACGGCAAGAGCCGGACCTGCCCGGCCGGGCCCTCCGGCTGGGACGCGCCCGGCGGGTTCGGCTGGCTGGACGCCCCCGCCGGCACCTGCCACACCATCGTCGCCGTCGACGGCGCGTACGACGGCGACACCGGCAACTCCGTGCCCGGCCCGTGCAAGACGGCGCTGACCGACGCCCGCGCCGACCGACGGGTGCTGTTCCTGCCCGTCTACGACGGCGTCACCGGCCAGGGCGCCAACACCCGCTACCACCTCGCCGGCTTCGCCGCGTTCGTGCTCACCGGCTATGAGATGTCGGGCTTCTCGGCCCCCTCGTCGCTGACCGGCAAGCGGCCGTGCAGCGGCGCCGAGCGGTGCCTGTCCGGCTACTTCACCCGGGCCCTCGTGCCGACGGCCGTCGGGCAGATCGGCGGACCGGAGATGGGCGTGTCGATCGTGAAGCTGGTGGGCTGACCCGTGGAGATGACGCAATGAGACGACGCATCCTGGCCGGACTGGTCGCGCTGGGGTTGGCCGCCGTGGGCTGCCTCGCCGTGCTGGCGTACGTCCGGGGCGCCGACGCCCGGGCCCTGGCCGGCCGCGAGGCCGCCTGGGTGCTGGTCACGACGCGGCGGGTCCCCGCCGGCACCACGGCGGTCGCGCTTCGCGAGCAGGGGTACGTCGAGCGCGTGGCGATGCCCGCCAGCACCGTGCCCGGCGACGCGCTCGGCGAACTCGACCCGCGCTTCGACGCGCTCGCCATCACCGGCGACGTGCAGGCCGGCCAGTTGCTGCTGCGCGCGATGTTCGGCGAGCCCACCCGGCTCAGCGGCGGTCTGGCGCTGCCCGAGGGGAAGCTGGCGGTCAGCGTGGAGATGACCGCGGCGGCCCGGGTCGCCGGCTACGTCCGCCCCGGCTCGAAGGTGGCGGTCTTCGACACCTTCGCCGTGCAGGAGGGCAAGGGCCGGGTGCCGGCCAGCGGGCGAAGCGGCCGGGGCGGAAACCAGGCGACCCGGGTGCTGCTGCCGCGGCTCGAGGTGATCGCGGTCGGCGAGCGCGGCACGGCCGGCGCGGCGACCTCGGCGGGCACCCCGGCGACGACGGCGCAGGGCGACCAGGGCGCCGCGCGGGGCGGCGCGACGATGTTGATCACGGTGGCGGTGACCCAGGACGAGGCGGAGCGGCTCGTGCACGCCGCGCACACCGGCACGCTCTACCTGGCGCTGCTCGACGACACAGCCAAGATCGAGCCCGGCCAGGGCGTGGACAACAACACCATCTTCCCGTGACCGGAGCCGCGCGATGACCGTCTACTGTGACCCCAGCCGCCGCCCCTGGCCGGGCGGGCCCGACGAGTCCGTCCGGGTGGTGGAGAGTCTCGCCGGGCTCGCCGCGGCGCTCGACGCCGACCCCGCCGAGCGGCTGGTGGTGCTCGGCCCCTCGGTGCCGCTGGACGCGGCGCTGGGCTGCGCCGAGTCGTACCGGGTCGGCCGTCCCACCCTCGGCGTACTGCTGCTGCGCGACCGGGTCGAGGTCGACGTCCTCGCCGCGGCGATCCGGGCGGGCCTGCGCGAGGTCGTACCGGCCGGTGACCCGGCGGCGCTGGGTGCGGCCGCCGAACGGTCGCTGCGGCTCTCCGCGCAGCTCGAGGCCGGACCCGCTCCGGGCGGCGCGCCCCGCGAGCGCGCCGAGGCGCAGGTCGTCACGGTCTTCGCCGGCAAGGGCGGCTGCGGAAAGAGCACGGTCGCCACGAACCTCGCGGTCACGCTCGCCGCCGGCGGCAGCCGCCGGGTCTGCCTGATCGACCTGGACCTGCAATTCGGCGACGTGGGCATCCTGCTGCAGCTGACGCCCGATCGCGGCATCGCCGACGCCATCGCGATGGCCGGCCGGCTCGACGAGGCGGGGCTGCGCTCGTTGCTCACCCCGTACCGCCCGGGCGTCGACGTGCTGTTGGCCCCGACGCGGCCGGCCGAGGGCGACCACGTGACCCGGCAGCTCGTCACGGAGCTGGTCACGCAGGCCCGGTCGCTGTTCGACTTCATCGTCATCGACACCCCTCCGTACTTCAGCGATCAGGTGCTGGCCGCGCTGGACGTCACCGACCGGTTCGTCCTCGTCGTCACCCCGGACCTGCCGACGCTGAAGAGCATCCGGCTCACCCTGGACATGTTCGAGCTGCTGGGGTACGCGGCCGACCGCCGACTGGTGCTGCTCAACCGGGCCGACTCCGCCGTCGGGCTGAGCGTGGCCGACGTGGAGCGGGCCGTCGGCGCCCCGATGGCCGTGCTCATGCCGTCCTCGCGCGACGTGCCGGTCTCGGTCAACCGGGGCGTGCCGCTCGCCGTGGAGAAGCCGCGGCACCCGGTGAGCCGGGCGATCGGCGAGCTGGCGGCGCAGTGCGTGCCGGGCGGGCGGGCGACCACGCACCGTCGGCGCGGCGTCTTCGGGCGACGGGGCTGAGCATGGGGCTGGCCGATCACCTCTCGCAGCGGCGCCGCGACGTCGACGCGCCCGCGCCCTCCGAGTCGGACCCGGTGCCGGCGCCGGCGACCGGGTCCGACGAGCCGCCGCGCTCCGACGGCGGCGAGCGCTACCGGGCCGCCGGCCAGCCCACCGGCGGTCAGCTCGCCGAGGTCCGGGCGCGGGTGCAACGCAGCCTCGCCGAGCTGCTCGGCCCGAAGCTGTACGACGACTTCGGCGCCGGCGACGACCTGGAGCGGCGGGTGCGGGCCACCCTCGCCCAGCTGCTGGCCCGCGAGGAGACACCGCTGGCGAGCGCCGACCGGGCGCGGATCCGGCAGGAGATCATCGACGAGGTGCTCGGGCACGGCCCGATCGAGCCGCTGCTGCGCGACCCGACCGTGACCGAGGTGATGGTCAACGGGGCGCACCGGATCTACGTGGAGCGGTCCGGGCAGTTGGAGCCGGCCGAGGTCTCCTTCGCGGACGAGGCGCACCTGCGGCGGGTGATCGACCGTATCGTGTCGCGGGTGGGGCGGCGCGTCGACGAGGCCAGCCCGATGGTCGACGCGCGGCTGCCCGACGGCAGCCGGGTGAACGCGGTGGTGCCGCCGATCGCGCTGGACGGCTCGTCGCTGACGATCCGGAAGTTCTCCCGCGACCCGTTCACGGTGGACGACCTGATCGCGTTCGGGACCCTCACCCCGCAGACCGCGGAGCTGCTGCGCGGCTGCGTACGCGGCCGGCTGAACATCCTGGTCAGCGGCGGCACCGGTTCCGGCAAGACGACCACGCTCAACGTGCTCTCCGGCTTCGTCCCCCCCGACGAGCGGATCGTCACCGTCGAGGACGCCGCCGAGCTGCAGCTGCACCAGGACCACGTGGTGCGGCTGGAGTCCCGACCGTCCAACGCCGAGGGCAAGGGGGCGATCACCGCGCGGGACCTGGTCCGCAACGCGCTGCGGATGCGTCCCGACCGGATCGTCGTGGGCGAGGTCCGCGACGGCGCCGCCCTGGACATGCTGCAGGCGATGAACACCGGCCACGACGGGTCGCTGACCACGCTGCACGCGAACACCCCCCGCGACGCGCTGGCCCGGCTCGAGACGATGGTGCTGATGGCGGGCATGGACCTGCCGGTACGCGCGATCCGCGAGCAGGTCGCCTCCGCCGTGGACCTCATCATCCAGGTCACCCGCCTTAAGGACGGCAGCCGCCGGATCACCCACATCACGGAGGTGGTCGGGATGGAGGGCGAGATCGTGACCCTGCAGGACCTGTTCGTCTTCGACTTCCGGGCCGGCACCGAGCCGAGCGGCCGGTTCCGGGGCACCCTGCAGCCGACCGGCCTGCGGCCGCGGTTCCTGGAGGAGCTGAGCGCGCACGGGGTGACCGTCCCGGTCAACGTCTTCCTGGCCGGCCCGCGATGACAGGTCGCAACGATCGTGGACTCCTGTCGCGGTACTCCGGCTCGTGTGGAGCCCTGACGCCGCGAGCGTCTGGAGCGCTGCGCGCGTGGGTCGCCACGGCGGGCGTGGCGCTGGTCCTCGCCGGGGTCGCGCCGGTACCGGCCCGCGCCGAGGTGTCGCCGAACGTCATCGTGACCGGCGTGCAGGCCTCCACCGGCGCGGTCGAGTTCTTCCTGGCCGCGCGGCACCTGCCGCCGGGAGTGACGCTGGCCGGCGCGCGGATCGGCGTCCGCGCCGACGGCGTCGAGCTCGCCAGCACCGTACGGCAGGTCGCGCACACGGACCGGGCGACGCCGGTGCGCGCCGTCGTCCTCGTGGTCGACGCGAGCGGTTCCATGCGCGGCGCCCGGCTGACCGCCGCCCGCGCCGCGGCCGCCGACTACGCCGCCGTTGCGCCGCCCGGCGTGCGGCTCGGGCTGGTGACGGTCGCGACCCGACCCACGGTCGCGCTCGCCCCCACCGCGGACCGCGCCGCCTTCGCCGCCACGGTCGCGCGGATCTCGGCCGACGGAGACACCGCGCTCTACGACGGCGTGGCCGCCGCCGCCCGCCTGTTGGATCCGGCCGCGACGCCCGCGGCGGCGCGCTACGCCGAGCGGCGCATCGTGGTCCTCTCCGACGGCGCGGATACCACCTCCGGCCTCGCCCTGGCAGAGCTGCAGCGCGACCTGGCCCGCGGACGCGCCACCGTGGACGCGGTCGCGTTCGGCGCCTCGGCGGACCTCGGACAGCTCGCGTCGCTCACCGACCGCACCGGCGGACAGACCGTGCGCGCCCGCGACCAGCAGGCGCTGCGCGCCGCCTTCCGGGCGATGGCGGCCGAGGTGTCCGCGCCGGTCGTGGTGACCGCCGTGGTCCCGCCGGAGCTCGGCGGACGCAGCACCGAGCTGCGGGTCACGGTGACGCTGCCATCGGCGAGCGCCACCGCCACCACGCCGGTCACGTTCCGGATGGACCCGCGCGCCGCCGCCGGGCCGGCGCGATTCTCGTCGCCCGCGGCCCGGCAGACCGGGCTGCTCACCGCCCTGGCGAGTCTGGCGGCCGGGGTCCTCCTCGGCGGATTCCTGCTGTTCGGTCCGCTCATCGGCCGGAGCACGGCGCAGCGCCGGCTGGCGACGCTGGACCAGTTCGTGATCGGCCGCCGCGCGGCCGCGCCGACCCCGGCCGCGTTCCCCGGCGCGCCGATGGTGCGCGCCGCCGTCGCCGTCGGCGAGCGCAGCGTGAGCGCGCCCGGCCGCCGGGACCGGATCGAGCTCGCGCTGGACCGGGCGGGAAGCTCGCTGCGGGCCGCCGAATGGCAGGCCATCCGGCTGGCGGTCACGCTGGCGACGGCGGTGCTACTCGCCCTGGTGCTGCCGTGGTGGCTGGGCGCGCCGCTCGGCCTGCTGGCCGGCTGGATCGGCACCGGGCAGTACCTGCGGCTGCGGGCCGCCCGACGCAGCCGACGCTTCGCCGACCAGCTCCCCGACGCGCTGCAACTGCTGGTCAGCTCGCTGCGCGCCGGTTTCTCCCTGCAACAGGCGATCGACGCGCTGGTGCGGGAGGGTGAGGAGCCGGTCGCCGGTGAGTTGGGCCGGGCGCTGGCCGAGACGCGGCTCGGCGGCGACCTGGAGGACGCGCTGGAGCGCGTGGGTGAGCGCAACTCCAGTCGGGACATGGCCTGGCTGGTGATGGCGATCCGGATCCAGCGGGAGGTCGGCGGCAACCTGTCGGAAGTGCTGGAGACCGCGGTGACCACGATGCGCGAGCGGGCACGGCTGGGCCGGCACGTCCGGGCCCTGTCCGCCGAGGGACGGCTCTCCGCGCTGGTCCTGCTCGGCATGCCGATCGTGCTGGCCGCCTGGATGTTCGCGTTCCGGCGCGACTACCTGCGTCCGCTCTACACCCAGCCGCTGGGGCTGATGATGCTCTTCGCATCGGTCGTCATGATGGTCATCGGCGGGCTCTGGTTGCGCAAACTGGTCCGGGTGGAGGTGTGATGCTGCTGCTGATCGGGTTGGGGGCGCTGGGCGGCGCCGTGGTGGTCGCCGTGCTGACGCTGGTCGGCGCGCCGACATCGCGGGTCGACGTGGCCCGGGTGATGGCCGTCGCGCACCCGCGTCGCCCGGGCGGCTACCTCGCCCCCCGCGACCAGCCGATGCGGCAGCGGTTCGTCGTGCCGCTGGTCCGGCGACTGGGCGGGCTCGGGCGGGCGCTGACGCCGACCGCCGCGGTGGCGCGGCTGCAACGGCACCTCGACTACGCCGGCAATCCCCCGGGCTGGCCGGTGGAGCGGGTGGTGCCGCTCAAGGGGCTGACCCTCGCCGCCGGCGCGGCGCTCGGCGCGGCGCTGGGGCTGCTGTTCGGCGCCGCCGCCGGCGCGATCGTCGGCGCGATCGTCGGCGCGGCCCTCGGGCTCTTCGCCCCCGACCTGATGGTCTACAACGCCGGACTCAAGCGCCAGCAGGAGGTGCTGCTGTCGCTGCCCGACGTGCTCGACACGCTGGTGATCAGCGTCGAGGCGGGGCTGGGCTTCGACGCCGCGATGGCGCAGGTCGGCCAGAACGGCAAGGGGCCGCTGGCCCGGGAGATGGTGCGGGTGCTGCAGGAGATGCAGATCGGCAAGTCGCGGCCGGACGCGCTGCGCGCGCTGGCACAGCGGACGACCGTGGCGGACCTGCGGACCTTCGTCACCGCCGTCGTCCAGGCCGGCGAGCTGGGCGTGCCCATCGCCGCGGTGCTGCGCGAGCACGCCCGGGAGATGCGGATCCGGCGGCGGCAGCGGGCCGAGGAACTGGCCCAGAAGGTGCCCATCAAGATCCTGTTCCCGGTGCTGTTCTGCCTCTTCCCCTCGCTGTTCGTGGTCATTCTCGGACCGGGCGTGCTGCAGATCATGGCGGCGTTCGCCCGATGAGCACGGCGTGGGTGCCGGGGGCGGCCCTGACCGGGCTGCTGCTCGCGCCGTGGCTGCGCCGCGCGATCGAGCGGCACGCCGTACCGGCCGGGCAGCCGTGGCGGCGGGCCTGCCCCCGCTGCGCCGCGCCCCGCCGTGGCACGCCGCCGTACGCCGGTCGGTGTCCGCGCTGCCGCACGCCGGTCGGCGCACCGCCGCTGCTGGTCGAGGCCGTCGCGGCGGCGGCGTTCGCGCTGGTGGCGCTGCTGGCCGGTACGCCGTGGGAGTTGGCGGCCTACGGCTGGCTCGCCGGATTCGGCGTCGTGCTGGCCTTCGTCGACGTCGCGGTGCACCGGCTGCCGGACCGGTTGACGCTGCCCGCGTTCGCCGGCGCCGGCGTGCTGCTCACCGCGGCGGCGCTGACCGACGGCCGCCCGGCGGCGGCCGGCCGAGCGGTGCTGATCGGGCTGGCGGTGGCGGCGTTCTACCTGGTGTTGGTGCTGATCTATCCCGCCGGGATGGGGTTCGGCGACGTGAAGCTGGCGCTCGCCACCGGCACGGTCCTGGGCTGGCACGGCGGGACGGTGGCGGCGCTCGGGACCGCCGGCGGGTTCGTACTGTCCGGGCTGCTGGCCGTGGCGCTGCTCGTGATCGGGCGGGCCGGTCGCGGCACGGAACTGCCGCACGGGCCGTTCATGCTGCTCGGCGTCCTCGCCGGTCTGGCGCTTACCGCCTGATCGCGCGTCGTCCCGGTCGCGCGTCGCCCCCGTTGATCAAGGGGTCGGCAGCGCGCGGAAGGGCGATCCCCGCCGCCGGGCCCTTGATCGACGGGGGCGCGCGCGTCGCCCGCGGTCACGGTCCCGGCACGCCGATGTCAGCAGAGGTCGCCGACCACGCGGTCGCGTCCGGAGCGCTTGGCGGTGTAGAGGTTCCGGTCGGCCTGCGCGAGCAGCGCCGAGGGCGTGATCTGACCGGCGGGCACGGTGGTCAGGCCGATGCTCGCGGTCACCGGCAGTTTCCCGGTGACCGGCTCCCACGGGTGCGACCCGATCGCCCGGCGCAGCCGCTCGCAGTGCCGCATCGCCGTCGCCGCGTCCGCGTCGGGCATGATCAGCAGGAACTCCTCGCCGCCCAGCCGCGCCGCGAGCGCCTGGTCCCCGGCGCCCTCCGCGGCGCCCGCCAGGAGTCGGGCGACCTGTTTCAGCACCACGTCGCCGGTCTCGTGCGACAGGGTGTCGTTGACCCGCTTGAAGTGGTCGAGATCGAGCAGGGCGACCGAGATCGGGGCGGCGAGCTGGGTGGCCCGGGTGAGCAACGCCGGCAGCAGCTCGTTCACGTGACGCCGGTTGTGCAGCCCGGTGAGGGCGTCCCGGTGCGCCATCTCGCGGAACCGCTCGCTCGCCCGGCGCGCCTCCTCGGTCTCGAAGACCGCCTGCAGCGCCCGCGCCCGCGCGTCGCGCTGCGCCGACAGCAGCGCCTGGGCGTCGGCGTAGAACCCGCGGTGCTCCTCGTACGCCTCCCGGTAACGGCCGGTTGCGGCGAAGAGCTCGGCCTGCTTCTGACGCACCCGCGCGCGCTGGCTGGCCAGGCCCCGCTCCTCGCAGACCCGCCGGGCCGCGTCGAGCGTCGCCTGCGCCTCAGCCAGCGCGCCGCGCAGCCGCTGCGCGTCGACCGTGGTCAGCAGGCACTCGGACAGCGCGTTCCCCTCGGTCAGCAGGTGCCCGGCCGAGCCGTCCAGAACGGGCCGCAACGTCTGTTCGGCCTCGGCGTACCGGCCGCGCATCATCTGGATCCGAGCGATCGTGTCGAGGTAGTTCGCGCCGAGCTGCACGCCGTAGCGCGACTCGATCCCGCGCATCCGGGTGGCCAGGGCCTCGGCCTCGTCCGGCTCGTCCGCCTCGTACGCCGTGTAGGCCATGTTGTTCAGCACCTGCAACGACAGCGCCGGGTCCTCGATCGTGGTCGCGATGTCGAGCGCCTCCTGGAAGCGCCGCGACCCCTCCTCGGCCGAGCCATTCTCGTGCAGGGTGATCGCCAGCGTGCACAGATGCCGGGCCCGGATGCCGGGCGGCACGTCGTCACCGGTGCCCGACACCGCCTGCACGGCGTGCGCCAGCGCGTCGGCGAAATCGCCGGCGTGCCGGAAGAAGTTCGCCAGGTGGTAGTGGCTGCGGGCGACCAGATAGTCGTCGCCGTGCTCGAGCGTCCACGCGTGCACCTCGTGGCCGACCCGACCGGACTCGGCGATGGCGCCCTCGCGCAGCAGCACGTCGGCCTGGATCAGCCGGGCGCGCATCCGCAGGTCGGGGCGGCCCAGTTCGACGGCGAGCCGCTCGGCGTACTGGGCGGGGGCGCCGACGGTGCGGAACCCGATCGGCGGGACGGACTCCATCTCCACCAGCGCGGCGGCCAGCGCCTCGGCCGAGCAGGGCGTCCCGATCGACAGCGCCGCGAGCAACTCGGCGACGGGCACGATGCCGCGATCGTCAGCGGGAGTCGACGGCGCCTCGCGCGCCGTTGCCTCTATGGTCACCACGCCTGCCTTTCCGGTCGGCCAGACTTGTCACGCTGCCGGGGCCGGGATGCCGCGCGGTTGTCGATACGGTTGCAATTCGGGCGCGGACAGCAACGGAGCGTTTACTGACAGTAGCGTCTTCGCGTTCTACCAGCCGATCTCGTCCGGGCGCGGTGCCGTTCGGAGGATTGCTCCCGTTCTGCACCCCGGCGCTTGCGCAGCTCGCACCCGGTCCGACTACAACTCCGGTATGAGCGAGAGCGGGACCACGATCGACGTCGCGCCCCGCGGCGCCGGGCGGCGCCGCGGGGCGCCGGCCTCGGGCGTCGGCGCGCTGATGGGCTGGTACCTGGTGGCGGTGATGGTGACCAGCGGCGGCGCGATCGCCGCGCCGGCCGGCCTCACCGGCGGCCTGTTCACCGTGGTCGAACTCGTCGGGCTCGCCGCCATCGTTCTCGGCCTGCGGCACCACCGGCCCGCCACCGGCCGCGCCTGGTGGTTCTTCGCCGCCGGCATCGGGGTGTCCGCGATCACCCACGTCGTGTGGTGGCAGTTGAAGGAGCACGGGCTCGGCACCCCGGTGGCCCGGGACGCCCTTCCGCTGCTGGTGCATCCGCTGATGGCGCTCGGGCTGGCCGCCCTCGTCCGGCAGCGGCACGGCCGGTCGCGATGGGAGGGGCTGCTGGACGCGGGGGTGGTCGGCGGCGGTCTCGCCGCGCTCGCCTGGGTGCTCTTCGTCGAGCGCAGCCTGGCGCACGTCCCGCACAACGGGCAGCTCGCGGTGACGGTCACCCGGCTGCTGCTGGACCTGATCCTCCTGGTGATGGCGCTGCGGCTGCTCCTGACGACCCGGGTGCACACGGCGTCGTTCGCGTTGCTGCTGGTCGCGTTCGGCGCGCTGCTGGCCTCCGACGCCGCCACCCTGCTGCAGATCCAGGACGTGTACGGGCACCCCGCGGCGCACACCGGCTGGCACCTGTGGAGCGCGCTGCTCGGTGCCGCCGCGCTGCATCCCTCGATGGCGCGCACGACGGACCTGTCGGAGTCCGACGAGCCGGTGCCGAGCCGGGGCCGACTGATCATCTTCACGGTCAGCGCCTTCGTCGCCTCGGTGCTGACCGTCTACGCGGCGGCGCGCACCACGCCGGACCGGTGGGCACACCTGCTCGTCATCGCTCTGATCGCGGCCACCGTCTCGGTGCTGTCGGTGCTCCGACTCGGGATCGTGGCCGCCGTCGCGCACCGCCGGGCCACCGAGCTCAACGCCCACGCCGCGCAGCTCGGGCGGGCCCTGCACGAGCAGCGGCTGCTGCAGGACCAGCTCAGCCACTACGCGCTGCACGACCCGCTGACGAATCTCGCCAACCGCACGCTGCTGCAGCGCAACCTGGAACGCCCGGCCGGCGGGCCACACGCCCCGCGCGGGCTGCTCCTGCTCGATCTCGACGGCTTCAAGGACATCAACGACAGCTACGGCCACCCGGTCGGCGACGAGCTGCTGGTGCAGGTGGCGCACCGGTTGTCGGGGCACGTGCGCGAGTCCGACACGGTGGCGCGGCTCGGCGGCGACGAGTTCGCGATCCTGCTGGAGGGCAGGACCGCGCAGCAGACCACGCTCACCGCGGAGCGCGTCGTCACGGCGCTGCAGGCGCCCTTCCGGGTCGCCGACCGCGATCTCTACCTCACGACCAGCATCGGGCTGCTCCCCCTGACGGGCGCGATCGACGCGGCCGACGCGCTGCGCGACGTCGACCTGGCCCTCTACGCGGCCAAGAGCGGCGGCAAGAACCGCGTGGCGCTCTACCACCCTCAGCTGCGGGCCAACCAGCTCGACCTGACCCGCATCGCCACGGGGCTGCGACACGCCACCCAGCGGCAGGAGTTCACGCTGAACTACCAGCCCGTCATCGACCTCACCAACGACGCGGTGATCGGTGTCGAGGCGTTGCTGCGCTGGACCCCATCGGGCGGCGCCCCGGTCTCGCCGGCCGATTTCATCCCGCTCGCCGAGGAGACCGGGCTGATCGTGCCGATCGGCGCCTGGGTGCTCCACCAGGCGTGCGTCGACGCCCGCGCATGGCACGAGCGGTACGGCGTCGGCGTCGCCGTCAACGTCTCCGGTCGACAGCTGCGCGAGCCCGACTTCCCGGAGACCGTGCTGGACGCGCTGCGCCGCAGCGGCCTGCCGGGGTCCGGCCTCATCCTCGAGATCACCGAGACCGCGCTGGTCGCCGCCGGCGCCGCCGAGACCACCTCGGTGATCGAGCGACTGGAGCGGCTGCGGCAGCACGGCATCCGGATCGCGGTCGACGACTTCGGCACCGGCTACTCGTCCCTGTCCTACCTGCGGCAACTGCCCGTGGACATCCTGAAGATCGACCGCGCGTTCACCGCGGTGGCCGGCGACACCGAGCAGTCGGCCGAGAACGCCGCCTTCACCCGGGCCATCCTCCAGCTCGGCCACACGCTCGACCTACACACCGTCGCGGAGGGGGTGGAGACCGCCGAGCAGGCCGGGGCGTTGCGGCAGATGGACTGCCGCCTCGCGCAGGGTTACCACTTCGCCCGCCCGATGCCCGCCGCCGACCTGACCCGGGCCCTCGCCTCGCCGGCCTCCGTCCGCTCCGGACCCGCCGGCCCGGGTCCCGTCGATCAGGGACTCGTCCCGACGGTGTGATCACCCTCCGGGTGGGCCGGTCGGCGGTCAGGCCGTCGGCTCCTCCGGGAAGTACACCCGGCTCACCGTCTCGGCGACGCAGACCGGCTTCTCCCCGCCGTCGCTGGAGATCACGACCGTCACCACCAGCTGCACGCCCCCGCCGGACACCGGGGTCGCCTCCGCGATCGTCGCGCTGGCGCGGACCGACCGGCCCGTGCGCAGCGGCGCCGGGAAGCGGACCTTGTTGAGCCCGTAGTTCACGCCCATCCGCGCCCCTGCCACCGTGTACAGGTCGCGCATCAGCCACGGGATCAGCGACAGCGTCAGGTAGCCGTGCGCGATCGTGCCGCCGAACGGCCCGGCGGCGGCGCGCTGCGGATCGGTGTGGATCCACTGGTGGTCGCCGGTCGCCCCGGCGAACGCGTCCACGCGGCTCTGCTCGATCGGGTGCCAGGGGCCCGGCCCGATCGTCTCGCCCACGGCGGCGATCAGCTCCGCCGGCGATGCGAACGTCCTCATGCCAGGTGCCCGCCGATCATGGTGTAGCCGCGCAGCAGGTCGCGGGAGAGGATCAGCCGCTGCATCTCGTCGGTCCCCTCGAAGATCCGGTAGAGCCGCACCTGGCGGTACCACCGCTCGACGGGCAGCTCGCGGGTGTACCCCATGCCGCCGTGGATCTGCAGGACCCGGTCCACCACCCGGTTGACCATGCCGGCGCCGTACAGCTTCGCCATCGACGAGGAGTGCCGCGGGTCCATGCCCTGATCGACGGTCCACGCGGCGCGCAGCACCAGCCAGCGCGCCGCCTCCAGTTCGGTCTCCGAGTCCGCGATCATCCACTGGATCGCCTGGTTGACGCCGATCGGCCGGCCGAACGTCTCGCGGGTGTTGGCGTAGTCGATCGCCATCTGCAGCGCCCGCTCGGCGATGCCGAGCGCGTGCGACGGGATCGTGTAGCGCCCCTTGCCGATCCACTGCATGCCGAGTTCGAAGCCCTGGCCGATCTCGCCGAGGATGTTGCGGCTCGGCACCCGGACGTTCTCGAAGATCAGCGACGCCGGCCCGCCCTCGCCCATCGTCTGGATGAACTCGGACCGCCAGCCCATCTCGCGGTCCACCAGGAACGCCGTCGTGCCGCCGCCGCGGGCGCCCTTCTCCCGGTCGGTGACCGCGACGACGATCGCGAAGTCCGCGTCGTTGCCGTTGGTGATGAACGTCTTCTCGCCGTTGAGCACCCAGTCGTCGCCGTCGCGGCGCGCGCTGAGCTTGATGTTCGCCGCGTCCGACCCCGCGCCCGGCTCGGTGATGGCGAAGCAGGAGATCCGCTCACCCTCGATGGTCGGGATCAGGAATTCCTTCTTCTGCTCCTCGTTCGCGTAGAACAGGATGTTGTCGGCCTCGCCGCCGAACCGGAACGGCACGAACGAACGCCCGATCTCGGTCCAGATCAGCGACTGCATGACCGCCGGCAGGTCCATCCCGCCGTACTCCTCGGGCGTGGACAGCCCCCAGAAGCCGAACTTCTTCGCCTTGAGCTGAAGTTCGCGCAGCTCGCTGCGGTCCAGCGACGGCTGATGGTTACGTTCGCGCCGCAGGACCTCGTGCTCCAGCGGCATGACCTCCTTGCGGATGAAGGTCCGGGCGGTCTCCCGGATCGCCTTCTCTTCCTCGCTGAGCGAGAAGTCCACTGTGTCCTCCCGAAAACTGTCAGGCGAAGGCGTTGACCCCGGTGAGGGCGCGCCCGATGAGCAGCTGCTGGATCTGGCTGGTGCCCTCGTAGAGGGTGGTGACGCGCGCGTCGCGCAGGTACTTGCCGACCGGGTACTCGTCGACGTAGCCGTACCCGCCGAAGACCTGGAGCGCGTCGTTGGCCGCGCGAACCGCGGCCTCGCTGGCGAACAGCTTCGCCATCGACGACTCGGTGGCGAACGGCTGACCCCGGTCGATCAGATCGGCGACCCGCCACACGAGCAGCCGGGCCGCCGCGGTGTCCACGGCGATGTTCGAGATGAGCCGCTGGACCAGCTGGTACGAGGCGATCGGCCTGCCGAACTGCTCCCGCTGTCCGGCGTAGCCGACCGCCGCGTCGAGGCACCCCTGGGCGATGCCGACGCAGCCGGCGGCCACCGACATCCGCCCCTTGGCCAGCGCCGCCATCGCGATCGAGAAGCCCTTGCCCTCCGCGCCGAGCCGCGCGGCGTCCGGCACCCGTACGCCGTCGAGATCGATCTCGGCGGTCGCCTGCCCCCGCAGGCCGAGCTTGCCGTGGATCTCGCGGCGGCCGAAGCCGGCGGCGTCCGTCGGCACCAGGAACGCGGTGATGCCCCGGTGTCCGGGGCCGCCGGTGCGGGCGAAGACGAGCGCGACGTCGGCCGTCGTCCCGTTGGTGATGAAGATCTTCGAGCCGGTGATGACCCAGTCGTCGCCGTCGCGCACCGCCCGGGTCGCCAGGGACGCGGCGTCGGAGCCGGTGCCCGGCTCGGTCAGCGCGAAGCAGCCGAGCGCCTCGCCGGCGGTCAGCCGGGGCAGCCACGCCCGCTTCTGCTCCGGGGTGCCGTATCCGGCGATGGACTTCGCGACCAGCCCGAGCGAGACCGAGACGATGCCGCGGACCGAGGAGTCACCCCGCCCGAGCTCCTCGAGGACCAGGCAGTACGCCAGGTGGTCGCCGCCGGACCCGCCGTACTCCTCGTCGATGGTCAGGCCGAGGAAGCCGAGCCGGCCGAGCGCGCCGACGATGCCGGGGTCGACGGCTTCGCGCCGGTCCCACTCGGCGGCGTGCGGCGCCACCTCGCGGTCGACGAACTCGGCGGCGAGCTGGCGCACGGCCGCCTGTTCCGGCGACAGTTCCAGATTCATCGGTGTCCCACCAGTGCCTCGTCTTCGGGGGTCGGGGTGGTTCTCGCCATTAAACTAGCGGTGCAAGTTTTCTTCCGTCCAGCCCCCGGTGTGGCAGAGTTCCAGATCAAGGAGGTTCGCTCATGCCTCGGCCCCGCCAGGCCCTGCTGACCCGGGAACGGATCATCGAGGTCGCCGCCGCGCTCGTCGACGCGGAGGGACTCGCCGCGCTCTCCACCCGGCGGCTCGCGGCCGAGCTCGGCGTCCGCGGACCCTCGCTCTACAACCACTTCGCGACGAAGGAGGAGATCCTCGCGGCGGTCGCGGACTCGATCACCGGCCGGGTCGACATCTCCGTCTTCGGGCGGCACGACTGGCGTACCGCGCTGCGGCTCTGGGCACACTCCTACCGCGCGGCGCTCGCCGCCCACCCGAACATCGTGCCGTTCCTGGCCCAGGGGCCCGGGCGGCGCCCGGCCGCACTCGCGATGGCCGACGCGGTCTACGGCGCACTGGTCGACGCCGGCTGGCCGCCCGCCCGCGCGACCCACATCGGCGCAACGATGCGCTACTTCGTCGCCGGTTCCGCGCTCGGCTCGTTCGCCCGCGGCTTCGTCGAGGACCCGCAGCTCTACGCCGAGCAGTACCCGCACCTGACGCAGGCGCACCGGCTGGCCGAGCACCAGCAGCAGGTGGACGAGGGGGCGTTCGCGCTCGGGCTGGACGCCCTCATCGACGGCCTGGGGCGGATCTACGAGACCGTCGTCGGCCCGCTCCCGCCCCTCCCGCCCGAGCCGGACGCGTACTACAGTCAAAACTTGCACTGATAGTTTCCCGACGGCCGCGCCGACTCCGGCGTGGACACGTCTGGTCGCCGCCAGTTCCCGTGCGGCCAGCCGGGCCGCTCGACGCCGAGGACGCCATGGATCTCGTAGCCGACCGCACGACGCTCTACATCGACGGGAAGTGGGCGCCCCCGCTGGGCACCGAAACGATCCCGGTCGAGAACCCCACCACCGAGCAGATCATCGCGCGGGTGCCCGCCGGCACCGCCGCCGACGTCGACCGCGCCGTCGCGGCGGCCCGCGCCGCCTTCGACAGCTGGGCCGTCCTGCCGGCGACCGACCGCGCCGCCCACCTCGACCGGCTGCACGCGGCGCTGTCCGGGCGCGCCGCGCAGCTCGCCCGGACCGTCGCGTCGGAGCTCGGCACCCCGATGAAGGTCGCCACCCGGGTGCAGGCCGGCCTGCCGTTGACCGTGCTGCGCGGCTACGTCGAGCTCGCCGGCCGGCCACCGGCCGAGCAGACCATCGGCAACTCCCTGGTTGTGCGCGAGCCGATCGGCGTCGTCGGCGCGATCACGCCGTGGAACTACCCGCTGCACCAGATCGTCGCCAAGCTCGCCCCGGCGCTCGCCGCCGGCTGCACCGTGGTGCTCAAGCCCAGCGAGCTGACCCCGCTCGTCGCCTACCTGCTCTTCGACGCGATCGACTCCGCCGGCCTGCCGCCGGGCGTGGTCAACCTCGTTCCCGGCACCGGCCCGGTCGTCGGCGAGGCGATCGCCGCCCACCCCGACGTCGACATGGTCTCGTTCACCGGCTCCACCGCCACCGGGCGACGCGTCGGCCAGCTCGCCGCCGACCGGATCGCCCGGGTCGCCCTCGAACTGGGCGGCAAGTCCGCCAACGTCATCCTCGACGACGCGGACCTGGGCAGGGCCGTCAAGGTCGGCGTCGGCAACGCGTTCCTCAACTCGGGGCAGACCTGCACGGCGTGGACGCGGATGCTGGTGCACCGCAGCCGCTACGACGAGGCGGTGGAGCTCGCCGGCCGGGCCGCGGCGGCGTACGCCCCGGGCGATCCCTTCGACGACGCGACCCGGCTCGGCCCGCTGGTCTCGGCGGCGCAGCGCGACCGGGTGCGCGGCTACATCAGGGCCGGCCTCGACGAGGGCGCGCGGCTGGTGACCGGGGGTCTCGACGGCGACGTGCCCACGCACGGGTACTTCGTGGCTCCCACGGTGCTGGCCGACGTCCACCCGGACGGCACGGTCGCGCAGGAGGAGATCTTCGGCCCGGTGCTGGCGGTCATCCCGTTCGACGACGACGACGAGGCGGTCGCGATCGCCAACAACTCGAGGTACGGCCTCGCCGGCGCGGTCTGGTCGGGTGACGAGGAGCGCGCCCTCGGCGTCGCGCGCCGGATGCGCACCGGCGCCGTGGACGTCAACGGCGGCGCGTTCAATCCGCTGGCCCCGTTCGGCGGATACAAGCAGTCCGGCGTCGGCCGGGAGCTCGGTGAACACGGCCTGCTGGAGTTCCTGCAGACGAAGGCGATCCAGCGGTGAGCGCGCCGGTACGCGCCCTGGTCGCCCGCGGCACCGGCCGGGACCTCGCGATCGAGCAGGTGACGCTCCCGCCGCCTGCCGCGGGCGAGGTCCGGGTGCGGATCCGGGCCGCCGGGGTCTGCCACTCCGACCTGTCCATGGTCAACGGCACCCTCGCGCCGCCGTTCCCACTCGTGCTCGGGCACGAGGCCGCGGGCGTGGTGACCGAGGTGGGCGACGGGGTCGACCGGGTCACCGCCGGCGACCACGTGGTGCTCAACTGGGCGCCGGCCTGCCGGCAGTGCTGGTTCTGCCGCCACGATGAGCCGTGGCTCTGCGCGAGCTCCGGTGGGCCGGCGGTGGCGCGCGGCCACACCGAGGACGGCGTCCCACTGCACGTCACGCTCGGGCTCGGCGCGCTGGCGCAGGAGGTCGTCGTGCCGCAGGCCGCGGTGATCCCGGTGCCGGACGCGCTGCCGTGGGCCCAGGCAGCGCTGCTCGGCTGCGCGGTGCTCACCGGGGTCGGCGCGGTCCGCAACACCGCCGCCGTCGCGGCCGGCGACTCGGTCGCGGTGATCGGCCTCGGCGGGGTGGGGCTGGCGGCGCTCACCGCCGCCCGCACGGCCGGAGCGGGTCCGATCATCGCGGTGGACGTCTCCTCCGCCAAGGCCGCGCTGGCGCGCGCCGCCGGCGCGACCGAGTTCCTGCTCGCCGACGACCGGTTGTCGAAGTCCATCCGGGAACTCACGGAGGGGCGGGGGGTCGACCACGCCTTCGAGTGTGTCGGACGGGCGGCCACGATCCGTACCGCCTGGCGCAGCGCGCGCCGCGGCGGCCACGTCACCGTCGTCGGGATGGGCGCCAGGGACGACGAGCTCACCCTCGGGGCGCTCGACATCTTCCACTCCGCCCGCACCCTGCGCTCGTCGGTGTACGGCTCCTCCGACCCCGACCGCGAGGTCCCCGAGCTGGCCCGCGCGGTCCTGGACGGGTCGCTGGAGCTGGCCCCGCTGATCACCGACCGGATCGGGCTGGACGCGGCGCCCGCGGCCTTCGACCGGATGATCCGCGGCGAGGGCGCCCGTTCCGTCGTGGTCTTCGAGGACTGACCGGGTCGCCGACGGCGTCCGGGCGGGCAATCCGGTGCCTATCGCCTCGGATCGCGGCCCGTCCGCACTCCGCATCCAATGCTGCATGTCCATATATGATCGCGGTCGGTCACCGCCGGCCCGCAGCGCCACAACCCCTCCGCCGCGGTGGCCCGACCCTGTCCCGGACGACCATCGTGGCGAAAGAGGCGCGCCGTGACCCACCCCTACCCTCCGCCCCACCACGCACCGGCACAGCCCCGCAGGAGCCGCGCCTGGCTCTGGACCGTGATCGCCGTCGGCGCCGTCACCGTGGCCGGCGCCGGCGTCCTGCTCGCCAGCGGGACGGACTCCACCCCGCCGGACGCCGCCGACGGCGAGCCCCGCGCCACCGTGGGCGCCCCGACCCCGCCCGCCGACGTCAACGACGCCGCCGGCCTGGACGCCTGCGAACGGCTGCGGGGATTCGGCGCGACCACCTTCGATCCCGGGGCCAACCGCGAGCTCGGCGAGCTCGCCGGGCGGTCCGTGCACTCAGAGATCGTGACCGCCGGCCGGAACCTCATCGCCGCGGTCGAGAAGGCGGCCGGACAGGACCCGATCGACGCCAACCTCGCGCTGTCCCGCGCTCAACTCGCGCTCGGCGACGCCTGTACCCGCACGTTCGGCGCCGCCGCCCGCTGACCCCACGCCGTCGATCAGGGACCTGGTTCCAGCAATGTCCGGTCGCGGAACCGGGTCCCTGATCGATCGCGGGCGCGGCCGGGACCCCCGGCGTCGCCGTCGCGCGCTCACGGCCGCGACAGCACCCGGAACTCGACGCAGACCACCGCCGTGGCGTCCTCGATGGTGTGGCCGAGCGCCTCCCAGTAGCGCCGGTGGGTGCGCGCCCAGTCGTCGTGGCCGCCGTACCCCTCCCCCTCGGCCCGCGCGAACTCGTCGCTGACGTCGGCGAAGGGCACCACCTCGACCGTTGTGATCTCGATGGTCGCCACCGCACTCCCACCGTCGTCGATGACCAGTTGCCGCTCACCGATGGTTTCCAACGCCTCGCCCTCGGCGACGTAGTCCGCGTCGAGCAGGCCCGCCGTGGCGGTCTTCGTCCCCGCGAGCACCAGGTCGGTGAGCTCGCGCCGCACCCGCCCCGGTGTGCCGAGCTCAAGCGTGCGCAGTCCGTCAACCCGTGGCCACATGTCGCTCTCCTCCACAAACGCGCCGGCCGGCACGCGCTGCGCGTGCCGGCCGGCGCCGTTGTCAGTTCAATCCCCTGAAGCGCCTCAGTCGCAGGCTGTTGGTGACCACGAAGACCGAGGAGAAGGCCATCGCGGCGCCCGCGATCAGCGGGTTGAGCAACCCCGCGGCCGCCAATGGCAGCGCCGCGACGTTGTAGGCGAAGGCCCAGAACAGGTTGCCCTTGATCGTGCGCAACGTGGCGCGGGACAACCGGATCGCGTCCGCGGCCGCCCGCAGGTCGCCGCGGACCAGCGTCAGGTCGGACGCCTCGATCGCGACGTCCGTGCCGGTGCCCATGGCCAGCCCGAGGTCGGCCCGGGCCAGCGCGGCGGCGTCATTCACGCCGTCACCGACCATCGCGACCACGCGCCCCTCGCCCTGCAGCCGGCGCACCACGTCGACCTTCTCCGCCGGCAGCACCTCGGCGATCACGTCGGTCGCGGCGATGCCGACCCGGGCGGCGACTGCGGCCGCGGCCCGCGGGTTGTCGCCGGTGAGCAGCACCGGCTTGAGGCCGAGCGCCCGCAGCTGGGCGACCGCCTCCGCGCTGGTCGGCTTCACGGTGTCGGCCACCACGAGCACGCCGCGGATCCGGCCGTCCCAGCTGACCCAGATCGGCGTACGCCCCTGCTCCTCGGCCGCCTGCGCGGCGGTGCGCAGCTCGGCCGGCGGCGTCAGCGCCCACTCCTGCTCCAACCAGCTGAGCCGGCCGGCGAGCACGGCGTGTCCCTCCACCAGGCCGGAGACGCCGCGCCCCTCGGTGCTGGTGAACTCGTCCACCGCGGGCAGCCCCGCGCCGAGGCGCTCACGGGCGCCGGTGGCGACCGCCCGGGCGATCGGGTGCTCCGAGGCATCCTCCACCGCTCCCGCGAGCCGCGCCAGCTCCTCGGCGCGCTCACCGGGGGCCGGCACGAGGTCGACCAGCGCCATCCGGCCGGTGGTCACGGTCCCGGTCTTGTCCAGCACGATCGTGTCCACCCGGCGGGTCGACTCCAACATCTCGGGTCCCTTGATCAGGATGCCGAGCTGGGCGCCGCGCCCGGTGCCGACCATGAGCGCGGTCGGCGTGGCGAGGCCGAGGGCGCAGGGGCAGGCGATGATCAGCACGGCCACCGCGGCGGTGAACGCGACCTCGGCGCTGGCGCCGTTGCCGAGCCAGAAGCCGAGCGTCGCCACCGCCAGCGCGATGACGATCGGCACGAAGACGCCGGACACCCGGTCGGCGAGCCGCTGCACCGCGGCCTTGCCGTGCTGGGCCTCCTCGACCAGGCGCGCCATCTGCGCCAGCTGGGTCTCGGCGCCGACGCGGGTGGCCCGCACGATCAGCCGGCCGCCCGCGTTGACGGTGGCGCCGACGACGCTGTCGCCGGGGCCGACCTCGACCGGCACGGACTCGCCGGTGACCATCGCCGCGTCGATGGCGCTGGTGCCGTGCACGACGGTGCCGTCGGTGGCGATCTTCTCGCCGGGCCGGACCACGAACTCCTCCCCGACGGCGAGCTGGTCGACCGGGATGAGGGTCTCGGCGCCGCCGCGCAGCACGGCGACCTCCTTGGCTCCAAGCTCGAGCAGCGCGCGCAGCGCCGCGCCGGAGCGACGCTTGGCGCGTGCCTCGACGTAGCGGCCGGCGAGGATGAACAGGGTCACCGCCGCCGCGACCTCGAGGTAGATCTCCTCCGCGCCGGAGCCGCGGGCGGGGACAAGGGTGAACGCCATCGTCATGCCCGGCTCGCCGGCGCCGCCCAGGAACAGTGCGTAGAGCGACCAGCCGAAGGCGGCGAGCACACCGAGCGAGATCAGCGTGTCCATGGTCGCGGCGCCGTGCCGCAGATTGGTCCAGGCGGCCCTGTGGAACGGCCACGCGCCCCAGGTGACGACCGGCGCGGCCAGCGTCAGCGTCAACCATTGCCAGTACTCGAACTGCAGCGCCGGGATCATCGCCAACGCGATGATCGGCAGCGTCAACACCAGGCTGGTCACCAGGCGGTGCCGCAGCGGCGTGAGCGGGTCGGATTCGTCCGCCGGCGCGGCCTGGGCGCGGGGCGGCTGCGGCAGGGTGGCGGTGTAGCCGGTCGCCTCGACCGTCGCCACCAGGTCCTCCGGCGCGACGGTGCCGGCGTACGTCACCTTCGCCTTTTCCGTCGCGAAGTTCACGGTCGCGCTCACCCCGTCCATCCGGTTGAGCTTCTTCTCGATCCGCGCCGCGCAGGAGGCACAGGTCATGCCGCCGATGGACAGCTCGATGATGTTTCCCGCGTCGGCGGTCCGGGCGCTGCCCGATCCGCCGACCGGGGAGGTGGACGTCACGAGGGTTCTCCTTCCTGGCGTGACGAGGCGTGCGCCGCCCCGTCGCCGAGCAGCACCGTGAACTCGGCGGTGCGCACCACGCCGCCGTGCCGGAAGTCCAGGAAGAGTCGGTACGCGCCCCCGGTCGGGAAGGTGGTGGTGAACCGTACCTGCGGACCGCCCGGCTCGCCGGCGTGCGCCTCCTGCCCGGGGTGGGTGTGCAGGTACGCGAGGTCGCCGTCGCGCAGCGACACCAGGTGCCCGTACGCGCCGAGGTAGGGCTGCAGATCGGTCACCTCCCGCCCGTCCCTGCGCACGGTGAAGGTGAGCTCCGATTCCCGTCCCGCCTGCGGCGTCCCCTCCATGCGGACCTCGTACCCCTGCACGATCGCGGTAGCCGCCGGCGCCGGCAGCGGAGCCGGGGTGAACCCGCCGGCGACGGCGATGTCGGTGCCGAGGGTGAGCCCGTCCCCGAGCGCGGCGGGGGTGAAGTCGGCGAACACCCGGTACGTGCCGGCGGCCGACAGGTCCAGCGGGACGCTCCAGGTGCCGGCGGCGTCGCGGGCGGGGTGCACATGCTGGAACCCGGTCAGGTCACGGCGGACCACGATCAGGTGCAGCTCCTTCTCGTGCGAAACGGTGAAGTCCCGCACCGGCGCCCCGTCCGGGGCGGTGATGGTGAACGTGAACGGCACCCGGTCACCGGCGGGCACGGTCGTGGCCGCCGGGGTCAGGGCGTAGCCGCGCTCGGCGACCGCGAGCCCGGCGGGGGCGGCGGGGACGTGCCCGCCGGCCGGATCCGCCGCACCCGGGTGGGCCGCGCCCTCCTCCGGCGTCGCGCCGTGGGCGCCGCCCGGTGCGGGCGTGGCGATCGGATCGATCACGCCGCCGGCGGCGAAGGCGGCGGCGAAGACGAGGGCGAGTCCACCGGCGTACGCCCCGAGCTTCACCGGGGCGTCGCCGAGGTTCATGCCTGCGCTCCGGTCAACTCGTACCCCGCCTCGTCGACCGCGGCGCGGACGGCGGGCTCGTCCAGCGGGGCGTCGCTGGTCACCGTGACCGTGGACACGCCGCCGGCGACGAGCGCCACGTCGACGTCGCGCACGCCGGGCAGCGCGGTGAGCTCCTCGGTCACCGCCGAGACGCAGTGGCCGCAGGTCATGCCGGAGACGGTGTAGCGGGCGGTGGTGGCCATGGTCGGCTCCTTCTATCGCGTCGGCGCCCTCGCGCCGGATCCCCTGTCCGATTGCTTACCCCTGGGGGGTACCCGTTGGAGATCATATACCCCCTCCCGGTAACCGGTAAAGCGGGGACCCGCCGCACCGGCGCTGTGACCTGCACAACGAGCAGCCGCGGCGGCGGTCGGCAATCACGCCCGTTTTGCGCCCTCGGCCTCGCCGGAGGCGGGGCCGAGGTGGACGCGGAGCGACGGCGGCTCCCGGGCGCCTCGGTAGGGAACACCGAGGACGCGCCGGGAGCCGCCGTCACGAGGGAACGGGTCCGTCCGTCAGGCGGGAAGACCGCCGACCTGCGTGTTGATCCAGGAGCGGATGGCGGGCAGGTCCTCGTAGATCGAGGGACCCGTCGCGCACGTCGGGCTGCCGTTGCCGGACCGGCTGGTGGCGCCGATCAGGTTCCAGACTCCGTTGATCCGGCGCACCTGCGGGCCACCCGAGTCGCCGTAGCAGGCACCCGCGTTGCCATTGGTGTTGTTGGTGCAGATCTCGTACGGGCCGTTGATCCCCGCGCACCGGCTGTCGGCGACGATCGACGTGTCGAGCTCGTTGGCGACGGCCGGCGCGCCGCCGCAGCCCCGGGTCGGGCAGGTCTGGCCCCAGCCGATGATCCGGGTCGCCGTGCCGACCGCGCCGGCCGTCGTGGGGATCGGCGCCGGCGCGTAGGAGACCGCGCTGCTGAGCTGCAGCAGCTTGACGTCGATGGACGGGTGGTTGACCGCGCGGGCGACGCCCACCACGGTGCCGCCGCTGGTGCGGTTGACGCTGCCGACGCGCACGGAGCCCGGCGTCGAACAGTGCTTGGCGGTCACCGCCCAGTTGGCCTTGATGAGCGAACCGGTGCAGCCGGAGACGTACACCAGGAACGGATAGTTCTCGGTGGCGGGTCGGCCGTTGACGACCAGGATGCCGATGTCGTCGGGGCCCGAGGGCGCGGCGCTGGCCGCGGCCGGCGCGGCGAGCCCGGCGGCCGCGAAGCCGGCCACCAGAAGCAGCCGGGCGAGGAGAGCGTGTGCCTTCATCGTTGCGTGTCCTTCTCTGCCGGGGTCGGGCACGTCGGCATACGCCGCGATCGCAGGGGTTGACGATCTCGGGGGTCGGCGTCGCCGGCGGGACCGGAGCGGTGTGGGGGATGGAGCCGTGGGCACCCGAGGGATACGCTATCGTCAGCCTCGACGTATTTCAGTGTCTCGATGTATACCTGTTCCGCCCTACCACCGCGCGATGACGCTCGACGGCGACAGCGACCTTCCGGCACGCACACACCGCGACGGAGGCGATCCCCGCGTCCGGGGCCGGCGCATGACGATGGTCGACCATTTCATTTGACGGCACCCGCCGTGTTTTCTCAGGAGGTGGCATTGACCTCAATCGCAGTCGAGGTTGCAGACTCGTCCCTGTCCGACCGACGTGGATCTGTAGGAGGCAGCAATGTCCGAAAAGCAGCAGGAGCCAATCAGTCCGGAACAGAACCTCAGCCAGGAACAGAGCCTCCATCGGGAACAGCCCCCATCCACGCCGCGGCGGGGCGTACGGGTCCGTAATCGCGCCATCGTCGTACTGGCGGGCGTCGTCGCGGCGACCCTGGTCTGGGTCATCGCCGTTCCCGTCCTCGGCGCCGATGTCTCTGTGCCCAAGCAGTACGGCTCGGACGAGAAGACGGACCTGACCGTCGGCGCGGTGATCTTCGCCGCGCTCTTCGCCGGGCTCGCCGGCTGGGCCCTTCTCGCCGTGCTCGAGACGTTCGCGAAGCGCCGCGCGGCGCTCATCTGGACAATCATCGCGGTCGTGGTGTTCCTGGTCACGCTCCCCTGGCAGATGCCCGGCTTCAGCGGGGCCAACATCACCGTCCTGGCCCTGCTGCACACCACGGTCGCAGCCGTTCTGATAGCCGGACTACCCCGCGCGGCCACGGTCGGCCAGCCGCATTGACCTCCGACAGCGGTTGAGGCTGAAAACCGGGGACATGGCAATCGGACGGGTTCTCACCCGGCCGGGGCGGCGCGGTCCAGGAAGAGCAGTTGGGCCCGCTTCTCCGGCAGGTCGATCTGCGGCCCCGGAACGAAACCCGCGCGCATCAGCCGGGCGATGGCCCTGTCGTTGCGGGCGTCGGGTTCGGCGACGATGCGCCGCCGACTCGGGTCACTCAGCACGAAGGCGAGGAACGTGTCCAGGATGGTGGCGGTGAAGCCCGGCTCGGTGCCGCCGTCCGGAGGGCCGATCATCAGGTGGATCCCGAAGTCGCCGGGTCGCACGTCGTAGCACTCCCCCACCGGGTCCGCCGCGGGCTCGTACGTCTGGAAGAGCGCCACCGGGTGGCCGTCCCGGTGGATCAGATACGCGTGGTGGGTGGAGAGCGAGTCCAGGTACTCGTAGATCTCCAGCACCCGTTCGCGACTGGCGTCGCGCATGCCCCAGAACCGGGCCCGCTCCCGGGTGACCCAGTCGTGCAGCAGCCCGACGTCCTTCGCCGGCTCCACGGGACGGATATGCACCTCACCGAAACCGTCAATCGACCGGCGGAAACAGGTGGGGTCAGTCGTCATGCCGCTCCTCCGTGAGTTGATTCCAGTCGGTGGTGACCGGAACGAGGTCGCCGCGCAGCCAGAGCGGCAGCTGGTCCCGGTGGTGCGGGTCGCCCGGCACGCCGGAGGCGCCGAACGGAACGATCCACAGACTGTTGTCCCGGCGGGACAGGTCCCAGACGTAGCGCGCCGCGGGCGCCCGAACGCTGTCGTCGGTGACGCCGGGGACGCTCGAGGTGGCCAGCACGCAGTCGTGGTCGCCGGCCAGCCCCGGCCACCGCTCCGTCGGGTCGGGAAGCGCCTGCCACGGCGCGAGCCGGTGCACCTCGCCCCAGCGCAGCGGCGGCCGCCCGGCCACGTCCTCGATCGCGGCACGCACCACAGCCGCGACGTCCACCGCGGACAGGCCCGCGGCGGTCAGCAGCGTCTCCAGCGCGAAGGCGATCCGCGGGGCGAGCGCGAGCCAGGGCCGGAACAGCTCCGGGTACGGCGGCGGGTCGGCGAGCGGGCGCAGCGCCGGGTCGGCCGCGAGGCGGCGCACCACCGCCGCGCGCACGGCGGCGTACGACCCGGCGTCGACACTGTCGGCCTCCATGCGCCGGTCCCAGCCGTTGAGCCGGTCGCGCAGTTCGGCGGCGCGCGGGGTGAGCCCGTCCAGCCCGGCCAGCAGCTTGAGCAGCGGCTCGGCCGATGCCAGGTGGGTGTCGGTGTGGATCGCCGCCATCTCCCCGGCGGACCAGTCCGTCGACCCGCCCAGCAACTGCCGGATCCGCTCGGCGCGGTGCGGCGCGGCGAACTCGACGCCGAGCGGCGCGGAGAGCCCACGGTGGTTCGCCATCACCGCGGCGCCGTCGACCTCCTCGCGCGGCATCGGGCCGTGCCATCCGCGCCACTCGTGCTCCGCGCGCCAGGCCGGTACGACCCGCAGTCCGTTGTCGGCGTGCCGAACCGGCACCGCTCCCGCCACCCGGTGCAGCAGCCCGCCCCCGGTGTCCGCGGCCTGCACCACGTTCACCGGCTCCACCCACCGGTCGCACGCGCGGTCCACGTCGGCGACGGAGCGGGCGGCGAGCAGGGCGGGCAGCGCGTCGAACCCGAGCTCACCCCGCACCCGGGGCGGGTAGCGGAGGCTGATCGCGACATCCGCGTCGGGTCCGCCGATGATGACCGGCCCCCGCGCGGTCTCGATGACCTCCACCTGCACCGCCGCGGCGTTCGCCACCTCGACGGTCTCGACGTGGACCGCCGCGGGTCGCCAACCCTCCGGGCCGAGCGCCTCGACCGTCGACCCGCAGCGCCGGAGGCGCTCCACATAGAGGTCCTGGTAGTCGGCCATGGCATTGGTGATCCCCCAGGCGACCGTCCCGGCGTGCCCGAAGTGAGCGATCCCCGGCGTCCCGGGCACGGCCAAGCCGATCACGTCGTACTCGGGGCAGGCCAGCCGGATCTGCTGGTATATGCCGGGATCCTCGATGTACCGGTGCGGGTCCCCGGCGATCAGGGCCGCGCCGGTGGCGGTGAGCCGGCCGGGGAGCAGCCAGCCGTTGCTGCCGGACGTGGCTGGCCCATCGGTGGCGAACAGGCCGATCGCGTCGGCGCCGAGGCGACGGCCGACCTCCGTACGCCACAGTTTGGCCGGGAAACCGGCGAAGAGGATGTGGTGCGACAGCCACACGCCGAGCGGCGTCCACGGGTCCCACCGGCCGGGGGTGAGTCCGGTGGCGGCGAACTGCGGCGCCCGTCGCGCGCCGGCGGCGAGGCCGGCGTTGACCCCGTCGACGTATGCGCCCACCCACGCGCTCGTCGCCGGGTCGAGGTTGTGGTAGCAGCGTCGGGCCGTGTCGTCGAGCCGGACCTGTCGGGCGAAGCGGTCCCAGCCGACGGCGTCGCCGCCGAGGAAGGAGGCGGTGCTGCCGCACGCCCGGTGGCGCTCCACCTCGAGCTGCCACGCCCGGTCCGTCGCCGCGTTGTGCCCTTGCGCGAAGGCCAGTTCCCGCGGGCTGTCGGCCCGCAGGTGCGGGATCCCCCACGGGTCCCGGAAGACCTGATGGCCCACGCGACCCCCTCATAGGTTAGGGCTACCTAACCTAGGCGAGGGCCAGCCACGCCGCAATCCCCGTTCGCGCCCCGGCGAGCGGCCGGACCCGCCGGACCTCACGGTTTCAGCAGGTCACGACCGCTCCCGCGGTCCCCGTCGTCAGACGTTTGCGATTAACAGCGCCGGCTGTTCGATGCAGTCGGCCACGTGCCGCAGGAACCCGCCGGCCACGCCGCCGTCGCAGACCCGGTGGTCGAACGTCAGGCTGATCTGCGCGACCTTGCGGACCGCCAGGGCGCCGTCGACGACCCAGGGCTTGTCGACGATGCGCCCGATGCCCAGCAGCGCCGCCTCCGGGTGATTGATGATCGGGGTGGAGCCGTCCACACCGAACACCCCGTAGTTGTTGAGTGTGAAGGTCCCCCCGGTCAGCCGGGCGGGCGCGAGCGTGCCCGCCCGCGCCGCGGCCGTCGTCTCGACCAGCTCGGCCGCCAGCTCCCACGTCGTGAGGCGCTGCGCGTCGGAGATGACCGGCACCACCAGTCCCCGGTCGGTCTGCGCGGCGATGCCGAGCTGGATCCGACGGGACTGGACGATCTCCCCGCGTTCGGCGTCCACCCGCGAGTTCAGCTCGGGAAAGCGCTGCAGCCCGTTGACGCAGATCCGGGCGAGCAGGGCCAGCACGCTGACCGGCCGGTCCGGGCGGGCCGCGTTGATCGCGGCACGGGTGTCGAGCAGTCTGGTCGCGTCCACGTCGACCCAGATCGTGACCTCGGGGATCTCGCGGCGGCTGCGGGAGAGCTTGTCCGCGATGGCACGGCGCACCCCTCGCAACGGGATGACGACCTCGTCGCCGCCGGCGGCCGGGGCCGAGCCCGGTGCGGGCACGGCCGGCGTCCGCAGCGCGGCCTCCACGTCGGCGCGGCGCACCACGCCGCCCGGCCCGGTGCCACGCAGCGCCGCCACGTCGATTCCCTGCTCCCGCGCCAGCCGACGCACCAGGGGCGAGATCACCCGAGGGGTGGTCGTCGCCGGGTGCGCGGGCTGCACGTCCCGGGCGGGCGCGACCGCGGTGTCACGGCCGTGTGGAGCGTCCGCGGCGACCGGAGCTGACCCGGCCGGCGGACCGGACACCACCGGCGGGGCGGGGGCAACCGGCGGGGCGGCGACCCGGCGGCGCCGCCGGCCGCCGTGGCCGTGCCCGGTCCCGTACCCGATCAGCACGTTGCCGGAGCCGGCCCGCTCCTGTTCGCGGTAGACCGCGTGCCCGGCGGGCTCGGGCACCCCGCCGTCCAGCGGCGCCACGGTGACCAGCGGCTGGCCGACCGGGCGCACCTCGCCGGGCGCGCCGTGCAGCGCGACGACCCGACCGGCGTACGGACAGGGCACGTCGACGACCGCCTTCGCGGTCTCCACCTCGACCACGGTCTGGTCCACCTCGACGGTGTCGCCGACGGCGACCCGCCACTCCACGATCTCCGCCTCGGTCAGCCCCTCCCCGAGGTCGGGCAGGAGGAAGACGTGTTCGGTCATGCCGCCAACCACCGCGGGTCCGGCTGGTCGTCCCACTGCAGCCGCGCCACCGCGTCGAGCACCCGGTCGACGTCGGGCAGGTGGACGTGCTCCAGCTTCGGCGCGGGGTACGGGATGTCCAGACCGCTCACCCGCAGCACGGGCGCGTGCAGCGAGTGGAAGCAGCGCTCCTGGACCCGCGCGGCGATCTCCGCACCGACGCCCGCGAAGCCCTGCGCCTCCTGGATGACCACGCACCGGCCGGTCCGGCGCACCGAGGCGGTCACCGTCTCATCGTCGAACGGCACGATGGTGCGCAGGTCCACCACCTCCAGATCCCACCCCTCGCCGCGGGCCGCCTCGGCGGCCTCCAGCGCGACCGGCACGGACGGCCCGTACGCGACCAACGTCGCGTCGCGCCCCGGCCGGCGCACGACGGCGCGGCCGAACGGCTCGGTGGTCACCGGCAGGGTGGCGTCGGCGCTGGCGAAGTAGAGCTTCTTGGGCTCCATGAACACGACCGGGTCCGGGTCCGCGATCGCCTCGCGCAGCAGCGAGTACGCGTCCGGCACGGTCGCCGGCGTGACCACCTTCAGCCCCGGCGTGTGCGCGTAGTAGCCCTCGCTGGAGTCGCAGTGGTGCTCCACGCCGCCGATCCCGCCGGCGTACGGAACCCGGATCACGATCGGGACGCTCAACGCGCCCCGGGTGCGGTTGCGCAGCTTCGCGACGTGCGAGGCGATCTGCTCGAACGCCGGGTAGGCGAACGCGTCGAACTGCATCTCGACGACCGGGCGCAGCCCGGACATCGCCATCCCGACGGCGAAGCCGACGATGCCGGCCTCGGCGAGCGGGGTGTCGAAGCAGCGGCGTTCGCCGTACGCGGCGAGCAGCCCGTCGGTGATCCGGAAAACCCCGCCGAGCTGCCCGACGTCCTCGCCGAAGACGACCACCCGGTCGTCGTCGGCCATCGCGTCGCGCAGCGCCGCGTTGAGCGCCTTCGCCATCGTGACCGTGCCCATCAGCCGGCCACCTCCTTGTTCTCGGCCGCGGCGGCCAGCTCGGCCCGCACCTGTTCGCGCTGCTCGACGAGCTGCGGCGTCGGTGCGGCGTAGACGTGGTCGAAGAGGCTGAGCGGGTCGACGGTCGGCTCCGCGTTCATCCGGGTCCGCAGGTCGGCGGCGAACGCCTCGGCCTCGTCCCGGATCGCCGCGACCGCGGCGTCGTCGAGGACCCCGAGCCCCCGCAGGTGGGTCTCGAGGCGGTCGATCGGGTCGCGCCCGCCCCACGCCTCGACCTCGGCGCCGTCGCGGTAGCGGCTGGCGTCGTCGGCGTTGGTGTGCGGCTCCATCCGGTAGGTGTGCGCCTCGACCAGGAACGGGCCGTTGCCGGCGCGCGCGTGCGCGACGGCGCGGGTCAGCACCGCGAGCACCGCGACGGGGTCGTTGCCGTCGACCTGCTCGCTGGCGACGCCGTATCCCACGCCCTTGTAGGCCAGCGACGGGGCGGCGGTCTGCCGGGACAGCGGCACGCTGATCGCGTACCGGTTGTTCTGCACGAAGAAGACCACGGGCGCCCGGAAGACGGCGGCGAAGTTGACGCCCTCGTGGAAGTCGCCCTCGCTGGTGGCGCCGTCGCCGATGAAGGCGAGCGCGACGGTGTCGCGGCCCTGCTGCGCCTCGCCGTACGCCAGCCCGGCGGCATGCACGGTCTGGGTCGCGAGCGGGGTGCACTGCGGGGCCGTGCGGCGGGCGGCCGGGTCGTACCCGCAGTGCCAGTCGCCGCGCAGCAGGGTGAGCACCTCGACGGGGTCGAGGCCGCGCGACACCAGCGCCATCGACTCCCGGTAGGTCGGGAACACCCAGTCGGTGTCGCGTACCGCCATGACGGCGCCGACCTGGCAGGCCTCCTGCCCGCGGGCGGACGGGTAGACGGCGAGCCGCCCCTGCTTGGTCAGGGCGGTGGACTGCAGGTCGAAGCGGCGGCCGATCACCATCCGGCGGTAGAGCTCGCGCAGGCTGTCGGTGGGCGGCTCGGGATAGCCGGCGACGGCGATCCGGGCGCCGGACTCGTCGAGCAGCCGGACGGGTTGCGGGCTGGGCAGCAGCGCGCGGGCCGGGTCGGGCGGCGCGGCGGCGCGGCGGGTGCGCGGGGATGCCCTGCGGACCGCCGGGGGTGTGGTCGTCACGGCGAGGACCTCCTGGGACGGGTGTGGGGCTATGCTCCGGCCTGGTGGATCATTGACTCAACAACCGTGGGAAACGCGGGACGTTTGACCGGCAGGAGCGTGCTCGGTGAGCCAGGAGACCGAATCAGAGCCCGGGTACCCGGCCGTGCCGGGACGAACGGCCCGCCTCCTCGACGAGGTCGACCGACGGCTGCTCGACGCGCTGGTCCGGGACGGCCGGGCGTCGATCCGGACGTTGGCCGAGCGCATCCACATCTCGCGCACGAACGCGTACGCCCGGGTGGAGCGGCTGGTCCGGGAGGGTGTGATCACGGGGTTCCGCGCCCAGGTGGCGCCCGAGCCCGCCGGGCTGGGCACCTCGGCGTACATCAGCCTGACGATCGAGCAGAACACGTGGCGGGAGGTGTCGGCGCGGCTGGCGCAGGTGCGCTACCTGGAACACGCGGCGCTGCTGGGCGGGGACTACGACGTGCTGGCCCTGGTTCGCGCCCCCGACAACGCCACCCTGCGCGACGTCGTGCTCAACCAGGTGCAGAGCATCCCGGGCGTGCTGTCGACCCGCACATGGCTGGTCTTCGACGAGTTCGACGGGGTGCGCAGCCCCTGGACATGACCCCTTTCCGCCGTGGCGGGGGTGGCCGCGCGGGTAGCGTCGGCGCATGCGGGCCCGGCAGTCCACGCGGGGGCGGCTGCGCGCGTGGTGGCACCGGCTTCCGGGGTCGCTGCACGCCTGGTGGCACCGGCTTCCGGGATCGCTGCGCGCGCGGCGGCACCGGGTGCGGGCGAACATCGGGCTGGCGGTGCAGAGCGCGCTCGCCGCGGCGATCTCCTGGTTGATCGCCCACGACCTGCTCGGCCACCCCGAGCCGGTCTTCGCCCCGATCGCGGCGGTCGGCACCCTCGCCGGCTCGATCGGCCAGCGGCTGCGCAACACCGTCGAGCTCGTCGTGGGGGTCGCGCTGGGCGTCGCGGTGGCGGACGGCGTCGTCGTCGGCATCGGCGCCGGGTGGTGGCAACTCGGGCTCGTGACGCTGCTGGCGATCGTCGCCTCGATCTTCCTCGGCGGCGGGCCCGCGCTGGTCACCCAGGCGGCCAGCGCCGCGGTGCTGATCGCGACGCTCTCGCCGCCGGAGACCGCCGGCATCTACACGGCCCGGTTCTGGGAGGCGCTGATCGGCGGGCTGGTCAGCCTCGCGGTGATCATCGCCGTGCCGGTGCGGCCGCTGACGCTCGTGCGCCGGGCGGTGGACCCGATTCTCGACGTGCTGGCCGCGTCGTACAGCGACGCCGGCGCGGCGCTGGCCGATGCCGACCGCGACCGGGCGAACGCGGCGCTGGAGCGGCTGCGCGGCGCGGAGAACGAGATCGCGACGATGCGCGAGGCGCTGCAGGCCGGGCTGGAGAGCGCGCGGCTGGCGCCGGTGCACTGGCGCAAGCGCGGCATGCTGCGGCGGTACGTCAACGCCTCGGAGTTCCTGATGCGGTCGGTGCGCAACGGCCGGGTGCTGGCCCGGCGCTGCGTGACCGCGCTCGACGCCGGCGAACCGGTCCCGGTGTGCCTGCCGGCCGCGCTCGGGACCCTCGCCGGCGCGGTGGCACGGCTGCGGGACGAACTGATGTCGCGGACGGACGAGCCGAGGGCGCGGGACCGGCTGCTGGAGGCGGCGGCCCAGGTCGGTGAGGCGTACGCGGCGGGGGTGGGTTTCTCCGGCCACGTGATCATCGCGCAGGTCCGGGCGGCGGCGGTGGATCTGCTGCAGGCCACCGGGGTCGGTCCGGAGGACGCGAACGTGCTGGTACGCGCGGCGGTGGCGCGGCGGGCGCCGGAGCAGCCCCCCGACTGACACCCGGTCGGCGTCGACACGGACGTTCGGACGCGACACTTAGCACTTTGTCCGCAATCGATTGTTTGACACAATTTGGTCAATCTGATCAAATTGTACGCTGTGGATGATCAACTTGGTTGGTTGAGCCGGCCGTGAGCGGGGGCACCGAACAGCGGCGCCGTTGGCCGCTGCGGACGTACGTCGTCGCCCTCGTGGTCCTGTTCATCGTCGCGAGCGCGATCAGCAGCGCGTACCAGCGCGCCCAGGCGGAGCAGTACGCCCGGCGCGCGGCCGTCGAGGACGCGACGTTCGCGGCGCGCCTCGCCGCCCGCGACATCGGCGACGCCCTCGCCGCGCTGCAGAAGGCGCTCGACGAGACGGTGGCCAACCCCGCCATCGCGCAGGCCTTCGCGCCCGACCTCGACCCCGGCGCCTGCTCCCTGTCCTTCTCCGGGGTCGGCGCGTTCAAGAGCGGCCACCTCGACGTGATCCGCGCCGACGGCACGGTCGCCTGCAGCTCACTCAAGGACCGCCGCGTCCCCGGCTACCGCGGCGCGCCCTGGCTGGCCGAGGCGCGGTCCACCCGCGGCGTCCTCGGTCCCGTCACCGACGACCGCACGGGACGCTACGTCATGATCGGCAGCGCCCCCGTCGGCCGCCTCGGCATGGTCGCCGGCTTCCTCGATCTCGAGTCGCTGGGCCCGGCGCTCGCCACGATGTACGGCGGCCCCCGGCAGCTGTCGATGCTCGTCACCTCGGCCGACGGCGCCACCGCGGTGACCCGGTCGATCGACTCCCGGCGCTGGACCGGCGCGTCGCTGCGCGACACCCCGTTCGCCGCCGACGCGGGTCTGGTCGAACGGCGCGACCCCGACGGGGTGCGCCGGCTGTACGGCGCGGCGACCGTGCCGGAAATCGACTGGCAGGTGCACGCCGGCGCCGACCAGAACAGGGCACTGGCCGCCGCCCGCGAGCTCAGCACCCGGCAGTCAACGATCACCCTGGCCGGCCTGCTCGTCGTCCTCGTCGCCGCCGCCGTCTTCCACCGCCGCATCCTGCGCCCCGTCCGGCGGCTCAGCATCGCGGTCCGCACGGCCGGCGCGACCGGCAACACGCCGGTGCCGGTCACCGGCCCCGCCGAGCTCGCGGACCTGGCCGAGGATTTCAACCGGATGACCGCGGCCGCCGAACGTCACCTCGCCGAGGTGTCCCGGCTCGCGGCGATCGTGCATTCGTCGGTCGACGCCATCATCGGCAAGACCCTCGACGGCATCATCACCAACTGGAACGACGGTGCGATGGCGGTGTACGGCTACCGGGCCGAGGAGATCTGCGGCCGGCACATCTCGGTGATCGTCCCGCCGCACCTGCACCCGGAGCTGGAAGAGCTGCTGCGGCGGATCAGGCGGGGCGAACGCGTCGAGCGGCTGGAGACGCAGCGGGTCCGCAAGGACGGGACGGTGATCGAGGTTTCCGTGACGATCTCGCCCATCCACGACGGCGCCGGCCGGGTGGTCGGCGCGGCGGCGGTGGGGCGGGACATCACCGAGGAGAAGCGGGCGGCCGCGGAGCGGGCCTGCCTGCAGCAGCGGCTGCACCAGTCGCAACGGTTGGAGAGCCTGGGTCAGCTCGCCGGCGGGGTGGCGCACGACTTCAACAATCTGCTCGCCGTCATCCTGTCCTGCACCGAACTGCTGGCCGACGAGCTCGATGCGGCCTCGGCGGCCGGTCGGGACGTCCAGGCGATCCAGCGGGCCGCGGAGCGGGGCGCGCGGCTCACCCGCCAGTTGCTCATCTTCGGCCGGAAGGACACCACCCGCCCCGAACTCCTCGACCTGAACGCCGTGGTCGCCGACCTGCAGGAGCTGCTGGCCCGCAGCATCGGCCAGCACGTCGAGCTCGTGGTCCGCGGGGCGTCGGAGTTGCCCGCCGTCCGCGCCGACCGGGGTCAGCTGGAGCAGGTGCTGGTGAACCTGGCGGTGAACGCGCGCGACGCGATGCCCGACGGCGGCCGGTTGACCATCGAGACCGCGTCGGTGGACGTGGATGAGGTGTACGCGCAGCTGCACCCGCAGCTCACGCCGGGGCGGTACGTGCAGCTGCTGGTGAGCGACACCGGGACCGGGATGGCCCCGGAGGTGGTGGCGCGCGCCTTCGAGCCGTTCTTCACGACCAAGCCGAAGGGCACCGGAACGGGTCTGGGCCTCGCCACCGTGTACGGCATCGTCGCCGAGGCCGGCGGCACGGTGACGATCTACTCGGAGCCCGGCCTGGGCACGACGTTCCGGGTCTACCTGCCGGAGGTCGTCGGAGCGCGCCCCGCGCCGACCACGCACGCGCCCGCCCCCGTGGCACGGGGACGCGGCGAGACGATCCTCGTCGTGGAGGACGAGGCGGCGCTGCGCGAGGCCACGACACGGCTGCTGCGCCGCAACGGCTACGAGGTCGTCGAGGCCGGCAACGGGATCGAGGCGCTGGAGGCCGCCGCGAACACGCGGTGGGACCTGCTGCTCACCGACGTCGTCATGCCACACATGTCCGGCCGGGAGCTCGCGGAACGGCTCCGCCTGCACCGACCCGACCTGCGGGTGCTGTTCATGTCCGGCTACAGCCAGGAGGTGCTCGGACCGGGCAAGGCGCTCGACGAGGGCGTCACGCTGCTGGCGAAGCCGTTCACCGAGGCCGCGCTGCTCGCGAAGGTGCATGCGGCGCTCGCGGGCGGCGTCGCGGGATCGCCGTCGCTGCACCCCGGCGGGTAGCGACCGGGTCCGTCGCGGACCACGCCGCAGGATTGCGCCCTTTTATCAGGAAAAACCAGTGAGTTCGCGGAACTGCCCCTGGCGTGTCGCGTTGAGCAGAGACGTGACAGGGGTGTCCGATGCCGAAACGATCAGCTCCAGGAAGCAAACGAACAGCTCCGGGAAGCAAACGATCAGCTCCAGGAAGCGGAGTCCGCTGCTGGTCTGCGGCCTTCTCGCCGGGGTCGCCGTCGCGGCGGCGGCCTTTCCCGCGGTGGCGGTCTCCGGCCTGGCCGTGAAGGCCGGGGCGGAGACCTTCGAGGGGCTGCCCGGCGAGCTGACCACCAAGCAGGCGCCGCAGGCGACCGAGGTGTACACCTCCGACGGCGAGACGCTGCTGGCGCGCTTCGCCGACGAGAACCGCCGGGACGTCCCGCTGGCCGACGTCGCGCCGATCATGCGTCAGGCGATCGTCGCGGCCGAGGACCGCGCCTTCTACCGCCACAACGGCATCGACGCCAAGGGCATCGCCCGGGCCTTCGTCGCCAACAACTCGGGCAGCCTTCAGCAGGGCGCGTCCACCCTGACCATGCAGTTCGTCCGGATGTCGATCACCTACGCCGCGACGGACCCCGCGGCCATCGTCGCCGCCAGCGAGGACACCGGGGTGCGCAAGATCCGGGAAGCTCGGTTGGCGATCCAGATCGAGAAGCGGCTGTCGAAGGACGAGATCCTGGAGCGCTATCTCAACCTGGCGCCCTTCGGCAACGGCACGTACGGCATCTACGCGGCCAGTCAGTTCTACTTCCGCAAGCAGCCGCACGCGCTCGGGATCGACGAGGCGGCGATGATCGCCGGTCTGGTGAAGTCGCCGTCGGAGTTCAACCCGCTGACCGAGGACGGGGCGCGCGCGACCCTGCAGCGGCGCAACTGGGTGCTCGAGCAGATGCGGGAGACCGGGGTGATCACGCTCGAGGAGGCGGCGGCCGCGCAGGCGAGCACGCTGCACGTGCGGGGCGAGGCGCCCCCGAACGGCTGCCTGGCGGCCCGCCCCAACCACTGGGGCTTTTTCTGCGACTACTTCTACCGCTGGTGGCTCGCGCAACCGGCGTTCGGGATCACCACCTACGACCGGGAGCGGCGCCTGAAGGGCGGCGGCTACCGCGTCGTGACCACCCTCGACGCCCGTACCCAGGCGGCCGCCCGGCGCAACGTGCACACGCGGCTGCGCGACGCCGACCCGGCGGCGTTGATGGTCGCGGCCATCGAGCCCGGCACCGGTCGGGTCCGGGCGCTCGCCGCCAACCGGACGTTCGCCCTCGACAACCCCGCGGCGCCGCGCAACGGATTGTCCGCCAATCCGCCCAAGGCCAGGAAGGGCATCCGCGGCAGCTACCCCCGCACCACCAACCCGATCGTCACGGGCGGCGGCGACATCGCCGGCTACCAGGCGGGATCCACGTTCAAGATCTTCACGTTGATCGCCGCCCTGCAGAACGCCTACCCGCTGGACTACACGATCAACGCGCCGAGGATCTACCAGTCGAAGTACACCGGGGCCTCCGGCGCGGCCGCCTGCCCGCACAGTCGACGCTACTGCCCGCGCAACGCCGACGACGGCATGGCCGGGGTCCACAACGCCTGGACCGCCTTTGGCAGCTCCGTGAACACGTACTTCGTTCCACTGCAGGAGCGCGTCGGCGCGGCGAACGTCGTGGACGTGGCGCGCCGGCTGGGCATCACGTTCCGGGCGCCGAAGGAGGCCGCGCTCGCGGACGACCCGCAGGCGGCGAACGGGTGGGGCGCGTTCACGCTCGGCGTCTCCGCGACCACGCCGTTGGAGGTCGCCAACGCGTACGCGACGCTCGCCGCGGACGGCCGGTTCTGCCAGCCGACACCCGTGCAGGAGATTCGGGACTCCCGCGGCGCGGATCTGCCGGTCGCGGCACCGGCCTGTGTGCAGACGATCAACCGGGAGGTGGCGCGCGCCGCGCTGGACGCCGCGCGGTGCCCGGTGGGCGACAAGTCCGCCTTCGGCGAGTGCCGCGGCGCGACGGAGCCGCGCGTACGCCGGGTGGTGCGCCATCCGGTGGCTGGCAAGACCGGCACGACCGACCGGGACCGCACGGCGGCCATGGTGGCGACCACCCGGTCGCTGGCGGTCGCCGGAATCCTCGCCGACCCGGACTGGCCGGAGACGACCCGGAAGATGAGCCACCGGATCGTGAATCCGGCCGTCTACCGCACGCTGGCGGCCGCGATGGCGGGCAGGAGGCCGCAGGACTTCCCGCGGCCGGAGCCGCGGCTTGCCTACGGCGACCAGGTGGCCGTACCGGACGTCACGTGCAAGAGCGTCGCCGAGGCGACCGCGCTGCTGACCGGCGCGGGATTCCAGGTGGAGGTCGAGGCCCGGCCGGTGCCGTCGGGGTGCCCCGCGAACACCGTCGCCGGCACCGAGCCCAGCGGCTGGACGGTCGCCGGCGGCGTCGTGGTGATGCGGGTCGTCGGCCCCACGTACGGGGGATACCCCTGATCGCCCCGGTGGCGGCTCCTATTCGAAGGGGCGCTGCGGCTGATCCGGCACCGCGAACGGGTCATGCGCGGCGGCGTCGCGGCGCTTGCGCTGCTCGCGCAGCTCACGCTTCTTCCGCTTCTGCTCCTCGGTGTAGCGCTTGCGCGCGGCCAGGTCGCGCTTCCAGCCGTCACGGGCCGCGGCGCTGGTGCCCTGCACGGCATTGTCGACGGTGGGCGGGCCGAGGAACTTGAACAGGACCTCGAAGAGCCGGTCCCGCTTCACCGGCTTGTCCGGCTCCGGCCGCTCCGCTTCGCTCATCGCCGACCCCTCCCGTCCCGTCGTCCGCTGGTGCACAAATTGTTTGTGCACCAACAACAGTATGATCGACGGGACGACGGGAGGTTGCGGTGGGTGACGTGGACACGATCACGGATCCGCTCGCGCTGGAGCGGCAGGTCTGCTTCGCGCTCTCCGTGGCATCCCGCAGCGTCGTCGCGGTCTACCGGCCGCTGCTCGAGCCCCTGGGCCTCACCCACCCGCAGTACCTGGTCATGCTCGCGTTGTGGCAACGCGCGCCGCGCTCGGTGAAGGAGCTCAGCGGCGTGCTCCAACTGGACCCCGGCACGTTGTCGCCGCTGCTGAAGCGCCTGGAGTCGGCGGGGTACGTCCGACGCGAACGGGACCGCAGCGACGAGCGGGCGCTGGCGGTGACGTTGACCGAGCCGGGGGCGGCGCTGCGCTCCCGGGCCGAATCGATCCCCGGCGCCGTGGTGGCCCGGCTCGGGATGAGCCTCGACGATCTGGTCGACCTGCACGCGGCCCTGACCCGGGTGATCGCCGCCGCGCAGCGGCCGTGACGCGGGTGATCGCCGCCGAGGCGGCCGTCACGCGGACGCTCATGACCGGCTACGACGACCGTCCGGCCCACGGCTCGGGCTCGGTCAGTGAGTCGAGGACGTCGCCGAGCCGCAGCGTGCGCCGGACCCGCTCCGCGGGGCCGATCACCACGACGGCGACGCCGTCGTCGCCGGCCCGATCGGTGACGGTCACCACCGCGTCGGCGCCGGCGTCGTCGAGCAGGGTCACCCCGTCGAGGTCGAGGATGAGCTCGGCGACATGGTCGACCGTGATCGCCCGTTCGACCGCCGCGACGAGCACCTCCACGGTGGACCGCTCCAGCTCCCCGTCCACCGCCAACCGTACGACCCCGTCGTTGACCGGGTGCTCCGTCACCGTGAGCCTCATCTGACCTTCCCAACGGTCGTGTCCACGCGCCGCCGCGCCGCCCCGCCCCGCCCCGCCATCCTCCTCCCGTACGCGGCATATTCTCAGCGTTTCGGCCGAATTCACCCGGCCGACCGGCGACGCCCGGACGCGGGAAGCGTCCGGGCGTCGCGATCGTTGGGAAACTGCCGCTACTCACCATCGCCGTCGGCGGGGGCCGCCCCGGTCGATGCGGCGCTGGGCGCTCCGGTCGGTGCGGCGGTGGGCGAGCCGGTCGGTGCGGCGCTGGGCGCCCCGGTCGGTGCGGCGGTGGGCGCCGGCTGCGGCGCGGCCCTCAGCTCGTCCGGGACGGGCAGGGCGCTGCCCTTGATGTACTCGTCCCAGCTCATGTCCCAGGCCGTCCACCCGTTTCCGGGGTCCAGCTTGACCTCGGTCCCCTTGATGGTGACCAGATCGCCGACGTGCGTGACCTTCATCAGCCAGTCCGCGTTGGCCGGGGAGACGTTCGTGCAGCCGTGGGAGACGTTGACGTATCCCTGGTCGCCCACCGACCACGGCGCGGAGTGGATGAACTCGCCGCCCCAGGTCAGCCGCTGGGCGTCCTCCACGTCGACCACGTAACCGCCGTTCGGCTCGCCCCGCGTGTCGAACGTGGTGTAGTCGTGCTTCTCCATGATCACCATCTTGCCGCTCGACGTCGGCGTACTCGGCTTGCCCATGCTCACCGGGATCTTCCTGGCCAGCTTGTCGTCCTTGTAGACCGACATCAGCTTCGTCTTGTTGTCGATCTCCAACGTGACCTTGTTACCGATCGTCGCCGACTCGGCGTGGTCGACGTCGCCGTAGCTGCCGTCGCCCATCGGCAGGCCCCCCAACGCGGCCCGGACGTTGATCTTCGTGCCGGGACGCCAGAAGTCCGGCGCGCGGTAGTACACCTGCTTGCCGTCCTTCTCCCAGTGCCACAGCCCGGGCTGCGGCGGGTCGGTGGTGACGAAGAGCCGCCGCTGCACCTGTGCCCGCGCCTGTTTCGGCACCCCCTTCTCGAAGCCGATCGTGACCGGCATGGCGACGCCGTACGTCCGGCCGCTGCCGAGGTAGAGCGTCGTCTCGTTGCGGCTCTGCGGCTTGCCCATCGTCGTGAACGTCGCCGTCTGCGTCGTACTGCGCCCCTTGTCGCTCACCGCGGTGACCTGCGCCGTGTACGACTGCTTGTGCTTGAGCGCCGCGTCGGGCAGCCACGACGAGCCGTCCGCTCGCATCACACCCGCCACCCTGGCCCCGGTGGCGTCGGTCAACGTCACCTCGGTGACCTTCCCCCCGGTCACCACCGCGCCGATCTCCGCGCTGACCGGCACGTTCGTGCTGTTCGCCGCCGGCGTGATCGCGACCGCCGGCGCTGGCGCCTGCGCGATCCTCGCCGGCTTGCCGGTGCAGCCCGCGAGAAGCAGCGGCGCCGCCGCAGCGGCCACGGCGATCACCCCGGCCCTCCGCCTTCCCTTCATGATCCCCACCTCGTTTCCCCCGACCCCCGCCACATTTTCTCCGGGGCAGGGTGACCGCGAGGCCGGTTTCGTGAGAACCATCCGCGTCAACCAGGACCATTTGACGGCCCTGAAAACCCTTTGCTACCAGCCGTTTCCAACCGTTACGGCGGTTTGGGGGCCCACCGGGCGACCGACGACGCCGGCAGGTCCGGAGCGCGCGGACCGCACAGCCCGTCCAATGTGGCCGGCCACGGGGACGGAGATCGGGGCGCGCCGCGCACGGCCGATCGGCGTCACGAGCCCTGCCACTCCCGGCGGAAGTCGGGGTGGTCCGCGTACGGCAACGCCAGCTGCCGCATGATCGGTTCGGCGTACGGCGACGGCGTCGCCTCGATCAGCTCCAGCAGCGCGCGCTTCGCGCGCACGTCGCGCAGCACCCGTGCCGGGTCGTGCCGGGCCACGTGCTCCACGACCGCGACCGCCATGCCGGTCGGCCCGCTGAGCACACCGGAGCCGCGGGCCCGCAGATCGCACCGCTCGCCGGCGCCGTCGTACCAGGGGTCCACGTCCCAGATCCCGAACCGCGCGTTCGGTCCGGCGGCGCCGCAGGCGATGACCTCGTCTTCGTCGAGGCGGAGCCGGAGGAAGAGCAACAGCTGATTGCTCATGCCCCATCTTCGCTCCCCCGCCGTCGGCGGGCCAGCCCAGCGTGCGTGCCGTTTCCGCGGACGGCGGCCGGCGCTCAGCCGCCCGCGAACCCCGGGTCGGCGGCGATATCGGCCTCGAACCGGTCCACCGCCGACGCCGCGCCCTCCCAGGCCCGACGCAACGCCAGCGCCAGTCGGCTCGACCCGGCGCCGATCACATCGAACCGCAGCTCCCGTAGCCCCTGGCCGCCCGTTCGGCTGGCGGGCGCGAGCGCCTCCTCACCGGAGGGCCGCAGCACCGCCGGGTCGTACTCCTCGATCTGCCACCGGTGGCCGGACGTCGGCGTCTCGTCCAGGCGGACGACCACCACGTCGCCGGGGACCGCGCGGTGCGCGCGCCCGGCGTCCGCCCGCGCGAGATTGATCCGCGCCACCCGCCCGCTCCCGTCCCATCCGACGCCCGGTGCGGCAGTTCGGCGGTCCGGCACGCCTCGCCGCCATCGTTCAGCAGGCCGAGTCGCCGCGCCTGTCGCGAACCGGCTGTCGAGCCCACCCTAGCCCTCGATGACCTTGCAATCACAGCAGACCGCCGGACTTTCGGCGACAGCGGGCACGACTTTCGTCGCTGAAACGGGGTCTTTGCATGGTCGACAAGAACGCGTAACCTAGCTCTCGCCATCGAACCGTTTACATTGCCGGATCTTTTATCTGCAGAGCCGGACTTCGTTCTGGCACGACCCGAAGTACCCGCTCGCGTACCTCCGCATCCCCATGGCTCGCGCCAACGCCCACCCCTGGGCAGTGTCGCCGGTCGCCCGCCCGGCCGCCATCCGGGCGTCGACCAGCCGCTCACGCCGACCCTGTCACGCGTAAGGAGGCACCTCAGCATGGAGCACGACGACCACGGCCGACCGCCGCAGACGGACCCGTCCCTGAGTCGCCGCGGGATCTTCCGCGCCGCGACCGTCGGCGCCGCCGCGCTCGGCGCCGGGCAGTTGTTGTCCGGGCCGGCCGAAGCCGCGCCGGCCGCGACGGGCCACTCGGACCACGGCCGCCGGAGGGTCCCGACCGACCGGATCAGCATCCAGCTCTACACGCTGCGCGACCAGCTCGCGATCGACCTGCCCGGCACCCTCGCCGCGCTGCGGCGCATCGGTTACACCCGCGTGGAGCACGCCGGCTTCGTGGGTCGCACCGCGGCCCAGTTCCGGGCGGCGCTCGACGCCGCCGGGCTGCGCGCCACCTCTGGTCACGCCAGCATCCCGCAGCCGTTCGACGACGCCGCCTGGCAGACGGCGCTCGCCGACGCCCGCACCGTCGGCTGCCGCTACCTGGTGCACCCGTGGTTCGGCCTCGACGCAAACGGCGAGCCGATCCGGGACCCCGCCCGCTACCGGGCTCTCGCCCGGGACCTCAACCGCGCGGGGGCGCTGGCCCGCCGCGCCGGCATCCAGTTCGGCTACCACAACCACCAGTTGGAATTCGTCCCGCTCAACGGCGAGCGCCGCACCGGGTTCGACATCCTCACCGCCGAGACCGATCCCCGACTGGTCCACTTCGAACTCGACCTGTTCTGGGCGATCCGCGGGGCGCACGACCCGGTCGACGTGATCCACCAGCACCGCGGCCGGATCAAGCAGGTGCACGTCAAGGACATGAACGTCAACGCCGGCTTCGACGACCTCGGCCGCGGGCTCATCGACTTCGGCCGCATCTTCGCACACGCGCAGGCCGCCGGCCTGGACGAGTACATCGTGGAGCGGGACGACGCGGGCACGCCGCCGCGCACCCCGGCGGACGCGCTGAGCACCGCACGCGTCGGGTACGACTACCTCACGTCCCTTCGCTTCTGACCGTTGTCCACGACCAAGGGAGGAAATCGCAGATGAGAAGGGGCGCCATACTGGCCTCTCTGGCACTGGTGCTCGGCGGGCTCAGCGCGCCGCAGTCCGCGACCGCCGCGCCGACGGCCGCACCTGCAACGCCGCCGCCGGACACCAGCTTCCAGAAGGTCACCCTCAACGACTTCCCCGGCGAGCCGGTCAGCCTCGCCGTGCTGCCGGACAACCGGGTTCTGCACACCGCACGCACCGGCGAGGTGCGCATCCACAACCCCCGCACCGGCCTGAACACGATCGCCGCCAACGTCCCCGTCTACGAGCACGACGAGGAGGGGCTGCAGGGCGTCGCGATCGACCCCGACTTCAGCCGTAACAAGTGGGTCTACCTCTACTACTCGCCGCCGCTGAACACCCCCGTCGACGACCCGGCCACGCCGAGCGTCAACGAGGGCGACGCGCCGACCGTCGGCACCGAGGCGGACTGGCAGCGCTTCCGTGGGTTCCTGCGGCTGTCGCGGTTCAAGCTCGCCGGCGACACCCTGAAGCTCGACACCGAGCAGCGCATCATCGACGTACCGGTGGACCGGGGGATCTGCTGCCACGTCGGCGGCCAGATCGACTTCGACAGCCAGGGCAACCTCTACCTCTCCACCGGCGACGACACCAACCCGTTCGACTCCAGCGGCTACACCCCGATCGACGAGCGGGCCGACCGCAACCCGGCGTTCGACGCCCAGCGCAGCTCGGGCAACACCAACGACCTGCGCGGCAAGCTGCTGCGCATCCGGGTCAAGCCCGGCGGCGGCTACACCATCCCGGAGGGCAACCTCTTCCCGGTCGGCAAGGCGTACACGCGGCCGGAGATCTACGCGATGGGGCTGCGCAACCCGTTCCGGTTCGCCGTCGACCGGCGCACCGACAACGTCTACATGGCCGACTACTCCCCCGACGCGAGCGCCGCCAACCCCGATCGCGGTCCCGCCGGACACGGTCGCTGGATGGTCATCGACCGCCCGGCGAACTACGGCTGGCCGTACTGCGTCGCCCCGGACATGCCGTACGTCGACTACGACTTCGCCACCGGCGAGTCCGGCGAGCCGTTCGACTGCCGCGCCCCGATCAACGACTCGCCGCACAACACCGGGCTGAAGCGGCTGCCCCGCGTCGAGCAGCCCGAGGTCTGGTACCCGTACGGGGAGGCGGCGGAGTTCCCCGGGCTCGGCACCGGCGGCATCGGCCCGATGGCCGGCCCCGCGTACGTCTTCGACAGCAACAACAAGTCCGCGACGAAGTGGCCCGCCTACTACGACGGGGTGCCGCTGTTCTACGAGTGGACGCGCGACTACATCAAGGAGTTCCGCCTCGACCGGCAGAACCAGGTGCGGGACATCCGCCCGGTGGTCCCGTCGATCGTGGTGGACAACCCGATGGACATGGAGTTCGGCCCGGACGGGGCGCTCTATGTGCTGGAGTACGGCGACGGCTACTTCGCGGAGAATCCCGACGCCCAGTTGTCCCGGATCGACTTCGTGCGCGGCAACCGTACGCCGATCCCGAAGATCAGCGCGAACCCCGGCTCCGGCGCGGCGCCGCTGACCGTCTCGTTCTCCAGCGTCGGCACCACCGACCCCGACGGCGACTCGCTCAGCTACGCCTGGGACTTCGACGCCGACGGCAAGGTCGACTCGCGGAAGGCCAACCCGACCTTCACCTACACCGAGAACGGTTCGTACCTGCCGACCGTGAAGGTCACGGACGTGACCGGGCGCTCCGCCTCGGCGTCGCTGCGGTTGGTCGTCGGGCCCGGCGCGCCGACCGTGGAGTTCGTCCGGCCCGTCACGGGCCAGGCGTTCCAGTTCGGCCAGCAGGTGCCGTTCGAGGTGCGGGTCACCGACGACGCGCCGGTCGACTGCGCGCGGGTCAAGGTGACCTACATCCTCGGCCACAACGAGCACGGCCACCCGATCTCGTCGGCCACGGGATGCACGGGCACGATCACCACCAGCCTGGAGGGCGGTCACGGCGGGGCGGACAACCTGTCCGCGGTCTTCGTCGCCGAGTACACCGACGCGCCGACCGAGCCGGGGGCGCCGGCCCAGACGGGCACCGCCACCGTCGTGCTGAGGCCGACGGCCCGATAGTGGTGCGGTGATGAGCGGGGTCGGCGCACGCCGGCCCCGCTCATCCGTGTCGACCGCCGGCTACGGCAGCTCGCCCTGCGCGTCGCCACGAGTGGCCGCTTCGGGGGCGACGGTGCGGGCTCCGGCCCGCGACGGCCGAACCCGTGACCCACGGGTGCGGCACGGACCGGCGTAGTAGAACGGACAGGTGCCCCGGTTGTCGACCGATCGCTTCCCGCCCGTCGGGCGGCGACGGAGCGCGGCGCGGTGAAGGATTTGCTCGACCGGCTGCTGACGCTGCCGGGCGCCCTCGTCTACACGCTGGTCACGCTGGTCGTCTTCGTCGAGGACGCGCTCTTCTTCGGGTTCGTGCTCCCCGGCGAGACGGCCGCGATCCTCGGCGGCGTGGCGGCCAGCCTCGGCCACGTGTCGCTGCCCGTGATGATCGCGCTCGTGGTCGCCGCGGCGATCGTCGGCGACACCGTCGGCTACGAGATCGGCCGCCGCCTTGGCCCGCGGCTGCTGACCAGCCGGCGATTGCGTGCGCGCCAGGCACGCCTGGACCGGGCGAGGGAGCTGCTCGCGCGGCGGGGCGGGACCGCGGTCTTCCTCGGCCGGTTCACCGCGTTCTTCCGGGCGGTGATCCCCGCGCTGGCCGGCGCGTCGTCGATGCCGTACGCGAAGTTCCTGGCGTTCAACGCCGCCGGCGGTCTCATCTGGGGGGCCGGTTCGGTGTTGGCCGGGTATCTCGGGGGTCACTCCTACCGGACCGTGGAGAAATTCGTCGGGCGGGGCACGGCACTCACCGCCGTCGTGATCGCCGCCGGCGCGCTGCTGATCTGGCGGATCCGCGCTCGCCGCGGACGACGTTAGGAAGGGTCGCTTCCCGTACGGAAAGCGACCCTTCCCCACCACCGGTCAGCCCGGCAGGGTGAGACCGCCGATCGGGGCCAGCACCTCGCCGGTGTAGTACGACGAGAGCAGGTCGCTGGCGAAGAAGACGTACGACGGGGCGATCTCGTCGGGCTGCGCCGGGCGCTTCATCGGGACGTGGTCGCCGAAGCCCTTGACCTTGTCGGCCGGGAAGGTGGCCGGGATCAGCGGGGTCCAGACCGGGCCGGGGGCGACGCAGTTGACCCGGATCTTGCGCTTGAGCAGCGACTGCGCGATCGAGTACGTGAACGCGATGATCGCGCCCTTGGTCGCGGAGTAGTCGATCAGGTGGTTGTTGCCCTTGAGTCCGTTGATCGAGGCCGTGTTGATGATCGCGGAGCCCTCGGGGAGGTGCGCCAAGGCGGCCTTGGTCACCCGGTAGTAGCTGTGGATGTTCACGTCGAACGTGTGCAGCCACTGCTCCTCGGAGATCTCCTCCAGCGAGTCGGCGTTCCGCTGGTAGGCGACGTTGTTCACCAGCAGGTCGAGCCCGCCGAGCTCGCTGACCGTCCGCGAGACGACCTCCTGGCACTGACCCGGGTCCGCGAGGTCGCCGGGGAGCAGGACGCAGCGCCGTCCGGCCGCCTCGACGAGCTCGGCGGTGCGCCGGGCGTCGTCGTGCTCGCAGAGGTAGGCGATCGCGACGTCGGCGCCCTCTTTGGCGAACGCCACCGCGACCGCCCGGCCGATGCCGGAGTCGCCGCCGGTCACCAGGGCCCGTCGCCCCTGGAGCAGGCCACGCCCGACGTAGTCGGCCATCGTGTCGCGCGGACGCGGCTGCATCTCTGCGCTGTCACCGGGATAGGGCTGTTCCTGGGCCGCCGGCAGCGGCGTCTGCTCGGGAGAAGTCATGGTCGGGCCGGTACCCCGGCGCCGAAAACAGCAAACGAGGCGATACGCCGCGCGCGCGGCGTATCGCCTCGGCGGCGATCGGCGAATCGGTGACGGTCGGCCCCTAGGCCGGGTCACGAACCGGGCGGCTCATCGGCCGCGCGCCTTGCGGGTGCTGCGCTCGTTGGCCTTCTGGATCGCGTCGACGAGCTCCGGCTTGGTCATCCGCGACCGGCCGCGCACGTCGAGCTTCCGGGCCACGTCCATCAGGTGCTCCTTGGTGGCGTTGGCGTCGACGCCGCCCGCGGTCCCGGTCGGCCTGGACCGCCGGCCCCGGGCCGCCTGGGCGTCGCTCGGGCCCTTCTTGCCCTTCGCCTCCCAGTGGTCGCCGACCTTCTCGAACGAGTGCTTGACCGCGGAGAAGGCGGTGCGGTGCGCCCGCTCCCCCTCGCCGTACGAGTCGACGGCCGAATCGTGCGCCTTGGCCCAGGTGTCCTGCGCCTTCTTCGGAGAGCGCTTCAGCGTGCTGGGCATTTCCTTCCGGGCCGGCATCGTCTCCTCCTTCGCGAGCGCGTACGGGCGCAAACGTTCCCGTTGGGCGATCCGGGCAAACCGCGCCCTCAGCCCTTGCGCCGGCGAGGTGGCGAGCCCCTCGACGAAATGCCGCTGCGCCAGGAAGGCCCCGTGAGGCGTAACGGCCCGCATCGCGGGCATCCGGGCTGCACACCGACAACTCGGCGGAGGTCCGCGATGCCACAGAGCCCGGTCAAGGACAAGAACTACGACCTGGTCAGCATTCTGCACATGTCGCTGGAGAACGCCTGGCGGATGGAGCACTACATCAAGGATGCGGAGCAGGAGGGCGACGCCGAACTCGCCGACTGGTTCCGCAAGATCCAGCAGAACAGCCAGAAGGCCGGCGATCAGGGCAAGCAGATGCTCAAGAAGCGGCTCCAGACGGAGCCCGGCTGACGTCGCTGCCGGTATGGGTGCGTGTGTTGTCGTTCCAGCGACAACACACGCACCCACACCCGTCAAGATCGGTCGGCAGAGCCAGGGCGCGGACGGAAACGTTGCCGCGGCGACGGGGATCGGCGCACTCCCCCGGAAAGCGCCCGGCATGCCCGGTACGGTGACGATGTCGCGATCCGGAAGCGGAGGTCGCCGTGCTCGTCGCGCATCTCAGTGATCCGCACATCACCACCGGCGCGCTCGCCGCCGAGCCCGCGTCCGGACTGCACCGGGCGCTCTGCCGGGTGCTGGCCCTGGACCCGCGACCGGACTGCGTCGTGATCACCGGTGACCTGGTGGAGCACGCCCGGCCGGACGAGTACGCGGTGCTGTGCGAGGTGATCGGGCGTTTCCCGCTGCCGCTGCACCTGGTGACCGGCAACCACGACGGCCGCGAGTCGCTGCTGGACGCCTTCGGCGACACCCCGTTGCTGCCCGCCACCGAGTGCGCCTACTACGCGGTGGACCATCCGGGGGCCACGATCGTGGCGCTGGACTCGCTGCAGCCCGGCGACGCGGCCGGCCATCTCGGCGCCGAGCAGCTCGGCTGGCTCGACGAGACATTGGCGCGCCGCCCCGACGTGCCGGTCTTCGTCTGCCTGCACCATCCGCCGATTCCGGTCGGGATCCCGTTCCTGGACGCCATCCGGCTCACCGACGGCGACGAGCTGGCCAAGGTCGTCGCCCGCCACCCGCAGGTGGTGCGCGTCCTCGCCGGCCACCTGCACCGGCCGGTCACCGCCGGCTTCGCCGGCAGCACGCTCACCGTCGCGCCCAGCACGTACCGGCAGAGCGACCTGTGCATGCGCCCGGACCGCGCGATGGGCTACTTGGCCGAGCCGACCGGCTTCCTGCTGCACGCGCTGACCGGCGCCGAGTGCGTCACGCACACCGTCCCGGTCAGCCACGCGGCCGCCCTGCTCGGCGGCTCCTGACCAGGTGGGCGGGGCGCGCCGGCGCGCGCGACGCGCCCGCGGTCACTCGGCCGTGCCCTTCCAGTCGACGAGTTGCACGATCACGCCGTTCGGGTCGGTCACCTGGAACGCGCGTTCTCCCCACTCCTCCACCGTCAGCGGCATGGTGATGGGGACGCCCTCGGACCGCAGCCGCGCGAGTTCGCCCTCGAGGTCGTCGACGACGAACGCGAGGATCACCCCGTCGGCGTGGTCGTCCCGCTGGTCGTCGGGGAGCGTCTTCAGCCCCCGCCGCAGGTAGATGACGTTCATCCCGGCGTCGTCGCGGGTCAGCGACGCGAACCCGTCGGCGGCCATCTCCGCCCGGAAACCGAAGTGCGTGGTCAGGAACCGGGTCGACGCCTCGACATCGTCGACGTTGAGCGACACGGCCGATGAGGTGATCTTCACGGGGGCCTCCGGAGCGGGTCGGCGACACTTCTCCGTACATTGTACGTCGTAAGGAGATCGACGACCGCTTCTCCGGTCCCGCCGCGGGGCGGCCGCGCCGGATGGCGGCACGGCCGCGGAAGGGGGGCTGCCGCCGCGTCAGGACTGGTTGCCGGGGATCCGATTCCACTCCTGCGGGCTGGTGCCGGGAGGCGGTGCCACATCCGGGCCGGTCCCGCGCCCCGGTCGCGTCGATTCCGGCGGCGCCTGCCCCATCTCCCGTAGCAGCTGTTCCTTGTTCTTGCGCTCCGGGTTCTGGATGCCCGCCCGCCGGGCCGCCTCGACGACCTCGCCGGTCTTCTTCTGCCACAGGTATCCGTCGCTCACCGTCTGCTCCCTCCTGCGTGACGTTGCCTCCCCCGCCGGTTACCCGGTGCGGTTGCCGCCATTCGCGGCCAGCCGGCGCCGCCGCCGGTTGCCGGGCGGAAACCGGGGTAACCGGGCGACGCCAGGGCCACCGGCGGCCACCACCACGACACGAGGCGAGGAAGCGTGCCCGAGGTGACCGAACCCGCGCAGCCGCACCCGCAGCCCGAGGAGAACTCCGGACACGGACGCCTGACCGCGCGCCCGTACCCACCGGTCTCCGCCTCGACCACGACCGGCCTGCTACCGCTGGACGGGCCGACCGGCGAGTTGCTGGGGCTGGCCTACGTGCCCGAACCGGCCGACGGCCGCCCGTACCAGTTGGCGCTGCTGCTGCACGGGGCCGGCGGCTCGCCGCGGCACGGGCTGGACCTGCTGCTGCCGATGGCCGACGAGCACCGGCTGCTGTTGTTGGCGCCGAAGTCGGCCTCCAGCACCTGGGACCTCATCGTCGACGGGTTCGGCCCGGACGTCCGTCGGATCGACCGGCTGCTGGAGGAGATCCTCGACTCCTATCCGGTGCGACGGATGCTGATCGGCGGCTTCTCCGACGGCGCCTCGTACGCGTTGTCGTTGGGGTTGACCAACGGCGACCTGTTCGACGCGGTGCTCGCGTTCTCCCCGGGCTTCGCCGCCCCGCTGCTCGCGCACGGTCAGCCGCGGGTGTACGTCTCGCACGGCACCGACGACACCGTCCTGCCCATCACCGTGTGCAGCCGCCGGCTCGTGCCGCGGCTGGAGGCGGTCGGCTACCCGGTCACGTACGAGGAGTTCGACGGCGGGCACGAGGTGCCGGAACGCATCGCGCAGCGGGCGGTCGAGTGGCTGCTGGCCGGAGCGGGCACCGCGACCGCGGCCTGAGCGGTCCGCGAGGTGACGCCGAAGGCACCCCCGGTCACCGCGCGATCAGCCGTTGCGTGGGACCTCGATGGTGGCGCCGGGCGCGAGGTCGTAGACGCGCTCCCGGATCGTGACCTTCGAGGGGGGCGCGGCACCGCCCGGATGGGCGTGCAGGGTCAACTTGGTGGGGTCGACGCGGAGATTGATCCACTGGCCGCGGTAGCGGATGTCGAGGTCGAGCGAGCGCAGCTCGTCCGGGAGCATCGGGTTGAGCCAGAGCATGTCCTCCCGGGTGTCCAGGCCGGTGTAGCCGCGCTGGAGAATGTCCAGGCTGCCGGCCATCGCGCCGAGGTGAATTCCCTCGCTCGTCGAACCCCCCTCACGGTCGGCGATGTCGCTGTTCAACGCCGCGCGCAGCATTTCCCACGAACGGCTCCGGTCCGTGCGGGAGAGCACCCAGGCGTGCGCGACGCGGCTCAGGCTGGAGCCGTGCGAGGTGCGCCGCATGTAGTAATCGATCATCTGCGGGATGATCGCGGGATCGAAGGGATAGTTGAGCTGGCGCACCAGCGCGGTGAGCTCCTCGGCGGTGAACAGGTACAGCAGCATGAGCACGTCGGCCTGCTTGGACGCCTGGTAGCGGTTGGGGCTGTCGTTCTCGGCCTCCAGCACCAGCCCGAGTGTCTTCAGGTCCCCGTGCTGCCGTTTGAACTCGTCCCAGTCACGCTCGGCCAGCCGCCCGTAGCCCTCGAACTGCTCGATCAACCCGTTCGGCAGGAAGCACACCCGCAGCCGCCGGGAGATGTGGTCCCACTTCTGCAGCTCGGCGTCGCTGAGGCGCAGACCCTGCCACATCTCGTCGCCGTGGTGTTTGCCGATCAGCTCGTGGGCGTCCCGGGCCCGCGCCAACGTCCATGCGGTCATGATGTTCACGTACGCGCTGTTGTCGATGCCCTGACCCGGCCGGTCCGGGTAGCCGTCGTGGAACTCGTCGGGCCCCATCACCCCGCGGATGTCGTAGCGGTCGTCGTTCGGGTCGTAGGTGGCGAGGCTGGCGGCGAAGCGCCCCGTCTCGAACAGCAGCTCCGCGCCGTACGCGGCGAGGAAGCCGAAGTCGGCGGTGGTCTGCCAGTAGTGCCAGACGTTGTAGGCGACGGCGAGGTTGACGTGGTATTGCCGGGACGAGTAGTCCTGCCGCCACCGGCCGGCGTGCGGGTTCCAGGAGGCGCGGGGCGTCTCCTCGCGGCCGTCGCTGCCGCTCTCCCAGGGGAACAGCGCCCCCTTCATGCCGAGTGCGGCGGCGCGGCGCCGGGCCTGCGGCAGCCGACGGTGCCGGTACCGCAGCAGCGCCCGGGTCAACTCGGGCAGCCGGAAGTTGAGGAACGGGAAGACGAACAACTCGTCCCAGAAGATGTGCCCGCGGTACGACTCGCCGTGCAGGCCCGGCGCGGGCACCCCGGCGTCGAGGTCCGCGGTGTGCGGGGAGAGCGCCTGCAGCAGATGGAACACGTGCACGTGCACGGGCAGCCGCGATCCGTCCCCGTCGTCCAGCCCCACGTGGAAACGCTGCCACAGCCGGTCCCACGCCGCGCTGTGCGCCAACAGCAGATCCTCGAACTTGCTCGCGTCGGTGATCTCCTCGCGGGCCGCGACGAGCGGCTCGGCGATCGCCCGGTCCCGCGACGTGAACAGCGCGACGGCCTTGTCGATCACGACGTCCTCGCCCTGCCCGACGTCGATCTCCAACTCCTGACCGATCAGGCCCGCCTCGCTGACCGTGCGCCGGTCCGCCCGCACCTCGTGCCCGCCCTGGTAGACCAGCGTGCGCGCGACCTCCGCGACCCGCTGCTTCGAGCTGCTCGTCTCGGCGACCAGCCACACCAGGTCACGGCCGTCGCACCCGGTCTCCGTGACCGTCAGGTGCTGGGCGGCGAGCGCCCCGAAGGACGACACGTTGCCGTTGCTCACCCGACCGTCGAGCGCCGAGCGGATCTCGATCCGCCCGGACCAGTTCTCCAGCACGATGCGGGTCTCCAGCGCGCCGAGGTGCGGTGCGGCCATCGAGACCAGCCGCCGCTGCCGCAGCCGGGTGCGCCGGCCGTTCCGGTCGGCCACCAGCAGCTCGCGGGTGAGCAGGCCACGCCGCATGTCGAGCACGAGATGCTCGTGCACCCGCTCGAACGCCTCCGGCACCAGCCATTCGCCGCCGAGGGATCGGAAGGTCAGCGGCAACCAGTTGGGCAGGTTGACGATGCTCTCGTCCTCGCGCGTCTGCCCGTCCACCTGCGAGGTGAGACGGTTGTAGAGGCCGGCGGCGTACGTGCCGGGGTAGTGGGACTCGTCGGCGGTCGCCTCCGGCGCCGCGCCGCGGGTGGCGAAGTAGCCGTTGCCGACGGTGAGCAGGGTCTCCCGGGTCCGCTCGCTCGCCGGATCGGCGTCGGAGTAGCTCAGCACCCATTCGTCCGGCCCGCTCGAGACGCACAGTTCGCAGCCCGGGTCCGCGCCCATCAGTCACCTCCGCACGCCGTCGCCGCGACGCGGCTTTCCCCGGAACGCGGTCGCTACACGTGCGTCGGCGCCGTCAGTCGAAGCGGACGTGGTCGAAGGCGAACGGGGCGCCCATCTCGTCCCGGCGCGACCGCAGCGCGTCGAGGTTGCGGCCGAGCGCCTGCTTCGGGGTCAGCACCGGCTCGACGGTGTCGAGCCGCTTGAGCCGCTCCCCGATCGCCGCCGCGGCGAGGTCCTCGGCCAGGCGGCCGGGGTCGACGCCGCAGGAGAAGGCGTGTTCGGCGACCCGCACCCGCTCGAAGAGGCAACGCCCGTCGCGCACCTCCAACCAGCCCCAGCCCTCGGCGGCCCCGGTCGCCCAGCGCACATGCAGGCCCCTGATGATCGGATCGGCGACGGGCGCGTGGCGTACGCGTCGACGGCGGCGGCCCGGGCGACCGCGCCGAGGTCGTTCACGGCGCCGGTGCGCCCGTCCGGGAGCCGGCAGCACGGCCATCAAGGCGGGTCGGTCGAAGACGGGCGCTGCCCCGCTCCCGGTGCGCGGGAGCGGGGCAGCGGCGGGATGGGTCAGTGACCGTCGTGACCGGCGCTCGCGGTCGGGGTCGGCAGCGGCGCGTGGTGGCCGCCCGGCGGCATGTTCCCGTTTTCGTCGAGCACGTGGAACATCGTGTGCATACCGCCGTCCGAGTGGAACTGCATGTGGCAGTGCAGCATCCAGTGGCCCGGACCGACCGAGTCGCCGGCGACGATCTGGAATCCGAACGAGTCACCGGGGCCGAGCGTCTTGTTGTCGACCATCTGGATGGAGTCGGTCAGCGCCGAGTCCTCCGGCGGCACGAAACCCGTGCGGGTGTTCGCCCACGAGTGCCCGTGCAGGTGCCAGGTGTGCATGTCGTTGCCGATGCCGAAGTTGATGAACTCCACGCGCTCGCCGATCTTCGCGACGAAGCAGGTTGGGCCGGGCTGCGGGTTGACGGGATCGCAGGTGTCCGCGTCCGCCGCCCGGCGCAGGTTGATCGTCTGCCGGTCACCGAAGGCGGTCACGTACGTCCGGTCCGGCTTCGGGTCCCCCGGGCGGCGCACGACGACGCCGCCGAACAGCCCCGCACCGATCCCCTGCGTCCCGTGCTCCCCGCCGACCACGTGGTCGTGGTACCACCAGTAGCCGGCGGTGCCGCCGTGCTTCCCGTCGCGCTTCTTGGCGAACCAGGTGTAGGTGCGCGACTCCCCCGGCGCGACGTACGAGCCGCTGTGGACGGTCCCGTCCGACTGCTGGGTGTACTTCACGCCGTGCACGTGCAGCGAGACGCCCAGCGGGTGAGTGGGGTTCGTGCGCAGCGCCGTCAGGGTTTCGGCGGAGACCCGGTTGTGCAGGGTGATCGCCAGGCACTGCCCCTCGACCATCTCGATCGTGGGGCCGGGGTACGAGGCGCTGCCCGGCGTCCTGCCGTAGCCGAGCCGGATCTGCTTCGTCACCGGGTCCTTGGGCAGTTCCACGGCGTACAGGTCCATCCGCCGGTTGGGCGTGTCGCAGCCCGCCGGCCGCTCGGCGCCGAAGAGCTGCGGGCTGGCCAGCGCCAGGCCGCCGCCGCCGATCACGGTCAGCAGCGTCAGCAGCCCGACGAGCATCGCGCGGGTGGTGAACGGACGCACGCCCGGCGGCAGCGTCTCCTGCTGCGACTCACTCGTCACGGTGTTCTCCGACATCACTTCTTACCGCCCTTTCCCACCGTGACGCGCCGCAGCTCGCGCAGGCGGTCGTAGCTGCGCTCGGCCGCGCCCAGCGACCCCGGGGGGTTCGGCTGCACGCTCGGCGCGGTGTCCTGCTCCCACAGGTACTCGTGCCGGCCGCGGCCCTTGAGCTCGCTGAAGAACTCGGCGTACGGAATCACGCCCTTGCCGAACTCGACGTCCAGGTACGAGTTGCCCTGCTGCGGGTCCGGCAGCGGCACCCCGTCCTTGACGTGGAACAGCGGGTAGCGGTGCGGGTGGGCGTTGACGTAGTCGACCGGGCGGAAACCGGGGTACTTCCGCGCCCCGCCGAACGCCCACAGGATGTCCATCTCCAGGAACACAAGCTCCGGGTCGGTGTGCTTCAGGAACACGTCGTAGAGCCGGACGCTGGGCTGGTCCGTGGCGAAGCTGAACTCGATGGTGTGGTTGTGCTGGTAGATGCCGATGCCGCGGGCCTTGGTGACCGCGCCCCAGGCGTTGAACTCCTCGGCGGCGGCCCTGTAGCCGTCGACCGTGCGGACGTTGGTCGGCGCCTGGGCGGTGCCGATGTAGGGGATGCCGATCGTCTGCGCGACGTCGAGCTCCCACTGCAGGTTCGTCCGGAAGTCGTTCAGACCGCGGTGGCTGCCGGCGGCCTTGAGGCCGTTGTCGCGCAGCAGCCGCCGGATCTGCTCCGGGGTGATCGGGCCGGCGCTGCCCTGCGTGTAGCCGGCGAACTCCACCTCCCGGTAGCCGATCCGGGACAGTTCCTCGAAGACCGGCCCGAAGCCGAACTCCGCGATCTTGTCGCGCACGCTGTACAGCTGGATCCCCATGTGGCCCTTGGGGATCAGACGGCCGCCGGACCGGTGGTCGTCGCCGCCGGCCGACGCCGGCGCCCCACCGGTGAGGGTGGCGGCGCCCACGGCGACCGTGGTGCCGGCGAGCCCGCGGAGCAGCGCGCGCCGGTCGATCTTTCCCTTACTCATCGGTCTTCCCTTCGATATGCAGCAGCAGTGGCACGGGTCGGGCGACGAGCGCCCGCCGGCTCACGAGGGGAGCTCCGCGACGCGGATGTTGCGGAAGCTGATCAGGTCGCCGGCGCCGTGGTTCTGCAGCCCGATGAAACCGCTGGGGTTCTGCCGGCCGGCGGTGCCGGGGTCGTCGGCGCGTGGCGGGGAGAACACCGCGCCGGGCGCGTTGACGTACTCGTTGATCAACTCGCCGTTCCGGTAGATCTGGTAGTGCTGGTCGACCACGCGGATCTCGTAGTCGTTCCACGTCCCCTTCGGCGTGACGTGCGCGTCCGCCAGGTCCACCCGGTCGAAACCGTAGACCGAGCCGCTCTTGTACTGGTCGCCGTCGGTGCGGTCGAAGATCTGCAGCTCGTGGCCGTACTTGATGGCCACCCATTCCGGACGGGACTCGTCCGGATGGTTGTCGACCCGCGGGAACCGCACGAACACGCCGCTGTTGGCCCGACCCTCGCCCGGGGCGTCGTCGCGCCACTGCAGCTTCAGCGAGAAGTTCCGGTACTCCCTGACCGGGTACCACAGCATCCCGAGCCCGGGCTCGGCCTTGCTGCTGATCGCGCCGTCCTTGAACGTGAAGCCACCCGCGCCGGCCTGCCGCCACTGCGAGAACGACTCCCGGTTGCTGAGGATCTTCTCGTAGCCGTCCCGGCCGACCGGCTTGCCCACCCCGGACTGCTTCGCGGCCTTGACGATCGCCGCCTTCTCCGCGTAGGTGATCTTCCCGTTCCAGTAGAGCTGGCCGGTCACGGTCTCGACGTGCGTGACGAACTTGTCGTGGGTCGCCCACTCACGCTCGTCCTTGATCAGGTTGTTGATCGTGCACTCGAGGCGCACCGGGCGGTTGCGGACCCCGCTGTCGACCGTTCCGACCACCACGGTCGCCCGGCTGTCCACCACCGGGCACGTCGTGCCCGGAGCGCTGGCCACCACCTCGAAGGTGACCGACCCGACGGTCGAGGTGTTCCCGGCCCTGTCGGTCGCGCGGTACGAGACCGTGTGCGCGCCCGGCGAGTTCACCGTCACCGGACCGGAGTACGCGACGAACGGGCCGCCGTCGACCGCGTACTCGACGCGCGCGACCCCGGAACCCGCGTCGGAGGCCGACACGGTGACCGTGGCGCTGCCGACGTAGTGGCCGTCGTCGTTACGCTGCCCGGAGACCGTGGCCGTCGCCGTGGGCGGGGTGGTGTCGTTGCTCGGCGGCGCCACCACGCGCACCGACACCGACTGCGGGGCCGACGTGTTCCCCGCCTTGTCGGTCGCCCGGTAGCTGACCGTGTACTGGCCCGGCTGGTTGAGCGTGACCGGCGCCGAGTACGCCGCGTAGGCCGCGCCGTTGAGCGAGTACTCGATCCGGTCCACACCGGACTGGGTGTCGGTGGCCGACAGCGTCACCGTCGCGCTGCCCACGTACGCCCCGCTGTCATCCCGGTTGCCCGACACCGACGCGCTGGCGGTCGGTGGGGTGGTGTCCTGCGCCGGCGGCGCCACCACCGTGAACGACACCGACTGCGGCGCCGAGGTGTTCCCCGCCTTGTCCGTCGCCCGGTAGGCGACGGTGTGCTGGCCGGCCTGGTTGACGGTCAGCGGCGAGTGGTAGTGCGTGAACGCGGCCCCGTCGAGGGAGTACTCGATCCGGTCGACACCCGACTGGGTGTCGGTGGCCGACAGCGTCACCGTCGCCGCCCCCACGTACGCGCCGTTGGCGTCCCGGTCCCCGGTCACCGACGCCGACGCGGTCGGCGGGGTGCTGTCCTGCGCCGGCGGCGCCACCACCGTGAACGACACCGACTGCGCCGCCGAGGTGTTCCCCGCCTTGTCGATCGCCCGGTAGGCGACCGTATGCTGGCCGGCCTGGTTGACGGTCAGCGGCGCGTGGTAGTGCGCGAACGCGGCCCCGTCGAGGGAGTACTCGATCCGGTCCACGCCCGAGCCCTCGTCGGTGGCGGACAGCGTCACGGTGGCGCTGCCGACGTACGCGCCGTTGGCGTCCCGGTTCCCGGTCACCGACGCCGACGCGGTCGGCGGGGTGGTGTCCTGCGCCGGCGGCGCCACCACCGTGAACGACACCGACTGCGGCGCGGACGTGTTGCCGGCCTTGTCGGTGGCCCGGTAGGCGACCGTGTGCTGGCCCGGCTGGTTCACCGTCACCGGCGCCGAGTACGCCGCGAAGGCCGCGCCGTTGAGCGAGTACTCGATCCGGTCGACACCCGACTGGGTGTCGGTGGCCGACAGCGTCACCGTCGCCGCCCCCACGTACGCGCCGTTGGCGTCCCGGTCCCCGGTCACCGACGCCGACGCGGTCGGCGGGGTGCTGTCCTGCGCCGGCGGCGCCACCACCGTGAACGACACCGACTGCGCCGCCGAGGTGTTCCCCGCCTTGTCCGTCGCCCGGTAGCTGACCGTGTGCTGGCCCGGCGCGGTGACCGTCACCGGTCCGGAGTAGATGCCGAACGGCCCGCCGTCGAGCGAGTACTCCGTCTTGTCCACCCCGGAGCCGCTGTCGCTGGCCGCCAGCGTGACCGTCGCGCTGCCGACGTACGCGCCGTCGCCGTTCCGGTTACCCGAGACCGAGGCGGTCACCGTCGGCGGCGTGGTGTCCGCGCTGCCGCCGGTCACGATGAGCTCCCCCTGCATCGAGCCGTGGCCCGGGATCGCGCAGAAGAACTTGTACTTGCCGGGGGTGAGCACCACGTCGACCTGGTGCCGCCCGCCGTTGCTGTCGTACGGGTCGGCGAGGATGTCGACGTAGACGTCCCGGTTGTAGGCCGGGTCGCTGGTGGAGAACGTGAGCGTGTGCTGCATGCCGGTGGTGTTGCCGGTGGCCGCGCTGTTCTCGAAGACGATCGTCGTCGGGCCGGCGACCGCGGTCGTCGGCCGCGACGCGTACGCCGTGAAGTCGTCGCCGGCGGTCCAGGTGAGCACCTGGGCCTGGGCCTGGACCTGCGCCGCCGGGCTCGCCTCGGCGGCGGGGGGTGCGGGCGGCGCCGCCCCGGCCGGCAGGGCCGCCAGCCCGAGCGAGGCTGCCAGGGCGGCGACGGCGAGCAGCGCGGTACGCGGTGATCGCACCGCGCGCGCCCACGGCGAAGCCCCGGCGAAAAGGGGTCTGTGCATCGGACTTTCCCTCTCGTGGTCGACGCGGTGCCGCCGGGGGCCGGAGACGGCCCCCGGGCGGCCCGCTGCGTCGTCAGAGTTGCGTGATCCGGATGTTGCGGAAGCTGATCACGTCACCGGTGCCGTGGTTCTGCAGCCCGATGAAGCCGCTCGGGTGCTGGCGCCCCGAGGTGCCGGGGTCGTCGGCGCGCGGCGGCGAGAAGAGCTGGCCGGGCGCGTTGACGAACTCGTTGAGCAGCTTGCCGTTGCGGTAGATCGAGTAGTGCTGACCCACCACGCGGATCTCGTAGTCGTTCCAGGTCCCCTTGGGCGTCACGTTCGCGTCCGCGAGGCTTACCAGGTCGAAACCGTAGACCGACCCGCTCTTGTACTGGTCACCGTCGGTGCGGTCGAGGATCTGCAGCTCGTGGCCGTACTTGATGGCCACCCACTCCGGCCGCGACTCGTTCGGGTGCCCGTACAGCCACGGGAACCGCACGAACACCCCGCTGTTGGCCCGCCCCTCGCCGGGGGCGTCGTCGCGCCACTGCAGCTTCAGCGAGAAGTCCTTGTACTCCTTCGCCGGGAACCACAGCATCCCGAGCCCCGGTTCCGCCTTACTGGTCATCGAACCGTCGGCGTTCAGCGTGAAGCCGCCCGCACCCACGTGCTCCCACCGCGAGAACCAGTACTTCGATCCGTCGAAGAGCTTCTCGGCCCGCTTGTAACCGGGCACGCCCGGCACCAGCTCCTCCGGCGCCGGCGTCGCTTCCCCACCGACGTACTGGACGCGCCACAGCGCGGAGGCCGCGTCGGCGTTGAAGAATCCGTTGCCGTAGTTGAGCACGTAGAGCGCGCCGTCCGGGCCGAAGCGCCACGCCATGAGGCGGCGGATCGCGTCGTTGCTCGCCGGCACGATCTTCTTGAGGTTCTCGGCGTGCACCGGCAGCCCGCCCTGGCCGGCGGTCGCCGGGTCCATCAGCACCGCGTGCCGCGGCTGGTCGCCGTTGTAGAAGTCGCCGACGAACCACATGCCGTCCCAGTACTGCGGCCACTTGGTCTGGCTCGGGTTGTTCTTGTCGAACCGGTAGACCGGGCCGTTCATCGCGGCCTGGCCGCCGCCCTTGAGCCACGGCAGCAGGAACCGCTCGTCACCGGCCTTGTAGGTCGGGACACCGTCGTAGCGCGGGTAGTCCGGCCCACCGCCCTGCGGCGAGTACCAGATGTTGTTGCCGCGCGCCGGCGGGATGTTGCGCCGGCCGGTGTTGTTCGGCGAGTCGTTGCGCAGGTTGTCACAGTCATACCAGCCCAGCGGCTTGGTCGGGTCCGGCAGGTTGCGGTCCCGGTACGGCTGCTTGTTGCCCACGCAGTACGGCCAACCGTGGTTGCCGGCCTTCGTGATCACCGCGAACTGGTCGTACTTCGCGGGGCCCCAGGTGGTGCTCGGCGCGCCCGCGTCCGGACCGACCCAGCCGACGTAGAGGTTGTCGGTCTTCTGGTCGACCCAGAGCCGCGACGGGTTGCGCATGCCCATCACGTAGATCTCCGGACGGGTCTTGTCCGCCTGCGGGGCACCGGGGTTGAACAGGTTGCCCTCGGGGACGGCGTACGTGCCGTCGTCGTTGGGCTTGATCCGCAGGATCTTGCCGTTCAGGTCGTTGGTGTTGCCGGCGGTGCGGCGGGCGTCGGCGAACGAGACGCCCTTGAAGTTCGGCGCCGGGTTGTTGCCGGAGTAGCCGTCGCTGAAGCCGGACGAGTTGGTGTCACCGGTGGCGATGTAGAGGTTGCCCTTGGAGTCGAAGACCATGTCGCCGCCGACGTGGCAGCAGCTGTGGATCTGCACGTCCCACTTGAGCAGGACCTTCTCCGACGTCAGGTCGAGGGTGTTGGTCTCGTGGTTCAGCGTGAACCGGGAGACGCGCCGCTGGCCCATGTGGGTGTCGCGGTTGATCTGCGAGTGCGGCGTGTAGTGCAGGTAGACCCAGCCGTTCTCGGCGAACTTCGGGTCCAGCGCGATGCCGAGCAGGCCCTCCTCGGACTTGGTCAGCTCGTCGCCGCCGCCCTTGTTGCCGAACACGTCCAGCGTCGCGACCAGGCTCACCTTCTGGGTGCGCGGGTGCCACAGGTGGATCGTGCCCTGGCCCTTGCCGATGTCGGGGTTGTTCCAGTCGGTGATCGGGGCGGGGCCGCCGGTCATCGGGCCGCCGCGGCCGATGTAGAACACGCGCCCGTCGCCGGCGATCGCCAGGCCGTGCGGCTCGCCGATCTGGTCGAGTTGGCCGGACTGGTTCGGCTGGGTGAGCCGGGTCGCCTTGTAGTTCGCGGCGATGGTGGCCTTGCAGTCGGCCCGCACCAGGCGGGTGGTCCAGAGCAGCGCGCCGAAGAGGTGGTTGCGGAAGTCGGCGTCCCGGAAGCTCTGCGCGGTGTGGCCCATGCCGGTGTAGAAGGAGCGGCCGCCGTCGTAGTCGCGGCACCACGAGATCGGGTGGTCCGCGCCGTTGGCCCCGGTACCCGGCTGGTAGCTGGTCTCCCGCACCGACGCGACAGTGTGGACGGAGCCGGACGGGTTGGTGGCCCAGTTCAGCCACTTGTCGCTGCGCTTCCACTCCACCGGCAGCACCTTGGTCGCCGGGTGCACCCGGTCACCGACCTCGACGACGGCCTCCTGCACCTCGTCGGGGCTGGTGCCCGGGCGGGCGCCGACCAGCTGGGTGAACCACTCCGAGTCCGGCTCGACGCGGGCCGCGTCGCTGATTCCGACGAAGCCGCCGCCGGCGCGGATGAACTCCTGGAACGCGGCCTCCTGCGCGCCGTCGAGCACGTCGCCGGTGGTGCCGAGGAAGACGACCGCGTTGTAGTCGCGCAGGTTCTCGGCGGTGAACGCCGTCGCGTCGGGGGTCGCGACCACGTCGAACTTCTGCCAGTCGGCCCCTTGCGCGCCCACCGCCTTGATGGCGTTGACGCCGGCCGCGACCGCGTCACCACCGGTCGCGCCGTGGAAGACCAGCACCCGGACGGCCTCGCGCGCCCGGGTTGTCTGCGCGGCGGGCCCGGTGGCGGGGTTGGCCTGGCTGGCCGGCGCACCGAGCAGCGTGAGGCCGAGCGCCCCGACCGCTGCCGACGCGACGTACCGTCCGGGTTGCCTCCGGGCTGACGAACGGTTTCGTCTCAGAGGGAATCGCATGGCCAGCATGCATCTCCAATCGGATTACCCGGCGCGCGTTCCGCGGGCCGGGTCGGCGGGGTCGCAGGGACGCCGTTGCGAGATCGCCGAAAGTCGGGGCTCTACGTCAACTTTTGGTCGCCGAACCGAAAGTTGGTAAGAACCTAGCCAATCTTTTTTGGGCTGTAAACGCACTACTGTCTGTAACCGACAAAGATGTCCACCTTAAGGGGTATGCAGCCTTGACCATTCGGCCCGCGACGACCGCCGTATCGGCAGGTCGCCGACGCACTGCCGGGGCCCGGGCGACGGCGCTTCCATTCACCTCCATCAACGCGACAGTGGCGCCCGTCGACACCGTGGGTAGCTGAATGTGGCACCCCCACCACCCGTGGGGTGGTTGACGACGGGTGCAGCCCGCCGTATCGCGCCACCCTGCGGCGCGAGTTCGCCGTGTTCGGTCGGCGGCTCCCTGCTGTACTGGCCTCGACGCGAGGAGCCGTGATGCCCGTGCCGTCCCGTCCGTCCGGGCCACCCCGGATCTCCCCGGCCGATATCTCCCCGGCCGATATCTCCCCGGCCGATTTGCGCTTCCGGCAGGACCGGCTGCGCCGGGGCGACGCGCGTGAGGTCGGACTGCTGCCGGAGCAGGTGGACCGGATCGCCGTCGTCGCGGCCGCCCACCTGGAGCCCACCGCTGACCATCCGGACCACCCCTCGTACGCCGGCGCGGTGGTGCTGGCCGCGAAGGACGGCGTCATCGTGCAGCACGCCGCGGTCGGCAGCGCGGTGCGGTACGCGAGCCCCGACGTCGAGCTCCCCGTCGACCGACGGGTCCCCACCCGACCGGACACCGTCTACGACCTCGCGTCGGTCTCGAAGCTGTTCACCGCCGTCGCGCTGCTGCAGCAGGCCGAGCGCGGCCGCGTCGAGCTGGACGCGCCGGTCGCGGCGCACCTGCCTGGGTTCGCCGCCGGCGGCAAGGCCGAGGTGACCGTACGGATGCTGCTCACCCATACCGCGGGGCTGCCCGCCTCCGTCCCGCTGTGGCGCGACCATCCCACTCCGGCGCGCCGGCTCGCGGCCGCGCTCGCCGTTGTCCCGTCCGACCCGCCCGGCTCGCGCTACCGCTACTCGGATCTCGGGTTCATCGCGCTCGGCGCGCTCGTCGAGCGGGTCAGCGGCCAGCCGCTGGACGCGGTGGTCCGCGAGGGGATCACCGCGCCACTGGGGCTGCACGAGACCGGCTACAACCCGGCGTCGGGGATGGCGCCGCGGATCGCGGCGACCGAGTACCAGCCGGGCACGGGCCGCGGCATGGTCCGGGGCGGGGTGCACGACGAGAACGCGTGGTCGCTCGGCGGTGTCGCCGGACATGCCGGACTCTTCGGCACGGCGGTGGAGCTGGCGGTGCTCTGCCAGGCGCTGCTGAACGGCGGGGTCCACCGCGACCGGCGGATCCTGCGTGAAACGACGGTGCGGGCGATGCTGGCCAACCACAACGTGCACCTGGGATCCGCGGATCCGGCCAGCGACCGGGGGCTCGGCGTCGACCTGAACGCGCACGAGTACATGATGGGACTCGCATCGCCGGTCGCGTGTGGACACACCGGGTTCACCGGGACCTCGGTCGTGATCGACCCGTTGGCGCGCGCCTTCGTCATCCTGCTCAGCAACCGCGTCCACCCCGATCGCGCATGGGGCGGCGTCAACCCCGCCCGGCGCGCGGTGGCCGGGGCGTTCGCGGAGGCGATGCCGGTCCGACCACTCTCCGGCGCCGCATGGCGGGCCGAGTCGCGCGCCGGCGCGACGGTCACCCTGACCGCGCCGCTGCGCCGGCCGGCGCGCGCCGGTCGACTCCGCTTCGCCCTCTGGTACGACACCGAGCCCCGCGCCGGGGTCGTGAGCCTGCAGACCTCGCCCGACGGGCTGGCCTGGTCGCCGACGCCGATGAGCCTGCACGGCGGACCGGCCCGGTGGCACGCCGACGGCACGGTGACCGGGTACGGCGGGCGGCGCTGGTGGCAGGTGTCGGCAGACCTGGTCGACGGCACGACGCAGGTGCGGTGGGCCAGCGTGACGAACGGCCCCGGACAGGGGCGCGGCGTCTACGTCGACCGGATCACCGCCGCCGACGGCGGCGGGGTGCTGTTCGACGGCGGCGACGGTGACCGACCGATCGCCCACGGCTGGGCGCCGGCCAGCGCCTGACCATCGACGGCCGGACCCGAGGGGGCCGGGCGCAGGGGGGGCCGGGCGCAGGGGGGCCGGGCGCTGCCGACGGGGGACGGTCGACAGCGCCCGGAGCGTGCGCCGCGATCAGTTGACGTAGACGACGGGACTGCCCGCCTGGCTGGTGTCGGTGACCGGCGCGTAGGTCGCGCTGAAGAACCCGTTGGCGAAGCAGGTGCCGGGACCGGAGACCTTGTTGAACTGCTGGCTGGCGAACGTGATCGAGTTGTCCTCGTTGCCGGTCGAACCCGTCATCGTGTTGCCGTTGGCCTGGTAGACGCAGGTGATGGCGCCGAGGATGCTGTTCAGCACGATCGTCGTGCGGATCGGGGCCTCGTCGGCGCCGCTGATCGTGACCGTGCCGGTCGCGCTGTCGACGCTCGCGGCGTACGGCAGGTTGTTGACGGTGACGCTGCGGACGCCGGTGACGCCGATGACGTTGGCGCTGCAACTGCCGAAGGTGTGGCCGGTCAGCGTCTCGGTCGCGACCCCGGGCGCGGCCGGGTTGGTGTCCACCGTGGCGGTGAAGGTCGACGCGGCGCACCGGACGCCGGTGCTGCCGGTCGCGGTGGAGAAGAGATTGGCGGTGGTGCCGGACTTGAGGCTGGCGCTGAGCACGTCGCCGACGGCGACGGCCTCGCCGCCGGGACTGCCGTAGGTGAGCACCTCCCCCGCGGCGACGGGCGCGGCGGCCCCCGGTGCGGTCGGTACGGCGGCGCTCAGCAGGGCGGCCGTCGCGGCGACGGTCAGCAGGCGGTACGTGCGCATGGATCGTTCCTCTCTTCGAGCGGGGCCGACCTCGGGTCGGCGGTGTGGGGGCGGCGGTGTCGGAACGCGGTGTCGGAACGGCGGTGCCGGGACGGCGGTGTCCGGGTCGCGGCCGTCAGCGGGATGCCGCGGCGATCGCCGCGGCGAGGTCGGCCAGGCTGGGGTCGATCGCCAGCGAGGTGTCGGTGTCGCGGAAGACGACGGCGTTGTGTCCGGGGCCCGACGGCAACCCGAAAACGCGGTTGATCACGGGATCCAGCGCGCCGAGGAGCCCGCATCCGTTGGCGGCGGGCACGCCGAGCGCGTTGTCGACCAGCGTCGCGCCGGTGAAGGAGGCGACGATCGCCTGGAAGCCGTTCGGGTCGGGCTCGACCGCGATCGTGCCGGGGTCGCCGGTCACGGGGTCGGCCGGCGGCGGGGGGCTGGTGGTGCCGGTGGTGGGGCGCAGCACGATCGGGTTGCGACTGGACCCGATGTAGCAGGAGGGGCCGAAGAGCGCGTTGCGCAGGTGCAGACGGATCGGCATGGCGAAGGCCGGGTACGACGCGCCGGTCGCCAGCGGCACGAAGTCGGTGATCGGTCCGGCCAACTCCACCTGCGCGAACACGCTGGTGACGCCCGGGATGAGGTTGGGCAGGCCGGGGAGGGTGACCTGCAGCGGAGCGGCGGTCAGCAGCCGGCCGTTCGCCGGCGGCACGACGGTGTAGACGTTGGCGGTGCTGCCGTCGGGCAGGTTCACCACCGGCGCGTCGCTCGGCCAGTACACGCCGAAGGTGAGCGTGATCGGCGAGGTGAGCGGCACGGTCGTGGCGCCGATCGTCATGCTGCCGCCGTTGGTCACCGAGATGACGCACCCGACCTGGAGGTGACTCGGGTCCTTCATGGCCGCGCTGCGCAGCGGGCACGCGCCCATCCCCCGGTAGATGCCGCCGGGCTCGGCGGCACGGGCGGGGACCGCGGCGGCCGCCACCACGGTGACGGCGGCGGCGAGCAGCACGCCGGCGCGGCGGAGCGCGCCGACGGGACGCGGGGGTGCGCGGTGCGGACGGATGGGGGGCGGGGTCATGGCACCTCCCTGCAACGGGAATCGTCGTGCGAATACGTGCCGAAAGGGGTGACGAAAGGTCCGCGCGCATTATCTGGCGCGGGCACGAGAATGGCCGCGTTCCGGGCCTGCGGACTGATATTGACGACGCTGTGCCGGATGGGACGGATCACGAATGGAGGTCGCGGCGCAGCCGCGGCACCTGCCCTTCCGACCGCTTGGCCGCGGACGGGCGGTGGGCCATACTGAGCACGATCCAGCCCTCCTTCGCGACTGGGGAAAATGGAACGGGCGCGGCGACGAAATAAAACTGAAACCTGTCGATGTTATAAACCCGCCGGGGTCGAGACGTCAAGCAATCAAGGAGATCGATGTCGATGGCCGCCCCCCACGCCTCCGACCTGACGCCGTCGCCGCTGCCCGGCGCACGGATCGGCCGCGATCCGGAGCGGGCGATCCGGCGGGGGCCGCGCCGGGTGCCGGCGGAGGTGGTCGCGGCCACCCAGCGCGACCGACTCTTCGACGGCCTGGTCCACACCGTCGCCGCCAAGGGGTACGCCAATGCGCGGGTGAGCGACATCTGCCAGGCCGCGGGCGTGACCCGCCCGGCGTTCTACGCACTCTTCGCCGGCAAGGACGACGCGTTCCTGGCGGCCTATCGGCACGGCACCGACGTGCTGCTGCGCATGATGGAGGAGGCGTACGCGGCCGCGACCTCCTGGCCCGCCGGATGCCGCGCGGCGCTGCGAGTGCTGCTGGAGGTGCTGGCCAGCGTCCCGGCGTTCGCGACCATGGCGATCGTCGAGATCGATTCACTCGGCCCCGCGGCCCGGCTCGAGCGCGATCGGCTGTTGCGCCGCTTCCACCAGTTCTTCCGGGCGGCGCCGCGGCATTCCGAGCCGGCGGGCTCCGACGACCTGGTGGTCTCGGTGGTGGGCGGGATCTACGCCACGATCCACCGCTACGTGGCCGCGGGGCGCGTCGGCGAGCTCCCCACGCTGCTGCCGGCGTTGACGTACTTCATGATCGTGCCGTTTCTCGGCCGGGAGGCGGCGGCGGACCAGGCGGCCGCGGCCGACGGTGACGGCGTGGCGGCACACGCGCCCTGCGTCTCGGGATAGCGGCATTTCGGGTGGAAATCCCGCGAGGTTTTTGAATCTTTCCCCTAGTGGCTGCATTCGGCGAAACAATCCCTTGACCCGATCGGTACCCAGCGGTAACTTCGCGTGCGTCACGGATTTTCCATTGATCACGCTCGACGCGTTTTCTCCGCAGCGATCAAGGGAGCAAGCCGATGCCTTCCGACACCGCGCACGAGTCAGCCAGCCCCCCGCCGGACGAGGGACGGGTGCGATGGCGCCGCTTCTCCGCGATGATCCTCGGCGCCGGTGCGATCAGCGCCGGGCTGGTGGCGCTCACCGCCCAGGGCGTGCTCGCCGCGCAGTTCTCCATCTCGGGAATGCCCTTCACTGTCACGGCCGACCGGCTCACCGGCACCGGGTTCGAGCAGTTCGCCACGATCGACCACATGGTGCCGAACAGCCCGAACGAGGGCGACACCGGCGGACAGGTGGTGGTGATCGTCTCGGCGATCAACCGTGCCGAGCTCACCAACCTGTGCCAGAGCATCGATCTGGGCGGCATGCACCTGAAGATCACAGCCGGCAACGCCGGGCGGCCGGTCGCCGCACGGCAACTGGTGGTCGACTCCGACCAGATCGCCGGTGACGCCGCGTTCGACAACATCGACATCGGACAGGACGCCAGCACGGTCGACAAGGTGCCCGGCGTCCGCGGCAACCCCGGCGTCTTCGCGCAGCAGGCGGACACCGTCACCATCAACGACCTCCGCCAGAACAACTACGCCACCACCGCCGCCCAGTTCAGCCTTCCGCACCTGCGGATGAGCTTCAGCGCCACCGGCTGCTGACCATGGCCGTGGACAGGGAGGGGACGGCCGCCCCGGTCCCGGCCCCGCGCACCCCTGCCGACACCGACTACACCGCCGCGCCCCGGGCCGCGGCGGAACCGCCGCGGCCCGGCCGTCGGCGTGCCGCCCGCCTGGCGTGGCGCCGCTGGCGCCGCACCCGCCCGTTCTGGGGCGGGCTGTTCGTGATCCTCGGCGCGGCCGAGATCCTGGCCTCGGTCCGCGCTCCCCTGCCGGTCGTGCTGCACGTCGGGCCGCAGGGGCTGGCCGGCTACCTGGTGCCGCTGGTGCTGCTGCTCTGCGGGCTGTTGCTGCTGTTCAATCCGCAGCAGCGCACGTTCTACTCGCTCGTGGCGGTCGTGTTGGCGCTCACCACCTGGTTGACCTCCAACCTGGGAGGCTTCTTCATCGGCCTGCTGCTGGCCGTGCTCGGGGCCTCCCTCGCGTTCGCGTGGACGGACGGGCCGCAGCGGTCGCGAACCGGATTGCGCCGCCGGGTCGACGCATGACCGGCGCCCGAACGGGTAGTCGCCGGTCGTCGCCGTACTCGGGAGGGGATTGACAATGGCGGAGCGGCACACGGCGCTGCGGTCGATGCACGATGTCGGGTTGGCCGCGTGGTTCGGCGGGTCACTGATGGGCGCGGTGGGCCTCAACGCCGCCGCGAGCCAGGCGCGGAACCCCACCGAACGCAGCAGCGTGGCGTCGGCGGGCTGGGCCCGCTGGACACCGGTCAACGCGGCGGCGATCGGGGCACACCTCGTCGGCGCCACCGGAGAGCTCGTCACGGAGCGCGGCCGCGTGGCGGCGCAGTCCGGCGTCGGCACGATGAGCGCCGCCAAGACGGCGCTCACGCTCGCCGCGCTGGGCGTCACGGGATACAGCCGGAAACTGGGCCGGACGATCGAACAGGCCGGCGGCGCACCGGTGGACGGCACCACCGAGCCGAGCGGTCAGACCCCGCCGCACGTCGCGGCCGCGCAGCGCCAGCTGCGGCTGCTGCAGTGGGCGGTGCCCGCGCTGACCGGGGCGCTCGTCATCATCACCGCACTCGCCGGCGAGCAGCAGAAGCCGCGACAGGTCGCGCGCGGCGTCGTGGGGCGGATCACCGGGTTGCTGCGGCCGGGGCGCTGACCGCCCCCGGCCACGCCGCGGCGTGGCGGCGCCGGAAACCTTCCCGGCCGCGCCGCCACGCCGGTCGACGTCACGCCGCGTCGGAGACCGGAAAGCCGTACCGCGCGGCGTGCTCGGGATCGGCCGGGTCGATCTGCCGAACCCCCTCCTCCGCGAGCCGTCGATTGATCTCGTCGAGGTGCTCGCGCACCAGCTGCGCCTCTTCCTCGGTGACCTTGCCCCGGTGCGGCTTGCCGGCGTGCTCCAGCGTGGCGTAGTCGAGCTTTTCCGCCGCCGGCTTCCGGGCCGGCTTGGGCGGCTTCACCCGCTCGGCGGTCCTCAGCAGCTGCGCCATCGGCACGTCCGTGGCCAGCTCGTCGAACTCGCTCGCGGTCAGTACCACCCGGCGCGGTTCGCCACCGCCGTGGCCGTCGTAGATCTCCACGACCGCCACGTCCAGCGAGGCGTCGTCGATGCCCTCGATCTCGGCCGGAGTGGCCTCCAGCTGCACGGGTCCGGCGACGAGGTCGGGGTGCTCCAGCACGACGACGCGGACGATCTCGTCGCCCGGCTGCAGGAACTTCCCGCTGAAGTCGGAGACGTGAACGGTCTTCTTACCCATGCGCGAAACTTCTCCTGTTCTGGCGGCATCGCCGCGATGGCCGGCAGCAGAAGTTACCCGACACGTGTGCGAAGAAGCGGTAACGGCACGTGTGTCGCCCACCGCGCGAACCCGCCACACCGCACGGCCGTCGATACGGCGGTCACGCGCGACACGCCCGGCCGGACCTGCACCGCCACCGGCCAGGGACGCGGTGATCGCGTCTGTTAGAAACAACAAGGGTCGCTGACGCCCCCGCTCCGGCTCCACGCGAAGGGTGTGTTCCCACATATGACCCCGTCCTCCACCGAAACCCCGGCCCGCACGTTCGCGTGGTCCGTGCACGGCGACGGCAAGAGCATCCGACCCGGTGAGGTCGTCCACCCGCACGAGCGGCTCTCCTGGCCCCGGACCCTCGGGGTGGGGGTGCAGCACGTCGTCGCGATGTTCGGCGCCACCTTCACGGTGCCGCTCATCACCGGCTTCCCGCCGGCCACCACGCTGTTCTTCTCCGGCCTGGGCACGCTGCTGTTCCTGCTGATCACCGGCAACCGGGTGCCGTCGTACCTCGGGTCGTCGTTCGCGTTCATCGCACCGGTGCTGGCCGCCAAGGCCGGCGGGGACATCGGCCCGGCGCTCGGCGGCATCGTCGTGGCCGGCGCGCTGCTGGCGCTGGTCGGCCTCGCCGTGCAGTGGGTCGGGGCGCGCTGGATCGACGTGCTGATGCCGCCGGTGGTGACCGGTGCGATCGTCGCGCTGATCGGCCTCAACCTGGCCCCGGTCGCCTGGGACGGCGGCGGCAGCGGGGGCGTGAAGTCCCAACCGCTCATCGCCATGGTGACGCTCGCCGCGATTCTGCTCGCCACCGTCGCGTTCCGCGGCTTCCTGGCCCGACTGTCGATCCTGCTCGGCGTCGGGGTCGGCTGGCTCCTCGCCGCTCTGCTCGGCAAGCTGGACCCGGCGGCCACGAAGGGCCTCGCCGAGGCCGCCTGGATCGGGCTGCCCGACTTCCACGCCCCGCGGTTCAGCTGGCACGCCACGTTCCTGGTCGTGCCGGTCATCCTGGTGCTCATCGCGGAGAACGCCGGGCACGTCAAGGCGGTCGCGGCGATGACCGAGCGCAACCTCGACAAGCAGATGGGGCGGGCGTTCCTCGGCGACGGGCTCGCCACCATGCTCGCCGGCTCCGGCGGCGGCTCGGGCACGACCACGTACGCCGAGAACATCGGCGTGATGGCGGCGACCCGGGTCTACTCGACCGCGGCGTACTGGGTCGCGGGCGTCGCGGCGATCCTGCTCGGCCTGAGCCCGAAGTTCGGCGCCCTCATCCTCACCGTGCCGGCCGGGGTGCTCGGCGGCGCGACGACGGCGCTGTACGGGCTGATCGCGGTGCTCGGGGCCCGCATCTGGATCGAGAACCGCGTCGACTTCCAGAATCCGATCAACCTGATGACGGCCGCGGTCGCCGTGATCATCGGCGCCGCCAACTACACCCTGAGCTGGGGCGACCTGTCCTTCAACGGCATCGCCCTGGGCACCGCCGCCGCCATCGCCGTCTACCACCTGATGCGTCTGGTCGCCCGGCTCCGCGCCACCACCCCCACCACCTGAACCCCGCCCCGCCTCGTTGATCATGAGGTTTGCCGCGCCGCACGTCGACATGCCGCGCGGCAAACCTCATGATCAACCGGGGGGCGTCAGGGGCGGAGCAGGACCTTGATCGCCCGGCGCTCGTCCATCGCGGCGTACGCCTCGGCGACCTCGTCCAGCGGCAGCTCCAGGTCGAAGACGCGGCCCGGGTCGATGGCGCCGCTCAGCACGTCGCCGAGCAGTTCGGGCAGGTACGTGCGCACCGGCGCGACGCCGCCGGCCACGTTGATGTTCCCGCCGAACATCTTGTCGATCGGCAGCTCCGGCCCGCCCGCCGGCACCCCGACATACCCCACGTAGCCGCCGGGCCGGGTCGAGTCGAGCGCCTGTGCCATCGACTCCTTCGTGCCGACGCACTCCAGCACGGCGTCCGCGCCGATGCCGCCGAGCAGTTCCTTGACCGCGCTCACGCCCTCGGCGCCGCGCTCGGCGACGATGTCGGTGGCGCCGAACGCCCGCGCCAGCTCCTGCCGGGCGGCGTGCCGCGACATCGCCACGATGCGTTCGGCGCCGAGCCGGCGGGCCGCCAGCACCGCACAGAGGCCGACCGCGCCGTCGCCCACGACCACGACCGTGCTGCCGGCCCGCACTCCCGCCGAGACGGCGGCGTGGTGGCCGGTGCCCATCACGTCGGAGAGCGTCAGCAGGCTGGGCACGAGCGCCGGGTCGGGCTGCTCCGGGGTGGCGACCAGCGTGCCGTCGGCGAGCGGCACCCGCACCCGCTCCCCCTGCCCGCCGTCGACCATCACTCCGTGCCGGTCCGGCTGCCCCCACCACGCGCCGTTCTCACACGACGTGGTGATGCCGTGCCGGCAGTGCCGGCAGGTGTTGTCGCTGATCGCGAACGGCGCGATCACGAAGTCGCCGGGCGCGACGGTCCGCACCTCGGCGCCGACCTCCTCGACGATCCCCACGAACTCGTGCCCGATCCGGCGCGGCTCGGTCGCCGGGCGCACCCCCCGGTACGGCCACAGGTCCGAGCCGCACACGCAGGAGGCCACCACCCGGACGACCGCGTCGCCGGGGAGGTGGACGGTGGGGTCGGGTACCTCCGCCAACCGGATGTCGCGGGTGCCGTGGATCAGTGTGGCGCGCATGTGTCGTCGTGCTCCTGTCCGTTCGGGGCGGGGCGTCGTCGACCCGTACGCCATCCATCCGCCGTGACGATCATCGCATCGGCCGCCGATCCGTTCCCTCAGTCCCGGTGTCCGGCGCGCCACCACGTGGTGGCGAGCAGCCCCAGCAGCAGCACGGCGACGACGGAGATCGCGATGCCGGTGCGTACGACCTTCTGCTCGTCCGCGTTGCCGACCGTGCGCGCCTGCGGCGCCCGCGCCGACGGCTCGGGGGTCGCCACGTGCTCCGCCGGCACCGCCTCGTCCGGGGTGATGAGCCGGCCGACGGCGGCGTCCCGGCGCAGCGCGAATCCCCAGTCGAGCAGCGCCGCCCCCTGCTGCCAGCCGCGCACCGGCTGCGACTCGGCGCCCAGCAACGTCACCAGCAGACGCCGGCCGCCGCGCTCGGCGGCGCCGACGAAGGTGTGCCGGGCCAGGTCGGTGTAGCCGGTCTTGCCGCCGAGCGCCCCGGGGTACTGGAACAGCAGCTGGTTGTCGTTCTGCATGCCGAAGCCCTTGACCTTCAGCTCCGGCTGCGCCGGGACCTGGGCCTGCCGCGTCGACACGTAACGCCGGAAGTCACCGCGGGCGAAGCAGGCGCGGGCGATCAGCGCCAGGTCGTACGCGCTGGTGTACTGGCGGGGTCCGTCCAATCCGGACGGTGTCGCGGCGTGGGTGTCGAACGCGCCGAGGCGGCGGGCCTCCGCGTTCATCGCTTCGACTCCGCGGGCGGCGCTGCCGGCGCCGAGCCGGGCCAGCACGTTCGCGGCGTCGTTGCCGGAGTTGAGCATCAGCCCCAGCCACAGCGTCTCGATGCGGTAACGCCCGCCGCGCACCACCCCCATCGCGGAGCTGCCGGGCTCGAAGTCCATGTCCGCGGCGGTCACCTGGATCACCTGGGCCGGGTTGAGCTTCGGCAGCATCGTCGCGGCGAGCAGCAGCTTCTGCACGCTGGCGGGGGTGGCGTACCGGTGCGGGCCGCAGGCGCCGAGCACCGCGCCGGTGTCGAGGTCGGCGACGAGCCAGGAGGTCGCGGTGACCGCCGGCGGCGTGGGTGCGGCCGGCGGGACCGTCAGCCCGGCGGTCTTCAGTCCGGGACCGCCGATCGCCGGCCGGGCCGGATCGGGTGTGGGCGGCGCGGGAAGCGACGGGCGCGGCACCCGCACGATCGGGCAGGGCGCGTACGCCGGTGCCGCCGACGGTGGCGCCGACTCGGCGCGCACCGGGACCGGCGCGACGAACAGCGCGCAGAGCACGGCGGCGGAGAACGCTCGCCGACGGTGGCGGGGTCGACGTGGACGAGGCACCGCTGGGCGGTCGCCTTCACTGCGCCTGCTAGGCATCACGGGCACCTACACGATCGTCACTGCTGCTGCCCTCGGCCCGTCCGACCCGCGGTGGGGGGGCGCCGCGTGGGGCCTTTCGTGCGTGACATTACCGCCGCGCCGCGCCGCCCGTCGTTCGGTTGCCACCGCGCCATGATGTTCTGCGTCAGGCCTCGTCGGCGGCCGCGCCGAGCACCACGACGACCGGGTCACAGCCGCCGTCGCGCACCGTCCGCACCGCCCGCTCGACCAGCAGCCGGCCATCGACGGCGACGAGGGCCTTCGGCGCGCCGTACCGCCGGCCGCCGCCCGCCGCGAGCACGAGTCCCGCCGCCGTCACGTCGCCGGCACGTGATGGATGGGGCCCGCCGTCGCGGTCAACCGACCGCCCGTCCCGCCGCAGCGGGACGCGATGATCTCCGCGGCGATGCTGATCGCGGTCTCCTCCACGGTCCGCGCGCCGAGATCCAGCCCGATCGGCGCGGCCAGCCGCCGCAGCTCGCCCTCGCCGACCCCGGCCGCGCTCAGCCGGCGGCGCCGCTCCGCGTCGCCGCGCCGCGACCCCATCGCCCCGACGTACGCCACCGGTAGCCGCAGCGCGACCTCGAGCAGCGGCACGTCGAACTTCGGGTCGTGGGTGAGCACACAGAGCACGCTGCGCCCGTCCACCCGGCCCGCCGCCGCCTCGCCCCGCAGATAGCGGTGCGGCCAGTCCACCACCACCTCGTGGGCGTCCGGAAAGCGACCGCGGGTCGCGAAGACCGGCCGGGCGTCGCAGACCGTCACCCGGTACCCGAGGAAGGCGCCGACCCGCGCCAGCGCCGACGCGAAGTCGACGGCGCCGAAAACGATCATCCGGGGCGGCGCCGCGTACGCCGACACGAACAGCGTCATGTCGTCGCCGCGCCGCCCGTCCCGGCTGTACCGGACGATCGCGGTGCGGCCGGCGGCGAGCAGGCCGCGGATCTCCCGGGTCGCGGCCGCGTCCAGCCGCGCCGGCCCCAACGAGCCCGCCGTCCGGCCCGGCCACACCACCCGACGCCGCCCCAACCCGTTCCGGTGCGGGGGCTCGACGGCCACGCAGCTGGCGACCGCGACCGGATCGCCCTGCCGGATCGACGCGGCGACCTCGGGAAGCTCCGGAAAGACCGCCGGGTCGACCCGCTCCACGTAGACGTCGAGGTGGCCGCCGCAGGTCAGCCCGACGGCGTACGCGTCGTCGTCGGGAACGCCGTAGCGGCGCAGCACCGGCCGTCCCGTGCGCCGCACCTCGTGCGCCAGCTCGTACACCGCGGCCTCGACACACCCGCCGGACACGCTCCCCGCCGCGGCGCCGTCCGGGGCGACCAGCATGGTGGCGCCGGCCGGCCGGGGCGCCGACCCCGAGGTGGCGACGACGGTGGCGAGCGCGACCGCCCGGTCGGCGCGCCACCACCGCTCCAGCTCGTCGAGCACGTCCCGCATGCCGACGCGGCGCTACGCGGCCGGCAGGAGCTTGTCGAGGGTGATCGGCAGGTCGCGGACCCGCACGCCGGTGGCGTGATGGACCGCGTTCGCGATCGCCGCCGCCGCGCCCACGATGCCGATCTCACCGACTCCCTTGGTCCCCATCGGGTTCACGTACGGGTCGTCCTCGTCGATCCAGTGCACCTCGACCGCGCCGACGTCGGCGTTGCTGGCGATGTGGTAGGTGGCCAGGTCCTGGGTCACCACCTGCGCGAAGCGCGGGTCGAACACGCTCTGCTCGTGCAGCGCCATCGACAGCCCCATCGTCATCCCGCCGAGCAGTTGCGAACGCGCGGTCTTCGGGTTGACCACCCGGCCGACCGCGAACACCCCGAGCTGCCGCCGCACCCGCACCTCGCCGATCTCGGCGTGCACCCGTACCTCGGCGAACTGCGCGCCGAACGCGTGCATGGCGTACCGGCTGATGTGCGGGTTCTCCGGCATCGCGGCGGTCACCTCCAGCCCATCGGCCGGCACCGCCCCGCCGTGCCGCGCCAGCTCGTCGCGCAGCCGATCCGCGGCCTCGCAGATCGCCGAGCCCCAGCTGGTGATCCCCGACGAGCCGCCCTCGTTCGACGCCTTCGGGTACGCGGTGTCGCCGATGCGCAGGTCGATCTGCTCGACGCGGACGCCGAGCGCGTCCGCCGCGACCTGGCTCAGCGCGGTCCAGGTGCCGGTGCCGATGTCCGCGGCGGCGATCAGCACGGTGTACCGCTCGTCAGGGCCGACCCGAATCGTCGCCATCGAGCCGGGCAGCCGCAGCACCGGGTAGGTCGCCGCGGCGACGCCGGTCCCCACCAGCCAGCCCGCCGTACGCCGGATCCCCGGCGTGGGATCCCGTCCGTCCCAGCCGAACCGGCGTGCGCCCTCGCGGAGGCAGGCGACGAGGTTGCGGCTGGAGAATGGCAGGCCGAAATGGGGATGCCGCTGCGCGTCGTTGCGGATCCGGAACTCGATCGGGTCCAGCCCGCAGGCGATGGCCATCTCGTCCATCGCCGACTCCAACGCGAACATCCCGGACGCCTCCCCCGGCGCCCGCATGATCGTCGGTGTCGGCACGTCCAGCGCGGCCAGCCGCTGACGGGTACGGCGGTTCGGCGCGGCGTACATCGTCGGGGTGGCCCGGGTGCTGTGCTCGGCGAACTCCTGCAGCTTCGATGTCGGCTCGATGGATTCGTGGGCGAGCGCGACCAACCGCCCGCCGGCGTCGGCGCCGAGCCGCACCCGCTGAACCGTCGGCGGTCGGTACCCGACCTGGGAGAACATCTGCTGCCGGGTGAGCGCGAACTTCACCGGCCGGTCCGGCACGAGCCGCGCGGCCAGCGCGGCGAGAACGACGTCGGCGTGCGGCCGCGCCTTGGACCCGAACGCGCCCCCCACGTACGGCGAGATCACCCGCACCCGGTCCGGACCGAGTTCGAACAGCGCCGCCACCGCCGCCTGGATCCCGTTCACCCCCTGCGTGGAGAGGTAGAAGGTGAACCGGTCGCCGGTCCAGGTGGCGATCGTGGTGTGCGGCTCGATCGGGTTGTGGTTGTTCCATGCGGTCGTGTAGGTCTGGTCGACGCGCACCGGTGCCGACGCCAGCGCCGCGTCGACGTCCCCCTCGGCGGTGTCCATGGGGAAGATCGGCTGCACCTCGCGCGGCACGCGCAGGTCGCCCCGGCCCTCCCGCAGCTCCACGTCGTGCGGCCGCTCCTCGTAGTCGACGCGGACCAGGCTCACGGCGTGCCGCGCGATCTCCGACGTCTCCGCGACCACCCCGCCGATGAACTGACCGCGGAAGGCGACCTCGTCGGACTGCAGGATGCGCAGCTCCCCGTCCTCGATCGCCGCGGTCCGGGTCGCGTTCCGGTACGTCAGGACGGCCACCACGCCCGGCTCGGCGCTCGCCGCGCCGCAGTCGATGTCGGCGATCCGGCCGGTCGCGACCGCCGCGGTGAGCGGATACAGGTACAGCGGACGGTCGACCGGTTGCTCGTACGCGTACCGGGCCTCGCCGCGAACCTTCGCCGCACCGTCGAACCGGTCCACCGCGACACCCATGGCGCGCGGCGTGATCGTCACCGCCGACCCTCGTTCACGTCGAGCAGCGTGCGCACCAGCGTGTTGCGGGCCAGCCGCACCTTGAACGCGTTGCCCGGCAACGGCCGGGCCGCGGCGAGTTCGGCCTCGGCCGCCTGCCGGAACCGCTCCTCGGTCGCGGGGCCGCCGCGCAACGCCTGCTCGGCGACGAGCGCCCGCCACGGTCGGTGCGCGACGCCGCCGAGCCCGATCCGCACATCCCGCACCACCCCGTCGGCGGTATCGAGGACCACCACCGCCGAGACCAGCGCGAACGCGTACGACGCGCGGTCGCGCACCTTGCGGTAGCGCGACCTGGTGGCCCACGGCAGCGGCGGCAGCTCGACCGCCGTGATCAGCTCACCGTGCTGCAGGATCGTGTCCCGGTGCGGCTCGCGGTCGGGCAACCGGTGCAGCTCGGTGATCGGGATCCGCCGCTCGCCGTCGGCCCCCTCGGTGAGCACGACCGCGTCGAGCGCGACCAGCGCGACCGCGAGATCGGACGGGTGGGTCGCCACGCACGCCTCGGACGCGCCCAGAATGGCGAGGTCCCAGTGGTGACCATCGATCGCGGAGCAGCCGGCCCCCGGATCCCGCTTGTTGCACGGGGTGCTGACGTTCTGGAAGTACACGCACCGGGTCCGTTGCAGCAGGTTCCCGCCGGTGGTGGCGAGGTTGCGCAGCTGCCCGGAGGCGCCGGAGAGCAGGGCCTCGGACACCGCCGGGTAGCGGGCCCGGATCAGCGGGTCGGCGGCCAGGTCACTGTTGGGAACGGCCGCCCCGACGCGTACGCGGCCGTCGGGCAGCTCCTCGATCCGGTCGGAGGTCAAGCGGCGCACGTCGACCAGCAACTCCGGCCGGGCGACGTCGAGCCGCATCAGGTCCACCAGGTTGGTGCCGCCGCCGAGGAACGCCCCGTTGGGGGTCCCGGCGAGCAGCGCGACCGCTCCGGACACGTCGTTGGCGCGTTCGTAGCGGAAGGGTCTCATCGCCGCGCCATTTCCGCGACCGCCGGCACGATGTTGGCGTACGCGGCGCAGCGGCACAGGTTGCCGCTCATCCGCTCCCGGATCTCGTCGTCGTCCAGCACCACCGCGCCACCGCCGCGCCCGGCCCCATCCGCCGTCACCGCGCTCGGCCAGCCGGCCGCCGCCTCGGCGAGCATCGCGACCGCGGAGACGATCTGTCCCGGCGTGCAGTAGCCGCACTGGAAGGCGTCGTGGCGGATGAAGCACGCCTGCATCGGGTGCAGCTGCCCGGCCGGCGCGAGCCCGGCGGCGGTCACGACGGTGGCGCCGTCGTGCGCCACCGCGAGCGCCAGACAGCTGTTGACCCGCCGGCCGTCGAGCAGCACGGTGCATGCGCCGCACTGCCCGTGGTCGCAGCCCTTCTTCGGGCTGGTGTTGCCCAGCCGCTCGCGCAGCGCGTCGAGCACGCTGGTGCGGGTGTCCACAGTGAGCCGATGATCGGTCCCGTCCACCCGGAGGCTGACCTCGACGTCCACCATCCCCGACTCCCCGCACCGCGCAGCCCGACGGACACCGTCGAACCTAGCCGCCGTCGAACGGCTTCCGCGCCGGAATGGGCAAGTCGGGATGGTGGCGGACCGGGGCGGAGCGCTCCTCGTCGGCGTGCGGGCCGCCGAAGGAGTTGGGCGCTACGCCGGTCAGTTCGTACCGAGGGCGGTCTTGACGTCGGGGCTTAGCTCCACGGAGTTCTCCGTGCCGGTGACCGCGCGGCCGTTCAGCACGGGATAGTAGCCCTGCGTCGTGTTGACCAGGCCGGCCGCGCCGTCATCGAACCGTACGAGCAGGAGCACGTACTCCTTGCCGGCTGATAGGCCGGTGGGACTTTCCGGGCCGGAGCCGGGCGTCGGGTAGGAGAAGGTCATCCGACCGCCCGCCGCGGCGTCGCCCTTCGCCACCTTGGTGATGGAGATTGTCGCCACCGTCTCGGGAAACCCGTTCGAAGTCCGCTCGAGGGTGCTCACGATGCTGGCCCGAACGATGACATCAGCTTTGCCCTCCAGCGCCTCGGTGCTCTCGTAGTAGGGCTGGTCGGCGGAGGACGGCGGGCCGGAGGACCCCAACGTACGAACGCCCACAACCGCGCCGACGACCCCGATCAGGGCCACCGCCGCAATAACCGCCAGGACGCCGACCGGTCGGCGAATCCAAGGCTTGGCCGTCTTCTCCAGCGTCGACACCTCCCCGCATCGGTCAGTCGCGTTCGATGAGGTGCCCCACCACGCCCGGCGCCATCATCACCGCGAAGCCGGACCCGTCGCGTCGCTTGTCGACCGGCGGCAGCTCCAGCGGCTCGCCCGTCCCGGTCGCTCCCGCGGGACGAGACCCGACCCACGCCAGCGTCAGATCCTGCTCGCCCTTCAGGAACCGCTGCGCGCGTACGCCGCCGGTGGCCCGGCCCTTCGCCGGGTACAGGGCGAACGGGGTGACCTTGACGGTGCTGCCGGTGGAGGTGACGACCATCGGCTCGCCGTGCTCGTTGTCGTCGGTGCGCACCGCGCCGAAGTGCAGCACCCGCGCGTCGGCGGCCAGGTTGACGCCGGCCATGCCGCCGCCCTTGAGACCCTGCGGCCGCACCAGCTTGGCGGCGAACCGCAGCAGCGCCGCGTCGGAGGTGACGAAGACGAGAGTCTCCGCGCCGTCGGTCAGCCAGGTCGCCCCGACGACCTCGTCGCCGTCCTTGAGCCCGATCACCTCGAACTCGTCGGAGCGCACGGGCCAGTCCGGCGCGGTCACCTTCACCACGCCCTGCCGGGTGCCCAGCGCCAGCCCGGGCGACCCGGCGGCCTGCGCGCCGAGCGGCGCCAGGCCGACGACCGTCTCGCCCGGCCGCAGCGGCACCAGCTCGCTGGCGGACATGCCACCGCGCAGCGAGACCGTGCCGGCCTGCTCCGGCAGCACCGGCAGCGGCAGCACGTCGGTTTTGAACGCCCGCCCCTGGCTGGTCACCAGCAGCACCTGGCCGCGCGCCGTCGAGTGCACGACCGCGCGGACGGCGTCGTGCTTGACCCGGCCGTTGCGGCGCCGTCCCTCGGAGGCCTCCTCGGACTCCGCGGCGGTACGGGCGACCAGCCCGGTCGCGGACAGGATCACCTGGCAGGGGTCGTCGGCCACCTCCAGCGGGCCGGCCGGCGCGGACGCCGCCAGCACCTCCTTGAGATCACCGTCGATCAGCGTCGTACGCCGCTCGGTGGCGAACTCCTTGGCCACCTTGACCAGCTCGTCCGAGACGACCTTCCGCAGCACGCCCTCGTCGTCGAGGATCCGCGACAGCTCCGCGATCTCGGCACGCAGCCGCTCCTGCTCGGTCTCCAGCTCCAGCCGGTCGAACTTGGTCAGCCGGCGCAGCGGGGTGTCGAGGATGTAGCTCGCCTGGATCTCGGAGAGCGTGAACTGCCGCATCAGCCCGTCCTTGGCCGCCTGCGCGTTCTCGCTGCCGCGGATCAACCGGACCACCTTGTCGATGTCCAGCAGCGCGATCAGCAGACCGTCGACCAGGTGCAGCCGCTCCTCGCGCTTTCGGCGGCGGAACGACGTTCGACGGGTCACCACCTCGTAGCGGTGCGACAGGAAGACCTCGAGCAGCGCCTTGAGGCCGAGCGTCTGCGGCTGCCCGTCGACCAGCACCAGGTTGTTCACGCCGAACGACTGCTCCAGCGGCGTGAGCCGGTAGAGGTCGGCCAGCAGCGCCTGCGGATTCACGCCGACCTTGCACTCGATGACGAGCCGGGTGCCGTTCTCCCGGTCGGTCAGGTCCTTGACGTCGGCGATGCCCTGCAGCCGCTTCGTCTTGTTGACCTCGTTGGTGATCGCGGCGATGACCTTCTCCGCGCCGACGCCGTACGGCAGCTCGGTCACCGTGATCGCCTGGCGACCGCGGCTGCCCTCCAGCGGGCCGATCTCCACGCGGCCGCGCATCCGGACCACGCCGCGCCCCGTCTCGTACGCCTTGCGCACCTCGTCGAGGCCGAGCAGCAGGCCACCGGTCGGCAGGTCCGGGCCGGGCACGAACTCCATCAGCTTGTCCAGCGTGGCGTTCGGGTGGTTGATCAACCAGCGCGCCGCCGCGACGACCTCGCCGAGGTTGTGCGGGATCATGTTGGTCGCCATGCCGACGGCGATGCCGGAGGTGCCGTTGACCAGCAGGTTCGGGAACGCCGCCGGCAGCACGATGGGCTCTTCCAGCGACCCGTCGTAGTTGGGCTTGAAGTCGATGGTGTCCTCGCCGAGCTCGCCGACGAGCAGCATCGCCTCCCGCGACAGCCGCGCCTCGGTGTAGCGCGCCGCGGCCGGGCCGTCGTCCGGGGAGCCGAAGTTGCCGTGCCCGTCGATCAGCGGCACGTTCAGCGAGAAGTCCTGCGCCAGCCGCACCATCGCGTCGTAGATCGCGGTGTCGCCGTGCGGGTGGTACTTACCCATCACGTCACCGACGACGCGCGCCGACTTCACGTGCCCGCGGTCCGGCCGGTGGCCGTTCTCGCTCATCGAGAACAGGATCCGGCGGTGGACCGGCTTGAGGCCGTCGCGCGCGTCCGGCAGCGCCCGCGAGTGGATCACCGAGTACGCGTACTCCAGGTACGAGTCGGAGATCTCGGTGGTCAGCGGGTTGTCGATGACCTGCGCCCCCGCCTGGTCGAAGGCCGACAGATCGACCTTCGCCTGCGTGCCCTTACGGCGTGCCATTGCTTACTGCTCTCCTCGACGGTACGTCACGGGTGGGGGCGGTCAGGCGTCGATCGTTTCGGCGTCGACGCGGCTCGCCGACTCGATCAGCCAGTTCTTCCGCGGCTCGACCTTCTCGCCCATCAGCAGCTCGAGAATCTGCTCGGCCGCCTCGACGTCGTCCAGCGTGATCCGGCGGACGGCGCGGGTGGCCGGGTTCATCGTCGTGTCCCACAGCTCGTCGGCGTCCATCTCGCCGAGGCCCTTGAAGCGCGGGATCGGGGTGACGATCTGCTTGCCGGCCTTTTCCAGCTTGGCGACGGTGCTGGCCATCTCGGCCTGCGTGTACGTGTAGACGGTCTCGGCGTTACGCCCCTTGGTGGTGATCTTGTGCAGGGGCGGCATCGCCGCGTAGAGCCGACCCGCCTCGATGACCGGGCGCATGTACTTGGCGAACAGCGTGATCAGCAGGGTCCGGATGTGCGAGCCGTCGACGTCGGCGTCGGCCATGATCAGGACGCGGCCGTACCGCATCGACTCCAGGTCGAAGGTGCGACCCGAACCGGCCCCGAGCACCTGCACGATCGCGGAGCACTCGGCGTTGTCGAGCACCTGCTGCAGGTTGGCCTTCTGCACGTTGAGGATCTTGCCCCGGATCGGCAGCAGCGCCTGGTACTCCGAGGACCGCGCCAGCCGCGCCGTGCCGAGCGCGCTGTCGCCCTCGACGATGAACAGCTCGCTGCGCTCCACGCCGGTCGCCCGGCAGTCGACCAGCTTCGCCGGCATCGAGGCGCCCTCCAGCGCCGTCTTGCGCCGGGCGGCGTCCTTCTGCTGCTTCTGGGTCAGCCGCACCCGCGCCGCGTCGACGATCTTCTGCAGCACCGTCCGCGCCTCGGCCTTGGTCTTGCGCCCCTCGACCCACGCCTTGAGGTGCTGCTCCACCAGACCCTGGATCACCTTGGTGATGCCGGCGGTGGAGAGCTCGTCCTTGGTCTGCGAGGTGAACTGCGGCTCCGGGATCCGGACGTGGATCACCGCGGTCATGCCCTCGAGCACGTCGTCGAGGGTCGGCGGCTCCTCCTTCGGCCTGAGAAGGCCGCGGGTGTTCCTGATCGCGTCGGTCAGTGCGCGCACCGCCGCGCGTTCGAAGCCCTTGCGGTGGGTGCCGCCGTGCACGTTGCGGATCGTGTTCGTGAAGCATTCGACGGTGCGCTCGTAGCCGGTCCCCCACCGGAACGCGACCTCGACCTCGGCGCGCCGCTGCACATTGGCCTGCATGACGCCGTTGGCGTCGGCGGCGTTCTCCTTGTAGGTGCCCTCGCCGGTCACGACCAGCGTGCCGGAGACTGTCTTGTCGCCGGCCGGGGCAAGGAAGTCGACCATGTCGGTCAGGCCGTTGGGGAAGTGGAACGTCTCCTCGACGACCTCGTCGCCCGTGGCGTCGCGCAGCACGTACGTCACGCCGGGGACGAGGAACGCGGTGTTGCGCAGCTTGGTGCGCACCGCGTCGGCGTCCAGCGCCGCCCCGGTCTCGAAGTAGCGGGCGTCGTACCAGTAGCGGATCGAGGTGCCGGTGGACTCGTTGCGTTTCATCTTGCCGGTCACCCGCAGCCCGGACTCCGGCGTGAACGCGGCCGTCGGACCCGCTCCGGCGAACACGCCGGGAACACCGCGCTGGAACGACATCTGGTGGACCTTGCCGCCCCGCTTCACGGTCACGTCGAAGCGGTGGGACAGGGCGTTGACGGCCGAGGCGCCCACGCCGTGCAGGCCGCCGGAGGTCTTGTAGCCGGAGCCACCGAACTTGCCGCCGGCGTGCAACCGGGTCAGGACCAGCTCGACGCCGGAGATCCCGGACTTGGCGTGGATGTCGGTGGGAATACCGCGGCCGTCGTCGTCGACCTGCACCGAACCGTCGGCGTGCAGCGTCACCTCGACCCGGGTGGCGTGGCCGGCGACGCCCTCGTCCGTGGAGTTGTCCAGGATCTCGTTGACGAGGTGACCCACACCACGGCTGTCGGTCGAGCCGATGTACATGCCCGGACGCTTGCGGACAGCGTCGAGCCCCTCGAGGTGCGTGAGGTCGTCGGCCCCGTACAGGGTCTCGGGTTGCGCAGTCACCTGGTCGTACTCCCAGATCGTGTCGAGGTGGGCGTGCCGCTCACGATCCGCGGCACACCGCGAATCCGCAGGACAACGCCGCGAGCCTAGTCCCACCGTGGGACATCGGGCCGCAACCGGGGCGGAAGGCGCGGTGGCGTGTGCAACAGGCCACCGCGCGCCAGGGGCGGCGCTCGCCAGACCACAACACCCGCGGCGCTCCGGATACTCCCGCATTGTCGTCGGGGTCTAACGGGGGCCGTGGAGGGAGGCTGGCACGGAAAAGTTCTGAGCCGACCGATATACCTGGCAGTCATAAATATGCCTCTCAGGTATATCCGTCGAACCGCGGCATGCCGGTCCGCGCCCCTACCCGAACGCCAGCCGGCGCAGCGCGTCGAGCACCGACGGCCACGCCGGCGAGAGTGGGTCGATGACCCCGAAGTGCTCGATGCCGTCGAGAAGCCGGACCGACACGTCGTCGCCGGCCCGGCGCGCGGCCTCCGCGTACCGCTCGCTGATCTCCCACGGCACCTGGAGGTCGTCGCGGCCGTGGACCAGCGTCACGGGTACGCCGACGGGCAGCAGCGCCGCCGGGTCGGCGGCGGCGTACCGGTCGGGCACCGCCGCCGGATCACCACCGAGCAGCTCGTCGGTGGCGGCGTCGCCCAGCCGCTGGGCGGAGGCGGCGGCCAGGTCCAGGACGCCGGCCAGCGACACGACCCCGCGGACGGCGGGCGACGGGGCCGGGGTGCGCCAGGGCGCGGTCGCCGGGAGCCGGTGCCGGGCCGCCGCCCAGACCGCCAGGTGTCCGCCGGCGGAGTGGCCGAGCAGCACGACCCGGTCGGCCCGGACCCGATCGCCGAGCGCCTCCGCGACCAGCCCCGGCACCCGGTCGACGGCGAGCGCGACGTCATCGAAGATGTCCGGCCAGCCGCCGCCGTCCCGGCCGACGCGGCGGTACTCGATGGCGGCGACCGCGAAGCCGCGGCCGGCCAGGTCGTCGCAGAGCGGGCCGGTGTGCTGCCGGTCGTACGCCGCCCGCCAGAACCCGCCGTGCACGACCAGCACCAGCGGCGCCGGCCCGGTGACGGTGCGCGGGCGGCGCACGTCCGCCACGTGGTCGGCGAGTGGTCCGTAGCGCACGGTGAGGTCGGGCGGGGGTGCCGGCCGGGTGAGCACGGCGCGGGGGTCGGTGGCGGTCACGGTTGTGATTCTGCCCGCCGACCCGGACACGCCGGACTACCGGCTGTCGCATACCGATATCGTGCGGGGATGCCGAGCCGCGCGTACGACGCTCTCGCCGCTGCCGCGATCCCCCACCGGGTGATCCGGCACGGGCCGGTGGACAGCGTGGCCGAAGCCGCGGCGGCCCGCGGGGTGCCGGTGGCGGACGTGGTGAAGACGATCGTCGTACGCCGCGGCGCCGAGGACTACGTCTTCGTGCTGGTGCCCGGCGACCGGGCGATCTCCTGGCCGAAGCTGCGCTCGCTGCTCGGGGTCAGCCGGCTGTCCCTGCCGGACGCGGAGGCCGCCCGCGCGGCGACCGGGTACGAGCGGGGCACGATCACGCCGTTCGGCTCGACCACGCCGTGGCCGGTCGTCGCCGACGAGCGGATCCGCGGCCGGCTGATCACGCTCGGTTCCGGGGAACACGGGGTGGCGGTCGCGCTGGACGCCGACGAGGTGGTGCGCAGCCTGGACGCGTCGTTCGCCGACGTCACCGATCCGGCGCCGCGCCGCTGAGCCCGGGCCTCACTTCAGCTTCTTCGTCGCCCCGGCCACGATGCTGTTGTACTCCGGATGCTTGCCGAGCCAGTCGGCGAGCGGCGGGTAGATCGGCACCACGACCCGGGCCCGTTGCCTGGCGTCGTTCATGACCGCGCGGGTGAGCGTCTCCTCCACGCCCCGGTCCGCGTACTCGGGGGTGATCTCGACGTGCGTGACGGCGATGACCTTGCCGGTGAGCTGGTAGGTCATGAGCCCGGCCAGCGCCCCGTCGGCGTCGCTGTCGCGGGCCTCGAACCGCTCCCGGTCCGGCACGTCCGTCACGTCGATGACCATCCGCACATGGTACGAGCCGGTCGGCGGCGACAGCCCGACGGCATGTCGGAATCGCGTATTTGGCACCGAAACCATGGGTAGCGTGGCGGGTAGGTCGCCCGAGCGGCGACGCGCACGACAGATCGCCCGCGAAGGAGCAGAGCCTCCCATGGCCGATGTCAAACTCTCCGTCATCTACTACTCGGCGACCGGCACGGTGCACGCGATGGCGCAGCGGCTGGCGGCGGCGGGCACCGACAAGGCCGGCGCCGAGGTGCGGTTGCGTCAGGTCCCGGAGCTCGCGCCCGACGAGGCGATCGCCTCCAACGCGGCGTGGAGCCAGCACTACGACAGCACGAAGAACGAGCCCAAGGCGACCGCCGACGACGTGGTCTGGGCCGACGCCGTCCTGTTCGGCTCACCCACCCGGTACGGCAACATCGCCAGCCAACTCAAGCAGTTCATCGACACGCTCGGCCCACAGTGGGCCCAGGGGCTGCTCGCCAACAAGGTCTACGCCGGCTTCACCGCCTCCCAGACCGCCCACGGCGGGCAGGAGTCCACGCTGCTGGCGCTCTACAACACCATCCACCACTTCGGCGGGATCATCGTGGCCCCCGGCTACACCGACCCGCTGAAGTTCGCCGACGGCAACCCGTACGGCGTCTCCCACGTCACCGGCGGCAACAACACCGACCCGCTCACCGACGTGCAGTTCGCCGCGCTGGACCACATGGCGGTGCGGGCCTGCAGCATCGCCAAGCGGGTGAAGGCCGGCTGACGCGTGTGATCAACACCCCCTAAGGTCCCGCGTCGCCGCGCCGATAGGCAGGCGAGTTGTCCGACCAGCGGAAAGGGACTGCCGGGTGAGCATCGCGGGCGGACATGCGTCGCACCGGCGGTCTCCGGAGCCCCACCACCAGGACCACGCGCCCCCGGTCCTCGGCGTCACCGCCGACCAGTCGCCGCCGTCGCGTTGGTCCCCGCTGGGCATACCGCTGTGGGTGTCGCCGGCGCAGGCCGCACGCCTGATCGCGAGCGGCGACCTGCGCCCCGTGCAGATCGTGGTGGCGGCCGCGGAGCCCGCCACCGCCGAGGCGGCGCTGGAGCAGCTGCACGCGGCCGGTTTCACGGGACAGATCGGCGTGCTGTCGACGGCGACGGATCTGACGCAGACGGCACGGACGCTGCAGCAACTGCAGACCGCGATCGACAACATCCCCGCCCCGATCTTCAGCAAGGACGCCGACGGGGTGTACGGCGCCTGCAACCGGGCGTTCGAGGAGTACGTCGGGGTGCCCCGCGACCAGATCATCGGACGGACCGTCCACGAGATCTGGCGGCCCGAGCTGGCCGAGGTCTACGCGGCCGCCGACCGCGCCCTGATCGAGGCGGGCGGCAGCCAGATCTACGAGGCGCAGGTCCGGTACGCCGACGGATCGGTGCGGGACGTGACGTTCTACAAGGGCGTCTTCACCGACGAGCGGGGCCGGGTGCAGGGGCTGTCCGGCGCTCTGCTGGACATCACCGAACGGCGGGCGCTGGAGACGGAGCTGCAGCGGCTCGCCGACCGGGACCCGCTGACCGGCGCCGCCAACCGGGCGCTCTTCTCGCGCCAGCTCGAGGCGGCCGCCGCCCGCGACGACGCCGGGCCCGCCCCGGCGGTGCTCCTGATCGACCTCGACGACTTCAAGATGGTCAACGACACCCTCGGCCACGACGTCGGCGACAAGCTCCTGGTGGCCACCACCGAGCTGCTGCACCGCACCGTGCGCGCCGGCGACGTGGTGGCCCGGCTCGGCGGCGACGAGTTCGCCGTGCTGCTGGAGGGGCTGCCCGCCGGCGAGGTCGACGTGCTGGTGCGGCGGATCCTCGCCACCCTGGGCGAGCCGGTCGTGGCGGCCGGTCATGCGCTGACGGTGGCCGCGAGCGTCGGCGTCGCCTACGCCCGCCCCGGCGATCGCGGCACCGATCTGCTGCGCAACGCCGACATCGCGCTGTACGTTGCGAAGGACGCCGGCAAGGGGCAGGCCGCGGTGTACCGCCCGGGCATGAAGGCGCGGGTGGCGGAGCAGGCGGCGCTCCTCGACGGGCTCCGCCAGGCCGTCACCGGTCACCAGCTCCACGTCGAGTACCAGCCGATCGTGCGGCTCGCCGACGGCCGCGTCACCGGGGTGGAGGCGCTGGCGCGCTGGCGGCACCCCGTCCGCGGGCCGGTGTCGCCCGAGGTGTTCATCCCGGTCGCCGAGCGGACCGGCCTGATCGTGCCGCTCGGCCGTTCGGTGCTGGCCCAGGCGTGCCGCCAGGCCAGCCGGTGGCAGCGCGGAGGTTCCCCGTTCGCCACCCACGTCAACGTCTCGGCGCACCAGCTGCGCGACCCGGACTTCGTCGTCGACCTGCAGAAGGTGCTCGCCGAGACCGGACTCGCGCCCGCCGGTCTGGTCATCGAGATCACCGAGACCGCCATGGCCGACGACCCGCAGCTCATGGACACGCTGCGCGCCATCCGCGCGCTGGGGGTCCACGTCGGGCTGGACGACTTCGGCACCGGGCAGTCGTCGCTGGGGATCCTGGCGAGCTGCCCCGTGGACCTCATCAAGGTCGACAAGTCGTTCGTCGACCGCGTCACCCTCGACGACCGCCGGGCCGCCGTGGCGTCCGCCATCCTGCGGATGGCGGACGCCCTCGACCTGCACGCGATCGTCGAGGGGGTGGAGAGCGCCGCGCAGGCGCAGCGGCTGCACGACATGGGCTACCGGCAGGCACAGGGCTTCCACTTCGCGCGACCGCTGCCCCCGCGCGCCGTCGACCGGCTCCTCAGGCCCCGGTGACGGCGTCGGTCACGGCTTGAGCAGCACCTTCACAGTGCCGTCCTTCTTGTCCTGGAAGTCCTGGTACGCCGCCGGCGCCTCCGTCAGCGGCACCCGGTGCGTCGCGAACGTCTCCACGCCGAGCGGATCGTCGTCGCCGGTCAGCAGCGGCATGATGTCGTCCACCCACCTGCGCACGTTGGCCTGGCCCATCCGCAGCTGGATCTGCTTGTCGAACAGCACCATCATCGGCAGCGGGTCGGTCATCCCGCCGTACACCCCGGAGAGCGAGATGGTGCCGCCCCGCCGCACCACGTCGATCGCCAGGTGCAGCGCCGCGAGCCGGTCCACCCCGGCGGTCTCCATCATCTTCGCCGCGACCGCGTCGGGCAGCAGCCCGGCCATCGTCTGGGCGAGCTTGCCGGCCGGCGACCCGTGCGCCTCCATCCCGACCGCGTCGATCACCGCGTCCGGGCCACGACCGCCGGTCAGCGCCCGGATCACGTCGGCGATGTCGTCGTACTCGCTGAGGTCCAGTGTCTGGACCCCGTTCTCCCGGGCGCGCGCGAGCCGCTCCGGCACCAGGTCGACGCCGATCACCTGCCCGGCGCCGCGATGCAGCGCCACCCGGGTCGCCATGTCGCCGATCGGCCCGAGGCCGAGCACCACGACCGAACCGCCCGGCGGCACCGCCGCGTACTCCACCGCCTGCCACGCCGTCGGCAGCACGTCCGACAGGTAGACGAACCGGTCGTCGGACGGCCCCTCCGGCACCACGATCGGCCCGAACTGCGCCTGCGGCACCCGCAGGTACTCCGCCTGACCGCCGGGCACCTGGCCGTACATCCGGGTGTAGCCGAACAGGGCCGCGCCCTTGCCCTCCTCGCGGACCTGCGTGGTCTCGCACTGGCTCATCAGCCCGCGCGAGCACATGTAGCAGTGTCCACAGGAGATGTTGAACGGGACGACCACCCGGTCGCCGCGCCGCAGGTGGGTGACCCCGGAGCCGACCTCCTCGACGATGCCCATCGGCTCGTGGCCGAGGATGTCGCCCTTGCTCATGAACGGCCCGAGCACCTCGTACAGATGAAGGTCCGAGCCGCAGATCCCGCTCGATGTGACCCGGATGATGATGTCGGTCGGGTCCTGGATGACGGGGTCGGGGACCGTATCCACCCGGACGTCCCGCTGACCGTGCCACACCACCGCTTTCATGCCCACGCTCCCTCCGCTGGCGGGTACGACCCGCCTTTAGCCCTTACGCCACTCGTCCGACTTCAGGTGCGAGCCCGCCTGGGGCCCCATCAGCAGCATTCCGCCGTCGATCGCCCACGACGCCCCGGTCACGTACGCCGCCCGCGGCTCCGCCAGCAGCGCGACGACCGCGGCCACCTCGTTGGCGTCCCCCGGCCGCCCCACGGGCACCCCGGGCCGCTCGACGGTGTGCGGGTCGACGTCCTCGTTGCCGGTCATCGGGGTCGCGATCTCACCGGGCGCGACCGCGTTGACCGTGATGCCGTGCTGCGCCAACTCCTGCGCCATCACCTTGGTCAGCAGGCCCAGGCCGCCCTTGGCGGCGCAGTACGCGCCGGAACCGACCCGCGGGGCGTGCTCGTGCACGCTGGTGATGTTGATGATCCGGCCGCCCCGACCGCTCGCGATCATCCGGCGGGCCGCCCGCTGGGCGCACAGGAACGGCCCGTCCAGGTCGACCGAGAGCACCGCCCGCCACTGCTCGTACGTCGTGTCGACCACCGGGGCGCTGGCGCCGGTGCCGGCGTTGTTGACCAGCACTCCCAGCCCGCCGAGCGCCTCGGCGAGGTCGTCGACGACCCCGGCCGCCGCGGGCAGCTCCGTCAGGTCGTGCTGGCGCACCTCGCACCGGCGTCCGGCGGCGCGCACCTTCGCCGCGGTCGATTCCGCCCCGGCGGTGTCGGCGTGGTACGCGATACCGATGTCAAAGCCGGCGTTCGCGAGCGCGACCGCGGTCGCCTCGCCGATACCGGAGTCGGCTCCGGTGATGACCGCTATCCGGTCATAGTCGTCAAATCGCTTCGGCATGGGCCCTGCAATACCCCCCTCGACGCACCGGCAACCGGCGCAGTTCCGGACCCCCGGAACCCAGGCGATGTACGCGAGGAAGCAGTCCCGTGGTGGCCGCGGCGGGACCAGCGAGGGCTAGCTCGGCGCCCACAGGGACCGCGCGCCCATCCCGGCGCTGACGGCGCTCGCGCCGGGCAGGCGGAACGCAGCAACGCCAACCGGGTCGGCCGCGTCCCGCGACTCAACGAACACGGCCGGTCCCGTCGCGATGGCGGGACCGGCCGTGCATGTCGGCCGCGTGAGCCGGTGAGCAAACAGTCAGGCGGAGACGGTGCCGCCCGTCGCGACCGCCGGCGCCGACCGGGCGTCCAACAGCTCCCGCGCCTGCGACGGCCACGTCGCGACGCTCGGCGAGACCCGCAGGCCCGCAGCGCGCAGGGCGGCGCGCAGCGCCGCCTCGTCGGCCTCCGCCAACTGGCGGTACGTGCGAATGCCGGCCGTGTGCAACGCCAGCACCGCCTTGGGGCCGACGCCCGCGATGCGCCGCAGGTCGTCGGAGTCGTCAGAGTCGGAGTCCGAGTCGGAGTCGGAGTCGGAGTCGGAGTCGTCGGACGATGCCAGCGCGACGGCGGGTTCGGCGGCGTCACCCGCGGGCGTGTCCGGGTGCGTGTCGGGGGCGGGCGCGGCCGTGGCCTTCTCCTCCGGCGAAACCGCAGCGGGATCGGCGGAGGTAGCCGTGTCGTCGCCCGCGACGGCAGCGGCCGCGGGGGCGTCGTCGCGAGGCTCCGCAGCGGAAGCGATGACCGCGGCCGTGGACGCGGCAGGCTCGGCGGTCGGCTGCGCGGCCGGCTCCGTGGCCCCGGCGGCCTCGCTCGCCGGCTCGGTGTCGACCGGCGCGGGCCGGCTCGACGGCTCGGGGGTTCCGGTCTGCGCGCCCCGCCTACCCCACACCGACCAGGCGATCAGCAGTCCGACCAGCAGACCCAGAACGAAGACCAACGCATCAACCAACGTCACGGCGTACACCTCCTGCACCACACGCACCGAACCCGAGGAATCCCGCGGAAGCTTCGCATACGTTGGCACGTTCCAGCGAGGCGGCACTACACGCGTGTCATTTCCGCGGCGCCGACCGAGCGCGTTGGTGTTGTCGTTCGCGGTGACGTTCGTGGCGGCGGATCAGTCGTCCGTCCGCAGCGCCTCCATCTGGGCGATCTCGTCCTGCTGGCTCGTCTCGATGCGCCGCGCCAGTTCCTTCGCGGCCTGGTGCTGCCCCTGCTGCTGCTCGGCGGTCGCCATCCGCACCGCCCCCTCGTGATGACGGATCATCATCTCCAGGAAGAGCTTGTCGAACTCCGCGCCGCTGGCATCCTCGAGCCGGCGCAGCTCCTGTTCGCTCATCATCCCGCTCGGCGCCGCGTTCCCGCCGTGACCGTCCGGGGAGGCCGACGGCGACGGGGAGCCCATCTCCTCCGACGGTGTCGGATCCGCCGTCTCCTCCGTCGGTGTCACGGCCGGCTCCCCCGACGGCGTCGCCGACGACGGGTCCGCGGACGGCAGCGTCGCGCCCCATTGCGTGAGCCAGGTGGTCAGCTGCTCGATCTCCGGCTGCTGCGCCTGCTTGATCTTCTCCGAGAGTTCCTTCACGTCGGGGTCGCTCGCCCGCGTCCCGGCCAACTCCGCCATCTCCACCGCCTGCCGGTGGTGCGCGATCATGTTCGACGCGAAGGTGACGTCCGCGGTGTTGTGCTGGGTCGTCGGCGCGGCGGACGTCGGCCCGGCGCTGGTGGTCGGGGCGGCACGCTGGTCGTCGTTGCCGGTGCAGCCGGCGGAGAGGGCGGCTACCGCCGCGATGGTCGCAGCGGCGCAGCGCAGCGGACGATGGTTACGCATGGTGGAATCGACTCCTCGAGTCCATCGGGGAACGGTGGATGGCGCGGCCGGGCATGCCGGTGCGTGGCCGCGGGGGCATCTGCGGCGGGGAGTCGGGTTGAGTACGATGATCGGCCGCTGGTCCAGGGACGCTGGCGCGCGCGGCGACGCGGGAGCCGATCGCGACGACCCGCTTCGTCTCGGGGCCGTCACCGCCCAAATCGTACCGACGCACCCCGTCCGACACGCCGCCGTCGCGCAACCGCAGGGACGGTGCGGCTGCGGCGGCCCACCACCGTCGGCCGGCGGCTACGCCGGCTTCTCGGCGCAGCGGTACCGCGGCTCGGGCAGGTACCGCCAGGTGAACTTCTCCCGCTCGACCTCCTTGCCGCCCTTGCGGAAGATGCGCCAGGCGTCCTGGGTGAAGCCGTTGATGCCGTCGGTGGCGATGCAGGTGGGGCCGGGTTCGAGGTAGACGGTCTCCGGCGTGGTGATGTCCCGCCGCGGGCTCCACTCGGTCGTCACGCTGTCGTACACCTTGGTGCTCCAGATCGACACGGTGATCGAGCTCGACGTGAACGACGTGTCGATGACCACGCCGTACGGGGTGTCGTTGCGGAACTTGAAGTCCAGCGTCGGGTAGAAGATCGTCGACTCGATGACCGAGGGGTACCGGCTGAACCAGTACGAGTGCGGTGTGTGCTGGACGTCCTCCAGACCCGCGTAGTAGGTGGCGTTGAACAGCGTGGTGGTGAACTGCGAGATGCCGCCGCCGACACCGGGCACCAGCTTGCCGTCGAGGATCACCGGCGCGTCCTTGTAGCCCTCGGCGTAGCCGCGCGGCCCGGTGTAGCCGTTGAGCGAGAACACCTTGCCCGGCTTGACCAGTGCCCCGTCCACCTTCTTGGCCGCGGTGACGATGTTGTGGCTGCGCGGATCGGACAGGCCGCCGTCGAAGTGGGTGGTGAACGTGGAGACGCGTTCCTTGATGCCCAGCTTGACGATCTCCTCGGTGGTCGTGCCGGGCTGCAGGGGCTTGAGCGCCGCCGTGACGTGGCGTCCGTCGGGCTTCGGCAGCACCGCCAGCAGCTCACCGGCGAGCGCCGACAGATCCACCTGCTGTCCGGGCGCGCTGGGCGAGACCCGTGGCTTGCCGCCGGAGATGGAGACCGTGGCGTCCTTCGGCTTGACCTCGATCTTCGCGAGCTGCCCGGCGATGGCGGCCCGTAGCGCCTTCTGATCGATCCTCGGGTTAATCTTGCCGTTCTTGTCCGCCGTGAGCCTCAGGCTCTTCGCCGTCGCGGCCGGCGGGATGGTCAGCTCACCACGATCCGTGGTCACGGTCACCGGGGCGGCGACGGCCGGGCCGGCCAGCTCGGCGACGAGGCGGTCGACCTCTGCGGCGTCGCTGGCCGGGTGCAGCTCGACCAGCGGAATCGCCACGGCCTGCCCGCCCAGCCAGCCCTCCCGCACCGCTTGCGCCGACCGCTCGGCGTCCAACCCCTTGCCGGGACGGGGATAGACGGGTTTGGGCGTGATGCCCTCGAAGACCACCGCCGGCATCGTCATCTGCTCCCCGAACGTGCCGGCCGCCCGGCGCAGCTCGGCGTCGAGCCGGGCCGCGTCCACCGTCACCACGGGCTGCACCTCGTGACCGCCGAACAGCCGGGTCAGCCGGTCCGACTTCTTCCCGGTCGCGGCCGCGACCGTCGCCTCGACGTCGACGGCGAGACCGACGCTGGCCGGCGTGATCCGGGCGGTCTTGCCGGCGACCGTGACGGGAACCGGGGCGGCGAGCCGGTCGGCGCGCCGGGCGAGCTCGGCGCGGAGCGCCGCGGTGGCCTCCGCCCGGGTCGCACCGCCCAGCTCCACGCCGAGCACCGTCGTGCCGCGCGGCACGTCGCCCGCGTACGCGTACCCCGCCACGCCGCCGGCCGCGACGACCGCGGCGGCGGCGACCGCCGATGCGATGAGCGCCCGCCGGCCCCGCCGCGGCGCGTCCCCACCGGACGCCGCCGCCGGAGCACCCGGCTCCCCGCGGTCACCGGGCTGACCGCCGCCGGGAGTGGACTCCGCGGTCGACTGCCGCTCCGCCCGCACGACGGGAAACTGCACGGTCGGCGCCGAGGAGTCGAACGCGTCCGGGGTGTGCGCGGTCATTGCTGCTCCTGTCCGGCCGGGGCGGCGGCCGCCGCAAGGGTATCCGGATCATGCCGACGACCAGTTCGGTCGTCAGCGGCGCCGGTCGGTGGTGTCGTCCGCGAAGGCGGCCCTGGTACGGGCGCCGGGCACCACGCGGCGCTCCTGCTTCGCCACGTACATCGCGGCGTCGGCGCGCCGGACCAGGTCGTCGGCCTCACCGCGGTTATCGCAGACCACGCCGAGGTTCGCCCCCATCACCACCGGCTCGCCGGCGACCCGGAACGGCTCCCGGAACGCCTTCTCGACCCGCCGGGACAGCTTCCCCGCATCGTCGGTGTCGCCGTCGAGCCAGAGCATGACGAACTGGTCGCCACCGAACCGGCTCACCGTGTCGGTCTCGCGGACACACCCGCGCAGCCGCTCGGCAACCCCCCGGACCAGCTCGTCCGCGCCGGCGTGCCCGAACCGGTCGCTGATCTCCTTGAACTCGTCCACCTCGCAGAAGACCACCACCAGCCGCCGGCCGGTGCGCAGCGCGTCGGTCAGCCGGTTGACGAACTCGGGCCGGTTGGGCAGGCCGGTGACCGTATCGTGACTGGCCTGGTACCGCAGCACCCGCATCCGCTCCGACCACACCCGCCAGATCCGCGCCATCACCAGCGGCGTGACCGCGGCGGTGCCGACCGCGAGCAGGGTGGCGTCGACGGGCTGACCGAGCAGCTCACGTGCGCCGCCGACGGCCGGCAGCGCAGCCAGCGAGAGGCCGAGGAAGACCAACCGGCCGACGCTCAGCTCGTCCTTCGGCGCCCGCCCGGGCCCCAGGAGACGGACCACCGAGCGGGCCAGCGCGCACAGCCCGACGGCGGTGTAGCCGGCGAGGTAGACCATGTCGGTGAACGCCGGCCGTTCGGCCGTGCCCGGCTCGACCACGAGGGCGACGGTGATCACGCCGGTGAGCGAGAACGCCATGGCGGCGACCAGGAACCACAGCGCCGGGATGAACTCCCGGGCGGTGAGCAGCAACCGGACCAGGCAGCCGAGGATGCCGGTCAGCATGAACACCATCACGCAGGTGGCGATCTGCGTCAGCGCCGGGGCGTCGACGGAGTCCATCTGCGGCAGGAGTACGAAGTCCCAGATGACGCCGCCGACCACCATCGACATGATGGTGCTGTCGATCAGTCCACCGACATCATTGCGGCCACGCCGCACGACGATGGCGATCGCGCCACAGAACATGAAGATCTGGGCCAGCGCGGCGAAGACGCTGGCGATCGTGCCGTCGCCGGTGGGCAGGTCCATCGCGAAGACGTACCAGTACCACGCCACGTTGCCGGCGTTGAAGCTGACCAGCGCGGCGAGCAGGAACCAGAAGGGCCTGCGGTTGCCGGCCGGGGTGCGGCTGAGCCCGACCATGATGGCCGGGACGGGCGCGAACGACACCACCAGGTAGTCGATCATTTTCCCGGTCTCGGAGAGCGACGGGTAGACCGCGATGCCGGCCAGCGAGACCAGCAGGTATCCGAGGCTCAGTGCGAGCCCGCCCGGCGGGGAGTGCAACCCCCGGTATGGACCGGTGCGCGCCTGCCAGTCAACCGCCTCGAACCCGCTCACGGCACCCCACGGTAGGGCGCGGGCGCGTCGTGACCAACGGCTGAGCGGCCACACTGTCGGCGCGTATTCGCCGGGCGGACGGAGCGTGATCGGGACGTCGTGACAAAGATGTCCATGCCGGACACCCGCCCGCCACGCGTCGCGTACGGCATGACGGCCGGCACCTGTCGGCGTACGGTACGCATGACGGTCGGCGCGAGCCACGTGCCGCCAGGCATCGGCCGGGGACCCGGCCCGCATACGGTGAGGACGAGGTGACCGGCTCCACCGATGACGACCGCCCCGCGGGCGCCGGGCACGCCGGCGATCCGGGCGCGAGCCCGGCCGGCCGGTGTCCACGCTGCGGTCGCGCGTTCGCCGACGCGAGCTGTCTGCACTGCGCCGCCTCCGGGGAACTCGGCAATGCCGCGCTGGTCCGGCGGTTCGTCACCGCCACCGACCCGCACGGCGACCACCCATTACCGCCGGCGAGCGCCGACCCCGCCAGCCGGGCCCGTGGCGACGACCGCTTCCCGCCCCGCCGCCCGTCACCCGCGCCCGGCGCGCACCGGGCGGACGGCCACGCTCCGGACGCCGTCGACGCCCCCGGATCGGCACCGGCGGGTAGCCGCGGCGGCGGGGGCGTTCTGGCGAGGGTCGCGCTCGGCGGCGGTTCGATCGCGCTCGCGGCGACGGTCGGGATCGTCGGGGCGGTGTTGACGGGGCCGTCGCGCGACGCCCCCGGCCCGGCGGTCGACACCCCCGGTCCGACATCCGCCGCTGGCTCCGCACCGGCGTCGAGCTCCGCACCCGCGTCGGCGTCCACGGAGCCGTCGACGTCCGGGGACGCTGGACGGATCGCCCAGGATTCGTCCTGTCTGGACGGCTATGCGAGCGACACCGAGCCGGCGGCACCGGTGCAGTTGTGGCAGTGCGACGACAGCGCGGCGCAGCGGTGGACGTTCGACGCCGACGGCACGGTCCGGGCGCTCGGCAAGTGCATGCGGCCGCTCGGCGGCGCCACGGCGTACGGCTCGATGGTCCAGCTGTGGCACTGCGACCGCACGCCGGCGCAGCAGTGGCTGCGCGACCCCGACGGCCGTCTCGTCCACGCGGCCAGCGGCGCCTGCCTGGAGGATCGCGACGCCGGTGGCACGTACGGCTCCCGCCCGGTGCTCGCGGTCTGCGCCGACCGCCCCGGCCAGCGGTGGAGCCTGCCGTAGGCCACCGCCGCGGGGGGTGCGCCGACCGCGCCCCCACCCCGGCTCGGCGGTCAGGTCACCACTCGCGCGTCGTCTGCGACCACCCCTGCGGGTCGGGTGCCGCCTGGTTCGAACGCGTCGTGCTCCAGTGCCGGGTGCCCGCCATGGCGGGCTCCGGCTCTGCCGGCAAGTCGTCCCGCTCCCCCGCGCCATCGCGCTTGCCGAGCCCGAGGCCGTCGGCGCCGAGCGGCCGGTCCTGCCCCTTCATCGGCGGGATGATCTCGTCGGGGACGACCACGGGGAACTCGTCAGCCGTGGGCCGCGGCCACCGCCGCCACCGCTGCACGCTGGCGACCGAGACCAGCAGCAGGGCGCCGAGCAGCAGCGTCGTCCCGGACCGGACGGGGGCGGCCAGCTCGATCCGGTGGCCGGCGACGGACAGCGTGTGGTCCACCACGTCGAGCGCCCGGGACGGGCTGACCAGCAGGCCCAGGTAGCTGGCCGCGTACGCGGCTCCGGCGACCGTCGCGCCCAGCGGCGAGTACCGCAGCGTGCCGATCAGGCCGAGCAGGATTCCCGCGGCAGCGAGCACCAGCACCGGGCGGAGGAAGTCGCCACCGGTGAGTTCCGCGCCGTCCTGCGCGGCGGCGAAGGCCCGCAGGGAGCGATCCTGCCCCGCGGCGAGCAATATCCAGACCAGCGGTGCCGTGACGACCGCGGCGATCAAGGTTCCGAGATGTCGCATCGCCGCAAGGTACCGGCGCCGAGCGGGAACGAGCACGTCCGCAAAGCAAAACTTAATCTTGGAGACGCCGGCTGACCTGGGCCGTGAGCTGCGGCGTCGCGATGCTGCGGCGGGTTTGGTCCGGGCCACAGCGGGTAGCCGCGACACCCGACGTGGGCGGTGGTCGACCGTGGCCGGCGGATGGGAACGGAGGATCAGCGTGGGACGCGACATGGGGCCGGGCGAGCGGGATCCCGATCGGGGCGCGTCGGAGGCGGTCGGCGGGGTGCCGCTGGACCACCAGGAGACGCGGGCCAGAACGGGTCCACGCGCGGAGGGCGACCCGGATCTGATCACCGAGGATGACGGCTCGGGCGTGGCCGGGGGCAGCTCGGGCGCCAGCGGGGGCGGTTCGAACACTCCGGGTCATCCCGACGCGCCGCGCTGAGCCACGCGCCCGGCGGTGGTCGATGGTCTGGAGCTCGCGGTGCTGATCGGGCTGCAGGCCTCCGGCAAGTCGACGTTCACCCGGCGCCTGCTGGCGCCCGATCACGTGGTGGTCAGCAAGGACGCGTTCCCGCACGCCCGCGACCGGCAGCGACGGCAGATGCGGCTCGTCGCCGAGGCGCTCGCGGCGGGCCGCTGCGTCGCGGTCGACAACACGAATCCCTCGCCCCGGGAGTGGCAGCCGCTGATCGAGGCGGCGCGGGCACACGGCGCCGCGACGGTCGGCTACTGGTTCCCACCGGACGTGCGGGGAGCGCTGGCCCGCAACGCCGTGCGCGAGGGGCGGGCCCGGGTGCCCGACGTGGGGCTGTTCGCCACGCTCAAGCGGCTGCAGCCGCCGCGCCCGGCCGACGGGTTCGACCGGCTGTACGAGGTCCGGTTCGACGGCCGGGGCGGGTTCCGGATCGCGCCGATGCCGGAGGGGTGAGGCGCTTCGTCGCGGGAACGTCGGCCGGGACACGGATGCTGGAGCCATGGGTGCTGGAGACACCGATGCTGGAGACACGGATGCCGATCGAGGAATATGCCGGAGAGGCATATTTATGACTCTCCGGCATATCGCTCAGCCGCTCACTGTTGCCGGCCTCCGGCAACGGCGATCCCGCGGCGGCGTCAGCCCGGGATGTCGCGGGGGTCGCGCTCGCGGGGGTACGTGTTCTTCTCCCCGATCCGACCGTCCTCCTTCTTGATGACGTGCTCGGCGCCACGGTCCACCGCCATGTCGCGCCCGCGGGCCTGCGCCTCGGACTTCGTGTCGTGCGTGCTGCTGGCGCGCTGGTTGCCCTCGGGACGGTTCTTCCACTGCCCGTCCTCGTGGTACGTCTCGACGTCGCCGGTCGGCATCGTCAGCTCCTCCCTGTGCGGTCCATCGGTTTCCGATGTACCTGCCCCGGCTGGGCGACGACTCAAACATGAGCGCCCGGCACCGGATCCCCGGTGTAGCGGCGGCTGAGCCGGCGGTACGGGGCGCTGCGCAACGCCAGGGTCGTGGCGATCAGGCCGATGATGCCGGTGAGCACGAAGATCAGGGCGAGACCGCGATCTGCCCCCGTGCCGAACCACCCTCCGATCAACCCGGCGCCCCTACCGTCGGTCATGAACGGGATGAACACGAACTGCGCGATCGGCGAGATCAGGAACGCGGTCAGGGGTGACGCGGCCTGCTCGACGCTCTGCGCGAAGCCGAACACCCGCCCCTGCCGCTCGTACGGCACCACCTTCTGCAGGATCGTCTGCTCGGCGGCCTCCGCGTACGGCACGAGCACCATGTACACGTACATGCCGACGGCGAGCAGGACGACCGAGGCGCGCAGCGGGAACAGCATGGTGACGGTCCACAGCACGAGGTTGACGAAGAGCAACAGCCACACCGGGTTCTTGCCGAGACCGGTGCGGGCGATGAGCAGCCCGCCGACGATGAAGCCGGTGCTCAGCACTCCCCACAGCAGACCCCAGGCCTGGACCGACATCAGCGACAGCCCGTACGCGTCCATCAGCGCCATGAAGACGCCGCCGAGGAAGTTGTTGAAGGCGGAGAAGAAGATCAGCGCCATCAGCCCGGGCACCTCGCCGACGACGCGGATCGTGCCCCGCAGGTCCACCGTGCGCGTGGCGGGAACCGCCGGTTCACCGGCGGCCGCGGGTCCGCCCGCCGCCGCCGGCAGCGCCTCCTCCGGCGGCAGGGAGCTCTCCGCGGGCGTGGCGCCGACCCGGACGAGCGGCGTCCCGGTGCGCTCCGGCACCGGGACGAGGGCCAGGTGCAGCAGGGCGAGCCCGAGCACCGCCAATGCCAGCAGCAGCACCCAGAACATGCCGCCGGCCGCCACCAGCAGTCCGCTGATCACCGATGTGACCAGGAAGGACACCCCGGATGTCGTGCCGACCAGACCGTTGGCCCGATCCCGCGAGTCTTCGGCCATCAGCACGGTCACCAACGTCGACAGGGCGATGGTGCGGATGTTTCCCGCGATGACGCCCACCGTCAGCAACACGATGAGGGTCCACAGCCGGACGCTCGTCGCGTCGGTGAACGATCCCTGCGGGGCGGTCTGATAGACCGCGAAGGCCGCCGTGTACAACGCGGCCGACACCGCCGCCGACACCTGCATGATCGTCTTCTTGCGGTAATGGTCGACCAGGCTGCCGAACCAGATCCCGGTCAGCGCCGTTGTCACCAGGAAGATCCCGGAGACCACGCCGGTGGCGAAGACCGAGCGCGTCTGCAGGTAGACATAAAAGGTGATCGCGAACCAGACGGTGTAGTTGATCACCGAAACCAGCAGCGTGTTGAACAGCAGCGCGTAGAAGGTCTTCCGATCCCCGTGGATGACACTCATGACGCCAGACGGTACGGGTTCACGTTCGCTTGATGTCCATGATTTGCGCTAGCGGTGCCAGTGAGCGGGGCGGTCGAGCGCGCGGGGCAGCCTCGTCGCGCCGTCGCCCCGGGCCGCCGTGACCTGCGCCTGGGTCAGGAAGATGCTGTCGGTGAGGTCGGCGCCCCGCAGGTCCGCCCCGCGCAGATCCGCGCCGATCAGATCGGCCCCGCGCAGGTCGGCGTTGCGCAGGTCCGCCCCGATGAGGTACGCGCCGCGCAGGTTCGCGCCCCGCAGCGTCGCGCCGGCGAACCGGGCCCCGATCAGGTCGGCGCCGCGATGGTTCTTCTTGCGTCCCGGGATCGTGGCCCGCACCAGCTCGCTGGCGCGCAGCAGCAGCGCGTTGACGTCGGAGCGCAGCGCCGGCACGTCCAGCGCCACGAGCGCCTCGGCGCTGTCGCGGGTGTGCGCCCCGAGGTCGTCGAGCGCGCGCCGCAGCTCGCCGTGGACGGGGCGGGCCGCCGGCAGCGCCAGCGCCTCGGTCACGTACCGGAGCAGCTCGTGGAGCTGCCGCATGACCGGGAACACCGCGAACATCTGCCCCGCAGTCTCCGGCGCCGCCCGCCAGTCCCGTCCGCCGAACGTCACCTGGGAGACCTTCTGTCCCGCGCCGAAGCAGTCGAAGACGGTGCAGCCGGCGAAGCCGCGCTCGCGCAGCCCCGCGTGGATGCCGCAGCGGAAGTCGGACTGCAGGTTCCCGCACGGCTGGCCGGCGGGCTTGTCGACGGCGAAATCGGCCGACGCGGCGAAGGGCAGCGCCACGCAGCAGAGCCCGAAGCAGCGCGCGCAGTCGGGTCGCAGCTCGGCGGGGGCCTGCGGCGGACGGTTCTGGGACAACGTACGTGATCTCCTCGGCAGTCGGCCCGCACCGCCATGACGGCGGTGCGGGCCGCGACCATCCTAGTAGCGGATCTTCCGCAGGTTCGAGTAGCTGTCGCAGGCCGACGAGACGCCGTCGGGCTTCGGGCTGTCGTTCTCAGTGAAGTAGTAGTCCACGCCGGCCATCTCGCTGTGCGCGAAGATGCGGGAGAAGTTGATTGTCCCCTCGCCGACGTCCGCGAACGAACCGTCCGCGGCCATGTCCTTCACGTGGAACAGCGAGAACCGTCCCGGATACCGCTTGATCAGGTCCACCGGGTCGACCCCGGCGCTCGCCGCCCAGTACAGGTCGAGCTCCATCGCCACCAGGCGGGGATCGGTTTCCCGCAGCAGCACGTCGTAGCCGCGCACGCCGTTCTGCTCCGTGAACTCGAAGCCGTGGTTGTGGTAGGCCACCGTGATCCCGGCCTGCTTGAGCTTCGCGCCGACGCTGTTGAGGGTGCGGGCCAGCTTGGCGTAGTCGGCGGGCCGCCACGACCCCGATCCGGAGATGCGCACGTAGCGGGCGCCGAAGGCCTTCGCGTCGGCGATCACCCCGTCGAGGTTGTTCTCCAGATTGCTCTGGCTGACCCCGGTCGACGGCACCGACATCCCGGCGCCGGCCACCCGCGGCGCCAGGTCCGTGGCGCTCTTGCCGTAGTAGTTGTTGACGCTGCCGGACGGCTCGGCGTTGCGGAAGCCGCAGTCGGAGAGCGCCGCCAGGGTGGCCTCGGGCGCCGCCGGCATGGTGGCCCGCACCGTGTAGAGCACCAGACCGATGTGGTTGTTGGGCACCGTCCGGTTCCGGGTGACCGGCGCGGTGTTGCCGATCTCGGACCGGTTGGCCGCGCTCATGATCTGTGAGCGCTCCTCCGGCGTGATCGTCCCCGCGTCCCGGAGCTCGCGCGTGACCTCGCCGACCGCCTCGACGAACAGGTCGTGGTTGCGGAACGGCGCCTCGTGCCAGATCACATCCATGATCGTGCAGCCGTCGCCGAGGTCGTCGTTCGGCACGTCGGTGTGCGCCCGGCCCGCGCCGAACGAGACCGTCGAGGCGGGGCTGTAGCCCCACATGCACCGGTCCCGCGGGGTGGTGGCCGCGGGGCCGCCGACGTAGTCGATGCGGTAGATGCCGGACCCCCGGTTGTGGGAGCCGCGTCCGACGCCGGAGCCGCTGCCGAAGTCGATGACGTAGAGGGAGCCGTCGGCGCCGAACTCGGCGTCGAAGGGGGCGGTGAAGCCCATGGTGGGCACGAACGAGTTGATCGACAGCAGGTCACCGGCGCGGGCGGGCGGGAACGCCGCGCTCGGCGCGTCCCGCTCCAGCACGCTGACGGTCTTGTACCAGTTGCCGCCGTACTCGGAGATGAACCACTTGCCGTCGTAGTACTCGGGGAACTTGGTGGCCGAATCGAGCGTCGCGTCGTACTCGTAGACCGCGCCGGCCATCGGCGCCCCGCCCGCCGGGATCTCCGGGAACTCGTCGCGTCCCCAGCCCTGCCGCGCGTTGCCGTACCAGATGAGCGGCGTCTGAGCGGCCGGCAGGTTCCGCAGGCCGGTGTTGTGCGGCGAGTCGTTGACCGGGGCGGCGCAGTTGAAGGCCTCGCCCGACTGGCCGGTGGCGAAGTCGTAGTCGACGTACGGGATGTTCGGCCCGATGCAGTACGGCCAGCCGTAGTTGCCGGCCCGGGTGATGCGGTTCTGTTCGACCATCCCGGCGGGACCGCGCTGCGGGTTCGTCACGGTCGCGTCCGGGCCGTAGTCGGCGACGAGCAGCGCGTCGGCGGCCTCGTCGTACGCGATCCGGAACGGGTTCCGGAACCCCATCGCGTAGATCTCCGGCCGGGTCTTGCCGCCGCCGTCCTCGGCGCCGGTGAACAGGTTGCCGTCCGGGACCGTGTACGTCCCGTCGTCCTCCGGGTGGATCCGGATGATCTTGCCGCGCAGGTCGTTGGTGTTCGCCGAGGTCGCCTGGGCGTCGGCGGCGCGCTGGCCGGGCCGCTCGTCGATGGGCGAGTAGCCCTGCTGCACGAACGGATCGGTGTTGTCGCCGGTGGCCGCGTACAGGTTGCCGTCGTCGTCCATCGTCAGCGAGCCGGCCATGTGCACGTTCGCGCGCAGCTCGTTGCGCCAGACCGGGAACCGCAGCAACCGCTTCTCGCTGGCCATGTCGAGGGTGTCCCCGACGAGGGTGAACCGGGAGAGGTTGAAGTGCGCCTGTTCGGGCGCGGGCACCATCGGATCCGTGTACAGCAGGTAGACCCAGCCGTTGTCGGCGAAGTCGTTGTCGATGGTGAGACCGACCAGGCCGTCGGAGTGCTGCTTGGTGTCCAGCTGCAGCCGCAGGTCACCGGCGAGCGTGGTGGTCGGCGGGTTCTGCGTGGCGTGGATCAGCTTGATCTGACCGGTGCGCTGGACGTAGAGCACCCGGCCGTCGGGCAGCGGCGCCAGCTCGAACGGGTCGGCGAGGTTCGTGTCGCCCTCGAGCGTGGTCTTGCGGAAGTTGCCCCACTCGGTCGCGCCGCAGTCACCGCCCGCGGCCCCGGCGGCCCACTCGATGCCACCGAGCAGGTGCTGTCGGAACAGCGGTTCGGCGAAGGCGGAGCCGTCGTGCCCGCTCGCGGTGTACCAGGAGCGGCCGCCGTCGTAGACCTGACACCAGGAGTGCGCGTGCTCCGGTCCCCCGGTCAGCCCCTCCGGGTTGTCCGTCGTCCGCAGCTCGGTGAGCACGTGCACGTTGCCGTTCGGCGCGGCCTGCCAGTTGTACCACTCCTCGGTGCGCTCCCACAGCTGCGGCAGGCCCCGGGTGGACGGGTGCACCCGGTCGAGCACCTCGATGCGCCCCGCCCGCGGCGTCGGGTGGTTGTCGAACGTCGCGCCCACCAGGCCCGCGTACCAGCCCCAGTCGCGCTCGCTGGCGGTGGCCGAGTGCAGCCCGGCGAAGCCGCCCCCGCCCTGGATGAACCGCTGGAACGCGGCGCGCTGCTCCGCGTTGAGCAGGTTCCCCTTTTCCGGCGTGGAGTTGGTGTTGTTGAAGATGACGGCGTCGTACGGCCGCAGCCGCTTGTCCGTGAAGACGTGGGCGTCCGTCGTCGCGGTGACGGCGAAGTTGTGCTGTCGACCGAGTTGCTTGATGGCGGCGACCCCGGCGGGGATCGAATCGTGGGCGACGTTCGTGACTTTCGAGAACACCAGCACGGTGAAGCGCGGTTGTGCGGCCTGCGCCTGTGCCGGCGACGACGCGACCGACAGCAGCGGCACCGCGAGGAGGGCGGCGGCGACCCGCGCCACGGGCGCCCATCGGTTTGTGATCCGGGGGACAGCTCTGCGATCCATCTTCTCTCCCAGTGGGGGTTGGGACCACGAACGGATGCATTACCTCGACGGGAGCAAGGTAAGCGCTTTCCAGGAAAACCATTTTTCAAGCTAGTCGACGCATCGAAACGGGGTCAAGCGTCAATTTCCCGGCAATGCACATTGGCGTACGGCCAGCACCAGGCCACCGCAGAGCGCGATGGAGACTGCGGCACAGAAATGTTTTCCCCTCCGGGATCGGGAGAGGTTTTGTCGCGCGTATTGAATTGAGTCGCCTACGACGGTCGCGTCAATTTCCCCCTCTCGCTCCTCCGCCGCGCGGCGGCGCGGAACGGCAGCGCCGACGGCGCGGCGGATCAACGGTGGTCGGCGATCGTCACGCGAGCGATGGCGCGGCGATGGGGTGGGTCAGGGCACGCATGGGTCTCCAATCGCGGGTCATCCGGCCGGCGGCCGGAAACTCCTCGCAGGGACGCCGATGCGAGAGACGGGGCTTTTGACGGCAAAGCGCCAGAAGCGTCTCCAACGTACCGATGACGTAGCCCCGTGTAAACGCCCCGTCACCGGTCGGGCGACGCGCACCCGGCCGCGGCGAGCCCGGCCGCATCCGTAAGGAAACTTAATAGAAAGATAAGCGTCCACGCCTTGATGGCGGTCGGCACGTCCGGTTTAGTGCTCTACGTCCGGCCTTGTGCGCCCGCACCGGCCGGCACAGCTGCCCCTGTTCTCGACCGTCGGCGGCGCCGCCGGCGAAAGGAGTGCTCAAGTGTCGAAAGCACGCACGCTGGTCGCCCTCGCCGCCATCGCGGCCGCCGGCGCGCTCGCGGCCATCCTCCCGATGCGCGCGGCCTCCGCCGCGGATTGCGCCCCCGCCTGGAACGCCAGCGCCGTCTACACCGGCGGCAACACGGTCTCCCACAACGGCCGCAACTGGTCGGCCAAGTGGTGGACCCAGGGCGAGGCGCCGCCCGGATCCTCCGGCGTCTGGGCCGACCAGGGCGCCTGCGGCCCGTCCACGCCCGGCCCGGTCAACCCGGGCGCCTCCGCGGGCTTCGTGGTCAGCGAGGCGCAGTTCAACCAGATGTTCCCGAGCCGGAACTCGTTCTACACCTACGGTGGCCTGACGGCGGCGCTGTCGGCGTACCCCGGCTTCGCCAACACCGGCAGCGACACCACGAAACGGCAGGAGGCGGCGGCGTTCCTGGCCAACGTCAACCACGAGACCGGCGGGCTGGTGCACGTGGTGGAGCAGAACACCGCCAACTACCCGCACTACTGCGACGCCAGCCAGCCGTACGGCTGCCCCGCCGGCCAGGCGGCGTACTACGGCCGCGGCCCGATCCAGCTCAGCTGGAACTTCAACTACAAGGCGGCCGGCGACGCCCTGGGCCTTCCGCTGCTCACCAACCCGTGGCTGGTGCAGAACGATTCCGCCGTCGCCTGGAAGACCGCGCTCTGGTTCTGGAACACCCAGAGCGGCGCGGGCACGATGACCCCGCACAACGCGATGGTCAACGGCCGTGGCTTCGGCGAGACGATCCGCAGCATCAACGGCAGCCTCGAATGCGGTGGCCGCAACCCCGCCCAGGTGCAGAGCCGCATCAACGCCTACCAGCGCTTCGTCGGCATTCTCGGCACCACCCCCGGCGGCAACCTGAGCTGCTGAACGGGCAGAACGAATGATCGCGGGGTGCGGCCGGCCGCACCCCGCGATCATGGAAGATGGCGTCGGTTCCGGTCCCGCGCGGCGAGCGCGGGACCGGAACCCTCACCGATGGCTCACGGCCTCAGCGTCAGCGTCGCTACAGCCGCCTTGTCCACGGAGGACCGCCCGAAGCGGAACGGCAGCGTCCGGCCGGTGCGCCACAGCTCCGCCTGGTCGGCGTAGTTGGCGTGGAAGGCGTGCCCCGAGTTGCCGGTGAGCTGGATCCACCGCGAGTCGTCCAGGTCGGCCAGGTCCAGGATCATGCGCATCGACGGGACCGCGTCGACCTCGTACCCCGCATCGGCGCTCCAACCGGTGGCGTTGACGATCGCGCTGCCGCCGGAGACCCCCACGGTGTCGCTGTTGAACAGCCACTCGATCGGCCCGATCCCGGACTCGCCGAAGGTCGCATTCCGCGGGGTGAGCGTGTGCATCGCGCCCCAGCGCCAGTCGGCCGGCTTGTCGCCCTGCGCCTTCGCCAGCTCCCGCGCCGCGTCGTCCTGGGCACGCGCCAGGATGTCGTCGCGCCGCTCGACCTCCGGGGTGGACCGCAGATCCCAGTACGGGTCCGCCGGGGTCTCCAGCAACGCCCGGACGACCTCGTACCACCGGTCGCCACCGTCCGGGCGGTTCTCTTCGCCCAGCTCATCGAAGGTGAGCCGGAGCAGGTTCGCCCAGATGGCGTTGTAGTAGGCGGCCGCCGCCGAGCTGCGCTCCTCCCCGGCGCGGTCGCCGGCCGGCTGCTGGAAGTCCCAGCCCGTCAGCAGCGCGTCGGCCCCGGACTCCAGTCCGGACAGCTCGCCCCGCGGCGCGGACCGCAACGCCGGCACCAACGTCGGCGCGAACCCGTTACGGTTGTCGAACTGCATCCGCTCGACGTCGTCCATTGTGAGCTTGCCGGCGCCGATCCGCTCGTCGAGCAGGTCGTAGATGCGCTGGCTGCGGTAGCCGTAGCCCCAGTCGCGGGTCAGGCGCCGCTGGTACTGGTCGCCGATCACCGCCTGGTTGGCGGTGACCACGTAGCCGCGCTCCGGGTTGCGGACGCTGGGCAACTCGTCGAACGGGATGAAGCCGGTCCAGTCGTAGCCGGGGTCCCAGCCGGGAGCGAACCACGTGCCGTCGCCCTTAGCCCGCACGGGGATCCGCCCCGGCGACTGGTAGCCGATGTTGCCGTCCACGTCGGCGTACACGATGTTCTGCGCGGGCACCTCGAACAGGGCCGCGGCCGCCCGGAACTCGTCCCAGCCGCCCGCCCGGTTCAGCGCGAACAGGGCGTCCGCGGTGCGCCCCGGGTCCAACGCCGTCCAGCGCAGCGCCACCCCGTACGACGCCCCACCCACCTGCGGCGACGCCGCGATCTCCCGCAGCTCTTCGCTGGCGTCCGACAGCAGCGGCCCGTGCCGTGTGCTGCGTACGGTGATCGTCACGTCCTCGCCGCCGGCCACCTTGAGGACCTCCCGGCGGGTGGTCATGGGCTCCCAGCGGTCCCCGACCTTGACGCGGTCGCCGTCGACCTGCTCCAGGTACATGTCGATCACGTCCGGGTCCAGGTTCGTGAACCCCCAGCCGATCTTCGCGTTGTGCCCGATGATCACGCCGGGCACGCCGGAGAAGGTGAAGCCGGCGACCTCGAGACCGCAGGCGCAGTGCAGTCCCATCTGGTACCAGATGCCGGGCTGGCTGGGGCTCAGGTGCGGGTCGTTGGCCAGGATCGGCTTGCCCGTGTCGGTCAGCCGGCCGCTGATCACCCAGGAGTTGGAGCCGATACCGTCGCCGCCGGCGGTGCCCATCAGGCCCGGCAGCGCCGCCAGGCCGTCGGCCAGCCCGCGCAGGCCGGCGCTGAACTCGGGGGTACGCGCCGCCGGTGGCAGCGTGTACCCGACCGGGGTCGTCGGGGTCCCGGTCACGCCGCCGGGAGCCGGGCTCGCGGCGCCCTGGGCGAAGGCGCCGTCGACGACCGCGCCGCCGGTGACGATCGGCAGGTTCCGCCGGACCGGGTACGACGGATAGAGCTGCTCGATCTGCGGGCGGGTCAGTCCGCCCGCGAGCAGGGCGGCCCGGGTGATCTCCGCTTCCATGTTGCCGCGCAGATCCCACGCCATCGCCTTGAGCCACGCCAGGCTGTCCACGGGCGTCCAGCGCTCCACCAGGTAGTCGGAGTTCCGCAGGCCCAGCACGGTGTACTCCAGGCTGAGCGCGCCGCTGGGAGCGAAACCGTCTCCCTCGGTGTCGGTCGTCGCCGCCAGCCACGCGTTGACGCCATCGGCGTACGCGGACAGCGCCGCCCGGGTCTGCGGGGCCAGCAGCGACCACTCCTGTTCGGCGACCCGACGCCAACCCATCGTGCGCAGGTACCGGTCGGTCTCGACCTGGTCCGCGCCGAACATCTCCGACACCCGTCCCGCGGTGACGTGCCGCCGGAAGTCCATCTCCCAGAAGCGGTCCTGCGCGTGCACGTACCCCTGCGCCCGGAAGAGGTCGTCGCTGGTCTCGGCGTAGACGTTCGGGATGCCGTGCTCGTCGCGCAGCACGGTGACCGGGGCGGTCAGCCCCGGCAGGCTGAGGGTCTCACCGTGCTCGGGGAAGGCGCGCCGGACGGACCAGACGCCGAGCCCGGCGCCGGTCAGGGCCAGCACCAGCAGCACGCCGAGCGTCCAGAGGCCGGCGGTGCGCAGCCGTCGCGGCCACCGCCGCGGCTGGGGGGATTCGGGGGGCGGATTCACGCCCGGAGTGTAGGGCAGCGCTGTGCCGCCCGTTACCCCTCGGTAGCCATCGTTTCTCCTGCCTACCGGCGAGATCGCCCGACACCGCTCCGCCGTGCTCCCGCGCTACGTGCGCAGCAGAACCGGCCCGGCATCGATCGGCACCCGGAACAGACCGTACGGCCGTTCCCGCAGATCCTGGCCGTTCTGATACAGCGCCTGCCGGTGCAGTTGGTTCGCCGTCACGTACAGGTAGCCGTCGACCCCGACCGACATGGTGTCCGGCCAGAGCAGCCGGGGATCGTGCGCCAGCGTCTCGTAGCCGCCGTCCGCGGTCCGCCGCAGCACCGCGTTGTGCTCGTAGTCGGTCAGGTAGAGCCGGCCCGTGTCGTCGCTCTCCAGCCCGTCCGACCCGGTCCCCTTGTCGCCCTCGAAGACCACCGTCCCCGCCACCGCGGCGTCGTCGAGCGAACGGTTCCACAGCGCCTCGACCTCGACGCTGTAGAGCGAGCGCGACATCAGCGGGCAGTAGTACAGGCGGCGCCCGTCGGCCGAGATCGCGATCCCGTCCGAGCCCATGGTCACCGGCTCCGGCTGGCCGCCCGGCGGCCGCTTCATGAAGTAGCGCCCCTCGACGACCGGGCGGTAGCTCTGCAGCGACTCGGCCTTCGTGGAGGGATGGTCGTGCAGTCGGCGCCAGGACTCGCCGGTCGCCAGGTCCACCACGATGATGCCGTTGGGTCCCTGCGCGGAGGAGTCGGTGACGAACGCCGCGCCGGCGTCGCCGCGGCGCAGATCGAAGCGGACGTCGTTGATGTACGTCGTGGGCAGCGCGACGTCCGGCGGGAAGACGATCGTCTGCTGCACGGTGTCGGTGGCGAGGTCGATGCAGACGAGCTTCGGCCCGCCCGTCTGGGTCGGTTTGAACATCGGGGAACCGGTGTCCACCACCCACAACCGGTCGAGCGGGTCCACCACGACGCTCTGCACCGACACGAACGCGTTCCGGTCGTCGTCCGCGGTGGGCGAGTTGCGGAGCTGGTCGGGGTACGGCACCGTCCGTCCGTCGCTGAGCTCCGCCACCGTGGCGGACACCTGGTCGCCCCACTTCGGGTAGTTCACAAAGATGCGCCCGGTGTGCGAGACGGTGACCCCGGTGGGCATGGGGCCGTCGAACGTCGCCACGGTCTCCAGTTGGCCGATCGGCTCGTCCATCTTCATAGGCCCCGGCTACCCCCGATCCGCGCGGTCATGCCACCCGCCCTGGAGCGTGACGGGTCCGGAACCTTCCGTCGGGGCGCTTCGTAGCCCCGTGGTTCCTTGATCGATACGCGGGCACAAAAAAAGGGGGCCCCGATAGCCGGGACCCCCCATTGTTCGCTGTGTATGCAGTTGAGGCCCACCCCGGTGCGGGGTGGGCCTCAACTGGAAAGAATGTCCGGCGGTGTCCTACTCTCCCACACCCTCCCGGGTGCAGTACCATCGGCGCTGGAGGGCTTAGCTTCCGGGTTCGGAATGTTACCGGGCGTT
>NZ_FNPH01000006.1 GCF_900107255.1 Micromonospora pattaloongensis | reverse complement strand
GAACCATAAAGATCCAAGCCGGCCGGGGTATAAATCAATTTGGCACTGGCTTATCAAGCACCCTGTTGAGTTCTCAAAGAACAAACACACACCGAGCATACACCGACTCTGTCGGCAATCACTCCGAAGGTTTGTCGTCAGTCACGGCCGGCGCTTCCACGCCACCTGCCTGAGCACCCGAGGCATCCGGCGTTTTCTCCGGCTCCCTGCGGGCAGAGAGAAAGTTACCGTCCCATCGGCTGTGAATGCAAATCCGGTGGACCGTGTCCCCGCGCACACTCGACCGACGACCACTCCGTGGAGCGTCAGTGACCGAGCGTCACGCCGGGCGCTCTTTCGTACAACTTCCCGGCCAGGCGGATCATTCCCGCCCCGCGCGCCTCGTCGGCGCGGCCGGATCCGTCGGACAGCAGTTGGTGCAACACCCCGCCGCCCTCGCGGATTCCCCGTCCCGCGGAGACCCGCGCCGATCCGGCGCACGACCCGAAGCCGCAGGAAGGAGAACGGGGCTCAACGCGCGCGACCATCGGGCGTCACATTCCCCGCGTCGTGCGGAGAGATGGCAACGCCGCGGTCGAGCGACCCGGGGTCAACGACCCGACGCGGGCGCGCATTCCGGCCCGCGCGCCGCCCGGCACTCGTGCATCTGGCAGCGACGGTTACAACCCGCTCACCGGCCCCGGCATTCCCGCGGCACGCCGCGGCGGCGTACGCGGTCATCCCTCCGTGGTGGGCGCACCGTGACGGCCGCCCTCCCGCCGGCGGACATCCGCCGCGCGCGACGCGATCGTCAGGCCGAAGATCCCGTCCACGCGTCCGCACGCAACGCAGCACAGGTTCTTGTCGAGCGGTTTGCCGCAGTCCGCGCACGACCCGCAGTCGTCGGGGTCGACATAGCCGACCAGAAGCTCGGCCAACGCGCCGGCGGCTCGCTCGCTCAGAGCGAACACCGCAGATGGACCATCGCTGCGCAGCTCGACTGAGAGCGCCCGGACCTCCGGGTGCGGATCGTGTGGCGCAATCTTCGCGAGGAACGCCTCCATCGCCGCCACGGGATCCGACCGGTGCAGGTACGCCACATCGACACCTTACGTCGCGGACCCCGGACCCGGGACGCCCGCCGACCGGGCCGCCACGCCGGAACGGGTTGACAGAGCCCATGTCCGGACGTACGTTCAACGGGTCGGTTAATTAACCACTTGGTTGAAGGCGACGAAAGTGGCAGCGAATCAGGTCAGCGACGTTTTCGCGGCGCTCGCGGATCCCACCCGGCGGGCGATCCTGGCCCGGCTGGCGGCCGGCGACGCGACGGTCAACGAGCTGGCAGAACCCTTCCCCATCAGCCTGCAGGCCGTCTCCAAACACCTGAATGTGTTGGAGCGGGCGGGGTTGATCACGCGGGTCCGCGAGGCGCAGTGGCGGCGATGCCGGCTCAACCCGGCGCCGTTACGCGACCTCGCGCAGTGGGTGGATCAGTACCGGCGGCTCTGGGATGACCGCTACGACACGTTGGACGGCTACCTGCGCGAACTGAAGGAGAACACGGATGACCGAGACCAATGATCTGGCCGTCGACCTCCCCTCCGACCACGAGATCACCATGAGCCGCGCCTTCGACGCGCCGCGCGACCTGGTCTTCGCGGCACACACCGAGGCGGAACACCTCAAGCACTGGTGGGGCCGGGGGAACCCGCTTGACGTGGAGATCGATTTCCGGGTCGGCGGGCGCTACCGGTTCGTGGAGCATGCCCCGGACGGCGCCGCCTACGCCTTCCGCGGTGAGTTCCGCGAAATCGTGGCGCCCCAGCGCATCGTGCAGACATTCGAGTTCGAGGGCATGCCGGGGCACGTGATCGTCGAGACGCTGGAGTTCGAGGAGCGGGACGGGCGGACGGTCGTGACCGGTACGTCGCGGTTCGACTCCCGGGAAGACCGGGACGGCATGCTGAACTCCGGAATGGCGCAGGGAGCGTCGCAGTCGTACGCGGCGCTCGAGAAGCACCTGAGCACATTGGTCTGATCGCTGTGGGGGCGCCGGGAACCCGGGGGCGCCCCCAAAGCGATCGTGATCCATGGACCTGCACACCACCGTCGCCGAATCGGTGGAAATAGTCGAACCGGCCTTTCCTGTCGATGCCGAGGTCTAGTCTCCGGGCTATCGACCTCTGTCACGGCAAGGAGCATGCGATGACCTCGCGCCTCAACCCGTACATCAGCTTCCCGGGCAACGCCCGGGAAGCTGGAGTTCTACCACCGCGTGTTCGGTGGCACGCTGGCGCTGAACACGTTCGGCGAGTCCGGGGCGGCCGACGCTCCGTTCGCGCAGCAGATCATGCACGGCCAGTTGGAGACCGAGCGCGGCTTCACGCTCATGGCCTCCGACACCCCGCCCGGGATGGAGCACACCCGGGGGGACAACATCTCGGTGAGCCTGAGCGGTGACGACGCCGACGACCTGCGCGGGTACTGGAAGCAGCTGTCCGAGGGCGGCACGGTGTCGGTGCCGCTGGAGAAGCAGATGTGGGGCGACGAGTTCGGCAGCTGCGTGGACCGGTTCGGCATCACGTGGATGGTCAACATCTCCCGGCCGCAGCAGGGCTGACCCCGGTGCCCGCCGAAGTCATCCGAGCGCGGCGCGGAAGACGATCACCGTGCTGAACGTGGTCCCGTCGACCTGATAGGCGTAGCAGCCCGGCCCGTCCACCGAGGTCGTCGCCGGGATGTCGGTGGTCGGCCCGTTCAGCTCCGCGTAGTGACCACCGTCCCGCTTCTCGCCGACGTTCGAGAACGTGACCGACGCCGCCCCCTTGCCGTCGATGCGGCCGGCCCGGACGAGCACCGGTCCGGCGTACCCGGCGCCGATCCACCGCACCTTCACCTCGTACCCGCCGGCCGGCCGACGGTCGGTGTCACGCAACTGCAGCACGCCGTCGCGGAAGTAGTCGGCGACCGGGTACAGCGGACCTTCGCCGAGCACTGCCCCGGCGACGCCCGGCCCGGACCACGGCGTGCGCGGGGTGACCGGGCATGGGCCTCCGGCGGGGACGCTGGGCAACCGCAGCGGGCGGAGCTGGAACGCCCCGGTCGGCGACGGCACCGAAGTCGTGGGCCGCGGCGTGCCGGGCTGCGGCTCGACGGGCGCGGACGCGTCGCACCCGGCCAGGATCAGCATGGTCAGTAACGTGAAGCCCGAAACATGACCCTTCATACGTGCATAGAGTGCGACCGCGGGCGTTCCGGTTGCGCCGCCGCTCAATCGGGATCGGACCGGTCACCCGATGGGTACTGCCCCGACGCCGACGGCCGCCTTCGCTGTTATGACATCGACGCCCGCCGCGATATCCACCACAACGGGCCGTACTCACCTTCGGGAGCGCTGATGTCGATGTTTCGGTTGCTCGCCGGCGCCACCACGGTCGCCGCGGCCGCCCTCACCCTGACCGCCGCGCCCGCCTGGGCCGCCAGCGACGATCCGCTGTACGGCAAACAGTGGGGCCTGCAGCAACTGCACGCCGAACAGGCGTGGCGTACGAGCACGGGGGCCGGCGTGATCATCGCGGTGGTGGACACCGGCGTCGACCTCGGCCATCCGGATTTCGCGGGCAAGCTCGTACCGGGCGCGACCTTCGTGGACTGCGGGTCGGCCTCGTGCGGCAATGGCGACTGGCGCGGTCCCGACGGGGTGGCCGATCCGGAGGACACACACGGCAGCCACGTCGCCGGCATCGCCGCCGCGGCCACCGGCAATGGCGTCGGCATCGCCGGGGTGGCGCCGGACGCCAGGATCATGCCGATCAAGGTGCTGGAACAGGGCGCCGGCAGCTTTGCCGACATCGCGGCCGGGATCCGCTACGCCGCCGACCACGGCGCGCAGGTGGTCAACCTGAGCCTCGGCGGGCTGCCCGGCACCCAGGCGCTCACCCTGACGGGGCTGGTCTCCGATGTGACCGACGCGATCGCGTACGCGAGCGGGAAGGGCGTCGCGGTGATCGCGGCCGCGGGCAACGAGGCGGCCCCACTGTGCGCGACGCCGGCGTGGGAGCCGGGCGATGTGCGTGGTGGCGACGGACCGCAATGAGCTGAAGGCGTGGTACTCGAACCTGGGCGCGAAGCTCGACCTGAAGGCGGTCGCCGCGCCGGGCGGCGCCGGTCTGGTGTCGTGCGACGACGACATCTGGTCGGTAGTGCCGCGGGGCAGTGGCGCGGCCGGCTGCGGGCAGTCCGACTATGACGCGCTCGCCGGCACCTCGATGGCGGCCCCGCAGGTCGCCGGTGTGGCGGCGCTGCTGTTCGCGCAGGGCCGCAGCCTCGACAACGTGTACTCGGTGCTGATGTCCACCGCCCGCACGCCGGCGGGGGTGCTGCGCGGCGTCTACACCCCGGCCTACGGCTGGGGCATCGTCGACGCCGGGGCAGCGGTCGCCGCGCCGCGGGCGTAGCCGCGACTCACGACGCCCCCGCTGCGCGCATCGCGGACGGGGGCGTCGTCGTGGACGTCGCCGGAAGCAGCGTGCGCAGGCTCAGCGCCAGCAGCAGGACGGTCAGCACGGAGGCACCGACGTAGCCGGTGACGCCCGCCCAGCCGGCACCGCCGTACGCCAGGCCACCGAGCCATCCGCCGATGCTGGAGCCGAGGTAGTAGCAGCACAAATAGAGCGCAGGCCCCTGCACGCCCAGGGTGGCCGCGCGGGCCCCGACCCAGCTGCTGGCCGTGGTGTGCGCCGCGAAGAAGCCGGCGGTCGTCACCACCAGGCCGACGGTGACCGACACGAGGTTGGACGGCAGCATCAGCACCACGCCGGCGAGCATGACCAGCGTCGTCGCCCAGAGCATTCGCGGCCGGCCGAGGACGTCGGCCATTCTTCCCGCGAGCGCCGACGAGATCGAGCCCGCGAGGTAGACCACGGAGATCAGCCCGGCGACCGCGTGCGGCAGCCCGAACGGTACGGCCAGCAGCCGGAAGCCCAGGTAGTTGTAGACGGTGACGAAGCCGCCCATCAGCAGCAGGCCGCAGCAGAAGAGCCGGAGCAGGCCGCGGTCGGCCACCGCGCGGGCGACGGCGCCGGCCAGCGCGGGGAGCCGGGGCGGCACCGGCCGGAAGTGCGCCGAGGGCAGGATCAGCGCCCGGTAGAGCACCGCGCAGCCCAGCGCGAGCGCGCCGACGACAGCGAGCGCCCACCGCCAGTTCGACACGTCCAGCACGAGGCTGCCGATCAGCCGCCCGGCCATGCCGCCGATGCTGTTGCCGGCGACGTAGAGGCCCATGGCGAAGCCGAGCGACCCCCGCTCGACCTCCTCGGCCAGGTACGACATGGCGGTCGCCACCACCCCGGCCAGCACGAGCCCCTGCGCCCCGCGCAGCGCCAGCAACACCGGAAAGCCGGGGCTGAACGCCTGGGCGATCCCCAGGGAGGCCGCGAGGAAGAGCGACGTCGTCATCATCCGGGTACGGCCCCACACGGCCGAGAGCGCGGTGAGCGGGATGATCCCGACGGCCAGGCCGGCGGTGCCGAGCGATACGGCGAGGCTGGAGGTGGCCGGCGAGATCCGGAACTGCTCGGTCAGCGCGGGCAGCAGAGACTGCACGCAGTACAGCGTGGTGAAGGTGGCCAGCCCGGCGGCGAACAGCGCCCACGTGATCCGGCGGAATCCGGGTGTGCCCCGGCGGTGGGGCACGGTCGTGACACATTCTTCGCGTTCCAGCAACACAAACCCGACGCTAGGCTCGGATTATTCATTCGTCCAATACGCAGATGCGGAGCAATGGATTCAGAAATGAATGATGATGTGGACGCGATGACCGCAACGCTGGCACCCCGGCTGGCGCTCCTGGCCGCACTGGTCGAGGAGCGCAACCTGACCCGCGCCGCGCAGCGGCTCGGGGTGCCACAGCCCACGGCGAGCCGCTGGCTCGTCGGGCTCGGCGACGAGCTGGGCACGCCGGTGGCGGTGCGTTCCGGGCGTGCTCTGCAGCTCACCCGCGCCGGCGAGCACCTCGCGGCGTCCGCGTCGGCCGCGCTGGCCGCGCTCCGCGGCGGCTGTCAGCGGGTCATCGAGGAGGCCGACCCGGAGCGGGGTCACGTCGGGCTGGTCTTCCTGCACACCATGGGCGAACGCCGCGTGCCGGAGCTGCTGCGCGCGTTCCGGCGGAAGCATCCTGCGGTACGGTTCACGCTCTCGCAGGGCGCGCATGAGGAGCTGTTGCGGCGGCTGCGCGCGGGTCAGGCGGATCTCGCGCTCACCTCACCGCTGCCGGCCGCGCCGGAGTTCGCGCACGCGGTGCTGGACCAGCAGCCGATCGTCGCGAACCTGCCCGCCGACCACTCTCTGGCCCACCGCGGTCGCATCCGCGTCGCCGAGCTGGCCGACGCGCAGTTCGTGGGCATGAAGCCGGGGTACGGCCTGCGGCAGATCACCGACGAGCTGTGCCGCTCGGCCGGTTTCGAGCCGGAGCTGGCGTTCGAGGGCGAGGAGGTCGACACCGTCCGCGGCGTGGTGGCCGCCGGGCTCGGCGTCGCGCTGCTGCCCGTCGCCGAACGGCCGCTGCCCCCTGGCGTGGTGGAGGTGCCGATCACGCCCCGCGCGTGCCGCCAGATCGCGCTGGTCTGGCTGGCCGACCGTCCCGCGGCGCCCGCGGTGAGCGCGTTCCGCGACTACGTGCTCCGCACCGCGTCGCCCGGACGGTCCCCGCGTGCGCGGTGACGAGCAGCTCGACTGCGGGGGCAGGCAACCACGGCTGCATATGACGCAGAGTCATAAATATGCCTCCCCGGTATATCGCTCATCGAGATTGCACGCCCGGCTGCAGCTCGCGGCCGTCGCGTCCCGGCACCGACCATCGCCGGACGCGGCGCGGCCCTGACCTGCGTGGAAGCCCCCGCGCGGGCCGGCCGGCGCGGCGCCCCCGCGAGTGCGTCCGGCAGAATCACACGTCATGAATCCGCGTCGGATCCTGGCCGCGCTCGCCGACCTGGCTCCGGCGGGTGGGGAACGCGTGCTCGACGTCGGCCGCGGCGGCCAGCCGATCGTGTGGCTGCGGGAGCCGGAACGGGCGCCGCGCAACCGCACGACGGACCGGCTGGCGGCCCTCGACGAGCTGCACCGGCACGAGCGGATCCTGCGGCGGGGCTGGGCGTGGGTCGTCGGCGGCACGGAGATCGACGGGACACGGCGGCAGGTCCGGCTGCCGTTGCTCGCGGAACCGGTCCGGCTGGAACGCGGGCTGCGCGGATACCGGATCGTGCCCGCCGGGGACCTGGAGCTGACCCCACTGGTCACCGATCGCGAGACGGCCGCAGCGCTGGAGGCGGCGCCCGGACTCGGCGGCGCGGCGTGGTTGGGGGCGACGGGTTCGGCCGCCTGGATCAGCACCGCCGCCGCGGCGGCTGGGTTGACACCGGCCCGGGTCACCGCGGTCGACGGTCCGCTGCCGAAGACCCCCGACGGCGAGCTGGTCGGGTACGCCGTCGCGGCGCTCTTCGTCGTCCGCGACGTCTCCGCGACGGGGCTGCGCGACACCCTGTTGACGTGGGCGGGCCGCGAGGGCCTGGCCGACACGGCGCTCGCGCGGGTGTACGGCGGGTCCGCGGGGCTCGACCGGCCGCCGTCACGGGAGGCGGTGCTGTCGCCGTTGCCGTTGAGCGACGCACAGCGCGAGGTGGTGCACCGGGTGCGGCACGAGCCGGTCGTCGCGGTCTCGGGCCCGCCCGGCAACGGCAAGAGCCACGCCGTGCGGCACACATCGACCAGATCCGGGCGGCCCCGGTGCTGGCCCGCGCCCGGTCGGCGCTCGTGGTCGGCGACCCGCAGCAGTTGCGGTTCGTCTCCTTCGTCGCCGACGTGGACGTGGCGGTGACGCTGGCCCGGCACGAACTGGAGGGGTACGGCGACCGGCTGGACGTACGGCGGGTGAGCGCCTTCGACATCGCGGCCGGCGCGACGTCGGTGACGTACCTGGAGGAGCACTACCGCTCCGTGCCCCACCTCATCGAGTTCTCCGCGCGCCGGTTCTACCGTGACCGCATCGCGCTGATGACGCGGCATCCGCGCACGGAGCGCGCCGACGCCATCGACGTGGTACGGCTCGACACGTCGGCGGTGCAGGGCGGCGTCAACCGCGCCGAGGTGGACGCCGTGGTCGGGATCGTGCGCGAGCTGGCCGAGCGGGACGCCGCCGACATCGGTGTGATCACCCCGTTCCGGGACCAGGCGGACGCGCTCGAGTCGGCGTTGCTGGCGGCGTTCCCGGTCGAGGAGATCGAGCGGCTGCGGCTGCGGACCGGCACGGTGCACGCGTTCCAGGGCAGCGAGGCCGACACCGTGGTGGTGTCGCTGGGGCTGGCGGACGACGACTCCCCGGCCCGTCAGCGGTTCGTCAGCGACCGGCACCTGTTCAACGTGATGGTGACGCGTGCCCGTGAGCGCCTGGTGGTCGTCACCTCGCTCCGCGACAGCTCCGGCATCGTCGGCGACTACCTCGGGTACGCGTCGGTGCTCCCGGCCGGCGTCGAACACCCGCCCGGCGAGGGGCCGGACTGGCCTGCCCGGTTGGGCGCGCGGCTGGCGTCGCACGGCCTCACGGTGCGCGTCGACTACCCGGTCGGACGGTGGAGCGTCGACCTGTGCGTCGGTGACGGCGACAGCGCGGTCGGGTTGATCTGCGGGGTGCACCCGGAGGGCGTCGCCGCGCACCTGGAGCGGCACCGCGCGCTGCGGCGGATGGGCTGGACGCTGCGCGACGCGTTCGCCAGCAGGTGGGCGCAGGACCCCGTGCGGGCGTCGCTGGAGCTCGCGCACGAACTGCGCGTTGTGCCCGCGGTGAGTCGGGCATAGCGCCGGCAACGTCGTGACGCGGCGGGCACGGCCCCGCGCCACGGTCAGGCGTGGTCGTTGGGGGCGGGGCCGGCGTCGACGTGCAGCTTGTAGACCTGTACGGGATAGCGCACCTCGGTCCTGCCGCCGTTGAATCCGGGCGTCAGGTTGAGCTGGGCGGCCGGCATCCACAGGTCGCCCCGCGCGTCGACCCACATCGCGTCCGGCCAGATCAGCCGGGGATCGGCGATCAGCGTCTGCACCTCGCCGTCCGGCGCGATCGTGAGGACGCGGCGCTGGTTGCTGTCGCTGAGGTAGATGACGCCGTTGCCGTCGATCGCGGTGCCGCCGGTCGTCGGGGTGTCCACCCAGCCCGTCTCGACGTGCTCCGCCAGCGTCGCGGCGGACACGTCCGGGTCGTCGAGCCAGCGGGTCTCCACCCGGGACAGGGGGCCGCAGGGCGGCTGGAAGTAGAGGTACCGTCCGTCGGGCGAGACCTCGAGTTGGTCGGCGTGCAGGCGTACCTCGCCGCCGTGCTGGTCGCGCAGCAGCTTCCCGTCGGCGTACATCGGACGCTGCGCCGTCGTGCTCGGATGGCTGTCGAGCACCCGGCGTAGGTGGCCGTTGTTGACTTCGAGCACGATCAGGGCCGGCGCACCGGCGTCGGTCAGGTAGGCGTAGCGGCCGTTGAACCGGATGTCGTCGACGTAGCTCGTCTCCCGCGTCACCGGATCGAGATCGTAGACCCGCATGACCTGGTTGAGTTCGGGGTCGACGACGACCAGCCGGGGGCCGCCGGGGACCCGGCTGAGCCCGATGCCGGGCGCGCCGGCGTCCACGATCCAGAGGTAGCCGTCGGGGCCGATCCGCAGCGCGTTGACCCGTACGAACGCCCCGTCGGGGTTGTGATCTTCCCGGACGGCGTTCCACGACGCGTCCGGATAGGGCGCGATCGTCCCGTCCCTGACCTCGCCGACCTGGATGCCGGGGCCGTCCGCCGCCGGGAAGCTGACGAAGATGCGTCCGTCCGGCGTCGTGGTCACCCCGGTCCAGACCCGGTCCGCGGCGCACACGGGCGTGAGGCGCGGGTCCTCGGTGGTGGGGAGCTGTGTCATCTGCCGATCCCTCTCCCGGCTGGTGTGCGCGGCACCCCGCCCGGATACCCGCGTCGTCCGGCTTCATGCCGGGCGCACCGCCCAACGACGGACCGACGTCACCGCCGGCGCGCTACCCGTGACGCGCCGCGTCGAGCTCGCCGGCCCGCACCGTGGCGGCGATCATCGCGGCCCGGGTCGGTGCGCCGAGCACGGCCCGGACACGGGCGATCTCGCGCTGCACGGTGCGGCCGCTCGCCTCGATGTGCGCGGCGATCTGCCGGTCGGTGGCGCCGGCGCAGAGCAGCCGGAGCACCGCCCGCTGTCGGTCGGTCAACTCGACGCGCGGCGCGTCCCCGATAGTCATCACGGTGGCTGACCTCCCAGTCAGGAACGGTAGGGACCACACCGGCGGCGATGGCGGACCCGCTGTGCGTCCGTCGCTCACGGACGGCGCCACGGCATTCATGACCATGGGTACGGATAACAGGGCGCCGCGGATTACCCACCGTGACGATTTCCGGGGCGCGACCGCGGGCGGCGGGGGCGTTGCGCGTTCCTCTACCGGCGCCGCGGTGCGCCGCGCACGTCGTCCGGGTCGGGCGGGCAGGTGCTCCAGCCGTTGGAGTTCGAGCCGGGGGTCGAGGCCGAGCTCCTCGACGAACCGACGCCGCGCGAGCCGGCAACGGCGAGCGGCATTCCGCGCGATTATTTACAAACGATGTTCAAGCGGCCGAGTTTCACGTGTGTCTAGCGTGGACGTTCGCTGTAGAGCGGTCCGGAAAAAAGCTCACGGGAACGGGTCGCCCGAACGACGAACCCCGCGCGGCCGCCCCGACGGATCGTCGACGCCGCCCGGGCCCGCCTCCCCCCGGGACGGGCGGGAGGCGGACGTCCGAGCGGGTCACGCTACTTCGAAGGCTGGGGCAGCGTGCACTTGATCTTGGGGTTGACGCCGAGGTAGTTGAGTGGCCCGGCGACAACCGTCACCGCGATGGTGCCGGCTTCGGCGCAGTTCTTCTCAGAGTTGTCGAAGTAGCCGCGCTGGCCCGCCGCTATCGCGCCGATGACCAGCCAGATGAGGATGATCACTCCACCTATTGATCCGGTACGCACTGGCGTCTCCTAGCGTGCAAGAGGGGTCCCCGCACGGGGGGGCGTGGTCGAGGTAGACGGTCGGTTGATACCCCCCGGTCGCGACAACGTAACCACGTATTTCGGTGTCCTCGCGAGCCAGCGTCCACATGGGAGCAGCAGGCAGCCCCGGCATCGACGACCGAGCCGGGGCTGCTACGCGGTGATGTGGTGCGCGGTGTCAGTACTGACGTCGTCCGGCCGCGGCGCGGGCGCGCACGGCGGGCGCGCGACGCAGCTGCTGCCGCGGCGGCGTGCAGGACGGGGTCAGCTTCGGCATCGTCAAGGTCGCTGCCGCGGACTGCCGGGGAATCCCGGCCTGATCCGGCGTTGCGGCAACCACGGCGGGCGTTGCGGGCGCGACGGCCGGCGCCGGGGCGGGTGCCAGGGACGGCGCGACCAGCGCCATGACCGGGCCCCGCTCCGACTTCCAGCACCAGAAGCCCAGGGCCGCACCGACCGGTACGGTGATCCAGCCGGGCGCGCCGACGATCAGGTTCTGCGTGAGGATGCCGTAGGTGAGCCAGAGCAGGCCGCAGAGGGCTCCGAGGCTCCAGCCGAAGGCGGAACCGCTCGGGCGGCGTTCGCGGATCGCCTGGGCGAGATGGGGAAAGATGGCGACGGTGGACAGGACGTTGCCGGTGATACCCAGCAGCGTGAGCGCGGACACGAGAGTACGACCTTACGATTTCGAACTGGCACGACGGTCACGGCGTCGGGCGACATTGCGCGGGCCGGTTTCATTATCCACTCGTCGGATGTCGAGATCGCCGTCGTGCGGCACGTTCCCTCTTTCGGGCCTGTACCGCTGCTCACACGCCATGTGACCGGCGGCGCAGCCCGACGGCCGGTCAGTCGAACAGGTCCCCTTGCCGGTCCACGCTGATATCGACCGCCGTGTGCTGGGGGGCCGGCCGGTCACTTGCCGGTAGGCGCGAGTAGAGGGTGCCCTGGCCCCCGAGACCGCGACGGGAGGTGACCGGGCAGGTCACCATCCTCACCGGTGCCGCGGGGGGCTCGAACGTGCCGGTTCCCCATCGGACCCAGATCGCGATCCGACCCGCCTCGGACTCCGCCACGAGCTTGTCGACCGTACGCCGGCGGTGGGAGCGGTCGACCTCGATGACGATCGGCGCTCCCCCGGCCCGCGCACATGCCACGTCCAGCGACGACCGACGATGCTCGTACGGGGGCGGAAGGGAGACGACGCTGGGCGCTCTGCGGTAGACCCGCCAGCCCTGGCCCGTCCCCCACGCCACCGCCGCGTCGACGAGCAGCGCCGTTACCTCGTCCTCAGCCCGGTCGACGAACGTCAGCTCCCTGATCCAGCCAGCCAGTGACGCCGCCACCTGCTCATCGTCGGCCACGTTCACGGACACACGCTAACGTCCGTCCGAGTCCGGACGGCGCCGGCCGTCGCCGCTTGTCCGAACCAGTCGTCTGCCAGCGTTTCGTACGCGCAGGCGGATGGTCGTACGCGCAGGTCTCGGCGTGGCCGGTGATCCACACCCACGCTGCGGCGGTGACCCGCGCACCGGTTCCGGCGCGCGGGTCACCGCCGCAGTAAAGGTCAGCAGGCGTCGGTGCCAGCGCAGAGCCGATTTGCCGCCCGCTGCGCATAGATCCGCGCCTCGGCCGGCGTCGACTTGCTGTCGAGCCGAAGCTGCGCCACCAGGTCACCCTGCCGGACAAAGAGCCAGCGGCCCGGCTTGCCCTCGATGACCGCGCCCACCAGCACCGACTCGTCACCGGCGAGCCCCTCGGCCATGATCGACAGCGAGTCGCCCTCCCGGTGCGGGACGCATTCCCGGGCCACGCGGCGTACCCGGTCCATGGACATGGCGGCGTTGTCACCCGAGTGGCGGGTCACCCGTTCGATCAATCCGGCGGTCGGCGAGTCGAACACGACCCCCCGCAGGGCCACCTCGCCGACGCGGATCGACGGGGAGTTGTTGCGGCAGTAGATCGTCACCGCCTCCAGCGACCAGTCTCCGTCGAGGTCGCTCTCCCTCCTGACGAAGCCGTCGGGCAGGTCGGACAGTTGCAGCAGCGCGGCGGCGGGGACGGCCGGATCCGGCGTTTCGGTGCTGGGTCGGCTGCTGGTCCGCGGTGGGCCCGGCGGCGTCGCGTCGGCGGAGGTCGGACCGCGGGAGGGCGTCGGATCGGCGGCGCGGCTGGGAGTGCTGGACGGCGCCGGGGGGTTCGTCGCCGGAGGTGCCGGCGGGGAAGCGTCCGGGCGACCAGCCAGGGCCGCCGCGCCGGTGGCGACCACGGCGACGGCCACGGCGCTGGCCAGGCCGGCCGCGATCCGGGTACGCCGGGTGCGCTGCCGGCCGCGCCGGCGCACCTGCTCGGTCGGCGCCCAGGTCAGGTACTCGGTGTCGCGGTACAGCTCGGCGAAGAGTGGATCAGGCATGGCTGACCTCCTCGGGCAGGGTGGTGTCGAGCAGGGTGGCGAGGGCCTTGCGGCCCCGGGCGAGGCGGGCCTTGACGGTGCCGGTCGGCGTGTCGGTCTGCGCCGCGATCTCCGCGACCGACAGGTCGGCCAGGTGGTGCAGCACGATGGCCTGCCGTTGCTCCGCGGGCAGTCGGCGTAGCGCCGCCACCAGGGCGACGGTGTTCTCCGAGGGTGGGCCGGCCGCCGGGTCCGGCCCGTGGCGGCGGTACGCGGCGATCCCGTTGCGGATCTTGCGCCAGCGGTCGACCAAAAGCCGGTAGCCGACTGTGCGAACCCACGCCTCCGGATCGCCGTACTCACTGACCTGCGACCAGCGCTGCCAGGCCCGCACGTACGCCTCCTGCGCGGCGTCCTGGGCCTCGGTCAGGTCACCACCGAGCGCGTAGAGCACCGTGACGACCCGATGTCTGCTGGTTCGATAGAACTCCTCGAACCCTTCGTCTCTGTCCAACGTCCCCTCCCCCTTGCGATCCTGCGCCTGTCACGCCTCATCGCGGCGCTCGGTTGCATCAGGACTGAGCCGCGGTGCCGCTGGCGGTGCCACGATCTGAAACGTCCGGTGTACGCGTGCGGGATGACGCCAGTTCATCCGCTGTCCGGAGCGTCCGCGGTGCGGGCCGGATACGGGCGGACCCTGGTGGTCGACTACTCGGCCCGGATGGCTGCGCGGACATCGATGTTCGGGCCCGCTCCTGGTACTGACGCTCAGTTCGACGTGACACGATGAGCGAGCGGTGTCGTGACGCGGGCGGTCCACATCGGAGCTTGTGTTGGCCGCGCCGGGGACGTGGCCGTTGTTGTAACAGATGGGACCGCGGGTTACCCCTGCAGGTGTACGCGACGTGTGAGAGGACGACCACTCATGGCCGACGTGGCTGACGACGGCGCGGTCCGGCGGGTTGAGCGTGCGGTGGGCCTCCGTTTCGCGAGCTGGGCGCAGCACCTGGTGGTGATCGCGTACCTGCTCGGCGCCGGGGTCACGCTGCTGACCGCCGCGATCGGCACCGGCGACTACGCGGGGCTGCTCGATCCGGGGTTGGAGCGGTACGGCGATCCGAAGGACTGGATCCCACCGCTCGGACCGGCATCCGCGTGGAACCCGCTGACCTGGATCTTCGGCGTCGCGCGCGCCGTGGCGCTGTTCATCGCGCCGTTGGCGATCCTCGGCGGGCTCGTCGGGGCCGCCGGTCTGGCCCAGGCCGCCCGTGTCCGCTCACGCCGGCCAACCGTCGTCCGGCTGGCGGTCGGCACCGTGCTCTGCTTCGCGCTGGTGGCGTTCACATTGACCCCGTACGGCGCGAGCCTGCACAACTGGCTCCTGGACTGAGGGCGGTGTGTGAACGCTCGTTGCCGCCGGAACAGCAATAAGCGTTCACACACTCGCCCTGGCGTCGACTAGCTCTCGTCGAAGTCGAACTCGCCGTCCTTGACGCCGCCGATGAAGGCGTCCCACTCCGCTCGGGTGTAGACGATGGTCGGACCGTCGGGGTTCTTGCTGTGCCTGAGGGCGACCCGACCGCTGCCGTCCCCGACCGGCCCCGCCTCCACGCAACTGCCACCGCTGTCCGCGCTCTTGGTACTGATGCGCCACGCCACTGCCGACAAGTCTTCGCTCATTGCAGTTCCTCCGCGATGGTCCCGATCAGCTTCGCCGACTCGCGCGGGTCGAGTGCGGCCTCCCGGAGCCGATCGTACGTGTCGACGAAGCGCTTTGACTTCGGTGATTCCACGTATAGCTGTCCCGCCAGGTTCTCGAGATAGCCGACCGCCGGATACGGCTCGGGCATCTTGAACAGCCAGAACGACCCGTCGACGCCCGGGTGCAGCACGACGCGCGAGGGCAGCACGCGCACCTGAACATTGGGGTGTTGCATGAGCTGGACGATGTGGTCCAGTTGTGCTCGCATCACCGTCGCACTTCCGACCTGGCGTCGAAGTGCTGACTCGTCAATGATGCTCTCAACCTTGGTGTTACTCCGATCGTCGAGGACGTGTTGCCGCTGCATCCGTAGGTCGACCCAGCGCAACACCTTCTCCTCGGTGGCCTTCGGCCCCTCGACACAGCGGATCACCAGCTCCGCATACTCGCGAAGTTGGAACAGTCCGGGCACGAGCATCGCGTGGTAGGAGCAGACCTGCTCGGCCTTGGATTCGAGCCAGGGGAAGTCGATGAACGACGCGTCGACGACGTCGCCGTAGTCCTCGTCCCAGCGGTCGGTGCGCCACACCTCCTCGGCGAGGCGCAGTAGCCGGTCCCGTTCACCGGCCTCGTGGAATCCGTAGAGATCCAGGAGCGCGACCACGTCGCCGCGCCGGATCGGCCACTCGGCGCGCTCGTAGCGGCCGAGCGCGGACATGTCCCGTTGCAGGTGCTCGGAGACGAGCTTCAACGTCATCCCGCGCTGCTCACGCAGCTCGCGCAGCTGCTGGCCGAGCCACTGCGCGCGCAGGGTTCGGATGAACGGCTTGTGCGGCATTGTCCACCTCTCGAGAGTTCCCGGGGAAGTTGGCGCATGAACCATTGCTCCACCTCAATGGCACTGAAAACGTGGCCATCGGAGCAGGTGATGGTGGTTACCGCCCGCCGCGGGCAGTCAGCGAGCAACCGCGGCTTTGCCAGGAGCCGAGAAGGTGACGTGAATGGGCGTTGCGAGTGGCAGTCGCATACCGAAACACGTCGAGTCTCTGAGGAGGGATCCGTGGATCCCCGCACCGACTTGACACACATCTATCACGAACGTTCTCCCCGGTGCGACCCGGTCCCGATAGACGGCCCTGCCGCCGTACCCGCCAATTGAGGCTGCGGTCGCAGGGCGGGGCGGAGCGCGGCCGGGACCCGATCAGCAGGCAGCGCTCCGCCCCATCCATCGTGTCGACGAGAAAGGGTTATCTCATGCCCGCAATTCACCATCGCGATCCGCGTGCCGGCACCGTGTATCGGGCGGAATCGGCGATGCTGCTCAGCCCGCGCCACGTGCGCGAGCGCGAATTCGCGGTCACCCGGCTCGGCCGCCGGGGTCTCGACCCGCACGACGTGCGTACCTTTCTCGACCGCGTCGCGGTCGATCTCGGGGCGCTACAGGCCGAGGTGGTACGGGTGCGCCGGGAGAACGAGCGCATCAAGCGGGCGCTGCGCGACTGGCAGAGCATGCACGCCCGGCGGTGCCAGGGCGGCGCGGCCGACCAGCCTCGGCACGGCGGGCCGGGCGCGAACGAACGCGCCTGGTGAAGCGGTCGTCAGCGCCCGAGGTCGCGCCTCACAACGATCTGATCCCCGACTTCATCCCAGGTCTCGGCTACGCCGACGATGCGGTCATCGTCACCGCCGTCCTGCGCTCCACCGTTCGCCGCGCCGGCCTCGAAGCCGTCCGCAGACACTGGCCCGGAACCGACGACGGCTTCACCGCCCTCAGCCGTCCGCGCAACTCTCACCAGCTGTGCAGGGAGCCGTCCTCCAGCCGGTTGACCGGCAGCGCCGCCGGCTTGTACGGGTACTGCGCCGCCAGCTCCTCGTCGATGTCCACGCCCAGCCCCGGCTCCTCGGACACGTGCAGGTAGCCGTCGTCGTACCGGTAGCCGTGCGGGAAGACCCGGTCCGTCTCCCCGCTGTGCCCGGCCCACTCCTGCAGCCCGAAGTTGGGGATCGCCACGTCCAGGTGGACGGCGGCCGCCATGCAGACCGGCGACATGTCGGTCGCCCCGTGCGAGCCGCTGCGGACGTGGTACAGCGCCGCGAGGTCGAAGATCCGCTTCAGGTGGGTGATCCCGCCGGCGTGCACCACCGTGGCCCGGATGTAGTCAATGAGCTGCTCGGTGATGAGCTGCTGACAGTCCCAGACGGTGTTGAAGACCTCCCCGACCGCGATCGGCGTGGTGGTGTGCTGGCGGATCAGCCGGAACCCCTCCTGCAGCTCGGCCGGCACCGGGTCCTCCAGCCAGGTCAGGTGGTACGGCTCCAGTTCCTTGCCGAGCCGGGCCGCCTCGATCGGGGTGAGCCGGTGGTGCACGTCGTGCAGGAGCCGCAGCGACGGCCCGAATTCGTCGCGCAGCTTCGCGAAGACCGACGGGATGTGCGCCAGGTAGCGCTCGGTCGACCAGGCCGCCTCGGTGGGGATCGCGGCGTCGGCAGGCTCGTAGATCGGGGTGTTGTTGCTGATGCCGTAGACGCCGTGCAGGCCGGGGATGCCGGACTGCACCCGCACCGCCCGGTAGCCCCGGTCGACGAACCGGGCCACCTCGCGCAGGATCTCCTCGATGGTCTCGCCGCAGGCGTGGCCGTACACGGTGGCGCCGGCGCGGGACCGCCCACCCAGCAGTTGGTAGACCGGCAGCCCGGCCACCTTGCCCTTGATGTCCCACAGCGCGGTGTCGACCGCGGCGATCGCGGCCATGGTGATCGGGCCGCGCCGCCAGTACGCGCCCTTGTAGAGGTACTGCCAGGTGTCCTCGATCCGCGCCGGGTCCCGCCCGATCAGCAGCGGCACCACGTGCTCGCGGAGGTACGCCACGACGGCCATCTCGCGGCCGTTGACGGTCGCGTCCCCCACCCCCGTGATACCGGAATCCGTGACGATCTTCAGGGTGACGAAGTTGCGGCCGGGGCAGGTGACGATGACCCGGGCGTCGGTGATCTTCACTCCACGTCCTCCTTGACCCGCGCGACCAGCTGTGTGGGGTTGACGAAGCGCAGCGCCACGACGAGAAGCACCAGCATCATCGTGGTGTAGATGACGGCCATCGCGTCGACCGATTGCTGGGCGCGGATGCCCGCGGCGGACATCGAGTAGTAGAGCGCCACCACCAGGGTCTGCGAGTCGGGCCCGGCGGTCAGGAAGGTCAGCTCGAACATCCCGACCGTGCGGACCAGCACCAGGATCGAGGCGGCGAGCAGACCGGGCACCAGCAGCGGGGCGAGGATCCGGGTGAAGATCTGCCGGGTGCCGGCGCCGCACATCCGGGCGGCGCGTTCGATCGCCGGGTCGATCTGCTCGATGAACGGCGTCATGGTGAGGATGACGAACGGCACCGACGGGACCAGGTTGGCCAGCACCACCCCGGAGACGTGCCCGGCGAAGCCGTACTTGTAGAGCACGGTTGCCAGCGGGATGCCGTAGGTGATCGGCGGCATCAGGATCGGCAGCAGGAAGAGCAGGTAGAGCAGCCGCCGGCCGGGGAAGGAGCGCCGGGCCAGCACGTACGCGGCGGGCACGCCGATCAGCACCGAGATGCCGACCACCAGCGCCGACACCTGCACCGTCACCAGCAGCACGGACAGCAGCCCGAACTCCTGCCACGCCTGGGCGTACCAGCCGCCGGTCCAGCCCTGCGGCAGCCAGGTGTCGAACCAGCGGGTGCCGAACGAGCTGACCACCACCGAGCCGATCACGCCGGCGAGGTTGACGAAGAAGAACGCGACCAGGCCCCACACCAGCCAGGCCGCCGGCCGCGCCACCAGTCCGCGCCTCATCCCTTGCCCCCGCTCGTCGAGCCGGTATAGAGCAGCGACCGCCAGCCGAGGACCGCGGCGATGACGGCCAGCTCGACCACGCCCATGATCACGGCGATGGCGGCGGCCATCGGGTAGTCGTAGCGCACGTAGGCGGCGTCGTAGGCGGCGATCGAGATGACCCGGGTCTGTCCCGCCGGGTCGCCGACCAGCACCGCCGAGGGAAAGACGCTGAACGCCAGCACGAACGTCAAGCAGAACGTGGTGGCCAGGCCGGGGGCCAGCAGCGGCAGGGTGATCCGGCGGAACCGCTGCGCCCCGCCGGCGCCCAGGGTGGCGGCGGCCCGCTCCAGCGTCGGATCGATCCCGGACAGGTACGACAGCACCAGCAGGAACGCGAACGGGAACCCGGTGATGACCAGCGAGAAGAACACGCCCCAGTAGTTGTTGGTGAGCCGCAGCGGCGCATCGACCAGCCCGGTCGCGAGCAGGATGCGGTTGAACCAGCCGGTCGGGCCGAGGAAGTTGAGCAGCCCCTGGGCGGTGAGCACGGTGCCGAGCGTGATCGGCACAACCAGCACGGTGGTGAGCAGGCGTTTGCCCCGACTGCGCCACCCGGACCGGTGCCCGCGCATCCGGTAGGCGATCGGCACCGACGCGGCGACGTTGAGCAGCGCCGCCGGCAGTGCCAGGCCGAGGGTGGTGAGCACGGTGTCGCGCTGGTAGGGGTCGGCGAAGAACTGCCGGTACGCGCCGAGCGGGCCACCGCGGGCCGGCTGGAGCGACAGCCCGACGCCGTACAGGAAGGGGTAGATGAACAGCACCGCGACGAACGCGGCGGCCGGGGCGAGCAGCAGCAGCTGCCGGTCGATGCCGCGTTCGGCGAGCCGGTGCCGCAGCGCGGTGCGCCCGCTCATCCGCCGGCCCCGTCGTCGGTCGGGAAGGCCAGGACCCGGTCCGGGTCCGCGGCCACATGGATCTTGTGTCCGGGTGCCGGCCGGTCGGGGGTACGCAGGTGCAGGCGTACGCCGTCGGCCGTGCGCGCCTCGACGGCGACCTCGCGACCCTGGTACTCGACGACCTCCACGGTGGCCGGGATGGCGTCGGCGTCGACGAGCCGCAGGTCCTCGGGGCGGATGCCGACGGTGACCTCGTCGCCGAGGTCGACCGGCGCGACCGCGGTGCCGATCAGCCGCAGGTCACCGCGGGCGAGCACGACCCGGTCGCCGACCTTCTCGGTGACGGTCAGCGGGAGCAGGTTGCGGTAGCCCATGAAGTCGGCGACGTGCCGGTTGGCCGGCCGGGTGTGCAGCTGTTCGGGGGTGCCGATCTGCTGGACGCGGCCGTCGCGGAGCACCACCAGCCGGTCGGCCAGCGACAGCGCCTCCTCCTGGTCGTGGGTGACGTAGACGGTGGTCAGCCCGAGCGACTGGTGCAGCCGGCGGAGTTCGGTACGCATCTCCAGCCGCAGCTTGGCGTCCAGGTTGGACAGCGGCTCGTCCATCAGCACCAGCGCCGGCTCCAGCACCACCGCGCGGGCGATGGCGACCCGCTGCTGCTGGCCGCCGGAGAGCTGGCCGGGCAGCTTGGCGGCGTGCTCCTCCAGTTGGACCAGTGTGATCGCCTCGTCGGTGCGCCGCCGCACCTCGGCGCGGGGCAGCCGGCGCATCTGGAGCCCGAAGGCGATGTTCCTGCGCACCGACATGTGCGGGAAGAGCGCGTAGTTCTGGAACACCATGCCGAAGCCGCGCCGCTCGGGCGGCAGTGTGTCGAGCCGGGTGTCGTCGGCCCAGATGCTGCCGACCGAGAGCGGCAGCAGCCCGGCGAGGCAGTTCAGGGCGGTGGACTTGCCGCAACCCGAGGGGCCGAGCAGGGCGATGAACTCGCCCCGCTCGATCGTCAGCGTCAGGTCGACCAACCCGGGCCGTCCCGCGAAGCGCCGCGTCACCCCGTCCAGCCGGAGCTTGTCGAAACTCACTGAGCCACCCGTTGTCCGCGACTGCGGGGCTCGCTGCGCACACTCCGCGCGGTCACTGCGTGACCTTCCCCCCGCCGATTTCCCGGTCCCACCGGTCGAACGCCGCGACCAGGGCCTTGGCGTCCAGCGGCACCTCGAGCGGGTGGTCGGCGATCAGCCGCTCGTACTCAGGGCGGCCGTACTCCTCGATCGCGGCGCGGCTGTCGGCCGGTGCCATGCTCAGCGGCACGTCCCGGACCGCGGGGCCCGGATAGAAGTAGCCCTTGTCGTACGCCCTGGCCTGCTGCTCCGGGGTGAGCATCCAGTTCAGCAGCGCCAGCACCGCGGCCTGCTTGTCGGTCGAGACCCCCTTGGGCACCACCGCGTAGTGGGCGTCGGTCACCCAGTGGAACCCGTCGAGCGCCGCGACCTTCGCGTCCTTCGGCACGGTGCCGAGCGCCCGCGGGTTGATGTCCCAGCCGGTCGTGGTGACGATGATCTTCGCGGAGCCGTTCGCGAGGTTCTTCATCGTCTCACCGGTGCCGGACGGGTAGAGCCTGACGTGCTTGTCCAGCTCCCTGAGGTAGGCCCAGGTCTTCTCCCAGCCGTTCACCGGGTCCTTCGGGTCGGAGTCGTCCAGCAGGTAGGGCAGCCCCATCAGGAACGTGCGGCCGGGCCCGGAGTTGGACGGGCGGGCGTACTGCACGGCACCGGGGTTCGCCCTCGCGTAGTCGAGCAGCCCCTGCGCGCTGGTCGGCGGGTTCGGCACCTTGCTCGGCAGGTACTCGAGCAGCGGGCCGGACGGGTAGTACGTGACCGTCACCCCGAAATCCCCGGCCAACTTCTGCATCGCCGCCGCGCCCGGCAGATAGCTGGCCATCCCCGGCAGCCGCCCCGCGTACGTCGGCAGCAGCGGCGTCCACAGTGCCTGATCGATGCCGGCGGCCAGCCCGTCGACGCCGGTCAGCACCAGATCGATGTCCACCCGGTTCGCGTTCTGCTGGGCCTTGACCTTGCCGACCAGCTCCGGCGCCGGGGACTTGCTGTAGGTGACGCGGGAGACGATGTCGGGGTGCCGCCGCACGAACTCGTCGATCATCGTCTGGGTGAGCTGAAGGTTTCCGGCCACGTCGAGCACGTTCAGCGTCACCGGCGCGCCCGGCTTCTCCGGCACCGGTCCGCCGGTCCGGGCCGACCCGCCGGGCGAGTCGGGCGCCCCGCAGGCGGCGACGAGGCCGAGCGCGGCGGCGGCGGCGAGCGATATGAGGCAGCGGCGGCGCATGGTTCCCCTTTCGAGGAAAGGAAGGGCTATCGACCGACGCGGACGCTCTCCGGCGGGCCGAGATAGCTGTACGGGACGCCGCCGGTGTCGACGACCACCTTCTGCACGATGACCGTGGGGTCGACCATCCAGAGCTTCAGCGTGTGCACGCCCGGCTTGTCGATGGTGTGGGTGGTGACGGTGACGTTGACGTTGTCGGAGGTGTTCCGCTCCCACTGTCGGTTCATGCCGCCGTCGTCGGCACCGGTGGCCTTCGTGATGTTCACGATCTGCGGAGCGGCGTCATCGATGGAGATCGCGTACTTGAGCCCGTCGGTCGGCAACACGTTGTTGCGCGGCGACAGGAGCGCCGACACGGTCACCGGGCCGGACGAGGTCAGGGTCATCTCGTACTCCAGCCGCGGGCTCGCCCCGCCCGGCGCGCGGCTGGCGGCGTCCACCGGCCACGGCGTCACCCCGTTGCCGGTCCTGGCGATGCCGGGGATGGTCTTCCAGCCGACGCCGGGGGCGGTGACCGCCCGGGTGTAGTGGTCGGCCAGCATCGAGACGTAGCCGTTCGCCTCGACGAAGCCGCGCGCCGCGCCGCGCGGCCGGCTGGTGTCGACCACCGCGGTCACCTCGACCCGACGGCCGTCCGCGCCGGTGACGGTGATCGGCACCCGCGTGATCCCGTGCGGGGCGCGCGCCCAGTCGACCCGGACGGTGGCGCGGACCTCCTTGTCGACCCGGCCCCTGGCCGGCGTGACGCGCAGCCACGACGCGCCCGTCGTGATGGCGTAGTCGAAGGCGGTCGCGCCCCGGTTGAAGACGTCGATGTACTGCGCCGGCCGGCTCTGGTACGGGCTGAACGTCGGCAGCACGGCCGGGGTGGACGCGGCCGGCCACCACTGCTCGGAGCCCTCGATCGCCACGCCGAGCTCGGCCGCGGCCGGCACGGTGATCCGCTTCAGATGCGGGTAGATCTCGTCCGGCAGCGCCACGTGGTTGTCGGTCTGCGGCTGCTGCCAGGCCGCGTTGTTGTAGCGGGCCGCGTTGCCGTACCCGATCTTGGGTTGGGTCTGCCAGCCCGCCCACTTCCCGCCGGCGAGCCGCGTGTTGTAGTACTCCGACATCGCCCGGTCCTCGGCGAAGCGCGCCTCGGCGAGCGCGGCGACGTCGTTGGTGGCCGCCCGCCCCTGCGCCGCGTAGAGCAGGTTGGTGAAGTTGGCGTGCCGCAGGGCGTAGAGGTTGGCCGACGCCCTCACCTGGTAGTAGACGAGCTGGTAGAAGGCGTCCTGGTGGGAGGCCGGCAGCGTGGCCCGCAGCCGCTCCGCGCGCGCCGCCAACGCCCGCCATTCCGCCACCACCGTGTCCATCTCGCGGAAGTCGGTCAGCGTGTACGGGTTGCCCTGGTCGTCGTAGACGATCGCGTCGCGGTCGGTGGCCGGGTCCTTGCCGGGGACGAGGGTGATGCGCCGGTTCAGCAGCTCCGGCTTGCGGCGCGACTGCAGGAAGCCGTACCGGTTGAGGACCTCGGCGATCTCGTCGGCGTGCGCGGGGCCGAAGTTCTCCGCGGCGTACCGGCGCTCCCACTCGCCCAGCTTCTCCAGCGGCCAGCGGTCCGGGTCCCAGGCGTAGTCGAGGAAGAACTGCAGCGGCAGCTCCTCGTTCTTCATGTCCCCGACGTTCGCCACCCAGAGCCGGTCGACGCCGTACGTGTAGCTCAGGTGCAGCTGCTCCCACGTGTTGGCCAGATTGGCGGTGTCGACCCACTTGTAGTTGCGCCCGCCGCCGACGTAGTCGAAGTGGTAGTACATGCCGTAGCCGCCGCTGCGCGCCGGCAGGCCCTGGTGCGGCAGCTTGCGCATGTTGCCCCAGTTGTCGTCGCAGAACACCACGGTGACGTCGTCCGGCGGCCGGTAGCCGTTGTCCCAGTAGCGCTGGACCTCCTTGTAGAGCGTCTGCACCTGCGGCGCGTCGATCAGGTCCGTGTCGCGCAGGATCTGCCGCTGCGTGTCGATGATGGTGCCCATCAGGTCGATGCCGTCGCCGTCGGGCAGGCTGACGTCGCCGTTGCCGCGCATGCCGAGCGTGATCACGCCCTCGATGTCCTGCTCCTTCATGCGCTGCGCGCCGTCCCGCCAGTACGCCGTGACGGCCGCCTCGTTGCGCCGGAAGCTCCACTCCCCGGTGCCGCCGTACGGGTCGCGGCCGGGGGTGGTGATCGTGCCGTTGCCGTCGCGCACGGCGGGCACGGCGTGCCGGTTCCACTCCTCGATGCCGCGCATCATCGGCGCCTCGTGCGAGGTCCCCATCACCACGCCGTACGCCGTGGCGGTGGCGTGGTTGGCCGGGTCGTCCTCGGCGAACGCCCGCCCCCACACCGCGGGCCACAGGTAGTTGGCCTTGAGCCTCAGCATCGTCTCGAAGACGGTGGCGTAGAAGTCGGCGTTGAAGCCGTTCGGGAAGCCGGGGGCCTTGCCGGGGCCGAAGAAGCCGGGCGCCCAGGTGCCCAGCGCCGGGTTCTCGTCGTTGATGAAGAAGCCCCGGTACTTCACCTTCGGCGTGCCCTGGCTGTGCCGGCCGGGCCGCACCCAGAGCGCGTCCCGGTGCGCCGACGGCACGTCGTCCCAGAAGTACCAGGGCGAGACGCCGATCTGGCGGGAGACCTCGTAGACGCCGAAGATCGTGCCGCGCTGGTCGCTGCCGGCGATGACGAACGCCCGGCCGACGCCGGGCAGCGGATCGGTCACCACCTGCTGCAGCGACGTCTCCCACCTGCCGGCGATGCCGCGCACGTCGAGCTTGCCGGCGCGGACCAGCCGGTCGATGAGCGGGCTGCGGCCGATCGTGCCGACCAGCACGATGTCGCGTCGGGCGGGCACCCGGTCGACCGAGACGGCCGGCGCCACGCCGGTCACCCGGTCGACGTCGGCGCGCAGGTCCTGCACCACCCGGACCACGCCGGGGTGGTCGGCGCCGCTGACCACCACCGGGGCGGCCCGGCCGCCGGCCACCAGCGGAAAGCCGCCGCGTGTCGGGGCGTACGCGATGAAGGTGCCGGGCTGGTCCCCGGTGGCCGGCGCGGCCGCCGTGCCGGGCCGGCCGATGGCGCCGGCTGCCGTGGCGGGCCGGTCCATGGCGCCGGCGGCCGTGGCCGCGAGCGCCACCGCCAGGACGACCCGCAGGAGTTTCGATGCCGGGGTGGTTGTCGATGCCGGGGCGGGCGGAGCGAACCTTCGCATATCGGTTCTCCGTGGAGGGGGGACGGCATGGAGAATTCCGGAAGTGTTCCGGAAGGAATGTATCCACGTTGTTGAATGCCGGTCAAGCAATCACCGTCGATCTCCGCCGTCGTCACCCCGCGCGGCTCTCAACCACGGGCGCCTTCTGCCGATCCTGATACGACAGTGCCGTGGCACCTGTGGGGGGAAGATGCAGCAGCTCGTGAGCAACGACCGCTATGCGATCGCGGTCGACACCGCCAAGAACCGGCTCTACCTGACCGTCAAGGGGTACTGGCTGTCGCCGCAGGACGCGCCCCGCTACGTGGAGGATCTGACGACAGCGGCGAAGCGACTCCGGCCGCAGTTCGCCGTGCTGACCGACGCGACCACGATGCGCCCGCACCACGAGGACGTCATGCCGCTGCACATCGCGGCTCAGCAGGCGCTGATGGCGGCCGGTATGTCCCGGGTCGCCGAGATCCTGCCACGCGCCGCCACCCGGCTGCAGACCCGACGCCTGTCCAACCAGTCCGGCATGTTCAAGGCGGAGTTCGACACCCACGAAGAAGCCGAAGCCTGGCTGGACGCGCAAACCGCACGCTGACCCACCCCCGCCCCGGGGCGGGTCCGGCCCCGGGTGCCGCGCGGGGCGGCACCCGGGGTTCCCCCGGGCCCCGTCAGCCCGGCCTGGACGCCGTCGGGGCCGGGCCCGCCACGGCCCGCGACAGCTGCTGGTGGGCGCGGATCAGCGCGGCGTAGCGGTGCCCGCTCGCCTTGACGGTGCGCGCCTGGGTCTCGTAGTCGACGTGCACCAGGCCGAAGCGCTTGTCGTACCCGTACGACCACTCGAAGTTGTCCAGCAGCGACCAGGCGAAGTAGCCGGCCAGCGGCACGCCGCGGGCGACCGCCGCGGCGCACGCGGCGAGGTGCTGCTCCAGGTACTCCGTGCGCTCGGAGTCGTCGACCGTGCCGACCGGCGTGACCCGATCGGGCCAGGCCGCGCCGTTCTCGGTGATGAAGAGCCGGCCGGGGCGGTACTCCTCGGCCACCGAGACGAGCAGCCGCTCCAGCCCGGCGGGGTACGCCTCCCAGCCCATCGCCGTCGTGACCGCGCCGGGCACCGGGATCTGCCGCGCGAACGGCGCCGGCCCGTCCGGGTCGTCGACCACGACCTGCCGGAAGTAGTAGTTGACGCCGAGAAAGTCGGTGGGGGTGGCGATCGTGTCGAGGTCGCCGGGGCGCACGGGCGGCTCGACGCCGTACGTCGCGATCATGTCGGCGGGATAGCCGCGCCCGTACAGCGGGTCCAACCACCACCGGTTGGTGTGCCCGTCCGCGCGGACCGCCGCCGCCACGTCCTCGGGGCGGTCGCTCCCCGGTTCGCACGGGCTGAGGTTGAGCACGATGCCGACCGACGCGGGGCGGGCGGCGTGCGCCCGGATCGCCCGGGTGGCCAGGCCGTGCCCGAGCAGAATGTGGTGCGAGGCGCGCACCGCCCGGGCGAGGTCCCGCTCGCCGGGCGCCATCCGCCCCTCCAGGTGCCCGATCCAGGCCACACAGAGCGGCTCGTTGACCGTGTTCCAGTCCGCGACCCGGTCGCCGAGCCGCCCGGCGACCACCGCCGCGTAGTCGGCGAACGCCTCGGCGGTGGCGCGTTCCGGCCAGCCGCCACGCTCCTGCAACGCCTGCGGCAGGTCCCAGTGGTAGAGCGTGACGAACGGGCGGATCCCCGCGGCCAGCAGCGCGTCCACGAGCCGGTCGTAGAAGTCCAGGCCCCGCGCGTTCACCGGACCGGTCCCGTCCGGAATCACCCGCGGCCAGGCCACCGAGAACCGGTACGCGTCCACGCCGAGCCGGCTCATCAACGCGACATCCTCCGCCCACCGGTGGTAGTGGTCGCACGCGGCGTCGCCGGTGTCGGCGTTGTCGATCGCGCCGGGCACCCGGCAGAAGGTGTCCCAGATCGACGGCGCGCGGCCGTCGGCCGCGACCGCCCCCTCGATCTGGTAGGCCGAGGTGGCGACGCCCCAGACGAACTCCGGCGGCAGCATGGACAGATCCGACACGGGTGGTTTCTCCTCCGACGGGTAGCGGCTCATTTGACCGCGCCGGCGGTCAGGCCGGCGACGAAGTAGCGCTGCAGCACCAGGAAGCCGGCCACGACCGGGACGCTCACCACCAGGGAGGCGGCCATGATCTGGTTCCAGTACACGTTGAACTGGGTGGAGTAGCCCTGCAGCCCGACGGCGAGCGTGCGGCTGGACTCGTCGGTCATCACCGACGCGAACAGCACCTCGCCCCAGGCGGTCATGAACGCGTAGACGGTGACGGCGACGACGCCGGGCACCGCCGCCGGCAGGACCACCTGGAACAGCGTGCGCAGCGGTCCCGCGCCGTCGACCTGCGCCGCCTCGTCCAGGCCGCGCGGGATCGAGTCGAAGTAGCCGACCAGCATCCAGATCGAGAACGGCAGCGAGAAGGTGAGATAGGTGACGATCAGGCCGGTGCGGCTGGCGTACAGCTCGATGCCGGTCGCGGTGCCGATGTTGACGTAGATGAGGAAGAGCGGCAGCAGGAACAGGATGCCGGGAAACATCTGCGTCGACAGCACCGTCACCGAGAACAGCCCGCGGCCACGGAACCGGTAGCGGCTCACCGCAAACGCCGCGAAGATCGCGACCGTGACCGAGAAGACCGCGGCGACGCTCGACACGAGCAGGCTGTTGACCAGGTAGCGGCCCAGCGGAACGGTCGACCACATGTCCACGAACGCCTGCGCGGTCGGGCGGCTGGGCCACCAGGTGAAGCTGTCCTGCACGTCCTGCAGCGGCTTCGCTGCGGAGGTGACCATCACGTACAGCGGGGTCAGGACGAAGAGTGCGAGCAGGGTCAGCACGACGCGTCGACCCCAGCGCTCCCCCGTGGTCTCACGCATGACTCCTCCCCCGGCGGTTGGTGATCAGCAGGTAGACCGCCGTGACGGCGAGCAGGAACAGCAGCAGCGCCACGGACATCGCCGAACCGGCGCCGAAGTCCCAGGTCTCGAACGAGCTGCGGTAGATGTGGATGGAGATGAGGTCGGCCGCTTCCGGCGCGGAGCCGCCGAAGAGCACGTACGGGGTGTTGAAGTCGTTGAACGTCCAGAGGAAGAGCACCAGCACCAGCACCAGGTTCACCGGCCGCAGCATCGGCAGGGTGACATCACGCAGCCGCCGCCAGAAGCCGGCGCCGTCGATCGCGGCGGCCTCGTACATCTCGGTCGGGATGTTCTGCAGCCCGGCCATGATGCAGAGGAAGGCGAATGGCCAGGAGCGCCAGACCGAGACCACCAGCAGCGCGACGAAACTGTTCTCCCCGATCAGCCAGAACGGCCGCTCGTCGAGCAGGCCCAGCTGGTCGACCAGGACGTGGTTGACCAGCCCGGTGTCGCGCTGGAGCAGGAAGCTCCAGGTGATCACCGCGGTGTAGACCGGCAGCGCGTACGGGGTGAGGAACAGTGCGCGCAGGACCGCCCGCCCCCGGAACGGCCGTTGCAGCACCACCGCCGCCGCCGTGCCGAGCAGCCAGGACAGCCCCACCGAGGCGATCGTGTAGGCGACCGTGACCCAGAACGAGTGCAGCAGCTGCGCGCCCGCCGGACCGTCCACATCGAGCACGTCGCGGAAGTTGTCCAGGCCGACGAAGGGCGCCCCGGACCAGTCCCGCAGGTGGAAGCGGGTCAGCTCCTGCAGGCTCATGAAGGCGCCGACGAACATCGGGATCACGTGGATCGCCAGCTCCAGCACCAGCGCCGGGGCGAGCAGCAGGTACGGCAGGAGCGGCCGGCGTCGCGTTCGGGGCCGGACGGCCGGGGGGCGCGCGGCGGCGTCGCCGGGGTGCGCGCCGGTCAGCGCCGGCGCGCGGGTGGGGGTTGCCATCGCGCTCCTCTCGACACGGGGGTGGCCGTGGGCGGGTCGGCGTACCGCCCACGGCCACCGGTCCGGCAGGTCAGCGCAGCTGCTGTTGCGCCTGGGTCAACGCGGTCCGCACGGCCTGTTCGGTGACGGGCTTGCCGCTGGCCGCGTCCGCGAAGAGGTCCTTGATCGCGGTCCCGACGAGGGTCTCGAACGTGCTCTCGTCGGGCACCTGCGGCAGCGGGGCGGCGGTGCCGGCGAGGGTCTGCTGCAGCACCTGCTGCTCCGGCCCCGCGAACGCCGGATCGGCGGCGACGGTGCTCACCGCCGGCAGCGACCCGTAGGTCCTGTTCAGCGCGACCTGCTCCTCGTCGCTCGTCATGAACTTCACGAACCGCAACGCCCCGTCCCGGTTCTTCGTGTGCTTGAAGACCGCGATATTGATGCCGGCGACCATGCTGGTGACCTTCTTGCCACCGGCGGGCGCGCTGGCCGGCAGCGGCACGGGCGCCACCCCGTACGCGTCGGGGGCCATGTTCTGGGTCTTGAGGTTCGAGCCGGCGGCCTGCCAGAGCAGCATCGCGGCCTTGCCGTTGGCGAAGTCCGAGACCGCCTGGTTCTGCGCGTACTCGGCGTTGCTCGGGTTGACGATCTTGTCAGCGGCCATGAGGTCGACGTACCGCTTGACCGCCGCGACGTTCTGCGGCGTGTCGAAGGTCGGCTTGCCCGCGGCGTCGAACCACTCACCGCCGTACTGCTGGCTGAACGTGAACGCGTGGTGGGCGTTCTCCGAGGGGTTCGCCCCCTCCACCGCCAGGCCCCACCGGCCGCCCTTGGTCAGCTTGCGGCCGGCCTCGACGAGCTGCTCCCACGTTGCGGGCGGGGCGCTGATGCCGGCGTCGGCGAACGCTTTCTTGTTGTAGTACAGCGCGTACGCGAGGCTGTAGAGCGGCACGGCCGCCGGGGGCTTGCCGGCCGCCCCGGTGGCGGCGAGCGCCGCGGGGACGAAGCGCTGCCTGCCGCCGATCTCGGCCAGCGTCGCGTCGTCGAACTCCTCCAGCGCGCCGGTCGCCTGCAGCGAGGCCGACCAGGTGTTGCCGATGTTCACCACGTCCGGGCCCTTGCCGGAGGTGGCGGCGGCCAGCAGCCGGTTCAGCAGATCCGACCAGGGCACGACTTCCACATTGACCTTGATGCCGGTCTGCTGCTCGAACTTGTCCAGCTCGGGCTGGAGGATCTGCTTGTCGGCCTCCAGGCTGGCGCCCTGGTTGCTGGCCCAGTAGGTGAGGGTCTTGGTGGACTCCGGGGAGTCGCCGGAGCCGCCGCAGGCGCTCAGCGACCCGGCCGCCAGCACGGCCGCGGCCGCGGCCGCCAGATATCGATTCGACACGGTCTGCCCTTCTGCGTCGAGGGGGGAGTTACATCAGGGCTTAATTAACGCCGTTATTAAAGTGGTTGACGACGGGACCGTCAAGGCCCGGCCCGTAGAGTGCCGGAGACCGCGAAAGATCGAGGTGACGCGTGGAGCTGGAGCGAGCAACCAACCGGTCCGTACGGCGGCGGAACCGGTCGGCGCTGCTGTGGAAGCTCTTTCTCGACGGGCCACTCACCCGCCAGGACCTTGCCCGCAGCACCGGGCTGAGCCAGCCCGCCGTCAGCAACGTGGTCAGCGATCTGATCGACGAGGGGCTGGTCACCGAGGCCGGGGTGCTGGAGTCCGACGGCGGCCGCCCCAGCATGCGGCTGCGGATCGCGCCGCGCTTCGCCTGCGTGGCCGGCGTCGACGTCGGCGAGACCCGGGTGCGGGTCGAGCTGTTCGACTTCGCGATGACGCTGCTGGCCAGCGTCGAATACCCGCTCCAGCCGGGCGGCACGGACCCGGCCGTCGTGGCCGGGCACGTGCTGGCCGGCATCGACGAGGTGACCTCCCGGGCCACCGTGGCCCGCGCCGAACTGCTCGGGGTGGGGATCGGGGTCTCGGGCGTCGTCGCGCAGGGCCCCGAGGTGGTGGTGCACGCCCAGACGCTGGGCTGGGACGGCGTCCCGCTCGAGCGGCTGATCCGGGCCGGCACCGACCTGCCGCTGCACATCGACAACGGCGCCAAGACCCTCGGCCAGGCCGAGATGTGGTTCGGCGCGGGTCGCGGAGCGCGGCACGCGGTCTTCGCGCTGGTCGGCTCCGGCGTCGGCGCGGCGATCGTGACCAACGGCGTCACGTACCGGGGCGCGTCGAGCAGCGCCGGCGAGTGGGGGCATACGACGCTGGTGTACGGCGGACGCTCCTGCCGGTGCGGGGCCACGGGGTGCCTGGAGGCGTACGTCGGGGCGGAGGGGATCATCGACCGCTACCGGCAGGCGCGGCGCGGCCGCCCGGTGCCGGGCGTCGACGAGGAGTCGCAGCTCACCGAGCTGATCGCGGCGGCGGAGAGCTCCGCGGTGGCCCAACGGGTGCTGGACGAGACCGCGGGTTACCTCGGCGCCGGCGTGGCGAACCTGATCAACCTGTTCAACCCCGAGCGGGTCGTCCTCGGCGGCTGGGCCGGGATGGCGCTCGGCACGCGGCTGCTGCCGGCGATCCGCGAGGCCGCGGCGCGGCAGGCGCTGCGCCAGCCGTACGCCCAGGCGTCGATCGAGGTGTGCCGGCTCGGCGTGGACGCGGTGGCGCTGGGGGCGGCGACGCTCCCGGTCGCGGGGCTACTGGCCGCGGGCGGGACGCGGGAGTGACGACCGGCCACCAATGACGTATCTACATAAATAACACCGTAATACGTCGATGTCTTGACGTCGGGCAACGCCGCCGTAACACTTCTGAACCATTGAGAGCGCTCTCAGCCTCTGGCGTCGCCCCGGCCGGACGACGCCACCCCCGAGCGACACCGCGTCGCGCCCCCGTCACCCGGCGTCCGAAGTTCTCCTAGCGACAGGCGTCATCATGAAACCTCAGCTCATTTCGCCACCGCCGCCGCGCGCCCGCGGCCCGCGGCTGCGGCGCGCGGCGCGCGGACTCGCCGTGGCGCTGGCCGCCGCCGTGCTCCCGGTCGGCGCCACGCTCCCGGCCGGCGCCGTGCTCCCGGCCGGCATGCTCCCGGTCGGCGCCGCGCCGGCCGCGCAGGCCGCGCCGGTGCTGCTCTCCCAGGGCCGGCCGGCCCTCGCCTCCTCGACCGAGAACGGCGGCACGCCCGCCTCGGCGGCGGTCGACGGCAACACTGGCACCCGCTGGTCCAGCGCCTTCAGCGACCCGCAGTGGCTCCAGGTCGACCTGGGCGCCCGCGCCACGATCAGCCAGGTCACCCTGCGCTGGGAGACCGCGTACGGGCGCGCGTTCCAGATCCAGACCTCCGACGACGGCAGCGCCTGGACCTCGATCTACTCCATCACCACCGGAACCGGCGGCGAGCAGAGCCTGACGGTGGCCGGTGCGGGCCGGTACGTGCGGATGTACGGCACGCAACGCGCTACCGGCTACGGCTACTCGCTCTGGGAGTTCCAGGTCTACGGCGAGTCGGGCGGCACCGGCGGCCCCCCGGTGGAGCCCACCGACCCGCGCAACCCGAACTTCGGCCCGAACACCCGGATCTTCGACCCGTCCACCCCGACGTCACAGATCCAGAGTCACCTCAACAGCATCTTCACCCAGCAGGAGACCAACCAGTTCGGCCCCAACCGCTACGCCGTGCTGTTCAAGCCCGGCACCTACACCGCCGACGTCAACCTCGGCTTCTTCACCCAGGTCGCCGGCCTCGGCCTCTCCCCCGACGACGTCAACCTCAACGGGCACGTCCGGGCCGAGGCGTTCTGGATGGGCGGCAACGCCACCCAGAACTTCTGGCGGTCCGCGGAGAACCTGTCGGTGACGCTGCCGGCCGGGGTGAGCGTCGAACGGTGGGCGGTCTCGCAGGCCGCGCCGTACCGGCGCATGCACCTGCGCGGCGGTCAGAACCAGATCCAGCTCTGGAACGGCGGCGACGGCTGGTCCAGCGGCGGCCTGATGGCGGACACCCGCATCGACGGCCTGGTGGTCTCGGGGTCCCAGCAGCAGTGGTACTCACGCAACAGCGAGTTCGGCAACGGATGGACCGGCTCGGTGTGGAACATGGTCTTCCAGGGCGTCACCGGGGCCCCCGCGCCGCACTTCCCGAACCCCTCACACACCGTTCTCGACACCACGCCCGTCGTACGGGAGAAGCCGTTCCTGTACGTCGACAGCGGCGGCGTCTACCGCGTCTTCGTCCCGGCGTTGCGCACCAACAGCCGCGGCACCAGCTGGTACGGCAAGACCCCGGCGGGCACGTCGATCTCGCTCGACCAGTTCTTCATCGCCCGGCCAGGCACCACCGCCGCCACCATGAACGCCGCCCTCGCCCAGGGCAAGCACCTGATCATCTCGCCGGGCGTGTACAACCTCGATCAGACGCTGCGGATCACCCGACCCGACACCGTCGTGCTCGGGCTCGGCCTGGCCACGCTGGTCCCGCAGAACGGCATCACCGCGGTGAGCGTCGCCGACGTGCCGGGGGCGAAGGTCGCCGGCATCCTGATCGACGCCGGCCCCGTCTCCTCGCCGACGCTGATGGAGATCGGCCCGCCCGGCGCCGCCGCGAACAACGCCGCCAACCCGATCTCGCTGCACGACGTGTTCTTCCGGATCGGCGGGCCCGGCGTGGGCCGGGCGGCCACCACCCTCGTGGTCAACAGCGACCACGTGATCGGCGACCACATGTGGCTGTGGCGCGCCGACCACGGCACCGGCGTCGGCTGGAACGTGAACACCGCCGACACCGGTCTGATCGTCAACGGCGACGACGTCACCATGTACGGCCTCTTCGTCGAGCACTACCAGAAGTACCAGACGATCTGGAACGGCAACGGCGGGCGGACGTACTTCTACCAGAACGAGATGCCGTACGACCCGCCGAACCAGGCGGCGTGGATGAACGGGTCCAGCCGCGGGTGGGCCGCGTACAAGGTGGCCGACCACGTCACCAGCCACCAGGCGTGGGGGCTGGGCAGCTACTGCGTCTTCACCACCGACGCCGGCATCGCCGCGGACCGCGCCTTCGAGGTGCCGCAGAATCCGAACGTGCGGTTCACGAACATGGTGACGGTCTCGCTCGGCGGCGCCGGCACGATCGCCCGGATCATCAACAACGCCGGCGGCACCTCGAACTCCTCGAACCTGGTGTCGTACCTGACGAACTACCCGTAGCCGCCATGCGTGGTGTGCCCACGGCCCGGCCGTGGGCACACCGCTACAGGAACGTGATGCGCGCGCGCTCGGCCCCGTCCTCGGCCGTCAGCGCCGCGGGCCGGCCCCGCACCCACATCCGCTCCACGTGGATCGACTCGCCGACGCACGGCATCATGATCGACCGTTCACACCAGGTGGCCGGGTCGCCGTCGTTCAACCTCATGCCGCAAAGCCCGTAGTAGCAGGCGGCCAGCATGCCGCCCAGGTTGGCGGTGAAGGGCACCGCCCGGGGCTTGTCGGGATACCGCGCCGGGCTGAACTCGGTCGCCATGGCGAACGGCGGAACCACGAACGACGCGTAACCGCGCTCGAACAGCTCGTAAGCGCGGCCGCGGTCGCCGAGCCACGCCGCGTAGACGCCGAGCATCGGCGAGAGCATCGGCGCACCCACGTACCGGTCGGCCGAGCGCAGGTGGAACTCCAGCGTCGCCCGTTCCGTCTCGGCGTCGACCGGATAGCCGAGCGGGAAGAGCACCGCCGCCCCCTCCGGTGTCTCCCCCTTGTCCTCGCACGGATCGTGACGGTCGTGGTTCCGGATGACTCTGGTCTCCGGATCGATCGGGAGGACCAGGTGGTCGGCGATGCTCTCCCAGTGCTCGTCGACCGTCTGCCCCAGGGACCGTCCGAGCGCCACCGTCTCGCGCAGCGCGAGCACCGCGGAGCAGTTGACGAACGCGTTGTTGTCGACGGTCGTCTCGGTCTCCGCGATGCCGTTCACCCCACGAAGTTCGTAGCCGCGCGCGGTGTGCTCCACCCGGCTGTCCAGCCAGCGCGCCACCGACGACATCACCGGCCAGGCGAAGTCCGCCGCGAACCCGCGGTCGCCGGTGGCGTGCACGTAGTTCGCGAACTCCAGCGCGACGTCCATGCTGACGTGCTCTTCGGTGTACGAGTGCGGCACCTCCACCGGTGCCGCCTCCTCCCCCTTGCTGGGACTGCTCTCCCACGGGAACTGGGCACCGGTGTACCCGCGGGCGGCGGCGTTGGCGAAGGCGCCGCAGAGCTTGGCGTAGCGGTAGGTGATCAGGCTACGGGCGCTCTCGGGGGAGCTCAGCAGCAGCGGCGGGACGGCGAACGCCGGGACGTCCCACATCACGTGGCCACGGTAGTAGTGGTAGTCGGGCCAGGAGGAGAGCCCGAACAGGTGCGTGCTCGCCGGCGCGGAGCGGTTCGCGGAGCTGTGCAGATAGAAGAAGGCCGCGTCGATTATCCCCTGCCACTGCGGGGGCGCACCCACGAGGGTCGGCCGCCCACACCACAGCTCCTCCCAGGCCCTGCGGTTGTCGGCCCGCAGATCGTCGCCGCCGGCCGACACCGCGGCGGTGAGCAGCCGGGCCGCCTCGTGCAGGGGACGTTCGTGCCATGCGTCCGGAACAAGGCTGGTGAACTGCCGCAGCTCGTACCGGCGCCCCGCCTCGGCCCGCACCGCATACGTGGTGAACGTCTGGCCGCCGGTCTGCTCGCTGAACCGGCGGACCGCCTGATCGGTGCCCCGGAAGTCCGTGCCGTAGGCGAGCCCGAGCGAGCCCATGTCGCCGTGGCTGCCCCACTGCGTCACGCAGTCGATGTTGCGGACGTGGTCCGGCGGACAGCGCGGCGGCTCGAGCCAGCGGCCGAGCACACCCTGTGGGTCGAGGCCGGCGGCGATCTCCAACTGGCAGTCCTGATCGACGTGGAACTGCAGCCTGTGCACGACAACGGGCGGACGGGTCCGGCTGCAGAACATCACACTGTTGACCTCGGCGCCCGCTCCGTCGCCGTCGAAGTGGAAGCGCGTGTGCAGCTCGCCGCAGGAGAAGTCGTACCGCTGCTCGCGCAGCGTCGCCCGTTCCGGCGACTGGGACAGCGACACGCCGTTGATGCGCAGGTCACCGGCGAGCGGATAGGGCGTCTGCGCGAAGCCCTCCACCCCGGTCTCCCGATCCATGCCGACGAAGCCGTTGACGGTGGTCACGCCGGACAGCAGGGGTATGGGGCACACCCGTAGCCCGACCACCCCGTTGGAGACGAACGCCGGGGTGTAGCCGGGCTCCCACGAGTGGATCGGGTCGGGACTGTTCGGCTGGATCACGCCGCATTCACCGCCACTTCTGGCCCACGGGCAGCGTCGGGAGCGGCGACGCACGATTCGCGTGTCGCCTCGTTCACACTGTCCCAGCACTGGTGACGGCCGTCCCGGAAATCGCGTGATCAGTCATCTTCGCGCTTGCGGACGTTCGCCACGTCGTCGTCGGGCCTCTCCAGCGGACGCGGCTGGACGCGGACCTTGGTGATCGCCCGACCGGTGACCTCGACGACCCGGGCCGTGAAGCCGGGCAGCTCGACCATCTCGCCCGGCGCCCGCGGGATGTGCCCCAGCCGGGCCAGGACGAGTCCGGCGATGGTCGTGTAGTCGCCGTCCTCGATGTCGCGGATCGAGACGCCGACGTCCGGCAGGTCGTGAATCGGGAAGACGCCGGGCAGCACCACGGCGCCGTCCGGTTCGCGGATCGCCGCCTGGACGTCCCGGTCGGTCTCGTCGTAGATCTCGCCGACGACCTCCTCCACCAGGTCCTCGATCGTGACGATGCCGTCGATCGCGCCGCGCTCGTCCACGATCAGCGCGAACGGCTGTCGTTGCTGGCGCATCTCGCGCATCGCATCGGTCACGCTGAGCGTCTCGGGCAGGAACAGCGCGGGGCTGGCCCGGTCGGCCACCACGCCGGCGCCGTCCAGCAGGTCGCGCATGTGCACCAGCCCCACCACGTCGTCGAGCCCGCCGGGACCGACCACCGGCGCCCGCGTCTTGCCGGACTCGCCGAGGCCGCGCAGCGCCTCACCGACGGGCATCGTCGCCGGCAACGAGAAGACGTCGCGGCGGGGCACCAGGATCTCCCGCAGGATCCGGTCGGCCACCTCGAAGGCACCGCTGATGATCGTGCGATGCTCCGGGGTGAGGCTCCGCTGCGCGGCGACCATGTCCCGCAGCTCCTCGGTGGTCACCTCCTCGCGGCGCGCCTCCGGGTCACTGCCGGTCAGCCGTACGACGACGTCGGTCGCGGCACTGAGCAGCCACACCGCCGGCCGGGAGAACGACGACAGGGCATCCAACGGTCGCCCCACCAGCAACGCCCAGCCCTCGGGGCGCTGCATCGCGATCCGCTTCGGGGCGAGCTCCCCGAACACGAGGGTGACGAAGGTCAGGATGATCGTCACGAGAACGATCGACACCGGCTCCGCCGCCCCGCCGAGAAAGCCCAGCGGCTTCACCAACGGCGCGGCGAGCGAGACCGCGGCCGCCGCGGAGGCCAGGAACCCGGCCAACGTGATGCCGATCTGGATGGTCGCCAGGAAGCGGTTCGGGTCCCGCGCCAGCCGGGCGAGCACGCGGCCGCCCCGCGACTCGCGCTCCAGCCGCTGCAGCTGCCCCTCCCGCAGCGACACCAGCGCCATCTCGCTGCCCGCGAACACCGCGTTCAGCAGCACCAGCACCAGCACCAGCGCCACCTGCAAGCCATAGCCCCCCACGGCCGCCCCCCGCCTGCTCGTACCCGGGCCACCCGGCGCCCGGTCGGGTACCCGCCGCCCCATCCGGCTAACGCGACTTTCGCCCGAGTAACGGCAGTTTCCTCCGCCCTGCACCGCCCGCCGCCGCGCCGCCGGCCACCGCGAGCGTCTGCGACGACGCTGTCAGCGCACGGCCGGGTCAGTGTTGGCACGAGCTACAGGTCGACGACGAGAATGCGCCCCTGCAGGCCGGTGGTCATCGCGTAGTTCTGCACGCGGATCAGCAGTCGTTCGGTGATCACCTGGCCGCGGGAGACCAGCAGCACGCTCTTGGCGCTGTAGAGGTCGTCGGCAAGCTCGTCGCCGACGGCCAGGTCGTCGACGTCGATCTCCCGGACCGCCTGGTTGGGCAGCCGCAGCCCGCCGACCTCGGCCAGCGCGCGCAGCGTCTCCATGTCGTGGGTCTTGCGGAACGACAGCGTCGCCACCGCCAGGTCCGGCGGCATGCCGCGCCACACCAGCGCGTCGTATTCGCGCACGGCCTGCAGGAGTCGCGCGCCCGACGGCGCGGCGTCGGCCATCGGCCGGACCGGGCTGCGGTCGGTGGGCAGCTGATGGCGGACGATCTCCCGGACCGCCTCCAGGCGCGGGATGCGCGCGAGCACCCCGTCGGCGAGGGCGGGCAGCCGCGCGAGCATCTCCGCCTCCGCCTCGCTGTTGGGGTTGCCACCTTCGAGCGCGGCGATCGCCGAGGGAGGCAGCGTGATAGCCGCGATCTCCCCCATCTGCGCGGCCACCTCGACCTGCCACGCGTCCGGGACCTGGAGCTTGGCGCAGAGCGCCTCCACCAGCCGACGCAGCCGGGCTGCGCGGCTGAACAACTCCGGCTGCGCCATGCTCAGCGTCTCCATGAGCGCCTCGACCGCGCCCTTCAGCGTCGCCTCCAGCAGCTCCCGCTCCGCGCGGACGAGTCGGTGCTGCTCGGCGGCGGCGGCGATCGTGGCCTTGAGGACCTCGGGCGGGCACGGCTTGAGCAGGAACCGGAAGACGTGGCCCTGGTTGATCGCCGCGATCGCGCTGTGCAGGTCGGCGTCCCCGGTCAACAGCAACCGCGTGGTGTCCGGTGCCAGTTGCTCGGCGCGCTCCAGCATCGCCACGCCGGTCATCTCCGGCATCCGCATGTCGGAGAGCACGGCCGCGATGGGATTCTTCTCCTGGTCCGCGAGGAGTTCGAGCGCCTCGTGCGGCTGCGTCGTCGTGACCACGTCGTAGCTCACACGCAGATACCGCTGCAGTCCGTCGAGGACGAACGGCTCATCGTCCACGCAGAGGATTCGGGGGCGGACCGTCATTGACGTTTCCTTCTCGCTCAAGGCGCGCAGTCGTAACCTGCGGAATTGTCGCTTATATAGGCAGAAAACATGCCACTCTTAGCGTTTCACAACGGATAGCTCCGATTCGGCATTCATTGCCGGCGCGTCACCGCACCGCAGGGTGAGCGTGAAGACAGAACCGACGTTCAGCGTCGAATCGACGGTGATCTCGCCGCCCATCGCCTGCGCCAACCGACGCGCGATGAACAGCCCCAGGCCCGTGCCGCTGGTGCTCATCGTCATCGGGTCCTCGACCCGGTGGAACTTCTCGAAGACCTTCTGCAACTGATCGGCCGGGATTCCGCGCCCGTGGTCGGCGACCTCGACGTGCACCCGCTCCCCGTCGAGCCGCATCGCCACCCGCACCGGTTCCGTCTCCGGCGAGTACTTCAGCGCGTTGCCGACGAGGTTCGACACGACCTGCAGCGTCCGCTCCGCGTCGCAGCGTGTCGGGACGGCGTGGTCCGGCAGGGCGACGGTGACGCGGGGACTGTCCAGGTCGTCGACGACCTGGCGGACGATCGCGGTCAGGTCATGCGCCCCCACCGAGACGTGCAACGCCAGGTCCTCGTCCGCGTCATCGACCCGCGAGGCCATCAAGAGGTCCTCCACCAGCCGGGACAGGTGCGCCGCGCGGTCCGCCATCAGGGTCAGGCACTCCGTGCGCTTCTGCGGCGTCATCCGCTCGCCCCGAGTCTTCAGCAGGTCGAGATAGCCGATGATGGGGGTCAGCGGGGTCCGCAGCTCGTGCGAGACGGTCGCGATGAAGTCCGACTTGAGCCGATCGGTGCGGTGCTCCCGGGTCAGGTCGCGGACGACCACGACGTCCCGCACCAGGATGTCCTCGCTGAAGATCGCCGAATGCGCCAGCCGGAGTCGTCGCGGCTCCCCGTCGGGGCGACGGATCGTGACCTCGACCGCCGCCTTGGGCCGGTCCGCGGTCACCGGCAGCAGCGCCGCGCGCTCCACCGGGTCCGGCACGTCGAGCAGCTCTGCCAGCGGCCGGCCGGCCGCCCGCTCCGCGCTGATCTCCGTCAGCTCGGCGAACGCCCGGCTCCACATCTGCACCGCGCCGTCACCGTCGACCATGAAGATGCCCTCGGTGGACTGTTCCGCGATCGCCTGGAGCTTGCTCGTCTCCGCGACCAGCCGGTCCAGGTGCTCCGCGCCGCGCATCGCCGCCGCCAGGGCGTTGACGAGCGGCGCCAGCACGGTCAGATCGCGCGTCGAGAGCCGCGCCCGCCGCCCCTGCCGGATGGCGAGCGCGACGATGCCGAAGCGGCGGTCGCCGGCCTCCATCGGCACGACGAGCAGCCGGCGCAGCTGCGGCGGCAGGTCCTCGGAGAGCAGTTCGGCGCGCTCGATCCCGCGTAGGCTCGCCAGGTGCTGCGGGGGCGGCCCGGTGGTCACGTCCTTCGGGTTCCGTTCGTCCACGGTCAGCGCCACCTGCGCGTCGTGCAGCACCACGACGGCGACGTCGGCGTCGAACGCCTCGCGGACCAGCAGCAGGAATTGGCGTACGACGTCATCGCGTTCGGCCAGCGCCTGGGAGAGCCGCAGCAGGCACGCCGAGCGGGCCCGCTCGTCGGCCTCCTGCGCGGCCGCCCGGTAGGCGTACGTGACGGCGAGCGCGGGCATCGCCATGAACGGCAGCAGCACCGGTGCGTTCAGCCCGATCACGGCGGTCGTGAGGCCGGTCGCGACCGTGCCGATCGCCATGTACGCCGACAGCCGCACCTCGGAGCGGAAGATCTGCCACGCCGGGACGCCGTTGACCCGGGCCAACACCTGGGCCAGGCAGCCCAGGTTGACCACAGTGAAGAAGGAGGTGCCGAGCAGCACGCCGGCGACCACCCGCCAGGTGACGCTGCCGGGGCTGCCCGCGACGACGTGCACGACGGCCACCAGCACCGAGACCGCCGCCGTGTAGGTGCCGAGGTTGAACACGGACTTCAGCAGCGGCCGCCGCCGCAGCGCGCTGGCGATCACGAGTCCCAGCGCGGCGGCGGCGAGCGCGTGGCTGGCCGGCAGCAGCAGGACGTCGATGATGATCGCCGCCTCGTAGAGGCTGAGCTCCTCTTCCGCCTCCCCGTGCCGCAGCTTGACCACGGTCATCTCGGCGACGCCGGTCAGGACGATCAGCGCCGGGAGCAGCCACCAACCGTCGATGTGGTGCGACCGCAGCACGCCGTGCGGTTCGGGGAACCACAGCACCACGGCGGTGGCCAGGACGGCGCCGAGCAGGCAGACCGCGCCGATCAACCGGTTCAGGGGGTCGCGCAACCAGGAGAGCGCGGCACCGGCCGCCGGGGACGTGCCCCGGCGGCCGGTGTCGGTGGAGGGTGCGCTCACGTCAGAGCTGCCACGTCCAGGCGCGGGCGCTCCACTTGTCGGAGACCCAGGCGCGTGCGGCCCAGTCCTGGGAGACCCAGGCCCGGGCCACCCAGGCCCGCGCCGACCAGTCACCGTTGACCCAGGCCCGGGCGGCCCACTCGTCCGAGACCCAGGCGCGGGCGACCCACGCCCGGGCGACCCACGCCCGCGCGGCCCACTGCTCGGCCGTGCCGTCGGGACCGTCGCCCCAGCCCTCGGTCACCCAGGCCCGCGCCGCCCAGTCCCGGGTGGCGGGGTCGAGCTGCACCCAGGCGCGCGCGGCCCAGTCGCGGGACCCGGCGCTCAGCTTCGCCCAGGCGGCCGCCGCGGCCGCCCGGTCGCCGGCGAGGATCGCCTCTTCCAGCGCCGCCCAGTCCTTCGCGTCCCGGCCGATGGCGGCCGTGTCCCGGTCGAACTGCGCCTGCGACGGCGACTTGCGCCATTCGGACGCGGCGTCGAGCGCGCGGGCGGCGTCGAGCCCGCCCGCCCCGGCGCCGGCCGCCCGGCTCAGCCCCGGCGCGCTGTACGCCGTGGCGGTGAACAGGTTCTTCACCGCGTCCGGCCGCAGCTTCGGCTCCTCGGCCAGCACCACCGCGGCCACCCCGGAGGTCACCGCCGTGGCCATCGAGGTGCCGGAGCCGCGGAAGTAGCCGCCGCCGATCCGCGCCTGCGGGTTGGCGGCGTCGACGACGCTGCCGGGCGAGCGCAGGCTCACCACGCGTGCGCCCGGCGCGACGAGGTCCGGCTTCGCGTCCCCCTGCCACGACGGTCCGCGACCCGACCAGGTCGCCACGACGTCGTCCCGGCGCTGGGCCGTGCCCGACTCGTCCAGGCCGCCCGCGGTGAGCAGCACCGGGTCGCTGCCGGGCGACGTCACGGAGCCGGTGCCCGGACCGTCGTTGCCGGAGGGCACGACGACCGTGACACCGCGACGCCAGAGCGCCTCCAGCGCCTGGGTCAGCGGGTCGATCTGGTACGGCAGCGGGCTGTTCGACGAGAGCGAGAGGTTCAGCACCTTCACGTCCCGGGCGTTCTGGCTGACCCACTGCAGGCCGCGCAGCACCGTGATCAGGTCGGTGCGGCCGTCGGCGTCGGCGACCTTCACATCGACGAGCTTCGCGGCCGGGGCGACGCCCCGGTAGGCCCCGCCCGACGCGGCGCCGGAGCCGGCGATCAGGCCGGCCATGAAGGTGCCGTGACCGTAGCCGTCACCGCCGCCGGAGCCGGTGATGTCGATCCGCCGGGCGACCCGGCCGGCGAGGTCCGGCACGTCGGCGATGCCCGTGTCGACCACGGCCACCGTGACGCCCCGCCCCTCGTCGCCGTTCGCGGGCAGCCCCAGCGTCGCCCGTACGGTGGAGGCCGGGCCGTCGGTCAGCGCGGCCGGCGCCGCCGCCACCCGCAGCTCGCGCTGCGGGGCGACGAGCCACTGGTCGCCGAGCGTCGCGCCGGCGGGCAGTCGCGCCGCGACGCCGCGCACGAGCGGCAGCGACGCGACAACCTGACCACCGACGGCGGTCACCGCGCTCGCCGCGCCCTCCGCGCCCGAACCCGTCACCACCACGTCCTGCCACGCCCTCCCACCGGCGTCGGTCGCGCGCGCCGCACCCGGCAGCGCCGTCGCCACGACGGCCGCGGCGGCCGTGGCGAGCACGACGGCACGTCGGACGCGGGCAGGCCCGGTCCCGACGGCCGCCGCCGTTCCATGGAGTCTCATATGTAGTTCTCACCTCACCGATCGCAGTAGTCCCGTTACTCCAATCGGCGGGGATATCGGCGGGGGCGGGCCGAAGCTGAGGATTTTCTAACCGTCACCCGGGCCACCGCGCCGGGTCGACGCGGCCGGGATCAGGCCGCGGGCAGCGGGTAGCCGAGCACGCCGTCGATGAGACTGAGCACCTCGTCGGCGCCGAACGGCTTCGCCAGGTAGTAGTCGACCCCGTCCGCCCACGCCCGCACGGCCGAATCCGGCTCGGCAGCGGCCGTCAGCATGATCACCGGGACCGGCTCCCCCTCCTGCGCCCGGATGGTGCGCAGCACGCCGTAGCCGTCCAGCCCCGGCATCATCACGTCCAGCACGACGCAGTCGGGCTGGCAGATCTCCATCGCGCGCACGGCCGCCAGGCCGTCCACGGCCACCCGTACCTCGTGTCCCTCCAGCTCCAGCACGTCCGTGAGGAGCTGGCGGATCGCCGGGTCGTCGTCAACCACCAGAATGTGCGCCACGACCGCCTCCTTGTCGTCTCGATCCGGTCGTTGTTGTCATCTCAGGCGCCGCCACCGTCGCCGGCCAGGTGGCGTCCGGCCTCCGCCGATGCCCGTTCGGCCGCCGCCCGCCAGTCCACGGCCTGCGCCGTCAACTGGGGGTGCGTCAACAGCAGCGCCAACTCGTCGTCGTGGGTGCCGTCGGACGGGTCCCGCGACTCGGTCTGCTGGAGGAGCAGGTGCGCGGCCCGCACGGCCGCCGCGACGCCCAGGCCGGAGCAGGGCGGGCGGTGGTCGAGGTCCCGCTGCGCCACCGCGGTGAGGATCGGGGTCGGCAGGCCCCACAGGTGCAGCAACTCCACGGCGATCTCCCGGTACGGCACCCCGTAGCACCGTTGCGCCGCGGCGTCGGCGCCGCCCGGGCAGGCGTCACCGGCCGCCCCGGCGAGGCAGACGAACCGGCCGACGTCCTGGAGCAGCGCCGCGGCCTGGGCGTAGGGGCGGTTGGCGGGCGAAGCCATCGCATCGGCCAGGATGGCGGTGGCGGCCGCGTGCCGCCACGACACGGCGAGTTCCGCCGCGATCGCGGGCTGCCAGGCCACCGGGGACCACCGCGCCTGACTCGCCTCGGCCAGCGCCTGGACCATCGGCAGCCCCAGCGCGTTGACGACGCTGTTCACCGACGCCGCGATCCGTGGCCGGGCGCCGAAGAACGCCGACGCCGACAGCTGCAGCAGCTTGGCGGTGAAACCGATGTCGTGAGCCAGCGGCCGGACGACGTCGGTGAGCTCGATGTCGGGCCGACGCAGCAGCGCCATCATCCGGTCGCTGTACGCCGGCACCATCGGCAGGCACCGGACGCCGCCGGCGATCCGGCGCGCCTCGGCCGGGTGCGTCGCGGAGGTACGGACGGTGAGCTGTTCGACCACGCCGATGACGCTCTCGGCATCGGACGGCTTGGTGAGAAAGCGGTGCGCCGCGATCGCGACCTTGATCGCCGCCTCCGGTTCGGTGTGGCCGGAGAGCACGACCCGGGCCACCTCGGGGTGCCGGTCGCTCACGTGCGTCAGCAGCTCGGCGCCGTCCATGCCGGGCATCCGCATGTCGGAGACGACCACGTCGTGCGGCGCCGCCGCCAGCAGCTCCAGCGCGTCGGCGCCGCTGGTCACGAACGACATCTCCCACTCCCCCCGCTTGCCGCGCAGCGACCGCCGCAGGCCGTCGAGGATGCGTGGCTCGTCGTCGACGAAGAGGACGCGCGCGCGGGTCATGCCGGGCCGGACCGTTTGCCGTCGATCGGGAGGCGCAGCACGAACTCGGTGCCCTCGCCTTCCCGCGAGTTCACCTCGATCGTGCCGGCGTGCTGGTCGACGACCGCGCGCGCCAGCGCCAGCCCCTGTCCGGTGCCCTTGCCGACCTCCTTGGTCGTGAAGAAGGGCTCGAAGATCACCTGCTGCAGCTGGGACGGGATGCCGCATCCGTTGTCGGCGATGCTGACGACCACCATCGAACCCTCGGTGCGGGTGCTGACGCGAATCTGCCCGCGTTTCCCCTTGCCCTGCATCGCGTCGGCCGCGTTCACCAGCAGGTTCAGGAACACCTGGTTCAGATCGCCGAGGCTGCACAGGACCTCCGGGATCTCGCCCAGGTCCAGGGTGACGTCGGCGACGTACTTCACCTCGTTGCGGGCGACGGTCAGCGTCGTGTGCAACGCCTCGTTCAGGTCCGCGTACGAGCGGTCGTTGGACTCCTTGTAGCTGAACGACTTCATCGCCCGCACCAGCGACGCGACCCGCTCGATGCCCTCCAGGCTCTGGGCCACCGCGAGCGGCACCTCGGAGGCCAGGTAGTCGATGTCCGCCTTCTGCTCCGCCTCCGACACGCGCGCGACCCGGTCGTCCCAGGAGACCTCCTGCCCCGTGCCGTCCAGGCACTCCCGGTAGACCAGCAGCAACGCCAGCATCTCCTCGTACGCCTCCGCCAGGAACCGGGTGTTGTCGCCGACGAACTGGATCGGGGTGTTGATCTCGTGCGCGATGCCGGCGGAGAGCCGGCCCAGCGACTCCAGCTTCTGCGCGTGCCGCGCCTCCAGCTCCCGCTGTTGCCGTTCCCGCGACTCGGTGTTGTCGTGGAAGACCACGACCGCTCCCCGGTCCCGCGACCCGATGCGCAACGGGGCGGCGGAGTACGAGACTGGGAAGATCGAGCCGTCCTTGCGGGTGAACGTGTCATCGGCGACCTTCACCGGCCGGCCTTGCCGGCGCGTCTTCGCCAGCGGGCAGTCGTCGGGCGGAAACGGAGTGCCGTCGGCCCGCTGGAAGTGCACGACGCTGTGCACATCGCGTCCCCGCAGCTCCGCCTCCTCCCAGCCGAGCATCCGGACGGCCGCCCGGTTCATGGAGGTCAGAAGCCCGTCGGCGTCGATGGTGTAGAGACCCTCGGCCATGTTGTCCATCACGACCGAGCGGAACTCCTCCGCCATCGCGCGCCGGGTGATGTCGACCACGACGAGGCCGACACCGATGATCTCGCCATCAACCCGGACGGGGTAGAAGTTCATGAACCAGGAGCGGACCTGGTCGGGATCGTTGACGGTGGGGGCGGCCACCTCCAGCCCGAGCACGGCCGCGCCGGTGTCGAGCACGCGCCGGTAGATGGGCTCGACCAACGGCCAGCCCTCCCGGAGCACCTCGGCCAGCGGTCGGCCGATCTGCTCCTCCATCGTGCCGTGGCCGAGCGTCGCCAGCACGTCGTTCGCGCGGACGACCCGCAGGTCCCGGTCGACGAAGCCGAACCCGACCGGCGCGGCGGCCTGCAGGCTCTCCAGGAGGGTGAGCATCTCCTTGGTCTGCCGCTCCGAGCGACGCAGGCTGTCCTCGAGCGCTTTCTGGTCGTGGATGTCGGTGGCGGTGCCGATCCACCGCACGACCCGGCCGTCGGCGTCGCGTACCGGGATGGTCCGGAATCCGTGCCAGCGGTACTCGCCGTCCGCGCGGCGTAGCCGCAGGTCACGTTCGTAGGGGGTCTCGGTCCGGACCGCCTGTTCCCAGCTGAGGCGCGCCTCGTCCGCGTCGTCGGCGTGGATCAACGAGTGCCACTCCGAGTCGCGACGTTCCTCCGGTCGCAACCCGGTGTACTCGACGCCGCGACGGTTCACGTAGATGACCTCGCCGGCGGCGTCCGTCGCCCACAGGATGTGCGGGATCGCGTCGGCCATCGCGTACAGATCGTCGTACGTCAGCGGCGAGCCGCCGTGGATGCCGGCGGCGAATGGGGCCACCACGGGCGATCCGACAGCCGCGTCCGTAGACCGCGGCGACGCCGTACCTGTTGTCATGACCGATTCACCTCGTGACGCGACGATTCGTCTCGCGCGTCCATCGGCGTACGGATGAACGACTTGAGGGAAGAGGCACGGGACTTCTCGTCGACGGTGTCAGCTGACCGAGGCGGCGAAGCGGCGCACCGGGCCGGACCAGGCGTGCGGATCACGCCACGGGAAGGTATGGGCCCCGGGCTGTTCGACGTACTCACCGGCGGGCGACAACGTCGCCAACCGCTGCCCCCAGCCACGCGTGCTGATCACGTCGTCGCGCCCCCGCATGACCAGCAACGGAATGGTCAGCCGGGCCAGCGGCTCCTCGATGGTGTGATCGAGGTGCGCGCGTACCAGATGCGCGAGCCGGCGCAGTCCCGCCCGTTTCCATTCGGGGCGGTGCGACCGGCTCAATCCGGGCGGCTCCCGGCGCCCGTCCCAGCGCCACCGCAGGAACAGCCGGCCAAGGCCTCGGGCCACGGGATCTATCGTCGGGCTGGCCAGGACGAGGCCCCGCACCCCGCCTTGTCCCACCGCGGCCTCGGCGGCGACCTGGCTGCCGCTGGAATGGCCGATCAGCACCACGCCGTCGAGCCGCCGGGCGGTGAGCCAGCCGGCGACCGCCCGGCCGAACTCCGACACGGTGAGCTCGTGCGGCGGGTCACCGCTGCCGGCGAAGCCGGGCAACTCGACCAGGTGCGCCCGGGTCCATCCGCCGAAGGCGCCCAGCCCCGGCATGAGGTAGTCGGCGACGCCCATGCCCTGCACGAGCGCCACTTCGGGTGCGCCCGGCCGCGGCCGGCCCACCGACCGGCTGCGCATCCGCCCCAGCGGCCCGTCGTGGAAGGAGGTCGTGACGTCGGTCGGAAACGGCGGCGCGTAGTCCTCGTTCTTCTGCCCCACGCCGTCGCTTACCCACGTCTGGCCCGTCCCGGCATAGCAATCGAGTCGGAGGGTACGACCGGTGGCGGAGGAGGCATGACACTCTCCCGCGACGTGGCGAGCTTCGACTCGGCCACCGCCATGACCACCGCGATCGCTCGGTTTCTGCACGGTCGCCACACGGCGCCGCTCGGCGCCCCGACCGCGCGCGCCCTGCTCCCGCTCGCCGCCGCCGCCAACCGGCTCCCGGTCCGGCTGCGGGAGTCGATCTACAGCGCCGCGAGCGCCGCTGAGGCGCGGCCACCGCGGCGGCTCGCCGCGGTGGCTTTCGAGGAGATCGCGACCTCGATCGTCCGGCTCTATCCGCGCCGGCGGTATCCGGCGGTCATGCTCGGCTCCTCCAACGGCGCTCTGATGCACCTGTGCGCCGCTCTCGGCATTCCTTGGCTGCCGCAGACCGTCCTGCTGCCGCTACGCCAGCGTCGGGTGCCCCCCGACGAACCGATGCGGGCCGTGCACGCCTTCGACGAGACCGCCCGGAGACTGCTCGACCGCAACCCGGACCTCGTGCTGCACCACATGCACGATCCCAACCAGGACCGGCTCACGTCACGGCGGATGGCGTACTTCCGCGTGAAGCGCACCCGGCTCGGCCCGGCGTACCAACGGTTCCTCGTCGACAGCCTCGATCCCGGCGCCGTCCTGTTCATCGCCGAGTGCACGCGACGCTGGCCCACGACGCGGGTCGGAGAGCGGCACGTCTTCCAGTTCGGCGCCGTCGGCGGCCTGGAACCGGCCGAATACCGCGCCGGGGGGCCGCGCGTCGCCGCGTACCTGCGGCGCTACGGGATCGCGCGCCAGCGCTGGGACGTCCCGGAGTCGGACGGGGAGAGCCCGGAGGCCGAGTGGGGGTTCGAGCCGGCGCTGCGTGACGACGTGATCGCGTTCGCCCGCCGGCACGGCTACCGCGTCCGCCGGCTGGTCTTCGAGGACCCCGAGGATCTCAGCCCGCTCGTCGCCGACCTGTACCGCTGGTGGTATCGCGAGCGGGGGCTACCCGCCGATCAACTCCTGGTCGACTCGTTCATATTGCTCGATCCACGGCGGACCCTGCTCACCGGCGCCGTGCCGTACTGGAGCGTGTTCCCGGTACAGAGCTCCGCCGACGCGCTCGCGCGGTACCTCGACCGGTCGGACGGCTACGACGGCATCCACCTGGCACTGTTCTGCCACGGTGTCGAGTCGGTCGGTCTGGTCACCGTCGACCAGTGGCGCGCGCTGCTGCAGCGGGCACGGGTGAGCGGCACCTTCGCCGGCGTGGACGTCCGCCGCTACCCCAGCGACCTCGCGAACCTCTTCCGCTATCACCGCTGTCGGCGCGTGCCCGACCGATGCCCGCCGGCCGACCCGCTGCCGATGCGGATGTTCGACGCGTTCCTCACGGACAGTCGTGACCGATATCCCGCATCGGTCGTCGACGCGAACTAGCGCCCGCCCGCCGGTCACACCCGCGTGGTGGCCAGGTCGGCGCCCTGCAGGGACTGCGGCGTCCGGAACTCGGCGGCGGAGGCGAGCCGGGCGACGTCGCGCGGCGAGACCACGCCGACGACCCGCCGGTCTTCGTCGAGCGCCACCGCCCGGCCGTCGGTGCAGCCGTCGATCCGCGGCAGCAGGTCCGTGACGGCGTCGTCGGGGGCGGCCGTCGGTACCTCCGGGGGCGGGCAGGCGATGTCGGCCAGCCGGGTCTCGGCGCGGCGGTCCAGCGGCAGCGCGCGGATCCGGTTGAGCGTCACCAGGCCGGTCAACCGTCCCTCGTCGTCGACCAGCGGATACGTCGAGTACGGCTGCCGGAGCACGACGTCGTCGATGAACTCCGACACCTTCGCCTCGGCGGGTGCCGTCACCGCCGACGCGGACATCACGTCGCGCACCCGTACCCCGCTCAGTCGCTGCCCGAGCCGCACCTGGTTCTCCTCGGCGGAGGCCGCGTGGACCAGGAACCACCCGATCAGCGCCAGCCACAGCCCGCCGAAACCGCGCAGCAGCAGGAGCTGGGCGAAGCCGAGGATGATCAGCCCGATCCCGAACACCCGTCCGGCGCGCGCCGCCGAGATCGCGGCGCGGTCGCGGTCACCGCTGCGCCACCACAGCACCCCGCGCAGCACCCGCCCACCGTCGAGCGGGGCGGCGGGCACCAGATTGAAGAGCGCGAGCAGCACGTTGGCGCCGGCCAGGTAGCCGAGCGTGGCGACGGCGAGGCCGCCGCCGGTGGCGGCCCGGACGGCGAACGCCGCCGCAGCGAAGACACCCCCGAGCGCGAGGCTGGTCAGCGGCCCCACCAGCGCCACGGCGAGCTCGGCGGCGGGACTGCGCGGCTCACCGCGCAGCCGGGCGACGCCGCCGAGCAGCCACAGCGTGATGCCCTCGACGTCGATACCGGCGCCCCGGGCGACGAGCGCGTGGGCGAGCTCGTGGATCAGGATCGACGCGGTGATCAGGAGACCGGCGATCAGGCCGGCGGACGCGTACACCAGGAACGGCCGCCCGGGATACTGCTGCGGGAACTGGCCGCCGGCGAGCCCGAGCCCGACGAGCAGGACGATGACGAGCGCTCCCACGTTCGCGCTGATCTCGATTCCGGCCACCCTGCCGAGTCGCACGTTGGCACGCACCCGCCCCACCCCCCGTACCCGTCCGTTGCCGTCGCCATCCGTGCGCCTACCCGCGGTCGTGGTGGATATGACCGCGCGGAAGCGCGCGTGTCGACGGACCACTACCTTTCGCGACGGTGCGCCGGCGGCTCACCCTTGCCGAGGCCGCGTCGCGTGACGATGAGGTCACCGCCAAGTCCCACGATCACCCACGACGCCGATGCCGCCGTCATCGCCAGCCAGACCGGCCACCGGGTGAGCGTCGCGGCGGCGACGACGGCGAAGGCGAACAGGCCGAGAGCGCCCGCCGCCGCCCCATGGGTGTTGTGCCCGGGACGCACGCCCTCATCCCGGGAACGAAGCGTGAGGCTGGCCAACAGGATCGCGGGAAACGCCAGGAACACCCCACCCAGCCGGGGCACGGTCAGCGCGGAGACCGCACCGGCGAGACCCGACACCCCGGCGCCGAAGCTGAACCGGATCAACCAGCCCGGCGTTGCCGGTGCGACGCGGGGCGTCCCGACCGAGCCCGGCCGCCGCCCCCGGCGATCACCGCGGCGGCGCTCCACGGGTCCGCTGCCGCGATCAGTACGGCACCACCAGGTATCCGACGACCGCGACGGACGCCCAGACCACCAGAGCGATCCACGACCCCCGGTAGGCGCCCCACCGCCGCAGCATGGGCGCCGCGACGAGACAATAGACGGTGAACGCGACGGCGCCGATCTGCATGCCGCGCGCCGACGCCGCGGCTTCGGCGGCGCCGTCGAACGCCACTGTCGTCAGCAGGCTGCCCAGCGCCACCGACGGCGCGGCCGAGAACATCCCGGCGAACCACGTGGGGGGCAGCGCCCGAACCAACGCGGCGAACGCCAGCACGAACACGCCGCCGGCCAGGGCTTTCACCGCCACTTCGATGACTACTGGGCCCATGGACGCGAACCCTCTTTCCCGCTCGACGCGCCCCGACGGGTGCGTGGACAGCAGGACGTATCCCCGGGCAGCCGGCGGGTAAACACCGCGCGACGCCGCCGCGGCGCATCCCGTCACGTGACGCGTGGGGCGCGACGGTACCGCGGGCACGGAGCGTTCGGGCAGGAGCGTTACGGCCGCAGGATGAGCCGGATCGGGTCGCCCTGCTTGGTCTGCAGCCGCCGCACCGCCTGCTCGGCCTCGGCCAGCGGCAGCACGCCGCTGATCGAGGGGGCCAGATCGAGCCGGCGCTGCCGGGCGAGCGCGACGAGCTGCTCGACGTGCTCGGGGTCGGAACCGTAGTGCCCGAGCACCGACTGCTGCAGGTAGTTGAACGGGGCGTCGGAGCCGATCGTGACGGGCCGGTTGGCGATGCCGGCCAGCACCAGCCGCCCCTTGCGGGCGAGCAGCGTCAACGCCTGGTCCCGCACGGCCGGCACACCCGCGAAGTCGAATGCCACCTCGAGACCGCCGCCGGTGAGCCCCAGCAGGGCGTCGCGAAAACCGGGGTCGCCGGGGTCGAGCGCGGCGTCGGCCCCGAGGGTGAGCGCCCGCTGGCGCGCGGCGGGCAGCGGGTCCACCGCGATCACCGGCGCGGCGCCGACCAGCCTCAGCAACTGCACGGCGTGCGCGCCCAGGCCGCCCACTCCCCAGACCCCGACCGCCTCGCCGGGCGCGGTCCGGGCGGTCGCGGTGACCGCGGCCCACGGGGTGGAGACCGCGTCCGGAATGATGCAGGCCTGCTCGAAGGGGAGGTCGTCGGGGATCGCCACCAGGGTCTGCTCGGAGGCCAGCGCGTACTCCGCCCAGCCGCCGTCGTAGTCGACGCCGCGGGTGTACACCGTGCCCCGCCGGTCCCGCTCCCCGGCCTGCAACAGCACCCGCTGTCCCGGCTTCCAGTCGTCGACGTCCTCGCCGAGCGCGTCGATCGTGCCCGCGATCTCGTGCCCGAGCGTCACGACATCGCCCGGCAGCAGCCGGGGCGTGAGCGTGCCGTCGATGAGGTGCACGTCCGACAGGCAGACCCCGGCCGCGGCTACCTTGATCCGGACCTGTCGGCGTCCGGGCGCCGGCACCGGGACCGTCTCCAGCGCGAATCGCCGGTTCCGCACGTGCAGCCGTCCCGCCAACATCTCCGCCACCGCGCGTCCTTCCTCGCCAGCAACTCGGTTCCTCACCCGCATCTCGCTTCCCCGTCAGCGTCTCGGATCGCAGACGCTGGCGGGCCGCGGGCATTCCGGAGCCTACGCGGCGCTCCCAACGACGCCACCGCCTTCCACCCGGACCGCCACGGGAAATCAGCGCATGGTCCGCCGGTACGCCAATCATCGAGATCAACGTCCAATGCGCACGTCTATTACCGAAATAGCAGTTTGACCGCGCGGCGGTAACAGCACCGTCCACAGACGACGATGGGCCGTGACTGCAATTGCCGACACATGGCACGGTTGTTAATATCGCTCGCCACCACCGGAGGTGATCGCGACGTTACAGCTGGACGGGTTGACAGTCGCCGCGGCAATGGAGCCGGTCACGCTCCGGGTGGCGGCGGGCGACGCAATGGCGCTGGTGGCACCGCCGGCGATCGGCACCACGGTGGCCCGGGTGACCGCGGGGCTCACCGCTCCGCTGTCGGGCCGGATCCGGGTCGGCGAACGGGATGTCACAGACCTCCCACCGCCGAAACGGCAGATCGGATACGTCCCGGCCGGCGCCGCGCTGCTGCCCCACCTGACCGTGCGGAAGAACATCGAGTACGGCCAGCTCAAGCGCGCCCGGGTGCACGCCGTCGCACACGACTGGCTGGCGACGGTGATCGAGCGCCTGGAGCTGGGCCCGACCCTCGGACTGCGTCCGCACCTGCTCTCCGACGCGCAACGGTTCCGGGCCGCGCTGGCGCGTGCCGCGGCGTGCCTGCCCGAGGTGCTCGTCATCGACCTGCCCGTCACCGCCGGCGGCACGGACCGGCTGACCGAGCTGCTGCCGCGGGTGGCCCCGCCGGACTCGGCCGGCGTCGCGGCGCTGGTCTGCTCGGCCGATCCCGCCCTGCTGGGGGAGATCTCCGCCCAGGTCACGGTCGAGGTGACCGGACGGCCCGCGACGGGGTCCGGATGACTGTGCGCGGCGGAGTCTCCCGCCGCGCCATGCTGCGGATCGCCGCGGCGGCGACCGCCGCGTCCACCGCGCAGACCCTCGTCGGCTGCGGCGACGGTGTGCCGTCCACGCAGGTGGCGGTCGTCTGGAGCGGGGCGGAGCTGCAACGCTTCCGAGAGGTCCTCCGCGGTTACGGCCAACCGGTCCACGTCCTCAGCGCCGGCGACGACATCGACGCGTTCCTGCGGGCCCGGCAACTCGCGGGCACCAGCCCCGACGTCGCGATCCTGTCGCGGCCCGGACTGCTCACCGAGTACGCGGGGCGCGGCTGGCTGGCCGAGCTGGACGGCACGCTCGCCACCCGGTTTCCGACGAAGCTCCGCCGGCTGCTGCGCCACCGCGGCAGGCTCTACGGCCTCTGGGTCAAGGCCGCGCACAAGTCGCTGCTGTGGCGTCTCCCGTCGCTGGCGCCAGCCGCTCCGCGAACCTGGGGCGAGCTGCTGACCGCGACGAAGGAGCTGGCCCGTGCGGCCCGCCGGTCGGGCGGCCCGGCGCCGCTGTCGATCGGGGCGGCCGACGGCTGGGTCCTCACCGACTGGTTCGAGAATGTCCTCGCGGACGTGGCGCAGCCCGACACGTACGACGCGCTGGCCGGGGCGGGTGCGGACTGGCGCGGGCCGGCCGTGCGCGCCGCGCTCGACCGGCTCGCCGAGCTGTGGAGCGTGGACGGCGCGTTCCCGGACGGCGGGCGCCGGGCGCTGCTGACCCAGCACGAGGAGTCGGTCATCCAGGTGGTGGCGCGGCGGCGGGCCGCGATGGTGTTCGAGGCGGATTTCGTCGACGGAGTCGCACGACGGTTCCGCCGTGGCGACGAGCCGCTCACCCCGTCCCGGTTCCCGGATGCTCCCGCCGACCCGGACGTGCCCGACGAGAGGCGCGACCGGCCGCTGGTGATCGGCGGTGACGTGGCCGTGGTGCTCGCCGGCTCCCGCACCGGCACCGACCTCGTCACGTGGCTCACCGGCCCGGACGCCTTCCAGCCGTGGGTGCGGGCGGGCGGCTACCTCTCCCCCAACCTGGCGGTGTCACCCGCGGAGTACCGCGACCGGCTGCGCGCCGGGCTCGCCCGGGAGATCCTCAACGCCACCGACCTGCGCTTCGATCTGTCCGACCGGCTGCGTGCTCCGTTCACCGGCGCCGACGGGGTCGGGATCTGGCAGATCATGCAGGACTTCTTCGCCGACGTGACCGGCGGACGGGTCCGCGGCGCCGTCGATCGCACCACCGCGCAACTCGATCGCGCGGCCCGGCACGCCCGGAGCCCGCGATGACCGACGCCCGGGTCCTCGGTGAGGTCGTGGTGATCGACGACGTCGGGCCGGCGCGGCGGGGGCGTGCGCACCCCGCAGCCGCCGCCACCTCCGTGCTGCTGCTGCCGGCGCTGCTGCTGCTCGGCGGCCTCGTACTCTGGCCCGTGCTGCGGACCCTGCACGCCAGCGTCACCGCTGGCGACGGCCGGTTCGTCGGGTTGGCGCATTTCCAGGCCGCGCTCGGCGAGCCCGGCGCCGGCGCGGTGGTCGCGCGCACACTGGTCTGGGCGCTGCTGGTGCCCGCGGTCGTCACCGCGCTCGGGTACCTGCTCGCGACGGCCTCCCGGCGCTCCCAGGAGGGCTGGCTGGTCCGCCTCATCCTCGTGGTGCCGATCGGGATCCCGCTGGTGGTCACCGGCGTGACGTTCCGGCTCGTCTACGACCCGGACCCGGCGCGCGGCCTGGTGACGCTGCTCGCCGGTGGGCTGCTCGCCCCGACCGGCGGGCAGGCCCCCCAGTTCCTGGGCCCCGCCCTGGTCACGGTCTCGTTGATGTCGGCGTTCGTGTGGGCCTGGGTCGGGTTGGCGGTGCTGCTGTTCCGGGCCGCGCTCGACGCCCTTCCCCCGAGCCTGTCCGACGCGGTGCGCGCCTTCGGCGGCACCCGCTGGGACGTCCTCTGGGACGCGCAGTGGCGGCCCCTGCTGCTGCGTACCGCGGCCGTGGTCTTCACCCTCGTCGCCCTCGCGACCGCCCGGACCTTCGACCTGATCCTGGTCATGACTCCCGGCTCGGTGCGCGACGAGGCGTCCGTGCTCGCGCTGCGGGTCTGGCAGACCTCCGGCGGCACGACGAGCGGCCCGGGCGCCGCGCTCGGCGTGATCTGGCTGGCGGCGGTGGCCGTGGGCGTGCTCGGCGCCGCGCTCTTCGTCCGGCAGGGGTGGCCGCCGCCACGCCGTTCGCACCCGGTGCCGCCGGCGCCCCGGCCCGCGCCGCCGCGGCGTCTGCCCCGGCTCGCCGCGGGCGCCGCCGCGATCGCCTGGCTGGTGCCGCTCGGCGTGCTCGCGGCGACCTCGCTGCACGCGCCGGGGGACGCCGCCGCCCGGGGCTGGTGGGAGGCGCGGCCCCGGCTGAACTCCTACGCGGAGGTGCTGGGCAACGTGGAACTGCTGCGGTCGTTCGGCTTCACGTTGCTGCTCGCCGCCGCGGTCACCGTGGCCGTGCTGATCGTCGCCGTGCTCGCCGCGTACCCGCTCGCCGGCGTGGCCGGCCCGCCCGCGCAGGTCACCGGTGTGCTGCTGATGTTCGCCGCGATCGTCCCCATCCAGGTGATCGCGGGACCGGTCAACGAGGTCCTCGGCGTGGCGCTCTCCGCCGGCACCACCCGCGGTCTCGCGCTGGTGCACATCGCCCTGGGGGTGCCCTTCGCGGTGCTGGTGCTGCGCAACTCCTTCGCCGACCTGTCGCCGGAGCAGGTCCGCCGCCCCCGCGTGGACGGGCGGCGGTGGTGGGGTCGCGCCCGGCGTCTCGCGCGGCCCAACGTGCCCGCCCTGATCGCGGTGGCCGTGCTCGAGTTCGTGCAGGTCTGGAACGATCTGGTCGTCGGACTGCTGTTCAGCGGCTCCGACGCGGCGCCGCTGGGCCTGTTCCTCTACGGGCAGGCCCGACAGTTCGTCGCCAACAGCGGCGCGCTGGCCGCCGCCTCCGTGCTCGCCTCGATCCTGCCCGTGCTGCTGGTCGTGCTCGCCCGCCGGCACGTCATCGCCGGCCTGGTCTCCGGGGGGCTCCGGTGACCAGGCCGGGGGCGCCGGGCGGGCGCTTCGGCCGGCCGTCGCGCTGGCCGGTGCTGCTGGCGCTCAGCACGCTGATCGGCGGGATCGTGGCCAACATGGTCAGCGGTCTGCTCTCCGATCTGGCGCGCACCGTGCTGGGGCCGGCGACCATCGTGGTGGCCGTTCTCGGCGGCGTCGCCTCCGCGGTGTTCGAGGTGCGGCGACGCCGGGCCGAGCGGGACACCACCACCGACCCGGTCGACATCGTCGCCGTGCCGTCCACCGGCGCGCCCACGCTGCCGTACCTGTCCGGCTTCACCGGCCGCGTCGACGACGTCGCCGCGATCGTCCGCGCCGTCCGGTACGACCACGCCGTCGCCGTGGTGGGCCGCCGCGGTGTGGGCACCTCGTCCTGCGCTCTCCAGGCCGCCAACGCGTGCCGCGACGAGTTCCCGGAGGGCCAGTTCTACCTCGACCTGCGCGGCCGCGACCGACCGCGCTCGGCGTACGGGACCCTCACGGCCCTGGCCCGCATCCTGGGCACCACGCCGCCCCGGTCCGGTCGGCCGGACGGCCTCGCCGAGGCGGCCGACGCGCTGCGCGGATACCTCGACGGCAGGCGCATGCTGCTGGTGCTGGACAACGTGGACGACCCGGCGCAGGTGCGGCCGCTGCTGCCGCCGACCGCCCGCACCTGCCGGTTGCTGCTCGCCGGCGCCCCGGCGCTGACCCGGCTGGATGGAGTGCGGGCGCACTGGTTGAGCGAGCCCGACCCGGACGACGCGGTGGAGCTGTTCGCCGATGCCGGCCGGGCGGCGCCGGGGGCGTGGACGCGGCGGCCGAATCCGCGGACCGATCCGGCGGTGCGGGAGATCGCGGAGCTGTGCGGTCGCCAGCCCCGCACCATCCGCGCCCTGGGCTACCTCAGCGCCCGGCACGGCTGGCGCTCCACCGACCTGCGGGAGCGGTTGCGCCGTGCCATCGAGGCGCCGCCGCACCAACGGGTGGCCCTGTCCCCGGCGGTGCGGCTGCTCACCGAACGGGACACGGCGTACCGCGCGTTGTCCCGCGGGGCCCGGCGGCTGTACCGGCTGATGTCGCTGGGGCCGGCCCCGCTGGACCGGACGGCGATCGCGGCGCTGGCCCGACGACGTCCCGACCGCGTCGCGAGGCTGCTCGACGAGTTGGCCACCGGCGCGTTCGTGGTGGGCGCGCCCGGGGACCGGTACGAGCTCCGCCCGCTGCTGACCGCGTACGCCCGGCTGCACCTGCGCGACGGCGACACCCACCACGGCCGGATCGCCGCGCAGACGCGGCTCACCCGGCACCTGGCGCGCCGTGCCGAACGACACGCCGCGAGCCTGACGGCGGCGGCCGCGCTCGCCGGGCGGGAACAGGCGCTGCCCCTCGACGACGATCCGTCCGGCTGGTTCGAGCTGAACCAGGAGCTGCTGCTGGCTGTCGTGCGGACCCCGGCCGGTTCCTCGGAGGCGCTGCCGCGGCGGCTGCGGCGATGGTGGTTCCGGCTCGCGGTGGCGGTCTGCGGCTGGTACGCGCACGAGGACCGGCTCGAGGAGTGGGCCGAGGTGTGCCGGCTCGTGCTGGCCACCCCGACCGCGGAGGACCGCCCGGAGATCGCCGGCTGGGCGCACAACGAACTGGGCGTGCTGCGGCGGCGCCAGCACGACCCCCGGGGCGCCGCGGCGGCCCTGACCCTGGCCGTCGCCGAGCGGGGGCGGCGGCGCACCGCGCAGGCCCGGATGAACCTGGGGCTCGCCCTGTTGGACCTCGGCCAGGTCGACGACGCGATCGAGCACCTGGAGCTGTCGCGGCGGCATCGGTCGAGCGCCGACCGGTCGGGGCAGGCCCTCACCGACCTGGCGCTCGGCGCCGCCCACCTGGCCCGCGACGAGCCGGAGACCGCGCATCACCATCTGGTCCGGGCGGCCAACACGTTCCGCTCCCTCGGCGAGGCCCGCGGGTACGCCGCCGCGCTGACCAACCTGACCCTCGTCCACTCCCGCCTCGGCGAGCACCTCGACGCGACGCAGGCCTGGCGGGCCGCGCTGGGCGAGTACGAGCGGGTGCCGGACCTGGGCGGGCGGGCCGCCGCGCTGCTCAACGCGGCGGCGACGCTCGTGACCACGGCACCGTCCCACGCGAAGCAGGCGTACGACCTGCTGGTCGAGGCGCGGCGGCTGCGGGAGCAGTGGCGTCCGACCGCGGGGCTCGGCCGGACACTGCTGTATCTGGGCGACGCGGCGCACGCGCTGGGCCGCGTCGACGAGGCGCGGCGGCACTGGGCGGACGCCGCCGGGGTGTGCGAGGCGGTGGGGGACGCGGCGGGCGCGGCCGCGGCGGACTCGCGCCAGCTGCGCGCGCCGCACCCGTCCGGCGAGCCGCCGCCGGCGGAGGTGGGGTGAGGGTGCGGGTAAGGCTAGCCTTACTTTAGGGTGTGGCCGTGGCACCCCTCCCTGACCTGCTCCCGGACCTGCTCCCGGACACCGCGACCGTGCCCTTCGCGCGCGACCTGGCCGGACACGGCGACCGACCGGCGATCATCACGGCCGACGGTGAGATGTCCTATCGCGCGCTCGCGGCGCGGGTCGCCGACACCGCGCAGCGCCTCGGCCGGCACCGACGGCTGGTGCTGCTGGCCGGGGCGAACACGGTCGACGCCGTCGTGGTGTACCTCGCGGCGCTGGCCGCGGGGCACCCCGTGCTGCTGGTCCCCGGGGACAACCCCGCCGCCATGGAATCCCTCATCGCGGCGTACGACCCGGACGTCGTCGCGGGGCCGACGGACGGCCGGTGGCAGGTCGACGAGCGACGCGCGATCTCCACGCACGCCCTGCACCCCGACCTCGCGCTGCTGTTGAGCACCTCCGGGTCGACGGGCTCACCCAAGCTGGTCCGGGTCTCGTACGACAATGTGCGGGCCAACGCGGAGGCGATCGCGGAATACCTCGACATCCGGCCCGGCGACCGCGCCGCGACGACGCTGCCGATGCACTACTGCTACGGCCTGTCCGTCATCAACAGCCACCTGGCGCGCGGCGCCGGCCTGATCCTGACCGAGCTGTCCGTGGCCGACGCGTGCTTCTGGGAGCTGTTCCGGGATCGGCGGGGCACAACGTTCGCCGGCGTGCCGTACACCTTCGAGCTGCTCGACCGGGTCGGCTTCGCCGCCATGCGGCTGCCGCACCTGCGCTACGTCACCCAGGCCGGCGGCCGGCTCGCGCCCGACCGGGTCCGGCACTGGGCGACGGTCGGCCGGCGGGACGGCTGGGACCTGTTCGTGATGTACGGGCAGACGGAGGCGACCGCGCGGATGGCGTACCTGCCACCGGAGCTCGCGGCCTCGCATCCGGAGGCGATCGGCGTGCCGGTGCCGGGCGGCGCCTTCCGGCTGGCGCCGCTGCCGGACCACCCCGACCCGGAGGCCGGCGAGCTCGTCTACACCGGGCCCAACGTGATGCTCGGGTACGCCGAGACGCGTGCGGACCTGGGGTTGGGCCGCACGGTCGACGAGCTGCGCACCGGGGACATCGCGCGGCGCACCCCGGACGGGTTGTATGAGCTGATCGGGCGTCGGAGCCGGTTCGCGAAGATTCTCGGGGTGCGGATCGATCCGCAGCGCGTCGAGGCGGCGCTCGACCGGCACGGCCTGACGACGTGCTGTGTCGGGGCGGACGACGAGCTGATCGTGGCGGTCCAGGGGGGTGACGGCGACGTCGGTCGGGTCCGACGGCTGGTGGTCGGCGAGTGCGGGGCGCCGGCCCGGGCGGTACGGGTCTGCTTCGTCACCGAACTGCCCCGGCTGCCCACCGGCAAGCCGGACCACGTCGCCGTACGGGAGCTCGCCCGCACCGCCGGAGCGCCTGCGCCCCGGTCCACGCCGGCACCCGCGCCCGGCCCGGTCGACCTGTGCCGGCTCTACGCCGAGCTGCTCGACCGCGACGATGTCACCCCGGACAGCAGCTTCGTCAGCCTGGGCGGCGACTCGCTGTCGTATGTGGAGATGTCGCTCCGCCTCGAACAGGCGCTCGGCCGGCTGCCCGTCGGTTGGCACGCGCTGCCGATCCGCGAGCTGCGCCAGCCGCCGCGCCCCGCGCGCACCCGAGGTCGGGCGCTGGAGACCAGTGTCGCGTTGCGCGCCGTCGCGATCGTGCTCATCGTCGGCTCGCACATCCCGCTGTTCACGATCAAGGGCGGCGCGCACGTGCTGCTCGGTCTCGCGGGCTTCAACTTCGCCCGGTTCCACCTCACCGACGCGAAGCGGCGGCAGCGGGTCCGGCACGTCGCGGGCAGCGTGGCGCGGATCGCGGTGCCCAGCATGACCTGGATCGCCCTGGCACTGCTGGCCACCGACGACTATCGACTGACGAACGTGTTCCTCCTGAACCACGTTCTCGGGCCCCGCGACGGCCGTTCGGAATGGCACTTCTGGTTCATCGAGGCGCTGGTCGCCATCCTGCTGACCCTGGCCGCGGTCATGGCGCTGCCGTTCGTGGACCGGCTGGAGCGACGCATCCCGTTCGGGTTGCCGATGGCCCTGATGACGGCGGCGCTGGTCGCCCGCTACGACATCGGCGGGCTTCGCCCCGACGTGCCGATCTCCTCGCCGGTCGTCGTCTTCTGGCTGTTCGCGCTGGGCTGGGCGGCGGGGAAGGCGACCGAGCGGTGGCAGCGGTTGGCGGTGAGCGTGGCGGTGCTGGCCACCGTGCCGAGCTTCTTCGGCGCGCCGGAGCGGGAAGCGCTCATCATCGCCGGGCTGTGGCTGCTGGTCTGGGTGCCGAGCCTGCCGAGCCTGCCGGCGCTGAACCGGGCGGCGGGCGTGCTCGCCGGCAGTTCGCTCTACATCTATCTCGTCCACTGGCAGGTCTACCCGCGCCTCGACGAGCACTCGAAGCTGTTGGCCCTGCTGGCCTCGCTGGCGCTCGGGATCGGCTACGCCCGGGTGGCCGCCAGCGCCGCCGCACGGGTGTCCGCGGCGCTGCGCCCGCTGCGTGAGCGGGCCGGCCGCGTTGTCCGCCGGGCACGGACGTCGTTTCCGGTCGCCGGCGGCGGGAATTCCCCAGCGGGCGGGTGATCCGGGCCGGCCGGCGGTGCGCCGCCGCATTAGTTGCCGCGTCAACTAATGTATGGGGTTAAGGACAGCTGAGGAGCGCACATGCAGTTCGGGATCTTCACCGTCGGCGACGTCACCCCGGATCCGACAACCGGTCGGACACCGGGCGAGGCGGAGCGGATCAAGGCGATGGTGACCATCGCGCTCAAGGCCGAGGAGATCGGGCTGGACGTCTTCGCGACCGGCGAGCACCACAACCCGCCGTTCGTGCCGTCGTCCCCGACGACGATGCTCGGCTACCTCGCCGCCCGGACCGAGCGCCTGATCCTGTCCACCTCGACGACGCTGATCACCACGAACGACCCGGTGAAGATCGCCGAGGACTACGCGATGCTGCAGCACCTGGCCGACGGCCGGGTCGACCTGATGATGGGCCGCGGCAACACCGGCCCGGTCTACCCGTGGTTCGGCCAGGACATCCGCAACGGCATCCCCCTGGCCATCGAGAACTACGCGCTGCTGCGTCGGCTCTGGGACGAAGAGGTCGTGGACTGGGAAGGCAAGTTCCGCACCCCGCTGCAGGGCTTCACCTCGACCCCGCGGCCGCTCGACGGCGTGCCGCCGTTCGTGTGGCACGGCTCGATCCGCAGCCCCGAGATCGCCGAGCAGGCCGCCTACTACGGTGACGGCTTCTTCCACAACAACATCTTCTGGCCCGCCGAGCACACCCGCCGGATGGTCGAGCTGTACCGCCGCCGCTTCGCCCACTACGGCCACGGCTCTCCCGACCAGGCCATCGTGGGCCTCGGCGGACAGGTGTTCATGCGCCGCAACTCCCAGGACGCCGTCCGGGAGTTCCGGCCCTACTTCGACAACGCGCCGGTCTACGGCCACGGCCCGTCGCTGGAGGACTTCATGACGCAGACGCCGCTGACCGTGGGCAGCCCGCAGCAGGTGATCGACCGGACCCTGGGGTTCCGGGAGTACGTCGGCGACTACCAGCGGCAGCTGTTCCTGATGGACCACGCCGGACTGCCGCTCAAGACGGTGCTCGAACAGCTCGACCTGCTCGGCGAAGAGGTCGTCCCGGTGCTGCGCAAGGAGTTCGCCGCCCGCAGGCCCGCGCACGTGCCGGACGCGCCCACCCACGCCAGCCGGGTGGCGGCGGCCTCGGCCGGGACGAACGGCGGGGCGACGGCGGGACCGGGCCGATGACGGAGCGGACCGTCGCGGTCGTCACCGCCGGCCTGAGCCAGCCCTCGGCGACCCGACTGCTGGCCGACCGGCTCGCCGCCGCGACCGAGGCCGCGCTGCGGGACCGGGACGTCACCCCGCGGACCGAGGTCGTGGAGCTGCGCGGGCACGCCCACGAGCTGACCGACAACCTGCTGACCGGTTTCCCGGCCCCGCCGCTGCGCGCCGCCATCGACACCGTCGCCGGCGCCGACGGGCTGATCGCCGTGACGCCGGTCTTCACCGCCTCGTACAGCGGCCTGTTCAAGACCTTCTTCGACGTGCTCGGCAAGGACACGCTGGTCGGCGCGCCGGTGCTCATCGCCGCGACCGCCGGCACGGCGCGACACTCGCTGGTGCTGGACCACGCGCTGCGGCCGTTGTTCAGTTACCTGCGCGCGCTGGTCGTGCCGACCGGGGTGTTCGCGGCCGCCGAGGACTGGGGCGCCGGCGGCGGCGCGACGAGTCGGGCCCTGGGCGAGCGCATCGAACGGGCGGCCGGCGAGTTCGCGCCGCTGGTCGCGGCGGGCCGGGCCGGCGAGCCGGTCGACCCGTTCGACAACCCGACCCCGTTCGAGGACCTGCTCCCCGGCCGTTAGGCTCCGATGTGGACGCTACGGTGAACCGGCGCCGTCGTCGTCTTCCTCCTCCGCGGGCCAGGGCGGCGTCCCCACTCCGGTGATCCGCACGCCGCCCCACGGGTCGACCTCGGCGAGCCGCGCCGGCGCGGACCGGTCGGCGATGGTCACCCGCACGTCGCGCCGCCCCGCCCGCACGAGCTGGGCGATCGCCGGGTCGGGCGCGACGCGGCCACCCCAGTGGTAGCGGCCGTCGATCGGCTCCCACCGTCCGGCCAGCCGCAGCCGCACCGGCGTCGCGCCGATCAGCGCGGGTCCGTCGTAACTCACCGGGTCCCCCCTACCGCGTCGGTGAACGTGCGCGGCAGGTCGGCGGTGCGGCGTACCCCGTCGATGCCGCTCCACAGCAGGGTCGTGAGGTAGTCGGTGAGCGCGGCACGTCGGATCGGCTGCCCGTGCGACACCCACCAGTCCCCGACCGCCTGCACGAAACCCACCAGGCCGTACGCCCACGGCTCGGCCGGACCGGCGTCGAGACCGAGCGACCGCAGCCGGTCGCCGATCACCCGGGCCAGACCCGCCGACACCTGCTGGCTGGTGGCGACGATCATCTGGTGCACGCCGGAGAACTCCGACTGCCGCATGACGAAGCGGTAGAGCCGGGGGTGCGTCTCCAGCACCCCCAGGTACGCGTCGATGGCGGCCTCGATGACGTCGCGCTCCTCGCGCACCTTCTCGATCGCGGGTGTCACCGCGTCGATGACGACGGACGCCAGATGTTCGCCGACCGCGAGCCAGAGCTGCGCCTTGTCCGCGAAGTAGCGGTAGAGCACCGGCTTGGTGACCCCGGCGGCCGACGCGACCTGGTCCATGTCGACGTCGGGTCCGTACTCCAGGACGGCCTGGATCGCCGCGCCGATCAGCTCCACCCGGCGGTGCTCGCGGTGCGCGGCCCAGCGCGCCTTGCGGCCGCCTCCACCGGTGGGCGGGGTCGCCGGGGCGGGTCGGCCGGTATCCCCGGTGGCCCGATCGGGGCCACTGACATGGGCCCGATCGGGGCCATTGACATCCGTCACGTCCGCTTGCATGCTACTACTCGTAACAGTTACCAGCGGTAACGTCAATAGCGGTAACGTCAATACCAGACGGTTCATAGGAGACGGTCATGGAGGCGCTGTCCGGCACCCCGTCCACCCGCGAGAGCGTCGCCGACCGGCTGCTCACCGCGTCGGTACGCACCAACTACGACCCCACTGTGGAGATTGACTGGGACGCGCCGCACCGCCCGGACGCGTACTGGCTCGCCCCGCACCGCAGCAGCCTCTACGGCACCGAGCTGTGGCACCAGCTCACCGAGGCACAGCGCATCGAGCTGACCAAGCACGAGGTCGTCAGCGCCGCCAGCGCCGGCCTCTGGTTCGAGACCATCCTCATGCAGATGCTGATCCGGCACTACTACGACGCCGACCCCACGAGCCGGCACGCGCAGTACATGTTGACCGAGGTCGCCGACGAGTGCCGGCACTCCATCATGTTCGGCCGGCTGATCGAGGCGCTGGACTGCCCGGTCTACACCGCGAGCACCTTCGACCACCTGCTCGGCCGCTACCTCAAAACGACCGCCACCGGCCCGCACATGTACGCCGCGATCCTGATCGCCGAGGAGATCCTCGACGCGCTGCAACGCGAGATCATGGCCGACGAGTCGCTGCAGCCGCTGATCAGGATGGTCTCCCGCATCCACGTCGTCGAGGAGGCCCGGCACGTCCGCTTCGCCCGCGAGGAGCTGGTCCGCCAGGTCGAGGCCGCCGGCCCGCTGACCATGGCGTACGCGCGGGTCACCATCGGCCGCGCCGCGTACTCGATCGCCAACCGTCTGGTCCACCCTCGGGTCTACGCCGCGGTCGGCATCCCGCCGCGCGTCGGACGCGCCGCCGCCCGGGCGAACCCGCACTTCCGGGCGACCCTGCGGTGGTCCGCGCAGCGGGTCTCCGGCTACCTCTCCGACCTGGGTCTGATCGCCGGTCCGGGCCGCGCGCTGTGGTCGCGCGCCGGCCTGATCTGACGGCCCACCGCGCGTCACCCCGGTCGGTGACACCGCTGCGGGACTGGCGAATTCACCGATTCGCGACACCGGTCCGACATCTGATGCTGACCGCTACCAACCTGCGGCGTCGCAGCGGTAGCGGGTCATCGCGCCACCGGTGCGGCTCCCTCCCGGCCATCAGGGAGCACATCAGATGCAGCGACACGAGACCATTCCCCGACCGTCCCATCGCCGCCCCCGGGGGCTGCACCGGCTGACCGCGATCGCGGTGGCCGCGGCCATGGCCCTGACCACGCTCGGAGTGGCCGCGCCGCCCGCGTCGGCCACCGAGCGCGGCCTCGCCCCGACCGCGGCGAACATCACCGGCGACGGCAGCTACGGCGTCGTCTCCGCGACCATCACCGGCGCCAGCGGGTTCGGTGGCGGCGTCGTCTACTACCCGAACGCCACCGAACGGTTCCCGGTCGTCGCCATCTCGCCCGGCTACACCGAACGCTGGTCATCGTTCGCGTGGCTCGGGCGGCGGCTGGCCTCGTGGGGATTCGTGGTCGTCGGCATCGAGACGAACTCGCTCTTCGACCAGCCGAACAGCCGGGGTACCCAGTTGCTGCGCGCGCTGGACTGGGCCAGCTCCTCCGCCCCGGCCGCGGTGCGGGACCGCGTCGACGCCACCCGGCAGGGAGTGTCCGGGCACTCGATGGGCGGTGGCGGAACGCTGTCGGCCATGGACCAGCGCCCCTCCGTGCGCGCCGGCGTGCCGCTGGCCCCGTGGCACACCACCACCTCGTGGCCGAGGGTGACGAACCCGGTCATGATCCTGGGGGGCCAGAACGACGGGATCGCGCCGGTGTCGTCCCACGCGATCCCGATGTACACCGGCGTGGCCTCCGGAGAAAAGGCGTACGTCGAGCTGGCGGGCGCCGGGCACAACTTCCCCAACAGCGCCAACCCGATCGTCTCCAGGGCCGCGGTGTCGTGGTTCAAGCGGTTCCTCGACGACGACACCCGGTTCGCCCCGTTCGCCTGCGACTTCGGCGGCGCTTCGATTTCGCAGTTCCGCAGCACCTGTCCGGTCTGACCGGGCCCGGGCGGGGTCGGCGTGCCGCAGGTCGCGCGCCCGGCCCCGCCCGGACGTCGGCGCCGGTGTCGTCAGGCCGTGCCGGCCGTCGCGGCGTTGTCGCGGGCGGCCGCCTTGGCGCGGTACATCGCCTCGTCGGCCCGGTGCAGCACCTCGGTGGTCGTCAGTTCGGGATCGGTGATGCCGACGGCGCCGACGCTGGCGGTGACCCGGACGTCGCCGACCTGCGCCACGGCGGCGCGCCGCAGGCGGCCGGTCCACGCGGCCAGCGCCGCCGCGGTGGGCGGCAGCATCGTGGCCACGATGAACTCGTCACCGGCCAGTCGGCCGTACAGGTCCCCGGGGCGCCCGGTGGCGCTCAGCGACGAGGCGAGCCGCCGCAGCACCTCGTCGCCGACGGCGTGTCCGCGCGTGTCATTCACGGGCTTGAAGTCATTGAGGTCGACGAAGGCCACGCCGAGCTGCTCGACGTCCGGGCGCAGCTCGAGCAGCGCGGTGGCCAGCCAGCCCTGGATGCCGGCGCGGTTGAGCAGACCGGTCAGCGGGTCACGCTCGGCGAGCTCACGCAGTTTGCTCATCCGTTCCTCGAGCGCCGCCATCCGGGCCCGCTCGGATGCCCTCGCCGCCTCCCGCGCCAGCTGACCGGAGACCAGCCGGGCGAACATCTCCAGCGAGGCCACGTGGCGGTGATCCACCTCCTGCGAGGTGTTGCTCGCGCCGCACAGAGTCCCCACCACCGCGCCGTGCGCGTCGTGCACCGGCACGGTCAGGTACGTCACGATGCCGAGGGCGCGCGCCACCTGTGACTCGCCCCAGACCTCCGGAACGTTGGTCGTGATCGGCCTGCCCTGCTCGAAGGCGCGCCGGCAGAGCGTGTCGGACCAGGGGGCGCTGATTCCCTCCGGAATGTTCATCTCGCCGGCGTTCAGCGAGTAGAGGACGCGCTGCTCCTCCGCCTCCCAGTCGACGATCGACAGAAAGGCGGTGTCGAGGTGGGTGACCTGCCGGATCAGCTCCAGCAGCGGCCGGGTCAGGCCCTCCAGGTCGTCGCCGTCCGCGACCACGCCCGCGAGTCGGGTCAGGTCGACCGGCGTGCCGGGCGGCGCGGGCACGGTGGAGCGGGCGAGCAGCTCGCTGACGTAGTCCGCGACGGCCCGCAGCGTCGCCTCGTCCCGTTCGTTCAGCGTGGCGCCGGGCCGCCGGGAGAGGCAGCACAGGGTGCCGGTCACGTACGGCGCCGAGAGCGGCACGCCGGCGTGGGCGCCGACGCCGTACGCGGAGGCGACGGGATGGGCGGCCAGCAGCGGATCGACGGCGGCGTCCGGCACCAGGGCCGGCAGGTCGCCGGAGAAGATGAGGTGGCACAGGGTCTGCTCCAGCGGGTGCGCGGTGCCGACCGGGAGCACGGGGGCCCCGGGCGCGCTCACGCTGTGCGTCACCACCCGCTGCCCGTCGCGGAACTCGCCGACGAAGGCGATCTCCATCCGAAGCTCCTCGAGCAGTAGCTCCAGCGCACGCGTGATCTGCTCCGCAACCGTGCCACCCGCCGCGCGCAACAGCCCGATGAGAGCCCTCCGCCCGACCGTCTGGTCATCGCTCATACCGGGGAACATCGGCGCACCGGGGCGGGACCGAAGAAGTTGACCTTGGCGGCTCCGTCACACCCCCCCCGGGTCGGGTCGGCCGACGTGGACGCGTCCGGCCCGGAGGGGTGGAAGGACGCCGTCTCAGCACACCTCGGCGCGCACGACCCGGACCACGCCGGCGAGCAGCGGCGCCAGCATCCACACCGCCAGCGACACGGCGACCCGGGCCCACTGCCCGGCGGTCACGTCCGGGGTCGCCAACGGCATCAGCGTGACGCCGGTGTCCAGCCACTGCGCCGGGGCGCGCAGCGCCGGAATCATGTCGCCGAGCAGGCCCCACACGGTCGGCAGGAGGAAGTACAGGACGACGGCGAGCGGGGTGTGCAGGAGCAGCATGCCGAACGCCAGGCCGGTCAGGACGCCGGTCGCCTGCAGCACCGCGGCGTGCCCGATCGCGGCCGCCTCGAACGACCAGCTGACGTCACCACCGGCGACGTTGCCGATCACCGTCCCGGCCGCGGCGACCGCCAGGCTGATCCCGACGGATGCCACCCCGGCGACCGTGCCGGCGGCCAGCTTCGCGAGCACCACGCGGTGCCGCCGGGGCACCAGGGCGAAGGTCGTCAACGTGGTGCGCTGCGACCACTCGCTGGTGACCGACAGGATGCCGAGCACCGGCAGCAGAACGCCGACCGGGAGCAGCGACGCGGAGAAGAAGTCCGCGAAGCTGCGTGCCCGGGCGTCGGGCACGACGAGCTGCACGGTGGCGATGGCGGCGGCCAGCAGGCCGATGGTGATCAGCAACCAGTATCCGGCGCGGGTGTCGGCCAGCTTGCGCAGCTCGACCCCGGTCAGCCGGACCAGCGAGGGCGGGGCCATCCGCGGCGCGCCCGCCCGGGCAGTGGTCGTCGTGGTCATCGGACCGCCTCCTTCACCGAGTCGCCGGCGGTCAGGGTCAGGAACATCTGCTCGAGACCACCGCCGCCGGCGGGTCGCAGCTCCAGCAGCGCGACGCCGGCGTCCGCCGCCACCTGCCCCACCGCCCCCGCATCCGCCGGCACGGTCAGGGCGCCGTCGGTCGCCGCGGTGACGGCCAGGCCGGCGCGGCGCAGCGCGCCGGCCAGCGTCTGCGGATCGCGGGCCCGCACCAGCGTGCCGGCCCCGGCGAGCAGCTCCCTCTTGCTGCCCCGGGCCACGACCCGGCCACGGCCGATCACCACCAGCTGGTCGGCGACGGCCTCGACCTCGCGCAGCAGGTGGGAGGAGAGCAGCACGGTCCCGCCCCGGTCGGCGAACTCGCGCAGCAGGCCGCGCATCCAGTAGATGCCCTCCGGGTCCAGTCCGTTGGCCGGCTCGTCGAGGATCAGCACCCGCGGGTCGCCCAGCAGCGCCTGCGCCAGGCCGAGCCGCTGGCGCATGCCCAGCGAGTACGCCCGGACCCGCCGCTTGGCGGCCACCGCGTTCAGGCCGACCAGGTCGAGCTTCTCCTCGACCGCACGCCGGTCGACCCCGATGAGCTGCGCCGACAGCGTCAACGCCTCGCGCCCGGTGCGGCCGGCGTGCTGCGCCGCGGCGTCGAGCAACACGCCGACCTGCCGCCCCGGGTTGGGCAGGTGGCGGTAGCCGACGCCGCAGACCGTGGCGCCGCCGGACGACGGCGGGGTGAGTCCGCAGATCATCCGCATGGTGGTGGACTTGCCGGCCCCGTTCGGGCCGAGGAACCCGGTGACCGTGCCCGGCTCGCAGACGAATGAGACGTCCTCGACCGCGGCGTGCCGGCCGTACCGCTTGCTCAAGTGCTCGACGGCAATCATGCGGTTCAGCGTGCGCGCGGCCGCCGGGCCCGCGCGGCGGCCGGCGGTCGAGACGTGCGGGACGATGGTCTATGTCAGCTGTCGACTTTGGTCGCTGTCCCGCACCCGGTCACGCTGCGTAGCATGAGGACGTGACCAGCGCCGCCGCCGCACCGGACCATCCCGGGCTACTGCCCGGATCGCTGACCGGGGCGGTCGGCGCGACCCGGCGCACCACCCGCGACTGGGTGGTGGACAGCCTCTGTTTCCTGCTCGGCCTCGGCTGGGTGCTGCTGGCGACGGGCGACGCGCTCTCCCCCGATCCGAAGTTCGCCGCCCCGCTGCCGCAGCCCTGGATGGTGCCGGTGGACGCCGTGATCGGGCTCGTCTGCTGCGCCCTGCTCTGGGTACGGCGCCGGTGGCCGCTCGGGCTGGCCGTGGCGACCCTGCCGCTGACCATCTTTTCGATGGCGGGAGCCGTCCCGCTGCTGATCATCTACTTCACCGTGGTGGTGCACCGCCGGACGGCGGTCGCGCTGGCGGTGACGGCCGGCGGTCTCCTCACCAACTTCGCCTTCAGCTACGTCCGACCGGACCCCGAACTGCCGTACTGGGTCGTGACCGCCTGGGGGGCGGTGCTCTGCCTGTCGGCGCTCGCCTGGGGCATGTTCGTGCGGGCCCGCCGGCAGCTGGTCGTGTCGCTGCGCGAGCGGGCGCACCGGGCCGAGGCCGAACAACAACTCCGGGTCGAACAGGCTCGGCACCTGGAGCGCACCCGGATCGCCCGCGAGATGCACGACGTTCTCGCGCACCGGATCTCGCTGCTGAGCCTGCACGCCGGCGCGTTGGAGTTCCGTCCGGACGCCCCGCCGCACGAGATCGTGCGCGCCGCGGGTGTGATGCGGTCCAGCGCGCACCAGGCGCTGCAGGACCTGCGCGAGGTGATCGGGGTCCTGCGTGCGGACACCGGCGCGGCGGCGGAGCGGAGCCCCGCCGGCACCACGCCGGAGCGCCCGCAGCCGACCCTGGCCGACCTGCCGGCGCTGGTGGAGGAGTCGCGGCAGGCCGGGATGCGGGTCACCGTCCGGAACCGGGTCGCCGATCCGGCGGCGACGCCGGCCGCGATCGGGCGCAGCACGTACCGGATCGTCCAGGAGGGACTGACGAACGCGCGGAAGCACGCGCCGGGCGCGGCGGTGACGGTCACCGTGGAGGGCGCGCCGGGGGCCGGGCTGGCCATCGAGGTGCGCAACCGACGCCCGGTCGGCCCGCCGCCGGAGATCCCCGGGGCCGGGACCGGGCTCATCGGACTCGCCGAACGGACGACGCTGGCCGGCGGCCGGTTGGAGCACGGGCGGACCGAGTCCGGCGACTACCGGCTGGGCGCGTGGCTGCCGTGGTCGGCGTGAGCACGGAGACCGCCCCGGTCCGAGTCATGATCGTCGACGACGACCCGCTGGTCCGGGCCGGGCTGGCGATGATGCTCGGCGGGGCAGCGGACCTGCGGGTGGTCGCCGAGGTGGCCGACGGCGCCGAGGTCGCGGCGGCGGTGCGGGCGCACTCGCCGGACGTGGTGCTGATGGACATCCGGATGCCGCGGATGGACGGGCTGGCCGCGACCGAGGCGCTGCGCGCGACCCCGCACCCGCCCGAGGTGCTGGTGCTGACCACCTTCGACGCCGACGAGCACGTGCTGCGCGCGCTGCGCGCCGGAGCCGGTGGGTTCCTGCTCAAGGACACTCCCCCGGCGGAGATCGTGCACGCGGTGCGGCGGGTCGCCGCCGGCGAGGCCACCCTGTCGCCGGCGGTGACGCGTCGGTTGATCGCGCACGTGACCGGCCCCGGTCCGACCGCTCCAGGGCAGGGCCGGCGGGAGCGGGCGCTGCGGCTGCTCGACGGGCTCAGCACTCGCGAGCGCGAGGTGGCGTTGGCGCTCGGACAGGGCCGGTCGAACGCGGAGATCGCCGCGGAGCTTTTCATGAGCGTGGCCACGGTCAAGGCGTACGTGTCGCGGCTGCTCACCAAGCTCGACCTGAATAACCGGGTGCAGGTCGCGCTGCTCGTGCACGACGCCGGCCTGGTCTGACCCCGAACGGTCGGGGACCGCCAGGGGGCGGCCTGGATCCCGGGTCGCACCTTCCAGTTGCCGCTCCCGCCGTCGTCACGACAGTCCGTACACGGGATGTAACGCATCCGCGCGCCGCGGCGCTGAGGTGGTGGGACCGGTTGCACGTCCTCCCACGTCCTGGACCGGGGCGGGCGACCTCCCGTCGACGTCCGCCCCGGTCCAGGGCCCCATCATCTGATCGGAGTACTTCGTGAGATTCAGTCGTCGCAAGACACTGGCCGCGGCGTCCGCCATGGCGCTCGGCGCCGGGCTGGCGGCCGGCACCGTGTCGGCCCCCGCGGCGTCGGCCGCGGGTCCGGACACGACGTTCCTCGTCCTCGCGCCGCAGGGCGGATCGAGCGCCAAGGCCGCCGCCCGGATCGCCGCGGCCAACGGTCGCGTCGTCGCCGACTACCGGCAGATCGGCGTCCTCGTGGCCCGCTCCAGCAACCCCAACTTCGCCACTGACGCCGCCGGCGCCGGGGTGGAGGCCGTCGCGTCGACCGCCGGGCTCGGCACCGCGCTCGAGGAGGGCGAGACCGTCGAGGTCGCGGCCGCCACCGCGCAGGCCGTCGCCGGCGACCCCGCCGGCGAGCCGCTGTGGGGCCAGCAGTGGGACATGCGGCAGATCGACCTGCCCCAGGCGCACGCGGTCACCACCGGCAGTTCCGATGTCGTCGTCGGCGTACTGGACAGCGGCATCTCCAGCAGCCACCCCGACCTGGCGACGCAGATCGCGAAGGACAAGAGCGCGTCCTGCCTCGGCGGCGTGGTCGACACCGCCGAGGCGGCGTGGAACCCGACCACGTCCGACCACGGCACCCACGTGGCCGGCACCATCGCGGCCGCGATCAACGGTGTCGGCGTGACCGGCGTGGCCCCCGGCGTGAAGGTCGCCGCGGTGAAGGTCGTCAACAACGACGGCTTCATCTACCCGGAGGCGGCGGTCTGCGGGTTCATCTGGGCCGCCGAGCACGGCATGCAGATCACCAACAACAGCTACTACATCGACCCGTGGGAGTTCAACTGCCGTAACGACGCGCGGCAGCGCCCGGTGTGGCAGGCCGTGCAGCGGGCGATCCGCTACTCGCAGAACAAGGGCGTGCTCAACGTCGCCTCGGCGGGCAACTCCAACGTTGACCTGCAGCACAAGACGGTCGACGAGGGCAGCCCGAACGACGGCAGCTACCCCGTCGAGCAGCGCAACATCAACAGCGCCTGCCTGGACCTGCCGGCCGAGGCGCCCGGCGTGGTGACCGTCTCCGCGACGGGCCCGACGCGGCAGAAGAGCTACTACTCCTCGTACGGCCAGGGCGTCGTCGACGTCGCCGCCCCGGGTGGCGACACCCGTTTCCGCACCGGGGGCACCCGCTCGACGTCGTCGGACGGCATCCTGTCGACCACGTTCAACACGACGACGAAGACCAACGGCTGGGGCTACAAGCAGGGCACGTCGATGGCGGGCCCGCACGCCGCCGGTGTCGCCGCGCTCGCCCTGTCGGCCCACCCGGGCCTGCAGCCGGGCCAGCTCGCGTCGCTGCTGGAGCGCACCGCCGAGGCGCTGCCGTGCCCGGCGGGTGTCTACAACCCGGTGCCCGCGCTGACCGGCTACGAGGCCACCTGCTCCGGCGGGCAGCGCAACGGCTTCTACGGCGCAGGCGAGGTCAACGCGTACAACGCCGTGAAGTGACCGACCCACGGTCGTGAAAGGGGGGCTCGCGCCTGCGAGCCCCCCTTTCGTGTGCGCCCGCGGCGCTACTCGGCAGCCGGCTGCGCCGCCGACAGGGCACGCAGCAGCGCGAACAGGCGGGTCGCGGTGGCGGCATCGACGTCGTCGTCATCTCGTAGCTCGGTCACGGCCTTTCGGAGGTCGTCGGTCTTCTTCTGCCACTCCTCGGCGCGCTTGCGCGGGTTGCCCTTGCCCCGACCAGCGGTGTCACGCAGTTTGTCGACCTTGTCGCGCAGCTCGTCCGCGACGTCGCCGCTCATCGCACGGGTCTCGACGGCGTCGTCGAGGGTGCGGTGCAACTCGGCGAGGATCCCGGCCCGGTCCGTGGGGACCGGCCGCGTCGGGGCGGTGGTCGGCGCCGTGGGTGACGTCGGCGCGGGCGCGGAGCTCGTCGCCGGCGGCGCCGCGGCGGCCGGCACCCGGGCCGGTTCGTCGGGGCGCAGCGCCACGGCGCCGACGGCGACCGCGAGTGCCGCCGCGACCAGCACGCCGGCCACCACCGGCAGCCGACGGGCCCGCCCGGGCGCCGGGGCCGGCCCGGCGTGGAACGCCGCGTCGAGCGGTTGGACCATGGTCGGTGGGGACGGCGGACGCGCCGCGCCGCGCGCCGACGCGTCGGGCGGCGGCGGCAACGGCAGCACCGTGGTGCGCTCGCGCAGCGCGGTCGTCGGATCGGGCAGCCCCACCGCCGCGGCGAGCCGCGCGGCCAGTTCCTCGGCCGACGGCCGATGCGCGGGGTTGGGCGCCATCGCCGCCATCACCAGCTGCGTCGCGGCTGCCGGCAGCCCCGGCAGGTGCGGCGGCGGCACCGGGTGGCCGCCGCGGTGGAACGCCTGCGCCTCCTCCCAGCTGGTCGCCGCGAACGGCACCCGCCCGGTCAGGGCGCGGTAGAGCAGCACGCCCAGCGCGTAGACGTCGCCGGCGGGTTGCGGCGGGGCCGATCCGAGTTGCTCCGGCGCCATGTACGCCGGCGTGCCGACCCGGAACCCGCCGTCGTCCGACCGGTGGCCGGCCAGCGCGGCGATGCCGAAGTCCAGCACCTTCGCCCCGCCCGGGGTCAGCATCACGTTGCTCGGCTTGATGTCACGGTGCACCACGCCGAGCCGGTGCGCGGCGGCCAGCGCCGCCGCCACCTGCGCGCCGATCGTCAACACCTCGGACCACGGCAGGGGGCCGTCGGCCAGCCGGTCGGCGAGGGTCCGGCCCTCGATGAGCTCCATCACGAGGTACGGAACGGGCGGGTCGCCGCCGATCGCGGCCTCGCCGTAGTCGTACACCTGGATCACGTGGGGGTGTGCCAGCCGCGCCGCCGCGCGCGCCTCGCGCCAGGTGGCCTGGCGCAGCACGGGATCGGCCGCCAGGGTCGACCCGAGCACCTTGACGGCCACCGTCCGCCCCAGCACCTCGTCCACGGCCCGCCACACCTGCGACATCCCACCCGTGCCGAGCAACTCGACGAGGGTGAACCGATCATGTAGGCGTAGACCCGGAGTGAACGAAGACATCCGAACAGTGTCCTGACGCGTCTGAGCAGCGCTTCAGCGGGGGTGGCCGGGTGGGATCACGCTCGCCCGGCCGGGCCGGTGTCGCGGGAGTGGTACGGGCAGTTCATCGGCCGCTGCTCCTCGGCATCCCCCCACCGGGGGCCCGACTGCGCGTCCCTGGCGGCCCAGTCCGCCAGCCCGGGGCGGTTCGACCGGTTCGACACGAGGGGCCACCCCTTGCGGTTGGCTTCCCGGCGGTACCGCCCGGATGCGGGCCGGTTCCAGCCACCAGTCGCTGTCACGTCGCTCCTCCCATCGCGGGCCCGCGACGCGATCCGCGCGTACGTCGCCCAGCCCTCCCCATCACGTACAGCGCCGGCAAAGGTCAGATCGTTACATCATCCGCAGGTCCGATCATATTTAATTGCACGACCGTCTGTGATAAACAAATTCGCTGCTATTCGGCTTTCGGCGGGGTCCGCACTTCGCAGCGCTTCGTCGGCCCGTTCCGTTACACGGACACCCTGCCCCCGCCGGTGGAGATACATCTCTTTTTCCGCGCGCCCGTCGTCTTGATGAAGCCAGGCTCATCTCCTACCTTGGGTCAGCGCTCGCGCCGCCGACACATTCACCACTCGTCGCTGGCGGGACGCCCATTCGGATATGTAGCACATTTTGTGGGCGACCACAGGACGAATATCACCACCGGATCGAAAACGACCGCCAGGAGAGAAAAGGCGCGATGCTGGGGACGCGGGACACAGAGCGGGTGAGGCGCACCCATCGGGCAAGGCGGGCGGTCCTCATCGACCTGCGTGGGCGACGTCGTGGCGTGGGGGACGACAATCCCGGGCAGCCGGTCTTCGTCGACCGGACCGGACGCCGCCGCCGGCTCGCCGTGTTCGGCGGCACCGGGATCGCGGCGGGCCTGGTCGCCTGGCTCGGCCTGCTCCTCTCCGGCCTGGTCACCGGCGGGCCGTTGCCGCTGCCGGGGTGGCCGGAGGCCGGCCCGCGGCCGCAGCAGAACCGGGCGGAGGCGAAGCGGGAGGTGCGGCCCTCCCCCACGGCGGTTCGCGCCCCGGCCCCCGCGACCGTGCCCTCCGCCGTCACGACGCCGACCGTGCGTCCGAGCGCGCCGGTCGCGAGGCCGTCCGCGAAGGCGGCCGGAAATCGGGGCCTCGGCGACGAGCGCCGCAGAACACCGACGCAGCGCGCCAAGCCCAGCAAGTCGCCCGGGAAGCCGAACTGACGGTGGGCCGCCACATCGCGCGCCCCGATCCGCGCGCCCACTGGCTGCTGCTCCTGCTCGGGATCCTGGCGCTCTTCGCCGCGCTCTCCTTCCACGGTTACGTCTCCGGCGTCAGCGGCGGCACGGGACGCCCGGCAACGGGCGGCCCGGCGGCGCGCCCGGCAACGGACGCCCCGGCGGCGTCGGAGAGCGGCGCCGCGGGCGGGCCGGTGCTCCGCTTCGACGGCGCGGCGCCGGCCAGTAGGAACATGCCGGGGCGCACGATCGCGCTCACCTTCGACGACGGCCCGGACCCGGTGTGGACGCCCCGTGTCCTCGACGTGCTGCGCCGGCACGGCGCGCACGCCACCTTCTTCGTGGTCGGGTCCCGGGTGCACGCGCACCCGGAACTGGTGCGCCGGATTCTCGCCGAAGGACACGAGCTCGGATCCCACACGTTCACCCACGCCGACATCGCGGCGTTGCCGGACTGGCGGCGCGACGTGGAGCTCGCGTTGACCCGCAACGCGATCGCCGGCGCCACCGGCCGCCACGTCACGTCGTTCCGGCCGCCGTTCTCGTCCACCCCGGCGGCGCTGGACGCGGCCGGCATGGGCGCGCTGCGGGACGCCGCCGAGACCGGGCACTTCGCGGTGCTCGCCGATCTCGACACGCGCGACTGGCAGCGCCCGGGCGTGGACCGCATCGTGGCCTCGGCGACGCCGGAGCGCGGCGGCGGCGCGGTCGTGCTGATGCACGACGGCGGCGGCGACCGGTCGCAGACGCTGGCCGCGCTCGATCGGCTGCTGCCGACGCTGAGCAAGCAGGGCTACCGGTTCACGACGGTGTCGGCGGGGCTGGGCGCGGCGCGCTCGGACCTGCCGGCGGGCGGGGCGGCGGAACTGCGCGGCACGGCGCTGCGGTACGCGCAGACGGCCGCCGGCTGGGTGAGCGCCGCGATGGCCGTGCTGCTCGGGGTCGCGCTCGTCCTTGGCCTGCTCCGCCTCGCCGTGCAGCTGGTCTGCGCGCGGATCCACCTGCGCCGGGTCCGGCGCAGGTGGCAGCGACCGGTGGAGATCCTCGATTCGGTGACGGTGATCGTGCCCGCGTACAACGAGGCCGCCAACATCGCCGCGACCGTGCGTTCGCTGGTCGGCAGCCATTACCCGGCGTTGGAGGTGATCGTCGTGGACGACGGCTCCACCGACGGCATCGCCGACATCGTGGAGTCCCTGGGGCTGCCGCGGGTGCGGGTGATCCGCCAGGCGAACGCCGGCAAACCCGCCGCGCTCAACACCGGCATCCGGCACGCCCGCGCGGACCTGCTGGTGCTCGTCGACGGGGACACCGTGTTCCAGCCCGACACCGTCCACCGGCTCGTGCAGGGATTCGCCGACCCGGCGGTCGGCGCGATCTCCGGAAACACCAAGGTCGCCAACCGGCGCCGGCTGCTCGGCCGCTGGCAGCACCTCGAGTACGTGATCGGCTTCAACCTCGACCGCCGCATGTACGACGTGCTCGGCTGCATGCCCACGATCCCGGGGGCGATCGGCGCGTTCCGTCGGGAGGTGCTCGTCGACGTCGCCGGCGTCCCGACCGACACCCTCGCCGAGGACACCGACCTGACGATGAGCGTGCTGCGGTCGGGATGGAAGGTGATCTACGAGGAGAGCGCGGTCGCCTGGACCGAGGCCCCCTCGTCGCTGCGGCAGCTGTGGCGGCAGCGCTACCGCTGGTGCTACGGGACGATGCAGGCGATGTGGAAGCACCGCGGCGCGCTCGCCGAACGCGGTCCGGGCGGGCGGCTGGGCCGTCGCGGCCTGCCGTACCTGATGATCTTTCAGGTCGTGCTGCCCCTGACCGCGCCGGCCGTCGACGTGTTCGCGCTCTACGGCCTGCTCTTCCTGCCGTGGTCGCAGCTCGCGCTGGCCTGGTTCGGGCTGCTGGCGCTGCAGGCGCTGACCGCCGCGTACGCCCTCCGTCTGGACCGGGAACGCTTCGGCCCGCTGTGGAGTCTGCCGTTCCAGCAGGTCCTCTACCGTCAGGTGATGTACCTGGTCGTCGTGCAGTCGGTGGTCACCGCGCTCGTCGGCAACCGGCTGCGGTGGCAGCGGGTGACGCGGACGGGCGAGGCGGCCGTCCTCGTCGACGCCGGGGTGCGGCCCGCGTCCTGAGCGCGGTCAGTTCTTCGGTCCGGGCGTCTTCGCGCGGCCGTGCGCCGGGGCGTCGTCGGCGCCGTGCGCCGGGGTGCGCGTCGGCGGGCGTGCCGGCGTGTGCCGGGGCTTGTCCGGCGTCGCCGGCCCGGCCACCACCCGGGCGCAGTACGCGTCGACGCGGTCCCGCCCGCCGGCCGCGGCGACCAGCGCCCGGAAGGCCGGGGTCTCCAGCGACTTCCCCCGCTCCGCGCCCTTCTTCGCCAGGTACGCCCGGCACAGCCCGGTGGTGGCCGGGCCGGGGACGCGGACGGACGACGGTGCCGCGGACGGCGTCGGCGCGGGCGATGCCGTCGGCGCGGCGAGCGACGGCGACGGGTCCGGCGAGCGCGGCGGTGCGGTCGGGACGGCGGTGGAGGTCCGCGGTTGCGGGCCGTCGTCGGTCAGCTGGACGGTGGCCGCGAGCGCCGCGCCGGCGGTCGCGGTGGCCGCGAGCGCGGCGGCCCACGCTGCGGCGCGGACCGTGGAACGCCGGCGGCGGCGCCGCGGGGTGGGCGACGGTCGCACGCCACCCTGCGCGGCGGCCCGGAACGCGGCGACGGCGGCGTCCTCGCCGGCCAACTCGCCGGGCCGTCGCGGCGCGGCGGCGGCGGCGAGCAGGCTCGCGACCGGGTCACCGCCCCCGGTGTCACCGCCCCCGGTGTCACCGCCCCCGGTGTCACCGCCCCCGGTGTCACCGCCCCCGGTGTCGCCGCCCGCGGCCGCGTCGAGCAGCTGCTCGGCCGCGCCACGGTCGGGGCGCCCACGTCGACTGCTCCACATCCTCATTCCCCTCACCGTCCTGTCCCGGGCGTCCGGGGTGGCGGCACGGTCCTGGCAGTCGCCGACGCGGCGGTCCGCTCCGGCTCCGGCGCGCCGGGGGCCTCACGCCGCTCCAACATCTGCGCCAGCCGCCGCAGTCCGCGGTGCGCGGCGGTGCGGACCGCGCCGGGGCGCTTGCCCAGCACCCGGGCGGCGCTGTCGGCATCGAGGCCGACGACGGCGCGCAGCAGCACCGCCTCGGCCTCGGTGCGCGGCAGCGTGGCGATCAGCGCGATCGCGTTGTCGGTGCCGAGCGCCTCGTGGGCCCGCTGGGCCGTGTCCTCGCCCCCGGCGAGGTGGTCGAGCGCGTCCACCGGCACGGACAAGCTCGGACGGCGACGCCGGTACCGGAGGTGGTCGAGCGCGCGGTTCCGGGCGATCGTCACCACCCAGGCCCGAAAACCGGAGCGACCGTCGAACGTGTGGAGGTCCCGCGCCACCTGCAGCCATGTCTCCGACGCCACGTCCTCGGCGTCGGCGTCGACCAGCGCGGTCAGATAGCGCAGCAGCCCCGGCTGCACCGCCCGGTAGAGGACCCGGAACGCCCCCTCGTCACCGGCCTGTGCCGCCCGCACCGACTCGGACAGGTCAGCGGTCATGATCGGCAGGACGGGTCCGGTCGATGGTCCCCGCGATGCGCCGTCGACCGGCCCGGCGGACCGAACAACCCTGCTGCCACGTCATCGTCCTCCCGGGCCGGCGTTTCTTCGAGGGGCGGCACGCCGATCCCGCGCCGACGCTGCACGAACCTGACCTGCGTCGGCGACCCCGCACCTGCGCTGCGGTGCGCAATGCTAACGGCAGGCCCGTCGCCGCGGGAGCGGCGGGTTTGCCCGCCGGACGGCGGGGAACGCAGCCGGCCGGAGTGCGAACCCCACGATCGGGAGGCGAGCATGGGCAGCAAGAAGCGTGACCGGGTTCCGTCGACGGCCGAGGGCGGGATGAACGTGACGCCCGGCCGCCAGGACGAGCACAAGGTCTACGAGCGCGATCGCGGCGGCCGGGCGACCGCGGGCGCCGGCCAGCCGGGCACCGGTCCGGGTGGACCGCTGGTGAGCGGCATCAGCGACGCCAGCAAGGGCAGCGCCGCCGGCGAGACCGCGAGGACCGACGACGAACAGTAACCGCGGCCCGGGTCGATGAGCCCCGTCCGCAACCTGCGCGTCCGCCCGGATCAGCTCTACATCGCGAGCGGGTGGAGCACGCTGATCACCGACGTGCGGGGCCGGATCACCGACGCCGACCCGTACGGCTTCTTCGCCCGCAACACGCGGGTGCTGAGCGAGGAGATCGTCACCGTCGACGGCCGGGAGCCGCTGGCGTTCAGCGCGGCGAACGTGCACGGCCACGCCCAGCTGTGCTACGCCGCGCTCGGTGACGGGGAGACGCTGCCGTCGCGGGCGGCGTACCTGCTGACGGAACGGTTCCTCGGCGAGGGGCTGTGGACCCGGCTGACCGTCGTCAGCTACGCCGACGCGCCGCTGACCATGCGGTTGGGCGTGCTGCTCGACGCCGACTTCGCGGACATCAACGAGGCGGAGAACCGCGATCGACGGCAGTGCGCCCCGGTCGACACGCGCTGGCATCCGGAGCGCCGGGAGTTGCGCGTGACGTACCGGCACGAGCGCCTGGACGTCGCGGTGGCGATCGAGGTCCGCACCGTGCACCCGGTCGGGTACGCCGACCGCACCGTCACGGTCGACCTCGTGGTGCCGGCCCGCGGTGACGCCCGCGTCGATTTCCTGGTCGAGCCGGTCTTCGACGGGGAGCGCCTCGGCGCGCCGTCGCCGGAGTTCGCCCAGCCCGGCGATCCGGCGGCGCGGGCCCGCGCCGTGCTGGCCGGGGAGTTCGCCCGGCTGCGCAGCACCAACGTAACCGTGGCCGGCGCCTGGCAGTCCGCGATCGACGACCTCACGGTGCTGCCGCTGGGTGAGCCGCCCGGGCCGGCGGCGCCGATGGCGGGCCTGCCGATCTATCAGGAGATCTTCGGCCGGGACACGATGACCGCGTCGTGGCAGGCGCTGCTCGCCGGGCCCACCATGCTGCGGGACAGCCTGCGGCTCAACGCCGCCCACATCGGGCGGCGCGTCGACGACTGGCGCGACGAGCAGCCCGGCAAGCCGCTGCACGAGGCGCGGCACGGCCCGGTGTCGGCGCTCGGACTCGACCCGTTCACCGCCTATTACGGCGACTGGGCCACCGGACCGGACTTCCTGAGCTTCCTCGGGCAGTACTTCGCCTGGACCGGCGACCGCGACACGCTGCGGGAGCTGCTGCCGGCGGCGCGCCGGGTGCTGGACTGGATCGAGTGCCACGGTGACCCGGACCGCGACGGTTTCCTGGAATACCGGTCCCGCTCGCCGGCGGGCTTGAAGAACCAGGGCTGGAAGGACTCGGCAACGGCGATCGTCGACGAGTGGGGCCGGGTGGTCGCCGACCCGATCGCGACCAGCGAGCTGCAGGGCTACTGGTACGCGGCGCTGCGACACGCCGCGCTGGTGTTCGCCGCGGTCGGGGAGCCGCGTCGCGCGGCGGCGTTGGTCGCGCGCGCCGGCGCGTTGCGCCGGCGGTTCCACCGCGCGTACTGGTTGCCCGAGCGGCGGTGTCACGCGATGGCGCTGGGCCCGGACAAGCGGCCGGTCCGGTCGACGAACTCGAACGACGGGCACCTGTTGGCCACCGGGATCGTTCCGGCGCGGATCGCGCCGATGGTCGCCGATCGACTGTTCGCGCCGGACATGTTCAGCGGCTGGGGCATCCGCACCCTCTCGGCCGATCACCCGGCGTACAACCCGTTCAGCTACCACCGCGGCAGCGTCTGGCCGGTCGAGGCCGGCACCATCGCGCTGGGCCTGGCGCGCTACGGCTGCTGGTCGCAGCTGCACCGGCTCGCCGAGGGCGCGTTCGCGGCGTCGGCGCTGTTCGAGGGGCACCGGCTGCCGGAGGTGCTCAGTGGGCTGCCGCGCGACGCGCACCCGCATCCCGGCGTCTATCCGAACTCCTGCTCGCCGCAGGCCTGGTCCGCCAGCGCGGTGGTGGCGATCGTCCAGGCGCTGCTGACGTTCCGCCCCGCCGCGCCGCTGCGGACGGTCTTCGTGGACCCGCACCTGCCCGACTGGCTGCCCGACCTCGCGTTGGAAGGCGTCCGCGTCGGCGACGCCACCTTCGACCTGGAGGTACGGCGCCGGCGCGGGCGGCGCACGTCGGTGCGCACCCGCGGCGACCGCATCACCGTGATCCGGCGCCCGACGCTGCAGTCGCTCCTCGCCGGCCGGGCCGCCGTCACGCGCCGCTGAGCGGCGGCGCCCGCACCGCCCTCGAGCCCGGGCTGACATGTATTGACACCCATCTCGTTTTCCGGAAACAATCCTTCCAGAGAGCGCTCTCACACCCCTCGACGCCGTATCCGGAAGGAACCCCCCACATGAGACGGAGCCTGAGGGCGCTCGCCGCCCTGACCCTCGCGGCGTTCGCCGCCGGCCCGGTTTCCCCCGCCTCGGCCGCGCCCCCCGCTCCCGCCCCCGCCCCGGCGCCGGACCTCGCCCCCGCGATGCTGTCGGCGCTGCAGCGCGACCTGCACCTCACCGCCGACCAGGCGCGGGCCCGGCTGGCCGCCGAGGCCGCCGCCCCGGCGGTCGAGACGAAGCTGCGGGCGACGCTCGGCGACACGTTCGGCGGCGCCTGGCTCGACGGCGACGGTGGCGCGCTGATCGTCGGGATCACCGACCCCGCCCGTGCCGCCGCCGTCCGCGCCGCCGGGGCCGAGCCGCGCGTGGTCGGGCGCAGCGAGCGGCAGCTGACCGCGGCCAAGTCCGCGCTGGACCGCGGGGCCGGCAGCGCCACCCGCCGGGTGCACGCCTGGTACGTCGACGTCGCCACCAACAGCGTCGTCGTTACCGCCGAGCGGCCCGCCGACGCCACGGCCTTCATCCGGGCCAGCGGTGCCGCCGCCGCCCTGGTGCGGACCGTCGCCGCGACCGAGGCCCCGCGACCGCTGTACGACGTGCGCGGCGGCGACCAGTACGTCATCAACGGCAACACGCTCTGCTCGGTCGGGTTCTCCGTCGTCGGCGGCTTCGTCACCGCGGGCCACTGCGGCGGCGTGGGCAGCGGCACCGCCGGCTACAACGGCGTCGGCCAGGGCACCGTGCGTGGCTCGTCCTTCCCCGGCAACGACTACGGCTGGGTGCAGGTCAACTCGAACTGGACGCCGCAGCCGTGGGTGAACAACTACTCCGGCGGCAACGTCGCGGTCGCCGGCTCGCAGGAGGCCGCCGTGAACAGCTCGGTGTGCCGGTCGGGCCGCACCACGGGCTGGCGGTGCGGCGTGATCCAGGCCAAGAACGTCACCGTCAACTACGCGCAGGGCGCGGTCTACGGCCTGACCCAGAGCAACGCCTGCGCCGAGGGCGGCGACTCCGGCGGCGCCTGGATCTCCGGAAACCAGGCGCAGGGCGTCACCTCCGGCGGCTCCGGCAACTGCAGCACCGGCGGGACGATGTTCTTCCAGCCGGTCAACGAGATCCTCGGCGCGTACGGGCTGTCGCTGGTCACCACCGGCGGCGGCAGCACCAGCCGGATCATCGGCTACGCCGACAAGTGCATCGACGTGCCCAACTCCAACGCCGTCGACGGCGCCGCGCTGCAGCTGTGGGAGTGCAACGGCACCGCCGCGCAGGCCTGGACGTTCCCCGGCGACGGCACCGTGCGCGCGTTCGGGATGTGCATGGACGTCGCCTGGGGCTCGACCGCCCCCGGCGCGACCATCCAGCTCGCAAACTGCAGCGGCAACCCGGCGCAGCAGTTCGTGCTCACCGCCGCCGGCGACCTGGTCAACCCGCAGGCCAACAAGTGCGTCGACGTCAAGGACTGGAGCTCGGCCAACGGCGCGCGGCTGATCACCTGGGACTGCACCGGCGGCGCCAACCAGAAGTGGCGGCGCGGCTGAGCGTTCGCTGTGGCGGGCCGTGGAAGGTCACCGGGAAGACCTTCCACGGCCCGTTGCCGCATGGCCGCACCCCGCGCGGGTACGTCGGGGCATGGCCGACGATTCGCGGTTGCGGGAACGCTCGGCGCGGGAGGTCCTCGACGACCACCTGCGCCTCTCCGACGAGCGGCGCTTCGACGATGACATCGCGCGCAACTGCGCGCCGGACTGCGTCGTGCTCACCGGCCGCGGCGTGTACCGCGGCCACGACGGGCTGCGGACGCTGGCACGGGCGCTCGCCGAGGAGGTCCCCAGTGGCGTGTGGCAGTATCCGACCCGGCTCGCCGAAGGGCGGATGGCGTTCATCGAGTGGACCGTCGAATCCGACGAGGCGATTGTCAACGACGGGGCCGACTCGTTCGTCATCGAGAACGGCCTGATCGTCTACCAGACGATTCACTACACGGTGCTCGACCGCTCCGGCCGGGTCATCGTGCGCGCCGACGGCACCCGCCCCGGCTGAGAGCGACGCCGCCGCTCACCGGCGCCTCCGCTCACCGGCGTCTCCGCTCACCGGCGTCTCAGCGCCCCGGAACGCCGCTGAAGCCAGTAACCGGCGGCGGCCAGCGCGATCACGGTGTCCTGGGCGACCAACGCGGCGGGCAGCCCGAGCAGCCGGGTCCGGCGCGCCCCCTCGGCGTACGGGGAGGCGCCGGGCACGGCGAGCGTCACGTTGGAGGGGCCGTACCGGACGACCGGCAGCAACGCCGCCACCGTGGTCGCCAGCCGACGCTCCCGCGGACCCGTCCGCGTCAACAGCCAGAGCATCAACCCCCCGTCGAGGGCCGCGCTCACCACCTCGTTCACCCCGTGCCAGCGGGCGTGCGGCCCGTACCCCGGCCCGAAGGTGTGGCTCCGGTTCCAGTCCGCGGCGCCCTGCCCGAACGTCATGGCCAGGGCACTGGCGATGAGCAGCCGACGCCCGAGCGCGGCGGACGGGTTCACCGCGGTGGCCCGGAGCGGCGCGGCCGCGGATCACCGGCCCGGGCCCCGACGCCGCCGACGGTCTCCCGCCGCCCGACGCCCCGCCCGTGGTAGACGCCGGGTCCGGGATCGCCCGGGTCCGACAGGTCGGCGTCGATCGGCCGGCCGCCGGGTTCGGCGACCCCGGCATCGCGTAACGCCGTCACGAGTTCGTCGCGCCCCATCCGGTCGGCGCCCGGCAGCCCCGCGCCGTGCGCGATGGCGCGCAGGGTGGCCAGGTCCTGATCCGCGTACGACTCCGCCATGCCGGCGGGGTTCCCGTGAGCCGGGGGCGAAAACCTCGGGTCCGATCGACTCCACGTGGGGTGGCGCGGCCCGGCTGTGGGTATACGGCCGGTTATGCCGATGGTGTCTGGTTCCGCGGAGTCGTACTGGATGGATTCGACCGCCGCCACGTCGTTCCCGGCGCTCGCCGGCGAGCTCGACGTCGACGTGGCCGTGATCGGCGGCGGGATCGCGGGCCTGTGCGCGGCGTGGGAGCTGACCCGCGCGGGCCAGCGGGTGGCCGTCCTGGAAGCCGACCGCGTCGCCGCCGGCGTCACCGGCTACACCACCGCGAAGCTCACCGCGCAGCACGGCCTGATCTACGCGCATCTGCGCTCCACGTTCGACGCCGAGACCGCCCGGCTGCACGCCGCCGCGCAGCTCGACGCGATCGAACACGTCGCGACCACGGCCGAGCAGCTGGGCGTCGACTGCGACCTGGAGCGGCTGCCCGCCTACACGTACGTGACCTCGCCGGAGCGGGTGGACGAGATCCGCGCGGAGGTCGAGGCCGCGGCGGAGGCGGGCCTGCCGGCCACGCTGGTCACCGGCACGGACCTGCCGTACGCGGTCGCGGCGGCGATCCGCGTCGAGCGGCAGGCGCAGTTCCATCCCCGGCGCTACCTGCTCGCGCTCGCCGCCGATCTCGCCGCCCGCGGCGGGCAGATCTTCGAACGGACGCGGGTCGTCGATCTGGACGAGGGCGACCCGTGCCGGCTGACGACCGAGTCCGGCGCCACCGTCCGGGCCCGCGACGTCGTGGTCGCCACCCACTACCCGATCTTCGACCGCGCCGGCCTCTTCACCCGGCTGGTGCCGCGCCGCGAGCTCGTGGTGGCCGCCGTCATCGACGCCGACCGCGACCCCGGCGGCATGTACCTGACAACCGAGCAGAACACCCGCTCGGTGCGGACCGCGCCGTACGGGGACGGCCGGCGGCTGCTGATCGTCACGGGCGAGCACTTCAAGCCGGGCACACCCGGCGTCCAGCGGCGGTTCGAGACCCTGGCCGCGTGGACCCGGGACCGCTTCGGCGTCGACTCCCTGGCCTACCACTGGGCCGCCCAGGACAACACCACCGCCGACCGGATGCCGTACGTCGGGCCCCTGCACCTCGGCGCCGACCACGTCTACGTGGCGACCGGCTTCAACGCCTGGGGCATGAGCAACGGGGTGATGGCGGCCCGGCTGCTCGCGGCGCTGATCGACGGGCGCGAGCTGCCCTGGGCCCGGCTGTACGACCCGCGTCGTCTGCACCCCGTCGCCGAGGGTCCCGCGTTCGTGAAGGCCAATCTCTCGGTCGCCCGCCGCTTCGTCGGCGACCGCATCCGGCCCACCAGCCACGCCGACTCCCCCGCCGACCTGGCGCCCGGGGCCGGCGCCGTGATCCGGGTCGAGGGGCGGCGGTGCGCGGTCTACCGGGACGAGGCCGGGGCGCTGCACGCGGTCTCGGCCACCTGCACGCACCTGGGGTGCGTGGTGGCGTTCAACGACGCCGAGCGCACCTGGGACTGCCCCTGCCACGGCTCCCGGTTCGGCGTGGACGGCAGCGTGCTGCAGGGACCGGCGACCGAGCCGTTGCCGCCGCGGTCGCTGGGTGACGAGTAGTCAGTCGAGGAGCACCTCGGCGGGTTCCCGGTCCGGACGCAGTCCCCGCCAGGAGGCGTGCCGTAGTCGCCGCTCCGGCGTCCAGGTCCGGAAGGTCACCTCGCCGACCCTGTCCGGCTCCACCCAGACCGCGTCGCGGGCGTGCTCCCGCGGCACCGCTTCGGCGAACGGCGCGTCGGGCCGCACCCGGAGCTGCCGCCGGAGTTCAACGAGCGCGGCGTGGGTGAACCCGGTGCCGACGTGGCCGACGTAGCGCAGCCCGCCGTCGGGGTCGTACATCCCCAGCAGCAGCGACCCGATCAGCCCGGTACGCCGACCACCGCCCGGCTTGTAGCCGCCGATCACCACCTCCACGGTGGTGTTGAGCGGCACCTTGATCCAGGAGGCCGAGCGGCGGCCGGGCTGGTACGGCGAGTCGAGCCGCTTGGCCACCACGCCCTCCAGCCCCAGCTCGCCGGCCGCGGCCAGCAGGTCCGTACTCGCCTGCTCACCCGTCCAGTGCGGCGGCACGTCCACCGGCCCGGCCGGCAGCTCCAGCTCCTCCAGCACCGCCCGCCGCCGCTGGTACGGCTGCGCCATCGTCGTCTCGGCGCCGAGCTGCAGCACGTCGAAGAGGTACAGCCGGACCGGCACGGCGCGCAGCAGCGTACGGCCCGGCGCGGTGACGTGCATCCGGCGCTGCAGCAGCGAGAACGACGGGCGGCCCGCCTCGTCCAACGCGACGATCTCGCCGTCCAGCAGCAGGGGGCCGGCCAGCCGGCCGGCCCACGCCACCAACTCCGGATAGCTGGCGTTGACAGCGCGGCCGTTGCGGCTGATCACCTGCACCGTGCCGTCAGCCACGGCGACGATCGCCCGGACCCCGTCCCACTTGAACTCGAAGCCCCAGCCGGCACCCGACGGCAGCGCGCCGGCGGTCGCCAGCATCGGCTGGACGACCGGCACCGTCGACGGGGATCCCACGCCATGATCGTGATCCGGCCGGCGGCGCCGCCGCCGGCTTATCGATCAAGTTGACGTCGGGTCACCCGATCGAGCGGTCAGCCCCGCTCGGGCACCGCCATCTCGCCCAGCAGCGACCAGTCGTCCTGCGGGATCGTGAAGTTGACGATCCGGGGCGTCTCGGCCAGGTGCGGCGGCAGCGTCTGCTGCGCCTTGCGGAAGTGCTCGGACTGTACGTGCGCGGCGCCCGCCTCGCCGTCCCGGAACGCCTCGACCAGCACGTACTCGGTCGGGTCCTCGATGCTGCGCGACCAGTCGAACCACATGCAGCCGGGCTCGGCGCGGGTCGCCCGGGTGAACTCGTCGGCGATCTGCGGCCACTGGTCGGCGTGCTCCGGCAGCACCCGGAACTTCGCGGTAATGAAGATCATGTCCGGCTCTCTTGTCGGTCCGATGGACGAATATCGCCCGATTACTCCGGAACAAATCGTAGTACGGCCTGCTCACCACCATGACTGACGCCTGGCCGCGGTTCGCGCGCTGCGGGCTGCGCCGATGCCGCTCCTGCGGTGGGTCATCGACGGCACCGTCTTCGTCCACCCTCGCCCGCTGCCCCTCGGCGCGCTTCACCCGCAGCAGCGGACCGTCCCCGACCGTAACCAGCGAGTCCTGATTGGACGGACGACATGAGTGGTTTCCCGCATTTGTCGTCAGGGGCCGCGCGCCGCGCAACCCCGCTGCTAGCTTGCGTCACGAACGACGACCGCGACGGCGCGCGTCCGGGGAGATGCCATGCACGTCATGCTGGCCTGGTACGCGCAGACGACACTGCCGGAGAGCGTACGGCGATCCGCGCGCGAGCGCTGCGAGGCGCTGCTGGGCGAGGTGGTGCCGGCGACGTTCCGGCGGCACGAGTTCGGGGGCGACGACTGGGGTGTCACGGTGCTGCACCCCGGCGACGCGGGGGCGTACCGCTGGTCGACGGTCGCCACCGCCGGTCCGACCACCGCCGTCTCGCTCGGGCTGCCGGTCGGGCTCGACGTGACCGGCGGCCCGGCGGCGCTCGCCCGGCGGCTGCTGGCCGGCGAGGACGTGCACCGCGAGGTGGTGCCGCCGTTCGGGCTGCTGGCGCTCGACGGCGACCGTCGCTTCGCCCTGCAGCAGGACTGGCTCGGCATGTGCCGGGTCTTCACCGGCACGGCGGGCGGCGTGACCGCCTTCTGCACCCGGCCGAGTCCGCTCGCCGCGTTTCTGCACGGCGACATCCGGCCCGACCTCGACGGGTGGGCCTCGTACACCCTCTGCGGGCACTTCGGCGGCGACCGATCGCCGGTCGCCGGCACCCGACTGCTCCGCCCGGGTGAGCGGGTGACCGGCCGCCGCCGCGACGGCGGCGGCTGGGACGTCACCACCGCGACCGGGTACAGCACCGACGACGTCGTGATGAGCGGCTTCACCGCGCAGGGACGACGCGTCGACGATCTACTGGATGGCGCGGCCGCGTCGCTCACCGCGACCGCCGCCAGTGTCGCCCGGCTGTACCGGGACGAGATCACGCTCGGGCTCTCCGGCGGCAAGGACTCCCGGCTCATCGCGGCGTCGCTGATCGCCGCCGGCCATCCGCCCCGGTTCGCCACCAACGAGGACTCCCCGGCGGAGGGCGAGGTGGCGCGGGAGCTCGTGCGGATCCTGCGGGACTCCCGTGGCCTGCGGGTCGACCACCGGCTCTGGCGCGCCGGCGCGCCCGCGAACGTGCTGGCGGTGGGTCTGCGCGAACGGACGCGTCGGCTGCAACGGCTGCACGACTTCCAGTTCCCCTCCAGCTACCTCACCCGGCGCGCCGTCGCTCCGATGCTCAGCGACGAGCCCCGCACGGCCTCCTTCACCGGCGCCGCCGGCGAGCTCGCCACCGGCTACTGGTATCCCCCGGACGAGGGCGCGGCGCCCTCGCCGGAACAGGCCGGCAAGGCGCGGCTGCTGGCGGCGGTGCCGGGCGCGGCGGCCGCCGGGGGCGTGGTCGCCGCCGAGCGGGACCGGATCACCGCCGTGCTCGGGCACGCCCGCGACATCGGCCTGGCCGACCTGCACCTCGTCGACTACCTGTACCTGGTCGAGCGGATGCGGCGATGGTGCACCTCGGCGGCGGTCACCGGGATGGTCACACCGTTCCTCGCGCCGGGGTTCGTCGCCGCCACCTTCGCGTTGACACCGCGGCAGAAGCGCGACCGGGCGCTGCACACCGCGCTGATCGCCCGGTTGGCGCCGGAGTGGGCCGAGGTGCCGTACGTGAGCGCCGCGACCGGCCCCAGCACGGCGGCGCGGGTGTGGGAGGGCGACGGCGTCGAGACGATCGCGGATCTGCTGGACACCGCGCAGGGCACGATGACCGGGTTCATCGCGCGACCGGCGGTGGAGAAGGCGCTGCGGACGGCGGCGCGGGGTGGCCGACCGGACCCGCGGACGCTGGCGCAGTTCACCTGGCTGGCGCTCGCCTCGCACCAGCTGGACCCCGCCTCCGTCCGCCCCTCCACGGCTGCCACGTACGCCCGGATCACCGCGTCGCCACCACCGCCCCGCCGCCGCCCGGTGATCAGCCGACTGCGCTGGATCCGGCGGACCCGGCTCGGCGACCGGCTCTGGGTGGAGGTTCGCAAGCGGGTCCGCGCGCGGTAGTCCCGCCCGTCCCGTCCCGGCGCCGGATGCGGTCAGGCCGGCGTGCCGGTCACCGTCAGCTTCCGCTGCCGCCCGACGTTGTCGAACGACCCGAAGCCGACCCGCCCGGAGCCGAACGTGGTGTCCCTGGCGGTCATCAACGGGTCCCTGCCGCCGTCGACGTAGACCGCGATCTCGCCGGTGGCGGGCAGGTGCACCACCCGCACCTTGTGCCAGTCGGCGTCGACGACCGCGGGGTTCGCGCCGCGGGACCGTCCGTTCCACTGGTGGTCGATGCGCTGCCGATCGGCGTTGTCCACCTTGAAGATGCCGTTGTGCGGGTAGATCGTGTTGTCGGTGGAGAGGTGCGCGTAGTAGAACTCGGTGTCCGAACGCCAGCCGAAGACGATGATGACGTCCCGGTTGCTGACCTCGACCGGCGTGTCGAGCCGGACCCGCGCCTCGATCTCCACCGACGACCACCGCGGTCCCGCGCTCAGCACGGCGTACTCGAACGGCCGCCGGGGTCCCGGCCGGCTGACGCCCGGCTCGGCGAGGATCACCTCGTCCTTGCCGAACCGCCACTTCGACGGCGTGACCGGCGCCCAGTTCCGGGCGCCCGTGGTCCGGTGAAAGCGGGTGTCGCCGACGTCGCCGGCGGCGAAGGCGCGGGTGCCGGTCACCTTCCAGACCTTGCCGTTGGCCTTGGCGAGCAGGTAGAGCTCGCCGCCGGCGTCGGTGCCGAAGCGCAGGTCGACGCGCTCGGGGTCGCCGGGGGCGCCGGGCGCGGAGAGGTCCTGCATCCGGACCGGGTTGCCGGCGGCGTCGAAGAGCGCGAGCCGGTGGATCGGCGCCAGCCCCCGGCCGCGCCGCATCTCGTGCGCCTCGGTGTACAGGACCCGGCCGTCGACGAGGTCACCGAAGACGTACTTGCCGCGCAGCGCGGGCAGGCCGTGGCCCCGGTAGACGAATCCGCCGGCCACCGCGACCCCCACGTCGGAGGTGCAGTTCCAGCCGGGCGCCGGGTCGTGGTCGTACGCCGCCACCGGGTACGTGTAGCCGAAGCGCGCGTCGTCGGCGGGCAGCGGCAGCAGCTTCGCGCACGGGTCCGTGGCCGCCCGGTCGAAGACGAACGAACCCTCCCGCTCGCTCCAGCCGAAGTTGTCGCCGGCGCGGACCTCGTAGATCGCCTCGATGGCGTGCTCGCCGATGTGGCCGAGGTACATCCGGCCCGTGACGCGGTCCCAGCTGAACCGGTGCGGGTCGCGGAGGCCCACCGCGTAGATCTCGCCGAGCGCGCCGGACCGCCCGACGAACGGGTTCGACGGCGGGATGCCGTATCGGCCGTTGCCGGAGTTGGCGCCGCGGGGGTCGATCCGCAGCAGCTTGCCGTGCGGCATGGCCAGGTTCTGCGGGTCGGTGTTGCGCACGCCCAGGCCGCCGTCGCCGACGGCGAGGTAGAGCAGGCCGTAGTCGGCGTCGCCGGCCTTCGCCGTGGGGTTGAAGTTGATCTCCTGGACGCCGTGGATCTGGCCGCCGAAGCCGATGCGCAGCACCTCGCGCTGTGTGCCGGCGAAGGTGTCGGCGGCCGGTTCGCTCGCGGTCCACTCGGTGAGGACGCCGTGGTAGATCGTGTTGGCCTGCGCGTAGTCGGGGACGTTGGTGGTCGCCGACGCCGCCTCGGTGTGCAGGGTGTAGAAGCGGCCGTTGGCGCCGAACTCCGGGTGGAAGGCGACGTACCCGAAGCCCTGGCCGAGGCCGCGGCCGGAGAAGAACCGCGGCGCGAACGCCGCGGCCACGTCGAGGTAGACGTGCGGCACGCCGCCCTCGACGAGGTACAGGTTGCCGTTGAGGTCGGGCACGGCGCGGCGCCCGGAGCCGTCCGGCAGCTCCATGATCGTGTTGATCCGGGCGGTCCGCATCAGCCGCCGGTCGACCGGCGCCGGGTTGGGGGATGACTGGGGGAAGCTGGCGTACTCGGAGAGGACCAGCCCGAGCCGGGACTGGCTCGGCATCTCCGGGACGGGGTCGTGGACCGGCTCGCCCGCCCGGGCGGGCGCCGCGACCAGGGTGGACAGGGCGACGGCGACGGCCGCCAGCCCCGCGGTCAGGGGCGATCTGCGGATGGTGCGCACGTTTCTCCTTCCAGGGTGGGGTGCCGAGGGTCGTCAGCGGGTCTGGTAGCGGTACTGGTTTTGCACCTGCCTCGCCGAGAGGGCGGTGTCGAGGAACATCAGGGCGTCCATCCGGCAGTCGCACGGGTTGCGTTCCAGGGTGTTCTGCGGGAAGCTGCCGCCGATCTTGATGCCGCGCGGGTCGGAGGCGGTGGTCACGTGCGGCCCCGGCCCCGACACCAGCCACGGGTCGTCGGTGCGGGTGTAGAAGCCGTCCACCGGCCGGCCGTTGCGGTACAGCGCCATGGCACCGGTGCCGAAGTCGAAGGTGGCGGCGAGGTGCACCCACTCCCCCTTCGGCAGCAACGTCCGCCAGTCCCGGCTGGCCGCGAAGGTCTGCGAGTTGCCACCGTCGAGCCGCCGGCCGAGCGCGACCAGGCGCAGCTCCCCGTTCACGTCGATGAGTTCGAGCAGCGCGCGCACGCCGTGGCCGTCGGAGTCGCCGGTCAGCACGCCGGCCAGCCCGATGGCGTTGAACCGGTCGGCGGGGTCGGCGGTGCTGGAGTTGAGCGCGGGCGCGTCCATCTCCAGCTTGAACCAGCCCATCACCGTGGTGCCCGCGACGCCGCTGAACGGGCGCAGCGTGCGTACCCCGCCCGCCGAGTAGATGCCCGCCTTCCAGTCGTCGTTGCCGGTCTGCGCGGGGTTGACCTGGCCGGTCCGCAGCGCGTGGCCGGCCCCTCGGTAGGCGCGGTCGGGCACCCGCATGGCGGCACCGCCGTTGGTGAGCTCGATCTCGGTGCCGGAGCGCCCGCGGTCGCGTTCGAGCGCGGGGTCGCCGGGCACGGGATGGTCGAAGTCGTAGTAGGCGACCAGGTGCGGGCGCAGCTGCGGGTGGACGTCGCGCGGCCCGGTCGGGGCGGCCTGCGCCGGCGGCGCTCCGGCGCCGGTCAGCGCGCCGAGCGCCACCAGCGCGGCCGTCGCGACGGCGGCGGGTCCGGTTCTGGTCATCGCGTACCTCGGTTCGTGTCCGCGCCTCCGGTAACCGCTTTCCCACATCGGTCGCGGGCCGGCCCGGAGTGCGATGGGCCCAGCCGCCCTATCGTGATCCGGCACGGTGCGACCGGACCACGGTCTCGGCGGCCGAGTCGAGTGTGGACCTGTCGAATAGCGACGGACGCGCTAGGAAAGCGCTTTCGCAACCTATGCCGCGTGCGACGTCGATGGCAATAGCTGGATGAGATGACATCGACGGCACGCCGACCGTCGAGGGCAGTTGTTCGCACCACTCCGCGACATCGAAATGTGTTGCGGGCACGGATGCCGGCCGGGGCGGCGACGGTCCTACCGTCGGGCAACGCCGGCCCCGTGCCACCCCTGCCGCGCCGGCACGTCGAAGGAGGGCTCATGAGGTTCCTCGTCCGCGTCGCGGCAGCCGCCGCGGCGACGCTGCTGGTGGCGGTCTCCACCGCGACCCCTGCCCGGGCCGCCACCCCGTACACCAAGACGCCGGTCTCCGGCTCCCTCACCCGCTACAACGTCTCCCGCGTCCACGTCGCCGGCGTCTCCTCCGGCGGCTACCTCGCCACCCAGCTCCAGGTCGCCTACTCCGGGCGCATCCGCGGCGCGGCGATCGTCGCCGCCGGCCCCTACTACTGCGCCCAGAACAACGCGAGCCAGGCGCTCTACGGGTGCATGGACAACATCTGGCCGACCTACCTCAGCACCCTGCAGTCGAACACCAGGACGTGGGCGTCCTACGGCTGGATCGACCCCGTCGCAAACCTCTCCGGCCAACCGGTCCACGTGTTCCACGGCAACAGCGACACCACCATCAAGAAGTCCGTCACCGACGATCTGGTCCGTTACTACCAGCACTTCGGCGCCGGCGTGCAGTACGACAGCGGCTCCTCGGCCGGCCACGGCTGGGTCACCCCGTACGGCACCAACTCCTGCTCGGCGACCGCGTCGCCGTACCTGAACAACTGCGGCACCGACCCGCAGAACGCGATGCTGCGCAAGCTGTTCGGCTCGGTCAACGCCCCGAACACCGGGCCGCTCGGCGGCACGCTCATCCGGTTCAACCAGAACACGTTCGCCACGAACGGTTACGCCAACGGGCTGAGCATGGACGCCAGCGGGTTCGCGTACGTGCCGGCGTCATGCGCCGCGGGCCAGTCGTGCCGACTGCTGGTCGCGCTGCACGGCTGCCAGCAGGGGTACGCCGCGGTCGGCACGGCCTTCGTCGACCGGGCAAACCTCAACCAGTACGCCGACACCAACACCACGATCGTGCTGTATCCGCAGGCGATCGCGTCCGGCGTCAACCCCAACGGCTGCTGGGACTGGTGGGGCTACCTCGGCGGGACGAACTATCCGATCAAGGGAGGCCCGCAGGTCGAGACCATCATGAACATGGTCAGGAAGGTCGCCGACTGACCACGCGCGCCGCGGTGACCCGACCGGGCATCGCGGCGGGGCGTGCCGTCCGCCGCGACCGCCCGGTGGCGCTCACGCCTGATCGGTGGCGGACCCGCCCGTCGCCGTTCCGGTCCGGGCGGCGGCGTGCCGGGCGGCGCGGTAGCCGAAGACGACCGCGGGCGCGATGGTGGAGCCGGGGCCGGGGTAGGTGCGGCCCATCACCGACGCGGTCGTGTTGCCGGCGGCGTACAGGCCGGGGATGGGCGTGCCCCCGGTGTCGAGGACCCGGGCGTCGGCGTCGGTGAGCAGCCCGCCCTTTGTGCCGAGGTCGCCGGGGACCAGCTGCACGGCGGTGAACGGCCCCTTCTCCAGCGGCCCGAGGTTGGGGTTCGGCTTGACGCGCGGGTCGCCGTAGTAGTTGTCGTAGGCGGTGCGGCCGCGGCCGAAGTCGGAGTCGACGCCGGCGCGGGCGAAGCCGTTGAACCGATCGACGGTGGCGCGCAGCCGCGACGGCTCCATCCCGAGGACCGCGGCGAGCTCCTCGATCGTGTCCGCCGAACGCACCGTGCCGGCGGCCCTGAGCTTCTTGGTGCCCTGCATGAAGGCGTTGAACAGGTATCGGCGGCGGTGCCGGGCGTCGACGATCAGCCAGCTCGGGATCGCCGGCACGCTCGTGTGCCGCTCCAACATCGCGTGCCCGACGTCGATGTAGCTGGCCGACTCGTTCATGTACCGGTCACCGGCGGAGTCCACGATGACGCTGAACGGCATCGACCGCTCCGACAGCACGAACTGGCTGCCGCCGTCCGGCATCGGCACCGACAGCCCCCACCACGCGTCGTCCATCAGGGACAGTTGCGCACCGATCGCCTCGGCGATGCGGATGGGCTCGCCGAGGTCGCCCTCGGCGGCCGAGCTGTACCCGGCGACGCCGTGATGCCGCTGGCGCCACTCGGCGTTGCGGGCGAAGCCGCCGGCGGCGAGCACGACGCCGCGCGCCGCGCGGATGCGGATCGTACGCCCGTCCGGGCCCGCGACCACGGCACCGGTCACGCCGCCGGCGGCGTCGATGACGAGCTCGCGCAACGGCGTTTCGAGGAGAACCTCCACGCCCTGCCGCATGAGGATGGCCATGAGGTTCGCGGTCAGCCCGCCGCCGATGCCGTAGAGCCGCTTGCCGCGGATCAGGCCGCCGAGGGTGCGGAACACGAACCGCGCGCCGCGGACGAACCCGCTCGGGGTCGACCAGGCCCGCGACAGCAGCCACACGTCGTCGGTTTTCAGCGGCGCCGGGATGCTGTCACGGCCCCGGAAGGTGGCGAACCGGTCATCGAGCCGGCGGGCGTCGAACGGCTCCGCCTCGATGCCGCGGCCGACCATGCCGCCGGGACGGTCCGGGTAGTAGTCCGGGTAGTCCTTGGCGACCGCCCACCGCACGCCGAGGCGCTCGAGAAACCGGTAGACCTCCGGCACCGTCTCCACGAAGGCGCGCCGTCGTTCCGGTGAGCTGGCCGGACCGGCGTCGCCGATGGCCGCGGCCATGTACGTCAGCGCCTTGTCGACGGAGTCCTCGAGCCCCAACTCGGCCATTGCGGGATGCGTCGGCATCCACAGCCCGCCGCCGCTGAGCGCCGTGGTGCCGCCCCACTTGCCGGTGCTCTCCACGATGAGCGTGCGTTGCCCGCCGTCGGCGGCGGCGATCGCCGCGGTCATGCCGGCCGCCCCGGTGCCGACCACCAGCACGTCGACCTCGCGGTCCCAGGATTCCGTCATGGTGGGCTCCATTCAACCGGACACCCCCGTCCGGTTCGGTGTACGCTAGCACCGTGCCAGGTGCGCGTCGAGAAAATCGTGGCCGCAACGCCGCGGCGGCGAACCGCCGGGCGTTGCTGGGCGCCGCCCGCAAGCACTTCGCCACCGACGGGTTCGCCGCCTCACTCACCGCGATCGCCCGGCAGGCCGGCGTCGGCCAGGGCAGTCTCTACCGGCACTTCCCGGACCGGATCAGCCTGGCCGTGGCGGTGTTCGACGACAACGTCGCCCAACTGGAGGCTTTCGCCGCGCGACCGGAGGCGTCCCTGCGCGACGTGCTCGAGCTGCTCACCGAGCAGACGGTGGCGTCGGTCGCGTTCATCGACATGCTGCGCGCGTCGGACGACGATTCGCGACTGCGCGCCATCCTCGACCGGGTGACCGACGCGCTGGACCGGAAGCTGGGCGGCGCGCGACGCGACGGCGACGTACACGACTCGGTGACCGCCGGGCACCTGCTGCTGGCGATCGAGATGGTGGCCGCGCTGGTGGCCAAGGCGCCCGCGCCGAGCCGGCGCGACCTGGCCGACCGGGCGTGGGCGATGCTGCGCCCGTCGATCTTCCGCTGACGTCACGACCAGAAACCCTCAGGAGGCTGTCATGAAGGTGGCAGGCAAGATACTCGTGGTCACCGGCGCCGGCAGCGGCATCGGTCGGGCCGTGACGCTGGAGGCGGTGCGCCGCGGGGCGACCGTGGCCGCCGTCGACCTCAACGCCACGACGCTCGCCGAGACCGCCGATCTGGCCGCCGCCGACGGCCGCGTCTGGACCCATGCGCTGGACATCACCGACCGGGCGGCCGTGGAGGCGCTGCCCGGGCAGGTGACCGAACGGCACGGCGCCGTCGACGGGCTGGTGCACTGCGCCGGGATCATCCAGCCCTTCGCGAAACTGCGGGATCTCGACTACGCCGCGATCGAACGGGTCTTCGCGGTCAACTGGTCCGGGACCCTGTACCTGACCAAGACGTTTCTGCCGCCGCTGCTCGCCCGGCCCGAGGCGCACATCGTCAACGTGGCGAGCATGGGCGGCTTCCTGCCCGTACCCGGCCAGACGATCTACGGCGCGTCGAAGGCGGCGGTCAAGCTGCTCACCGAGGGCCTGCACGCCGAGTGCGCCGGCACCAACGTCCGCGTCACCGTGGTCTTCCCCGGTGCCGTCGCCACCAACATCACCGCCAATTCCGGTGTGGCGATCCCGGGGGCCGACGGCCGGGCGGCGGCGCGGACGCAGAAGATCACCAGCCCGGCGCGCGCGGCCCGCGACATCCTGGACGGCGTGGAGCGCGACGCGTACCGGGTGCTGGTCGGCCGGGACGCGAAGCTGATGGACCTGCTCTACCGCGCCGACCCGCGTCGCGCCGCCAGCCTGATCGCGAACAAGATGAAGGATCTCCTGCGCGGGTGACCGTTCGCCTACCGGCGGCCGAGCGGTGAGCCAGAACACAATCTTGCCGCTACGGAAAACTTGCAAAGTTGGCAACAAAACCCGAGTGTTAGAGGCATGACCTCGGAGCCGGGCCTGCGCGAGCGCAAAAAGGCCGCGACGCGGGCGGCGCTGAGCCACGCGGCGTGGACGCTGCTGCTCGAGCACGGACTGGACGCGGTGACGCCGGAGACGATCGCCGAGGCGGCCGACGTGTCGCCGCGAACCTTCCGCAACTACTTCGCCAGCCGCGAAGAGGCGATCGTCGACGCGTTGGCGCAGCGCTACGTGACGCTCGCCGACAAGATCGGCGCCCGGCCGGCCGGCGAGACGGTGTGGAACTCCCTCGAGGCGGTGCTCTGCGCGGAGGTCCCCGAGGTGGTGGGCGACCGCGACAAGCTCGCCGTGCTGATGCGGGTCATGACGGAGAGCCCGGCGCTGCGAGCCCAGCTGCTGCTCGTGACGCAACACCTGAGCGACGTCATGGCCCGGGTCATCGCCGCGCGCACCGGCACCGATGCCGAGCGGGATCTTCGCCCGCGCCTGCTGGCCGACGCGGTCGGAACCGCGATCGGCACGTCGGTCGGCTTCTGGGCCCGCACCGGCACCGACACCCCGCTGTCCGAGCTGATCCGCGACTGTCTGGCGCAGCTGCGCGCCGGGCTGCCCATCGGGGCCACCGCGCCGGCCGACTGACCACATCCGCTAGTCAGCCGTCCGCCGCCGCACGCGGCGGACAGACGATTCCGCACGTCTTTGAACAGGAGATCTCCGATGGCTTCGTTGCTCTACCGGCTGGGCCGGTTCTCGTTCCGCCGGCGCTGGCTGGTCACCGGCGCGTGGCTGGCCGTGCTGGTGGCCACGCTCATCGGGGCGGCGACGCTGTCCAAGCCGACCTCCGGCGCGTTCAGCATCCCCGGCACCCCGGCGCAGCGCGCCATCGACCTGCTCGGCGAGCGGTTCCCGCAGGCCTCGGCCGGCGGCGCCACCGCCCGGATCGTCTTCGCCGCACCCGACGGGCACACCCTCGCCGAGCCCGACAGCAAGGCCGCCATCGCACGCGCCGTCGCCGAGCTGTCCCAGTCGCCGCAGATCGCCGCGGTGACCGATCCGTTCGCCACCCGGGCGGTCAACCAGGCCGGCACCGTCGGCTACGCCCAGGCCACCTACACCGTGGCGCCGATCGCGCTGACCGACGCCGCCCGCGACGCACTCGACGCCGCCGTCGACAACGCCCGCGACGCCGGGCTCACCGTCGAGGTCGGCGGGGACGCGTTGCAGGCCGCCCCGCACGCCGGCGTCGCCGAGGTGATCGGCCTGATCATCGCCATGTTCGTACTGGTCATCACGTTCGGCTCGCTGGTCGCGGCCGGCCTGCCACTGGTCACCGCCATCCTCGGCGTCGGTATCGGGATCGCCGCGATCACCGCCGCCACCCACTTCTTCGACCTCTCCTCGACCACGTCGACGCTGGCGATGATGCTCGGCCTGGCGGTGGCGATCGACTACGCGCTGTTCATCGTCTCCCGCTACCGGCACGAGCTCGCGGTGGGCCGCGACCCGGTCGAGGCGGCCGGCCGCGCGGTCGGCACCGCCGGCTCCGCCGTCGTCTTCGCCGGCCTGACCGTCATGATCGCCCTTGCGGGCCTGGCCGTCGTCGGCATTCCGTTCCTGACCCAGATGGGCGTGGCCGCCGCCGGCACCGTCGGCGTCGCGGTGCTGATCGCCCTGACCCTGCTGCCCGCCCTGCTCGGCTTCGCCGGCCGCCGCATCACCGCCGGGCGGGTGCCGGGCCTACGCGACCGGGACCCCGAGGGCGACAGCGCCACGCCCACCCTGGGCACCCGCTGGGTCCGGGCCATCGTGCGCCGCCCGGTCGCCGCGCTGCTCACCGCCGTGGTCGGCCTGGGCGTGGTCGCCATTCCCGCGATGGAGCTGCGCCTGGGTATGCCCGACGACGGCAACGCCGCCCCGGACACCACCCAGCGCAAGGCGTACGACCTGCTCGCCGCCGGCTTCGGCCCCGGCTTCAACGCCCCGCTGACCGTCGTGGTCGACGCGCCCGCCGGGACGGTGCAGAGCGCCGCCGACCAGACGGCGCAGCGCATCCGCGCGCTGGCCGACGTCGCGGTGGTCGCGCCCGCGATGACCAACCCGGCCGGCGACACCGCGATCCTCACCGTCATCCCGGTCACCGCGCCGGACGATGCCGCCACCGAGGAGCTCGTGCACGCGATCCGCGACCTCGACGCCCCCGCCGGAGCGAGCGTCGGCGTCACCGGCACCACCGCGATCAACATCGACATCTCCGAGAAGCTCGCCGACGCGCTGCTGCCGTACCTGGCGCTGGTGGTCGGCCTGGCGTTCGTCCTGCTGGCCCTGGTGTTCCGGTCGCTGCTGGTGCCGCTCAAGGCGACCGTCGGCTTCCTGCTCAGCGTCGCGGCCACCTTCGGCGCCGTCGTGGCGGTCTTCCAGTGGGGCTGGCTGGCCGAGCTGCTGGGCGTACAGCAGACCGGACCGATCATCAGCTTCCTGCCCATCCTGCTGATCGGGATCGTGTTCGGCCTCGCCATGGACTACCAGGTCTTCCTGGTCACCCGGATGCGCGAGGACTACGTCCACGGCGCCGCGGCCCGCGACGCGGTCGTCACCGGCTTCGGCCACGGCGCCCGCGTCGTCACCGCCGCCGCGCTCATCATGATGAGTGTCTTCTTCGGCTTCGTCTTCTCGCCCGAGTCGATCATCAAGTCGGTCGGCTTCGGCCTGGGCATCGCCGTGCTCTTCGACGCCATCATCGTGCGCATGGTGCTGGTGCCGGCCGTGATGACCCTGCTCGGCCGCGCCGCCTGGTGGCTGCCCCGCTGGCTCGACCGGGCGATGCCCAACGTCGATGTCGAGGGCGAGAAGCTGCTGCACCACCTCGAGCAGACGGCGCCGGAGTCGGGTGCGACCACCCGGGAGCCGGAGCCCGCGCTGCGCTGATCCCCCGATCGCCGGGTCGCCACCGCCGTACCGCGGCGGTGGCGGCCCGGCGATCGGCTTCGCACGGCCCCCGCGCTGCCCGACGCGGGGCAGCGCGGCGAACGGTGCCGATGCGAGGATGCGCACCATGAGCGGCGGTCTTCTGCTGTCCCTTGTCGCGCTCGCGATCGTGGACAGCACCAGCATCGGCACGCTGTTCATCCCGGTGTGGCTGCTGCTGGCGCCGGGCCGGATCGGGGTCGGCCGGTTCCTCGGCTATCTGGCGACGATCGCCGCGTTCTACTTCGTTGTGGGGGCGGTGCTGACGCTCGGCGGCGTCGGGGTGGCCGGCGCGCTGGACGACGTGACCGCGAGCCGCTGGCTGCTGTTCGCACAGTTGGCGGTGGGGCTGGCGCTGTTCGCGCTAAGTTTCTGGGTGGAGGCGCGCCGGAACCGGGCCACCGCCGCGATCCTGCGTTTGCGGGACCGGGCCCCGGCCGGGGCGGCAGGGTCCGGTGGGCTGGTCGGGCTGGCGCTGATGGCCGCGCTCGCCGAGGTCGCCACGATGCTGCCGTACCTCGGGGCCATCGGGATGATGACCACCGCGGAGCTGAGCTGGTGGCTGCTGCTGCCGCTGCTCGCCGGGTACTGCGTCGTGATGGTCCTGCCGGCGCTGGCCCTCCTCGCGCTCCGGCTCGTCGGTCGCGGCTGGATCGACACGGTGCTCCAGCGCATGAACGCCTGGGTGGTCGCCAAGGGCAGCGGCGTGCTGAGCTGGGTGCTGGGCATCGCCGGATTCCTCGTCGCCCGCGACGCCGCCGCCCGGCTGTGGTTCCCCCAGCTCCTGGGCGGCGCCTGACGGCGGGTCGTGCCCCGCCGCGGTCAACCCGGATCGCGAGGAACGGGACGCGGCTACGCGATGATCGTCCTGCGCAGCTCCCGCTTGAGCACCTTGTGGCTCGGCCCGAGCGGCAGCGCCTCCACGAACCGCACCTGCCGCGGGTACTTGTGCCGCCCCAGGTGCTCCTTCGCCCAGTCGATCAGCTCCTCGGCGCTCGGTCTCGGCGTTCCGGCGTCCGCGACCACCACCGCGCAGATCTCCTCCCCGTGCACCTCGTGCGGCACGCCGATCACCGCCACCTGGGCCACGGCCGGATGCCGCGCCAGCGCCTCCTCCACCTCACGCGGGTAGACGTTGAAGCCGCCTCGGATGATCAGGTCCTTCTTGCGATCGACGATCGTGATGAAGCCCTCGGCGTCCTTGAAACCCAGGTCACCGCTGCGGAACCAGCCGTCCACGATGGCCTGCTCGGTCGCCTCGGGGCGGCCGAGGTAGCCGCTGAACACGTTGTGGCCACGGATCACGATCTCGCCGAGCTCCCCCGTCGGCACCAGCTCGATGCGGTCCTCGACCTCGGCGTGCGCGATCTCCACATCAACGCCCCAGATCGCGTGACCGACGGTGCCGGCGCGGGTGCCGAAGTGCGGCTGGTTCACCGAGGCGGTCGGCGAGGTCTCGGACAGGCCGTAGCCCTCGAAGATGGTCGCCGAGTACACCCGGTTGAACCGCTCCAGCACGACGACCGGCAGCGCGGCGCCACCGGAGATCGCCAGCCGCAGCCGCGGCAGCCGTTCCCGTCCGGCCGCCGCCTCGAGCAGCGCGAGGTACATGGTGGGCACCCCGTGGAACACGTCCACGTTCTCGGTCAGCATCAGCTCCACCGCCGCCTCACCCGTGAACCGCGGCAGCAGCACCAGCGTGGCGCCGACCCGGAAGGTCGTGTTCATGCTGACCGTCTGTCCGAAGGTGTGGAACAGCGGCAGGCAGCCCAGCACGACATCGGTGGTACGCGCGTCGTTGGCGTCGAACGCGTTCACGGTCGCGTTCATGACCAGGTTGAGGTGGCTGAGCAGCGCTCCCTTCGGCTCCCCCGTGGTGCCGCTGGTGTAGAAGACGACCGCCGGGTCGTCGGGCGAGCGGGTGGCGTGGATCGGCAGCGGCGGCACGCCCGCGGCGACGTCCTCCAGCCGCGTCACGCCGTCCAGGCCCGCCCCGGCCGGGACCGGGCCGACGGTCGCCACCGGAAGACCCGCCTTCGCCGCCGCCCCGGCCGCCACCGCGTACTGGCTGGTGTGGCAGACCACCAGATCCGCGCCGCTGTCCTTCAGCACGTACGCCATCTCGTCGGCGGTCAGGAGCAGATGGACGGGGACGACGACGGCGCCGGTCGCGAGGATGCCGTAGTACGCGCGGGGGAAGTCCACGACGTTCGGCGCGACCAGCGCGACGGTGGACCCGGGACCGATCCGCAGCGCCTGCAGGCCGGCGGCGAGCGTACGCGCCTGCGCCCAGAGGTCGGCGTAGCTGACCCGGACGGCCCCGTCGACGACGGCGACCTTCTCCGGATACCGGCGGGCAGATTCGGCCAGGACACTGGCCAACGAAAGGCTACTCATGGCGGTGTGCTCCTCCGGTTCCGTGTTCGGCTGCCGTTACGTCGGAAATGCGGGCACCGGCCCCACCCAGCGCCGTCGATCTTGCAGTTCTGCCCGCCGATTTGAAGTTGTCCGTCCAGTTTTGCCCCGGCCAACACTGCAAGATCGCGAGTGATTCCGTCACCGGAGGGCGGCCGCGATGGCGTCGACGAGCAGGGCCCCGATCGTGCGCGCCATGGTCGCCCGCGCCGCCTCCACGTCCAGGCCCATCGCGTCGCGCAGCATCGACCACGCCGACCAGGTGCTCGCCAGAGTGAGCGCGTCCAGCAGCTGCTCCCGCCCCTGTCCCGCGTGCGCCAGCTCCGGCGCGAACACGCTCTCGATCTCCGCGCGGACCCGCGCGATGTTGCGACGGCGGTTCACTCGCAGCTGCGCGGAGAACGGCTCCCGCAGCGCGGAGGCGCGCGCCGACGGCGCCAGCATCTCCAGCATCCGGACGCGCTGGGCGCAGAACTCCTCGATCCGGCGGGTGATCGGCAGCTCCGCGGAGATCGGTCGGGCGAGCGCGTCCTGCCGTTCGCTGATCCGCTGGCCGGTCGCGGCGAACAGCGTCTCCATGTCCTTGAAGTTCGTCCACAACGTCCGCAGCGACACCCCGGCCCGCTCGGCGATGCGCTCGCCGGTCGGTTTGAGGTCGCCCTCGTCGATCAGCGCCAGGTGCGCGTCGACGATCGCCCGGCGGGTACGCGCGGCCCGCGCCGCGCGACCGTCCATCCGGGCCGGCGCGGCCGCCCCGTCGACGTGCGGCGGCGCCCCGACGTCGCTCATCTGCTCGTCCCCCGTCCATCACCCCGGCTGACCGGGAAAAAGTGCATCGGAAGTCTAGACCGGTGGCCACCGCGCACCCTGCCAGCGAACCCGCGGCAGCGCGGGGCCGCCCGGCGCGCTCGACGGCCAACCGCCGGGCGAGCGCGTGGAGCGGGCCGACGGCCCGCGGCCCGCTCCACAACCCGGGTCAGCTCGCCGGGACCGCGTCCGCCGGCGGCGTCACCGGCGGCTGGGTGTGCTCCCTGACCTCGCCGTCGCCGTCATCGGTCGTGTAGGTGGCGCCGAAGTAGGACTGCACGCCGCCCTGCACCCGGTTCAACCGCACCCCGCTGTAACCGGAGTGGTCGTCGGCGCTGTAGCGGAACGGGGTGAGGCCGGGACCCTGGAAGCCGCCCTTCTCCACCGCGTCGACCAGCTTCTCGCGCGTGAGGTCCTGCCCGGCCGCGAGCAGCGCCTGCACGAAGGTGTACGCCATGGAGTAGCCGTAGATCGCGTTGCCGTCGAGCGGGTTGGTCCCGTTGTACCGCTGGTGGATCTTCGTGTACTCCCGGATCCACGGGTCGGCGCTGTCACCGGCCATCGGCAGGTAGTAGTTGCCGATCATCCCCTCCAGAATCGCCTTCTTGTCGCCGAGCTGCGCCGAGAGCGTGGTGTAGTCGGCCCCCACGTTCGACACCACCCACTGCGCCCGCAGTCCCTGCCCGAACGCCTGCCCCATCGCCAGCGCGGTGAAGCCCGGAATCGTCGCCGAGATGATCACCTCGCAGCCGGCGGCCTTCAGGGCGCCGATCGCCGGCCCCACCTGCTGGTTGGTGGGCGTGTACGTCTGCTTGGCCGCCACCGGTCCGAGCACCTTCTCCACGCCCAGCAGCGAGTCGCGGCCGAAGTCGTCGTTCTGCCCGAAGTGGCAGACCTTCTTTCCGGGGAACGCCTGCTTGACGTACGTCGCGAGGATCTTGCCCTCGACGGTGTAGTCGGGCTGCCAGCCGAAGGTGGTCGGATAGGTGTCGGGCTGGTTCCAGCTGCGGCTGCCGGAGGCGACGAACAGGTCGGGCACCTTCTGGCCCTCCAGGAACTCCAGCACGTTGGTGTGGGTGGGGGTGCCGAGCCCGCCCAGGATCGCGAAAACCTTGTCGTCGAGGATCAGCTTGCGGACGACGTTCTCGGTGTTGGCCGGGTTGTAGCCGTCGTCCATCACCTTGTAGGTGATCTTCCGGCCGTTCACCCCGCCCTTGCTGTTGAGGTGCGCGAAGTACGCCTTGGTCGCCGCCGAGATGCGGGCGTAGCCGGGCGCGGCCGGGCCGGTGAGCGGCTGGTGCGTGCCGATGACGATCTCGGTGTCGGTGACACCGGGAACGTTGCCGGCCGCGTTCTTCTCGTCGTTCGCGCAGGCCGCCGCGCCGACGAGCAGCGCGAGGCTGGCGGCGGCCGCGAGGCCGCGACGTGCGATGCGGTGCATGGCTCTCCTGTTCATCGGGGCGTGCGGTGGGCGCCGGCGGTCGGTCAGCGGCTCGGGCGGGGCCGGCGCCGCCCGAGCCGTGCGGTGGCCTTACGGACGGCGTCCTGCAGGCCGCCCGGGGCCACGAGCATCACGACGATGAGGATGAGTCCGAACACGGCGAGCGCGAGGTTGCCCTCCAGCCGCTGGGCGAGCCCGCCCGGCAGCGTGAACGCCTCGGTGAGCAGCGCCGGCAGGTCCTGCAGCGCGACCAGCAGCAGCGCCCCCCAGACGGCGCCGGCGAGGCTGCCCAGCCCGCCGATCACGATCGCCATCAGCAGGAACAGCGACAGCTCCAGCGGGAACTTCCCGGACGCGACGGTCGCGGTCAGCACGGCGTACACCCCGCCGCCGAGTCCCGCGCAGCCGGCGCTGACCACGAACGCGAGCACCTGGGTGCGGGCGACGTGGATGCCCGCGAGGCGGGCCGCGACCTCGTCGTCGCGGACGGCGCGCAGCGAGCGGCCGTACCGGCTGCGCACCAGGTTCGCCATCAGCAGCATCGTCAGCAGCGCCGCGAGCAGCGCGATCCAGGCCAGCCAGCGTTCGGGTTGGAAGTACGCGCCGAGGAACGCCGGCGGGGTCGCCACCGGGAACGGCAGACCCTGCTCACCGTTGAACACCCCGGTGAAGATCGTGGTGACGGCCGGGACCAGCGTCGCGACCGCGAGGGTGACGCCGGCGAGGTACGGCCCGCGCAGGCGGGCCGCGGCCAGGCCGATCACCAGCCCGAGAAGCGCGGTGACCGCGACGGCGAGCAGCAGCGACAGCGGCACGCTCCACTGCCCCCGCAGGTCGCGGCCGTCCAGGCCGCGCTGCACGAGCGCCACGGTGTAGGCGCCGGTGGCCATCAGCGCGCCGTGTCCCAGCGAGAGCTGACCGTTCAGACCGACCAGGATCGTGAACCCGGCGGTCACGCACAGGAACGCGCAGACCCGGGCGACCTGCAGGTTGCGGTACGGCTCCAACTGGTTGGTCAGCAGCACCACGGCCGCGCCGGCGAGCACGGCCAGCACCAGGTGGCGCAGCAGCGTGGAGCCCCGTGGGCCGGCCGCGCCCGGCGGCGGGGGAAGCAGCCGGCGCAGCGGCGAGGGACGCGCGTCCACAGTGGCATACGGTGACTGGGTCATACCTGCCTCGCTCGAACGCCGGAGAAGAGTCCGCCCGGGCGGACCAGGAGCACCGCCAACAGCAGCGCCAGGACGGCCAGCGGCGTGGTGTCCGGGCCGAGGTAGCCGGTGACGTACGACAGGATCAACCCGACCAGCAGGCCGCCGATCACCGCGCCGACCGGGCTGTCCAGTCCGCCGACGACCGCGGCCGTGAAGGCGATCACGAACACCAGGTCCATCGCGTGCGGGTGCAGGCCGAGCCCGGTCGGGATCACCAGCATGCCGGCCAGCGCGCCGACGGCGGCGGCCAGCGCCCAGCCGACGGTGAGCATCCGGTTGACGTCGACGCCCAGCAGCCGGGAGACCTCCGGCGCGAACGCCGAGGCGCGCATCCGCAGTCCGATCGGCGTACGGGTGAACAGCAGCGCGAGCAGCACCACGACGACCGCGACCGCGGCGAACACCCAGAGGTCGTACGGCGAGATGGCGGTGATCCCGCCGACGGTGAGCCCGTCGGTGTCGAACGGCGCGGCCGCCGGCCGGTACTCGTTGCCGAAGACCATCCCGAGCACGGCCTGGATCAGCAGCACCAGACCGAGGGCGACGATGACGTCGCCCAGCGGGTTCGCGTGCCCGACGAAACGCATCAGCACCCGCTCGACGAGCGCCCCCAGCAGCAGGCCGGCGAGGACGGCGGCGGCCAGCCCGAGCCAGTACGAGCCGGTGGCCGCGACGACGGCGTAGCCGACGTACGCGGTGGCGACCGCCATCGCCCCCTGGGCGAAGTTGACCAGGCGGGCCGCCCGCCAGATCAGGACCAGCGCGAGCGCGAACGCCGCGTAGACCGCCCCGGTGGACAGTCCGTCGAGGGTGAGGAACAGGAACCGCTCCAACCGCCGATCCTTCCTACGCGTTGGTCAGAACCCGAGATAGGCGTGGCGCAGGTGTTCGTCGTCGCGCAGCCGGGTGGCGGTGGTGGCCGCGGCGACCCGGCCGAGGGACATCACCACCCCCTGGTCGGCGACGGACAGCGCGCTGCGCACGTTCTGCTCGACGAGCAGCACCGTCAGGCCGGTGTCGTCGCGCAGCCGCTGCAGCAGCGCCATGATCTGCGCGGTGACCCGGGGCGCGAGCCCGAGCGACGGCTCGTCGAGCAGCAGCAGCCGGGGCCGGGCGACCAGGGCGCGGCCGAGGGCGAGCATCTGCCGCTCGCCGCCGGAGAGCTGGTGGCCGGCGTGCTGCCGCCGCCGCGCCAGCGGCTCGAACAGGTGGTACACCTCGTCCAGGGCCCGTCGGGCGTCGGCCCGGTCGCGGCGCCACAGCCCGCCGAGGCGCAGGTTCTCGTCGACGGTCAGCTCCGCGACCACCCCGCGTCCCTCCGGCACGTGCGCCAGGCCGCGATGCACGAGACGCTCCACGCGCACGCCGCGCAGGTCGGCGCCGTCGAACACGATCCGGCCGGCGGTGGGCGCCAGCAGCCCGGAGAGGGTACGCAGCAGGGTGGTCTTGCCGGCGCCGTTGGCGCCGAGCACGGCGGTGATCGTGCGGGCCGCGACGCTGAGGCCGACGTCACGCAGGACGGGGACCGCCCCGTATCCGGCGTGCAGGCCCTCGACGCGCAGCAGGGGCTCGGTCATCGCCGCACCGCCCCGTCGGCGTCCGGGGCACCGCCGGACGCGTCCGGCGCGCCGTCGTCGGCGCCCGGCCCGGCGTCCGGAGCGCCGGGTGCGGGGCCGGCCGTCTCCCCCGCTATCACCTCGGCCCCGAGGTAGGCCTCGGTGACCCGCGGGTCGTCGCGCACCTGGGCCGGGGTGCCGGCGGCGATGACCTTGCCGAAGTCGAGCACGACGATGTGGTCGCAGACGGACATCACCAGGTCCATGTGGTGCTCGACGAGCATCACGGAGCAGGCGGCGCCGGTCCGGGTGGGCAGCGTGGTGATCAGCCGGGCCAGCTCGTCGATGTCCTCGGCGCTCAGACCGCCGGCGGGCTCGTCGAGCAGCAGCAGCCGCGGCCGGGCGATGAGCGCGCGGGCGAGCGCGACGCGTTTGCGGACCGCGTACGGCAGCGTCGCCGGGGAGGCGTGCGCGTGCCGGTCGACGCCGAGCTCGGCCAGCACTTCGCGCGCCCGCTCGCGCAGTCGTCGCTCGTCGCGGTCACTGCGCGGCAGTCCGAACAGGGCGGCGGCGAACCCGGCCCGGGCGGTGTGGGTGGCGCCGGCCATCACGTTCTCCAGCACCGACAGGCCGGGGAACAGGCCGACGCCCTGCAGGGTGCGGGCGATGCCGAGCCGGGTCAGCCGGTGCGGCCGGGGCCGGAACGGCCGCCCGTCGAGGGTGAGCGTGCCGCTGGTCGGCGGGACGAATCCGCACACCACATTGAACAACGTGGTCTTGCCCGCGCCGTTGGGGCCGATCACCCCGACGATGCGTCCCGGTGGGACCCGCAGCGACACGTCGTCGAGCGCGACGAGGCCGCCGAACCGCACGCCGACATGGTCGAGCGACAGGGCCGTTCCGTCGGTGGGGGCGTCTTCGGGTGGGCTCATCGTCACCTCTGGACGGACGGCGCGGCGGAGGCTGCGCTGCTGAGAGGTTGCGGCGGAGCAGGTTATTACATCGGGAGTGTAGTTTCCGGCATCCATTCGTCAACGTCTCGTTATGAGCCCGTGATGTCCGGGCAGAGCACCACGCTCAGCGGGACCTTCACGCAGCCGCACCGCCGGAGATGGACAGCACGTCGCGGCCCGGGCGGGAGCCCCATCCGGGCCGCGACGCCGACGTCGCCTCAGGTGGCCATGAAGGCGCGCACCGCCGCCAGCACGGAGGTGTTGCCGAGGAACCCGATGTGGGTCTCGCAAGCGACGTTGTTGTTGGTCGCGCCACTCAGGACGGTGCTGGTGTACGGATTGATGACGCCGTCGCAGGCCGAGTACCAGGTGGCGTACCGGGTCGCGCCCGGCGTCTCGTCGCCGGCCGAGAGCGTGAGCAGGAACGCCGAACCGGGCAGCATCTGCTGGCAGGTGACGAAGACCAGGCAGGCGCTGGCGGCGTAGGTGCCGTGATTGGCGCCCGCCAGCGAGGCGAGGTGCGCGACGTTGGCCGCGCCGCCGAGCTGCTTGACGTACCACAGGCTGACCATGCCGCCCATGGAGTGGTTGACGATGTCCACCTTGGCCGCGCCGGTGCGGCTGCGCACCTGGGCGACGAAGCTGGCCAGGCCGCGGGCGTTGGTGACGTTGTCGCCGTACGAGTTGTACTCGTAGGCGAACAGCTCGCTGTCGCTGTAGCCGCCGGCCCGGAAGACCGAGCGGGCGGTGGTCCAGTTGGACGCGCTGCCGGTGTAGCCGTGAACGAAGATCACGGGCGTCCGCGCGGCGGCCTCCGCGCGCACGGCCGGCACGACCACGACGGCAGTGACCGTCGCCAGCAGGATGGCGAGAATGCGACGCATGGAACCTCCTCGATACAAGGACGGGTTCCTGCAGTGTTTGTGCATTCATCGCCCGTACACATCGGCGAAATCACCAGTGCCGTGAGGTGGGGCGGACCAGCCAGGGGGTCGATCGTTCGCCGCCAGGACTTCCCAACTCCGTTACTCGTGCGTAACACTGTCGCCGTGGTAAGTGCATCCACGGTGCAGCAAGTTCTGCTGCGCGGCCGGGTGCGCGAGCGCGCCGCGATCGTCGCACTGGTCGCCGGGGCCGCCGCCGGGAACGGGGGCGGGCTCCTGCTCGCCGGCGAGCGGGGCTCGGGCAGGAGCGCGCTGCTCCGGTTCGCGGCCGGCGAGGCAGCGGGCCTCACGGTGCTCGCCACCGCCGGCGCCGCAGCCGAGGCGGGGCTGCCGTTCGCCGGTCTGCAACGGCTGCTGCAGCCGGTGCTCGGCGCCGCGCCGGCGCTGCCGGAGCATCAGGCACGCATGCTGCTGCGCGCGGTCCGCGACGGCGACTGCCCGGCCGGCCGGCTCCCGCTCTGTCTGGCGGTGCCGGCGCTGCTGCGTGAGGTCGCCCGCGAACGTGCCCTGCTGTTGCTCGTCGACGACGCGCACCTGCTCGACCCCGCCTCCTGGGCGGTCCTGGAGTTCGCCGCCCGCCGCCTCGACGGCCAGCCGATCGCCCTGCTGGCCGCCGTGGACGACGCACCCGACACCGAAGGCGTCCCCGGCGTGCCCCTGCTCCGGCTGGAGCCGCTGGATCAGCACGACAGCGCGCGACTGCTCACCGACCGGCGGCCCGAGCTGAGCGCCGACGTCGCCCCGGCGCTGGCGGCCACGGCCGCCGGAAACCCGCAGGCCCTCGTCGAGTTGGCCGCCGCCCTCAGCCCCGAGCAGTGTCGCGGCGACGTACCGCCCCCGGCCACGCTGCCGCCGGACGGCGCGCTCCGCCGCGCGTACCGGGCCCGGTTGGCCCGGCTGGATCCCGACGCCCGCTGGCTGCTGCTGCTCGCCGCCGCCGACCCCGACCTCGACGTGCGGGAACTCGCCGCCGCCGCCGACGCCTCGGGCACCGACGTCGCGGCGCTCGAACCGGCCGAGGCGGCGAACCTGATACGCGTCGGCGACCGCCACCTGACGTTCCCCCAGCCGCTGCTGAGGTCGGTGACGTACCACGAGGCCAGCCTCGCGCGCCGTCGCGCCGCCCACCTGCTGCTCGCCCGGATCGTCGGGACCGGGACGCTCCGTGACCTGCTGCACCGGGCCGCCGCCACCTCCGGCCCCGATCCCGCGCTGGCCGACGCGCTGCGCCGGGCGGCGGAAGGGGCGGCGCACGCGGCGGCGGCGACCGCGCTCGAGCGCGCCGCCGAGCTGACCGCCGAGCCCGCCGACGCCGCCGGCCACCTCGTCGCGGCCGCCCGGCACGCGTGGCTCGGCGGCCAGCCGTCGCGCGCCCGGACCCTGCTGCGCCGGGCCGCGCACCGGCCGGCGCCCCCGGCGGTACGGGCCCGCGCCCAGCTGTTGACCGGCGAGATCGAGTTGCGCGGCGGCGCGGTGACGCGGTCCCGGCACACCCTGCTGGCCGCCGCCACCGCGCTGGCCGGCCCCGAGCGGCACCTCTCGGTCGGGGCGTTCATCCTCGCCGGCGAGGCCGCGTGCCTCACCGGCGACCACCTGGGCTACGCCGAGCTCGCCCGGCAGGCGCTCGCGCTGCGCCGCGACCATCCGCCCCTCCCGGTCGCGCTGATGTTCGACCACTTCACCGGAGTGGCGGCGCTGTTCCGCGGCGACTTCCCCGCCGCGCTCGCGCCGCTGCGTCGGGTCCTCGACGCCGCTCCCGGGCTGGGCGACGCGGTCGCGCTGGTCCGCGCCGGCAGCGCCGGTATCCTGGTCGGCGCCGCCGCCCGGGCCCATCAGCTGGCGCTCGACGCGGTCGCGATCGCCCGCGCCGGCGGCGACACGATCGTCGTACCGCAGGCTCTGGAGATCGCCGCGGTCGCCTGCCTCGCCACCGGACGGCACGACGAGGGGCGCGACGCCGCACTGGAGGGGGTGCGACTGGCGCGGATGACCGGACAGTCCACCCTGGCCGACAACCACCTCGGGCTGCTCGCGGTCCTGGCCGCGATCGTCGGCGACCGGCCGACCTGTATCGCCCGGGTCCGGCAGCTACGCATTCAGCCCGCCGGCGCCAACCTGGGTCAGGCCCGGGCCTTCGCGGAGTGGGCCCTGGCCTTGCTCGATCTGGTCGAGGGGCGCCCCGGTCCCGCGTTGGCCCGGCTGACCCGCATCCTCGACACCGGGGGTGGGCACGGCAACCGGGTGATCCAGATCCCGGCGCTGGTGCACCTGGCCGAGGCAGCGGCACAGGTCCAGGCCACCGGCGTCCCGACGGAAGCGTTCGCCGCGTTCGACGGCTGGGCGGCCAGCACCGGCAACCCCACCTGGCTGGCGCTGTCGGCCCGCTGCCGCGCGCTGCGGTCGCACCGCGACAGCGACGAGCATTTCCGCGAGGCGCTACGCCTGCACGAAGCCGGCGACTCGGAGTTCGCCCGGGCCCACACCGCGCTGCTGTTCGGCCAGGACCTGCGCCGGCGACGCCGGCCCCGCGCCGCGCGGGAGCACCTGCGTGGCGCGCTGGAGACGTTCCAGCGGCTCGACGCCGCGCGGTGGGCGGCCCGGGCCGCCGCCGAGTTGCGGGCCGCCGGCGAGCAGGTGGCCCCGCCGACGCGGCCGGCGACGACGGCCGCGTTGACACCGCAGCAGGAGCAGATCGCGCGGCTGGTGGCCGACGGCGCGACCAACCGGGAGGTCGCCACCCGGCTGTACCTCAGCCCGCGCACCATCGATCACCACCTGCGCAACATCTTCAGCCGGCTGGGCGTACGGTCGCGCACCGAGCTGGCACGCCTGATGGGGTGATCGGCGGCGTCCGCGACGCCGTCGCGGACCTAGAGTGTGGACGTGATGTTGCCGGGAAGAGCGCCGACCGCAGGAGTGGTAGCCGTGCTGGCCGTTGCCGCCCCGGCCCCGGCACCGTCACCGTCGCCGGTGGCCGCGGCGCCGGTGTTGACGTCGACGCCGTTCGGCGCCGGTCCCGGTCGGCATGTCACACACACGATCACGCTGTCGGCGACCGGCCGGGGCACGATGTCAGCGGTGCGGGTGACGTTCACGACCACCGTCGACCTCGCCGGCGCCGCCGCGACGACGAGCCCGGGACGCTGTGCCGTCACCAGCCGCACAGTGGTGTGCGACCTCGGTGACCTGCGTTTTCCCGCCGCGCAGCCGCCGACGATCACGATCACCGGTACGGTCGACCGCGCGGCCGCGCCCGGCGCGCTCGTACAGAACCGGGTCAGCGTCGACACCGCGTCGCCCGGCACCGGGCCCGCCGACGCGGTCGCCACCAACGCCTACCTCGTCCCGGGAGCCGGCGCGACGCCGACCGCCCCGCCGAGCCCGGCTCCCGCCCCCGCGACCGGGTGGCGGCCCCGGTCCGTCGCCGGCCCGGCCGCGACGGCCGTACTGGCGTGCGCGGCGCTCGCCGCGGCCGCCCTGCTCCTGCTCCGCCGGCGGCGACGCCGGACGCTGTAACGCCGCGGGCGGGGAACGCGATATTCGGACAGAAGACCGGGACCGAGGTGGGAGTTCGCCGTGACCTGTCCGACATGGCGCACGCGGGTGGCGCTGGTCAGTGGGGTGGCCGTCGCCGTCGTGGCGGCGGTCGCCCCGGTGGCGGACGCCGGCACGCCGCCGCTGCCGCTGCCCATCGGCAGTGGCCCGGCTCGCCCGCCCGTCCCGGCCCCGGCACCGCCCGGGCCGACGCTACCGCTCCCCCTGCCACGGATCAGTGTCGCGCCGCTGGTCCCGCCGCGGCCGGCCGAGCCGACGCCGGCCCCGCCGGTCGGGCGGCCGGGCACGCCGAAGCCGCCCGCGCCGGCGCCCGGTGGCCGTCCCGCACCAGTGTTGGACGACGAAGGGGTGCCCGGCACCGGGCCACACCCGCCCGTGGACCCGGAGAACGCCGGGGAGGTCATTGCCGGTGATCCGGGCGCCGACCTGTATCCCGAGCAGCCGGTGGACGCGGCCACCACGCCGCAGGCGCGTCGGGTCGCCGCGCTGCGGGATCTCCAGCGGCGGATCCAGTACCTGCACAACATCCTGACCCGCACCCGCGACGACCTGGCGGCGCTGGAGCGCCGACCCGACCCGGTGCCCCGGCTGCTCACGGCGTTGACCGGTGCCGAAGCGACACCGGCCCCCGCCCGGTGGGCCACCGCCGCCGCGGCCGACACCCCGGCCGGCCACGCGGTCGCGCTGTCGGCCGCGATCGCCTCCGCCGAGACCGAGTTGACGCGCCGCCGGGAGGAAGGCGCGGCGCTCGAACGGCAGCTGGCCCGCCGCGCGCAGGCCGCGCTGTCAGCCCCCGCCGGGCCGGTCACCGTGGAGCGCGGCCACCCCGGCGGCCGGCTGCGGCGGCCGGTGCCGGGCCCGGTCAGCAGCAGCTTCGGCGTCCGGTTCGACCCGTACTACCACGTCTGGCAGTTGCACGCCGGCGTGGACTTCGCCGATGGCATCGGCACCCCGATCGTGGCGGCCGCGGCTGGCCGCGTCAGCCGCACGGGATGGTTCGGCGGCTACGGCAGGTACACCTGCATCGACCACGGGCGGTTCGACGGCCAACGACTGTCCACCTGCTACGGCCACCAGTCCAAGCTCCTGGTCGCGCCGGGCCAGCAGGTTCGCGCCGGCACGGTGATCGGCCTGGTCGGTTCGACGGGCGCATCCACCGGGCCGCACCTGCATTTCGAGGTACGACTCGGCGGGCGCCCCGTCGACCCCCTGCCGTGGATCTGAGCGGGCAGGACGCCGCCGTTGCCGCGCCCCGTCCAGCACCGGCACGGCCGAAACTCGACCTCGCGTTTACCCTGCTCGGCTTGGTAACATGCCGCCGATCACGCCCCATGTCCTAGGTGGACGCGCCGGTCGACAATCGCAGCGCGCAACGTCCGCCCACCCGCCGACCGAGGTCCCGTCGGCACCGAGCCACCCGCCTGAACCCGCACGTACGGAGGTCTCTCGTGACTGACAACCGGATGACCGACCGCGTCGCGGTGATGCTCAACGGGACGACGACTCCGGACGCGTCGCCCCGGGAGCACCCCCTGGTCACGCCGAACGGCGCCGGGCAGAACCAGGCGCTGCAGGTGCTGACGATGGCGCAGCGTACGGCCGAGGAGCATGTCAGCACCGCGCACCGTCAGGCGGACAAGATTCGCGCGGACGCGGCGGCGGCGGCCGAGCAGATCGCCCGCGACGCCGAGGCGCACGCGCAGAGCGTCCGCCGCGAGGCGGACAAGGTGCTCGCCGAGGCCCGCGCGGCGGCGGAGCAGGCGGCGCGGGAGGCGCAGGCGCAGGTGCAGAAGGCCCAGCGCGACGCCGAGAAGATTCTGTCGGAGGCGCGCGCGGAGGCGGAGGCGACCGCGGCCAAGGCGGAGCAGAACGCCGCGGAGCTGGAGCTGCAGGCCCAGCGGCGGTACGACGACGTCGTGGGCAGCCTGGGCGCCAAGCGCGAGGCGTTGCAGCAGCAGATCGAGGCGTTGGAGCGGTTCGACCGCGAGTACCGGGGCCGGCTGACCGCGTTCATGCAGGGTCAGCTGCGGGCGCTCTGGGTCGACCAGCCGCAGGTGACGGGGGAACTCGACCAACCCGGCCCGGAGTCGCCGGACAGGTCCGGGTCGACGGAGCAGCCGAAGTCCGTCGCGGCGACCGCGCCTGTCCGGGCAACCGCGGGCGTGTCAGCGACGGCGGCGACGCCGGGGCAGCGCCGTCGCCCGGAGCCGGCCGATTCCGAGCCGGTGGCCGCGGCGGCCGCGGCCGTGCCGGGGCAGCGCCGGCGCGCGGAACCGGCGACCGACTCCGGGCCGGTGACGGCGGCGACCGGGTAGCTGTCCGCCGCGGCGCGCGACGATCGTCTGACGCGCGCCACAAAACTCACCGCCCCTGCTCCGCGCCCTGTTCGCGCTGCGCCAGCCGGTTACGGCGCCGGCCGTAGCCGACATAGATCAGCGCCCCGAGGAGCAGCCAGGCGAGGAAGCGCAGCCACGTCTCCACCGACAGGTTCGTCATCAGGTAGACGCAGGCCAGCGCGGAGAGCACCGGGAGCACCGGCGAGAACGGCACCCGGAACGGCCGCTTCAGCTCGGGACGGGTACGCCGCAGGATGGGCACGGCGATGGAGACGATCACGAACGCGCAGAGCGCCCCGATGCTGACCAGGTCGGCCAGCGAGGCCAGCGGGAGGAAGCCGGCGAGCAGCGCCACCCCGACGGTGACCACGGCGGTGATCCGGTGCGGGGTGCCCCACCTCGGGTGGATCGCCCCGACGCCGGGCGGCAGCAACCCGTCGCGGGCCATCGCATAGCCGATCCGCCCCATCGCCACCATCTCCACGAGAATCACGCTGGTCAGCCCGGCGATCGCGGCGATCGACACCAGCACCGCGGCCCAGTGCGCGCCGACGGCGGAGAACGCCGACGCGATCGGCGCGCCCAGGTCGATCTCGCGGTAGTCGACCATCCCGACCAGGACGAACGACACCGCGACGTACAACACCCCGGAGACGGCGAGGGTGGCGAGCAGGCCCAGCGGCAGGTCGCGGCCCGGTCGGCGGGTCTCCTCGCCGAGGTTCGCCACCGCCTCGAAACCGGTGTACGCGAAGAACACCACCGCGGCCGCGGTCAGCACCCCGGCGACGCCGAACACCGACGGCTGCAGACCGAACAGCGCCTGGGACAACGGCTGCGCCAGTCCCGACTCACCGTCCTCGGCCGGTCGGGACGGGGGCAGGAACGGCATGAGGTTCGCCGCCTTGACGAAGAACAGCCCGGCGATGACCACGAACAGGCAGATCGCGACCTTCACCACGACGAGGACGTTCGTCACCCGCGCGGACTGCCGAATGCCGATCGTGGCGATCAGACCGAGAAACAGCGTGATCGCGATGGCGCCCAGGTTGACGACGCTGCCCTCCTCCCCGAACCAGGCGGTGGGCAGTCCGAACAGCTCGGCGAGGTAACCGGACCAGCCGCGCGCGACGACCGCGGCACCGAGGGCGAACTCCAGCAGCAGGTCCCAGCCGATGATCCACGCGACGATCTCGCCCATGGTCGCGTACGCGTAGGTGTAGGCGCTGCCCGCGGTCGGCACGCTGGAGGCGAGTTCGGCGTAGCAGAGCGCGGCGAGCAGAGCGACCACGCCGGCGATCGCGAACGAGACGATCACCGCGGGCCCGGCATGCTCGCGCGCCTCGATGCCGGTCAGGGTGAAGATCCCGGTGCCGATGACGATGCCGACCCCGAATCCCATCAGGTCGACCGGCCCGAGCCGCCGCCGCAGCCGGCGCGGCGCGTCCTGACCGCCGTCGTCCTCGGCCTGCGCGATCACGTCCTTGATCGGCTTTGTCCGCAGCATGGACACCATCACTCGCCCCCTTCCCGGCCGTGCCGACCCGCGGCCCGGACCGTCCCGCCGTCCCGGTCCCCGCCCGGGCCGCGAACGCCGGCGAAATGTCCCCGATGCCTCGGCACAGCAAACGTCGCACTTTCCGCGGCGTGCCACCGCGATCGGCGACCGCCGCACCCGACCGTCGGCACCACCCTCGAGGGCACGGCGCTCGCCCACGCCGGCCGGTCGAGCGGAGAACCGGCGCACGGCAAAGACCAGACATTACGCGCCTGTTACATAGATGGTTCAATAAGCGCGAATAGTTTCATCGCCATCGATCGGACGATTCATTAAGTGACGTCGGATTGGACGGGGGCGGCGATCTCCATGAGATTCCACCGCGCCGCGGGCTCATTCATTGATTCTGATCTATGGCGTTGCTACTGTGGCTGCGTTCGCGCACACATCGCGCCAATCTGGAGGATCCCCCCATGTTCAACATGACGGCTGCGGGCGCGCTGGCATTGTCAATGCTCGCCCCGACAGCCTCCATTGATCAGTCGACGGCGACGGCCCCCGCCGAAAAGATCGTTGTCGACGTGCAGACGGTCAACGGCTCCGGGTGCCGCGCCGGGACGGCGACCGCGACGACCGCCCCCGACAACACGAGCTTCAGCGTCGCGTACGACGACTTCGTGGCGCAGGCGGGCGGCAGCACCCGCGCGACCGACTCGCGGAAGAACTGCCAGATCAACCTCCGGGTGCATCTCCCCCAGGGCTTCACCTTCGCGATCGCCCAGGCCGACTACCGGGGGTATGCCGGGCTCGCGGCCGGCGCCACCGGGGCACAGTTGGCGCACTACTACTTCACGGGAAGTGCGGCCACCGCCGAGTCGAGCCACTCCTTCGCGGGCCCGATGGACGCGGCATGGCACACGACCGACCGCACGGAGGTCGCGGTCTACGCGCGCTGCGGCGCCGACGCCCTGTTCAACATCAACACCGAGCTGCGCGTCGACGCCGGCCCGTCCGGCGCCACCAGCCTTATGACCATGGACGCCACGCGCGCGGGGGTGCGGACCGTGTTCCAGCTGACGTGGAAGCGCTGCGACTGACCCGGAAGCCGACGGCGGCCGCGACCGGTACGGTGGCGGCCGCCGTCGCATATCCGCGACCACTGGTGCAGGCGTTTTCGTCATTTTTCGCACCAGAGTGTCGTGGCATCGAGGAAACCGGCCCTGCGGCAATTGCCGATTGAACACATGCCGCACGTTATATTGACGTTCGTCAATTGATCTGGGACTGTTACGGTGCGCGCGCCACCCCTGTCGGCATCTTCGGGAGGACAGAATGCTGAATCTGTTAGCCGCCGGCACCATGGCCCTGTCAATGCTCGGTGGGCCCATAATCATCCCCACGGATCCGGTGCCCCCGCAGCGGATCGAAATCGACGTCATCACCGTGAACGGTTCGGGATGCCCCGCCGGCACCGCCGCCGTCGCGGTCGCCCCGGACAACACCGCCTTCACCGTCACGTACAGCGAGTACCTCGCCCAGGTCGGGGTCGGCGCCAAGCCCACCGATGCCCGGAAGAACTGTCAGCTCGCGTTGCAGGTGCAGGTGCCGAGCGGCTTCACGTACGCGATCCTGCAGGCCGACTACCGCGGATACGCGTTCCTGGCGTCGGGCGCCACCGCCACCCAACGCGCGAACTACTACTTCCAGGGCAACTCGCCGACCGTCTACAAGAGCCACCCGTTCAGCGGGCCGCTGGACGACAACTGGCAAACGACGGACACCAGCGAGGTGGCGTCGTTGGTGTACGCCCCCTGCGGCGAGCTGCGCTACCTGAACATCAACACGGAGCTGCGGGTCGCCGCCGGCACGTCGGACATCACCAAGACGACCAGCTTCGTGTCGATGGATTCCACCGACGGCAGCATCAACACGACGTACCACTTCGCGTGGAAGCGGTGCAACGCCTGACCACCGCGACCGAGGAACACACCCACCCCACATACCCGAAACACGGTGATCGGAAGGACCCCATGCTCGAATCCCTGGCCACCGCTGGCCTGGCCCTCGCCCTGGCCGTCGCACCGGTGCTCACTGAACAGTCATCCCCGCCCCCGACCGAGAGAATCACCATCGACGTCGTGACCGTGAACGGCTCGGGTTGTCCCGCCGGGACCGCCGCGGTCGCCCCCGCCGCCGACAACACCGCCTTCACCGTCACCTACAGCGACTACCTCGCGCAGGTGGGCGTCGGCGCCAAGCCGACCGACTTCCGCAAGAACTGCCAACTCAACCTGCGCATCCACGTGCCACAGGGCTTCACGTACGCCATCGCTCAGGCCGACTACCGCGGCTTCGCCCACCTGGCGCGTGGGGCGACCGGGCTGCAGCGGGCGAACTACTACTTCCAGGGCACCTCGCCGACGGTGCCCAGGAGCCACTCGTTCGCGGGGCCGTACAGCGACAACTGGCAGACGACGGACAAGACCGAGGTCGCGGAAATCGTCTGGGCGCCGTGCGGCGAGGACCGCAACCTGAACGTCAACACCGAGCTGCGGGTCTCCGCCGGCTCCTCGGACCCGACGAAGACCACCAGCTTCATGGCCATGGACTCGACCGACGGCAGCGTCGGGACCGTCTACCACCTGGCCTGGAAGCAGTGCGACGAGTGACCTGACGATCAGCTGGCCATCCGCCGATGCCCTCCGCGCATGCGCGGAGGGCATCGGGCCGCACCGCGCGGCGGGCGGCTAACTCGTCGTGATCTCCGCGTAGTCGGCGGCGGTCAGCGGCCCCTCCGACAGCGAGCCGTCGGCCCGCGGCACACGCAGCCGCTGGCCATCCCGCACGAAGATCACCCCGGTGACGTCGGGGCGCCCGGTCAAGGTGCAGACAAGCTGGCCGTACGCCAGCGCCTCGTCGCTGCGCCCGGTGTCGGCGCCGGTGCCGCCCACGTCCACCGTCACCGCCCCGAGCGTCGGCGCGACGGCGCCCACCGCCGGCGCGCCGGTCAACGCGCTGGTGATGGCCGCGTCGCGCTCGACCGCGGTCGGTCCGGACAGCAGGTGCCGCAGCTGCTCGGCGATCGTCGGCGGGCTCGGCACCGGGCGTGACACCGCTACCAGCCGGTTGTCGCGCACGAAGCAGAGCCGCTCGACCAGCTCGGCCGGGGCGGTGCTCGCGGGAGCGGCGGCGAAGGTGGGGAACGGTCCCGGCGGCGGTTTGATCTGCCGGGGCCGCTGCTCCGCCGGCAGGCCGCAGCCCGGCAACACCGCGGCGAGCAGGGCGAGCAGCGCGGTGAGCAGCGCGGGCCGAAGGCGACGGGTCATCGGAGACACCCCGGCAGCTCCACCCGGAAGCGCGCGCCCCCGCCCGGCCGATCGAGCACGGCCACCCGTCCCTGGTGCGCAGCGACGTGCTGCGCCACGAGCGCGAGCCCGAGCCCGGTACCGTCGCTGCTGCCGCGCGCCGCGGCCGCCCGGCCGCGCACGAAGCGGTCGAAGATCACGTCCTTGTCCTCCGGGCTGACGCCGGGCCCCTCGTCGTCGACGTCGAGCTGACCCGTGACGCCCGCGCCGCCGATGCGCACGGCGACCGGCCCACCGCCGTGGTCCACGGCGTTGTCGACCAGATTGCCCAGCAGCTGCCGTACGCGACGCCGGTCGACGTGCCAGGTGACGGCGGCGCCCTCGGCGACCTCGACGATGTCGTCGGGCAGGCCGCGCGAGCGGCAGACCTGCCGGGCCAGCGCCGCGATGTCGACCGGCTCCCGACGGGCCGGCTGATCGCTGCGGGCCAGTTCCAGCAGGTCGTTAACGAGTGTCTGGAAGCGTTGGATCTCGACGGCCACCAGGTCTGCCGCGGTGGCGGTCCGGTCGTCGAGGGCGGCGCGGCGCCGGGTGAGCACGCTACCGGCGGCCGCCAGCGTCTGCAACGGCGACCGCAGCTCGTGCGCCACGTCGGCGGCGAACCGCCGGTCCCGCTCCAGCCGGCGCGCGAGCTCGTCGACCATGTGGTTGAAGGAGCCGGTCAGCCGGGTCAGGTCGGGGTCGGCGGCGGGGTCCAGGCGGGCGGTCAGGTCGCCGCGCGCGATGTCGTGGGCGGCGTCGGCGACCAGCGCCAGCGGCCGCAGCACGCGGCGCGTCGTGTACCAGCCGAGCGCCGCGCCGGCCCCGGTGGTCATCGCCGCGACCGCGATCAGCACCAGAGCCAGCGTCTGCACCGTGCGGTCCAGCTCCGTCAGTGAGTCAACCTGGTAGAAGGCGGTGCCGCCGGCCAGGGGCACGCCGACCACGATCGCCGGGCCGTCGCCGGCGCGGATCCGCTGCACCGCCGGGCGGCCCTGCTCGACCAGTTGCCGCAGCGCCTGCGGGATGGCGTCCGTGATCCCGCTGTCGGCGCTGCGGGCGTACCAGCGCGCGTCGCGGCGCAGCACCGGACGCCGGTTGGTGCCGGTGTCCAGCGAACGCAACACCTCCAGCACGTCTGGCTGGTCGCCGCTGATCCCCGCGTTGACGATCGTCGCGTTGAAGTAGGCGGCCCGGATTGCGGTGCGCTCCCGCTCCTCAAGCAGCGAGGTGCGGGTCAGCCCGTACGACACCAGCGCCATGCCGGCCGACAGGACCAGGGCGCCGGCGGCGAACCCGGCGGCGATGCGGGCCCGCAGCCCGCGGGGTCGGTTCACCGCTGCAGCTTGTAGCCGAGGCCGCGGACCGTGACCAGGTGCCGCGGCGTGCCGGAGTCCTGCTCGATCTTCTGCCGCAGCCGCCCGACGTGCACGTCGACGAGGCGTTCGTCGCCGATGCTGTACTCCCAGACGCGCTGCAGCAGCTGCTGGCGCGACAGCACCCGTCCCGGGTGCTCGGCCAGCTCGCACAGCAGCCGGAACTCGGTGCGGGTCACCGCGACGGGCTCTCCACACAACCGCACCTCCCCGGCCTCCGGCCGGATCTCCAGGTCGCCGAAGACCAACGTGGGCACGTCGTCGGCCCGGGGGACTACGGCGCGCAGCCGGCGCCGCAACGCCCGCAGCCGCGCCGCGAGCTCCTCGATCGCCACCGGCTTGACGACGTAGTCGTCGGCACCCGCCTCGAGCGCCGCGACGATGTCTCGCTTGTCGTCGCGGGCGCTGACCACCACGATCGGCACGTCGTCCTGCACGCGCAGCTGCGCGATGCACTCGAACCCGTCGATGCCGGGCAACATCAGGTCCACCACGACCGCGTCGACGGGGCTCCGGCGGTGCAGCAGCAGACCCTCCTCGGCGGTGGCGGCCCCGTACACCGTGTAGCCCTCGTCCTCCAGCGCGAGCATCAACGACAGGCGGATTCGGTTGTCGTCCTCGATCACCAGTACGGCCGTCACGGGTCGCATCATCCCCGCCACCCGGCCGCCTCCCCCATTCGGCGGTCACGCCGCGCGGCCTTTGTCACAGAACTGAGATACCGCCGTCGGCCCCCCGCCATACCGCCGGTGGACGCTGACGGGCGCAGGATCGCGGCGTGGCGGAAGGAGTACGGGTGGGCGCGACGACGAAGTCGACCGTACCGCTGGTCGAGGTGGCGATCACCGACGACATCGACACCGCCGCCGTCCCCGCCCTGACGGCCACCTTCACCGAGATCCTGTCGCTGCGGCCACACCGGGTCGTCGTGGACCTGGCCGAGTGCCGCGGACTGGACGCGGCCGGGGTCGGCATGCTGCTGGACGTCCACCGCCGACTCTGGCGCGACGGCGCGTTGCTGACGCTGCGTTCGCCGACCCCGCGACTGCGGCGCATCCTCGACCTCGCCCGCGTGGGTCACGTGCTGCACATCGCCGCCGACGACGGAGAGACGCCATGACCGCGGTGCCGGGCGCCAGGGATACATCCATCGACGTGATCTGCGACGGCTGCGGCGCCGTCGCGACCACCGGCAACTCCGTCGTGAACGACGACGACCTGGTCTGGACGGTCCTCGTCGAGATCGGCTGGGTGGGCTCGCCCTTCGCGTCCGGACAGCACCGGTGCCCGCGCTGCGCCGTGGCGGATCCCGGACAGCGTCCGGCCGCGTACGCCGCCGCGGACCGTCGCGGCACGAGCGCCCGGGTGACGGTGCACGCCGGGGCGAGCGCAACCGTCATCGCCGCGCACGGCGACGTCGACGCGCGGCTGGTGGCCGACCTGCGCGCGGCGCTGACATCGGCCATCGCCGCCGGCCGCCCGGTCGTGCTCGATTTGGAACGGGTCACCGTCATCGACGCGATCGCCCTGGGCGTGCTGGTCCGTTCGCGGCAGGCGGCCCGGCAGAACGAGGTGCCGCTCTGCCTCGCCGCGCCGTCACGCTTCGTGCTCACCGTGCTGCACACGATGCGACTGCTTCCCGCGTTCCCCGTCTTCGACACCCGCGCGGACGCCCTCGCCGCGCTCGGCGCCGACGCCGACCGGGTGCACGCCGAGCCGCTGATCGCGCCGCGCGCCGGCGACTGACGGATCTCTGTTCGCCAGCGGGAGCTGCCTCACACGTTCGACTCGATCTGTCATGCAACTGTCATCCGTCCGCGCGGTCCCCGCCAACCGACCGGCCGACACTGAAGCACCGGTCCGCGGGTGCCATCACGCGCGGGCGGCCAGCAGCCGGGACCGGAGGGAACCGCGCGTCGTCAGGAGCCAGGAGACCCGACACCCGTGCGACAACGACCGACACGCCGACGTTGAGGAAGGCCATTTCGTGTACATGCCCTGGCCGTTACCGGACGAGAGCTGGTTCGCCGCGACCGCGAACGGGCCTGCCCCGGACAGCGACGACCTTCGCCTGGAGGCGCTGGTCGCGCAGCGGTTGAGCAGCGACTGGACGACCCGGCGACAGCAGATCGTGGTCGCGGTGCAGAACCGAGTCGTGATCCTCGCGGGGCTGGTCAACGACCGGGAGGCGCGGCAGGTCGCCGGCGAGCTGGCCTGGGACGTACCGGGGGTATTCGACGTCTGCAACACGCTGCGGGTGCCGGGCCAGCGGCGCGGCGACCGATGAACGGCAGCCCCGGGACGGGAACGGCCCGCGGTCGGCAGGAGGCCAGCGCGGAGGCCACGATCGGAGCGGCGGCGTGCATTTGGTGATCAACGCCAGCGAGGTCGGACCGACTCTCCGGCTCACGCTGGCCGGCGGGATCGGCCTGGCGACCGCCGACCGTCTCCGCGATGCCGTCGCCGCGGCGCTTGCCTCGTCGGCGCCGAAACAGATAGCGCTCGACTTCGCCCGGGTCTCGTTCATCGACTCGGCCGGCATCAGCACGCTGGTGGCTTGCCACCGGTCCGCCGCCGTCGCCGGTACGGTCCTGCGGCTGGAGAACGTGTCGCCGGTCATGCGCCGGCGACTCTGGGCGACCGGGCTGCCGTTCGGAGCGTCGGCCGCTCCGCCGGGGCAGCCGCAACCCTAGCCCCACCATCAGCAGCCCGGTGCCGTACACCGACCTCACCGTCGGCCGTGGGGAGACGCTTCGCCGCCGGTGGTCCCCACCCGCCGGGTTACCGCACCGGCCCGGCCGAGACGTCACGACAATGGGCCCGTTGCCCCGACGAGAGGACATCATGAGCGAACAAGACCGGGACTCAGCGCGCCGACCGCGCCCGACCGTCGATCCGGTGGTCCTCGGCGTGGGGATCGCCGGCGTGCTGGCCGTGGTGGTGTGGGGGGTGTTCGGCCGCGGGTCGCTGGCCCGGTTCGGGGCCGCCGGGCTGGACTGGGTCATCGGGACGTTCGGCTGGCTGTTCGTCGTCGCCGCCGACGTCTTCCTGGTGCTGGCCGTCGTCATCGCGCTGACCCGGTTCGGACGGATTCGCCTCGGGGCCGACGACGACGAGCCGGAGTTCAGCACCCTGGCCTGGATCGCGATGATGTTCAGCGCCGGCATGGGAATCGGACTCGTGTTCTACGCGGTCGCCGAACCGATCCAGCACTACGCCGCTCCCCCGCCGGCCACCGGCGTGACGCCGCAGACCGGCCCCGCCGCGGCCGTCGCCATGCAGTACACCCTCTTCCACTGGACCCTGCACCCCTGGGCGATCTACGCGGTGGCGGGGCTCGCGTTGGCGTACTCGACGTTCCGCAAGGGGCGCGGTAATCGGATCTCGGCGCCGTTCCGGCCGCTGTTGGGCGACCGGGCCGACGGCGCCGCCGGGCGGGTCATCGACCTGCTCGCGGTCTTCGCGACCGTCTTCGGCTCCGCGACCAGCCTCGGCCTCGGGGCGCTGCAGGTCGCCGCCGGCCTCGACATCGTCACCGGTACGGCCGGGACCCGGACCATCGAGCTGATCATCATCGCCGCGCTCACCGGCGCCTTCGTCATCTCCGCCTTCTCCGGCCTGCACCGCGGTATCAAATGGCTCTCCACCACCACCGTGCTGCTCGCCGTGCTGCTGATGCTCTTCGTCTTCGTCGCCGGGCCCACCGTCTACGCCCTTGAGGTGCTTCCGGCTTCGATCGGCGACTACCTGAACAACCTGCTGTTCATGTCGACCCGAACCGGCGCCTTCTCCGACCCGGACTGGCTCGGCGCCTGGACGATCTTCTACTGGGCGTGGTGGATCTCGTGGGCGCCCTTCGTGGGGACCTTCATCGCCCGCATCTCGCGGGGGCGCACCGTCCGCGAGTTCCTCATCGGTGTGCTGCTGATCCCCAGCGGCGCCAGCGCCGTCTGGTTCGCGATCATGGGCGGAAGCGCGCTCCGCGCACAGGCCACCGGCAGCCACGACCTCGTCGCCGACACCCAGGCCGGCGCCGAGGCCGCGCTCTTCGGATTCCTCGACAGCCTCCCCCTGGCCGCGGTCACCAGCGTCATCACGATGGCGCTCATCGCCATCTACTTCATCACCAGCGCCGATTCGGCCTCCCTGGTCCTGGGCTCGCTCACCTCACGCGGCGCCCTGCATCCGCAGCGCTGGGTCGTCGTGGTGTGGGGGACGCTCATCGGGGCCGTCGCGGCGGTGCTGCTGCTGGCCGGCGGGCTCGCCGCGCTGCAACAGGCGACCATCCTGGTGGCCCTGCCGTTCGTCGCTGTCATGCTCACGCTGACGGTGTCACTCCTGCGCGAGATGTCGGCCGACCCCATGGCCGCGCCCCGCACGCGTCGCACCCATCCGCGCGGCCTGCGCCACGCGATCAACGTCGCCCGCGCATACGACGAGGAGGAGGAAGGCCGGCGTCCGATCCGGTGGTACATCATGCGCCGGCCACGGTGATCGACAGGCGGCGAGTTCCCGCTGCCGCCGGCCGAGAAAGGGTCCACAGTGCACCCTGATCATCTGGTACGGTGCGGCGGCCAACGCGACGCCAACAGCGGGAGGAAACGATGGGCTCGGCTCGACTCGGGCTGCTCGGCTCGGTCATCATGGCGACGGTCGTCATGGCGGGATGCACCCCGCGTGACGATGCGGCGTCCGGCGGGGGCGACACGGCGGCCACCTCCGCGCCGAGCGCCAGCGCGAGCGGCGCGCCGGCCGTGGACGCCGCGACCAAGGCCACCTGCACCACCATCAGCGGTGACATCAAGACGACCATGGCGAAGGTCGCCGACGCGGAGAAGATCGGACCGCCGGCCGGACACTCCGCGGTCAGCGCCCAGTACTCCGCTGGCGCCGCGGTCCTCTACGCGAACACGTTCACCTCGAGCGCCTCGGTCAACGACGCCACGAAGCAGGTCGCGGACGCCATGTCGGACCTCGCGGACACGTACGCGACGCCCCCCAAGGGGAAGCCGAGCAAGGCGGCCCTGGACGCCGCGGTCAAGGGGCTCGAGGCCGCCTGCGCGGCCAGCTGAGGGCCGTTCCGGCCACGCCGAAATGCCCGTACAAACTTGATCAGGACCGAGAGGTGCGTAACGTGCGGAGGTAACGTCCGACGCGAAGAGGAGATTTCATGTCGAAGCCGCCGCTTCCGGAGCCCGCGGTCGCCATGCTGCGCAAGCCGAACGCCGCCGTCATCACCACCCTCAAGTCCGACGGCCAGCCGGTCTCCACCGCCACCTGGTATCTATGGGACGACGGCCGGATCCTGGTGAACATGGACGAGGGCCGCCGTCGGCTGACCCACATCCGCAATGACCCCCGCGTCTCGCTGACGGTGCTGGACGAGAGCGACTGGTACACCCACATCACGATCATCGGGCGCATCGCCGAGCTGCGCGCGGACGACGGTCTGACGGACATCGACCGCCTGTCCCAGCACTACCTGGGGCGGCCGTACGCGCGGCGGAATCGCGCCCGGGTCAGCGCCTGGATCGAGATCGATCGCTGGCACGGCTGGGGCGCGATGAAGGACAACAGCCAGGTCGGCTGAGCGCGCGAACCGGCCGTACCGCGCTCGGCTCTCACCCGCGCGACGGGGGCGTCCCCGCGGGCGAGGTGAGCCAGGCGATCTCGGTGGCCCGGGCCTGCTGCACGCGCGCGGCGATCCGCCGCGTTTCCGGATCGGTCCCGCCGGTCCGCTCCGCGTCGGCGAGCCGCGCGCCCTGCTCCACGTGCTCGCGCAGGGTCTCCGCGATGGCGCGATCGAAGCGCGCCGCGCGCAGCGAGCGCAACGCGACGAGATCGGCCGCGACCACCATGCCGGGAAGGTCGTGCCCCTCGTGCTCGTTGGCCGTCGGCAGGCCGGCCCTGCCGCGCAGCCGTCTCAGCTCCTCGAGCTCCGCGCGCCGGTTCTCCGCGATCCGTCCGGCCAGGGCACGCAGCCGCGCGTCGGAACTCTGCCGGGGTACGAGCGCCAGCGCCTCGAGCACCTGTTCGTTCATCGGGATCATGAGCTGGATCCACGCTGCGTCGGTGCGACCGAACCCGGCCCCGGCGGGGGTCGGGGCGGGCGGGGCGGACGGCGCCGAGGCGCACGCCCCGGCCGCGGGCACGGCGACGAACAGCAACCCGGCGAGGAGCGCGGCAACCCCCGCCGGTCCGGTCCCGGACCGGCGGGGGACGTTGACCGTCACAACGGGGTGCCGTTGGCGCCGCACTTGATGACCGGGCGGATGCAGTCCCGGACCCGGCGCTCCATCTCCGCCACGGGCCAGGCGTTGAAGAAGTCGCCGTGCATCGTGTACCCGGCGCCCGAGGCGAGCCGGAAGCGGGACGGGTCACCGTTGGCCGGGTACCGGATGACCTGACGCAGCTTCGGTACGGGTACCGGGTGGCTGGCCGGGCAGGCGTTGTTGACCGGGTACGCCATGTGGCTCTGGTGGTTCGCGGAGTCGAGGTTCACGCCGTCCCAGCACTGCGGGAAGTCCAGGTAGGACTCGATCATGCTGCCGGCCGGGCAAGTGACGAAGTTCTTCGACGGGGCCACCTCGCCGTGGTGCAGGCAGGACCAGCGGGCGATGCTCTGTGCCGGATCGGTGGCCCTGGCGTTGCCGGCGACGATGCGCAGGCCCAGCGGCAGCGGCTGGATCCGTGCGGTCACGTCGGAGCGGACGCCCTCGCCGAGGTAGTAGAAGGTGGCGATCGACGGCTCCACCGGCTGGTTGTTGACGTAGAACGTCGGGATCCAGTAGGACGACTTGTCCACCGACGGGTTGCAGTTGCTGTTGGCGTTGATCAGGTCGTCGACGTCGGTGTGCGCGTTGGTCACGCGGCTGCCGAAGAAGCTGTGCATGTGCGAGGCGCCGGGCAGGCCGGGAAAGACGATCGGGTCGTCGGGCAGCCGGTGGCTGAACGGGCAGTCGGCGACGAACTCGGCGACGCGCACGATCGGCGCGGGCGCCGCCGCCACGGGATCGGCCGCGCCGGCGCGCACGGCGCCGGCGACCAGGGTGGCGCCGAGCAGTGCGGTGAGCGCGGAGGCGAGGGCCGCGCGGCGCGGCCGGCGACGTCTCGGGGTCGGGGGTGCTGCCGTGAACATCGGGGCTCCTTTCGCGGGGTGGCGCTACTGGTAGACGCGGACGTAGTCGACGAGCATCCGCGACGGGAAGGGCGTGCTGCCGTCGACCGGGCCCGGGAAGTCCCCGCCCACGGCGAGGTTGAGGATGAGGTAGAACGGGTGGTCGAAGACCCAGGGCCCGCGCGTTGTCTCCACGGTCGCCTTGCTGGCGACGAAGACCGTCCGGCCATCGATCGTGAACGTGATGCCGCGGCTGTCCCACTCGGCGGCCCAGACGTGGAAGTCGGCGGACAGGTCGACCCCGCCCGGTGACGGGTACCGCTGGCCGTACCCGTTGCCACCGTTGTAGGCCGGCGCGTGCAGGGTCGAGTAGGCCTCTGCGGTGTTGCGCCCGAGGACCTCCATGATGTCGATCTCGCCGTTGTACGGCCACGGCCGTCCGGTGAGGAAGTCGGCGCCCATCATCCAGAACGCCGGCCAGAGCCCGTTGCCCTTCGGCACCCGGACGCGCGCCTCGATGCGGCCGTACTGCACGTGGAACTTGTTGCCGGTGTTCATCCGGTGCGAGGTGTACGCGCGGCCGTTCGCGCTCTCCCGCCGCGCCTCGATGACGAGCGAACCCGCACCGTCGAGGTACGCGTTGTTGTTGTTCGTGTAGTACTGGAGTTCGTTGTTCTGGCCGGTGCCCGGGTCGATCGTCCACCGGGCGGGGTCGGGTTTACCGCCGGCGGCGCCGGTGAACTCGTCGCTGAACACGAGGCGGGTGGCCGGGAAGGTCGGGTCGGGGGGCGTCGCCGGCGGCGGGGTGGGGTTGCCACCCGTGCCGAACACCTTGAACTCCCACAGCGAGTACCCGTACGGGCCGCTGCGGGCGGTGCCGTACATCCGCACGTACCGGCCGGTGGCGGTGACGGTGATGGTCTCCCTGAAGCCCTGTCCGTTCGTGGTCGAGTAGACGGTGGTCCAGGTGGACGCGTCCGGGGAGACTTGGATCTGGTAGGACCGGGCGAACGCGGGATCCCACTGCAGCACGACCTGCGTGATCTCCGCGATCGCGCCGAGGTCCACATAGATCCAGCCCGGGTCGACCCAGCCGGTGGTGGGGCTGGTCGCCCAGCGGCTCGCCGGGTCGTTGTCGAACGCCCTGTCCGGCGTGCAGCCGTAGCAGGCGCCGTCGTTCTGGCTGGTCGAGGCGACGGCCGGCTTCGCGTACGACAGCAGCGTGGCCCCGCCGGGCGGCGGCGTCGGCGGTGGGGTGTTGCCGCCGCCGTAGACCTCGAACTCCCACAGTGACACGCCCCACTGGGTGGCGCGCTGCGTCGTGGCGATCCGGACGAACCGGCCGGTACCGGTGACCGGAAGATCCTGCACTCCCCCGGCGCCGGCCGCGGTCGTGTGGATCGTCGTCCAGGCGCCGGAGCCGGTCGGCGAGGTCTCGATGGTGAACGCACGGGCGTACGCGGCCTCCCAGCGCAGCACGACGCGGCTGACGGTGGCGGTGACTCCCAGGTCGACCTGCAACCACTGCGGATCGCTGAACCCGCTGGACCAGCGGGTGGCGGTGTCGCCGTCGACGGCGGCCGCGGCGGGGAACGCCACGGATTCGGTCGACGACGCGGTCACGGGTCGGTTGCGCGACAGCAGTGTGTCTGCGGCGTCGGCGGGCGGGACCACGAGCCCCAGGCCGGCGCCGAGCAGCGTGAGCAGCACGCCGCCGAGGATGGCCAGGCGCCGGCGGGCGGAGTGTGTCGCGGGCGGATCGGGGTGGAACGGGGACAGGGTCCGAGGCATCGGCGCTCCTTCGCGATGCACGGCGGACGGACGGGTCGGCCACCGAGGGCTCCGAGCGTGAGAGCGCTCTCTCACGTAACACCACTGTCATGGTGGCGACGCATGACTGTCAATGCCTCGCCCATCGATTGAAACAAATCTTTGCTGGAACGGGGCGGAGGTCTCCTGGCGAAGCTAGGCCAGTGCCACCCGGAGCGACTCGTACGTCGGGATCTTCACGCGGCGACGGTAGCGCCGCGACACGACCCGCCACGGCCGACCGGTGTCGAGCAGCGCCGTGAGCAGTCCGGTGATCTCGGCACGGGCCACCGGCGCGCCGAGGCAGAGGTGCCGTCCGGCGCCGAACCACAGCTGCCGGTTCTCGGGCAGGTAGTCGCGGTCGAGCCGGTAGCCACCCGCCGCGATGTTCGCGGTGTAGGTCAGGACCAGCACCCGTTCGCCCGCGCGCAACTGCCGACCCGCCACCGTGGTGTCCGCGCTGACCGCGCGGCCGATCACCGTCGCGGGTGTCGTGACCCGCAGTCCTTCGCGCACCGCCACCGGCAGCAACGCGGGGTCCTCGCGCAGTACGGACTGTTCCCCGGTGTCGTGCAGCAGGGCGACGGTGCGGGCCATCGCGCTGGCCGCGGTCTCGGTGCCGGCGACCATCAGCAGCGTCGTCAGCCCCTCGGTCTCCTGCTGGCTGAGGCCGAGTTCCCGACAGTGGCCGATCAAGGTCTCGCTGGAGGCGCTGCGCCACAACTCGGCCACCGGCGCGGTCAGACGGGCGACGATCGCCCGCGCCGCGTCGACCGTCGCCGGGTCGAGATGGGTCGACGCGGTCGTGCCAAGCGCCAGGCTCGCCAGCTCTTCACCGGTGGCGAAGATTTCCCGGAAATGGTCGTCGTCGTCGGTGGGCGGGCGCATCCCGAGCAGGTCCGCGACGATCCGGCCGACGATGACGCGCGCCAGGTCCGCGACGTCGACGGTACGTCCCTCGGCCAGCTCGGCGCGGAAACGCTCCAGCCGGGGGCCCACCACGCGACCGACCAGCCGCCGGGCGCTGTCCTCGGTGAACAGGCCGCGGGTACGTGAGCGCAGCTGGTGGTGGCCGGGCCCGTCGAACAGCTCGTACACCCAGTCGCCGAGCACCTGCGCCCACAGGTGCCCCACCCCGCCCTCCCCCAACAGGGTGAAGTGCGCGGGGTCGTTGAGCACCGCACGTGCGGTGACCGGGTCGGCGACCAGCCAGCCGAGCCGGGGCACCCGACGGATCGGGCGGGCCAGCCGCCCCAGCGTGAGCAGCACCGGCAGCGCCGGCTTCGCGGCGGCCAGGACGCGGAACTCGTGGCGGGCGGCGATGTCCATGATCAGAAAGCATGCCCGAACCGACCCGCGGCGCGGCCCCCGGGTGAAGGGTGTACGCGAGAATGAAGCCGGGCACCCCGACCTCGCGTACGCCCCGAGCGTGTTACCGAGCTCGCGCGCGACCCGGCGCACCACGTCGCGGTCGTGCGCAACGGTCGGCGGGTGCTTCGTCATCGGCGGAAGGGGTCGGATGCGCCTGCACGTGGGGTGCGCGATGTGGACGCACAGGTCCTGGCAGGGACGGTTCCTGGCGCACCCGCTACCGGTCCACGAGCGGCTGCGGGCCTACGCCGGTTGGTGCACGGCGGTTGAGGGGAACACCACCTTCTACGCCACCCCGGCGCGGGAGACGGTGGCCTCGTGGGCGCGGCAGACCGACCCGGACTTCCGGTTCGTGCTCAAGCTGCCGAAGGCCGTCACCCACGAGCGCCGGCTCACCGGCGCCGACGAGGAGCTGCGCGTCTTCCTGGACGCGATCGAACCCCTTGGCCCGCGGGCCCACGCCCTCTGGATCCAGTTGCCGGGCTCATTCGGCCCCGCCGACGTACCCTCGCTCACCCGCTTCCTGCGCGGGCTGCCCACCGCCCACCGGTACGCCGTAGAGGTCCGTCACCCCGCGTTCTTCGCCGACCCGCGGGCGGCGCGGACGTTGGAGGAGACGCTCGACACGGTCGGCGCGGAGTGGATCCCCTTCGACACCACCGCCTTCTTCCGCACGCCGCCGACCAGCGATCCGGAACGGGAGGCGTGGACCAGGAAGCCGCGTACGGCGCTGCGCACGCGGGCGCTGACCGACCGGCCGATCGTCCGGTACCTGGGCCGGGACGACCCCGCGCGGACGATCGAGGGCTGGCAGCCATGGCTCGACGTGGTGGCCGGCTGGCTACGCGAGGGGCGGTCGCCGACGGTGTTCGTGCACACACCGGACAACGCGGACGCGCCCGAGCTCGCCCGCAGGTTCCACGACGAGGTCCGGGCCCGGCTGCCCGAGCTCGAGCCGCTGCCCGAGCCCACGCCGGTCGGCCCGTCGACGCTGTTCTGACCGTCCGCGCGGAGCCGGGACGACACCCCGGCCGCAAACTTGACTAATTCCAGAAAACGGGCCACACTTCCGGCCGTGACCACGACCCTGGACTTTCAGCAGATGCTGCGCGGGGCCGCGTTGCGCGTGACCCGTCCTCGGGTCGCGGTGCTGAACGCGGTGCACACGCATCCGCACGCCGACACGGATTCGATCATTCGTGCGGTGCGTACTGATCTTCCCGAGGTGTCCCACCAGGCCGTGTACGACTGTCTGCATGCGCTGACGGCGGCAGGTCTGGTGCGGCGCATCCAGCCATCCGGCTCCGTGGCTCGCTACGAGTCGCGGATCGGGGACAACCACCACCACGTCGTGTGCCGTTCATGCGGGGTCATCGCCGATGTCGACTGCGCCGTCGGCGAGGCGCCCTGTCTGACCGCGTCCGATGACGGCGGCTTCTCGATCGACGAGGCCGAGGTCATCTACTGGGGCCTGTGCCCCGGCTGTTCCACGGCAGGCAACTCCTGATCTCCGATCAACCCCACCACGGAAGGAACCCGTTGTCCGAGAACCCGATGTCCGAGCACCACGACGCCGTCGTCCATGACGCGGAGGCGGGCAGCGAGTCCCGCTGCCCGGTCGCGCACGGTCGTGCTCCCCACCCGACCCAGGGCGGCGGCAACCGCGGCTGGTGGCCGAACAGCATCAACCTGAAGATCCTCGCCAAGAACCCCGCCGTGCGGAACCCCCTCGGCGAGGAGTTCAACTACGCCGAGGCGTTCAAGGCCCTCGACCTCGCCGCGGTGAAGCGGGACCTCGCGGAGGTCATGACGACGTCGCAGGACTGGTGGCCGGCCGACTTCGGCCACTACGGCCCGTTCATCATCCGGATGGCGTGGCACAGCGCGGGCACGTACCGCATCAGCGACGGTCGCGGCGGCGCCGGGGCCGGGATGCAGCGCTTCGCGCCGCTGAACAGCTGGCCGGACAACGCGAACCTCGACAAGGCCCGCCGCCTGCTGTGGCCGGTCAAGAAGAAGTACGGCCAGAGCATCTCGTGGGCCGACCTCATGATCCTCGCGGGCAACGTCGCGCTGGAGTCGATGGGCTTCAAGACCTTCGGCTACGCCGGTGGCCGTCCGGACGTCTGGGAGCCCGACGAGGACGTCTACTGGGGTCCCGAGACCACCTGGCTCGGTGACGAGCGCTACACCGGCGACCGGGATCTCGAGAACCCGCTCGCCGCGGTCCAGATGGGCCTGATCTACGTCAACCCGGAGGGCCCGAACGGCAACCCGGACCCGCTCGCCTCGGCCCGCGACATCCGCGAGACGTTCCGCCGCATGGGGATGAACGACGAGGAGACCGTGGCCCTGATCGCCGGCGGTCACACGTTCGGCAAGACCCACGGTGCGGGCAGCGCGGACCACGTCGGCGCCGAGCCCGAGGGCGCCCCGCTCGAGGAGCAGGGCCTGGGCTGGAAGAACAGCTTCGGCACCGGCAAGGGCGGCGACACGATCACCAGCGGTCTGGAGGTCACCTGGACCACCACGCCGACGGCGTGGAGCAACAACTTCTTCGAGAACCTCTTCGGCTACGAGTGGGAGCTGACGAAGAGCCCGGCCGGCGCCCACCAGTGGAAGCCGAAGGACGGCGCGGGTGAGGGGACCGTCCCGCACGCCCACGACGCGTCGAAGCGGGTCGCCCCGAACATGCTCACGTCGGACATCGCGCTCCGGGTCGACCCGGTCTACGAGCAGATCTCGCGGCGTTTCCTCGAGAACCCGGACGAGTTCGCGGACGCCTTCGCCCGGGCGTGGTTCAAGCTGACCCACCGCGACATGGGCCCGATCCAGCGCTACCTCGGCCCGGAGGTCCCGGCCGAGACGCTGGTCTGGCAGGACCCGATCCCGGCGGTGGACCACGAGCTCGTCGACGCCGACGACATCGCGGCCCTCAAGGCGCAGCTCCTGGCCTCGGGCCTGACGGTGTCCGAGCTGGTCTCCACCGCGTGGGCGTCGGCGTCGACCTTCCGCGGCGGCGACAAGCGCGGCGGCGCCAACGGGGCGCGCATCCGCCTCGAGCCGCAGAACAGCTGGGAGGTCAACAACCCCGACCAGCTGGCGCGGGTGCTGCGCACGCTGGAGGGGATCCAGGAGACGTTCAACGCCGCCCAGACCGGCGGCAAGAAGGTCTCGCTCGCCGACCTGATCGTGCTCGGCGGCTCCGCGGCCGTGGAGCTGGCCGCCAAGGCCGCCGGCGTCACCGTCGAGGTGCCCTTCGCGCCGGGCCGCACGGACGCGTCGCAGGAGCAGACCGACGTCGAGTCCTTCGCCGCGATGGAGCCGACCGTGGACGGCTTCCGCAACTACCTCGGCAAGGGGCACCGCCTGCCGGCCGAGTTCCTCCTGATCGACAAGGCGAACCTGCTGACCCTGAGCGCGCCCGAGATGACGGTGCTCGTCGGTGGCCTGCGCGTCCTGGGTGCGAACTACCAGCAGTCGTCGCTGGGCGTCTTCACCACGACCCCCGGGTCGCTGACCAACGACTTCTTCGCCAACCTGCTCGACCTGGGCACGGCGTGGAAGGCGACGTCACCGGACGCGCACACCTTCGAGGGTCGTGACCTCGCCACGGGTGAGGTCAAGTGGGTCGGCAGCCGGGTCGACCTCGTGTTCGGTTCCAACTCGGAACTGCGCGCGCTCGCGGAGGTCTACGCGAGCGACGACGCCCGCGAGAAGTTCGTCAACGACTTCGTCGCGGCGTGGGTCAAGGTCATGAACCTCGACCGGTACGACCTCGTCTGATCCCGGTGTCCGGGTCGGCCCGCGCGGGCCGACCCGGACACCGCGGTCCGGTCATCCTCCCGAACGACGCGGAGCCGGCACCGCGATTGCTGTCAGTATCAGTCCGCGGTCGACCCGCCATCGACCAGCGAACCCGGTCACCGGCACACCGCCGGGTAGCAGTGACTTCGGCGCGCGAAGGCGCGCGGTGAACGTCCCACGAGGACGTTCGAGGGAGACGGCTACGTCCTCGAACCCCAGCCAGCACCGCGCCAACGGAAACCACGCCTTGTAGACGGCCTCCTTGGCGCAGAACAACAGCCGGTCCCAGTGAACTGAACCGTCGATCGCGGTACTCCGCATCACCCAGTCCACCTCGGCCGGAAGCGCGATGCGGTCCAACACGCCCCGGGGCAGTCGGTCGTGTGGCTCCGCGTCGACGCCCAGAGTGGCCATCCTGACGCGGGACGCGACAACGGCAGCACGATAGCCGTCACAGTGGGTGATACTCCCCACGACACCGTCTGGCCAGCGCGGTTCCCTCGACGGTCCGGCCGGCAGGGCCCGAACGGGAACGCCCAGCGCCGTCAACGCCTCTCGGGCGCATCGTCGCGCCGTCGCGAATTCGCGTCGGCGTGTTTCCACGGCGTGTGCGACGGCGCATGCTTCCTCTGCGGGCAACGGAGCCGGGACCCGGTCGTCGAAGGCCTCACGACAGATAACGCCGGCCGGCAGAAGGCGCTCTAACATGGCCCTCTCTCGCGTTCACCGGGCAACCTCCGTGTCTGTGAGGCTGCGGTGAGGCTGCTGTGAGACTGCGATGACACCGCCCCCGCAGACTACCCGCTGAGGCGATCGATCCTCGTGCGTTCGACGCCGGATTCCACGGCACCGGCGACGGCGAGTCGACATGGAACTGGACCGGCCAGCCCTCGTTGTAGCACAAGGAAAAAAACCTCTGCGGTGATCAGGAAGGAGGTCTGTGATGATCCACAGACCACGGGGGGTGCGGTGACCAGACGTGCCATCCCGCGTCCATACGAACCTTCGATCTTCGAACGCCGCGAGTCGGTGGTGCGCAGCTACTGCCGCCGACTCGATCTCATCCTCGACACGGCGGAGGGAAGCGTCGTCCGGGACGTCACCGGCCGCGAATACCTCGACTTCGTCGCCGGTGCGGGTTCGCTGAACTACGGGCACAACGACCCGGACATGCGGGCCGCTCTGATCGCCCACCTCGAGCGCCGGGGAATATCGCACAGCCTCGACATGTTCAGCTCCGCCAAGCGCGCGTTCCTCACGGCCTTCGAGTCGCTGGTGCTGCTGCCGCGCGGGATGGACCACCGGGTGCAGTTCACCGGTCCGACCGGGGCCAACGCGGTCGAGGCGGCGCTCAAACTCGCTCGCAAGGTCACCGGCCGGACCAATGTCATCGCATTCACCAACGGCTTCCACGGGGTGTCGCAGGGCGCACTGGCCGCGACCGGGAACCGGCACCATCGGGGCGGTCCGGAGATCCCGCTGTACGGGGTGACGCGGATGCCGTACGACGGGTACCTCGGCGACGGCATCGACACGGCTGAGCTCCTGGACCGCATGCTGCACGACCCCTCCAGCGGGCTCGACGCGCCTGCGGCGATCCTGCTGGAGACGGTGCAGGGCGAGGGTGGGCTCAACGTCGCGTCGCCGGCGTGGGTACGCCGGATCGCGGAGCTGGCGTCGACCAGTGGAGCCCTGCTCGTGGTTGACGACATCCAGGCGGGCTGCGGTCGGACCGGCACGTTTTTCAGCTTCGAGCCCTTCGGCATCGTTCCCGACCTCGTCGTACTGTCCAAATCGATCTCCGGCTACGGCCTCCCGATGGCGCTGCTGCTGATCCGGCCCGAGTACGACGTCTGGCTCCCGGGCGAGCACAACGGAACGTTCCGGGGCAACGTCCACGCGTTCGTCACGGCCCGGGTCGCCCTGGAGAAGTTCTGGTCGACCCGCGATTTCGCCGCCGACGTGGCACGCCGGAGCAACCTGCTCGCCCGTCGACTGGCTGAGGCGGCCGCTCTGGTCCCCGGCGCGACCGTCAAGGGGCGCGGAATGATGTGCGGCATCGACGTCGGTTCCGGCGCCTACGCGGCGGCCGTCGTCCGCCGCTGCTTCGCGGACGGGCTGATGCTGGAGACCGCGGGTTCGTACGACCAGGTCGTCAAGGTGCTCCCGCCGCTGACGACACCCCACAAGCTCCTGGACGACGGTCTGGACATCCTGCTGGCGGCCACCGGGGCCGTCGCATCGGCGCGCGAGACCCGCAGTTCTTCCGGTCTGGTGACCGCGTGACCGGGCAGCCCGGGATGGCCCCGGGACGCACTGGCACGACGCCCGCGACCCGTACGCCGAGGCAGGCTGCCCCGCCCGCCGACACGCTGGTGCTGACCGCCGAGGGCGTCGACAACCGCGTCCGGTGGCGGCCGGGCGAGCGGCTGCACCACCTGTTCGAGCGGCGCTGCGACCGCTTCGTGGCCGAGGGCGATCCCGATCACCTGGCCGTCGACGACGGCGAACTGCGGATGACGTACGCCGAACTCGATGCCCGGGCCAACCAGCTCGCGCGTCACCTGTTGTCCCAGGGCGTGTCCCCCGGGGACCGGGTCGGCCTGTTCGTCGACAAATCCGCCTTCGCGTACCTCGCCATGCTCGCCGTCTGCAAGATCCACGCGGCGTACGTGCCGATGGACGCCGCCTTCCCGGCGGATCGGATCTCCTACATCGTCGCCGACGCCGGCGTCCGGACGATTCTCACGGTCTCGGCGCTGGCCGACCGCCTGGAGCGGGTGGACGCCGCCGTGATCCGGGTGGACACGGCGGTCCGGGTGGACGAGCGGGTCGATGCCGCTTCCCCCGAGGCGCGCCGCATCGGCCGGGACGAGTTGGGGCCGGCGACCGACGACCTGGCGTACATCATCTACACCTCCGGCACCACCGGCCAGCCCAAGGGCGTCGCCATCAACCAGGCGAACATCTGCAACTTCGTCCACGTCGCCACCGAGACGTACGGGCTGCGCGCGGACGATCGCGTCTACCAGGGGATGACGATCGCGTTCGACTTCTCCGTCGAGGAGATCTGGGTGCCGCTGATCTCCGGTTCGACCCTGGTCCCCAGCACCGCGACCGGAGCGCTGGTCGGCCGCGATCTCGCCGCCTTTCTCGTCCACCATCGGGTCACGGCGCTCTGCTGCGTACCGACGCTGTTGGCCACGATCGAGGAGGAGTTGCCCGGCCTCCGGTTCGTCCTCGTCTCCGGCGAGGCCTGTCCGCCGCACCTGGTGAGGCGGTGGCACCGACCGGGCCGGACGCTGCTCAACGTGTACGGGCCGACGGAGACGTCGGTCACCGCCACCTGGGCACGGCTGCGCCCCGAGCAGCCGGTGACCATCGGGGTCCCCCTGCCGACGTACTCGGTGGTGATCCTCGACGCGCAGCAACGGGCGCTACCGCGGGGCGGCACCGGTGAGATCGGCGTCGCCGGCATCTGCCTCTCCCCCGGGTACGTCAACCGGGACGATCTCACCGCACGCGCCTTCATCCCCGACCAGCTGGGCATCCCGAACAACCCGTCCGGGCGGATCTACCGGACCGGTGACCTCGGCCGGGTCAACGCCGACGGCCAGATCGAGTATCTCGGCCGGATCGACACGCAGGTGAAGATCCGCGGGTACCGGATCGAGCTGACCGAGATCGAGTCGGTGCTGCTGCGGCTGCCGGAGATCGCCCAGGCGGCGGTCACCTCGTACGAGCCGGAGCCCGGCGTCGTGGAGCTCGCGGCGTTCTACACCCGGCGTGCCGGGGCGGCGCCGCTCGACCACGGACGGACGCTCGCCGCGCTGCGGACCCGGCTGCCCGGCTACATGGTTCCGGCGTACCTCGAGGAGCTTCCGGACCTGCCCAGGCTGCCCAGCGACAAGGTGGACCGGAAGAGGCTGCCGGCCCCGTCCGGGCCGCGGTGCCGGCCGACGACGTCGACCGTCGTCGCCCCGGCCGGGGCGACGGAGTCGGTGCTGGCGGATCTGCTCGCCGAGCTGCTGCGGGTGGAACGGGTGTCGGTCGAGGACAACTTCTTCGCCGATCTCGGCGCCGATTCGCTGACGATGGCGCGCTACTGCACGCGGGTACGGGAACGGTTCGGCACGGACGTTTCGATCAAGGACGTGTATCTGAACCCGTCCGTCCGCGCCTTCGCCGTAGTGGTCGCCGGGGTGCTCGACGCGGACGCGCCGGCCGCGCCGGTCGAACCACCGCCGCCGCCCGTGCGGGTGCCCACCGGCCTGGAGTACTACGGCTGCGCGGCGCTGCAGGCCCTCTTCGGTCTGGCGTCCATGCTTGTCGTGTCCGCCGTCGTCGTCGCCGGATACGGCTGGATCACCGCCGGTGCCGGGCTGTTCGACCGCGCGCTGCGCTCGCTGAGCTTCGGCGTCCTCGCGTTTCTCGCTACGGCCGCGCTACCGGTCGCGGTGAAGTGGCTGCTGATCGGTAGGTGGCGGGCACGAACGTTCCCCATCTGGGGGCTCACCTACGTCCGGTTCTGGATCGTCAAGCGGGTCATCCGGGCCAGCCCCATGGTGCTCTTCGTCGGGTCGCCGCTGTACTCCCTCTACCTGCGGGCGCTCGGGGCGAAGATCGGTCCGGGTGTCGTGGTGCTGTCGCGATCGGTTCCGGTCTGCACCGACCTGATCACGCTCGGCCCCGGTACGGTGATCGGCAAGGACGTGAGCTTCCTCGGCTACCGGGCCGAGGCCGGATGGATCACCACGGGCCCGATCAGCCTCGGCCGGGGCGTCCACGTCGGCGAGGGCAGCGTCCTCGACATCGACACGGTGCTGGGCGACCGAGCGCACCTCGGCCACGCGTCCACCATGGGGGCCGGCACGGTCATACCGGCCGGGGCCACCTTCCACGGGTCACCGGCCGTACCGTGCCGGACCGGCAATCCCCTGCCCCCGCCGAAGTCCTGCTCGCGGGCGCGTCGGTTCTCCTACGCGACCAGTCAACTGCTCGGTCGGGTGGTGGTCGACAGCCAGCTGGTCATCGTGTGGGCCGCGCTGGCGTTCTTCGTCGACATCAGCACGGTCGAGGGGTCGCTGCTGATGTTCTTCGGCGCGATCCCGCTCGGCCTGCTGCTGGCCGTCGCCGTGCCCCGGCTGGCGCACCTGTTCCTCGTCACCGCCCGGGCCTACCCGCTGTACGGGTGGCACTGGATGTGCTTCCAGATCGTCTCCCGGTTCAGCAACGTGCGCTTCTTCAACATCGTCTTCGGCGACAGTTCCTACATCATCGGCTACCTCCGCGCGATCGGCTGGCGGTTCAACCAGGTACGACAGACCGGTTCAAACTTCGGGGTCGGGCAGAAGCACGACAGCCCGTTCCTGTGTGACGTCCGCGGCGGCGTGCTCGTCTCGGACGGGCTGTCCATGGGCAACGCCCAGTTCTCCAGTACGTCGTTCGCGCTGTCCCGGGTGACGATCGGCTCGGACAGCTTTCTCGGCAACAACATCGTCTACCCGGCCGGAGCGAGGGTCGGGGAGAACTGCCTGCTCGCCACGAAGGTGATGGTTCCGATCGACGGACCGGTCAGGAATGGTGTGGGGCTACTGGGGTCGCCGCCGTTCGAGATCCCGCGGTCCGTACGCCGGGACGCGCAGTTCGACGAGTTCAAGAACGGGGCGGAGTTCCGTCGCCGACTGGCGCGGAAGAACCGCTCCAACCTCGCCACCATCGGCTGCTTCCTGGCCTCCCGCTGGCTGCTCTTCTACCTTCCGGTCCTGACCGTGGTGAGCGTCGAACGGCTCCACGACCCCGCCGGGGTGCACGTCTTCACGATCACCGCCGGTGTCGCGCTGGCGCTGCTGCTGAGCATCGGTTACGTCGTCCTGCTGAACTGGATCACCCTCGGCTTCCGCCGACTCCGTCCCCTGTACTGCTCGATCTACGACCGGCGGTACTGGCGGCACGAACGCTACTGGAAGCTCAACGAGGCCGGAGTCCTCGGAATCTTCAACGGCACCCCGTTCAAGCCGTTCTTCCTGCGTCTGCTCGGGTTGCGGATCGGCCGTCGCGTTTACGAGGACGGCTGCGGGATGCCGGAGAGGAGCCTCGTCGAGATCGGCGACTACTGCACCCTGAGCGAGGGATCGAGCCTGCACTCCCACTCGCTGGAGGACGGCACGTTCAAGTCGGACCGGATCCGCCTCGGCAACGGCTGCTCCGTGGCCACCGGCGCGCTCGTGCACTACGGCGTCGAGCTGGCCGACGAAGTCGTCGTCACGCCCGGCTCCTTCCTCATGAAGGGCAGCAGCGCCCCGGCCGGCACCACCTGGGGCGGCAATCCGGCACGACAGGTGCCCCGCCGCGCCTGACCGGGCGGAAGCGGAGCAGCCGCAGCGCCGCCCCCGTCCGGCTCAGGCACCACGGCCTGGATAGCGTGTTCGTGTGATCATCCGTCGCCGCCTGCTGCACGCGAGTGCCCGGCGCCGGCCCGGGGACGCCCGGTGAGCCGTCGCCCCCGCCGCCCGGCGTCGCGGGAGGCGGGGTCCTGCACGGTCACGGTGTGCCGGGGCTGCTGCTGCGGTACGGGAAAGATCCCCGGACTGGATCACCCCGCGCAGCTCGCCCAGCTGCGCGGGGCGCTCGCCGGGCAGGCCCGGGTCCGCGCCACCGGGTGCCTGGACGCCTGCGATCACGCCAACGTCATCGTCGTGCAACCGTCGGCGGCCGGGCGCGCCGCCGGCGGCCACCCCGTGTGGCTCGGCCTCGTCAACGACCCCGACGCCGCCGACGATATCGTCGCCTGGGTCCGCGCCGGCGGCCCCGGCATCGCCGATCCTCCGGGCATCCTCGACCTGTACGCGTTCACCCCGCCCCGGCGGCTCCGCCGCGACCTCGACTCCTCCGCCACCTAGGATGATCGGCGTGATGTCCTGGTGATGGCTTAGACATCGAGCCTGTCCGACCTCGTCGGCGACCAGGCCGCCGCGGCAAGTCAGGAGGAGAAGTGACCAGCACCCTGCCCACGAGCGTGGATCCGGCCGCGATCCGCGACGTCCTCGACGGCCGCTGGGCTCACGTGCGCCGCGACGCCCGGGAGAACCTGCACGACGAGGAGTTCCTGCCGGTCTACGGCGAGAGCGTGCAGGAAGCCCGCGAGCGGGTCACCCGGATGGCCCGGAAGCTGGCCGAGTCCGGCCGGGCCAGCCTGGGCTTTCCCAAGGAGTACGGCGGCCAGGCCGACTCGGGCGGATCGGTCACCTCGATCGAGATGCTCGCCTTCGGCGACCTGTCGCTGATGGTCAAGGCCGGAGTCCAGTGGGGCCTGTTCGGCGGCGCCGTCCAACTGCTCGGCACGAAGCGGCACCACGACGCGTACCTGCGGGACATCATCAGCTTCGACCTGCCCGGCTGCTTCGCGATGACCGAGACCGGGCACGGCTCCGACGTCCAGCAGCTGCGCACGACCTGCACCTACGACCCCGAGACGCAGACGTTCGACCTGCACACCCCGCACGCGGCCGCCCGTAAGGACTACATCGGCAACGCCGCCAAGGACGGGCGGATGGCCGTCGTGTTCGCGCAGCTGATCACGCGGGGGACCAACCACGGGGTGCACGCCTGGCTGGTGCCGATCCGCGACGCGCAGGGCAACCCCATGCCCGGCGTGACCATCGGCGACGCCGGCCCCAAGGCCGGCCTCAACGGCGTCGACAACGGCCGGCTGACCTTCGACCACGTCACGGTCCCCCGCGACATGCTGCTCGACCGGTACGGGCAGGTGGCCGAGGACGGCACGTACACGTCGCGCATCGGCAACGAGACGCGGCGCTTCTTCACCCAGCTCGGCACACTGGTGCGCGGGCGGGTCAGCGTGGGCGGCTCGGCCGGCTCGGCGACGAAGCTCGCGCTCGACATCGCCGTCCGCTACGGCGACATCCGCCGCCAGTTCACCGCTCCCGGCGAGGAGCGCGAGATCGTCATCAACGACTACCTGGCGCACCAGCGCAAGCTACTGCCGGCGCTGGCCACCACCTACGCGCTGCACTTCGCGCAGGGCGAGCTGGTGAGCCAGATGCACGACATCCAGACGGCGGTGCACGAACACGGCGAGGAGATCGACGAGGCCGCCCAGCGCGAGATCGAGTCCCGCGCCGCCGGCCTCAAGGCCGCCCAGACCTGGCACGCCACCCGCACGATCCAGCTCTGCCGCGAGGCCTGCGGCGGCGCCGGCTACCTGCAGGAGAACCGGCTGCCGCACCTGAAGGCGGACACCGACGTGTTCACCACCTTCGAGGGCGACAACACGGTGCTGTTGCAGCTGGTCGCGAAGGGTCTGCTCACCGGCTACCGCGACACGTTCGGCTCGCTCGACGGCTGGGGCAGGATCGGCTTCATCGCGGATCTGGTCCGCGAGACGGTGCTGGAGCGGACGGCGGCCCGCGGGCTGATCCAGCGGCTCGTCGACGCCGTCCCCGGCCGGGAGGACGACGTGCCGATGCGCGACCGCGGCTGGCAGCTGAAGACCTTCGAGGACCGCGAGAAGCACGTGCTCGAGGGCGCGATCCGGCGGCTGCGCAGGAACGCGGCGACCGACGGCATGAAGCCGTTCGACGTGTTCAACGGCGTCCAGGACCACGTGCTGCGCACCGCGCAGGCGCACATCGACCGGGTGGTGCTCGAGGCGTTCGTCGCCGGCATCGAGCGGACGGCGGACGCGGGCGCGAAGGCGCTGCTCGACAAGGTCTGCGACCTCTACGCGCTGTCGACCATCGAGCGGGACAAGGCGTGGTTCCTCGAACACGGCAGGCTGACACCCGCCCGCGCCAAGGTGCTCACCGCCACGGTGAACCAACTGCTCCACGAGCTGCGACCGCACATGATCACGCTGGTCGACGCGTTCGCCATCCCCGAGGAGTGGAAGGCCACGGCGATCCTGCGCGAGGAGCACGATCGTCAGGAGGCCATGGCCGCCCACGACGCCGCGGTGCGCGCCGAGGCGGAGGGGGCGCAGATCCCGTCGGAGAGCGCCACCGAACTGGAGGTCGCCCCCGCTCAGTGAGGGCTGCTCGGGACTGTGTCACACCCCTTCGGTGGCGGTCATCCGGGATCAGTGCCCCGGCTTGTAGCTCCGCTCGACATGGCCCTTGAGCTCCTCCGGATAGAAGTAGACGCGCCGGAGGTTGCCGCTCGCGTACCGTTCGGCCTGGTCGTTGAAGTGTGGCGAGTCGGGATGTCCGCTCGCGCCGCCCGCCGTTACCGCCCAGGCGCGCAGCCTCGGCCCGAACTCCACGACGGCGACGAAGCTGTTGCCGCTGGTGCCGTAGTAGCGCTTCGTGCCCGGGTAGCGCCGCGCCCCGAACGAGGCGAGCGAGCCCCACTGCGCGGAGGTGAACGGCACCGGGATGCTCGGCCTGGCGTCGTCGAACGTCTGCACGATCGCGCCGTCGTTGCGCTGGAAGCGGTTGATCTGGCCCCAGGGCACCTGCCAGCTGCCGAAATCCTGCGTCAGCCGCTCCGTCGCCGCCTCCAGCGCCGCGAGCCGCTGGGCGTCGGTGGCCCGCTCGGCCAGGTAATCCCACATCGACATGCCGGCGTCTCTCGCCGCCTGGGCCAGGGGTGCCCAGAGCGCCTCACCCCAGAACACGGCCAGCGACGTCGCGGTTGATTGCGCGCCCCAGCGGTAGTCCCAGTCGCGGAGCACGCCGACCGGGCCGGCGAGCTCCGCCTTCTGCTGGTCGCCCCCGGGCAGCTTGTCCCACGCCGCGACGAGCCCCGGCACGAGCCGGGCGAAAGCGGTCAGGTACGGATCGAAGGCGGCGGCGATCAGCGTTTGCGGGGTGAAGTCGCGCCGCGCGGTCAGCACCCGCACCACCTGCGGCCCGCGGGGGTTTTCGCCGGCCTGGTCGAAGTAGCGTGGATAGTCGGCGGCCCGCGGGCTGTCCGCGCCGGCCGCGGTCCAGGGCCAGTTGTTCGCGTTGAACGCCCAGCCATTCCTCGGGTTCACCGCCTGCGGCAGGCTCCTGAGGCTGTGCAGCCCGCGCCAGTCGGTCGTCGGGTCGCTGCCGTCGACGGGCCGGCGATAGTCGAAGCGATCGTCCCGCAGCGGCATGAACTGCGGCACCAGGAAGGCGATCTCACCGTTCGAGTCGGCAAAGAGCGTGTTGTTCGAGCTGTTGGCCTTGAGGTCCGCCACCTGGATGAAGTCCGCGTAATCCCGCGTCTTGGTGCGCAGGAAGCTCTGTTGCAGCGCCTCGAGGGGCCGGTTCATCAGCGCGAACGCGATCCACCTGCCGTCGACCTCGCGCACGATCGGGCCGTGGTGCGTGGCGAAGGTGGTGAAGCTGCGCTGCGCCCGTCCGCCATCCGCGGTGCGATAGGACAACGTGATCGTTTTCGTCGTCACCGGCCGCAGCGCCGTGCCGTAGCGGTAGAAGCGGCGACCATCCGCCCCGGTCACGATCGTCTCGGCGAACTCGTCGACGTTGTCGACGCCGCTCGACGTGTGCATCCAGCCGGTGTTCGCGTTGAAGCCCTGGTAGATGAAGAACTGCCCCCAGGTGGCGGCGCCGTAGGCGTTGAGCCCTTCGCCGCTGGTCACATGCTGCTCGGAGCGGAAGAAGAAGCTGGTGTGCGGGTTGATCAGCAGGAGTGCGTGGCCGTCCCGGGTGTGGCTCGGCGCGATCGCGATGCCGTTGGAGCCACTGGGCTCGCGGAACAGGAGCCCACGCTCCTCGTCCGTCATCGGCACCGCACGCTTGCCGTAGAAGGCTTCGAGCTGGGTGAGCGGCACCCGCTCGATGTCGCCGCCGATGCTGCCTTCGGAGAAGCTCAGCGGCATCCACGGCTCGAACCGATCGATTACGCGTGGTCGCACCTCCGGGTGGGTCGCGAGGTAGTAGTTCAGCCCGTCCGCCCAGGCCTGCATCAGCTTGCGCAGCCAGGCCGGGACCTTCGCGTAATCCCTTTTCAGCACCGCGGGGTCGACGAACAGCCGCTGGCGCAGGTCCTGCCAGATCGCACCCTCGCCCTCGGCCTCGGCCAGCCGCCCGAGGCTCACCAGATAGTTGCGCTCGATCCGGTTGAAGTCGTCCTCGGCCTGCGCGTACATCATCCCGAACACCGCATCGGCATCGGTCCTGCCCACCACGTGCGGGATGCCCCAGTCATCCCGGGTGATCGTCACGTGGGCGGCTTGCCGACGCCAGCGGGCGAGGTCGGGGGCGTTCGTCGCGGCAGCGGCGGACGCGCCGCCGGATGGCAGCGCCGCGACGGCCGCGGCGCCGGCGGCGAGTCCGGCTGCTCCGCCGAGAACGCGACGCCGGCTCACCCCTTCGTTCTGCGGCTGGCTCATGAGTTGGTCCCCTCTTCTCGGGTCCCAAATGACTACCATCCGCTCGATTGGCGCGGCAATAGAAGTCGACAGATATGTGCTCGCCGGTCACCCCGACGGGTGGATCAGGCGGTCCGGGTCGTGACCCGCCGGTACGCGGCCAGCGCGGTGTCGACGAGCAGGAACGCGAGCAGGCTGACCCCCAGCAGGGGCAGGAAGAGCCCGACCGCGATCGCCACCACTGCTACGGCCGCCAACACGGGCCAGGGCAACGCCCGCAGTGCGCCGGGGCCGTAGGCCGGGCCGGGGCGCCACCGGGCGGCGCTGGTGGGCCGCCGCTGCCACCACATCCGGTAGCCGAGCACCAGCATCGTGACCAGGCCCGCCGCGAGACCGGCCAAAGCGATCTGGTTGGGCAGCCCGAACAGCACGCCCATGTGGAGGTCGATGCCCCAGCGGGTCAGCTTGGCCATGAAGGGATAGTCGGCGAAACGCACGGTGTCGGTGACAGCCAGCGTGGTCGGGTCGACGGCCGCGGCGTCCACGGCGGTGGGAAATTCGCGGTGGACCTCGGTGACGGTCCAGGTTTTCCCGGGCTTCGGCAGCCCGATCTCGACCTGGTCGGAGCTGACGTCGACCGCGCGGGCAGCGGCGAGCACGGCGTCGATGTCCGCGACGTTCACCGCCCCGTTGCCGGCGACGGATCCGCCGTGATCCCCGTGATCGCCGCCGTGGGCCGTGCCCGGATTCGACGCGGTCGCGGTGGTCAGCCCCGGCGTGGACCAACCCAGGCGAGCACGCAGGTCGGTCACGTTCTCGCCAGCGAAACGCGACCAGGTCAACCCGGTGGCCGACAGCGCCAACAGCCCGAGCAGCAGCCACACACCGAGCACGCCGTGCCGGGAACGCGTCCTGGCCCGACCCCGCGCGCCCGCCTCGGGCACCAGCAGGGCGCGCGCCGACCGGCGCGCCCGCGTTCGAGCCACCCACAACGCCAGCCCACCCAACGCCAGCACCCACAACCAGGACGCGGCGAGCTCGCTGTAGAGCCGGCCCGTCTCCCCCAGGTGCAGCGACCGGTGCAGCTCGTCGATCCAGGACCGCACCGGCAGCGACCCGCTGGTGCCGTACACCGTCTCCTGACCCAGGACGTTCCCCGTCGCGGGATCGACGAAGACCGCGTGCCGGTAGGACTCCGCGAACGTGCCGTTGTCGAACAGCACCCGCGTCGTGCCACCCGCCGGGGCGGGCCGGACCGCGACCAGACCGGTCACCGTGCTCACCCGCTCCGCGGCCGCCACCTGGTCAGCCAGCGGCAGCTGCGCGGGACCGGACGCGGCCGGCGCTTCGAGCAGCTCGGCATAGACCACCCGCTCCAGCTGCGGGCTCAGCGCGTAGAGCCCGCCGCTGACCGCCGCCACCAGCAGGAAAGGCGCGACCAGTACGCCCGCGTAGAAGTGCAGACGAAGGATCAACGGCCGCAACAGCGCCCACGCGCCCCTCGGTCGCGGGGGCGCCGCAGCGGCGCGCGTCTCACCGCTCGTCGTGTCGATTTCCAGAGTCACGGCGAACTCCTCGGTCGGGGCGCAACAGCGCCGTCGGCTGCCACCCGCCACCGCGGAGGGCGCGCAGCGGTTGTCTCGGTCACATAGTCGTCAGCCGGACCTCGTTAGTTCCCGCAGCGCCATGACCGCGTCTTTGGCGGTGCGTTCGGGGGACGCAGAGCATGCGGATCTGCGCCCCGTGGCAGAGCATCACGCATTGGCCGGTGCGAACGCCGGTCCGATCGAACCGAGACGAAGGGACAGCGATGAACGGCATCGACAAGAACACCCTGGACGAGGTCGTGGCCAAAACCTTCAAAGAACTCAAGACCGCGATCGACACGCACAGCGAGAAGAGCATCGAGATGTACAGCCTGGCCCTCCGCGCCCTGGTGAAACTGCGGGCGCAGGTGATCGCCGAGGACCGTACCGACGGCTGACGCGCGGCCGCGGGACGCCGGTCGCCGCCACCGGCGGCCGGCGTCCCACGCCGCCAACCGTGCCGCGCTCGGCAGTGATCTCTGACCACAAGCAACGTAACCCTGATGTTGGCGTGGCACCATCCGTCACACGACCGACCGGGCAGATCGGCGGCCATGGCTATGTTCGTCCAATGTCTACTCACAGGACCACTGCGGCTTCGGCGGGTACGTGGACGCTCGGCGACGTGACCGTCAACCGGATCGGATTCGGCGCGATGCGACTGACGGGCAGCGCCCTCGGCGCGCCGAGCGACCGCGATCGGGTCATCGGCCTGCTGCGCCGTGCGGTCGAGCTGGGTGTGAACCACATCGACACGGCGGCGTTCTACTTCTCCCCGCTGCGCTCGGCCAATGAACTGATCAACCGGGCGCTGGCGCCGTATCCCGACGATCTGGTCATCGCCACGAAGGTCGGCCCCGGCCGGGATCCGGCCGGGGATTGGCTGCCATTGGCCCGGCCGGATCAACTACGTGGGCAGGTCGAGGAGAACCTGCGCCAGCTCGGCCGCGACCACCTGGACGTGGTGAACCTGCGCCAACACGGCCTCGACTCGATCGCCGAACACTTCGGTGCGCTTGCCGAACTGCGCGACGCCGGCCTGATCCGGCACCTGGGCATCTCCAATGTCCGCCCGCAACATCTCGCACAGGCCCAGGCGATCGCCCCCGTCGTGTGCGTGCAGAACGCGTACGGCATCGCTAATCGCATCAGCGACAAGACCCTCCGCACGTGTGGCGAGCAGGGCATCGCGTTCGTGCCGTTCTACTCGATCGCGGGTGACGGACGTGAGGCCGGCGGTGTCGCCGACAACGACGCCGTGCTCGCCATCGCACGTCAACACGGCGCCACGCCGGCGCAGGTCCGGATCGCCTGGACGCTGAGTCGCGGGCCGCACGTGTTGGCCATCCCGGGTACGGGCAACCCGGACCACCTGGTCGAGAACGTGGCCGCCGGGGCGCTTCGCCTGTCCGCGGACGAGCTGGCGAGCCTCGAATAGCGCCACCGCTGCTCCCGTATGGTGTGCCGCGCGACGGGTATGTGATGGACATGAACGAGGTGTGGGACCTGTGGATGCCGCACGTCGGAGCGACGGGTCTGTCGTTCGCCCGGTCCCGCGTCGGCGCGGAGGTCGCCGGCGACCGGCTGCTGGTGCACGCGGCGCCGCCGGTGCTGGATGTGACGGTGCGCGGCGAGGACGGGTCGCCCCGCGCCGAGGGACGCGATCTCAAGCGCGGCGCGCCCGGGCCGATGAGTTTTCTGGTCCGGCGGGACGACCGGATCACGCTGGAAGACGGGTGGCCCGGTGACGACGACCTGGGGCGGCTGGTGATCCTGCCGGGGGGCGAGGCGGGCATCCTGCGGGCGTGGTGGCACGCCGATGATCACTCGGCGTGGCGATGGCAGGTCGAGTTCTCCAACCACGTGTGAGTGCACGGCCACGCGGCCGGAGATTTCTCTTGCGCTCAGTCCTGCTTGCTGCCCGCCGCACGGCCTGCCAAGGCCGCCTCGAGGTTGCCGGCCATGACCGACAGCAGCCGGACGGTCTCGGCGTACTGCTCGGGGGTGAGCCCGCGCAGCAGCAGCCGCCGCGTCTCGCCGACACGCTCCGCCGCCGCGCGGTGCGCCGCGCGCCCCTGTTCGGTCAGGCTGAACGTGCCGCCGTCGTACCGCGCCCACCCCCGCGCGGCCAGGCCATCGGCACCGTTAACGGCCGCTTCGAGTCGACGTGGGCCATCCGGCCAGAACGGCGCGAGCGCCTGCTCAATCTCGCTGCGGCTGCGCGTCGCGGCGGAGAGCAGGTTCAGGATCTGCCACTGCCGGCGGTCGAGGCCGAGGTCGCCTAGCGTCGCGTCGAACTGCTCCTCGATCATGTTGTGCAGGTGCTTGAGCCAGTAACCGATCGGCTTGTCGGTGCCGCTCACCACCGCCTCCTCCCGGGCAGCCCCGGCCGTGCCGTCAGACGCCAGGGCCCACCGGCAATCTGCCGGCCGCGCTATGCGACGCCAGCCCGGTTCGGCCAACATGTTAGGCCGGCGATGAACAGCCCCGCCGCCCCCGAATGGCGGCCAGCCCTCTACTGACCATCGATGACCTCGCCGCCTGGGTGGCAAGCGGCTTCCGGCCGGCGGCACGGCCTGCGTACTGGCCCTCGGCGTCTTCGTCGTCGCGGCGTTCGCCCGCGGGCTGGTACGGATCCGGGCTGACTGCGCGGCAGCCGCCGAAGGTAGTACTAGCGGAAACGAGTTTGCTATGCAAACCTGTTCGCATGACTACTGAATCGGTACCCGCCGGCGGTGACCCCCGCCGGCTGCTGTCTGATGCGCGCGACCTCGCGCGCCGGGTTCGCCTTGACCAGCGGGTGACGTGGCTGCCGCTGCTGGTGCTGGCCCTGATGACGTTCGGGGCGATCCCGGCGTACCGGTACGGTCGCGTCATCAGCGACTGCCACCCGGCGAACGACGGCCAGGTGTGCACGGTCTGGCTCCAGACCGTGACGTTCTACTGGTTGGCGGCGCTGGTCCTGGCGTACGTGGTGATCGCCGGCGGGTACCTGCGGGCGGCCCGGGCCCGGGGCGTGGACACCCGGGTGCTGCCGTACGCGGTCACCGGCGTCGCGCTCATCGGGTTGGGCTTCGCCTTCGCGGCGGTGTGGACCCACCTCAACCCGCTGGCCTACCCGGAGGAGCCGTCCGCCTTCGCCCAGTTCCTGTTCCGGCTGCTCGACCCGCCCGGCGCGATCGGGTTGGCCCTGCTCGTGCTGGCCTGGCTGGAGCGGCACGTCGCGCTGCTGCTGTTCACCCTGGGGTACCTCGCGGTGGTCCTGGTGCCGATCAACTTCGGCTGGGGCGCGCACTGGGGTCCGCACACCTGGTTCATACCCCAGCTGGTCATCAACGGCAGCGCGCTGCTGCTGGGCAGCGCCGGCTTCACGCTGGCGCAACGGCTGCGGCGGCCCCGGTGACCGACGCCGCCGACACCCCGGAGCCGGACGAGATCGAATCCCCGCATCCGGTCACCGGCCTGGACGACGTGGTGCACCAGCGGGTCCGGCTCGGGATCCTCACCATCGCGCACGAGGCCCGCCGGGTCGAGTTCGGCTACCTACGCACCCAACTGGAACTGACCGCCGGCAACCTCTCCCAGCACCTGAGCGTGCTGGAGACCGCCGGCCTGGTCCAGGTCGAGAAGGGCTACGCCGGACGGCGGGGCCGGACCTGGATCACTCTCACCAGCGCCGGCAACACGGCGCTCGCCGACGAGATCGGGCGCCTGAAGCTGCTCATCGCGCGAGTCGAGACCACCGACACCCAGGATGATCGATGACCACGCACTGACCCGCCGACACCTGCTCGCAGCCGCGCTCGCAACCGGGGTCGCCGTGCCGCTCCGCTACGCAGCGGAAGCCGCTCGGCGTCCGGGTTGCGGCCGGCGACCAGGTCCTCGATGCGGCCGAGGACGAACCGGGCGTCGTGGGCGCGGTCGACGGTGACGTGGGCGTAGCCGGCCATTTTCGCCGCGAGTAGTTGTCGTGCTCGGCACCCGGTCGACTCTGCCCTGCGCTGCGACGGGGACGTCGTGGCCTGTCGCGGCTACCCTGGCCCGTCGGCTACCGCCGCCAGCCGTTGCCGAACCTGCTCGGCGTCCGGATGACCGAGATCCTCCAGGATGGCCAGGGCAAGCAGCCAGGACCCGCGTGCCGCGTCGTCGGCGTCGTCGGCGTGCTGGGTGTCGCCGAGGTGGGTCAGCGTCTCCGCCTCGCAGTACCGGTCCGCGTCCTGTCGGTGGAGCGCGAGCGCGCGGTCGTAGCAGGCGAGGGCCTCCGCGAACTGACCGAGGTGATGGTGGGCGTAACCGAGGCTGTCCCAGGCCCGCGCCTCACCGGAGAGGTTGTCGAGCGACTGGTGCAGCCGGAGTGCCTCCTGGCAGTGGTTGACGGCGTCGAGGTGCTGCCCGAGCTGGGCGAGGTCCCAACCCACAGCGTTGAGCGCCCTGGCCTGTCCGATCTTGTGACCAGCCGCGGTGAACAGCTCGAGGGCCCGCCGGTCGTGGTCCAGTGCGGCCCGCTGACGGCCCTGCACCTCGCAGATCCAGCCGAGGTTGAGGTACGTGTGTGCCTGACCGACCCGGTCACCCAGCTCGTCGAACAGGTCGTGGGCGCGTCGAAGGTGGGCGTGTGCCTCGTCGTGGCGGCTCAGCTGGGTCAGGGCGAGCGCCAGCTCCCGGTGTGCCTGTGCCTGTGCCGCGCGGTCGCCCAGGTGCTGCACGGCGGCGAGCGCTGCGGTCTGGCTGGCGGCGAGGGCGGGCCAGAGTCCCTGCCGGTGCAGGAACGAGGTCAGGGTCCAGGCCAGCTGCCATGCGTGGGTGACGAAGCCGGCGTCGAGGGCGTGTTCGACGGCCGGCAGGAGCGCCGCCCGGCACGCGGTGAACCAGGCGAGCGCGTCGCTCTGGTCCGTGAGGTCGTCGATCGTCACCTTGGTGGCGGCCGGTTCGACGGTGATGGGGTCCCGGTGCGGCCACAGCAAACGTTCGGCCGCGTACGCGGTGTGCAGGTAGTAGTCGAGCAGCCCGCGCAGGGCGGCCTGCCGGTCGTCCGACGCGTCGTCGCGGGAGAGTTCGACGGCGTAGGCCCGCAACAGGTCGTGCGCGCTGTACCGTCCGGGGACCTGTTCGGCCAGCAGATGCGCGGACGTCAACTCGACCAGAAGCGGCCGTACCTCGGCCGGCGGGCACCCCGCGAGGGCGGCGGCGGCGAGTACGCCGATGTCCGGCCCGACCGGCAGACCGAGCAGCCGGAACAGGCGCGCCGCAGCGGAACTCAAGGTCCGGTACGACCAGGAGAAGACGGTCCGTACGGTCGTCACCGCCTCACCGCCGGCGAGCGCGTAGAGCCCGCCGCCGGAGTCCAGCAGCTCATCGGCGAGCGCTTGGAGCGTGAACGCCGGATGGGCCGCGGCCCGCGCGGCCACGATGGACAGGGCCAGCGGCAGGCGGGCGCACCGCTCGACGATCGTGTCCACCGCGCCCGGCTCGGCGGCGACGCGGTCCGCACCGATCCGGCGGGCCAGCAGGTCTTCGGCCTCTGTGCGGGAGAGCAGGTCGAGGGTCAACGGGTGCGCGTCGTCGTAGGCCACCAGCGCGGCCAGCCGGTTGCGGCTGGTCACCAGCGTGGCGCAGCCGGGCACGCCGGCCAGGAGCATGCGGATCTGGTCGGTGTCACGGGCGTTGTCCAGTACCACGAGCATCCGGCGGCCGGCCAGCTGGTCGCGGTACAGTGCCGCCTGCGCGGGAACGCTGGCCGGGATGCGGTGCGGCGGCATCCCGAGAGTGTCCAGGACAACCCGGAGCGCCTCGGCCGGGTCCATCGGCGTCCCGCTCGGGTCGAAGCCGCGCAGATTCAGGAACAGCTGGCCATCGGGGAAGCGCTCCGCGACGGTGTGCGCAAGCCGGACGGCGAAGCTGGTCTTCCCCACACCAGCCGGACCGGTGACGACAAGCACCCCGCCGCGCTCGGCGGCATCGCCCAGCCGACGCCGGGCCACCGCCATTTCGTCCGCCCGCCCGACGAAGCGCTGCGGGTCCGGCGGTAGCAGGCGCGGGACCGGCGACGGGGGCGCCGACGCCGGCACCTCCCGGCGCAGCACGAGCCGCTGCAGGTCCTGCAGGCCGGGAGAGTCGATGCCGCGTTCGCGTAACAGCTCGATCCCCTGCCGGCACACCTCGGCCGCCTCGTCGACCCGGTCCGCGGCGTACAGCGCGAGGACCAGCAGCCGGCGCAGACCCTCGTCGTGCGGTTCCTCGGCCACGCAGCCCGCGAGGTGCGCGGCCGCATCGGCGTGCCGGCCACAGGCCGACAGCGCCTCACCGTAGTCACGCAGAGCCGCCCGGCGCACGGCGGTGAGGCGGGCCACCTCGGACAGGGCGAAGGACCGGTCCGCGACCTCGGCGTACGCCGGACCGCGCCAGGACGCGAGCGCCTCACCGATCACCGTGACGGCGCATCCGGCGTCCTTGGGCCGGCCGGTCGCCAGGAGTCGACGTCCGTCGGCGCAGGCCCGCTCGAAGCGGTGGGCGTCGGTCGACTCGGGCGGAGCGGTCAACCGGTAGCCGACGCCGGCGCCGCTGCCGACGGTCACCAGCGACGCCGGGCCGAGCGCCCGGCGCAGGTGCGAGACGTGGCTGCGAAGCGTTGCCGCCGCGCTCGGCGGCGCCGGGTCCCCCCACAGCAGCTCGACGAGGCGGGTGGCCGGCACTGCCGCGCCCAGCTCCAGCACCAGCACCGACAGCAGCTCGGTCAATCGCGGCCCAAGCCGCACGGGTCTGCCGGCGCGTTCCACCTGAATCGGCCCCAGCACAGCGACCCGTAATTCACCCACGTCTATGGTCCCCCAGGCCCAGATGCTTCGCGCAGCCATCGTATCGATGAATTCGCCGGCTTTCACGCGGCGTCCACTCGCTTTCCACGCCCATCGGCGACCGTCAAAGTAGCCGGCAGCGGAGCGGCCGTTGCCGCGGACACCCGGTTCGGGGAACGGGAGGGCATGACACGGTGAGTACACAGAGATTTGGAGTCGGCGCACTGGTCGTCGCGGTATTGGCCAGCGTGCTGACGTTCGCGCCGGCGGCGAACGCGAACGCGAGCGCCCCGGCGGCGAACATCCAGTGCCGCAGCAACAGCAAGGTGTTCGCCCGTGGCGGCGCGACGCCCGCCTCGCGGAGCGTAACGGTCCGACTGTGTGTCGAGCGGGACGACGTGACCCTGCGCGCGTGGGGCTCGGTGTCGATGGGCGCCAAGTCCGGCACCGCCGACATCGTCTACCACCTGGTGGTGAATGTCCGGCTGGAGCAGAACGACGCGGACATGGCCGCCGTCAGTTGCGACGCCACCGCATGGACGAACTTCGACGACGCCGGCGGGCAGCGGTTCACCTGCCAGACGCAGGACCGGTACTCGAGTGAGACCGGCGGATGGACGGCCGACGGGAATGTCTCCTACGACCTGATCGGCGACGGCAAGAACGACCTCACCTGGAGCCTCGCGGGTTCTCCGGCCATTTCCTGAACAGTGAAGGGGACAAGGACATGCGGTTCCAAAAAGGACTGGCGACGTTGCTCGTGATCGCCGCGACCCTGGTCGGGACGGTGGCAATCACGTCGCCGGCCAGCGCCGCCGCCGTCGAGCAGTGCCGGGGCAACTCCAAGGGATTCAGCAACGGCACGGCCACCGCACAGCGCAACATCACCATCACGCTGTGCGTACAGCGCGTCGACGTCGACACTGTGCGCGCCTACGCCGAAATGACCAACGGTCCCAAGGCCGGCAGTGTCAACATCTTCTACCACTTCATCATCAACGTGCGGCTCGAGCGGTACGACTCCGACTTCGAGACCGCGAGCTGCACGGCGACCTACAACGCGAACGGCTCCACCTACGGATACATGCTCACGTGCGCCACACCGTTCCTGCAGACGGCGGCGACCGGCGGATGGACGGCCGACGGCAACGTCTCCTACGACATCATCGGCGACGGCAAGGGCGACCTTACCTGGAGCCTCACCGGCTCACCGGCGATCTCGTAACAACCACGATCCGGCCTGCCGGTGGGCACCATGCCCACCGGCAGGCCGCGTCCGTGCGGCGGCCCGCCCACCGCCCGAAGATCTGTACGTGACCGGCGAAGGCAAGACCAAAGCGGAAATCCTGCGTTGCCTCAAGCGATACGTCGCCCGTGAGACCTACCCTTACCTGGCGCTGACAACGATCATCGGCAGGCCGGGAGCCACGGAGTGCAGGACGAATACGACGAGTTAGCGCCCGGCGTGTGGACCTGGTTGCAGGCCTGGTACGCCTCGCAGTGCAACGGCGAGTGGGAGCACGAGTACGGGCTCGCCCCTTTGAACCTGGGTGAGGCGTTGCACATGTTCCGCCGGTCGGCGGACGCGGAAACTCGTCCCGAGGCCGGCCGATAATGTCCGGCCGGTCGCTGAACCCGACGCGCACTCGCGTCATAGGCCCAAGTCGCGGGTTTGCCTACGGGGGTCTTCTAGTGATTGCTGGCCTCACCGCCATCAGCCCGCTGGTCGAGTGGTCGGCATTCGGGCTGCCTCCCACGTTGGCAATGCCGGCGTTCACGCTGTGTATCACGCTCGCGTTATGGATCTTCGATTTCGCCCCGCGTCTGGCGTGGAACGCCTACGGCCTAGCGGTCCGCTCATTCTGGTGCGTCGCGCGCGTTCCTTGGGGCGAGGTTCGTGCTCTCACCATCGTCGAATCCGGCGTCTCCGGAGATCGAATAACGGTGCACCTGGCGGAGAGGCGCTTCGAGGTGGGACTTGACCGTCTCTGGTGGCTGGCTCGGCTATCACCGCGGTACGCCAACCGCAACCGCCAGTACCTTGAAGAGCTCCGCGACAGTCGGCAGCGGGCCCAGGACCTTATAGAGGTGGGCGAGCCTCCGGTGCTTCGCAGCGTCGTCCCGTTGCTCGGCACATTCGCCTGCTGGGCGATCGGGCTGCTCATCGCCATCTACTTGTACTGACCCACCCTGCCCACGGGCAGCCCCACAGCGCCCCGGCCGATGCCTGGTCGCGCCCGGCGAATACATGATCAATCACCCCACCAGGTCCGGTTCCGGGCTGGATCGGATTCGTCGGAACACCGGCCGCACGGCCGACCTGGTGTCAACCAGCCCCGAACTAGGCTTGACGTACTGGAGGAACGGGGTGCCTGGCGATGCTCGACGTCTTCCTCATTGATGCCCTGCAGCGACTGGACCGGCGCGTCCTCGAGGTCTGCGCCGAGGAGGAGCGCCGCGCGGAGAAGCTTGCCGGAGGCGGTGGACGGGGCTGGACGGCCGTACGCAACCTTGTGCGCCCCTCCGTGGCCGACCTCGTCGGCCAGCCGGCCGACCGGGCCGGGCTGCTGCCGGGGGGCCCGCACGTCCTACGGCGGATCGGGGCGGCGCTGGGGCTTGTGGAGTGCGAACTCGAAGCTTTGGTTGTGCTGTTCGCGCCGCACGTCGAGCCGCGCTACCAGTCCGTGTACGCCGTACTGCAGGATGACCTGCACCAGCCGCGGGCGACGGAGCGGGTCCTGCACGCGATCCTCGGCCGGGACGCCGAGCGCCACCGACTGCTGGCCACCTCGCTCGGCGCCGCGGGCCGGCTGGTACGCAGTGGCCTCGTGGTGCGCCTGCCCGGCGCGTTCGCGCCGCTGGCGCGGCCGCTGGACCTGCCCGAGGACCTCGTCGCCGCCCTGTTCGGCGCACCGGAGCCGCCGGTGCCCCAGGCCCTGGGTCAGTACTGGACGAGCGGGAGCGGCGAGCCGCCCGGCCTACGCGAGGACGCCGGGGTGCCGCCCTCGCCGGCACTGCAGGTCGTGTTCGGCCACGGCGACCTCGTGGAGACCGCGCGGTCGTTCGTGCCCCGGCAGCGCCGGCTGGTCGTCGTGGGCGTGCCCGCCGCGGCTGCCGACGCGACCGCCGTCGCCGCTGCCGCGTGGCGGGCCGGCCTCTGCACCGGGGCGCTGCCCCTGCTCGACCTGACCGCAGTCCAGGAGGCGGAGGTCGGCAGCGTGGTGCGGTCCGTCGAGGACCTCGTGGCGTTCGGCGGTGCCGCGTGGCTGCTGTGCCGCGACCCGCTCGCCGTTCCGGTTCCGCACGTGGAGGCCCTGCCGGCGGGGTGGGCGGGGCGGCGGGACACGTGGCTCGCGGAGGCATCGGCGCGCGGTGTCGCGCTGACCCCGGGCGAGGCCGGGGCCCTCGCCGCTCGACACCGGTTGGACGGCCGCGGCGTCCGGCGCGTCCTCGACGTGGCGACCGACGGCGGCGCGACCGCGGACGCGGACGCGCTCGACGCCGTCGCGGCGGGCATGGGCGTGGAGCATGTGCGGCACAGTCGTCGCACGATCCCGACGCGCGGCTTCGACGACCTGGTGCTGCGTCCCACGACCCGCGAGGCGCTCGACCGCCTCGTCCACTACGTCAAGCACCGCGATCAGCTCGCCGAGGACCTGGGGCTCGAACGCCGGTACCGGTTGCAGCGCGGTCCGGTCGCGCTGTTCTCGGGGGTGTCGGGCACGGGCAAGACCCTGGCGGCCGAGGCTGTCGCCGCAGCGCTGGGCCGTCCGTTGCACACGGTCGACGTCGCCCGCCTGGTGAGCAAGTACATCGGCGAGACCGAGAAGAACGTCGATGAGGTGATGTCCCAGGCCGAGCGGGCGTCCGCCGTGCTGTTCTTCGACGAGGCGGACTCCCTGTTCGGCAACCGTACGGAACGGACGTCCAACGCCGGCGACCACTTCGCGAACATGCTCGTCGGTTACCTGCTGCAGCGGATCGAGCAGCACGACGGCCCGACCATCCTCGCGACGAACCTGCGCGGCGGCATCGACGAGGCGTTCCTGCGCCGCTTCCAGTTCCGTATCGAGTTCCCGTTCCCCGGGGCCGACGAGCGGGAGCGGATCTGGGAGCTGATGCTGCCGGAGCGCGTGGTCCGGGCAGACGATGTGGACCTCGGCCGGCTGGCCAAGGCGCACCGACTGGCGGGCGGCGACATCCGCAACGCCGCGCTGAAGGCGGTGTTCCTCGCACACCGGCGGGGGGCGCCGGTCGGCCAGGACGACCTGGAACGCGCCATCGCGCTGGAGCTGCTGGAGATGGGACGGCTGTCCCGCCAGCCGGACGGCGCGCTGTCGGGGCCACGACTTCCGGACCGCGGCGAGCTGCTGCGCACCGGCCTGGATGACCTGCACGACCAACTCGCGGTGTGCCTGCGGCAGCGGTTCCTCAAGGAGATCCACGTCGTACACGGCTCGCCGACGGACGAGCTGCTCACGGGCAAGAAACCGGCGGTCTCGGTGGCGCTCTTCCGGGTCGCGGCCCGGCGCGGCGCCGACGGCCTGCGCGCCGGGTTGATCGTCTCCGCCTGGTCGCACCGCGCGGAGGAGGAGAGCGAGCTGCTGGGCGTCGTCCACGAGGCGTTGACCGGCATGGCGTTGGCGCCCGTCCACGGGCGACAGGCGCGGTTGCGCGTGCAGGAAAGCCACGACTTCGACCTGCTCCACCGGTTCTGGAGCAGCCACGGTCATCCGGTGCGCCCATCCGTCGTGCTGGACGTCGAGATCGAGTGACGCACCCGCCTAGCGTGGCGCCGCCGTCAACCGGCGCAGCTCGTCGTGGATCCAGTCCGCGACCTCGCCCACGGGCACGCCCGCGATGCCGTGGCCCACGACACGCCCGAGCCACGGCACGGACGCCTGCGCCAGCACGTGTGTCTGGAAGAACGTGTCCACCGTCAAGGCGATCAGCTCCTCCCAGCGTGGCCGCAGCTGCTCCCACGGCAGCGCGCGCTCGACCGCGGCGACGAGCAGCGCCTGCCACGCCTGGATGTTGAACCCCGGGCTCACGTCGGGGTGGGCCTCGACCGGCCCGGTCTCCGGCAGAGCGGCGATCGTGCGCGCGGTCGGCAGGTCGCCCAGCGCGAGCGCGGCGAGCCCGCGCGTCCAGTGCATCCACTCCGGCTCGAGGCCGGCGGTTCGCATCCCGGCCAGCCAGCCGGTGCCGGTGCGGACGGCCGCCTCCGGCACGTCCAGGCCCATGATCTGCAGGCCGTTCATGACGCCGAGCACCGAGAGGTTGGGTTGCACGGCGTCGGGGTCGGCCGAGTCGAGCGCGGCGACCTGCCGCACGACCGCGGGCACGAGCGGCTCGAACTGCCCCGCGTCGCGCCCGCCGACGGCCACGATCGCGTCGTCGACCACGGGCTCCTGGGCGCCGACATCGAACCGGGACGCCCCGTCCGGCGGGAACATCTCCTCGATCCCTTCGCGCAGGCCGTCCCGGTCGATCCCGAACCCCGCCGTGCTCGACGACACGAACTCCTGCAGCCTCACTTCGCCTTCGCCGCCTTCCTGGCCTCGACCGCCTGTCGCTGGTAGGTCGCCCGGACGTCGGTCGGCCCGCCCTCCTTGAGCTTCACATTGCCCGGTTGCGAGTTGACGGACGCGCGGAGCCGGCCGAGGACCGATCGCGCGTCCAACTCGCTTTCCCCCATCTTCGTCTTCGGGCCGAGCCAGATCTCTACCTGGACGTCTCCCGCCTTCGACGCGTTCGACAACGCCTTGGCGGCGTGGGTCTCCCCGGCCTTGGCCAGCTCCTTCGCACGCGCCCGGAGGACGGCCCGGAGATCGCCGAGGTTTTTGGCGAAGTTGTCCGTGATCGCCGTGAACTCGGCCAGCGGCACGTAGGAGTTCGGGTAGTCCTTGACCTCCAGCACCCGGATGAGCGCCGTCATCTCGGCACCCTCCCCGTGGAACTCCACCACAACCCGGTCAAACCCCCAGCGTTCGCGGCCGCGAGGCACGATCCACCAGTCGGTCAGCGTCGTACCGCGCCGCCGCGCCTCGCGCGTCAGCTCCGCCGACACCTGAAGCTGCGCCGCTTCCTCCAGGATCTCCCCCCGCGTCGTGCGGTACGACCCGCGCTCCACCCAGTTGCCCTTGGCGTCGAAGACCTCCTCGACCTTTCGCAGCACAGTCTTTCCACTCCGTACCTCGATCAGGCGATAACGCTGCGACCAGCCACCCAGCCGGGTTCCGCGCTGGACCTCCGCGTCGAGCTCGATCCCCGGCAACGTGGTGCCGCCCGCCTCGATGAGGTAGACCCGTGGCTCTCCACCGCCGGTCGGCGTCACCGTCACCGCGGTCGTGCCGTCGACCGTGTCGATCGCGGTGACCTTGCCCTCGATCCCCGACGTCACATACGTGTGCTTCGGCCACTCGTCGCCGATCTGGTACGCGCGCTGGCCGGTACGGGGGGCGGGCGAATCGGTGACGACCTTGGCGGTGGGGGCATGCCCCGACGCGGGGGCCGGGGGTCGCACCTCGACCGTCTCGCGTCCGAACAGCCGCGCCTCCTCCTCCATCCAGCTCGGGCGTGGCCGCGTGCCGGCGTTCATCTCGGCGATGTCCTCCGGCGTGAGCGCCCGGGCCTCGGCCTCGTGCCGGCTCAGCTCCGCCAACCGAGCCTGCGCCTCAGCCAGCTCGGCGGGAGTGACACCGCCGTAGGGCGCCTCCTTTTTCAGCGCCGCCAGGATGCGCTCTTGTGCGTCGATCTCGAGGCGGCGCTGGACGTGGAGCAGGTGCAGCCTGTCCTCGGCCGACTTGTCCGCCCAGTCGAGCACGTTGCGCTCGGTCAGGAAGCGCACGTCCGCGGCGAACTCGGGGTCGGCCAGCTGCCGCAGGTGCGCGGCCTCCTGCAGCATCTGGGTACGAATCGGAGCGTCCGAGCGCACGTAGACGACCGCCCGGTCGCCCTCGAGCAGGGTCAGCGCACGGCCCTGCCGGGTACGGAACATCCCCTCGAACGCCTCGGGCGGCAACACGCGAACTTCGTACGGCGGCATCGCGGCGCGCTCGGCCGGCGAGGCGAGCTCGGCCAAGGCGTCGTCGAGACCGCGCCCGAAGGCATGCTGCTTGGTGATCAGCTCCTCCGGGGCGAGCCGGATCTCCCCGTAGAGGATCTTGCGGACGTGCGTCACGTTCCCCGCACCGAGGTCGGCTTCCAGCCGCTTCAACAGATCCTCGATCGGGGTCACGTCGAGCCGGGGCCGCTCCCCGGGGCGCGCAGCGGGCTCGTACTCCAGGCTCCGGGTGACCTGTCGCGCGTTTTCCAGCTCGCGAAGCACGTGGTCGGGGACGGCCGCGCCGTCCGCCGAGCTGCCCAGGGCCCGCCGGTACAGATCCTGGGTCAGGGCGTCGCGCTGGGCGCCGGTCAGGTTCAGCTCGTCGAGTCGGCGGAGGGCGACGTCGAACCGGCCCTGGTCGGCCAGAGCCGCCACGTGTTCGAGCCCGGAGGCGACCTCTCCGCCCACGGCGCCCAGCTCGCCCGCGATCCGCAGCAGTCGCCCGGCGCCCGCGAACGCACCTCCCACGACCGGCGACGCGACCGCACCGGTCACGCCGCCCCAGAACGCGCCCTGGGCAGCCGCGGAGAGGAAACGGGCGAAGATGGCCGAGGCGCTGCGCTCCCAGGTGGCCCGGTCGATCGCCGTGGTGAAGACGGCGTCGCCCGCGCCCCCTATCGCCCCGTCGATCGCGCCCTCGACGGCCATCCTCGCCGCGCCGGCCACCGCCTTGTTGACGGCGCTGCGGGCGGCGAAGCGCGCCATCTGCTTGCCGGCCAGTTGGCCGACCGGGTTGGAGAATGACTCGCCCGCCACGGTCAGCGCCGCCGTGACGGCGCCGTGGGCGACGTCCTCGACCGCCTGGTCCGGCGTGGTGTAGTCGCGGAACTGCGCGGCGACGCTCGCGCTCGCGCCGGCGCCCAACCCGGCGGCCATCAGCATGGACACGACCAGCGGCGTTCCGGTGCCGGCCGTGGCGACGATGACGACGATGCCGGCCACGGTTGCGGCGAGCTGGCCGACGAACTGGGCCACCTCATTGCGCTCGCCGCGGTTGCGGTCGATCGCGTCCAGCGCGTCGTAGTAGGCCGCACCGAGCTGGACGAGCGCCGGATGGCTCCACCCGGTCGTCGAGAACCTCGCCCATACCCGCTCGAACTCGGCCGCCATTTCCGTCACGGTCTCGGGCGACCAGCCGAAGACACCCGAGGCGTCGATGCCGGCCGACGCGGCGGCCAGCTGTTTGTGCAGGCGGATCCGCATGAACTCGGCTTCGAGCGCCAGTTCCTCCGGCGACATGTCCGGCCGGGTGAGGTCCGGCTCGCCGAGGAACGCCTCCTCGGCGCGCAGTTTCGGGACCGGGTCCAGCCGGTCGATGACGAACATGCGGTTCTCGTAGGCCGTGGTGAGCTCCGACCCGATCTCCAGCTCCGGCGGGACACCGCGGCGCGACATCGCCAGCCGGGTGTCCAGCCAGCCCCCGCCCCCGGCGGCGCTCTCCTCGGCCTCGAGGGCCTCGATGACGTAGTGGTAGCGCAGCAGCCGCCGGTCGCGGGGATCGACGGCGAGGCCCTCCGCGAGCTTGCGCGCGTCGGCCACGTCGTAGGCGTACGGCACCTCGCCCACGAGCCCGGCCGCGATCAGCGCGTCCGCCGCGACCTGGAGATCCGCGTACGGATCCGCGATGACGTCCGCGATCTTCCCGGGCGTCTTGTCCCACCACGAGGACCGCAGCGTCTCCAGCGCCGCCTGGAAGTACGCCTCGTCCCGCAGCGCAGCCCGCTGTGAGCGGCGCAACGGCCGCACCGCTGCCACGACCCCCGCCAGGTCGTCGGCCTGCGCCGCGCGGTGGATCGTGTAGGCGGCGACCACGACCTGGGGGTCGGGGGCGTTCGGGTCCGGCGCCGATGCCAGCTGAAGCGTCGCGGGCGGCTTCTCCTCGACGTCGGCGTCGGTGCTCGGGCCGAGATCAAGGCTGATCAGTCCGTGCGTGTTGCCCACCGGCACCATGCCGGGAGTGAGGACGAGCGACAACGTCGGCTGTGCGCCTTCCAGCGCGGCGTACGCATCCAGCACCCGCATCATCGGCAGCGTGACCGCAAGCTCCTTGTCCGCCAGGTGCTGCTTGACGTCGGGCGCCTCGAGGATGGCCGACACGTTGAAGGCGTGCAGGCCCTTGAGCGCGTTGATGAGCTCGGTGGCCGTGGTGGCCTGCAGCACCCGGTACCGGGCGACCTCGGCGCGGGAGAGCCCGAGCCCCTGGCGCACCAGCTTCTCCCCGTCGGGCAGGGCGAGCAGGCGGTTGACCGTCGCGGGATTGTCAGCCATCTCCTGCAGCCGCGTTCGGGCGGTCTCGCGGTCCGGCTCCGTCGCCTTCGGGTCGCCCGCGGTCTCGGTCAACTGCCGCAGGGCCGTGCCCAGCGCCTCGGCGGCCACCCTGACCCCGACCGCGTTCTCGGTGGCGTTGTCCCGGGCGGCCTGCTCCTGTGAGAGGTCCAGCGCCCGCATGATCACGCTGACGTCGTCGTTGGACTCGAGCAACGCGTACAGGCGCTTCTGGAACGTGCCGCCGAGCGTGGACGGTGTCCACGACTGGAGGTACTGCGACTGTAGCCAGTACCGCTCGTGGGGCTTCAGGTCCGTGACGGCGAGGTAGCCCAGGTCCGGGCTGGAGCGGCGGTCCGCCTCGCAGATCCGCAGGAAGGCCGCCTTGACCCGCAGCTCGCTGGTGAGGTTCACGGCCGCGTCGCGGTCCGCGGCCTCCAGTTGCGGACCGGTCGCGCCGGTGACGCGCCCGAACCGGGCAACGAGGGCGCGTAACGCGCGGTATCCGTTGTCGTCTTCCCGGCGCAGGATGTTGCTGACCGTGCCCACCAGGGAATCGGCCGACGTGCCGGTGAGCTTGCCGGTCTTGCGGTAGTCGGAGACGAGGCCGAGGAGCTCCTCATCGGGCATCCGTTCCAGGGTGCGGATGATCCCGGCGACGTCGTTGCTGAAGTAGCCGTCCCACAGCTTCACCAGCTGCTCGGTCGGCACGACCCCGCGCAGGAGGGGAAGGATCCCACCGAGCTCCGTGTCGTCCATGACGTCGTTGAGGTCGTCGAGCAGGTTGCTGCCGAATTGCTCCCAGATCTCCCGCGCCTTCACCCAGGACGCCCGGTCCCCGAGGCGCAGCACCTCCGGGATGGTCAGGTGCGTGGGCCCTTCCGGCTCGGCCTCGCCGGCCCGGCTGCTTCCCGCGGCATCGGACCAGGCGAAATACAGCAGGGCGACCAGCGCCGCCGGCTCCGCCGGAGCACCCTCGGCCATCCAGGTCATCTGCTCCTCGCCGGGGAGCCGGACGAACCGACCCGACGGGACGACCAGGGGGAACGGGGCCGGGGCGGCCACGCGCGCCGTTGGGGCGAGCCGCCCGCCGGCGGGCACGAAGTCCTGCCCCGCGCCGCCGGGCACAACGGGTGCCATCGGCAGCGGCCCGAAGATGTTCGGGGACAGGACGAGAGGGGCCGGCGGGTCGAGGGCGTCTCTCGGGGCGGGAGGGGTCACGCCCTTCTGCTGCTGTGCCCCGATCGGCCCGCCGTTCATGAGGCCGCACCGTCCCTGTGGAGCACCGGGGTGAGCACCGTACGTCCGGCCGCCGACCGCGCGAACACCCGGGCGGACACCCGCCCCGCGCTCCCCGGCCGGGGTACGGCGGACCGGCCGTCGGCCGACGGCGTCACCGGACCCGACCAGCTCGCCGTCCAGCCTTCGTCGACGCCGTGGACCGCGAGGCGGTAGCTGGCGTCCTCGTCGTCGGGGGGCAGCAGCACGGCCAGCGGCGGGAGCTCCACCGTGCCGAGCGCGGCCCACCGGTCGAGCACGAGTTCGACCAGGCGCGCGGCCTCGCCCGGTGCGACTCCGCGCGTCGCGGCCCGCGCGCCCCCGGCCGTGGCGACCCGGCCCAGCGCCTCGCGGCCGTCGGCGAAGCGGCCGGCCTCGAGCAGCACCCCGTACCGTTCGGGCAGCCAGCCGGCGACGGCCCGCAGGACGTGGGCGAGCAGGGCGTCACCGGGGACGGCGGTCATCCGGACCTCCATACGGACCGGTCGAGGAACCGGCGGTCGGCCCGCGCGCGCACCGGCGAGACGCCGCGCCTGCGCGGGCCGGGCGCGGGGCGCGGCGGTTGGGGTGGCGCCGGCGTCCAGTCCTCGTCGGCCTCGTCCCCGGCCGTGTACCGGGGCACGTCGTCGGCCGCGGCGGGCTTCCCGACGGGCGTGGCGGCGCTCGCCGAGGCGGGCAGCGGATGGACCCGGTCCGCCGGCGGCGCGGCGGGCTCCGGCGGAGGCGGCGGCGCCTGCGGCAGCGGGGGCGCTGCGCCGGCCACGGTCGTATGTCCCGGTGTCGTGCGTGCAGCGGCCAGGTCGGCGGCGATCGGAACCGCCGGCACCGGCCACGTGCGCGGCAGTGGTGGCCCGGGGTCCGATTCCGGGGCCGGGTCCACGTCGCGCGGCGGAGGCGGCGCGGGCGGCCCCTTTCCCGGTGGCGGCGCGGCGGGCACCGCGGGATCCAGCCGGGACGGCGCGGACGGCCGCGCTGACACCGGGGGTCCGGGCCACGGCCGCTCGTCGGGTGCGATCGACGCGGGCGGGGCGACGCGACCGGTGCGCACAACCGCGTCCGGCGGCGCCGTGACGACATCCCCCGGTGGCGCGGCGGGCAGGACCGGCGGCGGACCGGGCTGCGCCAGGTGGACGAGCGGCGACGTTTCCGGCGGCGCGGGCGCGACGGCACTCACCACGCGAGGTTGGGGCGGCGTCGCGGCGCGGGTCACCGCCGGGGGTGTGGGCGGGTGCGCGACCACCGGCGGCTCGCGACCGCCACCGCGCGCCGCGGGCTGGCGATCCGCCCCGAGGTACGCGGTCTGTGCCGGCTCCGGCTGCGAAGCGGGCGGCTCGAGCGTGGCGCGCGGCGTCGCATTCCGGGGAGCCGGCGGCGGCTCCACCCATGGCGTGCGGATCGCCGGGGAGCGCGCGCCCGCCGAGGGCGGCCGGGGGGACGCCGCCCACTCCGCGGCGGTTCGCGCGGCCGGGGTCGGCGGCGCTCCCGCCACGGTGGTCGGCGGTAGCGGCCCCGGGACGCCCGGCACGGCGCGGAACTGGCCGCCGTCGCTCACGGCCAACGGGTGCAGTACGCGTTCCAGGTCGCGCAGCAGCAGCGCGACCCGGTAGGCGTCGTCGGTTCGGGGCGGGGTCACCACTGGTTCCTCCTCATTGGTCACTCCAACGCGTGCCGCGTCCAGCCGCGGAAGACCTCCAGCGCTGCCGCGAACTCCTCGGCGCGGTCGACGTCGGGCGGCCCGGCCAACTCAGCCGAGGAGCGGCTGGTCACCTCGGCGAGGAAGTCCAGCGGCAGCAGGCGACCGGTCGCCAGGCTCGGGACGTCGAAGCCCGGGAAGTCCCGGCGTAGCGTCACCTCGCCGACCAGGGCGGTCGCCAGCCACGACCGTCGCAGCACCACGACGGCGACGTCCTCCTGGGGCCCGCACACCAGGCAGGAGCCGGCGTCCGGTCCCGGGAGCGCGGCGGGATCGGAGGCGAGGATCGCGGCGGCGGACGTGTCCATCCGGTCGACGAGGGATGCTGTCGCGCGCACCACGCTGTCGACCTCGACGACCCCCTGCACCATCGGCCCGGGCGTCCCCGTGTCGGGGTCCGGCGCGGCGCGCCCCCGCAGCAGGAGCAGCTCGCCGGGCCGGGCGATGAGCGGCACGCGGCCGGCCGGGGTGCCGGTCCAGAGCTCCGGTCGCAGCCGCGCGAGGACGAGGCTCGTCGCGAACGCGGGAACGGAGCCGTGCAGCGGCATGGCCTGCAGCGGCACGGTGGACGGCTCGGGAACCGTCCGTAGGGCGGCCGACCCCCGGATCTCCGCGTCGATCACGCCGCGTCCGTACACCAGGCACAGCCGTGACCACAGGCCGACCGCCTCGTGCACCGGCCCGTCGGCGTGGGGGCCGGCGGCGGCTTCGCCCAGCCGGAGCTCGGTGTCAGCGAGGGCGGTGGCAACGCTGCTGATCGTCGAGCCGGCGGCGACGATTCCCGGGCTGCCGGGTGGGCCGGGGGTGGTGGAGACCCGCAGCGGCGTGGTCACCAGGGCCAGGCGGTCGGCGCGGCGGTCGAGACCGACGATCACCGCGGCCGCCGGCCGTTCACCCGTGACGATCCCGACGGTGCCGGGTTCGAGCTCCGACAGCGACGGCACGAGCGAGGCCGGCTGCGCGGTCGTCAGCGTGTCGCTGCCGACCGTGGCGTCCTCGCCGACGGTCAGGCCGGTGTACAGCAGGCCCGTGTCGCCGCCGTTGACCAGCGCGCGGACACCGAGCACGGACGGTGCGCGGAACCGCGCCGCGAGCCCGTCCAGCAGCAGCCGGTGCCGGTCGGCGAACCAGCGCACCCGGCCGCGCCAGCTCGAGGCGAACGTCGCCTCCAGCAGGCGTAGCTGGCGCAGCGTCCCGTCGGGGTAACCGATGCGGGCGGCGGTGGCATCGTCGAGATCGGCGCGCAGCGGCCCGCTCTCCACGGGCGTGGCGAGCAGTTCGGGCTCGCCGGCCGCGGCCACGGCCTCGATCGCGTCGGCCATGGCCCGGCGCGAATCCGCCGAGGATTTCAGCCGCACATCGTCGGCGGCATCGGCCAGGGCGGTCCACGCCGCAGCCGAGCCACGCAGCGCGGCGGCGGCGTCTGCCACGCTGTCCGGCAGGAACGTGCGGCACCCGAGCTCCTTGAGCTCCGCGGCGGCTTCCGTGAGCACCTCCCCGTCGCCGGGCAGCGCGGCGGCGACCGCGCGAGCCTGCGCGGCTATCGAGGCCAGCGCCGGCGCGGCGGTGAACGGCGTCAGGATGCCGGTCCGCAGGCCGTCGAGGACCGTGGTGGCCGCGGTGACGAGGCCGCCCGTTGCGGGCGGGGGGCTCGACGGCGCGATCGTGAGCTTGACGTCGTTGCGCGGTGCGGACCGCCGCCGCGCGCAGAGCGTCCCCCACGCGACCACGGCCTCCGGGGGCTCGTCCGGCTCCTCATCGGCGTCGCCCAGCGACAGGAACGGCACGCCGGACATCGTGGCGTCGCGGCGTCGGGCCTGGCAGAACAGGCTCACGCGGTCGCCGCTGCGCCCGTGGTCGCCGCCCTTGGGATCGGCGGCGACGTCCACGTTGCGGCCGGACGGGCCGACGATGGGGGCCGACCCCACCCCGGGGTAGGCGGGAAGCACCAGCAGCGCGGGCGGCTGCCCCTTGCCGGGTGAGCGGGTGAAGATCGACCGGGGCCGGGGCAGCCGCACCTCGTCGTGCAGCGTCACCTTCGGCTCGTCGTCGTTCGAGAGCGTCACGCGCAGTTGGGCGACCGCGAGCTCCAGCTCGTCCGTTCCCGGCACGCGCCACGCGCGCAGCGCCGGGTCCCAGCCATCGACCGCGAGCATCTTTTCGGTCTCGACGTCCCAGTACTGCTGCGGCAGGGCGTCGACCACCGGCGCGCTGAGCGCGCCCTCCGGATCGGCGACCGCCCGCCGCCGCTCGACGACGCCGGCCACCCGCAGCAGGACCTCCACCTTGCGCCGGTGGGGGTCGTCCGCGTCGCGCGCGCCGTCGATCTGCTCGAGGGAGGTCTCGACCTGCTGCCAGGCCGTCGCCCACAGGTCGGTCTCGCGCCGGAACGCCCGTCCCACCCTCACGACGCGCCCCCGCGGTTGCCGCCCTGCCGCGGACCGAGCGACATCGCCAGCGACCGGCTGCCGCGACGGCGCGCCCGGCGGGTGGACTCCACGAATGCCAGCGTCGCCGGGTCCAGCGGCACACCCTCGGCGAGCAGTTGCTCGAACCCCTCAGCGACGGCGCCGGGGAACGTGTCCGCGGCCTCTTCGAGGTCGTCGCGCGCGGTGCCCAGCTTGGTGACCAGCTCGTCGGAGAGGCCGGTGATGCCGAGCGCCTCGGCGCCGCCCGCCCCCTCGGCGCCCTTCCACGCCTTGCTCGCCAGTGCCTTGGCGTCGGCGACGGAGGCCTCCGCCTGCTCACCGAGCGTGTTCCAGTCCTCGACGAGCGAGGCGTACGCCTGGTCGGCCGGCTCGCCCTGCCCGAACAGCATCCAGATCGGCGCGATCTCGCTCGTGCCGGCCAGCAGGCAGACCCCCATGACGGCGTTCGCGGTCTGCACGCTGCCGTCCTCGGTCGAGGTGTTCGGCCGGTTCTCGGCCTCCAGGAACGCCCTCACCAGGCCGTCGATGCCCTCGTCGGTGTGCACGAACAGGCCGTGCAGCCCGGTGGCCAGCAGCGCGGCGAGCGCGTCGATGACGCCCTGGAGGATCGCGATGATCTGCCGCAACACCTCGATCTTGTCGCGGACGGCGGCGACGAGGGACTTGATGAGCTCGATGACGTTGTCGACGTTGAGCAGCAACGCCTCCAGCCACCTCGGGACCTTCTCGAGCATCCGCAGCGGGTAGTTGTCCTGCGACGAGAGGTCCCGCAGCCGCCAGTCGTTCCAGTCCGGACGCACCGACGTCGAACGGATGCGGGTGCGGTCGGGGTCGGCGGGCCACTCGGGGAACGTGGTGGCGAAGTGCTCCCAGGCCTTGCCGAACGCCTTGGCGTCGAACAGCGAGGCCAGCAGCGGGCCCATCGCCGCGAGGTCGGGCAGTTGCGGCGCGGTGGCGACGATGAACAGCGCCTCGACGGGTGCGCCGTCGGAGAAGGTGGGCCGGTTGCGGTCGCCGGGGTCGTCGAACGACTGCCGGAAACGGTACGCCCACTGCGCGAATCCGTCCGCCGGGCGGTCGGGCTTGGGCGGCGTCTGCCCGGCGATCCAGGTCGGCAGCTCGACCTCGCCCAGGCCGAGGTCCTGCATCGTCGCGACGTTGGAGGTGAGGCCGGGTGCGTCGACGTACACGTAGGCGCCCGAGTTGAGCAGGTCCTCGACGATCGTCGTGAGCAGGTCGATCGCCGCGAGGATGAGCGCGCGGAACGGATCGGTCAGCCCGACGAGCAGTTTGGAGACCACCTCAAGGATCCCGGCGACGAACTCGAGCAGCGCCGAGATGACCTGCACGGGAACCTGCGCCGCCGGCACGACCTGCGCCAGTCCGGGTACGCCGCCCAGCGTGAGGCGGTTCCAGCGCAGGCCCTGGGCGGCGTCCCCGGCCGCGGCCGGCTCGCCGGACGCCTCGCCGAGGGCGACCGCCGCGCTCGCCAGGCGCTGCAGTGTCTCCTCCGCGACGTCGGGGCAGTGGAGCCGGAGCAGGTCGACGAGCTCAGCGGTAGCGTCGCCGGTGCGCGTCGTCATGGCGCTCCTCCCCCAGCCTGCGTTGCAGTTCCGCCATCGCCGAAAGGCGCGCGCCGTCGGTCGCGGCCGCCACGACGGCGGCCTGCTGCAGCAGCGCCTGCGCCTGCGTGAGCCGTTCGATGAGCCCGGAGGGGTCCATCCGATGCCAGGTGTGCCGCCGGTCCGGCCGCGTCCCGTCGGCCCGCCGTCCGTTCGATCGCGGGTCCATCGCGGTCACCCGACCGGGAAGCGCTTGACGAAGCCGAAGTACGACAGGTCCATCGTCGCCGTCATGGCCGCCCAGGCGTCCATCGCGGGCCCGTACGCCGGGGCCAGCACGGGGTACACGAGCTTGAGCAGTTGCGCCAGCATCGTGTGGTGGATGGCTAGCCCGTCGCCGAGCACCATCGGCGAGGTCGCCCCCATGCCGCCGAGCTGCATGATCCCGATCTTCGTGTTGAGCGAGAGGTTGCCGGCGAGGGCGTCGACGGCGAACGCCTGGAGGCTGAGGTCGGGCAGCCCGGCGGCGATCCTGACCGGTCCGGCCGCCGAGACACTGACGCCTTGCCCGCTGGTGAGCCCGTAGCCGCCGACGATCGTGTCGCTGACGGCGCCCGAGACGGTCCGCGTGTGGGAGCCGGACACCGACTCCGTGAGCGGCCCGCCGACCGAGATCGTCGTGCCGTTCGCGTCGACCGTGCGTACGAAGGCGCTCTTGGCGATCCGTTCGGTGAGGTCACCGCCAACGGTCAGCGTGCAGTCGCCGTCGACGTCCCGGGTGTCCGACCCGCCGATCCCCTCCGTGCGCTTGCCGCCGAGTTCGAGGCTCGCGTCGCCGTCGATCTGCTCGGACAGCGCGCCCTTGTTGAGGGTGCGCTCGTTGCTCATGATCCGGTCCAGGCCCTCCTCGCTGAGGATGAGCCGGTTTCCGGTGCGGTCATGGATCTCGATACGCTCGTTGCCCTGCCGGTCGTCGAGCACGATGTGGTGCCCGGTGGCCGACTTGAGGATGCGCACCTTCGGCGTCGCGCTCTCGCGCGGGTACTCGTGCTGCGGCACCTCGGGCGTGCGCTCGGCGGAGCCGTTCCGCACCGGCGGCGCCCCGGCCCGCGCGGTGCTGTCCGGCCCGCCGATGTCGCCGCCGCCGGGCGACCCCCACCACGCGCCGCTGTAGATGGGCTTGGACAGGTCGCCCTCCTCGAACTCCATCCACACCCCCGTCCCGGGTTCGGGGACCGCGAAGAAGCCCTGGTCCGGGCCGGCGTACGGCGCCGTCGGCATCGCCCACCCGGTCGGGGTCGAGTCACCGAGCAGGCGAGGCACGATCGCCCGGATGCGTCCGAGGTTGTCGGGGTCGTCGACCGCGTGCACGTAGCCGCGGTACTTGCCGTAGTACCGCTGGTCCAGCCGCTCCAGCAGCTGCGCGACCAGGTCCTCCAGCACGCCGTCGCTCATCAGAACCTCCGTTCCGTCTCCTCGACCGTCGGCCGCACGCCCGAGACGTCGCCGAGCGCGAGCACGATGTCCGCCAGCCCGTCCGGCCGCGCCAGGCGGATCGCGTCCTCCTCGATGTCCACGACCGACCCCACGTAGACGTGGCCGAGCGTCGTGAAAACCAGCAGCTGGGCCTCGGCCGGGAAGCTCTCCAGCTGCGCGCGCAGGCTCACGTGACCAGGCCTTCGCGGACGCGATCGAGCACGTAGCGGCGGGCCGCGAGCTCGTCGGTGTCCAGCCGGACCCGCTGCCCGCGCAGCCGCCGGCGGGCCGCCTGCACGAGCTCGGTCAGGCTCAGCTGCTGCGGCGGCTCGGGCAGGACCGTCAGGCGGACCCGCGCCCCGTCGGCGATCCGCAGCAGCGAGTCCACCCGGTCGAGGCCCGCGACGAGGACCGGCACAGGGTCGCGAGCCGGGTCGGCGGCGTCGTCGGGGGCCGGGGGCACGACGGCGTACGCGAGGTGACCGGCGGTGAGGCTGGTGGGTGGCGGCATGGCGGGCTCCCTGCGTCGTCGGGGTGGGCTCAGAGGTTGTTCTCGATGGCCTGCGCGGCGTCGTGGACGTGGACCCCAGCCGTGGTGACGTTGCCGGTCGCGGCGACACGGCTGCCGCCGATGACGACCATCGAGCGCCGGCGCGGGTCCGGCGGGGGTGGTGGGAAGGCGACGATCGATGGCCCGACCGGCGTGAACGCGCGGTTGCGCAACAGCGTCGCGAGCAGGCTCTCCACCGGGTGCGCGCGCTCGACGCGCTCGGTGACCGTTGGCCCGACATCGACAACGCCGGTGATGGCAGCGAGCCCGCCGGCGAGCGCGGCGCTCTGGTCGCCGCCGGCGCGCGCCAGCTGCGTCTGCACGAGCGCCCGGGCCTGGTGCGCGGCCAGCCCGGCGCTGACGGCCATCCCGTACAGCTTCGCCGAGCCGCTCAGCTCCCTGTTCTCCAGGATCGTGTTGGAGACGACGAACGCCTTCTCGACGTCGGCGTCCGCCGGCACGGCCGCCGCGGCGGGCCGGGTGTCCCCGGCGTCGCCGCTCTCCTCGGCCGGTCGCGCGACCGGTCCGGCCGGGACGCTCGGGCCGGCAACCGCCGGAGGTTCCAGGACCGGACCCGCCGGTCCCCGCCCCAACCCGAAGATCCTGTCCCTGGCGCCGAACGTGAGCACGTTGGCGACGCCCGGCTGGGTGACCAGCTTCTGCTGCTTGGCGAAGAGGTTGAACGTCGCCTCGGCGTCCTCGCTGACCTCGCGGTACGACGTCTCGGCGGTGGTGTCCAGGGCGTTGAGGACGGCCTGCTCGTCGAGCTTGAGGTTCATTGTCGCCTGGGGCCCGACCTTCACCTGGAGCACCAGGTCGCTGAATTTCTCCAGCTCGGGGCGGACCGGGATGAACGGCGGCGGGGTTGGTGCCGGGGGCTCGGCGCCGGCGGCAATGTTGCCCTGCACGCCGACGAGGGACCTGCCCGCACGCAGGACGACCACGTTGGTCAGTCCGAGGCACTCGCAGCGGTTCGACGCGAAGACCGTCGTGTCCACGCCCCGCAGGTAGGCGGCGCCGGTGGGGGCGGTCGACTCCAGCTCGTTGCCCACGACGGTGGCGGACACGATCGCTCCCTCGGCCAGCAGGAGCAGCGCCGGACCGGCCGCGACGATGTCGTTGCCGGCCACGTGCACGGCGCGCCGCGCCAGTGGTACCGGCAGCACGAACGGCCGCGGGAGGCGCAGCAGGAACTGCACCAGCGGCTCGAACCGGGCGGCCGGTGCGGTCGCCACCCACTCGTCGGCCCGGTTCTGGGGCAGGTCCACCGACGGCGGGGGCGGCGCCGGCATCGTCGTGACGGTGACCTCGGGCCGCGTCGAGCGGGTGGCCAGCCGGAAGGCTCCCACCCCGAACGTGCCGCCACCGGCGAAGGCACCGGCGCTCGCGCCGAGCCCCGCCGCGAGGAGTTCGTCCGCCTGGGACAGCACGCCCGCGCCCGGGGTGAACACCCCGCCGCCGAGCACGCCGCCGCCGGGCTCGAACACACCGCCACCGGGCTGCGGGAACGGCCTGGTAACCGGCAGCGGCTCGACGTCGAGCGCCGGCTGCCGCGCCAGGCCGTGCAGCACGCTCGGCGTGACCTCGCTGGCGAGCACGGCCAGGCCCGCGCCGCCGGCGTCGCCCCCGGCGTGCCGGACGAGGTTGCCGCGCACCGTGGCGTCCCCGCGCCAGTCGAGCAACAGTTCGTGCACCGGGCCGCCGGAGCGGCGGTTCCCGTTGCCGTGCAGGCGGTTGTCGGCCACGAGCAGCGAACCCTGCCCGGTGACCCGCACGACCGCCTGGCCGAGGTCGGCGCCGGAGGTCGGCGCGGTGCCCGCGCACGCGGTCGCCTCGTTGCCGCTGACCGACAGGGCGCCCGTGCCGCCGGGTGCCAGCTCGAACGCGGCGACGACACCGCCTGTCACCGTGTTGCCCTCGACCGCGAGCGTCGCGGCGGCCTCGCCGAGCGGGGCGAGCGGATGTGCGGGCGGGGCGGTGACCGTGACGCCCGTGCGCACATCCTCCAACGCGTTGCCGCGCACCGTGAGCGCCCGCGCCACGCCCGCGCCGAACAGGCCGTCCGCCGCATGCGCCTCGATCCGTACGCGCTGCGGCAGCGGCGGGATCGTCGGTCCGATGTCGAGGTAGCGCCGCAGGCCGGCCTGGACGGCGGACAGGGTGCCGCGAAGCCGGGTCTCGCGCAGCACCTCGCTGACGGTCGACGGCGACAGCACCGCCTCGTTCCCGGTGATCCACCGCGACACCACGACCAGCCGGGCCTGCTCGTCGGCGCTCGGATCCAGCGCCCGGGTGACCGTCCCGGACAGCGCGTACACCGCGCGGGCCTCGGGCACCGCGTTCTCGGCCTGAGCGGCGCGCAGGGACACCCGCTCCAGCGCATCCGACAGCACGTGCAGCGCCGCGGCGACCGCGTCCGGCCCCGGACCGGACGTGATGGTGGACAGCGCCGGACCGAGGGCCGCGAGCATCGCTTCCCGTTCGCTCCCCCGGATACCCACGGCGTCGATCTGCCGCCGCAGTCCCTCGTCGAAGAGCTGGGCCCCCTCCGCGCGGACGGCGTCGTCGGTCGTGTCCCGCAGCAGGAGCAGCAGCTCGGTGAGCGCGGCGAGCGGCTTGGGGTCGACGCCGCCGGTGGCCGCCGTCGCCGCGACGTCCGCCGGCTTGGTCACCGAGATCCCGGCCTTGCGCGACTGGACCGCCTGCAGGTCGCGCAGGTGCTGACGGGCGCGCGCCGTGTGCTCGGAGCGGCGCTCGACGTCGGTGACCGCCAGCGCGATCGCCTGCCGGGCCTGGCGCGCCGGACCGGCGAGCTCGGGATCCGTGCCGACGAGGTTCACCAGCTGTCCCGCGCTCTGGCCGAGCAGCCGCAGGTTCCGGGTGGCGGCTGACTCGGTGTCCAGCGCGAGGCCCTGCACGCGGCGCTCCAGCCCGTCCGCCGTGAGCGTGACGAGCTCTGCCTGGAACCGGTCCTGCTGCGCGGCGACGTCCTCCGCGCGCAACTGGACACCGCCCGGCGTGCCGGCCGCAACCGCCCGCGCGGCGTCGAGGGTGCCGAGGAAGCGCCGAACGGACAGCCGGTCCGGCCGCCCGCCCGCCTCCCGCAGCAGGCGGAAGTCGTGGCGGACGCGGTCGGCCAGCGGCGGGTGGGCGTCCTGCAGGACGTCGGCCAGCGCGGTGGCGCCGCGTTCCAGGCTCGCGATCGTCTGGTCGTTGAGCTCCGCGGGATCGGGCACGTCGAGCGCCTCGATACTGAGCCGCACGATGCCCTCGGCGACGTTGCGGTCACTGCCCGACAGCACGCCGCCGGCCGCGGCGCGCTCGATCGACAGCCGCTGCCCCCGCCCCTCGGCTGTCGTGCCCAGGGCGGCGGCGAGCTGGAGGCGGGCGGCCGTCCGCGTCTGCTCGCTGCCGCCTCCGGCGATCACGGCCTGCGCCTTGCCGGCCACGTCGAGGTCGAGGGTCTCCAGGCCCTGGGTCAGCTCGGCGGCGCCCTCGAGCACGTCGGTCGCGGCGGACAGCACCGCGTCGGGGCTGCCGAGCAGGGCGCTGTCGAAGCGCCCCGCGATGTCCCAGGCGCGCGCCGTCTCCTCGTCGGCCGCACCGAGCGCGGCGACCTTGGACAGCGTGGCCCGTACGTGGTTGGCGGCACGCGTGTGGTCGGCGGTGCTCTGTGCCTCCTGCATTTCACCGATGCCGCCGGAAAGCTCCAGCGCCAGCCGGCGGCCCTCCGTCCCGGTCGCCTCGAGTGCCTGCGCGAGCGACTCCATCGCGGTGTAGATGCGGCCGCCGACGCGCTGCCGGACCGACCGGTCCCCGGCGGCGTAGTCCATGACCGACCGCCGTAGCGCGACGGCCGCGCCGTAGGTGTCGATGCCCTGCGCCCCGGTCGTCGCCAGGCCCATCGACCGCAGCACGTCGAAGATCGGCGGGCGTCCGGGCGCCGGCCCCGGCGGCACGTCGACGATCACCTGGACCGGAGCGAGGACGCGCCGTACCCGGTTGCTCTCCACGACGAGGTCACGGCCGCCGCAGGCAACGACACCCGCGGTGCGGATTCCCGCGCCGGGGCCGGCGAACCCGGGCGGCAGGGTGTGCGTCCCCACGTCCGCGACGCGGTTGCCGCGCACCTCGCTCTCCTCGACGAGGCTGAGCACGATGCCGCCGCGCAGGGTGGCGCGTTCGAGCCACCGCAGCACGTCGTCGATGGGGGCGTCCACGTCGCCCGACGTCGCGAGCAGCGCGCTGAGGGCGTCCGCCGGCGAGGCCGTGGCGGGCAGCGTCAGGCCGCTGCGCCCCGACAGGTCAGCCACCGCGTCGGCCCCCCACGACAGGTAGCCGAGGGCGGTGGCCTCGACGTCGTTGTCCTCGATTCGCAGGCCGCCGACCGAGCCGCCGTACCCCCACGCGCGCACGCCGGCGTCGCCGAGGTTGCGCACGGTGTTGCCGCGTACCCGGACGTCGAAGACCGGCTGGGCGCCGCCGATCAGAATGCCGGTGGCGAGCGAGCCCTGCCCCTCGACGCGGTTGCCGTTGACCTCGACGTCGTGCACCGGGCGCGGGACGGCGTGCGCCTCGCCCGGCGCGGTGTGCGACGCGACGATGCCGCTGCCGACGACGATGCCCGCCTGCAGGGCGAAGGCGGCCGCGGGGGCGGTGCCGGGCAGTTCCACCCAGCAGTCCCTGATCCGGCCGGCGCTGCCGGTCACCTGGATTCCCACGGTGAGTTCGTCCTGCGGACCGTCCGGCGCGGCGACGCGGACCTCGTTGGCGGCGACGTCCACGCCGTCACCGGCGACCCCGATGCCGACCTCCCGGCAGCCGGTGACGACGTTGCCCGCGACGACGGAGGAGTCGAGAGCCTCCCCGGCCCGCGTCTCGGCGCGGTCCTGCACCGAGATGCCGCGCGCGAAGCCGTCGATCCGGTTGGCCTGGACGACGAGCCCGTCGATGACGCCGTCGGCGACACGGACGCCGTCGGACGCCGAGCCGGAGGCGCGGATGTCGTTGTCGCTGATCCGTAGGCCGTGCAGGAACAGGCCCGAGCGGGGCCACAGCACGAGGGACTCGGGGCGCAAGGACGTGCCGTACGGGGCGGCGACGACGCCCGAGGGCGCCTGCAGCCGGCAGCGGGTCACGCTCACGCCCTCGCACGCGCCCGCGACCAGCACCGCCGCGTTGACGACACCGGGCATCCCGGCCTCGCGCGAGGTCACGGTCAGTCCATCCAGGCGCACGTGCCGGCAGTCGGCGACCGTGACGACGCCGTGCGGCAGGGAGCGCAGGACGGCGAGCTCGTCGGGCGCGACCTCGTCCAGCGGGCGGCCGGGTCGCTGCCGCTGGAGCCGCCGCAGCTGGGCGACCGTGGCGACGACGGCCTCGGCGCCGCGACCCTCGAACGGACGGATCTGCTTGAGCCGCGTCGCGTAGCCGGCGAGCAGGTCGACGGCGATGCCGGCGCCGGGCAGGAGATCCGACGGCTGCAGCGGACGCGCCGTGGTGTCGCCGTCGGGCGCGCCGGGCAGCTGCGGCGCGAGCGTGTCGAGGCCGACGGGCACGAGCGGCGCGGGCGACTCCACCAGGTTCAGCCGCTCGAGCGAGACCTCTCCGTCGAGGCCGCACCAGTCGAGGAAGAACGCGCCGCCGGCGCCGGTGATCTCCACGCGGGTGGCGTCGCCGTCTCCGAGGATGCGCACCCGGCTGCGGCCGCGCACGAGCACCGGGTGCTCCAGGCGGTACGTTCCGGCGCGCAGGTAGACCGTGCCGCCGTCGACGCCGAGCCGGTCCAGCGCGGCCTGCAGCGCCTCGTCGCCGGTCACCCCCTCGGGCAGGTTCTGGTCGATGTCGCCGAAGGTGCGGTTGCCATCACCGACGACGACCGTGAACGGCCCCGGCGACAGCTTGTGCCGGCCCAGCTCGACGAGCCGGTCCCGGACCTCGTGCAGCGGCAGGAACCGGGTCCGCAGGTCCTCGAAGGCCCGCCCGGTCGGCGTCCAGGTGATCCGCGACAGCGGCGCCCGCTCGTGCCGCGGCCCATGGACCGGCGCGTGGACGAGGGTCTCCACCACGCCGCGCGCTGCGCCGTCGGGGCTCGTGACGCGCGCGGTGAAGCTCCAGTACTCGCCGAGGCGGAAGTCCGATCCGGCGAGCGCGAAGGTGATTCCGTCGGCGAGGTTGTAGCGGACGCCATCGAGCAGCCAGTCCGCGCCGTCCCAACGTCGGACAGCGGCCGCGTCGGCGAGCGCGAAGGCCCGATCCAGGCCGCCGCCGGCGACGAGCGGCTCGGGGTCGGTGCTGAGCGGGTGCCCGGCGGCCTCGAGCTCCAGTTCGCCGGTCGCGGCATCGACCGCCGCGAGCCGCCGCAGCACCGCGCGGTGTGCGGCGCGGTCGCCGTCGAGGCGGCTGCGCTCGTCCTCCACGACGACGACGTCGCCGGCGACGAGGAGTTTGGCGTCCGCCGGGTCGACGAAGACGGCGGCGGCGCCGGCGACCGCGTCCCGCACGAGGGGGGCGACGAGGGAGGCGTTCTCGCGTGACCAACCGACGACGGGCCGCGCCAGGTGCGTGGCGAGCACCTCCACCCGCACGTGGACGTTGCGCGAGCCGGTGTATCCCTCACCGGTCGCGGCGTTCTCCGTGAACAGGCAGCGGTCGCGGCACGGGTCGGCCGCCTCGGGCGGGAAGCGGTCGGGCAGCTCCCCGGACGGCACGTTGGTCGTGAGGCGGCCGTCGCCGGTCGGGGTGGGCAGCGCCTCCGAGCCGTCCGGCTCGACGGGCAGGACCCGCACCTGCGTCACCTTGCGGGTGCGAAACGCCGTCTCCTCCCCGGGCAGCGCGTCCTCGGCGAGGAAGCGGTCCTGGAACCGGTGCCACGACCGCTCCCAGACGTCGAGGTAGACGACGTGGTGCCCGGCGGGTGTGCCGCCCGGCCCGGCGGGGGGCCGCTGCAGCGGCTCGGGATCGGGCAGGTCCGGCTGCAGGCTGTACCGCCAGTCGTGCTCGATGAAGGTCCGCAGGCCGCCGACGTAGAGGCGCCCGGCGCCGGTGAGCGTGCCGTCGCCGCCGCGGACGATGACGTCGCCGTCGCCGAGGGCGGCGTCCTGCGCGAGCAGCGCGTCGATGTCGGTCTCCGCGCGCGGCGGCAGGCCGCGCAGGCCCCAGCCGGTCAGCACGAGCGCCTGGCGGCCGTCGATGTTGCGCACGAGGGGACCCAGGTCGGAGCGGGCGATCCGCACGGTGATCCAGCCGGACGCGGGCTCGCCGAGGCTGGCGACGGCGTGCTCGGTGCCGTCCGCGTCCAGGACGACGACGCGCACGTCGACAATCTCGTCATCTGCCGGGGGGCGTTCGAACCGCAGGTTCACCACGAGGGCAGCGGCCGGGTACGTGGCGCCGGCCGGGTGCAGCGGCACCGGCAGGCGCGCCAGGTCGATCGGCTCCGGCAGCGTGCGCAGCACGGCGACGTGTCCGCGGGTGCGCAGCACGTGCGGCAGCGTCTCCGGTTCGCGGCGGGCGAGGGTGAGCCGACGCGGGATGATGCGCTCGTCGTCGAGCGGCAGCGCTTCGGCGCTCCACCCGGCGAGGGTCGTGATCGGGTCGACCAGGTGGGTGTCGCCGATGGCAAACCCGTCGTCGGGCGAGCCCTCGGCGACGTCGCCGCTGCGCCGGCGGGCGTCCGTGCGGGCCAGCACCACCTGCTCGTTGGTCTCGGAGTCCAGCCGCACCTGCCCCATGCGCTCGCGCACGCCCGTGAACCGGCGCCGCTCGTCGAAGCGCTCGCGGGATGTGTAGGCCTTCACGGCGACCTCCTGGTCTCCTGCGGGTTGGTCATGGGGTGCTCTCCAGGCCCATCCGGAGAAGGTCGGCCTCGGCGGCGTCGACGTGGTGCGGTACCAGCGACAGCGGCAGGAAGTCGTCGGTGCGTTCGGTCACCTCGCGCAGCCGCGCGGCGAGGCCGGAGTGCGCGCCGGGCGTGCACCCACCCTCGCCGGTGGTGAGGACGGCGGCGGGGTTGTTCGGGGCGAGCGCCAGGTGCAGCGGGTGCAGCGGGTCCAGCGAGCACAGCGACGCGCGGTGGCGCTCGCTGTGGTAGGCGACCGGGGGCCGGCCCCTGCCAGTGTGCACGCTGTACCGCAGCCAGCCCGCCTCCGGCCGGTCACAGGTCACGGCGCCGAGCAGCAGGCACGACGACGCGGCGATCCGTCCGGTGTGGACCTGCCCGTGCACCGTGCACCGGGTCAGCCGCACGTCGGCTCCCGCCGCCGCGATCGCCACACCGTCGCGCGACCCGGCGTCGAACGTGCAACCGCTCGCCTCCAGCAACACCCACGGCGGCAGCTCGACGCGCCCGAGCCGGCACCCGGTCAGCCGCACCCGCACGGTGACGGGCGGCAGCGTGAGCCGCAGCAGCGGCGAGGCGTGGCCCGCGCCGGCCACGCGCAGGGCGACCTCGCCGGGCGTCCCGATAGTGCACCAGCCGAGGTCGAGGTCACCTCCGGCGACGGCGAGCTCGACCGATCCCGCGGTTTCCAGACCGGTGAAGGCCCAGGACGGGCCGGCGTCCGGGTCGTCGTCGACGCTTTCCGCGGCGGCTTCGTGCAGGGCCAGCGAGACGCCGTCGTCCGCGAGCACGTACGGCACGCCGCCGGTGTCGGCTGGCCACACCGCCACCCGCTGCCGTTGCTGCGCCGCGAGGGTCTGTGCGGGCAGACGCGGCGAGCCCAGGACGCCCAGCCGCGCGTCGCCGCCGCGCGCCCGGGCGAGCCCGGCGGCCAGCTCGGGCTCGATCGGGATGCCGTCGGCGCCGGGCACCCCCGCGCGCTCCGGCGATACCCATGACGTCGGGCTCTGCCGGCCGGGCGGCGCGAACCCGGCGCCGATGGGCGCGCCGCGGGCGACGCGGTAGGACGCGGTGACGACGCCGTCGGCGAGCGCGGCGGGCACGAGGAGGCGGCCGAGCCGAGGGTCGAGGCCGACATGGGCGTCGAGTTCGTGCCCGCCGTCCCGGGCCAGCGGCGTGTCCCAGCGCCCGAGACTCACCTGGCGCAGCCGCAGCGGCGCCCACGCGAGGCGGCCGGGCACGCCGAGGCGCTGGGCCGGAGCGGCGCGCCGGTCGGTCGGTGCGGCCCGCCCGGCGCCCAGCCGCAGCGACGGCTCCGCGACCTCGCCGGGCAGGTAGCGGCGGACGGTCGAGCCGTCGTCACGCACGGCGTGGACGGCGACGGCGTCCGCCGCGGGCAGGTCCAGCGCGGGCAGGAACGCGATGCGGCCGCGGCCGGCCAGCCGGAACGTCACCTCGCTGGGCGGCAGCGGCGGCGGCCCCACGACCGTCAGCTCGTCGTCGACGAACAGGGCTTCCCCCTCGGCGGCCGGGTTGGGTGCGTCGGGTTCCGGATCACCGCTGGTCCACCGGTCACGCGTCGCGTCGTGGCGCAGGACGGCGGGGGCGGTGCGGTCGGCCCACGCGACGGCCTCGATCCCGTCGCCGGCGACGCGCGCCCACAGCACGCCGGGACGGCCCGCCGGGACGGGCAGGTCGGCCAACGGCTCCCAGGACGGGCGCGCGCGGGTCAGGTCGACGCGCCGGACGGTGACGTCGAGGGAGCCGGGTACCGAAGCCCCGCCGAGGAGCACGAGGCCACCGGGCGTCGACAGCAGGCGCCCGCCCGTGCGGCGCGGGCGGTTGCGCGCGATGTGTGGTGTCCACCGACCCGCGTCCGGCCCGGACGTCGCGATGGACCACAGGTCCTCCAGCACGCGGGCCCCGCCCGTTCCACCGAAGACGAGCACCCGCCCGCCGTGCAGGCACACCGACGGGGCCAGGCGCGCGGCGGGGCGGCGCCCGGGCGGGGTGTCGAGGCGCTCGAGCACCGGTGTCGGGCTCGACGGGTCGGGGATGCGCCACGCCGCGAGCCCGTCCCCGGACGCGAGGGCGCCGACCGCCACGACCGAGCCGTCATCGAGCCCGACCAGGGACACCTGGGGGCCCTCGGTTCCCCCGTTCGCGGCGGCGGGACGCTCGGCGGCGGGCATGCCAGCGAGGCTCAGCACGCGCGCGGTCCACCGTGACGCGGGTGCGTCGGGCCGCCAGCTCGCCAGCGACAGCCCGCCGGCCGCGCGGTGCTCCAGCCGTACGACGATCCGCGTCCCAGCGACGTCGATCAGCGCCACGTCGCTGGCTGGTGCCGCGCGGCGCTCGCCGATCGTGAAGCGTTGCCAGCCCGCGGCACGTCGACGGTGGCCGGTCGCGGTCCCGGTCCGCTGCAGGCGCAGCGACACCGTCGCACCCCCGCGCGGCACCTGGGCCGCGGGCTGCTCCTGGACGGCGTCCCGCGCGCCCCGGCGCACGACCGCCCGCAGCAGCGCCGGGTTGGCGGCAAGGACGTCGCCCGAGGGCTCCGCGGCGAACACGTCCGCCGGGAGGGTCGCCGGGTCCGCCACCGCGACGAGGTGCAGGATCCAGTCCTCCCCCGGCCCGGGCCGTTCCGTGTCCGACAGACGCAGGACGGGCGACGGGCCGACCGGCTGCACGGCGAGGTCGTCGCCCGCGGCGGGCTCCGGGTCGGCGCCGACGACGCGCACCCCGTCGACGAGGACCGTCAGGCTGTCGGCGCGCTCCACCGCGTCGGGGTCCTGTGCCAGCGCCGTGGGCGTCAGCATCCGCGCGCGACCCGCGTCCGGTGCCGGCGGCGGCGCGGGCTCGTGCAGGTCGGTGAGCGTGGCGAACGCGTCCGGCGGCGCGAGGGGCAGGCGCCCCGCGAGCGGCCCGTCGCGGCCGCCCGGGTCGAGCACGACGCCGGCGAACGCGACGCCCGCCTCGCCGCGGCGCATGACCTCGCGGCGCGCGCCGGCCTCGACCTGCTCCAGCTCGGCCACGTCGACCCGGCTGGTGGCCACGACGGCGTGCTCCGGGCGGGCCCAGCCGAGGAAGTCCACCGTGCGCGGCGAGGTCGCGGGCCGGCCGGCGTCGACGCGGCCGAGCCGGGCGAGCGCCTCGTCGACGTCCTCGCCGGGGCGCCGGGCCAGGTGCTCGGGGTCGGCGCCCGAGGTGCGGCGCGACAGCGGATCCGCCACGGCGATCGGGTCGGTGAGGTCGAGCACCCGTCCCCGCCACGGCGCCGGGAACGCGAGATCCTGCGTCTGCTGCAGGGACCGGAAGGCCTCGTCGACCTCGGCGTCCCAGCCGCCGGTGACCCGCAGCACCTCCTCCAGCGTCGCCCGGGTGCCCTTGCGGCGGCGCCAGTGCACCGTCCGCGCGACGACGCCACGGTTGGTCCGGGCGTCGTCGCCGAGCAGCCGGGCACCCACGAGGTCGGCGAGCAGCGGCAGGGCCTCGGGGGCGGCGCGCTCGACGAAGTGGTCGTCGCGCAGGCGGTCGATGGCGGCGTCGAGTTCGGCCAGCGGCGCGGCGAGCACCTCGAGCAGCACGTGCAGCGGCCGGCCGTCGACGGTCGCGTCGCGCGAGAGGTACACACCGGGCAGCAGGGCGGCCAGCGCGCGGGCGGCGGGGCTGAGATTCCTCACAGGTCGCGTGCCTCCTCCCACACCACGTCGAGCGGCTGGTCCGCCGCCCAGAGCGCGAGTTCGGCCGGGCCGACGGCGACGACGTCGTGACGAGCCGGCGGGGTGCCGTCGCGGTACAGCAGGTCGACCAGCACCGAGGCCAGGTACGGCACACCGTCGAGGGCGCGGTACGCGTCGGAGGCGTGGACCGGCCGGCCCAGCTGCGCGACGTCCGGCTGCAGCAGGCCGGGCGCGACGCCATCCTCAGCGTCGGCGCCGAGCCTCAGGCGCACCTCGCGCACGACGGCGAGCGGGTCGCGACCCGGTTCGACCCGCACGACGACGCGCATCCGCACCGGCACGACGCCGCGGGCCAGCACCGTTACGGCGGTCCCCGGCGGCGTGCGCGCCAGCAGGAACGCGCGCAGGCGCGCGGCGTCGGCATCCGTGAGCGCCGCGCCGCCCTCGGCGGAGACGACGACGGTCAGGTGGTCCCGGCGCCGCACGGCGTCCCGCAGCACCGCGGCCTGGCGCACGCCGCCGAACGCGAGCGCGAGGGCGCGCAGGTCGTCCGCGGAGACCGCGCGCTGCAGCGCGTGCGTGCCGGCGCGGGCCCGGGTGCGCGAGGTGTCGGCGTCCTCAGGATCGACGCCGCCGGTGACCGGCAGCGGGTTGAACGTCTCGGCGACGGCGGGGTCCGCGCTGGCGAGCGCCGCGACGGCGAGCGCCGGCCGGTTGCCCGCGACGCCCGTGCCGGTTCGGTACGTGACGGTGACCGGGGTGCCGTCGGCGAGCGCGGGCGCGGCGCCGCCCTCGGCCAGCCGCAGCCGGCTGGTCGCGTCGGGCGCGACCTCGACGGCGAACGTGGCGGTCCCTGCCCGGCCGCGCAGATCCCCGGCCCGCTCCCACGCGCGCCCGGCGACCTCCAGCGACACCTGCGGCAGGCGGCCGTCGGTCGCATCCGGGCTCGACGAGCGCAACCAGGTGAGGGGCCCGGCGGCCAGGTCGAGGTGCACCTCGTCGCCCGCCCAGACCGGATGGTCGCTCGTGGTCGTGCCGTGGGTGATCTCCGCGACGTTGCCGAGGAGCACGGTCCGGTCCAGCCGGTACCGGCGCACGAGCGGCGGCGTGAAAGTGACGCGGACGGCCGTCTCGGTGTCGCCCGCCGGCACCTCGCGGCGCAGGCGCACGACCTGGACCGCCTCCCGGTACTCCCGCGCCGTCGCGTCGGTGCCGTCGGGCACCGGCACGTCCTCGGCGACCACGAGCCAGTCACCCGGGCGCAGCAGCTCGGCGGCGGCGTCGAAGTAGAGCGCGTCCGTGCCGGGCGCCGCGACGCCGCGCCCGCCGCGGCGGCCCGGCAGCGTGAACGATGCGACCGGCGACGCCACGCTCGCCGCTCGGTCGGCGGCCTCCAGCGCACGCGGCCCATGCAGCCGCACCACCTGGTCGCGGGCCTCCTGCAACAGCGCGGTGACCAGCGCGTCGAGGAACGCGGCGATGCGGTCCAGGCGGCGCGACCACGCGACGTCCGCTTCACCCGGCGCCCGGGCGAGCGCGTCCTGCAGCGCCTGCACCGCCGCCGGCTGCCGCATGCTCATGCCGCGCATGAGGGACAGCAGCAGCTCCTGCGACTCCGACAGCGGGCCGGGCAGCGGGTCGTAGCCGGCCTGGTTGGCCAGGCTCTGCGCGTGGCAGAGGTCCTCGCAGAGTTGCTCGAAGAGGTCCGGGCACGCCTCCGGGCCGCCCGCCGCCTTCAGCTGCGAGACGACGTCGGCGAGGGCCAGCGCCTTCTGCCGGGCGCGGACGGCGTTGCGCTGCGCGAGGTTGCCCGCGCGGGCCGCGGCGAACCGGTCGCCGAGCTCGTCGGTCAGCGCGACCGCGCCCGCCACCTCGGGCGGTGGGACGGACACCTCGGGCTGGAGCAGCTCGACGGCGTACGCGACGGCGCCCGTCGTGGCCGGCGACGGTGGCCCGAGCGGCAGGAACGGCCGCAGCTCGTTGAGCTGCGGCCAGAGCCGGATCGCGCGGATGGTCTCGAACACCGCGGCGGGGTGCCCGCCGCCGGCGTCCGCGCGCACCCGGAAGCCCGGCGGAAGCGTCGTGGTCGCACCCTCCCGGCAGCGGAAATGCTGCAGGCCCCCGGCGGCGAAGCCGGGATCGCCGGCGTACCCGACGAGTTCGAGCAGCCGGCGCACGGACGCGGGGATCCGGGCCGTGGCGAGGAAGCCCTCGTCCGCCCAGGCCTCCTGGTACACCCACAGGACGTGCAGACCGAGGGCGAGGGCGTCGAGCAGGCCGCGACCGTGGTCGGCCAGGTCGGGCGAGTCCGGCAGCGTCGCCGAGCGCACCGGATCCCACGGCCGGGGCAGGATCCGGCCGCGACGGCGGCCGTCCCGCGCCATGGCGTCCAGCAGCGCGCGGTGGTCGCGGGCCCGATGGGCGGGCTGGGCGGGCCTCACGACGTCCCCCCGCAGATCTCGACGGTGAGCACCCCGTGCGGGTACGCGGGGCCGTACGGGTGACGCAGGATCGCGACCTCGTCGCCGGCGACGGGCAGCACACCCGCCCCCACCCGCTCCGGCGCCCCCGGCTCGAGGCGGCGCAGGCGCCGAACCCGAACCGCGACGACGCCCGGGACGCCGAGCACGCGCCGGTGCAGCGCGTCGACGTGCACGTCGCCGCCGAGCCCGGAGGTGTCGGGGTCCAGCGCGCCGCCGGGCCCGCCGAGCGCCGCAGTGACGGCATTGCGCACCGTCTCCCCCGTGGCCCAGGGCGCGATGTCGACGACGAGGTCCAGGTCGAGCGGCACGAAGCGCGGCGGCACGAGCTCGACGTCGAATCCCAGCAGGCGCACGGACTCCAGCCGCTCGCGGGCCAGCGCCCACCGGCGCAGCCGCTCGGCCTCCCCCGCATCGCCGCCGGCGGCCAGCGCGTCCTCGTCGCGCAGCAGCAGCGTGACCGAGACCGCGGGCCGCTGCCCGGTGGTCCGCACCCGGGCCCGCGCGGCGGCGACATCGGGTAGCTCCTCCAGCAGCCGCTCGTAGTCCTCGGGGACGACGGCCGACCGCAGATCACGCACGCCGAGGGGCGCCGCGTACCGGACGTGCTCCAGCGGCTCCGGGTCGCGGCCGCCGGTCGCGGCGACGGGGTTGGACACGCGCAGGTGTTTGTGCAGCAGGTCCACGCGCTGGGCGTCGCCCTCCCCGCGCAGGAGGTCGGCGTCGCCGCCCTCGCCGAGCGCGAGCAGGCGGGTGAGCGTGCCGGCCGCGACGTTTGCCACGGTGCCGAGCCCGATGCGCACCGCGAACTCGACGGAGACCTCGCGCGCCGGCAGGGCCGCGCCGTTCACGCCGTCGCCGAACACCGCCGCAACGCCGCCCGCCCGGCCGGGGCGCAGCACGTAGCTCTCGTCGGCGGGGCCCAGCGTGGCGAGGTCGTCGGCCAGGTTCCAGGGCTCGCCGTCGACGCTCACGGCGATCTGCGGTACGCCGCAGCGCGCCGGGTGTCCCGGCCACGGCCAGCCGGGCGCGTGCACGCTGACCGGTGCCCAGGGCAGCTCGACCTCCCGCGACGGGCCGCCCGGATCGCGGACGGTCAGGCGCTCGCGCCACGGGCGCAGCAGGTCGTCGCCCTCGGTGCCCTCGAGGACGGCGGCCGCTCCCTGCGCCGACAGCGGCGTCAGCGGCAGTCCGTGGTGCGCGGGGACGACGTTGCCGAGGACGGTGGCCGTGTCCGGCCGGTAGCGCGCGGGCGAGGGCCGGCGCGGGTCCCAGGACACCCGCGTGGTGTCGGTGCCCACCTCGGTCCGGGTGACCCGCACGACGTGCGGCGGCATGTCCGGGTCGGTCAGCGCGGGGTTCTCCGGGTCGGTCGCCAGGATCACCAGCCAGCGGTCGCGTGCGAGCGTCGTGTGGTCCCCGGCGAGCACCGCCGAGGTCGCTCCCGGCTCGACCGGCTCGGCGAGCCGGAACGTGTCGAGCGCCCGCTCGACGGCGAGATCGGACTCCGTGGCGAAGACGACGAAGCGGTCGTTGGCGTCGGGATTGACCACGAGCGTCCCGGCGGGGATCACCACGCCGCCGGTGGCGGCGATGTGCCCGGTCAGGCCGAGCGCACCGGCACCGTCGTCGTCGAGCTCGACCCGGATCATGGCGGTCGCGGACAGGCCGGGATCGGCGTGGTGGTCGACGAGCCGGGCGTGGTCCTCCACCGAACGGCGCGCCTGCGCGGTGCCCAGGTAGCCCTCGGCGACGGCGACCTCCTGCCGGTACGCCAGCGCGTCCAGGCGTGCGGCGAGCAGCTCCAGCCACATCGTCGTGTGGTCGGCGGGGCCGGTCGGCGCCCAGCCCGGCATGGTGCGGCGGGCGCGGTCGGTCATGAGCGCGAGCAGGCTCCGCGCGTCGCGGGCGCGGTAGTCGACAGGCGGGCCGGGCACCGGCGGCGGATCGACCGACGGAGGCGGCGGCGGTTCGGGGTCGCGCAGCGCGCACCGCCCGGGCTGCCCCGGCGGGTGAGCACCGAGGACGGTGGGCGTGCGCTCGGCGTCGCCCGGGACGCGGACGGCCACGTCGTGCGCCCGCGGGTCGGCCAGTCGCAGGTCCACGACGGCGGCGGGCGCGAGGCTACCGGCGAGCACCGAGGGCGGGATGCCCGCGGGCCCGGGCACCGTGTACGGCAGGGGATCGGGGGCCGGGCGGAACGGCGGCGGTGCCGCGGCCGCGAAGGTCACGAGGACGTCGGCGAGGTCGGTCTCCGGGCCCGTCACCACCGCGGGTCCGCCGACGACACCGGTGAGCAGGGCGTCCACGGTGGACAACAGGCACGGCCCGAACTCCAGCCCGGTGTGCATGCGGTGCCATGTCGCCTGGGCCAGCAGCACCCGCTCGCCCCGCACGGACCCGCCGCGCACCGCCGTCCACGCCTCGACGCCCCGGATCTCGACGTCTCGCAGCTCGGCCTCGATCTGCAGCGCCGTGCCGCTCACCCGCCGCAGCGCGGACGCCGCGACGGTGACCGCGCCGGCGTCCCCGCCGTCCGCGCTGGCGGTCACGTCGGTCAGGAACGGCTCGAAGTCCTCGACCGGCGCGCAGACGTGCAGGCCGGTGACCTCGTCGACGTGCGCGGGGTCGGCGGTCGGGATCGGTGCCGGCGGCCCGGTGCCGGCGCCGTCCGCGATCCACGGCCGCAGCTGCTCCAGCCAGGCGCGCCAGGTGGGTGACGGGTCGGCCGACGGCCCGACGCCGGGCGCGCGGACTGCCTCGACGTGGACGTCGCGGACCGTGATGGCCGCGCGCGAGGGCAGGCAGAGCAGACGGGCGCCCGTCGCGCCACGGGCCGTGCCGCGCACGTCCTCGACGGTGCCGCCGAGCCAGTCGAGCTCGCCGCCGGCGACGGCCAGGACGCCGATCGCGTCCGCGGCCTCCAGCGCCGCCACGGTGAGGCCGCGCACCGCCACGTCGCCGCTGCAGAAGGCCACGAGGGCGTGGGCGGCGTCCGTGCCACGGATGGTACGCAGGGCGACGTCCAGCAGCGACAGCTCGCGGTGCGTCCCGGACGGGCCGACGACACGCATCCGCGCGGCCTCGGCGGTAGCTCCGGTGACGCCCTCGACGTGCAGCGACGCGACGTCGGCGCGCACCGAGGCGGTGAGGTCGATGCCGGTCGCGGTCGGACCGTTCACCTGGGTAACCGCGACGCGGGAGAGGCGCACCTGCTTTGCCGTCGCGGCGACGCCCACCGCGAGGGTCGTGGCTGCCGCTGCGTCCGCGCGGACCGCCCGCACCCGCACGCTCGTGAGGGACACCCAGGGCGCAGCGACCTCCACCGCGGCGGCGCTGTCGCCGCGCGCCTCGGCCACCTCGACGCCCCGCAGGGTTGCCGACGACGTTCCGGTCGCGCGGACGCCGACGAGCGCGCCGGTGGCGCGGGCGCGCAGCAGCAGGTCGCGCACCTCGACGCGGTCGCCGGTGACCGCGAGGGCGACGAGATCGCCGGCCACCGCGGTGGCGTCGCCGACGACGAGGTGTGTCTGGGCGCCGGGCGCCGTCGTTCCCGCCACCACCAGGTGACGCCCGGCGGCGCCGAGGTGCAGGCCGGCGTCGAGCGCGAACGCACCCGGCGGCAGGTTCCAGGTCTCGGACGTGCCGGCGGGCGCGGCGGCGAGCCGGGCCTGCGCGGCCTGCAACCAGGCCACGAGGTCGACGCCGTCGGCGACGGGCGCGTCGCGGTGGGCGACGACGCGTTCGACGCGCACCCCAGCGGCGACCTGGACGGCGTCGTCGACCCCGCCGGGTGCGGTGGCGGTGAGCCCGGTGACCGTGACGTCCGCGAGCAGGCCCCGGTCGGCGTCGGCGGCCACCCCCCGCGCCTGCGGGCCGCGCGCACCCTCGACCCGCACCCCGCTGGCGGCGACGTCGTCCGCGCTGACCTGAACGCCGGTCGCCAGACCCTCGGACGCCACCACCTCGACCGCCGCGCAGCCGGACACCTCGACCCGCGGCGCGGTCACGCGCAGGCCGGTCGCCGTTCGGGCGTGGATTCCGCGTACCGCGACGTTGCGCGCAGCGGCGCGGTCGGTGCCTTCGAGCCGGACGCCGACGAGGTCGGCGGCGACGGGCGGGCACTCCACGGTGACGCCCTCGAGCACCACGGCCCGGCCCCGCACGAGCAGCGCCGCGACCTCGACCGCGCTCGCCGCGGCAGCGGGCACGACGGCGAGCACGGTGCGGTCGCCGCGTACCGTGAGCGCGACGCCGTCCGCGCCCAGCTCAAGGGCGCCCTCGAGGGTGTGCGCGCCGGGCGGCAGCTGCCAGACCTGATCGCCCGTCCGGCCGTCCGCGGCGGCGACCGCGAGCTCCTCCTGGGCGGCCGCCAGCGCGGCGCCCAGGCCCACCGCACCGAACGTGCGGTTCACCACGGCGGGCGGCTCACCGGCCCGCGGCATGGGCGGGATCGTGGCGGTCACGGCGCCACCTCCAGCGGTTGCGCGACCGTCGCGACGAACTCCTCGCCCGTGTCCCGCAGCGTGTAGAGGACGTCGACGAGCAGCAGCGTCTCCTCGACGCTCACGCGTACCGCGTCGACGGTGAGCAGCGCGCCCAGGTAGCGCTGCACCGCGGCGGACACGACGTACTCCGCGGCCGCGGCGACCTCCGGGCTGGCGCCGCCGAACACCAGGCGCTGCACGCCGCAGCCGAAGTCGGGCCGGTTGACCCGCTCGCCGGGAACGGTCAGCAGCAACTGCTCGATCGACTCGTGGATCGCGCGCGCCCGCGGGGAGAGTTCGACCGCGCCCCGGTCGCCGGCGCGGAAGGGGAACGCCATCGACCTGGCCATCGAGGTCGTCAGCGGGGATCGGATGCCGTCGCCCATGCGCCCCTGCCTCAGCCCATGCCGCCCAGCGCGTTGCGTACGAGGGTCACGTCGGCCTCGTAGCGGCGCATGGACGGCTCGGTCTCCGGGTCGGTCGGGTCGACGCCCCAGCGGTGCCGGACCGCCTGGACGTACCAGGGCCCGTCGAGCAGGTGGCCGGCGCCCGACACGGTGATCGGCCGGCGGGAGCGCACGATCGACGGGTAACGCTCGCACATGACGGTGCCGCTGCCGACGGCGAACCAGTCCACGAGCCGCAGCTGCGCGCGGGCGAGTGCGTCGAGTTCCGCGTCGGAGTGCGGGACGTCCGTGGTCTGCAGGTCGGCCGACTGGGTCGGGTGCTGGGAGGTCGCCACGCGCACCGGTCGGATCGCCCCGAGGCGCTCGGCCAGCACGTCGGCGCGGCTGTGCGTGCCCATCCGTCGGTAGCCGGGATCGCCGACGTCGGTGCGGCGCAGCCGGCGGCTCTGCTCGTCGATGTGCCATCCGAGGACGCGCGTCGGCTGGTGGCTGTCGTAGCGGGCGCGGAACGCGATCAGCGACGGCGCGTCGCGCGGGAACAGCTCCAGCGGCGGCTGCTCGGGGGGCTCGACGCTGGGCGAGCGGAAGTGCCCGGTGAGGGTGTCGCCCGGGTGTGGCCCCTCCCTGACCGGTCCCTGGCCGGGCTCGACGTACGTCTCGAAACCGTTGCGGCGCGCCAGCAGGCGCAGGAACTCGGCGTCGGTGGCGCGCTGCACGAGGACGGCGCGTCGGAGCGGGCGGTCCAGGCCGCCGTCCTCCACCGACGTGCCCCTGCCGGCCGCACCCGGCCCGGTCACCGCGAAGCCGTACTTCCGGTAGATCTCGGTGGCGATCTGCGCGTCGGTGATGTCGGCCCAGGTACGGGTGACCGTTTCGAAGTGCATGAGGCACGACGCGTCGAGGCCGGTGAGCTCCAGCCGCGAGTCCGGCACGCGGGACTCGCCGAAGACCGGCTCCACCGCCGTGAGATAGCCGTCGAACACGACGCCCGCGATCGGCTCGTCGTCCGGGACGTCGCTCACCAGCGAGAACTCGACGGTAACCCGCCGGAGCAGGCGGAAGTCGGGGATCAACAGGTCCTCCGCGAAGCTGGCGTGCTCCAGCACGTCCCAGTCGCCGGCGCCGCGGTCGCCCGCGATCGGGCTCATGTCCACGACGAGCCGCAGCGACGACGCCTCGTCACTGCGCTCCTCGACCTCCAGCTGCAGCACCCAGTCCCCCGGCCGCTGAACCGGGCGGCCGTCGAGCCACAGGCGCAGCTCGGGTCGGCGCTGGCGCCGCTGGGGTGTCACCGCGACCGCCCGGGGATGCCGAGCGTGCGGCCCGGTTCGGTGAGGGCGTCGAGGTCGGCGTCCGGGTTGGCGTCGGCGATGCGCCAGAAGGCGTGCGGGTCGTCGAGGTAGCGGTACGCCAGCAGGTCGAGCCGGTCGGCGCCGGTGACCAGGTGCTGCCGGGTCGGGGCGGGACGGGTGCGCAGGCGCGGCGTGAACAGCTCGGCGTCGTCCGGGCCGCCGGGGACCGGTCGGCGGTACGTCGGCAGGTCGGCGTGGCGCGAGGAACGGTCTGTCATGCCGTCACCTGCTCGGTGGGGCCCGGCGCCTGGAACGGATCGCGGGTGAGTTCGCGGTCGATCGCGGAGACGACGGCGTCCTCGGCGGCGGCGGCGCTGGACAGCGTCGTGCGGCCGGAGAGCAGCCGCGCGTACGCGGTCGAGATGGTGCCGCTGTACGCGGACTCGTCCGGCTCCAGCACGGTGAACTTCAGGTCGGCGTCGGCGCGCAGCGGGACGAGCGTCGGCAGGAACTTGCTCTCGGTGATCGTCATGCTGGTGAGCACGACGGGGAACAGGCGTCGCCGGCCGAGGATGAGCAGCAGCTCGTCGGGGCGTACGGGCTGCACGCTCTCGCGGTTGCGGTCGGCGGTGTTGCCCTCCTTGCCCGTGGAGAGCAGCTCCAGGAACGCCAGCTGCGGGAGGACGCCGTCGGTGCGCTCGGCGTCGACGCGGCCGGCCAGCAGGGCCTCGGTGGCGTCGAAGATGACCTTGAGCGAGATCGTCTCGGACTCGGCGAGCAGCGCGGACGATCCCTGCCCCGAGCGCTGACGCACGGCCTGCGGGGTCTCGATGGTCAGGCCGCGGCGCTTCTTGCGGGGCTCCCACTTGCCCGTGCGGGTCCGGCTGATGGTCTCCGGGTTGTACTGGAAGTAGAGGACCTTTCCGCTGAGTGCGGGCGAGGCCTGGGACGCCGCCGTTCCGGCCGGCGACGAGCGGCCGGTCGGGCCGCCGCTCGTCGACGACCCGGTGCCGGCCGGGTCCAGGCGCATGATGGCGCCGCGCTCGAGCTGGGCGTCGAACGCCACGAGCCGGGGGTCGAGGTTGAGTGCCATCGCCGTGTCCCGCTGTCAGGAGCCGTCGGGCAGGTCGGTGCGCGCGGCCTCGGCCGCGTGCGCGGCCAGCGCGACGTTGTTGCGGTCGATGAGCGTGACGACGAGGTCGCCGATGAACTCCGGCAGCTTCGTCGGGTCCTGCGGGCGGCGTCGCATGAGCCAGGACAGTTGGTACTCCAGCTGGCGTCGGGTCAGCCCGTGGTGCGGCACCTCATGCATCGCGCGATTCCCTTCAGGTCAGTGGTCGGCTTTCGAGCTGCCGGCGGAGCAGCTCCAGGTACCGCCAGCGGCGGGGCCGGGGCAGCGCGAGGATCGCCTCCTCGCCCCAGCCGTAGTGGAAGGCCAGACAGTGCACCTCGGCGAGCAGGCGGTCGGCGCCGAGCGCCAGCTCCCGGGCCAGCAGCTGGAACGGGTCGAGCTCCAGCTCCAGCAACGCGCCGCACGCGGGGCAGGCGGATACGAACAGCAGGTCCGGCAGGGTGCCGCTGTCGGCCAGGGTGCGGGCGAGCAACTGCTGGGTCACGGGGGCCAGGTCCGCCCACGCCGCGGGCGGGTCGCCGACGTCGAGCAGGCGGTCCCACAGCACGCCGGCGCGCTGTGCGGTCCCACCGGGCAGCCCCGCGCACGCCTCGTCGTCGGCGCCGGTGGGCGCGCGCACGTGCAGCACGCCGTCGGGTGTCTCCACCGCCCACCACTGCGGCTCAGGGTCGGGCTCGGTGGCGCCACCGCCGAGAAGTGAGCTGACGTGCAGCTCCAGGTCAGCCAGCTCGCCGCAGGCGGCGCTCGAGCAGCGCAGCGTGAGCACGAGGGGGTCGCCCAGCATGATCCCGCGCAGCGCGAGGGCCAGTCGCTGCCGGTCGCCCCGGGTGAGGGCCGCCGCGTGTTCGGCAGTGACGTGCCGGTAGCCGCCGAGGCGCTCGATGCAGGCGGCGAGCACCTCGTGCACCGTGCGTTCGTCGGGGGCGCCGCCGTCGAGGGACACCGCCTCGGCGAGCGCCGCCTCCTCGTGGCCGCCGAGCGGGCGCAGCGAGACGCGGCGGTGACGGGCGCCCGTGGCGTCGACGAGACCGCGGTGCAGGAGCAGCTCGCTGGGCATCAGTCGATGTCCCGCCGCTCGAATCCCTCGTGCGTCAGCTCCAGCGTCTCCATGATCGTGTCCTGGCCGTCGCCAGCCAGCTCGGACATGGCCGTGTACTTGGAAACCCACGCGCGGTGCAGCACGTACTTGCGCACCAGCGTCGTGTTGTCGATGTCGTAGACGTGGATCTCGACCTCGCGCCGGAAGTTCGGCTCCAGGGCGGCCGTCGGACGCTCGGTCAACTGCACGAGCTGGTTGGCCCAGGCCTCGAAGGTGCGGTCGTTCGTGACCCCGCCCTCGAACGTGACCGGCTGGTACTCCGTGCGGCCGGGCAGCATCTCGTCCACGGTGGACGGGCTGTTGCCGGCGCGGAACTTGGTGCTGTTGACCGTGACCTCGAGCGCAGACATCTTGCGGCACGCCGCGACTACGACGCCGCCCATGACGATGCGGAAGTTGAAGTTGCGGAAGGGATCGCGGCGGTCGGACTCCTCGAACCTGGGCATACGGTTCGCTCCGTTCGGTTCAGGCCGTTCGTTCGGGCCGTTTCGTTCTCGGTGGGTCAGGTCAGGTCGTCATGACGGCGGGTGTGATGGCGGACGGCTGGCCGGCGCGCCAGCCCTCGTGCGTCAGCTCGACCGACAGGAGCGCCACCTCGTCGGCCAGCGCGTCGAGCTGTGGAATGGCGCGAAACTTGCTCACCCACGCGTTGAGGACGACGTAGCGGCGCAGGCGCTGGTCGGCCGGCCCGGCACCGGTGGCATCCGCGGGCGCCAGCCCGCGCGAGAGCTCGAAGCCGTGCAGCCGGGTGTCCCAGACGTCGATGACGACGTTGCGCTTCACCGGCTCGCCGGGCTCGACCAGGCCGGTTCGCAGGAACCTCAGGACGGCGGCCGCCCAGCGCTCCAGCGTGTCGTCGATCGCCAGCCCCTGTTCCAGGGTGATGGGGTCCCAGGTGGCCTTGTCGGGGTTGGCGTAGCGGTGCAGCGCGTTGCCGCCCTCCCATGTCTCGTGCGCCGAGACCGTGAGGTTCAGCCCCGACACTCGCTGCACGCCCGCGATGTACCCCCGCATGTCCGGGGCGGGCTGCGGCGGCGTCTCCCGCGAGGGTCCGACGGGCGGACCGAGGAAGGTCCGTCCGCCGGAGGGGTCCGCCGGCGGCGGCAGGATTCCGACGCGGAACTGGTAGGTCCGCAACGGGTACCACGGCGTCAGCGGGGGCTGGTTCGGCATGCGTCACACCGCCAGGAGGCTCTTCTGGCTGATCTGGATGACGACGAACTCCGCAGGCTTGAGCGGTGCGAACGCCACCTGGGCGGTGACGATCCCGGCGTCCACGAGCTCCTGTGGGTTCGTCTCTCGGTCGCACTTGACCGCGAACGCCTCGTCCGGCGTCGCGCCCTGGAACGCGCCCTGGCGGAACAGGCCGAGCATGAAGGCGGAGATGTTGATACTGATCCGGTCCCACAGCTCGTCGTCGTTCGGCTCGAACACCGCCCACTGCAGGCCGCGGCGCAGCGACTCCTTGAGGAAAAGCGCGGTCCGCCGCACGGGAACGTACCGCCACTGCGGGTCGGCCGACAGCGTGCGCGAGCCCCACGAGACGATCCCGACGCCGGGGAACTGCCGGATGCAGTTGACCCCGATGACGTTGAGCAGGTCCTGGTCGGCGTTCACGAGCCGGTGCTGCACGTCGACGGCGCCGCTGACGACGGCCTCGATGCCCGCCGGGGCCTTCCACACCCCACGCGTGGCGTCGGTCCTGGCGAAGATGCCCGCGACGTGGCCGGACGGCGGGATCGTGCGCCGCGGGGCGCGGCCGACGCCGACGGGGTCCGGCACTTCGATCCAGGGGTAGAACAGCGCGGCGTTGTTGGAGCGGGCCGGCAGGCCCTCGCCGAGCCGGCGCACCTCGTCAGCGGAGATCTCGAACTCCCTGTCGATGCTGCCCACGCCGTCGGCGACGAGGAAGACGTCCTCGTTGTCGCAGTACGCCATCGCCGCCGACAGCAGGTCCGGCGAGTTGCGGCCGGGCATGACCAGCAGGTTCACGTCGACGGTGTCGAAGGCGTGCAGCCCGGTACGGCCGGCCTCGGTGACAGCGCCGGTGTACTGGGTGACGCCCACCTCGCCGGTGCCGTCGCTGCCGCCGAGGAGCCGCAGCGGCGTGTCCTCGGTCTCCGCGGGTCGCAGGAGCGGGTTGCCCGCGTCGTTCTCCACCAGGCCGTTGGCGCGTACGGACGGGAAGAGCGCGGAAAGCGCGCGCCCGACGCCGAGCTGGATCGTCTCCCCCACGGTGACCTCCACCGCGCTCAGATCGTCGACCACCATGCCGGCGGTGCCGCCCGCGCGGCGGGGTTCCGGCCACGGCGCGGCCGCACCCACCGCCTCGACGGCGATGGTCACGCCGTCGCTGGCGGCGGGCGCGGTGAGCACGACGAAGCGGCCGGCGCTGTCAACCTTCAGCCCGTACGGGTTGCCCGCGGCCGCGCCCTCGATCGCCTCAGCCATGCGGGCGGCGAGTTGGGCGGGCGACAGCTCGTCGGTCGCCGGATCGGTGGTGTCGACCTCGTAGAGCTGCTCGGCGTCGCCGTCGGCCTGGGCCACCCGGACCCGTACGGCGTCCACCGGCGTGAGGTCGAAGCTGTCCTCGTCCGGCGGTGGGGTGATCGCGACGTAGGCGCGCGATGCGATGGCCGGCTCGACCCGCACAACCTCGCCGTCGCCCGGCCGCGAGACGCGGAAGTCGTCGCCCAGCGCCGCCGCGAGGACGCCGCGCAGTCGCTCGGGCGTGAGGAGTCCTAGGCCGTTCTCGACGCTGCCGCCGGCGCCCTCGACGGTCGCCTCGGTGAACGTGACCGACGGCGGGGCCGCTGCGTCGGTGCCGAGGCCCGAGATGGCGTCGCGCCAGGCGAAGGTGAGCCGCGCACCGACGGGAATCCGGTGCCCGTCGCCGGCGGGAGCCCGGCTGACGACCGCCGGCACCTCCTCGGGCAGCGGCGGGACCGTGCGCTCGGGCTGATCGAGGGATTGCTGGTAGAGGTCGGTGACGCGTAGGTACTGCGAGGTCTCGTTGACCAGGCGCGGGCCGTAGTCCTCGGACGCCGGGTCGGTGCTCAGGTTGTCGAACAGCTCGACGGTGCGGGACCGGCCGCCCTCGACCCACTCCACCCGCAGCCGGTACGCGCGGTCGGTGAACGACGTCGAGGGCTCCACGTGCAGGCGCAGCTGGTCGGACCAGGCGCCGTTGCCACGGGCGTCGAACCGCAGGGCGTCGCGCGTGACGCCCCACACGTCGGCGGCGCGCGCGGCGACCGGGCCGACGAAACCCGCCGCCGCGTCGGCGGGAAGTACGCGCACGACGTACGCCCGCCGGCCACCGGCCGCGAAGAACGCCTCGACGCCGGCTGCGAGGAACCCCGCCTCGCCCCGCCGGTGGCCGCCGAAGCGGCGCTCGAAGTCCCGGAATCCCGAGACGAACTCGGCGCGGTCGGGGATGCCGCGCGCGGCCTCGCCGATGAAACCGGCGGTCGACGTGCCGACGCCCTGGATCGGTCGGACGCCACCGCCGACCTCCTCGACGTACACGCCGGGCGTGAGCCGTTCAGCCATGAGGTGCCTCCGACAGTGCGATGTCCGCTGTTGTGGTCGCTGTTGTGGGGAGCGGTGCCGCCGAACCGGTCACGAGCACGGCGCGCGTGCCGGGATGGCCGGGGGCGGGCCGTACGGCCCGCGAGAAGTCGGTGATGTCGATCCGCGGCGTCTCCACCAGTGGCGCGCTGACCGATGGGAAGCGCTCGTCCAGGAAGGTGGACACGCGGTACTCGGCGCAGATCCGGTAGAGCCGGTTCATGAGGTCGTCCTGCCGCCGCAGCTGCCGCTGGGAGAAGAACAGCGGCCGCGCGAACACCAGCGACGCCGCCCGTGGAAACGAGCCGACGACCGGCCGGTCGAGGATCAGCTCGTCGCCGTCGACCGCCACGACCGTGGCCGCGAACACCTCGCCGGACGCCGTGACTCCGTCCTCCGTGCGCCCGAGCGAGACGGGGTCGCCCGGGGCCCACGCCGCCGCGGGCGCGACACCGGCCCGCGAGCGCGGGTCGGGCGGGCCGAGGGGGCGGCCTTGCACGTGCACGTGGCCCACGGTCACGGCCGGGGTCACACCGGCGGCGGCGCCCAGGCGCAGGGCCAGCCCCGGGCCGGCCGCGGGCGTTCCGGGGGCCGGGTCACCGTTCGGCGCTCCGACGGGCGCGCCGTCGAGGAACATGGTGACGACGCCGGTCGCGGCGTCGGCGACGACGTGCAGTTCCACCCCCGCGACCAGCCGTGTGGCCGCGACGGTGGCGACGGCGGCCGCGAGGTGGGTGCCGTCGTCGCGGCGTGCCTCGGCGCGGATGCGAGCCTGCGGCTCACCGCCGTTGGTACCCGCCACGTGTTCGACCTGGACCGACAGCACGGGCACGGCCGCGTGCTCCAGCGTCAGTACGGGCGCGGTGTCGCCGACCGCCGCACCGGCGTCGAACCGCAGTCCGGCGGTCACCGCGTACCCGTCGATCGCCGGGTGCTCGGGCAGCCACGGCAGCGGCACCGGCGGGGGGTCGAAGAACGTGCACTGCGCCGATGCCGCGCCGTCCAGCCGGATGCCGTCCTCGGTGGCGGTCGCTCCGTCCAGCACGGGTGCGCGGCCGGTGCGGCGGTCGGTGAGGCCGGTCGCCCCGCCGCCCGTCGGTTCGAGCTGCAGCAGGGTCCACCGGGTGCCGGGATCTCCCTGCAACTGGAGCCGGAGCGCCGTCGCACCCTGGGCGACGTCCGCGGCCAGCAGCGCGGGCCGCTCCAGGAGCTGGCCGCGCGTGGGAGTGACCCGGATCCACGTGTCCAGCGCGTCCGCGAGCTCAAGCTGCGAGCCGGCCCACAGGTCCACGCGCACGTCGACCGCGACCGCGGTCGGCAACGGCCGCCGGTGCCGCACGAGGCGGCCGGGGGTGCCGGTAACCCCGGCGAGCCCCAGCGCAGTCGCCACCGTACCCGCCGGCGCGGGGACGGCAACCCCGCTCGGCCGACCGTCGGGGTCGGCCACCGGACGGGTGCCGCGCCGTCCCGACGAGATCACGAAGCGGCGTCCGGTGGCGTCCCAGCGCACGGTGAGCGCTGCCAGCTCCGCGACGCGTTCCGGGTCCGTGACGGGCACGCCGCCGCTCCGGGCGGCGCCGGCGTGGATGGCATCCCGCAGTGCGTCCTCCGCGGCGGCAGCGACAGCGACGGCGACGCCGTCCGAGGTCAGCGGCTGTCCGGCCAAGGCACCGGCATCCACTGTGGCCGTGACCTGCACCTCGCCGTCGAGCACGAGTGTGAGCGGGCCGGGCGCGGGTACGGTCTCCGCGGCCGTGCGCGGCGCGCCCGCGACGTGTCCGGGAGTCTGCACCCACAGGTGCGCCGCGCGCGGCGGGTCGCGCTCGGGCTCAAGCTCGACGTTGAGCGGGCCGACCACGGAGACATACGGCAACCGCGGTGGCCGGTACGCCGGGTCCGCCATGCCGTGCCCCGCGAAGCAGGGCATCCGCTCGGTGCGGATGCCGGCCCGGGCGCGCCAGAGGAGGCTCGCCATCACGTCACCCGACCCCATGGCCGCCCGCCTGCTTGCGGAGGATCGCCTCATGCACGGTGGCGCGCAGGCTGCTGAGGGAGAGCTCGCCGAGGCTGCGCGCGCACGGGCGGAGCTCGCAGATCCAACCCGAACGCGCATCCGGCGAGAGGTTCAGCACCACCACGTCGGGGTGCGCGAGCAGCAGATCGCAGTTGGGACGGCCATCCCCGCCTTCGGTGCCGACGATGACGATGTCGGGGCCGGTTCGGCGGATCGCGGCGGAGACGTCGCCATCGACGGAGCGCAGCACCTCGACGGACACGTCGGGCTCGGCCCGGAACGCCTCGCGGACGACGTCCACGAGCATTTCCGGCAGCTGCGAGACAGCGAGGCGGATCGGCACGCCTACGAGGGTGACCCGCCGCGGAGTCGAGCGTAACGAACCAAGGATCCGGACCCCGTACCCGTACCTCGAGGCGGCGTCAGCCGGTCTTCACCCGGTACTCGGCCGGGACCTGCCGGCGGAAGGCGGCCACCGCCTCGCCCCGCCGCCGGGCGCCGACCTTCTCAAGAATGTTGTGCACGTGGTTCTTCACCGTGCGCACCGTGATCCCGAGCCGCTCGGAGATCTCCTGGTTCGAAAGGCCCAGATCCAGCAGGCGCAGGACATCGTCCTCACGAGCCGTGAGGCTGGGTGCGCGTGGACCGCGAACCCGCTGCGCGGCAAGGGACTGCACCCGGCGCAGCAACATCGCCGACGTCCGCGGCGAGCAGAGGCTCTCGCCCGCGACGACTGACCGCACGACCGGCAGCAGGTGGTCCAGCGGTTCTGTGCGTAACAGGTACCCGGCGACGCCGGCCTCGGCGCAGGCTATGACGTCCTCCTCCGCCTCCGAAACCCCTAGCGCGACGATGGCTATCTCCGGCCGGTGGGCGCGCACCAGGTGCAGCGGGGCGTGGTTGCCGCCGGCCACGTTGACGAGAACGACATCAGGGTCGTGATGGTCGAGGAGGGCGATGGCGGACGCGGCGTCGCGCGCCGTCACCACCTCGCGGACGCCGGACTCCCGCGACATGATCGCGGCCAGGCCCTCGCGGTAGAGGCGGACGTCATCGACGATCAGTAGGCGCAGGGAAGCCGGGTCGGCGAGAGCCATGGGAAGCCCTTCCACGTTCGGTGCACGGAAGATGCCCACCAAATGAGCTGACACTCTGCTAGCACCATCCGCCAGGGGCCGGCACGTATTGCGACAGCGCTTATCAAGCATGTGCGGGTATCGTTTGGGTGGCAGGCTAACCGACGAAAACATGGTCAAGAAAGCATCAGTCATCTTGGTTACACACCAGATGCCGTCCCCAGACGTGGACACCGGGTCATGCCGCCATCTGGTGCAGCGGCTGACGTAGCCCAGCGCGACCCGAGTGACGGTCCGCTACTGCTCCGACCTGTACATAAGTCGGTCCCTTTCCGCTAATCCGGCAAAGGTGCGCGCCGGCGTGGAGAATGGGTCAACGTCGGCGCGCTGCCGGAGATGCGGGCCCTCACCCAATTCGGGTCGACTACTCAGAATCTGCCGGAGAAGCTGGTTAACCTCACCTGACCGAATCCATGCATTGGCCTTGCCAACGTGAGCCTGCGGGGCGACGAGAAAGGGTTGTGAGGCGGGGAGCGCACTCATGCGTCGGGGCGGGTACGCGCCAGCCAGGTGGTGAGCATCCGGCTGGTGTCCTCGCCGACTGCCGCCGCCGCTCGTGCCGCCAACGCAACGAGCTCGCCGTGCTGCGCGACAGTGACCGGCAGCTCGGGTGGTGGAGTGCGGCGCCAGGTGTTTCGTGCGCCGTCCCGGGCCAGGCGGGTCACGTCGGCCTTGCCACGTTCGGCCAGGCGTGGGTCCGGGTCGAGGGTGAGCATCAGGGCAGCGCGCAACTCGACGTCGACGCCGTGGCCACATAGGAGGCGGTAGCCGGCACGACGCAACTCCACCCGGACGTCGCCGAGCAGCTCCCACGGAAGGTCCGGCGGCAGGGCACCGGTCAAGGGCCGCAGCGCGGTGGTCGCCTCCCGGACCACCGCCGGCGACGGATCCCGCAGCAGCGGAAGCACCTCCTGCGCGACAACCGCATCGAGCAGGCGCAGGCCCCGTACCGCCTGGGCACGGACCTTGGCTTGCGGGTGGCTCAGCAGCGGCCGCAGCAGCGGGGTGTCCGCTGCCGAGCCGGTCTCGGCAAGCCCAACGATCGCACCCAACGCCGGCTCCCCGGCGCTGACCGCAGTCCGGTAATGCTCCCGGGCGTCGATGCCGAGCCGGCGGGCCGCGTCCCGGGCCACCGCCCGGACCAGCGGCGCGTCATCCTCCAGGTACGCGGCAACGTCGCTGTCCTGACCAGCCCGGACCAGCCCGGTCAACGCCACCACCCGCACCTCAGCACGAACCGACCGGGCCAAACGACGCAGGACGTCGTGCCGGCGGGACCAGACCGCCTCACGGCAGGCCGCCTCGGCTGCCCGGACCCGAATTCCCACATCCGAGTCAGTCTCGGCGCAGGTCACGTAGTCGGGCAGACGCAGCCAGCCCTGAGCCAGGACGATGTCGAACACGAACCGCCGCTGCCGGCGGCCACCCGAGCCGAGCAGCCCGCGCCACACCTCTGCTGGCGCCGACAGCAACGCCGCCCGTATCTGGGTGACGGCGAAGCCACCTCGCAGCCGCGCGTCGAGGCGCAACGCCATCGGCAGCACCGCCGGCAGATAGCCACCCGGATCGTCGGCGAGCAACAACGCCAGCTCCGCCCGCGCCCGGTCCCGTACCGGCTTGACCCAATCAGCGGTACGCAGCACGAGGAACGGCATCATTTCCGGGCACGGCCGGCCGACCATCGCCGCGACCGCGCGTTCCCGGATTCGCCCGTCGCCATGCATGCTCGCCAGCGCCATCGCGACAGGCCCCGACGTCGTGATCGAGAAACGGGCCCCGACCCGCCGCAATGTGGACTCCTGGTACGGGCCATACCAGGGCGCCTGCCGCGCGTGCCGGTCCAGCCGGATGACCACCCCCGCAGCGCCGGCCACTAGCGCCAACGCCGACCGCGCCACCCCCTCGTCGCCGGCATCATCGACCTCCAGCAGCACCTCGACCAGATGGTTCAACGCCTCCCACCGGCCCGCGGCGGCACCGTCAACCGCGACCCGCACCGCCCCGAGAGGCCCGCCCTCCCCCACCGTCGACGGCTGAACCCTGCTGCCTCGTCTCATCCGGATCACCCCGCCATCCTGCCCGAGCCAACACACCCGACCGAACTCGATTCGGGCCGGTCGTCGACCCCGCAGACGGCTTCGCTGCTTCCACCCGCTGCGCCCGGCACGCGTTGAGGCACCTGGTCTCGCCCCAGCACCATCCCTGCGGGAACAGGCCACCAGCTGCCTGGACCGTCACGGCTACCAGAACGTCCAGCTCGACGCGTCACATTGGGAGACCGATGACGGCGTCGTGACACCGGCACTCGGCTTCCCTGCCCAGTGGATGCTGGACCCTCGCCGGCCGTTCAGACGATCCACGCCGGTCTCGTAAGCCTGTTCAACTGCCGGGCCGGAACGCGTGGACAACTTCGATCAGCCCGACGATGTGCTGGTTGAACTCGTCAAGTTCCTCGGCTGGCACCCACAGCTCGAGGATGTCGCGCCCGCCTACTTGCTGAACCGGGTAGCGGGAGGCGAACTCAAGGTCGACCTCGAACCGGGTGACGTAGCCGACCCCGGAGGCGGGCACGTTCCAGTCCCGCGCGATCATGATCGCGTACTGCTCGTTGAGGACCGGGTAGAAGATCGGCTGGTCGGGCAGGCGCGGCGGCCACGCCTTCCAACCGGAGGCGCACACCAGGTCGAGTTCCTTGGGGCCGGTTGGCCGCCACAAGGTCATCGTGTCGGTCACCGCTGTCTCCTTCCCTGGCCGAGGCAGGTTACCGGCAGGTTCCGAGCAGTAGCCAGCGGTTTCCTCTTTCAATCACGGGCATCGCGGTGAAGTGAGGTCTGCGGCGCCGGCGGTCCGGACTACGTCGCGTCAGCCTGGCGGTGCGCGCCGAGGAAACCGACGACACAGTTCGGTCACCGACTGCAACCATCCATAAATTTCTAAGTGACGTCCTCAAGGGACTCGAACAAGTCACGGTCGGCCCAGTCCACCTCGAACGACTCGAGTATCCACCCAAGTGGCCCAAGGAGCCGAGCATTAACCGCATGCTCCCCGTACTCTAATTTCAGTCGAGCCCTCTCCGCCGGATCATCGGTAGTCACGTATTCGCGCACCCGCGCCAGCCTCAGAGCGACCTCATCACGAACCCCTTGCCACCGAAGCACGTGCATGCAGTATTGAAAAGCAGAAACCATGTCCCCGACAAGGTTATCCAGTTGCCGAACAAACTCAACTTCCAGGGCATCGGCACAGTGAGTGTGCCGCTGCGCGATTTCTACGAGTTCCCGGAACAGGGGCTCCGAGGTGCGAACATCAAGGCTGTCACGCCGGGCCACCAGCGCAAACACCTGACGCGCGCGGTCAACGGCGGATTGACAATCAGCTTTCACGGCACTCCTCCACTCAACCGCCACAATGACACCCAGGCCAAGTGACGCCTCGGGGGCATCTTCAGAAATGCGGTTACCGAAGGCCGCAGTTGTGCACTAGCACCGATACCTTGCCGGCCTCGTCGTACGTGTAGGTGCCGGTCTTGACGACCCACGCGTGGCGTTCTTGACGATGTACCCGTTGACCAGGTGCGGCTTGACCCGTCCTGCCCCCCTGCGGCCGGTTGGCGTACTCCGTGGTGAGCACGCCAGAGGGAATGAGTGTGCGCGGCCCGCGCCACGTCAAACACGAAGAGACGGTCCCGGGTAACCAGGAGCGGAGCAGGGCAACCGGTCCAGAAACCCCAACAGTCAGTAGAGCTGCACTTCCCACGAGGCAAGCTCGGCTTCCCCAGGAGGAAGCTTGCCAGTGCAGTACTGGTAGAGCCACGTCGCGGCGCGACGCTCGGCGTGCTTTTCGTTGGTTGGGACTCCGTGCTCGTCGAGCTCGAGGACGTTAGCGAAGATGGCGAAGCAGATCTCCATCTGGGAAGGCGAGTCCTTCAACTCGTCCCAGTAGTTGATGCCCTTCAATAAGGGGTAGCCGACCGAGCCACGCGCGACGCATCCGGCGAAGCGCCGGATTGCTCCTGATGCACCATGACCCAGGTGGGAAGACATGCGCGCAACATACCGGTCAGGCCCCGACAGGGTGTCGTCGGTTGTCAGCGACGCCGCGTCCTTGACTCGGCAGGGGGGAAGCGGCGATCTACGTTCCGGAGGCCTTGTAGGCGCCGAGGATGCAGCTGGGGTGGCGGTCGAGGTTCTTGCGGGCTCGGTCGTAGCTCATGGTGGTTCGCGGGTCGGCGTAGCGGACGACGATCTGCACGTCGCGCAGGCTGACGCCGGCGTCGAGTTGCCGATGCGATCTTCTATCCGAACAGGGTTACGGCGACTGGCACCCCGCCATGATTCGGTGGTGTGATGACAGGCTTTTACGGGTCTCTGCGCTGGCAGGGATGGGTCGAAGAGGTTAGAGCGTGTCGACTCGACGAAGCCATCAACTTCTTCGCCCCGCCGTGGACCAAGGAGGGGAAGGATCCCGAGGCGGTATCGCGCCGCCCGGTACCGATGTCCCTGATCGGCGTGACGCATGACGGTCAACGCGACAAGTAGAGACGCGGCTTGGGCTTCACTGATCTAGCCGCCAACAGGGAGGTTGGCGACTGCCGCCAACGGGACGGCTAGCTAGCGTGTCGACGGCCGGAGGCAAGCCGGTACGACTCCCGCAGGAGTTCGTCCAACTCATCGTCGTCGACCCTGTCGAGGCGCACCAGCACCAGGTTCGGCGAACGGTCGTGATGCGGTGTCCAGAAGAAAGTGTCGGGATCCGATCCCGCGAGCGAGTCCCGTTCGTCGCTCTTCACCGTGACCACCCCGTCTTCCCACATCCGCGCCATCAGCGTGCGGGCGAACCACGCGGGCTGGCCCCAGCTCAGGCGCTCGATCACACCAGGTAGGGACAGGCACACCCGCCGTACGTCCTCCTCTGTCGCCATGTGCACAACAGTGCCGAGGATTTTGCTGAACGTCCATGTTTCGATGCGGCGGTTCGACGGGCTGACATGGCGGAGCGCAGCCCGCTCCCGTGGGCACAGCTTGCCGCCACGCTGGACCACCTCACCGGCGGACGGGTGCTGATCAACATCGTCTCGGGCAAGGACCACCTGGCGGCGTACGGCGACAGCGATGGCAACCAGGCCGACCGGTACGCCCGCACGAAGGAGTTCATGCAGCTCGTCCGGAAGCTGTGGACCGAGGAAGACGTCACCTACCGGGGCGAACACTTCAGCGTCGACAATTCCACGGTCGCTCCCCGACCGGTCGTGCGTGACGGACGCCGGCACCCCCGGCTCTACTTCGGCGGCGCCTCCCCGGCCGCCGCGCGGGTGGCCGCCACCGAGGCCGACGTCCAGCTCTTCTGGGGCGAGCCGCTCGATGGTGTCGCCGAGCGGATCGAGCGACTCAGGCGACTCAGCGCGGAACTGGGACGCGAACACGCCCCGTTGGAATTCGGGCTGCGGGTCACCACCCTGGTACGGGACACCACCGAACAGGCCTGGGCGGACGCCGAAGCCAAGGTCGCGCGGATGGCGAACGGCACGGGCACCATCTGGCACAACCCGAACTGGCAGGCCGCGGCCGGTCAGCGGCGGCTGCTCGACCTCGCCGCACGGGGCGAGGTGCTCGACGACAACCTGTACACCGCTCCCGGCAGGTTCGGCGCCGGCGGCGCCGGCACGACCTGGCTGGTCGGCTCGGCCGAGGACGTGGCGAGATCGCTACGGAAGTACGCGGAGCTCGGCATCGCCCACTTCGTACTTTCCGACACGCCCTACCTGTCCGAGATCGAGCGCCAAGGCAACCAGCTCCTGCCGCTGTTGCTCGGCTGAGAGCCGCGTGCGGGGTTCCAGGACGCGGTCATCCTGGCTGGCCTGGCCGGATGTGGCGGCTAACAGGGGGACGTCGGGCACCATCGTTTCGGCGTCACACGGTGGCCGGTGCGTCAGGCCGTGGCGGGCATCCATGGCTCGAGCAGTGTGGGGTCGGCAACGGCGGACTCGACCTGACGACGCTCCTCCATGGTCAGGCTGAGTTGCCGGAGCCTGGCGCCCCACTCCGGTACCCGTTCCGGCTCCTCCAGCGCCGTCGACAACTCGATGAGCACGGCCAGCGCCACTGCCTGCTGCACGGCCGGTGCGCTGTCGCCGTGGCGGCGCAGTCCCGAGTTCAGGGCTCGGAAGGCATGCCGGTCGTCGTTCTTGAACTCGCGCAGGATCCGCGCGTTGTCCAGGACCCGGGCAAGCCCGTGCAGCTGCTTGGAGCCGCCGTACTCCAACTCTGTCGGCTCGTCCCGCTGGATGAAGATGATCGAGTTTCCCGACGGGTCCGTGACGGTGAACCGTGAGGCGCCGGGCCGGTACCGCGATATCCGGGGTAGCCCCTTGACAAGCACTTTTCCGTACGTGCGGCGCATCGCCTCGGTGAACGCTGCGTGGTACGGCGCGACCGTATCGACCATTACCAGGCACCCGCCGGTGTTCTCCGACGGGTCCAGGTTTCTGGACGCGCGCCCGTAGTGCAGGTCGAATCCGCGCCACCGGAACGCCAGGTACAGGTAGGGCTTCGTCTGTTCGTAGGTCACGGCGAAGCCCAGGGTGCGCCAGAAGGTCAGGGTTTCCTCCGGTGCCACACAGGGCAGCATCGGCACGGTGGTTTCGTTGGGCTGGACACCTTCGTCAAGCATCGTCAGCACCTCACGTGTTCGACAGCGCAGGCGACGCAGCAGTCTGCCAAACCCGCGACCATCACGCACATGCGAGAACTCGACGATCGCTGCACGGACGCCATCCCCGTCTCAGCCCAAGCGTCCACCCCGGCGCCGCGAAGCCACGTTCGCGCGCCGAGCCGCCATCGCCGCAGACTGTGTCACGGGTCGCCATCGACGTGCGTGCCAGCCGCAGGTGCCCTGGCGGCGAGGCCGCGTCAGAGGTCTTCGGGTTCCTGGCCCGGCGGGATCCGCTGGCCGTGCAGTGCCTGCCTGACCCGCTCAGCGGTCTGCCAGGTGTCGTCGTCGAACAGGACGAGACGAAGGAGTTCGATCCCCGGCGGTGCAGTGCGCGTGGCGGTCAGCGCCTGGGTGACGGCGTCCTCTTCTGGCCAGCGGTACACGCCGGAGGAGATCAGCGGGAAGGCGACCGACTTCGCGCCAAGGTCGCCGGCAACTGCGAGTGAGTTTCGGTAGCAGCGGCGCAGCAGCAACGAGCGGTCTTCGGTGGCGCTCCATACCGGTCCGACGGTGTGGATGACCCAGCGGGCCGGGAGGCGCCCGGCGGTCGTCGCCACGGCCTGTCCGACTGGCAGGCCCCGGCCGTACCGGCTGGCCCGCAGCGCGCGGCACTCGTCCAGGATCGCCGGCCCGCCCTTGCGGTGAATCGCGCCGTCCACCCCTCCACCACCGAGCAGCGACGAGTTCGCCGCATTGACGATCGCATCCACTGCCTCGGCGGTGATGTCACCCCTGACAAGCTCGATCTGCACGACCGGAATTATGGCCCACGCGCCCACCGTCAGGCGGCCGACAGAGCACCATATTGCCGCCGAACTGCTCGATCAGACGGCGCTCATGCCGCTCCGGGTGGACTGGAATTCATCGCCATTGCTGACGCGCGGTGATGCATACTTCTGCTTCCGCTTTCAGTGTCGTACCGGCCGAAGCTCGTTCTGCGCGCTGCGGTTCGGCCTTCTTGGGCCGCTACCGTGGGCAGCACCTGGCCTGCGCTGTGCGCGCGCACCGTGCCGGCCTCGCCGCCGGACTCATCCAGCCCGCAGGTGACCTGCATCGCCCCGCTGGCGGGCTACGCCGGCGAGGTCTCCTGGCTGACACTTGTCTCCGCGGCCTACGCCCGATCAGTCGTAGTCGCCCGGACGCTGACCGCGTCTCGACAATTCCGCAGCTCGCAGTCCCCGCTTGGAGATGCCCGATGACGAGAGCTCGCTACGCCAACCTCGCTCGCATCCGTGAACTCGACCCGGAGCGCGACTACCTGGCCATCTACCAGACGATGCTGCGCTACGAGTTCCCGTGGGACATGAAGCTCGGGCTCAACCTTGCCTTCAACCGGTCCTTCTCGATCCCGTCGATCGCCGCCGTGCACACCGCCACCGGTGAGCTGACCGAGCGCACCCAGAAGCGCATCGACGACACCGGCCTTCTGATGTACGAGATGGTGCTCAATGGCTTCGAGCAGCCTCGAGGCCGGGATGCGCTGCGACGGGTCAACCAGATCCACCGCCCGTACGACATCAGCAACGACGACTTCCTCTACGTCCTCGGCTGCCTGGTGGTAGTTCCGACCCGGTGGCTGCAGCAGTACGGCTGGCGCCAGCCCTGCTGCCACGAGCGGCAGGCCACCTACCTCTTCTATCGCGAGCTGGGCCGGCGGATGGGCATCACCGAGATCCCCGGCTCCTACGAGGAGTTCGAGACCTGGTTCGACGCCCACGACGCCAGCCACCTGAAACCCAACGACGACGCGGCCGCCATCGAGCGAGCCACCCGCATGCTGATGCTCACCCGCATCCCCAAGCCCCTCGCCTCGCTGGGCAACGCGCTGGTCAGCGCCATGTACGACGCGGCGCTGCGGCGCGCGGTGCGAGTCGACGCGCCGGCTTGGCCGGTCCGGGCCGGCCTGCACGCGGCATTGAAAACGCGGTCGCGGCTTCAGCGGTGGTTCGGCGCGCCACAGACCACGCCGTTGTTCGCCGATGGAATCAAAGCCAAGAGCTATCCCAACGGGTACGAGATCAGCCAGCTCGGTCCGCAGCAAGACCAGGTGCCTGGTCGATCCAGCGCATGAGTAGCCGGTCGACGCTGCTATCCGCGGCACAGCCCCTCGGGGTGCCTAACCGCACCGGCCAGCACGCCGTGCCGTTCACATACCGGCTGACCGTCTCACTCACCGGGCTGTCATGCGGATTCAGGACGTCCGCAACGACGATCGCGAGCACCGAAGCACACAGCGTTGCGACCACACCCCACGACCAGCGAAACGAACTGCGATCGCCCCAGCTGGTGCTCCCTGCGCCCTCAGGACCGACTGACGGCGTACCCCGGAAATCGCGGACCGACTGTGTTGTCATGCGCTCCTCCTCATCGCCGTAGACGACCGGAACGCTACGTGTCAACGACGGCTGAAAACGGACCCCTTCGCGACGGCCGAAAACGGACCCCCTCTGCTGGTTGAATCTTGCTAGTCGTTGGTCTTGGTGGCCGC
>NZ_FNPH01000013.1 GCF_900107255.1 Micromonospora pattaloongensis | reverse complement strand
GCGGCCACCAAGACCAACGACTAGCAAGATTCAACCAGCAGAGGGGGTCCGTTTTCGGCCGTCGCGAAGGGGTCCGTTTTCAGCCGTCGTTGACAGGCACTGGCGGGCCGGGCGGTGGTCTGCTCGGCTTGTCCGGGTCGATGGCAGACGGGATGGCCTCCCGCAACCACGCACGGACCGCGACCCGCCGGTGAAACCCCGGCCATCCTGGAGCCGGAGCGCCCCCGCCGGAGGCGCAGTAGCCGCAGCCCCGCGACCGCCGCCAGCTCGCCGACGCGGCCGGCGTCCGTTTCCGCACTCCGCGCGGGTCCTGGCCGCGCGGCTGGCCGGCTGCCGCTCACCACACCACCGTCAACATTCTGTCGTTCTGCTGCGGCCCTCCGGGCTCCTCACCCTTCGCGCCAGCCGCCGGGCGTCAGGCGTGACGGCCGCAGAGCGACAGCGGCAGCGGCCGGCGCGCGCCCAGGCGGCGGCGCGTGCGGCCCGTCAAGGGCCGCCTTGGAGACGTACAGAAAGTTCGAACCACCTGCCGGCTGCCGGCCTGTCCGGTCTCGGGACCTACGTGACAGATCGGTATCAGGACGTGGGTGACTCCGCCGATTGCTAGTGGAGATGGGTGTGACCGAGAAGGTGGATGACGCTGCCGTGGGCCAGCCAGGTCGACCGATGCCCACGCCCCGACCCCCTGCACCGCCCGGCAAGATGTCATCGCGCGTAACCGCCTGGGCCGTTGTGGCCGACAGCGAAGGAGGTCCCATGGGTTACAGCTTTGAGTGGGCTGATCTGCCCGAACCTGCTGCGACCGCTCGTTCCCGCTACGAAGCGCACGCCGAGTTCGATGAGCTGTGCCAACCATGCACGGACAAGTACTACTCGCTTTGTGATGCCTATCAGTTCCATCTGAACATCGCCGGCATGGCTTTCTGCCGTGACCGTATGCGCCGCACGGGCATGACCTACCAGGCAACCCCGCAGCCCTTTCCCGACTGGCCGTTCGATGACATCTACGACTGGCGGTCTGCCGATCCGAGTCGGCGCGACGCCTACCGCGATGCCGAACGGGCGGCGTCGGCCCAGACGGTCGCTGGAATGGTTGGCATTCCGGAGTTCAAGCTGACGAGTAACGGCCCCTGGCTCGTAGGGGCGAGGGAGATCGAGCAAGCGCTGATCCTCTACCAGGCTTCACCACCCAGCCTGCATGCAGAGTTTGAGGGGGATGACCTGTGGGTGACCTGGCTCAACTGGCTGAGACAGACCGTCAACCATGGCGGGTTCACCGTAGGGTGACCTGCCAGCCATTCCTAGATCGTCTAGCCGGATGTGTCGCCCACGTCCCGAGACTGATCTGTAACGCAAGTCCTGGGACCCGACATGCCGGCTGCAGGCCATCGCCCGGCACGCCGATGTGAAGATCACGCTCAAGGTCTACTCGCACGCCAACCTCGACGCCATGCGCCAGGCGCTCGGCAAGCTCGACGGGCGGCTCTCGTGACTGCCGTTGCTGTCACCGTTGCTGTCATCGGCCGAATCTCTGATCTTCAGGCCGTTGTCGGTGCTGGTGGTGTTGGGTGGGCGCGGCAGGTTTCGAACCTGCGACCCCTCGCTTGTAAGGCGAGTGCTCTTCCACTGAGCTACGCGCCCGGTACGCCGTACGGCGTGCTGGCGGCGGCTAGCTTACCCTGCCGCCGCCTGCCTGCGCCCCGACGCCCATGATCGCGAAGAGTTTTACCCGCTACGGCGAGCGAACTCTTCGCGATCACGGACAGCGGCGTCAGGCGGCGGCCGACGCGAGCGCCTTGCGCCAGGCTTCCTGGTCGCGCGGCTCGCCCGGCATGTTCATCTCGGCGAAGCGCACCACGCCCGCCTTGTCGATGACGAAGGTGCCGCGGTTGGCGAAGCCGGTGACGTCGTTGAAGACCCCGTACGCCTGCGCCACGGCCCCGTGCGGCCAGAAGTCGGCCAGGAGCGGGAACTGGAAGCCCTCGCGCTCGGCCCAGACCTTGTGGGCGAAGACGGAGTCGACGCTGACGGTCAGCACCTGCACGTCGTCCGAGACGTACTCGTTGAGGTTGTCCCGCACCTCGCAGAGCTCGTTCTGGCAGGTCCCGGTGAACGCCAGCGGGTAGAAGACCAGCAGCACGGCCTTGTTGCCCCGGAAGTCCGACAGCCGGACCTCCTGGTTGTTCTGGTCCTTCAGCACGAAGTCCGGCGCCTCGGCACCAACCTCGATCGGCATGCGCGCTCCCCTGATCATGATGGTCAGCTTCCACCGCCGAGCATGCCACGGGCGGCGGCGCGCCCACGGGGCAACCCCGGCTCCGGCGACGGCAGGCCACCGTGAGTGGCCTGCCGCGCCGGCGGCGGGAGGAAGGCGACTATTTCTTGCCGCGCGAGCCGCGGCCGAGCACCAGCCGGGCGGCGCTCCAGTCCTTGCCGGCGTTGATCGTCGACGTCTGCTGGAGGCCGGCGCTGGGCGCCGACTCGCTGATGTCGCTGGGCTCGACGTGACCGGGTCGCCCGGCCTTGGGAGTCAGCAGCCAGATCACGCCGTTGTCGGCCAGCGGGCCGAGGGCGTCGACGAGCAGCTCGAACAGGTCACCGTCGTCCTCGCGGTACCACACCAGCACCGCGTCGACGACCTCGTCGGTGTCCTCGTCGACCAGCTCCCCGCAGCGGTCGGTCAGGGCATCACGGAGTTCCTCGTCGACGTCGTCGTCGTACCCCATCTCCATGACGACCATCCCCGGCTCGATGCCGAACCGGTCCGCCTGGCTGCGTACGCCGTCGGCGGCCTGACCAGCGGTCGCGCTCACTGTCGCATGCCTCCTCATCCTCCTGCTCCCGGCGTCGGGCCGACGCCGATAGCGCGTAGTCCACACAGTTGTGCCGCCATCCGCAAGCGGCGCACCGGGTGCAACGGAATTTACCGTGCCAGAAGCGCGCGGGCACCCTGGGTAATGGCATCTTCCGCGACCAGTACCCGGCGCGCCGCGGGGCCGAGCGGGACGAAGGAGTCGACCGAGGCGACCCGGCGGACCGCGCCGACGAAACCGGCGTCGACGAGCGCCGCCAGCACCCCCTCGCCGACGCCGCCGGAGCGCCGCGTCTCGTCGACGACGAGCACCCGGCCGGTGGCGGTGGACTCGCGGACGACGTCGGCGACCGGCAGCGGCGCCAGCCAGCGCAGATCGACCACCCGGGAGCCGATCCCCTCGGCCGCGAGCTGGGCCGCGACGCGCAGCGACATGCGTACGCCGTTGCCGAACGTGATGATCGTCAGATCCTCGCCGGAGCCGACGACGTAGCCGCGGGCCCGCCCGATCGGCACGTGGTGGGCGCCCCACTCCGCCGGGGGGAGGTAGGGCGCCAGCCACTCGTTGTCGCCCTCGGCGTGCAGGTCGCGGGTGTGGTAGAGCGCGATCGGCTCCAGGAAGGCGCAGACGCTGCCGTCGACGGCGGCGCTGGCCAGGCAGGAGCGGAGCATCGGCGCGGCGTCCTCGGCCCGGGCCGGCACCGCCAGTACCAGCCCCGGTACGTCGCGCAGCACCGCCACCGAGTTGTCGTTGTGGAAGTGCCCGCCGAAGCCCTCCTGGTAGGCCAGCCCGGCGATCCGCACCACCATCGGGTTGCGATAGGCGCCGCGGGAGAAGAACTGCATGGTGGCGGCCTCGCCGCGGAGCTGGTCCTCGGCGTTGTGCAGGTAGGCCAGGTACTGGATCTCGGGGACCGGCAGCATGCCGGCCAGGCCGGCGCCGAGCCCCAGGCCGAGCAGCGAGGTCTCGTCGAGCAGGGTGTCGAAGACCCGGGACGCCCCGAAGCGCTCCCGGAGCCCCTTGGTCACGCCGTACACCCCGCCCTTGCCGGCGACGTCCTCGCCGAAGACGGCCATCGTCGGATGGCTGAGCAGGGTGTCGGCGAGGGTCGCGTTGATCGTCTGGGCGAGGGTGAGCGGCCCGTTGCGTTCGGGCAGCTTGCCGTTGAACGCGGAGGCGCGGGCGGCCGCGCCCGGACCGGCGGCGCGGGTGCCGGCGTCGGCCACCGCCCGGGACACCCGCACCGGCCGGCGCGGCGCGAGCGGGGCGACGATCTCGGGCGCGCTCTCCAGCTTCGGTTCGCCGAGCACCTCCTCGGCGACCTGCCGCACCTGCCAGCCGATCTCGTCGTACCGGGCGAGCAGTTCCTCGCCGCCGGCCAGCCCGGCCTCGGCGAGCAGCCGCGCGGTCGCCACCACCGGATCGCGTTCCAGGTCGCGGGCGAGCTCGGCGGCCGGCCGGTAGGCCAGTTCGGCGTCGGCGCCGGCGTGGCCCATCAGCCGCACGGTCGACAGGTGGAGTACGGCGGGCCGTCGGTGCCGGCGCACCCAGGCGGCCGCCTCCACGGCCGCGTCGTACGTCGCGGCCGGGTCGCAGCCGTCGGCGCCGAAGTAGCGGATCCCCGGCCGGGTCCGCAGCGCCTGCGCCACCCAGCCCTCCGGGGAGCGGACGCTGATGCCGAGGCCGTTGTCCTCGCAGACGAAGAGCACCGGGATGCGCAGCCCGGAGTGGTCGCACCAGCCGGCGGTGTTGAACGCGGCCACCGCGCTGGCGTGGTTGATGGAGGCGTCGCCGAACGAGCAGACGACGATCGCGTCGGCGGGCCAGGGGGTGCCGGCGTTGCCCTTGGCGCGGCGCAGGCGTTCGATCGCGAAGCCGACGCCGACGGCGCGGGGCAGGTGCGAGGCGATCGTCGACGTGGTCGGGATGACGGCGAGTTCGGCGCTGCCGAAGACCTTGTGCCGGCCACCGGCGATCGGCTCGGCGGCCGAGGCGACGATACCGCGCAGCACGTCGCGGGCGGCGTCGCGCAGCGCAGAACCCCCGGTCGGCCCGCCCCCGGTCGACCCGCCCCCGTGCGGCCCGCCCCCGCGCGGCCCGTCGCCGTCCGTCGGCTCGTTCGCGGCGCCCGTCGGGCCCGCTTCGGCGGCCTGCGCGGCGCGCCGGCAGTAGAAGGCGCCGGACCGGTAGTGCAGCAGCGCGGGGTCGGTCGGGCGCACGGCGGCGGCGAGCGCGGCGTTCCCCTCGTGTCCGGAGGAACCGATGGTGTAGTACCCCTCGCCGAAGCTGCGCAGCCAGCGGGCGGCGAGATCGAGGTGACGGCTGGTGACCTGCGCGTCGAAGAGCTTCCACGCGGCCTCGCCGGTCAGGGTCGTGTCGTCGCGGACCGGTCCGTCGGCCCAGCGCCGGACGTCGGCAGGGACGAGCGCGCCGACCGTGTCCCGGAACCGCTCATCGAGATCTTGAGGGGTCGTCACGTGGGACAGCATTACCGACCACGGCGTCGCCGGCCACCCGACGACCGGTCGGCTCTGGCGTCACTCGCCGCCGCACTCCTCCGGGCAGCCGCCGTCGGAGACCTTCCAGAGCAGGTCGCGCAGCGTCGCGAGCTCGTCGTCGCCGAGCGCCGCCAGCAGCCGCGCGTCGGACATCACCTCGTGCACCCGACCCCGGACGGCGCGACCGTCGTCGGTGACCACCAGCGTCTTGAGCCGCCGGTCGGTCGGGTCGACCTGGCGGCGGACGAGGCCGGCGAGTTCGAGCTTGTCGACCAGCGCGGTGACGTTGGAGCGGTCGCATTCGAGCTGCTCGGCGAGCTCGCGGGCGGCGACCGGCCGGTCCGGGTCGAGCTGGTGCAGCGCGCGGGCGACGGCCGGGGTGAGCCCCAGCTGGGCGAAGCCGAGGTCGGTGTCGTGCCGCATCGCGCGGGACAGGTGCAGCAGCCGGCGTACGACGGCGCCGGCGAGTTCGGCGCGCTCGGTCGCGCCGAGGTCGGGGGCGGCGTCGGTCGGTGCCATACCTCCACGCTACGTGCCGAACCGGGGCACCGAGGTCAGCGATCGGGGTGCTTCGCGCCACCTGAACCGCCCGGCCGCCGCCTCTTGCCCTCCAGCGCGCCCTGGGAGTAGACCGCGTTCATCGGGCGCGAACTGCCGAAGCTCGTCGAACGGTTCAGACGCGGGACACGACGGATAAGGGGAGGCGACCAGCGATGGCTGACCTGGCCATCAGCACCGAGAAACTCGTCAAGACGTACGGCCGCAACCGCGGCCTGGCCGGCCTGGACCTCGCGGTCGACACCGGCGAGGTGTACGGCTTCCTCGGGCCCAACGGGGCCGGCAAGTCGACCACCATCCGGCTGCTGCTCGACCTCATCCGGCCCACCAGCGGCCGCGTCACCGTCCTCGGGGCGGACCCGCGGCGCGGCGGGGTCGCGCTGCGGCGGCGCATCGGCTACCTCGCGGGGGACTTCGTCGTGGACGGCCGGCAGACCGGCCAGGAGTTGCTCGGCTACCTGGCGAACCTGCGCGGCGGCGTGCCGCGGCGGCGGATCGCCGAGCTCGCCGACCGGCTCGACCTGGACCTGAGCCGAAAGATCAAGGGACTCTCCAAGGGCAACCGACAGAAGATCGGCGTGGTGCAGGCGTTCATGCACTCCCCCGAGCTGCTCATCCTCGACGAGCCGACCAGCGGCCTCGACCCGTTCCTGCAACAGCAGTTCGTGGCGATGGTGCGCGCGGCGCGGGCCGCCGGGCAGACGGTCTTCATGTCCTCGCACGTGATGAGCGAGGTGCAGCAGACCGCCGACCGGGTCGGCATCATCCGCGACGGGCGGCTGCTCACGGTCGAACGCGTCGAGGAGTTGCGCGAGCGGGCGGTGCGCCGAGTCGAGATCCATTTCGCGGAGCCGGTGCCGCTGGCCGAGTTCAGCGCGCTGCCGGGGGTCAGCGACGCGACGGTCGACGGCAGCACGCTGCGCTGCCGGCTCGACGGACGGGCCGACGCGCTGGTCAAGGCGGCGGCCCGGCACACCGTGGTCGGGCTGCTCTCGGAGGAGCCGGACCTGGAGGAGCTGTTCTTCAGCTACTACTCGACCGGGGAGGCGGATCGTGTTTCTGCGTAACCCGTTCACGAAGGCGCTCTTCGACGCCCGCCGGTCCCTGCTCGGCTGGGCGCTCGCGGTCACCGCGGTCGGCAGCATGTACGCGGCGTTCTGGCCGTCGGTGCAGAGCCCCGAGATGCAGCAGGCGCTGGCGGCGTACCCGAAGGGGGTGCTGGAGGCGTTCAACTACGACGACCTGACCAGCGCGGCCGGCTACCTGGGCAGCAGCGTCTACGGGCTGCTGGTGCCGTTGCTGATCGTGGTCTTCAGTGTCGGCGCCGGCACCCGCGCGATCGCCGGCGACGAGGAGGCCGGCACCCTCGACCTGCTGCTCGCGCATCCCGTGGGTCGCGTCCGGCTGGCGGTGCAGCGGTACGCCGCGCTGCTGGTCGCGCTGGCGGTCATCGTCACGCTGCTCTGCCTGGCGATGCTCGCGCTGCGCGGGCCGGCGCAGTTCGACGGCGTCACCGCGGGCGAACTCGCGGCGATCACGCTGCAGTTGCTGCTCTTCGGCGGGTTCTTCGGGGCGCTGGCGTTCGCGGTCGGCGCGGCCACCGGCCGCAAGGGACTCACCCTCGGGATCAGTGCCGGCGTCGCCGTGCTGGCGTATCTGGCCAACGGCGTGATCCCCCAGGTCGACGGGCTAGCCTGGGCACGCGAGGTGTCGCCGTTCCACTGGTATCTCGGCGGCGACCCGTTGGTCAACGGCGTACAGCTCGCCGGCCCGCTGCTGCTCATCGCCACGACATCCGCCCTGCTCGCCACCGGCACCTGGGCCCTGACCCGCCGCGACGTGGCCACCTGACCCCCCTCCACCCGGGTGATCAAGGGCTGGGCAGCGCGGATACGGCGATTCGATGCCGTCGTTCCCTTGATCAACGCGCCGGAAGGGGGCGGGAGTTCGGGGGGTGTTCGGGCTGTGGTCACGCGGGTGAGTTCTGGGCGGCATCGGGGGTCGCGAGGGTGACGGGGTCCGTGCCTCTCGGAACCAGGAGGAGGAAGTCGCGATGACCGCGCTGTCCCGTCGTACCCTGCTCGCCGCCGGCGCCGCCGTCGGGGCCGCCGGCGCCGTCGCCACCGCGCGCGCCGCGGCCGCCGCGCCCGTCGGCGCAACCGTGCCGTCCGGACCGCTGCGGACGGACCCGTTCACCCTCGGCGTCGCCTCCGGCGACCCGGACGCCGACGGCTTCGTGCTCTGGACCCGGCTCGCGCCGCGGCCGCTCGCCGAGGACGGTTGCGGCGGCATGCCGGACCGGGTGGTCGAGGTGGAGTGGCAGGTCGCCGCCGACGAACGGTTCCGGCACGTGCTGCGGCGCGGCGTGACCGCCGCCCGGCCCGAGTCCGCGCACAGCGTGCACGTCGAACTGGCCGGCCTGCTGCCGGGACGCGAATACTTCTACCGGTTCCGGGCCGAGGGCTTCGTCTCCCCCGTCGGCCGGACCCGCACCGCGCCCCCGCCGTGGGCGCTCGGCGGCGCCCTCGCGATGGCCTTCGCCTCGTGCGCGCAGTACGAGCACGGCTACTTCACCGCCTACCGCCGGCTCGCCGAGGACGAGCCGGACCTGGTGCTGCACCTCGGCGACTACCAGTACGAGTACGCGAGGAACACGTACGTGATCCCGGGCGGCAACCCGCGCGACCACGAGGGGCCGGAGACCGTGACGCTGGCCAACTACCGGCAGCGGCACGCCCAGTACAAGACCGACCCCGATCTGCAGGCCGCGCACGCGGTGGCGCCGTGGCTGGTGGTCTTCGACGACCACGAGGTCGAGAACAACTGGGCCGACGAGGTGCCTGAGCAGCCGGACCCGCACTTTCCGGCGCGGCGGGCGGCGGCGTTCCGGGCGTACTACGAGAACATGCCGCTGCGCCGCACCTCGATCCCGCGCGGCATCGACATGCAGCTCTACCGTCGGCTGCACTGGGGCCGCCTGGCCACCTTCCACATGCTCGACACGCGGCAGTACCGCGATGACCAGGCCTGCGGCGACGGCTACCGGAACTGCCCCGCGGCGGCGGATCCGACGCGCTCCATCACGGGCGCCGAGCAGGAGGCGTGGCTGCTGGACGGCTTCCGCCGCTCCCGGGCGCGCTGGGACATCCTCGGGCAGCAGGTCTTCTTCGGGCAGCGCGACAGCGACGCCGGTCCGGCCACCGTCGTCAGCATGGACGCCTGGGACGGGTACGCCGCCTCGCGCGACCGGATCACCCGCGGCTGGCTCGCCGCCGGGGTGCGGAACCCCGTCGTGCTCACCGGTGACGTGCACGCGCACTGGGCCGACGATCTCAAGCTCGACTGGAACGACCCGACCTCCCGCACGGTCGGCACCGAGCTGGTCTGCTCGTCGATCACCTCCGGCGGCAACGGGGCGGACTCGACCGGCCACCCGTGGTTCGGCGCGAACCCGCACCTGCGCTTCTACAACAATCAGCGGGGGTACGTGCGCACCCGGATCACGCCCGGGCAGCTGGCCGCCGACTTCCGGGTCGTGCCGCAGGTGACCGCGCCCGGCGCGCCGGTGCACACCCGGGCGTCGTTCGTGATCGAGGACCGCGTCCCCGGCCTGCACCGGACCTACGACCGCCCGCTCGACCCGGCGCTGCGCGCCGCCCCATCGGACGGCCCCGCCACGATCCACGACGAGACCACCCGCCCGTGAGCCCCACCCGCCCCCGCGGTCGGTTGCCGGGCCGCCGGGGCGCCGGGTCAGGCGGGGAGGAGGGAGAGGCGGACCTCGCGGGTGGGGTTGTCGCCGTTCGGGTCGACGAGGCAAATCGACTGCCAGGTGCCGAGCGCGATCCGGCCGTCGAGCACCGGCAGGGTGGCGTACGGCGCGACGAACGCCGGCATGACGTGATCCCGGCCATGTCCCGGCGAGCCGTGGCGGTGCCGCCACCGGTCGTCGGTGGGGAGCACGTCGTCGAGGGCGGTCAGCAGGTCGTCGTCCGAGCCCGCCCCGGTTTCGATGATCGCGATGCCGGCGGTGGCGTGTGGCACAAAGACGTGCAGGAGACCGTCGCCCTGCCCCGAGACGAACCGCTGCGCCTCGGCGGTGATGTCCCGCACCGTCGGTCGGGAGCCGGTCCGGACCGTGATCACTTCACTGCGCATGCGCACCAGTGTGCCGGTACGGCCCCGCAGCGGCGCGCGGGGCGGGACCCGGGGGCAGGAAGATCCTTTAGCGGATCGGGTGAGAGCCGGAAAGTTACTGGTCAGTACGTGTGTCGAGCGTCGCGTCTGCGGCTTGCATGCGTGACGACAGGTGCCATCAGGGGGCAGGATTGCGTCGAGACCTATCCCACACACAACTTAGGGAACGCCTGTGGCCACGGAACGCAAGCGCCCGGTGATCAGCGACGGCCTGCCGAGCCAGCTTCCGGACATCGACCCAGAAGAGACCAGCGAATGGGTCGAGTCGCTCGACGGGGTGATCGACGAACGCGGCGCCAAACGCGCCCGCTACGTCATGCTGCGCCTGCTGGAGCGGGCCCGCGAACGTCAGGTCGGGGTTCCGCCCCTGACCACCACCGACTACATCAACACCATCCCGTCGGAGCAGGAGCCCTGGTTCCCCGGCGACGAGCAGATCGAGCGCCGGATCCGGGCGTACATCCGCTGGAACGCCGCGATGGTGGTGCACCGCGCCCAGCGTCCGGAGATCGGCGTCGGCGGCCACATCTCCACGTACGCCAGCTCGGCGTCGCTCTACGAGGTCGGCTTCAACCACTTCTTCCGGGGCAAGAACCACCCCGGCGGCGGTGACCACATCTTCTACCAGGGCCACGCCTCCCCCGGCATGTACGCCCGCGCCTTCCTCGAGGGCCGGCTGACCGAGCACCAGCTCGACGGGTTCCGGCAGGAGCTGTCGCACCCGGGCGGCGGTCTGCCGTCGTACCCGCACCCGCGGCTGATGTCGGACTTCTGGGAGTTCCCCACGGTCTCGATGGGCCTGGGCGCGCTGAACGCGATCTACCAGGCGCGGTTCAACCGCTACCTGCACAACCGGGGCGTCAAGGACACGTCCCAGCAGCACGTGTGGGCGTTCCTCGGCGACGGCGAGATGGACGAGCCGGAGTCGCTCGGCGCGATCGGCCTGGCGGCCCGCGAGGAGCTCGACAACCTGACCTTCGTCATCAACTGCAACCTGCAGCGCCTCGACGGTCCGGTACGCGGCAACGGCAAGGTCATGCAGGAGCTGGAGGCGTTCTTCCGGGGCGCCGGCTGGAACGTCATCAAGGTCGTCTGGGGCCGCGAGTGGGACCCGCTGCTCGCCGCCGACACCGACGGCGCGCTGGTCAACCTGATGAACGTCACGCCCGACGGTGACTTCCAGACCTACAAGGCGGAGTCCGGCGCGTTCGTGCGCGAGCACTTCTTCGGGCGCGACCCGCGCACCCGCAAGATGGTCGAGGACATGTCCGACGACGAGATCTGGAACCTCAAGCGCGGCGGTCACGACTACCGCAAGCTTTACGCGGCGTACAAGGCGGCGACCGAGCACACCGGGCAGCCGACCGTGATCCTGGCCCACACGATCAAGGGCTGGACGCTGGGCTCGCACTTCGAGGCCCGCAACGCCACGCACCAGATGAAGAAGCTGACGCTGGACGACCTCAAGGCGTTCCGCGACCGGCTCCACCTCGACATCTCGGACGAGGTGCTGGAGGCCAACCCGTACCTGCCGCCGTACTTCCACCCGGGCGAGGACTCGGAGGAGATCGCGTACCTGCGCGAGCGGCGCGAGGCGCTCGGCGGGTTCCTGCCGTCGCGGCGCACCGAGACGATCCCGCTGGCGATCCCCGGCCCGGAGCGGTTCAGCGACGTCAAGCGCGGCTCGGGCAAGCAGAAGGTGGCCACCACGATGGCCTTCGTCCGGCTGCTCAAGGACCTGATGAAGGACAAGGAGTTCGGCCGCCGCTGGGTGCCGATCATCCCCGACGAGGCCCGCACCTTCGGCATGGACTCGCTCTTCCCGACGCAGAAGATCTACTCGCCGCACGGCCAGAAGTACACGTCCGTGGACCGGGAGCTCTTCCTGTCGTACAAGGAGGCGACCGCCGGGCAGATCCTGCACGAGGGCATCAACGAGGCCGGTTCGGTGGCGTCGTTCACCGCGGCCGGCTCGGCGTACGCCACCCACGGCGAGCCGATGATCCCGCTCTACATCTTCTACTCGATGTTCGGGTTCCAGCGCACCGGCGACGGCTTCTGGGCCGCCGCCGACCAGATGGCCCGCGGTTTCGTGCTCGGCGCCACGGCCGGCCGGACCACGCTGAACGGCGAGGGCCTGCAGCACGAGGACGGGCACTCGCACCTGCTGGCGGCGACCAACCCGGCGGTGGTGGCCTACGACCCGGCGTTCGCGTTCGAGATCGCGCACATCGTCGAGGACGGCCTGCACCGGATGTACGGCGAGCAGCAGGAGAACATCTTCTACTACCTCACCATCTACAACGAGCCGATCCTGCAGCCGGCCGAGCCGGCCGACGTCGACGTCGAGGGCATCAAGAAGGGCATCTACCGGTACGCCCCGGCGCCGACCATCTCCCAGACCGGCCCCGAGGTGCCACGGGCCAACATCCTGGCCTCCGGCACGGGCATGCAGTGGGCGCTCAAGGCGCAGCAGCTGCTGGCGGAGGACTGGGGGGTGGCCGCCGACGTCTGGTCGGTGACCTCGTGGACGGAGCTGCGGCGCGACGCCGTGGAGTCCGAGGAGTACAACCTGCTCAACCCGGGCGGCCAGGAGCGGGTGCCGTACGTGACGCGGAAGCTGGCCGACGCGGCCGGCCCGAAGATCGCGGTGAGCGACTGGATGCGGGCGGTGCCGGACCTCATCTCGCGGTGGGTACCGGGTGACTACACCTCGCTCGGCACCGACGGCTTCGGCCTGTCGGACACCCGTCACGCGCTGCGCCGGCACTTCCACGTCGACGCGGAGTCGGTCGCGGTGGCGACGCTGCGGCAGCTCGCCCGCCGCGGCGAGGTTCCGGCCTCGATCCCGGCGGAGGCGGCCAAGAAGTACGCCATCGACGACATCAGCGCCGCCCCGGTGGGCGAGACCGGCGGCGACTCGTAGCAGGCCCGGGGGGCCCGGATCGGCCCCTCCGGCCCGGCCTTTGATCAAGGACCCGTTCACGCGCGTGTGAACGGGTCCTTGATCCGCATTAGCGCCCTGGTCGAGGGAAGACCGGGGCCCGGGGTCAGGCGGTGACCGTGGCCAGGTCGGCGAGGCGGGTCAGGGATGTCTCCAGGTCGGCGCCGATGCGGCGGATGCCGAGCCGCAGCAGGGCCGCGCTGACCGGCCCGGAGGGCCAGCGCACGATGGTGAGCCGAACGCCGGTGCCCCGGCCCTCGGGGGTGAGCGCGATCTGCACCTCGGTGCGCGCCTCGGCGCGCATCCCGGTCCCCTCGGCCCGTTCCCGCCAGGAGATCAGCTTCGGCGGTTCATAGGCGATCACCTCGGCGTCGAGGGACGCGCCGTCCGCGGCGTGCACCCGCTGCCGGCGGCCGAATCCCTCACCGGAAACCACCTCGGCCTGGCGTACGCCGGCCAGCCACGCCGGCAACTGGTCGGCCTGCTGGACCACCTCCCACACTGCCTCGATCGGCGCGTCGACGCGCCCGCTCCGCTCAATGAGGATCATCTTTAGTCGCCTCCAGCGATGACAACCCACGACAGATGAAGCGTAAAACAGATTTAGCGCCACATATCGGGGGTTCTGCCAGACTCGCCGCACGGAATGCGTTGCGAAAATGAATCGCATTCACCACCGTACCCGCCGGCGATTTAATTTTCCACGGTGAATGCCGGTCGATCGCGTCTCCATCGTCCCCGCGCCCGGGCGCCGACCGGTGCACCACCTCCGGCGTGTCGACCAGGAAAAACACCGCGCGGAACAGCAAAGCCCGCCATCCGCTGTCGGGTGGCGGACACCGCCGCCGGCGCGCATATCGAGTCGCTCCAATCGCGCCCCCAACCGCGCCCGCCTGTGGTATGGATATTGACGGCGGCAATTTATATCCCCCGGTATGTCCAGCCCCCGCCGCCGCCCCACATTCGCCGCGCGGACCCCGCGGCGTCGCCGCCAACGCCGAATCGAAACGGGACCGATCGTGCAACCACACAGAATCGCCCGCGGAACGGGCCCGGTCACCGCCCTCGCCCTGCTCCGCGTCGCGGGCCGGCTCACGCTGGCCCGGGCCGGCGCCGACGGGATATCGCTGCTCGACGTCGAGACCGGCGGTCTGGTGGGGCATCTCGACGGTGGGCGGTCGGCGCCGGTGCGGACGCTGAGCGTGGTGACCGACGGGCGGGACGCGCCCGCGCTGCTCGCCGCGGGCGGCGTCGACGGGGTCGTCCGGCTCTGGGACGCCGCGCGGCAGGAGCCGGTCGCGCGGGTGGCGATCGGCAACGGCAGCGTGGCCGCGCTGACCACCCTCGACGCCCCGCAGGGTTCGCTCGTGGCCGCGGTCTGCTCCCGGCAGGTCCGGCTCTGGGACTGGCGGCGGGAGCGGGTACGCGACCTCGCGCTCGCCGGCGCGCCGACGTCCGCGCTCTGCCCGTTGCGGATCGGTCGGCAGGCCCTGCTGGTCGCCGGGCACGTCGGCGGTGACGTCCGACTGTGGGATCCGGACCAGCCGGGCGCGCCCGTGCGGGTGATCGCGGCGGCGCACGACGGGACGGTCCGGGCGTTGACGCCGTTCCGGATGGGGGGCGCCGAGTGGCTCGCCAGCGGCGGGCCGGACCGGACGATCCGGATCTGGCAGTTCAGCGACCTGCTCGCCGATCCGCTCACCGTCGACGCGCTCCGGACGCGCGGCACCGTCCGCCAGCTCGCCGCGCTCGCCCACCACGACGGCGACCTGCTGGTGAGTGCGTCGGCGGCCGGGCTGACCGACCTGTGGCGCCCCGACCCGTCGCACCCCGCGCACCTGCGCGCGTTCGACGGGCATCGCGGCGAGGTGTGGTCCGTGGCCTGCACGCGGGACGGCGGGCGCACCGTGGTCGCCTCCGGCGACATCAGCGGCGGCATCCGCCTCACCGACCTGCGCGACGACGTCGAGGAGCCGACCACCGTGTCGCTGCGGGTCGCCCCGGCGAGTCCGATCTGGTCGCTCGCGGCACTTCCCGGCCGCGCCGGCGGGCTGCTCGCCAGCGCCGGCGTCGACGGGGCGGTCGGGATGGTCGGCCCCGGCGCGTCGGTCCTGCGGACCGCGCCGACCGGCCACGACGGCACCGTGCGGGCGGTGGCCGCCGGCCCGGACCCGAACCGGCCCGCCCTGATCAGCGGCGGCGTCGACGGCACCATCCGGGCGTGGGACCCGGTCACCGGCGCGGCGCGCGCGAGCGTGATGCACGGTCGGGGTGAGGTGTGGGCGCTGGCGCCGCTGCGGCTGAACGGCGCCGATCTCGTGGTCAGCGGCGGCGCGGACGGCGTGGTACGGCTGTCGCCGCTGGACGGCGCCGACACCACGGCCGAGACGCTGGCCGAGGAGGCCGGCGAGATCACCGGGCTCACGGTCGTACCGGCGCCCCGGCGGCCGCGGATCGCCTGCGCCGGGACCACCGGTGTGCGCCTCATCGACCTGGCGCCCCGCCGGGCGGTCCAGCAGATCTGCACGATGCCCACCTCGGCGGTCACCACGGTCACGTGCCGCGACCGGACTCTGGTCGTCTGCGCCCGCCTCGACGGCGACGTGGTGCTGTTCGACCCGGTGACCCGGCAGCTGGCCGCGACGCTGCCGACGCCGGAGATCCCGGCCCAGGTGTGCGCGCTCACCGTCGTGCCGCGCGGCGGCGAGCAGTGGATCGTCGGCGGCTGCCACGACGGGCGCCTGCTGATCTGGGACGCGGACACGGCGACGCTGCGGACCGAGATCGCCGGAGCGCACCTCGGCGCGGTCCGCGCCGTCGTGGCGCTCGACCGCGACGGCGCCGCGCAGCTCGGCAGCGCCGGCGATGACGGGCAGCTGCGGCGGTGGGCGCTGACCGGGCCCGCGCCCCGGCTCGTCGACGAGCTCCGGCCCGGCAGCGGGCCCCCCGGCCCGCCCGACGGGCCGGAGCGGGCGGACCGACTGGGACGCGCCGCGCTGGTGGCCGGTCTGCACGAACTGCTCACCGACCCGGGCACCACCCCGCCGATGGTGATCGGCGTGCACGGGCCGTCGGGGCACGGAAGGACCAGCGTCCTGTCGCAGCTGCGGGGGCAGCTCGACCGCACGCAGCCCGCGCCGGGCTGGACCGACCCGCCGTCGCCCACGCACGAGCTCACCTCCGCGCCGGGGCGCGCCCCGGCGCGGGGGTGGCGGGGGCTGCGCCAGCGGTGGCAGGGCGGACCGGTGCGGACGCGGTTGACGCGGTGGTGGGCGTGGCGGCAGCTCGAACGCGGGTCGGAGCCGGCCGGCCGGCTGCCGTACCGGATACGGCCGCGCCGCCGCGGTCCCGGCGCCGCGTCCGCCGACGGCCCGGCGCAGCCCATCACCGTCTGGTTCAGCCCCGCACGGTACGCCGGCCCGGAGCATATCTGGGCCGGGCTGACCCGCGAGCTGCTCACCGCCGTCACCCGGCGGCTCCCGGCGGCGCAGCGGGAACGGCTGTGGTTCGACCTCAACCTGCGCCGCACCGACCCGGCGCGACTGCGCCCGCGCCTGCTGTGGCAGCCCGTTGCCCGGCTGGTGGCCAACCTCGTCCTGCTCGCGCTGACGACGGTGACCGCCGTGGCGCTGGTCGGCTCCGCGACCGGGCGCCGCGTCCCGCCGTCGGTCACGCTCGGCGCGATCGGAGCGGCCGTGATCGTCCTGGGGCTCGTCACCGTGGCGCGCTTCGGGTGCCGTCACATCCGCGGGGAACTGCCGCCCGGCGTGCTGGACGGGCCGTCGCCGAGCGGCATTGCCCCGCCCCACGGGTCGAACGGGCCCACCGACCGCGATCCGCTGCGGCACAGCCCGACCGGCTACCTCTACCTCCTGCAGCACGACGTCCCGGAGATCGTCGCGTTGGCCAGCCGGGAGACCCCGATCGTGATCTTCGTCGACGACCTCGACCGCTGCGGCCCCGAGACGGTCGCGGCGACCGTCGACGCGATCGAGCTCTTCCTCAGCGACGCGTTCGGCGACTGCGTGTTCGTGCTCGCTCTCGATCCGACGACCGTCGCCGCCCAGCTGGCCGGCGCGCAGACCACGCTGCCGCGGCGCCTCGGCGCGGACGGGGCCGGCTCCGGGCAGGCGCGGCACGTCGGCTGGCGACTGCTGGAAAAGCTGATCACCCTGCCGGTCCGGCTCCCCGGCCTCACCGCGTCCTGCCTCGGCGGCTACCTCGACGAGCTCACCGGCGCGCGACCGCTCGGCGCGCCGCCGCCGCCCGCGCCGGCACCGCGCCCGCCGGCACCTCGCCCGCCGGCGCGCCCGACGGGCCCGTTCCGGCGCGCCCCCGTCCGGGTGCCCCGCCCGCGGCTGCCCGCCGACGACCTGCCGCCGCCCGACCGTCCCCCGCCCGACCGGCCGGCGCCGGCCGATCCCGCCGTCGAGACCGTGCCGCGCGGCGGCGGACCCGTCGGGCGGCCGCGCCCGCCCGCCGATGAGGGGCCGACTCCGCGGACGGACGGCATCGCCGGCGCGTCGGCGGTGACCGCCGCTGTCACGCGGCGCGTCGCATGGTCGCCCGCCGAGACGGCGGCCCAGATCGACTACGTGGAACAGATCAGGGACGTACGACGGGAGCTGCGGCGGGCCGCGTTGGCGCTGCCGCGGCGCGGTCCCCGGCAGGCCGAGCGCGTCGTCAACCTGTGGCGGTTCTACATGTCCGTGGAGTACCGCTGCGGGCGGCTCCCGGAGCACTTCCGCGAGCTCGCGCGGCACGGGCGGGCGATGGCGCGGTTCGTCGGCATGCTGCTGCGCTTCCCCGCGCTGCTCGACTCGGTGAGCGACCCGTCCCCCACCGAGTTCCGCCGGTTCGTGGCGGCGGCGGCCGAGGAGCAGATGTGGCACGAGCAGCTCGTCCGCTGTCGGCTCTCGCCCGTCGATCCCGCCGTCGAGGAGCTGCGCGAGCTGCTCCGCGACCCGACCGGCAGCCCGGAGCTGCTCGCCGAGATCGGGGAACGCTACCTGTGAGCCGGGACCAAACCTGGTGGCGGGCGCACCGGGCGCCGGCCGTAGGCTGGAGGACGTGACCGTACGCGTACGCTTCGCTCCCTCTCCGACCGGAATGTTCCACGTCGGCGGCGCCCGATCGGCGCTGCAGAACTGGATCTACGCCAAGCAGCACGGCGGCGTGTTCGTGCTCCGCATCGAGGACACCGATGCGGCGCGCAACCGCCCGGAGTGGACCGAGGGGATCCTCGCCGCGCTGGACTGGATCGGGATCGAACGCGGCTCGTACGAGGGGCCGCACTTCCAGTCGGCCAACGCGGCCGAGCACCGCGCGGCGGCCCAGAAGCTGTACGACGCCGGCCGCGCCTACTACTGCGACTGCACCCGCGCCGACGTGCAGGCCCGGACGGGCAACCAGCACCAGGGCTACGACGGGTTCTGCCGGGACCGGGGGCTCGGGCCGGCCGAGGGACGGGCGCTGCGCTTCCGCACCCCGGACGAGGGTCAGACGGTGGTCGTGGACCTGGTCCGGGGCGAGCCGACCTTCGACAACAAGCTGCTCGAGGACTTCGTGATCGCGCGGGGCGACGGCTCGGCGGTCTTCCTGCTGGCCAACGTCGTCGATGACATGATCATGGGGATCACGCACGTGATCCGCGCCGAGGAGCACCTGCCGAACACGCCGAAGCAGCAGCTGCTCTGGGACGCGCTCGGGGTGAAGCCGCCGATCTGGGCGCACGTGCCGGTGGTCGTCAACGAGAAGCGGCAGAAGCTCTCCAAGCGCCGGGACAAGGTGGCGCTGGAGGCGTACCGCGCCGAGGGATACCTCGCGGACGCGATGCGCAACTATCTGATGCTGCTGGGCTGGGCGCCGACCGGCGACCGCGAGATCGTCCCGTGGTCGGTGATCGAGAACGAGTTCCGGCTGGAGGACGTGAACCCCTCGCCGGCGTTCTTCGACGAGAAGAAGCTGCGGGCCTTCAACGGCGACTACATCCGGGCGCTCACCGTCGAGGAGTTCATCGCGGCCTGCCAGCCCTGGCTCGTCGGCGCTCCGCCGCCGCCCGCGTCCGACGCGGAGGCGGGTGGAAACACGGAGACGGGCGCCAGCGGCACGTCGACCGCACTGCCGCCGTGGCGTCCGGAGGACTTCGACCCGGCGGTCTTCGCGGCGGTCGCGCCGCTCGCGCAGACCCGGATCGCGGTGCTCAGCGAGATCGTGCCGAACGTCGACTTCCTGTTCCTCGAGTCGCCCGTGGTCGACGAGGCGGCGTGGGCGAAGGCGATGAAGGAGGGCGCCGACGGCCTGCTCGACGCCGCGATCGCCGGCTTCGAGGCGCAGCCGGAGTGGGCGGCCGAGCCGCTCAAGGCGACGCTGGAGCAGGTTGGCGCGGAGCGCGGCCTCAAGCTCGGCAAGGCGCAGGCGCCGGTCCGGGTGGCGGTCACCGGCCGCACCGTGGGGCTGCCGCTCTTCGAGTCGCTGGAGGTGCTCGGCCGCGAGCGGACGCTCGCCCGGCTGCGCGCCGCGCGGGCCACGCTCGGCTAGTCGACGCCGTGACGGGGCGGTCGGCGCAGGCGGTGGCGCCGGCGCCGACCAGCACGGCCGTCAGCAACCAGCTGACATTCCTCACTTTCCCGAATGACCCGGAAGCTACGCCTGCGACCGGCGACGCCGGGCGAGCACCAGCGTGGTCAGCGCGGCCAGCACGACCACGCCGCCGAGCACCCACGGCCACCACGGCACGCCACCGTTCGACCCGCCGGCGGCGTCCGCGGCCGCGGCGCTCGGCGTCGCGCCGGCGCCGGGGGTCGGCGCGACGGAGTTCGACGCGGCCGTGGGCGCGGTCGGCGTCGGGCTCGCGGTCGGCGTCGCGGCGACGGTCAGGGTGAAGCGGACCTCTCCGGTGATGGGGTGCCCGTCGCCGGAGGCGACCTCGTACTCGACGATGTAGAGGCCGGCGGCGCCCGGCTTGAACGGCACGGCGACTCGGGATCCGTCGAACCGGGGACGACCGCCCGCGGCCGGCACGTTGTCCGGGCCGGTCACGGTGATCTTCGTGGTGGCCGGGTCGAGCCGGGACAGGAACGTCAACCGCAGCTGCGCCGGCGGCCGCTCCAACCGCGTCCCGTTTCTGGGATCGCTGCCGGTCAGGGAGTTGTGCGCCGCCGCCGGCGCGGCCCCGACGAGCACGCCGAGCACCCCTGTGATCACGACCAGCGACACGCGCGCAATGCGCGAAACCCCGCCCCCCACGACCGCCTCCAGGTAGATACGATTCGGGCCGCCGATCCCCGGCCCGTCATTGGTCGGCCGGAGATCGCAGATAGTTCCAAATATCCGCTCGGCCGGATGCAACCGAGCGACGTTCTGCGGAGTCTAGGACTATGTACGGCCTTCCGTCCCGGGCGGGAAGGCCGTCACGGCCGACCCATCAGCGCGTGACCGGCATCAGGGACCATCCATCGAACGGGGCGAGGAGGTCGATCATGGCGCAGGGGATCAGCCGCCGACGTTTCGGGACGGCGACCGTACTGCTCGCTCTCTCCACCGTCCTGCTCGCCGCCCCCGCTCAGGCCGCACCGCCCGCGGCGCCGTCCACAATCACCATCACCGGCGCCGACGTGCCCGAGCCGCTCACGCTGCGTGCCGAGGACAACCCCGAGCTCTTCGCCGCCGTGCTCAGTCAGGTCAGCTGGCTGAACGGCCGCGGCCAGAGCAGCTCGCCGGCCGCCGGCGGCCTCGGCCCGAAGTACACCGTGGTGGTGAGCGTCGAGAAGGCGGCCAGGCACCGGTACGACCTCTACCCACTCGCCGAGGGCGGCCCGCGCGCGTTCCGCCCCGCCGCCCAACCCGGCAAGCGGACCACCCCCGCCTGGTTCTACGGCCGGCTCACCATGTCCGAGACGCTGCGGGCCGCCGGCGTGCCACTGCCGGAACGCCCCGACATGATCCACAGCGGCGTCGGCGGCGGATCGCGCGTGATCCCGGAGCGCGCGCTCGCCCCCGCCGGCCACATCGATCGGGTGGTCGGCGAACTGCGCCGGGTGATGCTGCTCAACGCCGCGATCGTGGTGACCATCACGATCGGGCTGGCCGGCATCTCGCTGCTGGTGCGCCGCCGCGTCGGCTGACCGGGCCGGGCGATAGGTTGCCCGGATGGATCTCGCCATCGTGCTGCGCTACCGCAAGGCCGTGACGTACGGGCACCACACCCTGCTCGCGGCGCTGGAGGAGCACGCGACGTCGGTGCGGTACGAGGTGAGCTTCGCGACCACGGCCGACGAATGCGCCGCGCAGATCCGGCAGGCGCGGGAACGCGCGGCGCGGGTGCTGGTGCTCTGGTCGTTCTACTCCCCCGACGCGGCCGCGCTCGCCGGGGAGCTCGCGGAGATCAGGGCGGCGGCGCCGGGCGCGACACACATCGCGGGCGGCGTGCACGCCACCGCCGAACCGATCCAGACCCTCGACGCCGGCTGGGACGTCGCCGCGGTCGGCGAGGGCGAGACCACGCTGCTGCGGCTGGTCGACGCGGCCGGCGACCCCGCCGGGGTGCCCGGGCTGGTCTACCGGGACGCCGACGGGACCGTGGTGAAGACCGGGCGCGCCGAGCGGCGTGACCTCGACACGTACCGCGCCTTCCCGGTGGCCCACAAGCGGTTCAACCCGATCGAGATCACCCGCGGCTGCATCTACGCCTGCCGGTTCTGCCAGACCCCGTTCATGTTCTCCGCCCGGTTCCGCCACCGCTCCGTGGAGAACGTGCGCTGGCACGTACGGCGGATGCGCGAGCACGGGCTGCGCGACGTCCGCTTCATCACCCCCACCTCGCTGTCGTACGGCACCCAGACCGAGGAGCCGCAGCTCGACGCGGTCGAGGAGCTGCTCGCCGCGTGCCGCGAGGAGATCGGGCCGGACGGGCGGGTCTTCTTCGGCTCGTTCCCCTCCGAGATCCGGCCCGAGCACATCAGCGTCGACGCGCTGCGCCTGGTGCGCCGCTACTGCGACAACGACAACCTGATCGTCGGCGCGCAGTCCGGCTCGACCGGGGTGCTGGCGGCGGCGAAGCGCGGGCACGGCGTGGAGGAGGTACGCCGGGCGGTGCGGCTGGGGATCCAGGAGGGCTTCCGGATCAACGTGGACATGATCTTCGGCATGCCCGGCGAGGGCCCATCGGACGTCGACGACTCGCTGGCGCTGGCGCGTGAGCTGGCCGATCTCGGCGCCCGGATCCACGCGCACACCTTCATGCCGCTGCCGGGGACGCCGTGGCGGGACGCGCCGCCCGGCGACGTCGACCCGGCGACGATCAGCGAGGTGGATCGGCTCTCCAGCCGCGGGGCCCTCTACGGGCACTGGCAGCGCCAGCGCGAGCACGCCAACCGGCTGGCGGAGGCGGCGAAGGCGTACCCGCGGCCGGGGCGGAGCCGGACGCTGCTGCCGCTGGCGGCGCAGCCGCCGGCGGAGGACTAGACCTCCAGGACGACCTTGCCCCGGACGTGGCCCTCCTGCACGAGCCGCTGCGCGTCGGCGGCCTGCGCGAGCGGGAACGTCCGGTCGATGTGGACGGCGAGCCGCCCGGCGTCGACCAGCTCGGAGAGCGTGGTCAGGTCGGCGGTCGAGGGCTTGACGAAGACGTACGTGCCACCGAGGCGGAGCACGGTCTCGGCGTCGACGATCGAGACGAGCCGCTTGGGCCGGCCGAGCAGCGCGGCCGACGCGGTCAGCGCGTCGCCGCCGACGAAGTCGACGACGGCGTCGATGCCGTCGGGGGCGAGCTCCTGGACCCGCTCCAGCAGGCCCTCGCCGTAAATCACCGGCTCGCCGCCGAGGGACCGCACGTAGCTGTGGTTGCCGGCGCTCGCCGTGCCGATCACCCGGCGGGCGCCCAGGATCCGGGCGAGCTGGACGGCCAGGTGGCCGACGCCACCGGCGGCGGCGTGCACGAGCACGGTGTCGCCGTCGCCGACCCCGGCCGCGCGCAGCGACTGGTAGGCGGTGAGCCCGGCCAGCGGCAGCGCCCCGGCCTCGGCCCAGGAGGCGCTGGCCGGTTTGGGGGCGAGGGCGCGCTCGGGCGCGGGCACGAGCTCGGCGTACGTGCCGTGTTGGATCTCGTCGCGCCGGGCGTACCCGATGACCTCGTCCCCCACCGCGAACCCGGTCACCGCCGGCCCGGCGGCCTCCACGACGCCGGCCAGGTCCCAGCCCGGCACGAGCGGGAAGTGCGACGGGAACGCCCCGGCCAGGTACCCCTCGCGGATCTTCCAGTCGACCGGGTTGACGCCGGCGGCGCGCACCCGGACCAGCACCGTGTCCGGTCCCACCGGCGGATCGGGCAGCTCCATCTCGGACAGCTCGTCGGGCCCGCCGTAGCGCGTGATCGCGATCGCCTTCACCCCGCTACCCTAGCCCGCCGCCACCGGCGTCGCCGCGCGTGCGGCCGACGTCGCCGCGGTCAGCTCGATCAGCCGGATCCCGTCGTCAAGATCGGCCTCGAACTCGGCGTCCCAGTCCACCTCGGCCCGCAGCTCGGGGTCGAGCGCGGCGTGCGCCGGCAGCTCGGCCGCGTCCGCCGCGGGCCCCCGGTCCGGGTGCCGGCTCGCGAACCGGCCGTTGAGCTCCGCCGCGACGAAGCCGAGCACCAGCGTGGTCAGCAGCCGCTCCAGCCGCGGCACCTGCGGCGGCGGGACCCCCGCGTCGAGCAGCGCGCGGTAGAGGAGCTCGACCAGCCGGGCGGCGTCGGGGGTGGTCGAGGGGCGCCCCATCATCAGCGCGTACGCGCCCGGGTGGGCGTGGCCGATCCGGCGCACCGCCCGCGCGAGACCGCGCAGCCGCTCCCGCCAGTCGCCGTCGCCGTCGCCGGCGGGCAGCGTCGGGACGAGGTCGGCGACGAGCAGGTCCACGAGCCCGTCGAGGAGGCCGTCCTTGCTGCCCACGTACGGGTAGAGCGCCATCGAGCTGAGGCCGAGTCGCTGGGCGACCGCGCGCATGGAGAGCGCGGCGACGCCGTCGGCGTCGGCGAGGGCCATCGCCTGGGTCAGGATCTGACGTCGCGGTTCATCCACGCGGATCACGGTGCGGGCGGTGACGGTGGGTCGGCGTCAGACACGCCGGATAAGGCGGGTAAATCACCCTAAATACTCAACACCAGCGCCGCGGCGGGCGCTCCCGACGGTTCTTGCGTTTGCGCGGCCGCACCGCGCCGTGCCGGTGGGCGCCGGCCCACCCCTCCTGCCAGGACTGGCACGTCGCACCCCAGCCCTGCATCGCCGGGTCCCCGTCGTCGGCGGGCGGCGCGCCCGTCGGGTCGGGCGCGTCGGCCGTCGGGTCGGGCGCGTCGACGGGCTCGGCGATCCGGCGCGGTCCGAGGAGGCGGTGATGGCCGCGGATCGGCGGCTGCAGCTGCTGGCCCTGATCGCACCGCACGCAGCAGCGCTCATTTCCCGCGCTGTGCGTGACCTCCGCCTGCGACATGCCGGTCTCCTCCCCCTCACCGTCACCCGTCGACCCCGCCGCCACCCTGCCAGGCCGCACCGACGCCGCCGTTTCGCCTTCCGGGGGATTTTGCAGGTCAGGCGCGGCGGAGCCGGGTGTCGCGTGGCTCAGATCACGGTGAGCAGCGGGTCAACACGTTCCAGTGATCGGCAGGCGTCCGCCCGGATCAAGTGGTTGCGGCGCGACGACGTCCACCGTGGAGATCAACACCATAGGGATCAGGAGGTACGACGGCGGGAGGCATCGGGCTTCCGCCGCCCGCGCAGCGGGCGTCGCGGCGCGCGGGCCACGGCCCCGCCCAGCAGGGGCACCACGGCCAGCGCGAGCAGCCCGCCGCCGACCACGTCGCTCGGCCAGTGCGCCAGCAGCGCCACCCGGGTCACGGCGACGAAGAGCGCGAACGCCGCCGCGACCAGCACCGCCGCGACCCGCCCGGCCCGGCGCAGCCGGGGCCAGAGCAGCAGTACGGCGGCGAGCGCGGCGGCCGCCGCGTTGCTCGCGTGCCCGCTCGGGAAGCCGTTGGAGGTCACCACGACGAATCCGTCCGTGGGGCGCGGGCGGTACATCAGCCAGTGCAGCAGCCCCCACAGCACCGGGATCGTGACGGTGACCGCGGCGCAGAACGCCGCCCGTCGCGGCCGCCGGCGCAGGGCGTGGACCACGGTCAGCACCGTCCCGGCCGCCAGGTACGCCCCGGTGGCCGCGACGTCGGTGGCGATCCGCAGCACGTCCACCAATCCGGGATGCGCCCGGCCGTAGCGGCGGGCGGCCTCGCTCACCGCGCCGTCGAGCCGCTGCACCGGCCCCCAGCCGGCGCCGACCAGCGCGAGCAGGAGCACGAAGGCGGCGAGCGCCAGCAGCGGAACGGCACGGTGCATCCGGGCGAGCATGACGCCGATGGTGACACGGGGCGGCGGGGACCCGGATCGGGCATGACACGCTAGACGGGTGGTGATCGAGCCGGACGGCGGTGAGCTGATCGCGACGCTGCGCCGGATCGAGAGGTCGGCGGGGGCGCTCGCGACCGCCAGCGTGTCGCGGATGGACGAGACGCTGCCCTGGTTCCGCGAGCTCCCGGCCGACCAGCGCTCCTGGGTGATGCTGGTCGCGCAGGCCGGCGTGCGCTCGCTCGTCGAATGGCTGAGTCGCGGCGGCGGCGCGGCCGGCAGCCCGCAGGAGGTCTCGGACGAGGTCTTCGCCGCCGCGCCGCGGGCGCTGGCGCGCTCGATCAGCCTCCAGCAGACGGTCGCCCTGATCAAGGTGACGATCGACGTGGTCGAGGAGCAGGTGCCGCACCTGGCCGCCGACGGCGAGGAGCAACTGCTGCGCGAGGTCGTGCTCCGGTTCTCCCGCGAGATCGCGTTCGCCGCGGCCCGGGTGTACGCGCGGGCGGCCGAGTCGCGGGGGGCGTGGGACGCGCGGCTGCAGGCGCTGCTCGTCGACGCGCTGCTCCGCGGCGACTCCTCCGACGTGCTCGCCAGCCGGGCCGCCGCGCTCGGCTGGGGGGACGCGCCGCCGGTGGCGGTCGCGGTCGGCCGTTCCCCCGGCGGTGAGGTGGGGGTGGTGCTGCACGCCGTCTACCGGGCGGCGCGACGGATCGGGGTCGAGGTCGTCGGCGGGGTGCACGGCGACCGCCTGGTGGTGGTCCTGGGCGGGGCCGCGGACCCGCTGGCCGCGACCGAGAAGCTGCTCGCGGGCTTCGGCGCGGGCCCGGTCGTGGTGGGGCCGGCGGTGCCGACGCTGGACGAGGCGACGGAGTCGGCCCGGGCCGCGCTCGCCGGGTTCCGGGCCGCGCCGGCGTGGCCGACCGCGCCCCGGCCGGTCGCGGCGGCCGACCTGTTGCCGGAGCGGGCGCTGGCCGGCGACAGCGAGGCGCGGCGGTCACTGCGCCAGGACGTGTACGGGTCGCTGACGCGCGCCGGGGGCGAGCTGCTGGAGACGCTGGACGCCTTCTTCGCCGCCGGCGGGGTGCTGGAGAGCGCGGCCCGCGCGCTGTTCGTGCACCCCAACACGGTGCGGTACCGGCTGCGCCGCATCGCCGACGTCACCGGCTTCTCGCCGCTCAGCCCGCGCGACGCCTTCGCGTTGCGGGTGGCGTTGACGATCGGGCGCCTCGATCCGGCGGCCCCGGCGGCCCCGGCGCAGCCCTGACCGCCCCTTCGACCATAAACCGCCCATAACGGCGACGACGTCTAACGATCTTTGTAGGAATCACACAAAGCCCGTAGTGTGGATTCGTGCCGAGTAGCACCGAAGTAACTCACCAGTATCAGGAAGAGTGCTAACCGTGCTCGCCGTACTCTCTCCAGGCCAGGGCTCGCAGAAGCCCGGCTTCCTGACACCGTGGCTCGAACTGCCCGGCGCCGACGCCCGGTTGCGCTGGTGGTCGGCGCTCGCCGGCGTCGACCTGGTGCACCTGGGCACCGCCGCCGACGCGGACGAGATCAAGGACACCGCCCGCACCCAGCCACTGCTGGTCGCGGCCGCTCTGCTCGCCGCCGAACACCTGCCGATGTACGACGTCGCCGTCACCGCCGGACACAGCGTCGGCGAGCTCGGCGCCGCGGCGCTCGCCGGGGTGCTCTCCCCCGAGGCCGCGATCACCCTCGCCGGGGTCCGCGGCCGGGAGATGGCCGCGGCGTGCGCGCTCGAACCGACCGGGATGGCCGCCGTGCTCGGGGGCGACCCCGACGAGGTGCTGGCGGCGATCGCGGCCCACGGGCTGCACCCCGCCAACCGCAACGGCGCCGGCCAGGTGGTCGCCGCCGGCGCGGCCGACGGGCTCGCGAAGCTCGCCGCCGAGCCGCCGGCGAAGGCGCGGGTGATCCCGCTGCAGGTGGCCGGCGCCTTCCACACGCCGTACATGGCCCCCGCCGAGGAGGCGCTGGCGGCCGTCGCCGCCGGCATCACCCCCACCGACCCGAGCCGGATCCTGCTCTCCAACTTCGACGGTTCCGCGGTCACGCACGGCCGGGAGCTGCTGCAGCGGCTCGTCCGGCAGGTCACCGCGCCGGTCCGCTGGGACCTGTGCATGCGCACCCTCGCCGACCTCGGCGTCACCGCGGTGATCGAGCTGCCGCCGGCCGGCACCCTCGCCGGGCTCGTGAAGCGCGAGCTCAAGGGCGACGGTCTTCCGGAGATCGTCACGCTCAACACCCCCGACGACCTGCCCGCCGCCCGCGACCTGATCGCCCGGCACGGCATGGCCCCCAGCCACGAGCCGACCATGCACTTCCGGGTCGTGGTCTCGACCGGCGCCGGCACCTTCGAGCCCGCCGCCGGCCTCGCCGAGGGCGACACGCTCCGCACCGGCCAGGTGATCGGCCACGTCATCACCCGGCAGGGCGCCGTCGACGTCGCCGCGCACGACGACGGGGTGCTCACCGAATGGCTCGCCCACCACGACGACCCGGTCGCGCCGGGCCAGCCTCTCGCCCGCATCGGAGGACACCTGTGACCGGATCCCGCATCCTCGCGCTCGGGCATTACCAGCCCTCGCGGGTGCTGACCAACGACGAGCTCGCCCAGATGGTCGACACCAACGACGAGTGGATCCGGGACCGGGTCGGCATCGTCACCCGACGGATCGCCGACGGCGAGACCGTCGCGGACATGGCGGCCGCGGCCGCCGGCAAGGCGCTGGCCAGCTCCGGTCTCACCGCCGCCGACATCGACCTGGTCGTGGTCGCCACCTGCAGCGCCGTCGACCGCAGCCCGAACGTGGCCTGCCGGGTCGCCGCGAAGCTGGGCATCAACGCCCCCGGCGCGTACGACATCAACACGGCCTGCTCCGGCTTCTCGTACGCGCTCGGCACCGTCGACCACGCCGTCCGGGCCGGCGCGGCGCGCAACGCCATCGTCATCGGGGCGGAGAAGCTCTCCGACTTCACCGACTGGACCGACCGCTCGACCTGCATCATCTTCGGCGACGGCGCCGGCGCCGCGGTGGTCACCGCGACCGCCGACGACGAGCCCGCCGGCATCGGCCCCGTGCTCTGGGGCTCGGTGCCGGAGAAGAGCGACGCGGTCCGGATCGAGGGCTGGCGGCCGTACATCCAGCAGGAGGGCCAGACGGTGTTCCGCTGGGCCACCACGGCGCTGGCACCGCTGGCGCTGCAGGCCTGCGAGCGGGCCGGCGTCCAGCCGTCCGAGCTCGCCGCGTTCGTGCCACACCAGGCGAACGCCCGGATCATCGACGGGATCGCCAAGCGGCTCGGCATCCCGCAGGCGATCATCGCCAAGGACATCGTCGAGTCCGGCAACACCTCCGCGGCCAGCGTGCCGCTGGCGCTGTCGAAGCTGGTCGAGCGGGGGGAGATCGCCTCTGGCGCCCCGGTGCTGCTCTTCGGCTTCGGCGGCGGCCTCACCTACGCCGGGCAGGTCGTCCGCTGCCCGTGACACCGTGTGCCGTCCACCGCGGGCGGCATCGAACCCACCCATCGAGAGGAACCCCAATGACCCGTGACGAGATCACCGCCGGCCTCGCCGAGATCCTCGAAGAGGTCGCCGGCGTGAACCCGGACGACGTGGCCACCGAGAAGTCGTTCACCGACGACCTGGACGTCGACTCGCTGTCCATGGTCGAGGTCGTGGTCGCGGCCGAGGAGAAGTTCGGCGTGAAGATCCCGGACAACGAGGTGCAGAACCTCAAGACCGTGGGTGACGCGGTCGCCTACATCGAGGCGCAGGCGTGACGAGGGTCGACGTTGTCGTCACCGGGCTCGGCGCGACGACCCCGCTCGGCGGGGACGTCGCGTCGACCTGGGACGCCATGCTCGCCGGCCACTCCGGGGTGAGTCCGCTCACCGCCCCGTGGGCCGAACAGCTCCCGGTCCGGATCGCGGCGCAGCTCGCGGTCGAGCCGGGCGAGGTGCTCGACCGGGTCAAGCTGCGCCGGCTCGACCGGTCGGAGGCGGTCGCGCTGATCGCCGCGCACCAGGCGTGGGCGGACGCCGGGCTCGCCGACGCCGGGCTGGACCCGGAACGGCTGGCGGTGAGCGTCGGCTCCGGCATCGGCGGGGCGCAGACGCTGCTGGCCCAGGACGACATCCTGGAGGCCTCCGGGCCGCGCCGGGTGTCGCCGCACACCGTGCCGATGCTGATGCCCAACGGGCCGGCCGCCTGGGTCGGCCTCGAGCTCGGCGCCCGGGCCGGGGTCCACTCGGTCGCCAGCGCCTGCGCCACCGGGGCCGAGGCGATCGCGCTCGGTCTCGACATCATCCGCGCCGGCCGGGCCGACGTGGTGGTGGCCGGTGGCACCGAGGCGGTCATCCACCAGCTGCCGATCGCCGGGTTCGCGTCGATGCGGGCGATGTCGACCCGCAACGACGAGCCGGAGAAGGCCTCCCGGCCGTGGGACAAGGCGCGCGACGGCTTCGTGCTCGGCGAGGGCGCCGGAGTGATCGTGCTCGAACGGGCCGATCACGCCGCGGCCCGCGGCGCCCGGGTCTACGCCCGGCTGGCCGGCGCGGGCCTCACCTCCGACGGGTACGACATCGTGCAGCCGCACCCGGAGGGCCACGGCGCGATCCGGGCGATCGAGAAGGCGATCGCGGACGCGGGCGTCACGAGGACGGACATCGTCCACGTCAACGCGCACGCCACCTCCACCCCGGTCGGCGACATGGCCGAGATCGCCGCGCTGCGCGCGTCGGTCGGAACCCACCCGGTGCTGACCGCGACCAAGTCGATGTCCGGCCACCTGCTGGGCGCGGCCGGCGCCCTGGAGTCGATCGCGACGATCCTGGCGATCCGCGACGGCGTCGTGCCGCCGACGATCAACCTGGACGACCCGGACGACGGCCTGGACCTGGACGTGGCCGCCCACAAGGCGCGCCAGATGGACATCCCCGCCGCCCTGAACAACTCGTTCGGCTTCGGCGGCCACAACGTGGCTCTCGTCTTCACGCGGGCCTGAGACACGGATTTGGAGACTGCTGCCGTGACCACCACCTCTGTCAGCGCTGATCAGTCCACGACCGACTACCGCGATCCCGAGCTGCGGCTCCGGGCGCTCTTCGACGCCGGTTCGCTGCGCCTGCTGATGTCCCGCGACACCTCCGGGGTCCTGTGGGCGCGCGGCGAGATCGACGGCACGCCGGCGATCGCTTATGCGACCGACGCGACCAAGATGGGCGGCGCGATGGGCACCGAGGGGTGCCAGCACATCGTCGACGCGATCGATGCCGCGGTGCGCGAGCGGGTGCCGGTGCTCGGGCTCTGGCACTCCGGCGGGGCGCGTCTCGCCGAGGGCGTGGTGGCGCTGGACGCGGTCGGTCAGGTCTTCGCCGCCATGGTCCGGGCCTCCGGCCGGGTGCCGCAGATCTCGGTCGTGCTCGGCCCGGCGGCCGGCGGCGCGGCGTACGGCCCGGCGCTGACCGACATCGTGGTGATGAGCGCCGCCGGCCGGATCTTCGTGACCGGTCCGGAGGTGGTCCGCAGCGTCACCGGCGAGCAGGTCGACATGGAGCGCCTGGGCGGTCCGGAGCCGCACGGTCGGCGCTCCGGCGTGGTGCACGTGACCACGAAGGACGACGAGTCGGCGCTGGCCGAGGCGCGCAAGCTGGCGGCGCTGCTCGGCCGGCAGGGGCGGATCAGCCCGGCCGACATCCCGGCGGAGGCCGAGGAAGGCCATGACCTGTCCGCGGTGATGCCGGCCGAGGCCAACCGGGCGTACGACGTGAAGCCGGTGGTCAAGGCGCTGCTCGACGCCCCGGGGGTGGAGCTGCACGCCAAGTGGGCGCCGAACGTGGTGACCACGCTGGGGCGCTTCGCCGGCCGTACCGTCGGGGTCATCGCCAACAACCCGATGCGGCTGGGCGGCTGCCTCGACGCCTCCAGCGCCGAGAAGGCGGCGCGCTTCGTGCGGATGTGCGACTCGCTCGGCGTGCCGCTGATCGTGCTGGTGGACGTGCCGGGCTACCTGCCGGGGCTGGGCCAGGAGTGGGACGGCGTGGTGCGCCGCGGCGCCAAGCTGCTGCACGCCTTCGCCGAGGCGGTCGTGCCGCGGGTGACGCTGGTGACCCGCAAGGCGTACGGCGGGGCGTACATCGCGATGAACTCCCGCTCGCTCGGCGCGACCGCGGTCTTCGCCTGGCCGAACGCGGAGGTCGCGGTGATGGGCGCGTCGGCGGCGGTGAACATCCTGCACCGCAAGAAGCTGGCCGCCGCGCCGCCCGAGGAGCGCGAGGCGCTGCGCGCGCAGCTGATCGAGGAGCAGGTCCGGGTCGCCGGTGGCGTGAACCGGGCGCTGGAGATCGGGGTCGTGGACGACGTGATCAAGCCGGCGGAGACCCGCCGGCGGATCGCGGACGCGATCGCGGCGGCGCCCGCCGCCCGCGGCGCACACGGCAACATCCCCCTCTGACGTCAAGACGGGTCCCCTCCCATCGCTTCGCGCATGGGAGGGGACCCGTCCCATGTGCCGCGCGGGTTAGGGTCGGGGCCGCCCCGACATCAGGAGTACGCGTGGAAGCCACCGAGATCCGCAAGCTGGCCGCTCTCGAGGACACCCACTGGTGGTACCGGGAGCGGCGGGCGCTGCTCGCCCGTTCGCTGCGGCGGCTGGCCGCCGGCGGGGTACGCCCCGGTCGGGCCCTGGACATCGGCGCCGCCGGCGGCGGCAACACCCGGGTGCTGCGCGCGCACGGCTGGCGGCCGGTGGCGCTGGAGTACAGCCAGGACGGCGCGGAGGTGGCGCGGGAGCGCGGGCTGTCGGTGATCCGCGCCGACGCGCGTTTCCTGCCGCTGCCCTCGGCCGGCCTCGACCTGGTCGTGGCGTTCGACATCCTCGAGCACATCGAGGAGGACCACCTGGCGGCGGCCGAGCTGCGCCGGACGCTGCGCCCGGGCGGGACCGCGCTGATCGCGGTGCCGTGCGACATGCGGCTCTGGTCGGCGCACGACGTCGCGGTGGGGCACGTACGCCGCTACGACCGCGCCACGCTGACCGCGGTCATCGAGAAGGCCGGTCTGGTCGTCGACGAGCTGTGGAGCTGGAACGTGCTGCTGCGTCCGGTCGCCGCGTGGCGACGCCGCAACTCCACCGGCAGCGACCTCGACGACCTGCCGGGCGTGGTCAACCTCGGGCTGACCGCGATCATCGCGGCGGAGCGCTACCTGCCGGTGAAGTCGCTGCCCGGGGTGTCGCTGATGCTCCGCGCCCACCGGCCGGTGTGAGCCCGGCCACCCTCTGATAAGTTGCAGCGCCACGTGGCGCAGCGCGTGGAGCGGCGTCGGCGGCGAAGGAGAGCGAGATGCTCGCAGCGGTGAAGCGGCTCCTCGGGCACGTCCCGCTCTACGTCGCGCTGCAGCGCGGTCTCGGCGCGGATCGGTTGCGCTACCGCTGCCTCGACGAGCTCGGGCTGGTCGACGGGGACACCGTGATCGACGTCGGCTGCGGGCCGGCCTACTACTTCGAGCGCCTCCCCCGCGTCACCTACTTCGGTTTCGACACCGCGCCGCGCTACATCGACTGGGCGCGCGAGCGCTGGGGCGACCGCGCCGAGTTCCGCTGCGAGGTCTTCGGCGAGCAGCACCTGACGGAGATCCCGCCCGCGAACGCGGTGCTGCTGCTCGGGCTGCTGCACCACCTCTCCGACGAGGACTGCCGGCAGCTGCTCCGGGTGGCCGCGAAGGCGCTCGCACCGGGGGGCCGGGTGATCGCCGTGGACACCTGCTACGAGCCGCGGCAGGGGCGGATCTCGCGGTGGATGTCGGAGAACGACCGCGGCGAGCACGTGCGCGAGCCGGAGGCGTTCACCGCGCTGGCGCGGGAGTCCTTCGCCCACGTCGACGGCGAGGTGATCGACGACGCCACCCGCGTCCCGTCGAGCTTCTGGATGATGCGGATGCGTGAGCCCGTGCCGGCCGCCTGACCCCATCGGTCAGCGCAGCTCGTAGACCGCCATCCGGCCATTGTCGAACCCGAGTCGCGCCAGCCGCGGCAGCTCCGGTGACTCGACGCCGACCGACCGGTCCACCACCAGCCAGCGCACCCCGTGCCGCTCCCGCAGCTCCCGCAGCCCCGCCTCGGTCGGGGCGGTGAACGCCGCGTCGTTGCGGCCCAGCAGCTCCTGGTCCCAGAACGGCACCAGTCCGAGCGCGGCGACCCGCGGCGCGAACGCCCAGCCCTCGACCAGCACACGTCGTTCGGCGTACGCGCTGAGCCAGAACGAGCGCGGGTCGCACCAGCCGCCCTCGTAGACGGCCAGACAGTGCACGTTGGTGGCGACCACATCGGACGGCGCGCTGTGCTCCCGCGTCCACCGGGCCGCCTCGACACGCGAGGCGGGCAGCGGCACGGTGGCGTACGCGCCGCCGTTCGGCGACTGCGCGGACTTGTACATGTCCATCACCAGGCCGGGCGCCCCGACCACGAGCAGCGCGGTCAGCACCACCACCGGGCCACGTCCGCGCAGCGCCGGCAGCGCCGGCCGGGCGACGGCCCAGATCAGCGCGCCGACCAGCCCGGCGACGCCGAGCAGCAGCGCCCAGCGCAGCAGCGGCAGCAGCGGGGCGAGGGAGTTCTCGTACGTGGCCGCCGGGGCGTGACGCAACTGGGTGAGCACGAGCAGCCCGCCGAGGGCGGCGGCGAACCCGCCGAGGAGCCACCGACCGCGCCGGCCGAGCCGGGCGCGCTCGACGGCCAGCGCGTATCCCCACGCGGAGACCACGACGGTGAAGGTGAACCCGGCGCGGGTGAAGTACTGGTTGCCGTCGCTGGACTGCTCCAACAGCAGGTAGAGACCGGGTCCGGCGACCGCGCCGGCGAGCAGGAACCACTGCACGGGTTCGAGCCGCCACCGCCGCGCCGTGAGCAGCGCCACCGCGCCGGCGGCCCGCAGCTGCATGTTGATGACGAAGGCCGCGACCACCGCCACGACGAGCACCGGCCGCGCCCACCCGGCGGGCGGCTGCGCCCAGAAGCGCTCGAAGCTCCAGAACGGTCCGAGCTGCACGCCGTAGGTCTTGAAGTGGTAGAGCACCGCGGTGGCGAAGAGCTGCGCCGCCCCGGCGAGAACGCCGGCCACCACCACCGCCCACGGGATGCGCCGCTGCGCGATCAGCAGCGCGACCGCGGTGATCGCCAACGCCACCGCGACGACCGGCACGGAGCTGGCCTTGGCACCGCTGGAGGCGAACATCAGCAGGGCGGCGAGGACGAACGCGCCGGGCCCGATCGACGGCACCGGCCGCTCCGGCCGCCGGTCGACCACGTCGGCGAGCGCGGCGACGAGCGCGATCAGGAGGACCCAGCTGTAGATCATCGACATGCCGTGCCAGATGACGAACGACGCCTGGGTGCCGAACGGCATCGTCACCGGGTGGGTGAAGTTGGTCTCGCCGATGACGAAGAAGAGCGCCGCCGCGATCGCCCCGACGTACGGGCGGCCGCTGACCCGCCAGCCGAGCACCGCGGTCAGCACGATCGCCGCCGCGCAGAGCGCGGGGACGGCCAGCCGCAGCGCCACCACCGGCAGGTCGATGTGGCCGATCAGGCTGGTGGCGGCCATGTGGGCGTAGCCGAACCAGTGGTAGTGCAGCGGCTCGGCCGCGACCTGCGGCACGTGGATCGGGAACTGGTGCTTGGCCTCGCCGGCGAGCGACAGCTGGTACGCCAGGTCCAGGTACTGCCGGGTGTCGTGCGAGGTCGGCAGGATGGGGTTGCGTTCGAGGAAGGTGTAGCCGAGATAGGTGGTGAAGAAGGCGACCACCCCGGCCACCGACCACGACCAGCCGAGCGGGGCGGGCGTGTAGCCGCGCACCACCCAGTGCCGGCGCAGCCGGGGCACGACGGCGAAGACCCCGACCACCGCCAGCGGCCAGAGCCACAGCCAGCCCCGCAGGTCCAGCACGCTGAACAGCGCCCAGGCCGGCAGCTCCAGCACCAGCCCGACCGCCGCGCCCATCGCGAGGTCCTCGACCAGGGTGTGCGGCCGGCGGCGGAGGGCGCGGTAGACCAGGGTGCCGGGCAGCAGCAGGGCGAAGGCGACGTACCCGGCGTAGCGGAGGAGGTCCAGCGGCGCGGTGTCGGCGGCGAGCAGGACCGCGGCGACGTAGCTGAGCCCGGCGACCAGCGGCAGCCAGCGTTGCACGGGCGCGTGCCGGGACGACGTCGGCGCGACGTCGGGGGCGGCGGCCCGCCCGAGCGTGGCGGTCACCGGCCGGCCCTGGGCTCGGGCGCGGTGGCCGGCCGCCCGCCGCCGGCCGGCGGCAGCTCCCCGGCGTCGTCGCTGTCCGCGCTGACGAAGTAGCTCGGTCGCCCCTGGACCGCGCCGAAGATCCGCGCGACGTACTCGCCGAGCAGCCCGAGGCAGAGCAGCTGCACCGCGCCGAGGAAGAGCACCACCACGTAGAGCGACGCCCAGCCGGCCACGGTGGAGTCCCTCAGGTAGGCCACGATCGCGATGATGACCAGCACCCCGCAGAGCAGCACGCCGCAGACACCGAGCCAGGTCGCCAGCCGCAGCGGCACCGGCGAGAAGTTGATGACGCTGTCGGCGGCCAGCCGGACCATCCGCGACAGCGAGTACTTGGTGCGCCCGGCCGCCCGTTCCGCGCGGGCGTAGCCGACCTCCGCGCTCGGGAAGCCCAGCCAGGGCACGACCAGCCGCAGCACCGGGGCGCGCTCGGGAAGCTCGCGCAGCGCCTCGACTGTGGCGCGGCTCAGCAGCCGGAAGTCGCCGGCCTGGGCGGGCACGGTGTCGGCGACCAGCCGGCGCACCAGGCGGTAGTAGAGCCCGGCGGTCCACCGCTTGAACGGCGGGTCCGTGGAGCGGTCGTTGCGCACCCCGTACACGATGTCCAGCCCGCCGGCCCGCGCGGTGCGCAGCAGCTCGGGGATCAGCTCCGGCGGGTCCTGCAGGTCGGCGTCGATGCTGGCGACGTACGCGCCGCGGGCCCGGAACAGCCCGGCGGTCAGCGCCGCCTGGTGGCCGCTGTTGCGGCGCAGCCGGATCACCCGCAGCTGCGGCCAGCCGCGGCGCAGTCCGGCCAGGACCGCCGGGGTCGCGTCGGTGCTGCCGTCGTCGACGGCGACCACCTCGTACGCCTCGCCGAGCTCGTCCAGCGTGGCGCGCAGCCGCACCGCGAAGAGCGGGAGCACGGCCTCCTCGTTGAAGATCGGCACGACGACGGAGAGTGCCGGCTCGGGGCGCGCCATCCCGCGTCTCCCCCGTTCGGTCGGTCGGACAGTCAGCCGAACGCTATCAGTCGTGACCGGCGTCACGCGGGCCGGCGACGCGTCAGCCGGCGCAGGCGGTCGGCGGCAGCCCCGGTACGGCGACCGGCGCGCGGCCCGGCGCGGGGGCCTTGCCGGTGAGCACGGCGGCGAGCGCCGTCATCGACGCCGGGCTCGACGAGTACGTGGCGAGCAGCGTCTTCGACCGGGCGGCCGCGAGGATCGCCGGGGTGTCCATCGCCACCGTCACCGCGGCCGCCGGGTTGAGGTCCTTCGCGGTGTCCCCGTACCCGACGAGGTGGACGGTGGTGCCGCCGGCCGGCACCACGGTGGCGCCCGCCGCGCGCAACGCGCCGGTCAGCAGCGCCCGGGTGCTGTCGCGGCCGGCGGAGGCGGTGACGGTGACCCGCCCGCGCACCGCCGGCTGGCCGCACGCGCCGCGCAGCTGGGTGACGGCGGCGGCGGCGAGCCGCGCGGCCGCCTGCCGGTGGCCGGCGCTGTTCAGCGTGGACATCGCCGGCGGGCGCTGGTCGGCGAGTCGCAGCTTCAGGGTCAGTACCCGGGTGACCGCCTCGACCAGCCGGGGCCGCGGCAGTTCGCCGCCGCGCAGCGCCGCGAGCAGCCCCTCGTACGCGCCCTTCACGTCCGGCGGCATCAGCAGCAGGTCGTTGCCGGCGTTGACCGCCCGCACCGCCGCCTCGCCGGCCGGCCACTTCATCGCCGGCGCCATGTTCATCCCGTCGGTCACGACGACGCCGCGGAAGCCCAGCTCGCCGCGGAGCACGTCGGTGAGCACCTTGCGGGAGAAGGTGGCCGGGGTGCCCGGGTCGACGGCCCGGACGTCGAGGTGCCCGGACATCACCATCGACGCGCCCGCGTCGATGCCGGCGGCGAACGGCGGCAGGTCGCCGGCGTCGAGCGCCGACCGGGTCTGCGTCAGCACCGGCAGCGCCTCGTGCGAGTCGGCCGCGGTGTGCCCGTGTCCGGGGAAGTGCTTGAGCGTGGCGGCGACGCCCGCGCCCTCCAGGCCGCGCACCGCCGCCGCGACCTGCGCCGCGGTCGCCTTCGCGTCGGCGCCGTACGAGCGGGACCCGATCACCGCGCTGTTCGCGGCGGCCACGTCGGCGACCGGCGCGAAGTCGAGGTTCACGCCGAGCGCCGCGAGCTCCGTGCCGGCGGCCCGCCACGCGCCCTCGGTCAGCGCGGGCTGACCGGCGGCCCCGGAGGCCATCGCGCTGGGCAGCGCGGTCACGCCGGAGCGGATCCGGGTGACCACGCCGTACTCCTGGTCGGTGCCAATCAGCAGCGGCGCCTCCCCCTTGCCGGCGGCCAGGCCGGCCGCGGCCCGCTGCAGGCCGGTGGTGAGCGCCCGCACCTGCTTCGGGTTGTCGACGTTGCTGGTCTGCTGGTTCTTGCCGGTCGGGTCGTCGGCGGAGAAGCCGACCAGGATCAGCCCGCCGAGCCGGTACTTGGCGATCATCTCGGCCGGGGTGTCCACCCCGGCCAGCTTCCGGTTGCCGGCCGCGGAGCCGGCGGAGACCGCGGTCGCCGAGCTGCCGTACGCGTAGGGCATCAGGATCTGGCCGACGAGGTCCTCGTCGGCCAGCGTGCCGGCCAGCCGCGCGGCGCGGGCCGCGGGGTCGTCCGGGGCGGTCGTGGTGGCGCCGGCCGACGGGGATCGGGTCGGCGCGGCGGTGCCGCCGGCGCATCCGGTGAGGACCAGCAGGGTCAGGGCGGTGAGGACGGCGATGGCGCGCCGCGAGGGGTTCGGCACGCCGGCCATCCCATCAGGCGATCGGGCCGAGCGGCAACCTGGGCCGGGCGGGGGGCCGTCCCCGGCCCGCCGGAGGTCGTGCCGCCCTCGGCGGCCTCCTGCCGGTGTGTCCGGGTCGGCGCGCCGAATGGGGGCGCGCGGTCAGCCGACCCGGGTGAGGAGGGTCACCGGCGCGCCGTCGCCGGCGTGCCGGTAGGGCTCCAGCTCGGCGTCCCAGGCGGTGCCGAGCGCCTTGTCCAGGGCGTGCGCGAGCGCCTCCGGCGCGCGGGCGGCGGCCATCAGCGCCCGCAGCCGGTCCTCGCCGAGCTGGATGTCGCCGGCGGCGCCCATCGCAGCACGGAAGAGACCTCGTCCCGGCACGTACATGAACCGCTCGCCGTCGACGCCGGCGCTCGGCTCCTCCGTTATCTCGAAACGGATCATGGGCCACTGCCGGAGGGCAGCAGCCAGCTCGGCGCCCGTCCCCGCCCGGCCGGTCCAACTGCACTCCGCCCGACGGGCGCCCGGATCGACCGGTTGGGCCGTCCAGTGCAGGTTGACCGGCGCGGTGAGGACGCGCGAGATCGCCCATTCGACGTGAGGGCACACGGCGAGCGGGGTCGAGTGGACGTATACGACGCCACGCGTTGGCACGGTGACCTCCCGGGAGAGCGAGGTGCGTCTTCCCCTACGACCTCGATCACCGAGTGGTGCCGCACCCCATGATGACTGGTGTGACGAATGGTGCGCCAGGGAATCGGGAAAATGGCACCATCGGAATGTCCCCGGCGGGCCCGTGGTTGTCTCTGACAGCGCCGGACGGGCTGAATTTTCGTACCGCAGCGGTCGTGTAAAGTTCAGTCGGCGACTTCTGTCGCCTCCTCAGCCCTCCGGACATCCTGTCCGTTCCCGTACGTCGTGCAAGGAGTACCTCGTGGCGAGCAACACCTCGAAGACCGCGCGCGCGTCAGTCCGCGCCGGCCAGGCCGGTCAGGGTGGCGCCCTGAGCGTGCTCGGCGAGTTCAAGTACGTGATCCCGCTGAACAGCGGCAAGCACGCCTATGTGCGTAACCTCACCAACGGCAAGACCAACCGTCTGGCCACCGACTCCGAGGCGTTCGTCGAGGAGATCCGTGCGCTCGCCGGCGCCGGTCACGCCGCCAAGATCCGCGCCGAGCTGAACGCGCTGGCCGCCGAATACCCCAGCCACGGCTGGGACGCGACCGAGAAGCGCCTCGTGGAGGCCGGCGTCTTCGAGGGCTGAGCCCTCGGCGACACCCACAGCACTCGAAAACCCCGTCACGGAGCAATCCGTGACGGGGTTTTCTGCGTGTCAACGCCCACTCACGCTTTGTGGATCATGCGGTTCACGGCGGCGCGACGCGGTGTCGCGCCGCAGACCTCATGATCAACAGAGTCGGCGGGGTGGGGCGGGGTCAGTCGAGGAGGGCGACGCGGCCGGTGTCCAGGTCGTAGATGGCCCCGACCACCTCTACCGCGCCGGTCGCGACGCGCTCCGCCACGCGCTCGGCGTCGGCCACGGCCCGGACGGTGCGCACGGTGTGCCGGCGCAGCGCCAGCGCGACGACGTCCGGCTCGTCCAGCCCGACCTCGGTCACCGCCGGCGCGATCTCGTCGACCAGGTAGCCGAGCGCCCCGCCGGGCCGCTCCCCCGTACGCAGCGCGGTCACCGTCGCCGCGACCGCGCCGCACCGCTCGTGACCGAGCACGACGACCAGCGGCACCTTCAGTTCGGCGACCGCGAACTCGACCGAACCGAGCACGGCGCGATCGAGCACCTGACCGCCGGAGCGCGCCACGCAGATCGAACCGAAGGTCTGGTCGAAGATCGCCTCCAGCGGTACGCGGGAGTCGATACACCCCACCACCAGCGCGGACGGCTCCTGGTCCCCGGAGGCGGCGGCCTCGACGCTGTGCCCGTGTCGCGGGCGGCGGGTCACGAAGCGCTCATTGCCGGCGAGCAGCTCGGCGAGCGCCTCCGCGGCGGTCGGGCGGGTACGCCCGGCCGGGGTGGTGGTCGGTTCGGACGTGGCCTGGATACGGGACGGCGACGACATGCCCCTCAGCGTCGCGTGCCACCGGCCGATCGGGAAGCGGGTTGCGACGCGTGTCACGTTCGGTGATTCACAACGTGGGACGGTGGGTACACCGCGGTCGGGAAACGTGTCATACCCGCCGACGCGTCGCACGCGATGCATGATTACCGCCACGCGTGATTACCGTCACGCGTGGATCCCCGGTATGCGTGGACCCCCGGCACGACGCGGAGGTGAGGATGCCCGACCAGACCACGGTACGGCTCCCGGACGGCGTACGCCTGCACGTCCGGGCATCCGGTCCGACGGACGCCCCCGTCACGCTCATCATGCTGCACGGGTGGACCCTCGACGGCCGCACCTGGCGCCGGCAGATCGACGCGCTGACCGCCGGATCGGCCGGGCCCGTCCGCATGGTCACCTACGACGCCCGCGGGCACGGCCGGTCGAGTTCGACGCGGCTGCGCTCCGCGACGCTGGCGCAGCTCGGCGACGACCTCGCCGAGATCGTCCGGGAGGTCGCCCCGACCGGCCCGGTCGTGCTCGCCGGCCACTCGATGGGCGGCATGACCATCATGGAGTACGCCCACCGGCACCCCGACGAGTTCGCCGCGCGCGTCGCCGGCCTGGTCTTCGTCGCCACCACCGCCGAGGGGCACACGCACACCGTCTACGGACTGTCGCCGCGGGTGACCCGGCTGATCCGGCTCGCCGAGACCACCGGCGCCGGCCTGCTGGCCCGCTGCGGGGAGTGGCACCCGCACCGGCCGCTGCTGCGCGCCCTGCGCCCCACGCTGCGCTGGCTGCTCTTCGGCGACAGCTGCGACCCGGACGCCATCCGGCTCACCACGTCCGCCGTGGCGCGCGCGTCGCTCCGGTCGATCGGCGGGTTCCGGCCGTCGATCGGCGCGCAGCAGCGCCTGGAGACCCTGGCGGCGCTCGGTGACGTCCCGGCCGCGGCGCTGGTCGGCGACCGCGACCGGTTGACCCCGCCGCCGTGCGCCGAGTCGATCGCGGCCGCGCTGCCCGGCACCGAGCTGACCGTCTGTCCGGGCGCCGGCCACATGCTCATGCTGGAGCGCCCCGACGAGGTGACCGCCGCGCTGGCCGCGGTGCTGCGCCGGGTCGCCCCGGAACAGACCGGTTCGGCGGAGTTGCCGCTGGCGGCCTGACGACCGCCGCCCGCGTTTGATCAAGGACACCGAAACGGACGGTCCGGCCGTCGGCCCGCGGCGCGCCCCGTACCCTCGCTCTGGCCGCCGGATTCGCCGCCGCGGCACGTCCGGCGGGCCGCCACCGCGTCCCGCCCCGAGCGCTCACGGAGCTTCCGCGTTGACCGACGCCACCAGCCTGCAACACGAGATCGCCGCCGAACAACGCCACGTCGACCGGGTGTACGCCCGCCTCGATCAGCTGCGCAGCGACGCCGCCCGGGCGGAGAAGGACGGCTACCGGCTGGCGCGGGTGGGCAACTTCGGCGCGCTGGTGGAGCGGGACGCGATGGTCTTCCACGCCGCGCGGCGCCGGCACGCGCTCGACGCGGAGCGCGAGGGGCTGGTCTTCGGCCGGCTCGACCTGCGCACCGGGGCGGTGCTGCACGTCGGCCGGCTCGGGGTGCGGGGCGAGCAGTCGGAACCGCTCGTCATCGACTGGCGCGCGCCCGCGGCCAGCGCCTTCTACCAGGCCACCGCGGCCGAGCCGCGCGGCGTCGTCCGCCGGCGCATGATCCAGTCCAGCGGCGAGCGGGTGACGGGCATCGAGGACGACCTGCTGGATCCGGACGCCGCGCCGCCCGGCATGCGGGTGGTCGGGGACGGCGCGCTGCTGGCCACCCTCGCCCGCGCCAAGACCCGCGGCATGCGCGACATCGTCGCCACCATCCAGCGCGAGCAGGACGAGGCGATCCGCTCCCCCGCGACCGGCGTCACGATCGTCTCCGGCGGGCCGGGCACCGGCAAGACCGCGGTCGCGCTGCACCGGGCCGCCTACCTGCTCTACTCCGACCGCAACCGGTTCGCCGGCGGCGGCATCCTGGTGGTCGGCCCGTCGGGCGTCTTCGTCGAGTACATCGCCTCGGTGCTGCCCTCGCTCGGCGAGGAGGCCGCGACCCTGCACTCGCTCGGCTCGCTGGTGCCCGGGTTCGAGGCGACCCGCTCCGACCGGGCGGAGATCGCCGCGATCAAGGGCTCGCTGCGGATGCGCCGGGTGCTGGAGCGGGCGGCCCGCGACGCCGTGCCGGACGGCCCGGACGAGCTGCGGCTCCTCTACCGCGGCCAGCTGCTCCGGCTGACCGCGGCGGAGCTCGACGCGATCCGGGAACGCGCGCTACCGCGCGGCGCCCGGCGCAACGAGGTACGACGCGCCGGGTTCGACGGGATCTTCAACGCGCTGTGGGACCAGGCGAACCGGCTCGGCATCGCGGGCCTGCCCACGAAGGTCGAGTTCGAGGACGACCTCGCGGAGCGGCCGGATTTCCGCGACTTCCTGCGCGCCTGGTGGCCCCGGCTGCACCCCCGGCACGTGCTCGGCTGGCTCGCCGACCCGCAGCGGCTGCGGTCGTACGCCCGGGGGATCCTCTCCCACGCGGAGATCCGTGCGCTGGCGGACGCGTACCGGTCGCTGCCGGAGCGGGGGCTGACGATCGCCGACGTCGCGCTGCTGGACGAGCTGGACGCGCTGATGGGGCGGCCGCCGCAGCCGCAGCGGCGCAAGCGCGACCCGTACCTGGTGCGCGACGGCATCCGCGAGGTGACCACCTACGCCGAGCGGCAGCGCGCGGCGCGGGCCGCCGCCGTGCAGCGCCCGGAGGACTACCGCGAGTACGCGCACGTGGTCGTCGACGAGGCGCAGGACGTGTCGCCGATGCAGTGGCGGATGCTGGGGCGGCGCGGTCGGTTCGCCTCCTGGACCGTGGTGGGCGACCCGGCGCAGACGGCGTGGACGGGCAACCCCGGGGAGCTCGCGCAGGCCCGGGACAAGGCGCTGGGGCGGCGTCCACGCCACGAGTACACCCTGACCACCAACTACCGGAACTCCGCGGAGATCTTCGCGGTCGCCGCGGCGGTGATCCGCGAGATCCAGCCCGACCTGCCGCTGCCGACGGCGGTCCGCTCCACCGGGGTCGAGCCGGTCGCGCTCACCGTGCCGGCGGCGGCCCTGCCCGACGCGACCCGCGACGCCACCGCGGCGCTACTGGCCGAGGTCGAGGGGACGGTCGGGGTCATCACGCCGGTGCCGCGCCGCGACGAGGTCGCCGGCTGGCTGACGGAGCTGGCCGCGCCGCGGTTGTCGGTGGTGACGAGCCTGCAGGCCAAGGGCATGGAGTACGACGGCGTGGTGCTGGTCGCGCCCGGCGAGATCCGCGCCGACTCGGAGGCCGGGGTCCGGACGCTGTACGTGGCGCTCTCCCGGGCCACCCAGCGGCTCACCACGATCGACGTGCCGTAGGGCGGGCCCCGCACACGGGGCCCGCCCGGTGCGCCCTAGCGGCGCGGGATCGCCACCGCGCTGTACGGCGTGGTCGGGGTCGGCGGGGTGGTGAAGCGGGCGTTGGGCAGGTAGAGCCGCTTGCCGTACGCCGCGACCGTGGTGGGCACGTCGAAGCGCGGGTCGGTCAGCCGCGACACGATCGCGCCGCGGGTGCCGGCGTCGTTCAGCCGTACGGCGGCGACGATGTTCAGCCGGTTCTGCACGACGTAGAGCGTGCGACCCTCCAGCAGCAGGCCGTCGCCGTTGGTGAGCAGTTCGCCGCCGAGGTCGACGGTGCGGGTGACACCGGTGGCGGGGTCGACCCGGAAGAGCAGGCCGGTGTTGGACTGCACGATCAGCAGGCCGCGGCCGTCGGGGGTGCGGGCGATGCCGTTCGCGTTGATCCCGGTGCCGTAGACGATGTCGCCGGTCAGCGGCGTGCGGACGACCGCCTCGGGCCCCGGCAGCTTCGGCGACCGCGACAGCGGCACCCGGTAGAGCACGGGATTGGTGGAGTCGGTGAACCATGCGGCGTCCGGGGTCAGCACGACGTCGTTGACGAAGCTGGGCACGGTGCTGAAGCGGTAGCTGGCCAGCAGGGCGCCGGTGACCGCGTCGATGACGCGGCCGTCACCGCCGGTGCCGCCGGCGACGAAGAGCCGGTCCCGCCGGTCGACCTTCATGCCGAGCGACGGGGTGCCGGGGCCCGGGTTGATCACCGACCCCTCCCCGGTGACCAGGCTCGCCCGGTAGATCGCGCCGGTGGCGCGGGAGCCGAAGAAGGCGTACGGCGCGGCGCCGATCGCGATCCCCTCCGGCTGGAACCCGTCCGGCAACGCGATCGTGTCCGGGAGGGCCCGGGTGGGTCGGGCGGACGCGGCGCCGGCGGTCGGGACGGAGAGAACCGCGGCGAGCGCCGCGGCGAGAACGAGGAAGACACGTGGACGCGTGAGCACGGTGGGTACCCCTTGACTCTCGGCGGCCTCCGCCGACGGCCCGGCCATCGGCGTCTGTGAGTGACCGTCACATAATGCCGTCCGCGCGCACTGTCCGCATTCCGTGCCCGCTGAGCGGGCTGGCGCGGGGTCGTCGCGGCGTCACGGGTACCATTGGTTGCACACATAGCAATGTGCGCATGATTCACGTGCGCGCCGCTGATCGGGGAGTCGACCGGGTCGACTCCGGCGACCGGGGTAACGGAGGACCAACGTGGGCGCAGGGCATGACCACGGCGCGTCGGCGATTCGCGCCGGCGAGCGGCACCGCGGCCGGCTCTGGGCCGCCGTCTGGGTGCTGGCCGCCTTCATGGTCGTCGAGGCGGTGGCGGCGTGGGTCACCGGCTCGCTCGCCCTGCTCTCCGACGCCGGGCACATGTTCACCGACGTGCTCGGCATCGCGATGGCGCTCGCCGCGATCACCGCGGCCCGGCGCGCCGGCCGCGACCCGCAGCGCACCTTCGGGCTCTACCGGCTGGAGGTGCTCGCCGCGCTCGCGAACGCGGTCCTGCTCTCCGGGGTGGCCGTCTACGTGCTGGTCGAGGCGGTCAGCCGGTTCGGTCATCCGCCGCAGGTGCTCGCCGGGCCGATGCTCGCGGTGGCGGTCGGTGGGCTGCTCGCCAACGTCGTCGCCTTCGCGCTGCTGCGGCCCGGCGCGCAGGAGAGCATCAACGTGCGCGGGGCGTACCTGGAGGTGCTCGGCGATCTGCTCGGCTCGGCCGGCGTGATCGTCGCGGCGCTGGTGATCGCCACGACCGGATGGTGGTACGCGGACCCGATCGTCGCGGTCGTGGTGGGCGTGCTGATCCTGCCGCGCACCTGGCGGCTCGCCCGGGCCGCGGTGCGGATCCTCGTGCAGGCCGCGCCGGAACACCTGGAGGTGCCCGCGGTGCGGGCCCGGCTCGCGGCCCTGCCGGGGGTCTGCGACGTGCACGACCTGCACGTCTGGACGCTCACCTCGGGGATGGAGGTAGCCTCCGCGCACCTCACCATCGAGCCGACCGCCGAACTGACGGCCGTGCTGACCGCCGCCCGGCACGCTCTGCACGATGAGTTCGCGATCGAACACGCCACGCTGCAGGTCGAGCCCGCGACCGCCTCGGGGGCCTGCGGCCCCGAGAACTGGTGATCGCCCGTCCGTGCGCCCCGGCCTTAGCCCCGACTTAAGTTTCCGTCCACCACCCCGGTGCTACGTGGGATTTATCCGGAGTTATCCGGTCAAATTTCCCACCCGTCGCACATCGCCGCCGTGAGCCGGGCCATCGGCGCCGGTAGTCTCGGCCGCGGCCTCCGCACGGCGGCGCCCCTCCGGTGCCGGCGGTGGCCTCGCCTAATCGCCCACGGGCGAGCCGGGGAACCAGGTAGGTGGGGTGCATCCGCGCCAGCGGTAGGGATCTTCCGTCCCGAACCCGTCAGCTAACCCGGGCGGCGACGGACGGAAGGACTGGAGTGTGATCGTTAGACCCCCCGCGCGACGGATGGTCGCGGTGTTCCTCGCGCTGGCCGCCGCCGCGGCCGGACTCACCGGCGCTCCGGCGACCGCCGCGCCCGGCGGCGCGACCGCCGTCCTGCGCGCGGCCCCCGGCGACATCGACGAGGGCGGCACCGCGAAACTGCGCGAACAGCTCAACGCCGCCAGCAAGGGCTTTGTCGCCGCCAAGGCCGCGCTCGCCGCGTCGACGAAGCGGCAGAAGGAGCTGGACGCCCACCTCAAGAAGGTCGAGGTGGAACTCGCGGCGCGCACGCAGACGGTCGGTCAGGTCGCCGACCGGGCGTACCGGACCGGGCGGCTCGGACCGGTCGCGGCCCTGCTCGACGGCGGCTCCGGCGACGACCTCCTCGGCCGTGCCGCCGCGCTCAGCGCGGTCGCCGCCAACGAGGACAGCAAGCTCCGCGCGCTGCTCGACACGCGCGACCAGGAGAGGCGCGCCAAGGTCGCGGTGGCCAAGGAGATCGCGGAGCAGAAGAAGCAGCTCGCGGTCATGGCCAAGCGCAAGGAGCAGGCGGAGAACGCGCTCGCCGCGGCCGGCGGCGGCCAGCAGGTCAGCGGCGTCGGCGGCGGCTCGGCCTCCGCGGCCCCGGCCCGACGCAACGCCGACGGGTCCTGGCCGCCGGAGTCGTGCAACGTCGACGACCCCACCACCAGCGGCTGCCTCACCCCGCGCACCCTGCACGCCCTGAACCAGGCCAAGGCCGCGGGCTTCACACGCTTCGTCGCCTGTTTCCGCAACGACGGCGGACCCGGGGAACATCCGCTGGGCCGGGCGTGCGACTTCGCGGCGCAGCCGGGCGGCTTCGGGGGCGTCGCCACCGGCGGCGACCGGACGTACGGGAACAACCTGGCCGCGTACTTCGTGAACAACGCCGACCGACTCGGCGTGCTCTACGTCATCTGGTTCCGGCAGATCTGGCTGCCGAGCAGCGGCTGGCGGGCGTACAACAACGGCAACGGCGACCCGTCCAGCGACCACACCAACCACGTTCACCTGTCGATGAACTGACAGTGTCGAACTGACAGTGTCGCGGCCCGGCGCTCCGGCGCCGGGCCGCGCGCCGAACGGCCACCGTTGCCGTGCAGGCCACCGGGCGACGGTACGGCCGAACCGCTACCGCGCCGCGTGCAGAGAAAGAATCAGGCCCCGGGGAGCACCTCGGGCACCTGACCGGCGCCGCCGTAGTAGGGCTCGGGGGCGCCGAAGAGCCCGAGCAGGCCGGTCACCCACAGCTGCCGGTGCACGAACCGGCTCGGCTCGGTGACGACGAGCTTGACCCCGCTGACCTCGGCGGTTTGGAAGCCGGCGACCATCGCGCTGATGCCGACGGAGTCGATGAACGTGACGAGCCGCATGTTGAGCTGGATCCGCGTGGGCCGGCTCCTGGTCAGCACCCCGGCGATCGCTTCGCGCACCTCGTGCGCCGTGTCCACATCGATCTCCCCGCGAGGAGAGATCTCGACCACCCCACCGGGCAGCGTCGACGTGACAATCGACAGGCTCACGCGAGCACCTCCACTCGCCCATGACGGGCGCCTCATCAGTACGCGGGCCGCGACCGAGCGTATTCCGCCGGTCAGATCGGCGCCACCCCTGCTCGACCGGAATCCTTCCGACGCGCCGCCGATATCTCCCTATTTCTGGACAAGTGCCGTCATATTCACCGACGGCATGGCGCATCAAACCGTTCAACGGCGACGCCCCCACCCTAGCGGCCCGGTCCGACGCCACAGGGGCGCTTCCGGCCCCGGCCGGGTCCCGCGTGGCCTTTACCACGTCGACCGGAAACGCCCTCCGCACACGTACTGATCTTCGTATCCTCGCCCGGAAACCACCGTGCGCGGCCCCGCCGACACGCCCCCTCCGCCCCGGCCGGGGAGCATCGAATGATCAGAATCGAACGCGTCGACCATCTCGTGCTCACGGTGGCCGACATCGACCGGACGGTCGCGTTCTACAGCCGGGTGCTCGGGATGGAGGCCGTGACGTTCAGCGGCGGGCGGCGGGCGCTCGCCTTCGGCAACCAGAAGATCAACCTGCATCCCCAGGGGAAGCGGATCACCCCGGATGCGCACCGGCCGACGCCCGGCTCGGCCGACGTCTGCCTGGTCACCGAGACCCCGCTGGACGAGGTGATGGCGCACCTGGCCGGGTGCGGCGTCCCGATCGAGGAGGGACCGGTTCCCCGGACCGGCGCGCTCGGCCCGATCACCTCGGTCTACGTACGCGATCCCGACCGCAACCTGGTGGAGATCAGCGTCTACCCGCGCTGACGTCGACGCATGATCGCGGGTTTGCTGGAAAACCCGAACGGGCACCTCCTGCCCGGGAGCAATCGCGACCGTCGGCGACGGACCCCCGATCAGACCGGGTGCTCCCGTTCGGCACCGGAGGAGGTAGCACATGCTCGGCACCAAGCACGGCAACAGGCTGGACGAGATCACCGAGCAGGCCTGGCGGCAGCTCGCCTCGGCGGCGGGCACCGCCGGCGACACCGCGCGGCAGGCGAAGCGACAGACGTCCGCGCTCGCGGACCAGGCGACCGACCGGATCGGTCCGGTCGCCGACGAGGCGTGGAGCCGGGCGAACGCGGCGCTCGACGCGCTCGCCGGCCGCCGGCGGCCCCTGCCCTGGGCCTGGATCGTGGGCGCCGGCGCGCTCGGCGTCGCGTTGGGCTGGCTGGCCGGCCAGGCCGCCCGCGCCGCTGTCGCCCCGCGCGAGCAGTCCCCCACCGCGCAGGAGGAGGACATCACGGAGCGGATCGCGTACGTCGACGTCGATCAGCGCTGACGCCGCACCGAATCACCGCGATCCCGAGCCCGGTGTCCGGGCCTACCCGCCCGTCAGGACGCGGGGTAGGCCCGGACCCGCGCGGGCGCGACCGAGGCCCAGAGCGGCAGCCCCGGGTGCAGCCGCAGCTCGGCCGCGACGTCCGGGGCGACGTCGGCCAGCGCGGCGACCGACCCGGCCAGCCGCACCCGGACGTTGTCCCCGTGCCGCTCGATCCCGTCGACCGTCGCCGGCCAGCAGGTGCCGGCGACACCGTCGGGCCGCGCCGGGTGCAGCGCGACCGCCGCCGGGGGGAACGCGACGAAGGCCGGGCCGTGCAGCGGCTCGGCGAGCGTCGGCGCGAACCCGTCGGCCACCACGACGGCGTGCCCGGCCCCGCGTCCGCGGTAGAGGTTCAGCCCGACCAGCCGCGCGACGTACTCGGTGCGGGGGCGGGCGGCGACCGCGGCCGGGTCGCCCTGTTGCGCGATCCGCCCCTCCTCGACGATCACCAGGCGATCGGCGAGCACCATCGCGTCGAGGGGGTCATGGGTGACCAGCAACGCGGCTCCGGAGTGCGCGGCGAGGTGCCGGTGCAGCTCGGCGCGGGTGTCCAGCCGGGTGCGGGCGTCGAGCGCGGCGAGCGGTTCGTCCAACAGCAACAGCTCCGGGCGTACGGCGAGGGCGCGGGCCAGCGCGACACGCTGCGCCTGCCCGCCGGAGAGCTGCGCCGGGCGGCGGTGCGCGTGCTCGGCCAGGCCGACCCGGTGCAGCCAGGCGGTGGCCTGGGCGCGCGCGTCCCGGCGGCGCGCCCCCCGGCACCGCGGGCCGAAGGCGACGTTGTCGACGGCGCTGAGGTGCGGAAAGAGCAGGTAGTCCTGGAACACGACGCCGGTGGCGCGCCGCTCCGCCGGCAGGAACCGCCGGGCGGCCGGGTCGTCGAGACGCTGGCCGGCCAGTTCGATGTAGCCGCCGTCGAGCGGCAGCAGCCCGGCGAGGGCCCGCAGCGCGGTGGTCTTGCCCGCGCCGTTGGGGCCGAGCAGCGCCACCACCTCGCCGGCCGCGGCCGACAGCGCGAGGTCGAGGCGGAACGGGCCCCGCTGGACCACCAGGTGCGCGTCGAGCAGCGCGTCGGGCGCGGTCACGGCGCGGTGATCCAACGGTGCCGGAGGCTGGCCAGAATCAGGACCGAGACGGCGAGCAGCACCAGGCTCAGCACGACCGCGGCCTGCAGGTCGGTCTCGAGCGCGAGATAGACGGCGAGCGGCATGGTCTGGGTGCGGCCCGGGAAGTTGCCGGCGAACGTGATGGTCGCGCCGAACTCCCCGAGGGCGCGGGCCCAGCACAGCACCGCCCCCGCGGCCACGCCGGGCGCGACGAGCGGCAGCGTGACCCGCCGGAACGCCGTCCAGCGGCTGGCCCCGAGGGTGGCCGCCGCCTCCTCGAAGCGTGGATCCGCCCCGCGCAGCGCCCCCTCGACGGCGATGACCAGGAAGGGCATCGCGACGAACGCCTCGGCGAGCACCACGCCGGTGGTGGTGAAGGCGAGCGAGAGCCCGAACGTGGCGTCGAGCCACGCCCCGAGCAGCCCCCGTCGGCCGAAGACGAGCAGCAGCGCGACGCCGCCGACCACCGGCGGCAGCACCAGCGGCACGGTGACCAGCGCGCGGATCAGTCGCCGACCGGGAAACGCGGTCCGCGCCAACAACCAGGCCAGCGGCACCCCGAGGACGACGCAGACGAACGTCGCGAGCGTGGCGGTGACCAGCGACAGGCGCAGCGCCTCGAGCACGCCGGGCGCGGTCAACCGCTGCGGCAGCGTGCCCCACGGCGTCCGGACGAGCAGCCCGGCCAGCGGCAGCACCAGGAAGAGCAGCCCGAGCGCGGCGGGGACCACCAGCAGCACGGGCGCGCGGCCGAGCGGGCGGCGCCGCCGCAGCGCGCGCCGGTCGGCCGGCCGCGTCGCCGGCGGCGCCTCGCGCAGCGGCGTCACGCGGGCGCCCCGAAGCCGGCGGCGGCCAGCACCGCCCGGGCGTCGGCGGAGAGCACGTACGCGGCGAAGGCCAATCCCCCGGCCGGGTTGGGCCCGTCGCCGAACGCCGTCACCGGATAGTCGTTGATCGCGTCCGCCGACTCCGGGAACTCGACCGCCTCGACGTCGCGCAACCCCCGCACGTCGGTCCGGTAGACCAGCGCCGCGTCGACCTCGCCCAGCCGCAGCTTCGCCAGCGCCGCCTTGACGTCCTGCTCGAGCGTGACCGGGGTGAGCGCCACGCCGGCGGCGTCGAACGCCCTCCGGGCGGCCGCCCCGCACGGCACCTGCGCGTTGCACACCGCGACCCGCACGCCGGCGGCGGTCAGGTCGGCGGGCCGGGTGATCCCCCGCGGGTTGCCCGCGGGTACGGCGATCACGAGCTGGTTGCGGGCGAAGACGCGCGGCGGGCCGGCGGTCCGGCGGCTCTCGGTGGCGGCGGCCATGGTGCGCGGATCGGCCGCCGCGAACACGTCGGCCGGCGCGCCGGCCGCGAGCTGCTGGGCGAGTTGCGAGCTGCCGGCGAAGGAGAAGTCGACCTTCACGCCGGGGTGGGCGGCCTCGAAATCGGCGCCGATCCGGGTGAACGGATCGGTCAGGGACGCCGCCGCGAGGACGGTGACCCGGCCGGTCGGCGGGGCGTCGGGGTCGGGCGGCGCCGATCGGCCGCCGCATCCGGCGAGCGCCGTCAGGGCGAGCAGGGCCGTCAACGCCACGGCCGGGGCGCGCCGGATCACCGGGGCAGCTCCACGACGACGGTGGTCGACTTGATGACGGCCACCGCGACGCAGCCGACGGCGAGGCCGAGCTGCTCGACGGCCTCCCGGCTCATCAGCGACACCACCCGGAACGGGCCGGCCTGGATGTCGACCTGCGCCATCACGGCGTCGCGGGTGACGGCGGTGACGATGCCGCGCAGCCGGTTGCGCGCCGACGAGCGCGCGCCGCCGGTGTCGGGCTCGTCGGCCAGGGTCCGGGCGAACCCGGCGAGGTCGACGCCGTCGATCATCCGGTGGCCGTGGTCGTCGCGGGCCGCGGCCAGCCGGCCGGAGTCGACCCACCGCCGGACCGTGTCGGCGCTGACGCCGAGCAGCTCGGCCGCCTCGCCGATGCGGTACGCAGCCATGCCGCGACTTTACCTCGCAGATGCAAGCCTTTACATCCTTCAGAGTCGCATCTTCCAGCCGCTGGCCGCTTTCGAGCGCCCGTCGGAGACCCTGCGCGGCCAGCGCGCCTCACTCGCCGGGGTCGCCGTGCGCGCCCCAGCCCGGCTGGACCGGCTCACCGAGCGCGGGCCCGGGCGACCGCGGCGCCGGGACGTCCCGCCGGGCGGCGGCCGCCGGTGCGGGCCGACCGTTCACCTCGCGCAGGTGCGTCAGCACCCGGTGCGCGGCGCGCAGCCCGTCGTCGGTGTGCAGCGTCAGCGGCGAGAGCGGCCCGGCTCTGCCGTTGCCGTTGAGCACCGCGTGCGCGTGGTCGTACCGGATCAGAAAGTCGAGGGCGGCCTGCAACGCCTCGGTCGCGCGCACCATGTCCTGCTCGACGTCCGCTCTGCCCATGCTCCCCGCCTCCCTGCCGCGCCGCCGGTGCCGTCCGGCACCGGGGGCGCGGGCGCACGACAACCGCTACCGCACGGAATGTAGGACGACCGTCGCGGAGAGTCGATCCGATGCACGCGGATCTTGTCCGGATCGCGCGTCGTCTCCACATCGCGCCGAAAATGGGCCCGCCGCTGGCGCGGCGGGCCCATCCGTGCGGTCGCGCCGGCGTCAGCTCCGCGCGCAGTTGACGGCCGCCGGGACGCCGTTGCGCCCCGTCCAGCTCGCGAGGAAGCCGAACGTGGTCGTCGCGTCCGCTCCGAGGGGGCCGTTGTAGGCGGCGTTGCGGACCGAGACGTGGGCCCCGGCCTGGGTGTGCGTGCCGCCCCACAGCTGCGAGATCGTCTGTCCGTCGGGGAAGCTCCAGCTCACGGTCCATCCGCTGATCGGCGAGGTCCCGGTGTTGCGGACCGTCACCTCGGCCTGGAACCCGCCGGACCACGAGCCGGTGACCCGGTACGCCGCCGAACAGCCGCCGGCCGGCGGCGTCGTCGGAGCGCCCGTGGGCGGCGTCGTCGGGCCGGTGGTCGGCCCTGCGGTCGGGGTGCTGGTGGGTCCGCTCGTCGGCGGCCCGGTCGGACCACCCAGCCGGTCGGCGACCAGCACACCCCGGCCGTTGGTGCCGAGGTAGACCCGCCCGTAGACCCTCGGATCGCCGGTCAGCGCCCCGCCCATGTTCCCGTACTGGTGCCTGTCGTCGTTGATCCGCACCCACCCCGCGCCGGCGTTGTCCGACCGGTAGACCCCGGTCACGCCGTCGATCGTCGCGACCGCGAAGACCGCCGGGTACGTCTGCCCGGGCGCCGCCCTGCCGAAGCCGACGTTGACCGCCTTCGTCGCCGCCGCGACCCTGCTGAACGAGGCGCCGGAGTTGGTGGAGCGGAACAGTCCGGTCTCGCCGGCGAGCCAGATGTCGCCCTCCCGCCCGGCCACCGCCTTGACCGCGACGTCGCCGGTGGGCAGCCCCGTCGCGGCCGTCGCGGTGAAGCTGGCCCCGCCGTTGGCGCTGACGTAGAAGGTGCCACCGCTGAAGCCGTAGAACTTCGCCGGGTTGACCCGGTCGGACTCGACGACCGCGTTCGGCGGCAGCCCCGTCGAAGCGCTCCAACTGTTGCCATAACCGATGGAGTAGTGGACCCCCACGTTCCGCGGCGCCCAGACGAACCGGCTGCCGTCGGCGGCGGCGGCGATCGTGCCGCCCTCGTTGACGCCGGGCGGCTCGGTGCCCTGGAACCAGTTCGCCCCGCCGTCGGTGGAGAACGCGGCGTGACTGTCCGACGGCCGGTCCGCGTCGGTGAAGCTGCCGGCCCGGACCATGACGCTCGGGTTGAGCTCGGCGTAGTCCAGGCTGGTCGTGTTGGTGAAGACGGGCTGGGTGAACATCATCGGCGGTACGGCGTCGAGGTTGGTGTGCCGGAAGCCGCCGATGTCGCCGAGCGCGCTGATCAGCGGGGCCCCGGTCGGCGGACTGATCAGGTCGAGCACCGCCGTCTCCTCCAGTCCCTTGACCATCGGGCGGATGGTGATCTGGCCGCCGGTGTCCCACTTGGTCAGGTCGGTGCTGCCGTAGATGGTCGCGCCGGTGCCGTACATGAAGCGGTTGGAGTCGAACGGGTCGATCTCCAGCGACTCGGTCATCCAGCCGAGCTTCGGGGCGGTCTCCGGCGGGGCGGGGTTGGCGCCGAAGGTCAACCACGGCGCGGACGAGATGTCCATGGTGTAGCGGTTGGTGCGGGTGGGATAGCTGCTGAACTCCCAGATCCGGCTCCAGGTCGCCCCGCCGTCCCGGCTCCGGAAGAAGATCACGTCCGGCCACCAGGAGACCTGGGTGGCGACCATGATGGTGTTGGGGTTCTGCCGGTCGATGGTCAGGCCGCTGTAGCCGAAGTAGTCGTCGGCGCTGCTCGACGGGATCGGGCTGATCTGCGTCCACGCCCCGGTCGCGGTGTGGTACTTCCACACGTCGCCCTTGCCGCCGTCGTACGGGCCGCCGGTGTCGCTGGTCGCGATGTAGAGGTAGCCGCCGACGGTGTCCAGCACCCCCTTGTGTGCGAGGTACCCGGTCGGTTGACCGGCGAGGCGCTCCCAGCTCGTGCCGCCGTTGGTGGTGCGGTAGACGGTGTTCTGCTTGTCCGCCACCCCCACGTAGATGGTCTGGGTCGCGGTGCCCGCGCTGCCGGTGCGCTTGTCGAAGGTCACCCAGACGACGCCCTGGTTGTCGCTGCCGTACCCGTTGGGGTCGCTCGGGTCGGCGACGTAGTTGCCGGGGTTCGGGAAGTTCGTGACCTTGGACCAGGTGGCGCCGTGATCGGTGCTGCGCCAGAGGCCGTTGCCGCTGGGCGCGCCGAGGTAGAGGATGCTGTTGCGGTTCGGGTCGACGGCCAGGCGCTCCCCCATCCCCCGCCCGGGCATGTTGCCGCCGAGCTTGAACGGCAGCTCCGTGGTCTGCCAGGTGGCGCCCTTGTCGGCCGACCGCAGGATCGCCCCGTTGTTCGGGTCCCAGCTGTTGGTGTACATCCCGGCGGCGACGTAGACCCGGTTGGTCTGCACCGGGTCGGCGGCGAGGCTGACCACTCCGTTGTAGCCCCAGCGGTCCCAGCCGACGTGGTCCAGCAGCGGCGTCCAGAACTGGTTGGCCTGGTCCCAGCGGTAGGCGCCGCCGATGTCGGTGCGGGCGTAGACGAGGTTGCGCTCGGTGGGGTTGAAGACGATGCCGGGCACGAAGCCGCCGCCGTCGATCCGGACGTTGCGCCACGAGTACGGCTCGGCGGCCGCGGCGGCGGCCGGCGGCGCTGTGCCGACGGTGGCCTGGACCGCGACCGCGATCCCGGCCGCGGCGACCGTGGCCGCGACGGCGCTGACGATGGGTTTGCGCATGTACCGGTTCCTCTCCGGGCGTTGCGGGCAGACAACCGCCCGGTTCGCGCCGGAGAAGGAGGGCACCGGTGGCGACGCCCGCGCGCGTGCGCGCGCAGGACCGAACGATGTCTGGGTGTCGGGGAGCTGCCCTCGGGCTCCCGGATCGGCCACACCGCTCCCGCCCGGCCGTGCAGACATTCACACACGACGGCACGATGGCTGTCAATGTCGTCGTCGACGGCCCCGGAGAAGCCGACGACGCGAAAATGGCCGACGACGCGAAAACGCCGTGACGCCGCGGTCGCGGCGTCACGGCGTGACGATCGGAAGTCGGACTACCCGACGGCCGGCTCCGGGTGCCCGGACGGCGTGGTGGTGCGCGTCACCGACGGCGAGATCGACCGGGTCGGCGTCGCCCGCTTCGAGGTCGACGCCGTCCCACCCGGCGGGGTCCACACCCCGTCCGGGTCGAGCTCCTCGGTCGGGGCGGGGGTCGGCGACAGGGTCTCGGTCGGCTCCGGCTCGGGCTCCGGCTCCGGCTCCGACGGCGAAGGGCTGGGCGATTCGGTGATCTCGGGCGTGCTGACCGGCACCGGGGCGGCCGGGACCGGATCGCCCCGGAGCAGCGTGCCGCCCAGCCATACGGCCGGACCCAGACCGACCGCGACGATGGCGGCGAACAACGCGCCTGCCTGCTTATTCATTCGACTCCCCTGCTCGACTTTCGCCACCACGTCGTGCCTGAGCCGCACGCGCCGTACCCGGAGCGGACGCCGTCGCCGATCCTTGTCGGACCGCGGCGGCGCCCTTCATGGCGCCCGCTCGCCGCCCGGGCGCGCAGTCACGTCTTGTCGCCCGGTGGCGACCCGGGGTCGCCGGTTGCGCGATCCGGTCCGGATCGGACGGTCGGGTCAGCGTGCCGACCGCGGCACGCAGCCGGCGCCACGTGCCCCGCGGCGACGGACGGGCCGCCCCGGCGGCGCGGGGCTCCGGGGCCGCGGGCGGGGCTTGGGGGTACGCGTGCCGCAGCACGGTTGCGTGGTGCACGATCGACCATCGGCGGGCCGCGGACCGAGCTGAGGAAATGCGCGAGGCGAAGCCGGCCGGAGCGGGGTCAGCCGATCTTCGCGCCGGCGTGGATGGCCACCGCGTCGTGGGCGGGGACGTCGGCGGAGAACCAGCCGGCGGAGTCGACGGTGATCACCGGGCCGGTGCAGGAGCCGCCGGTGTGGTCGCCGTGGATCACGTCGCAGTAGCGGCCGGGCGGCAGCTGGGTCTGGTAGCGACGGCCGGTGACCGCGGAGTCCTCGTCGTTGATGGTCAGATATCCCCGGTTGCCGCGACCGAAGGCGATGTGGTTGTTGCCGTTGTCGTACCAGTTGACCACCGAGGTGCCGGCGACCGCGTTGCGGAACGCCACCATGTTGGCGATCACCTGCCAGCGGTGCTCGCAGCGCCACCCGGAGAAGCAGGTGGTGTTGCTGGTCCGGCCCGAGCCGTCCGAGGGTGGGCCCTGGTCGCGGTTGCTGAAGTCGTAGCTGGACATCACCGTCGGCGAGCCGTACGGCCAGGCCAACATGAACGCGTTGGCCAGCGCGTAGATCCCGTTGTCCTTGTACGTCAGCACGTCGCCGCCGTCGCGCTGGGTGTCGTGGTTGTCGACGAAGACCGCGGCGTTGCCGCCGGGCAGGTGCCCCCACGCCTCACCGAAGTTCTTCAGGTACGCCAGCCGCTCGCGCCGGAACACCCGACCGAGGTCCTTGCCGTAACGGAACTCGTGGACGTCGCCGTTGCCGGTGTACTCGCCCGGCTGGATCGGCTCGCCGGCCCCGTAGATCACCTCCTGCACGATGTACGCCGACCGGGAGAGCTTGCCGCGGATCGCCGCGATGTCGGCGGCCGGCATGTGCTTGCTGGCATCGAGCCGGAATCCGTCGACGCCGAGCGAGAGCAGGTCGTTGAGGTACCCGGCGATCCGACCGCGCACGTACTCGGACCCGGTGGCGAGGTCGGAGAGGTTGACCAGCTCGCAGTTCTGCACCTCGTACCGGTCGTTGTAGTTGGCGATGTCGTCGTTGCCGTTGCGGCCGCAGTGATGGAAGTCCTGGGTCTGGTAGATGCCCGGGTAGTTGTAGTGCCCGTACGAGGAGCCGGCCCAGCCGGTGCCCCCGGCGTCCTGTCCGGACATGTGGTTGATCACCGCGTCGACGATCACCTTCACGCCCGCGTTGTGGCAGGTGTTGACCATCGACTGGAACTGGGCGCGGGTCCCCTTGCGGGACTCGATGCGGTAGCTGACCGGCTGGTAGGCGACCCACCACTGCTGCCCGCGGACGTGCTCCTGCGGCGGTGACACCTGTACGTAGCCGTAACCGCGCGGGCCGAGGAAGTTCTGGCACTCGCTGGCGACGGAGTTCCAGTTCCACTCGAAGAGGTTGGCGATGACGTTCCTGGTGCCGGCGGGCGCGGCGGCTGCCGGGGACGGGGTTGAGGCGACGGGGGTGAGCAGGGCCGCGGTCAGGGCGGCGACCAGGCCGAGCGAGGGTGGTCGGCGGTGGTGCATCGGACCTCCTGGGTCCTGGGGCGAATGCCCGGCGACGGAGAGGGGGACTCGCGCGCGTGAAACAAAGATGAAACGTTGCCGCAAAGTTAGAAACTTCTTACAACGGTGTCAAGAGGCGCCCGTCGATACCCCGGGGCCGACCCGCCCGACGACGCAATCGCGCCATCCGACCTCAGGCCGCGGACGCCGGCCCCTCGCCGGACCGCACGCCGCGCCCCTCGCCCGACCGCACGCCCCGGACGCGGCCCCATCCGGGCGACCCGGACGCCGGTCGCGGCCGCGCACGCTGGCGCGGCGCGTCACAGCCCCCCGCCGCGGCGGCCTCCTGGATGTGCGCCTCGATCACCCGGCGCCAGCCCTCGGGGTCCGCGGCCGGATCGGCGGGCACCCAGCGGTGCGAACCGTCGCTGTAGTGCAGGGCGTCTCCGGCCGGAACGTGCATTCGCTCATGATCGCCAAAAATCCGCCGATTGACATCCGGCCACACCGGTTCAACCAGGGATCAAATGGGGCATACCCCCACAGCTGGCGGAGAATGCGCGCAACATCACTGCAACGGCCAGCCCAAGCGCCCCACCGAAGATCCGTCGATTAGGTGCGCAAATACCCTTTTAATCATGATCGCGAGCATTCTCGCCATCTGAAGAACCCCCATGCCGCTCCATGATCGCCGCGGCGCGGCGACGCCCCCGCTCCGGGACACCGGGACGGGACTCCATCCGGACCGGTCGCCGACCAGGACCGGACCACCACGTGCGGCCGCCGGTTCGAGATCACACTGGTGGGAAGCGATCTTGAGGTGACGACGCATTCACGATGCGTGATGAGAGACGTTCGCCGAACGACGTTGCACAATGGACGGTGTGGTGGCCGTCGACGGCGCGCCACATAGGCCCTAACCCCGGCAGCGCAACGGAGCTGGCGCGTTACATCACCCACAAACCGAAGCCTTGCCTTCCCGGCACGGCGGTGATTGACTGCCGACCCGAGGGGCAAACCGTGCGAATGATTCGCAGGTCGGGAACAACCGAAAGAGCGGGCATGTACGGCGAGGTCGCGTGATGAGCGGGACGAGCGGATGGCGGCGGAGTCTTGCTCGCTGGCTGGACCCGACGGTCGACGTGCTACCCGAGCCGGCCCCACCGGCGCCGGCGAGCCCGCAGCCCGCTCCGGATCCGTGGCCCGCGATCTCCGAGCAGTTCGCGCTGCGCATCATGGCCGCCGCGTACCAGATGGGCGGTCAGCTGGAAGCGGCCGAGGCCGACGAGCGCGATCCGGACCGACTGGAGAAGCTCTACCGGATCGACCACGCGAACACCCGGGTGCGCCGCCAGGCCGAGAACCTGCAGGTGCTCACCGGACGGAAGGTGGAGGACGCCGGAGCGCAGGTGACCGCGCTGCTCGACGTCGTCCGCGCGTCGTCCTCGGCGATCGAGTACTACCAGCGCGTCCAGTTGGGACGGATCGCCGAGCTCGCGGTCGTCGCGTTCGCCGCCGACGACGTCATCCGCGTGATCACCGAGCTGCTGGACAACGCCACCCGGTTCTCTCCGCCCACGGCCCGCGTGATCGTGTCCGCGCACCTCACCGAGCGCGGCAGCATCCTGCTCCGCATCGAGGACACCGGCGTCGGGATCCGCCCCGACCAGCTGCGCGAGCTCAACACGATGCTCGCCGCCGACAGCCCGGCCCCACTGCGCGCCGAGCCGGCCCTGCAACTCGGACTCGCCGTCGTGCAACGGCTGGCGCTCGCCCACCGGATGCGGGTCCAGCTGACCAGCCGGGAGCCGGGCGGCACGACCGCGACCGTACTCATCCCGGAGTGGCTGCTCTGTGAGATCCCCCAGGTACCGACCGCCGGCCGTCCCGCCCCGCCCGCGATGCCGGTGAGCGGCCCACCGCCCGCGCAGCGCCCGCCGTTCGTCGTGTACCAGGGCGGCGCGGAGCCGGCGGTGCCCGCGCCGCGGCACGCCGAGCGCCGCTCCGGGGGCGCGCACGCCGCGGGCGCGCCGGTCGCGCGGCCGACGGGCGCCGCGACGCACGCCGCCCCGTCACCGCACAGCGCCCCGCCCGTGGCGCCGCACAGCGCCCCGGCGACGGCGAACGGCGTTCCCGTGGTGGGCAGCGACACCGCGGCGCTCCCGGCGGTGGCGCCGCGGGCCACCGCCACCGGCCTGCCGGTGCGGGTGCCGGCCAGCCTGCGCGGCGACGACCCGGCACCGCCGGCCCCCACCCCCAGCTTCGGGGAGCCGAGCGGTGACCGGGAACGGTGGGCCGACGAGACGGCCGACTTCGCCGCGGGCATCAGCGACGCGCTGCGCACGGCCACCGACCCCAGCTCCGAAGGAAACCCCCGATGACCAGACCACACGGCAGCCCCACCCTGCAGCCCGGCGGCGTGCGCGGGCCGCAGGAGTTCGCCTGGCTCATCCGGCAGTTCGCCGACGAGGTGCCGGGCGTGACGCACGCGCTGCTCGTCTCGCTCGACGGGCTCCAGCTGGTCGCCTCCGGCGCGGTCCCCCGCGACCTGGGCGACCAGCTCGCCGCGCTCACCGCCGGCATGATCAGCATGGCCGACCGCGGCGCCGCCCTGCTGGAGCTGGGCTCCTCGGAGTACATCACCATCCGGCTGCCGCGCGGCCACCTGCTCTTCATGCGTGTCGGGGACTCGGCCGGCCTGGCGGTCGCCGCGACCGCCGGCTGCGACCTGCGCGTCGTCGCCTACCAGATGACGCAGTTCGTCGGCGCGGTCGGGCACGTGCTCACCCCGCAGATGCGCGCCGACCTGCACCGCATCACCGCCACCCAGCCGACCCGCTGACCGACTCGGACCAAGGAGCGAACCGACGTTGGCCAAAAGACACTGGAAGGTGCGGCCGTACGTCCTGACCGGCGGTCGGACCCGGACCCGGCAGCAGCTGCTCGTGCACACCCTGGTCTCGGTGCCGTACTACGACTCGGTCTTCGCCGCCGGCCTGCTGCCCGAGCAGCGCACGCTCTACGAGCACGCGCGCGAGACCCGGTCGCTGGCGGAGCTCTCCGCCTTCTCCGGCATCTCGCTGGGCGTCACCCGCGTCGTGGTGGACGACCTCGCGTCCACCGACCGCCTGCTGGTCCACGCCGAGACGTACGAGTCCCCGTTCGACCGCCGCCTTCTGGAGAGACTCCTCGATGGCCTCCGCAAGCTTGCCTGACAACCCGACGCTGACCTCGGCGAAGATCGTCATCGCCGGCGGGTTCGGCGTGGGCAAGACCACCTGCGTCGCCGCGATCTCGGAGATCCCGCCGGTCAACACCGAGGCGTGGATGACCGCGGCCAGCGAGCCGATCGACCGGCTCGACCCCGGCATCGACAAGACCACCACGACGGTCGCGATGGACTTCGGCCGGTTGACCATCTCCAACGACCTCGTGCTCTACCTGTTCGGCACGCCCGGACAGGCGAGGTTCTGGCCGATGTGGGACGACCTGTGCAGGGGCGCGGTCGGGGCGCTCGTGCTGGCCGACTCCCGGCGGCTGGACGCGTCCTTCGCCGCGATCAACTACTTCGAGCAGGACAGCGACCTGCCGTTCGTGGTCTGCCTCAACCTCTTCGACGGGATGTTGACCCACCACCTCGACGACGTACGGCAGGCGCTCGCGCTCTCCCCCGACGTCCCGCTGATCACCTGTGACGCGCGCAGCCCGTCGTCGGTGGCGCAGGCGCTGATGGCGGTGGTCACGCACACGATGCAGCGGACCGGCCACACCGCTCCGGGCGCCTTCCCCGCCCGGTAGCTCCCCCTTCAGGAAACACAGATGCCCCTCTGGAGATACCAATGCGCAGAATTCTGATCGTGGGCGCCGGGCAGTCCGGGCTCCAACTCGCCCTGAGCCTGCAGGCCGAGGGGTACGACGTGACGGTGATGTCCGCGCGCACCCCCGACGAGATCCGCCGCGGCTGGGTGATGAGCACGCAGGCGATGTTCGGCAACGCGCTGCGCACCGAGCGGATCTACGGCCTCGACCTGTGGCAGGCCGCGACCCCGCAGATCCAGGGCCTGCAGGTGTCGCTGTCGGCGCCCCCCGGCGAGCGGGCGCTGCGCATCGAGTCCCCGATCGACGAGCCGGCGCAGAGCGTCGACCAGCGGGTGAAGATGGCGGCCTGGCTGGAGCTCTTCGAGGAGCGCGGCGGCACCGTCCACTACCAGGGCGTCACCACCTCCGACCTCGACGGCCTGACCAGCCTCGGCCGGTACGACCTGACGGTGGTAGCGGCCGGCAAGGGCGAGCTGGTCAGCGTCTTCGACCGCGACCCGGCCCGCTCGCCGTACACCACCCCGCAGCGCGGCCTGGCCGTGGCGTACGTGCACGGGATGACGCCGGACCCGCTGTGGCCGGTGCCGCACGTCAGCTTCAACGCTGTCCCCGGCCTCGGCGAGCTGTTCGTGATGCCCTGCCACACCCTGAACGGCAACTGCGAGATCCTGTTCTGGGAGGCGGTTCCGGGCGGCCCGCTGGACCTGTGGCAGGAGCGGCGCGACCCGAACGAGCACCTCGCGCTCACCCTCGACCTGGCCAAGCAGTACGTGCCGTGGATCTACGAGCGGTGCGCGAACGTGGAGCTGACCGACGCGCGGGCGACCCTCTCCGGCCGCTACACCCCGACCGTGCGGCGACCGGTCGCCCAGCTTCCCTCGGGCGGGATCGCGCTCGGCATGGCCGACGTCGTGATCGCCAACGACCCGATCACCGGCCAGGGCAGCAACACGGCCGCGAAGTGCGCGGCGGCGTACGTCGAGGCGATCCTCGCGCACGGCGACCGGCCGTTCGACCGGGCCTGGATGGAGCAGACCTTCGAGTGGTTCTGGGAGTCGACGGGGCGGCACGTCACCGGCTGGACGAACGCGATGCTGCAGCCGCTGCCCGAGCACGTGCAGGGCATTCTCGGCGCCGCCGCCGGCAACGAGACGGTCGCGCGTCGCTTCGCCAACGGCTTCTCCGACCCGACCGACTTCGAGAACTGGTTCATGAGCCCGGACAAGGCCCAGGCATACCTGGCGTCCGTCGCGTCCTGACCGCGTGACCGCCCCCGCCCGGCCCGCTCGCGCGGCGCCGACGGGGGCGGTTCTCTTCGGGTACGGCCCGGTCAACCCTTCATCTCGTGGCAGAGCCGATCCGGGTCCTTGGTGAACGGCACGCGCCGCTCCTGCAGCCGCGACAGGTCCGCGATCATCCGCTCGACCTCGCCCGGGGTGAACCGCCGGTCCTCGTCGCCCTCTTCCTTCAGCCAGTTGACCATCTGGTCGTAGCTGTGCCAGGGGCGCTTGCGGAGCAGGTGCTCCACGTCGGACTGGTCGTAGTCCTTGTCCTTCTTGCGGCTGGTCGGGTCACTGAGCTTCATGGCGAATCCTCCTCAAGGTTGATCGCCCAGCAGACTGTTCCCCTACCAACCACCAATACCCGGCGTGATCAGGGAGTAACTCGCGCGTGTCGCCGGAGCGGCGCGCGCGAGCCTTCCTGATCACGCGGATCTTGCCGGCCCCGCGGCGAGCGCCGCGCCGACGGCGGGCGCGTCCTGACCCAGCCACTCGCGCAGCAGCGCCGCCTTCTGTGCGACCGTGACGTCCGGGCTGCCCAGCCGGGCCACGACGTCCGCGTCCCCGGTCGACTCCGCCGGTGTCCGGGCGGCGGGGACCCGCGGCGTCCGCGTCTCGGAGCTGATCGCCCCGACCTGCCGCGCGACCGCCCCGCCCGCGCTCCCGGCCAGGATGTCCAGCTTCCGGTTGATCTCGGCGAGGCTGTCCGGGATCTTGCTGAACCACCAGAAGTGCGCGCTCTGCCCGGTCCGGTACACCGACTGCTCGTGCGGCGCCACGCCGATAGCCCGCCGGATCGCCCCGCCCTGCCGCAGCGCCCTGAGGAACATGCTCTCGAACTGACTCTGGTCCACCGGAAAATCCTCTCCTTGCAGGTGTTGCTGCCAGACGGCGAGCAGCCGGTCCCATGGGAAGTGGGGCCCCGGGTCCGTGTGGTCGGTCCCGCCCCAGGCGAGCCGCATCTGGTTGTGGTCGTACGCCCCCCGCACCCGCGCGTCGGCCCGCATCTGGGCGACGGTGACCCGCCGGGCGGGGATCTGGTGCGTCCGGCTCACCGTGGCCAGGACCGCCCCGACCCGGTCCCAGGCGACCGACGACAACCACGTCGCCCGTGACCACGAGTTCAGGCCGGTGAACTCCAACGCGATGGCGTAGGTGTTGCCCTGGGTCGACCCGGCGTGACCGGCCCGGTCCCGGGTGTCGAGGGACTGGATGACCTCGCGGCGGTCGAGGTAGAAGTGCGCGCTCGTGCCGTCGGTCCGGCGCGTGGCGTACATCGCCTCGTCCGCGGCCGACGCCGTGTTCGCGGTCGCGTGCACCGCGATGGCGTACTTCGTGGACGTCCCGTATCTGTTGCGCCCCTGCACGAAGCGCACTCCCGGCACTCTCATGGCTGCCTCCGGCTGTCCGCTGCCCGTGACGCCCTGTTACGAAGTGTGCGCGCAACGGGGAGCGGTGCCCACCGTGACGGCGGTCCGACGCGACGAGTTCGCACATGTCACGAAGATGGACTTTTTCCCCGTACGCGTGACGTGGTTGGCCTTTGAGCGACCCGTCGCCGCGGGCTAATGTGCAGGTGAATCGGCTCAAAATCCGATATCGCCCGTGACAGCGTGGTTGCCGCGCCGCGCGGTTCGGGCGAGCCGCTCCCGCGACCGCCCGCCCCGCCTCGCCCATGCGCCGCGATCACGGAGAGTGTCCACAACGGTGGGAGGCGCTGTCCGCCGGGGTTCAGACCTGCGGCATCACCTCGGCCGCGATCAGCTCCAGGTGGTCGAGGTCGGTGAGGTCCATGACCTGCAGGTAGATCCGCTCCGCGCCGATCTCGGCGTACCGGCCGATCTTGTCGACGATCTCCGCCGGAGTTCCCGCCAGGCCGTTGGCGCGCAGCTCGTCCGGCTCCCGCCCGATCGCGGCCGCCCGCCGGTTGACCTCTTCCTGATTACGCCCGCAGCACACGATCAGCGCCGCCGAGTAGCAGACGGTGGCCGGGTCGCGGTCGATCGCCGCGCACGCCGCGCTCACCCGGTCGAACTGCGCCGCGGAGTCCTCCAGGCTGGCGAACGGCAGGTTGAACTCGTCGGCGAACCGGGCGGCCAGCGCCGGCGTGCGCTTGGGGCCGAGACCCCCGAGCATGATCGGCGGGCGCGGGTCCTGCGCCGGTTTCGGCAGCGCGGGCGAGTCGGTCACGCTGTAGTACTTGCCGGCGAAGTCGAAGGTGCTGCCGAGCGGGGTCTCCCAGAGCCCGGTGATGATCGTGAGCTGCTCCTCCAGCCGGTCGAAGCGCTCGCGCAGCGGCGGGAACGAGATCCCGTACGCGGTGTGCTCCGCCTCGTACCAGCCGGTCCCGATGCCCAGCTCCACCCGCCCGCCGCTCATCGCGTCGACCTGGGCGACGCTGATCGCCAGCGGGCCGGGCAGCCGGAACGTCGCCGCCGTCATCAGCGTGCCGAGCCGGATCCGGGACGTCTCGCGGGCGAGCGCCCCGAGGGTGATCCAGGCGTCGGTCGGGCCGGGCAGGCCGGTGACCTGGCCCATCTTCAGGTAGTGGTCGGAGCGGAAGAACGCGTCGTAGCCGGCGTCCTCCGCGCACCGCGCGACGGCGAGCAGCTGGTCGTAGGTGGCGCCCTGCTGGGGCTCGGTGAAGATCCGCAAGTCCATACCGCGAGCATAGGAACCGTGCCGGTGCCGCGCTCCGGGGTCGCCCCCATTTGTCACCGCGGCCGACGGATGCGTCAGGCCGGGTCGTTGGACCAGACGCGCGCGAAGCCGTCGCCCCGCGCGGTCAGCAGCAGAAACGTCGGGTTGCTGCGGGTGCCGTCGGGGTTGAAGCGCGGGCTGCCGGAGAGCAGCGGCACGTCGGCGCTGGCGGCGATCGCCCGCCGGACCGCCTCGCGGTCGAGGCTGCCGGCACGGCGGATCGCGTCGAGGGCGAGCGTGACCGCGTCGTACGCCTCGGGGGCGCTCGGGCCGGGCGCGTGCCCGACGGCCCGGGTGAAGCGGGCCGACCAGTCGGCCAGCGCCGGCATGAACTGCGGCACGATGAACGTCGTCCCGTACAGGTTCCGGCGCTGCGCCTCGGTCAGGCCGTGCAGCAGCGGGCCGTCGACCGCGCCGTCGCCGACCACGATCTTCCCGGTGAAGCCGGCGGTGCGCAGGTCCATGACGAGCCGGTTCGCCTCGGCGTAGTAGCCGGTGAAGTAGACGGTGTCCGCGCCGCTGGCCTGGACCCGCTGCGCGATCCGGGTGTAGCGGGCGGCGGCCTGGCTCAGCTCGAACTGGCCGACGACCCGGATCCCGGTCGCGGCCGCAGCACGGGCGGCGGTCACCGTCGATTCGGCCAGCGACACCGGGAAGCTGGTGCCGTCGTGCACCACCGCCAGGCGGCGGGCGCCGAGCCGGCTCATCGCCGCCACCGCGAACCGCCCCTCCGCCTGCGTGGTGCCGCAGATCAGGAAGATGCTGTCGTATCCCGGCGCGAGCAGCTCGGCGGAGTTCGACAGCGGGATCACCATCGGGACCCCGGCGGCCCGGAAGATCTGCAGCGTGGGGACGGTGGCGCTGCTGCAGTAGCCGCCCACCGAGACCGTGATGTCCTGGGCGATCAGGTTCCCGGCCGCGATCACCGCCGTGCCCGGGTCGCACGCGTCGTCCTGGACGACCAGCTCGACCCGCCGGCCGAGCACGCCGCCGGCGTCGTTCGCCTCGTTCACCGCGAGGTGCTGCGCATTGACCATGGCCTGGCCGGAGGGGGCGTTGACGCCGGTCAACGGCACCAGCGTGCCCAGCCGGATGACCGGCGCCACCGGGCGCGGGTCGCCGCCGCCGACGCAGGCGGCGAGTGCGGCGCAGACCAGCACGGCCACCGCGACCGCCCCGACCCGCGGGCGTGTGCGTACGACCATCCCGACCCCCTCGTCCGCATCCTTCATCGGCCCATCGGCGGGAATCGCATCGGGTTGAGCGGACGGGTCAGCTTTCGGACGCGACTGCCGATGATCCAGACAGGGGTCGGCGCGCACCCGCGCACGACCCGACGCAGCCGCGGACGAAGGGAGCCGGCGATGTGGCGCGGGCGCAACGGGGCGGACCGCAGCACGGGTGCGGGCACGACCGACGAGTCGCGGGCCCGCCGTCAGCGCAGCCTCGCGACGACCGGCGCCCTCGCCGCCGTGCTCGTGGCCCTGTCCGCGTACACCATCGTCGGCACCTGGCAGATGACCTCGATCACCCGCGAGCACAGCACGGCGCTGTCGGTGGACGGCTGGTTCAGCGAGGCGCGCAGCGCGACGGCGCTGGAGGAGGCGCACGCCCGGCACTACCAGGTCGAGCCGTCGTGGGCGGTGCGGCTGCGGTACGTCGCCGCCGCCAACGACGCCGAGGAGGCGCTGCGCCAGGTCACCACCACGGGTACGGCGGACGCCGCCGCCGACGCGCGCCGGCTGCTCGACCGGCAGGCGGCGTACCGGGAGCGCACCGACCGGCTGCTGAACATGGTCGCCGACGGAAACCCGGAGTGGCCCAGCTTCGACCGGCTGCAGGTGACGCCCACCTACTACCAGCTCCAGCACGACATCGGCACGGTGAACCGGGCCTACCACACCCGTGCGCAGGTGCAGGCCGCCGCCCTGGAGACGGCGCAGGTACGGATGCTCGCCGGCACGTCCGTCGGGTTCGGGCTCGGCTTCGTCCTCGTCGCGGTGATCTGGCGGGTGGTGCTCGGCTACCAGCGCCGGCTGGCCCAGCAGGCCGACGCCAACGAACACCTGGCGCTGCACGACCCGCTCACCGGCCTGCCGAACCGGGCAATGTTCCGGCGCCGGCTGGCGCGGGCGCTGCGGCAGCTGAAGTCCACACCGGACGGCCAGCTCGCCCTCATGATTCTCGACCTGAACGGCTTCAAGGCGGTCAACGACACGCTCGGGCACGCCGCCGGCGACCAGCTGCTCGCCGAGGCGGGCCAGCGGCTGCGCAGCAGCGCCCGCGCCGGCGACGTGGTGGCGCGGCTCGGCGGCGACGAGTTCGCGGTGCTGCTGCCGCAGATCGCCGACGTACGCCAGGCCACCCGGGTCGCCGACCGGATCGCCGAACGGCTGCGCGAGGACTTCCTGCTCGACGCCGGGCCGGCCGCGGTCAGCGGCAGCATCGGCGTGGCGATCGGCCCGCTGCACGGCGTCAGCGACGAGTTGATCCGGCACGCCGACGCCGCCATGTACCGGGCGAAGTCGAACGGCGGCGGCTTCGCTGTCTACGACCCGGAGGTCGACGCCGAGACGCCGGACCGGATGGCGCTCTTCGGCGAGCTCCGGGCGCTGCTCGACGCCGGCGACCCGGACGGGCAGCTGGTGATGTTCTTCCAGCCGCAGATCCGGATCGAAGACGCGACCGTCACCGCGGTCGAGGCGCTGGCGCGCTGGCGGCACCCGACGCGGGGGCTGCTGATGCCCGGCGCGTTCCTGCCGATCGCGGAGGCCCGCGCCCTGGAGATCCCGCTGACGTACCACCTCATCGACGTCGCGGTGGCCCAGGCCGCCGCCTGGCACCACGCCGGCGCCCCGCTGGTGGTCTCGGTCAACGTCTCACCCCGCTGCCTGCTGGACCCGCAGTTCGCGCCGCGGGTGCGCGCCGCGTTGGCCTCCTCGGGGCTGCCGGCCGGGCTCCTCCAGCTGGAACTGACCGAGACCAGCGTGATGACCGAGCCGGAACGCTCCCGCGAGGTGCTGCGCCAGGTACGCGAGCACGGCGTGAAGGTCTCCATCGACGACTTCGGCACCGGCTTCAGCTCACTGGCCCAGCTCAAGCGGCTGCCCGCCGACGAACTGAAGATCGACCGTACGTTCGTGCGGGAGCTGGCCGACGACCCCGAGGACGTGGTGCTGGTGCGCAGCGCCGTCGACCTGGCCCACAACCTCGGCCTCTCCGTCGTCGCCGAGGGGGTGGAGGGGCTCGACGCGCTCGCGCTGCTGGCCGAGCTCGGCTGCGACCTCGCCCAGGGCTTCGCGCTCAGCCGGCCGGTGCCGGCCGACGAGCTGCTGGCGGCGTGCGCGCGGGCCCAGCAGGAGGCGCGTCGGGTGCCGGGCGGTGCGGCGCGGCTGCCGTCGCTGCGGACGGCGGGTTAGGTCGTCCGGCAACCGCGCCGCCCACACCACGTCGCTGTCGGTGGGCGGCCCGTCGTCCATCACCGCCACCACCGGCTGCTGACGACGACCAGGAAAAGGAGGATGAGTACGGCGCCCGGCCAGCCGGTGCGCAGCAACAGCCGGATCACCGCCGCTCCCCCGGCTTGTACTGGTTGAGCTGGCCCAGGGTGAGCAGGGTCCCGTGGATCTCGGTCGGGCCGTTCCACCGGTTGTTCAGGGCGTGCGCGATGCGGCGCGCACAGGCCCGCTCGTACTCCCGGCGTTGCTGTTGCGCGGCGGCGTCCAGGATCGCCTGCCGGGCGGCCCGGCGCGCCCGTCGGCGTACCCACGGCAGCCACCGCCACTGCGGTCCGCGCAGCTGCGCTACCGCCCGCCGCCCACGGTGGCCCGCGAACCGCAACCGTGCCCGAAGCATCGACCACGTTCCCTTTCGACACGACATTTCTGTAGCGTCACGGCTACGGATGGCGTGCGGGATGGGTGACCTGATGCGCGCCCGGGCTGGCAACGGTGGGCAACACCGGCGAAGAGGCGGCGGCGGTGTCGGAGACCTTCGGCGAAGCGGTACGCAGGTGGCGCGCGACCCGCGGCGACATGAGCCTGCGCGAGTTGGCGCGCCGGGCGCACGTCGACCCCGGCCACCTGTCCCGCGTCGAAACCGGGCGCCGACCACCCGCACCCACGATCGCGGCGGCGCTCGATCTCGCGCTCGACGCGGGCGGTGACCTCGTCGCCCGCGCGCGGCCCGCCGGGTCCGTGCGGTGGTCGCGCGACGGGACCTGGCGGCGGCCCGACTCCGAAGCACTGGCGGGGATGCTGCTCGCCGAAGCGCCCACCGCCGAGAACGCGGTGCGGCTGGCGCACGAGTGGCTGATCACCGACCCGCCCCAGGTGTACGAGGCGCGCGCCGGCCGTCGGATCGGCGACGCGACGGTGGAGCGGGTCGAGCGGCGCGTGCACCAGCTGCGGCTCCTCGATGACCACGTGGGCGGCGTCAAGACGCACGAGATCGTGACGGCCGAACTCGCCGCCACTGCGGCCCTGCTCCGCGAGGGCTCGTACACGGAGCGGGTCGGGCGGCGGTTGCTCGTCGCGGTCGGCGAGCTGTGCCAGTTGGCCGGCTACGTCGCCACCGACGCGGGCCGGTACGCCGAGGCCGAGCGTCGCTATCTCGCGGGCATGCGCGCGGCGCAGGCGGGTGGTGACGTGGCGGGTGCCGCCAACAACCTGTCGACGCTCGCCTACCAGGAGGCGAACGTCGGCGACCCCCGCAGGGCGGTGACGCTCGCCCGGTCCGCGTACTGCGGGGCGCGGCATGCCGCGAGCGCGACAACACGGGCGTTACTGCTGGAGCGGGTGGCGTGGACGCACGCGCGCGCCGCCGAAGCCGAGCCGGCGGTACGCGCGCTCGACGCGGTCGAGGAGGCGTTGACACGACGGCGGCCGGCCGATGATCCGGCGTGGGTGTACTGGCTATCGGCGGACGAAACGGCGGTGATGGCGGGGCGCGTGTGGACGCAGCTGCGTCGGCCGCTGCGCGCGGTGCCGATCCTGGAGCGCACGACCGCCGGATACGGCGAGGAGACGGGCCGGGAAACCTCGCTGTACCTGACCTGGCTCGCCGAGTCGCTGCTGCAGGCGGGCGAGGTCGAGCGGGCGGCGGAGGTGGCGATGCGGGCGGCTGCGCTCGCCCGAAGAGCGGATTCGGTGCGCGCCGGCGATCGCGTGGCCGCGCTGTGGCCGCTGTTCCAGCCATACCGGGGCATACCTGCTGTCGACCAGTTGACGGAGCAGTTCCGGTTCGCGACTCCGCGACACAGCGTCGGAGGACGTCCGCCGGCCGATTGAACCGATCTGTGCGCGGATCGTGACATGCGCTCGGCCCGCCTCCTGCTGACCCGAGCCACAGAGAGCCAAATATGCCATCCGGCGATTTGGCCAAATACAGGGCAGCGTCATTTGGTCTGGATAGTTGACATACTTGCCCGATGGACCTCGACGCCGCCGTACGCGATTTCAGCCGCGCTGTGTCCGGCATCGATGCGGCGAAGCGAGCCGCCAAGCGGCGCGTGGAAGCGGCCCGCGAACGTGCCGAGGCCGCACGGGCGGCGCTGCACGCCGCGATGGTGGAGGCGGCCCAGAACGGGATGCGACCCGTGGAGATCGAGCGTCGGACCGGCTACACGAAGGAGCGGGTACGGCAGATCCTGCGTGCCGGCGGCGTCGAGCCTGACTGACGCGGGCGCATACGAACACATTCCCGCATCTCACGGGCCGGTCGTTACGGTGTATACCGTCCGACGACGGGTTACCCGACCTCAGAAGCCAGATCCTGGAGAACCTCGGCGATCGCTCGGCGGCCCAGGTCGGCCATCGCGGGATTGGTACGACGGTAGTAGGTGATGCCACCGACGAACGTCAACGCCCAGGCGCGCCCACGCGCCCAGGTGGCGTCGTCGAATCCGGCCGCCGCCCGGAAGGTTGGCCGGGTCTCGGCGGTCAGCAGCGTCCACGCGGGCAGCGCGTCGCAGGCAGGGTCCCCTACACCGGCCGCGCCGAAGTCGATGACGGCGGTGAGTCTCCCGTCCTGGACCAGCACGTTGCCAGGCAACAGATCGCCATGCGTCCACCTGGGCGGACCCGACCACTGTGGAAGATCGAGGGCGTCCTGCCAGACGGCGAGTACGGCCTTAGCGTCGATCAGACCCTCTGCCTTGGCCACCCACTCCCGTACGTAGGTGTCGCGCGTATGCAACGGGCCGGTGCGGTATCCCTGCCGTGCGCCCGTGGCGTCGAAATCGCGTAACACCGCGATGAACTCGCCGAGGCTTTGGGCGAAGCGCTGGTCGCCACCGTCGTTCTCGGTGGGATGCACGCCCTCCACCCAGCGGTTGATCGCCCATGGGCAGGGATATGCCTCGTCGGGTGTCCCGAGGGCGATCGGCTCGGGGATCGCCGCCGGAACCACCGCAGCCAGCCGCGGCAGCCATTCGTACTCGAACCGGACCTGCTCGACGGCCGCCGCGATCCGCGGCAGGCGGACCACCATGTCGTCGCCCAGCCGGTAGATGGCGTTGTTTGTCCCCGTGGACTCGACCGCTCTCAGGGGAAGGTCCGCCCACTGCGGGAATTGCCGCGCCACCAGCCGACGTACGAGGCGCGCGTCGACGACATATTCGTTGTCGTGCATCATCGCGGCAGACCCTATCGGCCGTCCAGCCAAGCCGCACGTGACTTAGAGCTTGTTTGAAAAGGTCTGTTATGGACGGCATGGTGGCACGACATCCGCCGACGGGCCGGGGAGGGCCGCACGGTGTCTGCTCGCCGTGGCTACCCCTCTGGCCTGACCGACGCGCAGTGGAAGCTGATCGAGCCGCTGCGCGTCCGACGAGTCACCCAGTCCTCGTAAATCCCTCTGGGCGCCGCATCTCGAACAGGACGCTGTCGTGCCCGACCGCGTCAGGTCGGCTTCCCACGCGAACCGCACCGACTTTCTCCAGTGCTCGCTGGGAACGCCGATTGTCCGGGCCGACGAGAAACACCACCCTCTCGACGAAGCGGAACGCGTGCCCCAGCATGAGGGATTTCAGCTGCCCATTTGCTTGGCCGCCCCAGTACGACCTGGCCAGGAACGTCCACCCGATCTCGACTTCGCTGCGTCGCTGATCGTAACCGTGGAATCGGGACGACCCGATGATGTCGCCCGCAGCTGACGTGACCGCCAGAGCGCCGCCGGACGCCAGGGACTCCGCGAAGAACCGCGTGAAGACCTCGTACCGGTACCGATCCCTGACGGGATGCTGATCCCAGAGCAGAGGGTCACGAGCAACCTGATAGAGAGCGTCGAAATCCGTCGAACGCAGGGGCCTGACGCCGAGGAGATCCCCAAGGAGCACGGGCTGTAGATCGATCGGCATGATCGAGTGTATCGGCGGGCCTGCCGGCCTGAGGAGGTCCACCCGTCGCGCGCGAAGCGCAACCCGTTCGCCCCACCCAGGGTACGGCACGTATCAGTTGCGGACAGTTGGACAACCGAGAGTCCTCGCAGCAGCCCCGGCGGTCGAGGGCATCGCGGGCCGCTGACGGCGTGGTAAAACCTTCCTACAAATCGACAGGCACCGTAGCGAGTCGCGGTGTTTGTCCATATTAGAGGAGTGGAATGCATCGGTTTCCACGGAGGTCCAAGCTTTTCGCCGTCAGCGACAGGCGCAGACGAATGCGCCTGCGTCGGCTACTGGCCTCGGCCCTGCCGCTTCCGCTCGCGATAACGCTGACCCAGGGCATCCCGACCCAGCCCGCCATCGCGGCGCCGGCCGCCCCGGCCGCCCCGGCCGCGTCGCAGCCGCGCCCCAAGGAAGCCGCCGACATTCGGTCGGCGCGAGTCGCCGCCAAACTCTCCGGCCTGCGCGTCGAGGCGCTGTCCGAGCGCACCGAGGACAGCACCACCTGGGCGAACCCGGACGGATCACTCACCTCCGAGCTGGCCGGCGGACCCGTACGGTTCAAGCGAGACGACAAGTGGGTGGACGTGGACGTCACGTTCAACCCCCGGTCCGACGGGTCGGTCGAGTCGCGGGCGCACCCGCTCGGACTGCACGTTGCCGGGGGGACGGGCGCCGCGCCCCGCTCGCTCACCGAGGCGCGGGCGACCAAGTCGCGTGATTTCCTGACGCTCGGGGAGGGTGACGGGAAGATCACCCTCGGCTGGCGCGGCAACCTGCCCAACCCCGTCGCCGACGGCGCCACGGCCACCTACGTGGACGCTGTTCCCGGTGCGGACCTCGTGGTCGAAGCCACCCGGACCGGCTTCGAGCAGTTCGTCCGCGTCAACCAGCGCCCGGCCTCGACGGACTTCTCGTACACGTTGCCGCTCAAGGCCCCGGGCCTGAAGCTGACCCAGAACAAGGACGGCGGCGTCGACATCGCCGACCGCAAGACCGGCAAGCTGAAGGCAGTGATGCCCGCGCCGGTCATGTGGGACGCCGCCACCGACCCGCGTACGGGCGAGCGCACGCACACGGCCCCGGTCGGGCTCCGGCTGGCGCAGCGCGGCGCCGAGGTGGACCTGCTGGTCACGCCGGACGCCAAGTTCCTGGCCGACCCGGCGACGAAATACCCGGTGACTGTCGACCCGTCGACCGGGTACCTGGGCAACGTCTTCGACACCTACGTGCAGCGGGGCGTCACCACCGACCTGTCGAGCGCGACCGAGCTGCTCATCGGCTACCCGGGCAGCAGCAACAGCGACGGGACCACCAAGATCGCGCGGTCGTTCATCACCTGGAACACCGCGCCGATCGCGGACTCGATCGTGCAGAGCGCGCGCCTGAGCCTCTACAACAATCATTCCTGGACCTGCCAGGCGCGGCAGTGGCAGGTGTGGCCGGCGGACCAGGCCTCGACCTCGACCCGCTGGGCCAACCAGCCGGCGATGCTCACCGACCCGGCCTACCACACGTCGACCGAGACCCGGGGTCACCCGGACTGCAACAACGACGGCTATGTCAACGCGGACATCACCAATCTCGTCTCGGTGTGGGCCGGGCTCCGGTCATCGCGCTCCGGCATGGGCCTCAAGGCTGGCAGCGAGACGGACACGACTTACTGGAAGCGGTTCAACTCCGGCAACGCCGCGAGCAACATTCCGAAGCTGCTGGTGACCTACAACTACCGGCCAGGGACGGCCAAGCAGTTGCAGGCCGGTCCGCCGTACTTCCTGCACGGCAGCGCTTACCACGTGAACTCGGTGACGCCGACGCTGCGCTACACCGCGGGCGACACGAACAACGACAAGGTCCAGGGCACTTTCGAGGTCCTCGACGCCTCGACCAACGCGCTGATCACCCGTTTCACCTCGCCCTGGACTCCGGCCGGGCAGACCGCCTCCGGCCAGGTCCCGGCGGGGCTGCTCACCCACGGCAAGACCTACAAGTTCAGGGTCGTCACCTACGACGGCACGCACTGGGACACCATCGGCTCGGCCTATACCAACTTCGTGGTGGACACCGCCGCGCCGTCCGCACCCGCGTCGTTGACCTCGACCGACTATCCGACCGGGCAGTGGGTGCGCGGCGCCGGCCAAGCCGGGTCGTTCACGGCCACGCCGCCCGCCGGCACCGACCATCAGTGGCTGGAATGGTCGCTGGACGGCATCACCTGGAACCGGATCGAGACGGCCGGCCGGGCGAACCCCGTCACGTTCTCGGTCACCCCGGCGGTCAACGGGACGCACGGCCTGCAGGTGCGGGCCGTCGACAAGGCCGACAACGCGAGTCAGCCGCTGACGTACACATTCCACGCCGGCCCTGGCGGCTTCCTGACGCCCTCAGACGGCCAGCGCACCGCCCGACGGGTGGTGCTCGCGGCGGAGTCGGACGGCGCTCGTTTCGACCGGGTCTCCTTCTCCTGGCGCCGCTCGTCGACCGAGGCGTGGGCGCCGATCCCCCTGGCACACGTGACCGACGCCGGGCAGCCTGTGGCGTCCTGGCCGGTGCCGCTCACGAACGGCAAGAACGCGCCGCTGACCTGGAACGTGCTCGACACCGTCTCGCTGGACGGCAACATCGAGCTGAAGGCGGACTTCATCGGGCCGGGCGGCAGCGGCTCGACCCAGCCGCTGGCGCTCGTGGTCGACCGCAACGCCCCGGGCGCCGAGGACATCGCCGCCGGACCGGGCAGGTTGAACCTGCTCACCGGTGACTTCGAGCTCAGCGGCTCCGAGGCGACCTTCTTCGGCATGTCGATGAGCCGCACCGCGTCGTCGCGCAGCCCGGCAGCGGGCGTGCGCGAGGGCCAGGTCCCGATCTTCGGGCCCCAGTGGGTCGCGGGAATCGTCGCCGACCGGCCGGGGGCCGGCTACACCCATCTGACCAAGACGTCCGCCACCTCGCTCGATGTGATCGGCGAGGACGGGACCCCAGCGCACTTCACGGCCGGTCCGAACGGGACGTGGGTGGGCGAGCCCGGCAGCGAGTCGGCGACGCTCACCGGCTCGTTCACCGGCCAGTTCCAGCTGACCGACGCCGAGGGCAACGTCGTCACGTTCGCCAAGGTCGACCCCGCGGCACCGGACTGGCAGGTCACCGAATCGCTGATCGCGGGCCTGGACGACTCCACCACCAAGGTGGTCTCGGAAAAGGTCGTGGTGGACGGCAAGACGATGGCCCGACCCAAGCGGATCATCGCGCCGACCAGCGCGGTGGACGCGGCCACCTGCCTCGCCGCGATGACGACCAAGGGCTGCCGGGCCCTGGAACTGATCTACGCGACAACGACCACCGCGACGCCGTCGGCGCTGGGCGACTTCGCCGGCCGCGTCGTGCAGGTCAAGCTCTGGGCGACCTCGCCGGGGGCGAGCGGTGCCACCGCCACGACGGTCGCGCAGTACGCCTACGACGACGCGGGGCGGCTGCGCGAGGACTGGGATCCGCGGACCAGCCCGGCGCTCAAGACCGCGTACACCTATGACGCGGCGGGCCGGGTGCTGAGCCTGACGCCGCCCGGGCAGCTGCCGTGGACCTTCACCTACGGCAACGTGGGCGGGGCGACCGGCGGGGACGGGATGCTGCTCAAGGTGTCCCGGCCGACGCTACGGACCGGTACGGCCGACCAGGTGGACGGCACCGGCACGCTGTCGGTCGTCTACAACGTGCCGCTGAGCGGGGCCCGTGCCCCGTACGCGTTGGGCGCCTCGGATGTGCGGAACTGGGGTCAGACCGACCTGCCGACCGACGGCACGGCGATCTTCCCGCCGGACGCCGTCCCCGCCTCGCACCACGGCCCCGACCTCGACGCGAACGGCTACAAGCGGGCGCTGGTCTACTACCTGAACGCCTCGGGTGCGGAGGTGAACACCAGCGACGCGGCCGGCAACATCGCCACCACCGAGCACGACCGGTTCGGCAACGTCGTCCGCGAGCTCACCGCCGCGAACCGGGCCCGCGCCCTGGGCATGACCCAGGCCGACCGCGACGAGCTGGTCACCCTCGGCCTATGGGACCTGACGGTCGCCCAGCGCGCCGAGTTGCTCTCCACGCGCACCACCTTCGACCGGGAGGGTAACGAGGAGCGCGAAGTGCTCGGCCCGATCCGGACGATCACGCTGGCGAACAACCTGAGCCGGAACGGCACGGTGGTGATCCCGGCGGGCACGGCGGTGATCGCACGTTCCCGCACGCTCAACGAGTACGACGTGGGCCGCCCGACCGACGGCAGCGCGAACATCGAACACCAGATCACCAAGGAGACCGCGGGCGCCGAGTTGCGGCAGTTCCCCGGTCTGATGGCGGACGCCCGGGTGTCCACCATCGGGTACGACTGGGAGGCCGGCCTGGCCAACCTCTATACCCACGACCCGGCCGGCCTCGCCATCTCCCGCCGCGTGAGCCACGACGATCAGGGCCGCGTGACCCGTGCGTGGCAGCCGAAGAGCGCCGACAACGACGCCGGAACGACCGTGAACACCTACTACACCGGTGCCGGTTCCGCGCCGTGCGGTGGCCGGCCGGAGTGGGAAGGGTTGCTCTGTTCGACCGGCCCCGGCGGGGACATCACGGGCGGCGGTTCCGCGCCGGCCAAGCTGCCGACCAAGACCTACGAGTACGGCCGGCACGGTGAACGCACCAAGGAGACGACCACGGCGAACGGCGTGACCACGACGTCGACCCTGACCTACGACGATGCCGGACGGCAGGGAAGCCTGACCGTCACGTCCGGCATCGGCACGGCGGCGCCGGTCAGCACCAGCGAGTACGACCCGGTGAGCGGGCTGCTCACCCGCACCACCTCGCCGACCGGCGGCACCATCACGCGGGCGTACGACAAGCTCGGCCGCCTGGTCTCCTACACCGACGCGGACGCGGGCGTCACCACCACCACGTACGACAGCCTGAACCGGATCGTGCAGGTCAGCGACTCGTCACCGTCGACGGTCGCGTACAGCTACGACCTGGCGATCGACCCGCGGGGGTTGCCGACCGGCATGACCGACTCGGTCGCCGGAGTGTTCGGCGCCCGCTACGACCGCGACGGCGACCTGGCCGAGGAGAAGCTGCCCGGCGGTTTCACCGTCCGCAACCAGTCCGACCCGGCCGGGGCGCCGACCTCACGGACCTACACGCGGGACTCGGACGGCACGGTCGTCATGAGCGACGCGGTCACCTCGTCGGTGCACGGGCAGTGGCTCTCGCACACCGGCGTGCCGGGTGAGCTGTCCACCCAACGCTACCGCTACGACTCGGTGGGCCGGCTGGTTGAGGTGAACGACGTGCTGGCCGGCACCTGCACCCGGCGCCTCTACGAATTCGACAAGAACTCGAACCGTACGGCCAAGAAGACCGCGACCGGCAACCCGGGTGCGGAGTGCCCGACCAGCGGCGACATCGTGCAGACCCACACGTACGACTCGGCGGACCGGCTCGTCGACACCGGGTACACCTACGACGCACTGGGCCGCACGACCGCGCTGCCCGGGGGCCGTACGGTCGGCTACTTCACCAACGACAAGGCCCGGGAGTTGGTCGGCAACGGCAAGCGGCAGACCTGGACACTCGACGCCGCACATCGCTACCGATCCTGGACGGTGGAGACCAACGTCAGCGGCACCTGGCAGCCCTCGCAGGCGAAGCTGAACCACTACGGCGCCGACGGCGACAGCCCCCGCTGGACGGTCGAGAACGGCGCCGGCGACGTGATCCGCAACGTCACCTCGGTGAGCGGGAAGCTCGTCGCGAACACCGGAAGCTCCGGCGGGACGGCCCTGCTCCTGACCAACCTGCACGGCGACGTCAACCTGGTGCTGCCGCTTACTGGAGGCGAGTCGCCGACGGTCGTGGTCATGGACGAGTACGGCGTCGTCGCGGCGGAGACCAAACCCCGGTACGGCTGGCTGGGCGACCGGCAGCGCAACGCCGAGACGGTCACCGACATGATCCTGATGGGTGCCCGCATCTACGACCCGGGGACCGGGCGCTTCCTGTCCCGCGACCCGATCGAGGGCGGCAACAGCAACAGCTACATCTACCCGGCCGACCCGATCAACTTCCTCGACGCGGACGGTCAGGCCGCGGTGGTGCTCCTGCCGGTTGCCGCGGGGACGCTCGCGGTGCTGGCTGTCGCCGTGATCATCCTGCTCGTGCTGTGGGTCATCGCGTACTACTGCTACGTCGCGGGCTGCACCATCGCGGTGCCCCGCATCCGCCCGAAGGTGCCATGGCCCGGCAAGCTGACGCGCAAGTCGCTCACCGACAAGCGGCCCTACATCGGGTACATGATTCATTACTACGGCCGCATCTGGAAGTACGGCATCTCCTCGGTCGGGGCCAGCCGCCCGGCCAGCCAAATCTCCACGTGCAACCGCTACTACGGGGTCAGCTCAGGCTGCCGGTACACCATCATCCGATGGGGACTCCGCGGCTGGTACAATGCCCGCCGTTGGGAAGCCGCCCAGATCCTGAAATATGTCGCCCGGCACTGGCACTGCCCGCCCGGGCAGTACGACAGTTGCCGCTGACATCCCGCCGGTCCGCGCCCCGTTCCGGGGCGCGGACCGGCCTGCCTTCCGGGGACGTGTTCTCGTGACCGATGAGGAGTTCTGGGCGTTGATCCGTTCGCTCGGCGGGGTGGCCGACGAGCGAACGGTGGCGCGCCTCTGCGGCGAGCTGGGTGACCGGGCGGCCGCGTTCCAGCAGCGACTCGATGAGATGGTGCGCGCCCTGGACGGAAGCCGGTTCCTGGGCCTGCCGGTCGGTGATGTGTCGGACCCCCCGGGCGTCGAGCCGCTGCCGCTGACCGGCACGGCGCTGGAAAATCTGCTGCTGGCGGTGGTGGCGGCGGGGCCCGACGTGTACGGGTCGGTCCGCGCGGAGCCGGCCGTGGTGAAGACCCGGCGGTGGTCCTTCAGCGAAGCCGACCGGTTGGGCCGCGTGTTCGAGCGGATCGTCGGGCCGCCGGGCTGGTGCCGGCCGCTGGTGTTCGGAAGCACCGGGCACTGGCTCTCCTATGCCGACGCGGTTCACGAGATCGCCACGGCGCTGGACGCCCGTGACGACTGGCGGTCATGGTGGGCGGCCGCCGGCCGGGAGCGGCTGGAACTCGTCATCGAGCTCACCGACGACGACGGCGGCACCGTGCGCACCGGCGGCCGCATCGTCCGGGCCGACTTCCGGTTTCCGCTCCAGCGCTTGCTGCACCGGCCGCCGGGCGTTGCGGCCAGGCTGGCCGCCGAGGACGTCACCCGCATCATGCGGGCCGTCACGGCGAAGCTCAGGCTGCCCGCCCCGCCCGCGACGCCGTGGCCGGCGAACGCCGAGCCGGAGGACCCGCGGAGCGCGGACCGGGCAGCCCGGCTGAAGGAACTACGCCGCAAACACCGATGATCTCGCGGCGCTGCGCCGATCTCGACGGTCGTCATGACAGACAACCGGGTCAGTGGGAGTCGACGACGTGAGACGAATTCCGTGAGTGCGGGAGTCCTCGGTTCCACTCAGGCCGTCGTGGTCGACAGTCTTCGAGTCTCGTACGGCAGCGTCACGGTCCTCGACGGTTTCAGCCTGCGCCTGCCGGAAGGCTCCGCCTGCGCCGTCACCGGCGAGAACGGTGTCGGGAAGTCGACCTTGCTGCGCTGCGTGGCCGGCCTCCAGGAACCCACGGACGGCATCGTGACCGTCTTCGCCGAGCAGCCGGGCCGGACTGTCGGCTTCTGGCGACAAGTAGCCACGACGGTCGAGTCACCGAGCTGGTACCAGGGGCTGACGGTCCGGGAGCACCTGGACCTGGTGCGCCTGGCCAATGGCTGCGACCCGAACGACGGCCGGATCGAGGAACTCACCGACACGCTCGGCCTCGCCGGTCTGGCGGACGCCCTGCCGGGAACGCTGTCCTCCGGGCAGCGCCAGCGCTTTCTCCTGGCCGCGACACTCGTCCGACCGAGTCGCCTGCTCGTGCTCGACGAGCCCGAGCAGCGACTCGACCATGCGGTCAAGCGCGAGGTCGCGGCATGCCTGCGGTCCTACGTCACGTCCGGCGGGACGCTGCTCATGGCAAGTCACGACGACGACTTCCTGGGTGCGGTGGGCGCCGACCGGGTCGTGCTGGGCGGCTCCCGGTGACGGCCGGCCACGACGGCGAGACGCGCCGACCGTGACCGTGACCAACGACATCCGGTCCGCAGCCGGGACGTCGGCACCGCAGGTACGCCGCTGGATCAGGCAGCGACAGATCGCCGCGAACGGTCGGGTGGAGCCGACCACCGTCTACTCGGTGCTGCTGGCACTGGCGATGGCGGTCGCGCTGGTCGGTCAACCGGCGCTCGCCCTGGTCTGGCCGGCGGGCTCTTCGTCGTCGGTCAGTGCCCCGGCCACGGTCGGGTTGGCCCTGCTCGGCTTCTACGGCGTACTCCGGCAACTGGGCCCCGTGGTGGTGGGTCGCGGCGACGCGACGTGGCTGCTGACCGCTCCGGTGCCCCGTCGCACGCTGTCGGCACCGGCGTTCCTGCTGACCGTCACCGCCGCAGTGCTGGTCGGCGTTCTCGCCGGAGTTGCCGTCGCGGGACACGCCGCCACCCGGCCGGTATCACCCGCGCAGCTCCTGACGACCGTCGCTGGCGGCTGCGCCGCGACCTTTGCGCTGGCATGCGCGGCAGTGCGGGCCCAGCGGACGAGGGCCGCCGCACGGATCTTCGACACCGCAGGTTCCCTCGCCGCTGCGGCGCTCCTGGCAGCACTCGTCGGCGCGCAAGTGGTCCCGGAACCGTCACCACAGCCGTCGCTGCCCGCCACGACGCCGACGACACTGGTGGTGTCCCTCGCCGCCGGTATCGCGGCGGCGATCGGGCTGGCCCGCGCCTGGGCCGGTGTGGACCGCTGGCCGATCCACCGGATCATCGAGGCATCCGCGATCACCTGCGCGTACGCCGACGTGGTCTACGCCGCGGAACCCTCTTTCCTGAGCGAGCTGAGCACCCGGCGGTTCTGGCGGAACCGCACCGGCATCCGGACCAGCGGCCTCCTTCGTCGCCGCGGCATTCCCCCACTGCTGGCACAGGACCTGCTTCTGGTACGACGCAAGGCCGGCCGGCTCCCATGGCTGGCCGCGCTCGCCGCAGCCCCGGCCGCACTGGCGGACGGCCCCCTCTGGGCGCTGATCATGCTGTTCCTGCTGGGCGCGATGGCCGCAGCCGGCCTCTGCGGCGAACCGACACACAGCGATGCGGCGAACCCGTCGATGGTGCGGCTGATGGGGCTGTCACGGCGGCAAGTGGCCGTCCAGCGTCTCGTGATGCCGAGCCTGCTGGCAGCGTCCTGGGCCGCGCTGGCAATGGCCGGCCTCCAAGTGGCGGGTGTGCTCAGCGGACCCTGGTGGATACTCGGCGTGGCCACCGGGCCCGCCGCCGCGCTGGCCGCCATGCAGCGGGCGCGGGCGAGCGCGTCGAGCATCGGCAGCACGCTCATCGAGACACCGTTCGGCGCCTTCCCCTCAGGGATGCTGCTCTGGCTGGTGAACGGGATCGACGTGCTGGCCGTGCTGACCCTTCCGGTCATGGTCGCCGTGACATCCTCTCGAGAGTTGGCGTGGCACGCGGTGCTGGCGCAGGCGGCTGTCTCCGCCCTCGGCGGGCTGGTGCTGTGGATCTCCACTGGCCGGCGTCCCGTCTGACCGGGTGGCGCTGTCCGGCGCCGGGACGGGGACGCCGCGCCGGTGTTCTCCATAACGTCGGGGACACCGAGTTCGGCGCCGTGCGCAAACTGGATCAGCTCTGACCCGCCGGGCCTTGCGGTTGACGCATCGAGCCCACCGCCGCGCGCAGCCGGTCCCTGCGGGTTCGCGCGCGGGACCGGAGAATCAGCTGCCGCGCATCAGGGCGTGACTCAGGCGGTGTGGATGCTGGCTGCTGGCGGGCTGGTTACCTGTGGCTGTGGCGTTTCTGCCTTGGATCGAAGGATGTGGGCGGTGAGGGCGGCGACTACGCAGAAGGCCACCGGCAGGAAGAATGTGTAGTTCAGCGGCATAAGGCGGGTGAGGGGTCCGATGATGGCGGGCCCGGCGAGCATGCCGAGATAGCCGAGCCCGGCGACGCGGGAGACGTTTGCTCCGGCGGCGTTGGGGTCGGCGTGGCGGCCGCGCTGAAGAGCTGCGGGATGGTGCCAGACAGCCCGATACCGAACAGCACCCATCCGGCGATAGCCAGTGGGATCGACGGTGAAATGGCGATCATCGTGAGGGCGAGTGCGGCCAGTGCCGATCCGTAGCGGACGATGGCGACCGAGCCGAAGCGTGCGGCGCCCCGGTCGGTGAGGAAGCGTCCGATCGTCATGGCGGTGGCGAAGGCACCGTAGGCGAGGGCGGCGGTGGCGGCGGGCGCGTCGAGCACGTCGCGCATCGCCAGCACGCTCCAGTCGTTGGCCACGCCTTCGCTGAGCATCAGCATCAAGGCCAGCGCGGCGAGCGCCCAGATGCGAAGGGGCGTGGTCCGCCAGGTGGTGGCCTTGGCCGTGGAGGGCTCTACGGCGCTGGCGGCTTCCGGCCTTGGTAACAGTGCGGGTGCGACGACGGCGGTGACGGCGAGGGCGAAGAGGCTGACCGCGGTCACGGTAGCCGTGGTGCTCCAACCCCAGCTAAGAGTCCGGGCGCCGACCAGCGCGGCGAGAACCCCGCCGATGGAAAACACGGCGTGGAACGCGGACATGATCGGACGCTTGTACCGGGCTTCGACCTGAACAGCGTGCGTGTTCATGCTGACGTCCAGGCTGCCGTTGCCAATGCCGAACACCAGCAGTGCCACGCCCAGTGTCCACGCGTTCACGGCGAGCGCGGGCAGGACGAGCGCCGTACTGCACAGCGCCGCGCTCAGCGGCACGACCTTGCGAGCGCCGAAACGGTCGGTGAGCGGCCCGACCAGTTGCATTCCGGTGAAGGCACCGGCGCCGAGGAGCAGCAGGAGCCAGCCGAGCACGGCGTGGCTGATTCCGGCCCGGTGTTCGACCGCGGGGATGTGGACGATCCAGATACCCATGACGAAGCCGTTGAGGGCGAAGTAAGCGAAGGTGGCCAACCGAGCGACCCGCGATGATCTCATCATGGTTTCGAACATAACAAACATGGTTCGTGTTCAAAATATTGTTGAACGAAAGCAATTGGTGTTCAATGAGTGCATGGCGAGCGTGGAGCGACACCAACAGATCACCGATGCCGTACGGCACGCCGGGCAGCTCAGCGTGGCGGAGCTGGCGGAACTGACTAGCACCTCGGAGATGACAATCCGCCGAGACCTGGAAATCCTGGCCGAACAGGGTCTCCTGGAGCGTTACCGCGGTGGGGCCAGAAGCCTGCTGTTGCGCGGCGAGGAACCCCCGTTCGCGCTTCGCGCGCATGACGGCCTGGAGGTCAAGCAGCGCATCGCCGCAGCGGTAGGCGCCATGATCGCCGACGGCGAGGCGGTCGTCATCGACAGCGGCACCACCTGCCTCGAAGTGGCCCGCGCCCTGACCCACCGCCGCCTGACCGTCATGCCGCTGTCCCTGCACGCGGCCAACGCACTGGTCGGCGCACCTCAACTGAGGCTTCTCCTGCCCGGCGGGGAGCCGCGCCCCGGTGAACTGGCGCTCACCGGCCCCCTCGCGGAGGCGTCGCTCGCCGCGCTGCGCTTCGACACCGCGGTCATCGGCTGTTGTGGCCTCAACGCCGCGAACGGCCTGACCGCGTACGACCTGGCCGACGCTGCGATCAAGCGTGCCGTGATGGCCTCGGCCAACCGCGTCATCGCGGTCGCCGAGGCGGCCAAGTTCTCCCGCACTGCCCTCGCCTTCGTCGCGCCGACGTCCGCGCTGCACGCCGTCGTGACCGGAGACGACGCCCCCAACGACGAGGCGGACGCGCTGGAAGCCGCCGGCGTCGTCGTACGAAGGGTGTGACCCGGTGGCGGACACGTGCTCTTCGACCTGTTCGGCGTCACCGTCAAGGCGGTGCGACCATGGGCGTATGGCCTCGTGGCAGGACGTCGAACGGGCAGAGCCGGAGTTCGCGCAGCGCGTGCGGGCGCTGTTCGACGCTCACAAACACAAGACCATTGCTACGTTGCGAGCCGACGGGTCGCCGCGGATCTCGGGGATTGAGGCGGTATTCGAGGGGGGTGAACTGGTTTTCGGCTCGATGCCGAACGCACGCAAGGGCGCGGATCTGCGTAGCGATCCGCGGTTTGCCTTGCACAGTGCGACGGTCGACCCGGTCGAGGGCGCCGAGGCGCAGTGGCCGGGCGAGGCGAAGATCTCGGGCCGGGCGATAGCTGCCGGACCAATCACCGAAGAACGCGACGGCGACCGTTTCCACGCCGACATCGCCGAGGTCGTGCACACCCACCTCAACCAGGAGGCCACGATGCTCGTCATCGAGTGGCGGTCGCCCCCGCAAGGGCTGCGAAGGATCGAGCGCGAGTGACATCGACCGACGAACAAGCATCCTTTCGGCTTGATCGCATGGGCGGATTTGCCGCCCGACGGCCGTGACCGCTTGTGGCACCGCTTGGAGACCTCCTACGGTACGGCGATGACGACCGGCATGAGTCCATCGATGGCACCCCACAAAATCCCACCAAGCCGTCATGCCGCGACACTGCTGATAGTCGGGCAGGCGCTGATTGTCGTCAGCTACTTCCTCCTCGCCTTCATCCCGTACTTCGCGCACGGGCTGCACCGCGAGGAGGCATGGAACAGGCCGTTTGACCCCAAGGGCCTGTTCCCCATGAAGTACACGGGCAACCTGCTACCGATCTTCGATGTGACGCTCGGCCCGTTCGTTGCAGGCCTGTTCGCCCTCGGCGGGTTGGTCCTGCTCGCCGCGCGACGCGCAACCCTTCCTCCATGGATGCGGGCCGCCCTGCTCGTCTGCGCAGCCGGCACTGCGGCCTTCATCGTCGTGAATGCCGTTGACGTCGGTGCCGGAGTCAGGCTCTGGGTCCGGGACTGACTGACCCTTCCTGCTGCCGGTGGGCTGGACACATCACGGCCGTTGATGGGTGTTGCGCGCGCTGCGGGTGCGCTGAATCAGTACGACGCAGGCCAGCACGACCAGCGCCGCCCCGATCGAGGCAGGAGTGACGGTCTCTGCGAGCAGTAGCGCGGACCAGAGCAGGGTGAGTACCGGCTGTGCGAGCTGAATCTGGCCGACCTGGGCGATCCCACCTCGGGCTAGACCTGCGTACCAGGCGAAAAAGCCCAGGAACATGGAGATCGCGGTGAGGTATCCGAACGCCGACCAGGCGGCGGCGTCGGCGCCCGGCGGGTGGGCCGAAGCGGCGACGAGCGTGATGAGCAGGGTGACGGGCAGCGAGAGCAGCAGCGCCCAGCAGATCGTCCGGGCGCCGCCCAGTTCCCGGGCGAGCGCGCCGCCCTCGGCGTATCCCAGTCCACACAGGACGACCGCCGCGAGCAGGAACAGGTCGGCGCCCGACAGCGCTCCGCGCACCGCCCCGCTGGTGATCAGGAAGGCGAGCACCGCCATCAGCCCGCCGGCGCTGGCGACCCAGAACAGCAGCGGTGGGCGCTCGCCGGCCCGCAGTACCGCGAACACGGCGGTCATGGCGGGCAGCACGGTAATGACGACCGCGCCGTGTGCGGAAGTCTGGGTGGTCAGTGCCAGCGAGGTGAACAGCGGGAAGCCGACGACGACGCCAAGGGCGACGATCGACAGCCGCTGCCACTGACTCCGGGTGGGTCGCGGCGCGCCGGTGAAACGTAGGTACGCCCATGCCAGTAGCGCCGCACCGACGGCCCGGCCGAAGGCGACGAACCACGGGTCGAGTTGCTGCACGGCGACACGGGTGGCGGGCAGCGACATGCTGAAGGCGAGCACGCCCAGCGCGCCGAGGGTGAGGCCGATGAGCCGGTCCGCCGTTACCGTGGTTGCGACAGTAGCGCTACTCTTGTCCTTCATGAACAACGGTAACGCTGTCGCCCGCGTTATCCAAGATCTGCGCGGGCTCGTGGCCGTCTCGGGCCCCGGAACTCGGCTGCCCTCGGTACGCGAGTTGACCGCCCGGCACCAGGCCTCGCCGGTGACCGTCGCCGAGGCAGTCCGACAGCTGGTGGCGCAAGGGCTGATCGAGACGCGATCGGGGAAGGGCACCTTCGTGGCCGCCCGACCGGACGAGCGACGCGCCCCCGACCTGTCCTGGCAAACCGTCGCGCTCGGCCCCCGCCGACCGGGCGAGGAGGAGATGCAGGCGTTATTGGCGTTACCGCCGTCGGGAGCGATTCCACTGTCCGGCGGCTACCTGGACACAGATCTGCAGCCGGCTGCCGCGCTCGGCGCCGCGCTCACCCGCGCCGCCCGGCAGCCCGCGGCCTGGCAGCGCGGGCCGGCCGAGGGGCGTGCGGACCTACGCGCCTGGTTCGCCCGTGAGGCGGGGGCCCGGCTGCGCGCCGACGACATGGTGATTTGCCCTGGCGGGCAGGCTGCGCTGTCATCCGCGTTGCGCGCTCTCGCCGCGCCCGGCGACACCCTGCTCGTCGAGTCCCCGACTTACCTGGGGGCGCTGGCCGCGGCCCGGGCGGCTGGGCTACGGGTGGTACCGGTGCCCGCCGACGCCGACGGCGTACTCCCCGACCAACTCACCGCCGCGTTTGCTCGCACCGGCGCGCGGCTCTTCTACTGCCAACCGCTGCACGCGAACCCCACCGGTGCGACATTGGCAGCCCACCGCCGAGCTGCGGTCGCCGATGCCATCCGCGACGCCGGAGCGTTCCTGATCGAGGACGACTACGCCCGCGACCTCACCATCGACGGAGAGGCCCCGCCACCGCTTGCCGCCGACGACCCGGACGGGCACGTGGTCTACCTGCGCTCACTGACCAAGTCCGCAGCGCCCGGCCTACGTGTCGCCGCGATCGGCGCCCGCGGCCCAGCCGGTGCCCGGCTGCGCGCGGCCAGGTTGCTCGACGACTTCTTCGTCGCCGGCCCGCTGCAGCAGGCCACGCTGGAGTTCGTCACCGCCCCGGCCTGGACACGGCACCGCCGCACCCTGCGCACCGCGCTGCGGACACGGCGCGAGGCGCTGCTGACCGCACTGCGCCGGCACCTGCCGGGACTCGCCCCACCGACGATCCCACGCGGCGGGCTGCACCTGTGGGCCCGCCTGCCCGACAGCACCGACGACGTCGCCCTGGCCGCCGCAGCGGCCGCGCAAGGCGTCATCGTCTTCCCCGGCCGTCCCTGGTACGCGGCCGAACCCCCGGCGCCGCACCTGCGCCTGACCTTCGCCGCAGCCCCACCCGACCTCATGGACGAGGCCATCCGCCGCCTCGCTCGCGTCTTACCGAACGGTTTCTGAGCGGCGGCAGCAAGAAGGACACCGCGACTCATTGGCGACCTGCCTTACTTCCAGGCTTGACCCTGACGCAGCGTCAACCCCGCATGCTGGCGCCATGTCCATAGATGCCCAGATGACAACCGAGCAGGTCCGCGGGCCTGCGATCCAGGTCCGGGGCCTGGAGAAGTCGTACAAAGAGCTGCACGTGCTGCGCGGCGTGGACTTCGACGTGGCGCGGGGCACCATCTTTGCCCTGCTCGGCTCCAACGGGGCGGGCAAGACCACCGTCGTGAGGATCCTGTCCACACTGCTCAAGCCGGACGCGGGGACGGCCAGCGTCAACGGCTTCGATGTCGCCACGCAAGCGGCGAACGTGCGGGAGTCCCTCAGCCTGACGGGACAGTTCGCGGCCGTCGATGAGATCCTCAGCGGGCGGGAGAACCTGGTGCTGGTCGCCCGGTTGCGGCATCTGAGGGATCCGGGCCGGATTGCGGATGACCTGTTGGCCCGCTTCTCACTGAGCGACGCGGCCAGACGGAAGGTGTCGACGTACTCGGGCGGGATGCGCCGCCGCCTCGACATCGCGATGAGCCTCATCGGGAACCCGCCGGTGATATTCCTCGATGAACCGACGACCGGGCTCGACCCGCAGGCGCGTCTGGAGGTGTGGCAGGCCGTCAGGGAGCTCGCCAGGCAGGGCGCGACGGTGCTGCTCACCACGCAGTACCTCGACGAGGCGGAACAGCTCGCTGACCGGATCGCGATCCTCCACCAGGGGCGCATCATCGCGAACGGCACGCTCCCGGAGCTCAAGCAGCTGCTGCCGCCGGCCAAGGTCGAGTACGTCGAGAAGCAGCCGACCCTCGAAGACGTCTTCCTCGCCATCGTCGGTGACCAGGCACTGACAGCACAGCAGACGCCGCCAGACCCAACGGCACGAACCGCTAAGGACCCTCGATGACCAGGCATTTCTTCGGCGACACCACTGTCCTACTGGGCCGGTCTCTGCGCCACATCAGCCGCAGCCCGGACACGATCATCACCACCGCGATCATGCCGATCGCATTCATGCTGCTGTTCGTCTACGTATTCGGCGGCGCGATCCAGACCGGGTCGGACAAGTACGTGAACTACCTGCTGCCCGGCATCCTGCTCATCACGGTCGCCTCGGGCATCTCCTACACCGCATACCGCCTCTTCCTGGACATGAAGGGCGGCATCTTCGAGCGGTTCCAGTCCATGCCGATCGCACGCTCGTCCGCGCTGTGGGCGCACGTGCTGACCTCGCTGGTCGCCAACCTGATCTCGCTCGTGGTGGTGGTGCTGGTCGCCCTGCTCATGGGCTTCCGCTCGGGGGCCGGCGCGCTGGACTGGCTCGCGGTCGCCGGCATCATGATCCTGTTCACCCTGGCCCTGACGTGGCTCGCCGTCATCCCGGGCCTGACCGCGCAGTCAGTGGACGGCGCGAGCGCGTTTTCCTATCCGCTGATCTTCCTGCCGTTCATCAGCTCGGCCTTCGTACCCACGGAGAGCATGCCCGGCCCCGTACGCGCCTTCGCCGAGAACCAGCCGGTGACGTCCATCGTCAACACGATCCGCGACCTGTTCGCTCAACACCAGGTCGGTGACGACATCTGGATCGCCCTCGCCTGGTGTGCCAGCCTCCTCATCGTCGCCTATAGCGTCGCCATGGCCATCTACCACCGCAAGATCAGTTAACGATGGTCTCCGTGGTGCAGGCTGAAGCCATGCTGACGATCGGACGGCTGGCGTCCTACGCCGGCGTGACCATCCGCGCCGTGCGGCACTACCACCAGATCGGACTGCTGCGGGAGCCGGAGCGCGACGCCTCCGGCTACCGAACGTACGACGCGGCCGCGGTCGTGAGACTCATCCGGATCCGGACCCTGGCCGAGGCCGGCGTACCACTGGCCCGCGTCCGCGCGCTACTCGACGCTGACCCCGAGACGTTCACCGCCGCGACCACCGAGATCGACCGGCAGCTGCGTGCGCAGATCCGCGCGCTGCAGGAGCACCGGCGACGGATCGCGCGACTGGGCTGCGGCGATTCCTTGGCTGTCCCTGAGGAGGTGGTCGACTACCTGGAGCGCCTGCGTGCCATTGGAGCACCGGCGGCCCTCGTTGAGGCTGAGCGCGACGCATGGATCCTCATGGCAGCGCGATGGCCGGCAGCGATCCCGGCGATCATGGCCGAGAAGGTGGCCCAGCTGGCCAACCCGGCGGTCGTCCGGCTCTACCAGCTCATCGGTCGGATCGCGGAGAACTGGAGGGACGAAGAGCTGCTGCGCGAGACGGCCGACCTGATGAGCGAGCTGTTCGAGCAGGCCGCGGCCAGCGGGGAGCTGGACCGGCAGGACGAGATCATGCCCGACGCGGCGTTCATCCGCCTGATGGACTCGTTCGCGGATGCTGCCCACCCCGCCGTCGCGCGACTGCGGGAGCTGGTGGCCGAGCGTGGTTGGACCGGGTGGACCCGGGTCGAGAGGCGCGACCCCTGACGCACCACGCCGGGGTCGCACCCGCGTCTGATCAGGCGCACTCGTCTGCCGCACATCGATCGGGGCTGCGGATGAACACGCCTGGCGCGCCGGACGACGCCGGCGCCCGCGGGCGGGAAGGATGTGCCGAATGAGTTCACGCTTCGAGGAGCTGGCCTGGCGGGAGACGCCGCTCGGCGAGATCCGTCTGCGGCGACGGTTCGACCCATCGCTCAAGCTCGACGTCTACGAGGTCAAGCTCGGCGACGAGTTCCTGATGTCCAGCCTCTTCACCGTCGCGGAGATCGAACTCGCCCGGCTCGGCCTGGCCGCGCTGGACGGAGACGACCTCGACGTCGTCGTCGGCGGCCTCGGTCTCGGCTACACCGCGCGCGCCGTGCTGGAGGACCCGCGGGTCAGGACGCTGACGGTGGTGGAAGCGCTCGACGACGTGATCGGGTGGCACCGAAGCGAGTTGCTCCCGTTCGCCGCCGAGCTGACCCGCGATTCGCGCACCCGGCTGGTCCACGCCGACTTTTTCGCCCTCGTCGCCGGCGCCACGGGATTCGACCCCGACACGCCCGGCCGGCGGTTCCACGCGTTCCTCGTGGACATCGACCACACGCCGCGGCAGGTGCTCCATCCGAGCCACGCCGCGTTCTACACCCCCGAGGGGCTACGCCGTCTCACCCGTCGCCTCCACCCGGGCGGGGTGTTCGCGCTGTGGTCCAACGATCGACCGGACGAGGACTTCACCGCCACGCTCACGGAGGCGTTCGCCACGGCAAAGGCCCACGTCGTCAGCTTCCCCAACCCCCTGCAAGGGCGGCCCGCGACCAACACCGTCTACGTCGCCACCGTCGCGTAGTCGCGACGTTCCGCTCCCCGCCCGCCCCGCCGATCAGATGAGCCGGATGATCGCTGCCGCCGGGAATTCCCCCCCGACGTTCGACGCAACCGCGTCGGCGCCGCGATCAGTCGAGATCGCGGTAGTAGTAGAACATCGGCTCGCTCGCCCCGGGCTCGGTGTCGGAAAAGCCGTGCGCCTCGTAGAAGCGCCGCGCGGCAGTGTCTTCGCCGTCGACGTTGATTTCCAGCGTCTGCGCGCCGCGTTGCCGCGCCAGGCGGCAGGCAAATTCCAGCATGGCGTGCCCGAACCGCTGTCCACGCAGGTCCGGCCGGACATAGAGCTCATCCAGGGCCGCGACCGGACCGTCGTACCACGCATTGGGCCGGAAGGAGAGCACCGCGACGCCGACGGCCGGTTCGCCGCCGAGAAGGGCCACGAGGTGGTCCCCGGCGATCAGTCGCCGGAGGCGTGGCGCGAGCACCTCCGTCCCCGGTGACGGCGTGTCGAATTCGCGGTTGAAGGCATCCAGTAGTTCGGCGACGACAACGGCGTCGGACGTCGTCGCCTGCCGTACCGGGTGCTCGTGCTGAGGTAGGGCCACCTCTGCAACTTCGCTGCTCGCCTCACGGGCCGCAACGCATTTCCCGTCTCCGGCCGCGGCACGTACGCGGTGTCGGCGGCGTTCCTGCGGCGAGACCGTTCCGCCGAAATTCGCACGGCAATCACCGTGCGCTAGCCCCCGCTGTGTCAAATGCTGGGTCTGGTGCGGGCGGGACTCGATTCCGCGATCGAGGGATTATGAGATAAAAATGGACGACCTGGCGAGCTGGGCTAATGGGCTTGAAGCGGCGGCGAAAACGCCTGTCGACGTCTCTCGCCACTCCCCCGCCGTCCGTCGGCGTCTTGCGCACCAGATGCGGACCGCTCACCTACCGGCGAGCGACATGCCTAGGCACGACGTAACGTGTGCTGGGGTCCCGGCCGGTACATGGATCTCTCTGGGGCTGAGGAGAATTGTGGATCTGAGTAGCCGTCGCCCTGCCGACACGCAGCGACTGACGTTCGCTGAGATGACGGTCGACGACCTTGATGACATGGCCGCGCTTCTTGGTGACCCGGATGTGATGCGGTATTACCCGCATCCGAAGGATCGTGACGAGGCACTGAGCTGGATCAGGTGGAATCAGAGCCTGTACCAGCGGGAGGGCTTCGGCCTGTGGGTGATTAGGTTGCGGGATACAGGCGAATTCGTCGGTGACTGCGGTCTGACACCGCAGGAGGTTGAAGGAGCCGTCGATGTCGAAGTTGGTTACCACGTACGGGGCGATCTACAGGGCTACGGATACGCCACGGAAGCCGCGGCAGCGTGCCGCGATCATGCACGTGAGATCCTCAACGTAAGGCGACTCATCGCCATCATTCACCCGGACAACGCACCTTCACAGCGGGTCGCTGAGAAGATTGATCTTCGCTTCGAGCGTAAGGCGACCTCGCGTTCCGGAGACCGGGTAGACGTGTACGCGGCACACCTGTCGTAGTGGGGACCCGCGCAGCAGCCACTCTCTTCCCCCGAGAGCCCATCTTCGCCGTGAGTCTGCACATCGTGGAACGGCTTCGCCCGGACCCATGGTGGAGGTGGGCCGCACCCATCTTTGTCGAAGATCCCCGCGGGAGGCATCAGCCCTGATGCTTGGCGCATCTGCGAGTATCGCCCGGCGCTCCGGCCGATACCGGCGCTTGCGCCGCCACCAGGCCGGGCGCAGCCGGCGCGCCCCGCTTGCGGGCCGCCTTGATTCTAAAGAGGGGAATTCGGCAGTGCGTGGGCTCTGTCAGGGGCTCTGTCAGTTGTGCTCCGACAACTGATGTGCGACACGACTCCGTCAGGTGATGTGCGACAGGGTCCGGCGATCGAGCGGCGGCTTAGCCGCCGACCAACGTCCTGTCATGGCGAATTGCGGTTGCCGAGCTCGATTGCTCGGGCTGCCCGAGAGCCCCAGAATCGGGGCATGCTGCCGACGGAGATGCCGTGTCTCGACGAGCCGCCGGCGCGCTTGCGGGCGTTCCGGTTGGACGACGCCCGGCTCGTCGCCTCGGTCGCGTCGGACCCTCTCATTCCCCTCATCACGTCAGTGCCGCCCTCCGATGCCCACGAGGACATCGCTGCCTACCTTGAACGGCAGCACCAGCGACTCGCTGAAGGGTCTGGCTACTCCTTTGCGATCGCGGACATCGAGACCGACGAAGCTGTGGGCAACATCGGCCTCTGGACCAGCCACATCTCCACCGGGCGCGCATCGACGGGCTACTGGATCGCGCCACAGCACCGGCGCCGCGGATACGTCCGGGCCGCTTTGAGCGCCCTCACCACTTGGGCTAGCTCACTGGACGACGTCAAGCGGCTGGAGCTGTTCGTCGAACCATGGAACGAGGGCTCGTGGCGAGCGGCAGAAGCCTGCGGTTACCAGCGCGAAGGACTCCTGCGCAGCTGGCAGCAGGTCGGGACCGAGCGTAAAGACATGTACGTCTACAGCCTCATCCCTGTCCGCGACTGAACGCACGGATCTGCCGCCGACCGGTTGTCACCGTACGCGCCGGACGCGTGGGGGCTCGGCCCTCGGTCGTGCCGATGAGCGTGCGCCCGGGGCGTGTTCGGTCAGCGAATCCTGGCCGGGTAGGGCGAGGTCGAGGTGGCTGGGGCCACGACCGCCAGATTGGCTGTAGTGGATGGATTACTGTCGCGAAAAGGTGCGTGTGTGATCACAGTCGCGTCGATCCTCGGTGTCTCCGCGGTTGCGCTGGGCATGGTCCTCACCCCGGGGCCCAACATGATGTACCTCGTCTCACGGAGCATCACACAGGGCCGCCGGGCCGGCGTCGTGTCACTCGGTGGCGTCGCGCTCGGTTTCCTGGTTTATCTCACGGCCGCCAATCTCGGCCTGTCGGTGATCTTCCTGGCCGTTCCGGAGCTGTACCTCGCCGTCAAATTCACAGGCGCGGCGTATCTGGGATGGCTTGCCTGGAAGGCCCTCCGTCCCGGCGGCACCTCGATGTTCGAGCCACAGGAGTTCGCACTGGATTCACCGCGACGGCTATTCACGATGGGCCTGATGACCAACCTGCTGAACCCCAAGATCGCCGTGATGTACCTGTCGCTGATCCCCCAGTTCGTACACCCTGCGGCCGGGCACGTCGTCGTTCAAGGCTTTGTGCTGGGCGGCATCCAGATCATCGTGAGTCTGGCGGTGAACCTCGCGATCGTCCTGGCCGCCGGCACCATCGCGGTGTTCCTGACCCAGCGACCCAGCTGGCTGCGCGTTCAGCGCTACCTCATGGGCACCGTGCTCGGTGCACTCGCGATTAAACTCGCCACCGACCGCGCTCAACCGACGCCCACCTGACCATGGGCCAAGCGCCGAAGAGCCGGATGCCCCTCCGGCCCCAGCGAAGCCGCGTGGACGGTGGAGCGGCCGGCTCGACGCCCGACCTTTATTTGCCCGGTGTCGAACGACGCGTCCGTGCCGGGGGCGGCCGCTGACGGCCCAGTACCGGACGGCGTCCGCGCCGTACTCCTCGAGCAGGGACATCGGCGTGACGACGTTGCCCTTTGACTTCGACATCTTCTTGCGATCGGGGTCGAGGATGACCCAACGTCCGCCCTACCGCTGATGCTTGTCAGACTGGCCGCGTGAGGGATAAGCACGGCCCAGACGAACCCGACACCCACGATGTACCCCGGACACCAACTCTGGCAGTCGCAAGGGCATTGGCAAGGGAGTTGGCCGGGGTGGCGACCGTGAAGGTCGACGGCGTCGAGGGCGGGATATCGGTGAGCGTCACACCACGTAACCCCGATGCTCGTGCCTTCGGATGGACGGACTTCTCCGATGAACTCATCCTGGAGGTCGGTGACTACGGCGGCCGATGGGAACTGGAAGCCGGCCCTGAAGACGTCGCCCTACTCGAAGACATCGTCCGCTCAGTGATCGCTGGCAGGGTCCGGGAGGTGTTCGCTCCGGGCCGCTCGTCCGTCTCGGTCACGCTCGCCGATGCATCAGTGGAGACCGAGATCGGAGGCAGAGGCCCCACCGGCTGCCTGCCGCTGCCCTTCTGGCGGCGTTGGTCCCGCAGCGTCCAGTACGCCCCCTACAGCTAACCCGGTGAGCGTCAGCTTGGAAGAATGCTGCTCCCGTCGTCGTGAATCAAGTCCCGCAGGCGCTGGTGTTCACGTCCCCGGCCGGCGAGGTGTTGCGCAAACTTCCGCCGCCGGGTCTTCGGTCGGGCTCCACAGTCAATCGGCCTCGCGGGCCTGACGCCGCACGAGCTGCGGCACACGGCGGCGAGTCTGGCGGTGGCCGAGGGCGCCAACGTGAAGGCGGTGCAGCGGATGCTCGGGCACACCTCGGCGGCGATCACGCTGGACGTCTTACGCGGACCTGTTCGAGGACGACCCCGACCAGATGGCCGACCGCCCCGACCGGGCGGCGGGTCGTGCTCCTGCGGACTCAGTGCGGACTCGAGGGCGTCGGTCCGGACCTCGATGCGGTTCGTCCCCGTCCCCGGAAGGCCTACAGCAACTTTGATCGTCCCTGCTTCGCACCATGAGCAGCACCACGCCCATGCTGCCCCGCCAAGGGCTCCGGTCCTCCGTAGCGGTGCAGCCCTCTGCCCCACGCGCCGAGAGGGCGGCGAGGAACCCCGCCGCCGGCCACCTCCATGGCGGCGAGAAGGTCGGCCACGGCCCGCCCAAGGGGGGCGAGCAGTATTTAGCTTGCGACTTAACAGAGGCTGGTTTAGCGTTGCTCTCTACGACCCCTCCTTCATTCGTGAGGTGCCTGTGACCGATCACGTCCTCTGTATTTGGTCCTCCGCTTCTCCCAACGGACGCCGAAACCTGCTCTTCGGCCTTGAGACGCAGACCTGGGGGTTCAAGGAGCACGATCCCCAGTACGAGCAGCCGAGTCGCTGGGTGTTGTTCGGACACGATCACAGCAACGGAAGTCCGCGCATCGATGCACCGGTATGGCAGAAGGGAACGGTCGACCTCATCCTCTGCGAGTTCACGGCACCCCTGTACCGGGGTGAGGCTCCCCACTGGCCAGACGAGATCGAAGATTCTAAGCTCATCTATCCGTACCGTCTGGGCCTGACTCCAGTGGCGACACTCGCGGGTGCTCCTGCCGATGCCACCGGGGTGCTGGGCGCCGGGGGGACCGAAGCCCTTCGTCTCGCGGCGATCAGCAACCGCGGAATTCGCGTCGAACTGGACGTGGCCCCACTACTCAAGGCCATGGGCGTACCCACGGCCGGCGCGGACGCAGTGCCGGACCTCAGCCGAACGGCCGGTGTTCCGCGTCCGTCTTTCCCTCCGGTCCGGGGCCGCCGGGGAGCCGGTCGGTCGCGTGACCCGGAATTCAACAGCGCTGTCGAAGCCCGCGCCGTCGATCTCGCCATCGAACACATGAAGGCCCAGGGGTGGCCGGACGTCAAGCCGCTCGGCAAGCCCTATGACCTCGTCTGCCGGAAGCCGTCCGGCGAGGAAAAGCACGTCGAAGTAAAGGGAACCAGCGGGGCGGGCGCTGACGTCGAGTACACCTCAAACGAGGTTGCGCACTTCCGCTCTTGCCCCCACGGCGCTGACCTCATCGTTGTTCGTGACATCGCGGTTGACCGCACCGTACGCCCATACCAGGCCACGGGCGGGCGGCTCCTCCACATCGAGAACTACAAGGCCCCATCAGAGGACTTGCAGGCGACGCGTTGGCTCGGACGTGTTCCCGGTTGGGACTCCGCCAACCAGCACGAAGCCGTCATCTGATTCGGTGCGTTGGGCAGCGGCTGTTGACTCAACACCCGCTGCCCAACGACCGGCGAGGCTTGCCCCCCAAGCCTCCTGCCTTGTTCGGCCCGACAGTCGCCTTGACCTTGCGGCCGCAGGTGGCCTTGGCGGGCGTCACGGCGTGAGCGCCCCGTCGGGTGAGGTGCAGGCGTTGGTGGTCTCGGCGAGAGGACGGCGTCGACCAGGGATCACGAGACCTGCCCTGCACCGCATCAGCGGGACCCTCGACAAGTCTCTAATCGACATCTTCAGGGGCCGAACGTGACGCCCGAAACGCCTGCGGCCGGCGGGCGGTCTGGTTGCGTCTCGTGCCCACTCGTGACCGTTCAGCGACACCGTTACTGGCCCGTGGACGGCCCACCGATCCTGGGCGGTACCGTCGCTGACGTGCAATCCGATCGCGCTCTGCTGGATCAAATCCGCGCTACGCCGTGGATCGCGGCCCTGTTGGCGCGGTTCGACTTCGATGTCTCGCGGGCGGCATTCGGGCCGATTGAGCCGGTCCAGCTAGCCAATGGGGAATCCCTTGAGATGATCGCCGGGGATGCCTCGGGCGGAGCATTCATGCTGGTCGGCTCGGGCAGTCACCGACCAGTCGTGTATGTCGGGTCAGAAGGCGAGGGCGGGCTAATCGCCGCGTCCCTGCGTGATGCGCTGGCGCTCGTCGTTGGCCTGTCCAGTCTCCACGACGCGACCGCAAGACCGTTCGGTGATGATGGCAGCCAGCTACGGGACTGGCTGGCCCAAGCAGACCACTACATTCGCGTTGACTGGCCGCAGCTCGACATGGAACGGGACCGGCTCCGGGAAGCACTCGATCTGCCGGCCGCAGACGAGCTTCTGGCCGCACTGCACGCAGCGGCAGTCAACGAGCACTACCGCCCGATCAGCGACGCTGGCGACTGCTACAGGTCAATGCTTGAGTAGCGATGCGGACCTGGCTGGAAAGCGGCGGATCTCCGAGCAGTGGCCGGGTCTGGGGCGGAGCCCAGGGCCTTCTGCTCTTGTCCGTTTCTCAGCGTGGCCGGCCGGCCCGGCCGATGCCGGCCTGAGGTCGCCGGCAGTGTTGGGCTTGCGTCAGTGTCCTCTGTCGACTGACGTGCGACAGTCGTCCGCCAACTGATCTGCGACACCTCAGCGCGCCGATCGCGGCTAAATGACTGCGGGTAGCTGCGGTCCTCACCCGCCTGTTCCCCCCGCATGGCATGATCCGGCGCATGGACATGCCGGCTCCGCTGCCCACTGATCTGAGCACGCCGTATGTGGCCGTTGACCTCGACGTTCTCGACCGTAACTTGCGCGCCATGGCGGTGAGGGCGACCGCGCAGGGGCTCGCGCTGCGGCCACACGCTAAGACCCATAAATGCTTGCAGATCGCACGCCGTCAGATCGAGATCGGCGCGGTCGGTCTGACCGTGGCGACCGTCAGCGAGGCCGAGGTGTTCGCCAAGGCAGGATTCACCGACCTGTTCATCGCCTACCCCGTCTGGGCGTCACCTGCGCGTGCGGCACGGTTACGTGCCCTCGCCGAGCAGGTGTCGCACCGCATCTGCTGCCGCGATTCTGGCCGCTTTGCATAGGCTGCCGATCTATGGCCGCCGGACTCAATGAGCGTCAGCTCGAAGCCATCGCGGAAACACTGGACTTGGCCCAACAGCTCGGGGTCGAAGTATGG
>NZ_FNPH01000025.1 GCF_900107255.1 Micromonospora pattaloongensis | reverse complement strand
CACCGCGCGAGGAAGCAGGAATCCACCCGGACGCCGCGTGTTCCACGCGCAGCGTGGAGGGAATCTCCGTCCTTCAGGGCGGAGAGATCGTCAAGACGAGCACATCCACGGGCGGCGGGCGGGGCGGTTGGCCGGCGACGCGTGACCCGGCGATACGGTGGTCGACGTGCAGGATCTTGAGTTGCTGGACTGGCGGGAGCAGGTGGCCCGCCTCTACCTCTCCGACCGCGATCTGACCGGCTTCCGCGCCGCGCGGGACGCGCTCTTCGCCCGGCACCCGCAGTCGCCACTGCCGCCGTCCGACCGCGCCGACTTCACCGGACTGCGCTACTTCGCGCCGGATCCGGCCGCGGTGGTCGAGGCGCCGCTGCGCCCCGCCGAGGGAACCGAGACGATCGACACGGGCGGCCCGGACGGGGTGGTCCGCTACCGCCGGGTCGGGATCGCCGAGTCACCGTGGGGCCCGCTGACGCTGTGGTGGATCGAGGCGTACGGCGGGGGCCTGTTCCTGCCGGTGCGGGACGGCACCTGCGGGCGGGAGACGTACGGCGGGGGGCGCTACCTCACCGACACCGTGAAGGGGACGTTCGGCCGGGGCCTGACCGTGCTGCCCGGCGGCCGGGTGCGGCTGGACCTCAACTACCTCTACAACCCGAGCTGCGCGTACGACGCCCGGTGGGCGTGCCCGCTCGCCCCACAGGAGAACCGGGTGACGGCGCCGATCCGCGCCGGGGAGCTCAGCTACCACGACTGACGCCGCGGGCGGGCCGGCTCTACCGGCCGGTGCCACCGCCGCAGGCGCCCGGCGGTCAGCGTGTCGACGGCGCGGACTGCCCGTCCATCCGCCCCAGCACCTGCCGCGCCTGATCGGCGAGGTCGGCGTCGATGTTGACGCTGTACTGGCTGGCCCGCACGGAGGTGTAGGACGTGAAGTCGCGGCTGCCGCGCGTCATCGCGTGCGCGACCGCGCCGAAGACGCCACCCCAGAACGCGCCGATCACCACGGCGGTGACGACGGCGCCCAGCCAGTTCACCGGGGTGAAGATGCCGAACAGCAGCCCGATGAGCAGACCGAACCAGGCGCCGCTGCCGGCGCCGGCCAGCGCCGCGCGGCCGGTCGTCATCCGGCCGAGCACGTCCTCGACGAGCCGCAAATCGGTGCCGACGATCGCCGACCGTTCGACCGGGAAACGGTTGTCGGAGAGGTAGTCCACCGCGCGCTGCGCCGGGGCGTACTCCGGGTATGTCGCGATGGTGACGGTGGGACGGCCGACGACGCCGCCGTCGCCGCTCGGCATCGCGGCCGGACCGGAGATCGTGCCGGTGCGCTGCATCCCGCTCATCGGTGTTCCGGCGGGGATCGAGGGTCTAGTCATGAGATGCCTCCTTCCTCATGACAAGTTCCCCGATCCCGGCGCCGATAACGGCCTGCCCCGTCGAGCCGGGTCGACGGGGCAGGCCGGTTGATCGGCGGTGGACGGGAATCAGCTGCCGCAGGGGGTGCCGTTGAGGGCGAAGCCGGTCGGCGCGGTCAGGGTGCCGGTGTACGTGCCCTGGAAGCCGACGCTCGTCGTCGCGCCCGCCGCCAGCGCGCCGTTCCAGTCCGCGTTGCGCACGCTGATCTGGCTGCCCGACTGGCTCCACGTGCCGTTCCAGCCGTTGCTCAGCCGCACCGTCGAGCCGGCCGTGAAGGTGAGCGTCCAGCCGTTCACCGCCGCGCCGCCGTTGGTGATGCGCAGCTCCGCGGTGAAGCCGCCGCTCCACTGGTTGGCGGTGTAGGCCACCCGGCACGCGCCGCCGGGCGGGTTGGTCGGCGGCGTCGTGGTCGGCGGCGTCGTGGTGGGCGGCGTCGTGGTGGGCGGCGTCGTGGTCGGCGGATTGCCGGCCGCGATCGCCAGGTCGTACGCCCGCTGGGGCACGAACTGGCCGGCGGCCGCGATGCACCCGTCCGCCTCGCCCGGCAGCTTCACCCACAGGTACGCATCGATCTTGGCATCGCCGGTGGCGGTGGTGCTCGGCGTCCCGATCGCCCGGCCGGCCGGATCGCACCACTCGGAGCCCAGCGGCCCGTTGCCGTTCCGGCTGGTGTCGATCACCGCGGTCAGTCGGTTGACGCCGGTGGCCGCGATCACCGCCTTGACGTAGGTGGTCACCTCGGCCGTGCTCCGGTAGTTGGAGACGTTGCTGGAGATGCCGTCAGCGCTGTTCGCGATGTCCGCCCCGACCAGCCGCGACGCCATCTCGGCCGGGGCGTGCCAGGCGGAGTGGCCGGCGTCGAAGTAGACCTTGGCCTGGGCGGAACCGGCCTTGAGCTTCTTGCCCGCGTACGCCATCGAGGCCCGCACCTCGGCCTGCTGCGTGGCGTTCATGCACGTGCTCATCAGTGCGAGCACGTCGGGCTCGAGGATGATGCTGGCGCGCCGGTTGCCGAGGCCGGCGGAGACCTGGTCGATCCACTGGCGGTAGCTGGCGTGGTCGGGGGCGCCGCCGCTGCTCGCGCCGCTGCAGTCGCGGTTGGGGATGTTGTAGACGACCAGGATCGGGATCTTGCCGGCCGCGGCGGCGGCGCCGACGAACGCGTCGACCTGCCCGCGCACCGTCGACGTGTTGGTCTGGGTGAACCAGCGGCCCTGCGGAACGCTCGCGATCCGGTCGCGGATCACGGCGGCGCGCGGATCGTTCGGGTTGGCCGCGACCCACTTCGCGGCGCCGGTGTCGGGATCGACGTAGAAGGCCGATTCGGCGGCGGTGGCGGGCGGTGGCCGCAGCAGGCCGATGCCGACGGCGGCGGCGACCGTCAGCGCCGCGGTGGCCGCGCCGGCCATGAGATGTCTGCGCATGCGGAAATCTCCTCCCCGGGGATCAGTGCAATCGAGTTTGATCGATGGAAGCGCTCCCAAATATATCGAACACCGTACGGGTGTGTTGCCGATCTGTGAAGTCCGTCCTGCGTGACGCTACCGGGATGGGGGCCAGTGCTCCGTCCTTCAGGGCGGGGGTGAAGGCCCGCCCTGAAGGACGGAGCAGTGCCTTAGGCCGGGCGGTTTTGCTGCTCGATGTACGGGTTCACGACGCTGAGCGGTGCGCCGGCGACGGACCCGGCGAGGTACGAGCCCGACCGGAGCTTGTTGGCCGGGTAGTAGTGTCGCCGGAGGTCGGGGAACTGCTGCCGCATCCGGCGGGAGGAGACGCCTTTGAGGCTGTTGGCCAGCTTGGCGATGGCGACCCTGGGCGGGAAGTGTCTCTTCCATCCGGGTCAGGTGGGGGTGGCCGAACACCGTGTGCCGGAATTTCGTCACGAAGACCAAGTGGGCGTGCATAGCAAACGCGCAGGTGTCTGCCAGTGCGAATGCTTTCGAGTTCAGTCATAGATGAACGTTATAGTCGTCGCGTGCAGCTGCGGTACAACTACCGCGTCTACCCGACGCCGTGTCAGCAGGGA
>NZ_FNPH01000019.1 GCF_900107255.1 Micromonospora pattaloongensis | reverse complement strand
AACCAGCAGTTCCGGCTGGCTGACTCGGACGGCGGCCACATCCGGCTGGTCAGCCGGCACAGCGGCAAGGTGGTGGAGGTGCAGGGCGCCTCCACAGCGGACGGTGCGAACATCGTCCAGTACGCCGACTGGAACGGCGCCAACCAGCAGTGGCAGCTCGTCCGGGTCGGGTGACACCGCCGCTGCACCCGAACGGCGAGCGCTTCGGCCCGGCGGAGTCTCCGCCGGGCCGAGGGCACCGCGTCGACGGGCGAACGAACGCGGCTGCGCGGAGCCGTTCACCTTGGGCCGAACGCAATCTACGGCGCCGGCGCGGTCCTCGACCGGCTCGACATCGAGACCGATGGGCACGGCTCGTCATCGCGTACCCCGGCGTGGAGATCGGCGGTGGTGTGCGCCCTGATGCCGGGGTGCGCGCTGCCGGTGAACCGCGCGACCAGCGCCCGGACGTGCTGCTCGGCGGGGCCGGCGAGGCCGTCGTAGACAGCCGCGAACAGCTCCCGCGCGGGCCCCCTGAGCCATCCGACCGGGAGGAGGTCCAGGGGCAGTTGCGGATCGAGGGTGGGAAAGCGCCGGAAAGTGTCCATGACCTCGGTACGTGCCCGCACCGCCGCCGCGCCGTCGACCCGTCCCGACGTCATCCGCGGTAACAGCGGTGTCCAGCGCCGGAGGAATGCCGCGTAGTGCCGGGCAATCGCGGGGATGTCCCAGGCATCGATGGGAGCGCGCTGACCGACCGCGTCGAGCTCGGGCTGTCGCGCCCGGAACACCGTGACGGCGCCGAGGGTGAGCTGGGCGAGCTGCGCCCGGGCCGGCGGGGTCAGTTCGTGCGGGGAGATCCACAGCCCGTCGTACAACGGCGCGTATCCGAGCCAACGGAGCTGACCGCGCAGCGCCCGGCGCTGCGCACTCCGCTCCTGCGGCAGTGAGAAAGCGACGACCGTCCAGCACCCGTCCCACGGGGCCGTCGCGGCGGTGGCGGAGAGGATCCACCGGCCGCCGGCGGAGAGGTTGGCGGCCGCGGCGTGGCTGAGCCGGTAGAAACTGCGCTTGCCCTGCCGGCTGCCTTCCAGTACGCCACGGCCGGCCAGCCGGCTGATCGCGGTACGGGCGCCGGCCGTCGTCACCCCGGACTCCGCGAGCAGCGCGACGATGGCGGCGGACGGGAGCGCGGCACGAGTCCGCAGGGTGTAGTCCGCCAGCAGGGTCACCGCGACGCCCTGGGGTGAGTTTCCGGCCTGTCGCCGGGGAAGCCGCAGCGGGCGGTCCCCGTCGTTCGGAAACATCTCCTCGATGTCGAACGGGCTAGTCACAGGCGCTCCGGGCGGGGGCTCAGGGACGGTACAGCGACTGTAGACGGGGCGCCCACGAGCCGGCGCTCCGTGGCCGACGACAGCAGTCGTTCGACATCGATCGATTGACACTTGTCGGACCGGGAGGAACACTAACTGCTACGCGACGCCATCGGAGCCGGGCAGGGCGGTCCGCACACGGTGCGGCAACGCGCGATCACCGCGGGGTAGCGGGCACACCCGCGACCGGAACGCGCGGCCACATCCCAGCCTGCACAGGTGATCGAAGGAGTCGTCCCGGTGAGAATCAGAAGGAATCTGCTGCTCGGCCTGGCCGCAGCGCTGGCTGCGGCCGGTCTGGTGGTCCCCACGCTCCGGCCCGCGTACGCGGCATCCCTGGCCGAGGTGACCAGCTTCGGCGACAACCCGGGCCGGATGCGCATGCACGTCTACGTGCCCGACTCCCGCCCGGCCAGGCCGGCGACCGTGGTGGTCATGCACGGCTGCGGCGGGTCGGGCCCCGGCTTCTACTCCGGTAGCGAGTTCGCCGGCCTGGCCGACCGGTACGGATTCATCGTGATCTACCCGACCGCAACCCAGCAGGCCGGGTTCGGCAACTGCTTCGACGTCTGGTCGGACGCCGCCAAGCGCCGCGGCGGTGGCAGCGACCCGGTGTCGATTCTTTCCATGATCCGCTACGCGCAGCAGCAGTACGGCGCGGACCCCGACCGGGTCTATGCCACCGGCAGCTCGTCCGGTGGCATGATGACCAACCACCTGCTGGCCCTCTACCCCGACGTGTTCAAGGCCGGTGCCGCGTTCATGGGGGTGCCCTACAACTGCTTCGCCGGCGCGGCGGACTTCCCACCCGGCAGCAGCCAGTGCACCGGCGGAAACCTGAACCGGACTCCGCAGCAGTGGGGCGATGCGGTCCGTCAGGCCTACCCCGGTTATTCCGGGCCCCGGCCACGGGTCCAGTTGTGGCACGGAACCAACGACACGCTCGTGCCGTACCAGTTGCTGCAGGAGACGATCGAGCAGTGGACGAACGTGTTCGGCCTCAGCCAGACGCCCACCTCCACCGACACGCCGCAGGCCAACTGGAGCCGGCGCCGGTACGCCGACACCAGCGGCACGGTGCAGGTCGAGGCGTACAGCATCCAGGGGGCCGGGCACAGCCTGCCGGCCAGCGGCATGGCCGGGTCCGCCATCCAGTTCTTCGGCCTGTCCAACCCGCCAAGCCCCACCACGCCACCCAGCCCGACCGTGCCGCCGAGCCCGACCGTGCCGCCGAGCCCGACCACGCCCCCAGGCTCCGGCGCCTGCCAGGTGACCGTCGCCGTCAACGCATGGAACACCGGGCTGACCGAGAACATCACCATCACCAACACCGGCGCCAGCGCCGTCAGCGGGTGGTCGTTGGTCTTCACGCTGCCGGGTGGGCAGACCATCACCTCGGGTTGGAACGCCTCCTACTCCCCCACCTCGGGTCAGGTGACGGCCAGGAATGTCGGCCACAACGCGGCCATCCCCGTCAGCGGATCGGTCACCATCGGCTTCCAGGCCACGCACACCGGCAACACCGCCAGGCCAAACTCGTTCACCCTCAACGGCGCGTCCTGCACGGTCGCCTGACATCGGCTGGTTCCGGGGACGGCCGCGCCTCGCGTGGTCGTCCCCGGAGTACCGGCGGCCCGCACGCGGGCGCCAAGGCCGCTAGGCCGTGTGTCGTAAGCCCCGTCGGTTAGGGGCGAATCCCTGGACGACGAAAGGCCCCGCCTCTATGGTGGACCGATGGCGTCGGCCAAGCAGGTCCAAGTCACCTTCGACTGCGCAGAACCTGAGCGCGTCGCTCGTTTCTGGTGCGAGGTGTTGGGGTACGTCGTACCGCCGCCACCGGAGGGGTTCGCCACATGGGACGACTTCGATCGCGCGCTGCCGCCGGAGCGCCAGGGTTCAGCGTTCGCGTGCGTTGATCCCTCAGGCGTGGGCCCGCGACTGTTCTTCCAGCGCGTTCCCGAAGGCAAGGTCGTCAAGAATCGGCTGCATCTTGACGTGCGGGTCGGCACCGGGCTCGTGGGGGAAGAGCGTCTGGCCGCACTCGAGGCCGAATGCGCACGACTGGTCGAGCTCGGCGCGGTACGCGTGCGACTACTGCGTGCCGATGGGCACAGCGAGTCGTGCCTCGTGATGCAGGACATCGAGGGTAACGAGTTCTGTCTCGACTGAGTGGCCGCGAACGGGAGCGTGCCCTTACTCCTCGATGCGCGCACTCTTGACGCCGGCGGCGCCGGTCACGGTCCGTACCAGCAGGCCCAGCACCGTGTGTCGCGAGGTGTCGCTGTCGGCGAGGTAGCCGTAGGCGGCGTAGAGCTGCGCCCACAGCAGGTTGTGGACCCACGGCGGGGGCAGGTCCGGATCGAGAGTGCCGTCCTCGTGGCCCCGCCGCACCATCGTCTCGAAGCGCGGATCGCAGACCCCCGGGTCGGCCCACCCGACCTCGGCGGTGAGGTGCGGCTGGTTGAAGATCAGCGACAGCACGTCGCCCAGGTCGAAGTATTCCCGGGTCAGCCGCCGGAGCGCGTCGATGCCCCGCCCCTCGTCCAGCCGCGCGAGCCCGACCGCCCGTTCCAGCCGGGCGGTCACCTCGGCGTTCACCGCACGAAGCAGCTCCGAGCGTTCGGGAAAGTATCGGTGCAGGGTGGTGCGTCCGACGTCGGCGGCGGCGGCGATGGCGCCCAGCGACACCGTCGGCTCCTGGCCCAGCACGGTGATGGCGGCGTCGAGGATCGCCTGCCTCGTCCGCGCCCGCACGCCGCGCTCCTGAGTGTCCATCACCGGTAGAGGTTAGCAGGACCAGGACGGAACGCCGCTTGACGAAAATGGGGCTCTACTGTTCCAATCCGAGATATGGCTGAGTCGTCATCCCTGCGCTCACTCAGATCCTTCCTGCGCCCGCACCGCGGCGTCCTCGTGCTGGGGCTCGTTCTCGGGCTGGTCGCCAACGCCGTCGTCCTGGCCACGCCCATGGTCACCAAGTGGGTGCTGGACACGGTCGGCGACGGCGGCTCGCTGACGCGTCCGATCGCGGTGCTGCTCGGCCTCGTCGTCGTCGGCGCTCTGATCTCGCTCTGGCAGTGGGTCGTCCTGGGCACGGTCGCCGAAGAGGTGGTGCTCGACGCCCGGGTGTCGATGGTCGGGCGGTACTTCGCCGCCACGATCGGCGCGATCACCCGCCGGCCGCCCGGCGAGCTGGTCACCCGGGTCACCTCCGACGCCGCGCTGCTGCACAAGGCCTCGTCGAGCATCGTCGGGATCGTGAACAGCGTCCTGGCGATGCTCGCCACGCTGGTGCTGATGGGCGTGCTCGACATGATGCTGCTCGCCTTCACGCTCGGGTCGGTCGTGGTGGTCACGGTGCTCATGGGTGGCCTGCTGCCCGCGATCGCCTCCGCGCAGGAATCGGCCCAGGAGTCCGTCGGCCGTCTGGGGGGACGACTCGAAGGCTCGCTCCGGGCGATCCGGACGGTCAAGGCCAGCCGGGCGGAAGACCGGCAGACCGAACGGGTGGTCGACGACGCGCGGGCCGCCGCCGCGCACGGGGTCCGCGTCGCCCGCCGCTCCGCGATCGTCTGGACCATCTCCTGGACCGGGATCCAGCTCGCCATCATCGTCATCCTGGGGATCGGCGCGTGGCGGGCGGGGCAGGGCCTGCTGGAGGTCTCCAGCCTGATCGCGTTCCTGCTCTACGCGTTCCAGCTCGTCGGTCCCATCACCGATCTCACCCAGAACGTCACCGCGCTCCAGGCCGGCGTGGCCGCCGCCGCCCGCATCCGGCAGATCGACTCGATCGCGACCGAGGCCGACGCGGCGCCGTCGGCCTCCACCGAGCCGGCCGACCCGGCCGGCCCCGTCCTCGCGCTCCGGGGTGTCACCGCCCGCTACGGGCCGGACCAGCCCGATGTGGTGATCGACGTCGACCTGGAGATCCCCCGCCGCGGGCACACCGCGATCGTCGGGCCCTCGGGCGCCGGGAAGACCACGCTGTTCTCCCTCATCCTGCGCTTCCTCGAGCCGACCTCCGGCACGGTAACCCTCGACGGCCGCCCCTACCCCACCTACTCGCACGTTGAGATCCGCCGCCGGCTGGCGTACGTCGAACAGGAAACCCCGCTGCTGCCCGGCACGATCCGCGACAACCTGCTCTTCACCCACCCCGACGCCACCGAAGCCGAGATGCGAACGGCGCTCGCCGCGGTCCACCTCGACGAACTCGTCGACACCCTCGACGACGGCCTGGAGACCTCGCTGTCGGCCTCGTCGATCTCCGGTGGACAACGCCAACGGCTAGCCCTGGCCCGGGCAGTCCTGCGCTCCCCCGACGTGTTGCTGCTCGACGAGGCCACCGCCCAGGTCGACGGCCTCACCGAGGCGGCGCTGCACGAGGTGATCCGGCAACGGGCGGCCGAGGGCGCCGTGGTCACCATCGCCCACCGGCTCTCGACGGTGCTCGACGCGGACACCATCGTCGTAATGGAAGACGGTCGAGTACGGGCACGCGGCACACACGCCGACCTGATGGAGCGCGACTCCCTCTACCAGGGTCTGGTCGAGGCGCTCCGCATCGCCGAAAAGGCCGCCGCCCCCGCCTGAGCCTGAAGCCACCGGGAAGACCGAAGTCGTCGATCGCCGACGAACAGCCGTCGTCTGGTCAGTGGCCGAGCATTTAGCCCGCCTCGCCCGGGTCCTCGCCGATCTGTGCTCGGACACGGGGTTTCACGCCCCGCCGGTTCACCGCCACCGAAGGTGTCGTCCAAAGCGAACGGTCATCCGTTGGTGTCGGCTATCTCCTCGCGGAGGCGGCGCTGCTCAGCTTTGCTGAGCAGCGCCGTCGGTGACGTGCAACGCCCACGGGATCGGGCACGGTCCTTCGTGGTTGGGGTCCGGACGCCATGCCCCAGCACGCCACACGGCGGTCACCAGCAGCTGTTGCAGCCCGCGGCCAGCAGAGCGGTGATCCAGGGCGCGGGGGCCCGGCTCAACGGCGCGGTGACGCTGGAGCCAGGCTCCACCACCGATCCTGATCGGCAGTAGTAACGACCCGCGGGTCATTTCAGACCGACCTCCGTACCGCAGCAACACCGCAGGCCACCAAGAAGGCGACCGCCATCAGTCCGATCCGCGCCCAGGGCACGTCCCGGGTCGGCCGTACGCCGATCGACACCGCCAACGCCAGCTGTGCCACCAGAGCAAGGCAGATGACGAGGCTGAGCAATCGATAGGTGTTTCCGAAATCGGACCAGAACACCCAGGTGCCGTAGGTGGCCGGGACCGCCATGAGCAGGCTCAGGCCGATGAGTGGGACGGCCAGTCTCCATCGCATGCGGGCGTTCACCGCCATTCCTCCCGACCCTCGCTGGTGGCATCGCCCAGAGTCTCCACCTCGACGGTCAGCGCTGCGCCTGCGTCACGAAGCTGCTGCGCCTGCCGCTCCCATTCGATGCGCTCGTCCTGCGTGAGGGCGTCGCGCTCGTTCAGCGACGTCGTGAAGGCGTCGTCCAGCGCCCGGCCGTGCGAGGAGAACGCCACCGCCGTGCGCAGGTCCGCCTCGCCGCTGAGAACGGTTCGGGCCAGGGAACCCAGTGGGTCGTCGCCGCCGCGGCTCCTGGCGAGTGTCGTCAGGACCGCGCGAGCCAGCGGCTGGCGGTAAATCTCTTCGTTCATGAGCTATCCCTGCTGTCCGGGGTGCTGATAGGGCTTGAGCTCGGGAAGTGCGGCGATGGCGGCGCCCGCCTGAATCATGCCAATGGTGCCGGCGATGCCCTTGAACGTGGCCTCGGCGTTGCCGTAGAAGGTCGAAATCTCGTTGTAGAGGTCGTACGCCTGCCAGGCGTAGTAGGCGGCTACGCCGTAACCGACGACTGGCCCGACTCCCGTCTCGATCGTCGCCGTGCCGACGGCTGAGGCCAGGTTGATGACGATCAGGACGTCGATGAGCTTGGCAATCAGGCCACTGACCACGTCGAAGAGTTGCTTGGCAGCCTCAGCGGCCTTGGTGTATAGCTCGGCGTACTGATCGCACGTCGGGTGCAGGGCCATGGCGGCCTTGCCGAGCGTGAGCTGGAACTCCTGCTCGGCCTCCGCGGCCCGGCCGCGCCAGACTTCGGGTACGTCGGCGGCGGTGGTGACGAGGTTGCGGCCGACATCGAGTAGGGCATTGCCGATGATCCGCCAGGCCGCAGCACAGTGGATGTAGGCGTTCCAGTCGCCGCTGAGCTGCTTGCTCCAGTCCTCGAACGGGTCGTACCCGAACAGCCACACGCTGACCTGGCGCAGCCACGCAGCAGGACTGATCAAATCCGCGAGAGGGTTGATCTTCCACATCTCGACCGCGGTCGCGTAATTGGGTGGCACCAGGTTGCTGGTCGGCTCGGCTACATCAGCGAACGGAGACCGGTGGGCGGTGGGCCACAGGTCGGGACGGCCGGTGCTGAGCGTGCTCCACATCGCTGTCGGGTCTTTCGCGCCCGAATAGGTCTGGTCGACCCGGCTTGCCGACTCCGCGTCGGCGGTGGCGTAGGCGCGCTGGGCAAGGTTGATCTGGGTGGCAGCGCTCCGACTGATCGTCTCCAACCGCTGCAGCCCCTGCGTAATCCGGTCGTAGGCCAGCTGGTGCGGGCTGGCGAAGATGACCAGCAGACCTTCTTCGGCGAAGGTCAGGTCGCAATGCCGCTTGACGTACGCGAGCGTGTCACCGACGTCGCCCGACACCCGATGAAGCACGTTGTACAGCCCGTTCAGGCCAGCCGGATCTACGTAGAAGCCGCTCATGTCCCCCGCTGGACGTCGCTCAGCTCTTTCGCGAACACGAACCCTACTGGGACGTGATCAACAGCGTCAACGCCATCAGAGATGGGTGAACCTGGCCGGTTCGCGGAGGACGGCAGCGGCTCCCTCGACATCAGCCAGCCGGGCGGCGAGGGTGGCGGTCGCCAGGCGGTGAGGGAGTGCGGTGCTGAACTTGAGCCCGGCGAGCGCCTTCTCGGCGACGTCCGGGAGGCAGATCCGTTCCGCCGCGTCCGTCGTCGCCGCCCGCCACATCTCCCGGTCGAGGTCCGGACGCAGCCGGATGCTCGCGTCGTCGTAGCGCTGCGTCGGGTCGGCCAGCTCGCCGAGCGTGGCGATCAGGGTGGCGTTGGCGCGGAAGCCGGCCCAGGTCCACCAGCGCGCTTCGCCGTCCTTGTCGCGCGTCACCACCGAGCCGCCGGGATGAACGGTGGCGGTGGCGTCGTCGCGGAGCGCAGCGAGTCTCGTGGTCGCCCGAGCGGTGAGGGCGACCGGAGGGTCCGCGGCGAGCAGCACGTCGCGCATCGCCCGGACCATCCGGTACGACAGCCCTTGAGGCGAGCCACCGGTCATCCAGAGCGCCTTTCCTCCTCCCTCGGCCGGTTCGACGAAGCAGCGCCGTCGCTTCCAGTCGATGTGGGTGACCCGCCAACTTCTCCCGGCGAGCAGAAGCAGGCGGGGGCCCTCTACCTTCGCCGTCAACAGTGCAGGGTCGGTACGGCCGATCTCGGTGCGTCCGGACAGCACGGTGAACTGCGGCGGCGCGGTGAAGACGGCGAGCATGTCCATGAAGTGCCGGCGGCCGAAGCGCAGCTCCGCTTCCGGACCGATGAACAGCATGCCGGAGTCCGAGTCCAGGTACCCCTGTTCGACGAGGTGTCGCACGATCACGTCGGCGCTCTTGTCGAAGGGCGCCAGTCCGTTCCACTCGTGCGACCACAGCTGATCACCGACCCGGTGCTGCTGAAGCGAGAGCGCCAGCAGCTGCTGGGCCACGATGTGGCGCGGCTCGGGCGGTGGGACGACGGCTTCGACCCACCCCTCACTCCAGAGCTTGAGCAGCCCCGCGGCGTGCAGCAGTCCGTCACCGTCCAATGCCAGGAAGAGACAGTTCCGCCTGGTACCTGGTCGTCGGCCGGTTCGACCGATCCGCTGCAGGAAGGCGGCGACGGTGCGAGGCGCGTCGATCTGGATGACCCGGTCGAGGTCGCCGACGTCGATGCCCAATTCAAGGGTGCTGGTGGCCACGATGACGCAGTCGCGCTCCTGCGCGAACGCTTCCTCGGCCCGCCGCCGCTCGTCGAGGGAGAGCGACGCGTGGGAGAGGAAGGTTTTCACCTGCAGCGCGCGCAGCTTCTGGCCGAGCTCCTCGACCAGGGCTCGCGAGTCGCAGAACACCAACCGCTTCTCGCCCCGGTGCAACGCCGCGATCACCTTCGCCGCGTTGTGCACCGACCCCACGTAATCCAGCTCGACCTCGCCGGGCGGTGCAGCGGCGGGCGCCGGCGAGGTGACCGCGACGGCCAGTTCGGGTGCGACCACCCGCGCGGGTCGCTGCGCGCGGCCAGAACCCTGGAGCCAGCCCAACAGCTCATCGGGGTTGCCCACGGTCGCGGAGAGTCCGATTCGCTGGACCGGCCGACCCGCCACCCGGCCGAGCCGCTCCAGCACCGCCAGCAGATGCCATCCCCGGTCGTCGCCGGCGAACGCGTGCACCTCGTCCACCACGATCGCCCGCAGGTGCTGGAAGAACTCGTCGTGGTCGACGGTGGCGCTGACCAACATCGACTCCAACGACTCGGGCGTGGTCAGCAGGACGTCCGGCCGCTCCCGGAGGATCGTCCGGCGGCGCCCCATGGTCACGTCGCCGTGCCAGAGCGCCGCGCGGCGCCCCAACCACCCAGTGTAGGTCTCCAATCTGGGCAGCAGGTTGTTGAGCAGGGCCTTCAGCGGGCAGAGGTAGAGGACGGACGTGCCGGACCAGTTTTCCTGCGCCATGCGGGACAGCAGGGGAAACATCGCCGCTTCGGTCTTGCCACCGGCGGTCGGCGCGAGCAACAGCGCGTCGTCGCCGTCGAGCAGCGGCTGCACAGCTGCCTCTTGCAGGGGCCGCAGCGCCGGCCATTGCAGTGAGTTCACCACGTGGTGCAGGACGACGGGGTGCAGCAGTTCGGCGCCGTGCATCATTTGTCGGTCGGTACGCCGGTAAGCCTGCGCAGCAACTCTTCGCCCAGTGCCCTGAAGTCCTGGTAGCAGCGCTGCACAAGGGTCTGGGTGCTGCCCAGCGCGCCGTCCGCCGATCGGAGATCGAACATCGGCTTGCGGGCATCGTGCGCCAGAGGCATCAGACTCTGATAGTTACGAAGCGTGGCTATCTCGTACGTCCGCCCAATGTCCGCCGCGTCCGGACGGTCCAGTACGGCGGTGGCGAAGACGTTGGGGATCCGGTCGAGCCACCGCTGATAGGCATGAACAGGCCGATCCAGACGCATGGTCGGCTGCATGATGACGTAGCCCAGAGGCGTCATCGTGCCCTGCGGTGCAGCGATGGAGGGCGGTACATTGGGCAGCACCACGTCACTCCAGATCGCGCGCCAACTCCGCAACGTCGGACCCAGGTTCTTGAGCCCTCGCAGTGAGAAGAGATCCGCCGCGAGGGGCATGAGCACTGTGTCAGCTGCCAACAGCGCAGCCCGGTTAATGGCGCCGAGATTGGGGCCGACGTCGATCAGGACGATTTCCGCGTCGACCTCCTCGGCCGCCTGACGAATGATTCGATGAAATGCAGTCGTTACCCGGATCGCGGCCGGGTCCTTGGTGAAACCGCGTGGCCATGCGTCGGACAGTCGATCCTCGAAGGCGCTCAGGTCTAGATCACCTGGCACAAGCCAGAGATCCTGCGCGATGGTCACCGGCCGGACGTCCTCGATATCGCCGACGCCCTCCATGATTGGCCGGATGGCGGTGACTACTGTCCCAAGCCCCTGCTCCAAGGGGGACCATAGCCGGCGTTGGTGAGGTCCGCCCCAGGCAGGCGTAGCCGCTTCGTTCCAGAGCTCACCGAGGGCATCTTCATCGAGAAAGGCTGCCGTCAGATTCGACTGCGGGTCCAGGTCGACCGCGAGCACACGGTGGCCCAGCCGCTGGAGCATGTGAGCCAGATGATAGGTGAGAGTCGTCTTACCGACGCCGCCCTTGTTGTTGAACAGCGCGACGGAGATCATGATGCACTCCTCACCGTCACGGTCCAGGACGCATCGTCAACCAGGAAATCAGGCGACGGGTTACCGTTGCGGTCCAGTGACGCCCTGATCCGGCCGATCCCCCGGCCGAACTGATTGACGTATCCGAGCGATTTCATCGCTGCGGCCAGGGATGGGTTGCGATAGTCGTTGACCCGGTCGAAGTTGTCCGCTCGCACCTGGCCGAACGGTCCGCCGGGGTTGGTCACCTCGATCCGGTCGTCAAACCAGGCGATCCGTACGGGGGCGTTCGACGACTCATAGTTGCGATGCATGAGGGCGTTCATGCACACCTCCCGGAGCGCCTCGAACGGGTAGTTCGGGCGTGACTCCTCGCGAAAGCCGCTCACCTCGACGAGGCGGGTCCGCAGATGCCCCTTGATCAGGGTCTCCAACCGCTCGGCCGCGTTGATGACGTTGAGTCGAAGTTCCTGCTCGTCCAGGACCGAGCCGCCGACATCCGTGCCCTCGTAACGCACGAACTGCACGTAGGCACCGGCGATCCGGCTTGTCGGATCGACCCCGACGAGCAGGAGGCCAAGAACGGTCGGCGTGCCGTCCAGGTCGGCGAGACGAAGGGAGGCAAGTTGCTGTTCGGTCGAGCGGTGATTTTCCTCCAGCACGGAGGGAGCCACAGCCTGGCGGAGATATTCGGTGCGAAACAAATCGAGATCAAGATCCCCGAGGGTGCTCCCTGTAGCCGGCCTGACATCGAAAGGCACCTCGAAGGAGCGCCGCCGTTCCGACAGCACCCGCTCGTCGTCGCGGTTCGCGCGTCGGGTAGTGGGGCCCGGCCGGACGTACACCACGTTCTCGAACCGCACCGGCGGCGTGTGTGACGCGTTCACCCGTACCCGGATCACCGGCTCCCCCTGGTAGACCCCGGCGGTCGCAACCATCGACGGCCGGTCGAGGATCAGTCCCTGGTCACGGTACTCAGTGATCTTCAAGAGGGCGGCGTCGGACGTGTCGATGCCACCGACCGGCCGCCCCTTGTCGTCGACCCCAATGAGCAGATCACCGCCGCCCTGGCCGGTCAGGTCGTTGGCGAGGGCGCAGATCGCCTTACGGATTGCGTTCCGGTCCGTCGCCTCGCGCTTGAACTCGAGGGCAGCGGTCTCCTGGGTGCCGAGGAGCGAGGCGAGATCGGTGCTCATGATCTGATTCTGTCCTACAGGTCGAGCGAAATCGCGTCAGCGCTGGTGGCGTTGCGTTCGACGTCGGTCATCTCGTTCGCGGAGAGCGTCAGGCCGTAGTCCCGCCGCGGGTCGAATTCGGGGAACTGGTCCACCCGGTCGAGCACCTCCCCCACCAGCTTCTTGAGAAAGAGGCGTGGCGCGACGCCGACCTTGCCGCCGAGCCCGCCGGCGACCGCCCGGGCCAGGTCCCCCAGGTACGCGTCGTCGACCAGGGCCCGCACCCGGTCGGATGCCGCGGACCCGTCGGCGTAGAGGTCGCGTACCCGTGCGCCCAGCTCGACCAGGGAGTCGAGGGTGAAGCCGGCCAGTCGGATCTGCACCGCCCGGGGATTGTCGAACCGCGCGTCGGTGGTGAAGTCGACGGCGAGCCGCTGGGCCAGTGGGGCCAGCCGCTGCACGCCCTGGGGCCCGTCGTAGAAGGCGGGCGTCCCGGTGATGACCAGGTAGAGGCCGGGAAACCGGCCGGAGTGCACCTCGTCGATGAGCTGGCGCAGCGCGTTGAGCGCTTTGTCCCGCGCGTCGGAGCGGACCCGCTGCAGCGTCTCCACCTCGTCGAGTACGAGCAGCAGGCCGGGGTGGCCGCTGTCGCGCAGCACGGCCAGGAGCCCTTGGAGGAAGCTGAGCGCCGCGAAGTGGTCGAGGTCGCCGCGCACGCCGGCGACCCGGCGGGCGGAGGCGGCGACGTGCGGCTGACCGCCAAGCCAGGCCAGGACGGCGTCGGCGGTGGCGGGGTCGCCGGCGAGGGAGGCGGTCCGGTAGCCGCGGAGCGCGGCAGCGAAGGCGGGCGCCGTGCGGCTGACCGCGGCGAGTCGCTGGTCGAGCAGCACCCCGACCGCCCGGTCGAGGACTTCCGGGGCGTCGGCGGTGACCTCGTCCGCCGCGAGGACGTCCTCCTCCAGCGCGTAGAACCAGCCGTCCACCACGGCTCGCAGCGCGCTGGGCGGGAACGTCGAGGTGGTGAGCCGCTCGGTGAGCCGGCGGTAGACGGTCTCCAGCTTGTGCAGCGGGGTCTCGTTCTCGGAGATCTGCACCTCGGCGGTGGCGAAGTTGGCGCGCTTCGCCCGTTCGGCGATCCACCGGGTGAAGAAGGTCTTGCCGGAGCCGTACTCACCGCGGATTGCCTTGAACACGGAGCCGCCGGCGGTGACCGTGTCCAGGTCCTCCCCCACCGCGCCGGTGAAGCGGTCGAGCCCGACGGCGAAAAGGTCCAGGCCGGCCGACGGGACGGCACCCCGGCGCAGCGCGTCGATGACCTCGCGCCGCCGGGCCGGGCTGACGGCGGTCACGCGCCGCCCCCGGGCAGACCGAACTGCGTCCGGAGCAGAGCGATGTCCAGTTTGACGGTGCGCCCGTCGTCGATCCGGGACAGCACCGCGTAGTTGTCGATGTTGAAGATCCGCTGCAGGGTGATGACGAATCCGCCCTCCCGGCCGGGCAGTTCACCGGCCCGCTGGCCGAGCACGGCCAACGGCAGCACACCCTTGGCCTCGACCAGCGCGTGCAGCGCCGCCTCGATCTTCTTCCGGTCCACCTTGCGCGGCGTCAGCTCGTGCTGGGCCTCGAACAGGTCGGTGGCCAGCACCGCGCTCACCAGATCGCCCTCTCCGGCCGGCGACGCCGCTGCGGGAGCGCTCGCCGCCTCCGGTACGTCGAAGAGCGCGTCCCCCGTGACGGCCGGCGCCTTGCGCCGCGGCCTGGGTGCGGGCACCGGGGCCGCGGGGGCAGCCGGAACGGAAGCGGTCGCCGGTGCCTGCCACCAGTCCGGTGGGCTGGTCTCGACGGGAGCCCAGCCGGCCGGCGGCTGCGTCGCGTTCGGCATCAGGTACGCCAGCAGCGGGATCGTGACCTCGGCGAGTGACGCGCCGCCGTGGTAGCCCGCCTTGCTGGGGCGGTAGCGCAGCATCGGGTCCCACAGCGCGATGATCCGTTTGCCGTCGGCCACCACCCGGGGGCCGGTCAGCTCCACCTCACCGGGGGCGACCGGGCCGGGGCCGGTGCGGTGCCGGGCCGAGGCGGCGTCGGCGGCCTTGAGGTGCTGCCCGCCCCGCTCCAGCACGTGCCCGTGGTCGCTGGTGATGACGACGGCGCGTCCGGAGGAGCGGGCCTGGTCGAGCAGGCTGCGCAGGAAGCCGAGGTCGTCGAGCTGCCAGCCGGGTTCATCGCCCTCGCGGCCGTGGGTCAGCGACTCGTCCACGGTGTTGATCACGACGGCCACGACGGGCGCCGTCCCGGCCACGGCATCGGCCAACTCGCCCGCGTACGCCCAGCCGGCTCCGCCCTTGGCCGGCCCCTTGTGGAAGATTCGGGAACCCTTGCCCCACCGACCGTCGGCGAAGAGCTTCTTCTCGTGGGCCTGGTTGCCTTCGCGGAGAGCGCCGGCGAAGAGCGAGGTCCGGGACACCGCGGTCAGGGTGGGCAGGGCGGCGACGATCCCCCGTCGGCGGCCCGAGCCGGAACCGGCGAGCGGGTCGTACTCGACCCAGTGCTGGGACAGCTGGTCGGCGAGCTGCACGGCGACGGCGGCGCTCATCCCGTCGAGGACGACGAGTAGCACCGGCCGGTCGGCCTTGACCAGCGGGTCGATGACGCGGGGCAGAAGGTTCTCCACGGTGAGCAGGCCGCCGTCGTTGCCGGGGCCGGCGGTGGCCCACGCCGCGAGGCGGCCGGCGAACGCCTGGTCCAGGTCCCGCCGCCGCTGCTGCGCCTGGTCGTGGATCTCCCGGAACGCGGTCTGCAGGTCGGGGTTGGCGTCGTCGCCGGCCCAGACGTGGTTGAGCGCCAGGTCGACCCAGCCCCACTGGCCGATCTGCTGGTCCACCCCGTCGGCCACGCTCGCCGGCGGCTCCTGCTCGGTGCCGAGCCAGCGCACGAGCCGCTGGGCCATCCGGATCCGGTTGACCCGGGTGGCTTCCACGTCGGCCAGCCGGTGCCCGGCGAGCGCCTCGACCGCGTCGTCGAGCGCGCGGTCGGCCGGGTCGCGGAGCGCGGCCAGCAGCGCCTGCGCGGCGGTGGTGATCCGCCGAATGAAGCCGGTGCGGAGGATCGGGCTGTGGCCGGCGCTGGCCGCCGCGTTGAACTGGATGAGGAGTTCCTCGGCCCGGTCCAGCGCCGCATTCCCCTGCAGCTGTGACTTCCGGTCGCGGGCGGTCAGCATCGCGCTCACCACCTGCACCGCCGCGTCAGCGAAGCCGTGCACGGTCGCGTCGTCGTTGAGGTTGCCGAAGTACTGGTCGATGCGCCCCTGCGCCCGCACCGCGTCGGCGGTGTCGGTGGTCCAGAGGGCATCGCAGACCAGCCCGAGCGGAAGCGCGTCGGCGCCGTGGCCGGCGGCGATGAGCGCGAAGAGCGCCTTGGCGGGCCGGCCAAACTGTTCGATGAGCCACCCGGCCAGGCCGTCGCGCTCCCCCTCCCGGAGCAGCCCGAACGCCTCGACCGCGCCCGGCTCGACACTCCACCGCAGCAGCGTCGTCACGTCCAGGTCGTCGGGGCTGTCACCCCGGCGGTCGAGACCGAGGCGTACGGCGGCGAGGTGCCGCAGCGCCATGTCGCGGGTGAGCACGGAGGTGGCGAGCTTCGGCCAGCCGGCGGGCGGCATCGCGTCGAGCAGCGCCTCACCGGCCCAGCCTTCCCGTTCCAGCGCGCTGTCCGGCAGTTGCGCGCCGAAGGCGTCCACGACCAGGTCCCAGGGCTCAACGGTGACCACCCGCTGCCGGAAGATCCGGCTCCGCACACCGTGCCCGAGGTCGGACTCGGGGATGTCGGTGAGCAGCACCAGCACCTCGTCGCCGCGGTCGGCGGCGAGGTGCTCCCAGATGGCCAGCGGCGAGACGCACGGCACAACCCGGGCCGGGCGTCCGTCGGGCAGCAGCATCGCCGGGTCGTGCGGCCAGGCGGGCTCGGCGCGCACGACCATGACCGGGTACGCGTCACCGGTGCGGTGCCGGTCGAGCTGCTGCGTCACCTTCTGCCGCAGCGCGACCGGGTTGATCCGCAGCGCCTGGGATGGTGCGGGTGCCTGAGTCACGGCACGATTCTCCAGGTCACCTCGATGGTCGCGTCGCCGTGGTCAGCGGCAAAGGCGCCCAGCTGCTCCACCGCCTGGCCAAGACTCGCGGCCGTGACCGTGACGCCGCCGCGCGGCACCGGCACCAGGTCCGTCTGACCCGGATCCACGATGACCTCGAGCGGCGGGTTCTTGACCGGCGGTTCGACCCGCTGCATGGTGGCGCGGCGGATCAGGGCGGTGGAGTCGGTCTGGGCGCGGCGCAGGGCCGGGGCGAGCGGGGCGGTCAGCTCGTCGGACTGGGCGACGCGGCGCAGCTCGGCGAGAATCGCCACCGCCTCGGTCGCGTAGGGCTCGGGCAGCCCGGCGACAATCTCGAAGGTGTCCCAGGGCGCGGCGGCGAGCGCCGCCGAGACCTGCGCGGCGCTCATGATGCTCTTACCGGTCCGGTCGGCCGGGCCGGCGAGTTCAGCGCGCGCGAGCCGTTCAACGGTCTCCACCGCCGTCCGTCCGTTGGCCAACGCCTCCAGCAGGTCGGCGGCGGCCCGGGCGGTGGCCAGCCGTCCGCTGCCGGACTCCTTGTCGATTCCCAGCCAGGTCGCGTGCTGGTCCAGGCGGGCGACCAGGCCGTGAGCGGCTTCCCGGTAGCGGTTCGCCTGGGTTGTCAGGTCACGCCCGAACAGCGCCACCAGCCGGCCCCGGCGCAGGTCGAGCGGTTGGAGGCCGAAGATGGCTGCGGAGCGGGCCCGAGCCGACTGCCAGTCCTCGTCGCTGGGAAGCCGCTCCTCGCGGAGCGTGTGGTCCGCGGTGATCTTCCCCAGCTCGGGAGCGGGGATCACCTCGCTGCCATGGAAGTAGAAGGCACGGTCGGTCTGCTCGGCGAAGGTCGCCACGACGAGCTGCGCGACGATCGGGTCGAGGCCGCGTGGACTCGGATCGTCGATCCAGCGCAGCAGGTCGGCGACCCGCAGCTCACCCGTGATGCCCTCGCTGGACGCCTTGCGCTGGAAGTGCTGGACCCACTCCCCCTCGATGACGAACGCCGCCTCGTGCATGGTGCCCAGGCCGAGGGGGTTGGCGATGCGGCGCATGGTCTGCCGGTGGGTGCGGTCGACCTCGACGCGTCCCTCGGGCGACTCGACGGCCCGGCGGACGTGGTCGAGCACCACCTTGACGTCGGCCAGGCGTACCGGGTCGCCCTTGCGGTCGGGGTCGAAGTCGGGGTGCGCGGGGAACTGCTGGCTGAGCATCTGGTCGCCGATGCTGCGCAGCGCGTCGTTGAACGTGGCGCCCATCGGCAGCTTCGGCTCCAGCGCGCGGGTCAGCGACTGCAGGTGGTCGTCGAAGCCGAGGACGACGTCGGTGGCCTGCTTGCCGGCCAACCCGTACGCCTGGCGGAGCACCGCCTGCATCTTGGCCAGCAGCGCGCTGCGCCGGTTGGTCAGCGCGCCGTGCGCGCGGCGCCGGTCGTCGGGGTTGAGGTGCTCGGCGTGGCTGTCGAAGCGCTGTCCTTCGAGCAGCTTGTCGATGATGACGAGCTCACCGAGCTCGGTGCGGCGTTCGACGGTGAGCGCCGCCGGGATCCAGCAAACCGTGCGGGAGGTGGTCCGGCTGATCAGGTCCTGGACCCGCTGCCGGTCGTCGGCCGGACCGTGGCTGCCGTCGTCGAACGGATAGTCGATGATCATCCGCCAGCCGGTCGGGTCGTTCGGGTGGAACGCCTCGTCGCGGATGTCGTTGACATCGCGCACGTTGCCGTAGACCAGTTCGATGTTGCGGCGGCTGCCTCGCCAGGGCAGGCCGGCCTCGGCGAAGAACGAGTCGCTCCACGGCACGCCCAGCTGCTGCCAGAGCAGCCGCTGCACCATGTGCTTGCGGGCGCCCTCGTTGTCGTAGTGCTTGGCGGTGGCGAGGACGCTGTCAACGTCGACGCCGACCAGTTCCAGCGAGACGATCGGGTCGTCGCCCTGGCCGATTCGGATCTCGCCGAACCGGCCGGCCCAGTCGGTGAGCTTGCGATTGACCTGGGCAACCTCGCCGCCGGGGATCGGGCTGGTGATGCTGCCGTGGTTGAGCGCGGAGAGCCGCCGGGCGGTCAGGTTCCGCAGGGCCGGCACGCTGGGCGCGAGGGCGGCCAGCAGCAGCGTCTTCACCAGCCGGTCATCGCCGGTGAAGGCGCGCACCCGCCCGGCCACCTCGCCCGGCAGCGCGGTGCCCCGACGGGCGGCCTCCAGATCGTCGTCGGTGAGGTCGTACTGGCCGAGCAGGTAGGGGCGCAGCTTCAGGTCGTAGAGCTTCTGGGCCATCTCGAACTCGGCCTTGAGCTTCTCGGTGAAGGGCTGGTCACCGCCACTGCTGATCACGTCGTAGAGGTCGCCGAGTGGGACGAGCTGGCCGAGGCGCAGCGTGTCGCGGCGATCGACCAGCAGCTGGCGCATCAGCTTCAGCGCGGTCCGGGAGCGCTGCAGCGCGCTGGAGACGTGCACCAGGGTGGAGAGGAACGCCGGGCTGAACGGGTACGTCGACCGGAAGGCGTCGATGTCCGCGCCGCTGCCCGAGTCCGTGCCGAGCAGGGTGTCGAACACCTCCCGGCGTACCTTGGTGGTGGCGTCGAAGGCCTTGCCGATCGCCGCGGCGGCCGTGGTGTCGCGGGGTTTGAGCAGCCGGCGCCGGGCGATCTCCGGGAGGTTGCGGTCCTCCAGCTTGATCACGTCGAACCGGCCGCTGGCCAGGTTGAGCGTGTCCTGGTAGCTCAGCTCGTTGGCGCCGGTGACCTCCTCGCCGACGAGTTCGCGCAGGTCACGCTGCCGAGCGATGAAGCTGATCACCGGGATGGGCCGGCGGGTGTCGCCGCCCTCGACGAAGTTGGTGATCTTCTGGATTTCCTGGGAGACGAACTTCTGGTCGCCGATGGAGTTGGCCAGCCAGAGGATCAGCTCGTCGAGGAAGAGGATCAGGCCGTGGTAGCCGAGTTCCTTGGCGTGCCGGCTGATCTCGGTGAGGCCCCGGTCGAGCGAGACGAACGCCTCGGCATCCTCCCGGGCGTTGCTGAAGAAGCCCTTGTTCCAGCTGGTCAGCAGGTCGTTGACCAGCTTGCGGCGCAGCTCGTCGGAGTACGCGCCGGCGAACGCCTGGTCCAGCCGCTCGGACGTCCAGAAGGTCTCGCTCTCCCCCCACTCGTCCTCGACGTCCCCACCGGGCAGCCCGTCGATGAACTGCTTGTCACCGATCTTCTCGCGCAGCGAGGCGGCCTGCTCCAGCAGCGAGTCGGTCCGGTGCACCGCCGGGATCGGCGCCTCGGGGTGCAGGGCGCGCACCCGGTCGACGTAGCCGCCGAGCACCCGCTGCTCCAGCGAGCGGGCGTCGAGCAGGTGGTACGGGATGAGCAGGAACTTGCGCCCGTCCAGCCAGACGCTGTGCTTGGCGACCAGCGGCGCCAGCTCGTCCCGACCGCGGGCGGCCGGCTCGCCGCGCAGCAGCGCGTGCAGCACCGCCATGAAGTGCGACTTACCGGAGCCGAAGGAGCCGTGCAGGTAGGCGGCCTTGGAGGCGTGCCCCTCGACCGCGGAGCGGATCAACCCGAGCGCCTCGTCGAAGTTCCCGAGCAGCCGGTCCGTGACGACGTAGTCGCGGAGGGTGGCATCGGCGTCGGCGACGCTGTCGGCGAGCTTGAGCACGAAGTCGCTCGTGCTCGTGCGCTCCGGGAGGTCGATGTAGTCCCGGAGCAGCGGCGCAGGGGCGGGCGAAGACATGCTGCATACCGTACCGATCACGGGAGCCTGCGCACCCGCCCGGTGGACGGTCGAGGCGGGCACGACAGCAGACTCACCCGAACGGCCTCACAACATTGACCGAGCACTCCGGGGTGCAAGCGGAAAGTGTGAAGGCTGTCTGATTCTTGTCATTGACAGGCGCTTATGTGGCTAACAAAATTTCGGAACCCCCGCTGCCGTGCTGCGACAGTGACAAGAGGAGGTAATCGTGGGCTGTGCTTGCGTCAAGGCAGGTAAGCCGAAGTGCATGTGGTGCAAGGAGGCTGAGGGGCTCAGGCGGCCACCCTCGGGCCACAACTGCCAATGGGGAACTTGCTCCTGAGCACCTACGGAGCCGCGGAGGGTCCCCCGGCCCGCCCGAGATGGCCAGGTCGGGGGCCTTCACCTACGGGGCAGCCATGCTCACGTATTCGTGCTCGCGAGAACACCACCTGGCTGGAGGAATGAGTGGGTCTGTTCAGCAGGAAAGATAAGCCGAGTCGGAAGACCCTGCCACCGCCACCACCCACGGCGGGCAAGGATGATCTGGACGTCGCCCGGCGGGTCGTCCAGGACTTTCTCATGGTGGTCGGCAACGACGCGAGCATGCGACGGACCGCGCTGGCGGTGTCCCGCGCCGGCGGCGGACCAGCGGATCTGGAAACAGCGATGAGGAACAGCCACGAGACCGGCCAGACGGGCATCGATCGCCCGTGGCACTGGCTCGCCGCGGTTTGTCGAGAAGCCCGAACGGCAGGAGACGCGCCCCTCATCGCCGCCGTCGCCCTGTTCGTCAACATCTGGGATACCCAACTGCGCGACAAGGTCGGCTTGGCCGACACGACCGACATGATGTTGGCGCCCCCACCGGCCGAAGTCGCTCAGGAGGTCTACTCGGTCGCGGTGCTGGCCCTGCCCGATCACGCCGTGAACCAGCAGGTGGTCGGCAATGTCAGTGGTGCAGTGCGGATCGGCGACGTTCGGATGAAGTGTGCACTCGACGTCCTGGGCGCCGGCTACCCGATGTCTCCGGAGGCGAGAGCGGCGGCACAACGGATCCTGGACCGCTGACCACGTAACCAACCCCTGCCCGGTCTACGAAGGATCACCAATGGACCACCTGCTGGATCTGGCACGTCAACAACTCGAACAGGCGAAGAATGCTCTCACCAAAATCGGTCTGCGGTACACCGAACTCGATCCGTTCATGTTTGGGGTCGGTGTCGGAGTTCCGATCGGGCTGGCCGACTACGTCGTCATCTCGGTTTCCGGTGGCGGCAACGAGTCCATGGTGAACCTGACGTCGGGGGTCCTTCAGGACCTTCCTCAAGACCCTCTCAAGATTCTTTCCGTCTGCAATAGCCTCACTCGCGACAATCCCATCTTCCCGCACTTTCTCCACGACGCGCAGGCTGGCTGGGCCGTCCTGGTGCAACACCGGGCGCTCGCCACGGTCCTGCACGACGTATCAGGAATGATGCAGGTGATCGTCGAGAACCTGCCCGTCATCGCACGGCAGAGCCGCGAAAAACTGACCGCAGCCGGGGTGACGGGGCGTCCCTTCGACTGGAACGTCGCCGAAGCCAACCACCTTCTCATCCGCTCCCTGATGTAGGCGGTGTCAGGAAAGGGGCCGGGCCGTCCGAGAGTCGATCCGTTGTCGGCTCGGCCACCTGGTCCGGTGGGGGCTCGTCCGCCGACGGCTCGCCTGCCGGCTCTGCCTCGTCGGTCAGGGCCGGTGGAGAGTCCTCGGACTCGGCCGCGCGGGATGCAGGCCGAAGTCGGGCGTAGTCGTCCTCAGCGAGGTTGACCACCGCGACGGCGTGCTTGTCGTACCGCCTGCGGGCGACCTTCGTGATCTTGACGCCATGCTGGCGTGCCAGCGCCGTAATTGTCGCGGCAGCGTCCCGGGACCAAAGCCGCGACCAGGGTGACGAACACGCCAGGAGTCAGCTTCTTCCGGCCGAGGCGGCGGCGGTAGGTGATCTGGAGTGGAACGCCGGGAGGCGCCCCGGTCCCGTCCAATCCGCCACCCTCACCGGCCTTCCGGCGGAGGCCCGCGGCCGCCTGACCCAGAGCCACCAGCAGGTCGACCGCCTGATCCACCAGCCACCCTTTAGCGGGTATCGGCGGCAGCCGGGCCATCAGGCGACCGAACTCGCGCTCGATGGCCCGCGACAGGATCAACCCCGTCGCATCGCCGACCTGCATCTCTTCGATCTCGTCCCAGCGCACCTCGACGCCGTCGAAGCAGGTCGAATCGGGCGAGATCGCCAGACTGCCGAAGCTGTCGAATCTGAGGACGGCACTGCGAAACAGAACGGGTATTCCGAGCTGCTCGCCCAGGTCCTGCCCCAGGCCGACGCTCCATGGCTCCCGCAGCGGGAGCTTCGGCCCGTCCATGCCGGCGATGTGCGTCATGACAGCCCGCTTGGCGGGCGGCCGCGCTCACCTCCCTCGGCCGCATGTCAGGCACCGAATCCGGGCCAGGGATCAGGCTGACCGTGTCTACGCGCGTAGGTCCGCGCCCAACTCTTGGCGCCTGCCGGCACGAAGGGCGGTGGGCTGCCGGCGATCGCCGCGACGACGGTGGCCTCGAATCGTTCCCGACGTCCGGCCGGCTCGTCCGGTCCGCCGTCTCCAGGAGTTCGATTCCGGCCCAGCAGCGCATCGTGTAGCGAGCCGCCATCGGCTCGATCAGTTTCGGAGGCACGGCGTAGATGTCGGGTGGCGGGACCGGGTTGCTGGCGTTGAGCCGTTCGAAAAGTTCGGTCAGGAACGCCAGTCCGCCTCGGGCTGGAACGCTCGGCTCTGCGACCAGTACCGGTAACCGTCGCGCAGGAACTCCGCAGCCTGGTGAGAGTGCAGACCCGCTCTTCGGTAGATCGCCCAACCGCTGCGCATCATGCCCGCCCCGTCCTCCCTTCCCGCGCAGTCGATGCCGTACTGGTGGAGTTGTGCCAAATCGGTCGCTCGGAACGGGGGTTGCTGCCAGAAGGCGGTGGGCCTCCTCTTACGATTGAAGATCGGCATGGTGTTCCCCTCATCAGGAGAGCTTTGACCCGAAACGGGTCAGGTAGGCGCGCAGATGTTCTTCCCATCGCCGCCGAACGACGTTGTACGGCTCGAGCCACTGGGTCGGCACGGGACGGACGGGCAGGCCGGCCGATTCGAGGAAGCACTCGACCGGAACCCACGGGCGGGTACGGATAGGCACTCGGTCGATCTCCTGCCGCAGGGCTGCCAACCGGTCCCGATCGTCGGCAAGTCGCGCGTCGCAGAACTCGGCCAACGCGTAGCGGAAGCCAATCGCGCCGGCGACACCGGAGGCCTGATCGAGGGTCTTGAGGCGGTCGAGCAGGATGGACGTTTCCGTCGGGTCCGACCGGCGCAGCAGAATCGTGGCGAGCAGACCGGAACGGGTCGCGACGGTGTGGCCGGCCATCTCGGCGTCGTCGCGAAGCTTCCCGACCTCCTCGATGTCGAGGTCGTCATGCAGAAGGGCCCGACGTTCCAGGTAGACCCCGAGGTCCTCGAGATATTCACGCTGGCGCCCAGCCCGCCGCAGGCGCGACAGCTTCTCGCCGATCTCGGCGAAGTACCGGCGAGGTCGGCCGTGTGCGTACTCCTGGGCCCGAGTGATCAGGGCCTCCACCCGAAGGCCGACGGCGGCGTCGCGGGCATCGACGAATCGGCGGGCCGAGCTCAGTGCCTGCGGTCGCTGCCCGAGGTGGAGCTGGGAAGGCGCCTCCTCGACGATGTCGTCGAAGACCGCCAGCGCCTCCTCCCAGCGGCACTGCAACTTCAAGGTGTAGCCGAGATGCAGGTGAGCGACCCGACAACGGATGGTCGGCGCGAGAGATCTCCCGCAGTAGCCGGAGTCTGTCTTCGACGGGCGTGTCGAGGGATTTGGCGGTGATGAAGTTCAGCACGTGCCGGCCGTACTCGGTTCTGCTCTCAGCCGGCACCCGGGCGCGAAGGCCCGGTACGGCAGGGCTGTACACCACGGCGCTGGTCAACCAGTCGGCGTAGGAGGGGCTGGACGAGGGCTCAAGGGCCGTGTTCTGCTCGCAGACCAACTCGATCGCGATGCCGACGGCATCCAGGACTCCCCTGGTGTCCTCCTGCGCCTTGGCAACGGCGTGCATCTCGCGTGCCGTCACCGCGGCGCGGGTGGCGGCCAGTTCCCAATCGCGCTCGGACCAACCCCCGGCAACCTGGTGATCGGTATGCCGGATGGCCTCCCGCACCGCGTCGTGCAGACGGTACGGGAACCGTTCGCTGTCATGCGGCTCTACCATCGGACGAGTCACGGCACGTTCGGCGCACCCGTGGTCGACGTCAGCGGCCGCGGCGATCAGAGCCGTGTTGAAGACGCGAAAAAGGCAGGCCGCACGAATCGCCCGCTGCTCGTCGTGCGGGATGTCGTCCAGGACGCGCATCACCAGCGAGCCGAGTCCTCCGGTGACGTCGCCGATCTCGACGACGCGGCCTTGGCCGGCCTGCTTGATGGAGAGCGCCACCTGGCAGGCGAGTTCGAGATACTGCGGCAGCCCAGCCGACGACCGGACCAGTTCCTCCACCACCTCGTCACTCATCGGCAGGTGGAGCTGACGCCGGGCACGCTGGATGAACGCCCGGGCATCGGAGGGCGAGAGATCATCGACGGGGTGCTGTCGCGGTGACTCCTGAGTCCCCGGCACCAGGCCGGGCCAGGTCCACGGGCCGCGATGGAGCAGGCCGGTCCGGCTTTCCCGGTGCCAGTCCAGCTGATACCGCCCGGTCAGCACGAACAGAACGTTGGGCATGTCATGGATGAGCGCGTTCAGGTGGCCTTCGGCCACTCTTCGAGGATCCAGGGTGAGGCGCTCCGTGGTGTCGATGAAGATCACCACGAGTGGGGACGGCGTCATCATGGCCAGCTCCCAAGACAGGAGCGCCGCGATCTCACACGCGAGTGCGGGCCGCGCTTCGGTGGGGCTGGGTTCGTCCGCGCAGCGCAGGAGAAATTCCTCGAAGCCGGCGTACGCCTCCAGGCCGAGTTGCACGTCCCTCCGCCTGCGCAGCACGCCGAGGATTTTGCGAACTCCCCAAACGCCGAAGCCGACGGGAGTGCCGGTGACGAACTCGCCCACCGATCCGAGGTCGTTGAGGATGTTGCTGGCCGTGTCGGCGACGACGTCGGCGTACTCGTTGCGACTGTCGATGCTCGGCAGAGGATCACCCGGGCGTACGGCCGACCAGTACGCTGCGAACGCGAGATCGAAGAGCGGCCACCGGCGGCGGACGCCGGCCACACCGGCGCGCAGCGCGAGCAGCAGGGCCGTCATGTCGACCTGGCCGGCGGAGCGGTGCAGATCGATCCGGACGACCGCGTCGACCTTCGAGGACGGCGGCGGCCCCCAACCGTTGGCCAGTGGCAGGTCCCGTCTGACCCACGCCTCCAGTCGCTCGGAGAGTGCCGTCTTACCGATGCCGCCGAGCCCGTGGAAGGTGAGCACGTTGCGCCGTTCGGTGCCGACCTCGTCGTCCTGGTCGAGCAGCCGCCGGAACGTCGCCAACGTCGACTTGAACGCCTGCGACTCGGTCTCGCGGTCCGTGAACAGCGCGCCGGCGTGCGCCCGCCAATCACCGTTGTCACCGGGACGAGGAACTCTCATAGAGAAACTTCTACGTGTTGTGGTAACACCCCGGCAAGGCGGGAAAGGAAGGTCAGGTTGGGCGGTCAGTCAACAGCATCCGTTTTCGTCAAGCCATCTACCAGGCGGACGCCTCCTGCTCCACTCGGCCAGTACCGGCGGGCCGGTCAGATGAGATGACGTCCGCCACGCCCCAGGATCGTCACGAGGCAACTGGCGCTCCTCCACGAGCTGCCCATCGCGCCGCCGGGTCGCCCGGATGCAACCGCTCACGCGCGCATCGATGCTCGACTCCACCGGCCGCATCTCAGCCGGCGCCACATTCGTGCCCGTCGCCGGCAAGGCCGCTGTGGCAGGTGCCGCAACCGGCTCGGACCACAGCGGGTGTGCGTGGCCAGCGCCGGATCGTTGACAGTGGCCGCCCCACTTGTGCTGATGGCCGTCGCGGTCGGCGTCGCGCCTGCGCCGATCACCGACGCCAGGAAGCGATCGAGCGGATCACTGACCTCCCGAGTGTGGGTGTATCCAAGTTCGCTGGCGGCGCGAGGGGGAATGCCTCGTTTGTTCAGATGCATGTTTGGGATCGAGGGGACGTCCGGGAGGTGTTCCTGGGCTGTGGGCACGGTCTCGGAGCAGCTCAGCGAAAGAACCCGAGCCCTCATCTCGCGTCGCCTGCGGTAGGCCAGGAGTTACCAGCATGTAGACCTCGCCCGCAGGGATCGGCCGGCGGGTACTGCGAGGGCGTTCTACCTCGATCGCCGGGGCCGCCGCAGACCCGGACGTGATAGCAGCAACGGTGGCGCTACGTCGAGCGGCCATTCTGGTAGACGATCCTAAAGCCGTAGTGCTGCGCCAGCGGTGCCCAGCGCGACGACTTGACCAGCCGCTCGACGCTGTCGACCCTGCCACCGTTGACCATGCTGTTGAGGACCACCGTCTCGAACGCCGCAGACTCGATCCAGTCGACCTCTTTCGTAAAGCCGCAGAGCATCGCTGCCTTCGTCTCGCGAAGGAACTCGGAGAGCGTGGTACCCGAGGCGCGGAGCACGGAGCAGCTTCCGAAGTAGAACCGCTTTCCCTCGCACTGCCCTGACATCCAGCTCGCGATCTCGGCGAGCCCTACCGAGTGCGAATCGGTCAGGTGCAGTCGGGTGGGCGAGCCGTGCAGCGCGAAGAACCCGACCTGGTAGGCGGAGTACTTGCGGGTCAGCCACCGTTCGAGGAAGTAGCGGAGCTCCTGTGGAGTGGCAGTGTCACGGTGGATGAAGCGAATGCTGCGCAACCGTTCAAGCAATTCGAGGGTCGGCAGAACAGATCCTCGCTCCGCAAGATCGTCCTCCCACTCGCCCTCAAAGCAGAAGACACCCCCTGGCTTCGCCACGTCGGCTCCCCTCGCCCGGTCCCAGACGTCGACCTTAACGAATCCGATGGACGTCGACGTACCGCTGTTGGTTCGCGCGCCTTGAGACTGCCCGTGGCCCCGGTCTAGCCGATCGGGCGAAGCCTCCGCGCCGCGCCGACAATAGGCTCCGTCTCCTCGCCTGACGATTACAGCAGTGTGCCGGTCTCCAGACAAAGTCGACGGAGGACGAAATGTCGAAGTACGACGCCCTACGCGATCACCTCCGGCGCCGGACCGGCGAGGTCAGGTGCACCCCTCTGCCTTCTGCGAGATCGAGGCCCTCTCGCCGCTTACCAAAGCCTCAGTCACGGCGGAGACCACAGGTTCCAGGCGGCTCGGTGCCTCCTTCTTCACGAAGCTGCGCTACTTCCTCGGCTGGGATTCAGCGGCAGGAAGTCGCCGCCCCCTGATGATGGACCAGTACGTCGTGATCGGCCTGAACGCGTGCCGGAGCACGGAATGGGATCCACTCGGCCCGTGGACAGCGGACCAGTACGGGGAGTGCCTCTCCTGGGCCGAGGAGAAGGCAAACACATGGGGTGTCGGGACCGAGGCTGACGTCGTGGAGCGGGCCGTCTGGGCGTACGGGATCTGTCTTGCAAGGAGGCGATGAGACGGCCTCTGACCTGGAGCGAGCCCCTACGACAGCAACATGCGGGCGAGGTTGACGAGTGGGCTTCGGCCGATTCGTAGTCGCATCGGGGCAGCTGCGCGGGCGCCCGCGCAGCTGCTTCGACTGCTAGATCTCGATCACTGCGTTGGGGTCCGCCCAAAGGGAGCGCAGTTCCACGATGTCATTGAGCGGCGAGTGTTTGGCGACCTCGACGATACCGGTGACGCACGCACGGATGGTTTCTGGATCGCGGTCCTCGATAGCCTTGTCGAGCCTCGTAAAGAAACCCTGGTGCAGTTCGCGACGCTCGGCAAAAACGCGGTCCAGATAGTCCCGCAGGCCTTGACTCGCGGCGTTGATTCTGGCGATCTCTTTGTCGCGGTCTGCCGCGATTCGGGCGCGCTCGGTCATGTTGGCGTCGATGGCCTTGACAATACCGACAATTTCCACGAGGTACTGGGCGGCGTCCGGTGTCGTGGCCACCCAGGCGACCCCTTTGACTGCGTTCCGACGGGCATCAGGCATTGGTGTGCTCCGGGTTGTAGTCGCGGTACTTGACCACGAGGGATTCACCACTGGGATCGAGGGTCAGATCTGGATTCACTACCGGCGCTGCGGCGACTTCGCCGACGCCCCTCACCATGAGGAGTGCCGCCTGGAGGCGGTGGGCATGATCGTCGCTGTCGAGGTCAAATCCGCCAGGCTCGCGTTCAGCCTGCTCCAGGTGGTCAATCGCTTCGCCTGCGCGCGTCACGAGCCCGGCCAACACGTCCTGGATCTCGCCGATTCGCTTGTCAACGCCGTGAAGTAGCTCGTTCTGACGGCCGTATGTGGCGATTGCCGTTTTGACGTCTGCATCGTACTTGGCGATTGCCTTGTCGGCGTCAGACTTCGACTTGATCATCAGGCCAACGCTGAGCGCGACTGCCGGGATCGCGGTGATGATGTTGAGTCGGAGCGCACCTGCTGCGATACCCCCGCCTCCTGCAGCCTTGGCGCCGCCGCCGATCGCCGCGAGGGTTGCGTTTCTTGCTGCTGCACCGCCCAAAGCGTTGATCGCAGTTCCTGTAGATGCCGTGGCTACCTTCGCTACGGTCGTGTAGGCGGCAGCACTAAGGCCATTTCCGGCGGCAGCAGATGCAATTCCGACCATCGCGGTTGCGATTTCGCCAGGACCGGAGACCTCGGGGGACGCGTCAATCTCTCGCTTCTCGGCCACCTCTCCGTCCTCGACGATTTGGCGTCCCCGCATCCGCAACTGGCGCTCGTTCCGTTCTGCAAAGGACTTCATTCGGGGCACCACAGTGTCGAAGGCTGACTGTTGGCACTCGCCCAGCTTTCTCAACTTTTCAGAAGTAGAATCGGCGACGACTCGATGCTTCGCGTACTCGCCGTCGTGCTGGGCCCTTATGCCTTCAATCCTCTCCTTTGCTTGGTATTCGATGACCTTGTTACCGATCAAATTGACTGCCGTCGTACCGACGGCGACGACAGCCAGAATTACCGGGAACGGCATACACACCTCGACACTTAATCGTTGCTTCCGCGGCTGACACCCTAGCAAGGATCTTCGCATGTGCGCACCGGCTCCAAGGTCCCGGCAAATTCTTTCACCTGTCCGGGTTGGTCCGCTTGATGTGGACCCGCCCTTATTGGCGGTTAGCGGGGCGGGCATGACTCGTTCACAAAGACGTCTTTGAGCTTCCCGGCAGCTGAATCATCCGTTAACCGTCCCTACCGCCGCCTCAAGCTTTGCGAGCCAGGTCGGCTAATCGTCACCGGCCAGCAGCAGTACTCCGCTGTCGGCGCAGATCGCTCGCCAGACCCCGATCCGTACACCGCGAGACCAGCAGAACGGCGGTAGCGGCAACACCCCGGGCCGCGAGCCGGTGCCGGTACTCCAGCACCTGCCCTAGGTGTACTGCCCAGGGACGTTGGTCAATCTGGTGACGGGCGGTTTGCCGCCGGTTGCGGTGTGTGGCCGGTGGTGATTGTAGTGATGCAGCC
>NZ_FNPH01000018.1 GCF_900107255.1 Micromonospora pattaloongensis | reverse complement strand
TCATGGTCGTTACGGTCACCCAGGTGACCCAGGTTATCCAGCTTCGACTCCTGCAGCGACGTCGCGATCGCGATCACCCACGCCCGCGGCGGCAGATTCATCTGCTTACCCGCCTCAATGATCGCCTTCGCATTCGCCATCCGCTCCGGCGTCATCTCATACGTCGACTGATCAGCCGGCACACCGTTGGTCATCAACTGCTCCACCGACGGCGCCGCCTCCTTGTGCTCGGCCGGCTTGTCGGCCCGGGCCACGATCTGCTCGGCGGCCGCGGTGGTGCGGGCCGTCGGGTTGTCGAGCTGGGCGCTGGCAGCGGCCGCCGGGCTGGCGCCGGCGAGCGCGCCGAAGACGGCGAGGCTGGACACGGCCAGCGCGACGCGGTTCTTGTTCTCGATGACGTTCGGAATCCACTGCTTGAAAAGCTCACTGTTGATACCCACGACAAATCCAATCTCTCGGGGGGTTGAAGAAAGTCATCACCGCGCGCCGATCAAACGGACATCAAGGCACACGGGGCCCGGGGCAACGACACCCGGAAGAAAGTCTGATATTCGGCGGCGGGGACCATGTACAACGACGGCGACCGGCCGGCAATTCCCCCGCCGTCGTGCGGCGGGACGTGGCACAACCACCGCCGCTGCCCGGCTATTCCATCCGCCGGAAACAACGACGCCGACCGTGGTACACAACGACGACGGCGGCTGTGCCATTCCGCGCGACTCCGGGGTTCGAGAGCATTCGCCGTCGCCACGTCTGCGTCCGCCATGTCCCGGCACGGGCGAAATGCGAGGGCCCCACCCGCGGAATCCGCCTTTCCGCTGCGGGCTCATCGCTCGTCATCTATCGTTCGATCGACACGCCATGTGCGACGCGGGAGGCGGCATGCGCGACGAATACGGGCCTGTTTCGCGACGGCGGTTACTGGCCGGCGCCGGCGCCATCGGTCTGCTGTGGACGCCGGTCGGCGCCGTCGGCGTCGACCACGCCGATCCCGGGTGCCCCGTTCCACCGGGGTTTCCGGGCACCGTCCCGCTGTTGCGCCGCGTGTACGAGAACTGGTCGGGCGAGACGCGCGTGGATCCGGTGTGGACGTGCGTGCCGGCGACGCCGGCCGACGTGGTGACGGTCGCGAACTGGGCGCGCGCGCACGGGTACACGCTGCGCGCGCAGGGGTACCGGCACGGGTGGTCGCCGCTCACCGTCACGCCCGCGACGTCGTGCGCCAGCCGGGTCGTGCTCGTCGACACCACCCGGCACCTCACCGCGATGTCGATGGCGCCGGGCGACGCCCCGGCGGTCCGGGTGCAGAGCGGCGCGGCGCTGGAGGCGCTGCTGGAGTACCTGGGCACCGCCGGCTACGGCGTGACCGCGACCCCGGCGCCGGGGGACCTGTCGGTCGGCGGCGCGCTCGCGATCGGCGCGCACGGCACCGCCGTGCCGGCCGCCGGCGAGCGGCGGTTGCGGGGCGCCACGTACGGCTCGCTGAGCAACCTCGTCGTCTCCTGCACCGCCGTGGTCTGGGACGCCGAACGCGACGGCTACACGCTGCGCACGTTCCACCGCTCGGAACCGGAGGCCGCGGCGTTCCTGGTGCAGCTCGGGCGCGCGTTTCTCACCGAGGTGACGCTGCGCGTCGCGCCCGATCGCCCGCTGCGCTGTCTGAGCCGGGTCGACATCCCAGCGGCCGAGCTCTTCGCGCCGCCCGGCGCGCCGGGACGCACCGTCGAGCGCTTCCTCGACGACAGCGGGCGGGTGGAGGTGATCTGGTTCGCCTTCACCGACAAGCCCTGGCTGAAGATCTGGAGCGTCAACCCGGTCCGGCCGGCGACGAGCCGTCCGGTGACCGGCCCGTACAACTATCCGTTCTCCGACAACGTCCCGGAGCCGGTGGCGGAGCTCGCCGGGCGGATCGTCGCCGGCGAGCACTACCTCGCGCCGCTGCTGGGCCAGGCCCAGTACGCCGCGACCGCCGCCGGGCTCACCGCGACCGTCTCGGCCGATATCTGGGGCGCCTCCCGCAACGTCCTGCTCTACATCCGGCCCACCACGTTGCGGGTGCACGCCAACGGGTACGCGGTGCTGTGCCGGCGCGCCGACGTGCAGCGGGTGGTGCACGGCTTCACGCGGTTCTACGGCGAGCTGCTGGCGGGCTACGCGGCGCGGGGGCGTTACCCGGTGAACGGGTCGGTCGAGATCCGGGTGACGGGGCTCGACGAGCCGGGCGACGTGGCGGTGGCCGGGGCGGCGCCGGCGGCGCTGTCCGCGGTGCGACCGCGCGACGACCGTCCGGAATGGGACGTCGCGGTCTGGCTCGACGTGCTCACCCTCCCCGGCACCCCGGACGCCGCCGCCTTCTACGCCGAACTCGAGGCGTTCATCTTCGGCACGTACGACGGGTCATGGGCGGCCGCCCGCGTGGAGTGGTCGAAGGGCTGGGCGTACGGCCCGGCCGGCGCCTGGTCCGACCCGACGGTGCTCGACGAGACGGTACGGGCGTCGTTCCCGAGCGGCGGGGCGGGTTCCTTCAGCGCCGCCGCCGCGACGCTGGCGCGCTTCGACCCGCACCGGGTGTTCACCAACCCGTTCCTGGACCGGCTGCTGGACTGACCCGCACGAGGTCGGCGGGAATCTCGGCGATGCGCGCGCGGCCGCGTACCCGTCGACCGGTTCCACATCGCGGCACGCGTCGGCGGCGGCCCGGCTGCGGCGTCCGCAATTTTCGGTCTCGCCCCGGCGCGTGATCGACCCGTGCCGGGCCTGCGAACTCGGAGAACGTCCGATAAGTGCGCTTCGCTCCGCGACATCCGGTCCCCCGGTGTCGCGTTCGGGCTCGACTCCGACGCAGATTTCCGGAAACATATCGGAAGTAGCGCGAGTCCGCGGCGCGACGGGTGCGCCGTGCTGCGCCGCTGCCGCCCACCCCCGCAACACCGAGGACAGGAGGCTGCCTGTGAGCAGCAACGGCCACGCGTCCCTCGACCGGCCCGACACCGGCCCCGGTCAGGTCGCCGCGGTGCACGAGGCACCCGCCGTGGCCGGACCGGCCGCGCGCGACGGCAGCGGCGGGGCGCCGGCGCCCGGACGCGCGCCCTGGCAGGACCCGTCGCTTCCGGCTGAGGAACGCGTCGAGGACCTGCTGGCCCGGCTCACGCTGGAAGAGAAGCTCGCCCAGCTGTCCGGAATGTGGCTCGGCGCGACCGCGACCGAACACGACATGGCGCCGCACCAGCACGACCTGGTCGACGAGACGCTGGACTGGACCGAGCTCACCCGGTCCGGGCTCGGTCAGCTCACCCGGCCGTTCGGCACCGCACCGGTGGATCCGGCGGCCGGCGCGGCGGCGCTGGCGCGCCGGCAGGCCGAGATCGTCGCGGCAGGCCGGTTCGGGATCCCGGCGCTCGCCCACGAGGAGTGCCTCGCGGGCGTCATGACCTGGGGCGCGACCGTTTATCCGACGCCGCTGGCCTGGGGCGCGTCCTTCGATCCGGCGCTGGTCGGGAGGATGGCCGCGCAGATCGGCGCCACGATGCGCCGGCTCGGCATCCATCAGGGGCTCGCCCCGGTGCTCGACGTGGTCCGCGACCCTCGGTGGGGCCGCACGGAGGAGACGATCGGCGAGGACCCGTACCTGGTCGGGACGATCGGGACGGCGTACGTCCGGGGCCTGGAGTCCGCCGGGATCGTCGCCACGCTCAAGCACTTCGCCGGTTACTCGGCCTCGCGCGCGGGGCGCAACTTCGGCCCGGTCGCGGTGGGCCCGCGCGAGCTCGCCGACACGCTGCTGCTCCCCTTCGAGATGGCGCTGCGCGACGGGGGCGCCCGCTCGGTGATGCACTCGTACGCCGAAATCGACGGTGTTCCCTGCGCCGCGGACGAGACGCTGCTCACCGGTCTGCTCCGCGACGCCTGGGGCTTCACCGGCACCGTCGTGGCCGACTACTTCGGGGTGTCGTTCCTGCAGTCGCTGCACGGGGTCGCGGCCACCCCCGCCGAGGCCGCGGCGCTGGCGCTCACCGCCGGCGTCGACGTGGAGCTTCCGGCCGTCCGCTGCTACGGGCCGCCCCTGCTGCGCGCGGTCCGCGCCGGAGCGGTGCCGGTCTCCCTGGTGGACCGCGCGGCGCGGCGGGTGCTGCGGCAGAAGTGCGAGCTGGGCCTGCTCGACCCGGACTGGCAGCCGACCCCGCCCGCGCTCGCCGGACCCGACGGCGCCGACGGGGGCGTGGACCTGGATCCGCCCGCGCACCGGGAGCTCGCGCGACAGCTCGCCGAGGAGTCGGTGGTGCTGCTGGCCAACGACGGGACGCTGCCGCTGCGCCCCGGCTCCCGCGTCGCGGTGGTCGGCCCGCTCGCCGACTCGCCGGCCGCGATGCTCAACTGCTACTCATTCCCGAGCCACGTCGCCGACGCGCACCCCGGCCTGTCCGGCGCCGTGGCGATCCCGACGCTGCTGGCGGCGCTCCGCACCGAGCTGGGAGCCGCCGGGCTCGCGCACGTGGCCGGCGGCACGCTCGACGAGCAGGAGATGCCGGAGATCGTGCGGGCCGCCGCGGCGGCGGCGAACGCCGACGTCTGCGTCGCGGTGCTCGGTGACCGGGCGGGCCTGTTCGGCGCCGGCACCTCCGGGGAGGGGTGCGACGCGGAGGATCTGGAGCTGCCGGGCCGGCAGGCGGAGCTGCTCGACGCGGTGCTGGCCACCGGCACCCCGGTCGTGCTGGTAATGCTCAGCGGACGCCCCTACGCGCTCGGCCGGTACGCCGACCGGCTCGCCGCGGTGGTCCAGGCGTTCTTCCCCGGCGAGGAGGGCGGGCCGGCGGTGGCCGGGGTGCTCAGCGGGCGGGTCTGCCCGTCCGGCCGGCTGCCGGTCGGCGTCCCGCGCCGCCCGGGCGGGCAGCCCGCCGGCTATCACGGCCCCGCGCTGGCGCACCGGACCGAGGTCAGCACCGTCGACCCGACCCCGTTGTTCCCCTTCGGGCACGGGCTGTCCTACACCGCGTTCGCCTGGGAGGACGTGCGGGTCGACGGAGCGCCGGTGCCGGGCCCGGTGGAGCTCGGCACGGACGGGGAGCTGACGCTGTCGCTCGCGGTACGCAACACCGGCCACCGGGCCGGCGCGGAGGTGGTGCAGCTGTACCTGCACGACCCGATCGCCCAGGTGACCCGGCCGGTGCAGCGCCTGACCGGGTACGCCCGCGTCGCGCTCGGGCCCGGCGAGGCGCGCCGGGTCGAGTTTCGGGTGCACGCCGACCTGTCCTGCTTCACCGGCCGCTCCGGGCACCGGATCGTGGAGCCGGGCGAGCTGGAGCTGCGGCTCTCGGCCTCCAGCGCCGACCACCGGCACACGGTCCTCGTCCGGCTGACCGGTCCGGAGCGGCGCGTCGATTACCGGCGGCGGCTGACCGCGGCGGTGACCGTCCACTGACCGCAATGATGAGGGGCCTGGCGGACGGGTCCGCCAAGCCCCTCATCGACCGTCGAACGGGCATGGAACCCGCGGCGGCGGGGCACATCGACGGCATGATTCTGGTCGGCACCTCGGGATGGCAGTACCGCGACTGGCGCGACCGGTTCTACGGCGGCCTGCCGCAGCGGTGCTGGCTCGAGCACTACGCCGCGCGCTTCGTCACCGTCGAGGTCAACAACGCGTTCTACCGGCTGCCCGAGCGGGACACGTTCGCCCAGTGGCGCGCGCGCACGCCCGACGACTTCTGCGTGGCGGTCAAGATGAGCCGCTTTCTGACGCACATCAAGCGGCTGCGGGAGCCCACCGAGCCGGTCGAGCGGTTCCTGAGCCGGGCGACCGCGCTCGGCGACCGGCTCGGGCCGGTGCTGCTGCAGCTGCCGCCCACCCTGCGCGCCGACGTTGGCGCGCTGGACGCCACGCTCGCGCTCTTCCCGCCCGAGGTGCGGGTCGCGGTCGAACCACGGCACCCCAGTTGGTGGACCGACGAGGTGCGGGAGACGCTGACGAAGCGGGGCGCGGCCCTGTGCTGGGCCGACCGCAGGGGGCGGCCCGTCACCCCGCTGTGGCGCACCGCGGACTTCGGCTACGTCCGGCTGCACGAGGGCGCCGCCAACCCCCGCCCGCGCTACGGCCGCGCCGCGCTGACCTCCTGGGTCGACCGCATCGCCACCACCTACGATGACGCCACCCCGGTCTACGTCTACTTCAACAACGACCCCGACGCCGCCGCCCTAACCGACGCGTCAGCCCTGGCCCGAATCGCCACCCACCGCACCCACCGCACCCACCGCGTCACCCGCACCCCCTAACCCCCCAGATCCGCGTGATCAGGGACCAGCTCGCGCGCGGCGTCGGCGTGTCGCGAGCACGGTCCCTGATCACCGGGATCGACGATCACCGGGATCGACGGCCACCGGGACCGACGGTCACCGGGATCGTCACGGGATGCCGGGGCGCATGCTCGTGGCGTGCGCGGTGCTCACCAGCCGGTCACCCTGCTGGCCGTCGGGGGCGTAGACCAGCGGTGTGTCGACCAGGTGCTCGGCGAGCATCCACGCCTGCATCTCGCCGGTCCGGACCACATCGGAGATCAGCAGGTCGTTCGTGCCGTCGTCGCCACAGTCCGCCGCCTCCTTCGCGATGCCACGGGCAGCGATCAGGATCATCTCGTGCGCCTGGAGCAGCCGGGAGAGCATCGACGGGATCTCCTCGACCCCGTTCGGCGCCCGCGGGATCTGGGTGATCTCGGCGACGTGCCGGGGGTCGCCCACCGCGATCCCGCCGAGCGTCTGTACCCGTTCGGCGATCTTGTCGACGATGGCCAGCTGCTGCTTGGCGTGCTCGTCGAGGAGCAGATGCAGCTGATAGAAGGTCACCCCGCGCATGAGCCAGTGGTGCTTCTTGTAGAGCGAGTACAGGATCTGGGTGTCGGCGAGGACCCGGTTCAACCGCTCGCACGAGCGCATGCGGGTCTCGAAGCCCAACGCGATCGGCAACTGTCGGACGGTGCCGAAGGGCTGGATCTCCTTGCCGTACGAGTGCAGCCAGGGCTGGCTGCCGCCTGGGGCTGTCATCTCGGCTCCCGATGGTGGTGTCGACCCGCGCGGGTCGAGGTGGAGCGCCCGCCGGCCCGACGTGGGCGGCCCGGTCGGGCTCGGTCAGCGCCGACGTCACGCCGGCAACATCGACATCAGTTCCTTCGGCATGCTGGACTTGACGTCCTGCCACTCGCCGTCGGTGATGTACGGGCGCAGCGCCGTCAGGACGGTCTGCACCAGCCGTTCGATCCCACCGTCGATCTCGAAGCGGAAGTCCTCCCGGACCCGCGCCAGGAACTCGCTGCGCCCCATCTTCTCCGGCGCCTTGTCCGGCTCCCAGCCGTCGTAGTAGATGCCGCGGATCAGCAGCGGCAGCTGCGCGGAGAGCTGGACCGCCTCGCCGACCGGGAGCCGGTCACGCAGGCAGTGCAGCACCGCCCGCAACGCCAGGTACGACTGGTTGCGGCGCTCCCGCGGCCAGCCGTAGGCCTGCTCGATGTCCTTGAGGACCCGGTTGGTCTTCTCCACGGTGCCGTCCAGGACAGCTACTTGGGAACTTGTCATCTCTGCGGCCCTTCTCGAGTCAGTAATGCGGGAGGCGGCGTGCGCGACCCGCACCACTCGCCACCTCGACGTAGCCCGAGCGTTCCGCGAAAACGGGTGAGGGCGCCTCACCCCGTCAAGATGAGAAAGTCGTCAGCCGGCGTCGGCCAGCAGGGCCGCCAGCGTCGCCGCGTTGCGCTGGGCGGCGTCGCGGACGCAGTTGTTCATCAGCACGTGCGTCCGCTCGGTCTGCTCGGCCAGCGCCCGCAGCTTCGGCGCCCACCGCCGCAACTCGTCGTCGGAGTAGCGGTAGCCGAACTTCTCGTGGATGTCCTTGCTCGTCCAGCGCTCGCTGTGGCCGTGGAACCGCATCACCGCCAGCTCCGCGGTCGCCGCCAGCACGGGCGGCACCGACGAGCGGTGTCCCTGGGGCATGTCGACGCAGACGTACGGCAGCGTGTGCGTGCGCAGGAACTCCAGGGTCTCGGCGCAGTTGTCCCCGGCGAACCAGGAGGCGTGGCGGAATTCGAACACCGCCCGCAGCGGCCGGCAGCGCTGCTCCACCTCCAGCAGGTACTGCTTGTTCGTCCGCGAGATCGCGAACCAGGGCGGAAACTGGAAGAGCAGCGCGCCGAGTTTGCCGGCCGCCACGAGCGGGTCGAGCGCGGAGAGGAACCGCGACCAGATCTCCTCGTACGTCTGGGCGCTGAGGTCGTCCGGGTAGATGTTCTTCTTGTCGGTGACCGGCCGGAGGTCCCGGTAGAGCGCGGAGACCCGGGTCGGGTGACCGGTGAGCAGGCTGAACGCCTTCACGTTGAACGTGAATCCGGGCGGCGTGCGCGCCGCCCAGAGCGCCGCGGTCTGTTCGGCCGGGGGCGAGTAGTAGGTCGCGTCGACCTCGACCAGCGGAAACTGGCTCGCGTAGTAGCCCAGCCGCTTCTCGGCGGTGTCCGCCGAGGGCGGATACCACCCCGACTCCAGCAGCGTGCGATCGGTCCAGGACGCCGTGCCGACCTTGATCTCGCCCATCGGCCCCGCGGTTACGCCGCCCGCCGCTCGCGCGCCTGCTTGCACGTCACGCAGGACGTGGCCGCCGGGAAGATCTCGAGCCGCTCCACCGGGATCGGGTCCGCGCAGCCTTCGCAGAAGCCGTACGCCCCCTCCGCCAGCCGCGCCAGCGCGTGCTCGAACTGCAGGCGCCGCTCCAGAATGGTCATGATCAGCGACTGCGCCGTGTCCCGTTCGGCCGTCTTCGTGCCGCTGTCCGCCTGGTCGTCCCCCGCCGTGTCGCTGCGCTCCACGAGCCGCAGCACCTGGTTGTCCGCCACCACCCGCTCGTATTCGGCGGTCAGCTCGTCGTAGCGCGCCTGCAGCGCCTGCCGCACCTGCACGGTGTCCGCCGCCGAGCGTCCCCGCCCGAACGCCACCTGCTCCTCGCCGACGGTCGCGACCTGCGACCCCGCGACGACCGCACCATTGACCAGCATGTTCTGCCCCTTCCGTGGGACGACGGTGGCGCTTTCGCGAGCAGCGGACCGGGTGATCCGTACGATGCGCCGTGCGCGCGGGCAGATACCCGCGCGCCGAACGCGTCAAACCGTCGCATCGCGCGCGGCTAGCGTTCCTCCACGATCGCCGGATGCCGGGGGTCGTCCAGCCGCACGACCACGTCCGCGAAGAGCGCCGGGCACACCTCCTCGGCGTACCGGGCGAAGGCCGGCAACGTCCACGCCAGTTCGGGCGGGGTACGCCGGGCGAGCGCGCCGGCGGAGAGCACGAGGTGGACGGTGACGTCGAACGGCAGCGCGCCGCCGAGCAGCAGCGCCCCGCTGACCAGGACGACCGCGCCCGGCGGCAGCTCCCGGTACGCCGCGCGGCTGGCCCGATCGGTCTCGGGGTTCCACAGCGACGGCAGGATGCGGCCGGCGCCGCCCGGGGCGGTCGGGTCCAGCACTTCCCGGCGCAGTCCCGGCTCGTCCAGCCAGCCGGCGTAGAAGGCGTCGGGGTTCGCGCGGCCGAACTCGTAGCGCAGCGAGGCGGGCCGGAGGAAGTCGTCGGCGGAGATCCGTACCGCGGGGCGGCCCCGCTCCCGCAACGGATCGACCAGCGCGTCGGCGAGCCGCTCCGGCGCCGCCGCCGGCGGCCCGTCGACGGCGACCCGCAGCCATTGCCCGGGCCGCTCCGCGACGAGTCGCTCGGTGAGCTCGTCGACGAGCCCCTCGGGGGTGATCGGTCGAACCTGCACGCCACCATCGTGCCCGGCGCCGGCGGGCGCCCGCCGCGGTGGTCAGGCGTGGTGGTCGATCGTGATCACCACGTCGTCGGCGAGCCGGTAACCCACCCCATAGACCGTGGTGATCAGAGGCATCCGGTCACCGACCTTGACCCGCAGCCGTCGAATGTGGACGTCAACGGTGCGCACTCCGGTGTGTTCGTAGCCCCAGACCGCGGTGAGCAGTTGCAACCGGGTGAAGACCCGCCGCGGATTCTGCACGAAGTGCAGCAGCAGGTCGAACTCGAGCCGGGTCAGTGGCAGCGGCTCGCCGTCGAGCAGGACCGAGCGGGAGGCGGCCAGGATGTGCAGGCCGGCCGGCTCGGACGGCGCCGGTGGGGCCGGCGGGGGCGGCGCGGGCGTGGAGGCGGGCGGCCGCCGGGGCGCCGGCACGTACGCGTGCTCGCCGTTGGCCGCGGTCACCGCCACGGCTCCCTCGCCACGCTCGATCATCTCTCTGGCCGCCTCGAGCAGTCGCCGCGCCGCCGGCGTCAGCGCCTCCTCGCAGGCGAGCGGGATGGAGAGCGTGACGGTCAACGTCGGGGAAGCGTGACCGGCGGGACGCCGGGACGCCACGGGCGGCCGTCCCGGCCCGGCGGGTTGGGAGGTGTGCCATCCAGCACGCGACGACGCGGGGCTGACGGACATGCTCCTCCTTGGCAGATGCGGACATCTCAGCACGCGCACCGATACGCGTGAGCGACTCCCCAGGAAGCACGGCACCGCGGCGGGAAAAAGACGGGGAGACGCCCGCTGGCACCGCACTGTGACGATGCTTCCGGGCGCTCGCGCTCCGGTCAATAGTCTCGGCGTTGCATAAATGTGACAATCGACAAACGCAACGTAGTCGATCCCTTGCGGATTCAGGCGAGCATGCGGGCGGGTCCGAAGGCGGGCAGTCCGGCGAGCCGCCACGCGACGAACCCGCCGACGACGTCGGTGGCGCGGTACAGCCCCAGGTCCTGCAGGGCGGCGGCCGCCAGTGACGAGGTGTAACCCTCCTGGCAGAAGACGATCACGGGTAGGTCGTACCGGTCCGCGATCGGCAGCCGGGAGCCGCTGCGGGGGTCGAAGCGCCACTCCAGGACGTTGCGCTCGACGATCAGCGCGCCGGGCACGGCGCCGGTGGCGCCGCGCTGGGCAGCCGGCCGGATGTCGACCAGGACCGCGCCGAGCCGGTGCGCGAGGTGCGCCGCCTCGGGGTCGAGGCGACACAGCCGGGCGCGGGCCCCGGCGAGGATCGCGTCGATGCTCCGGGAGCCGGCCGGCGGGCGGGGGCCGCGACAGCTCGACCGCGGCTGCCGGAACGGGATCACCACGCGACCCCCGCCCGCGCCACCTCGGCGACCCGCAGCACGCCCGCGTCCAGCCGGTAGCGCGTCATGCTGCGCAGCGCGGGGGCGTAGACGTGCAGGCTGATCGCCGGGTCGGTGCCGCGGTTGGCGACCCGGTGGATGTGGTGGGCGCCGAACCGGCGCCCCGCGCCGGTGGCGAGCTCGGCGCCGACCAGCGCCCCGCCCCGCACCGTCTCCTCCACAATGGTTCCGGCCAGCACGACGAACGCCCCGGCGGAGCCCCCGTGATCGTGCAGTTCGGTCCCCTGCCCCGGCAGCCAGGTCAGCAGCCAGGCCTCGTGATCGGGCCGCTCGGCGAGCCGGGCGTACCACCGGTCGAGGGGATCGAAGCGCGGGCGTACGGGCCACCGTGCGGGCGAAGCGGCATAGCGGCGGGCGATGGCGAGCAGATCAGCGCGGTCGGCACCGGAGACGGTCATCGGGGTTCCTCTTTTGGTCGGGTGTCCACTGCGACCCCACATTACCCCAGCAACCCTATCGGGTTAATAGGGATTAGCGTGGGATCGCGCCGGGCCACGGGCGAGGAAGCCCGCGCGGCACGGTCAGGACGGGCCCCAGACCGCCCCCACCCGGGCGGCGCACTCCTCGCCCTGCGTCATTCCGGCCGCCAGCGACGCGGCCGCCCGCGACGGATCGAGCACGTTCGGCCCGATCGCCTCCCGGGCCGCCGCGTCCGGCGACACCAGCACCGACCGCACCTCCCCCAGCTCCCGCAGTTCCGCCTCGGGCGAGGTGCGGAAGAGCCCGTCCACCGGCGCGATGACCACCACCGCCTCGGCGCCGACCGCCAGATCCGCGTTGGTCACCGAGCGCACGCCGCCGTCCATGTACCGGCCGCCGTTGATCTCGACCGGTGGAAAGACGCACGGCACGGCGCAGCTGGCGGCGACGGCCCGGACCAGCGGGACGCCGTCGGCGTCGTCCCACGCGGCCGGCTCGCCCGTCTCGGCGTTGACGACCGTGACGACCAGGCGCGGCTGGGCCGGCCAGTCGTGCACCGGCAGCAGCGCAGCGAAGCGCTCGACCTGCACGCGGTCCTCCCCGACCGGGGCGGTGAGCGCCAGCCGGCCGAGCCGGGCCCGTGCCTCGGCCGGGTCCAGTGTCGCGTCCGAGACGATCCCGAACGCCTGACCGATCAACGTCAGGTCCAGCTGGAACGACAACTCCGCCTCCCCGTCGAGGCCCGCGCTCCGCAGGACCGACACCGCCTGATCGAGGTCGACCGCGGTGGCGACCAGCGCCCCGACCACCGACCCCGCCGACGTGCCGACGATCAGATCCGTGGTGCTCAGGTCGACGCCCGCGTGGCGCAGCCCGGCCAGCACGCCCATCTCCCAGGCGATCCCGGTCACCCCGCCGCCACCGAGTACGAGCGCCCGCGCCATGTCCCCTCCTCCGTCGACACCCCGGGTCCATTCCTACCCATTCGGGCGCGACCGCGGACAGTTCCGGCCGGATTGCCGCGTTCACCGCCGCAGGCCGGCACGAGAGCCACGCCCGCGTCACAGGTCACTGATGTTCGCGCCCGGCGTGGCGGGGAAACCCGGGCGTTGAGCCCCGGTCGATCCGAGTGCTTGAATGTCCGCGGGAGCTCGGGCCGGTCCGTCAACACCCCATCGCACCGTGACAGGAGACGACCATGCTCCGCAGACCCGCCCTCGGGGCGGCGCTGACCGCGCTCGCCACACTGCTCGGGCTGCTCGCCGCCCCACCGGCTCAACCCGCCGCGGCCGCCCCCGTACGGATCATGCCGCTCGGCGACTCCATCACCGGCTCCCCCGGCTGCTGGCGCGCCCTGCTCTGGAACCGGCTGCAGAACACCGGCCACACCAACATCGATTTCGTCGGCACCCTCGCCCCGCCGGGCTGCGGGCAACCGTACGACGGGGACAACGAGGGCCACGGTGGCTACCTGGCGACCACCGTCGCCAACCAGAACCAGCTGCCCGGCTGGCTGTCGGCGACCCGGCCCGACATCGTGCTGATGCACTTCGGCACGAACGACGTCTGGAGCAACATCCCGCCGGCGACGATTCTCGACGCGTACGGCAGGCTGGTCGACCAGATGCGCGCCAGCAATCCCGGCATGAAGATCCTCGTCGCCCGGATCATCCCGATGGCGCCGACGAACTGCGCGGATTGCGCGCAGCGGGTCGTCGCGTTGAACAACGCGATCCCGGCGTGGGCGGCGGGCAAGACCACCGCGCAGTCACCGATCACGGTCGTGGACCAGTGGGCCGGGTTCAGCACCGGCGCCGACACGTACGACGGGGTGCACCCGAACGCGGCCGGCGACCAGAAGATCTCGGACAAGTGGTATCCGGCCCTGGTCGCGGCGCTCGGCGGGACCTCGCCGACCACACCCCCGACGACCACACCCCCGACGACCCCGCCGGGCCAGGGCGCCGGATGCACGGCCAGCTACCGGATCGCGAACCAGTGGCAGGGCGGGTTCCAGGGTGAGGTGACCGTCCGCAACACCGGCGCGGCGCCGCTCACCGGATGGACGGTGCGGTTCACCTTCGGCGGCGACCAGCGCATCGGGCAGGCCTGGAACGCCACGGTGAGCCAGAACGGCGCGGAGGTGACGGCCCGGAACGTGAGCTGGAACGGCAACCTCGCCCCCAACGCCAGCACCACGATCGGGTTCGTCGCCAGCATGACCGGGAGCAACGCGACGCCGAGTCCCAGCTGCGCCACCGGATGAGACGCGACGACGGCCGGGCGCCCCAGGGCGTCCGGCCCTCGTCGGGCTACGACAGCGGTACGGCGTAGCCGGGCACGGACGGCCACCGCACGGTGAGCACGACTGACTGCTGTTCGGCGTACCACGAGTGGTCGACGCCGGGGCCCCAGATCACGTAGTCGCCCTGCTCGGTCAGCAGCACGGTGCGGTCGGGCAGCTCGACGCGGAAGCGCCCACTGATCAGCACCAGCAGCGCCGTGCGGCGCTCCCCGCTCGTCCACTGCGCCCGCCGGTCGCCCGGCGGGTGCACGCCCCACTTGATCTCGACCTCGGTGCTGTGCCGCGCCGAGGCCGGCGGCATGAAGTGCCCGAGCAGCCAGCCCCGTTCCAGCGGGGCGTCCACCCCCGCGTTGCCGACATACACCGCGTCCGCCACGCCAGCCCTCCCGCCACGCAAGATCCGCAAAGGATACGCGCCCGGAAAAGCGACCGGCCCGGCCTCCCAACGGGAGACCGGGCCGGTCGGTGGTGCGTCAGAGGACTACCGGTTGCCCCAGTAGCCCGGCTGGGTCTGCGCGTTGAAGGTGTCGAAACGCACCGCGTGCGCGGTGGCGACCCGCCAGTCCCGCAGCTCCAGCACGTCCAGACCCTTCTGGATGTCGCTGGAGTAGATGTGGCCGTTGTACCAGTAGGTCGACCAGGCCCCACCGAGGATCAGCCGGTCGTTGGAGAGCGGGCCCCGCTCCCAGTAGGCGATCTCGACCGGGTTGGCCGAGTCGGTGAAGTCCCACACCGACACGCCACCCTGGTACCACGCCTGCACCATGATGTCCTTGCCGAGCACCGGGATCAGCGAGCCGTTGTGGGCGACGCAGTTCTCGTTGTTGGTGTTCGTCCGGGGGATCTTGTAGTAGCTCTTGAACACCAGCTTCCGGGCGTCACCCTTACCGGTGATGTCGTAGATGGCGTTCGCGCCGCGGGTCGCCCCGACGGTCGGGTTGCAGGTCGGCGCGCCACCGCCACCGAGCTCGTCGGTGAAGACGACCTTGGTGCCCTTGTTGTTGAAGGTGGCGGAGTGCCAGAACGCGAAGTTGGTGGTGTCGCGGACCTGGTGGATGATCCGCGGCGCCTCGCGGTTGGAGATGTCCATCAGGACGCCGTCGCCCATGCAGGCGCCCGCGGCCAGGTCCTTCTCCGGGTACGCGGTGATGTCGTGGCAGCCGGTGGTGGCGGAGCTGCCGTTGCTGCCGGGGTTGCCGCCGTCCGGGAAGAGGTTCGGCGTGGCCACCACGGCGGCCGCGGTCGGGTTCTTCACCGGCACCTTGACGATCGAGATCGAGTCGTGCGGCGGCGCGCAGTCGGGGAACGACGCGTTCGGCGAGTACGACGACACGTACAGGTAGACCGACTTATGGTCCTTGCCCGGCACCAGGGTGTGCGTGTGCGAACCACAGGCGGTCTCAACCGACTTGATGTACTTCGGGTTGGCCTTGTCGCTCACGTCGAAGATCTTGATGCCCTCCCAGGAGTCCTTGATGGACGCGGACTGGGAGACGCTGGCGCACGAGTCGTTGTTGCGCGACGAATCGGTCGACAGGAAGAGCAGGTCGCCGTGGATGCTGACGTCGTTCTGCGCACCCGGGCAGACCACCTGCGACACGATGGACGGCTTGCGCGGGTTCTTGATGTCGTAGATGACGAACCCGTCGTAGTTGCCCACGAACGCGTACCGGCCCTGGAACGCCATGTCGGTGCCGAACGCCGCCTCGGTGCCGAACGGCCCCTGCTTCGGGATGTTCGCGATCTGGCGGATGTTGCGGCTGCTGGCGATCTCGTCGACGCCGAGGTCGGCGTCGGCATCATTCATCGTCGTGAGTTGCTGCTCGGTGAGGCACAGCTCGGCGAAATTGTCGCCCGCGCCGCGCAGGGCGGCACAGTCGTCGGACGTCGCTTGCGCGCTGCTCGGCGTCGCCGCGGCGATGCTGGTGAGCAGGATTGCGGTCGCGGCCAATCCGACGGTCTTGAGCTGCCGCCCCCCTCGGGGGGATAGGTTGATCATTGACGGCACCCTTCGAACGAAAGGGATTGACGATTGGGCAGACCTTACATGTGAATCCCACGCCGTGATGTGATCTGGGTCACAGTGGGGAACTATCGGGTGACAGTTAGCATCGCGGCATCCCAACAGGAGCGTGCCCATGAATTCCAGCCATCGACGGATCCTCGTGATCGGCGCCGTCGCGGCCGCCGTGCTCGCCGGCGGGGCCGGCGCGTACGCCCTCACGTCGACGTCGTCACGCCCCGCGACGGCACCCACTGTGGAGGCCAGTCCCACTCCGACGTCCACCGCGCCGGTCATCCTCCCCGGTCGCCCGGGCGAGACGGCCACGGTGAAGCGCGGCGACGAGGTGGCGCCCGCCGCCAGCCCGCGCTACAACACGCTGGACGTCTGGTACCTGCGGATGATGATCCCGCACCACACCCAGGCACTGCAGATGGCCGCGCTCGCCCCCGACCGGGCCGCCGACCCGAAGGTCCTGGCGGTCGCGGAGCGGATCAAGGCCAGCCAGGCCCCCGAGATCCTGCAGATGCGCGCCTGGCTGGACGCGCGCGGGCTCACCCTCGATGATCCCAAGGGCGGCCACGACCACGGCACGATGCGCGGCATGCAGAGCCCGGAGCGGATGAAGGAGCTCGCCGCAGCCAAGGGCGCGGCCTTCGACCGGCTCTTCATCGCGATGATGACAGAGCACCACGAGGGCGCGATCGAGATGTCGACCAATGTGCTCAAGGTGGGTTGGGACATCACCATCCAGGAGCTGGCCAACTCGGTCGCAACCGAGCAGGCTGTCGAGATTGGACGCATGGGCGCGCTGCTCAAGCCCTGATCGCCGGCCGCCACGCGTGACCTACCCTGGTCCGCGTGGCTGAGGAACTGGACGACGAGACGCTGGCGTTCGCGCACCGGATGTTCGACCTGGCGCGCGGGGGCCAGACGGACGAATTGATCGCGAACGTCGACGCCGGACTGCCGGTGAACATGACGAACGACAAGGGCGACACGCTGCTCATCCTCGCGGCGTACCACTCGCATCCGGACACCGTGGCCGGGCTGCTCAGCCGGGGGGCCGACCCCGAACGGGTGAACGACCGCGGTCAGACAGCCCTGGCCGCCGCCACCTTCCGACGCTCCGCCGGGTCCGTCACCGCGCTGCTCGCCGCGGGGGCCGACCCGGCCCACGGCACCCCGTCCGCGCTGGACACCGCCCGATTCTTCAACCTGCCCGACATGACCGAGCTGCTCACCGGAAATCGGCCGACGCCGCCGGCTCCGTTTGACCGGCGGCAAGCCGGGTAGCCGCCCGGTATGGCGACGTCCCAGGAACCCGACGCCGTGCTCTCCGGCGGCCCACGGGACCAGACACCGTTCAACGCCGCGGCATCGGCGCTGGTGGAGCTCGAGATCGACGGGCTGATCCACCGCTACATCGGGACGCACCAACGACGCGACCTGGACGGTCGGTCGCTGGCCGTCTACCGGTACGACGGTGCGGTGCGCAAACCCGGCCACCCGAAGGGCGCCGAGCCGCGCGACGGCGGAGATCGGCCGGCGCCGGGGGCGCCGTCGTGGTGACGGCGGGGCGGGTCGCGGCCGAACGCGGCGAAAGCGTATACAGGTGACGTGGACGTCGAATCGGTACCGGCGCAGATGCGCGCCGCCGCGACCGCGCTGCTGGGCAGCCTCGACGACGACCGGCGAGCCCTAGCGCTGCACCCGTTCGGCGACGAGGCCGCGCGGCTCTGGCTGGAGTACCGGCCGCGGCCACGTCCCGGCGCCTGCCTCGCGGATTTCGACCGCGTCGCCCGCAAGGCGGCCCACCGGCTGCTGGCCACCGCGCTGAGCCCGCACGCGTACGCACAGGCGGCGACCGTGATGGCGCTGGAGGAGGTGCTCGACCGGCGCGAGGACTGGCGGCGCGGCCGGCACAGCGACGACTACTGGGTCGCGGTCTTCGGGGACCCGGCCCGCGACGACGAGTGGTCCTGGCGGTTCGAGGGGCACCACCTGTCAGTGACGATGACGATCGCGGGCGACCGCGTCACGCCGGCCCCACTCTTCATGGGCGCGAATCCCGCCCGGGTCAGCTACGCCGGCCGGCCGGTGTCCCGCCCGCTGGGGCCGGAGGAGGACCTGGCGCGGGCCCTGCTCGACGCGATGGGCAGCACCGGACGGTCGATGGCGGTGATCGCCGACGCCGCGCCGGCCGACATCCGCACCGCCACGCACCCGCGCGCCGAGTCGCGGATCGAGCCGCTGGGCGTGGGCCGCACCCGACTGGGCCCGACCGCCCGCGCCCTGCTCGACCAGTTGGTGGCGCTCTACCTCGACCGGCTCCCGACCGAACTGGCCGCGCACGAGGCCGCCCGGCTCGCCGGCGCGGAGCTGCACTTCGCCTGGGAGGGGCCGACCGGTCCTCAGCAGCGGCACTACTACCGGATCCAGGGGCCGGACCTGCTGATCGAGTACGACAACACCAGCGACGACGGCAACCACGTGCACAGCGTGCTGCGCCGGCCGGCCAGCGACTTCGGCGCCGACGTGCTCGCCGCGCACCGGGCCCGGGCTCACCAGCCCGCGGGCTGACGCCTCAGCGGACGAACTCGCGCCCCGATTTGTACACGAGCCGGCCGCCGCGCGCGGTCCGCAGCGGCGCCCGGGTCGCCTCCGGCGCGCGGGTCGCCTCCGGCGCGCCATCCGTGTCCAGCTGCCGCAGCAGCCGGGTACCGAGCCGCAGGCCGACGACCCCGACGACGAGCGCGGCCAGCTCGACCAGGAGCAGCGCGCCGGTTCCGGCGTGTTGCGGGTTGCCGGCGCGGGCGAGGCAGACGAGGACGAAGAGCGCCGCCATGCCGGTCGTGGCGAGGGTGAACGCCAGCAGCGTACGGCGCGGGCCCCGGATGGGCCGGTCCCAGAGGTCGACCAGTCCGGCGAGGGCGGTCAGTCCCGCGCCGGACAGCCCCGCGATGATCGTCCAGTACGCCACGTCGCCGAAGAGCCGCAGCGCCGGGCCGGCGGCGATCGCGCCGACGTCGAGCAGCACCGCCGAGACGAACAGCCCGAAGGGGAGCGGGACCAGCATCGGCTGGATCGGGTGTCCGGAGACGGTCAGTCGGCTCTCCATCGCGCTCACTTCCCCTGCTGCTGCCTGCATCGACGGTGCAGGGGTTACCCCCGGGTCGGTACGCGAGAAACGTCCGCGTCCCGATCGGGTTATTCGGCGCGGTCCCGATCGACCGAGGCCACGAGCCGCTCGGCGACGTCGGGCAGCGGGATCGACAGCGCCTCGGCGGCGGTGCGCAGCACCTCGAGCGCCTGCGCGGCCGCGCAGCGCCGCTGGGTCATCACGACGCCGATCGCCTGGCTGATCACGTCGCCGTAGGCGAGCGCCTCGTCGATCTCGGCGGTGAGCGCGGCCTGCCGGGCGCGGTCGCGGACCGCGCCGAGCAGCAGCGCCGCGTGCTCGGCGAGCAGCATCGCCGTCATCTGCTGGGCGCGGGTGAGCGCCCGCGGCCGGGGCGCGTAGAAGTTGATCGAGCCGATGACGTGGTCGTCGATGTCGACGGGCGCGGAGAGCACCGAGTGCACCCCGCGCGCGAGCGCCACCCGGCTCCACCGCGGCCACCGGGGCTCGACGGCGAGATCCTCGGAGACCACGATCTCCCGCTGACGGATCGCGGTCATCCCCGGGCCGTCCGCGCCGTACTGCAACGCGTCGAGCTCCTTGACCCAGGGATCGGAGCCGGCGACGGACGCGGGCTCGCCGGCGCGCAGCAGCGTCACGCTGGACCACGCGATGCCGGGCAGGCCGTGCCGGCTCGTCTGGGCCAGGTGGTCGAGGGCCTGCTCGAAGTCATCACTGGCGATCATGCCCGCGGTCAGCTCACGCAGCAGCGCAGCGGTCTCCAGCACTCCGAGGCTCGCCCCATCCGCCTGGGACGGCGTCGGGCTCACCGTTCGCGCTCCCCCTCGCCCGTCGTCCCCGGCGCCATGCCGGAGTCGTCCGTCGTGAGGCCGCTCTCCTGCGCCATCCTCGTGCTCTCCCCCCGCTTCGACCCGGCTTCATACCCCGGCCGAAGGGGCGCAAACGCCGGCACCGGGCCGGTCACGAACGACCGGCGGAGATCAGCCGGCGACCGACGGCGGCGATCAACCGGTCGAGCTCGGAGCCGAACGGGTTGTCGTGCACGAGGTACGTCCAGGTGGCGCTCGGCCGGACCAGGCGCGCCTCGTCCGGCTGCCAGTCGGCGTCGAACTCGGTCTCCTCGAACGTGGCGACGGTGCGCGTCTCGATCTCCGGGATGAGCCGGTTGAACGCCGGCACCGCGGCCCGGTGGAACTCGTCGAGCGGGTCGAGACGGCCGAGCGCGCGCAGGTGCACGCCCTCGCGCACCTCGGACAGCTCCGCGAGATGCTCGGCCCACAGCCGGTCCAGGTGGAAGAGGGCGATGGTCCGGGCCGCGCGGGACAGCACGTCGGGATCGATCTCCTCGCACCGCTCCGGGAACTTCTCCCGCAGCATCTCCGCCGCGATGTCGCTGGTCAGCAGCCGCTCCCGCCGCTCGGCGAGCGCCCTGCGCTGCTGCTCGATCACGACGCTGTAGCGCCAGGTGTTGCGGTGCAGCTCGTGGTTGACGCCCTCGGCGATGCGCTGGGCGTGCTCGACCGCGAAGTCGACCTGCTCGTCCGTGACCAGCCCGTCGGCGTTCATCCGGGGCGAGGGGGGGATCGCGTCCGGCGCGTGCCGCAGCACCAGCTCGTCCTCCAGGCTGACGAAGAACACCGAGGCGCCCGGGTCGCCCTGCCGGCCGGCGCGGCCGCGCAGCTGGTCGTCGACGCGCCGGCTGTCGTGGCGGCCGCTGCCGATCACGTACAGGCCGCCGAGCTCGGCGACGCGGTCGCGGTCGGTCTGGTCGCTGCCGCCGAGTCGGATGTCCACGCCGCGGCCGGCCATCTGGGTGGAGACCGTGACCGCCCCGTACGCGCCGGCCTCGGCGATGATCGCCGCCTCCTCCGCGTCGTTCTTGGCGTTGAGCACCGAGCACGGCACCCCGGCCGCGGCGAGGCCGGCGGCGAGCCCCTCGGACTCCTTGACGTCCAGGGTGCCGACCAGCACCGGGCGGCCCGCCCCGTGCGCGGCCGCGATCTCGGCGATCAGCGCCTCTTCCTTCTCGGCGCGGGTCGCGTAGATCCGGTCCGGTTCGTCGACCCGCACGCACGGGGTGTTCGACGGGATCACCGCGACCTCGAGCTTGAAGAACTCGCGCAGCTGGTCGCCGACGAGCACGGCGGTCGCCGTCATGCCGCAGACGGTCCGGTAGAGCGCCACGAAGGCCTGCACGGTGATCGTGCCGAGCACCTCGCCCTCCGCGGTGGCCGACAGTCCCTCCTTGGCCTCGACCGCGGCCTGCAGCCCGTCCGGCCACCGTCGCCGCTGCGCGACCCGGCCGCGCATCTCGTCGATCAGCTCGACGCCGCCGTTGCGGACGATGTAGTCGACGTCGCGGTGCAGCAGGGCGTGCGCGTGCAGCGCCACGTTGATCGCCGAGAGCTGGCCGATGTTCTCGTCGGCGTAGAGGTTGATGTCGCCGAGCTTCGCCTCCACCGCGGCCAGGCCGGCCGCCGTGAACGCCACGCTGCGACCGTCGTCGGCGACCTCGTAGTGCCGGCCCGCGCGCAGCCCGCGAACCAGGGCGTCGGCGGCGTGCACCGGGTCCTGCTCCCCCGCCACCGCGCCGGCGAGCACCATCGGGACCCGGGCCTCGTCGATCAGGATCGAGTCGGCCTCGTCGACGATCGCCGTGGTGAGCGTCGGCTGGACCCGGTCGGCGACGTCGGTGACGAGCTGGTCGCGCAGGAAGTCGAAGCCGGCCTCGCTCACCGACACGTAGGTGACGTCCCGGTCGTACGCCTCGCGCCGCTGCTCGGGGGTGGACGCCTCGGTGACCCAGCCGACGGTGAGCCCCAGCAGGCGGTAGACCGGCTCCATCCACTCGGCGTCGCGGCGGGCCAGGTAGTCGTTGACGGTGAGCACGTGCACCGGGCCGTTGCCGAGGCGCACGTGCCCGTACGCGGCGATCACCGCGGTGAGCGTCTTGCCCTCACCGGTGGCCATCTCGGTGACCTTGCCGGAGAGCAGCGCCATCGCGCCGAGCAGCTGGACGTCGTACGGCCGCTGGTCGAGCCCCCGCCGGGCGGCCTCGCGTCCGATCGCGCAGATGTCGACGTAGTCGTCCGCCCGCCCGGCCGCGTCGGTCAGCGCCGCGTCGTCGAGCTCCTTCAGCTCCTCCTCGCGCGCCGCGATGGCCGGCAGCCGCTTCTCCAGCGGGGCGAGGTCGACCGTGGTGCCGGGACGCTGGAGGAAACGCCGGAACCTGCTCTTCAACCGTTGCGACACACCCATGTCGGGCAACGCTACGCGATGCCCGACCGTACCGGCTGCCCCGCCCGGCCGCATCCGGTATGTCCGGGTGCGACCGCGTGCATATCCGAGCGGATCCCGGGTAGGTCGCCGTGCCCCACCGCGCGGGCGGGGTTCGGCGGCGAAGGAGGACGCATGAAGGCACTGGTGTACGAGGGCCCCCGGCGGGTCGCGGTCAAGGACGTACCGGACGCCCGGATCGAACGATCCACCGACGTGCTGGTGCGGATCACCAGCACCAACATCTGCGGGTCGGACCTGCACATGTACGAGGGGCGCACCGACATGCAGCCGGGTCGGGTACTCGGGCACGAGAACCTCGGCGAGGTGGTCGAGGTCGGCGACGGAGTGGACCAGGTCCAGGTCGGCGACATGGTCGTCATGCCGTTCAACGTCGCGTGCGGGTTCTGCGAGAACTGCGAGCAGGGCCTCACCGCGTTCTGCCTGCTGAGCAACCCGGACCCGAAGATCGGGGGCGCCGCCTTCGGCTTCGCCGACATGGGGCCGTACCAGGGGGGCCAGGCCGAGCTGCTGCGGGTGCCGTACGGCGACTTCAACTGTCTGAAGCTGCCCGAGGACGCTCGGGACGTGCGGAAACAGCGCGACTACGTGATGCTCGCCGACATCTTCCCCACCGGCTGGCACGCCACCCAACTCGCGTGCGTGCAGCCCGGCGACAACGTCGTCATCTACGGCGGCGGCCCGGTCGGGCAGATGGCCGCCCTCTCCTGCAAGATCAAAACCACCGCGCAGACCATGATCGTAGACCGGCATCCGGACCGGCTGGCGCTCGCCGAGAAGGTCGGCGCGATCCCGATCAACGACGCCGAATGCGACCCGGTCGAGAGGGTCATGGAGCTGACGAACGGGAAGGGCGCGGACCGGGGCTGCGAGTGCATCGGCTACCAGGCACACGACCCGCAGGGCCACGAGGACCCGAGCATGGCCCTGAACCGGCTGGTGAATTCCGTGCGCTTCGCGGGCACGATCGGGGTGGTCGGCGTCTACGTGCCCCAGGACCCGGGCGGCGCCAACGACCTGGCCAAGCAGGGGAAGGTCGGGTTCGACTTCGGCATGTTCTGGTTCAAGGGACAGACGATGGGCACGGGGCAGTGCAACGTCAAGAACTACAACCGCCGGCTGCTCGACCTCATCTCGGCCGGCAAGGCCAAGCCGTCGTACATCGTGTCGCACGAGCTTCCGCTGACGGAGGCGCCCAATGCCTACCAGCACTTCGACAGCCGCGAGCCGGGCTGGACGAAGGTGATCCTGCACCCCGACGGCGGCGGCTCCAACCCGTCGGTCTGACGCAGGCCCCGCCGGAAGGAAGGGCTGCGCCTGGAGGGGAAGCCCTTCCTCACTTCGAGCTGGCCGGCTTGGTCAGGTTCCAGACGAGCAGGGCGACGACGAGGCCGAGAAACGCGAGCGCTCCGGCGCGGGAGGAGTTGTCGCCCCCGCCGGAGACGCCGAACGCGAACGTGGCCGCGCCGGCGGCCAGGGACAGGATCACCCTCGTTCCGTGAGTCACGCCAACAAATTACATTTAGTAGCCATATGACTACTATCCGCTAACCGGCGATGACGCGGTCGTCCCGCGACCGCGTCCGTTCGCATGAACGTCATCGCCGGCTGGGCCGCCCGGTGACGGTCCGCGCGCAACGCCTGAGCGCTCGGCTCCGACACGCCGGAGCAGTCCTCGCGTTTGCGCCAAAGGGAGTCGGGAACGCGGTACCGATTCCTTCCACTGGAGGTGACGCGAGATGGTGAGTAGAACCGGCGCGACGATGGCCGGCGGGCGCACGGCGACCCGACCCCTGGTCTCGACCATGGCGACCGTCGTGGGCGCGACCTTCCTGCTGGTCGGCATCCTCGGATTCATCCCCGGCATCACCACGAACTACGGGGACATGTACCTCGCGGGTCACGAGTCGGGCGCGAAGCTGCTCGGTGTGTTCCAGGTGTCCGTGCTGCACAACCTCGTGCACATCGGCTTCGGCATCGCGGGCCTGGCGATGGCGCGCCGCGTCGTGACCGCCCGCACCTACCTGATCGGCGGCGGCGCCGTCTACCTCGTGCTCTGGCTGTACGGGCTGGCGGTGCACCAGACCAGCCCCGCCAACTTCGTGCCGTTCAACACCGCGGACAACTGGCTGCACCTCTTCCTCGGCGTCGGCATGATCAGCCTCGGCATCCTCGGCAGCCGGGAGCGCGCCGGAGGGTGAGCCGACCCGGGTCGGCACGCCCGCCACCGCTGGCGCGAAACGCGCCGGCGGTGGCGAGGTGGCGTCACCCCGTCGCGCCCCGACTTGGGTAACCTTGCCTCCCGTTACCGCTCCGAGGTGAGGGTGAGATGACGCTCGATACGCGCACCGAGGTCGACGGAACCGGACGCCTGATCCTGCACGTCCACGGCGACGTGGACCTGGGCACCGAGACCCTGCTGGGCCAGGCGTTGACCGCGGCGCTCGCCAACCGCGGTGTGCGTGAGGTGATCGTCGACCTCGCGGGCGTGCCCTTTCTCGACTCCACCGGCGTGCGGGTACTGCTCGAGGGGCGGCGCGCCGCGCTGGCCCGTGGCGCCGCGCTGACCGTGCGCAACCCGCAGCGCGTCGTGAACCACGTCCTGCAGGTCACCGGCGTGGCCGAAGCGCTCGGCCTGCCCGGCGACGTCGACCGGCATGACGGGCGGCACTAGCCCCACCGCCGTTTCCGGCCAGTGGCGCACGGGTAACGAACGGCCAGCCGCTAGGGGGAGGTGCGCGATGCCGAGCCGGATGGAATGCCAGGTGAACGAGCGACGGGTCAACGAGCGGCTGCCGGTGACCGTCGCACGGTTGTCCGGTGTTCTGGACACCTCGACCACGGCCGCCGTCCGCACCCGATTGCAGCGGTGCCTCGCCGATCAGCCTGAGGCCCTCGTGATCGATCTGGGTGGGCTCACCGTGCGCCACCCGTCGACGCTGGCGGTCTTCGGCGCGCTGGCCCGCCAGGCCGCCGCCTGGCCCGCCGTGCCGGTCCTGCTCTGCGCCCCCGACCACGTGACCGCCCAACAGCTGGCCGGCTCGCCGGTGCGCCGCCTCCTGCCGGTCCGGGCCACCCTCGACGCCGCGCTGCGCGACGCGCGGAGCGCCGGTGCCGCCCCACGACTGCGCGCCCGCCTGCAGCCGGTCCGCGACGCGTGCCGGCAGGCCCGCGAACTCGCGACCGAGGCGTGCGGCCGGTGGAAGCTCCCCGAGGTCGCCGACGCCGCCCGGGTCGTGGTCAGTGAGCTGGTCGCCAACGGCGTACGCCATGCCGGCACGCCCCTGGAGGTCACCCTGAGCCTGCGCCAGCCGTACCTGCACGTCGCGGTCCACGACGGCAGCGTCGCCGCGCCCCGGACCGTGGCCCCCGACCTGACCGACACGGGAGGCCGCGGGATCCTGTTGATCCGGCAGCTCGCGCGGTTCTGGGGCAGCCTGCCCGCGGCGGACGGCAAGGTGGTCTGGGCGAGCCTCGCCGCATAACGGCCGAGCGCCCCGGAAAAGTCGCCTTCTCCGGGTTTCAACCCGGCTTCGCCGGGTAGCCGCGCCTCGTTTCTGATCCGGCTGTGACGGGGTGAGGCCAATGGTCAAGCGAGTGGCGCCAGCGCCGGATCAAGAACGGCGTCCGATCGTCGTCACGCCCGGGAGCATGCCGGGCTACCCCGGGCCGATCCGGCGGATGCCCCGCGGCGGCGTGCTGACCAGTCTGCTGCGCACCACCGACGCCAAGCAGATCGGGCTGCTCTATCTCGCGACGTCGTTCTTCTACTTCATCGCCGCGGGTTTCATGGCGCTGCTGATGCGCGCCGAGCTCGGCCGTCCCGGGCTGCAGTTCCTCTCCCCCGAGCAGTACAACCAGCTGGTCACCATGCACGGCACGTTGATGATGTTCCTGTTCGCCACGCCGCTGGTGTTCGGCTTCGCGAACTACCTGGTGCCCATCCAGATCGGCGCCCCCGACGTGTCGTTCCCGCGCCTGAACTCGCTCGCCTTCTGGCTCTACTTCTGGGGCGGGCTGATCGTCCTCGGGTCCTTCTTCACCCCCAGCGGCGCCGCCGACTTCGGCTGGACGGCGTACCCGCCCCTCAGCCGCTCGGAACACGTGCCCGGCATCGGCGGGCACTTGTGGGTGGTGGGCCTGGCCGTCTCCGGTCTCAGCACGATCCTGGGCTCGGTCAACCTCATCACCACGATCGTCACGCTGCGCGCACCGGGCATGACCATGTTCCGGATGCCGTTGTTCACCTGGGCCATGCTGGTCACCACGCTGCTGGCGATCCTCGTCTTCCCGCTGCTGTCGGCCACCCTGTTCGCGCTGCTGGCCGACCGCCTGCTCGGCGCCCAGGTCTACAGCGCCGACCACGGCGGGCCACTGATCTACCAGCACCTGTTCTGGTACTTCGGTCATCCCGAGGTCTACATCGTGGCGCTGCCGTTCTTCGGCATCATCAGCGAGGTCATTCCGGTCTTCAGCCGCAAACCGCTCTTCGGCTACAAGGGCATGGTGTTCGCGCTGGTCGTGATCACCGGCTACTCGCTGATGGTGTGGGCGCACCACATGTTCGCCACCGGGCTCGTGGTGTTGCCGTTCTTCTCCATCGCCACCTTCATCATCGCCGTCCCGACCGGGGTGAAGTACTTCAACTGGATCGGCACGATGTGGAAGGGGCAGCTGACCTTCGAGACCCCGATGCTGTTCTCGATCGGCTTCCTGGTCACCTTCCTGCTCGGCGGGTTGACCGGGGTGCTGCTGGCCAGCCCGCCCATCGACTTCCACGTCCACGACAGCTATTTCGTCGTGGCGCATTTCCACTACGTGCTGTTCGGGACCATCGTCTTCGCGGCGTTCGCCGGAATGTACTTCTGGTTCCCCAAGATGACCGGCCGCATGCTCGACGAACGACTCGGGAAGATCCACTTCTGGACCATGTTCGTCGGCTTCCACATGACCTTCCTGGTCCAGCACTGGCTCGGCAACCGCGGCATGCCCCGCCGGTACGCCGACTACCGCCCGACCGACCAGTTCACGACCTGGCACTACATCTCGACGATCGGCTCGTTCATCCTGGCCGTCTCCACGCTGTTCTTCATGTGGAACGTCTGGAAGTCCTGGCGCTTCGGCCGCGTCGTCACCGTGCGGGACCCCTGGGGCTTCGGCAACTCTCTGGAATGGTCGACGCCCACCCCGCCGCCCCTGCGCAACTTCGACCGGATGCCGCGGATCCGCTCCGAGCGCCCCTCCTTCGACGACAAGTACGGCCACCTCGTGTCGGACCTGGGGCACGACCTGCCGCAGCGGGAGACCACGCAGACGCAGAAGCTCTCCGACGAGCTGCGCCCGCAGCTGGGCCGGTCCAACCCGTCGGACGTGCCGAGCGAGGAGGGCGCGTACGGCGCCCCGGAGGCCGCCGAGCACCGGCCGCCGCCGGACTCCGGCGCCCGCCCGGTCCGGGTGCCCCGACCCGAGGAGGTACGGCGACCGCAGTACGACGAGACCGAACTGCCGGACAACCCGATCGACAGCGAACGCGGCGGCCGGGAGACGAACAAGCGGTGGCGCACGGGCCGGCCATCGGACGAGGGCAAATGAGGGGACGGCGCCGGCGGCGGAGCCGGCGCCGTCCGCGCCGCCGTTGACGCCCGCCGTCGCGCCCTCACTCCAGAAGCGGGGCCAGGCCCGCCACCGTGAGGCTGCGCCGCACGTACGGCTGGGCCTTGGCGACCCGCAGCCGCGTCGTGCTGCGCCGCGCCGCCTCGTGACTGGCCAGCAGCGCACCGATACCGGCCGCGTCGATGAACGGCACGCCCTCCAGGTCGATCACCACGTCGTTCGACTCCGCGGCGGTGACCGTGTCCACCACCACCTCGCGGAGCTGGTCGGCGGTGTCCCGGTCGACCTCGCCGCCGACCGCCACCACCACCCAGCCGCTCGGATGCTCGCCGCACCGCTGCACCGAGAGCCGCAGGCCCTGGCCGTCGAGCTGGCCGCCCGACTCCCACCGCGGCGGCGTGTCGGTGAGCATCGCCTGGCGCAGCCAGGTGAGCGTGCGCGACAGCAGCCGGGAGACGTGCATCTGCGAGATGCCGAATTCGGCCGCGATATCGGACTGGGTGTAGTTGCCGTAGAACCGCATCGCCAGGATGCGCCGCTCCCGCGCCGGCAGCCGGTAGAGCAACCCGCTGACCGTGAGCCGGTCGTCGACGGACTCCAGGTCGGCGTCGAGCGCGCCGAACATGTCCCCCAACTCCGCCGGCCCGTCGTCCCCGACCGGCCCGTTCAGCGAGGCGGGGGTGTAGCCGGCCGCCGATTCGAGCGCGGCGAGGATGTCCTCCTCGGACGTGTCCAGCCGCGCGGCCAGCTCGGCGACGGTCGGCGACCGGGACAGCTCGGTGGTCAGCACCGCCGTGGCCTGGCTGACCTCGATCGTGAGGTCCTGCAGGCGACGCGGCACGTGCACACCCCAGGTGCGATCCCGGAAGTGCCGCTTGATCTCACCCGTGATCGTCACCGCCGCGTACGCGGTGAACGACCCACGCTCCGGGTCGTAGCGGTCGACCGCCTTGACCAGTCCGAGCCGCGCGACCTGTTCGAGGTCCTCCAGCGGCTCCCCCCGTCCGCGGTAACGACGGGCCAGCCGACCGGCGAACGGCAGCGCCAGCTGCACCAGGTCTTCGCGGAGTGCCTGCCGCTCGGCCGCCGGGCGGTCCGCGATCTGTGCGGCGTACGACAGCGCCGCGCCGTCCAGATCCTCGAGTACGCCCTCCGGCCGTGTTACTGCCCGCTTGTGTCCGGACATTCCGCCCCTCCCGGGTAATCCGGCTCCGAGCTCGCGCGCATCCGGTGGATGAGGGTGCACAGCGGCGAACGCCCGCGGTAGGGAACCGGGCAGCGACCCCCCGCTACCAGTCCGCGCCGTACGCGCTGCTTCCCTACGCCGGACCCTACTGCCCCGGCTCGGCCGCCCCAATCCATCGGGCCGAAAAAGGCAGGTGAAATTTCCACAGCGGGTGATTGCGCGGAAACCGTCAGCACACGAGCAGCCCCAGGGGCGTCCCGCTGTCGCGCAGTCCCGCCAGCGCGGCCGGCAGCGGCAACGGCGCCGGACGGGGCAGGTCGTACGGCTGGCCGCGGAGCACCTCGGTGGCGCGCCGGGTCGGCACGGGACTGCCGGGATAGCCCCGCACGGCCACCCGGTCCAGCGCCGCGCGCCGCCGGCCGAACGACGCCACCGCCCGCCACTGCGCCAGCCCGGCGACCGCCTCCGACTCCAGTCCGGGCGGCTCGGGCAGCACATCCACCGAGCTGAAGGCCGCGCTGCCGGCCAGCCACCACTCCGCGGCCGCCACGGTGCGCCGGGCCGCGTTCTCGCACCAGTACGGCACCATCCCCGCCCGCACCACCTGCCACGGGTCGATCAGCCGGCCGCACTCCACGACGCACCGGTTACCGGTCTTGCCCGCCGCGCGCAGCCAGCCGCGATACAGGTCGGCGGTCGCGGCGCTCAGCGCCTCCGGCCGCGGGAACAGCACCCGGTGCAGCGCGCTGCCCGCCGCCTCCGCCCAGCCCCGCAGGGACTCCTCGAACGCCGGCTCCACGCTGTGCTCCGCGAAGCCCGTCGGGCACGCCAGCGCCGGAGCGCGCCAGCGCGCGCGGTCCCCGCCGGTGTGCCGCAGCACCTGCCCGAACCGCTCGCTGCCCGGCACGTAGTCGTCCGGGTCCAACCCGCTGGCCGGCGCCCCGACCTGGAAGCTGTGCCGCGTGCCCGCGTCGAGCACCGGCCAGGTGCGCGCGTCACGCAGCATCAGCATCGGCGCCGCCGGGGCCAGACAGGCGCCGAGGAACCGCCGGTACGGATCGGGTAGCCGGCGCCACCGGGCAACCAGGGTGATGGTGCAGCCCACCAGGTGACCGCGGCCGGCCGGGTCGTGCACCTGACGCACCGCCAGTGCCGGGTTGGGCGGGAGGAACCGGTCGGCCATCGTGCCCCCGTACACCAGCGCGCCCGCCGCGTCGTCGACCGACCCGTGCGGCCAGTGCACCGCCATCTCGAACTCCGACGGCAGCCAGGGCACCCCCATCGCGGTCGCGAGGTGCACCGCCCCGCCGTGCGGCGAGCCCACCACCACGCCCGGGTACCACCGCTGCGGGTACTGCTCCACCACCCACTGGGCGATCCGGTCGGCGTCGACGTCGCCGACCCGGTCCGGCGCGACCGCCGCGCGCGCGGCCGCCCGGGCGAGCGCGGCCCGCCGCAGCGGCTCCGGCGTGCTGCGGAACCGGGACAGGGTCGGCAGATAACGCAAGTCGTCACAGTCCCGGCCGTGCAACGCGCGGGCCGCCGCGGCGAGCAGCACCCGGGAATGGCTGTCCGGCGAGACGATCTGCTGCGGCGCCGGCACGCCGCCGGTCGCGAGCCACCCGGTCTTCTCCCGCACCCGTCCCGCTCCCCTCATCCGTGACCACGGACGGCTTCCCGCCCTCGACGGGTCCAAACGGCACATCAGGCGCGTCGCGGTCGGACAATCGGACGCTCTCCGCCGGCACGGCGGTCGACCGTGACGCGGTGCGGTGGCACGGCGGTCGACCGTGACGCGGTGCGGTGGCGTTTCGAGACGGTGGGGTCCGGGCACTTGCCGCCCATGCCCGAACCGCTCCCCCCGCGCCCCGCCGCCACCGTGACCCCGTACGAGGACGGGCCGCTGCTGGTCCGCGGTGACTTCGCGGTGGTGACGCCCGAGGGCGAACGCATCGAGACGGGACGCCGCACGGTCGCGTTGTGCCGGTGCGGGAAGTCGGCGATCAAGCCGTTCTGCGACGGGACCCACAAGGTGATCGGGTTCCGGGCCGGAGCCGCGCCGCTAGGCCGCGACGAGCAGTGACCCGGCGCCCCGCTGCCAGGACGTCAGCAGGTGGGTGGCGAAGAGGCGGTCGAGCGCCAGGCAGCACGCCGCCCCGAAGATCACGTCCCCCGCGCGCTCGGGCTCGGCGGCGGCGAAGCTGCCGCACAGGTCGTGCGCCGCGATCTGCTCGTGCACCGCGTCGGCGGCGACGTGTTCGTCGTAGAAGCGCGTCGCCACCGCGTCGCCGCCGAGGCGCCGCAGGCCGTTGCCGTACCGCCGGTTCGGCAGCGACGACGTCATCTCGAAGGCCGCGAGGTGGCCGAGGAGCGCCCCGCGAAGCCGCCGGTGCAGGCCGAACAGTGAGATCAGATTGCTGGTCGCGAGGGTGACCGCCGGCGCCACGGGCACGTACGCGCCGTAGGTCGCGTCGAGCTGCAGGCAGCGCATCGTCGTGGCGAACAGCTCGGCGTGCATGTCGGGGAGTTGCCCGCCGCCGTACTCGTCCATCTGGATTTCGACCAGCGCCGCCTTCGCGCGCCCACCGAGCCGTGGAATCCCCCAGCTGTGCGGGTCCGCCTCCTTGAGGTGGTACACCGAGCGGTGCATGACGAACTCCCGGAACTGCTCCCGGGTGGCGCGACGCTGGAGGTGACCGGCGAGCGGGGGCCCGTCGTCGGCCGCGACGAGCGCGGCGAGCGCCCGCGGCACGTCGCGCGGCGCGGCCTGCGGCAGCGGCGCCACGAGACGGCGCAGCGCGCGCTCGAACCGCGCCTCCGCCGCGGCCCGCAGCGCCAACAGCGACGGCTGCCACTCCCACGCCTCGTCGACCCCGTCGAAGCCCCGGTAGTGCAGCTCGTAGGCGACGAAGAGCGTCAGCTGCAGATCCTCGTCGGTGAGCGGATCGCCGTCGGTGAAGCCGTCGGCGAGGGCGGCGGGCAGGTCGTGCGGCGCGGCGCGCAGCGCGGTGAGCAGGGCGGCCGAGACCGGCCCGCGCGGCGGTGGCGGCTTCATCGCGCGCTGCCGACGATCGCGATCATGGGGGGCTCCCTCGGTCGGAGTGTGCTCGGGCGCCCGACCACGGCCCCACCCGGGCCGTGATCCACGGCTGAGCACTGTTGCCCCCACCGGTCGCGCCGCAAACCGCCCGTTCCCACCGGTCGCGCGGCAACCGACCGGCGTCGCTACCGGTTACGCCGTTGTCCGCGCCCCTGGTGGTGGCCCTGCGCGGTGACGTTCGCGACGTCGCGATCGCCGCGGCCCGGCGTCGATCGGTCGGCGTAGCGCAGCACCGCGCCGACTCCCCCGTCGAGGTCCACGTCGTCCGGTCCGACCAGCACCAGGCTGGCGTGCGTGCCGGTCAGGGCGCGCAGCAGCGCCGCGTCGCCCCGCACCTGCTGCGGTTCCCGCACCCCCATGTCCGCCAGCTCGTCGGGGTCCACGCTGATCTGCGTCGGATCCGGGCCGATCCAGAGCCGCTCCGTCGACGACGGGTCGTCGACGAGCAGCAGCGTGTCGACCTGGTTGCGCTGCAGCGCCTGCACCACCGCGGGCAACCCGTTGCCGATGCCCTCCTGCGCGGCGTACCGGTCGAGCGCCTGCCGGGTGTGCTCCGCGGCCACCTCGGCGATCGCCTGGATCGTCACCTCGTTCAGCGGCTCCGGGTCGGCGCCGACCGCGCGCGATCCGGCGTCGGTCTGCACCAGGCGGCGCTGCCAGCGGGTCGGCAGCTGCGCGATGAGCTGCTGCCTCGCCTGCGGGTCGCCGGCGACGACCAGCACTTCCGCGCCGATCATGTCCCCCAGGTCGGTGACCGCCTTCGCGGCGTCCCCGCCGTTACGGTGCCATGTCATCTCCGCGGCCCGCTGGAACCGCGACTGCGACCAGCCCCCGGGCTTCACCTTGCGCAGCGGGAAGTCCGTTCCGCCGTCCACCGTCGCGTGCCGCGGCACGCAGCCCGCGCTGACCGCGTCGATGTCGGCCCCGGTCCGGTTGACCAGCACCCGTAGCCAGGAGATCTCCTCGCCACGCTGCGCGACCAGCGGCATCGCGTGCGGCAGGGGCTCGTAGGTCGCGACGTCGCGCAGCGGCGGCGCCGCGAGGTAGTGGGTGAGCACCACCTCGCCGTCCGCGGCGGTCAGCGCCAGGCCGTACTCCCCGGGACGGGGGTCGTGCCGGAGGACGGCGTCGCCGAGGGCGTGCACGGTGTCCGGGCTGGTGCCCTGCTCCGCGAGGTTCTCGCGCAGCGCGCGCCAGCGCAGCTGCAGTTCGGTGTCGGCGTTCGCGGTGTTGTGCGAGGCGTCCAGGTAGACCGACGCCCACGGCCCGGAGCGGGCGTAGAGCGGGCTCAGGAAGGTCAGGTCCATGGTCACCCCCCTCTCCATGTCTGGGCCGCATACCCGGACTGCGCCGCATCTCACCTGACCCGCGACGGGCGTACCGCCGTGACCGCGATTCACTCACTCCGGTCATCCGACATCGTCGATACAATCTGCGCACGAATCGGAACTGGCGGGTGGTGACGCATGGAGAGTGAGCTGTACGCGGCGCGGGCGGCCCACCGCGCCGGGCCGATCATCACCGGGCACGTTGTGCGTCTCGCCGAGGGCTACGCCCGCGAGCTCAGGGTCGGCCAGCACGTCCTGGTCGCCGTGCTGTTCGCCGCGGGGATCGCCCGGCTGCTCGGCCTGGCGCTGGCCGCATTGCGCCAGGCCGGCGGCGCAGGGGGCGCGCGGCGGCGGTGGCGCGAGCTGCGCAAAGGCCCGGAGTTCCTGGTCACGCCGCTGCAGCTCCGCGACACCCGCGGCGTGCTCTGCGAGGTGGAGATCCACGGGCACCTGCCGCAGAGCGCGCTCGACCCGGGCGACCACATCCAGGTGACCGTCCGGCGGCAGAAGGATCACCAGCTGCCGCCCCGCGCCGACCGGATCGTCAACATCACGACGGGTCAGCTGCTCACGCCGCGGATCCCCACGCTCTGGTCGCATCTGGGTCCCGCGCTGCTGCTGCAGGCCGTGCTCGGCGTGGTGCTGCTGGCGGTGGCGGCCTGGCTCCTCACCCGGTGACGGGCGCCGGCGGCGGTTTGGCGCCGCGTGGGTCGGGCACGGTAGCCGGAGGACCGACGAGGCGTGAGGTGATGGACGTGAGCGAACCGGTAGATCCCCGGCGCAATTCCGCGAACCGCGGCGACGACCCGATCAATCACGGCGAGTACGAGCCCGGGGCCGTCAACGACGTGGTCGAGCCGCCCGCGGACCCGTTCAGCGAGGAGAAACGCCAGGACCCGTACGATCCGGCCGACGCCCGGGTGGATCCCGAGGTGCTGCGCAACGGCGGGCCGACCCGCGCGGGCGGCGCGGTGACCACCACCGGCGGCACCGCCGGTCGGGCCAGCGTGCGGCGGGTCGCGCGGCGCGGACGCGACGTCGCCCCGACCACCACGGGCGGCGCGGAGACCGGCGGCATGCAGACACCGGCGCGCGGCAACATGACCGACACGAACACCCCGGCGCCCACCTCCGGCGTCTTCACCGACGAGTAACGCCGCCGGGCGTTGCGCGGCGCCGGGGAGCGGTGCGTCGGGCGGACCCGGTCGTTGGCGCGCCCGCGGCGGCGGCACGGATCCCCGGGCGGGCGGGACGTCAGCGCGCGGCGGCCGGCACCGGCTCGGCCGGCTCGGGTTCGAGGAGCCGACGGCGGCGCGCCCACCGCTCGAAGAACACGGTCGCGAACGGCGGCACCGCGCAGATCAGCGCCACAAGCGTGATCCACCAGCGCCACCGCCCGAGCCGGGCGACGGCGAGCACCAGCAGCACGTACGCGATGAACAGCCCGCCGTGGATGGGGCCGAAGATCTTCACGCCGATCTCGTTCTGCGGCGGGCCGTACTTGACCACCATGCCGGTCAACAACGCCAGCCAGGAGATCGCCTCCGCGATCGCCGCCGCCGCGAACAGCGACATGGCCGTACGACGCATGCGTTACCTCCCGAGCCGATGCCTCCGCGGAGCCGATGCCTCCGCCGAAGCCCCGGCCCGTGATGATATGCCGGCGCCCGCCACGGCCCGGGCGGGGCGGGTCGGCGGTGCGGGCCCGGTCACCCGACGCGCCCGGACCGGCCGACCACGCGAAGACCGCGCAACGCTCCCGCGGCGACGGCAGGGGCGCATCATCGGGAAGTGGTCAGGGGGTGGCGACGACGACGGCGGACTCGGGTGGGAGCTCGACGACGTCGCGCATGACCGTGACCCCGGTGCCGGTCGCCAGCAGGACCGAGCGGACCACGCCGGGCAGGGTGACGCGTTGCGCCTTCGGCGCGAGGTTGGCGGCGACCACGCACCCGCCGCGGCGCATCACGAGGAACCGGTCGCCGTAGCGCACGTCGACCCGGTCCAGCCGCGGGTCCGACAGATCGGGCCGGCTCTTGCGCAGCGCGATCAGCCGCCGGTAGAAGTCGTACAGCTCGCGGTGCTCCGGCTTCTCCAGCTCGCCCCAGTCCAGCCGGGACCGGGCGAACGTGGCCGGGTCCTGCGGGTCGGGCACCTCCCCCTCGGGCCAGCCGTGCGCCGCGAACTCCTGGCGCCGGCCGGTCGCGACCGCGGTGGCGAGCTCCGTCTCCGGGTGGCTGGTGAAGAACTGCCAGGGGGTGCGGGCACCCCACTCCTCCCCCATGAACAGCATCGGGGTGAACGGCGCGGTGAACAGCAGGGTCGCGCCGACGCGCAGCAGCCCCGGTGACAGCGTCCCGGTGATCCGGTCGCCGGTGGCACGATTGCCGATCTGGTCGTGGTTCTGCAGGTAGGCGACGAAGCGGTGGCCGGGTACGCGGGCGCGGTCGACGGGGCGGCCGTGGGTGCGGCCGCGGAAGGACGACCAGGTGCCGGCGTGGAAGAAGCCGCCGGCGAGCACGTCGGCGAGGCACTCCAGCGAGCCGAAGTCGGCGTAGTAGCCCTGCCGTTCGCCGGTCAGCAGCGAGTGCAGCGCGTGGTGCGCGTCGTCGTTCCACTGGGCGTGCAGGCCGTACCCGCCGGCCTCGCGGGTGGTGATCAGCCGGGGATCGTTGAGGTCGGACTCGGCGATCAACGACAGCGGTCGGCCGACGTGCGTGGAGAGCGCCTCCACCTCGGCGGCCAGCTCCTCGAGCAGGTGGGTGGCACGGTGGTCGACCAGCGCGTGCACCGCGTCCAGCCGCAACCCGTCGACGTGGTAGTCACGCAGCCACATCAGCACGCTGTCGACGATGAACCGGCGCACCTCGTCGGAGTGCGGGCCGTCGAGGTTGACCGAGCGCCCCCAGGTGTTGCGGGCCTCGGCGAGGTAAGGGCCGAACTGCGGCGCGTAGGCCCCGGAGGGGCCGAAATGGTTGTAGACGACGTCGAGGATCACCCCCATCCCCCGTCGGTGCGCCGCGTCGACGAAGCGTTTCAGGGCGTCCGGTCCGCCGTACGACTCGTGCGGGGCGTACCAGCAGACGCCGTCGTAGCCCCAGTTGTGCACGCCGTTGAAGGCGTTGACCGGCAGCAGCTCGATCAGGTCGACGCCGAGTTCGGCGAGGTGGTCGAGGCGCTCGGCGGCGGCGTCGAAGGTGCCCTCGGCGGTGAAGGTGCCGATGTGCAGCTCGTAGAGGACCGCGCCGGGCAACTGCCGGCCGGTCCAGGCCTGATCGCTCCAGACGAACGCGCTGTCGTCGTAGACCCGGCTCGGGCCGTGCACGCCGTGCGGCTGCCACCGCGACCGCGGGTCGGGCAGCGCCGCGTCGCCGTCGTCGATCAGGTACGCGTAGTCGGTGCCGGGTGGCACGTCGGGCAGGTCGACCCGCCACCAGCCGTCGGCGTCGCGGCGCAGGTCGAGGTCGGGGCGACCGGTCAGCCGCAGCCGCATCCGGTACGCGTCGGGAGCCCACACGGCGAACTCGGTCATCGTGCCACCTGAGGATCGACGGGAGTCAGGAGTGCGACGGGATAGCGGTCGAGCAGCTCCGCCATCGTGACCCGAGGGCCACTGTAAACCCGCTCTGTGAAGACATCGAGGTAATCGTTAACGGAAAGTGACAGGGCGGTATCCCGCCAGCCACCGGAGACGGTCAATCCGACCGGCAGCCGGGTGGCGACCGCGATCGCGCCGCCCCGGTCGAACGCGACCACATGGTCGGCGGCCGGGCCGGTGGCGGTCAGCGGCGCGTACCGCCGGAACAGCTCCGGCCGGGAGCGCCGCAGCCGCAGCGTACGGGCGACGACCAGCAGCTTCGCCGCCCCGGTCTCGTCCACCGGCGGCTGCCAGCCGCCGTCGATGCGGCCCAGCAGCTCGCGTCGCGCCGCGAAGTCCACCGGGCGCCGGTTGTCCGGGTCGACCAGCGAGTTGTCCCACAGCTCGGTGCCCTGGTACGTGTCCGGCACCCCCGGCATGGCGAGCTGCACCAGCTTCTGCCCCAACGAGTTGAACCATCCGGGCGGCGTCACCTGCGCGGCGAACCGCGCGACGTCGTCGCGCAGCGCCGAGTCGTCGTAGATGCGGTCGATGACGCCGTGCAGCGCCGACTCGAAGGCCGGATCGGGGTCGTCCCAGCTCGTCGCGGTGCCCGCCTCCCGGGCCGCCTTCTCGGCGTACGCGTGCAGCCGCTCCCGCTCGATCGGCCAGGCCGCGACCACGGTCTGCCAGAGCAGGTGCGCGAAGGCGGCGTCGGGCAGTGGCGCCGTCGCCGTCCACCGCTCGAGCGCCGCACTCCACCGCTCCGGCACCTCGGAGAGCACCGCCAGCCGGGCACGCACGTCCTCACCCCGTTTGGTGTCGTGGGTGGAGAGCGTGGTCATCGCCGCCGGCCAGCGGCGCTGCCGTCCCGCGGCGGCGGCGTGGAAGCGCTCCGGGTCCACGGCGAAGTGCGCCGGATCCCCACCGACCTCGTTGCGGGCGATGAAGCGCGACCAGCGGTAGAAGGCGGTGTCCTCCACGCCCTTGGCCATCACCGCGCCGGTGAACTGCTGGAACCGCAGCGCCAGCTCGTCGGCGGGGTCGCGCAGCCGAGCGGTGAGCGCGTCCAGGGTGGCGGCCAGCTCCGGGCGACGGCGTCCGGCCTCCGCGCGCGCCTCGGCCAGGTGCCGCAGCCCGTCCGGCAGATAGGAGCGGTAGACCGGGAAGCACGCCGCGAGTTCGGCCAACGCCGCCGCGGCGTCGGGCAGCTCCGGGGCGAGCCGGGCCAGCCGGGCCAGCTCCGCGGCGAGCAGCCGGGTGGCGGCGGCGAGCTTGGTGTCGTGGGTCAGCTCGGTCCAGCTGGTGGCGTGCCCGGTGAACCGGGTGTCGAGCTCGGTGAACGCGGTCTCGGCGGCCGGGTCGACGAAGAGCCCGCCGACGTCGGCGAGCGCCTCGTAGCCGGTGGTGCCGTCCACGGGCCAGTCCGGCAGGTCCTCGCCGTGTTCGAGGATCTTCTCGACCACGAGCCAGGCGTCGGGGGCGGCGTCACGCAGCCGGGCCAGATAGCCGACGGGGTCGCGCAACCCGTCGGGGTGGTCGACGCGCACTCCGTCGAGCTCGCCGGCGGCGTACCAGCGCAGCAGCTCGGCATGGGTGGCCCGGAAGACGGCCTCGTCCTCCACCCGCAGGCCGGCGAGCTCGGAGACCGCGAAGAACCGCCGGTAGTTGATCTCGGAGTTGCCGCGACGCCAGCAGACCAGCTCGTAGTGCTGCCGGTCGTGCACCTGGCGCGCGGTGCCGCCGGAGGTGCCGGGCGCGATCGGGAACCGCAGCGGCCCGTGCCGCAGCTCGTCACCGACCACCGTCAGCTCGGCGTCGTCGTCGGGCAGCACCGGCAGCAGCAGCCGGCCGCGCGACCAGTCGATGTCGAACCAGCCGGCGTACGCCGAGTCCGGGCCGTGCCGCAGCACGTCCCACCAGGCCGGGTTCGCGGCCGCCGCGCCGACCCCGGCGTGGTTGGGGACGATGTCCACGACCAGGCCCAGCCCGGCCGCGCGCAGCGCCGCGATGAGCCGGCGCCGGGCCGGCTCGCCGCCGAGTTCCGGGCCCACCGCCCGGTGGTCCACCACGTCGTAACCGTGCGTCGAGCCCGGCGCGGCGGTGAGCAGCGGCGCCGAGTAGAGGTGGCTGACGCCGAGCGCCGCCAGGTAATCGGCGAGGCCGGCGGTGGCGTCGAGGTCGAAGTCGGGCCGGACCTGGATCCGGTACGTCGAGATCGGAGGGCGGGGCACCTCACACCGTCCGTTCGAGCACGACGAGCGAGCGGTCCGGGACGGTGATCGTGCCGGCGGGCTCCACCACGACCGCCTCCCCCGGCAGGGGATCGGCGGTACTGATCACCACCTCCCACTTCTGGCCGTACTCGTCGGTCGGGACGGTGAAGTCGATCGGCGCGTCGTGGGCGTTGAAGCAGAGCAGGAAGGAGTCGTCGACGTGACGCTGGCCGTAGTGGCCGCGCTCCTTGATCCCCTCCCCGTTGACGAAGAGCGCGACGCTGCGCCCGAAGTCGTTGCCCCAGTCCTCGCCGGTCATCTCCCGGCCGTCGGGGGTGAACCAGGCCAGGTCCGGCAGGGGCGCGCCGGCGGCGCGGGTGTGCACGGGCAGCCCGGTGAAGAACCGCCGCCGGTGGAAGACCTGGTGGCGGGCCCGGAAGGCCGACAGCGTCCGGACGAACTCCAGCAGCTGCTCGTCGGCGGCCTCCCAGTCCACCCAGCTCAGCTCGTTGTCCTGGCAGTACGCGTTGTTGTTGCCCCGCTGGCTGCGGCCGAGCTCGTCGCCGTGGCCGATCATCGGCACGCCCTGTGACAGCAGCAGCGTGGCCAGCAGGTTGCGGCGCTGCCGGGCCCGCAGCGCCAGGACGTCGGGGTCGTCGGTGGGGCCCTCGACGCCGCAGTTGAACGAGCGGTTGTGCCCCTCCCCGTCGCGGTTCTCCTCGCCGTTGGCCTCGTTGTGCTTGTCGTTGTACGACACGAGGTCCGCGAGGGTGAACCCGTCGTGGCAGGTGACGAAGTTGATGCTGTGGAACGGGCGGCGACCGTCGTCCTGGTAGAGGTCCGCCGAGCCGGAGATCCGGGACGCGAACTCGGCCAGGGTCGCGGGCTCGCCCCGCCAGAAGTCCCGGACGGTGTCGCGGTACTTGCCGTTCCACTCCGTCCACAGCGGCGGGAAGTTGCCCACCTGGTAGCCACCCGGGCCGACGTCCCAGGGCTCGGCGATCAGCTTGACCTGGCTGATCACCGGGTCCTGCTGGATCACCTCGAAGAACGTCGACAGGCGGTCGACCTCGTAGAACTCCCGCGCCAGCGTCGCGGCCAGGTCGAAGCGGAACCCGTCGACGCGCATCTCCTGCACCCAGTAGCGCAGCGAGTCCATGATCAGCTGCAGCGTGTGCGGGCTGCGCATATTGAGGCTGTTGCCGCAGCCGGTGTAGTCGACGTAGTACTCCGGCGACTCCTCCGACAGCCGGTAGTAGCTGGCGTTGTCGACGCCCTTGAAGCCGAACGTCGGACCGAGATGGTTGCCCTCGGCGGTGTGGTTGTAGACCACGTCGAGGATGACCTCGATGCCGGCCGCGTGCAGCGCCTTGACCATCGCCCGGAACTCCTGCACCTGCTGGCCACCGCGACCCGTGGCCGCGTAGCCGTGGTACGGGGCGAAGAAGCCGATCGTGTTGTAGCCCCAGTAGTTGCGCATCCCCAGGTCGGCCAGGCGGTGGTCGTGCACGAAGTGGTGCACCGGCATCAGCTCGATCGCCGTCACGCCCATCTTCGTCAGGTGGTCGATCACCGCCGGGTGCGCCACACCCGCGTACGTGCCGCGCAGCGGCTCCGGCACGTCCGGGTGACGCATCGTCAGCCCGCGCACGTGCGCCTCGTAGATCACGGAGTAGTGGTATGGGACGCGTGGCGGCGCATCGTTGCCCCAGTCGAAGTACGGATTGACCACCACGGACTTCGGCAGGTACGGCGCGGAGTCGGCCTCCGACATCCGCGCCGGATCGTCGAACTCGTACCCGTAGACCGCCGGGTGCCAGTTCACGTCGCCGTCGATCGCCTTCGCGTACGGGTCCAGCAACAGCTTGTGCGGATTGCACCGCGCCCCGTTCGCCGGATCGTACGGCCCGTACACCCGGAAGCCGTACCGCTGGCCCGGCTCCACCCCCGGCACGTAGCCGTGCCAGACGTACGCGTCCACCTCCGGCAGCCGCACGCGCCGCTCGGTGCCGTCGGCGTCGAACAGGCACAGCTCCACCGCCTCGGCGACCTCAGAGAAGATCGCGAAATTGGTGCCCGTCCCGTCGTACGTGGCCCCCAGCGGGTACCGCTCACCCGGCCAGACCTGCATGCCGTTTCCTCCCCGATTGCGACAGCGCGCCCGGCCGGTCCCGGCCAGCGCGCCCGCCGGATATGCCCAGCTGGGACCCGCGCCGAAACTAGTTGATCTCCAATGGGTGTTTCCGGTCACGATCGCGGCCTACTGGGATGCGATTTGCGCCCGGGTCCCTTTTCCTAATAGAGGGCCACACGACGCACCGATGCGAACGCGGTCCTTACCGGCCGATCGGCCACCTTCTACCTCGTACTGCCGTCAGTGGCGCCGGCGCGCACGCCCTTTCGCATGGATGGAGACGAATGTGACCCTGGGGGTCAGCGAACCGCTCGCCAACGCATCGGTCAACCCGGACGGTGCCCGCCGTCCCACCACCCCCTCCCGGCAGACCGTCCCCGGTCTGCCCGCCGCCGGCGGTCTCGCCCCGGACGGCAAGCGCCGGATCCTGATGCTCTCCTGGGAGTACCCGCCGGTCCTCGTCGGTGGCCTCGGCCGCCACGTGCACGCGCTGTCGGTCGCGCTGGCCGCCGCCGGCCACGAGGTCACCGTCGTCACCCGGCACGCCGAGGGCGCGCCGCTGGA
>NZ_FNPH01000009.1 GCF_900107255.1 Micromonospora pattaloongensis | reverse complement strand
CTGTATGTGGCGCTGGGTATTTCCGGGGCGATCCAGCACCGGGCCGGGATGCAGACCTCGAAGACGATCGTGGCGGTCAACAAGGACGCCGAAGCACCGATCTTCGAACTGGCCGACTTCGGCGTGGTCGGCGACCTGTTCAAGGTCGTACCGCAGGCCGCCGAGGAAATCCGCAAGCGCAAGTAGTTGCCGCGGACGCGGCCGCCAAATAGGACGACACCCGTCCCATTTGGCGGCCGCGTACCGGGGATGATCTGCGTGATCAGGGTGCATCCGACGGGACGCGCCGGCGACACGCGCGAGCTACTCCCTGATCACGCGGATCTTGTGGGGGTGCAGATGCCGTGCATGAGGACGCCCATGATCGAGTTGGTGAGCTCCTGTGCCGGCGTGTCGTCGCGGGCCCAGACGAACGTGTAGATGAACAGGCCCAGGATGGACTCGACGAAGGCCAGGTCGATCGGCCGGAACTCGCCGCTGGCCGCTCCGTCGATCAGCACGCGCCGCCACCGGTCGAGGTACGCCTGACGTCGCCCGAGGACCTGCGTCTTGCCGTCCTGGCCGAGCGCGCTGTACTCGCGGAGGAACACGGTCCAGGCGGAGAGGTCCGCGGCCATCGCCTGACCGAGGTCGTCGCCGAGCGCGCGGAGCTTCGTGGTGGCGTCCGTGTCGGCGGCGAGGATGCGGTCGCTGCTGGCGAGGACCCGGTCGATCGGTTCGAGCATGATCTCCAGCAGCAACTGCTCCTTGCTGGCGATGTGGTGGTAGAGACCGCCCTTGCCGAGCCCTACCGCGTCGAGGAGCTCGGACAGTCCCGTGCCGTGGTAGCCCTGGCGGGCGAAGAGCGCCGCGCTCGCCGTCACGATGCGCGCCCGGGTGTCCTCGCCTCTGGTTGGCATGGTCGTCCCTTTCCTGCGCCAGCGTTGCTTCCAAAACGGCGCGTTACGTTTTCATTTCCACACTACCAACCGACCGGTCGGTCCGGTACGGTCCTCCTCAACACCGACTGATCGGTCGGTGACGGTCCGTAGTGGTCGTCGAAGCAGGGGGGAAGCCGTGCCGAACGCCGACACACAGCCCGAGCTGCGCGTCGTCCACGACGCGCTGGCGTCCGCCCTGGCTGGACGCTCCGACCTGTACGTCCGGTGGGGCCCGGAGCTCGCCCGGGATCCGTCCGCGGCCGCGGCGGCGCTGCGCGCCGCCGGGGCGAGCTGGGATTGGGTCGCGCTCGGCTTCTCCGCCCGGTCCTTCTGGGATCTGCACGTGGGGATCCTGCCGGTCGAATCCGGCTACTCGGTGGGGCTGCACTGGACCTCCGCGGTGGACCAGGACGTCCACCCCTGGGCGCCGATCGCGGTGCCGCGGGGAGAGCTGCGGTACGCCACGGTGGCCGGAGAGTACCAACTGCTGTGCACCGATGCCAACGGCGTCGCGGTCCACAGTACCCAGTCCACTGCCGACGCGGCCCTGGAGATCGCGGCGCGGGTCCTTCCGAGGATCGGCGCGTGACGGCCACACCCGGCAGCGGTGTTCGCATGATCAGGTTGCAGCATGAGGGAGTAGACATGCGGTTGAAGAGGGCGCTGGTCGCCGCCACGTTGGCGGGCGCCAGTCTGCTGTTCGCCGGGTGCGGTGGCTCGTCGTCGGGCGGCGGTTCGAGTTCGGCGGCCAACGGGTGCGACGTGAAGGAGGTCGGCCCGGGCGTCACGGACAGCGAGATCAAGGTCGGCACCACCATGCCGTTGTCCGGCTCCGGCGCCGCCGGCGGTCTCGGCACGAAGGAGGGCCAGGAGGCCTACTACGCCAAGCTGAACGCCGAGGGCGGCATCCAGGGTCGGAAGATCAAGCCGATCATCCTGGACGACGCGTACGACCCCTCGACCGCGCAGAAGCAGATGCGCCAGCTGGTCGAAAAGGAGGAGATCCTCGTCGTCTCCGGCGGCGAGGGCACCCCGAACTTCCTCGGCGCCGTGCCGTACCTGGACCGCAAGAAGGTCCCGGCGATCGCGCCGTACGCCCCCAGCGACGAGCTCGGCGGCGACAAGAACCCGTACGTGTTCATGGCGACGGTGGACTACATCCAGGAATTCGAGATCCTGACGAACTACGTGCTCAAGCAGGAGACGCCGAAGAAGATGGCGCTGGTCGGCGTCGCCGGCAACGTCGGCGAGAACGCCAAGCTGGGCATGGAGAAGGCGCTCAAGGACAAGGGCGTCGAGCTGCTGTACGTGCCGGAAACGCCGGGCACCACGGACTTCACCCCGATCGCCACGCAGCTCAAGCAGTTCAACGCCGAGCACGTCTTCCTGATCCTCACCAACGCCGACACCGGCGGCCTGCTGCAGGCGATGTCCCGGATCGGCTACACCCCGAAGACCGGCGCGTGGGCCGGGATGAGCGACGACTCCTACATCAAGGAGTTCGGCGCGCTGTCGCAGAACATGCTCGTCGCCCTGGAGACCGCCTCGCTGAAGAGCGAGAACGCTCAGGTGAAGCAGTTCGTCGCGGACTTCACCAAGCAGACCGGCAAGGCGCCGAGCAAGTTCAACCAGCTCGGCTGGGTGCAGGCGCAGCTGACCGCCGAGGCGCTCAAGCGGGCCAAGGGCCTCAACCGCGGCTGCGTGATCGAGGCGCTGGAGTCGTTCTCCAACTTCGAGACCGGCATCGTCCCGCCCGTCACCTGGGGCAAGGACGACCGCGCCGGCGTCGACGCGGTCGGCATCGGCCAGATCAAGGGCACGGAGCTCGTCGTTCTCGAAGAGACCCAGTCCCTGCAGAAGTGACCCCTCCGGTGGTGGGGCGGGCGCGTCCCGCCCCACCACCGGGCCAGCACGAGACCAGGAGTCCACGTGGGTGACCTCGGTCAGATCCTCGTCGGCGGCATCACCACCGGCAGTCTCTATGCGCTGTTCCTGCTGGGCGTACTGATCGTCTTCCAGGTCAGCAAGAGCATCAACTTCGCGTACGGTCAGGTCGGCATGATCGCCGCCTTCAGCGCGTGGTTCCTCTACTCCGAGCAGGGCCTCCCGGTGCCGTTGGCGCTGGGCGTCGGCGTGCTGCTCGCCGTCATCGTCAACAGCGCGATCGACTACGCCGCGATCCGGCGGATCCCGGAGGGACGCCCCGGCCTCGACCTGGTGGTCACCCTCGGTATCTTCCTGCTCATCACGGCCGTCATGCAGCAGCTGATCGACGCCAACGCGCACACCTTCGTCTCGCTGGGCGCGGACAGCCGCGCCGAGCTGGGCGGCGTCGTGGTCAGCCTCAACGACGGCATCGTCGTCGGCCTGACCGTCACGATCATCGTGGGGGCGTACCTGCTGCTGAACCGCACCAGCCTCGGCACGTCGCTGCGGGCCAGCGCCGAGGACGCCGGCATCGCCCAGGCGGCCGGCGTGAACGTGCGGGCGCTGCGGACCGCCACCTGGGCCGCGGCCGGCGTGATCGCCGCGATCGTGGCCGTGCTGGTCGCCAGCCGGCTCTCGGTCGACGCCTTCTACATGACGCCGTTCCTGATCAAGGCCTTCATCGCCGGGATGATCGGCGGCCTCGACCGGTTCTGGCTGCCGCTGTCGGTCGCCGTGGCGCTCGGCGTCTACGAGTCGCTGACCGTGTTCATTCTCGGCGCCAGCGCCGGCACGCCCGCGGTCTTCCTGCTGATCATCGTCGTGCTGGCCCTGGTGCCGAAGCGGTTCGTCAACGAGCGGAACGAGGTGCGGGCATGACAGGCGCCACCATCACCCGACCGCGGCGCAGCGCGCAGCCGCCGGCAACGGGACGCGGCGCGGGCGCACGGCGGATCCTCACCCGGGTGGCGGTCTTCGCGGTGATCGCGGCCGTCCCGCCGCTGCTCTTCGACGACTACTGGGTGTTCATGTCGGCGCAGGTGCTCGCGTTCGCGGTCGCCACGCTGGGGCTGGACATCCTGTACGGGCGCACCGGCCAGATGTCGTTGGCGCACGCCTCGTTCATGGGCGTCGGCGCGTACACCACCTACATCGTCTCCTCGTACGGCCACGGCCCGGCGATCCAGCTCGGCGCGGTCGTCGTGGTGGCGCTGCTCGCCGCGCTGGTCGTCGCGGTGCCCACGTTGCGGCTGTCCGGTCTGCGGCTGGCGCTGGTCACGCTGGCCTTCGGCGAGCTGCTGGCCTGGGTGATCCGGGAGACCACCGACCTCACGGGTGGCACCCAGGGCGCCTCGGTGGACCCGATCGTGATCGGCACCTGGGACTCCAGCGAGCCGCTGCACGCGTACCTGATCGCGCTGGTCCCGGCGGCGATCGCGACCCTGCTCGCCGCCCACCTGGGCCGCACCCAGCTGGGCCGCCGGATGCTCGCCGTGCGCGACACCGAGCTGGCCGCCGAGTCGGTCGGGGTGGCGGTGGCCCGGACGAAGATCACGGCGTTTTTGATCAGCGCCGTCTACGCCGGCATCGCCGGCTGGCTGTACGCCGCGATCGTCGGGTTCATCGCGCCGCCGGACTTCGACCTGTTCGCCTCGGTGTACCTGTTCGTCGCCGTGGTGATCGGGGGAGCGGGCACCGTGCTCGGGGCCTGGCTCGGCGCCGCCTACATCGTGCTGGTGCCGGAGCTGTTCACGCTGGCCGGCCAGCCGAACCTCTACCCGATCGTGGGCGGCGCGCTGCTGGCGGTCGTGGCGCTGCTGGTGCCGGACGGGATCGTCGGATTGGGCCGCGGCCTCTGGCGACGGGTCAGGGGCGCGCGCGGTGGACAGGAGGGATCGCGATGAGCCGGACGGCCACGCACAACACCGTCGCCCCGGCGGTCCGGACCGAGGGCCTCACCGTCCGGTACGGCGCCTTCCAGGCGCTCTCCGACGTGACGGTGTCGCTGCCGGCCGGTCAGATCAGCGGCCTGATCGGGCCGAACGGGGCCGGCAAGACGACGCTGCTCAACGCGATCAGCGGGTTCACGTCGATCGCCGAGGGCTCGGTGCACGTCGGCCACGCCGACCTCACCGCGCTCGACGCCCGTCGCCGCGCCCTGGCCGGGGTGGTCCGCGGCTTCCAGACCGTGCGGCTGCTGGACCGCGAATCCGTGCTGACCAACGTGCTGATCGGCACCGAGCGGCTGCCGCAGCCGTCCGCGCTCGCGCAGTTCTTCGGGCTGCCGTCGCAGTGGCGGGCCGGTCGGCGCGACACCGCGGCCGCCGCCGAGGTGCTCGACCTGCTGGGCCTGACCGGGCAGGCGCACCGCCGGGTGGACGAGCTGCCGTTCGCCAGCCGCCGCCTCGTCGAGGTCGCCCGGGTCCTGGTCTCCTCGCCGTCGGTGATCCTGCTGGACGAGCCGGCGGCCGGGCTGGACCAGGAGGGCCGGCAGGAGCTGGCCGCGGTGCTCACCCGGGTGCACCACAACCACCCCTCGACCATGGTCGTGGTCGAGCACGACGTCGATCTGGTCAAGAGTCTCTGCTCCTACGTCATCGCTCTCGACTCCGGCGCCTTCCTGCGGGACGGCACCCCGGCCGAGGTCTTCGGTGACCGGCAGGTGCAGCTCGCGTACTTCGGGAGGGCCGCCGGTGCTGACGCTTGATTCGGTGAAGGGCTGGTACGGGCGTACGCAGGCGCTGTTCGGGGTCGACCTGCACGTCGCGCCCGGCAAGACGGTCGCGCTGGTCGGCACGAATGGCGCGGGCAAGACCACGACGCTGCGGGCGATCCTCGGCGCGGTCCGGACCGAGGGATCGGTGCGGGTCGACGGCGAGGAGATCTCGGCCAAGCCCACGCACCGGCGGGTCAACGACCACCGCATCGCGATCGTCCACGAGGGACGCGGGCTGCTGTCCCAGCTGACCGTGCTGGAGAACCTCGTCGTCGGGGCGAACCGCGCCGAACGGGCGCGCATCGGCGAGGTGCTGGAGCTGTTCCCGGTGCTGCGGGACCGGACCCACCAGAAGGTGTCGCTGCTCTCCGGCGGCCAGCAGCAGATGGTCGCGCTCGGCCGGGCGCTGCTGCGCGACCCGAAGTACCTGCTGCTGGACGAGCCCGGACTGGGGCTCGCGCCGGTCGTGATCGACGAGATCTACACCTACATCGCGGAACTCTGCTCCCGCGGAATGGGCGTGCTGCTGGTCGAGCAGAGCGTGACCCGGGCCGCCAGCGTCGCCGACGAACTCGTGCTGCTGCGCGTCGGCGCCGTCGACCGCGTCGTCGACACCCGCGACCGCGAACGGGTCGACCAACTCGTCGCCGACGCGTTCGGCGTCCACCACTCGTAACGGAAGGCACCCCTAGTGACCACCATCGCACTCACCAACGCCACCGTGTTCGACGCGACCGGCGCCGAACCCGTCGAGGGCGCCACCGTCGTGGTCGACGGCGAGCACATCGTCGACATCGCGGTCGGCGGCGCGGCGCCGGCCAGCGCCGACAAGGTGATCGACTGCGCCGGCAAGACCGTCATGCCCGGCCTGATGGACGCCCACGTCCACATTGGCGCGATTGACGTCAACATCCTCGAGCAGCACCGCAACTACCAGACCAGCCACGCGGCGCTCAAGATGGGGCGCATCCTCACCCGGACCCTGATGCAGGGCTACACCACGGTGCGCGACGCCGGCGGCTGCGACGCGGGCTTCCGGCAGGCCGTGGAGCAGGGCGACATCCTCGGCCCCCGGCTGCTGGTGTCGAACGCCCCGCTGTCGATGACCGGCGGGCACGCCGACTGGCGGCGCCCGACCGAGCGCGGCAAGGCCGTCGAGTGCTGCTCCCAGGTGGGCATGAACGCGATCGTCGCCGACGGCCCGGAGGAGATCCGCAAGGGCGTCCGGGAGAACATCCGCACCGGCGCCGACCAGATCAAGGTGATGGCCAGCGGCGGCGCGATGTCCCCGGCCGACGAGCTGGACACCATCCAGTACAGCCTGGAGGAGCTGCGGATGGCGGTCCAGACCGCCGAGGCGGCCGGCAAGTACGTGCTGGCGCACGCGTACTCCTCCTCCGCGATCCGCAACTGCATCGCCGCCGGGGTGCGGTCGATCGAGCACGGCAACCTGATGGACGAGGAGACCGCGAAGCTGCTCGCCGAGGTCGGCACCTACCTGGTGCCGACGCTGTCGACCTACGAGCTGCTGCACCGCCAGGGCGCCGAGCACGGGGTCGCCGCGGAGCCGCTGGAGAAGATCCGGATGGCGCACGAGCAGGGTCTGCGCTCGCTCGAGTACGCCTACCGGGCCGGTGTCCGCATCGCCAGCGGCTCCGACCTGCTCGGTCCGATGTTCGCGCACAAGCACCGCGAGCTGTCGCTCAAGGCCGAGGTGATGCCCGCCGCGGACGTGCTGATCGCGACCACCCGCACGAACGCCGAGCTGTTCGGCCTGGCCGACCGCCTCGGCACGGTCGAGGTCGGCAAGCTCGCCGACCTGATCGTGGTCGACGGCCGGCCCTGGGAGGACATCAATGTCTTCGCCGCGCCGACCGCCGTGCCCGTCGTCCTCAAGGGCGGCGCGCTGGTCAAGTACGAGCTCGTCTGAACTCATTTCGTACAGGAGGAAATGCAATGGCTCCCGTGACGCTGGCCGCCGCGAACGTCCGCATCGAGCACGACAAGGCGCGCAACCTGGCGAAGTTCCTCGAGATGATCGACGAAGCCGCGACCAAGGGTGTCGACGTGCTCGTGCTGCCCGAGGTCGGGCTGCAGGGGTACGCGGATTTCGCGTTCGGTCTCGGTGACAAGGGCACCGCCGCCCAGAAGCAGTACTACTTCCGCGAGTCCGAGCCGGTGCCCGGCCCCGCCACCGAGGCGATCCGCGCCAAGGCCGCCGAGCACGGCATGTACGTCCAGCTCGGGCTCGCCGAGCGCGCCGGGCACGGCAACGTCATCCTCAACTCGACCGCGCTGATCGGCCCGGACGGTGTGGTGGGCGTGTACCGCAAGACGCACAACACGTTCGAGTTCCCGTACTTCAACGCCGGGCAGTCCGCTCCGGTCTTCGACCTGCCGTTCGCGAAGGCCGCCAGCTTGATCTGCTACGACCTGGCGTTCCCCGAGCTGATGCGGGTCTTCGCGCTGCAGGGCGCGACGCTCGGCCTGATGTCCACGGCGTGGCCGATGAAGGGCCACGACCCGGCCGACGACTACCACGGCTTCGCGATGGACCTCTCCGCCCAGGCGAACGCGTTCTTCAACCAGATGTGGCTGGTCGTCTCCAACCACTGCGAGAAGGGCGTCTACACCGCCGGCGTCGACTACTGGGGCCACAGCCAGATCGTCGACCCGTACGGCAAGGTCGTCGCGCTGCTCACCGACGAGGAGGGCCTGGTCGTGCACACCGCCGACCTCGACGCGACGACGCTGGCCAGCCGGACCGAGGGGTTCTTCGGGCTGAACCTGCTGCAGGACCGCCGCCCGGACCTGTACGGCCCGATCGTCGCCACCGACCTCTACGCCCCGAGCGACCGGCCCGCGCCGCGCGCGTCGGCCGAGTAACCCACCACGTCAACGAAGGGCATTTTCTGTGCTCCGCCAGGCCATCCTCAAGACCGCGGCCAGCCACCGCGCGCGGCGGGCGATCGAAGCCACGCCGCTCACCCGGTCCGTCGTGGACCGCTTCGTCGCCGGGGAGGACGTTCCCGCCGCCGTACGGGCGTCGGGGCGGCTCCAGACCTCCGGGTGTCTCGCCACCCTGGACTACCTCGGTGAGGACACCACCGACCGCGCGCGGGCCGACCACGTGACCCGGCAGTACGTCGCGCTGCTCGACGCGCTCGCCGTGGCCGGGCTGACCGGCACGGCGGAGGTGTCCATCAAACTCTCCGCGCTCGGTCAGGCCCTGCCCCGCGAGGGCGAGGCGGTGGCGCTGGAGAACGCGCTGCGGATCTGCGCGGCGGCCGCCCGGGCCGGCACGACGGTCACGGTGGACATGGAGGACCACACCACCACGGACTCGACCCTCGGGATCGTGGCGCAGCTGCGGCGCGAGTTCCCGCAGACCGGCGCGGTGATCCAGGCGTACCTGCACCGCAGCGAGGCCGACTGCCGGGAGCTGGCGACCGCCGGGTCGCGGGTGCGGCTCTGCAAGGGGGCGTACCGGGAGCCGGCGAGCGTGGCGTACCAGTCCCGCGCCGAGGTGACCGCGGCGTACCTGCGGTGCGCCGAGATCCTGATGGGCGGCCCCGGCTACCCGATGCTCGCCACCCACGACCCGGAGATCATCGAGGCGGGGACGCGGCTGGCGGCGGGACGCGCCGGCGGCCACGCGGGGTACGAGTTCCAGATGCTGTACGGCATCCGCCCGGGGGAGCAGGCGCGGCTCGCCGAGGCGGGCCACCAGGTCCGGGTGTACGTGCCGTTCGGTGAGGAGTGGTACGGCTACCTGATGCGGCGCCTCGCGGAGCGTCCGGCCAACCTGCTGTTCTTCCTCCGTGCCCTGACCAGCCGCAACTAACCAGGAGTAACCCACCTTCATGGACGCGATCACCAACGTCCCGCTCCCCGTCAACGAGCCCAACCAGACGTACGCCCCCGGCAGCCCGGAGCGTGCCCGCCTGGTCGAGAAGCTGGCCGAGCTGGCCGGCGAGCGGGTCGAGTTCGACATGACGATCGGCGGCCGGCGCCGGATGGGCACCGGCGACCCGATCGACGTCGTCCAGCCGCACCGCCGCCACCACGTACTCGGCACGCTGCGCAACGCCAGCCACGACGACGCCTGGGCGGCGGTCACCGCGGCGAAGGACGCCGCCGCCGGATGGCGGGCGCTGTCGTTCGACGACCGCGCGGCGGTCTTCCTCAAGGCCGCGGACCTGCTGGCCGGGCCGTGGCGGGAGACGCTGAACGCCGCCACCATGCTCGGGCAGTCGAAGACCGCGTACCAGGCCGAGATCGACTCGGCGTGCGAACTGATCGACTTCTGGCGGTTCAACGTGCACTTCGCGCGGCAGCTCCTCGCCGAGCAGCCGCAGTCCTCGCCCGGCGTCTGGAACCGCACCGACCACCGCCCGCTGGAGGGCTTCGTCTACGCGATCACGCCGTTCAACTTCACGGCGATCGCCGGGAACCTGCCCACCGCGCCCGCGCTGATGGGCAACACGGTGGTGTGGAAGCCGTCACCGACGCAGCAGCTCAGCGCGGCGTGGACGATGCGGCTGCTGGAGGCCGCCGGCCTGCCACCCGGAGTGATCAACATGGTGACCGGCGACGGCCTGGCCGTCTCCGACGTCGCGCTCGCCGACCCGGACCTGGCCGGCATCCACTTCACCGGTTCGACCCGGACGTTCCAGCACCTGTGGCGCACGGTGGGGGAGCGGATCGGCAGCTACCGCAGCTACCCGCGGATCGTGGGCGAGACCGGCGGCAAGGACTTCATCGTCGCGCACCCGTCGGCCGATCCCGACGTGCTGCGCACCGCGATGGTCCGGGGCGCGTTCGAGTTCCAGGGGCAGAAGTGCTCGGCCGCGTCGCGGGCGTACGTGCCGCGGTCGCTGTGGGCGCGGCTGCGCGACGACTTCCTCGCCGAGGTGGAGTCGCTGACGATGGGCGACGTCACCGACCTGTCCCACTTCATGGGTGCGGTGATCGACGAGCGCGCCTTCGTCAAGCACCGGGACGCGATCGAGCGGGCCCGCGCGGCGTCCAGCGCCGAGATCGTCGCCGGTGGCACCTACGACGACAGCGAGGGCTGGTTCGTCCGGCCCACGGTCATCCAGAGCACCGACCCGGCGGGCGAGGTCTTCACGACCGAGTACTTCGGACCCATTCTCGCGGTGCACGTCTACGACGACGGCGGGTACGACGACATGCTGGCCCAGATGGAGTCGGCGTCCCCGTACGGGCTGACCGGGTCGGTGATCGCCCAGGACCGCGCCGCGATCGCCCGGACCGCCGAGGCGCTGCGGTTCGCGGCGGGGAACTTCTACGTCAACGACAAGCCGACCGGCGCCGTCGTGGGTCAGCAGCCGTTCGGCGGGGGACGGGCCAGCGGGACCAACGACAAGGCCGGTTCCGCGCTCAACCTGCTGCGGTGGACCAGCGCGCGCTCCATCAAGGAGACATTCGTGCCGGCGACGGACTACCGGTACCCGCACATGGGCTGATCGCCCCGGAAACCGCTCGTCGTCCGCCCTTCGTGGCGCGGGCGACGAGCGGTGTTTTATTACACTTTGAAAGTATATGCTCCCTTTGTGTTCATGATCACTTTCGCCCCCCAGTGGCCTCAGTCACGTTCCCGCCCCGCCGATCAGGCAGTCGGCAGATAGACGGTGTCGAGCCGGAGGCGGCCTTCGACTCGACCGGACACCAGGGATCGGAAGTGGCGGCCAGATGGGCACTGACACCACCGCACGCAGACGAGGCATCAGCTGGTTCGCCGACCGGAGTCTGACGACGAAGCTGTTGGCCAGCGTGCTGGTCGCGTGCCTGACGACCGGGGTCGTGCTGGCCGTCGCGCTGTTCCGGATGGCGACGCTGCGGGACAGCGCCCGCGAGATCCAGACCAAGGCCATCACCCCGATCGTCAACCTGAACGTGATCCGGCAGGCGTACCTGCAGGCCCAGGTCGACAGCCTGGCGGGCCAGACGCTGTCGCAGGACGCCGGCAGCGCCGAGCACGCGGCATGGCTCAAGAGCATCACGGTGATGAACAAGGCGCTGGCCGACTACGGCGACACGCAGCTGAACAACCGGACACTGACCGAGGAGGAGTCCGCCACCCTCAACCAGCTCACCATGGACTGGAACGCCTTCAACGAGATCGTCAGCGGCGAGCTGATCCCGATGGGCTGGGCGGGCAAGGAACGGGAGGTCGCGGCGGTCCGCGCGCAGAAGGTCAACCCGCTCTCCGCGCAGATCCAGGGCAACCTCGACAAGCTGACCACCAGCTCGCAGGAGCGCGTGACCGCGCAGATGCAGGCCAACGCCGACGCGTACGACAGCGCGCTCGCCACGGTCATCGTGACCGCCGTCGTCGGGATCCTGCTCGCCGTCCTGCTCGCGCTGCTCACCGTCCGCGCGATCATCGCCAACGTGCGCCGCGTGTCGGCGGTGGTGGACCGGATCGCCGAGGGCGACCTGACGCGGTCGGCCGACGTCGGCGCCGGCGACGAACTGGGCCAGATGGCCCGCGGGCTGGACGCCGCCACGGCGCGGCTGCGGGAGATGGTCGGCGCGGTCGCCGTCAGCGCCCAGACCCTCGCCGGTTCCGGCGAGGAGCTTACCGCCGTCAGCCAGCAGATCGCCGCGTCTGCCGAGCAGACCTCGACGCAGGCCGGCGTCGTCTCCGGCGCCGCCGACGACATCAGCCGGAACGTGCAGACGCTGGCCGCGGGCGCCGAGCAGATGGGCGCCTCCATCGGCGAGATCTCCTCGAACGCCACCGAGGCGGCCCGGGTCGCGCAGGACGCGGTGCACGCGGCGTCGTCGGCCAGCACGACGATCAACCAGCTCGGCACGTCGTCCGCGGAGATCGGTAACGTCGTCAAGCTGATCACCTCGATCGCCGAGCAGACCAACCTGCTGGCCCTCAACGCGACGATCGAGGCGGCCCGCGCCGGCGAGGCCGGCAAGGGCTTCGCGGTCGTGGCCAGCGAGGTCAAGGACCTGGCACAGGAGACCGCCCGCGCCACCGAGGACATCGCGCGACGGGTCACCGCGATCCAGGACGACGCCGGGCACGCCGTCGAGGCGATCCGCCGCATCGGCGACGTGATCGGCCGGATCAACGACTACTCCACGATGATCGCCTCGGCGGTCGAGGAGCAGAGCGCGACCACCAGCGAGATGGTGCGCAACGTGGCCGAGGCGTCCACCGGCGCGGCCAACATCGCCGGCAACATCACGGGCGTGGCCGCCGCGGCGCAGGCGACGAACACCGGCATGACCGAGACGCACCGGGCCGCGGCCGACCTGGCCCGGATGAGTGGCGAGCTGCAGCAGCTCGTCGGTCGCTTCGCATACTGACCGGTGGCCGGCGCCCGGCCACGGGCGTTCCCGTCACCACCGCCGCGCGGCCGGCGCCGTCGCGCCGCAGCGGTTGGTCTGCTGACTTCCGAAACGGTGCCCGGGACGCCCGGGCACACCGATCCACAGCTGGAGAAGAGATGGCGAACAAGAGGCGGGGCGCGCCCCTGGCGGTGTGCGCACTGATGCTCGGCGTCGGCGCGTTGACCGCGTGCGGCAAGCCGAGCGACGCGGCGGGCTCCGACAAGCCCCTCATCGGGGTGTCCATGCGGTTCATCGCCGGCAACTCGTGGCTGTCCACACTGAACAAAGCGACCGTCGACGCGGGCAACGAGCAGGGCTACCGGGTCCTGGCCGTCGACGCGCAGGGCGACGCGGCGCGCCAGGTCCAGCAGATGAAGTCCTTCATCGCGCAGGGCGCCAAGGCGATCATCATCGAGCCGGTGCACGACAAGGACGTCGCGGCCGGGATCACCGCCGCCAAGGACGCGGGCGTCAAGGTCGTCGTGGTCAACGACCGGGTCGCCGACGAGCTGGCCACGCAGGTCGCCTGCAACGTGTACGACGACGGCGCCGCCACGGCGAAGCTGGTCGGCGCGGAGACCGCCAAGGCGATCGCGAGCCGGAAGCCGGCAGGTTCAACGATCAAGCTCTACATCCAGGCGCTCTTCCCCGACGAGCTGGTGACGCAGACCCGGGAGAACGGCTTCATGGCGGGCTGGAACGAGTACTTCCAGGCGCACCGCGGCTACAAGATCGTGCGTATCCCGAACAACTACGGCGAGGCGCAGCCCGACAAGACGCTGGCCGCGATGCGCGGCGTGCTTACCGCGCACCCCGACATCGACGTGGTCTTCAACCAGACCGACGTCGTGATGCCCTCGGTGAAGGAGGCGCTGAAGAGCGCCCGGCTGATGAAGGCCGACGGCAGCTCGACGGTGCTGCTCGCCGGCTTCGACGGGGGCATGGACGTCGTGCGCGACATGGCCGACAACCCGCGCTCGCCGGCGGTCGCCGACGGCCTGAACCAGCCGCCGACGCAGGCCGCGTACTCCGTGGAAGAGGCGATTGCGGCGATCAAGGGGACCCAGACCGGCCAGTGCGCCGGCTCGCCGCCCACCCGCATCGTTCCGCCCAAGATCGCGACGCCGCAGAACGCGAAGGAGCTGGTGAACCCCGACCTCAAGTTCGCCGGAGCCTGAGCGGGGGCACGAACCAAAACAGCGGAGCACCGTGGACCCACCCACGGCGCTCCGCTGTCGTTCGATGAGCGGGGCCCGAGCGCCCGCTATCGGCACAGCTTCACGTCGGGTTGGACGACGTACTTCTGGTAGACGCTGTCCACCTTCCCGATCCCGCCGCGTTGTTCGATCGGGGTGGCGTTGAACAGGTCCAGGAACGCGTTGATCGCCTTGGCGAGGTAGCCGGGGATCGTGTAGCCGACGCCGTAGTCGGTCCAGATCCCGAGCTGCGCGCCGCGGCACAGCGCCAGCGGCGCGCCCGCCGCCGAGCCGACCGTCAGCCCGACCGTGGTGGTCAGGGTGGCGTAGAGGCCGGCGGTGAAGCCGAACGCCCCGAGCCCGAGGCGGAACGCCGCCTGGTGGGTCACGATGATGCCGTTGACGCCGACCGACGGGCCGGTCATCGAGTCCACGATGCTGTTGCGGACCGCGAAGGAGCCGGGCAGCTGCGGGCTGAACGAGCCGTTGGCGTAGCCGAAGCCGAGCGCGCCGGAAAGCGACCACTCGGCGCTCGCCTTGATGTTGCCGTCCCTGGCGCTGAACGCCGTTTGCACACCGATGGTCTGGCTGGCGGTGGCGCTGAACGGCACGCCGAGCACCTCGCCGATCGGCACGCTGAAGTCGACCGGGACCGCCAGGCGTTTGTTGACGTTGCGGCGGGCCGTGGTGGCGGCCGCGATGTCGAGCCGGAGCCCGACCATTCCACGGACCTGCAGCTGCGCCCGAAGCACCCGCCCGCCGCGGATCTCCAGATGGAAACTGGCCGACGGGCTGCCCATGAGCAGCGTCGCGCTGCCGGCGATCCGAACGTCTCCGCCGTCGTAGCTGAACCGCGCGCCCACCCCGCCCGCGCAGCAGACCGGCGTGACCCGGAAGCCCGGCGACGGTGCGGAGCGCCCGATCGCGGCCACGGCCGGGCGGAGCGCCGACGGGCCCGCCGGAAGGTTCCGCACCGCCGCCGTGCGCGTCACGCCCTCCGGCGTCCGGGCCGACGGGAACTCGCCCGGCCCGGCGTCGAGTTCGGCCCAGAACGGGGAGTCCGCCTCGTACCGGACCGGGGTGTCGAGCGGGCGGTCGCCGCTGAACACGCCGTCCCGGATCACCTCGGTGATGTCGACCGGTCCCAGCGTGACGGCCAGGTCGCGGCCGTCCCGCCGCACGTCGAGCACGCGCCCGACCGCCCGGCCCGTCAGGAACATGATCCGGCCCCGCGCCACCTCGTCGGCGCCGTCGGCCCCGGGGTCGATCCGCCAGGTCAACGCGTCGTCGGACACGGACCGCACGGCCGCGCCGCCGCCGGCGACCAGCACGACCTCCGGTTGGTAGGTGACCTCCGGATGCCGCGTCGGCGCGGCGCCGTACCGCTGATCGGCGCCGGTGCCGCCCGCGCCGGAACCGGCCGGCCCGGCCCCGCCGCAGCCGGCCGTCGCGACCAGCACGACGACCGCGCCCACCGCGACGCCGGCGCCACCCAGCCATCCCATTGAGGATCCACCTCCCGCGCCCCGGGGCGCCTCGTCACCGTCCGACTGGCCGTGCGCTCAAAGCCGGCCCGCGACCGTCCGGGCCAACTCCGCCAGCGGCTTGCGGTACGCGGCCGCATCGTCGAGCCGGGTCAGCCGGATCGCGACCCAGACGCCGGAGGCATGGACGAAGACCGTGAAGTCCTCCGCGTACGCCTCGTCCCCGACCCCCGGCAGCGGCTGCAGGTCGTGCCCGAGCTCGCGGTCGATGTCGAGGAACTTCTTCGCCCCGTCGCCGACGAAGATCTCCACCTGGGCCGTCGGCCCGGTCGGCGGGCCGGGGTAGGTGCAGCTTTCCCGCACCGGCACCGCCTCCTCCAGCGGCGTCCCGGCCAGTTGTTCGGCCTCCTGTTCGGACACCAGGGCGCAGGGGTCGACCGCGCGTCCGGCCGCCGGCGTGGCCGAGCCGCCGTCCGGCGTGGCGGGCACAGCCGCCGACTGCGCGGCGTCCGCGACCGGCGGCCGCGTCGGGCGGTCCGCGCCGCCGCAACCGGTGAGCGCGGCGACGGCGAGCGCCACCGCCGCCGCGCGGGGCAGAGGTCCGGGGTACGTCATGGTGTCGTCGCCTCCGCGGGTGATCACTGGGGGAGAGCGTCGAGCAGTCGGGCCATCGCGTCCTCGTACCCGTTAGGGCTGGAGCCGAGGCGCTGGAACCTGTCCAGGGTGAAGGTGTAGGAGCCGTGGTCGGCGATGAGGACCGCCTCGGCTGCGATGTCCTTGACGGCGAGGTAGCCCTTCCGGCCACCGTCGAGGTCGGTCACCTTCGCGTACGTCTGCTCGGCCTGCTTGCGCTGGTAGTCGTAGGTCATCTCGCCGGCGAACCGGGTCGCGATGTTCACGGTGAGGGATGCGACCCCCTTGCCGTCGCCGAAGTGGCAGTTGCCCTGGTCGACCAGCTGCTGCCCGACGAGCTCCGCGGCCTTCGCCGCGGTGAACGGGCAGGGCGGTGGTGTCGCGCTGCCGTCACCGGCGAGCGGGCCGAGGTCGACGCCGCCGTCGGGCCCCGTCCCCGGGTCGGTGGAGTCGCCGCCGCAGCCGGCCAACGCGAGCATGGCCAGGCAGACGGCGGGCAGAATCAGTCGGCGCACCGGTTTTCCTCCGTTCTCCCGTCCGGCTTCCGCCGGGCCGGGTCGCTGCCCGGCGTGATCCACCGGGCAGGGTTGAGTCGGTCGACCCGCCAGCCGGCCGCCGCCGCCGCGGCGGCGACCGCGGCCGCGTCCGGACCCTCCACCAGCGCCAGCACCACGTCGTCGGCGGGCAGGTGGACGGCCGCGACCAGGCGCGTGTCGTCCGTGTCCAGGGCCGGCGGGGGCGGGGGCGCCCCCCTCCCCGAGCTGTCGTACTGCTCGATGGCGAACAATCGGCGGGTCACGATCCCGACGCTACGGAGCCGGCGCTTCCGCCGAATCCGGGGTTTCCCTCGCTATTGAGCGACGGGTCGGTGTCTACTCGCTGACACCGTCGCGGTCGGCGAGCGCGGCGCCGAGCTCGGCGCGGCGGGCGATGCCCAGCTTGCGGTAGACGCGGGACAGGTTCGCCTCGACGGTCTTGGGGCTGACGAACAGCTCGTCGGCGATGGCCCGGCTGGTCCGGCCGAGGGCGGCCAGCCGGGCGACCCGGCGCTCGGTCTCGGTGAGCTGCAGCGGCGCCGGCGCCCGGCCGCCGATCCGGGCCAGCTCCGCCCGGGCCCGGGCGGCGAAGGCCGCCGCCCCCAGCGCGTCGAACTCCGCCGCGGCGGCTTCCAGCGCCTCCCGTGCGGGCCGCTTCCGGCGGGCCCGGCGCTGCACCACGCCGGCCACCAGCAGGCAGCGCGCCCGGTCCAGCGGCAGCACCTCGGCCGGCACGGCCGCCCGCGCGGCCGCCATCTCGTCCAGCGCCCCCGACGGATCGGTGCCGCCCGCGCTGGCCAGCAGGGTCCGACTCCGGGCGATTCCGAGGCGCGTCCAGGGGCGGGGGAGCCGGCGGTGCCGCTGGATCAGCCGGTCCAGCACGACGGTGGCGCTGTCGAGCTGCCCCGCGCCGACGCACGCCTCGATCCAGTCCGGCTCGAAGCGCTGGGCCAGCGGCTCGGTCAGGCCCATGCTCGCGACCGTGACGGCCAGCGCCGCGTACGCGGCCGCGGCCTCGTCCATGCGCCCGGCGCAGAGCGCGACGTACCCGGCGAGCTGCTGGTGCGTCCGCCGGCACCAGTCGTCGTCGAGTTCGTCGGCCCGCCGCAGGCCGGCCTCGGCGACCGCGCCCGCCTCGGCGAGCCGGCCGCGGTGCGCGTCGAGCAGCGCGCCGAGGTACGTCTCGCTGATCATCTCGGTTCCCGCCCGCTCGCCGAGCTCGCGCGCGGCGGCGATGTGCCGCTCGGCGGCGGCCCACCGCCCGGCGAACAGCTCGGTCTCGGCGAGGTGCAGCAGCAGTTCGTGCTGCGACGGCTCGTCGCCACGGTCGGCCGCGCGGTCCAGCAGCCGGTGCAGCCGGTCGAGCGCGCGCGCCGGATCGTCCATCGCCTTCCACCAGATCGCCGGGACCGTGCCGGCGAGCCAGGACGGGTGTTCGTCTTCCATCGCGAGCGCCCGGTCCAGCAGTTCCGTGCGGGCGGGCCGGCCCGCCCGCACCTCGTTGAAGAACAGCTGGAGCAGGGTGGCGGAGAGCAGCGGGCGATCGTCGTCGTGGCCGTCGAGCAGCGTGGCCGCGGCCCGGGCGTGCGCGCACGCCGGCTCCGGCAGGTCGCGGAAAAGCGCGAGGTGCGCGTGGATCCGGCCGGCCAGCGGCGAGCCGGGTGTCACGGCGACCAGGGCGCGCGCGGCCGTCTCCGCCGCGACCGGTCCGGACTCGTCGGAACTCCACGCGACCACCGCGCGCAGCAGCAGCGCCTCGGCCCGCACGTCACCGGTGAACTCGGCGGCCACGGCGTCGGCGGCGGCCCGCGCCGCCGGATGGTCCCCGCTGTCGAAACGACACCGGGCGGCCGCCAGCCGCCGCTGACCCCCGCTCGGATCGTCGGCGGGGGTGAGCCGCGCGGCGAGTTCGTAGAGCTGCGCGGCGGCGTCCGGGGCGCCGCGGTGGTGCTGTCGCCGCGCCGCCTCCGCCAGTGTCGCGGCGACCGCCGCATCCGGTCGCGTCGCGCCCAGCGCGATGTGCCGCGCCCGCTCGTCCGGGTCCGCCACCGCCGCGGCCAGCCTGCGGTGCAATCCGCGGCGCACGCCCGGCGGGATCGTGGCCCGCACGGTCGCCGGGTACACCGGGTGGCTGAACCGCACGGCCACCGGGCTCACCACCAGCAGCCCGGCCTCCTCCGCCGGGTCGAACGCGTCGGCGGCCACCCCGGCCGCGGACAGATCCCGCAGCAGGGGTGTGGCCAGCAGCGCCGCCAGCCGGACAGCGTCGCGACACGGCGGTGCGAGCCCGGCCAGCACCTCGGCGAGGAGCTGGTGCATGGACGACGCGACCGGCAGCTCCTGCCCGGGCGCCGGTGGGTCGGGCAGACGCTGCACCGCCCGGGCCACCTCGATGGCGAGCAGCGGATTACCGCCGGCCTCGCGGGCGATGCGGGTGAGCAGCGGCCGGCTCACCGCGGCGGCGGTCCGTTCCCGCAGGATGTGGTGCAGCGCCCCGATGCCCAGCGGCGCCAGCGGCAGCCGGGTCAGACGGGATGCGTCCGCCGTCTGATCGAGCCCGAGCGGGACGACGTCGGGCTCCGTGGCACCGGTGCGGCACGCCACCAGCGGTGCGATCCCCGCGACGCGGCGCAGCGCGAACCGCAGCGCCCGTTCGCTCGGCCGATCCAGCCACGGCGCGTCGTCCACGGCGACGAGCACCGGCGTACCGGCCGCGCTCGCGACCGCGGCCTCCAGCAGGGACCGGGTCGCCGCCGCCACGACCCGCTCCTCGACCGCCTCGTCGGCGTCGCCGGCGAGCAGCACCAGCTCGGCCGCGAGGCGCTGCGGCGGCGGGAGCGCGGCGAGGTGGGCGGCGAGCGGCCGGAGCAGGTCGGCGAGGGCGGCGAACGGAAGCCCCGCCTCGGGCTCGGCCGGCGCGCAGTCGAGCACCGTCCACCCGGCGCTGCGGGCCTCGGTGACCAGCGCCCGCAGCAGCGTCGTCTTGCCGATCCCGGCCGCTCCGCTGACCACCACCGGACCTGGTGCACGCAACGCGTGCCAGGCCCGGTCGAACACCTCGTCCCGGCCGACGATCGCCCGACGCATCCGGTGATTCTGGCAGTCGCCGCGGTGGGCAGCCATAGTGCGTGAGGCGGGATCCGGCGACGACTGGGCCGATGGTCGGCCGGACGTGCCGCGGGGGACGTACGACCCGGTGCGGTGACGGCGGCCCCGCTCGCTGACTGCATGATCATCATATCTGGTCAAATATCCCTATCGCCCGATTTTCTTGAGTCTCCTCGGCCGCCACCGATAGGTGAGCTGTCATGGCAGAGAGATCACGCGGGGACGCGACGAGGCGGCGCGGCGCTAAGGCGGGCGCGTGGCTCGCGTGTGCCCTGAGCCAGCTCGTCGGCGCGGCGGTGTTCTTCCTGCTGCCCGACGGCATCTGGCGGCCCGTACTGGCGGTCGCGCTCAACGCGGTGACCGTGGTCGCGCTCCTGATCGGCGCCCGCCGCGTCCGGCCCGCCGGCCGCCTCGGCTGGCACCTGCTGACGTCCGGGCAGGTGTTGAGCGTCGCCGGCTCCGGGTACTGGTACCTCTACCCGGTCGCGGCGTCCCGGACCCTGCCCCTGCTGCCGTCGATCGCCGACGCCTTGTTCCTCATGTCGTTCGCCGTCACCACGCTCGGCCTGATCCTGTTGGCGCGCCGGACCGGCGCGGACCGGCGGGTGCTGCTGGACGCGTCGATCATCGCGACGGTGGCCGCCGTCATCATGTGGGTGGTCGTCGCGGATCACACCGCCGACGGCGACCGGGGGTTCCTGGACCGACTGGTGACGCTGGCGTACCCGGTGATGGGCGTGGTGCTGCTGGCCGCCGCCGTGGCGCTGGCGTTCAGCGTCCACCGCTCGCCGCGTTCGCTGCTGATCCTGATCTGGGCGGTCCTGCAGTTCGCGGGCAACGCGGTCCTGCACGACCAGATCCTGGACGGCTCGTTCCAACCGGGCAGCCCGGTCCTCGCCTGGTGGTTGGTCTCGTTCGCCGTGATGTCGGCCGCGGCGCTGCACGACGGCGGATCACAGATCCGGGCGTCGGTGCCGCGAACGGTCCGGCACCTGTTGCTCGTCGCCGGCGTGCTGCCGCTGCCGACGCTGCTGGTGATCCGCGCCTTCCAGTCGTCGACCGCGCATCTCGCGGTGATCGCGGTCGGCTCGCTCGTGGTGACCGCGCTGGTGCTGCTGCGGGTGTCCGTGCCGGACGGGGAGGCGCCCCTGCCCCCGTCGACCCGGGCGCTGTTGCGGCGGTCGATACTGCGGCTGTGCGTCGGATTCGTGGCCCTCGCGGTGCTGCCGTTGACCGGACTGACCTACCTGAGCATCAACGAGGCGCGCAGCACGGTCGACACCGAGGTACGCCGCCGGCTGACCACCAGCGCCGACGTCAGCGTCGCCCACGTCACCGACCAGTTGAACGCGCTGAAGGAGCTGGCGGCCTCCTACGCCGAGAGGCCGTCGATGGCGGCGCAGTTGGCCGGCGGGGAGCGGGCCGACCTGAGAACGATCCAGGCCCACCTCGCGTCGCTGCAGTCCCGCAACCCGTCGTTCATCGGGGCCTGGGTGATGAACGCGGAGGGCGACATGCTGGCGTTCGACCCGCCGCAGCCCACCATCATCGGCCGCAACTTCGCGTTCCGCGACTACTACAAGGGCGTCATGTCCTCCGGCGAGCCCTACGTGTCGGAGGCGTACCAGGCGATGATCCCGGGCAAGCCGCGCGCGGTGGCCGTGACGGCGCCGGTCATCAGCGGCGGCCGGATCGTCGGCGTGGTCGGCATCGGCTACCGGCTGGAGGCCATCGCCGCATTCACGGCACGCCTGGGTGAGGTGCAGAAGATCGACCTGCGGCTGACCGACCGCAACGGGGTGCTGCTGGCCGGCCGCGGCAGCGAACGGCCGGGACTGCCGAAGGGAGTCGGCGACCGGCGGCTGACGGCGGCGCTGGCCGGCCGCAGCGGCATCGTGCGCGAGGCGGAGGATGGGATCGACACCCTCTCCGCCTACCGCCCGGTTCCCGGTCTCGGCTGGGCGGTCGTGGCCGACGTGCCCGCCGCAACGGCCTTCGCCGGGACCAACAGCTTCACCGGCCGGGTGCTCGGCGTGGCGTCCCTGCTGGCCCAGGTGCTGTTGGCCGGGCTGGTGCTCGCGGTGCGCGCGGAGCGGCGCCGCCGGATCGCCGAGGACGCCGTGGTGAAGCGCAAGAAGCAGGTCAGCTCCATCCTGGAGGCGGCCGGTGACGCGTTCCTTTCCGTCGATATCGACGGCAACATCACGCGATGGAACACCCAGGCCGAGAAGGCCTTCGGGTGGCCCGCGTCGGAGGCGCTGGGGCAGCCGGCGACCGACCTGATCGTCCCCGGCGACGATCCCCGGGAGCGGCTCGCGCGCTTCCGCGCGGTGCTCGCCGGTGGCCGGGCGACGCTGCCGGACCAGGCCGTCGAGGTGCAGGTCTGCCGCCGGGACGGCACGGTCTTCCCGGCCGAGGTGACCATCTGGTCGTCCGGCGACGGTGCCGACGTCGCGTTCAACGCGTTCGTCCGCGACATGACCGAGCGCAAGCGGTACGAGGCGGAGTTGGCGGCCGCCCGCGACGAGGCGCTGACCGCGTCGCGGATGAAGTCCGAATTCGTGGCGAACATGAGCCATGAGATCCGTACCCCGATGAACGGCGTCATCGGCCTCACCACGCTGCTGCTGGAGACCGACCTCGACGCCCGGCAGCGCGACTACGTCAGCACCGTGCAGAACTCCGCCGACGCGCTGCTCAACGTCATCAACGACATCCTCGACTTCTCCAAGATGGAAGCGGGGAAGCTCGGGATCGACCCGGTCGACTTCGACGTGCGGGCCGTGGCCGAGGACGTGGTGAGCCTGCTCGCCGCCACGGCCCAGGCCAAGGGCCTCGAGATCACCGCGGTGGTGCACCCCGCGCTCCCGCCGATGCTGCGCGGCGACGCGCACCGGATCCGTCAGGTGCTCACCAACCTCGTCGCCAACGCCGTGAAGTTCACCGAACGCGGCGAGGTGATCGTCGAGGTCCGGGTCGGCGAGCCGGTGGGCGAGGAGCAGGTCCGCGAGGTGACGTTCGCGGTGGTTGACAGCGGCATCGGCATCCCGGTCGACCGCCAGGCCCACCTGTTCGAGGCGTTCACCCAGGTCGACGCGTCCACCACCCGCCGCTACGGCGGCACCGGGCTCGGGCTGACCATCAGCCGTCAACTCGTGCAGCTCATGGGCGGCAGCATCGGACTGTCCAGTGTCCCCGGCTCCGGCAGCCGGTTCCACTTCACGCTGCCGTTGCCAGGCGCCGCCGCGGCGCCGACCGAACCACCGGTGCCGGCGAACCTGGCCGGCGTACGGGTGCTGATCGTCGACGACAACCCCACCAACCGGACCGTGGTGCGGGACCTCGTGACGATGTGGGGCATGCGTCCGGCGGACGTCCCGGACGGTGAGGCCGGGCTGACGGCCCTGCGTGGCGCCGTCGACGCCGGCGATCCGTTCAGGGTCGCGCTGCTGGACATGCTCATGCCCGGCCCCGACGGCCTGGAGGTGGCGCGCGCCATCCAGGCCGACCCGGCCCTGCGCTCCACCCGGCTGGCCATGCTGACGTCAACGAACCAGCCCGGGGAGGAGCAGGCGGCCCGCGAATGCGGGATCGAGGCGTACCTGACCAAGCCCGTCCGCGCCACGCAACTGCGCGCCGCCCTGGTGCAACTGCTCGGCCGAGCGGCGGTCGGCGCGGAGTCACCGGACCGGAACCCCGGGCCGGCGCGCGGCGGCGAGTCGGCCGCCCGGATCCTGGTGGCCGAGGACAACGAGGTCAACCAGCAGGTCGTCGTCGCGATGCTGGCGAGCCTCGGGTACGCCGCCGATGTCGCCGCCGACGGCGAGCAGGCGCTCGACATGCTCGCTGCCCGGCGGTACGACGCGGTACTGATGGACTGCCAGATGCCGCGCGTCGACGGGTTCCAGGCGACCGCGCGGATCCGGCGGATGCCCGGCCCGGTCAGCGCCGTGCCGGTGATCGCGTTGACCGCGTCCGCGCTCGCCGCCGATCAGCAACGCTGCGTCGACGCCGGGATGGACGACTTCCTCGCCAAGCCGCTGCGCAAACGCGAGCTCGACGCGGTGCTGCGCACGCACCTCGAGGAACGGCTGGCCGAGAAGACCGGCGGGCAGCCGGCGCCGGACGCCGGACCGGACGGCCTGCTCGACCCGGTGGCCCTGGAGGAGCTGCGCGAGATGGGGCCGGGCTTCGTCGACCGCGTGTTGAACTCGTACCTGCGCAACGCCCCGGAGGTCGCGGCCGCGATCAGCGCGGCGGCCGCGCGCGCCGATCTGCAGGAGCTGGCCCGGTTGGCGCACCGGTTGCGGGGCAGCAGCGGCACGCTGGCGGGGCGGCAGCTCGCCGCCACCTGCGGGGCGCTGGAGGAGGCCGCGCTGGCCAGCGACGGCCCCACCGCCACCGCGCTGGCCGCCGGCGTCGAGGAGCAGACCGCGCTGACCTGCGCGGCGCTGCGGGACGCCCTTACCGCGGACTAGGTGTTCCGCGCAGAGAGGCTCGGGACGCGGCTGCGCCGCCGGATGATCAGCCAGGAGATCCAGCCGGCGCCGATGATGAAGCCGAAGCTGATGATCCGGTAGAGGACAACGGTGGCGATGGCGGTTCCGGTGTCCACGCCGCCGGCGACGAGCCCCAGGATCAGCGCGCTGTCGATGACGCCGAGGCCGCCGGGGATGATCGTGATGCTGGCCGCCGCCATCCCGGCGCAGAACGCCAGCAGCAGCTGGCTCGCGCCGATGGTGCCGCCGCCGATCGCCAGGAAGCACATCCACAGGCAGACCGCGTCGAGCAGCCAGTTGAGGGTGGCGAAGATTCCGGCCGCGGCGGCGTCGGTGGGCCGCAGCCGGGCGGCGCGCAGCTGGTGGACGAAGCGGCGGACCCGATCGAGGCCGTGCCGCGCGGGACGCCGCCGCACCCGGTTGACGACGCGGAGTACACCGCGGGTGACCGGTTCCAGCCGGTGCGGGCGGTGGGTGACCTGGCGTACGCCGAGGGTGATCAGCAGCGCGGCGACGGCCAGGCCGACGAGGGTGTGCCATTGCGGGGTGCCGTTCGCGGCGAGGGCGCCGACGGCGGTGACGACGGCCAGGGCGGCGGCGGAGAGGATCCCGCTCAACGCGATGCACCACGAGGCGACCGCGGGGGTGGCGCCGAAGCGGCGCATCTGCTGGTAGTTGAAGCGGGTCGAGAAGGCGGGGCCACCGGGCAGCGTGACGCTGAGCGAGTGGGCGGCGTAGGCCACCGCGATGTGCCGGCGGATCGACACCCGCACGCCCGCGGAGCGCAACAGGCGGCGCTGCATCCGCGCGTACGCGTTCATCGAGACCAGCTCCGCGACGACCGCGGCGGCGAGCCAGCCGGGATGCGGCGCGCGCAGGTGCGACAGCGCCGAGGCCAGCGACGACCAGCCGAGCGCCAGTTCCACCCCGAAGAGCGCGAGCAGCGCGACGACACCGGCGGCCCGTACCCACCGGCGGCGGGGCCGCACGGCGCGCCGGCCGGGCGCCGGGGCCGCCGGCCCGTCGTGCGGGGTGTGTTCCGGCGCCGTCGGGCCGCGCCGCGCCCCGGCTTCGGCTTCCCCCGCGTCCACTGTCATGGCTTCCGTCTCGTGCATCCCGCGTGATCGGTGCCGAGCACCGCGTCGTCAACCTAGATGAATTCGGCGCCAGGGTAGGCCCTCCGTACGTGCCGTAGCGAGCTTGCCACTCCGGGTGTAGTCCCTGCGTGGTCGGTCGGACGCGCGCCGCGCGACCGGCCCCCGGACCCCGCGCTGCGGCGAAAGCGGGCGTGCCGCCGGAAGGACCTGCGTACGGTACGGAGGGGGTGCGCGGTGGAGGCGAAGGGCGTGATCGACGCGGCGGGCTCCCTGCTGGACCTCGCCGGAGTGGCCGTCATCGCCGCCGGCACCCTGATCGCCACCGTCGCCTTCGGCTACCGGTCCTGGCGGACGCGCTCGTCCATCCAGGCCTACCGCCAGTACCGCCAGGGGGTCGGCCGCGCCATCCTGCTGGGCCTCGAACTCCTCGTCGCCGGCGACATCATCCGGACCGTGGCGATCTCGCCGACCTTCCAGAGCGTCGGGGTGCTGGCCGCCATCGTGGCGGTCCGCACGTTCCTGAGCTTCTCCCTCGAGGTGGAACTGGAGGGCCGTTGGCCGTGGCAGCAGAAGAAGGCGAACGGGGTGGGCGCGGAGAGTGGGACACGGTCGTGAGCCGCGCCCACGCGTGACGTCCGCCCGCGACGGCCGGCCGGCCCGGGTCGTGCGGATCGGCCCGCGCGGCGTCGGGCTGCTGCTCGCCCTCGGGCTGCTCGTGTACGTCCTGCTCCCACAGGTGGGGGAGTTCCGCTCCGCCCTTCGCCTGTTGTGGCACACCCATCCGCTGGGACTCGCCGCCACCCTGCTCGGCTCGGCCGCCACCTATCTGCTCAGCGCCCTCGTGCTGCGGGTCGCCACCGCCGACCGGATCCCGCTCGCCGAGGCGACCGTCGCGCAGGTCGCGGCGTCCTTCGCCAACCTCGCGCCGGGCAGTGTCGGTGGCGTCGCCCTGAGCCTGCGGTACCTCCACCAGAAGGGCCTCGGCGCCGCCGAGGCCGCCACCGCGGTCGCGGTGTCGCGGATGGCCGGCGGCCTCTCCGTCGTCATGTTGCTGCCGGTCCTGTTGCCGTTCGCCCGCCAGCCCAGCCGTACCCTGACGCAGGCCGCCAGCGCCAAGGGACTGCCCGTGCTGCTCGCCGTGCTGGCGGTGCTACTCGCCACCGCGGTCGTGTTCGCCGTGCCCCGGCTGCGCAGCCGGGGACGCGCGGCGGTCGGCCGGGTCAGGGAGGCGGTGCGCGCCCTGGGGCACCAGCGCCGGCTGCCCCGGCTGGTCGTCTCCTCCGTGGGGCTGACCCTCGCGTACGGCGTCAGCCTCTGGTTCGCGCTCCTCGCGGTCGGCCAGCCGGTCGAGCTGCGGTCGCTGCCGCCGGTGATCCTGGTCTGCGTCGTCGGCGAGGGCGTCGCCACCGCCGCGCCCACGCCGGGTGGGCTCGGCGCCACCGAGGCCGCCCTCGTCGCCGGCCTGCTGCTGTACGGCCTCGCCCCGGAAACGGCGGTCGCCGGGGTGCTGATGTACCGGCTGGCGACCTTCTGGCTGCCGGCGTTGGCCGGCTACGTCGCCCTGCGGGCGCTGCTGCGCCGGCGGCTGCTGTGACGCGCGGTCAGAACCGGGGTCGCCGTCTTGGACGGCATCGGTCAATGCCTGGCAGGGTCGTCACCGAACGCCCCGCGGCGACCGACGCGAGGCGCGACCCGTCCACCAATCACGAGGGGAACCATGCTCATCTCCCGGATCCGACGCGCCGTCGCCGCGCTGGCCGCGGCCGTCGCGCTCGCTCCCGCCGCCGGTGGCGGCACCGCCGCCGCCACGACCACGCCGGCCACCGCGTCGGCCATGCCCGCCGCGTCCGCCCAGCGCACCTTCGCGCAGCTCGAGGCCGGGTTCGACGCCCGGCTGGGCGTGTACGCGATCGACACCGGCTCCGGTCGCACCGTGCAGCACCGCGCCGACGAGCGGTTCGCGTACGCGTCGACGTTCAAGGCGCTGCTCGCCGCCGTCATCCTCGACGTGACGTCGCCCGCCGGCCTCGACCGGGTCATCCGCTACACCGAGGCCGACCTCGTCACCCACTCGCCGATCACCGAGCAGCACGTGGGGGAGGGGATGACGCTGCGCGCCCTCGCCGACGCGGCGGTCCGGTACAGCGACAACACCGCCGCCAACCTGCTGCTCCGTTACCTCGGCGGGCCGCACCGGTTCGAGAAGGCGCTGCGCGCCATCGGTGACCGGACGACCGAGGCCGACCGCTACGAGACCGCGCTCAACGAGGCCGTCCCCGGCGACAAGCGGGACACCAGCACGCCCCGCGCGCTCGCCGCCGACCTGCGGGCGTACGCCGTCGGTCGCGGTCTCGACCGCGACGACCGGGACATCCTCAACGCATGGCTGCGGGGCAACACCACCGGCGACGAGCTGATCCGGGCCGGCGTGCCGGACGGCTGGGTCGTCGGGGACAAGACCGGCGCCGGCGGGTACGGCACCCGCAACGACATCGCGGTGATCTGGCCGCCGGACCGGGCCCCGATCGTGCTCGCGGTGCTGTCCAGCCGGGACCAGAAGGACGCCGGCTACGACAACGCGCTCATCGCCGAGGCTACGCGGCTCGTCGTCGCGCAACTCGGCGGCTGATCCCGACTCCCGACGCGCGGGGCGGGTCCGTTCCGACGGACCCGCCCCGCGTCGCGATCTTCTTGCTTTACGCCCCGCGCGGCAGTCGCTACAGTGCATCGACAGATGACTATGGATGTGCGGAGGTGTGCAGGCATGAGGAGGAGCGCCCCGCTGCTGCGGGTGATCAGCGTGGCGGCGGTGACGGCCGCTGTCGTCGCCGGCTCGACCGCCGTGGCGCGCCTGGCGCACGGTTCGCGGCCGTCGCCGGTCGCCGAGGCCGCCGCGGGCGCCGGGCGGTGGGTGACGAGCTGGACGTCGATGCCGCAGCTGACCGAGCCGCACAACATGCCGCCCGCGCCGTTCACCCGGGACGGCCTGGTGCTGGCCGACGCCACGCTGCGGCAGACGATCCGGGTCTCGGTCGGTGGGCAGCGGATCAGGATCCGGCTCTCCAACGCGTTCGGCGGCGCGCCGCTGCCGGTCACCGCGGCCTCGGTGGCGCTGCCCGCCGACGGCGCGGCCGGCGTCAGCGCCATCCAGCCCGGCTCCGCCCGGCCCGTGACGTTCAGCGGCCGCTCCTGGACGGTGATCCCGGTCGGCGCGCAGTTCGTCTCCGACCCGATCGACCTGCCGGTGACGCCGCGCTCCAACCTCACGGTCACGCTCTACCTGGCCGAAGGACAGCCCTCCACCAACATCACGTCACATCCTGGCTCCCGGACCACCTCGCACCTGGTGGCCGGCAACCACCTCGACGACGCCACCCTGCCGGGCGCGACACCGACCGACCACTGGTACTTCCTCAGCGGACTGGAGGTCACCGCCCGGCCCGCCGCCGCGGCCGCGGTGATGCTCGGCGATTCGCTGACCGACGGACGCGGGTCGACGACCAATGGAAACGACCGCTGGCCCGATCAGCTCCTCGACCGGCTGCACGCCGCCCGCCCGACCGCCGACGTCGCGGTGCTCAACCAGGCCGCCGGCGGTAACCGGGTGCTCAACGACGGACTCGGTCCCAACGCCCTGGCCCGGCTCGATCGGGACGTGCTGGCGCAGACCGGGGTGACGTGGCTGCTGGTGTTCGAAGGGATCAACGACATCGGCACCGCCGCGGCCACCGAGGCCGCGCAGAAGGCGGTGGCCGACGATCTGATCACCGCGTACGACCAGATCGTCACGCGGGCGCACGCGCACGGCATCCGGGTGTACGGCGCGACGCTGACCCCGTTCGGCGGCAACACCGGCTACGACGATCCGGCGGGCACCCGGGAGGCGGCCCGGCAGGTGGTCAACCACTGGATCCGGACGAGCGGCCGCTTCGACGCGGTGATCGACTTCGACCGGGTGGCGCGGGACCCGGCCAACCCCCGCCAGCTGCTGCCCGCCGCCGACACCGGCGACCACCTGCATCTCAACCCCGCCGGTTACAAACTGCTGGCCGACAGCGTGCCGGCCCGGCTGTTCCGGCACTGAGGTCATGATCCCGACTCGGTCTGCGTACGCTGCCGCCCGGCGTCAGGGGTGGGCGAGGGCGGCGCGGGCGACCGGGAAGTCGAAGTACGTGTCCGGGTACGGCTCGGTCATGAGCGAGTAGTGCCACCACTCCTCGGCGTAGTTGCGGAATCCGGCCCCGGCCATCAGCTGCGTCAGCAGCAGCCGGTGCTGCCGCGCCGCACCCGTGACCCGGGGGTTCATGGTGTGCGCGAGCGGGTCGAAGCAGTCGAAACCGGTGCCCATCTCGACGGTGTTGTCGGGGAAGCGTTCCGGTCCCGGCGCGACGCAGGATGCCAGCGCCTCGTCCGGCGCGTACGGCCGCTGGACGCGCGGCGGCGTCGCGACCAGCGTCAGGTCGACGGTGCTGCCGCGGCTGTGCGCGGTCGGCCCCGCGATGAACCCCTGCGCGAACAGCGCGGGCTTGTCCAGGTTCGGGTAGAACTCGGCCTTCATCCGTTGGTCGTCGGGGCGCTGTCCCCAGCGCACGAAGTCGTCGACCGCGCGCTGCGGGCGGTAACAGTCGTAGACCTTCAGGGTGTAGCCGTGGGAGCGGGCCGCGAGCTGCACCCGGTGCAGCCGCTCGGCGGCGGCGCGGGTGAGCAGGCAGAGCGGCTCGCGGTATCCGGCGATGGGGCGGCCGACGAAGTTGTGGTCCGTCTGGTAACGGATGTCCTGCACGATCGTGGGATCCACATCGGAGAGCGCGACGAACCCCGCGGGCGCGATCTCGTCCGGCTCCGGCGGGGCCGGTGTGGTGGCCGGGGTGGGGTCCGGCGCCGCCGGTGGCGCGCTCGGGCGTGCCGCGGGCGCGGACCACGTCGTCGTCGGCGCCGCGCAGCCCGAGACGGCCGCGGTGGCCACGATGACCGCGAGGGCGAGCACCCGGCGCGCCGCCGACGGGCGGCCCGGCCGCCCGTCCGCCGGATCGGCGCCGGCGTGGCGCCGACGCGTACGACTCGACGCGCGCGAAAAGACCGACATGCAGCGTGTGTATCACCGTGGCCGCGCGCCGGCACCCGAGTGTGACGCGGTTGCGGACCGGACGCCGTGCGCGAGTCGGTCGAGCGGTGGCGAAAAGCCACCGGACGCGCCGTCGGCGGACGGTCGGGCCCGGAGGTCGCAGCTGCGGCAGAACGGTGGTCACCCGCCGATCTGCGACACCTCGGCGAACGGCCGCCCGTCCCACCAGATCGCGTCGATCAGGAACGCCCGGTTCGGGGCGAGGAACCGCACCAGCAGCCGTTGCGGTTCGTTCTGGGTCGTCGCGACCGAGAAGCCCGGCCGCGGGGTCGCCGCGACCAGCTCCACCCGGCCCGGGACCATCCGAATCGTGGTCTGTCCGCCCTCCACCTCGAAGCGGCGCAGGTACGACGTGCTGCCGTCGGCCTCCTCGACGATCGTCCATCCGTCGACCGTGGACGGTGGCGCGGCGTCGACGCGGTGCGGGGCGCGGCCGCCGGGTGTCGTGGACGCCGGCGTCGGACCCGGTTCCCGCGACGGGGCCGGCCTCGCCGTCGCCGTCGGCGTCGGCGGCGCGGGCGTCGGGGTGGACCCGGCCGCGCCCCCCGCGTCGAGCGCGTCGTGCAGCTCGGCCTCGGAGACCGTCTGCACCCGGTCGGGCACGGCGGTGTCCAGCACCGGGGTGAGCCCGAACCACACCAACCCCGCGCTGGCGGCGGTGGCCGCCGCCCAGACGGTCACGCCGCCGAGACCCCGCCATCCGCTCACGACGGCCATCTTGCCAACGTCGGTACGGTTTCGACCATGCCTGTGGTGCTGGTGGTCGAAGACGATCCGGCGATCCGGCGCGCCCTCGCCCGCGCCCTGACCGACGCGGGGCACGTCGTGCAGACGGTGGAGACCGCGCTCGACGCGCTGCGGGTGATCACCACCGGACAACCGTCGGTGGTGATCCTGGATCTCGGACTGCCCGACATGGACGGTGCGGACGCGCTTGTCATGATTCGCGCGGTCAGCGCGGTCCCGATCATCGTCGCCACGGCGCGGCGCGGCGAGGCCGACATGGTCCGGCTGCTGAACGCCGGCGCCGACGACTACGTGACGAAGCCGTTCTCCACCGCGCAGGTGCAGGCGCGGATCGCGGCGGTGCTGCGCCGGGGCGCCCCGCCCCCGGCGCCGTCCGGCGTGCTGCAGGTCGGTCCGCTGCGGGTCGAGGCCGTCAGCCGGACGGCGACGCTGGCCGGGCAGCCGCTGCGGCTGGCGCGCAAGGAGTTCGACCTGCTGCACTACCTGGCCGAGCGCGCCGGGCGGGTCGTGCCGCGCGGGGAGCTGTTCGTGGCGGTCTGGCGGCAGCCGTACGTCAACGCCGATCCCACGCTCGACGCGCACCTGTCCCTGCTGCGCCGCAAGCTGGGTGAGTCCGCCGCCGAGCCGCGACTGCTGCGCACCGTACGCGGTGTCGGCGTGATGCTGGTCGGAGACGCGGCGTGAGGTCCGCGCTGGCCCGCAGCACCCTGGCCGTGACGTCGATGCTCGCCCTCGCCTTCGGAATCCCGCTGGCGCTGCTGGCCGGCCGGATCGCCCATGACCGGGCGCTGTCCGACGCCCGCCAGCAGGCGACCGGCATCGTCGCCGCGCTGGCGGTCACCCAGGAACGCCCGGTGCTCGCCCGGGCGATCGCCAGCACCCGCGCCGGGCAGCGGCTCGCCCTGCACCTGCCCGGCGAGGCGCCGATCGGGGCGACCCGGGGCGCGGCCGACGACGTCCGGTTGGTCCGGACCGGCGGGCAGCCCCTCGTCGCGCCGGCCGCCGACGGGGTGGTCTACCTTCAGCCGACCGCGCTGGGGCCGGAGCGGACCGCGGTGATCGAGGTCTGGGTGCCGGCGGCGGAGTTGCGGCGTGGCGTCACCACCGCCCGGCTGTCCATCGCCGGGCTCGCCGCCGTGCTCGTGCTGGCCTCGATCGCGCTCGCCGACCGACTCGGCGCCCGGGTCGTCACCGCCGCGCGCGAGCTGTCGCGGGCCGCGCGCCGGCTCGGCGCCCACGACCTCAGCGTCCGGGTGCGGCCGGCGGGCCCGACCGAGCTGGTGGCGGCGGGCACCGCCTTCAACGTGATGGCCGACCGCATCGTGTCGCTCGTCGACGCCGAACGCGAACGCGCCGCCGACCTGTCCCATCGGCTGCGGACGCCGCTGACCGCGCTGCGCCTCGACGCGGACTCCCTGCCGCACGGCGAGGTCGCCGACCGGGTCCGGGAGTCGATCGACGCCCTGGAACGCGAGGTCGACGCGATCATCGTCAGCGCGCGCGACCCGCTCGACGCGCGCACCGGCGCCGTGACCGATCTGGTTGACGTGCTCGCCGACCGACTGGCGTTCTGGGCGGTGCCCGCCGAACACCAGGGCCGGGCCTGGGAGGTCATCGGTGGCGCGGAACCGGTCTGGATTCCCGTGCCCCGCTCCGACGTGATCTCGGCCGTCGACGCGATGCTCGGCAACGTTTTCCGGCACACCCCGGCCGGCACGCCGTTCCGGATCGGCGTCGGCGAGCGCGAGCTGGTCGTGGAGGACGGCGGACCGGGCATCGCCGACCGCTCCGGGGCGGTGCGTCGCGGTGTCAGCGGCGCGGACTCGACGGGGCTGGGGCTGGACATCGTGCGCCGGGTCGCCACCGAGGCCGGCGGGAGCCTCCGGATCGGACACAGTTCCCGGCTCGGGGGCGCGCGGGTGGGCATGTCGTACGTCGGATCGCGCCGGCCGCCCGGCTGACCGCGCCCGACGGCTACGCGAAGCGCGACCGGGAATGCGCGCTGCGTAGAGAAACGCGGCGGCTTAATGCGCTCCTAAGGATAATTTCCGGGTCATTTCTGGTGCTCTATGTTTCTCGACGCCGGCTGCGTTGATACGTTTTTCGCACGGAAAAGCGACGCCGATCGGCGAATGAATAACGCGGTCGGAATCGGTTGTCGCAATGTAACCCCGCGTTCGTGCAGCCGGGACCGACGCTGCATTTTTGGAGGAGTTGGACCATGCGACGGAGTATCGCGTACCCGCTGGCGGCCGTGGGCGCCATGCTGTCCACGCTGGCGGTCGCGCCCACCCCCGCCCAGGCGCACGGCTACGTGTCGTTCCCGCCGAGCCGGCAGGCGCTGTGCGCGCAGGGGAAGGTCGCCAACTGCGGCCCGATCCAGTTCGAGCCGCAGAGCGTGGAAGGGCCGAAAGGACTGAAGAGCTGCAATGCCGGGCTCGCGCCGTTCTCGGTCCTCAACGACGACAGCCGCGCCTGGCCCGCGACGTCGGTCGGCACCAGCGTCACGTTCAGCTGGGTCCTCACCGCACGCCACCGCACCACCACCTGGCAGTACTTCATCGGCGACCGGATGGTCGCGCAGTTCGACGACGGAAACACCATTCCGCAGGCGACCGTGACGCACCGCGTGGACCTGAGCGGCTTCTCCGGCCGGCAGAAGCTGTTGGCGGTGTGGAACATCGGCGACACGCCGATGGCGTTCTACAGCTGCGTCGACCTGCAGATCGGCGGGGGCGCCGCGCCGGCCCCGCAGCAGCCGGCGCCGGCACCGACGAGCCGCCCGAGCACGCCGCCGCCCGCGGCCCCCGCCCCCGCGCCGACGACCGCCGCGCCGGCCCGTCCCGGCGGCACCGCCTGGGCGCCGCGGCAGAACTACCGGGTCGACGACGTCGTCGCCTACGAGGGCAGGAGCTACCGCTGCCGGCAGGCGCACATGTCGCTGGAGAGCTGGGAGCCGACCGTCACCCCGGCGCTCTGGCTGGCGCTGTAGACCTTCCCCCGACGGTGGACCCGCGGCCCGGCAACCGCGGGTCCACCACCCCACCATCGGCTCCGCCCGTCCCGCCGCGTGTGAACAGGAGATCCCGTACCGATGACGTTCCCCCGACGTGTCACCCTCGCCGCCGCGGCGCTGCTGCTGCTCGCCGGCTGCGGCGCCGGCCCGGCCGCCTCCGCCGACGGCGATCCGGCGGCGACGGCCCCGGCGGCCGCGTACAACGACGCTGACGTCATGTTCCTGCAGATGATGATCAACCACCATGGGCAGGGGGTGGAGATGGCACAGCTCGCCGAGCAGCGCGGAAGCCGGCAGGAGGTGAAGTTGCTGGCCGCCGCCGTCGTGACCACCCAGACCGACGAGATCGGCACGATGAAGAGCTGGCTGCAGGAGTGGGGCGAGCCCACCGACGTCGACCGCGCGCCGAGCGCGCACGCCGCGCACGGCGGCCTGCCGGCCACCGGCGAGACCGAGCTGGCGGCGCTGAAGACGGCCACCGGCCGGCAGTTCGAGCAGCAGTTCCTCAACCTGTTCGTCGGGCACCAGCACAACGCCATCGAGATGGCCAGGGCCGAGGCCACCGACGGCGCGAGCCCGCAGGCGAAGGAGCTGGCCACCCGGATCGAGCGGTCCCGCGCCGGCCAGATCCAGCAGATGCTGGGACTCATCTCCGGCTGACGCGTCACGCGGGTACGCCCACCGTCCACGGTGGGCGTACCCGCGCGTGCCGGGTCAGCCGAGCTTCGGGGTGGCGCGGGCGATGATCGCGCTGAAGTCGACGCCAGCCGGCAGCGTCCCGTACGCCTGGCCGTGGTCGCCGCCGAGCCGGGAGGCGCAGAAGGCGTCCGCGACCGCGGGGTGGCCGTGCCGGACCAGCAGCGCACCCTGCAACACCAGGGCCAGCCGCTCCACGAGGCGACGGGCCCGTACCTCGACGTCGCCGCGGTCGCTCAGCTCCGCCCGCAGCTGCCGCACCGCGGCGTCCAGCCGCGGGTCCGCGCCGGCCGCCGCGCCCACCTCGGCCTCGAACGCGTCCATGACCTGCGGCTGTCTGCCGAGCGCGCGCAGCACGTCCAACGCGGCGACGTTGCCGGAGCCCTCCCAAATCGAGTTCAGCGGCGACTCGCGGAACAACCGTGGCATGCCGGACTCCTCGACATAGCCGTTGCCCCCGAGGCATTCCAGCGCCTCGGCCGCGTGGCCCGGCCACCGCTTGCACACCCAGTACTTGCTGATCGCCAACGCGAGCCGCTTGAACGCCGACTCGCCGGCGTCCCCGCGCGCCGACCGGTCGGTCGCGCCGGCCAGGCGCAGCATCAGCACGGTCGCCGCCTCGGACTCCACGGCCAGATCGGCGACCACGTTGCGCATCAGCGGCTGGTCGACGAGGTACCGGCCGAAGGCCTGCCGGTGGGTGACGTGGTGCGCGGCGGTGATCACCGCCTGCCGCATCCCGGCCGCCGCGCCGATGACGCAGTCCAGCCGGGTCAGGTTGACCATGTCGATGATCGTGCGCACGCCGCGGCCCTCGTCGCCGACCGGCCAGGCGACCGCGTTCTCGTACTCGACCTCGGCCGAGGCGTTGGACCTGTTGCCCAGCTTGTCCTTCAGGCGCATCAGCCGCATCGGGTTGCGCGTGCCGTCGGGGAGCACCCGCGGCACCAGGAAGCAGGTCAGCCCGCCCGGCGCCTGCGCGAGGGTGAGGAACGCGTCGCACATGGGCGCGGAGGTGAACCACTTGTGCCCGACGAGCCGGTAGCTGCCGTCGGGCTCGGGGTGCGCGGTGGTGGTGTTGGCGCGCACGTCCGAACCGCCCTGCTTCTCGGTCATCGACATCCCGGCCAGCAGGCCCCGCTTGGACAGCGGCGCCCGCAGCCCGAAGTCGTACGTCGTGGCGGTCAGCAGCGGCTCGTAGCGCGCGGCCAGCTCCGGGTTGTGCCGCAGCGCCGGCACGCACGCGTAGGTCATCGAGATCGGGCAGCCGTGGCCGGCGTCGGGGCGCCAGGTGTAGAACTTCGCGGCGCGGGCGACGTGCGCGCCGACCCGGTCGTCGGCCCACGGCGCGGCGTGCAGGCCGTACGTGACCGCGGTGCGCATCAGCTCGTGCCACGCCGGGTGGAACTCGACCTCGTCGACGCGGTGGCCGTACCGGTCGTGGCTGCGCAGCACCGGCGGGTGCTCGTTGGCCAGTCGCCCCCACTCGATGGCCGCCTCGCCGCCGCCGAGCCGGCCGAGCTCGTGCAGCTCGGCGACCGCCCAGCCGGCGCCCTCCCGGGTCACGCCGTCGAGCAGCGCCCCGTCGTCGGCGGCGTCGTAGCCGACCAGCGGTGGGACCTGGTTGAACACCTCGTGCGTGGTCACGTCGACACTCCAAGGGCGCGGTGGGCGAATGCGGTCAGGCCGGGGATCGTGCCGGGCCCGGCGACCCCGGCGGCCAGCGGGCCGACCATGGCCTCGCCGAGCGCTCCGACCAGGGCGGTGGCGCTCAGGTCGGGATCCTGCGGTGGCAGCTCGCCGCCGGCCACGCCGGCGGCGACGTAGCCGGCGATCAGCTCGGCGTACGCGCGCCGGAAGCGCAGCCGCTCGGCGTCCACGCCCGCGTCGACCGGCTCAGCGAGCAGCGCGTACGCCAGTCGCGGCGACTGCAGGGCCCGGCCGGCGAACGTCTCGATGACGGCCGCGATCCGGGCCCCGGCGCTGGCCTCCCGCGCCGCGGCCCGCGACACCGCGTCGACCTCCCGCTGGCACGCCACCCGGAACACCTCGGTGAAGAGCCGGGCCTTGGCGGGGAAGTGACTGTAGACGCTTCCGGTGGCGAGGCCGGCGCGGTGGGCGACGGCGGCGATCGAGCAGCCGGCGTACCCGTGCTCGGCCATGATCTCCAGGGCGGCGTCGAGGATCCGCTCTCGCGCGGCGCTGAGCCGTGCCTTCACGCGGTCGGTGCTCCGGTACGCCACGCCAAGAAGTGAACCACTGTTCAATCTTTCCCGGCAAGACTGCGCGCCGCCCTCGTGCGCGAGGACGGCGCGCGTCGGTCGCCGACGTGTTCCGGCGTCGGCTCAGGCCCGGAACGCCGCCGTGAGCTCGGTGAGCCGGGCCGCGGTGGCGCTCAGATCACCGGCGGCGGCCCGGGTGTCGGCGGCCGCGGCGCGGGCGTCGTCGGCCGCGCCGCGCGCGGCGCCGATGGCGTCCACGATGGCGGCGGTGTTGCGGCTGACGACCCCGGCGCCGGAAGCGATTGCCCCGGTCGTCGCGGACTGCTGCTCGACGGCGGCGGAGATGGTGTTCTGGTAGTCGGCGATCGCGCCGATGGTCTCGGCGAAGCCGGCCACCATTCCGACGGCGCGGTCGGTGTCCTGCTGGATGCCCTCGATGCGTCGGGTGATCTCCTCGGTGGCCCGCGCGGTCGCCTGCGCAAGCTCCTTGACCTCACCGGCGACGATGGCGAAGCCCTTGCCGGCCTCGCCGGCGCGGGCGGCCTCGATCGTGGCGTTGAGGGCCAACAGGTTGGTCTGTTCGGCAATCGCGGTGATGGTGCGGATGACCTCGCCGATCTGCAGGCTGGACTCCCGCAGCCGGGCCATGTCGTCGGTGGCCCGGGTGGCGCCGTCGACCGCGCCGGTGGCCGCCCGGGACGCCGCCGTGGTGTTCGCGCCGATCTCGTTGATCGCGGACCGCATCTCGTCGGTGCGCGCGGTGACGTCGTCGATGTCCCCGGTGACCTCGCGGGTCGAGACCGTGACGGTGTCCATCTGCTGAGCCGTGGCATCCGCCGCCCGGGCCAGCGTGCTGCTGGTCGACTCGAGCCCCGCCGAGGACGCCAGCACCTCGTCGGCGGCGGTCCGGATGCCGGTCACCGTCTCGGCCACCTGGCTGATCATGACGTTGAACGAGACCGCCATCCTGCCGAGCTCGTCCTTGCCGACCACCGGCATCCGTCCGCTCAGGTCGCCCGCCGCCGCCCTCGTGATCACGGCCTCGCAGAGCCGCAGCCCGCGCACGATCGTCAGCCAGACCGAGGCCTGGAAGAGCAGCCCGAGCGGGACGAGCGTCACGGGGATCCAGAGCGCGGCCGACGCGAGGAACTCGAGGCGGTCCCGGGTGGATCCGGCCGGCAGTTGCGCCGCGGCGTCGGCCGCGGCCGAGCGGGCCAGCACCGCCAGCGCCACGACGGCGCCGATCGCACAGAGCTGTGCCAGCACGGTACGCAGCTTCGTCGGCAGCTTCTCCAGCAAGGTCATCATCGGTCGTGGTACCTCCTGCCGGAGCACATCGACCGCGACCGCGCGGAGATGAGATGTTGTGGATCGACATCGGCGGCGGTGGTGGGCGCCGCCGTTCGTCTCAGCTGTCCCGCCCCGGTGCCGATCGGCGATCATGTGAGTGCTGCGAGCGACGCGCGTCCCGTGCGCGGCAACCGACTGCTGCTCGTCGGGGTCCTGACGGTCGTCAGCTTCGCGATCGCGTGCGTCTACTGCGTCGGCACCTGGTCCGCGCCGAACCGCCCCACGATGCTCGTGCTGTACCTCATCGGCACCGCCCTCGGGGCGTACCTCGTCTTCCTCGCCCGCCGCCTGGCCGCCACCACCCGCGCCCGCCGGGTCGTGATGGTCGCGCTGACCGTGACATCGGTGTTGCTGATCGCGGTCGGCGCGTACCTCGACGGTGGCGCCGACGCGCCGACCGTCATGGGATTCCTGCCCCCGATGGTGTCGGTCGCGGTCACCGCGCCCCCTCGTCACCAGATCTACCTGCAGGGGCTGATGATGGGCGCGTACCTGACGGTGGCGGCGCTCGGTGACCCGCCCCGACCGGGCTTCGTCTTCCTGTTCGTCAGCGGCGGGCTGGTGGTCGTGACGACCTGTGTCGCGCAGGCGCGACTCGTGCTGCGGCAGCGCGCCGAACTGCGCGCGATGGCGCGGATCGATCCGCTCACCGGGGCGCTCAACCGACGCGGCGTGGCCGAGCTGGCCGACTCCGTCGCGTTCCCGCTGTCGGTGGTCTGCCTCGACTTCGACGGCTTCAAGCAGGTGAACGACCGGTCCGGCCACGCCGCCGGTGACGAGTTGCTGCGCTGGTCGGTGAGCGCGATGCGCCGGGTGCTACGCCCCGGCGACATCGTCGCGCGCCTCGGCGGCGACGAGTTCCTGATCGTGCTGCCCGGCGCGGACCGGGTCGCGTCGGCCGCGGCGGCCGAGCGGGTGGTGGCCGCGCTGCGGGGTCGGATCGGCACGAGCGCGGGCACGGCGACGGCCCCCGTCGACGGCGCGACGTTGGAGGCGCTGATGATCCGCGCCGACCAGCGCCTGTACGAGATCAAACGGGCCCGGCAGCGGGGCGCCGACGCACAGCCCGCCGGGTAGCGGTCACGGCGACCTTCTTTCGCGTTAACTTCACGGCAAGCATTGACACGGCATTGCGACGTGTGGAGCATTCTCCATAGCCGTTCTTGATTACCGGAAACGAACCCGGCGCTGGGGAGACGCCGCGGAACAGTCCACGGAATGGCCGATCGCATACGCCTCTGCCCGCACGGAGCGGGCTTTTCCCGCTGCCGCGCCGAATGACGCGGCACTTCCGTCACATCGCTTTCTCTTCATGGCATCCCCGGCCGTCCGTCCGCCCTTTCTCCGGCCGGCCACCCCCTAGCCAAGGAGAGTCGTCCGTGTGTGAAACCGACCATCTCGACTCGTCCGGAGTGAGCCGGCGCGACATGCTCGCGCTGCTCGGCGCGGCCGGCGCCTCGCTGGCCGTCGCCCCCGTCCTCACCGCCGATCCGGCGATGGCCGCCGCGTCCGACCTCGCGCTCGACCCCGCGACGCAGCCCGCCGACCCGGTCAACTACGAGCCACCCGCGAACCTCGCCGTCGATTCCCAGGCCAAGGACGCCGCCATCGCCTGGATCGACCGGAACTCCGAGGGCATCGTCGGACTGAACGACCGCATCTGGGAGTTCGCCGAGCCGTCGTTGGCGGAGTGGAACTCGTCGTGGGCCGAGGCGCAGTATCTGAAGGCCAACGGATTCACAATCGAATGGGGCGCCGGCGGAATGCCCACCGCCTTCGTCGCCACGTTCAGCAACGGCACCGGCAAACCGGTGATCGGCTTCAGCGGCGAGTACGACGCGCTGCCGGGCCTGTCGCAGGAAAAGGGGAACCCCCGGCACTCGCCGCTGGTCTACAACCACGATCCGTACGCGCCGACGTACGGATTCGGCCACGGCTGCGGACACAACGCGCTCGGCGCCGCGGCGGCGGGAGCCGCGGCGGCCACGGCAGCGGCGATGCGCGCCCGCAACCTCGACGGGACCATCAAGTTCTTCGGCTCGACCGCGGAGGAGCAACTGGTCGGCAAGTCGGTGGCCGTCAAGGCCGGGGTCTACCGCGGGCTCGACGCCTTCGTCGACTGGCATCCCAGCAGCGGCAACAGCACCAGCTGGGGGTCCAGCAACGCCATGTACAGCTACTCCTTCCACTTCCTCGGCACCGACGGGCACGGCGGCGCGCCGCTGGCGACGCGGGCGACCCAGGACGCCGTCTCGGCGATGTCGATGCTGACCGAGTACCTGAGGGAGAGCCACCAGGCCCACACGGCGCGGGTGCACTACGCCATCCGGCAGACCGGTCAGGCGCCGAACGTCTTCCCCACGCTGTCGAGCATCTGGTACTTCGCCCGCGAGGGCAGCCCCACCCGCGCCAAGATCCTGATGGACCGGATCGTCCGGTGCGCCGAGGCGGCCGCGATGGCCACCGGCACGCGGATGCAGCACCGCATGATGGCCGGCGTGTGGAACACCCTGGGCAACAAGCGCGGCGCGGAGCTGATGCACGCCAACATGACCCAGATCGGCGCGCCGACGTTCAGCGCGGCCGACCACGGCTTCGGCCGGGAGCTGCAGCGCTCCAACGGGGCCGAGGAGACCGGGTTCTCCGAAAAGATCAGCCCGCTGACGCCGCCGGCGGCGGTGTTCATGGGCGGCGGCTCGACCGATGTCGCCGACATCAGCTGGCAGGTGCCGACCATCTCGATGGGCACGGCGCATCAGCCCGCCGGCACGAAGAACCACTCGTGGCATCACACCGCCACCGCGGCCGCTCACTCCGGGCACGTGGCGACGGTGATCGCCGCCAAGTACCTCGCCGCCACCACCGTCGACCTGCTGACCCAACCGACGGTCGTGGCGGAGATGAAGGAGGAGTTCCACCGGCGCACCTCGAAGATCAAGTGGAAGAGCCTGCTGCCGGACAACTACGAACTCCCGCTCTACGAGCCGCCGAAATGGTTCCTCGAGCGGACCGGTCAGAAGTGGCCGCCGCGGGGCGTGAAGTGGCCGCCGCGGCGGGTCGTGTCGACGGAGACCGCTCCGGATCTCGGGCCGGCGCTGCCGCCGCAGAACCTGCCCCCGCTGGAATAGCCGCTCACCATCCGGGCCGCCGTCGCGCGCCCTGCCGGTCAGGGCGCGCGACGGCGCGTACGGCTCCGCGGAGCATGCTCGCGGTCGCGGTCGGCACGCCCGCGCAGCGGGAAAGCCGGGCGGCCGACCCGGCTGACGGGCTGATCGCCTGCGCCGTGGCGCGGGCGGTCGGTGTCACGCCGTACTGTCGGGCAATGACGGTCAGCTACCCGCCGGAGCCGTGGCACCTGCGGGGCCGGATGTACCTGTCGGTGTGGCTCGTGCCGGCGGCGCGGCTGCCCGCGCTCCCACCCCGATTGGTCGAGCGCGCGCGGCCGATCCTGATCGGCGGCCGCGCCGTGGTGGGCACGGCATGGGTGCGGTACGAGCCCGGCGGTGTGCTGCACTACCACGAGCTGCTCTCCGCGGTGCTGGTGCGCGTCGGGGTGCGGCCGCGGGTGAGCATCCTCGACATCTGGGTGGATAGCGACGCGTCGCGGGCCGGCGGCCGTGAGTTGTGGGGGATACCGAAGGAGCGCGCAGCCTTCGAGTTCCCGGAGTCGCTGCCGACCTCGGTCGCGGCGACCGCCGCCGACGGCGCGCCGCTGGCCTCGGCCGAGATCTCGACGCGGTGGCGGCTTCCGGGGCGGTGGCCGTTCGCGTTCTCCGTGACGCAGGCGCGCAAAGATCGGGTGCTCACCACGCCGGTGCGCGGTGACGCCGTGCTGCACGGCGGCGCGGTTCGCTGGCGACCCGACCCCGGCGGCCCGCTGGGCTACCTCGCCGATCGACGCCCCTGGCTGACGCTGGCCGTGACCGACTTCCGCCTCCTCTTCGGCCACTCATGGTCGTTGACGGGCGAGCGACTCGACACGCCGACGACAAGCCAGCCCAGCCGCCAACGATCGAGGTTTCCATAGCAGACGGCGAGCCAGTGACGGGACACGTCCACAGCGGGACGGCTGTCCACAGGTGAGGGCCGGCGCCGTTGCGGGATGGCGGGTCGGGCGACAGGGTCGGCGGCGTGAACTCGGTGCTTCGGGAGTTGGTGGAGCGGGGCGGCGGGCTGGTGACCCGGGCGACGGCCGAGCAGGTGGTGCCGGAGTGGACGCTGCAGCGGGCGTGCGACAGCGGCGATCTGGTGCGGGTGCTGCCCGAGGTGTTCGCGGCGGCACGCCTGCTCGACGATCGACCGGGAGAACCCCGGGGCACCCCGGCTGTCAGCCGACTCGACCCAGCCCTGGGCCACCGTGCGGCGTGCGCCTGGGCCGCGGGGCGTGGCGCGCTCAGTCACCTCAGCGCGCTCGCGGTATGGGGGCTGCGCCGGCAGGCGACCGGCGACCTGCTGCACCTGAGCGCGCCGGCCGGCGCCGGCATCCGCAGCCGCCCCGGGGTGGCCGTGCACCGGCGCCGGGATCTCACCCTCGAGCCGCCGCACGTGGTGGTCCGGCGGGATCTGACCGTGACCCGCCTCGAACAGGCCTTGGTCGACTCGTGGCCGATGCTGCCGCGCAGCGAGCGGCGGGCACCGGTGATCCGGGCGGTCAACGATCGGCTGACCACGCCCGAGCGGCTGGCGGCGGCGCTGGGGACCCTGCCGAGACTGGAGGACCGGGCAGCGCTTCGCACGCTGCTCGCGCGGCTCGCCGAAGGCTGCCGCAGCCCGCTGGAGATCTGGGGACACGAGCACGTCTTCACCGGCCCGGGGATGCCGACGTTCCGCCATCAGACACGGGTGCGCGTCGGGCGGCGCACGATGTACCTCGACCTGTTCGCCGAGCGGGAACGGGTCGACATCGAACTCGACGGCGCCGCCACGCACGGCGACCCGCGCCAGCGGGAGATCGACCTGCGCCGGGACGCGCTGCTGGCGACCGTCGGCATCCTGGTGGTCCGCTTCGCCCACCGCCGCCTGGTCCACGAGGCCGACGACGTACGCCGGGAAACCCTGGCCATCCTCGCCCGCCGGGTGCCCGTGACCGGCTGAGCCCGTCGAGTGGTCGTTGGAGCGGGGGAGCCGGCGGCCGGTTCAGGCCGTGTGCACGAGCCCCTGATCGACGGGGGAGGGCGGTCGCCGGCCGGGGGCGGCGGGGACGACCAGGGGGGTGCCGGTCTCGGGGTCGTCGATGACGCGGCAGGGCAGGCCGAAGACCTCCTCGATCAGCTCGGCGGTGACGATCTCGCCGGGCTCGCCCTCGGCGACGATCCGACCGGCGCGCATCGCGATCAGGTGGGTGGCGTACCGGGCCGCGTGGTTGAGGTCGTGCAGCACGGCGACGAGGGTGCGGCCCTGCTCGCGGTGCAGGCGGTCGCACAGTTCGAGGATCTCGATCTGGTGGGCGATGTCCAGGTACGTCGTCGGCTCGTCGAGCAGCAGCAGCGGTGTCTGCTGGGCCAGCGCCATCGCGATCCAGACCCGCTGGCGCTGGCCGCCGGAGAGCTCGTCGACGTACGCGCCGGCCAGGTCGGCGACGCCGGTGGCCGCCATCGATTCCTGCACCACGCGCTCGTCCTCCTCCGACCACTGCCGCAGCAGCGACTGGTACGGGTACCGGCCGCGGGCGACCAGGTCGGCGACGGTGATGCCGTCCGGGGCGATCGACGACTGCGGCAGCAGCCCGAGGGTGCGGGCGACGGAGCGGGCGGGCAGCCCGTGGATGTCGCGCCCGTCGAGCAGCACGGTGCCGGCCTTCGGTTTCAGCGTGCGCGACAGCGCCCGCAGCAGCGTCGACTTGCCGCAGGCGTTCGGGCCGACGATGACCGTGAAGGACCGGTCGGGGATGGCCACCGTCAGCCCCTCGGCGATGGTCCGCCGTTCGTACGCCAGGGTGAGCCCCGTGCCGCTCAGTCGAGTCATGGTCCGTCCTTCGTCCCGGGTGAATGTCGTGTTCACAGCCGGCTCGCCCGGCGTTCGGTGGCGAGCAGCCACACCAGGTAGGCGCCGCCGACCGCGCCGGTCATGACGCCGACCGGGAGTTGGTGGCCGGGGACGAGCCGCTGCCCGGCCAGGTCGGCGGCGATCAGCAGGGCGGCGCCCATGCAGAGCGAGGCCAGCAGGTTGGGTCCGGGTGCGCGGGTGAGCCGCCGGGCGAGCTGCGGGGCGGCCAGCGCGACGAAGGCGACCGGGCCCGTGGCGGCCGCGGCGGCGGCGGAGAGCAGCACGGCGGCGGCGAGCACCACCAGCCGCAGCGGCTGCACCCGGACGCCCAGCCCGTGCGCGGCGTCGTCGCCCATCTCCAGCACCCGCAGCGCCCGCCCGCAGCCGAACAGCAGCACCGGCGCGGCGCCGGCCAGGGCCACCAGCAGCACGGTCGCGTCGCCCCAGCCGCGCCCGTCGACGCTGCCGGTCAGCCACAGCACGGCGCGGGCGGCGTCGGTGATCGGGGTACGGGTCAGCAGGTAGCCGTTGACGCCGGTGAGGATCGTGGCGACGCCGACCCCGACGAGTACGAGCCGGTAGCCGTGCACCCCCTGCCGCCAGGCGAGCACGTAGATCCCCGCCCCGGTGGCGATCCCGCCGAGCGCCGCGCCGGTGGCCACCGCGGTGGTCCCGCCGCCGACGACCACGATCGCGGCCAGCGCCCCGGTCGCGGCGCCCTGGGTGAAGCCGAGGATGTCGGGGCTGCCCAGCGGGTTACGGACCAGCGACTGGAAGACCGTCCCGGCCAGGCCGAGCGCGGCGCCGGCGAGCAGCGCGGTGACGGCCCGCGGCAGCCGCACCTGGTTGACGATGAACGCGTCGGCGGCGGAGCCGGCGCCGCCGAGCGTGCGGAGCACGTCGCCGGGGCGCATCGGATAGTCGCCGCTGCCGATGGCGACCACGGCGACCGCGAGCGCGACGAACAGGCACACCACGCCCACGGCCAGCGCCCGGGGCCGGAACCGCAGCGAGAGTCCGCCGGGGGTGCGCAGCACGACTGTCCTCATGCCCCGGCCCGCCTCGCGCGTCGGACGATCCCGACGAAGAACGCTCCGCCGAGCACCGCGGTGACGATGCCGACCTGGAGTTCGGAGGGGCGGGCGAGCACCCGCCCGAGCACGTCGGCGCCGAGCAGCATCAACGGCGCGAGCACCGCGCAGTACGGCAGCAGCCAGCGCAGGTCGGGACCGGTGAGGGGGCGTACCAGGTGCGGCACCATCAGGCCGACGAAGACGATCGGTCCGGCGGCGGCGGTGGCGGCGCCGCAGAGCAGCGTCACCGCGACGATCGCGCCGGCGCGGACCCGCGTCGGGTGGGCGCCGAGCCCGCGGGCGGCGTCGTCGCCCAGGGCCAGCGCGTTCAACGGACGGGCCAGCGCGGCGGTGAGCAGCAGGCCGGCGGCGACGAAGGGGGCGATCTCGACGACCGTCCGCGGCCGGGCCGCGGCCAGGGAGCCGACTGTCCAGAACCGCATCCGGTCGAGCGCGGCGGTGTCGAGCAGCTGCACCGCGTTGACGTAGGCGAACAGGGCGGCGTTGAGGGCGGTGCCGGCCAGCGCCAGCCGGGCCGGCGTGGCGGTGCGCCCGCCGCCGACGCTCCACAGCAGCACGGCGACGGCGGCGGCGCCGCCGAACGCGAACCACACGTAGCCGGTCAGCGACGTGATGCCGAGTAGCGAGATCGCGGTGACCACGGCGGCCGAGGCCCCGGCGTTGATGCCCAGCAGTCCGGGGTCGGCCAGCGGGTTGCGGGTCAGCGCCTGCATCAGCGCGCCGGCGACCCCCAGCGCGGCGCCGACCAGCAGTCCGAGCAGGGTGCGGGGGAGCCGCATCTGCCGTACGACCGGGTAGTTGGCGGAGTGCTCGTCCACGAGCCCGTGCCACGCGTCGATCGGTGACAGGTGCCGGGCGCCGATCGCGAGGCTCAGCACGACGACGGCGGCCACCAGCAGCAGCGCCGCGAGCAGTCCGGCGGCGCGCGGGAAGCCGCGGGGGCCGGGCGGTGCGGCCGCGGGCGGGGCCGCCGCGGAACGCTCGGCGCTCGCGGGTGACTCGGTGATGGACACGTACCAGCTCCGATATGGACGAAAAGTGCAGGTTTGCCGGATCCACTTGACAATCGTGATTTAGGCAAGGCTAACCTTAGACCACTTCGCCCGGGCGGACATCCCCCGGGTTCGCATCGCTTTGGCGACATCGAGATCCACACATCGCTCTGGAGGCACGATCATGCCCGACGTTCCCGCCCCCCGGATCACCCGCCGCGGCCTGCTCGCCGCCGGCGGTGCGCTCGGCCTGGGAGCGCTGCTCACCGCCTGCGGAGGCGGGAGCACCACCGGCGGCGCCACCGACGGCGGGGATGGCTGGTCGTTCACCGACGACCGCGGCCAGAAGGCGAGCGCGGGGGCCCGGCCGCAGCGCGTCGTCGCGTACGTCGGCACCGCCGCCGCGCTGCACGACTTCGGCGTCGGGGACCGGATCGCCGGCGTCTTCGGGCCGACGAAGCTCGCCGACGGCAAGCCGGACCCGCTCGCCGGCGGCCTCGACGTCGACAAGGTGACCATCCTGGGCAACGCGTGGGGCGAGTTCAACATCGAGAAGTACGCGGCGCTCCGCCCCGAGCTGCTGGTCACCAACATGTACGAGCCGAACGCGCTGTGGTTCGTGCCCGACGACAGCAAGGACAAGATCCTGCCGCTGGCGCCCAGCGTCGGCCTCACCGTCGCCAAGGTCTCGCTGGGCAGGGTCCTGCAGCGCTACTCCGACCTCGCCGCGTCACTCGGCGCCGACCTGTCGGCCCCGACGGTGACCGACGCGAAGACCCGCTTCGAGCGCGCGTCCGAGACGCTGCGCGCCGCCGCCAAGGCCAACGGCGGGATCCGCGTCATGGCCGCCTCGGCCAGCGCCGACCTGCTCTACGTCTCCGACCCCGACGTCTACGCCGACCTGAGCTACTTCCGCGAGCTGGGGGTGACGTTCGTCGATCCCGCCAACGTCACCGGCGGCTTCTTCGAGAACCTCAGTTGGGAGAACGCCGACAAGTACCCGGCGGACCTGATCCTGCTCGACAGCCGCACCTCCGCGCTGCAGCCCAAGGACCTCGGGTCCAAGCCGACCTGGACGACGCTGCCGGCCGTCAAGGCGGGCCAGGTGACCCCCTGGCTGAGCGAGCCCCGGTTCAGCTACGCCGGCTGCGCGCCGCTGATCGAGGCCCTGGCCACCGCCCTGCGGAACGCGAAGAAGGCGAGCTGAGGCGCGATGACCACCACCGTGACCAGGACGCCGTTCGAATTCTTCGACCTGCGCGTCGCCCGGACCCGCCGGGTCGGCGCGTCGATGCTGCGGGTCACCTTCGCCGGGGACGGTCTGGCCGGGTTCGCCAGCGGCGGCCGCGACCAGCGGTTCAAGCTCTTCCTGCCGCACCCGTACCAGGACTTCCCGGTGGTGCCCACCGGGGAGGACTGGTTCGCGCAGTGGCGCGCGATGGACCCGTTGGTCCGCGCCGTGATGCGCTCGTACACGGTCCGCGAGCAGCGCCGCGACCCCGACGAGTTCGATGTGGACTTCGCGCTGCACGGCGACGGTGGCCCGGCCTCACGCTGGGCCGCGCGGGCCCGCCCCGGTGACCCCGTCACCGTCCTCGCGCCGGTCGTCGCCGACAACGCCGGCGTCGACTTCCGGCCGCCGCCCGGCACCGACTGGGTGCTGCTCGCCGGCGACGAGACCGCGCTGCCCGCGCTCGCCGGCATCCTCGGCTGGCTGCCGCCGGGCACCCGCGCCCGCGTCTGGATCGAGGTGCCGGACGCCGCCGACCTGCGCCCGCTGCCCACCGTCGCCGACGAGCAGGTCACCTGGCTGATCCGGGACCGGGCCCGGCCGATGGCGCTGTGCGACGCGGTCCGCGCCGCGACGCTGCCCGCCGGCACACCGTACGCGTGGATCGCCGGCGAGGCCGCGACCGTCCGCGCGCTCCGCCGTCACCTCGTCGCCGACCGGGGTCTCGACCGCTCACGCATCACCTTCACCGGCTACTGGCGGCGCGGCGCCACCGAAGAGGACCTGATCGCCGAGGCGATCTCCGGCGCCGCACCCACCGACGACTGACCGTTCCGGAAGGACGATCCGTGACCCCCACGCCCGTGACCAGCGCCGCCCAGCTGTTCGACGAGCAGAACATTGACCACTACCGCGCCCTGGTCGCCGCCGGTGTCGACCGCGTCGTCGGCCAACTCGTCGGACGGGACCGGCCGTTCACCGGGATCACCCCGGACCGGCTCGCCCCGGAGATCTCCGCCATCGACCTGGACCGCCCGCTGGGCGACCCGGCGGCGGCCCTCGACGAGCTGGAGCGCGTCTACCTGCGCGACGCGGTCTACTTCCACCACCCCCGCTATCTCGCCCACCTCAACTGCCCGGTGGTGATCCCCGCGCTGCTCGGCGAGGCCGTGCTCTCGGCGGTCAACTCGTCGCTGGACACCTGGGACCAGAGCGCCGGCGGCACCCTGATCGAACGCCACCTGATCGACTGGACGGCGTCGCGGCTCGGGCTCGGCGACGCCGCCGACGGAGTGTTCACCAGCGGCGGCACGCAGTCCAACCTGCACGCGCTGCTGCTGGCCCGCGAGGAGGCGTGCCGGTTGCGGGAGAAGGAGGGGTTCCGCAGGCCGGAGATCCTGCCGCGGTTGCGCATCCTCGCCTCCGAGTGCGCCCACTTCAGCGTCACCAAGGCGGCGCTGCTGCTCGGGCTCGGCCCCGACGCGGTGGTCGCGGTGCCGTGCGACCGGGACCGGCGGATGCTCGCCGGCGCGCTGGCCCGCGAACTCGACCGCTGCCGGCGCGACGACCGGGTCCCGATGGCCGTGGTCGCCACCGCCGGCACCACCGACTTCGGCAGCATCGACCCGCTGCCCGAGATCGCCGAGCTGTGTGACCGGGCCGGGGTGTGGCTGCACGTCGACGCCGCGTACGGCTGCGGGTTGCTGGTCTCCCGCCGCCGGCATCTGCTCGACGGCATCGGACGCGCCGACTCGGTGACCGTCGACTATCACAAGTCGTTCTTCCAACCGGTCAGCTCCAGCGCCGTGCTGGTCCGTGACCGGGCGACGCTGCGGCACGTCACCTACCACGCCGACTACCTCAACCCGGCGCACAGCGCCGAGGCCCGCATCCCGAACCAGGTCGACAAGAGCCTGCAGACCACGCGGCGGTTCGACGCGCTGAAGCTCTGGCTCACGTTGCGGATCATGGGAGCCGACGGCGTGGGGGAGCTCTTCGACGCCGTGGTCGACCGCGCCGCCGAGGCCTGGACGCTGCTGGCGGAGGACCCGCGCTTCGAGGTGGTGGCCCGGCCGCAGCTGAGCACGCTGGTCTTCCGGTACCTGCCGGCTGAGCCGGCCGGCGTGACGCCCGACGCGATCGACCGCGCCAACCTGCACGCCCGGGCCGCGCTCGCCGCCTCCGGGGAGGCGCTGGTGGCCGCGACCGTCGTCGACGGCCGGCACTACCTCAAGTTCACGCTGCTCAACCCGCGTACCTCGGTGCGCGACATCGCCGAGGTCCTCGACCTGATCGCCGGGCACGCCCGCGCACACCTGGGAGACCGCCTTGTTCACGCGTGATGACCGCGTCCACGACTTCGTCGCGATCGGGCTCGGCCCGTTCAACCTCGGGCTGGCCTGCCTGACCGCGCCCATCGACGGCCTCGACGGGGTGTTCCTGGAGGCCGAGCCGGACTTCGACTGGCACCCGGGGATGCTGCTGCCGGGCAGCACCCTGCAGACGCCGTTCCTCTCCGACCTCGTGACGCTCGCCGACCCGACCTCGCCGTACTCGTTCCTCAACTACCTCAAGGAGTCCGGACGGCTCTACCCGTTCTACATCCGGGAAAGCTTCTACCCGCTGCGGGCCGAGTTCCGCGACTACTGCCGGTGGGCCGCCGGCAAGCTCGACACGATCCGCTTCGGCCACCGCGTGACCACAGTGGAGTACGACGACACCGACGCGGTGTACCTGGTGCACGCGCTGGCCGGCGCGGAGCCGACGACCTTCCGGGCCCGGCGGCTGGTGCTCGGCACCGGCACCCCGGCGTACCTGCCGGAGGCCGTCCGGGACCTCGGCGGCGACGCCGTGCACAGCTCCGGCTACCTGCCGGCGAAGGCGACGCTGCAGGCCCGGCGGAGCATCACCGTCGTGGGCAGCGGCCAGAGCGCCGCGGAGATCTACTACGACCTGCTGCAGGAGATGGACACCCACGGGTACGAGCTGACCTGGATCACCCGCTCGCCCCGGTTCTTCCCGCTGGAGTACACCAAGCTGACGCTGGAGATGACCTCCCCGGAGTACACCGACTACTTCCACGCGCTGCCGGCGGACACCCGTGACCGCCTCTCGGCGTCGCAGAAGAACCTCTACAAGGGCATCAACACCGAGCTGATCAACGCCATCTTCGACCTGCTCTACCAGCGCAACGTCACCGGCTCCTGCCCGAGCCGCCTGATGACCAACACCGCGCTGACCCGCGCCCGCTACGACGCCACCACCGGCACGTACACGCTGGGGCTGCGGCAGGAGGAGCAGGGGCGCGACTTCACCCTGGAGACGCAGGCGCTGGTGCTGGCGACCGGCTACCGCTACGAGGTGCCGCCGTTTCTCGGCCCGATCGCCGACCGCATCGTCTGGGACGACGCCGGCCGGTTCGCGGTCCGCCGCAACTACAGCATCGACGTCACCGGCCGCGGGATCTACGTGCAGAACGCCGAGCTGCACACCCACGGCTTCGTCGCCCCCGACCTCGGCATGGCCGCCTACCGCAACTCGTGCATCATCCGGGAGCTGCTCGGCCGCGAGCACTACCCGATCGAGAAGTCCATCGCGTTCCAGGAGTTCGGGGCGCCCGCGGGGGTCGGGGCATGACCGTGTTCACCCGCACCGATGAGCGGCTCGGCAAGTTCACCGTGCGGCCGGTCGACCCGTTCGGCGACGCCGCGCTGCTGCACCGCTGGGTCACCCACCCCAAGTCCGCGTACTGGCTGATGCAGGACGCCGACGAGGCCGCCGTCGTGCGCGAGTACGCCACGATCGCGGCGCGGCCGGACCACGACGCCTTCCTCGGTCTGCACGAGGGACGCCCGGCGTTCCTCGTCGAGCGCTACGACCCGGGGCGCGAGCTCGGCGGGGTGTACGACGTGCAGCCCGGCGACGTCGGCATGCACTTCCTGGTCGCCCCGACCGACACCCCGGTGCACGGGTTCACCCGCGCCGTGATCGTCACCGTCATGGAGCTGCTCTTCGCCGACCCGGCCACCCGCCGCGTCGTGGTCGAACCGGACGTGCGCAACACCGCCGTGCACGCGCTCAACGCGTACGTCGGCTTCCGGGTGGTCGACACAGTCCGCCTGCCGACCAAGGACGCCTACCTCAGCATCTGCACCCGCGACCAGTACGAGGCCAGCCGATGAACGACGCTGTCGCCCACCTGACCCCCGCGCACTGGCAGCGCGCCAACCGGCTACTCGTCCGCAAGGCGCTCGCCGAGTTCGCCCACGAGCGACTGCTCCACCCGGAGCCGCTCTCCTCCGGCCGCTACCGCGTCACCGCCGACGACGGGGAGGTTGAGTACCGGTTCGCCGCGACGGTACGGGCGCTGGACCACTGGCAGATCGATCCCGACACGATCACCCGGCAGCGGGTCGGCGCGGATCTGCCGCTCGACGCGCTCGACCTGATCCTCGATCTGCGGCGGACGCTCGGCCTGGGCGAGCAGGTGCTGCCGGTCTACCTCGAGGAGATCACCAGCACGCTGGCCAGCGCCGCGTTCAAGCTCGCCGGTCCGCCGCTGACCGCGGCCGAGCTGGCCGGTGCCGGCTTCCAGGCGATCGAGTCCGGAATGACCGAGGGCCATCCCTGCTTCGTCGCCAACAACGGCCGGCTCGGCTTCGACATCGCCGAATACCAGGCGTACGCCCCCGAGGCCGGCCGGCCGGTCCGGCTGCTGTGGGTCGCCGCGCACCGCGACCGGTCCACGTTCACCAGCAGCGCCGACCTCGACTACGACCGGCTGATCTCGGCTGAGCTGGGGGAGTCGACGCTGCGCGGCTTCGCCGCGACGATGGCCGGGCTCGGGCTGAACCTCGACGACTTCCACCTGATCCCGGTGCACCCGTGGCAGTGGGGGAACCGGCTCGCGGTGACGTTCGCCGGCGAGGTCGCCCGCCGCCGGCTGATCTGCCTGGGGGAGGGCGACGACGAATACCGGGCGCAACAGTCGATCCGGACCTTCTTCAACACCAGCGCCCCGGAGAAGCACTACGTCAAGACGGCGCTGTCGGTGCTGAACATGGGCTTCCTGCGCGGGCTCTCCGCCGAGTACATGGAGGCGACGCCGGCGATCAACGACTGGCTGGCCGCGCTGATCGCCGGCGACGAGGTGTTGAAGCGGAGCGGGTTGACCATCCTGCGGGAACGCGCGGCGGTCGGCTACCGGCACGCGCAGTACGCCGCCGCGGCGCCGAAGGGCTCGCCGTACCGGAAGATGCTGGCGGCGCTCTGGCGGGAGAGCCCGGTGCCGCTGCTCGCGCCGGGGGAGCGGCTGGCGACGATGGCGTCGCTGCTGCACGTCGACCGCGACGGCGTCCCGCTGGCCGGCGCGCTGATCGCCGGCTCCGGTCTCGATCCGGTCGACTGGCTGCGCCGCTACCTCGACGCCTACCTGACGCCGCTGCTGCACTGCTTCTACGCGTACGACCTGGCCTTCATGCCGCACGGCGAGAACGTCATCCTGGTGCTCGACGAGCGGGGCGTCCCGCAGCGGGCGATCTTCAAGGACATCGCCGAGGAGATCGTGGTGATGAACGCGGACGCGCCGCTGCCCCCGGCGGTCGAGCGGATCCGGGCGGCGGTGCCCGACGACGTGAAGCTGCTGTCGATCTTCACGGATGTCTTCGACTGCTTCTTCCGGTTCCTGTCGGCGCTGCTGGCCGAGGCCGGGGTGCTGACCGAGGAGGCGTTCTGGGCGACGGTCGCCGCCTGCGTGCGCGACCACCAGGCGGCGAACCCGCAACTCGCCGAGCGGTTCGGCCGGTACGACCTGTTCGTCGGGGAGTTCGCGCTCTCCTGCCTGAACCGGCTGCAGCTGCGCAACAACCAGCAGATGGTCGACCTCAACGACCCGGCCGGCTCGCTGCAGTTCGCCGGCACCCTGACCAACCCCCTCGCCCGCCACACTTCCTGACGATCGCGCAGCGACTAATCCGCGACGTAGAGGCAGAACGGGTGGCCGGCCGGGTCGAGGCAGACCCGGACATCGTCCTGCGGCTGGAACTCGGCAACGGTCGCGCCGAGCGACACCGCGCGGGCCACCGCGGACTCCAGATGGTCGACCCCGATCTCCAGGTGCATCATCATCTGCTGGTCACCCGGACGGGCCGGCCAGCTCGGCCGCACGTGCTCCGTTTCGCGTTGGAAACTGAGGCCCCGACCGCCGTCCGGCGGCTCCAACCAGACGTCGTGCTCCTCCGTACGCCCGATCTTCCAGTCGAGCAGCGCCGCGTAGAACGCCGCGAGCGCGTGCGGATCCGGCGCGCCGATGTTGACGCCGGTGAGACGGGGCATGCTGCCTCCCTGCTGATCGCGCCGCGTCCGATCCACCGCGGCCGATGCCACCCACTCTAGGTGGTCGGCGGGTCCGGATCGCGCCTCACGCAACCGCTGCTACACGCGGCGGTATGGGTGGCGGGGGTGCGCGGAGTACCCGACCCGGCGCGCGCGTTGCGACGACCGGAAGTGCGGCCGGGGGGTCGGGGGTTACGGTGTGACCGGGGGCGGTGCGGGAGGTCGGATGGGCGCGGCACGCGGCACGGTGGTCGGGGTCGACGGCTCCGGCGAGTCCCTGGACGCCGTCCGCTGGGCGGCCCGCCGCGCCCGCGCCGTCGGTGACCCGCTGCGGTTGGTGTACGGGTACTCGCCGCCGATGCCGGTGCCCACGATGCCGGTCCTGGCGGTCACCCCCGACGTCGTCCCCGAGGAGTACATCCGGGCCGCCGACGACCTGCTCGCGACCGCCGCCGACGCGGCCCGCGGGGCGGCCGACGGGGTCGAGGTCTCGACGGAGGCCGTGCTCGGCGGTCCCGCCCGGGTGCTCGTGGAGGCCTCCGGGCGCGCCGCCCTGGTGGTGATCGGCTCCCGTGGCCGGGGTGGGTTCGCCGGCCTGCTGCTCGGCTCGGTCGGTGTCCAGGTTTCCGGGCACGCCCGCTGCCCGACGGCCGTGGTCCGCGGGGAGGAGCACCCCGGCGGGGTGGTGGTGGTCGGCGTCGACGGCTCGGAGCCGTCGCACGCGGCGCTGCGGTTCGGGTTCGCCGAGGCGGCCTGGCGGCGGGTGCCGGTGCTGGCGGTGCACGCCTGGCAGCGGCCGACGCCGCTGAGCCTGCCCGAGGCGACGGCGGCCGGGTTCAGCGAGGACTTCGACCCGGCGTCGGTGGAGCGGCGGGCCCGCGCGACCGCGACGGACGCGCTGGCGCCGCTGCGCGCGCAGTTTCCCGAGGTGGAGGTGCGCGAGCAGGTGATCGAGGCGAGCCCGCCGGGGAGGCTGGTCGAGGCTTCCCGGGACGCCGCGCTGGTGGTCGTGGGCTCGCGCGGGCGCGGCGGCTTTGCCGGCCTGCTGCTCGGTTCGACCAGCCAGGGCGTCCTCCAACACGCCGAATGCCCCGTCGTGGTCACCCGCACCGCCGACTGAAGATCGGCGACGACGCCCCCGCGGGCCGCCGATCCGGCCGTCGCCAATCTGGTGCTGGCCCGGTACGGCGCCGCGACGCGCCCGCCGACACCTACCAGGTGCACGGCCGATATACCTGTCAGGCATAAATGACTGACAGGTATATCGCGCAACCTGCGGGATCCTCTCGACCGCCAGCGAGCCGACCGTACTAGCTGACCGCCTCGCCCGCAGGCTCGGCGGACGGCTGCCGCATCGGTTGGACGACACACGCCACGATGACGGCTGTGGCGAAACTGAGCAGCCAGAGCATCGGTCCCGCTTCCTGCGAGATGCGCAGCCACAGGGGCTCGTCCGCCGCGCCTACCGGTTCGCCGAGATCCTTGACAGCACCTGTCAGGGCTGCTGGTAGCCACAGCAGAACGTATTCGCGAGGCGCGTCCTGGGCGCTGAACCGGGTGACGACGAAGGTGATGAGCGCTGCCTGCACGGCGAGAAGACCACCCAGGCCTCCGCCGATCGCGGCCTTCCTACGCCCTACGCGGGATGCGTCTGCTGCGATCGCCGACATGATGACGAGCCAACTTGCCGCCGCCGCAGCAGCCGGCTGCACATTTCCCTTCACCAGGCCGATCGCCAACAGCACAACGACCACCGTGGTGGCTACTAGACCGGCGGCAACCAGCGGCGTGACCGTCGCCTTTTTGCCGAGCCACAAACCGACGGCTGCGCCTGCCAGAACTATCAGAGTCAGGGCTGCCACAAACACGCCCACCTCGAGTGACACGTTCCGAGCTCCTTTCGATCGACTGCCTCTATCGCGGACGTGGGGTCGAGGGCGGGCGTCCACTGGTACCACAGCGCCGCACCGGCCAGCATGGTCGGTCGAACCATAGTGGACCCTGCTGTGCGGTGTTCATTGTGTCCAAACAGTCGCTGCACCTACCGCCTGCGGCGCGGCCGGCAGGCCGTGCACCGTCAGCGGGCGCAGTTGATCAGCGCGACCATGATGTCCGCGGTCGGCGTCGAGCCGACGCGCCGCCAGCCCAGCCCCGCGAAAATCTCGCGGGCCGGGGCGGCCGGGTCGACGGCGACGATCCCGAGCTGTTCGGGGCGGCCGCCGAGCAGATCGTCGAGGAGCCGCTGCCCGATTCCCCGGCCCCGCCGCCGCGGCAGCACCGCCCAACGGATCACCGCGAACGCGTCGGACTCGGCCATCTCCGGCGGCGCCGGCCGGTCGGTGTCGGGCCACCACTGACCGGCCGGCATCGTATGCCCGTAGGCGAAGCCGATCGGCTCGGTGCCGTCGTACGCCACCACCATCGCGAAGCCGGGACGCGTCGCGTCGGCCCGCAGCCGCGCCGTGAACCCGCCGGCGTCGGGGCCTGTCTCCGACGGCGGCCCCGGGTACGCCGCGGCGGTCACCGGTTCCAGCGTTCCGGCCGCCGCGACCGCATCGTCCGTCGTCAGACGACGGTAGTGCAGCGCGTCGGGCATCGCCCACCCCCTGGGCGGAAGTGTGTCACGCCCACACGCCGGCTGCTGCCGGCTCCGGCTGCGACCCGGTCGTCCGGTCCCGCCCCGCCCGGTCGACCGGTCGACCGCGGCGAGCACGTCCGGCACGTCCGGCGCGGCGAGCACCGCGCCGACCGGCAGGCCCGTCCCGGCGAGGCTAGACGAGGCGGGTCTCGGGCCGGCCGTGCGGGCGCAGCGCGGTCGTCGCGGTGCGTGGCCGCGCGGGCCGGGCGGCCGGTCGGCGCAGCGCGGGGGGCGTCGTCAGCTGCTGTCGCGCCGCGCGGGCGCGTGCCGCGGCGGCCAGCGCCTCGTCCCGCAGGCTCCGCGCGGCGGCGGCCGCGATGTCGGCGTCCCGCCACGCCGCCCGTTCCCGCTCGGCCGCGGCGCGCTGCCGCGCCCGCAGCCCGTCGCGCACGATCCGGGCCAGCGCCAGCTCCTGTGCCACCGGATGCCGCCGCGGGTCCCACCCGTCGTCGTGCGCCAGCGCCGCGATGAGCTGCCCGACGGACAACTGCTTGCGCCGGTACGCGCGCAGCGCCGCACGGTGCAGGTACTGCTCCCGGTCGGCGTACTCGGCGGGGGTCCGCGGGGTGCGCGGGAGCGGCAGGGCCGCCGCGGCGGTGAGCCGGCGGACCCCCGCCTCCGCGGCGTCGTACGCCTGCCACGCCGACTCCGCCGCCTCCTGCGTCGCCAGCCACTCCTGCCGGCGGCGGTGTGCCGTCGTCGCCGCCCGTTCGGACGCGACCGACACCTCCTCGGCGTAGCGGGTCAGCTCGTCGGCTTCGGCGGCGAGCCGCGGATCCGGGGACAGCGCCGCCCGCCGGATCCGACCGGCGACGCCGCGCCGGGTCCGGACCGGGAACGCGACCAACCCGCCGACGGCGAGCGCCGCGGCGGCCAACAGGACCAACCAGATCACGGTCGCCTGCGGAACATCGAGCAGAAGGGCGGAGAGAGGGGTTTCCATGGGGGGACACCTCACAGCGAACGATGCGGACGTGATCAGCCAGCGCTCGGGAAGCCGCATGATCTTCTGCGGCGTCAGTGGTGGATACCCGGCACGGGTTCGCGGGAGCGCGCGGTGCAGAAGGCGAAAGAAATGAGCCGGCCGTCGAGACGGCGCTCGGGCGATCAGCGGCGGGGCGGGGCCCGCTGGCCGAGCGGCGCGGGATGCGCGTCGCCGTGCGCGTGCCGGTCCGCGGTGTCCCGGCCGCGCACGTCCGCGCTCTCCGCGAGCGGCGGGCGCGTCGCCGGCGTGGGGTGGCGGTCGTCGACGTGATCGGCGGCGGCGTGCGGTCGCGCGTGCGCCGGCCGGTCGGCGTGGGCCGCGACGACCGCGGTGGCCGGCGGCGGCGCCGGATGGGAGGCCGGGTCCGCGACCCCCGGGCCGAGCGCCAGCGCCATGGCGGTCATCGCGACGCCGGTCCACACCCGCAATGAGCGGAGCAGTCTCATCGAGCGCAGCGCCGCCCACCACAACGGACGGACAAACGCGGGGCTCGGCACGACCCAAACCTACCGCGTCCCGCGCGCGACCGCCGGACCACGGTCCTCTGTTCCTGTGCTGTGCGCGGAAGCCGTCGCCGGCATCGTCCAGTTCGGAGCTTTCGGCCGGGAGGTACCCGCCGCACTCACCGACAACGGCGTACTCGCGGAGCTGATCGGCGGCGCGTTTGCGTCGGAGCGGGCACGGGTATCGCGCGATCATGACGAACGACGCAGACGCGATCCTGGTGGGCGGCCCGCGTGATCAGGACTCCGTGAGCGCCGGTGGCACCGCGCTCCTGGAGCTGAAGATCGACGGGATGATCCACCGGTACATCCGCACCACGCAGCAGCGCGACCAGCGCACGGTCTACAACTACGACGGCATGGTGGCCCCCGGCGGCGGCGAGCCGGGCGTGGAGGACCCGGCCGCCCGCGTCGCCTCCCCGTTGGAGGAGGCCGAGCGCTGAGGCCCGGCGTCGGATCAGGGGCGGGGCGCGGTGCGGGTCCAGCCCCGGCCGCGCCGGCCCCCGGTCGCGGCGGTGCAGCGCGGGCAGATCCAGCCGATGTCGTCGCCGGCGCCGACCACGTCGGTGGCGGTGAAGTCGAAGGGCACGTGCGGGAAGCGGCGCAGCGACGATCGGCTCAACGCCAGCCCGCACACCGTCTGGTTCTGCCCCGGCCGCCAGGCGTGCACCTCGCCGCCCGGCTGCCGTACGCCCGCGTCGTCGATCCACTGCGTCGACGCCGCGACCGCGTGGCCGCCGCGACGTGGTCCGGTCACCGCCGCACCGCCAGCGTCAGTGGACGCCCCGTCGGCGTCGCGCCCGCCTCCTCCAGCAGCGGGACCACGTCGGAGAGCTTCTCGTACAGCAGCAGCACGACCTCCCCCGGCGCGGCCAGCTTCAACCCCTGGCGCAACGCCGTCGACGCGTCGGTGGTCTGCTCGCAGCGCAGCTCCGGGCGGCGGGCGATGAGCTCGCGGCAGAGCAGCGCCGGCATCTCGCCGGAGACGCGACCCCGCAGGTCGGTGTCCTCGTACACGACCACGCGGGTGAAGCCGTCGGCGAGGATCCGCGCGGACTGGGCGAGCAGGTCGTCGCGGCGGTCGCCGGGCAGGGTCACGATCGCCACACACCGGTCGGGGCCCCACAGCTCGTGCAGGCTGCGGGTCACCGCCGCGATCGCCCCCGGATTGTGGGCGTAGTCGACGAACACGTTCACCTCGCCCAGCCGCCACAGCATGCCGCGGCCGGGGTTGGCGCGCACCGGCTCGAAGGTCGCGAGGCGGTGCGCGACCGCGTCGGGGGAGACGCCGAGCGCCCGGGCGGCGGCGGCCGCCGCGAGGGCGTTCTCCACCATGTACGTGACGCGCCCGTCGAAGCTGCCGGGCAGCTCGGCGGCGGGCAGCAGCGGGGTGCGATCGCGCCCGTTCGCCTCGACCAGCCACCCGTCGCGCAGCAGGTACGCCGTTCCACCGGCCGCGAGATGCCCCCGCACGAGCGGGTTGTCGGGCAGAGTGCTGAACCACACGAGCCGCTTGCGCGCCGCCCCGGTCCGTGGCCGCTGCACCAGCCCGCGTACCAGCGGGTCGTCGGCGTTGAGCACCAGCGTCCCGCCGTCGCGCACCCGCTCCGCGACCAGCGCCTTGACGTGCACCACGTCCTCGACGGTGTCCAGCCCGTCCTGACCCAGGTGGTCGGCGGTGATGTTCGTGATCACCCCGACGTCGCTCAGGTCGTACCCCAGCCCGCCGCGGACGATGCCGCCACGCGCGGTCTCCAGCACCGCCACGTCCACCGCCGGGTCGCCGAGCACGATCTGCGCCGAGCGGGGCCCGGTCGCGTCCGCGTGCTGGACCAGCCGGCCGTCGAGGTAGACCCCGTCGGTGGTGGTCATGCCGACGCAGCGGCCGGGTTCGGACATCAGGTGGGCGGTGAGGCGCGTCGTGGTGGTCTTGCCGTTGGTGCCGGTGATCGCAGCCGTCGGGATCCGCCCGTCGCCGCCGTCCGGGAAGAGCGCGTCCACGATCGCCGCGCCCACGTCACGCGCCGGTCCCGCGCAGGGCGCGAGGTGCATCCGCAGGCCGGGCACCGCGTTCACCTCGATCACCCCGCCGTCGGTGTCCCGCGCGCCGGCGGGCGGGACCGGAGCGGCGATGTCCGGCAGTCGCAGGTCGATGCCGGCGATGTCGAGGCCGATGATGCGGGCGGCGCGGCGGCACATCCGGGCGACGTCGGGGTGCACCTGGTCGGTGACGTCGCGGCTGGTGCCCCCGGTGGAGAGGTTGCCGCTGTGGCGCAGCCAGACCACCCGGCCGGGCCGCGGGACGGCGCCGGGGTGCAGGTCCTGCGCGGCCAGGAGCGCACCGGCCGTGTCGTCCAGCCGCAGCCGGCTGAGGAACCGGGAGTGTCCCGCGCCGCGCCGCGGATCGGTGTTGGCGGCGTCGACGAGGGCGGCAACGGTGCTCGTTCCGTCGCCGACGACGTGCGCCGGGGTCTGCTCGGCCGCCGCGACGACCTCGTCGCCGACCACCAGGACGCGGTAGTCCCGCCCGCCGAGCTGCCGCTCCACCACCACCGCGCCGCCGGTGACGTCGAACGCCGCCCGCACCGCGGCCTCGTCGGAGAGCCCGACGTGGACGTTCCGGCCCTGCCGGCCGTCGCGGGGTTTCAACACCACCGGAGCGCCGATCTCCGCGAAGAGCGCCAGCGCCCCCTCGACCGTGTCGGCCGCGCCGCCGGCGGGCACCGGCACCCCCGCCTGGTCCAGCAGCCGCCGTGTCAGTTCCTTGTCGCCGGCGAGGTCCACCCCGATCGCCGGCGTCTGATCGGTCATCGCCGCCCAGGTGAGCCGTCGTCGGCGCCCGTGCCCCAACCGCAGCAGGCTGAGCCCGCCGACCCGCTCCACCGGGATGCCCCGCCGGCGGGCCGCCGCGATGATCGAGTCGGTGCTCGGGCCCGGCGCCTCGCTCTCCACCCGCTCGCGTAGCGCGGACAGTGCCGGTTCGTGGCGGGGCGGCCGGCCCGCCAGGACGTCGCGGACCAGCTCGACCGCGAGCGCCAGCAGCTCGTCCGGGATGGACGAGTCGCACGGTTCGTGCGCGGGGCACTCGATGATGACGTCGTAGAGTCCCGGCTCCCCGGCGGAGGTGGTGCGCCCGAAGTGGACGTCGCGGCCGACGAGATGGGACAGCTCGATCGTGACGTGCTCCGCGGTGTGCCCGAAGTACGTCCCCTCGCGCAGTCGCCGCACCAGCCCGCCCGGCGCGCCGGCCGCGCAGTGGTGCTCGGCGAGCCCCGGCAGGCATTGCAACAGCCGGTCGGTGAAGCCGGCGAAGTCGCAGGTTTCCCGCCCGGCGAGCGCGCCGAGCTGGAGCCGGGCCACTGTGACCGGCCGCTCAAGGTACGCGTTCGGCCCGCGCAGCCGACGGATGCCCAGGACCTCCATCACATCACCTCGCGATGTTTGCCGGGGGAGGTGGCGACCAACGGGCGTCGACCGTCGAGGTCGAAGCTGTAGCCCGCGGGCATGACGTGCAGGCAGACCCCGAGCATCGCCGGTGGCTTCCCGTCGTACTCCGCGGTCCTGATCGTGGTGGCGCACCCGCCGTCGATCACCGTGACCCCACCGGTGCCGATCACCTCGAACCGGCTGCCCTCCGCCACGATCGCGGTGTCCTCGTCGATGCCGAGCCCCAGTGCGTGCGGGTAGAGGGCGACGGCGCTGAGCAGCCGGTCGAGCCGGCCCCGCTCGGCGAAGTGCATGTCGATCAGGACCCCCGGCAGGAACTGCAGCCCGGCGGCGATCCGTACGGAGCGCGCGGCGATGCCGCCCTCCCGGCCACCGTCGATGATCATCGTGCCGGACATCATCGCGGCGCCGGCGCTGGTGCCGGCGAGGGTGAGCTCGCCGGTGCCGAGCCGGGTGTGCAGCACGGAGTCGACGCGGGTGCCGCGCAGCATCTCCGCCACCCGCGCCTGGTCGCCACCGGTGAAGAAGACCCCGGTCGCCTCGATCAGCGCCTGCACCGCGTCGTCGGCGTTGGCCTGGTCGCGGGTCTCCAACCGCAGCGCGCGCACCTGGCCGGCGCCCATTGCGGTGAGCAGCCCCAGATAGTTCGCCTCCACCACGTCCGGCTCGCTGCTGGCGGTGGCCACCACGACGACCCGGCCGGCGGCGCCCCCACTCAGTTCGACGAAGCGTCGCAGGATGGCGTCACCGCCGGCGCGGGAGCGCTCCGCGCCCCCGATCGCCACCACCCGCCCCGGTCCCCGCTCGCTACCGCTGCCTCCGAGGGCCATGCGCCCCCCTCTCTATCCAGCGGTGGGATCGCTGGGCGGACTACCCGCCCCGATCACGGCAAAACGCGGGCCGGAATCGGGGCGGCGGCGCGGATCGGGGGTACTCCGGGAGGAGGGCGGTCGGGCTGAAGAGGGGGGTCCGCGGCCGGGCTAACGGAGAAGACCGAGCATCTGGGTGACCTGCGCCGAGCGCGACTGGTCGACCCGGCGGGCCAGCGCGGCGGCGTCCGGGTTGACGCCGGCGGCGGTCGCCATCCGGGCGTACTCGACCGCGGTGTGCTGGTGGGCGATCATCAGGTTCAGAAAGTCGCGCTCGAACTCGGCGTCCGGCGCGCCCCGCAGCGCGGCCACCTGCGCGTCGGACGTGCCGTGCAGGCCGCCGTGCGCCGCGTGCGCGTCCGGGTCGGCGGTCAGCGGCTGGCCCCAGGCGCGCAGCCACCCGGTCATGGTCTCGGTCTCGGCGGCCTCGGTGACCTCGATCGCGGCGGCCAGCGTCCGCACCGCGGGGCGCACCGGACCGCTCTGGGCCAGCCGCACCAGCTCCCGCCCCCGCGCCTCGTGCGCGATCATCATCTGCGCGAACATCACGTCCGTGGCGTTGAACGCCGCCCCTGACGGCGACGCGGTCGGCGCCGCGCCGGGCGTCCGGTCCGGCGCGGACGCGGGTGCGCCGGTCGCGCACCCGGCGAGCAACGTCAGGGCCGCGACCGCAACCACGATCGTGGACGGTCTCATCCGTGCTCCTCCCGGTGACCGTGGGCGGGCCGACGCGGACCCGTGCCCGGGCGGGCACGGGTCCGCGACCGCGTCAGATCCGTTCCCAGAGGGCGGGGACGTTCGGCGGCTCCCAGCCGGCGATGGCGGTGTGCGCCTGCCGGCACCGGTAGCTCGCGCCGCCGTAGGTCACGGTGTTGCCGACCTGGTAGGCGGTGCCGACGCTCCAGGTGCCGCCGGGCTGCTGCGGCGGGTTCGTCGGACCGGGGTTCGGCGGCGGGTTCGTCGGGCCGGGGTTCGGCGGCGGGTTGCTGCCCCCGCCGCCGCCGAAGTCGACGTCGATGCAGGAGTAGAACGCGTTGCCGGTGTCGGCGATGTCCCAGACCGCGAGGATCACCTGACGGCCGGAGCGCGACGGCACGTTGACGGTGTGGGTGACGGTCGGCGGCGGCTGCCGGCCGGCGTCGTTGAACGACGCGATCCGGGTGAGGTTGCTGCGGGCCACGTTCGGCCCGTTGTTGGTGATGTAGTAGTCCCACTTGGTGGTGGCGTGCCGGGCGGTCAGCACCCAGCTGAAGCTGCGGGATCCGGCACCGATCGACGTGGCCGGCCAGCCGCTGGTGCGATTCAGCTCAGCGAACCGGCTGAGGCCGCCGGCGCAGATGCTGCCGTCGGCGGGGCCGCCGCTCGGGAAGCCCTTCACCCCCTCGACGCTCTGCGGCTCGTACTGGATGGCGCCGCAGTTCGCGACCCGGCCCTGCGCGCAGTTGGCCTGCCGGCTCGGGGGCGAGGAGACGTAGCCGTGGCCCAGTGCGGGAGCGGCGACCGCGAGGGTGGTCAGGACGGCGGCGCCGGAGAGCACCGGGAGTGTGATGCGTCTTCGCATGACGGACTCCTTTTGGGAATGGGGGTACGGGCGCCTCCGGCCGGAGCTGTGCGTTCACCATAATGTAAGGAGTATTAACAGTAAATAGACGCAGCGGAGTCCATCGATAGACGCGCGGTGGGGGCCGATCGAACGGAACGCTCAGGGGCTGACCGCGAGGAACAGGAACGCGGCGAAGACCGCGAGGTGAACACCGCCCTGCAACGGGGTGGCCCGGCCGGGCACCACGGTCAGGATCCCGACGATGAAGGTGAGGCCGAGCAGCACCATCTGGGTGGGGCCCAGGCCGAGCACCAGCGGCCCGTGCAGCCAGATCGAGGCGATAGCGATGGCCGGGATGGTCAGCCCGATGCTCGCCATCGCCGAGCCGAGCGCGAGGTTGAGGCTGGTCTGGATGCGATCCCGCCGGGCGGCGCGGACCGCGGCGAGGGTCTCGGGCAACAGGACCAGCAGCGCGATGACGATGCCGACGACCGCGTGCGGAAAGCCGAGCGCCGCGACGGCGCTCTCGATGGTCGGCGACACGGCCTTCGCGTTGCCGACCACGGCGATCAGTGCGACGAGCAGCAGGCCGAGGCTGGTCAGAGCGGTCCGGGTCGACGGCGGCGCGGCGTGCTCCTCCGCGTCGACGACCACGCCGCCGGTGGTGATCGGCAGGAAGTAGTCGCGGTGCCGCACGGTCTGCACCGCGACGAACAGGCCGTAGAGGCCGAGCGACGCCACCGCGGCGAACGCGAGCTGCGGCGTCGAGAACTCCGAGCCCAGCTTGCTGGTGGTGAAGGTCGGCAGTACCAGGCTCAGCGTCGCCAGCGTGGCGACGGTCGCGAGCGCGGCGCCGGTTCCCTCCGAGTTGAAGATCGCCACTCGCCGGCGCAGCGCGCCGGAGAGCAGACACAGACCCAGGATCCCGTTGCACGTGATCATCACCGCGGCGAAGACGGTGTCGCGGGCCAGGGAGCTGGTCTTCCCGCCGCCGCTGATCATGAGCGTGACGATGAGCGCGACCTCGATCACCGTGACCGCCACCGCCAGCACGAGCGAGCCGAACGGCTCGCCCACCCGGTGCGCGACCACCTCGGCGTGGTGCACCGCGGCCAGCACCGCGCCCGCCAGGAAGACGGCGACGAGGGCGACGACGGTGAGCGGCAGCTCCCGCCCCCAGGTGGCGATCAGCGCAACGGCGGCGAGCACCGGAACGACGGCGGTCCAGTGGAGCAGCGGCGAGCGGGTCTGCGCGGTCATGGCGTATACGTTGCCAGATCAACAGTGCTGACTGTGACGATCGCGACGCGTTGCGTAGCGCGGCCGGGCGCCGGGGGGTGGGCGGCACCGCCCACCCCCCGGCGAGCGCACGCTAGCCGTCGATGAACAGACCCGCCCCGGCGCCGGAACCGGTGCTGTCGTTGCCGGGGGCCACGGTCGTGCCGTTGCCGCGTCGCGGCACACCGGCCACCGCCGGCTCGCCGTCGGCCCGGTAGACGTCGTCCCCGCCGCGATCCACGAACACCCCGAGCGACTGGTTGTTGCCGAACCCGAGACTCCCGGCGCGGACGCTCGGGATCTGGAACGGCCCGGTGAACTCGACGACGAACGCGCCGTGGTAGTCGTCCCGTCCGGCATCGTCGATCAGCAGCCCGACACTGGCGGGGGTCACGTTCGCCGCGCCCTGCGTGAAGCGCGGGATCCGATCGCACAGCCCCTCGCCCTCGTCGTCGCGCACCCCGCCGGCGCCCTCGGTCTGGTTCGGGGCCGCCGGGTCGATCGGCGCCGGCATCGTGAAGCCGTACGTGTCGTCGCCGGCCTCGTCGCGCAGCAGGCCGAACCCGCCGACGAGCGCGAACCCCTGGCTGTTGCGGACCGCGTCGTACGTGTCGTCGCCGCCGGCGTCCGACAGCATCCCGACGCCGAAGATGTGGCCCGCCCCCAGTGACCCGGTCTTGCCGGTGTAGCGGTCGGGGCTGCTGTCGGCGTCGCGGAGGATTCCCACCCCGAGGAACCCGGCGCCGCCGGTCATCATCCGCCGCACCACCGGATCCGTCGTGCAGCCCGCGTCGTGGTCCGGGGTCTCCCGTACCCCGTACGTGTCGCGCCCCTGCAGGTCGAGCAGCACGGCCGCGGCGGGCAGGCAGTCCGCTGCGGTCAGTCCCGGAATGGCACGCTGGCAGCCCTTCGCCGGGCCGACCCCGCGCAGGCCGGTGACCGCCGAGCCGGCGGGGGAGAAGTTGACGTCGACCAGGTTGCTGCCGGCGTTGTTGCGGTAGGTGTCGTTGCCGCCGGCATCGACCACCAGCAGGTAGTCGTTCGGGTACGTGTGGTCCGCGCAGGACGGCTCGAAGCGCAGCACGGGCCAGATGTCCACCGGCGCCGCGTTCACCGGCGTGCATTCGTCGGCCGCCGCCGCCGGTTGCCGCAGCGCGAGTTCCAGCTCGCCCGTCGCGGTCCACACCCGTTGCGCGCAGCCGCGGATCCCGGCGAACTGCGTCGGGTCCAGTCCCGCGCCGGTGCGCAGCGCGTCGGCGAGTCGCCCGGGCGTGAGGGTGGCGAATCCCGCCGCCGTCACGGCCCGGCACGCCGCGATGTCGCCGAGCAGATTCGCCAGCCGGCCGGCGACGGTGGGCGGCAGCGCGGCGGCCCGGATCCGCGCCCCGGCGTCCTGCGTGAAGCCGAGCTGCGCCGACAGCGCGGTCACCGCGGTCGCCAGCGCCTCGGTCGGCAGCGGAGGAAGCGGCCGGGTCGCGGTGGTGACGGGCTCGATCAGGCCCTCGTACGGCCGCACGCGATCGCCGACGGCGCCGTCGGTCGCGGCGATCTGCGCGACCACGCCGGCGTGCGGTGCGGCGGTGGCGGGATCCGGCGTCGCGCCCCCGGCGACGACCAGGGAGACGAGCAGGGCCACAACGGGTTTCGGACGCATGGCATCACCTTCCACGATGGGGAACGCATTGATCGTCCTCGGCTCGCGATCCGTGATCGGCGAGCGGAGAAAATCGTCGCGCACGTTCCCGCGGGTCGCAGCGTCGCCGCGTCAATACTTCGGAAACTCCCAGTTGTCGGAAAACGGAAGATGATGTCGTACATCAATGGCTGTCGGAATGGCGGGATCTCTCCGGCTGCGCCCCGGCTAGGTCGCCTCGGCGGGGAGCAGGTGCGCGGTCGCCGGTTCGCCCTCGGTCAACGCCCGGGCGCGCTCCTCGGCCTCCTGGTCCTCCCGCGTCAGCCGGCCGCGGTGCTGGCGCAGGTGTTCGTCCCAGGACGGCAGCTGGTAGATCTCCACGAAGCACTGACCCGCCTCGCCCTGACGGAACAGCCCCCAGCGCATCGCGCCGGTCCGCTGCCGGGACTCGCGTACCACATCCATCGCGGCCACGAATTCCTCCTCGCACTCGGCGCGCACGGTGTACGTGACGGTGACGATGACGGGCCCGACCCGTCGGTCGGGCTTGACGGTCAGCCGCAGCTCCGGCCAGTAGTTCGACGGCTCGCCCTCGAAGCCGCGCAGGTCCGGCACCGGCCAGAGCCGTGTCGACGCCGCGCCGAGAAACATCAGCACGGCGGCCGCGAGGTGCGCGGCCACCAGGCCGGTCCACTGCGCGACGAAACCCCAGGCCATCGCGGAGAGCGCCTGGGTGCCGGCGAAGCAGACCTGGTAGACCGCGAGGCCGCGCGCGCGGACCCAGCCGGGGAGGAAGAGCTGGATTTCGGCGTTGATGTTCGACAGCACGGTCACCCAGGCCAACCCGGCGGGCAGCAGCGCGAGCAGCACCAGCGGCACGCTGCGGACCAACGCGACGACGAGCAACGTGAGACCGTAGAGCAGCGTGGCGGCGACCAGGAACCGGGTGGCCGGCAGCTTGGCCCGCACCCATGGCAGCAGGATCCCGCCGATGATGGCGCCGATACCGAGCGCGGCGAGCAGCAGGCCGTAGCCGCTGGAGTTCAGGCCGAGCCGCCGGCTGGCGATCAGCGGCAGCAGCGCCCAGAGGGCACTGGCGGGAATGAGGAAGACGATCGCGCGGCGCAACAGCCGGCGCACCACGGGGGAGTGCCGGACATATCGACCGCCGGCCCGCAGCGCGGAGGTGAAGCGTTCCGGGACGTCGCCGGAGCCGGGCCGGCCGGGACGCCACCGCAGCAGCGCCGCGATGAACAACAGGAACCCGACGGTGTCGATCGCGAAGACCACCGTCACCCCGGTCCTGGCGATCAGCAGGCCGGCGAGCGCCGGACCGATCGAGCGGGCGACGTTGACGCTGATCGCGCCGAGCGCGGACGCGGATTGGAGTTGGAGGCGCGGCACCAGCTCCGGGATGATCGCCGCCCAGGCGGGCAGGGTCAGCGCCTGCCCCACGCCGAGCGCGAAGGTCAGGGTGAGCAGCAGCGCCGGGGTCATCCGGCCCACCGCGGTCAGCGCGGTCAGCAGCGCGGCGGCGGCGGCCAGATAGCACTGGACGGCGATGAGCAGGCGCCGCCGGTCGAAGGTGTCGGCCAGGGCGCCGGCGGGCAGCGCGAGCAGCAGGATGGGGAGCATGCTCGCGGTCTGCACCATGGCGACCAGCGCCGAGGCGTTCGGATCGCGCACCAGCAGCCATTGCGCGCCGACGGTCTGCATCCACAGGCCGATGTTGGTGGCGAGGATGGCCACCGCGAGGTTGCGGTAGGCGGGGATGCGCAGCGGCGCCCACGCCGAGGGCGGGGGCTCGGCGGTGGCCGGTCCGGCGTTTACCACCGTCCGTCGCCGCGCAGCACCTTCTGGCCGGTGACGTAGAGGTCGTCGGGGTCCAGAAGCAGCAGCCGCACCACTTCGCGCGCGACCTGCTCGGGCAGCGCGAAGACCGTGTCCTTGAACTCCGCGCCGACGCGTTCCTGCAACCGGGTCGGCATCGGGCCGGGGTGCAGCTCCATCAGCTTGACGCGGTTGGAGCCCAGCGACTGCGCCACGGACTCCACCAGGCTCTTCCCGAAGCTCTTGGTCGCGCGGTAGATCGGGATCTGCGGCCGCGGCATGTCGACCGCCGTCGCGCCCACGTACACGACGTTGCCGCGGTCCTGCGCCCGCATCCGGATCACCGCTTCCCGGATCAGGTACGCGGTACCCAGGGCGTTCACCTCGACGGCACGCCGGATCCGCTCCGGTGGCACCTCGTACAGCGGCCCGCCGGCCCACACGCCCGCGGCGTGCGCCAGCCCGTCGATCGATCCGTACCGCGAGACGATCTCGTTGAAGGTCTGCTCGACCTGCTCGTACCGGGACACGTCGCAGACCATCCCGGCGCATTCCAGCTCCGCGGCGACCGCGGAAACCTCCTCTCGCGCGTCGCCGAGCACGACGACCCGGTGATCGGCGCCGTCGGTCAGCAGCCGCGCGACCGCGAGCCCCAGCCCGCTGGTCGCGCCGGTGACCACGAACGTCCGAGTGCTCATGTGCCTCCAACCGCCTGGCCGAAGCGGTCCACAGCGGACTCGGCCGTGCGCGTCACGTCGGCGGCCGGGTTCCCGCCGCCGGCCGTGACAAACCTCTCCGGCGCCGGGGCGCCGACCGCGTCGACGCCGGCCCGGACCTCGTCGTACAGCCGCACGTACCGTTCCGCCATCACGGCGGGGGTGAACCGCTGCGCCGCCTCCCGGCAGCACTCGGCCGGGTCCAACCGGCTCGCCGCCACGACGAGCTCCGCCAGCGCCTCCTCGTCGGGGGTGAACAGCCCGGTGCGTCCGTGCTCGATGAGCTCGGGCACGCACCCGCGGGCGAGCGAGATCACCGGGGTGCCGAGCGCGAGCGCCTCCACCACCGCGGTGCCGCCCGGCTCCTCCCAACGCAGCGGGAACAGCGCGGCCCGCGCGCTGGCGAGCAGCTCGTCGCGGGCCCGTCCGGCGACCGTGCCGACCCAGCGCACCCGCACCCCGTCGACGTACGGCGCCACCTCGTCCTGCCAGAACCGCACGTCCGGGTTCTGCTGCGCCACCGGGTCGTCCGCCGCGGCCGCCAGCTCCGCCGGCCGGTGGTACGGCCCGACCGGACCGGCCAGCACCAGATCGAACCCGACCCGGTGCGCCAGCTGCGCGCCGAGGTCCTGCCCCTTGCCCGGCGTGATCCGGCCCAGGATCACGACGTGGTCGCCCTTGTCGGCGGGCGGACGCCGGGCGGCGTCGACGGCGAGCGGGGTGGCCAGGTGCACGTGCCCGACCGCGTGCGCCCGCAGCGCCTCCGGCGCCCGCGCCAACTGCGCCGCGGACACCCCGTTGACCCGGACCCGCTGCCCGCCGTCGAACGTGCCGTACAGGTCCGGGTGCTTGCCCAGGTCCCAGTGCAGCGTGTGCAGCGCGGGCGGCGCGTCGGGTCCCAGCGCGTTGACGGTGGCCAGCCCGATCGCCTCGACGTGGTCGTGGATCAGGTCGATGTCGTCGCGTTGCCGGATCGCCCGTACCACGGCCTGCATGTGCGCCTGGCCGATCCCACACACCTGGTTGTACGGGCGCTGCAGCGCGGAGAACTGCCCGTCGGGGTAGAGCGCGAGGCGCTCGTCGACCGGCAGCGTGCTGGTGCCGACCGAGGCCAGCACCACCCGGACGCCGAGGCGGCGCAGCTCGGGCACGAGCGTCGCCAGCACGTTCTCGATCCCGCCGTACCCGCCCGGCGGCACCGGCAGCCACGGCCCGGCGTTGACCAGGACGGTCAGGCCCATACCGCGGCCGCCTTCGGCACCGGCCGGCTCAGACATCCGCGCAGCGCCGCGACCGGCGGCCGCTCCGCCACCGACACGTCGCTGACCACCACCTGCCGGTCCAGTGTCGGGAGCGGGCCGCCCGGCCCCCGACGGAACTGGGTGAGCAGCGTCGACGGCGGCGTCGGCGTGGTGGTCCAGCCCCGGCGGTACAGCCGGCGCCACGCGGTGAACAGGATCTGCGCGCCCATCCGGCCCAGCGCCTCGGTGCTCTGGTGCCGGTGCCACCGTTCGCCGAGGTCGACCTGGGCGAGCGCGTCCAGCCCGACCGCGTCGAGCAGGTCGATCAGCATCGCGGTCTCGACGCCGTACCCGGAGACGAACGGCAGCGTGTCGAGCACCTCGCGGCGACCGGCGTACTCGCCGGCCAGCGGCTGCACGAAGCCGGACAGCTCCGGCCAGAAGAGATTGAGCAGCGGCCGGGCCACCAGTTCGGTGACCCGGCCCCCGCTGTCGGACTCCACCTCCGAACCGCAGCTCAACGGCCGGTGATAGAAGCCCTTGACGAACGCGACCGAGGGGTCGGTGAGCAGCGGTCCGAGCAGGCCGGTGACGAAGTGCGGACGGAACTCGCGCAGGTCGGCGTCGAGGAAGGCCACGACGTCACCGCCGGCGGCGAGCAGGCCGCACCAGAGCGCGTCGCCCTTGCCCTCCAGCCGCGGCAGCCCCCGCGTCATCTCGTCCTGGCTCACCACCCGGGCGCCCGCGTCGGCCGCCACCCGCGCGGTGCCGTCGGCCGACCGCGAGTCCACGACGATCAGCTCGTCGACGAGCGGAAGCCGGTCCATCAGGTGCTCACGGATGGTCGAGACGATCGCGCCGACCGTCGCCTCCTCGTCCCGCGCCGGCAGCACGACGCTGACCGTGCCCTCGCCCTTGGCGGCCAGCAGTTGTCCGGGCGTCCAGTCGTCGGCCGAGCCGGTCCGGTAGGTGGACCAGGCCTCGACGAGGGGTGAAACAGGCGTTTCGGAGTGCCCCACAGTCGTACCCCCCCGATGCGATCTGATAAGGCCAGAGCTCATGAAGGTTGCCCGGCCAGCGGGGGTTCAACCGCCGCCGCGGACGCCCCTGATCACCCCACCTGGCCACCACGGTAAACGCCGGGAACGGTGTTTGACCCGCTATCTGCGTGGCACTGGTGTGCACGGGGACGAGCCCCTCGACGACCGGGACGGACGGGGACGGCGCGCATGAGAAGATGCCGGGTGGCGCTGGTCGGGGCGGGCAACGTCGCGCAGCGGCACGCCCGCGTCCTGGCCGGTTTCGACGACGTGCGGATCGTCGGCGTGACCGACGTGCTCCCCGCCGCGGCGTGCAAACTCGCCGACGCGTACGACGCGCCCGTCTTCGCCGATCACACCGCGCTGCTCGCCGCCGAACCGGACGCCGTGTACGTGTGCGTGCCGCCCTTCGCGCACGGCGCGGTCGAGGAGACCCTGGTCGCGGCGGGACGGCCGATGTTCGTCGAGAAGCCGCTCGCGGCGGACCTGGTCACCGCCGAGCGGATCGCCGACCGGGTGGCCCGCGACGGTCTGATCACCGCGGTCGGGCATCACTGGCGGTACCTGGAGATCGTGACGCGGGCGCGGGAGCTGCTCGACGGCCGGCCCGTGCGGCTGGTCAACGGCGCGTGGCTGGACAAGGTGCCCCCGGTGGCGTGGTGGGTGCGGCGGGACCGTTCCGGCGGCCCGGTCGTGGAGCAGGCCGCGCACGTGCTCGACCTGATCCGGCTGCTCGCCGGTGAGGTCACGCAGGTGTGCGCGATCGGCGACGGTGCGCCCCCCGCCGTGGAGCAGGCCGACATCGACTCGGCCACCGCGGCCACGCTGCGCTTCGCCAGCGGCGCCGTCGGCACGCTCGCCACCGCCTGCGTGCTGGGCTGGAAGCACCGCGCCGGCCTGGAGGTGTACGCCGACGGGCTGGCGCTCGGGATCGGCGAGGACACGCTGCTGGTGCGCGACGGCGGGCGGCAACAGGCGGTGGCCGCCGACCCGGAGGCGGGGCGGGTGGCCGTGGACCGGGCGTTCATCGACGCGGTGCGCGGCATCGGCGCGGACATCCGGGCGCCGTACGCCGAGGCGCTGCGCACGCACCGCCTGGCCTGCGCGATCGCGGCCTCGGCGGAGCGCGGGTCGCCGATCGGGTTGCCGGAGGCGCCCCATGCCTGACCGGGTGGTGGTGCTGCCGGGGCCGGGGCAGGTGGCGGTCCGCCGGGAGGAGCCGCTGCCCGCGGGCGACCGGCAGGTGCGGGTCCGGACCCGCTACAGCGGCATCTCGGCGGGCACCGAGCTGAGCTACGTCAAGGGCACCAATCCGTACCTGTCGGCGCGCTTCGACGGCGAGCTCGGCCTCTTCCTCGACGACGTGCCCGCCACGCGCTACCCGCTGGACCGTCTCGGTTACATGGAGGTGGCCGAGGTCGTCGAGAGCCGCAGTCCGGTGGTCGCCGAGGGCGCGACGGTGGCGATGGCGTACGGCCACCGCACCGGCTATTGCGCGGACCCGTTGGTCGACCGGATCGTGCCGCTGCCGTCGGAGCTGGACCCGTTGCTCGGGATCTTCGTCGCGCACATGGGCCCGATCTGTGCCAACGGGTTGCTGCACGCGGCCGCCGACCTGTACGGACCGGACGTGCGCAGCCTCGGCGACGGGGTGCGCGGCCGGCGGGTCGCCGTCACCGGCGCCGGCGTCGTCGCGCTGTTGACCGCGCTCTTCGCCCGGCACCACGGGGCCGCCTCCGTGGTGGTCGTCGATCCCACGCCCGAGCGGCGGGCCGTCGCCGCCGCGCTCGGCCTCGACACGCTGGACCCCGGCGCCGGTGACGCGGCGGTGGTGCTGAAGACGCGGTGGCGGCACGCGTCCGACGACCGGGGGGCGGACGTGGTGTTCCAGTGCCGGGGGCAGGCGTCCGCGCTGCACGTGGCGCTGCGCCTGCTGCGTCCGCAGGGGACCGTCGTCGATCTGGCCTTCTACCAGGACGGCGCGGACGCGGTGCGGCTGGGCGAGGAGTTCCACCACAACGGCCTCACGGTGCGGTGCGCGCAGATCGGCCGGGTGCCGCGGGGGCTGTCGTCGGTGTGGGACCGGGAGCGGCTCTCCGCCGAGACCGTGGCGTTGTTGACCGCGTACGGCGCCGGGCTGCGGCGGCACCTGGTCTCGGCGGTGGTCCCCTTCGACGAGGCGCCGACGGTGCTCGCGGAGATGGCGGCGCGGCGCCGGCACGAGCTGCAGGTGGTGCTGGCCTGCTGAGTCCTCACTTGCCGTAGATCGCCGCCACCTCCGGCGCGCGCGTCTGCTGCACGACGTCGCGTTTGACCTTCAGCGTGGGCGTCAGCTCGTTGGCGGACTCGGTGAAGTCGGTCGGCAGGATCCGGAACGTCTTGATCTGCTCGGGGTGTGACACGGTGCGGTTGGCCGCGTCGATGGCGGACTGGATCTCGGCGCGCAGCGGGGGGTCGTCGCGCAGCTCGTCAACCGTGTTGTCGCGCGGATGGCCGTGTTCGGCGAGCCACTTCGGCCAGGCGGACTCGTCGATCGTGACCAGGGCGGAGACGAACGGCCGTTGGTCGCCGAGCACGACGATCTGGCTGACCAGGGGGTGCTCCCGGATCCGTTCCTCCAGCGCCGCCGGCACGACGTGCTTGCCGCCGGCGGTCACGATGATCTCCTTCTTGCGGCCGGTGACCTTCAGGAAGCCGTCGGAATCGAGCTGGCCGAGGTCCCCGCTGCGCAGCCAGCCGTCGCTGAGCGTCTCGGCGGTCGCCTCCGGGTTGTTCCAGTAGCCGGGGAACACGGAATCACTCTTGATCAGGATTTCGCCGTCGGTGTCGATCCGGATCGCGACCCCGGGCAGCGGCGGCCCGACCGTGCCGATCCGGGTGCCCCGCGGCTGGTTCGCGGTGACCGCCGCCGACGTCTCGGTCAGGCCGTAACCCTCGTAGATGGTGACGCCGGCGCCCCGGAAGAAGTGCCCGAGCTGGGGGTTGAGCGGCGCGCCGCCGACGATCGCGGTGCGACAGCGGTTGCCGAGGCCGGCGCGCAGCTTGCGGTAGACCAGTCGGTCGAAGAGCAGGTGCTGCATCCGCAGCCGTACGCCGGGCCCGCCGTCGCGCTCCAGCGCCTCGCTGTACTGCACCGCCACCTGTTCGGCCCGTCGGAACGTGTCCTCCCGCCCGTCCTCGCGGGCCCGCTGCGTCGCCCCGCTGCGGATCTTCTCGAAGACGCGCGGAACCGCGAGCACGAAGGTGGGCCGGAACGACTTCAGCTCGTCGGTGATTCTGTCCATCTCGGCGCTGTGGCCCATCGTCGCGCGCGTCTGCACGACACCGGCCTGGATCAGCCGGGCGAACACGTGCGCCAGCGGCAGGAACAGCAGGGTGGAGGCGCGCTCGTTGAACAGGTCGGGCAGCGCCGCGATCGCGTTGGCCACATCGGACTGCAGGTTCCGGTGCGTGATCATGCAGCCCTTGGGGCGGCCGGTCGTGCCGCTCGTGTAGATGATCGTGGCGAGGTCGTTGCCCCTGATCGCGCCGCGTCGCCGCTCGACCTCGGCCGGATCGACCCGGTCGCCGTCGGCGCGCAGCCGGTCGAGGTCACCCCGGTCGATCTGCCACACCTGCGTGAGGCCGGGCAGCCCGCCCCGGACGCCGTCGACCAGTCGCGCGTGGTCGGCCGTCTCCACCACGCACGCGGTCGCGCCCGAGTCCGACAACGTCCACGCGGCCTGGTCCGGGCTGGCCGTCTCGTAGATCGGCACGGTCACCGCGCCCACCGACATGACCGCGTAGTCGACCACCGTCCACTCGTAGCGCGTACTGCTCATCAACCCGACCCGGGTGCCCGGCTCGATGCCGTTCGCGATCAGACCGCGGGCGACCGCGACGACATCGTCGCGGAACCGCCGGCAGGTGACGTGCGTCCAGCCCCGGCTACCGTCGACGTCCCCGCCGAGCCGACGGAGGAACTGCACGGTATCGGGGGACTGCTCCGCGTTCGCCCACACCGGGTTCGTGAGATTGGCGCTGTCGTCGATCGTGACGGCCGCGGGCACGGAGACCTCGGGCATGATCCACTCCCTCGCGTGCTTGCCGGTGGATCCGCCGCCACGCGACCCGTCCGGCTGTGTCGAACGTACCTCCGGCGCCCGGGCCGGCTGCCCGAAAGGCGAATCCCGGTCGCGGCCGGCGGCGGGCGTGGCGGCGGCCCGGACGGTCGTGATTCCGGCACCGCGCGGTGGCGCCGCCCCTACGCTCGGGCTGGTGGGACGGATGCGCGGCGTCGAGGAGCGGCCGGCCGGGCTGGTGTACCAGCCGGACCTGATCGACGAGGACGAGGAGCGCCAGCTGCTCGCCGTGCTGACCGCGCTGGAGCTGCGCGACGTCCGGATGCACGGGCAGGTCGCCCGGCGCACGGTCCGGCACTTCGGCTTCGACTACGACTACGGGTCGTTCCAGCTCACCGCGACCGACGCGCTGCCGCCGGGCATGGAGTGGGTGCGGCAGCGGTGTGCGCAGCTCGCCGGCGTCGAGTGCGACCTGCTCGCCCAGACCCTCGTCACCCGGTACCCGCCGGGCGGGGTGATCGGCTGGCACCGCGACGCGCCGGCGTTCGGTCCGACCGTGGTCGGGCTCTCGCTCGGCTCCGCCTGCGTCATGCGGTTCCAGCGCCGCCGGGGCCAGGAGCGGCGCGTCTACGAGCTGCCGCTGGCGCCCCGATCGGCGTACGTGCTCGGCGGCGCCGCACGCAGCACGTGGCAGCACAGCATCCCCGCGGTGACCGAGCTGCGCTACTCCGTCACGTTCCGGATGATCCGGCCGTCGGCGCACCCGCCGGTCTCCGCTACCGTGCCCCCGGACGACGAGGGGGTGCAGTGACCGGCCGTCATCGCGCCGGGCACGAGGCGGTCCGTTACGCCTGCGCCAGCGCCGCCTCCACCTCGTGATCGCTGAGCTGCGCGAAGTCGTGATACCAGGCGCCCACCGCCGAGAACCGCTCGGGCACGTGCACGCAGAGCACCGTGTCCGCCTCCCGCAACAGCATCCGCGCCGCCTCCTTGGCGCAGACCGGCGCGGCGAACATCAGGTGCCGGGGCGCCTTCGCCCGGACCTCCCGGAGCGCGGCCATCGCCGTGACCCCGGTGGCGAGTCCGTCGTCGGCGACGATGACCATGCGTTCGGAGATCGTCGCCGCCGCGCGGCCGTCGCGGTAGCGGCGCAGCCGCCGCCGCGCCTCCTCGCGTTCCCGCTCCACCGCCGTGGCCAGGTCGGCCTCGGTCAGCCCGACCTGCCGCAGCACCGCCTCGTTGAACAGCGGCGGCCCGTCCGCGGTCACCGCGCCGATCCCGAACTCGGGCTGCTCCGGCAGACCGATCTTGCGGGCTACGGCGATATCGAGCTCGCCGTCGATCCGGGCGGCGATCTCCTGCCCGATCGGCAGGCCGCCGCGGGGCAGGGCGAGCACCAGCGGCCGTCCCGCGTCGGGGAACTCCTCCAGCCGGGCGGCGACCTGCCGGGCCAGGGCGCGCCCCGCGTCCCGCCGGTCCCGGAACGCCTCGAATTCGTCAGCTTGCATCCTGCTGCCCTTCCGCGGCATCGGCCGTGCCCGCTCCGGCTACCCGTCGCGGTGTCCGGCAAACGTCGTGGCGGCCGGCGGGGACGTGTCCGGCAGGTGCCCGGTCGCGCGCCACAGCTCGGCCAGCCACCGGCCCGCCTCGGCGCGCCCGGCGAAGAACCGCTTGCCGGCCAGCCAGACCTGGTGCTGCCCGCCGTCGACCAGGTCGCGGATCCGTCGCAGCCGCAGCACCACCGCGTCGCGCAGCTCGTCCGGACAGCGTGGCAACGCGTGTTGCGCCACCGCTACCGCCGACGTCGCCGTCGGTAGGTAGAGATACTCCGGCGAGCGCGGCATCCGCTGCCGCGACAGGTCCACGCCGCCGACGAACTCCACCCCCGGCAGCGCGAGCTCCCGCAGGTCGTTCCCGTCGACCAGGTTGCGGTTCCGGCCCGCGGCCGCGCGCCACCGGTCCGGAACCCGCCCCGAGATCACCGAGTTGCGCAGCACGCCGCTGAACGTGCAGTCGACGAGGTCGACCGCGCCCCAGTGCCAGTTGCGCAGCCGCACGTTGCGGAAGGAGCAGCGGACGAAGCGGGCGACTCCGGTGTGGACCGCGCCGAGCCGTGCTCCGTCGAAGACGCAGTCGAGGTAGTCGCACCGGTCCGGGCCGGCGGCGAGCTGCGCGTCGTCGACGCTGATCCCCGCGAAGACGCAACCTTCGAAGCGTGACCCGAGCACCGCGAGGGAGTGCAGCTTCGCGCCGGCGAACGACGCGGACCGCAGCACCTCGTGGTCCAGGATCAACCACGGCTCGTCCCTGGTGCTGTCCCGTAACGGTCGTGGTTGGCGCACCCGTCCTCCTTCAACGCGGGGTGCGCCCGTCATGCTAGGCCCCGCGGCGCCGTACCCGGGGGAGAGCGGCGAAAATCGCCGGCGTGCGACGCGGCGGGGCACCCGCCGCGGCGGCACCGGCCTGCCGGCATGATGAGCTGATGAGAGACGTCAGCATCGAGGGCGATTCGATCCGGCTCGGGCAGTTCCTGAAACTCGTCGGGATGATCGAGACCGGCGGCGAGGCGAAGGCCCGGATCGAGGCCGGCGAAATCCTCGTCAACGGTGAGGTGGACGTCCGGCGCGGCCGGCAGTTGCACCGGGGCGACGTGGTGACCGTGGACGGGGAGCAGCTCCGTGTGGCGTGACCGGCCGGCGCGCCGCAGCGGGGAGCCGACCGCGGAGGGCCGGGAGTGATCTACAAGCTGTTGACCGCGGAGGAGTGGTCGGTCGCGCGGGCGGTGGGCCGTTTCGAGGGCTCCGCGGTCGACCATCGGGACGGGTTCATCCACCTGTCCGGCCGGGAGCAGGTGGTCGAGACCGCGCGGCGGCACTTCGCCGGCGGGGCCGGGCTGGCGCTGCTCACCGTCGATCCCGACCGGCTCGGGGCGGCGCTGCGCTGGGAGCCGTCGCGGGGTGGTGCGCTCTTTCCCCATCTGTACGGGCCGCTTCCGGTCGACGCGGTGGTGGGCGTGGACGCGATCCCGCCGGACGTGCCGGTCGCCGACGCCGTGGCCGCGCTGCTGCGCCCGCCCGGCGAGTAAGGCGGCGGCGGGGTCGCTACCGCAACAGCCGGCCGGTCGGCAGCGGCAGCCCGGGCAGCCCCGGCAGCGGGGACGCCACCGTCGACGGTCCGGGTAGCGGCGGGGGCGGGATCGGCAGCGTCGGGGCGGTCTCCGGGACGACGCGCGGTCCGGGCGCGGGGCTGCGCGGCGCCGGCCGCGTCGGGTCGGTCCCGATCCCTCCGGTCGGAACGGGCGGCGGCGGGACGGCGCCGGTCGCGGGCGTGCCGACCGGCGCGGGCGCCCCGGTCGGTTCCACGGCCGGCGCCGGGGACTCCACGGTGGGCAGGTCGCGCAGCGCCGTGTCGAGGTCGGCGCGCAGCCGGTCGATGAGGGCCGGATCGGTGACCCGGGCAAGATGCGCGCGCGCCTCCTCGAGCAGCCGCCGCGCCTCGTCGTTCCGGCCCGCGGCCGCCGCGGTGCGGGCGCGTTGGATCGCGTACGCCGCTTCGCGCGCCTCGGCCTGCTGCGGGTACATGACCTTCGCGATCGGCCACAGCGGACTGGTCGGCCCGGCGTGCTGGGTGCCGATGGCCAATCCGGCGACGGCGATCACGGCGGCCGCGGCGCCGATCAGCCGCCGACCGAGCCACGGCGCCCGTGGTCGGGCGGTGGTGGCGGGCTCCGGCTCGGTGCCGAGCGCCCGCAGCAGCTCGGCGTCGCGCGCGGCGGCCGGTGGATCCGCGTCGAGCTCGGCGCGCCACGCGGCGAGCAGCACGGTCAGGTCGTCGCCGCCCGCCGTGTCGTCGTCGGTCGTGCCGCCGCGGCGCGTCGTGTCGTCGTCGCTGGTCCCGGCGGGCGTCGCGGCGGCGTCGGTGGTGCGGCCGCCTGTCGTGCCGGGGCGCGTTGGCTCGGCGCCCTCGGGCCGCGCCGCGCCCCGGCCGAGCGCGTCGAGGAGCAGGTCGTCGGCGGCGATCGTGGCAAGGTCGAGCGGTTCGTCGTGGTGCGGCTTGTGCCGGCTCATGCGGCCACCTCGTCAAGTGTGTCGCCAGCGAGCGTACGGAGCCGGGCGAGCGCGCGGGACTGCGCCACCCGGACGGCGGCCGCCGACATGCCGACGATCGCACCGACCTCGTCGGCGGGGAGACCGACCGCGACGCGGAGCACGATGATCTCCCGCTGGGTCTCAGGGAGCCGTCCGAGCAGGACCGACAGGCGGCGGGCGAGATCGGTGCTGACGGCCTGCTGTTCGGGCCCCGGCGTCGCGTCGGGGCGTTCGATCAGGGTGTCGGTGGGGGTGACCCCCGAGTTCCGCAGCGCGGCCCGCTGCGCGTCCACGACCTTGTGCGCGGCGATGCCGAAGACGAAGGCGGAGAAGGGGACGCCCTGTTCGCGGTAGCGGGGGAGCGCGCGGAGCACCGCCAGGCAGACGTCCTGGGCGACGTCGTCCGCCGTGGTGTACGCCCCGCCGATCCGGCCGAGGCGGGCCCGGCAGTATCGGACGAGCCCGGGGCGGACCTCGGTGAGCAGCGCGGCCGTCGCGTCGGGGTCGCGTTGGGCCGCCCGACGGACGAGGTCCTGCTCGATCGCTGCGGTCATGACGTGGAGACACACCTTCGTTACCGACGGGTTAACGGCACCGTATAGGCGCGGACGGCGTTTGACCAGAGCACGTTCCGTGATCAGTTGAGCACGCAAAGAACATTGTTACGCCGGAGCCCCCACCCGCGATGTATCCGACAACGGACGGCGGGCAGGAGGAGCCGGTGGGTGTCGAGGTGCGGGTCGAGGGGCTGACGAAGTCCTTCGGCGGTCAGCCGGTGTGGCGGGACGTGACGCTCACCCTGCCGGCCGGGGAGATCTCGGTGCTGCTCGGCCCCTCCGGGACCGGCAAATCGGTCTTCCTGAAGACCCTGGTGGGGCTGCTCAAACCGGACCGGGGTTCGATCATGATCGAGGGGCAGGACCTGCCGCGCCTCTCCGAGCGGGCGCTGTACGAGGTGCGCAAGCTCTTCGGGGTGCTGTTCCAGGACGGTGCGCTCTTCGGCTCGATGAACCTCTTCGACAACGTGGCGTTCCCCCTGCGGGAGCACACGAGGAAGCCCGAGTCCGAGGTCCGGCGCATCGTCTACGAGAAACTCGAGATGGTCGGCCTGGTCGGGGCCGAGCACAAACTGCCGGGAGAGATCTCCGGCGGCATGCGCAAGCGCGCCGGGCTGGCCCGCGCGCTCGTGCTCGACCCCGAGATCATCCTCTTCGACGAGCCGGATTCGGGGCTCGATCCGGTGCGCACCGCGTACCTGAACCAACTCATCGTCGACCTCAACCAGCAGACCGACGCGACGTTCCTGATCGTCACGCACGACATCAACACCGCCCGCACCGTGCCGGACAACATCGGCCTGATCTACCACGGCCACCTGGCGATGTTCGGTCCCCGCGAGATGCTGCTGTCCAGCACCGAGCCGGTGGTCCGGCAGTTCCTCAACGCGCAGCGGGTCGGTCCGATCGGGATGGCCGAGGAGAAGGACGCCGACGAGCTGCAGGCCGAGGCGGCGGCCGGCGTGGAGCTGCCGCCGCTGCCGCCGATCCCGCCGCAGCTGCGTCCCTCGAACGGGCGACGGCGCCGCGGCGAGCGCGTGGCCGGCCAGTGGTGCTGGCGAAACGGGGTCACCCCGCCGCCGGGGTCGTTCGGCGACGAGGTCGTGGGGGTGCGGCGGTGAGCGCGGGGACCGAGCTCGCCGGCCGCGGTCGCGCACGGAGGGGCGACGGATGAGGGTCGCCTCGGGGGTCGCGCAGGCGGGGACGTTCTTCGCGTTCTGCCTGGACGCGCTGCGCGGCCTGGGCCGCCGGCCGTTCCAGGTGCGCGAGTTCATTCAGCAGGCCTGGTTCATCAGCTCGGTGTCGATCCTGCCGGCCGCGCTCGTATCCATCCCGTTCGGCGCCGTCATCGCCTTGCAGCTCGGCTCGCTGGTGCGGCAGCTCGGCGCGCAGTCGTTCACCGGGGCGGCCTCGGTGCTCGCCGTGGTCCGCGAGGCCGGCCCGATCGTGACCGCGCTGATCATCGCCGGCGCGGGCGGCTCGGCGATCTGCGCGGACCTCGGCTCGCGGAAGATCCGCGAGGAGTTGGACGCGATGGAGGTGCTCGGCATCGACCCGATGCACCGCCTGGTGGCGCCGCGGGTGGTCGCCTCGATGCTGGTCGCCGTGCTGCTCAACGGCCTGGTCAGCGTCGTCGGCGTCTCCGGCGGCTATTTCTTCAACGTGGTCATGCAGGGCGGCACGCCGGGCGCGTACCTGGCCAGCTTCCAGGCGCTGGGGCAGCTGCCCGACCTGGTGGTCGGCGAGATCAAGGCGCTGCTGTTCGGCGCGGCCGCGGCGCTGGTCGCGTCGTACAAGGGGATGACCGCGCGCGGTGGGCCGAAGGGGGTGGGCGACGCGGTCAATCAGAGCGTCGTGATCACCTTCATGCTGCTGTTCGCGCTGAACTTCGTCATCACCGCCGTGTATTTCCAGGTCGTGCCGCAGAAGGGGACGTGAGATGCCGGTGGTGCGGTTCCTGGACGACCTGGGCGCCCAGCTCGCCTTCTACCTGCGGGCGTTCGCGTGGGCCCCGCGCACGCTGCGGCGCTACAAGCGCGAGGTGGTGCGGCTGCTCGCCGAGGTGAGCTTCGGCTCCGGGGCGCTGGCGGTGGCCGGCGGCACGGTCGGGATCATCTGCTTCCTCACCTTCTTCACCGGCACCGAGGTCGGGCTGCAGGGCTACCAGGCGCTCAACCAGATCGGCAGCAGCGCCTTCACCGGGTTCGTCTCGGCGTACTTCAACACACGCGAGATCTCACCGCTGGTCGCCGCGCTGGCGCTGTCGGCCACCGTCGGCTGCGGGTTCACGGCGCAGCTCGGCGCGATGCGCATCTCCGAGGAGGTGGACGCGCTGGAGGTGATGGGCATCCCGTCGCTGCCGTTCCTCGTCACCACCCGGATGATCGCCGGCTTCATCGCGGTGATCCCGCTCTACGTGGTCGGCCTGCTCTCCAGCTACCTGGCGACCCGCACCATCGCCGTCGTCTATTTCGGACAGTCGGCCGGGACGTACGACTACTACTTCCACCTCTTCCTGCCGCCGGTGGACGTGCTCTGGTCCTTCGCCAAGGTGCTGGTCTTCAGCGTGATCGTGGTGCTCGTGCACTGCTACTACGGCTACACCGCCAGCGGCGGCCCGGCCGGCGTCGGGGTGGCGGTCGGCCGGGCGGTGCGGTTGGCGATCGTCGCCGTCAACGTCGTCGACTTCTTCCTGTCGCTGGCCATCTGGGGCGCGACCACCACCGTCCGGATCGCGGGGTGAGGGCATGAGACATCGGCTGCTCGGCATCGTCTTCATCGCACTGCTGGCGGTCGCGCTGACCGCGTCGGTGCTGCAGTACCGCAAGGCGTTCACGCCGGTCGCCTGGGTCACCCTGCGCGCCGACCGCGCCGGCCTGCACCTCAACGAGGGCGCCGACGTCAAGGTGCGCGGCGTGATCGTCGGTGACGTCCGCTCGGTGCGCACCGAGGGCGGCGGCGCCGAGCTCCGGCTGGCGCTCGACCCGGCGACGATCGGCCGGATCCCGGCCGACGTCACCGCGCGGCTGCTGCCCAAGACGCTCTTCGGTGAGCGGTACGTCGAGCTGGTCGCGCCGCCGCACACCGCGGCCCCGCCGCTGCGCGACGGCGCGGTCATCACCCAGGACCGCAGCCGCACCGCCGTGGAACTCGAACGCGTCCTCGACGAGGCGCTGCCGCTGCTGCAGTCCATCCGGCCCGATCAGCTCGCCGCGACGCTGAGCGCGGTCGCCACCGCGCTCGACGGCCGTGGCGAGCAGCTCGGCGCGAACCTGACCCGGCTCGCCGACTACCTGCGCCAGCTGAACCCGGCGATGCCGACGATCGCCGAGGACGTCCGCACGCTCGCCACGGTGCTGGACAGCTACGACAGCGCGCTGCCGGACCTGCTCGCGGTGCTGCGCGACGTGACGGTGACCGCCCGCACCATCGGTGACCAGCGCACCCAGCTCGACGCGTTCCTCGCCGGGACCACCGACGCGGCCGACGTGACCCGGATCTTCCTCGACCGCCACGGCGACCAGCTCATCCGGCTCGGCACGGTGAGCCGGCCGGTGCTGCAGCTGCTCGCCGCGTACGCCCCCGAGTACCCGTGCCTGATGCGCGGCCTGGTCAAGTTGCAGCCCCGGGTCGAGGAGGTGTTCGCCGGCGGCCGGATGCGGATCACCCTGGAGGTGACCCGGGACGGCGGCCGGTACGAGCCCGGCCGCGACGAGCCGGTCTACGGCGCGAAGAACGGGCCGGACTGCCGTCACCTGCCGAACCCGCCGGCCCCGGCGCCGGAGGCGCCGATCAACGACGGCTACGACTACGCCGGCGCCCGCCCCCGCACGCCGCTGCCGGTCGGGACGGCGGCCGCCGCGCCCGCGCCGCCCGTCGCCGCCATGGGGTACGCGGCCACGATGCAGGAGCGCGCCCTGGTCAAGCCCCTCGTCGGCGCGGTCACCGGGACGCCGCCGGTGGACGTCCCCGACATCGCGGTCCTGCTCTGGGGTCCGCTGCTGCGCGGAGCGGTGGTGAACGTGCCATGAACCGGAAGACGATGGCGCCCCTGGTGAAGCTGATCATCTTCGCCGCGGTGACGCTGGTGCTGACCGGCCTGCTCGCCCAGACCCTCGGCTCGCTGTCGACCGGCGGGGTGAGCTACCGCGCGCGGTTCACCGACGTCACCGGGCTGCTGCCCGGCGACGACGTGCGGATCGCGGGGGTGCGCGTCGGGCAGGTCCGCGACATCCGGGTCGTCGAGGACACCGTCGCCGAGGTCACCTTCACCGTCGAGGCCGACGTGCCGCTCGCGACCAGCGTCCGCGCGAAGATCCGGTACCGGAACCTGGTGGGACAGCGGTACGTGGCGCTGACCGAGGGGCCCGGTGACGGCCGGCCGCTGCCGCGCGGCGGCCTGATCCCGCTCGCCCGGACCACGCCGGCGCTGGACCTGACCGTGCTCTTCAACGGGTTCCGCCCGCTGTTCACCGCGCTGTCGCCGAACGAGGTCAACAAGCTCGCGTACGAGATCATCCAGGTGCTGCAGGGCGAGAGCGGCACCGTGGCGAGCCTGCTGCAACGCACCGCGTCGCTGACCAACACCCTCGCTGACCGCGACGCCGTGATCGGGCGGGTCATCACCAACCTCAACAGCGTGCTCGGCACCCTCGCGAACCGCGACCGGAACCTGGACCAGACCATCAGCCAGCTGCAGCAGTTCGTCTCCGGGCTGGCCGCCGACCGCGCCGCCATCGGCGACGCGCTGACCAACCTCGGCGACCTCACCGGGGCGACCGCCGGACTGCTGCGCGACGTCCGCCCGGCGCTCGCCGCCGACGTACGCGCGCTGCACGAGCTCGCCGGCACCCTCAACCGCAACTCCACGGTCATCGACGCCACGCTCGGGCGGCTGCCCGAGCGCTACGAGGCGCTCACCCGCACCGCCTCGTACGGATCGTGGTTGAACTACTACCTCTGCGACTTCGACGGTCGGGTGGTGGCCGGGGGGCAGGAGCTGAACGCCGCCACCTTCAGTTCCTCCGCCGCCCGGTGCAGCGCGGGAGGTGCCCGATGAAGCCGTTCCGGGAACGCAACCCCGTCGTCATCGGCGCGATCGGGCTGATCGTGCTCGCCGGCGTGGTGCTCGCCGCCTTCCAGCTCGACCGGCTCAGCGGGCTGACCGGGCGGGCGTACCAGGCGGCGTTCCGCGACGCCAGCGGCCTCACGCCCGGCAACGAGGTCCGGGTGGCCGGGGTGCGGGTCGGCAAGGTGACCGGCGTGGAGCTGGCGCGCGGCGCGCAGCCGTACGTGCGGGTGCGGTTCCGGGTCGACGCCGACGACGTGCGGCTGGGACGCGAGACCGGCGCGACGATCCGGATCAAGACGGTGCTCGGCCAGAAGTACCTGGCGCTGACGCCGGCCGGGCCGGGACGGCTGCGCGAGGGGGAGGAGATCCCGACCAGCCGCACCGCGTCGCCCTTCGACGTGATGCAGGCGGTGACCGGGCTCGCCGACACCATCGAGCAGATCGACACCGGGCAGCTCGCCGCCGCGTTCCGGACGCTGTCGCAGACCTTCGCCGACACCCCGGCCAGCGCGCACTCCGCACTGGACGGACTGTCCCGGCTCTCCCGGACCGTGGCCGAGCGCGACGCCGAGCTGCGTACGCTGCTCGCCCGGGCCCGCACCGTCACCGACGTGCTCGCCGACCGCGACGAGGAGTTCCGCAAGCTGGTCGCCGACGGCGCGGCGCTGCTCGCCGAGGTGAGCCGGCGCCGCGACGCGATCCACGAGCTGCTGGTCGGCACGAACGAGCTCGCCACCCAGCTCTCCGGACTGGTCGCCGACAACCGGGCCCAGCTCGCCCCGGCGCTGAAGCAGTTGCGCGACGTGGTCGCCATCCTGCAGCGCAACCGCGACGACCTGGAGCGGACGCTGCAGCGGATGGGCCCGTTCGTGTCCGCCTTCGCGAACGTGGTGGGCAACGGCCGCTGGTTCGACTCGTACGTGTCCGGGCTGTTGCAGCCCTACCAGCCGACGACGGGAGGACGCTGATGCCCGGTCCGACGGGGCGCTGGCGACTGTTGGTCGCCGCCGGCACGACCGCCGCGCTCGCGGCCGCCGCCGGCGTCGTCGTGTGGCGGCAGGAGTCGCCGCAGCGCCGGCTCGTGGCCCACTTCGACCGCGCCGTCGGCGTGCACCCCGGCTCCGACATGCGGGTGCTCGGCGTCCGCGTCGGCGAGGTGGTCGCGGTCGTGCCGCAGGGGCGCACGGTGCGGGTGGAGCTGCGCTACGACCACGGGATCGACATCCCGGCCGACGCGCAGGCGCTGATCGTCCCGCCCAGCGTGGTCAGCGATCGCTACGTCCAGCTCACCCCCGCGTACGCCGGGGGCCCGGCGCTGCCGGACGGCGCCGAACTGCCGGTCACCCGGACCGCGTCGCCGATGGAGATCGACGACATCTACCGCTCGCTCGACGACGTCAACCGGGCGCTGGGACCCGAGGGGGCCAACGCCGACGGCGCCCTGTCGGAGCTGGTCGCCACGGGGCGGGCGAACCTGGAGGGCAACGGAGCGGCGCTGGGCGACTCCCTCGACGGGCTGTCCCGCGCTCTCGGCACGCTCGCCGACGGCCGGCAGGACCTGTTCGGCTCGGTCGCCAACCTGCAGCGCTTCACCACCGCGCTGGCCGATAGCGACCGGCAGGTGCGCACCTTCAACGTCCAGCTCGCCGACGTCGCGCAGCAGCTCGCCGGCGAGCGCGACGAGCTGGCCGCGGCGCTGCGCCACCTCGCCACCGCGCTGGCCGACGTCACCGCGTTCGTCAAGCAGAACCGCGGCGCGCTGGCGTCCAACGTGACAGCGCTCGCCGACATCACCGGAGTGCTGGTGCGACAGCAGCAGGCGGTCATCGACATCCTGGACGTCACCCCGCTGGCGGTGTCCAATCTCAACCTCTCCTACAACCCCCGCTCGGGCACGCTGGACACCCGTGACAACGCGATGGGCCCGTACGACCCGGCCAGCTTCGTCTGTTCGCTGATGGTGGACCTGCTGGCGGCGACGCAGGTGCCGAGCAAGTGCGTCGCGCTCGCGCAGACGCTGCACGCGCGGAAGCTGCCGATGACCGATCAGCTGCGGAAGCTGCTCAAGCTGCCGCCCGGCCCCCCGGCGACCGGTACGGTCCCACCGGGCACGTCCCCGTCGGCACCGTTGAACGTGTCCGGGGTGCCGGTGCCCGCCGGGGCGCCGGGCGGCGCCACCGATCCGACCCTCGGCGGCATCCTGCGGGGCCGGCGATGAGCCCCCGGCTGCGGCGGGCGCTGGGCGGCGCCCTCGCCGTCGCCGTGCTGGCGACCGGGTGCGACGTGCCGACCCTGACCGACGTGCCGCTGCCCGGCGGCGCCCCGTCCGGGCCCGGATACCGGGTCACCATCGAGTTCGCCGACGTGCTCGACCTGGTGCCGCAGGCCGCCGTGAAGGTCGATGACGTGACCGTCGGCAGCGTGGAGGAGATCTCGCTGTCGGGCTGGACCGCGCGGGCGCGGGTCCGCATCGACCGCGCCGTCCGGCTGCCCGCCAACGCCACCGCCGCGGTGCGGCAGAGCAGCCTGCTGGGGGAGAAGTACGTCGCGGTCGCGGCGCCGGTCACCGAGGACGCCCACGGTGGTCTCGGCGACGGCGCCGTCATCCCGCTGTCCCGCACCCGGCGGTCGGCGGAGGTCGAGGAGGTGCTCGCCGCGCTCGGCCTGCTGCTCAACGGCGGCGGCCTGGCGCAGCTCAAGACCATCAACGAGGAGCTGGTGGCGGCGCTGGACGGTCGGGAGGCCGCGGCGCGCGACGCGCTGCGTCAACTCGACGCGTTCATCGGCGGGCTGGAACGGCAGAAGGCGGACCTCGTCCGGGCGGTCGAGGCGTTGGACCGGCTCAGCGGACGCCTCGCGCGGCAGCAGCAGGTCATCGGCGACGCGGTCGACGCGCTCGCGCCCGGCGTCACGGTGCTGGCGGAGCAGCGCGCCCAGCTGACCGGCGCGCTGACCGCCCTCGGCGAGCTCGGCCGGGTCGGCACCCGCGTCGTGACCGAGACCCGGAAGGACACGGTGGCCAGCGTCCGCGCCCTGCAACCCATCCTGGAACAGCTCGTCCGCGCCGGCGACGACCTGCCGAAGTCGATGGACTTCATGCTGTCGTACCCGTTCCCGCCCAACGTCACCGGCGCGATCGTCGGCGACTTCATGAACCTCTCGGTCACCGCCGACCTCGACGCGGCGTCGATCCTGGCCAACCTCGTCGCGGCCGCCCCGGCGCCGGCCCGGTCGGCGGCGGCGCGGCCCGCCGCGCCAACGCGACCGCCGGGGCCCGCGCTGCCGCACCCCGGCGGGCTGGTGCCGGGGCTGCCCGAGCTGCTGCCACCGAAGTGTCTGCCGAAGCCCGACGCGTTCCCGCCGACCTTCACGCCGCCGAAGGACTGCCTGCTGCCGCCCGGCTGCGTGCTGCTCAGGCCCGGCTCCCCGGTCCCGCCCGGCGGGCTGCTCCCGCCGAAGGGCGTGGTGCCGCCCGGCACGTTCCTGCCGCCGGACACCGAGCTGCCGCCGGGCACCGTGCTGTCGCCCGAGTGCCTGCCCGCGCCGCCCACCGGCGCGGTGACCGGTCAGATCGGCACTCTGCCCGATGTGCTGAGAGGAGGGCTGCGGCCGTGATCGGACGTACGGCGAAAGCGCAGGTAGTGCTCTTCCTGGTGGTGAGCCTCCTCGGCGTCAGCTACGTCGCGGTGCGCTACGTCGGGCTGGGCGAGCGCCTGCTCGGCGGCGGTCTGCGGGTGCACGTCGAGCTGGCGCACGCCGGCGGGCTCTTTCCGAACGCGCCCGTCACGTACCGGGGGGTGCCGGTCGGGCGGGTCGACGCGGTGCGGCTGCGCGGCGACGGGGTCCGTGCGGAGCTGCGGCTGCAGCGCGGGACCCGGGTGCCCACCGATCTGTGGGCGGTGGTGTCGCAGCGCTCCGCGGTCGGCGAGCAGTACCTGGACCTGCGTCCGGAACGCGACGCGGGCCCGTACCTGCGCGACGGGGCGGTGATCCCGCGGGAGCGCACCGGCGTGCCGCTGCCCCCGGAGACGCTGCTGGCCAACCTGGACGCGCTGGTGCGCTCGGTCGACGCCGACGACCTGACCGTGCTCATCACCGAACTGGGCACCGCGTTCGAGGGCAACGAGGCGGCGCTGGGACGCATCCTCGACGCCGGTGACGCGCTCCTGGCCGAGGCGAGCGCGACGCTGCCCGAGACGCTGGCGTTGATCCGCGACGGGCGCACGGTGCTCGCCACCCAGGCCGAGTCGGCCGACGCGCTGCGCCGCTGGGCCGACGGGCTCGCCCGGCTCGCCGAGACGGTCCGCGCGTCCGACCCCGACCTGCGCCGGCTGCTGACCGCGGGGCCGCCCGCCGGCCGGGAGCTGGTCGCGCTGCTGCGCGGCCTGGATCCGGCGATCGGCACGCTGGTGGGCAACCTGGTGACGGTCAACGGCATCGCGGCGCGGCGGTTGCCCGGCATCGAGCAGATGCTCGTGGTGTATCCGATGGCGGTCGCGGGGGGCTTCACGGTGACCCCCGGCGACGGCACCGTCCATCTCGGCCTCGTCGTCAACGCGGGCGACCCGCCCGCGTGCGTCAACGACGGCGCGGGCGGCTGCCGGTCCGGCCAGCCGGGGGTGCGCGGGGCGGGGAACGCGCCCCGGCCGGGCGCGGATGGTCCGCGCCCCGCGCCCGCCCCCGCCGACCCGGCCCCGCCCGCGCTGGCCGGGTTCGATCCGGCCACCGGCCTCGTGCTCGGCCCGGACGGCCGGCCGCTGCAGTTCGGCGGCACCGGCGGGCAGGCCCGGTTGGCCGGTGACCAGTCGTGGAAGCAGTTGCTGCTCGCCGGGGTGACCCCGTGACCGGCGAACCGAAGGAGGCGGCGATGCCGACCCGTGAGGAACGCACGTTGAGACTGATCAAGGGCGCGAAGCCCGGCACGCCGACGCCGAACCGGCGGCGACGCGCCTTCACCCGGCACCTGCCGGGTCCGGGCGAGCCGGTCGAGGCGCTGCTGAAGACGATCGACGAGGAGCCCGTCCGGGACGACGGCGTCTCGCCACCGGCGTCGCGGCGGTCCGGGAAGGAATCGCAGACGCCGGCGGCCGGGCGGCAGCCGGCGCCCGCGGCGGACCCGCCCGCCGACGGCGGACCGGCCGCGGACGGTAGCGCGCCGGACGAGCCCGGAACGGACGGGCGCGCGTCGGACGGCGCCGCGGCGGCGGCGCCGACGCGGCGGCGGCGCGTGCTGGTGGGACTGCTGCTGATCGCGCTCGCCGCCGCGCTGGCCGCGGCCGGCGTCCTCGGTCAGCGCTGGTACGCCGACCGGACGCTGACCGCGGCGCACGCCGCGGCGGTCGCGGCGGCCAGGCAGACCACCGTCAACTTCGTCTCGGTGAGCGCCTCTAGCGTCGACCGCGACCTGCAGCGGATCTCCGCCGGCGCCACGGGCGAGTTCAAGGAGCAGTTCGACCGCGGTCAGGCGCAGGTGCGGGCGGCGGTGGTGGAGAACAAGGTCGAGTCGCGGGGGACGGTGCTGCGCGCCGGCCTGGTCTCCGGCGACCACCGTTCCGCGGTGGTGCTGGTGGCGATCGACGCGACCGTGAAGAACGTGAACGCGCCCGACGGGCGCCCGTCGCACTACCGGATCCAGGTGGACATGACGCGCGACGCCGACTCCGGCGCGTGGCTCGTGTCCCGGCTGCAGTTCGTCGGTTAGGTGGAGGCTGACATGCGTACCGTTTCCGGGTTGGTGCGGCGGCTGCGCCCGCGCCGGATCCCCCTGGTTCCCGTCCTGGTGGCCGCGACGCTGCTCGCGGCGATCGCCGCCGGGTCGGCGTGGCACGGCCAGCACCGCGCGCAGCAGCGCGACGCGGCCGTGCGGTCGTCGCTGGCCACCGCCACCGCCGCCGCGAAGGCGATCTTCTCGTACGACTACCGGACCTTCGACGCCAGCGTCGCGAACGGACGGACGTTCGTGACCGGCGAGTTCGCCGACGAGTACGCCCAGACGACCGCGGCGCTGAAGGAGACGGCCACCAAGCAGCAGGCGGTGGTGCTGGCGGAGGTCTCGGCGACCGGCGTGGTGACCGCGACCGCGGACCGGGTGGAGCTGCTGGTCTATCTCAACCAGTACCGGCGCAACGTGAGCACCGCGGGGGAGAAGGTGGACCAGAACCGGGTGGTGCTGACGATGGTGCCGGTCGGGGCGGACTGGAAGGTGGCCCGGGCGGCGGCGATCTGAGGACCGGGCGGGGGACGTTCGGGCGCCGGGTTGTGGCGGTTCGGCCCGTTTGTGGGGCGGCGCCGCGGGTACGTCGCGGCACCACTACCGAGGAGGTTCTCGCATGCCTGCCGATGCCATCGACTTTCTGATCAGCCAGCACAAGGAGATCCGGGCGCTGTTCCAGAAATTCCAGAAGAACGCGGAGACCGCCACGCCGCAGCAGATGCAGCAGATGGTGGATCAGATCAACGAGGCGCTCACCGTGCACACGTACCTGGAGAACGAGTGCATGTACCCGATCACCCGGCAGATGTGCCCGGGGCTGGAGTCCGCGGTGCTGGAGTCCTACCAGGAGCACCACGTGGCGGACGTGCTCGCCGCGGAGCTGGCGGAGATGAGCCCCGACGACGAGCGCTACGCCGCGAAGGCGACGGTGCTGATGGAGACCATGCTGCACCACATCGAGGAGGAGGAGACCGAGTGGTTCCCCAAGGTGCGTGAGGGGATGGACCGCAAGCAGCTGCAGGAGATGGGCGAGCAGATGGCGAAGATGCAGCAGAACGCGCCCCGTCGCCCCAGCGACAGCCTGAAGAAGGCCGTCAGCGCGATGGTCTGACGCGCCACGATCACGACGACCTTGGAGTTATGGCTCCACGAAGGGTGCGAATCCCCGCCATAACTCCAAGGTCGTTGTGATCAGGGAAGTGCGGGGAGGGCGGCGCGGCGGGCCAGATCCTCGAGCTCGTCCAGGGCGAGGCGGGCCCGGGCGGCGGCCTCGGGGTCGCGCTCGGCCAGGCCGCTCGCGGCGAACTCGTCCTCGTCCAGCCGCAGCACCGTCGCGCCGTCGGCCGAGCACCACAGGTCCAGGTCGAGGTCGGCCACGACCAGCCCGCCGTCGCGCACCCGGGCCGGCCGGGTGACGTCGCAGTACCAGCCCTTCAGCGCGCCGTCGGCGGACCGCACCTCCTTCACCGAGTACCACCGGTCCCGCCAGTAGTGCTCGGTGAACACGTCGCCGCGCTCGAAGCGGACGAACCCGAAGTCGCGGCAGTCGGCGCCCGCCCACGGGGCGCGCACCACCAGGTGCGTGCCGTCGTCGGCGAGCACCACCGCCGGGTACGTCACGTCCGGGCGCGGCGCCTTCACCAACCGCACCGGGATCTCGCTGCCCGCTGTCAACGTCTCCACGTCGCCGAAGGGTAGCCGGCCGCTACAGCGGGAGCCCGGTCAGGACCAGGACCCGCTCGTACGTGTAGTCCTCCATCGCGTACCGGACGCCCTCGCGCCCCACGCCGGACTCCTTCACCCCGCCGTACGGCATCTGGTCGGCGCGGTAGCTCGGCACGTCGCCGATGACCACGCCGCCGACCTCCAGCTCACGGTGCGCGCGGAACGCGATCTGCAGGTCCCGCGTGAACACCCCGGCCTGCAGCCCGTACCGGGAGTCGTTGACCCGCGCGAACGCCGCGTCCACGCCGTCGACCGCCTCGATCACCAGCACCGGCCCGAAGACCTCCTCGCAGGACACCTTCGCGTCGGCCGGCACGTCCACCAGCACGGTGGGCGCCACGGTGGCGCCGTCGCGGGTCCCGCCGGTCAGCACGCGCGCGCCGGCCGCCACCGCCTCGTCGACCCAGCTCTGCACCCGGATCGCGGCCGCCTCGTCGATCAGCGGGCCCACGTCCGTGCTGTCGTCCCAGGGGTCGCCGGTGCGCTGGGCCGCGACCGCGGCGGCGACCCGGGCGGCGAGCGCCCCGGCGATGCTCCGGTCGGCGATGACCCGCTGCACCGAGATGCAGGACTGGCCGGCCTGGTACGTGGCGAAGGTGGCGATGCGGCCGGCGGCGACGTCGAGGTCGGCCTCGCTGGACCAGTCGGGGCAGACCACCGCGGCGGCGTTGCCGCCGAGTTCGAGCGTGACGTGCTTGTGCGGCACCGTCTTCTGGATCGCCCAGCCCACGGGGCCGGAGCCGGTGAACGACACCACCGGCAGCCGCGGGTCGGTCACCAGCGCCGCGGTCTCCTCATTGGGCAGGGGCAGCACCGACCACATCCCGGCCGGCAGCGCCGTCTCGGCGAGCAGTTCGCCGAGGACCAGGGCGGAGAGCGGCGTCTTCGGCGCCGGCTTGATGATGACCGGGGCGCCGACGGCGATCGCCGGGGCGACCTTGTGCGCCACCAGGTTGAGCGGGAAGTTGAACGGGGCGATCGCCAGGACCGGGCCGCGCGGGAAGCGGCGGGTGAGCGCGATTCGGCCGACGGCCGCCGGGTCGGTGTCCAGCCGCTGCAGGTCCCCGGACCAGCGCCGCGCCTCCTCGGCCGCCCAGCGGAAGGTCGAGATCGCGCGGGTCACCTCGCCGCGCGCCCACTTCACCGGCTTGCCGTTCTCGGCGGTGATCAGGCGGGCGATCTCCTCGCTGCGCTCGGCGAGCCGGTTCGCCACGTGGTGCAGCGCCTCGGCCCGGGCGTACGCCGGCATCGCCGCGGCCTCGTCCGCGACCGCGCGCGCCGCGGACACCGCCGCGTCCACCTGTGCCGGGGTCGGCACCGACACCGAGGCGACCAGCCGGCCGTCGTACGGGTGCCGCACCTCGAAGGTCCGCTCGCCCACCGCGGCCTGTCCGGCCACCCAGAAACTGCGTGCGTCGCTCATCGACTCGCCACTTCTCCTCAGGTTGTACGCCAGGCGCCGCTGGCCGGACCGGAAGGGGAGACCGGTCCGGCCAGCGGCTTTCTCAGGGTTTGTCAGCGGGCGGTCCGGCGCCGCAGCCGGTCGATCACGACCGCGCTGACGAGCAGCACGCCGAGGACGACCTGCTGGGTGTAGCTGGAGACCCGGATCAGGTTCATGCCGTTGGAGAGCACCACCAGGAACAGCGCGCCGATGGCGACCATGCCGAGCCGGCCCTCGCCGCCGAAGAACGACGTGCCGCCGAGCACCGCCGCCGCGATCGACAGGATCACGAACTCGGAGCCGAGGTTCGGCTCGCCGGAGGAGACGCGGGCGGTGAGCAGGACCGCCGCCAGCGAGGTCAGGGTGCTGCACAGCACGAAGGCCAGCACCTTGCTCCGGAACACCGGGACGCCGACGAGCCGGGCGGCGTTCTCGCCACCGCCGACGGCGTAGAAGTAACGGCCGACGGTGGTCCAGTTGAGCAGCAGGTACAGCAGCGCGAACACCCCGAGGGCGATCACCAGGGAGAGCGGCACGCCGGCGATGTCGGAGTTGCCGAGCGCCTTGGTGAACGACTTGGGCAGGCCGGTGATCGGGCTGCCGCTGGAGAGCATCAGCGCCACGCCGAAGGCGACCGCGCCGCTGCCGATCGTCACGATGAACGACGGCACCCGGAATTTCGCGACGATGATCCCGTTGATCAACCCGATGACCAGGCCCACCCCGAGGCCGGCGAGCAGGCCGGCCAGCACGGGCCCGCCGCCGTCGCCGCCGACCCTGACCATCACCATGCTCGACACCACGCTGGTCAGCGCGATGGTGGAGCCGACGGACATGTCGATCTCGGCGGTCACCAGGACGAGCATCTGCGCCATCGTGATGATGAGCAGGAAGGAGAGCTGGCGACCGATGTTCGTGCCGTTGAGCGGGGTCAGGAACCGCGGCTCGATCGAGGCGAAGACCGCGACGCCGGCGACGAGCAGCACCGGGAGCAGCCCGACCCGCAGCAGCGCGCTGACGAGCCGCGACGGGCCCGCCGCGGGCGCCGGCGGGTTCTGCTTGCCGACCACCTGCCCGTTCTCCGGCGCGGACGAGCGATCGTCCAGGTCAAGCGGACTGGTCACGGTGCACACTCCCTGAAGTGACAGAAGCGTCGCGCGAGCCGAAGAACGCGCGGACGACGTTTTCCTCGGTCAGGTCGTCGCCGCGCAGGTCGGCCACGATCCGTCCCTCACGAACCGCGTAGATGCGGTGGGACATGCCGAGGATCTCCTCGGTGTCCGACGAGATGAGCACCACCGCGGCGCCCTGCTCGCACAGGCTGTTCAGGTATTCGTAGACGTCCGACTTCGCGCCGATGTCGATGCCGACGGTGGGCTCGTCGAAGACGTGGACGGGGAAGCTCTTCGCGAAGGAGCGCGCCAGCAGCGCCTTCTGCTGGTTTCCGCCGGAGAAGCCCAGGATGGAACGGCCCGGATCGGCCGGCTTGATCGACAGAGCCTCGACGACCCGGTTGGTCCGCGCCGCCCCCTCGCGCCGGTTCAGCACGCCGAACCGCGACATGGTGCCGGCCGCGATGGAGGGCAGCGTGATGTTGTCCCGCAGCGTCCCGGTCGTCACCAGCCCCTCCTGGTGGCGGTCGGCCGGGTAGTAGATCATGCCCTGTCGCATCGCGCGCTTCGGGCTCGGCTTGCTCAGCGGGCGCCCGTCGATCTCGACGGTGCCGCCCGTCAGCGGCTCCAGACCGAAGCAGGCCCGGCCGATCTCGGACTTGCCCGAGCCGACCAGCCCGGCCAGGCCGACGATCTCGCCCGCCGCGACCTCGAAGGAGACGTCCCGCAGCAGCGGGCCGCTCAGCCCCGACACGCGCAGCCGCACCTTCCCGGGACGCGGCTCGATGCGGGGGTAGAGCTTCTCCAGCGTCCGTCCGGACATCATCTCGACGAGCCTGTCGTCGGTCACCCCGGCCGCGGCGATCGTGCCGATCTTCTGGCCGTCACGGAGCACCGTGACCCGGTCGGCCAGCTCCTTGATCTCGGCGAGCCGGTGCGAGATGTAGATGATGCCGATGCCCTGCGCGCGCAGCTCGGTAATGATCTCGAAGAGCCGTCGGGCCTCACCGAGGCTCAGCGACGCGGTCGGCTCATCCAGAATCAGGATGTCCGACCGGCGGTGCAGCACCCGGGCGATCTCCACGAGCTGCATCTGCGCGCGGGACAACCCGGCGACCGGGGTACGCGGGTCGAGGTCGACGCCGATGCGGGCGAGCGCCTGCTTGGCGCCGGCGAGCATCCGCCGCTTGTCCAGCAGTCCCGCCCGGCGCTGTTCGTGTCCCAGGAAGATGTTCTCCGCGATGGAGAGCGCCGGGACGAGGCTCATCTCCTGGAAGACCGTGCCGACGCCGTGCGCGGCCGCGGTGGTGGGGGTCAGGGCGCCGAGCTGCCGGCCGTTGATCGAGATGATGCCCTCGTCCTGCCGGACCGACCCGGAGATCGTCTTGATCAGCGTCGACTTTCCGGCGCCGTTCTCCCCGAGAAGGGCGTGGATCTCGCCTCGGCGCAGGTCGAAGGAGACCTGGTCGAGTGCCTTGACACCCAGATACCGTTTCGTGATCCGTTCGGCGCGGAGAACCACGCCCTCCTCGTGATGCGTCATCATTCCTTCTCTATCGGCTCGGGCTCACTTGGTGACCCGGAAGACCGGCTTGAAGTCGGCGGGGGCGAACGTCGTCTCCGGGATGAAGGAGTCGAGGTTGGCGTCCGCGCCGGCGTCCGGACCGCAGACCAGCTTCGGTGCGGGGAAGGCGCGGCCTTTCTGGTCGTCCAGCGGGATCTTCTCCAGCAGGCGGACGGCCATGTCGATGGCCATCCGCGCCTGGATCACGGGCTGGTCCGAGACACCGCAGGTGACCTTGCCGTCCTTGATCGCGTCGAACGTCGACGGGATGAGGTAGTCGGCGTAGATCTTCGCCTTGCCGCCGCCGACGTTGCCGGCGACCGCCGCGTCGGCCGTCACCGCGGTGCCGGCGATCACCGAGATGCCCGGGTCGGCCTGCAGAGTGTCCTCCAGCAGCTTGAGCTGCACCTCCTTGGAGGTGTCGCCGTACTTGGTCGCGGCGACGCTGACCGGCGCGCCCTTGATGGCGTCGTTGAAGCCGGCCGTCGCGTCCTCGGCCCAGCCGGCGCCGGGCGGGCCGGGGAACCAGGCGACCTTCTCGCTCTTGTTCTGCTTCTTGAGGTAGTCGCCGACCGCGCCGCCCATCTCCCGCCAGTTCAGCACCGCGCGGCCGCTGACCTTCGGGTTGGAGATGCCGTTGAGGCCGTCGATGACGACGATCCCCTGGTCGACCAGCTGCTCGACCTTCGCGTCCAGCCCGTTGAAGCTGATCGCGCCGATGACGATCGCCTCCGCGCCCGAGGAGACGCAGTCGTCGATCTGGTTCAGCTGCTTCGACAGCTCGGTGTAGCCACCGGCCTCGTAGACGTCGAGGTCGACGCCGAGCCGGCGGGCCTCCTCGACGGCGCCGAAGTCCGCGGCGACCCAGTACGGGTCGGAGACGTGCGGCACCGCGAAGCAGATCTTCCACCGCTTCGAGACCAGGTCCTTGGGAATCGCGTTGTAGACGCCCTCGGTCCGTTCACCGTTGCAGCCCTCGGCCTTGGTCGCCGCGTCCTTGCAGTCGACGAAGAGGGTCGGGTACCACCACGGGTCGGTCTTGAGCGCTTCCTTGATCTCTGCGGCCGTGGCCGTGAAGCTGCCCTTGTCCGAGCCCGGGATGGGCTTGGAGGGGTCGTACTTGCTGGCGCCGCCCTCACTGTCCTGCCCCGCGCTGCACGCGCTGAGCAGGAGTGCGGCGGCGGCGACCAACGCGGCCGCCTTCGCCTTACCCTTCGGCATGTCTGTTCTCCATCATCTGGTCCTGCCCGCGGCAGGAGTGCTCACGATCAGTGCGTGCTGGAACAGCGGTGCGGGTCAGCCGGCCTTGCGGGCCTTGCCGACCAGCTCGGCGCCCTGGTGGGCGGCGACGTTGACCTTCGCCTGCCACGGCCGCGACTTGCCGGCGGCCCAGATCAGCGCGGAGCGCACGTCGGTGAGCTGGCGCGGCCAGCGGGTGCCGACGCGGCCGTAGAGGCGCGAGTACTTCTGGGTCGCGTCGGTGACCGGACGCTGCCGCGCCTCCCAGCCGAGCAGGGCCGACTCGATGTTGGTCGCGCCCTCGAGCATCATCGCCAGCGAGAAGCCGTTGACCATGGCGAGACACGCGGCCTGGCCGAGGTTCGGCGACATCGCGCTCGCGGCGTCGCCGATCAGCGCGACCTTGCCCTTGACCCACGCGTGGGTGCGCACGTCGGCGAACGACGCCCAGCGGGAGACGCTCGGGATGCGGTCGAAGAAGTGGCGCAGGTGCGGGAACGACTGGCTCCACGACTCGACGTTGAACGGCTGCTCGCGGCCGGCCAGGTCGGTGGCGGGGCAGCAGGTGTAGATGTAGACCTGCTCGTCGGAGACCGGCGTGATGCCGACGCGGCGGCCGCCGTTCCAGTACTCCAGCGCGTGGTTGACCGGGTCGTGCGGCAGCCGCGGCACCAGGTGCCGGCTGCAGCCGTCCATCAGGTCCTTCACCACGATGTTCAGCCCGACGGAGTTGCGCACCGCGGAGCCCACGCCGTCCGCGCCGACGATCAGGTCGGCCTTGTACGAGGTGCCGTTCTCGGTGAACAGCTCACCGTTCTCCGACGCGCCGGCGACGAACGAGTTGGTGACGATCTCGACGCCGGCCCGCTTCGCGGCGTTGCCGAGGGCGCGGTGCAGGTCGGTGCGGAGCACGGTGAAGAGCCGCACGTCGTCGGACTTCATCCAGTCGTCCTGGATCAGGCGCTGGCGCTCGTCGAACAGCCGCCAGCTCTCGATGCGCTCCGCGCGGCCGAGCGCCTCGTCGAACGCGCCGAGGTGCTCGAGCACCCGCACCGCGTTCTCCCACATGAAGATGCCGGCGCCGATCTCGCGCAGCTCGCTGCCGCGCTCGTGGACGCGGACGCTCCATCCGCGCTGTGCGAGTGCCGTAGCTACGGTCAACCCGCCCAGGCCGCCGCCGGCGACCTCCGCATGACGCACCCCAGATGGCATTGAACCGCCCCTTCACGAGCGAGAGCTTGTTGAGAACCGGCGCAGCGTCGCGCCCGGTCCGAGACCCGTCGGTGACCGGAAGTGAGACTCCGCTCACTCCTGACCTGGGGCTAGACCGTAAACAGTCCGTTACAGCGGTGTCAAGGACTGAATTCGTCGGTTCTTCGAGCGTGTCGGATGGATATCGGACAAACGGTCGATGAAGCGGCTCCAGATCGGTGTCGAGCAGGTTGCAGGGGCAGAATTCGGCAAAATGCAGCTACCAAAGACCGGATTTCGCCATTGACTGCCCGCATCGGGCGGGTTACCGTCAGCGCCACTGCGCCGTGCGGGGTGGAACGCCCCGCTGATCCCGTGCGACGGGCATCGGCACGGTATTCGCCCCGTCGCATCGCCGCCGTGCTGGCGGCATCCGTCCCATCTTGTGGTACCTCGAGGAGGAGTCAGCCGATATGGACGCCGCCGATCTGGTCCTGGTCTCGAACCGCGTCATCTGGATGACCGAGGGCGACCCCGTCTCCCCGGGCTTCCTCGCCGTGCGGGACGGGAACATCGTCGCCACCGGGGCGCCCGGGCAGGCGGCGGCGTACATCGGCCCCGACACCCAGGTGCGCGATCTCGGGGACGCCCCGGTCATGCCGGGCTTCGTCGACGTCCACGCGCACATGGAGGTCGCCGCCCGCACCGCGTACCAGACCGTGGACTGCCGCGCCCCGCGCTGCGGCACCGTCGCCGACGTGCTCGACACCCTCCGCGCGCACCTCGACGAGGCGGTCGACGGCTGGCTGGTCGGTCAGGCCAACCTCTTCTTCGACCAGAAGCTCGCCGAGAAGCGGCTGCCCACCCGGGCCGAGCTCGACACGGTCAGCACCGACGTGGCGATCGTGGTCCGCGCCGGCGGGCACATCAGCGTCCTCAACAGCCTCGCCCTGGAGCGCGCCGGCATCACCCGCGGCTACCAGGAGGCCGACTACAGCATCACCGGCCTGCCCACGGTCGAACGCGACGAGCACGGCGAGCCGACCGGCGTGGTGAAGGAGATGGACAACCTCCTGCCGCTGCCGAAGCTGAGCGGCGCGCAGCTGCGGTCCGCGATCCGCGAGGGCGTACGGGACCTGTTCACCGCCAAGGGCGTCACCACGATCGGCGAGATCTCCGAGACCGTGGAGGGCCTGCGCGCGATGGACGCGCTGCACGCCGACGGTGACCTCGGCGCCCGGCTGCGGGTCTACCTCTGGGCGCCGGGCACGGTCAGCCTGGAGCAGGCGTGCACCCACCGCGACTGGTTGGGGCTGACCGTGCCGGACGAGCTGATGCGGATCCAGGGCGTGAAGATGTTCTCCGACGGCGGCTACTCCGCCGCCAGCGCGGCGGTGAAGAAGCCGTACGTCCTCGAGGGGCACCACCACTGCGGCGAGGTGGCGCTGAGCGCCGACCAGATCGGCGACGCGCTGCGCCGGACCGCAGCCGCGGGCCTGCAGCTGGCCGTGCACGCCAACGGCGACCGGGCGCAGGAGGAGGTGTGCCTGGCGATCGAGGCCGCCGGTGGGCCGCAACCGGGCGCGCCGACGCCGCGGGTCGAGCACGCGGGCAACTTCCTGCCGGAGCCGGAGGCGACCGAGCTGTGGCGGCGCGCCGGGATCATCCCGGTCCCGCAGCCCGTCTTCATCTACACCTTCGGCGACTTCTTCCCGACCTATCTCGGCGACTACGGCCGGCTCGGTCGGTTCCCGTTCCGCCGCCTGCTCGACGAGGGCTGGGCGATCACCGGCAGCTCGGACGTGTGGATCGGCTCCGAGGAGCGCGCCACCAACCCGTTCTTCAGCGTGTGGTGCTGCCTGAGCCGCCAGTCGTTCTTCGGCGAGGAGCTCGACGGCGATCAGCGGATCACGCTCGCGGAGGCGTTGCGGATGCACACCATCAACGGTGCCGCGACCCTGGGCGAGGAGCAGCTGTACGGCTCGCTGGAGCCGGGCAAGAAGGCCGACGTGATCGTGCTGGACCGCGACCCGTTCGCCTGCGCCACCGACGAACTGCTCGACATCCGCGTCGACGCCGTCTACCTCGGCGGCCGGCTCGTCCACACCCGACCCGGCGCGCCCGTCCCGTCGGAGATCGGCGCGTGAGCGCTTCGCCGCTATCTTGGCTGGCATGCGCGCAGCGGAGAACCACGGATCGGAGAACGTCGTGGCCGGGTTCCTGAGCGGCGCCTTCGCGGAGGCCGACACCGGCGAGGTTCCGCTCTCCGACCTGGATCGCGCGCTGATCCGGCTGCTCCAGGTGGACGGCCGGCAGTCGTTCGCCGCGATCTCGCGGGAGCTGCGGGTGCCGGAGAAGACCATCCGGCGGCGGGTCAACGAGCTGCTCGAGAACCGGGTCATCCAGATCACCACGGTCGCCGACCCGGCGGTGCTCGGCTACACCGTCGGCGCGCTCGTCGGGGTGAAGGTGGACGGCCGGCGGGGTATCAAGCCGGTGGTCGAGTCGATGGCGAAGCTGCCCTCGGTCGACTACGCCGTGATCACCACCGGCCGGTACGACGCCCTGGTCGAGGTGCTCTGCCGGGACACGGCCGAGCTGCTGACGGTGATCGACGAGTCGTTCGTGCGGGCGCCCGGCGTCCGGTCCGCCGAGGTCTTCCCGTACCTGCAGCTGCACTACCAGGACCCGGTCTGGGACGCGGCGCAGCAGCGCGGCGAGCACGGTGACACCGAGGCGCGGGCGCCGCTGGACGCGACCGACCGACGGATCGTCGCCGAGCTCAGCGGCGACGGGCGGCTGCCGTTCGGGTTGGTCGGCGAGCAGCTGGGAATCTCCGAGTCGCAGGTGCGCAAGCGGGTCACGCGGATGCTCCAGGAGAGGACGATCCGGATCACCGCGATCGCCAACCCGCGCAGTCTCGGCTTCAGCATGCAGGTCTGGGTCGGGATCCGGGTCGCCCCCGGGCACAGCATCATCGACCTGGCCGGCACCCTGACCAAGCTGCCGGCGGTCAAGTACGTCGTCGCGTGCGCGGGCCGGTTCGACATCTTCGTCGAGGCGGTCTGCCGGGACGCCCAGGACGTCATGCACGTCGTGGACTCCGAGATCCGCACCCTGACCGGGGTCGCCCACACCGAGCTGCTGGTCTGCCTCGACCTCTACTACCGGGCCGTGCAGCCGATCCCGGCCTAGCGCCGCGGCGCGCCTGCGGGTCGCCGGTCAGCGCGCTGAGGCCGCCCCGTCCGGGGCGGGCAGGTCCAGCACGTAGGAGTCGCCCTCGCGCCGGAACCCGAGCCGCCCGTAGTAGGGCGCGACCATGCCGGGCGGGGTGACCACGCGGCGGAAGCCGCGGTCGGTGAGGAAACGGCTGCGCCGGTAGACGAACTCGCCGGGGGTGAAGTCCCGGTACCGTTGGGTGACGTAGTCCAGGTCCACCTGCGCCACCCCGTTGCCCGTGTGGCGCAGCAGCACGACGCCGACCACCTCGTCGTCGTGGACGATCAGGAACGCCCGCCGCTGCGCCCAGCCGGCGTCCCAGTCGAAGTGCGGGTTGAACCGGGCGATCTCGGCGGCGTGCACCCGCAGGGTGTGGGCGAGGAACTCGTCGTCGGTGCCGACCTCGACGACCGCGTACGCGCGCTCGTCGTGCCGCGTCGTGATCATCTTCCGCAGGTAGTGCAGGTTGATGACGGCGAGCACCACGTTGAGTCCGACCATGGGCCAGACCCGGACGGCCGCGTTGTAGCCGATGAGCACCAGGCAGCCGATCAGGTTCAGCGCGCGCAGGCGCAGGATGCGGGTCTGCAGCAGCGACCAGACCAGCAGCGCGGAGCCGGTCCAGCCGATGACGTCGAGCCAGGTCACCTGGCGAGGTTAGCGGGTTTTCTCCGCCCGGCTCCGTCGATCCGCCGGTCCGAGACGTCCGCCACGGTCGGCGTCGACCGGCCGCGCGATTGGTGTGCCGGTCCGAAACCGGCGTCGGCCACCGTGGTCGCGGCGCGACGCGCCGCGACCACGGGCCGTCGTCACTGGACCGCGAGAACGTCCACGATGAACCGCAGCGGGCCGGCGGGCCGGCCACCCGTCGCGTTGTCGCCGTAGGCGAGCGCGGCCGGGATGTCCAGCTGCACCCGGCTGCCGACCGTCACGCCGACGAGCCCGCGGTCCCAGCCGGGAAGGACCTGCCCCACCCCGATCTGGAAGGAGGCCGGCGTGGACCGCGCCCACGACGAGTCGAACTCCTCGCCGGTCGCGTAGTGCACCCCGACGTAGTTGACCGTGATGGTCTGCCCGGCCCGCACCGTCGGGCCGGAGCCCTTGATCACCGGGGTGACCGTGAGCTTGGTGAGGGTGCCCGTGCCGGCGCTGGCGGCGGGCTTGCTGGCCAGTGCCGGGTCGACGCCCGCGGGCAGCGCGGGGGCCGTGGGTTCGGGGGCGGTGGGTTCGGGGGCCGGCGCGGTCGGGGCCGGCGTGGCGGCGGCCGCGGGCGCCGGGTCCGGCTCGGATGCCTTCTGGTTCAGCACGACGACCAGCGCGATGAGCGCGGCGATCATCACCAGCCCGGCGAGCGCACCGGTGAGCGCGCCTCCGCGCCGGCTCGCCGCGTTCTGCGCCGTGGTCGTCGTGGCCGCCGCGCGCCCGCCGGTCGGGGTCGCGCGCTGGCCGTTCTCCGACCCGCCGCGCGGGGTGCTGTCAACCCGATCGCTCACTGTCAACTCCCTGAAAGAACTGCGGGGTCACGGCGGGTGGTCCCGACGGCCCCGAAGAGGCTCCGCACACCGTACCCGCGTGCCCGCCGGCGGGCAGTGTCCCCGGTGCGGGTCCGCTGACGCGTCGCGCTACAGCTCGGTCACGATGACGTCGAGCCGCGCCGGGCGCCCGGGCGGCGTCGCCGGCTCCTCCACGGTGTACTTCAGGTCGCGCAGCGCCGTCGCGAGCTGGGCGGGCGTGCGCGGCCGCGATCCGCTGGTCAGCAGGGCGCGGACCAGGCGGCCCTTCGTCGCCTTGTTGGAGTGGCTGACCACCGAACGGGTGACCACGCCGTTCACCGCGCGTTCGTGCAGCACCCGCACGGTCGCGGTGCGGCCCGCAATCTGGCCGGACGGCGTCCACATTCCCGCGTACGCCGACGAGCGCAGGTCCAGCACCAGCCCGCTCCCGGCGGCCTCGGCCAGCGCCGCCGGCATCGCCTTCTTCCAGTACGCCCCGAGCGCGCCGAGGCCGGGCAGCTTCGCCGTCGCGGAACACCGGTACGGCGGAATGCGGTCGTTGACGCGGACCGCCCCCCACAGGCCGGAGAAGATCAGCAGCGAGCGCTGGGCCGTGCGCCGGGCCGGCGGGGGGAGCGAGCCGAGGTCGAGCGCGTCGTAGAGCACCCCGGTGTAGAGCCGCGCGGCGGGCAGCGCGGGCGCCTCGGGCAGCCGCGCGTTGCGCGGGATCTCCGCCCGCTGTCCCGGGCTCAGCCCCAACGCGGTGCGCGCGGATTCCTCATCCGGCTGGGAGCAGAGCGTCACCAGCGCCGCCAGCGCCCGTTCCCGGGCCGGGTTCAGCGCGGGCAGCGACAGGGTCTCCAGCTCCAGGGGCCGTCCCGAGCCGGCACCGGCCTTCCCCTCCGACGGCGGCAGCAGGACGAGCACGGGTGGAACTCCTTGCGGTGGCGCGGCCACGGTCGCTCCGCGGCCCGCGCAAGAGTAGCCCGCGGTCGGCGCAGCCACCCCGCGGCGCGCTCCGGCGGGATCCGCGCGCACCGCGGCGGCGTCACCGCCGCAGACCCTTCTCGACGAGCGCGAGGTGCGCACGCAGCGTCGACGGGTTGAGGTCGGGGCGCCCGCCGGGGTGCCCGACGGTCGCGCTGGCCGCCGCGGCGGCGAGCACCGCGGCGCGCTCCGGACCCTCGCCGCGGATCAGCCCGGTGGTCAGCCCGGCAGTGAGGGCGTCCCCGGCGCCGGTGGTGTCGACGATCGGGGTGTCGGTGAACGGGACCAGTAGCTGTCCGCCGCGCCAGACGAACAGGTTGCCCCGCGGGTCGAGCGCGACCGCGACCAGCGACGGGCCGGCATCCAGCAGCTCCCGGGCGGCCGCCACCGCGCGCTCCGGGTCCTCGGCCGCCGCGCCGAGCAGCCCCGCGGTCTCGCGGGCGTCGGCCCGCACCACGTCCGCCGCGGCGAGCAGCTCGGCGCGGTGTTCGTCCGGCGGGGCCCCGTCCAGCACGACCAGGCCGGTCGCGAGCCGCGCGGCGCGCAGCGCGGCGGCGGGCGGTTGCTGGAGCTGGACCAGGACCGCCGGCGCGGCGGCGAGGCGCGGCGCGGCCGCCGCGACGTCCGCCTCCGTCAGCAGCACCGGCTCCGGCACGTGTTCCAGGTAGCGCCAGTGGTGATGGGCGTCGACCACGTCCACGATCAGGCCCGTGTCGGTCTCCGGCCGGCGCACCACCGCCGTCACGTCGATGCCGTCCCGCATCGCCCGGGCGAGCATGTCGTCGCCGACGCGGTCGTCGCCGGCGACCGCCACCAGGCCGACCGGCACGCCGAGCTGCGCGAGCGAGACGGCCTGGTTGGCGCCCTTTCCACCGAGCATCTCCCGCCGCAGACGCACCGTCGCCGCCGTCAAGGGGCGGGGCACGTCGTCGACGACCAGCACGAGGTCGCGCACGAGCTGACCCACGACCATCACGGGTGGCTGGCTCATCCCCACGCTCTACCCCGACGATCCGCCACCCACGCCTGGCGCCGAGGCGCGGCGCGGTCGTTAGCGGCCGGCCGGGCGGGGAATGCGGCCGGCACACGCGCGGAAGGAGGGTGGTATGGCATCGCATTCCAGGTTGCGGTTGTCGCGCCTGCTCGGCGTTCAGCTGCGGCGCAAGTGCACGTGGTATCTCCACCGGCGGCAGGGCCCGCCCGGGGTGCGCCGCCGGTTACGGCGCAATCCGCCGGCGCCGCGGCTGCGGCTGCGGGATCACCGGCTGCTGCGTGACCAGTACGACGTCCGGGGCCGGCAGCTGGGCCGGGTGCTGGCCGACGCCGCGCAGCGCGGCGGCCAGCTGGCCGACCGGGTGGCCGATCAGCTCGAACAGCGGCTGGACGCGCTGGTGTGGCGGGCCGGGCTGGCGCCGACCGTGCGGGTGGCGCGCCAACTGATCAGCCACAACTCGTTCACCGTCGACGGTACGAAGATCGCTCGCCCCTCGTTCCTGGTCCGGCCCGGCCAGATCGTGGCGGTGCGGCGGGCCCGCCGGCACAAGCGGCCGTTCACGCTGGCCCTGCGGCTGCTTTCCGGCCGGACCGTGCCGCCGCCGTACCTCGAGGTTCATCCGGCCGAATTGCGCGCCATGCTGACGCGCGCGCCGCGGCACGACGAGGTGCCGGCGCTGCGGGATCTGCGGCTGACCCCCACCGCCGCCCGCCGCTGAGCGCGGTTGCCGACGATCCGGCGCCGTCGGCGCGGTCGTGCCGGCGGCGCCGAGCGGGCTCGGGTGCGCCGCACGGGCGCGGCAATTGGCGTGGACGCCCGTCCCATCCCATTACGATCGCGGTTATTCGGCGGCGCGCGGTCACGCCGGCGATCGCGACGCGATCCGATTGACGCGCGGTGGTCGCGCTATTACATACGTGACAGCTATTTCCGTCCGGGCCGTTGATCGAAAAATCGGCGCGCGGTAATTGCCGAATTCCTTGCTAAATTGTGTGCCTATGGGTCAGACTTAATCCCTCAAATCGCCGCACTATGAGGAGTGACCCCCGGTGGCCAGGCAAGTGATTGTTGTTCTGACGGACGACCTCGACGGCAGCGAGGCCGACCGGACCGTGGAGTTCGACCTCGACGGCGTCAGCTACACGATCGACCTTTCCGAGAAGCACGCGGGTGAGCTGCGCAGGGCGCTGGACCCGTTCATCAGCGCCGGAACGCGGATCGGGCGTGGCGGGGGCGAGGCGCGGCGGGAGCCCCAGCGGGGCGGTGGGGCCCCGACGCGGTCGGAGCGCGACCAGAACAGGGCGATCCGTGAGTGGGCGGTCAAGCAGGGCTACGACGTCTCGGAACGGGGGCGCATTCCGGCCTCGGTCGTGGCGGCGTACAACAACCGCTGACGATACCGCCCCCGTCGCCGGCGGGCCGTCTGCGAAACCGTCGCCACATGCCGACACCCGCAGCGATAGCGCGGGAGGCGTGACCGCACCTCGTAGGCTGCACAGCCATGTCACGTACCGTTTTCGGTCGCCCGCTGCGCAGCGTTCTCTTTGACGTCGCCGTATCCGCCTGGGTGGTCCTGTTCGCGGTCGCCGGGGTGATCTCGGCGCCGGGCGGTTGGAAGAGCACGCTGATCGGCGTGGCGATGGCGGTCGCGCTGTTGTTCCGGCGCGCGCACCCGTCGGCCGTCGGCGCGGTGGTCGCCGCGCTCGCCCTGGTGCAGGTGATCCTCGATTGGGAGCCGCTGGCGTTCGACGTCGCCGTGCTCGTCGCCATGTACAGCGTGGTCAAGTACGCCGACCGGCTGCGTGACGGTCTCATCGCCGGGGTCGTCGGACTCATCGGGGTGGCGATCGCCGCCCGCGGCCTGCAGGGGGAGTGGTGGGCGGGCGCCATCTTCCTCGGTGTGGTCTGCGGGGCGGTGTGGCTGGCCGCGCTCAACGTCCGGACCCGCCGGCTCTACGTGCTCAGCCTGGAGGAGCGGGCCGGCACGCTGGAACGGGAGCGCGACGCGCAGGCGCGGGCGGCGGTGGCCGAGGAACGCACCCGGATCGCGCGGGAGTTGCACGACGTCGTCGCGCACAGCATGGCGGTGATGATCGTGCAGGCCGACGGGGCGACGTACATGTTCGACCGGGACCCGGACACCGCCCGGGCGGCGGTGAAGACCGTAGCGGAGACCGGGCGGCAGGCGTTGGAGGAGATGCGCCGGCTGGTGGGGGTGTTGCGCGACCCCACGCCGGCGGGGCCGCTCGACTCGGCGGCCGGGGACGCCGCGGGCGCGGCGGACGAGTCCGGCGCGGCGCTGTCCGGCGGAGCGCAGCGCCGTCGACTGGCGCTGGGCGAGCTGGACGGCCTGTTGGCGCGCAGCCGGGCGGCGGGGTTGACGGTCCGGCACACGGTGCGCGGCGAACCCGTGTCGCTGCCGCCGGGGATGGAGCTCAGCGTCTACCGCCTGGTGCAGGAGTCGCTGACCAACGCGCTCAAGCACGCCGGCACGGGCGCGCACGTCGACCTCGTGCTCGACTACACCGACCCCGGATTCCTGCGGCTGCGGGTGACCGACGATGGCCGCGGGCGCGGCGTCGGCGCCCCCCCGTCGGGCGGACACGGCCTGGTCGGGATGCGCGAGCGGGTCGCCGTCTACGGCGGCGAATTCCACGCCGGGCCCCGGCTGGACGGGGGGTGGGAAATCGATCTCCGGCTGCCACTACCGTCGACGGCACCGCAGACCGAGGGAGTGGCATGACGATCCGCGTGGTCATCGTCGACGATCAGGCGCTGGTGCGCGCCGGTTTCCGAATGGTGCTCGACTCGCAGTCGGACATGACGGTCGTCGGCGAGGCGATCGACGGCGCGGACGCGCTGCGGGTCCTCGCCGGGACCCCGGCCGACGTGGTGGTGATGGACATCCGGATGCCCACCATGGACGGCGTGGAGGCGACGCGGCGGATCTGCCGGGCGCCGGCGGAACAGCGGCCGCGCGTGCTGGTCCTGACCACCTTCGACACCGAGTCCGACGCGTTCGCGGCGCTGCGCGCCGGGGCCAGCGGATTCCTGCTCAAGAACGTCCCGCCCGAGGAGCTGCTGGCCGCGATCCGGGTCGTCGCCAGCGGAGAGTCGGTCGTCGCGCCGCGGATCACCCGCCGGCTGCTCGACCGCTTCGCCGACCAGCTCGGCCCGGCCCCCGCCGCCGACCCCCGGCTCGCGGCGCTGACCGAGCGCGAGCGGGAGGTGCTGCTGCTGGTCGCGCAGGGCCTGTCGAACGCCGAGATCGCCGGCGCGCTCCACGTGGCGGAGGCGACGGTGAAGACACACGTCGGCAAGGTGCTGACGAAGCTGGGCCTGCGCGACCGGGTGCAGGCGGTGGTGCTGGCGTACGAGACGGGACTGGTCCGGCCGGGGAGCTGACGCGTACGACGTGAGGCGTAGGGGATCGGCCGGAGGCCGTCGTGTTACCTGGGATCAGCGGCGAGGCGGCGCATCGCCCGGACGTACCGGTCGGTGACGAGGCGTTGCACGGCCGTGGTCACCGGGCCGCCCGCGCGGGCCAGCGCCGAAGCGTGCCGGGAGAAGGCCCGTACCGTGAAGCGCACCTCCCCGGCCGCGGTCAGCGCCACCTCGAACGCCTCCTCGCCGCACTCGGGGTGCCCGGGCAGCGTTCCGTACGCGAAGCCGCGCCGCTCCGAATCGTCCAGGGTGTACACCACGCGACAGGGCGCCACGAGCCCGAGCCGACGCCAGCCCACGGTCAGCAGCGCGACGGATCCCGCCTCCGCCGTCGGCGCGGACGCCGCCACCCCCAGCCCGGCACCGCGGTGCATCGCCCATCCGGCCAGCCCGGAGGTCGCCGCGTCGAACGCGCGCCGGCCCCACCCGATCGGCTCCTCGCGGTGGACGTGCGCGTAACCCGCGGGCAGGGGTCCGCGGGTGGCGCCACGCTCCGAATAGGTCAGCGGGGCGTCCGCCAACGCCGCCCAGTCCGTCGCCCCGCGTGGAATTTCCATGTCTCACAGGCCTTTCGGTTCGCCGCGCCGTCCGGCCGGTGCTCAGGTCGGACCGTGGTTTCGACCACAGTCGGTTACCGCCTGAGCGGTGACGACCTATCATAGAGACGCAGCGATCGACCATCTGGTTCAGATGGATCCGCATTTGGCGGACGTAGTCCGGTTCGGACACAGTTTCGCTGCGTTCCACTGCACCGCAAGCGCCGGTGCGGCCCAGGCCGCACCGGCGCTTGATGTGTCCGCCGCCCGCATATCTCGGCCCCGGACCGGGTATGGGAACCACCGGTACGCGACGAAAGGGCGGCAGCACATGTTCGGCACACTTCTGAAGCGATGGGCCGTGGCGGCGGTCGCGGTCCCGGTGGCGGCGGCCGGCGCCCGGCGGTTGAGCCGGGCGATCGAACGACGCCGGGGCCCCTCCCGGGCCACCAATCTCCTGCGCTGGGGCGCGGATGCGATGCAGGGACGGGCCCGGCGATCGCGAAAGGGACCGTGGCGCGGCCGGTGACGCGCGCGCCCGGCCCGATCAGCCGGTCGTCAGGCGGACGGTGTCGAGCCGGGCGGCGCCGGTGAAGACCAGGTACAGGTCGTGCCGACCGGCGGCGCGGCGCAGGTCGGCGGAGACCGTCGTCCAGGCGTAGCGGTCGCCGGTGGCGGGGACCGCGATGGTGCCGATCGACCGTCCGCGGGTGGGGTGGCCCAGCCTCAGCTCGATCCGGGCGGGGCTGTCGCCCGGCGTGGCGACCCGCGCGCTGATTGCCGTGGTGTCCGGCGGGAACGCCACGTCGGCGAATTCGATCCACTGCCCGGCGGCGGTCGCGGCGACCGCGGTGCCGGCGGCCTTGGTGGTGTCGACCAGCGTGACCCCGGAGTAGTCGTCGAAGTTCATCGCGGCGACCGGGGCGGCGCTGAGGTCCCGCGGCGGGATGGTCTCGCCGCGTACCCGCAGCGACGCCCGGCCGCGGATGTCGGCGGCCGAGGCCCCGATCAGCACGTCGTGGGACGCGTTCTCGACCACACGGCGTTCCCGGGTCACGTCCCAGAACGCCAGGTCCGCGGCGCGCAGGGAAAGCCGGACCGTCCGCGTCCCGCCCGGCGCGAGCCGGACCCGTTCGAAACCGCGCAGCTGCATGACCGGCTGCTGCACCCGCGAGCTGCGCTGGTGGGTGTAGAGCTGGACCGTCTCCGTGCCGGCGCGCTCGCCGATGTTGGTCACGTCCACGCTGACCGTCACGGTCCCGGCCGCGTCCACGGCCGCCCGGTCGAGCCGCACGTCGCCGTAGCGGAACCGGCTGTAGCTCAGCCCGTGGCCGAAGGGGTAGAGCGGCCGGCCCCGGTGGTAGAGGTACGTCATGCCGGTGCGGGCGATGTCGTAGTCGAGGATGCTCGGCAGCCCGGTGTCCGAGCGGTACCAGGTCTGGGTGAGTCGGCCGGACGGGTTGTGGTCGCCGAAGAGCACGTCCGCGAGCGCGTGGCCGGTCTCCTGCCCGGCGTGGCTGGTCCACAGGATCGCCGGGACGTGCTCCTGCTCCCAGTTGATCGTCGTCGGGTAGCTGTTCTGCAGCACCACCACGGTGTTCGGGTTGGCGGCGCGGACGGCCCTGACGAGCGCGGCCTGCCCCTCGGCCAGCGCGGTGGAGGTGCGATCGTGCGCCTCGCGCCCGTTGATGAACGGCATGCTGCCGACCATCACCACGGCCACGTCGGCGGCGCGCGCCGCCGCGACGGCGCTCGCCGTCCCGCTGCTGATCGTCTCCCGGTCGAACCGCGCCGCGGTCGCGGCGGTGGCCGCGCCGAGCGTCAGGGCTCCGTCGGCGTCGACGGTGACGTAGCGGTTCGGGCCGAACCAGCTCTCCTTGGTCTCGTACCCGGCGTAGCGCAGCGCGTAGCCGCCGTCGTCGCGTGGCTCCAGCGCGAACTGCTGCTGCACGAACCAGCCGTTCGGCTGCGCGTCCCGGGTGAGGAACCGCCCCCAGTTGTAGCCCAGGTACTTCCCGTTCGCGACGTTGCGCAGCGTCACGATCCCCTGTCCCCAGTCGAAGACGTCGAACTGCGCCGCGGGATCGGCCGCGGTCCCGGTCGCCCGGACCGGGTCGCTGTCGGTGCTCCCGGTCGCCGCGACGTAGCGGCCCGTGGCCGCGTCCCGCAGCGCGATCCGGTCCGCGGCCTCGTCGCCGGTCACCCGCGCCGCGTCGCCCAGTCGTTCGGCGATGCCCTGTCGCGCGGTGACCCGGTACGGCGGGGTGCCGCTGTACCAGTCGGTGTAGACGGTGTCCGCCAGCGGACCGACCACGGCGACGCCGCGGGTGCGTCGCGGTGACAGCGGCAGCGTGCCGCCGGCGTTCTTGAGCAGCACCATCTGCGCGGCGGCGGCGCGCCGGGCGAGCCGCTGGTGCGCCGGGGCGTTGATGACCTCGGGCGTGATCGCCGCGTACGGGTTGCGGCCCGGCGGATCGAACTCGCCGAGCCGGAACCGGATCGTCAGGATGTGTCGGACGGCGTCGTCGATCGCCGCGACGTCCAGCAGGCCGCGACGCCGCGCCTCGGTGATCGCCGCGATCGTCGGCCCGCTGTCACGGTCGTTGACCGTGAAGCTGTCCACGCCGGCGTTGATCGCGGCGGCGTTCGCCTCGGCCTGGCTGGGGTAGTAGCGCTGCGATTCGACCAGGTTGACCGGGGCGTGCGCGTCGCTGACCACCATCAGGTCGCGCTCGGTCCACCGTCGCACCTGCGCGTCGACCGAGGGTTCCACGGTGGCGGGCCGGCCGTTGAGCAGGTTGTACGAGGTCATCACGCCGGTGGCGGCGTTCGCCGCGATCGCGGTGCGGAACGCCGGGTACTCGTAGTCGTGCAGCAGCCGGGGCGGCAGCATCGACGAGGTGGTGTCGCGGCGCACCTCGTTGTTGTTCGCCAGGTAGTGCTTCAGGGTCGGCGCGGTCTGCAGGTAGACCGGGTGGTTGCCCTGCAGGCCCCGTCCGTACGCCGTGGAGATGGCGCCGGTCAGGTACGGATCCTCGGAGTAGCCCTCCTCGTTGCGCCCCCACCGCGGGTCGCGGAGCAGGTTCACCACCGGAGCCCACAGGTTGAGGCCGTTGAAGGCGGGGTCGCGGCGGTGGAAGCCGCGCGCCTCCCGGCCGGTGGCGTCGCCGACCTGCCGGATCAGCTCCGGGTCCCACGTCGTGGCCAGCCCGATGGCCTGGGGGAAGACGGTGGCCTCGCCGAGCCAGGCGACGCCGTGCAGCGCCTCGGTCCCGGTCTTGAACGCCGCGACGCCCAGCCGGGGGATCGCCGGCTGGTACTGGTGCAGCAGCGAGATCTTCTCGTCGGGGGTGAGCCGGCCGAGCAGGTCGTCGACCCGGGCGCGCAGCGGCAGGTCGGGGTCGCGGAACGGCAGCTCGCCCGTGGCGGCCGCGGGTCCGGCCGGGACCAGCAGGCCGGCCACCAGGACCAGGGTGGCGAGCAGCGCGCGGCGCGCCCGCCGTCGCCGGGCGTGCCGGGGCAGGAGGGACGGTGACGTCGGTGCCGACATGGGGTGGGTACCTCCCGCTCACGCCGTTGACATTGGTGGAGCTAGATATATAAGGTCCCCAATATAATCGAAGCGATTCGATGATCGCGACTCTCTGTTCGATGCGGGCGGGAGGTGGCCGATGTTCCGATCAAAGGCCCCGGTCGTGGCCGGCGCGATGCTCGCGGCGTCCCTGGTGCTGGCCGCCTGCGGCGCCGACGCCGACGACGGGGGCGGCGGCGACGTGCTGCGGTTGTGGCACTACGAGGGCGCCAACAGCGCGATGGGTGTCGCGTGGGCGGAGGCGATCAAGCAGTTCGAGGCCAGCCATCCCGGCGTGACGGTGCGATTCGAGGAGAAGGGGTTCGAGCAGATCCGGCAGAACGCCGGGATGATCCTCAACTCCGACGAGGCCCCCGACGTCATGGAGTACAACAAGGGCAACGCCTCGGCCGGGCTGCTGTCGAAGCAGGGCCTGCTGACCGATCTGACCACCGAGGCGACCGCACGGGGCTGGGCCGACCGGATCGGGCCCGCGCTGCAGACCACCTCCCGGTACGACGCCGCCGGGATCATGGGCTCCGGAACGTGGTACGGCGTGCCGAACTACGGCGAGTACGTGATGGTCTACTACAACAAGGACCTCTTCGCCCGGCACCACGTCGCGGTGCCGACCACCTTCGACCAGTTCACCGCGGCGATGGACACGTTCGTGAAGGCCGGTGTGACGCCGCTGTCGGTGGGCGGGGCGGAGTACCCGGCGCAGCACGTCTTCTACGAGCTGGCGCTGTCGAGGGCGGACCGCGCCTTCGTGGAGCGGTTCCAGCTCTACCGGGGGAAGGTGGACTTCACCGGCCCCGAGCTGAGCCACGCGGCCAACACCTTCGCCGACTGGGTGGCCAAGGGCTACATCGCGAAGAACTCCGCGGGCATCAAGGCCGAGGACATGGGGACCGGCTTCACGCAGGGCAGGTTCCCGATGGTCATCACCGGCAGCTGGTGGTACGGCCGCTTCGCCGACGAGATCACCAACTTCCGGTGGGGCACCTTCCTCTTCCCCGGCAACACCCTGCATCCGGGCTCCGGCGGCAACCTCTGGGTCGTGCCGGCGAAGGCCAAGAACAAGAAGCTGGCGTACGACTTCATCGACATCACGATGAAGCCCGAAATCCAGAACCTGCTCGGCAACTCCGGTGGCGTGCCGGTCGCCGCGGACATCTCGCAGATCACCGACCCGAAGAACCGCGAGCTGATCGACAACTTCGGCCGGCTCACCGCCGCCGACGGCCTGGCCTTCTACCCCGACTGGCCGGTGCCGGGCTACTACGACGTCCTCGTCGCCGGGGTGCAGCACCTGATCAACGGTTCGAGGACGCCGCAACAGGTGCTCGGCGATCTGGCCAAGCCGTACCAGGACCACCTGAGCAGCCTCGGCAAGTGACGGCGACCTCCCGGCTGGAGCGGCCCGCGCGGCGACGGGCCGTTCCCTCACCGGCGCGGCCCGCCGGCGACCGCGGGGGCTTCGGGCTCTTCCTGCTGCCGGGGCTGCTGCTCTGCCTGCTGGTCATCGTCGTGCCGCTGCTGATGACCATCGGGGTGAGCTTCACTCGCTGGACCGGGGTGGGCGCACCGGAGTGGACCGGGTTGGCGAACTACCGCCGGTTGCTCGCCGACGACACCGTCTGGGCCTCGTTCCGCAACATCGGGTTCCTGATCGTCGCGATGGCGGTGCTGCCCACGCTGCTCGGGCTTGCGCTGGCGGCGCTGCTCTTCGACTACGTCGCCAAGCAGGCGGGACCGCGCACCGCGAGCGCGTTCCGCGCCGGCTTCTACCTGCCGCAGGTGCTCCCGGTCGCGGTCACCGGCATCGTCTGGGCCTGGATCCTGCACCCCGGCTACGGGGCGCTGAACGCGATCCTGACGGGCGTCGGGCTGGACCCGCTGGCGCGCAACTGGTTGGGCGACCCGACGTACGCCCTCGGCAGCGTGATGGCGATCATGATCTGGTTCCAGCTCGGCTACCCGGTCGTGATGTTCGTGTCCGGGCTGCGCCGCGTCGACCCCGAGCTCTACGAGGCCGCCGAGCTGGACGGCGCGTCGTGGTGGGCGCGGACGACCCGGATCTCCGTGCACCTCATCAAGCCGGAGATCTACGTCGTGCTGGTCACCACGACGATCGCCGCCCTGAAGATCTTCGGACCGATCTTCGTGCTCACCCGCGGTGGCCCCGGCAACGCCACGCTGGTCCCGTCCTACTTCGCCTACCAGAACTTCTTCGAACGCGTCGACGTCGGTTACGGCTCGACGATCTCGACCGTCCTCACCGTGATCATCGTCGCGCTCGTGGCCGTCATCCTGCGGGTTCAGCGCCGGGAGGAGGACTGAGATGGCCCGTCGCCGCGGCGGCCGCCCCACCCGCGCGGTGGTGCTCGGCGCGCTCACCGTCGCCGTGCTGCTCATGCTCGCGCCGTTCGCGCTGGTCGCCCTGAACGCGGTCAAGTCGCCGGCCGACTACGCCGCACGCGGCCCGATGGCGCTGCCGCAGCGGCTGCACCTCGCCGGCATCGTCGACTTCTGGTTCCGGGTCGACTTCGGCGAGAAGCTGGTCAACAGCTTCGTGGTCAGCGCCTCCGTCGCGGTGCTCGCCGTGCTCGTGTCGATCCTCAACGCGTACGCCCTGGGGGTCGGCCGGGTCCGCGGCCGCACCCTGCTGCTGATCTTCTTCCTGCTGGCCAACCTCCTGCCGCAGGAGGCGCTGGTCTACCCGCTCTACCACCTGGCCAAGCAGGTGGGGCTCTACGACAGCCGGCTCGCGCTCATCATCATCTTCACCGCGATCCAGAGCGCATTCGGCACCTACCTGCTCTCCTCGGTCTACGCCGTCTTCCCGCGCGAGTTGCTGGAGGCCGCCGCGCTCGACGGCGCGGGCCGGTGGCGGGTGCTGTGGCGCGTGGTCGTGCCCGTCACCCGGCCCACCGTCTCGGTGCTGTTCACATTCTTCTTCATCTGGACCTGGAACGAGTTCTTCCTGCCGCTGGTCTTCCTCATCTCCAATGACAAGCAGACCGTTCCGGTGGCGCTCGGCGTGCTGCAGGGCGACCGGCTGATGGACGCGACCACGACCAGCGCCTCCGCGCTGCTCGGCGTCGCCCCCGCGGTCGTCTTCTTCCTGATCTTCCAGCGCACGCTCACCCGGGGCGCGCTGGCCGGGGCACTCAAGTAGGAGGCGCGGGCGATGAAGTTCAGCGACGGCTACTGGCACATGCGTCCCGGGGTGCGGCCGCTGTACCCGGCGGAGGTCCACGACGTGGCCGTCACGCCGGAGTCGCTGACCGTCTACGCCCCGACCGCGCGGATCGGCCACCGCGGCGACACCCTCAACCGCCCGATGGTCACCGTCGAGTGCCGGTCGCCGATGCCCGACGTGATCGCGGTGACCGTCGCGCACTTCCTCGGCGGGCGACCCCGCCGGCCCGCGTTCCCGATCACGACCGACCCCGGCACCGCCGTGCGCGTCGCCGTCGACGACGACTCCGCGTCGCTCACCTCCGGCGCGCTGACCGCCCGGTTCGACCGGCGTGACGGCTGGCGCCTGGAGTTCCTCGCCGGGGACGCGCTGCTGACCGCGAGCGGGTCCAAGGCGATGGCGGTGCTCGACACCGACGCCGGCGGACCCTACGTCCGCGAGCAGCTGCGGCTCGGTGTGGGGGAGTGCGTCTACGGGCTCGGCGAGCGGTTCGGGCCGCTGGTCAAGAACGGCCAGGAGATCGACATCTGGAACGCCGACGGCGGCACCAGCAGCGAGCAGGCGTACAAGAACATCCCGTTCTACCTCACCAACCGCGGCTACGGCGTGTTCGTCAACCATCCCGGTCGGGTGTCGTTCGAGGTCGGCTCCGAGGCGGTATCGCGGGTGCAGTTCAGCGTCGCCGGGCAGGCGCTGGAGTACCTGCTGATCTACGGGCCGAGCCCGGCGGAGATCCTGCGCAAGTACACCGCGCTCACCGGCCGCCCCGCGCTGCCGCCGCCGTGGTCGTTCGGCCTGTGGCTGAGCACCTCGTTCACCACCTCGTACGACGAGCCGACGGTGCTCGGCTTCGTCGACGGGATGGCCGAGCGGGACCTGCCGCTGTCGGTCTTCCACTTCGACACGTTCTGGATGCGCGAGTTCCACTGGTCCGACTTCGAGTGGGACCCGCGTGCCTTCCCCGATCCGCCGGCGATGCTCAAACGGCTCAAGGACCGGGGTCTGCGGATCTGCGTCTGGATCAACCCGTACATCGCGCAGCGCTCCGCGCTGTTCGCCGAGGGAATGGCGCACGGCTACCTGGTGCGCCGCCCGGACGGCGACGTCTGGCAGTGGGACCAGTGGCAGGCCGGGATGGCGCTGGTCGACTTCACCGACCCGCACGCGCGGCGGTGGTACGCCGACAAGCTGCGCGCGCTGCTGGAGATGGGAGTCGACTGCTTCAAGTCCGACTTCGGCGAGCGGATCCCGACCGACGTGGTCTGGTCGGACGGCGCGGACCCGGAGCGGATGCACAACTACTACAGCTACCTCTACAACGAGACGGTGTTCGAGGTGCTGCGCGCCGAGCGCGGCGAGGGCGAGGCGGTGGTGTTCGCGCGCGCGGCCACCGCCGGCGGGCAGCGCTTCCCGGTGCACTGGGGCGGCGACTCGGAGTCGACCTTCGAGTCGATGGCCGAGACACTGCGCGGTGGCCTGTCCCTGGCGATGTCCGGCTTCGGCTTCTGGAGCCACGACATCGGCGGATTCGAGGGGCGCCCGGCGGCCGAGGTCTTCAAGCGGTGGCTGCCGTTCGGGCTGCTGTCGTCGCACAGCCGGCTACACGGCAGCCAGAGCTACCGGGTGCCGTGGCTCTTCGACGCCGAGGCCGTCGAGGTGCTGCGGCGCTTCACCCGGCTCAAGGCGCGGCTCATGCCGTACCTGTTCGGAGCGGCCGTCACCGCGCACCGGGAGGGGATTCCGGTGCTGCGGCCGACGGTGTTCGAGTTCCCCGACGACCCGGCGGCGACCCACCTGGACCGGCAGTACCTGCTCGGCGACCGGCTGCTGGTCGCCCCGGTCTTCACCGCCACCGGCGAGACCTCCTACTACCTGCCCGCGGGGCGGTGGACACACCTGCTCACCGGCGAGGTGGTGGCGGGCCCGCGCTGGGTGCGGGAGACCTGCGGCTTCGACTCGATCCCGGTGTACGTCCGGCCGGGAACGGTGCTGCCGGTCGGCGCCCGCGACGACCGCCCCGACTACCCGTATGCCGACGGGGTGACGCTGCGGGTCTACGAGCTCGCCGACGGGCAGGCCGTGACGGTGCGGGTGCCGGCCGCCGACGGCTCGGCGGCGGCGCGCTTCGAGGTGCGGCGCGACGGCGACCGGGTGCGGGCCCGGCGCGACGGGCCGGCGAACGCGTGGGCGCTGCTGCTGGTCAACACCGACTCGGTGCGCGCCGTGGAGGGCGGCGCGTCGCACCGGACGGAGTCGGGCGTCCGGGTGGACGTCGCCGCGGACGTACCCGAGTGCGTAGCCGTGCTGCCCACCGACCCGCATCCACCGGGCACATCCTGACCGCGAGCCGAATCAGGCCCCGTTGCCGGACCGGGCGCGGGACTCGGCCTGCGCGATCGCCCACGCCGCGTTGACCAGCCCGATGTGGCTGAACGCCTGCGGAAAGTTGCCCAACAGCGCGCCGGTGGCGGGGTCGACCTCCTCGGCGAGCAGCCCCACGTCGTTGGCGTACCCGACCGCCCGGCCGAACACCCGGCGCGCCGCGTCGACGTCCCCGGCCAACGCGTGCACGTGCGCGAGCCAGAACGTGCAGGGCAGGAACGCGCCCTCCCGGCCGGACAGCCCGTCCAGGCCGAGCTCGGGACGGTAGCGGTAGAGCAGCCCGCGTTCGTCGGTGAGCCCGGCCGCGATCGCCTCGACGGTGGCGCGCATCCGCGGATCGTCGGCGGGCAGGAAGCCGACGATCGGCAGCAGCAGCGCGGAGGCGTCCAGCGCGTCGGAGCCGAACGCCTGCGTGTACGCCCCGATCCGGTCGTTCCAGCCGTCCCGCAGGATCGTCGCGCGGATCTCGTCGCGCGCCGCCCGCCACCCCCCGGTCCGCTCGCCGGCCCCGAGCCGGTCCGCCAGCGTCACCGCCCGGTCCAGCGCCGCCCAGCACATCAGCTTCGAGTAGAGGAAGTGCTGCGGCGCGCCGCGCACCTCCCAGATGCCGTAGTCGGCCTCCCGCCACACCTGCGTCACCGTCTCGGCGAGGTTCGGCAGGAACGCGCGCAACGTCGGGTCGGCCGCGTCGAGCCGGTCGGCGAAGAGCGCCGCCGTGGCGAGCAGCTCGCCGGCCACGTCGAGTTGCTGCTGCGACCAGGCGCCGTTGCCGACCCGGACCGGCCGGCTGCCGCGCCAGCCCGACAGGTGCGGCAGCACCCGCTCGGAGAGGTCGTGCTCGCCGGCGATGCCGTACATGATCTGCAGGCGGGCTCCGGCCCGCGGCGTCGCCGTCGCGGTCGTCATGAACGCGAAGAACTCCGCCGCCTCGTCCGGGCAGGCCGCCACCCAGAGCGCGTCCATCGTGAACGACGCGTCGCGGATCCAGGTGTAGCGGTAGTCCCAGTTGCGCTCACCCCCCACCGTCTCCGGCAGCGAGGTGGTCGGCGCCGCCACGATCGCCCCCGTCGGCTGGTAGCTCAGTGCCTGCAGCACGCAGCCCGAGTGGTGCACCTCGTCCCGCCACGGCCCCTGGTAGTTCTGGTGCAACTCCGACCACGCCCGCCACGCCCGCACCGTGCGATCCAGTTCCCCGCCCAGCTCGGCGTCGCCGTACGCCCGCGGCCGCTGTCCGTCCAACGGTCCCCAGTGCAGCGCGAACCGCACCGTCTGCCCGGCCCGCAACCGCACGGTCCCGTGCGCCGCGCCCTCGTCGATCGTCAGCGGGACCGGGCTGGACAGCACGGTGCTCGCCGGGCCGCCGCGGGCGTTGATGCCGCCGTCGACCGGGACCAGCAACGGCACCACGAGTCCGTACTCCGGGCGCGGGCGGAACCGCACCTGGACGTCGACGGCGCCGTCGAGGCAGGCCACCGAGCGGACCAGCAGGTGTGGGGCGTGGGCCCCCAACGCGTGCGGGTCGCGGTCGCCGCCGGTGGCCAGCGCGTCGGTGACGGTGAGCGTGCCGTCGGCGGCCCGGAACCGGGTCTCGAGCACCATCGTCGCCGTCAGGTAACGGCGGGTGGCGGTCGCCGGGCCGGCCGGGCGGATGGACCAGCTTCCGGCGTCGTCGTCGAGCAGCGCCGCGAACAGCGACGGGCTGTCGAAGCGGGGGAAGCACAGCCAGTCCACCGAGCCGTCCCGGCTGACCAGCGCGGCCGAACGCCGGTCGGACAGCAGCGCGTACTCCTCGATCGCGGTGCCGACCACCACCGCCACGCTAGTGTCCGACCCGGCGGCCGCGACGGCGAACCGGCGGGTCCGGGCGGGTCACCGGGCCAGCCCGGCGATCAGGTTGATGGTGCCGGCGATGATGACCGCGCCGAACAGGTACGACACCAGGGCGTGGCGCAGCACCGCGGCCCGCATCTCGCGGGTGCTGACGTTGGTGTCGGAGACCTGGAACGTGATGCCCACCGTGAAGGCCGTGTAGGCGAAGTCGGCGTAACACGGCGGGTCGGGCTGGTGGAAGTCGAGGCCGCCGTCGGGGCCGGTGTAGTAGAGGCGGGCGTAGCGGGTGGTGAAGACGGTGTGCACCACCATCCAGGACAGCAGCACGCTGACCACGCCGAGCGCCACGTGCAGCGTCTTGTCCATACCCGGGCTCGACGACGCGGTCCCCACCACGATCGCCACCGCGAGCAGGCTGGCGAGGCAGGCGACCAGCAGCAACGCGTCGGCGAGCGCCCGGTTCGGGTCCTGGCGCACCGCGAGCCGGGCGGTCGCGGCCGAGTCCAGCCGCGCGATCGTCAGCCACGCCCCGGCCAGGTAGACCGCGGCGGTCATGTCCCAGCCGACCAGCGCCGCCACCAGCGGTGGCTGCGACAGGCCGGCGAGCAACCCGGCGACGACGCCCGCGGCGAGCGCGGCGATCCTCTGGAGCCAGAGCGGCGCCACCTCGCCGCGGGCGCTGCGCCGCATCACCGGCGATCTCCGCTCGCCGGGCGCGGTCGTCGCCCGGCTGCCCCCGGCGTCATCGCCGCGGGGGCAGCGCGGGCCCGGTGCGGCCCGGCGGCTGACCGAAGGGGAGCGGGACCGCGGCGAGCGCGGTCGCCGTGGCGGCCGAGCCGAGCACGATGCCCCAGCCGACCGGACCGAGCGGACGGCAGCTGAAGAATCGGCTGACGACCGGCGTCTGCACGGCCCCGACCAGGGCCGCCATCGACACGCCGGCGGCGGCCAGCACGACGGGGTCGCCACGGGACGCGACCACGGTCTGCCCCAACTGGCTGGCCACCAGGGAGGCCAGCGCGACGCTGCTGGCCCGGGTGCGCGTGCCGGTGAACCGGGCCAGCAGCCAGCTCCCGGTGGTCGCCACCGCCGTCGCCGTGGCCCGCCGGGCCACGTCCCGGGACAGCGCGCTGCCGAGCGACGCGTCCGGCCCCTCGCGGGTCAGCGCCTCCGCGGTGACGTGCCGGGGCGGGCGCACCGCGACCGTGATGGCCGGCAGCAGGTCCGTCAGCAGGTTCACGAAGAGGAGCTGACGGGCGTTCAGCGGCTGGCGCGCCGCGACGACCGACGATCCGAGGGTGAACATGATCTCGCCGAGGTTGCCGCCGAGCAGCAGCGACAGCGCGTCGCGGACCGCGACCCACATCGCCCGCGCTTCGATCACGCCGTCGGCGATCGTCTCGATCCGGCTGTCCGCCACGATCATGTCCGCCGCCTGACGCGCGGCGGTCGTGCCGTGCCCGCCCAGCGCGATGCCCACGTCCGCGAGCCGGATCGCGGGCGCGTCGTTCGCGCCGTCGCCCGTGACGCCCACGACGTGCCCGAGCCGGCGCAACGCCCGGACCACGGCGACCTTGTGCGCGGGGCTGACCCGGGCGAACACCCGCGCGCCGCCGACCATCGCGTCGAACTCCGGCCGGTCGGCGTCGTCCAGCCGCGCCCCGGTGACCACGCCGCCCCCGTCGGCCGCGCCGCCCCCGCCGCCCTCGGCGGCCACGCCGCCCCCGTCGAGCAGGCCGAGGTGCCCCGCGATCGCCTCCGCGGTGCTCGGATGGTCGCCGGTCAGCATCACCACCGTGACCCCGGCGTCGCGCAGCCGCCGTACCGCCTCGGGCGCGGTCTCGCGCGGCGGATCGGCGAGTCCCAGCAGCCCGCACAGCTCCAGCCGCTCCACCCGGCCGTCGTCGAGGTCGTCGCGCGCCGACGCGCGCCGTTCCGCCACCGCCAGGACCCGCAGCCCCTGCCGCGCCATCCGCTCGACCTCGGCGTGCACGCCGTCCCGATCCGCCTCGGTCAGCGGCGCCGACCGGCCGTCCCGGCGCCACGCCCCGCAGCGCGGCAGCACGATCTCCGGCGCCCCCTTGACAGTGATCAGACCCGCCTCCGCCAGCCGCCCCAGCACCGCGTGGAAGCCCCGTCCCGGTTCGAACGGCAGCTCGCCCAGCACCCGCCACCCCGGCGCGCCGTCGCCGGTGTCGACGCCGGCGTCCCGCGCGCCGGTCAGCACCGCGTGGTCCGTGGGGTGCGGCAACGGCTCGTCGCCGTCGGGCTGCGGGGTGGCGCGCAGCGCGGCGGCGAGCACCTCCCGGTACGCCGGGCCGAGCCGCGCGGCCGGCTCGGCCCGCCGCCCATCGGAGACGCTGTGCAGCCCGATCCGCCCGTGCGTCAGCGTGCCGGTCTTGTCGAAGCAGATCACGTCGACCCGCCCGAGCGCCTCCATCGCCCGCGGGTCGCGTACCAGAATGTCGTGCCGGGCGAGCCGCTTGCTCGCGCTGAGCTGCGCGGCGGTGGCGACGAAGGGCAGCCCCTCGGGCATCGCGGCCACGGCCAGCGCGACCGAGGAGGTCATCGACTCGGCGACCCGGCCGCGCAGCAGCCCGCTGCCGAGCACGCCGGCCGCCGCCGCCACCGCGGCGGGGATCGTCGCCGAGGTGAGCTTCTGCAGCCGGGCGTGCACGCCGCCCCCGGGGGCCTCCTCAGTCACGCCGTGCGCGCTGCGCCCCGCCTCGGTCGACCGTCCGGTGGCGACGACCACGGCGGCGCCGGTGCCGGCCGCGACCGTGGTGCCGGCGTACACCATGCTGTTCCGGTCGGCCACCGCGGCAGCCAGGCTCGGCGTCACGGTCTTGCGCACCGGAACGGATTCCCCGGTCAGGTTGGACTCGTCCATCTCCAGCCCGGCCGCCTCGATCAGCCGGCAGTCGGCGGGCACCGCGTCGCCCGGCTCGAGCGCCAGCAGGTCGCCCGGCACCAGCTGCTCGGCCGGCACCTGACGCACCCCGTCGGGACGGATCAGCCGGACCTGGACGGCCGCGGCCGTGAGCAGCTGGCGTAGCGCCCGGCCGGCGGTCACCTCCTGGGCGCCGGAGAGCAGCGCGTTGGCGAGGATGACCGCGAGCACCAGCACGGCGTCGACGGGGGAGCCGCTGGCCGCCGAGACGCCCGCGCCGGCGGCCAGCGGCGCGGTGAGCGGGGTGTTCAGGCCGTCCAGGGTCGCCGTGAGGAGGCCGCGTTCCTCGCCGTCGGCCGGCTCGTCGATCTGGTCGTCGCGGCGTTTCGCGGCCTCGGCGTCCGACAGGCCGGCCGTCGACGTCTCGAGCGTGTGCAGCACGTCATCGACGGAGAGCGCGTGCCACGGCACGACGTCGTCCGGCACCGGAAGGGGGCGCCGGGCCAGCCGCTGTGCCGCCCACACGCCGTTCGCGAGGTTCGCGAGCGCGGCGACACCGCCGGCGAGCAGGGCGTTCCGGCCCGCCTGTGGGCGGGTGTCGAAGAGTCCGAGCAGCGCGCCGGCGGCGGAGCCGAGCAGCGACAGCCGGACGCTGCGCCCGCTGACGTGCCGGGCCAGCGTGGTCGCCTCCAGCGCCAGCCACGCGTTCTCCAGGCCCGGTCCGGACAGCAGATGCGCGCCCCACGGCGGGCGCCGCCCGTCGCTCAGGATCCCGATCCCGCAGTCGGCGGCCGCCAGCGCGGCGTCGTTGCGGGCGGCGATCAGCAGCACGCCGTGCCCGTCTCGTTGGGTCGTGCGCACCGAGTCCGCCAGCCGGGACCCGCCCGCGACCGAGCCGTCGGCGTGCACGCGTTGTCCCACCTGCGAGCCCAGTCCCGCGATCAGCAGCCGGCCCACCCTGCGCGCCGCGGCGGCCAGCGCGGGCGCCAGCGGGTCGAGCGCGATCTCCACCCGCAGCAGCGCGACCAGATCCGTCCCCTCCGCGAGGGCCAGCACGTCGCCGCGGCCGGCCCCGATCTCGTCCAGCCGCGCCATCGCCTCGGCCGGCAGGGGCGCCTCCAGCGCGGAGGGAGCGGTCAGCCGCCATCGCGCGGGCGAACCGGCGTCACCGTGGTCCCGTTCGAGCAGCTCGGTGGCGCGCGCGCGGGCGTCCTCGGCGGTGCCGCGCACCGGCACGACGTGGGTGACCACGCTGCGGCCGGTGGTCAACGCCGAGGCCTCGATGATGACGGTGTCGACCCGGTCGAGCCGGCGCAGCGGCTCGGGATCCCGGACGATGACGCCGCGGCGCGCCAGCACCCGGCCGAGCTGCGCCGCGTACGCCTGCCGTCCCAGGTGCGCGCCGTGCGGCGAGCCGGTGGTGACCGCCCGGGCGGCCTGTGTGATCTTCCCGGAGAGCGGCAGCAGCGCGCTGCCGGCGAGCAGCGTGACGGTGCTGATCCGCTCCGCGAACTGCTCGATCGGGCCGCCGGGCAGCGGCCGCGGCCGGGCGCCGACCGCCGGAGCCGACGCCCGGCTGGACTCCCGGTCGCGGTGCAGCTCCGGCGCGCGGCGCGCCCAGGCGTCCCGGTATGCCGCGGTCTCCGCCAGCATCCCGACCCGCAGCGCCGCGTCGGTGAGGCTGGCCAGCGGGCGCTGGGACGCGGCGGCGATCGCCGACGACGCCAGCGCCAGACCGAGGTCGGCGCGGACCGTGCCGAGAACGCGACGCAGCCGCCGGCGCAGCCGCGGGATCTCGAACGCCGCCGTCAGCGCGGCCAGCTCGGCGGGCACCGCCGGCAGCCGCAGGGCCCGACCCGCCAGCCCGACCCCGGCGCCGATCAGGTCGCCGGCCAGCGAGACGGCGTCCCGGACGGCGGGATCGACGTCCGGGCTGCCCTCCGCCGGCTCGCCGATCCGGCCGTCGCGCCCTTCCACCGTCTCCACCGCGGCCACCAGGTCCGCCAACCGCACCCGAGCGGGGTCGAAGCTGACCACCACGCGCCGCAGCGCGCCGTTCCAGGCCGCCCACCGCACCCCGTCGGCCGCCTCGACCGCCTGCTCCAGCCGCGCGGCGTCCTGCGGACACAGCTCGCCCGGCCCGCACCGCACCTCGATGTGGGCGTACCCGTCGCCGGCCCAGGCGTGCCGGTGCCGGGACGCGCGCAACCGGGGTGGCAACTCGGCCGTGGTAGCGGTCGCCGAAGCCGCCGGGGGCGATTGCGCCTGGTCCGCTGCCATCTTCGCCGATTCCTGCTCGCTCGTCGGGTACACCTTGCCGCGGCCGCCGGGAGCGGCGCTGCCGAGCCGATGTGGATGCGTCGCGGCGTGGCGCGGGCAGGCCCGCTCGAACAGCCAACCGGGGAAGAGGAAGTCCGCCGCGGCCGCCACGGGCCGCCGAATGTGGCGCGCAGGCTCACCATATCGGCCGACCGCCGCGATCCGAGACGCTTTCACGGTCTGCGCCGTGGCCGCCATGCCCGCCGTGCCCGACTGGGCTGGCGGGCGTGCTCGGGCCGATCGGGGCGACTTTCCGGGACTCGCCCGACGCCCACCGATGGTCGGCATACAGTCGGAGCCGATCGCGCAGCACGCTCAGCCGGCGAGCCGTACCGGGGGCAGGCGGTGGACCCGCCATCCGGTCTTCGCCGAAGGCGGGGGAAGGGGGCCGCGATGGGGCGGTCGGCGGACGAGCTCAGCGTCGCCGAGATCTTCGACCGGCGGGTGGCGCCGGTCGCCGGAGTGGCCGACGACGCGGAGGCCATCGCACGGGCCTGCCACGCGATGGCGCTGCGGTTGCAGCGCGGGGGCAAGCTGATCGTCTTCGGCACGGGCGCGGCGAGCACCGACGCCGCCCACGTCGCCGCCGAGTTCGTTCACCCGGCCGTCGCCGGGACCCGCCCGCTACCGGCGATCTCACTCACCGCGGACGTCGCGACGCTGACCGGGATCGCGGAGCGCTCGGGGCTGCCGGAGATCTTCGCCCGGCAGATCCCCGTGGTCGCCGCCGCGGACGACGTCGCGCTCGGGATCTCCACCGACGGCCACTCCGACAGCGTGCTGCGCGGCCTGCGGGCCGCGCGCGCGGCCGGCCTGCTCACCGTGGGGCTCACCGGCGGCGACGGCGGCGACCTTGCGGCACTGGCCAGCGTGGACCATCTGCTGATCGTGCGCTCCCACGACCCACAGGTGGTCAAGGAGGGCCACGTGACGATTTACCACATCCTCGCGGAGCTGGTGCAGGTGTTCCTGGAGCAACCGCGCGTGCCCGGAACGGAGGCGCTGTCATGACCGCGCCCGGGTCCGAGCCGCGTCCGCGTGACCGGGACGGCGCCGGTCCCACCGGGGTGGCCGGCGACGCGAGCCTCAACGTGCCGCTCTATCCCTTCCTCACCGCGCAGCACGGCGACCTCGACGCGGTGTTGGCGGGGGTCCGCCGCGCCGCCGCGGAGCGGATCGACGAGATTGTGGCGCTGCGCCGTACGGTCCTGGAACGCGACGCCGATCGGTTGGCGGCGTGTGCGCGCTCAATGGCGGCCTCGTTCACCGCCGGCGGGCGTCTCCTCGCCTTCGCCAACGGCGTCAGCGCCACGGACGCGCAGGAGCTGGTGCGACTGTTCCTGTGCCCCCGGGACGCACGGTCCGAGGGCGTCTTCCGCGCCATGCCGGCGTTCGCGCTGACCACCGACGTGGCGGCGGTCACGCCCCCGAGCACCGGAGTGGGCTGCGACTCGGTCTTCTCCCGGCAGGTGGCCGCGCTCGGCCGGGCCCGTGACATCGCGGTCGGGATCTGCACCGGCGGCGGTTCCGCCAGCCTGGTGCGCGGGTTCGAGGCGGCGGACCGGCGCGGGATGCTCACGGTCGCGATCACCGGGCACGACGGGGGCCTCATGGCGGAACTGGACAGTGTCGACTACCTGTTCGTGGTCCCGTCGCCATCGCCGCAGCGCGTGCAGGAGGCGCAGACGACGATCTGCCACGCGCTGTGGGAGCTGACGCTGCGTGAGGTGGGACGGGGCTGAGGTACCGGCCGCGGCGGGCAGGGCGCCGTGGGCGCGGGAGGGAGTGCGACGTGCACCGCACCACCGACGTGCTGCGGCAGGCCACGGCGATCGCCGACGGCACGTTCTACGCCGGCTACCTGCGATTCCCGTACCGTGCCGGGCAGCGCGACCGCGGCGAGCGCCATCAGCTCGGTGTGCTGGTGCCGCCGGGGGCGCGGCGGCAGAGCGGCGAGCACGACAGCGCGCAGACGGAGTGCCTGCTGCTGCCCGTTCCGGACGCGACGCTGCGGATCCGGCTGCGGTTCCTGCAGGCCCAGTCGCGCGGCGTCGAGCTGGCGGACGCGGACGGACGGTACCGGCCGGTGCCGTCGGCGTGGGTGGCGGGCACCCGTTTCGCCGGCTGGGACGAGGCGGTCGAGCGGGAGGTGGACGTCGCGCTGCCCGTGGCGGAGCTGCCCCGGGGCGTACGCCGGGTGCCGTTCACGGTGCCCGGCGGGCAGGAGACAGAGACGCTCTCCGCACGTCGCCCCACGGCCCGGCTGGTCCGCCGTCGCTGGCCGATCTCCGGCGCGCTGGAGGTCGGCGCTCATCGTCTCGACGGGCCGCACGGCGCGCTGCGGCTGCGGGTCGAGGTGCACAACGACCTGCCGTGGCGGGACTACGAGGCGCCACGCGACGCGGTGCTGCGCCGGGCCCTGCTCGGCACGCACGTCGTACTGGTCGTCACGGCCGGCCGGTTTCTGTCCATGCTGGACCCGCCGGCCTGGGCCGGCCCGGCCGCCCGCGACTGTGTCAACGTGCGTGCCTGGCCGGTGCTGGTCGGCGACCCGCGCCGCGCCGACGCGATCCTTTCCGCTCCGAGCGCCCTCTCCGACTATCCGGCGTGCGCCCCGCGGCCGCTCGTCGCCGCCGAGCCGCCCCGCGGGCTCGTCGTGGCCGCTACGACGCCCGCGGGGGAGACGCTGCGGGACCGGGTGGACGCGGCGCCGCCGCGGGGCCGGGACGACTGCGAACCGGACCGTGCCGGCGGCGCGGCGGGCCCGGCGCCGGAGTGAGGCGACGAGCGCGTCACGCCTCCTCGGGCGTGCGGCTGCGGTGCAGCTCCCAGAGCAGCCAGCCGATCGAGACCGCCGCGACCACGACGAAGGTGAGCGGTCCGGGAACGGCGTTCCAGATCGTGTGCAGCGCGACCACGCCGATGAAGGCCGCGATCAACGAGATCAGGCGGGTCCGCCCGCCGTGCAGGTAGACCCGCCACAACGCGGCGCCGGCGACGCCGGTCCACGCCAGGTGCGCGGCGGAGGCGAGCAGTCCCCGCAGGAACAGCGTGACCTCCACCGCGCCAACGTCCCCTTTGGAGTCCAGTAGCACCACGAAGGCGTACCCCATGGTCTCCAGCGCCGCGAAACCGGCGCCGGTGGCGGCGCCGACCACCAGCCCGTCGGCCATCCGTCCCGGTCGCCCCAGCCAGCGCGTGAACAGCACCGCCGCCGGGATCGCCAGCTTCACCGCCTCTTCGATCACGGCGACCAGCAGCGCCGGGAACCACTGCAGGTGGCGCAGGGTGTTGTATTCGAGCAGACCGGCCATAACCGCGCCGAGGACCCCGCCGAAGAGCGCGAACGCCGCGAGCGTGGGCGCGGAAACCTGCCAGGTCGGGGCCCGGTTCGCCATGAACGTCACGAACGCGGCCGGGATCACGGTCGCGCCGAGCAGGAGCATGACGGGCACGAGGTTGGGGTTCTGCGTGGCGACCAGGGTGGACAGCACCAGGAAGTAGAGGAGCAGTCCGACCCCCAGCACCGCGAGCCACGTCCACCGCCGTCCCAGCGCCATACCTCGGGATTCTCCCGTTCGGGGCGGGAGGTCGTCGGCGATCGTGGCAGTTGGCATCATGTGCGCTACTCCGTGGTGTGCGCGCCGCCGCGGCCGGGGCGCCAGTGGTAGTGGAGGTCGTCGGGGGCCGCCCCGACGGTCACCCGCCGCAGCGCGGCGACCAGCAGCTCGTGCCGTCCCGGCTCCGGCGTTCCCGCGGCGTCCGCGGCGCCGCGCACGTACTCCTGCCAGACCCGCGCCTCGGTCCGGTCGGCCGGCACGAGCATCCGGGGACAGTCGCGGTGCGGGCAGCCGTAGTAGCGGCCGCCGGTGGAGGTGCAGGTCGGGATCATCAGCTGGCCACAGGGGTCGCAGTGCAGCAACCCGCGCAGGACGTAGGTGTCCCGGCCGGCGCGTGGCAGCCCAGACAATCCCACCCCCGGTGGCTCGAGCGTCCCGGCGCGGGGACGCGTGCACGGCGGGTACCCGGGTTCCGGCCGAGCTAACGGGTCGACGCCGCAAGCGGCGGCGGACGCGGTCGGGCCCGCCCCGGCGGATTGCCGGAGCGGGCCCGATGACGTGGCGGGGCGGGTTACTCGGAGCTGATCGCGCGCAGCACGTCGACCCGGCTGGCGCGCCGGGCCGGCCCGATCGCGGCCAGCACCCCGACCAGCGCCGCGACGACGAGGTACGTCAGCAGGGTGCCCACCGGCACGCTCACCGCGGTGATGCCCTCCGCGGCGAGCGACCGGGCCAGCGCCACCCCGGCGCCGGTGCCGAGCGCGACGCCGGCGAGCGCGCCGAGCAGCGACATGAGCACCGACTCGCGGCGGACGACCGTGCGGACCTGCCGCCGCGTCGCCCCGACCGCGCGCATCAGCCCCAGCTCGCGGGTGCGCTCGACGACCGAGAGCACCAGCGTGTTGACGATGCCGAGCACGGCCACGATGACCGCGAGCAGCAGCAGCGCCGTGACGATGCCGAGCAGTTGGTTCACCGACGCCTGGGCGTCCTTCGTCAGCTCGGCGGGATCGCTGACCTTGACGTTCGGGTATCCGCTCAGCACGGCGGTGACCGCCGTCTTGACCTGCGCCCGGTCCACCCCGGGCGCCGCCTTGACGAGGATCGCGGCGTCCAGCCGGGAGGTGACGTGCCGCGCGTAGTCGGGCAGCGTCAGCACGTACCCGGTGCCGATGAGCGACTCCCGCTCGAACGTCGCCGCGACCCGCAGGCGGGTGGCGCCGGTCTCCGGGAAGGTCACGGTCAGCGTGTCGCCCACCGTCGCGCCGATCGCCTTGGCCTGCTTCGTCGACAGCAGCAGCGTGCCGTCCCGGAAATCGGCGAGCGCGCCGGAGCGGATGCCGAGGTCCGCGACGCCGGCGATCCCGGCGGCGTCGACGCCGGCGACGAAGCCGTTCACGCCGTTGACCTGGGCGCCGCTGAACCGCATCTCGACCACGGTCGACACGTCCGGCCGCGCCCGCAGGATCTGCGCGGCGGCCGGGCTGATGCCGCCGCCCTGGGCCGCGGTCGGCTTGAGGATCAGGTCCGAGCGGTTGCCGCCGTTCACCGAGTCCGCGACCGACACCTTCGTGGAGGAGGCGGTCACCGAGACGGCGCAGACGACCGCGAGACCGATGGTCAGGGCCAGCGCGGTCGCGGCGGCGCGCTTCGGGGCCCGGCCGACGTTGCGGGCGGCGATGCGCCAGCCGCCGCCGGGGCGACCCCGATCGGCCAGCCGGGCGATGCCGCGGGCCAGCAGCGGGCCGGCCGTGACGAGGCCGGCGAACGCCACCAGGGTGCTCAGCCCGGTCAGCCCGGGCTGGTTGCCGGCCACGGCGGCGGCGACCAGCCCCGCGGCGCCGGCGAGCAGCAGAACCAGGCCGGCGATCTGCCGTGCCCGCCCGATGCGTCCGGTGACGGGGGTGGCCTGCCGCAGCGCCTCGATCGGGGCGACCCGGGTCGCCTTCCACGACGGGATGACCGCCGCGCCGACGGTCACCACGACGCCGACCAGCAGCGCCGCGACGACCGTACGCGGCGCGACCACCGCCGTGGTGGTCGGGACCTCGATGCCGATCGCCTTCAGCAGCCCGCGGATGCCGACGGCGAGACCGACACCGGCGCCGATGCCGAGCGCGGCGGAGACCAGCCCCACCACGATCGCCTCGATGACGATGCCGCCGAGGACCTGGCGGCGTACCGCCCCGACCGCGCGTAGCAGCGCGACCTCGCGGCGGCGCTGGGCGACCAGCACGTTGAAGGTGTTCCAGATGACGAACGAGCCCACCAGCAGCGAGACCGCGGCGAAGACCAGCAGCACCGTGGTGAAGATGCCGAGACCGTCGCGGACGGCCTTGGCGTTCTGGTCCGCCGCGTCCTGCGAGGTGATCGCCTCGACGCCGGCCGGCAGGACCGTGGCGATCCGGTCGCGCAGCTCCTCGGCGCTGACCCCGGATTCGGCCCGGACCCCGACCTCATCGATCTTGCCGACCTTCCCGAGCAGCTCCTGGGCGGTCCGCTTCTCGAAGGACGCGAGGGTGGCGCCCGCCATGCTGTCGCTGTCGCCGAAGCCCGAGATGCCGACCAGCGTGAACTCGCGGGTGCTGTCCTGGAAGACGATCTTCACCCGGTCGCCGACCCGGTAACCGACCTTCTTCGCGCTGCCAGCGTCGATGACCACCTGGTCGGGGCGGGTCGCCGGGCCACCCGCGCGGAAGCTGAAGGCGCCCGTCACGCTGCGGTCCGCGCTCAAGCTGGCGCCCAGCGTCGGCGCGCCGCCGGGCTGCACCGGCTTGCCCTGCTTATCGAGGATCAGCGCGAAGCCGGTCACCGAGCCCTCGGCCGCGTCCACCCCGGGGACCTGCCGTACGGTCTCGACGACCGACTCGTCGATCGGCCGTGTCTGCCCCTGCGTGCTGATGTCGGTGTAGGCCGCCTTGGCCCGGACGTTGACGTCGATGCCCTTGGCGAGGCCCGCGTAGAGCTGGTCGAACGCCTTGCCCATGGTGTCGGAGAGCACGAACGTGCCCGACACGAACGCCACGCCGAGGGTGACGGCCGCGACCGTGAGCAGCAGTCGCAGCTTGTGCGCGAGGAGGTTGCGCAGGGAGAGCTTGAGCACGTCAGTCTCCCAGCCGCTTCATCGTCTCCAGCACGCCGTCGCGGGTCGGACCGGTCATCTCGTCGACGATCCGGCCGTCGGCGAGGAAGATGACCCGGTCGGCGTAGGAGGCCGCGATCGGGTCGTGCGTCACCATCACCACGGTCTGCCCGAGGTCGTCGACCGCGGACCGGAAGAACCCGAGCAGTTCGGCGCTGGTCCGGGAGTCGAGCGCGCCGGTCGGCTCGTCGCCGAAGACGACGTCGGGCTTCGAGGCCAGCGCCCGGGCCACCGCCACCCGCTGCTGCTGGCCGCCGGAGAGCTGCGCCGGGCGGTGCGTCAGCCGGTCGTGCAGCCGCAGCGTGTCGATGATCTGGTCGAACCACGCGCGGTCCACGCGACGCCCGGCCAGGTCGGCCGGGAGCGTGATGTTCTCCTCGGCGGTCAACGTGGGCAGCAGGTTGAAGGCCTGGAAGACGAAGCCGAGCCGGTCGCGCCGCAGCAGGGTGAGCTGGTTGTCCGAGAGCGTGGCCAGGTCGGTGTCGCCGATGTACGCCCGACCGGAGGTCAGCGTGTCCAGGCCGGCGAGGCAGTGCAGCAGCGTGGATTTGCCGGACCCGGACGGTCCCATGATGGCGGTGAACGCACCGGCGGCGAAGTCGACGGTGACGTCGTCGAGCGCGACCACGGCGGCGCTGTCGCTGCCGTACGCCTTGCGGGCCCGTTCGACGCCGGCGGCGACGGCGCGCGCGGTCGTCCCGGGCTGAGTGGCCAGATTGCTACTGGTCATGGTGGTGCGGTCTCTTTCTTCGAGGATCCCCGTGGCCCCCGCACGCGGCGCGCTGGCGGGCGGCGGACGCCGCCGGGCCCGATGAGCGTGCGAAACGTATGGTGAACGTTGTTCACCGTCAAGGACGCGCGCGGGGGTTTGATCAAATCCGCACGATCGGCTGATGATTTCCGTCGTAGAGGCCGATCCCGGTGATTTTCTTCGGCGGCTGCCGCACCACCGTCCGGTTTGGAGAGGCACGGCGGGGTCGGGCCCGGCCGCGCGCCGTCCCCGCGCACCGACCACCGGCGCGCGGCTCAGTCGAAGAACCGCGCCAGATGCCCGGCGTCCGGCTCCGGGTCGGCCGGCCCGAGCGCCACCAGATCCGCGAAGACCGTGGCGCCGTCGCACGAGGCGTGCTGCGGCCGCCAGCGGGGCACCGGTCCGGGCCGCGCGCAGATGCCCTTCACGGTCTGCACGTCGAAGAAGCGCACGTGCGTCGGATCCGCGACCGCGTTCACGTGCCGCCACCACGGCGACAACACGTGCAGCACGCCCGCCGGGCGCAGCGCCCGGTGGCACTCGTCGACGAGCCGCAGGAAGTCCGTCAGATGCTCGAGCACGTGCACGGCGAAGATCTGGTCCACGGTGGCGTCGGCCACCGGCAGCCCCTGCGCCAGGTCGGCGACGGCCGCGACCGACCCGCCGGGGCGCCGATCGAAGCCGATGTTGCCCGGGTACTGCAGCGTGTCCCCGCAGCCGATGTCGATGATCACCGGCTCGCGCCCGGCCACCCGGATCCGGTCCCAGACGGCGTGCACCCCGGCGAGCCGCCCGATCGCCTCCCGTACCCGACGCAGATCGTCGGCGTCGTCGACCTCGCCGGTCAGGTGCGCCACGCCGCCGTCGAAGCGGACCCGCACCGCGAGCCCGCGCAGCCGCCCGTCGTGCGCGAGCAGGTCCGCGGCGGTCGTCGTCAGCCAGTCGTCGTAGCGCCGCTGTCGCGGCGACGAGAGCGGCTCGGCGCGGTGCACCGGGCCGGCGTACCCGTGGGGCGGGCCGGGAAACGCCGCCGCGCCGTCGCCCCGCGCCCCCGGTGGCCCGGCCGGTCGGGGCCCGGCCGGTCGGTGGTTACGCATCCCCGTCGGCTGCGCGGGTACCTCAGGCGATGACCGGGTAGCGGCTCGCGGACCGGCGCAGGCGATGGGGGGATGCGATGAGGTACGACCAGTTCCTGAACAACGTGCGGGACCGCGGCGGGTACCGGGACCGGCAGGAGGCCGAGCGGATCGCCCAGGTCGTGCTGGCGGTGCTCGCCCGGCGGCTCGACCCCGGCGAGGCCCAGCACCTCGCCTCGCAGCTTCCGGTACAGGCCGCGGTGATCGTCGTCGACCAGGCGGGGCCGTCCGCGCAGGCGCTGAGCACCCGGGAGTTCCTGGCGCAGGTGGCCGAGCGGACCGGCGGCAGCGACCGCACCGCACAGTGGGACGCCAGCGCGGTGCTCTCCACCGTCGCCGACGCGATCACCGGCGGTGAGCTCCACGACGTGCTGACGCAACTGCCGTCCGGGTACGCCGCGCTCTTCGGCCGTCCGGTGCTGAGCGGCTGACGCGCCGAGCCGTCCGGACGGCCGCCGCGTGCCGGGGGCGTCAGGCCGGGCGGATCAGGCACATCCCGCCCGCCGCGGCGGGCCCGGCCATCGCGGCCATCGCGTCGGGGACCTCGGCGAGGTCGATGGTGCGGGTCACCAGCTCGGCGGGGCGCAGCACCCCGGCGGTGACCAGCCGGAGCAGCTCCGGGTACGCGTGCGCGGCCATCCCGTGGCTGCCCCGCAGCTCCAGCTCGTGCGCGATGACGCGCTCCATCGGGATCGCCGGGCGACCCTGCGCGGGTGGCAGCAGGCCGACCTGCACGTGGCGCCCGCGGCGGCGCAGGCTCTCCACCGAGGCGACGCAGGTGGCGGGGCTGCCCAGCGCGTCGAGCGACAGGTGCGCTCCGCCGCCGGTCGCCTCCCGGATCGCCGCGGCGACCGCGCCCGGGCCGGTCAGGGCGGTCGCGTCCAGGCAGAGCGCGGCCCCGCACCGGCGCGCCAGCTCCAACGCGCCGGGGGAGACGTCCACGGCGACCACCCGGGCGCCGCAGGCGACCGCGATCATCACCGCCGACAGCCCGACTCCGCCGCAGCCGTGCACCGCCACCCACTCGCCGGCGGCGACCCGGCCCTGGGTGACCACCGCCCGGAACGCCGTCGCGAACCGGCACCCCAGCGCCGCGGCGGCCGGGAAGTCGAGCTCGTCCGGGAGCCGGATCAGGTTCACGTCCGCGTTCTCGACGCCGACGTACTCGGCGAACGAGCCCCAGTGCGTGAAGCCGGGCTGGGTCTGCCGCTCGCAGACCTGCTGGTCGCCGGCGAGGCAGGCCGGGCACTGTCCGCAGGCGCAGACGAACGGCGCGGTGACGCGGTCGCCGGGGCGCCACCCGCGGACGCCGGCGCCGACGGCCGTGACCACCCCCGCGAACTCGTGGCCGGGCACGTGCGGCGGCCGGACGTCCGGGTCGTGCCCCTGCCAGCCGTGCCAGTCGCTGCGGCACAGGCCGGTCGCCTCGACCCGGATGACGGCGCCCCCGGGCGTGGGCGCGGGGTCCGGGACGTCCCGCAGCTCGGGCCGGGCGCCGAAGTCGTCGAAGATCACTGCGCGCATGCGGCCCATCCTCACATCTCCCGCCCCGAACGGTGATCAAGGGGCCGGCAGCGCGCCGGGCGGTAGACCGCGCTGCCGGCCCCTTGATCACCCGGGCGACGGCGGGGGGAAAGCCGGGAATTCACGCCAGGTATCGGCGTGTGTCACCGGATGTCACTCCGGCGGGGTCGGACAACTGCCACGATGTGACGGATGAGCCAACACGTCATGGTTTTCGCCCCCCTTCCGCAGCTCACGCTGACGATCGAGCAGGGGAGCGACAGCCCCGACCTGCACCTGCACCCCGGTGGACAGGGCATCTGGCAGGCGCGGATGATCAACAGTCTCGGCGTGCCGGTGACGCTCTGCGCGGTCCTCGGTGGGGAGACCGGGACCGTCCTGGAGCAGCTGATCACCGCCGAGGGGATCGAGCTGCGGATGGTCGGGCGGCAGGCGACGAGCGGCTGGTACATCCACGACCGCCGGGACGGCAGCCGGCAGGCGTTCGCGGAGTCGCCGGGCACGCCGCTGAGCCGGCATGAGCTCGACGAGCTGTACGGCATGGCGCTGGCCGAGGGCTTCCGCGCCGCGGTCAGCATCCTCAGCGGGCCGGCCGATCCCTCCGTCGTCGCCCCCGAGGTCTACCGACGGCTCGCCTGCGACCTCACCAGCAACGGGGGCCGGGTCGTTGCCGACCTCTCCGGCGATCACCTCTCCGCGGTCCTCGACGGCGGGGTCTGCTTCCTCAAGGTGAGCCACGAGGAGCTGCTGCGGGACGGGCGTGCCGCGGGCGACAGCGTCGACGAATTCGTGGCGGCGCTGCACCGGCTGCACGATGAGGGGGCGGAGACTGTGCTGATCAGTCGCGCCGGCGACCCCGCCCTGGCCCTGCTCGAAGGCGACGTCTTCGAGGTGGAGGTGCCGCGGCTGCAGACGGCCGATCCGCGCGGGGCCGGCGACTCGATGACCGCCGGGGTCTCCGCGGTGCTGGCCCGCGGCGGCGAGCTGGACGAGGCGATCCGGACCGGGGCGGCCGCCGGCGCGCTCAACGTGACGCGGCACGGCCTGGGAACGGGACGGGCGCAGGCGATCCGGGAAGTCATCAAACGGGTGAGGTTGAATCCGCTCGGCAAGGCAACAAAGAGCCCATGAACAGATCTACACGGGTGTTGATCACGAACGACGACGGGATCGGCGCGCCGGGGATCCGGTACCTCGCCCGGGCGGCCGTGGAGCACGGGCTCGACGTCGTGGTCGCCGCGCCGGCGACCGAGGCGAGCGGGATGAGCGCGGCGATGACCGCGGTGACCCGGGAGGGCAGGGTCGGCGTGCGCCCCCAGGAGCTGGCGGACCTGACCGGCACCCCGGCGTACGGCGTGGACGCCTCGCCGGCGTACATTGTCGTGCTGGCCAGCCTCGGCGCGTTCGGCCCGCCCCCCGAGCTCGTGCTCTCCGGCATCAACCGGGGCGCCAACGCCGGCCACGCCGTACTGCACTCCGGCACGGTCGGCGCGGCGCTGACCGCGGCCGGTCGCGGCTACCGGGCGATGGCGGTCTCCCTCGACGTCGTCTCGCCCGCTGCGGCGCACCTCGGCGGGGCGTTGGCCGCGATCGCCGCGCTGGACAGCGCCGACGACGACGTGCGGCACTGGTCCACCGCCGCCGGCGTCGCCCGCGACCTCATCCCGGCGCTGCTCGCCGCGCCCGCGCGCACTGTGCTCAACCTCAACGTGCCCGACGTCGCCGCCGCCGAGGTGCGCGGGGTCCGCCGGGCGGCGCTGGCCGACTTCGGACAGGTGGAGATGGCCATCGCCGAGGCGGGCGAGGGCTACCTGCGGACCTCCATCGAGGAGAACGGCGCCCGCCTGACCCCCGGCACCGATCTGGCGCTGCTCGCCGACGGGTACGCGGCGGTGACGCCGCTGCGCCCGGTGGACGAGGCCGCGGAGGTGGAGCTCGCGGTCCCGTCCGTCACCGCCTACGCCGGCCAGGGTTAGTCGCCGCGACGGCGGGAACCTCAATCACCATGACCGGCAAGAACAAGGAAGGCACCAACCAGGCCCGGCGGGCCCTGGCCCGCGACGCCCGCGAAGCGGGGCTGAGCCCGAGCGAGGCCGGGGTGACGACCGGCGCGTCGAAACAGCACGAGTACCGGACGCGGAACCGTCGCGAGGGTCCACCCCCCGCGGGGGCGCGCAAACCCGTCCCCGGCACGGCGCGGCCGCCCGTCCGGCAGGAGCCGGAACGGCCGTGGCCGATGCCCGAGCCCGACGGGCCGGGCGCGCAGGCGGCGGCCCCGCCGGTGGTGCGCTACCGCGACCTCGTGACCGAGGTCGGGCGGCGTACCGGGCTGGACTTCGACCAGGCGCGACGCGCCGCGGAGGCCACCGTGATGGCGCTGGCGCGAGCGCTGGACGAGATGGAGCGCGAACGGTTCCTGCAGGGCGTGCCGCGCGAGCTGCACAACGACCACGGCGTCGTCGACGCCGGCCCGCCGCGGGACCTGCCCGGCTTCATCCGGGAGGTCGGCCGGATCGCGCACCGCCCGCCGGAGCAGGCGCGCTACAACTGTCAGGCCGTCCTCAGCGTGCTGATGGAACAGGACCCCACGGTGATCGAGGGGCTGCACCTGCCCGACGGCGTCCACGAGCTGACGGCGCCGCCGAACGCCGGGGGCGGGCTGGTCGGGCCGACCGGTCACACCGCGCCGCTCAGCGGCGAGGAGCTGGCCACCGCGTTGGGACGGCTGCCGTACTGGACGTTGACCTCCAACGGGCTGGCGCGGGAGATCACGCTGCCGAGCGCGAACCTGGAGCGGGTGCTCCGTCGGCTGACCGCGCTCCGCGACGACGTGGGCCGCGCGCCGCACATCGGCCGGCTCAGTCCGGACACGGCGCGCCTGGTGGTACGGACGCAACAGGCCGAGGGTGCGGTGACCGCGCTCGACATCGACCTGGCACGCCGGGTGGACGCGGCGATCGACGAGGCCGGCGCGGGCATGGCGTCGTGACGGCGGATCCCGTCGACGCGGCTCGCGCCACGTCACCGCAGCTCGCCGAGCGCCTCGCTGACATCGTTCGGTGAGTTGAAGCGGTCCGCGGGCAACGACCGGATCGTCTGCAGCACGTTGGTGTCGGCGCCGAGTTCCTGCGCCCGCCGCAGCAGATCCTCCTTGCCGACCGGGTAGTCCAGGCCGCCGAGGAACTTCTGCAACTGGATCGGGTTGACGGTCATGGCGCGCGGGTACCCGCTGCTGCGCGCCGCACACCCGCGTTCGACCGAGCCGGGGTTGCGAGGTCAGAGCAGCCGCAGCTCCCGAGCCCGCCGCACCGCCTCCCGTCGCCGCGACGCGTCCAGCTTGCGGTAGATGCTGCGGACGTGCGTCTTCACGGTGTTGACCGACAGACGCAGCTCCGCGGCGATCTCCACATTCGACAGCACGCCCTGCAGATGACGCAGCACGGTCAGCTCGCGATCGGTCAGCGGGTCCCCGGCCGGGTCGGCCGGCGTCTCCGCCGACGGGCCGCCCGCCGACACCGCCATGCCCGCGGGCTGCTCGGCCAGCTGGGCCGGCGCCGCCGGCACGACCTCGCCGAAGACCCGCCGGTAGCCCTCCGGCTCGGCCAGTTCCCGGACCCGCGCCAGTGCCGCGTGCGTCCGCCGCTGGTCACCGAGATCCCGTGCCGCCCGCGCCTCGACGACGGCCGCCGCCAACCGCACCGGCACCGGCAGCCCGTGGTCCTCGGTCCACGGCGGCAGCAGCCGGGTCGCGACGTGCGGATCCCCGTCCCGGAGCGCGCCCCGCGCCAGCGTCACGGCGAACAGCGCCGGCGGGCCGGCGGGCCCCTCGACCAGGGGCGCGAGCCGGCGTCGCGCGGCGTCCGGGTCGCCGCCGCCGAGCAGCAGCTCCGCCTCCACCGCGGCGCACCACTGCCCCGCGCAACGGCCCGGCGCCGGCCGGCCCCGCCGCCGTCGCGTCGCGCGCAGCGCGGCCATCGCCCCCCGCCGATCGCCGGTGGCGCTCCGCACCAGGGCGCGCAGCGCGCCGACCCACGCCGGCAGGGCCAGGTCGTGGTCGCCGGCCGCGAGGCAGAGCTGCGTCTCGGCGTCGTCGAGCCGGTCCCGGAAGAACGCCGCGAGCGCGAGCGCGAGATACGCGTACCCGGCCCCCGGCGTCCGGCACGGCTGCCCGTCCCGTCCGGCGCCGATCGCCGCGCGCGCCGCGGTCCGCGCGGCGGTGAGCTCGCCGCGGAGGGCCCGCAGGAAGGCGAGGCGGCCGAGCGCCGCCGCCCGCGCCGCCTGCAGACCGCACCGGTACGCCGCGGCAACGGCGGCCCCGAGCCGCAGTTCGGCGGCAGCCAGCTCGCCCGCAGCGAGCGCCTCCTCGCCGAGCGCGGTCAGCGCGATCGCCTGCGCCGCCGCCGGCTCCGACGCGTCGCGGCCGCGGCCCTCGCCGGGCGCGGCCAGGGTGAGCAGTCGCGCCGCGAGCACCCGCACCCGGTCCCGATCGCCGGCCTGCTGCGCGTCGGCGAGGCACAACGCGGTGGCGATGACCGCTGAGCGGGCCCGCCGGGGGCCGACGAACGGCTGCGCGGCGCGTTCGGCCACCCGCAGCGCGGCCCCGGCCGGCCCGGGACCGGGCCGGGCGGCGGCGTGCGCCACCGCGAACTCCGGGTCGGCGGGCGGCCCGGAGGTCACATCGTCCACGATCGACGTGTCCAGCAGCACGTCGCGCAGGCCGCGCGGCTCGCGGTCGGGCAACCGCGCCACGAGATGCTCGGCGAACGGCTCCGCCTCGCCGGTTGCTGCGTGGGCCAGCGCCAGCGTGGCCAGCCGTACGGCAGCCGGCCAGCCCCCGGTGCGGGCCTGCAGCCGGTCAAGCTCGGGCCGGGCCAGCGGCAGGCCGTGGCCGACGAGGTACCGCGCCGTCTCGGCCCGACTGAACGCGAGTCGCCGCGGGCCCAGCTCGGTCAGCTCACCCGTGAGCCGCCAGCGGTGCAGCGGCAGCGCCGGCGGCGTGCGCGCCGCGATCAGCAGCCGCAGCCGTCCGACGCCGTGCCGCAGCAGAAAGGCCACGCCCTGCAGGACCCGGGCGTTCCGGACGTGGTCCAGCTCGTCGAGGATCAGCAGCGTCGGCGCCGGCTGCCGGGCCAGCGCGTCGGCGAGTCGGGTGAGATAACGCTCGTCCGGCGCGCGGGGCGGCGGCTCGCCGCGCACGTCCGGTGGCAGCGCGGCGTGGACCCGGCTCCAGAAGTGGCTGTCGTCGCCGGGCGGGACCGTCACCCAGGCGACCGGGTGGTGGGCGGCGGCCCGGCGGGCGCCGACGTTCAGCAGGGTCGTCTTGCCCCAGCCGGCGGGCGCGGCGAGCACCGTGACCGGGCGGGCGCCGCCGGCGTCGAGGAGGCTGCTCAGCCGCGGCCGCTCGACGAGCGGGCCGGGCAGGCGCGGCAGAACCGGATGCGCGGCGATGGTCGGCTCGTCCCGGGCCGCCCCGCGGCGGTCGGGCCGGCCCCGTCCGACCCGGGTCACGTCCTCGCGCATTCGTCCCACCCCCGCGGAGACGAACCATGTCGACGACCATGCCCTGCACGTGCTGCGGTGCGCGTCGCGGCGATCGGGGGAGGTCCGGTACCCCCTCCGCCAACCGCCGTGTCGAGCGGCGCGGCTGGCAACGCGACTGAAGCTACCACGGTGGTGGGGCGGCCGCCGGCGGCTCGTCGCAGTTGCCGGCGCCGCCAGAGCGTCACCCGCCGGGGGCGAGTCCGGCTCACCCCGACACCGCCGATGATGGGCCCGACGGAGACCGCCTCGACCCGCCGGTCCGTCGCGGCGCCTGCGGCCGCGGCGTGCCGTGCCGATCCACGCGCACCGCGCCGAGCACCGGAGGATGAGCCAGATGAGTGACGGCCGCACCGAACTGGAGTCGTTGGCATCGCAGGTCGAGCGGCGCCTCGCGGAGCTCGCGGAGGCCGCGCCGGAGCATGAGCGGGCGCGCGCAGAGCTGCTCGTCGAGGACTCCCGGCAGGCCGTCCGGGAGCAGGGGCCGGCGGACCGGATCGGCACGCTCGCGGCGGAGCTGCAGCAGCTCGAACGGACGCTGCTGGCCCGCGAGACGCCGGCCGGGGAGCCGGGCGGCGCCGTGTCGGCGGGCTCCGAGCGGTCGCAGCCGGTCGACGAGCCCGCGGACGACGTGATCGAGGCGGACTTCCGGCCGAGGTGAGCGATGAGCCACCAGCAACCCGACCCGGTGTGGCCCGAGCCCGGCGCGCCGACGACACGGCGGGCGGTGCCGTCGCCCGACGGTGGGCTCGCCGCGGTGGCGGAGCGACTGCGCGAGGCGTTGACCGAGCTGGAAGGGGTGTGTGCGCGGCACGAGCGGCAGGTCATCGCCGAGCGGGTGGCCGAGCGGGCGCGGGTGGTGGCGGCCTGGCTGCCGGTGCTGGATCGGATCGAGCGCGCGTTGGAGCTTCCGCGCGGCGACGCCGGGGCGCTCGCCGAGGGCCTGGCCGCGGCGCGTGACGAGGCGGTCGCGGTGCTCGCGGAGCTCGGCTATCCCCGGCACGACGAGACCGGGGTGCCGTTCGAGCCCGCCGCGCACGAGGTGGTGGCCGTACTGCCGGAGACCGACAGCGACGCGCCGGCCGGGACGGTCCTGCACGTCGTGCGTCCGGGGTACGGCGACGGCGAGTGGCGGCTGCGCCCGGCCGCGGTGGTGGTGGCGGGTGGTCCTGCGTAGGGGTGACCGATGATCCACTGTGGTCGACGAGCGGGTGGGGAGGCGGCATGGAACGGTTGACGCCGGAGGCGCGCGAGGCACTGGATGCGGCCCGGCGCGTGGCCGCACGCCTTGAGAACACCGAGGTGGACGGCGAGCATCTGCTGTTGGCGCTGGTCGAGGAACCGGGGCGGAGCGGGGCGCGGCTCGTCGCCGAGCTCGGTGCCGACCCCGACCCGTTGCGCGTGCAGCTCGAGGAGGAGCTCGCCCTGCGACCGCGGGTCCCCGGCGCCGATGCCGAGCCCGACGAGCGGCTGTTCACCACGCGGCTGCGCCGTTTGGTCGCGGCCGCAGGCCGGGAGGCCGACGAGCTGGGCGATGACCTCGTCGACGAGGAGCATCTGCTCGCGGCGCTGATCGGGGAGGACGGACGGACGCCCGGCGGGCTGCGGCTCGCGGAGCACGGGGTGACCCGCGACGCGTTCCGGGCGGCGCTCGGGCGACGGCGGAACGCCGGTCCGGACGCGGCCGATGGCTCAGCCACCACCGACGCGGCCGATCGCTCGGCCACCACCGACGCCTGGTGATGTCCGCGTTCACGCGCGCGGCTCGTCCGTGCCGCCCGCGACCACGCCCCGCACCGTGCCGTTGCCGCTGCCCAGCAGTTGACTGCGCTCGCGGGGCAGCCACTGCGGATGCCGCGTGTGCAGGAACCGGATCAGCCCCTCGCGGATCTCGCAGCGCAGGTCCCACGAGCTGGGGCCGTCGGCGGCGGAGGCGAGCACCCGTACGCACATCGTGCAGGGCGTCGCGTCGACCACCTGCATCACCCATTCCCGCCGGTCCCACAGCGCCGACGTCTCGACCATGCGCTTCGCCTCCGCGCGCAGCACCTCCATGTCCGCGGTGAAGTCCACGTGCAGGGTGACCGCCCCCAGGACCTGCGCCTCGTTGCGGGTCCAGTTCTGGAACGGGGTGGTGGTGAAGTAGGTGGTCGGCAGGACCAGGCGTCGTTCGTCCCAGACCCGCACCACCACGTACGTCAGCCGCATCTCCTCGATGCGGCCCCACTCCTGCTCCACCACCACGACGTCGTCGAGGCGGAGCTGCTCGCTGAAGGCGAGCTGCAGCCCGGCGAAGACGTGCGCCAGCAGCGACTGCGCGGCCAGCCCGGCGACCAGTCCGGCGATACCGGCGGAGGCGAGCAACGACGCGCCGATCGCGCGCAGCTGCGAGAACGTCATCATGGTGGCGGCGAGGGCGACGATCGTGATGATGACAGCGGTGAGCCGGCGCAGCAGGCCGATCTGCGTGCGTGCCCGCCGGCGGCGCCGATTGTCCACCATGTCCACGGGCAGCCGCCGGTAGGCGGTCTCCTCGAAGACGAACAGCACCCGCACCGCCAGCCACGACGCCGCGTAGATCAGCGCCAGCAGCAGCACGTGTCCCATCGTCCGGCGGGGATGACCGGTCAGCCCGGAGAACGGCAGCCCGGCGAAGAGCGCGGCGACCAGCAGCAGCGCGGTCCAGGGGCGGTGGCACTCCTTGTGCACGGTGTTGAGGAACGGGGCGTAACGGCCGCGGGCCGCCCGGCGTACCAGGATCCCGGACAGCCGCGCCACGAGCAGGGCCGATGCCACGGCGGCCACCGTGACGAGCACGAGCCGCGGCAGCTCCGCACGCCCCCACATGCGGGTCACCTCCACTCAGGGCGGCACGCGGACGCCCGTCGGCGCGGCGCGCGGCGGCGGATGCCGGTCGCGCTCAGGCCCCGGGGTCCACGGTGATGTCGTTCTGCACGGCGGTGACGCCCGGAGCGCACCAGCTGATGCGCTCCGCCTCTGCCCGGTGCACCCAGGACCGCACGGTCCCCCCGAGGAGCACCGTGCCGCCGTCGGTGTCGACGGTGACCCGCCGCGGGTCGGTCTCGGCGCTGCGGCGCAACGCGTCGGTCAGGCGCCGCCGCAGCTCGGTGGGGGAGGGGTTGATCCGCGGCTGCACGGCGATCAGATTCGTCACGCCCCGTACGCCGGCCAGCCGACGCACCGACTGTTCCGCGGCGCGCCGCTGGAACTCCCACTCCACCTCGCCCTTGAGGGTGAGCCAACCGCGCGTCACCGTGACGTCGAGCCGCTCGATCGGCACGAACGCGTCCCACTCCAGCGTCCCGGTCGCCGCGGCGGCGATGTCCGTGTCGGTGCGCTGGTGAGCGCTCGGCAGCCGGACCTCGACGTCGTTCGCGACGGCCGTGACGCCGCGCACCCGGTGCGCGGTCCGCTCCGCGGCCCACTTCTTGCCGTAGTTGTCCACCCAGCCCATCAGGGTCACCACGCCGTCGCGCACGGCGACGCCGATCTCGTTGGGCTGCACCCGGGCGTCCCACTGCAGCTCGTCGAGGACGTCCCGCTGGACCTCCTCATCGGTGCGGGTCCTGGTCGCGGTGGTCATCGGTGCTCTCCTCCTGTCTGGGCGGATGCGGGCGCGCCGGCGCGGCGGGGCGGGCCGTCGTACGCCCCGCCCGATCGGCGGGGTGTCAGAGCAGCCGGAGCTCCCGCGCCCGCCGCACCGCCTCGCGTCGGCGCGGCGCGCCGAGCTTCTGGTAGATGTTGCGCACATGCGTCTTCACGGTGTTGACCGAGAGGAACAGCTCGGCGGCGATCTCGCCGTTGGACAGGGTGCTCTGCAGGTAACGCAGGATGGTCAGCTCCCGCTCGGTCAACGGCTCCGCCGGCGCGGCGTGCCGCCGCTCGCCATGGCGCCGATCGGTCGCGGCGATCACCTCGTCGATCGTGGGCCGGTGCGCGGTGCCGCGGTCGAGATGTTCAGCGAGCAGGGTGCGCAACGTCGACGGGCCGCGCGTGAAGACCCGGCGGTGCCCGTCCGGCTCGGCCAGTTCCAGCACACGCTCCAGAATCTGGTGTGCCCGCCGCTGGTCGCCGAGGCCGTGCGCCGCCAGCGCCTCGACCAGTCCGCTCTCCAGCCGCAGCGCCAGCGGTGTCGGCTGGTGCGGCGGCGTCGACCAGTCCGGCAGCGCCGCCGCGGCCGCGGCCGGGTCACCGGCGCGCAGGTGCGTCCGGGCCAGCGCCACCGACAGCGCGTCGTCGCGCCCGTCGCATCCCGCCAGAGCCGCGGCCACCAGCTCGCGCGCGGCCGCCGTCTCGCCGCGGGCGCCCCGCAGCTCGGCCTCCGTCGCGCAGAGCCACTGGTCGAGGTGGCGGGTGCGCTGGCCGGCGTCGAGCTCGCGCCGGCCGGCCAGCAGCGCCTCCACCGCTTGGCCGGGCTCCCCGTCGGCCTGCAGCAGCCAGGCGCGGACGATCGCGATCGGCGCGGCCAGCGCCGGTTCGGTGGCGAGCGCGGCGGCGCGCTGCAGGTGTCGTGCCGCCTCGCTCCGGGCGTCCCGCTCGTGCGCGACGACGGCGAGCGCGAGGTGCGCGGCGGCGGTGTGCGACGGGCACCGGCGGCCGCGGCAGCCGGGTACGGCCAGCGCGGCGCGGGCGGTCGCGTCGGCGACCCGCAGCTGCCCGGCGAGGGCGTGCAGCAGCGCGAGGCGCGCGCCGGACAGCCGCGCGCCGCACCCGTACCCGATGTCGTTCGCCTCGCCCAGCCCGGTGCGCAGCGTCGCCTGCGCGGCGGCCGGCTCGCCGCGGATCAGTTGGGCGCCGCCGAGCGCGGCGAACGCGATGACACCGGCGGGGCCGGCGACGGCGGCGTCGGTGGGCCCGAGTCCGCGCAGCTGGTGCGCGCGGCGGACCGCCTCGGTCAGGTCGCCGGCGGCGGTCGCCCGGAGCACGTGTCCGGTCACCAGCTCCGGCGTCGCCGTGGGGTGCGTGTCCACCCGCCGCAGGTACTCGTCGGCACCGGCTGGATCCCCGGCGTCGAGCCGGTCGGCGGCGTACGCGAGCGCGAGCAGCGTCCCGGTGTCGTCCGGCGCCGGGGCCGGTAGCGGGGCCCGCAACGTCTCGTCGTGCCCGCAGAGCAGCACGGCGGGCCAGTGCCGCGCGAGCACGCCGACCGCGGTGGCCCGGTCGCCGCCGGCGAGCGCGTGCCGCAGCGCGGCGCCCGGGAGCCCGTGTCCCGCGTGCCAGCGCGCCGCCCGCCGGTGCAGCTCGGGGACGTCGTCGGGGCGTTGCCGGACCAGTTGCGCGTGCAGCAGGTCGCCGACGAGGGGGTGGCACCGGTACCAGCCGGGTTCGCCGCTGAGCGGGACGACGAACCCGGTCGCCTCGCCGGCGGCGGTGGCAAGCGCCCGCTCGCCGTCCGTCCGGCCGGTCAGCGCGTCCGCGGAATCCCCGCACAGCCGCTGCAGCACCGCGGTGCGCAGCAGGACGTCGCGTACCTCCGGCGACAGCGGGGTGAGCAGTTCGGCGGTGAGGTACTCGGCGACGCCGGCCTGGTCGCCGCCGAACCGGGCGACGAAGCCGGCCGGGTCGGGGTCGGCCCGCAGCCCCAGGGCGGCCAGCCGGACACCCGCGGCCCAGCCCTCGGTGCGGGCGTGCAGCGCCCGGGCGAGCTGGCCGGGTAGGGACAGCCCGTGCCGCACGATCAGCTCCGCGGTTTCCGGCTCGGTGAAGGCCAGATCGGCGGCGCGCAACTCGGTCAGCTCGCCGGTGAGCCGCCACCGGTGCAACGGCAGGCCGGGCTCGGTGCGAGCGGCGATGACCAGTCGGAGGCGTCCGTTGCCGTGCCGCAGCAGGAACTCGAGTCCGTGCAGCACGCCCGGATCGTCGACGAGGTGGACGTCGTCCAGGATGACCACGACGGGCTCGGGCAGCGCGGCCACCGCGGCCGCCAGCCGGGGCAGGAACGCCTCGTCGGCGGTGGTCGGCGGCGGCGCCGCCGGGGGCTGCGCGTGATGGGGCAGCACCGCGGAGCTCAGCGCGGCGCGCAGGTACGACCAGAAGCGCGGCCCGCGGTCGCTGGGCTCGACGGTCATCCACACGGCCGGGAACCGGGCGTAGCCGGCGGCGAGCCACGACGACAGCAGCACCGTCTTCCCCCAGCCCGCCGGGGCGGCGACCAGCGTCACCGGGCCGCCCGTGCCGGCGTCGAGCAGCGTCGTCAGTCGCGGCCGCAGCACCACGGCCGCGGGCGGCTCCGGCACGGTCAGCTTGGACGCCAGCAGCGGCAGCCCGTCGGGCTCGGCGGTGCCCGCCGGCGTCGACGACGCGAGTGTGGCGGGCTGGACCGTCGCGGCCGGTCGTGACGGCCGTTGCCACGTGGTGGTTTCCTGACCAGCTGTGCGCATACCCGTTCCCTTCCGGGCGCTGTCGCCTCGCCGGGGTCGAGGCATCGCGGAATGGACGCGCCGCCGCGTGGGGCGGGACCGACGGGCTGGCCCCGGAGGATCCGGCCGGCGCGTCGGCCCCCGCGTTCCCGGATCGTCCGCGAACTAACGTGCCCGCGCGACGCGGGGAGGAGCCCGGCGCGCGGTCGCGGCGCGTCGGCGGTGGCGGAGCCCGGCCCGGCCGGGAGGGGGGTGGCCAACCATCCGACCCGGGTGAACCGCGCTCATCCGTCGCGCCCGGAGCATCGACTCATGATGCACGGCACGGATCTCCCGCTGCCCCGTACGCCGGCGCCCGACTTCACGCTCCCGGCGTCGCCGCACCGCGCGGTGTCCCTGTCGTCGCTGCGAGGACGCCCGGTCGTGCTGGCCTTCTATCCGGGCGACCGCAGCCGGGTCTGTGGCGAGCAGTTGGCGCTCTATCAGACGCTGATGCCCGAGTTCCACCAGTTCGGAGCGACGGTGTTGGGAGTGTCCGTGGACAGCGTCCGGTCGCACCGGATGTTCGCCTCCCGCCGCGGCATCCGGTTCGATCTGCTCTCCGACGCGCGTCCCCGCGGCGCCGTCGCGCGGCGGTACGGCGTCTACCGCCCGGATGACGGGTTCTGTGAGCGGGCGCTGTTCCTGATCGACGGGGACGGAACGATCGTCTACAGCCACGTGTCGCCGCGGGAGGTCAACCCGGGCGTGGACGGAATCCTGGCCGCCGTCGAGGCGCTCGCGCTCGGCGCCTCGCCGGGGCGCGCCCAGCGGTGGTGACGGCATCGACGTCCCACCGACCCGTCGCGTTTACCGGCACAACCCCGGGTAATGCTCAGGTATCCGGCCGTTGCGTCGGGGTGACGCCCCAGGGGGTGCGTGGTGCATGACATCCCGTCGAGGCAGGACGACGCCCGACCGCTGCGAATCGCGATGATCGTCCCGCCGTACTACGAGCTGCCGCCGCCGAGCTACGGCGGTGTGGAGCAGGTCTGCGCGGCCCTGGTGGACGCGCTGGTCGCCCGCGGCAACGAGGTCACGCTCTTCGGCGCGGGCAGCAGGACCGGCACGTCCGCGAACTTCGTCAGCACCATTCAACAGCCGCAGGCGGACCGGCTCGGGGAGTCGATGCCGGAACTGGTCCACCTCGCCCGCGTGGACCGGCTGATCGAGGACGACAGCTTCGACGTCGTGCACGACCACACCGTGGTGGGGCCGCTGGCGGCGGCGCAACGGCGGGTCCCCACGGTGGTCACTGTGCACAACGCGCCCTCCGGTGAGCTCGGCGAGTACCTGCGGCACATCGACCGCGCGGTGGCGTTGGTAGCCATCTCGTACGCGCAGCGGCGCGTCGGGGCGGGGCTGCCCTGGGCCGCGACCGTCTACAACGGACTGGCCGCGGGGGTGCGCCCGAAGTCCGCGCCGACCCCGGGCGGCCCGGCGCTGTGGCTCGCGCGGTTCTCGGAGGCGAAGGGGCCGGACCTGGCGATCGCGGCGTGCCGCGCCGCCGGGGTGCCGTTGGTGCTGGCCGGCAAGGCCAGCGAGCCGCGCGAGCAGCGCTACCTCGACGAGATGATCCGACCGATGCTCGGGCCGGACGTCGAGCTGCTGATCAGCCCCAGCCGTGAGCGGTGCTGGCAATTGCTCGCGCAGGCGCGCTGCCTGCTGATGCCGATCCGGTGGGAGGAGCCCTTCGGCATGGTGCTGCTGGAGGCCATGGCCGCCGGGACGCCGGTGGTGGCGCTGCGGCGCGGGGCCATCCCGGAGGTGGTGGTGCACGGCGAGACCGGCCTCATCTGCGATCGCCCGGAGGAGTTGCCGGGCGCGATCGAACAGGTGGCGCTGACCGATCCGCAGGTGTGCGCGCGGCACGTGCGGACGAACTTCTCTCCGGACGTGATGGCGATGCGGTACGAGCGGATCTACCGCCACTGGCGCCGCACCGTCCCGCCGATGCGGACGCACACCGAGCGGGCGGCGCAGCGGGCGCTGGCCGGCGAGAGGGTGAGGTGACCGAGGTGCGCTCCTCCGCCATGCTCGCGCTGCGGGGCGCCATCGCCGTCCTGTTCGGTCTGTGGGCCGTCTTCTGGCCGCGGCTGACCGTCTACGCGCTCGCCCTGCTCTTCGGGGCGTTCGCGTTGGTCAACAGCGCGTTCGTCCTGATCGACCTGGCGCGTCGCGGCGACGGCACGCGGCAGCAGCGGCTGCGGCGACGCGCGCCGCAGGTGATCGCCGCGCTCCTGGGCGTCGCCGCCGGGCTGGCGACGCTGATCTGGCCGCAGATCAGCGTGCTGGTGCTGGTGACGCTGATCGGAGCCTGGGCCGTGATCACCGGTGTCGGTGACATCTGGGCCGCGGCGCAGCAGCGCGGGCACTGGCTGATCGCCGTGACCGGCGCGGTGACCGTGGCGGCGGGCGTGCTGGTGCTCGTGCTGCCCACCCTCGGCGCACTGGCGATCGCGCAGGTCATCGGCGTGTACGCGCTCGTGGTCGGCGTGCTGATGCTGATCGACGCCGCCCGCGTCCGGCGGGCGGGGACATCCGGGGGCGCGGCACCGGCGGGGGCGCGATGAGCTCGACGGGGTTCGGGGGATGGAATGGAAACGAATGGATTTCGCAATACCTTCGCGAAATCCCGCGCGCTGCCGAGAGGATGACCGAGGGGCAACTGACTGGCTGGGTGGGGGAACACGGAATGGAATTCTCGGTGGTGGAGCTGGGGTATGACCGCGAGCAGGTCGACCACTGCCTGGAGGATCTCGGCGAACAGCTCGACAGGATGACGACGGAGACGCGGGCCGCCGTCGCGGCGGCCGCGGAGCTGACGCTGTTGCGCGAAGAGGTGACGCGACTGCGTCGGATGCTGCGCGGCCGCCCGGCGGTGTACCGGACGTCGGCGCGGCTGCACCACATGCTCGAGCTGGCGCAGGAGGAGGCGACCGAGATCGTGGCGCAGGCGAACGCCGAGTTGGCGGCCGCCCGTCGCGAGGCCGCGCAGGTGCGCGAGCAGGCGTACAACGACGCGCTGCAGGCGCGACGGGACTTCGAGGCCGCGCTGCACGCACGCCGGCGGCGTGAGCAGGAGGTCGACGTGATCCTGCGGCAGATCCGCTTCACCGACCGGGCGGACGCGCCGGGGGAGCCGACGCCGGGCGCGACCCCGGGGCGGCAGCCGGCGGCCCCGGCGGCGCGGACCGGGACCGGCGGCGGCGACGCGCAGCCGCCGGCGTCGAACGGCGGGAGCGCGCCGGCCGACGGCGGGTCGCCGCGTCCGGCGGGGGCGCGGTGGCCCCGGATCCGCAGTCGGATGATCTCCGCTGGGCGGTAGTGACCGGAGGTGTCAGGTGAGGAGCGCGTCCACCACGGCGGTCGCCCTCGGTTCGTGCTTGGCGTACGCGTCCGGGAACGCCGACTTCTGCACGCGCTGCGCCGCGACCGTCAGGCTGAGCTGCTCCCAGCCGGGCACCTTCAGCAGTTCCCGGTAGAACTGCTGCGCGGCGAACGCCGGGCGCATCAGGTCGCGCACCGCGCCCCACCCGGTGCTGCTCCGCTGCTGGAAGAGCCCGACCGAGTCGTGGTCGTACCCCATGCCCTGGTTCGGGTAGTTCTGCGACTCCGGCACCACGCCGCTGGCGAGGTTGTAGAGGTTGCTCTCCTGCATCGCCGTGGCGACCGCGACGATGAGCCCGAAGCGCGGCACCTTCTCCTTGGCGCCCGCCTGCACGATGGCGCGGGCGTTGTCCATCTGGGCCTGGGTGAGACCGGCGACCGGCGCGACCCGGGCCGGAGCGGGCGGCTTCTTCGGTGTCGGTGTGGCGGCGGGCGTGGGGCTGGCCGTCGGCGACGGGGTGGCGGCGGCGCGGTCGAAGGAGCGCGATGCGGCCTGATCGGCGGCGGCGTCCCGTTCGGCGATCGCGGCCGGCGAGACGGGTGCGGTGTCGGTCGGCCGCTGGGCCTCCGTGTACGCGACGAAGCCGAGCGCCCCGACGAACGCCGTGGCGACCCCGAGCCGCAGCGGCCGGGACGTCAGCAGCCGCCGGCGGCGGAGCCCGAGCGGGTCGGAGTCGGCCGCGCGCGTGGCGCGGTGCCGGCCGGGGGGCTGGTTGGCCGAGGGGGGGTCCACCGAACGGGCAACTCGGCCCGGGGTGCCCGCCGCATGCTGAGGTCGCTTCTTCTGCCGCACGCGCCGAGGCTAAACACGGTTTTCACCGATGTGACGGGCCGGCTGTGTGGGATGCCGCACACTTACCGGCTGAGTAGTCAGTCAGGTTGTGGGAAGCCGGGCGGGACGGGTCGGTACACGGCGAGCGCACTATGTCCGTCTTATCGGTTTTATGGGTCTAAACCTCGCAATTCTCGCCGCACTGTGCGGCGCTCGCGCGCCCCGGGACCGGTCGGGGGAACGGCCGAGGGCGCCCCGGCCGATCGGGGCGGCCGCCGCTCGGGTGATCGGACGACGGCGCGGCCGCCCACTGCCGGCGGCCCCGGCCGGGCGCCGCGGGGCGTCGGCGGCGGTCGCGACCGGTCGGCCTGACTCGCCGTCTGCCTGCCGTCGCCCTCCGTTACCATGCCGCCGGTGGGGACGGAGAACATCAGCACCGGGGCTCAGGCCCTGCCGTCGCGGTCCCGCGGCGGCGGGATCGTCATCGCCGCGACCCTGCTCACCGCGCTGCTCGCCGGGCACCGCTTCATCCCCAACGTCCGCGGCGTCGGCAGCCTGATCGACAGCGGCGCACCCTTCCTCGGCCTCGGCGTTCCCGTCCTCGCGCTCACCGCGCTGCTCCGTCGGTCGCGGCGGGCGCTGCTGGCCGTGCTGGTGCCGGCCGTCGCCTGGGCCGCGCTCTTCGGCGCCGTCTGGCTGCCCGACGGTGGCGGGCCGGTCGAGCTGCGGGTGGCGAGCCAGAACCTGAAGGTGGGCAACGCCGACCCGTCCGCCACCGTGCGCGCCGTCGTGGCGAGCGACCCCGATGTGATCGCGCTGCAGGAGATCGCCGGTGAGGCGCGGCCGTCCGTGCGGGAGACGCTGCGCGATCGCTATCCGCACGAGGCCGAACAGTCCACGGTCGGGCTCTGGAGTCGGTGGCCGATCCGGGAGTCGGTCGGCGTCGACACCGGCCTGCCGTGGACGCGCGCGCTGCGCGCCGTGGTCGCCGCGCCCACCGGCGACGTGGTCGTCTACGTCGTGCACCTCGGCTCGGCGCGGGCCGGCCGGACCGCGACCCGCGACCACACCGTCGAGGCGCTCTCCGCCGCGCTGCGCCGCGACGGCGCACAGCGGATCATCGTGCTCGGCGACTTCAACACCGCGACCACCGACCGGATGATGGCGCCGCTGACCGACCAGCTTCACGACGCGCAGGCGGAGGCCGGGCGGGGCTTCGGCTTCACCTGGCCGTCGGCGCTGCCGGTGACCCGGCCGGACCACGTGCTCTACCGGGGTCTGACCGCCGCCTCGGCCGGTGTCGTGCGGACCCCGGCCAGCGACCACCGGGCGGTCGTCGCCGGTTTCCGCCGGTGACACACCCGCCAGTCCGTACGCGCGCGTCAGCGCGCCTCGTGGCCGGCCGGCACCACTGTCAGGGTGTGCCGCGGCTCCCCGTCGCGGCAGAACGGCCAGAGCCGGTCGGCGTACTCGACCAGCGATGACAGCTGTCGCGGCGAGAGGCCGCACGAGCCGATACTGGCCCGGACATCGGCGCGGTAACAGCCGTCCTCGTCGCGCTGCAACCGCGCCTCGGCCCGCACCTGGACGGTGTGCGACTCGTCGGTGATCTGGGTGGACGCCTCGACGGCGGCGTGGTGCAGGCACGACGCGAACGCCGCCGCCAGCAGCTGTTCCGGGGTGAGGCCGGTGCCCTCGGGCGCCAGCGGCGAGGAGAGTCTCGTCGATAGCTCCCCGTCGTCGGTGCGCACGCGTCCGCCCTCCGCGGTCGCCACGGCCTGGTGCACCCATGAACTCGAACTCGGCATCGTCGAAACCTCCGCGTTGTCCCACCCGCCAACGCCGTACCCGGCCCGGACCTGGTGAAACGCCGCGCGCGGCCGCCCGGTCGGCGGGTCAGCCCGACACCTCCCGGGCGGGGGACGCCGCCGTCGTGGTGGACAGGATCACCGCGGCGACCAGCTCGGGGTCGTCGTGCATCGGCACGTGGCCGCAGCCGACCAGATCGATGTGGGTCGCGGTGGGCAGCAGCTCGCGGGCCAGGTCCGCGCCCTCGTACGGCAGGATCCGGTCCCGGGTGCCCCAGGCGATCGTCACCGGCACGCGCGGCGCGCCCCGGAAGCCGTACCGGCGGCCGGAGCGGGCCACCGCGCGGAACGCGCGCGCGTTGCGCAGCGCCAGCGTGTCGGCGAGCGCCGCCTCGGCGGTGATCCGGCGCGGCCGGGACAGCAGCAGTCCGAACGACATCGCCCGCAGCAGCGACGACCGGTAGGTGGCCCGCAGCACCGGCCGCGGCAGGTGGGCGGCGTACCGGAGCATCCCGAGCAGCCACAGCGCCCGGCGCAGCTGCCGCGGGGTGCAGAACCCGGCCGGCGAGAGCGCGGTCGCGGAGGCGACGCGCCCGGCGGCGGCGAGCTCCAGCGCGATCGCGCCGCCGAGGCTGTTGCCGGCGACGTGCGGGCGCTCCAGCCCCAGCTGGTCGAGGATCTCGCTGATCGCCGTGACCAGCTGCGGCATGTCCTGCGGCAGGCCGGCGGCCGGCAGCGGGGACCGGCCGAAGCCGGGCAGGTCGATCGCGATCACGTCGTGGGTCTCGGCGAGCCGGTCCAGCACCGGCTGCCAGGCCTGCCAGTGGTGGCCGATGCCGTGCAGCAGCACCAGCGGCTCGCCGGCGCCCCGTCGTTCGTACGACAGCGGCAGCTCCATGGTCATCGCTCCTCGGGAGTCGTGGTCGGCGGCGCGACCGCGGTCGGCTGGGGGGTGTGGGCGCCGAATGAGCGACCCAGGGCGCGCGCCTGCGCCTCCATCTGCGGCACCGAGGTGCGCGCGGTGCGGGCGATGATCCGTTCGGCGAGCGGGCCGAGCACCACGGTGCGCATCGCCTGCACCGCGCCGACCACGCGGGGCACGTACACCCGGCGGCGACGCCGCTCGATCGCGTCCACGAACGCCGCGGCGCAGGTCTGCACGGACGTGGTCGAGCCCATCGGCCACGGCAGCTTGCGCAGCGCCTCGCGGAACGCGGGCAGGTCGTCCTTCGCGTCGCGGACCAGGTCGGTGTCGATCCACGACGGATGCGCCGTCCCGACCCGCACGCCGCGGTGCGCGAGCTCGAGCCGGATCGCGTTGCCGAAGTGCTCGACCCCGGCCTTCGACGCGCAGTAGGCGGCCATGCCGGGCAGCGCGGTGAACGCCGCCGCCGAGGAGACCAGCAGGAAGTAGCCGCGCCGGGCGATGACCTCGTCGACCGTCGCGCCGACGGTGCGCATCACGCCGATGAGGTTGACCTCGACCGTACGGGTCAGCGCCTCGATGTCGCCGACGGCGATCGTGCCGCGGTTGGCGACGCCGGCGTTGGCCACCACCGCGTCGATCCCGCCGAGCGCGTCGACGGTGCCCGCCACCGCGCGCGTCAGCGCGGCCTGGTCGGTGACGTCGCACTCGAACCACACGTGCGGCCCGCCCAGCTCCGCCGCGAGGCCGGCGAGCCGCTCGGCCTCCAGCCCGAGCAGCGCGACGCGGGCGCCGCGGGCCGCCGCGAGCCGGGCGGTGTGCTCGCCGATGCCCCGCGCCGCGCCGGTGATCAGGACGACCCTGCCGGCCAGCGAACCCTTCATCGCGCCTCCTCCGCGCCCGCGGCGACCCCGACGCGCTGCGCGACCGGGACCGGCCGGTACGCCGCGGCGTCGAAGCGCCGCGTGCGCAGCCAGTACGACCAGGTGTAACCGGGCCACAGGGTGGAGTTGCGGCCGGTGGCGTCGAGGTACCAGCTCCGGCAGCCGCCCCGCGACCAGACCGTGCCGCCCATCTTGCGGTCGACGCGGGCGACGAAGTCGGCCTGCGCCTCGGGTGTGGGCTCGATCGCCCGGACGCCGGTGGCGCGCAGGTGCCGCAGCATTCCGAGCAGGTAGCCGATCTGGCACTCGATCATGAACACGACGGAGGTGTGTCCTAGTCCCGTGTTCGGTCCGAGCAGGAAGAACAGGTTGGGGAAGCCGGTGACGGACGTCCCCTGGTAGGCGCGCATGGTGTCCCGCCAGGTGTCGGCGAGGGTGCGCCCGTCGCGTCCGCGCAGCCGCTGTGCGAGCGGCATGTCGGTGACGTGGAACCCGGTGCCGAAGATGATGGTGTCGGCCTCGTGCAGGCTGCCGTCCCGGGTGACGACGCCCTCCGGCCGGATCTCCGCGATGCCGTCGGTGACCACGTCCACGTTGTCGCGGGCGAGCGCCGGATAGTAGTCGTTGGAGAGCAGCACGCGCTTGCACCCCATGGTGTAGCTCGGGGTGAGCTTCGCGCGCAGCGCCGGGTCCTTGATCGCCCGGTTGAGGTGGGTCCGCGCGATCCGTTGCGCCACGCGCATCACCGCGGGGTGCAGGAAACCGACGGCCATCGCCTCGCGTCCCCAGTAGACCCCGGCGCGGGCCAGCCGCTGCGCCCCCGGCACGTGCCGGAACAGGCGTTTCTCGATGCCGGTGACGGCGCGGTCGGCGCGGGGCATCACCCAGGGCGGGGTGCGCTGGAACAGGTGCAGCCGCTCAACGGCCGGCGCGATCCGGGGCACGAACTGGATCGCCGAGGCCCCGGTGCCGATCACCGCGACCCGGCGTCCGGTCAGGTCGTGGTCGTGGTTCCAGCGCGCGGAGTGGAAGACCTCGCCGGCGAAGGTCTCCAGCCCGGGCAGGTTCGGGATGGACGGCTCGCTCAGCGGCCCGCCGGCGGCGACCAGGAACTCGGCCGTGTAGCGCCCCTGCGACGTGTCTATCACCCAGCGCCCGGCAGCGTCGTCCCAGGCCGCGGCGTGCACCTCGTGCTCCAGCCGTAGGTGCGGTCGCACGCCGTGCTCGGCGACGCACCGGCGCAGGTAGGCCCAGATCTCCGCCTGCCCGGAGAAGCTGCGGCTCCATTCCGGGTTCGGCGCGAACGACAGGGAGTACATGTGGGAGGGCACGTCGCAGGCGCAGCCGGGGTACGAGTTGTCGCGCCAGGTGCCGCCGACGTCGCCGCCGCGGTCGAAGACGACGAAGTCGCGGTAGCCCTCCCGGCGGAGCCGGATCGCGGCGCCGATGCCGCCGAAACCCGCGCCGATGATCGCGATGTGCGAATGGCGTTCGTCGGTCGTCATCGCGGCCCGCTCCTCACTGGACGCAGTGGTACCGCCCGGTACCACCCGTCAAGCGGGAAGTTACCACCGCGTTAACCAGAGCGGTAGATGTGAATTCTCGGCGGTACGATTCCGTACCGGCGCCGTCGCGGCGCGGAGCAGGGAGAGAGCGTGGCCACGACATCACGGGCCGCCGCCGAGGTGCGGCTGAGCCTGGCTCACGGGCTGGCGGCGGCGGTCACCGAAAAGGGGTACGCGGCGAGCACCATCGCCGACATCGTCGCGCACGCCCGCGTCTCCAAGCGGACCTTCTACGAGCACTTCGCCGACAAGGAGGAGTGCCTGATGGCGTTCTACGCCGACGCCGCCGCCCGGCTGATCGAGGTTGTGCGCGCCGCCGGCACGCCGGACCAGCCGTGGCGCGAGCGGGTGCGGGTGGTCGTGACGGCGTATCTGTCCGCGCTGGACGCGCTGCCGGCGGTCAGCCGTACGCTCCTGGTCGAGATCCAGGCCGCCGGGCCGCGCGCGTACGGGCTGCGGCAGGAGATGCAGCGGCGCTTCGCCGACGCGCTCGTGCAGATCGTCGACGAGGGGCGCGCGGCGAACCCGGAGATCCCGCCGCTGGCCCCTGCGCTGGCCGTGGCGCTCGTCGGCGGGATCAACGAGCTGATGCTCCAGGTCGTCGACCCGTACGCCGGCGAGGACGGTTCGCCGGGCACCGCCGCCTTCAGCACCCTGACCGAGTCGATCGTCCACCTCGTCTCGGCGGTCCTGACCTACCGCCCGTGACCGTCGGCCCGCCGTGCCTCCACGCGGACCCGAAAAAGGGCTGAACGATTGACCCGTCGCGCCCGTAATACGGCATAGCACCGGGTCCGCGTGGACCCGGTCCCCACTGTGGACCGGCGACGTCGCCGCGCCGGGCGAAGGAGGCCCCCCGATGACCGTACGCCGCACGCTCGCCGCCCTGGGCCTCGCTCCGGTCCTGCTGCTGGCCGCCGCGCCCACACCGGCCCGCGCCCACGGTGCGATGACCGACCCGGTCAGCCGCGCGGCGGCGTGCGCGTCGGAACAGCGGGCCGGGCTGCCGGTGTGCCGGGCCGCGGTGGCGGCCGGCGGCGGCCACGCGCTGGCGGACTGGGACAACCTGCGCATCGCCAACGTGCGGGGACGCGACCGCGAGCGGATCCCGGACGGTCAGCTCTGCAGCGGCGGACTCGACCGGTTCGCCGGGCTCGATCTGGCGCGCGGTGACTGGCCGACGACGCGGCTGCGCGCCGGCAGCCCCTTCACGTTCCGCTACGGCATCAGGATCCCGCACCGCGGCACGTTCCGGCTCTACCTCACCCGCGACGGTTACGACCCGGCCCGTCCGCTCCGCTGGTCCGATTTGGACGTCCGCCCGTTCCTGACCGCCACGGACCCGGCGCTGCGCTCCGGGGCGTACACGATGACCGGCACGCTGCCGGCCCGCACCGGCCGGCACGTCATCTACACCATCTGGCAGAACTCGGACACCCCCGACACCTACTACTCCTGCTCCGACGTGGTTCTCACCGGTGCCGGCGGCGCCGCCCCGACCGCCCGTCCGAGCGCCACTCTGCGCGCGACCGCGAGCGCGTCGCCCAGCGCGTCGGCGGCGGCGTCCCCGGTCGTCTCCACCGCTGCGACGCCCGCCGCGGAGACCGCCGCGCTCGACCCGGTCGCCCGAATCGAGCAGGACCCGGTGCGGCGGCTCGCGCTGCCGGCCGCCGCCTCCCTCGTGCTGGTCGCCGTGGCCGTCGCGGTCGCGCTCCGACGTCGCCGCCGCGCCTGACCCGCGCCGCCGGCCCGCGTCGCTCGGACTCGGCACGTCGAGCGCCGATGGGCCGGGGGTCCGGAAGGACCCCCGGCCCATCGCCGGGTGCGGGTGGCGGAACGGGTCAGGCGGGGAAGCCCACCGCGTGGGTGTCCATGAACTCGCGGACCCCCTCGATGCCCATCTCGCGGCCCATGCCGCTGTGGTTGAAGCCGCCGAAGGGGGCGCGCTCGTCCAGGTGGGCCGCGCCGTGCGCGTTGACGAACGTGTAGCCGGTGCGCAGCTGCTTGGCCACCGCGGCGGCCCGGTCGAGGTCCTGCGTCCAGACCGACGAGCACAGGCCCGACCACGTGTCGTTGGCCCGGGCGATCGCGTCGTCGTCGTTGTCGAACGGCAGGATCGGCAGGGTCGGGCCGAACTGCTCCTCGACGACCACGCGGGCGTCGTCGGCCGGATCCAGCACCAGCGACGGCCGCAGGAAGTTGCCGCGGGAGAGATCGGCGCCCTCGGCCGGCTCGCCGAACTCGCGCACCTCGGTTCCCGCCGCGCGGGCGGCACCGGTGAGCTCCCGGACGTACTCCAGCTGCCGGCGGCTGTGCAGCGGGCCCATCGTGACGCCTTCGTCCAGGCCGTGGCCCAGGCGCTGGGCGGCGGCGATCGCGGACAGCCCCTCGACCACCTCGTCGTACCGCGAGCGGTGCACATAGAGCCGCTTGGTGGCCATGCAGATCTGGCCGGTGGAGTCGAAGGTGCCGGTGAACAGCCGCTGCATCGCCTCCGGGCCGAGGTCGGCGTCGGCCAGCACGATCGCCGGGTCGTTGCCGCCGAGCTCCAGCGCCACCCGGGTCAGGGACCCGGACGCCATCTCCATGATCCGCTTGCCGCCGCCGACGCTGCCGGTGAAGCAGACCTTCTTGACGCGGTCGTCGGAGATGAGCGCCGCGCCGATCTCCGCGTCGGCGCCGGTGACGACGTTGAGCACGCCCGGCGGCAGGCTCTGCGCCACGAGCTGCACCGTGCGGACGGTGGCCAGGGGCGCGGTGGGTGGCGGCTTCACCACGACGGTGTTGCCGGCCAGCAGCGCCTGGGGGAGCGACGCGGCGAGGATCGCCAGCGGCCAGTTGAACGGGACGATGATGGTCACCACGCCCAGCGGCAGGTAGGAGATCTCGGTCCGGTACGGCGGGGCGGGCAGGTGGGTCACGTGCTCCAGCTCGTCGGCCAGGCCGGCGGCCAGGTTGAACCGGTGCGCGAAGACGATGGAGTCGATGAACGACTCCATCCGGATCTTGCCGTTCTCGCGCGTCAGGACCTCCGCCGTCGCCGGCCGGTCGGCCTCCAGCGGCGCGAGCGCCGCGGTCAACAGCGCCGCCCGCTCCTGCGGGGTCCGCGCCGCCCAGGCCGGGAACGCCCGGTGCGCGGCGGCGACGGCCAACTCCGCCTGCTTGCTGCTCGCGGCTGCCGCGTAGCCGACCACGGACACGCCGTCCGCCGGGTCGACGATGCGCAGCGCGTCGTCGGCGGTGTGCACGGCGCCGTCGATGAAGAGATCGGTCCTGATCTCGGGTAGCTGGTCCAGTGACACCATCTGATCTCGTTCCTCTCGGGTGCCGGCGGGGGACCGGGCGACCGGCTGCGGAGTGTGGGTCGGGCCACAGTAGCCCGGCCCGGCGGGTCGACTCCCGAGCAATCGGACGCGCGTCGATCAGGGCGTTCCGGCGAGTCTGCCTGCGTCATCTGACGTAGGCCACCGGTGACCGGGCGGTGGCGGCGGAAGTCCCCGAGGTGGCCGAGGCGATCCTCGCGCCCGCGCTGAGCCGTGCCTTCCCGCGAGCGGTACGACAGATGACGTAGACCGCCCCGGCACAGACGACGCGGCGCGGCCGGGTCGGTGGGCTCGGGTTTCTGCCGCGTTAACAAGTTTTCATTCACGTAACCGTGAGACCGGCATCACAGGTCGTGACGAACGTTCCCCAGCCGGCGTCCAGAGGAGTGCGCACGTGGCCCCACCCACAACCCCCCACGCGCCGTCGAAGCGCAGCATCTTCGCTGCCAGCTTCCTCGGCACGTCCATCGAATGGTACGACTACTACATCTTCGGCACCGCGGCGGCGCTCGCGTTCGGCACTCTGTTCTTCCCGGACTTCTCGCCCGTTGCCGGGACTCTCGCCGCCTTCGCCACCTTCGCCGTCGGCTTCGTCGCCCGCCCCCTGGGCGCCGCGATCATCGGACACTTCGGTGACCGGATCGGCCGCAAGTCGATGCTGATCATCACCCTGCTGATGACCGGCGGCGCGACGTTCGCCATCGGCCTGCTGCCGACCTACGCGGCGATCGGCGTCGCGGCGCCGCTGCTGCTGGTGCTGCTCCGCCTCGTCCAGGGGTTCGGTGTCGGCGGCGAATGGGGCGGGGCGGTGCTGATCGCCACCGAGAACGCCTCGCCGCGGCGCCGCGCCCTCTACGGCAGCTTCGCGCAGCTCGGCCTGCCGGTCGGCGTGCTGCTCTCCAACCTCGCCTTCCTGGCCGTCTCCGGGATGTCCGACGCGGACTTCCTCAGCTACGGGTGGCGCATCCCGTTCATCGTGAGCATCGTCCTGGTCGTCGTGGGCTTCCTGGTCCGCAGCCGGCTGCAGGACGCGCCGGAGTTCCAGGAGGTGAAGAAGGAGAAGGCGGTCAGCCGGGTCCCGATCGCCGACCTCGTGCGGCGGCAGCCGCGGGCGCTGATCCTCGCCAGCCTGGCCTCGATCGCCTCGCCCGCGGTCGGCTACACGGTGATCGTGTACATGCTGAGCTACGGCACCACGGTGGTCGGCTTCGCGCGGACCACGCTGCTCACGCTGATCCTGTTCTCCACCGTCGCCTGGGGTGGCGCGATCATGGCCTCCGCCGTGTTGGCGGACCGGTTCGGATCGAAGCGGGTGTTCGGCATCGGCGTGCTGACCGCGGTGATCTGGCCGCTGCCCATGTTCGCGCTGGTCAGCACCGGCGACACGATCGCGGCGCTGATCGCCTTCATGGTGGCCGCGGTGGTGCAGGGGCTCATGGCCGGTGCCCAGGGCGGTCTGTTCACCGAGATCTTCGAGGTGCGCACCCGGTACAGCGGCATTTCCATCGCCTACCAGCTCGGCGGCATGATCGGCGGCGCGGTGACGCCGATGGCGGCGACCGCGCTGTTCGGCGCGTACAAGTCCGCGACGCCGATCGCCCTCTACGTCTCCGCGCTGGCGCTGGTGAGTCTGCTCGCGACCGTCGGGCTGCCGCGCGCCGCCCGGCCCCGCCCGGACGGGACCGGATCGGCCCTCCCGCCGGTCGCCGGGGTCCCTGCCCGGGAGGCGGCCCGCTGAGCTGAACGAGGGGCCCGCCGGTGCGCGGGTCGGGGCCGCCGGGTCCCGACCCGCGCACCGCGCGGAGGCGATGGGGGACCCGCAGCCGAGCGAGTGGGTACGATTCGTCCCCTACGTCGAGGTAGAGGTGCGTCAGCGAGATGGATCGGCCGGCTGAGGAGGCGGTGCCGGGTATCCCCCCGGAGCCGCTGCTGCGTGCCCTCGTCGCGGTCTCGGCCGACGGTCTGGCCGTCCTCGACGGGCAGGGCCGCTTCGCTCTGGTCAACGCCGCGGCCGCCGATGTGCTGGGGGTGCCCGCCGACGGGCTCATCGGGCACCCGGCCCCCTTCGCCGTGCACGACGCGGACCCCGCCGCACCGGGCGACCACCGGCGCCGTGTCGTGTGGCCCACCCCGGACGGTCGCCGGCGCGACCTGGAGTACCGGCTCGCCCCGCTGGGCGACGGCAGGTACGCGGCCTGGTTCAGCGACGTCACCGATGGCCTGCGCCAGCAGGAGCGGCTGACGGCGATCACGCGGGCGGCCGCCAGCGTGGCCGACGCCGGATCGCTGCGGACGACCCTGGACGCCGTCGCCACCGAGATCGTCATGACCGCGAACATCGCCGCCGTCCAGATCCTGGCGATCGACGATCCGCGCGACGAGCTGCGGGTGCTGGGCATGGCCGGCTTCGGGGACGCGGCCGACTTCGTCGAGCGGCTCAGCGCGTGCCGACGGCTGGGCGCGCACGTCCGCTTCATGGACGCGATCCAGGAACGGGAGCCGGTGGTCGTGCCCAACCGCAAGCCGGCCATCCTGGCCGACCCGGCCTGGGCGCCGCTCCACGCGATCATGGACTATCCGGACTGGGACGGCTTCGTCTCCACGCCCCTGATCGTGCGGGGAAGGACGATCGGCGTCATCAACGCCTACTACGTTCCCGGCGAGGACCCCGGCCCGCACTCACTCGCCTTCCTCCAGGCGATGGCCGACCACGCGGCCATCGCGATCGACATCGCGGCGCACCTGGCCCGTACGCGGTCCCAGGCCCAGTCGGACGAGCGCCGGCGCCTGGCGCGGGACCTGCACGACTCGGTCGTGCAGCAGCTGTTCTCGATGCGTATGCAGGCCGAGGCGCTGCGCAGCCAGGTGGACAGCCGCGACGCCGATCCCGAGCGGATCCGCGGCCGCGCGCGGGAGCTGGCCGAACTGTCGGGCACGGCCCTCGCCGACCTGCGCGGGCTGGTCTTCGAACTGCACCCGTTGGAGCTCGCGGAGCGGGGGCTCGTCGACGCCGTACGGGCCCACGCGGCGAGCCTCGAGGCGCGCGGCGCGCTGGTCGTCGACGTCGAGGCCCCCTCGGAGTTGGCGCCGGAGCTGGCGATAGAGGTGCAGGAGGACCTCTACCGGATCGCCCAGGAGGCGCTGCACAACGTCGTCAAGCATGCCCGCGCCCGGGCCGTACGGGTCCGTTTCGCCCTGGTCGACGGCGCCCTGTCGATGGACGTCACCGACGACGGGTGCGGGGTGGATCCCGGCGCGCGGCCGGCGCCCGCGGGACGCCGGCCGCGGCCCACGCTCGGGCTGGTGTCGATGCGGGAACGGGCGGAGCGGTGGGGCGGCCGGCTGGTCGCCGGCCCGCATCCCGACGGCGGCTGGAGCGTCCGGGTCACCCTCCCGGCGGCGGGCCGGGTGAGGGAGATGACGAGTAGGTGAGCACCGACCAGGCGCAGCGCGCGGTGATCCGGGTGATGGTGGTCGACGACCATGCGATCGTTCGCCGCGGTCTGCTCGCGTACGCCGAGACCCTCCCGTTCCTGCAGGTGGTCGGCGAGGCGGCCGACGGCGAGCAGGCGGTGGCCCTGCTGCGGCAGTGGCTGACCACGGGTGAGCCGATGCCGGACGTGGTGCTGATGGACCTGCAGATGCCCCGGATGGGCGGCGTGGAGGCGACCCGGGCGATCACCCGCGCTCATCCGGACGTCAAGGTCGTCGTCCTCACCAGCTTCGGCGAGGCCGAGCGGGTCCATGCCGCCCTGGAGGCCGGGGCCGCGGGATACCTGCTCAAGGATGCGGACCCGTCGGAGGTGGCCACCGCGATCCGTGCCGCGGCGGCCGGCGAGGTCCACCTCGACTCGGCCGTCACCCGTCAGCTCACCCGGCGGATGACCGCCCCCCAGGTCGGGCTGGCGTCGCTGACCGCGCGCGAGCGGGAGATCCTCGTGCTGCTCGCGCAGGGCAAGTCCAACCGGGAGATCGCGGACGTCCTGCTCATCAGCGAGCGGACGGCACGCACCCACGTCAGCAACATGCTGGCCAAACTGCAGCTCTCCTCACGGACGCAGGCCGCGCTGCTGGCCGTCCGGGAAGGACTCATTCCGCCGGCCTGACCTCCCGGGCCCGCGCGACCGCGACGGATGACGTAGTCGATCCCCGCAGCAATGGACGTGAACCGCTGACATCGCGCCGATCCCCGTCCCCGGTCGCACTCTCTACGTTGGGCGGTGACGGCGGTCATACCGGACCGCCGGCTCACTCCGGCAACGACTCGGGAGGTCCGGCGCCGTGACGACATCCGCGGTCTTCGACGCACCCGCCCCCACCGCGCGCACCAGCTCCGACTTCGAGGCCGACGTCGTCGTGGTGGATCACCGCGACGAGGCGGACGGGGTCGTCGGCCTGCAGCTCTCGCTGCCGGACGGCGCGGCCCTGCCCTCGTGGACGCCCGGTGCGCACATCGACGTGGAGTTGCCGAACGGGTTGACCCGCCAGTACTCGCTCTGCGGAGACCCCTCCGACAGCACCCGCTGGCGCCTCGGCGTGCTGCGTGAGATCGACGGACGGGGCGGCTCGCGGTGGCTCGCGGACGAGCTGACGGTCGGCACGACGCTGCGCATCCGCGGACCCCGCAACAACTTCCCGCTCCAGCCCGCCGTCCGGTACGTCTTCCTGGCCGGCGGAATCGGGATCACGCCGCTGCTGCCGATGATCCGCGCGGCCGAGGCCGCCGGCGCCGACTGGGTGCTGCACTACGGCGGCCGGACCCGCGCGTCCATGGCCTTCCTCACCGAGTTGTCCGAGTACGGGCAGCGGGTGCGGATCTGCCCGCAGGACGAGACGGGGCTGCTCGACCTGGACGCCGCGCTCGGCGCGCCCGCCGCCGACACCCTGGTCTACTGCTGCGGGCCCACCGGCCTGCTCGACGCCGTCGCGGCGCGCTGCGCCGACTGGCCGTCCGGCGCGCTGCGCGTCGAGCGGTTCACCGCCGCCCCGGTGGTCCCCGACGGCGCGGAAACCGGCTTCGAGGTGGTCTGCGAGCGCTCGGGCCTGACCGTCACCGTGACCCCGGAGCAGAGCATCCTGCGGGCGGTGGAGGACGCCGGGATCGACGTGCTCTCCTCCTGCACCGAGGGCATCTGCGGCACCTGCGAGACCACGGTTCTCGAGGGCGAGCCCGACCACCGGGACTCCCTGCTCACCGACGACGAGAAGGCCGCCGGGGACACGATGATGATCTGCGTCTCCCGGTGCCGCGGCCCGCGCCTCGTGCTCGACCTGTAGATCCGCCCGCACCCCAGCTGGAGACGACGATGTCCACTACCCCCTCCGTCCTGGTGATCAGCGCCCACGCCGCCGACTTCGTGTGGCGGGCCGGCGGCGCGATCGCGCTCTCCGCGCAGCGCGGCGCTCCCGTGCACGTGGTGTGCCTGAGCTTCGGCGAGCGCGGCGAATCGCAGGGCCTGTGGAAGCAGGAGGGCATGACGCTCGAGGGGGTCAAGCAGGCCCGCCGCGAGGAGTCCTCGGCCGCGGCCGAGGTGCTCGGCGCCAGCATCGAGTTCCTCGACCTCGGCGACTATCCGCTGCGGGTCGACGACGCCGCCCAGGAGCGGATCGTCGGGATCATGCGTGAGCGGCTGCCGGACGTGATCCTCACCCACGTGGCCAACGACCCGTACAACCGGGACCACAACCTGGCGCACGAGACCACGCTGCTGACCCGCATGGTCGCCCAGGCCCACGGGCACGATCCCGGCGCGAAGCCGCTCGGCGCCGCCCAGGTGCTGCAGTTCGAGCCGCACCAGCCCGAGGTCTGCGGCTTCGTCCCGGAACTGCTGCTGGACATCACGCCGGTCTTCGACCTGAAGACCAGGGCGATGCGGTGCATGGCCGGCGGGCAGGGCCACCTCGTGGACTACTACACCGAGCTGGGCGTGCGCCGGGGCGTGCAGGCGCGCCGCAACGGCGCGCCGAGCAGCGTCATCCACGCCGAGGCGTACAAGCGCACGTTCCCGACCGTGGGGGAGGAGCTTCGATGACCCGTCACGTCATTGTCCGGACCAACCGCCGCCCGGACCCCGAGGCCGTGGCGGTGCTCGCCCGGGCCGGGGTGGCCACGGCGCACGAGGCGATGGGCCGGCGTGGCCTGACGCATCCCGTGCTGCGGCCGATCTACCCGGGCGCCCGGATCGCCGGTCGCGCGGTCACCGTGCTCAGCCAGCCCGGCGACAACCTGATGATCCACGCCTGCATCGAGCAGTGCGGCCCCGGCGACATCCTCGTCGTCACGACCACCTCGCCGTCGACCGACGGCATGTTCGGCGAGCTGTTCGCCACCCAGCTGGCCGCCCGCGGCGTCCTCGGCTTGATCATCGACGCCGGTGTCCGTGACGTCGCCGACCTGACCGCGATGGGCTTCCCGGTCTGGTCGCGCGCCGTCTCCGCCCAGGGCACCGTCAAGGCGACCCCCGGTTCGGTGAACGTGCCGGTCGTGCTCGCCGGGGCGCCGGTGCGCCCGGGCGACGTGATCGTCGCCGACGACGACGGCGTCCTGGTGGTTCCCCGCTCTGATGCCCCGCAGGTCGCCGCCGCGTCCCTGGCCCGCGAGGAGAAGGAGCAGGCCAAGCGCGAGCAGTTCCAGGCGGGCGTGCTCGGCCTCGACCTCTACGGCATGCGCGAGACCCTCGCCCGTCTGGGCGTCACCTACGTCGACGAGCCGGCGGACGACGCCGCGCCCGGCACCCTCTGAGGAGAACTGTCATGGCAGCCAACCCCATCGTCATGAACGGCTGGTACATCGGCGCCTGGTCCGACGAGGTCACGCGGACGCTGACGCAACGGTGGATCTGCGGGCGTCCGGTGTGCTTCTACCGGCTCTCGGACGGCAGCGCGAACGCCATCGAGGACCGCTGTCCGCACCGCCGGTACCCGCTGTCGCTGGGCCGGCTCGACGGCGACGTCATCGAGTGCAACTACCACGGCTACCGCATCGACGGCTCCGGCTCCTGCGTCGGCGTCGCCGAGCAGCCCGACGCCCCGAAGGCGTCGGTGCACCGCTTCCCGGTCGTCGAGCGGTACGGCATCGTGTGGATCTGGCCGGGTGACCCGGAGAAGGCCAACCCGGACGACATTCCGGACGTCTCCTGGCTGACCGACGAGAACTGGACCCACGTGCACGGGGTCGTGCCGTTGAAGGCCCGCCAGGTGCTGCTGGTCGAGAACCTGCTCGACCTGACCCACGAGACGTTCCTGCACCCGAGCAGCATCGGCAACGCCGCGGTCGCCTCGACCCCGATCGACGTGACCAGCGAGGGCAACAAGGTCTCGTTCATCCGGCACATGATCGGGATCGAGGCGCCGCCCTTCTACCGGTCCTCGATGGGCGTCACGACCGACATCGACCGGTGGCAGGACGGCGACTTCTACGCCCCCGGCATCTTCATCCTCAACATCCGGATCGCCCCGACCGGCACCGAGGAGCCCGAGGGCTTCCACATGAAGGTCATCTACGGCATGACCCCGGCGACGGAGACGGAGACGCACGACTTCTTCGCCCTCGGCCGCGACTACAAGATCGATGATGCCGAGCTGTCGGACTTCCAGCTCAGGCAGCAGTTGGCCGTCATGAAGGAGGACGTCGACGCCCTGGAGATCCAGGAGGTCATGGTCGCCACCGACCCGGGGATGGTCGAGTCGTCGATCCGCTCCGACGTGGCGGGCATCCGCGGTCGCCGGCTGCTGGAGCGGATGGCCAAGGCCGAGGCGGCGGCGGCCCAGCCCGCGAACGGTCGTCCGCGCCCGGCGGCGGCTCCGGCGGTGCGGGCATGACCACGTTCGTTCTCGTCCATGGGGCCTGGCACGGCGGCTGGGCCTGGGACCGCGTGGCCCCGCTGCTGCGCGAGGCCGGCCACGAGGTGCACGCGCCGACGCTGACCGGGCTCTCCGAACGGGCCCACCTGCTCTCGCCGCTGGTCGGGCTGGACACCCACATCGAGGACGTCGTCCGGCTCATCGACACCCTCGGCCTGACCGATGTGGTGCTGGTCGGGCACAGCTACGCCGGGCAGATCGTCACCGGCGTGGCGGACCGGCGGCCGGCGGCGATCGCCCGCCGGGTGTACCTGGACGCGTTCGTCGGCAGCGACGGAGAGACGGCCTGGGAGCTGCAGCCCGAGACGGTCGGACACCACTGGGCCGAATCCGCCGCCGAGCAGGGCTTCGGGTGGCTGGTGCCGGTGCGCAAGCTCTCCGTGCTGGGCGTGACCGAACAGGCCGACATCGACTGGTTGACGCCCAGGCTGACCCCGCACCCGTGGAAGACGTACACCGATCCGCTGCGCCTGACGGGCGCGGTCGACGGCGTGCCGGCGGTGTTCATCGAGTGCGTGAGCTGGATGCGGGTGTTCCGGGCGCACGCCGAGCGGGCGCGCGAACGCGGCTGGCCCGTACACGAGTTGGAGACCGGCCACGAGGCGATGGTGACCGCGCCGAAGGAGCTGGCCGGCGTCCTGCTCTCGCTCGTCCGAGACCACTGAGGAGAGATCGTGGAGTTTCTCGTCCGTTCCGAGAACCGCCTGCCCGCCGACACGCCCGCGCAGCGGCGGGAGGAGCTGCGCTCCGCCGAGCGGGCCCGGGCCATGGAGCTGCGGGCCGCGGGCATCCTCAAGCGGCTGTGGCGGGTGCCGGGGCGTAACGCCACCGTCGGGCTCTACGAGGCCGCCGACCCCGCCGAGCTGCACGATGCGCTGATGTCGCTGCCGATGGCGCCGTGGTTGGATGTCCACGTCGAGGCGTTGGCCCAGCACCCGCAGGAGCGCTGATGGCGACGACGGCCGCCGGACGCGAGCTGCGGATCACGTTCCGCCAGTACGACGGCGAGATGCTCGGGACGTGCTGGTGTGGACGGAGCTGGACGAGCGCGCACCCGCGCCAGATGTGGGACTGGCTGGACGACCACGAGCACGCCGTGCCGGCGGAGGGGAGCGCTGCCGATGCTGACTGACATCCCCGGTACGCCGGTCTTCGACGGGCAGACCAGCCGGCGCGGGTTCCGGATGAACAAGCTCTTCATGAGCCTGCGGTTCGCGGCGAACCGGGAACGGTTCCTCGCCGACGAGGGCGCCTACTGCGACGAGTTCGGGCTCACCCCGGAGCAGCGCGCGGCGGTCACCGGCCGCGACTGGCAGGCCATGATCGACCTCGGCGGCAGCATCTTCTACGTGTACAAGCTGGCGATGATGGACGGTCTGTCCATGCAGTACCTCGGGGGTGTCTTCACCGGGATGACCGAGCAGGAGTTCGTGGCGGCGATGCGGGCGGGAGGGCGGTCCGGTGGCTGAGGTGATCTGGGGTCTGGCGACCTCGCACGTGCCGTCCATCGGGGCGGCGATGGACCGCGGCAGGACGCAGGACCCGAACTGGAAGGCGCTGTTCGACGGCTACCAACCGGCCCGCGAGTGGCTGGCCGGACACAAGCCCGACGTCGCGATCCTGGTCTACAACGACCACGCCAACGGCATCGACCTCGACATCGTGCCGACCTTCGGAATCGGGACCGCCGAGCGGTACGACGTCGCCGACGAGGGCTTCGGGCGGCGCCCGGTGCCGGACGTGGTCGGCGACCCGGACCTGTCGCTGCACCTGCTGGAGAAGCTCGTCGACGAGGGCTTCGACCTGACCGTGTTCCAGGAGCTCGCCGTCGACCACGGGTTCACCGTGCCGTTGTCGGTCTGGACGCCGGACCCGGGTGACGCGTGGCCGTGCCCGGTGGTGCCGCTGCTGGTCAACGTCATTCAGTACCCGCAGCCGACGGCGGCGCGGTGCTACGCGCTGGGCCAGGCGCTCGGCCGGGCGATCGCGTCGTACGACAAGGACGTGACGGTGGGCATCCTCGGCACCGGTGGGATGTCGCACCAGCTGGCGGGGGCGCGTGCGGGCATGATCAACGCCGAGTTCGACGCGATGTTCATGGAGGCGATCGAGAAGGATCCGGCGAAGCTCGCGGCGCTCAGCCGCGAGGAGCTGATCCGCGAGGCCGGCTCCGAGGGCATCGAGATGATCATGTGGTTGATCATGCGCGGCGCGATGAACGAGCGCGTGCGCAAGGTGCACTCCCACTACTTCGTGCCGGCGTCGAACACCGCCGCCGGCCTGGCGCTGTTCGACAACCGCGCGGGGCAGACGGCCTGACCGCCACCGGCGTCGGCCGCAGGACGCCCGCCCGGCACGGCCGCGGGAGGTGTGGGTGCATTCGTTGTCGCGACAGCGGCAACAGATGCATCCACATTTCCCGTGCTGCCGCGTGGGGATGCGGCCCGTCGGCGACGGAATCGGCCGCCCTGCACCCACCGCGGCGACCCCGGCCCGTAGAATGCCGTGATTAGGGCAAATCGCCCGTCGCCCTCTACCTCAGCGTGATTGCCCGGTCGCGCCCGGTGGCGGGGGCGCAGCTCGGCGGAAACGCCGCTGGCCGATGGTGACGCATCACTCACAGCTCCGCCGCCGCCGGGGGTTCGACCAGGCGAACGATTACGGTAAAACGTGAGGCATTCAACGAAGATCTGCCGGTAAAGCGAGGGACCACATGACGGATGTCAAGCTCGACCACCCTGGTGGACAGCTGTCTATGCCGGTGCAGCCTGCCGTCGAGGGCCCGTCCGGGATCGACGTCGGTAAGCTGCTGAAGGAGACGGGGCACGTCACTTACGACCCCGGCTTCGTGAACACCGCGGCGTGCGCCTCGGCGATCACCTACATCGACGGCGACGCCGGGATTCTCCGCTACCGCGGCTACCCGATCGACCAGCTGGCCGGGAAGGCGTCCTTCCTCGAGACCTCGTACCTGCTGATCTACGGCGAGCTGCCCACCGCCGAGCAGCTGGCCGAGTTCAGCGGGCGGATCCGGCTGCACACGCTCCTGCACGAGGAGATGAAGCAGTTCTTCGACGGGTTCCCGCGCGACGCCCACCCGATGGCGGTGCTCTCCTCGGCGGTGAGCGCGCTGTCGACCTTCTACCAGGACAGCCTCGACCCGTTCGACCCCGAGCACGTCGAGATGTCGACGGTCCGGCTGATGGCCAAGGTCCCGACGATCGCCTCGTACGCGTACAAGAAGTCGATCGGCCAGCCGCTGCTCTACCCGAACAACGCGCTCGGCTACGTCGAGAACTTCCTGCGGATGACCTTCGGCGTGCCGGCCACCGAGTACGAGGTCGACCCGGTCGTCGCCCAGGTGCTCGACATGCTGTTCGTGCTGCACGCCGACCATGAGCAGAACTGCTCGACCTCGACCGTACGCCTGGTCGGGTCCAGCAACGCCAACCTGTTCGCGTCGGTCTCCGCCGGCGTCAACGCGCTCTTCGGCCCGCTGCACGGCGGCGCGAACCAGGCGGTGCTGGAGATGCTGCAGGCGATCCAGGCCGAGGGCGGCGACGTGAAGTCCTTCGTCCGTCGGGTGAAGGACAAGGAGCCGGGCGTCAAGCTGATGGGCTTCGGCCACCGGGTCTACAAGAACTACGACCCGCGCGCGGCGATCGTGAAGCAGGCCGCCCAGGACGTGCTGAACCGGATGGCGAAGCCGGACCCGCTGCTGGACATCGCGATGCAGCTGGAGGAGATCGCACTCGCGGACGACTACTTCGTCTCCCGCAAGCTCTACCCGAACGTCGACTTCTACACGGGTCTGATCTACAAGGCGATGGGCTTCCCGACGAAGATGTTCACCGTGCTGTTCGCGCTCGGCCGGCTGCCCGGCTGGATCGCGCAGTGGCGCGAGATGATCACGGACCCGACCACCAAGATCGGCCGTCCCCGGCAGCTCTACGTCGGCCCCACCGAGCGGGCGTACGTCCCGATGGACCAGCGCTGACGCCAGGCTGAATACGGCAACGGCCGCGACGCTTTCCGCGTCGCGGCCGTTGCCGTTGTGTGAGGGGAGTGCGCCGGACGGCGCCTACGCCTCGGGGTCGGGGCGGAGCCAGACGGTGGCGTACGGGCCGAGCTGCAGGGTCGCCGAGGCCGGCTGGCCGTGCCGGGCCGGACCGTCGGCGGTGACGCTGCCGAGGTTGCCCACCCCCGAGCCGCCGTAGAGCTCGGCGTCGGTGTTCAGCACCTCCGCCCAGCGCCCGGCCTCCGGCAGCCCGAGCCGGTAGTCGAGGCGCGGCACGCCGGAGAAGTTCACCACGCACGCCAGCGTGCTGCCGTCCGCCCCGCGGCGCTGGAACGCGATCACGTTGTTGTCCCGGTCGTCGTGCCGCAGCCAGCGGAACCCGTCAGACACCGTGTCCTGGGACCAGAGCGCCGGGGAGTCCCGGTAGATCCGGTTCAGGTCCCGGGTCAGGTCCTGCACCCCGGTGACGGACGGGTCGGCGAGCAGGTTCCAGTCGAGCCCGCGCTGCTCGCTCCACTCCTGCTCGTCGGCGAGCTCGCAGCCCATGAAGAGCAGCTGTTTGCCGGGGAACGCCCACATGTAGCCGAGCAGCCCGCGCAGCCCGGCCAGCCGCTGCCAGCGGTCGCCGGGGAGCTTGCGGATCAACGAGCCCTTGCCGTGCACCACCTCGTCGTGGCTGATCGGCAGCAGGAACTGCTCGTCGAAGGCGTACATCGCCGGCAGGGTCAACTCGTCGTGGTGGAAGCTGCGGTGCACCGGGTCCCGCGACACGTAGCCGAGGGTGTCGTGCATCCAGCCCATGTTCCACTTCAGGCCGAACCCGAGCCCGCCCCAGTCGGCCGGGCGCGACACGCCCGGCCACGCCGTCGACTCCTCGGCGATCATCACCGCGCCGGGGTGTTCCCGGTAGACGACGGTGTTGAGCTCCTTCAGCAGGTCGATGGCCTCCAGGTGCGCGTTGCCGCCCTCGTGGTTCGGCTCCCACTGGCCCGGCCCGCGCGAGTAGTCCAGGTAGAGCATCGAGGCGACGGCGTCGACCCGCAGCCCGTCGACGTGGAACTCCTCCAGCCAGTAGAGCGCGTTGGCGATCAGGAAGTTGCGCACCTCCCACCGCCCGTAGTTGAACACCAGGCTGCCCCAGTCCGGGTGTTCCCCGCGGCGCGGGTCGGGGTGCTCGTACAGGGCGGTGCCGTCGAAGCGGGCCAGCGCCCAGTTGTCGCGGGGGAAGTGTGCGGGCACCCAGTCGAGCAGCACCCCGATCCCGGCCCGGTGCAGCCGGTCCACCAGGTAGCGGAAGTCGTCGGGGGAGCCGAACCGGGAGGTGGGCGCGTAGTAGCCGGTGACCTGGTAGCCCCAGGAGCCGCCGAACGGGTGCTCCATCACCGGCAGGAACTCCACGTGGGTGAAGCCGAGATCCGAGACGTACTCGACGAGCTGCTCGGCGAGCTCGCGGTAGCTCAGGCCGGGGCGCCAGGAGCCGAGGTGCACCTCGTAGACCGACATCGGCCGGGCGTGGTGGTCGCCGCGCCGGGCCGCCAGCCACGCCGCGTCCCCCCATTCGTACGCCGACTCGTACACCACCGAGGCGGTGCGCGGCGGCACCTCGGTGGCGGCGGCGAGCGGGTCCGCGCGGTCGGTCCAGGCGCCGTCGGCGCCGTGCACGCGGTACTTGTACCGCTGTCCCGGCGTCACGCCCGGCACGAAGACCGACCAGACGCCGCTGCCCAGCCGCTCCATCACCACGCCGTCGTACGGTCCCCAGCCGATGGCGTCGCCGATGAGCCGGACCTCGCGGGCGTTGGGCGCCCACACCGCGAACCGGCAACCGCCGGCCCGCGGGTGCGCGCCCAACACCGTCCAGAGCCGTTCGTGCCGGCCCTGCGAGATCAGATGGAGATCGAAGTCGCTGATCGTGTCGATGGGGGACGCCTCCAGCGTGCGGGTCACCTACCTGCTCCGGCGAGGAGGTTACCCTCCGGGATCACCACCGCGGGGCGCCCCTGCGCCATCCGGGCCGCCGCCTGCGCGGCGTTGAACGCCGGCGCCTGGGCGATGGCCGCGGAGTAGACCGCGCTGGTCCGGTGTGCGATCGCCGACCAGCCGTACTGGTCGTGGACCATCCGGCGGGCCCGGCGCGCGAGCGCGCGCGCCCGGTCGCGGTCGGCCAGCAGCGCACCGACGGCGTCCGCCAGCGACTCCGGGTTCTTCGGCTGGAAGGTCATGCCGGTCACGCCGGGTTCGACGATCTCGGCGAGGCCGCCGGTCTCGGCGACCGCGAGCGGCGCGCCGGCGGCGGCGCCCTCCAGGGCGACCATCCCGAACGGCTCGTAGATGCTCGGCACCGCGAAGCAGTCGGACGCGGCCATCATCGCCGGCAGCTCGACCCCGCCGAGGAAGCCGGGGAAGGTGACGGTCGAGCGCAGCCCGAGCCGATCGACCTCCGCCTCCAGCTCCGCGCGGTACGGGCCGTCGCCGCCGATCACCACGCGCAGCCCCGGGTGCGCCTGACGCAGCTTCGGCAGCCCGGCGATCAGGTGCTGCACGCCCTTCTCGTAGACCAGCCGGCCGGCGAAGGTCACCAGCGGGCCCTCGCCGGCGAAGCGCTTGCGCGCCTCGACGACGGCCTCCGCCGGCACCTGCCAGCGCTGGATCTCCACGCCGTTGGCGACCACGTCGACGCGCTCGCCGGGCACCTCGAACAGCCCGGTGACCTCGTCCTTCATGTAGCCGGAGCAGACGATGACCCGCGCCGACTCCTGGCTCAGCCACCACTCGACGGAGTGGATCGCCTTGTTCATCTCCTCCGGCAGCCAGCCCTGGTGCCGGCCCGCCTCGGTGGCGTGGATGGTCGCCACCAGCGGGATGTCCAGGTGTTCCTTGAGCGTCATGGCGG
>NZ_FNPH01000023.1:2500-5370 GCF_900107255.1 Micromonospora pattaloongensis | reverse complement strand
TGTCCGGCGGTGTCCTACTCTCCCACACCCTCCCGGGTGCAGTACCATCGGCGCTGGAGGGCTTAGCTTCCGGGTTCGGAATGTTACCGGGCGTTTCCCCTCCGCCATGACCGCCGTAACTCTATCGACATATCAAACAACACCAACCCCGCAACGGGGGTTTGTTGTTCGTTTGTCGGGAGTTGCACAGTGGACGCGTAGCATCTTTGTAGGTCAAGTCCTCGGCCTATTAGTACCGGTCAACTCAACACGTTACCGTGCTTACATTTCCGGCCTATCAACCCAGTCGTCTAGCTGGGGGCCTTACCCCATCAAGTGGGTGGGATACCTCATCTTGAAGCGAGCTTCCCGCTTAGATGCTTTCAGCGGTTATCCCTTCCGAACGTAGCTAACCAGCCGTGCCCCTGGCGGGACAACTGGCACACCAGAGGTTCGTCCGTCCCGGTCCTCTCGTACTAGGGACAGCCCTTCTCAAGTATCCTACGCGCACGGCGGATAGGGACCGAACTGTCTCACGACGTTCTAAACCCAGCTCGCGTACCGCTTTAATGGGCGAACAGCCCAACCCTTGGGACCTGCTACAGCCCCAGGATGCGACGAGCCGACATCGAGGTGCCAAACCATCCCGTCGATATGGACTCTTGGGGAAGATCAGCCTGTTATCCCCGGGGTACCTTTTATCCGTTGAGCGACACCGCTTCCACATGCCAGTGCCGGATCACTAGTCCCGACTTTCGTCCCTGCTCGACCTGTCAGTCTCACAGTCAAGCTCCCTTGTGCACTTGCACTCAACACCTGATTGCCAACCAGGCTGAGGGAACCTTTGGGCGCCTCCGTTACTCTTTGGGAGGCAACCGCCCCAGTTAAACTACCCACCAGACACTGTCCCTGAACCGGATCACGGTCCGAAGTTAGATACCCGAATCAACCAGAGTGGTATTTCAACGTTGACTCCACCCATACTGGCGTATGAGCTTCACAGTCTCCCACCTATCCTACACAAGCTAACTCAGATACCAATGTCAAGCTATAGTAAAGGTCCCGGGGTCTTTCCGTCCTGCCGCGCGTAACGAGCATCTTTACTCGTAGTGCAATTTCGCCGGGCCTGTGGTTGAGACAGTGGGGAAGTCGTTACGCCATTCGTGCAGGTCGGAACTTACCCGACAAGGAATTTCGCTACCTTAGGATGGTTATAGTTACCACCGCCGTTTACTGGCGCTTAAGTTCTCAGCTTCGCCCCAAAAGGCTAACCGGTCCCCTTAACGTTCCAGCACCGGGCAGGCGTCAGTCCATATACATCGACTTACGTCTTCGCATGGACCTGTGTTTTTAGTAAACAGTCGCTTCCCCCTGCTCTCTGCGGCCATACCACGCTCCAGGAGCAAGTCCCTTCACGCGTCCGGCCCCCCTTCTCCCTAAGTTACGGGGGCAATTTGCCGAGTTCCTTAACCACAGTTCGCCCGATCGCCTCGGTATTCTCTACCTGACCACCTGTGTCGGTTTGGGGTACGGGCCGCTCAAAGCTCGCTAGAGGCTTTTCTCGGCAGCATAGGATCACTGACTTCACCTGAATCGGCTCGGCATCACGTCTCAGCCTATATGTGGTGCGGATTTGCCTACACCACGGCCTACACGCTTACCCCGGCACAACCACCGGCCGGGATCAGCTACCTTCCTGCGTCACCCCATCGCTTGACTACTACCCACCAGGATCCCACGCTCCCCCACCTCAACCCGAAGGCCAAGATAGGTTCGGGTGGTTAGCACAGCAAGATTCATCATGGGCGCTTCTTCGCGGGTACGGGAATATCAACCCGTTGTCCATCGACTACGCCTCTCGGCCTCGCCTTAGGTCCCGACTCACCCAGGGCGGATTAACCTGGCCCTGGAACCCTTGGTCATCCGGCGGAAGGGTTTCTCACCCTTCTTTCGCTACTCATGCCTGCATTCTCACTCGTGCCGCGTCCACAACTGGCTTACACCGCTGCTTCACCCCCGGCACGACGCTCCCCTACCCACCCACACACCTGCACAACCACCCGGAGGCGGTCGCGAAGTTGAAATGTGAGTGCCACAGCTTCGGCGGTGTGCTTGAGCCCCGCTACATTGTCGGCGCGGAACCACTTGACCAGTGAGCTATTACGCACTCTTTAAAGGGTGGCTGCTTCTAAGCCAACCTCCTGGTTGTCTATGCGATCCCACATCCTTTTCCACTTAGCACACGCTTAGGGGCCTTAGCTGGTGATCTGGGCTGTTTCCCTCTCGACTACGAAGCTTATCCCCCGCAGTCTCACTGCCGCGCTCTCACTTACCGGCATTCGGAGTTTGGCTGATTTCGGTAAGCTTGTAGGCCCCCTAGACCATCCAGTGCTCTACCTCCGGCAAGAAACACACGACGCTGCACCTAAATGCATTTCGGGGAGAACCAGCTATCACGGAGTTTGATTGGCCTTTCACCCCTAACCACAGGTCATCCCCCAACTTTTCAACGTTGGTGGGTTCGGCCCTCCACGCGGTCTTACCCGCGCTTCAGCCTGCCCATGGCTAGATCACTCCGCTTCGGGTCTAGGACACGCGACTCTGACGCCCTATTCAGACTCGCTTTCGCTACGGCTCCCCCACACGGGTTAACCTCGCCACATGCCACTAACTCGCAGGCTCATTCTTCAAAAGGCACGCCGTCACCCCTAAAGGCTCCGACGGATTGTAGGCGAACGGTTTCAGGTACTATTTCACTCCCCTCCCGGGGTACTTTTCACCATTCCCTCACGGTACTAGTCCGCTATCGGTCACCAGGAAGTATTTAGGCTTACCAGGTGGTCCTGGCAGATTCACGGCAGATTACAGGAGTCCGCCGCTACTCGGGAACA
>NZ_FNPH01000027.1 GCF_900107255.1 Micromonospora pattaloongensis | reverse complement strand
CGGTCGCCGCCGCCGCGGGCGCCGCGTTCGCCGCGACGAGCGTGCCGGCCGCCACGACCGCAGCCGCCGCTCCAGCCAGCCCTGATCGCCAGCGACGTCGTTGCGGAGCGGCTGGACGGGCCTCACCGGTGGTTTTCATGTTCCACTCCTTCGATCGTGGTCACCCGCGCGCGCGACGCACCGGGCGCCCTGGCAGGTGTGCCGGGGTCCGGTGGTGGCGTCAGCACGTCGGGAGGTTGTGCGAGGAGGGGTGCGGCCACCGTTCGCATGGTTTCCGGCCGCGCCACGGCCCCACACCGTCGAAGCCGCCCCTGCAGGCGGCGGTGCATCATCAGGCTCCCGGCGGCCCACGTGACCCGCTCGTGAAGTTAGCGTTAACGACACCACCCGTCAAGCGATGCTCGTCGATCTGGATACCGCTGCTCACTGCGACACCTCGCACCGCCGACGAAGCGATTCTCCGAGCTATTGATGAAGGCGACACGTTCTGGCAACCTTATGGTCATCTATGTTATCGCTCACACAACTGTTCCCGACGACCTCCAGGGAGCCACCGTGACACCACCGGTCCGACCGCGCCGGCACCGCCGGTCCCGACCGAGGCGCGCACTCCTCGCGCTGCTCTCCGTCGGCGCATTGCTCGCCACCCTGGTCGCCCCGACCGGCGCCGCCACCGCCGGTACCACCCTCGGGACGTCGGCCGCCGAGAAGGGCCGCTACTTCGGCGCCGCAGTCGCGGCGCACCGCCTCTCCGACAGCCAGTACGTCACGATCCTCAACCGCGAGTTCAACTCGGTCGTCGCCGAGAACGAGATGAAGTGGGACTCCACCGAGCCCCAGCAGGGCGTCTTCACCTTCAGCAACGGCGACCGGATCGTCAACCACGCCCTGTCCCGCGGCATGTCGGTGCGCGGACACACGCTGCTGTGGCACTCGCAGCAGCCCGGGTGGGCACAGAACCTCTCTGGCTCCGCCCTACGCACCGCCGCGATCAACCACGTCACCCGGGTCGCCAGCTACTACCGCGGGAAGATCCACTCCTGGGACGTGGTGAACGAGGCCTTCGCCGACGGCGGCAGCGGCGGCCGCCGCGACTCCAACCTCCAACGCACCGGCAACGACTGGATCGAGGCCGCCTTCCGCGCCGCCCGCGCCGCCGACCCCGGCGCCAAGCTCTGCTACAACGACTACAACACCGACGGCATCAACGCGAAGTCGACCGGCATCTACACCATGGTCCGCGACTTCAAAACCCGCGGCGTCCCCATCGACTGCGTCGGCTTCCAGTCCCACCTCGGCACCACGCTGCCCGGCGACTACCAGGCCAACCTCCAACGCTTCGCCGACCTCGGCGTCGACGTACAGATCACCGAACTGGATGTCGCCCAGGGATCTAACCAAGCCAGCATCTACGAAGGCGTCACCCGCGCCTGCCTGGCCGTCACCCGCTGCAGCGGCATCACCGTCTGGGGCATCCGAGACAGCGACTCCTGGCGCAACGACAACCCCCTGCTGTTCGACGCCAGCGGCAACCGGAAACCCGCATACACCGCGGTGCTCAACGCGCTCAACGCCGGAGGGCCGGGCGTCCCGGGGCCCA